>NZ_CP074137.1:0-5740499 GCF_019968685.1 Serratia sp. JSRIV006
GTGTCACTTTCGCTTTGGCAGCAGTGTCTTGCCCGATTGCAGGATGAGTTACCTGCCACAGAATTTAGTATGTGGATACGCCCATTGCAGGCGGAACTGAGTGACAATACCCTGGCGCTGTATGCGCCCAATCGCTTTGTGCTGGATTGGGTTCGCGATAAGTACTTAAACAATATCAATGGCCTGTTGAATGATTTCTGCGGTACGGATGCGCCGCTGTTGCGTTTTGAGGTGGGCAGCAAGCCACTGACACAAACCCTCAGCCAGCCCGTAATGGCCAGCGTCAACAGCGCTCCGGTAGCCCCGGTGGTGCGCACGGCTGCACCGTCCCGCCCAAGCTGGGACAACGCGGCACCGCCGCCTGAGCTGTCCTATCGTTCCAACGTCAACCCCAAGCACACCTTCGATAACTTCGTTGAGGGTAAGTCTAACCAGCTGGCTCGTGCTGCGGCGCGGCAGGTGGCAGACAATCCGGGGGGCGCTTATAACCCCCTGTTCCTGTATGGCGGTACCGGCCTGGGTAAAACGCACCTGTTGCATGCGGTAGGCAACGGCATCATGGCGCGTAAGGCCAATGCCAAAGTGGTCTATATGCACTCGGAACGCTTTGTGCAGGACATGGTCAAGGCGCTGCAAAATAACGCCATTGAAGAATTCAAACGCTACTACCGCTCGGTGGATGCATTGCTGATCGATGATATTCAATTCTTTGCCAACAAAGAGCGTTCACAGGAAGAGTTCTTCCACACCTTTAACGCCCTGTTGGAAGGTAATCAACAGATCATCCTGACCTCGGATCGCTATCCAAAAGAGATCAATGGGGTGGAAGATCGTTTGAAATCCCGCTTCGGCTGGGGCCTGACGGTGGCGATCGAGCCGCCGGAGCTGGAAACCCGCGTGGCGATCCTGATGAAAAAGGCCGACGAGAACGATATCCGTCTGCCGGGCGAGGTGGCGTTCTTTATCGCCAAACGCCTGCGTTCCAACGTGCGTGAGCTCGAAGGGGCGCTGAACCGGGTGATCGCCAACGCCAACTTTACTGGCCGCGCCATCACTATCGATTTCGTGCGTGAAGCGCTGCGGGATCTGCTGGCGTTGCAGGAAAAGCTGGTCACCATCGACAATATCCAGAAGACGGTGGCCGAGTACTACAAAATCAAAATCGCGGACCTGCTGTCTAAACGGCGTTCGCGCTCGGTTGCCCGCCCGCGCCAGATGGCGATGGCATTGGCAAAAGAGCTCACCAACCACAGCCTGCCAGAAATCGGCGATGCGTTTGGTGGCCGCGACCATACTACGGTGTTGCACGCCTGCCGGAAGATCGAGCAGCTGCGTGAGGAAAGTCACGACATCAAAGAAGATTTCTCCAATTTAATCAGAACATTGTCGTCATAGCCCATATGAAATTTATCGTTGAACGTGAGCATCTGCTAAAACCGCTGCAACAGGTGAGCAGCCCACTGGGTGGCCGCCCGACGCTGCCAATTCTGGGTAACCTGCTGCTGCAGGTGACGGAAGGTTCCCTGTTACTGACAGGGACCGATCTGGAGATGGAGATGGTGGCCCGCGTTGCCCTGTCTCAGCCCCATGAAGCGGGCGCGACGACCGTCCCCGCGCGTAAATTCTTTGATATCTGCCGTGGCCTGCCGGAAGGGGCGGAGATTACGGTGATCCTCGAAGGCGACCGTATGCTGGTGCGTTCTGGCCGCAGCCGCTTCTCGCTGTCCACGCTGCCGGCGATAGACTTCCCGAATCTGGATGATTGGCAGAGCGAGGTGGAGTTCACCTTGCCGCAGGCGACGCTAAAGCGCCTGATTGAAGCCACCCAGTTTTCGATGGCTCATCAGGATGTGCGCTATTACCTGAACGGTATGCTGTTTGAAACCGAAGGGGAAGAACTGCGCACCGTCGCCACCGATGGCCACCGCCTGGCGGTGTGTTCAATGCCGATTGGCCAACAGTTGCCTACCCATTCGGTGATCGTGCCGCGTAAAGGGGTGATGGAGCTGGTCCGCTTGCTTGACGGTGGCGATACGCCGCTACGGGTGCAGATTGGTAGCAACAACATCCGCGCCCACGTCGGTGACTTTATCTTCACTTCCAAGCTGGTTGATGGCCGTTTCCCTGATTATCGCCGCGTATTGCCGAAGAACCCGGACAAAACGCTGGAAGCGGGCTGTGACCTGCTCAAGCAGGCGTTTGCTCGTGCGGCCATTCTGTCGAACGAAAAGTTCCGCGGCGTGCGCCTGTACGTCAGCCAGAACCAGCTCAAGATCACCGCCAACAACCCGGAACAGGAAGAGGCGGAAGAGATCCTCGATGTCAGCTATGATGGCACCGAGATGGAAATTGGTTTCAACGTCAGCTATGTGCTGGACGTGCTGAACGCGCTCAAGTGTGAAGATGTGCGCCTGCTGCTGACCGATTCCGTCTCCAGCGTGCAGATTGAGGACGGTGCCAGCAAGTCCGCCGCCTACGTGGTTATGCCAATGCGGTTGTAATTTTATAAATACCGTTTCGGTAAAGAGATGGCATGGCATTAACGCGTTTACTGATTAAAGATTTCCGCAATATCGAAGCTGCCGATCTGGCGCCTGCACCGGGGTTTAACTTCCTGGTGGGGGCCAACGGCAGCGGCAAGACCAGCGTGCTGGAGGCGGTTTATACCCTTGGTCATGGGCGCGCGTTTCGCAGCCTGCAGGCCGGGCGAGTGATCCGCCACGATCAGCCGGAGTTTGTGTTGCATGGCCGGATCGAAGGCAGCGGGCGCGAATTATCGGTAGGACTGAGTAAAAGCCGTCAGGGTGACAGCAAAGTGCGCATCGATGGCAGCGATGGCCATAAGGTGGCAGAGCTGGCACAGCTATTGCCCATGCAGTTGATCACCCCCGAAGGTTTTACCCTGCTTAATGGCGGGCCGAAGTATCGGCGTGCCTTCCTGGACTGGGGTTGTTTTCATAATGAACCCGGTTTTTTCACCGCCTGGAGCAACCTGAAAAGGTTACTGAAGCAGCGCAATGCCGCGCTGCGCCAGGTCAATCGCTATGCGCAAATCCGCGCCTGGGATCAGGAACTGATCCCGTTGGCCGAGCGTATCAGCGAGTGGCGGGCAGCTTACAGCGATGCAATTGCCGCGGATATCACCGCGACCTGCGCGCAGTTTTTGCCCGAATTTGCCCTGAGTTTCTCTTTCCAGCGCGGCTGGGACAAAGAGAGCGACTACGGAGAGCTGCTGGAGCGCCAGTTTGAGCGCGACAGGGCGTTAACCTATACCGCGGTGGGGCCGCATAAAGCGGACTTCCGCATTCGTGCCGAAGGTACGCCGGTAGAGGATTTGTTATCGCGCGGTCAGCTTAAACTGCTGATGTGCGCATTGCGCTTGGCGCAGGGTGAGTTTCTCACCCGCCAGAGCGGGCGGCGTTGCCTGTATCTGATTGATGATTTTGCCTCCGAGCTGGACACCGGCCGTCGCCGGTTGCTGGCCGATCGCCTGAAAGCCACCCAGGCACAGGTTTTTGTCAGTGCGGTAAGCGCTGAACAAGTAACCGACATGATGGGTGAAAAGGGCAAGATGTTCCGCGTGGAACAAGGTAAAATAGAGGTTCAACCACAGGACTAAAATGAGCGAGAAACGTTGATGTCGAATTCTTATGACTCCTCAAGTATCAAGGTATTAAAAGGGCTGGATGCGGTACGTAAGCGTCCGGGCATGTATATCGGTGATACTGATGACGGCACCGGTCTGCACCACATGGTATTCGAGGTCGTGGACAACGCTATCGACGAAGCACTCGCTGGCCACTGTAGCGACATTCAGGTGACGATCCACGCCGACAACTCCGTCTCGGTGCAGGATGATGGCCGTGGTATCCCAACCGGTATCCACGAAGAGGAAGGGGTGTCTGCGGCACAGGTCATCATGACCGTACTGCACGCCGGCGGTAAGTTTGACGACAACTCCTATAAGGTTTCCGGCGGTCTGCACGGCGTGGGCGTTTCTGTTGTTAACGCCCTGTCAGAAAAGCTGGAACTGGTGATCCGCCGCGAAGGCAAGGTCCATGAGCAAACTTACAAGCATGGCGAACCACAGGCCCCGCTGAAAGTCGTCGGTGAAACCGACCAGACAGGTACTACCCTGCGCTTCTGGCCGAGCTTCCAGACCTTTACCAATAACATCGAGTTTGAGTACGACATCCTGGCCAAGCGCCTGCGTGAACTGTCGTTCCTCAACTCGGGCGTCTCTATTCGCCTGAAAGACAAGCGCAACGACAGAGAAGACCACTTCCATTACGAAGGGGGTATCCGTGCGTTTGTGGAATACCTGAACAAGAACAAGACGCCGATCCACCCAACGGTGTTCTACTTCTCAACCGTGAAAGACGATATAGGTGTGGAAGTGGCGCTGCAGTGGAACGATGGTTTCCAGGAAAACATCTACTGCTTCACCAACAACATCCCGCAGCGTGATGGGGGGACTCACCTGGCCGGCTTCCGTGCCGCGATGACCCGTACCCTGAATACCTACATGGATAAAGAAGGCTACAGCAAGAAGTCCAAAATCAGCGCCACCGGTGACGATGCGCGTGAAGGTCTGATTGCCGTGGTTTCGGTGAAAGTGCCCGATCCTAAATTCTCTTCCCAGACCAAAGACAAGCTGGTGTCTTCGGAAGTGAAAACGGCGGTTGAATCGCTGATGAACGAGAAGCTGGTGGATTACCTGATGGAAAACCCAGCGGACGCCAAGATCGTGGTGGGTAAAATCATCGATGCGGCCCGTGCTCGTGAAGCGGCGCGTAAAGCGCGTGAAATGACCCGCCGTAAAGGCGCGTTGGATTTGGCTGGCTTGCCAGGCAAACTGGCGGACTGTCAGGAACGTGACCCGGCGTTGTCCGAACTCTACCTGGTGGAAGGGGACTCCGCGGGCGGCTCAGCCAAGCAGGGCCGTAACCGTAAGAACCAGGCGATCTTGCCGCTGAAAGGGAAAATCCTCAACGTTGAGAAAGCCCGTTTTGACAAGATGCTATCCTCACAGGAGGTTGCCACGCTGATCACCGCGCTGGGCTGCGGCATTGGCCGTGACGAATACAACCCGGACAAACTGCGTTATCACAGCATCATTATCATGACCGATGCCGACGTCGACGGCTCGCACATCCGTACGCTGCTGTTGACCTTCTTCTATCGTCAGATGCCGGAAATCATCGAGCGTGGCCATGTGTATATTGCCCAGCCGCCGTTGTACAAGGTGAAAAAAGGCAAGCAGGAGCAGTACATCAAAGACGACGAAGCGATGGATCAGTATCAGATCTCCATCGCCCTCGACGGCGCGACCCTGCACACCAACGGTTCTGCACCAGCCTTGGCGGGTGAGCCGTTAGAGAAGCTGGTGGCTGAACATTACGCCGTGCAGAAGCAGATTGGCCGGATGGAACGCCGTTACCCGCGTGCGTTACTGAACAACCTGATCTATCAGCCAACCTTGAACGAAGACGATCTGAGCGACCGTGCCAAGGTGGAAAGCTGGATCGAATCGCTGGTGAAATTGCTCAACGATAACGAGCAGCACGGTAGCAGCTACAGTTCTGTGCTGGTTGAAAACCGTGAACGCCAGATGTTCGAACCGGTGCTGCGTATCCGTACCCATGGTGTTGATACAGACTACCCGCTGGACTTTGAATTTATCCGCGGTGGTGAATACCGCAGGATCTGTGCGTTGGGCGAAAAACTGCGCGGCCTGCTGGAAGAAGATGCCTATATCGAACGTGGCGAACGTCGCCAGCCGGTAGACAGCTTCGAACAGGCGTTGGAGTGGCTGGTGAAAGAGTCGCGCCGTGGCCTGTCGGTCCAGCGCTATAAAGGGCTGGGCGAAATGAACCCGGACCAGCTGTGGGAAACCACCATGGATCCCGATCAGCGGCGTATGCTGCGCGTAGCGGTGAAAGACGCTATTGCGGCCGATCAGCTGTTCACCACCCTGATGGGCGATGCGGTTGAACCACGCCGTGCCTTTATCGAAGAAAACGCCCTGAAAGCGGCGAATATCGATATCTAACGCCTTATTTGGCTATTAACAATCCGCGCCGGTTCGCCCGCGCGGATTTTTTTATGCCGTTTTTAGCACTAACAAGGCAAGCTGAAACGCGTTAGCATGAGAAAAAACCACTGGGAGACGCTCGAATGGCTATTGAACTGATTGCAATTGATATGGACGGTACGCTGCTCAATCCGCAGCACCAGATTACGCCCGCGGTAAAGCAGGCTCTGACCGCCGCGCGCGCTAAAGGCGTGCATGTGGTACTGGCTACCGGGCGGCCATATGTCGGCGTGCAGGACTATCTGCGTCAGTTGGATATTCAGGGGGAGGGCGATTTCTGCATCACTTATAACGGTGCTCTGGTGCTGAAGGCGACGGACGGGGCCTGCGTGCTGCAAGAAACGCTCGGCTTTGACGATTACCTCTATTTTGAGCAGTTGGCGCGGGAGTTTGGCGTACATTTCCACGCCTTTGATTTCGATACCCTCTACACGCCAAATAAAGACATTGGCAAATATACCGTCCATGAATCGCAAATGACCGGTATCCCGCTGAAATACCGCAGCGTGGAAGAGATGGATCGCACCATGCGCTTCCCGAAGGTGATGATGATTGATGAGCCAGAGTTGCTGGATAGCGCGATAGCCCGCTTGCCCGCAGAGGCCTGGGATCGCTACACCATTATGAAAAGCGCCCCTTACTTCCTGGAGATCCTGCACAAGAATGTTGATAAGGGCGCGGGCGTCAGAATGCTGGCCGAGCATTTGGGCGTCAAGCAGGAAAACGTGATGGCGTTAGGCGATCAGGCTAATGATATTGCGATGATCGAGTATGCCGGGCTGGGCGTGGCGATGGGCAATGCTATTGCAGAATTAAAGGAAATTGCCCAGCACGTGACCGGCACCAATACCGAAGACGGCGTCGCACTGGCCATTGAGAAGTTTGTGCTGAACGTTTAATGTCTGCCAGCCCCCTTCCCTGGGGGCTTAAGATGCTTCCACGTAAATCAGGTATGGCTGATGGCCTGCTGGTGTTATTTCTTTACTGAAATAATTAAGTCGCTCCTAAAATAATATTTGTAGTGAGTTCATGTTTTATTAATATAAATGTTCGCGTTAATTAATTGCATTAATTTAAATGGTATAAATAAAAATTATTTTTGCGATCTGTATTTTTTATTGTATTTTAAATGACGAAATAGCTATTTATCACATCATCTTTCATTTTAGCTTACTCACTATATTGCAAAACAACTAATAAAGTTCGTTAGGAGATAATATGAAAAAAATTATAATATCATCATTGACTTATGTTGCCTTGACGCAAATATCCTTTGCCGCCAGAGACGTGACGACGACACCGGATTTCTACTATCTTAAGGAAGCGCAGTCTATTAATAGCCTCTCCTTATTGCCCCCGCCACCGGCCGTTGACAGCATCGACTTCCTCAATGACAAAGCTCAGTATGACGCCGGTAAGTTGCTGAGGAATACGCCAAGAGGCAAGCAAGCTTATAACGATGCGCAGATTTACGGCGATGGCATACCACTGGCATTTTTCAACGCCTTCGGCATGGAAATAACACGCAAGAAAACGCCAGAGTTATATCGCCTGGTAACTAAAATGCGTGAGGATACCGGTGATTTGGCGACCCGCAGCGCCAAGGAGCATTATATGCGGACCCGGCCTTTTGCTTTTTATCATCAGGCGACCTGCCGCCCGGAAGAAGAAAGTGTGCTATCAACCAACGGTTCCTATCCTTCTGGCCATACGAGTATCGGTTGGGCTACTGCACTCGTGCTGGCGGAGATCAATCCTGCTCGCCAAGGGGAGATCCTCAAGCGGGGTTATGAGATGGGGCAAAGTCGCGTGATTTGTGGCTATCATTGGCAGAGTGACGTCACCGCCGGGCGCCTGGTTGGGGCGGCTATCGTGGCACGTTTACACGCCGAGCCAACGTTTGTTGACCAGTTACAAAAAGCCAAGGCTGAATACCTGCGATTAGCAAAAGCGCCTTAAACCTGGGTGGTGTGAAACAGCCAGGCCGATCGGGTACTATGGCGGTTCTATGCCAGCCGGTATGCAGGAGCCGCCATGAGCCATCAGGAACGACAGTTGACTTTTGATCCGCGAGGTCATCAACTCACCAATATTAATGTCTGGACGCCGTGCGGCCAATGGCTGGCATATGATGTACGGCCAAGCGGTGCATCCTTTACCGGGCTGAGTATTGAACGGGTGAACGTTGCCAGCGGTCAGGTGGAGGTGGTTTATCGGGCGCAGCATGGAGCCCATGTCGGCGTGGTGACGGTGAGCCCGGATGCGCCAGCGCGCTACGCATTTATCCATGGGCCGGAACACCCAGACAGCTTCTGGCATTATGACTTCCACCATCGCCGTGGCGTGATCGTCAGCGAGCCGGATCGTGAATTGGCGATCACCCTGGACGCATTGGACATTACAGCCCCCTATACCCCAGGTGCGCTGCGTGGCGGCACCCACGTGCATGTCTTCAGCCCAGAGGGTAGCCGTCTGAGCTTCACCTATAACGACCATGTGATGCATGAACTCGATCCCGCACTGGATTTGCGTAACGTTGGCGTAGCGGTGCCGTTGCAAGGGGTAAATCCCCCCAAGCAGCACCCACGTGAATACGACGGAAGCCATTATTGCGTACTGGTCAGCGCAACCACGCCAACCCCGCAACCGGGCAGCGATCAAATCAATCGGGCTTATGAAGAAGGTTGGATTGGCCTGCAAGGTTATAGCAAACCCGATGGCAGCCGCCAGCGTTGGGCGTTGGCGTTTATCGGCGATACCCTCTCGCCGCAGGGGGAAAAGTTGCCGGAAGTGTTTGTGGTGGATTTACCTGAAAACGATGCCGACTATGCCAAAGCCGGGGAGGCTCCCTTGCAGGGAACGGCAACGACCTTACCTGCGCCACCGTTAGGCGTTCGACAACGGCGGTTAACCTATACCGGCCAACGCAACTATCCTGGGGTTGCCACCACGCCACGTCATTGGTTGCGGAGTTCGCCAGACGGCAGGGCCATCGCCTTCCTGATGCAAGACGATCGGGGCATAGTGCAACTGTGGACTGTTTCCCCCAATGGCGGGGAGGCGAATCAGGTGACACAAGCGGATCACGGCATCCAGTCGGCCTTCAGTTGGCATCCGCAGGGGGGCAAGATTGCGCTGGTGTGTGATAACAGCGTGATGCTGTGCGATATCGCCAACGGCAATATGCAGCGCCTGACCAAACGGACTACGCAACCACCACTGGGGGACGCCGTGGTGTTCTCACCAGATGGCAAACAGGTGGCCTTTATGCGTGAAGTCGCCGGATTTAACCAGATTTTTGTGGTGGCGGTTTAACTACAACCCGGCCGGTGCTGGCGAGGTTGCCATGCCCTGGCCTGGATTGCCGCTGACAGCCAGATTTCGTTCTTCATCATGCTGGATACGGGCTTTGGGTGAGGCTGCCGCTTTATCGCTGCCAGAACGCAGGTAGTCGTAAGGCAGCAAAATGGTGTCCATCGCCGCCGACAGGGGCAGGTCGATCGCCAGCAGGGGCATCATGGCCCAACTGGTATCTTCGCTCTTCATCATATCGACATTGGCGCGCGTACCGGAGTAATAACCCTGGTCGGCCCCGGTGTGGCTGGCTACGCTGGAGCAACCGTTAGTGGTCAGCAGCAGGCAACCGGTCGCTATCATTTTTTTTATTGGTTTCATTCGTCCATCCTGAGGGGAGACATCCCCTGAAATTTGCTGATTTATAACATCCAGCCAAAGCATTGAAAGATGCAACATTCCGCACTGTGGCGGCTATCTCACTTTGAGTGTATGTGATAAACAAATTTTCGCCGTTTCCATTGGCAATTATTTAATCATCACCAGTTGAAATGTGGAAAGCAAACCCCATCTTCTTTACAAGGCCAAATTAAGAATTTGCCGTAAGGGAATTCAAGCCTTATAGCCTGTCCATGATGGAAGGCTTCATTATCAACCTCGCTGAAGTGCCTTAGGAGGCTGTTTTATGCGCAACTTTGATCTTTCCCCGCTGTACCGTTCCGCGATCGGTTTTGATCGTCTGTTCAACGCCCTTGAGGCTGGCCAAAGCCAGGGTAACGGTGGCTATCCGCCGTATAACGTTGAGCTGGTTGATGAAAATCATTACCGCATTGCCATCGCGGTGGCCGGGTTTGCCGAGCAGGAACTGGAGATCACCACGCAAGACAATCTGTTGATTGTGCGCGGGGCTCACACCAACGAACCTGCTGAGAGAACCTATTTATATCAAGGCATTGCCGAGCGTAACTTTGAACGCAAATTCCAGCTGGCCGAGCATATTCAAATTAGAGGCGCCAAACTGGAAAACGGCCTGCTGTATATCGATCTGGAACGTATCGTGCCGGAAACGTTAAAGCCGCGTCGGATCGAAATTAAGTAATTGTTGTTGTATCACCGTGCCTGCCGTTAGGGGGCAAACTTTAAACCTCGCTTCTTGGAAGGAGAGTATTATGCGTAACTACGATTTATCCCCACTTCTGCGTCAATGGATCGGTTTTGACAAGCTGGCCAGCTCAATGGGAGGCCAGGAGCCACAAGGGTTCCCGCCCTATAACATTGAGAAAAGCGACGATAACCACTATCGCATTTCCCTGGCGTTAGCCGGGTTCAAACAAAGCGAACTGGATATTGAAGTGGAAGGCCCGCGCCTGACCGTGCGTGGCAACCCCACACCGCCGGAAAAACAGGTGGAGTATCTGCATCAGGGGCTGGTGTGCAAAGAGTTCAGCCTGACCTTTACCCTGGCAGAGCACCTGCAGGTGTCCGAAGCCAAATTTGAAAACGGCCTGCTGCACATCGATCTGGTACGCCACGTGCCGGAAGCCTTGCAGCCACAACGCATCAGCATCGGTAGCACTCCGGAGCTGGAAGCCAAATAACCGGCTGAAAAAACACAAAAACTTGCGGGGGAGGTCCATTCGGGCCTCCCCCGTCGCATTCTGTGGCATACCCCACATTACCCCCCAACGCCTTATGTCAGAATCCCTAATAATTGCAGGCATTTAATCGCATACCGATTGTTAAACTTATGGTAAGGATGTGACGTATGAGTGATATCGCCCTGACCGTCAGCATGTTGGCGTTGGTGGCTATTCTCGGGTTATGGATTGGCAACTGGAAAGTGTATGGCGTGGGTTTAGGGATAGGCGGCGTCTTGTTCGGCGGCATCATCGTCGGACACTTTGCACAGACTTACCAGATCACTCTCAACGGCGACATGCTGCACTTTATTCAGGAGTTCGGTCTGATCCTGTTTGTTTACACCATCGGTATTCAGGTTGGCCCTGGTTTCTTCTCGTCCCTGCGCGTTTCCGGCCTCAAGCTCAATGGCTTTGCCATTCTGTTGGTGCTGGTGGGCGGCGTGGTGGCGGCGATTGTCCATAAGCTGTTTGCCGTGCCGTTACCGATCATTCTCGGCGTGTTCTCCGGCGCGGTTACCAACACTCCGGCGCTCGGTGCCGGGCAGCAGATACTCACCGATCTGGGTTCCGATCCGGCGCTGGTTAACCGCATGGGGATGGGCTATGCGATGGCCTATCCGTTCGGTATCTGCGGCATTCTGCTGGTGATGTGGCTGATCCGGCTGTTTTTCCGCATCAATATCGATAAGGAAGCGCAGGAATTTGAAGACAGTCTGGGGAGCAATCGCGAACTGTTGCAGACCATGAACGTGGCGGTGCGTAACCCCAATCTGCAAGGCATGGCCATCAAGAACGTACCGTTGCTCAACAGTGATGAGATCATTTGTTCGCGCCTCAAGCGCGGTGATTTGCTGATGGTGCCCGCCCCGCATGAGACGCTGGAACTGGGGGATTTCCTGCACCTGGTCGGCAAGCGCGAAAAGCTGGAAAATGCCCGGCTGGTGATTGGCGAGGAAGTCGACGTATCGCTCTCCACCCGGGGGACTTCACTGCAAGTGGTTCGTGCGGTAGTGACCAACGAAAAGGTGTTGGGTAAAAAAATCCGCGATCTGGAGCTGAAGCAAAAATATGAGGTGGTGGTCTCTCGCCTCAACCGTGCCGGGGTCGAGCTGGTGGCGGGCAGCAATGTTACGCTGCAGTTCGGGGATATCCTCAACCTGGTGGGGCGGCCAGAATCCATTGAGGCGGTGGCCGCGATTGTCGGCAACGCCCAGCAGAAGCTGCAACAGGTGCAGATGCTGCCGGTATTTATCGGCATTGGCCTTGGGGTGCTGTTGGGTTCTATCCCGCTGTTTATTCCCGGCTTCCCGGCAGCATTGCGGTTGGGGTTAGCCGGTGGTCCGCTGGTGGTGGCGCTGATCCTGGGGCGTATTGGTAGCATCGGTAAGCTGTACTGGTTTATGCCGCCAAGTGCCAACCTGGCGCTGCGTGAACTGGGTATCGTGCTGTTCCTGGCTGTGGTTGGCCTGAAGTCGGGTGGCAACTTTGTCGATACCCTGCTGCATGGCGATGGGCTGGCGTGGGTCGGTTACGGGGCACTCATCACCTTCATACCACTGATCAGCGTAGGTATTCTGGCTCGGGTAGTGGGTAAGATGAACTACCTGACGCTCTCCGGCATGCTGGCGGGCTCAATGACCGATCCACCGGCGCTGGCCTTTGCCAACGGCCTGCACCCTACCAGCGGCGCTGCAGCGCTCTCTTATGCCACGGTCTACCCGTTGGCAATGTTCCTGCGCATCATGTCACCGCAGCTGTTGGCGGTGCTGTTCTGGGCAATGTAGCCTGCAAAAAGGGGCTCCGCTTGCGGAGCCCCAAGATACTGCTGACAAAATCTCAACCGGCTACGCTTCCTGGTGGGCGCGCTCAACCTCTTCGGCCAGGATCATCACGCCACGCTCAATATCTTCCGGATTAGGCACATAGTTCATGCGCATACATTGATGCGTATGCGGCCATTCATGCTCCAATCCCGGGAAGAAGTAGTGGCCAGGCACCATCAATACGCCACGCTTTTTCAGCCGTTGATACAGCAGTTCGGTGGTGATGGGCAGATCCTTGAACCACAGCCAGAGGAAGATAGCCCCTTCCGGTTTATGGATCAGGCAGCGCTCCGGCGACAGGTAACGGCGAATAATGCCGATGGTCTGCTCGACCCGCTGCTTGTAGAACGGGCGGATCACCTCGTTGGATAAACGCAGCAGGTCGCCGCGCTCAATCATCTCCGTGGCCAGCGCCGGGCCAATGCTGCCTGGGGACAGGCTGATAATGCCGTTCATATTGGTCAGCGCGGTAATGACCTTCTCGTCGGCAATCACGATGCCACAGCGTGAGCCAGGCAGACCCAACTTGGACAAGCTCATGCACAGGATGATGTTCGGGTTCCACAGCGGCGTGGCTTCGCTGAAGATAATGCCGGGGAACGGCACGCCGTAAGCGTTATCGATCACCAGTGGGATATCACGCTGTTGCGCCAAGAGATCGAGCTTCATCAGCTCTTCGTCGGTGATCACGTTACCGGTCGGGTTGGTGGGGCGCGATACGCAGATCATGCCGATGTCGTCACCGATGTTCAGATGCTCAAAATCGACGTGATACTTGAACTGGCCGTCTGGCAGCAGCTCGATATTGGGTTTGGCAGAGACAAACAGCCCTTCATCCAGTCCGGAATCGGCATAGCCAATATATTCTGGCGCCAGCGGGAACAGCACGCGGCGGCGAGTGCCGTCGGCGTAACGGCCAGCGAACAGGTTAAACAAGTAGAAAAACGCGCTCTGGCTGCCATTTGTCAGTGCAATATTCTGTGGCTCGATCTGCCAGCCAAGCTCTTCCTGCAGCATAGTGGCCAGCGCTTTCAGCAGGGCGTCTTTGCCTTGCGGGCCGTCGTAGTTGCACAGTGCCTCGGTCAGCTTGCCCTGATCGAGCATCTCCTGGCACAGCTGTTTGAAGTAGCTGGCCATCTCTGGGATCTGCGCCGGGTTACCGCCGCCAAGCATGATGGCACCTGGCGTGCGCAGGCCTTCGTTCAGATCGTCCATCAAGCGGGTGATGCCCGCGTAACGGGTAAATTTGTCGCCGAAAAGTGAAAAATTCATAGCTGCTGCAATATGGTTGTAAGCGGGTAGACGCCCACCATACCGCCAGATAAAAGCGGGTGCAATGCGGCTGATATCTTACCCGCCGGGCATAGATGTCGCTCGGCGGGCTTTTTACAGCATAACGCGCTGAATTATTGTGACCGATCGCCAGCCCACACCACCATCACCTTATCACCCCCATGTTGGCGACTAAAGGCATAGTAATGAGGCGTTTGCTGGGATTGCTGCGTACCGGCACCGACTGCCGGGTGGCGCTCGCGGAACTGGCCTAGTTGCTGCCAATGTGCCAACAACGGCGCTTTGGCTCCTTGCAGTTCACCCCAGTTCATATCCGAGCGCGTGCCTTGTAAAGGATCGGAACCGGTAGGGCCAAACGGCCGGCCACTCTCATCACCGTAATAAATCTGTACCGCGCCCGGAGCCAATAACAGCAGGTCTGCTGCTCGTTGCTGCAAAGGCAACGAACCTTTGGCATCGCTGGCGAAGAACAGGCGAGTGTCGTGCGAGGAAATATAGCTCAGCACGTTGAAGCCCAGCAGCTTGTCCGCCATTTGCTGATAGGTGGCATCGATATTGGAGAAGCAGCCCAGCGCCTGCGAGGCCTGATCCTGAAAATCGAAGTTGATCATCGCATCGAAGCCGTGCTGGTAATAGTCGCTTTTCATCACCCCGTGGCCCCAGGCTTCACCGGTCATCCAGAACGGCGCGTTATCCAGTGCCTGCTTGGGATTAGCCGCTTTCCACTCTGCCAGCGCCTCGGTGGCACGCTGCTTTAGCAGGTCCAGCGTGGGTTTATCGACGTGCTTGGCGGTATCAACGCGGAAACCGTCAATGCCGTAGTCGCGCACCCATTGGCTGAGCCAGGCCGTCAGATAATCGCGGGTGGTGGCCCCTGGGATTTCGCGCGCGGCGGTATCAGATTTATGGCGGAAGAACAGCGGTAGGCCGCTGGCTCCTGGCGCTTCAGTTTTGATGTCCGGAAGGAAAGCCAGTGACATGGTCAGGTCGTCGAAGCCCGGTGAGTCGTAATCGCCGATATCGGTGCGGATCCAGTTTTTCCCCCACCATTGGCTCCAGCCTGCTTTATCGCTGAAGTTAATGTAGTCGTTAAAGCTGTGCCAGCTCTGGCCAGGCCCCGGTTGCCAATCGCCCCAGTTTTTGCCGAGGATTTTTGCGGCTTCGTCACTCTTCAGGTACAGCGAGCCAAACTGGAACTGCTGCATATCGGCCAGTGTGGCATAGCCGACGTGATTCACCACCACGTCAAACAAGATGCGGATCCCGCGCTGATGTGCTTGCTCCACCAGATTACGCAGATCCTGCTCATTGCCCATATTGGCATCAAGCTTGGTCCAGTCCTGATGGTAGTAGCCGTGATAGGCATAATGCGGGAAATCCCCTTTGGTTCCGCCGCCGACCCAGCCGTGGATCTGTTCCAACGGGGAACTGATCCACAGGGCGTTGACCCCCAGCTGTTGCAGATAATCCAGTTTTTTCGTCAACCCGGCGAGGTCGCCGCCGTGGAAGGTGCCGATCTCTTGCATGCCGTCGCCGTGGCGGCCATAGCTGTGATCGTTGGCTGGGTTGCCGTTTTCAAAGCGATCGGTCAGCACGAAATAGACCGTGGCGTTGTGCCAGTTGAAAGCCGCCTGTGGCGGCGTATTGGCTGACTCTAGCAATAGCAGACCCCCGCTGTTGGCCGCCGGTTGCAGGGTGACCAGGCCTTGAACTACCGTGGCGGTCTGGCCGGAATAAAAATCGCGCACCGTTTCGCCTTCGGCAAAGGTGTCCTTCACCGCGATCGTGATCGGCTGGCCATCCCAGCGTTGGCAGGTGCGAGCTACGGCGGCGACGGTTTTTTCCGGTTCTGCCTTCAGGCTGAGCTGCAAGGTGGGCGTGCCACTGCGGGTGTCGATACGTACCTGATAATCACCATCGCGAAATAGCCGCCAGTTGACCGGCTCGCTATCGCTACAGGGTTGCAGCGACAATGTCTGGTTCAGCTTAACCGCGTCACTGGGCTGCCAGCACTGTTGGTTCTGATACAGCCGCAGCGGCAGTTGGCCTTTGGCTAGGGTAGCCTGGCTGGTAAATAAACCGCTGGCGGATTCGCTGAAGGCCGGGAAGCTTTGCAGCGTCCAGTTGGCCAGCGCTGCGGGTGAAAGCAGCATCAGCAGGGGAAGGGTCAGGCGTTTCATGGCTCTCCTTACTCGTGGCAGGAAGCGTTTTTATCGTAGGGTAACCTAGTGTGCTGGATGGAGAAAAAATCGCCTCATCCCTGGGTAAGAATTTGGGGGCGGAGGGGGAAGGGGGAGACTGCTGCTCACTCCACAGGTTCAAAATGTAGCTACATAGCGAGCCGGAGCAGTCTCATTCAGTCAAACTTATTTCTTCAGCAACTGCGGGTTAACGCAGTTTTCTGTGACCGTACCGGTCAAGGCGGCAATCAGGTTATCCACGGCGCACTCGGCCATGCCGTAGCGAGTCTCATGGGTAGCGGAACCGATATGCGGCAAAGCGACCACGTTGGCCATTTTCAGCAGCGGCGAATCGACCGCGACCGGCTCTTGCTCGAACACATCCAATCCAGCGGCATGAATGGTACCGTCTTGTAAGGCTTCAATCAGCGCTTGCTCATCTACCACCGGGCCACGCCCCGCGTTAATCAAAATTCCGCTCTGCTTCATCTTCGCCAGCTGTTCGCGGCCAATCAGATGGAAGGTTTGCTCAGTGAGCGGCAGCGTAATGCACAGGAAGTCCGACTCGGCCAGCAGCGTATCGAGATCGCAACGGCGGGCATTGAAGCGTTGCTCTGCTTCTTCATGTGTACGGCGTGCGTTGTACAGCACCGGCATGCCAAAGCCAAAATGCGCGCGCTGCGCCAGCGCCAGGCCGATGCGGCCCATACCGAGGATGCCGATGGTTTTATGATGCACGTCAACGCCGTACCAGTCAGGCCCGATGCTGCCCTGCCATTCCCCTGCCTTGACCCGCTCAGCCACCTCGACCACCCGGCGTGCGGTGGCCAACACCAGGCTCATGATGGTATCGGCCACGGTTTCGGTCAGGACGGTTGGGGTATGCATCAACAGCACCCGGTGGGCGTTGAGCGCTGCAACGTCAAAGTTGTCATAACCGACGGAGACGGTGGACGCCGCACGCAGTTTGGGGGCGCGTTGCAAAAAGGCTTCGTCAATCTTGCCGCCGGAACCGAGGATGCCTTCGGCCTGTTGTAGCGCCTGATCGAAGGCGGCGTTGTCCAGTTGCAGACCGTCAAAGGTATGAACGGTAAAGTGCTGGTCCAGCTTGGCACGCAGGTCGGCAGGAATACGTTTGTACAACACGATTGCAGGCTTCATCAAATAACTCCATCTGGCGAACGAGATGTTCAACATAACATATTGCAGGAGAGTGAAGGGCTGAGCCCCTCACTCGCAAGATCAGGCCACCTGGGGCTGAGCTTCATTACGTGCTGGCTTGACGATCAGCGTCAGCCCCACTGAGGCCAGCAGCGCGATAGCCATAAACATATAGGAGGCCGCCGGGCTGCCGGTTGCCCCGTTGAGGTAACCGACAAACCAGGAGCCGAAGAAGGAGCCCAGCGCGCCCATGCTGTTAATCAGCGCCATGGCACCCCCGGCGACGTTTCTTGGCAGCATCTCCGGAATGATGGCGAAAAACGGACCGTAAGGCGCATACATGGCCGCACCGGCGACCACCAGCAGACCATAGGAGATCCAGAAGTGGTTCGGGCCAATGGCGTAGGAAGCGAAGAAGGCCAGCGCGCCAATCAACAACAGCGGCCAAACAAACAGCTTACGGTTCTGCATCTTGTCAGATGCCCAGGAAACCACGATCATCGCAATGGTGGCGGCCAGATAAGGTACCGACGACAACCAGCCCGCTTCAACCATCCCCATCTGCATACCGCTGCGCAGGATCGAAGGCAGCCACAGCACAAAGCCATACACGCCGATGCTCCAGGCAAAATATTGCATGCACAGCAGGATCACGTTGCGCGAGCGGAAGGCTTCGCCGTAGTTGCGTACCGCCTTGATACCTTTCTGCTCCTCGGCCAGTTGCTGTTGCAACGCCAGCTTTTCCTGATCGCTCAGCCAGCCGACCTGTGACGGTTTGTCTTTGACCAGCACCCACCAACAGAATGCCCAGATCACCGCAGGAACCCCTTCGATGATAAACATTTCACGCCAGCCAAAGGCGTGGATCAGGTAGCCAGAAACCACCGACATCCACAACACCGTGACCGGATTGCCGAGGATCAGGAAGGTGTTGGCGCGAGAGCGTTCAGACTTGGTAAACCAGTTGCTGATGTAAATCAGCATTGCGGGCATCACCGCCGCCTCCACCACGCCGAGGATAAAGCGGATCGCTGCCAGCATCGGGATATTGCTGACCATGCCGGTCAGCGAGGCGCAGCCGCCCCACAGGATCAAACACCAGAAAATCAGCTTCTTGACGCTACGGCGTTCGGCGTAGATGGCGCCGGGGATTTGGAAGAAGAAATAGCCGAGGAAAAACAGGGCACCCAGCAGGGATGACATCCCTTTGGTGATGCCAAGATCGTCATTAATCCCGGCGGCAGAGGCAAAGCTAAAGTTGGCGCGGTCCAGATAGGCCAGGCTGTAGGTGATAAACACGATGGGCATGATGTACCACCAGCGTTTGGCCGCAATAGTTGCTTTAGTCATGTGCAGAACCCTTCAGTGGAGTCTTCTCACCAGCGGTGGCTTGCAGCCATCCGCTGGGGCTTGTGCTCTCCCGGCGTGCCTCGGTTGTAGGGACAGAGGTGGGCGCTCATTGGAGCAAATGATTATTCCGCCAGTGCGGCACGGGTTGGCAGCCCTTCGCTGTCGCCGATGGCCTGGATGGCCAGCGAACCGATCTTGTTGCCGCGTTGTACCGCCTGGATCAGCGTTTTGCCTTCCAGCAGGGCGCTTAGCGTCCCAACCGCGAAGCCGTCTCCGGCACCGACGGTATCAACCACGTTGGTGACTTTGACCGCGGGTACCGCAGCCTGGTCGCCGGCGGCGGTTTTAAACCAGGCACCCTCTGGCCCGGTTTTGATGATCACGGCCTGTACGCCGCGCTCCAGATAGAAATCGGCGATGCCTTCCGCGGTGGATTGTCCGGTCAGGATCTGGCCCTCTTTTAACCCTGGCAGCACCCAGTCGGCCGCGCAGGCCAGCTTGTTGAGCTGTTCGATCATCAGCTCCCGGCTAGACCACAGCACTGGGCGCAGGTTGGGGTCGAAGGAGATGGTTTTGCCCAGGGCGCGCATCTCGGCGGCGGCGAAATGGCACAGCTCCAGCGACTCGGCAGACAGCGCGGCGGCTACTCCGCTCAGGTGCAGATGGCGCGCCCCGGCGAAGTAGTCACGATCGAAGTCGGCGGTGGAAAGATGGCTGGCGGCGGAGCCTTTGCGGAAATACTCCACGCTGGGATCGGTTCCATCGGTATTTTTAGATTTCAGCTGAAAACCGGTTGGGTAGCGGCCATCAACGGTGACCCGCTGGGCATTAACCCCTTCTTTCGCCAGCTGTTGCAGGGTAAAGCGTCCAAACGAGTCATTACCTACCCGGCTGACCCAGCCGACGTTCAGACCCAGGCGGGCCAGTCCGATCGCTACGTTCAGCTCGGCACCGGCGATGCGTTTGGTAAAGCTTTCAACCTCGGCCAGATCGCCAGTTTGCGCTGCGACAAACATCGCCATGGCTTCACCCAGCGTGACGACATCTAAAGAATTTTGCGTGCTCATCATGCCTGCTCCCCACGTAACATATCCACGTAATGGCGGGTTACCGCCTCCAGATCGCTGCCCTGTAGCGGGAACTCGATGCCGCGTGGTACGTCCTGCGGCAAGCGGGCCAGCACTTCACGCCAGCTACCGTCGGTATCATCCAGGGCGATGGCGCGCCAGCCGCGTGGGCCAAGGGTGGCGGCTTTAACATGGATATAGCCGACGTGTGCGGCCAGCAGATTGGCGGCGGCCAGGGCGTCTTGCCCCACCCAATGCCAGTTGGCCATGTCGAACGTCATCCCGACCGGCAACTGGCTCTCTTCCACCGCAAGGAAAAAGGCGTTCATCAACGACAGGATGCCGCAGTCTGGCGTTTGATCGTTCTCGACCACCAGTTGGACTGCGGATTGCCCCAGCGCGATTTTTAACTCGGTAAAGTCAAAGCCTGGCCGGTAGTGGCCTAAAGCGAGTTTGAGCCTACTGGCTTGCAGGATCTTCGCCTCTGCCAAAAAGGCGGGCAGATTCGGGTTCAGGGTGTGCTGTGGGGTAAACAGTGACTCAGGAGCGGAATACACGGCGGCCAATTGGTGTTGCTGCAGGGCTTTTGCCAGAGTGGGTAAAGCGTCCAGTTCCTGCGGGGAAAGCAGTTCACGGCGGATTTCCACGCCGTCTGCGCCTGCCTGAGCGATCAGGGGTAATAACGCCGCCTGCCCCCCTAGCTGCTGTACCTTGTCGTTGCCGTAGGCGCTGGTTACTACAATAATCTGTTGCTTCATCTTTTGGCTCCTGAGGTGACCTATCACCACCGCGACTGTTATTGTCACGGTAAATGGAACCGGTTCCATTGAAAAGCAGCAGCATGCAGAATTATGATCGCAATCACGGAGTTGGCTGAAAAATAGTCGTTTGAGGACTGGTGATTCGAGTGTGGCTTAACGCTGGGTGGAGCCACGAACGATCAGCTCACCGGAGAATAGCTGCTCGCTAACGGGATCATCGAGGCCCTGGATACGCTGCACCAGCAACTCCAACGCGGCATGTCCTATCTGGTAGGTGGGCTGTTTCAGGGTGGTGATCCCCACCCCGGCCAGTTCGGCCCAATCCAGTTCGTCAAACCCCAGCAGGCCAATATCGTTGCCCCACTGCATGCCCAGGTGGCGCATAGCGCGCGCAACTTGCAGCGTTAGGGCACCGTTGGCTGAGATCACCGCTTTGCGCATGCCGCGATGGCGGGTGTTGAAGGTCTGTAATACCGTTGCCAGCTTTTCGGCGTCGTTGAGCGGGGTTTCAGCCTGCTCGGCGGATAAATCGGGATGTTTGGCCATGGTCTGGCGAAAGGCGTGCAGACGTTCAAGCCGGGTATTCACGGTGCCAATCGGCTCACTGAGGAACAGGATCGCCTCAAACCCCTGCTGTAACAAATGCTCCGTTGCGATGGCGGTGGCCTCGTGGTTATTCAGGCCCACCACATCGCAGGCGAAATCGGGAATTTTACGGTCGATCAGCACCATTGGCAGCATCGACTGTTGCAGCATGGAGAGCGCGTCTTCTCGCATCCCTACGGCGTTCACCACAATCCCTTCCACCCGGTAGCTGCTCAGCAACTGTAGATAGTGCTGTTCCTGATTGATCTCGTTATTGGTGTTACAGACCAGCAGGGTAAAGCCATGTTGACGGCAGGCGGCTTCGATACCGCGCATCACGTCGACGGAATAGGGATTGGTGATATCGGCGATGATCAGGCCGATCAGCCGCGTTTGTCCGCCTTTCAGGCTGCGTGCCATCTGGCTTGGGCGATAGTCGAGCTGCTGGATCGCGATGTCGATACGTTGCTTGAGGGCGTCGGAGAGCAGGTGCTGTTCACCATTGAGATAGCGCGACACGCTGGTTTTGCCGGTTTGGGCGTGTTTTGCCACATCACTGATGGTGGCGCGCCCTGAGGCACGCGTTGCTTTATCACTGCTCACAGCCAATCTCCCCTGCGGTTCAATGCCAAGGAGACTAACACACCAAGCCCAAAGCCGGGAATGACCCTTGTCAGGAGGTGGCCTCCTGCGCTTTAGCCTGCGTCTGGATTTTCTTGCCGGGGCTGCTGAGGGTGAAGACAGAAATCAGCGTGACACCCAAGGCAAGGCAGCCAAGGATCAGGTAAGTGTCGGCGAACCCCATACGGTCATACAGGCTACCTGCAAAGGCAGAGAGGAAGATGGCGGCCCCCTGTTTGGCAAACTGGAAACCAATCAGATAGATCGTGGCGGAAAGGCGGGTATCAAAGTTGGCGGTGATGTACTTGAAGGAGCCGACCAGCAGGAAAGGCACTTCCAGCGCGTGCAGCATTTTCAGCATGATGACTTCCAATGCCGTTGTGGCAAAGGCGGAGCCAATAATGCGTATGGACATGATGGTACCGGCCAGCAGCAGCGTATTTTTCGCCCCGATGCGGTTAATAATCCACGGCGAGCAGAACATGATCAGCGCATTGGCCAATTCTCCGGCGGTGGTCGCATAACCGAAGACTTCGGTACCGCGCTGGGGCGAGCTGAAGAAGGTTTTGAAGAAGTTGGCAAACTGTTGATCGAACACGTCATAGACGCAGGCTACGCCGACCACATACAGGATGAACATCCACATCTTCGGCATCCTGAACAGCGCTACCACCATCCTCAGGTTGAACTGGCTCTGGTTGGCACCCAGTTTGCCCATGACCATGGCGTTAGGATTTTCGCGCGGGTTGGCCAGGATCAGGAGTAGCATCAGTAGCACTGCGGCTCCAGAACCCATCCAAAAGACGATATCCGGATTGATGTTGAATAACACCCCGGCGGTAGACGCACAGATCCCCCAGCCGAAACAGCCAAACATCCGTGCCTTGCCGTATTCGAAGGCACTTTTGCGGCTGACTCGCTCGATATAAGCCTCAACGGCTCCCGCGCCCCCTGAAAAAGCAAATCCGATATAGGCCCCGCCCACCATGGCTCCGAGCAAGACGTTGATTTTCAACAACGGTGCAAAGACGTAGAGGAAGAAGGGGGCAAAGAAAAACAGCAACAGGGTAATCACCCAAAGCAGATGTTTTTTCAGCCCGAGCTTATCGGAAATAATGCCGAAAATGGGTTGGAAGAGAATGGCAAACAGAGACAGACAGGAAAATACCAGGCCAGTTTCGGTTTTATTCAACCCGATGACTTCAGACAGCCAGATCGGCAGAAACGGAAAGCAGGTGGCCATAATGAAAAAGTAGAGGAAAAAGAAAGCGCCAAATATCCAGAAGTTACGGTTATTTTTATAGGTACAGACGGTGGCGTTCATGGTGATTGTCCTTCCACGACGAGCTTTGGGTGTGCAGCGGCCCGCCGTGGTGAGCGCTGCACCTGCAAATCTATGGGATAACTCAGAGCTGTTCCAGGCCGATCAGCATGGCGCTTTCCGGATCCAGTACCGGTAACGCCAGGCCGACCTGTGCCAGCCATTCCCCGCTCACGTCGCAGGGCTGTTTCATCCAGGCGGGTAACTGGCGCATGGTATGGCCGCCCTGCTGTTGGTGAATCAGCGGCGGGGTATCCAGCAGGGTGATCCGATAACGTGCATCCGGCCTCAACCCTGGAATGCGCAAATTACCCGGCAACTGGTGATCCGGCATCGCCAACTGGCTGACCAGAATGACTGCTCGCTCCTGTCCTGGGGCAACCACGCCATTAATCTGGGTGCTTGGGTCGTGATGATCGATACGGATAACATCGCCGCTATGTAGCAGCGGCCGGAGAGATTTGTGCAACGCCACATAGCGGACGAAGCCAAGCTGTTCGGCGTCACCTTCTTTGACCGGGTCGAGTTCGATACCCATGTGACCGAACAGCGCCGTCAGGCCGCGAAAACCGATGCTGTGCTGACGTTCGGTGGCGTGACAACGTCGGTTGCCGATGTGTGAGCCCATCACTTCCGGGGGGAAGAAATAGCTCATGCCGCGCTGAATAGTTTGGCGTTCCAGCGCGTCGTTGTTGTCGGAGGCCCAGAAGCGGTGGCAGCGTTGCAGGACCTCATAATCGATACGGCCCCCACCGGAGGCGCAGGATTCGAATTCCACCTGCGGGAAGCGTTCCCTCAAACTATCCAACAGGCGATAGAATTGCTCGGTCTGGGCTGTCAGCGAGGCGCGGCCAAGGTGAGCGGGTTGCACGATCTCGCGGTTCATGTCCCACTTGATGTAGTCGATATCATGATTGCTCAGTAGCCAGTTCATGCGCTCCAGCAGGTATTCGAAGACCTGTGGGTTGCACAGATCGAGCACGTACTGAAAACGCCCGGTAGGTTGCTGATAACCCGGTAAACCTAGCACCCAGTCGGGGTGAGCCCGGAACAGATCGGAATCTGGATTGATCATCTCTGGCTCCACCCAGATACCGAATTCCATGCCTAGCCGTTTAACATGCTCGATCACCGGTGCCAGCCCGTTCGGGTATTTTTTCTCGTCCAGATACCAGTCGCCAAGTGCGGCGCGATCGTGGTTGCGCCCACGGAACCAGCCGTCATCAATGATAAAGCGTTCTACGCCAAGTTCGGCCGATTTGGTGGCCATTTGCATGATGTACTCGGGCTGGTGGTCGAAATAGATGCCCTCCCAGGTATTGAGATGCACGGGACGTGGCTTGTGTTCAGGGAAGTGCAGGATATTCTGGCGGACATAACGGTGAAACTGCTGGCTGAGCGCATTCAGACCCGTGCGAGAGCTGGCGGCATACAGCCAGGGCGTGCTTAGGCTGGCTCCGCCTTCCAGCTCCTGCTCGCCTGGCAGATACAGGGCCTCTGCCTGCAACAGGCGGCGGCCATCGGTTTTCACATCGGCGCGCAGGCGATGGTTGCCGCTCCAACCGAGATGAATGCCCCAGACTTCCCCTTGTTGCTCGCTGAAGCCACGGCTACCTACCATCATGCCGGGGAAGTATTCATGAGAGCTGCGCCCTCGGCGGTTTTCCTGCAGGTATCCACCATGCTCCAGGGTGACGCGGTGCGGTTGGAACTCGCGGATCCAGCGGCCATGAAACGCCATCACTTCACCAGCACGCTCAGGCAAGGGCAGTGTTAACGCCAATCGGTTAACCCAGTAACGAGCAGCATGATGATTGATCAACGTATGGCGCATCTTTAGCACGCCGCTGGCGCTGTCCAATTGCAGTTCGCTGCGTAGTTGCAGCCCAGCCTGTGGGTCTTCTGCCAGGATCAGTAACTGATTGTCTTGATGCGTGATTTCGCTGGTGGTGAATACGGGTGACCAATCGTAGCCGTCACGATGGCCTTCCACTCCCGGTGAGCCAAACAGACCGCGTCCAGATTCTGCCGCCAGCGTCAGTGGCGCATCGACATCCAGCCTGCCGTTGGGCACCGCCCGGCTCAGCGTCAGGACATCTTCCGGCATAAACCCGCTTAAATGAGGGCCCCAATAGAGAATTTCGGCAAACGGCTGGCAACGAACAATGACGTCGGTCATGGGGCTGGTTAACCGCACAATGGTGGGTTCCATGTTTTGACTCCTTTACGATCTTTGGCTCAACTCAGTGGCCTCATCATTGATCCGAAACGTTTCGGATTAAAACCTAAACGTTTCGGATCTGTGATCTGGTCGGGCAAAAAACGTCGTTGTTTTAAACGATCAGGAGGTAAGGGGGAGCTCGTCAGGGTTGGGTTTTAGCACCGGTTGCCACAGTACCTGTAATTGTTGCAGGGGTTCACCACGGATCAGGCCAAGAGTCATTTGTGCGATTTGTTGGCCGACTTCCGCGCGGGTGGCTTGGACGATGGAGGCTACAGGAAGATCGAGCAGGCTTTCCGCTGGTAATCCGTCATACACCACCAGAGAAACTCCACCGGGGCCGAGTTTATCGGCATCACGAAGCGCCATTGCTGCCCCCTCGCCGTGACCGTTGCAGTCGGTAATGATTGCCGTCGGTGGATCGGCTAACGCCAATAACGCTTGGGTGGTCAGATAACCCGCGCGACGGCTTGGCGTGATACTGCACAGATAATCGTCACGTTGTTGCAGTTGATGGTTGGCCAATCCATCCAGATAACCTTGGCGGCGCTGGCTGATAAATGACTGCTGGTTATTTTCGCCCAGATAGGCAATTTTCCGGTGGCCGAGCGCCACCAGATAGTCCACGGCCATCAGGCTGCCAGCGCGATTATCAAAATCAAACCAGGCGTAATCTTTCACCAGTTGGCTGCGGCCGAGCGCCAGAAACGGGAAGTTAAGCCGCTGTAATTCATGCAGACGCGGATCGTTGTCTAGCGTATGGGCAACAATCAACGCATCAACACGTTTGCTGGCAATCAGACGAGTAAAGGCCTGATGGGGCGCATCATCTGCTACCAGCAGCAGATCGATCTCGTGGCGTACCAACTCATTGCTGATACAACCGATCATCTCCATCAAGGTAGAGTTACTTAACGTGTAGTTATTGAAGGGAAAAACCAGACCAACGGCGTCGATTTTGCCCATTTTTAAGCGGCGTGCCAGGGTATTGGGGCGATACCCCAAACGCTCTGCCTCAGCCTCTACCCGTTGGCGCGTATCTTGGGCCACGTCGCCGTAGCCATTCAGGGCACGACTCACGGTGGTAACGGAGAGATCCAATGCTTTGGCAATCGCTTTCAGGGACATATTTCACTCTACAGAAGGTGTTGGGATGCCGGGCGAGAGTAACACAGGCAGAGGAACCGGCGGGAGAGGTGAGGGCAGGAAATGCGAACTGGCGGGGCAAAGGCCCCGCACTGTGGGCTTACAGCGGGCTGAGAGTGATCTCGACGCGGCGGTTCTGCGCCTTGCCTGCGGTGGTGCTATTGGAGGCGATCGGGTTATCCGGGCCAGCACCGGTTGAGCGGATGCGGTTGGCGGCGACCCCTTGGGTGATTAGCGCGCTGGCCACACCGTCTGCACGTTGCTGGGACAGCGTCATATTATGCGCACGGGCCCCGGTGCTGTCGGTGTAACCCACCACGTTGACGGCGGTTTTCTCATACTCTTTCAGCACCATCGCCACGCCGGTCAGGGTGTTGGCGCCCGCCGGTTTCAGCGTGCTGCTGTCGGTATCGAAGGTCACGTTGTTCGGCATATTCAGCACGATATTATCGCCCAGACGGGTAACGCTAACGCCGGTGCCTTTCATTTTGTCGCGCAGTTTGGCTTCCTGCACGTCCATGTAGTATCCGGCGCCACCGCCTAATGCTGCACCGGCTGCGGCGCCGATCAGCGCGCCTTTGCCACGGTCTTTTTTCGATGAAGAGATCATGCCGATACCGGCACCCAGGGCTGCGCCAACGCCAGCGCCAATACCGGACTTGCCGGCTTCTGACTCCCCGGTGTAAGGGTTGGTGGTACAAGCCGATAGCGTCATGGCAACGGCTACCGCACCAGCAATTATCGCAATGCGTTTTTTCATTGTTAGTTCCTTTAAAAGCAGGGATATCTGCGTGCGCTACTCCAAACTGGAGGCGCTAAATCGTCGGCATTCAGCCGCCAGCCCCAAACGGGCCGCGCAACTATGACGTACCTTTTGGCCAGCAGTTCCGATAAAAATCGTGACAAATTATAAACCTGTAAGCCAGGCAGGAAGGTAGCCGCCAAATCGCCGCTTGGGAACCAGAACAAACTGAATTGATGTGGGAGTGGTTGATCTTTCGGACAAAGGGGCGAAGAATTTCGCCCCGATGAGATGCGATTAGGCTAACGTTTCGCCATTGCTGGCGATCACGCGGCGATACCAGTCGAAGCTCTGTTTCTTCGAGCGGGCAAAGCTGCCGCTGCCGTCGTCGTGCTTATCCACGTAGATAAAACCGTAGCGCTTACTGTATTGCCCGGTGGTGAAGGATACGCAGTCGATACAGCCCCAGGGGGTGAAGCCCATGACCTCAACGCCGTCGTCGATCACCGCTTTTTTCATCTGCTCGATGTGCGAACGCAGATAGGCGATGCGGTAATCGTCGTGGATCTGGCCATCGGCCTCGGGCTTATCCAGCGCACCGAAGCCGTTCTCGACGATAAACAGCGGCTTCTGGTAGCGTTCATAGAGGATATTGAGCGTATAGCGCAGCCCCACCGGATCGATCTGCCAGCCCCAGTCGGACGCTTTCACATAAGGGTTCGGCACGCTGCCTTCAAAACCGGCCAGCGCCGTGCCCGTGCCGATGGAGTCCGCCTGCACCGCGTTACTCATGTAGTAGCTCAGGCCGATATAGTCTGCACAACCTTCACGCAGGATCTGCTCATCCTCCGGTTGCATCTGGATGTGGTAACCCTTGCGCTCCCATTCGTGCAGGATGTAGGACGGGTAATAGCCGCGCATATGCACATCGCCAAACAGGAAGCGTTCACGCATCGCCTCTTGGGCGTACATCACGTCGTCCGGATTGCAGGAGAACGGATACAGCGGCACCATGGCGATCATGCAGCCAATCTGCAGTTCCGGGTTGATGGCATGTCCCAGTTTGACCACCTGTGCGCTGGCGACAAACTGATGGTGCAGCACCTGGTACATGCACTCTTCCGGGTTCGGTTCCTGGGTGAAAATCACCCCTGAACAGCAGTAGCCGAACAGCGGAGTCTTCCAGTTGCGCTGGTTGTTGATCTCGTTGAAGGTCATCCAGTACTTCACTTTGTGCTGGTAACGGGAGATGACCACTTCGCTAAAGCGCACAAAGAAATCGACTACCTTGCGGTTTTTCCAGCCGCCATATGCTTTCACCAGATGCCATGGCATCTCAAAGTGGGAAAGAGTGATCACCGGCTCAATGCCGTATTTCAGCAACTCGTCAAACAGGTTGTCGTAGAACTGTAACCCTTCTTCGTTCGGTTCCAGCTCGTCCCCCAGCGGGAAGATGCGCGACCAGGCAATAGAGGTGCGGAAGCACTTGAAGCCCATTTCGGCAAACAGCGCGATATCGCCTTGATAACGGTGATAGAAGTCCACCGCCTCGTGGTTGGCGTAGAGGTAGCCTGGTTCAATGCCGTCGGTGATCACGCGATCGACGCCGTGGGCACCGCTGGACAGCACATCGACGATGCTTGGGCCTTTACCGCCCTGATCCCAGCCGCCTTCAACCTGATGCGCCGCTACTGCGCCACCCCACAGGAAATTATCCGGTAACTGTTTTTTCATAACGTTGTTTCTCTTGGTAGATGAATTTAGGCCATTTCAGGCTTGTTGAGCGGTGCCGCTGGCGCAGGCTGTTCTTCTTTGAAGCCGACGATATAGGTTAGTACCGCACCAAGCACAAATGCCACGCAGATGGACAACAGGAAGCCAAGGAACTGCGGCATATGGCCTTCTTTAAAGAACACCGGCAGCACGGCAATCCCCGGCAGGCAATAGCTCCATGACACCGCGTTGAAGGCTCCGGCAATGGAACCGCCGACCGCACCGGCGACACAGCCGCAAATCATTGGGCGTTTCAGACGCAACGCCACGCCGTAGATGGCGGGCTCCGTGATGCCAAACAGGGCGGTCATGCCCGCAGACAGCGAAACGCGCTTCATCTCCGGGTCTTTGGATTTCAAATAGACGCCCAGCACGGCACCTGCCATGGCAAACACCGGCGAGGCTTGCAGGCCGGTAAAGGTGTCATAACCCAGTGTGGCATAGTTCCCCACGGTGACCGGCGTGATCCCCCAGTGTACGCCCAGCGTGACCAACGGCATCCACAGTGCGCCTACCACCGCTCCGGCAATGGAAGGGCTGAGGTGATACAGCGTGTTATAGACGCCACCGATGGCACCGCCAATCATGTTGCCGATCGGGCCAAAGGCCAGCAGCGTCAGCGGCACCATGATCGCGATACAGAACATCGGCGTGAACAGGTTGCGGATCACCAGCGGCAGGATGCGTTCAAAGAAACGCTGCACATAAGACATGATCCAGACCATCAATATGATCGGGATCACCGAGGCGGTGTAGCTGAGATACTGCACCGGCATGCCCAGGAAGGTGAGGGGATCGGCGTTAATCGGGATACCGGCCACCTCGGCCAGCACCCTGGCAATCTGTGGGTTATTGACGGCTTCCTGCATCAAAGCCTGCATGGCCGGATCGGCAGAGTTCACCAACAGGATTTTATTGGCGGTGAGCATGTTCATATAGTCTGGAGAGACCAGCGCACAGGCCGCGATCACTGCGGTGAACGGGTTGACGTTGAATTTTTTCGCGGCGGTGAAGGCCACCATCACCGGCAGGAAGGTGAAGCCGGTCCAGGAAACGAAGTTCAGGATACGATAGGTGCCGCTGGCCGGATCCATCCAGCCCAAGGCAGCAAACAGCGAGATGAGCCCCTGCAACACCCCGCAGGCTGCCAGCGGATACAGGAAGGGGGCGAAGATGCTGGAGATAATGTCCATCAGGCGGCTGACGATGCCGACGTTCGGCGCGCTGACCGCCACGTTTTCATCCATATTGACCAGCTTCAGCACTTCCCGATAGGCATCGCCGACGTGGTTGCCGATCACCACCTGCAATTGGCCGCTGGATTCGATAACGGTAATAACGCCTTTGACGCGTTTCAGTGTGTCTTTATCGGCCTGGCTACCGTCTTTTAGAATAAATCGTAAACGGGTGGCGCAATGTGTGACATTAATCACATTATTATCGCCACCAATCAGGCGCACGATCTCTTTTGCCGAGTCAGCATAATTAATTGCCATCAACGTAACTCCATCTGTGGGGTACAGAAATATCGGGCTTTATTGTAGGTCGAAGGTGATTTCTAAATGGATAGTAGCAAACGGCAAGAGAATGTCACGATATAACAAAATGGCAAAATAGTGATTTGTCACATGCAAAAAACAGGGTGTTATTTAACGTGCTTTAGCTAATGAAATTAATGGCCGAGGTTTTTAGCCAGCTTTTTCCCTATCGCCTCCAACATATACATCACCGGTACCTGGGTAGTGATATCGTATTCGCTGGCAATGCGGATTTGCGGCATGTGATAAGAGAGATTAAAGTCCGCCATGCGCGCCAGTGAAGAGGTTTCGCTATTAGTAATGCTGACGATCTTACAGTTATGCAGGCTAAACTGGCTGGCCAGTTTAAGAATTTCCGGCGTTTCTCCAGAAACCGATAAAATAATGGCTACCGCGTTTTTATACATATCGCTGCTGATGGGATAATAAGGATCATCGATATAATTACTGAATTTACCGACGTTAGAGAAAAAACGGGCGCCGTACTTACCTAAGGTGCCGGATGTTCCTGCTCCAACAAAGATGATCCGTTCCGCGTTGGCAATGTGCGCTGCCGCATCCGTAATTAACTGTTCAAACTCTTCATTGTTAATACTCTTGAAGAAGCTGACAATTTCACTGACGCCGGAGGTTAGCAGCAGCTTGTCTTCCTGCTCCAGATAGAGTTTAAAACGAATGCGGAATTCCGAATAGCCGCTGAAATTCATTTTCTTACAAAAGCGTAATACCGTGGTGGTGGAGACCTTGGCACCGTCCGCCAGCTCGCGAATGGTCATATACATGACCTTGTCCTTATTTTTGATGACGTAGTTGTACACCATCAATTCAAGACCGTTGAGCTTGGATAAGGCGATATGGGTAAACATGCGGGATCTCGTTGACAAGGTTGGCTGCCAAAGTACCAGAAGCGGGCAGGGATGACAAAGCCCGCCCGCCGCTTCTTCAGGGGTAGCGCAGTTCGGTTGCGGCCCAGTTCATGATCAGCGTATGGGCCTGGGTCTCCTGGTTGAACTGGCGTTGTACTTCACTGAACCCATGCTTGCGGTAAAAGGCGCAGGCCCGCAGATTCTGCTCGTATACCTCCAGGCTCAGCCAGCCGTGCTGTTGCTGCACATGCTCCATCAGCGCTGCTCCGACGCCTTGGCCGTGGAAGCTTTCATCGACAAACAGCGCACCCACAAAGCGTTCATCCAGCACGCTGATAAAACCGGCGATCTGCTGGTGGTGCAGATAAACCCAGGTTTTGGCGCGCGGCAGATAGCTTTCACGCACCAACTGGGCGGTTTGCTGCCAATAATCGGCCGCGATAAACGGATGGGCTTGGGTGGTACTTGCCTGCCACAGCGTCATAAGCGGCTCGATATCTGCCGGGACGGCGGTGCGGATCATGCCTGGCGCTGCTTTGGGTGGCAAAAGCACCCGGTAATATGATCGTTCACCAGGCCGCTGGCCTGCATAAAGGCATAGCAGGTGGTTGAGCCGATAAATTTAAAGCCGCGCTTTTTCAACGCCTTGGATAGGGCATCGGACTGTTCGGTTTTGGCGGGGACTTCGCCAAGTGCCTGCCAGTGATTGATCATCGGCTTGCCGGTGACGAATTGCCAGATAAAGGTGACAAAATCCTCTCCGGCGGCTTCCATCGCCAGATAGGCCTTGGCATTGTTGATAATCGCCTCAATCTTGCCGCGATGGCGGATGATGCCGCTGTCTTGCATCAGCGTTGCCACGTCTTGCTCGGTCATGGCTGCAATGTGCTGCGGATCGAAATTGTGGAAGGCACGGCGGTAGTTTTCACGTTTTTTCAGCACGGTGATCCAGGAAAGACCGGCCTGCTGGCCTTCCAGGCACAGCATTTCGAACAGCTCGCGTGCGTCGGTGGTGGGTACGCCCCATTCCTGGTCATGATACTCAAGATATAGCGGATCGGCGGTAACCCAACCGCAACGTTCGATGGCCATACGAGGATTCCTTTTGCTGTATTTATTTACAGGTAATCATCGCCGTAAGTTGCCTGCTTGGCAACCCTTCGCACGATTTATCGTCAGTTAACTTGACGTTATGTGAATCCCCGCAATATTTACTACACGGCTATAGCGATAACTGCCAACGATAAGAACAGGATTTCCTCTATTTATGACTAGGAGTCTATTTATGCCTCTGAAAAGACAGGGTAAGCACACCCCAACGGTGCTTGCCGTGACGTTAGCTTTTTGCCTCAGTGCTACGGCACAGGCTTACGATCAACTGTACGTGTTTGGTGACAGCCTGAGTGATACCGGCAATAACGGCCGCTTCACTTATGACAGTAACCAACATCGGCTGTATGACGAAATACTGGGCCAGCGCATCGGTGCCGCGCTGGTGGCGTCCGATAGCGGTGGCTACAACTATGCTGCCGGTGGTGGCGTGGCCGTACCGGCGCTAAACCCGGCGGACAATACCGAGGATCAGCTACAAAGCTACCTTGCGCGGGTTAACGGCAGGGCCGACGGCGACGGTCTGTATATTCACTGGATTGGCGGTAACGATCTGGCCGCCGCGGCGATGAATGTGGCAACCGCACCGGAGGTGGCCTATACCAGCGCCTTGGCTGCGGCGACTCAGGTGCACGCTTTATTGAACGCCGGTGCCGGGACGGTGATAGTGCCAACGGTACCCAATATCGGCTCAACCCCGCAGTTGATGGAACTGATTATCCAGCAGGCGCTGGGGCCAGTGCAGGGCGCGGCCATACTGGCGGCGTACGGCAAGCTTAATACTCTCGCCACGCCGGATAACGCTTCGCGCCAGCAGGCGATCCATCAGGCTTTAGGTGCCGCGGCACAGCAGGCCAGCAGCAATCCTATGGTGCAACAGGCCATCGCTGCCCAACTGAGCGCGGCTTTTGACAGTTTCAGCGCCCAGGCGGCCCAGCTTACCGATTTTTATAACCAGAGCGAAGATCGCCTGTTGGCTCAGGGCGGCGGTAATATCGTGCGCGTAGATGTCAACAAACTGTTCAGCGAGGCGATCGCCAATCCGGGCCAGTTTGGTTTTACCAACACCGCCGGTATGGCCTGCCCAGCGGGAGTTTCTTCGGCGGTATGCAGTTCGTCCATGCCAGGCTTTAACAGCGAGCAGGCTTATCTGTTTGCCGATCATTTCCACCCTAGCCCACAGGCTCACCAACTGATCGCCGATTATATTCAGGCGGTATTGGATGGCCCGGCGCAGGCAGTGGCACTCAACCAGGCAACCGCCGCCTTCGCGCGTGATAGCCGTGCTACCCTGGACAGCCGTTTTCAGCAGTTACGCACCAGCAGCAATCCGCAGGGGTCATTTGGCGTGTTCGGCGGCTATGCCGGGCAACGTTACGATTATTCTGCCAATACGGTTTCCGGGGATGGCGACGCCACCACGCATAACCTAACGCTGGGCGTAGATTATCAACTGACGGATAAGTGGCTGATAGGTGCGTTGATCTCAGGTTCCAACGACAATCAGCAACCTTCCAGCCGTTACGATTATAAGGCGCGTGGCGTGCTGCTGTCGGCCTTCAGCTCAGTAACGCTGTTTGAGCAGGGATGGGTCAATGCCGATTTGCACTATGCCAGCGTGAATTACGACGATATTAACCGCAGTATGCAGCTGGGTTCGCTGACTCGCACAGAAACCGGCGATACCGATGGTAAGCAGTGGGGCGCACGCGTTACTGCGGGGTATGACTTCCCAATCGCTTCGTACCTCACCACTGGGCCGATGGCCCAGTTTGCCTGGGATTACAGCAACGTCTCCGGTTATAGCGAGAATGGCGACGACAGTACGGCCATGCGTTTCAACGATCAGACCTATCATTCGCAGATCGGCGCTGTAGGATGGCGATTGGATAGCCAACTTGGGGTAGTTAATCCCTACGCGGAGGTGAGCTATCAGCATCAGTTCGGTGATGGCGTTTACCGGGCAGGCGGTGGATTGAAATCGACCCAGACCTCATTCACCCGCGACAGCGCCAGCCAGGATAAAAACTGGATGGATATCACCTTGGGGGCGAATATGCCATTGAGCGATCGGGTGGCGGCCTTTGCGACGGTTTCGCAAACCAGCGGCTTGAGCAGTGGTGAGCAATTTATGTACAATGTGGGGGTCAGTGCGCGTTTTTGAAGAATGGCTTTAAACTTAATTGCCCGGTGCCAGACGGTTTGGTGCCGGGAAGAATAGGAGGGAGTTGTGCTTACCATTATTACGGGACAGTGCCTGACATCAGGGGCTGTCAGCCCTGTTAGCCATCGCCTTGCCCAAGCCCTTCACCGAAAAAGTACAGTGTCTGACTGTACTTTAGTATAACTATCATTTGCTCCTAAAAGACTTTATCGTTACGGCATAAGAGCAAAAGATTTAAATAAAAAAAACTGATCCCGTTTAAAGGATCAGGAGCCAATTCGGCCAACACCAGGGAAATTTTGTTGTCATTATTATAAATAACAGGTTGTCTGTCAATTGTTCTCTCGCTCGCCAATCAACGAGTGGGAGCGCTTTTGCGTGCCTGAAATATATAAAAAACGTATCAATCTCAGCCCCTATCATTAGTTTTTTAGCTTTAACCTGTTATTAACAATCAGAAAGTGAGCTATTATCAGATATGACGTGGTGTTTTTTGCCGAATGTTAACATTTTTGGCAAAAAAACACCCAATGAAAAACACTTCAGCAACTAAAAAATTTATCACGCAGACTGTCGTAAACCCGTTATTAGCGCAGTGAAAAAATCAGGCTTTGATATCTTGGGGTGAACGTGGTTAAAAAACACAGTTCTTTCATTAAATATATCAAGCATTAAAATCATCACGGAATTTTTTTACTCACTATGAATTTTCTGTTTTTTTTTATGATAAAATATTACCTCTATGCTGTCCTCTGAAATTTGTAACGGGAATTTCAATAAGGAGACTTTGCGTGTCGAGTTTATTCTTTAATAATGAATTTATTAACTCAGTCATAAAGAGTTATTTGGAGGAAAACTTACAAGAGTATAACAGCATAAAGTACGCTTATGCGATCATGAGCAAAATAAACCCTGCCGATTTCGCCATCATTTCTAACAAAACAGAATGGTTTGAGTTTTACACCGCAAATAACTACCAGTTTATCGATCCGGTATTGATTACGACATCCCGGCGAGTGACTCCCTTCGTCTGGGATGAAAATATTAAGAACGGCTCTGGGTTAAAACACCCCAATATTTTTGAGATGGCCAAGAATTATAACATCATCAATGGCTATACGTTTGTGTTGCACGATCATAATAATAATCTGGTGGTGCTGTCTCTTTTTATGGATGACGCCTGTGACGAAAATATAGAAGAGATTATCAAAGAGAATCAACATAAACTGCAAATGCTGTTGATCACCGTGCATGATAAATTAACCGCACTTTATCACGAACTGAATAACACCAGCGATGATGACCAAATCAACCAAAAAGAGCTGTTCTCCAAGCGCGAGAATGAGGTGATTTACTGGGCAAGCATGGGAAAGTCCTATCAGGAAATCGCGCTGATTTTGGGGATCAAGCTCACCACCGTAAAATATCATATCGGCAACGTGGTCAAAAAATTAGGCGTTACCAATGCCAAACATGCCATCAGGCTTGGCGTCGAACTGAAGCTCATCAGGCCGGTGCTTTACGAGCGGGAATGAGAGTGGCCAAGCGCTCAACGTTGCCTTCCGGCTTGAACGTATCGATGATCAATGTCGGATGGTGTAGCGGTTGCTTAGGCCGCCCCTATTCATTGAGGCTTATCGCCTGGCTCAATCTCGTTCAGGCAACAGCTATCGACTCGATCCCTTCCTAACTGGCCGCGCAGCGCGATTTTTTCACGAAGATTGACACTTGCTGCGGGATTCTGGCTGTATATCTTACGGTCAACGGGTATACTGGCCCATTCTGTTAAATCCACTTGTATCGCGTGCGAAATCAACATGCAAAAGTTTGATACCAAGACCTTTCAGGGTCTGATCCTGACACTACAGGACTATTGGGCGCGCCAGGGCTGCACCATCGTGCAACCGCTGGACATGGAAGTTGGCGCGGGGACATCCCACCCGATGACCTGCCTGCGTGCACTGGGCCCGGAGCCAATGGCCACCGCCTATGTGCAACCGTCTCGTCGCCCAACCGACGGCCGTTACGGGGAAAACCCGAACCGCCTGCAGCATTACTACCAATTCCAGGTGGTGATTAAGCCATCGCCAGAAAACATTCAGGAACTCTACCTGGGTTCCTTGAAGGAACTGGGTCTGGATCCGACCATCCACGATATCCGCTTTGTGGAAGACAACTGGGAAAACCCGACGCTCGGTGCCTGGGGTCTGGGTTGGGAAGTGTGGTTAAACGGCATGGAAGTCACGCAGTTTACCTATTTCCAGCAGGTTGGTGGTCTGGAGTGCAAACCGGTCACCGGTGAGATTACCTACGGTCTGGAACGCTTGGCGATGTACATCCAGGGCGTGGACAGCGTCTACGATCTGGTGTGGAGCAATGGCCCATTGGGCGTTACCACCTACGGCGACGTGTTCCATCAGAACGAAGTGGAGCAGTCCACCTATAACTTCGAATACGCCGATGTCGATTTCCTGTTCTCCTGCTTCGAGCAGTACGAGAAGGAAGCACAAACGCTGCTGGCATTGGAGAAACCGCTGCCGCTGCCGGCTTATGAACGTATCCTCAAGGCTGCTCATACCTTCAACCTGTTGGATGCACGCAAGGCGATCTCGGTTACCGAGCGTCAGCGCTATATTCTGCGTATTCGCACGCTGACCAAAGCCGTTGCCGAGGCCTACTACGCTTCCCGCGAAGCGCTGGGCTTCCCAATGTGTAACAAGAAGTAGAGGCAGCTATGACACAACAGACTTTCCTGGTGGAAATCGGCACGGAAGAGCTGCCGCCGAAGGCTCTTCGCTCACTGGCAGAAGCCTTTGCCGCCAACTTTACCGCTGAACTGGACAACGCTGGCCTGGAACATGGCGAAGTGAAGTGGTTTGCCGCTCCGCGCCGCCTGGCGTTGAAAGTGGCGGATCTGAGTGCTGCGCAGGCCGATCGTGAAGTTGAAAAACGCGGTCCAGCCATTGCCCAGGCGTTCGATGCCGAAGGCAAACCGAGCAAAGCGGCCGAAGGTTGGGCGCGTGGCTGCGGTATTACCGTCGATCAGGCCGAGCGCCTGGTGACCGATAAAGGCGAATGGCTGCTGTATCGCGCCCATGTGCCTGGCCAATCTGCCCAGCAACTGCTGGCCGGTATGGTGAGCACCGCGCTGTCCAAGCTGCCAATCCCGAAACTGATGCGCTGGGGTGATAAAGAAACCCAGTTCGTCCGCCCTGTGCATACCGTGACCCTGCTGCTGGGTGCAGAACTGATCCCTGGCACCGTGCTGGGTATCGACTCTGCCCGCACTATTCGCGGCCACCGCTTTATGGGTGAAGCCGAATTCACCATCGATAATGCCGATCAATACCCGCAGATCCTGTTGGAGCGCGGCAAAGTGGTGGCGGATTATCAAACCCGTAAATCCTTGATCAAGCGTGATGCCGAGTTGGCTGCACAGCAGATTGGTGGTAAAGCCGATCTGAGCGAGAGCCTGCTGGAAGAAGTCACCTCGTTGGTCGAATGGCCAGTGGTGCTGACCGCCAAGTTCGAAGAGAAATTCCTGGCGGTGCCGGCGGAAGCGTTGGTGTACACCATGAAGGGCGATCAGAAGTATTTCCCGGTGTATGACGCCGCGGGCAAACTGCTGCCGAACTTTATCTTCGTCGCCAATATCGAATCGAAAGATCCGCAGCAAATTATCTCTGGTAACGAGAAAGTGGTGCGCCCACGTCTGGCGGATGCCGAATTCTTCTTCAATACCGACCGCAAGCAACGCCTGGAAGACAACCTGCCGCGTCTGGAAACCGTGCTGTTCCAACAGCAACTGGGCACCCTGCGCGCCAAGACCGACCGTATTCAGGCCATGGCTGGCTGGATCGCTGGCCAGATCGGGGCTGACGTCAACCACGCCACGCGTGCGGGGCTGCTGTCGAAGTGCGATCTGATGACCAACATGGTGTTCGAATTCACCGACACCCAAGGCGTCATGGGCATGCACTATGCGCGCCATGACGGTGAAGCCGAAGACGTGGCGGTAGCGTTGAACGAACAGTATCAACCACGCTTTGCCGGTGATGAGCTGCCGCAATCGTTGGTGGCCTGCTCGTTGGCTATTGCCGACAAAATGGACACCCTGGCCGGGATCTTCGGCATCGGGCAACATCCAAAAGGCGATAAAGACCCGTTCGCACTGCGCCGTGCTGCGCTGGGCGTACTGCGTATTATCGTTGAGAAAAACCTGCCGCTGGATCTGCAAACCCTGACCGAAGAGGCTGTCCGCCTGTATGGTGACAAGCTGACCAACGCCAAGGTCGTAGATGAGGTTGTCGACTTTATGCTGGGCCGTTTCCGCGCCTGGTATCAGGAAGAAGGTCACGCGGTGGATACCATCCAGGCCGTGTTGGCTCGTCGCCCAACCAAGCCAGCAGACTTCGATGCGCGGGTAAAAGCGGTGACGCATTTCCGTACGCTGGAAGCAGCAGCGGCATTGGCGGCTGCCAACAAGCGCGTTTCCAATATCCTGGCTAAATCCAACGATACGCTGCTGGACCAGGTCCACGCATCGGTATTGAAAGAACCGGCCGAACTGAAGTTGGCAACCCACTTGGTGGTGCTGCGCGATAAGCTGCAACCGTTCTTCGCCGAAGGCCGCTACCAGGAAGCACTGGTAGAACTGGCCGCACTCCGTGAAACCGTGGATGCGTTCTTCGACGGCGTGATGGTGATGGCAGAAGATGAAGCGGTGCGCGTGAACCGCCTGACTCTGCTGAGCAAGCTGCGTGAGTTGTTCTTGCAGGTCGCGGATATCTCCGTACTGCAATAATGGTGTAAAGCCCAAGAAAAAGCGCCTGCGGGCGCTTTTTCTTCTCTGATGGCGGCCGCGCAACGGTGAGTTATTCTGCGAGCCTCGCACAATCACATTTCGTATCGCTGGCAGTTGATCTATTCTTGTAGACGCACGGAGGGCGGCAGACGGCATGGAATCCGATAAAAGACACGTTTATAACAGGAGTTATGTCACATGGCTGTAGGGATCCAGAGCAGAAGTTTCGCGCGTTGGCTGGCACCGGTGTTGGCATTGTTGGTGGTTATGCAACTGACCGCCTGCGGCGATAAAGAGCCGGAGCAGCGCAAGGCATTCGTTGATTACTTACAGAATACGGTCATGCGCAGTGGCGTACATATCCCGACGTTGAGCGAAGATCAGAAACAGAAATTCGGTGCTTATACCAGCGATTACGCCATTCTGGTGGGCTTTTCCCAGCAGTTGACCAAGTCGGTGGACGCCAGCCTGACCCCGGCGCTGGAGCAGGTTAATCAGATCCGCACCGCGCAGGACTACATGAGCAAGCGCGATAGCTTGCAACAGTCGATCGGCGCGTTAAACCTGCTGGGCCAGCAGATCCAGACTGCCAAGGCGCAGGCGGATACCGCTCGTGCGGCGCTGAAACAGCCGGACGACCTGAAAGCGGTGTACAACCAGGCGTATGACAAGATCGTTACCGCACCGGCCAATGCGCTGATGCCAGCGATCCCAACCACCGCCGGTTTTGTCCAAGACCTGGTACAGGTAGGGGATTTCCTACAGGCCCAGGGCAATCAGGTCAGCTTCAACAACGGTGGCGTGCAGTTCCGCACCCAGCAGCAGGCGACGCAGTACAACACCATGATGTCCAATCTGGTGGCCAAGCAGCAGGACTTGCTGAACGCACAGAAAACCGTGCTGGCGGTAATGCAATAACCTTCGTTCTAAACAATGTATGTGGGCCAGCGTTTGGTACCACATACATTATTCCGCTTTTTTCCAACTCCTTACCCCTCCCTCCCCCACGTATTTTCTGTACTACACTTCACTTATTCATCACATCTCTTAATGTAGTTTTCTTTCATCCACGCCATGGTTATTTCCCGACGGTGTGGATGCTCACAGGGAAGATGTCATTTCAGGTCACGGCCCGGTGGTCGGATGTAAAATAAATTGTGATTCTTGTCACATTTTAAAAACAAACATCAAGGTTTAAAGTGTGATTAAAGTCACGTTTTTGGTGCGTTTAGCCGGTATATCTTCTCGTTGTATTTTTTTTACACCGGATAAATGTGACGAAAATCACTAAATACACCGGGGTATAGGGGCAATGTTAGTGATGGTGATCACAAAAATTCCGTGAAGTTCGCGTAGTAAAAAGAGCGTGGTAGAGTCCGTTTCGCAAACAGCATCAACAGGGCTAGAACGTTACAACAATTATCGCGCGCTCTTATTGTCAGCGCGTAACAATAGGGGTGTGTTTATGTTTTCACCAGACATCAAGGTTAAAGTGCAAAACTTTGGCCGTTTCCTGAGTAACATGGTGATGCCCAACATTGGCGCATTCATCGCCTGGGGTATCATCACTGCGCTATTCATTCCTACCGGCTGGCTGCCAAACGAGACGTTAGCCAAGCTGGTTGGGCCAATGATCACCTATCTGCTGCCACTGCTGATCGGTTATACCGGCGGTAAACTGGTGGGCGGCGAGCGTGGCGGCGTGGTCGGTGCCATCACCACCATGGGTGTGATCGTCGGTGCAGATATGCCGATGTTCCTCGGCGCCATGATTGTTGGGCCGCTGGGCGGCTGGGCGATCAAGCATTTTGACCGTTGGGTCGACGGCAAGATCAAGAGCGGCTTCGAGATGTTGGTCAACAACTTCTCCGCTGGCATCATTGGTATGCTGTTGGCGATCCTGGCCTTTATGGGTATCGGGCCATTGGTCGAAGCGCTGTCTAAAGTGTTGGCGGCTGGCGTGCATATCATGGTGGTCAACAACCTGCTGCCATTGACCTCGATCTTCGTTGAACCGGCGAAAATCCTGTTCCTGAACAACGCCATCAACCACGGCATCTTCTCACCGCTGGGTATCCAGCAGGCGACGGAAACCGGTAAATCAATCTTCTTCCTGATCGAAGCCAACCCAGGCCCAGGTTTGGGTGTGCTGATGGCCTATATGTTCTTCGGCCGTGGTAGTGCCAAGCAGTCTGCTGGCGGTGCGGCGATCATCCACTTCCTGGGGGGTATCCACGAAATTTACTTCCCATACGTGCTGATGAATCCACGCCTGATCCTGGCGGTTATTCTGGGCGGTATGACCGGCGTATTCACCCTGACCCTGCTGAACGGTGGCCTGGTATCCCCTGCCTCCCCAGGCTCTATCCTGGCGGTGTTGGCGATGACGCCAAAAGGCGCCTACTTCGCTAACCTGGCGGCGGTATTTGCGGCGTTCCTGGTCTCCTTCGTGGTCTCATCTTTCCTGTTGAAAACCTCAAAAGTGAAAGAGGAAGACGATCTGGAAGAGGCGACCCGCCGTATTCAGGACATGAAAGCCCAGTCTAAAGGCGGTGCCGCGGTAAACGCAGCGGTAGACGGCGATCTGAGCACCGTGCGTAAAATCATCGTGGCTTGCGATGCGGGTATGGGTTCCAGCGCCATGGGTGCTGGCGTGCTGCGCAAGAAAGTGGCGGACGCGGGGCTGAAGAATATCTCGGTAACCAATAGTGCGATCAACAGCCTGCCGGAAGATGTGGATCTGGTGATCACTCACCGCGATTTGACCGAGCGTGCGATGCGCCATGCGCCGCAGGCTCAGCACATCTCGCTGACCAACTTCCTGGACAGCCATCTGTACAGTGATTTGACCGCTCGCCTGGTGGCTGCTAACAAGACCAGCGAAACCGAGCAGAAGGTTATCTCTACCCTGGATGACAGCTTTGACGCCAGCGAACAGAACCTGTTCAAACTGGGTGAAAGCAACGTGTTCCTCGGCTTGCAGGCCATTGATAAAGAGCAGGCGATTCGTTTTGCTGGTGAGCAACTGGTGAAGGGAGGCTACGTCGAGCCAGAATATGTTCCAGCCATGTTGGAGCGTGAAAAGCTGACCTCTACCTATCTGGGCGAATCCATTGCCGTGCCGCATGGCACCATCGAAGCCAAAGACCGCGTGCTGCGTACCGGCGTGGTGTTCTGCCAGTATCCGCAGGGCGTACGTTTCGGTGACGAAGAGGATGAGGTGGCGCGCCTGGTTATCGGTATCGCGGCACGTAATAACGAGCATATCCAGGTGATCACCAGCCTGACCAATGCGTTGGATGATGAAACCGTCATCGAGCGGCTGGCGAATACCACCAGCGTCCAGGAAGTGTTGGATTTGCTGGGCGGCAAGAAGGCCTGATAACAGAATTATTTTAAAGGGTGCAGCTTGCTGCACCTTTCTACATTAAGAAAGGGTGGAATATGAAAGCATTACACTTCGGAGCCGGCAATATTGGCCGTGGCTTTATTGGCAAACTGCTTGCCGACGCGCACGCCGAACTGACTTTTGCTGACGTTAACCAGACGGTGCTGGACGCGTTGAACCAACGCAAAAGCTACCAGGTACATGTGGTGGGTGAGCAGGCGCGCGTTGAAGAGGTGAACAACGTCAGTGCCGTTAACAGCGGTAGCGAAGAGGCGGTGGCCTTGATAGCCCAGGCCGATATTGTCACGACCGCCGTTGGCCCGCAGATCCTCGCCAGAATTGCCGGGACTATCGCCAAAGGCCTGATCCTGCGCCATCAGCAAGGCAATAATCAACCGCTGAATATCATCGCCTGTGAAAACATGGTACGCGGCACCAGCCAGCTCAAACAGCACGTGTTCGACGCACTGCCGCAGGATGAACAGGCCTGGGTTGAGCAGCATATCGGCTTTGTCGATTCCGCCGTAGACCGTATCGTGCCCCCAGCAGAAGCGGGCAGCAACGATCCGCTGGAAGTGACGGTGGAAACCTTTAGCGAGTGGATTGTCGATCAGACCCAATTCAAAGGGCAACCGCCAGCCATCGCCGGTATGGAACTGACTGACAACCTGATGGCGTTTGTGGAGCGTAAGCTGTTTACCCTCAATACCGGCCATGCGATCACTGCCTACCTGGGCCAACGCGCCAAGCTGTTGACTATTCGTGATGCAATCCTCGATCCGGTCATCCGCCAGGTGGTCAAAGGGGCGATGGAAGAGAGCGGTGCGGTGCTGATCAAGCGCTACGGTTTTGACGCTGACAAGCATGCCGCCTATATCAACAAAATCCTGTCCCGCTTCGAAAATCCGTATCTGCACGATGACGTTGAGCGCGTAGGCCGTCAGCCGTTGCGCAAACTGAGCGCAGGCGATCGCCTGATCAAGCCGCTGTTGGGCACGTTGGAATACGGCTTGCCGCACGCCAACCTGATCAAGGGGATTGCCGCCGCCATGAGCTACCGCAGCGAGCAGGACCCACAGGCACAAGAACTGGTAGACTTGCTGACAAAATTGGGTCCAAAAGCCGCGCTGGCGCAAATTTCCGGTTTACCGGCCGACAGCAAGGTTGTGGAAGAGGCGGTTGCTGTGTATAACGCCTTGCAGTAAACGCTGTGATATCAAACCAGTGTAAGCAAACTCATTCCCTTTCCCCACGGATAAGGGGTAGGGTGAGGGGGCAAGGCGTCTTTGCCCCCCATTCGGGCTCACTTCCTGTGGTTAATGGGAGGGGCTCGAATGACCACACCACCCATGCGATTCGAAAAGCGAAGATGATCGAGACACAGGCATTCGAAAACAAGGTTCTGGAAAAGCTGAACGCTGGCAAGACGGTGCGCAGTTTTCTGATCGCAGCGGTCGAGCTGTTGGCAGAAGCGCTTAACGTCCTGGTGGTACAGGTTTTCCGTAAAGATGACTACGCGGTGAAATATGCCGTAGAACCTCTGTTGTCCGGTGCCGGGCCGCTCGGTGAACTTTCGGTTCGTCTGAAGCTGATGTACGGGCTGGGGGTGATTTCCCGCCATGAATACGAAGATGCCGAACTGCTGATGGCGATGCGTGAAGAGCTGAACCACGACGGTTCGGAATATCGCTTTATTGATGATGAGATACTCGGCCCCTTCGGTGAGCTCCATTGCGTCAGCGCGTTGCCGCCGGTCCCCACGTTTCTACAGCCCGGCGAGGCGGATGAATCGCTGATCGCCATGCAACACCAGCGTTACCAGCAGATGGTGCGTTCCACCATGGTGCTGTCGATCACCGAGCTGCTGGCGAAAATTGGCGCCAAGCAGCCCTCCCGGCTCTCCCCGCTCGGTGCTCAAAAGCCTTAAGCCATCAGCGCACGCCACTCGTCAAACAGCAGCCATAATGCGGTTGTTGCCATCAAGCCCGCCATCACGCCGTTAAATAACCGCAGTTTCCAGGTCACACGCAGAGCGTGGCGCAGCCGATCGCCCATCAACGCCCAGATCAAGATGCAGGGAACATTCACCGCGGTGAAGCCTGCGATGGTTAACAGCGTTTGATGCAGCGTCGCCCCTTCATGGGGAGTGAACAGGATCGCCACGTTGATGGCCATCAGCCAGGCTTTCGGGTTCACCGCCTGGAACAAGGCTCCGCCGATAAAGCGCATTGGCCGCGCCTGCTGTTTAGCATCCGGCGAAGCCGCCTTATACAGTTTCCACGATAGCCACAACAGGTACGCACAGCCCATTACCGCCAGCGGAAAGCGGATGGTATCGGCCCAGTTAAGGATCAACGCCAGCAATAGCGTGGTGAGGGCTAACTGTGTCGCACAGCCCAGACTGATACCAAACATCATCGGTAAGGTACGCCGCAGGCCGAAATTGACGCCGGACGAAGCCAGCAGCAGGTTATTGGGGCCAGGGGTAATCGACATCACGGTCACGTAACTGATAAAAGCAGAGTCCAGCATAAGGTTTTCCATACATGATTGGGAGTGATCACCAGCATAAGGGCTGTGGGGTGATGGTGACAGAACCAGAAATCAGCTATTGTCATGGTTACAGTTACGATAATTTTTAACTGTACCCATTAACCGGAGAGGAATTGTGACCCTGCTCGACGAAATCCCCGAAACCCGCTACCTGCAACTGGCGGAGACATTGGCGGCGGCTATCCATCGTGGCACTTTACCGCCCGGTAGCCGCCTGCCTTCGGTGCGCCGTTGCGCACAGAGCCACAGCGTCAGCATCAATACCGTGGTGGCAGCCTATCGCCAGTTGGAAGACCGGGGGCTGATCGAGGCGCGGCCACAGTCTGGGTTTTACGTGCGGGCGACCTTGCCTGCGTTGAAAACGGCGTCGGCACCCAGCAACCGGGTTGAACAGCCAGCGGATGATGTGCTGGCCCTGATCGATACGGTTTTTGCCGCCCAACAGAACCCGGCCTTCACCAATTTGTCGCTCGCCTGTCCGCAAACCGTGGATTTTTACCCCGGTGGCAAGCTGGGGAGGATGTTGTCATCACAGTTACGCCGCCAGCCGAATCTGATTGGCCAATACGCTTTGCCGCCGGGCAGCCTGCGGTTGCGCCAGCAGATCGCCCGGCGTTCGATGACGTTGGGCATGTTGCTGGAGCCGAGTGACATCACGCTAACGCACGGTTGTATGGAAGCCTTGCAGCTGGCGCTCAGGGTGACCACCAAGCCCGGCGACTGCGTGGGGTTGGAGTCGCCGACCTATTTTTACCTGTTGCCGTTGCTCGCCAGCCTGGGGCTGAAAGCGTTGGAAATTCCCACCGACCCGCAGCATGGCCTGTCGCTGGATGCGCTGGAGTTGCTGTTGCAGGAGAAACGGCTGAATGCGGTCATCGCTATGCCGACGATACAGAATCCACTGGGCTGTACCATGCCGCTGGCGTCGAAAAAACGGCTGGCACGCCTGATGAACGATCATCAAGTGCCACTGATCGAAGATGGGCTGTATGCTGAGCTACAATTTGGCAGTGCGCTCAGCCCGGCGGTGAAGGCGTTCGATAGCGACGGCTGGGTGCTGTTTTGCTCCAGCTTTACCAAAACGCTGGCACCGGATTTCCGCATCGGTTGGGTGGTTGGTGGCCGGTTCAGTGATGCGCTGCGTAAGCTGAAGGCGGTGTCTTCGATGTCGGAGTCGCACTTGCTGTCGGAAACGCTGGCCATGTTCCTGGAGGCGGGGGGATACGATCATCATCTGCGTAATTTGCGCAAACGCTATGCGGCGCAGGTGGAAGAGGCTAGAGCGCTGATTGCCCGCCATTTCCCGCGCGGGACAAGAGCGACTCAGCCTGCCGGTGGGTTTGTGTTCTGGGTGGAGTTCCCAGCAGGGGTGGACACGGTGGCGCTATTCCATCAGTTGCTGGATGAGCAGATCTGCCTGACGCCCGGTACGCTATATTCTCCCAGTGGGCGTTATCATAATGGGCTGCGGCTCTCCTGCTGCTATCCCTTTAACGCCCGTTATACCCAGGCGCTGGCGCGGGTGGGGGCAAAAGCCTGCGAGATGAGCGGCCTGCCTGCGGGAATTGCGCAAGGTGAGGAGTAACCTGCCGTGCATTTTGCTACACTAGCGAAATATTTTTTACGCCATAGAACAAAACAGGCCAGAGACGATGAAAGAGAAAGAAAAAGCCGAGATTAAGCGCCTGAGCGATTTGCTGGACGCACTGAACCACAAAGACACCGTGGTGATCCAGCAGGGTAACACCGACCTGATTGCGCAACATCTCAAAGAAAAAGAGAAGCTAAAGACCGAGATTGAGCGCCTGAAAAACGTGCGCGTGGAAAAACTGAGTGCGGAAGCGCAGAAGTTGAGCCAGCTGCCGTTCAGCCGCGAGATCACCAAGAAAGAGCAGGCGGATATGGGTACGCTGAAGAAAAGCGTTCGTGGCCTGATCGTGGTACACCCAATGACCGCACTTGGCCGTGAGATGGGCCTGAAAGTGGTTACCGGCTACGCCAAAAAAGCGTTCTGATTACCCCTCACCCCAACCCTTATGTCTTGATCTTCTCCGCCTTAGCGGAGAAGATCAAGACATAAGGGTTAGGGTGAGGGGCATGCTCAGGCCTTGGTCGTAAAGAACGCGCAGGTCTGGTAAGGCACCGTGAGCGTTTCTTTTCCCCGGAGTTCCTCTTCCTCTGCCACCAGTTGGCGGATCTGTTCGATCACCTGTTCCTGCTGCTGTTGCGGCAACGCGGCGATAAAGCTGGTGGATCGCACACGGTTATAAATCACATCTTCCGGCGCCCCACAATGCCCCAGCATAAACACCTGCTCCTGTAGCTGGGCAAAACCCGGGTAAGGGAACAGCCTGCGCCATTCACCGGTATAAAAACGCGGCGCATCCCCTTCGTGGCGATCGACTATCTGGTTGAGCTTACGTACCCAGCCAACCCGCGCATCGCGCATATTCCACACCAGGCCAAGCTTACCGCCGGGTTTCAGCACGCGCTGAATTTCCGCCAGCGCCTGACGTGTGGCAAACCAGTGAAAGGATTGCGCGCACACCACGGCATCCACCGACTCATCCGGCAGCGGGAGTGATTCGGCGGTACCTGCCAGCGTTTTCACCTGAGGGAACGCTGCCGCCAGCTTTCCCAGCATCGGCGCCACCGGCTCAACGGCGATGACGTTGGCACCGGTCTCCAGCAGGCGCGGAGTGAACTTGCCGGTGCCTGCGCCCAGATCGATGACGGTCTTACCGGGCTGTAGCTCGAGTACTTCACGCAGCCAATCGGCGATCTCCGCCGGATAATCCGGGCGGCCTAAAACGTAGCGATCCGCATTGGCCTGATAGCCCGCCGCAGCCGCGTGATGAATAGAATGAGGTGATGTAGTCATAACGCAACTCCCTAATCCAGCTCGATGGGTGTCTTTTGCCTGGCGCCGGTTAACGGCCAAGCAGACGGCGGTTGAGGTCTTCGATTTTGCCGCTGGTGATGCGCGTCAGCATGGTTTTGCTCCAACTGGTCGACAGCCCAGCGACCGACAGTAAACGGCGGTATTGCTCTTCATCGAACGGCATGTGCCAGGCGATGCCGATCGCTTGTGCGACGGAAACATCGCTATTGCGGGTCACCAGTTCCAGTGGTTGGTCGCCACTGACCGATCCGGCCGACACCACGCGGTACAGCCAGCCGCAGCGGCCGGTTTGCTGCATCAGCACCGAAATATCGCCGATAGCGAAATGGTAATTGAGTTTGAAACACGGAGAACGCGGTTGGGTTACCTGGATCAGCGCTTCTCCCCAGCGGAAAATATCCCCCATAAACACGTTATGCTCGGTCAGGCCGAGAGTCGAAATATTCTCACCAAAGGCGGGTGCGCAGAACTGTTCTGCCTGAGCGGGGAACTGTTCACGCCAGTGGTCGTAATGCTCGCGCGGGTAGTGGCAAAGGGCGCGGTCAGGCCCGCCGTGGTAGCTTTTTTCTGCCTGCTCATCGCCTGCCAGACCCAAGGGGGTGAGCTTCAGCGTACCCTCCACCAGGTGTTTGGCGATAGCGCTGGGGCGGCCACCTTCATAAGGTTGAATCGAACCGAGATAGACGTCTGGGTGGTGCATGCTAGCCTCCATTCACGCTCGTTAATGCCGTCTAGCATAGCCTGAGTCGAGGGGGAGGAACAGAATAACCCGCCCGGAAATCACCGGGCGGGTGGAGGGGTTAGAAGGTTGTCCAGTTATCTTCGGCGCTGGTGCTCGGTTTAGCCATAGGCGGTGATTTGAGCTGGGTGGTTTTGGTTTCCACTGGCGCAGCCTTGTCCGCCAGACGGAAGACCGAGACGCTTTGCAGCAGCATCTCAGCCTGCTCTTCCAGTGAATCGGCGGCGGCGGCAGACTCTTCCACCAGCGCGGCGTTTTGCTGCGTGGTGTGATCCATTTCCACGATGGCCTGGCCGATCTGCGCGATGCCTCTGGTCTGTTCATCGGAGGCGGCGGCTATTTCAGCCATGATATCGCGCACGTGGGTGACCGAACGGACGATTTGCTCCATGGTGTTGCCGGTGTCTTCCACCAGTGCGGTACCGCTCTGTACCCGGTTGACCGACTCGGTAATCAACCCTTCGATTTCTTTCGCTGCCTGGGCGCTGCGCTGGGCCAGATTACGGACTTCGCTGGCGACAACCGAGAAACCGCGCCCTTGCTCACCCGCACGGGCGGCCTCTACGGCGGCGTTCAGGGCCAGGATGTTAGTCTGGAAGGCAATGCCGTTGATCAGGGTGGTAATTTCGGCGATCCGCTGCGAACTGTTGGAAATATCCCGCATGGTGCTGACGACGTTGTTAACCAGTTTGCCGCCCTGCTGTGCGGTTTGTGAGGCATCGGTCGCCAGCTGGTTGGCGTGATGGGCATTGTCGGCATTTTGCTTCACCGTGGCGGTGAGCTGCTCCATGCTGGCGGCGGTTTCTTCCACCGCGGCGGCCTGTTGTTCGGTGCGTGAAGAGAGGTCGGTATTGCCCGCAGCGATTTCTCCGGCGGCGGTGGAGACCTGGCTGACCCCCATCTGGATTTTCTCAATCATATCGCGCAGGTTCTGGCTCATGGCGGCGACGGCGTTAAGCAACTGGCCCAGTTCATCACGGCGAGTGCTGGTTTGTGCCTGGCGTAGATCACCCTTGGCAATGCGTTCTGCCAGTTCCAGGGTGCTGTTGAGTGGGCGAGTGATCTGCAATGTGATACGCCATGATATCAGCAGGCCAGCAAGAATGGCGATCGCCGTGGTGATCCCCATCTGCCATTGCGCGGTATTGATATTGTTATGGGTCTGCGTCAGCTCATCCTTCATGAAATTATTGACCAGCGTACCGATCTCGTCAGCGTAACCGCCGAGCTGTTTACTGATCTTGATCTCATTCTCAACGGCGGGCAGGTAGGCCGCGATGTGGCCTTTATACTCGTCAAGCACGGTCAACAGAGGTTGGAGCAACGGGCGCTGTGACTCGTTCAGGCGTTGGCTGAGCGTGTTGGCGGCGCTGCGGGCGTCGTCGATGGCGCTGAGCAATGGGATTTCGGAGTCGCGGTTGGGTTGCAGCACCAGGCCACGGGCATAGTAGCGGATCTGGGTCAGCTTCTGGTTCAACTGGATAAACGCCAGTTGCAGATCGGTAGCCCCCAACTGACGTTCAACCTGGCTCAGGCTGTCCTGAACTTCGGACATGTTCCAGCTGGCTCGTACCGCGTCTTTATCCACCACGGCTTTGGCAAACATTTTCTGTTGTTGCTCATAGTTACCCAGCAACACCACCAACAGCTCCAGATCCTTGCGGCTTTGCGCATCCCAATTCAGGTTTTGCGCGTGGCTGGCCAGTTGCAACGCGTTCTCGATATGTTTGCGGTTACGTTCAAGGTAGTCGATGTTGTAATTTTGGCTAAACATGGCACGGGTGTATTTAGCCTGACTGATTTCGCCCGTTAACTGATAGCTGAAATCGATGCGGTCGCTGCGTGATTCGATAAGATTGAGGTAGGTTATCCCGGTGCCAGCGATAACGATCGCCAGTATCAACATTAGAGAGAACCCGAGTCCGAGCTTTTTACCTACGGTGAGATGAACGATTTTTCCTGCCAAAGCTTGCAATGCCGCCATGATTTATCCCTCTTTAGGCGTTGGTCAATTGAACAAAGCATCGGCAAGGGGCGGTTAAACTTTAGCGGGAAATGGGCAAAAAAATGCCCGCATCAGCGGGCATCATCGGAGATAAGCCAAATTATTTCTTGGCTTCGGCGAAGCGTTTGGCCGCTTCGTCCCAGTTCACTACGTTCCAGAATGCCTTGATGTAGTCAGGGCGACGGTTCTGGAATTTCAGGTAGTAAGCGTGTTCCCACACGTCCAGGCCAACGATTGGCAAGCCTGAAGCGCCGGAGACGGCTTCGCCCATCAGCGGGCTGTCCTGGTTAGCGGTAGAGACTACGGCCAGCTTGTCGCCTTTCAGCACCAGCCAAGCCCAGCCAGAACCGAAACGGGTGGCGGCGGCTTTCTCGAACTCTTCCTGGAATTTCTCTACGCTGCCGAAATCGCGCTCGATAGCGGCTTTCAGATCGCCACCCAGCGTGGTGCCGGTTTTCAGGCCTTTCCAGAACAGGCTGTGGTTAGCGTGGCCGCCTGCGTTGTTGCGCATAAAGGTGCGCTTGTCTGCAGGGACTTTATCCAGATCCTGGATCAGCTCTTCTACGCTCAGCGAAGCCAGCTCAGGGTAAGCTTCCAGCACGGTGTTGGCGTTGTTGACGTAGGTCTGGTGGTGTTTGGTGTGATGGATTTCCATCGTCTGCTTGTCGAAATGCGGTTCTAGTGCGTCGTAAGCATAAGGTAGGGATGGCAGTGAATAACTCATGATCATCATCTCCAGTAGTGTAGGGCGGCGCAAAATGTGAGCACCGCGTAAGCAGTATGATGCATTATAATTAATTAAATGATATTGAAAATGATTATCAATGCCCTACAGACTGTATGGTTTAGGGATTAATCGGTAATACGCTGCGGATGAGTAAACACCGTTGCCCGGCCTGGCTTGCTAAAACCAACCAATGTCAGGTTGCTGCGCTCGGCGATTTCCACCGCCAGCGAGGTGGCGGCAGAGACCACAAACAGGATCTCGGCACCGCACATGGCGGATTTTTGCACCATCTCATAGCTGGCCCGGCTGGAAACCAGGATCGCCCCTTGCTGCCAGCCCTGTTTGGCGCGTATGCCGATCATTTTGTCCAGCGCCACATGGCGGCCAACGTCTTCGCAGCCGCCCAGCAGTTCACCCTGCGGTGAGATCCAACCTGCGGCATGGGTACAACCCGTCAACTGGCCGACGTTCTGCACCTGACGTAGCTGGTCAAGGGCGCGATCGAGATTGGCCAATGAGAAGGTTTGGGTAAAGGGCAGCGGTGTGACCGGCCGGAAGATATCCGCCAACTGTTCGATGCCACAAACGCCGCACCCTGTGCGGCCCGCCATCGCCCGGCGGCGCTCCTTCAGCCCGGCAAAGCGGCGGCTGGAAAGCTCGATTTGTACTTCCATGCCGTTGCAGGTGGGATTAACCTCTATACTGAAGATATCCCGTGGTGAGTCGATAATCCCTTCCGAAAGGGAAAAACCGAGGGCGAACGCCTCCAGATCCTTTGGCGTACACATCATTACCACGTGAGAAATACCGTTATACACCAGCGCGACCGGCACCTCTTCGGCGAGCCAATCTTGCTCTTTGGTGGTCAGTTGTCCGCGCTGGTACACCGGAGCCTGGATCAGGCCCGTGAGCGCGTTCACATTTGTGGGCTGCTCTTGGTTAATTTTGTTCACTTTCCTGGCACCTGTTTGTAACAACCCTACGCCTGCTATGGTATTATTGCGGCGCCGTTGCGGCCCATTTGGCCAATACCCACATAAGAATAGTGATTTTAGCGCTTCCCGCTTTGAGGGGGAAAGCGTCATTTGAAACAATGTGACAACACGAGAGAGAAAGGAGACCCCCCATGCAGGTCAGCAGAAGGCAGTTCTTTAAGATCTGCGCTGGCGGTATGGCAGGAACCACGGTAGCTGCACTGGGCTTTAGCCCGGCGGTGGCGTTGGCGGAAACCCGGCAGTACAAGTTGCTGCGCGCCCGTGAAACCCGTAATACCTGCACGTATTGTTCCGTCGGCTGTGGGCTGTTGATGTACAGCCTTGGTGATGGCGCCAAAAACGCCAAAGAGAGCATCTTCCATATCGAAGGGGATCCAGACCATCCGGTAAACCGTGGTGCACTGTGCCCGAAAGGGGCAGGTCTGGTGGATTTCATCCACAGCGAAAGCCGTCTCCAATACCCTGAATATCGCGCTCCAGGCTCAGACAAGTGGCAACGCATCAGCTGGGACGACGCCTTCACCCGCATCGCCAAACTGATGAAAGAAGACCGCGATGCCAACTTCGAAGCCACCAACGCCGCTGGCGTAACGGTAAACCGTTGGCTCTCCACCGGGATGCTGTGTGCTTCGGCCTCCAGCAACGAAACCGGTATGCTGACCCAAAAATTTAGTCGCGCTCTCGGCATGCTTGCCGTAGACAACCAGGCGCGTGTCTGACACGGACCAACGGTAGCAAGTCTTGCTCCAACATTTGGTCGCGGTGCGATGACCAACCACTGGGTTGATATCAAGAACGCCGACTTAATTATTGTCATGGGTGGGAATGCGGCAGAAGCGCATCCAGTGGGATTCCGCTGGGCGATGGAAGCCAAAATTCATAATAAAGCCAAGCTGATCGTCATCGATCCGCGCTTTACCCGTACTGCATCCGTGGCGGATTTCTACACGCCTATCCGTTCAGGTACCGACATTGCTTTCCTGTCGGGCGTCTTGCTGTACCTGATCACCAATAACAAGATTAACCGCGAATACGTGGACGCCTACACCAACGCCAGCCTGCTGGTGCGGGAAGACTTCACTTTCGACGACGGCCTGTTCAGCGGCTACGACGCGGAAAATCGCAAATACGATAAAACCACCTGGAACTACCAGCTCGACGAGAACGGCTTCGCCAAGCGTGATACAACGCTACAGGATCCGAACTGCGTGTGGAACCTGCTGAAAAAACACATCAGCCGTTATACGCCAGAGGTGGTAACCAACATCTGCGGCACGCCAACCGAAGATTTCATCAAGGTGTGCGAATATATCGCTGAAACCAGCGCCAACGACAAGACGGCCTCGTTCCTCTACGCCCTGGGCTGGACACAGCACTCGGTCGGTGCGCAGAACATCCGCACCATGGCGATGATCCAACTGCTGCTTGGCAATATGGGCATGGCAGGTGGTGGCGTGAACGCCCTGCGTGGTCACTCCAATATCCAGGGTCTGACCGATTTGGGTCTGCTGTCACAAAGCCTGCCGGGCTACATGACGCTACCTTCCGAGAAGCAGGCCGATCTGGAAACCTACCTGAAAGCCAACACGCCGAAGGCGCTGCTGCCGGGCCAGGTCAACTACTGGAGCAACTACCCGAAATTCTTCGTCAGCATGATGAAGAGCTTCTACGGCGACAAAGCGCAGAAAGATAACAGCTGGGGCTTTGACTGGTTGCCGAAGTGGGACAAAGGCTACGACGTGCTGCAGTATTTCGAGATGATGTCGCAGGGGAAAGTGAATGGCTATATCTGCCAGGGCTTTAACCCGGTTGCGTCGTTCCCGAACAAGAACAAAGTGGTGGCCTCACTGGCCAAGCTGAAGTTCCTGGTGACCATCGATCCGCTGAACACCGAAACTTCCAACTTCTGGCAGAACCACGATGAGTTTAACGACGTTGATCCATCGAAAATCCAGACCGAAGTGTTCCGCCTGCCATCCACCTGCTTTGCCGAAGAGAACGGCTCGATCGTTAACTCTGGCCGCTGGCTGCAATGGCACTGGAAAGGGGCCGATGCCCCAGGGGAAGCGCTGAACGACGGTGAAATTCTGGCGGGGCTGCTGATGCGCCTGCGCGAAATGTACACCCGTGACGGCGGTGCGGTCCCTGAGCCGTTGCTGAACATGTCCTGGGATTACCTGACACCGGAAAATCCGAAGCCAGAAGAAGTGGCGATGGAGAGCAATGGCCGGGCGCTGGCGGATGTTCTCGATCCAGACGGCAAAGTGTTGGTGAAGAAAGGCGAACTGCTCAGTACCTTCGCGCACCTGCGTGATGACGGCACCACGGCAAGTGGCTGTTGGATCTTCGCAGGCAGTTGGACGCCAGCGGGCAACCAGATGGCGCGCCGTGATAACGCCGATCCTTCTGGCCTTGGCAACACGCTGGGCTGGGCCTGGGCATGGCCGTTGAACCGCCGCATCCTGTATAACCGTGCGTCTGCGGATCCAGCGGGTAAACCATGGGATGCCAAACGCCAGTTGCTGGAATGGGATGGTGCCAAGTGGGGCGGGGTGGATATCCCGGACTACAGCGCCGCCGCACCGGGCAGTGACGTTGGGCCGTTTATCATGCAGCCGGAAGGCATGGGCCGCCTGTTTGCCATCGACAAAATGGCGGAAGGACCGTTCCCTGAACACTACGAGCCGTTTGAAACGCCGCTCGGCACCAACCCGTTGCACCCGAACGTGGTGTCCAACCCGGCGGCACGCGTGTTCAAAGACGATCTGGCTGCGATGGGCAAATCCGACAAGTTCCCGTATGTCGGCACGACCTATCGTCTGACCGAGCATTTCCACTACTGGACCAAACATGCGTTGCTCAATGCGATCCTCCAGCCGGAGCAGTTTGTCGAGATAGGTGAAAAACTGGCTGAGAAAAAAGGCATCAAGCAGGGCGATACGGTCAAAGTCAGCTCCAACCGTGGCTATATCAAGGCCAAGGCGGTGGTGACCAAACGTATTCGGACTCTGCAGGTAAATGGCCAGGACGTGGACACCATCGGCATCCCGATCCACTGGGGTTACGAAGGGGTGGCGAAGAAAGGCTTTATCGCCAACACGCTGACGCCGTTTGTCGGCGACGCCAATACGCAAACGCCAGAGTTCAAGGCGTTCCTGGTTAACGTGGAAAAGGTGTAACGGAGACGAATTATGGCAATGCAATCTCAAGACATCATTCGTAAATCCGCCACCAATGGCTTCACCCCGGCACCGCGCGCGCGCGATCACCAGGAAGAAGTGGCCAAGCTGATCGATGTCACTACCTGTATCGGCTGCAAAGCCTGCCAGGTAGCCTGTTCTGAATGGAATGATATCCGCGATGAAGTGGGGCACAACGTCGGGGTTTACGATAACCCCGCCGATCTGACCGCCAAATCGTGGACGGTGATGCGCTTCTCGGAAGTTGAGGAGCACGGCAAGCTGGAGTGGCTGATCCGCAAGGATGGCTGCATGCACTGCGCCGATCCGGGCTGCCTGAAGGCGTGCCCGGCGGAAGGAGCCATCATCCAGTACGCCAACGGCATCGTCGACTTCCAGTCTGAACACTGCATCGGCTGCGGCTACTGCATCGCCGGTTGCCCGTTCGACGTGCCACGCATGAATGCGGAAGACAACCGGGTGTACAAATGTACCCTGTGCGTCGATCGTGTTGGCGTTGGCCAGGAACCGGCCTGTGTGAAAACCTGTCCGACCGGGGCGATCCACTTCGGCACCAAAGAAGCGATGAAAAACGTCGCGGCGGAACGTGTCGATGAACTGAAAACCCGTGGCTACCAGAATGCCGGTCTGTACGATCCGGCAGGCGTGGGCGGCACCCACGTGATGTACGTACTGCATCACGCCGATAAACCGCAGCTGTATCACGGTTTACCGGATAACCCGACCATCAGCCCTGCGGTGACCTTCTGGAAAGGGGTCTGGAAACCGTTGGCTGCCATCGGGTTTGCTGCCACCTTCGCGGCCAGTATCTTCCACTACGTTGGCGTGGGGCCAAACCGCGTTGAAGAAGAGGAAGAGCAGGATCCGAAGGACGAGCATCATGATGAGGAGACGCGCAAATGAGGAAGGAAAAGCCAATTCAGCGCTACAGCGCGCCGGAGCGGATTAACCACTGGATTGTGGCGTTCTGCTTTATTTTTGCCGCCATCAGCGGGCTGGGGTTCCTGTTCCCGTCCTTTAACTGGCTGATGAATATCTTTGGTACGCCACAGCTGGCACGCATCCTTCACCCCTTCACCGGGGTGTTGATGTTCGTTGCGTTCCTGCTGATGTTCCTGCGCTACTGGAAGCACAACCTGATCAACCGGGAAGATATCGTCTGGGCGAAAAACATCCACAAAATCGCCATGAATGAGGAAGTGGGTGACACTGGGCGTTATAATTTCGGTCAGAAGTGCGTATTCTGGGCGGCGATTATCAGTCTGGTGCTGTTGCTGGCCAGTGGTATCGTTATCTGGCGGCCATACTTTGCCCCCTCCTTCTCCATTCCGCTGATCCGCATCGCGTTGGTGGTGCATTCGTTGGCAGCGGTGGGGTTGATCATCGTGATTATGGTGCACATTTACGCCGCGTTGTGGGTAAAAGGCACCATTACCGCGATGGTGGAAGGTTGGGTGCCGGCTGCCTGGGCCAAGAAGCATCACCCGCGCTGGTACCGTGAGGTCCGCGAGAAACAACAGGAAGACAAACCCAGATGAGTATCCGCATCGTTCCTAAAGAGCAGTTAGGGGCACAGCGTGAAAAGTCTTCAACGGCGGAAACTATTCCGCCGTTACTTTTCGCCAACTTGAAGAGCCTTTATACCCGCCGAGCCGAACGTCTGCAGCAACTGGCCGCAGACCATCCGCTGGGTGATTACCTCAATTTTGCTGCCAGCATTGCACAGGCGCAGCACAACGCCTGCCACGATAATCCGCTGGAGCTGGATCTCGGTGAAACGCTGACCCAGAGTGCCGCCAGCGGCAAGCCGCCGTTGGACATCAGCGTTTATCCGCGCAGCGAACATTGGCACAAGCTGCTGGCATCGCTGATCGCAGAACTGCGCCCGCAGGCACCGGAACACGTGCTGGCGGTGTTGGATAACCTGGAGAAATCCTCGTCCCATGAGCTGGAGCTGTTGGCCAGCGCCCTGCTGAAAGGCGAGTTTGCCAAAGTAGGCAGCGACAAAGCCCCGTTCCTTTGGGCAGCGCTGTCGTTGTACTGGGCGCAGATGGCCAGCCAGATCCCTGGCAAGGCCCGGGCCGAGTACGGCGAGCATCGCCAGTTCTGCCCGGTTTGCGGCAGTATCCCGGTTTCCAGCGTGGTGCATCTTGGTACCGTGAACGGCCTGCGCTATCTGCACTGCAACCTGTGCGAGAGCGAATGGCACGTGGTGCGGGTGAAATGCAGCAACTGCGAGCAAACCGGCGATCTCAACTACTGGTCACTGGAAAGTGAGCAGGCGGCGGTGAAAGCGGAAAGCTGTGGCGATTGCGGCACCTACCTGAAGATCCTCTATCAGGAGAAGGACCCGAAGGTCGAGGCGGTGGCCGACGATCTGGCTTCGCTTATCCTCGATGCCAAGATGGAAGAGGAAGGCTTTGCGCGCAGCAGTATCAACCCGTTCCTGTTCCCTGGGGAATGAGATAGGCGCTAATCTGGCCAGAAAGAAAAGTCAGGCCGGGATTTCCCCCGGCCAATCAAGGCTATTTTTTTATCATTCCAGCAGTCCGCATCACTGCCAAGATCTTGTTCAGTGTTTCAACCTGAGTTGTGGCGGTGGCGTCCGGAATTTCCACCAGATTTTTGATCGGTACGGATACCAGTTCACGCCAGTTCAAATCGGCAGGAGCTTCGGCTGTGCCAATATTCTGCCGATCAACGTTGGTAAATGCCCTGCCGTTTGAATCTACCGCCAAAGCTATGCCGCTAAAGACACCCTGCATGGGTCTCGCAAAGGGATTGGTAAGGTTTAACATCACCCCTTCATTACTGCTTGGCGTGGTTTTCGGATTTGGGGTGCTCGTCGTATCGTCGGGGGTTTGGTAATACCACGCAGAACTGACGGTACCGACAGGTTTATGTACCTGCAGGTTGTTCTGCGACATATTGAGTTGCTGTACGCTTTGCTTTTTAAACGTGCCCTCATCAATAACCCGGCTCCAGGCGGCCCATGCTCCGTTAGACGCTCTGGTTCTAACATAAGGCCCAGGGTTTGAAGCAAACTGCGTACCGTAAAAAACCTGTGTGATATACGATCCCCCGAAGGCACTGGTTGACGAGACGTACATCATGGTTTCTGAACCAGGCTCGACACCGAACGGGTAATTTAAGTTATACGATGCCTGGGCGCTGCCACCACCGGGTAACCGATAAACCCCCCCGATGATTAACGTATTGAGATTGGTTGTCGGCTCAACATCGGTAATCGCACCTTCACCATCCTCTCCCGCAGGGCCTGGTTCGCCCTTTGGTCCTATGGGGCCAGGTTCTCCTTTTGCCCCTGTGGTGCCCTGTTTGCCTGGCTCGCCAGGCATACCTGCGGGGATAATATCCCTGACGCTTTCCAGCGGGAGATTTTTGGACTCCCACTCTCCCTGGTTATTTTTCTGGCAAAGAACCAGCAGTTCATTGCCCGTCAGCGCATTGGCGCGCTCTAAATCAGATATCTTGATACCTTCAGACATTTACAAATTCTCCATCTGTTGCAACTGGCAACGGGGGTTATATGACGCAGCGATAGGCTGGCGGTGCTGTATGCCAAAAATAGGGGGATTGTTATGAGTTGCCTGCTTAAGCCGTACGCCGCCAGCCGACCACGGAGATATGGCTGTTCAGAATAGAAAATGCCTGACCGCCACCGGCCGATTTAATCACTTGGCTATCAAGCTGTGAGTTACCAACGTCTACACTGCGACGGTTTGAGGTACCCCCATCTAGCGCGGTATTTGATGGGTATGCCTGCAGATCGTGGCTATGTGCTGGCATCTCATTGATAGAGAGGGTCACACTGTCTCGTCCGCCGGTTTGCAGAATATTGGATGCGGCCATGTTCGCGGTACGGATCATGACATCGGCAGGTAACTTCACCCAGGTGGTGCCAGGGTAATCCGTCTGCGGGCTGGTTGCGGTCGCTCTGAAGATCACATCGCCGACGGAATGCGGGCAGATTTTTGTCATCAGTTGCGCAAGCTGCCCCAGGATCACTACATCACTGTCTTGGGTACCAGGGGCAACGTTTGCCAGAACGCGTTTTTTATCGGCTGCCCCAAATGAGACCTCATTGGTTCTGGTAGTGGTTGAACCATAACCAATCGCGGTACTGTTGGTTGACGAGGCCAATGCCGACGGGCCAATGGCCGTGGCGTTGGTTGCTGAGGCACTGGCCCCACTGCCTACCGCTGTTGCGTTCTCTGCGCTGGCTGAGCTTCTCTCGCCTATTGCGGCGGAGGCTTTACCTGAGGCAACGGGGGTACCGACACCCGCATTCGAGCCTGCAGTACTGCCCGTGATTTTGATACCGGCAAGCTCCAGATTGGCGCGGCCAACCGCTTTATCCACAATATCCGACAGATTATTGGCTTTGAGTAAGAACTCGTTTTTGTCGATATTAGCGGTAATAAACGCTTTCAGCGCGGCTTCCAGGTTAGCGCGTAGCGTGACCATATCGCCGTTATCCAGTACATCCTTACCGCTTTTGTCCGCAATAAACTGTGCCATCAGGTTGGCGATAATCGAGGATTGTCGCCATACCGTATTCAGCTGTTTTGACTCCGCAATCCCCGCCGAAAAGCCCGTTAAACGCGAGGACAGCGTCTCGTAATCCTTAGGTGTTAATACGTTTGCGCCTGCTGCTGCCCCGAAAGACAATATTTCATTCTTAGCCATTTTACGCCCCTAGCAATATTCCCCATGCTCCAGAATCGAAGCCGGAAGTAAATTCATTGTTCAAATCGAAACCAAATAAAGGCGCGTCAGCAATCACATATTTGACGCCTACCCCTTCGGGTTTCACATCCAGATAGCCGGACTTGATCACCGCTCTCAGTACCGGAGAGATATCACCACCAAAGAAATAGATGGTCATGGTCATATCAAAGTTATCAATGGCCAGAACCTTCACTTGCCCATCGCTAAAGATGCTTTGATAAATCGCATCAAGGGTTTCCAGGGTTCCATCCCAGTGATTGGCCTGTATTTTTGCTCGTAGCACGGTGCGGTAGGTCTGATCATCCAAACGTAGTGAGCCTTCTGTTGACTCAATACCGTTGCCCACCCTCGGTGTAACAACCTCACGGTTAATGCCGATCCACAGCCCCAGCACGTCAAGCTGGTTACCCACGGCCGCATCAAGATCAAAATCTCCAAGCAGGCCGTTGGTCACGCGTTGGAGGTTAATTAGCGGATGGGTTATCAGGCTGATATGATCATAAAACCGGGGTTTACTTTTGTGATAGGAGGTAATGAGACGCTGATATTTAGTCTCACTCATATCGTCACCTTGATGATGATATTGTCATTATGGCTAATAGCTGCTGCGTTAAAGGCGACATCTACGTTATCGCCCGATAAGGCCCCAGGCGAGGTACCGATGGTTAACCCCACCAGGTCAAAGGTTGCACGGTTTTCAGCCCCATTCAAGTTAGCTGGTAGATACAGCCGATGTATTCTGACCGGTTCGCCGATATCGATATTGTTAATATAATCGGCAATCGCAGCCTTTATCTCTTCGCCAATATCAGAGGTGTAACCCATCAGCGGTTTTAATTCGACCTGTGCATAAACCGCCACATCGGCTTTACGGAAAAAGTTGACGTTCTGCGTCATGCCGTTTTTGTCTTTGACCGCGATCGACGTGGTGCCATAAGTCCCGGCACCTGGCGTTTTTTTCAGGGCTATCGTGCTGGCGATCGCTTTTGCATCGCCACCATCGACAACGATAGCTATCGAGTGCCCAGGAATACCGTGTTCATCGGGCTGGTTGCTGTCATTCTCGTAAGGCCGTGCGCGTTTCACGCCTGGCAGAGAAGTAATGGCGCCCAAGATCCCATCCAGCACGGTACGTGAGGGGAGTGCGACCGACTGGGATTGCCTGATGCGCAAGTCTGCGTCTGTTTCGACTGCCCGGCCTGGGGTGGCGGCCGCCGGGTTAGTGACCGATTGCCAGCCGCGGGTAGGTGTGCCGATAGCGTTCACTTCCCCAGGCAGGGCAATAATTGCGCCATCGACCCGGCTGGTGGCCGTTGCAATGACCTCACCATTAAGCCCGATAACCACCGTGGGTGGCAGGCTCCAACTATTCCCCGAACTGTCGCGTACGATACCATTGGCGATGATGGTGCCCACCTGACCAGTAACGCGCACATCAACGGTAGAGCGGGATGCTGCACTTTTCTTGATGCCGTTAATCTTGACGTTGGATTCCAGCGCTCGCCCCTGCGCCGTTGCCGGGCTAAAGCTGTTATACACCGCAATCGCCGAATTATTGGCGTCATGCATAGCCAGGGCGAAAATACTCAGCATCTGTCCGTCTTTGCTGTCTGGGTCTAAATAGGCATCCTCGCCGTATATCTGGCGGAAATATCCTGTCAGCGTACTGAGGATGGTTTGATAATCGGGCGCACCGATCCCGCTGGCATCAATGGTGGCCGCCAGCCCAAGCGTATTGAGATTTAGCATTATGCCTCGCTGTTAACGGTGATTTTTCCGTAGAGTGTGTTGATGGTGGCGGTAAAGGCGATCCGGCGTGAGCCGGTATCGAATTGGATCTTGAGGGTTTCGATCTCGGTGACTCCCTGCGTCGTGAGGATGCGCTCGCATATCGCCAGCTGATAGATGGGAGATTGATGTTTGCCGAGTATCTCCTGCTTGTAGGGGGTTCCCTCGCGGTCATCGAGAAACCATTCCCCTTGCCACATCTCAAAGCGGGTTTTTACCGCTTGTGCGATCGCTTCGGCAGAATTGGTGAGGAAGTTGTTATCCCCACTGCCAAAAACGTAATCGCCGTCTGAATCTTCGCGTCGGTATCTCATTGTGGCCCCTTGGTGCTGTTGCCGCCGGATTCGACACCACCGTGTACGTGGCTATCGACTATGACGCCCCCTACCAGTTGCAGGCGGCCATCCGGCAGGATTTTTAAACCGTTAAGATCGAATCCCCCTGGCGCGGTCCCTGAGATGGCCCCGCTGGTGGGGTTGATGCCGATCACCGTCTTGCCATCATCACTGCGCAGCTGAGCCGCCGTAGTGCTGATATCGCTGATTTTCTGCGCCTGGGACTGCGGGCCAACGATCACAAAAGCATCGGAGAGATCGTGCTGGCGTGTGGCTACGGCCTCTTGGACGCCGCCGTTCTGCCACCAGAAATCGATGCGGCGATCGCAGAACACCACCATGCAATCATCGCCAGCAGCAATGGGGAAAGTGAGAGTGACGCCGCCGCCGCGGGGGAAAACCACCGGTAGGTCGGGTATCAGCGGCAACATAATGGAGGTATCGCCGTCCTGCCCATTGATCGCCAACTGCACGACGCAGGTAACATCCTGAGGATTAAAGGATTGTATGATGCCGGGGAGGCAGACGCGCAGTTGGGCAGATAGCCCGTTAGTGGCAGCTCTGAGCGTTTCAGAAAGCTGACCGGTCATTGATTCAGTGGATATTGTCATCACAAATTTCCATAAAAAAACCCGGCACAATGGCCGGGTCAGCATTATTTTTTCAGCGCCGAGAGTTAAACCAAACGGGTTATCTCGCTGAGTCTTTAATTCTTACGCAGTCGTATGTTCCAAAAATTTTGGGGGCATCCATGCTGGCGCGGAGTTGCTGAGTGTTCAGAATTGCCTTACCATCACGTTTTATATATTCCATACCAATCCATAGCCCTGGCTCAGTGGTTGCCATGAACCATTCAATCTTGATATTCCTATAATCTTCTTTCTGCTTTAGGAAAGTTATTTTCTGGCTTTCGGGTTTGGCTCCATTGATACGCATCCATCCGTCATCATCAGGAATAAGCGTGAAGTCCCCGCACTTGGTAACTGCCGCTGAAATAAAATGCGAGGGGACCAACCACAGGCATAAAAACATGAGAGTTATCTTATTCATCATCAATCCGGTGCGTATCTATCACGCGTGCTGTTATTTAGTGAATCCGTCGAGCCACGTGCCGTATACATCTAGTCTTTAATTTTTATACAGTCGAACGTTCCGATAATTCGCGGAGCATTCATGCTGGCGCGGAGTAGCTCAACGTTGAGCCAGACTATGCCATCACGTTTGATAAATTCAAAGCCATACATATTGCCATCACGGGATGGCATGAGACCCATGCTCCATTTAGTATTAGCCCCATCACCTTTGGCTCCCAGTTCTGTTACTTTCTGCGATGTGACTTTTTCACCATTTATCCGAACCCAGCCATCATCATTTCCTGTCAGTTTCCAGCCTGCACATTGAAAAGCTGCATGTGCATTGAATCCAAAAATGGAAAAAATGATTATAAATAAAAGTCGACTCGAATTCTGCATTGTCACTCCGTTTTGTCGAAGTAAGGCTTCGATGGCTGGGTAGTAACTCCACGCGCCTGACACATCATATCCATATACCAGTCCTGGCCGCGTATGTCTGCTGAGTTAGGAGATAACCAGCTTATATTAGCATCAGTCTTTAATTTTTATACAGTCGAACGTTCCGATAATTCGCGGAGCGTTCATGTTGGCGCGAAGTAGCTGAACGTTGAGCCACTTTTTTCCATCCCGATTAATATATTGGAAACCATACATATTTCCATCACGAGCAGGCATAAGACCCATATCTGTTTGAATGTTATCCCAATCACCTTTTTTATCTAAAAACGTTATCTTTTGCGATGTTACCCTTTCACCGTTAACTGAAGTCCATCCATCAGCGCTTATGTCAAGTTTGAACCCGCCACATTGTAGGGCACCAAACGCAGGTAAATTGAACCCCAGTAGCAGTGACGAAATGATAATCACACGTAAATTCATTAAGCGTTCCTTTGTATCCCTTCTGCGGAATAAGACTCAGAGACTCCACGCGCCTCACACATCATATCCATATACCACGCCTGGCCGCGCGTGTCCCCTGTTATGGTGATAGACCGTACTATATAGACCCCATCGGTGGCAAGGCTAGCGGGGCGATTTTCCGAGTTTGAGTCCGAGTTTGTGGTTGGGATCTCTGTGGTGATAATACCGTTCGTTTCGACGGAGCCGATCTTGTTCTTGACGGCTCGGATCGCATCTTCAGGCAGTTCGATGCGATAGATCGAGGCCTGATTGAGCTGAATTAACCCGTTAAGCCGGATATTAGGGTTAATCAGGCAACGCACGTTTACTCCTGTCCCCATGGTCTGTTGCGGCATGCCTATCAGGCCATTTTGGCTATTCAGCACAATGGCCGGATGGACAGCCTGATCTTTCGGCACCATATCCAGGCGGCCATCGACAAACTGCCAGCTTGCCTTGCACTGGTAGGCAATATTATCCAGGTAGTCCCGCGTCATGCCGTAGAATACCCGGCCACGTGGCGAGCGTGACAGAGGAAAAACGGGCCTGAAGCCGGACACAATGCCGAACGGGGCGAGATTGTTTACCAGAATATTGTACTCATCCTCCAGCGTGTAGCCTGCGGCCAGCGTTAGGCTGATGGTTGAGTTGATAAAGGCGTTATGCCCATCGATCGCCTGGATTAGCACGAAGGTATCTGTCGGGTTATCCCTGCCGGTAATGGCAAAACGAATGTCACCGCTGAATATCATCCCGAAGTTTTGTCCGTCCCGCTGCCCGCTCTGCGTTGGGTCCACTGGCCGAATAACCCCCACCTGACTAGCTTCAACCTCCGGTGCAATACCGCTATAGCCTGCGATAATGCGGATCTTCGAATACTCCTGGCCGATAATATTGTTGGTGGTATCCGACGATAGGTTATAGATCTTAATATAGGTCGCGATGCGGGGCTGATTGATATCATGCCATTCAATCTTGAAGGTAACCTTGAAGTCAGACAGATTAACGCCCACGCCATTATTATTCAGCAACTGTAGCTCGAAGTGGCGTATCCAGTTTTGTCTCATGGTTCCCCCTGCACAAAATATAAATGGCTAGTGATGCCAAGATCGGTTTTTGTCGGGTATTCGCCTGCGGCGATGTCGTTAACCACCCACAAGGAACCGTTAATGCCCAGGTGCGCATACTGCTCCAGCAGATCAACTTCTGGAACCAAGGGGATACCATTAGCCAGCGTTTCCCCGGTGCTACCTATCAAGGTCAATATCCACCCGGCGTCATCACGCCAGTTAATTCGCATATTCACTAGTTGCCCACCCAGCGAGATGCTAAATTGCTGGTTGATCGGGGTGAGCGGAATTTCCTGTATATTCATCTGGCTCCCCTTTGTAACGCACCCTGATTTTTATTGATGGCATCGCGAACCAAGGCTTTATTTGCCGGAATAGGTGCTTTCATCCCCGTGTTGTGTACTGGGGACGTGCTAACCCCTGCCGCCATATTCTCTTTGTGGGCAACCGCAATGGCGTACGTTTGTGAGATAATCACTTCCCGCAGGGTTAATACGCACATCAGCACGTTTTCGCTGTGATTATCCGTGGTGACATCAAGAGAGCGCAGCAGCATATTTTTATAGTGCCGCTTGCCGGTTGTTACATCGAAAGGTAGGCGGTTATTTTGCAGCTCGAGCAGTTGCTGATAGATGTCACGTGGGGAGGTCCCCATCGATAGCCCAGTGTTCATATCAAACATTCTGGTGGTGTCTGCCAGGTCCAGCAGCGATCCGCCACCGGCAAAGCCCAGTGCCATGGTGATTTCAGCCGGCCGTTTAAAGGCGTGATCGTTAATCGGCGCCCCTTGTTCCACGGGATGCTCGGTGATTTCCAGCACATCGGAGTGACGTTCAGAAATGACGACGCTTGGCACGATGGTACCAATGCGCCGTTTTTGCTGCGAAAATAGAACCGATAGCATATCCATTAGCTTATCTCCCTTTGCATTTGATGCGTCAGCCGGGCATTGACATCAACCTGCCGATCGGCGATGACAAAAGCCGTTTCCTGCGGGCTGCTGGAACCGTTAACGGTGATATACGTATTTTGATTAACAGCAGGGCCGGTATTCCACCTCGCAGCGCCATACATCAGGCCGTTATTGTAAGGGGTTATATTTTCCCCAACCCAATTAAATTTTTCTTTTAGTGATTCCGGTGAGAGCCAAGAGGGTAAGGACAATTTGTCAAAAATTTCCTTATCAAGAAACTTACCCATTTTTCCGCTAGACGTGAAATTAAAAGGATTATCTTCCCTGAACGCAATATCTTTCAGCGACTTGAAGGCTCCCTCAAAATCCCCTTTTACCAGTAACGTGAGCGAGTGTAGTAAGGCTGCAAGCAGCGCGTTGGCCGTTTTGATGCTTTCAATAATCCCGTCAGAAATCGATCTTAGCGAAATTTTACTCAGGTCGATCCCTGCCATCTCACCAAGTTTTACCACCAGATCGCCTACCGCCTTCATCAATTCACCGGCATTATCCGCTACGGGGATAAAACTCTCGCCGATCTCTTTCAGGCCCTTCTTGGCGTAATTAATTTGGGGTTCCCATCTTCCCCAATCAATCAGGCTTTCGCTACCTTTTTGCCAAGCTTGGAAATCCTGTACCAGCACCAGCAATCCAGCAGCGAGTGCCAGGATCATCCCCAAAGGCGTGGTCATAAACGCGACGTTCAACAACCGCCAGGCCACCAGCAGTGCGCCAGCACCGGCAAGCATCTTTTGGGTGCCATCATCCAGCTTTTCCCACCAATCTATCAGTGAGCTAATGCCATCAATGGCATGCATGACCAGGATCCTGATGTTATGGGCCAGCCACAGTATGCCTTTGGTTAGCCTATCAAGGATTTTTTCAATCTGTGGCCAGTGATCAATAATACCGCGCCGGAACCGCTCAACCTCCACAGCCAGGCCACCGGCAAGTTCACCCCCGATTTTGTTTTGCGCCATGCCGTACTGCGTGGTCAAATCGCGTATTGCGGTCATAAACTGGTTGGCTTGGTGCGCGGAGTGCTCGGCGTTATAGCCGATGGCTTTTGCCATCTCGTTGTACCTAGTACTGTATTGCCCCAAACCATTACGCATGGCCAGCATAGTATCTTCATTGATACCGGTTTCCTGAGCATGCTGATTGGCGCTGTCCACGGGCATCTGACTCAGACGATTGGCTAACCTGATGAACACATTTTCCGGGCTGAGTGGGAGCTGTTGCGCATCACGCGTTTGTACCCCGAGGCGTTGCAGATAGCCTTCCGCATCGGGTGAGTGCTGCAAAAAACGCGTGAAATTTGCCAGTGAATCCTGTGCGGCTGGCGCGGATGCGCCAACCTGTGAGGCGGCATAATTGATGCCCTCAATCCCCTCTACCTTGCCGCCGGTACGTTGGGCGGCGAAATAGAGGTGATCCAGATTGCTGGCTATTTTGACCGTGAAAGCTACCACCTCAAGGGCTATGGTTTGTACCGCAGCCCCCATTTTCACGGCTTTATCCGTGATGTCTTGCACCGTTTGGATCAGGCGGGTTGCCCCCGTCTGATCCACAGCAAAGTCAGGGTTAAGGAAAAAATCATGCATATCATAAGCACTCATGATCGTTTCCAACTGCCTGACTTGCTGGGTCATATCTTCCAGCCTTTGTGTCACGCGGGTGCTCGTCGTTTCATCAAAGCCGATTAACAAACCCCGCATCGCATCAGGATCCATGATCGTTTCTCCATTTATCAATTCGTGCCGCGTTATCGGCTTTGAGATCGAGGTAGTCGTTCATCAGGGCGATATCGCCCAGATCAACGGCACCGTCTTTGAGGGCGGTATAGGGGATAAGCCCGGCATCAACCGGGCGTAGGATCCAGTCTTCACCACCGGTCAAGACATCCAGGGTTAACCCACTGGCAGGATGTCCATCTCGTTGGCGCGGGTTGTAGGCAAAAAACTCCCCAGCGCATCCCCCACGACGCGGCCGACAATTTGCAACATGTCCATCATGTCGATATCGTCAAACATCAACACGTCCTGTGAGAACACCGGCGACCATGTTTTGCCGTTCTGGCGTGAGACGACAGACAGGCAAGGATAAATCACGGCGTTACAGTCCTCGTCGCTCATGCTTGAAATCACCTCGGCCATTTTTGGCAGTAGGCTCTCCATGCTGGTGCTGCCGCTTTTTGTGCCCTGCGGATCCCCCACCACGCCCATCAACATGGGAAGGAGCTTGCGGGATAAGCGGAACTGGGTGAAAACGTCCATTTTCGCTACCCGGTAGTGCTGCTCTTTCAGTTCAAATTCCACCGTTAAAACTCCCCAAGCAGTTGATCAATCTTGCCGCAGTCGAAGACCCAGGCAACGGTACTACCCAACTTGGCATTAGCGTGATCGGGCTGTTTCTGGAAGGCGACACTGCGGGCTACCGTGGTATCACCAGAGGCGCTGTTGCGTACCGTGATCACGTTATTGCCCCATAATGCCGACGACTGACTTTGTGCGTTATAGGCCAAAGAGAGCTTTTTATTGGTGGGGGAGGTTTTGAGTAAGGTGACCGTGAGTGTGCCACTCTTACCCGCATGTAGGCTGTGCATAACCTCGCCGTCAGCACCGGAGGTCATGGTATTTTTGGCCTCCGCCATCGAAATGGTGATCCCCTCATCCGAGGTGGCTGAACCATAACCGAGGTCGATAACGCCTGTTGGGCCAACCAGGCTGGCCGATACGTCAATAAAGCTGTAAGTGGACATGTTCGCTCCTTAGCGATTTACGTTGATGATCACGTCGGCAAAATGCACTGCGCCAGCCAGCTTGATCGCACATTGGATCACTGGGGCGAGACGTTTTTCACGATCGGCTTGTGCCTGCTCGGCGATTGGGGTTGCGTAGGTGTAGTAACCTTTGGTCAGGGTATCCCCAGGTTGCACAATACCCACCGCGCCACCATTCCAGACGCCTGGTGCCACCAAACCGTTATTGGCGGCCTGCGCCAGTGAGGCCTCTACGTTGGTCAGCAAACGGGTTACGCCGGCATCGGTCTGTGGGATCTTGCTGGTGCTGGTATACAACAGGTTGAACAGGTTGTTCTGGACAAAGTTCTGCAACCAGTCCAGCCCGTGGCGCTCATCGATAAAGTCACCGTTACACATCACCCCTGGCTGGATAATGGCTGTGTCATTGTTGTAGTTGACAAAGACGTTGCAGTTTTTTGCGGTCAGTGCGTTCGCCTGCGTTTGGGTTAACGTCTCGGCGGTGATGCCCGGCTGCTGCTTAAACTTCAGGGTGATGGTGGTGTTGTTGCCGTTAAAGTTGACGCTGAAGGCGCGGCCAAACAGCGAAGCGGCAGCATAAGGGGTGGTGCTGGAATATTGCACCAAGGTGCGTGAAAACTTGGCCGCTTTCAGTTTGCTGGCAATGTCAGAGCCGGCGCTAAAGGCTGAGAGATTGGCCGGGGTGCCCGTGCCGGTAGGTTCTACCAACAGACCATTTTCATCTTCTGCCTGGATAACCAGGCTGCGTTCGGTGAGCAGATAGGCTTCCAGCCCTGCGGGATCCAGCAGAGTATGGCCATAAATGCGTGAAACGCCGTCAGCCTCGATAAATGCGGCCACGGCCAGCACATCATCATCACTCAGGTCGGTATCCGCGATAACCAGGCCGTACCAGGCGGTAGAAATGTTTGCCAGTTCAGCGATACAGGCCTGAATAGTTTCTTTCTCCTGGCGGGGGATCAAACGTGCCCCGGTCTCTTGCGTCAGCCCCAGTAACTCGGATAAATCGGTTCCCGCAGTGCCTGGGGAAGCAAAGGTGACGGCGGATGCGGCGGTATTGGTCTTGGATGCGACCATAAACCGGTTGCCGTTCCAGGTCACCGTCGCCGTAGCCAGCGCGGTACTCAGTTTGGCTGCGACCCCGTTAAGGTTGGTTTCTGCCGAAAAGTCGAGTGAGCTCAGCGTCTTGGCGGTGCCGTCAATGGTGATTTTCATCGCCCCATTTTTTACCGCGGTAAAACGGCTGAGGGCTTTTTGTTCCGTAGTTAACAGAGCCCCGCGTAACACGGCAGCTGTGTCAGACCCCAACCAGCGCGCAATATAGAGCGTGACCGGACGTGGCGATTGCTGATAGTACAAGTTGGCGGCGGCATACTCCGGCGTGTTCATGCCGAAGTCGGCGGCTACCGCCGAAATATCGCTGTAGGCGCGGATCCGTTCACCAGCATCGATCACCGGCGAGGAACCGACCACCAACAACGCCCCAAAGTTACGCGACTGCGCGGCACGGGTGCTCATATTGATTGTCGCATTGACAATATTGGATACGGGTAATCCCTGTAGTGACATGTTTTATTCTCCAAAAAATTTAACAGGCGCGGCCACCAGCGATTTAACGCCGTATTCGCGGATTTCTTTGCGGTTCAACTGGACTTGCAGGTCGTAGCGGCGTACCCAATGGCCATTGACCAACTGGGGGGCTGACACCACAGCGCCGTAGGACTCACATGACAGCCCCGCAGCATTCAGTTCGACATTGTTTTGCGGGAGGGCCAGGCCGTCGCGGAACAGACGTGCAAAGCGCTGACCATTGGGGCCATAAAAGCTGATCTCCACTTCAACGCCGTCGTGCCGCCATAGTTCGATGCTGTCATCGGACTGATTAACCAAGGCTGGGGCGTTATCGGTAGTCAGCGTCATCACCCCCAGATCGCACCAATCCACATAGGAGGGAGGCTGGGGGGGATGATCAGGTTGCCAACGTAAAAGTACCGACTCGGGCGGTAACCCTGAAACGCCGCAAACCCATCGGCTCAGTAATTGCTCCAACGCCAGATCGTCCGGTTGGAGTGACTGCCGCGGAGTCAAATAGCCGGGTTCAGAGCTGTTATTCATTCATTTTCCCTCCGCCGAAGGGCAGCAATTGACACTAAATGCAGAGGGTGCAAAGGGGTTGCTGACCCATCTGCACGTCTTTGCCACCTCGTATCGACGATGGCTGCTTAAAACAGTTTTTCCATAAAGAGCTTACCGATCGGTCCCTGTTCGGGGTCGGTGGGTGATTACGTCGCTCACCCGATGCGTCAGCCTGTGTGGTTTCCTACCAAAGCACTGTTTATGCATACAGTATATGCATTACACGCAAATGCGTCAAATGCATATTTGCGGGGTTTGATGCGCATTTATCTAACGTATTGAAATGTTTGATGAACTATTTTTGCGTGGTTTTATGCGTGGATTTTTGATTGGACGTAGGGTCTATACTTGGTGTCGTATAACGGACGAAACCCAGCAAGAGACCTTGCTGGGTTAAGTGAGTAGGTTTATGGGGGGCTAAAAAGGGGTTACCAGGTGGAAGATGACCAGAAAACGCGGCCAAGGATCACCAACTGCTCTTTTCTTTGCTGATAGGAGAGTTGTTCGTCAGCAAATTCTTCGCGGTTCATCGAACGGATCACCACACCGCCATCAGGCTGTTCTATCAGGTATTTAACGCGCAATAAATCACCATGGCGTATGCCGTAGGCTTTGCCATCCCTGATCCTGGTATCGTCGGTGTTTATTCCTACAACGTCGCCATCGGCCAGGCGCGGTTCCATGCTATTGCCGATCACGCGAACGAGTTTGGCTGCTGTGGTTGAAATGCCCAGCTTGTGTAGGTAGTAGCGGCGAAAAATCAGGGCAAACTCTTCTTCTTCAGTCAGCTCCATACATCCGCTGCCAGCAGAGAAATGAACATCGATCAGCGGTATTTCTACAAACTCTTCGTTGTCTTGTTCCCCATCTTCCCATACCGTCGCTTTTAGCCTGGTGGGCTGCACATCAGATTCTATTGATGCGTGCCCGAAGGGGAGATCGGCCTTAAACAGGTCGGCAACCGGGCAGCCAAAGAAATCAGCAATCTTTCTGATCATTTCATCGCTATAGCCCTGCTTCGCTCTTTCAAGGCGTGAAATATTGCCCACATCACTGCTCACCGCGTTAGCGAGATCGGCAATGTTTAGCCCCTTCTTGAGACGAAGGTGTCTGATGTTACGACCCACGGTGGGATCGATTTCTTTGGGGAGTTTCTTTTCGGTTTCCATCCGGTGATTTTTTCATTAATGTGCGTGATACGCAAGGTGGATTGCGCACATTAATGATGCGTTATGCGTAATCAAGCGGATTGTTAGGGCCAAATGAGCACTAACCGGTATGAAGAGCAGCTTATTCCCTCTGCTGAACCTGCCCATGGATTACCGCCAATATCAGAATAGACATCTGGCAAACCGGCAAGCGAGTTGCTACCGTTACGTCAAGACGCGTAACGCGAAAGGAAGACATGATGTTGAAGACCCTTGCCAAAGGCGCGGCGCTAGCCGTGTTGCTTACCGGGCTGGTTGCCTGCGATAACCAGGACAGCAAAAAGCCGGAAGTCCCCGCCCCCGCGCCAAAACCGGTTGTGACACAGCCCGTAACGCCAGCCCCAGTGCCGCCGGTGGAAGAACCCAAACCCGCCCCTGGCCTGAACGTCTCGCTGCAAAAAGGCCAAATCACCTTTGAACTCCCGCCGGGTTTCAGCGATCAGACCAAGCTGAGCGGCATCATCAACGACGACAAGTCGACCATTCAGCTGTTTCTCGACAGCAAATCGCGCCAGCGCACCGTCGCTTCGGAAGTGATCCCGCCAGCAGACATGAAGATCAATACCAGCGATGCGATGCTCAAAGAGCTGACGCAAAGCATTATTACCGAGCTGTCTGACCGCTATCAGAACATCAAGAAAACCAAAGAAGAGAATTTCACCGTCGGTAAGCAGAAGTTCCATCGTTTGGATACTGAACAGACGGTCAACGGGCAAAAACTGGTTTCCACCATCGTGTTGACGGTGTTCAATAAACGGGTCGTGACGTTGCAGCTGTTAACGCCAGCAAAAACACCGGATCTACATCATGCCCTGGTACAGCGAATTATTGATACCATGCAGGTTAAATAACCTGACTGGTTTAGCTCGGCACGCCAACAAGCCAGTTTGCCGATAACCGGACATTGAAAACCGAGTGACCATGAGCACTGAATCCCAGCACCTATACAGCCAGTTACCTGCCATCGACCGCCTGCTGCGCGATCCTGCGGTTGAGCCCGCCGTCGCCAAACACGGCCAGACGCTTATCAGCGAACTACTGCGCCAGATGCAGGCGCAGGCGCGTGAAGCCATCAAGACGCAGCAACAGCTGCCCGCCTGGTGTCAGGACTGGCCACAGGCGCTACAGGCTCGCCTGGAACAACAGCAGCGCCCGGCGTTGCAACCGGTGTTTAACCTCAGCGGCACTGTGTTGCACACTAATCTGGGGCGAGCGCTGTTGGCGCAACCGGCAGTGGATGCGGTGGTCAGTGCCATGAGCAGTGCCGTGACGCTGGAATACGATTTGGATGGCGCAGGCCGTGGACATCGCGATCGGGCCATCGCGGACTTGCTCTGCCAGCTCTCCGGGGCGGAAGATGCCTGCATCGTCAACAATAACGCGGCGGCGGTGCTATTGATGTTGGCGGCAGTGGCACCGGGCCAGCAGGTGGTGGTATCACGTGGCGAGCTGGTGGAGATTGGCGGCGCGTTCCGCATCCCGGACGTCATGCGCCAGGCGGGCTGTCAACTGGTGGAAGTTGGCACCACCAACCGTACACATCTGAAAGATTATCGTGCCGCCATCAACGAGCAAACCGGCCTGTTGATGAAGGTGCACACCAGTAATTACAGCATTCAAGGGTTTACCGCTGCGGTCGATGAAAGCGAACTGGCGGTGTTGGGCCATGAACACGGCATTCCTGTGGCGACCGATTTGGGCAGTGGCTCGCTGATCGACATGGCGCAATACGGCTTGCCAGCCGAACCGATGCCGCAACGCCTGATTGCCGCCGGTGTCGATCTGGTGACCTTCTCCGGTGATAAACTGCTGGGCGGGCCGCAGGCCGGGATTATCGTCGGCAAAAAAGATCTCATCGCCCGTTTGCAACAGCATCCACTCAAGCGCGCCCTGCGCGTCGGCAAAATCACGCTGGCGGCGCTGGAAGCCACGCTGCGGTTGTATCAACAGCCGGAGTTACTGGCAGAACATTTACCTACCTTGCGCTTACTGACCCGTCCACAGCAACAGATGCAGGAAACAGCCGAGCGTTTGCAGAGCCAGTTGGCTCCGCGGTTTGCTGGTCGCTTCGAGTTGCGCAGCGAGCCGTGCTGGTCACAGATTGGCAGCGGTTCGTTGCCAGTAGATCGCCTGCCGAGCTACGCGTTGACCTTTGCTCCACTTGATGGGCGAGGCGCAACGTTAGAAGGCTTGGCCCAGCAGTGGCGTAGCTTGCCGCAGCCGGTCATTGGCCGCATCAACGACGGCAAACTGTGGCTCGATCTGCGTTGCCTGGAACAGGAGGGCGCACTGGTTGAGGCGCTGAGCGCATGATTATCGCCACCGCTGGCCATGTCGACCACGGCAAAACCACCCTGCTACAGGCGATCACCGGCATCAATGCCGATCGCCTGCCGGAGGAGCAACGCCGTGGCATGACCATCGATCTTGGTTATGCCTATTGGCCGCAGCCAGATGGCCGCGTGCTGGGGTTTATCGACGTTCCCGGCCATGAAAAATTCCTCGCTAACATGCTGGCGGGCATTGGCGGCATCGACCATGCGCTGCTGGTGGTGGCCTGCGACGATGGCGTAATGGCGCAAACCCGCGAGCACCTGGCGATCCTGCGCCTGAGCGGCAGAGCGCAGTTGACGGTGGCGTTAACCAAAGCTGACCGTGTAGATCCTGCACGAATCGCCGAAGTGCAAACCCAGGTATTGGCCGAATTGGCGCAGCAGGGCTGGCATGATGTGCCGGTGTTTGTTACCGCGGCTGCCCTGGGGGAAGGTATTGATGAGCTGCGCCAGCATCTGTTGGCGTTGCAACCCGGTGAGCACTTACTACTATCACGCCGTTTTCGCCTGGCGGTGGATCGCGCCTTCAGCGTCAAGGGTGCCGGGCTGGTGGTGACAGGGACGGCACTGGGCGGCAGCGTAGCGGTAGGCGATACGCTGTGGCTGACCGGTGCGGACGTGCCAGTGCGGGTGCGCGGCTTGCATGCGCAGAATCAGGCGACAGATCAAGCGGTTGCCGGGCAGCGCATTGCGCTGAATATCAGCGGTGACGTCAGCAAAGACCAGCTAACGCGGGGCGACTGGCTGTTGGCGCAACAACCGCCAGCGGCGGCAGAACGTATTCTGGTAGCGATAGAGGCCGATGCGCCGATCCAACACTGGCAGTCGCTACATATTCACCATGCCGCCAGCCATATTACCGGGCGCATTGCGCTGCTGGCCGATAACCTGGCGGAGCTGATCCTCGATCGTCCGCTGTGGCTGGTGGAAAACGATCGGTTGGTACTGCGGGATATCAGCGCACGCCAAACGTTGGGGGCTGCACGCGTGCTGGGGCTTTCCTCGCCGAAACGGGGCAAGCGTCAGCCGGAATATCTGGCCTGGCTGGCCGCGCTGGCTCAGGCATCCAGCGATGGGCAGGTGCTGGATTTGCGCTTGCCGGGTGGCGCACTGGATTTGGCCGCGTTTGCCTGGGCGCGACAACTGACGGATGACGGTCTGCAGGAACTGCTGGCGGGCTATGCCCTGATGATCTCCGGCGACATGGCGCTAGCCCCAACCAACGTGCAAGCGCATGAGCAACGCCTGTTGCAGGTGTTGGCCGAATACCATCAGCAACATGCCGATCAGCTAGGCCTGGGGCGGGCTCGTCTGCGCCGAATGGCGTTACCGGCGCTGCATGAGCCGCTGGTATTTATGATGATCGATCGGCTGCTGGCGGCGGGGTTGCTGCGCAATACGCGCGGCTGGCTGCACCTGCCGGACCACGGTTTGGCATTCAGCAGCGAGCAACAGGCGCTGTGGAGCCGCATTGAGCCGCTGTTTAGTGACGATCCCTGGTGGGTGCGCGATCTGGCCGCCTCGTTGGGCGAAGAGGAAAACAGCGTTCGCGCCGCGTTGCGCAAGGCGGCACAGCTTGGTTACGTCACCGCCGTGGTGGTCGATCGCTACTACCTCAGCCAGCGTATCGAACAGTTTGCCGCAATGATCCGCGAGCTGGACGCCACGCAAGGCAGCACCAATGCTGGTGATTTCCGCGATCGGCTGGGGGTTGGCCGCAAGCTGGCGATCCAGGTGCTGGAATTCTTCGATCGCAGCGGCTTTACCCGGCGTAAGGGGAACCAGCACCTGCTGCGGGATCGCGGGCTGTTTGGCGGTTGAAATTATGGGTGCATATTGTTGCACCCAGTTTAAAAGATTGTGACACCCCTCATGCGTTTGAGCATTGTTTCGCCATTTCTCCTCATAAACCCCTATCATTCCGGCTAGAGATCGTTCACCGCTTCTTAAGTTTGATCACCGGATCTGCGGCCATGTGGCCGTGAACCTGCTTACCGTCTCCGGGCGGTAAGGTTGCAGCCACGTTAGAAGGAGATACAAATGGCGAATACCACTACGGCAAGTCACCTCACGCCTGAAAACACCGGGTTTCCTCTCAAGCTGAAAAAACGTTATGACAACTTTATCGGTGGTGCCTGGGTGGCGCCGGTACAGGGCGAGTATTACACCAACCTGACGCCGATCACCGGCCAGACGCTGTGCGAAGTGGCCAGCTCCTCCTCCCAGGATATCGAGTTGGCGCTGGATGCGGCCCACGATGCCAAAGGGGCATGGGGGAAAATGTCGGTGCAGGCGCGCGCCAATTTGCTCAACCGGGTCGCCGATCGCATGGAGCAGAATATCGATCTGCTGGCGGCGGCAGAAACCTGGGATAACGGCAAACCGATCCGCGAAACCGTCAATGCCGACGTTCCGTTAGCTATCGACCATTTCCGCTACTTTGCTGCCTGCGTACGAGCGCAAGAGGGCGGGATTAGTGAGATCGACTCAGAGACGGTGGCCTATCACTTCCACGAACCGCTGGGTGTGGTGGCACAAATCATTCCGTGGAACTTCCCGCTGCTGATGGCCTGTTGGAAGATGGCTCCGGCTCTGGCGGCGGGTAACTGCATCGTGCTGAAACCGGCCAAGCTGACGCCGCTATCGGTGCTGGTGCTGATGGAACTGATCCAGGACATCCTGCCGCCAGGGGTGATCAACGTGGTCAACGGCGCAGGTGGTGAAATCGGGGAATATCTGGCCACCTCCAAGCGCATCGCTAAAGTGGCCTTTACCGGTTCGACCGAAGTGGGCCGCCAAATCATGGGCTACGCCACCCAGAACATCATTCCGGTGACGCTGGAACTGGGCGGCAAGTCACCCAACATCTTCTTTGCCGACGTGATGGACAAAGAGGACTCGTTCTTCGACAAGGCGCTGGAAGGCTTTGCGCTGTTTGCCTTTAACCAGGGGGAAGTCTGTACCTGTCCGAGCCGGGCGCTGGTGCAGGAATCGATCTACGAGCGCTTTATGGAGCGGGCGATCAAACGGGTGGAGAGCATCCGTAGCGGCAACCCGCTGGACGCCAACACCCAAATGGGGGCGCAGGTTTCCGAAGGGCAGATGAAGACCATTCTTAACTACATCGAGATCGGCAAGCAGGAAGGAGCCAAGGTGCTGACCGGTGGCCGACGTAAGGCACTGGATGGCGGGTTGGCGCAAGGGTACTACATGGAACCTACCATTCTGTTCGGTAAGAACAGCATGCGGGTATTCCAGGAAGAGATTTTTGGCCCGGTGCTGGCGGTGACCACTTTCAAGGATATGGATGAAGCACTGGCGCTGGCCAATGATACCGATTTTGGCCTGGGGGCCGGGGTGTGGAGCCGCAACGGCAACATTGCCTACCAGATGGGGCGCAACATTCAGGCGGGCCGCGTCTGGACCAACTGCTACCATGCTTACCCTGCACATGCGGCGTTCGGCGGCTACAAACAGTCGGGGATCGGGCGGGAAACCCATAAGATGATGTTGGAGCACTATCAGCAGACCAAGTGCCTACTGGTGAGCTACTCCGAAAAACCGATGGGGCTGTTCTAAACCCTCACACCAGTCCTCTCCCTTTGGGAGAGGACTGGTTAACCATTACACTGTGACATTCGGTGCGGGAGTGGCGCCACCACGGTGTTTGCTGAGGAACAGCGCCGTCAACATCAGCCAACACAGGCCACTGACCAGATTGAACAGGATGAATAATCCGTTACCGCCCCAGACATAGGCCACCTTGGCCAACTCGATCCCGATGGTGAACACCGACATGCTCAGCATCCCCATCACGGCCGAAACGGCACCTTTGCTCACGTTGCTGGAAAATAGCGTCAGGCGATACAGACCGGCGTTCGCCAAACCAATGCCGTAAGCGTAAAGGCTCAGCCCGGCGGTCATCCACAGGTAGGCATGGGCGGAAAATACCGTGGCCAGCGCGGCGAGCAGCAGGCCCAGCAGCATCGGCCATGCGCCCAGCTTGATCGGGCGTTCAATACTGAGTTTGCCGGTGATGCGAGCCAGCGTCAGGTTGCCGAGGATCAGCGCGCCAAACACCGGGATTTGCAACAGGCCATAGTCCAGCGCTGAGAGTGACTCACCCTTAATCAGGATCACCGGAGACTGGGCAATCCAGGCCAACAACGGCAGGCTGGCGAAGCCGATAGCCAATGAACCACAGATAAAGCGCCGATTGGCCAGCACCTGACGATAGTCCCGCCACAGATTGGCCGCCGAGAAGGCTTCCCCCCGCAGCGTGGCGGTTTCAGGCATGGCTTTCCACAGGCCAACAAAGGCAATCGCGGCCAGGGCGGCAAACAGTACAAACATGCTCTGCCAGGAGGCGACGTGAACCCAGGCAGCCCCGGCCAACGGCCCCAGCAGCGGGGCGATCAACGCCACGTTAGCCATCAGCGCGGTGATTTTGATACATGTCGCCTCTTCAAACGACTCCTGAATGGTGGCATAGCCCACCGCACCGATAAAGCACAGGCCGATCCCTTGCAGGAAGCGCATCACGATAAACTGTTCGATATTGGTGACCAGCAGAATGGCCAGGCAGGTGACGATAAAGAACAGCACCCCGGCCAGCATCACCGGGCGGCGGCCACGGCGATCTGACAGCGGGCCAAGTAGCCACTGCAGGAAAATACCGCCAGCCAGATAGGCGGTCATTGAGGTGGGCACCCATTCCACACCGGCGTTGAAATCGGCCACGACCGCCAGCATACCGGGCTGGATCATATCGTTGGCGATATAGGTCGCGAATTCGAACAGCACCAGACAAAGTGGGAATAAAAGCGCCTGTCGGCCCAGAAGTGCCGCAGGGGGTAATGATGTTTTCATTTTTATTTTACTGATAGTAAAGAAGAAATAAGGAACTGCCAGGGCGGGAGAGCGCAAACTGAGCGAGTTGTGGCGGCTATTTTGCCGCCAATTGTTCACCTTGGCAATCATAAGGTGATTTTAGGCTCATTCTTAATAGCGCGTTTAAGCGTTGTGCTGCGCCCCCCTGAGCTATAACCTCTGATTAACATTTCGTTATGACAGAATTATAGGCAACTGACGGGCAGCAATGAGCAATAAAATTGGTTGGATAGATAACTTGCGTGCGCTGGCGTGCATGATGGTGGTGATGATCCACGCGACCACCTACTACGTCGCCAACGGTGTGGCTGTGGGTGAACATAACTGGGATATGGCTAACGTATTGAACTCGCTTTCACGGGCTTCGGTGCCGCTGTTCTTTATGATTTCCGGCTTTCTGTTTTTTGGTGAGCGCAGTGCCAACCAAAAACACTTTATCCGCATTACCTGCTGTATTTTGTTCTACAGCGCCATTGCCCTGATTTATATTGCCTGCTTTACCCGCATCGGCTTTTGGCCCTCGTTGCACGCTATCCTGCAAAAGCCGGTGTTTTATCACCTGTGGTTCTTTTATGCCATTGCGGTGGTCTACCTGCTTTCGCCGCTGATCAGCGTCAAACCGGTTTCTGGCCGCTATCTGGCCGGGGTGATCGTCATTCTGGCGATTATCGCCAACCCTAATACCAGCAAGCTGACCCTGGATAATGTCCAGCTACTACCGGTGAACCTGTACATCTTTGGCGATACCTTCTATTACCTGCTGTATGCCTTGGCAGGGCGAGCGATCGGCATGATGGCTACCCAACGGCGCGGTATGAGCCTGTTGGCGGTGCTGTGCTTTGTTGCTAGCGTGGTCCTGATTATCCGTGGCACCAAAAGCCAGATGTTTATCAACGGCAGCTTTGCCGATACGTTTTATATGTACACCGGCCCCTTGGTATTTGTGGCGGCGGTCTCGCTGCTGGTGTGGTGCAAAAACTGCCTGCCGAATCCAATCGGCTGGCTAGGCGTGATCTCCCGCCACTCGCTGGCGATCTACGGCTTTCATGCCCTGATCGTTAACGTGATGCGTAATCGCCACTGGGAGTTTCCGGCCTACCCGCTGCTGGATATCTTCTGGGTGTTTGGCATGGCGCTTGGCGTGAGCCTGCTGTTGTCGATGGGGTTACAGAAAGTGGATACCCGGCGGCTGGTGTCTTAAGCCTGCCAGCGCTGCTGTGCCCGCCGCAGTTGGCGCCCAGAGGAGAAGCCTGCGGTTAGCGCGGCTTTTTCCAGGCCGTAGCCCTGCTGCAGCCGCTGCTGTGCGACCGCCAGCCGCAGCTGTTCATGATATTCCCGAACGCTGAGGCCGATATGCAGACGGAACAGCCGGGCCAGATGGCGGCTGCTGACGTGGGCTTTCTCCGCTACCTGAGGGACCGACCACTCGGCCTCCGGCTCGGCGGCCATCACATCCTGCGCCCGGTGCACGGCTGGATGCAGATGATTGCGATAGCGTAACCACGGGGAGAGCTGCGGATCGCCGCCGGAGCGGCGGAAATACACCACCATCTCACGGGCAATCTCTAGCGCGCGGTCAGCCCCACAGTGCTGATTGACCAGGTGCAGGGCCAAATCGATACCGGCGGTGATGCCTGCGCTGGTAAACACGCCGCGATCCTCAACAAAAATACGGTTTTCCTTCACCTGTGCTGCCGGTGCCTGCTGGCGCAAGCGCTCGATCACGGCGTGGTGAGTGGTGCAATGATAGCCGTCGAGCAATCCGGCCTGGGCGGCCAACAGCGCACCGGAACAGACACATACCAGATCTATCTGCCGCTGGGCCAAAGCCGGGCGCAATGCCTGGAGCCAATTGCGTGCCAGAGCCGCTTCCTCGCTAGCAAAGTAATGCGTTGAGTCTGCCACCCCCGGTATCACCAGAATATCCCCTTCGTTCCACCGCTGTGGCAAGGGGGCTAGCTGGCCGATGGTCATGCCGATGGAGCAGGAAATTTGCGGCACCGGGCTGACATAGTGCAGCTGGAACTGCCCGGTTAGCCGCAATACCTCTGCCGGGCCGCTGACATCCAGTAACAGCACGTTGGGGAGCATCAGAAAGTAAACGGCCTTGGGCATGATTATTCCTGCGAAAGTTGCGCCAATGCTTGATCGACGCTGGCAATAGTGGCAAAGCGGTCGACCAGCACGGTTTCAGTATGCCGCTTTAACTGCTCGGGGGTAAAGAGGCTGCCGTCCGGGTGATGCATTGGGAAAGTGAGCGTGGCTTCGGTCACAAACGTCACTTTATAACCCAGATCGGAGGCGACGCGGGTGGTGGTTTCACAGCATTGCTCGGTGCGGATACCGCTGATGATCAGATGGTTGATCTGGCGTTCACGCAGCCAGGCATCCAGGCCAGATTCAGTCAGCGCATTGTGTACTCGCTTTTGCACCGTAACGTCAGCCTGATGGTTCAGGAACGGCAGGCGTTTCACGTAGCCAGATGCCAAGGAGAACGGTCCCTCAGGTGAGACATGGAATACGTCGACCAGCGGCACCCCTTGCTGCTGACAACCCGCAATCAGGCGTGTCAGCGCCTGTTGAAACGCAGGCAGATCGTCTTCCTGCCAGAACGGACGATGCTGAAAGGATTGTTGAACATCGATGATCAATAGTGCGCTACGTGACATTTTCGGCCCTCCTCAGTTTGGTGTAAGACCATACTGCGCTTGCGGTAGGCTAGAAAGAAGGTCAAAAACGGCCATCATGATGACAACAACGGACGGGATGAGGTTTGCGGGCGGTTACCGATAATAATCCCGGTGAACGCGGTATTGATTACTATAATTGATTGACCGTCCTTTGACTGGAACGAGGAGGGTAATGACCCCAACCGCTGGTCTGCAAATGATGTGCAGGTTTCATTTATCGTCGATTTTGGAGGGCAATAGCAAAGGAATAAGAAACCGAATTGTTGGCAGCCATATCGGTAACGATTAACTTATCTGAATGGGCAACCGAACATGAAAAAACGTCAGTTGGCAGTAATTATCGCGGGTGGACTGCTGTTTTTTTCAGGGATGAGTCAGGCACAAGAACACAACGCTTCGGTCACCAAAACCATCACTATCACCGCCACTATCGGAGACAGTATTTTTGTTTCTCGCCCGCAGGGTGGGGATTGGTATCAGACGGTGGATTTAGCGGCCACCGATGGCACACAGCAATCTTTCGCCAGCAGTATACCGGTACAGGTTTGGAGCACTACGCCGCAGTTCAACGTGTCGCTGGTTCATCCACTTGAGATCGCCCGCACCGATTCGGCTTATAAAATGGATGGGGTGAAGGTTAAGTTTGCCGGTGAAGGCAGCAATGGCAAAGATCTTGGTGCTAGTGGCGCGGCGCAAACCTTCGATCAGAAAGTTCAGGTGGGCAATGGCTATCAAAGCGTTTATCAGTTGAAGGTGAACGCTAATGCGCCTAAGAGCAACGGCAATGCCGACACCCAAGGTTTGTATACCGGGGAAATGGTGATGCTGTTTGAGATCGCGGCCGGCTCGATTTAGCCCTTAATACTGAGCGATTTAAAGCCTAATGCCAACGGGAGCAGCCAAGTACATACATAGGTGTTGGATATGTATGTACCTGGCAGAGGCGTTGGTGAATTACATCAGCGGCTGCAAGCAGCGGTAAAGCTCGCGGAAGGTGCGGCGTTGAGCTGCATAATATTGATGCCGTTCAGCATCCGGCTCATGCACCTGCTCTAACGGCAATTCAGGCAGTAGGGTGCTCAAAGATACCCCAGGGTTCAGCGCAATCTGTGCCAGACGCGCGGCACCTAATGCCGGGCCAACGTCACCACCGGTGCGGTATTCCAGCCGTTGGCCGCTGATATCCGCCAGCATCTGGCGCCAGAACGGGCTACGTGCGCCGCCGCCAATCAAGGTGATAGCCGTGGGTTGCAGGCCGCTGGCATGCAGCACGCCCATGCCATCCGCCAGTGCAAAACCCACGCCTTCCAGCACTGCCCGTGCGAGATCGTTCGGCCCATGTTGATGAGTGAAGCCCCAGAAGGCGCCTTTGGCGTTCGGGTTGTTGTGTGGCGTACGCTCGCCGGAAAGATAGGGCAAGAACCATAACGGCGTTTCAGCAGGAGCGGCCTGCTCAACGTTACGCAGCAAGGTGGCAACGCTGTCGACATGGGTTAACTGGCAGGCCCAGTCCAGGCAGGACGCCGCGCTGAGCATCACCGACATCAGGTGCCAGGTCTGCGGCAGCGCATGGCAGAAGCTGTGCACCGCGCTGGTCGGGTTACTGAGGAAACCGTCGCTGACGGCGAAGTAGACGCCAGAGGTACCCAGTGACAGCATCGCCTGCCCGGCCTGATACAGCCCAACGCCGATCGCCCCGGCGGCATTGTCACCCCCGCCAGCTACCACCGGCACCGGCGCCATCCCCCAACGTTGGGCCAGTTCGCTATGCACTTGCCCGGTGATCTGGTTACCCTCAAACAGCGCAGGCATCTGCTCACGCGTCAGCTCGCAGGCATCAAGCATGGCGTCGCTCCAGTCACGTTTGGCGACGTTCAGCCACATTGTCCCTGCGGCATCGGACATATCGCTGGCAAACTCGCCGGTGATGCACCAGCGCAGGTAATCCTTCGGCAATAACACCCTATCGATCTGCTGGAAAATCTGTGGCTCGTGCTCCTTGACCCACAGTAGCTTGGGGGCGGTGAAGCCGGGCATCATCAGGTTGCCGGTGATTTCCCGTGAGTTGGGTACGGTTTGTTCTAGTGCCTGGCATTGCGCAAAGCTGCGGCCATCGTTCCACAGGATGGCCGGGCGTAATACCCGCTGCTGTTTATCCAGTAAGGTTGCGCCATGCATCTGGCCGGTCAGGCCAATGGCTTTGACCTGTTGCAGGCTATGCTGTTTAGCCAATGCCAACATGGCGCGGTCGGTGGCCTGCCACCAATCTTGCGGGTCTTGTTCAGACCATAGGGGATGGGGGCGTGAGATGGGCAGTGGTTCACTCTGGCTGGCCAGCAGTTGGCCTTGCTCGCCTAGCAGGATGACTTTCACGCCGGAAGTACCGAGATCGATTCCAATGTACATGAGCACGGATCCTTTGAAGCGCGGTGAGCGGACCCACCGCGCCGTAGAGAGTTAGCCGAACAGGTAGCGGTTGACCAGGTTCTCCAGCTTTTCCTGATGCCCGCTGGCATGTTGTGGGGCCAGCACCTGTTGCTCGGCGTGCTGTGCCAGCGCTTCGAGCGACAGTTTCCCTTGCAGGATCTGTTGGCCCAATTCACCGTTCCAACCGGCATAGCGTTTGGCAACCTGCTGATGTAGCTGACCATCTTCGATCATGCGGGCGGCCACTTTCAGCGCCAGCGCCATGGTGTCCATCGCGCCGATATGGCCGTAGAACAGATCATATTTGTCGGTACTTTGGCGGCGTACCTTCGAGTCAAAGTTCAGCCCGCCGGTAGTGAAGCCGCCGGCCTTGAGGATTTCGAACATCACCAGCGCGTTTTCTTCCACGCTGTTCGGGAACTGATCGGTATCCCAACCTAGCTGTGGATCGCCCCGGTTGGCATCGACCGAACCGAAAATCCCCAGCGCGATGGCGGTGGCGATCTCGTGGTGGAACGAATGCCCGGCCAGCGTGGCGTGGTTGGCCTCGATGTTCACCTTGATCTCTTTTTCCAGGCCGAACTGTTTAAGGAAACCGTACACGGTGGCGACGTCGTAATCGTACTGATGCTTGGTCGGCTCCTGGGGTTTGGGCTCGATCAGCAGCGTTCCCTGGAAGCCGATCTTATGTTTGTGCTCAACCACCATCTGCATAAAGCGGCCAATCTGTTCACGCTCCTGGCGCAGATCGGTATTGAGCAGGGTTTCATAGCCTTCGCGCCCGCCCCACAGCACATAGTTTTCACCACCCAGTTTGTGGGTAGCATTCATGGCCGTGAACACCTGAGTGGCTGCCCAGCTGAAGACTTCCGGATCCGGATTGGTCGCCGCCCCGGCACCGTAACGCGGATGGGTGAAGCAGTTGGCGGTGCCCCACAGCAGCTTCACGCCGCTGCTTTGCTGTTTCTCAGCCAGCACATCGGTCATGATCGCAAAATTGTTCAGATACTCTTTTAACGTGGCCCCTTCCGGTGACACGTCAATATCGTGGAAGCAGTAGTAAGGCACGTTCAGCTTATGGAAAAACTCGAACGCCACATCGGCCTTGCGTTTGGCCAGCTCCAGCGCTTCGCCCGGCTGTTGCCAAGGGCGATCGAAGGCCCCGATGCCGAACATGTCTGCCCCGTTCCAGCAGAAGGTGTGCCAGTAGCAGGCGGCGAAGCGCAGATGGTCGGCCATACGTTTGCCGAGGATGATTTCATCGGGGTTGTAGTGGCGGAAAGCCAACGGGTTATTGCTGCTGGTGCCTTCGTAACGAACCTGTTCTAGCTGATCAAAATAGGATTGCATGAGTGACTCCTTGGTAACGGTGCCCGGCGTAAGGGATGCGGGATGCGCTCATCTTCGGAGTAAGCGGCGGAATGCTCAATTACGTTATTTCACACTTAAATTCACAGAATTATTAAATGTGCGCGGGATCTCATAATTCAACGAAGGGCCGGTTTTACTGGCCGCGGGTTATTTCACAGGTTTAAAACATGACCGCCATCATAAAATCAACATTAAACCAAAAACCGTAATTCACTGGTGAAAATCTGTAATTGCTGAACACCGCATAAGCGACAACAATCCACTGGAAGTTTCGTGTTTTATCTCGTTACCTTTCAATTTTGCCGTTTGAAAGCCTCGGATAACTATTTCCCTACACAACTCAAGGGTTATAAAATGAAATTCAAACCACTCTTGCTTTCAGCTTGCGCACTGCTGCTACTGGCCAGCCAACCGGGCTACAGCCAACAGATTAAAATCGGTATGGCTATCGACGACCTGCGTCTGGAACGTTGGCAAAAAGACCGCGATATTTTTGTCAAGAAAGCCAACGCCCTGGGGGCCGATGTGTTTGTTCAGTCGGCCAACGGCAATGAAGAAACCCAAATGGCGCAGATCGAGAATATGATCAACCGCGGCGTCGATGTTCTGGTGATCATCCCTTATAACGGCCAGGTGCTGAGCAACGTGATCAGCGAGGCGAAGCGTGAAGGTATCAAGGTTCTGGCCTATGACCGCATGATCAACAATGCCGATATCGATTTCTACATCTCGTTTGATAATGAGAAAGTGGGTGAAATGCAGGCGGAAAGCCTGGTGCAGCGCGTGCCACAGGGCAACTACTTCCTGATGGGCGGCTCGCCGGTGGATAATAACGCCAAGCTGTTCCGCAAGGGGCAGATGACCGTGCTGCAACCGCTGATCGACAGCGGCAAGATCAAGGTGGTGGGCGATCAGTGGGCCGACGGCTGGCTGCCGGAAAACGCGCTGAAGATCATGGAAAACGCCCTGACGGCCAACAATAACCATATCGACGCGGTCGTGGCCTCCAACGATGCCACCGCCGGTGGAGCCATTCAGGCACTGGCTGCACAAGGGCTGGCGGGGAAGGTGGCGATCTCTGGTCAGGACGCCGATCTGGCGGCGGTAAAACGCATCGTGGCGGGCACCCAAACTATGACGGTCTATAAACCGATCAGCAAGCTGGCCGACGAAGCGGCGGATATCGCCGTGCAACTGGGCAAAGGGGAACAACCCAAGTCCAATGCCAAATTAAATAATGGCAGTAAAGAGGTTTCGGCCTGGTTATTAACCCCGGTACAGGTGGATAAAACGAATATCGACAGTACGGTTATTGCCGATGGTTTCCATAAGCAATCCGATCTTAATTAATGGCAATGCCATCTGGGGGGAGTGAATAATGCCCTGCCTGTTAGAAATGCGAAATATCACTAAACAATTCGGCGCAGTGAAAGCCGTGGATAATGTCAGCCTGCACTTGGAAGCGGGGCAGGTATTATCCTTGTGCGGTGAAAATGGCTCAGGAAAATCCACCTTGATGAAAGTGCTGTGCGGAATATATCCGCACGGCAGTTATCAGGGCGATATTTATTTTTCGGGTGAGATTGTTACGGCGAAAACCATTCGCGATACCGAGCAGAAAGGCATCGCCATCATTCACCAGGAATTGGCCCTGGTGAAGCAGATGACGGTGCTGGAGAACCTGTTTCTCGGCAACGAGTGGGGCCGCTATGGGGTGATGGATTACGACAACATGTACCTGCGCTGCCAGCGCATGCTGGCGCAGGTCAAGCTGGAGGTTGACCCTAATACCCGCGTGGGTGAACTGGGGTTGGGCCAACAGCAGTTGGTGGAGATTGCCAAGGCCTTGAACAAACAGGTGCGCCTGCTGGTACTCGATGAACCCACCGCCTCATTGACCGAAAGTGAAACCGCCACGTTGCTGGCGATCATTGCGGATCTGCGCGATCACGGGATCGCCTGTATCTATATTTCGCACAAGCTCAACGAGGTGAAAGCGATCTCGGACTTTATCTGTGTGATCCGCGATGGCAAGCACATTGGCACCCGGCCTGCGGCGGAGATGAGCGAGGACGATATCATCGCCATGATGGTTGGCCGTGAGCTGACCGAGCTGTATCCGCAGGAACCCCATACCATCGGTGAGGTGGTCCTGCAGGTGGAAAACCTCACTGCCTGGCACCCGGTCAACCGCCATATCCGCCGGGCCGATAATGTGTCTTTTACCCTACGGCGTGGGGAGATCCTCGGCGTGGCCGGGCTGGTTGGCTCCGGGCGTACCGAAACCATGCAGTGCCTGTTTGGCGCCTATGCGGGGCGTTGGCAGGGCAAGATCACCATCGCAGGGCAGGCCGCCACCATCACCAACTGCCGCGAGGCAATGCGATATGGCATCGCCATGGTGCCAGAAGACCGCAAGCGCGATGGCATCGTGCCGGTAATGGGCGTGGGGGCCAATATGACGTTGGCGGCGCTGGGGGATTTCAGTGGCGCATTGACGGTGCTGGATGATGCACAGGAGCAGGCAACTATCCAACAATCGCTGGCACGGCTACGGGTAAAAACGTCTTCTGCGGAGCTGGCTATTGCCCGTCTCAGCGGGGGTAACCAGCAGAAAGCCATCCTGGCGAAGTGCCTGTTGCTGAACCCGCAAATCCTCATTCTGGATGAGCCAACGCGCGGCATTGATATCGGTGCCAAGCAAGAGATTTACAAGTTAATCAATCAATTGGCACAGCGGGGGCTCGCGGTGATTGTGGTGTCCTCCGAATTGCCGGAGGTGCTGGGGTTAAGCGATCGGGTATTGGTGATGCACCAGGGGCAGATTAAAGCCGATCTGGTGAACCGCGATCTGACCCAGGAACAGGTAATGGAAGCGGCCTTGAGGAGTGAAACACATGTTGAAAAGCACGCAATCTGAAGCCAGCCTGCCGCCAGTGGGGGCAAAAAAGCCGCTGTTCGGGCTGAAAACCGTCAACTTGCAGGTGTTCGTGATGTTGGCGGCGATCGCCGTCATCATGCTGTTCTTTACCTTTACCACCGAAGGGGCCTATCTCAGCGCCCGTAACATCTCCAACCTGCTGCGCCAGACGGCGATCACCGGCATTCTGGCGGTGGGCATGGTGTTCGTGATTATTTCGGCGGAGATCGACCTTTCCGTTGGTTCAATGATGGGGCTATTGGGGGGCGCGGCGGCGATATTTGACGTCTGGTTCGGCTGGCCGTTGCCGTTGACCATCGTGGTCACGCTGTTGGCGGGGCTATTGCTGGGGGCCTGGAATGGCTGGTGGGTCGCCTATCGTAAAGTTCCTTCGTTTATCGTCACCCTGGCGGGGATGTTGGCGTTTCGCGGCATTCTAATCGGCATTACCAATGGCACCACCGTGTCACCCACCAGCAATGCCATGTCGCAGATTGGCCAGAGCTACCTGCCTAACGGAGTGGGTTTTGGCATTGGCGCGGTCGGCCTGATGCTGTTTGTGGCCTGGCAGTGGCGGCGGCGCAGTAGACGTACACAACTGGGCTTGCCGGTAGCGGCAGCGAGCGGTGATATCACCCGGCAGAGCATCATGGCCATCCTGGTATTAGGGGCGATTTACCTGCTGAACGACTATCGCGGGGTGCCAACGCCGGTGCTGATCCTGACCGCATTGATGCTGGCTGGGATCTTTATGGCGTCGCGTACCGCCTTTGGCCGCCGTATTTATGCCATCGGCGGTAATATTGATGCCGCACGGCTTTCCGGGGTTAACGTTGAACGTACCAAGCTGGCAGTGTTTGCCATCAACGGCCTGATGGTGGCGATTGCCGGGCTGATCCTTAGTTCGCGCCTGGGGGCCGGTTCGCCCTCTGCCGGTAACATTGCCGAGCTGGATGCTATCGCCGCCTGCGTGATCGGTGGCACCAGCCTGGCCGGGGGGATCGGTAGCGTGGCGGGAGCGGTGATGGGGGCGTTTATCATGGCCTCATTGGATAACGGCATGAGCATGTTGGACGTGCCGACGTTCTGGCAATATATCGTCAAAGGCGCGATCCTGCTGCTGGCGGTGTGGATGGATTCCGCGACCAAACGCCGGGTGTAGGCGTGGCTTCACACTTGTAGCTGTAGCCGTATTTATTGCTGGGGAGCCCCCATGTTTAAGAAGCGCTACCGTATTACGCTGCTGTTCAACGCCAATAAAGTGTACGACCGCCAGGTGGTGGAGGGCGTTGGCGAGTATTTACAGGCGTCGCAAAGCGATTGGGATATCTTTATCGAAGAGGATTTCCGTTGCCGCATCGATAATATCAAGGACTGGCTGGGGGACGGCGTGATCGCCGATTTCGACGACCGGAATATTGAGCAGCTGTTGCGTAACGTCCAGGTGCCGCTGGTTGGCGTCGGGGGCTCTTACCATCGGGAGGCGGATTACCCGCCGGTGCATTACATCGCTACCGACAACCATGCGCTGGTGGAAGCGGCGTTTATGCACCTGAAAGAAAAAGGGCTGAACCGCTTTGCATTCTATGGCCTGCCGGTGGAGGGGGGTAAGCGCTGGGCGCAGGAGCGTGAACAGGATTTCCGCCAGTTGGTGGCTGCGGAACAGTATCAGGGGGTGGTGTATCAGGGGATGGAAACCGCGCCGGAGAACTGGCAATACGCCCAGAATCGCCTGGCGGACTGGGTGCAGACCTTGCCCCAGCAGACCGGGATCATAGCCGTTACTGATGCGCGGGCGCGCCACTTGTTACAAGTGTGCGAGCACCTGGATATTCCTGTGCCGGAAAAACTCTGTGTGATTGGCATCGATAACGAAGAGCTGACGCGCTATCTGTCGCGCGTGGCGTTGTCGTCGGTGGTGCAGGGGACACGCCAGATGGGCTATCGTGCCGCCAAGCTGTTGCATCAACTGCTTGATCAGCGCGAGCTGCCGCTACAGCGCATTCTGGTGCCACCGGTGAAGGTGATTGAACGGCGGTCTACCGATTTCCGTTCACTGCGTGACCCGGCGGTGATCCAGGCCATGCACTATATCCGTTACCATGCCTGCAAGGGGATCAAGGTGGAGCAGGTACTGGATGCGGTGGGCATGTCCCGTTCCAATCTGGAAAAGCGCTTCAAGGATGAAACCGGCCAGACGATCCATAACGCCATCCACCAAGAGAAGCTCGATCGCGCCCGCAACTTACTCACCGCGACCTCGTTACCCATCAACGAAATTTCCCAGATGTGTGGCTATCCATCGTTGCAGTACTTCTATTCGGTGTTCAAGAAGGGCTATGACATGACGCCCAAAGAGTGCCGCGACCGTTTTGGGGAGGCTGGCTATTGAAACCGCAGCGTGGGCATTGTTTGTTACGTGGCAGATAATATTTCTGTCATTACGGCTCCCTATAGTGGCGTTGCTTTTTACCTTTGGGCAAAACCATAACCAGGGAATTCATTATATGCATAAATTACCCTCCCGCCTGGCACTGCTGGCCAGTTGCTTGGCATTCAGCACCACGCTATGGGCGCAGGCTCAGGAAGTCCCCGCCGTGCTGGCCGGGCACGCCGTATTACCGGTGAAGTCCAGCGTCACGGCCCCCCAGGATGCACCAACCGATCTGCAACAGAGCGGTAAATACACCAGCGGCAAACGCATCACCGAACTGGGTAGCGTAGCGGGGAAATCTGCGGATCGGCTGACCGGCATCGGGCTACCCATCAATGGTCAGCCGTTGCAGGGGCATTCCGGTATCAAACACATGCCGGATGGCACCTACTGGGTGCTGACCGATAACGGATTTGGCAGTAAAGCCAACTCGCCGGACGCCATGCTGTATCTCAACCATTACCGTATCGATTTCAAGGAAGGCACGGTAACGCCGCTAAAAACGCTGTTCCTGCACGATCCCGATAAAAAAGTCCCGTTCCATATCGTCAATGAAAGCACCGACAAACGTTACCTGACCGGCAGCGATTTCGACCCGGAAAGCTTCCAGTTTGCCGACGATGCCCTATGGATCGGCGATGAATTTGGCCCTTACCTGATTAAAGCGGATCTGAACGGCAAGGTGCTGGCGGTGTTTGATACCCAGGTTGACGGCAAAGTAGTGAAATCACCGGATAACCCGACGCTGACGCTGCCGGGTGCGCCGGACGGCAAGCAGAACTTCCAGGTCGCGCGCTCCAAGGGCTTTGAAGGAATGGCTGTATCACCGGATGGCGGCAAGCTGTATCCCCTGCTGGAAGGGGCGCTGTGGGACGGCGAACAGTTTGAGAACGTGGCGGGCAAACGCTACCTGCGGGTGCTGGAGTTTGACGTCAAACAGCAGGTATGGACTGGCCGCAGCTGGCAGTACGTGTTGGAAGACAATCAGAATGCCATCGGTGATTTCAATATGATCGACGCCACCCACGGGCTGGTGATCGAACGTGATAATGGTGAAGGTACTGCCGATAAAGCCTGTGCGGCAGGCGCGCCAATGGATAACTGCTTCAGCCAGATCGCCAAATTCAAACGGGTGTACAAAATAGCGTTTTCCGACGCCAACGTCGGCAAACCGGTGGAAAAACGGGCGTATATCGATTTGCTGAACATTCAGGACCCACAGAAGCTGGCGCGTAAACCGCTGAATAACGGCGTGCTGACCTTCCCGTTCTTTACTATCGAGAATGTCGACGTGGTGGATGGCAACCATATCATCGTGGGGAACGACAATAATTTCCCGTTCTCTTCCAGCCGCGAACCCAACGTGGCAGATGATAACGAGTTTATTTTGCTGGATGTGAAAGCCCTGCTACAGCCGTAAAACTCTCCTTTATCGCCAAGCCTTCTCCTGATTGGGGGAAGGCTTTCTTATTCCGCTGATGAAGAAATACGTTAAGTGACCCCGTTTTTGGGGGCGCATCGTAGATATAGGGCACGGTCACTTTCAGGTAAGTATATTAATAAAACGTTACTTTCAATCTTGCCGCTTCAGGTTGGCTTTCTGGTAGTCTGCTCTGGGCGTTTTACACTATGTCGCCATTTGTATTGCGAATAATGGCACCAAGGATTGAAGGTGGGAAAATGTCTCGTGTCAGTACCGAAAGTATTATTGCGAAATTAAATTCGTTAGCTATTGCTATTCCTTTGGAGATCCTGATTGCGTGGGAGTCAAGTGATGAGGCCTGGTGTTTAAAGGACGTGCATAAAAAGCCCGTGTATGCCAATGCCAGATATGGCCTATTGCTGAAGCCGGAAGAAAATGGGAGGCCTTCTGCACTAGCCCCTTTTAAGCCCTTTATCTCCATCCATGACCAACGCGTTATTGATGAGATGAGGAAGATTGAGGCAGTAGGGATCCTCCCTATCGATAGCAAACGCATATTCAGCGTGTTTTATTGTGAACGCATGCCCTACTACGACAAACAGGCTCATTGCTCTGGTATTATCAGCCATATCAAACCGCTGCACTCCATCACCGCACGTTTTTTTGTCTCTGGTGATGATATCGGTAAATTAACCGTTGCTTGTCCCTCCGAGATTTTATCCGCTAAGGAGTGGGTCGTGGCTTTTCTGCTGTTACAAGGTATGGCGGAGAAAGAAATTGCCGGTATTCTCAACAGAACGTTGAGAACGATAAAGTTCCATAAAAGTAATATTCTGGCGAAGGTCCATTGTGAAACCACCCGGGAATTTATATTTTTTGCCAGAAAGCAGCAATGGCAATTTTATATTCCACCATTATTTTCTAAACCCTGTTATATCATCCGCTAATCACCTCACTACAAAACTGTACCTTTGGTACAGTTTATTGTTTGTACTTCAAGAGTATGCTCACTTTCATCATCTGGCATCCCAGTTGATATCTCAATGACATGGATGAGAAGAGGTCATACAATGAGTTACGCAAGCAATCTTGATTTTCCAATATTAATTGTTTCTGTACGCGATAATAAAATACAGGTCGATGATGGCTATCATGCGATTAAGGAGGTGCTGGCATTAAATAACTACCATTTTATCCACGCGGAAAGCAATGAAACGGCGCTGGCGATGGCCAGAAAAGAAGCGGGCATCGGCTGCATCATTATTAATGAGTGCGAGGGTGCTAACTTGGGCGGGGCTTCTCCCATTATCAAGGAGATTATTCGCGTGGTCCGCGCTAAAAACAGCCGGGTGCCCATCTTCTTTTCGTCAAGTGTACCTTTGTTAGGGCGTTTATCGACGGAGGTGATTCAAGAGATCCATGAGTACATCAACATCAGCGAAGATACGCCCAAGTTTATTGCTGGCCGCATTCATCTGGCGATACGCCAGTATATTGAGAACCTGCTGCCGCCTTACTTCGCCGCGCTAAAAAGTTACGCGTTAGACAGCCCTTACTATTGGGATTGCCCGGGGCATCAAGGGGGCGTTGCCTACCTTAAGCACCCGGTAGGCCGTGAGTTTATCAATTATTTTGGCGAAAACCTGATGCGGGCAGACATCGGCATCTCTACGCCGGAAATGGGGGACTGGCTTGAACATAAGGGAGCGCCGGGAGAATCGGAAACGCGAGCCGCCAAACTCTTTGGCGCGGACAAAACCTTCTATGTGACAGGCGGATCTTCCCAGTCTAACCAGATAGTGGGCCACTCAATTGATTTAAAAGATAAAATCATCCTGGTAGACCGCAATTGCCACAAGTCCGTCAACCATGAGCTGACCATCACCCAGGCTAAACCCGTCTATTTCCAGCCTGCGCGTAATGGGCTCGGCATTATTGGCTTGATCTCTCCCGATCAGTTTGAGGCCAGCGCGATCCAGCAAAAAATCGATGACAGCGTGCTGGCTTATCAGGCAGAAGACCGCAGCCCCGCTTATGCCATCATCACTAACTGCACTTACGACGGTCTGATTTATGACGTCACCGCCGTCACCCAAAAGCTGGCCAAGTCGGTACCCCGGATCAAATTTGATGAAGCCTGGTATGCCTATGCGAAATTCCACCCCCTGTATCAGGGGCGGTTCGCCATGGATGTGCCCGAAGATAAAGACAACGGCCCAACGCTGTATGCCGTGCAATCGACACACAAGATGTTGGCGGCCTTTTCTTCGTCCTCGATGATACATATCCGCAATTCCAAACGTGCCCCGGTGGATTACGACATTTTCAATCAGGCTTTTATGATGCACGGCACCACGTCACCGTTCTATCCGATCATTGCCTCAATGGATGTGGCGACCGCCATGATGGAGGGGCAAGCCGGTAAGACATTGGTCGATGAAGCTATTCACGATGCTATCAGCTTCCGCAAGACGCTGGTGACCGTCGCAGACAAGCTCAAAGCGGAAAAAAGTGACAAGGGATGGTTCTTCGATGTCTGGCAGCCGAGCACGTTGCTGCAGGAGGGCAAAAAGGTTCCTTTCACCCAGGTGGCCGACGAGGTGCTAGCCAACGATCCCACCTGCTGGCAGTTGCGAGCCGGAGAGGCATGGCACGGCTTCGGCGACTTGCCGGAGGGTTATGCGATGTTGGATCCCATCAAGGTCACCATTACCTGCCCTGGGCTGAACGCGCAAGGAAAGATGAATGTTTTCGGCATCCCCGCGCCGGTAGTGGCAAAATTCCTGGATACCCAGCGTATTATCCCGGCCCGCAACGGCGACTACACCATTCTGGTGTTATTTGCATTGGGTTCTACCCAGGGTAAATGGAATACCCTGATCGACATGCTGATGATATTTAAACATCACTATGACGAGAATACCCCGCTGACCTCGGTGCTTCCGCAGGTTGCGGCCAGTTCCCCCGCCTATCGCAACATGGGCATCGGCGATTTATGCCGGTCGATCCATCAGGCCAATATCGAACTGAAAATTGCCGAGCTTTTGGAGCTGGCCTGTTCTGCAGAGGCCATCCCTGTTCTTACCCCCTCCCAGGCCTACCAATGCCTGATCTCCGACCAAACCGAGCAGGTCAAGGCTGCCGACATAAGCAACCGCACGCTGGGCGTGATGATAACCCCTTACCCACCGGGCATTCCGCTCATCATGCCGGGTGAAAAGGTGACGTCAGAATCACGGGCCATCGTCGATTACCTGGTGGCCTTGCAGACCTTCGGCCAGCGCTTCCCCGGCTTTGAACATGAACTGCAGGGTGTGGAAGTGGATGAGAACGGCACTTATTGGGTGCGGTGCATAAAAGAAACGCCTGCCAGCGCTTCCATACGTTAATCGGCCTGCGCTTTATCCCCACGGGTGCGATCCGCACCCTCTTCAAGATTTGTATCAATGCAATAATGATGGGAAATATCATGGCTTCTGTTAATACTGCCTCCGTGAAAAAAATGGGGTTGGTCGCCCTGACGTTGGTGACCGCCTCTAACATGATGGGATCCGGGGTCTTTATGCTGCCAACCAATCTGGCAGGCATCGGGTCTATCTCTTTATTTGGCTGGGTGATTACCATTGTGGGTGTGATTGCCCTGGCGCTGGTGTTTGCCAAAAACAGCATGGTGACACCGCGTGATGGCGGCATTATTGCCTATGCCAGCGACGCGTTTGGGCCATTTATTGGCTTTCAGACCACCATCTGTTACTGGATCAGCGCTTGGGTGGGTAACGTGGCGCTGCTGGTGGCGGGTGTGGGTTACCTGAGTTATTTCTTCCCTATTCTCAAAGATCCGCTGGTCAGCTCTATCACCGCCATTGTTATCCTCTGGGCATTTATCGCTCTGGCTTCTTTGGGGGCAAGGGTGGCCGGGCGCTCCCAATCATTCACCGCCTGCTGCATGCTGGTTGTAGTGCTGGGGATCGGTTTTATTGGCTGGTTCTGGTTCAAACCCGCGTTATTCACCGAAGTTTATAATGGCACCAAGGGTAGTGACGTTTCGGCAATCCTCTCCGCCGCGTCTTTGGCTTTATGGGGCTTTTTGGGAGTGGAATCCGCAGTGGTGTCCAGCGGACAGGTGGAAAACCCCGAATCCACGGTGCCCAAGGCGACGGTATTGGGGTTGCTGATTGCCGCCGTGTGCTATGTCACCAGCTGTTCGGTGATCATGGGGTTAGTACCGCATAGCGAACTGGTGAATTCCGCCGCCCCCTTTGCCGATGCTGCCCGTTATATGTTTGGTGAATTCGCCGGGGAAGTGGTTTCCGCCCTCAGCATTATCGCCTGTTTCGGTTCGATCTCTGGCTGGCTGATCTTGCAGTCTGAAGCCCCAAAAGCTGGCGCGAAGCAGGGGCTCTTCCCGAAATTCTTTGCCGTGGTGAACAAAAACGATGTACCGATGAAGGGGCTGATTTTTACCGGCGTACTGATGACCGTGGTATTACTGACCACGGCTTCGCCTAATCTGGCAAAACAGTTTCAGGTGATTGTGCTGATGTCGGTGTTTGCCTCTTTACTGCCCTATATCTATGCGCTGGTCGCGCTACCGATCATCATGGTGGCCAAATCCTTGAATAAGGGCGGGGGCTTCATTTTCTACTGCACGTTGGCGGTGATTGGCATTCTCTACAGTCTGTTTGCCCTGTTCGGATCGGGAGGCAATGCCATGTTCTGGGGGGTATTGATGATGATGCTCACCATCCCGCTATATGCACTGGTTGCCGCAAAGCGCAGTAAAAGCGGGATCAAAACACTGTACCTGGATAGCGAGGAGTAGCCGTAAAAAACAGAAAGCGCAGTAACAATGAAGGCGTTACTGCAACAGTGAATGGCTCTTTTATCTCAAAGCCTTCTCCTTGGTGGGGAGGCTTTTTATGATGGTGAAAAATAAAATACAGCGAATCACCCCTTTTCGGAGAGATATAAGACCCTGCCAGTATTAGTTGTTCATTTTAATTAAACGCGTTACGTTCAATTTTGTGTAATATCCTGGCGGTGAGACTACACGGCAATTCTACATTTCGCCGTTATTTGCCAAACCTTGCTATATCATCAGGTAATAGTCCCACCCTAAAATAGTCCCTTTGCGACTATTCAGACTACTGGCAAGGTCCGACAGTAAGGCTAGAACATTGTTCTAATAAGATTAATGGCGGATCTGTGCCAGCTCGTCTTCAGTCAGACCGGTCATTTTCATGACGGTGTTGCGATCGAGACCGTTCTGCAGCATGGTACGGGCAATTTTCAGCGTAGCATCGCGCTCGCCTTCTGAATGCCCTTCCTGCCGACCAAGCTGAATGCCCTTCTCGATACCCTTCTCAATGCCCTTCTGTTCAAGCTGTTGTGCGATGGTCATCAGTGTGTCCCCATGTTGCGGCACTCGCTGTGCCAGTTGGCGTACAAAGGCTTCGGCGTCTGACGTTTCGCCCGCCTGTACAATATAGTGTACCAGCGATACTACCTGTGATGAAGAGAGATATCCGGCCAGTAGGATGGGAGCGAGCCTATCCACCAGTTCCGCCAGATCCCGATGATGAATGTGCTTCTGCAGTAGTGTCAGAGCCGCCATGCTGCGATGGCCTGCGATTTCGTCATCAGGGATGACGGTGACATCGACAAGCGGAAAAGCAGCGCTGTAAAGTTTACCGGCCAGCTCTGGGTTAGCAAACTCATCCAGCCACCGGGTGGAATAGGGGTATGGGCTGCGCTTACCGGTATAGAATAGCATCGGTATTACCAAAGGCAGCTTTTTGTGGCCCGCCTCCAGATGGCGCTGCATGGCCGCTACTGCGTACCTGATGAGCCTGAAAGCCATGTGCTGATCCGGGGTGGACTGGTGTTCGATGAGCACGTGGACATAACCGTCATCCCCAGCAGTGGTTTTCAGGCTGTAGAGCACGTCGCTGAAGTACTGGCGGAGGTTATCTTCCACAAAGGAGCCTGATTCCAGTTTCAGGGTGTCAAGGTCGCAGATGGCACGCAGCTCTGCCGGGAGGTGTAGTTCCATGAAATCACGGGCAACCTCTGGCTGGGTCAGGAACTGTCTGAATGTGGCATCGTGGGGCGTTGGCGTGTTGTTTTTCTTTTTCATTATAATCATTTCACTCCGATACTGATTTTAAGCTGACGTTATTATTTTTCGCATATCCCTCCATTGATTTATCTGAGGCAAGCTCCGGCGAACCTATATTCAGGATATTTATTAATTCACCGAGGTTTTTATTAAGATATGAAATTAATTCAGATTTTGTTTGTGGCATACCCATAAAGAATTCCCTCTATTTTTTAGCATAGATCCCGTGAAGGCATTGCAAGGTGTAATTATGGACTACCCACCACTACAGGGGAACAAGTATTAGTGATGTCACGGTTATTTCAACCAACTATGCTCCTACGGTCGAATATATTTGCCCCGAAAAATTCAGAAGAATAGCCACGTTGTTATCAATATGAATAATTTTTGCCAAAGGTGCAGCTTATTCCCGCACTTCTATTGTGTGGTTAACAAAAATGATGGGCCGGTTAGGGGGGGGTTACTGGCGTGCTAATGACCGTGGTATTACTGACCACGGCTTCGCCTAATCTGGCAAAACAGTTACAGGTCATTGTTATGCGTTGGTTGCCGCTAAACGTAGCAAAAGCGGGATCAAAACGTTGTACCTGGATAGCGAGGAGTAGCCGTAAAAAACAGAAAGCGCGGTAACAATTTTCGCTTTCGGCATCGGAGCCGGAAAACGTAAACTGTGCCGCGCCTAGTTAGCAGCAGTAGCGATTAATGCACTGCCTGTGGGGCTTGCCAGTTTTCGTGATAGATATGTACGGCTTGCTCTTGCGTGGTAGTGCGATCGCCGGTCAGGCGGTAGGCCACGGTCAAGGCAAAATCAAACGCGGCCCCCAACCCTTGGCCACTGATCAGATTGCCATCTTCCACAACCCTTTCAGCCACGTAGGTACCATCTTCGATCTCCTGATGCAGATCGCCAGAACAGACATAACGGCGGCCTTGCAGCAGTTTGTTGGCAGCCAGTACGCGAGCGGCGGCAGAACACAGCGGGCAGATCAGCTTGGCGGCACGATCGTGGCGGCGGATAAACTCCACGACCAGCTCGTTTTCCGCCATTGCGGCAGTAGCCTGCGGCCCACCGGGGATCACCACGGCATCGTACAGTTGGTCCATGCGGCGTTCCAACAGAGCATCGGCAAACATACGTATCTGGTGATAGCTGCGCAGCTCCAGCCTATCCTGGCAGGACAGCAGCTCTACCTCTATCTCCATACGACGTAACACGTCGATCACGATAACCGCCTCGGCCTCTTCAAATCCTTCGCTCAGCAGGACGGCAACTTTCTTGGTCATAGCATCTCCAGCAATGTACGGGTTAATAACCCGGGCTCGGCTAGGGTAGCAGATAAAAGGCGGGAGTTTTGTGCGGGAGAGCAAGTGTACGAAGGGGATCGCGGAAACTTGAATTCCCTCTTAGCAGCTAGGGGGATTCGCGCTATAATCTGCGACTTGCTTCCTAGCTCTAGAGGAAGATCCTCGTCCCCGGTGGGGCGGCTGGACTTCAAATCCAGTTGGGGCCGCCAGCGGTCCTGGGCAGGTTCGACTCCTGTGATCTTCCGCCATTCGACCTCAACTGAACTCTCCCAACGTCAACTAAACCCCCGTTAAACCCTTTTGTATCAAGCCTTCCTTGTATTCCGAAGTCAACAGGAGTCTACTGGTATCAATATGCCCCTGGGGGCACTATTGGGCAAACCGACCACTGTGGGTAAAATCACATGCCACCAAAACAGATAAAAACCATTAATAATCAAACAATAGCGTCACTTGATACCCGTAGCAAACCCTATAAGTTTTCTATCGGTAGGGGGCTCTATCTGCTGGTAGTGCCTACAGGCTCAAAATACTGGCGTTTGAAGTACCGCATAGACGGAAAGGAGAAGAGCTTGGCATTCGGGACATACCCTGCTGTCACGATTAGCGAAGCCATCATGCTAAGGGAAGAAGCCAGAGCGAAGATCAAAGATGGTTACGATCCCGCGATTGATAAAACCCTAGAGAGAGAACAACGCCGTCAGGAACGCACCAAACAAGCTTTCCAGCTTTCGCTCACCGAACCTGGTGGGCTGATTATCAAAACAACTAAACAAACCCTATCGCTTACGCCAGAGCAAACTCAGGCCGTCAAAGCATTCTTGCTTTCAGGAGGAAACAACGATGCCATTAACTGATGCAAAAGTTCGGGCATTAAAGCCCAGAGATAAGCCGTACCGCTTAGGTGATGCCGGAGGGCTATACGTTGAAGTGGCTACGAATGGATCGCGTTACTGGCGTATGAAGTACCGCGTTGCTGGTAAAGAGAAGCGTCTTGCCTTTGGCGTTTACCCCGATGTCTCACTGGCAGATGCTCGTGAAAAGCGCGATGCGGCCAAAAAGCTCCTGGCGGCAGGCGGTGACCCTAGTGAAACCAAAAAGGCCGAGAAGCTTGCTCAGAAGCTGAATGCGGAAAACACCTTTGAGGCTATCGCCCGAGAGTGGCATCAGACTAAGGCCGATCGCTGGTCGCTGCGCTACCGTGATGAAATCATTGATACCTTCGAGAAAGACATCTTCCCTTATATCGGCAAGCGGCCTATTGCCGATCTCAAGCCGATGGAGCTGCTGGAAGCGCTGCGCAAAATGGAGAAGCGCGGGGCGCTGGAGAAAATGCGTAAGGTTCGCCAACGCTGCGGAGAAGTGTTTCGTTTTGCCATTATCACCGGTAGAGCTAACTACAACCCTGCTCCCGATCTCGCTAGTGCTTTGGCGACGCCGAAGAAGGAGCACTTCCCCTTCCTGACGGCTCAGGAACTGCCATATTTTCTCAAAGACCTATCTGGTTACACTGGCAGTGTCATTACTAAAACCGCAACCAAGATCATCATGCTGACGGGTGTAAGAACCCAGGAGCTGAGATTCGCGCGTTGGCAGGATATAGACTTAGATAAGGGCGTATGGAGCATTCCGCCTGAAGTGATGAAAATGAAGCGACCGCATGTCGTTCCATTATCAACTCAGGTTATCGAACTGTTCAGCTCTCTCAAGCCGATTACTGGCGGCTATCCCCTGGTGTTTATTGGCCGAAATGATCAGCGTAAACCAATCAGCAAGGAAAGCATCAATCAGGTCATCGAGCTGTTGGGTTACAAGGGGCGACTGACTGGCCACGGCTTCCGCCACACTATGAGTACCATCCTGCATGAGCAAGGCTATAACTCGGCCTGGATCGAGACACAGCTAGCTCATGTGGATAAGAACAGCATCCGTGGCACCTACAACCATGCGAAGTATCTGGATGGACGGCGTGAGATGTTGCAGTGGTATGCCGACTATATGGATAACCTGGAGCGTGATGGGAATGTGGTGCATGGGGAGTTTGGGCGTCGTGCTTAGGGTGAGGTGATTTTTCTGAAGGGGACCGGTAGCGCCAGCAGTGATGCTGGTGCTACCGGTTTTTTCTGCTGCTTATTTGTATTGGCTCAGATGTGACCTGACACATTTATGGCACAGAGCCAAACCTAATCTGACAGGCAGCTCTGTGCCAAAAGCTTAAGTAACGAACTGCAGTCTGTGTGAAGCAAATGGGAGCAGGTCAAGTATACACTGCAAGATTTTCAGACCTACCTTTCAGGAAATAGTCTTCAAGAGAAGAAGCCAAAAAAGTTGTTGAATATATATCAGTTAATATTATTATAATAAAACCTTTATGAAAATTTAACCCAAATTTCTTGAGCTAAAGGACTTGCATGCTAACTTCGATCGGCGTTAAGAATCTAAAAAGCATAAAAAACAAAACATCCATTGACTTAAAACCTATCACAGTGCTGTTAGGAAGAAATAGTAGCGGTAAAAGTTCGATGATTCGTTTGTTTCCTCTGCTAAGACAGTCATTTCAAGAAGATACAACAGGACCAATTTTGTGGTACGGGAAGTATGCAGATTATGGTGACTATCATGAGGCTTTGACGAATGAAGTCGATGGCAATATTGAGCTAAGCTTCGGTTTGTCACTAGATTTATATTATAGAAAGCAAAGTCACTTGCCAGACTTTCCCATGCTAAATTTTGTCGTTGATTTGAAACTTGATTCAGTCGATAGAAAAACTGTTATGCGGGAGGTAAGTTTTTCTGTTGGGGAGATTAAAGTTTCTATTTTACCCACTGAGCAAGATAATGTTGTTTTGAAGTTAACATCTAAAAATATCTCTTATGAAATCCCCCTGTCAATCTATAGTTCAGAAGATAAGTTCTTCCCAACTGTATATTTTGAAGGCGTAGATAAGAAGCGTAAGGACATAAATGAACGCTGGCCGTCTTACTATTTTTTAGAAAATAGCGGCAGAATGTATAGTAGATCAGTTGGATATAAGTCAGAAATAGAATTAAATCAGCGTGTTTGTGAAAAAGCCGCAGATGTTATTAGAGGGTATTTTAGTGCAAGAGCAAGCAAAAAAAACATAATCAAAGGCTTGTTGGATATTAAGTCTTATGCTAAAGATAGACTATATTATACATTACTAGATTCTTTCTCTGGGCACTCTGTTTTTATTAATAACCTTGAAAACAAACGCGAAGAAATATTAGATGAAATCCTTCCATTTATTTTGTTGAAAGGCTACAACGAAATAGCTGTTATGCTAAATAGTAATCTTGCAGAAAGCTTTCTATCTGTTAAATATCTTTACCCAATCAGAGCAACTACCGAACGTTACTATCGTTTTCAGGATCTGCAAGTTGAGGAAATGGACCACACAGGTTCGAATGTAGCAATGATACTCAATTCATTTGGTGAATCTGAGTTACGATTATTCCAGAAATGGACTCACGAAAATTTGGGCTTTATCGTTTATGTTCAAGAAGTGGGCTCTCATTATGCCATCAAGATCAAAACAGATAATGATGACAAAGAACATAATATCAGTGATATGGGATTCGGTTTTTCGCAGGTTTTACCAATTGTAATGTCTATCTGGTTGGAGACAAAGGATAATAGCTCATCCAAAGGTAAAGCCTCTATTTTTGTAATTGAGCAACCTGAGTTACATCTTCATCCAGCATATCAGACACAATTGGCATATCTATTTGCAAATACTATTAAGTTAGCGTCTAAAACTAACAATAATATACAGATTATTTTCGAGACACATAGCCAAGCAATGATAGACGCTTTTGGTGACTATATTGAAAGTGGGGAAATTAGTAAGGATGATGTAAATATTGTTTTCTTTGAGAAAAATGGATCTGACGGAACCACAGTCAAAACAGCGGAATTTGATGAAGAGGGTTACTTCATCAATTGGCCAATAGGCTTTTTCTCAGGGAAATAATCATGTTATTAAAATTAATAGATTTCCAGGATGATTTAGAAGATAACGAGCACCTAGAAATAGCTCTTACCAATCTCTTTAATTCACATTTAGAGAAAAAGCATATAATTTTGGCGAGTAAAGAGTTGTTTCAGGCTGTTGTATCTTCGAATGTATTTTCCAGAAGGGTCAGGAATCTGGCTGAATATTTATTAACTAATTACCGAGAGTTGCGTACAATTCCGGAAAAACTTAGTACTTATATAGAGATCGATCTGAATTTACAACAGACTGACTTGAACAAACAGGAAGGTAGGCCTCGTAGATTAGGCTATGGTTTTTTTATAGATAGTGAATCGGTACAGAGAGCCAATTTTCTATGTGAAGATTTAATGGACTGTAATTTCTATAAATTTATAGGTGATTTTTACAAAAATGAAGTTGATGCTAATGGCTTGGTGATAAATTTAGAATTCAGAAATGGCGGTGGTTCTGGCACTAAAAGAAATTATGATGAACTGATTCGTAACAATAAAATGTGCTTATGCATTTTAGATAGTGATAAAAAACATCCATATGGAGCAAAAGGAGATACAAGTTTAGCATTCAATGGTGTTGCTGATAAAAACTTCTCACATCATTTCGTTTTAGAAATGCATGAGGCTGAATCGCTCATCCCTATGGAATTAATAAATCAGGCTCTGGAAAGTGGTAAAATTAACAGAGCTCATGTGGCTGTCTATGATTCATTTTTAAGAGTATTTGATGTTGATGCAACTGCGAAAAAATATTTGGATCATAAAAAGGGATTGGAGGTAAATGCAGCAACAGAGATTGATGAAAAACTAAGAATAGAATACTGGAAAAATATAATTCCAAGAGTTAATGGAATCCCCAAGAATAGATGCGTAACTCGGTTAGAGTGTGAGTGTCGAGAGCCGTGTAAAGTTGTAGAAGGATTTGGCGATAGGCTATTATCTCATATTATTGAAGAATTAGAAGAAACTTCCCCACGTAAATTGCGTAGTTTCATCGAAGATGACCTATATGATGATTGGTTTACCATAGGTAAGGAAATATTTAGTTGGGGTTGCGCTTCAAATAAGCAAGCAAGAACATCTTAGTTAAAAAATTGAAAATTTCGGTGCCAATATGGTTTTTCGCTCTGTTGGCATTTATCGGTTAAATTACTAGGTGACTTTTTTTGGTTTCTCTCACTCGAAAAATGTTTTTTAAAGGTTTTGTTTCATATGACTGACCGTCCCCCTGAAAGCAGAGCCAGGCTAAGATCTGCTCCCTATTGCTTGACAAACGGCGATTTTTGAAAGAGGTCCACGGTAGTCAGAACCATTTCGTACTTCCGCTTATCGCTCATAGCTGCCCGAGGTTTTTCCAACGGACAGCTTTGTGCCAGCGGAAGTTGCTAATCTGCGGGGGCTGGTCAGCGCAATATGGCAACATACGCTGCTGTAATGACATCAGCTTGTAGAGTAGTATGAGTTCTTCTTCTGTCAAACTTGGATACTCAATGACATTACAAGCGGCCTATCTTGAAAAGCCTACGCCCGGTGATGAAATGGAAGGTGTTTCGATCATCGACATCAATCCTTTTGGCCCAAATGGGGAAAAGGATCGGCTACTGCTAATCAGTAAGGACGCTGAACCCATTCTGATTTTACAGTTGTATGTACGTGCAGATGAGGATGGCTGGCTGATTTCCAGCGCCTTTTCTGATTTTCTCCTGAATGAATCCCACGTTGCAATCATTTGTGGCGACCACTTTCATGTTTTTGACATGGCCACACACTCGTTCAGAAGTCATCCATTAGGTGATTATGTTGCCCATATTTATTCAATTCCTGAAATCCATTCTGACAGGCTACATGATCGGGTTATGGTCACCACTTACTGCCACGTTTTTCTGATTGATATTCTAGCTGGCATTCTCTGGAAATCCAGTCAGTGCGCCATTGATGGCGTGATCATTACATCAATAGAGAATGATACGGTGCTTGGCCTTGGAGAGTGGGATCCGCCAGGAGGCTGGGAACCTTTTAAGCTCGATCTCAAAACGGGTATCCCGATTTGAAGAAGAGGGGTTATCCTCACAGTAATTGCCAGAAATAGACCTTCAAAAGTTACAGCCGGGCCAACTCAGCGGCCCAACGGAATTGACAATACCTTGGCTAAAGTGGATATGTTGTTGGGCGTTATTTTGCCTTGGCATGTACATTAAGAAAGTGAGTCGAAAACCTTTGTCCTCAACAAACGGAGAAAATCTGCTGAGGTCATACCCCATAATTCTATTGAGAACTCCGCGCCATAGCGGCTTTCAAAATCATTTTCAAGGTCGTCGCATTCTTGGGTAAATTCCTCAATTTCGCCTATTAAGCTTTGCCGTAAAGAAGGTGATGTATCAGCAATCCATGCATCAATTTGAGCTTCCACGCTTTCACCGGAACCAAACAGATCATAATCTTGGCCAAAATAAATTGCGATCAAGCTGTCCAGCTCGGATACGTTGATATCTTTCATAGTAAGGCCATCGGGTAGGCAACAAGGATGAGATAAGGTTTATGGTTTCAGTATTCAAATTTGAACGCCATGCGAAACTTATAGCAGCTGACATTCTACCAGTTGACAGGTACATCGTGATGTAAGCGTGCACAAAACTTTGAACGTCCGCACTTCGCTCAAGGCAGACATTGTGTTCTATCTACGAAACCTGTCAGCTTAAGTCTGAGCTGATACAGCTTATTTTTTGTGAATTTTGACGAAATAAACATGCCGCCATATTTCACTTCCCAGTTGTAATAACTGGCTTCAAAAATAGCGGCAATACCCTTTTTAAAACTGCTATTGGGTTAAGTTCTTAGTATCATTGATAAACGTTTCTAACGACATGAGGTGCTCACGAATAACTTTTGGATATTTATCATGAAGTACAAGTGGTACAACTAGCTTGACTCTTTCCTGTTGCATTTCCTGAAACTGAGCTACAGAAACCCCTTCCTGCAATGTAAACAGATAAATATCTTCGACTCTATCTGCCTCATTTAATATCTGGCGCCAGCGGTCTTTACATGTTGTTTTCACTGCCAGCATGCGAAGCCTATTTTGGGGCCACGTTTCATCATGATAGGCTTGTGCAGAAGGAAACAGGAAATCAGGTTTTTTATTCCCTGAATCGCCACGGATAATCTAGACACTTCTGAGCCGTTGATAATATTGATTTTCATATTCCGTCGGTGACATCTGATCACTCGAACCATGCCGACGCTTACTGTTATAAAACATTTCGATGTAATCAAAAATATCACTGCGGGCTTCTTCCCGCGTTCCGTAGATCTTTTTCTTTATCCGTTCACGCTTCAGTAGCTGGAAAAAACTTTCTGCAACTGCGTTATCGTGACAGTTACCACGACGGCTCATACTGCCCTCCAGTCCATGTGATTTCAGGAATGACTGCCATTCATGGCTTGTATACTGACTACCTTGATCAGAATGAACCAGCACCTGTTTTTGAGGATTACGCCGCCACACGGCCATCAGAAGCGCATTCAGGACAATATCTTTTGTCATCCGGGGTTGCATTGACCAGCCGATAACTTTGCGCGAAAACAGGTCAACAACCACGGCCAGATACAGCCAGCCCTCGTGGGTTCGGATGTAAGTTATGTCCGTTACCCAACGTTCATCCGGTGCTTCCGAGTTGAACTGCCGCTGGAGCCTGTTGGGTGTCACGATACTGGCCTCCCCTTTACGAGCTCTTGGGCTTCGGTATCCGACCTGAGCCTTTATCCCGGCACGCTTCATCAGCCGCCAGACCCGGTTAATCCCGCACTGTTGCCCGCTATCTCGCAGGTCGAGATGGATCTTACGATAGCCATAAACGCAACCGGACTCCAACCAGAACTGTTTGATTTGTCCTGTCAGCCTCATATCTGTCTGATGCCGTGGTGAATGTGGCTGCTGAAGCCAGGTGTAAAACCCACTTGGATGAACATCCAGCACCCGACAGAGCAGACGAACAGGCCAACAACAGGTGTTATCACGGATAAAGGCGTACCTCAGTCGGACAGCTTTGCGAAGTACGCCGCGGCTTTTTTTAATATGTCCCGTTCGTCAGTAACTCGTTTCAGCTCTTTTTGGAGTCGGCGGATCTCGGCCTGAGCATCTGACTGTTCTTTGTTGGTGGAAGAGTCAGGCCCGTACTTCTTTATCCAGGCGTAAAGGCTGTGGGTGGTGATGTCGAGACGTGTTGCAACGCTGGAAACAGAATGGCCACGATCAACAACCTGTTTGACCGCTTCAATTTTAAACTCTTCAGGATAACGCTTACTGCTCATGTGCACCTCTCTTTAGGCCATTTTAAATGACTCTGAGGTGTCTGTTAAACCCGTGGCGATTCACGTTGCCTGATAATCGAGGGGATATCACCAGTCGGTTATATGAACATATCTGCGCAAATAGGCTGGTGGCTAAGGATTACCAAGATGATTACCTGAGCATTCGGTACTTTATGAAAGGATCGGCGCATATCGTATTCAGAAAGCCCGAATTGATTGATAGGATGAATGATATTGTCGCTAAGCATTACCTAGGAATGTTAGCCGAAAAATAGGTTGAGTGTAGTATGTTTGCTACGGTGAAAGCATAGCTAAAGGAGAAATGGCATGACATGAAAGCCCGCATTCATTCCAAGCTTATATGTTTAAGACGTTACACTTTCATTCGTGATTGATTTTAAGGGGCTTGTTGATTGCGTTCAAGCTGACTGAGCACTATATGGACTGTTGAACGAAGACTAACGACTTTAAGTGGGCGACGGTATCTGCGCTTTGCTGGGGGAGACCGCCCGCTCAGTGCCCAGGCTGTGTGAAAACGTTTTTGATCGCATAAGCTGCCAAAAACAGAGCTGAAAACCGCGTCCCTACGTAAAATTTGACTCTGCTAACCAGCCGATCGATTTCAGATTTTGCATAGCATTGTGCACTTAAGTTTTTTCGTCAGAGTTTTCACACAGCCTGTGCCAAAAGCGGTCATTGCCTGAAGGCTCTGCCAGCTCATTATTGCCCCATTCCGTGTTTTGGCTCGTTAGCTCCCACTCCTGTTGCCATATAAATTCTCATCTATTTGCCTATGCTTGGCCCTACCGTAAAGCGACTAACAATGTATGGGCATACAGTCGTATTTAAATTTAGATATTTTGGGATGATTTTAAGACAATAGCAGTGCGAATTAACTCCATCGGCAATCAAAAAACTCTATAAAATCAGGTGACTATAGTAGCTGACTTTTAGTTAATAGGTTTGGAAAACACGCATGCGCGTTTTTCCATATTGTGTATTTGATAGAAAGCTGATAAGTTCTTTGCATACATATGGGTAACTATGTGTATTTTCACTGGACTAACATGATAAACGCGCACACGCATGAATTAAATGTTAGAAACCACAGGGAGAAAAATATGCAAATAACCACTACACTCACTCTTACAGCTGCAGAGGAAGCCGAAATATCTGCGATATTAGGTTGTGACGTTCCCGATCTAAATACTCGTCTTAATTCGTGCCTTGCTGCCTCTATCCAAGAGTACTTGGCCATGTTTCGTGGGCAGAAGGTATTTAAACGTGGGAGCGATTTGCTTGAGTATCGGCTGTTGCTGCTCATCGAAACAGCATTCAATGGCGCAATCCCCGACGAGCGTACAGTCAGCAGCCTGTTTCAAACAACATTGACAGAAAGTAGATCGCTTATTCGATCGGTGATTTCAAAATATCAGTATCAATTGAAGTCGCACATCGAAAGAACTCTCAGCTCATCACTAATGGCGGCTAACCGACAGAACAACACTCAAGATTATACTGTAGTTATTAATAGCCAAAACGTAGTCGATGAATTGAATAAGGCTCTTGCTGATATTGATGGAAGCCTTGCGCCTGTTGGAAAGAAGAGGGGGAGCGTATCTACATATGAAATATCACCTTCTTCCTATAATAACCTTTGTACCAAGTTTAACGTCCAGCCTAATCCCTGATTCCTATGAGCGATTTACTTTCAGCATCAAGCTTACTCATGGCCATTTCGGCAATTCTATTTAGTCTTTGGTATGGAGATATTTCGAAGTCCCTCGAAATATCTCCTAAGAGCCATAGTGTGGATAACGTAGCGGCCAAACAATCAGTAACTACCACGATTTTCAGTAAAGCCTTACCGGTGGCAATAATGGCACTTTCAGTGGCGCTTATCTTTCTGCCGGACGCTATTAAAATCACCAAAGAATCATTCTTGATTTATTCTTCGAGTGATTATGATCTCTATAGGTATGATGCCGTCCGAACAGCGTATTGCTTCGTAACTATATTATCTATATTGCTTGCCAGCTACATGTGGGTGTTGGTTTGGAAATTATGGTCATTGAGAAAGCAGCTAAGCTAACGGTTTCTAACAAGTTGCTGCACGCGGATAAATTACTCGCTGCGCTCGCAATTTACCGGTGAGCAAAGCGTTATGAGTCTCATTAGCCAGATGAATATTTTTGATTTTGTATCGTTTTGAAAATGTGGCTCGGTTCACGGTCTTTCACTGTGTGCATTAATGTGGGCGGTAGTTAGGAACTGGTTTTACATATAAAGCTGGTATTTTTCTAAAATCGAGCAGAAAGCTAGAAATCTCATAACAAGGGGCTGCTATCGATAGAGCACGGTGTTAAGTCCGCAATTCGCTCGTAGCTGCCCCTTGGGCCTTACCTACGGTAGTTTGGTGCCAAGAGCAGACATTGGTAATGTTTTCAAAGTAATTTTAGTTTAATCTTTTGATTTAAGATATTTTAACTCTAGATGGGTCTAAATGTGGGTTAACAATAACTTTTTGAATTAAAAAATAAATATGGATGGTATGTTATTTGTGAAATATCATAAGAAAAAAAAGGGTTAAAGTATCTAGGAAAACCAGAGTCACCACCAAGTTGGTATCGTAATAGGGGGCAATCTTATTGGAGTTGCTCCCGATAAAAAGGGTACTTACACTAAAATTAGGACAGTCTCAACCGGCAATGTATCTCCACTTGTTCCCTTCTTTTATATATGCTTGTCCATAGCCTATGCCAAGTTTTTTGTGTTCTTTTAAAAAACAGGTGGCGCATATATTATAACCACAACCATTTACTATTGCATCCACCATATAATTCAAACATGAAAAATCAAAGTTGCAAAAATTACATTCATCGATATCTCCATTCCAATACATATCTAAAAGTTCTTGATTCTTATTATGGTTACTTATTGATATCTCTAATTTTTTTTCATCATCATGAGCTCTTTTTAATAAAATTGGATGTGGTGTATTTTTCTTTAAACCAATAATGTATGGGGTTATATAAATAACTTTAGCAGTAGTATTAATATCATTTACTATGCCAAATCCTGAAAATTTGCTATGACCACCGCTTGGTCTAAAGAAACCGTAAGCTGTTGAAGTTGTTATCCATTTGTAATTAATTGATAAAACTATTTTGTAACCACCTATATTAGTATAGATGTGAGGATTTAATTTTTCTTGAGGTGTGGTTTTTATTCCATACGAGCCCGGAATTATTATATCTTTTGTTCTAAATCTATCGGTAAAGCTCACATAACACCCAATAATATCATCAGGGTATGATATGGCTTCATTTAATGGAATTGATTTTAAGTCAATTTTATTAATTGTACTCTTAAAGTTTTCCATAATATAAAAAAGATTCATACCAAAATCAAAGAGTGTATCTATTTTTTCAAGGTCATATTTATTGGCTTCTTCATTTAAATCAGATGATAACATTGATAGTCTTGGGATGTTTAAATAATAAGCTTGTTCTATTTTCACTTCCCAGGATGGGCTAGTGTTTAATTTATTTTCAACCCATTGCTCATGAAGCTTTTTAATTTCCTTTAATTTATCAACAGTATATAAATTAGTATCATTATCTACTATGGTATGGTGTTTTTGGCAAAGTAAGAGCAGATTTTCAATATCATCCCTTTCCACAGTGGTTAAATTACTTTTTCCTCTAGGCCCATCATTTTTTTCAGCAACAATATGAGCAACTTCGCCAATTGGAATGAGATGGCTACTATTTTTATCTTTTTCTTCAATAAGTATCTGCTTGCATATCGAACATCGTGCTGCTGCTTTACCCCATATCATCTTAATTGTTTTAGTTTTAACTGCCATAATATATCCTGTTGAAACTCTGTCATGAATTAACATTACTTAGTATAACTCTTTTCATTGATGAGATGTACAAAGTAAAACATTACTAAAGTGGACTAGACGTTCCGCTCAGCAAAAGAGAATATTAACTCAATATGCTTTTCAGATATAGACGGTAGGTAACATTATCGATATCTGATAACGGAGTAAAACCAGCCTGTTTATAAAATGTGAATGCCGATAGTGGCGCATTTGTGTAAATCAAATAAAACCAATGACTTGACCATTTCAGAATTAAATTGAGCAGGTTATCAGTATAAGCCCCTAACAGTTTTTCGCCCGACTTATCAAACGATTTTGCTCGTTCAGCCAGTTTTCTTCCAGTCTGTGCAGCATGTTTAATAACATTGATATACTCTCCGATTTCAAACTCTGAAATCCTAAGCCATCAGAGGTAATATTTGTAATTGTAATGTCCATTAGCTGTCCCCTTTAATTATTTCTAAGAGCATATATATTGCGATCCGTGGCGTTTCAAAGCTTTTTAGTAAAATCAGCATATCCGCTTCTCGCTCATTTCAAACCTTCGTGCTTGCCCGTTAAGTAGCAGAATCGGTCGTTGCCAAGTTTAATTAGCGGGGGACTGGTTGTTAGCAATTAAAAAACGAAGTCGCTCTGGTCATCATCTCCCTGCTTCTCAGATATTAAATCGCTGAAGGAAATAGTATTACTTTTGGGTTTTTCTCCCAATGAGAGTTCAGTCACCCTTAATTTTAACGGTATGGGACTAACAACACCACTAAATATACAGGTTCCTATAGATAAAGTCGGAATAGACTCTTCCGTCAGTCGATCTATATATGATACCGATTTTTCGATTACGTAAAGATCATTTTGATTAATCAGGCGATGAATAAAATAATTGTGTGCCTGGGATATGATTGTTGAAGATATATCATTAGGGCGTTGGCTGGAAATAGTGATAAAAACGCCAAACTTTCTTCCCTCCTTTATAATTTCCTCAAAGGTTTCCAAACGATAATCCTTCCAGCTTTCTGTCTCCCGAAAAGAAGTATTAGACAAAATATTGTGAGCTTCATCTATGATTATATGCAGTGTTGATGGCTCGGTAGATATCTTCTTCATGTTGTAAGCCCACTTGGCTATCAGAAGAGGAAGTGTCTTTTTCATGGTTATATTAACCATGTTAAGATTTACTACTGTGAAGTTATATTCACCCCAGAAATCCAGTTGTCCAGAAGTATCAAAAATTTTGGAAATATCTTTACGATTAGCATTCATTCTGTTTATAACTGGTGAGATATGTTCAGGATTGGACTTGTTAGATAAATATTCCTGAATTAACTGTAGATACATGAAATCTAACAGTTCTTCAATCATATCTGCTTTAAAAACAAAATTACTTGCGAGACTGAAGAGATAGGAACGCTCAGTATCAGCCTCAGCATTGAAAACATTACCCGTTCTCAGCTTCCATTTGTATGCAACTGAATGGAACTCAAGATCAGATATCAGCTCCGGGTCATCTTTAAAAATCGGACTAAAAAGCTGATTAACAGCATCACATTTAGGCTTATCACCACTAAACAAATTTTGCCTGACTTTTTTCTTTAGGATATTACGCATAAACTCAAGAGGATCGTCAACAGCCATCACTCTCATGCGAAACTCAAGTACTCGTTTCAGAAATGGTTTCTGTGTTTTGTCTGTTGCATCGGTCAAAACGGAGAGCATGTCATGCTCAAGCAGAACCTCTCTGGGTAGAGGAAGTTTATCGCCATTTGTATGATGCGTGTTGAGGTTATAAACCGTCTTCTCATCAGTAATGCAGTGTGGGCCGGTATATTCCCCGTTAAAGTCGAATAGAATAAATTTGCATCTTTCTCTGAAATGCTCGCCGAGCATGCGTTTTACTTGGGCAGTACCTGCTTTGTATAGCGCGGCCAGGGTGTTTGACTTCCCACTACCAGTATTGCCAAAAATGGCAATATGCGAATTAATGAGGCCATTAACCGGCAGTGCAATTTCGATATTTTCAAGATCTGTACGGGTAAACCTCATTACTGTTTCGCCTGCATCAGCTATTTGATGAACCGTTTGTATCATCTCTTCAGTCACCACGAAAGCTTCGTTACCAATGAGGGGCAGTTCACGTGAGCCACCAATGAAGCACCCTGTGCGATCAATATAACCCGTCAGGGTAGAGGTCAGGTATCGTCGATAGCGCCAAGCATCACTGCCGCTGCCACCAAGATGTTTTTCCTCAATGACACGTTCCGCTTCAACCTTGCCGATCAGGCTCATGAATCCTTTTTTGATCTCAATGAAGCTACCCACTGATACATTTCTCAGAACTTTTCCCTGATAAAATAAGTCGCTGAGATTCTTGTTCTTATCCACTAGAATGGTAACCGTGCGTCCAGATACCTCGCAGACTTCGCCTACACGAAGCACCGCTTCTTCATCAGTAAAATGCCTGCTCACCTCGAGCCTCCCAGATAGCACGTGATAATGTTGTTCATTACCGGAAAATCAACATTCCCTCCCGGGCGATAAATAATCTCTACGTTAGAATAATCACGGAATTTCTCCATAAAGCCGTCAACGCTGGCCTCATTGAAAGCGAAGATCAGCAGTTTCAAGGTGGCGTTACGCAAGGCTTTTTTGGTTATCGTTTCAAGGTGCTCATCAGCAAACGAAAAGCCAAAGATAACCAGGAGGGTGGCTTCTTTATCAAGCTCGTTGGAATAGGTCCTCAGTAAATCATAGTAAACGTTCTGCAGCAGTGTCTCTTTAAACTTCTCCTTACGTGGAAGAATAAGTGCATGAGCGAGCACCCATTTTTTCATTTCGGCTAGAGTGGCAAAGCTAAGAGGTTTTCCATCACCAATATTATAAATAATCTTTCCTTTATAATGCTCCCAAGAAAGCGATCCATGAAGCTTTATAAGGTTAACAGTAGGGAGTTCAACTTTATAATTATACAGATTTCCTGTTGCACTTACAGAATAATTAAAACTGCCCGCATCAAATTCTTCAACCCCCCAGATGTTTGCTCTTTTATTGAATCCATCATTAAAAAGAATATTGTTGTTTCGCGTGGCAGCTTCTTCAATGAATAAATCATAATTAGTTGTGAAAACGTTAATGCGCCTCGGAAGCAGGCCAGTCCGGCGGAGGGTCAGTATTTTTTCCAGCGAAGACATAAATGTATCATAATTCGCACGGGTACATTCCACGTTGGTGATCACCGGAGGTGCGAAGGGTGCGCCGTTACCGCGCTCCAACATGCATTCATGCGGAAGCCAGACCGCTGACAAAAAGTCAGTGGTCATCCTGAAGTATTCCTCTTCCTGCTCATCATTAATCAGCTGCTGAAGATCGGTTTCGATTGACCCCAGTACTTTAATCGCAGGCAGCGATGCGCCTGATCCGATGAGAAAGTTAATGTTAGCTGACTGAAATACCCGCTCAAAGTAGTCTCGGTCACTATTGTTGCCGTAGTAGGCGCGCTTAACTGCCATCTTATCCTTCCATAAAACATGGGATTAACCTGTATTATTTAATCTTAACTCCGCGCTCAATACTTTGACATCAATTCTTCTGGAAATTGGTATGGTTCCTGCTATATCAAGGGCACGATCGGGTGCTGATCCCTTGTGCCTCAAGGCTTTCTCGAATTACCTGCAGAAAATAGTTATTATAGGTGTGGCAGCAAAGTTGCAAGGTTCGCTCAACGCTCACAGCGGACCTAGCGATCTAGTCTTCTGTCCGCTTCGTGCCGCGATTAAAATTGGTGGCGTCGCCACAGGGCATACGGCGGACTCAGCCCGGAACCGTTTGAAAATCAGCCCCTAGCTCAGAAGCTTGTCCACATTACTCGGGTAGGAGTGACCTGCTCCCCGTTTATTTAGTACACCGTGATGTTAGTAATGTCTTCACGAGGGGTTTCGATTGCGAGCCGTTATAACTAACTGTGAGGTAAGTGATCGAGCTAGCCTTCAATACCTACCAATCCCCACAAGCAAAATTATTTGGGGGCACAATAGGGGGCACCAACCAAAATACAACACGATAAAATTAAGTAAATTCAATAGCACTAGCTATCAAATGCGACTCCTGTGATCGCCGAAAAAGCACACTAGGAAAAGATAACAACAGTGACAATGAGCGCATCAGACGCCGCTGTATACCGGGATGGGGCGGAGGGTAGCTGTGAGACTGTCCCATGCCTGAACCTCTGAGGTCGCAATACGCATCCCCTTTTTTCTGAGTATCGCCACGTCGGCTGCGATCCGCTGCATACCGAACCAAAACAGACCATCCAGCGCCGTTACCGCGAGTCCGTTCTCAAGTGCCTTTTTAAGCCGCTCGCGCGGCATTTTTATTTCCCTGGCAATCTCCCGGTAAGGCTCTGCGGTTTCGCCTGACGATACTTCCCTGCGAATGCGGGTTGACAGACGGTATTGAAATTCATCCGGTACCTTACTCAAATCAGACTTTACGCTGTAAACACAGCCAAAACGCTTGCCGTTGAACACTGCGCTTTTCTGACTGAGTTGCAGTTCATCCCGTAGCTCGGCAATCAGTTGTGGGGCACGCACCAACAGCAAACGAAAAGGCAGTTCAAAGCTGGTGACATAATCCACATTCAGCAATGCGATGCGCAGACGCTCGATACTTCCAGCCCGCACCTGACGGCATTCTTTGAGGACTTCAGCCCATTGCTGCGCAATACGCGGCGTTTCATTAACTTCCGCGAAGCTATATTTTTCAATCTGGTAATCAATACGTTCGACCATGCTGGTTTCCCTTCGCCTACCCGTCGGTCACTTTATCAACGGTCTACGATAATCGGAAGCCAATTTGTTGTTGGTATTGAGGTGGCGCACAAGCGCCTGACACATTTCCGGGTTCCAGCCGAAACTAGCAGGAAGCAAATCGGTGTGTTCGGATACAGTATCAGGTCTAGCCGCAAATCGTTGCGGTGGAACGCGCCTTCCGGGGCGACCTTTTTGATGAAGCGGCGGAATCGGATGTCATGTTGCTAGGTCTCCCGTGAAACCGTCCTGGTGGACCACGGTGCCGGTTTCGGGTTGGTTATCTTACAGAAAACGCTACTCAAGGTTCGGCAGGTTGCTCCAGTGGCGGGCCGTGCGGGCCTGTTTGCCTTCCCTCTGTCATTCCCCGTAAAACTCAGCCCCAAGCCCCCCATGTTAGAATTAATAAGTACAGGGGGGAGGTAATTTAAAAATTAATGAACGGGAAAGTATCCCTGAAACGCTGCTCAATCTCAGGATGTTTTTCTAATGCTTGCAATGCAGCTTAGGGGGACATTCCTCTCCCAGATCTTTACCACGTTTTAATGCTATACCGCACAAATTTTTTTTGAGAAGCTGAACCTTTCCAATAACAAACCCAATGACACCATGGTCGTCTTTGGTTAGTCCATGTAACATAGTTAACTACCTCCCCTTACTCATTTTATCACCACCAATATTTCCAGTCGCCAAAAAATCATCCATTGATGATGATGGTATTTTAGGTATAGCACAAAATCTACTTTCTTCTTAAATTATGCATTTCCCTTTCAATCTCTTCTGGAGTTCTTTTACGCTTTTCAAAGCCAACCACACCAATAACATTATGATTTAGATCCATAAAAACTTTTAATACATGATTTTCATTGTGGCAATTTATAATTAATATTTTCTCATCTGAAATCCTCATCAGCATATCTATTAGCTCATTAATTCCAAAGTATTTAACGCCAGCCTTGTCAAGGTATTTCTTGTGTATTTTAAATTCATTAATGGCTATGCTTTTATCATATTCGACCTCGATCAATTTTATCGAGGTCGAAAGTAAATCAATTGTCTCTTTAGACAATTTTTTATTATCAAAAAATCCGAGCCTGCTTATCAAGTAATCAATAGTTATCATGGTTTAAATACCTCAATGCCGCTATCACGAATCCCTTGCATAAGAACTTCTTGTTCAAAATACTTATCATCAGAAAACTCCCATGACCATTTTTCGTTACCCTTTGGAGCTTCAGCTTTAACTCTCAAAATTATACCATCAGTCTGAGCATAGAAACGAGCTATAGCAGGGTCTCGCGTCCAAGAAGTATATGGACTAATACCAGAAACATTTCCTTCGTTATGAAGTTCCGGAGTAATACCAGAATTTATATCACCAGGCTCAATCCGCCCATTAAAATTATTATCAGCATCAGGATGTCCTCGATGTACACCGCGATAGTTATAAGTACCAACCTCCGCCTCTGGTAGCACAGGGATATCATCATATTTATCCCAACTAAACTGTCCATTTGCTGAACCAATAGGTTCTGGCTTTGTTGATGTTTTGGTGTTAATGACATCAAGCCCTAATGGGTCAATGTACGATATCGGGTTACTATCGACATAGTGATAATTATTTAGCCCAGCTCTAAGTCCTATCGGATCCGCCGTCAGATACCGCCCAATCCCCGGATCATAATACCGGTTCAGGTTGTAATACAGTCCGCTTTCCGCATCTTCGTACTGCCCCTGAAAACGCAGTGGGTTGTTCACCTTCGGTTGTGGGTGTTCATCCCGAGTATCCGGCGGTGTCCATTCCTCCGTCAACTGCCCATAGGCGCTGTACTGCCCCCGCCATACGGTGTTGCCCTGGCTGTCCGTCAGGCTGTGCGGCGTGCCAAGGTGGTCATTCTGGTACCAATAGGTCCTGACCTTCGGGCTGTTCACCCGTGATGAGCCTACTATCGTCGCCATCGGTCGGTGGCTGCCCGGCTCATACAAGAACGTCTGCCAGTGCTGTTGATTGTCCGTTTCCGCAATCAGCTTATTGCCCTGCCACAGGTATTCCGTGGTCTGGCCCTCTACGGTTTTACTGGTCCGGCGGTTAAACGCATCATAGGTGTAAGTGGTTACTTGCCCGTGTGGATCGGTCCGCTTTATCAGCCGGTGCCGACAGTCATAGGCAAAGGTGGTCACCAATTTGTGGGCCTTGCCGCGTCGCTCTACCGTCAGGTTACCAAAGAGATCGTACTCGAAGTGCCTGTCACCAAAAAACGCCAGCCGGTTGCCAGGGGCGCTGTCCCGCTCGCCATGTTCACTGACCCGGTTACCGGCCCCGTCGTACAGGAAGTTTTCCCCTGCCACGCTGTGCCGATCTATCGCCGTGTGGCTGCTAGGGAATTGGGCGCTCAGCAACTGCCCCCGCGCATCATAGCCGTATTCCCGTGGGGCATTGCCCGTAATGCTCGCTAGTTCACCCTGTGCCTGGTAACGGTAATGCTGCTCCCACAGTGGCTGTAGCCCCATCTCGCCGGGCCCCTGCAAGCGGTGTTCCACCATACGCCCCAGACTATCGTACTGGTAGCGGTTGACCAGCCCGTTGCCCTGCCGCCGCTCCTGCTCGCGCCCGGCGTTGTCGTGGTTGAACGCCAGCAGCGGCTGTTCGTTTAGCGTGATCCCCTGTACCCGGCCATGCTGATAGTGGTAGCCCAGTTGTTGGCCGTCCGGCAGTCGGCTGCCTTTCAGCAACCCGCTATGTGGATCGTACTGATAACGTTGCGTTGCCCACCCTTGGTGCTCTGCCACCAGGCGATTGGCGATGTCGTATTCCCAGGCCAGCGGCATCTGCCCGTCATTGACGGCAATTAACCGCCCCAGGGCATCATAGTCGTACTGCTCTACCTGCCCATCCGGCAGGGTCTTACGCAGCAGTTTTCCCTGCCAGTCTCGCTGGTAGGTTGTGACCAGCGGCTCCGCATCTGGCTGATTACCGTATTCTCGCTTTTCAATCAGCCTGTCGTTCAGATCGTACGCATACGCGGTTTTAACCCCGTCAAACCCGATCTCTTCACTCAGCAGCCCCGTCGCCGTGTAAGCCAGGCGGTAACTTTCCCCTTTCGGGTTGAGGATCTCACTGACCTGCAGGTGCGTGTTGTCGTAACGATACTCCAGCGTACTGCCATCTGGCAGGATCTTGCGCGTCAGCAGATGCAGGGGGGCTGCGTACTCGTAGCGGGTAACCAAACCGGCCGGATCGCGCGATTCGGTCACCTTGCCATAGGCATTGTAACGGTATCGCTGGGTGCGGCCGTCCGGCGTGGTCTGCTCCAGCAACCGTTCCAACGCATCCCAGACAAAATGGGTGGTATTACCTGCTTCATCGGTGACGGCGATCGGCTGGGTGCCAAGGGGGGTATAACGGTAACGGCGCACGCTACCGCCACTGGTGGTACTCTCCAGTAAACGCCCTACGTTATCCCAACGATACGTTTGTGTCACCCCGTCAGGATGGGTAACGGCGCGCATCTGCCCGTTCGGGAAATAGTCGTACTCGGTCACCTGTTCCCCGGGTGAGCGCGCCGCGTAGATATCCCCATGTTCATTAATGCTATTGAGCCACACTTGCTCCAGGCGGCCACTACCCTTGGCCACCCGCTTGAGCTGACCGTCCAGATAGGTATAGCGCGTCATGCTGCCATCCGGGCTCAGTTCGAGCACCAGGTTACCCGCGTCGTCATAAAAATAACGGGTCTGCTGGCCCAACGCATCGGTGGTGCTGACGCGTAGCCCCTCTTCGTTGTACGTATGGCGGGTTTCTGCACCGTTCGCTGCCCGCCGGAAAATCAGCCGGGCCTGGCCGTCGTATTGATAGATCTCCTGGCTGCCGTCGCAGCGCCTTAGCGTCACCTGCCGCTGGTTATCGTCCCACAGGTAACGGGTATCTAACTGGGCGAAATTGCCATACTGACGGATACAGCGTGATGCTGGCCCCACGCCTTCCCAGGCCCAGTTAAAACAGGCGCCGCCCGCCAACTGGCGCTGTGTGATGACATGGGCCTCGTTGTACTGGTAGTGCTCTTGCTCCCCACAGGCGTTCAGGGCGCTGGCCAGTTGCCCGGCCGCGTTGTAGGTGTAATGTGCCAGCACTTGCTGCGTCACCCAGACCGCATCACGATAGGCCTCTTCACGGATCAGTGCCTGCAAATGGACCTGCGCGATGTGCGCCGAGTCATCATCCGTGTACTGGAACAACAACCGGCCCTGCACATGCTGTAGGTGGATCAGGCGCTGCTGGCGATCGTATTCCAGTTGCAGACGGTTGTGATATTTGTCGCTGAGGGCGGTCAACCGCCCCCATTCTCCCTCACGCACAAAGGTATACACCCCAGCGCCACCGCCAAAGGTGAGGCTGTATTCGTTCTCGTGGCTACCGAGGGCCAGCACCGCGCCCCCGAGCACATTGGTCAGGATTGGGTGTTCGGCATTCGGATAGGGGAAGGGGGTCCGCTGGTTTTCATCGTTATGCCAGACAATGGTGTCGTCGGTAAAATGCAGGCGGTGGGAAAGGCTATGGCTCCAGCCGTACCCCAAACCCAGATCCAACTCACAGGCGCTGGTGCGGTAAAAACGCTGCCAGGTGAAGGGCAGCAGCCCCGGCAGGCTGCCTTCGCTGATCGTCAACAGTTCTTCGCCGGTGCACAACGAAACCGGATCGCCGTCCTTATCAGTGTGCTCGCTTCTTGGCGTCGCCTTGCCCTGCGGATTTTGACCGCTGCTGTTAGCTTGGATGACCGGCGATTCAAACCTGGTTTCATGCAGGTTATTGGACCCAGTGGGTAGACTACTCTGATTTTCCAGGCTCTTGCCCAAGCCAGCGGAGTCGATATTCGCGGTTTTTTTGATATTTAACGGAACAGCCCCTGCCCGAATAGGGTTCTTGGCCAAATAATGGGGGACGTGTTCATTGATCAGGGAAATGATTTCTTTTATCCCCCCCATGATCGCTTTCCCTGCACCGGCATTGGCACGAAATAACGGTTTCATTGACTCTCCTTGATTATCGGGCCGGGCTAATACCGGCTAAGCTATCCAACCCATCTAGGGCTAATTTGGCTACGGCACCGGGTAGCACGATGTAAAGCAACAGCATCATGACCAATTCGCCTGCCGCTCCCCCGGCAAAATCGGCGATCTGTTGCGGTGTCAGCAGGCAAAAGTAGCTGTACAGGGCGTGGGCACAGATAAACATCAGCATCTCATCGGAGAGGATCACCAACGTATCGGCAATCTCTTTTTTGCCGGTGTCATACAGCTCTTTCATTTTATCCACCCCCTTTTTGCCGATATAAGCCAGCATGGCGTCCAGGTTCTCGCTGGTGACCCATTGCACGATCTTTTTGGCTGTCTCGTACAGTTCGAGGATTTTGTCGCGTAACCCGGCAAAAAACGCTTTGAACGCCTGGGTAAAGTCCACCTGAGCGCCTCTGTCTGTAAAATCCTTCCAGGCTGCCTGCTGGTGTGTTTTCCACTGGGTTTCCAGCAGGTTGGTACACTTGACGATCAGCTCGCTGTAGGATTCATCCAGCCGCTGGAGGTTACTTTCACTGCTGGCCTGGGCGTTGACGACAACGTGATAGGTATACGCATCGTCGCACTCGGGCAGATTGATGGTGGCCATCCCGTTGTCATCGAAGGCCAGGCCATCCAGCACCGTGATGTCCTCAAAGTCTGAGGACGCCATGTTGTTGTAGTAAGGTCCGTACGCCTGATTGACACTCATGTAGGCTATCTGCCGAAATTGCTCCGGGGTCTTTTTCTTACGTTTGATGATCTTGAAGGGCGAACCCGCGATTGGGATATACCCCTTGGCTTCAAAGGCGTGCGTCAGGGTAATGGGTTGATTAAGGGTGCACTGCATGACGCCGTTAAGCTTTTCATCGTCTATCCGCTTGGTGGTAATGACAAAGTCCCCGACCTTCACCTCTTGATCCATCAACAGCAAGCTGCCCAATAGCGGAAACTCTGTCGTATCGTGGTAACGCGTCAGGCAGGATTTAAAATTGTTCAGCGTCTTCTGGAAAAGCCTCTCAGGGTCGATGGGGGCAGAAGGGATCGTCACCCGTTTGTTGTAATTCCCGTATGCGCTGCTGGTATACGTCGTCGAGTTGTTGCCATACCCATAATAACTCATCACTCACTCTCCAATGTGGTGACGATGCGAGCCATCAGCCCTTCACGCTGCCCATGGCTTTGCACCAGTAAATGTCGGATCTTCATCTCCAGTAAGGCAGGGGAAAAACGCCCATAGAGATCGGCACGGGTTACCTGCAATTGCTGTAATGCCTGGGCAATCACCGGCCCAGGATCCGTTTTCAGAAGTTGGTCAATCAGACGTTGCGGCACCTGCCACCAGGGGCTGACCTGGGCTTGCGCCGTGGGATCTACCGGGCAGGTAAGCACCTCGCCGTTTATCCAGTAATCCGAGAACACCGGCAGAACATCTATCCAGTGCTCTCCCATATAACGCAGGTGTGCTGGCAGAAAACGCCCATCCCAGTAGCGGAAAAACACCGCTTTACCCCCAGGCATGATCACCTGGGTCAGACCACGAAGATGGTCCGTAATGGCAACCTGCGGCAACGGTGAACGTGCCAACCAGCCCCAGTTGCGCAGGGGCGTTTCTGCCACCCAGCGCAGAAACGGGCTGCCGTCAGTGAGCGGCACCAGCACCGGCATCACCTCGAACCAGTTGGCATACGGCGTATTGGCATAAAGCCCGTACGGCGTGCGGCTTCCATCCTCCCGGTAATAGGCCTTGATACCTTGCGCACCGTTGGTATTGGCCAAGACGGCGTACAACGGCGTTCCCGATGTGTTTCTTGCCCAGTCCTGTACGGTCTGTTGCATCTTTATTCCTCCTTGACGATGAGCGGCCAATTAAATTGCGCACCCTTCCTCTTTACATTTCTCACACTCTTCACAGTAGGGGGCGTCACTGCTGAGCACACCCTGCTGAATCAAGGTTGGGGCGGCCAACAACGGCACCACACCTGGCATCTTCAGATTGACGCCCTGTCCACTCCCTGCAGAACCGCTACCCACCTGCAACGATGACGATGTGAAAATGGCCCCTGGTGCCAGTTTGATAAAGCTGCCCCCGGCCTTGAGCGTCAGCTCACTGCCCGCCGAGAGGGTGATTTTGGCCCCGGCTTCAACCGATACTTCCTGCCCAGCCTTCACCACATAGGCGCTGCCAACCTGCAAATGGGATTCGCCATCGGCCAGTTCGGACTTTTTTCCGCTGGTGTGGAGGGTGAGTTCGCCCTTGATGCGGCTTTCCCGGTTGCCCTCGATTTCGCTCAGGCTGTTACCGCCAATCTTGCTGCACTGGTTGGCGCGAATGTCCCAGTGCGCATCGTTATTGACCAGGGCTTTGAGGTCTTTCTGGGCATGCAGGTAAATCTCCTCGCTGCCCGCCTCATCCTCAAACGACAGTTCGTTAAAGCCCTCGGCCTTGTGTGATTTGGTGCGCCAGACAGATTTGGTCTTGTTGGCGGGCAGCGGGTAGGGCGGTTTGTTCAGGCCGTTGTAGTAGCGCCCGCTCACCACCGGGCGATCGATATCGCCGTTCAGGTAGCTGATCAGCACTTCCTGGCCAATCCTTGGCAGCGTCACCGAGCCAAAACCGTCCCCCGCCCACTGGTTGGAGACCGGTACCCAGCAGGAGGCTTTTTCATCCGCCGGGTCGTAACGGTTCCAGTGGAAATGCACCCGCACCCAGCCCAGTTCGTTGACGTACAGCTCCTCGCCCTTTGGCCCGACGATCGTGGCCACCTCGTCCCCGTCGGCCAGCGGCTTGTAACGGTAGCTTGGCCGCCAGTCGATATTGCCCGGCGCAAAGGCCAGTGAGTTGGTGAAGGTAGTGCCGCTGCCGTTACTCTCTTCTTCCAGCGCGGCAGGCTGCTCCCCACGGTGGCTGACGGTGATCACCTGCCAGCGATCGTTACGCGCCTGCACCGGGTGGCCCTGCAAGGTAAAAATCGTGCCCGGCATCAGCCGGATGCTGTTGGTTTCTGCTGCGCCCTGTTGTGTGCCCGCTTGCATGGCCTCCAGCCGCACGGTGCTGAGCTGCGGCCCGGTCTGGTCATCCTGATAACGGCCATAGCTTTCAAATACCGAGTATTGGGTGGTTTCACCACCCAATGCAGGGTCGCTCTGCTTAAACTGCAGAGGATGGTCGGGCCGCCGGTGTTCGCGGTCCTTGAGCACGCTTTCCCGTGACTGCATGAACGCCCCCAGGGTCAGCCGATGGGCGATGTCGCCCTGGGTTGGCGACTGGATATGCGGGTTGAAGGTCAGCGGGATACCTTCCGTCATGCTCAGGTGCGAATCGCCATAAACCAGCTCGTTATCTTCAAACCAGAAGCTGATCCCCACCTCGGCCATCAGCCGCAGGATGAAGTCCAGGTCGCTTTCACGCTTCTGGGTCACGTACTCACGCGGTGGATAGGTCTGCTGGATATGGCTCTGGTAAGGGATGCGGTGTTCATCCAATACCTGATTGACGATGTCCGGCACCGATAGGAAATGGAAGATCCGGCTGTCCTGTTTCAGGCTAAGTACCCAGACATCCGGGCGGATCACCGCCTGATAGTAGGTGCGGCGAAAACCGCTTTCTCCCTGAGTCAGGCTGGCGATCAGCCCTGGGATCGTGCGCTGTTCCTTGCCACTGACGGTGACGGTCAATGCCCCCGGCTGCAGCAACTGTGCTTCCAGTTCGATGTCTGACCGGGTGCTGACCAGGTTTACCGTCAAGGTAAACAGGGTCGACAACCCTTCTTCCAGGGTAAAACCGGCCACGTCAAAGGTGTCCGGAGGCAGTTCACCGAGTTGGCTGCTGAAAAATAATCCGCTGTCCATCGTTCACTCCTTGTGGTGTCTCACATCATGGCTCGTTGGCCGCGCGCCAGGGGCAATGCCCAGCGCCGCTGTGAAGGTTCGGTTATCACATCCAGCAGCAGGAAGCTGTTGGTGGTCAGGCAATGGGTAAAGAAGACGCTCAGCGCCGCCGCAAAGGTGTAGGCTTCGCCGGGGCTGTCGAACGCCTGATCGTCGAGCGTCAGGGTCATCTGCAAACCGCGCCGCAGCCGTTCCCCCATCAGGGTATTCACCGGTTCGGTCTTGACGGCGGTGATGCCCTCCACCGCCCGGCGGATGTGTCGGACCTGCGGCAGGTTATGCCGGGCGTGCAGGCAGAAATCGTCGATCGCCCGCTGCACCGTTTCCCGGTGGTTGAGGAGCGCGGGGCTGAACGACAGGCAGGCCATCAGCCGCCAATGGTGATGGCTGTCCACCACCGCCGGGTACGGGGTCGAAAATCTGGTGACGGTAGTGACGTCCAAGGTGTCGGTCACCGCCATGCCGAGTAGGAAAGGGGAGCCAAGCGGTAACGTGGGAGATTGCGCCGAGGTGGTGAGCAAATCGCAGACCACGGCCCGGCAAGGGGGCTCGGTCAGCGGCTCCCCGGCACTGTTGCACAGCACCAGTTCATGCTGCATCCGCCCCAGGACATCACCGCTGACCCGGACGGTGTAAAACAGTGCCAACGCGGCGTCGGGTGCATAACGCGATTCCGGCGTCAGTTCGCTGTCGGGCTGGAAGTGCACCCGTCGGCCCCGCCGCAGGGTATCCGGCTCTTCCAGCATGCTGACGCCGGTGATGGCATACACCCAGCGATCGTCGGCATACGGTAGCGGGTAAACGCTCTGCCCGGGTAGCAGCCGTATGGGGGCGCTTTTTTGTGCCGCCAGGCTGATCACCGGGACGCAGTGCAGCATAAAGGCCGACGCCAGTTGGGCCTGGGTGAGCGGGATCTCCCCGTTGAACGTGAGGATGACGGTAAAGGTGCGGCTTTTCCCCAACGTCAGCCCTGAGTGCATCGGGCCAAAATCCAGCGTCAGGAAATCATTCACATGGGGCAGGTACAGGTATTCGGCCAGGCTCTGCAGCGCCCAGGTGGTTTCCCCCTCGTGGGGCAGAATGCGGTTATCCGCAGTTGGCCGTGGGGAAGATAACACCGTCTCCAACACCCATTGTCGTCCTTCCACCTGTAGCACGGGCCGGTCCTGATGCTGTTCACACCACAGGGTCAGCGTCGCCGCCACCTGTGGATCATCGCCCAGAAACAGCGACAGCGGCTGGGTTGGCCAGGTGTCACCCGGCCCCTGGTACTGAAACGTCAGGCGGATCTCGCTGTGGGAGTTGGTGACCAGCAACTGCCGGTCAATCAGGGCCAGCGGCTGCAGCGTCAAGGCATGGCAGGTCTGGAACACCTGCGTACGTCCATCGGACAACAAGGAGAGCGATTCTCCGGCGGGCAAGGTTAACGGCGCATCCAGCGTGCTGGCTTTGGCGCTGACGTTCACCACGCCACAGGCCGGAATAGGCCGCAAGGGGAAGGGCCAGGTACGCTCAAGATGCCCCTGCGTGACCTCGGGGAAGCCGTCCTCCAGGCGTTGGCGCAGCCCGGCATTCAGCATTGCCGCCCCCTGGATCAGGCACTCCACATCCGGATCGCCCGCATGGCGGCCCAGTTGCGCGGCCAGTGCGGGTTTTTCCTGCCCCACCTTGTCCGCCAGCGCACGCAGGTAGGCATGTTCCTCTCTGAGATGATCGGTAAAGTTCATATCAATCCTTGACGTTGGCTACCTGCGCACAGGCAACAGGGTGTAGGGTTTCGCTTCGGGTTGCCCCACAAAGGTGGTCCACCCCAACTGGGTCCGCTGTGTGTCGCCGAGCTTCAGCCCCCCGGCTTGATGCCGTGCCAGCGTCAGGCGCAGATCCCAGACCAGCGGTTCGCGCAGGATGTACTCGACAAAATTGACCAGCAGGCGATGCTGCTTACCGTCAGGCAAAAATGACAGGTACTGTTCCTGCGAGAGCTCATTGATCGACAGTTGAAATTTGACGCTGCGATCGCGCATCCGGCTACCGATCACAAAGTTGCCCCCTAGCAGCGAACGGGGTTGATGGCGTTGCCCGCGTACGGCGGTGACTTGCCCCAGGCGATTTTGCTGCTCGTCACTCAACGTCATGACGTGGGGCATACAAGACTGCACCGTCACGTCGGGGAGTGAAAAGAAGTGACCGACCAGGCGGGCGATCACCTCCGGCGAGCGGCCCGGTGAGGCCAGCAGACCGGCGTAGGCCAGCATGGCTTCGGCGTTGATACCCAACTGCTCTCGCGTCTGCGGGTGGCCCAGGCCTATCAGGGCAAAAATACGCCCCGAGGTGGCATCGCGGCCCCCCGGTTTAAAGGTGATCTCATAGCGGTATTTGCGCCAAATCTGGTGCGCCAACGACAGGGGCCGATGGTTGAACACCGCCAAAAAATCGTTGAGCCGTGTTTCTCCCTGCGCCGTGCTCCCGGCAATGTCGTCCAGGTAGTAATAGGGCAAGGGCGACTGGCTGCCTTGCAGGCCCAGAAAACTCACCTCCAGGCGCAGCGGCCCACCTGGCTCATGTTGCAACGCCACCACATCGCTGGCGGCAAAGCCCAACCCGGCAGCGGCGGTAAAGCGCAACGCTTCCCGGTTGGGCGGCAGGCCGAGCGTGCGGGCCGGATCGATGCCCGCCAGCCGGTTCAGCCCTTCCACCAGGCGGTAGAAGTCATACTGGCTAACGTTATCGGCGATAACCTGGAGCTGCTGCTCCTGCTCTGCACTGGGGATCATAGAAAGCGGTAAGACTCCTGATTATCTTGGTTAACCACGGTGAGGGTATGGAAATGGTTGACGCTGGCACGCTGGGCCAGGAACCGTGCCAGTACCCGGCCATACAGATAGAGCTCGCCTTCCGAGTCAAACGCCCCTTGGAGCCGCACCGTAAGCACCGAGGCCAGGCCATCGATCGGCACACCGTCGATATGACGTTCAGCCGGGCGCACGGTCAGGCTGAGTAACCCCGCCCTGCGCCGCCGGGAGACCCCTGCCGCCAGTTCACTGTGCCAGGCAGGTAGATCGCAGGCGCTCAGCACCTGCCGCAGCGCTGTCAGCGTCAGCAGTGAGCGGCTGTTCAATGAGAGGTTGCGCAGCAGGGCCGCCTGCAAGGTGGCATCTAACCTTGGGCTAAGGGGGACCGACGGGCGGGTGATATTGTGTACGCGCACCCCCGGCGGGCAGCCGGTGGCCGGTTGGCGGAGTTCTCCTACTTTCAGGTGCAACGGCAAGCGGCGGTGGCTGCAGGTGAGCCGTACGGACACCGACTCCGGCGGTAGGTTGTCCAGGTTTTCACCGTGGCGGATCAACGCCAGGTGATGGTTCAAGCCCCCCACGGGTGACGATGTGACCCGCACGTGGTAATACCCCGCGTCTTGTTGCTGGCTGAAGCGTTCAAACGGCGCATAGCGGCGGGGGGTATCACTCAGGGCTGATACGCCGGTCACTTCATCTACCGAGAAAACATCGTAATCCTCAGGATGGCGCACGCTGGGGAATAACGGCAGTTCTGACTGCGTACCATCGAGGCTGACTCCGTCAGCGTAATGGCTAAACAGGTTGATGGCAGGCGTGCAATGCAGGCGCACCGTCTGGCGGTTGATAACCAGGGCAGACGGCAAAGGCCGGGAGAAGGTGAACCGCAGGGTAAAGCCGTGAGAGGCTGATAGCGGAGGCAGGCTAGGGAAGCCCGTCACGTCCATAAATAAAAAGGCGTTGGGGAAGCAGGCGTGCTCCTGCAACAGGCGATAGCCGGGATCGGCATTCTGTGGCCAGGGCAGCAGGGCCTCTTCGTCGTTGAAACCGACCGGGGTGAGCGCCAGCTCAGGCAGCGGCCACGTCTTTCCCCCCACTTCCAGCGTGGCGTGGCTCAGGTATTCACTCAGCCATAAATGCAGCTGTTGCCCGGTGTGCAGGTCTTCCCCCAGATACAGCCGCAGGCCGTTCAGGGTAGTGAGATCCAGGGGCCGATCCGCCGTGGTGACCAGTTGCAGACACAGGCTGTCATGGCCGTGCCGTTGCTCGCGGCTTACCGCCTGCATCTGTAACGGCCACAGCCGGGTATCACGGCAGGTGCGGAAATGGCAACGTAGCGTTTCCTTACCGGTTGTCACCGGCAGCGGGATACTGACCACCGTGGCCCCCTTGGCAATCTGGGGGCAAGCCTGCGCGGGATCCGACAGGTAATCCTGCTGCCATTCCAGCACGGTCATGCTGGGGGTGGGCCGCAGAAAATAGGGCCACAGCAGGGCCAGCATATGGTGGGTGAGGTTCGGTAGCTGGTCTGCCAACTGCCCCTCTAACTGCCCGGTCATCCAGGCCATGCCCTCCAATTGCCGCTCCACATCGGGGTCGTGGTTGGGTGCTGTCAGGAAGGAAACCAGCGGGGCATGTGTTTGTTGCAGCACCTCGGCAGCCTGATGTAGCGCTTTGCGCCGACGGGCTGGAGGGAATTGCCGATGTTTATCCCGGTTCATGCTGAAGACATCCTGTCTTGGAGGTTATTTATCCAGACGCCCGGTCAAGGCGAGGACGAAGTTGGAGCCCATGTGTTTGAAATGCGGCTGCACATGCAGCTGTGTCAGATACCAGCCGGGATCATTCGCGACTTCCTGCACCTCAATGCGTGCAGCGCGTAACGGGCGGCGGCTGCGTACGCTGGCTGGTGGGTTCTCCTGATCGGAGACAAAGCGTTTTAACCAGTTGTTGAGCTGATGCTGCAGGTCGCCCCGATTGCGCCAGCTACCCAGCCGCTCACGCTGCAGCACTTTGATGGTGTGCGCCAGCCGGGTGATGATAAACAGGTAAGGCAGTTGCGCCCCCAACTGGTCATTGACCCGGGCGTTCATCCCTTCAGGCGTGAGGTCGGTATATTGCGGCGACTGGATTGAGTTGGCCGAATAAAACACCACGTCCTGCCCTTGCTTGCGCACCCCAAGCGGAATAAACCCGGCCATCGACAAGCGGTACTGCCACTGGTCCGACAGCAGCGTCTCGGTTGGGATCTTTTCTTGCCAACGCCCAAGCGCCGCATAGTAGCGAGCGGGCAGGTTACGGAACGCTCCGCCGCTCTCCGCCCCGATAATATTCGGGCACCAGCGATAACGGGCAAAGCTGCCCGCCAGGCAGAGCGCCAGTAAAAAGGCGCTGTTGCCCCACAGCAGGTGCTGATGTGTGGCAATCTGTTCCTGATAGACAAATTGCCGGACCTGCTGTGACGCCGGGGTATAAGGCTCACGCTGCAAAAAACGGCACACGGTCAGCCCCAAATAGCGGGCATCCGGAGTAGCTCTGAGTGCCTGCCAGCGGATATGTGTCGGTGCAGCCATGACCGCATCCAAATCAAGAATGGCGGGCAGGTCGGCTAATGAATCAACGCCGAAGAAGGTGGCGTCTGCCGCCGACAGAAACGGCGCATGCGCCATGGCGCTGACCACGCTGAGGTAGTGCAGCAGTTTGATATCGGCGGCACCGGGGGTGAAATCATAGCAGCCAATCACCGCCGCTACCGGCACTCCACCAAACTGGCCGTAGCCTGCCGAATAGACATGCTGGTAATAGCCCGAGGAGGTAATGTCTGGGGAGAATTCGAAATCCGCCAGCAGCTCTTCCTGAGTGGCATGGAGGAGCGTCAGCTGAATGTTCTCGTGAAACGGGATGTTATCGACCAGCAGGGCCAGCCCGCGCCAGGTTGATTCCAGGCGCTGAAACGCCGGAGCATGCAGGATCGCATCCATCTGGGCACTCAGGCGCCGATCAAGTTCCCGCAGCAGGCGATCAATCAGCAGAATATTGAGAGTGACGCCACGACCTTGTTCCGGCAGGGCGCGCAGCAACAATGCGATGTCCGCGTGGCTCACCGCAAATTCACTGCCGTTCAGCGTCGCAAGCAGCCCGGCGGCAAGTGAGGTGCGCGGTGGGAAAATGTCTGAATCGGTCTGTAGCGTATCTAACGTAGCCACGGCATCCTTGCTCCCTGGTAAAGCGTCTTGTCCATTATTTTGCGACTCTGCCGGTTCTGGCGGAGTGATTAGCGCTGAACGACGTTGCCGTCAGGCATTACATTCATGTTGTGAAGCAATCAGAGCGGCCCCGCAGGCGGTTTTCATGCCTTCCAGCGCCACTGGCACCCCGCCGACCAGCGCGGTTTCTGCACCACTGACAATCGGAAAGACCCCTTTGCATTGCGGGCAGGACACCAAATGCCCTACCAGCGCTACGTTTGTTCCGCAGAACTGCATCATTGACGATCCCTGTAACACGACCCCACCATGAGAGGTTTTGTCGCCTTGTAAAATCACGGCTTTCCCTGCCATACGCCCACCATAGTTAGTATTTTCTTATCAGATTACAGGATGTTTAGAATGGAAAAAAGTTGAAATATAACGGTGAGTAATGAATCTGTGAGCAGCATAGGAATAAAGGGGATCTTTTAGCATCAATCTGGGGGCATTGATGAAGCGTTTATTTGTTTCTGCGTGACTGCCCGCAAAATAAACGCCATTCGCGTAATGAGCCTCCATCTGTATATCTGGCATACTAAGCGAATGGCCGTAGTGTCAGTCAGATAAAAACGGAGGCTGCATGACAAATGAACATTTACCTCTGGCTCCTGTCGGGGAATTTCTGCTGTTTAAAAGTGCAGATGGGAGTACCCGGGTTGAATGTCGGTTTGAAGCGGAAACCCTCTGGCTATCCCAAGCGTCGATGGCCGAGCTGTATGATAAAGATGTTCGAACCATCAATGAACACCTTATTAATATCTACAAAGAAGGCGAGCTTGAGCAAAATGCAACCATCCGGAAATTCCGGATAGTTCGTCAGGAGGGTACTCGCCAGGTCTCCAGGGAGATCGAACACTACAACCTTGAGGCCATACTCGCCGTTGGCTACCGCGTCCGTTCAGCCCGAGGCACCCAATTCCGTCAGTGGGCCACCCAAACCCTCCAGGAATACCTGATCAAAGGCTTCGTGATGGACGATGAGCGGCTAAAAAATCCGCCTGTTGGAACATCGGCTGTACCTGACTATTTCGACGAGATGCTGGAACGCATCCGCGATATCCGCGCCAGCGAGCGCCGAGTTTATTTGCGGGTGCGGGAGATCTTTGCGCTAGCCGCCGACTACCAGCCCTCACTCAAAGAGACCACGCAGTTTTTTCAAACCATCCAGAACAAGCTGCATTTTGCCTGTACCGGCCATACCGCTGCAGAACTCATCCATCAGCGTGCCGATGCCAGCCAGCCTCATATGGGGTTGAGCAGCTATAAAGGTGAAGAGGTGCGTAAAAGCGATGTGACGGTGGCGAAAAACTACCTCAATCAGGACGAAGTTGGCGAGCTCAACCGCGTGGTCAACATGTGGTTGGATTTTGCCGAAGACCAGGCCCGGCGTCGCCAGCAGGTGTTCTTGCGTGACTGGCAGGATAAGCTGGATCAGTTCCTGCAATTTAACGACCGCGATGTGTTACAGGGCGCAGGTAGTGTCAGCAAGAAAGAGGCAGATGAAAAAGCACAGGCCGAATATGTCCAGTTTGCCGAGCAGCAGCGCCGTTTAAAAGAGGCCGAAGGGGAAAAGGATATTGCCGGTTTGCTGCAGTTGAAAACCGACGCTAAAAAGTAGTCTTGAATGCCCTGGAATTTTGCAAAATTTGAATGTTCGACCTTGTTAACCCCAAACCGCTGGACGGTTGGATAATCACCCAACCGTCAGCAGCGCCAAATGCGGCTCAGTTAAACGTCACCAGCATTTCTGTAGAGGCAGTGACCGCACCGATTGGCACGTTACTGCCTCCCGAGCACAGTCGCCAGGTGAGCTGATTGGTCAAGGTTTTGCTGCTTTCTGCACTGGTGATACTGCCCAGTTTTATGAGGGAGTTATCAAAGCGCAAGCCGGTTGTGGCCTTGCAGTCGCCACTGCCGGTCACCCCGTTATCAATTTCCCCGGTGATATAGCCTCCCTTCTGGTTTAATGCCAGCCTCGAAGCGGTACTGTCGTACAGGCCGCTGATGGCGCGGAACTGCAGATTGATATTGGCATTTATCTGGTCAGTAGGCTGCCCGCAGGTGGCAACCAGTTGCACGGGCTTCACCGCCAGTTCTGCATTGGCCTGGGTATTGCGAATGACCGATCCGAAGTTAATGGCCGTCGGGGTATTCACACTACATTCCAGCGTGGAGATGCGCAGGGAAATATTGGTGGGCAGTATAGAGGTCCTTCTATCCCCTGAGGTAGTGGCGGAAAAGCTACCAAAATACATGGGGGGAACTGAACCCTCTCCAGCTTTTTGGCTGCCGTCTGCCACCAGTACCCAGGTGCCTGAGAGCGTCGCCGTACGAGTACCGGAACTTGAGTAAAATGTATCATTCGACGACATGGCAGGGGGCAGGCACCATGTATAGTCTGGCGGTGAGGTAATATTCCCTTGTGACGTTGAGGAGCCTCTGGTTTCTGGCTGGCCAATGGTGCCAGTCAACTTCCCCTGTGAATTGTTACTTAGGGTATAAGTGGCGCTACCCGAGGCCCGAGGCATCAATCCGACTCCAGGTACCCCGGTCAGCGGGAAGGCCAAATAGCCACCAATGCTTTTCAATTCATTTGAGGCCATACACCGGGTCATTGACTTGGAGACTGACAAGAGTCCGTATATGGGATCAAGTTTCGGATGATCGAGAGGGCCACTTAATGTCGCGTTAAACGGCATGCCCTCCCATAGGATCCCCGTGCCCTTGCCGATGGTGATGGTTTCCGCCAGAACGGGGGCCGCAAGGGGCATCATTAACGCCATGCTGGCGATACCGCATGATGCGGTCTTTATTAATCGTTGTTTAATCACTGTCCTTCCTCACATTGCACATTCAGCATGCGCACCGGATTATTTGCTGATACTGCTGCCTTGCTCAGGCTGAAGTGGGCTAGGCACTGCTGTGCAGTCCCACGGCCCCACGCCGCGCGCAATTTTCCCTGTTCCGGCAACCCGCTCAGGTAGACCTGGCCGGCATCACCCACGATGCCGCTGTTGATCTCCGCTCCTTCCCCGGCCAGTGTCACCAGCGTGCCGAAGGGTACCGGCATGCCAGCCTGGGTCAGGGTTATCAGCGCCTGATAGCCGGTGCGTGGCGTAAACGTGGCTGCTACCACCGCCCCTTTGGTGGGATAGACATTGGTGCTGCTCTGCGGCAGGTCGACATCTTCCGGCAGCGTCGACGGGTTCAGGCTCACCGTGTTGTTTTGGTAAGGCGACAGGTACGGCACTACCGCATAACCGCGACTGTCGGTACGGACTCCGCCGTTCATCACACTCACCCCGGCAGCGCCCGGTGCGCGGACCACGGCCACCGAGGTGCCCAGTTGCTGGCTTAGCGTCACCCCGTTGGGGTGTACCACCAGACCCCCGTTACCACTCACATTCAGCGAGTTATAGCGGCTGCTGTGGCTGTACCCGGCGCTGACCATGCCCTGGCTCCCCTGCCAACCCAGATTCAGGTTGCTGGTGCTACCCCCGTTGCCACTCTGATTGTTGTTACTCCACCCCTGCATCAGGCTGTAGGACAGGCGGTCTTCCGCCGCCGAGCCGCTCACCCCCACTTGTTGCCGTACACGACCTTCACTGTCGTGCGTCATCTGATAACTGGCGTAGCTGCGGTTGAGGGCGGGTTGCGCGCTGAACAGGCTGAAGGGTACCTGCATATTGAACGCCAACTGGCGGTTCTGCGGCCAATCCCCGTCGGATTTTATCCGGTCAACGCTGTAGGCCAGGCCATAGCTCACGCCGTGCCAACTGCCGTTGTAACCTGCCGACAGGGTATTGTTCACCTGCTCATCGCCCCAGTAATCACTGCGCGCACCCGACAGGTACAGCGATCCAAAATCCCCCAGTTGCTGGGTTACCCGCACCTGGAAATCCGAACGCTGTCGGGCCAGTGCCCAGGGCACCTGGCCTTCACTGAGCTGATAACCGCTGTTGTTGAAGTCGGCAAAGTTGTAATAGTGTCGGGTGGAGTAACGATAAGCCGTCAGGTCCACCGAGGTGCCCGTGCTGAGCAGGCTTTTGGCATAACGTACCCGGTATGACTGGCCGCTCTGTCTTTCTTCATACATGCGGGCCGATGAGAGGGTCACGTCCGCCGACATGGCGCCGAAATCCCCCAGCGAAATCCCGCTGCCCGCCACCGCCGAGGCGTATTTCTCCGCTATCAGCCCGCCGCCGTACAACGTGATGTCATGGGGCAGCCCGTAAATCAGGGTGCCCAACGCAAAATGGGCCTCTCTGGAGCCGGTGGTGATGCCGCCGTTGTAGCGCCCAGCGGTCAGTTCGTACTTCAACCCACCCGGACGTTGCATCACCGGCAGAGCCGAGAAGGCCTGGGTCCAGGTACGTACGCTGCCATCCGCTTCGGTCACCGTGACCGTCAGGTCTCCCCCTTGTCCGGTCTGGTACAGGTCATTAATCCGAAACGGCCCCGGGGCGACATACGCCTGGTACACCACGTTACCGTTCTGGCTGACGGTCACCCGGGCGTTGCTCTGTGCAATGCCGCTGATCACCGGGGCAAATCCCCGCAGGCTGAGCGGCAGCATGTCTTCGCTGGAGCTCAATTTCACCCCACGAAACGGAATGCTGTCGAAAACGTCATTGCCGGTGTTGTTTTCCCCAGCCAGCACATCCGAACGCCAGGCCTGGATATCGCGTTGCAGATAGGTATTTGAGAAACGGGTTTGCTGATTGCTTTGTCTGTCGGCATAGCCACTGCGGCTGTTATTGTAGGTGTAGGTCATGTCACTGCGCAGGCGCCAGGCCTGCCAGTTTAATCCGCTGTGCAGCCCCAGGAACAGGTTGGTCTGTTCGCTGTTGGATTGGCCCCACTGTCCGTCCTGGCGGCTGCGCCCGCCGTTGAGGGTATAGTTGAGTAAAAACGCAGTCATGCCCTGGTCCCATAGCGCAGGGTTAACCACGCTGCTGGCGTCTGGCTTCATCGCCACCTGGGGAATGCTGAGTTCCAGGCGCTGTTGCTGAAAATCAAAGTGCACTCGGGCATCAGGGATCAGGGTGGCCAGGTCACGGACTGGCTTGTCGACCGGCAATCCGCCAAAAGCGGGCAATGCGGGGGTATTGATCCCCATCTCCGCCAGGAAGGCCGGAGTCAATTCCGGGCTGACCTGGCCCTTGTCACCTGGGGTGAATACGACGCGGTATTGGCCACGCTCGCTGCGGTTGACCAACACCGTCACCAGATAAGTCCCCGGCGGGGTCTGTCCGGCGCTTTCAAACGCACTCAGGTCGGTGACGGCTTCCAGGCCACCACCCAGCGACAACAGCGCCGGGTCAAAGTAGTCGCGGCCCCAGGCTGGAGACGTGCCTGCAATCAATGCGCTGCCCACCAGGAGTGGGGAAAGCGCAAGAGGGTGAATTTTCATTATTATCCTATCCGTCTGAAAGAACGTGGCTCCCCGTAACGAGCCAGGAAGGGAGAAATCGTCAGTCCTGTTGGGCAACCGGGGTATCCCAGCCATCTTCATCAATCAGCTGCCAGCTGACTTTCCCGCTCGCGGTGGCGGGCAGGGTGTAAGACTGCTTGCCGAAAGGGGGCACCATCAGGCGCAGAGCCGGTTTGTCCAACGCCATATTCCCCACCGACAGGCGGGAGAAGGTGAGCCAGTAGGGGGTCGGGTTGGTGGCTGTCAATTGGTCGCCTGCCCGGCTGAAGGTCAGCTTCGGGGCCATGTCTGCCACAGCGCGTTTCACTAATCCCGCCGGGCGGTAAAACAGTTTGATATTGCTCACGACCGTCATCACCATCTGCTTACCGTCGGGTTGCTGAGTGGGCAGCGCCTTCATGGAGATAAAAAACACCGATTCACGGTCGTTAGGCAGCGGCATATCGTTGCGCCGGATTCGCAGCGCCAGTTCACCGTTCGCTTCCAGGCGAGCCAGCGGCGGCGTGACAATAAACGGCATCACTGGGGTGCCATGCCAGCTCAGATCGACGTCTCCGGTGGCCGGATCGACCGGGCGGATCCATGACTGCATCAGGTACGGTGCCGGGCTTTTGTTGTAGGCGGTCAGCGTTACGCCCTGCTTTTCGCCCTCCGGGTAAATCACCCGCAGCACGTAAAAAGAAATCCCCGGCGAGGCGTTGTCCTGAGCCTGTGCCAGGCCCATTTTGTTGACCAACAGGCATAGGCCCATCAGAAGATAAATCGGGTATTTCATGGTGTGGTCTCCGTGGAGGCTGAGCCTGTCTGCTGGCAGGACTTGGAGAGTCCGCCATAGTCGGTGAGCGTCTGCCAGGCCACCTTATTCACCGGCCCGTCAACGGCCAGGATGATACTGCTGTGCGGAGGCACCATCGCCGGTTGCTGAACTAATGCCACGGTATGCCCGTCAACGGCCAGCATCCCCAGGGTCTGAAAATAGCCGGTGGGATTAATGGCCCGCACGCCGTGCGCTTCACGCTTGAACGTCAGCAGGCACGGGGTGTTGTCCGCAGGTAACGCCAAACCTTGCGGGCGATAAAACAGCTTGAGCACGAAACGTACCCCAACTGACAGCCGATCGGCCGCCGTTACGGGTTCAGCCTGTGCAGGAATGGCCGAGATAGAGAGATAAAACAGCGATTCCTGGTCGGAGGGCAGCGTGGCGTCCTGCGGCAATAGTCGTAGCAGTTGGCGGCTATCGCCTTGCAGCGAGAACAGCGGTGGCGTAACGATAAACGGCGCGGGGGTCGTATCGTCCAGGCCGTTCTGTACTCGGGCTTGGACCAGATAAGCCTGTTGCCCGCTATTGCTGACGGTGAGGGTTTGCGCTTTATCCGCGGCAGAAAAAATAACGCGTGTCTGCCCCAGGCTGATGCCGCCGCTCCCGGCCTGTGCAGACAGGCTGAAAGTGAGCAGCAGGCTTGATAGCACCTGATGAAATTGCTGTGTCATCGGGCCCTCACTGATAGAGAAACGTAAACATCAGCGTGGCCGTCACGTCACCGGTCGCAACCGTGGCACACCCGGTGCTGCCGCCACAACTGGCACCGGCATAAAAGGTGAACGCCTGGTTGACCGGTATCTGTCCGGGATTAGCCAGTGACAGCAAGCTGTTGTTTTTGACTTCGGGCTGGCTGTAATCCGGCACGGTGGCACTCTGGATCACCAAAATCCCGGTATTCGCCGCCGATCCGGCATTGCGAAACAGCCATTTACCGTCTTGGGTGGTGCCAGTGCCAGCGATAGTCACGACAGGTTTAAGGCTGCCGCCCGCTGAACCGGTGCAGTCCTGCACGGAGAGGGTAAAGGGCTGTGGAGCAACCAGCTGGTTTGGGCGCAGCTGTGATTTAGCGATGACACCCAAAGGCAGAGTGCTTTTATCCAGGCTGAGCGTGCAGGTGCCATTGGTCAGCACGGCTGAGAAATCCAGCGTTACGGCCTGCACCGGGGCGGATACCGCTCCACCACCTGCCAGCACGACAGCCAGCACGGCCTTAAGGTAGCGTTGCGCTGAACGCATCGGTGCCTCCGGTATCATTAATGGTCTGCCACTGCACCCGCTTGCCGGTTGCCAACGGTGTTTTAACCGGCCAGATATGGTTGCCGAAAGGGGGGATCATGAGTGCAGCCGGCGTGTCCAAAGCCAGTTGTTGCCCATTCACCGTCAAGCCGGCCAGGCTGACAAAATAGGGAGAGGGATTGGTCACCTTCAGCCCCCCAGCCACGCGGGAGAACTGCAACTCTTTTTGGGCGGCGGCAGAGGAACCGCTCAGGCTCGCAGGCCGGTAGAACAGCTTGATAATGTTGCCCACGCCGAAGCGCAGCTGGGCCTGCACGTCATTACGCTGCTGAGTCGGATCCATTTGCGTACTGGTTGGAATAGCGGTGGCATGCAAATAAAACACCGACTCCCGATCGCCGGGTAGCGGCTGGCCGGTAAAGGCGATACGTAACTGATTGGTGCTTTGCGGTTCCAGACGGAACAGCGGCGGCGTTACTGTGAACGGGGCCGTGGTCTGTGCATCCTGTTTACCGCTGACAGCCGTTTGCACCAGATACGGTTCGTGGTTAAGGGTGTTGCGTACCGCGACGTTGATACTGCTAGCCCCTTCAGGGTAAATCAGGCGTGTGGCATTAATGCCAAACCCGGCGGACCAGCCTGCCAACGGCGTACCCAGCAGGGCCACTAGCAGCGAAAACAGGGAGATAAAGCGCGTCATATTGCGGATCCTGAAAAGGCGGGCCATCGGCCCGCTAGAACACATCAGTTGTAGGCAAAGCTGAACAGGATCGGCGCGCTAACCATACCGATATCTGGCGTGAGAGACGTAGAGGCTAAACCAGCCTGCAGGCTCAAGGATTTCGTGTTGAAATCGGCTGCTTCCGGAGTCTCACCTGCTTTGGCTACCAATAATTTCTGGCCGGCGCTAATGTAGGTGGTTGGTGAGGTCACTTCACTTAACATAACGCCGGTATTGGTGCCGGTGCTGTTAAAGATGTTCTGGTTGCCCCCTAGTGTCTGGCCGGTGACGATCAGGCTTGCTGTATCACCTGCTGCTGCCGGGGTTTCACAGTTGTTCAGACCCACGGTGAAGGTTTTTATACTGCTGGCAACCGGGGTGGCTACTGCGGTGAAGGCGGACTTGGAATAGTTACCCAGGTCCAGGCTAGGGTTGGAGAGAGAAACGTCACAGGTCGCCGCTACAACGTTGGCGGTAATGGTCATCTGGGCGTTAGATGCGGCCTGAGCCACGCCAGATCCTGCCAACAGAGTCGCAACCACCGGAGCCAGAGTAAAAATAGACTTACGCATAATGAATTCCTTATTTACGTATTAAAAAGGTGAATACAATCATTTCGTAGCTGATTATTAGCCACGAGCCATCATTTATCTGAACAGTCCGAACAGACAAAGTATCTTCAATAAAATCATCACTCCTGATGCCGTCAATTTTTTTAGACGTGAGTAAGGCATCCTGATGCTATTTTCATGCGTTTTTATGCCAAGGCTCTGTGCCTAATGGATTGAGAGCGGTTGGCTATCCATCAAGCATGAAAGACTTGTTAAGTTTTAGTGTGCGGCTGTCTTCCCATCACTGGAGACACAGTTTGACTGAGCTGGAAATGGAGGGCTTTCCTGATCCAATGATTTCCTAAATCGAAAGCCAGATATTTCATTTTTTATTAAGATTAATCTCGCGATTTATTGCCTATGTTCTTAAGATTTTTCCTACCCATCGATTTAGGCCGGAATTATTACGGCCAACCTTATTTTTGAAAAGTGTTTTTTGATAGGAAAAGCAATTTCGCAATAAATGCCTTGGCAGATGGTTTTTATGGTCAAATTGCGAGTTATTATCGTATGTATCATTATGTTTCCGATATGTTATATCGCAAATTTAATTTAGGCAGATTTAAAACTCGTTATTGTAACGTTTATAAATACTTTACTCCGATGTGGTATTAAATACGCTCAGAAAGCCAAGCAGACGGGACCTGCATGCCGTTTGCCGTTTTGATCGGTGGGCTTTGGCCTGTAGCGCGGGCTGACGCATCACTAAAGCTCGTAAGAGAAAAGGTTTAACCTCATGAAATATAAAAAACATAATGCAGCCTGCGACAAGGTTCTGACGGCGCTGCAGGTGTTGAGCCGTGTTGATTGCCCTCTGGGCACATTGCCCCCGCAAGATAAATGGCCCAAGACCCGGGATATTGCCGACTACTGTGATACCAACATTTATGTGTCCCGCTACTACCTGATGAAACTGGTGAAGAAAAAGAAGGCGCATGTCTCATCGGTACCAGACCAAAAGAGCCTACGCTGGTGTATTGCAACACCTACCTGAGGTGGGGATTTATCCCAATGATGTATCACCTAATCAACGGTGTCATTTAAAAAAATCAGGCTGTTAAGGTGTCAATATGAACTCACGCATCGTTATTGCTCTGTGGGGCAAAAATTTCTATTTCTTACAAGGCATTCGCCACCTTTTTGAACGGTATTTTTATCTCCGGGGAGTATCTCCTCTATTTGTCCATGCAGATTGCAATGATATTATTCATCTGAAAGTTGCGGATCTGATTGTCAGGAGCAACGCCAGCTGGCGGGGAGATGGATATCAACGGTACCAAATCCTTATACGAAAAAATATAGAAGGGGTCACCTATCAACAGGGAGAAATCGGCCTGAATGATAAACCCGAGGCGGTGATGCAACTGCTGGATAGGCTGTTCGACGTGCAGCTCAATAATAATGCCACCTGCGTACCTGACTACGAAAAGATCACTCGGCGAGAGCGAGAGGTCTTGCAGGCGATAGCAGCAGGCTTATCGCCTACACAGATCGCCAGAAAGTTGCAGATCAGCACCAAGACCGTCAGCGCCCATAAGCAGGCATCCATGCGAAAATTGGGATTCCAGCGCAGTCACGATCTGTACCATTGGTTGTGGCAAGGCAATCCGAATATCTCGAGGAGCAATGTGGGAGAGGGATAGTGCTACCTAAGGGTGAAAGGTTGAGTGAATTTTAATGGGGTGCAGGTGGGAGGTCTTCCTTTCCCCCATAACCCAGTGCGAGGCGCGCTGCACCCCGCACTCACCAACGCTTAGTTCTCCACCAACTGCACTACTACCAGCCTGCCACCTTCTTCGGTGGAAAGTACGAACTGCACGCCATCGTTCAGCGCCAGCTTGTCACCGATCGCCACCGGGGTCTTATCCGGCAAGGAGAGCAGCCCACTGATGCCTTCATTCACCAGCCACCACTGATCGTTATGGAACACGAAATAGCCCACGCGTTTTTTCTGCGCGTCCGGCGTACGTTCGTTGGGGGCGATCAGACGGTTAACGTGCCAGGCATAAATCGACTGGCCGCTCCACACCATCAGGCGATGATCGTCGGGCCGGAAGCTCCCGGCTTTACGCGAGGAGTAAAGGTTGAGGATCGGCAGTTTGCCCTTGAACGGCGTACCGCAATACGGGCAGGCCGGGCGGTTTTTACCGGAGAACACGTACCACTTCTGATCGCAGGCAGCGTTTTGACACGGCTGGATCAGATCGACCGTTTTTACCAACGCCGTTTCCCACTCATCGGCAGTTGGTCGCCTTGCAGGTTCGTGCAGGCCCTCAATAAACGCTCTTTCAAACAGCGGTGTCAGGTAGGGGCCCATAATGGTGTAGGGTACTTTCTGCGGATCGGCCCAAGGCAGCGAAGAAGGGCTGACCTGGTTGAGTTTGACCGCATTGCTGTGGTCTGTCGGGTGCTCAATAAACAGCGCTCTCTCGCCCATCGCCAGGGATTCGTCGCGCATCTCATCGTCCATGTCATGGATCTTGCCGCCGCGCAGTGGGTGGCGGAAGAACAGATACATGTAGATCAGGACGGATAACGCATGCCTGTCGGTGGCGATGCTTGGCAGTATGCGCTGCGGATCTTCTTTCGGCAGATGGCTGGTTTTCACCACTTCCGGAGCAATAAAGTCCGGCGTACCGACCACGTCTGGGGGATATTTGCCTGGCACCACCAGCCCGTCGACGTCAATGATGCAGGCGTGGCCCTGCTCGGGGTCGATCAGCACGTTTTTATAGCTCAGATCGCTATGGCACAGGCCCGCGGCGTGCATACGCCGGACAGCTCTGGTCAGCAGCAGGCACACCTTCAGGTAATTCAGCGTGTTGCCGCGTTCGCGCGGATCCAGGAACTTGTTCTGGTTATTGGCGCTGGCGAACCATTTGCCTTCCTTCTCGCGGCCTTTAATCCCTAGGAAGTCATTATTCTTGGAACCGTACTTAAAGAAGAAGTGGCTCTGGTAGGTAGGCACCACTATGCCGATTTTGCCGTCGTGTTCCACTATGCTGGTGGGCCAACAAAACAGCCCTTGCCAGTAATCGCCACCGGCTTGCTCAAAGATGTTCTGCCGGTAGCGGCCAGTGATCATCTCGATGCGCTCTTTCGCCTGCTCGTTCTGCGGCTTTTTATAGAACGCCACTACGTATGACTTATCCGGCGAAAAGTAGACGTCCTTCATGGAGCCGGAGCCGATGATCTCATCGACATACTGGATGGTTTCGCCATCCCTGGTGGTACAGGTAACAATATTTGCCATTTTACTCACCCGCTATGTAGTTCAATCCATTCACCACGCCACGATTAGGGTCCGATCGTCGTGATTGCCCGGGGAGAAGAAGTTCAGCCATTCGGCCAGCCGCTCTGCGGGCTGCGAGGGATCGCTCAGGCAGGGCGCCAGCTCCGCGATCAGGTCATCCCACTTCTGGCTATTTTGCAGGCCATTATCCGTTTCAAACCGGGGATCGGAGACGCCGTCGGTCATCAGCACCAGATGAGAGACCTCGGTCCATTTACCGATGCTGATGCGCTTACTGAAGTTCGCATCGTTCACGGCGTCGGCATCCAGGAAGCGTGTTTGGCCCGCATACTCACCGCTGTCTGGTGTGCCCAGTACACGCACTTTGCCCACCGGCCCGTAGGCCGCAATGGCACCGTCACCCAACCAGAATGAGGCGGCGAACAGCTCGGCCCCGGTACGGAAGGAAACGGTGACCAGCAGCGTGGTCGAATAGGATTTGGCGCTCTCTTCGGCCCGGATGGATTCATTGCTGATGTTGTTGACGGCCATGATCGCGGCCTGGCGGAACAGGCGATTAAACGCCTCCCAGACTATCCGCTGATCGTCGGTTCCCCAGTTTTCAACGCAGGCTTTGAGTTCCAGCCCTTTGTCGCTATTCAGCAGGGTAGTCAGGTAGTCGCCAACGGTTTGAGTTGCGATGCGCGAGCCCTCGCGCGAGTTTTTAGCGCTACCGGCTCCGTCGGCTACCAGCAGGATGTTCCAACCAGTATCGCTATTGCTGGCGATATAAAAGTCATCATCCCGGAAGGTGCCCGCATGCTCGTGTGAACGCCCTCTGCGGCTGGCCGCCACGATGTTCACCCCAGGCCCCTGGATCTGCTGATGGGCGACATGCGGTTTGAAATAGCGCGAATCGGCAGGCGGCTCGAGGATTTTCCACAGGCTGCGTGGGTCTGGGTTAACGATAAAGGGCACCTGGGTTGAGCATTGCGGCGCAGTAGGGCAAGACCAGGTGACCGTGATGTCAAAGTCGCCGCTTTCGGTGGCGGTTCCTGCCAGTGAAGAGGTCGCCGGATCAAAGGTGATACCGATATCTTTGGAGAACGCGACGGCCAGTACTTCGGCGGTCGTTCCATCATCAAGCACGATATCTATTTCAGAGTGGAAGGGGACGCCGGTACGGGCATTGGCTACGTTGATTTTTGCCTGCGGCTGAATGTTCTGCGGCGTGCTAATCGGGATAGCGGTGCCGGACGGTATCTGGCCTGGCTTCAGGTTTTCTTTGGCGGTTTCTTCAGGCAATGCGGCATCTCCTTGCACGTCCAGCGGATCAAACTGTGCTTTCTGCCAGTCGTCTGGTGTTGGCAGATCTGCGGTATCTGGCGAGGCAACAGGGTTGTCATCGTCCTTGGTGAGGACCACTTTTGGCTCGTCGGCCAAGGTATCGTCATTGGCAACCAACGGCGTAGCTTCTGTTGTCTCAAGCGTTGCGGGGGTCTTGGCCGTCACTTTCGTGATGAGGTTGGTCAGCAAGGTGCCGATCTCATCATCGGCTTGCAGGCTGGCAAGCTGGGCGTCATCCGTCGTTGCGCCCGTTTCAGCCAGGATCAGCATGAGTACGTTTTGGCGCAGTTTATCCACGTCTTGCATCAGCCTTTCCCTCGCGTCACGTCGAAATCAGAGTCGCCGCCGTTTTCCCTGAACGTCAGCCCCTTATCGCACCACGGGCAGATAACGTCATCGGGCCCGTTGACGCACAGCAGTTTGCCGCAGGTACACATCGCAAAGGCGCTGGCATTGCCGCAGTACGGGCAACCCGGCACGCCGTGCAGTTCGCTGGTATTGACCTGAATGGCAGATGCCGATTCATCGCTCCAGGCAAAATAATCCTCATCGATCGGGAAGCAGCCGTTGAGGTTGAAGCCGTTGATATTGAGCTTGAAATCCAGCGTGGAGAGGTTAACGGCCGGGCGTTCGTATTTCATCAGGTAGGGGCGGCGTGACTTGCTGCAACGGCCCGTCAGGGTGACGCAGTTTTCGTCGTAGGCTCTGGCAATATCGTCTTTGGCCAGCCGCACAATGTGGTCGGTGTGGGTGAGCAACGGAGGTGCATCCTCCCCCACGCTGCGGCTGTGGGCAGAGACAGACGCGGTGATCCACTTAATGAACTGGGCGAAATCCCCTTCCTGACTGTCGGTGAACAGCAAGACGTTATCGGTCAGTTGCCGCAGGATGTTCATATCCGCCGAAGGGCCAAGGCCGATGGCGATCAGGTTGACCTTATTGGCGTAGTTTTCTTTCCAGCGCCTGATTTCGGGGGCGGTATCATCCGTTGGGCGACCATCGGTGAGTAAGTACACCACCGGTTTCCAGTCGCCTTTGCGTTCCTGGGTGGTTTTTCTGACCTGTTGATCCAACTGACGGGTAAGTTCCCGCAATGCCGCGCCCAGGTTGGTGCCACCGCCGATCGGCAGGCGAGGGGGATAAAATGACACCACCTCTACCAGCGGTACGATGGTTTTTGCCACCCCGGCGAAGGCGATCACCGATATCCAGGCGGTTTCAAGCGCGTGGGGGTCTTTTTTCAGGTCGCTGACGATCCTTTGCAGGCCATCATTCATTTTCTTCAGGCTCTCCCCGATCATGGACTCTGAGCAGTCCAAGACCAGGAAGATGGGCAGTCTTCTCATGGTTAAAAACCTCGTCAGGCGGATGCTTCTTGCAATGCGCGTCATGGGGCAATGAAAAAACAGGCAAAGCTCCGGGTAGAGGCTTTGCCTGTTGGCTACAGAACCAGCTGTATTTCCGGTGGTGGTGGCGGGAGGTTATCCTGCCCGGCGTTAACACCCGCACTGGAACTGCCTGACGCGACGCTGGCCGACACCCATTTGAAGAAGCCGGAAAAGGCCGTTGAATCCAGAGTTTCGAGGGCCACAACCTGAGAGGTCAGTTGCTTGAGGTGTTCATGCTTGGCCTTCGGCCCGACCGCACAGGCGATAATGGAGCCGAAGGAACGTTTTTTGACTTCTTTGATCGCCTCGCCATAGGCATAGCTGTCTGACGGGGTGCCATCGGTCATCAGGAATACCAGTGGCCGCCAATCGCCTTTCTGATCGCCATCGGAGCGGTGGATATCCCGATCGACACATTTGATCAGGCACTCAAGCGCGGCCCCGGTGAAGGTGCCACCCGCGCTGGGGACGACAATGTCGGAGAACTGGAACTCTTCCAATGAGGTTAGCGGGATAAACTCACGGGCTTCGTTATCAAAGGTGATGATGGAGATATGCACGCTTTCCAGCGCATACGGGTCCTGGCGCAGCGCGCTCATCATTGACTGAATGCCCACGTTAACGGCATGGATAGATTCCCCGCGCATCGACCCGGAGGTATCAATCAGCAGGTAAACGGGTAATCTTCTCATTGCAGGTAGTTCTTCAAGTGGGACACGAAGGAGTCGGACTCGGAAGGTTCGCCAATGGCGTTCAGCTTCCAGCCGGTGCTTTCACGTACCAACTCGGCAAACAGCATGGAACGCTGGCCATCAAAGGCGGCCCCGCCCGAAAGATCGAAACGCGCCATTTCCACGTTTTTGGCATCCACCGCGCGGATAAAGGCGTTTTGCACCTTGCCGAAGTGCTGCTTCAGCTCCTGGCCGTTATAGATCTGCACGATGAAGACGATTTTTTCGTACTTGGGATCGAGGGAGTTCAACTGGGCGATAATCTGCTCGTCATCACCGTCACCCGCGCCGGTGCGGTTATCGCCGGTCAGCCAGATGTGGCCAGACTTATGGCGCTGGCTGTTGAAGAAAATGATGTCTCCGTTAACCAGCGAAGGCCGGCCGTTTTCCACATCGCCCAGGTCGGCGACTTTGCCTTGGGCATTACACAGGAAGGCGATAACGTCGAGATCATACTCCGGCTCTTTCTTGCCAAACAGACCACCCAGCAAACCTTTCTTCTCTTCATTGATATCCCAGCCGAGCCCAATGGTGACTGAGGAAAGGTCGTGTTCGTTTTTACGCAGGCTGACGCTTTGTCCTTTACGCAAACTGACTGACATAAAATCTCCTTGAAAATGTTTTATAGAACAACGTTAACTTCGGGTGGTGGTGGCGGTAAATCGTCCAGGCCAATAACTTCCTTTTTGCCTGACTCGACTTTCTGGCTGCCGACGGAGATGCTGGCCGACACCCATTTAAAGAAGGCTTTGATCGAGGTGGAGTCAGCCGTATCCAGCTGGAGGACGATCTCGGTGATTTCCTGGAGCACTTTGGTTTCGGCGCTGTGGCCAGCGGCACAGGCAACGACCACGCCGGTTCTGGCGGCTTTAAAGTCGCTGACGCCTTTGCGCCAGTCATCCGTGGGTGAGCCATCGGTCATGATGAACACCAGCGGGCGCCAATCGCCTTTAGTCTCGGCGGTGGTTTTCTGCACTTCGTTGCTGATGCTGGTGGCGACCAGTGAGAGAGCCTCACCCAGCGCGGTGGTGCCGCTGGCCACCAGTTCTGGCAGCTTGAAGCTCAGCAGATCGGTAAGGGGAACAGCCTGGCGTGCGGAAGAATCGAAGGTGATCACGGAAACATAGGCGGTTTCAAGGGCGTAGGGATCTTGTCGCAGGGTGGAGAGCAGCGTTTGCACCCCATTTTTGACCGCTTCAATGGGTTCGCCTGTCATGGAGCCCGAAGTATCAAGTAGCAGATAGACCGGAAGTCTTCTCATCGTATTCCCTTATTGAGTGCCGAGTTTACATAATAAGTGTTCTGGTCGTTATCTCAACAGAAATACCCACGTTTGCAGGAGTGGATTTGTTGATTTTGCGATCGCTTTATCCCCTCACCCCTACCCTCTCCCACAGGGAGAGGGAGCCAGCGCGGAGTCGTGGTCGTGGGCGGGAGTTGATCTGTAACAGGGCTGATAGAGTGGATGTCGTTGAGTTGTAGCACGGACCGTCCTCTTTTCCACAGGGAGAGGGAGCTGTCCTGCGTTGTGGATTAGTCTGTGCTGTTTCTGGAAGTGGGGAGCCTCAGTGAACTCGATCGTCCCCTTGCCCAAGGTGCGTTACCGAGCTTTCAGATCTACTCGGTCGGTCCCCTCTCCCTGTGGGCTGAGTGATCCCCAGTAATATGGTCAGCATCCCATGACCATATTACTGTACTCATTCCCTAACTTTTTCAGCATATTAACTATATTCATCCGTCTCACTATTCCCGCTCTGTCTCTCAGGACCTCACCAGCAAGCCTCAGATACGACAGGATCCGTCTCCCTTTCTCACTATTTGCCTGATAATGCCTATGAAGTTGTTTCTTTTCCGCCATATACCCCGTCAGCCACATCACCAGGCTGGCCATCGCTGCCACTACACTCAGAACCGCCAGGCGACCCCAGCCCTGGCTGCGGCTTAGTCTCAGCCCATATCCGAAGCGCGGACTTTTTTCGTCGCGGAAGTTCTGCTCTATCTGCATCCGACGACTGTACAGGGTCATTATCTGATGAGGCTCCAGGCCTTCAACATTACTGAACAGCAACCACGGTTCCTGAGCGCTACTTCGATGCTCTTTCTCCGTTTTTGACCGTCTGCCTTTTCCGTGACGTCCCGCCGATGGGCGCTTTTGCAGATAAAAGCTACCGTAACAAGGCATCCTCGGCTTACGAGCAAGTACACCGTAACCGACTTTTATGGGAGTGCTCTCCGCCTGCAAGTCACTGATTTTCATCCAGCGGGTGCTTCCTTCCAACTGGAAGCAGACGAGCCCTCTGACCCTGCCCGTAAAACACCAGCCCAGTTGGCTTATGTGCCTGAACCAGTCAGTTCTGAAGCCCGCATCCGTGATTATTGTGACGGGTTTTCCGTCGGGAATGGCCGCGTGGAGACGGTCAAGGAAGGCGCACTGAACCTGGCTGTTTTGTGCCAGCCAGGCGGGCACCACTTCGCTCATCAGAGGGAGGGAACGGCCATTACAGACTAGGCTTGCTCGCAGCAGATGCCAGTTTTTGTCATGCCATCCGCTCCAGTCGACAGCAATAACGCAGAACGGCATCAGTGAGGTGATAGACCGCGTAAGCATCTGTTGAATAAGGGGAAGTTCGTGATGAATAGCGGTATTACCGAGGGCCCGATCGACACGTTTAATTTTATTTTTGACGTGAGCTCTGCCTGGAAGCGAACGGCCGAGACTGGTTAGCGTCAAGTCAGCGCCGTTGCAAAGTGCAATGGCCATAGAGATAAGTACATTGATCCGAAAGGAATGAATACCACGTAAAGACGCGGAGAAAAATTTCTGGCAAACTGTTTGTAAAGGCACGATGAGGTCTCTTCTGTTTTGTTAGCGCAACCAGTAGATCACACTTCATCGTGCCTTTCATTTTTTTGTGGGGATTCCTCAGCCCTGTGGGAGAGGGTTAGGGTGAGGGGAAGGTATTACGGTTTTTGCTTGCTGGCCTGAATGCTGCGCACCAGGTCGTCGATACAGCGCTCAACAATCATGTCTACCGCTTCGCTGCGGGTCGTTTCCGTCACTCTGGATAAGCGATCGATTTTGCGTAGCACCGACATTTTTAATGACAGCGACACGGCTTTCTTCTTCTCTTTATCCAGATAGACACGGCTGACGACTTCACCGGTTTTCAGCTCAGAATTGGCCGCTAACGCATCCTGCATACGGCGAAAGTTCTTCTTGTCCAGATGCCCAGGCTGCGTCAACTGATAGGAATGGGTGGCCTTGCGGTATTTGATCTCCGCCTCGTAGGACTCTCTCAATTCCTTAAGCACGCGTGTCAGGGTTGGCCCCGAGCAGTCTAACTCGGTGATGATCTTGTCAGCGGATACGGGTTTACCCGCACTGAGTAAAATGGCCAGCTTATAGATCCGTGCCTGTCGCGTATTGAGTTGCATGATTAATGACTGCCTGCGTTGATGCTAAACCGGTGGCTTTCCTGAGATGACTCGTTGGCAATTCCATATACCTGAGCACGCGCCAGGATCTCTGACGCCCAGCGGCGATGGGTTGCGGGTTCGCACATGGTTCCCTGCGATTTAAACACCGCCTGTGAGGAGTTGAGGATCCGCAGCGCATCGGTATGATCGTTTGCCTGCACCATCAACGCCTTTTCGATCTTGCCGATCTGATTCGGGTGGATCGCCGTCTTGCCGACCAGGCCATGGGCGATATCGAGCGCCAATTCTTGATCCATAATCTGATGATCGTCAATATGCTCACAAACCGGTGCCGTCAGGGCGAAATCACGTGGGGAAAATACGGCAACCAGCATTTTTATCACATAGCCCATCGGGCCGTCGTACAGCGTCAGGTTCCGCGGCCTTCTGAGCGCCACCACGTTCATCAGATCGTTGCCACCGATACGCAGGGCGATGATGCGCCGATAGCACGGGTGGTGATGCAGGGTGTTGGCTAACTCACGCATTTGCACTACATCAAACACTTCTTCTGTCTCGAGCGTGGGCATCATGCACAGGTGCGAGTCCTGCATCATGTTCCACCAGTAAGGCAGCGAAGCCAGCGTGAATTTGGGCAGTACCAAGCCGTCCACCGCGCTGAAATCCATGCTCGCCAGCAGCTGTTTACCCATTTCTTTATGACGTGGCCGCACGAACACCAGTGGCCAGTGGTCATTGCCCTCCGCTGCCTTGGCTTGGGCCAACGTCTGGGTGAGTTCGCGCAGGTTGTCCAGCGCCTGGGGAAGATCTTCGTCGCTGACCGCGTCTTCCAGGCAGACGATCAGAGAGCGTAAACCGGCGATCTTGTTATTGAGGATCGTCTCGGCGATATCCGTTCTGGTGGCGGGCATATAGAGTGAAGCACCCAGCCGCCAAGGGGAAAGACGTTGGTTCATTAGAGCACCTTCTTGATAATGGTCACCGCACGGTACTGCCCGATCTCATCACCGACTTCGGTAATGGTCAGCCCCTTTTCGCGTGCCAGATAGACCAGCAGCGCGACGTCGGGATCGTCTACCGCACGGACCAAGACGTGATCCGGTACTCTGCGTAGCACAGCGCGCGTAGCCTCTGCGATCCCTGGTTTAATTCGGTTAATGCTGGCAACCTGATATTTTTCGGCGAGGTGGTTAACCACCCTCTCACTTTGTTGTTTCAGGTAAGCCTTTCTCTCTGCATTCTGTGTGCAGGGCTCAAGCGCCGCTGTGTCTAGCGTCGCGCGATACTGCGCCACGGTATCTACCAGCAGACGGCTGCATTCAAACTGGGCGAGATGATCGCACTGTACGCAGCCGTGCAGGCCTTCGTTTGACCAGATGGAGCGTGAAATCATGCCGGAAACCGGCGCGCCCATAATGCCAAACGGGATCAGCCAGTCGTCGTCGCTGGCGGCCAGCCACGAACACCCGCACGGGTCGGCAAGCACCACCAGGCGGGGCTGGGCAGGATAGCCAGGCCGGTTGTTGAGGGAGCGGATCAGTTCGCCGGTAATGGCTCCTTTGCCCGTCCAGCCATCGACAAAGACTATCCCTTCGGTGCCGTGACGCGCTTCAATCCAGTCGAGCGCGACCGAGTCAATGCCCCGGTCACGAATGATGCTGATGCCGTAGTGATACGACTCTTTACCCATGGCCCGCAGCGTTTGCTGGAGCATCACCCCTAGAGGAACCCCGGCACGCACCAGGCTGGCCAGAACTATCGGCGTATCGCCGAACCGCTCAATCAGCGCAAGGGCCAGCATCGAGACTTCTTTTGCCAGGCGTCCTGCACCCTGATCGAGTGCGCGGGCAAACAGGTCGAGGTGTGAAGGGGTCGGCTCCGGTTCCTGGCTCAACATCTCCGAGTAGTGACGGGCACCGGACTGGATCAGCTGTTCTTTCTGATCGACCGGCGTCATTTCCATTTCTACCGGTTGCAGCAGAAAGTGAACGTCCTCGGGCAGGTATGAGCCGGAAAAGGGCACAAAATCAGACATATTACTGCTCTCCGAAAATATGGCGGGAGATCGCTTCGGCAAACTGGCTCTGGCGCGGCAGGCCAAACCAGGTGCAAAGCTTCATAAAACGATGATCGCTGAGGCTGTCGCCCAACCCGATAACCGGGAACACGCCGCGTTCAAGGCGCAGTTTTTCCAGCAGGAAGGTGACGGCCAGCCCTTTCTCTACCACGGTCGGCAACCAGGCAACGTTGTTGCTGTTACGGTGGACGTAATAGCCTTCGGTGGGGAACAACTGCTCAATCTCATCGGCGATGGCGTAAAGCTCGTCCAGGCGAGTGCTGTCGCGGTGCTTCATCACCAGATAGACCGGCGTGTCGCCGTATTCATAGTTGATACGCGCCCAGCCATTGATGTTGCGTTCGGCCATCAGCTCGGTGATCTTGCGCTGCATCGCCAGCAGGTCAGCGGCATAAGGTTGCAGTTTTTCCAGCATCAGCGCCTGCCATGCCGGGTCTGGCTGCCCCTGCGGGGTGAGGATCACTGCACCGTGTGTGGTAACCGCCCATGACTTGAACGGGATACTCACCCGGGCAATCTCTTCGGTTCCACGCGCGGTGACCGGGATCAGCTCCGCATGTTCCAGCATCCAGTCCACCAGCATTGACTGCTCTTCGGTCATAAAGCTGCGGGGTTCCAGGCTACGATCCAAGGCGCCGGTGCGATACGGGGCCAGGTCGAGCTCATCGACCATCTTGCGGCGCGTCTGGAACAGGGTGTCGTCCAGATCGGAGAAAATGACCGGCTTATTCATAGCTTACGACCTCAACGGTTGGGGCGACCTGTTTTAACGCCTCAATTAACGCGGGATCAACGCTTGCCACAGGAGTTTCGATGCACAACAGGATCCGGTCAAACTGCTGGTGGGCCACGTTGTAGACAAAGTTGGGGATGCCGAGTCCATAGTTATCGCCAAAGGCGATGGCGGACTGGATGGCAAACCCGGTGGCAATCGGCGAACGGGTGGTGGAGCTGAATTTAACCTCGGCCCCCTGTTTTTCCAGGCGTTCAGCCAATAGGAAGGGCTCCCAGACAAACTCGCTGCTGCCCAGCACCAGCAATTTTTCCCCTGGATGCGTCTGAATATCGCGCCCCAGATCCGCACTTGGCGATGAGATGCCCAAGCGGCCCCAGCTTTGTTTACCGGTGATCGGCACGCTGCCGGTGGCGGTAACGTTGACTGCGGGCATCACCGGCACCGGAGCATCGGGATTTTTTTCCCAGTGCCAGTCACCCTGAACCAGTGACACATACTGGATCGGGATTGGGCTGCGTTGGGCGAGCGCATCGCCGCTCCAGTCGGTCAGCGTGGCGGTGATGGCGCGGGCAATGTTGTGTAACCCGGCATCCTGCTGTAAAGCCTGGAGCAGGTTGATGAAGGTGTTGCCGGTGGTGGCTTCATCGTCGATCAGCACCACGGTTTTGGCTTCCAGCACGCGGCGGCGCAGTTCGGCATCCTGTGGCAGATAAAGCAGGTGGTCCGTGGCGTGGCTGTGATTTTCTTTGAATTCGCACAGCAGCTCACCCCCCTCTACCGGATGGCGGGTGGAGGTGAGGTATACCGGATCGCTAACGCTGCCCCGGACTTCGTCAAACACACCTGCACCGAATCCGACGGCGGTTTCCGCCATGCCGATAAACAGCACCGGGCCTTGATCGCAGGCCGGGAACAACGCGGCCAATTGCTGATAGACGGCGCGCATGACGCTCGGCTTCACCGGAATATGGCGGCCCAACACTTTGCTGACGAACAGAAACGCGCGTTTCGGGTTGCGCCTTTCGGCTACGTCAAACAGCTCATCCAGCGCGATCGTGCCGCCCGTTGGGGTTACTTTCAGCGTGCCGCAGGACAGCGTGCGGGAATAGGTATTTAGCATGGGTTAGTCCTTCACCAGCAGGTTGTCGAGCTCGGGGTGATATCTGACGACATCGGTAATAGAACGGACGATCGCTGGGGAGAATGCAGATTTAGCCTCATCAATCACTTGCTGCTGGCTCATTACGCCAAGCTTATACAGGGCGAACAGGCCCGGCAGATTGACGCCGCTAAAACGGGTATAGCCGATACCACCAGACGGGCGCAGGTTGATTTCCAGCAGTACCGGGCGCCCGCTGGTGTCGTTGCGGGTTTGCACGTTGACCAGGCCATCGGCCTGCATCGCGGTAGCACAGGCTTTAGCCAGTTCAAACGCCTCGCCGTGGTTTTCCAGATATTGCAGCGCCCCTTCTTTTCTACGTGCGACGGCAGCCAGCACGGTGCCCCGATCAACCAACATGTCGACGGAGTATTCAGGGCCAGGCAGGTAAGGCATCAGCACCAATGGCTCAAACTCGCCAGCGTCTGCCAGCGCGCTGAGGTAGCGCTGTGGGTTCACTTTGCGGTTTTCCGGATGGGTAAAGGCGGCCATCGGGCCTACGCTTTCATCAAAACGCCAAAATCCCATGCCATAAATACCCTTCACCGGTTTGACGCACAGCTGCGCGCCAGAGAAAGGGGAACGGCTAATCAGATCGCGCAGCTCGGCCACCGACTCAATGCGCAGAGAGGGGACGACCGGCAAGCCATGCCGCTCCATGGCCTGGGCAAATGCCACTTTGTCATCGGCCAGCTCAAACATCGCCTGGCTGGTGGCACCGGTGGTCAGTGTGACACCGGCAGCCTCGATCTGTTGGCGATGAGCTTCGAACCACTGCGTGTTACGGCCCGTGTGGATGGCATTGATGCCGCACTGTTCCACCGTAGACAGAATGAAGGGTAGCCGCTGTTCGTCTTCTTTCGGTTCGAACAAGGCGACGTCTGCCTGGGAGAGGATCTCGTTACGTTCATTACGGTGTGAGGCAACCACCGTCACGGCAGTTTGCTTGGCCTTAACCAATGAAACGATGCCCTGAATAATATCCCGCTGGGAAGATAAACCTTCCATAAGCCACATTTTGAGTGTCATTTTTTGATTTTACCGTTCAAGGCTTGATGGTTAAAAGGATCGCTGTGGGGTGAGGCCACCCAATGGCGATGTCAATCATAACATGATGTCAGTCTGGAAGTGAAAATATACGTGAAAAAGTCACATAAAATGAATGTTATAGCCAAGTTGTCACCAAGCGTGAAAAAAATAAATCCATTTAAAACATCGAATTAACTAAAACAAAGCCGTTGGGCATCAAAAATGGGTTGTGCAAGAACAACATCATGATATGATTTTTTACTCATGGAATTTGGTGTAAAAAAATCACTGTTTTCAATACCAACTTGAAGGAACTTAAACCATGGTGTCATTAACCAAGAACCAGACCGTTTCGCTCAGCAAGCAGTCATCTGCCATCAACCAGCTGCACTTCGGCCTGGGGTGGGATCCGATCAAGAAGAAAGGCGGCCTGTTGAGCAAGATGTTCGGCGGCGGCAGTGATGCCATCGATCTCGATGCTGGCTGCGTATTGCTGGATAAAGATGGCAATACCCTCGACACAATCTGGTTCCGCCAGCTTAAGTCTCGCTGCGGCGCTGTGGTGCACAGCGGCGACAACCTGACCGGTGAAGGTGATGGCGATGACGAAGTCATCCTGGTCGAGCTGGCAAAGCTGCCTGCTCAGGTGGAATACCTGGCCTTTACCGTCAACAGCTTCCGTGGGCAGTCGTTCAACGATGTGGAAAACGCGTTTTGCCGCGTGGTCGATCAGGCCAAAAAGGAGCTGGCACGTTATGAGCTGAAAGAGCAGGGCGCTCATACCGGTATCGTGATTGCTTCACTTCGTCGTAACAATGGCCAGTGGGATTTTACCGCGCATGGCAAAGCCTGCAGTGGCAGAACCATTGATGACATGCATGCAGACATCAAAGCTACCGTGGTGCGCTAATGAATATGACTCCGGGGGCCAATGCCCCAGTTCCATCTAAATTACTGAAGGTTCGCGTGCTGTCCGGCGCACCGGTTGATGCCTCCGCTTTCCGCCTGTATGCCGATGGCAAAGTGAAAGGCGACGCGGACATGATCTTTTATGGTCAGCCCAAGAGCGATGACGCCACGGTGTCTTTGACCAATGAAGGTCATAACGCCAACTTCGCGGTAGACGTCAGCCGCTTGCACCCAGACGTGCAGAAAGTCGCCTTTACGGTGACCTGTGAAGGGGCTCAGACCGTCGCGGGCCTGCAACGTTTGCTGATCCAGATTGAAGCGGATAACGAAGTACTGCTGGTGGGCACTGTTGAGCTGAATGGCCGCCAGGAAGCCGCATTGATCCTGGGTGAGCTTTACCGTCGCAACAGCGAATGGAAGTTCCGCTTTATCGCTCAGGGCTTCAACGGCGGGCTGAAACCGCTGGCTGAGCATTTTGGTGTGGATGTGGCGGATTCTCCTGCCCCGGCAGCGGCTCCTGCGCCAACGCCTGCACCGGCCCCAACGCCGGAGCCAGCCAAAATCAGCCTGAGCAAAGTATCGTTAACCAAAGAAAAACCGGCTATCAGCCTGACCAAGCGGGATAACTTTGGGGAAATCCGTATCAACCTGAACTGGCATCGCGGCAGCGGCCCGACGGGTTTACGGGCGATGTTCAGTTCGAACAAAGGCGTCGATCTCGATCTCGGGGCGTTTGTTGAAATGGCCAACGGGGAAAAAACGGTGATCCAGGCGCTCGGTAAGCGTTTTGGTGACTACAACCGCGAGCCGTTTGTCCAACTGCAAGGCGATGACCGCACCGGTGATATCTCGGATGGCGAATGGCTGCACATCAACGGGCGCGAATGGAAACATATCCGCGAAGTGCTGGTTTATGCCTTCATCTACGAAGGGGTCGCGAGCTGGGATAAAACGGACGGCGTGGTGACATTGCATGTGCCAGATCAGCCACCGATTGAAACCCGCATGTCGGAAGGCCAGAACAACCGCAACATGTGCGCCATTGCGCGCCTGGTTAACGAGAACGGTAGCATCAAAGTTGAGCGTGTTAACCGCTTCTTTAACGGTCACAGTGACATGGATCAGGCTTTCGGCTGGGGTTTCAGCTGGAGAGCAGGGTCAAAGTAATCAATTTCACAGAGGATTTCACCATGAGTTTTTTCAACAAGGTTAAAGGGGCATTCAATGCCAGCCGCGACGAACTGACCAAGCAGGTCAGCCGTTTCAAGAATAAAAAGTTCATGCAGGGTACCGTGGCCGTGTGCGCCCGTATCTCCGTGGCCAGCGGCGGTGTCAGCACTGAAGAAAAACAGAAGATGATTGGGTTCCTCCAGGCATCTGATGAGCTGAAAGTATTCGAGACCACTGAAGTCATCGAATTCTTTAACAAACTGATCGCCAGCTTCGAGTTCGATGTCGAAATCGGCAAAGGCGAAACCATGAAGTACATCCTGGCGCTGAAAGATCAGCCGGAAGCGGCCCAACTGGCCATCCGTGTGGGTATTGCCGTAGCCAAAAGCGACGGTGACTTCGACCAGGATGAGCAAAAAGCGGTACGCGAAATCGTGGCTGCTCTGGGCTTTGATGCGGCCGAATTCGGTCTTTAATGTAATATCTTCAGAAGGTTAATATGGTATCCACGCACATCGGCTTCCCGACCGAAACCGTCATTGTTTTCATTGTATTGGCTGTCGGGGCCATTTTTATCGACTTGTTTATGCACCGCGATGACAAGCCTATTTCGCTGAAGAGCGCAGCCCTATGGTCTGTGTTCTGGGTTGCCATAGCGATGGCCTTTGCCGGTTTCCTGTATATCCACCACGGCGCCGAAGTGGCCAGCCTGTTTGTCACCGGTTATGCCTTAGAGAAAGTGCTGTCGGTTGATAACCTGTTTGTCATGATGGCGATCTTCTCCTGGTTCGCCGTGCCGGATCGTTTCCGTCACCGCGTGCTCTACTGGGGCATTATCGGGGCTATCGTGTTCCGCGGTATCTTCGTTGCCATCGGTACCGGTTTGCTCAGCCTCGGGCCATACGTTGAAATTGTCTTTGCGCTGATCGTGGCCTGGACGGCGGTGATGATGTTGCGCAGCGGCGATGACGGTGATGAGATCGAAGACTACTCGCAGCACTTGGCGTACCGCATGGTGAAACGGTTCTTCCCGATTTGGCCGAAACTGCGGGGCCACGCTTTCCTGTTAAGCCAGAAAGAAGTTGATGAAGAGTTGGCTAAACCGGAAAACAAAGATGTGACGATTGGCCGTGGTGCCAAAGCCTGGCGGTACGCTACACCGCTGATGCTGTGTGTGGCTGTGGTTGAGCTTTCCGACGTGATGTTTGCGTTTGACTCGGTACCGGCCATCATCGCCGTGAGCCGTGAGCCGCTGATTGTCTACAGCGCCATGATGTTCGCCATCCTCGGCCTGCGTACGTTGTATTTTGTGCTGGAAGCCCTGAAGCAGTACCTGACGCATCTGGAAAAAGCCGTTATTGTGTTGCTGTTCTTCATTGCGGTGAAACTGGGTCTTAATGCCACCGACCACATCTGGCATCATGGGTACAGCATTTCAGCAACGGCGAGCCTGTTTGTCGTGCTGGGCGTTCTTGCGGTGGGTATTATCGCGAGCGTCATGTTCCCAGGCAAACCCGACGCCGAGGAGAAAAAGGAGAGCTGATCTCCTATCCAGCTGAAATCAATTCGCATGAGTTTACTTTTTTGAGAGGTTAGAACAATGAGTGTTTCTTTATCTAAAGGCGGTAATGTTTCCCTGAGTAAAGCAGCCCCAACCATGAAGAATGTGTTGATTGGTCTGGGTTGGGACGCACGCTCCACCGATGGTCAAGACTTTGACCTGGATGCCTCTGCATTCCTGCTGGCCGCAAACGGGAAAGTGCGCGGTGATGCTGACTTCATTTTTTATAACAACCTGACTTCTTCTGACGGTTCCGTTACCCATACCGGTGACAACCGTACGGGTGAAGGCGACGGTGATGACGAATCTCTGAAAATCAAACTGGATATGATCCCAGCGGATGTCGACAAAATCGTGTTTGTGGTCACTATCCACGATGCGCAGGCTCGTCGTCAGAGCTTCGGCCAGGTATCCGGTGCCTTTATCCGTTTGGTGAACGATGACAACCAGACCGAAGTGGCCCGTTACGACCTGACAGAAGATGCGTCCACCGAAACCGCCATGCTGTTTGGTGAGCTGTATCGCAACAACGCCGAGTGGAAATTCCGCGCGGTAGGTCAGGGTTATGCCGGTGGCTTGGCTTCCGTGTGTGCTCAGTACGGCATCAACGCGTCCTGATCGATAAGCTAGTTAATATGACGGGCAGTACACTACTGCCCGTATCATCCCCTACAAAGCAGGAGCTTTAAAATGGCAGTTTCTCTCGTAAAAGGCGGTAACGTATCCCTGACCAAAGAAGCACCAACCATGAACATTGCCATGGCTGGCTTAGGTTGGGATGCGCGTGTCACCGATGGCCAAGGGTTTGACCTGGACGCCTCCGTATTTATGGTTGGTGATGACGGTAAGGTGCTGGGCGACAGCAGCTTTATCTTCTTCAACAACAAGAAGAGTGCCTGTGGTTCCGTTGAGCACCAGGGCGACAACCGCACCGGTGAAGGCGATGGCGACGATGAGCAGGTCAAAATTGAGCTGAGCAAAGTGCCTGCTGAAGTCAAGAAACTGGTTTTCGCCGTGACCATCTATGATGCCGAAGCGCGTAAACAGAACTTTGGCATGGTCAGCAACAGCTACATGCGTATCTTCAACAACGATAACGGCACCGAAATCGCCCGCTTCGACCTGTCTGAAGATGCCTCTACCGAAACCGCGATGGTGTTCGGCGAGCTGTATCGCAACGGTGCCGAGTGGAAATTCAAGGCAGTAGGCCAAGGTTTTGCCGGTGGCCTGTCCGCTCTGGCTTCACAGCATGGCGTGAATATCTAAGATAGGCTCGTTGCCAGTGTGAGAACCGAGGTCAGGGGCTACAGATTAACCCCTGCATCTGATTATGGCTCCGCATCAGCTCCCTCTCCCTGTGGGAGAGGGTTGGGGTGAGGGGGATTACACGCTCCCCTTGCCCAGTCCCACCATCAATATCCCCGTTATGGAAAAGCTATTTTAACAGGAGGTTATCCTGATGATTTTACAGTCCGGCCAGAATCTGGTGGTCAATGGCACCCAGCTCAACCTGACCCTGCAGTACCCCGCCAGCCCTGGTTTTAAGAGTGAGCCTGATACCGCAGTATTCCTGCTGAATGCCGAGGGCAAAGTCCGTGGCGATGCCGATTTTATCTTCTTCAATCAAGCCGCTACTCCCAACCGCAGCGTCGTTTTACAAACCACCCACCAAAGCAGCACCCTCTCGTTAGATCTAAGCAAAATTGACGCCGATGTCAGCAAGATTGCCATCACTTTGGTGATTGATGGCTTGGACGCGATCTCTGGGCTGCAACACCTGAAAATGGATGCGCAGAACGTTGCCCAATACAGCGTAGAAACCCCGGGTCGTCAGGAGAAGGCGCTGATTGTCGCCGAAATTTATCGCCATGCCGGTAATTGGAAGCTGCGCGCGCTGGGGCAAGGGTTTAACGGTGGCCTGGAGCCGCTGGCGTTAAACTATGGCGTTGATGTGGCTCAGCCAGCGGCGCCTGCTACTCCGCCGCCGACCGTCAGCCTGGAGAAAAAACTGCAGGATAAAGCCCCGCATTTGGTGAGCCTGGCGAAGAACGTCACCGTCAGCCTGGCTAAATTCAATCTGCAGTCGCTAAAAGCCAAGGTTGCGTTCGTGCTGGATGCTTCAGGATCGATGACCGGGCAGTTCAAAAAGGGCAATGTGCAGGCGGTACTGGATCGCATCGCCGTGCTGGCCGTGCAGTTTGATGATGACGGCTCGATGGACGTCTGGGGCTTTGCCGAAAAACATGCCAAATATCCCGATGTGACGCTGGATAATCTTGATGGCTATATCAAGGCGATCCAGGGCAACGGCAAGCGCTCAATGTGGGAGACCCTGCCAAAACTGGGCGGCACCAATAATGAGCCGCCGGTGATGGAGGAGCTGATCGATACGTTTAAACACAGCGATATGCCGGTATACGTGGTGTTTATTACCGACGGTGGCATCAGCAAAACGCGCCAGATCAAAGAGGCGATCAAGCGTTCGGCCAACTATCCGATTTTCTGGAAGTTTGTCGGCCTGGGTGGCTCGAATTACGGCGTGCTGGAAAAGCTGGATACCTTCACCGATCGCCGGGTGGATAACACCAACTTCTTCGCGATTGACGACTTTGCCACGATGAGGGAAGACCGTTTGTACGATCTGCTGCTGGAAGAGTTTAAAGAGTGGTATGACGCGGCCAAGGCGGACCGGATTATTGTGTAGCCATGAGCCCTGGCCCTTCTCCCACAAGGGAAGGGCTAGGGGGAAATAGTGTTGCTGGGGCTGGTAATGGTTACCGTTGTTGGTTCGTCTTGCCGATGACATTAGGCTCCGCCACGCGCAACCTTTTGATCGCAGAGCGGCGCTTTGACCAGGCCGGATGGAAATGCCGCCAGTGCGCATCCTGGGCAGCCGCCAACAGTTCGTAGTCCCCACGGGTATCGCCCCAGGCTCTGAGATGATAGTTCCCCAATGGGCCGTAGATACTTTCCAGGCGTTCAACCTTCTGCCCACAGCGGCAGTTATGGCCGGTGATGCGCCCGGTGAGTTTACCGTCGACCACTTCCAACTGAGTACCAATCAGCTTGATGCCCAAACGATCGGCAAACGGCTGTAGCACCAGGGCTGGTGAAGCAGAACAAATCGTGACTTCAGCGCCGGAGCTGACCTCCATGGCAACCGCAATCAGCCCGGAAGGGCGCATCAGCTTGGTCCAATAGGCCGAACAAAAGGCTTCCGCCTGCTGGCGGAACCAGTGCTCATCAACCCCGGTCAGGAAAACCTTAATCAGGGTTTCTTTTAGCTCGTCGCGGGTGAGTTTTTTACGCATATGCTTAAATGCAGGCTGCGCCAGCCGCAATAAGCGACGGGCAAATACGCGCCGGCCAAAAGCGAAACGCAGGAATGGGATAAAACTGTCGTGGTGAGTCAGCGTTCCGTCAAAATCAAAAACCGACAAAACTTGCGTTGTCCGACTTGCCTCTGTATCCATTTTTAAATCATACCTCTACTGTGCAACACAGGGCATTCCCCCCAATCCTGTGGATGATAGCAGAACTCCCCCACAGGTTGAATTTTTGCCAGCCAAGCCTGCGGCGGTGGCGCTAACCCTAGTGACGGGCATGTCACCCCATTAAAGCATATGGGGTTCAAGGGCTATGAAAACCAGCAATCTAGCTACCACCGGTAAACCTTGCCCATTCCTGCTGATGCTCGCTGGCAGATTAGCATTCAGAAAGGGTAGCTCATCTGACCTGGCTCGGGAGTTTTCCCAGGTAACATCAGATTTGAGCATCGCTACGCCCTTAAACGTAGGGATAACAATCCATCACATCTTCTTACCTTTTGTCATCTTTGGCCAGTATACTTAATTCCAGCTTGAGGGCACTTTGCCGCTCAGGAATGGTCAACCTTAACGAATGAAGGGATACACAATGAAAAATATTTTCTTTTTTGATGCGATGCTGACGCCGAAAATCATTACCGGCGTTTATTGGCTTTGCCTGCTGGGCATCCTGGTCGGTGGCATCGGGTCGATGTTCTATGGTGAGTTTTTCCGTGGGCTACTGGCCATGATCATTGGCGGTGTCTTTACCCGTGTCTGTTTTGAAATGGTGATCATCGCCTTCAAAAATAACGAGTACCTACGCAAGATTGCTGAAAAGCCGTAATGTGGTGAACGGCAGACATTTCCTCACCGGGCTCACAACGCAGAGGCGCAGCGTACTGCGCCCACTCAGCTAAACCCGAGCAGGGTAAACGCATCGTCCTCGGGGTAGTAATCCAGCAGTCGCGTGGTCTCCTCTAACGACAGTCGCTTATAGCGATTGTTAGAGATGCCATGCACTACCGCATGCTGCACGTTGGTAACGCGGATGCAGCGATCGAGCAGATCGGCGGCATCCCGGTGGCTCAGGAAGGCGCTCATATCCCGCGCGCTGATCTGTTGCCCCGCTTCCAACGTCGTGAAGTTGGCAATCCGCACCGACAGTGCAGAAAGCCCCTCCTGATGGGCAAAATAGGCGGCGATCCCTTCGCCAAACGCCTTGCTGGCCCCGTACATATTCTTCGGCTTCGGCGCATCGTCCGGGCGCACCTGGTAATCCAATGGATAGCCTTCCACCGCTTGTGCACTGCTGGCAAACACCACGCGTTGGCAGCCTGCGTCTTTCGCTGCCCGGAAGATGTTGAATGTACCAAGGATGTTGTTGTTCATCAGTGAAGAACAGAAATCGGCATCCGCCGAAGGATCGGCAGCCAAATGCAGCACGGTATCGATGTTGACGCAGGCTGCCCGGCAGGCGTCGATATCGGTGATATCGAACGTCAGTACCTCGTCATTGGGCCGCAAATGAGAGATCAGGCCAGCTTTTTTTTCCGCCAGGCGAAAATCGTAACGATGGCCAGCGAACTGCCTGAACACGGTAGCCACTCGGCCACCGGCACCGGTAATCAACACCCGCCCAAGCTCTGTACGTAATGCCATGGCGACTACGTTCCCTAAAACAAATTTTCTGGAGTCTAGTAATAATACTCCGAACTATATTTGTCCATCTTTAGTTAGTGCTTCTGATGTGTTTTCTGGGCCAATTAAGATTTTACTTAGTATTTATACGGGTTTTAAGAGGGTTTTTAGGCTACTCAAAAATGAGTATAATGATAAGGTCGATGAAACAAACAGGTCGAAAATAAATCGTAATTCGATGTTATTTAATGGTTTTAGTCTTTATTGATTATGTTTTGTTGCGTGTTAAGACATGTCTTTACTGTAAATTACACTCCGGAAATAGGTTAAATTATGTAATGTTTTTTGTGGCTGGGTAGCGCTACAAAAGTGCTGAAGGGATGACAGGGGATTTTGTCTACCGGATCACACTTCGGCAACTTTGTGGCGGAAAGCCTTGCCGCACTGAAAAACAGAATGTTACCGTCATAGCTCAACCGATTTAGGGTTGTCACTGCTTTGGCAGGCAAAACCTAAACCTCGAGTTTCTGTTTCCCCATGTTGGGATCAGAGGCCGCGAGGTTTAGGTTTTTTTTTGCGCTGAATTCCTCCACGACGATTGGCCATCACCGTGTCTGGGGAGCAGCAAGGTTAAGCGTTAAGGATGCAACCATGAAATATCAGGAATTAGCCAGTGAGATCTTGGCCGGCGTCGGTGGCCGCGACAATGTGAAAAGCCTGGTGCATTGCGCCACCCGCCTGCGTTTTAAACTGCAAGAACACGGTAAGGCGGATGCGGAGGCGCTGAAGAAAAATCCGGGCGTCATCATGGTCGTGGAAAGCGGTGGCCAGTTCCAGGTGGTGGTAGGTAACCACGTCGGGGAGGTTTATAACGCCTTGAATGCGCAGCTTGGTGCGGGTGAGGAAACGCCCGCCAATGCACAAGAAGATAAACAGGAAAACCTGCTCAGCCGCTTTATCGACGTGGTTTCCGGCATTTTTACCCCGTTGCTTGGTGTGATGGCGGCTTCGGGGATCCTGAAGGGCTTCCTGGCGTTGAGCCTGGCCTGTGGTTGGCTGTTGGAGAGTAGCGGCACCTACAAGCTGCTGTTTGCGTCGAGTGACGCGCTGTTCTATTTCTTACCGATCATGCTGGGTTACACCGCAGGTAAGAAATTTGGCGGTAACGTTTTTGTCACCATGGCTATTGGTGGAGCGTTGACGCATCCGCTGATGATGGGGGCTTTTGAGGCGGCTCAGCTTCCGGGTGCCCAGCCGGAGTATTTCCTCGGCATCCCTATTACCTTTATCAACTACAGCTCGTCGGTCATTCCGATCATTTTTGCCGCCTGGGTATCCTGCCGCCTGGAGCCGCTATTTAACCGCGTGTTGCACAGCGCACTGCGTAATTTCGTGACGCCGTTGATGTGCCTGGTGATCACCGTGCCGCTCACCTTCCTGCTGATTGGCCCGGCGGCTACCTGGCTGAGCCTGATGTTGGCCAATGGCTACCAGGCTATCTATGCCTTCAACCCGATCGTGGCCGGTGCCTTTATGGGCGCGGCCTGGCAGGTCTGTGTGATCTTCGGCCTGCATTGGGGGCTGATACCGCTGATGCTCAACAATATGAGCGTGTTTGGCCGTGACACTCTGTCTCCACTGCTGCTGCCTGCGGTGATGGGGCAAGTGGGGGCTACGTTGGGCGTGATGCTGCGTACCCGCGATGCCAAGCTGCGGGTGATGGCGGGCTCTGCCGTTACCGCCGGTATCTTCGGTATTACTGAGCCTGCTGTATACGGGGTCACGCTGCCAAACAAACGGCCATTTATTTTCGGCTGTATTGGCGGGGCGCTGGGTGGTGCGGTGATCGGTTACTTCCACACGGCAACCTACTCGTTTGGTTTGGTCAGTATTTTCACCTTTGCCCAGATCATTCCGGCGGGCGGCTTTGATGCGACGGTCCTGGGGGCGATTGCCGGTACCTTGGTATCGTTTGTGTTTGCGACCATTGCCAGCTATCTGTTCGGCCTCGTACCGCCAGCGGAACAACCGGCTGAAGCGGCCCCGGCCCCAGCTCCACAGGCATCTCTCAACCGCAAGCAGCAGGTCACCAGCCCGATTGCTGGCGACATCATCCCGTTGGAACAGGTTCAGGATGCCACCTTTGCCAGCGGCCTGCTGGGTAAAGGCGTGGCCATTATGCCGCACCAGGGCCGTGTGGTGGCCCCAGTCAATGGCTATGTGGCATCGCTGTTCAAAACCAAGCACGCCATCGGCATTGAATCGGATGAGGGGGCTGAGGTGCTCATCCACGTGGGTATCGATACCGTCAAGCTTAACGGCCTGCATTTTACCGCCCACATCAAAGAGGGCGATCGCGTTAAACAGGGCGATCTGCTGATCGAGTTTGACCAAGAGGCGATCCGTGCCGCAGGTTTCGATACCACCACGCCGATCATCATCAGCAACAGTGACGACTATGTCGATGTGCTCACCAGCGGCCAAAGCCCGGTGCAGGAACAGGCACCGCTGCTGACACTATTACGTTAATCAGGTTTATTGAGGAGAAAGCGATGAGTTGCAAATTTCCACAGCATTTTCTATGGGGCGGCGCGGTCGCGGCAAATCAGGTAGAAGGCGCGTATCTGGAGGATGGCAAAGGCCTTTCGACGTCAGATCTGCAACCCCAAGGGATCTTTGGCGGGCTGACGCCGCGCGTTGCCGGAGACAGCGGTATCAAGGATGTGGCGATCGATTTCTACCACCGTTACCCTGAAGATATCGCGTTGTTTGCCGAGATGGGCTTCAAGTGCCTGCGTACCTCGATCGCCTGGACGCGTATCTTCCCGCAAGGGGACGAAGAAGTACCGAATGAAGCCGGGCTGGCATTTTATGATCGACTGTTCGACGAGATGGCAAAATACGGCATTCAGCCGTTGATCACCCTGTCGCATTACGAAATGCCCTATGCATTGACGCAAAAGTATGGCGGTTGGGGCAATCGCCAACTTATTGAGTTCTTCGAGCGTTACGCCCGCACGGTGTTCGAGCGTTACAAGCACAAGGTCAAACACTGGCTGACCTTCAATGAGATCAACATGTCGCTGCATGCGCCGTTCACCGGCGTGGGTCTGCCGGAAGACAGCAGCAAAAGCGAGATTTACCAGGCGATCCACCATCAGTTGGTAGCCAGCGCCAAGGCGGTAAAAGCCTGCCATGAGATCGTGCCGGACGGTAAGATCGGCAATATGTTGCTGGGCGGTATTCTTTATCCGCTGAGCTGCAAGCCGGAAGACCTGTTGGAAACCCAGCGCCAGAACCGCGACTGGATGTTCTTCGGTGATGTACAGGTACGCGGTGCGTACCCGGCCTATATGAAGCGCTTCTTCCGTGAGAACGACATTCAGGTGACGATCACCGAGGAAGATAAGCAGGCGCTGCGCGAAACCGTCGACTTTATCTCCTTCAGTTACTATATGAGTGGCTGCGTGACCACCGACGAAGAAAAGAACCAGACAGCCCGGGCCAATATCCTCAACATGGTGCCTAACCCGCATCTGGCAAGCTCGGAATGGGGCTGGCAGATTGACCCGGTGGGGCTGCGCTATCTGCTCAACGTGCTGTATGACCGCTATCAGAAACCGCTGTTTATCGTCGAGAACGGCCTGGGGGCGAAAGACCGCATCGAGGCCGACGGCAGCATCAACGACGATTACCGCATTGACTATATCAACGATCATCTGGTGCAGGTTGCGGAAGCGATCGACGATGGAGTTGAGGTGATGGGTTATACCAGTTGGGGGCCGATCGATCTTGTCAGTGCTTCCAAAGCGGAGATGGCGAAGCGCTACGGCTTTATTTATGTCGATCGCGATGATGCAGGTAAGGGCAGCCTGGAGCGCCGCCGCAAGAAGAGTTTCTACTGGTATCGTGATGTGATCCACAGCAACGGCAGCAGCTTGAAGATCAAGTAATTACTCAGGAAAACAGGCCCCTCACCCCAACCCTCTCCCACAGGGAGAGGGAGCTGCCACGGTGTTGCGGTCGGGGGCTGCGAACGTTTTGTTCCCTGCCTAAAAGGGAGCTAATTGGGGGCAATGGCCAGGTAATTTCTGCAAATGATAGTCAACTCGATCGGTCCCCTCTCCCTGTGGGAGAGGGCTAGGGTGAGGGGCCATAGCAGTGCTTATGTCTCCCTCCTATCTCAAGCTTACGTCACCTCGTTTGCCTGATATCGCTGCCGGGCATGGTCAAACCAACGGGCCGGGACGTTATGCGGAGGCAGCTGCAGCGCCTGCAAGCCCTGTTCGATGATATAGCTAGCCTGCCGCCACAGTTGTGGATCGCCTTCGGTCAGCACTTCCAGCAGGCGCTGTTTTTCCACCAGGTAGGTTTTGGCGAAGTGGCTATCGTATTGCAGCAGGGAACGGGTGTTGTCGATCAAATCGGCCAGCTTGATGGTTTTGGCCTGTGGGGAGGCATTGGCGCTGTGGCGACGATCGCGGTTCTTGCGTTGATAGCGATTTTCCGCGCTGCCGACGCTGACGTTGGTCAGCATAGCGACCAGGCTGGCAACCTGCAGGCCAAAATGGCTTTCGATATCGGCCAGCGTAGAGGGAGTATCTTCCACGGTGTCATGCAACCAGGCCGCAGCCAGCATCTCTTCGCTGTGCGGCACGCTGCTGACAATCTCCATCACTGCCTGTGGATGCACAATATACGGGTCGTTCGTGTATTTGCGGCGCTGATCGATCGCTCCATGCGCTTTGGTGGCATAGCGGCGGGCGCGTTCGGCCAAGGTGTCAGTCATGCTTTGATTTCCCTGCGGCATCCGATAGATAGAACTTAGCATACCGTGCTTAACGTCGGTTGTGCGAGCCTGGGCTACGCGCAGAATGGTCTACACTGGATCGGGTCACCAACCCGAAAAGGAACGATCTATGTCTATTGAGAAAGTGGTTTATCGCGCCCATGCCAAGGCAACCGGTGGCCGAGACGGCCGTGCAACCTCATCCGACGGCGTGTTGGACGTGAAATTAGGCGTGCCGAAAGAGATGGGCGGCGCCGGTGGGGAGGTTACCAACCCTGAGCAACTGTTTGCCGCGGGCTATTCGGCCTGTTTCCTGGGGGCACTGAAGTTTGTCGCCTCGAAGGAAAAAGTGAAAATTCCTGCTGAAGCCTCCATCGAGGGCACCGTCGGTATCGGTGAGATCCCCAACGGTTTTGGCATTGAGGTTCAACTGGATATCAGCTTGCCGGGCGTTGAGCGTAGCGTCGCGGAAGACTTGGTGAAGAAAGCCCATGTGGTCTGCCCCTACTCCAACGCCACGCGCGGCAATATCGATGTAACCCTTAACATTAAATAATGTTCTCTGCCAATAACCGGTGAAAGAGGGGGACAGTGCTCCCCTATTCACAAGTCCTGTCTCCCCGCTATTTTTCTCACAAAATTGGCAAAAAATGCTCGTTTACTGAGATTTTTCTTGATTCTGTTCTGCAGAATGATGCTTATTGCCCATCGGCTGAACCTGAGGGCATATCGACTGTCTGATGGTTTCAGAACTTGAAGCCCGGAGCCACTGCGTTACATGAACAAAGTTAAATCGCTATCACAGCAGAATTTATCGTTATTGTTAGCGATCTATATCGGCATCTTTTTAAACCTTTCCGTTTTCTATCGTCGTTTTGATTCTTTTGCGCACGGCATTCAGGGGATCAAGGTGGTTTCTGCGGTGACAGAAGTCATTGCCATTGTCCTGTTCACCTTCTTTATCATGCGGCTGGTATCCCTCGGGGGCCGGCTGTTTTACCGCATCGTCGCCTCTTTGCTGGTATTGATCTCCGTCGCTGCCAGTTACTACATGACGTTCTTCAACGTGGTGATTGGCTATGGGATTATCGTTTCGGTGATGACCACCGATATCGATCTCTCCAAAGAGGTGGTCGGGCTGAATTTTGTGCTGTGGATGATCGTGGTCAGCGCTTTGCCGCTGTTGTGCATCTGGAGCAATAACCTGCGCGATACCCTGATCGAACAAATGAAAACGCCAGGGCAGCGGATTAAGCCACTGTTGATCATGTTGGCGGTGGTCGCGCTGGTGTGGCTGCCGTTGCGTACCTTGGATAAAGAGCAAAGCGCACAGGAAAAGATCACCAATATCGATCTGCCGAGCTATGGGGGGGTGGTTGCGCACTCTTATCTGCCTTCCAACTGGCTTTCGGCGCTGGGGCTGTTTGCCTATACCCGTTATGATGAAAGCTCGGATGCAGCCAACATGTTCGATCCCAGCAAGAACTTTACCTATGTTGCGCCAGAGGGCATTGATGACACCTACGTGGTGTTTATCATCGGTGAAACCACCCGCTGGGATCATATGGGCATCCTGGGCTATGAGCGTGATACCACGCCAAAGCTGTCGCAGGAGAAAAACCTGGTGGCATTTCGTGGGGAATCTTGTGATACCTCTACCAAGCTTTCGTTGCGCTGTATGTTCGTGCGCGAGCATGGTACCTCGGATAACCCGCAGCGAACCCTGAAAGAGCAGAATATCTTTGCCGTACTGAAAGAGCTGGGCTTCAGTTCTGAACTGTTCGCGATGCAGAGCGAGGTATGGTTCTACAACAATACTGATGTAGATAATTATTCATTCCGTGAAATGATCGCCTCAGAGAAGCGTAACGACGGTAAATCGGTGGACGATATGCTGTTGGTGGATGAGATGAAAGAGTCGCTGGCCCGCCATCCCAACGGTAAGCATCTGGTGATCCTGCATACTAAAGGGTCGCATTACCTCTATTCACAGCGCTATCCGCGCAGTTTTGCTCGTTATCAGCCGGAATGCATGGGCGTGGATGAGTTCTGCTCCAAAGAGCGCTTGATTAACGCCTATGACAATTCGGTGCTGTACACCGATACCTTTATCGACAGCGTGATTGACCAGGTGCGCGATAAGAAGGCTATCGTGTTCTACGCGGCCGACCATGGCGAATCCATTGGTGAAAACTCGCACCTGCATGGTACGCCGCGTGAAATGGCCCCGCCGGAGCAGTTCCGTGTGCCGATGATCGTCTGGGCTTCCGATAAATACCTCGAAGACCCACAGCACAAGAGTGCGTTTGAGCAGTTGCAGACCCAACAGCGTGTGGGCCAGCCGCACCGTCACGTAGAACTGTTTGACTCTATCCTCGGCTGCCTGGGTTACACCTCGCCAGACGGTGGTATTGTTGAGAGCAATAACTGGTGTCGTCTGCCGCAGAGTAAAGCGGACGCCAAAGCGCTGTAAACCGAACCTGAAAGGCCGTATCCGCTCAGATACTGGCCTGTTTGGCGCTTTTAGCGCCACTTGGTGTGCGGGGGTGAAAAAGAGATTGACGCGTATACGGCCCGGCAGTAAGATGCGCCCCGCATCGGCGAGTAGCGCAGCTTGGTAGCGCAACTGGTTTGGGACCAGTGGGTCGGAGGTTCGAATCCTCTCTCGCCGACCACATTCAAGAAAGCCCGCTTTTTAAGCGGGCTTTTTTACGTCTGGAGTTTATTGCTCAGGCTGCCTTACCAATGACAAAATCGAAATGGATTTGGTCGTAGGGGAATATCACTCCGGCTGTACCCTTATCAACGATGCCACAAGCCAACAACGCCTGAAGATCCGTATGCACAGCTTTGACATCCCGCTCAACGCGACGAGCAACTTCTCTGATTGAAAGCTCCCCGGCCCCGGTCATGCAGTGCAAGATATGCATTTTTTTGGGCGAGAGTGTCTTCCATAACGAATTCCAATCCAGAAAGGTAATGTAATTCCCTTTGTGCTGTTCGTCGCCTTCCAGTGCGGCTTCCATATAGCGTTGCGCTTCCTCAAGAGAAGCGACTCGGATGGTGACTGTATTCATCTTTAGTCTCCTCTTAGCTGTGCAACCTCATCGAAGAAACTGCGTATCAGCGCTTTTGGACTGGTGAAATTGATGGGCTGTTGTTTTTCATCCAGATGTTTATGATCGCCTTTGCCTGCCTCGTTGTCATAGCGTAAGCGGCAGATGCCGTCTTTCACATAGGCGAATCGGTACTTATAGTGATGAGCACTGGCTCTGACTGCGGGTTCGACAAACCAAATAACCATTTGTACAAACTCGGTTTCCGTCAGCGCGATCCTGTCCTGAAAGATGAGTTGAGAAGGCAATTCCATCTCCCTTCTGTTGTTCAAAATAACAACGCACTCAAGTGTTGTCAATGATGACAACACCTGCCCATATGGCAAAAAATGTCTACCTCTAGCTAGGCATCAATAGTGTGAGGGGAAGTAGAGGCTGGCAAGAGGGCTCTTTTAATGGTTGCGAGTCCACTCGCAACGTGGGGTCAAGTAGCCAGCGAAATGGTAAGAAATCCCTCACGCACAACCCCTCCACCCAGCTCCCTCTTTCGGGTAGTGCCCCAGCATTTCCTCCTGTCTTTTACCGGGATCACAAAAATAACCGCTCAGATATTCATCATTCAGCAATAATCTTTTTTGGTTTTTTATTGGAGGTTAATGCTGGATAGAACCTGATAGCCGGTTCATGACGCCAAGATTTAACCCGTAGCACAAGTTTTAATGCTGTAAATGTTGCTGAAAGGTTTTTTTTATGTTTGCTTGCTGTTTCTCACAGTCTAGGTAAATCCCTACTGGTTATATTGACGGCACCCCAAACAGTTGGCAATTTGGTACCCTCAGGGATAAGAGTGAGAGGTGTATGAGTGGAATTCACTCGCTCAAACGCCCTGCCGTGATGCGTTCCATCCGGCATTCTCGCGCTTTTTATTCCTCCTGCCTTCGGGCACTGACCGCACAGGCCGCGTAACAAAAAATATTAGGCTCTGGCGGTAATACACACACCACATCACATACGGAGCACTAGCGATGACAAGTTCCTTGGGTAAATCAGGGATTCTGAAATTCGGTATCGGCCTGATTGCGCTGACCGTTGCGGCCAGCGTGCAGGCAAAGACGCTGGTTTACTGTTCTGAAGGCTCTCCTGAAGGGTTCAACCCGCAGTTGTTCACCTCCGGTACCACCTATGATGCCAGCTCAGTGCCAATCTATAACCGTCTGGTTGAGTTCAAACTGGGCACCACCGAACTGGAACCCGGCCTGGCAGAGAAGTGGGACGTCAGCGAAGACGGTAAAACCTATACCTTCCACCTGCGCAAAGGCGTGAAGTGGCAGGACAGCAAAGATTTCAAACCTAGCCGTGAACTGAATGCCGACGACGTGGTGTTCTCCTTCATGCGTCAGCTCGATCCAAACCACCCTTACCACAAGGTTTCTGGCGGCAGCTATGAATACTTCCAGGGTATGGGCATGCAGGATCTGATCAGCAAAGTCGAGAAAGTGGACGACAACACCGTTCGCTTCACGCTGACCCGTCCAGAAGCGCCATTCCTGGCTGACCTGGGCATGGACTTCGCTTCTATTCTGTCTGCAGAATATGCCGACAAGATGATGAAAGCCGGTACGCCAGAGAAAGTGGACCTGAACCCTGTGGGTACCGGGCCGTTCCAACTGTTGCAGTACCAGAAAGACTCCAAAATCCTCTACAAGGCCTTTGACGGTTTCTGGGGCACCAAACCGAAGATCGATCGCCTGGTGTTCTCCATCACGCCAGATGCCTCTGTGCGTTACGCCAAACTGCAGAAAAACGAGTGCCAGGTCATGCCGTACCCGAACCCGGCAGACATCGCTCGCATGAAGCAGGACAAAACCATCAACCTGATGGAACAGCCTGGCCTGAACGTCGGCTACCTGTCGTTCAACACCGAGAAGAAGCCGCTGGATAACGTGAAGGTGCGTCAGGCACTGACCATGGCGGTGAACAAGCAGGCCATCGTGGATGCGGTGTATCAGGGGGCGGGTCAACCTGCCAAGAACCTGATCCCACCAACCATGTGGGGCTATAACGACGAGATCAAAGACTACACTTACGATCCTGTCAAGGCCAAAGAGCTGCTGAAAGAAGCAGGCATGCCAGATGGCTTCTCCATCGATCTGTGGGCGATGCCGGTACAGCGTCCGTATAACCCGAACGCACGTCGTATGGCTGAGATGATCCAGTCCGACTGGGCGAAGATTGGCGTCAATGCCAAGATCGTCACCTACGAGTGGGGCGAGTACCTCAAGCGTGCCAAAGACGGTGAGCACCAGACGGTCATGATGGGCTGGACCGGTGACAATGGGGATCCAGACAACTTCTTCGCCACGCTGTTCAGCTGTGCGGCCGCTAAAGATGGTTCCAACTACTCCCGTTGGTGCTACAAGCCGTTTGAGGATCTGATCCAACCGGCCCGTGCCGAAGCAGACCACGACAAACGTGTCGCACTCTACAAGCAGGCTCAGGTAGTCATGCACGATCAGGCCCCGGCGCTGATTGTTGCCCACTCCACCGTTTACGAGCCAGTGCGTAAAGAAGTGAAGGGCTATGTGGTCGATCCGCTTGGTAAACATCACTTTGAGAACGTTTCTCTGGACTAAGCCTACCAAGGCGGGTTGAAGGACTGGGATAGTTAATCTGCAGGGGCGCAATACGTTGCGCCCCTGCATTCCCGTCCCCAGAAGAATGTCGTGAAGCGTGTGAGTTTTAATAAGCCTGGCGGACGATGAGCTGCCAGGCACTTTATACAGAGAGTTCGGGATATGTTGCAGTTCATACTCCGACGTTTGGGGTTAGTTATCCCAACGTTTATCGGCATAACGTTGCTGACTTTTGCATTCGTCCATATGATCCCCGGCGATCCGGTGACCATTATGGCCGGGGAACGCGGGATCTCCGCAGAGCGCCATGCACAACTCATGGCAGAGATGGGGCTGGATAAACCGCTCTATCACCAATACTTCAATTACGTCACCAACGTGCTGCATGGCGATTTGGGGACGTCCCTCAAAAGCCGTATCTCCGTGTGGGAAGAGTTTGTGCCGCGCTTTAAGGCCACCCTGGAACTGGGCCTGTGCGCGATGCTCTTCGCGGTGATTGTCGGTATCCCGGTGGGGGTGCTGGCGGCCGTCAAGCGAGGTTCGGTGTTTGACCATACCGCCGTGGGTCTCTCCCTGACCGGCTATTCAATGCCGATCTTCTGGTGGGGCATGATGCTGATCATGCTGGTCTCGGTACAGCTCAACCTCACGCCCGTATCGGGGCGAATAAGCGATACGGTCTTCCTCGATGACAGCCTACCGCTGACCGGCTTTATGCTGATCGACACCCTGTTCTGGGGTGAGCCGGGTGATTTCATCGACGCCGTGATGCATATGATCCTGCCTGCCATCGTGTTGGGCACCATCCCGCTGGCGGTTATCGTGCGTATGACCCGTTCCTCCATGCTGGAAGTGCTGGGTGAAGACTATATCCGTACTGCGCGCGCCAAGGGTGTGAGCCGTATGCGGGTGATCGTGGTGCATGCGTTGCGTAACGCCTTGCTGCCGGTGGTGACGGTGATCGGCCTACAGGTTGGTACCTTGCTGGCCGGGGCGATCCTGACAGAAACCATCTTCTCCTGGCCGGGGCTTGGCCGCTGGCTGATGGATGCGTTGCAACGCCGTGATTATCCGGTTGTTCAGGGCGGCGTATTGTTGGTCGCCTGTATGATTATTCTGGTTAACCTGCTGGTAGACGTGCTCTACGGAGTGGTCAACCCGCGTATTCGCCACAAGAAATAAGGGGCGCTCTGATGTCTCAAATGACCGAGTCTGTAGTGAAAGGTGCGCCGAAGCCAATGACCCCGTTCCAGGAGTTTTGGCACTATTTCAAGCGCAACAAAGGGGCCGTGGTTGGCCTGGCTTATATCGTTATCATGCTGGTGGTTGCCGTGGGGGCCGGGTTCCTGGCTCCACATGCGCCTGCCGAACAGTTCCGTGATGCCCTGCTTAGGCCCCCGGTCTGGGAGACTGGCGGAAGCTGGAAGTTTATTCTGGGTACCGACGATGTCGGCCGTGATGTGCTGTCGCGGCTGATGTACGGTGCCAGGCTCTCGTTGCTGGTCGGCTGCCTGGTGGTGGTGCTTTCGCTGGTGATGGGCGTGGTATTCGGCCTGTTGGCCGGTTATTTCGGCGGCGTAGTCGATGCCATCATCATGCGCGTGGTCGATATCATGCTGGCACTGCCAAGCCTGCTGTTGGCGTTGGTGCTGGTGGCGGTGTTTGGGCCCTCGATCGTTAACGCCTCGCTGGCGCTGACCTTCGTTGCTTTGCCGCACTATGTCCGCTTGACCCGCGCTGCGGTGCTGGTGGAAGTGAACCGCGATTACGTGACGGCTTCGCGCGTGGCGGGGGCTGGGGCGGCGCGTCAGATGTTCGTCAATATCCTGCCAAACTGCCTGGCACCGCTGATCGTGCAGGCTTCTCTTGGTTTCTCGAACGCCATTCTGGATATGGCCGCTCTCGGCTTCCTGGGTATGGGTGCGCAACCGCCAACGCCGGAGTGGGGCACTATGCTCTCCGACGTGTTGCAGTTCGCGCAAAGTGCCTGGTGGGTTGTGACCTTCCCAGGGGTGGCCATTCTGCTGACGGTTTTGGCCTTTAACCTGATGGGGGACGGCTTGCGTGATGCTCTCGACCCCAAACTCAAGCAGTAACAGAGGAAGAGAGAATGGCGTTATTAAATGTAGACAAGCTTTCGGTGCACTTCGGTGACGAAGGTGCGCCGTTCCGCGCGGTAGACCGAATCAGCTACAGCGTAGAACAGGGGCAGGTGGTTGGCATCGTCGGCGAATCCGGCTCCGGTAAATCCGTCAGCTCGCTGGCGATCATGGGGTTGATCGATTTCCCCGGCAAGGTGATGGCCGACAAGCTGGAGTTCAACGGCCAGGACCTGCGGAAAATCTCGGAAAAAGAGCGCCGCCAGCTGGTGGGCTCCGAAGTCGCGATGATCTTCCAGGACCCGATGACCAGCCTGAACCCGTGCTATACCGTCGGTTTCCAGATTATGGAAGCGCTGAAGGTGCATCAGGGCGGTAATCGCCGTACCCGTCGCCAACGCGCTATCGACCTGCTCAATCAGGTAGGCATTCCCGATCCGGCCTCGCGGCTGGATGTTTACCCTCATCAGCTTTCTGGCGGGATGAGCCAGCGTGTGATGATCGCCATGGCGATCGCCTGCCGGCCCAAGCTGCTGATTGCGGATGAACCGACGACCGCGCTCGACGTGACCATTCAGGCCCAGATCATTGAGCTGCTGCTCGAGCTGCAACAGCGTGAAAACATGGCGCTGCTGCTGATCACCCACGATCTGGCGCTGGTGGCGGAAGCGGCACACCACATCATCGTGATGTATGCCGGGCAGGTGGTGGAATCCGGCAAGGCGGTAGAAATTTTCCGTTCGCCGCGCCACCCGTACACCCAGGCGCTGCTGCGTGCGTTGCCGGAGTTTGCTACCGACAAGGCGCGTTTGGCCTCGCTGCCTGGTGTGGTGCCGGGCAAGTACGATCGGCCGGAAGGCTGCTTGCTGAACCCGCGTTGCCCGTATGCTACCCAACACTGTCGCGAAGAAGAGCCGGAACTGCGCAGCATTCCCGGCCGTCAGGTTAAATGTCACACACCGCTGGATGATGCGGGGAGGCCGACCGTATGAGCCAGAACCACCCTTTATTGCAGGCCATTGACCTGAAAAAACACTACCCGGTCAAGAAGGGGCTGTTTGCCCCGGAACGACTGGTGAAGGCGCTGGACGGGGTTTCCTTTACCCTTGAGCGTGGTAAAACCCTGGCGGTGGTTGGGGAGTCTGGCTGTGGCAAGTCCACGCTGGGCCGCCTGCTGACCATGATCGAAATCCCTACCGGTGGTGAGCTGTACTATCAGGGGCAAGATCTGCTTAAGCCGGACGTGACGGCAGAGAAGCTGCGCCGCCAGAAGATCCAGATCGTGTTCCAGAATCCTTACGGATCGCTTAACCCTCGTAAGAAGGTGGGGCAGATCCTCGAGGAGCCGCTGTTGATCAACACCTCGTTGAGCAGCGCCGAACGGCGTGAGAAAGCGCTGGAGATGATGGCGAAGGTCGGCCTGAAAACCGAGCATTACGACCGTTACCCGCATATGTTCTCCGGCGGCCAACGGCAGCGTATTGCCATTGCGCGTGGGCTGATGCTCAACCCGGACGTGGTGATTGCCGATGAGCCTGTCTCTGCGTTGGACGTGTCCGTGCGTGCGCAGGTGCTGAACCTGATGATGGACCTGCAACAGGATCTGGGGCTGTCTTACGTGTTTATCTCCCACGATCTGTCGGTGGTGGAGCACATTGCTGATGAAGTGATGGTGATGTACCTCGGCCGCTGCGTGGAGAAGGGCAGTAAAGACGCCATCTTCAATAACCCGCGCCATCCGTACACTCAGGCACTGCTTTCCGCTACGCCGCGCCTGAACCCGGATATGCGCCGGGAGCGCATCAAGCTGACCGGCGAGCTGCCAAGCCCGATGAATCCACCGCCGGGCTGTGCATTCAACGCCCGCTGCCGCCGTGCCTTTGGCACCTGCACCCAGCTGCAACCGCAGCTCAAGCAGTATGGCGATCAGATGGTGGCCTGCTTTGCCGTTGACCAGGATGAAGCTGCTGGGTCTTGAGACTACTAACCGGGCTCGCAGCGTAGATACTCTGCGTGCTGCGCCCGGTTACCTCAGCGACATTAACACTCGATCTTCAATCTGACGCCGGTAGCGATACCGGCGTTTTTTTACTTATAGATGCGAAGCAAATCCCATGGTGATTACTTTTTAGTCGATATTGTTGACGCTATAAGTTATGACTTATAGAATTAATTATAAGTTGTAGCTTATAAAGGAGAAGGCTTTGTGGACTGTTATTTTTACCTCGACATTTGATTCTTGGTTGCAAGAGCAGGAAGAAGGGATGCAGGAGAAGGTACTGGCTGACCTGATGAACCTGGAGACGTATGGGCCTCAACTGCCACGTCCTTACGCTGACACGGTAAAAGGTTCAAGATACAAGAATATGAAAGAGCTGCGTGTTCAGTATTCGGGCCGCCCAATCCGTGCCTTTTTTGTTTTCGACCCCAAACGCCAAGCCATTGTGTTGTGCGCTGGTGATAAAAGTAATGATAAGCGTTTTTACGAGACAATGATCCGAATAGCGGATGATGAATTTACGGCGTATTTAGCCACACAAGAGGTATCCAAATGAAAACGTTACGTGATGCAGTCGCTGCCCGTTCTCTTGAGAGCCAAGCCCGTATCAAGGAAATGGCCGACGAAATGATGCTAGAAACAGGTTTGCAACTGATGCGTGATGAGCTGCAACTGTCACAGAAAAGCCTGGCCGAAGCTATGGGCGTAAGCCAATCCGCGGTTGCACAAATAGAGCAGCGTGGTAATGACGTAAAGTTAGCGACGCTAAAACGCTATATTGAAGCTATGGGTGGGAAGTTGAGTCTGACTGTAGAGATGCCGGAAGGCGGTGGGCGAGTCTTCCATATCTGATCGAAGGTGCTTTGGTCTCGAGCCAGGTCTAATTAACCGAAGATTGCAAAAATTCCCCAATCAACTCAAAACGGGGCGCAGCATGCCGCGCCCCTATATTTTGAGCCCGGTGAGGGAATGTCTGCAGTTTCAGTCTATAACCGCAAAACTCCCTTCACCAGTTACTGGGGATAAGGCACCCAATCCCCGCCATTAAGGCGAATATACGCCTTACCCTGATACTGCATCACGATGGCATTGTCATTCTCCGAGATCACCGCAGTCTGCGGCAGGTTCTGCGTCAGCACTGGCCAGTCGACGCTTGGCGCGCTGAATACCTTGCCATCCACCAGACGGGAAATCAGCTCAGACAGCGCCAGATAGCTGCTCGGCGTTTTAATCTCCACCGGGCTGCCCTGGTGCGGGGCCTGCATCCCTACCAGTTTGATACCAACCGGCGTATGGGTAATGTTCAGGCTTGGGATATCCCGCAGGCCAGACATCTGCATTTTGTCGCCCGCCAGCGCCGCACCGTGCTCCGGCACGATCACCACCATCACCTTGCGTCCGGATTTCTGAAGCTCATCAAGGAAGGTGTTCAACTGATCAAACAGCTTTTGCGCTCGAGGCTGATAATCGGCGGTCTGTTTACCCCCGACAAAGCGGTTGCCGTCATGCAGCGGGATCAGGTTGAAGAAGGTGGCGGTGCGGGCATCGCCGCCCTGTTTCTGCTGATCGAGCCAGCGGTTGAGCAGTTGCAGGTCGTTATAGATTGGTTCACCGTCGAATGAGGCCAGCTCATTGCCGATCCCTGCCTGGGACATCAGCGGAGCCTGCATATCACCTTGCTCACGCAGCTCTTTCAGGAAATTACCGAACACGCCAGAGTGATCCAGCATCAGCTGTTGTTTAAAGCCCAGCCTGGCCAGGTTGTCAAACAGATAACACTGCTGATTGGCGGGTTGATACAGATCGTGATGCGAAGGCTGGCCGCAGCTGGCGCGTAGCAGGCGGATGGCCGCTGGGCCGCTGTACGCGGTGGCCGAGTTGAAGTTGGTGAACATAATGTCCATCTTGGCCCACAGCGGATGGTTGCGCAGATTGACGGCATCCAGATCGGCCCAGGCCAGCGAACAGATGTTGATGATCAGCACGTCAAACGGCTGGGCATCGGCGGGTAAGGCGGCCGGGAAGGTGGTCGCTCGGGCTTTTTCCTGCTGGTAGAACTGCTCCAGGTAGGCCGTGAGGTTGGCATTGGTCGGTGGGCCATTGGCCGCAGGCAGATTGCCGCCTGGCGTGCTCGCCGTGGCCGGTGTAGACGGGGTATCCGTCACCGTAGCGGTATGGGTGGCAGGCAGCAAGGAGACCGCCGGGCCAGCAATATTGACCACGTTCAACCACACCAATGCCGCCACGGTAAATACCGTGATGCGTATCCATTGGGCCAGGAACAGGTAGGCAATCAGCAGCACGAAGGCGGCGCCAATCATCTGCCAGTTGATAAAGCGGTTGGTCAGCTCCAGTAGATAATCCGCGCTGAAACCGGTGAGCTGCGAGCCCTGGCTAAGGATGCTGTTAATCCCCGGTAGCCAGGTATCGTGGTAAAACAAACCGATACCGATAGGAATGGCGATCAGGTGACGCCAGCGGTGCCAGCGCGGCGAAGGGATCGGCATCAGTAAAAAGGCCATAAACACCAGGTTGGGCAGCGCATGGAAGTTCAGATAGCCGAACCACAGCAGGCCGAACTTGGCCAGGAAATAGAAGTTCCAGCCGCCAAGACCGCGCCAGTATCGCCATAAGGTATTGTTAGGTTGCGTTATTTTATCGTCACTCATGGTTATTTTTTACGCTTGATTTGAGAGGTGGAACCTGCGCGCACCCATAGCCCTGCCGACTTTAAATAGCGCGGTGATAACAACAAATTCTGCCAAGATCGGCGCCAGTTGGGGAAACGGCGATGCAGCAGGTATCCCGTAGGGATAAACACTATGGCGCACAGGAGCACCAGTTGCACGATATCGTCAAGTGCGTTCATGGCTGTTCCTCCTGCCCGAGGCTCATCAGGGTGAAGGGAATGGGTTCCCGGCGTTCGGTCTGGTGTTCCGTTTCTACGGCGTGGGTGGTGACAGCGGCCGATTGCAGCTTGCTGGCGGGGAGCGAAAACTCGATATGCTGCCGCATCAGCCTGATTTTATCGATAATATCGACATCCAGATGCCACACTACTCGGTTACTGAACGCCTCACTCACTGGCAGGCGGAAGACGAATTTCAGTGCAGTATCCAGATCGTTAATCCGGCAGGTGGAAAGGAACAGGAACAGTCGATTCTGCGCCACGGTCATGATGTCGCCAAAACGCCGCAAATGGCACAGCGTCATCGACTGGCGGGCGCTCAACCCCGGTGATGGGCGCAGGGCGACCATCACCCCTTTGCCATCTTCCGGCAACAGGGTATTTTCCATAAGGGAAGTCACCGCCCGGCTGAATTCCTCCAGCGGCAGGTAGCCTTTCAGTTGCATTGGCCGCAAACCGGTGAGCAGGTTATCGATATCCGCCGGAATATGGCGCGATAGTCGCTGGCCCTGGATACCTTCCAGCATGGTCAAAAAATTGGAAAGCGGTGCCACGTGGGGCACGATCAGATTGGCACCGCAGGCCAGCAGCAGGCGTTCGTCGCTGTAGCGCAGGCTGGCGCTCATCTCGCGCACCACAATCTTCAGTCCGTCGCCCCTGCTGCGGCGCAGGCTATGGATCTGATGGGCCAACTCGTCAATTTCGTCACTTTGAAACAGGGCGAAGATCAGCGTGGCGGCGATGGTCAGCATGCCACGCTGCATCAACTTGGTATTGTCCTCAAACAGTTGCCAACTGGCCGATAGCGGCGGGGCGCCCTCGAGAATGCGTTGTTCCGCCAGGCACAGGCCCTCGTCGTTGCGTTCCGGGGTAGGGGAGGGTTGGTTACTGTCGTCTGCCCCTTGCCAGCCTTCCGGGCCTTCGGTCAGGGTGAACAACTGATTGGCATTGATGCCGTTTGCCGTGCTCCACCAGTGCACCAGATACTGGGCACTGCCTTGTAGCCCCTGCAGGCTGGCCAGGCCGTTGAGAATGCGGTGCTCGGCGGCTAGCTGGCCTTTGAGTTTACTCACGCCGCTGCCGTGGCTGAGTATCACCAGCGTACACTGCCGCTGGTGTAACCATTGGCCGAGTTGAGCGGCCCAGTTGCGCAATTCATCGCTGGTAAAGGTTTGCCACAGGCTGGCGTGGGCCAACAGGATCAGTAAGCGGTTGCTGGGTTTTAGCTCACGCATCAGATCGTCGGCCAAATGCAGCAGCGCCGCCTTTTTTTCTGGCAGGCTATATAAAGGAAACTTTTTAATCGCAGGGGAAAGAGGCGTGGCCAATAAAGTATCTACCTGATTGCCGCTACAAATCAGTGCCAACTGGGCATTTTCTTCCTGGGCGGCGATGATCTGCCGGCAAAATAGGTTGGCATCGCTCTGGCGATCGATATTCACCCAGTAAAAACCTGGGGATTGCATAGCCGACAATTCTTGCCAAATCCGTCGGATACCTAATGAAAAAGAGTTCGCCATAGATTTATTCTACTTTTGTTGAAAGTGGCGTAGACCAAACCCGAACGGGTCACTTTAAAAGCGTAATGCCAGAGTTAGCATAGCAAATCTAGCCATTAGAGGGATAATACCCGTTAAGATTCATCTTATTGGCCCAATTTTTTCCGAACGTTGCTATAGTCATTTAACATTAGCCTATTTTATAAGGCGGCAAGATGAATAATGATGCGTTAAGAGGGCTTCGGGAGAAAGCACCAGTAGAACTTCAGGACGATCTGCAGGCCTTGAGCCGCGCTTTTTCGTTGCCCAAGTTAAACTACATCGATATTGCACGCCAGGAACGGCTAGCACAAATGATGGTCCGCTGGCCGCTATTGGCGGAGCTGACCAACAAGACGGGGAGTGCTTAAGCCATGCCGGTCATTGCACTGCAAGGGGTTCGGGGCGGTATTGGCACCACGTCAATCACTGCTGCGTTAGCTTGGGCGCTACAGCAGTTGGGCGAATCGGTACTGGCGATTGACCTGTCACCGGACAACCTGCTGCGATTACACTTTAATATGCCCTTCGAACTGAACCGGGGCTGGGCTCGTGCAGAGCTGGATGGCACCGGGTGGCAGCAAGGGGCAATGCGTTACGGTAAAAAACTCGATTTTCTGCCGTTTGGCCGGTTAAGCGCGGCCGAACGGGTAAAAGTACGGCAGCAACAGAGTGATACCCCACAACGTTGGCATGATTTTCTGGCTCAGCTGCGTGCTTCTGGGCAGTATCGCTGGATCCTGCTGGATATCCCGGCGGGTGATGGTCCCCAGATTGAACAGCAACTGGCGTTGGCCGACCAGGTTTTCCTGTTGCTTAACCCCGATGCCAATTGCCATGCGCGCCTGCATCAGCAATCGTTGCCTACGGGCTGCCACCTGCTGATTAATCACTACTCCTCGGCCAGCCCGTTGCAACAAGATCTGCATCAGCTGTGGCTGCAAACGCTGGCAGGTCTGTTGCCGCTGGTGATCCATCGTGATGAAGCGCTGGCGGAAGCGATGGCGGTCAAGCAGCCGCTGGGAGAGTATCGACCGGAAAGTCTGGCGGCCGACGAAGTGCTGACGCTGGCCAACTGGTGTCTGCTCAACCTGCAGGACGCCGAGGTATGAGCAGGGTATTGAGCCTGCTGCTGGTGCCTCCCGTTCACCGGGCGGTGCAACAACGCTACCGCGCTTATCGCCATGCGGGGGCTCCGGCATTTACCGCTGGCCTCACGACCCTGATGGTGGCCATCGGCTGGCTGTTGCTGCGGTTTGAGTCCCCTAGTTGGCAAAAGGTGCAGGCAGGCCAAAGCTATTGGTTCCCCCATATTTCTCCTCATCGTCCACGCCCGGCAGATGCACTGCGTTATTTGTTACAGGGGTTTTGGCTGCTAGTGACCCACAGCGGTCCGGCACCGATGGGACGATCCTACTTTGCCGGTTGGCACCGTTTGCAACTGCGTTATGCCAACTGGTTGCAAAGCTTGCCGCAACGCTTGCAGGGTGCCGGAATGGAGGAGCGTACGGTACAACGCCTTAATCGGATGAATCACCGGGTGCGTCGGGTGCTGTTTATCTTTGCTGGCCTATTGGCCGGGCTGCTGGCTCTGCTGTGCATTTCCCAGCCCTTTGAACTGCCCGCCCAGTTTATTTTTGTGCTGCTGTTGTGGTGTATTGCCATGGTGGTGCGGCGTATCCCGGGCCGGTTACCCAGCCTGATGCTGATTGTGCTGTCGCTGACCGTTTCCTGCCGTTATTTATGGTGGCGCTATACCTCAACGCTGAACTGGGACGATCCGCTCAGCCTGACCTGCGGCCTGCTATTGCTGGCAGCGGAAACCTATGCCTGGGTCGTGTTGGTGCTGGGCTACTTCCAGACCGTGTGGCCGTTGAATCGCCAGCCGGTGCCGATGCCTGCCGACAGTAACATCTGGCCGACCGTCGATCTGCTGGTGCCGACCTACAACGAAGATCTGGGCGTGGTGAAACCCACCGTTTATGCGGCGCTGGGCATCGATTGGCCGAAAGACAAAATCAACATCTATATCCTCGACGACGGTAACCGGCCAGAGTTTAAAGCCTTTGCCGCAGAGGTTGGGGTGAAATACATCGCCCGGCCGACCCATGAACACGCCAAAGCGGGCAATATCAACAATGCGCTCAAGCACGCTAGCGGTGATTTTGTTGCCATCTTCGACTGCGATCACGTTCCCACGCGTTCTTTCCTGCAACTGACCATGGGTTGGTTCTTTAAAGACAAGAAGCTGGCGATGCTGCAAACGCCGCACCACTTCTTTTCGCCCGACCCGTTTGAGCGCAACCTGGGGCGTTTTCGCCAGACGCCGAATGAAGGTACTTTGTTTTATGGGCTGGTGCAGGACGGCAATGATATGTGGGATGCCACTTTCTTCTGCGGCTCCTGCGCCATCTTGCGCCGGACGGCATTAGATGAGATCGGCGGTATCGCGGTGGAAACGGTGACCGAAGATGCCCATACCTCGCTGCGTCTGCACCGTCTTGGCCACACCTCTGCCTATATCCGTATTCCGCAGGCCGCCGGGCTGGCAACGGAAAGCCTGTCTGCCCATATCGGCCAACGTATTCGTTGGGCGCGCGGCATGGTGCAGATCTTCCGTTTGGATAACCCCCTGCTGGGCAAAGGGCTGAAGTTTGCCCAGCGCCTGTGCTATGCCAACGCGATGCTGCATTTCCTGTCCGGTATTCCGCGTCTGATCTTCCTGACCGCGCCGCTGGCGTTTTTGTTGATGCATGCTTACATCATCTTCGCGCCAGCCTTGGCGATTGCGTTGTATGTGCTGCCCCACATGATCCACGCCAGCCTGACCAACTCACGTATTCAGGGTAAATACCGCCACTCCTTCTGGAGTGAAATCTACGAAACCGTGCTGGCCTGGTATATCGCTCGACCGACCACCGTGGCCTTGTTCAACCCGCATAAAGGCAAGTTCAACGTCACCGCCAAAGGCGGGCTGGTTACGCAAGAGCACGTTGATTGGGTGATCACCCGGCCTTACCTGCTGTTGGTGACACTCAATCTGGCAGGCCTGGGTTTTGGCGTGTGGCGCTTTTTCTACGGCCCGACGGACGAGATGATGACGGTGGTGATCAGCCTGATTTGGGTGATCTATAACATGACCATCCTCGGTGGAGCGGTGGCCGTGGCGGTGGAGGCCAGGCAGGTACGGCAATCGCATCGCGTAGAGATCGCCATGCCTGCCGCGATAGCCCGGGCTGACGGACATCTGTTCCCCTGTACGTTGCGTGATTACTCCGATGGTGGCGTGGGTATCGAAATGCGTGTAGCGGATCGGTTGCAAGAGCATGACCAGATTGCGCTGCTGCTTAAACGTGGCCAGCAGGAGTTCAGCTTCCCTTGCGTGGTGACGCGATCTCATGGCCGCTCGGTGGGGGTCCGCTTGGTCGAACTCTCGACCCGCCAACATATCGAATTTATTCAATGCACCTTTGCCCGGGCGGATACCTGGGCACTGTGGCAAGACGCATTCCCGGAAGACCGGCCAGTGGACAGCCTGCGGGACGTACTGATGCTAGGTTTTCACGGCTACCGGCGCATGGCGGACTATGCGCCGCCAACGTTGCGCAAGATCCTGCTTGGCCTGACCTCGCTGGCCACCTGGATCCTGTCATTTATTCCGCATGGCGTAGGAAGAGACCGCGCTCCTACGGCCCCAGAGGCTGTGGCATAGGCTGTGTATCGTAACTGCCCGTTCGCAAGCCCGGCGAACCGGCCCCAACATTGATGATGATACGATGACGAGAAAAATAAACTGGTTTACCGCGCTGGCCTTAGGCATCAGTAGCTTATCTCAGGCGGAAACGGCCCCCACACCAGCGGCTGGCGTGACTTCGCCCCCGAGTACCGTGGCCGAAGCTCCGCTCACTGAACCTATGGGAGTGGTGGTGCCGCAAGCACCCGATGCGCCGGTGCGCGATGTAAAACTGCCGTTTACCGAGGTAGCACCACCGCCTGGCACCTTTATCCTGCGTGGCACCCGCCCTGAAGGCCAGATTGAGTTTAGCGTGCGCAGTGACGAAGTAGTTTCGCAGGCGCTGCTGGACCTGGAGTTTACCCCTTCACCGTCGCTGATCCCGGTGGAGTCGCACGTCAAGATCTACCTCAACGATGAGTTGATGGGGGTCATCACCATCGCCAAGGAGCAGTTGGGTAAGCCGAATCGTGTCCAGTTGCCGATCGATCCGCGCTATATCACCGATTTTAACCGCATTCGCCTGGTGTTTGTCGGCCATTACCAGAACATCTGTGAGAACCCGGCCAACAGCACGCTGTGGCTGGACGTCAGCAAATCCAGTTCGCTGAGCCTGCGTTACCAGACGCTGCCGGTGAAAAATGAGCTTTCCCACTTCCCGGAACCCTTCTTTGACAGCCGCGACGATCGGCCATTAACGCTGCCGATGGTGTTTGCCGGGCAGCCGGATTTGGAACAACAGCGGGCGGCGGGGATCCTGGCCTCCTGGTTCGGCACTCAGGCGCAATGGCGCGGCCAGTCCTTCCCGACGCTGTTTAACCGCTTGCCAAGCCAGCACGCCATCGTGTTTGCCACCAATAAACAGCGCCCGGACTTCTTGAAAGATTATCCGGCGGTCAACGGGCCGACGGTGGAGATGATCAGCCACCCGGATAACCCCTATGTGAAGCTGTTGTTGGTGCAGGGCCGTGATGATAACGACCTGATCACGGCGGTGAAGGGCATCGCCCAGGGCAATATTCTGTTCCGTGGCCAGAATCTGAGCGTGGATAAGGTTGAACAGTTGGCCGTTCGCCAGCCGTACGATGCGCCAAACTGGGTGCGTACCGATCGTGCGATGAAGTTCAGCGAACTGCAGCAATATGCCGAGCAGTTGCAGACTAACGGCGTCGAACCTGGGCCGATCTCACTGTCGATGAACCTGCCGCCGGATCTGTTCCTGATCCACAGCAACGGCATCGATATGCAGCTGAAATACCGCTATACCTCGCCGCGTATTGAAGATGGTTCCCGCCTGAGCATCAGCCTGAACAATCAGTTTGTGCAGTCCTATGCCCTGGTGCCGGAGCATGAGAAGGGCGCACAGCTGTTGCGCCTGCCGCTGGCCCAGGGATTGCTAGATTCTGACAAGGTGGTCAATATTCCGGTACTGAAGTTGGGGGCGACCAACCAGTTGCGCTTTGACTTCGATTACACCACGCTGCTGGCCAGCGGTGCCGAAGGGCGTTGCGAAACCTATTCCTTGGCGCCGAACCATGCGGTGATCGACGGCAATTCCACCATCGATTTCTCCGGCTATCGTCACTTTATTACCATGCCCGATCTACGCTCCTTTGCCAACGCCGGTTTCCCTTTCAGCCGCCTGGCAGATCTGTCGCAAACGTTGGTGCTGGTGAACAAACAGCCACAACCCGCTCAAGTGAGCGCCTTGCTCAACGCCATGGGTAACATGGGGGCGCAAACCGGTTATCCGGCGCTGGCTTTCTCGCTGTCCGATGACTGGTCGCAGGCCAAGGATAAGGACGCCGATATCCTGTTGATCGGCACCATTCCACCGGAACTGCGTGATGACAAGAAAATCAATCTGCTGGTAGAGGCGACGCTGAGCTGGGTGAAAATGCCGATGCGCCAACTGCCGCTGCCGAGTATGGATGTGCAGCAGGACGACGCCACACCGGGCAGTAAAACCACCATCAGCTCGGAAGGGGCGATGGCGGCCGTGATCGGCGTGCAGTCCCCGTTCCACGATCAGCGCAGTATTGTGGCCCTGCTGGCAGACAGCCCACGGGGTTATGAGTTACTGAACAATGCGCAGTTAGACAGCGGTAAGCGTGCGGCGATGTTTGGTTCCGTGGCGGTGATCCGTGAGTCCGGCGTCGATAGTTTGCGTGTGGGGGATGTTTACTACGTTGGCCATCTGCCGTGGTGGGAACGTATATGGTTCGCGTTGTCGACGCATCCACTGTTGCTGGGCGCGATAGCCGCGCTGGTAGTGGTAATGATGGCTCTGTTGCTGCGGCGTGGTCTGAAGGCCTTTAGCCGTCGTCGTCTGTCACCGGAAGATCGGGATTAATTGCCATGATGGGGATTTGCCTGCGCCGCCTGCTGCCTGGTCTGATGTTGCTTTGTGCGTTCAGCACGGCGGCAAGCTGTGATTGGCCTGCCTGGCAGCAGTACCAACAGTTTTATCTTAGCGAGGAAGGGCGGGTAATCGATCCCAGCAGCCCGAAGCGCATTACCACGTCCGAAGGGCAGAGCTATGGCATGTTCTTCGCGCTGGTGGCCAACGATCGGCCTGCCTTCGATAAGCTGTTGGCGTGGACGGAGAACAATCTCGCCTCTGGTGACCTGAGCGCACATCTGCCGGCTTGGTTGTGGGGGCAGGATGATAACAAGGCCTGGAAGGTGCTGGACAGCAACTCGGCTGCCGATGCGGATCTGTGGATTGCGTATAACCTGCTGGAGGCGGGGCGGCTGTGGCAAAGCCGCCGCTATCAAACATTGGGCACGCTGTTGTTGCAACGGATTGGCCGTGAAGAGGTGGCGAATATCCCCGGTTTGGGGCTGATGCTGCTGCCGGGGAAGATGGGTTTTGTGGCTGAGGATCGCTGGCGCTTGAACCCCAGCTATTTACCGCCGCAGTTGCTGGCCCGCTTTGCCCAATTGAACGGGCCGTGGCGAGCGATGCAGAAAACCAGCCAGCGGTTGCTGTTGGAAACGGCTCCGCAAGGATTTTCACCAGACTGGGCCGAGTGGCAAGCGGGCAAAGGCTGGCAGCCCGATCCCGTCAAACCTGATGTCGGCAGCTATGACGCCATCCGCGTTTATCTCTGGGCCGGGATGTTGGCGGACGACGATCCTCATAAAGCGGCGCTGATGAAGCAGTTCCAACCGATGGTACGCCTTACCGCCCAGCTTGGTGCAGTGCCGGAGACGGTCGATACAGCTAGCGGAAAAGCCAACGGTACTGGCCCGGTAGGCTTCTCCGCCGCGATGTTGCCGTTATTGGCCGCACAGCCTGATGCCCTGGCGGTGCAACGCCAACGTATTCAGGATAACCCTCTGGGTAATGATGCCTATTTCAGCGCCTCTTTGCTGTTGTTCGGCCAGGGATGGGATCAGCAACGCTATCGTTTCAATCGTCAGGGTGAACTTCAACCCGCCTGGAGTAGCCAATGCGCAACTTCACACTAGGCTGGCTAAGCCTGTTTCCTTTAAGTCTGGCTTTGCTGCCGCAGGCGCAGAGTGCCGAGAGCGTTGCCCCGGAGCAATGGCTGCTTGAGCAGGTACGCATCGGCGAAGCCAGCAACAAAGATGAACTGGTACGTCAATCGCTGTATCGTCTTGAGCTGATGGATCCGAATAATCCTGATGTGATAGCGGCGCGAATGCGCCTGGCGTTGCGGCAGGGGAATCAGGTCTTGGCGCAGCAACAGTTGGATAAGCTGAAGGGGGTGGCACCACAATCGCCGGTGTTCCGCCAGGCAGAAATGAACATGCTGCTGACCCAGCCGGAAACCCGCCAGAAGCTGCAACAGGCACGCCTGATGGCGGCCGCAGGGCGCTTGCCGGAGGCTAAAGCCCAGTACGACGAGCTGTTTCACGGCAATCTGCCAACGCTCGATCTGGCGGTGGAGTATTGGCGTCTGGTGGCCAGGCTACCCGGCCAGGAATTAGCAGCGACAAAGCAACTACAGGCGCTGGATCGGCAATATCCCGGCAACATCACGCTGCGCATGGCGCTGGCGCGGATGCTGTTCAGCCAGGATCGCGACGCTCAGGCCTATGAACTGTTACAGCAAGTGGCAGCCGATCCCGCGGGCCGCGGTTCTGCGGCGGACTTGTGGTTGGAACAGGTCAAAGCGTTGCCGGTCAGCCCGCAGAGCGTGGCGGCGTTGAACCGTTTCCTCGGCGTGTTTGAAAGTGGTGAACAGGTGATTAGCGCACAACAGGAACTGGCGCGCCAGCGGACGCTGTTGGCCGATCCGGCCTATCGCGCGCGCATGACCGGGCTGGCGCAGGTGAATAAAGGCGGCGGTCGTGCGGCAATCCCGGAACTGAAAAAAGCGCTATCGAGTGCGCCTAATGATGCCGAAGTGCTTGGCGCACTTGGCTTGGCCTATTCCCGCGCCGGCAACCGGCAGCAGGCGTTGAGCCTGTTCCAACAGGCGCAGAAGGCAGACAAGGATAACTACGACAGCAGCAAATGGCAGAGCCTGATCAAAACCACCCGTTACTGGCTGGCGATCGATGCGGGTGACAAGGCGTTAAAGGCCAATAACCTGCCGTTGGCACAGCAACAATACCAGCAGGCACGGCAGATTGATAACAGTGACAGCGATGCGTTGATCGGCCTGGGCGACGTTGCCGTCGCCCGTAAGGATGATGCTGCCGCCGAGCGTTATTATCAGCAGGCTCTGCGCCTGGATCCGGGCAGCGGTAGCGCGGTGCGGGGCTTGGTGAATATCTACCAGCGGCAGTCGCCACAAAAAGCGCTGGCCTACCTTAATGGTCTGCCTCGGGGGCAGCAGAACAAGCTGCGCAGCACTCTCGACGGGCTGCAATTGGATATGCTCAAACAGCAGGCCGACGAACTGGCCCAGCGACAGCAGTGGCCAGAGGCGGCGGAAAAGTACCGGCAGGCGCACCAGAAGGATCCTGATGAAGTCTGGCTGACTTACCACTATGCGCAAACTCTGCGTCAGGCCGGGCAACCGCAGCAGGCCGACGTGCTGATGCGTCAACTGGCCGCGAAGAAGTCCGGCGATCCGCAGCAGGTTTACGCTTATGCGCTGTACCTGGCTGGCAGCGATCGTGATAACCAGGCGTTGGCCCAGTTGAATACATTGCCCAAAGCGCAGTGGAACGACGGGATGCGTGAGATGGCACAGCGCTTGCAGATGCAGGCCACGCTCGATCATGCTGAACGGCTCCGAACGGCTGGTGATGAATCCGCAGCCATCGCCTATCTGCGCCAGCAGCCCCCGGCAACGCGCATCGACCTGACCTTGGCTGACTGGGCGCTGGAGCGGGGAGAGTATGACGAGGCGCTGGCGGATTATCAGCGGGTGCGTGCTCGTGAGCCGAATAATCCGGATGCGCGTTTGGGGGAGATTGAAGCCTATGTGGCTCAAGGTCAGCTGAGCGAGGCCCGCCAACGGCTGCAAACGGTACCGGTGCAACCGGACGAGTCGATCAATGGCCAGCGCCGTGTTGCCAATGCCTGGACGGCGGTGGGTGAGCCGCAGAAAGCGACCAACATCTTCACACGGTTAAAAGTGGCTGCCCAGCAAGAGCCGCCGGGACAGGCCAAAGCCTTGGTGTATCGTGATGCTGCCAGGCTGGAACAAAAGCAGTTGCAACCGCAACCGGCGCAGCAGGATTATCGCCAGGCGATGGTGGCCAGCGGCATTGCGCCAACGGTTCCTGAGGATAATGACGGTTATACCCGTCTGACCCGCAATAACGCGAAGGATGACTGGCTAAAACGCGGCATTCGCTCCGATGCCGCCGATCTTTATCGCCAACAGGACGTCAGGGTCACGCTCGATCATGACTACTGGCGTTCGAGCGGCACCGGTGGCATCTCGGATTATCAGGCACATGACACCATGTTGCAGTTGGATATGCCGCTGTATGACGGCCGGGCGTTCCTGCGAACCGACACCGTCCAACTGAACGCGGGCAGCTTCTCGACCGATAATAACGGCAAGTACTTCGAAACCTTTGGCACCTGTAACACGCAGGGTTGCAGCGGTAACGAACGGCAAAAAACCACCGGCACTAGCGTGGCGGCCGGTTGGGCCAACGACCATTGGCAAACCGATATCGGCACTACCCCGATGGGATTTGAGGTGGTGGATTGGGTCGGCGGCGTGGCCTATAGCGGTGACTGGAATCATATCGGTTGGACGCTGGGCGCCTCACGGCGGCCGATTACCAGCTCGCTGTTGGCCTTCGGCGGGACGCGCGATCCGAACACCGGCACTACCTGGGGCGGCGTACGTGCTACCGGTATCAACCTGAGCGCCAGCTACGATCGCGGTGAAGCCAACGGCGTGTGGGCCGATCTCAGTGCTCATCAGCTTACCGGCCAGAATGTCGAGGATAACCAGCGCCAGCGCTTGATGGCCGGTTATTACTATAAGGTGATAAACGAAGATAACCGCCGTGCCACCGTTGGGCTGAGCACCATGCTCTGGCACTATCAGAAGGACTTGAGCGGTTACTCTCTTGGGCAGGGGGGCTATTACAGCCCGCAGCAATATGTTTCGCTGGCGGTGCCGGTGAACTATCGCCAGCGCACGGAAAACTGGTCGTGGGAAGTGGGGGGATCGGTGTCGATCTCGCACTCGAAAACCAACGATGAAAAACGCTATCCCCTGCAAGGACTGATCCCAAGCTCCCTGCCAGACAGGGACGCAGTGGAAAGTGGTGGCTCCTCCTCTGGCGTGGGCTACACGCTGCGAGCTCTGATCGAACGCCGCCTCAGTTCCCATTGGACGCTGGGGGCCGGCATCGATATTCAACAGGCTAAAGACTATACCCCGAGCCATGCGTTGATTTATCTGCGTTACTCGCTCGCCGGTTGGCAGGGCGATCTCGATCTGCCACCGCAGCCGCTGACGCCTTACGCCGACTTCAAGTAACGTGAAATTGGTCGATTCGTGGTGTCGCCCACAGGGTAGTTTTGCTACCCTGTGGCTATTCCGGCTAGGATAATACCGAAACCCGCGCTTTTCCTGCTGCCACCAGGCGGTTGGTAAGGAAAACACGCGGGGCAATCGAGTATACTCAAGCCGCTTATCCAGCAAGCAATTTTTCCCCTTACCCCAGTCCCTCCTTGCAGGAACTGATATGGAGCTGCGGTCAGGCACAAGAGTCAGGTTTTAGAGCATTCAATCCCTTCTCCCTGTGGGAGTGGGTTAGGGTGAGGGGGGCATAACTCTCTATCCGTCCTTATCAATCTAGGAGTGCAGGTTTTTGCGGGTCAGGCGTTCATTAACGATTAAGCAGATGGCGGCGGTGTCTGGTGTGGCACTGGTGACGATCTGTATCTTCATCGTGATCCAGTTATTCCACTTTGTGCATCAGCGCAGGGATGACTACGCTCAGCAACTGGAGAATGTAGCCCAGGCCGTGCGTCAGCCTCTGGCAGAAGCCGTGCTGCGGATGGATGTGCCGGAAACCAAACGCGTGCTCAACTCTCTGCAGCCAGTGGGGATCCTCACCCGAGCGGATATCGTCCTGCCGAACGAGTTTCAGGCGCTGCATGCCAATTTCCCGCCGGAACGCCCGGTCCCTGCGCTAGTGGCGCGTATCTTTGAGCTGCCGGTACAGATTTCTGTGCCGCTCTATTCGCTTGAGCGGGTGCCTGCCAACCCTCAGCCGCTGGCCTATCTGGTGTTGCAGGCCGATTCGTACCGCATGTATCAGTTTATCCTCAGCACGTTATCGACCATGCTGTCGACCTATCTGCTGTTGGCGCTGATCCTGTCGATTGCCGTTAGCTGGTGCATGAACCGGCTGTTGGTTTATCCATTGCGAGCCATGGCGCGCGAACTGGAAAATGTCCCTCAGGAAGATCTCCCTTACCATCAACTGATGTTGCCAGCCCAACATCAGGACGATGAATTGGGCTTGCTGGTGCGCAATTACAACCGCAACCAGCAAACGCTGGCCAAGGCGCATACCGCCATGAGCCGCCTGAGCACCCATAACTCGATGACCGAATTACCCAATCCGGTGCTGTTTGCTGCGCTGCTTGAAGAGCATATTGCTGCCAGTATGCGGCCACCGCGCTTTAATCTGTTGGTCGTGGGGATCGAAACCCTGCATGAAGCCTCCGGCGCGCTGAACCCATCCATGCGTGAAGCGCTGTTGCTGACGCTGGCGAAAAAGCTGCGTCAGGTTATCGGCGTGGACTGCGTGCTGGCACAGCTGAGCAATGCCGAGTTTGCCATCCTGGCGAAAAATATTGAGCAACCCATTCACGCCATGCAGTTGGCCAGAAGAGTGATGGCGGCCATCAACGCGCCACTGAACCTGCAACAGAAGATGCCGCTGCGGCCAAGCGCCAGTATCGGCATTGCCCATTATCCCAATTCGGGGGAAAGCGCGGAGCAACTGCTGCGTAGTGCCACCTCGGCCATGATGTCGGCGCATCGTGAGGGTAAAAATCAGATCCTGTTCTTCGAACCTTGCCTGACCGAAAAAACCCAAAAACGTCTGACGCAGGAAAGCGAGATCTTGCAGGCCTTGGAGCAAGGTCAGTTTGCGCTATTCCTGCAACCGCAGTGGGATATGCAAACCAATCAGGTGACCGGCGCGGAAGCCCTGCTGCGTTGGCAACTGCCAGACGGGCAGATTATTCTCCCGGCGGATGTGATCCCGCTGGCGGAGGAGTTGGACGTGATCGTGCCACTGGGTAACTGGGTGCTGGAAGAGTCATGCCGTATTCTGGCCGCGTGGCAATCCCAGGGCATCACGTTGCCGTTGGCGGTAAATATTTCGCCGATCCAGCTGCAGCATAAAGACTTTGTGCCCCAGTTGAAACGGCTGCTGGCCGAGCACCAGATCGACCCGCATAAGCTGCTGCTGGAAATCACCGAGACGGTGCGTATCCACGACCTTGATGAGGCGTTGGAATTACTACGTCAGTTGCATGATTTAGGCGTGTTGATCGCCTTGGATGATTTTGGCATGGGCTATGCCAGCCTGAATTACCTCAATCGTCTGAAATCCTTGCCGATCGATCTGATTAAAATCGACAAAAGCTTTATCGATGGCCTGCCAGAGGACGATGCGATGGTGCGGATCGTCAGCTCGATTTCCGAGGTGCTTAACCTGCCGGTAATGGCGGAAGGGGTGGAAACCGCGGCGCAGCGAGACTGGCTATTACAGCACGGTATTCGTACTGGCCAGGGCTTCCTGTTTGCTAAGCCCTTACCCCGCAAGGAGTTTGAAGCGCAGTTTGCCTGCGTTGCCGAAGCGTGACCTCAGTGGAAAATCGGCAATGAAATTTGTTTCTAATGTGTTAATGTTCACAAAAATTAGATCATTATCTCAACCGCAAAAGCCATTCCCTTTACTCTATCCGTAAATTCAGGATCTTAGCAATAAAAGGGAACGACACCATGGCTGACATACCGCTTAAATCTTCTACCTCATCACCCGCCACCCGTCGGGGGTTGTGTATCCTGGTGGCCGACTTGTTGCTGTTTGTGGTTCTACTGCAAACCCTGCCGTTTAGCGCTAAGGAGAATATGGGCCTGGCCTTGCTGGTGTTTATCGGCATTCTATGGCTTACCGAGGCCGTGCACGTCACCATTACCGCACTGCTGGTTCCCGTTATGGCGGTAGGTATGGGCATGATGAATGTGGATAAGGCGCTGGCTTCCTTTGCCAATCCCACCATTTTCCTGTTCTTTGGCGGTTTTGCGCTGGCCACTGCACTGCATATCCAGAAGATTGATCGGCTGATCGCCAACCGGCTGCTGTTGCTTGCCAAAGGCCGGATGCTGGTGGCTGCTCTGATGCTGTTTGGTGCCACTGCCCTACTTTCTATGTGGATCAGCAACACTGCCACCGCTGCTATGATGCTGCCATTGGCGATGGGTATTTTGAGTAATCTGGATCGCCAACGCGAGCATAACACTTACGTCTTTCTGCTATTGGGTATCGCCTACAGTGCCAGCATTGGCGGGCTGGGTACCATGGTTGGCAGCCCGCCCAATGCTATCGCGGCGGCTCAGCTGGGGCTGGATTTCATCGGCTGGATGAAGTTTGGTGTGCCAGTGATGCTGGTATTGATGCCATTGATGGTGGCTACGCTGTACGTCATGTTGCGGCCAAGACTGAGTCATCGCTTTGAAATCACATTGGAAAGCTTCTCTTGGACGCCAGTGCGTCAGATGACACTCGGTATTTTCCTGCTCACCGTAGTGTGCTGGATTTTCAGCAGCCATATCAGCGCGGCCCTGGGGGGATTGAAGCAGTTTGATACCGTGGTGGCGGTAGGTGCTGCGGTATTGATCGGTATCAGCGGAGTGGCCAGTTGGGCGCAGATCCAGCAGAACACTGATTGGGGAGTGCTGATGCTGTTCGGCGGTGGATTAACGCTGAGTGTGATCCTGAAAGATTCAGGGGCTAGCGCCGTGATGGCGCACGGCATGGCAACACTGTTCGGTGCCAGCCACTGGTTTATCATCATTCTGGCTGTGGCGACTTTCATCATATTCCTGACAGAATTCACCAGCAATACCGCCAGCGCAGCGCTGCTGGTGCCGGTGTTTGCGACGGTTGCCGAGGCTTTGGGGATGCCTTCGGCATTGCTGACCATTGTGATTGGCATCGGGGCTTCCTGCGCCTTTATGCTGCCAGTGGCGACACCACCGAATGCAATTGTTTATGGCACCGGTGAAATACGGCAAAGTGAAATGGTCAAGGTTGGTTTCTGGCTGAACATAGTTTGTGTTCTGGTGGTGAGCCTGTTCGCCTGGTTTATCTGGCGCTGAGTTTCTATCCTCCCGCCCGGTACTTTTCGGGCGGGAGAGTTCGCTTAATTTACTAGTCAAAAAATAGTTTCTACCGTTATCTAATCTGAGTTAATGCAAAGGAAAGTTGACGTAAGGCCGGAAGTTGTACACTGACTGACGCGTTTCAGCTCTTAAATTCACACCAATAGGCCTGGATTTTTCCAACAAGTTATTTCCATGTTGTTATAGGGGTGTTATTTTCCGCGCAAGCGATAAAACAGGACGGACGAGTGATTGCCCGGCTGCCGCGTTGTCTCCCCCCAAAGGATGTGCTAATGAAAACAACTATATTTAAAAGCCTCTATTTTCAGGTGTTAACAGCGATTACGCTGGGGATCCTGCTTGGCCATTTCTACCCTGACCTCGGTGCCCAGATGAAACCCCTGGGTGATGGATTTGTTAAATTAATCAAAATGATTATCGCTCCGGTGATTTTCTGTACTGTGGTGACCGGCATCGCGGGCATGGAGAGCATGAAGGCCGTGGGCCGTACCGGGGCGATTGCCCTGCTGTACTTTGAAATCGTCAGTACCATTGCGTTGCTGATCGGCCTGGTGATTGTTAATGTGGTGCAACCCGGTGCCGGGATGAACGTCGATGCGGGAACGCTGGATGCCAAAGCGGTAGCAGTCTATGCCGAGCAGGCTTCGCAGCAGGGCATCGTGCCTTTCCTGTTGGATATTATCCCGGGTAGCGTGGTAGGTGCCTTTGCCAGCGGCAACATCTTGCAGGTGCTGCTGTTTGCGGTACTGTTCGGTTTTGCTCTGCATCGCCTGGGTGAGAAAGGTCAGGTGATCTTTAACGTCATCGACAGCTTCTCCCGTGTCATTTTCGGCATCATCAATATGATTATGCGCCTGGCGCCGCTGGGGGCTTTTGGTGCCATGGCGTTCACTATCGGTAAATACGGTGTGGGCACCCTGTTGCAACTGGGCCAGTTGATAGTCTGCTTCTATGTCACCTGCGTGCTGTTTGTGGTGGTGGTGCTGGGCTCGATTGCCCGTTACAACGGCTTCAACATCTTCAAATTTATTCGCTATATCAAAGAAGAACTACTGATCGTACTGGGTACTTCGTCTTCCGAATCTGTGCTGCCGCGCATGCTCGATAAAATGGAGAATCTGGGATGCAAGAAATCGGTGGTGGGGCTGGTGATCCCGACGGGCTACTCGTTCAACCTTGACGGTACCTCGATCTACCTGACGATGGCGGCGGTGTTTATCGCCCAGGCAACCAACACCCATATGGACATCATGCATCAGGTGACCTTGTTGGTAGTGTTGCTGCTCTCCTCGAAAGGGGCTGCAGGGGTGACCGGCAGTGGCTTTATCGTACTGGCAGCGACCATTTCGGCAGTAGGGCATTTGCCGCTGGCCGGTCTGGCGCTGATCCTCGGTATCGACCGCTTTATGTCAGAAGCTCGCGCCTTGACCAACCTGGTCGGTAACGGTGTGGCGACGGTAGTGGTGGCCAAATGGTGTAACCAACTGGATGAGAAGCAGCTGCAAGACGTGCTGAATAACAGAACAGATAAGGTTGCTACTGACAAAAAGCTGCCTTCCGTCTAAGTTTTTTCCTGCTTTCAACATCGGCTGCCATGGCAGCCGATGTCATTTCCCCTTGCTTCTCGTTCATTTTTTCTCCATAACACCCTACAGCTATTATTTTTCACTGTGATGAGTGACATCCGCCAAGGCGCGCGGTCTAACAGAATGGTACACTTTGCGCTTTCCGCCCTACGGTGAAACTCAGGGTGTGATCGTTGCTGTGCCACGCACAGTTCAGGCCGTACTCGTCAACATCGCGGCGAGACGATGCCTTATATTCCAATGAACGGAATATCCGTATTTGCATAAAAAATTGGCTAGTCATTAAGTAGGGGTTCACATGCAGGGCACCAGAATTCGTCTTTTAGTGGGTGGGCTGCTGTTGGTTGCGGCCAACGGCAGCGTGCACGCTGAAGCGCTACAACCTGATCCTGCCTGGCAGCAGGGGCAGCTGAATAACGGTTTTTCTTGGCAGATCCTTGATACACCACAGCGCCCGAGCGATCGCGTTGAGTTAAGGTTGATGGTCAATACCGGATCGCTGGTGGAGTCGGCCCAGCAGATCGGTTTTGCCCATTTGCTGCCGCGTATTGCGATTACGCGCAGCGAGAGTTTTACCCAGCCGCAGCTACAGTCGCTGTGGCAACAGAGCGTGGACAGTGAACGGCCATTGCCGCCAGCCATTAGCTCTTATGATTTCACCATCTACAACCTTAGCCTGCCCAATAACCGCCCCGATCTGTTGAAAGAGGCGCTGGCCTGGCTGGCGGATACCACGGGTAAGCTGGCTATCGATGAGCCAACGGTAGAGGCGGTGATGAATGCCAATATGGATCCTATCGGTATCTTCCCGCCGGATCCCAAAGACAGCTGGTGGCGTTATCGCCTGAAAGGCTCAACGTTACTGGCACACGATCCGGGCCAATTGGTCAAGCGGCCTGTCAATATCGAGCAACTGCAGAAATTTTATCAGCAGTGGTATACCCCAGATGCCATGACGTTATACGTGGTGGGTAAAGTTGATAGCCGTAGCCTGACCGAACAGATCAACAAGGCGTTCTCGCCTCTCCAAGGCAAGCGCGAAGCGCCGGCAACTATGCCAACCCTGACTCCTCTGCCGCCGCAGCCAGTCAGTCTGATCAGCGATCAGGTGAAGCAGGATACGCTGTCGATCATGTGGGATACGCCATGGCATCCGATTCGCGATTCGCAAAGCCTGAGCCGTTACTGGCGCAGTGATATGGCCCGTGAAGCCCTGTTCTGGCACATTCAGCAGGTGCTGCAAAAGAGCGAGCAGAAAAACATCAAGCTGGGCTTTGACTGCCGGGTGCAGTACCAACGCGCCCAGTGTGCGATCCATCTGAATTCACCGAATGATAATCTGAACAGCGGACTGGCCTTTATTGCCCGCGAATTGGCTAATGTGCGTAACAACGGCCTGTCTCAGGATGAGTTCAATGCCTTGCTGGCACAGAAAACCGATCAGTTGAGCAAACTGTTTGCCACCTATGCCCGCACTGATACCGACGTGCTGATGAGCCAGCGTCTGCGTTCACAGCAAAGTGGCGTAGTGGATATCGCTCCGGAGCAATACCAGAAGCTGCGTCAGGCCTTCTTGTCGTCGCTGACGCTGGAATCGCTGAATCAGGAACTGAAGCTGCAACTGTCGCAGGATGCCACCTTGGTGCTATTACAGCCTAAGGGGGAGCCGGAGATGAATATGAAGCAGCTACAGGAAACCTATAACGGCATCATGGCGCCAGCACCGGCCGTAGTGAGTGAAGAGCCAAAACCGGCGGAAGCGGCTACCGCAGCACCGGAAGCCAGTGCACAGTAATCATTGACCCCTCACCCCAACCCTCTCCCTGTACAGACCGGGGACATGGTAGACAGGTGTTCAAGGACATGGTGAACACTTTTTAACATCCTTTACCCATGATGATCGACCTATTTCTCAGGTCGATCATCCCCACTTTCGTGCTGTACCACCATATCTCGTAGTAGCCCTCTCTCTCACTTTCCTTCAGCCCGACATATTCACCGATAAAGGCCTTGCCCACTTTCAGACCCATCCCTTTCAGGCTTAGTTTTCCACTGACATCCACTTTCCTGACCAGGACCCCCTCGTCATACTCGGCTGCCGCCGGATTGCCATTGTACTGTCGCGATGAAGGCTGATAACGGGACGCTGGCACCGCCATTGACAGGGCTTCGTGTGGGCGTTCCAGGTTGTAGGTATCTCGCCAGGCGTCGAACACCTCCTGCAACTGCGCGGCATGGGTAAACCACCGTCCCTGCAGGAGCTCTGCCTTCAGGCTGCGGTGGAAGCGCTCCAGCTTACCCTGAGTCTGAGGATGATAAGGCCGAGAGTGACCCACCCGGATACCCTGACGCATCAGCCACAGTTCCAGCGCGGTCCAACTGCCCGTCGTGTCGCCCCAGGGGGCACCATTATCCATGGTCATTCTCTCCGGCAAGCCATAACGTTCGAACACCGCTATCAACTGTGACTGCACGGTGACACGTCGCTCGTCCGGGCAGTGCGCCAGACAGAGCGAGAAGCGCGAATGGTCATCCAGCAAGGTCAGCGGATGACAACGCCCTTCGGCGAAGGGGAAGTGGCCTTTAAAGTCCATCTGCCAGAGTCGGTTCGGGGCGTCATGTTCAAAGCGTCCGACGGTGGGCGCCGGTGACGGACCGCCCGGTAGCAGGTCATGGCGGCGCATGAGGTTATGCACGGTGCTGGCGGCCGGTAACGTATGCCCCTGCATCTCGAGCCACCGCTTGAGCTTGCGTGCGCCCCACATCGGATGGGCCAGGTGTGCAGCGCGGAGATGTTGGACAACGGTGTCAGAGGTTCTGCTGGGGGAATGGTGTGGCACTCGAGAACGTTCGTTCAGACCGGCGCGCCCATCAGAGTGCCAGCGATGTAACCACTTGTATGCGGTAGCAGGCGCTATGCCGAACTGACGGCATAGCGCACGGATATTAGCGCCTTCTTGCGAGGCGAAAAGCACAAACTCGGTACGTAATGACATGGCAGATCTCTCATCCCACGGCATAAGCAACTCCACTCAGAAGTACTCATACCTATGTTGTAAGTGTCTACCATGTCCCCGAACAAGTGTTCATGATGTCCCCGGTCTGTACACTCCCACAGGGAGAGGGAGCTGCCCGGAGAGCCTGGTTAGGCCGTGCAGCTTCGGAGAGTTGGGAGTAAAAAGAAAGGCAGGTATTACGCAGAGAAATCAACGAAACCAAGGTGAGTCAGCCGGTGCTCAGAAGGAACACGACATTATCAGCCTAACTCGATCGGTCCCCTCTCCCTGTGGGAGAGGGTTAGGGTGAGGGGCCTAGTTGCGATAAAGTACCTTGATGATGTGATAGCCGAACTGGGTTTTCACCGGGCCATAGGGCTTGAGCAACGGGATGCTGAACACCGCCTTATCGAAGGCTGCGACCATAGTCCCCTTGTTGAACTCACCCAGGGAGCCGCCGTTGCGCTTGGACGGGCAGCTCGAGTATTTGCGCGCCAGCGTATCGAAGCTGACACCGCGCTTGAGTTTGGCCAACAGTTCGTTGGCCAGTGTTTCGTTATCCACCAGGATGTGCAGCGCGCTAGCGGTCTTTGCCATCTTAATAATCCAATCAGTCGTGTAGAATTTGCCGCCATTATACCTGTTAAATCTGTTTGGCGCTTTCTGCTACAATCCCTCTCCCCAGCACTCCAATATTGAGCAACAAAGCGCCATGCGATTAAACCCCAGCCAACAACAAGCCGTCGAATTCGTTACCGGGCCTTGCCTGGTGCTGGCCGGTGCCGGTTCCGGCAAAACGCGTGTGATCACCAATAAAATCGCCCACCTGATCCACCAATGTGGCTATCAGGCGCGGCATATTGCCGCCGTAACCTTTACCAACAAGGCGGCGCGTGAGATGAAAGAGCGTGTGGCGCAAACCATGGGGCGCAAAGAGTCGCGTGGCTTGATGATCTCCACTTTCCATACGCTGGGGCTGGAAGTGATCAAACGCGAATATGCCGCGTTGGGGATGAAGTCCAACTTCTCGCTGTTTGACGATCAAGACCAGCTCGCGTTGTTGAAGGAACTGACCGAGAAGTGGCTGGAAAACGACAAGACTCTGGTGGCACAGCTGATCTCGACCATTTCCAACTGGAAGAACGATCTGGTGGATCCGCAGCGGGCAATGGGGCTGGCGCGCTCCGAGCGGGACAAACTGTTCGCCCACTGCTACGGGCTGTATCACGATCACATGAGGGCCTGTAACGTCCTGGATTTTGACGATCTGATCCTGCTGCCTACCTTGTTGCTACAGCGTAATGAGGGGGTGCGTGAGCGCTGGCAGAACCGTATCCGCTACCTGCTGGTGGATGAATATCAGGACACCAACACCAGTCAGTACGAACTGGTGAAACTGCTGGTGGGTCACCGCGCACGCTTTACCGTGGTGGGGGATGACGATCAGTCGATCTACTCCTGGCGCGGTGCTCGTCCGCAGAACCTGGTACTGCTAAAGGAAGATTTCCCGGCGTTGCAGGTGATCAAGCTGGAGCAGAACTACCGTTCCAGCGAACGTATTCTGAAAGCTGCCAATATCCTGATTGCCAACAACCCGCACGTCTTTGAAAAACGCCTGTTCTCTGAGCTGGGCTACGGCGAAGAGTTGAAGGTGGTCACGGCCAACAATGAAGATCACGAGGCCGAGCGGGTGGTGGGGGAACTGATCGCTCATCACTTTGTGAAGAAAACCAACTACGGCGACTATGCGATCCTCTATCGCGGAAACCACCAGTCGCGGCTGTTTGAAAAAATGCTGATGCAGAACCGCATTCCGTACAAGATTTCTGGCGGCACCTCGTTCTTCTCGCGCCCGGAAATCAAGGATTTGCTGGCCTATCTGCGGGTTTTGACCAACCAGGATGACGACAGCGCCTTCCTGCGTATCGTCAACACGCCGAAGCGGGAAATTGGCCCGGCGACGCTGCAAAAGTTGGGGGAGTGGGCCAATCAGCGTAACAAGAGCCTGTTCCGCGCCAGCTTCGATCTTGGCCTTGGTCAGTATCTAACCGGGCGGGGGTTGGAGTCTTTACAGCGTTTCACCCACTGGATGGAAGGGATCATCCAAATGGTGGAGCGTGAGCCGGTGGCAGCGGTGCGCGATCTGATCCGCGGCATCGACTATGAAAGCTGGTTGTTTGAAACCTCGCCCAGCCCGAAAGCGGCCGAAATGCGCATGAAAAACGTCAACACCCTGTTTGGTTGGATGACCGAGATGCTGGAAGGCAACGATCTGGACGAACCGATGACGCTGACCCAGGTGGTCACGCGCTTTACGTTGCGTGACATGATGGAGCGCGGTGAAAGCGATGAAGAGTTGGATCAGGTACAGCTGATGACCCTGCATGCTTCCAAGGGATTGGAGTTCCCCTATGTGTTCCTGGTGGGGATGGAAGAGGGATTATTGCCGCATCAGAGCAGCATTGACGAGGATAATGTCGATGAAGAGCGGCGTCTGGCCTATGTTGGGATCACTCGTGCCCAGAAAGAGCTGATTTTCACCCTGTGTCGCGAACGTCGCCAGTACGGTGAACTGGTGCGGCCAGAACCCAGCCGTTTCCTGTTGGAATTGCCGCAGGACGATCTGGCCTGGGAGTCGGAACGCAAAGTCGTTAGCCCGCAGGAGCGGATGGAGAAGGGCCAGAGCCATTTGGCCAGCGTGAAGGCGATGCTGGCCAAGGCTAAGGGCGGTAGCTGAGGGTCAGGGCGCGAAAACGCCCTGTTGCTATTATTCATTACGTAAAGTATCTACGTAGGCTTGATAGACATAGCTTTTACCTCTCACTCGACCTGTAGTTTCCACCAGTATCCCCGCATTCTCTAGTGCTTTAATGGCCGTGCTCGCTGTAGGAAACGTGACATCTAACTCTGCCTGGGCTCTTTCTACCGTTAATTTTGGCATTGTTGGTAGTAATTCAAAAAGACGCAACGTTTGTAATGTACTGGATGCCGTATCGAGAACTTTTTTCCGATCGACAGCAATCAGTGAGGCTATCTGAATGATGCTCTGTTGTGCTTCCCCTGCGGCAATTTCAACGCCTTCAAGGAAGAATGATACCCAAGACTCCCAATCACCATTTCTCCTTGTTTCAGATAAACAGCGATAATACTCAGCCTGATTGGCCTTCAGATATCCTGATACATACAATAGTGGTTCAGGCAGAAGCTTCCACGTTTCGAGTAACATGGCAATCAACAGACGACCTATGCGTCCGTTACCATCAAGAAAAGGGTGAATGGTTTCGAACTGGGCATGTATCAGCGCTATCCTCACCAACGGGGGTAATGTTGGTTGCTCGTCGTGAATAAAAAGCTCCAGCTCTGCGAGTAAATTGGTAATTTCCTCTGGGGGAGGAGGGACATACGACGCGTTACCTGGCCGCGTGCCACCAATCCAGTTTTGACTGGTCCGTACACTACCGGGTTGTTTATCTGTACCCCGAACACCAGCCAGAAGAACTTTGTGGGCTTGTGTTAGTAACCGGACTGATACAGGTAATCCTGTTGGCGAGAGTATCTGCTCACGCACAAACTTGAATGCTTGCAGGTACCTGGTGACCTCCTCAACATCATTCACATTTGTTACGGCCAGCCCTGCTTCCTCATCAAAAACGTCAGTCAGTGTTGCCTGTGTCCCCTCAAGCTGGGAGGTGAGTAAAGCCTCTCTACGTATTGCACTGTAAATTAACCATTCTCCAGATGTAACCAGACCGGACATAGCTGATAGTCTAGCTAAAGCCAATTCAGCTCGATTATTGAGTTCCTGATAGGATTTGGCAACAATGGGGGGATCAGTTGGTGGTAAAGGCGCTGGTACGAAGGCATTGACCGTTTCCTGATGACTCTGAATTGTCACAAATCGACCAGAAATACGCTTCATTAAAACCCCCCTTTAATAAGATTGTGCGTTATTAAACTATTCTTTAATAACATAGGAGGTCATTAAAAGTCTCTTTAATTAGCCTTGTTATCACGCAACCTCTTAGGACGGAGCCAGCCATTGAGTTGCGTTTTCACATAAAACGGTTAAAGAGACGGTTGCAGAAAAGGGGGAAATGCTCTTAAGACTGCTCTTCCAAAAACAGAGGCCAGTGGGCATAGCTCTGCCAGTGGCTTTCCTGATCCAGCGCCTCTGCGCGCAGCGGATGTCGTTCCAACCAGCCGCGCGGCAAAATCACATGCAACTCTTCATCGTTGGCACGCAGGCGTACCGCGGGCAGGGTATCGTCACGGCGGCGGCTGGCAAAGATGATGGCCAGACGTAACAGACGACACATGCGCTGTGCCACGCGGGGTGGCACGGCGTTCTGTTGGCTCAGCAGCGGCAGATCGAGGGCATTGCTCTGGTTTTGCAACAGGGTAGCTAACAGTTTTTTCTGCGCCGGGGTAAAGCCAGGTAAATCAAGATGGCTGACCAGATAGGCGGCGTGTTGAGGAGCCTGTTTGAAATCGACGCTCAGGCCGATTTCGTGGATCAGGCACGCCGCATGCAGTAATTCACGACATCGCGTATCCAATTGCCATTCGTTGGTGGTCTGCAAACAGAAGTTCGCTGCCAACTGGCTGACGCGTTCGGCCTGCTCGATATCCAGCAGGTAACGGCGTTGCAGATTACGTAACGTGCGGCTGCGGATATCTTGCTCGACCGGCAGATGCAGCATGCCATACACCAGCCCTTCGCGCAGAGCACCACCGGCCAGCGTCATGCTTTCAATGCCTAACTCTTGGAAAATGGCCAGCAGTATCGACAGGCCGCTTGGGAACACCAAGGCACGTTCCAGCGTCAGGCCTTCGATTTCCAGCTCTTCCAGCTTGCCACACTGAATGGCTCGTTGTTTCAACTGCCGCAGTTTGGGCAGGGTAATACGTTCGTCCATCCCCTGCGCCACCATGATTTCCTGTAGCGCTTGCACGGTTCCGGAGGCACCGACGCAAATCTGCCAGCCATGTTGGCGAAGTTGTGCGGCTATCGGCCGCACCTTTTCACGCGCGGCCTGTTCGGCGGCTTCGAAGTTATCCCGCTCCAGGTTGCGATCGCTGAAGAAGCGTTCGAGCCAGGTGACACAGCCCATCGAAAGGCTATACAGCTGTGCGGCTTGCGCTCCTGTCCCTACGACCAACTCCGTGCTGCCACCCCCGATATCGACCACCAGACGCCGATCCGGGCCGCCGGTGGTATGGGCAACGCCGTGGTAGATCAGGCGGGCTTCTTCTTCGCCGCTGATGACCTGAACGGGGCAGCCAAGGATAGTTTCGGCGGTTTGCAGGAATTCGGCCGCGTTGTTGGCCAGGCGCAGCGTTGCGGTGGCGACGACCCGAATTTGATCGCGCGGGATATCCTGCAGGCGTTCCGAGAACAGCCGCAGACATTGCCAACCGCGCTGCATGGCTTCCTGTGACAGGTGATTGTGCTGATCCAGCCCGGCCGCCAGGCGCACTTTGCGCTTGATGCGAGCTAGCGTCTGGATACTGCCAGCCACCTCACGTACCACCAACATATGGAAACTGTTGGAACCCAGATCGATGGCGGCATAGAGGGTGCTGGAACCTGGCATAGTCGTCTATTAGCCCGAACGTTTACGGTTGTTACGCGGCGCACCACCACGACGTGGCGCGGAAGAGTTACGGCGTGGGCCGTTGTTGCCACGAGGGCGCACCAGGCGCTTCGGGGCTGGCAGGTCGCTCAGCAACGCATCGCTGTTGTACTTGCTCACCGGAATGCTGTGGCCGGTATAAGTCTCGATGGCTGGCAGATTCAGCGCGTACTCTTCACAGGCCAGGCTGATAGAGTGACCGCTTTCGCCCGCGCGGCCTGTACGACCAATGCGGTGCACGTAGTCTTCGCAGTCATCCGGCAGATCGTAGTTGAAGACGTGAGTCACCAACGGAATATGCAGGCCGCGTGCGGCGACATCGGTGGCAACCAGGATATCCAGGTTACCTTTGGTGAAGTCGTCCAGAATACGCAGGCGTTTTTTCTGCGCCACGTCGCCGGTCAGCAGGCCTACGCGGTGACCATCGGCAGCCAGATGGCCCCAGATGTCTTCACAGCGGTGCTTGGTGTTGGCGAAGATGATGCAGCGGTCCGGCCACTCTTCCTCGATCAGCGTCTGCAGCAGGCGCATTTTTTCTTCGTTGGAAGGGTAGAACAGCTCTTCCTGAATGCGGTGGCCGGTTTTCTGTTCCGGTTCAACTTCCACATATTCGGCATTGTTCATCTGCTCAAAGGCCAGCTCGCGTACGCGATAGGACAGGGTGGCAGAGAACAACATGTTCAGGCGTTGATCGACCGCAGGCATACGGCGGAACAGCCAGCGGATATCTTTGATAAAGCCCAGATCGTACATGCGGTCGGCTTCATCGAGCACCACAACCTGGATAGCACCCAGATCGATATAATTTTGTTTGGCGTAGTCGATTAAACGGCCGGTGGTCCCCACCAGAATATCTACGCCGCTTTCCAGCACTTTCAGCTGTTTGTCATAGCCATCACCGCCGTAGGCCAGGCCAAGCTTCAACCCGGTAGACTGCGACAGCGCTTCTGCATCGGAATGGATCTGCACCGCCAGTTCACGCGTAGGCGCCATGATCAAGGCGCGCGGCTGGTTGGTCTGGCGACCTTCTTTCGCCGGGTGGGACAGCAAATAGTGAAAAGTAGACGCTAAAAATGCCAGCGTCTTTCCGGTACCGGTTTGCGCCTGACCTGCAACGTCGCGCCCACTGAGGGTGAGCGGCAATGCCAACGCCTGGATGGGCGTGCAGTTGTGAAACCCTTTTTTCTCAAGGGCTTCAAGGACTAACGGGTGCAGGGCGAAGTCGGAAAACTTCTGTTCGGTCAAGTGTGTTTTGCTCATAGTGTGGTAGAATATCAGCTAACTATTGCTTTACGAAAGCATATCCGTTGAAATAAAAGCGGTGAAATAAAATCACCTGAGTTGGTTTGATGCTACACCAACAAGGTAGACCTAATCCTGTGGAGTAGAACATGAGCGATAAAATTATTCACCTGACTGACGACAGCTTCGATTCCGATGTGCTGAAAGCCGAAGGGCCAATCCTGGTCGATTTCTGGGCTGAATGGTGTGGTCCGTGCAAGATGATTGCTCCGATCCTCGACGAGATTGCCGAAGAGTTCGCCGGCAAGCTGACCATTACCAAACTGAACATCGATCAAAACCCGCTTACCGCGCCTAAGTACGGCATCCGCGGTATTCCGACGCTGTTGTTGTTCAAGAACGGTGAAGTGGCAGCGACCAAGGTCGGCGCGCTGTCCAAGGGCCAGCTCAAAGAGTTCCTGGACGCGAATCTGTAATTAGGGCGGGAAGCCCCGTGACGGGCGTCTGGAGGGGGATTTTCATTCACCGCTAGACGCCTGCCAAGAAGCGTGTTAAGTTTAACCATACTGCATTCTGAACTTGCCATAAGTATTAAATCTAAAGAGTCTGAATCTAAGCGTTACTCTACGTTGAACCATCGGCACTAGCATTTTACTGTGAACCGAGCCCGTGTTTTGACGATCAAGCGGTTTTACAAAAAAATCAGTTTTAAGGCACCTTCGATCTTAAACCGTCAGCGTGTGCGCCCCAGCTAAGCCATTTCTTACTGCGGCGGCCCAGCAGCCCGGCGATCGAACGTCCAGTAACAGGCACGCATACCCTATGAATTTCACGTTGTAGCTTGAAAGGTTATGGGTATAACACGCTGCCATACCATTCACGATACTAGTTCGAGACACACCCCGAGTTTAAGAACCCCCACTATGAATCTTACCGAATTAAAGAATACGCCGGTTTCTGAGCTGATTACTCTCGGCGAAAATATGGGGCTGGAAAACCTGGCCCGCCTGCGCAAACAGGACATTATCTTCTCTATACTCAAGCAACATGCGAAAAGCGGAGAAGATATCTTCGGTGATGGCGTGCTGGAGATATTGCAGGATGGATTTGGTTTCCTCCGTTCCGGAGACAGTTCCTACCTCGCAGGCCCCGACGATATCTACGTTTCTCCCAGCCAAATCCGCCGCTTTAACCTCCGCACAGGTGACACCATTTCCGGTAAGATTCGTCCGCCAAAAGAAGGCGAGCGCTATTTTGCCCTGTTGAAAGTTAACGAAGTCAACTACGACAAACCGGAAAACGCCCGTAACAAGATCCTGTTCGAAAACCTGACGCCGCTGCACGCCAACTCACGTTTGCGTATGGAGCGCGGCAACGGCTCTACCGAAGATCTGACGGCTCGCGTACTGGATCTGGCAGCGCCAATCGGCCGTGGCCAGCGTGGCCTGATTGTGGCACCGCCGAAAGCCGGTAAAACCATGCTGCTGCAAAACATTGCGCAGAGCATCGCATACAACCATCCAGACTGCGTGCTGATGGTGCTGCTGATCGACGAACGTCCGGAAGAAGTGACCGAGATGCAACGTCTGGTAAAAGGCGAAGTGATCGCTTCTACCTTCGACGAACCCGCATCCCGCCACGTACAGGTTGCCGAAATGGTGATCGAGAAGGCCAAGCGCCTGGTCGAACACAAAAAAGACGTGATCATCCTGCTGGACTCCATCACCCGTCTGGCGCGTGCCTACAACACCGTAGTACCTGCCTCAGGCAAAGTGCTGACCGGTGGTGTGGACGCCAACGCCCTGCATCGTCCGAAGCGCTTCTTCGGTGCGGCTCGTAACGTTGAGGAAGGCGGCAGCCTGACCATCATCGCTACCGCACTGGTTGATACCGGTTCGAAGATGGACGAAGTGATTTACGAAGAGTTTAAAGGTACGGGTAACATGGAACTGCATCTGGCGCGTAAAATCGCCGAGAAGCGCGTGTTCCCTGCTATCGATTACAACCGTTCCGGTACGCGTAAAGAAGAGTTGCTCACTACCTCTGAAGAACTGCAGAAGATGTGGATCCTGCGCAAGATCATTCACCCAATGGGTGAGATCGACGCGATGGAGTTCCTCATTAACAAGTTGGCGATGACCAAAACCAACGATGAATTCTTCGACATGATGAAACGCTCATAAATAAGTAAAATATTCGAGGAACGCCACGCCTAGTCGTGGCGTTTTTTGCTTTTGGCGGATACGATAAGTAACAGTAAAGGAAAGTAAGTTATTCTTGTGACTTATTGAGAACTTATCTTATTTGCGCCAGTTTTTGCATTAACGCGTTGAAGCAAGACACGTTTTGGGCATTGATAAGTGTCTATGTCATAGGAAATGACTGAAAGGTCGCTTGGTCATGTGGCGCGGTTTTTTACCCATGTTAAGCTGCCTCATCTTCTTCAGAGATTTGTTAACCGTGAACTTACTCACCATGAGTACTGAAATTCTTTTTGTTTTTCTGTTTTCTCTGGCTTTTTTATTTGTTGCTCGCAAGGCAGCAAAACCTATTGGTTTGGTTGATAAGCCTAATTATCGCAAACGTCATCAGGGGCTGATCCCGCTGGTGGGTGGGATTTCTGTTTACGCTGGCATCTGCTTTGCCTTCCTGATCACCGACCAGACGATTGCGCACAGCAAACTCTATCTCACCTGCGCCGGTGTCCTGGTCTTCGTCGGCGCACTGGACGATCGCTTCGATATCAGCGTCAAGATCCGCGCCACCATTCAGGCACTGGTCGGCATCGCCATGATGGTATTTGCAGGTCTTTATCTGCGCAGCCTCGGCTATGTGTTTGGTGGCTGGGAAATGCAGTTGGGGCCGTTTGGCTATTTGGTGACGCTGTTTGCCGTTTGGGCGGCGATTAACGCCTTTAACATGGTCGACGGTATCGACGGCCTGCTCGGCGGTCTCTCCTGCGTGTCGTTCGGCGCGATGGGGATCCTGCTGTATCAAGGCGGCCATAGCGAGCTTGCCTTCTGGTGCTTCGCGATGCTGGCGGCCATTGTTCCCTATATTCTGCTCAACCTCGGCATCCTTGGCCGTCGCTATAAGGTCTTTATGGGTGACGCCGGGAGTACGCTGATCGGTTTTACCGCCATCTGGCTGCTGGTGCAAAGCTCGCAAGGGCCAAACCATCCGATCAAACCGGTCACCGCGCTGTGGATTATCGCCATCCCGCTGATGGATATGATTGCCATCATGTATCGCCGTCTGCGTAAGGGCATGAGCCCGTTTTCGCCAGACCGTCAACACATCCACCATTTGATTATGCGAGCGGGCTTTACGCCTCGTCAGGCTTTTGTGCTCATCACCCTAGCCGCAGCGCTGCTGGCGGCGGTTGGTGTGATAGGCGAACGTCTGACTTTCATACCTGAATGGGTTATGTTGGCATTATTCTTGCTTGCATTCTTCTTGTATGGCTATTGCATTAAACGTGCATGGCGGGTCGCGCGCTATATCAAACGTCTCAAGCGCCGCCTGCGGAATGCAACGAACAATAAGCAAGTACCTTAACTGAGGCTTTAGGGCAGTGATGAATCCTGAAACAACGTCTGACAAGAATACCCCGGTGGTCGATAACGAACTCGATATCCGCGGTCTGTGCTGCACCCTGTGGCGCGGCAAAAAATGGATTATCGGTTTTGCGGTGTTGTTTGCTGCCGTCGCGCTGATCGTTTCCTACCTGGTGAAACAGGAGTGGAGCGCTACGGCGATCACCGATAAGCCAACGGTGAATGCGCTGGGGGGATATTACTCTCAGCAGCAGTTCCTGCGTAACCTGGATCAGCGCACGCTGCCTGCGGTTGCCAGCGATCAGCCAGGCATCGCCGATGAAGCCTATAATGAATTTATCATGCAGTTGGCCGCCTATGACACGCGCCGTGATTTCTGGCTGCAAAGCGATTACTACAAGCAGCGCCAGGAAGGGGATGCCCGTGCCGATGCGGCGTTGCTTGATGACCTGATTAACAATATCCAGTTCACGCCGCGCGACGACAAAAAAGTGCTGAATGATAGCGTGAAACTCACCGCCGAGACCGCGCCAGACTCCAACCATCTGCTGCGTCAGTATGTTGCCTTTGCCAGCCACCGCGCGGCGCAGCATCTGAATGAAGAGATCCAGGGAGCCTGGGCGGCGCGTACCACCTCGATGAGTGCACAGGTCAAACGCCAGGAAGCGGTAGCCGATGCGGTTTATCAGCGTGAGCTCAAGACCGTGCAGCAGGCGCTGAAAATCGCCGAGCAGCAGGGGATTAGCCGTACGCAGACCGATACGCCAGCCGAACAGCTGCCAGACTCCGATCTGTTCCTGCTGGGCAAACCTATGCTGCAGGCGCGTCTGGAAGGTTTACAGGCTTCCGGCCCGGCTTACGATGTGAGTTACGATCAGAACCGGGCGATGCTGGCAACTCTGAACGTTGGCCCGACGTTGGATGCCAAATTCCAGACCTACCGCTATTTACGTACGCCGGAAGAGCCGGTGAAACGTGATAGTCCACGCCGGGTATTCTGGCTGATTATGTGGGGCGCAATCGGTGGCCTGATTGGTGCGGGCGTCGCCTTGGTACGCCGGCCACGTAGTTAACTAATAATATAATAATTTCGCTGTTGGGCACTGAGTGCCCAACTTTGCAGGTTCGCCTGCACTTCACCGACCAAAAGAGATTCGCTGTGAAAGTGTTGACTGTTTTTGGCACCAGACCGGAAGCCATCAAAATGGCACCTCTGGTACATGCTCTGGCTCAGGATGATGCCTTTGAGTCAAGAGTCTGCGTTACGGCACAGCATCGCGAGATGCTGGATCAGGTACTGCGTTTGTTTGAAATCGTACCGGATTACGACCTGAATATTATGAAACCGGGCCAGGGGCTGAGTGAAATCACCTGCCGCATTCTGGAAGGGATCAAAGGCGTACTGGAGGACTTCAAGCCGGACGTGGTGTTGGTTCACGGTGACACGACGACCACCATGGCGACCAGCCTGGCGGCGTTTTATCAGCGTATCCCGGTGGGGCATGTCGAAGCGGGCCTGCGTACCGGTAATCTCTATTCTCCTTGGCCTGAAGAGGCCAACCGCAAGTTGACGGGGCATTTGGCGATGTATCACTTCTCGCCAACCGAAAATTCACGGCAGAACCTGTTACGTGAATCGCTGCGGGACGACCATATTTTCGTCACGGGTAACACTGTGATCGATGCGTTGCTGTGGGTGCGCGACCGCATCATGCACAACCCAGAGCTGCGCAGCAGCCTTGACCAACGTTATCCTTTCCTGGATGCCAACAAAAAGCTGATCTTGGTGACTGGGCACCGTCGCGAAAGCTTCGGCGGTGGGTTTGAGCGCATCTGTAGCGCCTTGGCCGAGATTGCTCTTCAGCATCCTGACGTGCAGGTGGTGTATCCGGTGCATCTCAACCCGAACGTCAGCGAGCCGGTTAACCGTATTTTGAAGGGGATCGATAACATCATTCTGATCGATCCGCAGGATTACCTGCCGTTTGTCTATCTGATGACGCGATCTTATCTGATCCTGACCGACTCGGGCGGCATTCAGGAAGAGGCGCCATCGCTGGGGAAACCGGTGTTGGTGATGCGTGATACCACCGAGCGGCCAGAAGCGGTAGATGCCGGCACGGTACAGCTGGTGGGAACGGACGTAGCTAAAATTGTTGATGCGGTAACCCGGTTATTGACAGACGAAGGCGAATACCACGCCATGAGCCGGGCGCATAACCCATACGGTGACGGGCATGCCTGCCAACGTATCCTCGAAGCTTTAAAGAATCATCAGGTGACACTATGAGTTTTAACACTATTTCAGTTATTGGCCTGGGCTATATCGGTTTGCCAACGGCGGCGGCGTTTGCTTCCCGCAAGAAGAAAGTGGTGGGCGTAGATGTTAACCAGCACGCGGTAGATACCATTAACCGCGGTGCCATCCACATCGTCGAACCTGATTTGGATCGCGTGGTAAAAGAAGCGGTAGAAGGCGGTTACCTGCAGGCGGTGACTAAACCGCTGGCGGCCGATGCGTTCCTGATTGCCGTACCAACGCCGTTCAAAGGCGATCACGAACCCGATCTGGCCTACGTTGAAGCCGCCGCCAAGTCATTGGCACCGGTACTGAAAAAGGGCGACCTGGTGATCCTGGAGTCTACTTCACCGGTGGGCGCTACCGAGCAGATGGCCCTGTGGCTCGCAGAGGCGCGTAGCGATCTGAGCTTCCCGCAGGATGCCGGTGAGCAGGCTGACGTGAACATTGCCTACTGTCCTGAGCGCGTGCTGCCTGGGCAGGTGATGGTTGAGCTGATTCAGAACGACCGCGTGATTGGCGGGATGACGCCAAAATGCTCCGAGCGCGCCAGCGCGCTGTACAAGATTTTCCTCGAAGGTGAGTGTGTGATCACCAACTCGCGCACCGCCGAGATGTGCAAACTGACGGAAAACAGCTTCCGCGACGTTAACATCGCGTTTGCCAACGAGCTTTCGCTGATCTGTGCCGAGCAGGGCATTAACGTGTGGGAACTGATCCGCCTGGCCAACCGTCATCCGCGCGTCAACATTCTGCAACCTGGCCCAGGCGTGGGCGGGCACTGTATCGCCGTTGACCCTTGGTTCATCGTGGCGCAGAACCCGCAGCAGGCTCGTCTGATCCATACTGCGCGTCTGGTAAACGACGGCAAACCGCTCTGGGTGGTCGATCAGGTCAAGGCAGCCGTGGCAGATTGCCTGGCGGCCACCAACAAGCGCGCTTCTGAAGTGAAAATTGCCTGCTTCGGTTTGGCGTTCAAACCTAATATCGACGACCTGCGTGAAAGCCCGGCGGTTGAAGTAGCCCACCTGATTGCCGACTGGCACGTAGGTGAAACTCTGGCGGTCGAGCCAAACGTTGAGCAATTGCCGAAGTCACTGGCGGGCCTCGTTACGCTGAAAAAACTGCCTGAGGCCTTACAGCAGGCGGATGTGATCGTCATGCTGGTCGATCATAAAGAATTCAAGGCCATCAGGCCGGAAGAGATTAAGCAGTCCTGGATCGTGGACACCAAAGGAGTTTGGCGTTGAAACGTATTTTGGTCACCGGCGGGGCCGGATTTATCGGCTCTGCCGTGGTAAGACATATCATCGAGGGGACCCGCGATAGCGTAGTGGTGGTTGATAAGCTCACCTATGCCGGTAACCTGGAGTCGCTGGCGGGTGTAGCGGACAACGAGCGCTATGCTTTCGAGCAGGTAGATATCTGCGACCGTGCCGCACTAGACCGCGTATTTGCGCAGTACCAGCCGGATTTCGTGATGCACCTGGCGGCAGAAAGCCACGTTGACCGCTCGATCGACGGCCCGGCGGCCTTTATCGAAACCAACATAGTGGGCACTTACACCATGCTGGAAGCTGCCCGCCATTATTGGCAGGCGCTGGCGGCAGAGAAAAAGCAGGCTTTCCGTTTCCATCATATCTCTACCGATGAAGTGTACGGCGACCTGCACGGTACCGACGATCTGTTTACCGAAACCACGCCTTACGCGCCAAGCAGCCCGTATTCTGCCTCCAAGGCCTCAAGCGACCACCTGGTGCGCGCCTGGCTGCGTACCTACGGTTTCCCTACCGTCGTGACCAACTGCTCCAACAACTACGGCCCTTACCACTTCCCAGAGAAGCTGGTGCCGCTGGTGATCCTTAATGCCATCTCCGGCAAACCGCTGCCGGTCTACGGCGATGGTGCGCAGGTGCGTGACTGGCTGTTTGTGGAAGACCATGCGCGGGCGTTATATCAGGTGGTGACAGAAGGTGTGATTGGGGAGACCTATAACATCGGCGGCCACAACGAGCGCAAAAACATCGAAGTGGTACAGACCATCTGCGATCTGCTGGAAGAACTGGCACCGAACAAACCGCAGGGCGTGGCGAAATATCGCGATCTGATCACTTACGTCAAAGATCGCCCAGGCCATGATATGCGTTATGCCATCGACGCGGGCAAAATTGAACGTGAACTGGGTTGGCGCCCACAGGAAACCTTTGAAAGCGGCATCCGCAAAACGGTTTCCTGGTATCTGAACAATGAAACCTGGTGGCGCCGCGTGCAAGACGGTTCCTATGCAGGCGAGCGTTTAGGGCTAAACCAATAATCCTATCTAGATAAACGCACGGAAGGCTATAAGCGCCGTGCGGCTAGCGGAAGTTCAGGAGTCATGATGAAAGGTATTATTCTAGCCGGCGGTTCGGGGACGCGTTTGCACCCGATCACCCGCGGCGTCTCCAAGCAGTTGCTGCCCATTTACGATAAACCGATGATTTACTATCCGCTCTCGGTGCTGATGCTGGCCGGGATCCGCGATATTCTGATTATCTCTACGCCTGAAGATCTGCCCTCGTTTCGCCGTTTGCTGGGCAGCGGTGAAGAGTTTGGCATCAACCTCAGCTACGCCGAACAACCGAGCCCGGACGGGTTGGCACAGGCCTTCCTGATTGGCGAAGAGTTTATCGGCGGCGAGCCGTGCTGCCTGGTGCTGGGCGACAATATCTACTTCGGCCAGGGCTTCAGCCCGAAACTGAAAAGCGTGGTCCAGGGTCTGAAAGGTGCCACGGTATTCGGTTACCAGGTCATGGACCCAGAGCGCTTTGGCGTAGTGGAGTTCGACGATAACTTCCGCGCGCTGTCGATTGAAGAAAAGCCGTTGAAGCCGAAGTCCAACTGGGCGGTCACCGGTCTCTATTTCTATGACAACCAGGTGGTGGATTTCGCCAAGCAGGTGAAGCCTTCCGAACGCGGCGAGCTGGAAATTACCAGCATCAACCAGATGTATCTGGAGCGTGGCGAACTGAGCGTCGAGCTGCTGGGGCGTGGTTTTGCCTGGCTCGATACCGGCACCCACGACAGCCTGATCGAAGCCAGTACCTTTGTGCAGACGGTAGAGAAGCGCCAAGGGTTCAAGATTGCCTGTCTGGAAGAGATCGCCTGGCGTAACGGTTGGCTGGATGATGATGGCGTAAGACGCTCGGCGCAGGCGTTAGCCAAAACCGGCTATGGCAAATACTTACTGGATTTACTGCATGTCCGTCCACGCCAATATTGAGCCTTTGGGCTGGGAAAGCGAGTATTTCCAACTCACCAGCGCCAAATTGCATTTTGACGAGGCGGCTCCTGCGCTTACGGCAACTGAACTGGATGCGTTTGCGCTGGTTCAGGCCAAGATCCCGGCCCAGCGTCTGGATTTGGCCGATGGTTTGGCAGCCGCGGGGTTTCGGCTGGTGGAGGGCGAAGTGGACTTTGCCCTGGCAATTGGCACAGATTGTGCATTGAATTTACCGGCCATCCGCATCGCCCAGCCCGAAGATATTCCACTGTTGCGTTCGGTGGCGGCCAAGGTTTTTGCCGCCAGCCGTTTTCGCGCGCCTTGGTATCAGCCGCAGGACAGCGGGCGTTTTTACGCCACCTGGATTGAAAAAGCGGTGCTGGGGACGTTTGACCATCAGTGCCTGCTGGTGCTGGGTAGCGATGGGGAGCCAGAAGGGTTTGTCAGCCTGCGTGATATTGGCCAGCAAGAGGCGCGTATCGGCCTGCTGGCGGCATTTCCAGGTGTACAAGGTAAAGGGACCGGTTCTCGGCTGATGACTGCCGCGATCGCCTGGTGCCAGCAGCAACGGCTGCAGCGCCTGCGGATCGCGACTCAAATAAGTAATATTGCCGCGTTACGGCTCTATCAACGGCACGGTGCCACCCTAGAAAGCACCGCGTATTGGTTCTATAGAGGTTTACATGATCCCATTTAACGCTCCACCGGTTGTTGGCACGGAACTCGATTATATGCAGGCTGCGATGAGCAGCGGCAAACTCTGTGGTGATGGTGGTTTTACCCGTCGCTGCCAGCAGTGGATGGAACAGCATTTTGGCTGCCCAAAAGTGCTGCTGACGCCGTCTTGCACCGCGTCACTGGAAATGGCCGCCATCCTGCTGGATATCCAGCCGGGTGATGAAGTGATCATGCCGAGCTATACCTTCGTGTCCACCGCTAACGCCTTTGTGCTGCGCGGGGCGGTGATGGTGTTTGTCGATCTGCGTCCAGACACCATGAACATCGATGAGACCAAGATCGAAGCGGCGATCACCGATAAAACCCGTGCCATCGTGCCGGTGCATTACGCTGGCGTAGCCTGTGAAATGGACACCATCATGGCGCTGGCGAAGAAGTACAACCTGATGGTGGTGGAAGATGCCGCGCAGGGCGTGATGTCGACCTATAAAGGCAAAGCCTTGGGGACTATCGGCCATATCGGTTGCTTCAGTTTCCATGAGACCAAAAACTACACCGCTGGCGGTGAAGGTGGCGCGACGCTGATTAACGACCCGGCCCTGATCGATCGTGCCGAAGTGATCCGTGAAAAAGGCACCAACCGCAGCCAGTTCTTCCGTGGTCAGGTAGACAAATATACCTGGCGCGATATTGGTTCCAGCTATCTAATGTCAGATCTGCAAGCCGCTTATCTGTGGGCACAGCTGGAGGCCGCCGAGACGATCAACCAGCGCCGCCTGAAGCTGTGGCAGAACTATTACGATGCATTGAAACCGTTGGCAGACTCAGGGCGTATCGCCTTGCCGGTCATTCCGGCCAACTGCGTGCACAACGCCCATATGTTCTACATCAAGCTGAAAGACGTGCAGGATCGTACCGCGTTTATCGACTACCTGAAAGAAGCCGAAATCATGTCGGTGTTCCACTACATCCCACTGCACGCCTGCCCGGCGGGTGAGAAGTTTGGCCGTTTCTCCGGCGAAGACCGCTTCACCACCAAAGAGAGCGAGCGCCTGGTGCGTCTGCCGCTGTTCTTTAACATGTCAGACGTCAATCAACGTACGGTGATCAATACCATTCTGAGCTTCCTCGCCTGATATGTCGCTGGCAAAAGCATCGATTTGGACCGCGGGCTCCACGCTGATCAAGATCGGCGTGGGGTTGCTGGTGGTAAAAATGCTGGCGGTGGCCTTCGGCCCCAGCGGGGTCGGGCAGGCGGGTAACTTCCGCCAGTTGATCACCGTGCTGGGCGTGCTGTCGGGGGCCGGAATTTTTAACGGTATCACCAAGTATGTGGCGGAATACCATCAGGATCCGCAGCGGTTGCGTATGGCGGTGGGCACCGCGTCCAGCATCGTGCTGGGTTTCTCAACCCTGCTGGCGCTGGTGTTCCTGTTTGCTGCCGAGCCGATCAGCCGTGGGCTGTTTGGCCATGGTGACTATGTGAACGTGGTGCGTGCGGTGGCGTTTATCCAGATGGGGATTGCCTACGCCAACCTGTTCCTGGCGATCCTCAAAGGTTATCGCGATGCGATGGGTAACGCGCTGGCGGTGATCGCCGGTAGCCTGATAGGTGTGGTGGCCTTTACGCTATGCTTTAAGCTGGGCGGTTATGAAGGCGCGTTGGCCGGGTTGGCTCTGGTTCCTGCCCTGGTGGTGTTGCCTGCTGGTTTCATGCTGTGGCGGCGCAAGGCGCTGCCGCTGCGTTATCTGGCGCTGGCCTGGGATAAGGCGCTGGCCAGCCATCTCGGTAAGTTTACCCTGATGGCGCTGATCACCTCCGTGACCTTGCCGGTTGCCTATGTAATGATGCGTAACCTGTTGGCAGAACATTACGGCTGGGACGAAGTAGGGATCTGGCAAGGGGTGAGCAGTATCTCCGATGCCTACCTGCAGTTTATTACCGCTTCTTTCACCGTTTATCTGCTGCCAACGCTGTCGCGCCTGCAAGAGAAAAGCGCCATTTCGCGGGAGATCGTGCGCTCGCTGAAGTTTGTGCTGCCTGCGGTCGCCGCTGCCAGCTTTACCGTCTGGCTGCTGCGTGACTTCGCCATCTGGCTGCTGTTCTCTGAGAAATTCGTTGCCATGCGCGATCTGTTTGCCTGGCAACTGGTGGGGGACGTGCTGAAAGTCGGGGCCTACGTCTTCGGTTACCTGGTGATCGCCAAGGCGTCGCTCCGTTTTTATATTCTGACAGAGGTCAGCCAGTTTGCCTTGCTGACGCTGTTCTCGCACTGGCTGATCCCGCTGCACGGCGCATTAGGGGCGGCACAGGCCTATATGGCAACCTACATCGTGTATTTTGCGCTCTGTAGCTGCGTATTTATTCTTTATCGTAGACGAGTATGACCATACTAATCCACGTACTGGGATCTGATATCCCGCATCATAATCAGACGGTGCTGCGCTTCTTTAATGACGTGCTGGCTGACCGCCTGCCCGCAGAACAAGTGTGTCACTTCATGGTGGCAGCCAAAGACGTGGCCGCGTTGGGCCACTTTCCAAAGTTGACCATCGAGGCTTTCCCTGGCAAGAAGAGCCTGGCAGAGGCAGTGATTGCCCGTGCCAAGGCCAACCGTGACACTCGCCTGTTCCTGCATGGCCAGTTTAACGCAACGTTGTGGCTGGCTTTGCTGAGCGGCAAGATCAAGCCGCACCAGGTGAGCTGGCATATCTGGGGGGCCGATCTGTATGAAAACGCCACCAGTTGGAAATACCGCCTGTTCTACGTGCTGCGCCGCATTGCCCAAGGGCGGGTGGGCCACGTGTTTGCTACCCGAGGCGACCTGATCCACTATCAGCAGCGGCACGCACGCGTTCCGGCCTCGCTGCTGTATTTCCCAACGCGGATGGATCCTGCCCTGACGGGTATCGAAGTTGAAAAGAACCTGGCTGGGCCGATGACTATCCTGGTGGGCAATTCTGGTGATACCACCAACCGCCATATTGAGGCGTTGCAGGCGATCCATCAGCAATTTGGTGACAAGGTGCGGGTGATTTTGCCGATGGGCTATCCGGCCAATAACGACGCCTATATTGCCCAGGTGCGCGCGGCGGGCCTGAAGCTGTTCTCCGAACAGAATCTGCAACTGCTGACCCAACAGGTGGCGTTTGACGATTATCTCAATATTCTGCGTGAGTGCGATCTCGGCTACTTCATTTTCGACCGTCAGCAGGGGATCGGTACGCTGTGCCTGTTGATCCAGTTTGGCGTGCCTTTTGTACTGAGCCGCAAGAACCCGTTCTGGCAGGATCTGGCTGAGCAGCATCTGCCGGTGCTGTTCTATGGCGACTCGCTGGATGAAGCCGTGGTGCGCGAATCACAGCGCCAACTGGCAACGCTGGATAAGCAGTCTATTGCCTTTTTCAATCCGAACTACGTGGATGGCTGGCAGCAGGCATTGGCGCTGGCGGCGGGGGAAAACCCATGACGCTGGCACAGTTTGGCGGGCTGTTTGTCGTCTATCTGATCGGGGCGCTGTTTGTGCTGACCCTGACCTATCAGGAGTTTCGGCGCGTCCGCTTCAACTTTAACGTCTTCTTTTCCCTGCTCTATCTGCTGACGTTTTACTTTGGCTTCCCGCTGACCTGCCTGCTGGTATTCCAGTTTGACGTGGCCGTGGTGCCGGTAGAGTTCCTGCTTTACGCCATCCTTTCGGCTACCGCCTTCTACGCGATTTACTACGTCAGCTACAAGACGCGGTTGCGTAAACGCACTGGCCAGCCGCATAAGCCGGTGTTCACCATGAACCGGGTTGAGACGCATATCACCTGGATATTGCTGGCGCTGGTGGCGATCGGCACCGTGGGCATCTTCTTTATGCAGAACGGTTTCCTGCTGTTCAAGCTTAACTCCTACAGCCAAATCTTCTCCAGCGATGTGTCAGGGGTGGCGCTCAAGCGCTTCTTCTACTTCTTTATCCCGGCGATGCTGGTGGTCTATTTCCTGAAACAGGATCTGCGCGCCTGGTTCTTCTTCCTGGCGGCCACGGTGGCGTTTGGCATTCTGACCTACGTGATCGTGGGCGGCACCCGTGCCAACATCATCATCGCGTTCGCTCTATTCCTGTTTATCGGCATTGTGCGCGGCTGGATCTCGCTGTGGATGCTGGTGGCCGCCGGGGTGTTCGGCATCGTCGGCATGTTCTGGCTGGCGTTGAAACGCTATAGCCTGGATGTCAGCGGCCCGGAAGCGTTCTACACTTTCCTGTATCTGACCCGTGATACCTTCTCGCCGTGGGAGAACCTGGGGCTACTGCTGCAAAATTACGACAAGATCGATTTCCAGGGGTTGGCCCCGATCGTGCGTGATTTCTATGTCTTCATCCCTGCCTGGCTGTGGCCGGGGCGGCCGGATCTGGTGCTGAATACTGCCAACTACTTTACCTGGGAAGTGCTGGACAACCACTCCGGGCTGGCGATTTCCCCAACGCTGATTGGCTCGCTGGTGGTGATGGGTGGGGTGCTGTTTATCCCACTGGGCGCCATTGTGGTGGGCCTGATCATCAAGTGGTTCGACTGGCTGTATGAGCTAGGTAAAAGTGAACAGAACCGCTTTAAGGCGGCGATTTTGCAAGGGTTCTGCTTTGGTGCGGTGTTTAATATCATCGTGCTGGCGCGTGAGGGGGTCGATTCGTTTGTCTCACGCGTGGTGTTCTTCTGCATTATTTTTGGTGCCTGCCTGATATTGGCAAAATTACTGTACTGGCTGTTTGATGCTGCCGGGCTTATCAAGACTCGAATTATGCGCAAGCGCGCGTTGGCTCCAGCAGCCAACTCCCTTGTGCCAAGGTAATAGTGACAATGGAAGCAAACATTTCGGTTCCCAAGTATGAGCTGCGTGGTTTCAGCCTGTGGGGCTTTCGCAACATGGCGCAGTGCATGGATTTTCTGTTCGACGGTGGCAGGGTCAAGCAAGGCACCCTAGTGGCGATGAACGCCGAGAAAATCCTCAATGCAGAAACCGATCCGGCGCTGCATGCCCTGTTGGATGAGGCGGAGTATAAATATGCCGATGGCATCAGCATGGTGCGCTCCATCCGCCGCAAGTATCCTGGCGCGGAGGTGTCGCGTGTGGCTGGGGCCGATCTGTGGGAAGCCATGATGCAGCGTGCCGGGCAGGAAGGTACGCCGGTGTTTCTGGTTGGCGGCAAGCCTTCGGTGCTGGCAGAGACCGAGCAGAAGCTGCGTAGTCAGTGGAATGTGAATCTGGTTGGCAGCCAGGATGGCTACTTCAAACCAGAACAGCGGGATGCCTTGTTTGAACGCATTCGTGCCAGCGGCGCGGCTATCGTGACCGTGGCAATGGGATCGCCCAAGCAGGAAATCCTGATGCGGGATTGCCGCAAGGTACATCCACAGGCGCTGTATATGGGGGTTGGCGGCACCTATGACGTGTTTACCGGCCATGTGAAGCGTGCCCCCAAGGTGTGGCAGAATCTGGGCCTGGAGTGGCTCTATCGCCTGCTCAGCCAGCCGAGCCGTATACGCCGCCAGCTTCGGCTACTCAAGTTCGTCGGCTATTACTATACCGGCAAGATGTGATCCTCCGGCTGGAGCAGCCCATCTGTTGCTCCAGCGTCTGTTTTGCGCAAATAATCTCCCTGTCGGCCATAACGTGGTCAAAGCTATAACCTCGGTCAATCATTCCCTCGTCACTTATTCCATAAGGTTTTAATTCGCGGTTTGCTTATAGCGGCAAAATGCGAAACCATAACGCCCGCAAATTTCCCCAGGCCCTAGTGTCACTTCCTCGTCATTACATGGTGCGGATTGCTCGCCAAGTAGCGTTTTGCGCGGGTGGGGGATGAATTACACTCAACTTGTCTAAAACAATAATGACCGGCACCGATCGGCAGGCAAACAACATCATAAAAGATATGACTGAGGATTTATGGCAAGCAAAGAAAAACCACAAGGTTTACATCGCGGGTTAGAAGCGCGACATATAGAGCTGATCGCCCTGGGTGGGACGATTGGCGTGGGTCTGTTTATGGGATCGGCCAGTACGCTAAAATGGGCAGGGCCTTCAGTGTTGCTGGCCTATATCATCGCCGGCCTGTTTGTGTTCTTCATCATGCGTTCGATGGGGGAGATGCTGTTCCTGGAGCCGGTGGCGGGCTCTTTCGCCGTCTATGCGCACAAATACATGAACCCCTTTTTCGGCTATCTCACCGCCTGGGGCTATTGGTTTATGTGGCTTGCCGTGGGGATATCGGAAATCACGGCTATCGGCGTCTATGTGCAGTTCTGGTTCCCAGAGATACCGCAGTGGCTGCCTGCGTTAATTGCGGTCGCCATGGTCGCGTTAGCCAACCTGGCGGCGGTGCGTCTGTACGGTGAGCTGGAGTTCTGGTTTGCCATGATTAAGGTCACCACCATTATCGTGATGATCCTGGTGGGCTTGGGGGTGATCTTCTTCGGCTTCGGCAACGGCGGGCAGCCGACCGGGTTTGCCAACCTGACGGCTCACGGCGGCTTCTTTGCCGGTGGCTGGAAAGGCTTCCTGTTTGCGCTGTGTATCGTGGTGGCCTCTTACCAGGGAGTTGAGCTGGTCGGTATTACCGCCGGGGAAGCCAAAAACCCGCAGGTAACGCTCAAACGTGCGATCAACAACATCCTGTGGCGTATCCTGATTTTCTATGTCGGTGCCATCTTCGTGATTGTCACCATCTTCCCGTGGAACGGTATCGGCACCGCTGGCAGCCCGTTTGTGCTGACCTTTGCCAAGATTGGTATTGTTGCCGCTGCGGGTATCATCAACTTTGTGGTGCTGACCGCCGCACTCTCCGGCTGCAACAGCGGCATGTATAGCGGCGGCCGCATGCTCTATGCCTTGGCCAAGAACCGTCAACTGCCTGCGGCATTGACCAGGCTTTCTGCCAGCGGCGTGCCGGTCAACTGTATTGCCATCACCATCATTTGCCTGTTGGCGGGGTCGGCGCTGAACTACGTTATTCCCAATCCTCAGCAGGTGTTCGTCTATGTCTATAGCGCCAGCGTGCTGCCGGGCATGATGCCGTGGTTCGTGGTGTTGATCAGCCAGATCTACTTCCGCCGAGCCCACAAAGAAGCGATGAAGACTCACAGCTTCAAGTCATTTATGTTCCCTTACATGAACTACCTGACCATCGCTTTCCTGATTTGTGTGCTGGTTGGCATGGGGATCAATCCGGATACGCGGATTTCGTTGGTGGTGGGGATGATTTTCCTGGCTGCGGTGAGCCTGTGCTACTTTGTATTCGGTATGCACAAAGTCCATCATGAGCCTGAAAAGCGGACAGAAAGTCAGCGCTAAGCTTAAGAAAAGGGCCCTGTCGGGCTCTTTCTGCTGCAAGAGTGAGCAAAGGGTCAGCGAACTCAACATTTCTGAGAAAAAGCACTAGACAGGATGGGCATAAAACCGTAGTATCCCCACCCGCAACGGCGCTACGCGCCCGTAGCTCAGCTGGATAGAGCGCTGCCCTCCGGAGGCAGAGGTCTCAGGTTCGAATCCTGTCGGGCGCGCCATTAATTTTGTGCGCAGGAGCTGCGGTGGTATGATTACCGCGTGAAGTAAGCAGTAGATAAAGTAGTTATGGTGGCTATAGCTCAGTTGGTAGAGCCCTGGATTGTGATTCCAGTTGTCGTGGGTTCGAGCCCCATTAGCCACCCCACTTTACCTAGGGTAAAGTACAAGAATTGAAAGCTGTTTTGTGACAGTGCGAAGGTGGCGGAATTGGTAGACGCGCTAGCTTCAGGTGTTAGTGTTCTTACGGACGTGAGGGTTCAAGTCCCTCTCTTCGCACCACACACAAAATGTCTGATAAATTTAATATTTACATAGACATAGGCTGGAAAGTTCGGTAGTATCAGCAACAAGAAATCGGCGAGTAGCGCAGCTTGGTAGCGCAACTGGTTTGGGACCAGTGGGTCGGAGGTTCGAATCCTCTCTCGCCGACCAATTTCAAGAAAGCCCGCTTTAAAAGCGGGCTTTTTTACGTCTGGAGTTTGTGTAACCTGCTCAGCAATGAGCGGGTTTTTTGCTTTTTATGCTGGATGAAATTGTGGGCGTACGATACCTGAGATATCGTGCTGGCCCCTCACCCTAACCCTCTCCCACAGGGAGAGGGGACCGATCGAGTTCGTTGATTTTTCTGTGTAATGCTCTGTCTTTCTTCTTGTTACATCACTTTCCGAAGCGGTACGCTCGAGTTCGTTGATTCTCTGTGTAACGCTCTGCCTTTCTTTTTATTCGTTATTTTCCGAAGCAGTACAGGCTAATCAAGGGCTCAGGGCAGCTCCCTCTCCCTTTGGGAGAGGGTTGGGGTGAGGGGAAGCAGACGACTTTAAGCCTTACCAGGGAATGAGCAGAAGCAAGCAAGAGAGTAAAGCTGGAAAATTGCAGGGTGCGAAATGGAGGATAAACAATGCAACGACTTCTGGAGCATATCGGCATCATGCCGTTCTTGCCCCAGATAACAGTCGTTTTATTTCAGGCAGGCATTACGTCGGCAATCAGAGATTGATAGTGCCGAATGAGAAGTCTACGTTGTTGAAAGCGGTGATGATTTTGTTAATCAGTTTCATAGTTGCAGTCCCCAGAGAGTTATTAATAGTGTGATTAACGTCACACAAATAGGCTACACCTGGCCGCCAAATCGATCAAGTATTTTGTGATGTACCTCACAAAAATATTAAACCAGCGTTTTATTTTATCGCGAGTCGTTTTATCGAGCGGTTTTATCTTGGCAAACCCTACGAAATTTCAACCTGTCTCCTTTTGTCCTTTATGGGCATGCCTGCTGTCGTCAGTTTGAGACATTTAACCTGATGATTTTAATCAATAAAAAAGACTTCTCATTAACCCGTCGTTTTAAGGCGACAGGATCCGTAGAGGGGCAAATCGCAGCGAACGGGAGGGAAAAATCAGAGGGGTCAATGAAGATAATTTAAAATCGTTTAAATTCAAAATGATGAGTTAATTTTTTGCCTGTTGGCACTCAGCAGTTAAAAGTTGGCACGCCAAGTGCAATACCTCTATCGTAGATGCTCATTCCACTTCTTATGTTCGCCTTAGGCCTCATAAACCCAGGAATGATGCAGAGCCGATTTTAGGGTGCCTATTGCCCACCTGAACGATGAAAGGGTTGCTTGCAACGGCTTCATCACACTCCGGGCAAAACGTTGAGTGAGGCACCACCCCAGTTGTCCTAGACCTGATTGCTTCTTTTATACACTTGTCTCGCGACAAGTGTTTTTTTTTGCCCCAAGGAAAGTTTCAGGCAAAAAAAGGGCCCAGCACGGCATGCTGAGCCCTGACAAGCCAACCGGGGAAGTTACTCGCCGTTTTGCTTGAGCGTTAACATCAGCCCTTCACGGCGCATCTGTGTGGCTTCATCGCTGCGGTGCAGCTTATCCAACGCATCTGCCAGCCAGGCGTAGTCATAGGCATCTGGCCGCTGTTGCAGTGCTGCATGGAACGCATCACTGGCTTGCTGCCATTCACCGTGTTTCATCAGTAACTGACCCAGCGTGCTGTTAAGCAACGGTGTCGCACCATGCTGCTTGATCTGTTGGCGTAACGCTTTTTCCAACTGCTCCGGGCTGCCAGATTTGATACGTGGGATCAACAACACCAGCCGCTCGTCGTATTGGCGTTTCAGACCGTCCAGCACAATGCTTTGTGCCAGTTCATGGTCATTACACTCAATAAGATGTTCCACCATCGCTACCTGTAGCGGGATTTCGTGGCGGATTTTACGGCTCTGATCTTTCCACCAGCGCTTCAACCCTTCACTGCCTTCATCGGCCATGGCCTGATTCATCAGGCCGATATAGGCCTGCTGCTGTAAAGCCTGCAGCTCTTCTTCACTGTGCAGGTTGATTTTGCTCATCGAAGGCAGAATTTCCAGCAGTGAGGCATAAGCTCCGGTACGCAGATAGGCCTGCTCCGCCAGCCGCAGCACTTCCGGGTGACGCGGTGCCTGGTTCAGCAAGCTATCGACGCCGTGCCGTGCCGCATGGGCTTCACCCTGAGCCAACTGAATACGCACGCGGGTAATATCTACCGGCAACTGATCGGTGTCGGCAGCCTCTGCGGCACGCTCCAGATACTGATTGGTGCGGAAGTCATCGCCACGTTGCTGTGCAGCTTCTGCCGCCAGCAGGTAGTTCACCACCGGTTGCTCGGCATGATCGGCATTGCGGGTCAGCAGTTTCTCTACCTGCTTGTAATCCCCTTCCGCCAGTTTGATCAGCGCCGCTTTGGTTTGTTTACGGGCGCGGCTGCGTTTGCGGCCAAGGAACCAGCCACGGGTTCGCGCGCCAGTGCGGAAGACGCGGCGCAGGATCCATTCGATGACAAACAGCGCCAGGAACAGCAGCACCGCCATAATCACCAGACCGGTGACGCTGGTTTCGACGTTGTAATTGTCGGTCTGGATCAGCACATAGCCTTGGTGCCCGGCCAGCATCGGCCCCAGCACCAGGCTGGCAATCAGCACCAGAAACAGGAATAACACGCGTAACATGGCTTATCCCTCCTGGTGAGTGGCAGGGGCCTGGGCCAACAGATTACGCACCCGGGTCTGCATCAGTTTTTCCAGCATCGGCTGGCTTTTCAGCTGGCCCGGTACGTCCATGGAGATCGATTGCTGGCTCAGGTTGTCCAACTCTTCCAGGAACGCCTTGGTAGCCGGATCGGTGGTATCGAAGTAGGCGCGTACCCAGGTTGATACCGTCTCCAGCGACTGTTTATACACCTCGTTCTGATGACGAGGGATAGCCTGTGCGGCAACCAGCAGGCGCGAACGGATATTCTCACGCAGGTAGACATCCTGATTCGGCGCCAGCAGCGGTTCAGCACTGCTATCACGACGGCGGACGGTAATAAAGTCCGCCATAAAGTTGTGCCAGCTCTTGGTCAGGTTTTGACGCCATTCGCTCAACGAACTGGACAGTTCGCCGTCGTCTTCATCCATTGGCCGTTCATCACGGTTGTTATCCGCCAGACGCAGGTCGTCGACCTGATTGGACAGCTGGTTGACCTTCAGGATGATGCCGTCAAAATCTATCTGCGCCACGGCGGAAAGGGTTCCGACATCTTCGGTGATGGCGCGGCGAATATCGATCAGGCTCGGATCGTTCATCTCTGCCAGGCTGGCGTCGGCGCTTTTCAGCAGCGCAGCCGCGGTGGTGACATCCTGATCGCTCCACAGTTTACGGCCTGCCATTTTCACCAGGAAGTCCGCCTGTGCCAGCAGCCAGGTTTTGGCATCGCTGCCGGAAATGGTGGCAACCTTATCTTGCAGTTCATTGAGCTGACGCACCAGCGAAGTTTGCTCGCGATCGGTGGCCTCCAGCGTTTTACCCTGCTGTTGCAGCAAGCCTTCCAGTGCGCTCTTTCCCTGCTGCTGGCTCTGCTTCAGTTCTGCCAACTGTTGTTGTAAAGCCTGGTTGGCGGCAATCAATGTCTGCGCCTGCTGGTGCGTGTGATAATAGCCGCCAGCACCCAGAGCGATGACGAGCACGATGGCAATCGCACCTAATACCGGGCCGGTGTTCTTGCCTTTCCGGTGGTCAGCGGCTGGCTGCTGGGGGCTCTCAACCGCTGGGTTTGATTCTTCAACCGCGGCGGATGGAGTGTTTTGTTCCGTCATAGTGGCACATCCCATAGTCAGGTTATTGTAGCGCGCGGATCAGCGCGTCATTATCTGCGTTTTCAGCTACCCGAATCGTGCTCCAACCCAGCTCCTGGGCAAGGGTAGCAAGACGTTCACTGACCACTATCAGGCGGCAACGTAACAGCCAGGAAGAGCGATAGTAATCAGGAACTAAAGTATAGAGCTGTTGTAACATTTCACCGCTGGTCACTACCAGCGTATCGATACCGGCGCGTTGCCAATGGGCACTTTGCTCACTGCCATCATAATGCACCGGGCTGCGTTGATAACATTCATAATAGCTTACCACTGCCCCTCGCTCAGCCAGCGTCTCGCCTAGCAGCTCGCGGCCGCCGTTACCTCGCATGATCAACGCTCGTTTACCGGTGAGCTGTTGCAACGCGGGTAGCAGCAAAAGCATTTCGCTGATTTCACGTTCACGCGGATAGTCTACCGGCAGGCTGCTGATGCGATGCATTGCCAGTGCGGTGGTGCGGCCAATAGCATAATAGGATAACTGGCCAGGCCATTGAAGCCCGGCACGATTGATGACCGAACTGGCATAGCTGACGGCGTGCTGCGACAGGGCAAACACCAGATCGCCCGCCTGCAACTCTGCCAGCCCCTGAGGTAAGCGGACAAGATCGTTACCGGGGGCGAAGTCGATCAGCGGCGCGTGAAAGGCAACCCGGCCAAGTGCGCGCAGGCGGCTCACCAGTTGTTCCCCGGCGGGAGAAGGGCGGGTTACCAGAATGGTCATGCCGGAGGATTTCCCTGATAAACGTCATGCAGGATCTCACGGGCACCGGCAGCCAACAGTTCTTCTGCCAGTTCTATACCCATTTGCTCAGCCTGTGCCGACGGGCCACGGCGTTCACCGCAGACCATCTGGCTGCCGTCGGGGGCACCGACCAGCGCACGTAACCACAGCTCATCGCCTGTCAGTTCGGCATAGCTGCCGATGGGAACCTGGCAGCCCCCTTCCAGGCGGGTGTTCATCGCCCGTTCTGCGCGGACACGAATTTCGGTTTCGCGATGGTTGAGAGGGGCCAGCAAAGCTCGGGTGACGTCATCGTCAAGGCGGCACTCGATACCGACTGCGCCCTGGCCGACGGCGGGCAAGGATTCTTCCGCGCTCAGCGGGCAGCGGATACGCTGTTCCAGACCCAGACGTTTTAGCCCGGCCACGGCCAGAATAATGGCGTCGTAATCGCCGTTATCCAGTTTACCCAACCTTGTGCCGACGTTGCCACGCAGATCGCGCACGATCAGATCCGGGCGACGGCGACGCAGCTGGCATTGACGGCGCAGGCTGGAGGTACCGACCACGCTGCCTAGCGGCAGTTGATCGAGCGAGGCAAAGTTATTGGAGACGAAAGCGTCACGCGGGTCGTCACGTTCACAGATGGTGACCAGCCCCAAGCCTGCGGGGAAGTCGACGGGGACGTCTTTCATCGAGTGCACGGCAATGTCTGCCCGGCCTTCCAGCAGAGCCAGCTCAAGTTCTTTGACGAACAGGCCCTTACCGCCAACCTTGGCCAGCGGCGTATCCAGAATGATGTCGCCGCGCGTGACCATAGGCACCAGTTCCACCTGCAGGCCAGGGTGGCTAGCCATCAGACGCTGCTGAACATAGTGTGCTTGCCATAGGGCAAGTGGGCTCTGACGGGTGGCAATTCGAATAATTTTGTCTAACATGCTGGTTACCGTTTTTATAATTCGCCGTCCATCCTACCACTGAGGATCAAAACTGTCAGTGCAAGAAGCCACAGGCGGAGAAAGGACAACGGAATCAAAGGGGCGTGAGGAGAAGTTGGCGGCAGTTCACACTGCGGGTAAATCATTTATAGAAGTGCTAGGATAAGTGTGTCGCTTTACCTCCTTTACGGTCAATCAGCAAGGTGTTAGATTGATCACGTTTCCAGCAATAAGTCGTCAAAAATTCTTCTAAACTAAAGACGCAGCGGGAATACGGGTTTTTTTCAAGCATCGGGATAATCAGGCGAGACGTCTTGTACCTCTACATCGAGACACTGAAACAAAGACTGGATGCGATCAACCAACTACGTGTCGATCGTGCCCTGGCGGCCATGAAGCCCGCGTTCCAACGGGTCTACAGTCTGCTGCCTACCTTATTGCACCACCATCATCCACTGATGCCGGGCTACCTCAACGGTAACGTTCCCCATGGCATCTGTATCTACACGCCTGATGAAACCCAACAAGCCTATCTCAATGATCTAGAAGACAAATGGGGTAGCCCGTTTGAAAAAATGGCCACGGGTGAACTGCCGATTACGGCGCTTTATTCCATGGGCAGCACCTCCTCGATCGGCCAGAGCTGCACTTCGGATCTGGATATCTGGGTCTGCCACCAATCTTGGCTAGACAACGAAGAACGCAGCCGCCTGCAGCAAAAATGCAGCCTGCTGGAGAAATGGGCGGCCTCGATGGGGGTGGAAGTCAGCTTCTTCCTGATCGACGAAAACCGTTTCCGCCATAACGAAAGCGGCAGCCTGGGCGGAGAAGACTGCGGCTCGACCCAACATATTCTGTTGCTCGATGAGTTCTACCGCACGGCCGTGCGTCTGGCAGGGAAACGTATCCTGTGGAACATGGTGCCGGGCGAAGAGGAAGCGCATTACGATGAATATGTGCTTTCGCTCTATTCCCAGGGGGTACTAACCCCGAATGAGTGGCTGGATCTCGGCGGATTGAGCACGCTCTCCGCTGAAGAGTACTTCGGTGCCAGCCTGTGGCAGCTGTATAAGAGCATTGATTCGCCCTACAAGGCGGTGCTGAAAACGCTGCTGCTTGAAGCCTATTCATGGGAATATCCGAAAACTCAGTTGCTGGCGATGGGGATCAAACATCGTCTGCACCAGGGGGAGATCGTCTGCTTTGGCCTTGATGCCTATTGCATGATGCTGGAGCGCGTCACCCACTATCTGACTGAAATCAACGATACCACCCGCCTTGACCTGGTTCGCCGCTGCTTCTATCTGAAGGTCTGCGAGAAGCTGTCGCAGTCCAACAACGCCACTATCGGCTGGCGGCGGGAAATCCTCAGCCAACTGGTCAGTGAGTGGGGCTGGGACGAAGAGCGGTTGGAGATCCTCGATAATCGGGCTAACTGGAAGATCGAACGGGTGCGCGAAGCCCACAACGAACTGCTGGATGCGATGATGCAAAGCTATCGCAACCTGATCCGCTTCGCTCGCCGCAACAACCTCAGCGTCAGTGCCAGCCCGCAGGATATCGGAGTGTTGACCCGTAAACTGTACGCGGCCTTTGAGGCACTGCCGGGTAAGGTGACGCTGGTGAACCCGCAGATTTCACCCGACCTGTCAGAAAACGACCTGACCTTTATTCACGTGCCGATTGGCCGCGCCAACCGCACCGGCTGGTATCTGTATAACCAGGCACCGGAGATGAGCTCGATCGTCAGCCATCAGCCGCTGGAATATAACCGCTATCTCAACAAGCTGGTGGCCTGGGCCTATTTCAACGGCCTGCTCACTTCGCGCACCCGCTTGCATATCAAGAGTGGCAATATCTGCGACACCGCCAAACTGCAGGAATTGGTTACCGACGTGTCGCACCATTTCCCGCTGCGCTTGGCCGCTCCGACGCCGAAAGCGCTCTACAGCCCGTGCGAAATCCGCCATCTGGCGATTATCGTCAACCTGGAAAACGACCCGACGGCGGCTTTCCGTAATCAGGTGGTGCATTTCGATTTCCGTAAGCTGGACGTGTTCAGCTTTGGCCAGCAGCAACAATGCCTGGTTGGCAGTATCGATCTGCTGTATCGCAACTCATGGAACGAAGTGCGTACCCTGCATTTCAGCGGTGAGCAGTCGGTGCTTGAAGCGTTGAAGACCATTCTGGGCAAGATGCATCAGGATGCGGCACCGCCGGAATCGGTGGAGGTGTTCTGTTACAGCCAGCACTTACGTGGCCTGATCCGTACCCGCATTCAACAACTGGTTTCCGAGTGTATCGAGCTGCGTCTTTCCAGCACTCGCCTGGAGCCGGGCCGGTTTAAAGCGGTGCGTGTGGCCGGGCAAACCTGGGGCCTGTTCTTCGAACGCCTGAGCGTGTCGGTGCAGAAGCTGGAAAACGCCGTGGAGTTCTACGGGGCGATCTCCAACAACAAACTGCATGGCCTGTCGATCAAGGTGGAAACCGATCAGGTGCATTTGCCACCGGTGGTTGATGGTTTTGCCAGCGAGGGGATCATCCAGTTCTTCTTTGAAGACACCACGGATGATAAAGGCTTCAACATTTACATTCTGGATGAGTCGAACCGGGTTGAGGTTTATCACCATTGTGAAGGGAGCAAAGAGGAGTTGGTGCGCGACGTCAGCCGCTTCTATTCCTCCTCACACGATCGCTTTACCTACGGCTCCAGCTTTATCAACTTCAACCTGCCGCAGTTCTATCAGATTGTGCATATCGATGGCCGTACCCAGGTGATCCCATTCCGCAGCAATGCGCTGTCGAACCTGTGTATCTCGGTCGCCGACGGCAATGCCGCACAGCCTCTGAAGCAACAGTTCCAGCTGCATTAATGCTTGAGGGCGCAGTTCATTGCTTGCGCCCCTCTGCAAAACTCAGCTAAAACTGACCGTCTCGCCGGACTGTGTGCTGGCCGCCTCACTCAGCAACTCATAAAATTCCCGGCCGCTGCGATCGCAATGCCAGCTCTCGTCACGATAGCTAAAGTGATAGCCACCGGCCTTGGTGGCCAGCCACACCTGGTGCAACGGCTCCTGACGGTTGATCACAATCTTGCTGCCGTTTTCGAAGCTTAGCGTCATCACCCCGCCGTTAGTTTCGTAATCGATATCCGCATCACCATCAAAATCGTCCAGGGTCTGTTCAATATTCAGCATCAGTTGGTCGGCCAACTGGTGAAACTCGCTATCGTTCATATTCGATTCCTATTGCTTTTCATGATCCACCTGCGATTATAGTGAGCTTGGACGCATGAATTACAGGCATTAATGCAAATGAAAAAACAACTACGCTATGCGCTGATGGCCGTTTTGCTGGCTGGGCTCTCTGGCTGTGGCCTGAAGGGCCCGCTGTATTTTCCACCGCAGGACAAACCGGCAGAGCAACCGGTAACCAGTGCTGGCACCGTTAGCAAAAACCAACAAGAACCCGCTGGCACTCAGCAGCAACCGTCGATGAGCAATCAGTAATGAGCCTTTATGGTGGTTGATGCCACCATAAATATCAGACGGTACGTCGTCCAGATAGCGGAGTATGATATGCAGTTCTCCAAAATGCACGGTTTAGGCAACGACTTTATGGTGGTCGATGCCGTTACACAGAACGTCTATTTTTCACCTGAGCTGATCCGCCGTCTGGCCGACCGGCATTTGGGCGTGGGTTTTGACCAGATGCTGGTGGTAGAACCGCCGTACGATCCCGAACTCGATTTCCATTACCGTATTTTCAATGCTGACGGTAGCGAAGTGGCCCAGTGTGGCAACGGCGCCCGCTGTTTTGCCCGCTTTGTGCGCTTGAAAGGCTTGACCAACAAACGTGATATCCGCGTCAGCACCCAGACCGGGCGTATGATCCTGAGCGTTACCGATGATGACCTGGTGTGCGTCAATATGGGTGAACCGAATTTCGATCCGCAGATCGTGCCGTTTCGCGCCACCAAAGCGGAAAAGACCTACATTATGCGCGCGGCGGAACATACGGTGCTGTGCGGCGTAGTCTCAATGGGTAACCCACACTGTGTGTTGCAGGTGGACGACGTGAAAACGGCCAAGGTGGAGCTGTTGGGACCGGTGCTGGAAGGACACGATCGCTTCCCGGAACGTGCCAACATCGGCTTTATGCAGGTTGTGAACCGTGAGCACATCAAACTGCGGGTTTATGAGCGTGGTGCCGGTGAAACGCAGGCCTGTGGCAGTGGTGCCTGTGCTGCCGTGGCGGTGGGCATTCAACAAGAGCTACTGGCGGAAGAGGTGCATGTCGAACTGCCTGGCGGTAGCCTGCATATTCGCTGGAAGGGGCCAGGGGAGCCGTTATTCATGACCGGCCCGGCCACCCATGTTTATGACGGATTTATTCACTTATGAAGCAGGTTGACGATCGGATAGCCATGGGCGTTGAGCTTGATGATGACACGGTGATGCAATTTCTGATGCAGAATCCGGACTTCTTTATGCGCAATGCACGGCTGGTTGAACAGATGCGAGTGCCTCACCCGGTGCGGGGCACGGTATCTTTGGTGGAGTGGCATCTGGCGCGTCAGCGCAACCAGATCACCCAGTTGGAAGAAGAGATCACCTTGTTGATGGAGCAGGCCAGTGCCAACGAATCGCTATTTGGCCGCCTGCTGCATCTACAGGCTGACCTGGCCACCGCCAGCAGCCTGCAGGATATGCTCAACCGCTTGCAGCGTTGGGCGCGCGGGTTTGGGCTGGCAGGGGCGAATATCCGCCTGTTTGCCGATCGCTGGAATATTGGCGCACCGTCGGATTTCACCCATCTTGGCCTGACGCGCTCGGCGTTTGAGCCGCTGCGTATTCAACGCCTGGGCGATCGCTATCACTACCTCGGCAACCTCAATGGCCCCGAACTGCTGCTGTTGCTGCCGCAGGCCAAACAGGTTGGCTCCGTGGCGCTGTCATTGCTGGGGGATCAGGGCGATCTTGGCATGGTGATCTTCAGCAGCCGCGATACTCAACATTATCAACAGGGGATGGGCACCGTGATGCTCGGCCAGTTGGCGCGTATGTTGCCAAAACTGTTGGAACGCTGGATTGAACGCGCATGACCGGCGTAGCGGCCAACCTGCAACCGCCGGTGGACGCTTTCCTGCGTTATTTAAAGGTGGAGCGGCAACTCAGCCCACTGACTCAGATCAGCTATTCGCGCCAGCTGCAGGCGTTGATCGCCATGGCAATCGAGCTGGGCATCAGCGAATGGCCGATGCTGGATGCCGCCAGAGTGCGTCAGCTGGCAGCCCGCAGTAAGCGCGCCGGATTGCAGTCTTCCAGCCTGGCGCTGCGCCTCTCCGCATTACGCAGTTTTCTGGACTGGCTGGTTGGCCAAGGTGTGATAAGCGCCAACCCCGCCAAAGGCATCCGCACGCCGCGCAGTGGCCGTCATTTGCCGAAGAATATCGACGTCGACGAAATGAACCAACTGCTGAATATCGATCTCAACGATCCGCTAGCGGTTCGCGATCGTGCGATGCTGGAAGTGATGTACGGGGCCGGGCTGCGTCTGGCCGAGCTGGTGGGGTTGGATTGCCGCCATGTCGATCTGGGCGGCGGTGAGATCTGGGTGCTGGGGAAAGGCAGCAAAGAACGTAAATTGCCGATAGGCCGTACGGCGGTTACCTGGCTGGAGCACTGGCTGGCGCTGCGCGATCTGTTTGCACCGCAGGATGATGCCATGTTCCTCTCCAATCAGGGCAAGCGCATCTCGGCGCGCAACGTGCAAAAACGTTTTGCCGAGTGGGGCGTCAAGCAGGGCGTCAACAGCCATATCCATCCGCACAAGCTGCGCCACTCTTTTGCCACCCATATGCTGGAATCGAGCGGCGATCTGCGCGCGGTGCAGGAGTTGCTGGGGCACGCCAACCTGACTACCACGCAAATTTATACCCACCTCGACTTTCAACATCTGGCGAACGTGTACGATGCCGCGCATCCACGCGCCAAACGAGGGAAATCCTGATGCACTTTTACCGTCCGTTACGCCCACTGGCCGCGCTGACTTTCGATCTGGACGACACGCTGTATGACAACCGCCCGGTGATCAAGCAGACCGAGCATGAGTCGGTGGCCTTTTTGCAGAACTACCATCCGGGATTAAGCCACTTTCAGTCGGCGGACTTCCACCGTTTGCGGCAGGAACTGCGTGAACAGGATCCGGAGATTTACCACGACGTTACCCAATGGCGCTGGCGGGCGGTCCACTTGGCGTTGAGCCGTCAGGGGCTGCGCGATGCTGAAGCGTCCATCGGTGCCGATGCCGCCATGCAGAACTTTGCCCTGTGGCGTAGCCGGATCGATGTGCCAGAAGCCACTCACGCGACCTTGCGGGCGCTGGGGCAACGTTATCCGCTGGTGGCGATCACCAATGGTAATGCCGATCCGGCCCAGTGCGGGTTGGAGCAATACTTCCAGTTTGTGCTGCGCTCCGGGCCAGATGGCCGCGCCAAGCCGTATCAGGATATGTATCAACTGGCGGTCGAAAGGTTGGGCGTGGCACCGGAACAAATCCTGCACGTCGGGGATGACCTGACCACCGACGTTGCCGGGGCGCTGCGTTCGGGCCTGCAAGCCTGTTGGATCAACGACCGTCAGCGGAGCCTGATGCAGGTAGCTGACAGCCGCCTGCTACCACATATTGAGATTTCGCAGTTGGCATCGCTGACAGCATTGTTATAATCCCAGCAGAACTCTGTATAAATTCCCAGTGGAAAGCGCGTGGAAGCGGGTTTTCCCTTTACCAATCAATGGTGCCTATGGACGTTTCCGACCTGCTCGACAGCATGAATGATAAACAACGTGAAGCCGTGGCTGCGCCACGCAGCAACCTGTTGGTGCTGGCCGGTGCAGGCAGCGGCAAAACCCGGGTGCTGGTGCATCGCATTGCCTGGCTACTGGCGGTGGAGAACTGCTCGCCGTACTCCATCATGGCGGTGACCTTCACCAACAAGGCGGCGGCAGAGATGCGCCACCGTATCGAACACCTGATTGGTACCAGCCAGGGCGGCATGTGGATCGGCACCTTCCACGGCTTAGCACACCGCCTGCTGCGCGCTCATCATATGGACGCCAACCTGCCACAGGACTTCCAGATCCTGGATAGTGAAGACCAGCTGCGCCTCCTGAAACGTATAGTGCGGGCGCTGAACATTGACGAGAAGCAATGGCCGCCGCGCCAGGCGATGTGGTACATCAACGGCAAGAAAGACGACGGCCTACGCCCACAGCATATCGAAAGCTACGGCAACCCGGTGGAAGCCACCTGGTTACGGATCTATCAGGCTTATCAAGAGGCTTGCGATCGTGCAGGGCTGGTCGATTTTGCCGAATTGCTGCTGCGCGCCCATGAGCTATGGCTGAACAAGCCACATATCCTCAATCATTATCGTGAGCGCTTCACCAATATCCTGGTGGACGAATTCCAGGACACCAACCGCATCCAGTACGCCTGGATCCACATGCTGGCCGGGGGGAAGGCCAACGTGATGATCGTGGGGGATGATGACCAGTCAATCTACGGCTGGCGTGGTGCGCAGGTGGAAAACATCCAGCGTTTCCTGAAGGATTTCCCCGGTGCGGAAACGGTGCGTCTGGAGCAGAACTACCGTTCGACCAGCACCATCCTGAAGGCTGCCAACACCCTGATCGCCAATAACGACGGGCGCATGGGCAAAAACCTGTGGACCGAAGGTGCCGAAGGTGAGCCGATCTCGATTTACTGTGCGTTCAACGAGCTGGATGAAGCCCGCTTTGTGGTTAACCGCATCAAGGCCTGGCAGGACAACGGCGGCGCGCTGAACGACTGTGCCATCCTGTATCGCAGCAACGCCCAATCGCGTGTGCTGGAAGAGGCCTTGTTGCAAACCGCCATGCCATACCGCATTTACGGCGGCATGCGCTTCTTCGAACGTCAGGAGATCAAGGATGCCCTGGCCTATCTGCGGTTGATCGCCAATCGTAACGATGATGCGGCCTTTGAGCGCGTTGTGAATACCCCAACGCGCGGCATTGGCGATCGTACCCTCGACGTAGTGCGCCAGGCGGCACGAGACCGCCAACTGACGCTGTGGCAGGCTACGCGTGCGCTGCTGCAAGATAAGGTGCTGGCGGGCCGTGCAGCGTCCTCCCTGCAGCGTTTTCTGGAGCTGGTGGACTCACTGGCCCACGAAACCGCCGAAATGCCACTGCATGTGCAAACCGACCGGGTGATCCGCGATTCCGGGCTGTTCATCATGTATGAGCAGGAAAAGGGCGAGAAGGGCCAGGCGCGTATCGAAAACCTTGAGGAACTGGTCACGGCCACGCGCCAATACAGCTACCAGGATGAAGATCAGGATCTGATGCCGTTGCAGGCCTTCCTGTCCCATGCCGCGCTGGAAGCGGGGGAAGGGCAGGCAGATGCCTATCAGGACGCGGTGCAACTGATGACCCTGCACTCGGCTAAAGGGTTGGAGTTCCGCCAGGTGTTTATCGTCGGCATGGAAGAGGGGATGTTCCCAAGCCAGATGTCGCTGGACGAAGGTGGCCGCCTGGAAGAGGAGCGCCGCCTGGCCTATGTTGGCCTGACCCGTGCAATGCAAAAGCTGACGCTGACCTATGCGGAAACCCGCCGCCTGTATGGTAAAGAGGTGTATCACCGGCCATCACGCTTTATCGGTGAGATCCCGGAAGACTGTGTGGAAGAGGTGCGCCTGCGGGCCAGCGTCTCCCGCTCGGTAAGCCACCGCAGGATGGGGACGCCGATCAGTGAAAACGACACTGGTTACAAGCTTGGACAGCGCGTGCGCCATGCCAAATTTGGTGAGGGCACCATCGTCAACCTGGAAGGCAGCGGTGAACACAGCCGGTTGCAGATCGCGTTTCAGGGTGAAGGCATCAAGTGGCTGGTAGCAGCCTACGCCAAGCTGGAAACGGTGTAACATCCCCTCACCCCAACCCTCTCCCACAGGGAGAGGGAGCTCAAAGTCCCTGCTCTGTTGGAAGCAAGAAGATAATCTCAGCAAAAATTGAGTTTACCTTCACCTAAGGTGAGTCAACAAAAGTCCATGATGTATCACCGTTTTTTCAGTCCAACTCGATCGGTCCCCTCGCCCTTTGGGAGAGGGAGCTGATAGCCCCTGCTCTGTTGGAAGTAAGAAGATAATCTCAGCAAAAATTGAGTTTACCTTCATCTAAGGTGAGTCAACAAAAGTCCATGATGTATCACCGTTTTTTCAGTCCAACTCGATCGGTTCCCTGTGGGAGAAGGTGAGGGGGCAATAATTTAGTGAGTGAAACGATCGCCCACTTTGGCCGTCGCATACCAGCGCATCACTGCTTCGATCCCCTCGCCGCCTTCCGGCGGAGCCCAGTGCATACAGTCTTCCTCGCCGAGCGCCTGATAAGGGCCCTGCTTCACTTCAAACACCACGCCACCCGGATCGACAGACAGCACGGCGTGCCAGGTAAACGCCGGCATCTCCAGCACCTTGGTTTCTTCGCCTAGCAGGGTACGTTGGGTGACCACGCCTTCGTCATTGAACTGCAACACTACGAAACGGCCACGCAGCGGGGTGAGTAACTCCCAGGTCTGCGGGTGGCGGTGTGGGCGAATATAGGTGCCAGGCTCCATGGCAATTGCCAGGCGCTGCACCGTATCGCTCAGCTCTTCATGTAAGGTACGGTGGGCACGCAGGCGTGGCAGTGTGGCTGCCTGTTCGCTCATGGTCGTCAAGTCGTGGGCGGTAATCTGTTTCATTTCGTCAATCCGCAATATTTCTGTGCGCTAATCTTAGCAAGATTCGTGGCTGCGGTCAGAGATCGCGACGCGGTTTTCCTTCAGGCGTGGTCCAGGTTGCGGGAGTGTTACAAACTGGCCTCAAGCGTGCTGAATTGTTGCGCGATTATCCACCCTAACCGGTTGACAGGCTTTTTCTTCTCGGCGTAACATGCGCGCACGAATATCAATGAGGACACACGCCTTGGACACACCCAGTAGATACTGGCTCACAGACCTGGACACCAGGTACAACTTCTAAGGCTATCCCATTGCGCTGATACCCTTCGTGGTTGTCGGCGACCCTCCCCAGCGTCGCTCCGAGTCAGATCTCTTCATGGTCTGGAACGAGCCGGTATTGCATACTTCCCTCGCTTTCTGTGCTTCAATGCGTTGTCTACCCCGTTACCATTAGGGAGTTTTGGCACATGCTAAGCGCTTTTAAATTAGATAACAGCCGCTTATCCCGTCTGGAGTTGGATGACTCAGATGATTTGACCTCGTCGCTGTGGGTTGACCTGGTCGAGCCGGAGGAGGGCGAACGCGAGCGCGTGCAAAATGAGTTGGGCCAAAGCCTGGCGACACGCCCCGAACTGGATGATATCGAAGCCTCGGCCCGTTTCTTCGAAGACGATGACGGCCTGCATATCCACTCCTTTTTCTACTACGAAGACGCCGAAGATCACGCGGGCAACTCTACCGTGGCATTCACCATCCGCGATGGCCGCCTGTATACCCTGCGTGAACGCGAACTGCCCGCTTTCCGGCTTTACCGAATGCGTGCGCGCAGCCTAAGAATGGTGGACGGCAACGCCTACGAGCTGCTGCTGGATCTGTTTGAAACCAAAATTGAGCAGTTGGCCGACGAGATTGAAAACGTCTACAGCGATCTGGAAAAGCTCAGCCGGGTGATTATGGAAGGACACCAGGGCGACGAATATGATGAAGCGCTTTCCACCCTGGCGGAACTGGAAGATATCGGCTGGAAGGTACGCCTGTGTCTGATGGATACCCAACGCGCGCTGAATTTCCTGGTGCGCAAGGCGCGTTTGCCAACCAGCCAGCTGGAGCAGGCGCGGGAAGTGCTGCGCGATATCGAATCCCTGCTGCCGCATAACGAATCGCTGTTCCAGAAGGTCAACTTCCTGATGCAGGCGGCGATGGGCTTTATCAACATCGAACAGAACCGCATCATCAAGATCTTCTCGGTGGTATCGGTAGTGTTCCTGCCGCCGACGCTGGTGGCCTCAAGCTATGGGATGAACTTTGAGTTTATGCCTGAGCTGCGTTGGTCCTTCGGCTACCCGGGGGCGATTGCACTGATGATCGTGGCAGGGCTGGCACCTTATCTCTACTTCAAACGCAAGAACTGGCTTTAAATCCGGCTCTCGTACGCTTCGGGTGGTGGTCTACACCACCGCCCCATTTTATCTTCAATGATCCCCGCTTTAGCCCGTTAAACCGGGGTAGAATATCCCCACTGCTTATCGGCTCGTAAGGCATGCGTCTTAATGGAGAAGTTTCCACGCGTCATTCAATGGCTGATCCTGCTGCTGGCTTCGCTGGTGTTGGGGTTTGGTCTACAGGCCTTCCATGTTCCTGCCGCCTTGTTGCTTGGGCCGATGATTGTCGGCGTCGCGATGGGGCTGCTCGGCGCTTCGGTGCGCATCCCTGGCCCCCTATTTATTGCTGCACAGGCGATCCTGGGTTGTATGATCGCCCAAAGCCTTTCGCCCAATATTCTTACCCCCCTGTTGGATGATTGGCCGCTGGTATTGCTGGTGCTGATCGCGACGTTGTTGGCGAGCGGCGTTTCCGGCTGGTGCCTGGTGCGTTTCAGTGGTCTGCCTGGCCCTACCGGTGCCTGGGGATCTTCCCCTGGCGGCGCATCGGCGATGGTGGCGATGGCGGGAGATTTCGGCGCAGATGTGCGGCTGGTGGCGTTTATGCAGTATCTGCGCGTGCTGTTTGTCGCGACGGCAGCAGCGGTCGTGGCGCGTATCGGCCTGGGAGATGAAGCTGGGCATGGGAGCGCCGCTCTGGAGTGGTTCCCCGCCCTCGACTGGCGCTTTGCCGGTACTTTGGCCGTAGCCGTTATCGGCTCCTGGTTAGGACCGCGCCTGCGCATTCCTTCCGGTGCGCTGATGTTGCCAATGATCGCGGGGGCGGCATTACATTCCACTGGCACCATGATGTTACAAGTGCCCGAATGGCTGCTGGCGCTGGCCTACACGCTGATTGGCTGGAGCGTCGGGCTGCGTTTTACCCGGGCCATCTTCCTGCTGGCATTGCGCACCTTGCCGCAGATGGTGGTCTCGATTGTCGCGCTGATGCTGTTTTGCAGCGGGCTGGGGTGGATGTTGACCCTGTTCCTGCCGGTCGATCTGTTGACGGCCTATCTGGCCACCAGCCCCGGCGGATTGGATACCGTGGCGATCATCGCCGCAGGCAGCCGGGTTGATATGACCTTTGTGATGGCGATGCAGACGCTGCGGCTGTTTACTATTTTGCTGACCGGCCCGGCGATGGCCAGATTCATCTCTAACCATGCCCAGCCGGTACAATCAACGTAGCTTTCGTTGCTGGTATAAGGCATCCAACAGGAACAACACCAACGCCGCCCAGATAAAGCCAAAGGTCACCAGCTTATCCTGGCCGATGGTCTCACCGTAGAAGGTGACTGCCAGCAGGAACATCAACGTTGGCCCGAGGTATTGGAAGAACCCGAGCGTCGACAGGCGCAGACGGGTGGCCGCTGCGGTAAAGAACAGCAGTGGCACGGTGGTGACCACCCCGGCGGCAACCAGCAGTAAATTCAGCGACCAGGGGTTGGCGCTCAGATGGCTGGTTGGGCTATCGGCAATCAGGAACAGGTAGATGGCGGCCACCGGCAGCAGCCACAGGGTTTCGATCAGCATGCCGGTTTGTGCATCAATGGCAATCTTCTTGCGCAGCAGGCCGTAGAAGGCAAAGCTGAAGGCCAGGCCAAGCCCGATGATCGGCAGCGAACCAAACTGCCACAGCTGTACCAACACCCCGGTAAAGGCCAAGGCTACGGCCACCCACTGCATACGGCGGAAACGCTCGCCCAGGAACAGCATCCCCAGCAGCACGTTCACCAGTGGATTGATGAAATAGCCCAGGCTGGCCTCCAGCATATGGTGGTTATTCACCGCCCAGATAAACAGCAGCCAGTTCCCTCCCACCAGCAGCGCGGTAACGGCCAGCAGCAGTAGCCGCTTGCGGTTTTTACAAGCGGCCCGCACCTGCGGCCAATTGCGGCCCAATGACACCAGCCCCAGCATAAAGAAGAACGACCAGATCACCCGGTGGGTGAGGATTTCATCGGCAGGGACCTGTTGGATCAGCTTGAAATAGGCGGGGGCGATACCCCAAATAAAATAGGCGGCCAGAGCAAAGAAAATGCCCTGCCGCGTCTGTTGTGCGTCCATGACGGTTACCGGGTGGGAAAAGGAGATGCGGTGATTTTACTGAAGATAACCGGCCGTGTCCCACAATTGTGTGGTGTATGGATCACAACCGGCTGGCACCCTTAGCCCACCAGGTAGGTGGCGGTGGCGCTGGCGATGTGTAAGCCATCGTGGTTGTGCAGCTCAACGCGTGCCACCGCCACTTTATTACCGCTGCGCAGTACGCTGGCGGAAGCAACAAAATGCTCGCCGCGGCCTGGGCGCAGATAGTCGACGCGCAGATCGATCGTCCCCATGCGCGATAAACGGGACGCCAGCTCTTCCTCGATCAGCGGGTCCTGACGCATCAGCACGCTGCCCACGCACGCTAGCCCGGCGGCAACATCCAGTACGGAAGCGATCACGCCGCCATGCAGGATTTTCTGGGCGGCATTGCCCACCAGCTTAGGTTGGTTAGTAAAGCTCAATTCAACGTAATCATCCTCAAAGCGGCGAAGCTCCAGCCCCAATTCACGGTTAAACGGCATGTGATAGACGAAGATTTCGCCTATTTTCTGGCGGGCGGCCTCGAGGGTCAAAGTTGTGTGTGACATAGTTCCTTTCTTTATTTGAGTTCGGCCAGCCGATGTACTGGTCAGTCCAGGTTAATGACTTGTGGATTTTATGCTTATCTTTTGTTGCTTTCCAGGCCTGGCAGATAAATGTATTCACTAGTGCGGTAAAACCAGCAATGTGTGTAAAATAGCCTGCTTTTATTTCCGGGTTTTTCCTTATCTTTCGAGAGTGAAAAAATTATGCGCGTTCTGTCTGGGATTGTGATGGCGATGCTGTTTGCGCCAGTAGTGGTGCAGGCCGATGAGGCCACCGAGCAAAAGAATCTGAATAAACCGGCGGTTCGTGGCAGCATCATCGGTAACATGCTGCAACACTATGATAATCCGTTCACTCTGTATCCTTATGAAACGAACTACCTGATTTATACCGATACCAGCGATCTGAACAAAGAAGCGATCAAATCCTATAGCTGGGCGGAAAATGCCCGCAAGGATGAGGTAAAGTTCCAGCTCAGCCTGGCCTTCCCGATCTGGCGTGGCATTGCCGGTGAGAACTCGGTATTGGGAGCATCGTACACCCAACGTTCCTGGTGGCAGTTCTCCAACCATGACGAGTCCTCACCGTTTCGTGAAACCAACTACGAACCGCAAATTTTTGTCGGCTGGGCTACGGCGTATAAGTTTGCCGGCTGGACGCTGCGTGATATCGAAGTGGGTCTGAATCATGAGTCCAATGGCCGTGAAGATCCTACCTCACGCAGTTGGAACCGTGGCTATGCACGCCTGATGGCGCAGAACGGCGACTGGCAGGTCGAGGTCAAACCCTGGTTCCGCTTCTCGGAAAGCGACAGCAACGACGATAACCCGGATATCACCAAGTATATGGGCTATTACCGTCTGACGGTGGGCTATGCCTTGGGGGAAAGCGTGTTCAGTGCCGAAGGCCAGTACAACTGGAATAGCGGTTATGGCGGCGCGCAGGTGGGCTGGAGCTACCCAATTACCAGCCATGTTCGTTTCTATACCCAGGTGTTCAGCGGCTACGGCGAATCGATGATTGATTACAACTTCAAGCAGACACGGCTGGGTGTTGGTGTCATGCTTAACGATATTATGTAGTTTAGGTAATAGCGGTGTCAGTCAGGCACCGTGATAGCGATAAATGGGGAAGTGTGTGTCAACCGCAGCAGTGATAAACAGAGAGTTGCTGGCAGAGCAGGTATTACGCGATACCTTCGGCTACCAGCAGTTCCGTCCGGGTCAACAAACGATTATCAACGCAATTATCGGCGGCCAGGATTGCCTGGTGGTGATGCCGACCGGCGGGGGTAAATCGCTGTGCTATCAAATCCCGGCGCTGGTGATGGATGGACTGACGCTGGTGGTATCTCCACTGATTTCCTTGATGAAAGATCAGGTCGATCAGCTCTTGGCCTATGGCGTTTCCGCCGCCTGCTATAACTCGACGCAAACGCGCGAGCAGCAGCTTGAGGTGATGGCAGGTTGCCGCAGCGGCCAGATCAAGATGCTGTATATCGCGCCTGAACGGCTGATGATGGACAGCTTCCTCGAACTGTTGGATCACTGCCCGCCGGTGATGCTGGCGGTGGACGAGGCGCACTGTATTTCCCAGTGGGGCCACGACTTCCGCCCGGAATACCGCGCACTGGGCCAGTTGAAGCAACGTTTCCCGACCATGCCGGTAGTGGCATTGACGGCCACCGCCGATGAAGCCACGCGGGGGGATATCGTTCGCCTGTTGGCGCTAGACGAGCCGCTAATCCAGATCAGCAGTTTCGACCGCCCCAATATCCGCTACACGCTGGTGGAGAAGTTCAAGCCGCTCGACCAACTTTGGCGCTTCGTGCAGGACCAGCGCGGTAAAAGCGGCATTATTTACTGCAACAGCCGCGCCAAGGTGGAAGACACCACCGCACGTCTGCAAAGCCGTGGGTTGAGCGTTGGGGCCTATCACGCCGGGCTGGACAACGAACGCCGCTCCCAGGTGCAGGAGGCTTTCCAGCGTGATGATTTGCAGGTGGTGGTGGCTACCGTCGCCTTCGGTATGGGCATCAACAAACCTAACGTGCGTTTTGTGGTGCACTTCGATATTCCGCGCAACATAGAGTCCTATTATCAGGAGACTGGCCGTGCAGGGCGTGATGGCCTGCCAGCGGAAGCGATCCTGCTGTATGACCCGGCGGATATGGCCTGGTTACGCCGTTGCCTGGAAGAGAAACCGGCAGGGCAGCAGTTGGATATCGAACGCCATAAGCTCAACGCCATGGGGGCATTTGCCGAAGCGCAAACCTGTCGCCGCCTGGTGCTGCTGAACTACTTCGGTGAAGGCAAGCAGCAGGCCTGTGGCAACTGCGATATCTGCCTCGATCCGCCCAAGCGTTATGACGGCCTGGAGGATGCCCGTAAGGCACTCTCGGCGATTGGCCGCGTTGGGCAACGCTTCGGCATTGGCTATGTGGTGGAGGTGCTACGCGGCTCCAATAACCAGCGTATCCGCGAGTTTGGTCATGAAAAGCTGCCGGTGTACGGCATTGGCCGCGATCAGACCACCGAACACTGGACCAGCGTGCTGCGCCAACTGATCCATCTGGGCTTTATCACCCAGAACATAGCGATGCATTCGGCACTGCAACTGACCGAGGCCGCGCGCCCGGTGCTGCGTGGCGAAGTGGTATTACAGCTGGCGGTGCCGCGTATTCAGAGCTTCAAGGTACGCAGCAGCGCCAATCAGAAATCCTACGGCGGCAATTACGATCGCAAGCTGTTTGCCAAACTGCGCAAGCTGCGTAAATCGATTGCCGACGAAGAGAACATCCCCCCGTACGTGGTGTTCAACGACGCAACGCTGCTGGAGATGGCCGAACAGATGCCGATCAGGGCCAGCGAGTTGTTGAGCGTCAACGGCGTGGGGCAGCGTAAGCTGGAACGTTTTGGTGCGCCATTTATGGCGCTGATCCGCGCTCACCTCGACGGTGACGACGAATAAGGATAATCACTCATGCTGATGTTGTTTTTAACGGTGGCGATGGTGCATTTGATTGCGCTGATGAGCCCAGGGCCGGACTTCTTTTTTGTATCGCAAACCGCAGCCAGCCGCTCCCGTCGCGAGGCGATGATGGGCGTGGTGGGGATTTCCCTCGGCGTCATGGTCTGGGCCGGTGTGGCGCTGCTGGGGTTGAACCTGATCCTGCAAAAGATGGCCTGGTTGCACCAGATCATCATGGTGGGCGGTGGCCTGTATCTGTGCTGGATGGGCTGGCAACTGCTGCGCTCCGCCCGTGGCCAGAATGCGCAAACTGCTCCGGCAGCAGAAGTGAAGGTGGCGTTACCCAAGCCGGGCCGCAGCTTTATCCGTGGCTTGCTCACCAACCTTTCCAATCCCAAGGCTGTTATCTACTTCGGTAGCGTGTTCTCGCTGTTTGTCGGCGAGGATGTAGGTGCCGGAGCGCGCTGGGGACTGTTCGCTCTGATCACCGGTGAAACCTTTATCTGGTTCACCCTGGTGGCGATCATCTTTGCGTTACCCGCTATGCGCCGGGGCTATCAGCGGATGGCGAAGTGGATCGATGGCCTGGCCGGGGTGTTGTTCACCGGTTTTGGCCTGCATCTGATCTTCACGCGTTAATGATTACCGGGCCGACCCCTGCGGCCCGGTAGATCATGCCTTTCTAGCCGTTGCCAGTAATCCCGCCACCAGAATAAACAGCGAGCCAAAAATCCGGTTTAACAACTGCATTTGGCGAGGGGTCTTTAACCAACCGGCAATGCGCGTGGCCAGCGTGGCATAGCCAATCATCACCAGAATATCGATCACCACCGTGGTGACGCCGAGAATGACATACTGCTCGGCCTGGGGCTGGTTGGGCATGATAAACTGCGGGAACAGGGCTGCCAGAAACACGATGCTCTTGGGGTTGGTCAGATTCACCAGTACGGCGCGGCGAAACAGACGGCGCCGTGGCATGGTGCCTGCCAGAGTGTGCAGATCCAACGCACCTGCGGCACGCCACTGCTGGATACCCAGCCACACCAGATAGGCCGCACCAAACCATTTCAGCAGTTCAAAGGCCAGCAGCGATTGGGAGACTACCGCGCCGAGGCCAATCCCCACCAGCACGATATGGATACTCAGGCCAACCTGGAGGCCTGCAATTGACGCTGCCGCTCCGCGATAGCCGTGGCTGATGCCGGTACTCATGGTGTTGATGGCACCGGAGCCGGGGGAAAGGCTGAGGATAAGGGTTGTCAGCAGATAGGTTAACCACCAGTCTAAGGTCATCGCAATGCTCCCTGAATACACCAATTTGTCACCAATTTGTGCCACAATACGCTAGTATGATTTCCCGTGCCAGAGATCACATTTACCTCTCTGAACATCCCGTTAAAAGGTAGGCCATGTCGTCAATCACCCTCGATCCAGCTGAATGGTTAAACCGTGAAAAGCAGTTTTCTGCCTTCGCGACTGGGCCACTGCTGGATTTTTGGCGGAGACGTGAGGAAGGGGAGTTCATCGGCGTCGGGGGCGTACCCATCCGCTTTGTGCGCTTAGCTTCCCCGCTACACCAGCGGGTGGTGGTGATAAGCCCCGGGCGCATCGAAAGCTATATCAAGTACCCCGAAGTGGCGTACGATCTGTTTCACTGCGGCTATGACGTGATGATCATCGATCATCGTGGTCAGGGGTTATCCGGGCGGATGCTGGCAGATACGCACCGGGGGCATGTGGTAAACTTTGCCGACTACGTAGACGATTTTGCCCAGTTTTATCATCAGCAGGTTAAACCCTTGGGTTACCGGCAGCACGTCGCGCTGGCACACTCTATGGGGGGCGCGATACTGGCGCAGTTTTTGGCACGTGAGCCACAGTCGTTCGCCGCCGTCGCACTCTGCGCGCCGATGTTGGGCATTTATCTGCCGATGCCGGGCTGGATGGCCAACGGTATTTTGAGCTGGACGGAAAAACGCCCAGGGCTGCGTGACTATTACGCGGTGGGCACCGGGCATTGGCGTCCCTTACCCTTTGTGGTCAATACGTTGACCCACAGCCGCGAGCGTTATCGCCGCAACCTGCGTTATTACGCCGATCATCCCGAACTGCGGGTAGGTGGGCCAACCTATCACTGGGTCAAGGAAAGTATTCAGGCCGGGCAGCAGATCATCGCCCAGGCTGCTAACATCACTACGCCGATTTTATTATTGCAGGCCGGTGAGGATCGGGTGGTCGACAACCGTTCCCAGCGCGCTTTTTGTCAGGCACTGTCAGACGCGGGGCACCCTTGTGAAGGGGGAAAACCGTGGGTTATCAAAGGCGCTCGCCATGAGATCCTGTTCGAACGGGACGCGATGCGCGCCGAGGCACTGAACGCAATCCTGCGTTTCTTTGCTCAGCACTTAGGTGGTACTGCTGCCGCCGAAAATTCCACTAGAGGTTAGAACATATCGCTATGTATCACGTCGTTGCTTCCGATTTAGATGGCACTCTGCTGTCCCCTGAGCACACCCTGACACCGTACGCCAAAGAAACGCTGCAGCTGCTGACGCAGCAGGGCGTGCACTTTGTTTTCGCTACCGGCCGCCACCATATCGACGTTTCCCAGATCCGCGATAATCTCGGCATCAGTGCTTTTATGATCACCTCCAACGGTGCGCGGGTACATAACACCGCCGGTGAGCTGATCTTCAGCCACAACCTGGATGAGGATATCGCCCGCGATCTGTACAACATGATGCACGACAACCAGGAGATCCTGACCAACGTCTACCGCAACGACGACTGGTTCATGAACCGTGAAAGCCCGGAGCAGGAAGAATTTTTCCAGGAATCGATCTTTAAATATCAGTTGTTTGAGCCGGGCTTGCTGGAAACCGATGGCGTGTGCAAGGTGTATTTCACCTGTGACGATCATGAGAAACTGCTGCCGCTGGAAGATGCCATCAACGCACGCTGGGGCGATCGGGTCAACGTCAGCTTCTCGTTCCCAACCTGCCTGGAAGTGATGGCCGGTGGCGTCTCGAAAGGCCATGCGTTGGAAGAAGTCGCCAAGATCATCGGCTATTCGCTCAAAGAGTGCATCGCCTTTGGCGACGGCATGAACGATCTGGAAATGCTGTCAATGGCGGGGAAAGGCTGCATCATGCAGGATGCCCAGCAGCGTCTGAAAGACAAGCTGCCGGAGCTGGAAGTGATTGGCTCCAACGTTGACGACGCGGTGCCTCATTACCTGCGTAAAATGTACTCGATTTAACTGGTTGGGGCGCAGTCTTCACCGGCTGCGCCCGCCGAGCGACTCAGCTCACATTCCGTGCCACAAAACGATTTACCATTGGGTTCAGTGCTATGCACCTGAGATGGAAAACGTCTGTGTTGGTACCGACACCATCCGACCGATCTGTGCCGGCTGTTGATAGCCACGGCATAAAGCACGGCTTATAGCAGAGCACTTGCGTTATGGAAACAGGAAGGCAAATGCCCTCCTGGCGTAGTGCACCGTCAGGTGAACGACGTTTACAGTCTCCAAGGGGTAGCCTAAGGGAACGTTTTCCCTAGCCCGAATCAAATCATTTGGCTAAAGTTCATTTGAGCCATCAGTTTGTAATTGTCAGCATAATCTACCGGGATCGCCACCACCACCGGCCCCTCAATTTCCATAGCCTTACGCAACATATACCGCAAATCCTCCACTGATTGCACTGCAAATCCGACGGCGCCGCATGCCTCTGCATAGGCTTTGAAATCAATCGGGCCAAACTCTACACCAGACTTGCGTTGATATTTATTCACCTCCTGCATCTCCACCATGTTGTAGGCATTATCCACCCAAATCACATGCACAATATTGGCTTTCAGCCGCACTGCGGTTTCCAACTCCATACTCGATTGCATAAATCCCCCATCGCCGGAGATGGATAACACTTTGTCTCCTGGCCGGACCAACGCCGCACCAATGGCCCACGGCAGGGCAACCCCCATGGTCTGCTGGCCATTGGAGATCAGGAGTTGGCGGGCACGGAAGCAATACAAATAGCGAGCGATCCAGATATGGAAGCTCCCCATATCCACACATAGCGTCACGTCATCGCTGACGATATCCTGCAGTTCCTTGACGATGCGCAACGGATGAATCGGCATGCCGCCACGGCCTGCAGCACGCTCTGCCAGCTCTGCGCGCTGCAGGCCGAGATCGGATAAGATCAGTTCCACTTCGGCAGGCATACTGAGCACATTGCTGAAACCTTCGGTCAGCAAATTGATAGTGGCGTTGATATTGCCAATCAGCTCCACATCTGGGCGGTAACAGGTATCAATTTCGGCCGGTTGTACATCGATATGTACCAGCATCAACCGCCTTTGGCTGTTCCACATGCAGGGGTCGTATTCGATCGGGCTATAACCCACACTGACCACCAGATCGGCCTTTTGCAACAGTTGGTCGGCAGGCTGATTGTTGAATAACCCGACGCGGCCAGCAAAGCGGGAAAAATCATTAACATCAATCACTCCGGCGGCTTGATAGGTTCCTACCACCGGCATATGCGTACGCTGTAACAAATGGCGTATTGCGGCACTGTTTTCTGGGCGGCTGGCTTGCAGCCCCAGTAACAGTACCGGACATTTCGCCTGCTGGATCAGTTTAAGCGCCTCATGAATGTCTTCGGTTGAAGCGGCCCCCAGACGGGGTGAGCGGCATCCGGTCAGCACCGGTGCCGTAACCGGTTCATTGATGATATCCATCGGCAAGCTGATAAACGCAGCCCCAGGACGGCCAAATTCAGCACTGCGAAACGCATTGGCCATGACTTCTGAAATGGCGGAACCGGTATGTACCTCGGCACAATATTTGGTGACTGGCCGGAACATGCTGACGGTATCCATGCTCTGGTGTGTTTGTTTCAGATTGTCAGCACGTTTCACCGCTCCGCCCAAGGCCACCACCGCATCCCCTTCGGAGGTTGCGGTGGCCAGCCCGGTGATCAGGTTAGAACTGCCCGGCCCGGAGGTCACCAGTGCGACCCCTGCCTTGCCGGTCAAGCGGCCAACTGCCGCTGCCATAAACGCCGCGTTGGCTTCGTGACGTACCACCACGGTTTTTATCTCAGGTTCATCTTCCAACGCATCGAATACGCGGTCTATTTTAGCTCCGGGGATACCAAATACCTGTTTCACACCCTGCGCGTGCAGATTTTTAACCACCAAATCTGCCCCACACCGCCAGTGATTGTCTGAACCAACCATAATCCACCTCCTGAAAAAACGACGCCGATTAACCCTCGGCAGAACGAATGGCGCAATCCAAATCCTCTGGACAGAGATCGGCGCACAGGAAATCCGCATCGTGCGGCAATTGAAGATTGAGACGAGCGATCACGCCAAACTGCAGACGGCCATGATCGAGCTGATAATCCAATACATGACCCCCACCGATGCGATCGTCGGTGATAAAGTGTTCGTGGTAACCCGCAACACTGATGCCCTGCATATAATCAGGTGAGCGGAATCCTACCAATGTGCCGCTGCGTTGCTGAAATGCAAAGGTCGGCTGCGCTTCGATCGCTTCCAGCATCGGTTTGTAGGGCCGCTCTTGCCGCGGTACGGTCCGAGTTTCCACGTGGCTGAACAGACCATCAACCCGTAGCGCACAGAACAGATTAGGTGAAGCTACCTGCTGGTCGATGCACCGGTGCAGGTCGGCTTTGCAGATCGGTTTTTCCATCTTTAGCGTCACGCTAGGCTGAAAAAAAGTGACCACCGCGAACGGCGTTCTTTGTTGCAGACTGGCCGCGCGGGCGCTGCCATCTGCACGCAACTGATGTACTTCCCGATCAAAAGCGATCAGTTCACCATCAAGATGGTTGAAGGTCCCTAGACCGAAATTACCGTGTGTGAGCAATTCGGCGATAGTGACATCCCCTTCGTAAACGCCACCAAGCAAGGCGCTCATCAATGAGGTCTGATAAATTTCCCCCTGACCACAATCCAGCGCTTGCCTGGCAAAACCTTGCGCCAACTGCTGCGCACATGAACAGCCGTGATTTTCATTCATTACCACCTCCTCCACCCGCACGGCATCTAAAGTGCTATGCGTTTAAATGCTCAAGAGCATGAGCAAACCTGCCGCTGCCAAAGTGCCCACTTAGAACCCTTCAGCTGGCAACGGCAAAAAAACAGTGATACAAACAGGCAACGTGCCGGACTCAAGCAGAGTCTAGATAAAACAAAGACCTTCTAATGATTTTAACCGTGACACATCACGTTTACGGTTAATGTGGTATTAATTTGAAAATAAATTCAGCAGATTAATTCACTATTCCATATCAAATTTTAAGGTTTATAAAAATAAACCAAGGCATTTTATCTTGATAATTTAATATTTTCAGTGCGATATTGCTGCTTTACTCTGGAGGTAGAGTAACGTTAACTCAGCCGGTAGAGAACCGAGTATTCATAAGAAATGCTTTTGCATATAATGCAAAGATGAATGACGCACGCTATGCCGAACATTTGCCGATCTTTCTCGATGTTGCCCAATTGGGTAGCTTCTCTGCCGCCGCACGCAAACTGGGCATGGTGCCTTCTTCATTGGTGCGGCATATCGATACGCTGGAAGGTGAACTTGGCGTCATGCTGTTTGTGCGCTCAACTCGCGGCCTGGTGCTGACCGAAGCTGGTGAAATGCTGAAAAAGCGCGCCTCACAGTTGCTGACGCAAATCATCGATATCCGCGCCGAACTGGCAGCGCAAAACGAGACTCCGCAAGGCGTGCTGCGTATCAGTTGCTTGCCCACTTTCGGTAAAACCTATCTGTTGCCGCTCTTACCGGTGCTAATCCAGCGTTATCCAAGGTTGGTAGTTGAGTTGGATCTCACCGAACGCCAGACCGATCCGAAACAAGAAATGCTGGACGCCGCCATCCGTATCGGCGAGCAGAAAGACAGTTCACTGTACGCAAACCGCATCGCTACACAGCGCTGGTTCATGTGTGCCAGCCCGGACTATATCGTTCGCAATGGGAAACCGGCCAACCTACAGGAGTTACGTGATCATCAGTTGATCGCCCGCTATCACAAACAGCAACCCGCTTGCTGGGCGCAAATCCTCAGTGAACCTCTGATGAATCAGTGCAAGATGGTGTTGCGCTGTGATGATTTCTCGGCACAACGCCAAGCGGCATTACTCGGATTAGGCATCACTTTCTTGCCTAACTGGGTGGTGGGGCCGGATATTCAGGCAGGAAGTTTGTTGCCCCTGCTGGCAGATCCACGCGGCGAGGAACAAGGGATCTATCTATTGCGCCCAGCAGCCAGAATTTCGGCCAAATTGAGCGTTTTTATGAGTTTGCTCACTGAGCGTATTGGTCAACCTCCAAGCTGGCAATGAAGTGGCTCGATCGAGCTTTTCAATCCCGGTTCAGCCTCTGGCATAGGCATTTATGTGGTTGCTTTGCTGTTACGGCAGGCTTGGTTCTGATCCCCACCGGGTAACCCGGTGGGGAGTTGTCGTTACTTATGTTGCCCCTGCTTTTGCAGGAACTGTACACCCTTGTCCGGGAAGTCGGTAAACACGCCGTCAACGCCCGCCTGATTGTAAATCGCGTCGAACAGCTGGTTCACGTCAGTGACGTATTTCGGCAGCTTATCGGCACGAATGGTGTAAGGGTGCACCGCCATATTGCTGGCATGAGCGTCCTTGACCATATCGGTCAACACAATCTGGTTCGGCTTCGATTTCTCTTCGACGATCAGCATGTGATAATCAGGCCCGATGCCGTCGGCATACTGGGCGATCTTTTTCATCGCGCCCGGTTTGAACATCCAGTCGTAGTCATAGTTGACCCACTTGCCGTCAGCCTTCTGCTCGTAGGTTTCGTTCCAGTCGGTGTAGGCAATCAGCTGTACCAGCTTCAGATCCATCCCCATTTTGGGTTCCAACTGATCCTTGATGCGTTTCAGCTCGTTGGCATCAAAACACTGCAGATAGACGTTGTCGCTCTTGCTGGTGTAGCCGTATTGCTTGAGGACTTCCAGCACCTTGGTGGAGATGTCTTTTCCTTCCTGCTGATGGAACCAGGGGGCCTTGATTTCCGGGTAGAGGCCGATGTTCTTGCCGGTTGAATGGTTGAGGCCCTGCACGAACTCGATCTCTTCCTGGAAGGTGTGGACGCGGAAGTCGGATTTGCCCATCGGGAAGCGGCCAGGGTAGCTTTGCACCTGCTTACCGTCTTTGATATCAAAGCCTTCGGTGAACTTCAGTGATTTGATCTCAGGCAGCGTAAAGTCGATGGCGTAGTAGCGGCCATCTTTACGCGCCCGGTCCGGGAAACGTTCGGCAACGTCGGTGACGCGATCCAGATAGTGGTCGTGCAACACTACCAGTTCGTTGTCTTTGGTCATCACCAGATCTTGCTCAAGGAAGTCGGCGCCCTGCGCGTAGGCCATTGCCTTGGCCGGTAACGTATGCTCCGGCAGATAGCCGCTGGCACCGCGGTGAGCGATAACGACTTTATCCGCAGCCTGGGCGGCACTGAGCATTGAAGTGGCAAGAATGATCCCTGTCAGCAGGGCTTTGGTTTGAGTCCGCATTCTGTGTAGCTCCATGTTGTAGAGGTAAGAAAAAGGCCGCACAAGCGCGGCCTTAGATTAACGATAAAGGGTAGGGGCGCTGCATACTGCGCCCGCTTAGCTTTTAGCCGCGTTTAGCCGCGATTTCTGCGTGGTGTTTCTTCTCGCTGATCATGGTCAGCACCAGCAGGATCACCGCACCGATGCTGCCGCCGATCATCACCATAAAGCCGCCGTCCCAACCGAAGTAGTCAACGGTATAGCCGACGATGGCGCTGGCTGCGACCGAGCCCCCCAGGTAACCGAACAGACCGGTAAAGCCGGCGGCGGTACCTGCCGCTTTCTTCGGTGCCAGTTCCAGCGCGTGCAGGCCGATCAGCATGACTGGGCCATAGATCAGGAAGCCGATGGTGATCATACAGGCCATATCGATGCCAGGGTTACCCACCGGGTTCAGCCAGTAAACGATGGTGGCGATGGTTACCAGCACCATGAAGAACACCCCGGTGGCACCACGGTTGCCTTTAAACACCTTGTCCGACATCCAGCCGCACAGCAGGGTGCCTGGAATACCAGCGTATTCGTAAAGGAAGTAGGCCCAGGAGGACTTATCCAGTGCGAAGTGTTTCACTTCTTTCAGGTAGGTTGGTGACCAGTCCAGGATGCCGTAGCGCAGCAGATACACGAACACGTTGGCGATCGCGATGTACCACAGCAGTTTGTTTGGCAACACGTACTGCATGAAGATCTGCTTGGCCGTCAGCTCTTCTTCTGCTTCTTCGGTATAATCATCCGGATAGTCGTTTTTGTATTCTTCAATCGGTGGCAGACCAACAGATTGCGGGGTGTCACGCATCAAGGCGAAGGCGATCAGGGCCACCAGGATCGCACCGAAGGCGGGCATATACAGCGCCGCATGCCAGTCGTTAAACCAGGCCATACCTAGCAGGAACAGCAGTGGAGGCAGGCCGCCACCGACGTTGTGCGCACAGTTCCATACCGAAACGATACCGCCACGCTCTTTCTGCGACCACCAGTGCACCATGGTACGGCCACAAGGCGGCCAGCCCATACCTTGGAACCAACCACACAGGAACAGCAGCACGAACATCACGGCAATGCTGGAGGTTGCCCAAGGCACGAAGCCCATAAACAGCATGACGGCAGCGGCCAGTATCAGGCCGGCGGGTAGAAATACGCGCGGGTTGGAGCGGTCTGAAACCGACCCCATGATGAACTTGGAGAAACCGTAGGCGATGGAAATCCCTGACAGCGCGAAGCCCAGGTCACCACGGCTGAAGCCCTGATCGATCAGATACGGCATCGCCAGGGTGAAGTTTTTACGCACCAGATAGTAGGCGGCGTAACCAAAAAAGATCCCCATAAAAATCTGCCAGCGCAGCTTACGGTAGAGCGGGTCTACCTTGTCGACTGGCACACGAGAAATGTGTGCGGCTGGCTTAAAAATACTCAACATGAGCGCCTCCGATGGCTTTATCTGTTTATTGCCTCAACAGGAAACGGCTGTCCTGAAGATGAGCTTGCGGATACCTGAAGTGTTGTTAAATGTTCCATAACGAGCGCAATGCTAGAGAAAACCCCCCGGTCACACCGTGATGGATGGCTCATTTGTTACACTTTTATGAAACTGTGGCGAATTTTGAGTGATCGGTTAACATTTTGGAATGGCTAAATAGCACAAATACGTGATGTTTGTCACATTCATGGCTTTTTATGGCCATATTATTTTCGTTTTCTGTTCGTTATTGTTCTTTATCAAACAAAAACCCTACTGACTGTGGCTAAATAAAGCCATAACTACAGGCTCAGGGGGCGTGATGAGCAACAACTCACCAATCACCGAAACGGACGTGATCATCATTGGCGGCGGCGCTACCGGCGCGGGGATTGCCCGTGACTGTGCGCGGCGCGGTCTGCGTTGCGTTTTACTGGAAAGGCATGACATCGCCACTGGCGCTACTGGCCGCAACCACGGGTTGTTGCACAGCGGAGCGCGCTATTCGGTCACCGACGGCGAATCTGCACGCGAATGTATTGAAGAAAACCGCATTCTCAAGCGTATTGCCCACCACTGCATCGAACGTACCGATGGCCTGTTCATTACCTTGCCTCAGGACTCATTGGCCTTTCAGCAGCAGTTTATTGCCGCCTGTCGCAGCGCCGGGATCGAGGCCGAAGCCATTGACCCCGCGCTGGCATTACGCCTGGAGCCTGCGGCTAACCCGGCGCTGATCGGCGCAGTGCGGGTGCCGGATGGCACCGTCGATCCTTTCCGCTTAACGGCGGCCAACATGCTTGATGCGCGTGAACATGGCGCACAAATCCTCACCTATCATCAGGTTACCGGTTTGTTGCGTACTGGCGATCGCGTGACGGGCGTGCGCGTTTTCGATCACAAGGCCGCACAACAGTACGATATTCATGCTCAGGTGGTGGTCAACGCCGCCGGGATCTGGGGCCAGCAAATTGCCGAGTATGCCGATCTGCGCATCCGCATGTTCCCTGCCAAAGGGGCATTGCTGATCCTGGGCCATCGCATCAATAACATGGTGATTAACCGCTGCCGCAAACCGGCGGATGCCGACATTCTGGTGCCTGGCGATACTATCTCGCTGATTGGCACCACCTCTACCCATATCGATTACGACCAGATCGACAACATGGTCGTGACGCCACAGGAAGTGGATATATTAATCCGAGAAGGCACTCTGTTGGCTCCGAAATTGGCGCAAACGCGCATTCTGCGTGCCTATGCGGGCGTGCGGCCACTGGTCGCCAGCGACGACGATCCCTCCGGGCGTAACGTCAGCCGTGGCATCGTGCTGCTCGATCATGCGGCGCGCGATGGGTTGGAAGGCTTTATCACCATTACCGGCGGCAAATTGATGACTTACCGGCTGATGGCCGAATGGACCACCGACCTGGTCTGCGCCAAGCTGGGCATCGACAGCCCTTGCACCACGGCGGAAGCGGCGTTGCCCGGTTCCCGTCAGAGCGCCGAAGAAACGGTGCGCAGCGTGGTTTCACTGCCTGCCAGCATCCGGGGGTCGGCGGTGTACCGCCATGGCGATCGCGCCAGCCTGGTCCCTTCTGGTAACCGGCTGGACAACAGCCTGGTGTGTGAGTGTGAAGCAGTGACCGCCGGTGAGGTGCGATATGCGGTGGATTCTCTGACCGTCAACAATCTGGTCGATCTGCGCCGCCGTACCCGCGTGGGTATGGGGACCTGCCAGGGTGAGCTGTGCGCCTGCCGTGCCGCAGGTTTGTTGACGCGGTTTAACGTGGTAACGCCGCAGCAATCCATCACCCAACTGTCCCATTTCCTCAATGAACGCTGGAAAGGCGTGCGGCCTATCGCCTGGGGCGATGCCCTGCGGGAGAGCGAATTCACCAGTTGGGTATATCAAGGGTTATGTGGGTTAGATGCGCAAGGCGATCCTAAGCAGGAGGCGGATGATGCAATTTGATGCGGTGGTGATTGGTGGTGGCTTGGCCGGGATGAGCTGTGCTATCCGTTTAGCCGAGCATGGCAAACGCTGCGCGGTAGTCAGTTCCGGCCAAAGCGCGCTCTATTTTTCTTCCGGCTCGCTCGATCTGTTGGCCCATCTGCCCGATGGTACGCCGGTGGCATCACCTCTGTCTGCCTTGCCCGAACTGGCGCAACAGGCTCCGCAGCATCCGTATAGCCTGATGGGAGCCACACAGGTGGCCGCGCTGGCAACGGAGGCTGAGCAATTGCTACAGCGTTGCGGGTGGCAGATGCAGGGTGATAGCAGCCAAAACCATCTACGCGTGACCCCTCTCGGGACCCGCCGTGCCACCTGGCTCAGCCCCCTGGCGATCCCTGTCTCTCCCTTGGGCAGCAAGTTGCCGTGGCAGAATATCGCCGTGCTGGGGATTGAAGGCTTCCTGGATTTCCAACCGCAGATGGCGGCCAGCTCATTGATGCAAGAGCAGGGTCTCAAGGCTGAGGTGGCATTTTTGCATCTGCCTGTTTTGGATCGTCTACGTAATAATCCCAGCGAGTTCCGCGCGGTGAATATCGCCCGCGTGCTGGATCTGCCAGAACATCTGACTCAGTTGGCGGAGGAGATCACGCGCCAGGCAGGAGAGGCTGAGGCCATCCTCCTGCCAGCCTGCCTGGGGTTAGAGGATGATGAACCGTTGATGACGTTGCGCCGGTTGGTCGGTAAGCCCGTTTATCTGTTACCCACGCTGCCGCCTTCCGTGCTCGGCATGCGGCTGCATCAGGCCTTGCGCCAGCGTTTGCAGCAACTGGGTGGGGTGTTTATGCCGGGGGATAGCGTGCTGCGTGCCAGCTTCGACGGGCAGCGCGTCACCGGTCTGTATACCCGCAATCACACCGATATTCCGCTGCGCGCGCAGCAGGTGATACTGGCCAGCGGCAGCTTCTTCAGCAACGGCCTGGTGGCTAGTTTTGACGGCATTCGTGAGCCGGTATTTGGCCTCGACGTTTACAGCAAAACCGAACGCGCCGACTGGAGCGATGCCAATCTGTTTGCTCCGCAGCCGTACCTGCAATTTGGGGTTCAGACCGATACCGCGCTACGGGCGTTAAAACAGGGGGAGGCGATGACCAATCTGTATGCTATCGGTGCCGTGGCTGGCGGTTACGATCCGTTGCAGCAGGGCTGTGGCGCCGGGGTTTCGCTGCTCGGCGCGCTGCACGTTGCCCAACAGATCCTGGCACAGGAGGTTTCAGCATGAGCCTGTTACCAGACAACAGCTTCGAGAGCTGCATCAAATGCACCGTCTGCACCACCTATTGCCCGGTTGCCAAGGCTAACCCGCTCTATCCGGGGCCAAAGCAGGCCGGGCCTGATGGGGAGCGCCTGCGGCTGAAAGATCCGGCGCTTTACGACGAAGCGCTGAAGTATTGCACTAACTGCAAGCGCTGCGAAGTGGCTTGCCCCTCCGACGTTAAAATCGGCGATATTATCCAACGCGCACGGGCCAATTTCAGCCAAAGCAAACCGACGCTGCGCGATGCCATCCTCAGCCACACTGACATCATGGGCACGCTCTCGACGCCGTTTGCCCCTATCGTTAACGCGACTACCGGCCTGAAGCCGGTACGCAAGCTGTTGGATAAGGCGTTGAAGATCGACCATCGGCGTGAGCTGCCGAAATACTCGTTTGGCACCTTCCGCCGTTGGTACCGCCAGCAGGCGGAACAGCAGCAGCGCTATGCCGAGCAGGTGGCGTTTTTCCACGGTTGCTTTGTTAACTACAACCATCCACAGCTTGGCAAAGACCTGATCAAGGTGTTTAACGCCATGGATATCGGCGTGCAGCTGCTCAAGCGGGAGAAATGCTGCGGCGTACCGCTGATCGCCAACGGCTTTATTGCACAGGCGAAGAAGCAGGCTAAAGTGAATGCGGAATCGCTGCATGATGCGGTCCTGACCAAAGGCATACCGGTGGTGGCTACTTCGTCGAGCTGCACGTTTACCCTGCGTGATGAGTACCCGCATTTGCTGGAGGTGGACACCTCGGCGGTGCGTGAACGGGTGGAGCTGGCTACGCGTTATCTCTATCGTCTGCTCAGCCAAGGGCGCACCTTGCCGCTCAAACAGACGCCGCTGCGGGTGGCTTACCACACGCCGTGTCATATGGAGAAAATGGGCTGGACGGCCTATACGCTGGAGTTATTGCGGCAGATCCCAGGGCTGGAACTGGTGGTGCTGGACTCGCAGTGCTGCGGTATCGCCGGGACTTACGGCTTCAAGTCGGAAAACTATGAAACCTCGCAAGGCATTGGTGCCTCGCTATTTCGCCAGATTGAAGCCAGCGGAGTGGATATGGTGATCACCGATTGTGAAACCTGCAAATGGCAGATCGAGATGTCCACCAGCAAGCGCTGTGAACATCCGATCACCCTGTTAGCACAGGCATTGGCGTAACAGATTAAACGGGCCAGCATGCTGGCCCAGTGCGATTACTGCTTGATCTTCACCGTATTGAACACGCCAGCCGCTACGCTTTGAGACTGCTGCTGGTTATCCGCTGGCAGCGTGATTTGCAGGGTCAGTTGCTGACCGTCTGGCAGCATAGCAAGCAGCACGCCAGAGTAGGCTTTCTGGCCAGCCACGGTGATCACGGTATCCAGTTGGCGCATTGGCGTGCCGTTAATTTCAACCGCTTTATTGGTAATGACCTGCAGGTTGGCATCGCGGGAGTGTTGCTGCTCTTCCATGCGTTTGGCCAGGGTATCCAGATCGCCCGCTGCCTTGTCGGCAACGATCACGATCACCGCACGCTGGTTGGTGCTGTCGGCATAGATGTGCACGTTAGTTGGTTGGTTGGTCAGCTTATCGCTCTGATCGGCCAAACCGTTAGGCAGGGTAAAGGTCAGCTTGCCATCCAATAAACTCACCTGTTGTCCGCTTGGGACGCTGGCTGCTGCGCTGCCTGCGGGGGCATTAGTGTCTTTGGTGGCGCTATCACAGGCCGCCAGGCCAAGCACTAACAGGCCGATACCCATCAATTTTGTTACTTTACGCATCTGGTGTTCCTTATTCCTTTGCAGATAGAGTTGGTTGACCGTATGGCTAGATGTCACAGGTTTTTTTTAAGTAATAGACGATACTCGTCTACTTCGCCTTTCTTTTCTAGAGTGAAAATCTGATATTCGTGGCTAATGAGCATTATTAGCATGGCGCGGAACTGGTTGCGGGTTTTTACCCACAGCTGCTGATAGCCTTGCGAACGCGCCCAACGCTCCTGCTCCGCCAGCATGGTTTGGGCGATACCCTTGCGGCGAAAATCAGGTAAAACTGCGCCCAGCCAGCTGTAGAACTCCCCCGGCGCGGTTTGATAGCCGAGTTTAAAACCGGCTGCCTGGCCATCAATTTCGGCAATCAAGCCGTGAGAAGGGTTATCCCCGATACGTTGCTGCAAATCTTTCAGGCTGTGCAGACTGCCAAATTCTGGAATGCAGAGGTAAAGAGAGTAGATCTCTTCAAGTGTAGCTTGGCGAGTGGTTAAGCGCATGGGCAGCCTCCGTTAAATCAGGCTGCCCAGTATAAACCAGAAGGCGGGTTAACTCAGTTGCAACCGGTTGGCGGGTTGGCGTTCTGCCAGACGTTTGAGCAGCATATTGAGCAGCACCCCGTACATCGGCAGGAAGAATACCAGGCAGATCAGCACCTTGAAGCTGTAATCTACCAGCGCGATTTCCACCCAGTTGGCGGCCATAAAGGGATCGCTGCTTTTGTAGAAGGCGATAAAGAAGAAGGCCAGGGTATCGCTGATATTGCCAAGGAACATGGCCGCGGCGGGGGCAACCCACCAGGCACTGCGTTGACGTAGGCGGTTGAACACCTGCACGTCCAGGATCTGGCCCAGTACGTAGGCCATAAAGCTGGCGGCGGCGATACGCGCTACAAACAGGTTGAAGCTGGTCAAGGCGGCAAAGCCCTGCCATTCACCCTGGAAAGTGACGGTGGAGATCACATAGGAGATAAACAGCGCCGGGACCATCACGGCAAGGATAATCCTGCGTGCCAGCGGAGCACCGAAGATCCGTACGGTCAGGTCAGTGGCCAGGAAGATAAACGGAAAAGTGAAGGCACCCCAGGTGGTGTGAAAGCCGAAAATGCTGATCGGCAACTGCACCAGGTAGTTGCTGGAAGTAATGATGGCGATGTGAAATAGCGATAGCCAAACCAACGCGATTAAGCGTTGTCGATCGGTAAACGAATACATAATGTAGCCTTTTTGAGTGTGGGGTGAGGGAACCCATTGTTAACTGCGCGGCGACATGGTACGCGTTTGGGCATTCAATGCAATGGTTAAATTTAACGCAAACGTTAACGTATCTTGCGCAGAAAAACTACCGGCGTAAACTAGCGGGTAATCAGATCCGGCGAGGGTTCGCCGATCGTTTTAGATCGAGAGAGATGTATGACTGACATTTTTGCCCAGGCAGACCAGACGCTAGACGCGCTGGGGCTGCGCTGTCCGGAACCGGTCATGATGGTGCGCAAAACCGTGCGCCATATGGATAACGGTAAAACCTTGCTGATCATTGCCGACGATCCGGCCACCACCCGCGACATCCCGGGTTTTTGCCGCTTTATGGAACATACGCTGGTGGCCCAGGAAACCGAGCAGGCCCCATATCGTTACCTGCTGCGTAAGGGCCTGGCAGAATAATCCTTTGGCTGTCAGGCCCATTTCCATAACGGGCCTGACAGATGTTCTACTATGTACGTTTCTTCAGCAGCCGTAAGGCGTTGGCGGTCACCAGCGCGGTTGCTCCAGAGTCTGCCAATACGGCCAGCCACAGGCCAGTCATCCCCAGTAGGGTGGTGACCAGGAAAATCGCTTTCAGCCCAAGCGCAATGGTAATGTTCTGGCGAATATTAGCGTGGGTAGCGCGGGAGATGCGGATCATCTCGGCAACGCCGGTCAACCGGTTGTGTGTCAGCGCGGCATCCGCCGTTTCCAATGCCACGTCGGTACCGCTCCCCATCGCAATGCCAATGCTGGCGGCCTTCATCGCCGGGGCATCGTTGATACCGTCGCCGATCATGGCGGTAGGTTGCAACTTGCTCAGCTCGGTTACCGCGTTCACTTTGTCTTCCGGCATTAACCCGGCGCGGTAATCGATCCCCAATTCATTGGCAATGGCGGCCGCAGCGCGCGGGTTATCACCTGTGAGCATCACGCCACGAACGCCTAATTGCGTCAACTCGGCAATCGCCTGTTTAGCGTCGCTACGCAAGGTGTCACGCAACGCCAGCAAACCGATAGGCTGCCCGTCCTCTAGCACCACCACTGCGGTTTTACCCGCCGTTTCCAGCGTCTCTACCTGGCTGCGCCATTCGCTGCTCAACTGGTTTTCCGTCAACTTGCCCGGTGCGCTGATCAGGATAGTTTTACCGTCAACCTTCCCCTCAACCCCGATACCCGCCAGAGCCCGGCGGCCTTCGGCCAGTGGCAATGCAGTCCCGTTCTCCGCTGCGCGCTTGACGATCGCCTGTGCCAGTGGATGATGTGAGCCCGTCTCGACAGCCGCTGCAATGGCCAGCAGTTGCTGTTCGCTGAGGCCGTCTGCAGGCAGCACGTCGGTCACCGTCGGTTTGCCTTCGGTCAGCGTACCGGTTTTATCGAACGCGATGGTTTGCACTTGGCCCAACTGTTCCAATGCAGCACCACCTTTAATCAGCGCGCCCCGGCGCGTGGCCGCCGCAAGGCCAGAGGTGATGGCCGCTGGCGTGGAGATGACCAAGGCACACGGACAACCGATCAGCAGCAAGGTCAGACCCCGGTAGATCCACATCTCCCAAGGCTCGGCAAACAGCAGCGGTGGCACCAGGATCACCGCCACGGCCAGCAGCATGATCGCCGGAGTGTAGTAACGGCTGAAGCGATCGAGGAAGCGCTCAATCGGTGCGCGGCGCTCTTCGGCCTCTTCAATCAGCTGCAGGATACGGTCGATGGCATTTTTACCCGGCTCGGAAGTGACCTTCATCTGCGCGGCCTGATCGACGGACAGGCTGCCAGCGGCCACTTTCTGACCCTGTTGGCGCTCTACCGGCACGGATTCACCGGTTAAAGCGCTTTCGTCAAAGCTGGCGAACGGGTTTAGCAACTCGGCATCGGCAGGCAAGCGGCCACCGGGCGCGATCTCTATTACGTCACCGGGGCGCAGGCTGGCTACCGGCACGCGTTTACGTACGCTGCCCTGGATAAGCAGAGCGTCTTCCGGCACCAGTTCCATCAACGCTTTCACGCCACGGCGTGCACGATTGGCCGCGTAGGATTCCAGCAGTTCTCCCACCATAAACAACAGCAGCACCATGGCCGCTTCGGCGGTGGCACCGATAAACAGCGCACCGATGGCGGCAACGCTCATCAAGGTTTCTATGGCAAACGGTGTGCCTGAACGGATCAGGCGCAAGGCTTTGCTGGCAATCGGCACCAGGCCGACCAAGGTGGTGGCAATAAAGGCTATTTCGCCCAGCCGTGGGTTGAAGAAGTCGAGAACCCAACTGAGCACCATCAGTGCGGAGAGCAGCAGCAGAGGGCCGTACTCACCAAACCGGGAGGTTTTGGGTTCATCGCCTATTGCCGCCGGGTTACTCCCCAACAGGGTAAAGCCAGCCTGTTTTACCGCGTCCTGGATCCGCATGCTGACGTCGGATTGGGCATCCACCACCAGTTTTTCCGTGGCAAACAGCACGCGAGCGCTGTCGACGCCGGGGATCGACGTTACGGCATTTTCGATTTTCTTGGCACAGCTCGGGCAATCCATGCCGGTGACTTTCCAACTGAAACGCTGGCTGCCGGAAGGGGGAACGGCAGCCAGCCTGTCGCTTTCCTCATCCGGGTCGTCGGGGCCATCGCTACTGCAGCAACTGGCACCGTGATCGTGGGCCGCGTGATGGCCATGGGCAGCGGTTGCTCCCACCGGGGTTTTTTCATTGCTACAGCCATGCTGGGTTTTGGCGTGGTCATGACTACAGCCGCAGCCGTGATCGTGATTATGTTCTTGATGCTGATGCTCTTGGTGATTATGTGGTTTATGAGTCTGCATAGCGCCCCCTTCAGGCAATCCAATATCCTCTCAACAAGCACTCTACACCTTGGAGCTGGCTCCAGAGTCAAGTGCGATATGAGAGTTATTGTTAATTGAGGGGGAGGCTACGGATCCGGTTGCCCGAATCCGTAACCTGTCATTACAGATATAGCGAGCGGACGATGAGGAAATGCCCGGAGAAGTAGCAGAAAGCGACCACGGCATCTGCCGCACGGAAGGTAAAGCGGTAGCGGTTCAGCAGCCAGACGATATTCGCCAACAGCAGCAGCGAGGTACCCGCCAGCAATGAGAAGCCAAAGTCGGTACTGCGCAGGAAATATTGTTCCCCCGCCAGCCACACCATCAGCAGCGTCATAGCGACCAGCGTGGCGATCGGCCAGCGCATCTCTTCCAACCGGCTCCAGATGATGGCCAGCAGCAGTGCGCCAATCACCAGCAGCACCAGCGGCAAAGGCCAGAACAGGCTGAAGGTCATCTGGCTGGCAAAGCTCAGGGTATACAGCAGGTGTGAGAGGAAGAAAGCACCGATGGCGTACAGCACCCGCTCGCGCGGCAGCAGTAACAAGGCATCACCCGCCAGCGTAGCCAACAGGCCCAAAACGATCAGATAACCCGCAGGGCCCAATACCGGAGCCTGCCAGGCCAATAACAGCAACAGCAGTAAGGTGACTGGTTTAAATACCCAGCGTTGCCAGCGCGGGCCGCGATAGGAGGCATCAACGAACAACCAACCGGAAAAAAATACGGCAAGGAACGGCCAACTCATATGTCTTCCTTATTTATTATGGGAGCCGGGATAACCAACTCCAGGTTGTCACTTTCTCAGTGTAAGCAGCGCGCGTGGGTTCGACAATGCTTTCTTCCGAATGCTATGTTTACGCGGTTTTAGGCGTGAATGAAATCCGCCGGATAAAAGAGGAAAACCGTCAATGAGTAAGCCACCGTTGTTCTTTGTTGCCGTGATCGCGCTGATCGCGGTGCTGGCGACCCGCCAATACCTCAACAAACGCCGCCAGGATGCGGATAATGACCGTCAGCCGGTGCGTACATTGCAGGTGGAAGTCAGCGCCAAGCGGGAGTTCCCCTCGCCGAATCGTCGTTCGCGGCAGCGGGAAAATATCGTGGTGGAAGATATGCGTTACGAAGTGTACTTCCGTCCGTTGACGGGCGGCAGCGAGATCAAAATACCGTTGCCGCAGCAGCAATATAATCAGATAGATAAAGGCGCTCAGGGCACGCTGAGCCTGCAGGGCACCCGCTTTATCTCCTTCACGGCACAGAAATCGTAGGGGCGCCGCATGCTGCGCCCGCTAAAAGGCTATTTTTTCTTCAGCGGCGGCTGTTTTTTCTGCCAGTCCAACAGCTCAAACACGCCAAAAATAAAGATCTTGGTTTCCAGCCAGCGGCTGATGGGCTGGTCTTTCGGCTGGGTGGATTTCAGTAGCACCAGCTGTAGCCCGTGCATAACCACCATAAAGAACAAGGCTACGTTGATGAAGTAGGTCAGTGGTTTGGGGTACGGGTGGAACAGGTTGGTGAGCAGAAAGCCCCACACGCACAGCATCAGCAGACGGCCCAGGTTAATCAGCATGTTCGGTTTTCTCTTCAAGGGTGCGGAGGTAAAGGCGATAGGCTACCTGGCCGGCGACCTTCTCGCGGTGCAGTGTCCAGGTCGCAGGAACATCGGTGGCGGCGCTTTCGGCTTCGGCCTCGACGTAAATCCAGGCCTCGTTCGCTAACCAACCCTGTTGTTCCAACAGCGTGACGGTATCGGCCAGCAACCCTTTGCGGAACGGGGGATCGAGAAACACCACGTCAAAAGGTTGCCCGTTACCTGCCAACCAGGTCAAAGCGTTGGTATTCACCACGCTGCCATTGCCTTGCAACAGCGCCAGGTTTTTCCCCAGCTGTTGGGCTACTGGCCGCTCGTATTCCAGCAGCGTGGCGCTTTCGGCATAGCGCGATAAGGCTTCCAATCCCAACGCACCGCTACCCGCGAAGCAGTCCAGACAGCGAGCCCCACGGATCACCGGGGCTAACCAGTTGAACAAGGTTTCGCGTACGCGGTCGGTGGTTGGCCGTAGCCCCTCACTGTTGGGCACCGGCAGTTTGCGCCCGCGCCATTGGCCGCCGATGATGCGGATCTGGCCAGCGGAGGCCGTCTGCGGTTTTTTGAGCGCGCCGCGCGGTGGTTGTTTTGCCATAAAGAGTCTTAATCAGTTGCGAAGTTAACGAAAAGTTACCGCCATTCTATACCGGATTGCGGATAAGTTGCAGCCTGGAGGCGGTGAGAGCGTTAAAACTACCGCGATGAAAGCATTGCCGATGCGTGTTGCTGTGCCAGGGAAAGTGATAGACTCGGCGAATTAATTTTTCGCATTTGCAAGCCATTGGTACGGAGTAGGGTCAGAACATGGCAAAAGATAAAAAACGTGGGTTTTTCTCCTGGCTGGGCTTCGGCCAGAAGGAAGAAGAGCAGCAACAACCTGAATCTGCCGTAGAACAGGCGGAACAGCAGGCCGCAGAAACCCCGGCTGCCCCCAAACTGGACGATAAGCTTCCTACCCAGGGATCTGCTCCAGCCGCCACCAAAGATACCCCAGGGGAGTGGGATAGCAGCCTGAGCGGCGAGCCTATCACCGAAAATATCCTGCCGCTGGACGAACACCATGCTGAGCCGGTGGCGATCGAAGAAGTCACCGTAGCGCAACAGCCTGAGGCGCAAGTAGAAGAACCCGAGCTGATTGAAGCGCCTGCTGAAATTATCGAACCTGAACCCGAGGTGATTGAAGCGGTAATCGAAGCGTCTGCTGAAATTATCGAACCTGAACCAGAGGTGATTGAAGCGGTAATCGAAGCGCCTGCTGAAATTATCGAACCTGAACCCGAGGTGATTGAAGCGGTTATCGAAGTGCCTGCTGAAATTTTCGAGCCTGAGCCAGAGGTGATTGAAGAGGTTATCGAGCCTGAGCTGGACGCGGAACCCGAACAGCCTGAGCTGCTGGCTCCGGCGGTAACGCAAGAGCAAGAGCGCCCGAGCAAAGAAGGCTTCTTCGCCCGTCTTAAACGCAGCCTGCTGAAAACCAAACAGAATCTGGGTTCCGGCTTTATTGGCCTGTTCCGTGGCAAGAAGATCGACGACGATTTGTTCGAAGAGCTGGAAGAACAGCTGTTAATCGCCGACGTTGGTGTAGAAACCACTCGTAAAATCATTGAGTCTCTTACTCTGCACGCCAGCCGTAAGCAATTGAAAGATGCCGAATCGCTGTATGGCAAACTGAAAGAAGAGATGGCGGAAATTCTCGCCAAAGTGGATCAGCCACTGAATGTCGGTGGCAAAACGCCATTCGTGATCCTGATGGTTGGCGTCAACGGGGTGGGTAAAACCACCACCATCGGCAAGCTGGCGCGTCAGTTCCAGGCCGAAGGTAAATCGGTGATGCTGGCCGCGGGCGACACTTTCCGCGCCGCAGCGGTTGAGCAGTTGCAGGTCTGGGGCGAACGTAACCGCATTCCGGTCATCGCTCAGCATACCGGTGCCGATTCCGCTTCGGTGATCTTCGACGCGGTGCAGGCGGCCAAAGCCCGCAATATCGATGTGCTGATCGCTGACACTGCCGGTCGCCTGCAGAACAAGGCGCACCTGATGGAAGAGCTGAAGAAGATCGTGCGGGTGATGAAAAAACTGGACGAGCAGGCCCCCCATGAGGTTATGCTGACTCTGGATGCCAGCACCGGACAAAATGCGGTTAACCAGGCGAAATTATTTAATGAAGCCGTGGGCCTGACCGGCATAACGCTGACTAAACTGGACGGTACCGCCAAAGGCGGGGTGATCTTCTCCATTGCCGATCAGTTTACTATCCCGATCCGTTACATCGGCGTTGGTGAAGGCATCGAAGATTTGCGGCCGTTTAAGGCTGATGACTTTATTGAGGCACTTTTTGCCCGAGAGGATTGATACGGATGATTCGCTTTGAACAGGTCAGTAAAGCTTATCTGGGCGGACGGCAAGCCCTGCAGGGGGTAGATTTTCATCTGCGTCCGGCGGAGATGGCGTTTCTGACCGGCCATTCCGGCGCGGGGAAAAGTACCCTGCTGAAACTGATTTGTGGGATTGAGCGGCCAAGCGCCGGTCATATCTGGTTTGGCGGGCATGACATCAGCCGGTTGAAAAACCGCGAGGTGCCTTTCCTGCGCCGCCAGATCGGCATGATTTTCCAGGATCACCATCTGCTGCTGGATCGTACGGTGTATGACAACGTGGCGATGCCGCTGGTCATCGCTGGAGCCAGTACCGAAGATATCCGTCGCCGCGTTTCGGCTGCGCTGGACAAGGTCGGGCTGCTGGATAAAGCGAAGAACTTCCCCATTCAGCTCTCCGGTGGTGAGCAGCAGCGCGTTGGCATTGCCCGCGCGGTGGTGAACAAGCCAGCGGTGCTGTTGGCGGATGAACCGACCGGTAACCTGGATGACGCCCTGTCGGAAGGGATCCTGCGCCTGTTTGAAGAATTTAACCGCGTTGGGGTGACGGTGCTGATGGCAACCCACGACACCGGGCTGATCGCCCGGCGCAATTACCGCATCCTGACGCTGAGCCAGGGCCGTATGGTAGGGGGGGCACAGCATGGCGAATAATGCAAAAACCGCCAAGAGCAAGGCACTGCGTGGTGGCTGGCGTGAACAGTGGCGCTATGCTTGGATGAACGCCATTGCCGATATGCTGCGCCAACCACTGGCAACGCTGCTGACCGTGATGGTCATCGCCATCTCCCTGACGCTGCCGAGCGTTTGCTACATCGTCTGGAAGAACGTCAGTACCGCTGCAACACAGTGGTACCCAACGCCACAGTTGACGGTGTATCTGGATAAATCCCTCGACGATGACGCGGCGATCAAAGTGCTGGATGCCATCAAGGCCGAAGCCGGGGTGGAGAAGGTGAACTACCTGTCGCGTGAAGAGGCGCGGGGCGAGTTCCGCAACTGGTCTGGTTTTGGTGGCGCGCTGGATATGCTGGAAGAAAACCCGCTGCCAGCCGTGGCGATTGTCACGCCGCAGATGAGTTTCCAGAGTTCTGATACGCTCACCACCCTGCGCGATCGCGTGGCGGCGGTGCAGGGCGTGGATGAAGTCAGGATGGACGACAGCTGGTTTGCCCGCCTGGCGGCGCTGACCGGGTTGGTGGGCCAGGTGGCCTTGATGATCGGCATACTGATGGTGGTGGCGGTGTTCCTGGTGATTGGTAACAGCGTGCGTCTGAGCATCTTCAGCCGTCGCGATACCATCAACGTGATGAAGCTGATCGGTGCCACCGACGGCTTTATCCTGCGGCCGTTCCTCAACGGTGGTGCAATGCTCGGCTTCTTCGGCGCACTGTTGTCGCTGGCCCTGTCTGGCGCGCTGGTGTGGAAGCTGGAGTCGGTAGTGACCAACGTGGCGAAGGTGTTTGGCACCACCTTTACCCTGCATGGCCTGGGTTGGGATGAGGCGCTGTTGCTGCTGCTGATCTCGGCGATGATCGGCTGGATTGCCGCCTGGTTGGCCACCGTGCAACATTTACGCCGATTTACACCACAATAGTGAATTTTTGGTATACTCTTCTCCTGCTGCGGCCCGGTTGCCGTGCTGCGGGAGAAGAGTTGCCAGACCTCAACATCTCCGATCTCTTCTCAAACGCACAAATTCCCAATCAACCTGAGCTTGCATGACGTATTGTCGTGTGCACTGTGTGTGAAAAACGGTGAACTTTTGGGGTTGAGCACGGTCCAAATCTGCAGCAAATGTTTAGGTGCCCGGCGTGTGGACCCGCTTTTGCAACAGCAACTGCCGCAAGATCAATAGCTCCCCGCCGTGAAATCACCTGCATGACCAGTTTTATCAAGAGAGGGTTTTGAATGACCAAAGAAATGCGCACTTTAGCCTTAGTCCCACAGGGCAGCTTGGAAGCCTACCTGCGGGCAGCCAACACCTATCCGATGCTGACGGCAGAGGAAGAGCGGGAACTGGCTGAACGGCTGCATTATCAGGGCGATCTGGAAGCAGCTAAGCAGCTCATCCTGTCTCACCTGCGCTTTGTCGCTCATATTGCCCGTAACTATTCAGGGTACGGTTTGCCGGTGGCAGATCTTATCCAGGAAGGGAATATCGGCCTGATGAAGGCCGTGCGTCGCTTCAACCCAGAGGTTGGCGTACGTCTGGTGTCCTTTGCGGTGCATTGGATCAAGGCAGAAATTCACGAATACGTGCTGCGCAACTGGCGTATCGTCAAAGTGGCGACCACCAAGGCGCAGCGCAAGCTGTTCTTCAACCTGCGTAAAACCAAGCAGCGTCTGGGCTGGTTCAATCAGGACGAAGTGGAGCTGGTCGCGCGCGAGCTGGGTGTCACCAGCAAAGACGTGCGTGAGATGGAGTCGCGTATGGCGGCACAGGACATGACCTTTGACCCAACGCCGGAAGACGAAGGGCGTGACGGCCATGCCATGGCCCCAATGCTCTATCTGCAGGATAAAAGCTCGGACTTTGCCGAAGGGATCGAAGAAGATAACTGGGAAAGCAACGCCGCAGACAAACTGGCCTACGCGCTGGAAGGTCTGGACGAGCGCAGCCAGCATATCATTCGCGCCCGCTGGTTGGACGACGACAACAAGTCCACCCTGCAGGAGCTGGCCGATCAGTACGGCGTTTCCGCCGAGCGTGTGCGCCAGTTGGAAAAGAACGCCATGAAGAAACTGAAGATGGCGATCGAAGCCTGATACTGATAGCGCTTAACGTTCGAAAAGCCCGGCTCGCCGGGCTTTTCTGTTTTTGTAGTTAGTTGGCTGTGGGATCAAACTCCGGTGCCGGGCAGTCATAGCCAAATTTGGTACCCCACTCAAACTGGGTGCCATTCTTGATATAACGCTGATACAGCGCGCGGCCGGTCTTGGCGTCGCGGGCTATCACCCAACCAGCGGCATTACACAGCACGGCAGCGTAGGCCTGGCTTTTCGGCGGTAGCAGGTCGGCGGCCTTTTGCGCCAGATCCACCGCCTGCCAGCGGTAATGCAGGAAACGGTTATCTGCATCTGGCAACGATTTCTTGGCCCGTGCCGCTTCCGCCGCGCTGATCCAACTCTTGTCTTTGATGTCCTTGGTGTTGAACGCATCCCCCAGATAGGAATACCCCGCGCCATAAATATTGTAATCCGGCGTCATTTCATAGCCGGTGAAATCCAACCCCTGCGAGCGCAACAGCGCCGCCGCCTGATAGTAGCTTTTGGCGCGTGCGTTCTTATCTGCCGATTTATCCTTCGCCGCTTTCATCAGGTTGGCAAAGTCCTGCGCCGCTTGGCGGTAGTTTGGAATGGCAAAGTAGTTCACCGCTTCCTCATAGCGACCCACGCGCATCATGCGCCGTGCCAGCAATTCACGCAGTTGAACCTCTTGGGTGATCCGCTCGCCATTGTATTCATCGGGTTTGACCGGCTTGAGTGGCGTGGTGGGGGCTGGCGCATGCTTATCCACAAAGCCTTTCAGCTCATCGACCGTTAGCACCCGCTCGGCGATATCCGCCACGTCTGCCCAGTAGTTTTCTTTGCCGCGATACATCAGGTCCATCGCTTGCAGATAGTCGCCTCGGTTCAGTGCCAGAATGGCCTGCTCGCCGGCAACTCGGCAATCCGGCACGATCATTTCGGCTGCGAAGTCTTCGTTACGCTGTTCCCCCCAGCTTTCATCGGTAGGGAATGCGGCTGCGGCTTTGGCATAGGCGGCGGTTGCGGCTTTCACATCACCCTCACGCAGGGCCATTTTGGCACGTAACCACCAGGCTAAACCGCCATCTCCCGCATTTTTCAGCAGGTTGGCCGCCATGGCATATTGCCCGGAACGATAGGCCAGCGCCGCCAGCCGGTCGCTACCGGTGAAACCATTTTTAACCGAGTCATTGAGCAACGTCAGGGTCTGATCGACAAGCTGCTTGGCGCTGGTCTCGCCGTTAATGATACCGGACATCTCCAGATTACTGCTGCGGGCGAACAGCTCAATGGTGACCAATTGCTGCACCAACGGATCGTGAATAGCCTGTTTTAACGCCTCTACATGCTGCGGGTTGATCAGATAGGAGGAGATATATTGCAGCGAGAGACCGCCATCGGGATCGCCTTGGGCAGCCTGCTGAGCATATAGCTGTGCTGCCGGAGCGATTTCCCCGAGCCACAAATGAATACGTGCTTGTTGGCCCAGGCTACTCAGTGCCAGTTGATCGGGATCGGCGGTGCCACTTTTCACCTGGTCGATCACCTGTTGGAAGGCAGCCAAGGCCTGCTCAAGCTGCGCTTTCTCCGGATGTTTCACCACCGGCTCGCTACCGGATTCACTTTCCGGCGTGCCATGATCGTCCATCAGCAGGCGGCCGAGCGAGTATTGCGCCCGTAACCCCCATGCTTCCTGCTCGGCGGCTGGCAACGCCAACACCTGCTGGAAATATTGCGACGCCCGCGGATCTTTTGCGGCAAAGGCGACCGCCCCCAGCGTATATAAGCGCGCGGCATTAGATAGCCCTTGCGCATTCACCGCGTCGGCTTCTTCAACGGTGTGGGTAGCACGCATCTGGCTAATGGCCTGCTGTGCGGGTGAAAGCGGCATCGGTTTTGGCGGTGTCACCGGGGCCATGGGCGGAGCCTGCCAGCGTGGCAGCTGTGGGTCTACCGGTACCAGACGGGTGGCTTCGAAAGCGAAGTTGCCCTCAGGCATATACAGCAGGGTGCCGTTGCGATTAACCAGCAGGCGGTTGGGGAAGTCTGGCCCACAGGCTTGGCCGCTCAGCGGCACCATCAATGCTGCAGCGATCAGTGATGCTAACGGGAGCGCACGGCGACGGTGCCCTGCAGTGTGCAAATCAAGGTATGACATGGGTGCCTCCTGGCGTGATCTGTTGGCAGCGTAGCCAGCCCAAGGGGCGTGATTGCCCTGCTCGTAGCTGATCGCCGCTAATGCGGATAAAGCGTTGGGGGTCCGATGCCGTTGCCAACTGGTAATGACCTACCGCGTCGGCGGCCAGGCAACCTTCGGCCTGAATGTGGATCTCACGCGGTAACGGAGCATCCACCGGACCCTGATTCTCAATCATCAAATCATACAGCCCATTTTGCTGTGGCTGCGGCAAAAATTTAACCTGCCAGTGGGTGAGCAATGGCTGGTGCTGGATCACCGCCCGTAGCGTCGCCATCGACCAGGCGCGGCGATCGTTTTCCAGCGGCAGGCGGAACCAGATAATGCCGCGCAGATGTGGCAGTGGGCGTTGTGCGAGCTGCTGCAAGAAATCGGCAACCTGCTGCGGTGCCACGGTCAGTTCCTGGACCTTGCCCGCCACGCGCTGCGAGGCTTCGCTCTCAACCAGAGCCCCCTGGGCATCGAACCCTAGCAGAGCCATGCCGTAGGCTGGCAAGGCAATACGGAAGGGTTTAGGGCTAAGGCGAGCGTACTGGCGTGTCCACTCCTGCGCCAACCGGCCGTCGAATAAACCTTGGGTGGGGGAGAGCACCGCATGTACCTGAAGCACCGAGCTGTCTACCTGTTGCAGTACGCCGGGCAGCGCTGGGGATCCGATCCAGGCGGGCAGGGCGGTGATGCCTAGCTGTAATGAAGAGGGCAGCCGTTGGCGCAGTTGGTGCAGAAATTGTTGATATTTGGGCAGCCGTACGGTGGCGGCGTCATGGTCGATCTCCACACCAATCACCGGTAAACCAGCCGCCTGCCAGCGTTGCAGCTGTTGTTGCAGACGTGCATAGATGGTGGCCTCATCCAACTGCATCAATTGCCCGTCTATCCGCACTACCAACCATAGCGGGCGGCCATCTTGTTTCAGCATGGCGGTATTGACCGTGATGTCCCGGAAACCCTCACGGGGATGCACCTGCAGACCCAACACGCGCAGGGTAGTAAACAGGTCACGGCTGGCAGCCAGCGCCTCGGCATGCTGAGGTGTCCACACCCTTTGCCAAACGTAGGCCTGCTGATCCCAAGGTTGATGAAGATTCATGGCCTGGTAGCGCCCTACAAACCAGGCCATGACGGCGAGCAGCATAATGACGATCAGAGCTAGCCAACGTTTCATTTTTGCCAGCAATCGCCCTGAGCCTGGAATCCGCAGGCACGCATAAAGTTGCCGACTTCGCCACGTTCACGTGCGGCCAACCCGGTAGTATCCAGTTGCCAATGTTGCACCTGTGGCAATTGGCGTTGGGCATCTTCCATCAGATACAGCCCCACGCCACGGCGGCGTGTCACTTCGCGCACCAGCAGGTCGTGCAATTGAGCTCTCTGGCCCGCTATCTCGATTTTTACCGCCCCCAGCAGCCGCTCGTTAAAGCGGGCGGCAAACAGTGCTTTACCCTCCTCCAGCCAGCTTAGCCACTGCTCAGGCTGTTGATGTGGCCAGATTTTACCAAGGTCGATAAGGTCTTGTGGAGACAAGCTGGTCAAGCGTTCAATGGTCAGTTTCATGCCGGATTTCCGCACCGATAAAGGATGTCGACAGTGTAATGGATCTTGCACAGCGCGTTGTGTAAGTTTTTCTATACGAGGTCTGCGCGAAATGTTTTTTGCTGCGGGCATTTTCCGAGTAAACGGTTAGTTAATGGCATGTTAACCAGCACATCGCGCTGTTCCTTGCGCTAAACGGCGCAGATTTAATCCGGATTTTATGCTGTTTACACCGCTTGTTTCTGACATTGGGAGTTGCTTTGCAGAAGAAAACTCCTGTTTAATGACATGAAAAATAAAGTCTTATTAGAAAATATTGTCGCAAAAGTACCTAAATCATTATTACTTATAGATAAAAGCGATTTACCGGCGTTTTGCCAGCCACGGTCAGTTGGCCGTTACTTGCAATCTGCCGGGTAGAAACAATGATTAGGTGTGACAAATACAACAGCAACACTCACAACGACAGATGGGGATTATGCGGATGAAATTAACAAAGGGTAAAGCGCTGCTGGCCGGTTGTATCGCGATGGCTATCGGCCATGTCGCTGTGGCAAAAGACATCAAGATTGCCGTAGTGGGTGCCATGTCCGGCCCGGTGGCGCAGTATGGTGATATGGAGTTCACCGGTGCGCGTCAGGCGATTGCCGATATCAACGCCAAAGGTGGGATCAAGGGCGATAAGCTGGTGGCGGTAGAGTATGACGATGCCTGTGACCCGAAACAGGCGGTAGCGGTAGCCAACAAGGTCATCAATGACGGCATTCGTTACGTGATCGGCCACCTGTGCTCTTCTTCGACCCAGCCAGCCTCCGACATCTATGAAGATGAAGGCGTGATCATGATCACCCCGGCGGCGACCAACGCGGATCTGACCACCCGTGGTTACAAGATGATCCTGCGCACCACTGGCCTGGATTCCGATCAGGGCCCAACGGCCGCCAGCTACATCCTCAACGAGATTAAACCCAAGCGCATCGCTGTAGTCCACGACAAGCAGCAATACGGTGAAGGCCTGGCGCGTTCAGTGCGTGACAGCCTGAAAAAGCAGGGGACCGATGTTGTGATGTTTGAAGGCATCACCGCTGGCGATAAAGATTTCTCTACCCTGGTCGCTCGTCTGAAGAAAGAAAACGTCGATTTCGTCTACTTCGGCGGTTACTACCCGGAGATGGGCCAGATCCTGCGTCAGGCCAAACAGGCGGGCTTGACTACCCGCTTCATGGGCCCGGAAGGTGTGGGTAACTCCTCGCTGTCCAACATTGCCGGTGCCGCGTCTGAAGGCATGCTGGTGACGCTGCCAAAACGTTACGATCAGGTGCCAGCCAACCAGCCGGTGGTCGATGCATTAAAAGCCAAGAAACTGGATCCTACAGGGCCATTTGTCTGGACCACCTATGCTGCACTGCAATCACTGGTCACCGGGATGGAGCGCAGCGGGAGCCAGGAACCGGCAGATATCGTCAAAGATCTGAAAACCGGCCAACCGGTGGCAACCGTGATGGGGCCTCTGAGCTGGGATGACAAAGGCGATCTGAAAGGCTTCGAGTTCGGGGTGTTTGAATGGCATGCCGACGGCTCATCAACGCCGATTAAATAAGCCCGTTTAAGGTGGCCTCTGCGTTTTTTGGGCGTGGAGGCCACCTTGACAGCAAAATCTACAAACCGGGAATTCCCGGCGCCTGCAACGCCAGCAGGCCGTTGGGCCGCTCTTTGTCGGCCAGTACAACACCTTAGAAGGTCAGAGTATGTCAGAGCAGTTTCTCTATTTTCTGCAGCAGATGTTCAACGGCGTGACGCTGGGCAGCACCTATGCATTGATCGCCATCGGTTACACCATGGTCTACGGCATTATCGGCATGATCAACTTCGCCCACGGCGAGGTCTATATGATCGGCAGCTATGTCTCCTTTATCGTGATCGCCGCCCTGATGATGATCGGCATCGACGTGGGTTGGCTGCTGATCGGCGCAGCGTTCCTGGTGTCGATCGTGATTGCCAGCGCCTATGGCTGGAGCATCGAGCGGGTGGCCTACAAACCGGTGCGCAACTCCAAGCGCCTGATTGCGCTGATTTCCGCCATCGGGATGTCGATATTCCTGCAAAACTACGTCAGCCTGACGCAGGGGTCGCGTGATGTGGCGCTGCCAAGCCTGGTCACCGGCCAATGGGTGCTGGGTGAGAGCAACGGCTTTGCCGCGACCATCAGCACCATGCAGCTCATCATCTGGGTCGTCACTTTCCTGGCGATGCTGGCGCTGACGATGTTTATCCGTTATTCGCGTATGGGCCGCGCTTGCCGTGCCTGTGCGGAAGATTTGAAGATGGCCAGCCTGCTGGGCATCAATACCGACCGGGTGATTTCGCTCACCTTCGTGATCGGGGCAGTGATGGCGGCGGTGGCTGGCGTGCTGCTCGGCCAGTTCTACGGCGTGATCAATCCTTACATCGGCTTTATGGCCGGGATGAAAGCCTTCACCGCGGCGGTACTGGGCGGGATTGGCAGCATTCCTGGGGCGATGATCGGCGGGCTGGTGTTGGGCGTAGCTGAAGCGCTCACCTCCGCCTATCTGAGCACCGAATACAAAGACGCGGTGTCCTTCGCCTTGCTGATTGTGGTGTTGCTGGTGATGCCAACCGGCATCCTTGGGCGTCCGGAGGTTGAGAAAGTATGAAACTCGGTCTGCTTAACGCCTGTATTGCCACGGTCGTGCTGTTTGTCATGGCCTCCTTCCTGATGGGGATGCAACTGAGCCTCGACGGTACCAAGCTGGTGGTGCACGGTGCTGCCGAAGTGCGCTGGATGTGGATTGGTATCGGTTGTGTGGTGGTGTTCTTCTTCCAACTGCTGCGTCCGCTGATGCAGCATGGGATGAAGAAAATCTCCGGCCCGGCGTTCGTCTTACCCAGCTTTGACGGCTCCACCATGCGCCAGAAGGTGCTGGCAGCGGCGATCATCATTGCCGCCGTCGTCTGGCCGTTCCTGGTGTCGCGCGGCACGGTGGATATTGCCACCCTGACGCTGATCTACGTGATGCTGGGGCTGGGCCTGAACGTGGTGGTCGGCCTTTCCGGCCTGTTAGTGCTGGGTTACGGCGGCTTTTACGCCATCGGTGCCTATACCTACGCATTGCTGAACCATTATTACGGGCTGGGATTCTGGGAAAGCTTGCCGCTGGCGGGGATTGTCACCGCCATCTTCGGCTTCCTGCTTGGTTTCCCGGTATTACGCCTGCGGGGAGACTATCTGGCGATCGTCACGCTGGGCTTTGGTGAAATCGTCCGCATCCTGCTGTTGAACAACACCGAAATTACCGGCGGGCCAAACGGCATCAGCCAGATCCCGAAACCCACCTTCTTTGGTCTGGAGTTTAACCGCAGTGCCCGCGACGGCGGCTGGGATACCTTCCATAACTTCTTTGGCCTGAAATATGATCCCAGTGACCGCATAGTGTTCCTCTACCTGGTAGCGCTGCTGCTGGTGATATTGACGCTGTTTGTGATTAACCGCCTGCTGCGCATGCCGCTGGGCCGTGCCTGGGAAGCATTGCGCGAAGATGAAATCGCCTGCCGTTCACTGGGCTTGAGCCCGACCAAAATCAAACTGACCGCCTTTACCATCAGTGCCGCCTTTGCCGGTTTTGCCGGCACGCTGTTTGCCGCACGTCAGGGGTTTGTCAGCCCGGAATCCTTCACCTTTGTGGAATCGGCCTTTGTGCTGGCGATCGTGGTGTTGGGCGGCATGGGCTCACAGTTTGCGGTGATCCTGGCGGCGATCCTGCTGGTAGTGTCCCGTGAGATGATGCGCGATCTGAATGAATACAGCATGTTGCTGCTGGGGGCGCTGATGGTCTTGATGATGATTTGGCGGCCGCAGGGGCTGCTGCCGATGAAACGCCCGCAGTTGAAGCTGAAAGTGGCTGATATCAAAGCCGTGAAGGGGGAGCAGGCATGAGTACTCAACCTTTACTGGCGGTCGCCGGGCTTTCGATGCGTTTTGGTGGTTTGCTGGCGGTAAACAACGTCGCGCTGGAACTGCATCAGGGTGAGATTGTTTCGTTGATTGGCCCGAACGGCGCAGGCAAGACCACGGTGTTCAACTGCCTGACCGGGTTCTATCGCCCGACCAGTGGCACCATCAAACTGCGCGATCGCCATCTGGAAGGGCTTTCCGGCCAGACCATTGCCCGCATGGGTGTGGTGCGCACCTTCCAGCACGTGCGGCTGTTCCGCGAAATGACGGTGATTGAAAACCTGCTGGTGGCCCAACATCAGCATCTGAAAAGCGGCGTGTTTGCCGGTTTGCTGAAAACCCCGGCGTTCCGCCGTGCAGAAGCCGATGCGCTTGAGCGTGCGGCAGTGTGGCTGGAGCGTGTGGGCCTGTTGGAGATGGCTAACCGTTCGGCGGGTAATCTGGCCTATGGCCAGCAGCGTCGGCTGGAGATCGCCCGTTGCATGGTAACGCGCCCGGAACTATTGATGCTGGATGAACCGGCGGCGGGCCTGAACCCGAAAGAAACCGATGAGCTGGATCATCTGATCGTCGAGCTGCGTGACCAGCACCAGGTGTCGGTGCTGTTGATTGAGCACGATATGAAACTGGTGATGGGGATTTCCGATCGCATCTACGTGGTGAATCAGGGAACGCCGTTGGCGCAAGGCTCACCGGCAGAAATCCGCAATAACCCGGACGTGATCCGGGCCTATCTGGGCGAATAAGCATATGTTGTCATTTAATCAGGTTTCCGCCCATTACGGCAAAATTCAGGCGCTGCACCAGGTCAGCCTGAACATTCAACAGGGGGAGATTGTCACCCTGATCGGCGCCAACGGTGCCGGTAAAACCACCCTGCTCGGCACGCTATGCGGCGACCCAAGGGCCAGTGAAGGGTCCATCACCTTGATGGATCAGGATATCACCCAGTGGCAGACAGCGCGCATCATGCGCGAGGCCGTGGCGATCGTACCGGAAGGGCGGCGGGTGTTCTCACGCATGACGGTGGAAGAGAACCTGGCGATGGGCGGTTTTTTTGCCGACCGCGAGCAGTATCACCAACGCATTGAGCGGGTGTTTACCCTGTTTCCACGCCTGCTGGAGCGCCGCAGCCAGCGCTCTGGCACCATGTCCGGTGGTGAGCAGCAGATGCTGGCGATTGGCCGTGCGCTGATGAGCCAGCCAAAGTTACTGCTGTTGGACGAGCCTTCACTCGGGCTGGCCCCCATCATCATCCAGCAGATTTTCGATATCATCCAGCAGCTGCGCGAAGAGGGGATGACCATTTTCCTGGTGGAACAAAACGCCAACCAGGCGCTAAAACTGGCGGATCGTGGTTATGTGCTGGAAAACGGCCGCGTGGTGTTGGAAGATACGGGGGCCGCATTATTAGCAAACGAAGCAGTGCGGTCAGCATACCTGGGTGGTTAAACCATGGGTAATTGACATAGGGCGCACTGAGTGGCGCCCCTATTCTTAACGATTACGAGAACAAGCAATGAAGACAGAAGGACTACTCGCACAGCGCATCGTAAAGGTCAAAAGCTCGGCAATCCGCGAATTGCTCAAGCACAGCAAAATGGAAAACGTCATTTCGCTGGCGGGTGGCATTCCCTCTGATGCACTGTTTGACTTCGAAGGATTGAGCATTGCTACCCAGCAGGCTATTACCGAACAACCGAAAAGTGCTTTCCAATATGGGCTGACTGAAGGCAGCGAACTGCTGCGTGAAGGCATCTGTACCCTATGCGCAAAGCGTGGCGTTAATGCCAAGCCGGAAGATATCGTGGTGACCGCAGGCTCCCAGCAGGCGTTAGATCTGGTGATGCGTGCGGTGATTAACCCTGGTGATGTGTTTGTGGTAGAGCGCCCGACCTATCTGGCGGCGCTGCAAACGCTGGAACTGGCGGAAGCCAACGTCATGTCCGTTTCTTCTGACAGCGACGGCATGGTGGTGGATGAGCTGGCTGAACTGCTGAAAACCCAGAAGATCAAAGGGGTGTACGTGGTGCCGAACTTCGGCAACCCAAGCGGTCTGACCCTGAGCGCCGCACGCCGTGAGCAGTTGGTGAAACTGGCGGTGGAGCATAACTTCCTGATTATCGAGGATGACCCGTACGGCGAGCTGCGCTTCACCGAAGAGCGTAATGCCACGCTGTATCAGGTTTCGCAGCAGGTGCTGGGCCATACCGAAAACATTATCTACACCTCCACCTTCTCCAAGATCCTGGCTCCGGGCCTGCGCCTGGGTTGGGCCATCTTGCCACCGTTCCTGTTGCATAAAGTGGCGATCATCAAGCAGGCGGCGGATCTGCATGCTAGCGCGCTGTCGCAGAGCATCGTCGAATGTTACCTGGGGCTGGATCGTTTACCGGCGCAGATCGAAAAGATCCGCGCGGCCTATAAGCACAAAGGTGAGATCCTGGCCGGGCTGGTGGAAAAAGAGCTGGGTGATGTGATCAGCTTTGATATGCCGAAAGGCGGCATGTTCCTGTGGGCGCGTTTCCGTCAGCAATTCGATGCCACCGAGTGGCTGAACACCACTCTGAAACAGGGCGTGGTGTTTGTGCCGGGAGAATACTTCTTCTCTGACAAACCGGATCGCTCAACCTTCCGCCTGTCGTTTGCCACGGCAACCGAACAACAGATGCAAGAGGCCGTCGCCCGACTGCGTCGCTCGCTGTAATCTCTCTGCGGCGGTGGGGAGAATTCCCTACCGCCGACATCAAACCGCCATCTGCACTTCACCTCGCTGTCATCTAGCTGTCACGCCAGAGTTATTTTACTGTCATCCGCGCATGGCATGTTTAGCATCCGAACAAAAACTGTTTCTTTTCGCTCACGCGTTTTGATCACACCCGCTTTTTCAGGAGTTAGGCATGTTTGCTCACGCGATTAAAAAAACCACGTTGTGCGTTACCTTGGCCCTGGCGGTCAGCGGCCATGCAATAGCTGCCACCGAGATCCCCTTCTGGCATTCGATGGAAGGGGAACTGGGCACCGAAGTGGATTCTCTGGCGGACCGTTTCAACCAAACTCACAGCGATGTGAAGATCGTCCCGGTTTATAAAGGCAACTACGAACAGAGCCTGGCGGCGGGCATAGCTGCTTACCGTTCCGGCAAGGCACCGGCGATCCTGCAAGTCTATGAAGTGGGCACCGCCACCATGATGGCGAGCAAGGCGATCAAACCGGTGTATCAGGTATTCCAGGAGTCGGGCGTCAAGTTCGACGAATCGGTGTTTGTGCCGACCGTGGCCGGTTACTACACCGATAACAAGAGCGGCCATCTGCTGTCCCAGCCTTTCAACAGCTCCACCCCGGTGCTGTATTACAACAAAGACGCCTTCAAGAAAGCGGGCTTGAACCCGGATCAGCCACCGAAAACCTGGCAGGAATTGGCGGCCGATGCCGCCAAACTGCGCGCGGCTGGCATGAAGTGCGGCTACACCAGCGGTTGGCTGGGTTGGATCCAACTGGAGAACTTCAGCGCCTGGCATGGCGTGCCGTTCGCCAGTGAAAACAACGGCTTTGGTGGCACCAGTGCCAAGCTGGAGTTCAACCAGCCGCTGCAGGTGAAGCATATTCAGTTCCTGCAAGACATGAACAAGAAGGGCGACTTCACCTACTTCGGCCGCAAGGACGAACCTACCGAGAAGTTCTACAACGGCGACTGCGCCATGGCGACCGCCTCTTCCGGCTCGCTGGCCAGCATCCGCAAATACGCCAAGTTTGATTTCGGCGTGGGCATGATGCCTTACGATGCTGACGCCAAAAATGCACCGCAGAACGCTATTATCGGCGGGGCCAGCCTGTGGGTGATGAACGGCAAAGACGCGGCGACCTACAAAGGCGTGGCGGAGTTCCTGCAATATCTGGCCCAGCCTGAGATTGCCGCCGAATGGCATCAAAAGACCGGCTACCTGCCGATCACCACTGCCGCTTTTGATATGACCAAGCAACAGGGCTTCTACGACAAAAACCCAGGGGCCGATGTGGCCACCCGCCAGATGCTGAACAAGCCACCGTTGGCGTTCACCAAAGGGCTGCGTCTGGGCAATATGCCGCAGATCCGTACCGTGGTGGATGAAGAGCTGGAAAGCGTATGGACCGACAAGAAAACCCCGCAGCAGGCGCTGGATGCTGCGGTGCAGCGCGGTGACGTGTTGCTGCGCCGCTTCGAGGCTTCCACCAAGTAAGCGTCAGATTGGGCGTTCTTTTGCCAAACGACATCGATCCACTCCCTCTCCCTTTGGGAGAGGGCTGGGGTGAGGGGCTTATACCCCCCCTCATCCCCATTTAACGGTTAACCCTATGTCATCATCCCGTCCCGGCTTCGGCTGTAGCTGGCTGCCCTATGTGTTGGTGCTGCCACAACTGCTGATCACCGTCGTGTTCTTCCTGTGGCCTGCCGGTCAGGCGCTGTGGTACTCGGTACAAAGCGTCGATCCGTTCGGCCTTTCCAGCCAGTTTGTCGGGTTGGACAACTTCACACAGCTGTTTCAGGACCCGTATTACCTGGACTCTTTCTACACCACGCTGTTGTTCAGCTTCCTGGTGGCCGGTGTTGGCCTGCTGGTATCGCTGTTCTTTGCCGCGCTGGTGGACTATGTGCTGCGCGGCAGCCGTTTCTATCAGACCTTGATGATCCTGCCCTATGCGGTTGCCCCTGCGGTAGCGGCGGTGCTGTGGATCTTCCTGTTCAGCCCCGGCATGGGCCTGATCACCCATGTGCTCGCCGGTTTCGGCTACGACTGGAACCATGCGCAAAACAGCGGACAGGCGATGTTCCTGGTGGTGTTGGCATCGGTGTGGCAGCAAATCAGCTATAACTTCCTGTTTTTCCTGGCCGCATTGCAATCCATCCCGCGTTCTTTGGTGGAAGCGGCGGCGATCGACGGGGCTGGCCCGGTGCGGCGTTTCTTCAACCTAGTGCTGCCGCTGATCACGCCGGTGAGCTTCTTCCTGCTGGTGGTCAACCTGGTGTATGCCTTCTTCGACACCTTCCCGGTGATCGACGCCGCTACCGGCGGTGGGCCGGTACAGTCGACCACCACGCTGGTGTACAAAATCTATCGTGAAGGCTTTGCCGGTCTGGATCTGTCCAGTTCGGCGGCGCAGTCGGTGGTGCTGATGCTGCTGGTGATTGGCCTGACGGTGATCCAGTTCCGCTTTGTCGAACGTAAGGTGCGCTACCAATGATTGAGAACCGACGCGGGCTGGATATCTTCAGCCATACTATGCTGATTGTTGGCGTGCTGGTGGTGCTGTTCCCGCTGTATGTGGCCTTTGTGGCCGCCACGCTGGACGATCAGCAGGTGTTTCAGGTGCCGATGACGCTGGTCCCCGGAGGGCACCTTTGGGACAACATCCGCCATATCTGGCAGGGCGGAGTGGGCACCCTCAAGGTGCCGTTCTCGATGCTGCTGCTCAACAGTGTGATCATGGCGCTGGCGATCACCTGCGGCAAGATCGTGGTCTCGGTGCTGTCCGCCTATGCCATCGTCTATTTCCGTTTTCCGCTGCGCAGCCTGTTCTTCTGGCTGATCTTCATGACGCTGATGCTGCCGGTCGAGGTGCGTATCTTCCCGACGGTGGAAGTGATCTCCAACCTCAACCTGCTGGATAGCTACACCGGACTCACGCTGCCGCTGATGGCATCGGCCACGGCCACCTTCCTGCTGCGTCAGTTCTTTATGACCCTGCCGGATGAGCTGCTGGAGGCCGCCCGTATCGACGGAGCCGGGCCGATGCGCTTCTTTTGGGACATCGTACTGCCGCTGTCGAAAACCAATCTGGCGGCGCTGTTTGTCATCACCTTTATTTACGGCTGGAATCAGTATCTTTGGCCGATCCTGGTCACCAGTGACGCCTCGATGAGCACGGCGGTGGCGGGGATCCGCAGCATGATTTCCACCTCCGGCGCGCCGACCCAGTGGAATCAGGTGATGGCGGCAATGATGTTGACTTTGATCCCGCCGTTGGCGGTGGTTCTTCTGATGCAGCGCTGGTTTGTGCGCGGTCTGGTAGATAGCGAGAAGTAACGAATATGGCAGGTTTAAAACTACAGGCAGTCACCAAGTCTTACGACGGCAAAACGCCGGTGATCAAGCAGATCGATCTCGACGTGGCTGACGGCGAATTTATTGTGATGGTTGGCCCCTCCGGCTGTGGCAAATCGACGCTGCTGCGGATGGTGGCCGGGCTGGAGCGCACCACCAGCGGGGATATCTATATTGATAGCCAGCGTGTGACCGATCTGGAACCGAAAGATCGCGGCATCGCTATGGTGTTCCAGAACTACGCGCTGTATCCGCATATGAGCGTGTACGACAACATGGCCTATGGCCTGAAAATCCGTGGCTTTGGCAAACAGCACATCCGTCAGCGGGTAGAAGAGGCCGCGCGTATTCTCGAGTTGGAACCGCTGTTGCAACGCAAACCGCGTGAGCTTTCCGGTGGCCAGCGCCAGCGGGTGGCGATGGGGCGCGCGATTGTGCGCGAACCGGCGGTGTTCCTGTTTGATGAACCGCTCTCCAACCTGGACGCCAAATTGCGTGTCCAGATGCGCCTGGAATTGCAGCAGCTGCATCGCCGCCTGAAAACCACCAGCCTGTATGTCACCCACGATCAGGTTGAAGCGATGACGCTGGCGCAGCGGGTGATAGTGATGAATAAAGGTGTGGCGGAGCAAATTGGTACGCCGAGCGAGGTTTATCAACGTCCGGCGACGCTGTTTGTCGCCAGCTTTATCGGTTCCCCGGCGATGAACCTGCTACCCGGCACGTTGAGCGCGGATGGCAAACAGCTGCAACTGGCCGGTGGCATGGCACTGGATCTGCCAGAGCCTCGGCCACAATGGGGAGGGCAGGAGTTGACGTTGGGTATCCGACCGGAGCATATTCAACTGAGTACGCGCGAGCAGGGCGGGATCCCGCTAGAGCTGCAAACGCTGGAACTGCTCGGTGCCGATAATCTGGCACACGGTCAATGGGGGAGTTCAGGCGTGATCGTCCGCCTGAGCCATGAAACCCTGCCGCCTGCGGGCAGTACCCTGTATTTACAGCTGCCTGCGTCGGCGCTGCACTTTTTTGCTACCCACAGCGGAACACGGATGGATTGATGACTACAGCCTGGCCTTATCCCCATATTGTCGCCCATCGCGGCGGCGGTTCTCTGGCACCGGAAAATACCCTGGCGGCGATAGATGTCGGCGCGCGTCATGGCCACAAGATGATCGAATTTGACGCCAAACTGGCGCAGGACGGGCAGATTTTCCTGCTGCATGATGACACGCTCGAACGCACTAGCAACGGCTGGGGCGTGGCGGGCGAACTGCCATGGGAAAAGCTGGTAGAGCTGGATGCCGGTGACTGGTACAGCTCGGCTTTTAAAGGGGAGCGTTTGCCGCTGCTGTCTGACGTGGCGGAGCGCTGCAGGCAGCACGGCATGATGGCCAATATTGAAATCAAGCCAACCACCGGCAGCGACGAGGAAACTGGGCGGGTGGTGGCCTTTGCCGCCAGCATGTTGTGGCAAGGGCAAACCGATCCGCTGCTTTCTTCATTCTCGGTGGAAGCTCTGGCAGCGGCGCAGCAGACCGCTCCAGAACTGCCGCGCGGCCTGTTGCTGGACAAGTGGGATGACAATTGGCGGGAGCTGACCGAGCGCCTGGGCTGTGTCTCGCTGCATATTAATCATAAAGAACTGACCGCTGAACGTGTCGCGGCGTTGAAAGATGCCGGGCTGCGTATTCTGGTGTATACCGTCAATCAACCGGAGCGGGCGCGTTTGTTATTGAATTGGGGCGTTGACTGTATTTGCACCGACCGGATAGATGTGATCGGTCCGGATTTTTAAACGGTTAATTTAGTAGATAAAGATGCCCCCTCACCCCGACCCTCTCCCACAGGGAGAGGGAGCCAGTCAGTGCACTGTGTTAGCCAGAGTTTCTTCCGGGGTATCAGAGAGTTCGATCGGATTCTGATGGCAGTCTGTACACTGGATTAGCCTGAATTTCTCCGGAGTATCAGCGAGCTCGATCGGTCCCCTCTCCCTGTGGGAGAGGGTTAGGGTGAGGGCCATTCACTTTGACTAAACCAGAACATAGCGACGTCAGCCCGTTGCCGCCGCGCCATCGGAAGGGATGCGATGCCTGCCTTTATTGTTTCGCTGTGGCACCAGATAGTGCTGTCTTTGCCGTTATTTGTGCTGATCGTGCTGGGATATGGCCTTATCCGCTGGGGAAAGTGGCCATCTGCCATCACCGATGGCCTGACCCGCTTTGTGTTTTCCCTCGCCCTGCCTGCCATGTTGTTTCGCATGATGTGCGATTTCTCGCAACGTCCAGCAGTGGATGCCCGCCTGCTGATCGCCTTCTTCGGCAGTTGCCTGATCGTCTTCGTAATCGGCCGCATTGCCGCACGGCGGATCTTCAAGCTGGACGGCGTTTCGGGGTCGGTATTCGCTCTGGGCGGCATTTTCTCCAATAACGTCATGCTTGGCCTGCCGATCGCCACGGTGATGCTGGGAGAGGAGGCCATCCCATCAGTGGCTCTGGTGCTGGTATTCAACGGCCTGATTCTGTGGACGTTGGTGACCATCTCCATCGAATGGGCACGTAATGGCTCTCCCACGCTGCAAGGCTTTATCAAAACGGCGCGCAGCGTGCTGACCAACCCGCTGATTATCGGCATCCTGTCTGGCACGCTGGTCAGCCTGACCGGCCTGCCACTGCCGGTGTTTGTCGATCAACCGGTCAGCATGCTGGGCCAGGTGGCGGCTCCGCTGTCGCTGGTGGTGCTCGGTATGGGGCTGGCGGAATACCGTATCAGCGAAGGCTGGCAACTGAGCAGCGCCATCTGCTTTCTCAAGCTGATCGTCCAGCCGATGGTGGTCTGGCTGCTGGCTTGGTCAATGGATTTACCCCCAATGGAGACCCGTGTTGTGGTACTGCTGGGCTCCATGGCGGTGGGGGTGAACGTCTACCTGATGTCACGCCAATTTAACGTTCTAACGGGCCCTGCCGCTACCAGCCTGGTGATGTCCACTGCGCTGGCGGCGATCACCACCCCGTTAATCCTCACCGTTATGGGGGTAAGGGTGTAGCCGGGAGCGGTGCCTGCGGTATTACCGGAGCAGTCTGGTTAAAGGGATTAACCGGCTGATTGCCGTTTTGCAGCATCTTGCCAGTGGTCATCTGTGGCTGCATCGGGTTGTTATTGCCGTTATAGGGCAGCATTTTCGGCTGGTTGGCCTTGAGCGGATAACCCTGCTGCTGGCGCTGCTCCATCTGCTGGTTGTTCAGCATGCGCTGCTGCTGTGCCTGCTGGTCGCGCTGGTTGAGAAAGTGCTGTTGCTGGCTGAGCGTAGTGACCCCGTTTTCCGCCGCAGCCAGCCAAGGTAGCCACAGCAGGGCGGTGATAATAAGGTGACGTTTCATGTTTACCTCCGGTTCTCCCGATAGTCTTAAGCCTAACGTAGTCAGGCAAAATTGCCGTTAGTTTATTTTACATTCAAACGTAAACCTCCTTTGCGCCACATTGTTGTTCTGCTTCCGCTACAATCGCCCTTTCGGATCTTTTAGGGTGAACTTGTCGTGCTGCTTCTGGTTATTACCACCATTTTATGGGCATTTTCTTTTAGCCTGATCGGCGAATACCTGGCAGGCAATGTCGACAGCTGGTTCTCGGTGCTGATGCGCGTTGGGCTGGCTGCGCTGGTGTTTCTGCAGTTCCTGCGCTGGCGCAACATCAAGCTGAAAGTGATCCTGCTGTATATGCTGGTGGGTGCCTTCCAGCTTGGTATCATGTATCTGATTAGCTTCCGTGCTTTTCTCTATCTGACCGTGTCGGAATTCCTGCTGTTTACGGTGCTGACGCCGCTGTACATCACGCTGATTTACGATCTGATCAGCGGCCGCCGTCTGCGTTGGGGCTATCTGTTCAGCGCGTTGCTGGCCGTGCTGGGGGCGGCGATTATCCGCTACCACCAACTGAGCGATCACTTCTGGTGGGGGCTGCTGCTGGTGCAGGCGGCGAATATCAGCTTCGCCATCGGCATGGTGGGTTACAAACGCCTGATGGAAGTACACCCGCTGCCGCAACATACGGCATTTTCCTGGTTCTATCTGGGCGCGGCGGCAGTAGCGGTGGTCGCCTGGTTCCTGTGGGGTAATCCGAACCAACTGCCAACCACCAACCTGCAATGGGGCATTTTGGTTTGGCTGGGCGTGGTGGCTTCCGGATTGGGCTACTTTATGTGGAACTACGGGGCGACACAGGTGGATGCTGGTACGTTGGGCATCATGAACAATATGCATGTGCCCGCGGGCCTGCTGGTCAATTTTGCTGTTTGGCATCAGCAGCCGCACTGGGCCAGCTTTATTATCGGTGGCTCGGTGATTGTCGCCTCGCTATGGGTACATCGCCGCTGGGTCGCGCCGAAAGCGGCTGGTCGCTAGCTTAAAGACGCTAAGGATTTGGTGTCTGGCAGGCTGCCCATCGGCCGGGCGGCATCACGCACGAACGGCAGATGCTCGCAGGCGTGCTGACGTGCCGAGCGGATAAAGGCTTCGGTGACCGTTTGGCGCTGCTCACCGTCGCGGGTAGCGGCATACAAGCGGCTCCACAGGCCATCCCCGAGCGTCTTGGTGACGACCAGCCCCTGGCGCTCAAAACTCTCCACCACCCAGTGTGGTAACGCGGCGATCCCCATCCGGGCCGACACCATTTGAATCAATAACAGCGTGTTATCGACGTTTTTCAGCGCCGGGCTGACGCCTGCCGGCTGCAGGAAATGACGCCAGATGTCCAGCCGTTGGCGCTGCACCGGGTAGATCATCAGCACTTCATCACTCAGGTCTGCCGGTTCAATGTGCGGCTTATTGGCCAACGGGTGATCGGGAGCGAGGATCAGCCGGACTTCAAAGTCGAACATCGGCGAATAGTGCAGCCCGCTGCGCGGCAGGATGTCAGAGGTCAGCACCAGATCCAGCTCACCTTGTTGCAGGGCTGGTTGCGGATCGAACGTCACGCCGGATTTGAAATCCATCACCACCTGCGGGAAATAGGAGCGGAAGTTGTCCAACGCCGGCGTCAGCCACTGAATACAGCTGTGGCATTCGATGGCGATGCGCAGCGTGGTTTGATGCGGTTCGTGGCAGGCCTGCAGCGCCTGTTGGATCTGCGGCAATACCTGCTCTGCCAGCTGTAGCAGGATCTCCCCCTGAGCGGTAAAGCGCAGCGGCTGGCTTTTACGAACAAACAGCTTAAAGCCCAGACGCTGCTCCAGATCGCTGAACTGATGCGAGAGAGCAGACTGTGTCTGATGAAGCTGTGCGGCGGCGGCGGCCAGGGAGCCGGTATTACGCAGAGCCTGTAGGGTCCGTAAGTGTTTCAGTTCGATCATGAGAGTCCTTCACAGTGACAGTGAAAATATTGCGCTTGTGGATCATACAGTACCTGCGGATTATGGATGTGTAAACATCTGGACGGCTAAATGGGAAATATGACGATGACAATTCTAAATCACACACTGGGTTTTCCACGCGTTGGTCTGCGTCGTGAACTGAAAAAAGCGCAGGAAAGTTACTGGGCAGGTAATTCAACACAGGAAGAGCTGTTGGCGGTTGGCCGCGAGCTGCGCGCTCGTCACTGGCAACAACAACAGCAGGCCGGGGTGGATTTGGTGCCGGTTGGCGATTTTGCCTGGTACGATCACGTGCTGGCCACCAGCCTGCTGCTGGGCAACGTCCCGGCACGTCACCAAAATAAAGATGGCTCGATCGATCTCGATACCCTGTTCCGTATTGGCCGTGGCCGCGCACCCACCGGTGAACCTGCGGCAGCGGCGGAAATGACCAAATGGTTTAACACCAACTATCACTACATGGTGCCTGAGTTTACTCAAGGCCAGCAGTTCAAACTGGGCTGGACTCAACTGCTGGATGAAGTTGACGAAGCGTTGGCGCTGGGCCACAAAATCAAGCCGGTGCTGTTGGGCCCGGTAACCTATCTGTGGCTGGGCAAGGTGAAGGGCGAGCAGTTCGACCGCCTGTCACTGCTGAACGATATCCTGCCGGTCTACCAGCAAGTGCTGGCGGAGCTGGCCAAACGCGGCATCGAGTGGGTACAGATCGACGAACCTGCGCTGGTGCTGGAACTGCCTAAAGCCTGGTTGGAGGCCTTCAAACCGGCTTATACCGCGCTGCAAGGCGAGGTCAAACTGCTGCTGACCACCTATTTCGACAGCATTGGTCATAACCTCGACATCATCCGCGAACTGCCGGTGCAGGGGCTGCATGTGGATCTGGTCGCAGGCAAAGATGATGCTGCTGCCCTGAACAACGCATTGCCGAAAGAGTGGGTGCTGTCGCTTGGGGTGATCAATGGCCGTAACGTCTGGCGTGCCGATGTGAGCAGCTGGTTTGAACGCTTGCAACCTCTGATAGGGAGCCGCCCGCTGTGGATTGGCACCTCGTGCTCGCTGCTGCATAGCCCGATCGATCTGAGCGTGGAAAGCCGCCTGGACGAAGAAGTGAAAAGCTGGTTCGCCTTTGCGCTGCAAAAATGCGCCGAACTGGCGCTGTTGAGCTCAGCTCTGAATGCACCAGGGGCAGATAAACAAGCCAAACTGGATGCCTACAGCGCACCAATCCGCGCCCGCCGCCAATCCAGCCGTGTGCATAATGCGCAGGTTGAGCAACGCCTGGCGGCCATCACTGCCAAAGACAGCGAACGTCAGCGCCCTTATGAACAACGTGCTCAGGCTCAGCGCGATCGCTTCAACCTGCCAGCCTGGCCAACCACCACCATCGGCTCCTTCCCGCAGACCACCGAAATCCGCGGCCTGCGTCTGGACTTCAAGCAGGGCCGCCTGGATGGTAGCAACTACCGCACCAGCATCGGCGAACATATCAAGCAGGCCATCGCCGAGCAGGAACGCCTGGGGCTGGATGTGCTGGTGCACGGCGAAGCCGAGCGTAACGACATGGTGGAATACTTCGGCGAGAACCTGGACGGCTTCGTGTTCACCCAAAACGGTTGGGTACAGAGCTACGGTTCCCGCTGCGTGAAACCACCGGTGATTATTGGCGATATCAGCCGCCCAGAGGCCATCACCGTGGAATGGGCCAAGTTTGCCCAGTCACTGACCGACAAGCCGGTAAAAGGCATGTTGACCGGCCCGGTGACCATTCTTTGCTGGTCCTTCCCGCGTGAAGATGTGAGCCGTGAAGTGATCGCCAAACAGATTGCGTTGGCGCTGCGTGATGAAGTGGAAGACTTGGAGAAGGCCGGTATCGGTATTATCCAGATCGACGAGCCTGCTCTGCGCGAAGGCCTGCCGTTGCGCCAGTCCGATTGGGCCGCGTACCTCGACTGGGCGGTGGATGCCTTCAAACTGAACGCCGCCGTGGCGCAGGATGATACCCAGATCCACACCCACATGTGTTATTGCGAGTTCAACGACATCATGGATTCTATCGCGGCGCTGGATGCCGATGTGATCACCATCGAAACCTCTCGTTCCGATATGGATCTGCTGGAAGCGTTCAAAGAGTTCGACTATCCAAATGAAATCGGGCCGGGCGTTTACGACATCCACTCGCCGAACGTGCCAAGCGTGGAATGGATCGAAGCGCTGCTGCGTAAAGCGGCACAGAATATCCCGGCGGAACGCCTGTGGGTGAACCCGGACTGCGGCCTGAAAACCCGTGGCTGGCCAGAAACCCGCCAGTCGCTGGCCAACATGGTGTTAGCGGCTCAGCGTCTGCGCGACCAGGTTGTCTGATCCAAAAACGATATTTTACTCAAGGGCGCTTTGGCGCCCTTTTCTTGTTCTACTCCCGCGTTTTCCTCGCCGCTATTGGTTATTATCAAGTCTCGTTGTTCACTTGGTTTGAAGGATTATTCCCGATGAAACACCCGCTGGTGGCCGTGTTGGCTCCGCTGCTCGATGAAGGGCAGGGGATCCGGCAGGTTTATTTTGCCGGTAACCAACATCCGGCCCCGGAGCTGGCTTATCAGGTAGGCTTTCCACGCCTTGAGCTGGTGGTGGACGGGGAGCAGGAAATGGAGTGGGAGGGCAGCCAGGGAGTGCGGCAACAACAGATACTGCTGCCGGGGGATGTGCTGTTTGTCCCGGCGCAAGGCTGGAACAGCCCGCGCTGGCAGCAACCTACAACCACGCTCAGCCTGTTGTTTGGCAAGCAGCAACTGGGCTATAGCCTGTTAGGCTGGGATGGGGAAAACACTCTGCCGCTGGGTAAGGATAACGTGGCGCGCCGTGGCCCGCGCGTGGGGTCGTTCATGTTGCAGGCGCTTAACGAACTCTCCTGGCATCAGAGCGATCAGCCTACCGCACGTTTCCTGGTAAAGGGCTTGCTGAGCCATGCACTCGATCTGTTTGGCACCTCGGTGAGAACCGCCTCGCGCAGCCAGGCGCTGTTTGATGCAGTGCGGGGTCACCTGGAGGAGCATTATCGTGAGCCGCTCACCCGCGAGTCGGTGGCCCAGGCGTTTTATATCTCACCGAATTACCTTTCTCATCTGTTCCAGAAGGCCGGTGGCATCGGGTTTAACGAATATCTCAATCACGTGCGGCTGGAGCAGGCGAAGCACCTGCTCAAACGTTATGACATGAAGGTGAAAGAGGTGGCGCACGCCTGCGGGTTTGTCGACAGCAACTATTTCTGCCGCCTGTTTCGCAAGAACACCGAACGTTCCCCGACGGAGTATCGCGGTCAATACCACAGTGAACTGGGCCCCTCACCCCAACCCTCTCCCACAGGGAGAGGGAGCTGATAGCCCTTGCTCTTTTGCAAGTAAAGAGGCCATATCAGCGAACGCGATCGTCCCGTCATCCAAGGTGAAAAACTATAATTTCAGAGATACTCGATCGGTTCCCTCTCCTTGTGGAGAGTGTGAGGGAGCTGATCGGCGTCGTGATCAGGTGTGTGAGTTAATCAGTAACAAAGCAGTTATTTTCGCAGGGATGTGCCGTTTGGGTCCCTTATTTACCCCCCATCCAAGATGAGTCACTGCAATTTCAAGCACACTCGATCGGTTCCCTCTCCTTGGGGAGAGGGTTAGGGTGAGGGGGGCTAACACCGTAGTTAAACTACGCGGATATGCGTTTCCTGGGGCGAAGCGGCTGCCTTGCGTACCGCACTGAGCGCCTTCTCCGGCGTGCGCAGAAAGGTGTTGATGCCGATCTGCACGCAGCGGTGGTGCTCAAAACGCTCACTTTCCGCCAGCAGAATATCGCTGATCAACAGCACCACGTCGGCCTGGGCAAGATCGTCCGCCGTCAGCGAATTTTCAATCCCCAATGCACCCTGGGTTTCTACTTTGACCGGCCATTTCTCCTGCGCGCACAGTTTTTCCAGCCGCTCGGCAGCCATGTAGGTATGGGCGACCCCGCTGATACAGGCCGTTACCGCTACGAGTTTTATCGTCATGTCAGCCCCTTTTTCTGCTGTTCAACCGCCAATGATCACCCGGTAACCCGCCTGTTGCGCCATCGCCTTTAAGGGAGCGATCTGTAGTTCCGTTGGGGCCGCTACGCCGCGCATGGCATATTCGCGCCCCAGCAGGCTATATTTCGCCTCGCCGTACTGATGAAAAGGCAGCAGATGGATCTCTTGTAGCCCAAAAGGCGCCAGGAATGCCAGCACCTGCGCCATATTCTCCGTGCTCAAAGTGTAGCCGGGTATTAACGGCAGGCGCGGGATCAGGTTAACTCCGCGCTGCACCAGCGCGGTAAAGTTTGCCAGCACCCGTGGCAGATTGATGTTCAACTGATTTTTGGCGGCCCCGGCATCCATGATTTTCAGGTCGAACAGGACTTGGTCACAGTGTTCTGCCAGGGCCAGCACCTGGGCCTGCGAGGCATCTCCGGCGGTTTCGACGGCGGTATTGATGCCCAACGCCTGCAAGCGCTGCAACAGTTGGGTGGCAAACTCGGCCTGCATCAGCACTTCGCCACCGGAAAGCGTCACCCCGCCGCCGGAGGTGCGATAAAACACCTCATCTTTCAGGATTTGCTGCAGCAGCGCATCGAGCGTGATGTTTTGCCCGATCAGTTCCATCGCTCCGCTTGGGCATTCCTGTGCGTCGTTCAGGCAGGGCTGGCAGCGCAGGCATTTGGCCTCGCGGCGTACGCGATGGATCTTGCCGGACATCGACTCCGGGTTGGCACACCAAGGGCAGCTATGTGGGCAGCCTTTGAAAAACACCACGGTGCGGATACCGTGGCCGTCGTTCAGCGAATAACGCTGAATATTGAAGATCCGGGCCATTGGCTCCGCGGGTGTCGCCCGGGAAAACCCGGGCGTGATCAGGTTACAGTTGATGCGCTGTACGGCGGATGATGTCATCCTGGATCTCCTTCGACAGCTCCACGAAGAATGCGCTATAGCCGGCAACACGCACCACCAGCCCGGCGAAGTCCTGTGGTCTGGCCTGCGCTTCCTTCAGCGTTTCGGCATTCACCACGTTGAACTGCACGTGTTGTAGCTTGAGCTTGGTAAAGGCCCCGAGGAAATCAGCCAGTTTATTCAGCCCTTGCTGGCCTTCCAGCGTACTTGGAGTGAATTTTACGTTTAGCAGCGTACCGTTGGAGAGCAGGTAGTTATCCAGCTTGCTCACCGATTTCAGCACCGCCGTCGGCCCCTGGCCATCCTGGCCGAGCATTGGCGAAAGACCTCCGTCCGCCAATTGTTCCCCGGCATAGCGCCCGTCTGGTGTGGCTCCCACCACCGCCCCCAATGGCACGTGGGCAGAAACGGTATAAGAGCCGGGGGTAAATTGACCGCCGCGCGGGTTACGGTACTGTTCTACCTCTTTGCAGTAAAATCGCAGCAGATCGGCACTGATCAGGTCAACTTCGTCGATATCATTGCCGTATTTGTCGAAGCGGTTGATCAACCGTGCGCGGATCTTTTCCCCTTCCGGCGTAGCGAAGTTGGCCTTCAGCGTGGCCAGTAGCTCATCAAAGCTCAGGCGCTGTTGATCGAACACCAGGCCTTTCAGGGCAAACAGCGAATCGCTCAGGTTGGCGATGCCGATACCTTGTACCCCGGAGAAGTTGTAGCGTGCGCCGCCTTCGGTGATGTCTTTGCCGTTTTGCAGGCAGTCATCGATAAAGGAAGACAGCAGCGGCACCGGTGCCCAGTCGCGGTGGCCGATATCGCAGATGTTGCTGCCTTCGGCCATCAGCCGGACGTAATGGCGGATCTTTTCGCGAATGTGATCCAGCAACTGCGGATAGGTGAGGCTGGCGTTGCCTTCGTTATCCAGCAGCGTCAACTCCATCACTTTCAGCAGGTTGAACATGGCAATGTCGTGCAGGCCGTAGGTGCGCCCTGGGATCGACAGCTCAACACAGCCCACTACCGCATAATCACGCGCATCTTCCAGTGAGACGCCACGGTTCAGGAACGCTGGCACCACCACCTCATCGTTAAAGATTTGCGGAATACCGGTGCCGAGGCGGATGGTTTCGGCGGTTTTCAGCAGGAATGGCCGATCGATGAACTCATTGACCCGCACGCCCAGGTTCGGCTGTGGCAGGCGGATATTCTGGTAGGCATCCAGGCACAGGAAAGACAGCACGTTGACCGCGCTGCGGCCGGTTTCCGTCAGGCCGCCCAGCAAGATGGTGTAGCCGGTAGGGAACCCTGCAAAATAACGAGCGCTGGAAGTAGAACGCAGCAGCACGATATCGTTGCATTTCACCCACAGGCTTTCCAGCAGCTCCTTCAGGAACGCCGGATCCTGCCCCTGATTGAGAGAGGCTTGATAAAACGGCAGCATATATTGATCGAAGCGGCCCAGCGACAGTGAGCTGGCGTTGGATTCATACTGCAAAATGATGTTCATATACCAGAACAGCTGGCACGCCTGGTAGAAATCCTGCGGCTTGTGGTGGGCGTTGTGGCTGGAGATCTCAGCGATGCGCAGCAGCTCGGCGCGGCGAGCCTCATCGCTGCATTGCTCAGCCATTTGGCGTGCCAGGCTGGCATAGCGCAGAATATGGCGCTGCGATGCTTGTAACGACAACAATGCTGCGGCATAGAATGCGTTGTCTGGCTGCTGATCCGCATGGCTTTGCAGTTCGGCTAGCAGGCTATCCAGGCCGTTATTCAGCAGGCGCGGATAATCGATGATGATATGCCCCTGGCCCTTGTCTGTCTGGTTGACGCTGAAAATCTGGGTCTGGGTAGCGGTTTTAACCTCCTCTGACATCTGGCCATTGATGAAATCCTTCATCGAACGTTTTTCCCAGTAGGGGTAAAGCTGCTCGCGATACACCTGCTTGTCTGCTTCGGAAATGGCAAAGCGATCCTGCGGACGGGTTGGGAAAGCATCCAGTTCTTTCAGCAGCCAGTAAGGGTCCATCTCTGGCGACACGATCCCGGCCCGCGGCTTCACCGTACGGTTACCGGCAATCAGTTCGTCTTCCCGCAGGGTGATTGCCACGTGATCGAGAATATAGGCGGTTGCCTTGGCACGGCGGATGATGGTGGGTTCTCCCTCGGTCTGCCGGTGGCTGGCGGTATAGAGCAGTGCGCGTTCGAGTGAAATTTCACGCGGGGCGGAGAACAGGGCGGCTTTTAGACGTTCGATCCGGGAGATCATCACATTTTCCTTTTGTGCGGTAATGGGGCGGGAAAACCCGGCACGTGTGCCGGGCTGGCTGAGCGGTTAAGCCTTTTGCGCTAAATGGGCGGCAATCTTCTCCATGATGGCATCGGCTCGTTTTACCGCGTCGCTGATGGCCACGCGTACCACGGTTTTCCCTTTAAAACGTTCTTCAAACTTGATGCCGATATCCTTGGTCAGGATCACCACGTCGGCGGCTGCCACGTCTTCGGCCGTCAGTTCGTTTTCCAGGCCGATGGAGCCTTGGGTTTCAACTTTGCACTGCCAGCCTTGCGCTTTGGCGGAACGCTCGATGGCCTCGGCAGCCATGTAGGTATGGGCAACGCCAGATGGACAAGCGGTTACAGCGATAATCATGGTCATATTTAGTTCCTCAACGATACCCGTCGTCTCTCAAGACGTAGCTTGAGAGCGTATTTATTCAGTTAATTTCGAAATCCAAGTCCAGATCATCCTGGGCGACTTTAGTAGCCTGTTTCTTGGCAGCAAAGCTTTTCAGCAGGTTAACCAGCAGGGCGGTGACCACCATGCCCACCAGCAGCGCGGCTACGAAGCCCAGCTTGCCTTCAACGACTGGCAGCACAATCAGACCACCCCAACCGGCGTAGCACTGTGCACCCACCAACGCGGCCGTCACGGCGGCGCAGGCAGAACCAATCATGATGGAGGGGATCACGCGCAGCGGATCGGCAGCGGCGAACGGGATAGCCCCTTCGGTAACGCCGACGCAGCCCATCAGCAGTGCAGCTTTACCCGCTTCGCGCTCTTCTGGGGTGTAGTATTTGCGGCCAATCAGCGTGGCGAATCCCAGGCCGAGCGGTGGGGTGGCGATGGCAACGGCCGCGATGGCGACCACCGAATACACTCCCTGAGCGACGCAGATCAGCATAAAGGCGTAGGCCACCTTGTTAACCGGGCCGCCCATGTCAAACGCCAACATCAGGCCCATGATGATGGCCAGCACGACGATGCTGCCCTGCTGCATACCTTGCAGCCAGTGGGTCAGGCCGTTGGTCAGCGCGCCAACCGGTTCACCCAGGCCCCACATCATGATGCCTGCGGTAAGCAGGGTGCCGATGATTGGGATCACGAAGATCGGCATCACCGAGCGCAGGATCTTCGGCACCGGGATCTTCTTGAGATAGAACACAATAATCCCGCCCAGCAGGCCAGCGATGATCGCCCCGAAGAAACCAGCCCCGAAGGATGCGCCTACCCAGGCCCCAATCGCCGAGGGAGCCAGCGCGGAGCGATCCGAGATGGAGTAGCCGATATAGGCCGCCAGGAAAGGCACCATCAACGTCAATCCGGCCACGCCGATATCAAACAGTTTTTTCAGGTTAGGGTCCGTCGCCGCATCGGGGACAGCCCCTTTGCCATACAGCATCACGGAGATAGCCAGCAAAATGCCGCCGGCGACCACAAACGGGATCATATGGGAGACGCCGGTCATCAAGTGCTGGCGTGTGTTTCTTAGAATATTGAGTAGCTCTTTCATCGTTCACTCCCTGGCCGCAACCAGCGTGCTTCTGAGATAAAACCACCGGGGAATGACCCCTGATGGATAAAGGTTGTTGGCTATCACAATAGGCATCTGGCGGAACTATCAACAGTGGATAAAATTGCCATTTACTGGATTTTTGTATTGTCAGGAGAAAAGTGCGATCTAACTCAAAGTGTGCGACAGAATAAACCGGGCTTGTGGCAACGGGCTTTGTGAGCGGCATCGCATTTATGCCGTCAGGATACATTTGTCCAGTGTTTGACATTTTTATCCGATAGCCCTGGGCCGCGCTGCGCTTTTATCCTTGTGGCAAACCGGTGTTGTTCACCGCTGCTTTTGGTATGAGGAAAGAGTGATGGCGAAAATTGTGACGTTTACCTGCGCGCTGCCCAACGGGGTACATGCCCGCCCAGCCAGCCATATCGAAACCCTGTGCAACGGTTTCCGTTCCCGCTTTGAATGGCACAACTCGCGTAGCGGCCTGCGTGGCGACGGCAAAAGCGTGTTGTCACTGATCGGTACCGATACTTTGCTGGGTGATGAATGCCGCATCACCATCGAAGGGGAAGATGAACAGGCGGCGTTTGAGCGCCTGAGCCAGTTTATCCAACATGAATTCCCGCACTGCGACGAAGCGTTGCCACAGGTGAATGACCAGGCAGAGCAGGAGCCTATCCCGCAGTCTTTGGCTAACCTGAACCCAACGCTGGTACGCGCTCGCTCCGTCAACCAAGGCACCGCCAATGGCAAACTGGTGCATCTGGCGCGGGTAGATTTAAACGCCCTGATGTTGCCGCCTACGCAATCTGTTGAACAGGAGCAGCAGCAGTTGGCCGAAGGGTTGACGCGCTTCGGCAAGGCGTTGGATCTGCAACTGATGGGCGGTAACGGCACCACCACGGCGGTGCTGGAAGCGCATCGCTCCTTGCTACGTGACGGCGCATTCCGCCAGCACCTGCTTGATGGCGTGTTGGCAGGGGAAAGTTGTGCCGCTGCCATTGTGGCCACTGCAGCCCACTTCAGCCAGCAACTGGCACAGTCTGCCAGTGCCTATCTGCGCGAGCGCGAACTGGATATTCGTGATGTCAGCTTCCAGCTGTTACAGCAAATTTATGGCGAGCAGCGCTTCCCGGCGCAGCAGGCACTGAGTGTAGACAGCATTTGCATCACCGATGAACTGACCCCGAGCCAATTCCTGGAGCTGGACAAGCGTTATTTGAAAGGCCTGTTGCTGGGCAGCGGTGGCAGCACCTCACATACGGTGATCCTGGCGCGCTCCTTTAACATTCCAACCCTGGTTGGCGTTGATGCCGCTGCAATGCTGCCATATTTGAATCAATCGGTGCAGATCGACGGCGATCTTGGGCTGGTGGCCTGCGATCTCAGCGAACCGGTTCGTCGCTATTATCAGCAGGAACAGTGGCTGAGCGAGCAGATCCGCAGCCAGCAAAGCGCCTATCTCGATCAACCGGGGCGTACGGCCGACGGTGTGCGGATGGAAGTTGCCGCCAATATCGCCCATGCGGTAGAAGCGGAGGCGGCCTTCAGCAACGGTGCAGAGGCAGTAGGCCTGTTCCGTACCGAAATGCTGTATATGGATCGCCTGACAGCGCCTTCCGAAGATGAGCTTTACAACATTTACTGCCAGGCAGTGGAAGCCGCAGCAGGCAAGACGATCATCGTGCGTACCATGGATATCGGCGGCGACAAGCCGGTGGATTATCTGAACATCCCGGCCGAAAACAACCCGTTCCTCGGTTACCGGGCGGTGCGTATCTATCAGGAATTCCTGCCGCTGTTCCGCACCCAGCTACGCTCGATCCTGCGTGCTTCGGCACATGGTCCGCTGAAGATCATGATCCCGATGATCTCCTCAATGGAAGAGATCCTGTGGGTGAAGGATCAACTGGCCGAAGTGAAGCAATCGCTGCGTGCCGGGCAGATCCCGTTCGACGAAAAAATTCCGCTCGGCATCATGCTGGAAGTGCCTTCGGTGCTGTTTATCATCGACCAGTGCTGTGAGGAGATCGACTTCTTCAGTATCGGCAGCAACGATCTGACGCAGTACCTGCTGGCGGTGGATCGTGATAATGCCAAGGTCATCAAGCACTACAACAGCCTGAACCCGGCGTTCCTGCGTGGGTTGGATCATGCGGTGCGTGAAGTGCACCGACATGGCAAATGGATCGGCCTGTGTGGCGAGCTGGGGGCGAAAGGTTCGGTGTTGCCACTGCTGGTGGGTATGGGGCTGGATGAGATCAGCATGAGCGCGCCTTCCATTGCCGCCACCAAAACCCGCCTGGCCAAGCTGGACAGCCGCGAATGCCGTTTGCTGCTCAACCGGGCCATGGCCTGCCGTACTTCGCTGGAAGTGGAACACCTGCTGGCCCAGTTCCGTATGGAGCAAAGCGATGCGCCGCTGATCACGCCGGAATGCATTGCCCTGGGGGCAGATTGGCGCAGCAAAGAAGAGGTGATCAAAGGGATGGCGGATAACCTGCTGCTGGCCGGGCGTTGCCGTTACCCCCGTAACCTTGCCGCCGATTTGTGGGCGCGTGAGGCGGTATTCTCCACCGGCCTGGGCTTTGGCTTTGCCATTCCGCATACCAAATCTGAACATATTGAACAGTCCACCATCAGCGTGGCCAAGCTGGCGCAGCCGGTTGTTTGGGGCGATGAAGAGGCGCAGTTCGTGATCATGCTGACCCTTAATAAACATGCCGCCGGCGACCAGCATATGCGTATTTTCTCCAAGCTGGCGCGGCGCATCATGCATGAAGGTTTCCGTGACGCACTGGTAAACGCAGTGTCTGCCCAACAGGTAGAAGCGTTGCTGAAACAAGAGCTTGAACTGTAATCCATTTTTGGGCGCTGCGGCGCCCTTCATTTTTAGCCTTGAGGAGCAACTATGGAACTCTATCTGGATACTGCCGACATCAATGCGGTGAAACGTCTGGCACGTGTGTTGCCGTTGCAAGGGGTGACAACTAACCCGAGCATTGTGGCAGCGTCACGCACGTCGCTATGGGAAGTGCTGCCCGCTTTACGCGATATCATCGGTGGTGAAGGGAAGCTGTTTGCCCAGGTGATGGCGACCACGGCCGAGCAGATGGTTGAAGAGGCGGTCATGCTTCACCAGCGCGTTCCTGGCGTGGTGGTGAAAGTACCTGTGACGAGTGAAGGGCTGGCCGCGATCAAAATCCTGCAAGGCTTGGCTGTTCCAACGCTGGGGACGGCAGTGTATGGGGCAGCACAGGGGCTGCTTTCTGCCTTGGCAGGTGCGAAGTATGTGGCACCTTACGTCAACCGCGTGGATGCCCAGGGTGGCAATGGCATTGCTACCGTGCAGGAGTTACAGCACTTGTTAGAACTGCACGCCCCGCAGGCCAAGGTGCTGGCCGCCAGCTTCAAGACTCCACGTCAGGCACTGGAGTGCCTGTTGGCAGGTTGTGAAGCTATTACCTTACCGGTCGATGTCGCAGAGCAGTTTATCAGCGCCCCGGCGGTGCAGGCGGCGGTTGAGAAGTTCGAGCACGATTGGCACGGTGCGTTCGGCACTTTGTCACTGAGCTAAGTTAGTTGCTTAACTGACAAGCATCAGGGGCACTTGCTGCCCCTGAAACTGCTGATATTTCCCTCCTAACTCGACATATTGCGCCCGTCTATTTCACCCCATGCTGGCTGAACCAGGCCAACATGCGCTGCCAACCGTCGGCGGAAGCCTCCGCGTTATAGCTTGGCCGGTAATCGGCGTGGAAAGCATGACCCGCTTCTGGATAAACCACGATTTCCGCATCGGCATTGGCTGCTCGGATCGCCTTGCGCATGGTTTCCACCGTTTCCTGCGGAATGCTGCCATCCTGGCCACCGTATAGCCCAAGTACCGGCGTCGAAAGATCGATCGCTATATCAACCGGATGCTTCGGCGAATTCAAGGTTTTCTCCCCCACCAGCTTGCCGTACCAGGCCACTGCCGCTTTCAGCTGCGGATTATGCGCGGCATACAGCCAGGTGATGCGACCGCCCCAGCAGAAACCGGTGATCGCCAACTTGCCGGCATCGCCGCCGTGGCGCGTTGCCCAATGCGCAGCGTGATCCAGATCGGCCAATACCTGGCTGTCTGGCACCTTGCTGACCAGCTTTTGCATCAGCTCGCTGATTTCGCTGTACTCTCTGGCATCGCCTTGGCGGAAATAGAGTTCTGGAGCGATAGCCAGATAACCCTGCTTGGCCAGGCGGCGGCACAGATCCTGAATGTGCTCATGCACGCCAAAGATTTCCTGCACGACCAGCACAATGGGGAACGGCCCTTGATGATGGGCCGGTTTGGCGATATAGGCTGGCAGATCGTCCCCCTGCGAAGGGATGGTGGTTTCCCCCACGTGTATATCCTGCACATCGGTCAGAATGGTTGAGGTGGCCAACGGTGCTACGGCCGGGGTAAATCCCCCGTTGGCCTGTTTTAACGTCATTTGTTGTTCTGTTTTCATTGATTGCAGGCTCCATGCGTTAGAGAAAAAGCGCGGCAGTTAACTATAGGCAGATTAGCGCTTATTAGCATCGCATGGCGAATTTTCGCGCAGGATAGCAATGGCCGCTCAGGCAGCAAGTTGGTATAAACTGAATGGAGATTAAGCGTGTCAGGGTTTTTTATGTGATATTAATCACAAAAATAATGTAGATGAATTTCTGTTTCTTTATTCAAGGTGATGATCATCACGAAATTTAACAGCGATTGTCAGTAGAATCTCTGTTTGTTCCTCCCAAAAACCGTATCCATGAGGAGTCCCCCATGTCTCAGTCTGACGTTTTCCACCTCGGTCTCACTAAAAATGATCTGCAAGGCGCTACATTGGCCATCGTCCCTGGCGATCCGCAGCGTGTTGAGAAAATTGCCAAGCTGATGGAAAACCCGGTTCATCTGGCTTCCCACCGCGAATTTACCTCTTGGCGTGCAGAACTGGATGGCAAGGCAGTGATCGTATGCTCAACCGGTATCGGTGGCCCGTCTACCTCGATCGCCGTTGAAGAGTTGGCACAGCTGGGTATCCGTACCTTCCTGCGTATCGGCACGACCGGTGCCATTCAGGCCAATATCAACGTGGGCGACGTGCTGGTGACAACCGCTGCTGTGCGCCTCGACGGTGCCAGCTTGCACTTTGCCCCAATGGAATTCCCGGCAGTGGCAGACTTTGCCTGTACCACTGCGCTGGTTGAAGCCGCCAAGGCTAGCGGTGCTACCACGCATATCGGCGTGACCGCCTCTTCCGATACCTTCTACCCAGGCCAGGAACGTTACGACACCTATTCCGGCCGTGTGGTCAGCCGCTTTAAAGGCTCAATGGAAGAGTGGCAGGCGATGGGCGTGATGAACTATGAAATGGAATCCGCCACTCTGCTGACCATGTGCGCCAGTCAGGGCCTGCGTGCGGGGATGGTTGCCGGTGTGATCGTTAACCGCACCCAGCAAGAGATCCCGAATGCGGAAACCATGAAGAAGACTGAAAGCCAGGCGGTGCAAATCGTCGTTGAGGCTGCTCGCCGTCTGCTGTAATCCCCGTTAAAAGCGGGCCGTTTGACGGCCCGTTTCTCCTTCTGTTACGGTTACCCCCCTCTGTGTCATGCTGCTGGCCTGCTGCTGCTGGGGTCTTGCCATTGCTGGCCGTATGGCAGCTAATCTCAAGACAATCAACATAAAGGACGTCTATGACCGCTCAGATCCTGCTCCATCCTTCACTTGCGCCGCTAGACGGTGGCATCAACTTCCGCGATTTAGGCGGCAACAGCGTGGCCGATGGCCGCCGCATCAAACGCGGGCTGCTGTTTCGTTCCGGCGCTCTGGATCGCTTGAGCGAAAACGACTGTAGCTACCTGGCTCAGATGCCAATGCGCTCGGTGCTGGATTACCGCGACTTCGACGAAGTGCAGGCAAAACCTGACGTGCTATGGTCGGGAGCCGATTATTACCATGTGCCGGCCAACCCGCTCAGCAGCGAAGTGAATGCCAACCTTGAAAAACTCACCGACGAAACGCTGGCCAAGTTTGATGCCCGGGCCTTTATGCTGGAGCTGTACCGCCGCCTGCCGTTCAATAACGCCGCCTATCGCCAACTGGCGCAGCTGCTGGCTCAGCCTGAAGGCGGTGCGATTGTGCAGCACTGTGCGGTAGGCAAAGACCGTACCGGAGTTGGTTCGGCGATGGTACTGCTGGCGCTGGGTGCGGATGAGGCTACGGTAATGGAAGATTATCTGCTGACGGAAACCACGCTGGCGAGCTACCGTGAACATATGCTGGATCAGATCTCCAGCCGCCTGAACGACGCCTCGGTGGCGCAGTTTGCCTATGTGCTCAGTGCACGTGAAGAGTTCCTGGCGACCGCGTTGGGCTGCATTCATGAGCAATACGGTTCCACCAACCGTTGGTTGGAGGCCGAATATGGGTTGGGGCAAAGCCAGCTCGAGACGTTGCAGGCGCTCTATCTGGAATAACGGCACCATGTTTAACCAGGGTTTAACTAGTGAGGAAGGAGGCTGCGTATCCTTGAGGTCGGATCCGTTCTCAAAAGGAGCAGGTTATGAACCTCAATGACGTGATTAACTGGGTTAGCGAAACAGTGCGCCAGCATGAAGCCTGGGCGATCCCGATCGTCTTCTTCCTGGCGTTTGGTGAGTCGCTGGCCTTCCTCTCGTTGTTGTTGCCTGCCACGGTTATTCTGCTGGGGTTGGGGGCGTTGATTGGCGAGAGCGGCATTGCCTTCTGGCCGATCTGGGCGGCGGCGGCCGCCGGTGCCTTCTTTGGTGACTGGCTCTCCTATTGGGTCGGTTATCACTATCAGGGGCGTGTAGCCCATATGTGGCCGCTGTCACGCAATCCGCAGCTGTTGGTGCGTGGCCATGCGTTTTTTGAGCGCTGGGGCGTGCTGGGCATCTTCTTTGGGCGCTTCTTCGGGCCGTTGCGCGCCGTAGTACCGCTGGTGGGGGGCATTTGTGCCATGCCGCAAACCGCGTTCCAGATCGCCAATGTGGCCTCGGCAATGGTCTGGGCCTTCGGCATCCTGGCGCCAGGCGCCTTTGGTATCAAATGGTTTACCCAGTGGATGGCATGAACCGGCGCCTTGCCAAATAACCTCATATTTTAATTATTCAGCGCACAGTGAGAATTCGATCACGAATTTATCCTTAACCGGCGTTTTTTAATTCCCTTATTTTTTTAACGGTGTTACTTTCCCAATAAGTGGATTGTTACTGTGAATAAACAGGCAAAACCCAAACCCGTTGACGAACCAATGTCATGGGTTTGGGTTTTTTTTCGCCCTTATTTTGGCAAATGATCTGCCGATGATTAAAAAAATTAACCTATAGACGTTATTTTGTTCACTAAGGAAAGATTTATGAAAATTAAAACCTGGCTACTGGCCTCCGTACTTGCCGTTTCCTCTGCTGCAGCCTTCAACGTAACCGCCGCGCAAAGCGACAGCGTCGATATCTATTTTGCCCGCCACGGTAAAACACTGCTCAATACCTACGATCGCGTGCAGGGCTGGGCTGACTCACCGCTGACACCGGCCGGGATCGAAACCGCGCGCTATCTGGGTGCCGGGTTGAAGGGGATCCCTTTCGATAGCTTCTACACCAGCGATGCTGGCCGCCAGCGTGAAACGATGCAGGTGATCCTCAAGGAAATGGGGAAGCCGGACGCCAAGGTCACGGAATTGACCGACCTGCGCGAAATGTTCTTCGGCGGTTTTGAAGGACGCGCTAACGCAGAGATGGCCGACGCTGCTGCCAAGAAGCTGGGCCTGGCCTCTGGTGCCGAGATGTTCAAGCAAATGGGCGAAGGCAAGATCAGCCTGATCCCGATGGTGGATGCCATCACGCAAAGCGATGATAAGCAAGAGGCGGAAAGCGCGCAGCAGGTCAAAACCCGTATGCAACGAGCCTTGCATACCATGGTGCAGAATGCGGTGAAGAACGGGGATAAAAACATCCTGGCGGTCTCTTCCGGGCTCTCGATGCAGATGATGATTTCCGATATGACCGATAATCCGAACAAAAATAAGCCACTGACTAATGCGGCCGTCGTCAAGATGACTTATAAAGACGGAAAATATACCGTAACCGATATTGGCGATATGACTTATGTCGCTAAAGGGAAAGCGTTACTCAATAAAGCACCTTGATTATTACCTAATAAAAATAACCCACCCTTTTGGCTCGGGGATATTATCTGGGGCGATAGCATATCGCCTCGGCAGGGATTTTCTATACCTTTTTCGGGGATAACAATAATGAAACGTTCTGCTTTAAGCTGTCTGGTCGCTATTTCGCTATTCTCCACCGCGGCCCAGGCCAGCGTTGATGACGTCCTGAATTCGCCCTTTTTCAGCGACAGCCATGCTGAACTGTCGCTGAAAAACTACTGGAAGTACCTCAAGGAAGATGCCGCCAATCCAAAAGAGGTGCATAACGCCTGGGGGCAAGGGTTGGCGCTGGGCTATCAGTCCGGCTATCTGGCGGACTTTATCGGCGTTAATCTCGATTACTACAGCGCGGTAAAGCTGGGTGCCAGTGATTACTTCAATACTCGTGGGGTGCTGTACAACAACGGCCCCGGCAACAGCAAAGAGAATGCTGCTGGCTACAGCAAGGTGGGCCAGCGCTATATCAAGCTGAAAGGCGACGTGGGTGGCGCAGCGCTGAATGCGCAGGCTGGCTGGCAGGTGTTGCGTAACTACGGCGTGATCTCCACCTCCACTCGCCTGTCGCCTACGACTTACCTGGGTTGGTCCGGTGGCGTAGCCGGTGCCGGGCTCTCTTTGCGCGGCGCGTATGTTGAACGTTCGATGGATCGTAGCTCACCCGACAGCCTGCGCTTGCAAACCAACGATGGCCGCTATATCAACCATCTTGCCAGTGCCGAGCTGGGCTATGAGAATAAAGCATTTAACGGTCAACTGGCCTACGGGGAGTCTCAGGACTATCTGCGCCGTCAGATCTTGCGTATGAGCTACAAGGTCGATGAGAAACTCAGCCTGGGCAGCCAGATTTACACTACTCAGGCGCTGGATGACTATAAACAGATGGCGCTGAGCAAGCGCAACTTCGATCATAACGCCAACCACTATGCGCTGGATGCCAAATGGCAGGAGCCGCTGTGGAGCGTCAAGCTCGGTATTTCCCACACGCGGGCACCGAAGGGAGAGGGTCAGTTGGGCTTCTACCCGCGCCATATGTCAAAAAACTCACGCGGGACCTTTACCTCCATGGCCTATGCCGGTGAAGACTATATGCGCGATGGCGAAACCATGCTGGCCACCATAGCGGAATATCGCATCACGCCTGAGTTTACCGCCGGGCTGGCGGGCAACGTTGGCCAATTCAGCTATCAAGGTGCCGCGGTGCGTACCGGTGAGATTAACGTCTTTGGCCGCTGGGCACCTTCCCATCCCAAGCTGAAAAACCTGACGGTATTCGCCATGGCTGGGCCGGGTTGGTCTTATAAGAACAGCAATAAAACGCCGATACTGGTGGATGGCCATTCCCAGACCTCCCACTCGCTGTCCGGCGAGTTTATCGCCGAATATCGCTTCAAACTGTTTTAATCCGCCTTATCTGCACGGTAATGCCTTGGTTACCGTGCTCACTTCCACATAAAAACAGACTGGACATCCATACAGGCTCCCTTTAACGTGGCAGGCAACAGGCGTAAAACGCGCCGCAAGTGCATGCATGACAGGAGGCAGGGTGGATACCAGTTTGGTTTACGGTATTGGTGGCGTAGCGATAGGTTTACTGCTGGGGTGGCTGATCGCCAGCCTGCGTGCGCAACAGCACGGCGCGCAACATGAAACCGACATGCGTCTGCTGGAACAGTCTTTACAGCAGGCACAGCTTGAAACTGCCTCCCGCCAAGAGACGCTGCAACGCCACGAACAGCTGCTACGGCAAAACGATCTGGAACTGCGCACCCTGCACAGCCAACTGGCCGCCGGGCAGGAGAGACTGCAACAGCTCAACCATTGGCGCAATGAATGTGAATTGCTGAACCAGGAGCTACGGGCGCAGCGTGAAGTCAACAGCGCTCAGGAAGCCGAACTGCGTGAGGTGACGATCCGCCTGGAAGAGACCCGGATGGCCGCAGAAGAGAAACAGCGGCTGTTGATCAGCAGTGAACAGCGTTTGACCACCCAGTTTGAGAATCTGGCCAACCGCATTTTCGAAAACAGCGGCCGCAAGGTAGATGAGCAAAATAAGCAAAGCCTGGATCGCCTGTTGCTGCCGTTACGCGAGCAGTTGGACGGTTTCCGCCGCCAGGTGCAGGACAGTTTTGGCCAGGAAGCACGCGAACGCCATACACTGACGCACGAAATCCGTAATCTGCAACAGTTGAATGCGCAAATGGCTCGCGAGGCGCTCAACCTCACCAAGGCGCTAAAAGGCGATAACAAAACCCAGGGCAACTGGGGCGAGGTGGTGCTGAGCCGCGTGTTGGAAGCCTCCGGCCTGCGTGAAGGACATGAGTATGAGACGCAGGTCAATGTGCGGCTGGATAGCCAAAGCCGCATGCAGCCGGACGTGATCGTGCGTTTGCCACAGGGCAAGGACGTGGTGATCGACGCCAAAATGTCGCTGGTGGCCTATGAGCGTTACTTCAACAGTGAAGATGATTTTGAACGCGAAGCAGCGTTGACCGAGCATATCACTTCGCTGCGTGGGCACATCCGTGTGCTGGGCCGTAAAGATTATCAACAGTTACCTGGCCTGCGTTCGCTGGATTATGTGCTGATGTTTATCCCGGTGGAACCCGCCTTCCTGCTGGCCATCGATCGTGAGCCGGAGCTGATTAGCGAGGCATTGCAACATAACATCATGCTGGTCAGCCCAACCACTTTGCTGGTGGCTCTGCGTACCATCACCAACCTGTGGCGCTATGAACACCAGAGCCAGAACGCCCAGCGGATCGCCGATCGCGCCGCCCGCCTGTATGACAAGATGCGCCTGTTCGTTGACGATATGTCGGCCCTGGGGCAGAGCCTGGATAGGGCGCAGGGCAGTTATCACCAGGCGATGAATAAACTGAGCGAAGGCCGTGGTAATCTTATCGGCCGCATCGAGGGCTTCCGCGCGCTTGGGGTTGAGATTAAACGTCCCATCAACCCGCTTTTGGCGCAGCAGGCATCGGAACAACAGGATGATGAGCTGCTCTCTGAGCCAGACGAGGATATCGCCTCGCTCCCGGAGGAAGATAACGACGATAGCAACGAAGAACCGCATCGCACATCGCACGGATGATACCGTTGCAAGGTGGGGTATTACGCGGCTTTCTGGTACACTCCACGACACTAAATTGACTGAATGGCAGGCAGGACAATGGCAGATCAAGCGCAGGAAACCACCGATTTTGGCTTTCGTACCGTAGCAAGAGACGAGAAGCAGGCCATGGTGGCCAACGTTTTTCACTCGGTAGCGGCAAAATATGACGTGATGAACGACCTGATGTCGTTTGGTATCCATCGTATCTGGAAGCGCTTTACCATCGATTGCAGCGGCGTGCGCCGCGGCCAGCGCGTGCTGGATCTGGCCGGTGGTACTGGCGATCTGGCCGCCAAGTTCTCCCGCATGGTGGGTGAGCAGGGGCAGGTGGTGCTGGCGGATATCAACGATTCCATGCTCAAGATGGGGCGCGAAAAGCTGCGCGACCACGGCATCGTTGGCAATATCAGCTACGTGCAGGCCAACGCCGAAGCGCTGCCGTTCCCGGATAACTATTTTGACTGCATCACCATCTCCTTTGGCCTGCGCAACGTCACCGATAAAGACAAAGCGCTGCGCTCGATGTTCCGCGTGCTGAAACCGGGTGGCCGCCTGCTGGTGCTGGAATTTTCCAAGCCGCTGCTGGAGCCGCTGAGCAAGGCTTACGACGCCTATTCCTTCCACGTGCTGCCAAAAATTGGTGAGCTGGTGGTGAAAGATCCGGACAGCTACCGCTATCTGGCAGAATCGATCCGCATGCACCCCGATCAGGAAACCCTGAAGGGGATGATGGCTGCGGCCGGTTTCGAGAACGTCAACTACTTCAACCTGACCGGCGGCATCGTGGCGCTGCACCGGGGCTTCAAGTTCTGATATGGAAATGCCGATGCTGCTAACCCCGTTACTGACCGGCGTGCTGGAAACCTCGCTCAATAGCCTGCTGTTTCGCGATCGCAGCATGAAAGCTGCCCGCCAACGGCTGGCGGGTAAAGTGTTACGTATCGAGCTACAGGAACTCTCTTCGCCGTTGGTTCTGCTGTTCAGCGAACAGCGCGTGGATGTGCTTGGCCAATCAGAAGATAGAGCCGACTGTACGGTGCAAACCCGCGTACCGGTGCTGCTGAAATTGCGCGATCGTCAGCAACTTTCCCCGCTGATGCGCAGCGGCGAGCTGATTGTCGAAGGCGATATTCAGGTGGTGCAACAGCTGGTCGGCTTGCTCGATCTGGCAGAGTGGGATCCGGCGGAATGGCTGGCGCCTTATGTAGGCGACATCGCCGCGCAAGGGGTTAGCCAGATCGTTGGCAAAGGTTTGGGCCTGCTGAAATCCGGTTTGCAGAGCCAGCAACGCTACGTCGCCGAAACGCTGACCGAAGAGTGGCGTATGGCTCCCGGCCCGCTTGAAGTGGTGTGGTTTAACGAAGAGGTTGATGCCACCGTTCGCAGTGTGGACGCACTGATTGCCCGTCTGGACAAGTTGGAGGGTAACCGATGACCCCTGGCGAAATTTGCCGCCTGTATTTGATCGTGCGCGTTTTCCTGAGCTATGGACTGGATGAACTGATCCCCAAGATGCGCTTGACGCTGCCGCTGCGCATTGGCCGTCGCCTGCTGTTCTGGATGCCTAACCGCCATAAAGACCAGCCGTTGGGTGAACGCCTGCGCCTGGCGCTGCAAGAGCTGGGCCCGGTGTGGATCAAGTTCGGCCAGATGATGTCGACCCGCCGCGATCTGTTCCCACCCCATATTGCCGACCAACTGACGCTGTTGCAGGACCGAGTAGCACCGTTCGATGGCGCGCTCGCGCGTAAGCATATCGAGTTGGCAATGGGCGGCCCGCTGGAAACCTGGTTCGATGACTTTGACCAGCAGGCGCTGGCATCGGCTTCGATTGCCCAGGTGCATACCGCCCGGCTGAAAACGACCGGCCAAGAGGTGGTGCTGAAGGTGATCCGCCCGGACATTGGGCCGATTATCAAAGCCGATGTGCGCCTGATGTATCGCCTGGCAGGTTGGGTACCTAAGCTGATGCCGGACGGTCGCCGTCTGCGCCCGCGCGAAGTGGTGCGTGAATATGAGAAAACCCTGCTCGATGAGCTGAACCTGCTGCGTGAAGCGGCCAACGCCATCCAGCTGCGCCGTAATTTTGACGGTAGCCCGATGCTCTACGTGCCAGAGGTTTACTCCGATTACTGCCGTGAAAGCGTGTTGGTGATGGAGCGGATTTACGGTATCCCGGTGTCGGATATTGCGGCTCTGGAACAGCAGAACACCAATATGAAACTGCTGGCCGAGCGTGGCGTCCAGGTGTTCTTTACCCAGGTATTCCGTGACAGCTTCTTCCATGCCGACATGCACCCAGGCAATATTTTCGTCAGCTATGAACACCCGGAAGATCCGTGTTATATCGGCATCGACTGCGGTATCGTGGGTTCCCTGAACAAAGACGACAAGCGCTATCTGGCGGAAAACTTTATCGCCTTCTTCAACCGCGACTACCGTAAGGTGGCGGAACTGCACGTTGATTCTGGTTGGGTACCGCGTGATACCAACGTGGAAGATTTTGAGTTTGCCATCCGTACCGTCTGCGAGCCGATCTTTGAAAAACCGCTGGCGGAAATTTCGTTCGGTAACGTGCTGTTGAACCTGTTCAATACCGCACGCCGTTTCAATATGGAAGTGCAGCCGCAACTGGTATTACTGCAAAAGACGCTGCTGTACGTTGAGGGCCTTGGCCGCCAGCTCTATCCGCAACTGGATCTGTGGACCACGGCGAAGCCGTTCCTGGAAAGCTGGCTGCGGGATCAGGTGGGCATTCCGGCGGTGATCCGCGCGCTGAAAGAAAAAGCGCCGTTCTGGGCCGAGAAATTGCCGGAGTTACCAGAGCTATTTTATGACAGCCTGCAACAGCATAAACTGTTGCAACAAAGCGTCGATAAATTGACCGGTCAGATGCAGGCGCAACGCGTTCGGCAAGGTCAATCACGGTATTTGTTCGGGGTTGGCGCTACACTGTTAGTCAGTGGTACGATTTTACTGCTGGGAGGCGTAGAGGTGTTCCCTGCCTGGATGATGGCCGCAGGCGTAGTAGCCTGGGTCGTTGGTTGGAAACGCACCGTCTGAATAAATTAACCATCAGGTTAAGCGTTGTCGCTGTAGCCCTGCAAAAACGGGGCATATCCAACACAAAGATGAAGGGTATATAATGCGGCAACTTGAAAGACAACGGGTATAGACCCTTTTTTAAACCAGAGGTAAGTACAATGGGCGGTATTAGTATTTGGCAATTGTTGATCATCGCGGTGATCGTGGTACTGCTGTTTGGCACCAACAAACTGCGTACCCTAGGTTCCGATCTCGGTGCATCAATCAAGGGCTTCAAAAAAGCGATTGGCGACGACAACAGCACCGCGCCAACCAACACGACTGAAAAAACCAACCACGATGCAGACTTTGCGGCCAAGCCTATCACCGATAAGCAGCCGGAAGTGAAAGCAGCGGAAGAGTCGAAGAACAAAGAGCAGGTATAAACCGTGTTTGACATTGGGTTTGGTGAACTGCTGCTGGTACTGGTGATTGGCCTGGTGGTACTCGGGCCAGAACGGTTACCGGTGGCGGTCAGAACCGTTGCGGGCTGGATCCGAGCGCTGCGCTCTCTGGCAGCTTCGGTGCAGAATGAGCTGACGCAGGAATTGAAGCTGCAAGAACTGCAGGAAAGCCTTAAGAAGGCGGAGAAAGCGGGTTTGCAGAATTTAACGCCGGAACTCAAAGCTTCAATGGATGAGCTGAAAGAGGCGGCTGAGTCGCTGAAACGCTCTTATCACGTCGATAAGGACGAGCCGCCGCATACCATCCACAATCCAGTGGTCACCGATCCTGAAGCCATTCACGATGGCGTGACGCCGGCGGAAGCGGCGACTACCGCTTCGGCACCTGTTGCCACACCGCAGCCCACTGAACCTGCGCCAGTCGAGCATAGTGAGCCGGTGGTGCCAACCGTGGCTCAGGCAACGGTCGTGGATCAGCAAATCCCTGCAAAGCAGGCCATCCCAGAGCCTGTGGCGGATAAATCCCCTGCGTCTCAACAACCTAGTGGCGAACGTTAAAACATGGCCGTTGAAGATACCCAACCGCTTATCAGTCATCTGATTGAACTGCGTAAGCGGCTGTTAAATTCGATCATCAGCGTGCTGGCGATCTTTATCGTGTTGGTGTTTTTCGCTAACGATATTTATCAGATCGTGTCTGCACCGCTGATCGATCAGTTGCCTGCCGGGGCGAGCATGATCGCCACCGATGTGGCTTCACCGTTCTTTGCTCCGATCAAGTTGACGATGATGGTTTCGGTGATCGTTGCCGCGCCTTTCATTCTCTATCAGGTCTGGGCCTTTATCGCTCCTGCGCTGTACCAGCATGAACGCCGCCTGATGATGCCGTTGCTGGTCTCCAGCAGCCTGCTATTCTATCTGGGGATGGCGTTTGCCTACTTTGTCGTGTTCCCGTTGGCCTTTGGCTTTTTTGCCAAAACTGCACCCATCGGCGTCACGATTGCGACCGATATCAGCAACTACCTGAGTTTCGTCATGGCGCTGTTTATGGCGTTCGGCGTGGCTTTTGAAGTGCCGGTTGCCATTATTCTGCTGTGCTGGAGCGGTGTTACTACGCCAGAAGACCTGCGTAAGAAACGCCCGTATGTGCTGGTTGGTGCTTTCGTGGTCGGCATGCTGTTGACGCCGCCGGACGTGTTCTCGCAAACCCTGTTGGCGATCCCGATGTACCTGTTGTTTGAGGTCGGGGTATTCTTCGCCCGCTTCTATGTCGGGAAGCGGCGCAAGCCGGTAGAGGAAGAAGAGGAAGGCGAAGAGCCACCAGCCTCCTGATACTCGTCTGTCTCTAAGCCGCCCATCGGGCGGCTTTTGCTTTGGAAAAACCATGTTTGATATTGGCGTCAACCTTACCAGCTCCCAATTTGCCAAAGATGCCACACAGGTGGTTGAGCGAGCCAAAACCGCAGGCGTGACGGGGATGCTGATCACCGGCACCAACGCGCAGCAAAGCGAGGCGGCCAGTCACCTGGCCCGTGCGCATAGTGGCTATTGCTGGTCTACGGCTGGCGTGCATCCGCATGATGCCAGCAGTTGGAACGATGAGGTTGCGCAGCACATTCACCGGTTGGCATCGCAGCCCTTCGTTGCAGCCATTGGTGAATGTGGGCTGGACTTTAACCGCAACTTTTCTACCCCGGAACAGCAGGAAGTGGCTTTCAACGCCCAGTTGGCATTGGCCGCCGAGCTCAATATGCCGGTCTTCCTGCATTGTCGCGACGCACACGCACGTTTTGTTGCACTGCTGACCCCTTGGTTGGATAAACTGCCCGCCGCAGTCGTGCATTGCTTCACCGGCAGCGCCGAAGAGTTACAGGACTGTCTGGCGCTGGGGCTGTCGATCGGTATCACCGGTTGGGTTTGTGATGAGCGCAGGGGTCTGGAACTGCGTGCCTTGTTACCCCAAATCCCGGCCGATCGTCTGCTGCTGGAAACCGATGCCCCCTATTTGTTGCCCCGGGATTTACACCCGAAACCTGCATCTCGCCGCAACGAACCCTGTTTTCTGCCCCATATCATTCGGCAGGTTGCGACCTGGCGCGAAGAAGATCCCGCGTGGCTGGGCCAGAAAACTGATGAGAACGCCCGCCGGTTATTCCGGCTGGTCTGAGTTAGGAGAAAATTATGAGCTATGCATTTCCGGGCACCTTCCCTGGTCGCCGTATGCGCCGTGTGCGCCGTCATGACTTCAGCCGCCGTTTGGTCGCCGAGAATCAGGTGACGGTCAATGACCTGATCTACCCGGTGTTTGTCATGGAAGGCAGCAACCGTCAGGAAGCCGTTTCCTCGATGCCTGGCGTATCGCGCATGAGCATCGATCTGCTGATCAAAGAGGCAGAAGCCATTGCCAAGCTCGGCGTGCCGGTGATCTCCCTGTTCCCGGTGATTGAGCCTGGCCTGAAGTCGCTGCATGCCGAGGAAGCCTACAACCCGGATGGTTTGGTGCAGCGCACCGTGCGTGCGTTGAAAGATGCCGTGCCGGAGCTGGGGATCCTGACCGATGTGGCGCTCGACCCGTATACGACCCATGGGCAGGACGGGGTGATCGACGAACATGGCTACGTGATCAACGACATCAGCAAAGAGATTCTGGTTCGCCAGGCGCTATCTCACGCTGAAGCCGGTGCCGAAATCGTGGCTCCCAGCGATATGATGGATGGCCGCATCGGCGCGATCCGCGATCAACTCGAGCTGCAAGGCTTGGTGAATACCCAGATCATGGCGTATTCCGCCAAATATGCCTCATGCTATTACGGCCCTTTCCGTGATGCGCTCGGCTCCACCGGTAACCTGAAAGGCGGCAACAAGAAAACCTATCAGATGGATCCGGCCAACGGCGACGAAGCCCTGCAAGAGATTGCTCAGGATCTGCAGGAAGGCGCGGATATGGTGATGGTGAAGCCGGGGATGCCGTATCTGGACGTGGTGCGGCGTGTCAAAGATACCTTCGGGGTGCCGACCTTCGCCTATCAGGTGTCGGGCGAATATGCGATGCATATGGCGGCGATCCAGAACGGCTGGCTGCAGGAGCAACCGGCGGTGATGGAATCCTTGCTGTGCTTTAAGCGTGCCGGGGCTGATGGTGTGCTGACCTACTTCGCCAAGCGTGTCGCCCAGTGGCTGCATGATGATGCGATGCGCCGTTAATCGGTAGCAGACAAAACAGGCACCCTTGGGTGCCTGTTTGCATTACAGCTTCTGGAACTGCCGGTTATCGATGCTCTGATTAATCTGCTTGTTGATCAAATTCAGCAGCAGCATCGAGCGGGCTTCACCGTCGGGTTCGGTGTAGATCGCATGTAGGCCCTCGAACACGCCATCGGTGATCAACACCGTATCGCCCGGCTGTGGGGTCTCTGGGTCCACATAGTATTCTTCGCTATGTGTCTGGAGCTCTTCGATAACCTGTAACGGTATCTGGGTCGGTAAGGCTCCAAATCGTACAAAGTGGCTGACACCACGGGTAGCGCTGATCGTGGTGGTGTGAATACGTTCCGGATCGAATTCAACAAACAGGTAGTTGGGAAACAGCGGTTCGCTAACGGCGGTACGCTTGCCACGCACGATTTTCTCCAACGTAATCATTGGGCTCAGGCAGTTGACGGCTTGCCTTACCAGGTGTTCCTGGGCCCGCAACAGCTGGCCGCGCTTACAATAAAGTAAATACCAAGATTCCATAGTTTCACATGCCTTTCTGTCAGCCGTTAAGCATACCAAAAGCCACTACGGATACCTAGTGACGCAAGCGTCCATCTTGTTGCCATGAGTTGCGGCAATCCACGGTAGCCAGCATAAAGTCACATATTTGTTTACCTGATTCAGGTATAACAATAGGCCTCAAATTTACGACTGTCACAGTATGGTGGGCAAGCCTGATGCTCAATGTGACGCCTTTATCATTCTTGCACTGAGGGAGAGACATGGAGCTATTTTTACTGAGTAACGGCAAGCTTTCCGGCGAGGCCGAACTGCTCGGTTATGCCAAGAGTCAGCTGTTGGCCATGATTGAACGCCGTAACATCACGTCGGCCGTATTTATTCCTTATGCCATGATCCGCGGTGATTACGACCAGCGTGCGGGGGAACTGTCGCAGACGTTGGGTATCAAGGTTACCAGCATCCACCATGCCGAGTCTCCGGCAGAGGCGATCGCACAGGCCGAGTGTATTTTGGTCAGCGGCGGCAATACCTGGATGCTGAACCAGATGCTGCATGAAAATGGCCTGATTGTGCCAATCCAGCGTGCGGTGCGTGAGCGCGAAGTGCCTTATGTAGGTTGGAGCGCTGGCTGTAACGTGGCGACGCCGAGCATCCGTACCACCAATGATATGCCGGTACGCAGCAGCGTCGTGTTGCCTGCGCTGGGGTTGTTCCCGGTCCAGATCAACCCACATTACATCGATGCCCACATCAGCGGCCACATGGGTGAAACCCGTGATGAGCGCCTGGCAGAGTTCTGTGCGGTGAACCCAAGCGAGTCGGTTGTTGCACTGCGTGAAGGCAGCCTGCTGCACGTCTGCGGCAACGATCTGCGCTACTTCAGCGCCAGGGAGCAGGGCTTTAAAGTGTTCCGCCACGGGGTAGAGATACAGGAATATCATGATACTTTGGCGCTGCGCTCGTTGGTGCCGTTCATCTGCCATTGATAAACCGAAGGGGGCGCAGCATGCGGCGCCCCTACAGATTCAGCATTGTGATGACAACCCAAACTAGTAGCGCTAATGTGGGCAGATTGGCTAGAATTTGTTAATCTATCCGTTGCTGTGAAACGCCTTAAAATCAGCCAGTTAATTAAACGTCGAACCCCCTTGAGATTTTCAGGGATCGTCGTTTAAATCTTCTATAAATCAATGGTGTAATGGCTTGCATGAAATACCGTGACCTACGCGATTTCCTCTCGTTGCTGGAAAAGAGAGGGGAACTAAAACGCATCAGCCAGCCGATTGATCCCTATCTGGAAATGACAGAAATTGCCGATCGTACGCTGCGAGCAGGCGGCCCGGCGTTGCTGTTCGAAAACCCGAAAGGCTACGATATGCCGGTGCTCTGTAACCTGTTCGGCACGCCCAAGCGGGTGGCGATGGGGATGGGGCAGGAAGACGTCAGTGCGCTGCGCGAAGTGGGCAAGCTGTTGGCGTTCCTCAAAGAGCCGGAGCCACCGAAGGGCTTTCGCGATCTGTTCGACAAGGTCCCCAAATTCAAGCAAGTGCTGAATATGCCGACTAAGGTGCTGGGCTCTGCCCCGTGCCAGGAACAGGTGTGGCAAGGGGAAGATGTCGATCTTGGCCGTATTCCGGTGATGCACTGCTGGCCGGAAGATGCCGCCCCGCTGGTCACCTGGGGGCTGACGGTTACCCGTGGCCCGCATAAAGAGCGCCAGAATCTGGGGATCTATCGCCAGCAGGTATTGGGCAAGAACAAGCTGATTATGCGCTGGCTCTCGCACCGTGGCGGCGCGCTGGATTATCAGGAGTGGTGTCAGGAACATCCTGGTGAACGTTTCCCGGTTGCCGTTGCGCTGGGGGCCGATCCTGCCACCATTTTGGGCGCGGTGACGCCGGTGCCGGATAACCTGTCCGAATATGCCTTTGCCGGGTTGTTGCGCGGCAACAAGACCGAAGTGGTCAAATGTCTGTCCTGCGATCTCGAAGTTCCCGCCAGCGCAGAAATTGTGTTGGAAGGTTATATCGAGCAAGGGGAGCTGGCGCCGGAAGGCCCGTATGGCGATCACACCGGTTACTATAACGAGATCGACCACTTCCCCGTCTTTACCGTGACCCATATTACCCAACGGCGCAACGCGATTTATCACTCTACCTATACCGGTCGCCCGCCGGATGAACCAGCGGTGATGGGAGTGGCGCTGAACGAAGTGTTCGTGCCGATCCTGCAAAAACAGTTCCCGGAAATCGTCGATTTCTACCTGCCGCCGGAAGGGTGTTCCTATCGCCTGGCGGTGGTGACCATCAAAAAACAGTACGCAGGGCACGCCAAACGCGTAATGATGGGGGTCTGGTCTTTCCTACGCCAATTTATGTATACCAAGTTTGTCATCGTCTGCGATGACGATGTGAATGCGCGTGACTGGAATGACGTAATTTGGGCGATCACCACCAGAATGGATCCGGCAAGGGATACCGTTTTAGTGGAGAATACGCCGATTGATTATCTGGACTTCGCCTCACCGGTTTCCGGGTTGGGATCGAAGATGGGCCTGGATGCCACCAATAAATGGCCGGGAGAAACCCAGAGAGAGTGGGGCCGTCCGATTCAAATGGATGAGAAGGTGCGTGCGCGTATCGATGACATCTGGGATGAGCTCGCCATATTCAGTGACAGAGAACCGACGCTTTAAGCGCCAGTCTTTGTTCTCGGTCTTGCATTGATGACCCGACAGAGGGAACGCATGACAATCTTGAGCTGTAAAGTGACCTCCGTAGAGGCCATTACCGATACCGTTTATCGGGTACGTTTGGTGCCAGAGGCACCGTTTTCGTTCAAAGCAGGGCAATACCTGATGGTAGTGATGGATGAACGTGATAAACGCCCGTTCTCTGTGGCTTCGACGCCAGCACAGCAAGATTATATCGAGCTGCATATTGGTGCTTCTGAACTGAACCTGTATGCGATGGCGGTGATGGATCGTGTGCTGAAAGAGCAGGCCATCACCGTGGATATTCCGCATGGTGAAGCCTGGCTGCGTGAAGAGGGCGAGCGCCCGCTGGTGTTGATTGCCGGTGGTACCGGGTTCTCTTACGCGCGCTCGATTTTGCTGACGGCGCTGGAGCGCCAGCCAGACCGTGATATCTCTATCTACTGGGGTGGGCGTGAGCTGAAGCATCTTTATGATCTCAGCGAACTGGAAGCGATTTCACTGCAATACCCAAATCTGAAGGTTATCCCGGTAGTTGAACAGCCGGAAGAGGACTGGCGTGGCCGCAGTGGCACGGTGCTGAGCGCTGTGTTACAGGATTTTGGCTCGCTGGCGGAGCATGATATCTATATCGCAGGTCGTTTCGAGATGGCGAAAATTGCCCGTGAGCGTTTCTGTGCCGAGCGTGGTGCACTGGAAGCGCACATGTTTGGCGATGCTTTCGCGTTTATCTGATTGTATGCGCAGCGTTAAAGACGGGGTGGCCAAATGCTGCCCCGTTTTTTTTGACATCGAATTTCAGGCATAAAAAAACCCGCCCCTGACAGGCGGGAAGTACGGCAACAAAACCTTTGGGATGCCCTTTTGGAGCATCCAATCAGACACAGCTAAACGCGTTCAAATACCGTGGCGATCCCCTGACCCAGGCCGATACACATGGTGGCCAGACCAAACTGCACGTCACGGCGTTCCATATTGTTCAGCAAGGTGGTGGAGATACGGGAGCCGGAGCAGCCTAATGGGTGGCCCAGGGCAATCGCACCGCCGTTAAGGTTGATCTTATCGTCCATGCTTTCCAGCAGCCCCAGATCTTTAATACAGGGCAGCGACTGGGCGGCAAAGGCCTCATTCAATTCAAACAGGTCTATATCCTGCACGCTCAGGCCGGCGCGTTTAAGCGCGAGTTTGCTGGCAGGCACCGGACCATAGCCCATGATCGAAGGATCGCATCCCACGACCGCCATTGAGCGGATGCGGGCACGAGCCTTCAGTCCGAGTGACTTGGCACGGGATTCGCTCATGATAAGCATGGCGGAAGCGCCGTCAGACAGTGCGGAAGAGGTGCCTGCGGTGACGGTGCCGTTGACCGGGTCAAACGCCGGGCGCAATGCCGCCAGGCTGGCAACGGTGGTTTCCGGGCGGATCACTTCGTCATAATCGTAACGAGTCAGTACGCCGTCGGCGTCATGGCCGGTGGTGGGGATAATTTCGTTTTTGAAATAGCCGGCCAACGTAGCGGCATGGGCACGTTGGTGGGAGCGGGCTGCAAATTCATCCTGCATTTCGCGGCTGATATTATGCATTTTGGCCAGCATTTCTGCGGTCAGGCCCATCATCCCTGCCGCTTTTGCCACGGTGCGGCTCAGGCCTGGATGGAAGTCTACACCGTGGTTCATTGGGACGTGGCCCATATGTTCCACTCCGCCAATCAGGCTGACCTGCGCGTCACCAACCATGATTGCGCGGGCTGCGTCGTGCAAGGCCTGCATCGAAGAACCACACAGGCGGTTCACCGTTACCGCTGGCACGCTATGTGGGATCTCGGCCAGCAGCGCGGCGTTACGGGCGATATTGAAGCCTTGTTCCAGCGTTTGCTGCACGCAGCCCCAGTAAATATCATCAATCTCGGCGGCATTCAGCGCCGGGTTACGGCTCAGCACGGCACGCATCAGATGAGCAGAAAGATCTTCCGCGCGTACCTGGCGGAAAGCGCCGCCTTTTGAGCGGCCCATTGGCGTACGTACGGCATCAACAATAACTACGTTTTCCATCTTTATAACCTCATGCCGGTTGGCCAGTGGAGATATCAGACAGCGCCGCTGTCACCACCGGGTAGTAGCTTTCATTACGTTCCGCCTTGGCACGCAGGCCGGCTGGCACTTGATACAGCGCCCCCAGGTTAGCGTAACGCTGGGCCATTTCGACGTAATTGGCGGTGCCGAGCGTATCCAGATAGCGGAATGCGCCACCGTGGAACGGCGGGAAGCCGATGCCGTAAACCAATGCCATATCCGCTTCTGCCGGGCTGGCCACAATGCCTTCTTCCAGACAGCGTACCACTTCGTTGATCATCGGGATCATCATGCGGGCAATGATCTCTTCACTGCTGAAGGTCTGTGCCGATGCGCTCACGGTTGCCAGCAGAGTGTCGGTTTGCTCGTCGTTATCTTTACGCGGCTTGCCTTTGCTATCCTGGCTGTAGCGGTAGAAGCCCAACTGGTTTTTCTGGCCGAAGCGTTGGTTATCGAACATCACGTCGATCGCATCGCGGTAATTTTTACTCATGCGCTCAGGGAAACCGTTGGCCATCACCGCCTGGGCATGGTGCGCGGTATCAATACCGACCACATCCAACAGATACGCCGGGCCCATCGGCCAGCCGAACTGTTTTTCCATCACTTTGTCGATCTGACGGAAGTCGGCGCCGTCGCGCAGCAGCTGACTGAACCCGGCAAAATACGGGAACAGCACGCGGTTAACGAAGAACCCAGGGCAATCATTGACCACGATCGGCGTTTTGCCCATGCGGGTGGCGTAGGCCACCACGGCGGCGATAGTGCTGTCGCTGGTGTGTTCACCGCGGATTATCTCAACCAACGGCATGCGGTGCACCGGGTTGAAGAAATGCATACCGCAGAAGTTTTGTGGGCGCTTCAACGATTTTGCCAGGTGATTGATCGGGATGGTTGAGGTATTGGAGGCCAGTACGGTATCTTCGCCGATCAGGGCTTCCACTTCAGACAACACCGCCGCTTTTACCTTAGGATTTTCAACTACGGCCTCAACAATCAGTTGGGCGCGTTCGATTCCGGCATAGTCCAGCGTTGGCTGGATGGTTGACAGCACCTGTGCCATCTTCAGGCCATCCAGTTTGCCGCGCTCCAGCTGTTTATTCAGCAGTTTGGCCGCTTCATTCATGCCGAGAGTCAGGGATTTGTCGCTGATGTCCTTCATGATCACCGGCACGCCTTTCAGCGCGGATTGGTAGGCGATGCCGCCCCCCATAATCCCGGCACCCAGAACGGCAGCCTGTTTCGGAGCTTCAACGTTCTTGGCCAATTTTTTCGCCTGGCCTTTCACGAACTGATCGTTGAGGAAAATGCCCACCAGGGCGCGCGCTTCGTTAGAGCGGGCCAAAGGCACAAAGCTGGCGGTTTCCAGTTTCAACGCTTCTTCACGGCCAAACTTGGCGGCGGCTTCGATAGTTTTTACCGCGGTCATTGGCGCAGGATAATGTTTCCCGGCAGTTTGCATCACCATGCCTTTGGCCGTGGTGAAACTCATGGCCGCTTCGATTGGGCTCAGTTTCAGCGGCTCCAGCTTCGGCTGACGGTAGGCGCGCCAGTCGAGTTGGCCGTCGATCGCCTGTTGCAGTACTTTCAGCGCGGCTTCCACCAGTTTCTCCGGTGCGACCACGGCATCGACCAGGCCGACTTTCAGCGCGTCTTTCGCGCCGATATCTTTCCCGGCGGCAATGATTTCCAGCGCGCTGTCGTTACCCAGCAGGCGTGGCAGACGTACGGAACCCCCGAATCCTGGCATGATGCCCAGTTTGGTTTCCGGCAGACCGATGCGTGCGTCTGGAGAGGCGATACGGAAATCGGTCGCCAGGATGCATTCGCAGCCACCGCCTAACGCGTAACCGTTAATGGCGGAAATGGTTGGCACCGGCAAATCTTCCAGCCGGTTAAAGATGGTATTGGCAAACACCAGCCATTCATGCAACTTTTCAGCCGGTGCGGCAAACAGCGAGAGGAACTCGGTGATGTCGGCACCCACGATGAATGCGGATTTGGCAGAGCGCAGCAGCAGCCCTTTCAACTCGGTTTGCTGTTCCAGCACCTCGAGTGCGGCACCCAGGCTGGCAACGGTGCTGGTATCCAGCTTGTTGATCGGGCCTGGTGCGTTGAACACCAACTCGGCGATGCCGTTGTCGAGCCAGTGTACTTGTAATGTTTCGCCTTGGTAGAGCATGTCGATCTCCTGAATCAGCGCAGATGATCTGGTATGACCAGATGATGACGAGTGTGGTTTTTATGTTAATAAATTGCAAATAATAGATTGCATATTTGCAAACCTGATCACAGGGGGAATGGCTAATTGCTTGATACCCAATCAAGTTATTTTTTACCCCTGAGCGAGAAACTTTGGTGCGTAGCGGCCATATCACCTGGGGATGCAATCTGTTTGCAGAGGTTTGCGAAGCACACCTCATGCAGGAGGTGATGGGGTTGGAGCGTGGGATCTGTGTGTTAAGATGGCTCATTCCGTTCTGAGGGCATAAGGGTACTGTGATGGAAACGCTGGCTTCTTTGTATAACGACCACTTGGCAACACTGCAACAACGAGCTCGTGAAGTATTAGAGCGCAACAATCTGGATGCATTGCTGATCCATTCAGGCGAGCTGCAACGGGTCTTTCTGGACGACCACAGCTACCCGTTTAAAGTGAACGCCAACTTCAAGGCGTGGGTGCCGGTAACGTCGGTGCCGAACTGCTGGTTGTGGGTGGACGGCGTTAACAAACCCAAGCTGTGGTTCTATTCCCCGGTGGATTACTGGCATAGCGTTGAACCGCTACCCAACAGCTTCTGGACCAAATCCATTGAACTGTTGCCGCTGACCAATGCAGATGATATCGCCAGCCAACTGCCGCAGCAGCGCGAGCGTGTAGGCTATATCGGCTATGCACAACAGCGGGCCCTCTCTCTTGGCATTGCGGCCGAGCACATCAATCCGCAAGCGGTGCTGAATTTCCTCGATTTCCGTCGCTCGATCAAAACCGGTTATGAACTGGCCTGCATGCGCGAAGCGCAGAAAACGGCCGTGATGGGGCACCGTGCCGCTCATGAAGCCTTCCAGTCCGGTATGAGCGAGTTCGATATCAACCTGGCCTATCTGACCGCCACTGGCCATCGTGATACGGACGTGCCTTACGATAATATCGTGGCCCTGAATGAGCATGCGGCGGTGCTGCATTACACCAAGCTGGATCATCAACCTCCTGCCGAATCCCGTAGCTTCCTGATCGATGCAGGGGCGGAATACAACGGCTACGCTGCCGACCTGACTCGCACCTATGCGGCTCAGAGCGACAATGCATTCGCCCATCTGGTGAAAGATCTCAACAGTGAACAGCTTGCGCTGATAGATACCATCAAAGCCGGGGTGCGCTACACGGATTACCATGTACAGATGCATCAACGTATCGCCAAACTGTTGAAAAATCATAAGCTGGTAACGGGCATCAGCGAAGAAGCGATGGTCGAACAAGGCATCACCTGTCCGTTCCTGCCGCACGGCTTAGGCCACCCGCTTGGTTTGCAGGTGCATGATGCCGCCGGGTTTATGCAGGATGAAAATGGTACTCATCTGGCAGCACCCGCAAAATATCCCTTCCTGCGCTGCACTCGTGTCATGCAACCAGGCATGGTGCTGACCATTGAGCCGGGCCTGTATTTCATTGAGTCCCTGTTGGCACCTTGGCGTAGCGGCGAGTTCAGTAAACACTTTGCCTGGGATCGTATCGACGCGTTGAAACCTTACGGCGGTATCCGCATTGAGGACAATATCGTGATCCACGAAAAGCGTATTGAGAATATGACGCGCGATCTGAACCTGGCCTGATGCAGCCTTACCCCATTCCTGGCGCTGTCATCAGCGTCAGTGAAGAGATAAAGAAAAGCCGTTTCATCACCCTGCTGGCCCCCACCTGCGGGGTCGAGGCGGCCAAAGCCTTTATCCAGCAGGTGCGTGACGAGCATCCAACGGCCCGGCACCATTGCTGGGCTTTTGTTGCCGGGGCACCGAATGATTCGCAGCAGTTGGGGTTCTCCGATGACGGTGAACCCTCCGGCACGGCGGGCAAGCCCATCCTGAGCCAGCTCATGGGCAGTGGGATCGGTGAAATAACCGCGGTGGTAGTTCGCTACTATGGTGGGATCAAGCTGGGTACCGGTGGCCTGGTGCGGGCATACGGCAGCGGCGTACAACAGGCGCTTAAGCAGTTGGTTGTCAGCTATAAAGTGCCGCAGCTCGAATATACTTTGCAGTGCGACTATGCTCAGCTGGCAATGGTAGAGAATTTGCTACAGCTTAGTGAAGGGCGGATTGTGCATGGGGATTACGGTGCTGCCGTGGTGTTACATTTGGCGCTACCGGCCACCGGTACCGAGGCATTCGGGAATAAATTACGCGATCTCAGCCGCGGAAGTTTGCAATTAGTCCCTATATCGCAATAATTCCCACCAACTGAATTGTTAAGGATCGTGCTGAAATGCATTTTCGCGCCATAACCCGTATTGTGGGCCTGCTGGTTATCCTGTTTTCCGGGACAATGTTTATTCCTGGCCTGGTGGCATTGATATACCGCGACGGAGCGGGGCGGGCATTCAGCCAGACCTTCTTTGTAGCCGTGACCATTGGCTTGATGCTGTGGTGGCCAAACCGCAAGCAGAAGCATGAATTAAAGCCACGCGAAGGCTTCCTGATTGTGGTGTTGTTCTGGACCGTGCTGGGCAGCGTGGGGGCATTACCTTTCCTGTTTTCCGAACGGCCCAATCTCTCCCTGACAGACGCCTTTTTCGAATCCTTCTCGGGTTTAACCACTACCGGAGCTACCACCCTGGTCGGGCTAGACTCCTTGCCTAAAGCCATCTTATTCTACCGCCAGATGCTGCAATGGATGGGGGGGATGGGGATCATCGTGCTGGCCGTCGCCATACTGCCTATCCTCGGCGTCGGGGGCATGCAGCTATACCGTGCGGAAATGCCCGGCCCATTGAAAGACAATAAAATGCGCCCGCGTATTGCCGAAACGGCCAAGACCTTGTGGCTGATTTACGTACTGCTGACCATTGCCTGCGCGCTGGCGTTATGGGGCGCCGGAATGTCGGTATTCGATGCTATCGGCCATAGCTTTGCAACTATCGCCATCGGGGGCTTTTCCACGCATGATGCCAGCGTGGGTTACTTTGCCAGCCCGGCCATCAACACCATCATCGCTGTATTCCTATTGATCTCCGGTTGTAACTATGGCTTGCACTTTGCCTTGCTCAGCGGGCGCAGCTTGAAAGTGTACTGGCGCGATCCGGAATTTCGCATGTTTATCGCCGTGCAGTTCACGCTGGTGGCGGTGTGTACCGTGGTGCTGTGGTGGCACGGTATATATAGAAGCGGCATGGAAACGCTTAATCAGGCTTTCTTCCAGGTGGTGTCGATGGCAACCACTGCAGGGTTTACCACCGACAGCATCGCCAAATGGCCACTGTTCTTGCCAATGCTCCTGCTCTGTTCAGCGTTTATCGGTGGCTGCGCGGGTTCAACCGGCGGTGGCTTGAAAGTGATCCGCATCCTGCTGCTGTACCTCCAAGGGTCGCGTGAGTTGAAGCGGTTGGTGCATCCAAATGCGGTTTACACCATCAAATTAGGCAACCGCGCGTTGCCAGAGCGTATTCTTGAAGCGGTGTGGGGCTTCTTCTCCGCCTATGCATTGGTATTTATCGTCAGCATGCTGGCCATTATCGCCACAGGTGTGGACGAGTTCTCGGCCTTTGCCGCGGTAACGGCTACGCTTAACAATCTGGGGCCTGGCCTCGGCGTTGTCGCCGATAACTTTACCACCATGCCGCCACCGGCAAAGTGGGTACTGGTCTTGACCATGCTGTTTGGCCGTTTGGAAGTGTTTACGCTGTTGGTTCTCTTCACACCGACTTTCTGGCGTGAGTAAATGTATCTACGAGGGGTAACGCCATGAAGGCACTGATTCTCTATTCGAGCCGTGACGGACAAACGCACTCTATTGCTGCTTATATAGCTAACCAATTGCAGGATACCCTGAACTGCGACGTTATCGATCTGCAGCAGGCAGAGCATATCGAGCTTGGGCAGTACCAACAGGTACTTATAGGGGCTTCGATACGCTACGGGCATTTCAATACGGCATTACACCGATTTGTGAAGCGTCACGCTGATCAGTTGAATCAGATGCCTAGCGCGTTCTTCGCGGTTAACCTGACGGCACGCAAACCGGAAAAGCGTTCGCCCCAAACCAACGCCTACACCCGCAAGTTCTTATTGTCATCACCTTGGCAGCCGAAGCAGTGCGCCGTGTTTGCCGGTGCGCTGCGTTATCCGCGTTATCGCTGGTTCGATCGCGTCATGATCCGCTTTATTATGAAAATGACCGGGGGAGAGACGGATACCAGTAAAGAAGTGGAATATACAGATTGGCAGCAGGTGGACCGTTTTTCCCAGGAATTCAGCCGCATCCAGTACGAAAAGTGATAGAAATGCTGCCTTGTGCAGCGTTTTGCCGAAAAAAGCCGCGCTTGAAAAGTTTTTTGAATTTAGGGGTTGCGCCCTTCTGAGAACTCCCTATAATGCGCCTCCACTGACCGGGAACAACGACGAACAAGTCGCCCAGCCAGGAAGAAGCAACCCGGTGAAAACACCGCGTCTCGTAAGAGAAAAAGGTTGACTCTTCAGCGGGAAAGCGTAATATGCACCTCCCGCGTTACCGAGAAACTTCACGGTAACGAACGCTCTTTAACAATTTATCAGACAATCTGTGTGGGCACTCACAAGACGATATCCAGCTACTTCGGTAGCAAAAAAATATCAAGTCTTGAAGAGTGACCAAGCAGTCATTCATGCGAATGAATGATTACGAAAGTTAATTTTCGAGCATCGCTTCACGAGTTGAAGCAAATCAAGCTTTTAATTGAAGAGTTTGATCATGGCTCAGATTGAACGCTGGCGGCAGGCCTAACACATGCAAGTCGAGCGGTAGCACAGGGAGCTTGCTCCTGGGTGACGAGCGGCGGACGGGTGAGTAATGTCTGGGAAACTGCCCGATGGAGGGGGATAACTACTGGAAACGGTAGCTAATACCGCATAACGTCTTCGGACCAAAGTGGGGGACCTTCGGGCCTCACACCATCGGATGTGCCCAGATGGGATTAGCTAGTAGGTGAGGTAATGGCTCACCTAGGCGACGATCCCTAGCTGGTCTGAGAGGATGACCAGCCACACTGGAACTGAGACACGGTCCAGACTCCTACGGGAGGCAGCAGTGGGGAATATTGCACAATGGGCGCAAGCCTGATGCAGCCATGCCGCGTGTGTGAAGAAGGCCTTCGGGTTGTAAAGCACTTTCAGCGAGGAGGAAGGGTTCAGTGTTAATAGCACTGTTCATTGACGTTACTCGCAGAAGAAGCACCGGCTAACTCCGTGCCAGCAGCCGCGGTAATACGGAGGGTGCAAGCGTTAATCGGAATTACTGGGCGTAAAGCGCACGCAGGCGGTTTGTTAAGTCAGATGTGAAATCCCCGAGCTTAACTTGGGAACTGCATTTGAAACTGGCAAGCTAGAGTCTTGTAGAGGGGGGTAGAATTCCAGGTGTAGCGGTGAAATGCGTAGAGATCTGGAGGAATACCGGTGGCGAAGGCGGCCCCCTGGACAAAGACTGACGCTCAGGTGCGAAAGCGTGGGGAGCAAACAGGATTAGATACCCTGGTAGTCCACGCTGTAAACGATGTCGACTTGGAGGTTGTGCCCTTGAGGCGTGGCTTCCGGAGCTAACGCGTTAAGTCGACCGCCTGGGGAGTACGGCCGCAAGGTTAAAACTCAAATGAATTGACGGGGGCCCGCACAAGCGGTGGAGCATGTGGTTTAATTCGATGCAACGCGAAGAACCTTACCTACTCTTGACATCCACAGAACTTTCCAGAGATGGATTGGTGCCTTCGGGAACTGTGAGACAGGTGCTGCATGGCTGTCGTCAGCTCGTGTTGTGAAATGTTGGGTTAAGTCCCGCAACGAGCGCAACCCTTATCCTTTGTTGCCAGCGCGTCATGGCGGGAACTCAAAGGAGACTGCCGGTGATAAACCGGAGGAAGGTGGGGATGACGTCAAGTCATCATGGCCCTTACGAGTAGGGCTACACACGTGCTACAATGGCATATACAAAGAGAAGCGAACTCGCGAGAGCAAGCGGACCTCATAAAGTATGTCGTAGTCCGGATCGGAGTCTGCAACTCGACTCCGTGAAGTCGGAATCGCTAGTAATCGTAGATCAGAATGCTACGGTGAATACGTTCCCGGGCCTTGTACACACCGCCCGTCACACCATGGGAGTGGGTTGCAAAAGAAGTAGGTAGCTTAACCTTCGGGAGGGCGCTTACCACTTTGTGATTCATGACTGGGGTGAAGTCGTAACAAGGTAACCGTAGGGGAACCTGCGGTTGGATCACCTCCTTACCTAAAGATATGCAGTTGAGTGCAGTGTCCACACAGATTGTCTGATGAAAAGTAATGAGCAAAGCGCTACCTGTTGATGTAATGAGTCTTCTGGACTCATGCTGATACGAGAAACGGTTAAACCCTGGGTTTAATCGGATTTTGTGTCCCCATCGTCTAGAGGCCTAGGACACTGCCCTTTCACGGCTGTAACAGGGGTTCGAATCCCCTTGGGGACGCCATCCGATAATGAGTGAAAGACATTATCACCGGTCATTCGTGACTGATTATCTTAAAGATGACTCTTGCGAGTCGTGTTTAAGATATTGCTCTTTAACAATCTGGAACAAGCTGAAAATTGAAACATGACAGCTGAAACTTATCCCTCCGTAGATGTACTGGGGTAAGGATTAACCTGTCATAGAGTCTCTCAAATAAACAGCACGACAGTGTTCTCTGTTTACAGAAACACCTTCGGGTTGTGAGGTTAAGTGACTAAGCGTACACGGTGGATGCCTAGGCAGTCAGAGGCGATGAAGGGCGTGCTAATCTGCGAAAAGTGTCGGTAAGGTGATATGAACCGTTATAACCGGCAATACCCGAATGGGGAAACCCAGTGTGTTTCGACACACTATCGTATGGTGAATACATAGCCATACGAGGCGAACCGGGGGAACTGAAACATCTAAGTACCCCGAGGAAAAGAAATCAACCGAGATTCCCCTAGTAGCGGCGAGCGAACGGGGAACAGCCCAGAACCTGAATCAGTTCTTGTGTTAGTGGAAGCGTCTGGAAAGTCGCGCAGCAAAGGGTGATAGCCCCGTACACTAAAATGCATTAACTGTGAGTTCGATGAGTAGGGCGGGACACGTGACATCCTGTCTGAATATGGGGGGACCATCCTCCAAGGCTAAATACTCCTGACTGACCGATAGTGAACCAGTACCGTGAGGGAAAGGCGAAAAGAACCCCGGCGAGGGGAGTGAAATAGAACCTGAAACCGTGTACGTACAAGCAGTGGGAGCACCTTCGTGGTGTGACTGCGTACCTTTTGTATAATGGGTCAGCGACTTATATTTTGTAGCAAGGTTAACCGTATAGGGGAGCCGTAGGGAAACCGAGTCTTAACTGGGCGAATAGTTGCAAGGTATAGACCCGAAACCCGGTGATCTAGCCATGGGCAGGTTGAAGGTTGGGTAACACTAACTGGAGGACCGAACCGACTAATGTTGAAAAATTAGCGGATGACTTGTGGCTGGGGGTGAAAGGCCAATCAAACCGGGAGATAGCTGGTTCTCCCCGAAAGCTATTTAGGTAGCGCCTCGTGAACTCATCTTCGGGGGTAGAGCACTGTTTCGGCTAGGGGGCCATCCCGGCTTACCAAACCGATGCAAACTCCGAATACCGAAGAATGTTATCACGGGAGACACACGGCGGGTGCTAACGTCCGTCGTGAAGAGGGAAACAACCCAGACCGCCAGCTAAGGTCCCAAAGTCATGGTTAAGTGGGAAACGATGTGGGAAGGCATAGACAGCCAGGATGTTGGCTTAGAAGCAGCCATCATTTAAAGAAAGCGTAATAGCTCACTGGTCGAGTCGGCCTGCGCGGAAGATGTAACGGGGCTAAACCATGCACCGAAGCTGCGGCAGCGACGCTCAGGCGTTGTTGGGTAGGGGAGCGTTCTGTAAGCCGTTGAAGGTGAACTGTGAGGTTTGCTGGAGGTATCAGAAGTGCGAATGCTGACATAAGTAACGATAAAGCGGGTGAAAAACCCGCTCGCCGGAAGACCAAGGGTTCCTGTCCAACGTTAATCGGGGCAGGGTGAGTCGACCCCTAAGGCGAGGCCGAAAGGCGTAGTCGATGGGAAACAGGTTAATATTCCTGTACTCGGTGTTACTGCGAAGGGGGGACGGAGAAGGCTAGGCTAGCCGGGCGACGGTTGTCCCGGTTTAAGCGTGTAGGGGGGTGTTCCTGGTAAATCCGGAACGCTACCAACCCTGAGGCGTGATGACGATGCACTACGGTGCAGAAGTAGTTGATGCCCTGCTTCCAGGAAAAGCCTCTAAGCATCAGGTAACATCAAATCGTACCCCAAACCGACACAGGTGGTCAGGTAGAGAATACCAAGGCGCTTGAGAGAACTCGGGTGAAGGAACTAGGCAAAATGGTGCCGTAACTTCGGGAGAAGGCACGCTGGCGCGTAGGTGAAGAGACTTGCTCTCGGAGCTGAAGCCAGTCGCAGATACCAGCTGGCTGCAACTGTTTAATAAAAACACAGCACTGTGCAAACACGAAAGTGGACGTATACGGTGTGACGCCTGCCCGGTGCTGGAAGGTTAATTGATGGGGTCAGCCGCAAGGCGAAGCTCTTGATCGAAGCCCCAGTAAACGGCGGCCGTAACTATAACGGTCCTAAGGTAGCGAAATTCCTTGTCGGGTAAGTTCCGACCTGCACGAATGGCGTAATGATGGCCAGGCTGTCTCCACCCGAGACTCAGTGAAATTGAACTCGCTGTGAAGATGCAGTGTACCCGCGGCAAGACGGAAAGACCCCGTGAACCTTTACTATAGCTTGACACTGAACATTGAGCCTTGATGTGTAGGATAGGTGGGAGGCTTTGAAGTGTGGACGCCAGTCTGCATGGAGCCAACCTTGAAATACCACCCTTTAATGTTTGATGTTCTAACTCGGCCCCGTAATCCGGGGTGAGGACAGTGTCTGGTGGGTAGTTTGACTGGGGCGGTCTCCTCCCAAAGAGTAACGGAGGAGCACGAAGGTTAGCTAATCACGGTCGGACATCGTGAGGTTAGTGCAAAGGCATAAGCTAGCTTGACTGCGAGAGTGACGGCTCGAGCAGGTACGAAAGTAGGTCTTAGTGATCCGGTGGTTCTGAATGGAAGGGCCATCGCTCAACGGATAAAAGGTACTCCGGGGATAACAGGCTGATACCGCCCAAGAGTTCATATCGACGGCGGTGTTTGGCACCTCGATGTCGGCTCATCACATCCTGGGGCTGAAGTAGGTCCCAAGGGTATGGCTGTTCGCCATTTAAAGTGGTACGCGAGCTGGGTTTAGAACGTCGTGAGACAGTTCGGTCCCTATCTGCCGTGGGCGTTGGAAGATTGAGAGGGGTTGCTCCTAGTACGAGAGGACCGGAGTGAACGCACCACTGGTGTTCGGGTTGTCATGCCAATGGCACTGCCCGGTAGCTAAGTGCGGAAAAGATAAGCGCTGAAAGCATCTAAGCGCGAAACTTGCCTCGAGATGAGTCTTCCCTGGGCCTTTAAGGTCCCTGAAGGAACGTTTAAGACTAAGACGTTGATAGGTTGGGTGTGTAAGTGCAGCGATGCATTGAGCTAACCAGTACTAATGATCCGTGAGGCTTAACCTTACAACACCAAAGGTGTTTTAGAGTAGACGACAATTTTCAGCGACGTTCCGAGATTGGTTTCGATGGCGACACGAGAGTGAAGCGGTTGAAATGAAACGAATTTGCCTGGCGGCAATAGCGCGGTGGTCCCACCTGACCCCATGCCGAACTCAGAAGTGAAACGCCGTAGCGCCGATGGTAGTGTGGGGTCTCCCCATGCGAGAGTAGGACACTGCCAGGCATCAATTAAGCCAAGAGGCCATCCGCAAGGATGGCCTTTTTGCTATGCGCAGAAAACAGAAATACCCCTCACCCCCGCCCTCTCCCAGAGTACCAGCCGAGAACAACTGAACCCCCGTGTGAGGGAGAGGGAGCCGTCCGGCGTTGTGGATAAGCGAGTGCAGCTTCGGCAAGTCGGAACCTGTGATGAACCCATGCCGTTTCGGCAGTGATGAGTAATCAGAAAGATAAGAAGTTCAGAGGAATACCAGCGGACTCGATCGGTTCCCTCTCCCTGTGGGAGAGGGTTAGGGTGAGGGGATGGTATCACTCGGCTATCCCGAATTATCTCCGCATAGGTAAACGATTAAATATAACCGAGTTCCCACCTGGAAATATTCATGAAATTTTTAGTTCCAAACCCGCCAGGCTAATTCATACATATCATTAATGCTGATAGATTTTATATAACTCAGACTTGTGCTTGAATCAAGATAATAGAATTTTCATATTATCATGATTTAAAAGGATATTTTTAATATTCCATGAGGTCAGAGGTTATTAGCTCACAAGAAATTACCAGTGAATAAAAACAAATAATAGCCATGCGCGGTGGATCGAGTAGACTAGATGATAATTTGTTCCGTCAGAGTATTTAAATCATGTCTACTGAAAGCGCGTCTTTAAAAAATCACAATACTTTTGCGCTCCCGGTCAACGCAGCGCATTTAGTCATTGCCGAAGAAATTGAAATGATGATTAAAGCCTGGCAGCAAGCGCAAAAGCGCCAACAGCCACTGCTGGTACTCGGTGAAGGGAGCAACGTCCTGTTCCTGGAGGATTTTGCCGGTACGGTCATGATTAACCAGTTAAAAGGTATCACGGTCAGGGAAGAGCAGGACGCCTGGCATTTGCATGTCAGCGCCGGAGAGAATTGGCACCATCTGGTTAGCCAGATGCTCGAACGTGGCATCCCCGGGCTGGAGAATCTGGCATTGATCCCGGGTTTGGTCGGTTCGGCCCCTATCCAGAATATCGGGGCGTACGGCATCGAGCTCAAACAGGTCTGTGAGTATGTCGACCTGCTGAACCTGACTACGGGTGAAATCGATCGTATGGATCCTGAACGCTGCCAGTTTGGTTACCGGGAAAGCGTTTTTAAGCATGAGCTTAAGCAAGGATTCGTGATTGTGGGCGTTGGTTTACGGCTTAGCAAACAGTGGAATCCGTTGCTGAACTACGGCGACCTTGCCAAGCTGGATCCCAAGACGGTAACGCCGCAGCAGGTATTTGACGCGGTATGCGCCATGCGGCGCAGCAAGCTGCCAGACCCACGTATTAGTGGCAATGCAGGCAGCTTCTTTAAAAACCCACTGGTGAGCGGGGAAGCCGCTAAAGCATTATTAGCCCAATATCCTGCAATGCCACATTATCCGCAGCCGGACGGGCAAGAAAAACTGGCTGCCGGTTGGCTGATCGATCAGTGTTCACTCAAGGGGCATCAGATCGGTGGCGCAGCGGTGCACCGTCAGCAGGCCTTGGTATTGGTAAATGCCGATAATGCCAGCAGCCAGGATGTGGTGGCACTGGCCAGGCATGTGCGCAATACGGTCGCGCAGAAATTCGATGTCTGGTTAGAACCAGAGGTACGTTTTATCGGGGCCACTGGTGAGCTGGATGCCGTAGAGGTCATTTCATGAGAGATACCACAGTACCACTGAAGATCATCTCCCTACTGGCGGACGGCGAGTTCCACTCTGGCGAACATTTGGGTGAGTCATTGGGAATGAGCCGCGCAGCGATTAACAAGCATATTCAGACTATCCGGGAGTGGGGCTTGGATGTGTTCACGGTTCCGGGGAAAGGCTATAGCCTACCTGCGGCGATCAACTTGCTGGATGCTGAGCGTATACTTGGCTTACTGGAAGACAAGCGGGTCACGGTATTGCCCGTGGTTGATTCAACCAACCAGTATCTGTTGGACAGGCTTGCAGAACTGACATCCGGTGATGCCTGTATAGCCGAGTATCAGCAGGCAGGGCGTGGGCGACGTGGTCGGCAGTGGGTTTCGCCTTTCGGGGCAAACCTATATTTATCCATGTTCTGGCGTCTTGAACAAGGGCCAGCGGCCGCGATGGGGTTGAGCCTGGTTATTGGCATCGTGATGGCAGAAGTGTTGCAGCATCTCGGTGCAGAACAGGTCCGTGTGAAGTGGCCCAATGATTTATACCTTAACGATCGCAAGTTGGCCGGTATTTTGGTTGAGCTGACCGGTAAAACCGGGGATGCAGCCCAGTTGGTGCTCGGAGCGGGTATCAACATGGCGATGCGTGAAACCAACGCCAGTCAGATTGATCAGCGCTGGATCAACCTGCAGGAAGCCGGGATCACTATCGATCGAAATGAATTGGCCGCCAAATTGCTTAATGAACTACGAAATTCATTACGGCAATTTGAAATAGATGGGCTAGCACCTTTTATTTCACGTTGGCGTCAATTAGATAATTTTATCGATCGTCCAGTTAAACTATTAATTGGTGAACAACAGATTTTCGGTATTGCCCGCGGTATTGATCAGCAGGGTGCATTGCTGCTTGAACAGGAAGGAGTCATTAAACCCTTTATTGGTGGTGAAATATCTTTGCGGAGCGCTGAATAAGCTAAAATAAGAGAGGCCATTGGCCTCTCTTACGCTATCGATTATTTCCGCAACCGTACACTTTCCACAGCGTGATTGGCACTCTTAGTCATGATTAAGCTGGCTCTCTCGCGAGTCGGTAAGATATTCTGCTGTAAATTCAATCCATTAATCTCATTCCACAGCTGGGTGGCGATATTTATCGCCTCCGTTTCCGGCAACTGAGCATAGCTATGGAAATAGGAGTCTGGGTTAGAGAACGCACCCTGACGGAATTTCAGGAAGCGGTTGATATACCAACTTTGCAATAGATCGCCAGGGGCATCGACATAGATTGAGAAATCAACAAAGTCGGAAACAAATACCCGGTGAGGATCGTGTGGATAGTCCATACCGCTTTGCAAAACATTCAATCCTTCCAGGATCAGAATATCAGGCTGTTCGATAACTTTATTGCCTTCAGGCACCACGTCATAGATCAGGTGAGAGTAAACCGGGGCAGTAACACGTTTGGCACCGGATTTAACTTCCGAAACGAATTTCACCAGGCTATGCATGTCGTAGGATTGCGGGAACCCTTTTTTCTTCATCAGGCCGCGCTCGTTCAGCACCTTGTTCGGGTGCAGAAAGCCGTCTGTGGTGATCAGCTCGACGCTACGATGTTCCGGCCAGCGGCTCAACAACGCCTGCAACAAACGCGCCGTGGTACTTTTACCCACGGCTACGCTGCCAGCAATGCCGATCACATAAGGAATGCGTTGGCCATCTGTACCAAGGAATTGCTCCAGAACTGCCTGGCGACGCAGGTTTGAACTGATATAGAAGTTCAGCAACCGTGAGAGCGGCAAGTAGATCTGCGCGACTTCCTCCAGGGAGAGATCTTCGTTAATCCCTTTGAGTTTAACAATCTCTTCTTCCGACAGCGTCAGCGGCACCGAATCCCGTAACGCGGCCCACTGGCTGCGATCGAACTGAAGGTAAGGCGTCGCTAAAGATTGATCTCTTTTTATCATAAGCCAAATTCTGCCTGTTAACGCAGGTTGGGAAAGGCGCTGGACGCCAACTCCAGATAATAATCAAACTGCATATTATAGACAGCGGGCTTTTAGGCGTAGACTTTTTTCGCAAATGTGGTCGATTAGCGGCAGTTTTTACCAATAGTGCGAACAGGCACGCAATTGAGAAAGGGCCTGTTGCAAGGCGGTATCACTGGGCAATGATACCGTTTTCAGGTCAGCTGGCGGCGGCGCGGGAGGGTTGCTGAACGGCAAACAGCCGCTTGTAGTAAATCGCTGTAGGGTGGTAATACCCGTCGGGAGCCGCGGCGTAATCGGGTATCTCCCCGAGGCAACGATAGCCCAACGAGCGATACAGCCCTTCGGCTGCAGAACCGGCCTGGGTGTCCAGATAAAGCAGCCCACGGCGGATCTCAAGCGCCATTTTTTCCAGCGTTTTCATCAACGCCTGTCCAACGCCATTGCGACGGGCGCGGCTGTGCACCAGCAGTTTTTGTACTTCGGCCCGGTTGCGGCCGTTAGGCTTTTGACACAGGGCGAGTTGGACGGTGCCAATGACGCCGCTTTCGTCTCTGGCAATCCACAATAGCAACTCTCCTTTGGCCAACGCTGGGCGCAGGCTATGGAAGTAGCTCTCAGCATCCTCGTGGGGAATTTGTGTGTCGTAACCTACTGAAGCCCCGTGAGTGACCGCATCGGTGAGCAACTGCGCCAGCTCGGCGCGGTATATGGGAAGCGTTGCCGCATTGATCAGGACAATTTTCATCGGTCATTCCTCCTGGCTATTAGGGATAATGATGATAAGCAATAAGCGCGCCAACGCGGCTAACCTGTGGGGGAGCCGCCAACCCAGGGACGAAAGCGGTATATCAGCACCATCAGAGAGCACCGTCCTCTTTGTGGTGCACCATCCCGATCGCGGCTTTAAACCGATAGACTATCTTTGATTGAGCGATATGCAAAAGTGCAGGGAAAGCATCAGCAGGGTAGGTCTAAAATAGTTTAGATTAATGCCCATATTTGATGAAATTTTGCGCCTCAACGGTGAAAAACTGCGAGCCGGATGCAGAAATCGGCTGATTTATGAGCGATAGGGCTTAGATCGCAATTTTTTTGTTGCATAGCCCGTCAGCTCTACCTAGAATGCGCTGCACTTGATGCCGGCTTAGCTCAGTAGGTAGAGCAACTGACTTGTAATCAGTAGGTCACCAGTTCGATTCCGGTAGCCGGCACCATTCAAGTATGAAGTGGTCAGTAAAAGTAGTTAAAATCTGGTGGGGTTCCCGAGCGGCCAAAGGGAGCAGACTGTAAATCTGCCGTCACAGACTTCGAAGGTTCGAATCCTTCCCCCACCACCATATTAGACCCGAGGCACTGGGTCACACCGAGCGGTAATGCTGAATCAAGCGCCGAGCGGGGAAGGTGAAAACCTTCAAACAGTTCGCGCCGCGTAACGGAAGTTGCTGGCACGAAGGGTGAAGAGTTAAGCGACGAACAATCCTTCTCTCCACCTTTAAAGTCTACAGAAAAGTCAGGTAGCCGAGTTCCAGGATGCGGGCATCGTATAATGGCTATTACCTCAGCCTTCCAAGCTGATGATGTGGGTTCGATTCCCACTGCCCGCTCCAAGATGTGCTGATATAGCTCAGTTGGTAGAGCGCACCCTTGGTAAGGGTGAGGTCGGCAGTTCGAATCTGCCTATCAGCACCACTTCTTAATTTCTCGCCCCCTGATTTTCTTTCTGTTTCCTGAATTCAACAAGCAAATGCTTGGTTGATGTGGTGATACCACCGATTTATCCGTGTCTTAGAGGGACAATCGATGTCTAAAGAAAAATTTGAACGTTCAAAACCGCACGTTAACGTCGGTACTATCGGCCACGTTGACCACGGCAAAACTACCCTGACTGCTGCAATCACTACCGTTCTGGCTAAAACCTACGGTGGTTCTGCACGTGCTTTCGACCAGATCGATAACGCGCCTGAAGAAAAAGCTCGTGGTATCACCATCAACACTTCTCACGTTGAATATGACACCCCGACTCGTCACTACGCGCACGTTGACTGCCCAGGGCACGCCGACTACGTGAAAAACATGATCACCGGTGCTGCTCAGATGGACGGCGCTATCCTGGTTGTAGCTGCGACTGACGGCCCTATGCCTCAGACTCGTGAGCACATCCTGCTGGGTCGTCAGGTTGGCGTTCCTTACATCATCGTATTCATGAACAAATGCGACATGGTTGATGATGAAGAGCTGCTGGAACTGGTAGAAATGGAAGTTCGTGAACTTCTGTCTGCTTATGACTTCCCTGGTGATGACCTGCCGGTTGTTCGTGGTTCAGCGCTGAAAGCACTGGAAGGCGAAGCTGAGTGGGAAGCTAAAATCATCGAGCTGGCCGGTCACCTGGATTCTTACATCCCAGAACCAGAGCGTGCTATCGACCAGCCGTTCCTGCTGCCAATCGAAGACGTCTTCTCCATCTCCGGTCGTGGTACCGTAGTTACCGGTCGTGTTGAGCGCGGTATCGTTAAAGTTGGCGAAGAAGTTGAAATCGTTGGTATCAAAGACACCGTTAAGTCTACCTGTACCGGCGTTGAAATGTTCCGCAAACTGCTGGACGAAGGCCGTGCTGGTGAGAACGTTGGTGTTCTGCTGCGTGGTATCAAGCGTGAAGACATCGAACGTGGTCAGGTACTGGCTAAACCAGGTTCCATCAAGCCACACACTCAGTTCGATTCAGAAGTGTATATCCTGAGCAAAGAAGAAGGTGGTCGTCATACTCCATTCTTCAAAGGCTACCGTCCACAGTTCTACTTCCGTACAACTGACGTGACCGGTACCATCGAACTGCCAGAAGGCGTAGAGATGGTAATGCCAGGCGATAACGTGAACATGGTTGTTACCCTGATCCACCCAATCGCTATGGACCAAGGCTTGCGTTTCGCAATCCGTGAAGGCGGCCGTACCGTTGGCGCTGGTGTTGTTGCCAAAGTTATCGCTTAATCGCGGATAATATTTGACGCGACATGCGATAAAAGGGCATCATTTGATGCCCTTTTTCTACGCTGTGAACTAGAACCTATCTCATCAGCGATTTTGCAGTCATAATCATTGGTGAGATGGGCTCTTAAACGGTATTGACTGAAATACGTCATGGCGTAAAACACCGGGATGCTGCCAAGCGGCATCTGTTCGGTTTGGTTTGCCTCGCATTGCGAGGCAAAGTTGTTTGTTCGAATCATTAGTGACAGGTTGGTTTATGAGTGCGAATACCGAGGCTCAAGGGAGCGGGCGCGGCCTTGAAGCGGCCAAGTGGTCAATCGTCGCCGTTCTGTTGGTTGTGGCTATCGTCGGTAACTATTACTACCGTGATTTCAGCCTGCCGCTGCGTGCGTTGGCCGTTGTCGTGGTTATTGCCGTTGCTGGTGCAGTGGCATTGATGACCACTAAAGGCAAAGCCACCGTTGCGTTTGCGCGCGAAGCGCGTACTGAAGTACGTAAAGTGATCTGGCCAACTCGTCAGGAAACGTTACACACCACGTTGATCGTTGCCGCGGTAACCGCCGTGATGTCACTGATTCTGTGGGGCCTGGATGGTATATTGGTCCGTCTGGTATCGTTTATTACTGGCCTGAGGTTCTAAAATGTCTGAAGCCCCAAAAAAACGCTGGTACGTCGTTCAGGCGTTTTCCGGTTTTGAAGGTCGCGTAGCGCAATCGCTGCGTGAACATATCAAACTGCACGATATGGAAGAGCTGTTCGGCGAAGTCATGGTTCCCACCGAAGAAGTGGTGGAGATCCGTGGTGGTCTGCGTCGTAAGAGTGAGCGTAAATTCTTCCCTGGCTATGTACTGGTTCAGATGGTGATGAATGACGCCAGCTGGCACTTGGTGCGCAGTGTTCCTCGTGTTATGGGCTTCATCGGTGGAACTTCCGATCGTCCTGCACCGATCAGCGATAAAGAAGTGGACGCGATTATGAACCGCCTGCAGCAGGCTGGTGATAAGCCACGTCCGAAAACGATGTTCGAGCCGGGTGAACTGGTGCGCGTCAACGATGGTCCATTTGCTGACTTTAACGGCGTCGTTGAAGAAGTGGACTACGAGAAGAGCCGCCTGAAAGTGTCTGTCTCCATCTTTGGCCGTGCAACGCCGGTGGAACTGGACTTTAGCCAGGTAGAAAAAGGCTGATCAAATAATCAGCAAGGCGAGCGGGTTTGTAGCTTGTCAGAGGCGCGAGATTGAACTATAATTTCGCGCCTTTTGTTTTTAGATGTCCTGCTCTTGCAGCGGGACGAAACACGGGGAGCCTCTCAGGAGGCGATATTACCCAAACGAGGAAATTTCAATGGCCAAGAAAGTACAAGCCTACGTTAAGCTGCAAGTTGCAGCCGGTATGGCTAACCCAAGTCCACCAGTTGGTCCAGCTCTGGGTCAGCAAGGTGTTAACATCATGGAATTCTGTAAGGCATTCAACGCTAAAACTGACAGCGTTGAGAAAGGCCTGCCGATCCCGGTTGTTATTACAGTTTATTCTGATCGCTCCTTCACTTTCGTCACCAAAACCCCGCCAGCAGCAGTTCTGCTGAAGAAAGCGGCTGGTATTAAATCTGGTTCTGGCAAGCCGAACAAAGATAAAGTTGGCAAAGTGACTAGTGCACAGGTTCGTGAAATCGCAGAAACCAAAGCTGCGGACATGACTGGTTCTGACGTTGCAGCGATGATTCGCTCCATCGAAGGTACTGCTCGTTCCATGGGCCTGGTAGTGGAGGATTAAGAAATGGCTAAGCTGACCAAGCGCATGCGCGTGATCCGTGACAAAGTTGATGCTACTAAACAGTATGACATCCTCGAAGCTGTTGCTCTGCTGAAAGAGCTGGCCACCGCTAAATTCGTAGAAAGCGTTGACGTTGCCGTTAACCTCGGCATCGACGCTCGTAAATCAGACCAAAACGTACGTGGTGCTACCGTTCTGCCACACGGCACCGGTCGCAGCGTTCGCGTTGCCGTATTTGCCCAGGGCCCTAACGCTGAAGCTGCTAAAGCTGCAGGCGCAGAGCTGGTAGGTATGGAAGATCTGGCTGACCTGATCAAGAAAGGCGAGATGAACTTCGACGTGGTTATTGCTTCCCCGGATGCAATGCGCGTTGTAGGTCAACTGGGCCAGGTTCTGGGTCCACGTGGTCTGATGCCTAACCCGAAAGTGGGTACCGTTACTCCTAACGTTGCAGAAGCTGTGAAGAACGCTAAAGCAGGTCAGGTTCGTTATCGTAACGACAAAAACGGTATCATCCATACCACTATCGGTAAGGTTGATTTCGACACAGACAAGCTGAAGGAAAACCTGGAGTCTCTGCTGGTTGCGCTGAAAAAAGCCAAACCATCTCAGGCAAAAGGCATGTACATCAAGAAAGTTAGCCTCTCCACCACCATGGGTGCTGGCGTTGCTATCGATCAAAGCGGTCTGAGTGCTGTAGCGAACTAATCACCTGGTGATTAATCGCTTTGACTTGGGGGTGGGATTCATCTAGAATCTTATCCCCCAAGGTTCTGCTACGTGCGGAACAACAGATTTTTCGGTTGGAGCCTGGCCTATCCAGGCCTCCGTCCAAGACCGCAGGTGTGCCGCAAGGCACTTAATCCTTCCTGCGTAGACGGTGACAGAGCCTAAAGAAATTTTTTCTTTTTTAAAAAGAATGGTCTTTGCTGGATTCTGCTCACCGTGTTAAGCCGCTCAACGGCGCGTGTTCGCACAAGCTGTTGAGTGAAGTGAGTTCCGGGGATTTCCCCGGCTAAATCCAGGAGCAAAAAGCTAATGGCATTAAATCTTCAAGACAAACAAGCGATTGTTGCTGAAGTCAACGAAGTAGCCAAAGGCGCGCTGTCTGCGGTAGTTGCGGATTCTCGTGGCGTTACCGTTGATAAAATGACTGAACTGCGTAAAGCAGGTCGTGAAGCTGGCGTTTACATGCGTGTTGTTCGCAACACCTTGATGCGTCGCGTAGTTGAAGGCACTCCGTTCGAATGCCTGAAAGACACGTTTGTCGGTCCTACCTTGATTGCATTCTCTACTGAACACCCGGGCGCTGCTGCTCGTCTGTTCAAAGAGTTCGCGAAAGCGAATGCAAAATTTGAGGTTAAAGCTGCGGCCTTTGAAGGTGAGCTGATCCCTGCGGCACAAATCGACCGCTTGGCAACGCTGCCTACTTACGAAGAAGCAATCGCACGCCTGATGGCAACCATGAAAGAAGCCGCTGCCGGCAAATTGGTTCGCACTCTGGCTGCAGTACGCGATCAGAAAGAAGCGGCATAAGCCTTTCTCTTTCTTAGCCTTTGCTTACGTATTTAAACTATTTCTGAATTTTAGGAACTTTTGTTATGTCTATCACTAAAGACCAAATTATCGAAGGCGTTGCAGCCCTGTCTGTAATGGAAATCGTTGAACTGATCGCCGCTATGGAAGAGAAGTTCGGTGTTTCTGCTGCTGCTGTAGCTGCAGGTCCTGCTGCTGCTGTTGAAGCTGCTGAAGAAAAAACTGAATTCGACGTTGTACTGAAAGGTATCGGCGCGAACAAAGTTGCAGTAATCAAAGCAGTACGTGGCGCAACTGGCCTGGGTCTGAAAGAAGCTAAAGACCTGGTTGAGTCTGCACCAGCAGCACTGAAAGAAGGCATCAGCAAAGACGACGCTGAAGCACTGAAAAAAGCTCTGGAAGAAGCTGGCGCTGAAGTTGAAGTTAAATAAGCCACTGCTTTTGGAGTGCAGTCTGTTTTAACTAACAGACTGATGGCTGGTGACTTTTTGGTCACCAGCCTTTTTGCGCTGTAGGGCGTCAGTAGAGTTTCACACTGTTTGACTACTGGCTAACCCCAATATTTCTTTCTATCGACGACTTAATATACTGCCCTCTGCGCCGCAGCCGAATCTGCCGCCACGGCAATGAAATGATTTAAGCGTGATAGAAACGAGTATTGCGGAAAGTGTTCTCGCTTTCCGGTCAACAAAACGGTGTTGCATGAACCGTCCCCTACCCGGACGGACAATAGGTTCGACTTTCCAGCGAGCTGAGGAACCCTATGGTTTACTCCTATACCGAGAAGAAACGTATTCGTAAGGATTTTGGTAAGCGTCCACAAGTTTTGGACATACCTTATCTCCTTTCTATCCAGCTTGACTCGTTCCAGAAATTTATCGAGCAAGATCCAGAAGGGCAATACGGCTTAGAAGCCGCATTCCGTTCTGTTTTCCCGATCCAGAGCTACAGTGGCAATTCGGAGCTGCAATACGTTAGCTACCGTCTTGGTGAGCCGGTGTTTGACGTTAAAGAGTGCCAGATCCGTGGTGTGACGTACTCTGCACCGCTGCGCGTAAAACTGCGCCTGGTCATCTACGAACGTGAAGCACCAGAAGGTACGGTCAAAGACATCAAGGAACAAGAAGTCTATATGGGCGAAATTCCGCTCATGACCGAAAACGGTACCTTTGTCATTAACGGTACTGAGAGGGTTATCGTATCCCAGCTGCATCGTAGTCCTGGTGTGTTCTTCGACAGCGATAAGGGCAAAACCCACTCCTCGGGCAAAGTGCTGTATAACGCACGTATCATCCCTTACCGTGGCTCATGGCTGGATTTCGAGTTTGACCCGAAAGACAACCTGTTCGTGCGTATCGACCGTCGCCGCAAACTGCCTGCGACCATTATTCTGCGCGCGCTGAGCTACACCACTGAGCAGATCCTTGACCTGTTCTTTGAGAAAATTGTTTTCGAGATCCGTGATAACAAGCTGCAGATGGAGCTGGTTCCAGAGCGTCTGCGTGGTGAAACTGCGTCCTTCGATATCGAAGCCAACGGTAAGATCTACGTTGAGAAAGCACGCCGTATCACCGCTCGTCATATCCGTCAGCTCGAAAAAGACGAAATTCGCAGCATTGAAGTACCGGTTGAGTACATCGCTGGCAAAGTGGTCGCGAAGGACTATATCGATACCAATACCGGCGAACTGATCTGTGCAGCCAACATGGAGCTGTCACTGGATCTGTTGGCCAAGCTGAGCCAGTCAGGCCACAAGCGTATCGAAACGCTGTTCACCAACGATCTGGACCACGGTGCGTACATCTCTGAAACCGTACGTGTCGACCCAACCAGCGATCGTCTGAGCGCTCTGGTAGAAATCTACCGCATGATGCGCCCTGGTGAGCCACCAACGCGTGAAGCGGCGGAAAGCCTGTTCGAGAACCTGTTCTTCTCTGAAGACCGCTACGATCTGTCTGCGGTTGGCCGGATGAAGTTCAACCGTTCTCTGCTGCGTGACGAGATCGAAGGTTCGGGCATCCTGAGCAAAGACGACATCATCGAAGTGATGAAGAAGCTCATCGATATCCGTAACGGTAAAGGCGAAGTGGACGATATCGACCACTTGGGCAACCGTCGTATCCGTTCCGTTGGCGAAATGGCCGAGAACCAGTTCCGTGTCGGTCTGGTACGTGTTGAGCGTGCGGTGAAAGAACGTCTGTCCCTGGGCGATCTGGATACCCTGATGCCTCAGGACATGATCAACGCCAAGCCAATTTCGGCGGCGGTGAAAGAGTTCTTCGGTTCAAGCCAGCTGTCCCAGTTTATGGACCAGAACAACCCGTTGTCCGAGATCACGCACAAACGTCGTATCTCTGCATTGGGCCCAGGCGGTCTGACCCGTGAACGTGCCGGCTTTGAAGTTCGAGACGTACACCCGACTCACTACGGTCGCGTGTGCCCAATCGAAACGCCGGAAGGTCCAAACATCGGTCTGATCAACTCCTTGTCCGTGTACGCACAGACCAACGAGTATGGCTTCCTGGAAACCCCGTACCGCCGCGTGCGTGACGGCGTGGTGACCGATGAAATCAACTATCTGTCTGCTATTGAAGAAGGCAACTTCGTTATCGCTCAGGCGAACTCCAACCTGGACGAAGAAGGCCGCTTCGAAGAAGACCTGGTTACCTGTCGTAGCAAAGGCGAATCAAGCCTGTTTAGCCGCGACCAGGTTGACTATATGGACGTATCAACCCAGCAGGTTGTTTCTGTTGGTGCTTCACTGATCCCATTCCTGGAACACGATGACGCCAACCGTGCATTGATGGGTGCGAACATGCAACGTCAAGCGGTGCCAACCCTGCGTGCTGACAAGCCGCTGGTAGGTACCGGTATGGAACGTGCCGTAGCGGTTGACTCCGGTGTTACTGCCGTAGCCAAACGTGGTGGTGTGATCCAGTACGTGGATGCTTCCCGTATCGTTATCAAAGTTAACGAAGACGAGATGTACCCGGGCGAAGCAGGTATCGATATTTATAACCTGACCAAGTACACCCGTTCTAACCAGAACACCTGTATCAACCAGATGCCTTGTGTGAATCTGGGTGAGCCAATCGAGCGCGGCGACGTGCTGGCAGATGGCCCGTCTACAGACCTGGGTGAACTGGCATTGGGTCAGAACATGCGCGTCGCGTTCATGCCTTGGAACGGCTACAACTTCGAAGACTCCATCTTGGTCTCCGAGCGTGTAGTACAGGAAGATCGCTTCACCACCATCCACATCCAGGAACTGGCTTGCGTGTCTCGCGACACCAAACTGGGGCCGGAAGAGATCACCGCCGACATCCCTAACGTGGGTGAAGCAGCGCTCTCCAAGCTGGATGAGTCCGGTATCGTGTATATCGGTGCAGAAGTGACCGGTGGCGACATTCTGGTTGGTAAGGTAACGCCGAAAGGTGAAACCCAGCTGACGCCAGAAGAGAAGCTGCTGCGTGCGATCTTCGGTGAGAAAGCGTCTGACGTTAAAGACTCTTCTCTGCGCGTACCAAACGGCGTTTCCGGTACGGTTATCGACGTGCAGGTCTTTACCCGCGATGGCGTGGACAAAGACAAGCGTGCGTTGGAAATCGAAGAGATGCAGCTGAAGCAGGCGAAGAAAGACCTGACTGAAGAACTGCAGATCCTGGAAGCTGGCCTGTTCGCTCGTATCCATGCGGTACTGGTTTCTGGTGGTATCGAAGCCGAGAAGCTGAGCAAACTGCCACGCGATCGCTGGTTGGAACTGGGCCTGACCGACGAAGACAAGCAAAACCAGCTGGAGCAGCTGGCAGAGCAGTACGACGAACTGAAATCCGACTTCGAGAAGAAGCTGGATGCCAAGCGTCGTAAGATCACCCAAGGCGACGATCTGGCACCAGGCGTGCTGAAAATCGTCAAGGTGTATCTGGCCGTTAAGCGTCAGATCCAACCGGGTGACAAGATGGCAGGCCGCCACGGTAACAAGGGTGTTATCTCCAAGATCAACCCGATCGAAGATATGCCTTACGATGAAAACGGTACGCCGGTTGACATCGTTCTGAACCCGCTGGGCGTTCCATCGCGTATGAACATCGGTCAGATCCTGGAAACTCACCTGGGTATGGCGGCGAAAGGCATTGGTGAGAAGATCAACCAAATGCTCAAGCAGCACCAGGAAGTGGCCAAGCTGCGTGAATTCATCCAGAAGGCTTACGATCTGGGTGACGGCGTTTGCCAGAAAGTTGACCTGAACACCTTCACCGACGACGAAGTCTTGCGTCTGGCAGAGAACCTGAAAAAAGGTATGCCGATCGCAACCCCAGTCTTCGATGGTGCGAAAGAGTCAGAAATCAAGCAACTGCTGGAAATGGGCGGTATCCCGACTTCAGGTCAGATTACGCTGTTTGATGGCCGTACCGGCGAGCAGTTCGAGCGCCAGGTAACCGTCGGCTATATGTACATGCTGAAACTGAACCACTTGGTTGACGATAAGATGCACGCGCGTTCTACCGGTTCTTACAGCTTGGTTACTCAGCAGCCGCTGGGTGGTAAGGCGCAATTCGGTGGTCAGCGCTTCGGTGAGATGGAAGTGTGGGCGCTGGAAGCATACGGCGCAGCTTACACCTTGCAGGAAATGCTTACCGTTAAGTCGGATGACGTCAACGGCCGTACCAAGATGTACAAAAACATCGTGGATGGCGATCACCGTATGGAACCAGGCATGCCGGAGTCCTTCAACGTACTGTTGAAAGAAATCCGCTCGCTGGGTATCAACATCGAACTGGAAGGCGACTAATCGCTATTCCAGCTCTGGCTCCCGACCTTAGGGAGCCAGAGGGTGGTTGTTCAGGTCACACGGGCGCACGATTTGTCAGCGTGCTCCCAACAGGTTTAACTCCGACAGGAGCCAATCCGTGAAAGACTTATTAAAGTTTCTGAAAGCGCAAACTAAGACCGAAGAGTTTGATGCGATCAAGATTGCTCTGGCATCGCCAGACATGATCCGTTCATGGTCGTTCGGTGAAGTTAAAAAGCCGGAAACCATTAACTACCGTACGTTCAAACCTGAGCGTGACGGCCTTTTCTGCGCCCGTATCTTTGGGCCGGTAAAAGATTACGAGTGCCTGTGCGGTAAGTACAAGCGCTTGAAACACCGCGGCGTGATCTGTGAGAAGTGCGGCGTTGAAGTGACCCAGACCAAAGTACGCCGTGAGCGTATGGGCCACATCGAACTGGCTTCTCCGACTGCGCACATCTGGTTCCTGAAATCGCTGCCTTCGCGCATCGGTTTGCTGCTGGATATGCCGCTGCGTGACATCGAACGTGTACTGTACTTCGAATCCTACGTGGTAGTAGAAGGCGGTATGACCAACCTCGAGCGTCGTCAGATCCTGACTGAAGAGCAGTATCTGGATGCGCTGGAAGAGTTTGGTGACGAATTCGACGCCAAGATGGGTGCGGAAGCTATTCAGGCCCTGTTGAAAAACATGGATCTGGAAGCCGAGTGTGAGCAGCTGCGTGAAGAGCTGAACGAAACCAACTCCGAAACCAAGCGTAAGAAGCTGACCAAGCGTATCAAGCTGCTGGAAGCGTTCGTGCAATCTGGTAACAAGCCAGAGTGGATGATCCTGACCGTGCTGCCGGTACTGCCGCCAGATCTGCGTCCATTGGTTCCACTGGATGGTGGCCGTTTCGCGACTTCAGATCTGAACGATCTGTACCGCCGCGTGATCAACCGTAACAACCGTCTGAAACGCCTGCTGGATCTGGCTGCGCCTGACATCATCGTGCGCAACGAAAAGCGTATGCTGCAAGAAGCGGTAGATGCCCTGCTGGATAACGGCCGTCGCGGTCGTGCGATCACCGGTTCCAACAAGCGTCCTCTGAAATCTTTGGCCGACATGATCAAAGGTAAGCAGGGTCGTTTCCGTCAGAACCTGTTGGGTAAACGTGTTGACTACTCTGGTCGTTCTGTTATCACCGTAGGTCCATACCTGCGTCTGCATCAGTGCGGTCTGCCGAAGAAAATGGCACTGGAGCTGTTCAAACCGTTCATCTACGGCAAGCTGGAACTGCGTGGCCTGGCCACAACGATCAAAGCCGCCAAGAAAATGGTTGAGCGCGAAGAAGCTGTCGTTTGGGATATCCTGGACGAAGTGATCCGCGAACACCCGGTACTGCTGAACCGTGCACCAACCTTGCACCGTTTGGGTATCCAGGCGTTTGAACCGGTTCTGATCGAAGGTAAAGCGATCCAGCTGCACCCGCTGGTTTGTGCGGCCTACAACGCCGACTTCGATGGTGACCAGATGGCTGTTCACGTACCGTTGACGCTGGAAGCCCAGCTGGAAGCGCGTGCGTTGATGATGTCTACCAACAACATCCTGTCACCAGCGAACGGCGAGCCAATCATCGTTCCTTCTCAGGATGTTGTATTGGGTCTGTACTATATGACTCGTGACTGTGTTAACGCCAAAGGCGAAGGCATGGTTCTGACGGGTCCTAAAGAAGCTGAACGCGTTTACCGCGCCGGTCTGGCCTCTCTGCATGCACGCGTAAAAGTGCGTATTACAGAAGAGATCAAGAATACCGAAGGTGAATCTGTTCACCAGACTTCGATTATTGATACCACCATCGGTCGCGCCATCCTGTGGATGATCGTACCGCAAGGTCTGCCATACTCGATCGTTAACCAGCCTCTGGGCAAGAAAGCGATCTCCAAGATGCTGAACACCTGTTACCGCATCCTGGGCCTGAAGCCGACCGTAATCTTCGCTGACCAGATCATGTACACCGGTTTTGCTTACGCTGCCCGTTCAGGCGCATCCGTAGGTATCGATGACATGGTTATCCCAGCCAAGAAAGCAGAGATCATCGAAGAAGCGGAAACCGAAGTTGCCGAGATCCAGGAGCAGTTCCAGTCTGGTCTGGTTACCGCGGGCGAACGCTACAACAAAGTGATCGATATCTGGGCTGCGGCGAACGAACGTGTTGCTAAAGCGATGATGGAAAACCTGTCGGTTGAAGACGTGGTTAACCGTGACGGCGTGGTGGAACAACAAGTTTCCTTCAACAGCATCTTTATGATGGCCGACTCCGGTGCTCGTGGTTCTGCCGCTCAGATCCGTCAGTTGGCGGGTATGCGTGGCCTGATGGCCAAGCCAGATGGCTCCATCATCGAAACGCCAATCACAGCGAACTTCCGTGAAGGTCTGAACGTACTCCAGTACTTCATCTCCACGCACGGTGCTCGTAAAGGCTTGGCGGATACCGCACTGAAAACGGCAAACTCCGGTTATCTGACCCGTCGTCTGGTTGACGTGGCGCAGGACCTGGTAGTGACCGAAGACGACTGTGGTACTCACAACGGCATCATGATGACTCCGGTTATCGAAGGTGGTGACGTTAAAGAGCCACTGCGTGAACGCGTTCTGGGTCGTGTGACCGCTGAAGATGTCATCAAGCCGGGTACGGCTGACATCCTGGTGCCACGTAACACCCTGCTGAACGAGAAGACCTGTGACCTGTTGGAAGAGAACTCTGTCGACAGCGTTAAAGTCCGTTCCGTAGTTAGCTGTGAAACCGACTTTGGCGTGTGCGCCAACTGCTATGGTCGCGACCTGGCACGTGGCCACATCATCAACAAAGGTGAAGCTATCGGCGTTATCGCGGCCCAGTCCATCGGTGAGCCGGGTACACAGCTGACGATGCGTACGTTCCACATCGGTGGTGCGGCATCTCGTGCGGCAGCAGAATCCAGCATCCAGGTGAAGAACAAAGGTAACCTGAAGCTGAGCAACGTGAAGTTCGTTATGAACGCCTCAGGCAAGCTGGTCATTACCTCGCGTAATACCGAACTGAAGCTGATCGACGAATTCGGCCGTACCAAAGAAAGCTACAAAGTGCCTTACGGTGCCGTAATGGGCAAAGGTGATGGTGCAGAAGTTAACGGCGGCGAAACCGTTGCTAACTGGGATCCACACACCATGCCGGTTGTGACCGAGGTGAGCGGTTTCATTCGCTTCGCCGATATGGTTGACGGCCAGACCATTACCCGCCAGACCGACGAACTGACCGGTTTGTCTTCTCTGGTGGTACTGGACAGCGCAGAACGTACCGGTAGCGGTAAAGACCTGCGTCCGGCACTGAAAATCGTTGATGCCAAAGGCGACGACGTATTGATCCCAGGTACTGATATGCCTGCTCAATACTTCCTGCCGGGTAAAGCGATTGTGCAGCTGGAAGACGGCATTCAGATCGGTGCGGGTGATACCCTGGCGCGTATTCCTCAGGAATCCGGCGGTACCAAGGATATTACCGGTGGTCTGCCACGCGTTGCGGATCTGTTCGAAGCACGTCGTCCGAAAGAGCCGGCAATCCTGGCTGAAATCAGCGGGATTATCTCGTTCGGTAAAGAGACCAAAGGCAAACGTCGCCTGGTAATCTCTCCACTGGACGGTAGCGATGCTTACGAAGAGATGATCCCTAAATGGCGTCAGCTCAACGTGTTCGAAGGTGAAATTGTGGAACGTGGTGACGTTGTTTCTGACGGCCCAGAATCTCCACATGACATTCTGCGTCTGCGTGGTGTGCATGCGGTTACCCGCTACATCACCAACGAAGTGCAGGAAGTTTACCGTCTGCAAGGCGTTAAGATTAACGATAAACACATCGAAGTTATCGTTCGTCAGATGCTGCGTAAAGGGACCATCGTTAGCGCTGGTAGCACCGAGTTCCTGGAAGGCGAACAGGCTGAAGTATCACGCGTTAAGATTGCTAACCGTAAACTTGCTGCTGAAGGCAAGATCGAAGCAACCTTCTCACGCGATCTGCTGGGTATCACCAAGGCTTCCTTGGCGACCGAGTCCTTCATCTCTGCTGCATCGTTCCAGGAAACGACGCGCGTTCTCACCGAAGCGGCTGTTGCCGGTAAGCGTGATGAACTGCGCGGCCTGAAAGAGAACGTGATCGTGGGCCGTCTGATCCCAGCCGGTACCGGTTACGCTTATCACCAGGATCGTATGCGCCGTAAGGCTCTGGGTGAAACTCCGGTTGTTCCGCTGGTGAGTGCGGAAGAAGCGACAGCCAACCTGGCCGAATTGCTCAACGCTGGCAACCTGGGTGGCAGTGACGAATAAGTCACCTGATCCCTGACTGTACGTTTTGCAGTGAATGACTAAAGCCCTGGCTATCCTAGCCGGGGCTTTTTGTTGTACAGTGCTGTAAAGTTAAAATAACGGAACAGGCATGGACACCTCAACTTCAGTCAGTGGCAGCCGCGCTGCCAACAGCGAAATAACCTCACTAACCCAGTACTCTCAAAGCCGGGCGCGGCGTGCCGCCTGGGGAAGCTTTGTTGGCGCCGTAGTCGATTGGTACGACTTCTTACTGTACGGAATAGTTGCCGCTTTAGTCTTTAACACCGAGTTTTTCCCGCAGGTCAGCCCAACGATGGGCACGCTGGCCGCCTTTGGCACCTTTGGCGTCGGTTTTCTGTTCCGCCCGCTAGGTGGCATGGTATTCGGGCACTTTGGCGATAAGCTGGGCCGTAAGCGCATGCTGATGATCACCGTCTGGATGATGGGGATCTCTACGGCGTTGATTGGCCTGTTGCCCTCTTTCGATTCAGTCGGCTGGTGGGCCCCGGTGATGCTGGTACTGCTACGAGCGGTGCAAGGGTTTGCCGTGGGGGGCGAATGGGGCGGTGCCGCCTTGCTGGCGGTGGAAAGCGCGCCGAAGAAGCAAAAAGCCTTTTACAGCAGCGGCGTACAGATTGGTTTTGGCGTCGGGTTGCTGTTGGCTACCGGCTCGGTTTCCCTGGTCAGCCATTTCACCAGCAATGCGGACTTTATTAGCTGGGGCTGGCGTTTGCCGTTCCTGTTCAGCCTGGTGCTGGTCGCCATTGCCTGGTGGATCCGTAACGGCATGGACGAGTCTCAGGAGTTTGAAGCCAATAAAACGCTGCACGAACGGGCCGAGAAAATCCGCAAGTTCCCAATCTTTGAGGCGCTGCGCCAGAATCCCAAAGCCTTCTTGTTGATCATTGCCCTACGCTTTGGCGAACTGCTGACGATGTATATCGTCACGGCCTTTGCCATGAACTACTCGACCACCCATCTTGGCCTGTCACGGGATCTGTTCCTGAATATCGGCTTGTTGGTGGGAGCGGTGAGCTGTGTCTCGATCCCTTGCTTTGCCTATTTGGCCGATAGCTTTGGCAGACGCCGGATCTACGTGACGGGAGCATTGATTGGTGTTGCCAGCACGGTACCGTTTTTCATGGCGCTCGAGAGCCGTAACACGGTGATGATTATCTTCTTTGCCATCATGCTGGGAAATATGGCGCACGACATGCTGGTTAGCGTGCAGCAGCCAATGTTTACCGAACTGTTCGGCACGACATATCGTTATAGCGGTGCTGGAGTGGGTTATCAGGTCGCAAGCGTGGTCGGCGGGGGCTTCACGCCGTTTATTGCCGTGTTGCTGGTGGAGTTGATGGACGGCTCCTGGCATCTGGTTGCCGCCTATCTGGCGCTGGGATGTTTGCTTTCGGCCATTGTAGGTATGCGTATGAAACCCCAGACGGCCGAATAAAGCAGAGGAACCGGAAGCGTGCGGCCAGTCCCCGCACGCTCCGGCGTTTGGTAAGCAAGGTTATCAAGAGGGGGAGATAACCTTGGTTGGCTTAGAAACGCCTGCTAACACCGCCACTATAACCAGGCCATTTTTCCCTGCCAGCTCGCCTTGGCGGCTTTGCGTAGTGTTTCCAGACCTATTGGCTTGATGGTGCAACCGTTGCAGGCAGTTGCGTAGCGCGTCCCAGATAATCATCCCAATCTTTCCACACCGGCTGTAGCCCCGCGGCACCGATTGCCTGTGCCACCTGCTGCGGCGTTCGGCTGTCGTGCGGTTCGAACTGTTCCAGCTCTGGCGGCACATCGTCGGCATAACCGCCCGGCTGGGTTTTGGAACCGGCACTGACGCTGTTGATGGCTACCGGGATCATATGGTCGCGGAAGAAGGCCGACTCTCGTGTAGATAATGAAAGCTCCACGTCAGGAGCGAATAACCGGAAAGCACAGATCAACTGTACCAGTTGCGGTTCACTCATGATCGAGGCCGGCTCAATACCCCCGGCACAGGGCCGCAGGCGAGGGAACGAGATCGAGTAACGGCTCTGCCAGTAAGTCTGTTGCAGGTAAAACAGATGCTCTGCCAGCAGATAGCAGTCCGTGCGCCAACTGCTGGAAAGCCCAATCAGCGCCCCTAGCCCGATCTTGTCGATCCCGGCGCGCCCCAGACGATCCGGTGTACTCAGTCGCCAATGAAAATCCTGTTTCTGGCCACGCAGATGGTGCTGCTGATAGGTCGCGGGATGATAGGTTTCCTGATAGACCAATACGCCGTCCAGCCCAAGGGTTTTCAGCTCGGCGTAGTCTTGTTGTGCCAGAGGCTGCACCTCCATCATCAGCGAACTGAAATGACGGCGAATGGCGGGCAGATGCTGGCGGAAATAATCCATGCCGACTTTGCGCTGATGTTCTCCGGTCACCAGCAGCAGGTGCTCAAATCCTAATGCTTTGATAGCCGCGCATTCCCGTTCGATCTCTGCCGCATCCAGCGTTTTGCGCTTGAGGTGGTTACTCATCGAAAAGCCGCAGTAGGTACAATCGTTGGCACACAGGTTAGAAAGATATAACGGCACATAGAAGCTCACCACGTTACCGAAACGCTGGCGGGTGAGCTGCTGTGCTCGTTGCGCCAGGGGCTCCAGATAGGGAGCGGCGGCAGGGGAGATAAGCGCCATAAAATCCTCCCGCGTCAGCTTGGGGCTATTCAGTGCCTGCTCAACGTCACGCGCCGTTTTGCTGTTAATACGCAGCGTCAGGTCATCCCAATCCCACCCGAGCAGGCGCTCGCTAAAATCACTGGCCATCAGCGTGTCTCCTCTGAATGACTGAGGAACGCCGTCAGCGGGCTGGATGCGGCGGCGATAGACTGGCGGCTGCCTAGCCCTGAGTTGCGTGCTAACTCTCCGGCCTCCAGTGCCAGCCGGAAAGCACGGGCCATTTGCACCGGATCCCGCGCCACGGCGATGGCGGTATTGACCAGTACCGCATCGGCTCCCAGTTCTATCGCCTCTAACGCATGGCTTGGGGCACCGATCCCGGCATCAATGACTACCGGCACTTTGGCCTGTTCAATAATGATCTCAAGGAAATCACGGGTCAGTAAGCCACGGTTAGAACCGATCGGCGCGCCGAGTGGCATCACGGCGGCACAACCCGCTTCTTCCAGCCGCTTACACAGTACCGGATCGGCACCGCAGTAAGGCAGCACCACAAAGCCCTGTTTGACCAGGGTTTCCGCCGCCTTGAGCGTTTCGATCGGATCTGGCAGCAGGTACTTCACCTCTGGGTGAATTTCCAGTTTGACCCAGTGAGTCCCCAGAGCTTCACGCGCCAGGCGGGCGGCAAACACCGCCTCATCTGCCGTTTTTGCCCCTGAAGTGTTGGGGAGTAATTTCACGCCCAACCGTTGTAGCGGTGCCAGAATGGCGTCATTCCCGCCGCGCAGGTCGACGCGTTTCATCGCCATAGTGACCAGTTGTGAGCCGGAGGCTTGTAGCGCAGCCAGCATTAACTCGGGCGTGGCGAATTTCCCCGTGCCGGTAAACAGGCGTGAGGTAAAGGTGGTATCGGCGATTTGCAGCATGTCAGCCTCCGGCAATCGCTTGAAACAGCAAGATGTCATCACCGTCCTGCACCTGACGGGTGGCCCAGTCGCTGCGTGGAATGATGACCTGGTTGATCGCCAATGCGCTGCCTGGCTGGTGGCGTTCCAGCCGTTCGAGCAGTGCGCCAATGCTTAACGGCTGCTCCAGCTCCAGCGGTTGATCGTTGAGGGTGATCTTCATGCTGGCTCTCCGCAGAGGGGGCAGGTGCTGGCTTTGCTCAATTGCAGGGTGCTCCAGCTTTGCTGCTTACCGTCGAACAGGCGCAGCTTGCCGCTAAGTGAGGAGGGTAACCCAGCCAGCATTTTTATCGCTTCCAGCGCCTGCAGCGTTCCGATCACACCGACGACCGGGCCGAGCACACCCGCCGTGCGGCAGTTGCGCTGCGGTTCGGTTTGTTCCGGGTAGAGGCAGGCATAGCAGCCGTGGGCATACGGCGGCTCGATAACCAGCAACTGGCCGCTGAACCCTACCGCGCTGCCGCTGATCAACGGCACGCTGGCTTGGATGCAGGCGGCATTCACCGCATGACGGGTGGCCATGTTGTCGCTGCAATCGAGCACCAGATCGGCACGGGCGACCGCATCGCTCAGCGTAGCCCCTTGCAGGCGTTGCTCCAGCGCGATCGACTCCACCAGAGGGTTCAGTGCTTGCAAGTGGTGCTTTGCCAACTGAGCCTTGTTGGCGGCGATATCACCAGTGCGGTACAGAATTTGCCGTTGCAGATTGGTGAGGTGTAGGTGGTCATCATCGGCCAACAGCAAGATACCAACGCCAGCGGCAGCGAGATATAGCGCCGCCGGAGAGCCTAATCCCCCCAACCCGACGATCAGCACCGTGGCTTGTTTCAGCTTTTCCTGCCCCTCGGGACCGACATCTTCCAGCAGTAGCTGCCGGCTGTAGCGCAAGAACTCTTGGTCATTGAGCATCGCGCGACTCCTTGCCTTCAATCAGTTGCAGCAGCGTTGCCGTAGCGGCGCGCCAGTCTGGTGCCTGGGTGATGGCGCTGACCACCGCCACGCTGCCAACCCCGCAAGCCAGAACGGCGGGGACGCGCTCGATGCTGATCCCGCCAATGGCTACTGTTGGATACTGCTGTAATCCGGCGACGTGGCGTTGCAACTCGGCCAAACCTTGCGGTTCAGAGGGCATCTCCTTGGTTTGCGTTGGGAAGATATGTCCCAGTGCGATATAGGAAGGTTTGACGGCGATCGCCCGCGCCAGCTCGGCATCGTCATGGGTGGAAACGCCCAGGCGCAATCCTGCACGATGGATAGCTGCCAGATCGGTGGTGTCCAAATCTTCCTGCCCCAGGTGGACGCCGTAGGCATCATGCTTAATCGCCAACCGCCAATAATCATTGATAAACAGCCGGGCCTGATAGCGCTTGCCAAGAGCGATGGCGGCGGCAATGTCCGCCTCCACTTGCTCGTCTGGCAGATCTTTGATGCGTAGTTGGATGGTGGTAACGCCTGCCTCCAGCAGGCGGGCGATCCATTCAACGCTGTCGACAACCGGGTATAAACCCAGCCTGTGCGGTGTTGCAGGGAAGGGAGAGGTGAGGTTAGTCATTATTTATCTCCTCCTGCAAATTGGCCGCGCTGTGGTAGAGCTCGCTGCCGCGTGAGCGGAATTCAGCCGACATTTTCTCCATCCCGGTCAGTTGCACTTCGATCGGCTTGGCGGCTTCCTGTGCGGCAGCATAGTCACGCACTTCCTGGGAGATTTTCATGGAGCAGAACTTCGGCCCACACATGGAGCAGAAGTGGGCGATCTTGCCGGATTCTTGCGGCAGCGTTTCGTCGTGATAGGCGCGGGCGGTTTGTGGATCCAGCGCCAGGTTGAACTGATCTTCCCAACGGAACTCAAAGCGCGCCTTGGACATGGCGTTATCGCGGATCTGTGCGCCCGGATGGCCTTTTGCCAAGTCGGCGGCGTGAGCGGCGATCTTGTAAGTGATCAGCCCCTGTTTCACGTCTTCTTTGTTAGGCAGCCCCAGATGTTCCTTCGGCGTCACGTAGCAAAGCATCGCACAGCCGAACCAGCCGATCATTGCCGCGCCGATCCCGGAGGTGAAATGGTCGTAACCCGGTGCGATATCGGTGGTCAATGGCCCCAGCGTGTAGAACGGTGCTTCATGGCAATGTTCCAGCTCCTCGGTCATGTTGCGGCGGATCATCTGCATCGGCACGTGGCCTGGGCCTTCGATCATCACCTGTACGTCATATTCCCAGGCAATCTTGGTCAGTTCGCCCAGGGTATGCAGTTCAGCGAATTGCGCTTCGTCATTGGCATCCTGGATCGAGCCTGGACGCAGGCCGTCGCCGAGTGACAGCGAGACATCGTAAGCGGCGCAAATTTCGCAGATCTCGCGGAAGTGCTGATAGAGGAAGTTTTCCTGATGATGCGACAGGCACCACTTCGCCATGATCGAGCCGCCACGGGAGACAATGCCGGTCAGGCGTTTGGCGGTCATCGGCACATAGCGCAGCAACACCCCGGCGTGAATGGTGAAGTAATCGACGCCTTGCTCAGCCTGTTCCAGCAGGGTATCGCGGAACATTTCCCAGGTCAGGTTCTCCGCTACGCCGTTCACTTTTTCCAGCGCCTGATAGATCGGCACCGTACCAATCGGCACCGGGCTGTTACGCAGGATCCATTCACGGGTTTCGTGGATATAACGGCCCGTGGAGAGATCCATCACGGTGTCAGCGCCCCAGCGGGTTGACCACACCAACTTCTCGACCTCCTCTTCGATCGAAGAGGTGACCGCCGAGTTGCCGATATTGGCATTCACCTTCACCAGGAAATTACGACCAATAATCATCGGCTCGGATTCCGGGTGGTTGATGTTGGCGGGGATGATGGCGCGGCCAGCGGCCACTTCCTGGCGCACAAATTCCGGCGTGATATTTTCCGGTAGATTGGCGCCCCAGCTTTGGCCGGGATGCTGGTGGCGCAGCACTTCACCACGAATGCGCTCACGGCCCATATTTTCGCGAATGGCGATAAATTCCATCTCTGGGGTGACAATACCGGCGCGAGCGTAATGCAATTGCGTAACGCATTTACCCGGCAGGGCTTTGCGGGGCAGCGGCAGGTGCTCAAAGCGCAGATGGTCTAACCCAACATCCGCCAGTCGTTGTTGGGTGAAGCCGGAACTGACGCCGCTTAACGCTTCGGTATCGGCACGTTCGGCGATCCAGTTCGCTCGTACCTTGGCCAAGCCACGATGTACGTCGATCAACGCTTGCGGATCGCCATACGGACCTGCGGTGTCATACACCGGAATGGCTTCGTTCTGTTCATATTGGGGCTGGTCTTTGTTGCCGCCAATCAGCGTCGGGCTGAGCTGGATCTCACGCATGGGTACCTGAATATCGCTGCGCGACCCTGCGAGATAGATCCGCTGTGAGTTAGGGAAGGTAACGCCTTGCAGAGAGTCGATAAAATCTTGCGCTTGGTCACGCTGCTGTTTACGGGCACGAGGTTGGTTCACGGTAGACATAGCAAATTCCTATCAGTGTAGTGATGTGTGGAAAATTGCTTGTCTGGAGCTCGGAGGGAGTAATGATGGTAGCCGGTAAGGCAGGCACAGCCCCTGGCGGGAGCATCTTGCCTATGGCGATAGATTACTCTTGTTCCCTTCGCGGGTATTAACCCGATCAGGTTCCGCGGATCCCGAATTAACGGTCTCAGCCTGGCCAATTTAATGAAAAATCAGCGCTAGGCACTCCGACAAGAGCCCTCAGTATAAGAGGGTAAACAAAAACTACAAGCCATCCCCCATCATCTTTCAGGCCGTAGCGTTGTTGGCTGCCTAGCTACGGCTTGAAATCTATGGGGGGATAATTAGGCTGGATGAGACATAGATTCAGTGTTCGTGGGGCCCGGTTGGCCCTGCTGCCAGGTTTCTGCCGCCAGCTGGATCAACTGATCTTCCAAGGCGAAACGTGATGCCAGGGCTTCGCCGATATCTGACAGCGCCTGATTGAGTTCTTCACACACGTCCTGATCGATAACGACTTCGGTGTAGCGGTCGTGGAACGCCATCACGGCTTCGGTATTGGCCTGTAATTTTGGGTAGAACTTGGTGGCTAGCGCCATTTTGGGGCTGGCGGATCCTTCCACTTGTTTGATAATTTTGTCATAAATGTGAAAATGCCCGGCAGAGAGATAATCCACCAGATTCTGGCAAAAGTTCTCCAGCGCTTTTTCATTGAGCGGCGTATGCTTTTCTTTGTTGGGTTTAATGCCGACTAAACTGCAGTAGGCCACCAGTAGCTGTTTGCGTGCCTGCAACCATTGATCGACTAATTCGTTACTGCCACCAACGCGCTGAGTCAGGCTTTCCAATCGGTTGAGCATGGTTGACTCCGTGTGTAAGAGAAAGAAAAAGTGGTAAGTTAATAAAATGTAACAAAGAGCATTCCTAGATTGCCAGTGAAGCAGAGGTTGTGCAACAACATATGGAACTTGCATTAACGGGTAACGAAAATGGCTGGTGGATCGTCAGCCATGAAAGCAAAATTTGGTTACCAAACGGTGAATTGCCGTTTGGTTCTGCCGCATTATTTTCCTTGCAAGGCCGATCGGCTCGGCAAATTGGCGAATGGGAGGGGGCACCGGTCTGGCTGGTGCGCCAGCCGATGCCGAAAGAGATGGGATCGGTGCGGCAACTGCTCAGTCTCGATCGCGGCCTGTTCCAACTGGCCGGGCGCGGCGTACAGCTGGCCGACTTTTATCGCTCGCACCGGTTCTGTGGCTACTGCGGTCATGAGATGCACCTTAGCCGCACCGAAAGCGCTTGTCTGTGCGACAACTGCCGCGAACGTTATTACCCGCAGATTGCCCCTTGCGTCATTGTCGCTATCCGCCGCAATGATGAGATCCTGCTGGCACAGCATGTGCGCCACCGTGGGGGGATCCATACCGTGCTGGCGGGGTTTGTGGAGGTGGGGGAAACCCTGGAGCAGGCCGTAGCGCGCGAGGTGATGGAAGAAAGTAATATCGCTATTACCAACCTGCGTTACGTGACTTCGCAACCCTGGCCGTTCCCTCATTCGCTGATGATGGCGTTTATGGCCGAGTATCAGGGCGGTGAACTGCGCCACGATCCGAAAGAGTTGCTCAATGCGGGCTGGTATCGCTATGACCAACTGCCGCTGCTGCCACCGCCTGGTACCGTGGCGCGCCGCCTGATCGAGGACACCGTGGCGCTGTGTCGGGCAGAATAAGGTACAATGGCGGCAGATAATCAAGGGAGCCCAAGAAATGAATGAGTTGAAGAACGATCGCTATCTGCGTGCGCTGCTGCGCCAGCCGGTGGATCTCACCCCTGTATGGATGATGCGCCAGGCCGGTCGTTATTTGCCAGAGTACAAAGCCACCCGTGCTCAGGCAGGGGATTTCATGTCGCTGTGCAAAAATGCCGAACTGGCCTGTGAGGTGACATTACAGCCCCTGCGCCGTTATGCGCTGGACGCCGCCATCCTGTTCTCCGACATTCTCACCATTCCCGATGCCATGGGGCTTGGGCTCTATTTCGAAACCGGGGAAGGTCCGCGTTTTTCTTCGCCAATCACCTGCCGTGCCGACGTAGAGAAGCTGCCTGCATTTGATCCGGAAGACGAGCTGGGCTATGTCATGAACGCGGTGCGTACCATCCGCCGTGAATTGAAGGGTGAAGTGCCACTGATCGGTTTCTCCGGCAGCCCATGGACGTTGGCGACCTATATGGTTGAAGGCGGCAGCAGCAAGGCATTCACCAAGCTGAAGAAAATGATGTACGCCGAGCCGCAGACGCTGCATTTGCTGCTGGATAAGCTGGCAGACAGCGTGATCCTGTATCTCAATGCCCAAATCAAAGCCGGGGCGCAGTCCGTAATGGTATTCGATACCTGGGGCGGCGTGCTGACGGGCCGTGATTATCGCGAATTCTCACTGCACTATATGCATAAAATCGTCGATGGCCTGCTGCGTGAAAATGACGGACGCCGGGTGCCGGTGACGCTGTTCACCAAAGGCGGCGGCCAGTGGCTGGAAGCGATGGCGGCCACCGGTTGCGATGCGTTGGGCCTGGATTGGACCACCGATATTGCCGATGCGCGCCGCCGTGTGGGCGATAAAGTCGCGCTGCAGGGGAATATGGATCCTTCCATGCTATACGCCGCACCGGAACGCATCGCCCAGGAAGTGGAAACCATTCTGGCCGGTTTTGGCCAGGGCGAAGGTCATGTCTTCAATCTTGGCCACGGTATTCATCAAGACGTGCCACCGGAACATGCCGGGGCCTTCGTTGAAGCGGTGCATGCGCTGTCGGCCAAATACCACCGCTAAACCGCAAGGAGACGCTGTGATCGATACTCAGGCTCTGCGCGCCGAACAGCTAAGGCGCGCCGGGGAAGTCATTCGTCACGATGATTTTCTGCAAGACCCACCGGCGTTTATCGCCGGTGCGGACGTCGGTTTTGAACAAGAAGGCGCGGTAACACGCGCCGCTATTGCAATCCTGCGCTATCCTTCACTCGAGCTGGTGGAGTATCAGATCGCCCGCATCAGCACCACCATGCCCTATATCCCCGGATTTCTCTCGTTTCGCGAGTACCCTGCGCTGATTGCTGCCTGGGAGCAGCTGCAACAGAAGCCCGACCTGATCTTTGTCGATGGCCATGGCATTTCCCATCCAAGACGCCTGGGGGTTGCCAGCCACTTTGGCCTGCTGGTCAACGTGCCGACCATTGGCGTGGCCAAGAAGCGTTTATGTGGTAAATTTTCCCCGCTGGACGCTACCGTTGACTCGCTGGCCGCGCTGGAGGACAAGGGCGAACAGCTGGGATGGGTATGGAGAAGCAAAGAGCGTTGTAATCCGTTATTTATCGCCACGGGCCATCGCGTGAGCACCGACAGCGCCTTGGCCTGGGTACAACGCTGCATGGCTGGCTACCGCTTGCCGGAGCCCACGCGTTGGGCCGATGCCATTGCCTCACGCCGCCCGGCCTTTGTACGCTGGTTACAGCAGCATCCAGAGGTGTCGTAATGAGCGATTTCGGGTACACTGCGCGGCAGATAATGAGTAAGAGAGTAGACAATGCTACGTAACCCGATTCATTTACGCTTGGAAAAGCTGGAAAGCTGGCAGCATTTGACCTTTATGGCCTGCCTGTGCGAGCGTATGTACCCGAATTACCAGATGTTCTGTCTACAGACGGAATTTGGCGACCCGGCGGTTTATCGCCGTATCCTGGACTTGGTCTGGGAAACGCTGGTGGTGAAAGACGCCAAGGTCAACTTTGACAGCCAGCTGGAAAAGTTGGAAGAGGCGATCCCGTCGGCAGAAGATTACGATCTTTATGGCGTTTACCCAGCGATCGATGCCTGCATCGCATTAGGGGAATTGATCCATTCGCGCCTCAGCGGAGAGACGTTGGAGCACGCCATTGCCATCAGCGAAACCTCAATTCGCACCGTGGCGATGTTGGAAATGACCCAGGCTGGCAAAGAAATGACCGACGAAGAGCTGAAAATTTTGCCTGCCGTTGAGGAAGAATGGGACATTCAATGGGAGATTTTCCGCCTGTTGGCCGCCTGCGAAGAGCGTGATCTGGATCTGATCAAAGGGTTACGATCTGACCTGCGCGAGGCCGCGGTGAGTAACATTGGGATAAATTTAACGCAATAAGGCAAGAAAACGTGATTTAACGTCTGATTTGTCGTGCCTTAAGGCTTCACATCCGCACCCTGTCTGGTCTACATTTGGGGGGCGAAAAAAAAGTGGCTATCGGTGCGTGTATGCAGGAGAGTGCTGTCCATCGGCATATCCGTCGCACTCGATGCTTTGCAAACGATAAACACACTGTAAGGATAACTTATGAACAAGACTCAACTGATTGACGTAATCGCAGAGAAGGCTGACCTTTCCAAGGCTCAAGCTAAGCTGGCTCTGGAATCTACCCTGGCTGCCATTACTGAGTCCCTGAAAGAAGGTGATGCAGTACAATTGGTTGGTTTCGGTACTTTCAAGGTAAACCATCGTAGCGAGCGCACTGGCCGCAACCCACAGACTGGTAAAGAAATCAAAATCGCAGCAGCTAACGTGCCTGCGTTCGTTTCTGGTAAAGCACTGAAAGACGCGGTCAAGTCTTAATCGCGTGTTCCAGAAAGGTTTAAACAGGGGGGCGTTGGCGCCCCTTTTGTTTATTCAACGGGCACTCATGGCGGTTACGGTTGTTGCTGCCTTGAGTGCTTGTAGTTTCCGTTCAGCCCCGCCAACCTTTACCGCCAGCGGCTTTGTGGCCGATCAAGGGGTAATGCGGGTGTGGCGGATAGATGACGGCCAGCAGCGGCCAGTGGTGCTGTTGAGTGTCTACAGCCCTTATCGCGGGCCGGGTACCGTCACAACGTTGTATGAATATCAACGCGGCGTGTTGTATCAAATCAAACGCAACGATGCGGATGGCGATCGCGACTCTATTCAACTGCGTTTCACCGCCAACGGTACCGTCAGCTTTATGCAGCGCCAACTGGCCACTCAGCGCCAGAAACTCTCCAACGATGAAGTTGTGCTCTATCAATATCAGGCACGGCGGATACTGGAATTGAGCGATGCGCTAAATGCCGGTCGAGTACGGCTGTTACAAGGGCACTGGCAGCAAGGCGCGGTGAAGCTGTGCAACGGCGAAGTCGTGAAGCCGGGTTTGGACCAACAGGCTGAAGAGTGGATCATGCGGCGTGCGGCCAACAGCAGTCAGCCAGTGAACGTAGCCTGGTTGGATGGGCCGGAAGGTCGTGAGCTGTTATTGGTGGCAAATAATGACTTCTGCAGTTGGGAACCCACCAAAGATACCCTTTAGCGCATAAAAAAGGCCCTGCGAACAGAGCCTGCTGGTATCTCAAAGAGTTGTTATTGCTCGCGTGCGATAGCGCGGTAGCCGATATCCTTGCGGCAGAAACTATCTTGCCACTGAATACTTTCCGCTAGCTGATAGGCTAACTGCTGAGCCTGAGCCACCGTTGTGCCCAAAGCCGTAACGCATAGCACCCGCCCGCCGTTGGTCACGACGTCATTCCCTTGCATACGCGTTCCGGCATGGAACACTTTGCCATTGGCATCTTCTTGCTGAGGCAAGCCGTGGATCACATCCCCTTGGCGATAATCCGCAGGATAGCCGCCAGCCGCCAACACCACGCCGAGAGCAGGGCGTTCATCCCACTCGGAAGTCATCTCATCCAGCTTGCCTTCGGCCCCAGCCAGGCAGAGTTCAACCAGGTCGGAGCGCAGGCGCAGCATGATCGGCTGAGTTTCCGGGTCGCCAAAGCGGCAGTTGAATTCGATCACCTTGGGTTGACCATCCTCAGCAATCATCAGGCCAGCGTACAGGAAGCCGACATAGGTGTTGCCTTCAGCCGCCATGCCGCGCACGGTTGGCCAGATCACCTGGTCCATTACGCGCTGGTGGATTTCATCCGTCACCACTGGCGCTGGCGAGTAGGCACCCATGCCGCCGGTATTCGGGCCAGTATCGCCGTCACCGACACGTTTATGATCCTGGCTGGTGGCCATTGGCACCACGTTCTCGCCATCGACCATGACGATAAAGCTGGCTTCTTCGCCTGTCAGGAACTCCTCGATCACGATGCGATGCCCGGCGTCGCCAAACGCATTACCTGCCAGCATATCTTGAATGGCGTCCTCGGCTTCCTGTAACGTCATCGCGACGATCACGCCTTTGCCTGCCGCCAGGCCGTCTGCCTTGATAACAATCGGCGCGCCTTGGCTGCGTACGTAGGCCAAGGCAGGTTCCACTTCGGTAAAGTTCTGGTAGGCAGCGCTTGGGATAGCGTGGCGAGCCAGGAAATCCTTGGTAAAGGCTTTGGAGCCTTCAAGCTGTGCTGCGGCCTGTGACGGGCCAAAGATTTTCAACCCGGCGGCCTTGAAGGCATCTACCACGCCGATCACCAGCGGCGCTTCCGGGCCAACGATGGTCAGATCGATGGCGTTATCCTTGGCAAAGGCAACCAGCGCCGGGATATCTGTTGGGGCGATATCGACGTTGGTCAGATTGCTTTCCAATGCGGTACCCGCATTACCCGGGGCCACGTAAACCTTGTCTGCCAATGGCGATTGGGCCGCTTTCCAGGCCAGCGCATGTTCACGCCCGCCGTTGCCAATAATTAAAATATTCATCAGGTGCTCCATAAACGGCGTGCGCATTGAGCGCACGCAGCAAAAAGGATTAATGGCGGAAGTGGCGCATGTCGGTGAAGATCATCGCGATGCCGTGTTCGTTGGCTGCTGCAATCACCTCATCATCACGAATCGACCCACCCGGCTGGATCACGCAGGTAATACCAACCGCTGCAGCCGCATCAATGCCGTCACGGAACGGGAAGAAGGCGTCAGACGCCATGGCGGAGCCTTTGACTTCCAGCCCTTCGTCAGCGGCTTTGATCCCGGCGATCTTGGCGGAGTAAACGCGGCTCATCTGCCCGGCGCCTATGCCGATGGTCATGTTGTCGCGCGCATAGACGATGGCGTTGGATTTGACGAACTTGGCCACTTTCCAGCAGAACAGCGCATCACGCAGCTCCTGAGCGGTTGGCTGGCGTTCGGATACCACGCGCAAATCGGCTTCGGTCACCATACCCAGATCGCGATCCTGTACTAACAGACCCCCGTTGACGCGTTTAAAGTCCAGCCCTGCGACGCGATGTTGCCATTGGCCACACGCCAGCACGCGTACGTTCTGTTTCGCCGCCAGCAGAGTGCGGGCATCTGCACTGATGCTTGGCGCAATGATGACTTCAACAAACTGACGGCTGATGATCGCCTGTGCCGTTTTGGCATCCAGTTCACGGTTGAAGGCAATAATGCCGCCAAAGGCTGAGGTTGGATCGGTTTGGTAGGCGCGCTCATAGGCGGCAAACAGGTTTTCACCGATTGCGACGCCACAAGGGTTGGCATGCTTGACGATCACGCAGGCCGGCTCGGCAAACTCTTTCACACATTCCAGCGCCGCATCGGTATCGGCGATGTTGTTGTAGGAAAGCGCTTTACCCTGTAACTGGTCGGCGGTGGCCACGGAGGCCTCTTGCACATTCTCTTCTATATAGAAGGCGGCCTGCTGGTGGCTGTTTTCACCGTAGCGCATATCCTGCTTCTTGATGTAGTTCAGGTTCAACGTACGTGGGAAGCGGCCGGAAGGTTGTTCGGTTTCACCGTGATAGGCTGGCACCAGGGTACCAAAGTAGTTGGCGATCATGCTGTCATAGGCGGCGGTATGCTCAAACGCTTTGATCGCCAGGTCGAAACGGGTTGGGTACAACAGTGAACCGTTGTTGTTATCCATCTCGGTGATCACTGCGGCGTAGTCACTGCTCTTGACCACGATGGCCACGTCTTTATGGTTCTTGGCGGCCGAGCGCACCATGGTTGGGCCACCGATATCGATATTCTCTACGGCGTCTTCCAGCGAGCAATCTGGGCGAGCGACGGTTTGCGCGAAGGGATACAGGTTTACCACAACCATATCGATCGGTTGGATCGCATGTTGGTCCATGATGGCATCATCCTGGCCGCGACGGCCCAGAATGCCACCGTGCACTTTCGGGTGCAGGGTTTTGACTCGTCCGTCCATCATCTCCGGGAAGCCGGTGTAGTCGGAAACTTCGGTAACAGGCAGACCGGCATCGGCCAGCAGGCGGGCAGTGCCTCCGGTGGAGAGTAATTCGACGCCTCTCTGGGAGAGGGCTTCGGCGAATTCAACGATTCCGGCTTTGTCGGACACGCTGAGCAGGGCCCGGCGGATTGGACGAGGTTGTTGCATGGTTTTATCCCTTGGCTTTGAGTCGCAATAAAAGAGCGTTACGTGGATCTCCACCTTGTTGCTTCTTATATAGAGGGGATTTCTTCCTATATAAAGAAGGACAGGAACAGATTCAGGTAGCGCCCCGATAAAAACGGGGATTGTTTCGTCGCGGGGAATTGTAGCGAAAACGTTTGCGTGGCGCTCGTAAATTTTCCGACCAAATGCGTTCTGTGGATAAGTTAGTGCATAACCGGGTATAAGGACGGGTTTTGCTGTGGAATGCAGCAAACGGTGTTTTTTGTTGAAAATACCTGTTGCGGCCTGCGTGGAACTCCCTATAATGCGCCTCCATCGACACGGAACATGTGAACAACTTCACAGAGTCTCCGGGGGTCGCAGAGAAAAAACCTGAAATTAAGGTTGACTCTGAAAGAGGAAAGCGTAATATACGCCACCTCGAGTTAGCAAGCGAAAGCGCGTAACTCACTGCTCTTTAACAATTTATCAGACAATCTGTGTGGGCACTCACAAGACGATATCCAGCTACTTCGGTAGCAAAAAAATATCAAGTCTTGAAGAGTGACCAAGCAGTCATTCATGCGAATGAATGATTACGAAAGTTAATTTTCGAGCATCGCTGCACCGTTCTTTAATGAACAGTGTCAGCAAATCAAGCTTTTAATTGAAGAGTTTGATCATGGCTCAGATTGAACGCTGGCGGCAGGCCTAACACATGCAAGTCGAGCGGTAGCACAAGGAGCTTGCTCCTGGGTGACGAGCGGCGGACGGGTGAGTAATGTCTGGGAAACTGCCCGATGGAGGGGGATAACTACTGGAAACGGTAGCTAATACCGCATAACGTCTTCGGACCAAAGTGGGGGACCTTCGGGCCTCACACCATCGGATGTGCCCAGATGGGATTAGCTAGTAGGTGAGGTAATGGCTCACCTAGGCGACGATCCCTAGCTGGTCTGAGAGGATGACCAGCCACACTGGAACTGAGACACGGTCCAGACTCCTACGGGAGGCAGCAGTGGGGAATATTGCACAATGGGCGCAAGCCTGATGCAGCCATGCCGCGTGTGTGAAGAAGGCCTTCGGGTTGTAAAGCACTTTCAGCGAGGAGGAAGGGTTCAGTGTTAATAGCACTGTTCATTGACGTTACTCGCAGAAGAAGCACCGGCTAACTCCGTGCCAGCAGCCGCGGTAATACGGAGGGTGCAAGCGTTAATCGGAATTACTGGGCGTAAAGCGCACGCAGGCGGTTTGTTAAGTCAGATGTGAAATCCCCGAGCTTAACTTGGGAACTGCATTTGAAACTGGCAAGCTAGAGTCTTGTAGAGGGGGGTAGAATTCCAGGTGTAGCGGTGAAATGCGTAGAGATCTGGAGGAATACCGGTGGCGAAGGCGGCCCCCTGGACAAAGACTGACGCTCAGGTGCGAAAGCGTGGGGAGCAAACAGGATTAGATACCCTGGTAGTCCACGCTGTAAACGATGTCGACTTGGAGGTTGTGCCCTTGAGGCGTGGCTTCCGGAGCTAACGCGTTAAGTCGACCGCCTGGGGAGTACGGCCGCAAGGTTAAAACTCAAATGAATTGACGGGGGCCCGCACAAGCGGTGGAGCATGTGGTTTAATTCGATGCAACGCGAAGAACCTTACCTACTCTTGACATCCACAGAACTTTCCAGAGATGGATTGGTGCCTTCGGGAACTGTGAGACAGGTGCTGCATGGCTGTCGTCAGCTCGTGTTGTGAAATGTTGGGTTAAGTCCCGCAACGAGCGCAACCCTTATCCTTTGTTGCCAGCGCGTCATGGCGGGAACTCAAAGGAGACTGCCGGTGATAAACCGGAGGAAGGTGGGGATGACGTCAAGTCATCATGGCCCTTACGAGTAGGGCTACACACGTGCTACAATGGCATATACAAAGAGAAGCGAACTCGCGAGAGCAAGCGGACCTCATAAAGTATGTCGTAGTCCGGATCGGAGTCTGCAACTCGACTCCGTGAAGTCGGAATCGCTAGTAATCGTAGATCAGAATGCTACGGTGAATACGTTCCCGGGCCTTGTACACACCGCCCGTCACACCATGGGAGTGGGTTGCAAAAGAAGTAGGTAGCTTAACCTTCGGGAGGGCGCTTACCACTTTGTGATTCATGACTGGGGTGAAGTCGTAACAAGGTAACCGTAGGGGAACCTGCGGTTGGATCACCTCCTTACCTAAAGATATGCAGTTGAGTGCAGTGTCCACACAGATTGTCTGATGAAAAAGTAACGAGCAGAAATACCTTTATAGGCTTGTAGCTCAGGTGGTTAGAGCGCACCCCTGATAAGGGTGAGGTCGGTGGTTCAAGTCCACTCAGGCCTACCAAATTCGCACTTGTGCTGCGTTGCACGCGATACGTTTACACCGTAAACGTCCAGTGAGCATGCCTTGCCTGAGCGAGTGGTAAATAAAGGTTTCTGCAAGTGACTGTATGGGGCTATAGCTCAGCTGGGAGAGCGCCTGCCTTGCACGCAGGAGGTCAGCGGTTCGATCCCGCTTAGCTCCACCATATCCATATGGTCCTTGATAATACTTCAGAGTGTACTGGCAACAGTATGCTGCGAAGTATTTTGCTCTTTAACAATCTGGAACAAGCTGAAAATTGAAACATGACAGCTGAAACTTATCCCTCCGTAGATGTACTGGGGTAAGGATTAACCTGTCATAGAGTCTCTCAAATAAACAGCACGACAGTGTCTCTGTTTACAGAAACACCTTCGGGTTGTGAGGTTAAGTGACTAAGCGTACACGGTGGATGCCTAGGCAGTCAGAGGCGATGAAGGGCGTGCTAATCTGCGAAAAGTGTCGGTAAGGTGATATGAACCGTTATAACCGGCAATACCCGAATGGGGAAACCCAGTGTGTTTCGACACACTATCGTATGGTGAATACATAGCCATACGAGGCGAACCGGGGGAACTGAAACATCTAAGTACCCCGAGGAAAAGAAATCAACCGAGATTCCCCTAGTAGCGGCGAGCGAACGGGGAACAGCCCAGAACCTGAATCAGTTCTTGTGTTAGTGGAAGCGTCTGGAAAGTCGCGCAGCAAAGGGTGATAGCCCCGTACACTAAAATGCATTAACTGTGAGTTCGATGAGTAGGGCGGGACACGTGACATCCTGTCTGAATATGGGGGGACCATCCTCCAAGGCTAAATACTCCTGACTGACCGATAGTGAACCAGTACCGTGAGGGAAAGGCGAAAAGAACCCCGGCGAGGGGAGTGAAATAGAACCTGAAACCGTGTACGTACAAGCAGTGGGAGCACCTTCGTGGTGTGACTGCGTACCTTTTGTATAATGGGTCAGCGACTTATATTTTGTAGCAAGGTTAACCGTATAGGGGAGCCGTAGGGAAACCGAGTCTTAACTGGGCGAATAGTTGCAAGGTATAGACCCGAAACCCGGTGATCTAGCCATGGGCAGGTTGAAGGTTGGGTAACACTAACTGGAGGACCGAACCGACTAATGTTGAAAAATTAGCGGATGACTTGTGGCTGGGGGTGAAAGGCCAATCAAACCGGGAGATAGCTGGTTCTCCCCGAAAGCTATTTAGGTAGCGCCTCGTGAACTCATCTTCGGGGGTAGAGCACTGTTTCGGCTAGGGGGCCATCCCGGCTTACCAAACCGATGCAAACTCCGAATACCGAAGAATGTTATCACGGGAGACACACGGCGGGTGCTAACGTCCGTCGTGAAGAGGGAAACAACCCAGACCGCCAGCTAAGGTCCCAAAGTCATGGTTAAGTGGGAAACGATGTGGGAAGGCATAGACAGCCAGGATGTTGGCTTAGAAGCAGCCATCATTTAAAGAAAGCGTAATAGCTCACTGGTCGAGTCGGCCTGCGCGGAAGATGTAACGGGGCTAAACCATGCACCGAAGCTGCGGCAGCGACGCTCAGGCGTTGTTGGGTAGGGGAGCGTTCTGTAAGCCGTTGAAGGTGAACTGTGAGGTTTGCTGGAGGTATCAGAAGTGCGAATGCTGACATAAGTAACGATAAAGCGGGTGAAAAACCCGCTCGCCGGAAGACCAAGGGTTCCTGTCCAACGTTAATCGGGGCAGGGTGAGTCGACCCCTAAGGCGAGGCCGAAAGGCGTAGTCGATGGGAAACAGGTTAATATTCCTGTACTCGGTGTTACTGCGAAGGGGGGACGGAGAAGGCTAGGCTAGCCGGGCGACGGTTGTCCCGGTTTAAGCGTGTAGGGGGGTGTTCCTGGTAAATCCGGAACGCTACCAACCCTGAGGCGTGATGACGATGCACTACGGTGCAGAAGTAGTTGATGCCCTGCTTCCAGGAAAAGCCTCTAAGCATCAGGTAACATCAAATCGTACCCCAAACCGACACAGGTGGTCAGGTAGAGAATACCAAGGCGCTTGAGAGAACTCGGGTGAAGGAACTAGGCAAAATGGTGCCGTAACTTCGGGAGAAGGCACGCTGGCGCGTAGGTGAAGAGACTTGCTCTCGGAGCTGAAGCCAGTCGCAGATACCAGCTGGCTGCAACTGTTTAATAAAAACACAGCACTGTGCAAACACGAAAGTGGACGTATACGGTGTGACGCCTGCCCGGTGCTGGAAGGTTAATTGATGGGGTCAGCCGCAAGGCGAAGCTCTTGATCGAAGCCCCAGTAAACGGCGGCCGTAACTATAACGGTCCTAAGGTAGCGAAATTCCTTGTCGGGTAAGTTCCGACCTGCACGAATGGCGTAATGATGGCCAGGCTGTCTCCACCCGAGACTCAGTGAAATTGAACTCGCTGTGAAGATGCAGTGTACCCGCGGCAAGACGGAAAGACCCCGTGAACCTTTACTATAGCTTGACACTGAACATTGAGCCTTGATGTGTAGGATAGGTGGGAGGCTTTGAAGTGTGGACGCCAGTCTGCATGGAGCCAACCTTGAAATACCACCCTTTAATGTTTGATGTTCTAACTCGGCCCCGTAATCCGGGGTGAGGACAGTGTCTGGTGGGTAGTTTGACTGGGGCGGTCTCCTCCCAAAGAGTAACGGAGGAGCACGAAGGTTAGCTAATCACGGTCGGACATCGTGAGGTTAGTGCAAAGGCATAAGCTAGCTTGACTGCGAGAGTGACGGCTCGAGCAGGTACGAAAGTAGGTCTTAGTGATCCGGTGGTTCTGAATGGAAGGGCCATCGCTCAACGGATAAAAGGTACTCCGGGGATAACAGGCTGATACCGCCCAAGAGTTCATATCGACGGCGGTGTTTGGCACCTCGATGTCGGCTCATCACATCCTGGGGCTGAAGTAGGTCCCAAGGGTATGGCTGTTCGCCATTTAAAGTGGTACGCGAGCTGGGTTTAGAACGTCGTGAGACAGTTCGGTCCCTATCTGCCGTGGGCGTTGGAAGATTGAGAGGGGTTGCTCCTAGTACGAGAGGACCGGAGTGAACGCACCACTGGTGTTCGGGTTGTCATGCCAATGGCACTGCCCGGTAGCTAAGTGCGGAAAAGATAAGCGCTGAAAGCATCTAAGCGCGAAACTTGCCTCGAGATGAGTCTTCCCTGGGCCTTTAAGGTCCCTGAAGGAACGTTTAAGACTAAGACGTTGATAGGCTGGGTGTGTAAGTGCAGCGATGCATTGAGCTAACCAGTACTAATGATCCGTGAGGCTTAACCTTACAACACCGAAGGTGTTTTAGAGTAGACGACAATTTTCAGCGACGTTCCGAGATTGGTTTCGATGGCGACACGAGAGTGAAGCGGTTGAAATGAAACGAATTTGCCTGGCGGCAATAGCGCGGTGGTCCCACCTGACCCCATGCCGAACTCAGAAGTGAAACGCCGTAGCGCCGATGGTAGTGTGGGGTCTCCCCATGCGAGAGTAGGACACTGCCAGGCATCAATTAAGCCAAGAGGCCATCCGCAAGGATGGCCTTTTTGCTATGCGCAGAAAACAGAAATACCCCTCACCCCCACCCTCTCCCAGAGTACCAGACGAGAACATCCTGAACACCGTGCGCGGGGAGAGGGAGCTGTCCGGCGTTGTGGATGAGCCCGTACTGCTTCGGAAAGTGGGGAGAGGTTGGGTTTGCCCGTACTGCTTCAGGACGTTGGAAGTAAGTAGAAAGGTGAATCGCCACGGGTTTAACAGACACCTCAGAGTCATTTAAAATGGCCTAAAGAGAGGTGCACATGAGCAGTAAGCGTTATCCTGAAGAGTTTAAAATTGAAGCGGTCAAACAGGTTGTTGATCGTGGCCATTCTGTTTCCAGCGTTGCAACACGTCTCGACATCACCACCCACAGCCTTTACGCCTGGATAAAGAAGTACGGGCCTGACTCTTCCACCAACAAAGAACAGTCAGATGCTCAGGCCGAGATCCGCCGACTCCAAAAAGAGCTGAAACGAGTTACTGACGAACGGGACATATTAAAAAAAGCCGCGGCGTACTTCGCAAAGCTGTCCGACTGAGGTACGCCTTTATCCGTGATAACACCTGTTGTTGGCCTGTTCGTCTGCTCTGTCGGGTGCTGGATGTTCATCCAAGTGGGTTTTACACCTGGCTTCAGCAGCCACATTCACCACGGCATCAGACAGATATGAGGCTGACAGGACAAATCAAACAGTTCTGGTTGGAGTCCGGTTGCGTTTATGGCTATCGTAAGATCCATCTCGACCTGCGAGATAGCGGGCAACAGTGCGGGATTAACCGGGTCTGGCGGCTGATGAAGCGTGCCGGGATAAAGGCTCAGGTCGGATACCGAAGCCCAAGAGCTCGTAAAGGGGAGGCCAGTATCGTGACACCCAACAGGCTCCAGCGGCAGTTCAACTCGGAAGCACCGGATGAACGTTGGGTAACGGACATAACTTACATCCGAACCCACGAGGGCTGGCTGTATCTGGCCGTGGTTGTTGACCTGTTTTCGCGCAAAGTTATCGGCTGGTCAATGCAACCCCGGATGACAAAAGATATTGTCCTGAATGCGCTTCTGATGGCCGTGTGGCGGCGTAATCCTCAAAAACAGGTGCTGGTTCATTCTGATCAAGGTAGTCAGTATACAAGCCATGAATGGCAGTCATTCCTGAAATCACATGGACTGGAGGGCAGTATGAGCCGTCGTGGTAACTGTCACGATAACGCAGTTGCAGAAAGTTTTTTCCAGCTACTGAAGCGTGAACGGATAAAGAAAAAGATCTACGGAACGCGGGAAGAAGCCCGCAGTGATATTTTTGATTACATCGAAATGTTTTATAACAGTAAGCGTCGGCATGGTTCGAGTGATCAGATGTCACCGACGGAATATGAAAATCAATATTATCAACGGCTCAGAAGTGTCTAGATTATCCGTGGCGATTCAAGATGAAGTATTACACAGAGAGATCCGCGAGCTCGATCGGTTCCCTCTCCCTGTGGGAGAGGGTTAGGGTGAGGGTAAGGGTATGACTCGCTCTGACAAATTAACCTGCCAGAAGACCCAGCAGGCTAACTCTTTAAAGCAGGGCCGAGTCAACCTCAGCCCAAATGAACGCCTTAGTGTGCACTTCCCTGCGAAATCCCCAGCCCGGTTTGTGAACGTACAAACTGGGCGCGGAATTTCACGCGCTCTTGCTGCCCAACCAACGAATTGTCGGTCACAGAGAAGAACCAGGTGCCGATAAACGCGACGAGCATAGAGAACAGCGCAGGATATTCGTAAGGATAAATCGGTTTGGCATGGCCGAGGATCTGTACCCAGATAGTTGGGCCCAGGATCATCAGGATCACTGCGGTTAACAGACCAAGCCATCCGCCGATCATTGCTCCCCGCGTGGTCAGGCGTGACCAGTACATGGAAAGAATGATGATTGGGAAGTTACAGCTGGCTGCAATGGAGAATGCCAGCCCCACCATAAAGGCAATGTTCTGCTTCTCAAACAGGATCCCCAGCGCAATAGCCACCACCCCGAGCAACACCACGGTGATTTTGGAAACTTTCAGCTCATCACGCTCGGTTGCTTTGCCATTTTTGATGACGCAGGCATAGAGATCGTGAGAAACCGCAGAAGCCCCTGCCAAGGTTAGCCCGGCAACCACCGCCAGGATCGTGGCAAATGCTACCGCAGAGATAAAGCCAAGGAAGAAGTTCCCTCCCACCGCGTTAGCCAAATGCACCGCTGCCATGTTGTTACCGCCCAGCAATGCGCCGCTGGCATCCTTGAAGGCCGGATTGGCACTGACCAGCAGGATCGCACCGAAACCGATAATAAAGGTCAGGATATAGAAATAACCGATAAATCCGGTGGCATAGAACACGCTCTTACGCGCTTCTTTGGCATCGCTAACGGTGAAGAAACGCATCAGGATATGTGGCAAACCGGCGGTACCGAACATCAATGCCAGACCCAGGGAGAGGGCGGAAATAGGGTCGGAGACCAGTCCACCCGGGCTCATGATGGCAAGCCCTTTCGGATGCACCTTCACGGCTTCGGCAAACAGGGTATTGAAGTCAAAGTTGACGGATTTCATCACCATCAGCGCCATAAAGCTGGCACCGGCCAACAGCAGCACGGCCTTGATGATTTGCACCCAGGTGGTCGCCAGCATGCCACCGAACAGGACATACAGCACCATCAATATGCCGACCAAGATAACGGCGACGTGGTAATTGAGGCCGAATAACAGCTGGATCAATTTGCCCGCGCCCACCATCTGGGCGATCAGGTACAGCGCCACCACCACCAGGGAACCACAGGCCGATAGTGAGCGGATCGGCTTCTGTTGCAGGCGGTAAGAGGCCACGTCGGCGAAGGTATATCGGCCAAGGTTGCGCAGCCGCTCGGCAATCAGGAACAAAATGATTGGCCAGCCAATCAGGAAGCCGATGGAATAAATCAGCCCATCATAGCCGGAGGTATAAACCAGCGCGGAGATACCGAGGAACGATGCCGCAGACATAAAGTCGCCGGCGATAGCCAGGCCGTTTTGCAACCCGGTGATGCGCCCGCCAGCGGTATAGTAATCCTGACGAGAGCGGGTACGTTTGGAAGCCCAGTAGGTGATGTAAAGAGTGGCACCGACGAACAGCAGGAACATGATGATGGCCTGGATGTTCAGCGGTTGGCGCTGTACTGCACCACCAATGGCATCGGCATGGCTTAGGCCTGGCAGGGCCAACAGTGCGGTAGCTGAAAGTAGGCGCTTCATTGCTTCACCTCGCGCAGGATTTCAGCATTCAGGCGATCGAATTCACCGTTGGCACGATAAACATAGATCCCGGTTAACACGAAAGAAATCACGATCAATCCCACGCCAACCGGGATCCCACGGGTAATGGTTAATCCGGGACCGAGTGGAGTCCCCAACCACTGAGGATCGAAGGCGATCAGCAAGATAAAGCCGACGTACAGCGCGAGTGTGATCAGTGACAGGAGCCAGGCGAAACGGCTGCGCTTTTGCACCAGCTCCTGAAAGCGCGGGTTTTCTTCAATCCTTTGATAAATATCTTCATTCATCCGAGTTTCTCCAATAGGTATTGAACAAGTACGCCACGCGATACCCTTCCAGCTGGCAAATTGGCGCTCTGCGGGCCACCTTGACCCATCCCAGCCAAATGTCTGGGATCGGCTTTACTGCAGTTGAAAGCTTTCAGGTATACAGGCCGTTCAGCTGCGTATGGCAGATGAACGGCCGGAGGCAGCGCGGATTAGGATGGAACTTTCATTGATTGTTTCTCTTCCAACAGTTTTTCGACTACAGCCGGATCCGCCAGCGTTGAGGTATCCCCCAGGTTGCTGGTATCACCGGCGGCAATTTTGCGCAGAATACGCCGCATAATTTTGCCAGACCGCGTTTTTGGTAAAGAGTCGGTCCAATGGAGAATGTCAGGCGTGGCTATTGGCCCGATTTCCTTACGTACCCAGTTACGTACTTCGGCATACAGTTCCGGCGTTGGCTCTTCCCCATGATTCAGGGTGATATAGGCATAAATCGCCTGGCCCTTGATGTTATGCGGAATACCCACCACCGCGGCCTCGGCAATTTTGGGGTGAGATACCAATGCGGATTCAATTTCGGCGGTGCCCAGACGGTGGCCGGAAACGTTCAGCACGTCATCGACACGGCCGGTGATCCAGTAATAACCATCTTCGTCACGGCGTGCGCCGTCACCGCTGAAGTACATACCTTTAAAGGTAGAGAAGTAGGTTTGCTCGAAGCGGTCATGGTCACCGTACAGGGTCCGCGCCTGACCCGGCCAAGAATCGGTGATCACCAGGTTGCCTTCACAGGCGCCTTCCTGCGGGGTGCCCATATTGTCGACCAATGCCGGTTGCACGCCAAAGAATGGGCGAGTGGCAGAGCCAGCCTTCAGCTCGGTAGCACCCGGTAGTGGAGTGATCATGAAGCCACCGGTTTCGGTCTGCCACCAGGTATCAACGATCGGGCATTTGGCGTTACCAATCTTGTTGTAATACCACTCCCAGGCCTCTGGGTTGATCGGCTCACCCACGGAACCCATAATGCGCAGCGAATCGCGTTTGGTGCCTTCGATTGCTTTATCGCCTTCGGCCATTAGGGCGCGGATTGCCGTTGGTGCGGTATACAGGATATTGACCTGATGCTTATCCACTACCTGCGACAGACGGTTTACGCCTGGGTAGTTCGGCACGCCTTCAAACATCAGCGTAATGGCACCGCAGGCCAATGGGCCATATAACAGGTAGCTATGGCCGGTAACCCAGCCCACGTCGGCGGTGCACCAATAGACGTCGCCATCATGGTAATCAAAGACGTATTTGAAGGTCAGTGCGGCGTAAACCAGATAGCCCCCAGTGGTATGCACCACGCCTTTCGGTTTGCCGGTTGAGCCTGAGGTATAGAGGATAAACAGCGGATCTTCCGCGTTCATCTCTTCCGGTGGGCAGTCGGCAGATACGCCTTCGGTCAGCTCATGCCACCAGAGATCGCGCCCTTCTTGCCAGTACCCCGGCTTGCCGGTGCGTTGGAAAACCACCACGTTGTTGACGCTTTTCACCCCTGGGTTCTTCAGCGCATCATCGACGTTCTTTTTCAGCGGTACCGCGCGGCCAGCACGCAGCCCTTCATCAGCAGTGATCACCAGTTTGGCGTTGGAGTCGATAATACGACCCGCTACGGCCTCTGGGGAAAAGCCCCCAAAGATCACCGAGTGCACGGCGCCAATGCGCGCACAGGCCAGCATGGCGACGGCGGCTTCAGGCACCATTGGCATATAGATGGCCACCACATCGCCTTTTTTCACCCCGAGCTTTTTCAGCACGTTGGCGAACTGGCAGACATCGTGATGCAGCTGTTTGTAAGTCACTTTGGCTGATTGGGTAGGATCGTCACCTTCCCAGATGATGGCGGTTTGGTCGCCGCGTTCGGCCAAGTGGCGGTCCAGACAGTTCGCTGACAGGTTAAGGGTACCGTCTTCAAACCAGCGGATGCTGATGTGGCCGGGATCGAAGGAGGTGTTCTTCACTGAGGTATAGGGCTTGATCCAATCGAGGATCTTGCCGTGCTCGCCCCAGAATGCCGCTGGGTCTTGTACAGATTGTTGATAATACTGCTGGTATTGCTCCGGATTGATCAGGGCACGATCTGCAATTGCAGAAGGAATGGCGTGTTTGTGCAGTTGGCTCATGGTTTTTCTCCTTAGAATTGTTAATGATATGTCAACTGATGGTTAAGTATAGTTTGCCATGAGGGTTTGTTTCTTTTTTGGGCGGCAGATCACGCAACGAAGATGTTGATTTGTAATAGTTACTGTCGTAATTGTGTTGTGTAACTGTTTGGTTGACGGTGAAAAGACGGGAATGGGCGTATTTCTGTTAAAAAAGTTTTTAGATAACTAAAAATATAGCGCGAGATATCGGCTTGATGGTGCCGGAAACAATAAGGCCAAGGTTATATTTTACAGCAGATCTGATCTTATTAATGGCAGCTATAAATACTTAGCGCCATTGTTAGCAGCAACCTATCGGAGGCTTATTTTATCTGTCTTTATTATGTCTGTTTTCTTGAAAATACAAATAAGATGTTTGGTGAATGATTTTGCAATCATTTATTAGTTCTGTGAATCATATTGAGAGTTATCTTAGTCTGTTAAAGGGGGCATGTGAGGACTTTATTTTCTTTTACAAAACCTTTTGTTAACAATATATAAACATAATTTCAGACTAAATATGCAAATGCAATGACAAATCACGCACTTTTATTTGGATTAAAAATCGTCCTATCCAATGGGCTGTTGTTCTGCTCAAGCTAAAATTATGTTTTTTAGAACAAGTAATTATGTTGCGATTCGTTTTTTGTTTGTTGGTTTTTTGCTGGTGAAACGGACAAAATCGAGATGAAACAAGGCTTGCAGAAGCCCGCCTTCAGATGGTACAGATTTATACTGCGTTACACCAAGGGCAGTTGGCGTAGAGGTTCACAAACATAAGCCTGTAATAAATGATTAAGTATTCCTTCCGGAGCCTAGGTGTGTTTAACACGTTGGTACGGAGTCTTTGAGGACTTTTTGGGTATGAAAAATGTAAAAATCAGCCTGGCCTGGCAAATCCTGATCGCGTTGGTATTGGGTATTATCTTGGGCGCAGTGCTGCATAATCAAACGGAATCGCGTGACTGGATGGTCAGTAATATATTGAGCCCCGCCGGTGATATCTTTATTCGTTTGATCAAGATGATCGTGGTGCCTATTGTTATTTCCACGCTCATCGTCGGTATTGCCGGTATTGGTGATACCAAAAAGCTGGGCCGTATTGGATTGAAAACCATTATCTATTTTGAAGTGATCACCACCATCGCCATCATCGTGGGTGTGACATTGGCTAATGTTTTTCAACCCGGGCACGGCATCGACATGTCGGCGCTGACCGCGGTCGATATCTCACAGTATGAAAAAACGACGGAACAGGTGCAAAGCGGCTCACATAGCCTGGTGGCCACCATCCTTTCGTTAATTCCTTCTAACGTGTTCTCGTCGATGGTCAAAGGCGACATGCTGCCGATCATCTTCTTCTCGGTGCTATTTGGCCTGGGCTTGTCTTCCTTGCCGAAAGAGACCAAAGAGCCGTTGCTGAAGGTGTTCAAAGCGGTGGCCGAGAGCATGTTCAAGGTGACACACATGATCATGCGTTACGCCCCTATTGGGGTGTTTGGTCTGATCTCGGTCACGGTTGCCAACTTCGGTTTCGCTTCGCTCTTGCCGTTGGCCAAACTGGTAGTGCTGGTTTATTTCGCTATTGCCTTTTTTGGTTTGGTGGTTCTGGGGGCCGTTGCACGGCTGTGTAACCTGCGTATCTGGACGCTGATCCGCATCTTGAAAGAAGAGCTGATCCTGGCTTACTCAACGGCCAGTTCGGAAACCGTGTTGCCGCGTATTATCGAAAAGATGGAGGCCTACGGCGCGCCAAAATCCATCACCAGCTTTGTGGTACCTACCGGCTACTCTTTCAATCTGGACGGTTCTACGTTGTACCAGAGTATTGCCGCCATCTTTATTGCACAGCTGTACGGTATTGAGCTGTCGCTGGGGCAAGAGATCATTCTGGTGCTGACGCTGATGGTGACGTCAAAAGGGATTGCCGGTGTGCCGGGTGTCTCCTTTGTGGTGCTGTTGGCGACCTTGGGCAGCGTAGGTATTCCGCTGGAAGGTTTGGCGTTTATCGCCGGCGTTGACCGTATCCTCGATATGGCGCGTACGGCTCTGAACGTGGTGGGCAATGCGCTGGCGGTGTTGGTGATTGCCAAATGGGAACATCAGTTCGACCGTAAAAAGTCGCTGGCCTACGAACAGGAGTTCCTGGCCAGTAAAGTGACCCCTGCCAATCAGGCTTAAGTAACTCCCTCTTTTTCTCTCAAAACCCGCCGTTGGCGGGTTTTTTATTGAATGATGGCCAAATTGTTCCAATACTAGCGCTCTCTGTAAGGTCTGCTCAGGATGAGATTTACCCAATGAAAAGATATGCGCTGTTGCTGGTGTTGTTATCCCCCTATGTTCAAGGGCAGACGCTGGATGCCAACGATCCGCTACGGCGTGTCATTCTGGATCAGATGCGTGCCAATATCGGCTATCCCACCGATATCCAGTTTGTGGTTAAACAACTGAGCGTTTCCGGCTCGCAGGCGTATTTCTGTGCCACTGCCAAAACCAATGATGGCAGCGGTAGCGCCAAAATTAACGGCAAGACGGTGGTCTACGATCGAGAATTGCAGCAGTCAGCGGAAGGCTTCTGGACGACGGTGAGCAATTTTGACTCTTATGTCGACTCACCAGCGCAGGCCCAATGCCATAGTACTCTTCAAGATGAACCCGCTGCGAGCGGGTGCCAAAACGTCGGTCTTTATGATGCCGAGCGTAAGCCGTTGCTTGATGCGGTCCGGCGCAGTTATCAAGGGGCTATTACCCAACCCAGATTTGTGGTTTCTCACCTGTGCACAACCGGCAAGATGGCCTATTTCTGCGGGCGGCTGGAAGGGGAAGAGAGCCAGGATCGGCAAGGGATGAATTACTACGATGCCATTATGGCCAAAGATGGCAAGGCAGAGTGGCAGTCGCTGATGGTTGAAAGCAAGACCGTGGAGAAGTGTAACTTCAGTGGGCCTGCCGCGGCGATCACCGAACAAAAGTTGCTGGAAGCGGTGAATCAGCCACTCGTTCAGGAGATCGATGATGGCATCAAGGTTGAGATGCTCACTCAGTTCCAGCTATTCCAACAGGCGGTCAAGACGGCGGATATGGCCTATTTAAAGGCGCATATTGTCTTCCCGCTTGAGAACGTCGCTGATACCTTTCTGGCAGGAACGCCTGATGAACATCAACAGAGCATTACCCCTGCACTGTTTGACCACTATGCGCAGCAAATCAGGGATGGCTTGAAGGAAATACCGCTGCTGGGTGTCAATCTCGCTAAAAAGCAGGTGACTGATTTCCGGGTGAACTCATTAACCCCTTTGGAGCAAGCCAGAAAATACTTCCCAGCCGAGGAGGACGGGCAGTTCTATTACAATGATGGGACTAAGAAAGTGTTGGTTGAAGGCACCTGCGATTCGGTCGGATCGGGGGATTTTGAGGGTGGAACGCTCGCTGTATTTATCGGCACTGGCTCAAACCTGATGATCCCTGGGCTGTCAGAGGTTTGTGAAGGGGGAATGCGTGTGGAGTTTACTCTACAGCAAGGGACGTTGATGCTGACCAGAATTGATTTTGTCGGTTAAGCCGCTTACAAACCTTAACCGGCTCACAGCGGGGCGCTGCATGCTGCGCCCGCCTATCTAATCAATCTCTCACTGGCGCTGCATGAACTTACGCAGCGCTATCATGCCGGTCATCAAGATGGCACCTGGCAACCAAACCCACAGTAATTCCGACATGATCACCGCATGCCCAGCAGGAGTCAGGTATTTCTCGAGGCTAAACGGCGCTACGCGGATCACCTGCCAAGGCGCAAAGAAACGCTCATCACTCCATGGCCACAGCCAGCCGACGCCTTTGCCCCCGGTGGTCACCGAATCCAGCAAACTGTGGGATAACAGCGAGATAAACAGGAATAACCAGGTCTTGACGGGGTTAGTCTTGAACCAGCGGTAGAACAGCAGTGCCAAGCTAGGCATCAGGAACGCAAACAGCAGTGAATGCGTGAAACCGCGATGGCCAAACTGATTGCCGTAAGCCACGCCGAATTTAAACGCTAATACGTCGGCATCCGGCAGCATAGACAGTATCACGCCCGCGAGCAGCAAGCGGGGCGGTATGATTTTCTGGCCCAACCCTAAACCAAGACATAACGGCACTGCGGCGTGGGTAACGATCGTCGGCATAACTCTCTTCCATGATGAGGGGCAACACTGTGCTTATTATGGCATAGCCATATCGGGCCGATCGCCACTTCGCTGCACCATCGAAATAATGATGCTGAATAACTCTTCCTTTGCCTGGGCTGCCGTAATCGCGCCACAGCTGGTGGCGTAGGACAACCCTTCCGCAGAGCCGAGCATACCCCATAGTGCGGCGTCCTGAAGCTGGTTATCGCAGCAGAAGGGGGCAAAGAGTTGGCGGCATTTCTCGATGAACACCACGGCGTAATCATTCCTGATTTTCTCAAGCTCGGGCGTACCGGCTAGTGCAGCCATGACGCTAGGCATTTCACGGCCTTGCAGCAGCACGCACTCAATGTAGGAAGTGGCAATCACCGAGGCTAAGGCCTCCAGCTCCGGTTGGGTATTTTGGATGGCTTCATCCATCCGCGCGGTTTGACGATAATCAAATTCTTGATATAGCGCGGCAAACAGGCCCGAACGGTTGGTGAAATGGTCATACACGACCGGCTTGGTGACGCCCGAGCGTTCTGCCAGATGGCCGAGCGTCAGCGCTTCGGTGCCTTCTTCATGAATGATTTCCCATGCGGTTGCCAGCAACTGCTGATAACGCTCTTCTCTCGATAGCCGAACTCGCGAATGTGGTTTGGAGACCATAGCCATGTTTACCCGTTGACAGCGTTATATACTAAAGGTAACTTACCGGTGGTAACTTACTGTTGGTATATAGAGTACGTTTTATACCTCGCCCTGACAATAGGAGCCACCCCCAATGCACGCACTCATCGTTGTTTCCCATCCTCTCGATATGTCATTAACCCATGGCGTTGCAGCCGCCATTGCCGAAGGGATAGCGGCCGCCGATCCTGCCAATACGTTTGAAATTGCCGATCTCACTCAGGAAGGTTTCGATCCGGTGTACGGTGCTGCTGATATCGCCGCATTTTTAAAAATGGCCACCGTTCCCGCGGATATTCTGGCCGAGCAGAAGCGTATCGATAGCGCGGATGCCCTGGTTCTGGTGTTCCCAATCTACTGGTGGAGTATGCCTGCCTTACTGAAGGGCTGGGTAGACCGCGTATTTTCCAATGGCTGGGCTTATGAAGAGACGGCAGATGGGGCGGTGGTCAAGAAATTGGGGCATTTACCGGTGCATTTGGTTGCTCTTGGGGCGGCAAGCAAGGGCGTTTATGACCGTCACGGCTTTACCGATGCCTTTAACGCACAGATAACGCACGGTATTTTTGATTATTGTGGCGCTTCGGTTAAGACATCTGAAATGCTACTGCTGCCAGAACTGGGGGAGCCAAAGGCTTACCTCGATGCAGCGTGTCAGATCGGGCGCACTGTTTTTCAACCCGCTTACGCCGAGTAGTCCGCTGAGGAGGGAGCGCAATAAAGCTTCAAAAAATCAGTTGCGAGCGCCCCTCACCTTAGGTCGTATTATCCCGTTACTTTCCCCCACTAAAGACTCTCGATCAAATCCCCCAACGTTATCATCAGCATCATCGGATCGAGGGGGGAAGGTTCAAATCCCACTCGTAGATAGAATTCTCTGACTTCAACGGATAACGCATTCACCAGCATCCCGCGAATGCCAATGGTTTCCGCAACCTGGATTACCCGTAATTTTAAGGCTAATCACTTTGAACTGGGGGCAGTTATCCCTACAACTCGGCACATACCGCGATTACGTGGCCCAAGATAATCCTATGTGGCTTAATAATAATTAATCATGAAGGTCACTGCCGCATCCGCTTTCCCCGGTGTTATTTGATCGCCGGTCTGTATGTATCTAGCCACCAATGGCAACGTCTGCGTGGTCGCATCATTATTGACCATGTTAAAGCTTCTGCTACCAGCAAAATTGACCAGGGTAGGGGATGCATCATTGACACTACCATAAGCCATTTGAATACCTACCCCCGTAGCACTTTCCGCTCCAGTCTTAATCCCTAAAATCCCTTTGGCACTATCAATAATAGCGGTATTGGGTGCCAATTTAAGCTCCAGTGAATTAGGGGTGGAACTGTTTGTTGGACTCCCCTCGCGGGTAAAAGTTCTTAACTGAAACTTAGTGCCGTGGAAGCGTGGGCAATTAGTCAAACGTATTGATGCATCTTGCCAGGTAGAGGCAGAAGCTGGCCCCTTAAAGTTCTGAGCGATATTGACGGTTCCCATCGCTACATTCACATCCGGCGTTTGGCAAGTTTGCGACACTATATTGATGCTACCTGAAAAATTGATCGCGTTTAAACTCAGTGGAGAGCCCCCAGTTGGGGTCGCTTGCACAGCGACGCTAGGTAAATCACTCCCCCTGATCGTACCTGGTGACACCGGCCCAATCTTAATCAATGTCAGATCAAATTCTGTACCAACCGTTCCCGTAAAGGGCACATTACTGCCAACAGGGATGGTTTGTCTGTCAGTTGGAAATGCCCTTCCCCAATAAGACACGACAGCCCCTATACCAGGTACACCTGTTTCATAAACCTGTCCTGGATAGGGTGAACCATTCCAGGCTGATAGAGGTTTTGGCGTGCTGGTAGTCACGTATCTTGCCAGTACGCTGTAACTGGTTGGTGACGAAGTACAAGTAAACGTGGGAGAAGGTGAGTTTCCTGCTGTAGCGTTACCACCGATATAATGTGAAAGCAGTACGGTTCCATTCGGCGTATCTGGCCCTATGGTAATATTCTGAGTTTGCAGAGGCACCGTTGCGATATACCTATTATTACCTGCAGCAAACGAACAGGTTGCCGCACTCGCGCAATGCGCATAGATTGCCGCCATACCCAGCAGCAGTGTTACCAGACTCATTTTATTGATTAATCTACTCATTTCTCTACCTTACGAACCGCTATATACAAGAGTTTTATCGCTGCTGTTATGAGGCTGTGCTGCGCTGGGTTGGCACACCGAGTTAAACTGCTGAATAGCGTTCTGCGCATTGCTCTTTGCCTGTGGTATTAATCGGTAACCCAGGCTGCATTGCATTGCACGCCCCTCACCCCATTTCACTGTCAACTGCCCTTTATCCTGCGCCACGCGCGCATGTACTTGCCCGCCTTGCCCCACGGAACCGACACTGTTGTCCTTGCTATCAAATACCTCAGCGCCAAAGATCAATGGTTCACCTAGATATGTGGCATCGATCAGGATAGGGGTCCCTTTCTTGGTCTCATATTTCACTTTGACTACCGCACCTGCATGAGGAACTACTCTCTGCCGGGTATTATCCAGCTCAACATTGGCAGAAGAGCCTTTCGGATCGATGCTGACGTCATTCAACTGATAGGCATTCAGATACGGTACTAGCGCATAACCACGGGAATCGATGGTCACGTTCTGATAAGACGACACGCCAGACCCCTCCGCCCCTTTGGCTTCAACCAGGGCATAAGTCTCCGAGGTATAGGGGGTTAAGGTTACGCCGCCGGAATGCCCGATCACCGTCCCGCTCATACCTGCTGCCATGCTGCGATAACCTTTGCCGATGCCGTAGCTACCGTTTACCGCAGTTGCTGAGTTGTTATAGCTACCGCTGACCGAGCCACTGGTACCCACTCCCTGGTTGGCATTCATCGCCGTTACTGCATAACCCATTTGACTCTGCTCACCTGCCGTACCGGTAATACTGACCTGCTGACCGTAACGGCCACTGCTGTCGTGGGAAAGGTCCGTGCGCAACTGAGGTGTATGCATCCTGTCTTCACGACCCAGCGGCAAGCTAAAGCTGAGCAGATAATTATTCTGGTTATTTCCCAGGCTGGAATAGCTGCGGTTGGCACTGATGCTATAGCTCAAGCGCTGGTATTGGTTGCTGTAACCCACCTGAAATTGCTTCTCGCTACCTTCTCTATTCCAATAGTTCTGCATTGAACCACTTATATTCAACTGCCCCCAGCCTTCAGCCAGCCCCTGTCCTGCCGTGACGGTGAAACGATTTTTAGCACGTGATACCGATTCCGGAGAGTCTCCCCTGGTTACTGCATCACGGCTTTCCATGGCGGTCATAAAATCCAGATAACCATCAGAGGAGAAGCGGGACGCCGCCAGCGACAGGTTACTATTGGTTTCAGCAATCACTTTGCTGTAACTGAGGTGATAACTCTGCCCCTTAAAGGTTTTGCCAAGCTGCTCATCTGCCTTATTTTCTACCTGAGCACTCGCCTGGGTGACGTCAAAAGCCACGGCTCCGATGGGAGTACCAACGGCAGCGCCTAACTGCAATGCGGTATAGCCCTGGCTTGCCTGCAAACCGGTGTAACCGGTGATGGTATTGGTCAACCCACGCTGATAGGTCAACTGATAGAGCCCGGGGTTACTACGCAGATTGTCGCTGCGTAAACTGCCAGCGGTAACGGCGTAGTGTGATGAGCCCGGGCGCAACAGTTGCGCCGCAGATGCATAGGGCACCCGGAAGCGTTGCTCAGTGCCATCCGCTTCACGCACCGTCACCTCCAGGTCGCCACCATACCCGGTTGGGTATAGATCGTTGATCAGAAACTCACCGGGTGTGACAGTGGTTTCATAGAGCACCTGATCGTTCTGGCGTACCGTTACTCTGGCATTGGTACGCGCAATCCCTCTGATATCTGGCGCATAGCCGCGTTGTGAGCCTGGTAGCATACGTTCATCACTGGTCAGTTGCAGGCCGGTGAACGGCAAGGTGTCAAACAGCTGCCCGTGCGTATTGGCTTGTCCAATGACTGCGCGGCCCATGATTTGTGGAATATCCCGCTGTAAATAGGTGTTGCGGTTGCTATATTGCGCAGGCCCGTTCTCCATCCAGTTGTAAGCACCGTTATGCCGTAAATACCAGGCGTCAATATTCAGCCCTGCATTCACCCCGGCATACAGTGAGTTAAAGGTTTTGCCTTGTGACTCGCTGGAATATCCATTCACGTTATAACCGAACATCAGGGCAGCAATACCGCTGTCCCACAATTCCGTGCTGACGCTACCACGTGCTGATTTCAACATATAAATCTGAGGGATCAGTAAATCCAGGCGCTGTTCGCTGCTGTCAAAATTAACTTGGGCGTCAGGTAATTTACGTTGTAGATCGACACATTGCACACCAGTATCCGTAGCGTTTAACATTTCCGCCGGCAATTTCTCATAATCAAAGGCGATGTTTTTTATTATTTCAGTGGTCAAGCATGGATAAACAGATTTGTCTTCACGTGACTTAAATTCAATTTCTTTATTATCGACTAGCACATTGTTGACATATATCGCTGTGCGGTATATCCCTGGTAGTGCAGAGGCACCGTGGGTAAAACGGCTTAGGTCAACCGACGCCTCGTCATCCATTTTCAGAAAAAAAGCATCAAACTCAACACCCTGGGTGGCTTCCTGAGGTGCTATGGCAACAGTATTAGCATTTGCACTACCAACAAAAAAAGTCGACAAAATAACCAGGGCTAAAGGTGATAATTGACTCTTCAAGCCGTGGGGTGAAGCTTTTAACATGATAACTCTCTTGAAGATTGCTTGCCGAATATTGATGGATGCCTAGTTAAAGAAATTACGCGTATAACTCAAACCAAGACTATTTAATTTCGGCGTTAAATGAATTAATGGCGCCGTAGTCGTTAACAAATTCACCGCTCACTGTATTCCCCTTAGTAGCAGATACTGCCAAGGTTAGGGTTGATTTCGGTGCTACCATCTCGCCCTCAATTTTTTTGCCATTTACCGTTAGGCTGACAAAAGACACATAATAGGGTGTTGGGTTGAACGCCTGCAGGCTACTGCCTTTTACGCTCCAAGTGACTGCCTGAGCGGCATCATTCGCGTTACCTGCCAATCCTGCTGGGCGATAAAACACTTTAATGCGTGAGCGAAACGCCATTTGCAGGTAGTTTTCATCAGATTTTGCCTGTTTCTTGGCGGGTACTTCCAGTACGTTGAGCCAAAATACCGACTCTTTATCCATGGGTAACGACCCCCCTGAGTAACTAATCCGTAGCGTCTGGCCCTTGCCTCCTTCAACTCGGTTTATTGGGGGACTAAGTATAAAGGGAACCTTAATCGCTGCCGGTTTGGCATTAATATCACCCGTATCCAACCAGCTTTGGATCAAGACGGGAGAATTACCCGTATTATCAAGTCTGACGCTGACTTCTTTTTGATCCGAAGGGTAAATAACTCGTGTCCCATTAATCACGATACTTGCCAAACTATGAGTACTGAATAGGGCCACCACGGCCAAGCCAGCTACTCGTAAAATGCTTTGAAAGGGAAAACGCATAAAGTCTCCTGAAGTAGATTATTTGGGAGGGGGAGCCCCTCCCTCAAGGCATTACTTGTACTGAATAGAGTAAACAACACTGCTGACGACGGTGCCTGGGGTGGTTGCACCTTCAGCATAATATTCAACAAAATAGGGCAAGTTAGTGCTACCAGCCTCGACGTTAACAAATGAGTTGCCGTTGATCTGATCCGCGTTACCCGCTTTGATCACCGCTTGAGAAGCACTGGTGCCGTCACGCAATTGCAAACTGACGTTTTGTGCCGTACCGGTGTTTTTAAGGCGGCCGGTAAGCACATCTACCGCTGCGCCTGCTTCAAAGAAAGCGGAGGCGGTTTTCAAACTACCGCTGCAGTTGGCCAGTGCCAGGGTGAAACCGGTGAGCCCGGCCGTCTGTGCCGCACTTCCTAGTTGACTAATACTAACAATTGGCAGGGTAACCGTTGGGTTGCTAGCTTGGCCGTCGACAACGACCTCGCAGGTGTTATTACTTAACTGTCCCTGAAAATTGATGGTACCGCCAGAAGCAGCCTGTGCCAGACCAGAAGAGAGCATGACACCTGCAATAGCAGACAGGATAAATTTGTTCATTTACATTCCTTAATTACAGTTAACAAAGCGCCGTGTTTATAAAAAGACGCTGTGAATAAGTACGTTAGTTGTTGAATAAGATGTGGTAGCTCTTCCAAATAGAGTTACCTCTCACAGGCTTATCAGTAATAAGAAGGTTGTGTTTAACCTTTCCTATATAAAGAAAGAAATGATGTTCTCTTTTAAGTGAAGTGCCCTTTCAACGAGGTGTACTATAGGGATTAAATATAGCCTCTGTAAATATAGTTTTTTCTATGGGTGATAAAAATAAGTTATTTTAAGCAATAAAAACCTTATAAAACAACGGTAGTGCACTCATAACTCTTTCTAATACCCCTGAAGATTATTATTATAGGGTGGGTTTATTACTTTAAATTATCACCGATAGAAAATACTTCCTTCACAACGATCAAGTAAAATCCTATACTGGCTGAAAATAAGGATGGGATTACACTTGTTAATATCTATAGGTATCACCTTTAACTAAAGCTATTAGCATTGCAAAATGTTCAGATGCCATTCATTGCAGGGAGAGGCAATCTCACAGCAAAACATCGTAACAGCTAGATCAACGCGTCTGGTGTTTTAAGAAGAAAATCTTACCAAAAGCATCATATCCAAAAAACCATGAGGAAGTAATGAGAAGGCAAAAGGTCGTTGTACAATGTTCCTGTAATTTTATGCGAGCAGGGTTGGAAGCATTAATTAAAGAGACGGATTTATCGGTCTCTCTTGATATTGTAGACAGTAGCGGTAGTTTTTTAGAATGCGAGGGCGCTTTAAATGTCTTGCCAGTAGTGAATTTAGTCATCCTAACGGTCTGTAACCGTGATTATAACCTGACCTCACTGTTGCAACTTGTTGGAGAACGTTTGCCGAAAATGCATCCCAACAGCAAAGTGATACTGATAGGTGATATAGCCGATGTCAACCCACTAAAATGTTACTTTAGTGGGTTGAGAAACGTCAGTATGATACTGGATAAGGCAATAACGATTGATGAGTTAAGTAGGGAATTGCTGAGCACGACCGTGAATAAAGAGTCAGGTTTCGGAAAACGTTCCACAATGCTTACACCGCGTGAATTAGAGATTCTGCGCATGCTGCTGGATGGTGACACCGCGAGAAAGATAGCTGACGACTTGAAACTAAATTTCAGAACAGTAAGCCATCATAAACGTGCAGCCTTGGCCAAGCTGGGGGTTCGTTCATTATGCCCCTTGGTGAATCTGATGGGGAAAAGAAAATATAACAAGAGCGCTTCGCCTTGGGAGAGGGTATTGGGTCAAATTAGTCTGTAAGCGATATAGCAAATCGAGTCGTAAAGTAAGATAAATTCATGGATATAAAAGGGAAGGAAAACAGCATAATGCTGGTGGTAGTTCGTTACTGATGCATTAACGGCCTGTGCCTTAATTCATTACCCACCAATCTTGTGGGACGTTGCCATATCGGCATCAGGATAAGTCATCAATATCTCGCTTTATCTTGTCATTGCCTGTTTTTAACTAAGATAAAAACGAATTAATAGCAGCGTCGTTCCCTGACCGGTTTTGTCTTAAGAGGGTTTTATGTCCCTATAATGGAATATAAAAATCAATAATATAGTGAGAAACAGATATCATCATTATGAAAAATCTGCCCAAACCTAACCAGCTTAAAGTGTTCCAGTCGATTATCGAACACGGGAGTTTTCGGGCTGCAGCCAAAGCCCTGCATCAGACTCAGCCTGCATTGACACAATCAATGAATGAACTTGAGAAAATGTTAGGCACTCCACTTCTGATGCGTGGGCCGCGTGGCGTGGTACTGACCGAAGCAGGTAAACTTTTTGAGCCCCGAGTTCAATTGGTGTTGAAAGAGTTAGAGCGCGCAGTCAATGAAGCAAAGCAGCTTAGTGCCACCTCTCAGGGAACCATTGAGTTGGGGAGTTCGTCGTTACCCTTTTTTACCATGTTGCCAGCGGCAATCCAGCGTTTTAATAAACGCTTTCCGCAGGTCAACATCAATCTCACAGAAGGCCAAATTTCTGAGCTATTACCTGCCCTGCGAGGGGGAGAATTAGACTTCGTCATCGGTGCAACGTCGCCGGAAACGATCCTGGCTAGCGAATTTATTGAAGAGCCATTCTTTACCACTCCTTTTGCCGTGGTGGCACACCGAGATCATCCATTGGCCAAGAGTACCTCGCTGAGTCAGCTCAAACAGGCCAAATGGTATTTACCCACGGCGAAAATAGGTTACTTCGGTGAACTTGATGCACTGCTGTTCCCCGAAGGGGAAGAGAACACGCAGACCATTATTCGGGGGGACACAGCGGCCATCACGTTGCAGATGGTAATGAATGCTGGCTTTTTGACCGTGGCCGCGAAAGAGATGCTTCGGGTACCTTATCTAAGCCAGCAGTTGTGCATGATTCCGATCGAAGAGCAGTTGCCCGATGCGTCCTACAGTTTTATCTATTCTCATCGTTTACCGTTGACGATGCATGCCAGGACCATGATAGATAAACTGCAAAGGGAATGTAAGATCTATCCTTGGTCTAGTGAGGTTGAATAATCAATGGCTTTACCCGTCGTCCTTCAAGTTGCCGCAGTGGTGACTAGCCGCAACTTGAAGTGACATGAGGATAAATCGTTCCGATTCCCCATCTGGGGTTTGTTAATAATCAATAAAAACTAGATAAAGTGAATATTGAGTTATGCTTTGGGGCTGATGATAAAATTTAGGCTACCCGTGTGCATCCCTTCTTTCGTCGCCGCGCTTTTAAACAGGTTGATCTTTGGCGTCCAACACATCTGGCTACGATCAGGAGTACTACTGGCAGTCTGCGTCAATGTGATGTATTTAGCGCTTGCCGTCGGGAAACTGAAGTTGTTTGCGGCCATCCCGTCGTTGCTGGCCAACTGCAGGTTATAAAACAACTGGCTAGCCGTGCCTTGTAGGGAAAATAAACTACGTCCCCCCTGTATGCTTGAGGTATTTGTTACGCTTAACGCATAGGTTTTATTTTTTACTCCTGCCGTTACATAGTTGATACACAGATTATTGCTGGCGATATTCTTAACTGATGCGGCATAACCGTTTCCCGCTACAGTAATATCGGGTAAATTGCTCAAATCAAGAGTGTCTAGTTGCCACACGGCTGAGCTCATGCTGAATACTGGTTCTGGTATATCAACATCTTCAGTCCTAGGTAGATCCGTCATGGAAAGCATGCAGCCAATAGCTGAAATATAAACCACACTGGTCTGAGCCCCACCACTCTGTCCAGAACCACTCATGTTTTCGGTTGTAAGACGGCCTCGTAAACCAGGATAAGCTCCCGCAGTATCCGTAGTGAAGTCGATGGAAACAGGCGAACTGAATTGAATTATGCTAGCGTTAGGAATACCAAAAAAACTTAATAGACGAGTGCCTATATTGTTACCGATACTTGCCTGGGTGGAGACATTACTAAAAGAAGTCGTTGAGTTACCTTGTGCATTAACCGCAAGGTTAGAACCTATCGTTGTGGGGACCTCTACATAAAAGTTGCTTCGAATAGATGTACTTGCCCCTGCCACAGGTGTTACTACGTAGTTGAATTTTGCCTGCCATTTATTCGTGCCCAGTTTGGTAATAGAGCAGTCAGTGATGGTTTGATTATAGGTAATCGCCATTGCGTGCGTGCTTAATGCCAGCAGAGAGCAAGCCATCAAGCGGGATAAGGTTACTATTATTTTCATATCTCTCTCGCGATTAGCGCGTAAGCTTTCAATTGATTTTTCAACTCACGCCATTGCTGTATTCGCAAGGGCGTTTTAGTTTTCCTTAAACTTTAACTTCAAACATCATTATCAGTTTACCGACGTAATTGCCCGATATTTTCCCCAGCACACCTGTAGGCTGGCGAGCGGAGACGGAAAGCAGATAGCTGCCCGTCGAGATGCCTCCTACCTGTGTAGGATTTCTGAAATCTACCGGCGTAGCACCCAGTGGTTTTAGCGTGGTTGCGTTGCTGCCAAACCCGACTTGTTCGGTGGTAAAAGCCAGCGCGGCGTCGGTTTCATGATTCATTATTAGCGGATTAACCAATGAGACCCTAAAGTCTTGTCCATTGCGGATGCTCACCTGAACCGGTACCTGAGCCTGATAGCGCGTGATGTCACTGCCCACGCTGTTGCTGAGTGTTAACATGTCATACCAACCACCGCCCGGTTTCTCTACCGTGATCTGAACCAGATTGGTGAGGGTAATGCTGATGGGCACGCTGCCCAGCGTGGTGTCAGCAGCATATACCGTGCTCCCTGTCAGCAGTAAGACTGCCATTATTGCCTGCTGCCATAACTTCATGCTGTTCATCCCTTTATTGTCTGCTCTCATTTGCTGCACTGAAGGCTGAAGGGCTTGTTCTGCACATTACCACTCAATGTGCTCCCTGCCATTTGCCTTGGCGTGCCGGGGTAGACATTAAAATCATCCACGGCTTGGCCATTCAGCTTCAGTTCGCTGAATGCTACTCGCACCGTGCCGGTGGCCTGCAACTGTAGACTGCTGGCTTCACAACTGTGCTGCCAGGTAGCAACCTGCTTAACCGGCAACTGGCGTACCAGGCCGTTAAACCCCAGGCTGACCAACATTACATTGTCTCGGGTACCGCTAATGCTGGCTTTTTGCTGGGGAATAACCGCCAGGCGGTACACCCTCTCTCTTTCCGGCGTTTTTAGCGCCGTTAACTGCACCGGTTTCTGCTGGCGTGGTCCCAGCGAGAGTTTGAATGGTGCAGCATACAGATAAGGATCTTTGCTCATCCCCAGAGGTATCAACTGCTCCTCATCGATAGGCACGCCGGGATTACCGATCTCAAACAGAGTGATGCCAACAAATTCCGGCGAATCGCCGGTGTTGCTGACCTGTACCACTGCCTGTTCACCCTGCATCTCAACAATTTTCGGGCTGATATCAATCAGTGCCTGTGCCACCCCAAAAGGGAGGATGCACAGCAGTAATGCTGTGACCTCACGGGCAACGGATGTCAAACGGCTGGCCATCGGCATTTCCTTTCAGGGTTTTTACCGGGAACACCAATGGTGTGCCTGGGAACACTTTTTGTTCCTTTGCCATATTGTTTGCCGGGGTCGCTTGCAGTTGATTGAATAACGAGTGCACGCTACCACTGGACGTCAGTTGCAAACCGCCTGCTGTGCATTGATGGCTCCAGGCCCGGGTCTGTCCCCCTGAAGAAGGCAAGTGATGGACCAAAACGCCATAAGCCACACCGAAGGTCAGTGGGGCGCTAATTTTTTCTTTGTTTTCATCTCCTACCACCTTGATGCTGGACACCGGGACGATATACAGCCGGTAGAGCGTCTCTCTGGCGGGTGCTTTCAACGCGACCAGATTGATATCGCGTTTCTGGCCCGGCCCCAGCGTCAGTTTGGCCGGGCTGGCCATCATTTCAGGGACGGTGATATCACCAATGGCTGTCTTGCGCTCCGGGGTTTCACCAGGGTTCTCGACACGCATCAGATCCACCTTCAGATAAAGTGGTTTATCGCCGAGGTTGCTGACCTGTACGGTACGGGGTTGCTGCCCCTCAACGGTGCTGCGCGCAGGCATCACCATCAGTTGGCCATCAGCATGAGCCAGGTAACTTAGAGCCAGAAGGCTGACTACCACCGCAGACTGCAATTGTTTAATCATGGTTTTCCTTATTCATTCCCGTCAATTCTTCGCTGTTCCCGCAGGCGACATCCTCAGGGAGATTCGTTTCAACCTGCTATACAGAGATAGCGTTTATCTTTTGGTTTGGTCATGTCGCAGCGGTATCGCCCCTGCTTACCTGTCACGGTGATTTCTTTAATCAACGTCGTGGACGCCAGTGAGAACAAGCCATTCGGATAGACCGTATCACCTGTCTCGCTTACCGTGCCGCTCACCGGCCCCCCATGGTTGTTGACCAGGAAGCCGTTATACAGCAGGTTCATTTCCACCTCGGCTTGTACCGGATACACCTGCCCAGGGTGAGCGCGTACCACGTTGGCGGGCAGACGAATATTCATGTCCATGTCAGCATCTACCGACTGCGCCTGGGCAAAAGTCACGTCCTGATAGCTGGCCAATGGCACCGCATAGGTACTGCCACCACCAACCGGATTGCCTTCCACTTTGAAGCCATATTTCGCGTCACCCAGTTTTGGGGTACGAACCAGCATAGCGGCACCACTCGGGCTGGTGCGCCCCAAGGCAAATCCATCCTGGCTTGCGGCAAACATGCCGTTGTAGTTGAAGCTGCCGCTGGTGATGTGGTCGTCGACCCCAACGCGTAAAGAAGCATCCCCACGGGTGCCGTTGCGGCGGGCGTTCAAGCCAACCGCGTTGGTGCGGCCAACGTCACTGAAGTCAATACCGGCGGTGGTGGTACCGGTGCTGTCCTCAAATTCACGGGTGTAACTCCCACCGGTATAGAGTTTGCCGTTGTTGTAGGCGGCGTTCAGGGTGCCGGTATTGCGGTCCAGCATGATGGTGGTATTCAGGTACAGCCCGTAATTGTTGCTGCTGTTGTCATAGCCACCTTTCTGCACACCCATGGCGATCACCGCCCAAACCCCGTTGCCACGCCAGTTCCAGGTACTCTGCAACTGATGTCGTTCGCTGTTGCTATAGCGGCTGTAGTTGTAGCCCAGGCGGGTCGGGCCGAACTGTCGGCTATAGCCAAATGCGGTGCTGTTGTTAGCCGGGTAGAACTCGGATACCGCGGTATTCTGGTACTGCGAGGCGGTCAGGTACCCCAATTGCTGGTTGCCTGCGCTCAGGCTGGCGTAGCCACCAACGCGTTTTTCCCCGGCCATCACGCCCACGGTCGGCGTCACTTCCATGTCTGCGACTTGCATTGGTCGGGTGAGGTTATGCTCCATCGCCCAACGGTTGCCGGTCCCTTTTAGCAGTGCGCTGCTGGCCGCAAACCAGTTGGTCTGAAAGCTGGCACCTGCGCTGAGGAGGCTTTTCTCTGTATCAAGCTCTTTACCCAGCGTGACATACCAGCCAGTGCTGCCGCCGTAATTGATATTGGCAATCTGTTGGTTCTCACTGCTCACCACTTGGCCGCTGCGATTGACCAATCGAACCTCGACGCTATAGAAGCCGCCGGGCAACTGGTTATAGTCAATCTCGTTACGACCGATCACCGCTGGCAGACGGCGGATAAGACGGCCATCACGATAGAACTCGTAGTCACCGTCAGCGGTAGCGAACAGCACCATCTTGCCGGCGGACTGGTTGTCGCGCTTCAGGTTGTCCTGGCTGCCCAAGGTGACAAACTGGTCAAAGCTCGGGTTGAGTGACGTGCTGACGCTACCAGCGGCGGTATCGCGGCTGTCCTGACGGCCACTGCGCAGGTAGGTATTGGCGAAATTCTTCTGCAAATACCAGGTACTGATGCCCTGATCGGTGGTCCGAGTATCGAAATTTTTGCTGTCGTTGTAATACCAGCTCAGGTAGCCATAGCTCTGTGAAGGCAGACCAAGATAACCCTGACCGAAGGCGGAGACAGCACGGTATTCGTTGGACGCAGTGCGCACATCCAGCGATTGATTGTGGATGAAGCCCATCATGGTCCGGGGCTGTACGTAACGCTTGCTGCCATCGGTGATAGTCAGTGACTGCTTGACCTTATCGAGCGAGACGGTTTGACCCTTGACGGTATAGTCACAACCGTTGGGACAGACCGCATAAGGTATCTGTGCCAGTACCTTGTTCAGCAACTCGATCTGCTCGGTTGAAATCCCATTTTGGCGATACAGCGCCTCATCAAAAGTAAGCCGATTTTGCTGGGCAGACCAACGGACTGGGCCAGGTAAGGGAGTGCTGTCGAGGGTGGCGAGAAATTGCATGGAGGAATCCTGCTCGGCTTCAGAGAAGCCGGCGGGCACCTGATATTCAATTTGAGCTCCCTCAGCATAAATGGCTGCTGACGGAGTCAATAATAATAAACCTGTTGCCCATCCTGGGATACATTTGCCCATCTTATATTCCATATATAGAGACTCAACAACACGGCCAGTAACCTATTATTAATTTTTTTGATTTTAATAATTAATAAGCCACATCCTATCTATTTCTTTTACTAGATGTACAGAAAGCTTCCGTTATAAAAACAGAAGATGGCGTTCTTCGTATGCTATTAGGGTTATCCGCAGATAACCCTAGTTTTATTACGAAATTAAGCGTCATTTAACACTTTACGATATCGACTCTACAATAATTCGAGTTGCCTGAAAGTGGCATACTGTCTCCCCCAAGAATGAGCGAGCAACAACCGTCGACACAGAGGCAACTAGACGTATGAAGAGGACAGCGTTATTAAGCCTTTGGCTCGAACAACATGACCAGATCGCCCTGGTATGAACCATTGGTGCTACCGGTTGCATTGGTTGGCGCCTTGGCATCAATTTTCAGGGTATAGGTGTTGTCATATCCACCAGGAGCGGTAGTGGTTTGCATCACTTTCAGCGGGGTACCCTGAACGACGGTTTTACCTGCAAAACTGACCACTACGTTAGACAACTGGGCACCATCAGCACGGTTGATAGTCAGTGGTTGAACCAGAGATACGTTGACTTCGTTGTCGGTGGTGTAAACGCGCACTGGCAGATCGTTAGAAGCAAACTCAGTCTGGGTATAATCTTTGGCAAACAATTCTTCCTTGTCATACCAGGTGCTACCGTCTGGCTTAGAAACAAAAATAGCATCGTTGATGTTAGCTACGATGGTAATTTCTTTTTTTACGCCATTGGCGGCATGTGCCATACCGGCCGACAGCAGAGCGGTAGCAACAACAGACAGAAGGATCTTTTTCATGGTGACTTTCCTTATTATTAAAACTAACAGACGTCCTTGTCATCAAGGATCGCTTTGAATTGCCTGTTCAAACCAAACAGGGTGAAAAAAACCCTTATTAAAGGATTGTTTGCAGTCTGCTTAGCGTAATTTACCTTGGTTCACACTAGACTTTATGGCATAAATAATAGCAAGCCACATATGGCTGGTTTTTTATACGAACCTCTCATGTGTGTGATGAATATAGTCCCGCGCAACAGCGATTACAAGCCAATAGATTTTTATCAGTGATAGGAAAAGTTAATACTCAATCTCTAACTGAAAAACGCTATCGATTGAAATTATGTTATCACCGATAAAAATTACTTTATTTACGTTCTTTAAGATACCCAATACAATGGTGAAAATTTGGTGGCAAGATGAACAGGGAAAAGTACAGCCATGAAGTTATCATAGTCGGAAGACCAATGATTATCCTGCAGTGAACATTCCCCATGAGAAGCGAAACTGGACATTAACTTAATCACGGAAGGTCGTGGTTTTTGCTTGCAATGATTTCACCTGTCAGCATTTACCGTTAATGCTTAAAATCATCTTTGGTCGGGAGGAACTTAATCTATTTTCTGATGGTTTTCATCTTGTTGATTTAATTTGTTAAATTTTAATGCCAGGTAATTAATTCACAGATCCATTTTATTGGTGTAAGCGTCACATCTTTATTGTCGCTCAAGTCATAACTTAATGATTGGTATTGGTTTTAATTAAGAAAAACATCTTTTAAATACTTAAAAACAGGTGTGGCTGATGCATTGGGCCCCTCCTGCAAGTATGTCTTTTCAATTTATCTATAAGGTAGTTGCAGTGAAAAAGCACGATTTACCTTCACGCCACAAGGCTGGAGCATTTAAAAAATCTCGGATAGCTACATTGTTAGCCTGGGCTAATATTGTTACCCAAGTGGTTTTCCCGATGAGTATTGCCTATACCCCGGCAGTCATGGCGGCGAAAAATACCCATACTGGGGATGAACAGGCGGTTGCGACGGCAGCAAGCCGTTTGGCGGGTGTGTTAGCCAGCGGCGATCCAACCAAACAGGCCGAATCTATCGCTCGTGGTGCTGCGACCAGTACCGCGAATGACGCCGTTGAAAACTGGCTGAATCAATTTGGTACTGCCAAAGTACAATTGAACCTGGATGACAAACTTAATCTGAAAGGCAGCCAATTAGACGTTCTGTTACCCCTGCAAGATACCCCAAGCCTGCTTACCTTCAGCCAACTGGGTACGCGCTATATTGACGATCGCCTCACGCTCAACGCTGGCATAGGGCAACGTCATTTTATCGATCAGCAAATGTTTGGCTATAACCTCTTCCTGGATCGCGATATCCAAGGCAGTCACTCACGCATCGGTATTGGTGCTGAATATGCACGTGATTACCTACGGATTGCTACCAATGGCTATTTTGGCGTGAGTGGTTGGAAGAACTCGCGCGATTTGGACGGTTTTGATGAAAAGGCCGCTAATGGCTTTGATATCCGTACAGAAGCCTATCTGCCATCAATGCCACAATTGGGCGGCAAGCTGGTTTATGAGCAGTATTTTGGTGATGAAGTCGGTTTATTTGGTAAGGATAAACGCCAGTCCGATCCTGCTGCCGTCACTTTCGGTGTGAATTATTCTCCTGTGCCATTGGTTAGCTTCGGCGTAGACCACAAGCAGGGAACCAGCGGTATGGAGGATACCCGTTTCAATCTTTCCCTCAATTATTCCTTCGGCACCGAACTGTCAAAACAGCTCGATCCGGCCAATATGGCGGCAAAACGTACGCTGGCAGGCAGCCGTTACGATCTGGTAGACCGCAATAATGAAATTGTTCTGCAATATCGTGAGCAGAAGTTACTGAGCGTGGTGATGGATCCGCTGTTACAGGGGGATTCAGGCCAAACTATTGAGTTACCGATCACCGTCACCAGTAAGCATGGTGTTGCTTCATTCGAGTGGAAAGCAGACCTGTTTACCGCCGCTGGCGGGAAAATCATCCCTAATGGTCAGGGGTGGAAGGCCGTGTTGCCATCGTATAACCTGTTGGGAAATAACAACTATCCTATCAGCGTGACCGTCATCGACAAATCGGGTAACCGTTCTGAGCCTGCTCAGGGGGAAGTCGTGGTTACCGGTTTTGGTATTGCAGCAACCTCTAATCTGATGATTAAAAATGCGCGTTTGCCAGCAGATGGTCGCTCAACAACGCAAGTAGAATTGTCACTGAAGGATGGCAGCGGTCGTCCAATCAGTGGGATCGCCGGGCAGATTACGCTGAACAGCCAATTCCAACCGCCATCAGCGGCAAGCAAAATCAGTCCTGCTTCTGCCACAGTACACCCCATTGCTCATGCCATAGGTGAGGTAAGCGAATCCAAAGATCGCCCAGGTGTCTATCTTGCCACGTTCACTGCTGGCAGCAGCGTGGGTGTAGTGAAGATCACGGCAAGCGTATCCGGGTCAGCGATAGCAGTGAAAGAGGCTTCCGTAACGTTATCGGCAGACAATGCCTCGGCCAAGATCGACGAGAACGGGCTGACCGGCAAGCTGGGTAATACCTTGGCCAACGGCAGCGATGTCAACACCGTGCAGTTGCCGGTGAAAGACGCACAGGGCAACCCAGTGCCGGGCTTCGATGTCACCTTTACTGTGACCAACCCGGACGGCAGCACCCGTCAGCAGACGGTGACCACCGACGAGAACGGCATCGCCTCTCTGCCGGTGACCAGCGACAAAGCGGGCAGCGTGAAGGTGGAAGCAGAGGTGGGCGGCGTGACCAGCAGCACCGAGCTGAGCTTCGTGGCTGACAATGCCTCGGCCAAGATCGACGAGAACGGCCTGTCGGGCAAGTCAGGCAGCACCGTGGCCAACGGCAGCGATGTGAATCTCGTACAGTTGCCGGTGAAAGACGCGCAGGGTAACCCGCTGCCGGGCTTTGATGTCACCTTTACCGTGACCAACCCGGACGGCAGCACCCGTCAGCAGACGGTGACCACCGACGAGAACGGCATTGCCGCTCTGCCGGTAACCAGCGACAAGGCAGGCAGCGTCAAGGTAGAAGCAGAAGTCGGCGGTGTGACCAGCAGCACCGAGCTGAGCTTCGTGGCTGACAACAGCACGGCCAAGATCGACGAGAACGGGCTGACGGCAGAAGCGGGTAACACCGTGGCCAACGGCAACGATGTGAACCTCGTGCAGTTGCCGGTGAAGGACGCGCAGGGTAACCCAGTGCCGGGCTTTGACGTCACCTTTACCGTGACCGATCCGGACGGTTCGACCCGTCAGCAGACGGTGACCACCGACGAGAACGGCATTGCCGCTCTGCCGGTAACCAGCGATAAAGCAGGCAGCGTCAAGGTAGAAGCAGAAGTCGGCGGCGTGACCAGCAGCACCGAGCTGAGCTTCGTGGCCGACGGCAGCACCGCGACCATCGACGAGAACGGCCTGACCGGTAACGCGGGTAACACCACCGCCAACGGCACCGACGTGAACACCGTGCAGTTGCCGGTGAAAGACGCCAAGGGCAACCCACTGCCGGGCGTTGACGTCACCTTTACCGTGACCAACCCGGACGGCTCTACCCGTCAGCAGACCGTGACCACTGACGAGAACGGCATCGCCTCTCTACCAGTGACCAGCGATAAAGCAGGCAGCGTGAAGGTAGAAGCAGAAGTGGGCGGCGTCACCAGCAGCACCGAGCTGAGCTTTGTGGCCGACGGCAGCACCGCGACCATCGACGAGAACGGCCTGACCGGTAACGCGGGTAACACCACCGCCAACGGCACCGACGTGAACACCGTGCAGTTGCCGGTGAAAGACGCCAAGGGCAACCCAGTACCGGGCGTAGATGTGACCTTTACCGTGACTGCGCCAGACGGCTCTACGCGTCAGCAGACCGTGACCACCGATGAGAACGGCATTGCCGCTCTGCCGGTGACCAGCGAACAAGCGGGCAGCGTGAAAGTGGAAGCAGAAGTGGGCGGCGTCACCAGCAGCACCGAGCTGAGCTTTGTGGCCGACGGCAGCACCGCGACCATCGACGAGAACGGCCTGACCGGTAACGCGGGTAACACCACCGCCAACGGCACCGACATCAATACCGTGCAGTTGCCGGTGAAAGACGCGCAGGGCAACCCAGTGCCGGGCGTTGACGTCACCTTTACCGTGACCAACCCGGACGGCAGCACCCGTCAGCAGACGGTGACCACCGACGAGAACGGCATCGCCTCTCTACCAGTGACCAGCGATAAAGCAGGCAGTGTGAAAGTGGAAGCAGAAGTGGGCGGCGTCACCAGCAGCACCGAACTGAGCTTCGTGGCCGACAGCAGCACCGCGACCATCGACGAGAACGGCCTGACCGGTAACGCGGGTAACACCACCGCCAACGGCACCGACGTGAACACCGTGCAGTTGCCGGTGAAAGACGCCAAGGGCAACCCAGTGCCGGGCGTTGACGTCACCTTTACCGTGACCAACCCGGACGGCTCTACCCGTCAGCAGACCGTGACCACTGACGAGAACGGCATCGCCTCTCTACCAGTGACCAGCGATAAAGCAGGCAGCGTGAAAGTGGAAGCAGAAGTGGGCGGCGTCACCAGCAGCACCGAGCTGAGCTTTGTGGCCGACGGCAGCACCGCGACCATCGACGAGAACGGCCTGACCGGTAACGCGGGTAACACCACCGCCAACGGCACCGACGTGAACACCGTGCAGTTGCCGGTGAAAGACGCCAAGGGCAACCCACTGCCGGGCGTTGACGTCACCTTTACCGTGACCAACCCGGACGGCTCGACCCGTCAGCAGACGGTGACCACCGACGAGAACGGCATCGCCTCTCTGCCGGTGAGCAGCGATAAGGCGGGCAGCGTCAAGGTGGAAGCAGAGGTGGGCGGCGTGACCAGCAGCACCGAGCTGAGCTTCGTGGCCGACAACAGCACGGCCAAGATCGACGAGAACGGCCTGACGGCAGAAGCGGGTAACACCGTGGCCAACGGCAGCGATGTGAACCTCGTGCAGTTGCCGGTGAAGGACGCGCAGGGTAACCCAGTGCCGGGCTTTGACGTCACCTTTACCGTGACCAACCCGGACGGCAGTACCCGTCAGCAGACGGTGACCACCGACGAGAACGGCATTGCCGCTCTGCCGGTAACCAGCGATAAAGCAGGCAGCGTCAAGGTAGAAGCAGAAGTCGGCGGCGTGACCAGCAGCACCGAGCTGAGCTTCGTGGCCGACAACAGCACGGCCAAGATCGATGAGAACGGGCTGACCGGCAAAGCGGGTAACACCCTGGCCAACGGCAGCGATGTGAACCTCGTGCAGTTGCCAGTGAAGGACGCGCAGGGCAACCCGATCCCGGGCTTTGACGTCACCTTTACCGTGACTAACCCGGACGGCTCTACCCGTCAGCAGACCGTGACCACTGACGAGAACGGCATCGCCTCTCTACCAGTGACCAGCGATAAAGCAGGCAGCGTGAAGGTAGAAGCAGAAGTGGGCGGCGTCACCAGCAGCACCGAGCTGAGCTTTGTGGCCGACGGCAGCACCGCGACCATCGACGAGAACGGCCTGACCGGTAACGCGGGTAACACCACCGCCAACGGCACCGACGTGAACACCGTGCAGTTGCCGGTGAAAGACGCCAAGGGCAACCCAGTACCGGGCGTAGATGTGACCTTTACCGTGACTGCGCCAGACGGCTCTACGCGTCAGCAGACCGTGACCACCGATGAGAACGGCATTGCCGCTCTGCCGGTGACCAGCGAACAAGCGGGCAGCGTGAAAGTGGAAGCAGAAGTGGGCGGCGTCACCAGCAGCACCGAGCTGAGCTTTGTGGCCGACGGCAGCACCGCGACCATCGACGAGAACGGCCTGACCGGTAACGCGGGTAACACCACCGCCAACGGCACCGACATCAATACCGTGCAGTTGCCGGTGAAAGACGCGCAGGGCAACCCAGTGCCGGGCGTTGACGTCACCTTTACCGTGACCAACCCGGACGGCAGCACCCGTCAGCAGACGGTGACCACCGACGAGAACGGCATCGCCTCTCTACCAGTGACCAGCGATAAAGCAGGCAGTGTGAAAGTGGAAGCAGAAGTGGGCGGCGTCACCAGCAGCACCGAGCTGAGCTTCGTGGCCGACAACAGTACGGCCAAGATCGACGAGAGCGGGCTGACCGGCAAAGCGGGTAACACCCTGGCCAACGGCAGCGATGTCAACACCGTGCAGTTGCCGGTAAAAGACGCCAAGGGCAACCCACTGCCGGGCGTTGACGTCACCTTTACCGTGACCAACCCGGACGGCTCTACCCGTCAGCAGACGGTGACCACCGACGAGAACGGCATCGCCGCTCTACCAGTGACCAGCGATAAAGCAGGCAGCGTGAAAGTGGAAGCAGAAGTGGGCGGCGTCACCAGCAGCACCGAACTGAGCTTCGTGGCCGACAGCAGCACCGCGACCATCGACGAGAACGGCCTGACCGGTAACGCGGGTAACACCACCGCCAACGGCACCGACGTGAACACCGTGCAGTTGCCGGTGAAAGACGCCAAGGGCAACCCACTGCCGGGCGTTGACGTCACCTTTACCGTGACCAACCCGGACGGCTCTACCCGTCAGCAGACGGTGACCACCGACGAGAACGGCATCGCCTCTCTGCCGGTGACCAGCGACAAAGCGGGCAGCGTGAAGGTGGAAGCAGAGGTGGGCGGCGTCACCAGCAGCACCGAACTGAGCTTCGTGGCCGACAGCAGCACCGCGACCATCGACGAGAACGGCCTGACCGGTAACGCGGGTAACACCACCGCCAACGGCACCGACGTGAACACCGTGCAGTTGCCGGTGAAAGACGCCAAGGGCAACCCACTGCCGGGCGTTGACGTCACCTTTACCGTGACCGATCCGGACGGCAGTACCCGTCAGCAGACGGTGACCACCGACGAGAACGGCATTGCCGCTCTGCCGGTAACCAGCGATAAAGCAGGCAGCGTCAAGGTAGAAGCAGAAGTCGGCGGCGTGACCAGCAGCACCGAGCTGAGCTTCGTGGCTGACAATGCCTCGGCCAAGATCGACGAGAACGGCCTGACGGCAGAAGCGGGTAACACCCTGGCCAACGGCACCGATGTGAACCTCGTGCAGTTGCCGGTGAAGGACGCGCAGGGTAACCCAGTGCCGGGCTTTGACGTCACCTTTACCGTGACCAACCCGGACGGCAGTACCCGTCAGCAGACGGTGACCACCGACGAGAACGGCATTGCCGCTCTGCCGGTAACCAGCGATAAAGCAGGTAGCGTCAAGGTAGAAGCAGAGGTGGGCGGCGTGACCAGCAGCACCGATCTGAGCTTCGTGGCTGACAGCAGCACGGCCAAGATCGACGAGAACGGGCTGACGGCAGAAGCGGGTAACACCGTGGCCAACGGCAGTGATGTGAATCTCGTGCAGTTGCCGGTGAAAGACGCGCAGGGTAACCCACTGCCGGGCTTTGATGTCACCTTTACCGTGACCAACCCGGACGGTTCGACCCGTCAGCAGACGGTGACCACCGACGAGAACGGTATCGCCGCTCTGCCGGTGACCAGCGACAAAGCGGGCAGCGTGAAGGTGGAAGCAGAGGTGGGCGGCGTGACCAGCAGCACCGAGCTGAGCTTCGTGGCTGACAGCAGCACGGCCAAGATCGACGAGAACGGGCTGACGGCAGAAGCGGGTAACACCGTGGCCAACGGCAGTGATGTGAATCTCGTGCAGTTGCCGGTGAAAGACGCGCTGGGTAACCCACTGCCGGGCTTTGATGTCACCTTTACCGTGACCAACCCGGACGGTTCGACCCGTCAGCAGACGGTGACCACCGACGAGAACGGTATCGCCGCTCTGCCGGTGACCAGCGATAAGGCGGGCAGCGTGAAGGTGGAAGCAGAGGTGGGCGGCGTGACCAGCAGCACCGAGCTGAGCTTCGTGGCAGGGGATGTGGTTGCTGAAAACTCCAGCCTGGAGACGGCCTCCGCCAGTATTGAGGCGAACGGGACAGACGCCACGGTGATTACGTTGACGCTGAAAGACAGCAACGATAATCCAGTCACCGGCCAGACCGTGACCTTTAGCACTACGCTGGGTAGCATAGGTAGTGTAACTGAGGGCAACAACGGGGTGTATACCGCGACGTTGACAGCAGGTAAGGCTGCGGGTACTGCAACACTGGGGGTTAAAGTAGGTGGAAATGCATTAGGTGTGACAGGCTCCGTCACGTTAACACCAAGAGCAGTAGGCACGGCCCAATCGGGGTTGATTGCAAGCAAAGCCAGTATCAATGCCGATGACCGTACGGGTTCTACTATCACCCTGACGGCCAAGGATGAGTACGGTGACGCAATCACTGGTCTGGATCTTGAGTTTGTTACCGATCTGGCGAACACCGAGATAACGGCGGTTGTTGACAATAACAATGGTACCTATACCGCAAGTATTAATGGTACCAAGACTGGTGTTGCCAACATTACCGTATTGTCTTCCGGTGTCGCGTTAGAGGGGTTGTCAACCACGGTGACAATAACACCGGGCGCATGGAACGCAGCACAAGACACGCCAATAATGGTGGTGAGTCAACCGACGGTATATTCAAGGTTCACTAATAATGCCTACAAGAGAAATTATGTGAATGTAGAGGTGCTACCGTTATACGATAATTACGGTAATACAATCGCAGGAGAATTGACCTATACGTTAGGTATGGCAAGTGCCAAAGATATAAATGGAGAGACAATTACTATAAGTGCCGCGAGTGATCAGAAACGGCTAAGTGGCGTCAGTGGTAGTTATGCTATCGGCAGTGATAGTTACTTGACCCAAGCATTAGCTGACGCGAATGGTATTGTCAGCACAGATGTTACAATCACAGTGACGGGTGTTAAAGATGATTTCAGAACAACGCCAGTCAATAATAAGTTTGTTTTAGGAAAGGGCTAATCAGCTAGGTCGTCGGGCAATGTACTTTTGCTTGACGGCTATAGTGCCCGGCACTATGACTTAGTATAAAAGCCCCTGTTTTAACAGGGGCTTTTTTTGTCTTCGATCTGGCATCGTTGATCCATGGTCAGTTGTTGGTTTTGTCTCATTGTGTACATCTCTTGCAGGAGAAAAAAGGTGAGTTTAATAACAGTTGAATTTTCCTTCTCAATTATCACAAGTTATACACTTGGTCGTTAAGCTATCAGAACTGACACTCTTAAATAAAGAGCTCGCGTTTACATTTTCCGCATCTGCATCTAAGCTTAAGTTGATTCATTCCAGAGTTGTCTCAATATAAGGTGAGTTATGAAAGAACTTCCAAAAATCAATCAGCTCAGGGATTTTCAGGCGATTATCTATTATGGAAACATCAGAACCGCTTCACAGGCCTTGTTCAAAACCCAGCCTGCGATGACCAAAAGCATCCAGGAGTTAGAGCGGATTTTGGGGGTGACCTTATTATCCAGAGGGCCACAGGGCATGGTGTTAACCAAAATGGGGCGTGTTTTTGAACACAGAGTTAACACGCTACTTAACGATCTGGAAAGAGCCGTAGATGAGTTGCATCAATTGAGTCAACAATCTCAGGGCAACGTAGTCTTTGGTTGCTCGCACCTGCCAGCTTTAAGTGTTCTCCCTTCTTTAGTCAATAAATTTCAAGTGGAACACCCAACATCCAATATTACCATTATTGAAGGACAACTTTGTGAACTGGTGAGTTCACTTCGGTTAGGGCGATTGGATTTTTTTATTGGTATCGCGTCACCTGAAATATCAATGAGTGAGTTTATTGTCGAGCAACCGATCAATGCGGAATTTTGTATTATTGCCAGAAAGGGGCACCCTCTCTCTCATTGCCGCTCATTAAGCGAATTGCAAGGGGCGAAGTGGTATTTCCCCAGTACCAGAACCGGGTATTATAAAGAACTAGAGAAATTTATTTTCCCAAATGGGAAAACGAGCAAGGATATCGTGATTTATGGAGACTCATTGAGCATTGGTGAGCAAATGGTGTTAAATGAGGATTATTTTTTTATTGGACCCAGGGCAGTTCTCGATATTTCTTATGTAAAAGATCTTATCACCGTGATACCTATAAAAGAAAGATTGCCTGATGCCCTATATGTTATTATCCACAAACAACAACATGGGCTGACTCCGCTGGCAAAACAACTGATGGATGAAGTCAAAGCGGCGTGTTTAAAACTTCTCTCTGATGAGAATTGATTTTACGGAAGTTTGCTCCTCGGTGCTGGCTATCCAAGAAGGTGCGACCTAATTTGATCGCACCTTCCTTGACCAGACAGAGTCTTTTATAGTGGGAAACGTAATATGGCGTTAAGATCGGCACTGGAAGGTAAATCGTCGCTGCGTACTGCTAAAACTCTTGCTCCGGTAGCCATCGCTCTTTTGGCAATCTCATCAATTAAATCGTAGGCGTCATCCTCATCGTTGTCACTGAAAGTGATTAATCCTTGCTCATCAATGATGCCTTTCAGCTTGCAGTCGAGGTTAATCAGTAGCAAATCAATGGCGCCGAACGTGGCTGCTCTTGCCGCATCTGAAAGATCCTGAGTGACCCGGCGTTCTCCTAAGCGTGTTTCAAAGCGCGAGGCTAACGCGTTCAATTGCTCCTGATAATAGTTATCCATTAATGGCCGCACCAACGTTACTAATTCAGAAGTACCAAGGTGCTCAGCATTTTTGAAAAGCGTTTCCTCTGCCAGGTTAGCCAATGAGTTTGTTGAACGGTAGATCGAGGCCAGCGGCTCGGTACTGACAAGGATAAGCGGAGAATCATGTCTGGCAAACAGTGGACGTAATGCCTGGTCAATTTTGCGAGTATATTGCGCCAGTCGCACTTTGTGATGTGTCGCGCCATGGTGGTGGTCATTCAATGCTGCATCCCCCATGGCATCCTTCATGGTGGTGGGCATCTCTGGCACTGTCATCTCTTCTGCGGGAGCATCAGCAAAAAATTCTATCAGGCGTGTCTGGTTTTCAGAGAGTGCAAGGATGTAGGCCGAATGTGGGAAGGTTAACGCACGTAATAATGGTTTAAGGTAGAAACGTTTGCCCACTTCAAGTCGATTGGATAGCTCATTGGCCAGCCGGTAAGTTCGGATACTGTCTGGTGTTGCAAGCACCGCCAGGCTGCGTGCATGCAGGTCCCAAAATGACTCATCTTCCAACACTGAACGAAGCTGTTCTTCCAACAAGGCAACACGGCGTTTATCCAGGCCGCTGTCTGCAACCTGCAGCAACGCCTCCTTGATGAAGTTACCAAGTTGAATTTTACTGGCCTCTAAGTGCTGGCGTAGAGGCGAGGTTTCAAGATAAATCGAGATACAAGCATCCGCATGAATATCAGCTAAATAGGCATATTCTTCACGGCTAGGGATATCAACATAAAGCATGTGCACCTCGCAAAATGACAAGATTATTTAGGTGGTACGGCTTCTTTGGGGTCTTTCCGCTAACATCTGTGGTGGGAGCCTTAAGCAGACAAACAGCCCGTACCTTAACAATAGTTGCTTCCTTGATGACCGGGGGACAATCAGGTGTTTTTTTATGCTGTTTTAATGAGGTACCCGTAACCCGGATCGCCTGATGTCATTCCTGTCACTTCTCAGAAAAGCGGTTGGTATGAACGAGCAAAAGCATGTTGCCGTCGTCTGCGAGCTTATAGGACTTGTATTACGTTTGGCTGCACGGATTTTTTGCGTCAGTGGAGCCATAGACAGGCCTACTGATAGTGAAAGAGGGGCAATATTAGCGAATCAGACTTTACTTTTGATTGTAGTCGCACAAGGGCTTGATGCTGAGTAAAGCTAGTGGGGGCTGGTTGGATGAGAGTATTAGGCAATCGTTGAGTCAGGCTGGAAAGCAAAAAACCCGCCATAGGCGGGTTCTTCTAAATAGTGGTGCCCGGACTCGGAATCGAACCAAGGACACGGGGATTTTCAATCCCATAGTCTACTTGTTAAAATGGTGTTAAATTTCGTTGCGCATACATGAGTGTGCAACTATGAAAATTCTGCCCGTTATCTCTCCTAAAGGTGGTGAAGGTAAATCGACTTTCGCAGCCTATCTTGCTGGTTTTCTGGCTGATGCCGGACTCCGGACACTCCTGATTGACGGCGACTATTCCCAGCCTACGGCCAGCAGTATCTATTCTCTAAACTATGAAGCACCTGCGGGATTGTACGAGCTTCTTATGCAGATGGTGCCGGAACCTGCGCAGGCTATCTCCCACTCTTCTATCACCAATCTCGACGTCATTATTTCAAACGATCCGGATGAGATGCTGCCTACGGCGATGCTACATGCGCCGGATGGGCGTTTGCGTCTGCGAAACGTGCTTCAACACCCGGCTTTTGCTCAATACGATACGATTATTGTTGATTCCAAAGGGGCTACCGGCGTGATGGTAGAGCTTACGCTACTATCGGCCACCGGGCGGGCGATGGGGATTGTTAAACCGGTCCTCCCAGACGTTCGAGAGTTTCTGCGTGGTTCAATACGCATGTTGACCCGTCTACAGCCTTTTGAAAATTACGGTATTTGCCTGCCGGAAATCGCCATTCTGGTTAACTGTATCGAGAATACGATCCTCGACAGAGTCAGCCTGGCTGAATTGACGGCGATCGTCACCAATAAGCGCTATGACACCTCCTCCCTGGGTAAACGTGATGTTTACCACCTGCTCAATACGCGCATTGACTCTCTGGATATCTATAAGCTGGGCCATGTCAAAGCTCAGCCGGTGCATCGATTGGAATGTAAAACCAATAGAAAGAGCCCGGCTGCGGCGGAAACCATGCACAGCCTTGCCAGCGAACTGTTTCCTGAATGGAGAATTCAGTTTGATGCCTTGTTGGAAAGCCTCGGGGGTAACGTATGAATCAGAATCTGATATGGAGAGCGGTAGCTTTTTCAGTCGACCCCGCTGAAAAGCACGATGAAGTTTTTGTCTATGTTGATGCACCCGACCGTGAAAGCGCCAAGCTGCGCATTGCTGAACGCTTGTCCGATGAGTGGGGGATAGCCCCTGATTATATTGAATTCTATAACCCGAGCAATGAGACAGAGTTGCGCGATATCGCTCTCGGGCCGCAACACCCGTCAGGGAGCCCATTACTGGAGTGTGGATGGACCGGGGGGCCGGAGGGGAGTGCAGTTTATGATGTTGACCCCGTTATTTTAGTCGCTTCTCCTTCGCTGCGTTGCGTGCTGGAGACTGCATATAACACCCTAATTCATAGCGATTTGATCAAAGAGGCACGCTGCATCGGGTGTGGCTGTACTGATAGTCACGCCTGTCTCGATAAGTTTAGGGCCCCTTGCCATTGGCTGCAGGTAGATAGAGAAACCGGGATTGGCGTCTGTTCTTGCTGTGAGTCTTATCTGAACCATCCCAGCATTTCCGATCGCAATTAATTGGGGGATATTGATGAATATAAATTCCGCTATTACGCGTAATGATAAAAAACAATATTTCCCACCCCACTCTCTGGAAGCGGAGCAGTCCGTATTGGGCGGCCTGATGCTGGATAACAACCGTTGGGACGAGGTTGTTCTATTGCTGGATCGGGAGGACTTTTTTACCGGTGGCCATCGTATTGTCTACGGTGCTATGGCCGAACTGGCGATGGAGAGCAGCCCGCTCGATCTGATAACGCTGTCTGAGCTATTGGAACGCAAAGCGCTACTGGAACAGGTGGGGGGATTTGCCTATCTGGCTGAACTGGGTAAAAACACGCCCAGCGCCGCCAATATTGTGGCCTATGCGCAGATTGTGCTGGAGAAAAGCCGCTTGCGGCAACTGCTTTATCTGGGGCAAAGCCTTTGCGCCGATGTATCAGGACCTCGGGCTGAGGTCTCCACTATTACTGAACAGGCTGAAAGTACGCTGTTCGCTTTGGCCGAGAAGGGTAGTGCAAAGCAGCATCAGGAAATTAGCGTACTCAATGCTATGGATCGGCTGGTCACTCATTTAGAGCAGGTCAATGGCGGTAATGGCATCACCGGAATACCAACCGGTTTTAGCGAATTAGATCATATGACCTGTGGGCTGCAGGCGGGCGATCTGGTTCTGGTTGCGGCACGCCCCTCAATGGGTAAGACTTCGTTGGCGCTCTCATTCGGCACCGGGGCATTACAGGGTCATGCTGAAGGCTCGGTGCAGATCTTTAGCATTGAAATGCCAACAATACAGCTAATGATGCGCCTGACCGCAATGGAAAGCGGCGTTGAGCTGTCCAGGTTACGCAGCGGCCAATTGGACGATGAGCATTGGGCGCGTATCAGCCACTCAATTGACACATTCACCGCATGGAATGGCCGGTTGGTTATTGACGATAACAGTCACCAGACTCCGGCATTACTGCGTGCCCGCGTCCGTCGCTATGCGCGTAAATACGGGCCACCGTCACTTATCCTGATTGATTACCTACAGCTTATCCGTTGCCCCGGTCAGGAAAACCGGACGCAAGAAATTACCGAAATATCACGCAGCCTTAAAGCGCTGGCCAAAGAGCTGGACTGTCCGGTCGTCGCGCTATCACAGTTGAATCGTCAGGTAGAAAGCCGGGCAGACAAACGCCCATATAACGGCGATCTGAGGGATTCTGGCGCGCTGGAGCAAGATGCCGATCTTATTCTGTTTATCTACCGTGACGAGGTGTATCACGCGGATACGCAGGATACTGGCGTGGCGGAACTGATCCTTGGTAAACAGCGACAGGGGCCGATCGGTACGGTGAAAGTCCAATTCGATGGCCGGTACACGCGCTTTTCTGACTCCGATGGCGGTGGATTTCACCTTGGTTATGCCGACCAAGGGAGGTCTGTATGAGCGGGAAGCTAAAACAGGTCGATCTTGGCGGTGCCATGCTGCAGGGTGGGCGTCAGTCTCCGGCGGCAATAGCCGTGATACCGATGAGCGAAATGCCGATGGTACTGACGCTGGATCAGCTTAGCCCCAATCCGGATAACCCACGTACCAGCCGTAACCCCAGATATGAGGAGATCAAAGCAAGTATCCGCGCCCGTGGGCTGGATACCGTGCCCAAAGTGACCCAAGATCCCAACGGCGCAACGAATATCTATATCTTTAGTGATGGTGGCAACACCCGCTATGAGATCCTGTGCGAGCTGTGGCAGGAAACCGGTGACGAGCGTTTCTACCGTATCCACACTCTATTTAAACCCTGGCCCGGACGACTACAGTGTGTCATTGGCCATTTGGCTGAAAACGAAGTACGCGGCGAACTCACCTTTATCGAAAAGGCGTTTGGTATCCATAAGGCCCGACAAATCTATCAAGAACAGTTGCAGAAAAACGTCTCCCTGCGTGAGTTGTCATCATTGCTGGCCGAGCAGGGGTTGCCTGTCGACAATTCAACCATTAGCCGGATGGAGAATACTCTAAAGTATCTGTATCCCTGGATACCGGTATTACTGGAGTCAGGGCTGGGGGGGCCGCAGATTCGGCAGCTTTTGGCATTAAGGCAGGAGGCCGGGCGTATCTGGAACCAATATCAATCGGCAGCGGCACCCGCACAGGTATTCGACGATGTTTTTGGCGGTTGCTGTCGTCGGTTTGACTCACCGGAAATTTGGGCACTAGAGATGTTTCGTGATGAGTTAATCGGCGACCTGGTCAATGCATTACCTCATCCCTTGCTGAACTACGACCGCTGGCTATTAGAACTTGATCCTAAAGAGCGTAACCGCCGACAGTTGTTCGGCGAGCAGGAACTACTTAGCCCACCCGATATTTCATCCGGTAATATACCAAGCCCACCCTGCGATATTATACCTATCAATTCACCTGTCGTTGCCAAACCGCCAACGCAATCTCGCCGCGCTGAAGTCGATAACCCAGATCCAATTAACGCCTCTGGCGAGCAGGAAACTTCAGATGCAGAGATAGCCGGTAGCAGTATGGAGTTTCAGCCAGATTTGCACGCGCCTGCGGTAATGGAGGTAGGTAGCGTATCCGTTGGCCAAATCCCCCCGTTATCCGCTCCTGCGGGATCTGTTGCCATTGCCCCCGATACACAGGATGTATCTGTTAAGGGGTTAGAGTCGGTGGCTAATATCTGGACCCTCAGCCCGCTACAGGATGATATTGAGCATCTGCAAGGCATGGCGTTTCGTCTGGCGTTTGAGCTGGCCGAAGCGCTGGGCTGTGAAAATGAAATCCTACCAGCGTCATCCGACACGCTCTCATCGGGCTATTGCACCGCTAATTTAGCGGATAATTCCCCATTAACTTCCCTGTTGTTATCCCTATGCGGGGAGTCTAGCGAGGGGCATTTACCCAGTTGCTTAATGGATATGCTGACCGGCGGCGTAGGGCAGAGTGAGGTTCCGCTGCTGGATGATGCTCAGACCATCCGCTTTTTACGGCTGATTCGGGTTGTTCGCCGATTGCGCGAGCTGCAACGGCGGATCGGGCCTGAACCGGGGGCAGAGTAATGCCTCTATTGACCACTTATTTTTCACTACAAATTACGCTAGTCGCCGATGTTGATACTGTGGTCAAACGGCATTTCTCGCCACCTTCCAGCCAAGGAATAACGTTGCGGCATACCCCGCCTCAGGCAAGAGGCCCTGCTGTCAGCCCGGTTTCTGGCTGGCATCTGAAATCGAAGGAGAACGCTTATGGCGAATACCAATAGTTTATCCCAGACCACCAACAGCCTGTTAACTCAGTTGGTGATGGATCTAAAAAGTGGCTACATCCGCCGCTGTGAATCGCTGGGGTTGCAGCCAAAAGAGATGAAAATGCTGCAATCGTTAACCATTGAAGATCTGCACTATCTGGCCAATAGCGAAGTATCGGTGCTGTCATTCCAGATTAATCATGAAAACCTGATGCGAATGCTGCAACAGGCACGAACGGAACAAAAACGGTTACAGCGTATTGACCGTGCGTTGGCATTTGGAGGCTCAATTGAGCTGCTGCAACACTATTTTGGCTTATCCAGCGTTGAGGTCGCCGCCCGGCGGCGCATTGCCGGTATTGGCGTACGCCCAGGCCGGGGGATCGTGCTAACGGATGAAGATAATGCCACGTTATGGCGAATATGGCAGAAGGCGGAGATATATAACATTGATAGCGCCGATGGGCTGGATGTGATGCTGCTGGCCGCTGAGCAGATGGATGCTTCTCTTACCGCCGTCTGGCACGCAGTGCGGGGTTGGCATCAGGTTCAGCCGGTAAGGAAAATGGCATAAATATGGCAACCAACCTGAGGTTCGGGGGCATCTTTGATGATGGTTAATCGGGAGGAAAGCGATGGGTAAATTACGGGAAGTGATGCCAGGGCTACAGGCCCCTTTAGCGGTACCCGCCACCTGCTGTCATAAAGCGCGGCAGCAGGTCAGACGTTTTCGCCGGGGTGAGCGTAACTATATCCGTATTAATGAAAAGGGGGCTGGTTACCTGAAAATTAATATTGGACCGTTCTGGCGTTTGCTTAGCTGTAATCAGGGACAGAATTGGGAACTGATGAGCCATGAGCGCTATAGCAAAGCGATCCGTAAATAGTGTACTTATTCTGCATCCGGTCTGCCGGGTGCAGCCATAAGCATACCGTTCGGATATAAGGAACAATCATGAGTCTACCGGCAGACAGCCTTATCGCGTATTCGCTGAAGAAAATGAAAGCGCGTCTTGCGGAACGAATACCCGGTGAACCAGCAATGCCGATACGCAGCGGCCTTTTCTATATGGGCAATGTGCATGATGCCTTCCCGCGTCAATTACTACTTGATACCCGACTCTCCCCGCTGGATAAAACGGCGTGGATGATGATCCGCCTGTATGCACAGCAAAATGAGGGGGCAATATTCCCCAGCTATGATGAATTACAGCTGCAGTTGGCTTCCCCCCATAAAGGTAAAGCCTCCCGCGAAACCGTTAGCCGGGTTCTGCTGATGTTGCGTATTACCGGTTGGTTAAGTCTGTGCAAACGGGTGCGTGACGAACAGGGTCGAGTGCGCGGGAATATCTATGCCCAGCACGATGAACCACTTACGTTGCTGGATGCCGAGGCGTTAGATCCCGGCTGGCTGGATACCGTAGCACAAGCCTGTCGGCATAAAAATGGCACTATCAGTCAGACGGCCCGAGCGGTGTTATTGGATATCAGGGACGATCCGATGATGCGACATCGCCATAGCCATATCTCGCTGATAGAGCAACGGCTTGGCGGTGTACAGACACCCCGGGAGTTGGCCGCACGCCAAGGTGTTAATCTGGCGGTTAACCAACCAAGTTCGGATACCGAACTGGCGGAGAAAATACCGGGTTCGGCATCCGAACTCAGTCACAGCGAGGGGCTTAATCGGCCGAGTTCGGAAACCGAACTCAATACAAAATCAGTGGGTTACACCAAAGTTCGGCAACCGAACCATTACGTACGTAATATCACACAGAGTGTGATGAATAATACGTACGTAGCACAGTTGCCTGAAAACCTTGTCCGGCAGTTGAAAGAGGATGATATCCAGATGCTGACCAAGCAATTACAGGCGTTGCCGGAGGAAAGCGCCAGACAGGTCGTGGATAACCTGAACCGCAGGCTGGCGGGAGGCCAGTTGGCCAATCCGGTTGGCTGGTTGTTAACGGTGATGAAACGAGCGCGTGAAGGGCAATTGTTTGCTGCTGCATCGAGCGCCCATGCGAGTAAACCAAGTCCGGTATGCCGTACTGTTTTAGCTGAACCTGAGCCGATTGTGACGCCATCGGCCCCCGAACACGTTCATCAGGTGGTGGCTGAAATACGCCGTCGTATGGCACAGGCGAAGAGCGGTTAAAAAACGTGCACTGCTGGCAGTGCCAGCAGTGGGTGAAGTCAGCTACGTTTAATAATTAAACATGCTGCTCCCCATGCGCCTTCGCTGCCTTCATCATAAATATCAGAAGTTACCTGATAAACCGAATAAGCCGTCAGGCAGTTTTTCTCTGACATATTGTTCAACGCGTTCAAATTTATTGAAAACTTTTTCTTCTGCGCTGAGCAACTTGCCGTCGGCCGCCGAATAGTAGTAAGCGAACGCCCCAAATTTGATAGTCGACTTATCCTTGTTAATTCTAAGCACCGAGGTGATCCTGTCGATATCGTGATACCAACAGGACGGGCCACCTGGCTGATTTTTTACCTCAATTACCGCTCGAGGCTTCGCTTTCCCCCACCACAGCAGAATATCAAAACGTCCGCTTAGCCGGGCTAGCTTGGGTTTCCGACCTGGCGCAATCGCACCTGCGTGATCCATCGAGCTTAACCCATTACTTTCGACGGTAACAAACTTAGCGCCCCGCATATCGCTCAGTTCTTTTGCTATATAGGTCGTCAGCATATATTCCGCTGCGGTCCACACCCAGTACCCTCCCGACATGCGCCGGTAATCCTCATGTGCTTTTTCAATACCGGAAATAATAGCTTTACTAATAACGTCTATTGCAATCGAGGCCATAACGTCTGATATCCCTTTTAAAAACGTATAGCTGCCTATATGCCGTGAAAACCGGCAGGTGTCAAAGGCATTATCACCTTTGTAATCCGTGCTGGCAGTGCCAGCAGTAGCTATACCGACAATTTTCCTCCTGCCAATAATTGGTTTCTTATTGTTCTGCTTGCCCATCACCCCGAGTATCTCTGCCTGCGTTGTAAAACCAGATGCTTTAGCACAGATACAGGAGCGAGTTATGGCAGAAGATAAAACAATGGCCCCGTCAGCCGCTGCGAAAGCAGGGGCACTGAAGTCCTCTCTAAGTATTGAACTGCATTCACACTATGCAATCAGGCTGTGGGAAGGTCGAAAAAGAGCGGATCTATCGCCAGAAAAACGCAAACGTCCGGAGATCCTCAGTATGCCACAGGCGATTTTTCGGGCTGGGATCGCTACGCGGGACTCTGCGGCAGACAACCCTTATGCTGATGCAGTATTGCTAAAGCTGGAACAGATATTGGCACTATCAACAGATAAGGTGCAACAGTATGTCAGGCAACTGGAGGAGATCCTTAAGTGCGTACCCTGCCATATTACGCTGGGGGATATTGCTTCGCTGGAACCGTTGAATATCAGCGTGTATAGCCGTTCTCCGCTGGGATACCGCTGTGTCTGGCTGCTGGTTGGTTACGATCAGCTTGCCCTTAAGGCTTTTCAGGCATTCCATTACGGACTGATTTCTCGCTCACAGCGGGACAGAGTGTTAAGCGATGGCGGTTATGCCGTCAGGCGTGTATATGGCGTTATCCAGCCCTACAAAACTATCAATGTGACCCGCCACGATATCCTGACCAAAACGCTAACGGGTTTGGATGCTATCGAGCGTTTGGGGGAACCTGAGCCCGATGTGATGTCCGGTAAACAGCGTTCTTCCTTTTCCCCTCCATTGCCAGATGCGGATAGCACGGGCAGGGATATTAGCGACAAGGGCATCAGCGTGACTTGAAAGGTGGTACACGCAAACGTCAGAGAGTTACCGCTGATACCGCCGGTAAATCGACTAAAAAGCAAAGCTAATCCGGCTACATAAGACGTTATAGATCTGATAAGATCTTTGGGCTTTGATGTAAAGTACCCCGACAGGCTTCGGGATAACCGCCAGGCATAACGGGCTCCGGCGGTTGTTGGCCAGGCAGGGAGTCAATGCACACTGACCAGCCTGCAAGACGCAATAACTCCGTGAAAATCGCGTCGGGATATCCCCGGAGAGATGATGAGATAGACCTCGGGAACCGGTCATTCCCCTTACGGCGTCGTTTTTCGGCGCCGTTTTCGTATTGCTGCCGCCGTAATTTTCCTGCCTTTGGTATTTGATTTGCTTATTGACAGGCCGATCCTCTGATTTAAAAATAGCCAGGCTCTATCCGTCGTATTTACGACCACCAATGGTCCGCCAGCCTGTGAGGATCGCCTTCGGGTGGCTGCACAACAACACTCCCATAGCCTGTAAGGGAGAACATGCATATATGTGGTACATCTGCACACTTTTGAAAGCAGATATCGCCAAAATCAACGCGTTTATCGCAGGGCGATGAAAGTTTCATTAACTTACCAGACCCTCAGAATTTCGCTGATTCTGATACCCCGACGGGATACTCACTTCCCGTCAGGGAAGAGGTATTTCCCCGTCGTTCCCGTTTTTATCTCGATGGAGAAATCACTATGTCCGATGCTATGAATAACCCTCAATCTCAGAAAACCGAGTATTTCAATCTGACCCTCAAAGGGTTGGGCTACTTGAGCAACGTTCGTCAGGTGAATGTTCATAACGGTGAGTTTCTCTGTTGCGTAATTAACGCATTGAGCGGCGCTACTGACAATCCGTGCTATGTACGTTTTGACGTTACGGTCTCGGGTAAAGAGGCCAGCAGTCTAATAGGCCGCTGCCAGAAGGCGGTCGATGAAGACAAAAAAGTGCTGATAGGCTTTACCCTGAGCAACCCTTCGACCGAGATTTTTACGCTGAACAAGGGCGAACATGCCGGTGAACAGCGCGTCAGCCTAAAAGCCCGCTTAATCAAGCTGGATTGGATAAAGGTAGGGCAAGATATGGTCTACCGGGCCGAAAAATCCGACTCCTTACCTCCTCAGAGTGGCACTGCCCAGAAAGACTACACGGCCGATTCATTCTGATCGCACTTAACCCCTGACGGAACTGGTTTTCGCCAGGGGTTATTTTCTTGGCTGCTGGTAGGAGGAAAATACAACGTCCAGCGGCGTTAACAAGGTCATTCTGGTTGGATACCTAGGGAAAAACCCTGAAGTTCGTTATATGCCCGCAGGCGATGTGGTAGCCATTTTTTCGCTGGCCACCGTTGACATCTGGCGTGACAAACAGACCGGAGAACAGCGTAAGAAAACCGAATGGCACCGCATTATCCTGTATGGCAAGCTGGCCGAAGTGGCCGGTGAATGCCAGTGTAAATGGCTGGGTCAGTCATCAGGCCAGGATCGTTATGCTACAGAGGGGGTTGTCAGCATCAACGGTACTTGGAGAATGCTGGAGGGATCAAGTTGTGGCACTGCTACTCATCTACTCATCCGCTACAGGGAGACCACTCTTCTCCGGCTCAGTTATCTGACAGTGAGGTTGGTGTATCGGTGGATATTGAAGATGAAATTTCGTTATAATATGATTATCAATCAATATGTTACATATGTTTTTTGAGGTAAGATTGGCTTGTAGAGTAAACATAAGGGAGAAATATTGTAAACAAAAAAACGCCTATATAGGCGTTTTTTTAAAGTATGGCCCATCTTCTGTCCGGGACTAAGCCACAGGCGAAGCAGAAGGGGGCCTTTTTTTCGGTTGTATCATCAGCCTATGCAGCAGATGAAGAAAATAGGTTACTATGACATTAGTATAGCATCTTAACGAAAGGACGCAACTACAGTGAGAATTGATAATCGCCTAAACCGAAACGGACTCGCCCCCCGTGAGCTTTTTTTTATTGAATGCTGGGGAAGCCTATCTCATAAAGAGAGTATAGATACCGATAGGGCAAGCTTCAATAATATCCTCTACTCTATGCTAGAGATGAAAACCCTTTTTTCTCAGGGAGATAAGTTCAAGGGTAAAGATAAAAGAAGACGCTCGGCAAAAGAGCTTCTGGACATATTGAAAGATGATCCTGTGCTACTACAACCATGTTTCGAAGGTATCCCCAAACAAATCGAACAATTGCTGGATCACAATGGTGCTTGGGAAGACACTGCAAGGAGCCCTGTGGAGAAGCAACAGGGCTTGATGGGAAGCCTTTTTGTAGAGCTAAGTAAACTTCTGGAAAAGCATTATATTGAAGAAGCTATTGAACTATTGGGCACAGAATTAAAAAAACAGAATCTGCCTACTAATAGTGATTATGCTCTGATAGTGAAAATCTGCAATAACATAATGAGTTTTTTATTAACGGCTGGAATGCCACTCTCTGAGTGTTTTATCCATTATGCTAGAATTTTAATGAACCATGACAGAACGTTTGAGCATCGGTTTACCTCATGGGCAAGCAAGATTAATGTCAGAGAGGATAAGTTTATTGTTACTCTTCGTATCGAAAATGAAAAACTCTTTGATATGTTGTCCACAAGTGAAGGTGATACAAAATTTAACGGTTGTTTATATTCTCCCATTACTATTGGCAATAATAATGTTCGTGGGACAAAAATAACAGTAGAGACTAATGCAATTTCTGTACTAAGTGCACGAGTAAAGGCAGAGCGCATACTTAAAGAGTCGTTAGATGTACTAGGTTATATGTGTGGGCGTAGTCAGCTTATTGTACAGCGAAATTTCACTGTGGTAGAAAGCAATGGAAGAGAACTGACTATTAAAAACTTTGATAACGAAATTCACTCAAATAATGATCGCTTGACAGTCAATGACTTTAGCCACTTTATGAAATCATTATCAGGGCTGTATAATAATGCGTCGCTTGAATCGGTTCGTAAGGTAAGCTCTGTATTTCACTTTCTGCGCAATGGAATCAGTAGCGGAACACATGAAACTCGGTTTACCTCATTTTGGTCTGCTCTCGAAGCATTAACCCTTGGTGTATCCGCTAAGCAAATGGATCATGATGATCATGTGATTCATACTACCCCTGCTTGTATGGGGCTTGACTATGTAGTTAAACAATTGATCGCTTTGCGTGGGATTGCAAGTTATTTAAATATAACTATTACCCTAGGTGGTGGCCATGTTATTAAACCTGCGAAATGTAGCTTGGACGAAATTTTCCAATTGCTAAAAGATAGTGATTTCACAAATAAGATGAATAGCCAGTTAAGCCTTTATCCATATGCTTTATTTATGTTCAATAAGTTTGTTTCTCTTTGTTGTTCACCACTTGAGTTAGGCGAGAAGATCATTCAGCATACTAATAAAGTAGAAAGGCATCTATATCGTCTTTATACCCTTAGAAATGAATTGGCGCATAATGCTCAAACAAGCCCATACATTGAGTTTTTGACTGTTAATCTTGAGCACTATCTTCGAGGCAGCATTAATGCTTTGTATTATACATCTTCTATGTTGCCGGTGATCCGTTCTCCTGAAGAAGCATTTCAACGTTATATTCACTTTTATGAACTCACAATAAATCAGATGGTTCCATATTTCGGCATGGATGGAAGTGAGAAGAAAAAAGTAGAAGCTGAGATGAAAAAAAATATGCATCCTTCAGTGGATACATTGCTCATTAAATGGCTCAGTTTGCATAAGTGAAATAATTTCAGTTAGCTAAAGTTCCAACGGTAGTATAAGAGGTTGGAGCAAGTTTGGTATGCTAGGTAAGAGTCGAGATCCTGATGGATGTGGTGTCTTTGAGGACGATATTTATCTTAAGACTAACTTGCTCAAAAGGTTTTTTTCTGATCCCGTGCTCATCATCCCCTCAAAAGCTCCAGAGCCACTAACCAGTGATCCCTCGTTAGCCCTAATGTACAGCCAAAGACTTCTGATGCTTATGGCCAAACGGCAGATAACCGTTACTTATTGGCTGGGCTAGCTTCAAGCCTACCATGCCCACAGCTCTGTGGCTGCGATCTTATCTAGTCATCTTGAGCTTATGAGTAACTAATCTGGTCTGATAGTCAGTTTAGTGCCTGAAGTGGACGTTATTAACATTTTGGCATGTTAACAAATAGGGGGTAGGTAGGTACTTACTTTTCATGCGCCAGTGTGGTAATTTTTGAAATGAAATTGACTAAATAAAACCTTGATGTATCACTTCGGCATGGAGGGTGTGGTGACAGAGGAAATAAAACAAGATCTTGGCTCTACATTTAGCGGGCTATCGGCACCTACACCATGGCCGGGCGCCAATGCTAGATTGCTTGGGTTAGGCGTAGGGCTACCTATCGCACCTCTTGTTCGTCTGGCGCAGTTTAGTGCCACTGAATTTGAACGTTTCACTCTCGAATGGGCATCTGATTACCTTGCTAGGCAGCAATATGTAAATGAAATACAGCAGCGTGGCGGTGCTGGGGATAAGGGGCGGGACATCGTTGTGTGGCTTGACTCTGCAAATGTTTCACCTCGGCGGTGGCTCCTGTATCAATGTAAACATTATGATGCCAATTTAGGCCTTGCAAAGGCGGGTGTCGAAATTGCAAAAGTCATTTATTATACTTTTATCAGGGACTACACTGTACCTGAAGAATATTACTTTGTTACACATAAAGGTGTCACATCACCATTTCAAGACCTTCTTGACGATCCAGCAAAACTCAAACAGGCGATTCTTTCCGGTTGGCCGTCTTATGCCAAAACGATCACATCAAAAAATAAAGTCCCTCTGACAATGGAACTCCAAAACTATATAAAAAAATTTGATTTCAGTATTTTCCGTGCAAAGCAACCACATGATTTACTCGACGAACATAGAAAAACCTCATTCCATCTCACGGTTTTCGGAGCACCCCTAATTGAACGTGATCCGCCAGAGGCTCCTCCATCAGCAGTTGACCCTATAGAGACCGCATATATTGATCAACTGTACGCCGTCATTAGCCACGATATAGCAAACCCAGTTCGGACCTTCGCTGATTTTGAACGGAATATTAGTCACGTAAATCTTTTCGAACGTTCTCGGATTACCTTTTATTGTGCAGAAGGGTTGAAGGAACTTGCTAGAGATCAGATGGCTAATCAAGCATTCTTTAATACCTTACTGGAGGAATTCAATGATGGGCTGTACTACACATACACAGATCACGAAGGGACACCATTGGTCCGTCTGAAAAGTACCGTAAAGGCTGCTCAAACTTTACAGCTTGGTGCGCATCCACTTGCTGCTCACGTCACAAGTAAAGACCGTGAAGGTATGTGCCATCAATTAGCCAACAATAAGGTGATTGACTGGTGCAATCCATGATTGAAACTATAGAAACAAAGAGACACTTCGAAGATAGACCTTTCAACTCCCCTCTGGAGTATGGCTTCCGTGCGCTATTCATATTGAACGCAGCCGGTGATATGGCTATGGATCTACAAAGAATAGTTTCTTATGACTACCTTCTTGTACATACCAGCGATGTGCAAGATGGGCCAAAAAGTCTTCATCCGGCGGTGCCCCATAGAGGAACTGAGCTACTTGTGAAGCGTGGTTCAATTCAAGCAGGGCTTAATCTGATGCTTTCGAGGGAATTGATCGAGGTGTTTTTTTCTCCCGAAGGAATTTTATATCAGGCTTCCGAATTGACAGGAAGATTTGTGCAGCTCCTAGAGTCTCCTTATGCAAGCGAACTTGCTGAACGTGCCTTTTGGGTAACGAAACAGTTTTGCCACTACTCAAATGAAGAACTTGCTTCATTTATGACACAAAATGTGGGTCGATGGGGATCTGAATTCGATCGATTGACTGCAATAGACTTATTGGATTTGTGAAAATGTTCCGGATAAGAAAAATACTTTTACGTGGAAAAGACATTCAAGATGCTTATGTAGACTTCGATAAGGGTGCGAACATTCTTGCGGGAGAGTCTGATACCGGCAAGAGTTACCTTATTAGCTGCTTAGATTATATTCTTGGTGCCGAGAAACTCAAAAAGAAGCCTAAAGAAGCAGCTGCTTATACACACCTTTTTGTTGAGTTCGAAAACTCAACAAAAAATATGTTAACGCTAACTCGTGCACTGGATGGCGGAAAACTAACTGCTCATTATGTTCCAATTCACAGCATTGATGGAAAAGGAGAGTCGATAGCAGCAGTCCGCAAAGGCAAGAGCACAGGGCCTGATGTTACATCTATACTTTTCCCTTTCGCAGGAATTAAGGAGGCTAAGCTGCGCAAGAATGCACATGGCGCAACGCAACGCCTTTCCATTCGTACGCTTGCCCCCATATTCCTGATTGATGAAGTATCCATCATCGACGAATTCTCGCCAGTAATTGGTCGCTCCGGTTATGATGATACCGCCCGAAAACGCATGTTCTCGTATATTCTCACTGGCATAGATGATGATGGAATAGTTGCTGAGGAAAAAACTGAAATTGTAAGAGCACGGCTGCAAGCAAAGCTTGAGATTGTGCAAGAAATGATTCAACCGTTTGAAGAACGCTTTGGCGCTAGATCGGATACCCCTGCGCTCGGTCACGAACACGATAATGAGCTTGATGATTTGATCGTGATATTGTCTGAAGAAGTAGAAAAAGTAACAAACGACATCTCCCGTTTACACGAGGAAATGCAGGAGGCAACAGCTCTTAGTCTAAAAGCTGAATCTCAGTTACTGGGTGTGGCAGAAATCCAATTAAGATATAGCTTGCTCGGAGAACGATACCACTCCGACCTGAAACGGTTAGATTTTCTTGCGGAAGGGGCTCATTACTTTGAATCTCTCCAAGAGGTTCCTTGCTCTCTCTGTGGGCAGAATATAACTCTTGACCATTATCACAGTGAAAAAACGCAGATCTTGTTGAATAGTGATAAAATTCGGCATTCTGCAACAGCGGAAGCTGCAAAGATCCATGCGTACTTGGCGGACCTCCAAAAAGCAATTGGCAATCTCAATCAAAGAAAGGGAGAGCTTGAGCAAGAGAAGGACAATGCTCAGAACATGCTTGCAAATCTACGGAGAAATCTCACTCGTAACTTTACACCTCTGCTTGCTCGCACCATAGAGCGCCTCGAAAAACTGCTCGAGTACCGATCAGAAAGAGATGCTGAGCTTACTGATTTCCAACGGTGGGATGAACTGCATAAACTCCAAATAGATATCCAGAAATCGCTTACCCAAGGCAACCAACCAAAATTGGAATGGGAAGGGCTGTCTTCTCAATCACTGACTGGCCTCTGTACAGAAATTGAAGCAGTTTTAACCGACTGGAAATGGAGCTCTAAACCTAGAGTTGCCTTTGATGAGAAAGAGTACGATATCATTGTTGACGGTCAACCCCGTCAGTCACACGGCAAGGGGGTCCGCGCAATTCTCTATTCGGCCTTTATCATTGGGTTATTAAAGTACTGTGTTAAAAATGGACGGCCGCACCCAGGGTTAGTGGTAATAGATTCACCGCTAACCAGTTACAAGAAAAAAGGGGCCGTAAAAGTATCAGGCTCAGACGAACCAATTTCTGCGGGTGTCGAAACTGGATTTTGGAATTCATTGGCTCAATTACCTGAAACTTTACAAGTTATTATTATTGAAAATAAAGAGCCGCCAGCTTCAATTATGAAAAAAGTGCATTACGAATGGTTTGCGGGCGAGTATGCTGAGGCTGAAGAGCGTTCTGCATTGATTCCAGGTGCCTGCGAACCTCCAGCAATTTCTTAAACGGGGAGCAATGTTTTTGAAAGTTGCTTTTCTAAATTTTCAGTATGAATTTTCCTCTATATATCTAGGCGGTTTTTCTTACTGAACTGCTCCCATTATTCTGATCGTGGATATGAACGGGCGTCATGAACGTCCGTTCTTCGCTCTTATCCGACTATCCGATTAGGCTGCTCCCTGCTATAGACCCTCGATTGCATATGCATGCCTTCGGCGTTTTTTCACCAACGAAAATAACATTGTTATTTGAGTACTCCGCACAGTGAAGGCTGCTTTATCACTGAACAGGTGCTCTTTGCAGACATTAGCCAGCTTACTCAGTCTGTTGCCTTTGCTTTTTCTGGCCGAGTGCTCTTCGTCGCTGCAAAACTCCAAGGCCGCTAATTCGTAGTCTCAGGCTATCCTTTTACGTTATCTGCCACTTCAAGTGACAATTTCTGATACTTATCCCCATACGACTGGACGTCGTATTACTTACCTCATAGCCAACAAAATGTAGAAGCAGGTTGTTACCTGTTGACTGTATATCAGCAGCCGACATAAGAATTATAGTCAGTTATGTGCCCGGATCAGACATTTTTGAAGATGCTTTTCGCACTTCAACTGTATAATGCCATAAGGAAACTAAGGTCATAACTTTCTAAACATACAGTTGGGGGATACAACTTTGGCGAACAATATGGATTGTCCATTACCTCACACTTTGTCAGCTGTTCTTGATGAGCATACTCAGATCGCTGGCTCTTCAGGTCTGGAAAGCATAGCTGATGTTCATCTTAAACACAGAAGGTACGAAGATGCGCTATCTGGGTACGAGCAGCTTGATGTATCAACGCCTCAACTCATCGCTAAGATCGCATTTTGCGAATGGATGCTGGATCGTTATGAAGATGCTAGGAATCGGCTTCTATCGCTCGGAGACGATTTAGATGCTGAAGGTATCGGTCTTTTGGGGATGCTTATTACCCATGATAGCGACTATAAACGTAGTTCTGCAGATAAGCGTTTAATTTGGCCCAAATTGAAGCAGGTTGTTTCATCGGACTCTGTACCACCACTGGCCGCTATTGCCCGATCATCATCTTGGTGGTCTGAAGATTATGAAAACCCTCATCAACGACTTAACGACCTTCAGCACCTTCTTTCGCTTTATCCAAGACATCAACAGATTCGTCTGGCCGTTCTTACCTGCATGCAACGTTGTGAGGCACCGCTCTGTGAACAATATACATTAATAAGCACACCAGAGTATCCACCCCGAATGCAGAGTCTTCTCTGGTCCGCAGCGGAAGTTGCTGTAAATGCAGGAAAAACTAGTGAGGCACTTGAATTCCTTCGTCAACTCGAAGAGATAGAGCAAAGTTATGAGCCTGCTTCAGAAGAAATGCTTTGGGAAATAACATTAGCTCGTAGTGATATACAGGCAAAAATAGATCCCAAAGAGGGACTTTCGGGTTTCGAACACCTATTGAATAATGCGTTACTTCCTATTGAAAACCGAATACGAATTACCCGGGCAGCTCTTGCTGTTGCATGCAGAACCTCTCAAGAACACGTTCTTAAGTTTGCCAAAGAACTTGTTCAACTACTGGAGTCAAGGAAAAGTGGTTTTCATCTTGACGCACTTGATCTCTATGACGACGATTTTCCCGTTAGTGGAAGTAATTGGGGCAATTATGGGCATGCTTGGCCCTGCAGCGATTTGCGCCCCTATCAGGACATTCTTACTGATTTAGCGAATAAACGTACTCAGTTTTTCTACCGCATGGCGTATGCCATTCTAAAACTGGATGATGCATGCGATGAGCTTGAGGATGATAATCCCTGTTTGCCAGACGACTTTTGGGAGCTACAGGCAGAGCTTATTGGAGATATAACCGGGTATGAGCACGAGTTTGATGGTCGGCTTCTTTCTTTGTATACCGTAATTGAGTCTCAGCGTAGGGATCCTGACTGGAATATCATTGGACAGAATTGGATAGTATCCGAATGGATAGCCAATCAGAAAGAAATTGATTTTTCCTACAATGAATTAATTATCGAGAAGGCCAAAAAACACACGAGTGCATTAAAGAAATTGACTGAGGGTGTTATTAGTCAGCTTAAAGTGATTGAGGTTCCCGCACCAAAGATATATGACTTAATTAAAGAGCTCGTTCACTTACTTGCAGTTCATGACGTCAAGCGTGAGTTTTACCAGCTAATGGGGTTTGTTGCGAGTGAAGATAATTGCAGCTCCGTTCAGTTTTACCTTGGTCTATCTTCACATGCGATGAAGTACTATACAAAAGCAAAAGTAGCATACCAGAATGCAATTAATTTAAATCCCAATCACTACTCGGCAATTTTTAACATCCTTCTATTATGTACTTCTCAGGCAGACATGCCACTCGTGGAAAAAATTAAGCCGGTTGTACTGGATTATAAAAGCGATGACGAGTCTGAAAGAACAAAACTGGAAGACGCATTGCACCGAGCATCGAGAAGATGTGAAGACAAGGATGACGCAAAAAGACGAATTGTCATTGCAGAGATAAATAAATTACCTCAGTTGGTTGAGCAGCCCGTTGCTATATCCGAAATCACTCTGCGTGCTGCTGTTGCCCTGCTGGCATTGTTCCGCTGTGCTAATGCAGAGCCTGACGATACTGAACTTCCCATGTTAAGTCAGTGTGAGACACCATTTGGCCCAATGGCGAGTAACAACTCGATTTTGTTTGATCTACTAAAAACAGGACTGGTTGCGGTTCATCCAGCAACCAAACTTGACGCATTTGTTGTCGAAGATGACTCTGACTTTATCCGCGCTTGGCGTTTCGGGCGTATCAGATGGCGCTTATCTCCTTCCTGTGCCTCTGTCGTGGAACAACTTCGTGCCATCAATGGGGACATTCCCGATGAATGGAGAAAGGAAGTTCAGCCCCTGTCTTTAGAGATCGCCCGATCTGAAGTGGCTCAATATATCGGTTTTCTCGCGCAAGAGCGCAATTGGCCTGAACCACGCAATACAGAAGAGATATCTGATCTCACCCGTGAACTAGTCAATGAACTCCCTGTTGCCCATACATTTCACTTGGCCTATCTGGGGGCAATGTCAGCCAGCGATTACAAACAAAAGTATCCGGTATCAGGCCAGCAAGCGGCAGATGTGCTGGTAAAAAGAACCGGACAACGTTTGGAATCAGTACGAAGCGGTAAGTTTCCCTCCAAAGCCTATGACCGCCCTTGGAAGTTACCTCGTTCGGCTATCAGTTTTGCGCTATGGGGAACTCTTCTTGATAAAGGTGATCAGGGCTTTACGGATAAAATTGCCGATTTGATGGCATCCTTGTAGCAACTAAAATATCTACAATCGAAACAAATAGTGGAATTAGCTGGCTAAAGAAGGGAGGCGTAATGTCAGAGATTAATTTACATAATACCGTACAGACCTTACCTCAGGATCGGGAAACGCTGTATCACCTGGTCTGGAGCGAGCCTGCGGAGCGTATAACCGTGCTGTATGGCATCACTACTGAGTTACTGGCGAAACGATGCAGCGAATTGGGTATACCCAGACCGCTGGCCGGTTACTGGAAGGCGCTGGTGAAAGGGACTGCGCCTGCAATTCCTGCGTTGCCTGCTTTGAAAAAGAGTAAGGCGGTAAAGGCACTGAAGAATAATACCCCATCAGTGCAACCCCCCGCCATTACGGCAGCAAAGCCAGCGTCTGCAGTAGTAACCCGAAAGCAAGCTCCCGTTACGGGGAATGGCTACGGATTGATAAACGATCTCAAAACGTATCTGCCAGCCTCCTCGGTCACCGACGATGGCTATTACAAGCCTACGAAAAAGAAATTACTGGATCTCAACGTTTCTGATACGGGATTTGATAGTGCAATAGAGTTCCTGAGCCGCTTCTTTGATGCCCTAGGGAAAAAAGGGTATCGCGTAACGCTGGATTTGCAGGAAGAAAGGCTGCTTCGTGCGGATATTGATATTAAGGAAGATCCGAAAGAGGGAGGGTATCGTTGGCACAATTTATGGCGGCCTTATACGCCAAGTATTATTTGTATCGGGAATATGTACTTTGCGTTTAATCTTGCTGAAATGACGGAGTATGTTCCAGCGAAAAAAGTCAAAAATCGCTATGTCCGTGATGAAAAGATGGTACGGTGGATGCGGGGAAATAGCGGGCTTTTCCCTCACGTATCGAAAAATACCCTCCCTACCGGGCGATTTCTGTTGCAGCTTTACTCGCCTTATCCTTCCGCCAAATGGTTACTTCAGTTCCGGCAGACAAAACAGTGTGGATTGATTAGCCAGATCCCTAAGATGATTTCGGCGATGCAGGAGGCCGTTCCGCTCATTTCAAAGCAGTTAGAGCAGGCCAGAATCGAAGCTGAGGAGTGGCGCATTCGATGTGAGCGGGAACACGCCATATATCTGGAAAAGAAACGCATAGAGCAAGAAGAGCAAGCGTACAGCGCCAGCCGTACCGAGCTGAAATCCATTATGGCCCAGTGGACTGAAGACAAACGACTGGAACAGTTTTTCCACCAGGCAGAGTCAGATGCGCTAACGCTTGATGAGCAGCAGAAGGTAGAGGTTATGGAACGCCTGCAACTGGCTCGTCAGTTCCTGTCAGAAGATACGGCTGTTGAGCGGTTGTTGAAATGGAAAACGCCGAAAGAGCGATTAAACCAAGGATAAGCCTATTACCCCTACTTTAGCTAATCAGGCTGGTCCAGAGATAAGGTTCAATGAAGTATCAACCGCATGCTGCCGGACTGGTTTACGCTGCGCTTGAAACCAGCCGCTAAAGTCGGCACTCTTGGGGTAATCAACTATCACTGGCTCAAAGGACATAGGGTGCAGAAGACAACAATTGTAGATCAGTTTGGTGCTCCAATTTATAGAAAACCTCAACTGGTTATCGCGAGCTTGAATAATGACGGCAGTATCGATCTATCAAACATTCAGCCACTTAATGACTGGAATTCTGGAGTGCGAAATAGCCGTTTGGTAGCACATGCCCATGGTTATGACTTGATGACTATCTTGTCTGAAGAGTTGGGTTTAGTTGACGTAAATGATGAAGGATTTTTATATGCTAAGATCTTTATCACGCCAGACCCAAATGTTTCGGTCATGCGCCTACTCGGGAAAATTGCGGAAGCAATGGTGGTAAAAGAATGCAATGAAAGTGCAGAAGCAAATCGACTATGGGGAATGTATGCTCGAAAGGGACGGAGATCACATAAGAGTTTGGATTCCTTTAGAGCAATTGGGACTGGGTTAAATTCAACTCAGAGGTTATATCCAACAAAATATAGCCCATCAGACCCACAGCGTGATGTTATATGGATAAACAAGGAGAGTGAAAAAGAGGAATTATTGCAGATAACCAATAATACAAATTGCGCTATCACTGCAGGTATTCAACTAAAAGTTAGCATGGATGGTTTTAAGTATATTTTCAAATCAGATGTGGCAAGAGGTAAATATGAGGTGCCACTAGTATACTTCGATTTATCAAATGATTACTACAAATTGACTAACGCAATTTATTCTGCAGAATATGATGTGAAGATCGGTGTGGATATAGTTCGTGGTCGTGATATTTCTATATATATCCATGAGCTTTTATTATCGTATTACTATGTAATATATGACTTGGTGATGGGAAGAATGACTATCGATCAAATAATTAGAGATGAGCTCCTTTTCGATGTTTTCAAAAAAGAAGTGCAAGAGCAAAGTGGTAAGAAAATCATATCAATCTAGGCTGTGTCCCTTAACCCCTCCACATATTTAGGGAAGCGGTGAGAATCTCGTTTAAAAAGCAAAAACCGGTTCAATTTCGAGCGTTTTTCAAACAATTATCAGAGCTTCAAGTGGATTTTTCGTCGCTGGAACTGTACAAAAAACAGTTACGGGACACACCCTAGTCACTAACAAGCGCCTGCTGCCTGACAGGGTAAAGCTTTGGCTTCGCCTCCGTTTTCTCCGCAACAGAGTCAATCTTTAAAGTCCACTTCTCTCTCTTAACCGACCACCCGATTACGTTGTCCCTGCCTATAGACCCCCTGATGACATATGCAATTCCGGCGTTTTTTTCACCAACGGAAATAGAGTTGTTGCTTGAGCGTGCCTAAAGGGCTCTGCACAGTGAAGGCTGTTTTATCACTGTACAGGAGCTCTTTGGATGAAATTAGCCCGCTTACTCAGTCTGTTGCCCCTGGTTTTTCTGGCCGGGTGCTCGCCGCCGCTGCAAAAGCTCCAGAGCCGCGAACCGGTAGTTCCCACGCCGTCCGTTGTCGTTAGCCGCAATCTGCAGACCGTGGCTGCTGATGCCTATGGTCGCCCCCCGGAAGTGGTGCGCTATGACCGTTACCTATTGGTCAGCACCGACCCGGCTGCAGTTCAGCACGATCCGCTTTCCCAGGTTATTGATATACGCATTCCTGCCTCACTCAAGCCAAATGTAGCGGGCGCCCTGCGTTATGCCCTTCAGCAGTCCGGCTATACGCTGTGTGCCATCGGCCAGGCTAATGCTGTGCTATACCGTCAGCCTTTGCCCGGGGTGCATTACCAGATGGGGCCAATGCGTTTGCGCACCGCGCTACAGGTGATGGCCGGTCCGGCCTGGCAGCTTGAGGTGGATGATGTGCAGCGGGTGATTTGCCACAGCCTGCGCGAAGGGTATCAGCTACCGGCCATAGGGTTAGCGTTGGTACCTGCCGCTAGCGCAGAGGTTATTCCGCCAGCTTCCACCGTAGGAGGGTTACTTAACAAATGAGCGAACGGGCAAATATCGGTTCTCAACCGACCAAGCGCAGCCACTGGCCGAACGGATTTATTCTTTGCACCGGCCTGACGATCGTCTTTGGCATATTACTAAGCCTGCTGCTGTATATCATAGTCAGCGGTCTGAGCGATGTCGATAGCCGACTGACGCAGCTGGAAGGTCAGCAGAACGGCGTGGTGCATATTGATGAGTTCAGTGAGCTACAAAAGAGAGTGGGGCAGCTATCGGCAAACTCACAGCAACGTAGCCAGTTAGCAGAGAGCCTGCGTCAATCGTTGCTACAGACCAGCGACTGGGCAATGCAGCTTAGCGCTCTGGAAAAAACGCTGAGTACTCTGGCGTCTGCGCAACAGGCACAGGATCGCCGTTTGACCGCGCTTCATCAAGCGGTTGAACGGTTGAAAGCAGCCAAACTCTCCCCGCCGAACCCCGCAGCCGATGCAACCTCTGCGACCGCCAAAACTCCGGCTAAATCCGTTAGCAGGATGCCCCGTAAGGCCCCATTTGTGCTGACCGGCATTGAGAAGCGCGGGGCTGACGCTTTTGCCGCTTTGGCCCCGCGCGGTTACAGCAGCCTGTCGCAAATTTATCTGCTAGCTGAGGGGGAGACGGTTTCTGGCTGGATGCTGGTTCAGGTAGGGCAGCGGCAGGCGACGTTTCGGGTAAACGGTCGGCTGACAACCATCGTGGTGGAGCAATAAACATGAAATCAATTGGTACCTTGGTCGGTGGGTTACTGTTCAGTTCTGTGGTGCAGGCGGCTTGGTCCGAGCAGAGCCAGCCGCAAACGTCTGCGGTGCAGGATAGCCAGGTGGAACAGAGTCAGTCTCAAAGTCTGGAAAGTCAGGCCGGGCAATGGGGGCTGAGCGTTGAGGAATACCGGCGTTATCGGCAACTGATAAACGGCCCACGAGGCATTCAGTCACCGGGGTTGGACCCGCTAACCACGCTGGGGATTGAGGCGAAAAGCCAGGCAGAGCGCCGCCATTTCGCTGAACTATGGGTAAAGGAAGAGTTTGCCCGCACCGAAAAAGAGCTGAGGTTTCAGCGCGAGGTCGATGCCGCCTGGCGACGTTTATATTCACAGACATTGCCGGTCTCTCTGGGGGATGAGGGCGGAACGGCTCTGGGTACTGGGCAACGTTTGGCGCTGTTTGTCCGGGCTCAGAACTGTGCCGCGTGCGATGCCCGCCTGACGGAGGTACTGGCCAGCGGCCGCCCGGTAGATATTTATCTGACCGATAGTCAGGGAAAAGATGAGCTGTTACGCCAGTGGGCAACGGGGCATGGTATTCCGATCGACAAGGTGCGAGCGCGCCAAATTACGCTTAACCATGACGGCGGCCGCTGGCTGAAGCTGGGGCAAGGGCAAATGCCGGTAGTATTACAGCAGGGGAGAGACGGATGGCGCATTGCGGTATTTTGATCTTCACACTGCTGCTGGCACTGCCAGCAGTTGGTCACCCGTCTCGTCATAAACAGGTGGTTCCTGAGGGGTATCGTCAGGTAGCTCAGCGACATGGCGTTCCCCCTGAATCACTCTATTCGCTGGCTTTGGCGGAGTCGTCAAAAAAGCTCCCGCAGGGTTACCGCCCCTGGCCATGGACCATCAACGTTGCTGGTAAGGGGTATCGTTATCGCACCCGACTGGCGGCCTGGCAGGCACTGCAGGTCTTTATCGGTCAATATCCGCTTAAACGTATTGATGTTGGCATTGCTCAGGTCAATCTGGGCTGGAACGGTCATCGCTTCTCATCAACCTGGGATGCTTTCGACTCCTACGCCAATCTCAATGCGGCGGCGGCCATTCTGCGCGAATGCTATGACCGCCGTCCCGGGAACTGGCTCAATGCTGCCGGTTGTTATCACCATCCGGCCGGAGGTGCACCCGCTGCACGCTATCAGGCGATAGTGAAACGCAAACTGGCTTCGCTGGTACCGGCATCCATACCGACGCTTACCCCGGTAAGGCTAGCGACGCTGACGCCCGATCCTGCCTTTATCTGGACAGAACCCCGGAGACCATAACCATGAAAAACGCGATGTTGTTACTGGCTGCCTTGATATTGTCTATTCCAACCGTGCAGGCGGGGCTAAAGGTGATTGCCGATCTTGGCGGAGAAGATACCGCACCCTGGTATGAGGGGATTAATCGCCAGCTACTACCCGCTTCACCGTCTGCCATGCAGCCAATACCGCAGGGTGAGTCGGCTATGTTGCCGGTCAGCACCCCGGAATTGAGCCCCGGGCCGGTTACCGAGCGTTTGCTGCAGTTGCCGGGTATTGGTGCACTGTTCTTGGTCGGGGATGATGATGCTTCTATGCGTTGGCTTCGCGCTAATGCTGAGCGGCTAGCCCAGCAAAATGCCGCTGGACTGATCGTTAATGTCACCAGTATGGATGGCGTTAATAGACTAAGGGCATTGGTTCCCGGTGTACCCATGGTACCGGCATCAGGTTCACAACTGGCCGGTCGTTTGCAGATAGAGCACTACCCGGTATTCATTGGCGCTAGCGGGTTATCGCAGCGGGTGGGAGGACGACTCGATGAGTAACCGCTATGTTATTGAGGCGCTGTTACGGCCCGCCGTTGAGCTGAATACGGCATTGGTCGCCGCGACGGCGGCCTTTGTCTGTGTTAGCGCACCCTGGGCGGTAGCGCTGGCTCCCTCCGTGAGCTATGTCACCGCCGCTGGTTTTGCTCTGCTGGCCGCCGTTCGTATCCGTCAGGGGTTAGCGGTGATCCGCTATCGCCGTAACCTACGCCGATTACCGCGCTACGTGATGAGCGCCCGCCAAATCCCTGTCAGTCATCAACGGCTGTTTTTGGGTAAGGGATTTCGCTGGCAGCAAAAACATACCCAACGGCTGCTGGATACGCGACGTCCGGAGGTGGAGAAATATGTTCAGCCAGCCAGGCTATACCAATTTGCCCGGCGTTTGGAGCAACAGACCGAGTATCGTCTGTCCTGGCTATCGCGGCTATTACGGACAGATTCGCCGTTGAATCCGCTACGCCCGCTGCCGCCGGTGGGGGGTAACCCGGTATTGCACGGGGTTGAGCCGGACGAATGCGATGTATCAATGGATTTGCGTGAGCGGGTTGGCCATACCCTGGTATTAGGTACTACGCGGGTGGGTAAAACCCGGCTGGCCGAGCTGTTGATCGCTCAGGATATTCGCCGGGGAGATATCACAATAGTATTTGATCCCAAAGGGGATGCCGATCTGCTGCGTCGGGTGTGGGCTGAGGCCCATCGCGCCGGACGAGAGCTGTTGCTGTTTCACCTTGGCTGGCCAGATATCTCCGCGCGTTATAACGCCGTTGGCCGTTTTGGCCGAGTATCTGAAGTGGCAACTAGGGTGGCGGGGCAGTTAAGCGGTGAGGGTAACAGCGCAGCGTTTCGCGAGTTTGCCTGGCGCTTTGTCAATATTATTGCCCGCGCCCTGGTGGCACTGGGCGAACGCCCTGATTACACCTTGATTATGCGTTACGTTAACAATATCGCCGATCTCTACCTGCGCTATGCGGGTAAAGTTATGCGCGAGCAACTGCCCGAGCTGCGGCCGCTGATCGGCAATAACCTTGGCGTGCTCAGTGAGAAGGATGTGCCGCGCAATATGCAGGGCCAGCCGGATGCGCTGCGTATCTGGGCGATAGAGGTAGCGCTGAGTTCCGATACCGGTAAAAAGCTGTATGACCCGATCCTCGATGGCCTGCGTTCGGTGGTACGTTACGATCGCACCTACTTCGATAAGATTGTCGCCTCTTTGCTGCCGCTGCTGGAAAAGCTGACTACGGGCAAAACCGCTGAGTTGCTCTCCCCGAACTATCTGGACATGGAGGATACCCGGCCAATATTTGACTGGGAACAGGCTATTCGTCAACGGGCGGTGGTGTATATCGGGCTGGATGCGTTGTCGGATAGTGAGGTGGCCTCGGCGGTGGGTAACAGCATGTTTGCCGACCTGGTTAGCGTGGCCGGTCAGATTTATAAGCACGGTATTAATGCCGGGCTGCCGGTTCGGGCTGACGGCAAGTTAGCCATAAATCTGCACTGTGATGAGTTTAACGAACTGATGGGGCAGGAGTTTATTCCGCTGATTAATAAAGGCGGCGGCGCGGGAATGCAGGTCACCGCCTATACCCAGACGCTGTCTGATATTGAAGCGCGAATCGGCAGCCCGGCGAAAGCGGCGCAGGTTAGCGGTAACTTCAATACTCTGATTATGCTGCGCGTTCGTGAGAACCGGACGGCGGAGCTGTTGACTAGCCAATTGCCAGAGGTGGAGGTTTTTACTAAGACGCTGGTTTCCGGCCACTCGGATGTCGCCGATGTTGAGCAGGGGCAGGATTTTACCTCCAGCACCCAGGACCGTGTCAGTACCATTAAAACTCCGCTGATCACCCCTGCTGAGATGATTAATCTGCCCAAAGGGCAGGCTTTTGCACTCCTGGAAGGTGGCCAGCTATGGAAGATCCGTATGCCGCTGCCCGATGGCGATGATAAGGGTGATAGCCTGATGCCCGAAAGCTTACTGACAATTGCCGAAACTATGCGACGTCACTACCGCACCAGTGAAAACTGGTGGTCTGCCAGCGCGTTAATGCCGGATGACGGGGAAGCCTATGGCGCAGACATCGCGTAATCAAACGCCCCCGCGTCAGCAGAGTGGGGAGTATGTAAACAAACGCCACGGCTTGTTGTATAACCTGCTATGGGGCTGGCCGTGGGCCCTGATCGGGATATTGCTGGCCTCGCTGCTGCTAAGTTTACTCATTGAATATATTGGCATGGCGTTTATCTGGCCGCAGCAGGGGGCAACCCATAGCCAAACGGTAATGAATACTGAGTTAGGCTATCTGTCATCGGAGTTCCGGCGGAGTCTGATGTTATCTGAGCCTTCGGTGACGGTCACTCGCTGGATAGGTTTGGCGTATCGGTGGGCCTTTGAGGACAGCGGGTTTATTACCTGGGCTAAAGCAGAATATCAGGCGCAAACGCGTGCGGATAATGAGCTGTCTCGCCAGCTTGATAGCTGGAGCGGTTGGTTAGCCGGGTATCTGCATGAGTACCTGATGGCGACCGTTTACGTCACGCTAATCTTGCTGGTTCGGGTGACTATTCTGCTGCTGTCGGTGCCCTTGTTTGTGATGGTGATACTGGTCGCTGTAGTGGAGGGATTAGGGCGGCGGGACCTGCGGCGCTATGGTGCGGCCTATGAGTCCAGCTTTGTCTATCATCACGCTAAACGGCTGGTAAAACCGGCGGTGGCAATTCCCTGCATTGTATACCTTTCCTGGCCGGGGACGGTGTATCCCAACCTGCTGTTGTTGCCTGCTGCGCTGTTGCTGGGGGCGGCAATTACCGTCACCACCGCTTCGTTTAAGAAGTATCTCTAATATCGGCGCTGGACGGTAGCGTACAAAACGGGTTTTGTGCGCTACCGTCAGCAGATAAGCCCATGGAATAGCGTATCCCGGCGCGTCAGATTTGGTACTAGATTGAAAGTATAATCAAATTGCCTGAGATCTGAGGTGATTTCCTTTGTATACTGCAGAGGTCTTTTATGATTTCTGTGGAGAGCAGCTCAGATGGACAGTTACACAGACCCTAAGCCTGAAAAAACGTATATTAGCCCCAGCTTGACTTCTTTTGAAAATAAAAATGTAAAAATAAGAATAGCTTCCAAGGCGATAGTTAGCCCAGAAGGATATGACTTTGCAAAAATAAAAGACGAAGTCGTTCTGCGTCATAAGTTAGATGCCTCAACTTATATAACAGCTAAATTTGTGGAGGTAACAAAAGAAATATTTGTTTTATCTATTCAGAAGTTTTCTGCAGAGACAGGTCAACCTTATGGCTCAGGTTTTTCATTTATAGGGAATGAGATAGGGAAGTTTGTTGAGTTTCTTACCAATATACACGCTTTGAAATTCGATAATGCCAGTGCAATTAAAATCTCAGATGAAGAACTGAAGAAAATTGTACTTACAAATAATCAGGCTGAAGAAATTCTTGTCGTGAATGAACAGGCAATATCTGAAGCGTTAAAAACATATATAACTAAAAAAGATATTGTATCTATTGCGTATAGAAAGAAACAACTTGAAGTGTTTAAAAGGCTTATTGAGGATGAAAGTTATTTTGAGTATGTAAAAAAAGAAAAATCATGTTCAGCTGAAGCCGTTTGGCAGAAATTCTTTGAGAAAAATACGTGGATATTTGGCTATGGACTAAGTTACATCTATCTCTCTAATTTAGATGATAAAAAACTTGAGCAGGTTGTGCAAGGTTTTCAGATAGGCCAGCATGGCAAGCGTGTTGATGGTTTATTGAAAACTAAAGGTGTTATATCAAATTTATGCTTCGTAGAAATTAAGACACACAAAACTGAATTATTATCAAAGACTCCATACCGATCTGGTTGTTGGTCTCCATCAGCAGAAATGACTGGCGCAATATCGCAAATTCAGGGGACAACATCTTATGCTTTAGAATCTATTAGAGGGAAATTAAATCTAACTGATTCGTATGGTAACCCAATGAAAGAAGAGTTATATAATTACAATCCTAAGGCTTTTCTTGTTGTAGGGGATCTTGAGCAATTTGTTACTGAACTTGGTGTGAATCAAGACAAATTGCGTTCATTTGAAAATTACAGGAAAAATCTCATATCCCCAGAGATTATTACGTTTGATGAACTATATGAGCGAGCACGTTTCATCGTGGCTACCAGTGAAGAGAGTACGGTTTAGATCTATTTCCATTTTTACTCTAATTGATTTTTATGGTGCGTTGATGGCGTGCCATGTTCTTAGATTAATTATCACCGTTACATAAACAGTTAATAGCTGATCCCCTTTCCGGCTTTCCCCATCCTGTTCACATCCGTTAACTGACGAAAAGGTGTGACTATGTTTCCCCTCCGCCCGCTAACTCACGGCGTTGCGTTCGGCTGCTTGCTGGGCATGGCGTGCTGTGCCCAGGCTGCCGAGAAAGATGAGCTTGCCACTAGCCTGCGTCTGCTCGATCAGGCGCAGGCCTCACTTGAACGTGCCCGCGTCGCGGCCGCACAGTCGGACCCTGCGGCACACGGCCGCTACTTCTTTGACTACTCACGGGTCACGGCGGATATCAACACCATCAAAGCCGGTATTGACCACTATCTCGAACCCTCGCGGGCACAACCCCGTGAGGCGGGAACGGTAGCGGGCAATTTCCGTCGGGAACGCCCCTGATGGGGATGTCATCGGCACAATCGACCGCCTTTAAGGCCGCATCCGGCAATATCGATGCCAGCGTACTGCATCTGCTGTGTATCGGCTTGCTGTTGGCAACGCTGTTTTTATGGGCCGCCTGGGGCCTGATGGATGTTTATAACGGCTGGGCACATACCCGGGTGCGCAATGCGACCCTGGTCCGCTTTTGTATTCGCACCGTTTTGCTATTGGTGGTGAGCATATGGATGTTTGCCAGCTGATCTTATGACTTAAAAGGAGTTTATCCGGCTATGAAAATACTATTTTTTTCCCTGCGCCAGTGGTCGACGCGCCTGCCTTCTCGTTTAGGCGCAGCGGCACTAGTGGCCTGGCTAAGCTGTCAGCCAGCCTATGCGGATTTACCTACGGTAGAACCGCCGTCATCCGGCGGCGGTAGCGGCCTGACCGGGCAAATTAAAGGCTATTTACAGGATGGGGTGGTTCTTGGGGGCCTGGTACTGGCGGCGGTGGCCTTTATCTACGTGGCTTCTGCGGCTTTAGCAACCTTTGCTGAAGTACGGGAGGGCAAATCCTCATGGATGACCTTTGCCGCCATTGTGGTGGTCGGTGTGGTGCTACTGGTCGCCATTATCTGGCTGCTGGGCAAGTCGGCCAGCATTATTTTGTAAGGGGCATTGGCGATGCAGACTATCCGCTTTTTGCCCGACCGCCTGAATGCTGAACCGGTGGTCTTTCGCGGCTTTACTACTCCGGAGATGGGGCTGGCAGCGCTGTTCGGCATAGGCATCGGATTGCTTATATCGCTGCCGCTCTCCTTGCTGCTTGGCTGGATGATTATTCCGACCGGTATGCTGGTTACCCCGCTGATGGTGGTTTGGTTTGGCGGAAAAATACTGGCCCGCCTTAAGCGCGGCAAACCGGAAAATTTTATCTGGCAACGCCTTGAGGTAAAAAAGCGCCGGTTGGGAATGGGAGATCCATCATTGATTCTGGTCACCCAGGGCTGGTCACTGAAACGCTGTCGGGCAACCCGGAGCAGCAAATGAGCCATTTTCGTCACGCGGTGAAAAATCGTGACCAGCATATCCTAACGCTGCGCACTATCTGTGGCGTTTTGCTGGTGTTGCTGTTACTGACCTGCGTGGGGTGGATGCTGGCCCCGCGCAATTTGACCGTTCACAACCCGCCGGATCTGCGAACCGGCAGCACCCGCCCGTGGTGGGAGGTTCCGCCCTCCACGGTATATAGCTTTGCGTTTTATATTTTTCAGCAGTTGAACGCCTGGCCCAAAAACGGCGCAGAGGATTACCCGGCTAAAATTAGTGCGCTATCCGCCTATCTGACCCCGGCCTGTCAGGATTTTCTACAACTGGAGGTGAAACGTCGCGCTGACGGCGGCGAGCTAATTGACCGGGTTCGGGTCATGTATGAGATCCCCGGCCGGGGTTACAGCACCCGCAGCGTTACCGTTCGCGATCGTGATAACTGGGTGGTCCGGCTAGATTTGGTGGCGGACGAGTATTTTCATGCCGAGCCGGTCAAACGGGCCTTGGTGCGTTACCCGTTAAAAGTGGTGCGTTGGGAAGGCGATGCGGAGCGCAATCAGTTTGGTTTGGCGCTTGATTGCTATGACTATACGCCACAGCGGCTGGAGGCCTCCCTGCCGGATACTCAGCAAGGGGGAACATCGTGATGCCAATCGTTTATAGCCGTGCCTGGGCGCGGGTATTGACCCTGACTGCGCTGATATTACCGCCAATGCTACAGGCGGATGAACTGATCAAATGGCAGCGTATTCCGCTGCCCATTACGTTAAAGGTGGGACAGGAACGGGTGATATTTGCCGATAAAAACGTGCGGGTAGGGTTCCCTCCGGCGCTGAACGGCAAGTTACGGGTGCAGAGCAGCGGTGGTGCGGTTTATTTAAAGGCTGAACAGGCATTTTCGCTGACTCGTCTGCAGCTACAGGATGTGGAAAACGGGCAGATGATCCTGCTGGATGTCACTGCCAGCGACCAAGGTTCAGTTGAACCGATACGCCTGATATATCACGGGGACGTTAGCACGGTAAGCCGCAGCGGTGAGACCCAAACCTCTCGCCCCGAGGCTGATGACGGCCCACCGGCAACACGCCCTGCGGTGAAGTACAACGCACCATTGCCGGTTGTATTGACCCGTTATGCCGCCCAGAGTCTGTATGCACCGTTGCGAACCCTAGAGGCAGTACCGGGGATCCATCCGGTTAATCTGCATTTGCCGAAGCGCCTAACCACCCTATATCCAACCGAGCCGCTGGAGGTACAGCCGTTGGCGGGCTGGGGTGTGGGGCAACGTAGCGTGGTGGCGCTAAAGGTACGCAATACCGCTAAGGGTAAAATCGTGCTCGATCCACGCCTGTTGCAGGGGCGGTTTGTGGCCGCGACCTTTCAGCACCGTTGGCTGGGGCCAAGCGGAACGCCGGAAGATACCACCATGCTATATCTGGTGACCACCGGGCGGCCCGATCGGGCGTTTATCGCTGAGCCTGCCGTCAGGCGCGCGATGGCTACAGTGACCAAGCGAGGGGCGGGCAATGCAGATTAAATCGAATACGCTGGTCAAAATTTTAGTGCCAACGGTACTGCTGGCGGGCATCTTGGTTGGCATCAAAAGCTGCAGTTCTGGGAAAACGTCGGTTCCATCATCGTCCGGCAATAATGTGCTGGCCGATCTGTCACCCGATGAACTGAGGGCGCTGGGCGTTGAGGGCGATACGCCGGAAGATACCCTGAAAACCCTGATTGGCTCTTACCGCACCACCCGCAGCGAACAGACCGAACTGAAAAAGCAGATCGACAAGGTATTAAAGGAAAATGAGAGGCTGCGTAAGGTCAAAACCGATGTATCTGGCCAGGTGGATAACGCAGTATCACTGGTACGGGAAGAGGCCGAGAAGCGCCAGCAACAGTTACGGCATGAGCAGCAGTCGCTGATCGGCAAGATCGAGGCGCTGGCCGACAGGCTGAATAACCCGGCACCCGGTCAACAGAGTGATAGCGATATTCCGCTGGGGTTGGGGCTGGACGGCATGGGGGCCAGCAGCGGTTCAAGGTCCACGCTGGGAACCGATGGCTTACTGTGGGTGGCACCACAGGACCAGCAACCGATCGACTCCATAGATGTCGCCAGCGCAAAAGCCTCGCCCCAGTTTCCTACCTCGTTTCTCGACGATAATCCATTGACGCGCCAAAAAGCGGCCTATGAGCAGCAGGTTAAGGGCTACAGCAACGAGCGGGCCAACTATCCGACTTTGCCGGTCTACACCCTGCCGGAGAACGCAACCTTAATCGGTAGCCGGGCGATGACGGCATTATTGGGGCGAGTGCCGATTAACGGTACCGTCACCGACCCCTATCCGTTCAAGGTATTAATCGGCAAAGACAACTTAACGGCTAACGGTATTGAACTGCCGGATGTAGAGGGGGCAATCGTTGCTGGCACCGCCAGCGGCGACTGGACCCTGTCGTGCGTACGTGGTCAGGTCAATAGCATCACTTTTGTGTTTGCCGACGGTACTGTGCGTACTTTGCCGCAGCCTGATATCAATGGCCAAAGCAACGCCAATAACAATCAAAACAATAGCAATGGCGGTATTGGCTGGCTATCCGATGACAACGGTATTCCATGTATTAGCGGTGAGCGTAAATCCAATGCCTCAAGCTATTTACCCACGATTTTCGCGCTGTCTGCCGCGAGTGCCGCAGGGAGTGCTGTTAGCGAAGGCCAGTACACCACGCAGAACAACGTCAACGGTATCTCATCAACGCTCACCGGGAGCGCGGGCCAGGCAGCGATGGGCAAAGCCATTTCAGGCGGAATGAGTGAAGCCACTGACTGGATAAAGCAGCGTTATGGCCAAACCTTCGATGCGATTTACGTCCCGCCGGGTAAACGGCTGGCGGTTCATATTACCCGCCAGTTGGCTATTGACTATGAAGAAAAAGGGCGTCACGTACGCTATGACTTTACTCTGCCAGACCAAGACGCTTACTCAGACGGCCTGGATTAAAGGAAATGGGCTTTGTGCGGAGAACAGGCTATGAAAAATTATCTATTTATTCCAACCGTGGTACTGATACTCACCAGTCTGGCGCTGGGCGGTTGTTCAACCTCCAAAGAGACGCTATTACCGGCTGGGGATAACACCATGCTGGAGCTGTGGCAGGGTGAAGGTAGCGTTCGACAGTCGGTAGCACCCCGGGAAACCCTACACCGCCCGCTGACCGAACCTGAGCGGCAAACCGCAGTGCGCCAGGATGCTGATTATAGTCGCAGTCAGGCAAGTGAAATCAGCCAGCAGTTTCCCCGTTTACCCAACCCGGACATGGTGATGTATCTCTTCCCGCATTTGGCGGAAGGTAATAGTCCGGTGCCGGGCTACAGTACGGTATTTCCGTTATATAGCCAGACGCAATATGCCATGCCGGGCGAACGCACGGAGGCGCTGTAATGCTATCCCTGTTCACTAAGCAAAAAATCGGCAAAGCACCGGCGAACGGTGACATGGTTGCCCCTCGCGATACCCTGACGCGGCCGGGCAATATGACCGTTCAGGATGAGCTGAGGTTATATCACGCCAACCCATCGATCCTTGACTATTTACCCTGGGCCGAATATCTGGAGCGCGATCGATGCCTGCTGCTGGATGATGGTATCTCGGTTGGGGCGGTATATGAAGTGGCTCCGGCGGCCACTGAGGGGCGTACCCTTGAACGCCTGGAGCAAATCCGCGACCGGGTAGAAGATGCCCTGCAGGACAGCTTTGATGAGCATGATATCAATCCGTGGGTAGTTCAGTTTTTCTGTCAGGATGAAGATAATGTGGAAGCGTATCTGGAAAAGCTGCGCGGTTATGTGAAACCTCACGCTCAACATACCCCCTACACTGAGGCCTGGCTGGCGGAGACCGCGCGCCATATGCGCGGCATTGCTCGCCCTGAAGGCCTGTTTGAAGATTCATTAATTACCGGCCAGCCGTGGCGAGGGCAGCAACGCCGTACCCGGATGGTGATTTATCGCTGGGTCAGCAACCACAGCCGCGACCCAATGCCGCCGCTAACGATGTTAAATCAGGTCTGCGATCGCTTGACCAGTGCCCTGAGCGGGGTGGGGATAGTCTGCGTGCGTCAATCCGGAGCTCAGGTCCATGACTGGTTGCTGCGGTTGTTTAACCCAGCGCCAGAGTGGGTGGATAAAGCCACCTTATATCGTGATGCTGCCTATGCCGATCAGGAAGAGACGCCGGTAGGAACCGTGCCGGTGTTTAATGATTTTGCTGAGTCTCTGTGGTTCACCCCGCCGCGGTCAGATAGGGATAACGGGGTTTGGTGGCTGGACAACCGGCCACACTGTGCGCTACCGGTTGAACGATTAAGGCGGCCCCCTGAGCCTGGTACGCTAACCGGTGAGCAACAGCGAGGAGAGCGCAATATCAATGCGTTGATGGATATGTTCCCGGCGGGGACGATGGTCTGTATGACCATTGTGGTTCAGCCGCAGGATTCTCTGGAAGAGGATTTTACCCGCCTGAGCAAGAATGCGGTGGGGGAGAACACCGAGTCAGGCCGCGTACGTCAGGATGTGCAGGCGGTAAAGGAACTGCTGGGTAAACGACATAAGCTGTATCGGGCGAACCTGACTTTTCTACTCTGCGCGCGCGATATGCCCGAATTGAAACAGCGCCGTCTGGAACTGGTCTCGACGCTGTTGGGGGCTGGCCTACAGCCGGTGCGGCCCGAGTTTGATGCCGCGCCGCTCAATAGCTGGCTACGGGCTTTACCCATGTGCTTTAACCCGCAAAAGGATAAAAAGCACTGGTATACCCGCTTAACCTGGGTACAGCACCTTGCCGGGTTACTACCGGTAACCGGGCGCGATACTGGCAGCGGCAACCCCGGTTTTAGTTTCTTTAACCGCGGCGGTGATGTGCTGAGTTTTGATCCGATGAACAAGTATGATCGCACCCAAAATGCGCATTTACTGCTGTTTGGCCCCACCGGCGCGGGAAAGTCGGCCACGCTCTGTGGCCTATTGTCGCAGCTAATGGCCATACATCGTTCGCGCTTATTTATTGCCGAAGCGGGGAATAGCTTTGGCCTGCTGGCTGATTATTTTGCCACCCTGGGGCTGACGGTGAATAAAGTCAGCATCAAACCCGGTAGCGGGGTCAGTTTGCCGCTGTTTGCGGATGCCCATCGTCTGCTGGAGCAAACCCATCTGCCGGTGGATGAACAGGATCTGCCCGATATTGATGAGGATGACGGGGAGCAGAATGAGGATCAGCGCGACATTCTGGGCGAAATGGAGATCTCGGCCCGCATGATGATTACCGGTGGGGATGCCCGGGAAGAAGCAGCGCTAAAGCGTGCTGATCGGGCGATGATCCGCGAGGCGTTGCTAAAGGCGGCGCGTACGACGTTTGAGGCCAATCGCCAGATGTTGCCATCCGATCTACAGTTGGCGTTAAACGCTATCGCTCGGGATGAGAACAGCGGCCGTAATGAACAACGTCGGGCTAAAGCAGCGGAGATGGCGGAATCTTTGGGGCTATTCACCCAGCCGGGGAGCTTTGAAGCCGATCTGTTCAACCGGCAGGGCGAACTGTGGCCGGAGGCCGACGTCACGCTGATTGACCTGGGGCATTTTGCCCGCGAAGGCTATGAGGCGCAAATGGCGCTAACCATGGTCAGCCTAACCAACACCATTAATAATATCGCCGAGCGCGATCAGTTTCTGGCGCGGGATATCAATTTTGTGGTGGATGAGGCACATATTGTGACGGTGAATACATTATTAGCGCCCTATATGACCAAGGTGGTGAAGATGTGGCGCAAGCTCGGTGCCTGGCTGTGGCTGGCCACCCAGAACCTGGAAGATTTTCCCGACACCGCCGGTAAGATGCTCAATATGGCGGAATGGTGGCTGTGCCTGACGATGCCGAAAAAGGAAGTCGAGGACATCTCACGCTTTAAGACCCTCACCGAAGAGCAGCAAGCGGTACTGCTGTCGGCCAGCAAACTGTCAGGGTGCTATACCGAAGGCGTGGTGCTATCGAAGAAAATTGAAGCGCTGTTCCGTGCCGTACCGCCGAGCTTATATCTGGCGTTGGGGATGACCGAAAAGGAAGAGAAGGCCGAGCGCCGGGCTTTGATGAGAGAATATCAATGTAGTGAGCTGGACGCGGCCATCAGAGTAGCGCGTAAGCTCGACCGCCTGCGCGGTCTGACACCGCAGGGGGGGCCATTATGATCGCATTGCAACGGTGATCGGCTATCCGTGATCAAACTGGCGTTATCCGTGATGAATGGTAGCGTTGATCACGGATTTGCTACAAAACTCTCACCCATTTGGTTTTATTGTGATTACAGCCTTATAAGGATGGCATTGTTGCTAGGTTGATTTTATGGGTATTGCTGGCGAGCATGTAGGACATCAAGAACTTCAAGGAAATCATCTTTAACCTGATACACGACAATATAGTTTGGGTGCGCCACAATTTCTCGGGTTCCAGGAATACGTCCAGGGCGGAAAAGATAGGGGTGTTCTGTAGCAGGAAGTACTGAGTCTTCAATCCGTTGCATTAGTGATTCAGCAGCAAACGGATTTTGTTCAGCGATAAATCTGATCAGTGCGTAAAGTTCGTTTCTGGCTTCGTCAGTCCATTTGACAGTTAGCATCAGGCCTGCTTCCTCCTCGCTTTAGCCTCCTCAATGATTTTTCGTGCACCAGCCATCACTTCATCATGGGGGATTCGAGGTTTGGTGCTGTTCATGGCCGCTTCGACTTTAGCCCGGAACCAGCGATCGTAACTGTCGGCCTGTTCCTGAGTTTCAAACTCGGAGACGATGGGGGAGAGTTTTATCGTCATAGTATATGGCTCCTAATGTTGCTGACTATTTAACCAGTATAGCGTTTTTCATCGCGCAAACCAAATCCTACCGTTAGCTAAATTTTCAACTCCCGGCGAAGAGTTTATTGCTGTTTCTGCCGCCTTTATTACTCAGGCTGTCAGTTACTCATAACGCTAACGGAGTCGGTGATGAACATAAGATCATCCTTACTATTATTTTCCCCTTTGCTGCTGCCGATATCGGTACTGGCAGATACGGTGGTATATACCGACGCTGGGCATCCGCCAGCCAATATCACGCCGGACACTCAGGTGGTATTTCTGGATGGCCCGACTCAGTTGCTGGCGCAGTGGTTTGGTGAACTGCCTGACGATCCGCAACAGGCGGCCGGTCGGGCAACAGCGCTAATGCAGTCACCTCAGTGGGCGCAGCGGCAACAGCAACTGGCTGCATCCTGGCGCGGAGTTATACGTGCCCATGCGTTGGGAGTAGGTCAATATCCGGCGGTGGTCTTCGACGATCGTGAGGTGGTGTACGGTACTGCCGATGTGGCGAAAGCCAACGCGTTAAGGGCGCGAGGCGGTGTTCGATGAGATTAACTCGCCGCTCCCGGTTGCGCGCTGTTGTGGCGGGTATTCTGCTGGCAATGGCCGGCCAGCCAGCGGCGATAGCCGCGCTAAATACCGCACAGATCGTCGCCAGTGCGGCTTCACCAGGATGTATCGGTTGGCGGGTGAGTGGCATCTGCTATTGGTTATTTTGTTCTATCCATGGCTGTAGCGTCAAAACGTCGGTTCGCGTGACCCACTTCGTTCCTCAGGCGGTTGTTTCTACCTATGTAGCACCCGGCGGTAATCCGTGGCAGGAAATGGCGCTGGTCAGTCAGACCGCTGGCGGGGTGGAAAATACGTTGACCAATGCTCTGTCAGGGTTATCGGCTGGTGGCGGTAGCCCTGCGGATATTAAAGACCCGGGACGGCGTAAATCCAATATCCGTTTTAAGTATGCCGATGCGATTGGCCACCCCGCAACGTCGATTATTGGCGGCAAGATCCCCGGCTATTCCTGTCCCAGCGCGGCCACACCGTTTATGCCCTATTTCCTCAGTACGCTGGATGCGCTTGCCTGGCGTACCGGCGTGCCTGAGTCCTTATATCCGGAAGCCCTGATCCCCGGTCGGCGCGAACTGGGTAGCCAGCTAAGCGCCACTATGTGGGGCAATATCTACCCCCGCTCAGGGTTTATCAGCCAGACCGATGATGATAAAGCGGCGGCGGTGGTCGCTCAGCGGGTTGCCGACATTATCACGCGCACCGGGCAGCCTCACGTTTATCAGGTACTGAAAGGCAATAGCCGCCCCGGCTACTGGCCACCGGAACCGGTGATGGAGAATACCGGCACTAAAAACCATAAGTGGCAACGGCTTGCTCCCGGTTTATCCCACGCCTGCGCGGTTTTTCCCGACGGTAGTTACAGCGCGGCCGAGAACGGCAATGCGGCCTATGCCCTATGGCAACCCTACAGCTGCTGTCAGCGGCGTGGCCAGAAGTTTCTGGGCAACTCCAGCTTTTAGTGAGGTGAATCATGCGGATGAAAAAACAGGTATGTGGGCTAGTGGTGGCTACGGTGTTAGTCACCGGCCTTTTGCCCGTAGCGCAGGCTGATGATGACAACGTGCTGATGGGGCTCTCGCTGCCTCAGGTAAATAATAGCGCCATTGGCTATGGCGCTGACGTTAGCGGTGCCGTATCAGACAAACTTTTTTATACCCTGGGCGGTGGCTCGGTGATTTCCCAACCGGCCACTCGCAGCAATATGCAGAAACTGGGTCTGAACGTGGGCTGGAGTAGTGACCTGATGTGCGGCAACTTCGACCTAAAAACAACGGTTGGCAACCAGCTTAATGGGGTAACTAACGGCTTCAAGAATCTAATGGGTGAGGTGATCCAGGGGGCAACCGGTGCGGTTGCCAGCCTGCCAGCAATGATTATCCAGCGGGCTAACCCGGGGCTGTACGACATGCTGACCAACGGCGTTCTGCAGGCAAATGTGGCGTTCGATAAGTCGCAACTGAGCTGCCAGAACATGGCCAAACGGATGATGGCGTTCAGTAATAGCAATAAATGGACCCAGGCCGCGGTGATGGCGGAGTACAAACAGTTGGTTAATGGCGGAGACGGTGATGCGGTACGTATTGAACAACAGGCCAAACAGGCCACTGGCCGCAAGGGACAAAACTGGATTGGCGGGCAGGCCCGGGGAGGGCAAGGACAACCGGCCATTCGGCCGACTCATGATTTAGCCGCCGCCGGGTACAACATGATGAATAGCCAGCCGGTGCTGAGTAATGCTTCGGTAAGCGATAGCAACTGTACGGGGTCGGCCTGCGCCAGGTTCCGTAATGCTGAACAGGCCGCCGCCAGCGTGGTGAAAGTGCTGGGGGATGTCTCTGTGCGTACCTGCACCAATGCGCAGGAATGTACCAGCGGCGGTGAGGAACATCAGCCGGGAATGAGTATCGCCGGTACCGGCTTTGTCCCAATGTTGGAAGAGGCGACTAAAACCAATACCGAACAACTGGCGAAGCTGGTTAACGGCACTGAAAAGGCGACGGCCGCTAACCTGGCCAAGCTGAAGGCGGGGAGTTTGACTATCACCGCTGGCGTGATCAAAGCCTTGCAGCGCGACCCGGATAATGCGGCCTTGGCCGGGCGTCTGGCCGGTGAACTGGCGATGGCGGATACGGTGGAAACCGCCCTTTTAATGCGGCGTATGTTGGTGACCGGTATGTCAGAGCCCAATGCGGCCGCGCAGCCCGACGCGTTAGAACAAGGGGTTCGCCGTATTGAAGCGCTTGATAGGGAAATTGCGGCGTTGAAAAGCGAGATGGAGCTAAAGCGTGAGCTGGCGCGTAACTCGGTACTGACCATTATCGAACGTGAAAATAACCGAGTGGAAAGTAACCCGCAGATGCAGAACGACGACAACACCGATAGTCGTTTCTATCAGATGGGCGTGCCGGAAAGTCAGGCTAACTAAAGGGAGAGAGATAATGCAGACCAGGGTATCGATGGCGCTGGAGTTATCTCTAAAGCGGCGTATTTATCGCAGATTTAAAAGCGTGCTCATGGTGCTATTCACCTTAGCCTGCGTGGTGGGGGGCATTTTATTGCTGGCCGATGCCACCATCAATCATCCTAAACAGATGTCCGCGGTCCGCGATTGGATGGCATCCACCTGGTTAGTCTGGCTGGCCTGGCGCATGGTGCTCTATGCCGCATTGGTCTGGGGCATATGGAAAATTTGGCACGCGCCAGGCTTTAAACCTGCCTGGCGGACAGCGTTGTTACGTATGGCGGCTATCAGCCTGCTATTTATCCTAGTAAGTGAATATGCGCTGCTGCACGGCATGGTGGGGGGATGATGACCACCAACAGCTATTTGGAGTATTTTTTAACCCTACTGGGCTGGGTGATTAATAACGGCCTTTGGAACGTTCTGTTAGGTACCGGGCTGTTTGCGGCTCCGCTGGCCTTCAGGGTGGTCGGTATCTGGCTAAAAGTGCGGGAAGAGGGGGACGATGAAGGAAATAAAGGGATTTTGTCGTTGCCGCGTATTGAACAGGCGCTTTATAGCGCATTTGTGGTGATGATTGCCTGCTGTGTACCGCTGATTGACGTCAGCCTGAGTAGTCTGACCTATGATGAGTCCCGGGCTAAAGCCTGCGGCACCTGGACGCCAAAGGCTCCGGATGAGAGCGGTTATGCCGGGGTGATATCCAGTATCAACAACCAGACGGCGGCGGCTCCGGTCTGGTGGGTGCTAATCCATAAGCTATCAAAGGGGATCACTCAGGCCGCAGTTGCCACCATTCCCTGTCGGCCCGATTTACGCCAGTTGCGTTTTGAAGTTCAACATACCCGAATTAATAATAAGGCACTGGCGGCAGAGCTGCAGGACTTCACCAATGATTGCTATGCGCTGGCGTTATATCTGTGGAAACAGCAAGATCAGGGGCAGAATACCGATAAGGCGGTACTGCGCGATATCGAATGGATCGGTAGCCAGACCTTCCAGCAGGGTTATTATGGTAGGCTACAGTCAAAAACTCCGCGGACCTTGTTCCCGTGGAGTGAAAGCAGGGACAGCGGACGCCCCAATACCGGGCGAGGTGGCTACCCGACCTGTAACGAGTGGTGGAACAGCGGGGATAATGGCCTGGAAACGCGGGTGGTTAATCAGGCCGATCCGGGGACCTGGCTGCGTCTGTCGGCGGCGATGAAGATGATCGGCATGAATGCGACCGACTATAAACAGGCGGTAATCCGGCGTTTGGTGAGCCCGCAAAGCCTGACGGTGTCGCAGAGTGGCCAGGTTTATGCTGGCTATGGCGGTAATGCCGATTTTAGCTTCGATAATACGGTGACCCGGCTGGGTGCCATCGGCGGTAACTCATTGGGCAGTCTGGCGGCGTTTCCGGCCTTTGACTCGATGCGTCAGGCGCTGCCGATGGTACAGGCGATTATGTTGATGGCCATCGCGGTGATGTTGCCGCTTATTCTGGCGTTTGCCGCCTATGAGTTTAAGACCGTAATTACCCTGACATTTGTGATGTTTGCCCTGAATTTCCTGACGTTCTGGTGGGAACTGGCGCGTTGGCTGGATAGCTGGATCCTAACGTCGTTGTACAGCTCTGACACCCACAGCCGGTTTAATATGGCGGGGTTCCAGAACACCTCCGACGATCTGATTATGATGCTGGTAATGGGCACTATGTTTATGGTGTTACCCGCCGTTTGGCTAGGAGCGCTGTCCTGGGCTGGCGTTCATATGGGGGTTGCCATGACCAGCGCGATGAAAGGTGGTAGCGAAGTCGCCTTGAATACAGGGGGGAAAGTTGGTGATATGGGGGCGAATACCATTAGCGGTAAGGCGAGCAAAAATCTCACTGCAAATAACAATTAACGAAAAAGACGGCCTGTTCTCTGGGAGCCGCTCACTCTTCTGCCGGTGATTTATAGGGTGCCCCATCATAATCGCCATTCAAAGCACTATTGATAACCAAGTCATCCTCTTGCATTAAGCTATCAGATTGGTTTTTATTTTCATAATAATCATCATATTGTGAATTATCGCTGCCGATATTTTGAATAATATAAACAATCGCCCAGATAAATATCAGACATCCGGCAACGATCAGGCTGGCAAAAATAGCGGCACCGCAGATAGCCAGAACCAACCCGACCACTGGAATATGCCCAACCCAGGTAGGTAAGCGGTGGTTTTTGGCCCAGCTCACGCAGCGTGAGTACTGATACTTGATCTGACCGCTAAACCTCTTCCATAGGCCAGCGACTTTAACCCCTCGCTGATAAGCTCCTGCGCCCATATGGCTTACTCCTTATAATACAGTTGGTTATGGCATTGTTAGTTTGGTATATAGTCGAATATAGATTAAAGTTTGCTCAGGATCTATAGGCGTAATGGTAAAAGAGAGGCTGGCTAATAGGGTGTGTTATGCCGTAGCGATGCTGCGGTACCCGTTGATGCCTGATGGGCCGCCAATGCCATCGAGGAAAAACGCCGGTTAGGCTGGCAACCCCGGACAGCTATCGTAAAATGGCCAGTGATTAGGTGGACAACGATCGCTTGGAGATCGAACTTTTTTATTAGAGATAACAAATTACAAAGGAGTGACAATGTCTTTTTCAAAAAATAGTCCTATGCCAATGTTTAATTTGATGGATGGGCTGTGGGATTTTAGTAAAGTTGCAAATGTCTTTTATTGTGTTCTTTTTATCGATGTGATGTTTGCTATTTTTACAGGTAAAGGAGTTTTCTATTTTGCCACGGAGAGTGAAGCGAAATTTGTGTTGGGTGATATTTTAGGCGTTATCCTTAGCTTTGGTTTCTTCTCATCTCTACTGTTAATATTCATTAGTTTATTCTTTTCTTATATATTGATTGAAGTTAAATATAGATATATGAAGATTGATGATTCGTCTGATTATCTTAAACATGGGCCTGGCTATGTAAGATTATCGAAGCTTCACGATGAAGCGTTAAACAATCAGTCTGGATTTATCTACAACATATATCATGAGGAAAATGAGAAGCTTAATAAAAAGATAAAGGACAACCAACGGTCAGAATATGTTTCAGTAGGGATCTTTCTCTTGTTTCTTATTGAGTGGTATTTGCTCTCAAGTAATGGCTCGACGTTTATTTTCCTGGACTGGCTGAAGTATGTGTTAATGCAATATGTAGAAGGTGTTTCTCATTGGACTGTTAATTTCTACTGTGCAGTTCTTTCTTTGCTATATGCTGTTACTGTCTGCTGGCCGAGAGAGATAAGCAATATGGTGTATTACCCCCCTTTGTATAAAAAGCTTGAAGAACAGAAAAAGGCTCAAGCAGAGCAGCAGCGAGCAATAGAGCTGGAAATTGAGCAATATATAAAGCGGTAGAAGCATTGACCGACAGTTATCGTCGTTGATGTTATCGATTTTGTCGCACCACCGCTTTGGCGGCCACCAATGCTACAGCAGTTTGGGAAGAGTGCCTTCAGGTCACTGCGCAGCGCCCATCGCGGGAGCCACCCTTACGTGGGGGATAAAATGAGGGGGGCTCTTTCCGAGCAATCATTAACTCATTCTCCCTTTTCTGCTCTGGCCTTTCTATCAAGTAATCTTCCTGAATCATCAAAATAACGGCTGGGCCAGATCTCCGCAGGATGGATTTCCAGTGCCTTTGCCACTAGCCATTCCCCTTTCGGCCAGGGGCGAGAAAGGACATTGGCGAGCGTTGAAGAACTTAACCCTGCCGAACGTGACAATGCCGACAGAGTGGTTCCCCTCTTACGTAATCCAGCAATGATATCTGCCTGATGCCAATCTTTTTGTGGTGTCATACCTGCCCCCGTTAAGATCTCAAGTAAACGTACAGCATAAATACTAAGGATTACTTAGTATATTTTCAAGGCGCAAAGATGAGAATCGCGACAAGTCACGTTAAAAATCAGGATCCTTATGTTGCCTCATCGCTTAAAAGCCGCACGTTTAAAGGCCGGCCTGTCACAGGAGCGCCTGGGTATTCTTGCTGGGATCGATGAGGCGACGGCTAGCGCTCGTATGAATCAATATGAACGCGGAACGCACACGCCAGACTTTGAACTGGCCTGCCGATTGGCATCTGTTCTGACTATTCCCGCCTGTTATTTTTATGCCGTGGAAGACGATTTGGCTGATGTGATTCTTGGGTATTATGATAGGCAGGAAAAAGCTGCGACATAAGAAAATGAGCGCCAGCCCAGCTAAATAATGCGCTGGGACGGAATAAGAGTAGATACACCGATATTAAATAGGGGGTATTTCTTTAGCCTCTGTGAACCCTTTATTCTTCAACTGAAGCGGTAACCCCCTGGTTAACTGAAGTTCTTGAACCGCTAAAAGATTTGTCGTATTTTTAACCAGGTTACTTGGCTGTCAATGACAGCACCAATGTTTCCAGTATCAGGATGATACCAGCGATCTGTGAGAAACGCCTTAGGGTGGTCGCAAACCCAAAGTCATAAGGAATGGAGTGTGGTCTGAGACTGACGCTTTCGAGCGACCACAAGCTACCTAGACCTGAAATGTAGCGCTTTAGCAGCGGTAACCCCCTAAACCTTTGAAAGCGGGGATCGCAGTCAATGTGATGAAGGTAAGTTTATTCCAGCGGAATGGCTAACAACCAGCATTTCTTGGCCGCCAGTATCGCTAACCGAGGATACTGTGATTGGCCTTCAACCAAGTGAGACTAACCGTTAGTAGAGCAACGGGCTGCGAAGCCGTAGGTTTGCTGAAGCGTTACGGTCACCACATCTTTAAATCCGGGCTGCCCCACAGCGACCCAGGCTATCTATCGCCAAATCTCTAACGTCAAATAAACGCCGCTGGCTGCGCTCTTCTATGCCGAAAGGCATCAGTTAGCGCCAGACCTGCTGCGTTTTGTATGCGGCGTCACTTGGCTGGAAGCGAAGCAAACACCAAGTGACGCGCATAGCGCGCAACGTCTCAACCCACGAAATTCGTGGCTTTCAACGTACTACTACCATCTGACCAACGGGTAGTCCGTATCAATACGGGCTTCAACTCACTTTTACATCAACCTAATGACGGTGAAACAAGCCGTTTTAATCAATCAGGAGGAAATCAACTCGGTATCGATGGCGACACTACCAGCAGTAGTGTGTGGAGGCAGTCTGACGTCAGTCAGCCCTGTGAAAGCAGCGAACAGGTCAGAGACCTGGGGAGCCTCGAAATAACTCAACTTCTCGCCGCCCCGATGCACAGATACCCGTTGAAGCGCAGCAAGCGCAAAAGTAACCGTGTCGTCGGGGTGAGATTTTTAGCGTTTGGTAACATGGGGTACAGTCAATTTAAGGAGCATTGGCTATGGCTAAACTGGAGAAACAGCTGGTGACGTTGGCGCGAAAGGGCGGTGGAGGTTTTAAAACCGTATCGGATCGCTCAAAGATTGCCAGTCGCTTCGCGGGGCGACTGGCAAGGCTAAATATTCAAATCCGTGATGTTAAACATATTAACACCCGGCATCTGGAACAATATATGAAAAGCCGTCTGGATGAGAATATCTCTCTGAGAACGTTGCAAAATGAGATGTCGGCGCTGAGAAATATTTTAACGACTGCCGGAAGAAGCAAACTGGCAGATCCTAATCATGACAGATTAAGCAATCAGGCTCTGGGGATTGCAGGAGCAAAAAGGGATGGGGCTAAGGCAGCCATTTCTGATCAAAAGTTGAATGAGATTATTCACTTTGCCATGTCGAAAGATCAAGGGGTTGCCATTGCTATTCAACTTGCTCGTTATTTAGGCTTAAGAACGGAAGAGGCCGTTCAGTCAGTTAAATCCCTTAAAACCTGGCGGCAGTCGATAATAAATCATCATCAGCGAGTAAGGGTGGTATTTGGTACCAAAGGAGGGCGACCAAGGGATACTACGATATTGAATAAGGAAAAGGTGCTGGCCATAGTTAATCAGGCGATTCGATACTGTGATGAAAACCACGGCAGGTTGATTGATAAACCTAGCCTGCATAAGGCAATAGAACGCTACCGGAATATTGTTCGGGATGGTGGAATGACCGGGAAAAATGCCCCCCATAGTTTACGCTATGCCTACGCAAGGGATGCGGTTAATTTTCACCTTGCTAACGGTATGAGCCAAAAAGAGGCCGAGGCATTAGTCTCTATGGATTTGGGGCACGGCGATGGGCGAGGGCACTATGTGGCCCGCGTGTACAATCAGCCGGATTGAGCCCTGGGTGACGAAAGCCATGCACTCCCTATTGGCTAGCGCATTTGTCTCTTATCTGGCGCTTAAGCGGTTTACCTTGGCTATCAAAATAGCGGCTAGGCCAGATCTTTTCCGGTGAAGTTTCCAGGGCGTTGGCAATAAGCTTTTCTCCTTTCGGCCATGGGCGGAGCAGTGCGTTCGCCAAGGTAGAGCTCGACAGACCCGCACAGCGTGAAACTGCCGCAAGTGATGTTCCCTTCTTTTTTAGTCCGGCGATGATATCTGCCGGATGCCAGTCTTGTTGGTCCATGCGCTTATCTCCGTAACGTTATCAGGTTACCGATTATCCTGTTTTGGGATAATCCTGTAAATAGCTGATATTCGATTTTGGGATATCATGCGGAATTACCATCATGCCATCAGTATATTCACCAGAATATCAACTGGTTATAAAAACGCTTCGTGAAACGAGGATACAAAAGGGCATTACTCAGGAAAAGCTGGCTCAGGCCCTGCAGCGTCCACAGTCTTTTATTGCCAAGGTTGAAAATGGCGAGAGGAGGCTGGATGTGCTGGAGTTCGCCTATATCGCCGGGCTATTAGGGATTGAACCGGCCGCGCTTTTACAAAAGATAATGCCAAAGGTAACCCCGCTTTGAGGGTTAAAGCGCGGTGATTTTCATGGCTGCCATTGACGAGGCGACGGCGTATTCGCAGCTATCTCACTACGAAAAGGGTACGCATAAGCCTTCGTTTGATATGGTGTGCGCTTTTGCCGCCTGAGTGCTATTTCTATATCATTGACGATGAGTTTACTGATGCTGTACTGGCACTTTATCAACGTTATAAATCGGGTGAGCGGTAGATGTTGGAACAATGATTTGCTTGATTTTTAAACAATGCGTGGTGTAGATTATTTAGGCTTAACGTTGTCTTCGGACAACCACTAATGTATCAGCGGTCTGTGAGATACGCCTTCGGGTGACTGCAAAACAACTCTCCCGTAGCCTGCAAGGGAGAACACATCCGTGTGGTAAGTCTGCGCACCTTTGAAAGCAGATATCGCCAATATCAGTGCACTATAGCGCGGCGATCAAGGTTCCTTTCACACTGTTTTTTGACGTTAGCCGATGTTACTCAGCGGGAAAATTTCCCCTAAGCAGGGTATCAAGGCAGACATCTAACCTTAGCGGTGCTAAACGAGCTGCACCAAAGCTACATTAATCTTCTATTGGTCAGCCAACTGACCTTTTACGCGGGGAGCACCTCTTCCCTGCGGGCAGAGGCGTTTTCCCATTTCTCAACCTCAAGGAGAACATCATGCCTATTTATCGTTAACCTAATCGTCTGATTTAGCATTTTCCACCCAGCAGGGACTTTTTCCTGCTGGAAAGGTCCCTGCTTCTTATTCAATAAACAAGGAGTATTACTATGGGACTTGATATTTACTTTTTGGCCTCTGACAAACAGCCCGATGAAGATGAACTGCTTTTATCCGGTGGTCGTCAGATAAAGTTCGAAGTTGGCTATTTCCGTAAGGTTAACGCACTGGTTAGCTGGGTTAGCACCCATATAGCTAAGGTGGAGAACTGTCAGGAGATACCGATAACTCGGCAACATTTGGAGCAACTGTGTAGTACGTTGTCTGAATTGACAATAACAAACTGTGCTCAACTTTTTCCAACAGTACCTGGTTTCTTCTTTGGCTCAACAGAGTATGAAGAAATATATTGGTCGAATGTTAATGACATTCGCAAGTGGGCACATCACTTGCTCAATGAATTTGACTTTGAACGCCTGGACCTAGTGTTTTGGCCCTGGTGGTAACAATGAAATAATTCTCTTTCAGTACAGTAGTGCTGATTTTCTTTAAATCCCCCTGGGGCGTATCTTTCGCCTTTAGGGGGGGAGAGATACGTCCGCTTTTTGAGGTGTCTCTTATGAAAAAGAAGTTGACTCAATCCGGCAAACCTCATCCCGGTAACGCTAAAGACCTTTACCAACAGATCACCGACAAGGTGGTGGCCGCGCTGGAAAACGGCACTGCGCCCTGGAAACGCCCCTGGCGTTCGGTTAATAACGAGCGGGGTGGCATCGTGCCGTCGAATGCATTAACCGGCAATGCCTATAGCGGTGTGAATATCCTGCTGTTATGGATGTCTGCCGAAGAGCGGGGGTTTAGCACCAATCGCTGGTTAACCTATCGCCAGGCACAACAGTTGGGCGGCCAGGTCCGTAAAGGTGAGCAGGCTACCGGTGCGGTGATCTATAAACCGCTTCAGGTACAGGCCGAAGACCGTGACGGAAATAAACTGTTGGCTGATGATGGCCAGCCGCTAATGGTTGAGCGGGCGATGTTGAAATCACTGTACCTGTTCAATGTGCTGCAGTGTGACAACCTACCGGCGCATCTGCAGGTCTCCGCTGAACGAATACCCGACCAGGAGGTGCAAACCCTATCGGCGCAAACCTACAACCGGGTATTGGCGATACTGAATGCCAGCGGCGTTCAGGTGACATCGGCAGCGCAGAACCGGGCGTTCTACTCGCCAAATCACGATCGTATTGTAATGCCGTTGTCTAGGCAGTTTTTTACCGAGGCGGACTATTGGGCCACGTTATTGCATGAAATGGTCCATAGCACTGGCCATGCCTCACGGCTTAACCGAGAGGGGATAACCGCCTCTTCGGGTAAGTTCGGTAACCCGGTTTATGCCTTTGAAGAGCTATGCGCAGAGATGGGCAGTGCCTTTCTCTGCGCGCACCTTGAGGTTCTGGGTGAGGTTAACCATGAAAGTTATATCGACCACTGGCTGAATGTGTTGAAGGCCGATAAGAAAGCGCTTTTTCGCGCCTGTCGGCAGGCGCGTGAAGCCAGTGAATATTTACTGAGGTTGAACAGTAACGATGATAACCAACGTGCCGCTTAACAAGGAGTTATTATGCAGATTAACCCTCTGGTACTACGCGAACTTGAGTATATCGTGATGCTTCACCGTGAGTATGGTGCACCGGTTAAGGTGGACAGCGTAGGTGAGCTGATTAACTATATTCTGGCATGCGTTGCGGACGGCAGCTGCCGCCCTGGCGCATGGGAACGCGGAATGTTGATGCAGATGGGGCTGATTGCCGACTGTGCTCAGCATGCCCAATACCGCGCTGCGTATGGACAGCCAATGGTTGAGCCGCGGCGGTAAAAACTTTAAACCACTATCAGGTATACAGTCCTGATATGAAAACGCCTCTTCGGAGGCGTTTTATCCTGCTATCTGATAAACTTGCCCGCATTGAGTATAGGCAGGTGCTTAAGTATGTTGTTATCTGGCACTGTGTAGAAAGCTGAAGGCATCTGGTTGAAAAATTTAATTTGGCCAGTGTTTTTCGTAGAGTTTGCTAAAGTGTTGCATCTCACGAATGTTAGCAGTCGGTTCACGACATGCTCGGGCACAGGTAGAAACGATATTTCTATAAAACTCCTGAGATACAGACGTAATTTCGCCATAATTCATCAATAAATCAGGAAGATGCTCTAAGATTTTTTCTCCGCGAGGAACCATCACAATGCTCGGCGGTCCACTGTAGTTATTAATCAACACATATCGCCAACTTGGGTCTGCTACTCCCTGGTACGGGATGACTTCGCAGGGACATGCATCACCTCCACAAGAAAGGTTTTCATAGCTTCCCTGAAGTGCCATAGGTGTTTTGGCCATGAGTACATAAGGACCAGTCCCAACATAACCACACATAGATTCGTTATATTCAATGCTGAGCAAATCTCGCAGGGCAAAATACGCCTGCCTGCTAAGTTCGGCTTTTCCTGACATGAACCACTGAAGTTCCTTTAAGGTAACTCCTACCGTTGTTGCAATTTCTTTGGGTGAATTAGGCCAGCACGCCACAAGATTTTTGACGACCTTAGCAGTATTATCATAACTGTTGTCAATCCACTCATCATCTATATCGATATTTTCCGTTATATTCTCACCTATTAGAAGCCACATAGTGCCGTTAAGGGTGCTAATATTGAAATAGCGAGGCTGAGCAGGTGGTAGTAAGGATTCCCAAGATGACAACCATGGCCCCGGTTTCCAGTCGAGTTCATTAGTCACTATTGGCTCTGGTATTTGTGATGGTAAGTTTAACCATTGTTGGATTTCATTATTAATTTTGTTGCTGTTGATACCGCTGCGATCCTCACGAATACTGGATTCGTGGTTGTATTGAGCGTCCAAGCAAAGTTCTTGGATGGACCTGATAAGGGGCAGTTTCTCCCGACTACGTTTTCCTAGCAGCCATAGACTCGCGTTTTGAGCTGAACGCAGGGATCCTGGAAGCGATTTTTCCTTTGCATCAGCCACCTTAACATGGACACCTATTGTTTTCATTTCGCTCACTAAATCAGGGCAGGATTTTTCAATATTGCGATTTATTAACAATATATCTGGTTTTCCACGTAAACCATCGGCATTGCGCCATGCATCAAGAAGAACATCCCTGAGGGCTCTAGGCTGGTCTACGCTGGTAAATGTCATCCATCTAATGGGTAACCCAGCAACGGTCAATCCATAAAGTAATAAGGGGCTAAGGCCATACCGTGCAGCATCTTCTAGCTTGATAGGATCACGCACAGACACAATTCCATGCATCGGATGATGAAAAAGGAACTTAGCAATCCCTACGTAGAAATGATGTAATCTTGTTAATGCTGGTGTCTGTTGATTCATTTTGCCTACACTCCTCCAAAGGGTTGAGTTGCACTAAAATTTATCAATGGGTTGAAAGCAATTCTCACACAAAAGAATTGAGCAGATTTTTTTAATCTTAACGATCTTCCCACAGTGAGCGCATTTAACTACATCACCAAATGATTTACTTGTCTTATGCAATGAAGAGACGTCTTTTGTTTTATCTCTTTTGCTTGGGTAGCTAATAAGGTTTTTATTGTTTGAGTTTCTGTTTCTTTCAATCTGCGCTCTATTTTCTAGATCTTTTTGTCTTTCTTTTAATTCTCTCTCTTTACGTTCAATTCTTTCTTGTTCTATTTTTTGTTTTGTACGATTTATTTCATTGGTGACTTGTTGAGTCAATAAATTAGAATCTGCGAAATATATTTTTTTCTCGACAGAGTCAAATGACATATCATTAAAGTCTACAAGTTGACATTCCCACGCGTAATCAATTGATAAGCTATTGGATATGTATGGTTTGCGATAGTAGCATTTCAGCGTTAATCGCTGGTTTTTTGACGATATCTCTTTTGCCTCGTCGTCGAAGACAAATACGTTTGAATTATTGCCATATCCTATGTCGAGAGTTGTGAATTTATCCCTATCAAAGTTGAGGAAAATCCACATAATATAAGTGTCATTTTCTTTGTAAAACTTCTCTCGGCCAATGATTACTTCGATAAATGTAGTTGAAACCTGTAATTCAAAAACGATTGAGTATTTTTTTTCAGCGCTAATAGTGCTGATATCAGGTCTTCGCCAACGCTTTGCTATTCCGGAGCTATTTATTTCTCTAAATGTCGATTCAACTAATATTTCATTAGTGAAAAATTCATCTATTTTTAATAATTCAGCTAGCTTAAATTTGTTTTCTTTATGCGCTCGCCCCTCTTTTTGTCCATTGAACTTCATCGCCAGAATTTCATCATGCGTCAAATTTGTTGTTGTCTTGATTGGGCAATCGTCAGAGTTTTTTGTATGAGCGAAAAAGAACGATCTTTGAATATTTCCTCTTAAAACAATGGGTTGGTAGCAAACGCTGCATAAAGCAATCGGACTAGTGGTGCGCGCTTCCTCCAGTTTTCTTCGAAAAGTAAAAATTTTCTCCTCATCACAATTGTCCAAGAATTCATTTGCATTAATATGCCGATCTTCTTCGGTCATGAAAACCGATGTCATATTCCTAATCAAAACACCTCCATCGCTAACGCTTATCGAATGCTTGAATTTAAACCACTATATTTAACATATGCACTTCAATGCAACGTTTTTAGATTTTTAACTAGTCGGTGAGTGGTTGATATTACAAGATTAATCATAAGGTCGATGGCACTTTCTGGTGCGGGACTATCATGCAACCTACGCCAGTGAGGCTGCTGGCACCTTGTCTAAGCCGTTAATTTATCCCATTTCACAACTGGTTTAAGGTGGCTTTCCACGCGGGCTCTGAACACTGTAGCGTCATTTGCCACAGATGGAGCCGGTCATGCCCTATACCATCGCCCCAATACAGACCGTCGTTCTCACTGGGCAGGGTTAGCGTTTGGCTGTGAATGTCCTTATGGCACCTTAGTGGGAGTTTTTATGCTTAGCCGATTGAAAAACCTATTGAGAACACCTGATAAGCCTGGCGGCGTCATCAAACCTGAAGCGGATACTGTTATCCCTGGTTATTTCTCTCCTCAGGGCCTCGATACGCTGACGGCCTTTTCTGGTCGGCAACCTTTGCTCAACCAGATGCGGGAGAATAGCGCGCTGCCAGCCGAATTGTATCCGTTGCTGTATCTGGCTCCTCTCCATCAACTGTTGCTAAGTACCCAGAATGTTCCCGCAGCACCTTCCGGCCCCTGGTCTGGCGTCGGTGGGTTCGGGGATATGACGATAAAATTTACCACCTGTGCCATGCGTCTGGCCCGGGGATATATGTTTCCTCCGGGCGCAGAGCCGGAAGAGCAGGCGGCCCAGAATGTGTTATGGAACGCAGTGATCTATTGGGCAGCGCTGTTTTATCACGTACCGCTGCTTTTCCAACTGGAAGCTGAACTGCGGGACGGCGCGCTATGGGCTCTCGGTCTAACGGTGCCGGACCGACCATTTCGTTTCCGGTTTAGGGCCAGTCCCCTTAATGCTGCGCAGGTACAGAGCCTGTCAGCCATGCTGTCATTCCGCCTGCTGCCTGAGGAGGCTATGCTCTGGCTTTGTTCCGTCCCTGAGGCGTTATTTTGCCTGTCTGACCGGTTATATGGTACGTCGGCCTCAGTCCCGCTGATCGATGAACTATTAGGCAAAGCGGCACAGACGCTGGATACCCCCTCCTTGCCTGTCGGTAATACCGCCATATCAGAAAACGGCTCCGTGCCTATGACAACATCCGTTTTGCCGCTGAAAAATGATAGTGATATTCAGCCCGCGATTGATTTATTTAGCCTGGATAATGGCGGCCATCAACCCACAACTTTAGCGGTAACGCCTGCTGATGAAGCGGTTTCTGATAAAGGCGACGTTAATCAAAAAGAGGGGAAGGGCTGTGAGTTTCTTTTTTGGCTCTCTTCGGGGCTACGTAATGGTTCCATTGGTATTAATGAAGAACAAGCCAGGATACATCTTATTGCTGGCTGCGCTTTTCTCTGTGTTCCCGAGATTTTTTATTTATTTATTAAGGACACCGGCAGTAAAACCAAACGCAATACCATTCAGTCGGCTTTTGAACGCTTGGGCATTCATAAAATTCGGGCGGGTGAGCGTTTTATGCAGGCCCGGGTCTATAGTAATCCGGCTGGCACAGGCACGTTTCGCGCGGTTACCGGCTATCTGGTCAAGGCCTCGTCCCTATATCGGGGCGATCCACTGCCGGATGATAGTCTGTTGTTTATGTTGCAATAACCAACGATATATAGGTATTTATATAACTGGCGTGTATGTGGCCATCACATACATTTCATTGATAGGAGTAGATAACAATTCAGGGAAAATAAAATATGGAACTGCAACCTAAAGCAACAGGCATTACCTGGGAAGAACTGTTGGATGAGTATTTCTTTGCGCGCAATTTACGCTCTGCTACTGAATGGAGCTACAGTAAAGTGGTGGTTGGGTTTATCCGCTTTATTGGGGAGGCTAAGTGCCCAGGGGAGATAACGCGAAGGGAAATATTACAGTGGCGGCGGGTATTGCTCAAAGAGAGGAACTTATCGACGCATACCTGGAATAATAAGGTGGCTCACCTGAGAGCATTGTTCAATTTTGGTATGGAAGAACAGCTGTTTTGCTTTGATAAAAATCCGCTAACGGATTGTGCGGTACAGAAAGATCGGAAAAAGAAGAAGACGCTAAGCAAAAACCAGCTGACTCGCATTTATCTTATTATGCAGCAGTTTGAAAAAGATGAAGCCATGTGTCGACTTGGCGCGAGACGACGGCGTTGTGCACTCTACCCCGTCTGGTTCTGGCTGGCAGTACTGGATACGTTGCGCTATACCGGTATGCGACTGAATCAGCTACTGCATATTCGTCTGAGGGATATCAATAACGATGAGGGATTTATCGAGCTTCAGTTGGATGGCAGCAAAACGCATCGCGAATGGCGTGTCCCCATCGTGCGACAACTCAAGCATCAATTACAGCGCCTGATAATGCGAACGCAGCAGTCTGGCGCGGAGTCATCTGATTTTGTGTTTGATGTCAGGCGATTTACACCCGGGTACTCTTTAAAAGAGTATCAATATGATGCCGACAACGCCTTACAGTCGGTGCGCTCCTTTTTCTCCCGCCTGTCAAAAGAGTGCGGGTTTGCAGTTTCACCGCATAGGTTCAGGCATACGTTAGCTACAGAGCTAATGAAAGCGCCGGATAGAAACCTTCAGTTAGTCAGAGAACTGTTAGGGCACCGCAGCGTGACAACGACAATGGAATACATCGATATGAAGATGGACATCATCGGCAGAACTCTGGAAAACGAATTGGCGTTACACACGGATATTTGTGTAGAGGTAGATCTTTATCAGGAAGGATTGTCTGGCTAGGTAGGAGAAAATTTGTACGACTTGACAGCTAAATCAATTAACGTAATTATGTAAGGCGATCGAGAACAGGGAGTCTGCTGGAACAGACTCCCTGACTTGAGGAAACCAATCTGAATTCAACCCAGTGCAACGTAAACTTACACTAGGAGATTTCGTCTATGACCGGCCCCTGTATTAACCGCCCGTTAAGCATCTCATCTCTTAACCAGCGTGCTTTGATGCAAATTAGTGGTGCCCGGACTCGGAATCGAACCAAGGACACGGGGATTTTCAATCCCCTGCTCTACCGACTGAGCTATCCGGGCAACGGGGCGCATTAAACCGTATTGGCCGTGCGGCGTCAACGGATTTGTGTCGAAAAACGTGAAAACAGCGCCGATTGCTGGCTTTTCAGGCAAAGGCCGCGTAATTCTGCCTCTGTTGCCACCAGGTCACTGCATATCACGCTTTAGCTTAACGCACCGAACTGACGGCATTGGGCAATATGCAAGATATCTTCGGCCAGCCGTTTGGCGACGGCCACATCCTGCAACTGGCGTTTTATCAACAATTTACTCAGGCAGCCTTCCTGCACCAGTTCCATTTGCTGCGCTACCGAATCGGCGTCGTCGGCATCCATCTCACGTAACAGATCGCGGGTGAAGTCCAGCGAGGTGATCTTCTGCTGTTCGGCCAGTTGATGGATCGGGTGGTCGCTCTCTGGGAAGAAGCTACAGGCGGCAATAAACAGGCAGCCAGGGTAACGTTCATTCTGCACGTGTTCTGCCAGCACGTCGTAACGCGCCAGCAGCTTTTGCTGCGGGCTCAGCGTCTCATCAAGCTGCAACTGGCGGCGCCAGGTATCAATCTGCTGGCCGTGGTAGCGCAGGCAGTCATACAGCAGTGCCTCACGGTCCGGCCAGAACGGTTTGAAATCGCTGTATGGCACACCCAGTTTTTCTGCCAGCATTTCCAAGGTGGTGGTCGCCAGGCCCTGTTTTTCCAACAGCTCCAGGGCTGTATTTAAAACCTGTTCACGTTGCACTAGTGCTCCCTCCAAAAAATGTTCTGAAACTCAGTGTCGTTTACCGAGTGGTTTTCTGCAAATGTGCGTCGAAGGCTTCTGCGTTCATAAAGCCCGTCACGCGGGCTGCGGGTAACTCTTTGCCATCTCGGTCAAAGAACAAAATGGTCGGCAGGCCAAGCACCTGCAAGTGCTTGAGCAAGGCTGCCTGCTCGGCATTGTTGGCCGTTACGTCGGCCTGCAGCAACACCGTATCGGCCAATTGGGTCTGCACCGCTGGATCGCTGAAGGTGTACTTCTCAAACTCTTTACAGGCGACACACCAGTCCGCGTACAGGTCCAGCATCACCGGCTTGCCCTGCGCCTGTTGCAGCGCCTGATTAAGCTGCTCAACGTTATTGATACGGGTGAAATTCAGATGTGGCTGGGCCGCCTGCTCAGAGGCGGTGTTACCGAATGCCCAGTCTTGCAATGGACGAGCCGAAATCACCAGCGCCGCCAACAACAGCACTTGGACGGCTCGCGTCCAGCCACGGGATGATTTCAGGCTCAGGACGAATGCCCAGCCGAAGAATGCCAGCCCGAGCAGGCTCCACAGGCGCAACCCCCAGACGTCGCCGATCACCCGCTCAAGCAGGAACACCGGCAGCGCCAGGATCACAAAGCCAAAGGCTTCCTTGACGTACTGCATCCACGGGCCGCTGCGTGGCAGCAGGCGGTTGCCGAACAGCGTCACAATCACCAGCGGGATACCCATCCCCAAGGCATACAGATAGAGCGTGCCACCACCGGCCCACATGTTACCGCTTTGGGCGATGTACAGCAGGATGGCGCTGAGAGGGGCGGTGGTGCATGGCGAGCAGATCAGGCCTGCCAGAGCGCCCATCACAAACACGCCCACCAGTGAGCCACCCTGCTGGGTGTTGCTCCAGTTGGCCAGCCGCGTTTGCAGTGACGAGGGGAGCTGCAAAGAGTAGCAGCCGAACATGGACAGAGCCAAGGCGACAAACAGCACCGACAGACCGATCAGCACGTAAGGGTGTTGCAGCGCGGCCTGGAACTGCAACCCGGCGGCGGCAACCACCAGGCCGAGCAGGGTATAGGTCAGCGCCATGCCTTGCACATACACCACGGCCAGCACCAGAATGCGCCCGCTGCTGTGTGGCCGCTCACGGCCCAGGATAATGCCGGAAATCAGCGGATACATCGGCAACACGCAAGGGGTAAACGCAATACCGATACCAATCAGCAAGGCCCACAGGGGGGAGAAGGGCAGATTGGCCGGTGCTGTTTCTGCTGGTGTTACGGCTACCGGTGCTGCGGGCTCTGCGGCCAGCGCTACTGCGCTCAGAGGGATCACGCGGGTTTCCGGTGGATAGCAGAAACCGGCCTCAGCACACCCTTGGTAGGTGACGCTCAGGCTGGCATTGTCTCCCGCCTGCAACAGGGGAATATTCAGCGCCAATGGCTCTTTGAATATCGCTACTTCACCAAAGAATTCATCTTTATGCTTCAGCCCGGCGGGCAGCTCGAACTGGCCTAGCGTTGCCTGCTGTGGCACCAGCTTGATTTGCTGGCGGTACAGGTAGTAACCAGGGCGGATTTGCCAGCTTAGCGTCAGCTGGGGGCCCTGTTGTTTAAAATCAAAGGCAAATGCCTGATCGACGGGGACGAACTGGTTGCCCGCGTTTTGGCCGAACAGTGAAGCCTGGGCCGCAGTCGGCAGAAAGAACAGGCTGCAAAGCAGCAATATCAGTTTAATGAGGCGTTGATCCATGACAGGTAATCTTTATCTCCAGCCATCACCGGCAGCACCAACAGTTCGGGTGTCTGGTACGGGTGATGTTGTTTCAGGTAGGTGAGTAGCGCTTGTTGATGCTGGCGATCGCTTTTAAACAGCATCTGCACTTCGTATTCCTGTTGCAGTTTCCCTTCCCAGTAATACAGCGATGTTGCCCCAGGCAGCAGCGTGGCGCAGGCCGCCAGTTTCTCTCCCAGGACGCGTGCCGCCAGCTCTTGCGCCGTGGCTTCATCGGGTGCGGTACAGAGTATGACGATAGCTTCGCAATCAGACATCTTCGGCCCTCTCAACCAGGTTTGGTAACAGGGCACTATACCCTGAAGCGGTGTTGGCTAGAAGGTTAGATTATCAGCAGCAGGAGAATGAGGAGGAGAAAGCGGGGCCGAAGCCCCGCTTGAGGATCACAGAATAACGCTACCAATCAGGAAGCCGAAGATGACGGCAAACGCCACGCCCAAGGTGCCAGGGATCAGGAACGGGTGGTTAAACACGAAGCGCCCGATGCGCGTCGTTCCGGTATCGTCCATTTGTACCGCCGCCACCAGGGTAGGGTAGGTTGGCAGAATAAACAGGCCAGAAACGGCAGCAAAGGAGGCGATCGCCGTCAGCGGGGTGACGTTCAGGGCCAGCGCCATCGGCATCAACGCCTTGGCAGTGGCGGCCTGAGAGTACAGCAACGCCGAACAGAAGAAGAAGATCACCGCCAGTAACCAAGGATGGGATTGGATCACGGTACCCGCAGTCTCTTTAATCCAGTCAAGGTTGGCCTGCACAAAGGTGTCACCCAACCAGGCCACGCCCAGGATACAGATACAGGCGCTCATCCCGGCCTTGAAGGTGCTGGAGTTCAAAATCAGGTCGGTCTCGACACGGCACAGGATGGTGGTCAGGGTGGCCACGCTCAGCATGATGATCAGGATGGCATTGGTGGTGTTCATCAGCGGCGTCGTCACCAGCCCCATGCTTGGGCTGTTGATGATGGCATAAGCCACTACGCTCAGTACGCCAGCCAGGAACAGCATCACGGAGGTTTTCGCACGCGGTTTGATCACGATTACGTTCTCACCACGCAGGGCTACCAGACCTTCTTCGAAGCGTTTTTGATACACCGGATCGTCAGACAGCTTGGAGTCAAACAGCCAGGTAACCAGTAGCGACATCAGTATCACGGCCAGGAAGGTGGAAGGGATCACCACCATCAGCAAATGCAGATAACTCACACCGTGGCCTTCCATAACGGAAGACATGTACACCACCGCTGCCGAGATAGGCGAGGCGGTAATGGCAATCTGCGCGGAAACCACGGCAGTAGACAGTGGGCGGCAAGGTTTGATGCCTTGCTCTTTGGCCACTTCTGCAATCACCGGCAGGGCCGAGAGGGAGATATTACCGGTACCGGCGAAGATGGTCAGGAAATAGGTGACGATTGGGGCCAGAATGGTGATGTATTTTGGATTTTTGCGCAGCAGTTTTTCGGTTTGCTGCACCAGGTAGTCCATCCCGCCAGCGACCTGCATGGCGGCGATAGCGGCGATAACCGCCATAATGATTGAAATAACGTCGAAGGGAATGCTGCCTGGCTTAACGCCAATCATCGCCAGCACCAATACCCCAAGACCGCCTGCAAAGCCTATTCCGATACCGCCCAGCCTGGCCCCCAAAAAGATGGCCAGTAGAACGATCACCAATTCTACTACTAGCATAGTGTTTACCCCTTAAAATGGATTTTTATGAAAACCAAAGGTTGCAACTTTGTATTCTTAGAAAGAAAAAAGGCACGCTATCCAGAGGATTAGCGTGCCTTTCAGGCTACCGGATGAGTCTATTATTGTTCATTTTCATCTGTATAGCGTTTCGCCTTATAGGCCGGGTGCATCAGGTTCTCTACGGAGAAGATGTCATCCAGCTCAGCTTCGGTCAGTAAACCGCGTTCCAGCACGACTTCACGTACGCTCTTGCCGGTTTCAGCACAGATCTTGCCGACAATGTCACCGTTGTGGTGGCCAATGAACGGGTTCAGATAGGTAACGATACCGATAGAGTTAAATACGTAGTACTCGCACACTTCTTTGTTGGCGGTAATACCGTTAATGCATTTTTCCAGCAGGTTATAGCAGGCATTGGTCAGGATGTGAATGGATTCAAACATCGCCTGGCCAATTACCGGTTCCATCACGTTCAACTGCAGCTGGCCTGCTTCGGCGGCCATGGTAACGCAAGTGTCGTTGCCGATCACCTTAAAGCAAACCTGGTTAACCACTTCTGGGATCACCGGGTTCACTTTGGCTGGCATGATGGAAGAACCGGCCTGCAGTTCAGGCAGATTGATTTCGTTCAGGCCAGCGCGTGGGCCGGAAGACAACAGACGCAGGTCGTTACAGATCTTGGACAGTTTGACCGCCAGGCGCTTGTGCGCACTGTGCACCATCACGTAAGCGCCACAGTCGGAGGTGGCCTCGATCAGGTCTTCGGCAGGGACCACCGGCAGGCCACTGACTTCCGCCAGTTTCTTAACCGCCAGGTGTTGGTAACCTTCCGGGGTGTTCAGCGCGGTACCGATCGCCGTCGCGCCCAGGTTCACTTCCAGCAGCAACTCTGCGGTACGGTGCAGGTTACGGGTTTCTTCATTCAGCAACACGCTGAACGCGTGGAATTCCTGGCCCAGGGTCATTGGCACCGCGTCCTGCAACTGGGTACGGCCCATTTTCAGGATGGTTTCGAACTCTTTGGCCTTACGGTCAAACCCTTCACGCAGTTGGTTGATAGCATCGATCAGCTTCTGGTTGGAAGCGTAAACCGCGATGCGGAATCCGGTTGGGTAAGCGTCGTTGGTAGACTGACACTTGTTGAGGTGATCGTTAGGGTTCAGGTATTGGTATTCACCCTTCTGGTGGCCCATCAGCTCCAGGCCGATGTTTGCCAGTACTTCGTTGGTGTTCATGTTCAGCGAGGTGCCAGCACCGCCCTGGAACACATCCACCGGGAATTGATCCATGCATTTGCCTTTATCCAGCACTTCATCACATGCCTGGATGATGACGTCGGCAATTTTACGTGGGATGGTTTGCAGCTCTTTGTTTGCCATGGCGGCGGCTTTTTTCACCATCACCATGCCGCGCACAAACTCAGGAACGTCGCTGATTTTACTGTTGCTGATATAGAAGTTTTCAATCGCACGCAGAGTATGAACACCGTAGTAGGCTTCTGCAGGGACTTCACGTGTTCCTAATAGGTCTTCTTCGATACGAATGTTGTTTGACATGAGAACCTTCTCTATGTTGCTGCCGAATATAATTATGTGCAGGATAACAAAATAATGTTGCCGAGCGGGCCAACTGCGGAAGTATTGACCGCAGCTATTGTCGCTGCCCAGATCATATGCTGGTTGGTAATAAATGAATGAACGTAGATCACTATCTGGTGCTTCAGCAAATGACAGCTTTTGATTTCTGTGAAGAGCTTCACGTTTGTAACATAGAGAATAAAAAAGATCGCCCGGTTGAAATGGCGGCGGGAAGCCCCCATTGTAAGAAGGTTGGCCGATTAGTGGCCCCATTTATCACGTATGCGCCATCGGGCGGGTACGCCGACTCTACCTAGAGGAGAGAACCAGGTGCGCTGGTTACCGTTACTGCTGATATTTCTACTGGCTTACATAGAGATATCCTTGTTTATCAAAGTTGCCGCCGTGTTCGGCGTGGCAATGACGCTGCTGCTGGTGGTGTTTACCTCCTGCGTCGGCGTTTCCCTGGTGCGTAATCAGGGCATGAAGACCTTTGTGCAGATGCAACAAAAGCTGGCGGCGGGCGAAAGCCCGGCAGCGGAGATGGTGAAAAGCGTTTCACTGGTGCTGGCGGGCTTCCTGCTGGTGATACCGGGCTTCTTCACCGATTTCCTTGGCCTGTTGCTGCTGTTGCCGCCGGTGCAGAAATCGTTGACGCTGAAGCTGATGCCGCATCTGAACATCTATCGTCCAGGCGGTTGGGGTCAAGGCGGAGGTGCCGCTAATGGCAACACCTTCGACGGAGAATTCCAGCGCAAGCAAGACGACCGCTACACCTTGGATCATCAACCTGACGATCGCGACAAGCGTGACGACCGCTGATATCTCCCCTCACCCTAACCCTCTCTCTGTACAGACCGGGGACATGGTAGACAGGTGTTCAAGGACATGGTGAACACTTTTTAACATCCTTTACCCATGATGATCGACCTATTTCTCAGGTCGATCGTCCCCACTTTCGTGCTGTACCACCATACCTCGTAGTAGCCCTCTCTCTCACTTTCCTTCAGTCCGACATATTCACCGATAAAGGCCTTGCCCACTTTCAGACCCATCCCTTTCAGGCTCAGTTTTCCACTGACATCCACTTTCCTGACCAAAACCCCCTCGTCATACTCGGCTGCCGCCGGATTGCCATTGTACTGTCGCGATGAAGGCTGATAACGGGACGCCGGTACCGCCATTGACAGGGCTTCGTGTGGACGCTCCAGGTTGTAGGTATTTCGCCAGGCGTCGAACACCTCCTGCAACTGCGCGGCATGGGTAAACCACCGTCCCTGCAGGAGCTCTGCCTTCAGGCTGCGGTGGAAGCGCTCCAGCTTACCCTGAGTCTGAGGATGATAAGGCCGAGAGTGACCCACTCGGATACCCTGACGCATCAGCCACAGTTCCAGCGCGGTCCAACTGCCCGTCGTGTCGCCCCAGGGGGCCCCATTATCCATGGTCATTCTCTCCGGCAAGCCATAACGTTCGAACACCGCTATCAACTGAGACTGCACGGTGACACGTCGTTCGTCCGGGCAGTGCGCCAGACAGAGCGAGAAGCGCGAATGGTCATCCAGCAAGGTCAGCGGATGACAACGCCCTTCGGCGAAGGGGAAGTGGCCTTTAAAGTCCATCTGCCAGAGTCGGTTCGGTGCGTCATGTTCAAAGCGTCCGACGGTGGGCGTCGGTGACGGACCGCCCGGTAGCAGGTCATGGCGGCGCATGAGGTTATGCACGGTGCTGGCGGCCGGTAACGTATGCCCCTGCATCTCGAGCCACCGCTTGAGCTTGCGCGCGCCCCACATCGGATGGGTCAGGTGCGCAGCGCGGAGATGTTGGACAACGGTGTCAGAGGTTCTGCTGGGGGAATGGTGTGGCACTCGAGAACGTTCGTTCAGACCGGCCCTCCCATCAGACTGCCAGCGATGTAACCACTTGTATGCGGTAGCAGGCGCTATGCCGAACTGGCGGCATAGCGCACGGATATTAGCGCCTTCTTGCGAGGCGAAAAGCACAAACTCGGTACGTAATGACATGGCAGATCTCTCATCCCACGGCATAAGCAACTCCACTCAGAAGTACTCATACCTATGTTGTAAGTGTCTACCATGTCCCCGAACAAGTGTTCATGATGTCCCCGGTCTGTACACTCCCAAAGGGAGAGGGGACTCAACGTGCTACATTTGCCCCCGGTACCTGACCGCGACTCTGGGCTACCCCCTCTCCCTAAACAAGTGCTCATGTATTATCCGGTCCGTATAGTGGGAGAGGGTCGGGGTGAGGGGGAGATTGGCCGCGTTTTTGCTAATGGCGTTCACCGCAGACCATCAAATCGAAAATTTTTTTGCTGCTGCCCCTTGAAGGGGGATGGAACGCCCCCATTTCAAATCCCACGGAGCCGGTATCAATAATCTGGCGCACAACCCTAAATCTGATAGAAACCTTCTTACAGGAGAGCGTTCAATGAGTATTCGTCCATTGCATGACCGCGTTATCGTCAAGCGCAAAGAAGTTGAATCAAAATCTGCTGGCGGCATCGTTCTGACTGGCTCTGCAGCGGGTAAATCTACTCGTGGTGAAGTGGTAGCCGTTGGTAAAGGACGTGTTCTGGAAAGCGGCAACATCCAGCCGCTGGATGTGAAAGTAGGCGACATCGTGATTTTCAACGACGGTTACGGCGTGAAAGCAGAGAAGATCGACAATGAAGAAGTGTTGATCATGTCCGAAAGCGACATTCTGGCAATTGTTGAAGCGTAATAACGCTTTATAAATCTTCTGAACTGAACGAGTTGAAGGGAAATACCAATGGCAGCTAAAGACGTAAAATTCGGCAATGACGCTCGCGTGAAGATGCTCCGCGGTGTGAATGTTCTCGCTGATGCAGTAAAAGTGACTCTGGGCCCGAAAGGCCGCAACGTAGTGCTGGATAAATCCTTCGGCGCTCCTACCATCACCAAAGATGGCGTATCTGTTGCTCGTGAAATCGAACTGGAAGACAAGTTCGAGAACATGGGTGCACAAATGGTGAAAGAAGTTGCCTCTAAAGCGAACGACGCTGCGGGCGACGGTACCACCACTGCAACCGTACTGGCTCAATCCATCATCACCGAAGGCCTGAAAGCTGTGGCTGCCGGCATGAACCCGATGGACCTGAAGCGCGGTATCGACAAAGCGGTTATCGCTGCGGTTGAAGAGCTTAAAAAATTATCTGTACCTTGCTCTGACTCTAAAGCTATCGCTCAGGTAGGCACCATCTCTGCAAACTCCGACGAAACCGTGGGTAAACTGATTGCAGAAGCGATGGAGAAAGTGGGCAAAGAAGGCGTGATCACCGTTGAAGAAGGCACCGGCCTGCAAGACGAGCTGGACGTGGTTGAAGGTATGCAGTTCGATCGCGGCTACCTGTCTCCGTACTTCATCAACAAGCCAGAAACCGGTTCTATCGAGCTGGAAAGCCCGTTCATCCTGCTGGCTGACAAGAAAATCTCCAACATCCGTGAAATGCTGCCAGTGCTGGAAGCCGTTGCGAAAGCGGGCAAACCACTGCTGATCATTGCTGAAGATGTTGAAGGCGAAGCGTTGGCTACCCTGGTGGTTAACACCATGCGTGGCATCGTGAAAGTGGCTGCGGTTAAAGCACCTGGCTTCGGCGACCGTCGTAAAGCCATGCTGCAAGACATCGCTACCCTGACTGCCGGTACCGTGATCTCTGAAGAGATCGGTCTGGAGCTGGAAAAAGCTACCCTGGAAGATCTGGGTCAGGCAAAACGCATCGTAATCAACAAAGACACCACCATCATCATCGATGGCGTGGGCGACGAAACCACCATTCAGGGTCGCGTCTCCCAGATCCGTCAGCAGATCGAAGAAGCGACCTCTGACTACGATCGTGAAAAACTGCAAGAGCGTGTTGCTAAACTGGCTGGCGGCGTTGCCGTTATCAAAGTTGGCGCCGCAACTGAAGTTGAAATGAAAGAGAAGAAAGCCCGCGTTGAAGATGCCCTGCACGCTACCCGTGCTGCGGTAGAAGAAGGCGTGGTTGCTGGCGGTGGCGTAGCGCTGATCCGTGTAGCAGACAAAATTGCTGGCCTGAAAGGCGATAACGAAGACCAGAACGTGGGTATCAAAGTTGCCCTGCGTGCTATGGAATCTCCACTGCGTCAGATCGTGATCAACGCCGGTGAAGAAGCTTCTGTGATTGCCAACAAGGTGAAAGCAGGCGAAGGCAGCTTCGGCTACAACGCTTACACCGAAGAATACGGCGACATGATCGCGATGGGTATCCTGGATCCAACTAAAGTGACCCGTTCTGCTCTGCAGTACGCGGCCTCTGTAGCTGGCCTGATGATCACCACCGAGTGCATGGTCACTGACTTGCCGAAAGAAGACAAGTTAGACATGGGTGGCGCTGGTGGTATGGGCGGCATGGGTGGTATGGGCGGAATGATGTAATTCCCCTCACCTCTGTGAGCTAACCACAAAACCCGGCTTCGGCCGGGTTTTTTTATTCCTTTCTTCTGTGTGGGGCTGAATATCGTGCCCGTTTTTTTCAACGTCAGCGGCTAACGATGCGTCAGTGCTGAATTTGATGATATTTTTGCAGACCGTATCCATTAAGCGTGTAAACTGATAGTTCATCAGCTGTCGCTCAAGACGTTGACCAGGCACCTGTGGCCGGTGGCAACGGATGCTTAAGAGATGGCAACGCTTTCTGATAAGCTTTTGCGTAATTCTCAACATCATATGGGGAACAAGATGCGGATTAAAGCCTTACTGGGTCTATCGGCAGCGCTGCTGCTGGCAGGGTGCAGCAGCACCAATGAACTGACCGCCGCAGGTCAACAGGTCAAATTTACCGACACCAAGCCCGCAGCAGAATGCCAGTTGGTAGGCGAAGTCACCGGCACTCAGAGCAACTGGCTGTCGGGGAGCGGTGGTGAGGGCAGCTCTATGCGCGGCGCGGCTAACGATCTGCGCAACAAGGCAGCAGCAATGGGCGGCAACGTGATTTACGGTGCGACCAGCCCAAGCCAGAACCTGCTTTCAAGTTTTGCACCGCTGGACAGCAAAATGATCGGCCAGGTGTATAAGTGCCCATAACGCTGGCATAAGCACCCGTATAAAACAAAAGAGGAATGCCTAGGCATTCCTCTTTTTGCATTCATGTAGGCCACTTAACTTTGCGTCAGGCGTAGATCCAACGGCGTTTTGCTGGGTTCGCCGCCGACTTCACGGGTCAGACGGGGTACCAGATAGCCGGAAACCTTGCTCAGCAAACTTTTCACGATCGCACGAGCCTCGTCGTCGCTGACCATAAAGTGGGCCGCGCCCTGTACCTTATCCAACACGTGGAGGTAGTAGGGCAGGATACCCGCATCAAACAGGGCGTTACTCAGCGTTGCCAACGTATCCGCGTTATCATTGATCCCCCGTAGCAGCACACTCTGGTTCAGCAGCGTCACTCCGGCGCTACGCAACTGTGCCATACTGGCGCGCAGCGGTGGGTCAATCTCGTTGGCATGATTGATATGGGTGACCATCAGCACCTGCAGGCGCGATGCCGAGAAGCGTTGGCACAGCGTGGCGGTGATGCGGGCAGGGATCACCACCGGCAAGCGAGTATGAATACGTAGGCGTTTGAGGTGTGGGATGGCCTCCAGTTCCCCGATCAGCCAATCCAGTTCATGGTCTTTGGCCATCAGCGGATCGCCCCCGGAGAAAATAATTTCATCCAGTTCCGGCTGTTGACGGATATACTCCAACGCTTGAAGCCAGTTTGCCTTGTTGCCCTGGTTCTCCTGATAGGGGAAATGACGGCGGAAACAGTAGCGGCAGTTAACCGCACAGCCGCCTTTTACCAACAGCAGGGCACGGTTGCGATACTTGTGCAGTAACCCCGGCACCACGCTGCGCTGTTCATCCAGCGGATCGGTGGTGAAGCCTGGGGCATCGATGAATTCTGCGCTGGCGGTGAGTACCTGGCGCAGCAGCGGGTCATTGGCATCACCGGGTTGCATACGCGCGGCAAAGGCTCGCGGCACGCGTAGCGCAAACAGGCGGCGTGCATCGCGCCCCTGTGGCAGTTCCGGGTGCGTATTTAGTGACAGAAGCTGCAGTAATTCATCTGGGTCGGTAATAACATCGGCGAGTTGATGCAACCAATCTTCTCTATGCGCCGTGTTTTGGGTTATAATGTGTGCCATTTTTTTGGCTAAGCTACCAGTTTAAATTTTCAGAGGGCCATCATGGCGACTTATTCTAGCAACGATTTCCGTCCGGGTCTTAAAATCATGTTCGAAGGCGAACCTTACGCTGTCGAATCCAGCGAGTTCGTCAAACCAGGTAAAGGCCAGGCTTTTGCGCGTGTAAAAATGCGTCGCCTGCTGACCGGCACCCGCGTTGAGAAAACCTTTAAGTCTACCGACTCCTGCGAAGGCGCGGACGTGGTAGATACCAACATGAACTACCTGTACAACGACGGTGAGTTCTACCACTTCATGCACCCTGAGACTTTTGAACAGCATCAAGTTGAAGAGAAAACCGTTTCTGACGTAGCGAAATGGCTGCAGGACAACGCGGAATGTATCGTCACCCTGTGGGATGGCCGTCCTATCGCTGTTCTGCCACCGAACTTTATCGAAGCAGAAATCACTGATACCGATCCAGGCCTGAAAGGCGACACCGCAGGTACCGGCGGCAAGCCAGCTACCCTGAGCACCGGCGCCGTAGTTAAAGTGCCATTGTTCGTGCAGATTGGCGAAGTGATCAAGGTTGACACCCGCTCTGGCGAATACGTCTCCCGCGTTAAATAAGTTTCAACACAGAGGAACCCTCGTGGTTCCTCTGTGTTATCCCTTCCCGTCACACGTTGGCAGAACCGCATGATGAAGAAAACGCTGTTGGCCGTGGTCTCTCTGTTGTTGCTGATGTCCCTCAGCGGCTGTAATACCTTCCGTGGTTTTGGTGAAGACGTTCAACACCTAGGCGGCGCGATTTCCCGCAGTGCCAGCTGATACCTATTAGCGCCATTAATCGGATAATGCAGAAAAATCCGTTTATTCCGGCAACCCTCCTGATTTTTACTACGCTTAGAGAGCTACACTTTTTCACTAATAACGAATAAGGGTAATCTTATGCTGAAGAAAACTATTTTCGCCATTTTTTCCTTGTTGATCCTGTCATCGCTGGTGGGCTGTAATACTACCGAAGGTGTGGGCAAAGATGTTGAAGCTGGTGGTCAGGCGATCCAGCGTAGCGCACAGTAAATTCCTTTGGGTTCAACGGTATTCCACGGCAGCGCTTGATTTTCCCTTCCGTGGAATACCCATTTAATTCTCTTGTTTGCTATAATCCACGTCTTCAATCAGCCAAGTGGGACGACCCGCCTGCGCTTCTGTTGTCTGGGGACGACCCCATAAGTTCTGGAGCCAGTGTCATGGCATGGATCATTTTGCTTTTTGCGGGCCTGTTAGAGGTCGTCTGGGCTATTGGCCTGAAATATACCCACGGTTTTACCCGTTTGACCCCCAGTTTGATTACCGTCGCTGCGATGGTGGTGAGCATGGTGTTGCTGGCGCACGCCATGAAAACGTTGCCTGCGGGCACGGCTTACGCCGTGTGGACCGGGATTGGGGCGGTGGGCGCGGCGGTAATGGGCATGGTGCTGCTCGGTGAGTCGACCAACATCATGCGTATTCTCAGCCTGTGCCTGATCGTGGCCGGGATCCTGGGGCTAAAATTCAGCAGTCAATGAGTGGGCTGCTGATTGACCCAGATTAACGCTTCGGTATCAAAGCCGTAGCCCTTGGCAATCTGCACTAGTCTGTCGCGCGTGGCGGCTTCCAACGTCGGCGTGCGCGACAATATCCACAGATAGTCGCGGTTTGGGCCACTAACCAGCGCATAGCGGTACTCCGGATCGAGTTCGATGACGTTATAGCCGCCATAGAAAGGGCCGAAGAATGAGACTTTCAGCGAGGCCGTTTGCGGCGAGCCGATAAAGTACGCCTTGCCTTCGCTCTCCTGCCACTGCTGTTTTTTGCTATCGAAACCCCGGTTAATCACCTTCAGACCGCCGTCTGTGCGCGGGCTGTAATTGGCCGTAACCTGCTCCAGGCCTCGTTCAAAGCGATGATCCAGACGCGCGATTTCATACCAGGTGCCCAGATAGCGTTTGCTATCGAAGTTATCTATGACCTTGACGTCCTTCGGGGGTGTCACGCTACAGGCAACGGAAGCGAGGGCGGATAAAATGACGCAAAGCTTTGACCAAAAACGCATGGGTGACTCCTGTTTTTCAGTTACAGATAAACAGTGTAGTCGAAAGAGTGGGAGTAGCGGAATAGGCGGCCAACGGGAGTTGGCCGCCAGAGGTCTTACAGCGTGACGACCCCGATCAGGGTAACGACGCTCAGGATGGCTGCCAGGCCGTAGAACACCCATTTGCCTGCAGGCACGTGGATTTTCAGATCGTGCATGGCATGGTGGATACGGTGTAGCCCGCACCATAATGGCAAAATGATCATCAGCAGCAGGAACAGGCGGCCGATCCAGCTTTGGCAAAACGCCAGGACGCGCTCATAACCTAAAGCTTCGCCAGGGAACAGGCCGAGTGGCAACAGGATGCCGACCAGCAGCACGATAGCTGGAGCAACGATCGCTCCCCACATACCGCCAGCGCCAAATAATCCCCAGAAAACCGGCTCGTCAGAGCGTTTAGGTGATTGATTTATCATGTTTCCTCCGGATTACAGTAACGCTACGGCGAGAATGATCACGGTGACGACGATCGTCACTGCCCACAGCGCCTTAACGATTGGCTCCGGCCCCATTTTCTCGCTGTTGACGACAATGTTGGCGGCTTTCGGTGCCAGATCGAACCAGGTTTTGGTATGCAGTGCGGCGGCCAGCAGGGCGATGATGTTAATCAGCAGCACCAGCGGGTTTTGCAGGAAGCCGACAAACCCGGCCCAGCTTTCAGGGCCACCCTTCAGGGCAAAGACGCCGTAGATCAGCACGATGCTGAACCACACCGCCAGCACCGAAGTGCCTTCACGCAGCATGTAGAAACGGTAGAAACCCAGCTTTTGCCACCAGGTTGGCGTCATGGTACGCACATAGGGCTTACGTTGTGTTGTCATTGCTGTCTCCCCTCCCTTATTGCGGTTTCAGCATTGCGATCATGAAGTCTTTGGCACTCTCTACCTTACCCTGCTGGATCGCAGCGGCCGGGTCGACGTGTTTTGGACAGACTTCAGAGCAGTAGCCAACAAACGTACAGGACCAGACACCGTTCTGGCCGTTAAGCAGCGGCATACGCTGTTTCTTGCCGTGGTCGCGGTTATCCAGGTTATAACGGTGCGCCAGCGTAATCGCTGCCGGGCCGATGAATTCCGGATTCAGGCCGAACTGTGGGCAAGCGGCGTAGCACAGGCCACAGTTGATGCAGCCGGAGAACTGGTGATACTTCGCCATTTGCGCCGGGGTCTGCACGTTCGGGCCATCTTCCGGCTTGCGATCGTTGCCGATGATGTAAGGCTTAATCGCTTCCAGGCTCTCGATAAAGTGGGTCATATCCACCACCAGATCGCGCTCGATCGGGAAGTTGCCCAACGCCTCAACCTTCATGCCATCGGTATATTCACGCAGGAAGGTTTTACAGGCCAGCTTAGGCACGCGGTTGACCATCATGCCGCAAGAGCCACAGATGGCCATACGACACGACCAGCGGTAGGACAGGTCTGGCGCCAGGTTATCTTTGATATAACCCAGTGCGTCCAGCAGCGAAGTCTGCTCATCGTAAGGTACGCTGAAGGTCTCGAAATGCGGCTCGGCGTCGCGTTCCGGGTTATAGCGCATGACCTCGATTTTCAGGGTTTTCAGCTCAGCCATTCGCCTGCTCCTTATCCTTTCTCTCTTTGTCCTGCGCTTCGGCTGCGGCGCCATAAACACGCTGGGCCGGTGGCAGTTTGGTAATTTTCACGTCGCTGTACTCCAGGCGTGGTGCACCGTTCGGGTTATGGAACGCCAGCGTATGTTTCAGGAAGTTCACGTCGTCACGCTCGGTGCAACCTTCGTCGAGACGCTGGTGTGCGCCGCGCGATTCTTTACGGTTGAAGGCCGAGTGCGCCATACATTCGGCAACGTCCAGGCCATAGCCCAGCTCGATGGTGTACAGCAGATCGGTGTTGAACACGCTGGAGTTGTCGGTAATTTTGACGCGCTTGAAGCGCTCTTTCAGCTCCGCCAGCTTATCGATGGTTTTCTGCATCAGCTCCGGCGTACGGTAGATACCACAGCCTTCTTCCATCGACAGGCCCATTTCATCGCGGATCTTCGACCAGTTCTCGCTACCTTCTTGCTTCATCAGATTGCTGAGACGGGTTTCCACGTCGCGGCCTTGTGCTTCCAAAGCGCTGCCGTTGGCCGGGCCACTTTCCAGCGCGCGGCGGGCTGCGTGTTCACCTGCCACACGCCCAAACACCACCAGCTCAGCCAGCGAGTTGGAACCCAGGCGGTTCGCGCCGTGCAGGCCAACCGAGGAACATTCGCCGACGGCGAACAGGCCTTTGATGCGGGTTTCACAGTTTTGATCGGTTTCGATACCGCCCATGGTGTAGTGCGCGGTTGGACGGACCGGGATTGGATCCTTAACGGGATCGACACCCACGTAGGCTTTCGACAGTTCACAGATGAACGGCAGACGCTCCAGCAGTTTCTTCTCGCCCAGGTGGCGCAGATCCAGATAGACCACGTCGCCGCGCGGGGTGGCGATGGTGCGGCCAGCACGCCATTCATGCCAGAAAGCCTGCGACACTTTGTCACGCGGGCCCAGCTCCATATATTTGTTTCTTGGCTCGCCCAGCGGGGTTTCCGGGCCCATACCGTAGTCTTGCAGGTAGCGGTAGCCGTCTTTGTTAACCAGAATACCGCCTTCACCGCGGCAGCCTTCGGTCATCAGGATGCCTGAACCTGGCAGGCCGGTTGGGTGATATTGCACAAACTCCATATCGCGCAGTGGCACGCCGTGGTGGAACGCCATCCCCATACCGTCGCCGGTGACGATGCCGCCGTTGGTGTTATAGCGATAAACACGGCCCGCACCGCCGGTGGCCATGATGACCGCGTTGGCACGGATCTGCACGCGGGTGCCTTCCATCATGTTCATGGCAACTACGCCGCGCGCCTGGCCATCATCCACCAGTACGTCCAGCACGAAGTGCTCGTCGAAACGTTGGATTTGTGGGTACTTCAGCGAAGTCTGGAACAGAGTGTGCAGCATGTGGAAGCCGGTTTTATCGGCGGCAAACCAGGTACGTTCAATCTTCATGCCACCAAAGCGGCGCACGTTGACCGAACCGTCTGGCTTACGGCTCCACGGGCAACCCCATTGCTCCAACTGGGCCATTTCACGTGGGCAGCTGTGAACAAAGTGATCGACCACGTCCTGCTCACACAGCCAGTCGCCACCGGCTACGGTGTCCTGGAAGTGATAGTCGTAGCTGTCGTGATCCTGAGTGACTGCGGCGGAGCCCCCTTCGGCGGCTACCGTGTGGCTACGCATTGGATATACTTTAGATATCAGCGCGATTTTCAGTTGGGGATTGGCTTCCGCGGCGGCTATAGCGGCCCGTAAACCAGCTCCCCCGGCACCAATGATGGCTAGGTCGGCGTTAAAGGTTTGCACTGCACTCCTCCAATGTTCTCGTTAAAACGACAATTTAATTAATCTATGCTTAATATTTATAAAGGTGCTTCGGGTGCTAAGCTAAATTCAGTGACTTTTAAAACTAAACACTAAGGATAGATAACTGCTACCGAATATAGGGTTATCACTATACCTAAAGTTAAGTAGTAGAAATTTGATGTGATCGATTGTTTTGCCTTTTAACCGTTACGCAAGAGGCATTCCTGCAAAAATAAGGTGTTGCCTCGCCTTTGTCTTTGATTCGCGCGATTGTCGGTGGTTTATATGGCTTATATGTTTTTTATGATTTTAATGTAGACCAGCGCCCACAATAGCCAAGAATTTGTTTGCTTGAGAGGATGCGAGTAGACTGCACCCCCTGTTTGATTTCGGAGTAATTACCATGAGCGAAACGGCAAGCTGGCAGCCAAGTGCACCCATCGCCAATTTGTTGAAGCGCGCAGCGATACTGGCTGAGATCCGGCGTTTCTTTGCCGATCGTGGCGTATTGGAGGTGGAGACCCCGGCGATGAGCCAGGCGACAGTCACCGACATCCACCTGGTCCCGTTCCAGACGCGTTTCGTCGGCCCGGGCGCGGCAGATGGCCTGACGCTGTACATGATGACCAGCCCGGAATACCACATGAAGCGTCTGCTGGCGGCAGGGAGCGGCCCGATCTATCAGCTGGGGCGCAGCTTCCGTAATGAAGAAGCGGGGCGGCATCACAACCCTGAATTCACCATGCTGGAATGGTATCGCCCGCACTATGATATGTATCGCCTGATGAACGAGGTGGACGATCTGCTGCAACAGGTACTGGATTGCGACAGCGCCGAAACCCTGTCCTATCAGCAGGCGTTCCTGCGCCATCTGGATCTCGATCCGCTGTCGGCGGAGAAGGCACAGCTGCGTGAGGCTGCGGCCAAGCTCGATCTGAGCAACATTGCCGATACGGAAGAAGACCGCGATACCCTGCTGCAACTGCTGTTTACCGTGGGCGTCGAACCCCATATCGGCCGTGATAAACCGGCATTCGTTTACCACTTCCCGGCCTCACAGGCCTCGTTGGCAGAAATCAGCACCGAAGATCACCGTGTCGCAGAGCGGTTCGAGGTCTATTTCAAAGGTCTTGAGTTGGCGAATGGTTTCCGCGAGTTGACCGACGGCGATGAGCAGCGCCAGCGCTTTACGCAGGACAATCGTAAACGCGTGGCGCGTGGCTTGCCGGAGCACCCGATTGATAACAACCTGCTGGATGCCCTGAAGCATGGTATGCCGGAGTGTGCGGGCGTGGCATTGGGCGTCGATCGTTTGGTGATGTTGGCGTTGGGAGCCGAAAGCCTGAGCGAAGTGATCGCGTTTCCGGTCAGCCGGGCATAACGTTTTTGCCTCAATGAAAAAGGGTTCGGCTTGCCGAACCCTTTTTGCTTTTATAGCCCGCCCGACTCGCGGCGCGTGTTGCGCGGAGGAGTTGAAGGCGGTGTGCGGCCATTACTGGTCATGCGCGACAGCGTCTCGGTGCGAACCTGGAAAGGTGGGTATGGCAGCGTGATGCCGTGTTCACGGTAACCCGCCAGGATCAACTGGTGGATCTCATGGCGTAACGGCATGCGGTGGCCCATTTCGGCGGCGTAGATACGCAGTTCGAAGATCTGAATACCCTGTTGCAGATCGACCAGATAGGCTTCCGGTGTTGGGTTATCCAGCACCAGTGAGCAACGTTCGGCCGAGTTGATCAGGATCTTGGTCACCTCTTCCGTATTCGCCTCTGCCGGTGCCGGTACGGTCAACACCACACGGGTCAGCGTGTCGGACAGCGACCAGTTGATAAACTGCTCGGTGATAAAGGCCTTGTTAGGCACGATAATCTCTTTGCGGTCCCAGTCTGAAATGGTAGTGGCACGGGTATTGATCTTGGTAACCGTGCCCGTCAGGTTACGGATTGTCACCGTATCGCCGATGCGGATCGGTTTTTCAAACAGAATGATCAGGCCTGAAATAAAGTTGGAGAAGATCTCCTGCATACCAAAGCCCAAGCCCACGCTGAGCGCGGTGACCACCCATTGCAGTTTTGACCACTCGATACCGATCCAGGAAAAACTGAGGATCGCCCCGAACAGCAGCAACAGATACTTGGTGATGGTGGTAATGGCGTAGCCGGTGCCAGGCGTCAGATCCAGGTGCTGCAACACCGCCAACTCGAGCAACGCTGGCAGGTTACGCACCAGCTGCATGGTGACGATCAGCACCAGGATAGCGATCAGCAGCGCCCCCAAGGTGATCGGCTGAGCGATATCGATGCCATTCACCGTGGAATTGACATCCCAGAGCTTGATATTTTCCAGGAAGCCGAAGGCCGAGTGGATCTCTGACCACAGGACGATCAACGAGACCAGTGCCACCATCGTCAGGATCGAACGCACCAACCTCAGCGACTGGGCGCTGATGGCATCCAGATCGATTTCCGTTTCATCTACCTCAATCGCACCTTCGATGCTGTTAGGGGTATGTGTGGATTCTTCTTCGCCTTTGGCACGCTGCGCCAGGATATCGGCACGGCGCTGTTTGGCACGATCAAAGGCGATGCGGCGCCGTTGGATCAGCATCCAGCGGCGGATGATGTGGTAAATCACCAACAGCAGGAACCAGATGGCAACCGAGGTCTCCAGGCGTGCCAGCAGCTTCTGTGCGGTGGTCAGATAGCCGACGGTGGAAGCCAGCGCAGCAATCAGCGGTGCGGAAAGCAACAGCCCCCACAACGCGGTGTTAATCAGATTTTCACCGGAGCCTTTGTTATCCAGATACAGTGGAATACCGGCCCGCTTCAAGCTGTTGGTGACCAGCGCCAGCGCCAGACAGAGCAGAATGAAGCACAGGCGGCCAAGGGTATTGGCAAATTCGCGATCGTTGAGATTGTCGAAGGTGATCAGCGCCATAATCAACGGCACGATCAGCCAGATCGACATCTGGTAATAACGCATGGCGCGGGAAACCTGCTTCACCGGCCAGCCGAAATGCACGATGAACAACCCCTGCGGATGGGCGAAGGCGGCGCTGATCATACAGATCCACAACACTGGCAGCGTGGCGGTGACGCCCTCACCAATTGCGACAGCAACCGGATACGGCCAGGCATTCTGCAAGCCGAAGCCCAGCGCTGCCCACAAGACCGGCAGCGGCAAGGCCACCAGGATTGACCAAAATACGGTACGCAGCGTCAGCAGGAATTCATCTTGCGTGACCTTGCCTACTCTACTGCTGGCCCGTGCCAGGAACGCATGGTAATGCTTGCGCGAACTGATGCTGAAAATCACCAACAGCACCGCACCAAACAGCGGGATCAAGGTTTCCCGGCTAGTGACCATCATCACGAAAGCGCCGCTGAGCTGCGTCAGAGTATCCAGTGACAGTACACGGGTCAGATCTTGTGCCACATTGAGCGGATACGACAGGGTGATGGGGCTGACGTCTGGTACCCAGAACAGGTAACGGTGCGCTGCATCCTGAATTTCGTTCAGCGCATCGACCAACTGGGTGTTGGCCACCTTCAGCTTGGTCAGCTCAAGGATCTGGGTATCGCAGCCGGAAAGCAGCGAATTCAGTAGCTCACGCTGGGTGCGTAGCTGGGCATCGACGATACGCTGCTGGGCGCTGGTCAGGGGGCTACCGTCGTCTTGTTTAAGCTCTTTAGCTCGCTGAGGCAGGCTCTCCAGCTGGTTTTCAAAATTCAGGCGTTGAACGCGCAGATCGGCCATGGCGCTGTCCAACTGCCGGGGTTTTGGCATTTCAGGCAAGATGGCGACCTGGGCGCGCAGGGTTTCCCCCAGTGCAGTAGAGGCGCTCAACCATTGGGACTGCTCAATGATGGTGCTCAATGCCTGGCGTACCTGCAGCGTTTGTGCGGCGGCCTGGCGCTGTTGGGAAGAGATCAGATCCATCTGTTGCGCCTGATCGTTCAGCGCAGCAGAAAGTTCACGGTTGATTTGCAGCTGCTTGCGCAGGCTGGCGGGTAAATCGCCATTCTGTTCGGCCAATTGCTCGGTTTTTTCCAGCGCCCGTTCCGCTTCCCGTTGGCGTTGGCTGTTGAGGTTGTTACGCAGCGCCTGTAACTGGACATCAATTTTTTCATGCCGCGTTTTGTAGACATCGGCACGCATCCGCGCCAGTTCCTGGCGGTTATTGGCCGAGAGTTGAGCCAGATCCAGCTCATCCACTTTCGCTTTACGTGCCGCCGCTTCTGCCTGTAACAGAGCAAGCTGCGCCAGTGCCAACGGTGTGGTTTGGTTATTGCCCTGAGCCTGTAGGCGGCGCTGAACTTCCGTTAATGCGCGCCGAGCTTCGGTTTGTTGCTGTGGCAGCTGGCTGAGAGAGTCGCTGATCTCGCGTGTCCGGTCCTGCTCCTGTTGCAACAGGCGGGCCTGTTCCAGCAGTTGGCTGCTGGTTTGCAGGATTAACTGTTCCAGATCGCTGGCGGGCAGGTTTTCACCGTTGGGCAGGATTTTGGTTTCTTCGAGGGTAAGCTGGCGGCGCAGTTCCTGCGTCATCTTCGGGAAATCGTCGATCACCCGCTGATACTGCTGGGAATTGTTCTGCGACTCTTTGCGTTCGGTGAGCCAGTTGATGGCGCTTTGCAGCGCCTCAACCGTTTCCGCCTGATTAGGCGCGTTTTTATTGCCCTCGGCCAGCTTCAGTTCTTGCCGTAACTGGGACTCGTTGGGGATCGCGGCGGCGAGAGCCGGCTGGATCAGTAGCAGGCTGAGCAATAAAGCGATAATCAGGCGCACAGCATCAATTCCCTTCGAAGGTGGCTTCTGGCGCGGCTGCGGCTTCAGCAAAAGCCTGGCCCATCCGGGTTACGGTGCCGTTGTTCAGGTGCGGTGCGAACTGTACGCTGCCAGGCGTGAACAGGTTGATGACCGTGGAACCGAGTTTGAAGCGGCCCATCTCTTCACCTTTGACCAGTTGGATCGCGCCTTCCATGCCTTCGGCTGGATAGGTCCAGCGGCGGATGATGCCTTCGCGGGGGGGCGTTACGGTACCGGCCCAGACGGTTTCGATGCTGCCCACAATAGTCGCGCCGACCAGGATCTGCACCATCGGCCCAAAGGCGGTATCGAATACGCAGATCACACGCTCATTGCGCGCAAACAGATTCGGCACGTTGGCGGCAGTTAGCGGATTGACCGAGAACAGATCGCCCGGCACGTAGATCATTTCGCGCAGTACGCCGTCACATGGCATATGGACACGGTGATAGTCGCTTGGGGCCAAATAGGTGGTGGCGAACAGGCCGTTACGGAAAGGCTCCGCCAACAGATAGTTACCGGCCAGTAGGGCTTCCAGCGTGTAATTATGGCCTTTGGCCTGGAAAATCTGATCGTCGCGGATTGCACCGAGCTGGCTGATGGCACCATCTGCTGGCAGTGCCAGCACGTGAGGCTCCTCTACGATCGGGCGTGCGCCATCACGTAATGGACGAACGAAGAATTCATTGAACGTGGCATAGGAGGCTAAATCCGGGTTCTGTGCTTCCTGCATCTGCACGCGGTAATAGCGGGCAAACGCTTTTACCACCAGCTTAGTCAGCCAACCGGCCTTTTTATCTGCGCCCCAGCCCGCCAGGCGGGTTAACGCCAGCTTTGGCAGCCAATACTGTAATTTAATCTTGATGCTATCCAGCACATTAACCTCTTGAAAGGGGATATAAGGGCGAAGGTGGCGATTAGCGCAACCCCCGCACTGTGGATCAGTTATCTGCGTCCGGGAAGTTTTTGCGGGTTTTAACCTGCGCCATGCTTTCCAGGATGCGGTGATAGTTGTCGAAACGCTCTTTGGCTATCGCGCCACTTTCCATCGCGGCGCGAATGGCGCAGCCCGGATCGGTGTCGTGGCGGCAGTCACGGAATTTACAACCGCCCAAATAGTCGCGGAATTCGACATAGGCCTGGGTGACCTGCTCTGGCTCCAGATGCCACAGACCAAATTCACGCACGCCGGGGGAGTCAATAACATCACCGCCATGTTGGAAGTGATACAACCTCGCCGCCGTGGTGGTATGTTGCCCCAGGCCGGAGACATCGGAAACCTGATTTACCAGAATTTGCTTTTCCGTCTGCGGCAGCAGGGCGTTCAACAGGCTGGATTTGCCCACGCCGGACTGCCCGGCAAAGATACTGATGCGGTCGACCAGCGCCTGCTCAAAGGCTTCCATCCCTTCGCGGGTCTGGCTGGACACTTCGAGAACGCGGTAGCCAATATGGCGATAGATGTCCATCATCCCGTCGACCACCTTACGCGCTGCGGCGTCCAGCAGGTCGATTTTGTTGAGCACGATCAGCGGCTCGACTTGCAGCGTTTCGCAGGCGACCAGGTAGCGATCGATCATGTTGAGAGAAAGTTCGGGCAAAATGGCCGACACGATGACGATCTGATCGATATTGGCGGCGATAGGTTTAACGCCGTCGTAGAAATCAGGGCGGTTCAGCACCGAGGTGCGTTCATGCACCGCTTCTACGATGCCTTTGACCCCCGCATGAGTGCCTACGCCAGGGCGCCAGACCACGCGATCGCCGGTAACCAGCGAACGTAGGGTGCGGCGAATGTTGCAGCGATGCTGGACGCCGTCTGCGGCTTCCACGTCGGCATGCATGCCAAAGCGGCTGATGACGATCCCGTCTTGCGGTTCGCCCAATTGGGAATCATCCAGCTCCGGCTTGTTGTCAGTACGCTTCAGGCGACGCTGATGGTTGGCCTGTACGCGGCGTTCTTGACCTTTGGACAGTTTGTTCTTACTCACTGAGCCTCACTTGAATCGGCATTTATCGCTCGGGGCGAGCAAAAAGGCTATGATACACGCTATTTTATATTAAATAACCGTTCTTGACCGCCACGCACGCTGGCATTAGCCGCGGGTTTGCCCGTGGTTTGTTTATCTTTCGGCTTTTACGCAGGAAAAATCATGACAGGAAACGAAAACAACCTGATTTGGATCGATCTGGAGATGACCGGGTTGGACCCTGAACGCGATCGTATTATCGAGATCGCGACATTGGTGACCGATGCCAATTTGAATATCCTTGCCGAAGGACCGGTGATCGCGGTGCATCAATCAGATGAGCAACTGGCGCGAATGGATGACTGGAATGTGCGTACGCATACCGGCAGTGGGCTGGTGGAGCGCGTTAAAGCCAGCAAGCATGACGATCGTGCCGCCGAGCTGGCGACTATCGCTTTCCTGCAAGCGTGGGTGCCAGCAGGTAAATCACCTATCTGTGGCAACAGCGTTGGTCAGGATCGCCGTTTCCTGTTCCGCTATATGCCGCTGTTGGAGGCCTACTTCCATTACCGTTATCTGGATGTCAGCACCCTGAAAGAGCTGGCACGCCGCTGGAAACCGGAAATCCTGCCAGGCTTCAAGAAGCAGGGTACCCATCAGGCGTTGGATGATATCCGCGAATCCGTTGCGGAACTGGCGTACTACCGCGAGCATTTTATTCAGCTGTAGCCGGGAGCAGGTTCATAAAAGGGGGCGGAGGAGTAATCCTCGCCCCCTTTTCTATTGCGCGGTTAATCATTTTTCCTATCGTTTGGCCGTAGCCACATATCCAGAAAGGCGCTTAACCAGGCAATACCCTCACGGTCATACCTTTGCCCGTTGAGTTGCTGTTCGGCCAGGGACTGTGCCCCTGGCTGGCTTAATTTATGTTCGGCAGCCCTACCCCAGCGTTGCATGGTCTGGTAGCTGACCTCGGGGTGGAATTGTACGCCATATGCCTGCCTGCCGTAACGTATGGCCTGATGACAAAATTGCTCACCTGTTGCAAGAAGCTCCATGCCTTCGACAGTGTCGAATCCCTCGCTATGCCATTGATAAACATGTGTCGGCCAAACACCTAGCTTTCGACCTGGCCGGGTTGGGTAAATGGGCCAGTAACCAATCTCGACTCGTCCATCGTCTCTGGCCATCACCCGACCCCCGAGATGACGAACCATCATCTGTGCGCCAAGGCAAATGCCTAAAAAAGGAACGTCTTCACGCAGGGGGACTCCTATCCATTCAATTTCGCGCTTAACCCAGTCTGTATTGTCATTTGCACTCATGGGGCCACCAAAGACGATCGCACCGCTGTGCTTGGCGAGTGTATCGGGTAACGGATCATCGAGCGGTGGGCGGCGAATATCAAGGGAATAGCCCCGTTGCAGCAGCAACTGACCAACACGCCCGGGAGCGGATTGCTCCCGGTGTAAAACGATGAGTACTGGCAAAGATGCCGGTTTAGCGATTGTTTTCATATCATTATCTTTTTGGGGAAACCTTACAGACGAATGCGCTGCCCACGTAAATCATCGTAGGGAACCATCACATGCTCGCGATAGGCTGGGCGGCTTTGTAACCGTTGATACCAAGCCTCCACGGCAGGGAGCGGCGGGCGTTCGATATCCAACGAAAAATAGCGATACAAGGTGGCCCCGGTGGGAATATCAGCCAGGCCAAAACTGTCCCCGCTTAAAAAAGGTTGTCGGCTTAGTATTGTCTCCAGCACCTGGAAATGACGAGAACAGCGGGCCACCTTGTCATGGAGAGTTGGCCAGTCCCGTTCGGCCTCAGGGGTGCGGATCAGCCCCCAAAAAACCCCCATCATCAGATCCGGTTCCAAGGTGGTTTGGCACCAGTCCATCCAGCATTCCACATGGGCCCGTTTTCGCGGGTCATCAAGCCAAAAATGACTACCGGCAGCAAGGAAGCGCAGGATGGTGTGAGATTCCCAGACAACCTGCCGATCCAGGTCGATCACCGGGATATGGCGGGTTGGATTAATGACGGCAAACTCCTCTGTGTCACAATCGCCAAATTGCCCACCAAAAGGAATAAGGTGATATTGCAGGCCTAATTCACCGATAAACCACATCACTTTCTGCACATTAAATGAGTTTTTACGCCCCCAAACGCTTAGCATGGCAACTCCCTCTGTGAGCCAATGGATGCGGTGGTCAACCGGGTGAAACCGTCGTTGAGATCCGCGATCAAATCTTCGGGATCTTCAAGCCCAATATGCAAACGAATGCCTGAACTCCCTGCGGCCCAGCGTGCCGCTGCGCTTGGTTTATCGAGTGCAAATGGGATTGCCAGGCTTTCGAAACCGCCCCAGGAATAGCCAAGGCCAAACAGCCTGAGCCCGTTTAAGAAGGCGGCAATCGCCTGTGCCGGGAAAGGACGTAGTACTATTGAGAACAGGCCCGATGCACCTTTAAAGTCACGCTGCCAAATGGGATGGCCTGGGCAGTCTTCCAGGGCCGGATACAGCACCGCCTGGACTTCTTCCCGCCCGGTTAACCAGCGTGCGATAGCCAGCGCGTTACGTTGATGCTCACGCAGCCGAACGCCAAGCGTTCTTAAGCCACGCAGTGCCAGATAAATATCATCAGGGCCGACACATAGCCCCAGATCGCCGTGCAACTGCTTTAGTTTTGGCCAGAGCCGTGCCGTTGCGGATACGGTACCGAGCATGGCATCGGAATGCCCTGCCAAGTATTTGGTGCCCGCTTGAATGGAGAGATCGACGCCGTGCTCATGGGGTTTGAAAAAGAATGGGGTGGCCCAGCTGTTATCCATGATGACGGTAATTCCACGCTGGTGCGCAATACGGGCAATAGCGGCAACGTCTTGTAGCTCAAAGGTGTTGGAGTTGGGGCTTTCAATGTAGATGGCACGGGTACGCCGAGTGATTAATGCCGCTATGCCGCTGCCTATGGTGGGCTGGTAGTAATAAGTCTTGATCTCCAGACGGCGTAGCAGGGTATCGCAGGCATGACGCACCGGTGCATAGCTACCCCGGGTCATTAATAGGTGGTCACCGGGTTTCAGGCAGGTGAGTAACGCCAGATTACAGGCCGTAAGGCCGGAGGGGCATAATACCACCCCTGCGCCCCCTTCCAGTTGGTTCAAGGCTTGTTCCAGGGCTTCAGAAGTGGGGGTGCCACGCCGCCCGTAAATATACGGCTGGGTTCGGTTGAGTAAATCCTGCACCGTTGGGCTCAACACGGTAGAACCGTGGTAGACCGGTGGGTTTACAAAGCCGTGGTACTCACTGGATTTACGCCCCGTATGAGTCAGCAAGGTGTTACAGCCTACGGTTAGGGATGAGGAGAGGACCTCGTCGTGTGAGTGATTTATGGCCATAACAGGTTACGCTCCCAACGTTGATCGTCGCCGTCACGACGATATCGCAGGCGGGTAAAGTGGCGATTACTATCGGCTTGCCAAAATTCGACTTCTCTGGGGGCCAGTGCAAACAGAACCCAGTGTGGAGAGATAAGGCCAGGTTCGGCGCTAAGCCGATACAGTTGTCCCTGTATGGCTGTCTCCAAGTCCCTTGGGGACTCGAGTATTTCACTTTGCCGTGCTGCCAGAATAGCGGCACGAGAGCGTTCTGGGCGGCGTGAAAAATCGGCAATGCTGGCTTCCGCAGACAGGGGGACGACAGGGCCACGCAGACGGATTTGTTGGGCTAACTCAGGCCAGTAACAGGTGAGTGCAGCATAGGGGTGATGATCGAGCTGTTGGCCTTTAGGGCTGCGCATATTGATGGCGAAGTGCCAACCCTGCGTGGTGACATCCAGCAGCACGACGGCGCGCGCATCGGGCATGTTTTCACGATCGACGGTGGATAAGGTCATCACGTGGGGTTCCATCACCTGCAAGGCAATGGCCTGATCCAGCCATTGTTCAAACAGTTCCTGGGGTGTGCCGGGAGCGACTGCGGTATCGAACGGTGTGGGGGCATAACCGGAAAACACCTGCAACTGAGCCAGCTTGGTTTTCATATCTATTAGCATGCCATTACTCCCTGTGAAATTGAGCGGCGAATGTAAGAAGCCGCTGTGCGGCAAGATAGTCGGGCACTTCGGTGAGGAAGCCGTTCACCACGGCGGCGGCAACGCGCTTGCCATTTGCTGCCTGGCATGCGGTTTCGAACGTGGAGATAATCTGCCTGGCCTGTGCAATTTCCTGAGCCGAAGGGGTTAACGTTTGATTCACCAGCCCCACAAATTGCTCATTAACAATGGCTTTGGCCCGATACCCCATGCTGCGGGACTGGCGCATATCGCGTTGTGCACCTTCGTTATCCGAATAGCTGTAGGGGCAATCAATCGGTGTAATGCCCATTGCCGTACATTCGACCAAAAAGCGCTGGCGTATGTAGCTTAATTCGCTGCCGGCCCGGGTTCTTTCCGCACCGATATCGGCCACCATATCTTCAGTGCCGACCAGAATGGCGCGAATACGCGAACTTGCCTGTGCAATGGCGCAGGTATTGATGAGCCCGCGAGCGGATTCGATATTGGGGACCAATTCTGTCGAACCAGGCTCAATGTCGTAGCGTATTTCAAAGTGATGAACCGCTTTATCCAACTCTGCAACCTGTTGTGGCGTGGAAACCAAGGACATCATGATGATGTCTGGGCGTGCGGACATCACACTATCAAGGTCTTCTAGCCCCCCGTCATCAAGCGGGTTGATGCGTACTGACGTCAGTGAACCCGCGGCGTGCCAGATGGGCAGGATCTCTTTGGTCAAGTGCCTGGCTTGTGGTCTTAGTGCTGGGGGGGTAAAAGTCTCCAGTTCCTGTATCAGGACATCAGCCCCACTCTCTGCCCCTTGTCGCAAGGCATCGCGATCGGCCCCAGCTAAAAATAGCCATGAACGACGTGGGTTTGACGGTGTTATGGGTGCGGATAATGGCATTAACGATCCCCTGTGTTAAAAGGCTGTATCAAGCGATGAGTATTGGAGCCGTTATAACGAGTCCTGGAAATTCATTACTCGTTGTTTCATGTCATCAGGTACTGGGACCGATTTATTAATCAGGTAATCAAAACAGACATGCGTAGAGGCACCTTGCGCAATCAGTGTCTTGTCGCCATGCTGGTTTTTATGGATTTCATAATGCATTTCAAAACTTTTGCTGCCGAAATTGATCACGCGGCAGCTGACCTCTAAATTATCGCCTAATATAGCCGGCGCAATATATTCACAAGAGGTTTTCACCATGATTTGCGGTAACTTTTCGCTGTAAGGGATCGCTAAAAGGGTGTGCATATATTTTACATAGGCATGCTGAATATATTCGTAATAAACCGGGCTGCTGACATGCCCCATTGAATCAGTGTCACGGTATTTGACTTCCAGCGCAATGATGAAGGCTTGCTTTTCCATAAGTATTCTCCAACGTTATGACGAAAATAGGGAGTTAAATTATCGAGTTGGGTCAATGCGCTGCTTATAAATCGGCAGGCGATTAATCTGATTGAAAATATTCTTTTTATGCATTTCTTCTGTTCCTCCCACGCTGCAAAAACCGAGCGCATCGCGAACAAAGTCGGCTATTGGCCCTTGCTGATAGCCGATACTGCCGTACAGTTTGAGCAAGCTGGTGGCATTATTGACCAAATCATTGGCACCCATAATTTTTGCCATGGAACTGACCATCAATAATTCCTGTTCCGTATGCTCATTGAGCAAGTGACTTAACGCCCCATAAGCCAGCCAGCGGCTGCGCTCGATCCCGAGCTGTATTTCGACGATGCGTTGCTGAACGTACTGGTGCCGATCGATGGTGCTGCCAAAGCTTGCCCGACTGTGGATGTAAGACAAGGCGTCCTTCATAAAGCAGGTGGGAATAAGCGCGGCGACCAAGCCGTAATATATTCTGCCTAGTGATATGATTTGTATTAAGTTTTTATGGCCATCGCCCGGTTTGCCAAGCAGTTGTTCAGGGGGGATACGCACATTTGCAAAACGTATGCTGCCGGTAGGCAAATCTGCCAGCCCTAATTTATTGTCTGGTGTTTGGTAGGTAACCCCTGTGGTTTCGCGATCGACGAGTGCCAAAGCGATACCACCCTGATTTTCCGTATTGGCCAGGCGAGTGACAACCAAGGTAAATTGAGTGATAGGAGCGTGAGCAATATTGTATTTTTCGCCTGTCAGCAGATAACCTTGTTCATCTTCAATGAGCATGGTTTTAATGTTACGCGTATCGGTTCCTGTCTCTGGCTCGGCTATGGCGGTTGCACTTAACTCTCCCCGTAGGATGGCAGGGAAATACCGTTCACGCTGCATGTCATTACCGTACAGCGTTAATGCGCGTACCATGCCCGCTTGAGCAATAATCGATAACAATAAACCGGGTTTCCGGATGGATGACGCGACCCCTTCAAGCGCCGTGGTGAAATGCCACCATCCTAACCCGTTACCCCCATATTCCGATGGCACGATATACTGCCAAAGCCCTTCCTGTAAAAGCCGTTGCCATCCTTCGGTATTAAATTCACCGAGGGAGTTGTTTTCCTGATGGGCTAATGAGGTACCCACAGCATAATATTTTGCTCGAATTTCTCTTTGCTCTTCCGTCCAGTCGAATTGCATTTTGAACCCCTCCATGTCTCTCGCTATGATCCTTTGATGTCACCATAACAAACGTATTTTTTCATCAATGAAAAAACTGATAATCTTTCGGCTTGGCTTTTCTGGTTTAGCGTTACTGGTTATATTTAAACAATAAAAAGGAAGCCAGATAATGATTTTGGCACTAAAAATAATGAATTTTGGCCATATTAGCGAATCACTGTGTCGCCCTATTTCGACGCTGTTGGGAGATTCAGCGAGACTGACACCCGACAGCGCCGAAAAATGCGCTAACGGTTATCAGCACTCATCAACTTTTCACCTAATGTCAGCGCCTCTTCCAGGGTTGCCGCTGTTGCCAGCGGGGTGCCGAAAAACTTCATCATTTCTTTGGCATGAGCCATTTGTTGTTCACGCTCTTTAGCAACAGGTTCGACGCTAATCAGGGCGCGGCAGATGCTGCCAAACTTTTCCTTGTTCGCTTTGAACCAGCGCATACGGCATTTGCGATCGTCATTGCTTTCTTCTTTAGGGCGATTGGGGGGGAAAACGATCACGAAGGGGAGAGCTTGAGCGATCAGGCTATTGAGTTCCTCTTCCCACCGTTTGGTGTAACCAGGCACGATGGCCTGGTTACGCATGATCACCAAAGGGAATTGTCGAATGTCGTAGACGGTAAAGCGTTGTGAACTCAGTGTCATGGTGATTCCTCTGTCTATTAAGGTGAATGGGATGATGACTATGCTTTGGCTTTAGGCACAAAAGGCGGTTTGGCAAACCAAACCAGCACGATGGCTAACAGAAATACGCCAGCCAGCGCATAAGAAATATCATTGAAGGCGATCTGTGTGGCCTGCTCGGAGAGCAGGCTATTCAGCCGTTTATAGCCTAGCTGCGCCTGGCCCTGCCCTAAAGTCGCGACCGCCTGGTGAGTGTCTTGATCGTAGGCCGTCAGGGACTCGCCTAATTGGGCGTGATGGGAAATCGCACGGCGATCCCACATCAGGGTGGTGATGGAGACCGCCAGGCTGGCACCCAGCGTACGCATAAAAGTGGCCAGCCCTGAGCCAGCCGCGATCTCGTCTGGCTTGAGGTCGGAGAGCAGGATGGCGTTGATCGGCATGATAAACAGGGCCAGCCCCAACCCCTGTAACAGTTGGATCAGCGCGATATGCTGGAAATCAATCTCAATGACAAAGCCTGAGCGCAGGTAAGAGGCCGTAGCTAGCAGGATGAAAGCCCCGCACACCAGCCAGCGCATGTTGAAACGCGGCGCATATTTGCCCATAAAGGGCATCAGTAGCAGCGGCAAGATCCCCATGGGAGCGACAGCCAACCCCGCCCAGATGGGGGTGTAGCCCAAGGTGCGCTGTAGCCAAAGTGGCATGATGACGTTGGTAGCGTAAAACGCGGAATAGGCACCGATCAGCGCAAGCGTACCCACCCGGAAATTGCGATGACGAAATAGCTGCAAATTGACGATCGGCTGTGAGTCGGTCAGTTCCCAGATCACAAAAAACAGTAAGCTGACCACGGCAACGATAGCCAGCACGACGATCTGGGTAGAGTTGAACCAATCCTCTTCGTTGCCTTTATCCAGCAAGATCTGGAGTGCTCCAACCCCCAGGATCAACGCGACTAGGCCAACTCGATCCACCTTGGCACGCTGGGTGCTCTCGGGGCGACCATGCATTTGGCTGGCAACCAGCGTGCAGGCAAAAATGCCGACGGGAATATTGATCAGGAAGGTCCAGCGCCAGGAGTAATAATCGGTGATCCACCCGCCGAGCAAAGGGCCTGCAACCGGAGCGACCACGGTGACCATGGCGATCATCGACAGCGCATAACCCCGTTTTTCCGGCGGATAAATCGACAACATCAGCGCTTGGGTCGTCGGGATCAGTGGCCCGGCCACCGCTCCTTGTAACACGCGACAGAGAATTAACATTTCCATATTGATGGCCATTCCGCACGCTAATGAAGCGGCAGTGAACAATCCCATTGACCAGAGAAACAGCCGCAGTTGGCCAATACGACGTACCAGAAAACCGGTGAGTGGCAAGGCAATCGCGTTGCTGGCGGCAAAACTGGTGATCACCCAGGCGCTCTGGCTACTGCTGGCTCCCAGATTACCGGCGATGGTCGGCAAGGACACGTTGGCGATAGTGCCATCAAGCACGTACATAAATACCGCCAGAGCCAGGCCAAAGGTGGTCCAGTTGACGCTGGGCGGACGGAAATCCTGGGCAGGGATAGAGGAGCTCATATGTCCCCTCCGTTGGCCTTAACGATCTGTTCGATCAAGGCGTCTGATTGACTCAGTTGATCAAGATAGACATCTGTCGCCAGCAAGGGCTCTGGCGAGCGTTGAGCTAATAACGCACCGCTGCGGTCATGCACATCCACATTGACCTGCATGGACAAGCCAATGCGTAGCGGGTGGCTAATGAGTTGCTCGGGCTGAGTGAGGGAGATCCGTACCGGTACACGCTGAACGATCTTGATCCAATTCCCCGTTGCATTTTGTGCTGGCAGCAGCGCGAATGCGGCACCGGTTCCAATACCCAGGTTCTGAACTTGGCCGTTATAGCGTATGGTTTTGCCATAGACATCGGCATAGATCTCTACTGGCTGATCGATGCGAATATCACGCAGTTGAGCTTCAGTGAAATTAGCCTCGACCCAGACTTTATCCAGCGGCACGACGGCCATCAGCGCTTCGCCTGGCTGTACCCGCTGTCCCAACTGCACCTTGCGTTTGGCGACATACCCTGTGACCGGGGAGACGATGGTGGTGCGTGAGCGATCGAGGTAAGCGACACGCAATGCCGCTATCGCTGCCAGTACTTCTGGGTGCGAAGTCAGGCTGGTGTTATCAACTAATGAGAGAGTTTGCTGGTACTGTTGCTCGATAGCGTCCAGCGCGCTCTGTGCCTCCAGAAAAGCGTTGTTGGCATGGGCTAACTCCTCTTTGGAGATGGCATGAGAAAGGGTGAGTGCGCGGCGTCGTTGGTAATCGGCGCGTGCTTTGTCCAGCGTGGCCTGGCGGACAGCGATTTCGGCCTTGGCACCGCTGACCGCACTATACAAACCACGTACTTTGCGCACCACGTTGGCCAGATGGGCCTTGGCATTGTCCAGTGCCAGTTGGCTGTCACCAGGATCGAGCACAACCAGCGTATCGCCAGCGAACACCAATTCACCATCATCGGCGTTGATGGACACCACGGTGCCATGAAACTGTGGCGTGACCTGTACGACATCACCCTCAACATAGGCGTTATCGGTGCTGGCATACCAGCGGCCATACATGCCATACCATCCCCCCCAGAGAATAGCGGCAAGCAGACAGGCTGCCCCCAGTAAATACAGCAGCCAAGGGCGTTTACTTTTGGCAGGGGTGGGGGAAGGGGTCTTAACGTCATTCATTAGGGGCCTCTGGTTGGTCAATGAGCGGAGAATGTATGAATAATGGACAATTGACGAAAAGTTGGGTAACGTTATTTAGGCTAAAAACAATGAGAAACAATCATGACGGTAGCGGTGCTTGCCAACCATCCCTCCGACCTCAGTGAACGAGCCGATGGCCCTTCACTCATCGCTATGTGGGGTGAAGACGATCCGGGGCTTGAGTTTTGTCTGGGGACGCGCGAATACGATTGGCACCATCATTTGCGGGGGCAGTTGTTCTGCGTGGAGAACGGCTTGTTGCATGTTCGCACCAGGCAGGGATCCTGGCTGTTACCCCCGAACCGCGCTGGCTGGATACCCTCACACGAGCCGCACAAGGTCAGCATCAGCGGCGTCATGAGCGGCTGGACGGTGCTGATTACGCCTGATGCGAGCAAAGACTTGCCCGACCAACCCTGCGTGATTGGCATCAGTGAGTTGATGAATGCGCTAGTACGCCGTGCGGTGTCTTGGTCGTTTGAAGAGACTTTGCAGGTTGAACAGGAGCGGATGATTGCGGTGTTGTTGGATGAAATCCGGCGTTCGCCCCATCAGCCGCTGCATTTGAGAATGCCTACCGACCGGCGCTTGTTACGGATCACCAATGCGATCCTCGCCGAGCCTGATAACACCAGAACCTTGCAAGCCTGGGCGGCTTGGGGAGGGCTTTCCCCCAGCACCCTATCGCGATTGTTTATGGCCGAGACGGGCAACAGCTTTGCACAATGGCGTCAACAGGCAAGGTTGTCTCACGCGTTGGAAATGTTGGCTAATGGTATGCCTGTGAGCAGTATTGCGGATGCCTTGGGGTACGCGACCCCCAGCAACTTTATTGCGATGTTTAGACGGTGTTTCGGCGATTCTCCCGCCCATTATTTCTCCAAGCGCAAGTCGCTGTGATTCGGACCATTGGTTGTTCACCGTGATGAGAGATCAAATCCTGACCTTGGTTGCCCGCAAAGCAGGTTTTTACCTATCCTGGCATGAAAATTCACCATTTCGGTGCTTAAAGCAGCAATCAGACAAAATTCGCGTTTTTTTGCTTTCAGGGGCTTGCGGCGAAAAGGATTTCTCGTATAATGCGCACCCCGTACCGATGAAGAATTTCGTTTCATTCACCATCGTTACGCCGGGCGGGAATAGCTCAGTTGGTAGAGCACGACCTTGCCAAGGTCGGGGTCGCGAGTTCGAGTCTCGTTTCCCGCTCCAACTTCAAAAATGCTGCTGATGTAGCATGATGAAGAAAAAGTAGTTAAAGTAACACCCATGCGACGCGGGAATAGCTCAGTTGGTAGAGCACGACCTTGCCAAGGTCGGGGTCGCGAGTTCGAGTCTCGTTTCCCGCTCCAAAAATTTCAAAGGCCATGTTGTTCATTGTTGGCCGGATGCTTCAAGCATATCAATGCGGGAATAGCTCAGTTGGTAGAGCACGACCTTGCCAAGGTCGGGGTCGCGAGTTCGAGTCTCGTTTCCCGCTCCAAATTTATCTCCAGTTTAGATTCAATCCTACGCCGCTTCTGGTGTGACTTTCTTTCAGTTATACATACTCAGAAAATAGGTTGTGAACAGAGTTATCCACAGATCCTGTACATAATACCTTCTGTGCAAAAATGCAACGCCTCACAAATGAAATTTATATCTTATTGATAATAATCAATATTTATTTCTTATAAAACGTTATCTCGATCACTTGCTCTTTTTGTGACGCTTGAAAGACAACGCATTTTTATTTTTATGCACAAATCCACAGGGAGAGTCTGAGGGTTTTCTAGGCATCCCTCGGTAATCCTTTCTCGACCGCCCGAATTAAACGTTTTTTCTGCATCGTCTGCACCTCAACCGCCAGGGCTTCACGGCGTGCAAGCTGTTGAGCCAGTGCCCAACTGATATGCTCGTCCAGCATCGGATCCTGACCCTGCCGGGTCTGCAAGCTGATAACGATCTGATCCAGATAAGGGGCGTTGCCGAGTGCTACCGCGATATTGCGTAACCAGCGCAAATGGCCGATACGTCGGATGGCAGAGCCTTCGGTGATACGGAGAAACTTCTCCTCATTCCAGCCAAACAGCTCGATCAGTTGCGGGGCATGCAGCGCAGCGCGAGGGCTGAAATCGTCTTCATCCGTCAACTGCGAGAAGCGGTTCCACGGGCAAATGAGCTGGCAATCGTCGCAGCCGTAGATTCTATTGCCCATCAGAGGGCGGAATTCTTCTGGAATAGCACCTTCCAGCTCGATGGTCAGATAGGAGATGCAGCGCCGGGCATCGACGGTGTAAGGGGCAACTATCGCACCGGTGGGGCAAGTGGTGATGCAGGCGACACAGCGGCCACACTGCTCTTCCTGCGGCTTATCCACCGGCAGGGGCAGATCGATTAACAACTCGCCCAGGAAAAACCAGGAACCGGCGTCGCGGTTGAGGATCAGTGAGTGTTTACCAACCCAGCCGATGCCGGCTTTTGAGGCCAAGGCTCGCTCCATGATGGGGGCCGAGTCCACAAAGGGCCGGAAATTCAGTTCACCGCAGTAAGCCTGGATTTGATCGCCGAGTTTTTTTAGCCGCTGGCGCAGTAGCTTGTGATAATCACGCCCCAGCGCATAACGGCTAACGTAGCCCAGCTGCGGGTTTTTTAACGTACTGGCGAACGCGGCTTTCGCGGGGAGATAGTTCATGCGCACGCTGATCACCCGCAGTGTGCCGGGCAATAATTCATGTGGCCGCGCGCGCATCATGCCGTGACGTGCCATCCACTCCATCTCGCCGTGGTATTGCTTATCCAGCCACGCCTGCAATCGGGGTTCTTCCGCGCTGAGATCGGTATCGCAGATCCCCACCTGCTGGAATCCTAGCGATTGCCCCCATTGCTTGATATGTTGGGCTAGTTGATCGAGATCGAGGGGGTGTGTCATGACGGGCCATAGTGAGAAACAATACTGTTCCAGTTTACCACACTCTGTTTGGTCTGCAGACTGGATCCGCCAGGCAGAACCTGCTGCTGCCGCAACGCTGGGTCTCTCCTTGTATTCGTTAATGGAGCGTGCCGGTGCGGCGGCTTACCAGCTGGCGTGCGACCGGTATCCGGCCAGCAGGCATTGGCTGGTGCTGTGTGGGCATGGCAATAACGGTGGCGATGGTTACGTGGTTGCTCGTCTGGCCCGTGCGGCGGGTATCAAGGTGACGCTGATTGCCTGCGAAGGCGTTCGTCCATTGCCACCAGAGGCTGCCAACGCCCGGCAAGCCTGGTTGGCAAGTGGCGGAGAAGTCCTGCCCGCGACCAGCCGTTGGCCAGAGGCTGTCGATCTCATCATTGATGGTTTATTAGGCACCGGATTGGGGGCGGCCCCCAGAGCGCCCTATGATGCCCTGATCGAAGCGGCCAACCGAGCCGAGGCGCCAGTGGTTGCTCTGGATATCCCTTCTGGCCTGCTGGCTGAAAGCGGAGCCGTGCCGGGAGTCTCGATCCGTGCGGCCCTTACGCTGACTTTTATTGCACTCAAACCAGGGTTGCTGACCGGGCAGGCGCGTGATTGGGTGGGGCAACTGCATTACAGTACGCTAGGATTAGCGGATTGGCTGGCAACACAGTCCCTGCAAATCGAGCGTCTTACGGCTGACGATTTGGGTAGATGGCTGAAGCCTCGCCGCCCTTGTTCTCATAAAGGGGAGCATGGTCGTTTACTGCTGGTGGGGGGCGATCACGGTTTTGGCGGAGCCATCCGCATGGCAGCAGAAGCCGCACTGCGTACTGGGGCAGGGCTAGTGCGAGTGCTTACTCACAGTGAGAACATTGGGCCGCTGCTGACCGCCCGGCCTGAGTTGATGGTGCAACGCCTGAGTAATGATATCCTGCAACAGGCGCTGGACTGGGCCGATGTGGTCGTGATTGGCCCGGGGCTTGGCCAGGGCGATTGGGGCCGCAACGCGTTGCAACAGCTGCAAGCCAGTGATAAACCAACATTATGGGACGCTGATGCGCTTAACTTACTGGCATTACACCCCGAGAAGCGTCAGAATCGTATTATTACCCCGCATCCTGGTGAAGCCGCGCGATTATTGAGCTGCCGCACCGCTGATATTGAGAGTGATCGCTTACTTGCAACCCGCAGGTTGGTCGCGCAATACGGCGGCGTTGTGGTGCTGAAAGGCGCAGGTACCTTGATCGCCGATGAGCATGGACAGGTGGCGATCGCCGACGTTGGCAATGCTGGCATGGCATCCGGTGGCATGGGAGATGTGCTGTCGGGTATCATTGGCGGTTTGCTGGCGCAAAAGCTACCGCTGTATGATGCTGCCTGCGCGGGCTGCGTAGTGCACGGCGCAGCGGCAGATCAGGTTGCTGCAAAACAAGGAACAAGGGGATTACTGGCCACCGATCTGCTGGCGGTGATCCCTTATTACGTTAACCCTGAGTTGGCAAAATAGACATTATCGAATGAAAGAACTCGTTTTACCGCTGCCGGATGAGGCAGCCACAGTCGCACTGGGGGCCGTCTTGGCCCAGGCATGCGATCGTGCCAGCGTGATTTATCTTTATGGGGATTTGGGTGCCGGTAAAACCACCTTCAGCCGCGGCTTTCTGCAGGCGTTAGGCCATCAGGGCAATGTGAAAAGCCCAACCTATACGCTGGTGGAACCTTATGCGCTGCAACCGCTGGCGGTCTATCACTTTGATCTTTATCGCTTGGCCGATCCGGAAGAACTCGAATTTATGGGTATCCGCGACTATTTTGCCCAGGACTCGATTTGCCTGGTGGAGTGGCCGCAGCAGGGTACCGGCGTGCTGCCCGATCCCGATCTGGAACTGCATCTCAGTTACCAAGACGAAGGGCGTCAGGCGAAGCTCCAGGCGGTTTCCGCCTATGGCGAACAATTATTAGAAAGTATCCAGAGGCAACAAGGATGACGCAGCAATGATGTATGGGTTAAGAAGATTTGCTGTAATTGCCTTGCTTGCGCTGCTGGGGCCGTTTGGTGCCTGGGCGGCATCGTCCCTCTCCGACGTCAAAGTGACCAATGCTCAGCGTGAAGCCACGGTGTCAGTGAGCTTTACTGGCCCTCCGGAGTATACCTTCGCCACGTTACATGGCCCGGATCGGGTGGTGCTGGACGTTACCCAAACTGGCAAGGTGGGCGGCCTACCGTTGAACTTCAGCGGCCAGAACCTGGTAAAAAGAATTCGTTCCAGTCAGCCGAAAAATGCGCAAAGCGTACGCTTGGTGTTTGATTTAACCCAACGTGCCAAAACCCGTGTAGCGACGCGTCAAGAGGGTAACAGTTACATCGTCGTCTTCACCATCACCTCAGAAGCCAGGACGGCGACTAACACCGTTCGTAAGGCACCAGTTCCTGTGCCTGTGCCGGTGGTGAGTGAGCCAGTGCGTAAGGCGCCGGTCACGTCAAGTAGCGCCAATCCATTTACTCCGAAGTCGGCTGCGGTATCAGGCACAGCAACCAGCATTACCCCACGTAGCAGCCGGGTGTCCGCCGGTTCTGGCGATCGGGTGGTGGTGGCGATCGACGCCGGCCATGGTGGACAGGATCCTGGCGCTATCGGGCCAAACGGTCTGAAAGAGAAAAACGTCACCATTGCTATCGCGCATCGTCTGCGTGCGTTGTTGGATGCCGATCCGATGTTCAAAGCGGTGATGACGCGTAACGGGGATTACTTTATTTCGGTGATGGGCCGTTCTGATGTGGCGCGCAAGCAGGGGGCCAACGTGTTGGTGTCCATCCACGCGGATGCCGCGCCGAATCGTAGCGCCAAAGGGGCTTCGGTTTGGGTATTGTCCAATCGCCGGGCTAACAGCGAGATGGCCGGTTGGTTGGAACAGCACGAGAAACAGTCCGAACTGCTGGGCGGTGCGGGCGATCTGTTGGCCAATAGCCAGGCCGACCCTTATCTGAGTCAGGCGGTGCTGGATCTGCAGTTCGGTCATTCGCAGCGCGTCGGTTATGACGTAGCCGTCAAGGTATTACAGCAGTTACAGGTCGTAGGTTCATTGCACAAACGCCGTCCGGAACACGCCAGCCTGGGAGTGCTGCGTTCACCGGATATTCCATCTTTACTGGTGGAAACCGGGTTTATCAGTAATAGCACGGAGGAGCGACTGCTGGGCAGTAGCGCATATCAGGATAAAATTGCACGGGCGATCCACAACGGCCTGCGCAGTTATTTCCTGGCGCATCCGCTACAAGCCGACCCAAAGGTGGAAAACCGCCCGCTGGACGTCGCAGCGGCGGTTAACTCCACGACAGACGATCTCAGACAGCCTGAGCCGGTGACCAGCCCGGCCAGAAGCAGCGCCAGCGTAGGAAAAACGCAGATCCATGTGGTGAAGCGGGCGGAAACGCTTTCCGGCATTGCCGATAGTTATGGCACCAGCATGGCGGCGCTACGTGAGCTGAACAAACTGAAAAAAGATGGCGTCTGGGTTGGCCAGCGTCTGAAGGTCCCTGCCGGGAAAACGGCGGCAGCACCGGCTCAGGCCAAGGCCAAGGCAAAAAGCGCTAAACCGAGCAAACATAAGGTGACTCGCGGTGATACGCTGTCATCCATCGCCGCGAAATATGGCGTCAGCGTCAGCGAGCTTAAACGGGTTAACAAATTAAAGTCGGATGTTGCGCCGCTGGATCGGACGCTGATCATTCCGTAGGCCTGATGCCAACAACAGAGGGAGCCCCATGCCTATCCAGGTGTTACCGCCACAGCTAGCCAACCAGATTGCCGCCGGAGAAGTGGTCGAACGGCCTGCGTCGGTAGTCAAAGAGCTGGTAGAAAACAGCCTGGATGCCGGGGCAACGCGGATTGATATTGATATCGAACGCGGCGGGGCCAAACTGATCCGTATCCGTGATAACGGCTGCGGCATTGCCAAAGCCGACCTGGCCTTGGCCCTGGCGCGCCATGCCACCAGTAAAATCAGTACGCTTGACGATCTGGAGGCCATAGTCAGCCTGGGCTTTCGCGGCGAAGCGTTGGCCAGTATCAGCTCGGTGTCACGCCTGATGTTGACCTCACGCACGGCGGAACAGAGCGAAGCCTGGCAAGCCTACGCGGAAGGGCGCGATCAGGCGGTCACCGTCAAACCGGCAGCTCATCCGGTGGGCAGCACGCTCGAAGTGCTCGATCTGTTCTACAACACCCCCGCACGGCGCAAATTCATGCGCACCGAAAAAACCGAATTTGGTCATATCGACGAAGTGGTACGGCGCATTGCGCTGGCGCGTTTCGATGTGGCGATCAACCTCAGCCATAACGGCAAGCTAATGCGTCAGTACCGCGCGGCAAAAGAAGAAAGCCAGCATGAGCGGCGTCTGGCCAGCATTTGTGGCCCCGCCTTCTTGCAGCATGCGTTGGCGATTTCCTGGCAGCATGGCGATCTCAGCATCCGCGGCTGGGTGGCGGATCCGCAAGGGGCACGCCAGCTTGGCGAAATGCAGTATTGCTACGTCAACAGCCGGATGATGCGCGATCGGCTGATTAATCATGCCATTCGTCAGGCGTATCAGGATCAGTTGAAAGACGATCAACTGCCTGCCTATGTGCTGTATCTGGAAGTGGATCCGCATCAGGTGGATGTCAACGTTCATCCGGCCAAGCATGAGGTGCGTTTTCATCAGGCTCGGCTGGTACATGATTTTATCTACCAGGCGGTTACCACGGTGTTGCAGCAGGCGGGTAATGTCGCGCTGCCATTGGCTGAAGAGTCCGCTGCGCAGGAGGCTCCCGTCTGGCAGCCGGAGAACCGCGTTGCTGCCGGTGGCAACCACTTCTCCCAGCCTGCGCCACAGCGTGAACGTCAGCCTGCAGAGCCCTCCGCTGCCCGTGAACGAGCCCCGCAGCCAGCCTATCAGGCCGGTGCGGGTTACCAAAAGCGTGAAGGTGAGCTGTATGGCAAGCTGTTGCAGGCGACACCGCCAGCAGATACGGTAAAACAGCCGCTGTTCCCGCCGGTTAACGCCGTGCAGGAAACCCCGCTCGCTGGTAGTCAGCACAGTTTTGGCCGCGTTCTGATGATTTGCCCGCCGAGCTATGCGCTGGTTGAACAGCGTCAGCAGTTGGCGTTACTGAATCTGACCATGGCCGAACGTTGGCTGCGTCAGGCGCAGCTTTGCCCGCCGGAAGAGGGATTACGGCCGCAGCCGCTGCTGATCCCGATTAAGCTGACGTTGAATAAAAATGAAGCGGCCGCCTGCGTGCAACATCAGGCACTGCTGGTCAAAATGGGGTTGGAGCTGCAATCCGATCACGGTCGTGTGACGTTGCGCGCAGTACCTTTACCATTACGCCAACAAAATTTACAAAAGTTGATACCCGAGCTGTTAGGCTATCTGGCCGAACATCAGGAGATGTCGCCAACGGTGCTATCCATCTGGATCGCCAGCCAATTAGGCAGCGAACACGAAGTGTGGAACAGCTCGCAAGCGATACAATTGTTGACAGAAGTTGAACGACTTTGCCCGCAACTGGTCAAATCCCCTCCTGCCGCTCTTTTACAACCCGTTGATTTGCAGGCTGCATTGGCAGCGCTTAAGCATGACTGACATTGAAATGAACTCTCGTCCCCCAGCCATTTTTATCATGGGGCCAACGGCCTCAGGCAAAACCGCCTTGGCGATGGCGCTGCGTGAGCGCTTGCCCGTCGAACTGATCAGTGTCGATTCCGCCCTGATTTATCGCGGTATGGATATTGGAACCGCCAAGCCTTCGGCGGAAGAGCTTGCCCTGGCACCACACCGGTTGATTGATATCCGCGATCCTGCGCAAGCGTACTCGGCGGCCGATTTTCGTGCCGATGCGTTGCGGGAAATGGCTGATATTACTGCCGCCGGACGTATTCCGCTGTTGGTGGGGGGCACAATGCTTTATTTTAAGGCGTTACTGGAAGGGTTATCGCCATTACCCTCTGCCGATCCCGCAGTACGCGAGCAGATTGAGCAGCAGGCGGCGGAGCTTGGTTGGGAGGCTTTGCACCGCCAATTGCAGGCGATAGACCCGGTTGCAGCCTTACGTATTCATCCGAATGATCCACAGAGACTCTCCAGAGCACTGGAAGTTTTTTTGATTTCGGGTAAAACTTTAACTGAACTGACTAAAATTTCGGGTGAATCGTTGCCGTATCATGTTCACCAATTTGCGATAGCGCCAGTCAGCCGGGAGTTGTTGCATCAACGTATCGAGCTGCGGTTCAATCAGATGTTGGCGGCGGGTTTTGAGGCGGAAGCGCGTGCACTTTTTGCACGGGGTGATTTGCATACGGATTTGCCTTCCATTCGCTGTGTCGGTTATCGCCAGATGTGGTCATATTTTTCTGGCGAGATTAGTTACGATGAGATGGTTTTTCGAGGTATTTGCGCAACACGTCAGTTGGCCAAACGCCAGATGACCTGGTTACGGGGTTGGGAGTCGGTTCGGTGGTTGGACAGTGAAAAGCCGGGAGAGGCTTTAGACTCGGTAACACAGGTTGTTAGTGCATAGGTTGAGTGATTGTGTACAATTGATGAGTATTCAGCGCGCAAATTTTTTTAGGTCGTTTATTTTGAGCCGACAGGTTCTTGGTTAAAAACAACAAACAAATAAGGAAAAGATAGAATGGCTAAGGGGCAATCTTTGCAAGATCCGTTCCTGAACGCATTGCGTCGTGAACGTGTTCCGGTTTCTATTTATTTGGTGAATGGTATTAAGCTGCAAGGCCAGATTGAGTCTTTTGACCAGTTTGTCATCCTGTTGAAGAACACGGTGAGCCAGATGGTTTATAAGCACGCTATCTCTACCGTTGTTCCATCGCGCCCGGTATCGCACCACAGCAACACCCCGAGCAGCGGCGGCACCAGCAATTATCACCATGGTAACAACCCGTCTGCGCCGCAACAGCCGCAGCAGGAAAGCGATGACGCTGAATAAAGCGCGTTGCGAGTCAACCATGACGGGGAGCATAAGCAGCGCAGTGCTGTTTATGTCCCCCAAACTCGCGGTTTTGTTCCGTTTGAGAGGTTGCACGCTTGTTTGACCGTTATGAAGCCGGTGAGCAGGCCGTCCTGGTTCATATCTATTTCTCGCAAGACAAAGATACAGAAGATCTCAGTGAGTTCGAATCGCTGGTGTCCTCTGCGGGCGTTGAGGCTTTGCAAGTGGTTACTGGTAGCCGCAAAGCACCTCACCCAAAATACTTTGTCGGTGAAGGAAAGGCCGAAGAAATTGCAGATGCGGTGAAAGCCAGCGGCGCGTCTGTTGTCCTGTTTGATCACGCCCTTTCCGCAGCGCAGGAGAGAAATCTCGAACGCCTGTGTGAATGCCGGGTGATCGATCGCACCGGGTTGATTCTCGACATCTTTGCCCAGCGTGCCCGTACCCATGAAGGTAAGCTGCAGGTAGAGTTGGCGCAATTGCGTCATATTGCCACTCGTCTGGTTCGTGGTTGGACTCACCTTGAACGTCAGAAAGGGGGGATTGGCCTACGCGGGCCGGGGGAGACTCAGTTAGAAACTGACCGTCGTCTGCTACGCGATCGCATCAGTCTGATTCTGCGCCGCCTTGAGCGCGTAGAGAAGCAGCGCGATCAAGGGCGACGAGCGCGTACCCGTGCCGATGTGCCAACCGTATCGCTGGTGGGTTACACCAACGCAGGCAAATCAACCCTGTTTAACCGAATTACGTCTGCCGGAGTGTATGTGGCGGACCAGCTATTTGCCACCCTGGATCCTACCCTGCGGCGTATTGACGTGGCGGACGTAGGCGATACCGTGTTGGCGGATACCGTAGGCTTTATCCGGCACTTGCCGCACGATCTTGTTGCCGCGTTCAAAGCGACACTGCAAGAGACGCGCCAGGCCTCTCTGTTGTTACATGTGATCGACGCTGCGGATACCCGGGTGGATGAAAACATTGAAGCGGTGAACTCCGTGTTGGCAGAGATTGAGTCGGATGAGATCCCTACACTGTTAGTGATGAACAAAATAGATATGCTGGATGATTTTGTCCCGCGTATCGATCGCAACGAGGAAAATTTACCGATCCGAGTGTGGCTGTCCGCCGCCAGCGGTGAAGGTATCCCGTTGCTATTTCAGGCGTTGACGGAGCGCTTATCGGGGGAAATCGCGCATTTTGAGCTGCGCTTACCGCCACAGGCAGGCCGTCTTCGTAGCCGTTTCTACCAGCTTCAGGCGATCGAAAAAGAGTGGAATGAAGAGGACGGCAGTATCGGCGTGGTGGTGCGTATGCCGATCGTGGAGTGGCGTCGCCTCTGCAAGCAGGAACAGGAACTGATTAACTTTATCGTATGATCATATCCTGTTACATTTGTGTGCCCGCTCAATAGAAGAGTGGGCTAAGCATTAGCCTGAAGTACCCAATCACAGAATAATGGAGCTAAAACATGGCGTGGAATCAGCCCGGTAATAACGGACAGGACCGCGACCCGTGGGGGAGCAGCAATAATAATGGCGGCAACTCTGGCGGTAACAATAAAGGCGGTCGCGATCAAGGGCCACCGGATTTAGACGATATCTTCCGCAAGCTGAGCAAGAAATTGAGCAGCCTGACCGGCGGTGGCAAAGGTTCCAACGGCAATAACGGCGGTGGCACGGGTTCAATCGGGCCGGGCTTCAGTGGCAAGATTGTCGGCATCGCTGCGGTTGCGGTGGTGGTGATCTGGGCCGCCAGCGGTTTCTATACCATCAAAGAAGCCGAGCGTGGTGTAGTCACTCGCTTTGGTAAATTTAGCCATCTGGTGCAGCCAGGTCTGAACTGGAAACCGACGTTTATCGATCAGGTTCGCCCGGTTAACGTGGAGTCGGTCCGTGACCTGTCCGCGTCCGGTGTGATGCTGACTTCCGATGAGAACGTGGTGCGTGTCGAGATGAACGTGCAGTACCGCGTTTCCGATCCGGCAGCCTATCTGTTCAGCGTAACCGATGCCAACGACAGCCTGAGACAGGCTACAGACAGCGCATTGCGTGGTGTTATCGGTAAATACACCATGGACAAGATCCTGACCGAAGGCCGTACCATCGTCCGTAGCGACACTCAGCGTGTACTGGAAGATACCATCCGTCCGTACAAAATGGGTATCACTCTGCTGGACGTCAACTTCCAGGCTGCACGTCCGCCGGAAGAGGTGAAAGCCGCGTTTGATGATGCGATCGCCGCACGTGAGAACGAGCAGCAATCCATTCGTGAAGCAGAAGCTTACGCCAACGAAGTCCAGCCGCGTGCCAACGGTGCTGCACAGCGCCTGCTGGAAAATGCGCGCGCCTACCAGGCCCAGACCGTTCTGGAAGCCCAGGGTGAGGTTGCTCGTTTCGCCAAGCTGTTGCCGGAGTACAAAGCCGCACCGGAAATTACCCGTGAGCGTCTGTACCTCGAAACCATGGAAAAAGTGCTGAGCCACACCCGTAAGGTGTTGGTGGCAGACAATAAAGGCAATAACAATCTGATGGTGCTGCCACTGGATCAGATGCTGCGCGGTGCCGGTAAGTCGGCTACCGAAGGCAGCAAAGATGCCGGGCAGAACCTTCTCGCCCCTGCGCCAGCCTCGGCTCCTTCATCGGAGGCGAGCACCAGCAGTTCCAGCAGTGGTTCCATCATGGACCAACGCCGGGCTAATGCGCAGCGTAGCGACAACACACGCGTAGGGAGAGAATAATCAATGCGTAAGTCTTTCATAGTTATCCTCGCGGTGGTGTTGGTAGCCCTTTACGCCTCAATGTTTGTGGTTCAGGAAGGCGAGCGCGGCATCGTGCTGCGTTTCAGTAAAGTCCTGCGCGACAGCGAAAACAAACCGCTGGTTTATGCACCGGGTCTGCACTTCAAGATCCCGTTTATTGAAACCGTGAAAATGCTGGATGCTCGTATCCAGACCATGGACAACCAGGCCGATCGCTTCGTGACCAGCGAGAAGAAAGACCTGATCGTCGACTCCTATCTGAAATGGCGTATCAGTGATTTCAGCCGCTACTACCTGGCCACCGGTGGTGGTGACGTTTCTCAGGCGGAACTGCTGCTGAAACGCAAGTTCAACGACCGTCTGCGTTCCGAGATTGGCCGTTTGGACGTGCGTGATATCGTGACCGACTCCCGTGGCCGTCTGATGGCAGACGTGCGTGATGCGTTGAACACCGGTACCGTGGGTGACGGCGAAGAAGCCGCCGCTACCGAAGCCGATGACGCTATTGCTTCTGCTGCAGCCCGTGTTGAGCGTGAAACCAATGGCAAACAGCCAGCGGTTAACCCGAACAGCATGGCGGCACTGGGTATTGAAGTGGTGGACGTGCGTATCAAGCAGATCAACCTGCCTGCGGAAGTGTCCGATGCGATCTTCCAGCGTATGCGTGCAGAGCGTGAGGCGGTAGCCCGTCGTCACCGTTCACAAGGTAAGGAAGAGGCTGAGAAGCTCAAAGCCACCGCCGACTACGAAGTGACCCGTACCATCGCGGAAGCCGAGCGTCAGGCGCGTATCACCCGCGGTGCGGGCGATGCGGAAGCAGCTAAACTGTTTGCTGATGCCTTTAGTCAGGATCCGGATTTCTATGCTTTCATCCGTAGCCTGCGTGCTTATGAAACCAGCTTCGGCCCTGGCAACCAGGACGTGTTGGTGCTGAGCCCGGACAGCGATTTCTTCCGCTACATGAAGTCGCCGGTTGCTACGCGCAACAGATAACGTCAGCATGATGGCGATCCCCGATAGCTTTCAGGCCATGGTTTGAAACAGCAGGGGTAGAACCAAGGCCCGTTTAAACGCGGGCCTTTCTTTTTTTGGGGGAAGGATGAATTCGACAATCTGGCTGGCGCTTGGGTTGGTTTTGGTGCTGGAAGGGCTGGGGCCGATGTTGTTCCCACAGGCTTGGCGTAAAATGGTTCAGACAATGTCGCAACTACCCGATGCTACGCTGCGGCGTTTTGGTGGGGGATTAGTGGTTGCAGGCTGTGTGATCTACTACATGTTGCGTGCACACACGGGGGTTTAAAGTTTAGCCGAAAAAGTACGCAATCGTATGCTAAAAGTGCTGAAACTGAAGAATTAGGGTGGTAGAATCCATTTTTAAGCAACCTGGTGATTTTAAAATGGGTAAGAACGTCGTCGTACTGGGCACCCAATGGGGTGACGAAGGTAAGGGTAAGGTCGTAGACCTGCTGACTGAACGGGCTCAATATGTTGTGCGCTACCAAGGTGGCCATAACGCTGGCCACACTCTGGTTATCAACGGTGAAAAAACCGTTCTTCATTTAATTCCTTCAGGTATCCTGCGTGAAAACGTGACCAGCGTCATCGGCAACGGTGTGGTTCTGGCCCCAGACGCGTTGATGAAGGAAATGGGTGAACTCGAAGCGCGCGGCATCCCGGTACGCGAACGTCTGTTACTGTCTGAAGCCTGCCCGCTGATCCTGCCTTATCACGTCGCTCTGGATAATGCGCGTGAGAAAGCGCGTGGTGCCAAAGCCATCGGCACCACCGGCCGTGGTATCGGCCCGGCTTACGAAGACAAAGTTGCCCGTCGCGGTCTGCGCGTTGGTGACCTGTTCGATAAAGCCACCTTCGCTACCAAGCTGAAAGACATCATCGATTACCATAACTTCCAACTGGTTAACTACTACAAAGTAGAAGCCGTCGATTACCAGACCACCCTTGACTATGTGCTGTCGATTGCCGATATCCTGACCGGGATGGTAGTAGACGTCTCCGAACTGCTGGACGGTGCGCGCAAGCGTGGCGATCTGATCATGTTCGAAGGTGCACAGGGTACGCTGCTGGATATCGACCACGGTACTTATCCGTACGTGACTTCTTCCAACACCACCGCGGGTGGCGTAGCAACCGGTTCTGGCATTGGCCCACGTTACGTGGACTACGTGCTGGGCATCGTGAAAGCCTATTCTACCCGTGTAGGTGCAGGTCCGTTCCCAACCGAACTGTTCGACGAAACCGGCGAATACCTGTGCAAACAGGGTAATGAGTTTGGTGCTACCACTGGCCGTCGCCGTCGTACCGGCTGGCTGGATGCGGTTGCCGTTCGCCGTGCCGTGCAGATCAACTCCCTGTCTGGCTTCTGCCTGACCAAGCTGGACGTGCTGGACGGCCTGAAAGAAGTGAAGATCTGTGTGGGCTATCGCATGCCGGACGGCCGCGAAATGACCACCACGCCGCTGGCTGCTGAAGGTTGGGAAGGTATCGAGCCAATCTACGAAAGCATGCCGGGCTGGAGCGAAACGACGTTTGGTGTGAAAGACTACAGCAAACTGCCACAGGCAGCGCTGAACTACATCAAACGCATCGAAGAGCTGACTGATGTACCGGTAGATATCATCTCTACTGGCCCAGACCGTAGCGAAACCATGATCCTGCGCGATCCGTTCGACGCATAATCTGTTTACCTACTGTCATCAAACAAACCGGGCCAAGTCCCGGTTTGTTTGCCTCATGTATCCTCCCCGATGGCGTTTTCACCTCACAAAATCCCTTCGTTGCTCCGGTTGAGAGTCACCTATGCGCTAAATAATTAGCTGCGAACTCTCCGGCTGGTTTATCATCCAATAAGATAGTAAAGAAAATCGCCGAAAATCGGCAGATACCCAGAGGTAAACGTGCAGTTAACAAGTTTTACTGACTATGGCCTACGGGCATTGATCTACATGGCATCATTGCCTGCGGACAAAATGACCAGCATCTCTGAAGTTACGGAGGTGTACGGGGTTTCCCGTAACCATATGGTAAAAATTATCAATCAGCTGAGCCGTGAAGGCTTTGTCACCGCCGTGCGGGGTAAAAACGGCGGTATACGCTTGGGTAAACCGGCTGAAAGCATCCGTATTGGCGACGTGGTGCGGGCGCTGGAGCCGCTTTCGTTGGTTAACTGCAGCAGCGATTTTTGTCATATCACCCCAGCCTGCCGTTTGAAGCAAGTGCTCCAGCAGGCGGTAAAGAATTTCCTTGAGGAGCTGGATAGTCACACATTGGCCGACATGGTCGAAGACAATTCACCGCTCTACAAGCTTTTGCTTGTCGAATAAAGCGTTACTGAGAAGACAAGGCTCAGCGACACCCTGCTGATGACAACGGAGGAACCTCAATGTCACAAGATCCATTCCTGGAACGAGAAGCAGAAAAATATGAATCCCCAATTCCTAGCCGCGAATTTATTCTGGCCCATTTGGCGAAACGTGAAACGCCAGCCAGCCGCGAAGAGTTGGGCAATGAACTGAACTTATCCGGCGAAGAAGCGCTGGAAGCCCTGCGCCGTCGCCTGCGTGCGATGGAGCGTGATGGCCAGTTGGTCTTTACCCGCCGCCAGTGCTATGCCCTGCCGGAACGTCTGGACCTGCTGCGTGGCACGGTGATCGGCCACCGCGATGGCTTCGGCTTCTTGCGGGTTGAAGGGCGTAAAGACGACCTTTATCTCTCCGCCGAGCAAATGAAAATGGCCATCCACGGTGATGTGGTGTTGGCTCAACCGCTGGGCGAAGACCGCAAAGGCCGCCGCGAAGCGCGTATCGTGCGCGTCCTGGTGCCTAAAACCAGCCAGATTGTTGGTCGCTACTTCACCGATGCCGGTACCGGCTTCGTGGTGCCGGATGACGGCCGCCTGAGCTTCGATATTCTGATCCCTGCCGACTCGGTCAGCGGAGCGCGGATGGGCTTTATGGTGGTGGTCGAGCTGACCCAGCGCCCAACGCGCCGCACCAAAGCCGTGGGCAAAATCGTCGAGATCCTGGGCGATAAAATGGGCACCAGCATGGCGGTGGATATCGCATTGCGTACCCATGAGATCCCGCATACCTGGCCACCTCAGGTGGAGAAGCAGGTTGCCGACCTCAGTGAGCAGGTGCCGGAGGCCGCCAAGAAAGGGCGTGTGGATCTGCGTCACCTGCCGCTGGTCACCATTGATGGCGAAGATGCCCGCGATTTCGATGATGCCGTGTACTGCGAGAAGAAACGCGGTGGCGGCTGGCGCCTGTGGGTCGCGATTGCAGATGTCAGCTACTATGTGCGCCCTCGCACGGCGTTGGATGACGAAGCCCGTAGCCGTGGCACCTCAGTCTACTTCCCGTCGGAAGTGGTACCAATGCTGCCGGAAGTGCTTTCCAACGGCCTGTGCTCGCTCAACCCGCAGGTAGACCGCCTGTGTATGGTGAGTGAGATGACGATCTCCGCATCGGGCCGTCTGTCTTCGTTTAAATTCTACGAAGCGGTAATGAGCTCCCATGCGCGCTTAACCTACACTAAGGTCTGGCATATCTTGCAGGGCGATCAGGAGCTGCGCGAGCAGTATCATCCGTTGGTCAAACACCTGCAGGAGCTGCATGCGTTGTATAAAGTGCTGGATCAGGCTCGTGCCGAACGCGGTGGTATTGCCTTCGAAACCGAAGAAGCCAAGTTTATCTTCAACGCCGAGCGCCGTATTGAGCGCGTAGAGCCAACGGTACGTAATGACGCGCACAAACTGATCGAAGAGTGCATGATCATGGCGAACGTTGCGGCGGCACGCTTTGTTGAGAAGCATAACGAACCTGCGCTGTTCCGCGTGCACGATCGCCCAAGCGACGATCACATTTCCGCATTGCGCAGCGTGTTGAGCGAACTGGGCCTGACCCTGGGTGGAGGCCTGAAGCCGCAGCCAAAAGATTACGCCACTTTGATGGACGAAGTATCGGAACGCCCGGACCGCGAAATGCTGCAAACCATGCTACTGCGTTCGATGAAACAGGCGATCTACGATCCGGAAAACCGTGGTCACTTCGGCCTGGCGTTGGCCTCTTATGGTCACTTTACTTCGCCGATCCGTCGTTACCCGGATCTGTCGTTGCATCGCGCCATCAAGTACGTGCTGGCGAAAGAGCAAGGTGAACAGAAAGAGCGTTGGACGCCAACCGGAGGCTGGCACAGCGATCTGGAAGAGATGCTGCAACTGGGTATGCACTGCTCGATGACCGAGCGCCGTGCCGATGAAGCTACGCGTAACGTGGCGGACTGGCTGAAGTGCGACTTTATGCAGGATCACGTCGGTGAAGTGTTTAGCGGCGTTATTGCCAGCGTCACCGGCTTTGGTTTCTTCGTCCGCCTGAGCGATCTGTTTATCGATGGTCTGGTACACGTGTCCACGCTGGATAACGATTACTATCGCTACGATAATATCGGCCAGCGTCTGATCGGCGAATCTTCCGGCATGGTTTATCGCCTGGGGGATACGGTGGAGATCCGCGTTGAGGCCGTGCATATGGACGAACGCAAGATCGACTTCGCCCTGGTTTCCAGCACCCGCAAACCGCGTGGTGAAGGCAAAACCGAGCGCGAACGTGCCAAGAATGGCGGCCAGCGTACGCTGCGCGACGGTGCCGGAGCGGGCCGTAGTCAGGCTCAACGTAAACGCCGTGGCGGCAAGACGCCTGCCAACTTTGAGCCAGACAGCGCCTTCCGTAAAAAAGAGGGGGCCAAGGCCAAACCCGCAGACAAGGTGAAGCCAGACCCGAAGGCGAAAGCGAAAACCGATCCGAAGGCGAAAGCCAAAAAAGCGTCTGACAAAACCAAAAAGATAGCGGCCGCGACCAAAGCCAAGCGTGCCAGCAAGAAGAAAGGTGCCGAGCAGGGTTAACCTGCCGCACGTTATTATCCCCGGCCGGGCACCCCCGGCCGCACAGTTAAAAGAGCATCATGAGCGAAATTATCTACGGTATTCACGCTGTCAAAGCCCTGCTAGACAACGATCCACAACGTTTCCTGGAAGTGTTTATTCTCAAGGGGCGTGACGATCGTCGCTTGCAGCCTTTGATTGCCGAGCTGGAAGCGACCGGTATTGTGATCCAGGTGGCTAACCGCCAATGGCTGGATGAGAAGGTCGAAGGGGCCGTCCACCAGGGCATTATTGCGCGGGTGCGTGAAGGGCGGAAATATCAGGAGAACGATCTGCCTGGGCTGCTGGAAAGCGTTGAAACACCATTCCTGCTGGTGCTGGACGGCGTTACCGATCCCCATAACCTGGGGGCTTGTCTGCGTAGTGCCGATGCTGCCGGTGTCCATGCGGTGATCGTCCCACGCGATCGCTCAGCTCAACTGAACGCAACGGCGAAGAAAGTGGCCTGTGGTGCGGCCGAGAACGTCCCACTGATCACCGTCACCAACCTGGCTCGTACCCTGCGTTTGCTGCAAGAGATGAATATCTGGATCGTGGGCACGGCGGGTGAAGCCGACCACACGCTGTATCAAAGCAAAATGACCGGCCCGATGGCGCTGGTGATGGGCGCGGAAGGTGAAGGTATGCGTCGTTTGACCCGTGAACATTGCGACGAACTGATCAGCATTCCGATGGCCGGTACGGTTTCCTCGTTGAACGTCTCGGTAGCGACCGGTGTCTGTCTGTTTGAAGCGGTGCGTCAGCGCAGCTGATGATTTAATAGGGGTGAAACCTGTCACCCCTACCTCTAATCTCCTATCTTGTGATCCCGCCAGCGGCAGAAATCCGGCTAATGACCATAATTACCCCTGAAGCGTTAATCAGGGAGCAAGCTCATGGTCTGGACTACGCATACCGTCTTTAACCAACCCAAGCCCTTGGGGAACAGCAACCTTTTCCTGTCAGATACGCCGCTGCGTGAAGCGTTGCAGCGCGAGTTGGCGGGTTGGGATAGCGATGTTCTGGCCTCGCTTGGGCAACAGTTAGGCACACAGGAGTCACTGGAGTTGGGGCGGCTGGCCAATACCAACCCACCGGAGTTGCTGCGCTATGACGCCACCGGGCAACGCCTGGACGACGTGCGCTTTCATCCAGCCTGGCACATCCTGATGCAGGGGTTGGTCGCTAACCGGGTGCATAACCTGCCGTGGCAGGAAGATGCCCGCATTGGCTCCTTGGTGGCCCGTGCCGCCCGCTTTGTGTTGCATGCTCAGGTGGAGGCCGGCACGCTCTGCCCAATCACTATGACCTTTGGTGCTATCCCACTGCTACAGCGTTCCCTGCCAAAAGAATATCAATCCTGGTTATCCCCGTTACTTTCCGATCGTTATGATCCTCATCTGCTGCCCGGTGCGCAAAAGCGCGGGCTGTTGATCGGCATGGGGATGACGGAAAAGCAGGGCGGCTCGGACGTGCTGAGTAATACCACCTCCGCCGTACCGCTCGCTAGTCGAGGTAATGGTGAGGCCTATCGCCTGGTGGGCCATAAATGGTTCTTTTCGGTGCCACAAAGCGATGCCCATCTGATATTGGCACAGGCGGAGGGAGGGCTTTCCTGTTTCTTCCTGCCTCGACTCCTACCTGACGGCACGCGCAATGCCATCCGCCTGGAGAGGCTTAAAGACAAACTGGGCAACCGTTCCAATGCCAGTAGCGAAGCCGAGTTTCAGGACGCAACGGCCTGGTTATTGGGCGATGAAGGGGATGGCGTCAGGCAAATCCTCAAGATGGGGGGGATGACCCGCTTCGATTGCGCTTTGGGTAGCCATGGGCTGATGCGCCGTGGCCTTTCGGTGGCGCTGTACCATGCTCTGCAACGGCAGGCGTTTGGTAAATGCCTTATTGAACAGCCGTTGATGCGGCAGGTGTTGGCCCGTATGGCATTACGGCTTGAGGGGCATACCGCTTTGCTGCTCCGTTTGGCGCGAGCCTGGGAAAGCCGGGGGGATGAAGGCGAAGTGGTCTACAGCCGCCTACTGACCCCGGCGGCAAAATACAGTATCTGTCATCAAGGCGCGCCATTTATTGGGGAAGCCATGGAGGTGCTGGGAGGGATCGGCTATTGCGAAGACAGCGAGCTGCCGCGTCTGTATCGAGAAGCACCGGTAAACAGCATTTGGGAAGGCTCGGGCAACATCATGTGCCTGGATGTGATGCGCAGCCTGCATAAGTTGCCTGGTGCGTTAGAGTTGCTGCAGCAAGAACTGTTGCCGGTGCGCGGGCAGAACCGGTTGTTCGATCGCGCCTGGCGGCAATGGCAACAGCGTATGCGCCAGCCGCGTGAAGAAATGGGGCGCTTGTTAACCCAGCAGTTATTCGATCTGTGTTGTGCCGCCCAACTGCTGCAGCATGCCAGCCCGCCCATTGGAGAAGCCTGGTGTCACTTAACGCTGGATTATCGTGGAGATAGAGTGCTGCCTGTTGAGGTGTGCAATACGCTGCTCCAGCGGGCTATGGGGGGATAAACAGGAACTCGGGGCTTATAGCCTAGAGGGAAATGCCATCAGATAATAGGCTGATGGCATTGGATGTATAATTTCCTGCCTGATTTCAGCTCGAGTGATTAATTATAGAAATATCTCGCGTGATATTAATTTCGTGTAAGCGCCCAAGATGTATTTTGCTGTAATTTTAAGGATGATTCTCGTTAATGCATGGGATATACCCTTTTTTGGGTTCTGCTTAACTAATTGGCTGAGTGGGTAACGGGTTGTATGTTACATTTTTAATGTAATGGAGATTAAGCACGGCTCGTGAGTGCCAATCTGCGCTAATTATTTATTTGGGAAAGTCTTTTTTTATGGCGGCTTGTTCAGGTCAATCCACTGGCTTTCCTATTGTTTAAAAGGAATTAACAGCATGACATATAGTTATCATTCATCCACAACCGATTTATCGGCACGTAAAGAAAAGAGCAATTCATCTTTGCGGATGACCCTTTCGCCACTCTACTTTGCCGGGCTGCTGGCTTTTGGCTGCGTTTCCGTGGCTAATGCGGCAATCGTTGCCGATGCCGGGCAGGCCTCTAGCCCTGCGGTTAATGCCGGGGCGAATGGTTCGACCGTGGTGAATATCAACGCTGCGGGTAAAGGGGGTGTTTCACATAATATCTTCAACCAGTTCAATGTTGATAAAAACGGCGTTGTGCTGAATAACAGCGTCGACGGGGCGAATAGCCAACTGGCGGGGAGTCTTGTGGGTAATGCGAATTTAAGCGGTGGGGCAGCCTCGGTGATCCTTAATGAGGTCAACTCTAATCGGGCCAGCGTGTTAAATGGCATGGTGGAGGTTGCAGGCCAGCAGGCTCAGGTCATTATTGCCAACCCGGCAGGTATTACCTGTAGCGGATGCGGGTTTATTAATGCTGGCAGAGCAACGCTGACCACCGGTACTGCCCAGATTGTCGATGGTGCCATACAGGGATATAAAACGGAGAAGGGCAGCATTGTTATTAATGGCAATGGCCTGAACAGCGGCGACAGTAATTATACCGATCTGATTGCCCGCTCGGTGGCGATTAATGCCGGTGTCTGGGCCAAGGATTTGAAAGTGACCACTGGCCGTAATAACGTCAATGCGGACAATACCCAGGCGACTGCGCTGGCCTCGGCGTTGGGCAGACCTGGTGTCGGGATTGACGTTGCTGCTTTGGGGGGAATGTATGCCGGCAAGATCACCCTGGTGGGGACAGAAAGCGGAGTGGGCGTTCGTAATGCCGGTACCATCGCGGCTTCCACCTCAGACCTGGTGATGGACGTTAATGGTGTGCTGGATAACCGTTCAGGGACCCTATCCGCCGCACACGCCAACAAACTGAACACCGCAGGCACTATTAATAATACCAGGGGGAAAATCACCGGAGGGAACGGCGGTATCACTATCGATACTCATAAAAACCGCCTTACCAATACCAACGGCAACATAGCCGCTATCGGCTCTGTGAGCATCAATAGTGGGCAATTGAACAATACCAACGGTAGGGTGCAATCCAGTTCACAGGTCACTATCGATACCCATGGGCAGTTGCTGACCAATACTGGCCGCAATAACGATACCGGCATTTACAGCACCTTGGGTATGACCCTGAAAACGGGTCAGTTGAACAATAACAATGGCCTGATCACCACCAGTGGTAACTCCACTATCATCAGCGGTGCGCTGGATAACCGTAATGGGCAGATTTTTGCCTTTGGCTCTTCGTTGTCCGATCTGTCGATGACCGTTGGCGGCACGCTTGATAACCGTGGCGGCGAAATAGCGGCTCAACATCACGTCAATCTGTCTACCAGCAGTACGTTGAACAATAGCGCTAACGGCAAAATGAGCGCGGGTGACGATTTTAAGCTGACGACAAACAAAGCTGCGCTCAATAACACCAACGGCTTGATTGAGTCGGCTGGGGTGTTGGATATAAACAGTGGGCTACTGACCAATAGAACCGGTAGTCTGCAAGCGACCAAGATGCTGAACGTAAACACCAACGGCAGTAACCTGCTCAACGAGAGTGGGCAGATCTCTGCAATGGGGGATATCCAGCTCGCCAATATCAACGCCATGGACAACCGGGATGGCAGTGTTAGCGGTGAGGGTAAGCTGCTGCTGCGAGCAAACAGCCTGGATAACCGCACGGGTGGGTTAACCCTGGACAAGGGCAATGACGTTCGCGTCAACAATGCCCTTAATAACAACTATGGCGTGATCCGTAGCGCGCTGGGTAGCACAGAGGTGTACGCCAGCACGGTCAACAACAATGCGGGCTTGTTGGCGGGGCAGGAAGTTCATGTGCATACCGACACATTGCGCAATGACGAAGGTCTGATTTTTGCCGATAAGACGGCAGAAATAAAGGCGGTGACTCTCTATAACCGTAATGGTGAGAATTTTGGTCGAGTGATGGGCGTGCATATCGATATGCCGGAAGATACTCAGGGGGGCATTATCAGCATGGGCGATCTGAGCATGGCCGGTAACCGGGTGTATAACAGTCGGGGTCTGATTGCTGCCAGCGGCGGCAACTTGAACATGCAGTATGCTGGCAACGTGGATAACAACCGCGGCACCCTTTCAAGTGTGGCTTCTCTGTCACTGCTGGCTAACCGCCTGGATAACGGCAATGGCACGATATCTTCTACAGGTAGCAGTAGCGTAGAAGTGACTTCAGCCTTTACCAACGGCGGCTTGGTCCATGGTAAAGAAGGGCTGGGTATTCGCGTCAACGGGGCATTGACCAACAGCGGTCAATTATGGTCCGACAAGATCACCACGATCAACAGCCAGAATCTTACTAACCGGCGTGGCGCGGTGATCGGCGGCCTGGAAGGTGTGAAACTGAACCTGACGGGCAGATACACCAATAACGGTGATGTAACAGGGCCGGTAATCAAAGAGTAATCGCGAAAATCTCTTTTACGGGTGCTTATTCAGGCACCCGTTTTTACTTATCTCTCAGAGCCAGCGCTACCGATAAAGTATCGCCTGTGAATACCACTGGCCAGGCACGATGGTTTCGCTGTTCATGATGATCATGTAATAGCGTGCCCCGCTGGCGTTAGCCTTGCGCTGGATCTCGGCTTCCACGTTCATCGGGCTGCCATGCACCAGCGCGCTGATCGTTGCCATCTTCTCCAACTCGGTGGTTTGGGCACGAGTGATCTCCTGTGCCTGAGTGGTAGGCGGCGGCGGGGGCTTGGGCGTGGTTTTAAATACGCTGCATCCAGACAGCAAGCTAGACAGTAATAGGGTGATCAAGGGACGAGAAAGAGTCATGGCTGGCCTCATTACTATTTAGCATAGAGTAGAATGGGTTGAACTAAGGTTACGGGCCGATTTTTGCCATCATAGTGAAGATTAGCCACAGGGGGAATACATGATCGAGATCCATGATGAGCGGGTGGGTGACGTTGCGGTGATCCATGCGGTACCGGCCGGGCGCTATGAACAGCCGTTACCCACGATCTTTTTCTATCACGGCTATACCTCATCGAAAGAGGTGTACGCCTATTTTGCCTATGCGCTGGCCAAGGTCGGTTTCCGGGTGGTGCTGCCCGATTGTGCGATGCACGGTGAGCGGTTTGATGGTGATGAAGCACGGCGGCTGGCGCATTTCTGGGAAATCCTCAAAAGTAACGTCGATGAGTTACCCGCGCTCAAAACGCACTTTGAGCAGCGTGGGCTAATTGCCGGGGATCGCATTGGCGTGACGGGCGCTTCTATGGGGGGCATGACCACTTTGGGTGCCTTTATCCGTTACCCTTGGGTGAAAGCGGCCGCCAGCCTGATGGGGTCGGGCTACTTTACCTCGCTGGCGCAGACGCTGTATCCGCCATTGGATGCGCAGGGCCAGCCGCTGGAACCGTCCGCGCTCAAGGCACGTCTTGCACCCCTGGCCTCTTATGAGGTTGAACGGCATTGGGAGAGTTTTGCCGGGCGGCCACTGCTGTTATGGCATGGTGAAACCGATGATGTGGTGCCAGCGTTGGAGAGTGAGCGCTTGGCCGGTGAGTTACGCCAGCGCGGCCTGGATCGGAGGTTGACCTACCTCACTGAAGTGGAAGTACGCCATCGCATTACTCCTGGCGCGTTGAACGCTACCGCCGCTTTCTTCCAGGATTCACTGTAAAAAGCCCCCGAGGGAGGGGGCAAGGTATGGCTGTTACTGATTGACCGCCTCTTGGTGCGGCTGGGCTCCCTGGCGCTGCATTTTCGGTTAGCGATAAAGCTCTGCGCTGACGTGGATAGACGCGGTACTGCCTGGCTCATGTAGCGCAACAATCCGGTAAGCTGTGGCACCGCGTTGATCGGCAATCTTGTTGATTTGTGACGTCGCATCGTCGGGTGAAACCACTTCCTGAGTCAGGCTGACGAAGCCAATGCTTTGGCGTTCTGCGGCCTGGTGTGCGGTGATTTCAGTGGCGGCCATGGCGTTGGCGGAAAACAGCAACGCGATAGCGGTAGCGATGGTGATACGTTTCATAGGCACCTCTCTTAACTCTTTGCTACAGCGGCGTGTCGCTGGGTCCGCCTCCGATATACTGCCCATTAAGCAAAAAGTTATTTATCAGTATTGAATAACTGCAACCCTTTATCGCTGCGCTTTCTGCGGCGGATAATTTAACTTTAGTCCGATAGTCAGGATTAAAAAGGGGGAGATTTTGATGGCCTTATTCAAAAAAAATGATAATGATTTCCAGTGGGCTGATGATTTTGTTGCAGGATTTTTAAAACCTAGGGATCGGCATACATCGCTTTCTCTGCCAGCAAATCGTGCTATTTCTCGCGGCCTTACGCATAAACCTCAATAAATCCTACTCAGTCCTTGAGTTCCCCCCCTTGCGCCGGTATGATTACGCGTCATTTTTCAGCCGCACACATACACACGTTCCTTGCTTCCATGGGCCGCGGTTGACCCTGACAGGAGGCTGAATAATCCGTAAGGAGCAATTCGATGCGTCATTACGAAATCGTTTTTATGGTCCATCCTGACCAAAGCGAACAGGTTCCGGGCATGATCGAGCGTTACAGTGCTACCATCACTAACGCGCAAGGTCAGATTCACCGTCTGGAAGACTGGGGCCGCCGTCAACTGGCTTACCCGATCAATAAACTGCACAAAGCCCACTACGTTCTGCTGAACGTTGAAGCTCCGCAGGAAGCGATCGATGAGCTGGAAACTAACTTCCGCTTCAACGACGCCGTTATCCGTAGCATGGTTATGCGCGTTAAGCACGCGGTAACTGAAGCATCTCCGATGGTTAAAGCGAAAGACGAACGTCGTGGCGATCGCCGCGAAGACTTCGCTAACGAAACCGCAGATGATGCAGATGCTGGGGATTCTGAAGAGTAATTGCTGTCGTGACGGCTAATCGTCTGGTGTTGTCTGGCACAGTGTGCAAGACGCCGGTGCGAAAAGTGAGTCCTTCCGGGATACCCCACTGCCAGTTTGTGCTTGAGCACCGATCGTCGCAGATGGAAGCCGGATTCAGCAGGCAAGCATGGTGCCGAATGCCCGTGGTTGTCAGCGGACAACAGTCACAAGCTTTAACTCAAAGATTAACGGTCGGCAGTCAGGTTACCGTTCAAGGCTTCGTTAGCTGCCATCAAGGGCGCAACGGGCTGAACAAATTGGTCCTGCATGCCGAGCAGATTGAATTGATAGATTCTGGAGACTAGCCAAATGGCACGTTATTTCCGTCGTCGCAAGTTCTGCCGTTTCACCGCGGAAGGCGTTCAAGAGATTGACTATAAAGACATCGCTACGCTGAAAAACTACATCACTGAAAGTGGTAAAATTGTCCCGAGCCGTATCACCGGTACTCGTGCAAAATATCAGCGCCAGCTGGCCCGTGCTATCAAGCGCGCGCGCTACCTGTCTTTGTTGCCGTACACTGATCGTCATCAGTAATCGGCCACTGTCCATTAACGACTTTGAGAGGATAAGGTAATGCAAGTTATTCTGCTTGATAAAGTAGCAAACCTGGGCAGCCTGGGTGATCAGGTTAACGTTAAAGCGGGTTATGCCCGTAACTTCCTGGTACCACAGGGCAAAGCTGTTCCTGCTACCAAGAAAAACGTAGAGTTCTTCGAAGCACGCCGTGCTGAACTGGAAGCCAAACTGGCTGACGTTCTGGCTGCTGCTGAAGCTCGCGCAACCAAGATCAACGAACTGGGTTCAGTCACCATCGCGTCTAAATCAGGCGACGAAGGTAAACTGTTCGGCTCTATCGGCACCCGCGACATCGCTGACGCAGTGACTGCGGCAGGCGTTGAAGTTGCCAAGAGCGAAGTTCGTCTGCCGAACGGCGTTCTGCGTACCACTGGTGAGCACGAAGTGCACTTCCAGGTACACAGCGACGTGTTCGCACAGCTGAATGTAGTTGTGGTTGCTGAAGCTTAATCGGCTTTAGTACACCAAGTTAAAACGCCAGCCTAGTGCTGGCGTTTTGCTTTTCAGCGCCGGGTAAAACGCGCTACTCTGAGGCCATCTGTTGGCAAGGAGAGGCGAAAATGGCAGAAATTATCTTACAGCGAGTCTACGATTTCAGCGGCCCGGCACCGGAGCACTGCTATCTGACCGACCGGCTATGGCCGCGCGGTGTGAGTAAGGAGAGATTGCAGGGCGTCATCTGGCTTAAGCAGGTGGCACCGGATACGGCGTTACGCCAGTGGTTTCATCAGCATACCGACCAGTGGGATGAGTTTGTTGCGCTTTATCGCCAACAACTGGTCGCCAATGAGGCCTGGCAGCCGCTGGTGGCGTTGTTAAAGCAAGGTGAGCCGTTGACCCTGCTGTATGGCAGTAAGGACACACAGCACAACCAGGGGGTTGTACTGCGTGATTTTCTGCTGGATCAGCTTAAAGATTAGCGAACACGCAGGTAGCTGCCATCGCTCTGGCGACGGAACAGGGCTTCACTGTTATCCACGGTGGTGACGGAGAGCGCGGTGATCACGCCGTTAGCATTACGTTCAATACGCACTTCTTGCCCGGCCTTCAGATTGCTGAGCGGCTTATCGTTCCCCTCAACCCGCGCCATAGCAAACACCTCGTTCACCGGCAGGTTGTTGTCACGGAACAGCTGCGCCAGAGTTTGGCCAGCCTGGATCTGATAACGCTGCCAGTTATCACTTTCGCCTGCCGTTTGCTGACTATCGTTTTGCAATTGAGCCTGCAAAGGGATCTGGTTTTCCTGGCTGGTGACCGGGAACGGGCGCGCGTTATCGTCGGAATACGGCCAAAGCAGCGACAGCAGCAGGATAGCACCAAAAATAATCACCCAACGGCGGTGAAAATAGGGCAGCGGTTCCATCCAGTGGAGGCTGTCCGGCAGGTGCCATACTTTCAGCAGCAATGCTTTCAGCCTTTGCCCCTTACCGCTCTGTTGCGGCGGTGGTGAGTCCGGCTCATCGGTGGTTGCTGGCGTTTCCGGTGCCGGGCCAGGCTTCAGGCGTTGGCTCAGGTTCAGCCAGGTGCGCAGCAATGGCTGGTAGACACGGGTGGTTTTCCTTCTCCTGGGCGCGATTCTGCCCATGGTGACCTCTCTTCAACTGCGTAAATTTGTCACTTTACAAAAAGTGTATCGCTGACCCCAGTATACCCTATGGTTTCAAACCACAGTGCACTTGTGCACCTTGAGGGCCGAATAGTCTCTGTACTGCGCCACTTCGGTGCCGGCCTTGAGCCATACCGGGTCTATATCGCTAACTGTTTGAAACGATTGGTAGCCGAGAGAATAATGACACCAAACGTTAACAGCAGGTTATTGTTTCTTTTTCTACGACAAAAGTCATCATTCTCCACACAAGATTTTACCCGGCTTTGCCGCGCTGTTATGCTGCGCTTTCGACTTTTTACAGACTAAAGGAAAACCCCATGACAACCCCTTCTTTTGATAGCGTTGAAGCGCAAGCAAGTTACGGGATTGGTTTACAGGTCGGTCAGCAACTGCAAGAGTCCGGCCTGCAAGGTTTACAACCAGAAGCTCTGCTGGCTGGCCTGCGTGACGCGCTGGAAGGGAATGCCCCGGCGGTTCCGGTAGATGTGGTTCATCGTGCGCTGCGCGAAATCCACGAACGTGCGGATGCTGTACGCCTTGAGCGCCAGCAGGCGATGGCCGTTGAAGGCCAGAAGTTCCTGGAAGATAACGCCAAGCGTGATGAAGTGACGCTGACCGAGTCTGGCCTGCAGTTCTCCGTGCTGGAGCAGGGCAATGGCCCAATCCCATCTCGTCAGGATCGCGTGCGCGTGCATTACACCGGCCGCCTGATCAACGGTGATGTGTTCGATAGCTCCGTTGAACGTGGTCAACCTGCCGAGTTCCCGGTCAGCGGTGTGATCCCTGGCTGGATCGAAGCCCTGACGCTGATGCCGGTTGGCTCCAAGTGGCAGCTGTATATCCCTCACAACCTGGCCTATGGCGAGCGTGGTGCAGGCGCATCCATCCCGCCATTCAGCGCGCTGGTGTTTGACGTTGAGTTGCTCGAAATTCTGTAATCCGCGTTATGTTCCCTCTCCCTTTGGGAGAGGGTTCGGGTGAGGGGGCTATTTGCCGCTCAGTGCGCGTGGGAACAGCAGGTTGTTCTCCAGATGGATATGCTCCATCAGATCGCTGATAAACGTATTGATACCGTTATACAGCGCCTGCCAGGTATTGCAGGCCCCTTCCGGTGGCGTGACGTTGTTGGTGAGGAATTTCACCACTTCCAACTGTTCGCCAGCCTCATCATGTTCATGCTCCATCACCGAAATCGGCCCTGCCGCCTGTTGCCCCATGCCCTGTTTAATCAGCGGAAACAGGATCTGTTCCTCCTTCATCATGTGATTTTCCAGATCGAGCCGGATCAGGTTTAGCTGCTTGGCCAGCCCGCGTGGGCAGGTGGGCTTGTCGCCGTGGACGCGTTCAACCTTTTCCGCCATCAATACCAGTTCTGACAGCTGTTCACGATGGCGCTGGTGGAAGCGTGGCAGGATGTAATCGATGATCTCAGCCAGCGGAGCCAGACGCCAATCGCGGGTATCCACGGGGTCTGCCGCCAGCGCGGCCAGCTCACTTTCCAACTTATCCAGATCCAGTTCTTTGCGGCTGGCAGCGCGCTCCAGGGTTTGTTTACCCCCGCAGCAGAAGTCCAGATCGTAGTCGCGGAACAGCTTGCTGGCACGTGGGATTGCAATGGCGAGTGCGCCTAGGGATTGGTTACGGTAATCCATGATGATGCCCCTTTAAAGGAAGAAAACTATAACATGCATTTTAAATGCAATTTAAAGGGCGCGCCATGGTTAAAAAGGGGTAGAACAGTGTTGTGATGGGCGAACTGACAACCATGAATGAGTATGGTAAGCATAAGGCTCGATGAGGATAAAATCGTGATTGTGGCATTCGAATCGTCAGAAGAAGCGCAGAGATTTAAGAGTGAGCTCGCGAATGAGTCGATATAATTACCTCTAACTTTGAGAAGGTATTTTACTTTTCCTCCGGTGAAAATAGATATACCATGAAAACCTGTAGCTATGCCACTAAGACGATAAGGATATTTTTATGAGCTTTAATACTTATTTAAGTTTAGCAGGAAGCACACAAGGCTTGATTTCTGCCGGGTGTAGTTCTTTTGATTCAATTGGGAATCGCCATCAGAGTGGTCATGAAGACGAAATCCAAGTGTTATCATTAAACGGTGCCATTACAAGAGAGCAACACTGTACTCATCATCCTATAGAATTTATCAAGCCTATTGATAAATCATCGCCATTGTTGCTTATGGCTGTATCAAATAATGAGATATTGACTCCTGTTTTTTCAATATACCGACTGAATCAATTTGGTGCATTGGAAGTGTTTTATGAAATGAAGCTAAGCAAAGCCACAATAATAGATATTAGCCCTAGCTTTCCACATGTTGTTAATAATCAGGGTGCAATGCCATTTGAGAAAATATCACTTAGATATGAATCAATCTCATGTCAACATAAAATAGCTGGAACCTCGGGTTATAGTATATGGGACGATAGAGTTTATTGATGTGGTCCATTATATCGCCCGTGCATTCAAGATGCAATGAACAGGCGATATAATGGGAATTAGCGTTTAAATTTTTTCTTCAAATAGTCCTGCAAAAGATAGGATAAGTAAAATGATAAAAAGAAGCCACCATACACAATGTACATCATAAAGGACTCAGGTACTTGCCAAGATAGGAATATGAAGAATGCGAAAAACAAGAGAGCTAAGGCAATAAATGACCACCCTGCCAGTATACTAATTAAGAGCTTCATAGAGTCCTCATTGTTGTAAAATTTCACTCAACGCTTGGATTACATCATCGGCTGACTTCTCCTTGACAGCATTGATGAGTGTATCCACTTTTTTCTCGATTAAGAAATAAAGCATCTCTATTTTCATCTGGTATAATTGATTGTAAATAGCAGTGTTCTCACGTCTCAATTTTCGTGCAGACCTTGATGCCTTTTCTACTATGGCATAGATTTGAAAGGCTGTGAGGGTGATAGTGGTTATTCTTCCGGCTTGTTTTAACACATCAGGGTCTGAGGATATCGTATATGAGACGATACGTATTATCGCTTCTGTTAGCGCTATTTTTGTTGCCATTTTTGTTGCTGTGTTAGCGACAAGCGAAGATCCTTTCGGAGCAATTAAGCTAGGTAGTTTTTCAATAACTCTATCTTGTAATTCCGCTGGCATTGATATGAAAATCGTATGTATGGTTACTTTTATCATCTCTGAGATCGTGAGTGGATCCCTTGACAGCATCATTATTGCCATAACCATTCTTTTATTTTCTACAAGAATGAGATCTCGGTTGGCTGATAAATGACTTTTAATGACCCGGTTATACTGGGGAAACATTGTTAGTTCAGGCACAAGCTCAGGTGCAACGGTCATAAACGTTCTCTCAGCACCTAACCCCATAGTTTCAACTGTATCAATAATCACGGTCGATGACTTTTTGACAAACGCATCAAAATATCTTTCTAATACGGCATCTGCGGATTGTTTGCTATAAATCATGTCAATAAATTCCTTTTTAATCCCTATATAGTTACCAAGCAGGTTAACCATTGGGTAATCCTCATCGTCCTGCCAAAAGCTCATTCCTATGTTTCCGGCTGTATAGGCATACTATCAAGCAAAATCCCATGTAGCCAGATTGTTGTTAAATTTTCTACTCGTCGGCCCTGTATTGAGGCATAAAATGGTAACGGCGCGCCGTAACGCGCCTAACGCACAATTATTTTGCTTGTAGGTCGATCTTATACAGCTCAAAGCCGATGCTGTCGTTACCTACAGACTTCATCGGATACTGCGCGTTATCTTTAATAAACGCGGCAGCCTTCTCGCTAGGGGAGGTCTCAAAGCGGATATCCAACGGCTGTGGGCTGTGGAAGCTGGCCAAACGCCAGTTATTGTCCGCCTGTGGATGCACCGCGCCGTGCTTCTGGGTTTCTTCGCTGATGTAGGCCGCCAATACCGCGCGGTTCTCATCCGGTGAAGCAAAGGCAATATGCTTATCGCCCGTTCCGGCAAACTTGCCGCCGTAGGCGCGGTAGTTGTTGGTCGCCACCAGGAACTGGGCGTCAGGATCGATCGGCTTGCCCTTGAAGGTCAGCTGCTTGATACGCTCCGCCTGGTCATTGATCAGCGTACACTCTCCGTCGTAACGTGCCGGTTGGCTGACGTCGATTTGATAATTGACGCCGTCGATCACGTCGAAATTATAGGTGCGGAAACCGTCCCAATTGATCAGCCCCTGCGGTTTGCTGCTGTTAACGTCAATTTGGTTGAACTGCCCGGCGGAGCATTCCAGCCACTCTTTTACTTCCTTGCCGCTGGCTTTGACCACCACCAAGGTATTGGGATAGAGATAGAGATCGGCGGCATTGCGGAAGGTGAGCTGGCCTTTTTCCACCTCGACAAAGCTGGCGGGATCGTTCTTGCGGCCACCCACTTTGAACGGTGCAGCAGCGGCCAATACCGGCAGATCGGCCAGATCCGGATCGCCTTGAATATAGCGCTCAACGTAGGCTCTTTGCGCATTGTTGACGATCTGCACGGTAGGATCGTCCTTGATCAGGGCCAGATAGCTGTACATATTGCCGTCGGACTTGCCGATAGGCTTGCTGACGAACTCACGCGTTCCGTTATGATCTTCCTCTAACACCTTGACCAGCGCGGGATCTTCCACTGCCAACGAACGCTTGTTCTCTTTGTCATAAACCGGTCTGGCCTGCGCCTTCGCTGCGGTAACCTTCCAATTTCCCCCATCGTTATTCAACTGCAGATCCACAATGCCGAGATGATCTCCCCATTGGCCGGGCATCACCGCAGGCACCCCGTTCAGCAGGCCTTTATCGATATCCGCGCCTTTGATATTGGCGAAGTCCTTGCTGGGGAACACCGCGTGCGCATGGCCGAACATGATGGCGTCGATGCCTGGAACCTGGCTGAGGTAGTACACCGAGTTTTCAGCCATAGCCTTATAGGGGTCGCTGGAAAGGCCAGAGTGGGGGATCGCGACGACTAGGTCGGCCCCTTGTTTGCGCATTTCCGGTACGTAGCGTTTGGCGGTTTCGGTGATGTCGTTTACGGTTACTTTCCCCTGTAGATTGGCTTTGTCCCACACCAGGATCTGCGGCGGCACAAAGCCGATATAGCCGATACGTAAAGTATGAGCTTTGCCATCACGGTCTTTTACCGGGGTATCGACAATAATGTAGGGAGTGAACAACGGTTTTTGCGTGATGGCATCAATAACGTTGGCGTTGACGTAGGGGAATTTGGCCCCCGCCAGGGCATTCTTCAGATAGTCGAGCCCGTAGTTGAACTCGTGATTACCGATATTGCCCACCACATAATCCAGGGTATTCATCGCCTTGTAGACCGGGTGCATGTCGCCGGGTTTCAAGCCCTTGGCAGCCATATAGTCAGCCATTGGGCTGCCCTGGATGATGTCACCGTTATCGACCAGTACGCTGTTGGTCACCTGCTGGCGAGCGTGTTGGATCAGGCTGGCGGTACGCACCAGGCCGAATTTATCGGTGGGCTTATCCTTGTAATAGTCGAAGTCCATCATATTGCCGTGCAGGTCGCTGGTTTCCAGCACGCGCAGGTCAACCGTGGCTGCCTGCGTTGAGGCGCAGACCAGCAGGGCCAGGGCAGATAGTCCCAAAGGGCGCTTGATCATGGTTATCTCCATTGGATTATTCTTCGAGGGGCATCTCAAGGGGGTATGTAATTACCACTACCTCTCTCAGCAAACTGTGAAGTCTGGCATAAATTGGCCGAATGTAACGGACAGATATGCAAAGTTGTGACGGAGAAGACTTGAATAAATACCGCAGCTTAGCGAGTTGAGATGGATATTCCGCCCAAAAAAAACTAGGCTGCAAGCTATAGAAAGGGGAAATGTCCCACGCAACTGAATGTCTGAGGTGCACTATGTTGGAGCAGATTTGCCAGCTGTCCCGCGAGGCGGGTACGGCGATCATGGCGGTATATCATGGTGAACAACCGCTTGATGTGGCACAGAAAAAAGATGATTCACCGGTGACCGCCGCGGATTTGGCCGCACACCATATCATCAAACGGGGTCTGGCGGCACTGACGCCGGAGATCCCACTGCTGTCAGAGGAAGACCCTCCTGCCTGGGAAATCCGCCGCAACTGGACGCGTTACTGGCTGGTCGACCCGCTGGACGGTACCAAAGAGTTTTTAAACCGTAACGGTGAGTTCACGGTCAATATCGCGTTGATCGAAGAGGGTGAGGCGGTAATGGGCGTGGTCTATGCCCCGGCGATGGACGTGCTGTATCTGGCCGAACGCGGCAAGGCCTGGAAGGAAGAAGGGGGCCGGCGTCGTGAGATTAGCGTGAGTAATGCCGAGCTACCGTTGGTGGTGGTCAGCCGCTCTCATAGCGATGAGGAGTTACAGGATTACCTGCAACAGTTGGGCGAACACCAAACCATCTCGGTAGGCTCATCACTGAAGTTTTGCCTGGTGGCGGAAGGGCGGGCGCAGCTTTACCCACGGTTTGGGCCAACCAATATCTGGGATACGGCGGCAGGGCACGCGGTAGCGGTAGCGGCCGGGGCTCAGATCCACGATTGGCAGGGCAAGCCGCTGTTATATACCCCGCGTGAGTCTTTCCTGAACCCTGGCTTTAGGGTTTCTCTGTTTTAGGCAGCGCCCCGCTCATTGCCGTGCGGGACGCCGTTTAAGCGCTATTTCAGCAACTGGTGCAGCATCTCCATCACCTGCTGCACCTCTTGCGGCGTCAGTGCGCCATCTTTGGCAAACTGGATGTTGCCTTCTTTATCGAGCACCACAATTGCCGAGCCTTTTGGTTGCAGGTCCCAAGCTTTTTTGACGTTGCCATTACTGTCGACAATAAACTGCGACCAAGGGAACTCTTTCTTGCTGTCTTCAATACTGTTACGCACAAAGATGGCGGTACCGATGATGGCATCGTCGGTATTGACGATGGTCGTCGTTTGGTAACGATCGTGCGGTAGCTTGGCGGTCTTGATGGCTTCAATCAGCGGATCGTTGAGTTCTTTGGCCGAAGTGCGGCCAGCAATATGCTGCACCACTCGCACTTTTCCACCGAGCTGCGCGCTATTCCAACCTTTGTAGCTAAACTTATTATCAACATAGTCCAACTCGCCTTTATCGCTGACGCCGATCGGTGCCACGCGTTGGTGGAGTTGAAGGTTGTGAGCAGAGGCCAACATCGGGGCCAACAGCAGCGATATTATCAGCATGCAATTTTTCATGCGTTCTCCTGCAGAGGGAAATAAGTCTCAATATGACTCAAGGTGATTAAAGCATAGGTGCTCATCCGAGGTCTGTCCTGTTAACCGGATCGCAGTTTTTCCTTCTGGGGGCAATCACGCGGTTTTTGAATGGATATACTGCAAAGGTTATAAATAGGTATACACAATTCTGTCAGTAAGTGTAAATCCAGGATAGAAATCCAGGCGGAGTTGAACAAAATGGTCTTTACTCAGTCTACTAGAAAGCAATCAAGTTGCGCTCCGAATGTCGAGGTGGCCACTTTGGCCGCTCGCTGAGCGCATGGATCCAACGGGAGGAGAGTAACAACTATGAGAATCTTCCAGCGTTATAACCCACTGAAAGTGGCTACGTATGTAAAAACCCTGTTCCGGGGGCGGCTGTACATCAAGGATGTGGGGGCGTTCGAATTCGACAAGGGGAAAATCCTGTTGCCGAAGGTTCGTGACAAGCGCCATTTCAACGTGATGTCAGAGGTCAACCGGCAGGTGTTGTTACTACAGGCAGAGATGGGATAAAGCGCGATTTATGGAGTACCCTGCAAAGTAAAAATAATTGCGGCCCCCGAAGGGGCCGCTAATGTTTATGCCTGAGGTGTTTCGTCCGGGGCTTTTGGTAGCACCGTGATCGGTTTGTCGACCAGCCTTGTTACCAATAGCTGATCAATTTTGTAGCTGTCGATATCGACCACTTCAAACTTGTAGCCGGCATATTTCACAAAGTCGGTACGTTTCGGGATTTTGCGCAGCATGTACATCATGAAACCGCCGATGGTTTCATAGTTGCCAGCCTGTGGGAACTCATCGATATGCAGTACACGCATCACGTCTTCGATTGGCGTCCCGCCTTCAATCAGCCACGAGTTCTCATCACGCGTCACGATCTGCTCTTCCTGACCTTGGCCTACCAGGTCACCCATCAGCGTGGTCATCACATCGTTCAGCGTAATAATCCCGACCACCAAAGCATATTCATTGAGGATCACCGCAAAGTCTTCACCGGCGGTTTTAAAGCTTTCCAGCGCTTCTGACAGGGTCAAGGTATCTGGCACGATCAGCGCCGAGCGGATCTGCACGCCGCTGCTCAGTACCAGGCTCTGGTTGCCCAAAACGCGGTTCAGCAGGTCTTTGGAGTCAACATAGCCAACGACCTGATCGATATGACCGTCGCACACCAGGAACTTGGAATGCGGATGAGTGGAGATCTTTTCTTTAATACTGTCTTCACTTTCCCGCAGGTCGAAGTAAATCACGCTTTCGCGGGACGTCATCGACGAGGGCACGGTGCGCGATTCCAACTCGAAAACGTTTTCAATCAGCTCATGTTCCTGTTTGCGCAGTACCCCGGCTAGCGCGCCGGCTTCCACCACCGCGTAAATATCTTCGGAGGTGATGTCGTCTTTACGCATCATCGGCAGCTTGAACATGCGGAAAATCAGGTTGGCCATGCCGTTGAAGAACCAGACCAGCGGGCGGAACAGCATGATCGAGAAACGCATCGGGTTGATGATCCGGACGGCAACCGTCTCTGGTGCAATCATACCGATGCGCTTCGGGGTTAAATCCGCGAACAGGATGAACATGCTGGTCACCATCACGAACGAGCACATAAAGCTTACCTGCTCGGAAATTTCGGGTGACAGGAAACGGTCGAAAATCAATTTGAAACTGGGGGAGAAGGCTGCATCGCCGACGATACCGCCGAGGATGGCCACGGCGTTGAGGCCGATTTGCACCACGGTAAAGAAAATACCCGGGGTTTCCTGCAGCTTAAGGACCCTGGCGGCATTGATGTTGCCTTCGTCAGCCATCAGTTTGAGTTTGATCTTGCGTGACGCGGCCAGAGAGATTTCTGAAAGCGAGAAAAACGCACTCACTGCGATCAGAAAAAGAATCAGTAAAATACTGTTTAACATAGTCTATCCATTCGTACCGACGGGATGTCGGCGATCTTTCGGAGGGGTAATACCGTAAAAAAAGGTGGATCCAAGGGCCGTTATATCACGTGCCCACAAAAGCGGGCCGCAAACGCGGCCCAACACAGTATAGCAGTTGCCCCGTGAGGGCCGCCAGTGGTTAAAAATTAACAGCTTAACCCTGTGGAGGCAGACACACCCCAATGCCGCCCAGGCCACAATAGCCGCCCGGATTCTTATGCAGGTATTGCTGGTGATCATCTTCTGCATAGTAGAAAGGCAGTGCCGGTGCGATTTCGGTGGTGATGGTGCGCTGATCGCCCGCTTTATCCATTGCCTGCTGGAAAGCTTGCAGGCTTTGCTCCGCTTCGGCCTGTTGCTCTGCATCCAGATAGTAAATAGCAGAGCGGTATTGGGTGCCGATATCTCCGCCCTGACGCATGCCCTGTGCAGGATCGTGGTTTTCCCAGAATACCTGTAACAGCTTGCGGTAGCTGATGACCTGCGGGTCAAACACTACGCGTACCACTTCGGCATGACCAGTCTGGCCGCTGCATACCTCGCGATAGGTTGGATTTGGCGTATAGCCACCGCTATAGCCTGCGGCAGTGCTATAAATCCCCGGCTGCTGCCAAAACAGGCGTTCAACGCCCCAAAAACAGCCCATGCCAAAGATGGCCGTTGCCATCCCCTCGGGCACGAAGGTCATGGAATGGCCGGTCACCTCGTTAAGCGTAGCGACGGGCATCGGCGTAGTACGGCCAGGAAGCGCACTCGCCTTATCGATGTTTTGAGACTTATCAAAAGATTGCACCACGTTTGACTCCTGTTGCCATAATAAGAATTAGCCTAATAGGAACGCGTGTCAGTTGTAACTGGCCGCTTCTTTGCCCACAATAAGCCCTATCTAAGGTTTATGTATCAGCTTAACGCAGTATTTTGAGCGCCAAAAGCTAAGAATGCGTCTTGTTTTCGGTAACGGTTGATGCCGTATGGGCAACGTCCGGGATCTAAAGGTAAGGGGGGCAGTCTGATAGCGCTGCCCCAGCACCAGAGCAAAGGTACTGACAGGACAGAAAAATCAATTAAGGAGCACCAGTGCCACGATATCGTGTCCTTTGCGTGTTATGTGCGCTATTCGTTATGCCGTCGGTGTTAGCGGCGAATGTGCGGCTGCAGGTTGACGGCCTGAGTGGGGATTTGGAGCGCAACGTTCGTGTGCGCCTTTCAGCGATCACGCCGGAAGAGGTCAATGCCGAGGGGCGTTTTCGCGCTCGGGTGGACGCTGCCATCCGCCTGGGGCTGCGGCCGTTGGGCTATTATCAGCCTACGATTGAATTCACCTTTGATGATAACCCGAAGCTTTCGCGGCCGGTATTGACCGCCAAGGTCGATCCGGGTGAACCGGTGCGTATTGCAGGTGTGGATATCCAACTGCAAGGCGGGGCCAGAACCGACGAAGATTACCTGAATCTGGTCCGAACCGATCGGCCAACGATAGGTGAAATCCTCAACCATGGGCAGTTCGACAGTTTTAAAAGTTCGCTGACCAACCTTGCGCTGCGTAAAGGCTATTTTGACGCTCAAATGCTCAAGAGCCAGCTTGGCGTGGCGGAAGAGTTGCATAAGGCGTTCTGGGACATTGATTTCGACAGTGGTGAGCGTTATCACTTCGGCAAAGTGATTTTCAAGGGCTCGCAAATCCGCGAGGACTATTTGCAAAATCTGCTTCCCTTCCATCAGGGTGATTATTACAGTTCGAACGATCTTGCCGAGCTGAACCGCCGTTTATCCGCCACCAACTGGTTCAACTCTGTGGTGGTGTCCCCAGACTTTACCGACTCCAAAGAGAGCAAGATCCTGCCGCTAGATGCGGTGTTGACGCCGCGTAGCAGCAATATCGTGGAGCTAGGCGGTGGTTTTTCTACCGACATTGGTCCACGTGTGCTAGGAACCTGGAGAAAACCCTGGCTTAACGATCGCGGCCACAGCCTGGTAACCGCCGCCAGTATCTCTCAGCCGCAGCAGCAGCTGGATCTGACCTATAGAATCCCATTGCTACGCAACCCACTAGAACAGTATTACCTGTTACAGGGCGGTTTCAAACGTACCGATCTGAACGACACTCAATCTGACAGTACCAAGGTCGTGGCTTCGCGTAACTGGGATCTCTCCAGCGGCTGGCAGCATGCGGTGAACCTCAGTTGGCGTCTGGACCACTTTACCCAGGGTTCCGTCACCAATACTACCATGCTGCTTTATCCTGGGGTGACCGTGAATCGAACTCGTTCACGGGGAGGCCTGATGCCCGTGTGGGGCGACAGCCAGCGCTATTCCATCGACGTGTCGGATACTACCTGGGGCTCCGGGGTGGACTTTGCGCTATTGCAGGCACAAAACGTCTGGATCCGTAGCTTGGGGGAGAAAAACCGCTTTGTGATCCGTGGCCAGGTTGGCTGGATCGAAACCAACGATTTTGACAAGGTGCCGCCGGATTTGCGCTTCTTCGCCGGTGGCGATCGCAGTATCCGTGGTTATAAATTCCAGGGCATTTCCCCGCGTGGCGATGATGGCAAGCTGACCGGTGCCTCTAAAATGGTGACGGGGTCGCTGGAGTACCAATATAACGTCACTGGCCGCTGGTGGGGGGCGATGTTTGTGGATTCCGGGCAGGCGGTCAATAAATTCTCAGACAGCAATTTCAAGACCGGTGCGGGCGTTGGCGTGCGCTGGCAATCGCCGGTAGGGCCGGTGAAACTGGATATCGCCGCGCCGGTTGGGGATCAAGAGACCCACGGCCTACAGTTTTATATCGGTTTGGGGCCTGAACTATGAGCCTGATAAAAAAGATTTGTCTGGGATTTTTGATCCTGCTGTTGCTGCTGATCGGCACGTTGGCGTTTCTGCTTGGCACCACGACCGGCTTGCATATGGTGATCAACGGGGCCGCCCGCTGGGTACCCGGGTTGGAAATTGCAGCGGTCAGCGGTGGCTGGCGCGATCTGACCCTGAAAGGCGTGAAGTATCAGATGCCGGGTGTGGCCGTTAACGCTGGGCAGTTCCATCTCTCGCTCGATCTCTCCTGTTTGAAACGCAGTTCATTGTGCGTCAATGCGCTGACCGCTCAGGATGTTGATGTGGTGGTGAAAACCGCCGAAATGACACCTTCTGCGCCGGTTGAGGAAAGCAACGAGCCGATCGGCGATCTCAGCACACCTTATCCTATTACCCTGCGTAAGCTGGCGTTGAATAACGTCAAGGTTACCGTGGACGATACGGCGATCTCGCTGGGGGAATTCAGCACTGGCGCACAGTGGCAGGAACGTGCATTGACGTTGATGCCAACTACGGTGCGCGCTTTGCTGATCGCGCTGCCAAAAACGCCGGTGAATCCTTTACCGGAAGCGCTGCAGCCCGCAGCGGAGAAAGTGGCGGACAAGGTTGCAGAGAAAACGACGGTTGCGCCAGCATTGGTGCCACCGCCAGCGGAAGAGAAACCGTTGGGCGAAACCCTGAAAGCGCTGTTTGCCAAACCGCTGCTGCCGGACCTGCCAGAAATTCGCCTGCCGTTGGATATTACCGTTGAGGAAATCAACGGTGAGCAGCTACATCTGACCGGGGACACTGAGGTGTCGATCACCCGCTTGCAGCTGCAGGCCAGCACCAAAGATCAGCATATTCAGCTGGATCGCTTTGACGTGAGATCGCCGCAGGGCATGCTTTTCGCCAAAGGGCAGGCAACGCTGACCGGCAATTGGCCGGTGGAAATGGTGGCCAACAGCACGCTGAATATCGATCCGCTGAAAGGCGAGAAGGTGAAGCTGAATGTGTCTGGTGGGCTGCGTGAAGAGCTGAAAGTCGCGCTTAACCTGTCGGGCCCCGTTGGTGCGCAACTGGATGTGCAAACCCAGTTGGCAGAGGCGGGTTTACCCTTGGCGCTGACGCTGCAAAGCAAACAGCTGAAATGGCCGCTGACCGGCGAGGCACAGTATCAGGTTAATGATTTCCGCCTGCGCTTTAACGGCGAGGCCGCTGATTATGCGCTTTCTACCCGCGCTAATTTCAAAGGCCAGGATCTGCCACCGGCAGTGCTACAGCTGGATGGTAAAGGTAATCTTGAACAGTTCAGACTCGAGCGCCTGCGGTTGGTTGCGCTGGAGGGGAATACCGATCTGACGGCGCTGGTGGACTGGAGCAAAGCGATCAGCTGGACGTCACAGCTGACGCTGTCGGGCATTAATACCGCCAAGCAATGGCCGGAATGGCCAGCGCGCTTGGAAGGGAAAATCACCACCCGTGGCAGCCTGCACGGCGGTAGTTGGCAATTACAGGTGCCGGTGTTGCAGCTCGACGGCAATGTGAAACAAAACAAGGTATCAGCGCGCGGTTCCCTGCGTGGCAATGCGGCCGGGCAGTGGACGATCCCGGGTATCGATCTGGCGTTAGGGCGCAATACGCTCAACGTTAAAGGCCAGTTGGATGAGAAAAGCTGGGTGCTGGATGCCAATGTTGATGCAGCGCATCTCGACGGTGCTTTACCGGGGCTTGCAGGCAATGTCCGCGGGCAGTTGAAGCTGCGTGGGAATTTGCAGGCACCGCAGCTGTTGGCAGATCTGACCGCGACGGGCTTGCAATGGCAGGCGCTGCACATCAATCGGGTGAAGGTCAACGGCGATGTCCGTTCCAGCGATCAGATCCAGGGGCAACTGGCGGTACGGGTTGAACAGCTCAAACAGGATGCGCTGCAGGTCAATCTGTTGACGTTGGATGCCAGAGGCAGCGAGCGCCAACATCGGCTGCAAGTGAATATCGACGGTAAGCCGGTTTCCGGGCAATTGGCCCTGGAGGGTAGCTTTGATCGTCAGCAACAGCGCTGGCGAGGCAACCTGAACAACACTCGTTTTGATACACCGGTGGGTGAATGGCGTCTGAGCCGTGCCATCGCGTTGGATTACCTGAATACGCAACAGAAGATCAGCGTAGGACCGCATTGCTGGGTGAACCCGAATGCCGAGCTGTGCGTACCTAGAACCATCGAGGCAGGGGCCAGCGGCCAGGCTAGCGTAGTACTCAACCGCTTTGACCTGGCAATGATCAAACCGTTCCTGGGGCCGGATACCGCCATGAACGGGGTCTTTACTGGCCGAGCTGACGTGAGTTGGCAACCGGGTGGCGCATTGCCACAGGCGAAGGTTTCCCTGGTGGGCAAGGGGGTGAAAGTGGTGCAGCAGGTGCAGGGTGCCGCATTGCCGATCGCCTTTGACACGCTAAACCTCAATGCGGGCCTGAACAATGGACGGGCACAGGCAGACTGGCTGATCAAGCTGACCAATAACGGCCAGTTTAACGGTAACGTTCAGATCGCCGATCCGCAGGTACGCCGTACCATCAGCGGCAACGTCAATATCACCAATGTGTCGCTGGCGCTGCTTAATCCGATACTGACGCAGGGCGAGAAAGCCGCGGGGATGCTGAATGCCAACCTGCAATTAGGCGGCAACGCGCAGAACCCACTGGTGTTTGGCCGTCTGGCGCTGGATAAGGTGGCGATCGTTGGCCACTGGATGCCGTTCGATATGACCGAAGGCCGCCTGGCGCTGAACTTCAACGGGATGACTTCGACCCTGGAAGGATTGCTGGCGACTACGCATGGGCAGCTCAATCTGTCTGGGGATGCCGACTGGCGGGATATCAATGCCTGGCGTGCACGTATTGCAGCCAAGGGCGATCGGTTGCGGGTGACCCTGCCGCCAATGGTCCGTATTGATGTTTCACCGGATGTGGTGTTTGAAGCCACGCCGCAGCTGTTCTCACTCAACGGTAGCGTAGATATCCCTTGGGCTCGTATCACGGTGCAAGAGCTACCGGAAAGCGCTGTCGGTGTTTCTCCTGATGAAGTGATGTTGAATAACCAGCTCAAGCCGATCCAACCGGCGACGGCAGGGATCCCAATCAACAGCAATCTGACGATCCGCGTGGGTAACGACGTGCGCCTGGATGCGTTCGGCCTGAAAGCCAGACTGCGTGGCGATCTGCGTGTGGCACAGGACCAGAATGGTCTGGGGGTGCATGGCCAGATTAATATTCCATCGGGGCGTTTCCATGCTTATGGCCAGGATCTGCTCGTGCGCAAAGGCCAACTGATCTTCTCTGGGCCACCGGATCAACCGTTGCTGAATATCGAAGCGATCCGTAATCCGGATGCGACGGAAGATGACGTGGTCGCAGGTGTTCGCGTGACCGGCATGGCCGATGCACCAAGGCTGGAAGTGTTCTCCGATCCGGCCAAGTCTCAGCAAGAAGCACTGTCCTACCTGCTGCGCGGCCAGGGATTAGGGGCTGGCGGCGCCGACGGCAACGCCATGACCTCAATGTTAATTGGTATGGGGGTTGCACAAAGTGGTCAACTTGTGGGTAAAATCGGCGAGGCGTTTGGCGTAAGTAATCTGGCCCTTGATACCGAGGGAGTTGGCGACAGCTCTCAGGTAGTGGTGAGCGGCTATGTCCTCCCTGGCTTACAAGTAAAATATGGGGTGGGGATCTTCGACTCATTGGCCACGCTGACGTTGCGATACCGCCTGATGCCTAGGTTGTATCTGGAAGCGGTGTCTGGTCTCGACCAGGCACTGGATGTGCTCTATCAGTTTGAGTTTTAGCTATGCGAATAATTGTCTACGGCAGTTTACGACGCAAACAGGGAAACAGCCATTGGATGACCAACGCCCAATGGTTGGGTGAACATGAGTTAGAAGGCTACCAGCTTTATAATCTGGGGCACTACCCGGCGGCGATCCCTGGAGAGGGCACGGTACACTGCGAAGTGTATCGTATTAACTCATCGATTCTGGCCGAGCTGGACGAGTTGAAAAGCAATACCAAAGACTACAAGCGCGAGCTGATCCGCACGCCTTATGGCAGTGCGTGGATCTACCTGTATAGACACAGTGTGGACGGTTTCCCGCGGATTGAAAGCGGTGACTGGCTGAAGCGTCTTGACGAAAAGCAGTAAAAAAAACACCGCTCATCTGGGCGGTGTTTTTTTATCAGTTCGGGCGAGAATTACTTCTTGGCGCGCTCGAAAGAGGCAACGATCTCAGCTTTGGCTGCGGCAGCGTCTGCCCAACCTTCCACTTTCACCCATTTGCCTTTTTCCAGATCTTTGTAGTGTTCAAAGAAGTGGCTGATCTGTGCTTTCAGCAGTTCTGGCAGGTCGTTCACATCTTTGATGTGATCGTACTCTTTGGTCAGTTTGCTGTGCGGTACGGCAATCAGTTTTGCGTCTTCACCGGCTTCGTCGGTCATTTTCAGCACGCCAACTGGGCGGCAGCGGATCACTGAGCCTGGTTGCAGTGGGTATGGGGTTGGCACCAACACGTCTACCGGGTCACCGTCCAGTGACAGAGTGTGGTTGATGTAACCGTAGTTGCACGGGTAGAACATCGCTGTGGACATGAAACGGTCAACGAACAGCGAGCCGGTTTCCTTGTCGATTTCGTATTTGATTGGATCGGCGTTAGCCGGGATTTCGATAACTACGTAGATGTCTTCTGGCAGGTCTTTGCCAGCAGGGACCAGGTTCAAGCTCATGTCGGTTTCCTTTAATCAAACCAGAAATGGAGTGGCGGCTATTATAGCCAAAACGTCCTCAAAGTACTCCCATTTTTCGGGGCATGAAGCGGCACCAGCGCTGCAAGACATATTGGATGTCTGGCTTTTATAACCTCTTGCATCGTGCTACGCTGTATATACACAGTAATGACAATTGTAGGCTGGATATGACACAGACAACTCTGAATTTACGCATCGACACCGAACTGAAAACTGACTTTTTGGAGGCAGCAAAAGCGATGGATCGTAATGGTTCGCAGCTCATTCGTGACTTCATGCGTGAGACGGTTCAGCGCCAACATGATATATGGTTCCGTGATCAGGTACAGGCTGGAATTGCCCAGGCAAATCGTGGCGAAGTTCTTTCAGGAGAGTCCGTCGAAGCCTCTGCAGTAGCCTGGCGTGAGGCGGCAGCGAAGAAACTGGCGGGTAGCTGATGGAAATTGTTTGGACGCAATTAGCCAGCGAGGACAGGCGCAAAATCCGGGAGTACATTGCTGAAAACAACCTGCGTGCTGCCATTGAGCTAGACGAGCGGATCGGCTCAATGGCAAACAGCCTGGCCGAGCATCCGTTGAAGGGGCGTGAGGGCCGTGTTAAAGAAACAAGAGAACTGGTTATCCATCCTCACTTCATTGAGGTTTATCGTGTCGTCAATGAATGGGAGAGGATTGAGATCATCCGCGTACTTCATACCGCGCAGCAATGGCCTTAGCCGCACAAATATCTTGCTGATTGTCTTAGCACTTTCAGAATAATCCCCTAAGCAGTGAAGTTTCCTTCCCTCCTGCCGATAACTTCCTCAAATAATAACGGTCCAGCCGCTAGCTGACCCTGCCTTCTGGCCTCCTCTACATCTGAAGCTACTTTTTTCTAAAGCCGGGAAACACTCATGTTAAAGAAGATCACCGTTAAGGCCGGGCTGATTGCCCTGTTGAGCCTGATGACGTTGCTGTTGATTGTTGTCAGCATCATCGGGGTTAAAGCCATTAACGACGGAACACGTTCGCTACAGACTCTGAACCAGATCCTGGGGGAAGAGCTGGGTTCGTTGGCCAACAGCTCCAACCTGGCGCTACGGGCCAGAACGGCTGCCTCGCTTGCAGTACGCCAGCGCGAGATTGGTCAGATTGAGGTTGCTGACGCCTCGGTGGGGCGCATTTATGGCTATCTGGAACAGTCGAAAAAGGAAATGGCGCGCTTTGTCGACGTGGGCACGGTGACCGAACGGGGTCGTCAATTCTCAATGCGCATGCAGGCGAGCTATCGAGCCTATCTGGAACAAGGCATTGCGCCCATGGCGGCGGCGATAAAGGCGGGGAAGTTGGATGACTATTACGCCATTCAAGAAAATCATATCTCTAAGCTGAGCATTGCTTTTGAAGCCGACCTCAGTGAGTTCCGCGCGTTTGCCATGGAGATTGGCCAGCAGCATGCGCATGAGGCAGAAAGAAATGCCAGCACCAAGATTATCCTGATCGTTGCGGCTGGGCTGCTCAGCGTGTTACTGGCGGTGCTGGCCTGGTTTGCTATGCGTGTGATCTTGCTGCGCCCGTTAGATGAGTCGATCGTCCAATTGGAGCATATCGCCGCAGGGGATCTGACCCACGAAATTAGCGGTGAAGGTGATACCGAAATGGGGCGCTTGGTGCACGCCATGCAGCGTATGCAGCAATCGCTGGTGATGTCGGTCAGTAAAGTCCGCGATGCCAGCAGCCAGATCGATACCGGCTCCCGCGAGTTGGCTGCGGGTAACGTTCATCTGGCGCAGCGTACGGAGGAATCGGCCGCTTCGCTGGAGCAAACCGCCGCCAGTATGGAGCAGTTGACCTCTACGGTGAAAATGAATGCTGAAAACTGCGAACAGGCCAACCAGTTGGCACTGAGCGTCTCCGATATTGCCGAACAGGGCAGTGACGTGGTCAGCCAGGTGATGAGCAAGATGCAGGCCATTACCGACAGCTCACGACGCATCGCCGACATCATCAGCGTGATGGATGGTATCTCCTTCCAGACCAATATCCTGGCGCTCAACGCGGCGGTAGAGGCAGCACGCGCCGGTGAGCAAGGCCGTGGTTTTGCCGTGGTGGCCGGTGAGGTACGCAGCCTGGCCCAACGCAGTGCGCAATCGGCCAAAGAGATCAAAGGGCTGATCGAGGTTTCACAACACCGCGTGCGGGAAGGTGAACAGATGGCGGCTACGGCGGCGAAGACCATGAACGGAATAACCGGGGAAGTGGGGCGCGTCACGGCGCTGATGCGTGAAATCTCGGCGGCCACTCGCGAACAAAGCAGTGGTATCGAGCAGGTTAACCTGGCGGTAGTGCAAATGGATCAGGTGGCACAGCAGAATGCGGCGCTGGTGGAAGAGTCTGCGGCGGCAACGCGCTCTTTGGAAGAGCAGGCGCAGCTATTGGCACAGAGTATGGCTGTGTTCAAACTATGATATGAAGGGGCGGCATGCCGCCCCTTTTAACTCGTTACTGGTCCGGGAACTCAGCAATAAAGCGTTCGGCGTCTTCTACCATCGATTTGGTTCCGACGAAGAATGGCGCACGCTGGTGCAGTTGTTGCGGCACGATATCCAGAATGCGGTTTTTGCCATCGCTGGCTTTCCCCCCGGCCTGTTCAGCCAGGAACGCCATCGGGTTGCATTCATACAGCAGACGCAGCTTGCCCTGTGGGTGGCTGGCGGTGCTTGGGTAGATATAGATGCCGCCTTTGAGCAGGTTACGGTGGAAATCGGCAACCAGTGAACCGATATAGCGTGAGGTATAAGGGCGCTGGGTGGCTTCATCCTGCTCTTGGCAGTATTTGATGTATTTCTTCACCCCGAGCGGGAACTTGATGTAGTTACCTTCGTTGATGGAATACATATTGGCTTTTTCCGGGAAGCGCACTTTCTCGTGGGAGAGGCAGAACACCCCCAGAGACGGATCGTAGGTGAAGGCATGTACGCCATAACCGGTGGTGTATACCAGCATGGTGGAGGAGCCATAAACCACATAACCGGCCGCTACCTGGGCATGACCAGGCTGCAGGAAATCTTCTTCGGTGACTGGCGTGCCAATCGGGGTGATGCGGCGATAGATAGAGAAGATCGTCCCGACAGAGACGTTCACATCAATGTTGGACGAGCCGTCCAACGGATCCATTAGCACCACATACTTGCCATTCTCAGCTCGCTCGCCGTCGAAAATCACGATCTCGTCTTCTTCTTCCGAAGCGATGCCTGCAACTTCACCACGAGCCTTCAAAGCTGCTTTCAGCTTTTCGTTCGCGAACAGGTCCAGCTTCATCTGAACTTCGCCCTGAACGTTGGAAATGCCATTAGTCCCCAAGATATCAACTAAACCCGCCTTGTTGATATCACGGTGAATGATCTTGGCACCCAGTTTGATGGCAGAAAGTAATGAGGTCAGCTCACCGGTGGCGTGAGAGAAGTCGTGTTGTTTCTCGACGATAAATTCGCCTAACGTTTTCATGACACAATCCCTGAATCTACGGATGGATAGCGGCTTGTTAACATACCGCCAACGTTTTCGTCAGCAGTGTAGCCCAAAGCAACTTGCGATTCATAGGCAAATCCATTTCTTCTGAGCGATTCTGAGCGCTAGAATAGGCAGTAAATCGATGCACTAAAATGAGAAACCTAATGCGCATACATATTCTTGGGATCTGCGGCACCTTTATGGGTGGGCTAGCCATGTTGGCTCGTTCACTGGGGCATGAGGTGACCGGTTCAGATGCCAACGTCTATCCTCCGATGAGTACCTTACTGGAAAAGCAGGGGATCGATCTGATCCAGGGTTACGATCCTGCCCAGTTGGATCCGGCTCCTGATCTGGTAATTATCGGCAATGCCATGAGCCGTGGTAATCCTTGCGTAGAAGCGGTGCTGGAACAGAGCATTCCTTACATGTCTGGCCCTCAGTGGCTGCATGATTATGTCCTGCGCGATCGCTGGGTACTGGCGGTAGCGGGAACACATGGTAAAACCACCACCGCCGGGATGGCGACCTGGATCCTGGAAGCCTGCGGCTATCAGCCGGGCTTTGTGATCGGCGGCGTACCGGGCAATTTTGATGTCTCGGCCCGTCTTGGCGGCAGCCCGTTCTTTGTCATAGAAGCCGATGAGTATGACTGTGCCTTCTTCGACAAACGCTCCAAGTTCGTTCATTACTGCCCGCGCACGTTGATCATGAACAACCTCGAGTTCGATCACGCCGATATTTTTGACGATCTGAAAGCCATCCAGAAACAGTTCCACCACCTGGTGCGCCTGGTGCCGGGCCAAGGCAAGATTATCCTGCCGGAAAACGACACCCATCTGAAACAGGTGATGGCAATGGGATGCTGGAGCGAACAGGAATGGGTCGGGGAAGGGGGCGCGTGGCGTGCACACAAACTGACGACGGATGCCAGCCATTACGAAGTGTTCCTCAACGGCGAGAAGGTGGGCGAGGTTAACTGGGCACTGGTGGGCGAACACAACATGCATAACGGCCTGATGGCGATCGCCGCTACCCGCCATGTTGGCGTACAGCCAGCCGATGCCTGCCGTGCGCTGGGAGACTTTATCAATGCCCGCCGCCGTCTGGAATTGCGTGGTGAAGCCAATGGTGTCACGGTGTATGACGACTTTGCCCATCATCCCACCGCCATTCTGGCTACCTTGGCGGCGCTGCGTGGCAAAGTGGGCGGCACCGCACGCATCCTGGCCGTGCTGGAGCCGCGCTCAAACACCATGAAAATGGGGATCAGCAAAAACGATCTGGCCCCCTCACTGGGCCGTGCCGACGAAGTGTTCCTGTTCCAGCCTCACCACATCCCGTGGCAGGTAGCGGAAGTTGCCGAAGCTTGCGTTCAGCCCGCGCACTGGAGTGCCGATCTGGATACGTTGGTGGAGATGATTGTGAAAACCGCGCAGCCGGGTGACCATATTCTGGTGATGAGCAACGGCGGGTTTGGCGGCATTCATGACAAACTGCTGGCAGGGCTGGCTAACAAGGCCGAACCGAAAGAAACGTACTGACGTTTAGTTAAACGGGCGCCGCATGCGGCGACCCTACCACTATGAGGCCGCTGATGCGGCCTTTTTTGCCCCCATAAAAAAGCCCTCGCGAGCGAGGGCAATGGGGTTCGTCGGATAGGACGACGATAATTTCCAAGATACTGGCGTTTACCTGAGAACTCGGCAGTGGCAGTGACGAGGGTAGTCAGTTCAGTAAGCGCGACCTTGGATTTTTACTTGTAGATTTCAGCCGTTGCGTGCCAGTTGCCATTTTCATAGGCTTCGATCACACGGTAGGCTTTGGCCCCTTGCTGGTCCGCTTTATCAGACAGCGCCTGACGGATATCAGAAGGTGCGCCACCCACGCCGCTAGCGGTGATGGTGCCGACAGACTGCAGATTGCTGGCTTGGGCATCAGTGACCAGGTTAGCCGCAGAAGCACCGAAAGAAACGGCAGACAGCAGGCTAAGTGCAACGAGAGTAGTTTTCATGTTCATGGTACTTGGATCCTTAATCGTTCAGAGATAACGGCCTGGAAGGGCTTTACAGCGTTTTTTATACTTGAAGGCGGTTATCTACTTGGTTTTTTACCAGAGAGTTGTCGTGCAATGCTCCGATAACATCTTGTACTTATTTGTAAATTTCGGCGGTAGCGTGGTAGTTGCCTTCATTACGAGCTTCGATCACGCGGTAAGCGGTCGCGCCTTGAGCATCGGCTTTGGCAGACAGTGCCTGACGGATATCAGAAGGTGCTGCACCGACGCCGCTCACGGTGATGGTACCGGCAGACTGCAGCTTTTCAGCCTGCGAAGCATCAATGGATTGTGCTGCGAATGCACCGAAAGACAGCATGGACAGCAGGCTAATTGTCGCTACAGTAGTTTTAATTTTCATGATTTATCCTCTTCGTATTCTTTTATCAGTTCCAATGAACTGTGATTTACGTCACGAAAATGAGTATACATCTAGTAACGGCAAAAATTAATAGCTGACTAACAGTTTCTAGTGAAACTTTATTGGGGTAGCCGTTACTTTTAATAACCTAATGGAATAAAAAACGGCGATAAAATGCACTTATGATGTTAAATTTATGTAATTTCAATGAGCTAAGTGCTTTTGACTAAAAGTGCGGAAGCTTCCAGTCACTATCACTAGTCACCAAGAAATGTCATTGAAATGTGCTGCAGGTCGGCTTATTGGCAGTTTTAAACGTGGTAGGCAGCGCTGGAGAAGTAAACGAGGGGTTAATAAAGGGTGCACCGCCCGCGACGGAAAGCCGCAGGCTGTGCTGAATGCATCAAAGTTCCTGTTCGAACAAGGAGAGAATGGCTTCAAACAGTTGACGTGCGGTAAAGGAGCTGGCCGGAGTGACAAAAATAGTATCGTCACCGGCAATGGTGCCCAGGATCCCTTCGGATTTGCCCAGTGAGTCCAACAGGCGGGCAATCAGCTGCGCTGCACCTGGGCTGGTATGGATCACCACCACCGCATCGTTATGGTCCACGTCCAGCACCAGATTCTTGAGCGGGCTGGTGGTGGTAGGGACACCGAGTTCAGCCGGGAGGCAGTACACCATCTCCATTTTTGCATTACGCGTGCGTACCGCCCCGAACTTGGTCAGCATGCGTGATACCTTGGACTGGTTAATGTTCTCGAAGCCTTCTTCTTGCAGCGCCAAAACGATCTCGCCTTGAGAACTGAATTTTTCTTCTTTCAATAACGCCTTAAACGCCTTGATCAGATCTTCCTGCTTTGCGGGATTACGCATTTTGCACCGTGGAATGTTGGTAATAGAGCTGATTATTATGCATATAAATGCATTTTTATGCAATATGGGGGCCGTCTGGAAAATCAAAAATGCCCAGACAGAAAGGCAAGAGCGCGATTTTAACAAAATCCGATGCTCATGAATATGCCCTTTCGGTGCGGGAAGCGAGTCAGCTCTCCGGTAACGAAAATGTTATTAAAATGATGTTGTTCTGATGTTACGTAAGGGTGTAATGTAACCGCCGGTTAACGCGATCGTGAAAAGCTTGGCACTATTTTCGATTAGTGTGCGCTATGCCCTTAATGCATAAGCTATTTACTTTAAAATGCTCGCAACATCGGCCATTTTATTGCGCCAGATCTAAAACCGACTGTTAAGAGGTTGTTTTTAAAGGCGTGATAAATTAAGGTCCGTGACCAAAGAATTCACGGCGCTTTTATATTTAAGACAATAAAGGAGTATAGGATGAAAGTTGCAGTTCTCGGTGCTGCTGGCGGTATCGGCCAGGCCCTCGCCCTTCTACTCAAGACCCAGCTTCCTTCAGGTTCTGAACTCTCCCTCTACGACATTGCCCCTGTTACCCCAGGCGTTGCCGTTGACTTAAGCCACATCCCAACCGCAGTTAAAATCAAAGGCTTCAGTGGCGAAGATGCAACCCCTGCGCTGCACGGTGCGGACGTGGTGCTGATTTCTGCTGGCGTTGCGCGTAAACCAGGGATGGATCGTTCCGATCTGTTCAACGTAAACGCTGGCATCGTACGCAACCTGATTGAGCAAGTGGCCAAAACCTGCCCGAAAGCCTGCATCGGTATCATCACCAACCCGGTGAATACCACGGTAGCCATTGCGGCAGAAGTGTTGAAGAAAGCGGGTGTTTACGACAAAAACAAACTGTTTGGCATCACATCGCTGGATATCATCCGTTCCAACACCTTCGTCGCGGAACTGAAAGGCAAACAACCGGAAGAACTGAACGTACCGGTGATTGGCGGCCACTCAGGCGTGACCATCCTGCCTCTGCTGTCGCAGATCCCTGGCGTAAGCTTTAGCGATCAGGAAGTGGCTGATTTGACCAAACGTATCCAGAATGCGGGTACCGAAGTGGTTGAAGCCAAAGCCGGTGGCGGTTCTGCAACCCTGTCTATGGGCCAGGCTGCTGCACGTTTTGGTCTGTCTCTGGTGCGTGCGCTGAGCGGTGAGAAAGGCGTAGTGGAATGCGCCTATGTTGAAGGGGATGGCAAATATGCCCGCTTCTTTGCACAGCCGCTGCTACTGGGTAAAAACGGTATCGAAGAGCGTAAAGACATCGGTACCCTGAGTGCCTTCGAGCAAAAAGCGCTGAGCGAAATGCTGGACGTACTGCACAAAGATATCGAACTGGGCGAGAAGTTTATCAACAACTGATCCCTCAGTATGTGATGTTTTGATAAGCCGCCGGGCCAAATCCGGCGGCTTTCTTATGTTTATCATGATTTGATTCGACTTTTCCGATCTCGCAGATGATGGGTAAGCGGATCAAAATACCTGCTCGGCCAGATCTCTGCCGGATGTACGTTCAGTGCATCAGCAATCAACCACTCTCCCTTGGGCCAAGGACGTGACAACGCGTTGGCCAACGTCGATGAACTTAGCCCTGCCCCCCGAGAAACCGCTGCCAGAGTGGTACCTCTCTTCTTCAAAGCCGCGATGACGTCTGCTGGATGCCAATCTGGGTCCCGTGAATTCATATTTTCATTCCTTTTTTGATTAGAGAAAGTTCTGTTAGTGGTATAACTAACAGGTCAGTATTAATCGTTTGAACAACGTGAAGCGTTTATTCAGAAACTAGAATACCACCAAGTTTCCCAAAAATACCTTATGGTTTCTGAAAAATTTGTCTTGCCACACTATTGTCCCGAGATCATGGCTATGAAAAACGAGTGGTTTGCTGCCAAGGAGCTGATAGGCATCGCAGGATTACCGTCCTCTACACAGGGAATCAACCTAATGGCCCGGCGCGAAAATTGGCTCAGCCGTCGCCGCAAAGGCGTACAAGGCAAGGCGCTGGAATACCATATCGACAGCTTGCCTACCGGCGTCAAAAACCTGCTGGTATTGCGCGAAGAGCCTGCGATCTATGAGGCCGGGCGTCAGGACCCGCTGGCGGTGTGGGTCGAATACTATTACCAGCTTTCAGACAGTGAACGTGGCCAAGTGATGGCGTTTTTGATGCGTGAAGGTATGGATAGCCTGCTGGCCTGGATTGCTGAAAAGAACAAACAGTAAATCTCCTCGGCCGATGTGCACTTAGTAAGGGGGCCGCATGCTGCTCCCACCAGGCTCCTTTCTGCGTCGCCTCTGTGTTTCCCTCTCCTGTTTAGTAAGTATTTCTTGAGTATTTCGCCAATTTTTTGGTTATTGGCAATGGCCTGGTTAATGTTATAACTAACTTATTGGCATTAGTGGTTCATGCAACTGGAAGATCTGATAAGTCAGTTAGGGGCAACGCCGAGAGCAAGGAGGGGGAATGGACCAGGAGTGGTTTACCGCCAATGAACTGAAAGAGAAGGGTGAATTGGGCAGCTCCCCACAAGGGATCAATAAGCGAGCACGTGAGCAAAATTGGCTATGGCAGCGGCGTTTTGGCAAGCAGGGGGTGACTAAGGAGTATCATATCAGCAGCCTGCCCCTCTCGACTCAAAACGAGTTGTATCCCCAGCGGTATCCCCTTGCCGCAGAGGAATCGGCGGCTTATACCGTCTTACGTGATGGCGATCCTTGGGTGCGTTTGCAGAGCTATCTGGCAGGTATGAAACCTGACGAATACGCGGTTTTAGTGAGTTTTCTGGCGGAGAATGGGGCTGCGGGGCTACTGGATCTCATTAGCAAGGCAAATAAATAGGCCCGCATTGCAGGCCTATTTGAATATTAAGAAACTTAAATTTCTTAAAAGTCTCGTTGAACCGCCAGATGCGCTAATCCTTCCAGTGCGGTTCGATAAGGCGAGTCGGGCAAAATCTGCAATGCGGCGATCGCCTTGTCCGCTTCTTCTTCTGCGCGCTGACGTGTATAGGTGAGTGAACCACACTCCTGCATGGTAGCCAGAACCGGCTCCAGCAGATGGCGGCCATTCCCCTGTTCAATCGCGCCACGGATCATCGCAGACTGCTCGGCATTGCCATTATGCATCGCATGCAACAACGGCAGCGTCGGCTTGCCCTCGTTCAAGTCATCGCCGGTATTTTTACCCAGGGTCACGCCGTCTGCACTGTAGTCCAGCAGATCGTCGATCAGTTGGAATGCGGTGCCAAGATAGCGGCCATAGTCTTGCAGCGCCTGCTCTTCGGCCGGGTTAGCCTCGGAGAGGATGGCTGATGATTGGGCTGCCGCTTCAAACAGACGAGCGGTTTTGCTGTAGATGACCCGCATATAGTTTTCTTCACTGATATTCGGATCGTTGACGTTCATCAACTGCAGCACTTCACCTTCGGCGATTACGTTGACCGCTTCGGACATCACTGCCAGCACGCGCAGCGATTCCAGGCTGGTCATCATCTGGAAAGCACGCGTATAAATGAAATCACCCACCAACACGCTGGCGGCATTGCCAAACGCCGCGTTGGCGGTTGCCTTGCCACGGCGCATGTCGGACTCATCCACCACGTCATCATGCAACAGGGTAGCGGTATGGATGAACTCTATCAGAGCAGCGACGGCAATGTGTTTATCGCCTTGATAGTGCAAGGCCCGTGCCGCCAGAACGGCGATCATCGGGCGAATGCGCTTACCGCCACCGCTGATAATGTAATAGCCAAGTTGATTGATGAGCGTGACATCGGAATTCAACTGTTCGAGAATTGTTGCGTTCACGGCCGCCATATCTTGCGCGGTTAACTCAGTAATTTGTTCTAGGTTCATTGTATTTTTTTCAGCTGTGTTTCTGTTGACCGCGATGAGAACGCTGCTCACATCGGTACATGGCGGTAACTGTCCTGTTGATTGTACTTGAAAATCGGCCCAGATAAACGTTGTGAGAGAAACTGTGTTTTTTTTCTTCTTTTTTCACCTTCTGGCCCTAATCTGCTCTTGTCATATGCGGGATTATTGCGTAGAATTCGCGCCCTATTGTGAATATTTATAGCGCGCTCTGTACTGAACAGTTGGGCACGCGGAAAGCGGAGTTTTATATGTACGCGGTTTTCCAAAGTGGTGGTAAACAACACCGAGTAAGCGAAGGTCAGACCGTTCGCTTGGAAAAGCTGGACATCGCAACTGGTGAAGCGGTTGAGTTTGACCAGATTCTGATGATCGCTAATGGCGAAGATATCAAAATCGGCGTTCCTTTCGTCGATGGCGGTAAGATCAAAGCTGAAGTGGTTGCTCACGGTCGTGGCGAAAAGATCAAGATTGTTAAGTTTCGTCGTCGTAAGCACTATCGTAAGCAGCAAGGTCACCGTCAGTGGTTCACTGATGTTAAAATCACCGGCATCAGCGCTTAAGTTAGGAGAGCGGATTAATGGCACACAAAAAGGCTGGCGGCTCGACTCGTAACGGTCGCGATTCAGAAGCTAAACGTCTGGGCGTAAAACGCTTTGGCGGCGAAGCAGTACTGGCAGGCAGCATCATCGTTCGTCAGCGCGGCACCAAATTCCACGCTGGTACCAACGTGGGTTGCGGCAAAGACCACACTCTGTTTGCTTTGAAAGACGGTAAAGTCAAATTCGAAGTTAAAGGCCCGAGCAATCGTAAATTTATCAGCATCGAAGCTGAATAATTTTTCGAGCCTTACGAAATAGATGTTAAGCCCCGCAATTCGTTGCGGGGCTTTTTACATTTATAGATTGCTTGTGCCAGACGGCACAACGCACAGACAGTGAGAAGATGGAAAAAAAACAGCAGGCTGGCGTTGGTATTTTTCTGGCGGTCACCACAGCGGTTTGCTGGGGCGCACTGCCTATCGCAATGAAAGAAGTGCTGGAAGTGATGGAGCCGTTTACCATCGTCTGGTATCGCTTTACGATTGCCGCCATCGGCCTGGGGATGATCCTGGCAGTGCGCGGGCGCTTACCTCCGGTGAAAATGTTCCGTCAACCCCGCTGGTTGCTGTTGCTGGCGATCGCCACTGCCGGGTTGTTGGGCAACTTTGTCTTCTTCAGCTCTTCGCTGCAATATTTGAGTCCGACGGCCTCGCAGGTTATCGGCCAACTCTCGCCGGTGGGCATGATGTTCGCCAGCGTATTGATCCTGAAAGAAAGGATGCGTATCACTCAGGTGATTGGCGCTCTGATGCTGATCTGCGGGCTGATGCTGTTTTTCAACGTCAGCCTGATCGAGATCTTCACTCAGTTCACAGACTACACGCTCGGTGTGTTGTTGGGCGTGTGTGCAGCCATGGTTTGGGTGACCTATGGCGTGGCGCAGAAAGTATTACTGCGTCGATTGGCCTCACCGCAGATCCTGGTCTTGTTGTACACTTTATGTGCGATCGCGTTATTCCCGCTTGCGAAGCCAGCGGTGATTTTCCAGCTCAGCGGCTGGCAATTGGCCTGTCTGTTGTTCTGTGGTGCTAACACGCTGATTGGTTATGGTGCGCTGGCGGAAGCGATGGCGCGCTGGCAGGCGGCCCAGGTGAGTGCGTTAATCACGCTGACTCCCCTGTTTACCCTGCTGTTTTCAGATTTATTGGCGCTGGCCTGGCCACAGGTATTTACCGCCCCGGCATTGAATGTCGTTGGCTATGTAGGTGCTTTTGTGGTGGTTGCAGGCGCCATGTTTTCCGCAATTGGTCACCGTTGGTGGCCGCGACGGGCAGAAACCAACCTGGTTGCTTCTTTGAAGCGGCCCGGTGAATGAGTTACGGAGACGGTAAATGAAGTTTGTAGATGAAGCAGCGATCCTGGTCGTGGCAGGTGATGGCGGTAATGGTTGCGTCAGCTTCCGCCGCGAAAAATACATCCCGAACGGTGGGCCAGATGGCGGTGACGGCGGTGACGGCGGTGACGTTTACCTGGTGGCAGACGAAAACCTGAATACCCTGATCGATTACCGCTTTGAAAAATCTTTCCGGGCCGAACGTGGCCAGAATGGTCAGAGCCGTGACTGTACCGGTAAACGCGGTAAAGACGTTGAAATCAAGGTACCGGTCGGTACCCGTGTGCAGGATCAGGGCACCGGTGAGATCCTCGGTGATATGACCCGTCATCAGCAGCGTCTGATGGTGGCGAAGGGCGGCTGGCACGGCCTGGGCAACACCCGTTTCAAATCCTCGGTAAACCGTGCCCCGCGCCAAAAAACGCTGGGTACCAAAGGCGAGATGCGCGATATCCTGTTGGAGCTGCTGCTGCTGGCGGATGTGGGCATGTTGGGCCTGCCGAACGCCGGTAAGTCGACCTTCATTCGCGCGGTTTCTGCTGCCAAGCCAAAAGTGGCGGACTACCCGTTCACCACGCTGGTGCCGAGCCTGGGCGTGGTACGTATGGACCATGAACAAAGCTTCGTGGTGGCGGACATTCCTGGCCTGATCGAAGGCGCACATGAAGGTGCTGGCCTGGGGATCCGTTTCCTGAAACACCTGGAGCGTTGCCGCGTGTTGCTGCACCTGGTGGACATTGCGCCGATCGACGAGTCCGATCCGGTAGAGAATGCCAAGGTCATCATCAACGAGCTCAACCAGTACAGCGAGAATCTGTCGCACAAGCCACGCTGGCTGGTGTTCAACAAAGTTGACCTGCTGGACGAGGAAGAGGCCGCCGAGCGCGCCAAGGCGATCGTAGAAGGCATGGGTTGGGAAGGTAAGTACTACATGATCTCCGCTGCGAACCGCGAAGGCGTTAACGCGCTGTGCTGGGACGTGATGAACTTCATCAATACGCAACCTAAAGCCATGGCGATCGAAGAAAGCGCGCCAGAAAAAGTCGAGTTCATGTGGGATGATTACCACCGTGAGCAAATTGCTGAAGTGGAAGCTGAAGCGGATGACGATTGGGATGATGATTGGGATGAAGATGACGACGAAGGCGTCGAAATCGTCTACCAGAAGTAATTCTGCGTAATAAAGTAAGGGCTCGGTTCGATGAACCGGGCCCTTGTTGTTTGTTGCGGTTGCTGAAACCTCAATCGATGATGCGACGCTAGTGATTCAAAATATTATCGGGTAACCAGCACTGTGCATCCAGGCCGCTGGCATCGGTGCGGTTTTCCAGACGTAGACAGCCGCGGTGTAGTTGTACGATACGGATCACGATATTCAATCCTAGCCCGCTGCCGCCATAACGCTGATCCATCCGGCGGAAGGCCTGAGTCAACTCTCCCGCCATTTCTTGCTTGATACCCGGTCCCTCGTCGATCACCTGTAAGCGTTGCCCATTATTCTCGGGAGTGAGCTGAACACGAATGACACTCTTCTCGGGGCCATAGCGGTGCGCATTTTCAACCAGATTACGCAGCATCAGGCGTAGCAGCACCGGATCGCCATGGGTCGGGGCATTGGCTGGCAGTTGCCAGACAATCTTTTGCCCGCGTAGAGCGGCAAGCTCCTCCAGCTCACCCTGCAACGGCTTGATAACGTTGGCCACCCAGTCAAACTGCTGGTAATGGCCGCTGGCGAAATCCTGCCCGGCGCGCGATAGCATCAGCAATTGCTCAACCACGTGCATCAGTTGGTCAATGCGGGCGATCAACTGTTTACTGCCCGCAACCCCCTGTTGCTCCATCAGTTCCAGATGCAGCCGGATCCCCGCCAGCGGCGTGCGTAATTCGTGGGCAGCATCGGCAGTGAACAGCCGCTCTTGCTGGATGGTATGATCAAGGCGCGAAAATAGCTGATTCAATGCCTTGGTGACCGCCACCATCTCCAGACTGTCGCTGGTTATCGGCAACGGCGTAAGATTATCTGCCGAACGTTTCTCCAGCTTTTCCTGCAGTTGATTCAGCGGCCGGATAATCCAGCTGATGGCCCAGAAGGAGGCCAGCAGGGTCACCACCATCATGATCAGCGAAGGGGCTAGCAGGGAAGCGATCGCTTCGGCAATCTCGGTATCGACCCGTTCGTTGCGGACTTTGGCCGACAGGGTTTCATCTACCAGGAAACTGATTTGCTCCTGGCTTTCGTGCCATAACCAAAACGCGCTGATGAGCTGGGTGACCAGCAGGATCAGGGCCAACATCAGCAGCAAACGACGGCGCATGCTGATCAAGATGCTGGCTCCAGTCGGTAACCGATGCCACGAACGGTACGGATACGATCTTTGCCCAGTTTACGGCGCAAGTTGTGCATATGGACTTCGAGGGTATTCGAGCCCAGATCGTCGTTCCAGGTATAGAGATCCTGTTGCAACAGCTCACGGTTGACGGTTTGCCCGGCCCGCATCATCAGACGCGACAGAATGGCAAACTCTTTCGGCGTGACGTCTATCGCCTGCTGTTGCAGATACACCTGCTGGCTGGACAGGTTGAGTGTCAGATCGTCCTGTTGCAGCAGGTTATCGCTGTGGCCCTGATAGCGGCGGATCAACGCCCGGACCCGGGCTTGCAGCTCAATTAGCGCAAAGGGTTTGACCAGATAGTCATCGGCACCGGCGTCCAGGCCATCGACACGGTCTTGCAACGCGTCGCGTGCGGTGAGGATCAACACCGGGATGCTGATGTGCTGACGGCGCCACTGCCGCAGCAGGGTGGCACCGTCGATATCTGGCAGGCCGAGGTCGAGGATCACCATACTGTACTGGCTGGTGACGATCAGGCTATTGGCCTGCGCAGCACTGGCCGCACAATCGCAGGCGTAGCCTTCGTTGGACATTGCCAACGCCACGCCTTGCTGCAATAACTCATCATCCTCAACAATCAGTAGCTTCATGCCCTTGGGCCTCAATTGTTCTGATAGATATCCCGATACAGCCGGCTTTCGAACCGCACCAGAGGCGCTCGGCGCTGTTTCTGATCTTCTGGCGGTACTGCGTAACCTGATAGATATTGAACGAAGGCAAGGCGCTGACCGCTGGCCGTGGTGATAAAGCCTGCCAGGTTATAGACCCCTTGCAGCGCCCCGGTTTTGGCAGAAACCTTACCGTCGACCCCGGCTTCGTGCAGGCCACCGCGATAGCGCAGCGTGCCGTCATAACCGGACAGCGGCAACATCGAGATAAAGTTGAGCTCGCTGTCGTGCTGAGCAATATATTGTAACGCCTGCATCATGGTAGCGGGTGCCAGCAGGTTGTGGCGTGACAGGCCAGAGCCGTCCACCACGATGCTGTTACCCAGATCTACCCCTGCCTTCTGGCGCAGAACCTGGCGTACTGCATCTGCCCCCGCGCGCCAGGTGCCCGGTACGCCAAAGCGTTCATGGCCGATAGTGCGAAACACGGTATCGGCAATCATGTTGTCCGACTTCTTCAGCATGATTTTCAGCAGGTCATGCAACGGTGCAGACTGCGTCTGGGCAATCACCGTGCCCGTCATGCCTGGCTGGGTTTGGCGTTTCAAATGGCCGCCAATCTGGATCCCTGACTTGACCAGCTCATCTTTCAGGATGGCACCGGCATAGCTGGCTCCGTCTTGAATGGCGAATGCCAACGGCAGTGGTTCACTGCGCTGGGTCAGGCATCCCGTCAGTGTAAAGCGGTTCAATTCGCCCGGCACCACATCCAGTTCACAATATTGGGCATCCGCAGAGCCTTTCGCCAGCGTTCTTACCTGGCTGAACATATTGACCGGGTAGAACGAGGCTACGCGAATAAACGCCATCTCACCGGGGTTAGGGGCGCTATAAAGGGAAACCGAGAAACAGTTGCGATCGACAATCGCTGCCGCTGGCGGGGCGCTGAAACATTGGGTCATATCGTTCCAGGGCCAGCCGGGCGCTTTGTCATGGCTGGCAAATACCGAGGTATCGACCAGCACATCGCCGCTGATTTCGCGCACTCCCTGTTTTTTCAGTTCCGCCACCATATTGCGCAGATTCTGCCGCTTGAAGGTGGGATCTCCGCTGAAACGGGCGATAAGGTTGCCACGCAACACGCCATCCGTGATGTTGCCCTGACTTTCCAGTGTCGTGGTGAAGCGATAGTCCGGCCCGAGCTGCAACAAAGCCGCCAGCGCGGTAAGCACCTTCTGGGTGCTGGCCGGGAGTGCCATTTGCTGTGAGTGATAGTCGATGGTTGGCGTGGTCGCGCCAATCTTCTGAACTATCAGGGCCAGGTTCGCCCCATCAGGCAAATATTGGGTGTAATCTTCAACCGGGGCCGCATGGGCATTAACAGCAAATGCGCAGGCCAATACACTGACAATTCGTGAAAAACGCATAATCTCGGGGTAACAGCTGGATAACGTGCTGTCATACTACGGTGCATCAAGGGATAAAGTAAACGATGACCCTTAAGGAACTCTAGGCTAAAATGCGTATCAAAATGCAAAATCGACGCTGACTTGGAGCAAACCTCCGAGCTCGGTTTCTTTTGTTTATCGCCTGGAGACGGAAGGCGCAACGTCTGCCGTAATTTCATACGAACACGTCAGGATGACGCTAATGCCCTGGGGATGTCGAGCTGCGGTTAGCTTGCAACACCACGGGTATATTTGAACAGGATAGATTTAGAGGTATTTAACGATGAAACAGATCCCGATGACCTTGTTTGGCGCAGAACAGCTGCGTGAAGAACTAGAATATTTGAAAGGTGTGCGTCGCCCGAAAATCATTGCCGACATCGCCACCGCACGCGAACACGGTGACCTGAAAGAAAACGCCGAGTACCATGCCGCTCGTGAACAGCAGGGTTTCTGTGAAGGGCGTATCCAGGAAATCGAGGCCAAACTGTCCAATGCGCAGGTGATCGACATCACCAAAATGCCTCAGACTGGCCGCGTGATTTTTGGCGCAACCGTCTCGGTGATGAACCTGGATACCGAAGATCAGGTGACTTACCGCATCGTGGGTGATGATGAAGCAGACTTTAAGAAAAATCTTATTTCTGTCAACTCACCGATGGCTCGTGGCCTGATTGGCAAAGAGCAGGATGATGTTGTTGTCATCAAAACCCCGGGTGGTGATGTAGAATACGAAATCCTGAAAGTAGAATATCTTTAATTTCGCCCGAGTTGGTTAAAAGTTCAGCAGGGTTTTGTAAAGAAAGGAAAAAGGCCGCAAGCGGCCTTTTATCTGAGCCCGGCGCATGGCACCGTCTCAGCAAACAGATTACGGATTAGCGCGGCAAAGTGATCTTGCGCTCTTTCGACGGGCGGTAAAGAATAAGCGTACTGCCGATCACTTGCACATTGCTGGCACCCGTTTCACGCACAATAGCGTCGGCGATCAGGGTTTTGGTTTCGCGATCTTCAGCTGCAATTTTTACTTTGATCAGCTCGTGATGCTCCAGAGCCAGCTCAATTTCAGCCAACACCCCTTCGGTGAGACCGTTATTACCCAGCATGACCACCGGTTTTAACGGATGTGCCAGGCCTTTCAGGTGTTGTTTTTGTTTATTATTCAGATTCATTGTCTTTTTTGCTTAAGTTGGGATTGAAAACGGTACATTCTACCGCCATCTCATGTGTATCACCAAATCGGTCTGCACCGAATTGAGTTTACGTGAGAAGCGAACCTGGCATGAGACTCTTTTTAGGATAGTTGGAATACTCGATGGCAAATAAAAAGCGTTCGGCCAGTTCCAGTCGCTGGCTCCAAGAACACTTTAGCGATAAATATGTACTGCAAGCGCAGAAAAAAGGGCTGCGCTCGCGCGCCTGGTTTAAACTTGATGAAATACAGCAAAGTGACAAACTGTTCAAACCGGGTATGACGGTCGTTGATTTGGGGGCTGCGCCGGGCGGTTGGTCGCAATATGTGGTAACCCAGATTGGTGGTAACGGGCGTATCATTGCCTGTGATATTTTGCCAATGGATCCTATCGTTGGCGTCGATTTCCTTCAGGGCGATTTTCGTGATGAACTGGTCCTCAAGGCACTGTTGGAACGTGTAGGTGATAGTAAGGTTCAGGTAGTCATGTCTGACATGGCCCCGAATATGAGCGGCACCCCGGCGGTCGATATCCCAAAATCGATGTATCTGGTGGAATTAGCACTGGAAATGTGTCGTGATGTTCTCGCACCAGGCGGTAGTTTCCTGGTGAAGGTGTTCCAGGGAGATGGTTTTGACGAGTACCTACGGGAAATTCGCTCCCTGTTTACGAAGGTTAAGATTCGTAAGCCAGACGCTTCTCGCGCACGTTCGCGTGAAGTGTACATTGTAGCGACAGGGCGGAAACTGTAGTACCCTAACGCTGTTTGTTAACACAGTTGTAATATGAGGTTAATCCCTTGAGTGACATGGCGAAAAACCTAATTCTCTGGCTAGTCATCGCGGTCGTTTTGATGTCGGTATTCCAGAGCTTTGGGCCCAGCGAGTCTAATGGCCGAAGGGTAGATTACTCTACCTTCATGACCGAACTGACCCAAGATCAGATCCGTGAAGCGCGCATTAATGGGCGTGAAATCAACGTTGTCCGTAAAGACAGCAACAAGTACACCACTTACATCCCGGTCAACGATCCGAAGTTGCTGGATACGTTGTTAACCAAAAACGTGAAAGTTGTTGGTGAGCCACCGGAAGAGCCAAGTTTGCTGGCTTCCATCTTTATTTCCTGGTTCCCAATGCTGTTGTTGATTGGGGTCTGGATCTTCTTCATGCGGCAAATGCAGGGCGGTGGCGGAAAGGGCGCGATGTCCTTCGGCAAGAGCAAGGCCCGTATGCTGACGGAAGACCAGATTAAAACCACTTTTGCCGACGTTGCAGGCTGTGACGAAGCAAAAGAAGAAGTGAGTGAGCTGGTAGACTACCTGCGCGAACCGAGCCGTTTCCAGAAGCTGGGCGGTAAGATCCCGAAAGGCGTGCTGATGGTTGGCCCTCCGGGTACCGGTAAAACCCTGCTGGCGAAAGCGATTGCCGGCGAGGCGAAAGTCCCGTTCTTCACCATTTCCGGTTCCGACTTCGTCGAAATGTTCGTCGGTGTGGGTGCATCCCGCGTCCGTGACATGTTCGAACAGGCCAAGAAAGCGGCACCGTGCATCATCTTTATCGATGAAATCGACGCCGTAGGTCGCCAACGTGGTGCAGGTCTGGGCGGCGGTCACGATGAACGTGAGCAAACGCTGAACCAGATGCTGGTTGAGATGGACGGCTTTGAAGGCAACGAAGGCATTATCGTCATCGCGGCAACCAACCGTCCTGACGTACTGGACCCTGCGTTACTGCGTCCAGGCCGTTTTGACCGCCAAGTGGTGGTTGGGCTGCCAGACGTACGTGGCCGTGAGCAAATCCTGAAGGTGCACTCACGTCGTGTGCCGTTGGCGCCAGATGTTGATGCTTCTGTGCTTGCACGTGGTACTCCGGGCTTCTCCGGTGCGGACTTGGCCAACCTGGTCAACGAAGCGGCCCTGTTCGCAGCACGTGGCAACAAGCGCGTGGTGTCGATGGTGGAGTTCGAAAAGGCCAAAGACAAGATCATGATGGGGGCGGAACGTCGCTCCATGGTGATGACGGAAGCACAGAAAGAATCGACCGCCTATCACGAAGCGGGCCACGCCATCATTGGCCGCCTGGTTCCTGAGCATGACCCGGTGCATAAAGTCACGATTATTCCTCGTGGCCGTGCGCTCGGCGTGACCTTCTTCCTGCCGGAAGGGGATGCGATCAGCGCCAGCCGTCAGAAGCTGGAAAGCCAAATCTCTACCCTGTACGGTGGCCGTTTGGCAGAAGAAATTATTTACGGGCCGGAAAAAGTCTCTACCGGTGCATCGAACGACATTAAAGTTGCTACCTCGATCGCCCGCAACATGGTGACCCAATGGGGCTTCTCTGAGAAGCTGGGGCCATTGCTGTATGCTGAAGAAGAGGGCGAGGTGTTCCTGGGCCGTTCCGTGGCCAAGGCGAAACACATGTCGGACGAAACCGCGCGTATCATCGACCAGGAAGTCAAATCCCTGATTGAGCGCAACTACATTCGCGCTCGTTCGTTGCTGATGGAAAACATGGACATCCTGCATTCGATGAAAGATGCGCTGATGAAATATGAAACCATCGATGCACCGCAGATCGACGACCTGATGAACCGTAAAGATGTGCGTCCGCCAGCCGGTTGGGACGACGTGGCGAAAAGCAACAACTCTGACAACGGTGGCAAACCACAAGCGCCAACGCCGGTAGATGAGCCGCGTACGCCAAACCCAGGCAACACCATGTCTGAACAGCTCGACAAGTAACATCGGCTGTAGCGTAAAATAAAACCCCGGCCAGCCGGGGTTTTTTATTGCTGGCTGAAAATTGCTGCCTCTCCTTGGATGAGAGGGGCGGGATCCACTCCAGGCAACACAGTTGTATTGACTCCAAGGTAGATTAATCATGCAGTTAACCGTGCGCGACCAAATCCTCGATCTCAACCATCCTCGGGTGATGGGGATCCTCAACGTTACCCCAGACTCCTTCTCTGACGGCGGGCGGCATAATTCGCTGAATGATGCCCTGCTGCATGCACATGCGCTGATTTCGGCGGGGGCAACGATGATCGACGTGGGGGGCGAGTCCACGCGCCCGGGTGCTGCCGAGGTCAGTGAAGAGGAAGAGATAGAGCGCGTTGTGCCGGTAGTGGAAGCCTTGGCGCAGCGGTTTGAGATTTTTATCTCGGTGGATACTTCAAAAGCCGGAGTGATCCGCGAATCCGCCAAAGCGGGCGCTCACCTGATCAACGACGTTCGCTCATTGCAGGAGCCTGGCGCGCTGCAGGCAGCCGCCGAAAGCGGTCTGCCAGTCTGCCTGATGCACATGCAAGGCGAGCCGCGTACCATGCAACAGGCACCGCATTACGATGACCTGATGGCGGACGTAAATGCGTTTTTCCAGCACCATATCGACCGCTGTATTGCTGGTGGCATAGCAAAACAGAAATTGTTGCTCGACCCAGGCTTCGGTTTCGGTAAGAATTTAGCGCATAATTATCAGCTTCTGGCCCGATTGGCGGAATTTCATCACTTTGGCTTGCCACTGTTGGTGGGGATGTCGCGTAAATCGATGATTGGGCAGCTATTGAATGTCCCACCCGAACAGCGGGTTATCGGCAGCGTGGCCTGTGCGGTGATTGCCGCGATGCAGGGGGCGCAGATAGTCAGAGTGCATGATGTCAAAGAAACCGTCGAGGCGATGCGTGTCGTCGAGGCAACACTTTCAGCTAAGGGATAGTAGAAACATGAGCGAACGCAAATACTTTGGTACCGACGGCATTCGTGGCAAGGTGGGTGACAGCCCGATAACCCCAGAGTTCGTCCTCAAGTTGGGCTGGGCGGCCGGTAAGGTATTGGCGCGCCATGGTTCCCGTAAAATCATCATCGGTAAAGATACCCGTATCTCAGGCTATATGCTGGAGTCAGCGCTGGAGGCCGGTTTAGCGGCGGCGGGGCTGTCTGCTTCGTTTACCGGCCCGATGCCAACCCCGGCAGTGGCTTATCTGACCAGAACGTTCCGTGCGGAAGCCGGGATCGTAATTTCTGCCTCACATAACCCGTTTTACGATAACGGCATCAAGTTCTTCTCCATCGATGGCGCCAAACTGCCAGACGATGTGGAAGAAGCGATTGAAGCGGAAATGGAAAAACCGCTGACCTGCGTTGAATCTGCCGAGTTGGGTAAAGCCAGCCGCATTGTCGATGCCGCAGGGCGCTATATCGAATTCTGTAAAGGCACCTTCCCGAGCGAACTGAGCCTGAACGGGCTGAAGATCGTGGTGGACTGCGCCAACGGCGCTACCTATCACATTGCCCCAAGCGTTTTGCGTGAACTGGGCGCCACGGTGATCGCTATCGGCTGCGAGCCGGATGGCATGAACATCAACGAAGAGTGTGGCGCTACCGATGTACGTCAACTGCAGGCGCGCGTGCTGGAAGAACAGGCACACGTTGGCCTGGCCTTTGATGGCGATGGCGATCGCGTGATGATGGTGGATCACCTGGGTAACAAGGTCGACGGCGATCAGATCCTCTACATCATCGCTCGTGAAGGCCTGCGCCAAGGGCAGCTGCGCGGCGGTGCCGTGGGCACCCTGATGAGCAACATGGGCCTGGAGCTGGCACTGAAACAGCTCGGCATCCCGTTTGCCCGTGCCAAGGTGGGTGACCGCTACGTACTGGAAAAACTGCAAGAGCTGGGCTGGCGCATTGGGGCGGAAAACTCCGGCCACGTGATCCTGCTGGACAAAACCACCACCGGGGACGGTATCGTCGCAGGCCTGCAAGTGTTGACGGCGATCGTGCGTAATAACATGAGCCTGCACGACCTGTGCAGCGGCATGAAGTTACTGCCACAGATCCTGGTCAACGTGCGCTTTGTCGGTGAGCATAACCCGCTGGAGTCAGAGGCGGTGTTGAAGGTCGCTGAGCAGGTCGAAGCCGAGTTGGCCGGTCGTGGCCGCGTGCTGCTGCGTAAATCGGGCACTGAGCCACTGATCCGCGTGATGGTGGAAGGTGAAGATGAACAGCAGGTAATCGCGCTGGCGCACCGTATCGCCGATGCGGTCAAGCTGGCAGGTTAACACGCTGTTTTTACGCAGGTACGCTGTCAGTGCCTGCGTAATTTCCCGATTAGCCCTGCTTTTGCTGTTTTTTTCCGCAAACGCATCGGCGGTTGCAAATTGCCCTTGCGCGCTTTGATGGCTTTGGTTAGTATTCACACCCGCTTCAGTGGGCTGTTTTAGTGACACGCCACGCCTTCTTTAGTTTGGAAGCATCTGGGGTGAGAAGCATTTGGCACGCGGTGAACCCGCAAGGATACAGGTACCACTATGTACGAAGCTCTTCTGGTAATTTTCTTGCTGATATCGATCGGGCTAGTCGCTCTGATCATGCTACAGCAAGGTAAAGGCGCTGATATGGGAGCCTCATTCGGAGCAGGTGCTTCTGGCACGTTCTTCGGATCGACCGGTTCAGGCAACTTTATGACCCGCATGACGGCTGTTCTGGCGACGCTGTTCTTCGTCATCAGTCTGATCCTGGGCAACCTGAGCACCAATCAGGGCAAGAAAGGCAGCGAGTGGGAAAACCTGGGTCAGCCAGCGCAAACTGAGCAGACCAGCACTCCGGCAGCACCCGCTAAACCGGTCAGTGATATCCCGCAATAAGCCGCTGAAAAGTTTGAACACGGTTGTTTTCGACCTCAATAGAAACAGCCGTTAGCAGTAAAAATCAGTACCGAGGTGGTGGAATTGGTAGACACGCTACCTTGAGGTGGTAGTGCCCTAACGGGCTTGTGGGTTCGAGTCCCATCCTCGGTACCAAATCCCAGAGATAACTTGCGTTTTTGCAATTATCAGCGTAATATTTGCCACGTTTTCGGACGCGGGGTGGAGCAGCCTGGTAGCTCGTCGGGCTCATAACCCGAAGGTCGTCGGTTCAAATCCGGCCCCCGCAACCACTTTCCTTTAAGTGTCTATTTTCAAATACACTTTTCGATTGAATTCCGCTTTTCTCGATCAACATTTGAAAATGACACTTGCTAGAAAGTTGCACCGAAGCCGCTTTGCGGCAAACAGGGTCCAGTTGCATAAAGCCCCGAATTTTCGGGGTTTTTTGTTATTTGGCAACAGAATCACTGGGCTATTAGGCCCTTTTTTTATGTCTTGGGGGTGGGCTTGTCCACATTAGAGCAAAAATTAACAGAGATGCTTTCCGCACCGGTAGAGGCGTTGGGCTTTGAGCTCGTAGGCATCGAATTTATTCGGGCGCGCCAATCGACACTACGCATCTATATTGATAGTGACAACGGAATCAATGTTGATGATTGCGCTGATGTCAGCCACCAGGTCAGCGCTGTGCTGGACGTCGAAGATCCGATTACGGTCGCTTACAACCTGGAAGTTTCCTCTCCTGGCCTTGAGCGCCCTATGTTCACCGCGGAACACTATCAACGTTTTCTCGGTGAAGAAGTCAGCGTTGTTCTGCGTATGGCGATACAAAACCGCCGCAAATGGCAGGGCATCATCAAGTCTGTAGAAGGCGAGATGATCACGGTTACTGTGGATGGGAAAGATGAAGTGTTCGCGCTGAGCAATATTCAGAAAGCGAACCTGGTACCCCACTTTTAAAGTTTGGATGAGGCAACTAGGATGAACAAAGAGATTCTGGCTGTTGTTGAAGCAGTTTCCAATGAAAAATCCCTACCACGTGAGAAGATTTTCGAAGCCCTGGAAACCGCTTTAGCCACCGCCACCAAGAAAAAATATGAGCAGGAAATCGAGGTCCGTGTCAGCATTGACCGTAAGACTGGCGATTTCGATACCTTCCGCCGTTGGGTTGCCGTTGATGAAGTGACCCAGCCAACGCGTGAGATCACGCTGGAAGCTGCACAGTATGAAGATCCGTCCATAGAACTGGGCGGTTATATCGAAGATCAGATCGAATCTGTGACCTTCGACCGTATCACCACTCAGACCGCTAAGCAGGTTATCGTACAGAAAGTGCGTGAAGCCGAGCGCGCGATGGTGGTTGACGCCTTCCGCCAACACGAAGGTGAGATCGTCACCGGCGTGGTGAAAAAAGTTAACCGTGACAGCATTGCGCTGGATCTGGGTAGCAACGCCGAAGCGGTCATTGGCCGTGAAGACATGCTACCACGCGAAAACTTCCGCCCAGGTGACCGTATCCGCGGTGTACTGTACGCAGTACGTCCGGAAGCGCGCGGTGCGCAACTGTTCGTCAGCCGTTCCAGCCCGGATATGCTCAAAGAGCTGTTCCGCATCGAAGTGCCGGAAATTGGCGAAGAAGTGATTGAGATTAAAGCGGCAGCCCGCGATCCTGGCTCCCGTGCAAAAATTGCCGTGAAAACCAACGACAAGCGTATCGACCCGGTCGGTGCCTGTGTCGGTATGCGCGGTGCCCGCGTCCAGGCCGTTTCGAGCGAGCTTGGCGGGGAACGTATTGATATCATCCTGTGGGATGATAACCCTGCACAGTTCGTCATTAACGCCATGGCCCCGGCAGATGTTGCCTCGATCGTGGTGGATGAAGATCGGTGCACGATGGATATCGCCGTTGAAGCCAGCAACCTGGCACAGGCGATCGGCCGTAATGGCCAAAACGTGCGTTTAGCTTCCCAACTGTTGAAACAGCATCGTGATGATGATCGCTGGGAACTGAACGTGATGACGGCGGACGATCTGCAGGCCAAGCATCAGGCCGAGGCTCATGCCGCCATTGATACCTTCACCAAGTATCTTGATATCGACGAAGATTTCGCCACCGTTCTGGTCGAAGAAGGCTTCTCTACGCTGGAAGAACTGGCTTACGTGCCAATCAAAGAGCTGCTGGAAATCGACGGTCTGGATGAAGATATGGTTGAAGCGTTGCGCGATCGCGCCAAAGCTGCATTGACCACGCTGGCCCTGGCACAGGAAGAAAGCCTGGGCGACCAAAAACCTGCTGATGATTTGCTCAACCTTCCAGGTCTTGAGCGCAGCATGGCCTTTAAACTGGCCGCGCGTGGGGTTTGTACGCTGGAAGATCTTGCCGAGCAGGGTGTTGACGATCTGGCTGATATTGAAGGGCTTAGCGATGAGCAAGCCGGCGAGCTGATTATGGCCGCACGTAATATCTGTTGGTTTGGCGACAACGCGTAATAACTGTAGCAGGAAGGAACAGCATGACGACAGATGTAACCGTAAAATCGCTGGCAGCAGAGATACAGACACCGGTTGATCGCCTGGTACAGCAGTTTGCTGATGCAGGGATCAACAAGTCTGAGACCGACTCTGTGACACAGCACGAGAAAGAAACCTTATTGGCGCACCTGAACCGTGAACACGGTAGTGCGCCAAGCAAACTCACGTTGCAGCGCAAAACGCGCAGCACCTTGAATATTCCGAGCACCGGCGGTAAGAGTAAATCGGTGCAAATTGAGGTCCGCAAGAAACGCACTTATGTAAATCGCGATCCGCAGGAAGCCCAACAGGCTGAAGCGGCTGAGCAGGCACAGCGTGAAGCGGAAGAGCAGGCAAGGCGCGAAGCGGAAGAGCTAGCGAAACGCGAAGCAGAAGCTAAGCGCGCAGCCGAAGAGCAAGCCAAACGTGAGGCCGCGGAGATTGCTAAGCGTAATTCAGCGGAAAAAGAAAAAGTGACCAATCAACATACCGACGAAATGACCAAGCCAGCTCAGGCAGAAAAAGCACGCCGTGAAGCCGAAGCCGCCGAACTGAAACGTAAAGCGGAAGAAGAAGTACGCCGTAAGGTGGAAGAAGACGCCAAACGCGTAGCGGAAGAAGCGCGCCGTATGGCCGAAGAAAACGGTGAGAAGTGGGCCGAAGCCGAAGCAGCAAGTGCTGCGGTTGAAACAGCCGACTACCACGTAACCACCTCCGAGCACGCTCGTGCTGCCGAAGACGAAAACGACGCCAAAGTTGAAGGCGAGCGCCGTAGCCGTACTCGCGGTGGCAAAGCGACCAAACAGAAGAAAGGCAACAAGCTCTCCGAGTCTAAAGCAGACCGCGAAGAAGCTCGCACCATGACCCGTGGCGGTAAAGGCAAGCGTAAGCCAAGCACCCTGCAGCAGGGCTTTAACAAGCCAGCTCAGGTAGTGAACCGTGACGTGGTGATTGGCGAGACTATCACCGTTGCCGAACTGGCTAACAAGATGGCGGTAAAAGGGTCTCAGGTCATCAAAGCGATGATGAAGCTGGGCGCCATGGCCACCATCAACCAGGTCATCGACCAGGAAACCGCACAGCTGGTTGCCGAAGAGATGGGCCACAAAGTTATCCTGCGTCGTGAGAACGAGCTGGAAGAAGCGCTGATGAGCGACCGTGACACCGGCGCAGGTGCCGAGTCTCGTGCACCAGTCGTGACCATCATGGGCCACGTTGACCATGGTAAAACCTCTCTGCTCGACTACATCCGCTCCACCAAGGTGGCAGTTGGCGAAGCCGGTGGTATTACCCAGCACATCGGTGCTTACCACGTAGAAACCGAAAACGGCATGATCACCTTCCTGGATACCCCAGGTCACGCAGCGTTTACCTCAATGCGTGCTCGTGGTGCTCAGGCGACCGATATCGTGGTTCTGGTAGTAGCAGCAGACGACGGCGTGATGCCACAAACCATCGAAGCCATTCAGCATGCTCAGGCGGCTAAAGTGCCATTGGTGGTTGCGGTTAACAAAATTGACAAGCCAGAAGCCGATCCAGATCGCGTTAAGCAAGAGCTGTCTCAGTATGGCGTTATGCCAGAAGAGTGGGGCGGTGAAGCTCAGTTCGTCCACGTATCTGCGAAAGCCGGTACCGGTATCGACGAACTGTTGAACGCTATCCTGCTGCAGGCCGAAGTTCTCGAACTGAAAGCGGTTCGTAGCGGCATGGCGAGCGGTGTGGTAATCGAATCCTTCCTGGATAAAGGCCGTGGCCCAGTGGCTACCGTACTGGTACAGGAAGGGACGCTGAACAAGGGCGATATCGTCCTATGTGGCTTCGAGTATGGCCGTGTTCGTGCGATGCGTGACGAATTGGGCCGTGAAGTGACCTCTGCGGGTCCTTCTATCCCAGTTGAGATCCTGGGCCTGTCCAGCGTTCCTGCTGCGGGTGACGAAGCGACCGTAGTGCGTGACGAGAAGAAAGCGCGTGAAGTTGCGCTGTACCGTCAAGGCAAGTTCCGCGAAGTCAAACTGGCTCGCCAGCAGAAATCTAAACTGGAGAACATGTTCGCGAACATGACCGAAGGTGAAGTTTCTGAACTGAACATCGTGCTGAAAACCGACGTACAGGGTACCTGTGAAGCGATTTCCGATTCACTGCAGAAACTCTCCACCGATGAAGTGAAGGTGAAGATTGTGGGTTCTGGCGTAGGTGGTATCACCGAAACCGACGCGACCCTGGCTGCGGCATCCAACGCCATCATCCTGGGCTTCAACGTGCGTGCGGATGCTTCTGCTCGCCGCGTGATTGAGTCAGAAAGCCTGGATCTGCGTTACTACTCCGTGATCTATAACCTGATCGACGAAGTGAAGCAGGCGATGAGCGGTATGTTGGCGCCTGAGTACAAACAGCAGATCATCGGTCTGGCTGAAGTACGTGATGTGTTCAAATCACCTAAGTTCGGCGCTGTTGCCGGCTGTATGGTGACCGAAGGCAACATCAAGCGTCACAACCCAATCCGCGTGCTGCGTGACAACGTGGTTATCTATGAAGGCGAGCTGGAATCCCTGCGCCGCTTCAAAGATGACGTTAACGAAGTCCGTAACGGTATGGAATGTGGTATCGGCGTTAAGAACTACAACGACGTGCGCGTTGGCGACATGATCGAAGTGTTCGAAATCATCGAGATCCAGCGTACTATCGCTTAAGCCTCGAAAAACGCTTAAATCTGTTTTTAGGGGGGCCTTGTGCCCCCCGATTTGTCTGGAGGGTTTCCAAATGGCAAAAGAATTCAGCCGCGGTCAACGCGTGGCACAAGAAATGCAAAAAGAGATTGCGATGATCTTGCAGCGTGAAGTCAAAGATCCGCGTGTCGGCATGGCTACCGTTTCAGGTGTTGAAGTGTCTCGCGATCTGGCTTACGCCAAAGTTTACGTCACTTTCCTGAACGTGCTGACCGAAAACCACGATCCGGATCTGGTGACCAACGGCATTAAAGCGTTGCAGGATGCCTCTGGCTATATCCGTACGCTGCTGGGCAAAGCGATGCGCCTGCGCGTAGTGCCGGAACTGACCTTCTCCTACGACAACTCACTGGTTGAAGGCATGCGTATGTCCAACCTGGTGACCAACGTAGTGAAGAACGATGCCGAACGTCGCAATGCATCAGGCGATGAAGAGGAGGCTTAATGAGTCGCCCTCGCCGTCGCGGCCGTGACATTCACGGTGTACTGCTGCTGGACAAACCGCAGGGCCTGTCGTCTAACGATGCCCTGCAAAAAGTAAAGCGTATCTACAATGCCAACCGCGCGGGCCACACCGGCGCGCTCGATCCACTGGCGACCGGTATGCTGCCAATCTGTCTGGGTGAGGCCACCAAATTCTCCCAATATCTGCTCGATTCCGACAAGCGTTACCGTGTGATTGCCCGTTTGGGCCAGCGCACGGACACCTCGGATGCCGATGGTCAGATCGTGCAGGAGCGCCCGGTAAACTTCACCCAAGCGCAGCTCGATACCGCGCTGGACACCTTCAGGGGTAACATCCAGCAGGTGCCTTCGATGTATTCCGCACTGAAATACCAGGGCAAAAAGCTGTATGAATATGCTCGCCAGGGTATCGAAGTCCCGCGTGAAGCACGCAGCATCACCGTGTATGAGTTGCAGTTTATCCGCTGGGAAGGGGATGAGCTTGAGCTGGAAATTCACTGCTCAAAAGGCACCTACATCCGCACTATCACGGATGACCTCGGTGAGTTGCTGGGCTGTGGCGCACACGTGATTTATCTGCGCCGCCTGCAAGTGGCGAAGTATCCGATCGCCCGTATGGTCACGCTGGAACAGCTGAACGCGTTAGTGGAGCAGGCACAGGAGCAGAGTATCGCGCCGAGCGAACTGCTCGATCCGTTGCTGATGCCGATGGATAGCCCGGCTGAAGACTTCCCTGAGGTGAACCTGCTGCCAGCGGTAGCGGGTTACGTCAAACAGGGGCAGCCGGTGCAGGCCGCAGGGGCCCCGGCCTCGGGTCTGGTGCGCATTACCGAAGGCGAAGAACGTAAATTTATCGGCATTGGTGAGATTGCCGATGATGGCCGAGTCGCGCCGCGCCGCCTGGTTGTCGAATATTTCGACTGACCTGCCCGCCTTGCGATCGCCCTGCGCTAAGAGTAGAATGGCGCAGCTTATGCATTGGGTTGCTGAATTAGAGATCGGCGCCTGTATTTATTATCTATAATTTTGGAGTATGACAATGTCTCTAAGTGTTGAAGCTAAAGCTAAAATCGTAGCTGACTTCGGTCGTGGTACTAACGACAGCGGTTCTACCGAAGTTCAGGTTGCCCTGTTGACTGCGCAGATCAACCATCTGCAAGGCCACTTCTCAGAGCACAAAAAAGATCACCACAGCCGTCGTGGTCTGCTGCGTATGGTTTCTCAGCGTCGTAAGCTGCTGGACTACCTGAAGCGTAAAGATGTAGCACGTTACACCAGCCTGATCGAGCGTCTGGGTCTGCGTCGCTAATCGAGCAAGTTTCAGGAGAAAGGGGCCAAATGTGGCCCCTTTCTTCTAGGAAGCATAAGCAAATCAGGTTAATGTATTACTGAGGATCTTCCGTTACAGAGGTTCGCGCGGCTAATGAGAGGCTTTATCTCATGAGAGATAAGGATTGTCATTAGTCGCGAGGATGTAGTGAGAAGGTCAGTGAACCACAGGCGTGTCGAGTCGAAGAACGATTGCGCGCCCCCAATTAAGGATTAAATTTTGCTGACTCCGATTATTCGCAAATTCCAGTATGGCCAACACACCGTGACGCTTGAGACCGGTATGATGGCACGTCAAGCCACTGCCGCTGTGATGGTGAGCATGGATGACACCGCAGTATTCGTCACCGTAGTAGGCCAGAAGAAAGCCAAACCAGGCCAGAGCTTCTTCCCTCTGACCGTGAACTATCAGGAGCGTACCTACGCTGCTGGCCGTATCCCGGGTAGCTTCTTCCGTCGTGAAGGCCGTCCGAGCGAAGGCGAAACCCTGACTTCCCGTCTGATCGACCGTCCGATCCGCCCACTGTTCCCAGATAGCTTCCTGAACGAAGTGCAAGTGATCGCTACCGTGGTTTCCGTGAACCCACAGGTTAACCCAGACATCGTAGCGATGATCGGTGCCTCTGCTGCCCTGAGCCTGTCCGGTATTCCGTTCAATGGCCCAATCGGTGCTGCACGCGTGGGTTACATCAACGATCAGTACGTACTGAACCCAACTACCGATGAGCTGAAAGAAAGCCGTCTGGACCTGGTGGTTGCCGGTACCGCTGGTGCAGTACTGATGGTGGAATCCGAAGCTGACGTGCTGAGCGAAGATCAGATGCTGGGCGCAGTCGTGTTTGGCCATGACCAACAGCAAATCGTTATCGAAAACATTAACGCTCTGGTTGCCGAAGCTGGCAAGCCGAAGTGGGATTGGCAGGCACCTGCAGTTAACGAAGCGCTGCATGCGCGCGTAGCTGAGCTGGCTGAAAGCCGTCTGGGCGATGCTTACCACATCACCGAAAAACAAGAGCGTTACGCTCAGGTTGATGCGATCAAAGACAGCGTAGTGGAAACTCTGCTGGCGCAAGACGAAACTCTGGACGCGTCTGAAATTCAGGACATCCTCGGCACCGTTGAGAAAAACGTCGTACGTAGCCGTGTGCTGCGTGGCGAGCCGCGTATCGATGGCCGTGAGAAAGACATGATCCGTGGTCTGGACGTGCGCACTGGCGTTCTGCCACGTACCCACGGTTCCGCACTGTTCACCCGTGGTGAAACCCAGGCGCTGGTTACCGCCACTCTGGGTACCGCGCGTGACGCACAGAACATCGACGAGCTGATGGGCGAGAAAACCGACAGCTTCCTGTTCCACTACAACTTCCCTCCGTACTCTGTTGGTGAAACCGGCATGGTAGGTTCACCGAAGCGTCGTGAAATCGGCCATGGTCGTCTGGCAAAACGTGGCGTTTTAGCTATGATGCCTAAACCAGAAGATTTCCCGTACACCGTACGTGTGGTGTCTGAAATCACCGAATCCAACGGTTCTTCTTCAATGGCTTCCGTTTGTGGTGCTTCTCTGGCACTGATGGACGCAGGTGTGCCAATCAAGGCCGCCGTTGCGGGTATCGCAATGGGCCTGGTGAAAGAAGAAGAAAACTTTGTCGTACTGTCTGATATTCTGGGTGACGAAGATCACCTGGGCGACATGGACTTCAAAGTGGCCGGTAGCCGCGAGGGTATCACCGCGCTGCAGATGGACATTAAAATTGAAGGTATCACCCGCGAAATCATGCAGGTGGCTCTGAACCAGGCCAAGGGTGCGCGTCTGCACATTCTGGGCGTGATGGAACAGGCTATCAGCACGCCGCGTGGCGATATCTCTGAGTTTGCACCGCGTATTCACACCATCAAGATCAATCCAGACAAGATCAAAGATGTGATCGGTAAAGGTGGCTCAGTCATCCGTGCGTTGACCGAAGAAACTGGCACCACCATCGAAATTGAAGATGACGGTACAGTGAAGATTGCTGCAACCGACGGCGACAAAGCGAAGTTCGCTATCCGCCGCATCGAAGAGATCACCGCTGAGATCGAAGTTGGCCGTGTGTATCAGGGTAAAGTGACCCGTATCGTTGATTTTGGTGCCTTCGTGGCCATCGGCGGCGGTAAAGAAGGCCTGGTGCACATCTCTCAAATCGCTGACAAGCGCGTTGAGAAAGTGACCGACTATCTGCAGATGGGTCAGGAAGTCCCGGTTAAGGTAATGGAAGTTGATCGCCAGGGCCGTGTGCGCCTGAGCATCAAAGAAGCCACAGCGCCAGAATCCGCTGCGGCTCCTGCACCAGAAGCAGAATAACTGTATCAGCAGTTTTACAGCTCCCTGCCGTTAGGGTTGGGGGCTGTCCTTATCGCGTGGGTAGGATACTCGCGTATTAGCAAGCGGAGGACAGGACGTTCATCCAATGTTTGTCTTCGGGAGTGGGAAATGAAGCCTTTCTTGCGCTGGTGTTACGTTGCGACAGCACTATTGCTGGCAGGATGCAGCAACCATGATTGGCGTAAAGACGAAGTTCTGGCTATTCCGTTGCAGCCTACGCTGCAGCAGGAAGTGATCCTGGCGCGCATGGAACAAATCCTTGCCAGCCGGGCATTAACGGACGATGAGCGAGCACAGCTTTTATATGAGCGCGGTGTGCTGTATGATAGCCTTGGTTTACGTGCTCTAGCGCGCAATGATTTTTCACAAGCGCTAGCGATACGTCCTGATATGCCAGAAGTTTTCAACTACCTGGGCATTTACTTAACGCAGGCAGGCAATTTTGATGCTGCCTATGAAGCGTTTGATTCTGTACTAGAGCTTGATCCAACTTACAATTACGCGCGTTTAAACCGGGGCATCGCACTGTATTATGGCGGCCGCTTCCCGTTGGCGCAGGATGATCTGCAGGCGTTTTATCAAGACGACCCAAACGATCCCTTCCGTTCGCTGTGGCTTTATCTGGTGGAGAGAGAAATCGATCCCAAGATGGCTACCGTATCGCTCCAGCAGCGTTATGACAAATCGGACAGAGGGCAATGGGGATGGAATATTGTCGAATTCTACCTGGGCAAAATCAGCGAAAAAACGCTGATGGAACGCCTCAAGGCAGATGCAACGGATAACACTTCGCTCGCTGAGCATCTCAGTGAAACTGACTTCTATTTAGGTAAGCACTACCTAAGTCTGGGGGACAAGGACACCGCTTCGGCGCTGTTCAAACTGACGGTGGCTAACAACGTTCATAACTTTGTTGAGCACCGCTATGCATTGTTGGAATTGGCGCTGTTGGGCCAAGAACAAGACGACCTATCGGAATCGGACCAGCAATAGCTGACGGACACTTATCAGCCTGATTTACATTGGTTTTTTGACCAAAGTAATCGCCTTGACGGGCGAGGGCTTTTTTGTCTGTTTTATAATCTAATTTGAGCCGGTTCACACTTTTCAATGAAAATGACTGAAAATTTTCTCGACGAGTTATGTAGACTGGCTGCCATTATTAATGAGGCACGTGTACATGACTACTGAGCTTGAAACCTCTTTTGCTGACCTGGGGCTGTCTGCTCCGATCATTGCTGCCCTGACCGATCTGGGCTACGAAAAACCATCACCGATCCAGGCTGAGTGTATTCCTCACCTGTTGAACGGTCGCGACGTGCTGGGCATGGCGCAGACCGGTAGTGGTAAAACTGCGGCGTTCTCGCTGCCCCTGCTGCACAACCTCGATGCAGCCCTGAAAGCACCACAAATCCTGGTACTGGCTCCAACCCGCGAACTGGCGGTTCAGGTAGCTGAAGCCATGACCGATTTCTCCAAGCACATGCATGGCGTTAACGTGGTGGCCCTGTACGGTGGCCAACGTTATGACGTGCAGCTGCGCGCTCTGCGCCAGGGCCCGCAAATCGTAGTAGGGACCCCAGGCCGTCTGTTGGATCACCTGAAACGTGGCACCCTGAACCTTTCTGGCCTGAAAGGCCTGGTTCTGGACGAAGCCGACGAAATGCTGCGCATGGGCTTTATCGAAGACGTAGAAACCATCATGGCGGAGATCCCGGCTGAACATCAGACCGCGCTGTTCTCTGCGACCATGCCGGAAGCGATCCGTCGTATTACCCGTCGCTTCATGAAAGATCCACAGGAAGTGCGCATTCAGTCCAGCATCACTACTCGTCCAGACATCAGCCAGAGCTACTGGACCGTGCAGGGCATGCGTAAAAACGAAGCGCTGGTGCGTTTCCTGGAAGCGGAAGATTTTGACGCGGCGATCATCTTCGTACGTACCAAAAATGCGACCCTGGAAGTGGCTGAAGCGCTGGAGCGCAGCGGTTACAACAGCGCCGCACTGAACGGTGATATGAACCAGGCGCTGCGTGAGCAGACCCTGGAGCGTCTGAAAAGTGGCCGTCTGGATATTCTGATCGCCACCGACGTTGCCGCTCGTGGTCTGGACGTTGAGCGTATCAGTCTGGTAGTAAACTATGATATCCCTATGGATTCAGAGTCTTACGTTCACCGTATCGGCCGTACCGGTCGTGCGGGCCGTGCTGGCCGCGCGCTGCTGTTCGTAGAAAACCGCGAACGCCGCCTGCTGCGCAACATCGAACGCACCATGAAGCTGACCATCCCTGAAGTCGAGCTGCCAAACGCAGATCTGCTGGGTGAGCGCCGCCTGGCCAAGTTTGCCGCTAAAGTTCAGCAGCAGCTGGAAAGCAGCGATCTGGATATGTACCGTGCGCTGCTGGCTAAGCTGCAACCGGGTGAAGATCTGGATATGGAAACGTTGGCCGCTGCACTGCTGAAAATGGCACAGGGCGAGCGCCCTCTGATCCTGCCACCCGATCCAGTGTTCAAACCGCGTCAACGTCGTGAGTTCAACGACCGTGATGATCGCGGTGGCGAGCGTAGCAACGACCGTCGTCGTGATGCACGTCCAGACAGCCGTGATGGTGGCGCTGAGCGTCCACGTCGCGAACGCCGTGACGTGGGTGAAATGCAGCTGTACCGCATTGAAGTTGGCCGTGATGACGGCGTGGAAGTTCGTCATATCGTTGGCGCGATCGCTAACGAAGGTGACATCAGCAGCCGTTACATCGGTAACATCAAGCTGTTTGCTTCCCACTCCACCATCGAGCTGCCAAAAGGCATGCCGGGCGAGATCCTGAATCACTTCACTCGCACCCGCATTCTGAACAAGCCGATGAACATGCAACTGCTGGGCGACGCACAGCCGCATGAACGTCGTGAGCGTCCTGCCGGTGGTAACAGTGGTGAGCGCCGTGGCGGTGCCCGTCCATTCAACGGCGAGCGTCGCGAAGGTGCACCAGCACCACGCCGTTCTTTCGGTGAGCGTCGTGAAGGCGGTAATGCTGCCGGTGGCGAACGCCGTGGCGGTAACTTCAACCGTGACAAGCCAGCACCACGCCGTGACGATGCAGCAGCTCCTGCCGCACCACGTCGCCGTTTCGGTGATGCATAATCGTTGATTTGACCGTATACGGTTAATCAGCTTAAGAAACCAGTCTTCGGACTGGTTTTTTTTTGCCTGGCATCTCAGTTAATACCGCTAAAGGGCGTATCATTCGCAAGGTTTATCTTACGGATGCACAGGAGCTGCCGTGAACTGGCAACAATTCAAATCTCAATACCTGGTGCGCTTTTGGGCGCCTTTACCGGCGGTGATCGCAGCCGGGATCCTCTCGACCTACTATTTCGGCATGACCGGCACCTTCTGGGCGGTAACCGGTGAATTTACCCGCTGGGGCGGCCATATCTTGCAGTGGTTGGGTTTCCACCCCGAGCAGTGGGGCTACTTTAAGGTGATCGGCCTACAGGGCACACCACTCGATCGTATCGATGGGCGCATGATAATCGGTATGTTTGCGGGTTGTATCGCCGCCGCGCTGTGGGCCAACAACATCAAATTACGTATGCCACAGCACCGCATCCGCATTGCACAGGCGTTGCTTGGCGGCATCATCGCCGGTTTTGGTGCGCGTTTGGCGATGGGGTGTAACCTGGCGGCCTTCTTTACCGGTATTCCACAGTTCTCGCTGCATGCCTGGTTTTTTGCGCTGGCAACGGCGGCGGGTTCTTACTTCGGTGCCAAATTCACCTTGCTGCCGATGTTCCGTATTCCGGTCAAGCTGCAAAGAGTGAAAGCGGCCTCACCGTTGACGCAAAAACCTGAGCAGGCACGCCGCCGTTTCCGTTTGGGAATGGTGATTTTCTGCCTCACGGTGGCTTGGTCATTATGGACGTTATTTGATGCGCCGAAACTCGGCATTGCCATGCTGTTTGGTATCGGTTTTGGTCTGCTGATTGAACGGGCACAGATCTGCTTTACCTCAGCGTTCCGCGATCTGTGGATCACTGGCCGTACGCATATGGCCAAAGCGATTATTATCGGCATGGCGGTCAGCGCCATCGGCATCTTCAGCTATGTGCAATTGGGCGTCTCGCCGAAGATCATGTGGGCCGGGCCCAATGCGGTACTGGGCGGCCTGCTGTTTGGCTTCGGTATTGTGCTGGCGGGCGGCTGCGAAACCGGCTGGATGTATCGTGCGGTAGAAGGCCAGGTCCATTACTGGTGGGTGGGGTTGGGCAACATTATCGGCGCCACGCTGTTAGCCTACTACTGGGACGATCTGGCGCCAGCTTTGGCGACCAACTACGACAAGATTAACCTGCTGGATACCTTCGGGCCGATCGGCGGCCTGCTGGTGACCTATCTGCTACTGGCCATAGCCTTTGCCGCTATGCTGTGGTGGGAGAAACGCTTTTTCCGCGCCAAGCCAGATGCGCAGGTGGTGAATTTAAGGAGTGAAGCATGAAACAGACCGAGATCGTGCCGGATTACCGGTTGGATATGGTGGGAGAGCCTTGTCCTTATCCGGCGGTGGCTACGTTAGAGGCTATGCCGCAGTTGAAACCGGGCGAAATACTGGAAGTGATCAGCGACTGCCCGCAGTCAATCAATAATATTCCACTCGATGCCCGTAACCACGGCTACAAGGTGCTGGATATTCAGCAGGATGGGCCAACCATTCGTTACCTCATCCAGCGTTAATCGAACAAGGGCACCATTACGGTGCCCTTATCATTCATCCCTTCACTAAGTCGCCTTTCACCCCGGCAACAATCTCAAACGACCGTAAACGCGCCTGATGATCGAAAATCTGGCCGTTAACCATGATCTCATCCGCACCGGTTTCACGCAGCAGGCTTTGCAGGCCATGGCGGATGGTGCTTTCGCTACCGACGATCGACATGCGCAGTGCCTGATCGACACCATACTGCTCGCCTGCTGTCCACAACGCGTGGATATTATCGACCGGCGGTGGCAGTGGGCCTGGTGAGCCACGGCGCAGGTTGATAAACTGCTGCTGCATGGAAGTGAACAGGAAACGGGCGTTTTGATCGCTGTCTGCGGCGACCACGTTGACACACACCATCGCGTGCGGCTGCTGGCACTGCTCAGACGGCGTAAAGTTCTCGCGGTACACATTCAGTGCCTGGAACAGCATATCTGGCGCAAAGTGCGAGGCGAAGGCAAACGGCAAGCCGAGCTGTGCCGCCAACTGCGCACTGTACAGGCTGGAACCCAACAGCCAGATTGGCACATGTAACCCTTGGCCCGGTACGGCCTGCACTGCTTGCCCCGGCTGTACTTCGCCAAAGTAATGTTGCAGTTCCTGCACGTCACGCGGGAAGTTATCTACCTCGCCAGAGAGGTGGCGACGCAGCGCCATCATGGTGCGTTGGTCGGTACCCGGTGCCCGGCCAAGCCCCAGATCGATACGCCCAGGATAGAGAGATTCCAAGGTGCCGAACTGTTCGGCGATCACCAGCGGCGCATGGTTTGGCAACATCACGCCACCTGAACCGAGGCGAATGCTCTGCGTACCGGAGGCTAAATAACCCAGTAATACCGATGTCGCGGCACTGCCGATGCCGGTCATATTGTGGTGTTCCGCTAGCCAGTAGCGCTGATAGCCCCACTTTTCGGCATGTTGCGCCAAATCCAGCGAGCAGTGAAACGCATCGCGTGCCTTGGCTCCCTGAGGGATCGGGGATAAATCCAGTACCGAAAGCGGTACCCGTGTGTGTTCAGTCATTTCATCGTCCATTGTGCTTATCAGGTTGATCGCTTAAAGGGCGATTGCAGGGTTCTGCAACTAAAAAAGCGATTATGCTTTTTGTGTTAAAAGCATAATCGAAAATACGGTTATAAAAGGGGATATATGTGCTCGCAATATCCTTATGAGAATAATGGTTTTTTTACAGCTATGATGGTTTTTGTTTGCACGCTGATGTTCAAGGGGCTGAAGTAATGAAGAAGAAGACGCTGTTTACCCTGCTGCTGATGGGGATAGCTATCGCCATGGCGGTGCTATTCCGCGCGCATAATCAGGATTTGTTGTTGCAGGGCGAAGTGGATGCCCCCGAAGTGATCGTCGCTTCCAAAGCCAAGGGCCGGGTGATCGAGCGCCTGGTAGAGCGCGGGGACGATGTGAAAACCGGGCAACTGCTGCTGCGGCTGGAAAGCCCGGAACTGATGGCCCAGCTACGTTCGGCGCAGGCTTCGCGGGATGAGGCCCAAGCGCAGTTGGACCAATCGCTGCATGGCACCCGTGAAGAAAGCATCCGTAACCTGCGGGCCAACCTGGCACAGGCCGAGGCGCAATACCAGAATGCCCAACACGATTACGACCGTAACCTGAGCGTTGCCAGCAAGGGTTATGTATCCAAATCTGAATTGGACAGCTCACGCCGTGCGCGTGATACCGCCTATCAACAGGTGCAGGCCGCCAAAGCCAATTTGGACGAAGGCATCAATGGCGATCGCATTGAACTGCGGCAGAAATATGAAGCAGCCCTGCGGGCCTCCGAGCAAGACCTGCTAGAAATTCAGGCCCAGACCGACGATCTACTGGTTAAAGCTCCGGTTGATGGCGAAGTGGGGCCGATCCCGGCTGAAGTCGGTGAGCTGCTCAACGCCTCCAGCCCGTTGATGACGTTGATCCGCGTACCGGATGCCTATTTCGTGTTTAACCTGCGGGAAGATATTCTGGCGCATGTCCGCAAGGGGGATAAGGTCCAGTTGCGCGTCCCAGCGTTGAAAGACCAAACGATCGAGGCAGAAGTGCGCTATATCGCCCCGTTGGGGGATTACGCTACCAAGCGTGCCACGCGAGCCACCGGTGACTTTGATCTGAAAACCTTTGAAGTTCGTTTGTATCCGTCGCAGCCGATAGATGGCCTGCGCCCAGGGATGAGCACCTTATGGCAATGGAAAGAGTAAGGGCAGGTTGGCGCTGCTTCAGCCACGCGTTCAGCAACGAGTGCCGCATCGCTTTTCGCCGGCCGGTGGTGCACTGGCTGGGATGGATCTTCCCGTTGATCCTGTTTGGCCTGATCAGCAGTAACTTCTCGGAAGGGACCTTGCTCGATCTGCCGGTCTCGGTGGTGGATAACGATCACAGCCCGCTATCCAAAAATCTGATCCGCAAGCTGGATGCGGGTTCTCATGCCCATGTGCAAGCCTATGACGGCGGTCTTGATGAGTCGTTGCGCCGTCTGCGTAGCGCGCAGGATTATGCTTTGCTGTCTATCCCGGCCGATTTTGAGGCGGACGCGCTGGCGGGCAATCAGCCGAGCGTGGTGCTGTATTACAACGCGCTGTTTTACGGTGCCGGGCTGTATTCTACTCAAGATTTCAGCGGCCTGATGGCCGAGGCCAACGCCAATTACCGCTCGATCATTGCCGGGGCCATGGGCAAGTCGCTGCCGCCGCTGGCGGATGTCACCCTCAACTACGGCAGCCTGTTCAATGCCAGTGGCAGCTATATCTATTATCAGCAGTTTGCCGCTACCATTCATATGCTGCAGCTGTTTGTGGTTACCTGCATGATTTACGTGATGGCGCGCAGTAAGTCCTTGCTGAAAGCCAAGCCCTTTAGCCTGGCCCTGCTGGGGAAACTGGCCCCTTACACCCTGTGCTTTACCACTTTGCTGATGGTTGAGATTGCTGCGCTGGTGGGCATTTTTGACGCTCGCGTCAGCGGCAACCCGCTGTTTATGCTGATGATTGGCTTCTTCTACGTGATGGCGGCACAAAGCATCGGCCTGTTGCTGTACACCTTTACCGGCAGCGCCATTACCGCCTACACCCTGATTGGCATGTTGGTGAGTATTGCACTGACTTTCTCTGGCATGGCAGTACCCGAGCTTTCCATGCCGCTACCCGCACGCATCATCTCCAATATCGAGCCTCTTACCCACGCACTGTACGCCATGTTCGACGTCTTCCTGCGTCAGGTGCCCGCCAGCGCCATCCTCAGCGTATGTGCGCTGCTGATTGTCTACCCGTTGGTGACCGCACTGTTGGTGCGTAACCGGCTGCTGAAGCGGCTGGCAAAAGAGGAGACGGTGGGATGAAAAGCTATTGGCTCACCTTCCGCAAAGTATTGACGAGCATGTTGGAACGGCCGATGTGGCTAATGTTGATCCTGTCGTTGTGCATCATGAGCACGGTTTATGCCAACCGCACGGTGTGGGATCTACCGGTGGCAGTGATCGATCAGGATCACAGCACCGCCAGCCGCCAGCTTATCCGCCAGTTGGATGCCACCCCGAAGATCGCCATCCAAACTTACGACAGCCTGGACGAGGCAAAACGCGATCTGGGTTGGCGCAAACTGTTTGCAGTGATCATCATGCCGGTGGATCTGGAGAAGAAGATCCTCAATGGCAAAAACATTGAGATCCCGGTGTTCGGTGATGCCACCAACCGGCTGGCAAACGGCCAGATCCAGCAGGACGTGGTGGCGGCTTACCAGCAGTTGCTCGGCCAGTACAACACCTCACTGTTGATGCGAAGTGGGTTCAGCGAACGGCAGGCTCAGGTGATCATGATGCCGATCCAGAGCCAAACGCTGGACGTATTCAACCCCGGTATCAGTTTTGCGGCGATTATCTTCCCAGGGTTGTTAGTGATGTTATTGCAGCACTCGCTGTTGATTGCCTGCGTGCGCGTCAGCATTGTGTTGAAAGGAACGCCGGGCGGCAAGCCGTCGCTTCCTGTTTATCTGGGGGGGCTATCGGCCCTGTTGCCGATCTGGCTGTTCCTGTCGATTGTGTTATTTGTGCTGTGGCCCTGGGTTTTGGGCTATCGACAGACTGCGACGATCCCCGAGATCTTGCTGCTGACCTTCCCGTTCCTGCTTGCGGTGCTTGGGCTAGGCAAGCTGGTAACCGAATGCTTGCGCAGCGTGGAAATGATCTACCTGACGCTGTCGTTTATCACCACCCCGGTGTTTTACCTTTCTGGCACCATCTGGCCGCTGCAAGCGATGCCGCAGTGGGTCAGGGCGATTTCATCGATGATCCCTTCAACCTGGGCGACCAAAGCCATTGCTGGCGTGAATCAGATGGGGCTATCGCTGCGTGATGTCGGCGGGGACGTGGCCATGCTGCTGCTATTGGGGGCGATTTATACGCTGATTGGTATTGGCGTTGGAGCCGTGCGTAACCGCGTGGGGCTGCGCAATCTATTTCGTAAACGTCGGACTTCCTGATAACCATGGGGCCAGAATGCTGGCCCCATGAGTTATTACTGCACCAGCTCCAACCCGGCTACGCGCCGCCAGTAACCGTTGCATTCGGTATGGTCGGTTAACGTCAGCGGCTCCGTGCCTTGCTCATTAGCCCGGAAATTATCAAGCATCGCCAGTGTTTCTACGCCCTGTGGTGACAGGCGTACAATATCCACCAACCCCTGCATGCTGGTCAGTTCGTTGCCCAGGTTGTAGCAGTAGCCACTCATGGTCTGGATACCGTTGAGCACAAACACCTGTTGGTTCTCTTGAGAATTGACGATGCGCCCCTGCGGATATTTGATGCAGCAGGTTTCGCATTCATCCTTGCCCCGGTTTTCCGAGCGTGCAGTAAAACAGCGCGCCGAATAGGCCAGTGGCAAGTGCCCGTAACTCAACACTTCCACTTCAAACCCCTGGCGGAACCCTAACTCATCACATTGCTGCAATAAATTGACCAGCCAGTCGCGTGAAAGCTCTACCGGCATGCACCAGCGCATCATGCCCTGCTTGTGCAGCAGGCGCAGAGTGTAGGCGTTGTAGCAATTGAGGGCATGCCCGGCGACAAACGGCAAACCGCGATCGGCGGCCATATTCACCGTACCAAGATCGTTGGCTTCGATCAGGAATTCGCCGTTCTCCACATAACGCTTCAGCTCATTCAGCTCTGAGGGTGCCTGTAGCAAAGCCAAGGTAGAGATCACCACCTGCTTACCCGATTTGGCGATCTCCTGCGCTAGCGCCAGCCAGTCACCTACTTTCATTTCACGCCGTTTGGTGCAGACGCTCTCGCCAAGATAGATAATATCGGCGCTGCTGCTTATCGCCTGCTGATAAAAGGCTTCTATCTCGCTGTTTGGCCAGTAGTAGAGCACCGGGCCTAATGCATATTTCATGGTTTCTCCTACTGCCATTTGCGGTGGTACGCGCCAAGCGTGGTCTGGGTGCCTTCGGACATTGCGCCGAGCGTTTCCATCCAGGCTGCGTCGGCTTGATAGCCAGCCGGGTTGGCCATACAGCGATCTATGGCCTGGCGCCAGACGCGCGCAACCTGGCTGACATAGGCAGGGCTGCGTTGGCGGCCTTCAATCTTCACCGAGGCAATATTGGCGGCCAGTAGCTCTGGCAGCAGCTCCAGCGTATTCAGGCTGGTGGGCTCTTCCAGCGGGTGATAGAGCACGTTATCCACCAGATAGCGGCCTTTGCACAGCGTTGGGTAACCGGCGTTTTCGCCGTCCTGATAACGGTCGATCAGCACGTCATTCAGGCGCGATTCCATCCCCTGCGGTGTTTGTTGCCAGCGTACAAAGCGGGCAGGTGAGCAGGCGCCCACGGTGTTAGGTGATTCCCCGGTCAGATAAGAGGAGAGGTAACACCGCCCTTCGGCCATGATGCACAGGCTGCCAAAGGCGAACACTTCCAACGGTACTGGGCTGGTGCGTGATAATTGCTTCACTTGGTGCATCGACAGCACACGAGGCAGCACCACGCGGGCCACATCAAAGTGGCGTTGATAAAAACGGATGGCTTCTTCATTGGTCGCAGAGGCTTGCACCGAAACATGGCGCTCCACCTGCGGATAACGTTCCGCTGCGTACTCCAGCATTGCCAAATCAGCCAGGATCAGCGCGTCGGCACCCAACTGGGCGGCCATATCCACGGCTCTCTGCCAGCGTGCGTAGCCATCGGGGTGAGCAAAGGTGTTGATGGCGATATGCAGCTTGCGGCCATGCCGGTGCACATAGTCAGCCGCTTCCTGCAGCTTCTTCTCGGTAAAGTTCAGCCCGGCAAAGTGGCGCGCATTGGTATCGTCTTTCAGGCCGATGTAAACGGCGTCTGCGCCATTATCTACCGCGGCTTTCAAGGCCGGCAGGTTGCCAGCGGGGCAAAGCAGCTCCATAGATCTATCCTGATCCCAGCCATATACCTGGCCAGGTATATGCTGTGATAAACGTTGCCGGGCCATTGATTCGCCTGGCAATGATGTAAAAGGGGAGACAATTTTAGTGAACCCGAGGTTAACAAGCTTTGATTTGAGGCAGCTTCTGGCGTATTGATATTCAAGCGGTAACTTGAAATCTGTAGGGAAAGATGAGCGTTAATTGCACCATTTGTTGATATAGACCGGTTACGCGTAGCCGCAATGTGGCAAAATAACCTCAGACTGAGTAGAAAGGAGTGAATAACAGTGTTGGAAAAACTACGAGCACGCATTGTGCGTCAAGGGCCGTCGCTGTTGCGCGTACCGTTAAAATTCACGCCGTTTGCTCTGCAGCGTCAGGTTTTGCAACAGGTGCTGAGCTGGCAGTTCCGTCAGGCGCTGGCTGAGGGAGATTTAGAATTTCTCGAATCGCGCTGGCTGAAGATTGAAGTGCGCGATCTGGCACTGCAATGGTTTATGACGGTAGAAAACGATAGGCTGGTGGTGAGCCAACAGGCTGAGGCGGACGTCAGCTTCAGCGGCGAAGCCAACGATCTGATCTTGATTGCGGCACGTAAGCAAGATCCCGACACGCTGTTTTTCCAGCGTCGGTTGCAGATTGAAGGAGATACCGAATTGGGCCTGTATGTAAAAAATCTGATGGACGCTATCGATCTGGATGCGATGCCTACGCCGTTACGCGTTGGGCTGCTGCGGTTAGCGGACTTTGTGGAAGCCGGTTTGCAGGAGGGCACGGCGCAAACTTCCCGTGTGCCGCAGCCATGCTGATCCGCGTTGAAATTCCGGTGGATGCCGCAGGCATTGATGCGCTGCTGCGTAACGCCTTTGGCCGTGATGACGAAGCCGAGCTGGTGCAACAACTGCGTGAAGACGGGTTGTTGACGCTGGGCATCGTTGCCACCGACGAAGAGGGTGGCGTGGTCGGTTATGCCGCATTCAGTCCGGTTGACGTTGCGGGCGAGGATCGCCAATGGGTTGGCCTTGCGCCGTTGGCGGTAGAGGAAAGCCTGCGTCGCCAAGGGCTGGCCGAAAAGCTGGTTTACGAAGGGTTGGATGCGCTGAATGAGTTCGGCTATGCCGCCGTAGTGGTGCTGGGCGAACCGGGTTACTACGGGCGCTTCGGCTTTAAAACGGCTGCCCAGTTCGATCTGCATTGCCGCTGGCCAGGAACGGAAGCCGCATTCCAGGTTTATCCGTTGGCGGAAGATGCACTGAGCGGTGTGAATGGGCTGGTGGAGTATTCGGCTCCCTTTAGTCGCTTTTAACTACCGGTAGCAGGTATTCCAATGAGAGGGGCGGATTCACTATCAGCTCCTCTTTTTGTTTTTTGCTCAACTGCTTCACCCGATATTCCAGCCGCAACGCCATCGAGCGATCCCCCACCTGGCAGTGAAAAACCAGTTTCAGCTCCCCTTTGCCGCGCAGGGCTTTAGCCCCTTTACCAGCCTGGTGCTGGGCTGCTCGCCGGGCGACGTCTGTCGTGATGCCGGTGTACAGCATCCCGCTTGGCATTCGCAGCATATAGAGATGCCAGGTTGTTTCAGTCATAACGGCCTGCGTAATGGTTCAAAGAGTTACTTATGCCAAAAAGGCCCAACGGCTACAGAATCCCTAACCAGCAGCTCAGAAGTAAAAACGTTGTCCTTCGACAGATAGCCGCCGTCGAGCATGGCGATCAGCCGGTCGATCACTTCGCTCATCATATCGCTCACCGGGTCTTTAACGCTGGATAACGCCGGGGAGAGATAGGGAGCCGTAGGGATATTATCGAAGCCGATAACCGAGACGTCATTGGGCACGGCAATGCCCGCCTCGTTCAATTTCTTGATGGCACCAACGGCCATATCATCGTTGCTGGAGAGTACCGCGCTAAAGGTGATTTTATCCATGAGCAAGGATGCCATCGCCGTGGCACCGCTGGCTGGCGTCCACTTTCCTTTGATGATGAGCTTATCATCCAGTTCGATATCGTATTGATTTAAAGCCTCTTTATAGCCGGATAGTCGCTCAATCGCCGTTGGTGAATCCAGTGAACCGGTAATAAAGGCGATATTCTTGTGGCCCTGCTCAATCAGATGCTTTGTCGCGTTAAAACTGGCCCCTTTGTGGTCGCAGCAGATGCAGTGGCTTTGGTGTTTTCTCAGCCTGCGGTTAACCACCATGATAGGTTGCTTGTGTTGCTCGATGATGTCGTCCATCGCTTCGATGGTTAAGAAACGCGGGTAGATGATGATGGCGTCGCAGCGTAAATCGAGCAGGAATCGGATCGCCTCTTGCTCTTCTGCGGCACTGTGTTTACCGTCCACCAGGATCAACTGGCGGCCGTTGTCCTCCAGCTTTTGCGCCGCCTGGGAAAGTATTTCACTGAAATAACTGCCGTTATAGAGGGTGTTGGTGACCACCAGACCAATGCACTGGGATTTATTGGTGGCCAGATTTCTCGCCAGCAGATTGGGACGATAACCCGCCTCTTCGATGGCTTTAAACACCTGATCTTTGGTGGCTTCGCTGACGTACCCTTTGCCGGAAAGAACGCGTGAAACAGTGGCTTTTGAGACGCCTGCCTTTTTTGCCACTTCCTGCATGGTAGACATAGGGTTTTCCCGGCTTTTAACAATTATCCCCATTCTACACATTCCGCCGCATTAGAGCAGAGCCTTTGCAGCTTCTCGAATCCATTCATGTCGATCACAATCACAAAATAGACAATAAAAAAATTTATAGGTTGATCTGCAATCTTAATATCAACACTCTTATGTGAAACCGGTTACCTATCTATGAGAGTTGTCCTCATGTCTAAGAATTATGCGGCAGTATCAAGATCGATAGTGGATGCAGTTGGGGGAGCGAGTAACGTCGCGGCGGTGACTCATTGCATGACGCGTTTACGCTTTGTGCTCAACGACGACACCCTTGTTGATGCCGCCAGGCTGAAGGCAATTGGCGGCGTACTGGGCGTGGTAAGAAGCGAAAATCAGTGCCAGGTGATCATTGGCAACACCGTTTCACAGGCCTATGCCGAGGTGTTGAAACTGTTGCCCGAAGGGTCGGTAGCCCAGCCACCGGCGCCGGAAAAGAACAAGATCACTCTCAAACGTATCGGTGCGGGGATCCTGGACGCGCTGATTGGCACCATGTCACCGCTGATCCCGGCCATTATCGGCGGCTCGATGGTGAAACTGCTCGCCATGATCCTCGATATGACCGGCGTGTTCGGCAAAGGCTCCTCGACGCTGATTATCCTCAACGTCATTGGCGACGGGGCGTTCTTCTTCCTGCCGGTGATGGTTGCCGCTTCCGCAGCGGTGAAATTCAAAACCAATATGTCGCTGGCGATCGCCATCGCCGGGGTACTGGTTCATCCCGCATTTATCGATCTGATGGCGAAAGCCGCTCAGGGCCAACAGGTTGAATTTATGGGCATACCGGTCACGGCGGTAAAATACACCTACACGGTGATCCCGGCGTTGTTCATGACCTGGTTGCTCTCCTACATTGAAAGATGGGTCGATCGCATCACGCCAGCCGTGACGAAAAACTTCCTCAAACCGATGCTGATCGTGCTGATCTCTGCGCCAATCGCCATCCTATTGATTGGCCCACTGGGCATCTGGATTGGTAGCGGCATTTCCGCGCTGGTGTACACCATTCACAGCTATCTGGGGTGGTTATCCGTAGCGATTATGGGCGGGCTATGGCCGCTGCTGGTGATGACCGGGATGCACCGCGTATTTACGCCAACCATCATTCAAACCATCGCGGAAACCGGCAAAGAAGGCATGGTGATGCCCTCTGAAATTGGTGCCAACCTCTCGCTGGGCGGTTCATCGTTGGCGGTAGCCTGGCGGACCAAAAACCCGGAGCTGCGTCAGACGGCGCTGGCCGCTGCGGCATCGGCGATTGTGGCCGGGATTTCCGAACCCGCGCTCTACGGGGTGGCAATACGCTTGAAGCGCCCGCTTATCGCCGCGCTGATCAGTGGTTTTGTCTGCGGCGGCGTGGCCGGAATTGCCGGGTTGGCGAGCCACTCGATGGCCTCTCCGGGTCTATTTACCAGCGTGCAGTTCTTTGATCCGGCCAACCCAATGACCATTGTCTGGGTGTTTGGCGTGATGATTTTGGCGGTGGTGCTTTCCTTTATCCTCACGCTGTTGCTGGGCTTTGAAGATATCCCGGTGACTGAAGAGGCGGAAAGCGAAAAAGCCAAATCGGCGCCCGCGTTATCCGTATAACCTGTTGTAAAAATGCATATTTGAGAAGAGGTATCTTATGCCAGCATCTGTTTTCCCCGCAGACTTTTTATGGGGTGGTGCACTAGCGGCTAACCAGGCCGAAGGCGCTTATCTTGAGGGCGGCAAAGGGCTGACCACGGTGGATATGATCCCTCATGGCAAAGATCGGCTGGCGGTAAAGCTGGGCCAGGAAAAACGCTTTGAGCTGCGTGAAGACGAGTTCTACCCTAGCCATGTCGGCATAGATTTTTATCATCGCTATAAAGATGACATTGCCCTGATGGCAGAGATGGGATTCAGCGTATTCCGTACTTCGATCGCCTGGAGCCGCATTTTCCCTAACGGGGATGAAAGGGTGCCGAACGCGGAAGGGATCGCTTTCTACCGTGACGTGTTTACCGAATGCAAAAAGCACGGCATCGAACCGCTGGTCACGCTATGCCACTTTGATGTGCCGATGCATCTGGTGCGGGAATACGGTTCTTGGCGCAATCGGAAAATGGTGGAGTTCTTCACCCACTATGCTCGTACCTGTTTTGAGGCCTTTGACGGGCTAGTGAAATACTGGCTGACGTTTAATGAAATCAATATCCTGCTGCATAGCCCGTTCTCCGGTGCGGGGCTGGTGTTCGAGCCAGGCGATAATCAGGAGCAGGTGAAATATCAGGCTGCGCATCATGAACTGTTGGCCAGCGCGTTAGCGACCAAAATCGCCCATGAGATTAACCCGCACAATCAGGTTGGCTGCATGCTGGCTGGGGGCAATTTCTACCCGTGGTCCTGTAAACCCGAAGACGTTTGGGCTGCGTTAGAGAAAGACCGCGAGAACCTGTTCTTCATCGACGTTCAGGCTCGAGGCGCTTACCCGTCATACACCAAGCGCCTGTTTAAGGAAAAGGGTATCACTATAACAATGGAGCCAGGCGACAGTGAGATCCTGAAAAACAGCATCGACTTTGTCTCCTTTAGCTATTACGCCTCCCGCTGCGCCTCGGCTGATATGAACGAGCATAACAGCAGTGCGGCCAATATCGTCAAATCGCTGAAAAACCCGCATATCCAAGCCAGTGAGTGGGGCTGGGGTATCGATCCGTTGGGCCTGCGCATCACCATGAACATGATGTATGATCGTTACCAGAAGCCGCTGTTCCTGGTGGAGAACGGACTGGGAGCGAAGGACGAAATCAACCCGCAGGGCGAGATCGACGACGAATACCGCATCAGCTATTTGCGTGAGCATATCAAAGCCATGGCGGACGCTATCGAGGATGGTATTCCGGTGATGGGTTATACCTCCTGGGGCTGCATCGATTTGGTTTCTGCTTCTACCGGGGAAATGAGTAAGCGCTATGGTTTTGTCTATGTGGACCGCGATGATCAGGGCAATGGCACCTTGGCCAGAACCAGAAAGAAATCCTTTTACTGGTATAAGAAGGTGATTGCCAGCAATGGGGCGGATTTGAGTTAGCAAAATGGGCACCGAAGTGCCCATTTAGACATCAACTTTATGGGCGCTGCATGCAGCGCCCTTTGTAATCAAAACTCATACCTTCTTCTCAGTCATCTCAAAGCGAGGTGAAACCAACCCATACAACGTCCAGCCGAAGAAGGTAGCAATAGCGCCCCACATCATCGCCTCTTCACCGGAACTATAAAGCGCATAGAAGCTATACAGCGCCCCAATCACGGCAATCACGTTGGCAATACGCGCCTTGTTCTCCGGTACTTTGGCCACTTTCTGGATAATAATCAGTGCGGCCATCGACAGAATGTACGGAATAATATTGGTCACTACGGCCAGGTTAACCAGCACGTTAAACTGCTTATTCAGCGACGGGCTGATGGTCATCAGCGACATCACGCTCTGAATAATCACGATGGTCAGCATGCCTTTCACTGGCGCATCAGATTTACTGACTTTAGAGAAAATTTTCGGGAAGAAGCCGCTGTCGGCAGAGGATTTGAATACCTGCGCGATAGTGAACTGCCAGCCCAGCAGCGAACCCACGCAGGACATGATCATCAATGCCATGATGATTTTACCGACCGTTGGGTTGAACATATGTGAGAACGCCAGGCCAAACGGAGCGGTGGAGTTAGCCAGTTCCATATTCGGCACGATACCGGCGATCACGTTGGTGGAAACAATGTAGATCACTGCGGCACCCAATGTGCCCCCGAGTACGGCGATAGGCACGTTACGTTCCGGGTTTTCTACCACGTCGGTATTGGCGCAGGCAGATTCAAGACCCAGGAAGGCCCACAGGGTCATCGAGATAGAAGACCCGATGGCTTCAAAGGTAGGCACCGCATGCGGGTTCCAGGCGGCTAGATAAGCGGTACCGCTGAACCAATACCAACCGATAATCGAGATGCCGACCACCGGGATAATCACCCCCCAGACGGTGATCCCGCTGATCTGCCCGGTGATGCGTGCGCCACCAAAGTTGGCAACCGTAGCCAGCCACAGCACGGCGATAGTGGCTATACAGATGCCCAATGGTGTCAGGGCAACGCCGAACAGTTCGGTGCCATAACCCACGGCAGAAATGGCGATGGCGATATTGGCGATCAGCAGTGAAACGCCGTAGGTGTAGTTGGCCATAAAGTTGCCGGATTTACCGAAGGCATACTCGGCATAGCCGCCCATCCCGCCGGATTTACGGCTGAACATGCCGCATTTGGCAAACGCATAGGCCAGGGCCATCGAGCCTACGGCGGTCACCAGCCAGGAAACGATAGAAATCGTCCCCACTTCGGCCAGCTTGGTTGGCAGCATAATTATGCCGGATCCCATCATATTGACCGCTGTCAGGATCGTTAATTGCACAACCCCCATCTTATTATTGGATTTGCTCATGATTATTCTCGCTCTTATATTTCTCGAATTTTTTCCAGCCATATCCATTCCGCTTCAAATTCGAGGAATATCTCTGTATGTCTGGCGGCAAAAATATGCCGCCTCCCTGGAGTTAATTATGCTTTCATGACATAACCGTAAGCCCGGTTCCAGCCATCTTCATCCTGCTGGATATAAACGCCTTGTAATTCTGGAGCAAATCCGGGTAATAAATTAATCCCTTCTTCCAACGCCAGGAAATAGCGTTGAGCAGATCCCCCCCAGATTTCCCCTGGGACTACGCACAGCACGCCCGGTGGGTAAGGCAACGCACCTTCGGCGGCAATGCGGCCTTCGGCTTTAGCGAGAGAAACCAGCTCCACCTTGCCACGTACGAATTCGGTATTGGCGGTTTGTGGATCCATGGCGACGCGTGGGAAATGGCTTTTACGGAACATTTCCTTCTGCAATTCTTTCACATTGTAGCTGACGTACAGATCGTGCATCTCTTGGCACAGCTGGCGCAGGGTGTAGTTCTGGTAACGTTTTTCGTTGTTCTTGTACACGGTTGGCAGGACTTCACTCAGCAAGGAGTCCTGTTCGACGTGTTTTTCGAAGCGGGCAATCAGCGCCACCAGATGCTGCATTTTGGCGATATCTTCCGCCGGGGTGAGCAGGAACAGGATAGAGTTCAGGTCACATTTCTCCGGCACAATACCGTTTTCACGCAGGTAGTTAGCCAGAATGGTCGCCGGGATACCAAAGCTGCTGTATTCGCCGCTGGCGGTATCGATGCCCGGCGTGGTCAACAGCAGCTTGCAGGGATCCACAAAGTATTGTGATTCCTCATAACCCTCGAAGGCATGCCATTTTTCGCCAGGGACAAAGTTGAAGAAGCGCAGATCGTTGGCCATGGCTTCGGTGCTGTAGGACTGCCAAGGTTTACCGTCGATTTGCTCTGGGACAAAAGGTTTGATCATGGTGCAGGTGTCCAACAGCATTTTGCGTGACTCAATGCCGATGCGCACACACTCTTTCCAAAGGCGTTGGCCGCTCTTGCCTTCATGCATTTTAGCGTTCACATCCAGTGCGGCAAACAGCGGGTAGAACGGGCTGGTGGACGCGTGCAGCATAAAGGCGTTATTGAAACGCTTATGGTTGCAGTAACGATCTTGCCCTTTGATGTGCCTGTCTTTTTTATGGATCTGCGAGGTCTGTGAGAAACCGGCCTGCTGTTTATGTACCGACTGGGTAACGATGATCCCCGGATCGTTTTCGTTCAGTTCCAGCAGCAGCGGCGAGCAGTCTTTCATCATTGGGATGAACTGCTCATAGCCGACCCAGGCAGAGTCAAACAGGATGTAATCACACAGGTGGCCAATTTTGTCGACGACCTGGCGAGCGTTATAGATCGTGCCGTCGTAAGTCCCCAGTTGGATAATCGCCAGGCGGAATGGCCGCGCGTCGTTGGCGCGTTCCGGTGCGGTCTCGCGGATTTGCTGGCGCAGATAGCCTTCTTCAAAGCAGTGAGCATCGATGCCGCCGATAAAGCCGAACGGGTTACGTGCCGTTTCCAGATATACCGGCGTTGCCCCGGCCTGGATCAGCGCGCCATGGTGGTTGGACTTATGGTTGTTACGGTCGAACAGGACCAGATCGCCACGGCTCAGCAGGGCGTTGGTTACCACTTTATTGGAAGCCGAAGTCCCGTTCAGCACGAAATAGGTTTTATCGGCGTTGAACACCTTGGCGGCGTGTTTTTGTGCATCGCAAGGCGCGCCTTCGTGGATCAGCAGATCGCCCAGCTTAACGTCGGCGTTGCACATATCGGAGCGGAACAGCGTTTCACCATAGAAATCAAAGAACTGGCGGCCTGCGGGGTGTTTGCGGAAGAACTCACCGCCCTGATGGCCTGGGCAGGCGAAGGTGGCGTTACCCATCTCGACATATTGGGTCAGGGTATTAAAGAACGGTGGTAGCAGCTCGCTTTCATATTTTACCGCTGCGGCTTCCAGCTGCTTGCCGTAGAACTGAGTGTTCTTGCCACAGAGTTCAAATACGCCGTTCAGCGCCGGTAATACGGCGTTATCCAGTTCTTCTTCACAGCAGACGGCGACAAAGATCGGAATGTGTAAACCGGTTTCTTCCAACTGTGCCACCAGGCCTTGCTGTACGTCTTCCACGGAAAGCACGATGGCGGCTACGTCATTAAAGTCGCTGTGGTGCACATCGCTAATTTCACGTGTGGTTTCAAAGCAAGAGAGAGTTTTTGGGTTCGCTGCAATTTTTAGTTTGTTCATTTTTGTCATTCTTCAGGCGAAAATATCCCGCCGGCAAATAAGGTCTTTGCCAGAAAGTATTTTCGTTAAAATAAAGGTATGCGTGAGCGTAATCATGTTCATAAAACATAATTAGGTTACGAGTTTATTTTGACGAAATTTTTTGGGTTCTTAAACGAGGTTGCAATGATGCCGGATCCACTCTGTTTTTAAGCAAAACAAAGCGATACCATCGCCATCAGGCGCAGGGAATGATCGTTGGCATAGGTCTGGCTGCAAGACGTAATAAGAACGCAGAGGAGGGAGTTTATCTGAAGTTAAAAAAGGCAAAGCTAAAGCAGCTGCGGTGAGCCATCATCATAATATGTGTAGTTCGTCGGATATGAGCCATCTTTCTGTTGTTGTTTTCCATTTTCCATCTACCTATGGGTTTCGGACTTGGCGCTATTTTATCCCCTAAATACGGAAATAAAGTGATGCAGATCACGTTAATCATGCGATTTATACTTAACTATTCATTTTCTATGCACCGGAGTGAATAGCTATGAAATCTACCGTGAGGGTATATGTGAAGTAATTGCTACAAATGGAACCAACGGACTGGATAAATTTGGTTTAGGCTAACCAAGCTCCTGTAAATCACCCTCAATAAAAGCGGGTAATAGCAGAAATAAAGCTAGGATGTTTTTTATTTGTTATTACTGTAGTCAGGCTTATCTTGCATAAAGATGCATGAATTGCTAATTAATATGCTAGTTTTATGTTGAGCATAATTTGTCGCTAATTGTGACTGTCTTCAAATCTGCAGGTAAGATGGCGGAGGTGATAAGGAGAACTTACGTTGGATCAGATCGAAGATCGGCTGCACATTATCCGTTTTCTCAGTAAGCAGCATGTGCTCACGCTTTGTGCCGGTGATGGCACGGCGATGTGGTGCGCCAACTGCTTTTACGTATTCGATGCCGAGCGCATGGCGCTATGGCTGATGACCGAACCGCACACTCGCCATGGCGAACTGATGCAACGCAACAACCGGATTGTGGGCACTATTGCGCCGCAGCCCAAGACCGTTGCGCTGATCAAAGGGGTACAATACGCGGGGGAAATCACGCTGTTGGCCGGGGACGAGGCCGAACTGGCCCGAACGCGTTACTGCAAACGCTTCCCGGTGGCCAAGGTGATGAAAGCGCCTATTTGGCAGATCGCGTTGCAGGAAGTGAAGATGACCGATAACACCCTGGGCTTTGGCAAAAAGCTGCACTGGGCACGTTGATAATCGAGCTGAATATTAAGGATCGATGGCATGAAAAATACCGAGATAGCTGCTTTATCGTTATTGGCGGCATTGGTTTCCCCGGCGATGGCGCAAGACAGCGGAGTTTCCTTTAGCCATAAGAACTGGGAATTGGCCTGTGACAACACCAATACCTGTCGTGCGGCGGGCTACGCTAATGAAGATGAGCCAAGCGCTTCGAACGGTTCGGTGCTGATCACGCGCATTGCTGGCCCTGGCACTGTCCCAACGGGGGAAGTGACCTTGGCGGACTACGAAGAGGGTGATTCAGCCGCGGTGGCAAAGCTGACGCTGTGGATCAACGGCAAGTCGGCTGGTGCGCTCAAACCGACCAAGGAGGGAAACTGGAACCTGTCAGCAAGCCAGACTCTGGCACTGATCGGCGCAATCAAAGGCAGCGGCACGGTTGAATTTAAAGGCGGCCCCGCACCTTTCGTGCTGTCAGGCGAGGGGGCTTCGGCCACCTTATTGAAGATGGATGATGTGCAGGGGCGTATCGGCACGCCTGGTGCTTTGACTAAAAAAGGCGACAAGCCGGAAAGCAGCGTGCCAGCAGCCATTCCTGCCCCGGTGATCCAGGCAGTGAAGGTGCCCAAGGCGGAAGAGCGCCCGCTTACGGCACCCGAGATCGCCGCGCTGACACCTAAACTGCTGGCGACGCTGCAACCGGATGATTGCGACCGCATGCAGTCCCCAGAGGATAACGATGGCGCAAGCGAGGATGGCATCACGCTGACCCCGCTCGGTAATGGGCATGCCCTGATCACCGCCGTGTGTTGGCGGGCGGCCTATAACGAAGGTTACGGTTATTGGGTGATCGACAGCGCCCTGAAGCAGGCCCCGGTATTGGTGACCAATTCCGGCTCTGGCTATGATGAAGGGATAATCTCAATGGGGCAAAAGGGGCGTGGATTGGGTGATTGCTGGGCCACTGCCAGTTGGGTATGGGATGGCACGGCGTTCCGTCAAAGCAACGAGGCCACCACCGGCCTGTGCCGTTTAATCCATGCGGGCGGAACCTGGGATTTACCGACGTACGTCGCCGAGGTGAAAGCGGCGCAGTAAAAAGAACTAGAGAGTCTCCACGGGCGGTTCTGTGCCTTGGGCAAACAGAGGGTGAGGAGGAAAACATATGGCACGGGTACTGATCACAGGCGCCAGCGGGCTGGTGGGAAGTGAACTGCTGCGTCTGTTGTTGGCAGATAGGCAGGTCACTTCGGTCATTGCTCCCACGCGTAAGGCGTTGCCACCACACGCCAAATTGCACAATCCGGTCGGGGGCGATCTGCACGAGTTGTTGACGCAACTGGCACAGCCGGTGGATGAGGTATTCTGCTGCCTGGGCACCACGCGCAGTCAGGCCGGGAGCGCGGAGGCATTCCGCCATGTCGACTATCAGTTGGTGGTTGAAACGGCCCTTACCGGGCAGCGCCTCGGCGCGCAGCATTGCCTGGTGGTGAGCGCAATTGGGGCCAACTCGAAATCCTTATTTCTGTACAACCGCACCAAAGGGCAGATGGAGCAGGCGCTGCGTGAGCAGAACTGGCCGCGCCTGACGTTGGTACGTCCTTCAATGTTGTTCGGTTCCCGTGCTGAACCGCGTTTGCTGGAACGGCTCAGTCAACCGTTGTTCGGCCTGCTGCCTGGCAAATGGAAGGGCGTTGCTGCCAAAGATGTGGCGCAAACGCTGCTGACACAGGCCTTCAGCCCTGGCAGCGGCGTCAAGATTTTAGAATCCGACCAGTTGCACTGCTCGCACCGTTTATAGCTCAACGCACAGATTATCGAATGCCAGCTCCATGCCTGGCGGCAGTTCGTTGGTCATCAACCACAAATCGAGGTGATGGCTGATGTGCGTCAGCAGAGTACGCCGTGGCTGCAAGCGTTGTTGGATCTCCTGCGCGCGGGGCAGATCGTTGTGATTACGCGGTGTCTGTGGCTGCGGCGGCAGGCTGCAATCCAACACCAGTAAATCGAGAGTGACCTGTTGCAGGTAGCGTGTGGTTTCTGGCGGTAGGCCGACGGTGTCGGTCAGATAGGCCAGGGCTTTGCCTGCGGCCTGGATCAGATAGCCGTGGGTGAGTTTGGAATGGATCAACGGTAACGGCGTGATGTGCAGCCCGCCTAGTTTAACCGTTTCAAAGGGGGGCAACGGGGGTTGGAACGCCAGAATACCGGGGTGTTTGAACAGGTCGTCACAGCCTTGCTCATCGGCTGGGCCGTAGACCGGGATCGCATTTCCGCACCCCCAGCGCAAAGGAAATAACCCCTGAACGTGATCCATGTGGTAATGTGTCAGTAAAAAACGTTGAATTTCCCCCGCCGCAAAACGCCTTTCCAATGAGCTCAATCCCGCATCCAGTAACGTTGTTTCCCCTTGAAATGTGATCATCGCGCTGCACGCTCGCCGCCGAAATGCTGGTTCACGCCGCGCCCGTTGGCACACTAGGCATTCGCAGCCAAAGGCGGGCACCTGCTGAGCGCCGCCGGTACCAAGAAAGGTCAGTTGCATGTTGGTTTCCTCTTTTCTTACTGCATTGCAGGCTGCCCGGTGGTTAAGGCCAGCAGTGCGTTGAGGGTATGTCCGAGATCGCCGTTGTTATCCAGCAGGTGGCAGCCAACCGGCAGAGTCTGCTGATAGTCGGCCGCCCGCGCCAGCCGTTGCTCGATCTGTATCGCGTTCTCCCGCCCGCGTTGTTCCAACCTTTGGCGCAGCACCGTCGGGGAAACCTGCAGACAGACCGGCAACAGTTGAGCGCCATAGCGTTGCAGCGCCTGTGGCAAATGAGCGCGGGATCCGTTGACCACCACGTCGATCCCTTGCAATAGCCACAGATCGACCTCAATACCAAAGGCGTATCGGTGCTCATGCGCCTGCCAGTCCAGGGCGAATAACCCCTTGGCACGGCGGCACAGAAACTCCTGTTCGCTCAGGGCGATATGGTTCTCGCAGCCAGCATTGGCCGGGCGGGTGATGTAACGGTGCGCCACCAGCGGCCCGGCACCGGTGGCTGCCCGCAGCCGCTCGAGCAGGCTGTCCTTGCCTGCCCCAGACGGGCCCATCAGATAGATGAGATAAGCCATCAGAACACCTGTTTGCCCTGACGCCAGACGTTTTGCACGTAGATATGCTCGCCGTGCGGCCTGGCCAATACCAGATCTGCGCGCAGCCCCTCAGCGATCAGGCCACGATCCTGCAAACCCAACGCTCGTGCCGGGTTGCGGGTGATCAACTGTACCGCCTGCGGCAGGCTGAAAGCGTTGCGATCGTCGTTTGCCAGACGAAACGCCGCATCCAACAGGCTGGCAGGGTAATAATCGGAAGAGAGAATATCCAGCACGCCAAGGGCCGCCAGATGATGAGCCGCCACATTGCCGGAGTGTGAACCCCCGCGCACGATATTCGGTGCGCCCATCAGCACCTGCAAACCTTGCTGATGTGAGGCCCGGGCTGCCGCTTCGGTGGTCGGGAATTCGGCAATCACGCTGCCCAGCGCACTGGATTCGCTGACGTGTTCGGCGGTGGCATCGTCGTGGCTGGCCAGGGCGATATTACGCGCCCGGCAGTGGGCGGCGATCGCCTCGCGGTTCGGTGTGGCCCAGCGTTCGGACAGGCTCATCTGCTCTATCTCGAACTCGCTCATCTGCTGGTCATTGAGGTGATATTTGCCCTGGTAGTATTCACGATATTTCTCCCGTGAGGCGAACTGGCGCTGGCCCGGCGAATGGTCCATCAGCGACACCAAAGACACGCCCGGTTTATCCATCAACTGTTCGAACAGCGGCAGGGTACTGCTATGGGGTAACTCGCAGCGCAGGTGCAACCGGTGTTCGGCCCGGTTCACTCCGGCTCGCTGGCTGTAGATCACCGCGTCGATCATTTTTTGCAGGTTTTCCAGCCGATGCCCGCCGTCGCGCACGTCACCGATCGCCACCGCATCCAGCACCGTGGTGATGCCGTTGGCGACCATCAGCGCGTCGTGGCTGCTCATGGCCGAATGCGCTGGCCAGTCCACGTTGGGGCGCGGGGTGAAAAACTTGTCCAGATTGTCGGTATGCAGCTCGATCAACCCGGGTAGCAACCAGCCGCCTTCGCCATCCAGCGCCTGCGGTAACTGGCTTGGGGTATCGGCAAAGCTGCGGATCACGCCGTCGGTCATTTCCAGTGAACCTGCAACGATCTGGTGTTCCAGCACCAGCTTGACGTTATTGATAATCATGGCGTCTCCAGAACCTGTGGGGCCTGCATGGTATGTAAACGGTCTGCCACCTGCTGACGGGTGCCTGCGTCGTGGAAAATACCGACGATGGCAGCGCCACGCTGTTTGGCCTGTTCGATCAGGTTCACCACCGCCGCGCTATTGCGGCTGTCGAGGGAGGCGGTCGGCTCGTCCAGCAGCAGAATGGGGTAATCCTTGATAAAGCCACGGGCGATATTCACCCGCTGTTGCTCACCACCGGAAAAGGTCGAAGGGGCCAACTGCCATAGGCGCTGCGGCACGTTGAGCTGGTTAAGTAGGGCTTCGGCACGTTCACGGCATTCGCTACGCTCAACGCCGGATTCCAGCAACGGCTGCATCACCACTTCCAGCGCGCTGATGCGGGGTATCACCCGTAGAAACTGGCTGACCCAGCCGATGGTGTGGCGGCGCACCGCCAGGATCTGACGAGCCTCGGCCTGAACCAGCTCCAGCCAGTCGTTTTGGTGATGGATCCAGATCTTGCCGCTGTCTGGCAGATAGTTGGCATACAGCGAGCGCAGCAGGGTGGATTTCCCACTGCCCGAGTGGCCGTGCAGCACCACGCATTCGCCGCTGCTGACGGTCAGGTTGGCATCCTGCAACACCGGCAGGCGGGTGCCGTGTTGTTGGTGCAGGACAAAGGTTTTGCTCAGGTGTTCAACCCGGATTTTAATTGTCATTATCTCACCTGTGTTACGAAAGAACCGAAGAGACCAGCAGTTGGGTGTACGGATGGTGCGGGTCGTCCAGCACCCGATCGGTCAGACCGCTTTCCACCACTTCACCTTCCTTCATCACCAGCAAACGGTGGGCCAGCAGGCGTGCAACCCCCAGATCGTGAGTGACGATCACCGCCGCCAGCTGCATTTCCACCACCAGATTGCGCAGCAGATCCAGTAGGCGCGCCTGCACGGAAACGTCCAGCCCGCCGGTCGGCTCATCCATAAACACCAGCTTGGGGTGGGTCACCAGATTGCGGGCGATCTGCAAACGCTGCTGCATACCGCCGGAGAAGGTGGTGGGCAGGTCATCCAGACGAGAAACCGGGATCTCCACGTCTTCCAGCCATTGTTTAGCCTGCTGGCGAATATCACCGTAATGACGCTGGCCGATAGCCATCAGGCGCTCACCGATGTTGCCACCGGCAGACACCTGTGGCCGCAGACCGTCGAGCGGATGCTGATGGACCACGCCCCAGTCGGTGCGCAGCAGGCGGCGGCGATCGCTTTCTGCCATGGCGTACAGATCCTGTTGTTGCCCCGGTTGTGGGCGGTAGAGGATCTGCCCCTGTTGTGGGGCCAGCCGGGCGGAGATCGACTTGAGCAACGTGGTTTTACCCGAGCCGGATTCGCCGACGATGCCCAGCACTTCACCAGGATAGATATCGAATGACACGTTGCTGAAACCCTTGCCCGGCGCGTAAAGGTGGGTGAGGTTGTCGACCGTCAGCAACGGCGTGGCACTCAATGGAGCGGAAGTCATCAGTGCGGTACCTCTTGGTTGAGTTGTTGCTGGCAGAAATCGGTGTCTGAGCAGACGAACATCCGGTTGCCCTGGTCGTCGAGCACCACCTCATCCAGATAGCTGTGGCGCGAGCCGCACAGGGCGCAAGGTTCTTCCCATTGCTGTACGCTGAACGGATGGTCGTCAAAGTCCAGGCTTTCCACCTTGGTAAACGGCGGCAGGGCGTAGATGCGTTTTTCACGCCCGGCGCCGAACAGTTGCAACGCGGGCATCATGTGCATCTTCGGATTATCGAATTTAGGGATCGGTGATGGGTCCATCACATAGCGATCGTTAACCTTCACCGGATAGGCATAGGTGGTGGCGATATGGCCGTAGCGGGCGATATCTTCATACAGCTTCACCTGCATCACGCCGTACTCTTCCAGCGCGTGCATCTTGCGCGTTTCGGTCTCGCGCGGTTCGATAAAGCGCAGCGGCTCCGGGATGGGCACCTGATAAATCAGGATTTGATCCGCCTGCAATGGCGTTTCCGGAATACGGTGACGGGTCTGGATCAGCGTGGCTTCTGGCGTACGCTCAGTGGTAGCAACACCGGCTACGCGCTGGAAGAAGCGGCGGATGGAGACCGCGTTGGTGGTGTCGTCTGCGCCCTGATCGATGACCTTCAGCACGTCGGCACGGCCAATGATGCTGGCAGTGATCTGAATGCCGCCGGTGCCCCAGCCATAAGGCATCGGCATCTCACGGCCACCAAACGGCACCTGATAGCCGGGGATCGCCACCGCTTTGAGCAGGGCGCGGCGGATCATACGCTTGGTTTGTTCATCCAGATAACCGAGGTTATAGCCGGTCAATACTTCACTCATGGCGGGTCTCCTGAAGGGCGGCAAATTCCTGCTGCAGGCGTTTGAGCAGCTCCAGTTCGGCCTGGAAATCGACGTAGTGCGGCAGCTTGAGGTGGGAGACAAAACCGGCGGCCTCCACGTTATCGGCGTGCGCCAGCACAAACTCTTCGTCCTGCGCCGGGCCTGCCACGTCCTCGCCGTACTCGGCGGTTTGCAGGGCGCGATCCACCAGCGCCATCGCCATGGCTTTACGTTCCGAGCGGCCAAATACCAGCCCATAGCCACGGGTAAAGTGCGGTGGCCGGTCCTGCGGGTCGACAAAGCCGTTCACCATCTCGCACTCAGTCAGCAGGATCTCGCCGATATCGACGGCGAAACCCAACTCTTCCGGCACGATCTCCACGGTAACGTAACCGCTGCGGATCTCTCCGGCGAACGGATGGTTACGGCCATACCCGCGTTGGGTGGAATAGCTTAATGCCAGCAGAAAGCCCTCATCTCCACGCACTAGCTGCTGTAAGCGCGCCGAGCGGGAGCAGGGGTAAACCGGCGGGTTACGGGTAATATCGTCCGGAGTGCTGCCGTCATCCTCTTCTGCCAGCGCCAGCCGTTGCTGGTTGAGAAGGTCGAACACGTGGGCGCAGTTCTCTGGTAGTGGCTCATCGGCCTGTGGTGCCGGAGGTGTTTCACCGTTGGCCAACAGCGCAAAATCCAGCAGGCGGTGGGTATAGTCGTAGGTCGGGCCAAGCACCTGGCCACCGGGCAAGTCTTTGTAAACCGCTGAGATGCGCCGCTCCAACCGCATGTTCTCGCTAGCTAGCGGTTCGCTGACGGCCAGGCGCGGCAGAGTAGTGCGATAGGCACGCAGCAGGAAAATAGCCTCTACCAGGTCGCCACTGGCCTGTTTTATCGCTAACGCGGCCAGTTGGCGATCGTAAATACCGCCCTCCGTCATCACCCGGTCAACCGCCAAGCCAAGCTGTTCACCGATTTGCTCCGCGCTAAGTGCTGGGACAGCTTCGTCACCCCGGCGCAGATTTTCCTGTAGTTGATGGGCAGCCTCGATGGCCTTTTCGCCCCCTTTCACCGCAACGTACATAAGCACTCCTCCACGCGGGTGGTTCTTGGCAGCGCCATCAGACGCTCACCGCAGGTCAAGATAATGTCCAGACCTAGCGGGAAGCGCTGAGGCCGTTCGAGTAGATAAGCCCGTAGGGCAGCTGGCAACGGCGGGGCAATTTCCCGTTTTTTTTCAATACCGGGGCCGGAAAGGCGCAGTGTGTGGCTGCCTGCCAATGCGGTAACCTGTACCACCAGCGTGGCACCGAACTCCGGTGAGACTTCATTGCCGTGGGGTAATGCGCTCAGCTCGGCAGGCCGTAATTGGTCATCCCATACCGCCAGATGGATATCTTCCTGCCGGGTCGCCAGCGGAGCACCGGTATGAAAACGAATGTTAGTTAGCACTTGCTCACTTTTAAGGTCGGCACAGAGCTGGAGCGGGGTTTCCTGATCTGCCAGCGTCAGTATCACGGCAGTGCTGGCGGCGTTCAGCGCACCCCATGCCGGGCAATTTGGCAGTTCAACAATCACGCCAGGCTCACTCAACGCCTTTAAAATCAAACGGAAAGCAGACTGGGATTGCTCAATCGGCTGGTCAAAACCGGCTAATAACGTCATGGCTTAATCCCCTCGCACCAGCGTAAAGAAGTCTACCCGGCTGGCTGCTACGGCACGGGCGCGCAGTTGACGCTGCTCCTGCTGCAGTGCGGCCAGGGGCTCAATCAGCTGAAGCTGTAGCAATTCATGGTTGGCGGGTTGTTGTAGCAGGGCGTCGATCAGCGCACAGAGTTCGGCATGTTCCTTGTCACGCCCGGTTATGTAGCTGTAGCCCTGGCCACCGTTTTCCAACTGCACCACGGCACGGGTGACGGTCATGTCGCCCAGTACAAAGCGGCGGCCGGTCGCTCCCATCCGCCCTAGCAGCTGTGTCAGGCCAATCTCAGGGGCGCGCAGGCGCTGGTAGCTTGGGTTGAGGTTCAGCGCCTGCCAGTGGCTGCGCAACTGGGCGGGTTGGCTATGCGCCAGGACCGACATCCAGCGTTGTCTCTGCTGTAAGGATTGCATTCAGTGCTCCATCGTCAGTTCGATCATGTCGGCGCGCGCCAGGCTGACGGAGTATTCCGCCACCAAATCGCTGCCGATACAGGTATTTAGGGTGCGCACGCATAGCAAAGGGGCATGGGTTGCTATCTCCAGCAGGCGGCTCTCTTTGGCCTGGGCACGCCGTGCGCTGATGCGGGTCTGGCGGCGGGTCAGCGGCTGGTGGATCTGTTGTTGGATAAACTCATGCAGCGAGCCGCTGTGGAACTGTTGCAGTGCGGGCCACCAGTCCAGATCGGGCAGATAGTGGTCGATCACGCTGAGGGGAACGCCGTTCACCCGGCGCAGGGTGCGTAAGTGGATAATGGTTTCCCCCTCTTCGCGGCTGAGGGCGCTGGCGATATGCCCATTACACGGGCGTAAAACAGCAAGTAAGCGCTCACTGGTGGGGTGACTGCCCTGCTCGAACAGGTTCTGGCTGAAGCGGGTGTTGGCGTGCAGCGGATAGTTATACGGGCGTAGCAATACCAGAATGCCGATGCCGTGGCGGCGCTGCAGCCAACCGCGCTCTACCAGCTCGTCTACGGCGCGGCGCAGCGTGTGGCGATTGACCTCAAAACGTTCGGCAAGCTGTTGTTCTGAAGGTAGATAATCTCCGCAACGGTATTGGCTGCACAGTTCCTGCTCCAGTTGGGCGGCAATCTGTTGATATCGGGTAGGGTAACTGGTCGGATGTCTAGATAAGTGCGTCATAGCCAATACCTCGGCACTTCGGTTGGGGGAGAAAGCGAAAAAGCGGCGATAGCATTCATGATCGGCACTCGGTAACAAAGTTGGGCTAATGTTGCCGGGGGCAGATGACAATCAGGTGACGCGCAGGTGGCGAACTGATGAACAATTTGGGACAGGGAGATGATGGCTTAGATTAATGTAAAGAGTGGATGCTGACTTGCTGGGTTGAGTGAAAAAACACCAACAAGGCTTATTTTGTTGTCACAAACGTGCTAACGTTTATGGATGTTGAATACGGAGTATGTAGGAGTTTTGAAGATGGAAAGCCGTATCCAGTTTCGCATTGAAAATGAAACTAAACTGTTGGCACAGAAAGCTGCTGAAGCGAAAGGGACGACCTTAAGTGAAGCCTGTCGGCGTTTAGCGCAACAAATGGCGGACGATCAACGTGCTGCTGAAGAACACGAAAACTGGTTGAAAGATAAGGTTGATGCAGCCTTTGCCCGTTTGCATGAAGGAGAGGCTGTTTATCTTACCCAGCGGCAAGCTGAGGAGAGAATGAGCGACTTTAAAGCCAAAGTCAGGGCGAAATACGCAACCAAATAAGGATTATTATGCGCATCGAATGGGACGACGTTGCGTTGCAAGATCGGGAACGCATTTTTGAATTTCTTTATCCACCCAATTCATTGGCCGCGGAACAAGTTGATGATGAGATTGAACTTGCCGTTGAGTCTCTGCTAGAAAACCCAGAAATGGTTAGGCTCACAAGCTTTGTTAGCGCACAATTATTCAATAATAAAAACATATAATTAAAAAGCTTTCATTCATGAAATCCATTTGTAAATCTCTAAGTATACTGTTGGGCTTTCTAGTATTATACACAGAGTGGATTGTTACTCTGGAACTTCGATTTTATTAAATCGCTTAATTAAAATGGAGATTTAAATGGCCACAACTATTTATGCAGATATTCAAGGTGAAAAGCAAGGGCATATTTCCGCAGGTTGTTCATCAGTACCATCCATTGGCAATAGGAGTCAAAAAGGGCATGAAGACCAAGCTTTTATCTATTCTTTTGATCATGACCTTACAAGAGATCAAAACGTCTGTCACCATCCGATTGTAATAAACAAGCCTATTGACAAGTCATCGCCTCTTTTGGGGGTTGCATTAGATGGAAATGAAAGACTTCAAATTATAATTTATATGCACCGAATAGATTCAACTGGAAGGATTGAAAAATTTTACACTATAAAGCTAAAGGATGCATATATTGTTAGCATTAGTCAGCACTGTCCAAACTCACTATTACAGAGTGATGTTCAGCCTTATGAAATCATATCCATAGCATATAAAAGTATTGACTGGACTCATGTAGCTGGCACGTCAGGATACAGCATATGGGATGAGCGCGTATTCTAGTTATTGAAGGCCGTTTTAAACGGCCTTTTTATGTATACTTGTCTGGGATATACTTCCAAGATAAATAGAAGACTACAATAATTGATATTATTAATAACCTCCCGCTATATTCTGGTATGAATGCCAAATACAGCAAATACAATAAAATAACGACAGCAGTTGGAAGGAAATTAAAAAATATAGTAAATATAATTAGTTTGACGTATTTTAAAACAAAACCAATCATGATTTTTATTATTTCTAATATTTCGATAATCATAAGCCAATTACCTCTTCTAAAATTTCAATTTTTTCTTCAAGCGTAGCGTTATGTTTACTTTTAAGCTTCATTATTAACGCCGTTATAATTGGATCTACATATATATATAGCATCTCAATTCTATTATTATATAGTATGTTATAATAGCGAGGTTCAAGCGTTCTTAGTTTTCTTGCTGCCATAGCAGCTCTTTGAACTTGCCCATACAATGCAACACCTGTTAAAGCCCATGGCCCTTTCTTATATGTTTGTTTCCTGATTGAGGCTAAAATTTCAGGCGATCCAGATAAAGATTTACCTATTGTATAAGCAATAGCTTTCTTAGTTAGCACTCCAGAAGTAAACGCAGCAAATAATTTACTTGTCCCTCTTGTTCTTGATTTAGCTTCTCTTTGGGTTCTATCCTCATCATCTAAAACAAACTCAACATATAAAATCAGCATATGCAGAAGTATATCTCTCTTTCCAAATAACTCCAAAATACCATAAAAATACCGTTCGTCTTCTATTTTTATTTCTTGACAAACATCTTCATATTTATCTATGAAACATGATGTTCTCCATGATAGCCTTTCAAATCCATCATATATTGCCTCGGTTGTATCAATTGCTTTCTCATAGACACCCTCAACACCTTTATCAAGGGATAATGCCATTTTTCTTTCAGCCTGCATTTGTTGTCTAAGAAAGTAACTATAGTCCATTTAACAAGCTCCTTTTATTTATACGGCATTTGGTACTAAAAAAACATTATATCTCTAATGCATTCCTCAAAGCTAGCCTTACGAAAAAATGAGGTTATAGTTTGATATGCATGGATAAGATCGAAATTTTCATTCACATGATGTATTTTTTGATTTTAATTTATTAGTTATTTATATGTCATCGGCAAACCAAAAATTTAGTCCTCTAAATTGAGGCTCTTTGTCTGCCTTAAAATGTCGCCTTGTACGGCTTACTTGCTCACATCCTTTGTTGATCATTTCGTTCTTGGCCATCCCCAAAAAATTAACATCTGGTTTCGATCGCAGCTGACCAGCGCACAATATGTAGTGTATCGGGCTGGCCCTCTTCTTCTTTCCTTTCCCGTTCTGTGCCGGTGGCCGCTCCGCGAACTTTTACAGAATTCATGTAGCGACACCTCCCAGGGGCTGGGATACCTGTTGCTTGATATCGTCCGATCGATGCGTGATTACGCCGCACAGTTGGGCGCAGGATTACCGAAATATCTACTAGCTCCAGAGGTGGCCGTATTGCTGAGCTACTTTGACGGTCTAACTCGGCGCATGTTTTTTGATACTCTATGGAACACCAGCGCAAGATTGAATGAAGCACTTGCACTAAGACCAGGGGATTTTGAACTGGAGCCATCGCGAAAATACCCGCAGCTGGTTGTGGCTATTAGGGACATGGAAACAGCGTCAAATCGAAGCCAGTCGGAACCCCGGACGGACATCAACATTAGCGCAGTTTATGTAGCACCTGGTTAGCGCTGCCGCGCCAGATCAGCGACGGGTCTTTTAAATCCTGCACAAACTTGCCGTCTATCAATACGTTAATCCGATCGACGATCTGCATCTGCTCGCTATTCAGTTCATCCAGCTTATAGCCGGTCCACAGCCAGATATCTTTGCCGGGGCATTCGGCGTGTACTCGCTTGACTAACTGCAATACGGCGGCGACGTTGGCCGGGTGCAGCGGATCGCCACCAGACAGCGACAGCCCTTGGCGTGGAATACGCTTGTCGTTGAGATCGGCTATGACCTGATCTTCCATCTGCTGGGTAAACGGCAGGCCAGAGTTCAGCCGCCAGGTGCTTTTGTTATAGCAACCGGGGCATTGGTGCACGCAGCCTGCGACAAACAGCGTGCAGCGGGTGCCGGGGCCGTTGACCACGTCGATAGGATAATACTGGTGAAAATTCATAATGTTGCGTTCTTTTATATGGCCCCTCACCCCAACCCTCTCCCATAGGGAGAGGGAGCTGGTCCGGCGTTGTGCTCAGGTGCAGAAGTTACTCTGCAACATTGTTACCAAGGGCGAGTGCAGTAATTAAGTTGTGACACTTTCTGTCCCCCTCTCTGTGGGAGAAGGAGCAGGTACGGTGCGGCAGTCAGGTATGGAAGTCACCTGTGACGTATATGGCCCCATCCTCTCACTTGTTACCAAGGGCGAGTGCAGTAATTAAGTTGTGGCACTTTCTGTCCCCTCCTCTGTGGGAGAAGGAGCAGGTACGGTGCGGCAGTCAGGTATGGAAGTCACCCGTGACGTATTTGGCCCCATCCTCTCATCTCAAGCCTCTCCTTTAGTCAGAGGGAGCTGACCCGATGTTGTGCCCAGAAGCTATGTTGAGGACGAATGCCGTCGTTAAGTTGTGGCACATTCGGTCCCCTCTCCCTGTGGGAGAGGGTTAGGGTGAGGGGCCGCTGGCTGAAATTAACCGATCTGCCCGTTGCCCAGATGTTTCACCCGGCGTTTCACTTCTTCCTGCTTACCGGCGTTGAACGGCCGGGCATCCGGGCTGCCCAGATAGCCACATACGCGGCGGGTCACCGACACTTTTGCCGAGTCATGGTTGCCACATTTCGGGCAGGTGAAGCCCTTGCTGGTACAGGAGAACTCACCGGTGTAGCCACACTCGTAGCACTCATCGATCGGCGTGTTGGTGCCGTAATAAGGCACGCGGGTGTAGCTGTAATCCCACACGTCTTCCAGCGCCTTCAGGTTGTGCTGCAGGTTCGGGTATTCGCCGTAACAGATAAAACCGCCGTTGGCCAAAGGTGGGTATGGCGCTTCGAAGTCCAGCTTGTCGTACGGATTAACCTTTTTCTCCACGTCGAGGTGGAAACTGTTGGTGTAATAACCCTTGTCAGTTACCCCGGCGACCACGCCAAACTCGCTGGTATCCAGGCGGCAGAAGCGATCGCACAGGTTCTCACTTGGCGTACTGTACAGGCTGAAGCCGTAGCCGGTTTCTTCTTTCCAGCTTTCGGTGGCGTTTTTCAGGCGCTCAACGATGGCAATGGCTTTGGCGCGCAGTTGCTCGTCGTCGTAGACGTGTTTTTCTGCGCCAAACAGCGCGTTGATGGTTTCATGCACGCCGATGTAGCCCAGCGAAATCGAGGCGCGGCCGTTCTTGAAGATCTCCGCGATATTGTCGTCGGCTTTCAACCGCACGCCGCAGGCTCCCTCCATATACAGGATCGGTGCCACGCGGGCCTTGATACCTTCCAGGCGGGCAATGCGGGTCATCAGGGCTTTCTTGGCCAGCAGCAGGCGCTCATCCAGCAACTGCCAGAAGCGGTCTTCGTTACCCTGGGCTTCCAGAGCAATACGTGGCAGGTTCAGGCTGATCACGCCGATATTGTTGCGGCCATCGTGGATTTGCTCGCCGTTTTCTTCATAGGTGCCGAGGAAGCTGCGGCAACCCATCGGTGTTTTAAACGAACCGGTGACCTTGACCACCTGATCGTAATTGAGAATGTCCGGATACATGCGTTTGCTGGCACATTCCAACGCCAGCTGTTTGATGTCGTAGTTGGCGTCACCAAATTTGTGGTTCAGGCCGTCGCGGATGGCGAAGACCAGTTTCGGGAACACGGCGGTTTTACGATTTTTACCCAGCCCGGCGATACGATTTTTCAGGATCGACTGCTGGATCATGCGCGATTCCCAACTGGTGCCCAGGCCGAAACCGAAGGTGACAAACGGCGTCTGGCCGTTGGCGGTATGCAAAGTGTTGACTTCATATTCCAGCGACTGGAAGGCGTCGTAACACTCTTTCTCGGTGCGGGTCATCGCATAGCCTGCCACGTCTGGGATCTGCCACTGCTGCGCTACCTGCTGATGCTTGTGGAAGCTCTCGGTAACGAAGGGGGCCAGGATCTCATCGATGCGGTTGATGGTAGTGCCGCCATAAATATGGCTGGCAACCTGAGCGATGATCTGCGCGGTTACGGCGGTGGCGGTGGAGATCGACTTCGGCGGCTCGATCTCGGCGTTACCCATCTTGAAGCCGTTGGTCAGCATGCCTTTCAGATCGATCAGCATACAGTTGAACATCGGGAAGAACGGTGAGTAGTCGAGATCGTGATAGTGGATTTCGCCGCGCTCATGCGCCAGCACCACATCGCGCGGCAGGATATGCTGTTTGGCGTAGTGCTTGGCAACGATACCGGCCAGCAGATCGCGTTGGGTAGGGATCACCTTGCTGTCTTTATTGGCGTTCTCATTGAGCAGCGCAACGTTGCTTTGTTCCACCAGGCCACGAATTTCCTGGTTCAGCCGCCCGCGCAGCTCACGCGAGACGTCACGATCGTGGCGATATTCGATGTAGGTACGTGCCAGTTGCTTATACGGGCCAGACATCAGCTGGTTTTCTACCGCCTGCTGGATTTCGTGGATATCGACTCGCGGTCGGTTTTCCATCTGTTGAGCGACTACGCGGGCGACGGTAGCACAGTAGTCGGCATCGACAACTTCAGCGGCCAAAGCGGCCCGCTCGATGGCCTGCTTGATCAGCATCTCGTCAAAAGATACCTGGCAACCGTCCCGTTTAATCACTACTGGTTTCACGTTGTAACTCCTGTCCCCATGGGGGAGCGTCGGCTTATCCACAGGGCAAAACCGCAGGGCGCAAGGGCTGCGGAGGGTGTGGATGATATTGTGGATAACTACTACATATAGGTGATTGAATCTCTAGGGGCACTATATATGGGTGTGGTGCCGCTTTTTTTGACGTGGGTCAAAGAATGGGGGGAGCAGTTTGAACGCTGTACAGTTACCCGTTACAGGAATATTTGTAACCCTTGCTATCAGCGGCTTGAATGGAAAATGTCGATTATCTGAAAGATCGTTAAAGCGTGATTGCGATCGCATCATGCCGATTAGCGGCGAAAATGCGCCAGTAAAAAATCGACCCAGACGCGCACCCGTGGCGGCAGATCTGCCGAGGCATAGTAAAGCCAGATTTGCGTGGGTTTAGGCCAGTGATCTGGCAGCACCGGTAGCAATGTTCCCTGGGCAAAGTGCTGTTCCACATACCAGCGCGATAGGCAAGCAATGCCCAGCCCGGCCAGCGCGGAATCTAGCAACATCTCCGGGCTGCTGGCCGTCAGGCGGCCATGCAAATCCAGCGTTTTGTGTGCCAGAGGCCACTTTACATTACGCCCGGTGGCCGGATTGCGGTGCAGCAGGCAGCTATGTTGCAGCAGATCTTCCGGCACCTGCGGTGTGCCATGTTGGGCAAGGTAACCGGGGGCAGCGACCAATAGCATCTGCATCGGGTAGAGCGGGCGTGCTACCAGCCGGCTATCGGGATCGACCTGGCTGCCGATGCCCACATCAAAACCTTCACCGACCAGGTTCACCACGCGTGCATCCAGTGACAGATCCAGATCGATCATCGGGTAGCGTTGTAAAAACTCAGGGATCAGCGGCATCAGTACCTGGCGGCCAAAGCCTGGGATCATGCTGACGCGCACGCTACCGGCGGGGGGGAGTTGTGTGCCTCCTGCCAGCTCTAACGTGGCGGTCAGCGCTTGCCATAGCGGTGCTACCTGTTCCAGCAGGGCTTTGCCTTCGTCAGTCAGCACCACGCTGTGAGTGTTACGTTGGAACAGCCGCAGCGCCAGCTTCTCTTCCAGCACGCGGATATTCTTGCTGATCGCCGCTGGCGTCACGCCCAACTGGCGTGCAGCGGCGGAGAAGTTCTCTGTTTGAGCAGCGCTGAGAAACGCCGGTAACAGGCGGTGCACGTCAATGGGCAGCGACATAGTGGTTGATACTTTAGGTTGAAGTTAATGTGACTGTTTACAGACTACACCGGAAACGGAGGAAATGAAAAAATGGCTTACTTTCGATAAACAAGGATTTCCCCATGTCGCGTATTTTAGTGTTGGCCGCCCACCGTTTCCCCGACGAATCCCGCATCAATAAGGCGCTGATCGAGGCGCTGCGTCCTTTACCTAACGTCACCGTGCATGAACTGATGCGCGTTTACCCGGACTACCAGATTGATGTGGCCCGCGAGCAGGAACTGCTGCAAGCGCACGATGTGGTAGTGATGCTGTTTCCGTTTTATTGGTACAGCTCACCGGCGATCCTCAGCGAATGGCAGGATGCGGTATTAACCCACGGTTTCGCCTATGGTAGCGAAGGTAATCAGCTGCAGGGTAAGCCTTTGCAACTGGTGGTTAGCACCGGGGGCAACGCGCAGGCCTATTCACCGGCTGGCTATAACCGCTATCCGGTAGCCGACCTGCTGCGGCCGTTTAACGCCGTCGCCAATCTGACCGGTATGGATTATTTGCCGCCGCATCTGGTGCAGGGCGTATTTGATATGAGCGATGAGAAGCTGGCAGAGGAAGCGGCGGAAGTAGTGAAGCTGGTGAAAAGTTTTTAAGTTCGGGGACATCCTGAACACTTAACACCGAAGTTTGCTGTTCGGTGTTAAGTGTGGCAACTGTTTGATAACCCGTCTCCCTGTGGGAGGGGACCGATCGAGCGTGTTTGCTGAGGTTATCGCTTTACTACCAAACGAGCAGGGGCTATCAGCTCCCTCTCCCTTTGGGAGAGATACCGTCTTGTCGGCTATCCGGCAAGCGGTATTTCCGCATTAAATGTCTTTCCTGATTTCACCACACCATAGGCCAGTTGCAGCAACTTTCGCATCGCCGCACACACTCTTTCTTTGCCCGACTTCCCACGCAACTTCAGCCTTTCTGTTAAGTCTTTAACCACAACATTGTATTGGCCTGCCGCTACCGCGGGCATGTATAACGCACTTCGCAGCTCACCGTGCCCCACTTTCGATAACCGGCTTTTCCCTTTAAACATCCCCGACTCACATCGCTGTGGATTCAGTCCTGCGTACGCTACCAGGGCCTTGCTGCTGGTGAACCGACGCAGGTTTCCTGCGAAGGCCAGCAGGCTGGAGCTCAGCATCTCTCCCACTCCAGGGATACTTTTTAGCAACTCGCTGTCCCGTTTCAGGTCAGGGTTATCATCGATGTGCTGACTGATTTTCTTTTTCGTTTCTCGTATCAGTTCATCCAACGTGGCGATGTGCTCATTGAGTGAAGGGACGATGACTGCTTCGGCCACCTCCAGGCGATTTTCTTCCATCTGACGCATCTCTTCCAGGTTCTTAAGATGCCTGACCAACGCGGTCAACTGGCGCTCGCTCAACGGGGCTGGGAACCACGGGGCAGGCTGATGCAGTGCGCAGTAGCGGGCTATCATCGCTGCATCGCTTTTGTCCGTTTTGTTCCGGGCCAGTTCTGTATTGCCGAAGGAATGGATACACGCCGGGTTCATCAGACTGACGTGGTAGTTGTTGTCTGCCAGATAAGTGGCCAGTTCCGTGCTGTAGCTCCCGGTGGCTTCCATACAGACATGACAGTCGCCAAAGCGGCTCAACCAGGCTGCGAACTCGCGGCATCCAGAAGGGGTATTGGCAAACTTTTTGGTTTTATACTTCTGATTGTCCAGCAGTACGGCGACATCAAATTTGTGTTTAGCGATATCAACGCCGACAGGGGTTCTACGCATTATGGCACTCCATAACCATGTCTGAAATTTATCGCCGGACCATCCTTATATGTAGGTGCTCATAGGCACAGGATACCGTTCGGTCTACAAGGCGACAGGGAAATAGACAGCCGGGGCACAATCTCTCCCACGGGCTCATAGGCACTAGGGTTAGGGGGAGCTCACCGGCTATCTCCCGATGATCAGTCGGGGATCTTCTCCGCTAAGGCGGAGAAGATCAAGACATAAGGGTTGGGGTGAGGGCCGTATTACAGAATACCCGCGCCGATTGGGAACAGAGGATCGACAGAATCGTGCGCCACGTCCTCTTTCTGATCCAGCACCGCCTGCCAGCTGGATGGCAGCTCAAACGGTAACTTACCCTGTGCCTTGCTCTTGCCGGTGATCACATCCAGCACCGCCTCATCGGATGCGCCAAAGTTGGCCAGCAGTACGTCGGTTTTATCCACGATGTTGGTCAGGATCGCCGGACGATCGAGGTAAACGGAAATCACCGTTGGCAGGTTGAGCGCCTTCACCTGTTTGATCAGTCTATAGTCTTCACTGCCGCTGTAAGTGCCAGCTTTCTCATCCAGCACCACGGTTTCGGCATCGTCAAAGCCCAGCTGACCAAAGTTGACCGAAACGCCAAACGGGTAGTGCGGATCGTTCTGATGCGGCGTATCTACTCGCAGGATGGCGATCTCCGCCTCTTGCGGCGTAGCGACGACTTCCAACCCATAGCGTGCCGCCACGGTAGCGTTGACGTTATGCAGGAACACCTTTTTGCCGCTCAGCGCCAATGGCAGCAGGGAATTATTATTCTGCAACAGGATCTGCGCACGGCGCTGTGCGTCATCCCCTTGCTGTTGGAATTCCGCGTTGCCGACGATTTTCACCGCTTTGGCTTCGTCCACGTAAGGTTTCTCAAACAGCCCCAGCTCAAACTTCTGCTGCAAAATACGTGTGACGGAAGCATCGATGGTGGCGATCGGCAGCTGTTGCTGGTTGATGGCTTCTATCAGATCGCTAGGATCGCTGGTACCGCCGAACTGATCGATGCCGGCTTCCACCGCTTTCACTACGCGTTCCTGGCGGGTGAGATTCTCAACGCCCCACGACATGCCGATCCCGGCAGCCCAAGGTGAGACTCCGGCGGCGATGTCGGCATCGCTGATGCCGGTGGCGCATTTACCTTCGCAGCTTTCCAGGATGCCCCAGTCACTCAGCACTACGCCGGTGAAGCCAAAGCGGCCACGCAGCATCTCGGTTAACACCTGCTTATTAAAGCCAAAGCCTACTTCTTCAATCAGCTGATCCTTGTACCACAGGTTGATCGGTTGGCCGTAATAGGGCATCACCGAGGCCACATTGGCGGCAAATGCCCCTTCGAACGGGACCAGATGGTATTCCAGATTGTCCCCCGGATAGACCTGCTCTTTACCAAAGATATTATGCGGATCCAACCCGCCAAGCTGTGGACCGCCACCGGCAAAGTGTTTTACTACGGTGATGACGCTGTCTTGGGTCAGGCCTTTGTCACCATGCTGGAAGCCTTCGATATAGGCTTGCACTTGGCGTTTGGCGAGTTGGTTATCCTCGCCGAAGGTACCGTTGATGCGGCCCCAGCGCGGTTCGGTGGCAAGGTCGGCCTGCGGTGATAACGCCATATGGATCCCAACGGCCCGATACTCCTGACGGGCGATATCACCAAAGGTTTTGGACAGTGCCGTATCATCGATTGCCGCCAGGCCGAGCGGCTCTGGCCATTGTGAGAAACTGCCTGCCGCGACGCTGGTGGCATTCGGATCGTTAACGAAGTGGTTGCGTGGGTCGGTACTGATGGTCACTGGAATACCGAGGCGAGACTTCTCGGCCATTTCCTGCAGCGCATTGTTATCGGCGGAAATATGCTGTGGATCGCCCGCCATGCGGGTAATGAAGGTGTTGACGAAGCGTTGGTTCACGTCTTCTTCGGCGGCGCTGATATCGACGCGGCCAGCACCATCGAGGCCAATGGTACCATGCATCATGGCACCGGCTTTTTCTTCCACGTTCATGCGGGCGGTCAAATCGCGGGCGCGGGTGGCGCTATCAAGACGCCAGTCTTCATAAGGGTCTAGCTGGCCGTTTTTATTCAGATCTTTAAATTTCAGCCCATCGACGGTAAGCGTGGGAATATTTCTGCTCTCCAGCTCCGCCTGCTTACTCGGAGTAATCTGGGTGTCATTATTGTCACAGCCGGTCAATCCGGCGGCGAATAAACCACTGACTATAAATATCGACTTCCTTTTGATGGTCATAAAGAGTGCTCCATTTCACGAGAGGTAAAAAAGGCCGATGGGAAAAATCAGTCTGGTGGTTTAATTAAAATGCTTATATTTATTATTGAGTTATGTTTTTAATCTGGTTTTTACCTATTATTGCATGTTTTTTTTACAGCGTGAAATAAATCTATTTACAATTTGGGATATCCTTCACATTTTAATCTTGGATACAGATCTTTTTACGCCTGAAATAGCGTAATAATGATTTGGGAAGAAATATAGGGGAGTTAAGTGTAATTGTGCCGGGTGACTTATTTATACGGGGAATAATAAAGGTCAATTACTCAGTGTTAAATATATGATTCAACGGCAGGGCGTTGCGGTTAGATCCGCTGCCTTTTGGCCTCTGCCTGGCGCTGAGTAACAGAGGAAGTGTTCTCAGCGCCAATTTCATTGTTCAAGCCCTGCAAAATCATTATTTTTCAAACGATTATGTATAGGTTGTAGCAAACAACTCCCGGTGGCCAATCAGGACTCCAGCAGCCACCAACTTGCTTCGAAAGGCCGCAAAACTCCGGCCCGTGGCTGCTCTGCAGCATCCATATAGTTGCTTATCAGCGGTCGCCACAGTTCAGAAAACTCAACGCCGGCGGCATCCCATGCCAACGGTTCGCGGCTCAGGTTCGCAACGACCAGCAACCGTTGCCCATTCCAACTCCGTTGATAACACCACAATGCCGGGTGAGCCGGGGCCAGATCCTGATAGTCGCCGCGAGTCAGCAGCGGATACTGCTTGCGCAGGGCGATCAGATGGCGATAAGCGTAAAACACCGAATCCCGATCGGCCAGTGCTGCCGTGGCATTAATCTGCGGGTAGTTCTCTGCACAGGCAATCCAAGGCGTACCGGTGGTGAAGCCAGCGTGGGCTGTTGCGTCCCACTGCATCGGCGTGCGACCATTGTCCCGTGATTTGCTGGCCAGAATAGCCAACAGTTCATCTTCGTTTCTTCCCTGAGCCAGCAGTTCGGCGTACATATTCAGGCTTTCCACATCGCGATAGCTTTCGATTTGCTGGAAGCCCGGATTGGTCATGCCGATCTCTTCACCCTGATAGATATACGGCGTGCCCTGCATACCGTGCAGCACCATTGCCAGCATCTTGGCTGCGGTGACTCGCAGTTCGCCCTCGTCGCCAAAGCGCGAAACGATGCGCGGCTGGTCGTGATTGCACCAGAACAAAGCGTTCCAGGCGCGGTTATGCATGCCTTGCTGCCAGTGGTGGAAAATCTGCTTCAACTCGACGTAATCCGGCGCGGCCAGCGTCCATTTCTGCCCATTGGCATAGTCTACTTTCAGATGGTGGAAGTTGAAGGTCATCGACAGCTCGGCACCGCTTTGCGCCGCATACTGTTGGCAATGCTCCAGCGAGGTTGAAGACATCTCGCCCACGGTCATCAGGCCGCGTGGCTGGAACACGTCGCGGCTCATCTCCTGCAAAAACTCGTGAATGCGCGGGCCGTCGGTGTAGAAACGGCGGCCATCGCCCTGGCTATCGCTTGGGAAGTCCTGCTGCTTGGACACCAGGTTGATTACGTCAAGGCGCAGCCCATCCACGCCTTTATCTGCCCAGAACTGGCACACTTTCTTCAGCTCTTCGCGCACCGGCGGGTGTTCCCAGTTCAGGTCGGCCTGCTCGGTAGCAAACAGGTGCAGGTAATATTGGCCGCTGTCGGCATGCCATTGCCAGGCGTTACCGCCAAACTTGGAACGCCAGTTGTTGGGCAGGGCGTCACCTTCGCCATCGCGCCAGATGTAGAACTGGCGTAGCGGGCTGGCAGGATCCTGCGAAGCCTTAAACCACGGATGCTCGGTGGAGGTGTGGTTAAACACCATATCCATCACGATACGGATGCTGCGCTGGTGGGCCTGTGCCACCAGGTGTTCGAAGTCGGCCATGGTGCCGTAGGCCGGATCGATGGCGCAGTAATCGGCGACGTCGTAGCCATTATCGACCTGGGGCGAGACATAGACCGGCGTCAGCCAAATGGCATCGACGCCCAGTTCCTGCAAGTAGTCCAGCCGTTGTGTCACCCCAGCCAGATCGCCATAGCCGTTACCGGTGCTGTCCTGGAAGCTCTTCGGATAGATTTGATAAATAACGCCGTTCTGCCACCAAGGGATGATATTGCTCATAAAAAAATACCTTTCAGTTTAAACCGGCAACTCGCCGCGGCTGGCTTTGCGTTTGTAAACCATCATGGTCAACAGCAGCGGGATCACCACGGCCACCAGGATGGCTACCGAGTAGATCAGCCAGAACTGCGGTTGGATAGACAGGATGCCCGGCAGGCCGCCCACGCCGATGCCGTTAGCCATCACGCCGGTCAGGCCACAAATCAAGCCTGCGAAGGCGGAGCCGATCATCGCGCACAGCATAGGGAAGCGATATTTCAGGTTGATACCGTACATGGCCGGTTCGGTAACGCCGAGATAGGCGGAGATAGCGGCCGGTACGGAAATTTCACGTTCGTTGGCCTTGCGGCTGACGATGATGATGCCCAGCACCGCCGAGGCTTGCGCGATATTGGACAGGGCAATCAGTGGCCAGACTGGCGTGCCGCCCATGCTTTGGATCATCTGCATATCGATGGCCAGCGTGGTCTGATGCACCCCGGTGATCACCAACGGTGCATACAGGAAGCCAAACAGTGCCGCGCCGATTGGGGCAAAACTACCGGTCATCACCCACTTCACCGCCCAGGCTACGCCATCACCGATCATGCGGCCAAACGGACCGATCAGCGTGTGTGCCAAGAACACGGCCAGCAGCAGAGAAACTACCGGTACCACCACCAGATACAGATAATCCGGCACGATCTTTTTCAGACGGGTTTCGATCCAGCCCAGCGCCATACCGGCGAGGATCGACGGGATCACCTGCGCCTGATAGCCCACTTTCTCAATGGTGAACCAGCCAAAGTTCCACACTTCCGGCACTTGCTGGCCGAGCAGGTAGGAGTTCATCAGCTGTGGGGAGACCAGGGTGATCCCCATCACGATGCCTAGCACCGGGGTACCGCCCATCTTCTTCACCGTTGACCAACAGATGGCCACCGGCAGGAACATAAAGATGGCCTCGCCCAAGAGCCACAGGAAGTCGTAAATGGTTTTCCAGGCGGGGTGCATCTGGGCCAGCGTTTGGCCGCCGGACATCGGGATATCGCCGATCACGTTGCGGAAACCCAGGATCAAACCGCCGCTGATCAGGGCTGGCAGCAGCGGGAAGAAGATCTCGGCGAAGTGGGAGATGCCACGTTCAAACCAGGTCATATTCTGGCGGGCGGCCAGCTTGGCCTGTTCTTTATCGGCTTCGTTGATGCCGGTGGCAGCGATTAACGCCTGATAGTAATCACCGACTTCGGGGCCGATCACCACCTGGAACTGCCCGGCGTTGGTGAAGCAGCCTTTGACCATGCGCAACTGCTCAATCTCTTTCGGCTTGGCCTTGGCGGGATCGTTAAGGACGAAACGCAGGCGGGTAATGCAGTGGCTGACGGTGGCGATATTCTCGCGGCCACCCACCAGCACGATCAGGCGATCGATGTCCTGCTGCTGAACTTTGCTCATTATGGCACCTTTGTTATCAGTGAGGCTCAGAGGTATTGATGTTTTTAAGCTTAGTCACTTGGCCGTGGTTATTAAATGGGAACGTTCCCAACTTGCGGTAAGGATCACAAAACGAACAAGAAAGCCTCAGGTAGCGTCACAACGAATGCTGGCTACGATACGAAGGGGGCGCCGCATGGTGCGCCCGTTGTCAGGCAAGTTTGCAGGGGATAATGATTTGGCGGATGCTCAGTTCACCACTCAACTGGCCCAGCAGTTGAAGGGCCGCCTGCTGCCCAGCGGTGCCATAACCTAATTCAACGGAAAATGTCTCTGGGAACAAGAAGTTGAGCATCGGAGTGTTACCGATGGCGCACACCTGGATCGGCGTAATCTGTTGCTGTTGCAGGTACTTCATCGCACCTAGCGCGATGGTATCGGAGGCGCACACCAGCGCGGTGGTTTGCGGTTCAATCACGTTGGCGGCCTGTTGGAAGCCGCTCTGATAGCTCAGTTCTCCCAGCGCCACGACCGGTGAGATCTTCTGTTCGCGACAGGTATCCAGATAGGCCTGATGACGACGCATCCCGGTGGTGGCATCGGACTCCTGTACGCCAAGGTAGCTGATATGGCTATGACCCTGCTTGCGTAAGCGCTGCATCAGCAGTTTCACGGCTCCTTCATCGTCATAACAAACGGAGGAGATCCCCGGATATTCGCGGGCGACTACCACCATCTTTTCCTGCCATGGTTTGAGCATGTCAGCGGTCAGGCCGGTAAAGCCGAACAGGATCACGCCATCGACGTTGCGCTGGCGCAGTACGTTGAGGTGCTCCTCTACCAGCCGGGTTTCAAACTGGCTTTCCATCACGATCGGATCGAAGCCCTGCTGATACAGCAGCGGCAGCATGGTGCGCACGGCCTGATTTTCCGAAGGGGAATCCAGACGGGAAACGATAATGGCGACCACTTTGTCGCTCTGGCCGCGCATGGCTCGCGCCGATTTTGATGGGGTAAACCCCTGGCTGCGGATCACCGACTCCACCCGTTCACGGGTTTGCGGGCTTACGCTGCCTTCGTTATTCATCACGCGTGAGACGGTAGACTTGCCTACCCCGCTCAGGCGGGCGATATCCTTGATTGTCAGCCGGTTTTGCATGGTTTACTTATCGTTTAGGTTATGAGGCTTAAACTTACAACATCCCACTTATGCTCGCTACCATAGCGTATTTTAACGCGCGGATCTTGGTGCGCAGCCCATAGTGTTGCAAAACGGAATGGCCGCCTTTGCCGTTCCCACTTTTTCTTTGACCTGAGGTAAATCCCTGAATGGATCCTGATCCGAGCCCCGACACTACTCATTCGGTTCCCCGGTAAAACCTCTCCGCTCTGCGTTGCTGTTTTACCGGTTTAGGTAAGCAGCGGCACTTGTTCGATAGTTCGCCTCTGTTGTGATTGAAAATCAGTGATCTGCTCCGGCGGAGGATTTTTGGCGCGTCCGAAAATCAAGCCAGCGAGCCGATCCGCCGTTCACCCACTGCCGTGAGGCGCTGGGCAATGAGGTGCGAACGATGAAATTAAAACAAATCCCCCGTCGGCTGCTGGGTCTACTCAGCCGCAATTTGCCACGCCGTCTGGTGCGGCGTGATGCGCTGTTGGAAAGCGTCAGTGGATCGGCGCAAGAGTTGCCTGCCGGTTTGGCGCAACAACGTCTGGAATGTGCCGCCGCCAGCGCGATGCAACTGTATGAGCGTTTCAACAGCCACCCGGAAGGCATCACCGAGCAGGAAGCAGAAACCGCCCGCGGCCAGTTTGGTAGCAACACCATCGAAAACCAGCTTGCTGAAAGTTGGTGGAAGCATTTGTGGCACTGCTACAGCAACCCGTTCAATCTGCTGCTGACCGTACTGGGGCTGATTTCCTACGCCACCGAAGATCTGATTGCCGCGCTGGTGATTGGGCTGATGGTGCTGATCTCCACGTTACTGCATTTTATCCAGGAAGCCCGCTCCAACAAGGCGGCGGACGCGCTGAAGGCTATGGTCAGCAACACCGCAACGGTGTACCGCAGCGATGCGCATACCGGTAAAAGTGAACATAGCGAACTGCCGATCTCACAGTTGGTGCCGGGCGATATCATCAAGCTATCGGCTGGGGATATGATCCCGGCGGATCTGCGGTTGTTGTCTGCCAAGGATCTGTTTATCAGCCAGGCAGCGTTGACCGGTGAGTCACTGCCGGTAGAAAAAGTGGCAGATCCCCGTAGCCAGGTGAGCGATCCGTTGGAGTGCCAAAACCTGTGCTTCATGGGCACCAACGTCGTTAGCGGTACCGCGCTGGCCATGGTGATCGGCACCGGCAGCGAAACCTACTTCGGCCAGTTGGCACAGCGGGTGACCAGCCAGGATGAGCAGCCCAACGCCTTCCAGGCCGGTATCAGCAAAGTAAGCTGGCTGTTGATCCGCTTCATGCTGGTGATGACGCCGATCGTGCTGCTGATTAACGGCTTTACCAAAGGCGACTGGTGGGAAGCGGCGCTGTTTGCGCTCTCGGTGGCCGTGGGGCTGACGCCGGAAATGCTGCCGATGATCGTCACCTCTACTTTGGCGAAAGGGGCGGTCAAGCTGTCGCGCCAGAAGGTGATCGTCAAACGTCTGGACGCGATCCAGAACTTTGGCGCGATGGATATACTGTGCACCGATAAAACCGGCACGCTGACTCAGGACAAAATTGTGCTGGAGCGCCATACCGACGTGTTTGGTGCTAACAGCGAGCGGGTGCTGCGCTACGCCTGGCTGAATAGCTTCTACCAGACCGGGCTGAAAAACCTGCTGGATGTGGCGGTGCTGACCTGTGCCGACGAAAGCCAGCAGCCGGACGCGTTGCAGCATTACCGCAAAGTGGACGAGATCCCGTTCGATTTCGAACGTCGCCGCATGTCGGTAGTCGTTGCCAAAGAGGCGCAATACCACGAGCTAATCTGTAAGGGCGCACTGGAAGAGATGCTGTCGATCTGTAGCCACGTGCGGCAGGGAGATGAAGTGATCCCGCTCAGTGAAGCGCTGCTGGCGCGTATCCGCCGTGTTACCAACGAGCTGAACCAGCAAGGGCTGCGCGTGGTGGCGGTGGCCAACAAGATCCTGCCAGCGACGGATCATGAGTATGGCGTGGCGGATGAATCGGATCTGATCCTCGAAGGCTATATCGCCTTCCTCGATCCGCCGAAGGAGAGCACCGCACCGGCGTTGGCTGCGCTGAAAAAGAATGGTGTAACCGTCAAAATCCTCACCGGCGACAACGAACTGGTCGCCGCCAAGGTGTGTAAGGACGTGGGGCTGGATGCGGAGCATATCCTGCGTGGCAGCGAGATCGAACTGATGGATGACGCCACGCTGGTCGCCGCGGCGGCGCGTACCACGGTGTTTGCCAAGCTGACGCCGCTGCACAAAGAGCGCATCGTCCAACTGCTGCGTAAGCAGGGCCACGTGGTGGGCTTTATGGGTGACGGTATCAACGATGCCCCGGCACTGCGTGCAGCGGATATCGGTATTTCGGTAGATTCTGCAGTGGATATCGCCAAGGAAGCGGCAGATATCATCCTGTTGGAAAAAAGCCTGATGGTGCTGGAGCAGGGGGTGATCGAAGGCCGCCGCACCTTTGCCAACATGCTGAAATACATCAAGATGACGGCCAGCTCCAACTTCGGTAACGTCTTCAGCGTGCTGATCGCCAGCGCCTTTTTACCCTTCCTGCCGATGTTGCCGCTGCATCTGTTGATCCAGAACCTGCTGTACGATATTTCGCAGATTGCCATCCCGTTCGATAACGTCGATGACGATCAGATCACCAAGCCACAGCGTTGGAACTCTGGCGATCTGGGGCGCTTTATGGTGTTCTTTGGGCCGATCAGCTCGATCTTTGACGTGCTGACCTTTGCCCTGATGTGGTACGTGTTCCAGGCCAATACGCCGGAAATGCAGACGCTGTTCCAGTCCGGCTGGTTTGTGGAAGGACTGCTGTCGCAGACGCTGATCGTCCATATGATCCGTACGCGCAAAATTCCGTTTATCCAGAGCCGCCCATCCTGGCCGCTGTGCGTGATGACGTTGGCGGTGATCGCCGTCGGTATCGGCCTGACCTTCTCGCCGCTGGCGGGCTTCCTGCAGCTGCAGGCGTTGCCGCTGAGCTATTTCCCTTGGCTGGTGCTGATCCTGGCGGGTTACATGGTGCTGACCCAGTGCGTGAAAGGCTGGTTTGTCCGCCGGTATGGCTGGCAGTAATTTTGCTGGTGGTGAGGTGAGGAGGGAAATCTCCTCACCACCAAATCAATTTGTGATCCATCGCACCGTTTTGCCCCTGCGGTTGGACATCTCCCTCCGGCTCAGTCTTTATCTACTTCCTTGGCTAGATTGATTTTTCCTCTGAGGAATTTCCGATGCACAAACCCTTCAGTTATACGCTACTGGCTTCTTCGCTGTTATTTTCCCTTAATGCGCTGGCTAAACCGGCTGGCGATCTGCCGCTGATGCCCTGGCCGCAGCAGGTTGAGTTAGCTCAGCCGCAAGGCAATCTGGTGCTGGATTACCGCTTATCGTTCAACGTTCAGGGCGATGACTTGAGCGAAGCGCAGGCTCGCTGGCGCGATCGCCTTGAACGGCAAACCGGTTGGACGTTGGCCCCACAGGGCGAGAAAAACCAGACGGCAACGATCAACATCATCATCAAACATCAGGTTGCGGCACAGCCGTTACCGGATAGCGATGAGAGCTACCAGCTCAAGGTGACATCGCAGGGCGCGACGCTGACGGCCAACACTCGCTTCGGTGCGCTACGCGGCATGGAAACGCTGCTGCAACTGGTGCAGACCGACGGTGAAAACACTTTCATGCCGCAGGTGTTTATTACCGACGTCCCGCGTTTCCCTTGGCGCGGCGTGCTGCTGGATTCGGCGCGCCATTTCCTGCCGGTCGAGGATATTCTGCGCCAGCTTGATGGCATGGCGGCCGCTAAACTCAACGTATTCCACTGGCATCTAACCGACGATCAGGGCTGGCGCTTTGCTTCCGAGCACTATCCAAAGCTACAGCAACTAGCCAGTGACGGCCATTTCTACACCCGTGAACAGATGCAGCAGGTAGTCGCCTATGCCACGGCGCGGGGTATCCGGGTGGTGCCAGAAATCGATCTTCCGGGCCATGCTTCTACCATTGCCGTTGCCTACCCAGAGCTGCTCAGCGCGCCGGGGCCGTATCAGATGGAACGCCACTGGGGTGTCCACAAGCCCACGCTCGATCCTTCGAACGACCAGGTTTATCAGTTTGTCGACAGCATCATCGGCGAATTGGTGGCGATCTTCCCCGATCCTTACTTGCATATCGGTGGGGATGAGGTGGATGCCACCCAGTGGAAAGAGTCCAAAACCATCCAGGCGTTTATGCAGCAGAACCAGCTGGCGGATGCCCATGCGCTGCAGGCTTTCTTCAACCAGAAGCTGGAAAAGATCCTCGAAAAGCATCAGCGCCGCATGGTGGGTTGGGATGAGATTTACCATCCGACCTTGCCGCGCACCATCGTGATCCAATCCTGGCGTGGGCCAGATTCGCTAGGGGCCAGCGCCCAGGATGGCTATCAAGGCATTCTCTCCACCGGTTTCTATCTCGATCAGCCGCACAGCACCGCCTACCACTATCGCAATGAAATTTTGCCGCAGCCGCTGGGGGTAGATACCAACGTGCAGGCGGGGGAGCAGGCGCAGAGCTGGCAGTTCAGCATGCCGCGTTTCAAGGGGAGCCCGGTGGAAGGCACCTTCACGCTGATCGAAGGCAAGCAGGGATGGCGTGGCTTTATCGATTTCAAAGACAAATCGCGCCGTGCTGTACGGGATATCGAGTGGCGTACGCCAGAACAGGTGACCTTCCGCATTGATACCTGGATGGGTGACACGCGTCCGGTATTTACTTTGCAGCAGGACCAATTGAGCGGTTACACGCTGGTGGGCAACGTGCGCTACCCAACCAGCGGCAGTAAATTGACGACGATCCCGGCGGGCGTGATGCCTGTGGTGCCGGATGAGCAGCATCAGGCCAATATTCTGGGGGGCGAAGCCGCCTTCTGGGCGGAAAACATCCGCGCACCGGTGCTCGATCTCAAGCTGTGGCCAAGAACCTTTGCCGTAGCGGAACGTATGTGGTCGGCCAAGGATGTGACCAACGAGGACAATATGTACCAACGCCTGGCGGCGATAGATGCCTGGTCGGTGGTGTCTGTTGGCCTGCAACAGCACGCTGAAACGGCGCGCGAGTTTACCCGCTTAGCTAACAGCGTCGATATCACCCCATTGCAGGTCTTGGCCGAAGCGGTGGAGCCGGGGCAGTATTACACCCGTCAGCACCTGAAGTTCAAGGCAGGTAATTACCATCAATTTGAGCCGCTGAACCGCTTTGCCGATGCCATCCCACCGGAAAGTGCGGCGGTACGCGATCTCGATCAGCAGGTGGCGTTGTTGCTCAAAGACAAGAACCATCGGGCAGCGGCGGAGGCGATCCGTGAACGTCTGCAACGCTGGCAACGTAACGGTGCACCGGTGAAGCAGGTGATAGCCGGTAACGTGGTGATGAAGGATTTGGCACCGGTGGTACAGGATGTCAGCGCGTTGGCCGATCTGGGCTTGATGCTGTTGGAACGCTATCAGCAAGGGAAGCCTTTGAGTAAAGACGAGGCGGAACAGGCTCAGCAACAGTTGGGTGCGGCAGCACAGATCCGGGATGAAGTGGTGATTGCGGCGGTGTACCCGCTGGAAACGCTGTTGCGCGCCGTAAAGGTGCAATAATCCTGACAGGGGATGGCCGCTATTGCCGTCCCCGTTGCTTTCCTTGGTGAGAGTTTTATCGTTATCAAGCTTCAGCTTGAAAGGTGAAGGATATCGCTCTACTTTATTGATTGACGATAAATAGCAGGCAGATTATGACAGCTAAAAAAATAGAAACCGCCCTGGTCACCGCTGGCCGTAAGCCTCGATTCACCCAAGGATCGGTCAACCCGGTGATCCAACGCGCCTCTTCCTTAACCTTTGATACGGTGCAGGCCAAAAAGTTTGCCACCGCCAACCGTGCTAAAGGTGAGCTATTCTACGGGCGTCGCGGCACCCTGACGCATTTCTCATTCCAGGACGCGATGGCCGAGCTGGAAGGCGGGGTAGGCTGCTCGCTTTACCCTTGTGGGGCGGCGGCTGTCACTAATGCTATCCTGGCGTTTGTTGCCAGTGGCGACCATATCCTGATGACCGGAGCCGCCTATGAGCCGACGCAGGATTTCTGCAACAAGATCCTGAGCAAGCTGGGCGTGGCAACCACCTATTATGACCCGCTGATCGGTGCCGGGATTGCCGAGCTGATCCAGTCCAATACCAAAGTGCTGTTCCTGGAGTCCCCAAGCTCTATCACCATGGAAGTCCAGGACGTACCGGCGATGGTGAAGGCAGCTCGGGCCGTGAACCCAGATATCGTCATCATGATTGATAACACCTGGGCGGCGGGCATTCTGTTCAAGGCGCTGGATTTTGACGTGGATATCTCTATTCAGGCCGGAACCAAATACATCATTGGCCATTCCGACGCCATGTTGGGTACCGCCGTGTCGAACGCTCGTTGCTGGGACCAACTGCGTGAAAACTCCTACCTGATGGGGCAAATGGCCGACGCGGATACCGCCTATAACGGTAGCCGTGGCCTGAGAACGCTGGGTGTCCGCCTCAAGCAACATGAGATCAGCAGTATCGCCATTGCCGAATGGTTGGCGGCACGGCCGGAGGTGGAGCGGGTCAACCATCCGGCGCTGCCTTCTTGTAAAGGGCATGAATTCTTCCAGCGGGATTTCAGCGGTAGCTGCGGGTTATTCTCTTTTGTGCTGAAAGCACGGCTGACCAATGAGCAGGTTGCCCACTATCTGGACCATTTTGAGCACTTCAGCATGGCCTATTCGTGGGGCGGGTTTGAATCGCTGATCCTGGCCAACCAGCCGGAAGAATTGAACGAGATCCGCCCGGCGGCCAAGGTGGACTTTAGCGGCACATTAGTGCGTGTTCATATCGGTTTTGAGAATATTGACGACCTGATCGCCGATCTGGAAGCGGGCTTTGCGCGTCTGAAGTGACCCCTCACCCTAACCCTCACCCACAGGGAGAGGGGACCGACCGAGTGTGTTTGAAATTGTAGTGACTTACCTTGGCTCTGCTGGGCGCTATTACCTCTTTACTTCCAAAAGAGCAGAGGCTATCAGCTCCCTCTCCTTGGGGAAATGCAGAGGGGACTGTACATGCCACAGATTGACTATGATCGGTTTACATGTCACAGACTAACTCCCGCACCTGATAACAGCACTGAACTGGCTCCCTCTCCTTGGGGAGAGGGTTGGGGTGAGGGAGAATTCACCATGGCCAAACCAGAACATTTCAATCATCTTTCCCACACCGATTAGCGGCATTTAAACTGGCCAGGAATTTCTATTGAGAGAGGAAAGCCCCAGGTGTAGGGTAGCTTCACCTATCATCAATATGGCTTCAATGACAAGGATCCGTCATGTTGCAGAAAATCGTGCTGCTGTGCCTCGGGTTAGCCGCCAGCGTACTGGCGCAGGCCGATTGCACACCGCAATCGCTTGAACGCCTCAACCAAGACACCAGAAGTGCACTGACAGAGCTACAGGCCGTCAAGGAAGATGGGGAAGAGGGCGGTGATACTGCCGTTTCCGCCATTGCCCGCGAACAACTCCATAAGTACAAGGATGCCCTGGTGAAGGGGATCGATGGCCATCTCAGTTGCAGCCCCATAGACAGCGATGACGCCTCACTTCAGCAAGCGCTGTTGCCCATGGTCGCTTTGCCAGTACAAGCGCCGGAATCGAACTTCTATGGCTCAGAGCCAGGTTTTGAAGTCACCCGCCAGCCTGAATTCCCCGATATTGTGCTGATCCGCAGTGGTTTCGCAATTCCTTGCGGCGACGACAACGTGCTGCTGGCCTATCAGCGGCGCGAGGGGAAATGGAGCCGCATTCTGCGCTGGCAAAGCGATGACTATCAGAAGATTTCGGGGGCCTTTGGCGACAACTTTACCTACCACCTGATCCCTTCCCCACAGCCAGCCACAACGCCCAGAATGGTAGTGGCACAGGGTACGCCTTGGTGCACGTCTCGGTGGAGCGTGTTTCAGCTCAACTTGATTGAATTGGCAACGCAGAATGCGGAACAGCGCACGTTATTCCACACCCAGGAAGATTATGTCCGTTTTACGGACGACGACACGCCGGCCCTACGTGTTAAAACTACTCCGCAAGGGTTTGAAGTGCGGGCAGAGGTAGGCATGTTGGATTCGGACGTGATGACGCGCCAAGGAATCTTCCGCTATCGCATCAATGGCGAGCGGGTAGAGCGCATTCAACCGGCGGCCATGAACGGGCGCGATTTTGTGGATGAATGGCTACAGGTTGACGACGAGACGGCGAACCGCTGGAGTATGCCACAGGCCGCCAGCGCATTGGCAGAACAACACCAGTTGTTGAAAAACCGCTATGGCAACTACGGAGCGGTACGGTTATGCAAGGGTAAGCCGGAGCGTTATCAGGTCGAAATGCTGTTTAGCGCACGCGATGCATCCCGCTCAAAACCTGCGGTTGCGGAGCAACAGGCCTATTTTATTATTCAGCCGATTGTCGGCGGTTTTATGATGGAGGCCGTTTCCGCGCAGGCCGATCCTGAATGCGCTAGCCGGGATATTATGGTGAGTCAGTAACCGCGAAATAAAACGGCCAGCAAAGGCTGGCCGCGTTCGATCGCACCGGGTTGCCGATTAACGGCGAACGGCGATGGCTTCGATCTCGATTTTCACGTCTTTTGGCAAACGTGCCACTTCAACGCAAGAACGCGCTGGGAACGAGGCGTTGTGCTCGGTGAAGAACGCTTCATAGGCCGCGTTAACGGTAGCGAAGTCGTTGAGGTCTTTGACGAAAACGGTAGTTTTAACGATGTCGCCCACTTTCAGGCCTGCGGCTTCCACGATCGCCTTCACGTTGGCCAATGACTGGCGCGCCTGAGCGGCAACGTCATCGGGTACGGCACCGGTTTTCGGATCGACCGGGATCTGGCCGGAGGTGATGATCATGCTGCCCAGGTCAACGCCCTGCACGTAAGGACCAATGGCGGCTGGCGCGAGTTCAGTGCTGATATTACGTGACATTTTTTCTCCTGATATCCTGTTGTTGTTCAAACGGCGAGTCGGCCCGCCGTAAACTCACATGGACGCAGCATGCAGCGCCCCTACGACGCACCATTATAAAGGGTGCCCGCCAGATTGACAGCGCCACCCCCCAATTTTAGTCCGTCTGTAACACCACCTGATGATCGAACTCTTTCTCGCAGTAACGGCACTTCAGGTGCACTTCCCCAGCATGGGATTTGACGCTGAAACTGGAGGCCACCGGCTCGCTACGGCTGATGCAGTTGCTGTTCGGGCAGGTCAGTACGCCGTCGATATGATCCGGCAGGCTGAGCGTCAGCTTGCGCACCACTTCATAGTTATCGATACGGTTGACCGTAGCCTTGGGCGCGTACATCGCCAGCTGGTTGGCCTGCTGCTCGGTCAGGAAGGTGTTCTCGATCTTGATCAAATCCTTGCGGCCCAGCTCTTTGGAGGGCAGGTTCAGGCCGATGGTGATGCGCTGATCGGTGGCGGTCAGTTTGAACAGCGAGAGCAGCTTAAAGCCGATTTGCGCCGGAATATGGTCGATTACCGTGCCGCACTTGATCGCTTCAACCTGGAGTTTGTTATCGTGAGTCATGACGGTTCCCCCTTAAAGAGCCAATTCTGCGTTTAAAACCAGTGCCAACAGCGCCTGACGGGCGTAAATACCGTTGCCTGCCTGTTGGAAATAGTGGGCATACGGTGTCTTGTCCACCTCAATGGCAATCTCGTCGATGCGCGGCAGCGGATGCAGCACCTTCATGTTGTCCCGGGCTCCGGCCAAGTCAGACGCACGCAGGATGAACTGCGCCTTCACGTTGGCGTATTCGGAAGGATCCAGGCGCTCTTTCTGCACGCGGGTCATATACAGAATATCCAGTTCCGGCACCACTTCTTCAATGCTGTTGTGGCGGCTGTAGGAGATGCCTTTTTCGTCCAGCATCTTCAGGATATAGCTCGGCATTGCCAGGGCGTCTGGCGCGATGAAGAAGAAGTGGTTCCCTTCATATTTTGCCAGCGCCTGGGTGAGTGAATGCACGGTGCGGCCATATTTCAGGTCGCCGACCATGGCGATATTGATATTGCTCAGGCGGCCCTGGGTTTCCTGGATGGTGAACAGATCCAGCAGCGTTTGGGTTGGGTGCTGGTTCGAGCCGTCACCGGCATTCAACACCGGGATACCGCCAGAGAATTCAGCGGCCAGACGGGAAGCGCCTTCCTGCGGATGACGCATCACAATGGCATCAACGTAGGTGCTGATCACCGAGATGGTATCGGCCAGCGTTTCGCCCTTTTTGCCGAGGGAGGTGTTGCTGCTGTCGGAGAAGCCGACCACCGAAGCCCCCAGGCGCTGGATGGCGGTCTCAAACGACAGGCGGGTACGCGTAGACGCTTCAAAGAAGCAACTGGCGATCACCAGGTGTTTGAGCAGCTCCGGCTGCGGGTTAGCTTTCAGGCTGGCGGCGGTGCTGAGCACCAGCTCCAGATCTTCACGGCTGAGATCGTTAATAGAGATGATGTTCTTGCGATACAGCGGATTGGCCATGTTCACTCTCCTCGACTCTTGCCCTTGGCGCGGGGCTTTTCAATGTAATAGCAATGCTTTGGACAAAAAAAAGCCCCTCAACGAGGGGCTTTAAATGATGGTTCATGCAACAGGGGAAATAACGGCAGCTGCCCGCCGATTGGCTGGCGGTTTTGTCGAGTGTGGCGAACAAAACAAAGCTCGTTTTTCATGCTTTCTCCTGGCAAATTGTCGCGCATTATACTCGCGCTTTTTTTCTCTGCAAGGGTAAAAACACCACTTTTTGCGATTTCGCAATCGATTGGCTTGGCGATTAGCGCTGCGAGTAGAACTTGGTGTCTGATTGTTTGGCCATGTTGCCGCTAGCGCTTAATCATGCATATGCTCACCGGCCTGTAAGGCAGCCCGGTCGTAATGCTGCACGATGTGGCCGTTTTCCATCAGGGCGGCGCGTTCGGACATATGGGCTATCACGTCGCCGTCGTGACTGACCAGCAGATAGGTCATGCCATGCTCGCGTTTGAGATGGTTGAGCAGGTTGAGGATCTCAGCCTGTACTGACATATCCAGCGCCGAGGTGGGCTCATCCAACAGCAGAAGCTTAGGCCGCAGCAGCAAGGCACGGGCGATAGCAACGCGCTGGCGCTGGCCACCGGAAAGCTGGTGGGGATAACGCTGTGCCGTGGCCTCGCTCAGCCCTACCTGCCGCAAGGCTTCGTCGATCCGCGCCGCAATGTGTTTTTCACCGTGGATCTTCAACGGTTCACCCAGCGTACGGGCAATCTGATGCTGCGGATGTAACGAAGCGTAGGGATCCTGGAACACCATCTGCACGTCGCGGCGTAATTGGCCAGTGAACCGTTGCTGTGGTTGCAGAGGCTGGCCGAGCAAGCGAACTTCTCCGCGCCATTCACGTTGCAAACCGGCCAGCACGCGCAGCACGGTAGATTTGCCGCAGCCTGAAGCCCCAATCAGGCTGAAGGTTTCCCCCGCCTCAACGCCAAAGCTGACCGACTCCACAGCGATCTTATGGCCGTTGCCCTGTGGGAAGCTGACCTGCAAATTTTCAATTTCAATCAGCGCCATGTTCACTCCGGGTAAAATCGATGCTGCGATCCAGCACCGGCAGATCCTGGCCGTAGGTGCTGGCATTGGGGCGGCAGGCCCACAGCGTGCGAGTGTAAGGATGAGTGGCTAGTGGCAGGTTGGCCGCGATCCCCTGATCCACCAGCTTGCCCTGATACATCACCAATACCCGGTCGCAGCGCTCGGCCACCAGCGGCAGATCGTGGCTGATCAGCAACAGCCCCATGTTACGCCGCGTGGTTTGTTCGACGATCAGATCGAGGATCTGATTACGCAATCTGGCATCCAGCGCCGAGGTTGGCTCATCGGCAATCAGCAGTTGCGGATCGTTGACCAGCGCAATCGCCAACATGGCACGTTGCCCCATGCCGCCGGAAAGCTGGCCGGGGTAGCTGTGATAAAGGCTCTCCGGTAAGCCGACGGCGGCCAGTGAGTTCAGCACCCGCTCATGGCGATCGGCCCGGGTTAGTGCGTTATGCAGCACCAGGGATTCTTCGATCTGCTTCCCGATACTGCGCACCGGATTCAATGCGTAGCGCGGATCTTGCAGCACCATGGCAATTTTGGCGCCGCGTACTTCGTTCCATTGGCGTGGTTGAAGCTTCAGTAAATCGGTCTCGCGATAGTGCAGTTTATCGGCGGTGACGATGCCCGGCTTACGCACCAGCCCCATCAGGGCGCGGGCGGTCATGGATTTGCCAGAGCCGGATTCCCCCACCAGCGCCACTTTCTCCCGGCCAATGCTGAAAGAGAGGTTATCCACTACCTTGTGGCCGTTAAATTCGATACTCAGGTTCTGTGCTGTCAGCAGTGGTTCAGTCATGATGCGGATCCAGTAAGTCGCGCAGGCCGTCGCCCAGCAGGTTAAACGCCAGGCTGCTGATCAGGATCGCACCGCCAGGGATCGCGGCGATCCACCACTGATCGAAGATCACTTGCATCCCGTCGGCTACCATCGATCCCCATTCCGCCATCGGCGGTCGTGCACCCAGCCCCAGGAACCCCAGACCGGCAGCGGCCAGAATAATCCCCGCCAGATCCAAAGCCAGGCGAACGACGGCAGAGGGCAGGCACATGGGCAGAATATGGCCCCACAGCAGGCGCGGGCCCTGAATACCCATCATCTCGGCGGCGGCCAGGTAGTCGCTTTTACGCAGCAGTTGGATCTCGGCTCTGGCCTGGCGAGCATAGGCGGGCCAGGTGGTGAGCGCCAACGCCAACGCACCGTTGACCAGCCCAGGGCCGAGCATCGCCACAAAGGCGAAGGCCAGGATCAGTCGTGGCATCGACATCACTACGTCGGTAAAACGCATCAGCACGCGCTCCAGCCAGCCGCCGTAATAGCCGGATAGCACGCCAATCAGCAGGCCGAGCGGCAGGGTGATGGCCGTGACCAACAGCACTAGCCCAAGGGTTGGTCGGGTGCCGTAGATCAGGCGGGAAAGGACGTCGCGGCCATAGCTGTCGGTGCCGAGCCAATGGCCCGCTCCCGGCGGTAATAGGCGGTTGGCGGCGTTTTGCCAGTTGGGATCGACCGGTGCCAACCAAGGTGCGAACAGCGCTATCAGCACCAGTACCAGCAGAATGGTGGCTCCGCAGGTGGCGGAGGGCGAACGTTTAAGTAGCGTCATAGTCATTGGCGCGCCCTCGGATCAAGCAGGCGCACCAGCAGGTCAGTGAAATTGTTGATAATCACAAAGCACAGGCCGATCAGCAGCGTACCACCCATGATGGCGGTGGTGTCCCCGGCAAACAGCGCGGTGGTCAGATAGCGGCCAATGCCCGGCCAGGAGAACACGGTTTCGGTCAGAACCGCGCCCTCCAGCATGCTGGTATAGGCAAGAGCGATTACCGTCAGCAGGGTGCCGCTGATGTTGGGCAGCACGTGGCGGAACATGATGCGCATCTCGCTGGCCCCTTTGGCGCGTGCCAGGGTGATGTACTCTTTATTTAGTTCGCTCAGGCAGGCGGAACGGGTCAGGCGGGTAATGCTGGCTAACGAATAATAAGCCAGCAGGCAGACTGGCAGCACCAGATGTGCCAACGCATTGCGCACGGCCCCCGCATCGCCGGAAAGCCAGGTATCCATCAGCGCGAAGCCGGTTTTGGCCTCGACGGTGTATTGGTAGATATCGTCCAACCGCCCCGGTCCGGCGCTCCACTGTAGCTTGGCGTAGAACAGCAACAGCATCAGCAGCCCCAGCCAGAAGATGGGCACCGAGTTGCCGAGCAGGGTAATAAAGCGCACGCCGATATCCAGCTTGCTGCCAGCAAAACGGGCACACAAGATGCCAGCCAGCACACCGAGCGGGGCACCAATCACCAGCGAGAGCGTGGCCAGTTCCAGCGTGGCCGGGAAGGCATGCAGCAGATCCTGCAACACCGGTTGGCCGGTGGCGCTGGCGGTGCCGAGATCGCCATGGGCCAGCCGTTCCAGATAGTGCCAGAACTGCACCGGCAAAGAGCGATCCAGACCAAGCTGCTGTTTTACCTGCTCATAGGTGGCCGCGCTGGCGTGATCGCCGACGATCTGCAACACGCGATCCACCGGCGACAGGGCAGACAGTAAGAAGGTGATCAACAACAGGCCGAACAGGGTCAGCGCCAGCGTGAGCAGCCCCTGCGCCAATCCCCAAAGACGACGCCGGGCATTGCTTCCCAGCGTGGATTTTATTGCTACCGACATGGCAATCCTGATTATTTGCTAACGCGATCGTAATAGACCATATCCGCATTCAGGCCCTGTTGATAGCCTTTGACGTTATCGCGCAGCACCACCTGCGTTTTGGCCTGATCGATAAACACATACGGCGAGCTACGCTGCAATTCCTGCTGCATGGCGGTATACAGCGCGGTGCGTTTGGCCGGCTCGGCTTCTGCGACGGCTGCCAGCGTTTGTTTGCTCAACTCAGGGATCTGCCAGCTGTTCAGCCCGGCCACCGTGCTGCTTTTGCCATCGTTATAGGCGAAGGCGCTGGCGTTGGAGTGCGCATCGAAGTAATCCGGGATCCACAGGCGGATCGCTGCCTGATGCTGCTTGGCGCGTACGCGGGCATAGACCTGGCTACCGGCTGCTGGCAACAGATCGAGCTTCACGCCACCCTGGGCAAAGCTGGCCTGTAGCGACTGGGCGATGGTGATGAACGGCGGTTTGTTTTCCACGTCCAGCGTCAGGCTGGCGTTGGTGATGCCAGCTTTTTCCAGGATCGCCCTGGCCTTGGCCGGATCGAAGCTGAACGGGTTATCCTCTAGCGCCCCCGGTAGGCCAACCGGCAGGAAGCTTTGATGGACGAAGTATTGCCCTTTCAGCAGATCCTTGGTGATGCCCTGATAATCTACCAGATAGCGGGCTGCTTCCCAGAAGGCCGGATTTTTCAGCAGCGGGTTGGCGGTATTTCCGGTGTTGAACACCAGATAGTTCTGCTCGGCGGAAGGGATTTCCAACACCTTCACACCCGCCTGGCTTTTCAGCGCGGCGGTTTGATCCGGGCCGAGTTCACGCGCCACGTCGGCATCCCCTTGCTGGATCAGCAGGCGGCGCGCGCTTGGGTCTGGCACGTTTTTGATAATGATGTTGCTTAGCAGTGGCTTATCGCCCGGTGAAGTTGGGTTGGCATCCAGCACGATCGCCTGGTGCGGCTGGTAAACCCGCATCTTGAACGGGCCGCTGCCCGCAGAGTGCATCTTCAACCAGGCGTTGCCGAAATCGTCACCCTTCACGTTAGGCTGCACGGCTTTGCTGTCAACGATTGAGGCGATCGGCGTCGAGAGGATATTCAGGGCCACCGCCGGGCTGACGTCTGCCGTCCAGCTCAGTTGTACGGTATGGTCGTCGATCTTCTTCAGCTGCTTTTCGATATTGTCTGGCTGCCAGCCGAGCACGTTGAGGATAAATGCTGGTGACTTGTTCATCTTTACCGCGCGGGTATAAGAGAAAATCACGTCGTCGGCGGTCAGCGGGTTACCGGAGGAAAACGCTGCCTGTGGGCGTAGCTTGATCGTCAGGGTCTTGGCGGCGGCATCATCCTGCCAGCTTTCAGCCAGTACCGGGATCACCTTGGCCGGATTATCACGATCGGCCTGCACCAGACGCTGATAGAGGCTGGGTACGGTCTGGATGCTGGAGAGCTCATTGGCCTCCGCCGGATCCAGGCTGACGATATCATCCAGTGACTGCACCACCACCAGCGTATTCGGCGGCGTGGCGGCCAGTGCAGTGGTGGAGAGGGCGGCAAGAATAAACAGCGGCAAGACTTTGGCTTTCATAGATGTTTTCCCTTAAATGTGCCGGTAAACCAGAACGGAGAAGAGGTTGTTCTCATTAGTTTTTTACGGCATTTCCGCCGCCAGAATGCCACGGTAGAACGTTGGTAAAAAACAGGCAAAGGCCAATAAGTTATTAACAATAACGAAAAAGACTATAGAGGCAGAAGGGGGGATTAACCAGAAAAAACCCTTCACTAAGAAGGGTTTTTGGAGAGGGCGATTTACAGGGTTTTGCTCAGCGTGGCGACCATCACGGCCTTAATGGTGTGCAGGCGGTTCTCTGCCTGATCGAATACGATGCTGTGCTCCGACTCGAACACCTCGTTGGTCACTTCCATACCGCCGTGCATGCCATACTGCTCGGCCATCTGTTTACCCAACGTGGTTTGATCGTCATGGAATGCTGGCAAGCAGTGCAGGAACTTCACCTGTGGATTACCGGTCAGTTTCACCATCGCCATATTCACCTGATACGGCCTGAGCAGGGCAATCCGCTCCTGCCAGACTTCTTTGGCTTCCCCCATGGAAACCCAAACGTCGGTATACAGGAAATCGGCACCTTGCACGCCTTCGGCAATATCTTCCGTCAGGGTGATTTTACCGCCGGTCTGCTGTGCCAGCGCCTGGCATTCAGCAACCAGCTCGGCCTGCGGCCAACAGGCCTTCGGCGCGACCAACCGCAGATCCATGCCCACTAGCGCGGCGGCTTCCAACAGGGTATTGCCCATATTGTTACGTGCATCGCCAATGTAAGCGAATTTCACCTCGCTCAACGCTTTCCCCGGCAGGTGTTCACGCACGGTGAGCAAATCTGCCAGCAGTTGGGTGGGATGGAACTCGTTGGTCAGGCCATTCCACACTGGCACACCAGCATGTTCTGCCAAGGTTTCCACCAGGCACTGGCCAAAACCGCGATATTGAATACCGTCGTACATCCGGCCCAGCACGCGGGCGGTGTCTTTCATCGACTCTTTATGGCCGATCTGGCTGCCGCTTGGGCCAAGGTAGGTCACCTGAGCGCCCTGATCGAATGCGGCAACTTCGAAAGAGCATCGGGTACGGGTGGAGTCTTTTTCGAAGATGAGCGCAATGTTTTTGCCTTGCAGATAGCGGGTTTCCTGGCCTTGCTTCTTGGCCTGCTTCAAATCGGCGGCCAACTGCAGCAAAGACTGGATCTCACTGGGGGTAAAATCCATTAATCTCAAAAAGTGACGACTGTAGAACGGGTTCATCTGGCTCATCTCCGTAAATCCCTATCGTTTTGATTGAATTTAAATTCACTTTATATGTATGAATATTCAATTTCAACCCCAAGGCAGAAATCTTTCACGTTTATCGTGGCAGCGGTGACAGCGGTGTGTGAAAATAGAAGTAACGAAGCCCATTTTATTGAGGATAGAGGCATGGCAAACCGCGAATTGCTGGAAGAACAACGTGAAGAGACCCGCCTGATCATCGAAGAACTGCTGGAAGACGGCAGCGATCCGGATGCGCTCTACACCATCGAGCACCATTTCTCTGCCGAAAAGTTTGACGTTTTGGAGCAGGCCGCCGTGGAAGCCTTCAAGTTGGGCTACGAAGTGACCGATGCCGAAGAGCTGGAAGTGGAAGATGGCTCCATGGTGATGTGCTGTGACGTGATCAGCGAAGTTGCGCTGAATGCCGAGCTGATCGACAGCCAGGTAGAACAACTGGTGGCGCTGGCAGAAAAATGCGGTGTCAATTACGACGGTTGGGGCACCTACTATGAAGATCCGAACGGTGAAGAAGGCGACGACGACGAAGACGGCGACTTTATCGATGAAGACGACGACGGCAAACGTCATTAATTAAATCCTGCGGGCTGGCGCAAGCTGGCCCCTGATTGAACCCGATGAAATACCAATCACTATTATCCCCGATTTTAAACTTCCTGCACTGCGAAACCCCGGATGGATGGATCGAAGCGGCCCGTCGCCCGGAAAACCTGCCACTGTTGCTGACTGACCACCTGGTATGCGAGCTGAAAGCGGCGCAGACCGGCATGTGGCTGATCCGCCGCTATGTGGCAGACAAAGAGAGTGGAGATGCCCTGCTGGCACTGCTCAGGCCCTATGAGGCGTTTGTGCACGAGGCGCAGGAAGTACCAGAAGAACTGTTCCGCCAGAGCGCGTTTACCAGGAAGATCCTGCCGAAGAATGGCTCGGCCTATGGCCAGGATCTGGTCGATAAGATGGTGTTGCTGATCAAAGAGGAGCTGCATCATTTCTCTCAGGTGCTGGAGATCATGCAGGCCCGGCAGATCCCTTATAGAAAGATCACCGCCAGCCGCTATGCCAAAAGCATGATCCGCGAGGTGCGCACTCACGATCCGGCTACCCTGATCGATAAACTGATCTGCGGCGCGTATATCGAGGCCCGCTCCTGTGAACGCTTCGCCAAGCTGGCCCCGTTCCTGGACGATGAGCTGAACCGGTTTTACGTCTCGCTGCTGCGTTCCGAAGCCCGCCATTATCAGGATTACCTGACGCTGGCAGAGCAAATTGCCGGCGGCGATATCAGCGAACGCGTGGCGTTTTTTGGCCAGTTGGAAGCGGAACTGATCCGCTCTCCGGACACCGAGTTCCGCTTCCACAGCGGCGTGCCAGTGGCGTGAGGGAATTACAGCGTTTCCCCTAATATCAAATCCACTGCCTTTTCGGCCAGCATAATGGTGGGGGCATTGGTGTTGCCGCTGGTGACCTGCGGCATCACCGAACAGTCGACCACCCGCAGGTGCTCAAAGCCATGCACTCGTAGCTGCAAGTCGGTCACCGAGTCCTCCGTATTTTGCCCCATCCGGCAACTACCCACTGGGTGATAGACCGTCTTGCAGAAGTTGCGCACAAACTCCTCCATCTGCGCCTCATCGTTCACCCACGCCGGTTGTGGCATCAGCAGATCTTTAATCAGCGGCTTGAGAGAGGCGGTTTCCAGGAAGCGCAGGCCAAATTTCACCGCGCGAATGCTGCCTGCCAGATCGTCTGGATGACCAAGGTAGTTGGCCTGTAGCTTGACCGGATCGGCAGGGTTACGGCTGCGTAACTGCACCTGGCCGCGCGCTTTGGGTTGCAGATAACCGACCTTGAGCGACATACCGTGGATCGCCGGTAGCGGTTCGCCGGGCACGTCGTCCCAACTGTCCAGAATCGGCAGGAAATGTACCTGCACGTCTGGCCTGCCATTACCCAGGGAGTCTGCAAAGGCGGCCCCCTCCAGTACGTTAGAGGTCAACACGCCGCTGCGAAACGCCAGCCACTCTGCACCGTGGCGTAACGCCTGTAATCCCCGGTCGGCACCGAACAGGCTGACAGGTTCGCGGGTGCTGACGTTAATCGACATATGCAGGTGATCGTGGAAGTTTTTGCCCACCGGCAGATCGGCCAGCGGCGTAATGCCTAACTGCTCCAGATGTTCGCGCGGGCCGATGCCGGACAGCATCAGGATCTTTGGTGAGCCAACCGCCCCGGCGCTGAGGATCACTTCCTGGCTGGCGTGGGCGACGATCTCATTGCCACCGTTCAGGCTGTAGACCACTCCAGTTGCCACGTTGTTTTCGAAGGTGACGCGATGCACCAGCGCGTTGAGTTTCACCACTAGCCGCGAGTTATCGCGCACGGCTTGCAGATAGGTGCGGGAGGTGCTGGCGCGTTCACCATTGTGAGTGGTGGTTTGGTAGAAACCTACACCATGCTGATTTTCACCATTAAAGTCGTTGCGGTAGGGCAGATCCAACTCCTGGCCCGCGCGGATAAACGCCATGCTGAGCGGATGGCGGTAGCGGTTCTCGCTGACCGGCAGCAGCCCTTCGTTGCCGTGATACTCATCCGCCAGGCTTTCATTGGCTTCGGCGCGTTTGAAGTAAGGCAGCACGTCCTGATAGCTCCAGCCGGTACAGCCATATTGATGCGCCCAGTCGTCGTAATCCTGCGGTTGGCCGCGCAGATAGATCATACCGTTGACCGAGCTGCTGCCGCCCAGCACCTTGCCCTGGGCGATCTGCATGCGGCGATTATTGGCGTGCAGCTCTGGTTCGGTTTCATACGGCCAGCTTTTCTTGGCGATGATCTTGGCGACCCCAGCGGGCATTTTGATAAACAGATTATTGTCGTCGCCACCGGCTTCCAGCAGCAGGATACGGGCCTGGGTACGGCGGATGAGCTGGGCTGCCAACACGCAACCCGCCGAGCCTGCGCCAACAATGATGTAATCGAAGTTATTTTCTGACATGACCGTTCCCTGTGCGTGATGGTTAGAGACTGTCATGGCAGAGTAACTCAGCAGAATAGTAGGTCAATTTGCGATCGTTAATTTATTAATGAATATCACAATAAATTTACATTTAAGCATGTAGAATCAATTTAACTGGTTGAAATATAGAATTACCGTGTAATTTTTCGAATGATGTAGATATTAATAATTTTATTTGTGAGTGATGTGCTCTCTCCCTCACCCCAACCCTCTCCCCAAGGAGAGGGAGCTAGCCCGGGGTTGTGAATAGGGGCAGTGTAGAACTGTGACTATGGAAGCAGAGGGTGTTGATACGAAGTTACAGTCAGGCGAAGGAGCAAATCGTGGCACATTCGGTCCCCTCTCCCTGTGGGAGAGGGTTAGGGTGAGGGGGTATGTAGATCGCTAATGTTAAAGCGCTTTCAGCATGGTGACTTCGCAGTCACCGTGGCCGGTATTACCCATGGCATAGCCGATATGCTCAAAACCAAGATGCTCATACAGACCGATCGCCTGCTGCAACGTGGCGGTGGTTTCCAGATAACAACGGCCGAATCCCTGTTGGCGGGCAAACTCCAGCGCCTGCAGCGCCAGGCGTTTTGCCAAACCTTTGCCACGCAGTACCGGTAGGAAATACATTTTCTGTAATTCGCAGACGTCGGCTTCCCCGCCTTGCAGAGGCGCAACGCCACCCCCACCGGCAATCTGACCGTCTATCTCCACCACCCAGTAGGCACTGCGCGGTTGGCTATAGAGTTGGAACAAGGCGTCCAGATTGGGATCGGAAACGGTATAACCCTTATCCGCCGTCAGGCCATGCTCGGCGGAGACTTCGCGAATGACGTGAGCAATCGCGGCGTTGTCCTCGGCCGTGATTGGGCGCACCAGAAGGCGCACTGGGGTGGCTGTTGTCATGTTTGCACTCACCATCAAAGGGAACCTGAGGGAACCCGGAATTTCGTTGTTATTACGGAATGCACCGCATCAATAATACTTTGTAATAACACTTAAGCCTGGCTCTTGGCAATGCCGATAAAAAAACAGCGGGGAAAAATCACCCGCTGTTTTTGATCGGTAGCTCGCAGATTACAGCGCGGCGATAGTCGCCTGCTGTTCCTGTAGCTTCAGCTTGCCTTCTTTGCAGGCTGCCAGACGCTCACGCTCTTTGGCCACTACCGCTTCCGGTGCGCGAGCCACAAAGCCTTCGTTGGACAGCTTGCCTTCGATAGACGCAATCTCACCATCCAGCTTGCCCATCTCTTTCGACAGGCGCGCGATTTCCGCATCCTTGTCGATAAAGCCAGCCATCGGGATCAGCAGTTCGGCACCATCTACCAGCTTGGTGACCGAAACCGGGCCTTTCTCGCCTGCAGGCAGAAGGGTGATAGAGCTCAGGCGTGCCAGGCGTTCGATAAAGCTCTGGTTTTCCTGTACGCGGCGTTGGGCATCACCATTGGCGTTACGCAGCAGCACTTCCAGCTGTTTGCTTGGCGCGATGTTCATCTCGGCGCGGATGTTACGCACCGCGATGATCGCCTGCTTGATCCATTCCAGATCGTTCAATGCCTGCTGGTCTTCCAGCGCGGCGTCGAAGGCCGGGAACGGCTGCAGCATGATGGTGTCTGCGGTTTCACCGGTCAGAGGCTTGACGCGCTGCCAGATGGTTTCGGTGATAAATGGAATGATTGGGTGCGCCAGGCGCAGCAACGCTTCCAGCACGGTGATCAGCGTATTACGTGTGCCACGCTGTTCCGCTTCGCTACCGTTGATCACAACCGGTTTGGTCAATTCCAGATACCAGTCGCAGAACTGGTTCCAGGTGAACTCGTACAGGATGCCCGCCGCGATATCGAAGCGATAGGTGTCCAGCGCCTCACGGTAGGCTTTCACCGTGCGGTTGAATTCGGCCAGGATCCAGCGGTCGGCCAAGGAGAGCTGCATTTCGCCACCGTTGAAGCCGCAGTCGTGCGCTTCGGTGTTCATCAGTACAAAGCGGCTGGCGTTCCACAGCTTGTTACAGAAGTTGCGGTAGCCTTCCAGGCGCTTCATGTCCCAGTTGATGTCACGGCCAGTAGAGGCCAGTGCTGCCAGGGTGAAGCGCAGGGCGTCGGTGCCGTGCGGTTCGATGCCGTTCGGGAACTGCTTCTCGGTGCGCTTGCGGATTTTCTCTGCCAGCTGCGGCTGCATCATGTTGCCGGTACGTTTCTCCAGCAGGTCTTCCAGCGAGATACCGTCAACCATATCCAGCGGATCGATGACGTTACCCTTCGACTTGGACATCTTCTGCCCTTCGTCGTCGCGGATCAGGCCGGTCATGTACACGGTCTTGAACGGAACCTGCGGTTTGCCATTTTCATCTTTGACGAAGTGCATGGTCAGCATGATCATGCGGGCGATCCAGAAGAAGATGATGTCGAAGCCGCTGACCAGCACGCTGGTCGGGTGGAAGGTCTTCAGATCCGGGGTTTGCTCTGGCCAACCCAGGGTCGAGAAGGTCCACAGGCCGGAGGAGAACCAGGTGTCCAGCACGTCTTCGTCCTGGTTCAGCGCCACGTCGGCACCCAGGTTGTTTTCGCGGCGCACTTCTTCTTCGGTGCGGCCAACGTAGACTTTGCCTTCGGCGTCGTACCAGGCCGGGATGCGGTGGCCCCACCACAGCTGACGGGAGATACACCAGTCCTGGATATCGCGCATCCAGCTGAAGTACATGTTTTCGTACTGCTTGGGCACGAACTGGATCTCACCTTGCTCAACAGCTTCCACCGCGACTTTCGCCAGCGGTGCGGTACGCACGTACCATTGGTCGGTCAGCATTGGCTCGATAACCACGCCGCCACGGTCGCCGTAAGGTACGGTCAGGTCGTGAGGTTTGATCTCTTCCAGCAGGCCGAGTTCGTCAAAGGCGGCAACCACGGCTTTACGCGCAGCAAAGCGCTCCAGGCCACGGAACTGCTCTGGCAGCTCGCCGCTGTAGGCGGTGCTGGCTTCGCCCAGGGTATCGAACACCTCTGCCACTTCGAGGATGTCACCGTCGAAGCTCAGGATATTGATCATCGGCAGGCCGTGACGCTTACCCACCTCATAGTCGTTGAAGTCGTGCGCCGGGGTGATTTTCACGCAGCCGGTGCCTTTCTCCATATCGGCGTGCTCGTCACCCACGATGCGGATGCGGCGGCCCACCAATGGCAGAATGATCTCTTTGCCAATCAGATCCTTGTAGCGTGGATCTTCCGGGTTTACCGCTACGCCGGTATCACCCAGCACGGTTTCCGGACGGGTGGTGGCAACCACCAGGTAGTCTTTGCCTTCCGCCGTTTTTGCCCCATCGGCCAGCGGATAGCGCAGGTGCCACATGGAACCTTTGGACTCGCGGTTTTCCACTTCCAGATCGGAGATGGCGGTGCGCAGTTTTGGATCCCAGTTCACCAGGCGTTTGCCACGGTAGATCAGGTCTTCTTTGTACAGGCGGACAAACACTTCTTTCACCGCGTTGGACAGGCCTTCATCCATGGTGAAGCGCTCGCGCTCCCAATCCACGGAGTTGCCCAGACGGCGCATCTGGCGGGTGATGGTGCCGCCGGACTCGTCCTTCCACTGCCAGATTTTGTCGATAAACGCGTCGCGGCCATAATCATGGCGAGTTTTATTTTCTTCTGCGGCGATCTTGCGCTCAACCACCATCTGGGTCGCGATACCGGCATGGTCGGTACCGGCTTGCCACAGGGTATTTTTACCCTGCATGCGCTGGTAGCGGGTCATGGTGTCCATGATGGTCTGCTGGAACGCGTGGCCCATATGCAGGCTGCCGGTAACGTTCGGCGGCGGGATCATGATGCAGAAACTTTCCTGGCTGGTATCGCCATTCGGTTTGAAATAGCCCTGGCTTTCCCAGTGATCGTACAGCTTCTGTTCGATCTGGGTTGGGTCATAGGCGGTATCGAGATCGGTGTTGGTCTTTTCCATTTTTATTTCAAGGTTCAGTTAGTTGGCGGCGTGGCCGTGGTCAAATGGAAGCCGACGCTGCGATAGGCTTTGTAACGTTCGCGCGCCAACTGTTTCAAGGTGTCTTCGTAAGGGACGAAGTCTACCACTTCATGGAAAGCAGTAGCAAAATCTGCAAACTGCGGCAGCAGGGCGATCAGCAGATCGCGCGGGGCATTGCCGCGTTTACCTGGCCAGCACAGCTCGACCGGGGCGCCAAAGTTTGGCCCTTCCCCTGCCAGGTTGTGCGGTACAAATTGGTGTGGCTCACGTTGCCACAGGGCTTCGTCCAGCCGCTGGGCCTGCTCCTGGCTTTCACAGGCGATCAGCACCCGCTTGCCAGCGCGCCATCTTTCGGCGGCAACGGCACAGGCCACAGCCTCGTGTGCACTGAGCGCACCAGCGGGTTCTGCGTGTTCAAGAAGGTAGAACGTTGCCTGTTTCATGATTCAATTCACCGTGGCCAAAAAATGTAAGGGCACAGCGTGCTGTGCCCTCGGTGATTATACCTGAATTACCGCGCGGATTTAATCGTCGCCGTTTAGACCAGCACGATTGAGCAGGAACTGCGCCAGCAGGGCTACCGGGCGGCCAGTGGCCCCTTTGGCCTTGCCGGAGCGCCAGGCGGTACCGGCGATGTCCAGGTGCGCCCAGCTGTACTTGCGGGTAAAGCGCGAAAGGAAGCACGCGGCGGTGATGGCACCACCTGGACGGCCGCCGATGTTAGCCATATCCGCAAAGTTGGAATCCAACTGCTCGTAATACTCGTCGGCCATCGGCAAGCGCCACGCACGGTCACCCGATTGCTCGGAAGCGCCGATCAGTTCGTGAGCCAGCGGGTTGTGGTTCGACATCAGGCCGGTGATGTGGTGGCCCAGTGCGATCACGCAGGCACCGGTCAGTGTGGCGATATCAATCACCAGCTCTGGCTCGAAACGTTCCACGTAGGTGAGGGTATCGCACAGCACCAGGCGGCCTTCGGCGTCGGTGTTCAGCACTTCTACCGTCTGGCCCGACATGGTGGTCAGCACATCGCCTGGGCGATAGGCACGTCCGCCGGGCATGTTTTCACAGCCAGCCAGCACGCCGATCACGTTCAGCGGCAGGTTCAGTTCTGCCACCACACGCATGACGCCGTATACGGTTGCCGCACCGCACATGTCGTATTTCATCTCGTCCATGCCGTCGGCCGGTTTGATCGAGATGCCGCCGGAATCGAAGGTCAACCCTTTACCTACCAGCACGATCGGCTTAGCGTCCGGGTTAGGATTTCCCTTATATTCCATCACCGACATCAGCGATTCATTTTGCGAACCGGCACCGACCGCCAGATAGGCGTTCATCCCCAGCTCTTTCATCTGCTGTTCGCCGATGACGCGGGTGGTGATGTGGGTGCTGAAGGCGTCTGCCAACTGACGTGCCTGTGAGGCCAGATAACCGGCGTTACAGATGTTTGGTGGCATATTGCCGAGATCTTTGGCGGCCTTGATGCCAGAAGCCACGGCCAGGCCGTGCTGGATGGCACGTTCACCGCTGGTCAGTTCGCGGCGGGTTGGCACGTTGAACACCATTTTACGCAGCGGGCGACGTGGCTCCACCTTGTTGCTCTTCAACTGATCGAAGGTGTAGAGCGTTTCTTTGGCAGTTTCTACCGCCTGGCGAACCTTCCAGTAAGTATTGCGGCCTTTGACGTGCAGTTCTGTCAGGAAGCAGACGGCCTCCATGGAACCGGTGTCGTTAAGGGTATTGATGGTTTTCTGGATCACCTGCTTGTACTGGCGTTCATCGAGCTCGCGCTCTTTGCCACAGCCAATCAGCAGGATGCGTTCGGAGAGAATGTTCGGCACATGGTGCAGCAGTAACGTCTGCCCGACTTTGCCTTCCAGTTCGCCCCGGCGCAGTAGTGCGCTGATATAACCATCACTGATTTTGTCGAGCTGTTCTGCGATAGGTGACAGGCGGCGTGGTTCGAAAACACCTACTACAATACAGGCGCTGCGCTGTTTTTCCGGGCTACCGCTTTTTACACTGAACTCCATGCACTCTCCTGAATCTTAAAGACAACGACGAAAGCTACGGCTAGAATGATCTGCTCCGCCAAGATCTTCCGTCATTGAGTTAACTAACTAGGTTAACCTGAACGGCGTAAACGTTCTGTTTTGGCTACTATAGGTCTGTTCCTATAGGAAGGCCAAACAGCTTGATGTTCTAATACTATTTTAGCTGTGAAGGTTGCCACATGATGAGAAAAAATGGCGGATTAGCGATGAAACTATCGATTTTCCTGCAAAAAGACAAGTTTTCACAGGCGTAATAAGCGTGATCATCATTAGATATCTGGTACGGGAAACGCTGAAGAGCCAAATTGCCATCCTGTTTATCCTGCTTCTGATCTTCTTTTGTCAGAACCTGGTCAGGGTGTTAGGTGATGCGGTCGACGGCAATATCCCGACAAATTTAGTCTTATCCCTGCTTGCATTGGGTGTGCCGAAGATGGCGCAGCTAATCTTGCCCTTAAGCCTGTTTCTTGGCCTCTTGATGACGCTTGGACGGTTGTATACCGAAAGCGAAATCACCGTTATGCACGCCTGCGGTCTGGGGAAACGAACCCTGATCATTGCCGCTATGGTGTTGGCGATCTTTACCTCGGCGGTGGCTGCGGTAAACGTCTTCTGGGTCGGGCCATGGGCGGCCAGCCATCAGGACGAAGTGATTGCCGAAGCCAAAGCCAACCCCAGCATTGCCGGGCTGGCTGAAGGGCAGTTCCAGCCCTCACAGGATGGTAACGCTGTGCTGTTTGTCGGCAGCGTAAAGGGCAACACCTTCAACGACGTGTTCCTGGCGCAGCTGCGCCCGAACGGTAACCAACGCCCTTCGGTGGTGGTGGCCGAGCATGGAATGATCAATCAGGGCCGCGATGGCTCGCAGGTTGTCACGCTGGACAAAGGCACCCGGTTTGAAGGCACCGCATTGCTGCGTGATTTCCGCATTACCGACTTCAACGACTATAAAGCGGTTATCGGCCATCAGTCGGTCACTATCGATAATACCCAGTCCGAGCAGATGTCGATGCGCACGCTGTGGGAATCGAATGAACCGGATGCGCGCGCCGAATTCCATTGGCGTCTGACGCTGGTGGTTTCCGTGGTGCTGATGGCGCTGCTGGTGGTGCCGCTTAGCGTGGTCAACCCGCGCCAAGGCCGTGTGCTGAGCATGTTGCCAGCGATGCTGCTGTATCTGATCTTCTTCCTGCTGCAGACCTCGCTGCGTTCCAATGCCGGTAAGGGCAAGCTGGATCCGCTGGTGTGGATGTGGCTGGTGAACCTGGCGTACTTCGCGATTGCTCTGGCACTTAACCTGTGGGATACCGTGCCGATGCGCAAACTGCGTGCACGCCTGAGAGGAGCGGCCTGATGTTTGGTGTACTGGACCGTTATATCGGTAAAACGATTTTCAACACCATCATGATGACGCTGTTCATGCTGGTTTCGCTTTCCGGCATCATCAAGTTTGTCGATCAGCTGCGTAAAGTCGGGCAGGGTGAATACTCGGCGCTGGGCGCGGGGGTCTATACCCTGCTCAGCGTGCCAAAGGATATTGAGATCTTCTTCCCGATGGCGGCGCTGCTAGGGGCATTGCTCGGTTTGGGCACCCTGGCTACGCGTAGCGAACTGGTGGTAATGCAAGCTTCTGGCTTCACCCGGCTGCAGATTGCTGGGTCGGTGATGAAAACCGCTATTCCGCTGGTCTTGCTGACGATGGCAATCGGCGAATGGGTGGCACCGCAGGGCGAACAGATGGCGCGTAACTACCGCGCACAGCAGATGTACGGCGGCTCACTGCTTTCCACCAAGAGCGGCCTGTGGGCGAAGGACGGCAACGACTTTATCTACATCGAACGGGTGGCGGGTGAAAAAGAGCTGGCTGGCGTCAACATTTACCACTTCAACGATCAGCGCCGGTTAGAGACGGTTCGCTATGCCGGTACCGCAGATTTTGAAGACGGCGCGTGGCAGCTTTCGCAGGTGGATACTTCCGATCTGACCAATCCGAATCAGGTCACCAGTACCCAGACGCTGACCGGGGTGTGGAAAACCAACCTGACCCCGGACAAGCTGGGCGTGGTGGCGTTGGATCCGGATTCGCTTTCCATCAGCGGCTTGCACAACTATGTGAAATACCTCAAGCAGAGTGGCCAGGAGGCCAGCCGTTACCAGCTGAATATGTGGAGCAAGATCTTCTCGCCGCTGTCGGTGGCGGTGATGATGCTGATGGCGCTGTCGTTTATCTTTGGCCCACTGCGTAGCGTGCCGATGGGCGTGCGAGTGGTGATCGGTATCAGCTTCGGCTTCCTGTTCTACGTGCTGGATCAGATCTTCGGCCCGCTGAGCATGGTGTACAGCATGCCGCCAATTCTGGGGGCCCTGTTGCCAAGCTTGCTGTTCCTGTTGATCAGCCTTGTTTTGCTGCTGAAGCGGAAATAGTCAGGCCCAATAGACTGGGCCTATATGCAAATCAAAGCCGCGATGTGTTAGTCACCGCAGCAGAGGAAAGACGGGTGGGAGAGATCCTACCCGTTTTTCGCTTAGAGTGCAGAGGCGCTAGAAGGGAACAGTGCAAAAGCTTCGCTGCAATCGTAAGGCTCTTCGGATCCATTACGGTTATCCAGCACTTCAAACTCTGCGGTACCGTTGTCCGCGGCCTCCAACAGCAGATCCGCCAGGGATACCGGGCCAGGTCCCATCAGGATCTGGGCATAAGAAGGCGCGGCAGGGATTGTTGCCGAGGCTTTGCTAGCCAACTGTGGTGAGCTGTCAAACACGGTGTTATCGAGCACAATATTTCTTAATGGCAGATCCTGGCCATCAGAGCTGAAGCCCCGTAAGGTGACCCGAACGTTATCTCCGTTATAAATGGAGTCTGGCGTATCCACATAGTGGTAATTTTTGATGGTGACATCTTGAATATCGGGGTAGGCCTGGCCGGTCTTTTTGCTGTAATAGGTATCTATGGTCAGCGCTTCCTGAGCGCGGCGGATGCAAATGCCATCATAGTTGATGTTCCTCACTTCTCCTCCAACGCTCATATCGGTTTTGATACGCACGCCGACGGCAAAGTCAGCATCATGACCGTCAATGCTCATATCCCGAATTTCCACGTCTTTGACCGCGCAGTCGGTTTCACTGCCGATTGACATGCCATGGGTGAAGTAGAGGCGGTTATGCAGAATTTTGACGTTGCTGACGGTGTAAATAGGCAACTGCCCTGCATACTTTTCGGCAATCGGTGGGACACAGGCATTGCTGCTATGGGCTTTGATGGCGATACCGTCATCACCGGTACTGATGTGGTTATAGGCAATCAGGACATTCTGCGATTGGCCAGGATCGATCGCGTCGGTGTTCTTGGTCGTATCCGGGGTAAAGCAGGTGCTTGCCCGGGTATAGTTAGGGGAACCCGATGTCGCAGGGGTTGTCCCTTTCGGGCAATCATAGCCTGGAACCGTATAGGCCAGTGAAGGCGTTAACACCTTCACGCCCCAGACTACCACTCCATTGACCCCACTGGGGACAAAGTGGAATTTGGGTGCATTCTGTAAGGTGATCTTATACAGCGTGAAGTTCTGGCTGGTCGGCTTGGCGGAATTCTTGTTGGTGACCTGAATTAGCCGCGGGTTGTTCTGATTGGCGCCGGAAACGGTTTTGGTTAATGCGCCTACATCCCACCAGGTCAGGATATCGGCATATTTTCCGCTGGTGAGCACTGCTCCCCCTCGTCCGTCGATAATACCTTCACCAATCACGCCGCTGTTTATCGCATCGGTGGCGGTAATCAATGCGTTACAGCCATTATCGGCACTGGCGGTTTCGCCGCAGTTATTCTTACCGGCAATCTGGTAATCCACCGGGCTACGTGAGGCAAACAGGGTGATCCCTTGATCTACCCAGAGCGTGACGCCACTTTTTAGCGTAAGTGGGCCGCTCAAGAACGCATTCTCTTCGTTACTGCCAGCGACCAGTTTAACGGCACCGGTGTTGCAGGCGTCGATCGCGGCTTGAATACGTTGGGTATCGGGTTGGGAATTATTCACGTCAGCATCAATGGCTTCATCCAGTAGCCCTTTGGCATTCTGGTTCAGTTCGGCTGAGAGTGTTTGGCAGACTTCAGGCATTACCGGTTCTTTCCCGGCCAATTCGGGATCGTTAAGGGCTGAGGCTGGCCAGGCACCACTGCGGTCAGCGACAGGTTTCTCAGTTTCAGGGGGAACAACGGGTTTAACTGGCTCAACAGGAGAGGCGATACTACCATCCGAGTTATCACAACCCGTCAGGGCCAGCAGAAAAATCGCCATAGCTGATAATGACTTGATATTTCTTTGCATGATTTATCCCTAATAATGAAACAGTGTTCCGAAATTAGATATTGTCTTGCAAAATACGTTGCCGCAACTGTTACATGACAGGATTATGCGGTATCAAATCATTAGCCTGCATATACCTCTATTCAGCATGCCGCCGATCTTGGGGCGTTGCTTTCAGGCCTGTTGCTAAACAGAAATAACGGTTGCTTCCACCTCTTTGTTGAACAGGCCCAATTTGTTCATAGTCAGTGGGGCAGTTTTTCAAATGCCCAAAACTAACAGGTCGATGGCCGCAACCAGCTCATCACGCAGATGGGCTGCATTGGTAACTAGGCAATCTGCATTAAGATTTTTGACATCCGTAGTCGTCAGTAAACTAGTAAGGATCACGTAATCTTGTTGATCCACAGACAAAACAGGAGTCAGTGCTTTGACCTGTGAGTTTGTTGCTTGCTTTAAAGCCAAGGGCATGACCAAACGAGTGCTAAGGTGATCGAGTAAATCGGACTGAACAACGATAAAGAAAGGATAGGCTTTTTTGTTTTTAGATTGATTTTTATAAACAGAAAATTGTTTCATTACAGGACACCAAAGTCAGCATCATCAGAAAAAAGGCCGTTCTCCTCAACGAAGCCATTCAATGCTTCAAGACCAGCACGATTTTCCGCTAACCAACGTTCACGTTGCCCCTTCTTCACTGCGAGTTCTAATGCGTGGTTTAGTGTAGCCGATAAGTTTAGGTCTAATGCTTTAGCCTTTTCGATCAGGTCGACACTTAAGTACACGTTAGTATTGCGCTTTTTTATTACTGAAACGGTTCCCATGGCACCTCCTGAGCATAATTTATGCGCATAACTATAGCGCATCAAAAAAAAAGCGCAACGTTGCCGCTGCGCTGTAGGAGGCTGAGATCTTACATCTGCGAGAAGATATTCATAATGACGCCACCGCCGATGATCAGCGCCATGGCGAAGATGGCAGGGAGATCCGGTTTCTGCTTGTAGAGCAGCATGGAAACGAAGGTCACCCCGACGATGCCAAAGCCGCACCACAACGAGTAGGCGACGCCCACCGGGATAAACCCCATCGCCTTGGTCAGGGCAAAATAGCACAGGCAGTAAGCGCTAATCACCAGCACCGAAGGCCCCAGCTTTTTAAAGTTGTTGGTTTTTTTGATCATCGAGGTCCCGGTGATTTCTGAACCAATCGACAGTGCCAGCCACAAGAAGCCAATGTTAAACATAGTTGATACCCTTATTCTTCGGTGGAGCCCATTTTGGAAAAGAGGTTCATGATCACGATGCCGCTGGCAATCACGATCATGCCGATAATGGCTGGCATATCAGGGTGCTGGCCGTAAAACAGCATGCCCAGGCTTGAGACCAGTAGAATCCCGGTGCCTGACCAGGTGGCGTAAGCCAGGCCGACAGGAATGTATTTCACCGCGTTGGATAACGAGTAATAACAAACGCAGTACAACACGACGATCAAGCCGAGTAATAACGTCTTGGTGGTACCTTCGCTGTTATCAAACATTTTTAAGGTTGAGGTGGCCGAGGTCTCGGAGAAGATGACCAATAACATCCATACCCATGCTTTTGCCTTGGTAGACATAGAGTTCGCTCCTGATTAATAATTATTGATATAAAGTGAAATTTTGAAGCTTGGTTATTTTTTCCCTCGGCTATATTCCAATGCCAAATCGGTCAGCTTGGCTCCCGGTGGTGAACGACCATTGAGCCGCTTGAGTTCGCTAAGCGTTACGTAGGCTTGTGGCGGCGCTGCCAAAGGCTCCGTGGCTGCGGGCTGGGCCGATAGCATCCGATCCAACGTACAGATCTCAATGCCCTGTACCGCCAGCTTTGGCAGATAATCTGCCTGAGGGGCGTTTTCCCCTGCGCGGCTCAGGCCTTTCAGCTGATTTAATTCGCTGTTCGGGTTGCAGTTATAATCCAGTGCCATAATTGGCCTACCGCTCATCCGGGCCAGATGAATAAACCGCGCAGCCTCAGACTGCAATAAACCGTTGGCCACTTCTGCCGCCGTCGCGAAATCGAGAAAAGGGATTAATACTCGCGCAATATTATCCAGCGCGCCGGTTTGACTGATTTCCGCCAGCGAAGTGATTGGCCCTAGTTGGCTCCAATCTGTTTCTGCGTGAAACTGCCGGGCATTATCGCTAAACAGGAGCACCGGCGAGAACGCCTGGCAGTGCTGCAAGCGCGCGCGGATAATTTCGTGGTAACCATCCGCTGCGGTTAACAACACCAACGCCCGTGGCCGCATCCGTGAGAGCACTTCACTGACCAACTTATCGATGATTTCACGCTGCATCATATTTGCCGCCTTAGGGAACGATAACCACGTTGTCACCGGAAGCCAGCCCGGCGGCGTTGGCTTCATCGGTATCAATGTGCAGTTCCAGAGCAAAACTGGCTTTGATCCGCACGATGACTTCGTCAAAGATCAGCCCACGCACGCCTGCCGCTTTCACCCGCACCTTCTGCCCGTTCTGCACGCCCAACCTGGCGGCATCCTGCGGGTTCATATGGATATGGCGCTGGGCACAAATCACCTGTGAATGCAGCGAAACGTAGCCCGCCGGGCCAGCCAGCATGGCGTCACCGGAGGCGTTCAGATTGCCGGATTCGCGTACCGGAGCCTTCAGCCCCAGGGTAAAGCAGTCCGCCTTGGAGATTTCCAACTGAGTACATTCGCGCGCAGGCCCCAGCACCCGCACCTTGGAGAGCGAGCCTTTTGGGCCGACGATCATCACGCACTCTTTCGCGGCGAACTGCCCAGGCTGGCGTAGCTCTTTGCATGGCGTTAGCCGATAGCCCGCACCAAACAGCTTTTCAATATCCTGCTGCGACAGATGGACATGCCGGTTAGAGACCCCAACCGGGATGGCGATGCCGGTGGGAGAAGCATAGTTCTCTGCCAGGTTATGGCGGATCCTTTCCAGTAACGACTCATTAAACATACTGTTATTCCTACCCGATCTCAGAAGCTGTACGGTTATTTAGACTCTTTCTTGCCGCCGGTGCGTGCGGGTTTGTTGTCGGCAACAGGGGCTTCGACTACCGGCGCTGCGGCCTCTGCCTGCGGGGCGGCCACTTCTGCTACTGGCGCAGGCGTTTCTTGCTGTACTTTGGCCGCTGGCGGCGTAAGCTCCTTGCCTTTCAGCCCTGTCAGCAGCGCGATAACCTGTTTTTCCGGGCGGGCAATCACCAACTGGCCTTTGATAAACGCCGGTTGTTTGATCACTGCCACACCGTTGTCGATGGCGGTTTTCACCGCGCTGATTTCCCCGGCAAAGAACACGCTAACCAGGCCGGAACCAATCTTCTTGTATCCCAGCACCGTTACCGCAGCGGATTTACAGGCTGCATCGGCCGCGTGGATCGCGGCGGTCAGGCCATAGGTTTCAATCACTCCCAGGCTTAAGTTCATCTCCATCTCCTTAGTGCCTTACCAGGCGGATATCAAAGTCAAAGCGCTGGAAAAAAGCCGCCAGTTGGTCCAGTTCTTCATTGCTGTAGCTTGGGTCGTCTTTGACCGGATAGATCATGTCGAGCCGCTGGTATTTGTTTTTACCCAGTTGGTGATAAGGTAAAACGTCGATGCGGCTGATATTGCCTTTGCGTGCCAGGGCCATGACATAGTCAATGGCACCGGTGATGGCATCGTAAGAATCGTTATAGCCGCGTACCAAAGGCATGCGCACCACGATATGGCTGCCCAGTTCCACCAGGCGCTCCAGGTTTCTTTTTACGCCCTCGTTGCCGACGCCAAACAACGCTTTATGCCGTGCGCTATCGATATGCTTGATATCGAACAGGAACATATCGGTGCAGGTCGCCAGCTTTTCATAATTGGCTAAAGTGGTGGTGCCATTGGTTTCGATGGCGGTGTTGATCATCTGTTTTTTGCATTCGGTCAGCAGCGCGGCTGCAAAGTCGGTTTGCAGGCTCAGTTCGCCACCGCCCAGGGTGACGCCACCGCCAGAGGCATGATAGAAATCGACGTCCTGCAGGATGATATCCATCAACTCCTGCACCGTGACGTCCTTGCCCATGATGTCCAGCGCGCCGGAGATGCAGACTTCTTCGCATTTGCGGCAACCGATGCAGTCTATATTGCGATCGAGGTGGTGCTTGAGATCGCCTTGTGCGTTTTGGCGCTGGGAATGGATCCCCACCGGGCAGACATCAACACATTGCCCACAGTCAACGCACAAATCATGTGAATACATCACCTGGAAATTGCTGGTGAGCCCCTCGGGGTTGGCGCACCAGGCGCAGAGGATGTTACAACCTTTGAAAAAAATCAGGGTGCGAATACCGTCTCCGTCATAGATCGAGTATTTCTGGATATTGAATATCCGGCCCTTTTTCTCCAGCGTGTTATCCATACTATTTTCCCCTTTCTTCGAAGGCTGATGGGATAAGACGTCCCTGTCTTATCCAAGGCTAAGGTCAGAACTTCTCAATGACCGTACGGCTTATGATCTCGTCCTGAACTTCTTTGCATAGCTCGACGAAGTAGGCGCTGTAACCGGCTACGCGGACGATCAGGTCGCGATATTTTTCTGGTTCCACCTGCGCCTGTTTCAGCACTTCGTTATCCACGTAGCTGAACTGCATCTGGCCGTTGCCCAGAATGGACGCGGTACGCAGCAGGGTGATCAGCCCGTTCTTGCCTTCCGGGGTATCGAGCAGCCCTTTGAGGAACTTGAAGTTGTGCACCATGCCGATGTTCATGGTTTCCACGTTCATCTTGCTGACGGACTTGATGATGGCGGTTGGGCCCTGCTTGTCCGCACCCTGCGTCGGGCTGATCCCGTCGGAGAGCGGCATCCAGGCCAGGCGCCCGTTTGGCGTTGCGGCGGTCAGTTCACCGATCGGCGTGTTGTTGGAAATCGACAGGGTGCCGTGGCTCAGCGTGGAGTAGAGCATCTTGTACTTGCGGCACTCGCGCTCGGTCCACTCGGTGATGTCCAGCGCGTACTGATCGACCGTGTCATCGTCATTGCCGTACTTCGGCGCATTCAGACAGTCGCGGCGCAGCTGTTCAAAGCCTTCAAAGTTGGCCAGCAGCGCGTCACGGATCTGCTCCAGGGTGTATTTGCCATCCTGATACACCAGCTTGCGGATCGCGGCCATGGAGTCGACATAGGTCGCCAGACCGGAGAAGATCAGCCCTGGGCCGTGGTTGATCACCGCGCCACCGGCGGCCACGTCTTTACCCTGTTCCATACAGCCTTCCACCAACAGCGACATCAGCGGTTTGGGCGCCACGTCGCGGTGCACACGCTGGCTGATGACGGTACCGATAGCCGACAGTTTGACGATGTGCGCGATCTGCGCCTTCACCGCATTGTCGAACTCTTCGTAGGTTTTCAGGGTGCTCAGCTCACCGGTATCCAAGCCTTGATAGCTGTCGAACAGCACCATGCGGCCACGGTTGAGCACGAACTCGATGGCAATCGGCCATTGGGTATAGCCGGTGGAGGTCCACTGATAGATGCGGCCGGATTTTTGCGGCTCTACACAACCCATCAGGCAATAGTCGCGCGCGTCTTCAAAGTCGAAGCCCTTGCGCAGCATCATCTTGATGTGCGAATCATCAAAGTGGCAGGCCGGGAAGCCCATACCCGCTTTCACCACGTCGACGATCTTCTCCATGTACTTCTGCGGTGACTGGTTATGGATACGGCAGGCCAGCGACGGCTGGTACACTTTGACAAAGCGTACGGCGTCCATGATCAGATAGGTCAGGTCGTTACAGGCATCGCCGCCGCTGCGTTTCTGCCCGCCGATGGTCAGGTTGATAAACGGCTGGTAACCGGCGAAGTACTTGGCGCCCAGTTCGCTGGACATCCACATCAGTTCGGCACACTTGATGATGAAGGCCTGCAACAGTTCCAGCGCCTGTTCCTGCGTCAGGCGGCCAGAGGCGATATCGGCCTGATACATCGGGTAGCAATACTGATCCAGACGGCCCAGCGACAGCCCGGTCTGATTCTCTTCCACTTCAAACAGCGACTCCACCGTCCAGATGCTTTGCAGCGCTTCTTGCAGGGTCTTCGGTGGGTTGGCTGGGACGTTCTCGTTGGTTTCTGCGATGGTCAGCAGCTCGGCACGGCGTGCCGGGTCTTGCTCTACTGCTGCCAGTTCACGGGCCTTGTCGGCGATGCGCTTGGCGTAGGCCACCACGCCGTCACAGGTCTCAATGGCCGCTTTGTAGAAGTAGATCTTGTCGATATCCGCCGGGTTTTCCATGCTCAGCGCCGCGAGGTGCTGCTGGGCATCGGCCTTGATGCCGTTCATCCCTTTGGTGAACAGCAGGATGTCGTAGCCTGGGCAGGTGTCGCCGCCGCCGTTAATCTGGTGGTAGGAAAGATCGCTGACAAAGGTTTCGCCGCTGAAGGCCCAAACGCCCGCTTCGCGGTACTGTGCTTCACAGATCTCATCGAGCGAACGGCCTTCCCAGAATGGCACGATCTCTTCACGGATCGTCTTCTTGTCGGCCTCGGAGATAATAAATGGATCCTGCGGACGGGTGCCCATGGTGTCCAGTTCGTCACGCACCCAGCGCCAGGCGATATCCGGTGAGAACGCCCCGGCACGCGGTTTGCCGCACGGATGGCCGACGATCAGCTCATCTTGCTGGATCAGGATCGGCGCGGTTTCACAGGCGGCACGGAAAGACTTGGCGCGCAGCAGAATGGTTGGCAGACCCGGGTTGTTTTTTGCCATCTCGGTAAAGGTGATGGCGCGATAGATAGAGACGCTAGGGCGAGCATCGAGGTAGTTGTCACGCAGGCGTTGCAGGCGCGGCGTCAGCCCTTCCATCAGTTTGTGCGTTGCCACGTCTTGCGCGGAGGCCGCCACGAACGGGGCCGATGGCGCAGTGTACTGCGGGCGAGCACCTGCCTGGCCAGCAAACAGTTTTACCTGCAGGTTGTTGTTGAGCGTCATCAGATTGCTGCGGGCTGCCAGCAACATAGCGGACAGATCGTTGATCACCAATGCCGGATCGTCGAGGCGCACGCCGTGCAGCATGGCGTCAAACATCGGGTAGCCATCCAGCTCACGTGGTGCGCGCACTTCGGAAAGCTCGCACAGCTTCAGCCATAGGCACTCGACGATTTCATAAGCCTGCTCCGGCGTCAGCACGCCACGGGTGACGTCTTGCTGATAGAAGCTGTACAGCAGCTTGTCGAAGCCGCCTGGATAAACCGCGTAGCTGCCGTTTTCCAGATGCAGCGCCAACTGGAAGAAGTAGAACGACTGGCAAGCCTCTTTAAAGCTGCTGGCCCCGTAAGCCGGGACTTTTTTCAGCATGGCAGCCGCTTCCTGCAGCTCCGCCTTGCGGTACGGATGGTTTTCTACCGCCGCCATGTTTTCGGCCTTGCTGGCCAGTTTCTGCGCCAGATGCATCGCCGCATTGCAGGCGTAGATCATGGCGCGGCATTGGTTGACCTCGTCCAGCCCGGAACGGCTGACGGCGCTGCCGATGCTTCTGGCACGGTCTTCCATTTCGGCCTCGATGGCGAACAGCCCTTTGGTGATCACCGCCAGATAGTCCGGTGAGGTCTGGCCAAAGGCGGTGAAGGCCGAAGGACTGCGCAGTTCGCTTTCGCTGTGGAACACGGCGGCGCGCGGGGTGGAGGATTGGCTGCCGATGATCAGCTCATCGGGGCCGATGTAGCCGGGCAGTTGCTTGACCAGCTCATTGAACAGCTTGGCATTCTTGACCAACTGCGGCATGCCGGCCACATCGCCACCCAGCGTTTCCAGAATGGCGGCACGTTCGGTGCTGATGGTGCTGTTTTGGGATAAGAGTCTTTCTGCCAGCAGTTTTACGCGTGGCGTCAGTGAATAATGGGCCATGTTCAAATCTCTCCTGATGTCCTGCGGCTTTCACACAAATTGGCAAAATCCGTTGACTGTAATGAGTGCGTTATTGAAGCTGTACCGGGCCGCCGCTGTAGGCGAGGCGGTACAGTTTCTCCAAATCTGCCGCGTTAACGTCGCGCGGGTTGGTTGGCGTGCAGCTGTCGTGCAACGCCTGCGTGGCCAGTTCGCCAAGGCAAACCTGGAAGCGGTGTTCCTCCACCCCTGCGGCTTGCAGATTGGCCGGTAGCTGCATTTCCAGTTTCAGCGTTTCGATCGCCACCAGCAGGCTATTGACGCCATCGCGTACCGAGGTGCTTGGCAGCCCCAACAGGCGCGCCAGAGCGGCATATTTGTGCGCGGCCGGGGTATCGCAGTTGCCGTCAACGTCGGCATTGAAGGCGACCACCGAGGTCATCAGCAGCGCATTGGCTCGGCCATGCGGTATACCAAACATGCCGCCGAGGGCGTGCGCCAGGCTGTGGGTAATGCCCAACGATGCGTTGGTGAATGCCATTCCAGCCATGCATGAAGCGTTATGCATTTTTTCCCGTGCAGGCAGATTGCTGCCCTGTTGGTAGCAGGTCAGCAGGTGGCCGAATACCATCTGCACCACTTTTTCGGCCATCGCATCGCTGAAGTCGCTGGCCTTGCGGGAGACATAGGCCTCCAGGGCGTGGCACAGCACATCCATCCCGGTATCGGCGGTAATACTGGCCGGCACCGACTTCACTAGCTGAGGATCGAGGATGGCGATGTCGGGCAGCATGAACTCGTCCACCAACACCAGCTTTTGGCTGCGGGACTTGATCACCGAGAAGCTGGTGACTTCGGAACCGGTGCCGCTGGTGGTGGGGATGGCGACAAAACAAGGCTTGCTACGGCCGCTGTCTTTACGGCAATGCCACAGCGCATACATCACCGCCTTGGCGGCATCGATGACCGAGCCGCCGCCCAAGGCAATCACCAGATCCGGGTAGTCGTCATCCATCAGCTTCATGCCGCTGACGATGGCGGAAATATCCGGGTCTGAGGCCACCTCGTCATACTGACGGCAGCGGATCTGTTGCTGTTGGAGCAGGCTGGTCACCCGCTCGGCCAAGCCAAACTTCACCATCGCCTGATCGGTGACCAAAAACGCCGAGCGTCCAGGCAAGCTGCTCAGCGCGAGCAGCGCATCCTCACCGAAATGGATTTTTGGCTTAATCAGAAACTCATTCATGCCTACTTCCTCTTACTCTTAACGCTCCCGGTGAACCTTCTCGACAATGGCAACGATCGACATGGCCTTGTAGCGGTCTTTACTCAGTGCGAAATACTCTTCCACCAACACCAGATCGTTTTCACCGGCACCGACGCTATCGACGGCAACGTAGGTGCGATCTTTGATGGCTTCCAGGTCGTCACCCAGCGCCGTGACCAGTAGCAGGTTACTGCCGCGTAGTTCGTCACTTTTCTGTGTGGCCACCACATGGCCGGTTACCTTTGCGAGGAGCATGTTTTCACCCTTGTTTGATGTGTTACCGGGACAGGCGTCCAAGCACTTCAGTAATGATCCGTTCGACGTTTTCTTCGGTGATGTCATTGGCTGCGGCGTTAACCACTGCGCGGGTGACCGCCCCGAAACGATCGTCGCCCTGGGCATACAGCGGTGCTGGTGCGGCCTGCGGGGTTACCGCCGCCGTTGGAGCTGCAAAGCGGTTATCGTCGAAGATGCTGGTGCTATGGTTGATTGGCGCGCTGCACGGCTGAGCTGCGGGTTGTGGTTGGCGCAGATCCTCGATGCTACGAACGCCATAGCCGACTTTACGTACGTTCAGCAGGTTCATCGGGCCGACGTTGTCCGAGCTGGAGCCGCCACCGACGGCACCGCAACCGAGCGTTAACGCAGGTATAAGATTCGTGGTTGCGCCAATGCCTCCAAGCGCGGCGGGCGTATTGATCAGGATGCGGTGCACCGGTTTTTGCAGCGCAAACTCGCGGATCACCTGCTGGTTCTGGGTGTGGATGACCAGCGTATGCCCCAGGCCTTCGTTGGTGAGCAACTCCACCACGCGGTCACAGGCGCTCATCCAGTCTTCTTCGATGTACAGCCCCAGCACCGGGCAGAGTTTTTCACGGGCGTAAGGGTTTTTACGCGAGACGCTGTTTTGCAATGAAATCAGTACTCTGGTGGTCGCAGGTACGCAGAACCCGGCGCGTTCGCTGAGGTAGATGGCGGTTTTGCCCACCACTTCAGGATTAATCATGCCGTTCGGGCGTAACAGGATATTGGCCAGGCGGGCAGATTCATCGTCGTTCATGAAGTAGCAGCCCTGAGCCAGCAACTCGCGGTGTACATCCTGATAGATGCACTTTTCCACGATGATCGACTGCTCAGAGGCGCAGATCACGCCATTATCGAAGGTCTTGCTGGTGATGATGTCTTTCACCGCCTGCTGGATATTGGCGCTGCGTTCGATAAACGCCGGGCCGTTGCCTGGGCCACCGCTGATGGTTGGCGTGCCGGAGCTATAGGCCGCACGAACCATGCCTTCGCCGCCAGTAGCCAGGATCAGCGCGACGTCTTTGCTGTGCATCAGAGCTTTGGTGGCTTCCAGCGTCAGCTGGGTCAGGCCGTCAACGATACCTGCTGGGGCACCGGCCTGAAGCGCAGCCTGCTTGACGATTTCAATCGCCCGCTGGCTGCACTGGCGCGCATTAGGGTGCGGGGAGAAAATAATGGCGTTCCCGGCCTTCAGCGCGATCAGCGTTTTATAGAAAATAGTTGAGGTTGGGTTGGTGGACGGCACCAGGGCAGTAATAACCCCTAACGGGACGCCCACGTCCATCACTTTATTCTGCTGGTCGTCACGAATAATACCGACGGTTTTTAAATCCTTAATATGCTCAAAAACTTTTTCAGAGGCGAAAATGTTTTTTAACACCTTGTCTTGCCAATTGCCGAAGCCGGTTTCTTCATGGGCCATCTTCGCCAATTCTTCGGCATGCCTGGCCGCTTCGCTGGCAATATGTTTAATAATGCCGTCGATCTTTTCCTGTGAATATTTGGCAAACAGCAATTGTGCCTGTTTGGCATTTTTAATCAGCGTGCGAGCCTGCTGAATGGATTGTAAATCCGGATCTAATGTGGTCATTAGTCTATTCCCCTGAATAGGAGTTTAATTTTTTACTTGCTGCAATCGGGTAGAGTACTTATCTGCCACCGCCGGTGATCAGGCTGAATTACGCCTTATGCTGTGAGGCAATTTTCTCAATATCATTATGTGGGCGTGCAATAACCCGGGATGAAATCACTTCGCCAATTCGGCTGGCAGCTTCAATACCGGATTCCACCGCTGCGTTAACGGCACCCACGTCGCCTTTCACCATCACGGTGACCAGGCCGGAGCCGACGTTTTCATAGCCAATCAGTTCAATATTGGCGGCCTTACACATGGCATCGGCGGCTTCGATGGCAGGCACCAACCCTTTGGTTTCGATCAATCCGAGTGCATCTTTCATCAGTGAATTCCTTGTTATTCGGTGATTTTGTACTGCGAGATGATTTTCTGGATATCGTTATGCGGGCGGGCAATGACCAGTGAGGTAACCACTTCACCCACGCGTTTGGCCGATTCGATACCGGAATCCACCGCCGCCTTGACCGCGCCCACGTCGCCTTTCACCATCGCGGTAACCAGGCCGGAACCGACGTTCTCATAGCCGATCAGCTCCACGTTGGCCGCTTTGCACATCGCATCGGCGGCTTCAATACAGGCCACCAGCCCTTTGGTTTCAATCAATCCTAATGCGTCACCCATGATCCGTTCTCCTTGATGCGCTGTTTACGCTTTGTGCTTAATCACGATTTTGTTGATGTCGTTGTGTGGGCGGGCGATAACCAGTGAAGTCACTACTTCACCCACGCGTTGTGCGGATTCCACGCCGGAATCGACGGCGGCTTTTACCGCACCGACGTCACCTTTCACCATGGCGGTGACCAGGCCGGAACCGACGTTTTCATAGCCGATCAGTTCGACGTTGGCCGCCTTGCACATGGCATCCGCCGCTTCAATACAGGCCACCAACCCTTTGGTTTCGATTAAGCCTAATGCATCACCCATTGTTGTTTCCTCCACAAAGCCGGTTTATGAGTTGTCATCTGCTGTGCCGTTCGGCCATGAGGGGATCAAGGTTTCCGACGGCTAAGGGCACTATACCCCTCCGGTGGTTATTCAAAATATAAATTCATTAATCGATATCTATTTAGTTTTTTGTTCTAATAATAAGCCTCTATTTATCCCCTGTTTATCTTTTTGCTCTGATAATCAGCCCGAGAATAGTTCTGCTCCCTGGCAAGAAATGGCGGGTTTTGGCATTCACTTAAGGGCGGAAAAGAATGTTAAATCTATGGTATTCAAATGGGTTTTTTAGGTAGCGGAGGGGCTTGCAGACTGTGGAGTAGCGCAGGTTTTTGCCGTGGCTATTTGAGTAGCTTCACGTGCTACATATTGACCGCCGTTGTTACTGATATCACCGTACTAGCTCCCTCTCCTTTTTGGGGAGAGGATTGGGGGTGGGGGAAATAGCGATCGTCGAATAACCGGTAGGCATTATGACTATCAGGGGGGTTTTTGGGGTAATGAGAGGCAGGCCAGAGGCTTATGACAAGGGGGAACAGCTTTGCTGGGGAACGGGCGTTACTCTAACTGGCTGCCGGGTTTTAACGCGCAGATAAACAATGGGGAGTTGATCGAACTGAGCAGCACGGTGTCGGCATTGATTTTCCCCATTGCCAATTGCAGGCCGTCGTGGCTGTCTGACATTTCCCGCATAAAGTAATCGAAGATCACGTCGGGTGATTGATCGATAGAGGACTTGCTGGAAACCCAGCGGTTGATCTGATAATAGCGGGCGCCGGGGGAAACGCGCTTGCTGGTATAATCAAACTGTACGTAGCGTTGCAAATAAAGCCAGCCTACCTCGGAGTCTGAATATCCTTCCACCACGATCGAACCTTTACCTTTGGCATTAAAGTTAAAGTGAATATTGACGTTAACGGATTCAGTGACGGTGTCTTCAAAATGCATAATGGCTTTGGTTGAGCAGTTTAAAATATCATCGCGCCGGATAACATTCTGCTTAACGGTGATAAATAGTGAGACCAGTAGCAATATGATAGAGACGGCAAACAGCCTTCTCCCCCAGCCGATTGTTTTCATAATTTATTTCCATGAATAATAAAAATAGTTATCGCAGTAGCTGAATGTATTATCTTGATGTTTGGCACAGTGTGCGAGAAACGTCCGGCCTAAACCGTTGGATTGCAGCTTATCACCATAAAAGAACAGAAAACGTTCGTCTTTATCATACTTGATGTTCTTTTTTTCTTTGACGGCAATAAAGTTTTTCAGGTAATTGTCGCGCATTCTTGGATTTATCATGGTGTCGGTGGATAACACCTCAATGGGGTCCTGCGCGACGGGGGTGAAGGTGAGAGGGGTCAGGCTGCCGTTGTTACTCCACGACCAGCCGATCAGCGCGATGGCCAACAGCGATATCATCGCCCCGGCATAACCCCAGTAGCGATCGTTGCTGGTGATGACCGCCGCTACCGGCGTTGGTTCTGGAGCCATCTCGGCAGAGGATTGATGTTCGCTGGCATGTATCACCGGATGCACCAAGGAATCATCGATCACCTCGATCGTCAGCTCTGGGTTGATTTCTAGCCGGCCCCTGGCCACGGTGACGATCACGTTCTCAATGCCATAACGGCGGAAGGCTTTACGCAGGATGCTCAGGTACTGATTCAGGTTGCTGTTGGAGGACATCAGCCCGTTGTCGTCCCACACTCGCTGCATCACCGTATCGCGGCTGATCACGCCAGGATGCTGGATCATGAAGAACAGCAGGGCGTTGGCAGTGATGGTGAGCTGGCTATCTGACTTGCCGCCGTCGTCCAGCTTTAGCGAGCCTTCGGTGGCGTCATAAATAAGAAAGGCATTAATTTTGTATTTCATTATCGCCCCTGGGTGATTGGCTGCCCGCGAACCGCGGAGGTTAAAGCTCCTCGAAGGTCATTGCCGCCAGCCTCGTCACCAATGCAAGCCGCTCTTCCGGCGTCATAGTGACTCCTTCCGTGAGTTCAGAAAGCCATAGGCCGTCTGCACCATAGCGCACCAAGTTACCTACGTAGCTGCGATCCAGTTCATCGGCGTTGGCCAGATGTTGCAGCACCCAGTCCCGCCAGCATTTACGCAACACCATTTCATGCGGCATGGCCAGCGACAGCAGGGCCAATTGACGGCTGGTGTCGCTTTCACTGATGCCTGCCAGGTACATCAGATAGGCCCGGGAGAAGCGCCCGTGTGGGTTATCGTCCTCGGCCATTAGCGCCATAATGCCGCGATCCATCACGGCCAGCAGGCGAATAAACAGCGCGTGGATTAGCTCCTGCCTGCCGGGAAAGTGGTGTAGCAGCCCGCCCTTGCTGACCCCAGCCTGTTTGGCGACGGCGTTTAACGACAGCGCGGCAATCCCATCTTTGGCTGCGATGATACTAGCGGCTTCCAGCAGCTGCTCTTGCAGCCGTTCCGGGTCTTTTTTGCGATGCACGTGGGTATTCATGCGGCGATCATACCGACCAGCCGGTATGTCATTTTTGATCGAGGTCAATCTGCTTCCCCTAAAGGTCAGACCAATCTTGAATAATGCTAAGTAGGTCAAACTATTTTATTTATCAATCAATTAGGAAAGCTTTTACTAGCTTAATCGAGGCGGGGAATAGGCGTGGAAGTTAATTTATGGCACGTGCGGTTCCCTCTCCTTGTGGGAGAGGGCCAGGGAGAGGGGCGTTTACAACAACCAATCCAGTATCAGGACACCGACCAGGCTGATCGCCCACGCTATAGTAGTGGGCACTGACCAGACCATCATCTGCTGCTTCACGTCCTTAATCCCCATCATCCGGTTGACGACCCAGAACATGCTGTCGTTAAAGTAGCTGAAGAACAGTGCGCCCATGGTGGCGGCCTGCGCGGCAGCGAGCATATTGACGCCGGGCAACTGGCTAACAATAGGAGCTGAGATAGACGCTGCGGTGATCATGGCAACGGTGCCCGACCCCTGTATCAAGCGCACCAGCGTAGCGATAAAGAAGGGGATTAACACCGGAGACAGTGGCAGATTGGCGACGTGCTGAGCCAGCAAGGTGCCGGTGCCACTTTCACGTAATACCGCCCCTAGCGCGCCACCGGCACCGGTCACCAGCAAGATAATCCCAGCGGCCTGCAAGCCTTCCTCCAGCCGCTCCAGCGTCTCGTGCTTGTCGACCTTGGGCATCAGGGTGTAAACCGCCAGCAGGACGCTGATGGCCAACGCAATCACCGGTGCGCCGAGGAAGGCAAAGGCTTGTCCCCACAGGCTTTCCCCCAGCCAGGACATTCCTTCAGCCTTGGCCAGCATAGTGTTCACCGCATTGATAAAGATCAGCACGATGGGGGCGATGATTGGCAGCAGCGATAGCGCTAAGCTCGGCAGCACCTTGGCTTCTTTCTCAGCCAGATAGCGTTGGTGGGCGGCCCGTAGGTCGTCCGGCTCATCTTCCTGGTTTTCCGGTGTAAAATCCGGGTAATAGGTGCCGAGCCAGCGCGCATAGATCACAATGCCGATCACGCAGGGAATGGCTAACACCAGCCCGGCCAGCATCATGGCGCCGATATCCACGCCGAAGATCCCCGCCACCCCTAATGGACCCGGTGTTGGGGGCACTGCGTGATGGGTAATGATCAGGCCACCCGCCAAGGCTACGCCGAGTGTCAGAAGATTGCGTTTGCCCTTCTTGGCCAGCGCCTTGACCAGCGGATAAAGGATGACGAAGGCCGAATCGACAAAAATCGGGATGCTGACGATATAGCCGGTGATCGCCAACGCCCACTCTTCGCGTTTTTTACCCAGCCACTTGATAAAGCTGAAGGCGATCTGCTCCGCCGCGCCGGAAACCTCCAGCACGCGGCCCATCATCACCCCCAGGCCAATAACAATCCCGATACTGCCGAGCGTGCTGCCAAACCCTTTGGAGATGGTATCTACCGTCTGCATGGCGCTCAGCCCGCCGCTGAGTCCGGCGATAGAGGCTGCTGCCAGCATGGCGATCAATGCATGAACCCGCGTGCGTAATACCAGCCACACCAGTACGAACACGGCCACCGCCAAACCAATGATGGGAGTATAAAGTGCCATAATCAGCTCCCGGCCTGTGGCATCTCATCACGCATAAAGGCGCGGATGATCTGCTGGAAGTTTTCATCGGCACGGAACCCCAACGCCAATGCACGTTGTATATCGAAGTTGCCCGGCCAACTGGCGACAATGCGATTGATGGCTTCGTCCGGCACAAAGTTCACCTTGGCGCGAGCCTGCTCACCGGCCACCTCTTCCAGTGCGGCTAGCATCTGCTCTACTGTGACGCTGATGCCGGGCAGGTTGACGATGCGTGAGGTGCCGAACTGCACGGCAGGCAACGTGGCGGCATGGATAAAGTTGCGTACCACGGTGCCAGGGCTGGACAGCCATAGCGTCAACTCTGGGGAGACCGGGCATACCGAAGGCTCCCCGTGCAATGGTTCACGGATGATGCCGCTGGCAAAGGAGGACGCTGCCTTATTCGGCTTGCCGGGGCGCACGCTGATGGTGGGCAGACGCAGCACCCGCGCATCGACAAATCCTTTGCGGGCGTAATCATTGATCAACAGTTCACACAGAGCCTTTTGTGCACCGTAGGAGGATTGTGGCTGCACGGCGCACTCATCGGTGACGGTGGCCGGAAGCTGGCCGCCAAACACCGCCAGCGAGCTGGTGAAGATAAACTTCATTGCCGGGGCATTGCGGCGGGCGGCTTCCAACAGTTGGCGAGTGGCGTCAAAGTTCACCTGCATCCCGAGATCGAAGTCGCTTTCCGCATGGCTGCTGACGATGGCGGCCAGGTGATAGAGCACGCTGCAATCGTTGTCGATCAGCCGATCGGCGGCATCGGGTTGAGTGAGATCGAGCGCCAGGCAGCGAACTCGCGGATCGGCTAGCGGGGCGTAAGGTTGTTGGATATCTGCCAGCACCAGTTCGTCAAAAGGTAGCGTATTGTCTTGCAGCAGCGCGGCTGCCAAGCGTTGACCCAAAAAACCTGCGCCGCCAGTAATGATGACCTTCATGGTTATATTCCTTTGTAGGGGGTGTTATCAGAGGTTGATGCTGTGCAGCCGCACGCCACGCTCTTGGAGTTGTTGCTGCGTTTCTGGCGGCAGGGCGGCATCGCAGATGATGTCGTCGAGCGCCGTCAGTGGGCAGACGCGAAACATGCCGTACTTGCCGTATTTACTGCTGTCGGAGACCAGTACCTTGCGCCGGGCCACGTCTAGCAGCGCCTGTTTCACCAGCACTTTCTCTTCGTGCGGGGTAGATAGGCCATGTTCTAAATCCCAGGAGCTGGTGCTGATAAAGGCCACGTCAATATTCAAGGTGCGCAATAGCATGGCGGCGCAGCTGCCGACGCAGGAATAGTTGCGCTGATCGACCCGCCCACCGGTGTGAAACAGGTTGAGCTGGGGGCGATTCATCAGGTGCTGGATAATGGAAAAATCGTTGGTGACTACGGTCAGGTTGAAGCGTTCGGCCAGCTGGCGGGCGATCTCGAAGCTGGTTGTGCCCGCGTCCAGATAGACCACTTGGCCATCTTCGACCAACCCGGCGGCATATTTGCCGATTGCTCGCTTCTGCCGGTGATGCAGTTGGGCCTTCTCTTTGTAGGCCAGCTCCTGGCGTAGCGCGTCACTCAGGCGCACACCGCCACTGACGCTGATCACCTTGCCTTCTTCTTCCAGTTGATGGATGTCGCGCCTGACGGTCATATGTGAAACGCTCATCAACTCGGCCAGGGCCACGATGGTGACCAACTGATACTCATGTACATAGCGATAGATAAAATCGCGGCGTTCCGATGGGATCATGCTCAACTCCTGGTCGGTAGCGATGGTGCCGCTGGGTGGCTGTTATTTTTTGTTATGTTATTAATATTCAATCATTGGATTTAACAAATAAACGAGGGTTGTCACAGAAGGGTGGGTGAGGAGTTGTCGCGTTTATTGGTATAAAATTATTTATATTCAATATTTTGTGATTTTATTTCTCGAAAATGGGAGTCACAGAAGGTTGTGATGAAAAGTGTGAGGTGTAACAAAAAAGTGCAGGATGGTGGTGAGGGGATTGCCGGGCTCGGACAGCATGCTGACAAACTTCAACGGGTGCAAAACGTAGGAGCGCTGCATGCTGCGCCCGTTAATAGCTTGAGCCCTGCACCACTGTTCCAACACCTTCTAGCCGCGTTGACTGGGTAAGCTCAGGGTAATAAATAAGCAGAGTAAGCCGAAAAAATCGACGGGTGACGTTTTTTTCAACATTCAACTCGTTGAATGCTTGATAAGTGTTGCGCGAGGCAAGTGGGAAGGTATAATGCCCACGTTTTCCGCATACTACTTCAGTGCCGAAGTGGCGAAATCGGTAGACGCAGTTGATTCAAAATCAACCGTAGAGATACGTGCCGGTTCGAGTCCGGCCTTCGGCACCATTAGTCAGTACGCAAATCAAGTCGCCTTCGAGCGGCTTTTTTTGTGCCTGAAATTCAGTATTCGCAAGGCTTCTTGAGGTTTTTCAGACAACCTGATTCAATCAACATCAACTTGGGGTTTACGTACGAACGTCTGCAATTTGCTTTGCCACCGGATTGATTGAACGGAAAAACTCAGTGATTTCATTGCTAACCAGTGCTCAGTACTCTAGTAGAACAGTAGGCTAGGTGTCGTATGTTTGCTAGGGTTATCCATTCGCAACTCTAAATGCTTCAGACATTCTTTCCTGCTCCCGAAGAGATAGTCCCAAACCATCAGCAATTGTCCTCCATTGAGCCACGATCCCCATAAAGTTTTCAATAATTTCATCGGCCTGCGTCAAGCTCAAACGGAAATATTCAGCGACTTCACGTGCCAGTTCGAGATCTAGTGCATTATCTGCTTCGGTGATATTAAGCTTTAGGCCGTCAGACCAAGGAACGGGGTTCATATCGTAGGCTTCAGAAAGCCGCCAGCCTTTACCAGGGACCAAAATGAAACCATGATTGCGTAGGTGATCATCGGTGTTAGAGACAAGAATATTGAAAACAATCCTTGACCAGAGTTCTTGCAGGTCGGTTTTTGTTTGTGCGCCATGTCTTATCAGGACGTCTGCAAGTTCAAGATAACTGACACCTGTAGAGGCATCATCACCATCTTGATGTCTGGTCATTGTCATGGCAGAAGCAAAATGAAGGCGCTGGCCGGATCCTGTACGGTCGAACCGACGGACCATAAAGCAGTGGTAATCGCTGGCATATTTATGCGCTTCAGCTGTTGCGACGTTCAGCCCACAACCCACGGCGAGAGCATTGGCCACCATCTCCCAGCCGCCAACATCGTAATCATCTTTGGTGCTGGGAAATTTTGCGATATAGAGATGGCCATGCTTGTCCACGACACTTGCTTTGGGCCTTGCGCCACCTAGAGAACCACCCGGAGCAATGAGCATCCGCAGCCATTCCTGACCCTGTAGGGATGTATTGTCTGGATCATCTTCTAGTGCGCGGCTTGCCCTTTCTAAAGCGTGAATTTCGGTAAAGGGAGGAGCCGCTTCGTCAGCTCGGTTATCAAGAAATTCACCTTCATCATTAAGCTTGTAGCGTAGGGCCCCTACTCGATAAAGATCATGTACACCCAAGAGATAATTTGATTCGTATAGCCTGGTTCCTTCAGTTTGGATGCCGGCACGAATATCCCGTTCAAGGCGACGCTTCATCAGTATTCGGCCCCAGCGATCGGGACTGGAGTCGCCAAATATGCCGAATTTATCCCGTGGGTGAGTGGGGTACTGGGCACCTTCGAATAAAAGAATTTCTGGATCAAGTTGCAAACGATTGAGGTCGGGATCGGCCAATGCTAGAGGGTCATACTGAAATTCAAATAACTCTCGCGTACGAGTTTGTCGGCTATGCAGGAAGCCAACTCGCTTTGGCCCGTGCATTCCATCCCAGTCTGCATATACCCCAATCATCGCCATCGTTAGCTCCCTTTGATTGACTTCTTCAATGGTTTTAGCAGAGCAACCAGATCGGCCGACGTTGTGCCTGTCGTTTTGCGGGCCGTATTGTTTGCTACGGAGCCAGCTTTTGTTGTTGCAGCTGCCTGTTTGTCTGATCTTTCGTACCTGTAGGCAACCTCAGGGCGCGGTTTTTTGTCTGCCGGGGCTTTACTTGGTTTTGCCTTGGAAGTGAAAACGATGTCGTTCTTTATCAGCCGGGAATCCTGAAGTTGGCGACCTAGTTGATCTTCGGCGGCCAACTGATTCAGATCGTTTTCAAGCCCTAACACCTGCATGACAGATAAATATGCACCTATAGTAACGCCTGCTCCCCCTGCCTCAAGCGAACGCAGTGTCATTGGCGACATACCTGCCCGTTCTGCCACCTGTTTGGCCGTTAGTTTGCGCCGAAGACGCGCAAGTTTCAGCCGCTCACCAAAATCAGTCAGCAATTGGTTAGTTGTAGGAAGTAATGGTGCTGTTTTTTTCGCCATGATGTCAATATTTTATCTTTTTAGTACAGATTACGCCATAATATTAGCATAATTTCGACATGAAGCAGCAAGGGGATGACGTGTGATACTAATATTTTTACTAAAAATGGTTTAAAACGCCAGAATATTAGCACTTTTGAAACTGCTTCGAAGGAGGGAAGGGGATTTGTACGTATTCACTGCCCCGTATCTGCATCGTCCATTTATGCAACGTCTGTGTTACCTGGGCTCTTATGTTCCTTGCAGATAGTCAACTCGTACTAAAAGCACCCCGCTGAACCTCTGGGGCGTCTAGCTTAAGGTTTGGCCCGCTTTCCAGCTTAGCCAGCAAGGATTATCATACTATCGAGACTACAGATCTAGAGAGTGTGCTATGCAACATATTATTGAAGGTTTCCTCAGTTTCCAGAAAGAGATTTTCCCGCAGCGTAAGGAGCTCTTTCGCAGCCTTGCCTCCAGCCAGAATCCTAAAGCGCTTTTTATTTCGTGTTCTGACAGCCGCCTGGTACCCGAGCTGGTAACCCAGCAAGATCCGGGGCAGCTTTTCGTTATCCGTAACGCAGGCAACATCGTCCCTTCCTTTGGCCCGGAGCCGGGTGGGGTGTCGGCGACCATCGAATACGCGGTTGTGGCGCTAGGCGTTACTGATATCGTGATTTGCGGCCACTCGAACTGCGGCGCCATGAAGGCTATCGCTTCTTGCCAGTGCCTTGACCCGATGCCTGCTGTTGCTCACTGGCTACACTATGCGGACGCGGCCAAAGCGGTGGTAGAGAAGAAAACCTGGAATAGCGAAATCGACAAAGTTAACGCTATGGTTGAAGAGAACGTGATAGCCCAGCTAAATAATATTAAGACTCACCCGTCCGTTGCCGTTGGGCTGCGCGACAACGCACTACGCCTGCACGGCTGGGTGTACGACATCGAAAGTGGCGAGATCCGCACGCTGGATAAAAATACCAAGAATTTCATTTCGCTGGCGGATAACCCCGAGGTGTACTTCGAATAACAGATGCTTGACTATGAGTGGGACCGCTCCTGGGCAGAAAACCAGGAGCCTTCTGCCTGGCGTCCTTATCTGCTATATTCGCCAGGTGGAAATTATTTAAGCAATCGGGGGTAGGTCGTTAATGGAAAACGAAGAACATATCAGTAACATTATAAAAACGCACCTCGAAGCGACATTAAACGATCTCGGGGAATTTATCTGGGCATATGTGGTGTTATCGAAAAAAGATATGTCCTGCATCTTTGGGGTAACCAACTATCCTGGTGAGTGGGTAGAGCATTATAAAGCCAACGGTTTACAGTATACCGATCCGGTGGTGATCACTGCGCTGAACCGCCTAACGCCTTTTTCATGGGATGAAAATCTGATGACGGGGGGAGGGTTTCATTTTTCCGAACTCTTCGAGCGGGCCAGGAAATTTGGGCTGAATAACGGCTATACGTTTGTATTGCATGATTATAATAATAACCTGGTCACGTTATCTTTTATTCTTGCCCCTGAAACCAGAGCGGAATTAACCCAAACGCTGATCAAGAATAAAGGTGACATCTCTGTTTTACTGGCGTCAGTGCATGAGATATATCTAACCCTGAATTCGCTGTCAGAAAAAAACGCCTCTCGCTCGGAAAAAAGCGCCCAATTTACCGAACGGGAAAACGAAATCCTCTACTGGGCCAGCGTGGGCAAAACCTATCAGGAAACGGGGATGATCCTGGGGATCACTACGCGTACGGTCAAGTTTCATATGTCCAACATCGTCAAAAAGCTTGGAGTCGCAAATGCCCGGCATGCAATACGTCTAGGTGTGGAACTTCAACTGATTAAACCGGTTAGTTGATTACAAAGAAGGCTCAGCCGCCAGCGGCCAGTCGTTCAGCCTGGTTTCGTCCGCTGTGCTGTACTTGCTGAATATCTTGGCTTTTAGCTTCCTCTGGCTCTCAGAGTCGACATGGCCGAGCAATAGATAGACCGGCTCATCTTTCTCGGAAATACCGGTTTCCAACACGGTGACATTCCAGCCGGAGGTTCTGATGATGTGCATCATCGGATGGCTGGCGACGGCAAGAATGCCATCATAGTGATGTTGCCGCGCGTAGTTAATCAGTGAGAGAAACAAAGCCATAGTGACAGGAAACTTACGGCCTAACAGCGAGTGGGTTCTTTCTTTATCCACGAAGAAACGCGTGGATTCAATGTAGTTGCCTTCTGGAATGTTGACATTGTTAAAGAATGAGGAGAATGTACTGTTCAACATATTTTGGTATTTCATGTCTATCATCCTGGTTCCGCATATAATCATGCCGTTCTCCACGCCGAAAATATAATTGGTCTTGTCATTATCAAACTGATCGACCTCCTTGCCGTCAGAGCAGTCGACAGCCCATTGCAGTCTGTCTTTAAAGGTATTTTTTCTTAACATAAAGAGATCTTCAGATTTCTCATTGCTCATTGAAGCATAGTTAACGCTGTAAATATTAAACATAATGTCACCTGTGAATGAATATATAGAGATAAGTTCATCCGGTAACATCAGTGAAGTTTCATTAAGAGCATGCCGGTACAAAGGAATGATAATGCTTTTTAATAGATTTACGCTAACCTTATTATAGGAATAAACGGGTTTTTAGCCGGTGTTGGGTGGGGCGTTTTAGGCGACACTCTGGGCTTAAAAGTGATATGTTTCTTAGCACGTGCGGACCCGAGGGAGCGGCAAGCATCGCGAACGCAGCAACGGTAACTTTTACCCATTTTTTACAACTTTATACAGATAACAGACAACTCGCTGGCCGAGACGGGCAAGAATGGATTCGATTCTTTTGACAAGGAGCTTCACCATGGATCTGAAATGTATTTTTGCGTTATTCACCCTGTCGGTGTTGCCATGGAGTGCCAGTGCCGCTCCGGCTGCCCCCAAGGTCGTCGTAAAGTCTGAAGTTGCCTCGCCAGTGGTGTTGGAAAATACCCAAGATAAAAACTACCTGAAAATCTCGTTGGTGGGCTATCCGCTGCCGCAGGAAAAACGCAGCCCGATTAATCTGGCGTTGGTCATCGACCGCTCCACCTCAATGAGTGGCGATCGTATCGAAAACGCCAGAAAGGCGGCGATCGCCGCTGTTAACATGCTCAACGGTAATGACACGCTTTCGGTCGTTGCCTATGACTCGGGGGTTGAGGTGGTGATCCCGGCTACCAAGGTCAAAGATACCAAAGAACTGATTAATAAAATTAACAAAAGTATTGAGCCGCGTGGGATGACGGCGCTGTTTGCCGGGGTGAGCAAGGGCATCGATCAGGTGAGCAAGCATCTGGATAAAGAGCAGGTTAACCGCATTGTTCTGCTTTCCGACGGGCAGGCCAACGTTGGGCCAACCTCCAACAGCGAGCTGGCTGAGCTGGCCAAACTGGCGGCCAAGAGAGGCATTGCCATCACTACCATCGGCATTGGTGATGGTTATAACGAAGATCTGATGACCACCATTGCGGGCTATAGCGATGGCAACCATGCCTTTGTTGAGCAATCCAGCGATCTGGAAAAGACCTTCGCCCACGAGTTTAACGACGCCATGTCCGTGGTGGCGCAGGATGTGGTGGTGGTGATCAAAACCGCCGATAAGGTTACGCCGGTTCGTCTGTTGGGGCGTGATGGCAGCATCAGCGGTAATACGGTCACCGTGAAACTGAACCAGCTGTATTCCAATCAGGAAAAATATGTTCTGCTGGAAGTGATCCCGGCCAAGGGCAGCAACGCCCAGAGCAAACCGCTGGCCGATGTGAATGTGCGTTACGCCAACCTGAGCACCAAACAGGTGGATACCTTCAATGAGAAGGTGGCGGTGCGTTATAGCCAATCCGCTAAGGACGTGAGTGCCGCTCAGGTTGATGAGGTGCTGGTGGACTCGGCCATTCAGAAGGCGGCAATTGAAAATGAGCGCGCGGTAGAGCTGATGGATGCAGGCAAAATGGAAGAAGCCAAACAGGTATTTAGCGCTAACGCGGCAGCCTTGGAAAGTTTGCCTGTCAGCGCCGCGCCAGCCAGACAAAAAGCCGAAGCCAGCGCGCAGAAGAACAAAGACCTGATGGGTAAAATGGAGAGCGACAGCAAGGAATCGACCCGTAAGGCCGTGAAAGAACAGAACTACAACATCAAAACCCAGAAGAACCAGTAGCAGGGAGCTTAATGAGCCAGCGTACTTCCAGAAGTTTGACGGTTTTTATCATCATCACCGTGGCGGTCTTCAGCCTGATCGCCTATCTGGGAGTGCGCACCCTTGAGCACGAAGTGTTGCTACGCCATTACCAATACCAGACCATGGCACAAACGCGCGTTACGCAAGCCAGCGACAGCGTTATGGATATTCTGCGGCAGAAAGCGACACGGCTGGACGCGATCACCGACTACATTCAACCCAACGAACAGGCGCTCAAGGAGCTGGTCGAGAAGGATCACGACATTGATGGCGTGTTTGTCCTGCAGAAAAATCGGTTGTTGTACCCCAACGAAAACGGCCCGCTGAGCCAAAAAGAACTCGCCTGGGTTCAGGCCATTACACCGCTGGTGAACGATCCTTCCTTGCTGTATGGCCAAAACGTAAAAAGCGAAATGGCTATCCCACAATCCGGCTGGTATATCACCGGCGAGGTGCAGGAGCCGCTGTTGATCTACTGGCGCACTATCGGCAGCGAGACCATCGGATTTCGGGTTCCTTATATCAAACTGCTATCGGACGTGATCAATGCGGTTAACTTCGATTTTGGCAAAGACACGCTGGTGCTGGTAGAGAACGGACGCCTGCTGTACCAAAGCAATCCTTATATCGAGCTGGGAAACCTGCAGCCGTTGGCCGAACAGAGCCTGCCTTATCCGCTTACCGGCTGGCAGGTGAGCTATTACGGCAAAGCGGCCAGTACTACGGCGGTCTACCTGTGGGGCGGGGCGTTTATCCTGCTAATGCTGGCCATCATGGGCTTGATCATTTTCCGCCTCTACCGGGAATACACCCAGACGGCACGGCTGGCGCGCCAGCAGGTGGGTTTTGTCAGTCAGGTGTCCCACGAGCTGAAAACGCCGCTGACTAATATCACGCTGTATGCAGAGTTGCTGAAAGAAGAGCTGGATGAACAGCACAATGAAGGACTGCGTTACCTGGACGTGATTATCGGTGAGAGCCAGCGCCTATCGCGCCTGATCCAGAACATTTTGAGTTTTACCCGCGAGCCGAAGCTGCACATTCAGCCCATTGACCTCAACCCGCTGCTGGCGAAGATTACTCAGACTTTCACTCCGTCATATCAGGCCAAGGGGATGACGATTTCCCTCTCATTATGCGAAAGCGTGGTGGTGCAGAGTGATATCGATCGCCTGACGCAGATTATCAATAACCTGCTGAGCAATGCGGAAAAGTATGCCACGGCCGGGAAACAGGTCGATGTGCAGGTGGAGTGCAGTGCGGACAATGTGGATATCCACGTGCGGGATTATGGTGACGGTATCGCCGAGAAAGAGCTCAGGATGATTTTCCTGCCCTTTTACCGGGTGAAGTCAGGTATTACCGAGGGCGTATCAGGCACCGGCATTGGCCTGACGATTGCCCAGCAGTTGGCGCACAGCCTGGGCGGGGAGATCCTGGTGGCTCAGCAGTCGCCTGGGGTGCGCTTCACCTTGCGGCTGGCGCGTAACCTGATTACAGCACCGTAGCCGCTGTTTTTGGATAAGTGCCGCAGAGTGACTTCTATACCTGACAACAACCGCGCTCTAGCTCCCTCTCCTTTTTGGGGAGAGGGTTGGGGTGAGGGGAAAACACAGCGCTGTAGCTGATGATATCGCCCACGTCAGGCGGTAATCGCCACCGCTAATAGCATTAATTACAGGAAGTCGTAATGAAAATACTGGTCGTTGAAGACGATACGAACATTCGCCAGGGATTGGTCGAAGCGCTTTCCCGCGAGGGCTACACCCTGATCGCCGCAGAGAATGGCAAAGTGGCGTTGGAGATGTATCAGCAGGAAAAACCGGATTTTATCATCCTCGATATCATGATGCCGGAGCTGGATGGATACGCGGTATGCCGAGAGATCCGCAAACAGGATGAGCAGATCCCGATTATCTTTCTATCTGCCAAGGATGAAGAGATCGACCGGGTGGTCGGGTTGGAGCTGGGAGCAGATGATTACATCAGCAAGCCGTTTGGCATTCACGAGATCCGCGCCAGGATCAAGACCATCGCCCGGCGTTGCCTGCGTAGCAAGACCGCGCAGCCAGATGCCAGCTTTTGCTTTGGTGATTTAACCGTGTACCCGAATGAGCTATGCGCTCTGCGCCAGACGGCGAGGTTGGAGCTTTCACTGCGCGAGGTGAAAATCCTGGAGTGCCTCTATCAGCACAAGAATAAGGTCGTCACGCGCGAGATGCTGTTCGATGCCGCCTGGGGCTATGATTTCCTGCCTAACAGCCGCACGCTGGATCAGCATATCTCCAAGCTGCGCAAGACCATTGAGCTCGATGCGAATAGTCCGTTGCTGATCCGCACCGTGTATGGGATGGGGTATCGGTATTTGGGGTGAGGGTGGGCCGACATAACGTTCGGCCCAAAAGGGTTACTTCAGGGAGTGGAGCATTTTTAGCATCGAACTATCATTGGCGGTTTTAATTTTTTCGTAATATATGGGGTCTGAGATTGGTGAATCCCAAGTATGGATGTCGTTTTTATTGAATGGAATGCATTCCATAGCAACAGTTTTCAATTGCTTTATTTTTCTATCGTATTCATTCATGTCATCAAGAGTTAGCTTTAGGCTTTCCGTTCTAGCGTTAGTTATTTTAGTTGGGCAAATTAGCTGAATGTCACCTAAAGTGAAAATGTTTACGCCAGTGATAAAGAAACGACTGGGCATGTCTGGGTAGTATCTAGTATTCCATAATACACCATTAAACATAGTATGATGGTGGGTTTGGTTGTCGATATAGAAATGGTGCGTACGCCAGTCACTGATGCCCGATAGATTCATGGTCATATTTATAATCATATTAGGTATTGGGCGAACAAGTAGTGATAAAACCACCAGGGTTGTCGGTATGGAGATTAAAATTACGCTAATGCTACGTAGCATCTCACCATTCTTCTTTTCATTAATATAGATTACCCCTGGTAACATACTTAGCATGGAAAACATGAGGCTTAACATAGTAATTAAAGCTAGCTGTACGAAATCGTTACTGCCTTCGGTAAACTCTAATTGTTTCAGTAAAAATGATAGCGGAAGGATTTGCACAATTGCCGGAGTAAGCAGTAAAAATGGCATCATTATTTTTGTGGGTGTTTTCTTAAGAATGCTCTCTTCTTCGCTGTTATCTTGTGAAAGATATTTTTCTGATTTCAAAATTTTCTTATTTGTTAACCAAAAACTGAATGCTGTTGAAGTTAGCAAGAATAATGCGCTTGTTAGATAACCACTCCAATCGAAGAAATAATGAATCGAGAAAGATATCATTAATAATAGGCACGATGATAAACTGTTAAGAATGCCAACGGAAGCGAAGTTATGGGCGATTCCGTCATATTTTTTAATATCTTTTTCGTAGTTTGAGAAAGTGATGATTAGCATCAAGGATGAAACAAATAAAAAAATGCTGAAGCCCAATATTGAAAAGATAGCAAACCCTAAGATGATCCCCATGATTGACTTGACACTTGCCGCATCATGAAAGATATCTAACCTATCGATATTTGACAGGTAAAGCCATATGATTGCAAGAGTTAAACCTGTAATGAACGCAGATGAGGTGATAACGGATATGATAAATTTCTTATTTAGCATTTTTGGTGTTGAGTTATTCATGGGATGAATTCCTTTTCTGAATGTGCTCGGTAAATTATTTTTAGTGTATGCAACAAATAATCTGTAAATTCAATTTATTTTTTTTGTTGCTACTTTTTATAATTACTCAGCTAATCACTAGTGCTAATAGAATACCTGTCAGCCTAAACTTGTTAGGGGCATCGCGTTAGAGGCCTGAATTAATCCGCACCGATGTCACAGCAAGCCTTATTGATTCGTGTATAATCTCCGCAACTTTTTGTACATCTTTCTAGGGTCTTCTATGGCTGACACCAACTTCTCTCAAACTGCTGCCTTCATCTGGTCGGTGGCCGATCTGCTTCGTGGCGACTTCAAACAATCCCAGTATGGCCGTGTGATCCTGCCCTTCACGCTGTTACGCCGCCTGGAGTGTGTGTTAAGTGAGAGTAAAGATGCGGTGGTGGCCCAGGCTGAAAAAGTCAAAGCCATGAACCTGCCGGAGGAGGCACAAGAAAAGCTTATTCTGCGTGCGACCAATGATTTGGCGTTCTTCAATACCTCATCGATGGATCTCAGCAAGATGGGGCAGAACGGCATTAAGGACAACCTGGAGAACTACGTTCAGTGTTTCTCGAAGGATGCTCGTGAGATCTTTGAGCACTTTAAGTTTTATGAGTTTGTTGGCCAATTGAACGATGCCAACCTGCTGTTCAAGGTAGTAAAGAAGTTTGCCACTACCGATCTTAGCCCTGCCGCCGTGTCTAACCACGAAATGGGCTTGGTGTTTGAAGAACTGATCCGCCGCTTTGCAGAAAGCTCGAATGAGACTGCGGGGGAGCACTTTACCCCACGCGATATTGTGCGTTTGACCACTTCATTGGTGTTTATGAAGGACGATGAAGTGCTTAGCAAAGACGGCATCATTCGTACCATCTACGACCCTACAGCAGGAACCGGTGGTTTTCTTTCCTCAGGCATGGAGTATGTGCATGAGTTGAACCCAAATGCGGTGATGCGTGCTTTCGGCCAAGAGCTAAACCCAGAGTCATACGCCATCTGTAAAGCGGACATGCTGATCAAAGGCCAAGATGTCAGTCGCATCAAGCTGGGAAATACCCTGTCTAACGACCAGCTACCGACTGAGAAGTTTGACTACATGCTGTCTAACCCACCGTTCGGCGTGGATTGGAAAAAGATTGATACTGAGATCAACAACGAGCACAGCGTAAAAGGCTTTGCTGGACGCTTTGGCCCAGGGCTGCCACGCGTCTCCGATGGTTCGTTGCTGTTCTTGTTACACCTGATTAGCAAAATGCGCGATATCCGCAATGCGGATGGTTCGGTGAATGATGGTGGGCGTATCGGTATTATCCTCAACGGTTCCCCACTATTTACCGGCGGTGCGGGCAGTGGTGAAAGCGAAATCCGCCGCCATATTTTAGAGTCTGATTTGTTGGAAGGCATCGTCGCACTGCCGACCGATATGTTCTATAACACCGGCATTGCTACCTACGTGTGGATTTTGTCCAATAACAAAACCACCGATCGTAAAGGCAAAGTGCAGCTGATTGATGGCACCAACCTGTGCGGTAAAATGCGTAAGTCACTGGGCTCGAAGCGCAATATCATGGGTGAAGAAGATATCAAGCTTATCACCCAAACCTTCGGTGCCTTTAAGGTTGTGGCTCCGACCCCGTTGGATGAACTGGGCCTGGAGAAAGCCCCAGAGCAGAAATCCAACCGTGGTCGCCAGTCTGCGACCAGCAAAACCGAAGCGCCGAAAACCTTCGCTAGCAAGATCTTTAACAGCACAGATTTTGGCTATCGCCGCTTGACTATCGAACGCCCGTTGCGCTTGTCTGCGCAAATCACCGATGAGGCTATTGCCTCACTACGTTTTGCAACGAAGCCGTTTGCTGCCCCGATGGAACGTTTGTATGAAGAGTTTGGCTCACAGTGGGATAACGCTAATTACGCTGACTTCAGCGCGATTGAAGTCGAGGCCCGCGCGGTTATCAAAGCCGAATTCCCCGATCTGAAAGAGAAGCAAATCAAAGATCTGCTTGATAAGAAACTGTGGCTGGCCCAACGTACATTGATGGCAAACGCTCAGCAAATTCAAACCGCTTTTGGCAGCAAAGCCGGCGGAAAGGAGCTGGTAAGTAACGACTTTAACCAGTTTGACCTCACTTTGAAAGGTGCAATGAAAGCCGCCGATGTGAAGCTGGATGCCAAAGAGAAAAAGCAGTTTATCGATGCCATTACCACTAAAAATCCAGACGCAGAGCCGGTGGTGAAGAAGGTGCTGAAAGAGGCGGCTCAACCGCTGTATGGCGCGTTTGAATATAAGGGCAAAGTGGTGGAGTTTGAGCAAGACGGCGAGCTGCGTGATAACGAAAATGTGCCGCTAGACCCTAGCGTAGCGACCAGTATGTTGATTGAAAGCTACTTTGAGAGTGAGGTAAGGCCGCACGTCGCCGATGCGTGGATCAATGCCGACAAACGCGATGCCAAAGACGGTGAAATTGGTGTTGTGGGCTATGAAATCCCATTTAACCGCCATTTTTACGTTTACCAGCCGCCGCGTGACCTCAAAGATATTGATGCGGATCTGGATGCGGTTAGTGCTGAGATTATGAAGCTGCTGCAAGAGGTACATTCATAATGAGTAGATATCAAAGCTATCCAGAGTATAAAGATTCTGGGGTTGAATGGTTGGGGGAGATGCCTAGTGAATGGTCAGCAGTTCGCTTAAAACTTGTTGCAAATATTAATATGGGGCAGTCACCTAATTCAGAAGATTGTAACTTAGATGGCCATGGGGTTGCTTTTTTACAGGGTAATGCTGAGTTTGGCAGGGTAAATCCGAAAGAAAAACAATATTGCCCAATACCTAGAAAAGTAGCTAGGGCTGGAGAGTTGTTATTTTCAGTTAGGGCTCCCGTTGGTGCTTTAAATATAGCTGATAAAGAGTATGGAATAGGTCGAGGACTATGCAGTATTTGTAGTTCCTCATACATTAACTCATCTTATCTATGGTGGGTTTTGCCCTCTTATAAATATCAGCTGGATGCAATTGCGACAGGTAGTACTTTTGAGGCTGTCTCTGCTGAGCAAGTCGAAAATTTGTACTTTAAATTACCGAGCATTGTAGAACAATCTCAGATATCTACCTTCTTAGAACACGAAATCACAAAAATCGATAATCTAATCAAGAAACAACAGCAACTGATTGAACTGCTTAAAGAAAAGCGTCAGGCAGTGATTAGTCATGCGGTCACCAAAGGGTTAAATCCTGATGTGCCAATGAAAGATTCCGGTGTTGAGTGGTTGGATGAGATACCTGAGCATTGGGAAATAAAACGGTTAAAGCACTTCGGGAAAGTAATTGGCGGATTTGCTTTTAAAAGTAGCGACTTTACAGAGGAAGGCTATCCAGTCATTAAAATATCCAATGTTTCTCATCTCTGTTTTGAATGGGGAGATTCCTCCTTTTTACCTTATAGTTTCTCATTGCTTCATAAAGAGTATCTTGCTCCCAAAGGTTCATTGATATTCGCAATGACTAGGCCTGTCATTGCTGGTGGGATTAAAGTGACTTTGCTTGATAATGAAAGTGCTCCTCTTGTTAACCAAAGGGTCGGGTTTATGTTTGTCGAGCAAGAAGATATATCTGGTTACATATTGATTTCGACTCAGTCATCACCTTTTTTAGCTCAATTTTCGAATAACATGACTATTACGAATCAACCAAATATATCCAGTGAGGGTATTGAATCTATATATATACCAGTTCCTCCAAGAAATGAACTTAATGAAATATTGAGTTATATCGGACGCTTGACGGAGAATTATAGTGATTTAATTGATAAGGCATTTGTGCAGGTTTCTTTGTTACAAGAACGCCGTACCGCCCTAATCTCCGCCGCCGTCACCGGCAAAATCGACGTACGCAACTGGGTAGCCCCCACCAGCGACACAGAAGTGAACCAGGAGCCACAGGAGGCGACGGCATGAGCACAGACACAACCAAGGAGCTGATCTTTCAAAATGAAATGATCGATCAGATGGTGAAAAATGGTTGGATTGTCGGCAAATCAGACGGCTACGATCGTGAACGTGCTCTGTATACGTTGGATGCACTGGCTTTTGTACAAGTCAGCCAACCAAAGGAATGGGAGAAGTTTGCCAAGGTTTACCCTAACGACACCGAGCGCTATTTTCTGGATACGTTGGTAGCCCAGCTTAAAAAAGCTGATGTGAATGCCACCGATGTCCTGTCGCGCACCTATGGCACTTTGGGCGTATTACGCCACGGGTTAAAAATCCGCAATGCGCGTTTCTCCCTATGTCAGTTTAAACCCGAGCACGAGCTAAACCCTGAAACGCTGGCGCGTTACCAGCAGAATATCTGCCGCATTGTACCGGAACTGGTTTACAGCCCTTATGCCAATGCGGAGCACTTTGCCGCAACCGGCAGCAAAGCCAAAAGTTGGCGCATTGACCTGGTGCTGTTCGTCAACGGCTTGCCGGTCGCTACGCTGGAGCTGAAATCCGAGTTCAAGCAGGCGGTGCAAAACGCCATCAAGCAGTATAAAAGAACCCGTTTGCCGAAAGACCCAATTACCAAAAAGCCGGAGCCGTTGCTTAGCTTTAAACGTGGTGCGCTGGTGCACTTTGCCGTTAGCCAATATGAAGTGTTTATGGCAACCAAACTGGCAGGGGACGAAACCTTCTTCCTGCCGTTTAACAAAGGCACCAAAGAAGGCGGGGCGGGTAACGACATTCCCGACGATCAAAACCGTTATGCCACCGATTATCTGTGGAATGAGGTGTTACTGCCCAGCAACCTGTTGAATATTTTAGGCAGCTACGTTCATCTGCAAATCGAAGAAAAAGAAGACTGGAACGGGCTGAAAACCAAGAAAGAAACGCTGATCTTCCCGCGTTATCATCAATGGGACGTGGTGCGTAAACTGATTGGTGCCACAGTTGAAGAGGGCGCTGGCAATAAATACCTGATCCAACACAGCGCTGGCTCTGGTAAATCCAACTCGATTGCCTGGACTGCCCACCAACTCTCTACGCTGTATGATGCCAACGGCGAAAAGCAGTTCCATTCGGTGATTGTCGTTACCGACCGCACGGTACTCGACGATCAGCTGCAAGACACTATCTATCAGTTTGAACATGCCGACGGCGTGGTGGGGCGTATCAATAATAAAGAAGGCGACGGCTCAAAATCAGAAAAACTCGCTGCCGCGCTGGAAAATTCGCAACCGATTATCATCGTCACCATCCAGACCTTCCCGTTTGTGCTAAAAGCGATTGAAAACAGTGTCAGCTTGAAACTGCGCAAATACGCAGTAATCGCCGATGAGGCTCACTCATCGCAAAGTGGTTCTACCGCTCGTCAGTTAAAAGAAGTGCTGATGCTGGAAGAGACAGACGACGATACGGTGCTGACTTCTGAAGATGCCATCAATGCCACCATGGCTGCCCGGCGCGGTAGCAGTAACCTGAACTACTATGCGTTTACCGCCACGCCAAAACCAAAAACCTTGGAGTTGTTTGGCCGTTTGCCCAAGCCTGATGAACCGGCGTCAAAGACCAACAAGCCGGAGGCCTTCCATGTGTACTCCATGCGTCAGGCGATCGAAGAAGGCTTTATTCTGGATGTGCTAAAGAATTACACCACTTATCAGGTGGCCTATAAGCTGGTGCAAAAGATGGAGGCTGCCGACAAAGAAGTCGATAGCTCCAAAGCAAAAATCAAGTTGAGCCAGTGGGTGCGTCTGCACGATTACAACATTTCACAGAAGGTGAAGGTGATTGTGGAGCACTACAAGAACCACGTCGTGCACCTGCTTGGTGGGCAGGCCAAGGCGATGGTGGTGACCAGTTCGCGTAAAGAGGCCGTGCGTTACAAGTTGGCTTTCGACAAATACATCATTGAGAATAACTATCAGCATATCAATGCCATGGTCGCGTTTTCTGGCGAGGTGGAGTTTAACGATAAGGATCCAGACAGCCTGGCATTGCTGAACCACAAGTTCACCGAAATCAATATGAATCCGGGGCTAAAAGGCCGCGATATGCGTAAAGCCTTCGACAGCGATGATTATCAGGTGATGCTGGTTGCCAACAAATTCCAAACCGGTTTTGATCAGCCCAAGCTGTGCGCCATGTATGTAGATAAACCCTTAGGCGGGGTTGAATGTGTGCAGACGCTTTCACGTTTGAACCGTGTTTATCCCGGTAAGGTGGAATGCGGCACTTTCATCCTCGATTTTTATAACCAGCCTGATGACATCCTGCAAGCCTTCCAGCCGTATTATCAGACCGCCGAACTGATGGACGTGACCGACCCTAATCTGGTGTTCGATCTGTTCGAAAAACTCCGGTCCAGTGGCATCTTTACATGGAGCGAAGTTGAGCAGTTCTGCACCGCTTTCTTTACCAAAAACAAGTCCAACGCCGCTATCAGCAACATCTGCAAACCGGCAAAAGAGCGCTGGGAAAAGCGCTATCTTTCTGCCATTGAAGCCTATATTCAAGCTAAAGAAATCTTTGAACGCACCAAAAAAACGCAGGATGCGGTGTTAATCGCCAATGCTGAGAATACGTTTAAAGAGTGTAAAAAAGAGAAAGATCGCTTAGAAATCTTCAAAAAAGACTTGGGTAGCTTTGTTCGGTTCTACGAATTTATGTCGCAGATCGTCGAGTATGAAGATCGGGACCTGGAGAAACTTAGCCTGTATGCCCGCCATCTCAGGCCGCTGTTGCAAGAAAAGAACGTGCAGGAAGACGATGTGGATTTAGATAACGTCGTGATGAGCCACTACCGGTTATCGAGAATTCGGGAACAACATATCAAGCTGCAAGAAGACGCGGCGGATTATCAACTTGAGCCGGGTAATGACGTGGGTACGGCTAAGCCGAAAGATAAGAAAGAGGTTTTCTTATCGCATATTTTAGAGCGTTTGAATGAGCTGTTTATTACGGACAATCTTACCGATAAAGACATGGTCAACTATGCGTTTGCGGTACGTGACAAGCTCTCTGAAAACCAAACCGTCATGACGCAGATTGCCAACAATACCCGCGAACAGGCGATGCTAGGTGACTTCCCGAAAGCGATTGATGATGCGGTCATGGACAGTAACGAAGCTCAGCATGAGATGATGATGCAGTATCTGTCTAACCCGGAACTTGCCAAAGGGTTCGCCCGCGTGGTGTTTGATATGCTGAAAGGCGGGTGAAGCTAATAATGCAACATCGCAAAACTCAAACATTACCCCATGCAACAGCAAAGGAAACATCGTGATGGATATCGTTGCTAGTGTTGAAGCAGGCAAGCTGCCACTTGGTGAATTGATTAACGCTCTGGCGGAGTACAAAAATTATACCGATTCTAGGTGGGATCAGCGATATCGTGAATTTACGCTGTTGCTCCAACAAACCCTGACGTTTACCGAGCCTGAAACCGATGAGCTGGTTAAACGGCTGTGGTATGAGCGTAGTAACGGCATCGCCAGTATCCGCCAGGGGGTACCGTCTCTGGCGGAATTCCAACAGAGCCTGCCGCTGCTAAGAGATTTGACCGAGCGAATTTATCGCCAACCGGACGAGCAAACTTACCAATATGTGGGGGCAGCGTTACAACAAGCCAAGGAGACCGGGCAACTCAAACGTATGTATTGGAGTTTGAGAAACCGTGTCTTTGCGGCATTTTCTCCAGAAATCTGTACCAGCACCGTGGATGGGAATGCTTTTTCCAGAGCGGCCACGTTCCTGAATGAACAGTTCAACCTTGGCCTATCTCTTGACGGCAGTTGGCTGCAAAAAAACCATGAATTGAAACGGGCCATCAATGCGAAACTGCCAGATGCAGACCCTTATTACGTGAACATGGCGATTTGGCATCTCTATGAATTGCTTCGCGAACGCGATAACGAGGAAAAACAGGAGAAGGCCGTTAGCGATACCGCCGCCGTGGATAATACATCGGTGAGCGTTCAGTTCGCTCAGCGCTTGCCAGTGAATATGATCTACTTTGGCCCGCCAGGCACTGGAAAAACCTTCACTTTGCAGCAGAAAATGAAGGAATACACCGTTCAGGCCGCGCCAGCCGATTTTGATGCCTGGTTGGATTCTCGCCTTGAGTCTTTGAACTGGATGCAGGTGATCGCGTTGGTATTGCTGGATCTCAATAAGCGAGCCAAAGTCCGCCAATTGACCGAACATCAGTGGTTCCAACGTAAAGCGCTATTGAATGGCCGCAGCAGTAACTTTTCGCAAACTGCCTGGGCGACGCTGCAATCCTTTACCGTGCCGGGATCCACCACGGTGGCGTATAAAGGCCGCCGTGAGCCTGCAATATTCGATAAAACTGCGGATAGTGAGTGGGTCTTGGTGGAGTCACAGTTAGAACAAGTGGATGAATTACTTTCTCTTTATGCCGAGTTGAAGCACGGCCCTAAAACGGCTGAGTCTATTCAGCGATTTGCCGTAGTCACTTTCCATCAGTCTTATGGCTATGAAGAGTTTATTGAAGGTATGCGGGCTCGTGCCGATGAAAGTGGGAATATCTCTTACCCTATCGAGCCTGGTATCTTCATGCGCCTGTGTCAGCGTGCGAATGCCGATCCTGAGCATCGTTATGCCATTTTTATTGATGAGATCAACCGTGGCAACATCTCCAAGATCTTTGGTGAGCTGATCTCGCTTATCGAAGTAGACAAGCGTGCGGGCATGGAAAATGCGATGAGCCTGCAATTGTCGTATAGCGGTGAGGCATTCAGCGTTCCCAGCAATGTCGATATTATCGGTGCAATGAATACCGCAGATCGCTCGCTTGCGCTGATGGACACGGCGTTGCGCCGTCGCTTTGACTTTGTCGAGATGATGCCAGATCTCTCTTTGTTGAGCGGTGCCAAGGTCAAAGGCATTGAGCTCGAGCCATTATTGGAAAAACTCAATAGCCGCATTGAAGCGCTTTACGATCGCGAGCATACGTTAGGGCATGCGTTTTTTATGCCGGTAAAAAAGGCACTCGAGGCCGGTGATGAGGAGGTAGCGTTTAAACAGCTTAAGGCTGCCTTCCAGAAAAAGATCGTTCCACTGTTACAGGAGTATTTCTTTGATGACTGGAACAAGATCAGACTGGTGTTGGCAGACAACCAAAAGCAAGATGATGACCTGCAGTTTGTGATTGAGAAAACTGACGATCTGGATACGCTTTTTGGCAGCAATCATGCCTTACGGCGTCACGATCAGCAGTCGACGGTATATGAACTAACCGCCTTTGATCAAGAGGTTTGGAATAAGCCACTGGCTTACCGTGCGATTTATCAACCGCAACAAGCCATCCTTAATGCGCAGGTAGCACTGCATGGGTGAGGTGATCTCGGTTTTTGAATATGATCTGTTGGGGGTTGGCAAGGCCATTTCGGCTGGCGCAACCCTTATCCCGCAGGAAGCATTTGATTATCTTGAATCCCTTAGCCTGACCAGCGAACAGGGGAGCCAATTTATTAAACTCACCTCTCGTGCCGGTTGTAAGCTGCTGAAGGTGCAGAATTACGCGGGGATGCTGTATACACCCCACGGTTTACAGATTGAAATTTTGCCCAAGGTTGGTAAAAACCTCACGCGTGAACGTGCGCGGGAAACGCTGTTGATCATGCTGAGCCATCTGTCGGGCTTTCGGCATATTCAAACCCAGCAGGCAACAGTCCAGGCACAGCGAATGCCGTTGCTTGAGATATTTATCAACCAGTTTTTGTACAGCGTGAGCCAATTATTAAAACAAGGTTTACGCTCTGACTATGTGAATGAGCACGGCAATTTGCCCTTTATGAAAGGCAAGCTGATGCTCTCGGCCCAGTTACGCCATAACGTAGTGAACCGCCATAAATTTTGCGTCAATTATGATGATTACTTACCCGACTGCTCGGCCAACAGGCTGCTGCACTCGGCGTTACATAAGTTATCTAGTTTGAAGTTATCATCCGATAATCAGCGTTGGCTGCAAGAGCTACGTTTTGCTTTTGATGGCACCCCGCTTAGCCGAGATGTCGAAAGTGATATAGCGAGTTTGCGCTTGGATCGCGGTATGGCGCATTACCATGAACCACTGGCATGGGCGCAATTGATACTGAGCGGGATGAACCCGAGCGCCCTACAAGGGGAGACCAAAGCGTTGTCGCTATTGTTCCCGATGGAGGCGGTGTTTGAGTCTTTTGTCGCACAAACCCTTGCCGATGAGCTGCCGCAAAATCTCAAATTGAAATCGCAGGCAGCAACCTATTCATTGGTGAAACATGGGGAACAGGATTGCTTTAAGCTGCGCCCGGATCTATTGATCCAATCCCGTTACCCAATTAAAACCAGGATGGTATTGGATACTAAATGGAAGCTGATTAATAGCCGTTCACAACCGCAATCAATGTATGGATTGTCGCAGGCCGACTTCTATCAAATGTTCGCCTACGGCCAAAAATATCTCGCAGGAGTTGGTGATATGTACCTGATCTATCCGGAACATGACGATTTTAACCGGCCAATAGCTCAGCATTTTGCCTTCTCGGATACGTTGAAATTATGGGTTGTTCCTTATCGGATAACGGCAAAGCGAGGTCAGAGAATGATGTGGGCACATGATATCTCTGTTGCACCTCACCCCTTAAACACCTGCCCCCGATGCCACTCCACAAACTTATCCAAAGGATAATGGTCGGCGATCTTTGGCAACCGAATCGTCTTCCCAGCAAAGTCCCAGAACAATTGCTCGATCATATGGGTACCGTTCACGCCTGCAGAAACCAGCAGTTTCATGCTGTCATCAAGCCCGATGGCTCCCATATCGAATGCGGAGTGGTGCAATGAGCACAGCGCTAATCCGTTGGTCACGGTGCAGGGGCCGCCGTGTTGCTTCCATTTGATATGCGCGGCCTCCAAGCCAACGGGCGTAGTGTCGTGTTGCAGGTTGTAGCCACACACCGCGCATTGGTAGTTATAGGCACGCAATATCGTTTGCCGGAATGCTGGGTCGCGTGCTTTACGTATTCCATCAAGCTGAAAGTCCAGGCGGTTGGCTATCAGCTCCTGAACGCTGTCAGGGAAATGCTCACAGAGAATTTGCTGTGCAAGCTTGTCTATCAGAGCGGGTTGGCTGCGTAGCAGCTGATAACTTTCTTTGTCGAAGCCGCCGCTAACGCCATGTTCGATAATTTCCCGCTTAGGTGGCTCTTTGCTGCCTTTCTGCGGGCTGCAAAGCTCTGCATTCTGTAATTCCCAGAATCCGTCGCCGCGTAAACGCCAAAACGGCATGGTGGGGTAATGGTCACGCCGTTGTGGGCCGAAGCTATTGAGTAATGCCAGCAAGGGGCCGTGGATTTCTTCGCCGTAATTGAACAGCCGCTCGTGCCCTTGCTGATATTGGGAGAGCACATACAGCAGCAATAGTGGCTTATGTGGTGCACGTTGATCGCCTTTGCGCCATAAGGTCAGATTAGATATGGCGGTTTGCAGTTCCTGGCTGGTTTTCATCGGTGCATCCTGGCGGGCGGCGAAAGTGATTGCGATCATGCTCGCAAAACGAAAGGGATTCAATAGTTTCTAGGCAAGCATCAGCCACTCACTCCCTACCTTACTGGCTTTCTTACAAGGTCAGCGGGAGTCTTGATTTCAACGCGTGATCGGTTTGACAAGCTGCCACTCTGCCCCCAGCCTGATGGCATGTTTGGCATTAGTCACGCCCATCTTTTTCACAATATTGCCAATATGGAATTTTACCGTACGGACCTTCACGTCTAAAATAATGGCAATTTCCTGATAGGTTTTACCCATGCTGGCCCAATAGAGCACTTCGTTCTCCCGCGTTGTCAGGGGGGCTTTCTCTTCGCTGGAGTTATCGCGATTATTTCGTGCGGTTTCCTGGAGGCGGGTGGCGAACCTTTCGTGAACGTTAGCCAACAGCATCTGTAAACGGGCTTTGTTAGGGTGAATTTGGCCCTCTATATCGATGGATTTACTGTCATTAAGCGTCAGCGTCAGCATCGCCAGATTATGATCGTGGTCATGCAATACAAAGGTATAGCCAGTGGTAATATTATAGTTCTTTGCATGGCTGAATATATCTGAGGGCTTTAGCCTTGGGTTTATTGGTGTACTTTCATCCCAAGGAAATGGAGAGACTCTCTGCAGGGCGGAGAGTACCACGGGATCGATGCATTGGTAGTTCCTTTCTTTATAGATATCAATCCATTGGCTTGGATAACTGGAGGTTATCAATGTCTCCATAAAGTCTTTCTTGTTAAGTATCAAATGGGCGTATTTGAAATCGCCAAATTCCGCTATTTGTTTATCCAGATGGTTTTTAAAAGCGTTTTTTTCATCTTGGCTAGCACAGAAAAATGTAGACATCAAATTACCTCAATATGAAATAATAACGCTACTAACATAACTTGTGGGGTAATAATTTAATCTAGCCGTTGTTGAACGCCAGATAATATACTGGCTTTCCCGTTATTTTCGATAAAATAGCAAAAAAAACCTGACCTCGTTGGGTCAGGTTGCCACATTGGCCAACACCAGGGAAATTTTTACTGCCATTATCTTAAAGCCATCTTCTTGGTTGAGGCAAGTGCTCTGTGCCGGATTTTGGCTGTCTATCACCATTATTCGGTCTAGGATTAGTATTGCCTTACGTTGATCATTGCAGCAGCCCGGTATCTGTATTGATATTCTTGCTCCTCACTCTTGGCATTATCTGAGGTAGTTACTCAGGGCTGCATTGGTCATCCACTATTATTTGATCATTATTTGATCAGTTATGAGCCTGTTTTTCTAACGAAAAACTCTTGTAGGACCTCAATATATGCATCTCGAGTCCGCGTTATTGCTGTTTGCAGACTGCTATAAGCCGCTAATCGGGCTGTTGATATCATTGCGTTGATCAATAGATAGTTGCCATGGGGATCCAAGCTTGATCTTCACCGATAGCTAAAAAGTGAGGTCTCAGCATCGGGTTGGCGGCCTTAAAACCGCTCTCAGACGGGCTCTCATGAGATAAAACGGATTTTTTTCAATGAAAAAAGTGATTTTAATCACAAATAAAGACCCTTAAATCGCTCATTAAATGCTCATTTCGTTGCCATTATGTTGCACTGTCGTGTCTGTTAAACGGGAGGGGGTGAGACTATTCTGATTCGCGAGCTAAGCAACACGTTATAGTGTTACTTTTATGGAAATGTTCTTGATCATCCTTGTGCGTTATTCGTCCGCTAATACCCTTTATCTACTGCTGTACCAGCATTTTTTAAGAAAAAGCTTATTTATAAAGTGTGGGTGTATAAAGAATATTCTTAGTTGACTATGAGCTTCCTAATTAACTTTTTAAACTAAAATGTATACTCTTAATCCTAGGAGTTTTCATAATGAATAATAACAACTTGATAGGTATTATCGATGAATAAAGCCATTCGCGATCGTTTTAACCGATTTTGAATAATTGTTTTTAGCCATTAATATTGTTTTGAAAATTAAGAAATAACTTAGTTTTGCTAAATGGTATTCTGCTCATCCAACGGCGTAATGGAGTTGGTAATATAGTAAAGAAAGGAAGGGATCCTTATGCTAAATATATTGGATTTTGGGTGCCTGCCGCAGGCCGGTTCTCCATCAAAAAGACCTTTAACCTGGCCAGATACCAATAAGTATTTCCGTGAAGGCATCGTAGGTTACTGTAACTCAGTTAATACTTCCCCGGAGCAACTCAAAGTCGTATTTGTTGACTTTCAATTAGCTAACCTGCGCCTTTTTCTGGAGCAGGACTGGCTAATGTATTCTGCTTGTAATCGCATTGTGCTGGTCACCGATAGTTACCTGTTACCCTTGGCCAATTATTATAAGAGCATGTTTCGGCAGGTTGATTCTGTGATCCAGAGAACGGGCGAGTCCAGTGACATTTTTGCTAAAATCGATCATGTTATTGCCGGGGAGCGGGTTTCTTCAACATCGCAAGTCAGGCTGTCTTCGCGTGAGATATGTTTATTACGTACTCTGATACATGGTGTCACCGTGGGCGATCTCGCCAACAGGTTGCGGCTTAGTCCTAAAACGGTTTATGCCCTGCGCCATAATATTTTAGGCAAGATGGGGTTGACTAAAATGAATGATATTTTCACTCAGGCCTATCACTCTGTCAGATAAACTATAACTACCTATTATCATAGGGCTATAAAAATTAAATGAAATATGCGGTGATTTTATATCGCAGATATTTCGTTGTTTAATTGCCGTAGGACCTTTTCGAAAATTTTAGTTTTCGAATGCGCCCTTGTGTCGCATTTATTGTGCCACGCCAGTAAATATTGGCGGGAAATTAATTGATATAAATAAAGGAAGAAATTTTATGAAGAAGTTAGCTCTGGCTTTGATTGCAGCTTCAGCGTTGGGAACAATTAATCTGGCTAATGCGGACACTCGTACTGCGAACGCGACAGCGTCTTGGGATGCAAAAGCCATTAAAGATACCAGCAGCATGCTGGTTGTTACCCCGATAAAGTCACTGACCTTTAATTACGCAGAAGGTCTGGAGCGTTTTAACTCTCAAGACGGCGCGTTCGATATCACCATCGCTGGCCAGTCTGGCGCGAGTGATTTCAAACTGACCTCTAAAATCATCTCCAACACCCTGAACCGCGCAAGCGATGACTCTGCGCTGACCGTTGGCGTTAAGTGGAACGGCAAAGCACTGTCTGAAAGCAGCGATATGGTGATGATCGATACTTCAGCAGGCATCAGCGCTGGCCTGTCTGCTCTGGCTATGGAAAGTGCTTATGCTGGTGCTAACCGTACCAGCACTCAGGGCGTGTTCGCCTTTGATATCGCGAAAGCGACCGTTGCCGGTGCTGATACGGCGTTCAAAGACCTGACCGATGGTTACTGGGATGGCAACGTAAACGTTGAATTCACAGCAACTTGGGACGGTACTTTCACCACCCTGTAAGTGATTTTGTTGTCTTAACGTAGTCAGGATTGGGGTGAATAGCCCCGATCCTTATGGAATACATGATGAACAGATGGTTTCCTACGCTGATGTGCTCAGCACTATTTTATTGTACTCACGCCGGTGCAATTAACGTTGGCGCGATTACATCAATCATTTCCCCTGAGCAGAGCGTTATCGCCAAGGAGGTGATTAATACCGTGGATGATGCCCGTCTGGTCAGCCTGAGGGTCGAGCGTATTTCCTCCCCGATGGAAGGTGGCAAAGTGATCCCAATGGAGAGCAAGCAGGAAATAATGGCCACGCCATCCAACCTGATATTGCCCGGCAAGGGGAAAGATGTTTTCCGCGTTTTCTATTACGGGCCTAAGGACGATAAAGAGCGTTATTACCGTTTAATCTGGAATGATAATCCGGTTACCGAAGAGGGGCTGTCAAAGACCAAAAAATCCGCTTCGGCAACCACCTCGGCAACCATAAGCACCATTATGGTCGTCACACCACGGAAGGATAAGTTCGATTATCAATACCGAGATGGTGTTGCTTATAACACCGGAAACAGCTCTTTCCGCGTGGTGGCATTTGGTCCCTGTAAGCAGCCACAGACCAGTGAAGAGAAAAATAAAGGGTGCCGTGAGCGTTATTACGTTATGCCGGGATTAGGCGTGCATTTGAAATTTGTTGATATCAATAATCAAAAACTCAGCGTTGGCATTTGGCACAACGAAGATTATATCAACGTGAAATAGCCTCTTTACTCATTACCTGCATCGTAAATGTTTTCCAGGTGTGGGTTAGGAGGCTATTTGGGGAAGCAAATGGGTAATAATTTCATCTTAAGGACAAGAACCAAGGCTGTAGCGTTATGTATTGCTGCGGCTCTGATGTCTATGCAGGCTAACGCCAGAAACCTACAGGATGTTCGTTTAGGAAATTATCTTATCCCGGGGGTATTTGGTCAGGCGCTGACCGAAGGTATGACTATTCCTGTATTGCTACGTTACAAAGGTGGCAACCAACAAGAAAAACAAAAGGTAGCGGATGCGCTGGTGGTGCTGGAAAAAGACCGCCTGATGATAAGAGAAATTACGCTGGCGGAAGAGTCTGAAGGGGCAACGTTGGCCGAGACGACCCAGACATTGATCCGTGGTCTGAAAGATCGTTTCTTTGATCAAAATACCCATATTGCCGTTTCGTCCGATGCCGATTTGAACCTGAATATCCGTTCATTTGTACTGACGCTGGACGTGAGTGAAAAAAGCTTGGGGACCGCAATTATCCCACGAACGAGTCTTCTGGGACTCTCTTCGGTGCCGAATTTCAGTTCGGTACTAAATTACGATCTCGGTGTTTACCGCTCGCAGTTAAAAAAGGGCGAGAACACCTCGAATAACTATCTGACCCTGGATAACACCTTCGGCTTTGCGGAGCATCATTTCAATGTGAACGGCTCGTTTTACGGTATTGGGGAGTCCCAGCAGGATTCTCAGCTTTACCGCGCCATGTATGAGCGGGACATGAGCGGACGCCGTCTGGCATTTGGCTTGGTTGACACCTGGAACCTGCAATCGTTGGGGAACCTATCGGCACTTAACTCCAGCAAGGTGTACGGCGTCACCTATGGCAATAAGTCCGCTACCCAGATCCAGAATACCCAATATTCGCTAACGCCAATTACCGTATTCTTACCTAGCGCGGGTGAAGTCCATATCTACCGGCAGGGGCGTCTGTTGAACATCCAGAATTTCCCGATGGGCAGCTTTGAGGTTGATACCAGCCGTCTGCCGTATGGGATTTATGACGTTGATGTCGATGTGGTGATCGACGGCAAAACCCATTCGCGTATGCGCCAGACGATCAACAAAGCCTTCTCTGGCAATAATGGCGTGGCGCAAGAACTTAACTGGCAGCTCTATGGCGGATATGTTGATTACGACAGCCGCAATAACCGCACCAATGGCAGCACCACCAACGAAACCTATCTGGCAGGGGCGTCGGCGGCCATGTCGATCCCGGAAATTCTCAAGATCGCCTCGGTTCCGGCGATATTTGGCCTGGCAGTGCAAACCTCGACCTATACCTTCGACAAGAAGGTGGTGAATGAAACTTCGATCAACCTCAACGTGAACCAGTTCGCGAGCTTGGGCTGGCAGGGGTTGCTGTCGCAGGGCGGGCGTTACCGCAATATTTTAAGCGCCAGCCTTATGCTACCGAAAGGCTTCGGCAGCGTGTGGGCCAACCGGGAGAAGAGCCATATCGGTAAGGAGTTGCCGGTCTATGAGTCGGACAGCTATTCCTATGGCGGAACCCTTAGCCTGAGCCGGTTCTTTGAACGTGGTGGGCAGCTTACGCTTAGCCGCACGGTAGATAAGCGCGAACGCAGTACCTCTAACAATCTGGAATACTCCACGTCACTATTCTCCGGGCGTTATGGCACGGTCAATCTACGCGCCGGTATCCAGCGTTATCGCTATGATTTCCAGTCCAATAGCACCAACCAGCGCTATATCTCGTTGGACTTCTCCTTGCCACTGGCCGCCTGGTTAAGCACCGGTGTGTCTTCCAACAATGGCAACGTGCGGGCCAACCTGGCCGGCAACAAGAGCTTCGATGACTCGGCGTTTACCTCTGCCGGTTTCAACCTGGCCAAGCTGGTCAAGGATAAGCACAACGGTGACAGCGCTTATTCGGCCTCTGGCTATGCTGCCTTCGATACCAAATACAGCGCGGGCACCTTGTCGCTCTCACGGCCTGACAACAATCGCCTCAATGGCAACCTGACTGCGCGCGGTGCAGTGGCCTACAGCGATAAGAACTTCGCCGCCAGCGGTATTCAGGAGAAATCTGGGGTGTTGGTAAAAACCGGCTTCATCGACGATGCGGTGCTGTCGGCTCAGATCGATGGCCGCAGCTATCCGCTGAGCGGTAAGAATAACTTTATCCCGTTGCCGCCGTACTCGAGCTACAAGGTTGAACTGATGAACGATAAAAACTCGATGGACAGCTTTGACATCGTCAAGGGGCGCACTCGCAATGTCACGCTGTATCCGGGCAACGTCGCCGTTTATGAGCCGGAAGTGAAACAGTTAGTGACGGTGTTCGGCCGTATGACCATGGAAAATGGCCGGGCGATCGCCAATGCCGCTGTGCGTAACCACATCGGTAAAACCATTACGGATGCGACGGGCGCCTTCCAGATGGACGTTGATAAACGCTACCCGAGCGTGTCATTGACCATGCCAGATAATGGCATTTGCGAAGTCGATCTGGATTTGGCCAAGGCCAAGGGCGTGAAGTGGGTCGGCGATGTGGTGTGCAACGTGCAGACCATACTGGCACAACGATGAGCAAAGGGTGTGACATGAAACTGCGTAATATTTGCCAGTTGGTTGGGGTACTGATGCTGGCTGCCTTCTCTAGCCAGGCGGCCAACGTGAGCAACAGTTATTTCTTTATCGAAAATCAGGTGGATGGAGAGTACTTCATCACGCCACAGAGCACCGATCCCCGTTTCAGCGGGGCCAACGCGTTTACCAAATATGCGTCAGGCGACCAACGCAGTTTGGGCTATATGGGCTATACCGGGCTGATCCAGACCAATTCGTTCGCCGATATCTGGCTGGAGGATTCTCCCATCGCTCGGCCATTTATTGGTAACCGCTGTATGAATAATGGTAGCGGTTGCCCCTCGAACGGTTATCTGCCGGGCTATATTGGTGATAATGGCGTTTATCACGTGGCGGTTAACACCAGCAGCGGTGAAGCGCGTTATGGGCGTGGTATTTTCTCTGATTCGGCTTATGAGTATTTTAAAAATGTGTCGGTAGGCTCGACGGAAATTTATAAATACCGTTTCTGCTCTACCCGCACGGACTACAACCCTGCAGCAGGGCAAAGCTGCATCAGCGTAGGTGGTTCGCAGACCAGCCATGAGTTCACCATCACCAAAGCGGGTAATTTGCAGTTGGAATCTACCAACGCACTGCAGGAAATTTTTATCGACAGCAATGGCAATCCGGTGATGGGAACGGGTTCTCAGTTCTGCTCTGTGGGCTACATTGGCTCACTGAGTGGCGCGATCTGTAAGCTGGTGTCTTATCAGATGCAGGGGAGTACCCTTTCGCCGATGCGCATGAACATGAAGCTCAACACTGCTGCGCTTGGGTTTACGCCTGCGGCAAATACCATTCGCCTGAGTGCCGATGGTGCCAGTGGTTGGGTGAACTACAGCGCCACGACCAACGCGGCGAATTTGATCAAAGCCGGTAGCGGCGGTATTTATGTCTTTTTATCGCAGACCTTCCTGAAGAACCTGATCGATCGGGGTGTGGATCTGAGCCACAGCCAGGATTTCTTCACTTTCCTGTTTACCAGTACGGTGGCACCGCAGTCCGGATATTACGAATTCTCGCCTTCGAACACTATCTTGCTGATCCCGCGCGATTATGGGATTAGCATTATCTCCAAAGACCTGGTGCTTAATCCCAAGCGTGAAGGCAAAGTCGGCAGCACAGAACCGCCGATCGTGTTCGACTATATTGTGACTACCTCTGGCCCAAGGCAGGCTGATAGCATTACCGCGCAGGTTTACGGTCCGGCAGGGCAGGTCAATGGGCGCCCGTACTGCGTCTTTTCCTCTACCGACGGTAAGCTTAGGGTGCCGTTCTCGGCCTATCTGGCTTATACCGACAACGTCGGGCAAGTTGTCCGTACGCGTGCCAGCTGTGATGATGCACCTATCAGCCTGAATGCGGCTCGTTGGGTAAGAACCGCCTGGCCGGTTCCTTCACAAAACGATGGCAGCTTTTATCGCACCGAGTTGTCTCTCAGCTTCCCGATGAATGAGGGCAATTCAATGTGGACCCTGGATGGGCGGGATTGGATGGGGATTGTCAGCGCCACCGGTGAGGTAAGGGTCAGAGCGGTCTGGACCGGCCCTGATATCCAATAGGATCGAAAATGACGATAAGACTAGGGTGGTGGCTAGCGGGGCTGATGTTGGCGTTTCCGGCGCAGGCGATTTATCTCTCGTCCGGAGTATTTACTCTGGAGAGCGATCGCACCTTCTTCTCGCGCCAGTTTGTTAACAACACCAAAGAGACCAATCTGTATGTGATCGCTGCCTATCGGATTGCCAAACCGGGGGTTGATGAACAACCTCAGCCCCTAGAACAGGGCGAACTGCTCTATACCCCACTGCGCAAAATACTGGAGCCGGGAGCGTGGGAATATTTCAAGATCTTCTATCGCGGCCCGGCGGACGAGCGCGAGCGCTATTATCGCATAGTGATCCAGGAGATCCCGGCCAACTTGATGGAGATGCAGGGGGGAGACAAGACACCGCTGGTATCCCCGACCATGGCGCTAGATACCATCATGGTAATTCGCCCGCGCAAGATGCGTTTCACTTATCACTATGATCCGCTGGCCGGGGTGTTGAAAAACACCGGCAATACCTATTTCCGCGTGATGATCCATCAGGGCTGCGACGGGCAGGATGACACCGCCAAGGTGTTCAATCTGTTGCCGGGGGAAAGCTATCGTGGTGCCGATCTGCGTGGGCAGAATCGCAAGTTTATTATCGGGTTCAACAAGTATCAGCGTCTTGGGGAGCAGTGTTTCGAGCAGGGGCAGGGATAGGATCCCCACCCCAGTTCACCACCAAAGCTAGACTTCCTTGCGCCCCAGGTAGCGCTCTTTCATCAAAGAAACGCCAATCGCAATATCCAGCACTGGCGAAGGCGGCAGGTAGTTTGCCTTACCGAGTTCCTGCATCGCGCCAATCAGCGGATGGTCGATCCCTAGCGCATAGTCCGCCAATAACGTCCCGGCAATGGTTTGCTTGGACACGCCTGCGCCGTTACAGCCCCCGGCGGTATAAATGCCTTTCTTCAACTCGCCCCAAACCGGCGCGCCATTACGGGTGACGCTGATGGTGCCAGACCAGGTACTTGTCAGCGGCACATCCCTCAGCTGCGGGTATATCTTGTTGAAAATCTGCTGATGCAACAGGGTCGCTTGATAGGTCTGTGCAGCGGTGATCCGGCCGTTCAAGGCTGGCGTCACATGTTGGCGGATCAGGAAACGATGATCCTGGGTATAGCGCACCGTTGCTCCAGCGATCGCGTTGACCGGTGTCAGCCCCCAACTGTTCATGGTTGGCAGCTTTTGGCGTTGCTCTGCGGTTAATGGTGCGGTGATGCTGGCGAAAGTAGCCATTGCCGCCTGCTGGCTGGTAACCGGAGCCAGTTCCCTGGAGAGGGCGTTGGTGGCTAACATCACGTTGGCTGTTTTAATCGTGCCAAAGGGGGTAACCACCTGCGTCACGCTACCGTGCTGGATCGCCATCACCGGGGTATGGTTATACATCGTCACGTTGTCCGGCAGATTATTTGCCAGGCCGACGATCAGGCTGGCAGGATTAACCAGGATCGAGCTTGGGGTATAGATGCCCTTATTGTAAAAACGAGTACCCAATTTTCGATACAGCGCCTCCTTATCCATTATTTGATAGGGTTCGTTCATGGTATCGAGATTATCGGTATATTCTTTGAGCACCCGCTGATTAGTCGCATCAACCTGGCAGTGATATTTTCCGGCATTCTCCCATTCGCATTCGATCCCCTGTTGCTCAATTTGCTGGGTTAATTGATTGATCCCTTCTTGTAATAAAGAGCGATACGACTGGGCTTTTTTCAACTCCGCCGTAGAGCTGCCAATATTATGGGGTAATCCGATAATAAACCCTGAATTTCTAGCCGAAGAACTCTCAGCCGCGCAGGCTGAATCAACGATGAGGATCTTCAATTTAGGATCTTGATTGGCCAGCCGTCTGGCGAAGGAAATCCCGGCAAAGCCGCAGCCCACGACCACCCAGTCGGCCTCGGTATCGCCGATCAGCGTTGGGTAAACGGTCGGGCGCAGGTCAGGTTTTAACCAGCCATTTTGGTTTTGATTTAACGGCACTGATGCATATTTCAAACTCAAGGTCCTTTTCAAAATGTTTGCCACTCAAGGTCACTAAATAGGGTTATAAAACATTTAGCCAGGCTGAACCAGCAGATTCAGCCGTTGCTGATTCACCCCAATTTATTGACGGTCAGTTATTTATAAGCAACCGTTAAGCATTGAGACACCTCATTGGATTGCTGTAGTTTGCCAATGGGGTGGAGAGAGCGGCCTGGGGATCCTCTATGGCAGAAATTAAAATCACTCAGCAGATTTATTTCTGATTTTTTCCTTTATTCCCCTGCCATAGCTGTTTAGTATCGGAATTGGTGAGAATGCCCCATTTCTTGAGGTTTTCTTCTGAAAATCGGTCATTTCCGCCCAGTAAGGTAGAGTTGTTAACTGAATTATTATTGTAACTTAGTGGATTTGACTATCCTAAACGGACTTCTAAAAAATATAAGAACGGAAATATTCTATGTCACAGATGTTAGCGCTTTTGATTGTAATGGTGATTTTATACCTGGGAGATGCGGTATCCGTGCGTACTAAAGCCTGGATCCCTTCTGTATTTGTCTGCGCGGTGTTGTTCCTGTTCGGCTACTGGACGTTTTTTCCGAAGGATATCGTCAGCCTGGCCGGTATCACACCGGCGGTAGCGGTGATGCTGATGTATCTGCTGATCACTAACATGGGGACGCTGCTCTCGGTACCTGAGCTGATGCGGCAATGGAAAACCATTGTGATCTCGCTGTCGGGGATTGCTGGCATTATCGCCGCCGTGTTTGCGACCTGCATGCTGATGTTTGATATGAACACCGCCATCGTGACCATTCCCCCATTGGTTGGTGGCATCGTTTCGGCGTTGATCATGTCTAAGGGGGCTGCCAGCGCGGGCCTGGTTGATCTCTCGGTATTCGCTATCCTGATCTACGTAATGCAGGGGTTTGCCGGTTATCCGTTAACCGCCATCATGCTGCAGCGGGAAGGCAAACGCGTGCTGCAAAAATATCGCAATGGCGAATGGCACGAATCTGCCGCACTACTGCCAGCCGATAAAATGCCAACCACGGTCAGCGCGGAAGAAAAAATGCCGCGTATGTTTGGCCTGATCCCGGCTCATTACAATACCAGCTACTTCAAGTTTCTGCGTCTGGCGCTGGTAGGCTACCTGGCTTATCTGGTATCAGACCTGCTGGCCCCGGTGGTCACCATCAGCCCGTTCGTGCTGTGTTTGCTGTTTGGCGTAGTGGCCGCCACGATCGGTTTCCTGGAAAAACAACCGTTGCAGAAGGCCAACGGCTTCGGGTTTGCGGTGATGGGGCTGATGCTGTTTATCTTTGACACCCTGAACAGAGCAACCCCGGAAATGTTGCTGCGGCTGGTATTCCCGATGCTGGTGCTGATCGCCGTGGCGGTGGTGGGCATGTTTGTCGTCTCGTGGATCGTGGGTAAATTCCTTGGCGTCAGCATGGAGATGGCCTTCGCGATCTCCCTGACGGCGATGTATGGCTTCCCGGCGGATTACATCATCACCAACGAAGCGATAACGGCGCTGACCAAAGACGAAAAAGAGCGTGAGATCCTGACGCACCACATGTTGGCACCGATGCTGGTCGGCGGATTTATTTCCGTGACGATGGTTTCCGTGGTGCTGGCAGGCGTTATGGTCGGTTACATCACCCCAATCGCAGGATAAGTCATGAGCTATGCAAATCAGCTGCGTATTCAGCAGCATCTGGAACAACTGGCCGAGTTTACGGCTACGCCGGGCGAAGGCACGACGCGTATGAGTTACAGCCCACAAGGCCAACAGGCGCGGGCTTATATCAAGGCGCAGATGGAGGCAGCGGGCCTCAGCGTATGTGAGGACGCCATCGGCAATATCTTTGGTAAGAGCCAGGCGCAGGACCCGGCATTGCCGAGCGTGATGATCGGCTCCCACTTTGATTCTGTGCCCAACGGTGGCGCTTTCGACGGCCCTGCCGGAGTGGTGATGGGGTTGGAAGTGGCCAAGCTGTTCCAAGAACATCGGTTATTGCCGCGTTACCCGCTAGAAGTGGTGGCGCTGGTGGAAGAGGAAGGGGCCAGCTTTGGCCGTGGCCTGCTGGCTTCCTGTGCGATTGCAGGTAAGGTGGATGCTGAAGAGCTGCATCGTCTGCGCGATAGCCAGGGGCAATCGGCGGCACAGTGCATGGCGCAAGTCGGTTTTGATGCGGATCGGGTGGCCAGCGTGGTGCGGGAGCCGCAAACCCTCAAGGCGTTTATCGAACTGCATATTGAGCAAGGGCCGGTGCTGGAACAGGAAGGGTTAGACGTTGGTCTGGTAGACGTGATCGTCGGTATCACTCAGTTGGTTGTCACCATCACCGGTAAGGCCGGGCATGCGGGCACCACACCGATGGATCGCCGCCATGATGCGCTAGTGGCTGCCAGCCAGGTGATCTCTCGCGTTGGCGATTTTGCCCGCGAGGCCGGTGATGAAACGGTCGCCACCACGGGGAAAATTCAGGTGTTCCCTAACGGGGCGAACGTGATACCGAGCAAGGTGATTTTCACCGTCGATATCCGTTCCAAGCGGTTGGATAAGCTGCAACAGGTGGTTGAGCAAACCAAAGCCTGTATCCAACAGCAGGCCGGGGCGGGGATCGCCTGCCAGATTGAACAACCGTTGCTGGTAGAGCCGACGCGTCTGCACAGCGGTATCCACAGCCAGCTGCAAAAACACAGTGAAGCGCTGGGCCTGAGCCACCGGACTATGGTCAGCGGAGCCGGACATGATGCGATGATTTTTGCCGGTATCACCGACGTGGGGCTGGTGTTTGTTCCCAGCAAGGACGGCCTGAGCCACCACCCCGACGAGTGGACCGACTATGAGCAAATTCAGAAAGGCATCGACGTTATTTTTCAAACGGTAAAAGAGATCACAGAGGCAAGCAGTTATGACTAATCAAGCTATCGCGCAATCCATTAAAGCCCACGTGGAGGCGATGATTGCGTTCCGTCGCGATCTGCATGCTCATCCGGAACTGCCTTGGGAAGAGGTGCGTACCACCCAGAAGGTGGCGCAAGCGCTGGAGGAGATTGGTATTCCTTATCGTCTGACGACGCCAACGGGCGTGATTGCCGAGATTACGGGTGGGCAGCCTGGCAAGACCGTGGCCTTACGCGCCGATATGGATGCGTTGCCGGTGCAGGAACTCAACGACTCATTAAGTTATAAATCGCAAACCGACGGCAAGATGCACGCCTGTGGGCACGATGCCCACACCGCCATGCTGCTGACGGCGGCGAAAGCGTTGTATGAAAACCGTGAAAGCCTGCGTGGCAACGTGCGGCTTATTTTCCAACCTGCCGAAGAAATTGCCCAGGGCGCGCGTGAAATGGTGAAGCAGGGCGCGATCGAAGGCGTAGATAACGCGTTTGGCATGCATATCTGGACCACCAGCCCATCGGGCAAGGTGTCTTGTAATGTTGGCTCTACTTTTGCTTCTGCGGATTTGCTGAAGGTGAAGTTCAAAGGGCGCGGCGGCCACGGCTCAATGCCAGAAGCCTGTGTGGATGCAGCGGTCGTTGCTTCGGCCTTCGTGATGAACGTGCAGGCGATCGTTTCCCGTGAAACTTCGCCGTTAGAGTCGGCAGTCGTGACCATCGGCAAAATGGAAGTCGGCACCCGGTTTAACGTGATTGCTGAAAATGCGGTGTTGGACGGCACGGTGCGCTGCTTTAACGTCGAGGCTCGTGAGCGTATCAAGGCGGCGATTGAACGTTACGCAGAGCATACCGCGGCCATTTATGGCGCGACCGCACAGGTGGAATACACTTACGGCACCTTGCCGGTGATCAACGAGGAACGCAGCGCGTTGCTGGCACAATCGGTAGTGCGCTCGGCCTTCGGCGACGAGGTGTTGTTTGCCGAGAAACCGACGACTGGCGGTGAGGATTTCAGCTTCTTTATTGAAAATATCCCCGGCTGCTTTGCCCTGTTGGGCTGCGGCAACCCGGAGAAAGGCACCGACTGGGCGCACCATCACGGCTGCTTCAATATCGACGAAGACGTGATGGCGACCGGCGCGGAGCTGTATGCGCAGTATGCATGGAGCTACTTGCAGCAGGATGCGTTTTAAGCCTGGGCAAAATTGCGTGCGGTGAGATCCCCCTCACCGCATTTATCAGTCAGTCCTCCGGCCCGCTCATCTCGCCGATAAAGTCCATTCTGTCACTGAGCCAGGTGTTCACTATCGCATCGGCAGCTTTGGCCGCATCGCTAGCCGAGAAATGTTTCTCGGTTTGCAACCAGCCCATGGTCGCCAGACGCGCCGGTTCAATGGCGACAAGCAGTTGCTCGCGTTGTGCTTGCGGCCAAACCTTATCGTCAGACCAACTGCGGATTAGCTGTGCAGGATCGCCCGTGGCTGGCGTATTCTGGCTTGGCTTGAGGAAATCCTCGGGGGAGACGGTGGCGCGCAGGCGGAACATGGCCCAATCGGCATAGCTGGCAAAGCGGATGGTACCGGAATTCTCACTGGCCTTGCCAATCATCGGTTCTATTGCCTTGGTAAGTTGCTGCCAGGCCGGTCGTTCAAACAGATCGCCCTGCGGCGAGCAAATGGGAGCCTGTGAATCACGAGATGATCCATATAACGCCCCAAAGGCTTCATAAGCCGCTGCGCCCTGCTGCTTGAAGATAAAACAGTGCGCATAGGGGCGGCCATCGGCGTTTTCGTAGCCGGCTCGCTCAATGGTCATGCGTAAGAGCGTTAAAACAGCGACATCATGGCCGGTCTTGGGATCGTTCTCGATATCACGTAACACGGATTGGGAGAATGTGTCGTCGTTCATCGCCTTGATCACGCTTTGATGCCTGGTTTGTACCTCGGCATCCGTGACCTTGCTGGTGGGCGCAAACTGATGCAGGTAAATCAGCCAGGCGGAGGCCAGCGGGCCGCGATAAAGCTGCAACTGCTGTGCCGCCGTAACCGGGTCTGCCGGAATGCTGGCGATGATGTTATCTAGCGCCGAGGCGGCCTGCTTGGCAGTGTTCTGCAACTGGGCGGCGCGTTGGCTAAATAAATCGCTCAGGCAACTTTCCTGACCGTTGCAGGCATCCCGTTGCTTCAACCAGTTACGCTGCTCGGTGCGTAACGCGTCGGCCTGATCCCCTGGCAGGCTTGCCATTGCTAACCGGTAATTTTCGGTCAGTTGGCTGTCGAGACTGCTAAGGTCTGGGCTATTGCAGATGCTATGTTCGATATCACTGGTGGCTTTCTCACAATCGAAAGAAGCGGCTTGCACCGCCGTGTTGGCCCCGAACGCCAGGCATAGGCAGAGCAATAAGCGCGATAAAGCATGGCTGGCCAATGTTGTATCACGGAGAGAGTTAGCGCGTTGAAGCCTGACTGTCATGCTGAATTCCTTTTGGTTGTCTATTGGTTCGCCCAGTCACTATTTTTAGCTTATCGCCTATGTTTTCTAACACCTATGGAGTTGTTCTAGGCCAAAGCAGAGATGTATGAACCAAAGCGACTATCCAAACTGTATTTGACTGAATTTCGTACACTAAGCGATAATTTTGATGTGGAAAAACTTCACGTGTTCCAACAACTTCCCCTTCATGCCCCATGAAAGGAAATGCTGCGAGGCGTTCGGCTGTGGCTTCAAACAGTTCGTCCATCTTGATGGCTGCATCGGGATTTTTTTCGACAAGGTAATCCCATATCTGTTCGCTGTCATCAAGCGCCTGTTTCGTCCAATGAACTCTCACTAGTTACCCTTAACTTTTGCCCTTCGCGCTGCAAAAATAGCCTTGGCATCTTCATGTTCAACACTCTCCCCGTTCGCTATAGATTGACGGGCTGCATTGACTTTTTCTTCCAAAAAATGGCGATACTCATGGCGTTCAATATATTGTCGCATAAGCTCACGAACAACTTGTGATGCTGGGCGATGCTCCGCCTCGGCGGCAGCCATAAAAGTATCGCGTAGTTCGGCTTCAAGCTTCATGGTAAAAACGGCCTGTTTACTCATAGATAAATCCTCATCAAGGTACTAACTAAGTATATACCTTTTTATTGCCTTGAAGAAAATGACAGGGCGCTTTCATTGGGGAGACAATACCGCAATAGATCCGCGCAAAAAACAGACTGGATGGATTTACAAGAAGTTGTTCCATTGGTTGGAATTGTGATCGCAAAATGCGGCAGAGACTTGCAGATTATGAGGGCTAGCGTAAAGTCTTTGCTCTATCCTTACTCGATTTTATTACTTATCTACAATAGATTGGCAGTGGTTTCATTGTATCTATGTAATAGCTCTATGGAAGCAAGGCGACTTGGCGGCTTTAACAACCAACATCGCCCCCAACGTTCAACCCAGCGCAGCAAACCCCGCGCGGATTTCGTCTTCCGGTAAATCGATGCCGATAAACACCATCGTGCTTTTGCACTCTTCTTCCGGTAACCATTCGCGGTCCCAGTCGGCGTTATACAGACGCTGTACGCCCTGGAACAACAGGCGGCGCGGTTCGTCTTTAATCGACAAAATTCCTTTGTAGCGCAGCAGGTTATCGGCGAACTTCAATAATAAGCCTTCCATCACTTCGGAAATCTGCATCAGCTCCAGCGGCTGGTCGTGATACACCACGATTGACTGGATATTATTTTGCGCTTGCGGAATGCGGCGGAAAACGGGGGGTGCCAGGTTGAGCTTATCGTTAAGCACAAAGCCTTCGATATCAAACAGCACGCCGAGATCGACATCACCGTGCGTCACCTTATAGACCGGCGCGCGGGCGTTCATCAGCTGTAAACGTTGGATCAGCGCTTCGTTATCCGGTACCACATCGGTTTTGGTCAGCAGAATACGGTCGGCATAGCCCACCTGGGCCTGCGAGATAGTGAACTGGTTCAACTGTTGATCGGCATGTACCGCATCCACCAGCGTGATAATGCCGTCCAGCAGGAAGCGTTGGCCGATGACGTCGTGCGAGAAGAAGGTCTGGGTGATCGGGCCGGGATCGGCCATGCCGGTGCATTCAATAATCAGCCGGTCGAATTCCAGTTGTCCCTGATCGACGCCGTCCAACAGATCCAGCAGCGCGTCTGCCAACTCGTTGGATTTACTGCAACAGATACAACCGTTGCTGAGGGTAGTGATGCGGCTGGCGCGGTCGCCAATCAGTGCGTTATCGATCGGCACCTCACCGAATTCGTTCTCGATGACGGCAATCTTGTAACCGTGGTTTTCATTTAGAATGTGGCGCAGCAGGGTGGTTTTGCCCGCGCCCAAAAAGCCCGTCAGGATGGTGACTGCAATGGGTTTCATGCCTGGTCCTTGTACTTACTTAACTAGCAACAGCGCATACCGCCTTTGCCATCGCCACCGTAGCGGGCATCCTGGCGTTCGCGGAAAAATTCTTTATAGGTCATCACCGGCTTGTCCGGATGGTTGTCTTTCATATGCTGGACGTAGGTATCGTAGTCAGGCACGCCCACTAACATGCGTGCTGCCTGCCCGAGATATTTACCCGCCTGGCCGAGGTTTCCGAACATGGGTTTACTCCAAAGAAAAATACCCTACATAACGTATTATCATTATGCAGGGTATCCATCAAATCACCATCAGTGGTGCGACGAAACTTTGACGCCACCCTCAGGAACCGGCACGTATGGCGTTTCCTGATCGGTACGTTTCGGGTTTTTGTGCGCCGCCATGGCGGTTTTAATACCGAAGAAGATGATGCTGTACACCACCAACAGGAACAGGATGCTCAAACCGGCGTTGGTGTAGTTGTTCACCACGATATGGTTCATGTTGGCAACCTGCTGTGCGGTCAGTTCAGCACCGCCTTCGGCTATTTTGTCTCTGTACAGGCTGGCCTGGTAGAAGAAACCTTCCAACTGCGGATTGTCGCTGAACAGCTTCAGGCAAATCGCGTAGGTGGTACAGATCAGCAGCCAAACGGCTGGGATCACGGTTACCCAGATGTACTTGGTGCGCTTCATCTTGATCAATACCACGGTGGCCAGGACCAGCGCTACGGCAGCCAACATCTGGTTGGAGATACCGAACAGCGGCCACAGGCTCTTGACGCCGCCTAATGGATCGACCACGCCTTGATACAGCAGGTAACCCCACAGGCCAACGCAGCCCGCGGTACCGGCAATACCGGCCACCAGCGAATCGGTTTTCTTCAGGAATGGCACGAAGTTACCCAACAGGTCTTGCAGCATAAAGCGACCAGAACGGGTACCCGCATCCAGAGCGGTCAGGATGAACAGCGCTTCGAACAGAATACCGAAGTGATACCAGAAGCCCATGTCCGCGCCAGGGATGACCTGGTGGAACACATGAGCGATACCGACTGCCAGAGTTGGCGCGCCACCGGCACGGTTCAGTACCGAAGGTTCGCCGATGTCTTTGGCCGTTTGCAGGATCTGCTCTGGGGTAATCACAAAGCCCCAGGAGCTGACGGTTGCGGCAGCATGCGCGGAAACATCACGCAGTGAGGCCATGATCATCGGCGCATCTTCGGTACCCAGACGGTGCAGGTCTGGCATGGTGATGCCCAGAGCCGCCGGTGGGGTGTTCATGGCGAAATACAGGCCAGGCTCGATGATAGAAGCCGCAACCAGCGCCATGATGGCAACGAAGGATTCCATCAGCATGGCACCATAACCGATAAAGCGAGAGTCCATTTCATTGGCCAGCAGTTTCGGTGTGGTACCTGAAGCGATCAGCGCGTGGAAGCCAGAAACGGCACCACAGGCAATGGTAATAAACAGGAACGGGAACAGGGTGCCTTTCCAGACCGGACCGGTACCGTCAACAAACTGCGTAACCGCAGGCATTTTCAGCTCTGGGTTGAGGATCACGATACCGATCGCCAGCCCGACGATCACGCCGATTTTCAGGAAGGTAGCCAGATAGTCACGCGGAGCCAGGATCAGCCATACCGGCAGCAGGGCAGAAACGAAGGCATAACCAATCAGCGTATAGGTGATGGTGGTGTCTTTAAAGGTCAGCGCCGGGCCCCAGTATGGGTCGTGGGCAATCACTCCGCCGAACCAGATGGAGGCGATCAACAGCACGATACCGATGATCGATACTTCACCCACCTTGCCAGGACGCAGGAAGCGCATATACACGCCCATAAACAGTGCGATTGGCACGGTGGAGCAGACGGTGAACACGCCCCATGGGCTTTCGGCCAAGGCTTTCACCACGATCAACGCCAGCACCGCCAGGATGATGATCATGATCAGGAAGCAGCCAAACAGCGCAATGGTGCCAGGGATTGGACCCATTTCCTTTTTGATGATCTCGCCCAATGAGGCGCCGTTACGGCGTGAGGAGATAAACAGCACCATAAAGTCCTGTACCGCCCCTGCCAACACCACGCCGCCTAGCAGCCACAGCGTACCGGGCAGATAACCGACCTGTGCCGCCAGCACTGGGCCAACCAGCGGGCCCGCACCGGCGATCGCCGCAAAGTGGTGGCCGAACAGCACGTTTTTATTAGTCGGGACGTAATTAAGACCGTCATTGTTCACCACCGCCGGTGTGGCGCGGGTGGGATCCAACTGCATCACCTTGGTGGCGATGTAGAGGCTGTAGTAACGATAAGCCACCAGGTAGACCGCTACCGAAGCAACGATGATCCACAGTGCACTAATGCTTTCACCACGGCGCAATGCGATGACACCCAGGCAGGAAGCCCCGAGTATCCCCAGCAGCATCCATGGGAGGTGTTTTAAAATCCCCTCGCGTTTCATGAGGTATCCTTATCCTATCTGCAAAAATTGAGTGATAAATCCGATTCTTAGATGTCGGACATTTAGCTGTAGCGTCTTCCCCTGGTTAGGGTCAGGTTTAGGAACAGCTCATCATTGCCAGGCTGGATAGGGAAAGACATCTGAATTTCAGCCAGCGGTTTTATACGCTGGCGAACGGTTGGAATGGCGGGGTGAGTGGTTTAGGCCGAAGTGTGAGTGGCGAAGGCGATCAGGTTTTGCTCCGTTTTGGCATTCGCCAACTGCTGCCCCATCCAAGGGCTGAAAGCCCAGGGGGTTGCCGTTACCGCAGAGATCAAAGCGGGTAAATCTACCCAGTGGAAGTCCATCACTTCATCTGCTCTGGCTGCAACGGCACCCGTAGCCAATGCCGCGTAAACCGGGCAGATTTCGTTTTCCATAATGCCGGAGGCGTCTGTCTCGCAGTAGCGGAAATCGGGGTCTACGGCGGTGATCTGTTCCACGCTCAGGCCCACTTCATACAAACAACGTTGCTCGATGGCGTGTTCGGTGCTCTCCTGCCACTGTGGATGGCCACAGACCGAGTTGGTCCAAACGCCGGGCCAGGCTTTTTTGCTCAGCGCTCGGCGGGTGATCAGCAACTCGCCCTGCGGGTTGAAGATCCAGGAAGAGAAAGCCAGATGCAGGGGCGTTTGTTGCTGGTGGGCCGCATATTTTTCCATCACGCCGGTGGGTTGACCTTGTTCATCAAGTAAAACGACATGCTGCTGGGTCATTGAAGATTCCAATTTAATCGCGATGTACGACTGCTACTATAGGCAAAACTGGGCGACTATCAAATATTGGGATAATCTCTCTGTTTCGATGAGGGTTAATGGAACATTCAGGAGTGAACGTGAGAAAACGGAATTTCGGTATCCTTTCGGCCCTGGTGCTGGCGGTAAGTAGCGCCATGGCATTTGCGGCCCCGGTTACGCTTTATAGCCCCTATGACCCAACGCTCGCACAGGATGCGTTTGCAATGCAGCAAACGGAGCTGGTGCTGATCCAGCCTGAGCTTAAAACGTTTGCCGATGAAAACTCGGAACAGGCGATGGATTACTCTACCGCCATGGACGACTGGTCTTATTATGCCAGCGAGATCACCCAAAGTTTTGAAGCGCTACATGTGAAGGTGGTGAGCACCGACAAACGCTATCTGATCTTTACGTTGGGTAAAGACCAACGGATGATCTTCGATAGCCAAAAACCACAGCCGGACTCGGAAGATGAGGGCGGTTGGGGAGCTTTCCTCTATCGCAAAGGGCAACCGCCTATTGCGGTTGATATCACCTTCAATGATATGGCGGTGGCAAAGGCGTATCTGGGGCTAAAATAGTTAAACCGGCGCTGCATACGGTGCCCATTCAGCCTCTATTTTCGGACCTCGTCCCAATTCAGACCAAAGCGCGCCAGGTACTTACGCAACCGGTCGGCATCGTTGGGCTGCTTTTTCTGCTGGCGCGAGACGGCAAACAACTGTCTACCCGCTTCGGAAAGTGACGGGGAGGTTCGGCACACTTTAAGCACTGTCTCCAACTGGCTTTGCTCAAACAAATCGATATTGGCCAGCTCGACGGGGTGTTGCTCAGTGGTATTCCCCTGCCAATGGGATTTCAACCGGTCTATCTCTTCATCGACCAGCGGCAGATTGATGCGTCCTTGCTCCGCCAACGTGGCCATGCGGGCGATGGAAGATCCCAGTTCGCGGAAGTTTCCGCGCCAAGCTGCCTGCGGGGAACGGGCAAAAGCCAGGTAACGCTGTCTGGCGTCTTTATCGAAACGGACCTGCGTCTGGTTGCTGCGGGCAAAGCGCTGTAACTCGTAATCGATGTTCGGCTCGATATCTTCGCGGCGCTCAGCCAGGCCCGGCAGTGGGAAGGTCCACATATTGATACGGGCATATAAATCCTCACGGAAACGGCCTTGGGCTATCCAGTCGCGCATATCGCGGTGGGTACCGGCAATCAGTTGAAAGTCGCTGCTGGCTTCTTTATCGGCACCAAACGGGAAGAAGGTTTTTTCCTCGATGGCTTTCAATAACATCGCCTGTTCGTCTAATCCCAACTCGGCGATCTCATCAAGGAACAGCACACCTCCGTCGGCTTCTCGCAGTAGGCCCGCCCGCGCCTGCAATGCTCCGGTGAATGCCCCTTTCACATGACCAAACAGGGTCGACATGGCGTTATCGCCGCGCAGGGTGGCACAGTTCACCGCGACAAAACGGCCTTTCACCAGATGGCGCGAGTGCCGCAGTTGGTAGATACGCTCGGCCAAAAAGGACTTGCCGGCTCCGGTGGGGCCAGTGAGCAGCATGGGGGCATTGGAACGCAGGGCCACGCGTTCAATCTGGTCGATCAGCGTGTTAAAGATGGCGTTGCGCGTTTCAATACCGGCTTTGAGGAACGACACCGAACGCTGTTGTTCATGCAGGAAACGGCTGGTGAGCGCGGTATAGCGGCTGAGATCCAGATCGATTACCGAGTAGATCCCTTGCGGGGACGGGCGATCGGCTTTTTCACCGGGAGCGGTTTGCAGCAGTTGAGCAGGCAGGTAGCGTGCCTCGGTCAGCAGGAACCAGCAGATCTGAACCACGTGGGTGCCGGTAGTGATGTGCACCAGATAGTCTTCGTTCTCGGTATCAAACGGATAGCGGCTGGCGAAATCCAGAAAGGCGCTGTACACCTCTTCCAAATCCCAGGGATCTTTGAGTGCTACTTCCTGTAATACCACCTGAGTGGCTGGCGAAACTGCCACGATATCTTCCGCCACCTGCTGCGCCATACCTTTATCGCGTGGCTGATGTAGCAGCTCCAGGCGATCGATCGGCAAGTCTGGCTGCTGGCACAGCCCCACCGTTGGCCGCCACTTGTTCCAGCGGTTTTCCCGTTTGCCACGTTTATCCAGCGTGGTGCCCAGCACGCCGATCACAACTCTGCGCTTCATATTATCCCTTGCGATAAATTACTATCCTGCAAGATAAAATAACGACTTGTTGGCATCATCGCCAGTTATCTTTGATTAATTATTTATTGGTTAAATATCAATATGTTGTGATTTTAATGAGTGTTTTTGACCGAGTTGGCACGCCTTTCGCTATATCCACTACGTCAAAAGAAAAAGGATGACTAAAGAATGAAGAATAATTATGAGTTGATGGCACCGGTTAACAGCGCACCGATCAAAATGTGGACACAGGGCGTGCCCGTAGAGCCAGAAGCGCGTGAGCAGTTGCTGAATACGGCCAAAATGCCGTTTATTTTTAAACATCTGGCGGTGATGCCGGATGTGCATTTGGGTAAAGGCTCCACCATTGGTAGCGTGATCCCTACCCGTGGCGCAATTATTCCGGCGGCCGTTGGCGTGGATATTGGTTGCGGCATGATTGCGGTGCGTACTTCGCTGGTGGCGTCCGACCTGCCGGATAGCCTGGCCGGGCTGCGTAGCGCCATCGAACAGGCGGTACCGCATGGCCGCACCTCGACCCGTTCCAGAAGAGATAAAGGGGCCTGGGAAACTCCACCGCAAACGGTCGATCAGCATTGGGCCACGTTGCTGCCGCGCTTCAAGCGTTTGACCGACAAATATCCGCAGTTGCTGAAAACCAACAACTATCAGCATTTGGGAACGTTGGGAACGGGTAACCACTTTATCGAGGTTTGCCTGGATGAAACGCAGCAGGTGTGGGTGATGCTGCATAGCGGTTCCCGTGGCGTGGGGAATGCCATCGGCTCATTGTTTATTGCGTTGGCGCAGCAGGATATGCAACAGCATATCGCTAACCTGCCGGATCGTAATCTGGCCTATTTCGAGGAAGGCAGCCAGCATTTTGATGACTATATGGAAGCCGTGGGTTGGGCGCAGGATTTTGCTCGTCATAACCGGGAAGTGATGATGGAACACGTGCTGGCAGCGCTGTCGCGTATCGTGACTAAACCGTTCACCACTCAGCAAGAGGCTGTGAACTGCCACCATAACTATGTGCAACGTGAGACGCACTTTGGTGAGCCGGTGTTGGTGACGCGTAAAGGTGCCGTGTCTGCGCAGAAAGGGCAGATGGGGATCATCCCCGGTTCAATGGGGGCGAAAAGCTTCATCGTGCGCGGATTGGGGAACGAAGAGAGCTTCTGCTCTTGCAGCCATGGCGCTGGCCGCACCATGAGCCGTACGGCGGCGAAAAAACGCTTCACCGTGGCCGATCAGATCCGGGCCACCGAACATGTGGAATGCCGTAAGGACAGCGAGGTGATCGATGAGATCCCAATGGCTTATAAAGATATCGATGCGGTGATGGCGGCACAGTCTTCACTGGTGGAAATCGTCCATACCCTGCGGCAGGTGGTGTGTGTAAAAGGATAACGTGATGGAACAGCAATTAAACGGCGTGGACAGCGCCATGCGGGAAAGAGTCCGGCAAGCGTTGGGTGAGGTAGAAAAACGTTACGACGTGCGGGTGCTTTATGCCTGCGAGTCTGGGAGTCGCGGCTGGGGCTTTGCCTCGCCGGACAGCGATTACGACGTGCGCTTTTTGTATGTTCATCCACCAGAATGGTATCTGCGGGTAGAAGCGCAGAGGGATGTGATAGAGCTGCCAATCGATCATGAGCTGGATGTCTGTGGCTGGGAATGGCGCAAGGCGCTTGGCTTGCTGAAACGGGCTAACCCGACGCTGATCGAGTGGCTGGATTCACCGGTGGTGTATCAGGAAGCCCCTGAGAGCGTCGCGGCGTTACGTGATGTGGTGCCGGAGTGGTTCTCCGCGCAGCGGGCGCGTTGGCACTACCTGTCGATGGCCAGGAAAAACTTCCGTGGCTATTTGCAGGGGGAGCAGGTACGGCTGAAGAAATACTTCTACGTGCTGCGCCCGTTGCTGGCGGTGCGCTGGATAGAAGCGGGCAAGGGCGTGCCACCGATGCGTTTTGACCAACTGTTGGCTGGCACGGTGGCGGATCCGCTGTTGTTGGAGGAAATCCATGAATTACTGGCGGCGAAACGGCGCGCAGGTGAGGCAGAGTATGGCCCGCGTAGAGAAAGGATCCACGCGTTTATCGCTCAGGAACTGACGGCGGATGCCCGGCAGGAAGCCTTGCCCGACAGCCCGGCCCGCAGCGACCAATCGCTGGATGAACTGCTTTATCGCACGGTGATGGGGTAATCAACCGGGGAGAAGGAAGGCTCCCCGGTCATGAAATGATAAGGATAAAAAATGAAAACATGGTTAACACGTTTATTTGGCAAGGATATTCCAACGGCTTTCCCGGCTCCTTGGGCGGCGGACCGTACGGCAATTTATCGTTGGTTGGCACCTTGGCAGCATAGGGCCGAGCCATTGCCCGCGGAAGCGCAAACCTTGCCGGATGAGCCCCCGGCCATTGATGGCAAAATCCGTTGGTCGGCAGGGGCGCTTGATGGAGTTTTTGGTCATCATGGGGGCACAACCGAAGATGAATCGCCGGTTGAGGCCATCATGGTTACACTAAGAAGTGTGTTGCATAAGCCGCAGCAGCAGAATGTCGAGCAGCTCTATAATCTGTTGTGTCAGGAAACTCCGTTAGATTATATCGATGCATTGTTGCCTGAGGTTGCACAGGATCCGCAGTTGCCCGCCAACACATTGCAAGCTTTGGTGGAATGGCTGGCCACCGAAAGCCCGGATCGTAACGTGGTCAAGGTCGCCATGGCGCTGTTGGCTCTGTTCCCGACGCAGAAAAACCGCGAGATACTCAACGTATTGGGAGGGCATGACGAGTTCACACTCTATGCGGTAGTGGCATTAGGATCAATGCTACCCGCCGATGAGTATGAAAGCGCCTGGCTTGCATTAGCCAAGCGGACTGATGGTTGGGGAAGAGTACAACTGATCGAGCGTTTACCCACCCCCTTGACGCAACAAAGCCGCGATTGGTTGATCTGCGAAGGTTATCGCAACGCGGTGATGTATGAATACACTGCCTGGCATTGCGCTATCCATGGACAACTGCTCCAGGCAATGCAGCGGCAACCTGATGCGGCGCGGTTATTGGGCGCTGCGGAGATTTTGCAGGCGTTAATTAATGGCGGTCCGGCGCGGGATATGCATGATTATGACGATGGCGCACAGGCTTGCGAATGTTATCTGCGATGCTTGTTAGCGGCTCCTCCGGCAGAAATACAGCATTATCTGGCGGCGGGTGATATTGCACGTTTTGCACAGGAACAAAGTGGTGCAGAGAATGCCACGTGGACTCAGGATCAGTGCGGGCGGCTGGTCGAACTGACCAATGCGGTGATGGCACAGCCGCAATGGCCAGGTGTTATCGACAATGACTTGCAGGGGAGTGACAAGTATCTTTTCAATCTGGCCGTTGCCGCTAGCCGGCTGCGTCAGCAGGATCCGTGGGAGGCCATTTACTCACGGCAGTCAGCAGATCCAACGGATGACAACTGGTATCAGTTAATGCAGACCGACCAACCAGAGCATATTGCCAGAGTGATATCGCTGGCCGAACAGCAGCTGGATTTAGGGGCTATCGCCTCCGGTCCAGGAACGGCGATGGGGCTAGGGTTGGCTTACCGACAGCATCAGGCGCTGGATTTTGTGCTGCAGGATCTCAAAAAATTCCCCGGCATGGGCTGGTCATTGTTGGCGGTAGGGTTACGTAGTGAGGTGATCCGTAACCGGCATATGACGCTGAACGCTTTAGAAGCATGGCCACAGACTGCTTGGTCACCTGAAATGTTACAGGCTTTGCTGGTGGGCTTACGTATTGAACCCGATGAGCAGTTACGCGAGCGGCTGCAAGCGTTGTGCGCAAATCTGAAGATTGCGACAGCCTGAGTCGATGTAGGTTTGGTCAACCGCCCTGAGAGTCATTCTCAGGGCTTTTCAGTTTTTAGCGATAAAAATGTTTTGCCGATGATAGGCCAACTGGCTGGCATCCGGAGGGAAATCGACCGGTTGCCTCAGCCTGCGACCTTCATATTTGGCAAAGTTCTCTTCGCTGATGGTGCTTTTCAGTTGTTTAAGGCGCGGTGAAAGCACCAGCTCAAGGTGTTCATTAAAGGTGATTAACCCGCGATCGAACGCTTTATCGTGCAGGTTGGACAGACATAATCCGTTGTTGGGGTTGAGCCGATGTTCAACGGTATGCTTCCACGGGCGGATATGGCTGGCGACCAGCAGCATCGGTTCTTCCAGTTCGGTCAGGCAACAGCGATTTTCATACGCATCCAGCACCCGCTTGCGGAACAACTGCTGGCCAACACGCGCATTGATGATGGTGGTTCTTTCTCTGCCACTGAAGTCTTCTATTACGCTGTCATGTAAGGCCGTGACCGGAGGCTGCAACTGTGTCATCGCAAATTGGCACTGCCGTTCAAAGGCGTCACTGTCGAGGTTCATTTCCTGCCATAGCGCTTCATCTGCTTTGGATGCCCCTGTCAGTCCACGACGGCCAGAGTTAACGATAAACGGATCCAGACTGGCGATATTCACTAACTTCATTGCCAATGCCGAAGGTGAGCGGCCGATTAACCCGGCATAGTGGATAATGTCGGGGTTTTTGGCGTGCAATTTACCAAAAGGGATTTGGCTGTATAGCGTAAAAGCTACCAGCAACTGTTCCCGTGTCCAGAGATTGACGGCAACCATCAGGGCCTCGTTGTGGCATAACTTAATGGTGTTAGTTGAGCCACTTACTATGCCAGGCACATCGGTGATTGCCTACTTTCATCGATAACATGCAGCGCCCCTACGTGGCGAGCCAGTGAATAAATGTTTGCAGCCTCAGGGGGCCGTGGATTTTGTCTGAGATTAACGGCGTCCTGGATGACCTTTCCCATGATCATTGATCCTTTTTACGGTCAGTTAGCTATCCATTCAAACTACCGATACCGTAGGACATCGTGATCGCTGGCTCAAGATAAGCTCAGGTAATTAAGTGATAAGCTTCGTTAAGGAGCTTGACGTGGATTGACATTAGCGGGAGAGAAGCGGGAGCCAAAGGGTAAAAAGCCAGGTTGAGACTATTCTTCCCACCCCAGCGCTGTGGCTTTCAAACGCTGGCGTAAACCGTTGCACGTTCGATTCCCTCTCCTTGGGGTGTACAGACCGGGGACATGGTAGACAGGTGTTCAAGGACATGGTGAACACTTTTTAACATCCTTTACCCATGATGATCGACCTATTTCTCAGGTCGATCATCCCCACTTTCGTGCTGTACCACCATACCTCGTAGTAGCCCTCTCTCTCACTTTCCTTCAGCCCGACATATTCACCGATAAAGGCCTTGCCCACTTTCAGACCCATCCCTTTCAGGCTCAGTTTTCCACTGACATCCACTTTCCTGACCAGGACCCCCTCGTCATACTCGGCTGCCGCCGGATTGCCATTGTACTGTCGCGATGAAGGCTGATAACGGGACGCTGGCACCGCCATTGACAGGGCTTCGTGTGGGCGTTCCAGGTTGTAGGTATCTCGCCAGGCGTCGAACACCTCCTGCAACTGCGCGGCATGGGTAAACCACCGTCCCTGCAGGAGCTCTGCCTTCAGGCTGCGGTGGAAGCGCTCCAGCTTACCCTGAGTCTGAGGATGATAAGGCCGAGAGTGACCCACCCGGATACCCTGACGCATCAGCCACAGTTCCAGCGCGGTCCAACTGCCCGTCGTGTCGCCCCAGGGGGCACCATTATCCATGGTCATTCTCTCCGGCAAGCCATAACGTTCGAACACCGCTATCAACTGTGACTGCACGGTGACACGTCGCTCGTCCGGGCAGTGCGCCAGACAGAGCGAGAAGCGCGAATGGTCATCCAGCAAGGTCAGCAGATGACAACGCCCTTCGGCGAAGGGGAAGTGGCCTTTAAAGTCCATCTGCCAGAGTCGGTTCGGGGCGTCATGTTCAAAGCGTCCGACGGTGGGCGCCGGTGACGGACCGCCCGGTAGCAGGTCATGGCGGCGCATGAGGTTATGCACGGTGCTGGCGGCCGGTAACGTATGCCCCTGCATCTCGAGCCACCGCTTGAGCTTGCGTGCGCCCCACATCGGATGGGCCAGGTGTGCAGCGCGGAGATGTTGGACAACGGTGTCAGAGGTTCTGCTGGGGGAATGGTGTGGCGCTCGAGAACGTTCGTTCAGACCGGCGTGCCCATCAGAGTGCCAGCGATGTAACCACTTGTATGCGGTAGCAGGCGCTATGCCGAACTGACGGCATAGCGCACGGATATTAGCGCCTTCTTGCGAGGCGAAAAGCACAAACTCGGTACGTAATGACATGGCAGATCTCTCATCCCACGGCATAAGCAACTCCACTCAGAAGTACTCATACCTATGTTGTAAGTGTCTACCATGTCCCCGAACAAGTGTTCATGATGTCCCCGGTCTGTACAGGGGAGAGGGTTAGGGTGAGGGAGAATAACGCTGTTATTTCAACGCAATGCGGATCACATCATCCGGATCGGTCGCTTCTTTTTCACGGCTTGAAGCCTGTTTCACGCTCACATACAGCGTCTTACCATCTGGTGACAGTGCCAGGCTGTTTGGATGCGTTGGCGTCTTGATGGTTTCCAACAGCTTGTAGCTCTTGGCGTCGATTACGCTCACGGTGCCTTCTTTACGATGAGTGACGTAGACTTCATTACGCGCTGGGTTAAACAGCACGGCCAGGGATTCCGGCACGTCGATCTTCTGCAGAATGTTGCCGTTGTTGGTATCAACAACCAGCACCTGTGGCTGTTTGGAGTCGGTAATAAACGCACGATGGTTTGCCGGATCCAGGCTGATATTCAGGAAGAAGTGTTCCTTAGACTCATCCAGCTTCTTACGTGACAGCACCTTGTTGGTTTTGGTATCGATAGTCACCAACTCGCCATCGGCATTGGTCACATACAGGCGGCTTGCCGCTGCATCCAGCGCCAGACCGGTACCGTATTTACCGGTTTCGGTGATGGTGGTGCGCAGGGTCAGATCCTTGCCATCCACAACCCAAACCACGCTGGATTCGCCCAGGCCGGTGATATAGACGGTGTCCGTGGTCGCGTCTGCCACCAGCTCACGTGGGGCTAATGGTTTCACGGTATCAGAGCGTTTACGCGCATCCAGCACCAGGCGGCCTTTCACTTCGCCGGTTTTGCCGTCGATCGCGGTCAGCGAGTTACTGGTGGTGTTACCAAAATAGAGAGTGTCGGTCTTGGTATTGATGGCGGCACCGAACGGTTTGATATCGTTATGAATGATCTGCGTGATATCCAGCGTTTGTGGGTCGAGGCGATAGACGATGCCGCCCTTATCCAGCTTGCGGCTCTGTGAAGTTGCCAGATACAGCGCATTCTCGCCCTGGCTGTACACCATCTCGTAAGCGCCTTTACCTACCGGCTTACGCAGCAGTTCCGTTTCTGTCTGTGCCAGCACAGAGGTGGAAAACATCAGGCTGCTGAGCAGTAACAGAGGGTAAACCGCACGTCCGCCAAACTTACGGCTGGTGGTCATCATAGCGTTCATAAAAGCTCCATTTCATCAAAATACAGGTCACCACCGGGCTGCTGCTCGGCGGCTAAATCGGGCTCAACATTGAATCGAAAGCAAAATCTGGCCGGTCATGTCATTGCATGCGGCTCACTATATTTGTGAATGATAATCATTATTCTTACGGAAGGGGAGCACTTTTGTTGCTTGGGGCGATAACTGTCACGTTTAGGGAAATCAGAGAGAGGAGAATATCCAGCCAGTGTCTACTCTTCGGTCAGGATCAGGCCCAGACGCTCGGCGGTCTTTTGGATAATTTGGCCAAGGGTTTTATGGCTGAGAAGACGGCTGGAGGGTTCGACTATTGAGAGTTCACTAGCCATGACCCGTTGGCCGCCAAACAGGACCAAGGCGAAATGATCGTCATCTCTTTTTGAGTACCACTGCATTCCGTCAACATTATGATGCTGTTGATAAATAGCCTGCGACCAGGCTCGGGTTTGTGAGTATTCGAGCTGGGAACTACCGATCAATTCGTCACGATCGATGCCCATATAGATGCAGTCCTGTGCTCGGCAACTGACGACGTTAAGATCCCGCTCTAGTTGCAACTGGATGTAGTGCATATTGGTAAATGGGCGTAAGTCGAAAAATTCCGTTTTGCCGGTGGCGACCACATCGTGAAAAACCGATTCTGCGATTGCGGCTTCGCAACTGCTGGCCAGATACATGGTGGGGATCAGATCCAAGGCCGCATCCCAGATAGGGCTGAAGCGGGCTCCATACTCATGGGGAAGCAATATTCTGCCGGGATTAAAACTGTCACCGGGGTACTGCGCATCATGGCAGCGATGTAACACCGTGCCTTTGGGGATGACTTCGATTCTTACCCGCAGAGTCTTACCAGGGGCAGTAATCTTGCGGCCAAGAAAAATGGGTGAACCAAAATCTTCCTTTTTGGGCTCACCCTTCTGTTTAATTTTGTTCTGCCCCATCGGCGATCCTTTTCGCTTCATATTCCGCCGCCGCAATCACATTGGCCGGATATGATTGCAACATCTCCATGGGACGGCGGCCAGCCAGCAGGGCGTTTGACGTCGCGAACCACTGGGCAAGCCCCCAGCCGTGTTTCAGGTTTTTAAAGCTGGCGAGTAACACTGCCATAACGGGGAGAGGGCGATAGTTATCATCCAGCGCATAACGGGGAAAGAGTTGTGTTGCCCCTTTCTTCAATGAAAATATGCGGTTATGGCTTTTCCATTTGCTTGGCTGGGCCGAGGGGTTCTCGGTAGCAAAGCCTGCCAGATGGGAAATCTGCTCTGCCGTGAGCCATTCACTGGCCGCCAGGATATGCTCACGCCCGCGCTCCACCTTGGAGATATCAACCAGTCCGCTGTGGTTGACGGGCTTTTGCGTATCCCGCGGAAGAATTATCCGGGCAGTGTCATCTGGATTGATCTGTTGCTCCAGGCTATGAAACATGGCTTCAAAACGTGTTTCGTCGATGTGGCATATGTCGCCATGATCGTTTTCAGCTTCTCTAACCTGGCGGAGAGTTTGCAACATGATTTTCAGGTGCTCTTCGACCACGCCGAGAGACGTTGAGTTGTCTATATCAACTTTCAGCTGAAAGAAAGGCTTCTGCGCCTTCATTTTCCTTTTACTGATGACCATCTGCAGCCCATCTTCCCTGATCCTGAGGCCATCTCTGTTGATGTCGATTTCTCGGGCCAGCATTCTCTTCTCCCGTTAGCTAAAGCTAACCGTTTTAACCATTCTAACCAAACTATCCTCAGTTATAGCAGGTTGTGTGAGAATTGACCAGAACAGATGCAGGCAACATGTTCAGTCGAAGAACGAACTCACAGCCTAATCGCACCAGCAACAGCCTGATCTGCAGCAGCTTTTTCGGCCAGATAACGGGCAGGGGGCTTACCTACTGCTTTACGGAACATGGTGACAAAGCCACTGGCACTCTCGTAGCCGAGATCTAACGCCACGGTCTGGACGCTTTCACCTTGGGTTAAGCGTTGCAGAGCCAGCATCACATGTAATTGCCGCCGCCAGTGGCCAAAGCTCATGCCCATCTGCTGTTGCAGCGTGCGACTGAGTGAACGCTCGCTCATGCCAATGCGTTGTGCCCACTGGCCCAGAGTGGATTTATCGGCGGGGTTGGCCAGCAGTTGTTCGGTCAGTTGGCGGATGCGTGCATCATTGGATACCGGCAGGTGCAGGTTCTCCAGCGGTGCGGCGGCCAGTTGATCCAACAAAACCTGCGCAATACGCCCTTCTGGGCCCTCTTCCGGGTAGAGAATATCGAACTGGCTGGCCTGCAGCAGCAGCTCTCGCAGCAAAGGGGACACTGTCAGAGTGCAGCAGTTTTGCGGCAAACCAGGGATGGCGTCCTGCTCAACGAACAGGCAATAGCATTCACTTTGGCTGGTGGCCCGCGCGTTGTGGCTGACGTTACTGGGCATCCATAGCGCGCACTGTGGCGGCACCAGCCACAGGCCATTTTCCACTTCGCAGCGGATCATGCCGCGCACCGTGTAAATCAATTGCGCCTTGCGGTGACGATGATGGGTGCATTCCCAGTCTTTCTGCACGCTTGATGCCTGAACCGCGAAGATGGCGCGTGGCACGTTATCGATATCGGGTCTGGGATGCTGGCAAGTGGCTTTCATGAGAACAATTATCACATTGGCGTGTTTGAGCAATATTATGTCTTGATTGTGCAATGTGGTCTAGCGCCAACGCCGATAGAGTAAGCGCCACTGGCGTGTTTTGTGGTAACGCGCTCATGACCGATAACGCAAAAGGAGAGGCTATGCACCAGGAAAATGTCATCAGTCAACTTCTGGCCTGGATTGAGCAAAACCTGGATCAGCTCTTGACGGTGGGTAGCATCGCGGCCAAATCTGGCTATTCCAAATGGCACCTGCAACGGATGTTTAAACACTTCACCGGTGAAATGTTGGGGAGCTATGTCCGGCGCAGAAGGCTGACGGCGGCGGCGCGTGAACTGCGCCTGACCAGCACCACGGTTGCCTGTATCGCAGATAAATACCAGTTCGATTCCCAGCAGACCTTCACCCGGAGTTTTAAAAAGCAGTTTGGTGTGCCGCCAGCGGCCTATCGCCGCAATCTGGACTGGCCTGGTGAGGGTTTGCAACCGCCGTTGCATATGACCAATGAGCCAACGCCAGAGGTGGAGATTATTGCGCTGCCGCCGATGAAATCAGGGGGGCACGTGCAGCAGGGGAGCTGTACGCTGGGGCAAGTGGGTACTCGCAACAGCCGCTGCTCCAGCAGGGATTATCCGTCACCGCGTATAGCCTGAAAGGCGACATCAGGCATTGTCAGCAGAGGTTTCAACGGCGGCAATCGGCTGTAAATATCTTATCTCGATCCACCATGGCGAGGGGGAAATGGGCTACGCTAAGGCAGGAATTTACCAAAAGAACACTTTTCCCCATATCCGGCTACAAAAAAGTGAGGTATCGGCGCGAGTAATGTTTCCATCTTGGCGGCAAGTGCACATATAATGCGCATCCGGTCAAACCAGGCCGGGCAGAACACATACCATTTTTAGCCAGTGCGGCCACCACTTTACTACGAAGATGAAAATGAGCATTCGCGCGTTATTAACCCTGTTTACCGCTCTGGTTGCATTCAGCCAGGCTGCCTTCGCCGTTGTATACCCTTTGCCCGCCAAAGACAGCCGTCTGGTTGGGGAAAATATTCAGATCACCGTGCCTGCAGACAGCAAATTGCCGCTGGAGAGCTTTGCGGCTCAATACCAGATGGGCTTGAGCAACATGCTGGAGGCTAACCCTGGTGTTGACCCGTTCCTGCCGCTGCCAGGTAGCACGCTGACCATCCCACAACAGTTGATCCTGCCAGACGCCCCGCGTGAAGGCATCATTATCAACAGCGCAGAAATGCGTCTGTACTACTATCCGAAAGGCACCAAGACCGTCGTGGTGCTGCCGATTGGTATCGGCCAGTTGGGTAAAGATACGCCGCTGGACTGGGTCACTACAGTACAGCGTAAGAAGGCAGGCCCAACCTGGACGCCAACCGCTAAAATGCGCGAAGAGTACGCTGCCGATGGTGAAATCCTGCCAGCCGTATTCCCGGCAGGCCCGGATAACCCGATGGGTCTGTACGCGCTCTATGTTGGCCGTCTGTATGCGGTCCATGGTACCAACGCCAACTTCGGTATCGGCCTGCGCGTGAGCCATGGCTGTGTGCGTCTGCGTGCTGATGACATCAAATACCTGTTCGACAGCGTGCCAGTAGGCACTCGCGTACAGTTCATCAACGAGCCGGTGAAGGCTTCCGTTGAGCCAGACGGTTCACGTTACCTGGAAGTGCACAACCCGCTGTCTGCCAACGAAGAAGAGCTGAAGTCGAAAGAGCCAGTGCCAATCACCATTACCGCGCCGGTTGGCAAAGTGCTGATGGATCCAGCCGTTGACCAGAGCGTCGTGGACGCGGCCATCAAGGCTCGTTCCGGTATGCCGGTTAAAGTGAACTGATTTAGGCTGTTGCTGTGAAAAAGACGCCTGCGGGCGTCTTTTTTTATGGAATTTAGATGGTGAGTAGATCGTTAACAATTGTGGGGTGGCGCTCAATCATCAGCAAGATTTTGAGTGAAGAGCCGGAGGGTATTCGGCGATTTTGTTCCCAACTTTGCACTAGGGAAGGACTAACTCCAACCGCCTGCGCAAACTCTTCCTGCTTCATGCCGCTGGCTTCGCGTAGTGATTTCACGTTGGGGATATGATGGCGATGGACACGAGCAGGCTGCATTTCGCCTTTTTCAATCGCGACCATCTGTTCCATGCTTTCGACCAGATCGTTAAAAAGTTCTTTGTCCACTGTGCAACCTCTAAGCAAGTGCTATACCTTGTGCGGCACCGTTTAATTCAGTTTATCCGTTAACGCTTTAAGTATCGCTTTCTCGGATTCGGTTAAGTCGTCTTTGGCGTTTTTAGGATAAACAATCAGTAGGTAAAGCTTGCCGCTGCGGGTGATAACGTAATAGATAACTCTTACACCACCTTGTTTCCCCATGCCTGGACGGTTCCATCGGATTTTTTTACAACCGCCTGTTTTACTTATAGTATCGCCGTCTGAGTGATATTTTAACAGGTGGGTTTGTAGTTCACGAAAGCTATCATCGTCTAATAGGGTTTCGCGTTGCCTGCTAAAAACTGGGGTTTCGATGAACTCAAAGTATTCCATTACGACGCCTCCATATCATTCACAATACTCGTACATAGTACGACAATCAAGTTCTGATGGTTTATTGTACAGAAAAATTGCACAGACGCCTGCGGCAATCTCAGTTTGACAATATTGTGGAGTTTGTAGGGGGGCCGTACGGGCCCCCTTGTGAGTTTGGTGGGGAATGTCTGCAGTTTCAGAAGACGCCTGCGGGCGTCTTTTTTATGGGAAAAACTCAGCGTGTTCGCTTGGCTACCAGGGTGAACTTGTAATCTTCGCTTTTAAAGAAGTTGCGGCTGAACTCAAACACCGTGCCGTCGTTGAGAAAACCGGTGGAGACCTTCTCCAGGATCGGTTTCTGCGGATCGATCCCTAACGCCTTCACCACCTCTTCGCTTGGCATTACCGGGATGATCTCCTGCTCGCTGCGGTCAATCACCCGCTTTTTAACCTGTTCGATGTAGTGATATTTGGATTTCTGCATCACTTCGTAACTGAGGTCGGGGAACAGCGCCAACGGCATCCAGGTCTCTTCCAGCGTGACCGGTTTTTGCTTGATATAGCGCACCCGTTTGACGTAATACACTTTGTCTTCAGTAGTCAGGTGCAATGCTTCGGCGATGGTTGGGCTGGCCTTGGCGACTTCAAAGATCAGCACGTCGCTGTGGGTTTCCACGTTGCGATCCGCCAACTTTTCATAAAAGCTGGTGAGCTGATAGATATCGTAATTGACCTTTTCCTCTTTGACGTACCAGCCACTGCCCTGAATGCTCTCAATCACCTGCTCTTCGGTCAGCAATTTCAACGCCTGGCGCACCGTTACCCGGCTGACGTTGTACTCCTCGCGCAGTAAAGCCTCGGTCGGTAACGCGTCGCCGGGTTTCAGTTCACCATCCGCAACCTGTTGGCGCAGGGTATCCGCAATCTGGCGATAAATAGGCTTTTTGCTCACGCTTGAGTGTCCCCGGCTGGTTGTTGGATCTGCTGCCCGCATTCTAGCCTTAGGCCAGGGATAAACAAACCAATAACGCTATTTCTCGGTAAGTTGTTTTTAAGTTGAATTAATACAAATTTAATACAAAAATGACGTTGATTTGAAATTGATCACAAATTGGTGTGGATTGTGTTGGTATGATCGCCGCCTGTTTATTGACGGAGCCGCCCTGGCTTCAGCGTGAGGATTAAGATGGACCTGAGCAGCCTGACCCACCCCAGCCTGATAAACCTGCAAGTAGCCTTTGCGGGGCGCGATCAGGCCATTCATCTGCTTGCCGACCAACTAGATGCGCAAGGCAAATTACACGACAAAGCGGCTTTTCTACGCGAGGTCTTTGCCCGGGAAGCGCAAGGCCCTACCGCGCTGGGTGAAGGGCTGGCGGTGCCCCATGGTAAAAGCGATGCGGTAAAGGAAGCCGCATTTGCCGTTGCCACGCTGAACACGCCGTTGGAGTGGGAAGGGATTGATGGGCCGGAAAGCGTCAACCTGATCTTCCTGCTGGCGATCCCGCAGGCGCAGGCCGGTACCACGCATATGCAATTACTGACCAGCCTGACAACGGCGCTGGTGGATGACGATATCCGCGCGGCAGTGTTACAGGCCAGCACTCCGGAACAGTTGTTGGCCCTGTTGGCAGGAGGGACGCCGGAATCTGCCCCCAAACCGCAGGATGATTCGCGGCCTACGGTGGTGTGCGTCACCGCTTGCCCGGCCGGTATCGCCCATACCTATATGGCGGCGGAATATCTTGAGAAGGCGGGGCGCAAGCTCGGCATCAACGTGTATGTGGAGAAACAAGGAGCCAACGGGATCGAAGGCCGCCTGACGGCGGAACAGCTAAATAGTGCGACGGCCTGCGTGTTCGCCGCCGAAGTCGCGATTAAAGAAGTGGAGCGCTTCAACGGTATCCCCCGTATCGAAACGCCGGTCGCCGAGCCAATCAAACACGCCGAACGCATTTTGCAGCAGGCATTGGCTGTGGGCCAATCCGCTAACGGTGCTGAGCGGGTGCAGCAAAGCGAAGCGCCGGTGCAGAAAAATAGCGTGAAGACCGAACTCAAACAGGCATTACTCAGCGGGATCTCTTTTGCAGTGCCGCTGATTGTGGCGGGTGGCACGGTGTTGGCTGTTTCGGTACTGCTGGCGCAAATCTTTGGTCTGCAGCATCTGTTCGATCAAGAGAACTCTTGGCTGTGGATGTACCGCAAGCTGGGTGGTGGCATGCTAGGTATCTTGATGGTGCCGGTATTGGCGGCCTACACGGCATATTCGCTGGCGGATAAACCGGCCCTTGGCCCAGGTTTTGCGGCCGGGCTGGCGGCAAACATGATTGGTTCCGGCTTCCTTGGCGGTATTGTGGGCGGCCTGATCGCCGGCTATCTGATGCGCTGGGTGAAAAACCATGTGCGCCTCAGCCCCAACTTCAACGGTTTCCTGACGTTTTATCTTTACCCGGTGATTGGCACGCTGGTAGCGGGCAGCTTGATGCTGTTTGTGATCGGCGAGCCGGTGGCCTGGTTGAACAACAGCCTGACCGCCTGGCTTAACGGCCTGTCTGGTACCAACGCGTTGGTGCTGGGAGCGATCCTCGGTTTTATGTGTTCTTTCGACCTCGGCGGCCCGGTGAACAAGGCAGCCTATGCGTTCTGCCTGGGTGCGATGGCCAACGGTGTGTTCGGCCCTTATGCGATCTTTGGCGCGGTTAAAATGGTCTCGGCCTTTACGGTTACCGCTTCAACGTTGCTGGCCCCACGGCTGTTCCAACAGTTCGAGATTGAAACCGGTAAATCGACCTGGTTGCTTGGTCTGGCAGGCATTACCGAAGGGGCAATCCCGATGGCAATTGAAGATCCTGTGCGGGTGATCGGTTCCTTCCTGGTGGGATCGCTGGTGACCGGTGCGATCGTTGGTGGGATGGGGATTGGCCTGTCGACGCCGGGCGCGGGGATCTTCTCGCTGTTCCTGCTGCACGATAATGGCCTCGGTGGCTTGCTGTCGGCAGCCGTTTGGCTGGGGGCGGCGCTGCTTGGCACGGCGATCTCAACATTGGTGCTGATCCTTTGGCGCCGTCAGGCGATGAAGCAGGGCAAATACACCCTCGTTCAGCCGCAGTAATTCCAGACGAATTAGCTGTCTTATTTAGGAATTGATTATGAAAGCTGTATCACGTGTTCACATTACACCGCATATGCATTGGGATCGTGAGTGGTATTTCACCACCGAGGAGTCACGCATCCTGCTGATCAACAACATGGAAGAGATCCTGACCCGGCTGGAAACCGATCCCGAGTATCGCTTCTATGTATTGGATGGGCAAACGGCGGTGCTGGAAGACTACTTCGCCATCAAACCAGAAAACCACGAGCGGGTGAAAGCGTTGGTGCAGGCTGGCAAGCTGATCGTTGGCCCGTGGTATACCCAAACCGATACCATGGTGGTGTCAGGGGAATCGATCGTTCGTAACCTGATGTTTGGCATGCGCGACTGCCTGTCCTTTGGCGAACCGATGAAGATCGGCTATCTGCCGGACTCTTTCAGCATGTCTTCGCAGTTACCGCATATTTTCAACGGGTTTGGTATCACGCGCGCCATGTTCTGGCGCGGCTGCTCCGAGCGCCACGGCACCGACAAGACCGAGTTCCTGTGGCAAAGCAACGACGGCAGCGAAGTTGCGGCACAGGTGCTGCCGCTGGGTTACGCCATTGGTAAATACCTGCCCGAAGATGAAGCCGGGCTGCGCAAACGGCTGGACAGCTATTTCACCGTGCTGGAAAACGCCTCGGTTACCAAGGATATCCTGTTGCCGAATGGCCACGATCAGATGCCGCTGCAACAGAATATCTTCCAGGTGATGGCCAAACTGCGCGAGATTTACCCGCAGCGCGAGTTTGTCATGAGCCGCTTTGAAGAGGTCTTCGAACGGATTGAGGCCAGTCGTGAACGTTTGGCGACGCTGAAGGGGGAGTTTAACGACGGCAAATACATGCGCGTGCACCGCACCATCTCGTCTACCCGCATGGACATCAAGATCGCCCACGCCGAGATCGAGAACAAAATCGTTAATATCCTCGAGCCGTTGGCGGCGATCGCCTGGTCGCTGGGTTTTGAATACCATCACGGCCTGCTGGAGAAAATGTGGAAAGAGATCCTCAAGAACCACGCCCATGACAGCATCGGCTGTTGCTGTAGCGACAAGGTACATCAGGAGATCATGACGCGCTTTATTCTGGCGGACGACATGGCGGAAAACCTGGTGCGCTTCTATATGCGCAAGATCGTCGACAATATGCCGGTACAGCACGCAGATGCCGACAAACTGACGTTCTTCAACCTGCTGCCTTACCCGCGTGAAGAGATGATCAACACCACCATTCGTATTCGTGCCCAGCAGTTCTCGCTGGTGGACGAACAGGGCCAGCCGGTGGAGTATTTTATCCGCGCCGCGCGGGAGATCGATCCTGGACTGGTAGATCGCCAGATTGTGCATTACGGCAACTACGATCCCTTTATGGAATACGACATTCAACTCTGTCAGTCATTGCCCGCGATGGGATATTGCACCCTGCATATTCATGCCAACCAGGCAGGCCAGCAACGCCAAGCTGCGTCACAACCGGCAGAACTGTTGGAAAACGAGTATTACCGCATTGCCCTGAATGCCAACGGTACGTTGGATATTACCGATAAACAGAGCGGCTATCTCTATCAGCAGGTGCTGCAACTGGAGGATGGCTCCGACGATGGCGATGAGTATGACTATTCGCCTTCCCGTGAAGAGTGGTTGATCTATTCCACGCAAAGCGCAGTGGCTACCTCCATCAAACATGAGGCTTGGCAGAGTATCGCCACACTGGAACTGCGTATGGCATTGCCAGCCAACCTGCAACAGCGGGCGGAGCGCCGTAGTGACGGTTATCTGGATGTGCTGTGCCAAGTGACGTTAGCCCACAACAGCCGCCGGATCGATATTGAGATGTGGCTGGATAACCAGGCCGACGATCATCGCGTACGGGTGTTGATCCCAACGCCGTTCGCCAGTGAAAGCGTGCTGGCGGATAACCAGTTTGGCTGTATTACTCGTCCGGTGGACGATCCGGCGATGGCCGTTTGGCAGCAAGAGGGCTGGAAAGAAGCGCCGATCCCAGTGTGGCAACTGATGAATTTTGCCGCCCTGCATGACGATCTGCATGGGTTGGCGTTGTTTACCGAGGGGCTGCGCGAGTTCGAGATTGTTGGTGAGCGCCGCGATACCTTTGCCTTGACGCTGTTCCGTTCGGTAGGCGTGCTGGGTAAAGAAGAATTGCTGTTGCGGCCAGGTCGCCCTTCTGGCATCAAGCTACCAACGCCTGATTCCCAGATGCGTGGCAAATTGCATTGCCGGTTCAGCCTGTTCGGTTTTGCAGGAGATCCACACCGGGCGGGCGTGATGCAGCAGGCTCGGGCCTACGTCACACCGATACGCTGTTATAACAAAATCCCGTTTGATGCGATGAAGCTCAATCTGGCAAACTTCCGCACGCCGCTGCACTTTAGCCTGCTTTCGATGCCAGAATCAGGCCCAGTATTGAGCGTGTTGAAGAAGGCTGAGGATGCCGATGCTTTGATTATTCGCGTGTATAACCCTTCGGAGCAGGTGTCGATCGGCGGACAGTTAACATTGGCAGAGCCAGTCAAGGAATGGTTGGAAACTGGGATGGACGAGCATCCGCTGCCACAGCAGGATGTGGCTAAAGGGGATTTCACTACCTTGGCCCCTTGCCAGTCGAAAACCTTCCGCTTTATTCGCTAGCTAACAGCCAGAGGCGTGGATTGCCACGCCTCCGAATGCAGCTATAAACCGAATTGGCGTGCCAGTTGGTCGATAGCGTCACGCTGGAACTGGTTAAACGCTTCGCGGGGCTGCTGTTGCTGAATAAATTCCAGCATCGGGTCCTGCACCTCGGTGCGTATGCCGCTCAACTCTTCCATTACTGCCAGGCCGCAGAACGGCACATAGGCTTCGGAATAACCCCCTTCATGTACCATCACCAGCTTGCCACCACAGAGCCTGTCCGCAGCGCTTTGCACCTGCGCGGTCATAGCGCGGAAACTGTCGCTGTGCAACTGCATCCGCGCCAGTGGATCGATGGCGTTGGCATCGTAACCGCAGGCGATGATGATCATCTCTGGTTTGAACTGCTCCAGTGCCGGAATGACGATTTGCTGCATGGCGTAGTGATAGCCGTCGTCACCGGTCCCGGCCAGCAGCGGAATATTGATGTTGTAACCCGTTCCGGTCCCTTCACCGCGATCTTGTTCGCCAGCGTAGCCCGCCGGGAAACAGCCGTCTTGGTGCAATGAGATGGTCAGCACGTCATTACGTTGCCAGTAGATATGCTGGGTGCCGTTGCCGTGGTGCACGTCCCAGTCGATCACCGCCACCTTGCCTAGCCCGAAACGGTCTTTGGCGCGTTCGATGGCAATGGGAATATTAGCCAGGAAGCAGAACCCCATCGATTGATTCGGCAGGCAGTGATGGCCCGGTGGGCGCGACAGGGAATAGGCATTGTCCAGTTCACCTTTCAGCACCGCCTCGACCGCAGCGCAGGCTAGCCCGGCGGAGAGTTTGGCAATCTCATAGCTGCCTGGACCCAAAGGTGCCTCTTCTCCCAACATACCGCCGCCGTTATCACTCAGTTGTTTGAACCGTTGCAGATAATGTGCCGGATGGATGCGCAGTAAATCTTCCTCATCGGCCAGCTCGGCACTCAGCAGCTTGAGCTGGCGCGACAGGCCGGAAACGTCCATCAGGTTTTTCATCCGCCGCTTGGTTTCCGGCGATTCGGCATGCCCAGCCCCCGAAGGCGGCTGCACCCAGCCGCCCACCGGCAGCGTGGTGGCATGTAGGCCGGTGCTATGCCAGAAACAGCGTTCATCGAAGAAAAAACCGGTTGTTCTTTTCACCTTATGACTCCTGTTAAACGGCGCGGCGCGCGCGGTGAAGCCAGCGAGATCAGCAGCAGTGACAGTAGCGCACAGCTCAATGCGCCGATCAGCAATGCGTTGATCCCGCCGGAAGATTCGATCAGGTAACCTGCCAGCGTGGGGCCAATGGCCATGCCGCCGCCAATCACCAGATTGATGCTGTTCATCAGCTTGCCGTTGTTATCCAGCACCGAGACGCGCGCCAGAATAAATGGCAGCACAAAGGTCCAGGTAAACTTGAACATCACAGCGGCGAGGGTGAAGCGAATGAGTAGCGGGTTGCGGCTCAGCAGCAGGACGCTGGCAATCAGCAGGCCGTAGCCGATCCACAGCAGCGGTTTGTGGCTGCGTCTTGCGCCAACTAGTGCCGCCCCACCAGCCCCGATGATGCCAAACAGGGTGGCGGCGGCCAGCACCTGCCCGCTGTGCACCGGTGAAAGGCCTGCGGCCTCGGCGATAGTGCCGATAAAGGTCCAGACCGCGCTCAGGCTGATGTAAAAGGCCAATACCGCCAGCACGGCAAACAGCTTGTAGATGGGGGGGCTTGGAGGCATCTGACTGGCCGCGCTGTGGCTATGGCGAAAGCCGCTAGGGAATGCGCCCAGTAACGGCAGGCAACACAGCATGATCGCCGCCAGGATCAGATAAACGGCCATCAGGCCGAAATGAGCAAACAGCGGGGGCAATGCCAGCAAGCCGAATACGCCTAGCAGCAGTTGGCCCAGCACCCAAAAGGCATAGACCCGGCTGGGGTTGGCGGTGCCCGCCGCGCAGGAAATGCAGAGGATCATCAGCGTGCCACCGGCTAGTGAAGCGATAAATCGCAAGGCCAATAGCAGGCTGAAATCGGTGGCCATCGCCGAGGCCAGATTGCCGATCAGGAAGACGACAGCCGCCAGCGTGGCGATTTTGCGCCAGTTGATCCGGCTGATCCACCACCAGGCAGGCAGCGTGGCGATGCTCATGGCTCCCAGTTCGGTGGAAAACAGATGGCCGATCTGGCCTGGCGTGAGGTGCCACTGGCTAGCTAACTGGGCAGCGACGGCGGGGGCGGTCATCAGGATCCCCGGTGCGATGGCGGCAAACACGATAATCGCCGTTAACAGCCTGGGTGGGCAGGGGAGCAAGGCCCCGGCAGAAGGCACAGAAACTGCATCACTGGACATCGTCATTATCCTTGAGTTTCGTCAATCATTACCCTCCACGCTTTTTAAGCATGGGGAGGCCGCGCCAGCATTGGCGTATGGTTGATTGTTACTGCTTTAGTCAGGATCAGCCGTAGGCAATAAAACCGCTGGAGACCAGTTCGGTACGATTAACCACGGCGGTTTTGGCAAAGATGTTGCGCATATGGGTTTTCACCGTCGATAGAGAGATACCGAGCTGCAAGGCAATGCGCTTATTGCTGGCCCCTTCACGCACCATATTGACGATCTCCTGCTCTTTGGCGGTGAGCAACTGGGCTTCACTATCTGGCAGTAGATCGCGGGTGGCCAACTCGATCAACGGCAGCACCGCACGTAAGCGGCTGCGCTCCAATTCGGTGAACGGCGTATCGCGGATCAGAGAAACCCCGGCAATGATCCGCTTACGCTGGCGGATAAAAATCTCCGTCATGTCACGCATGCGATTGGGTAGCATAAAGTCGTGATAATAGTGGCGGTTATTGGCGATCGCCGCTGGCGTCATGTTCACCATCTGGATGTCTTGCTGGTGGAAGTTGGCCGGTTTTAACGGGTCCAACTGTTGAAAATGGTCGAGATATTGCTGATGAGTATCAGCGCTAATACCATGAAGAATATAGTGATCTGGCCGCAGGTCCGGGTCCACCAGATAAAAAACCCCGGCAGAAACTGGGATCAGATGCGCAATGGTATTCAGACAGCTCGAGATAAAAGCATCGTTACGCATGAAGGATGATGTGGTTGTCATAATGCATTTTCCTCCGTTGATCGCTCAGTACCCTGAAGGACACCTGCAAAGGTATCTGGACAATATGTGAACGATATCAGCATAGGTGTAGCAATTATGCAACACAACGAAAACATATTAACAACGTGAGCCGGATTGCAATAAAATACATTAATAACAACATCCCCATGCTGATTGACGGGGTGTCTTTCTGACAGAAAGTGGCTTTTTCATTAACACATTAATAAAAATTGCCGAGCGGTTACTATTGAATTTAAAGTAATTTCTCGCTAATGGTGCTTTTTGCCCAGTAGCTCAACTCCCCCTTACTCCCTTTACGTCTCTCGTCCTTAAGGACGATAGCCAGCCTTTCGCTTTCCTTCCTATAGTGAGATTACCGCCCTTGGCGGCTACAACACCGGGTAAAACTACTATAAGAGGAAGTAACCATGAACCTGTCGTCGCGGCTCAGTGCCCAGCTAGAACGGGGCAAGGTCGGGTTCCCCACCACGTTAGCCAGTTCGGTTGGGGTGATCATGGCCAGCCCGGTGATCCTCACCGTTACCAGCGGTTTTGGTATCGGTGGTGACACCTTCGCGCTGGCGATGCTGATCGCCTTTATCATGATGCAAGCCCAGCTCACCACCTTCTCGGAAGCGGCGGCGATCCTGCCCACCACCGGCTCGGTGTATGACTATATCTCCTGCGGCATGGGGCGATTTTTTGCCATTACCGGCACCCTGTCTGCCTATCTGATCGTGCATATCTTTGCCGGTACCGCCGAAACCATTCTTTCCGGCATCATGGCGCTGGTGAACTTTGAGCACCTCAATACCCTGATGGAAAGCAACAACAGCTCGTGGATGATCGGCGTGGGTTTGGTGATCATTTTCGGTATTCTGAATGCGTTTGGCATTGAAGCCTTCGGTAAGGCTGAGGTCGTGCTGACGTTCTGCATGTGGAGCACCTTGATGATCTTTTCGATCGCCGGGTTGCTTTTACCGCATGCTGTACCGCTAGAAGGTTGGTTTGGCACCACGCTGGATGTCGGCGATCCCCTGGCGGTGTTCAGCCTGGTGGGTATGGCGATGTTTATGTTCGTCGGCTGCGAGTTGGTGACGCCGATGGCGCCGGAGATCAAACGTTCTCACCGCGTGATCCCGCGTGCCATGTCCTTGGGACTATGCGGTGTAGCGTTGTGTATGGCGTTATACGGAGCAGCACTTAGCCATCAAGTGGAGAACGTGGTAGTAGATGCTGCCAATAACGTACATCTGTTGGATACGCCGATGGCTATCCCGGCATTTGCTGGCCAGATCATGGGCAACTTCGGTAAATACTGGCTGGGTGTTGGGCTGCTGTTAGCCGGGGCGGCCACCATTAACACCCTGATGGCGGCGGTGCCACGCATTATCTACGGCATGGTGTTGGACGGCGCTATGCCGCGCATCTTCGCTTATCTGCATCCACGCTTTAAAACACCGGTAGTTGCGATTGCCGCTGCGGTGCTGATCCCCTGCGTTCACGCTTTCGCCATTCAGGGCAATCTGGACCGCATCATGCCGATGGTGCTGGCAGCGGTCTGCGCCTGGGGCGTGGCTTACCTGCTGGTGACCTGCTCGGTGGTGATCCTGCGTATCCGCCGTCCAGATCTGCCACGCGCCTATAAATCGCCTTGGTTCCCGCTGCCGCAGATTGTCTCCAGCATCGGGATCGTGCTGGCGATTTTTTACATCACGCCGCCGGGCATGAACCCACGCGATGTCTACATTCCCTTTGGCATCATGATCGGCCTGACCTCCGCCTATGCGCTGTTCTGGACCCTGTGCGTACAGAAGGTGAATCCGTTTAAACCGGTGCCGGTGGAAGAGGTGCTGGAGAGTGCCTTCAACAAGGCAGAAGCTGCGGAGGTGGAATTTGATCGGCTTACTTCCCTCACTTAATCGTTATTGGCGGCGTGACCCTCCTGGTTATCAGGCAGGGACCACGCTCACCCGGTTGACGGCGAACCTGCAGCCTTACGCCTGTGAGCGCGTTGCCGTTAATCAGTTACGGCTCACGCTGCCACAGGGGCCGGTAATAGAGGTGGCAGAGCAGGTGCAGTCGCTGTTTTTGGCGCACATCGTCACTCACCGTTTCCGCTTGCAGGGCAACGCACGTTTTACCGAGCCGCTGGTGCTCAACATCATCACTGGTGGTTGGCTGCGTCGTAATGGCGTGGTTTATCGCACCAAGGCCAAACATGATGGTGCCCAGCAGTTGATTGCCGCGTTGCGGCAATACCCACAAATCGGCGACACGTTAGCCAAGCTCGATTTCCGCCGCGCCACGCTCACGATAACAGAGGGCAACTGGCAGTTGGATATTGAGCATTTTGCCGCTTCCGAAGTGGTCAGCCGCCTTCCCGCCAGCCGTCGCTATCTGCGGTTGGAAGCCGAGCAGCGGCGCTTGCTGCTGAGCAGTTTCCTGATGATCGGCCAGTTGATGGAGAAAAGTAATGAGTAGAGTGGTGGTCATTACCGGCGGCGGGACTGGCATTGGTGCCGCCTGTGCCCGGTTGCTTACGAAGGAAGGCGACCAGGTATTTATTGTTGGCCGCCGCCAAGAACCGCTGAACGCCTTGGCTGCGGAGATTGGGGCGTATGCCGTAGTTGGAGACGCCGCCAGCGGAGCCAGTTGGCAAACCGACATCCTGCCAGCCATTTTACAGCGGGCCGGACGTATCGACTGCCTGATTGCCAGCGCTGGCGGGATGGGGTTGGGTCGTATCACCGACGTCACCGATGTCCAATGGCAACAGGCGTTGGACAGCAATCTCAATAGTGCGTTTGCCAGCGCCCGGGCCTGTTTGCCGGAGCTGGTGAAGCACGGCGGCAATCTGCTGTTTGTCGCTTCTATCGCCTCGTTGGCCGCCGGGCCGGAGGTGTGTGGGTATGTCACCGCCAAACACGCGCTAATCGGCCTGATGCGTTCCATCGCCCGTGACTATGGCCCAAAGGGCGTGCGTGCCAACGCGGTTTGCCCCGGCTGGGTGACCACGCCGATGGCCGATGAAGAGATGCAGCCGTTGATGGCGGCACATAACTTAACGCTCGAGCAGGCCTATCAACATGTCTGTCGCGATGTGCCGCTGCGCCGCCCGGCCAGTGCGCAAGAGATCGCCCAGGTGTGTCGTTTTCTCTGCTCAACGCAGGCGTCAATTATTACTGGCGCAACGCTGGTGGCCGATGGCGGTTCCACCATTGTCGATGTGCCGACCTTAGCTTTCACTTCCCTGTAAGGAGATTGTCATGAGTTCAGAAGCGGTATTTATTCAGGTTGGCGCACTGGCGGAAGGTTTCGCCCCTCACAGCCATACGCTGGAGCAGCAGGATTTGGCCGGTACTTCGTTGGCGTTCCATTTTGCCGAAGGGGAAACGGTGCAGTGCAGCTTTAACGACGATCAAACCCTGCAGTGGGGAGAGCAACGGGTTGATTACCGGGCAACCGGCATTCGCCCGGGGATCCTGTTTATCGATTTCCTCGATCCGCAGCGGCCCAACGGCAGCGTTACGCTGGTGTGCGATCGTCAGCAGGGTAACTTTACCGCCGTCTATGGTCAGTTGCCGGAGGAATCACAGGCGCGGCTGGATGCTTTTAGCCGGGTAGAGCAGGGGTTGCCGCTCACGGCGGTGAATGCCGAATTCCGCTTTGGCCGACTGGATAGCAGCGATGCAGCATTGCCGCAGTTTACCGACGAATTGATCGGGATGCGTAATCTGTATACCTACAGCCCGACGGAGCGCTATGAGCATATTTATCTGAACAATAATTTCTACGCTTGGCAGTGCTTGGACGGGGTCGAGAAAGGGCTGGCGGATGTCGATCGCTGCCATTACGTCAAAGTGGCGGAGAAGCTGTATCTGTTCGTCTGGCGCGAGAAGATCATTCCGACGCTGGGCGTAGTGATGATCGACCTGCAAGAGATGCGCACCGATGGCAAGATCCTCGGTTATCAGGGCAGTGATTTCAGCAGCCTGAGCAACTTTGCCGTAGGCGCTCACGCGCAGATCCTTAACACCACGCATTACCCTAAGGCCTGAGCCGATGACGGCGATTTATGCCAGTGATGCGTTTGCCGGGCAGGTGGTGCTGGTGACCGGCGGTGCACAGGGCATTGGGCTGGCGATCGTCAGCGCCTTTGCACGTTTGGGGGCCAAGGTGGTGATGGCGGACTTACAACTGCAAAAGGCACTGGAGGCGGCTGAAAGCCTGTGCCAACGGGGTTGTAACGTGGAGGCGACCGCCTGTGATATGGACGATGCAGGGCAGATTGCCGAGCTGGTCACACAGACAGCGCAGCGGCATCAACGGCTGGACGTGGTGATCCACAACGCCGCTTATTTTCCGCTGAGGCCGTTTAACCAGATTGATGCCGAACTGTTGCAACGCACCTTGAGCGTCAATTTGATGGCCCCGTTCTTTCTGGCGCAGGCGGCGTTGCCGTGGATGAAGCGCCAGGGGGGCGGACGTATTCTGGTGACCTCGTCGGTCACTGGGCCAAGGGTAGCCTACCCAGGGCTGGCGCACTATGCGGCTTCCAAGGCGGGGGTAAATGGTTTTATTCGCGCTGCCGCGTTGGAACTGGCATGTGAAGGGATCACGGTAAATGGCGTGGAGCCGGGGATGATCCGCACGCCCGCGATGGCAAATCTGGGCGGGGAAGCGCTGAATCAGGCGATAGCCGCTGCGGTGCCGCTGGGCAGGTTGGGGGAGCCGGAGGATATTGCGGCAGCGATGGTCTTTTTGGCCTCGCCGGCTGCGAGTTATATCACCGGCCAGACGCTGGTGGTGGATGGCGGTGCGCTATTGCCGGAAACCCAACCTGTCATTAATTGAGGAACCCTCTAGGTGCTGATGGGGGCTGCGAGCAGCACCCCTATTTGTGAGCAACCACGTTGTTAGCCTGTTGATCCCCTAAGCGGATCAGCTCATCGAGCAACGTCATCAACTGATCCATCTTCTGCTTCGAGAATGCTGCTTCTATTTCCCCATATCCCTGTTCCACCTGGTGGCGTGCCAGTTCATACAGCTCCTGGCCTTGCTGGGTCAAGGACACGTACAGCTTGCGCTGATCGTTAACCGGCTTGAGGCGAAAGATCAGCTTATCCCGCTCCATGCGCGACAGGATGCCGGTCAGGCTGGGGCGCAGGATGCAGGTCTCTGCGGCCAATTCGTGAAACTCAATGGAACGGTTATCGGCCAATACGCGAATGATGCGCCATTGCTGCTCTGTCAGGTTGTGGCTTTTCAGGATCGGGCGGAAGAACCCCATGGCGGTTTCACGCGCCTGCAACAGGGCGATGGTTAACGATTCATGCATGTCGATGGCCTTGGCTTAATTTTATTAACAACTTAATAGTAGCCAATTTTTGACCGGCGGAGAACGGTAAAACGCGATCCGTCACGTAAAAATCCTGCAAAAAAGGTTAATTTGCTGATTAATAACGCTAATGTGCATAATTTGTGAATATTTCGTTATCACGATCACAAATTAAATTAACAACGTTGCGTAAATGCTGAACAGCGTATAAAAGTATTCATTAACATATTAATGATTGGCGTTCCGTAGAAGGAGTCTGCATGAAAGGCACCGTATTTTCCGTAGCACTTAACCACCGCAGCCAGCTTGATGCCTGGGATCAGGCGTTTCGCGCCGCCCCTTACCAAACGCCGCCCAAGACGCCGGTGTGGTTCATCAAACCGCGCAATACCCATCTTGCCAACGGTGGCAGCATCCCGTTCCCGGCTGGTGAAACCGTACAAAGTGGCGCAACGCTGGCAGTAGTGATTGGTCGCACCGCCCGCAAGGTGCCAGCGGATAAGGTGGCCGATTATGTGGCCGGTTACGCCTTGGCAAACGACGTCAGCCTGCCGGAAACCAGCTTCTATCGCCCGGCAATCAAAGCCAAATGCCGTGACGGTTTCTGCCCGTTGGGAGAGGTTGCTCCACTGGCTAGTACCAGCGGCCTGGAAATCATCACCGAAATCAATGGCGTGGAGCAGGATCGCTGGTCAACGGCCGATCTGGTGCGTTCGGTGCCGGAACTGATCGCCGCCATCAGCGATTTTATTACCCTGCAACCGGGGGATGCGGTGCTGATTGGCACGCCACACCAGCGGGTTGAGATCAAGCCGGGTGACCAAGTGACGGTGCGGGCCGCAGGTTTGCCAACCCTTACCAACCCAGTGACGCAGGCAGGAGAATAACCATGAGACATGCTCGTATCCGCCATCATGGCCAGATTGTTAACGTCACCGTAGACGACCAGCTAAGCGTTACCCTACCCGATGGCAGTAAGCTCGATGAGTACGATGTGGAATGGCTGCCACCGGCGCAGGGCACGATATTTGCCCTCGGCCTGAACTATGCCGATCACGCCAGTGAGCTGGAGTTTAAAGCGCCGGAAGAGCCTTTGGTGTTCCTCAAAGGGCCAAACAGCCTGACCGGCCACCGCCAGGTTTCCGTGCGACCGGCGCAGGTGGAATACATGCACTACGAAGCCGAGCTGGTGGCGGTGATCGGTAAAACCGCGCGCAACGTCAGCCGCGAGCAGGCGATGGATTACGTGGCCGGTTACACCCTGTGTAACGACTACGCCATCCGCGACTACCTGGAAAACTACTACCGCCCCAACCTGCGGGTGAAAAGCCGCGACACCTTGACGCCTATCGGCCCCTACATTGTCGATCGTGACGATGTCGCGGATCCGCATAACCTGACGCTCAGCACCTATGTTAACGGTGAACTGCGCCAGCGCGGCACCACTGCCGACATGATTTTCGACATCCCGTTCCTGATCGAATACCTGAGTGAATTTATGACGTTGCAGCCTGGCGACATGATCGCCACCGGCACGCCGAAAGGGCTGGCCGACGTGCAGCCTGGGGATGAAATTGTGGTGGAGATCGAAGGCATTGGCCGCTTGGTTAACCACATCATCAGTGAAAAAGATTACGAGGAGAGCAAGGGATGAAAACCATCAACCATTGGATCAACGGCAAGAACGTCGCCAGCAAAGAGTATTTCACCACCACCAACCCGGCTAACGGCGAGGTGCTGGCGGAAGTGGCGTCCGGTGGCCAGCTCGAAATCGACCAGGCAGTAGCCGCAGCCAAAGAGGCCTTCCCGAAATGGGCCAATACGCCGATGAAAGAGCGTGCGCGCCTGATGCGTCGCCTGGGTGAGCTGATCGACCAGAACGTGCCGCAGATTGCCGAGATGGAGACCGCGGACACCGGGTTGCCGATCCACCAGACCAAAAACGTGCTGATCCCACGCGCCTCGCACAACTTTGAGTTCTTTGCCGAGATCTGCCAGCAGATGAATGGCCGCACCTACCCGGTGGACGACAAGATGCTCAACTATACGCTGATCCAGCCGGTGGGCGTGTGTGCGCTGGTGTCGCCGTGGAACGTGCCGTTTATGACCGCCACCTGGAAAACCGCGCCTTGCCTGGCACTGGGTAACACGGCGGTGCTGAAAATGTCCGAGCTTTCGCCACTGACGGCGGATCGCCTGGGCGAACTGGCGCTGGAAGCCGGTATTCCTGCCGGGGTGCTGAACGTAGTGCAAGGTTATGGCGCGACGGCGGGCGATGCTTTGGTGCGCCATAAAGACGTGCGTGCGGTGTCCTTCACCGGCGGTACTTCAACTGGCCGCCGCATTATTGAAAGCGCCGGGCTGAAGAAATTCTCGATGGAACTGGGCGGCAAATCACCGGTGCTGATCTTTGAGGATGCTGATATCGAGCGGGCGCTGGATGCGGCGCTGTTCACCATCTTCTCGATCAACGGTGAACGTTGCACTGCGGGTTCACGCATTTTCATTCAAGAAAGCATTTATCCGGAATTCGTCAAACGCTTTGCCGAGCGTGCCAACCGCCTGCGCGTGGGGGATCCAACCGATCCAAATACTCAGGTTGGGGCGTTGATCAGCCAGCAGCATTGGGAAAAAGTCTCCGGTTATATCCGCCTGGGTATCGAAGAGGGGGCCACTTTGCTGGCTGGCGGCCCGGATAAACCGGCCGGTTTGACCCACGGCAACTTCCTGCGCCCAACGGTGCTGGCCGATGTTAACAACAATATGCGTGTCGCGCAGGAAGAGATCTTCGGGCCGGTGGCCTGCCTCCTGCCGTTCAAATCAGAAGAAGACGGCCTGCGCATGGCCAACGATGTGGAGTACGGCCTGGCGTCGTACATCTGGACGCAGGATGTGAGCAAAGTACTGCGTCTGGCCCGCAATATTGAAGCGGGTATGGTTTTCGTCAACACCCAGAACGTACGCGATCTGCGCCAGCCGTTTGGCGGGGTGAAATCCTCTGGCACCGGCCGGGAAGGTGGTGAGTACAGCTTCGAAGTATTTGCCGAGATGAAAAACGTTTGTATCTCCATGGGGGATCACCCGATCCCACGTTGGGGAGTGTGAGATAGCTCCGTGCCCTTTAAAACAACAACCAAGGACTAGACCCGATAGACATCAGCCTGCGGCCAGCCGTGCCGCAGGCTGAAAGATAAAGGGAATAGGAGGACATATGGGTAAATTAGCATTAGCCGCAAAGATTACACACGTTCCTTCGATGTACCTGTCTGAATTGCCAGGAGAACACCATGGCTGCCGTCAAGCCGCCATTGATGGTCACAAAGAAATCAGTGCCCGCTGTCGCGAAATGGGCGTCGACACCATTATCGTGTTTGATACCCACTGGCTGGTGAACAGCGCCTACCACATCAACTGCAACTCGCATTTCAAAGGGCTTTACACCAGCAACGAGCTGCCGCACTTCATTCGTGACATGACTTACGAATATGACGGCAACCCGGAGCTGGGCCAGATGATTGCCGAGGAAGCTCGCAAGCTTGGCGTACGTGCCAAGGCGCACGAGATCCCAAGCCTGGAGCTGGAATACGGCACGCTGGTGCCAATGCGCTACATGAACAGCGACCGCCACTTCAAGGTGATCTCCATTTCTGCCTTCTGCACCGTGCATGATTTTGCCGATAGCCGCCGCCTGGGTGAAGCGATTAAAACCGCGATTGAGAAATACGACGGCACCGTGGCGGTATTGGCCAGCGGCTCGCTGTCGCATCGCTTTATCGACGATCAACGTGCCGAGCAGGGCATGAACAGCTACACCCGCCAGTTCGACCAGCAGATGGACGAAAGGGTAGTGAAACTGTGGGAAGAAGGGCGCTTCCGCGAGTTCTGCGAAATGCTGCCGGAGTACGCTGACTACTGCTATGGCGAAGGCAATATGCACGACACCGTGATGTTGCTGGGCCTGTTGGGCTGGGACAAGTATCAGGGCAAGGTGGAGTTTGTTACCCCGCTGTTTGCCAGTTCCGGAACCGGCCAGGTCAACGGCATATTCCCTCTTCCTGCTGAAGCCTGAGGATACCCAATGCCCCATTTTTACGCTGAATGTACCGACAACATCCGCCGGGAGGCGGATTTACCCGCGCTGTTCGACAAGGTTAATCACGCGCTGGCGGAAACCGGCATCTTCCCGCTGGCGGGCATCCGTAGCCGCGCCATCTGGCTGGATACCTGGCAGATGGCCGACGGCAAGCAGAACTATGCCTTTGTGCATATGACGCTGAAGATTGGCCACGGCCGCAGCCTGGAGAGCCGCCAGCAGGTGGGCGAAATGCTGTTCATCCTGATCAAGGATCACTTCGCCGCGCTGATGGCTAACCGTTATCTGGCGCTCTCCTTCACCATCGAAGAGCTGGATCCGGTGCTCAACTATAAGCAGAACAACGTCCATGCGCTGTTTAGCAAGGACTGAACAAGGAGTGGTAAATGCTGGATAAAGACGTACTGAGCCGAGCCGTGCAGCGCCTGCATCAGGCCGAGCAGAGCCGGGAACAGATCCGCGCGCTATCGCTGGATCACCCGGAGATCACTATTGAAGATGCCTATGCTATCCAGCGCCAGTGGGTTGAGCTGAAGATCGCCGAAGGGCGCACTCTGAAGGGGCATAAGATCGGGCTGACCTCGCGCGCCATGCAGGTCAGCTCGCAGATCACCGAGCCGGACTACGGCGCGCTGCTGGACGACATGTTCTTTAACGATGGCAGCGACATTCCGATCGATCGCTTTATCGTGCCACGTGTCGAAGTGGAGCTGGCGTTTGTGCTGGCGAAGCCGCTGCGCGGGCCGAACTGCACGCTGTTTGATGTCTATAACGCTACCGATTATGTGATCCCGGCGTTGGAGATCATCGATGCTCGCAGTCATAACGTCGATCCGCAAACCCAGCGTCCACGTAAGGTGTTCGACACCATTTCCGACAATGCTGCCAACGCCGGTGTGGTGATGGGGGGCAGGCCGATCAAGCCGGACGCGCTGGACCTACGCTGGATCAGTGCCTTGCTGTATCGCAATGGCGTGATTGAAGAGTCTGGCGTGGCGGCGGCGGTGCTCAATCACCCAGCCAATGGCGTGGCCTGGTTGGCCAATAAGCTGTCCCCGTATGACGTGGAACTGGAAGCCGGGCAGATCATTCTTGGCGGTTCTTTCACCCGCCCGGTGGCGGCGCGGCGCGGCGATACCTTCCATGCCGACTATGGCCCTATGGGCTGCATCAGTTGCCGGTTTGTCTAAGGAGAAACACCATGCTAACTAACCATTTCAAACAGGCCCTGCAGGAAAAACGCCCGCAGATCGGTCTGTGGCTGGGGCTGTGCAGCAGCTACAGCGCTGAACTGCTGGCCGGAGCCGGGTTCGACTGGCTACTGATCGACGGCGAGCATGCGCCCAACAATGTGCAAACGATATTGGGCCAGTTGCAGGCGATTGCGCCTTATGCCAGCCATCCGGTGGTGCGCCCGGCCTGGAACGATCCGGTGCTGATCAAACAGCTGCTGGACGTCGGTGCGCAAACCCTGTTGATCCCGATGATCCAAAACGCCGAGCAGGCGCGGGAAGCGGTGCGGGCTACCCGTTATCCACCAAACGGTATTCGCGGGGTTGGCAGTGCGCTGGCTCGGGCCTCGCGCTGGAACCGGGTGCCGAATTACCTGCATCTAGCCGACAGCCAGATGTGCGTGCTGGTGCAGATAGAAACCCGAGAGGCGGTAAAAAATCTGGATGCCATCCTGGAAGTAGAAGGGGTGGACGGCGTCTTTATCGGCCCGGCGGATCTGAGTGCCGACATGGGCTTTGCCGGTAATCCACAGCATCCCGAAGTGCAACGCACTATCGACGATGCCATTGCCCGCATCCGTGCCGCAGGCAAGGCACCGGGCATCCTGATGGCACAGCAGGAACTGGCACAGCACTATCTGGCATCTGGCGCGTTGTTTGTTGCCGTTGGCGTGGATACCACTCTGCTGGTACGGGCGGCAGACTCCCTGCTCAGCAGTTTCAAACAGGATAAACCGGCGGAGCAATCATCCCAGGGCGTTTACTAATCGGAGTCATCATGAGCAACGTCGATTCGCTCAAGCCACTGAACCCGGCAGAGCAACATAAAGCGTTAACCGCCACCGAGCAGTCGGTGATTAAAAAGTTATTTCGGCGCCTGATTATTTTCTTATTTGTGTTGTTTGTTTTCTCGTTCCTTGACCGTATCAACATCGGGTTTGCCGGTTTGACCATGAAGCAGGACCTCGGTCTTAGCTCCACCATGTTCGGCCTGGCCGCAACGCTGTTTTACGTCACCTACGTGATCTTCGGCATCCCCAGCAACATGATGCTGAGCAGGGTGGGGGCACGGCGTTGGATCGCCACCATCATGGTGCTGTGGGGCATTGCTTCTACCTGCACCATGTTTGCCACTGGGCCAACCAGTCTGTACGTGCTGCGGATGATCGTCGGTATTACCGAGGCGGGCTTCCTGCCAGGGATCCTGGTGTATCTCACCTACTGGTTCCCGGCGTTTTACCGTGCTCGGGCTAACGCGCTGTTTATGATTGCCATGCCGGTCACGATGGCATTGGGGTCGCTGGTGTCCGGTTATATTCTGGCGCTGGATGGCATGATGAACCTGAAAGGCTGGCAATGGCTGTTCCTGCTGGAAGGGATCCCTTCGGTGATCCTTGGCGTGGTGGTGTGGTTCTACCTGGACGATACGCCGGCCAAGGCCAAGTGGCTGACCAGCGAAGAGAAGGCCAGCCTAAAAGCGATGATGGAAGCCGACAAATTGCAACTGGTGCAGCCGGAAGGGCCAAGCAGCCACCGGGCGTTGCAACAGCGCAGCCTGTGGCGTGAGGTGCTGACGCCGGTGGTGCTGATGTATACGCTGGCCTATTTCTGCCTCACCAATACCCTGAGCGCCATCAATATCTGGACGCCGCAGATCCTGCAGAGCTTCAACCAGAGCAGCAGTAACATCATGATCGGTTTTCTGGCGGCGATCCCGCAAATCTGTACCATCGCCGGTATGATCTGGTGGAGTAAACGTTCGGATCGCTTGCAGGAGCGCAAGTTCCACACCGCGCTGCCATATCTGTTTGCGGCGGCAGGTTGGCTGTTGGCTTCGGCGACCAACCACAGCATGGTTCAGCTATTAGGGATCGTGATGGCGTCGGTCGGCTCGTTTACCGCGATGGCGATCTTCTGGACCACGCCGGATCAGTCAATCAGCTTTGAAGCCCGAGCGGTGGGGATCGCGGTGATCAACGCCACCGGTAACATCGGCTCGGCGGTCAGCCCGCTGTTGATCGGCTGGTTCAAAGATGTGACCGGCAGCTTTAACTCCGGGCTCTATTTTGTCTCGGCGTTGCTGATAATCGGAGCCGTGCTGGTATGGCGAATCCCAATGAAGGATTCACGACCGCGGGCCACACCATAAACTTTGATAGTGCTTGAGGATACGCCCCCTCTCCCTTTGGGAGAGGGTCGGGGTGAGGGGAAATTGAATCGGTAATATTTTCCTTTTCACCCATTCCTTCTCTTATTTTCACCGGAGGATAACGTGCAGAAAAGTACCGGCTTTATCGCCAATATCGATATTGGCAAAGAGTATGACGCGCGTTACGCCGCTGATGAGGTGCACTACGAAACTTTTGCCGGGCTGGCGGCATTTTTTGGCCGGGATATGCAGGTGCACTGGCACGACCGCTTCTTCCAGTTGCATTATCTGGCCACTGGCAGGATAGAGCTACAGCTTGACGATCAGCACTATTCGGTGCAGGCTCCGCTGTTTATCCTCACCCCACCCTCAGTACCACACGCCTTTTTCACCGAACCAGACAGCGACGGCCACGTGTTAACGGTGCGGCAGGAACTGATCTGGCCGTTGCTGGAACGCCTGTATCCGGGCAGTAATCTGGCGCTGGATATGCCGGGAATTTGCCTTTCGCTGGCCGCAGTACCGCAAGAGTTGGCGGCGCTTGGGCATTATTGGGAACTGATCGCCCGCGAGTTCAGCCAAAAGATGGCCGGGCGCGAGCAGACGCTGGCATTGCTGGCCCAAGCGGTCTTCACGTTGATGCTGCGCAATACCTCATTGGATGACAAGGCCGCCAGCGGTGTGCGCGGCGAACTGAAGCTGTTCCAGCGTTTTAACAAGATGGTGGACGAGCGTTTTCGCGATCACCTGTCGGTGCCGGAATATGCCCAGTCGCTGGGAGTGACGGAATCACGCCTCAACGATCTATGCCGCCGTTTTGCCAATCGGCCACCCAAGCGGCTGATCTTCGATCGCCTGCTGCGTGAAGCCAAACGGCTGCTGCTGTTCAGCGCCTGCACGGTGCATGAAACGGCTTACAGCCTGGGGTTCAAAGATCCCGCCTACTTCGCACGCTTCTTCAATCGGCTGGAAGGCTGTTCGCCTTCCGCCTATCGCGCTACGCAACACGTGCTGTCATAACCAGGAGCGGGTCAGCCTTTGTTGGCCACCAAATCCGCGACTAGCCGGTTGACCGGATCGCTCATATTGGTGAACTTGGTCAACTCCGAGCGGGTAACAACCACAAACACACCGATATTTTGCTGCGGCACCATCGCCATATAGGTGATGAAGCCGCCGCCGCCGCCGGTTTTCTGGATGATCCCTGGCAGACCGTCTTTCGGCGCCATATAGACCCAGCCCAGCCCTAAAGCAGAGGCTTCACCCGGTACGTCCATGCCTTTCAGTGACGTCAGATCTTTGCGCTGGAAATACATGGTTTGTTCGGTTAAAGCCGTTGGCTTGCGCGAGCCGCTTACGTTGGAGGAGAGGAACTGCTGCATCCAGCGCTGCATATCGCGCGGCGTCGAGTAAACGCCACCGCTGCCACTGGCGGCTGTGGTATCGCGGCAGGCGCTTGGCCCAGAGGCAGCCACCATCAGGCGTGAGCACTGCTCTGCACTTGGCGTCAGCGTGGTATCAACCATTCCCAGTGGACCAGTGACTTTCTCGCGCAACAAGACGTTATAAGGCTTGCCAGCGGCACGTGACAACGCATCGGCCAATAGGTCGTAGGCCAGGTTGGAGTAGGCCGCCCGCACGCCCGGTGGCACGGTAATGGTGGCATGAGACAACCACTGCCAGCGCTGTGACTTGGTGGGCCAGGTAAACACCGGCGTTTTTGGCGGTTTCTTGCCGGGTTGCTCACGCGGCAGGGCGCTGGTGTGCGTTGCCAGGTTCAGCAAGGTAATCGGCTGGCGAGAATTGTAGGCAGGAACGACGGCCCCTTTGGGAGCATATTTGCGCAGTGGATCGGTGAGTTTAACCTTACCTTCCGCCGCCATTTTGACCATCACTTCGCTGGTCATCAGTTTGGTGATGGAGGCGATGCGGATCAGGGAATCTGGCCGTGGACGCAGATCGTTGCCCGGTTTGGTATCGCCAAAACTGCGGTTAACCACCTGATTGTTATCGATCACCACCAGCGCCATACCGGTTGCGCCGCTGTTATAGAAGATATGTTCAGCATACCGATCGACAATCTGTGAGGTGAGCTGCGCGTCGGTCGCCTGACTGGCCAAGGGGGTGGCACACAGGCCAAGCGCCAGCAATAACGTGGAGAGTGAGGTCTTCAACGGTCGTGTTCCATATAAAAATGTGGCAGGGAAGGCGTAAGTTGTCAGCTAGTGTAATGCGCTACGGCGCGATTGGCATGTGGTAAAAGTGGCGACAGGTAAAAGTTTTTCACCTTTCCCCTTCCGGCGAAGGGGAAAAGATCAGGCGACTGGCTGTGGGTGGGGGGCTAGCTGAATATTGTTGCGGCCACTGTTTTTGGCCCGGTACAGCGCGGCGTCGGCGGCACAGATCGCAGAGTCGATGTCCAGCTTATCCAGCGCAGAAATCCCGGCGCTTAACGTCACCCTGGTTGTCTCCTGCGCGTGGAAACGATGGGTGATGGTCAATTCCTGCACGCATTGGCGCACCTTTTCCGCCAGATAGGCCGCGTAATCTTCACCGACGTTGGTCAGCAGAACCAAAAACTCTTCTCCGCCGTAACGCACCACGATATCCCGTGAGCGCACCGCATCGCGGATGGTCGTTGCCACCTGGACTAAAGCTTGATCGCCCAGGGTGTGACCGTAGCGATCGTTGTAGACCTTGAAGTGGTCGATATCGAGTAGCAGCACAAAGTGGTTGCCCGAGGTCGGCGAGAGCAACTGATCCAGTTTACTCTCCAGCCCACGGCGGTTATACAGGCCGGTTAGCGGATCGATCATGCTCAGATCGCTGAATTTATCCCGTTCGTGATACAGGTTGGCCACCAGATGTTGGGTAAACATTTCGCTGCGCTTCAACAGCAAATGATGCACCGAGAAGGCGACGATTGGCAGCAGGGTGGTGAACAGAATACGCATGGTGTTATGCATGCCGTCCAGCCACAGGATTATCAGCGCCGAGGGAACGGCATGCAGACAGAAGGCCAGCAGGTTATCCGTCAGCGAGATCGCGCTGATAAAGAAAATACTGAACAGGCTGATCAGCAAAAAGCTGTGGTTGTCACTGGCGATAAGTTGGCTCTTGCTATAGATGTGCGCTGCCCATAGCAACCCAAGGGTGATGGCGAGCAGGTTGAGCCTTTGGACATAGTGGCGCGGTGAATACAGCGTAAATAGCATGGCCGCCAGGCAAATTGCTGGAATGCACAATAGCGGCAGCGTGAATGCCGGGATTTCTTTAAAGGGCACGAATAAAGTAAAAATGGCAGAGGCTGCATTCATCAACAAGAAAAGAAACAGGGATAAGCGCTGTTTGCTGGTTTGCAGTTGCTGATAAGAACGCGAGTTCATACGGGGATCACTCTTTACCAATGGGGCCGGTCGAAGGAAAAATGTTGGACAATGCCTGCTGAATAATTCCAATTGGTTATTATTAACAGACTATAAATGTTAAGAATTTTCTTATATGAAACTAACATTTTTCGCGCAGGCTGTCATCCGCGTTCAGCCGGATCTTGAAAAGAGTGCGGGCCCAAAAAAAGTGTTATATGATATTGGTTATCATTATCACTTAAAGGGTGGGGTTATCATGTTAGCAGCCATGGTTACCGCTTGTGGATTGTGGGGCATCAGTTGGTGCCTGGGGAATCGGCTTGCCAGCGCCTGGGGCGTGTTGCTGCCCTGTGCTCTGATGCCGTTTCTGGCGTTGATCGACCTGGATATGATGCAACTACGTACTCTGATCGTGGTTGCTATGCTGGCCACGCTGGTGATGCTGTTTAACAGCCGCTGGCGTCATTACCTGCTGCTCCCTTCCTGCATGGCTCTAGCCGGAGGACTGGCCGCAATCAGCCTGCATTTCAGCTTTAACTGAAACGACAAAACCACGCCTGAGCGTGTTGGTTTTTTCAGTGAGTTTTAATGCAGAAACAGCTAGAAGAGAACCCATCAAGTGGTGCGAAGAGAGGGACTTGAACCCTCACGTCCGTAAGAACACTAACACCTGAAGCTAGCGCGTCTACCAATTCCGCCACCTTCGCACAGTTTGATGTGTTGCTTTGATGTCGATTTATATCACCAGCTTGGTGCGAAGAGAGGGACTTGAACCCTCACGTCCGTAAGAACACTAACACCTGAAGCTAGCGCGTCTACCAATTCCGCCACCTTCGCATACGATGCTGTGCAATATAAATCATGTGGTTATTTGGTGCGAAGAGAGGGACTTGAACCCTCACGTCCGTAAGGACACTAACACCTGAAGCTAGCGCGTCTACCAATTCCGCCACCTTCGCATACCAGATACGTTACCGGAGTAACGCTACCACGGAGGCGAATTCTAGAGATTTTGGCGGGGACGTCAATAGTTATTTCCTGGATTAGCGGCGTTTGCTGTAAAAAACGGCATATCAGCGCTTTTATGGCCCTCGAACAACGTAATCAGCCAATCAATCAATACCCTGACACGAGGGGCAAGGAAACGGCCAGGCGGATACATGATGTAGATCGGCATCGGCGGTGGTGGCGTATCGGCCAGCACTTCCACCATTTCACCACTTTGCAACCAGGGAGAGAGCGTATAACGCGCCCCCTGGATGAGGCCCAATCCGGCACGGCAGGCACTGGTGTAGGCATCGGCTCCGCTAACGCTCAATCTGCTTGGCAATTCGCGAAGCTCAAGGTGACCATCACGACAAAATTCCAGCGGGTAGTTGCGGTTATTCACCAAAGAGAAATAGCCCACCGCCCGATGATGTTGCAGCTCGTCGATCGATTGTGGGGTACCAAACGCTTTTAGATAATCGGGGGAGGCGCAGGTGAGCTGCGGCAGTTGGGCAATCCGCCGGGCAACCAGCGTATCGTCTGCGGTTTCCCAAGCCCGCAGCACGCAGTCCACACCTTCGCGCAGCAGATCAACGTGGGTGTCGTTGGCTCCCAGCGCAATTTCTATTTCTGGATAGCGTTGATAGAACTCATCGAGCGCCGGGATAACGATTTCCCGCGCCAGCGAATGGGGCATATCGATCCGCACCTTGCCGGTAGGTTGCAGCTTGTGGTGGCTGAACAGGGTATCTGCTTCTTCCAGGGCGTCCAGCAGGTGCAGACAACGTTGGTAGTACAGCGTCCCCTCGGCGGTGACCTGAACCTGGCGCGTGGTGCGCACCAATAATCTGACGCCAAGCCGTTGCTCCAGGCGTTTGAGCACGTTGCTTACCGTGGCTCGCGGCAGTTGCAACCGTTCGGCCGCGCGGCTGAAGCTGCCTAGTTCCACGATCCGGATAAAGATGCGCATAGCCTGAACCTGATCCATTTTTCCGCCCGCATTGTTGGTGATTTATGAACAGTGATGTGCAATCTGCATTATTTATCTTTGTGGCATAAACAACCAGACTTTGTTTCGACATCCATGTTCAACAAGGACCACACAATGCAACAGCGCAAATTAGGTACTAACGGCCCCCTCGTCTCTGCCCTGGGTTTAGGTTGCATGGGGATGAGCGATTTTTACTTCACCGGCTATGACGAGCAGGAAGCGATCGCCACGCTACATCGGGCTCTGGAACTGGGGGTGACGCTGCTGGACACCGCAGATATGTACGGCCCGCACACCAATGAACAACTGATCGGCAAGGCGATCAAAGGCAAACGCGACCAGGTATTTCTGGCCACCAAGTTCGGTATTGTGCGCGATCCGGCAGATCCCACAGCGCGGGGCGTGAGCAGTAAACCGGACTATATCCGTCGCTCGGTAGAAGGCAGCTTGCAGCGGCTGGGGGTAGAAACCATCGATCTTTACTACCAGCATCGGGTCGACCCTACGGTACCGATCGAAGAGGTGGTTGGCACCCTGGCGGATCTGATCAAAGAAGGCAAGATCCGTCATATTGGCCTGAGTGAAGCCTCGGTTGCCACGTTGGAACGCGCTCACCAGGTGCATCCGATCACCGCGTTGCAGACTGAATATTCCTTGTGGAGCAGGGATGCCGAGCAGGGGCAACTGGCCGCTTGCCAACGTTTGGGCATTGGCTTTGTCGCCTATAGCCCGCTTGGGCGTGGCTTCCTGACCGGGGCGATCCAGAGTATTGAAGACTTGGCTGCAGACGATTTCCGCCGCGACAATCCACGTTTTCAAGGGGAAAACTTTGCTCGCAATCTGGAGCTGGTCACCAAGGTCAGTGAACTGGCCAGGCAGAAAGGCGTGACCCCGTCGCAACTGGCGTTGGCCTGGGTGATGGCGCAGGGGGAAAATATTGTCCCAATCCCTGGCACCAAACGTCGGCGCTATCTGGAAGAGAACGTGGTGGCAGCGGAGATCTCGCTAAGTGAGCATGAACTGGCAGCGATCGAGGCTGTATTCCCACTGGCAGGCGTGGCAGGTGCACGCTATACAACGGTAGGTATGGAGTTGGTTAACGGTTGATGGCAGGGGGCTACAGTGAGGATATTTCCCCCTAACCAGAGTGGTAAGGGGGGATCCTGACCTACTACCTTTTCTTCTTCGCATCGCGTGGCTGGCGGGCCACGGTGGCTTTGTACACCTTGAAGCGGCCATTCTGCGCCAACACTTCATGGCTGCCGAAGGTGGCATCCAGAATATCCGGGTAAGGCAGGAAGGCGTTGGCGACGATACGCAGTTGGCCACCGATTGGCAGGTGTTTTAACGCCCCGCGGATCAGCGTTTCTGCGGCGGTCAGGCTGGTGGCCAGGCCGTCATGGAACGGTGGGTTGGAGATGATCAGGTCAAAGCGGCCGGTAATGTCGGAGTAGACGTTACTGACGATCACTTCCCCTTCAATACCGTTGGCAGCCAGTGTCGCCCGGCTGGATTCTACGGCTGCGGCGTTGACGTCGCTGAGGGTCAGCTTCATTTTCGGTGACAGTTTAGACAGCACCGAAGCCATTACGCCAGCGCCACAACCCACGTCCAGCACTTTGCCTTTCATGTGTTTTTCCAGCGTGGAGAGCAGCAGTGAACTGCCAACGTCCAGGCCGTCACGGCTGAACACGCCAGGCAGCGTCTTCACTTCCAGATCGTGCAGCTGATAGCTTTCCCACCAGTCGGCCAGATCAAACTGGGTCTGCACATCGATGCGGCCATGATACAACCCACAGCGGCGAGCGCTGTCGATCTTGGCAAGCGTGGCATGGCCTTCCAGGGTTTGTTCCGCACTGCGCACGCCGCTGCGGTTTTCACCGACGACAAAAATTTCTGCGCCAACCGGCAGCAGGGCCAGGATATTGCACAGTTGGAACTGCGCTTCCTGCTTGCTCTTTGGCCAGTAATACACCAGCGTATCGCACTCGGCGACGAAGGCAGGATCGATCGTCAGGCCGAACTGTGCATGCTCTCCCATCGTCCGGTTCAGTAACTGCCAGTGATGGTATTGCTGGGTGTGGACACGCACATCCGCGGCCTCGAATTGGGCCGGCAGGGTATCCTGCAGATCGCCGGCAAACAGCACGCGGCGTTCCATAAATTCATCACTGTGGCGCAGCATGACTTCACTGGCGGGGGTTAATGCAGACATCAGTTTTCGGCTCCTCAAGATTTAGCCGGAGATTATAGAGCTTTGTGGCCAGATGTTCGACGGGTTTGTTGGCGCAGGCTGCGCGGGTTTGTTAGCATAGCGCGGCATAGGGCAGGTAGGGTGCGTCACACACGGGGATCGGTATGGCATCAAAACGCGACTGGTTGTTACAACAGCTGGGGATTACGCAGTGGACATTACGCCGCCCTGGAGTGTTGCAGGGGGAGGTGGCGGTAAGCGTGCCCCCACACGTGCGCCTGCTGGTGGTGGCGCAGACATTGCCAGACCAGCACGACCCGCTGTTTTGTGACGTGCTGCGCAGCCTGGGGCTGACGGCGGCACAAACCTATGGCCTGACACCGGATCAGGTAGCGATGCTGCCACAAGATACCGAGTGCAACAGTTGGCGGTTGGGCGTCACGGAGCCGTTAGCGGTGGCCGGCGCGCAACTACATAGCCCGGCGCTGGCCGAGCTTTCTCAAGATGCGAGTGCGAAACGCGCGCTCTGGCAGCAGATTTGTCATCATGAACAGCATTTCTACCCTGACAGCGGCCGATCTGGCCACAGCCTTCAAGATTGAACAAGCCAGCCATGCGTTTCCCTGGACCGAGGCGACGCTAGCCAGTAATCAGGGTGAACGTTACCTTAACCTGAAACTGGAAGCTGAAGGGCAAATGGCGGGTTTTGCCATTACCCAAATCGTGCTGGACGAAGCCACGCTGTTTAATATTGCCATCCATCCAAGCTGGCAGCGCCGGGGCTTTGGCCGCACTTTGCTGACTGCCGTGATCGAGCAATTGGCAGCGCGCGGTGTGGTCACTCTATGGCTGGAGGTTCGAGCCTCCAACCGCGGAGCGATAGCACTCTACGAAGACCTTGGCTTCAATGAAGTGACGATGCGCCGCAACTATTACCCCGCAGCCAGTGGCCGCGAAGACGCGATCGTTATGGCGCTGCCGCTGGGGTAGCGACTTATAGTTCCCCTTGTGCAGCCAGTTTGGCCTGCCATTATCTTGTACCGAAGAAACCATTGATTGTCACCGGTTGGTAAATCAGCGAAAATACTCGGCTACTATCTTTTTATTACCGCTTTGCCTGGCGCCGCGATTGGCGCGTTGTGATGATGAGCAGGGCGGACTAACCATAGAAACGTGAAAAACATGTCTCCTAGTGAATTCGCCCGCGAAGTTGCGAAAAGAAGAACTTTCGCCATTATCTCGCACCCCGATGCGGGTAAAACCACCATCACCGAGAAGGTGCTGTTATTCGGACACGCTATCCAGACCGCCGGTACGGTAAAGGGCCGTGGCTCCAGCCAGCATGCCAAATCCGACTGGATGGAGATGGAAAAACAACGTGGTATTTCAATCACCACCTCGGTGATGCAGTTCCCGTACCGCGACTGCTTGGTCAACCTGCTCGATACCCCTGGGCACGAAGACTTCTCCGAAGATACCTACCGTACCTTGACGGCGGTGGACTGCTGCCTGATGGTCATCGACGCCGCAAAAGGCGTTGAAGATCGTACCCGCAAGCTGATGGAAGTTACCCGCCTGCGTGATACGCCGATCCTGACCTTCATGAACAAACTTGACCGTGACATCCGCGATCCGATGGAAGTGATGGACGAAGTTGAGCGCGAACTGAAAATCGCCTGCTCGCCGATCACCTGGCCGATCGGCTGCGGCAAGTTGTTCAAAGGGGTTTATCATCTCTATAAAGATGAAACCTATCTGTACCAGACCGGTAAAGGCCACACCATTCAGGAAGTGCGCATCGTTAAAGGGTTGAACAACCCGGAGCTCGATGCTGCCGTAGGCGAAGATCTGGCCGCCCAGCTGCGTGATGAGCTGGAACTGGTGCAAGGGGCCTCCCATGAGTTTGAGCAGGAAGCCTTCCTGGCAGGCGAACTGACCCCGGTGTTCTTCGGTACCGCTTTGGGCAACTTCGGTGTCGATCATATGCTTGATGGGCTGGTGGCCTGGGCGCCTGCGCCAATGCCGCGTAAAACCGATACCCGTGAAGTGGTCGCCGCTGAAGAGAAATTCACCGGCTTCGTGTTCAAGATCCAGGCAAACATGGATCCTAAACACCGCGACCGTGTGGCGTTTATGCGCGTGGTGTCTGGCCGCTATGAGAAAGGCATGAAGTTGCGCCAGGTTCGTACCGGCAAAGACGTGGTGATCTCCGATGCGCTGACCTTTATGGCCGGTGACCGCTCGCACGTTGAAGAAGCCTATCCAGGCGACATCATTGGCTTGCATAACCACGGCACCATTCAGATCGGTGATACCTTCACCCAGGGTGAGGATATGAAGTTCACCGGTATTCCGAACTTTGCGCCAGAACTGTTCCGCCGTATCCGCCTGCGCGATCCGCTCAAGCAGAAACAGTTGTTGAAGGGGCTGGTCCAACTGTCGGAAGAGGGTGCGGTGCAGGTATTCCGCCCAATCGCCAACAACGATCTGATCGTTGGTGCGGTCGGCGTGCTGCAGTTTGACGTGGTGGTTGCCCGTCTGAAAAGCGAATACAACGTGGAAGCGCTGTATGAATCGGTGAACGTCTCCACAGCTCGTTGGGTCGAGTGCGACGACGTGAAGAAATTCGAAGAGTTCAAGCGTAAGAGCGAGCTGAACCTGGCGCTGGACGGCGGCAACAACCTGTCGTATATCGCACCAACCATGGTGAACCTCAACCTGACTCAGGAACGCTACCCAGAAGTGGTGTTCCGCAAAACCCGCGAGCATTAATCTCGTCAACAGGGCGCTTCTAAGCGCCCTGTGTTTTCCTTCTTCACCCCCCATCCTGCTAATTATTAAACCCTTCTCACTAATCCTTTCGTCTAGACCGAACAAGATTTTCCGCGATCTGGCGGCAAATTTTCACTTATGGTCTATATTTATCAGGGTGCGTAGCGACATCTGAGCGTAAAATACTATCGTATCCACATATTTTAGAGAGTTATTCGGTAGTGTTGCCGATTGGAGACAGTCCTATCTTAGTAATATCAATAAGATAGTGATGTGGATCCCAAATCAACTGTCATATGTCTCCAATAGACGACAGTTTTGCGCTTAATTGTTGCTCATTTGTTTTGTTGTTGTTGATTTTTAACGGCGTTTTTAACTTGGCACGGGCATTGCAGGTATACTTACCGTAGAGCAATAGTCCGGTCGTGAACGTTTGATTGTATAGAGATCGTGAAGTATTCATTTGAGTTAGCCGCACTCTGGCGGCACCAGAGCCCACAGCAGTTTGGGGTTCTACAACAAGAAGGAAGAGATCGATGAAAAATACCAAGTTTGCACATTCGCTGATGGCAGTCGTTTTGGGTTCGGTACTGGTTAGTGGTTCAGCCCTGGCTGAAGAGACCATGATGAACAAAGCATCAGGCGTAGTTGATAGTACTGGTGCCAAAATCGATAGCTCCATGAAAAAAGTCGACAACTATATGGATGACAGCGGCATAACGGCTAAAGTTAAAACTGCGCTGGTTGACGATAAAGCCATCAAAAGCACCGACATCTCGGTGGAAACCGAAAAAGGTGTGGTGACGTTAAGCGGTTTTGTCGCCACTCAGGCTCAGGCTGAGAAAGCGGTAGACGTTGCAGGTCGGGTAGAAGGGGTCAAATCCGTCAGCGATAAGCTGCACGTGAAAGATCAAGCGACCCAGTCGGTGAAATCCTATGCCGGTGACACTGCGACTACCAGCGAACTGAAAGCCAAACTGCTGGCCGACGACATCGTGCCTTCACGCAACGTGAAAGTAGAAACCACCGATGGTGTGGTGCAGCTTTCCGGTGAGGTGAAAACCCAGGCGCAGTCTGACCGTGCAGAAAGTATTGCCAAAGCCATTGATGGCGTGAAAAGCGTCAAGAACGATCTGGCGGTAAAACCTTAATCGTCAGTAACAGTAAGCAACAACTCCCAGGCTAACGCCTGGGATGTACTACCAGAAATAGAATAATCCGCAGTTTTAAGCCGCACCCCGCAGGGGCGAGCCAAACGCGAAATTTTTATCACCATGGTAAGGAGAGGCTTATGTTTCGATGGGGCATTATATTTTTAGTTATTGCATTGATCGCCGCAGCACTGGGTTTTGGTTCGTTGGCAGGTACTGCTGCCTGGGCCGCCAAAGTCGTGTTCGTGGTAGGGATCATTCTGTTCCTGGTCAGCCTGTTTACCGGCCGTCGGCGCCCTTAGCGTCTCTCTAAACTGTAACAAAGCTTGATTCTTTTTCTCGGCGCCAGGAGGCAGGTCATGAATAGCGACATCATTGTTGGCCGTTGGAAACAGCTGAAAGGCCAGGTTTGGCAGGCATGGGCGGAGTTTTCCGGCAATGACGGCCTGTGGCTGGCAGGGAGCAATGACTGCCTCTCTGGCGTATTACAAGAAGATTACGGAAGAGAGCAAGAAGAGGTATCCTCGAGAAAACGGCCACATTGAGGATATAGGGTTGGGATACAGAATACCCATCACGCTCGGGAATATTGAACCCCTGGCGTATAAACCATACCGGCCCGGTAAAATGGCGCTGGTGTGTGAGGGCGGCGGACAGCGCGGTATCTTTACCGCCGGTGTACTGGATGAATTCCAGCGCGCCCGCTTCAACCCTTTTGATCTGATGATTGGCACCTCTGCCGGCGCGCAGAACCTGTCGGCATTTATTTGTGGCCAGATGGGCTACGCACGGCGGGTGATCACCCGCTACACCACCTCTGCCAATTTCTTCAACCCGCTGCGCTTTGTGCGTGGTGGGCATCTTATCGATCTCGATTGGTTGTTGGACATCACCTCGCAACAGTTGCCACTGGCCTTTGACGTGGCGGAGCAACAGTTGGGCGATGGCCGTGAATTTTTGATGTGTGCCTGCCGCAGCGATGACTTTACGCCGGTTTATCTCCCTGCGGCACGGGATAGCTGGTTACCGGCAATCAAGGCCTCCAGCGCCATTCCCGGTTTTTATCGTATGGGCGTAGAGCTGGATGGCATCAGCTATCAGGATGGCGGCATCAGCGATGCTATCCCCGTGGAAGAGGCCTATCGCCGTGGGGCGGATACCATCGTGGTGATCCGCACCGTACCTTCACAGATGGTTTATACGCCGAAGTGGATGAAACGCATGGAGCAATGGCTGGGTGAAAGCAGCCTGCAGCAAATGGTGCGGGTGTTGCAGCATCATGAGCAGAGCTATTTGCGCATCCAGCAATTTATTGAAAAACCTCCCGGTAAACTGCGCATCTTCGAAATATTCCCGCCTAAGCCGCTGGCGAGCAATGCGCTCGGCAGCCGTTTGCCCGCGCTTAATCGCGATTACCATCTGGGCCGCCGTTGTGGGCGCTATTTCCTGGCTACGGTTGGCCACTGGCTGCTGGAGCAGGAAAAGATGGATGGTATGAAGGTGAAAAAGTCGCTCTCGCGTCGTCTGATCCAGCCGGAAACCGTGCGGATGCCTTCGCCGATTATTACCGATGTGCTCAACCCGCAGGGCCATGCCGTGCAACCTGAACTGCCACCAAAAATCATCCTGCCAGGTGACGGAGATGTGCTGTGAGTTACGCCTTTACGGATACCCATTGCCACTTTGATTTCCCGCCTTTTAGCGGGGATGAGCAAGCGAGCCTGGCACTGTCCGCGCAAGCTGGGGTGCAGCAAATTATTGTGCCAGCGGTAACGGCCGATCGCTTTGTGCGTATTCTCAAACTGGCGCGCGAACATACTCCGTTGTTTGCCGCGCTGGGGTTACACCCGCTGTATATCGCCCAGCACCATGATGAGCAGCTTGAACAACTGGCAGGTTTCCTGGCCAGTAAGCCGCATAAACTGGTGGCGGTGGGGGAGATTGGGCTGGATCTGTATATGGCCGAGCCGCAGTTTGAACGCCAACAGGCGTTGCTCAAGGCACAGCTGAAGCTGGCAAAGCAGTATGATCTGCCGGTGATCCTGCACTCTCGCCGTAGCCACGATCAGTTAGCTGCCGCATTGCGTCGTACCGAGGTGCCGCGCCGTGGTGTGGTGCATGGCTTTGCTGGCAGTCTGGCTCAGGCGCAGGCCTTTATTCGCCTCGGTTATTACATTGGTGTAGGCGGCACGATCAGCTACGAGCGGGCGCAGAAAACCCGCCAGGTGATGGCGCAGTTGCCGTTGACCTCGCTGTTGCTGGAAACCGATGCGCCGGACATGCCGTTGGCGGGTTATCAAGGGCAGCCGAACCGACCTGAACGGGCTGCGGAGGTCTTTCAGGTACTCTGCCAACTGCGGCCTGAATCTGCCGACGACATTGCCGAACAGCTACAACAAAATAGCCAATCCCTGTTTGCATTAGATCCGTACCTCTCACTTTAAATGTGATTTGAATCACGTTGTGTGATTTTCAGTTACTTCCACTTGTATATATTTGTGACATAAAACGAGTCTCATCCCGCCTCGCTCAGTATAATTGCGTCCCATTATCGCCCTTGGGCAACCCGTTTTATCCTGCGGGTCGGGGGCATTTCTTCTTCGCAACAGGGACATATTCGTATGCAACTCTTCATGAGCCTGGTCGGTATGGTGGTCTTGATCGCCATTGCGGTGCTGCTTTCCAGCAACCGGCGCGCTATTAAACTGCGTACCGTACTCGGCGCGTTTATCATCCAGGTTGGCATTGGCGCGCTAGTGCTCTATGTCCCGATCGGGCGACGTATTCTTGGTGGCATGTCGGAAGGGGTGGCAAACGTCATCGCTTACGGTAACGAGGGCATCTCTTTTATCTTTGGTGGCCTGGTTTCCGACAAAATGTTTGAAGTGTTCGGCGGTGGCGGCTTCGTGTTCGCCCTGCGCGTGTTACCGGTGATTGTGTTCTTCTCCTCGCTGATTGCGGTGCTCTATTACCTGGGCATCATGCAGGTGGTGATCAAGCTCCTCGGCGGTGGTTTACATAAGCTGTTGGGTACTTCGCGGACGGAATCGCTGTCAGCCACGGCCAATATTTTTGTGGGGCAGACCGAAGCGCCGCTGGTGGTGCGCCCTTATATCGCCACCATGACCCAGTCGGAACTGTTTGCCGTCATGTGCGGCGGCCTGGCTTCGGTAGCCGGTTCCGTGCTGGCGGGCTATGCCCAGATGGGCGTACCGTTGGAATACCTGATCGCCGCTTCCTTTATGGCCGCGCCGGGTGGGCTGTTGTTTGCCAAACTGATGGTGCCGGAAACCGAAAATACCCAAGACCGAGCCGATGCGATGAAGCTGATCGCCGAAGATGACCGCCCGGCCAACGTCATCGACGCTGCTGCCTCGGGTGCGGCATCCGGTATGCAGTTGGCGCTGAACGTGGGGGCGATGCTGTTGGCATTTATCGCTCTGATCGCGTTGCTTAACGGTATTCTTGGCGGTATTGGTGGCTGGTTCGATTTCCCACAGCTGTCGCTGGAGCTGATCCTGGGCTGGGTGTTCTCGCCAATCGCGTTCCTGATTGGTGTGCCTTGGAGTGAAGCGATGGTGGCCGGTTCGTTTATCGGGCAGAAGGTGATCGTTAACGAATTCGTGGCCTACATGAACTTTGGTGCCTACCTGCGTCCAGATGACGTGGTGGCTGCTGAGGGTCTACAGGTGTTGTCACAGCACACCAAGGCGATTATCTCCTTCGCGCTGTGTGGGTTTGCCAACCTGTCTTCCGTAGCGATCCTGCTGGGTGGTCTAGGCAGCATGGCACCAGGCCGTCGTCACGACATTGCTCGTTTCGGGTTGAAAGCGGTGGCAGCCGGTACCTTATCCAACCTGATGAGTGCCACCATCGCCGGATTCTTCCTGGCGTTGTAAGCTATACTTGGTATCAACAATCAGGCTCCTGAAGGGGCCTGGTTGCCTGCCAAAAGGGCATTCGCCTGATGACCGCCGTCTCTTTAGTGAATTTGTGAACAATATCGCGTTATTTTGTGATGATCTTCACATATAATTCAGTCCTGTTACAGTGCTATCCTGTGTAGTGTGAATCAGAGCACAAATATGCCAGAGTGATCGTGTTCAAATGGCGATTGCTGGCTATGCGAAAATCGAAGGGCTATGTGCGGTGAGAAGGATCTCAGTTGCTGGCGTGGGAAGACTATCCCGCGCGCTATCTTCAAGGAACCAAGTCCGCTCGCCAACATCAGAATGCTCAGTTGGAGAGTTTTATGACCGAATTAACCGCAGCAGCGCAACGCGCGCTGAACCTGATGGATTTAACCACGCTGAACGAAGATGACACCGACGAGAAAGTGATCGCGTTGTGTCGTCAGGCGAACAGCCCGGCAGGCCATACTGCCGCCATCTGCATCTATCCGCGTTTTATCCCGATTGCCCGCAAAACGCTGCGTGAGCAGGGGACGCCAGATATCCGTATCGCCACCGTCACCAACTTCCCCCATGGCAATGATGATATCGACATCGCCGTGGCAGAAACCCGTGCGGCCATCGCCTACGGTGCCGATGAAGTTGACGTGGTATTCCCTTACCGTGCCCTGATGGCCGGTAACGAGGAAGTCGGGTTTGAGCTGGTCAAACAGTGCAAGCAGGCCTGCGCCGCTGCCAACGTGCTGCTGAAAGTGATCATCGAAACCGGTGAGCTGAAGCAGGCGGAACTGATCCGTAAAGCCTCCGAGATCTCTATCAAGGCTGGTGCTGATTTTATCAAGACTTCTACCGGTAAGGTGCCGGTCAACGCCACGCTGGAAAGCGCTGAGCTGATGATGACCGTGATCCGTGATATGGGCGTAGGCAAAACCGTTGGCTTCAAGCCAGCCGGTGGCGTGCGTACCGCTGAAGATGCTCAACAGTATCTGCAACTTGCCGGGCGTCTGCTGGGAGAAGACTGGGCCGACGCGCGCCACTTCCGCTTTGGTGCTTCGAGCCTGTTAGCCAGCCTGCTGACCACGCTGGGGCATAGCACCCAAGCCGCTGGTAACGGTTACTGATTTTCTCTCACGTCTTGTTGTGTTGGGGCTGCCAAGCGGCCCCGTTAACGCAGCGCGCAGGCGTATCGAATGACTCTATTTAGCTAAAACAGGGGGCTACTTTGTTCTTGGCACAAGAAATAATCCGTAAAAAACGTGACGGGCAACCGTTGAGCGAAGCTGAGATCCGCTTCTTCATTAACGGCATTCGCGATAACGTGGTGTCAGAAGGGCAGATTGCTGCGCTGGCGATGACCATCTATTTCCACGACATGACCATGCCAGAGCGTGTGGCGCTGACCATGGCAATGCGTGATTCCGGCACGGTGCTGGACTGGAAAAGCCTGTCGCTGAACGGCCCGATTGTGGATAAACACTCTACCGGCGGCGTGGGCGACGTGACTTCGCTGATGCTTGGCCCGATGGTGGCAGCCTGTGGCGGCTACGTACCGATGATTTCAGGCCGTGGTCTGGGCCACACTGGCGGTACGCTGGACAAACTGGAAGCGATCCCAGGTTTTGATATTTTCCCGGATGACAACGCGTTCCGTAAGATCATCAAAGACGTTGGCGTGGCGATTATCGGCCAGACCAGTTCACTGGCTCCGGCAGACAAGCGTTTCTACGCGACGCGCGATATCACCGCTACCGTCGACTCCATTCCGCTGATCACCGGCTCTATTCTGGCAAAGAAACTGGCCGAAGGGCTGGATGCGTTGGTGATGGACGTGAAGGTTGGCAGCGGAGCCTTTATGCCGACCTACCAGCTTTCTGACGATTTGGCCCAGGCGATCGTGGGCGTTGCGAACGGTGCCGGTTGCAAGACGACCGCGCTGTTGACCGATATGAACCAGGTGCTGGCTTCCAGCGCCGGTAATGCGGTCGAAGTGCGTGAAGCGGTACGCTTCCTGACCGGGGAGTATCGCAATCCGCGTCTGCTGGAAGTGACCATGTCGTTGAGCGTGGAAATGCTGCTGTCTGGCGGCCTGGCTACCGACGATGCTGACGCTCGTGCCAAACTGCAGGCGGTGCTGGATAACGGCAAAGCGGCGGAAATCTTTGGCCGCATGGTGGCGGCACAGAAAGGCCCAAGCGATTTTATCGAGCGTTACGACAGCTATCTGCCAGCCGCGACGTTAACCAAGCCGGTTTATGCCGAGAAACCAGGTATCATTACCGCGATGGATACCCGTGCTCTGGGTATGGCGGTGGTGTCACTGGGCGGTGGCCGTCGTCGTGCGACCGACAGCATCGACTACAGCGTGGGCCTGACCGATGTGGCCCGCCTTGGCGACACTGTCGATACGCAGCGTCCATTGGCGGTTATCCATGCCAACGACGAAGAAAGCTGGCAGCAGGCGGCAGATGCGGTACGCAGCGCGATGGTTCTGGGCGACAAAGCGCCAGAAGTCACGCCGGTGGTTTACAAACGCATCACCGAATAACCTCTGTCTAAAGAATCAGGAGTGGCAGCGGCCTTTTCGCTGTCGCCCTCAGCGTGAATACGCAGGAGAGTATGATGAAACGTACATTTATTATGGTATTAGACTCATTCGGCATTGGCGCGAGTGAAGATGCCAAAAGCTTTGGTGATGAAGGTTCCGATACCCTTGGCCATATCGCTGCTGCCTGTGCGCGCGGCGAAGCCAACGTGGGCCGTAGCGGCCCGCTGACCCTGCCAAACCTGAGCCGTTTGGGCTTGGGCAAAGCGGCGGAAGAATCGACCGGCAAGTTCCCGGAAGGGTTGGATAAAGACGCTGAAATCATCGGTGCTTACGGCCATGCCAGCGAGCTTTCCTCCGGTAAAGATACGCCATCAGGTCACTGGGAAATTGCCGGTGTGCCAGTCTTGTTCGACTGGGGCTATTTCTCGGACGAGCACAACAGCTTCCCGCAGGAACTGCTGGACAAGCTGGTGGCGCGTGCCAACCTGCCAGGCTACCTCGGTAACTGCCATTCATCCGGTACCGTGATCCTGGATCAACTGGGCGAAGAGCATATGAAAACCGGCAAGCCGATTTTCTACACCTCTGCGGACTCGGTGTTCCAGATTGCCTGCCATGAAGAGACTTTCGGCCTGGATCGCCTGTACGAGCTGTGTGAGATCGCTCGTGAAGAGTTGACCGAAGGTGGCTACAACATCGGCCGTGTGATTGCCCGTCCGTTCCTGGGGAATAAGCCAGGTGAGTTCCAGCGTACCGGTAACCGTCACGATCTGGCCGTGGAACCCCCGGCTCCAACCGTGCTGAAAAAGCTGGTAGATGAGAAGGGTGGCGAAGTGGTTTCCATCGGTAAGATTGCCGATATCTATGCCAACGTAGGGATCACCAAGAAGGTGAAAGCTACCGGGATCGACGCCCTGTTCGACGCCACCTTGATCGAGATGGAAAAAGCCGGTGACAACACCATCGTGTTCACCAACTTTGTTGATTTCGACTCCTCCTACGGCCACCGCCGTGACGTGGCTGGCTATGCTGCCGCGCTGGAGCTGTTCGACCGCCGTCTGCCAGAGCTGCTGAAGCTGGTGAAAGGGGATGACATCATCATCTTCACCGCTGACCACGGCTGCGACCCGACCTGGCCAGGCACCGACCACACCCGTGAGCACATCCCGGTTCTGGTCTATGGCCCGAAAGTCAAACCAGGTTCGCTGGGGCATCGCGAAACCTTCGCCGATATCGGCCAGACCGTCGCCAGCTATTTTGGCGTATCGCCGATGGATTACGGCAAATCCATGTTTTAATATCGCTTTAATGACGCTGGCCTTGATGCCAGCGTCTTTATTTCAATGAATTGAGGGAAGTGATTATGGCAACGCCACATATTAATGCTGAGATGGGTGATTTCGCTGATGTAGTGCTGATGCCGGGGGATCCGCTGCGGGCAAAATATATCGCAGAAACCTTCCTGGAAGGCGCAGTGGAAGTGAACAACGTGCGTGGCATGTTGGGTTTCACCGGCACCTACAAAGGTCGTAAAATCTCGGTAATGGGCCACGGCATGGGCATCCCATCCTGCTCTATCTATGCGCGTGAACTGATTGCCGAGTTTGGCGTGAAGAAAATCATCCGTGTCGGCTCTTGTGGCGCCGTGCGTGATGACGTCAAACTGCGTGATGTGGTGATCGGCATGGGGGCTTGTACCGATTCCCAGGTTAACCGTATGCGCTTCAAAGGCCACGACTATGCGGCCATTGCGGATTTCGACATGGTGCGTAATGCGGTAGACGCTGCGGCTGCTCAGGGCATCCCTGCACGCGTGGGTAATATCTTCTCCGCCGATCTGTTCTACACGCCAGATCCGGATATGTTCCAGGTGATGAAGAAGTACGGCATCCTGGGCGTAGAGATGGAAGCGGCAGGCATCTACGGCGTGGCCGCAGAGCTGTATGAAGAGTTTGGTAGCACGGCGTTGACCATCTGCACCGTTTCCGACCATATCCTGCGTCACGAGCAGACCACTGCTGCTGAGCGTCAGACCACCTTTAACGAGATGATCGTTATCGCGCTGGAATCTGTCCTGCTGGGCGACAAAGCGTAATGACCTCGCGGGCGCAGCACGCTGCGCCCCATTTTATCTATTCACCCTTATACCAACCTTTCTAGCTAATTCTTTACCTTTCCGCTAATTAGCGCTATTACTCTATTCATCTATCTATTCACTAATCTATTCAGCGATGAGCACAGTCGAAAAAATTCTGCGTAATGGACCCGCTTCTTCCCGGGAACTGACTGCCGCATTGGGGATCAGCCAACCCACGCTGTCGCGCCGTATCCGCGATTTGGCAAGATCGGTTCTGGTCATCGACAAAGGCAGATCCACGCGTTATGCGCTCAGGCGGGAGGTGGCTGGTGAGTCGCATTTCCCACTGTATCAAATCGATAAGCTGGGTAAGGCGCATCTGTTTGCCACGCTCTATTCCCTCTATCCGGCAGACAGCTGCGCGGTGTTCGATGAACAAAGCGGTAAGTGGCAGTTGTATGATGGTTTGCCTTGGTATCTGAACGATCTGCGCCCGGTAGGTTTTCTTGGCCGCGCCTGGGGGAAAGCCGTTGCACGGCAGCTAAAGTTGCCGGAAGACGTTCTGCAATGGAATGAAGAACAGCGCCTGGTAGCGCTTTGTCATTATGGTGAGGATATGAGTGGCGATCTGTTGCCGGGCGCAGAGAGTTATCAGCGTTGGTTAACGCGTGCGGCTGAAATCCCGGTACCGATGGCGGGCAAGGCCAAGTATTACGCTACGCTGTCTGCACGCGCATTAGCGGGGGAACTGATTGGTTCTTCTGCCGGTGGCGAGCAGCCCAAGTTTAGTGCCTATGCCGAACTGTCGGGAGGTCGCCGAAGTCATGTGTTGGTGAAGTTCAGTACGGTACCGGACAACGCCATTGCGCAACGCTGGAGCGATTTGCTAATCGCAGAGTCATTGGCATTACAAGTGGTTGCAGAGGCCGGGTTGTGTTCCGCACCGACAACGGTGCTGTTTGGCGATAACCAACAGTGTTTTTTGGAGATCGAACGATTTGATCGTATTGGTGAACATGGGAGAGTCGCTCTGGTTTCACTGGAAGCGTTGGATGCCGAGTTTAGCGGCAGCGGCGGGGCTAACTGGGTCACCGCAGCGGAAAAGCTATTGCAGCAGGGGATCATCGATCATCAAACCTGGAAAACAATCGGTCTATATTGGGCATTTGGCAGGCTGATCGCCAATAGCGATATGCACCAGGGGAATCTATCGTTCCTGCGTACGGAGCAGTGGCCGATGGTATTGGCTCCGTTGTATGACATGTTGCCGATGGCGTTTGCCCCTGCCAATAGCGGTAATATGCGAAAAACAGCGGTGGAAATCAGATTGGGCAATGAGGTCAACGGCCCCATTTGGCGGCAGGCCGAGTTGATGGCGGTTGAATTCTGGCAGCGTACGGCACAACATCCGCAGATCAGCGAATCGTTCCGGGCCATTGCTGCTCAAATGCGGGTACAGCTTCAGACGCTGAACGATCGTATTCAGCGCTTGGCTTAATCTTTCTTTGTCTCTTCCTGCTCTGCCGGTTTCTCGTCATCACCATCATCTACCGTGTTACCTTCTGCCAGCGGCGTGTTGGCGGTTAGCAGGTATGGTGACTGCTGCCAGCGGCTGCGGCGGCCTTGCAACAGGGTACGGGCCAAAATAATGCCGATGGCCAGTGCCAACAGGATCATCAGGCGCAGCAGGTTGGTGGTGTTATCCACCTGTTTGGATTCGGTGGCCAGTACGTGGGTATCCAGCGTTACGCGGATAAAGCCCAGCGGGCCATCTTTGCCCTGGATTGACTCGACAAGCTGGTGGTTGAAGTAGCTACCCGCGCGTTTGCCATCCAGCGCCAGGCGATCGCGCACGCTAATCTGCTCGCCGGAATGGGCGATCAGGGTGCCGTCCAACTGATAGACGCTGGCGTCCAGAATACGGCTGTGATCGGTCAACTGCGTGAGAATGCGCTCAACCTGCTGATTGTCTATGTCGCTGTCGCCATCCATCAGCGGAGTCAGGCTAAAAGCCACCTGCTTGGTCAAGGTTTGTGCCAATTCTTCGACCTGTTCCGATCGCGCCATTTGGTGGCTCAGGCTAAAATAGGAGGCACCTTGCATCAACAGCACCAGCAACGCCAGGCAAATCAGGATAATCGCGGTGCGATGCAGGCGGAATTTCAGTTTAGCTTTAGCCATTAGGCTTCCTTTAGGGCGGTCATCCGGGAGTCACGATTGACCACCTGGCTGTGCGGTACCGGGATGTACCAATACCGCGAGCGCAGCGATGCGCTAGAGCGGCCAACTAGAGATTCATAGGGTAATATGTTGCCAGAAGCAATGGCGATAGGATAGCTTGATGCGTCGTTTTATCATGCAGTGTTATTCAGGAGTTAAGGATGCCAAATAGTCTGACCTATTGCGATCTCCCCGCTGAGATCTCTCAATGGCCGGGGTTGCCTCTTTCGTTGAGCGGTGACGAAGTCATGCCGCTGGACTATCGGGCGGGCCACACCGGTTGGCTACTATATGGCAGAGAACTGGATAAAGAGCGTATTACTCAGTTCCAGCGCAAGCTGGGTGCCGCGATGGTGATCGTGACGGCCTGGGCGGTGGAAGATTATCAGGTGGTTCGCCTGGCGGGCACGCTAACTGCGCGCGCCAAACTGTTGGCGAACGAAAGCGGGTTAGACGTTGCTCCACTGGGAAAAATCCCTAACCTGCGCAAGCCGGGCCTGTTGGTGATGGATATGGACTCGACGGCGATCCAGATTGAGTGCATCGACGAAATCGCCAAGTTGGCCGGGGTGGGTGAGCAGGTCAGTGAAGTGACCGAACGCGCGATGCGTGGCGAACTCGATTTCACCGCTAGCCTGCGCCAACGCGTGGGTACGTTGAAAGGGGCTGATGCCAATATCCTCAAGCAGGTGCGTGATGAATTGCCGTTGATGCCTGGGTTGACCAGCCTGGTGCGCAAGCTGCAGGCGCTCGACTGGCACGTCGCCATTGCCTCCGGCGGCTTTACCTATTATGCCGAGTACCTGCGTGACAAGCTCAAGTTGGTGGCCGTGGCCGCCAATGAACTGGAGATCCGCGACGGTAAGCTGACCGGCGAGGTGCTGGGGCCGATCGTGGATGCGCAGTTCAAGGCCGATACTTTGGTGGCGCTGGCAGAGAAGCTGGGGATCCCACCGCAGCAAACCGTAGCGATCGGCGACGGTGCCAACGATTTGAAAATGATGCAGGTGGCCGGGCTGGGTATTGCCTATCACGCGAAGCCTAAGGTCTATGAGAAGGCGCAGGTCTCGATCCGCCATGCCGATCTGCTGGGAGTGCTCTGTGTGCTCTGCGGCAGTTTGAAACACGATGTGAGGTAAGCTGTGGCAAAAGCAGTAAAGCGGGCATTTGTCTGTAATGAATGCGGCGCTGATTATCCGCGCTGGCAGGGGCAATGCAGTGCCTGTCAGGCCTGGAACACCATTACAGAAGTGCGCCTGGCTTCAGTCTCCTCTTCCGCTGCTCGTAGCGAGCGTTTAAGCGGCTATGCGGGCGATGCCGGTATCAGCAAGGTGCAGAAGCTTTCGGACATCAGTCTGCAAGAGCTGCCGCGTTTCTCTACCGGCTTTCTGGAATTTGACCGCGTACTGGGCGGCGGCGTGGTGCCGGGCAGTGCGATCCTGATCGGCGGTAACCCCGGCGCGGGGAAAAGTACGCTGCTGTTGCAGGTGCTGTGCAAACTCGCCGAGCAGATGAAAACCCTGTACGTCACCGGTGAAGAGTCGCTGCAACAGGTCGCGATGCGTGCCCATCGTCTTGGGTTGCCCACCGGCGGCCTTAACATGCTGTCAGAAACCAGCATCGAGCAGATCTGCCTGATCGCCGAGCAGGAGCAACCACGGCTGATGGTGATCGACTCGATCCAGGTTATGCATATGGCTGATATCCAGTCATCGCCAGGCAGCGTGGCTCAGGTGCGCGAAACGGCGGCCTATCTCACCCGCTTTGCCAAAACTCGTGGCGTGGCAATCGTGATGGTTGGCCACGTCACCAAAGATGGCTCGCTGGCCGGGCCGAAAGTCCTCGAACACTGTATCGACTGTTCCGTGTTGCTGGATGGCGATGCCGATTCCCGTTTCCGTACGCTGCGCAGCCATAAAAACCGTTTTGGTGCGGTCAACGAGCTGGGCGTGTTCGCCATGACCGAGCAGGGGCTGCGTGAGGTGAGTAACCCTTCCGCGATCTTCCTCAGCCGGGGTGATGAAGTGACCTCTGGCAGTTCGGTGATGGTGGTCTGGGAAGGTACCAGGCCACTGCTGGTTGAGATCCAGGCGCTGGTCGATCACTCGATGATGTCTAACCCGCGCCGCGTTGCCGTGGGCCTGGAACAGAATCGTTTGGCAATCTTGCTGGCAGTGTTGCATCGTCACGGTGGCTTGCAGATGTCCGACCAAGACGTTTTTGTCAACGTGGTGGGCGGCGTCAAGGTTAGCGAAACCAGTGCCGATCTGGCATTGCTGTTGGCGTTGGTCTCCAGCCTGCGCGACCGCCCATTGCCTAACGATCTGGTGGTGTTTGGCGAAGTGGGGCTGGCAGGGGAAATCCGCCCGGTGCCTAGCGGCCAGGAGCGTATTTCCGAAGCGGCCAAACACGGTTTCAAGCGGGCGATCGTGCCACATGCCAACGTGCCGAAGAAACCACCGGCCAATATGCAGGTATTCGGCGTCAAGAAGCTGGCGGATGCGCTGGACGTGCTGGAACAGTTTTATTAATTGCCGCCCGCTGCGCGGAATATGCTATTTTGTTTAGCATAATAAACGGGAGGGTTTATGCGGCAGTTCGATTACCTCAAGGCAGCGATTAAGCAACAGGGATGTACCTTACAGCAGGTAGCTGATGCCAGTAGCATGACTAAAGGCTACCTCAGCCAGCTGTTGAATGACAAAATCAAAAGCCCGAGCGCGCAGAAGCTGGAGGCCCTGCACCGTTTCCTGGGGCTGGAATTCCCGCGTCGGGAGAAGAAAGTCGGCGTGGTGTTTGGTAAATTTTACCCGCTGCATACCGGCCATATCTATCTGATCCAGCGCGCCTGTAGCCAGGTTGACGAGCTGCATGTGATCCTGTGCCACGATGAACCGCGCGATCTATTGCTGTTCGAGAACAGCTCCATGTCACAGCAGCCGACGGTCAGCGATCGTCTGCGCTGGCTGTTGCAGACCTTTAAATACCAGAAAAATATCCATATTCACTCTTTCGACGAAAAGGGCATCGAACCTTACCCGCACGGCTGGGACGTGTGGAGCAACGGCGTGAAGAGCTTTATGGAGCAAAAGGGCATCGTCCCGAGCTTTATCTATTCCAGCGAAGAGCTGGATGCCCCTCGTTACCGCGAACATCTTGGGATTGAAACCATCCTGGTGGATCCGGAACGGTCCTTTATGAACATCAGCGGTAGCCAGATCCGACAGGATCCATTCCGCTATTGGGACTATATCCCGACCGAAGTGAAGCCGTTCTTTGTGCGCACGGTGGCGATCCTGGGCGGCGAATCCAGCGGTAAGTCAACGCTGGTCAATAAACTGGCGAACATCTTCAACACCACCAGCGCCTGGGAATATGGCCGTGACTACGTCTTCTCCCACCTCGGGGGTGACGAGATGGCGTTGCAGTATTCCGACTATGACAAGATCGCGCTTGGGCAGGCCCAGTACGTGGATTTTGCGGTGAAATACGCCAATAAAGTGGCGTTTATCGACACCGACTTTGTCACCACGCAGGCGTTCTGTAAAAAGTATGAAGGGCGGGAGCACCCGTTCGTTCAGGCGTTGATCGACGAATACCGTTTCGATCTGGTGATCCTGCTGGAGAACAATACCCCTTGGGTGGCCGACGGCTTGCGCAGCCTGGGTAGCCCGGTCGATCGCAAGGCGTTTCAGTATTTGTTGGAAGAGATGCTGCACGCCAATAACATCGAATATGCTCACGTAGAGTCGAGCGATTACGAGGAGCGCTTCTTGCGCTGTGTCGAGCTGGTGCAGCAACTGCTGGCGGCGGACGCGAGCCGCTTGGCGTAACTGTAGCTATGTAAGATGACTGACTCGCAGCCCCCGTTGTGAGATGTGAGCCGCCCCCTGAGGCGGCTTTCTTATGGCTGCTTGGTGGGGTATCAAAAATTGATTTTATCCGTACATTGTACGGAAAATTGACGGCTATTTTTTCGTCAGTTATAGTGTGGGCCCGTACTTTGTACGTACGTGATGAAGAGGTGTTGAAATGAAAAGCAACCATTTACGTGGTGGTGCTGAAGCTCTGGCTATTCCAGAAGCCAAAAATACGCGTCTGGAGTTGAGAACCACCGCCGAGTTTAAAGAGAAAGTCCGCAGCGCATCAGCTTTACTGGGGGTTGATATGAGTGCGTTTATTGTGTTGGCAGCTATGGAATTGGCGCAGAAAACGCTAGATAAGCAACGTATGCGTTCTCTGACGGATGATGCCTGGAACAAACTCAATGCGCTACTGGATGCACCGGTGAAAGAACAGCATGATGATTTGGAGCGGCTAATGTTGGAGAAAAGTCGCTATGACAAAGAGTAATGCGGTCAACCATCAAACGACTTTTGCCGTTGCAGCATACGAGAAGGGCCGTACCTACCGAGGTGTAAAACAGTTTGATTGTGGCGACAAGGTCATCAATGACTATGTCAAAAGCAATTTGAAGCGCGATGGCGAGCGCGATAACAAAAAGCTATTTGTGCTATTGAACCCTCAAAAGGATGATGAGTTTGTTGGTTTTGTTAGCGTGCATTTATATATGCTTGGCAAGGAAGCTTTACCAGCAGAAGCTTTTATTTACTCACTTCCCAAAGCGGTGGCAGTGGTGAAAATCTCCATGATCGCCGTGACTAAGCAGTATCAAAAAGACGGCTGGGGAAGGCAGTTACTCAAGGTGGCGCTGGAACATGCTCTTGAAGTGGCCCTGGTTGCCAATGACGTCAAGGGTGTTTGTCTTGATGCCAAAGCAGAGGTGATTGATTTCTACAAAAGATATCGTTTTACCTTGGTAGAAGAGGTGCCAGATGAAAACGGCACCTGCCTGATGTTTCTGCCAATGAGCGAGTTGCTGGCTCTGGAAGACAAGCGTAAGCGGCTGGAGCAACGGGAAGCATCGTAATTTCATCATGTGTTATTACGTTCGATGAAAATATCCCTGGAATTGCTGATAAACCTTAACCTGCTACGCAGTCATCATCGGGACGAACATGTTCGTCCCTACAAACTCAGCATCAATCTAGTAAGCGATCACCAGCTTGCCCTGCATATGCCCATCCAACAGCTTGGCGTGTGCGGCGGTCAACGTATCCACCGTCAGCCCCTGTAGCGTTTCGCTCAGCGTGGTGGTCAACTTGCCTTCGTCCAGCAACTGCGCCACCTGCTTGAGGATCTCCCCCTGCTGGGCAATATCCGGCGTGGTGAACATGCTGCGGGTAAACATGAATTCCCAATGCAGCGCCGCGCTTTTCAGTTTCAGCGCATTTTGATCCAGCGGTTGGCTGTTCTCGACGATGGTGCAGATATGGCCGAGCGGGGCGACCAGATCGCTGATGGCTTGCCAGTGGCCGTCGGTATCGTTCAAGCACAGGATATAATCCACGCTCTCAATCCCTTCCTTGGCCAGGTTGCCTTTCAGGTCGCGGTAATCCACCACCAGTTCAGCACCCCGTTCGCGGCACCAGGCGGCCGATTCCGGGCGAGAGGCCGTAGCGATGACTTTCACCTTGCTACGCTGTGCCGCCAAGGGGATCGCCAGCGAGCCGACGCCACCGGCTCCGCCGATGATCAGCAGCGTTTTACCGGCAGCCGCATGCTGAATATTCAGGTGTTCAAACAGGGCTTCCCACGCGGTAAGCGCGGTCAGCGGCATCGCGGCGGCTTGCGCCCAGTCCAGGCTGGCCGGTTTATGCGCCACGATACGTGAGTCAATCAGCTGATGGGTGCTGTTGCTGCCCGGACGGGTAATATCCCCGGCATACCACACCTCATCGCCGGGTTTGAACCCGCTAACGCTGCTGCCCACTTCGAGCACCACGCCGCTGGCATCCCAGCCGAGAATACGTGGCTGCTGCAAACCCTTCTTTTGCAGGCCAGCATGAACCTTGGTATCGACCGGGTTAACGGAAACGGCTTTCACTTCCACCAGCAGATCGTATTGACCCGGTGCGGGTTTTTCTGGAGCGATCTCGATAAAACCGGCTGGATTTTTCGGATCGACGGCAATGGCTTTGATTAACATAATTGTGCTCCTTCGCATGAATAGTCCCAGTGTAGACCCTGAGGAGTAGAGTGATAAGATGGACAATAACTAACTAAGTGTTCGTCTGAGGTGAACAATTATGTTCAAGCAGTTGCAGGATATGGCGTTGTTTGCGCTGGTGGCGGAGTGCGGCAGTTTTACTGCGGCAGCCAAACGGGCCGGGCTGCCTAAATCCAGCGTCAGCCAGCGTGTCAGCCAGTTGGAACAAAAGCTCGGTCTGCGCTTGCTCAACCGCACCACCCGGCAGTTAAATTTGACCTTTGCCGGTGAGCGCTATCTTGAACATTGCCAGGAAATGCTCTCTGCTGCCGAACGGGCCGATCTGGCCTTGCAGCGCTTACGCGATAACCCCAGTGGCCGTCTACGCATCTCCACGCCTGCCGGGCTGGGGGCGACGTTGCTTCCGCGTCTGGCGGCAGATTTTCAGCGCCAATATCCGGATGTCTCGTTGGAAGTGTCAGTGTCGGATGCCATGGTGGATATGGTGCAGGAGGGCTTTGATGCGGCATTGCGTACCGGCAGGCCGCAGGATTCCTCGTTGATTGGCCGCCGTCTGGGGCATGCTCCCCGTTATTTGTTGGCTGCACCGGAGTATCTGGCCCAACATCCGCCATTGCTGCATCCGCAGCAGTTGCAGCAGCATCTTTGCATCGCTCACCGCGCCTGGCCCGCCTGGATATTGCGCCGGGGTGAGGAGTACTACCGTTGGCAATTGCCGCTGCGGCATACCACCGATAATCTGTTATATGCGCGCGAATGTGCCATTTTGGGGGCGGGCATTACACTGTTGCCCGCGTTTCTCAGCCGCGAAGTGGTCGCGCAAAAGCAGTTGGTGGAAGTGTTGCCGCAGTGGCAGGCCGAAGGGAATGAACTGTATCTGGTTTACCCGAGCCGTAAGCTTAATTCCCCGGCGCTAGCCTGTTTTATCGATGTCGTGATCCAGCATCCGGTCTTTGTGGATTATGCGCAGGCGCTGGATTGGGGATAACAAAAAGCCCGCAAAATGCGGGCTTGAGAGCATAGATAGCCAACCGGATGTTACTTGGTGACTTTCTTGTACTTGATACGGCGAGGTTCCAGCGCATCGGCACCCAGAGTACGTTTTTTGTACTCTTCGTATTCGGTAAAGTTGCCTTCGAAGAACTCTACCTTGCCTTCATCCTGATAGTCCAGAATGTGGGTGGCAATACGGTCGAGGAACCAACGGTCGTGCGAGATCACCATCGCACAGCCCGGGAACTCCAGCAGGGCGTTTTCTAGCGCGCGCAGGGTTTCGATATCCAGGTCGTTGGTGGGTTCGTCGAGCAGCAGTACGTTGCCGCCAACCTGCAGCAGCTTGGCCAGATGCAGACGGCCACGTTCACCGCCAGACAGTTCGCCCACGCGTTTGCCTTGATCGACGCCCTTGAAGTTAAAGCGGCCAACGTAGGCACGGCTTGGCATTTCGGTGTTGCCCACGCGCATTATGTCCTGGCCGCCGGAAACTTCTTCCCACACGGTTTTGGAGTTATCCATGCTGTCGCGGAACTGATCGACCGAGGCCAGCTTGACGGTATCGCCCAGCACGATGCTGCCGGAATCAGGTTGTTCCTGGCCGGACATCATACGGAACAGTGTGGATTTACCCGCGCCGTTCGGGCCGATGATGCCAACGATGGCACCCTTAGGGACCGCGAAGGTGAGATCTTCGATCAGCAGGCGGTCGCCGTAGGATTTACGCAGATTGTTAACTTCAACCACTTTATCGCCCAGGCGGGTGCCAGGTGGGATAAACAGTTCGTTGGTTTCGTTACGTTTCTGATATTCGGTGCTGTTAAGTTCTTCAAAACGTGCCAGGCGGGCCTTGCCCTTGGACTGACGGCCTTTGGCACCTTGACGCACCCACTCCAGCTCTTTCTCGATCGACTTGCGGCGAGCGGCTTCGGTTGAGGCTTCTTGCGCCAGACGAGCGTCTTTCTGCTCCAGCCAGGAAGAGTAGTTACCTTCCCACGGAATACCTTCGCCACGGTCCAGCTCCAGGATCCAGCCAGCCACGTTATCGAGGAAGTAACGGTCGTGGGTGATCGCCACTACGGTGCCTTCGAAGTCGTGCAGGAAGCGTTCCAGCCAGGCCACGGATTCGGCATCCAGGTGGTTGGTCGGTTCGTCCAGCAGCAGCATGTCTGGTTTTTCCAGCAGCAGGCGGCACAGCGCTACGCGGCGGCGCTCACCACCGGACAGGTTGGCGATTTTTGCGTCCCACTCCGGCAGGCGCAGTGCATCGGCGGCGCGCTCCAGCTGGGTGTTGAGGTTGTGACCATCGTGAGCCTGAATGATCTCTTCCAGGCGGCCCTGCTCAGCGGCCAGCTTGTCGAAGTCGGCCCCTTCTTCAGCGTACAGGGCGTACACTTCATCAAGGCGCTTGAGGGCACCGACCACTTCTGCCATCGCTTCTTCAACCGACTCGCGGACGCTGTGCTCCATATTGAGCTGCGGTTCCTGCGGCAGATAGCCGATCTTGATGCCCGGCTGCGGGCGAGCTTCCCCTTCGATATCGGTATCGATGCCGGCCATAATGCGCAGCAGGGTAGACTTACCGGAACCGTTCAGGCCCAGTACGCCAATTTTGGCCCCAGGGAAGAAACTCAGGGAAATGTTTTTCAGAATATGACGCTTCGGCGGAACTACTTTGCCGACGCGGTGCATGGTATAGACGTATTGAGCCACGTTGCTCCGAGCCTCTCTATCAGTTTTTATAGGATGTCTGGCGGCCTGAGTGTAGCCCGTTTCAGCACCGGTTCCCAGATCCCCTATGACGATCGCCAAGTATAACCGCTAATGCTCACCATTAGGTGAACTTTGCTGTTTCTTAAGGGGTGACGACGATCGCCACGCGACGGTTTTCAGCACGCCCGCTGGAGGTGGCGTTACTGGCTACCGGTTGGCGTTTACCCATGCCGCGAGTTTCTATATTGGCACGCGGGATGCCGACACCAGCCAGGACATCGGCCACGGCGTTGGCGCGGCGCAGTGAAAGCTGGTCGTTGTAGCTGTCTTCACCGTAGTTATCGGTGTGGCCGTCCAGGCGGAATTGCACGATGTCTACGCTCTTCAGCGCCTTGCCCATCTTCTCGACAATCTCGGTACTTTGCGGGCTCAATTTACCGACGTTGTTACCGAACAGCACCTTGTCGGAAAAACCAAACTCCCAACCGTTTTCGGTCAGTTTGAACCCCTGTGCCTGCAGTAAAGCGATCTGTTCTGCCGTCAGCCCTTGTGGTTTGCTCTGGCAGCCTGCCAGCGTGAGCAAGGTGATAAACACTAATGCCAGTAGGGAAAAAGACCGTTTAAAATTTTGCTGTAACATTGATTTTTCTCTTTTTGGTTGTTTGAGACCCGGTGCTGACGCTATTTGCGCATCGCTAACCGCCAGCCTCCATGGGACAGGTGTTTTGCCCGGTACATTGCGTCATCCGCTTCGTGCAGCAGTTCCTGAGTGGTAGAGGCATGTTCAGGGTAAAATGCGATGCCGATACTCAGTGCGGCGATCACTCTTTCCTTGTTGGGCAACACAATGGGTTGTTGCATACACTCGATGATGATGTCGGCAATCGGCAGCACATCGTTGGTGTCTTTGAGCGGTGCCAGCAGGATGGCGAATTCATCGCCCCCCATCCGGGCGACCAGATCGTGCTTGCGCAACCTGCTGCGCAGGCGTTCTGCGATGGTGATCAAGACGGTATCACCGGCAGCATGGCCATGGTTATCGTTCACCTCCTTGAAACGATTGCCGTCGATAAACAGTACCGCCAGCTTTTCATCGGGTTCGAGCTCTGACAGCGCGCGGCCCAACTGAGCTTCAAAGAAGGCCCGGTTTGGCAACCCGGTCAGGCTGTCGTGGGTGGCTTGGTGGGTTAATGCGTCATTTTCTTGTTGCAGGTGCCGTTGCCAGGCTTCGATTTCATCCAGCAGGCCGTTAAAATCACAGCTCAGTTCGTGCAGTTCGGCAATCGGTGCTGAAGGCACCCGCAGTTCGAAAGTCCGATCGCGACGTACCGTATGGGCAACATTGGTGATATCGTCCAAGGAGGTCACGATCCCTCTGAGCATTCTGCGGGAAAGTATCAGGGCGCACAATGTACTGAGCATCAGGCAGGCAATCATGCCTACCATGCCGCGCAGCAAGAATTTCAGCAGACTGCTGCCATTGCCGGTCAGCCAGACCAGGCCTATCTGTTTGCCTTCACGGGCAATGGGCAAAACCACCGCTTCCGGCAAGATCCAGCGGGCCACCATCTGTTCCAACCCATGCAATGGGCTATCCGCTGGGTGGCTCCAACTGGCCAAAGCGACACCCTGCATATTCAGGATTTTAGCCTCTGACACTTCTTCGTTGGAAGCGATCAGCATCAACGCTTCGCGAGCGGCGGGGCGGTCTTCAAACACCACGGCGGCTTCAGCGGTATAACTGATCGAGCGGGCAATCAGATGCAGGTTATGGTTGGCATAGGCTCGAAGGGCAAACAGCGCAAGCAACGTCAGGAAGATCCCTGCGGCACCGACGGCGATCAACGCCAGACTCAGGTTCATCCGTTGCAGCACTTGGCCCAGCGTAGGGCGAGAGGTAGCCGAACCTTTGTGACCTAACAGTTTCATTGCGGCGGCCCCTTTTTACGCGCCAACTGCAGCACGTTAGGGTGAACACGCACGCCACTGCGCGCCAGTGAGTCCAGATTCACTTTAAAACCCGCCTGATCGTTGCTGATTTGCAAACAAAAGGCACTGCCAACAGCACATTCCATATCCTTTTCGCTGATGCTGAGGATCGAGTGACCCGAAATCCGGTGGAAGAAATCTTGTTTCTGGGCGTCATTAACGTCGCCCAAATACACTACATCGCAGCTAGTTGCCAACTGCGGATTATCTATCTCGATCCGCAAGGTTTTGATTGGCTGCGGTGCTGTCAGCAACACTGGGTCGAACAGACCTTCGGCATACTGGACAGGCGCAGTCACGCACAAGCGGATCGGATCAGGTTTGGCGGGCCAGCGAGCATAGCTGATAATCCCCACCACCACGGTGGTGACGGTATGAATGCGTTTTTGGTAGGGATCTTGTGTATCAGCCCCGGCCAAGCTGGGAAACGTCAACAGAGCCAGCAGCAGGATCGGTAACATGCGACGCGATCGGACCGGGTTGCTACATAAACCCAGTGTCCTGACAGCCAACTTCCTGGCCTTTATCGACATCTTCATTTGCCATTCCTGCCTACGGCCGGCTTGATGGCACGGCAGTCTGATACTAAATAATTGAGCCTAGTCGAAAAGGGTAAAACTTTGCCGCGTACCATCAATCGCACTACCAAAAAAGCATAACCTGACCGTCTTGAGGGCGAATTGTATTATAAGAGCAGTTTGTTGTGCGCTTTATGCTCGGTTTTATGAGATTTTTCCTAGGTATTTTTAACGTTATAAAACGCCCGGCAGGGTTTGCCGGGCGTTCTAGTGAAAATTGCGAGTCCTAAGGTGCTTATAATAACGTTTTTCGGCTCGCTTTGATGCGGTTAATCACCCATTTTTCTACTTCCACGATCAGGAATAGCGCAATGGCTATCATCAGCGTCACGCCCCAATAGAACAGCGGCAGCGGCGCGGTGCCAAACAGCGCGTTCATAAACGGCAGATAAATGATGGCCATCTGTAGCAGTAACAACACGCCACTGACCAACCACAGGCCCTTATTGAGGAACAATTGGCGGTTGAGCGGGAAGCGGTCTGCGGTACGGCAGTTGAACATGTAAACCCACTGCGCGGTGACCAGGGTTTGCAGCAGCACGGTGCGGATCAGCTCGCTGCTGTAGCCGCGTGGCGCCATCCAGGCTTCCAATGCGAAGGCGCTGATGGCGATCAGCACGCCGACGAAGCCGATGCGCCAGATAGCGTGCAGATCCAACACGTTGCTGCCCGGCATCCTTGGTTTACGGTGCATCAGCCCTTTTTCGGCGGGCTCATAGGCCAGGCCAAAGGATAGGGTAGTGGAGGTGGCCATGTTCATCCACAGGATCTGGATGGGCGTCAGCGGCAGCATGGCACCAGCCAGAATGGCGATGATGATCAGCAGGCCCTGTGCCAGGTTGGTCGGCAGCACGAATAGGATGGTTTTCTTCAGGTTGTCGTAAACACGGCGGCCTTCTTTTACCGCGCTGGCGATGGTGGCGAAGTTATCGTCGGTCAGCACCATATCGGCGGCTTCTTTAGTGACCTCGGTGCCTTTGATCCCCATGGCGATACCCACGTCGGCCTGTTTCAACGCTGGTGCATCGTTGACGCCGTCGCCGGTCATCCCTACCACGCCGCCTTTATCCTGCAGCGCTTTTACCAGACGTAGCTTATGTTCCGGGCTGGTACGGGCAAAGATATCGTAGTGCACGGCGGCTTCAGCCAACGCCTGGTCATCCATATGTTCCAGCTCGGAGCCGGTGATAGAATCCTGGCTGTTGCCAATTCCCAGCATGGCACCGATGGCCATGGCCGTTTTCTGGTGATCGCCGGTGATCATCTTCACGCGGATCCCCGCTTGCTGACATTCGGCGATGGCTGCGACCGCTTCAGGACGTGGTGGATCCATCACACCAGCGATACCGATAAACACCATCTGCTGGCGGATATCGCCGTGATCCAGTTCCACTTCGCCGTCTGGCGTCGTTTTACTGGCGGCGGCCACCATGCGTAAACCTTGCTCGGCGAAGCGCGACATCTCCGCTTCCCAGTAGCCGAGGCGGAAGGGCTGGATGCCGGAATCGGTCAGTTCGAACTCGCACAGTGAGAACAACACGTCTGGCGCACCGGTAAGGAACACCTGATTTTTGCCTGCGACCTGGCTACGTACCGCCATGTATTTGTAACTGGAGTCGAACGGGATTTTAGCCAGTTGGCGTGCTTCACCAATCGCTAATCCAGCTTTCATCGCCAGCACCTTCAATGCGCCTTCCGTCGGGCTGCCGGTGACCAGCCAACGGCCGCTGTCATCCTGCTTGACCTGGCTGTCGTTACACAGGGTGATCGCGGTAATGAACTGCGCTAACGGTGGGATATCTTGAACTTGTGCCGGTTTGTTACTGTCGGCAAAGAAAATGCCGCCAACCGGTTCATAGCTTTCCCCTTCCACGCGGTAGGCATGGTCAGCCATGATGACGTTTTTTGCCGTCATTTCGTTCATGGTCAGCGTGCCGGTCTTGTCCGAGCAGATCACCGTCATCGAGCCCAAGGTTTCTACCGTAGGCAGTTTGCGGATAATCGCGCGGTTACGTGCCATCGACTGCACGCCCAGGGACAAGATAATGGAAATGATGGCAGGCAGACCTTCGGGTACCGAGGCCACCGCCAGGCTGATCAGCGCCACCAGCAGCTCACCGAGCGGCATATCACGCATCGTGAAGGCAAACGCGAACAGCAACACCATCATCACCAGGATCAGGATGAAGATGTTTTTGCCCAAGCGATCCATCTGTTGCAGTAACGGGGTGCGCTGGGTCTTAACGGTCGAGATCATCTCGCTGATGTGGCCGAGTTCGGTATAGCCGCCAGTTGCGATAACCACGCCCTTGGCATTCCCGGCGCTGATAGTGGTACCGGAGAACAACAGGTTGGTGCGATCGCCAATCATCACTTCATCAGGGATAGCGTCGGTTTGTTTCGAGACCACGGTAGATTCGCCGGTCAAGATGGCCTCTTCAACCTGAAGGTTGTGAGATTCCAGTAACCGCAGGTCGGCGGGGATTTTATCGCCAGGGCGTAACAACACGATATCTCCCGGGACCAAATCTTCCGCATTCACGGTGTGGTTAATTCCGTCTCGTACCACAATAGCCTGGCTGGAAAGCATATTCTTAATGCCTTTCAGCGATTTCTCTGCGCTGTTTTCCTGCACAAATCCGATAAGGGCATTGATCACGGCAACGCAAAGAATAACCACCGTATCGATCCAATGCCCCATAATGCCTTTGAGGAAGGCGGCGGCCAGCAGAATATAAATCAGCACATCGTTAAAGTGGGCAATAAAGCGCATAAAGGCGCTTTTGCCTGCCTGCTCCGGCAGGGCGTTGGGGCCAAACTTCTTCAGCCGTTCGGCGGCTTCCTGTTCGCTTAGGCCTTGTTGCTGAACGTTTAAATGCTGAAGCGTTTGTTCAATATCGTATTGATACCAGGCTTTTTCCGGCTTGGGTGGCGCTTGGTATTCAGTGGGGGAATGTTTTGGCATGGAGTGCCTCTCCTTAAAGTCGTTCGAATCTAAGTCCCCATCTGTGTCGGCAGCCCTTTTGCCGGGTTGATATTCCATTGTTTTCTGTCACACAGACGTTAAAGGTAGTCATTTTCAGTTAGTGGGTGGCCAATTATCTGCCGCGTGATAGTAAATAATCGCAAACTTGAGTTTTTGATCTGAGATAATAAAAACAAAGTAATGGGAATTGTTTTAATCAGTGAGAAAATGTTTCTCTATTAATGTCTCTTTAACGTCATTTTTTGTATAGGAAAACTCGTGTCTGCATAGAAAACTATAGAACACCGGGGTTATTGTGTGATGAAAAAATTGCCCATAATCCCATGATTTTTCAAAACGTCGTCTTGTTGTTCTGCCTGGCGATTGCGCCAGGCAGGGTGGTTTTCATCTGGGTTGATAAACTTGTTATAAAGTAATGAATGGATACGCGTTTTTGCTGTCTATGATTAATACCTGATGCCAGCCCATGGTGGCGGCACGGTTTTGTTCCCGGCGTGGCTTCCCACGGTGGGGCGTGAGATATTCGCAGAGCAGGATCTACTGGCCCGTTGGCTGCTGACGCGGCGCGGCAGCGGGGTGGATCGGTTCTGGCAAGCTAACCCAGCGAGGAAAGAGTAAGTATGGTCAAGGTGGACAAATGGCGGTTGTGGGCTGTAGGCCTGTGCCTGACGGCATTTTCTGGTGCAACATTGGCAGACTCCCTGGACGGCGAACGCCAGCGTTATCTGCAAATCAAGCAGGCCTGGGACAGTAAACAGATGGACGTGGTGGCGCAGTTGATGCCAACGCTGCAGGATTACCCCCTGTATCCTTATCTGGAATATCGCCAGTTGACGCAGGATCTCAGCACCGCCAGTGCGGCTCAGGTCCAGCAGTTTTTGCGGTTGCATCCTACGTTGCCACCCGCAAAATCGCTCTCTGCCCGTTTTGTGAACGAGCTGGCGAGCCGTCAAGATTGGACTACCCTGCTGGCCTTCAGCCCGCAAGAGCCTAAACCTGTTGCGGCGCGCTGTAATTTCTATTACGCCAAGTGGGCCACCGGCGATCAGCAGGCAGCTTGGGCTGGTGCCGATGATATCTGGATGAGCGGTAAAACCTTGCCAGGCTCCTGCGATAAGCTGTTCAGCGTCTGGCAGGCTGCCGGTAAGCAAACGCCGTTGAATACGCTGGCACGGATGAAGCTGGCGCTGAAAGAGGGCAACAGCGGCCTGGTGAACTACCTGTACCGCCAACTCCCAAGCGATTATCAGACCATGGGGGATGCGCTGGTACGGTTGCAAAACGATCCCGCCACGCTGGAAGCCTTCGCCCGTAGCGTCGGCCCAACAGATTTTACCCGTTCGGCTACCACCATCGTATTCGCCCGTCTTGCCCGTCAGGACGTAGAAAATGCTCGAGCTATGATCCCAACGCTGGTCCGCCTACAGAAAATGAGCGAAAGCGAGAAGTTGGCAATGGAGGAAGAGGTGGCCTGGCGGTTGATGGGCAATGATGCCACCTTTGAGCAGACCCAATGGCGCGATCAGGTGATCCTGCGCAGCCAACAGCCAGCCTTGCTGGAGCGCCGCGTGCGTATGGCGCTGGGCGTGGGCGATCGTCAGGGGCTGAAAACCTGGCTGGCACGCCTGCCTGAAGAATCGCGGAACAAGGATGAATGGCGCTACTGGCGTGCCAGTGTCATGATCGATGAAGGTAAACGCAGCGAAGGGGAAGCGATACTGCGTAGCCTGATGAACGAACGCGGCTTCTACCCGATGGTGGCGGCGCAAAAACTGCAGGTGCCTTATCCGGTGATGGTCGCCGTGGCGGCAAAACCGCGTACCGATCTGGTGAGTGGCCCGGAGATTGCCCGGGTGCGTGAACTGATGTACTGGAATATGGATAACCTGGCGCGCAGCGAGTGGGGCTCATTCGTCGCCAGCCGCAGCCGCCCGGAGCAGGAAGCGCTGGCCCGCTATGCCTTTGAGCAGAAATGGGCCGATCTGAGCGTACAGGCAACGATCGTTGGCAAACTGTGGGATCATCTTGAAGAACGTTTCCCGATGGCCTGGCCACAGGAATTCCGCCGTGCTACCGAAGATAAAGGCATTACGCCGAGCTATGCCATGGCGATAGCCCGCCAGGAGAGCGCCTGGAACCCGAAAGCGCAGTCGCCGGTCGGGGCCGCAGGTTTGATGCAGGTTATGCCGCGCACCGCGAAACATACGGTGGATCTGTTCGGTATCCCGGGCTACAGCAGCCCGAGCCAGCTGTTTGATCCGCAAACCAATATCACCATTGGCACCAGCTATCTAGAGTCGGTGTACCAGCAATTTGGTCGTAACCGTATTCTTGCGTCTGCGGCTTATAACGCTGGCCCATCACGGGTGAATACCTGGTTAGGCAATAGCGATGGCCGGGTAGATGCCGTGGCGTTTGTGGAAAGCATTCCGTTCTCGGAAACCCGTTCTTACGTGAAGAACGTGCTGGCCTATGACGCGTTTTATCGTCACTTCATGCATCGGCCAGCGAAGGTGCTGACGGATGCCGAGTGGCAAAGACGCTATTGATATCCCCGTCGTCTTTCAAGCTGTAGCGTTGTTACCGGTATTTTGACGCTTACTCGCGGTATGCTATGCTGCTGTACTAGTTAAATAGTATGGTGGCTGGCATGACGCAATTATCGCTAAACGATCCCGCTCTTTCAGAACAAGGCAATGAAGATTGGCTGCGCTTTGTCGCACTGCTGCAGAGTTCGTTCGATCAGGATTTGCACCAACAGTTGATGCAACTGCTACTGACGCCGGATGAGCGTACTGCGCTGGGGACACGGGTGCGTATTATTCAGGAACTGATGCGTGGCGAAATGAGCCAGCGCGAGCTGAAGAATGAGCTCGGGGCAGGTATCGCAACCATCACCAGAGGATCAAACAGCCTGAAGATGGCGACGCCAGAGCTGAAACAGTGGCTGGAACAGCAATTACTGGGGTGAAGCCATCACCCCGGTGGCTTATTGCTGCGGCGTATTATTACTGCTGTGGCTGCGGTAAATCGGATTGTGGAACGGCACCAGTGCCAGCAGCAACGCCTGGTGGTAAACGCTGGTGCGGCTCAGCCGACCATCGGTAAAGATACCGATCGCTCCCCCCTGACGTTTGACTTCGCTATTGCCGGTGATCAAGGTCATTTCATCGCCTAACTCGCGACCGGCTCGAATACCCTGTAAAATTGATTCTGGCAGCATCAGGCTGGCAGAACGCGATTCGCCACGGGTCGTCGGATTTTCTACCGTCATCCAGGCGAACGTCATATTTTCTTCGATCCCGGCTTCTACTCCGACCCAAAAGTCGGCTTCTGGCCGCACCTGCCGCGCTTCCATCACGCGCTGGCGTGCGCCGGTACGGGTTTCGGTATTGCCAATGGGTTGCAGTGAAACGCCGCTGGCGACGTCAACCGATTCTATGCGGCATTGGTCTGCGCCAAAGGTATCTTCAAAAGCCAGTTGAATAGCCCTGATCTTTGCCGGGTTGGTAGTTGCAGCGATAACATGATACATAACGGCTTTAGCTTCCTTAAAGTGGGGCTGTGTCTTGCCATGATTTTTGATGGCGGCAAGTTATGCGTAGTGCAAGGCACGAGCCACAGATAAACTCAAGTTTCACGCAGTATAACGGAAAAGCATAATGTTACAGGTATACCTCGTTCGCCACGGCGAAACGGAATGGAACGCAGCACGCCGCATTCAGGGCCAATCCGACAGCCCATTAACCGCCACTGGCGTTCACCAGGCTCATCTGGTTGGCAAACGCGTTAGCCGCGAGGGCGTGACGCACGTGATTTCCAGCGATCTGGGCCGCACCCGTCAGACCGCGCAAATCATTGCGGACGCTTGCGGTTGCGACGTTATGGTAGATGCCCGGCTGCGTGAGCTGCATATGGGCGTTCTGGAAGAACGTTTGATCGACAGCCTGACACCGCAGGAAGAGCTGTGGCGTAAACAGATGGTCGATGGTACTGCTGACGGCCGTATCCCTCAAGGTGAATCTATGACGGAGTTGGCCACGCGGATGCATGCGGCGCTGACCGAGTGCCTGAAACTGCCGCAGGGCAGCAAGCCGTTGATTGTCAGCCACGGCATCGCGCTGGGGTGCCTGATCGGGACAGTTTTAGGGCTACCGGCCTATGCCGAGCGCCGTCTGCGTTTGCGCAACTGCTCGTTGTCACGCGTCGACTATCAGCAAAGCCCTTGGTTGGCTCCAGGCTGGATTGTGGAAAGTGCGGGCGATATCTCGCATCTGGACATGCCCGCGTTGGATGAGCTACAGCGCTAACGGCGGATCGGGATCAGATAGTCGCAACGGATCTCGCTGGGTGGCTGAGGCGGACGCCGGTCACCTTGCGGATAGAAGCGCTCAATATCGTGCCCTTTGCGGCGGGTCAGTTCCAATGCTGGCAGGCAAGTGCCGTACAGTATCAGGATAAAGTCCTGCAGGCCGGAGGCTGGCCCCTGATAGCTGAACATGGCATATTCTCCGCCCTGCAGCGTGAGCGGCTGGCCTTCCTGCACCTTGGTCGGCACATGTTGCGCCTCCAGGGCAGTGGTATACAGCACTTCCTGCTCGTCGTCTTTTTCCTGGCTTGGCCGCGAGTGGTGCAGGCCGTAAAGCACCGGTGGCAGGGTGTCTATCTGCCCCAGGTACTGTTGCCAGAATTGGGTACGCAGCTCGGAGCGGAAGCTGGATATTTGCTCCAACGTACAGGAGTAGCTCTGCGTCAGGCCGATCAGGTCCAGCTCGGGTAGCGTGACAAACTCTGGATGTGGCAGCGTAAAGGCGCCCAGACGTATTGGCGGGCACATGCCGAAGGCGTTCCAGTCTTCTGAACGGCGATACAGCGCCGGGGTTTGCGCAAACTGTTTTTTGAATGCGCGAGTGAAGGTCTGCTGTGAGTCGAAACGATACTGCAAAGCAATATCCAGAATAGGCCGACTGGTGAGGCGTAATGCGACGGCGGCTTTGGACAACCTTCTTGCCCGAATATAGGCGCCGATGGCGTTCCCAGTGATATCCTTAAACATCCGTTGCAGATGCCATTTAGAGTAACCCGCTTTTGCCGCCACGTTATCCAGTGACAAAGGTTGGTCCAAATGGCTTTCCAGCCAGCTAAGCAGATCACGAATGATACCGGCTTGATCCATAGATCTTCCTCGTAGAGCTTCAGGTTCGGAACCCGAACTGTTTGATTTGTCATGCTGATACCTGATGCCCACTGACTTATTGATCAATCAGTTGCATTACATACGGCGCTTTTGCGATATGCGTTGCGGGAAGCGGGGGAAAACTGGTGTTAACAGGCATTAAGCGATGACGATGCCGCATAATAGCAACTTTTTTCCTCCACGACTCCCAAAGATTTTTTTCGCTCTCTGTGCTAAAAAGAGCTGACTGGGCCGAGGAAAACCCATTTCTATGACCTGAAGCATCGGCGTTCTTATTAGCAGCCCTGTGATTTAACACGCTGTTCTATTGGAGTTAAGTGAATGAAAAAAGGATGGATATTTTTGTTCGGTCTGGTTTGCGCAACGTTTAATAGCGCGCAGGCGGAACAGGTAGGATCGGTCGATACGGTATTCAAACTGTTTGGTCCAGATCATAAAATTGTGGTGGAAGCGTTCGACGATCCCGATGTTAAAAATGTAACTTGTTATATCAGCCGGGCTAAAACCGGTGGCATAAAGGGTGGGTTAGGGCTGGCAGAGGATACCTCGGATGCTGCCATTTCTTGCCAGCAGGTAGGCCCGATTGAGCTGAGCGACAAGATTAAGAAGGGCAAGGCTGAAGGAACCGTGGTGTTCCAGAAGCGCACCTCTTTGGTGTTCAAAAAGCTGCAGGTCGTGCGTTTTTATGATGCCAATCGCAATGCGCTGATCTACCTGAGCTATTCCGATCGGGTAGTAGATGGTTCACCGAAAAATGCCCTGAGCGCGGTGCCCATCATCCCTTGGGGTGAAGCCAAATAATCCAGACGGGCGCAGCATGCAGCGCTCCTACGTTGTAGCCTGTTCAGATGGCATCGCGTCTGGCCTCAACAAAAAAGGGTTCAGCAAGCTGAACCCTTTTTAACCTGTGACGTTAAGACAGGCTTATTCTTCCAGATCGCCGCAGAAGCGGTAACCTTCACCATGAATGGTAGCAATGATTTCCGGCGTGTCCGGCGTGGATTCGAAGTGCTTACGAATACGGCGGATGGTCACGTCCACGGTACGGTCATGCGGTTTCAACTCACGGCCAGTCATTTTCTTCAGCAATTCACCACGGGACTGGATCTTGCCCGGGTTTTCACAGAAGTGCAGCATGGCGCGGAATTCGCTGCGTGGCAGTTTGTACTGCTCGCCAGCAGGGCCGATCAGAGAGCGGCTGTTGATGTCCAGCTCCCAACCGTTGAACTTGTAGCTCTCGACCAGCTTGCGCTCTTCGCCGACGCTACCCAGATTCATGGTGCGTGACAGCAGGTTGCGCGCACGGATGGTCAGTTCGCGTGGGTTGAACGGTTTGGTGATATAGTCATCGGCGCCGATTTCCAGGCCAAGGATTTTATCGACTTCATTATCACGACCGGTCAGGAACATCAGCGCGACGCTGGCTTGTTCGCGTAGTTCACGCGCCAGCAGCAGGCCGTTCTTGCCTGGCAGGTTGATATCCATGATAACCAGGTTGATATCATTTTCGGACAGGATGTTGTGCATTTCTGCACCGTCATTGGCTTCATGAACAATGTAGCCTTCCGCCTCGAAAATGCTCTTCAGGGTGTTACGAGTGACTAACTCGTCTTCGACAATCAGAATGTGCGGGGTCTGCATATTTGCTACCTAAAATTGCCAACAAAATAGAAAATAGGAAGTACAGCAGTCTCGGTGTTCTTCCATGGAGGGCAGAGATACCGCTCACGTTCCCTCAATTACCAAACGACTACAGTACGTAAACTCGTTCTTGATGCGCTTTCCATCAATGTCAACAAGATCGCTAGCTGGGTGGGGGGGCTATTTTTTACCACCCCGAATGATGCCAAAACGGCGCATATCCTAACCCTATTAACAGCAATATAACAGTGTGTGCCGAATTCATCACCTAACAAAACTACGCTTTGTTGACATATATCAAATTCAATTGTAGCACGTTAACAGTTTTGTGAAAAACACTTACAGAACTGCCATGTTAAGTCACAGATCGTCAAATTCTGTGAACGATTCAGCTTTGTTGGAGCTGATGCGTTACAATTGAAAGCTAACTGTTTGGGGCGAAAATATAGTGCTTTGTTTTTAATGAAAATTAAAACTTAACCTACATTTATGATTGTTTCGTGTGATTTATAGGTTGAAATGCCTATTTAATAATATTATAGCAAGCGATCATTTACGATGTTAATCGTTTGTAAATATAATCAGACAAATCCCAACAGTCAAAGAACTATTCTCATTATTTTTCTGGAGTCTTGATGCAGCTTCATATCGTGTTAGTCGCGCCCGCTCGGGCGGAAAATGTTGGCGCAGCGGCGCGGGCGATGAAAACCATGGGCTTCACCTCGTTGCGCATCGTCGACAGCGAGGCCCATCTGCAGCCCGCTGCCCGCTGGGTCGCCCACGGTGCTGGCGATATTCTGGATGCGGTGCAGACGTTTGCTACCCTGGAGCAGGCATTGGAAGATGTGGACTTTACCGTTGCGACTACCGCTCGCAGCCGCGCACGCTTTCATTACTACTGTACCCCCCAGCAACTGACGGAGCAGTTGGCGGAACGCCACCAATGGGTACATCAGGCTGCACTGGTGTTTGGCCGTGAAGACTCGGGCCTGACCAATGAAGAACTGGAGTTGGCCGATCTGCTGACCGGCGTCCCGATGGTGGCTGATTATCCTTCGCTGAACCTCGGCCAGGCGGTGATGGTGTATTGCTATCAACTGGCGCAGTTAATGTCAGTCAGCACGCAGCAGGAACCCCTGGCCGATGCCGGGCAACTCAACGCGTTGCGGCAACGGGCAGATCGCCTGTTACAAGCGCTGGACGTGGCGGGCGACCAAAAATTGCGCGATTGGTTACACCAGCGGCTCGGGGTCTTGCAGCAGCGCGATACCGTCATGCTGCACAGGTTGCTGCATGATGTTGAAAAAAAATTGACGAAGTGATGTAGGCGTTTTCTGTTGCTTGGCTGGTGTTATTCACTATTTAATCGGCTTTATTGTGATTTTTTGTTCTGCAATTCTGTTTTTTTATCGGCTTCATCGCGCAGATCCCACTGTGGCCAGTAAATAGGCAAAACAAAGAAATAATTTGACTTGGCCAGACGATTGCTTTAACCAATAGAGGGGACAGAGATTCTAATGAGACAGACAGACAAAATGCGAAACATCAGCCTGAATACGACAATTATTACCACCACCGATACCACAGGTAACGGGGCGGGCTGACGCGTACAGGAAACAGAAGAAAAAAGCCCGCACCTAACCAGTGCGGGCTTTTTTTTCGGCATAAATTCAGGAGATAACAGAAATGCGAGTGCTTAAATTTGGTGGAACCTCGGTAGCGAATGCGGAACGTTTTCTGCGCGTTGCCGATATCGTGGAGAACAATGCACGCCAAGGACAGGTAGCCACGGTATTGTCCGCACCGGCCAAGATCACCAATCATCTGGTGGCGATGATTGACAAAACGGTAGCCGGCCAGGATATTCTGCCAACCATGAGCGACGCCGAGCGCATCTTTGCCGACCTGCTCAGCGGTTTGGCCAAGGCGTTGCCAGGCTTTGAGTACGATCGCCTGAAGGCACTGGTCGAGCAGGAGTTCGCGCAGCTCAAACAGGTACTGCATGGCGTGGCGTTGTTGGGGCAGTGCCCGGATAGCGTCAATGCGGCTATCATCTGTCGGGGTGAAAAGCTTTCTATTGCCATCATGGAAGGCGTCTTCAAAGCCAAAGGTTATCCGGTTACTGTGATTAACCCGGTAGAGAAGCTGCTGGCTCAGGGCCACTATCTGGAATCGACCGTCGATATTGCCGAGTCCACCCTGCGTATCGCTGCTGCGGCCATTCCTTCAGACCATATCATCCTGATGGCGGGCTTTACTGCCGGTAACGACAAAGGTGAACTGGTCGTGCTGGGGCGTAACGGCTCCGATTATTCCGCCGCCGTGCTGGCCGCTTGCCTGCGAGCAGACTGTTGCGAGATCTGGACCGATGTGGACGGGGTTTATACCTGCGACCCGCGTACCGTGCCGGATGCCCGATTATTGAAGTCGATGTCCTACCGGGAGGCGATGGAGCTCTCTTACTTCGGCGCCAAAGTTCTCCACCCGCGTACCATCACCCCGATTGCCCAGTTCCAAATCCCTTGCCTGATTAAAAACACCGCCAACCCGCAAGCTCCCGGCACCTTGATCGGTGGCGAAAGCGTGGCCGATGATACGCCGGTAAAGGGCATCACCAATCTGAACAATATGGCGATGATCAACGTGTCCGGCCCAGGTATGAAAGGCATGGTCGGCATGGCGGCCCGTGTGTTTGCCGTGATGTCACGCGCCGGGATCTCAGTGGTGTTGATCACCCAGTCCTCTTCCGAGTACAGCATCAGCTTCTGTGTGCCGCAGAGTGAGCTGCAACGAGCTCGTCGTGCCCTGGAAGACGAATTCTACCTGGAGTTGAAAGACGGCGTGCTGGAGCCGCTGGACGTGATGGAACGCCTGGCAATTATCTCGGTCGTTGGCGACGGTATGCGCACCCTGCGTGGCATCTCTGCACGCTTCTTCTCTGCTCTGGCGCGCGCCAACATCAATATCGTGGCGATCGCTCAAGGCTCTTCCGAACGTTCAATCTCTGTGGTGGTCGATAACGATTCCGCCACCACTGGCGTGCGCGTCAGCCATCAGATGCTGTTCAACACCGATCAGGTGATCGAAGTGTTTGTGATTGGCGTGGGTGGCGTTGGCGGGGCGCTCATCGAGCAGGTTTATCGTCAGCAACCTTGGCTGAAGCAAAAACACATCGATCTGCGCATCTGTGGCATTGCCAACTCAAGGGCGATGTTGACCAACGTGCACGGCATCTCGCTGGAAAGCTGGCGGGACGAACTGGCCGAAGCCAAAGAGCCTTTCAATCTGGGCCGCCTGATCCGCCTGGTGAAAGAGTGCCACCTGCTCAATCCGGTGATTGTCGACTGTACCTCCAGCCAGGCGGTGGCCGATCAGTATGCCGATTTCCTGGCCGATGGTTTCCACGTGGTAACGCCAAACAAGAAGGCCAACACCTCGTCGATGAATTATTACCAGCAACTGCGCACCGCAGCAGCCGGTTCTCGCCGCAAATTCCTGTATGACACTAACGTGGGGGCGGGCTTGCCGGTGATCGAAAACCTGCAGAACCTGCTCAATGCGGGCGATGAGCTGATGCGCTTCACCGGTATCCTGTCGGGGTCACTGTCCTTTATCTTCGGTAAGCTGGATGAGGGGATGTCGCTGTCGGAGGCCACCTTGCAGGCCAAGGCCTTGGGTTACACCGAGCCAGATCCGCGTGACGATCTTTCGGGGATGGATGTCGCTCGCAAGCTGCTGATCCTGGCGCGTGAAGCAGGCTATGCGCTTGAACTGAGCGATATTGAAGTCGAATCGGTGTTACCACCGTCGTTTGATGCCAGCGGCGATGTGGAGAACTTTATTGCCCGCCTGCCGGAGTTGGATGCCGAATTTAACCGCCGTGTGGCCGCTGCTGCCGCGGAAGGTAAGGTGCTGCGCTATGTGGGGGCTATCGAAGAAGGCCGCTGCCTGGTACGTATTGATGCGGTAGATGGCAACGATCCGTTGTATAAAGTGAAGAACGGTGAGAACGCTTTGGCCTTCTACAGCCGCTACTATCAGCCATTGCCGCTGGTGCTGCGCGGTTATGGTGCCGGTAATGATGTGACGGCGGCCGGGGTATTTGCCGATCTGTTGCGCACACTGTCATGGAAGTTGGGAGTCTAATATGGTTAAGGTGTATGCACCGGCCTCAATTGGTAACGTCAGCGTCGGGTTCGATGTGCTGGGAGCTGCGGTTTCCCCTATCGACGGCACGCTGCTGGGGGATTGCGTCAGTGTAGAAGCGGCCAGCCGCTTCAGCCTGGAAAATGGCGGGCGTTTTGTCAGCAAGCTGCCGAGCGATCCTAAAGAGAACATTGTTTACCAGTGTTGGGAGCGTTTCTGCCAGGCGATTGGTCGTGAAGTGCCGGTAGCGATGCGGCTGGAGAAGAACATGCCGATCGGTTCCGGGCTGGGCTCCAGCGCTTGCTCGGTGGTGGCCGGTCTGATGGCGATGAACGAATTTTGCGATCGCCCGCTCAACGAGACGCAACTGCTGGCCCTGATGGGCGAACTGGAAGGGCGTATTTCCGGCAGCGTGCATTACGATAACGTTGCGCCGTGCTATCTGGGCGGCTTGCAGTTGATGCTGGAAGAAGAAGGGATCATCAGCCAGGAAGTGCCTGGCTTTAAAGACTGGCTGTGGGTGATGGCCTATCCGGGCATCAAAGTGTCCACCGCCGAGGCGCGCGCCATTTTGCCCGCGCAATACCGCCGCCAGGACTGTATCAGCCATGGTCGCTATCTGGCGGGCTTTATTCACGCTTGCCACACCCAGCAACCGCGTCTGGCGGCCAAGCTGATGCAGGATGTGATTGCCGAGCCTTATCGCACCCGCCTGTTGCCAGGCTTCGCCGAAGCGCGTAAAGCCTCACAGGAGATCGGTGCCTTGGCCTGTGGCATTTCCGGCTCCGGCCCGACGCTGTTTGCGGTCTGTGATGACGGCGCAACGGCGCAACGCATGGCCGATTGGCTGACCAACCATTACCTGCAAAACGACGAAGGTTTTGTTCATATTTGCCGCCTGGATACCGCTGGCGCTCGACTATTGGGATAACGCATGAAACTGTACAATCTGAAAGATCATAACGAACAGGTCAGCTTCGCGCAGGCTATCAAACAGGGCCTGGGTAAGCAGCAAGGGCTGTTTTTCCCGCTGGAACTGCCAGAATTCGAACTGACCGAGATTGATAAACTGCTGGAGATGGACTTTGTCGCTCGCAGCAGCAAGATCCTGTCCGCTTTTATTGGCGACGAGATCGGCGAAGAAGCGCTGTACAAGCGGGTGAAGGCCGCGTTTGAGTTCCCGGCCCCGGTGGCGCAGGTGGAGAGCGATGTCGCCTGTCTGGAGCTGTTCCACGGCCCGACGCTGGCGTTCAAAGACTTCGGCGGCCGCTTTATGGCGCAGATGCTGGCGGAAGTCGCGGGCGATCAGCCAGTAACCATCTTGACTGCAACCTCCGGTGATACCGGCGCTGCCGTTGCCCATGCCTTCTACGGCCTGAAAAACGTGCGCGTGGTGATCCTCTATCCACAGGGCAAGATCAGTTCGCTGCAGGAAAAGCTGTTCTGCACGTTGGGTGGCAACATCCACACCATTGCTATCGATGGCGACTTTGACGCTTGCCAGGCGTTGGTGAAGCAGGCGTTTGACGATCAGGAACTGAAAGAGGCCGTACACCTGAACTCGGCCAACTCGATCAATATCAGCCGCCTGCTGGCGCAAATCTGCTACTACTTTGAAGCGGTGGCGCAACTGCCGCAGGAAGCCCGCAATCAGTTGGTGATTTCCGTGCCAAGCGGCAACTTTGGCGACCTGACCGCCGGGCTGTTGGCGAAATCCCTGGGGCTGCCGGTGAAACGCTTTATCGCCGCCACCAACGCTAACGACACCGTGCCACGCTTCCTGACTACTGGCCAATGGCAGCCAAACGCCACCGTGGCGACGTTATCCAACGCGATGGACGTCAGCCAGCCTAACAACTGGCCGCGTGTGGAAGAGTTGTTCCGCCGTAAAATATGGCAGTTGAAGGAGTTGGCTCATGGCGCGGTGAGTGATGAAACCACCAAAGAAACCATGAAAGAGTTGGCTGCCTTGGGCTACCTTTCAGAGCCTCATGCGGCGATCGCCTACCGCGTTCTGCGTGATCAACTGCAAGCAGGGGAGTTTGGCCTGTTCCTGGGCACGGCACATCCGGCCAAGTTCAAGGAAAGCGTCGAAGAGATCCTCGGCCAGGAGTTACCGCTGCCAAAGGCCTTGGCGGTGCGTGCACAGTTGCCGCTGTTGTCGCATAACATGGCGGCGGACTTTGCCGCGCTGCGTCAATTCATGATGACGTTGCCAGTCTGACAAAACCCGTTCCCTCTCCTTGTCGGGAGAGGGAACGGATTGCTCATTGCTCAGGGCGTTTGAATACCAGCTCATTACCCGCCGAAGCTGCTTCATCGAAGGCATACCCTTCCAGATTGAAATCAACCAGCTGTTCTCTGCGCTCCAAGCGATTTTTGATGATAAAGCGGCTCATCAGCCCACGCGCTTTCTTGGCGTAGAAACTGATGACTTTGTACTTGCCGTTTTTCTCGTCCAGGAATACCGGTTTGATCAGTGAACCGTGCAGCTTGGCCGGTTTTACCGATTTGAAGTATTCATCCGAAGCCAGGTTCACCACCACATCATCGCCTTGTTGCTCCAGGGCCTGATTCAGTTTCTCGGTGATCCGATCGCCCCAGAAGCTGTACAAGTCTTTGCCCTTCGGGTTCTCCAGCTTGATCCCCATCTCCAGCCGGTAAGGCATCATCAGGTCCAGCGGGCGCAGCACCCCGTACAGGCCAGAGAGCATCCGCAGATGCTGCTGTGCGAAGTCGAAATCCTCTTCGCTGAAGTCTTGCGCCTGTAAGCCGGTATAAACGTCGCCTTTAAACGCCAGCAGCGCCTGACGAGCATTGTCCGGGGTGAAGTCAGGCTGCCATTCGCCAAAGCGTGCGGCATTCAGGCCCGCGAGCTTATCGCTGATGCTCATCAGGCCGGAAATTTGCGCCGGGGTCAGCTTACGGCAGAGTTTGATCAGCTTTTGCGACTGATCCAACAATTCGGGCTGGGTAAAGCGTTCGGTGGCTAACGGGCTTGCATAATCCAGGGTTTTGGCAGGTGAAATAATAATGAGCATGGTCACATCCTGTTTATCAACATGTGGCTACTGTAGCAAAAAGCGCGCAAGACCAGGAGGTATGGCTGTGATAGGGCGCACTTTACGCACGCCCTGCAGGATTAACGCTGCCTGGTCGGCTTCCAGATCCCCGGTTCGAGTTGAGATCCCAGCTCCGGGTAGTGGTTGATGTCAAAGGTGGGCAGCTTGCCGAGTGAACGCTGGTGGTTGTAATCCTTGGCCAATGTGAAGGCCACGTCGGACAGTAACAAGATAGCGGTCAGATTGGTGATCGCCATCAGCGCCATCGAGATGTCCGCCATTTTCCACACCGTGGATAATTCTGCCATCGAACCAAACATCACCATGCCCAAGGCAAAGCAGCGGAAAATCGTCAGCTTGGTCGGATGGTGGTGCTTGAGGAAGATCAGGTTGTTCTCGGCATAGGCATAATTGGCAATGATAGAGGTAAAGGCAAACAGGAAAACGGCGATCGCGACAAAGGGCGCGCCCCAGGAACCGACGGCGCTGGCCATGGCCCGCTGGGTCAGATCGATACCGCTGATGTCGGACGGGGGATTATCCAGTGCACCAGAGGCCAAAATAATCGCCGCCGTTGCGCTGCAAATGACGATGGTATCGACAAATGCGCCAAGCATTTGCACATAGCCCTGCGAGGCAGGGTGTGGCGGATAAGGAGTCGCGGAAGCGGCCACGTTGGGGGCAGACCCCATCCCGCCTTCGTTAGAAAACAGCCCGCGTTGTATACCTTGCGTCATGGCCTGTGAGATCCCGTAGCCCAGGGTGCCGGCAGCAACTTCCTGCAGGCCAAAAGCGCTTTTGAAGATCAACGCCAGGATGGCAGGCATATGCTCAATATTCAGGCCGATGATCCACAGCGCCAGCAGCAGGTAAGCCAAGGCCATAAACGGCACGATTTTTTCTGCGACGCGGGCGATGGAACGAATACCGCCGAAGATCACCATGGCACTCAGGACCACCAATACTATGCCGGCGTACATGGGGTCGATGTTGAAGGCTACGGCACTGGCCAGGGCGATGGAGTTGGCCTGTACCGCATTGAACACCAGGCCGAAAGCGATCAGCAGGAAAATGGAGAACATCACACCCATCCAGCGCATTCCCAAGCCTTTTTCCATATAGTAGGCCGGGCCACCACGGTATTGGCCGTTATCGTCTTTGGTTTTGTAAAGCTGCGCCAGGGTGCTCTCAATGAAAGAGGTCGCCATGCCGATAAACGCGATCACCCACATCCAGAAGATGGCACCGGGGCCGCCAGCCGTAAGCGCTATCGCCACGCCGGTAAGGTTGTTGGTGCCGACACGAGCGGCAAGTGAAGTACATAGCGCCTGGAAGGACGAAATGCCCGCACCGTCGCTTTTGGTGCTGTTCTTCAACACGGAAAACATGTGGTTGAAGTGACGAATTTGAATAAAGCGGGTACGCAAGGTGAAGTAGATGCCGGCACCCAACAGCAAATAGATCAGTACTGAACCCCACAAGATGTTATTGATAAAGTTAATCAGATCCGTCACGTGTTTCTCCTTGTTAAGATTACTGCTCCTCAGGTTCTTCGACTCCGGTGAGGAAAACTTGAGTCAGTTCTCGACAAGAACTTGGCTAAAATCATCCCATTGACGGGAATTACAGCCTTCTTTTGGGTTTTTCGGTGAATAAAACAGCTGCGGGAATTTAACATAATTTCCTGGGAGGATAGCGCGTTAATGCCGTGGCATTGCTTCGGTAATGGCGAATTATCGGTGCGTAACCGGTTGCTCGCACAAGGATAAAACAACCGCCGCCAGCGCGTGATTTTCCTGCCTTGCGCCGGGCTACGTGCATGTTATTATCAGGACAAGGCATGGTTGAACGATGCCAAAAGTTCATGCACAAACGATGAGATAATGCCAACATGACCGATAAATTAACGTCCCTACGCCAGCTGACTACGGTAGTTGCGGATACGGGTGATATCGCTGCAATGAAGCTATATCAACCGCAAGATGCCACCACCAACCCTTCGCTGATCCTCAATGCAGCGCAAATTCCTGAATACCGCAAACTGATCGATGAAGCCATTGCCTGGGCACGTGAGCAGAGCAGCGATCGCGATCAGCAGGTTGCCGATGCCGCAGACAAGCTGGCCGTCAACATTGGTCTGGAGATCCTGAAACTGGTCCCGGGCCGCATTTCCACCGAAGTGGACGCGCGTCTGTCTTATGATACCGAAGCCAGCGTTGCCAAAGCCAAGCGCCTGATCAAACTGTATAACGAAGCGGGCATCAGCAACGATCGCATCCTGATCAAACTGGCCTCCACCTGGCAGGGCATCCGTGCCGCCGAGCGCCTGGAAAAAGAAGGCATCAACTGTAACCTGACGCTGCTGTTCTCCTTCGCTCAGGCGCGTGCCTGCGCCGAAGCTGGCGTGTACCTGATCTCGCCGTTCGTTGGCCGTATTCTTGACTGGTACAAAGCCAATGGCGACAAGAAAGAGTTCGCTCCGCACGAAGATCCGGGCGTGGTTTCAGTGTCTGAAATTTATCAGTATTACAAGCAGCACGGCTATGAAACCGTGGTGATGGGTGCCAGCTTCCGTAACGTCGGTGAAATCATCGAACTGGCGGGCTGCGATCGTCTGACCATCGCACCTGCACTGCTGAAAGAGCTGGCAGAGAGCGAAGGCGCACTGGAGCGTAAACTGTCTTATACCGGCGAAGTGAAAGCGCGTCCGGCACCGCTGACCGAGCCTGAGTTCTACTGGCAGCACAACCAGGATCCAATGGCGGTTGAGAAACTGACCGACGGTATCCGCAAGTTTGCCGTAGACCAGGGCAAGCTGGAAAAAATGATCGCCGATCTGCTGTAACAGCGGCAATCAATCAGCGCAGAAGGTGGCCTCGGCCACCTTTTTTTATACCTGAATATCCACCTCATTGAGCAAACACCCTATACTCCCGTGATGAATCTCCCTTGGGTAACCGGGGCATAAAACAGAGGTAAAACATGGATACATTACGCATTGGTTTGGTTTCTATTTCGGACCGCGCTTCAGGGGGCGTTTATCAGGATAAAGGGATCCCGGCGCTGGAAGAGTGGCTGGGCAGCGCTTTGGCGACGCCGTTCACCCTGGAAACCCGGCTGATCCCCGACGAGCAGACGCTGATTGAGCATACCCTGTGTGAGCTGGTTGATGAAATGGGCTGCCATCTGGTGTTGACTACCGGCGGCACCGGCCCGTCCCGGCGTGACGTGACTCCCGATGCTACCCTGGCAATTGCCGATCGGGTCATGCCGGGTTTTGGCGAGCAAATGCGCCAAATCAGCCTACACTATGTGCCAACGGCCATTCTTTCACGTCAGGTTGGGGCGATCCGTAAACAGGCGTTGATCATCAACCTGCCGGGGCAACCCAAATCGATTAAAGAAACGCTGGAAGGGGTGAAGGACGAGGCAGGCAAGGTGGTGGTGCACGGTATTTTTGCCAGCGTGCCTTATTGCATCCAACTGCTCGAAGGCCCCTATGTAGAGACCCACGAGTCCGTGGTAGCAGCATTTCGTCCCAAGAATGCGCGGCGCGAGATAAATCTCTAAATTTCAGCAATCTGCGGGATAACCTTCAGCGCATCTGGTGTGAAAGTATTTTGCCGTTATAGTAAGAAACTTTTTACAGTTAGCCATTATGCTTTCTGTGTCTTTCCTGTTTCCTCTAACGGTATCTTATGCATCACGATAATAATCGCCGGCTCAACCGGCAAGATTATAAGACTCTGACGTTGGCTGCTCTGGGCGGTGCGTTGGAGTTTTATGATTTCATCATTTTTGTTTTCTTTGCTGCGGTAATGGGCGACCTGTTCTTCCCGGCGGATATGCCTGAGTGGCTGCGCCAGGTGCAGACCTTTGGTATCTTTGCTGCGGGCTACCTGGCTCGGCCATTGGGCGGCATTATCATGGCGCACTTTGGCGATCTGGTGGGCCGTAAAAAGATGTTCAGCCTGAGCATCCTGCTGATGGCGTTACCGACGCTGGCGATGGGGATGCTGCCCACCTACGCCAGTATCGGTATTGCCGCACCGTTGCTGCTGCTGTTGATGCGGGTTCTGCAAGGCGCGGCGATCGGGGGTGAAGTCCCTGGTGCCTGGGTATTTGTGGCGGAGCATGTGCCGCGCAAACGCGTTGGTTTTGCCTGTGGCACGCTCACCGCTGGCCTGACGGCCGGTATCCTGCTCGGCTCGCTGGTGGCCACCATCATCAATACCACGCTCAGCCAACAGGCCATTCATGACGGTGGCTGGCGTATTCCGTTCTTCCTGGGCGGTATCTTTGGCCTGTTCGCCATGTATCTGCGCCGCTGGTTGCAGGAAACCCCAATCTTTATCGAGATGCAGGCGCGTAAGGCGCTGGCAGAAGAGCTGCCGCTGAAATCGGTGGTGATGAATCACCGCAAAGAGATCGCGGTCTCGATGCTGCTGACCTGGCTGTTGTCGGCAGGCATTGTAGTGGTGATCCTGATGACGCCAACCTACCTGCAAAAACAGTTTGCCATAGCCCCGGCGCTGTCATTGCAGGCCAACAGCATCGCCATCATCATGCTGTTTGCAGGCTGTATCGTCTCTGGTTCGGCGGCAGACCGCTTTGGCGCCAGCAAAACCTTTATCGTCGGCAGTTTGCTGTTGGCGGGGTGCAGTTGGCTGTTCTATCAGTCGGTGGCAACACATCCAGAAATGCTGTTTGCCACCTACGCGCTGGTTGGCTTCAGCGTGGGGATTGTCGGCGCGGTGCCTTACGTGTTGGTGCGGGCTTTCCCGGCGGAAGTGCGATTTAGCGGGATTTCGTTCTCCTACAACGTGGCATACGCGATTTTTGGTGGTTTAACCCCGGTATTTGTCACGCTGATCATGAAGTTAACCCCGTTAGCGCCCGCTTACTATATGCTGGCATTATCGACGCTCGGCCTATTACTGGGGATCTACCTGCGTCGCGACCTGAACAGTGAAAAACCGCTCTTGAACTAAGCGATTTTCGCCCAATAAAAAACCCTGCGATTAAACACCGCAGGGTTTTTTTATATCACGTTAGTACGGATTTATGCGGTAACAGCAGCGGGTGTTGCCTGCTGAGCTTCCACCGGGCCGATTGGCAGTACGGTGCGGCCCAACTGTTCGTTGATCACCTCTGCCATTGCCAGATAGATCGCGCTGGCACCACAGATAATGCCTTCGTAACCGGCGAACGTCAGGATCGCGTGGTTACCGGTAATGTTGCCGACGGCCAGCAGTGCGAACAGCACGGTCAGGCTGGCAAACACAAACTGCAACCCACGGTTGGTACGCAGCGTGCCGAAGAACATGAACAGGGTGAAGACGCCCCACAGTGCAAGGTAGATGCCGAGGACGTTCGCGTCGGTCGGTTCTGCCAGGCCCATGCGTGGCAGCAGCAGGATGCCTACCAGGCTCAGCCAGAAGCAGCCGTAAGAGGTGAAGGCGGTCAAGCCGAAGGTGTTGCCTTTCTTGAACTCAAGAATACCGGCAAAAATCTGAGCCATGCCACCGAAGAAAATCCCCATACTGATGATGACGGAAGTCAGTGGGAAAAAGCCCGCGTTGTGCAGGTTCAGCAAGACGGTAGTCATCCCGAAGCCCATCAGACCCAGGGGGCCGGGATTTGCCAACTTGTTGGAGTGCATATGTCCTCTGCGATAACAGAATTGTAACGAAAATGGATAGGTAATTTAATAATTGGTCTGAATGGCCGAAAAACCCATAACTTCCATCAGAGCGCGCGGCATCATAATGATCCCCACGCCAGGAAACAATGATCTGGCTGCGGATAAAAACGAAATTTTTTTTGCCCTGCCCCTTGATGCTGGTGTGGATGGCCCCATCTTATTGGCAACCGCAGTTGCTGACCGCGGGTAACACTGAGATGCCGGGCAGTTGAAAAGCAAAAAAACGCCCGCATATAGTTAGCAACCTGACCGATTATGAATTTATTAGTGGAGATGTTTAGATGGGCAAAATTATTGGTATCGACCTGGGTACAACCAACTCTTGTGTAGCAATTATGGATGGTGGCAAGGCGCGCGTGCTGGAGAATGCCGAAGGCGATCGCACCACTCCTTCAATCATCGCATATACCCAGGATGGTGAAATTCTGGTTGGCCAGCCTGCTAAGCGTCAGGCTGTTACTAACCCACAGAACACCCTGTTTGCGATCAAGCGCCTGATTGGCCGTCGCTTCCAGGATGAAGAAGCACAGCGTGACAAGGCTATCATGCCTTACAGCATCGTTGCTGCCGATAACGGTGACGCCTGGCTGGAAGTGAAGGGCCAGAGAATGGCACCACCGCAGATCTCTGCGGAAGTCCTGAAGAAAATGAAGAAAACGGCGGAAGATTACCTGGGTGAGCCGGTAACTGAAGCGGTTATCACGGTTCCTGCCTACTTCAACGATGCTCAGCGTCAGGCGACCAAAGATGCTGGCCGTATCGCAGGTCTGGAAGTGAAACGTATCATCAACGAACCTACTGCTGCGGCCCTGGCTTATGGCCTGGACAAAGAAGTGGGCAACCGTACCATCGCGGTTTATGACCTGGGTGGTGGTACTTTCGATATCTCAATCATTGAGATCGACGACGTTGACGGTGAAAAAACCTTCGAAGTTCTGGCGACCAACGGTGATACCCACCTGGGTGGTGAAGACTTCGACAGCCGCCTGATCAACTATCTGGTGGAAGAGTTCAAGAAAGAGCAGGGCATGGATCTGCGCAACGATCCGTTGGCGATGCAGCGTCTGAAAGAAGCCGCTGAAAAAGCCAAGATCGAGCTGTCCTCCGCTCAGCAGACCGACGTCAACCTGCCGTACATCACTGCAGATGGCAGCGGTCCAAAACACATGAACATCAAAGTGACCCGTGCAAAACTCGAGTCGCTGGTAGAAGATCTGGTTGCTCGTTCTATCGAGCCGCTGAAAGTGGCACTGAAAGATGCAGGCCTGTCGGTTTCTGACATTCAGGACGTGATCCTGGTCGGTGGCCAGACCCGTATGCCTATGGTTCAGAAGAAAGTTGCTGATTTCTTCGGTAAAGAACCACGTAAAGACGTTAACCCGGACGAAGCGGTAGCCGTTGGTGCTGCGGTTCAGGGCGGTGTGTTGGCCGGTGATGTGAAAGACGTATTGCTGCTGGACGTTACCCCACTGTCACTGGGTATCGAAACCATGGGCAGCGTAATGACGCCGCTGATCACCAAAAACACCACTATCCCGACTAAGCACAGCCAGGTGTTCTCTACTGCCGAAGACAACCAGGCAGCGGTGACCATCCATGTGCTGCAGGGTGAGCGTAAACGTGCCAATGACAACAAGTCACTGGGCCAGTTCAACCTGGACGGCATCCAGCCGGCACCACGCGGTATGGCGCAGATCGAAGTCACCTTCGATATCGACGCCGACGGTATTCTGCACGTGTCTGCGAAAGACAAGAACACCGGCCGTGAGCAGAAGATCACCATCAAGGCGTCTTCTGGTCTGAACGAAGAAGAAATCCAGAAAATGGTACGCGATGCCGAAGTGAACGCTGAAGCTGACCGTAAGTTCGAAGAACTGGTGCAAACTCGTAACCAGGCGGATCACCTGATCCACGGTACCCGTAAGCAGTTGGAAGAAGCGGGCGAGCAATTGCCAGCTGAAGACAAAACCGCTATCGAGAGCGCGCTGAAAGATCTGGAAGCGGCGGTGAAAGGCGAAGATAAAGCCGAAATCGAAGCGAAAACCCAGGCTCTGGTGCAGGTTTCCGGCAAGCTGATGGAAATGGCCCAGGCGCAAGCGCAGCAGGCACAGGGTGCTGATGCCGGTGCAGACAACGCGGCGCAGAAAGATGACGACGTGGTTGACGCCGAGTTTGAAGAAGTTAAAGACAAAAAATAATCGCCCTTAAGCGGGCACGGTGCGGCCACAGGCCGTAACCGGAAACCAGCACGGGCGTCGAGGCAACTCTACGCCCGTGCACGCATGTTAAGGGTAAGAGAAATAATGGCGAAGAGAGATTATTACGAGGTGCTCGGCGTTGCCAAGACGGCAGACGAGCGCGAAATCAAAAAGGCGTATAAGCGCCTGGCGATGAAGTATCACCCTGATCGTAATCAGGAAAAAGACGCCGAAAGCCAGTTTAAAGAGGTCAAGGAAGCCTACGAGGTCCTGACCGACGATCAAAAACGTGCTGCCTACGATCAATACGGCCATGCGGCCTTTGAGCAAGGTGGTATGGGCGGTGGTGGTGGCTTTGGTGGCGGCGGTGCCGACTTCAGCGATATCTTTGGCGACGTGTTTGGCGATATCTTTGGCGGCGGACGCCGTCAACGTGCCAGCCGTGGATCCGATTTGCGTTACAACATGGATCTGACGCTCGAAGAAGCCGTGCGTGGCGTGACCAAAGAGATCCGTATTCCAACGCTGGAAGAGTGTGATGTCTGCCATGGCAACGGTGCCAAGCCGGGCAGTTCGCCGGCAACCTGTCCGACCTGTCATGGTCAGGGTCAGGTGCAGATGCGCCAAGGGTTCTTCACCGTGCAGCAGGCTTGTCCGCACTGCCACGGGCGTGGTCAGATCATCAAGGATCCGTGCAACAAATGTCACGGCCATGGTCGCGTAGAGAAATCCAAAACCCTGTCGGTGAAAATCCCGGCGGGCGTAGATACTGGCGACCGCATCCGCCTGGCGGGTGAAGGTGAAGCTGGCGAACACGGCGCGCCAGCAGGCGATCTGTACGTTCAGGTTCAGGTGAGTGCTCACCCGATCTTCGAACGTGAAGGCAATAATCTCTACTGCGAAGTGCCGATCAACTTTGCTATGGCTGCCTTGGGTGGCGAGATTGAAGTGCCAACGCTGGATGGCCGCGTCAAGCTGAAAGTCCCGGCGGAAACTCAGACCGGCAAACTGTTCCGCATGCGTGGCAAAGGGGTGAAATCGGTACGGGGTGGCAGCCAGGGTGACCTGCTGTGCCGCGTGGTGGTAGAAACGCCGGTGAGTCTGAACGAGAAGCAGAAGCAACTGCTCAAAGAGTTGGAAGAGAGCCTGGGTGGCCCTTCTGGGGATAAAAACAGCCCGCGTTCGAAAAGCTTCTTCGACGGCGTGAAAAAGTTTTTTGACGACCTGACTCGTTAATCAACGTTTTCCACGCATCAACCCTCAAACCCCGGTTTAAGCAAACCGGGGTTTTTTTATCTTTGCTGTATGAAAGTCCCTATTAAAAGTGTGATATATAGCGCGAATAAGTCGGTTTTTACGAGTTGTTTTGCATTTATAAACTGATTTTTTCGAGGTGATTCCTCGACTATACTCGTTTCATTGTCTGGAAACCGGGGCGCTTTGCCCCCATTATCTATGCCCTATGGATTTCGAGTCGCAGCTTGAAAGACGACGGGCATTTTGGAGCGACTTACTGTGACTACTATTATTCGTCAATTTCTGCGTCAAGAAGCCGCTGGGGGCATTATTCTGATCGCTGCCGCCGTGGTGGCTTTGATCATGGCTAATACCCCCGTACAGGGGCTGTATCAGGCCTTCCTTAACTTACCCGTGGCGGTCAGCATCGCCTCGCTGGACATTGCCAAACCGCTGCTGCTGTGGATTAACGACGGTTTAATGGCCATCTTCTTCCTGGTGGTGGGGCTTGAAGTCAAACGTGAACTGCTGCAAGGTTCCCTGGCTGGGCGTGAGAAGGCCATCTTCCCGGCGATTGCCGCGTTAGGCGGCATGCTGGCTCCGGCGCTGATCTATCTGCTGTTCAACGGTGCCGATGAAGTAACCCGCCAGGGTTGGGCGATCCCGGCGGCAACGGATATTGCCTTTGCCTTGGGCGTGATGGCCTTACTGGGCAACCGGGTGCCGACCAGCCTGAAAGTATTCTTGCTGGCCTTGGCGATTATCGATGACCTTGGGGTCATCATCATTATCGCGTTGTTCTACACCCATCAGGTCTCGATGGTGGCGCTGGGCGTTGCGGCTGCGGCGATCGTGGTATTGGCGCTAATGAACTGGCGGGGAGTGGGTAAAACCTCGCTGTATATGATGGTCGGATTGGTGCTGTGGGTTGCGATCCTCAAGTCGGGTGTTCACGCTACGCTGGCAGGGGTGATTGTCGGCTTTATGATCCCGCTGAACGCCAAGAGTGAGCCTTCGCCCTCCGAAACCCTGGAGCATGAGCTGCACCCATGGGTCGCCTTCCTGATCCTGCCGCTGTTTGCCTTTGCCAACGCGGGTGTCTCGTTGCAAGGGGTGTCCTTGAGCGGGTTGACTTCACTGTTGCCGCTGGGGATTGCTGCCGGGCTGTTTATCGGCAAGCCGCTGGGGATTTTCGTCTTCTGCTGGCTGGCGGTGAAACTGGGGATTGCCCGTTTGCCGCAGGATATCGGCTTTAAACAAGTGTTTGCCGTGGCCGTGCTCTGTGGTATTGGTTTCACCATGTCGATTTTTATTGCCTCATTGGCCTTCGCCGAGGCGGATGTGGCTCTCAGTACCTATGCCAAATTAGGCATACTATTGGGATCGACCAGCGCTGCGGTAGTGGGTTACGGCCTGCTGCGTTTGAGTTTGCCCCGCAGCCGATGACCTTTGTGTTTACCCCTCGTTGCTGAAGGGCTATTACAATAGTAGCGGCAGCGTGGCTTCGTCAGCCACGCTGCACTTGGGATTAAAGATAACTTTGCGTTGTCCGAAATTAACGATAGGGAGTTTGTCGCTCATCACGGCAGACCGTTTGCCGATGAGAAACCTAAGGAGAGAACGTTTTGAGAATGTCTCATATCAACTTTAACCATCTGTATTACTTCTGGCAGGTCTGCAAGGAGGGGTCGGTCGTGGGAGCGGCGGAAGCCCTGTTCCTCACGCCGCAGACCATCACTGGCCAAATCAAGGCACTGGAAGAACGGCTCAACGGTAAGCTGTTCAAACGCCAGGGGCGCGGGCTGGTCCCCTCCGAGCTAGGCCAACTGGTGTTCCGCTATGCCGACAAGATGTTTATGCTCAGCCAGGAAATGCTGGATATCGTCAACTACCGCAAGGAGTCCAACCTGCTGTTTGACGTGGGCGTAGCGGATGCGCTATCCAAACGTCTGGTCAGCCAGGTGTTGGAAACTGCGGTGGTAGTGGACAATGAGCAAATCCACCTGCGCTGTTTTGAATCAACCCATGAGATGCTGCTTGAGCAACTGAGCCAGCATAAACTGGATATGATCCTGTCGGATTGCCCGGTCGACTCCAGCCAGCAGGAAGGCTTGTTTTCGCTTAAGCTGGGGGAGTGTGGGGTCAGCTTCTTCTGTCGTCAGCCGATACCCGATTTACCGTTTCCGGCCTGTCTGGAACAGCGCCGCTTGTTGATCCCGGGAAGGCGTTCAATGCTGGGGCGCAAGCTGCTTAACTGGTTCAACACGCAAGGTATCAAGGTTGAGATACTGGGGGAGTTTGACGATGCAGCCCTGATGAAGGCTTTCGGCCTGTACCACAATGCGATCTTCGTGGCGCCAACGCTGTATGCGCTGGATACCTATAGCGATGATGACGTGGTGGAGATCGGCCGTGTCGATAGCGTGCAGGAAGAGTATTACATCATTTTTGCCGAGCGAATGATCCAGCATCCGGCGGTACAGCGGGTATGCAACAAGGACTTCTCGGCGCTGTTCGCGCTGTAGGCTTGAACGCCAGGCGTAAAAAAACCGGCCGAAGCCGGTTTTTTTAACAAGCACACAACGTAATGCTTATTGCATTGCGTTGATACGCGCCGTCAGGTTTGACTTATGACGCGCTGCTTTGTTTTTGTGGATCAGGCCTTTAGCTGCCTGGCGATCCACAAGTGGTTGCATTACGAGGAATGCTTTTTGTGCTGCGTCTTTGTCGCCAGCTGCGATAGCTGCGTCAACCTTCTTAATGAAGGTACGCACCATTGAGCGACGGCTAGCGTTATGCTTGCGACGTTTCTCAGACTGTATGGCGCGTTTCTTAGCTGATTTGATATTAGCCAAGGTCCAACTCCCAAATATATATATTGAGGACAATTCAAAGGCCGAGGAATATGCCCTTTTAGCCTTCGTTTGTCAATGGATTTGTGCAAATAAGCGCCGTTTGTACGGGCGGCACTTGCTACGTTGTGATGGCGCAGGATTTTACCAGCTTCAGCCATGGGAATACAGTGTTTCACGAGAAAAATCGCCATGTGATTTGCATCACAGTCTGCAAGCTGTTGGTCCTGGTGGGTTATCCCCCGTCTTTCAAGCGTCGGCCAGAAGCCAAGCTCGCTATCAGCGCGCTAATATAGCACGCATTGGGCCAGATAAACGGTGGTTAAGGCGATTATCCTCCGGTATGGTATGACTATTACATCAAAGGAACCAATCGCGGGTTAACCTTGACCGCTGTACAAGGTATAATCCGCCGATTTCCACTGTGTTGGGCCAGCTATGCAGCTAATTCGCGGCATCCATAATATCCGGGCACGCCACCGTGGCTGTGTGCTCACCATCGGCAATTTTGACGGCGTCCATCGCGGTCATAAGGCGCTATTGGGGCAGTTGAAGCAGGAAGGACGGCGACTGGGGTTACCGGTCATCGTCATGATCTTTGAGCCGCAGCCGCTGGAACTGTTTGCCGCGGATAAGGCTCCGGCCCGCCTCACGCGCTTGCGTGACAAAGCCAAATACCTGGCGCAGGCCGGGGTTGATTACCTGTTGTGCGTCAAGTTTGATCCCCGCTTTGCCGCCCATACCGCTCAGGCATTCGTTGCTGAGCTGCTGGTCGAAAAGCTGGGGGTAAAATTCCTGATGGTGGGGGATGATTTCCGCTTTGGTGCTGGTCGCCAGGGGGATTTCCCGCTGTTAGAGCTTGCCGGGCAAGAATTCGGCTTTGAGGTGGTCAGCACGCCAAGCTTCCGTGAAGGCGATCTGCGTATCAGTAGCACCGCCATCCGCAATGCGTTGCGTGATGATGATTTGCCGCTGGCAGAAACCCTGCTGGGGCATCCTTACAGTATTTCCGGGCGCGTAGTGCATGGCGATGAACTGGGGCGAACCATTGGTTTCCCAACCGCCAACCTGCCGCTCAAACGCCTGGTTGCCCCGGTGAAAGGGGTATATGCCGTCGATGTTTATGGCCTTGGCCCCGAGCCTTTGCCGGGCGTGGCCAATATTGGCACTCGCCCAACGGTGGCAGGTGTACGTCAGCAGTTGGAAGTGCATCTGCTGGATGTAACCATGGATCTTTACGGGCGCCACCTTGATGTGGTGCTGCGCGCAAAATTGCGCAATGAACAGCGTTTTGCTTCGCTCGATGCGCTAAAGCAGCAAATCGCCAATGATGTGGTGACGGCCCGGACGTTCTTCGGGCTACAGACACCGGCTTAATCTACGAACCGAAACGAGATCGAGAATCTAATGAGTGACTACAAGAATACCCTGAACTTGCCGGAAACAGGGTTCCCGATGCGTGGCGATCTCGCCAAGCGTGAACCTGGCATGCTCGCACGTTGGTATGAACAGGATCTGTACGGGATCATTCGTGCCGCCAAAAAGGGCAAGAAATCCTTCATTCTGCATGACGGCCCTCCGTATGCGAATGGCAGCATTCACATTGGTCACTCGGTAAACAAGATCCTCAAAGACATTATTATCAAGTCAAAAGGGATGGCTGGCTTTGATTCGCCTTATGTTCCAGGCTGGGACTGCCACGGTCTGCCTATCGAACTGAAGGTTGAGCAACTGTATGGCAAACCGGGTGAGAAACTGACACCGGCAGAGTTCCGCCAGAAATGCCGTGAATATGCTGCCGAGCAGGTAGAAGGCCAGAAGAAAGACTTTATCCGTCTGGGGGTGCTGGGCGACTGGGATCATCCGTACCTGACCATGAATTTTAAAACCGAAGCCAACATCATCCGTGCGTTGGGCAAGATCATCAGTAATGGTCATCTGCTCAAAGGCGCCAAGCCGGTGCACTGGTGTACGGACTGCGGTTCTTCCTTGGCGGAAGCAGAAGTTGAATATTACGACAAAACCTCGCCATCCATCGACGTCGCGTTCCATGCGGTTGATGCGGCGGCGGTGGCCAGCAAGTTTGGTGTAACCAACGTGAATGGCCCGGTGTCACTGGTGATCTGGACGACCACACCGTGGACGCTGCCTGCCAACCGTGCGATCTCGCTGAATGCAGAGTTCAGCTACCATCTGGTACAGGTTGAAGGTCAATGCCTGATCCTGGCAGCGGACCTGGTAGAAAGCGTGATGAAGCGTGCAGGCATTACCCATTGGGAAGTGCTGGGCAGTTGCAAGGGCAGCGATCTGGAACTGATGCGCTTTACCCATCCGTTTATGGGCTTTGACGTGCCGGCGATCCTGGGCGATCACGTTACGCTGGATGCCGGTACCGGTGCCGTACATACCGCTCCTGGTCACGGCCCGGATGACTTCATCATCGGCCAGAAATACGGCCTGGAAGTTGCCAACCCGGTTGGTCCGAACGGCTGCTACCTGACCGGCACCTATCCAACGCTGGATGGTAAATTCGTGTTCAAGGCCAACGATCTGATCGTTGAGCTGCTGCGTGAGAAAGGCGCTCTGCTGCACGTGGAAAAACTGCAACACAGCTACCCGTGCTGCTGGCGCCACAAAACGCCGATCATTTTCCGTGCCACGCCGCAATGGTTTATCAGCATGGATCAAAAGGGGCTGCGCAAGCAGTCACTGGAAGAGATCAAGGGCGTGCAGTGGATCCCGGATTGGGGCCAGGCGCGTATCGAAACCATGGTGGCTAACCGTCCAGACTGGTGTATCTCACGTCAGCGTACCTGGGGCGTTCCAATGTCCCTGTTCGTGCATAAAGACACCGAGCAGCTTCACCCACGCAGCGTAGAGCTGATGGAAGAAGTGGCCAAGCGTGTTGAGCAAGATGGGATCCAGGCCTGGTGGGATCTGGACGCTGCCGATATCCTCGGCGCCGAAGCGGCCGATTATGTGAAAGTGCCCGATACGCTGGACGTCTGGTTCGACTCGGGTTCAACCCATTCTTCCGTGGTTGACGTGCGTCCAGAATTCAACGGCCACTCTGCCGACATGTATCTGGAAGGTTCCGACCAACATCGTGGCTGGTTCATGTCATCGCTGATGATTTCGACCGCCATGAAGGGTAAGGCGCCTTACAAAGAAGTGCTGACCCATGGCTTTACCGTCGATGGTCAGGGCCGCAAAATGTCCAAGTCAATCGGCAACACCGTCAGCCCGCAGGACGTGATGAACAAGCTGGGTGGCGACATTCTGCGCCTGTGGGTCGCTTCTACCGACTACACCGGCGAGATTGCGGTTTCCGACGAAATCCTCAAGCGTGCTGCCGATTCTTATCGCCGCATCCGTAATACCGCGCGTTTCCTGCTGGCCAACCTGAACGGGTTTGATCCAAGCACTGACTGCGTGGCACCGGAAGAGATGGTGGTACTGGATCGTTGGGCCGTAGGCCGTGCAATGGCCGCACAGCAGGATATCGAGCAGGCCTATGCCAACTACGATTTCCACGAAGTGGTGCAGCGCCTGATGCAGTTCTGCTCGGTAGAAATGGGGTCCTTCTATCTGGACATCATCAAAGACCGTCAGTACACCGCGAAAAGCGACAGCGTTGCCCGCCGCAGCTGCCAGACCGCTCTGTTCCACATTGCAGAAGCGCTGGTACGTTGGATGGCACCGATCATGTCGTTTACCGCCGATGAAATCTGGGCCTTCCTGCCAGGCAAACGCGCGCAGTACGTGTTTACCGAAGAGTGGTATGACGGTCTGTTCGGGCTGGCGGCAGGCGAAGGCATGAACGATGCGTTCTGGGCCGATCTGCTGAAAGTGCGTGGCGAAGTGAACAAGGTGCTGGAACAGGCACGTGCGGACAAGCACATTGGCGGTTCGTTGGAGGCGGCGGTTACGCTGTATGCCGATAGCGATCTGGCAGCACGCCTGAACAGCCTGCAGGACGAACTGCGCTTTGTGTTGCTGACCTCATCGGCCAGCGTAGCACCGTTTGCCGATGCTCCTGCCGATGCGCAGCAAAGTGAACTGTTGAAAGGGCTGAAAATTGCATTCAGCAAAGCGGATGGTGAGAAGTGCCCGCGCTGCTGGCATTACACCACCGATGTCGGCCAGGTAGCGGAGCACGCAGAACTTTGCGGCCGCTGTGTGACCAACGTAGCCGGTGACGGCGAAAAACGTAACTTTGCCTGAGATCAAGCGCCTGATGAGTAGACCGATAAGTTCGACCGGCTTGCGCTGGCTATGGCTGGTAGTGGTGGTGCTGGCGCTGGATTTTTTCAGCAAACAGTGGATCCTGAGTAACTTCGTGCTGGGCCAGACCCAGCCGTTGTTCCCGTCAATCAACCTGTACTACGCCCGTAACTACGGTGCGGCGTTCAGTTTCCTGGCGGATCACGGTGGCTGGCAGCGCTGGTTCTTTGCCGGTATTGCGGTCGCCATCGTGGTGGTGCTGCTGGTGATGATGTATCGCAGCAGTGCCCAGCAGAAGCTGAATAATATCGCCTATGCCTTTATTATCGGCGGTGCGCTCGGCAACCTGTTTGATCGTCTGTGGCATGGCTTTGTGGTCGATTTCATCGACTTTTATATCGGCAACTGGCATTACCCGACCTTCAATCTGGCGGACAGCTTTATCTGCGTCGGTGCCGCCATGATCGTGCTGGAAGGGTTCTTGCCAGCGAAGAAAAGCGTCAACAGCGAAGGTAAGTGATATGACGGCTCAGGTTAACGGCAACAGCGCAGTGCTGGTGCATTTCACGCTGAAACTGGCAGATGGAACGACCGCGGAATCCACCCAGGGCAACGGCAAACCAGCGCTGTTCCGCCTGGGCGATGGCAGCCTGTCTGCTCCGTTGGAACAGCAGTTGATCGGTTTGCGGGTAGGGGACAAATGTGCGTTTACCCTGCAACCGGAAGCCGCGTTCGGTGCGGAGAACCCGGATCTCATCCAGTTCTTCTCACGCCGCGACTTCAACGAAACCGGCGTGCCGGATGTCGGTACCATCATGCTGTTTACCGCCATCGACGGCAGTGAAATGCCTGGCGTGGTGCGCGAAGTGGCGGAAGATTCGATCACCGTTGATTTCAACCATCCGTTGGCGGGGCATCCGGTGACCTTCGATATCGAAGTGCTGGAGATCGACCCGCAGCAGGAGGAAGCGCATGCAAATATTGCTGGCTAACCCGCGTGGCTTCTGCGCCGGGGTTGATCGTGCGATCAGCATCGTAGAACGTGCGCTGGAGATTTATGGCGCGCCGATTTACGTCCGTCACGAAGTGGTACATAACCGCTACGTGGTCGAAAGCCTGCGTGAGCGCGGTGCGGTATTTATCGAAGAGATCGCGGAAGTGCCGGATGGCTCGATCCTGATCTTCTCCGCCCACGGTGTGTCACAGGCAGTTCGGGCCGAGGCCAAAGCCCGCGATCTGACCATGCTGTTTGATGCTACCTGTCCGTTGGTGACCAAGGTGCATATGGAAGTGGCTCGGGCCAGCCGTAAGGGCACCGAAGCAATCCTGATTGGCCACGCCGGGCATCCGGAAGTGGAAGGCACCATGGGCCAGTACAGCAACCCTGAGGGGGGCATGTACCTGGTTGAGTCGCCGGAAGATGTCTGGCAATTGCAGGTGAAGAACGAACATAACCTGTGCTTTATGACCCAGACCACGTTATCGGTGGACGATACTTCTGACGTGATCGATGCGTTGCGTAAGCGCTTCCCGGATATTATCGGGCCGCGTAAGGACGATATCTGCTATGCCACCACCAACCGTCAGGAAGCGGTGCGCAGCTTGGCAGGTGATGCCGACGTGGTGCTGGTAGTGGGGTCGAAGAACTCGTCCAACTCCAACCGCTTGGCGGAACTTGCCCAGCGTGTGGGTAAACCAGCCTATCTGATCGACTCGGCGGCGGACATTCAGGAATCCTGGTTGAAAGACGCCAGCAACATTGGCGTCACCGCCGGAGCCTCTGCGCCGGACGTGCTGGTTCAGGACGTCATCAGTCGCTTGAAAGCCTTGGGCGGCAAGGATGTGCATGAGCTTAGCGGCCGTGAAGAGAACATCGTGTTTGAAGTGCCGAAAGAACTGCGCATGGATATCAAGCAGATCGACTGATCGTTGCCAATATCATTAAGTAACGGGAAGCCTTGGCTTCCCGTTTTGCGTTTTAACTAGCTGTAATTAATGGCTCCCACCGGCATCAGGCTTCAGGTGTCGCAGTATTGAGCTCGCCCATTAGCGTGCAGAATGAGCAAAAATCGACTTTATCGCCATTCATCGCAATGCATAAATAGTGCATGATTATGTAGCAACAGAAGGTTGACGCTAATCGGGTAATTGTTAATCAATTGACAGCGTTACTGATAACATATCGGGCATATCATAATTTTCTAATCCGTAAGCAAATCCTCTGGTAGTGATAGGGTAGGGAAGTTACCCTGAACCCATAGCCGAGGAGTGGCTTTTGACCATAAAAGAGAGCGAAGTATGACTGATTCACACATCCGCATCGCGATTGCGGGTTCCGGTGGCCGCATGGGGCGCCAATTGATACAGGCCGTGCAGCAGGCACAGGGCGTGGTATTGGGTGCAGCACTGGAGCGCCCGGGTTCTAGCCTGGTTGGTACAGATGCCGGCGAACTGGCTGGTGTTGGCGCAGTAGGTGTCACCGTCAGCGATAACCTTGAAAAGGTCGTCAATGATTTCGATATCCTGATCGATTTCACACGCCCGGAAGGCACTCTGGCCCATCTGGCGTTTTGCGTGGCCCACGGCAAAGCCATGGTGATCGGTACCACCGGCTTTGATGATGCGGGTAAAGCGGCTATTCAGGCCGCTGCGCAGCAGATTGGTATCGTGTTTGCCGCCAACTTCAGCGTGGGTGTCAACGTGGTGCTCAAGCTGTTGGAAAAAGCGGCCAAGGTGATGGGCGATTATACCGATATCGAAATTGTGGAAGCTCATCACCGCCACAAGGTAGATGCTCCTTCAGGAACGGCGTTAGCCATGGGCGAGGCGATTGCCGGTGCTTTGGGACGCGATCTGAAAGAGTGTGCGGTTTACGAGCGTGTGGGTTATACCGGCGAGCGCGATCCAAAGAGCATCGGCTTTGCCACCATTCGTGCCGGGGATATAGTGGGTGAACATACCGCCATGTTTGCCGATATTGGCGAGCGAGTAGAGATCACCCATAAAGCCTCAAGCCGGATGACGTTTGCCAATGGCGCGGTCCGTGCCGCATCCTGGATCTCAAACCAGCATAATGGGCTGTTTGATATGCGAGACGTGCTCGGTTTAGACCAGTTATAATTTATTGAACACCATCGTGATGTGGTTGTGTTGATCATAATGATATGATAATCGGACAATAATTTTATTGTCCTTTTTTTTAACATTGAAAATGAGGCTTACGATTAATTTTAATGCTGTAATCTGTTTTTGTTGGCCTTATCTAGTCTTAATCCTGTTTTTTCCGTCGTCTTTATTGCTCCCCACACCGATTTTAGCTGTTTTAAGCTATTTTTTCTGTCACTGTGTCTCGCAACCGTTTACTCGGCCTAGTTTGCTGATGTTTTTGTGCCTGTGACCCCATTAAAACCCTGAGGTCAGCAAAAATAATGGAAAAAATGGCGCTTTATCTAGACAAGCGGGACGCTCATCATTAAAATGCGCCCAATTTGCCAAAAATTGGCCTTGAGGGCGGTTTTTGCATTGATTTAGGGCGTGAAATCTGAATTAATATGCAAATATTGTGATTGATTATTCCTCGGAGGGTGTTTTGATTAAGTCAGCGCTATTGGTTCTGGAAGACGGAACCCAATTCCACGGTCGGGCCATCGGGGCAGAAGGTACGGCAGTGGGGGAAGTGGTCTTCAATACCTCGATGACCGGTTATCAAGAAATCCTCACTGATCCTTCCTACTCCCGCCAGATCGTTACTCTTACTTATCCTCATATCGGCAATGTCGGCACCAATGATTCCGACGCAGAATCCTCCGCTGTTCATGCTCAAGGCCTTGTCATCCGCGACCTGCCACTGATTGCCAGCAACTACCGCAACGAAATGGGCCTGGCCGATTACCTCAAGCGTCACAATATCGTGGCGATTGCCGATATCGATACCCGCAAGCTTACCCGCCTGCTGCGTGAGAAAGGCGCACAGAACGGCTGTATCATCGCGGGCGACCTCACCGATGCCGAACTGGCGCTGCAGAAAGCCAAAGCTTTCCCTGGCCTGAAAGGCATGGACCTGGCGAAAGAGGTCACCACCAAAGAGGCTTACGCCTGGCAACAGGGGAGCTGGACGCTGGAAGGCGATTTGCCGGAGGCCAAACCTGCGGGCGAACTGCCTTACCATGTGGTGGCCTACGATTACGGCGCCAAGCGCAACATCCTGCGCATGTTGGTGGATCGCGGCTGCCGCCTCACCGTGGTGCCAGCGCAAACCCCTGCAGAAGACGTGTTGAAAATGGCTCCAGACGGTATCTTCCTGTCCAACGGCCCTGGTGACCCAGAGCCTTGCGATTACGCCATCAGCGCCATCAAACGCTTCCTGGAAACCGATATCCCGGTATTTGGTATCTGCCTGGGCCACCAACTGTTGGCGTTGGCCAGCGGTGCCAAAACCATGAAGATGAAGCTTGGCCACCACGGCGGTAACCACCCGGTGAAGGATCTGGATAACAACACCGTGATGATCACCGCGCAGAACCATGGCTTTGCCGTTGATGAAAATAATCTGCCGAGCACGTTGCGGGTCACGCATAAATCCCTGTTCGACCACACGGTGCAGGGCATCCATCGTACCGATAAAGCCGCGTTCAGCTTCCAGGGGCACCCAGAAGCCAGCCCAGGCCCGCACGATGCCGCGCCGCTGTTCGATCACTTTATCGAACTGATTGAGACTTACCGTACCAACGCCAAATAATCAGGAGCCAGAAAAGCCATGCCAAAACGTACAGATATAAAAAGCATCCTGATCCTCGGCGCTGGCCCGATCGTTATCGGCCAGGCGTGTGAATTTGACTACTCTGGTGCCCAGGCGTGTAAGGCGCTGCGTGAAGAAGGTTACCGCGTCGTACTGGTCAACTCGAACCCGGCCACCATCATGACCGACCCCGAAATGGCCGATGCCACCTATATCGAGCCGATCCACTGGGAAGTGGTGCGTAAAATCATCGAGAAAGAGCGCCCGGATGCGGTGCTGCCAACCATGGGTGGGCAAACCGCGCTGAACTGTGCGTTGGAGCTGGAACGGCAGGGCGTATTGGCCGAGTTCGGCGTCACCATGATTGGCGCTACCGCCGATGCCATCGACAAAGCTGAAGACCGCCGCCGTTTCGATATCGCCATGAAGAAAATTGGCCTGGACACGGCGCGTTCCGGCATCGCCCATAATATGGAAGAAGCGTTGGCGGTGGCCGCCGATGTGGGCTTCCCATGCATTATCCGCCCGTCATTTACCATGGGCGGCACCGGTGGCGGTATCGCCTATAACCGAGAAGAGTTCGAAGAGATCTGCGAGCGCGGTCTGGATCTGTCCCCGACCAAAGAGCTGCTGATTGACGAATCGCTGATCGGCTGGAAAGAGTACGAGATGGAGGTGGTGCGCGATAAGAATGACAACTGCATCATCGTCTGCTCGATCGAAAACATCGATGCCATGGGGATCCATACCGGTGACTCCATCACGGTGGCTCCAGCGCAAACGCTGACCGACAAAGAATACCAAATCATGCGTAACGCCTCGATGGCGGTACTGCGTGAGATCGGCGTGGAAACCGGCGGCTCCAACGTGCAGTTCTCGGTGAACCCGAAAACCGGCCGCCTGATCGTGATTGAAATGAATCCACGCGTATCCCGTTCATCGGCGCTGGCCTCGAAAGCCACCGGCTTCCCGATTGCCAAGATCGCCGCCAAGCTGGCGGTGGGTTACACCCTCGATGAGCTGATGAATGACATCACCGGTGGCCGTACGCCAGCCTCCTTTGAACCTTCCATTGACTACGTCGTCACCAAAATCCCGCGCTTCAACTTCGAGAAGTTTGCCGGAGCCAACGATCGCCTGACCACCCAGATGAAGTCGGTCGGCGAAGTGATGGCGATTGGCCGCACCCAGCAAGAGTCGTTGCAGAAAGCGCTGCGTGGGCTGGAAGTGGGTGCGACCGGGTTCGATCCGAAAGTGAGCCTGGACGATCCGGAAGCCTTGACCAAGATCCGCCGTGAACTGAAAGATGCCGGTTCAGATCGCATCTGGTATATCGCCGATGCTTTCCGCGCCGGTCTGTCCGTCGATGGCGTGTTCAACCTGACCAACATCGACCGCTGGTTCCTGGTGCAGATTGAAGAGCTGGTGCGTCTGGAAGAGCAGGTTGCCGAAGCGGGCATCAACGGCCTGAACGCTGATTTCCTGCGCACGCTCAAGCGCAAAGGCTTTGCCGATGCGCGCCTGGCCAAGCTGGCTGGCGTGGCGGAAAGCGAAATCCGCAAGCTGCGTCACAGCTTCAATATGCACCCGGTCTACAAGCGTGTGGACACCTGTGCGGCAGAGTTTGCGACCGACACCGCCTACATGTATTCCACCTACGAAGACGAGTGTGAATCCAACCCGACCAACGATCGCCCGAAAATCATGATCCTGGGCGGTGGCCCGAACCGTATCGGCCAGGGCATCGAGTTCGACTATTGCTGCGTACATGCTTCGCTGGCGCTGCGCGAAGACGGCTACGAGACCATCATGGTCAACTGTAACCCGGAAACTGTCTCTACCGACTACGACACCTCGGATCGCTTGTACTTCGAGCCGGTGACGCTGGAAGACGTGCTGGAAATCGTGCGCATCGAGAAGCCAAAAGGCGTGATCGTGCAGTACGGCGGGCAAACCCCGTTGAAACTGGCGCGTGAGCTGGAAGCGGCAGGCGTGCCGATTATCGGCACCAGCCCGGATGCGATTGACCGTGCCGAAGACCGCGAACGCTTCCAGCAGGCGGTTAACCGCTTGGGCCTGAAGCAGCCGGCCAACGCCACCGTGGCAACCATCGAGCAGGCAGTTGAGAAAGCGGCCGGTATCGGTTATCCGCTGGTGGTTCGCCCATCCTACGTACTGGGTGGTCGCGCGATGGAGATCGTTTATGACGACATCGACCTGCGCCGTTACTTCCAGAACGCAGTCAGCGTGTCCAACGATGCGCCAGTGCTGCTGGACCGCTTCCTGGATGATGCGGTAGAAGTGGATGTGGATGCTATCTGTGACGGCGAGCGCGTGCTGATCGGTGGCATCATGGAGCATATCGAACAGGCTGGCGTCCACTCCGGTGACTCCGCTTGTTCACTGCCAGCCTACACGCTGAGCAAAGAGATTCAGGACGTGATGCGCCAGCAGGTAGAAAAACTGGCGTTTGAACTGCAGGTCCGTGGCCTGATGAACGTGCAGTTTGCGGTGAAGAACAACGAAGTCTACCTGATCGAGGTGAACCCACGCGCCGCGCGTACCGTGCCGTTCGTTTCCAAGGCGACTGGCGTAGCGCTGGCAAAAGTGGCTGCGCGCGTGATGGCCGGTAAATCACTGGCCGAACAGGGCGTGACCGAAGAGGTTATCCCGCCGTACTACTCGGTCAAGGAAGTGGTGCTGCCGTTCAACAAGTTCCCAGGCGTTGACCCGATCCTCGGGCCAGAAATGCGCTCGACCGGTGAAGTGATGGGCGTTGGCCGCACCTTCGCCGAAGCCTTCTCCAAGGCGATGTTGGGCAGTAACTCCGGAATGAAGAAAGGCCGTGCGTTGCTGTCGGTACGCAGTGGGGACAAGGCTCGCGTAGTGGATTTGGCTGCCAGCCTGCTCAAGCAGGGCTTTGAACTGGATGCCACCCACGGCACCGCAGTGGTGCTGGGCGAAGCGGGGATTAACCCACGCCTGGTCAACAAGGTGCATGAAGGGCGTCCGCACATTCAGGATCGCATCAAGAACGGCGAGTATACTTACATCGTGAATACCACGGCGGGGCGTCAGGCGATTGAAGACTCCAAGCTGATCCGCCGCAGTGCGCTGCAGTATAAAGTGCACTACGACACCACGATGAACGGTGGTTTTGCCACCTCGATGGCGATGAAGGCCGATCCAACCGAGCAGGTGACTTCGGTGCAGGAACTACACGCACGTATCACCAAGTAAGTTAATAACTTGGTTGCCACTGAGGCGCTGCTTTTGCAGCGCCTTTTTTGTTGCCGCAGCCCCCAAAGGTTGCGGTTTGCGGCTTGTGCTGATTTTGTAGGGGTGCGTCATATTTTTGGGATGACAAATTTGATATCCCATTATCTTTATCTATTTTTAATGGTGATTACTGTTATTTTCTGTTGTGAAACAGGCCTGTTCAATAAGGTGTCATCATGCTCAACAAACACGAGAATATCCTGCAGATCACCCATCTTAGCCAGGAAGGGATTGCTCAACTGGCTCCTTCATTCAACACGCTTCCCCACACCCAGCATGCGGATGGCAAGTACCGCCTGCGGCGTTATTCCGTCCTGCGTTTTCAGCAAGGCTTGGTGGTAGAGACGGGCAAACATGAGTTTGTACAGTCTGAGGATATCAACCATTTTCAGGGCAATATCGTCCGCCAATTCGAACCGCTCTTGACCACGACCTGGCAAAATGAGGGGATGCGCGAAATGTGCGAGGTCTTTGTTAATAGCAATGACCTACCGGACAACCAGGAGATAGAGATCCACCAAATCCGCATTACCACCACCTATGTTGAAACTCAGGTGGCACCGGAAGGTATCCATCGCGATGGTTTTGATCACATCGCGATAGTCGGTATCGACAGGCATAACATTGTCGGCGGGGATATCCTGCTCTATAACAGCAATCGCGAAGAGCCATTTTTCCGTAAGGTGTTGGAAAATGGCGAAGTTGCCATGATTGCAGACAGTAAGTTGTGGCATAACGCCTGCCCAATCCGTGCCGTCGAGACAGATAAAGAAGGGCATATGGATGTTTTTGTTCTGACAGCGAGGGTGGCATGAAATTTACGCCTGAACAAAGCCGGATGCAATTTAGCGCTCTGGGTCAGCTGTATCAAGGAAAAAGCGTGGTGTTCTTTGATGGCCCCGGTGGCTCACAGGTCCCGCGCACGGTGTTAGACAAGATGGTCGATTATTTGGGCCACCATAATGCCAACCTGGGGGGACACTATTTTTCCAGTAAAGCCACTGAGCGAGTGATGTTACAAGCCAGAGAGTCTGTTCGGGCGTTGTTGAATGCCAGCTCGGCCGACAATATTGTCTTTGGCGCCAACATGACCTCACTGACTTTTCAACTGAGCCGCGCTATCAGCCGGGAGTGGCAAGCGGGGGATGAGGTGATCGTCACCGCTCTGGATCACTATGCGAACGTTTCGAGCTGGCAACAGGCCGCTGCCGATAAACAGGTCGTTGTTCATCAGGCCCCGGTTAATGAGCAGGATTGTACGTTAGACGTCGATAAACTTTGTGCGCTTATTAACGCCAAAACCCGATTGGTGGCTGTTACCTATGCGTCAAATACCACAGGTTCGATCGTGGATTTAAAGCGTATCGTTGAGGTGGCGCACCAGGTAGGCGCTTTGGTTTATGTAGATGCTGTGCACTATGCTCCACACCGTCTGATTGATGTTCAGGCGTTGGGTTGCGACATACTCCTGTGTTCCGCGTATAAGTTTTTTGGCCCACACGTCGGGATTGCCTATCTGGCTACGCCGTGGTTACAAACGTTACGTCCTTACAAGGTCGAGCCGGCCACCGATCTTGGCCCTGGGCGTTTCGAGACGGGAACTCAGAGTTTTGAAGGGCTTGCGGGAGTGACTGCTGCGATCGAATACCTGGCTCAGTGGGGAGAACCCGGCGCGCCGTTGCGCCAGCGCTTGCAAGACAGCTTTAGCCAACTCAGCCAGCATGAAGAAGCGCTCAGCGCTTATTTCCTGGAAAAACTACGGCAAGTGAAGGGGGCGCGCTTGTACGGTATCGATCGGCCCGATGCCAACCGCCGGACCCCGACTTTTGCCGTGACGTTTGCGCACGGGCTGCCTGAAGAGGTTGCCAAGGCGCTGGGAGAACATAATATTTGTGTCGGCAACGGGCATTTTTATGCGCTGGGGCTGGTCCGCCAACTGGGTCTGGAGCAACGTGGCGGTGTCGTGCGGATCGGATTAATGCACTACAACACCCGCCAGGAAATTGACCGTTTGTTTGAGATTATCAACACGTTGAATCAGTCACTGCCGTAAGCCGGTGATGCCATATCGCCCCCATATCCTGACGATCAGGGGATGGGGGCATCGTGAGCCAGCAAGTTTTCATGCCAGTAATGGCGACACTATGACTGGTATATACTCGTTGTATGAAACGCAACAACGAGAAGCGCATGATCCTGATTATTTACGCCCATCCATATCCTCGGCATTCTCATGCCAACCAACGGTTGCTACAGGCGGTAAAAGACATTCCCGGCGTGGAAGTTCGTGCACTGTATGAACTGTATCCGGATTTTAATATCGATATCAACGCCGAACAGCGGGCGTTGGAACGGGCCGATATGGTGGTTTTACAGCATCCGATGCAGTGGTATAGCCTGCCGCCGTTGCTGAAACTGTGGATCGACAAAGTGCTGGAGCATGGCTGGGCCTATGGCCACGAGGGCAACGCCCTGGTGGGGAAAGACTGCCTATGGGCGGTCACCAGCGGCGGAGATGAGCAGCATTTCGCGTTGGGCGATTACCCCAACTTTGCCGCACTGGGCCAGCCGCTGCAGGCCACAGCGATTTACTGCGGTATGAAGTGGCAACCGTATTTTGCCGTGCACAACACCTTTACCTGTAACGAACCGGCCTTGATCGCCGCTGGAGAAGCCTATCGCCAGCGGCTGGTGCAGTATCTGATGGAACACAGTGATCCAGCAGCAGAGCAGGAGTCCGTGCATGGATAACCACTCGATGATGATTGAAGGGCTGATCTATCTGGGATCGGCCGGACTGTTGGTGCCGATTGCCGTACGCCTGGGATTGGGATCGGTACTTGGCTACCTGATTGCGGGCTGTGTCATTGGCCCCTGGGGGTTGAAACTGGTTTCCGATCCCGAGTCGATACTGACCTTTGCCGAAATCGGCGTGGTATTGATGCTGTTTATCATCGGGCTGGAGCTGGATCCCCGGCGGTTGTGGACGCTGCGGGCAGCGGTCTTTGGCGGTGGGAGCATCCAGATGGTGGGATGCGGTCTGGTGCTGAGCGCCTTCTGCTATTTCCTCGGCCTGAATTGGCAGGTGGCCTTGCTGATTGGCTTGACGTTGGCTCTCTCCTCTACGGCGATCGCCATGCAGGCGATGAGTGAGCGTAACCTGACGCCTTCGCCGATTGGCCGCAGCTCGTTTGCGGTGCTGTTGTTCCAGGATATTGCCGCCATTCCCTTGGTGGCGATGATCCCACTGCTAGCCAGCAGCGGTGCGGCTACCACGCTGGGTGCCTTTGTGTTTTCTGCTGCCAAGGTGGTGGGGGCGCTGGCGGTCGTGGTGTTACTGGGGCGCTATGTGACCCGGCCCTTGCTGCACTTTGTGGCGCGTTCCGGCATGCGTGAAGTCTTTAGCGCCGTGGCGCTGTTCCTGGTGTTTGGCTTTGGCATTCTGCTGGAGATGGCTGGGCTATCGATGGCGATGGGAGCCTTTCTGGCTGGCGTGTTGCTGGCCAGTTCCGAATACCGCCATGCGCTGGAAAGCGATATTCAGCCATTTAAAGGCCTGCTGCTTGGGCTGTTCTTTATCGGCGTGGGGATGTCAATCGACTTTGGCACGCTGTTCCATCATCCGTTGCTGATCGCCTCGCTGTTACTGGGTTTTATGCTGCTGAAGGCGGCACTGTTGTGGCTGGTTGCGCCAATGCTTGGGGTACCCAAGCGCCAGCGCGGGCTATTCGCCATTTTGCTGGGGCAGGGCAGTGAGTTTGCCTTTGTGATCTTTGCTGCGGCACAGATGGCCGGTGTATTACCGCTCGAATGGGCTAAATCGCTGACGTTGGCCGTTGCACTTTCGATGGCCGCTACGCCATTGCTGCTGGTGGTTGCCGCTCGCCTGGCCAAGAATGCCCCACAGGACGAACGCCCGGCAGACGTGATCGACGAAGAGAATGCCAGCGTGATCATCGCCGGTTTTGGCCGTTTTGGCCAGATCGCCGGCCGTATGCTGCTGGCTAACGGCGTGCATACCGTGGTGTTGGATCACGATCCGGACCATATCGAAACGCTGCGCAAATTTGGTACCAAGGTGTTCTATGGCGATGCGACGCGAGCCGATCTGTTGGAAGCCGCGGGGGCAGAACATGCCAAAATCCTGATTAACGCCATCGACGATGTGGAAGCCAACCTGCAACTGACGGCGTTGGTCAAACGCCATTTCCCGCACCTGAAAGTGGTGGCGCGTGCCCGCGATGTGGATCACTGGTATCAACTGCGGCAGTTGGGGGTGGAGAAACCCGCACGGGAAACCTTTGAAAGCTCGTTGCTGATCGGCAGAGAAACTCTCGAGCTGCTGGGGCTGGACGCCTACGAAGCCCGTGAAAAGGCGGATACCTTCCGGCGTTATAACCTGAAGATGCTGGAGGATACGTTGGAGAACTACGAAGACACCGAGTTCCGGGTCGCCAGCCTGCAACGGGCTAAAGAAATGCTGTCTTCGGCCATCGAGCAAGATCAGAAGCGCCTATCTCACGTGCAGCAAAACGGCTGGCGCGGCAGTATTGATGGCAAAGCACCGGAGGAAGAGGTCGTAGAGGCGAAAGGGTAATAGCTTGGCGAGGGTTTTACCCTCGCCGATTTTTCAGCTCAGCGCGACTTTGATACCCAAGGCGATTAACATCCCACCCAACAGCTTATCGACCACCTTCTGGGTCTTTTCCAGCCCACGGCGCACAGGCCCGCTTTGGATCAAAAACACCAGCACCGGCCACCAAACGGCGGAAAGGCCGAAAATAATTCCGGCGTACCACAGCTTTTCACCCAGGCCGGAGTTGATTTGCAGTACCTGGGTAAACACCGCCAGGAAGAACAGCGTGGCTTTCGGGTTGAGCAGATTACACAGGTACCCTTGTACAAAGGCGCTTTTCAGGCTGACCTGCTGTTGAGGCAGGCTGCTGACGTTCATCTTGCTGCCCCCGCGTGATAACAGGGCTTGAATGCCAACCCAGATCAGGTACACCGCGCCAGCGTATTTCAGCACGTTGAATAACCACGGCGTGGTGGTGATCACCACCGCCAGGCCCGCGACACAGTAAGACATATGAGTTGCCACGCCGCAGATCACGCCGAACGCGGTCATCATTGCTGCCAGGCGCGGATAGCGCGCCGCATTTTTAATCACCAGAAAAAAGTCTGGCCCGGGGGAAAGCATGCCGAGCGTGGCAATACCGGCGACGAACAATGAGGTTTCAAGCATGAGCGAGTCTCTGAAAAAGGCCTAATTCTGCTGATAATAACGCCACTCCTCCTGACGTGCATCAACCTATTACACTAATCTCTGGTTATATGATGGGGCTTCATTAAGAGGAAGCGATTGAGCGATATGAAAAAGGAATTAACCGCAGAGCTACCCGGTGTAAACCAGCAACAGCGTGAAATCACCCGTCTGTGTATTCAGTGTGCGTTGCTGCTGCTACAGCACGGGGCGGAAAGCATGGTGGTGGAACAACTCTCGACTCGCCTGGGTCTGGCGCTTGGCATGGATAGTGTAGAAAGCTCCATCTCGGCTAACGCCGTGGTGCTGACCACCATCAGCAATGAAGCCTGCCTGACCACCACGCGGAAGAACGTCGATCGCGGGATCAACATGCAAATGGTGACCGAGGTCCAGCACATTGTGATCCTGGCGGAACACCATTTGGCCGACGTCCATGACGTGGCTCGGCGCTTTGAAAAGATCCGCCCGCTACGCTACCCGCGTTGGCTGGTGGTGCTGATGGTGGGGTTGTCCTGTGGCTGTTTCAGCATGCTTAACGGCGGTGGGCCAGATGCTTTTGCGGTCACCTTTATGGCCAGCGGCCTGGCGATGTTTGTGCGCCAGATGCTGACCGCTCGCCATATGAATCCGCTGATCAACTTTTGCCTGACGGCCTTTGTAGCTACGTCGGTCTCCGGCCTGCTGTTGCGTGTGCCGTTTTTCCACCAGACCTCCAGCGTGGCGATGGCGGCCAGCGTGCTGTTGCTGGTGCCTGGTTTCCCGCTGATCAACGCGGTAGCCGATATGTTTAAAGGCCACGTGAATACCGGTCTGGCCCGCTGGGCGATGGCCAGTTTGCTGACGTTGGCAACCTGCATCGGCGTGGTGATGGCGATGTCACTGTGGGATTTGCGGGGGTGGTCATGAGCCTGCTGTGGGCGCTGTTACAGGACATGCTGTTGGCGGCGGTACCTGCGCTCGGCTTTGCCATGGTGTTCAATGTGCCGGTACGAGCGTTGCGCTATTGTGCCTTGCTCGGGGCGCTGGGGCATGGATCGCGGATGCTGCTGATGCATTTTGGCATGAATATCGAGTGGGGTTCGTTCCTGGCCGCCATTCTGATCGGCATCATCGGCATTTATTGGTCACGCTGGCTGCTGGCGCATCCCAAGGTGTTCACCGTTGCGGCGGTGATCCCGATGTTCCCCGGTATTTCAGCCTATACCGCGATGATCAGCGTGGTGGAAATTTCGCATTTGGGCTACAGCGAAGCCCTGATGTCGGTGATGATCTCCAACTTCCTCAAGGCCTGTTTTATTGTGGGAGCCTTGTCGATCGGCCTGTCGGTACCGGGTCTGTGGCTGTATCGTAAACGTCCCGGCGTTTAGGGATTTTTCTAAGGATCTGGGATTATTAGAGTTTATCTTCAGAGCCGTCCGATATATGAGTATCGCTCGATTCGTCTATCGACGGTGGCCGGGGCTTTACGTATAGTGTGAGCAATTTTGCTGCCTATACAGGGTTAAACAATGATTATCAGCCTGATTGCTGCTTTGGCGGCGGATCGCGTTATTGGTATGGAAAATGCCATGCCGTGGCACCTGCCGGAGGATTTGGCGTGGTTTAAACGTAACACGCTAAACAAACCGGTGATTATGGGCCGTAAGACCTTTGAGTCGATTGGCCGCCCATTGCCGGGCCGTCATAATATCGTATTAAGCAGCCAGCCGGGTAAAGAACCTGGCGTGACCTGGGTAACTTCGCTGGAGGAGGCTTTGGCTGCGGCTGGCGAGGTGGAGGAAGTGATGGTGATGGGCGGTGGCAGCATTTATAGCCAGTTCCTGCCACGGGCTTCCCGAATGTATCTGACGCATATCGATGCTGAAGTAGGCGGAGATACCTACTTCCCGGATTACGAGCCAGACGAATGGGAAACCTCATTCAGCGCCTTCCACGATGCGGACGCACTGAACTCGCACGGTTACTGTTTTGAGATTTTGGAACGCCGCTAAGGCGGGTTAGCTATCAAATGGGCACCCTTGGGTGCCCATTGTCGTTTTAAGAAGCCGCCAGCGTATCCGCGCCGTCTATCGCATCACGGCGGTTGCTTGGCTGGGTAAAGTAGCGCTTGTCTTCCCAACGTAGCAGGGTCAAATCCCCACCCCAACAGCAGCCGGTATCCAGACCGATGATGCCTTCCGGCGTGCCTCTGCCCTCCAGTGAAGCCCAGTGACCGAAGATGATACTGTACTCGGGGTCGACCAGACGCGGCAGATCAAACCAGGGTTTCAGCGGAGCGGGAGCGCTGCCCGGCGCATCTTTGCAGATCATGTCCAACTGGCCGTTAGGGAAGCAATAGCGCATGCGGGTCAAGGCATTGGTGCTAAAGCGTAGGCGTGCAAGCCCACTCAGCTCTGGGCTCCAGTTGTTGGGCATATCGCCGTACATCGCATCCAGAAATAACGGATAACTGTCGCTGCTGAGTACCGCTTCCACTTCACGGGCACACATCTGTGCGGTCTCGATATCCCACTGTGGGGTAATGCCGGCGTGGCCCATGATCAGTTTGCGTTCATCATCCACCTGTAGCACTGGTTGGCGACGCAGCCAGTTGATCAACTCGTCAGCATCAGGTGCTTCGAGCAAGGGGGTAATGCGGTCTTTGGGTTTGTTACGGCTGATACCGGCGTACACCGCCAGCAGGTGCAGGTCATGGTTACCCAGAACCATGCGCAATGCCGGGCCGAGAGAGCGGAGGTAGCGCAGCACTTCGAGCGAGCCAGGGCCACGGGCGACCAGGTCGCCAGTCAGCCACAGTTGGTCTTGCAGGGGATCGAAATCAACCTGAGCTAATAGCGACTGCAGTTCATCGAAACAGCCATGAACGTCGCCGATAAGATATGTCGACATATTAGTGGATCAGCGTAGGGATGGCTAAACGGAACACCGGAATGGCGGTACGGAATGGCTGACCCTGCTGATCAACCATTTCATAGTGGCCTTCCATGGTGCCCAGCGGGGTTTCGAGTATCGCACCGCTGGTATATTGGAACTCGCTGCCGGGCCGGATAATGGGCTGTTCACCGATCACCCCCTCGCCCTGAACCTCGGTTTGGCGGCCGTTGCTGTTGGTGATCAGCCAGTAACGGCCCAGCAGTTGCACGTCAAAGCGCCCCAGATTACGGATGGTAACGGTATACGCGAAGACGTAACGTTCTTCCTCAGGAATCGATTGTGATTCTACATACACACTCTGTACCTGCACACATACACGGGGCGAATCAATCATGACAACTGCTCCTTTATTGCTGCTGCGCCTGCTGTTGTGAAAGCCAGTTAGCCAGCTTACAGTACTGCGCTACAGAAATATTCTCTGCTCTGAGCGTCGGATCGACGCCGAGTTCCGTCAACTGTTCCGGGGTGAAAAGATCGCCCAGGCTGTTGCGGATGGTTTTTCTGCGTTGGTTAAATGCCTGGGTGGTCACACGGCTGAGCATGCGCACATCGCCGACAATATTGGGCATCACCAGATGTGGTACCAGACGAACCACGGCAGAATCGACTTTAGGCGGCGGTGCGAACGCTGTCGGCGGCACTTCCAACACCGGAATAACGTTACAATAATACTGCGCCATCACGGTCAAACGCCCGTATGCCTTGCTGTTTGGGCCGGCAACCAGACGGTTGACCACCTCTTTTTGCAGCATAAAATGCATGTCGCGGATAGCGGAAGTATAGCTGAAAAGATGGAACATCAGCGGCGTCGAGATGTTATACGGCAGGTTGCCGAACACGCGCAACGATTGGCCTTCTACGGCTGCCAGCTCGGCGAAGTTCACCGTCATGGCATCTTGCTGATGAATGGTCAGCTTGTCTTTTAGCTGTGGGTGATTGGCCAGGCGGGCCGCCAGATCGCGGTCAAGTTCAATGACCGTCATGCGATCCATCCGTGCGCCAACCGGCTCGGTCAAGGCTCCCAGGCCTGGGCCGATTTCGACTACCGCTTCGCCCGGCTGTGGGTGAATGGCTGAGACAATGCTATCGATGACAAACTGATCGGTTAAAAAGTTCTGTCCAAAACGTTTGCGGGCAAAGTGCCCTTGGTGGACTCTATTATTCATTGCTGTTAATTATCATTTTAATGGCGAGAGCCAAGGCCGTTTTGAAGCTGCCTGCATCGGCAGTGCCGCTGCCAGCCAGTTCCAACGCGGTACCATGGTCGACCGAGGTACGGATAAAAGGCAAACCGAGGGTGATATTCACCGCTCGACCAAACCCCTGGTATTTTAGTACAGGCAAGCCCTGATCGTGATACATCGCCAGCATCGCATCTGCATGTTGCAGATATTTGGGCTGGAACAGCGTATCCGCCGGGAGCGGGCCAATCAGCTGGATACCGCGGCTGCGCAGCTCGTCCAAAGCCGGAATAATCACATCCAGCTCTTCACGGCCCATATGGCCGCCTTCCCCCGCGTGTGGGTTTAGCCCACAGACATAAATCAGCGGGTGTGGGATGCCAAACTGGTTTTTCAGATCCCGATCGAGAATGGTGATCACTTCGAACAGGCTCTGTTGGGTAATGGCGCCCGGGACTGCAAGTAACGGCAGATGGGTCGTTGCCAGAGCGACGCGAAGTTCCTCGGTAGCCAGCATCATCACCACCCGTTCACAATGACTGCGATCGGCAAAGAACTCAGTATGGCCGGTAAAGGCGACGCCAGCGTCGTTGATGATGCTTTTGTTGACCGGGCCAGTAACCAGCGCGGCGAACTCACCGTTCAGGCAACCGTCACAGGCGCGTGCCAGAGTCTCGACCACATAGGCGCTGTTGGCGACGTTAAGTTCACCAGCGACCACGGCCTCCGGGGCTGCAACGGGCAATACCGTTAATGTCCCGGCACGCTGGGGCTGTGCAGCCTGGCCTGGCTGGTAGTCGCGCAGCGTGAGCGGTAACGCCAACTGGCGGGCGCGCTCAAGCAACAAGGCCGGATCGGCGCACACCACCAGCTCAACAGGCCAATCCTGTTGTGCCAGTACGGTGACCAAATCCGGCCCAACCCCGGCAGGCTCGCCGGGGGTGATGACGATACGGTTATTGTGGTGCATTGCTTCCATCGAGGATCTTCACGTAAGCAGCGGCACGTTGTTCCTGCATCCAGGTTTGCGCTTCTTCGGCGAACTTGCGGTTAAACAGCATGCGGTAGGCACGATCTTTCTGCGCCGCATCGGTTTTATCCACCTGGCGGGTATCCATCAACTGGATCAGATGCCAGCCAAAGGAAGAGTGTACCGGCTCGCTGACCTGACCTTTTTGCAGCTTCAGCAGCGCATCGCGGAAGGCAGGATCGTACATGTCTGGCGAAGCCCAACCCAGATCGCCGCCCTGTAGGGCAGAGCCTGGATCTTGTGACAGCTGTTTGGCTTCGTCTTCAAACTTCGCTTTGCCGCTCTTGATGGCCGCTGCCACTTCTTGCAGCTTGGCGCGTGCCTGATCGTCGGTCATCACCACTGAAGGTTTCAGCAGGATATGACGGGCATGCACTTCGGTCACGGAAATCGACTGGGTACCGCCACGGATATCGTTGACCTTCAGGATATGGAAGCCGACGCCGGAGCGGATTGGGCCAACCACGTCGCCTTTTTTGGCACTGGACAGACGTTCAGCAAACAGCGTTGGCATTTCCTGCAGTTTACCCCAACCCATCTGGCCGCCTTTCAGCGCCTGTGAGTCGGCAGAGTAGGTGATCGCCAGTTTGCCGAAATCGGCACCGCCGGTCGCTTCACCCGCCAGGCGTTTTGCCAGCGCTTCGGCTTCATCAACCTGCTTCTGCGATGGGTTTTCTGGCAGCGGGATCAGGATGTGGCTGATGTTGATGTCGGTTTCACCGCCGTTCTGTGCGCCGACCTGTTTGGCCAACGCGTCAACTTCCTGCGGCAGGATGGTGACACGGCGACGCACTTCGTTGTTACGCACTTCCGAGGTCAGCATTTCCTTGCGGATCTGCGCACGGTAAGTGTTGTAGTTCAGACCTTCATACGCCAAGCGGCTACGCAGTTGATCCAGACTCATCTTGTTCTGGGCGGCGATGTTGCCGATCGCCTTGTCCAGATCGGCATCGCTGACGGTGATCCCCATTTTTTGCGCCATCTGCAGCAGGATGTTATCCATAATCAGACGTTCAAGGATCTGGTGACGCAACGTATTGTCGTCTGGCAATTGCTGGCCAGCCTGCTGTGCGTTGAGTTTCACCGATTGCATCAGGCCGTTCACGTCGCTCTCGAGGACTACGCCGTTATCGACGACGGCGGCGACTTTATCCATTTGTTGCGGTGCTGCGAACGCGGTATTGGCACAAACCACCAATCCGAGAAGAAGCGTTCTCCAGTTCTTCATACATTTCCCGTTATCTGTTTCCGCAAATGCGGGTGAAAGTTGTTTTTTTTCAATTCGTTAATCAATATCAGAATGCGCGCTGGTAAGGCAGAATACCCGAGCGCAGCATTTCATTGGTGCCAAGGCTGTGATCGCTGCTCAAGCCGCGCAGCTCGACGTTGAATGAAACTTTGTTATCGTACTTGCTGACCTGATTGCCGTTGTCCCAATCGGTGATCTTACGCTCATAACCCACGTTAACCGCCCAGCAGCAGGTGTTATAACGCAGGCCGACCAATTGGTTGGCGGTTTGTTTCGCACGGGTATCGTAGTAATACGCCCCGACCACCGCCCAACGATCGGCAATCGGCCAACTGGCCACCATACCGACCTGTGAAATACCGTCCTGATAGCCCGGGTTGCTGATATCCGGCAGGGTTGCCGAAATATATTCCGGGCTGGCATAACGATAGTTCAACTGCACCATGCGATTCTGATCCTGACGATATTCCACAACCGCGTCGCCTAACGCGACGCTATCGAGACGGGTGTCGTATTGCACACCACCACGCAGGCCCCAGCGATCGTCAATCTTCCAATAGGTGTCACCAGCCCAGACGACGCTGCCGGTATCATCGCTATTATCAAAGTTGCTACTTTGATCCCCGGTCCGCGAGCGACTGAGGTAGTAGATTTGACCTACGGATACGTTAAAACGTTCAACCAGTGCGTCATCATAAATACGCGAGGTGACACCGGCTGCTACGCGGTTCTGCGAGGCGACACGATCAAGGCCGCTGTAGGAACGGTCGCGGAACAGGCCTGAGTAGTCGGTTTGCAGCAGGGTTGAGTCATAGGTATAGATGTTGCTTTGGTCGCGATAAGGCACGTACAGGTACTGCATACGCGGCTCAATGGTTTGGGTAAAACCTTCTGACCAATCCATTGGGCGTTCGAACACCACTTTGCCGTCGGTCTTGAACTGCGGCAGTACGCGGTTGACCGAATCTTCCAGATCGGGAACCGGGCTCCCCGGGTTACGGCTGGCATAGTCGGCGGCAAAACCGTTTGGAATGGTCTGCTGGAAATGCGTTGCCATCAGTTTGGCTTCGGTATTCAGGCTACCCCAACTGTTGGCCAGCGGCAGATTGATCGCCGGTTCCACATGCCAACGAGTGGCTTTTGGGTTATTCGGGTTGACGCTGGTAAAGTTGGCAACCTGGCCGTAGGTGTGGAAATCAAACGGGCCGATATCCGATTTATAGTAGTTGAGATCCAACTGTGGCTGCGCACGGTAGGCGTTTTGGTTGCCCACCCCGCTGAAGATCTGGAACTGCTTGGAAGCCAACGTGGCATCCCAGTTCTCATCGGCATAACCGACGCTGAATTTCTGCGTGGCGTAGCCATCGGTGGTGGAGCCGTATTTGGAGTCCAGATCGGTGAAGTAATAAGGGTCGCTGACCTTGGTGTAGTCGACGTTGAAACGCCACACCTGATTCATTACGCCGTTATGGCCCCAGTAGAACAGCCAACGCTTACTGTCGTCGACATCCCCATGGTCTTTTTCGAACTGCCTATCGCTTGGCAGCCAGTCGAAGGCCATGGTGCCCAGACCCGGTTGCAGCAGATAACGGAATTCGTTCTGCCACTGCAGGCCACGATTCGTCATGTAATGCGGGGTGATGGTGGCATCAAAGTTTGGCGCTATGTTCCAGTAATACGGCAGCATGAACTCGAAGCCGTTATTACTGCCATATTTGGCATTGGGGATCAGGAAGCCGGAGCGGCGTTTATTGCCCACTGGCAGCTGCAAATAGGGGCTGTAGAACACCGGCACCTTGCCAATCTTGAAGCGGGCGTTCCACACTTCGGCCACTTCTTCTTCGCGATCGAGGATCACTTCGGAGCCCACTACGCTCCAACTGTTATCGCCTGGCAGGCAAGAGGTGAAGGTACCGTTTTCCAGGATGGTGTAGCGGTTTTGGCCGCGCATCTTCATCTTGTCGGCGTCACCACGCCCTTGGCGACCTACCATCTGATAGTCGCCCTGATAGACGTCGGTATCTTTGGTGTTCAGGTTTGACCAGGCTTTAGGGCCTTTCAGTTTGATCTGATTATCCGCATAGTTCACGTCACCGGTGGCGGTAACGGTACGGATCGGATCCGGTAGCCCATCTTTTTGCGTCTGCTTCAGCTCAACCTGCTTCGCCGTCAGGGTGCTGTTGCCCTGTTCGACGTTGACGTTGCCAGTGAACAGCGCGTTGTTCGGATAGTTGGCTTCTGAATCATCGGAAATGATGGTGACCGGCAGGCTGTTGGGGTCGCCGCTGATCAAAGGTTTATCGTAAACAGGCACGCCGAGCATACATTGCTCGGCCAGATCTGCCAGCGCGTGCTGACTATAAATTGCCGTCCAAATCAACGTGGCCAGCAGTGTTGGGAAACTTTTTTTCATACGCGGTATTGGTGTTCCGTCATCAGAGGCGTCATGTCCGGCAAACGGTCAGAGACTATATCACTCATCAGCGTTGCGCTAGTGTTAAATCCTGCCGTTCGATTGCGTCGTCGTTAGGCGCAGAGATAAATGACAGGTATGATAATCGAATTCTTGGAAAAAATCGCCTTAACCCTTGCTCGTACCGATAGGGATACACGGCTTATTACGGTTTGATAGTTGGGGAGTATATGCAGTATTGGGGAAAACTGCTCGGAGTGATTGTCGCCATTTGGGCTGGCGGCGGATTCTGGGGTGTCGTGCTGGGGTTGATCGTTGGCCATATGATCGACACCGCACGTAATAACAAGCGCAGCCGGGGCTTCTTTACCGACCAGCAAACGCGGCAGACGTTATTTTTTCGCACTACCTTTCAGGTTATGGGGCATCTGACCAAATCGAAAGGGCGGGTGACCGAAGCCGATATCCAGATAGCCAGCCTGTTTATGGACCGCCTGCAGCTGCATGGCGAAGCCCGTACCGCGGCGCAGCAAGCGTTCCGCGAAGGCAAGCACAGCCAGTTCCCGCTGCGTGAAACCTTGCAGCAGTTGCGCAGCATCTGTTTTGGTCGCTTTGATCTGATTCGGATGTTTCTGGAAATTCAAATCCAGGCCGCGTTTGCCGACGGTTCATTGCATCCGAATGAACGCCAGGTGCTGTATGTGATCGCCGAAGAGCTGGGTATTTCCCGCGCTCAGTTCGATCAGTTCCTCAGTATGATCGAAGGAGGGCGTCAGTTTGGCGGCGGCAGTTGGCAGGGGCAGCAAGGGGGATACTCCCAGGGCGGCTACCAGCAGGCGCAACGTGGCCCGACGCTGGAAGATGCCTGCAAGGTGCTGGGCGTGAACAGCAGCGACGATGCCACCACCATCAAGCGTGCCTATCGTAAGCTGATGGGCGAGCATCACCCGGATAAGTTGGTCGCCAAGGGATTGCCGCCGGAAATGATGGAGATGGCGAAACAGAAAGCGCAGGAGATCCAGGCCGCCTACGACCTGATCAAACGCGAGAAGGGCTTTAAGTAGTTGTCGTTAAGGGCGCCGAGTGCGGCGCCCTTAAAAACTCAGAAATCCGGTTCTACGCGAAAATGCATCGGGGTCTGGAACGCGGGATGGGTGATACGCAACTCTTGTGCGTGCAGTTGCAGGCGCGGTGCCATCGCCTTGGCCTCTGGCGGGGCGTAGAAGCCATCGCCGAGAATGGGGTGACCCAATGCCAGCATATGCACGCGCAATTGGTGTGAGCGCCCGGTGATGGGCAGCAGCTTGACCCGCGTGCTGCCATCCGGGTCCCGGGAAAGCACCACATATTCGGTCTGCGCAGCCTTGCCGGTTTCGAAACACACTTTCTGCAAGGGCCGGTTCGGCCAGTCGCAAATCAGCGGTAAATCCACCAACCCTTCATCCTGTGCCATATGCCCCCACACGCGGGCGATATAGCATTTTTTCGGCTCGCGCTCGCGGAACTGGCGTTTTAGCTCACGCTCGGCGGCCTTGTTCAATGCCACCACGATCACCCCGCTGGTCGCCATATCCAGGCGATGCACGGATTCTGCCGCCGGAAAGTCTGCCTGGATACGCGTCATCAGGCTGTCCTTGTTCTCCGGAGCACGGCCAGGCACGGAAAGCAGTCCGCTAGGTTTGTTGACCACGATGATGTGCTCATCCTGATACAGCACGTGCATCGGATCTTGCGGGGGATTGTAAGGTTCCATGTTAGCTCCGCTGAGAAGGGCAAACCGGGGAGCCTTGGCTCCCCGCTGTGTGGATCACTGGTGCGTCACCACTACCAGACGAATAGCATCCAGCCGCCATCCCGCTTCGTTGAGGTTAATCAGCACCTGCTTGCGGTTGAACTCCAGCGCTTCGACTTCGTCATCACGGATATTCGGGTTAACCGCTTTCAGGGCTTCCAGACGTGCCAGCTCGGTGCTCAGCTTGTCATCGGCCTCTTGCTTGGCCTGTTCGATCAGGGCGCGCGCCTGTTCTTCCACCAGGCTTTCTGCCTGTTGCAGCATCACGTGCACTTCTTGTTGTACCGCATTGACCAGCTTGCTGGAGGTGTGGCGATTGACCGCGTTCAGTTGGCGGTTAAAGCTTTCGAACTCGACCTGTGCCGCCAGGTTGGTTCCCTTGCGATCCATCAACATGCGGATCGGCGTTGGCGGCAGGAAGCGGGTCAACTGCAGGTGTTTAGGGGCCTGGGCCTCAACCACATACACCAGTTCGACCAGCAGGGTGCCCACCGGCAGTGCCTTGTTTTTCAACAGGGAAACCGCACAGCTCCCGGTGTCGCCGGAGAGGATCAGATCCAGCCCGTTGCGGATAATCGGGTGTTCCCAACTGACAAACTGGGCATCTTCACGCGACAGTGCCTGCTCGCGATCAAACGTCACGGTGCAGCCATCTTGCGGTAGCCCAGGGAAGTCCGGTACCAGCATATGGTCGGATGGGGTCAGGACGATCAGGTTGTCGCTGCGGTCTTCCTGATTGATACCGACGATATCGAACAGGTTGAGTGCAAAGCTCACCAGGTTAACGTCGTTGTCCTGCGCAGCAATGGCTTCCGCCAGCGCCTGCGCTTTGTCACCGCCGTTGGAGTGCATTTCCAGCAGACGGTCACGGCCCTGTTCCAGCTGCATTTTCAACTGTTTGTGCTGCTGGTTACAGGCATGGATAAACTCGTCCAGACCTTCCTGCTCGGTAGGGGCGGCCAGGTAGCCAATCAGCTGCTCGTAGCTGCTGTCGTAAATCGGCCGGCCAGTTGGACAGGTATGCTCGAAGGCATCCAGCCCTTCATGGAACCAGCGGCCCAGCACGGCCTGAGCGGTGTTTTCCAGGTACGGCACCATGATCTGGATATCGTGCATCTGGCCAATACGATCCAGACGGCCAATACGCTGTTCCAGCAGATCCGGGTTGAACGGCAGATCGAACATCACCATCTGGCTGGCAAACTGGAAGTTACGCCCTTCCGAACCGATTTCGGAGCACAGCAGTACCTGCGCGCCTTCTTCCTGTGAAGCGAAGTAGGCGGCGGCACGATCGCGTTCGATAATGCTCAGCCCTTCGTGGAACACGGCGGCACGGATCGCTTCGCGCTCGCGCAGCACCTGCTCCAATTGCAGAGCTGTCGCGGCCTGGGCACAAATCACCAGCACTTTTTCATGACGGTTGGCGACCAGATAATCCAGCAGCCACTCAACGCGCGGATCGAAGTTCCACCAGGTCGCATTCTCCCCTTCGAACTCCTGATAAATCTGTTCTGGGTAGAGCATGTCGCGGGCGCGGGCTTCGACGGTTTTCTTGGCGCTCATGATGCCGGACACCTTGATCGCCGTCTGATATTGCGTTGGCAACGGCAGTTTGATCTGGTGCAGGTGACGGCGTGGGAAGCCTTTTACGCCGTTACGGGTGTTACGGAACAGCACGCGGCTGGTGCCGTGGCGATCCATCAGCATGGTGACCAGTTCCTGGCGCGCCTGTTCGCTGTTGTCGGTATCGCTGTTGGCCGCTTTCAGCAGTGGTTCAATGTCCTGCTCGTCGATCAGCTCACCCAGCAGGTTCAACTTGTCATCTGCCAGACGCTCGCCGCTCAGCAGCAGCGTCACCGCATCGGCTACCGGACGGTATTTCTGTTGATCGGTGACAAACTCCTGGTAGTCATGGAAACGGCTGGGATCCAGCAGGCGCAAGCGGGCAAAGTGGCTTTGCTGGCCAAGCTGCTCCGGAGTTGCCGTCAGCAACAGTACGCCCGGGATGTGCTCCGCCAACTGTTCAATCACCTGATATTCACGGCTCGGCGCGTCTTCGCTCCAGGCCAGATGATGAGCTTCGTCTACCACCAGCAGATCCCAGTGGGCATCGGCCAACTGCTCAAGGCGCTGTTTGTTGCGACGCACGAAATCCAGCGAGCAGATCACTAACTGTTCGGTTTCGAACGGGTTGCTGCTGTCGAGCATCGCTTCGGAATAGCGGCTATCGTCAAACAGTGAGAAATAGAGGTTGAAGCGACGCATCATTTCAACCAGCCACTGATGTTGCAGGGTTTCCGGTACCACGATCAGCACGCGTTCGGCGCGGCCAGCCAGCAGTTGCTGATGAATAATCATCCCGGCTTCGATGGTTTTACCCAGGCCCACTTCATCGGCCAACAGAACGCGCGGTGCATGGCGCTGGCCGACCTCGTAGGCGATATGCAATTGGTGCGGGATCAGGCTGGCGCGCATGCCGCGCAGGCCAGCGAACGGCAGGCGATACTGCTCGCTCTGGTATTTGCGGGCGCGGAAACGCAGCGCAAAGCGATCCATGCGGTCAATCTGACCGGCAAACAGGCGGTCTTGCGGTTTACTGAAGGTCAGCTTGCTGTCCAGCAGCACTTCACGCATAGCGACGCCGCTTTCCTGGGTGTCCAGACGCGTGCCGATATAGGTCAACAGGCCGTTATCCTCTTTGACTTCCTCCACCTGCAACTGCCAGCCTTCGTGGTTGCTGATGGTGTCGCCCGGGTTAAACATCACGCGGGTGATTGGCGAGTCGTTTCTGGCATAGAGGCGGTTTTCACCGGTTGCGGGGAAAAGCAGGGTGACCATGCGCACGTCAAGTGCTACCACGGTTCCCAGTCCCAATTCGCTTTCCGTATCGCTGATCCAGCGTTGACCAAGTGTAAAAGGCATAGTTTGTCGGCTCGATTCTTATTAAGTAAGTCTTGCTACCCGGCAGATAAGCCCTGGGTAACCTGTTTCAACTGCTTGCTATTCCCGGCATCTTGCCTGCCACCGCGTTGTTACCGGTTGGCGAGCTTTATTTTCATTTAGCGGGTAATAGCCTGTTACGCCAGACGTCTGGTGACGGCATGGCGACAACGATGTTGTGAATAGTGGTTCAGAATTTGGGAAGGGCGCTATGGTAATGGAAGGCGGCGCATTCGTCACCTGTAAAACCCGATGATTTTTTCTTCCCAAATGCCGACTAACACCAGTAAAAAGAAAGGGTTTCCCCATGGGATGGTATTACCCCCAGCTTTGACCGCTCAGAACAGGCCTATCTGCCTGGTTACCAACGCCGAAAAATCGTCGTACAGGAAGGGAAGTATAGCGTCTGCTACCGGTTGCAGCTGGCGTTCGAGATAATGGTCGTAATCGATCGCGGATTGCCGGGTTTCCAACGGCTCTGGCCCGGCTAGCGTCATTACATAGCTGATCCAGCCACCGTTCTGATATTGCAGCGGCCGCCCCTGTTGACGATTATAGTCATCGGCCAGGCGGGCTGCTCGGGCGTGTGGCGGGACATTGCGTTGATAGTCGTCCAGCTTGCGCCGCAGGCGTTTGCGGTACACCAGCCGGTCGTCAAATTCGCCGTTCAGCGTTTTGGCCACGTAATCGCGCACAAAGTCTTGATAGGGCTGGCGCTTGAAGATGCGTTGATAGAGCTGCTGCTGAAACTGCTGCGCCAGCGGGGTCCAGTCTGTGCGTACCGTTTCCAACCCTTTATACACCATCTCTTCACTGCCGTCCGGTTTGCTGATCAACCCTGCGTAGCGTTTTTTGCTGCCCTGCTCGGCACCGCGGATGGTAGGCATTAAAAAGCGGGAGTAGTGGGTTTCAAACTCCAGCTCCAGCGCATTTTCCAGCCCATATTGCTGTTGTAGATGCTGATGCCACCATTGATTGACGTGATCGAGCAGCTCGCGGCCAATCTCGGCGGCCTGCTGTTCACTGTGGGCCTTTTTCAGCCAGACAAAGGTCGAGTCCGTATCGCCGTAGATCACCTGGTAACCTTTAGCTTCGATCAACTCTCGCGTCTGGCGCATGATCTCATGGCCGCGCAGGGTGATCGAAGAAGCCAGCCGGGGATCGAAGAAGCGACAGCCGCTCGATCCCAGCACGCCGTAGAAGGCATTCATGATGATCTTGAGCGCCTGCGACAGCGGCTTGTTGTTGTGGCGTTTGGCCGCTTCGCGCCCCTGCCAGATCTGGCGAACAATCTCGGGAAGGCAGTGTTTGGTGCGGGAGAAACGAGCCTGGCGAAAACCCGGCACCGAGTTTTCATCATCCGGGTGCTGCATGCCTTCTACCAGCCCGACGGGATCGATCAGGAAGGTGCGGATGATCGACGGATACAGGCTTTTGTAATCCAGTACCAGCACCGAATCATACAGGCCGGGCTGTGAATCCATCACAAAGCCGCCGGGGCTGTGCTCTTCCGGCAACTCCCCAAGGTTGGGGGCCACATAGCCCTGACGATGCATGCGCGGGATATAAAGGTGGTTGAAGGCCGCCACCGAACCGCCGCTGCGATCGGCCGCCAGGCCGGTCACGGTGGCGCGCTCAAGCAGGAAGGTCAACAGTTCGGTTTTGGCGAAAATGCGCGTCACCAGCTCGCAGTCTTTCAGGTTATAGCGGGCAAGAGCGGGTTTATCTTCGGCAAAACGGCGGTCTATTTCCGCCATCCGCTGGTAAGGATTGTCGATCGATTTCCCTTCCCCAAGCAGCGTTTGCGCCACATATTCCAGGCTGAAGGACGGGAAGTTCCAGGTGGCCGACTTCAGCGCCTCGATACCGTCGATAATCAATCGCCCGGAGGCCGAGGCGAAGAAGTGGTTTTGCTTAAAGCCATGCTCGCGCCACTCCAACAGGTTACCGCCACGGCCAAAGCGCAGGGGGATCTGATACCGCTCGGCGTGTTTTTGCAGTACCCGCAGATCGAACTGCACCAGGTTCCAGCCGATAATGGCGTCTGGATCGTGCTGCTCCAGCCATTGATTCAGGCGTTCCAGCAGCTGTGGGCGGCTGTTGCAGTATTCCAGCTCGAAATCCAGCGCCTCAGTGCCGCCGTTGGCCGGGCCGAGCATATACACTTGGCGTTGGCCACAGCCTTCCAGCGCGATGGAGTAAAGCTCACCATGGGCGGTGGTTTCGATATCCAGTGATACCAGCTTTAGAGTGGGGCGGTAGTCTGGGGCAGGCTTCATCTGGCCATTGAGCCACAGGCCATGACCGTCGGGTTGGCCGTTGAACCACACCGGGGCGGTGATAAAGCGCTCCATCAGATAGCGTTCCGGCGGGCGGATATCAGCCTCAAACACGTTGACGCCGCCCTCTTTGAGCAGCTTTTCCAGCTTGATCAACTGACGATGCTGGCGGCAATAAAGGCCCATCACCGGACGGGAATGGAAATCCTGCAGCGGCAGGGGTTTCAGCTCGACATGACGCTCTTCACGCAGCAACAACTCGGCCCGCTGACGCTGTTCGGCGGGAATGAATGCCACGGAGGTCTGTGGGGCCAGCCGTAGCCGTTGTGGCCCGCTATCGGTTGCCAGCCAGAACTCAACTTCGGTACCGGCGGGCGTATCACGCCAATGGCGAGTGAGTAAGAAACCCTGCTGTAGAGATGTCACTAGTTCCTGATCATCGATGTTCTATAGGTGTTTATAGTATGGGTTTTTATACAGTAATTGTCTATCACTGGCCGGATTGGCTAAATCTACATACAATTCAACGATTGACTCCCCCTGGCCCGCGCCGGACAATCCTTCGCCCATATGTTTAGCATACCAACAGAGGTTTAATGGAAGCCTATTTACAGCAGTTGATCACCCAGTCATTGGCTTTCACCCTGGTGGTGGTCATGTTGGTGGCGTTCCTGGAGTCGCTGGCGTTGGTCGGTTTGTTATTGCCGGGCACGGTGATGATGGCCAGCATTGGCGCACTGATCGGCAGCGGGCAGGTGGACTTTTATATGGCCTGGGGGGCGGGTATTGTCGGTTGTCTGCTGGGGGATTGGATCTCCTACTTTATCGGCCGGGCTTTCAAGGGGCCGCTGCACCGCTGGTCGTTCCTGAAAAAGAACAAGGCGATGCTGGATAAAACCGAGCATGCGCTGCATCAGCACAGTATCGTTACCATTTTGATCGGTCGCTTTGTTGGCCCGACGCGCCCGCTGGTGCCGATGGTGGCCGGCATGCTTGATCTTCCTCCCTACAAATTTGCCCTGCCAAATATCATCGGTTGCCTGACTTGGCCACCGGTCTATTTCTTCCCTGGTATTCTGGCGGGAGTCGCGATCGATATTCCTGCTAGCGCCAACAGCGCGTTGTTCAAATGGCTGTTGTTTGGCGTGGTGGTGCTGGTCTGGCTGGCGGCCTGGCTGAGTTGGCGCTGGTGGCGTGAAGGAAAGCGCAGTGCCGATAAGCTGACGCGCTGGCTAACGCCGAAGCGGCTGCGGTTGGCCTGTATTGCTAGCTGGGGAGGGGCGCTGGTGTGTTTCTATTACATGCATCAGCAGGCGTTGATGCCGGTATATCGACACCTGTTGTGGAAAGTGCTGGCGGGCTGATGTCAGGCGTAAAAAAACCGACTGGTGAGGTCGGTTTTTTTATTTTCCGATTCAGAGATGGAGACTCTGACCGGTTGAAGCCGCATTCATCTAACCGGATCAATTTTATCTTTGATACCCTCCAATGTCAAAAGCTCAGAAATCGGATATCTAGTATGTCATGCCTTGGGCTGGTTAAGATACAATCAGCGGGTTAGCGCTGTTGCTGTCTTTACTTCGGTGTGCGCATGTACCTATTCAAGCCCTGGTCGGGTGTACGGGTGGTGCCGTTATCCGATGCTCTGGCCGGAGTGAAGCCGCATTTATCTAACAACTGAGTGCTGCGCTGTGACAGGCAATGTAAGGGTAAGCGGCGGTGGCTCACTCCATGTTATGGAGAAAACGGGTGATTGATATCGATAAGGCAATCATCGTTCTTGGGGCGCTGATCGCGTTGCTGGAACTGATCCGTTATGTGCTTCAGTTACTGAACTGATAACGGAAACGTAGCTAAGGCCGGGGGCTAACCACTTCCCGGCCTTTAACATTTATGGAAAGTGCTGGCGGGCGAGTTTCAGGCGTAAAAAAACCGACTGGTGAGGTCGGTTTTTTTATTTCCCGGGCTGGAGTTGGTCACTCTGACCGGATGAGACAGCACCCATCTAACGTAGTTGATTTTATCGTCGATCGTCCTCAATGTCAAAAACGCAGAAATCGGAAATCTGTTATGTCGCGCCCTGAATTGGTTAAGATATAATCAGCAGGTTAGCTCTGCTGCTGTCTTTACTTCGGTATGCGCATGTACACATTCAAGTCCTGGTCGGGTGTACGGATGGTGCCGTTATCCGGCGCTCTGGCCGGAGTGAGACTGCACCCATCTAACAACTGAGTGCTGCGCTGTGACAGGCAATGTAAGGGTAAGCGGCGGTGGCTCACTCCATGTTATGGAGAAAACGGGTGATTGATATCGATAAGGCAATCATCGTTCTTGGGGCGCTGATCGCGTTACTGGAACTGATCCGTTATGTGCTTCAGTTACTGAACTGATAACGGAAACGTAGCTAAGGCCGGGGGCTAACCACTTCCCGGCCTTTAACATTCAGCCGCCAAAGCTTATTGGAAGAACGCCTCCAACTGCTCAAACACCCGCATATCTTCGTTATGGCGTTTCACCTGTAATACATCCTCCAGCTTTTCAACCTGGCTGATCATCTGCACCAGGCGCTGATCGTCGGCCACCAATAGCCAAATGCGGCTCTGGGTCCCATCTTTCAGCGGCATACACAAAATACCTTCCACGTTAAAGGCACGGCGGGCAAACAGGCCGCAAACGTGGGTCATTACGCCCGGATGGTTCCGTACCGCCAACTCCAGGATCACCTGTGGATTCTTTTGTAGTGATTGCATGGCTTATTCTCCAATCATTTCGATGTTGGCGGCACCTGGTGGCACCATTGGGTAGACTTTTTCGTTGATATCGATCAGCGCGTGGATCAGGCAAGGGCCAGGGCGTTGGATCGCTGCCAGCAGCGCAGCCTGTGGATCTGGCTCGGCATTCAAATCGCAGGTGTCCAGGCCAAAACCGGCGGCAATTTTCAGGAAATCGGTACGCTTTGGATAGGTGGCGGCAAAGATATGCTGTTGATAGAACAGCGTCTGCTGCTGGTGTACCAACCCCAAGGCCTGGTTGTTCATCAGGATGATTTTCACGTCCAGATTATGCTCAACGGCGGTCGCCATCTCCTGAATATTCATCATCAGGCTGCCGTCACCGGAGAAACACAGCACCTTGCGCTGAGGCTCTGCCAGGGCTGCGCCAATCGCAGCAGGCAAACCAAAGCCCATGGTGCCCAAACCGCCGGAGGTCAGCCACTGGCGCGGGCGGCTCAGTGGATAAGCCTGGGCTACCCACATCTGATGCTGGCCTACATCGGTGGTGATAATGGCGCTTTCGTCCACGCAGCGTGCCGCGGCCTTAACCAGCCCGTAATGGCTCAATGGGTCTGCCACATTTGGCATGTTGATCGGGAATTCACGCTTCAGATCGTTAACGGTGTTCATCCATTCGGTACGCGGCTGTGCTTCAATCATCGGTAACAGCTGTTGCAGCACCTGGCCGACGTCGGCATGGATGGCAATATTGGCCTGTTTTACCTTGCCCAGTTCGGCACGGTCGATGTCCACGTGGATAATCTTGGCGTTCGGGCAGAATTGCTCGGTTTTACCGATTGCCCGGTCGTCGAAACGGGCGCCCAACACGATCAGCAGATCGGCTTCCTGCAGGATAAAGTTGGTGCTGCGCGCAGCATGCATCCCCAACATACCTAATGACAGAGGGTGTTCTACCGGCATTGCGCCCAATGCCATCAGCGTCATGGTGGTTGGCAGGTTGGAGCGCTCGGCCATTTCCAGCGCCGGTTTATGGGCTTCTGCGCAGATAATGCCGCCACCCAGATACAGAATAGGCCGCTTGGCCTGATTGATCATGGCCGCAGCCTGTTCAACCAGCTTACTGTCAAAGGCCGGTGGGGCGTCGGGTACGGCCATTGGCGGTAATGAATCCCACTCAATTTCGGCGGTTTGCACGTCTTTCGGGATGTCGATCCACACCGGGCCTGGACGGCCGGATTCGGCAATGCGGAACGCGTCGCAGATCACCTGTGGCAGATCGCTGATATCGCGGACCAGATGGTTGTATTTGGTGATGGGGATAGAGATACCGTAGGTATCGACTTCCTGGAAGGCATCGGTGCCGATCATTGAGGATGATACCTGGCCGGTGATACACACCAGCGGGATTGAATCGAGCTTGGCGTCGGCAATAGCGGTCACCAGATTGGTGGCTCCCGGGCCACTGGAAGCGATGCAGACCGCCGCCTTGCCGTTGGTACGTGCCATGCCCTGCGCCATAAAACCGGCCCCTTGCTCGTGGCGGGCCAGCACGTGCTGGATGACGGTGCTTTGGCTCAGAGCATCGTACAGCGGCAGCGCTGCGCCACCGGGAATGCCTGCAATAGTGGTGATACCCTGACGCTCCAGCAGATGCACGATCAGCTGTGCGCCGGTAATACGTTGGCCTTGGTGTGGCGTGCCCGAAGTTGCCATGTGCCTATCCTTTTCTCTGGGCCGGTTAGCTTTTCTGGGCAGGGGGACTAAAACAAGAAACCCCGCCCGGTTTGCGCCGGCGGGGTTTGGGAATCGATGCGTTGATTCGGACCCTACGGCGCGTTGCCGACGACCACCACCACACGCACGACGACCACCGCGGCTGGTAGCGCGGTTGTTAGTAGGGTCGAGGTCAGCGAGGATGCGATCACAGGGAGCCTTATCATCAATAGTAAAAAACAGAATTTTATAAAACCACAGGTGCAAAATTCGCACAACAGGTTTATTGGTTCAGCATAAAAAACGCGTGGTAGATCACGGTTTAACCAGAATACCCAGCACCTGGGCCTCCGGTGCGCTGCCGCTGACCAGCGCCTGGGTCGGGCCGTCGTAATAAATCCGCCCATCCACGACCAGCAAGGTACGCGGCGCGATGCGGGCAGCATCCTCAAGATTGTGTGACACCATCAGCAGCGTGAGTTGGCGCTGGTCGCAGACGTTTTGCAGCAGTTGCAGCATCTCACTGCGTAATGCCGGATCGAGTGCAGAGAAAGGCTCATCGAGCAGCAGGATCGGCTGCTGGCGGATCAGGCAACGCGCCAAGGCTGCCCGTTGCCGCTGCCCGCCGGAAAGCTGCGACGGCAGGCGTTGCAGATGTTCTTCCAGCCCGACCTGCTGGGCAATCTGTGCCAGTTGTTCCTGCTGGGCGGCGGTTAGGTGCAGGCCAGGATCCAGCCCCAGGCCGATGTTTTGCCTGACCGTCAGGTGGGCAAACAGGTTGTTTTCCTGAAACAGCATCGACACCGGGCGTTTGGCCGGTGGCGAAGCGGTATGATCGCTTCCGTTGAGCCACAGTTTGCCGCTGGCCGCTGGCAGGAAACCCGCGATCAGGCTGAGCAAGGTACTTTTGCCTGCGCCGCTAGGGCCCAGCACCGCGACGTGTTCTCCCGGCTGAATGCGCAGGTCAAAACGCATCGGCAGGTGTTCATATAGATAGGTCAGTTTTTCAAGCGTCAGCATGGCGGCCCGGTAAACGTTCAATCAGGGTAAACAGCAGGAAACAGAGCAACAGCAGCAGCAGGGCGGTCACGGCCCCATCGTTGCTACGGTATGCGCCAATCTGCTGATAGAGATAAAAAGGCAGAGTACGGAACTGCTCGTTGCCGAACAGCGCTACCACGCCGAAATCGCCAATCGACAGCACACAGGCAAAAGCCAAAGCCTGCGCCAGCGGGCGTTGCAACGCTTTCAGCTCGATCCAGCGCAGCCGCTGCCAGCCGTGGATATCCAGCGATAAGCAGAGCGGATTATAACGCTCGGCCAGATCGCGCATCGGATTTTCCAGCACTTTCAGCGCGTAGGGCACCGCCATCAACGCATTGGTGAGGATCACCAGCGCATACGGCGACTGCGGCAGCCCAGTGGTATCGCTTAGCAACAGGAAGAAACCGGTAGCCAGCACAATACCCGGCATCGCCAGGATCACCATGCCGCTCAGTTCCAGCGTTTGGCCCCAGGCGGCCCGTTGCCGCAGCTTCAGTTCACGGCTGCTCCACAGCAGCATCATGGTCAATACGACACATAAAATACCCGCCCCAAGTGCGATGCGCAGTGAGGTGAACAGGGCCTGCCAGAGAATGGGCTGTTGCAGCACGGTGACCAGCGTTTGGTTGGCACCGTCGATGATCACCGCCAGCAACGGAGGCAACAGCAACAATAGCGCTGCGGCAATCAATAGCGTATCGCTAATGCGCCGCCCCAGGCTGTCCTGCGGATCGCGCCAGCGCTGGGCGTGGGTATGGCCAACCGGTAGAGCCTGGCTCAAACGCTGGCTGAGCACCACCAGCCCCAGGCAGCAGGCCAGTTGGATCAGCGCCAGCAGCGCAGCGCGGCTGAGATCGTAGTCGTAACTCAAGGCCTGATAGATCGCCAGTTCTATGGTGGTAGCCTGCGGCCCGCCGCCCAACGACAGCACGGTTGCAAAGCTGGCAAAACACAGCATAAATACCAGTGCGCCGCTGGGTAAGATCTGGCGGCGTAACGCAGGCCATTCCACAAAGCGGAACTGCTGCCAGCCGTTCATCCCCAGCTGCGCGGCCAGTTGTCGCTGCTCGGTGGGAATGTTCTCCAGCGCCTGTAGCAGCAGGCGAGTGGCCAGCGGCATATTGAAGAACAGATGCGCCAGCAGGATACCTTGCAGACCATAAGGCGAAAAACTGTAGTTCACGCCCAGCCAACCACACAGCGTTGCCAGCCAGCCTTGCCTGCCGTAGACGCTCAGCATGCCAAACACCGCCACCAGCACCGGCAGCACCAGCGTCATGGCGCACAGGCGCAGCAGCAGTTTGCGGCCAGGGAAACGTCTGCGGTACAGCGCCCGGGCCAGCCAGATGGCAGGCACCACCGAGATTACGGCGGAGAGCAGCGCCTGCCAAAAGGTAAAGCGCACCACGTGCCACAGGTAGCTGTCCTGCCACAGGCTACGCCAATCGCTTTCGGGCGCATGACGCCACAGCGAGCCCATGGCCGCCAACGCGATCAGCAGGATCAGACCGGCGGCCATCAGCCCCGGCCATAACCAGCGGGGGATCAGTGGCTGACGGCGGTTTGCCATGCCCGGATCCAGTTACCACGCTGTTGTGCCACTTCCTCGGCGCTGAATTGTAATGCCGTTTGCGGCACGGTCATCTGTTCAAAACCGGCAGGCAGTTCCGTCTTGATCACCGGGTACATCCAGTTTCCGGTAGGAATGGTGTTCTGGAAGGCCGGGGAGACCATAAACTGCATGAAGCGCTCGGCCAGTTCTGGCTGTTTGCTGGCCTTTAGCTTGCCAGCGACTTCGATTTGCAGGTAGTGCCCCTCACTGAAGCTGGCCGCCGCATAAAGGTCTTTTTTCTCTTCGATCAGATGGTAGGCGGGGGAGGTAGTGTAGCTCAGTACCATGTCGCCTTCCCCTTTCAGGAACAGGCCGTAGGCTTCACTCCAGCCTTTGGTCACGGTGACGGTTTTCTTCGCCAACTGTTGCCAGGCGAGCGGTGCTTCGTCGCCATACACTTTCTGCATCCAGAGCAGCAGGCCAAGGCCAGGTGTGCTGGTGCGCGGATCCTGATAGATGATCTTCAGGGGGCGGTCGCTGCTCACCAACTCTTTCAGGCTGGTCGGCGGGTTCTTCAGCTTGTCTTTGTTGTAGACGAAAGCAAAGTAGCCATAGTCGTAGGGAACGAAGGTCTGGTTGTGCCAGCCACCGGGAACGGTGAGCTTGCTAGTATCGACTTGGCTGGCGGTGAACAGATCGGTTTGCTGCGCGGCTTGCAGCAGGTTGTTGTCCAGGCCCAAAACCACGTCGGCGGCGCTGTTCTTGCCTTCCATTCTCAGGCGGTTGAGTAACGATACGCCGTCTTCCAGCGCCACGAATTTCAATTCGCAGTCACATTCGGCCTCAAAGGCTTTTTTTACCGCTGGGCCCGGGCCCCAGTCGGCAGCGAAAGAGTCGTAGGTGTAGACCGTCAGCGTTGGCTTGGCCAGGACGGGCATCGCCGCTAGCAATAATAAACAGGGCAGGTATTTTTTGACCACTTTGCACTCCTAATAGTAAAGGGGCAAAGGTATCTGAGGGCTGGGTTAACGAAGGCTAACGCGCCATGCTCAAATCCCTCCGCCGGTATTGACCGGATCAGGTTCGACGGGTGTGCTCTCAGCGGAAAACCGTTGGCCAAAAATTGGCTTGTTCTCCGCACCCCGTTGAGTCGGCGCTATTGTAGAGGCTTAGGGGCGTGGGTGAAAGGCGATTATGCTTCCGGTGGCGCAAACCACGCAGATTTAAAATCGAACCAACCGAGGGTATTCATCCGTACCCCGCGCATGCTGCGTTGACCATGCAGTTGCAGCCAGTGATGGAATAACGGATGCAACTGATGGCTGCTGACCAGGCGCTGGCAAAACTCGGCCATGGACAGGCGATTTTCCCGCCACTGAGCGGCATCCTGCGCGATATCCTCCGTCAGACAATGTTGTATCAGCGGTAATTCGTACAGCGTGGCAAACAGAGAAAACTCCAGCGGCAGGGTGAAGTTGGCGCTGCCTAACCACAGATCGCTTTGCGCCTTGCCCTTATGCCAGACTTCATAATCCACGGCCTGCACATTGAGTTTGATACCCTGTTCGGCTAGTAGAGAGGCGATAGCCTGCTTGATTGCGTGGAACTCGGAGTGTTCGTTATAGAAGGTCAGGGTCAATTCGGTTAAGCCCGTAGGCTTGGGCTGCTGCCCCAGCACACGATTATGCAACCAGCGCGGGAGAATGCCATAGGCCGGAGCCCAGTAACGTTGGTAGAGCGGCCCGGCGTGGCTCAGCAGAGCGATAGGGTTGATCAGTTCGCTTAACCAACTGCGGATTGCCGGATCGGCCGCCAGTGCCGAACGCTGGTCGAACAACAGAAAATAACAGCCTTCTTCGAGGCGGCTTTCCAGCTCGTTCCTGCCGGTATCATCCCCTTGTAACTGTACGCCGGAGTGCGCCAGCTCTTCGGTGATTTCCGGCAATACCCAAATGTTGACCTCATCGATCAGGGCACGATAGCCAAAGTAGTCGTCAAAGGCATGAATTTTCATCTGGCTTTGGTTGTTGTGTATCACCCGATAGGGGCCGGTGCCAATCGGATGGCGGGCAAAATCCGGCAGGTTCTGCCATTCGCGCGGCAGGATCATGGCATGTACGCTGCTCAGCAGCCAGGGCAGCCAATAGTCCGGCGTGTGCAGATATACATCGATGACATAGGGCGTAGGTGAGACGATCCTGTCGATATGTGAAAATAGCGGTTGTGGGATCAGGCGGTTGAGTGAATAGATAACATCTTCCATTTCCAGCTCACGGCCATGATGAAAATGGATCGCCGGGCGAAGATAAAAGCGCCAGTGTAAAGGGGTGAGCGTTTGCCAATGATGTGAAAGATCGGGCTCAAGTTCCCCGTTTTCCTCATTTACCCGTGTCAGGCCGTTGAAAATCTGTCTTGCCAGGTGGGTTTCTGAACGACGCAGTGCCGAACCGGGTAACAGGTTGTAAAGCTGACGATAGTAGAGCACGCGCAGGATATGTTTCCCCTGGCGGAAGCTGCGCCCCAGCTGGGAAAGCAGCATTTGGCGTACTACGTCTTTATCGCCCACCAGTTGAACCAGTTGGTCGATGCGATCCTGTTCCAGCAGTTCCTCGGCGCGCTGTTGTTGCAGTGCCAATCCGGTGTAGTGAAAGCTGAGCTGTGAACGTTTACCCCGGCCGGACTCGGCCTGCCAGGTCAGCCAACCCTCGTGCTGCATGGCTCCCAGCAGCGAACGAACATGGCGGCGGGAACAGCTGAGTACCTCTGCCAACTCTTGCAGCGTGGTTTCGGTGGTTTGGCCATGGCAGCGTTGCCACAGGCGAATGAACTGTTGTTGCAGGCGTGAGGTGGACATAAAAGAGGAACTCTCTGGCATCAAGTCGTCAATTTATCTTTCCCTATATTACGCCGATAATGAGGGCAGTTGAATCAGCGGAGGGATAACAAATGACGGTTCTGTTAACTAAACAGTTTTATCAGCGTTATTTCACCGCCATCCGCCGCCAGCAGGCCGATTGGCTGCAGGTGGTCCCTGAACAGGCGCGGCTGGAGATGCTGGCCCACTTGACCCAGTGGGACATCGCCACGCTGAGCGACAAGCAATACCGTGAGCGTATCTGACGTTCACCGCAAAAGTGTTTCTGAGTAATGGTGCTTTTCACCAGCCAGTGGGGTTACCCACTGGCATTTTTATCTGCCGTCTTTACTTCCTTCGGCAATTTTCCTTCTGTAGCATAGCCTTCTTTATTTCTGGATAGGGATATCGCTATGAATTTCAGACGCTGGTTACCGCGCCGTTTTAATCCCGTTTTTGCCGCCTTCCTGCTAATAGCCTTCCTGACCGGCATTGCTGGAGCGCTGCAAGCCCCCACGCTAAGCCTGTTTCTGACCACCGAGGTAAAGGTGCGGCCGCTATGGGTAGGCATGTTCTATACCGTGAATGCCATCGCCGGGATCATCGTCAGCTTCCTGTTGGCCAAGCGTTCGGATACCCGTGGCGATCGGCGCAAGCTGATCCTGGTGTGCTGTGCCATGGCGCTGGCCAATAGCCTGTTGTTTGCATTCAACCGTGATTATCTGACGTTGATCACCGTAGGCGTGCTGCTGGCCGCGATTGCCAATACCGCCATGCCGCAGATTTTTGCCTTGGCGCGTGAGTATGCGGACAGCTCGGCACGTGAAGTGGTGATGTTCAGTTCGGTGATGCGTGCTCAGCTTTCACTGGCCTGGGTGATCGGCCCGCCGCTGTCATTTATGTTGGCACTGAACTACGGCTTTACCGTGATGTTTATGATTGCGGCGCTGATTTTTGCCGTCAGCGTGCTGCTGGTGTGGCTGATATTGCCTTCGGTGCCCCGTGCCGACGTTGAGATCAGCGTAGATTCTCCGCCTATTGCGCCAATCAGCGCCTGGCGCGATCCCGATGTGCGCTTGCTGTTTGTGGCTTCGATGCTGATGTGGACCTGCAACACCATGTATATCATCGATATGCCGCTGTACATCACCGCCGATTTGGGCTTGCCTGAACGGCTGGCAGGTTGGCTGATGGGCACCGCCGCCGGGCTGGAAATCCCGGCTATGCTGCTGGCGGGTTATTACGTCAAACGCTTTGGCAAACGCAATATGATGCTGTTTGCGGTGGCGGCAGGCGTGCTGTTTTATGCCGGGCTGGTGTTGTTCAAGTTCCAGTCGGCCCTGATGATATTGCAGCTGTTCAACGCGGTGTTTATCGGCATTATTGCCGGGATCGGCATGTTGTATTTTCAGGATTTGATGCCGGGGCGGCCCGGTGCCGCGACCACCATGTTTACCAACAGCATTTCGACCGGGGTGATCCTGGCCGGTGTACTGCAAGGCGCGCTGGTAGAAAACTTTGGGCACTATGCGGTTTACTACCTGATTACTCTGCTTGCCATCCTGGCGCTGTGGATGAGTGCCAAAGTTCGCGAAGTGTGAGCTGTAACACCCGGTTAGTTGATACATATCATTGAGGAAACCGCTCCATTCTCACTAAGATAAACGGACTCAGAGCGTGAGCTTCACGCTCTTATCCATCTTGCTATTAAGATGCCGATCCCGTTGATAAAAGTGGGTATGTTATGGATAAACTAACGCCGCTCAAACCCGTTCCTTCCCTCTGTGCCGTTATCGCCGCTTTGCTGATCTGGTTTGTGATCCCTGTTCCAGAAGGGGTGGCACCGAATGCCTGGCATTTGCTGGCCCTGTTTATCGGGACCATCATTGCCATTATCGGCAAGGCGATGCCGATCGGCGCCGTATCCATCATTGCCATTGCGCTGGTGGCTGTGACCGGAGTGACCAACCCTGGCAAGCCAGGGGCCGCGCTGGACGATGCACTGAGTGGGTTCTCCAACCAACTCATCTGGCTGATCGGTTTCTCGATCATGATCTCTCTGAGCCTGAATAAAACCGGCCTGGGATCGCGCATTGGCTACTACTTTATCTCGCTGTTTGGCAAAAAAACGCTGGGGATCGCTTATGCGTTAACCCTGGCGGAAACCGTGCTGGCCCCGGTTACGCCGAGCAATACCGCCCGTGGCGGCGGGATTATCCACCCGATAATGAAATCGATAGCGGACAGTTTTGGCTCCAAGCCCGAGCTGAATACCTCCGGCAAGATTGGCCGCTATCTCTCGCTGGTGAACTACAACATCAACCCGATCACCTCGGCGATGTTTATCACCGCAACTGCGCCTAACCCGCTGATTGTCAATCTGATCGCCAAAGGGGCCGGTTCCGAGTTTGAACTGACCTGGGGCATGTGGGCGGTAGCGGCGCTGGTACCGGCGATCTGTTCGCTGATCGTCATGCCGCTGGTGGTTTATTGGCTGTATCCGCCGGAAATCAAAAGCACCCCGGATGCGCCATTGTTTGCACAGGATAAGCTGCAAACTCTGGGGCGGATAACCCTGCCAGAGAAAATCACGCTGGGCGTGTTTGCTCTGTTGCTGGTGATGTGGGCCGGGGTTCCGGCGATGATTTTTGGCCCTGCACTGGCAGTTAACCCGACGACGGCTGCGGTAATTGGTCTGGCGATCCTGCTGGCAACCGGCGTACTCAGTTGGGACGACGTGTTGAAGCACAAAGGGGCCTGGGATACCGTGGTCTGGTTTGCCGCCTTGGTGATGATGGCGACCTATCTCGGCAAACTGGGTCTGATTGGCTGGCTGTCACAAACGGTAGGCTCGGGTATCGATCATATGGGGATGAGCTGGGTCGGGGGGACCATTTTGTTAACGCTCGTCTATCTCTATTCGCATTACTTCTTTGCCAGTACCACCGCGCACGTGACCGCCATGTTCGCCGCGTTCTTTGCCGCAGGTATTGCCCTTGGTGCACCACCGGCTCTGCTTGGCCTGATCCTGGCCTTCTCGTCTTCACTGATGATGTCGTTAACACATTATGCCACCGGTACCGCGCCGATCATCTTTGGGTCGGGCTATGCCACCCTGGGGGAATGGTGGAAAACCGGCTTTATCATGAGCGTGGTCAACCTGCTGATCTGGGCACTGATCGGGGGAGTATGGTGGAAGTGGCTGGGTTATTGGTGATGTTGATGAAAGCCTCACCCGCCGGGCGGCAGGTGAGGCTGAGGTTTAGTTCAGAAACGCCGGTTGCTGCGCCTCGTAGCGGGAAATCTCCGCTTCGTGCTGCAACGTCAGGCCAATGCTGTCCAAGCCGTTAATCATGCAGTGGCGGCGGAAGCTGTCGATCTCAAACGGGTAGCTTTTGCCTCCGGCATTCACCGTCTGGTTTTCCAGATCGACCACGAACTCCGTGCCTTCGTGCTCTGCAACCAGCTTAAACAGCGTATCCACATCCTGCTCGCTCAGCGTGACCGGCAGCAGCTGGTTGTTGAACGAGTTGCCGTAGAAGATATCCGCAAAGCTTGGTGCAATCACCACCTTGAAGCCGTAATCGGTCAGTGCCCATGGTGCGTGCTCACGGGATGAGCCACAGCCAAAGTTTTCCCGGGCTAACAGGATGCTGGCCCCTTTATAGCGCGGAAGGTTCAGCACAAACTCAGGGTTTGGCTGCTGGCCCGCGTCGTCCAGGAAGCGCCAGTCGTTGAACAGGTGCTGGCCGAAACCGGTGCGGGTGACTTTCTGCAGAAACTGCTTCGGGATAATGGCGTCGGTATCGACGTTGGCCGCGTCCAGAGGCACCACTAAGCCGGTATGTTGAGTAAATTTAGCCACGCTGGTGCTCCTTAATGCAATTCACGGATGTCGGCAAAATGGCCGGTAACGGCAGCAGCGGCAGCCATTGCCGGGCTGACCAGATGGGTACGCCCACCGCGGCCCTGACGCCCTTCGAAGTTACGGTTGCTGGTTGAGGCACAGCGTTCGCCTGGGTTCAGACGGTCGTTGTTCATCGCCAGGCACATGGAGCAGCCTGGCAGACGCCATTCGAAACCAGCCTCGATAAAGATCTTGTCCAGACCTTCCTCTTCCGCCTGCGCTTTGACCGGGCCGGAGCCAGGCACCACAATTGCCTGCACGCCTGCGGCCACTTTACGGCCTTTGGCAATGGCGGCTGCGGCACGCAGATCTTCGATGCGTGAATTGGTGCAAGAGCCGATAAACACTTTATCGATTGCGACGTCAGTCAGCTTGATGCCGGGTTTCAGATCCATATAAGCCAACGCTTTTTCAGCTGAGGCACGTTCCACCGGATCGCTAAAGGAATCGGGGGTTGGGATCGCCTGATCGACCGCGATAACCTGCCCAGGGTTGGTGCCCCAGGTCACCTGTGGTGCGATATCTTCCGCCCGCAGGGTGATGGTGGTATCGAATTTGGCTTCGGCGTCGGACTTCATGGTGCGCCAGTAGGCCACGGCCTGCTCCCAGTTTTCCCCGGTAGGAGCGAACTGGCGGCCTTTCAGGTAATTGAAGGTGGTGTCGTCTGGCGCAACCAGGCCAGCTTTGGCACCCATCTCAATCGCCATGTTGCACAGCGTCATGCGGCCTTCCATGCTCAACGCTTCGATCGCTTTGCCACAAAATTCAACGACGTGGCCAGTACCGCCAGCGCTGCCGGTTTTGCCGATCACGGCCAGCACGATATCTTTGGCGGTGATACCTTCTGCGGCCTCGCCGGTGACTTCAATCTTCATCGTCTTGGCGCGGCCCTGCTTCAGGGTTTGGGTTGCCAGCACGTGTTCCACTTCCGAAGTACCGATACCGAACGCCAGCGAGCCAAAGGCACCGTGCGTGGCGGTATGGGAGTCGCCACAGACGATGGTCATGCCCGGCAGCGTCATGCCTTGCTCAGGGCCGATCACGTGCACAATACCCTGGAAGGGGTGGTTCAGGTCATACAGTGAGACGCCGAACTCTGCGCAGTTCTTGATCAGCTCTTGCATCTGAATGCGGGCCATCTCGCCACTGGCGTTGATGTCTTTGGTCTGGGTCGAAACGTTGTGATCCATGGTGGCAAAGGTCTTGCCCGGCTGACGCACTTTGCGCCCCATGGCACGCAGACCGTCGAAGGCCTGCGGTGAGGTCACTTCATGCACCAGATGTCGATCGATATACAGCAGCGGCGTCTCGTTTGGCGCTTCATGCACCACGTGGGCATCGTATAATTTCTGATATAAGGTCTTGGCCATGATTTACGCCCCCTCAGCCACGAAGCGGGCAATGATATCGCCCATTTCATTGGTGCCGATGGCTTTGCCAGCACCGGCCAGATCGGCGGTACGGTAGCCCTGTTCCAACGCCTGATTAATGGCGCGCTCGATCGCATCTGCAGCTTCATCGGCACCCAGGCTGTAACGCAGCAGCAGGGTGGCAGACAGAATTTGCGCGATCGGATTGGCAATGTTTTTGCCCGCGATGTCAGGTGCAGAACCACCGGCTGGTTCGTACAGGCCAAAGCCCTGTTCGTTCAAGCTGGCAGAAGGCAGCATGCCCATCGAGCCGGTGATCATGGCGCATTCGTCCGACAGGATGTCGCCGAACAGGTTGGAGCACAGCAGCACGTCGAACTGGGACGGATCTTTGATTAACTGCATGGTGGCGTTGTCGATATACATGTGCGACAGCGACACATCTGGGTAATCCTTGGCGACCTGAGTCACGACTTCACGCCACAGGATGGAGCTTTGCAACACGTTGGCTTTATCAATCGAGGTGACGATGTTGCGGCGCTTGCGGGCGGACTCGAAGGCGATACGGGCGATGCGTTCGATCTCAAAGCGGTGGTAGACCTCGGTATCAAAGGCGCGCTCATGCATTCCCTTGCCTTCACGGCCTTTGGGTTGGCCGAAGTAGATGCCGCCGGTTAACTCACGTACGCACAGAATGTCGAAGCCACGCGCGGCAATATCGGCACGCAGTGGGCAGAAATCTTCCAGACCTTGGTACAGGCGGGCAGGGCGCAGGTTGCTGAACAGTTTGAAGTGCTTACGCAGCGGCAGCAGCGCACCGCGCTCCGGCTGCTCTGCCGGTGGCAGGTGTTCCCATTTAGGGCCGCCCACCGAACCGAACAGGATGGCATCGGCCTGCTCGCAGCCGGCAACGGTCGCTGCGGGTAATGGGGTACTGTGGCGATCGATGGCAATGCCACCGACGTCATATTCACTGGTAGTGATGCGGATACCAAAGCGTTGGCGCACTGCATCCAACACTTTGTGGGCCTGGGCCATTACTTCCGGGCCGATCCCGTCTCCGGGCAAGACGGCAATGTGGTAAGTCTTAGTCATGTTCACACCGTTTCCTGATTATTTTGATGTTTGGTTTGCTGCAAGCGCTGCTTTTCTTTTTCTACTTGCTGAGAGCGCCAGATATTGTTCAATACGTGGATCATCGCCTTGGCAGAAGATTCCACAATATCGGTTGCCAGGCCCACGCCATGGAAGCGGCGGCCATTGTAAGACACTACGATATCAACCTGGCCCAGCGCGTCGCGCCCCTGGCCTTTGGCGGTCAGTTGGTATTTCACCAGCTCAATCGGGTAGTCGGTAATGCGGTTGATGGCTTGGTAAACCGCATCGACCGGGCCGTTGCCCGTAGCGGCTTCGGACTTCTCTTCGTCGCCACATTTCAGTTTCACCGAGGCGGTAGCCATAATGCTGCTGCCGGACTGTACGCTGAAGTATTCCAGGCTGAAATGCTCTGGCTCTTCCTGCTGCTTGTTGATAAATGCCAGGGCTTCCAGATCGTAGTCGAACACCTGGCCTTTCTTGTCGGCCAGCTTCAGGAAAGCTGCGTACAGCACGTCCAGATTGTAATCCTGCTCCTTGTAGCCCATCTCTTCCATGCGGTGTTTTACCGCCGCGCGGCCGGAACGAGAGGTCAGGTTCAACTGGACATCTTTCAGACCGATGGTCTGCGGGGTCATGATTTCGTAGTTCTCGCGGTTTTTCAGCACGCCGTCCTGGTGGATACCGGAGGAGTGAGCGAAGGCGTTGGAACCGACGATGGCCTTGTTGGCTGGAATAGGCATATTGCACAGTTGGCTGACCAACTGGCTGGTACGGTAGATTTCCTGATGATTGATATTGGTATGCACCTGCATAAAGTCCTGGCGCACCTTGATGGCCATGATCACTTCTTCCAGTGAACAGTTACCGGCACGTTCGCCGATGCCGTTCAAGGTGCCTTCTACCTGGCGGGCACCGGCCTGGACGGCAGCGATAGAGTTACCCACGGCCATGCCCAAATCGTCGTGGCAGTGGACGGAGATAATCGCCTTATCAATATTTGGCACGCGGTCGTACAGCGTAGTGATGATGCCGCCGAACTGGTTTGGCGTGGTATAGCCAACGGTATCAGGGATATTAATGGTAGTGGCACCGGCGTTGATGGCGGCTTCTACCACGCGGCACAGGTTATCAATCGGGGTTCGGCCAGCGTCTTCACAGGAGAACTCTACGTCATCGGTATAGTTACGGGCGCGTTTCACGGAGCGCACCGCCATTTCCAGCACCTGGTCGAAAGAGCGCTTCAGTTTGGATTCGATATGCAGGGTGGAGGTGGCCAGGAAGACGTGAATACGGAAGGCCTCGGCCACGCGTAATGCTTCGGCAGCGACGTCAATGTCGTTATCAACACAGCGTGCCAGACCACAAACGCGGCTGTTTTTGATCTGGCGGGCAATGGTTTGTACCGACTCGAAGTCCCCAGGGGAGGAGACTGGGAAGCCGACTTCCATTACATCGACACCCATTCTTTCCAGCGCCATGGCGATCTGGATTTTTTCTTTAACGCTCAGGCTCGCCTGCAGCGCCTGTTCACCATCACGCAATGTGGTATCGAAAATAATGACTTGTTGGCTCATCGTGTTGTTCCTTGTCGTGTTTGTTTCACGCTAAGCGGGTAAAAAAAAACCCGCGCAGTAGCGCGGGTTTTGCAGATGATGGGCTGAATCAGCTTTGAACCCCGTCCACCAGCGTACCGCGCACATAAGATGCGTTTAGTAGTAGGCCTAGTAGACGGTGGGTACGGATCATGGCGGTCAGCTTCTCTAAAATTGTTTCGTTGCCTAATTTGATACTTTATTGGCCGGGGCATGTCAACACCTGATTAAATCAGGGGTATTGAAAAGCGTGGCACCCGCGGGGATGGTGCTAGTTGGAAACTCGGTAAAACCCTCCTGGGCCAGCGCTAAATCCGCAGGTGATCGGGAGTTTATTAGCATAAATGGTTTGAAAGTGGCACTGTCACATTGATTAACAACACTACTAGGTTAAAATTTTTCGTTGGCGCAAAAAACCAGCAAACGTGGTTTGATGGGATGCTGATGTTGCGGGCTTGATATTCATGGTGTCAATTTTTCGTTGTTGATCTATTCGTAATTCGTATTCTTAACGCTGAACTGAGCGGCTACAATCAATTAAGTGATGCTAAAGAGACCTATTTTGCTACGGCATGATTGTCCATTAACGCATTTTATGGTCTGATCCAGAGGTTGAGGGTACCAAACAGGTATCCATAACTCAGGTGTTTTGCCTGCCAATTTTGTTTGTATGCCATCGGCGAGTTGCGAACCGATGTGCCAAGGCTACCTAACGACGAACAATGCCTAATATGCACCGCTGTGACATATTTTTATAGGATGATGCCCGATTGCTATCTGACAAGTGTAGTCAAAAGGGATAACTAATTTCGCTGTGTGGGAATAACGAAGCGTGCCTTTTCCCGTTATTCCCCTGCGCGCTAGCGAGATTATCTACATGGGACTTAGTGGAGTTTGGATATGTCCGAATATAATTCAGGAACTGTCTTGAGGAAAGAAAACGGTGATATTCATTTGCGCAGTGTGGATCTTAATTTACTCACTGTTTTTGATGCAGTTATGCAGATGCAGAATATTACCAAGGCGGCAAATTCCTTAGGGATGTCGCAGCCGGCGGTCAGCAATGCCGTGTCGCGTTTGAAGATCATGTTCAACGACGAGCTGTTTGTCCGCTTCGGCCGTGGCATTCAGCCTACCATGCGCGCCCGCCAACTTTTTGGCCCGGTACGCCAGGCACTGCAGCTGGTACAAAATGAACTGCCAGGCGCTGGCTTTGATGCCCTGAGCAGCGAACGCCTCTTTGTGCTTTCTATCTGCAGCCCGCTAGATATTCGTCTGACAGCCAAAATAATCAACAACGTCAAGAGCATGGCTCCCAACGTGCAGATACAGACCAAGTCTTACATGAGCACTAACATTGAGCATCAGTTACGCTATCAGGAGACCGAGTTTGTTATTGGCTATAGCCGCCTTGAACATCCCGAGTTCCAGGATATTGCCTTATTCGATGATGAATTGACCCTGGTTGCCGCACAGTCTCACCCGCGCCTGGTGGGTACCATTAGCCAGAAACAGATGCTGGCGGAGCAGCATGCCGTCATCGCATTAGAGCGTTTTTGTTCCTTTAGCAAACCCTACTATCTTGACGAAACCCTACAACGCAATGTCACCCAGCAATGTACCGACCTGTTCAGCGTATTGAATCTGGTCGCCATGACCGAGATGGTGGCAATCGCTCCTCGTTGGTTTGCCCAGCAGCACGCACAAGCCTTGCAGCTAAAATTAATTCCGCTGCCTTGGGAGAGAAAAACCGCCACCTGTTATCTTTCCTGGCATGAGTCCGCCGAGCGTGATGAAGGCCATCAGTGGATGAAGTCCGTTCTTAGCCAAGCGGGTGTATTGCGCTAATTAGTGATTTATTGGCCCAGCGCGCTTTCGAGTGCGTCGGGTTGATAATGGATAGCGCAAAACAATAATTAAGAATAGGCTCAAGAGAAACTAAGATTATTCCGTATAATGACTCCATAGGAAATATCATTTACCCCGAGGGTTAATTAATTTGAGTGACTGAAACGCTATTCTGCCCCAAGCGATACTGCCACTATTTTAACCTGTCACTTCTCCCTTCTTGTCGTCGATCCCACTTTGTCTGTTTGGTGTAAACCTTTCGCACTCCCTTTTGTCCAAGATCAAGAGAAATGAGTACAAGCGCGTTTTGGCTCACACTTCTACGCTGAAATCCCTTTTCCCACAGCCGGAGACTAGGTAGACTGCGCAAAAAAAGTAAACACGTGTAAGCTGAGATGTGAGAGCTTCCGCTCCGGTCGCGGTTAACTGGTTGATAAATTTCAGGCATAGAGCGCTATGACCAATACCTTGCAGCATTACCATCAGGTTGAACGTATACAGCATCAAATTGCTAACCGTGCAGAACATACGGCTTTCCGTCAGTGGTCCCCTCAGGGAGAAACACGGTTGACCTGGGCGCAGGTTGGGGCGCATATGCAACATATTGGCTGCGCCTTGCTGGCACTGGGCGTTGAGGTACAGGAACGTATCGCGATTTTTGCCAACAACAGCATGGCCTGGTCGTTGGCCGATTTGGCGATCCTCGAACTGCGGGCGGTCAGCGTGCCGCTTTATGCCACCAACACCCCGGCTCAGGCGGCATTTATCATTAACGATGCCGATATCCGCATTCTGTTTGTCGGCGAGCAAGCACAACTGGATGCCGCGATTGCGCTGCGTGGCGTATGCCCGCAACTGACCCACATTATTGTCTTTGATGCTTCAGCCGATTTGCGCGGCTGTGAGATTGCCCAACACCTTCATCATTTCGAACGTCTTGCGGATATCGAGCGTTTCGATGCCCTGCGTCAGCAAAGAATTGCCGAGCGCGATTTGAAGGATTTGTTCACCCTTATCTACACCTCAGGCACCACCGGGGAGCCGAAAGGCGTGATGCTTGACTACCGCAATATGGCCGCACAGCTGCAGCTGCATGACGATCGCCTGACGGTGACGGCGGATGACGTTTCCCTCAGCTTCCTGCCACTGTCACACGTGTTTGAACGTGCCTGGAGCTTCTTTATCATGCATTCGGGCGCGCAGAACGTTTATCTGCCCAATACCGACTGGGTGCGGGAAGCGATGGCCGATGTCAAACCGACCCTGATGTGCGCAGTGCCACGCTTTTATGAAAAAATCTTCAGTGCGGTGCATGAAAAGGTCTCTCGTGCGCCCTGGTTGCGGCGTGCCTTATTCCACTGGGCCATCGTCTGTGGTGAACGCAAGTTCCTTCAGGAAAGGGCAGGGAAACCGTTAGGCAAGCTGTTCGACCTCTCTCACCGCTGGGCTGACAAGCTGGTGTTAAGCAAGCTGCGGGGGATCCTGGGGGGGCGGGTGCGCTTCTTGCCAGCGGCCGGTGCCAAGCTTGATGACAACGTCATTCTGTTCTTCCAGGCGATGGGCATTAACATCAAATACGGCTATGGCATGACGGAAACCTGTGCCACGGTCTCCTGCTGGGAAGAAAACAACTTCCGCTTTGGTTCGATCGGCAAGCCACTGCCCGGCGTGGAAGTGCGCATTGGCGATGAAAATGAAATCCAGGTGCGTGGGCCAATCGTGATGCGCGGCTATTTCAATAAACCGTTGGAGACGGCCGATAGCTTTACCGCTGACGGCTGGCTGAAAACCGGCGATGCCGGCATGATCGACGATAGCGGCAACCTGTTTATTACCGAGCGGCTGAAGGATCTGATGAAGACCTCCGGCGGCAAATACATTGCGCCACAGATGCTGGAAGGTACCCTGGCGCAGGATCGCTTTATCGAACAGGTCGCAATCGTTGCCGATGCACGCAAATTTGTCTCCGCGTTGATCGTCCCGAGTTTCGAGTCGTTGGAAGAGTATGCCAAATCGGTCAATCTGAAGTATCAGGATCGGCTCGAACTGCTGCGCAACAGCCATATCATCGAAATGTTCGAAAAGCGTCTGCGGGAGATGCAAAAAGAGTTGGCCCTGTTTGAGCAGGTGAAGAAATTTACCCTGCTGCCGGCAGCCTTCTCGATGGAATTGGGGGAACTCACCCCGACCTTGAAGCTGCGTCGCAAGGTGATCCTACAGCGTTATCAGCATGAGATAGAGTCGATGTATCAGGAAAAGTGATGATAGGGGCGGCAGGCGGACGAAAAATCCCCAGTCGCCCTTGCCTGATATAGTTCTGTAATTACCCCCACCCTCGAAATAATGCCTAGCTGAATAACCACTCAGCTAGTGCATAGTTTTGCCAAGCCGCACTTCTCCAGCCTGATGGCAATACCCTTGCCGGTGATAAGCCATTTTGCCGTTTGCCTGCCCCATATTCTGACGCTATGTTAAGAGTCCAAAACGTCCATAAGATTTTTGGGGCCATGCCCCAGACAGGACAGGCGCTACGTTCCGGCGTCAGACAAGAACAAGCTATGTAAGCCTGGAGGCAAACCCATGGAAATATTGTCAGGAGCCGAGATGGTCGTCCGATCGCTGATCGATCAGGGCGTTAAGCATGTATTCGGCTATCCGGGCGGGGCGGTACTCGATATCTATGATGCCCTGCACACGGTGGGGGGCATCGATCATATTCTGGTGCGCCACGAGCAAGGGGCGGTGCATATGGCCGATGGCTATGCACGAGCGACCGGCGAAGTGGGCGTAGTGCTGGTCACTTCTGGCCCTGGGGCTACCAACGCCATTACTGGCATCGCCACCGCCTATATGGATTCCATCCCGATGGTGGTGCTATCTGGCCAGGTGCCGAGCTCGCTGATTGGTTACGATGCCTTCCAGGAGTGCGACATGGTGGGTATCTCCCGCCCGGTGGTAAAACACAGCTTCCTGGTCAAGCGTACCGAAGACATTCCTTCCGTGCTGAAAAAGGCGTTTTACCTGGCCTCTACCGGCCGCCCTGGCCCGGTGGTGGTCGATCTGCCGAAGGATATCGTCGGCCCGGCGATAAGAATGCCTTACGCGTATCCGCAGGACGTCAGCATGCGTTCCTACAACCCGACGGTGCAAGGCCACCGCGGGCAAATCAAACGCGCCCTACAGACCATTCTGGCGGCAAAAAAGCCGATCATGTACGTGGGCGGCGGGGCCATCAATTCAGAGTGCCATGGAGAGTTGCTGCAACTGGCGGAAAAGCTGAACCTACCGGTCACCTGTACGCTGATGGGGCTAGGGGCGTTCCCGGGAACTCACCGCCAAAGCGTCGGTATGCTGGGCATGCACGGCACCTATGAAGCCAACAAGACCATGCATCATTCCGACGTGATTTTTGCCGTTGGGGTGCGCTTTGACGATCGCACTACCAACAACCTGGCCAAATACTGCCCGGATGCCACGGTGCTGCATATCGATATCGACCCGACCTCCATTTCCAAAACGGTGGATGCCGATATTCCTATCGTTGGCGATGCCAAACAGGTGCTGACGCAGATGCTGGAACTGCTGGCGCATGAAGACAAAGCGCAGGATTTCGATGCGCTGCGTGACTGGTGGCAGTCCATTGAGCAGTGGCGCGCGCGCGATTGCCTGGGCTACAACAAAGACAGTGGCACCATCAAACCTCAGGCGGTGATCGAAACGCTGCACCGCCTGACCAAGGGCGATGCCTATGTCACCTCCGACGTTGGCCAGCACCAGATGTTTGCCGCACTCTATTATCCGTTCGATAAACCGCGCCGTTGGATCAACTCTGGTGGCCTGGGCACTATGGGCTTTGGCTTACCAGCCGCCCTTGGGGTGAAACTGGCACTGCCAGACGAAACGGTAGTGTGCGTCACCGGTGACGGCAGCATTCAGATGAATATCCAGGAGCTGTCCACGGCTCTGCAGTACAATCTGCCGGTGGTGGTGGTCAACCTCAATAACCGCTACCTGGGTATGGTGAAGCAGTGGCAGGACATGATCTATTCTGGCCGCCATTCGCAGTCCTATATGGATTCCTTGCCGGACTTCGTCAAGCTGGCAGAAGCCTATGGCCATGTCGGCATCGCCATTCGTACCCCGGATGAGCTGGAAAGCAAGCTGGCGCAGGCGCTGGCTGAAAAAGAACGTCTGGTGTTTGTCGATGTGACCGTCGACGAGACTGAACATGTTTATCCAATGCAGATCCGCGGTGGAAGCATGGACGAAATGTGGCTAAGCAAAACGGAGAGAACCTGATGAAGCGCCGTATCTTATCGGTATTACTGGAAAACGAATCCGGTGCGTTGTCGCGCGTCGTCGGGCTGTTCTCTCAGCGTGGCTACAACATCGAAAGCCTGACGGTTGCTCCTACCGATGATCCAACCTTGTCGCGCATGACGATCCAGACGGTGGGTGATGAAAAGGTACTGGAGCAGATAGAGAAGCAGTTGCATAAGCTGGTTGACGTTTTACGCGTCAGTGAGCTGGTGCAAGGGGCTCACGTTGAGCGTGAAATCATGCTGGTGAAGCTGCAGGCTAGCGGCTACGGTCGTGAAGAGGTGAAACGCAGCACGGATATCTTCCGTGGCCAGATTGTGGATGTCACCTCGTCGCTTTACACCGTGCAGTTGGCGGGGACCAGCGACAAGCTGGACGCCTTCCTCAACGCCGTACGTGAAGTGGCGGAAATCGTCGAAGTGGCCCGCTCGGGGATTGTTGGCGTGTCGCGCGGCGACAAGATTATGCGCTGATAGCGGGTTTTCTGCACTGTATCCGGGGCGTGGCAGGTTTGCTGCGCCCTTTCTTTTTAATTTTTTGCCCATTTGCTGGCACCTTTGGGCGAAAGCGGTTGCTCGGCCGTGTTTTCTGCTGTTAGATCGCCATTACGGGTTGAATAACCATAGTGACTATCATGGTTACTCATTACCCTTCCGCTTTCGGTTCGCTGCATGCTTAGCCGTACATTGAAAGCGTGGGGTAAACAACGCCACAGGATCCATTGTCATTTTGAGAGTCATTTAAAGGGGTTAACGTGAAACTGGATGAAATCGCGCGTCTCGCAGGCGTTTCGCGCACTACGGCCAGTTATGTCATCAACGGCAAGGCGAAGCAGTATCGTGTCAGCGATAAAACCGTCGAAAAAGTGATGGCCGTGGTCAGGGAGCACAATTATCACCCGAATGCCGTAGCGGCAGGGCTGCGTGCAGGCCGCACTCGTTCTATCGGCCTGGTGATCCCGGATCTGGAAAATACCAGCTATACCCGCATCGCCAACTACCTGGAACGCCAGGCGCGTCAGCGCGGTTATCAACTGTTGATCGCCTGCTCGGAAGATCAGCCGGATAATGAAATGCGCTGTATTGAGCACCTGCTGCAACGCCAGGTCGATGCGATCATCGTCTCCACGGCGTTACCGCCGGAGCATCCTTTCTATCAACGCTGGGCTAACGATCCTTTCCCGATTATTGCATTGGATCGCGCTCTGGATCGTGAACACTTTATCAGCGTGGTGGGGGCCGATCAGGAAGACGCCTTTGCCCTGGCGCAGGAGTTACGCACTTTCCCCGCCAAGTCGGTGTTGTATCTGGGGGCTTTGCCTGAGCTTTCGGTCAGCTTCTTGCGTGAGCAGGGTTTCCGTCAGGCCTGGCAGGATGATGAGCGGCAGGTGGATTATCTGTATGCCAACAGCTATGAACGTGAAGCAGCCGGTGTGCTGTTCGCGGAATGGTTGAGAACCCATCCGATGCCACAGGCGTTGTTTACCACCTCATTCTCGCTGTTGCAGGGAGTGATGGACGTAACGCTGAAACAGCGTGGGCGTTTACCGGCGGATCTGGCAATTGCCACCTTTGGTGACCATGAGCTATTGGATTTCCTGGAGTGCCCGGTGCTTGCCGTGGCCCAGCGCCACCGTGATGTTGCCGAGCGGGTGCTGGAGCTGGTGCTTGCCAGCCTGGATGAACCACGCAAACCCAAACCGGGTATGACGCGCATTCGCCGTAACCTGTTCCGCCGTGGCAGCCTGAGCCGCAAGTAATCTTCAAGGGGCCGTCATTCGGCCCCTAAACGTAACCCACCACGCGAAACAGCCTGCGGCAATACTCCAGAAAATAGCCGTACACCACGCCCATCGCCATTGAGATCACCGCATTACTTGTCACCGCGGCCAGGATCTGCTGGCCGTCTGCACCCACACTCCAAAGAATGGCAGCGTAAACCGGCGATTGGAAACTGACATAAGCCAACAGATCGGCCAGGTTACGCAGCAAAAACTGCCCGTGTGGGCTGCGGCGTGCGGTGGCGATAAAGAAATCGCGGTAGCGACCATAGGGCCAGGCGATCAGGATATTGACGGGGATCGACACCAGTCGGGAAGAGAGCGATTGGCTAAAGCTCATGCCCGAAATCAGTATTTCAATCGCCATCCCGACGATAAAACAGTACACCACCAGCGCAAAAGTATCGGCGGCAGCGCTGCGCCATGGTGAAACGGCTCTAGACATGACACGATCCCTGAATTTATCGGTTAATATGTTGGTTGTTAATGTTAATTAGGTGTTATTAACTGACCTTTATGCTATTTAGTAGTCTACTTGACTATATTGATTGTTATAAGTGGCTTAAAATTTTTATTTTTAACATTTGGGTGATTTTTATCCTGACAACAGGGGGGAAAGTGCGTAAAGCAGGAATTTAAAATTGCAGTTGTAGAAATTATCATTATTAACAGTGCGTTATGATTATGTGGCGACGGTGAGATGACGGCTTTGCGGCTGATTTAGCGATAGGCTCACTAAATTTACGTATATTCCTAAAGTGGCAAAAAAATCCAGATGAATTGTAAATAGGTGTTTTGAGAATAATCTTACCATTTTGATTTGAATCATAATTAGCGGCTTGAGCCAGTGCTTCGCCATTTATTTTATCTTTGGGTTGTTCTTTGACGGAATAATTGAAGTAAAATAGCGCGCCGTTGGCAGCGAAATACTCGCTGAGTGTTATTAACTCAAGGGCTTATCGCATTTCCCTGCTGGCAGGCGGCTTGCGGCCAAGCCTTGACCGATGCGGGATGCAGTGGGGTTGTCCCCGCCGAGAGCGATGTTGAAAAGTGAGACCTGGATTGCAGAAGGACATAATGAGTTATTTAATCGTCAATTTGTGTTTATTTTAATCACACTCTTTCCGCTTAGAAAATTCTCCTCTTTAATCATGATGTTAATTTATATTCATGCAATAAATAGCGTTCCTTTCGTGAGCCAGCCTCCAGAATATGCCTATAAATATTGCCAAACCGCTCTTGCTCTGGCTTGACAAGGTTTTCATACCCTCCGTAAACTCCCTTATGTGGGAATTTGTGGTGTAAAGTGGTGAAAAGGGTCACGAGGGGGTAGCTCAGGTATGTTTCGTGGGGCAACGCTGGTCAACCTCGACAGTAAAGGACGGCTCGCCGTACCAACCCGTTATCGGGATTTACTGAATGAGGAATCGCAAGGCCAAATGGTTTGCACCATTGACCTCCATCAGCCCTGCCTGCTGCTTTATCCATTACCTCAATGGGAAATCATCGAGCAAAAGTTGTCCCGTCTGTCGAGCATGAATCCCGCCGAGCGCCGCGTCCAGCGCTTGCTGTTGGGCCATGCCAGCGAGTGTCAGATGGATAATGCCGGCCGGTTGCTGTTAGCCAATACGCTACGCCAACATGCCGGGCTTACTAAAGAAGTGATGCTGGTCGGGCAGTTCAACAAGTTTGAACTGTGGGATGAACAGACCTGGTATCAACAAGTCAAGGATGATATTGACGCGGAACAATCCACTCAGGAACCGTTGTCTGAGCGGCTACAGGACTTGTCACTATAAGCATGCTGGAAAATTATAAACATACGACCGTATTGCTGGATGAGGCCGTGAAGGGTCTCAATATTCGCAGTAACGGCATCTACATCGACGGTACTTTTGGTCGCGGTGGTCATTCTCGTCTGATCTTGTCCCAACTGGGGCCGGAAGGGCGCTTGTTGGCTATCGATCGCGATCCGCAGGCAATTGCCGCAGCTCAATCTATTGCAGACCCACGTTTTACTATCATCCACGGACCGTTTTCCGATTTGGCTGACTATGTGCAGCAACGGGAACTGGTGGGCAAGATCGACGGCGTATTGCTCGACTTGGGTGTTTCTTCCCCTCAGTTGGATGACGCAGAACGCGGATTTTCCTTTATGCGTGACGGCCCGCTGGATATGCGTATGGACCCTTCAAGCGGCCAATCCGCCGCCGAATGGTTGATGAAAGCGGAAGCCGACGATATTGCCTGGGTGCTGAAAACCTTCGGTGAAGAGCGCTTCGCCAAACGCATCGCCCGCGCCATCGTAGAAAGAAACCGCGTAGAGCCGATGACCCGTACCAAGGAACTGGCCGAGCTGATCGCCCATGCCAGCCCGTTCCGTGATAAGCATAAACACCCGGCAACCCGCAGTTTCCAGGCGATCCGTATCTACATCAACAGCGAGCTGGAAGAGATCGAGCGTGCGCTGGACGGTGCATTAGCCGTGTTGGCACCAGAAGGCCGCCTGTCGATCATCAGCTTCCATTCGTTGGAAGACCGTATCGTCAAAAGCTTTATGCGCCACCACAGCCGTGGTGCCCAGGTTCCGGCAGGAATTCCGCTAACCGAAGCGCAGTTGCGTGAAATGGGCGGCCGTACGCTGAAAGCCTTGGGCAAAATGAAGCCAGGTGATGTTGAAGTGGCGGAAAACCCACGGGCGCGCAGTTCCGTACTGCGTATTGCCGAGAGGATGCCTGCGTGATTGGTAATGAGCGCCACGGTTTAGTTGGCGTCATCGGAGGCGATCTGCTGCGTAACGCCAAGATCCCGCTGATTTTGATGATTGCCGCGCTGGTTTCCGCCGTGTTTGTGGTGACCACCGCGCACCGTACCCGCCTGCTGACCGCCGAGCGCGAACAGTTGGTGCTGGAGAGAGATGCGCTGGATATCGAATGGCGCAACCTGATCCTGGAAGAGAATGCCCTTGGCGATCACAGCCGAGTAGAGCGTATCGCCACCGAAAAACTGCAGATGCAACACGTTGATCCATCGCAGGAAATTATTATTGTCAAGCCATGAGTGGTTTAGCCGAAGTCACGATACGGAGCAAATAGCTAACGCATGAAAGCAGTACGTCCCGGTAAGAAGTTGAAACGCCAGGAAGATCAGGCCAGCTTTGTCAGCTGGCGTTTTGCGTTGCTGTGCGGCTGTATTCTGTTGGCGCTGGTTGGGCTGATGCTGCGTGTGGCTTATTTGCAGGTGATCAATCCGGATCGGTTGGTGAAAGAAGGCGACATGCGTTCGTTACGCGTGCAGTCGGTTCCCACCGCTCGCGGCATGATTAGCGACCGCTATGGCCGACCGCTGGCGGTGAGCGTGCCGGTGAATGCCGTGTGGGCCGATCCGAAAGAGTTGAACGAACGCGGGGGTATTACGCTGGATTCGCGCTGGAAAGCGCTGTCCGACGCGTTGCAAATTCCGCTCGATCAGCTCTCCAATCGTATCAATGCCAATCCGAAGGGGCGTTTTGTCTATCTAGCCCGGCAGGTTAACCCGGCGATTGGTGATTACATCCACAAGCTGAAATTGCCTGGCATCTACCTGCGCCAGGAATCGCGCCGCTACTACCCGTCTGGCCAGGTTACTTCTCATATCATCGGCGTGACCAACATTGACGGCGAAGGGATCGAAGGAGTCGAAAAGAGCTTTGATCGCTGGCTGACCGGCCAACCGGGCGAAAGAACAGTACGTAAAGACCGCTATGGCCGAGTGATCGAGGACATCTCCTCGGTAGACAGCCAGGCGGCGCACAATCTGGCATTGAGCATCGATGAACGCCTGCAGGCGTTGGTCTATCGTGAATTGAATAACGCCGTCGCCTTCAATAAGGCGGAGTCTGGTACCGCAGTGCTGGTGGACGTGAACACCGGCGAAGTATTGGCGATGGCCAACAGCCCATCGTACAACCCGAACAATATGGCCGATACGCCGAAAGACACCATGCGTAACCGTGCCATTACCGATATTTTTGAACCTGGTTCTACCGTGAAACCGATGGTGGTAATGACGGCGTTGCAGCGCGGCGTAGTGAAAGAAAATAGCGTGCTCAATACCATTCCTTACCGCATTAACGGCCATGAAATCAAAGATGTGGCGCGTTATTCGGAACTGACCATGACCGGGATCTTGCAGAAGTCGAGTAACGTCGGTGTTTCAAAGCTGGCGTTAGCGATGCCGTCCTCAGCGTTAGTAGATACTTACTCACGTTTTGGGCTGGGAAAAGCGACCAATTTGGGGCTGGTCGGAGAAAGCAGTGGCTTATACCCAAAAAAACAACGGTGGTCTGACATAGAGAGGGCCACCTTCTCTTTCGGCTACGGGCTAATGGTAACCCCGTTACAGTTAGCGCGAGTCTATGCCACGATCGGCAGCCTGGGCGTTTATCGCCCATTGTCGATCACCAAGGTTGACCCTCCGGTTGCCGGTGAACGCGTCTTCCCTGAGGCTACCGTGCGTACGGTAGTGCACATGATGGAAAGCGTCGCCTTGCCGGGCGGTGGTGGGGTGAAAGCCGCCATCAAGGGTTATCGTATTGCCATTAAAACCGGTACCGCCAAAAAGGTCGGGCCGGATGGTAAATACGTCAACCGATATATCGCTTATACCGCGGGGGTGGCGCCAGCTAGCCAGCCTCGTTTTGCTCTGGTGGTGGTCATCAACGACCCACAGGGTGGGAAATACTACGGTGGTGCGATTTCCGCGCCGGTGTTTGGTGCCATCATGGGGGGCGCGCTGCGGATCATGAACGTTCAGCCAGATGCGTTGCCCACCGGTGACAAAAGCGAATTAGTGATTAATAACAAAGAGGGTTCAGGTGGCCGATCGTAATTTGCGCGATTTACTCGCTCCGTGGGTGCCAACGGCACCCGAGCGCGCGCTGCGGGAAATGATATTAGACAGCCGTATTGCGGCTGCCGGGGATCTGTTTGTCGCCGTAGTTGGCCATCAAACGGATGGACGCCGCTATATTCCGCAAGCCATCGCCCAAGGGGTTGCCGCCGTTATCGCCGAAGCGGAAGGCGAAGCTGAAGACGGTAAAATTTGCGAAATGCACGGCGTGCCGGTGATTTACCTGAGCCAACTTGGCCAGCGCCTGTCGGCGTTAGCCGGGCGTTTCTATCATCAGCCTGCCGAACGTCTGCGCTTGATTGGCGTGACGGGGACCAACGGTAAAACTACCACCACCCAACTGTTAGCCCAGTGGAGCCAACTGTTGGGCGAAACTGCCGCCGTGATGGGCACCGTGGGCAACGGTTTGTTAGGCCAGGTTTGCCCAACGGAAAATACCACCGGTTCTGCGGTCGATGTGCAGCACGTGCTTAACGATCTGGCGCAGCAAGGGGCCACCTTGGCCGCGATGGAAGTCTCCTCTCATGGCCTGGTGCAACACCGCGTGGCGGCTTTACCCTTTGCCGCAGCCGTATTCACCAACCTGAGCCGCGATCACCTGGATTACCACGGTGATATGGCCAGCTACGAAGCGGCCAAATGGTCACTGTTTGCTGGCCACGACGTTGGTCAGGCGATCATCAACGCCGACGATGAAGTCGGGCAGCGTTGGCTGGCCAAACTGCCAGACGCGGTGGCCGTCAGCATGCAGGACAATTTGCAGCCTGGCTGTCATGGCCGCTGGCTGAAAACCACCGCGGTGGAGTATCACGATAACGGTGCCACCATCCACTTCAGCTCAAGCTGGGGCAACGGCGAGATCGAAAGCCGCCTGATGGGGGCCTTCAACGTCAGTAACCTGATCCTGGCATTGGCAACGCTGCTGTCACTCGGTTACCCGTTTGAGAAACTGGTTAACACGGCCAATCAGCTGCAGCCGGTCTGTGGCCGGATGGAAGTCTTCAATGCGCCAGGCAAGCCGACGGTGGTGGTGGATTATGCCCACACTCCGGATGCGCTGGAAAAAGCGCTGGAAGCCGCTCGCCTGCATTGCCAAGGGCAACTGTGGTGCGTGTTTGGCTGCGGTGGCGACCGTGATAGAGGTAAGCGCCCACTTATGGGGGGCATTGCCGAACAGTTTGCCGACCGGGTGGTGATAACGGATGATAATCCGCGCACCGAAGAACCGCAGGCCATCATCAAGGATATTCTGGCCGGGCTGCTGGATGCCGGGCATGTACAGGTGATCCACGGGCGCGCCGAAGCCGTGACCAGCGCCATCATGCAAGCCAAAGAGCAGGATGTGGTACTGGTGGCGGGTAAAGGTCACGAGGATTACCAACTGGTGGGTAACCGTCGTCTGGATTACTCCGATCGCACCACCGTCGCACGTTTGCTGGGGGTGCTGGCATGATCCCGGTCTCGCTTCAGACGCTGGCGGCGGTATTGGATGCCGAGCTGATCGGCACCGACTGCATCATTACCGAAGTGACGAGGGATACTCGTCAGGTCACTGCAGGTTGCCTGTTTGTGGCCCTGAAAGGCGAGCGTTTCGATGCTCACGACTTTGCCGCCGATGCTGTCGCCGCTGGCGCAGGCGCTTTGCTGGTAAGTAAGCGCTTATTGGTGGAGGCTCCGCAACTGGTGGTGAAAGATACCAGTCTGGCACTGGGGCAGTTTGCCGCCTGGGTACGTCAGCAGGTGCCAGCCAAAGTGGTGGCGCTGACCGGTTCATCGGGCAAGACCTCGGTGAAAGAGATGACCGCGGCCATTTTACGTGAATGTGGCGAAGTGCTGCATACCGCCGGGAATTACAATAACGAGATCGGCGTGCCGCTAACGTTGCTGCGTTTAGAGCCGCAGCATGATTTTGCGGTGGTCGAGCTGGGTGCCAACCATATCGGTGAGATTGCCTATACCACCGCCTTGGCGGAACCGCAGAGCGCGCTGGTGAATAATCTGGCCGCTGCCCATCTGGAAGGTTTTGGTTCACTGGCAGGCGTTGCGCAGGCCAAGGGCGAAATCTTTGCCGGTTTGCCGGCGGATGGCGTGGCGATCCTCAACGCCGATAGCAACGACTGGCCGCATTGGCAGGCGCAGTTACAGGGCAAGACAGTCTGGCGTTTCTCTCCCCAGGCTGCGGAATCTGTGGATTTCTTTGCCAGCGATATCCAGGTGAAAGGGAGCGTGACTCACTTCACCCTGCACAGCCCGTTCGGCACGGTGGCGATTGAGTTGCCATTGCCGGGCCGCCATAACGTGGCGAATGCGTTGGCGGCAGCAGCACTGGCGATGTCGGTTGGCGCTACGCTGGCCGCCGTGAGTGCAGGCTTGCAACAGCTTCAGGCGGTGCCTGGGCGCTTGTTCCCGATCGCCTTGGCGCAAGGCAAGCTGTTGCTCGATGACAGCTACAACGCCAACGTCGGCTCCATGACGGCAGCGGCGCAGGTGTTGGCAGAAATGCCAGGTTATCGCGTGATGGTCGTTGGCGATATGGCCGAGTTGGGTGCAGAGGCCGAAGAGTGTCATCGCCAGGTGGGTGAAGCTGCCCGTCTGGCCGGTATTGATAAAGTCATCAGCGTGGGTGGGCTGAGCCAGGTATTGAGCTCTGCCGCCGGTAACGGTGAACATTATCAGGATAAAACAGCAGTGACCGCGCGCGTAGCGGAACTACTCTCAGCACATGCGGTAATTACCGTGTTAATCAAAGGTTCACGTAGTGCCGCAATGGAGCAGGTAGTACGCGCGTTACAGGAGAAAGCACCATGTTAGTTTGGCTGGCCGAACATTTGGTCAAATATTACTCAGGCTTCAACGTCTTTTCTTATCTGACGTTCCGGGCCATTGTCAGCCTGCTGACCGCGCTGTTCCTTTCCCTGTGGATGGGGCCGAAGGTGATCAAACGCCTGCAGGAAATGTCCTTTGGTCAGGTAGTGCGTAACGATGGGCCAGAATCGCACTTTAGCAAGCGCGGCACGCCGACCATGGGCGGCATCATGATCCTGACCTCCATCACCATTTCGGTGCTGATGTGGGCCTATCCGTCCAACCCTTACGTGTGGTGCGTGCTGTTCGTACTGGTGGGTTACGGCATCGTCGGCTTTGTCGATGACTATCGCAAAGTGGTGCGCAAAGATACTCGGGGGTTGATTGCCCGCTGGAAATATTTCTGGCAGTCGGTGATTGCCCTGGTCGTGGCCTTTGCCATGTATGCCGTAGGAAAAGACACGCCAGCCACCGAGCTGGTTGTGCCGTTCTTTAAGGACATCATGCCGCAGTTGGGCTTGCTGTACGTGGCGTTGGCCTACTTCGTGATTGTCGGCACCAGCAACGCGGTCAACCTGACCGATGGGCTGGATGGCCTGGCGATCATGCCAACCGTGTTTGTAGCGGCGGGCTTTGCGCTGGTGGCCTGGGCGACCGGTAACATGAACTTCGCCAACTACCTGCATATTCCGTATCTGCGTCATGCCGGTGAGTTGGTCATCGTCTGCACCGCGATCGTCGGGGCAGGTTTAGGTTTCTTATGGTTTAACACCTACCCGGCTCAGGTGTTTATGGGTGACGTGGGTTCACTGGCACTGGGCGGCGCGTTGGGCACCATCGCCGTGCTGCTGCGCCAGGAGTTCTTGTTGCTGATCATGGGCGGCGTGTTCGTGGTTGAAACGCTGTCGGTGATCCTGCAAGTGGGATCGTTCAAGCTGCGCGGGCAACGTATTTTCCGCATGGCGCCGATCCACCATCACTATGAATTGAAAGGCTGGCCAGAACCACGGGTGATCGTGCGCTTCTGGATTATTTCGCTGATGCTGGTGCTGATTGGCCTGGCGACGCTGAAGGTGCGCTGATTATGGTGGATTATCAGGGTAAAAAAGTGGTCATCATCGGGTTGGGCCTTACCGGCCTTTCCTGCGTTGATTTCTTTATGACCCGTGGCGTGACGCCGCGGGTTATGGATACCCGTATTTCGCCACCGGGCCTGGATCAACTGCCCGAGAGCGTTGAACGTCATCTGGGTTCTCTGAACCAGGAATGGTTGTTGTCTGCGGATTTGATTGTGGCTAGCCCAGGCATGGCATTAGCGACTCCGGCTTTGAGCGCTGCCGCCGATGCCGGGGTTGAGATCGTCGGTGACGTTGAGCTGTTCTGCCGTGAAGCCCAGGCGCCAATTGTGGCGATCACCGGTTCCAACGGCAAGAGCACCGTCACCACGCTGGTGGGCGAAATGGCCAAGGCCGCTGGTTGGGCCGTGGGCGTTGGGGGCAATATCGGCCTGCCAGCGCTGAGCCTGCTGCGTCAGGAGTGCCATCTGTACGTGCTGGAGCTGTCGAGCTTCCAATTGGAAACCACTCACAGCCTGCATGCCGCAGCGGCAACCATTTTGAACGTGACCGAAGATCATATGGATCGCTATCCATTTGGCCTGCAGCAATACCGTGCCGCCAAATTGCGCGTCTATGAAAATGCCCAAGTCTGCGTAGTGAATGCGGACGACGCGCTGACCATGCCGGTGCGCGGTGCCGATGAGCGCTGCGTCAGCTTTGGTGCTGACGTGGGGGACTACCATCTCAACCGCCAGCAGGGTGAAATCTGGCTGCGGGTGAATGGTGAGAAAGTCCTCAATACCAGCGAGATGAAGCTCACCGGTCGCCATAACTTTACCAATGCGTTGGCGGCCCTGGCCCTGGCCGATGCCGTCAAGCTGCCGCGAGCGTCCAGCCTGAAAGCGCTCACGACCTTTACCGGCCTGGAGCACCGTTTCCAACTGGTGTGGGAACACAACGGTGTGCGCTGGATTAACGATTCCAAAGCCACCAACGTCGGCAGCACCGAGGCGGCGCTGAACGGCCTGCAGGTTAAGGGCACGCTGCATCTGCTGTTGGGCGGTGATGGCAAGTCTGCGGACTTCTCGCCGCTGGCGCGCTATCTGCAAGGTGACAACGTGCGCTTGTACTGCTTTGGCCGCGATGGCGCACAGCTGGCACAGCTGCGTCCGGAAGTCGCCACGCAGACAGAAACGATGGAGCAGGCGATGCAGGCCATTGCCCGCCAGGTGACATCAGGCGATATGGTGCTGTTGTCACCGGCCTGTGCCAGCCTGGATCAGTTCCGTAATTTTGAAGTGCGTGGCAACGAGTTTGCCCGTCTGGCACAGGAGCTGGGCGGATGAGACTACGGGTGCCGACGTTCGGCCTGACCAACAAGCTGAAAGACTGGGTGATGGGATCGCGTGAAAGCGATACGAGCAGCATGGTGCTGTATGACCGTACCCTGCTGTGGCTGACCTTTGGCCTGGCGATTGTTGGTTTTGTGATGGTGACGTCGGCCTCGATGCCTATCGGCCAGCGCCTGGCAGAGGATCCGTTCCTGTTTGCCAAGCGTGATGCACTTTACCTTGGCCTGGCGTTCGGCCTGTCGTTGGTAACACTGCGTATCCCGATGGCCGTTTGGCAGCGTTATAGCAACGTCATGCTGCTGTTATCGATAGTCTTGTTGCTGGTGGTGCTGGTGGTTGGTAGCTCGGTAAACGGGGCTTCACGCTGGATTTCACTGGGTCCGTTGCGTATCCAGCCCGCTGAATTATCCAAGCTGTCGCTGTTTTGCTACTTGGCGAGCTATCTGGTGCGCAAGGTAGAGGAAGTCCGCAGCAACTTTTGGGGCTTCTGTAAGCCAATGGGTGTGATGGTGGTGCTGGCGGTGCTGCTGCTGGCCCAGCCGGATTTGGGGACGGTGGTGGTGCTGTTTATCACCACGCTGGCGATGCTGTTCCTGGCCGGGGCGAAGATGTGGCAGTTCCTGGCGATCATCGGATCGGGCGTGTTTGCCGTGGGGCTGCTGATCATTGCGGAACCTTACCGTATGCGCCGTGTGACTTCGTTCTGGAACCCATGGGCCGATCCGTTTGGCAGTGGTTACCAGCTAACCCAGTCGCTGATGGCGTTTGGCCGCGGCGAGTTCTGGGGGCAAGGGCTGGGCAACTCGGTACAGAAGCTCGAGTATTTACCCGAGGCGCACACTGACTTTATCTTCTCCATTTTGGGCGAAGAACTGGGCTATATCGGTGTGGTTTTGGCCCTGTTAATGGTATTCTTCGTCGCTTTTCGCGCCATGTCGATCGGCCGCAGGGCGTTGGAGATAGACCAGCGATTTTCCGGTTTTCTGGCGTGTTCGATCGGTGTCTGGTTCAGTTTCCAGGCATTGGTGAACGTCGGTGCGGCAGCGGGGATGTTGCCAACCAAAGGCTTGACCTTGCCACTGATAAGTTACGGTGGCTCGAGCCTGTTAATTATGTCGACGGCGATCGTGCTGTTGCTGCGAATTGATTATGAAACGCGCCTGACCAAAGCGCAGGCGTTTGTGAAGAGGTAGCGGATGAGCGGTAAAGCTAAGCGTTTAATGGTGATGGCAGGCGGTACCGGCGGGCACGTGTTTCCGGGGCTGGCGGTCGCGCATCATCTGATGGCGCAGGGCTGGCAGGTTCGCTGGCTCGGCACCGCAGACCGAATGGAAGCCGATCTGGTGCCGAAGCACGGGATCGAGATTGATTTTATCCGCATCTCCGGGCTGCGTGGCAAAGGCCTAAAGGCTCAGTTGACCGCACCGGTGCGTATCTGGCAGGCGGTGCGCCAGGCGAAAGCGATCATGCGTAGTTATCAGCCGGACGTGGTGCTGGGGATGGGCGGTTACGTTTCCGGCCCTGGCGGTTTGGCTGCCTGGCAGTGTGGTATCCCGGTAGTGCTGCATGAGCAGAACGGCATTGCGGGCCTGACTAACCGCTGGCTCTCAAGGATTGCCAAGAAAGTGTTACAGGCGTTCCCAGGGGCGTTTCCGAATGCGGACGTCGTGGGTAACCCGGTACGTACCGATGTGTTGGCGCTGCCGTTACCTGCCGAGCGTCTGAACGGGCGTGAAGGGCCAATCCGTGTGCTGATTATCGGCGGCAGCCAAGGTGCGCGCGTGCTGAATCAGACAGTTCCTGAAGTCGCCGCGCTGCTGGGCGATAGAATAGTCCTCTGGCATCAGGTAGGTAAGGGCGCATTGCCAACGGTACTGCAGGACTACGAGAGGGTAGGGCAGACCGGGCACAAGGTGACCGAGTTTATTGATGATATGGCAGAGGCCTACGCCTGGGCGGATGTGGTGGTGTGCCGTTCTGGCGCGCTGACCGTCAGCGAAGTGGCGGCGGCGGGATTACCGGCCATTTTTGTGCCGTTCCAGCACAAAGATCGTCAGCAATACTGGAACGCGCGCCCTCTGGAAGAGGCCGGTGCGGCCAAAATTATCGAACAACCGCAGTTTACTGCCGATGTCGTGGCGGAACTGCTGGCAAGCTGGGATCGCCCAACGCTGTTGAAGATGGCCGAAAAGGCCCGCGCGGTAGCGATCCCGGATGCAACAGAACGCGTGGCGGCAGAAATTATTCGTGCAGCCCTGTAAGGCCGTCGGGGTTACCCCTGTTGAGCTAAATCGAACCTGATAGATAGAGAAGTGATGAATACACAACAATTGGCGAAACTACGTACTTTCGTGCCCGAGATGCGACGCGTCCGGCACATTCACTTTGTTGGCATCGGTGGTGCCGGCATGGGTGGTATCGCCGAGGTGTTGGCCAACGAGGGTTATCAGATCAGCGGTTCCGACCTGGCGCCGAACCCGGTCACCCAGCAGTTGAGTGAGCTTGGGGCAACGATTTACTTCCATCACCGCCCAGAAAACGTGCTGGATGCCAGCGTGGTAGTGGTTTCGACCGCTATCCCGGCAGACAACCCGGAGATCGTCGCAGCCCGCGAGGCGCGCATTCCGGTGATCCAGCGGGCAGAAATGCTGGCCGAGCTGATGCGCTATCGCCATGGCATTGCCATCGCCGGTACGCACGGTAAAACCACTACCACGGCGATGGTGTCCAGTATTTACGCCGAAGCCGGTCTTGACCCAACGTTTGTTAACGGTGGGCTGGTGAAAGCGGCGGGTACCCACGCGCGTTTGGGCTCTAGCCGTTACCTGATTGCGGAAGCGGATGAGAGCGACGCGTCGTTCCTGCATTTGCAACCGATGGTGGCGATTGTCACCAACATCGAAGCCGACCATATGGATACTTACCATGGCGACTTCGAGAATTTGAAGCAGACGTTTATCACCTTCCTGCATAACCTGCCGTTCTATGGTCGTGCGGTAATGTGCATTGACGATCCGGTCGTGCGTGAGTTGTTGCCGCGCGTGGGTCGCCATATCACCACTTACGGCTTTAGCGAGGATGCGGATGTGCGTATCGAGAGCTATAGCCAGATCGGGCCGCAGGGGCACTTTACCCTGAGCCGTCAGGATAAGCCGTTGATGACGGTCACCCTGAATGCACCGGGCCGCCATAACGCCTTGAACGCGGCGGCGGCGGTTGCCGTGGCGACGGAAGAAGGCATTGCCGACGAAGCCATTCTGCGTGCGCTGGCCGGTTTCCAGGGGACGGGGCGTCGCTTCGATTTCCTGGGGGAGTTCCCATTGGCGGCGGTGAACGAAAAACAGGGTAGTGCCATGTTGGTGGACGATTATGGCCACCACCCAACGGAAGTGGATGCGACCATCAAGGCCGCGCGTGCCGGTTGGCCAACCAAGCGGGTGGTGATGATCTTCCAGCCGCACCGCTATACCCGTACTCGCGATCTGTATGACGATTTCGCCAACGTATTGTCGCAGGTTGACGTGTTGCTGATGCTGGATGTCTATCCGGCGGGTGAAGCTCCGATCCCTGGCGCTGATAGCCGTAGCCTGTGCCGTACCATTCGCAATCGCGGCAAACTGGATCCGATCCTGGTGTCCGATGCGGATACCGTGCCAACGCTGTTGGCGCAGCTGTTGCAAGGCGACGACCTGGTGCTGGTGCAAGGGGCTGGCAATGTCGGTAAAATCGCGCGCCGGCTGGCTGAACTAAAACTGCAACCCCAGATCAAAGAGGAGGATCATCATGGCTGATAAAGTCGCCGTATTGCTGGGTGGTACCTCCGCAGAACGTGAAGTTTCACTGCAATCTGGCGCGGCCGTGCTGGCCGGGTTGCGAGAAGCGGGCATTGATGCTCATGGCATCGATACCCGTGACTTCCCTGTCACCGAGCTGAAAGCGCAGGGGTTCACCAAAGTGTTCATTGCGCTGCACGGGCGTGGCGGTGAAGATGGTACATTGCAAGGTCTGCTGGAGTTTTTGCAGTTGCCTTATACCGGCAGCGGCGTGATGGCCTCGGCGCTGACCATGGATAAATGGCGCAGCAAAATGGTATGGCAGTCGATGGGGCTGCCGGTGGCACCTTACGTGGCGCTGAGCCGCCGTCAGTATCTGGGCGACGATCGGCAAAGCCAGCTGGCCGCCATTGAAGCTTTGGGATTGCCACTGATTGTGAAGCCAAGCCGCGAAGGCTCCAGCGTTGGCATGAGCAAAGTGACCGAACGCGCAGCCCTGGAAGGGGCGCTGGAAGAGGCTTTCCGTCATGATGAGGATGTGCTGGTAGAGAAATGGCTCAGCGGCCCGGAATACACCGTGGCGATCCTGGGCGATCAGGTGCTGCCTTCCATCCGTATTCAGCCCGCTGGCGTGTTTTACGATTACCAGGCCAAATATATTTCCGACGACACGCAGTATTTTTGCCCGAGCGGCCTGGATGCACAGCAGGAAGCCGCTATGGCTGCGCTGGCACTGCGGGCTTACCGTGGGCTGGATTGCAGCGGCTGGGGGCGTGTTGATGTCATGCAAGACAGTGATGGCAGCTTCTACCTGCTGGAGGCGAATACCTCGCCGGGCATGACCAGCCACAGTCTGGTCCCGATGGCGGCCCGGCAGTCCGGATTAACTTTCTCGCAGTTGGTTGCGGGCATTCTGGCGTTGGCTGACTGAGATGTCGCAAGCGGCTCTGAATGCACGCGAGCGCGAGGCGGATAACGGCCCACGCCGCAGCAATGGCACCCAACTGGCAGGGATGATTTTCCTGCTGATGGTGCTAGGCACCATCCTGTGGTGCGGCTGGGTAGTGGTGGGTTGGATGCAAGATGCCAGCCGTCTGCCGCTCTCAAGGCTGGTATTGACCGGTGAACGCCATTTCACCACTAACGACGATGTTCGCCAGGCGATCTTGGCTTTGGGAGCACCGGGCACCTTTATGACGCAGGATGTGGACATCATCCAGCAGCAGATCGAGCGTCTGCCGTGGGTCAAGCAGGCCAGCGTACGTAAACAGTGGCCGGATGAGCTGAAAATCCACCTGGTGGAGTATGTCCCGGTGGCGCATTGGAATGATTTGCACATGGTTGATGCCGAGGGCAAGTCGTTCAGCATTCCGGCACAGCGTTTGGGCAATCAGAAATTACCGTTGCTCTATGGTCCGGAAGGCAGCGAACAGGATGTTCTGGAAGGTTACCGCGCGATGAACGGCGTGCTGGCAGCCAGCAAGTACCAGCTTAAGATGGCGTCCATGACGGCCCGCCATTCGTGGCAGTTGGCTTTGGATAACGATGTTCGGCTGGAACTGGGACGTGACGATCGCATGGGTCGCTTGCAACGCTTCATCGGGCTTTATCCGGTGCTGTTGCAGCAGGCGCAGGCGGAAAACAAGCGCGTCAGCTATGTCGATTTACGCTATGACTCCGGTGCCTCAGTCGGCTGGGCTCCGGCGTTTATCGACCCGCAGGCAGCCATGGGCGATCGACCAAACAGTAATCAGCAACAGAATCAGGCACAGGCAAAACAACAATGATCAAGTCGACGGACAGAAAACTGGTAGTTGGACTGGAGATCGGTACCGCAAAAGTCTCCGCATTGGTAGGGGAAGTTTTGCCCGATGGCATGGTCAACATTATCGGGGTGGGCAGTTGCCCGTCTCGCGGTATGGATAAGGGTGGCGTTAACGATCTGGAATCGGTAGTCAAGTGCGTACAGCGCGCTATTGACCAGGCCGAACTGATGGCGGATTGTCAGATTTCTTCGGTTTACCTGGCCTTGTCGGGTAAGCATATCAGCTGTCAGAACGAGATCGGGATGGTGCCGATCTCCGAAGAGGAAGTGACGCAGGAAGACGTGGAGAACGTAGTGCATACCGCCAAGTCGGTGCGTGTGCGCGACGAACACCGCATCCTGCACGTTATCCCTCAGGAATACGCCATCGACTATCAGGAAGGCATCAAAAACCCGGTTGGGTTATCCGGCGTGCGTATGCAGGCCAAGGTCCACCTGATCACCTGCCATAACGATATGGCCAAGAACATTGTCAAAGCAGTGGAACGTTGTGGTCTGAAAGTGGACCAACTGATTTTCGCCGGTCTGGCTGCCAGCTATGCGGTGCTGACCGAAGATGAGCGCGAACTCGGCGTCTGTGTGGTAGATATCGGCGGGGGCACCATGGATATGGCGGTGTATACCGGCGGTGCTCTGCGCCACACCAAAGTGATCCCTTACGCCGGGAACGTGGTCACCAGCGATATCGCTTACGCCTTCGGCACGCCGCCGACCGACGCGGAAGCGATTAAAGTTCGACACGGTTGTGCACTTGGGTCGATTGTTAGCAAGGATGAAAGTGTTGAGGTTCCTAGCGTGGGGGGAAGGCCTCCTCGGAGTCTGCAAAGACAGACATTGGCTGAAGTGATTGAGCCGCGCTACACCGAACTGTTGAATCTGGTTAACGATGAAATATTGCAATTGCAGGAGCAACTGCGTCAGCAAGGGGTGAAGCATCATCTGGCAGCGGGTATTGTGCTGACCGGCGGTGCCGCCCAGATTGATGGCCTGGCAGCCTGTGCGCAACGGGTATTCCATACCCAGGTACGCATCGGCCAACCCTTGAACATCACGGGTCTGACGGATTACGCGCAAGAGCCTTACTATTCTACAGCGGTCGGGCTACTGCACTATGGAAAAGAGTCTCACCTGAGCGGTGAGGCAGAAGTAGAAAAACGCGCCTCGGTGGGCAATTGGTTTAAACGCATCAATAGCTGGCTGAGAAAAGAGTTTTAATGTTTAGACAAAGAGATCATGCTGAGTAATCTTTTTATGATCTCGCAGCGACAGGCACAAAACGGAGAGAAACTATGTTTGAACCAATGGAACTAACCAATGACGCGGTGATTAAAGTCATCGGCGTCGGCGGTGGCGGTGGCAATGCCGTTGAACACATGGTGCGCGAGCGCATCGAAGGTGTTGAATTCTTCGCCGTTAATACAGACGCTCAGGCGCTACGTAAAACGGCAGTTGGCCAAACCATCCAGATTGGTAGCGGTATTACCAAAGGTCTGGGTGCAGGCGCGAACCCGGAAGTGGGTCGTAATTCAGCGGAAGAAGACCGTGAAGCCCTGCGCGCCGCCCTGGAAGGTGCAGACATGGTCTTCATCGCGGCCGGCATGGGTGGCGGTACCGGTACCGGTGCTGCGCCAGTGGTGGCAGAAGTCGCAAAAGATCTGGGTATTCTGACCGTGGCCGTGGTGACCAAGCCTTTCAACTTTGAAGGCAAGAAGCGCATGGCATTCGCGGAGCAGGGTATCGCCGAGCTGTCCAAGCACGTGGACTCGCTGATCACCATCCCGAACGACAAGTTGCTGAAAGTTCTGGGCCGTGGCATCTCTCTGCTGGACGCGTTCGGCGCGGCCAACGACGTGCTGAAAGGCGCGGTGCAGGGTATTGCCGAACTGATCACCCGTCCGGGCCTGATGAACGTCGACTTTGCTGACGTGCGCACCGTGATGTCCGAAATGGGCTACGCGATGATGGGCTCTGGCGTTGCCTGTGGCGAAGACCGTGCCGAAGAAGCGGCGGAAATGGCGATCTCCAGCCCACTGCTGGAAGATATCGACCTGTCCGGCGCCCGTGGCGTGCTGGTCAACATCACCGCTGGCTTCGACCTGCGTCTGGATGAGTTCGAAACCGTGGGTAACACCATCCGTGCTTTCGCTTCCGACAATGCGACCGTGGTAATCGGTACCTCGCTGGATCCGGAAATGAACGACGAACTGCGCGTGACCGTAGTTGCGACCGGTATCGGTATGGACAAACGTCCTGAAATCACCCTGGTAACCAATAAACAGGCCAGCCAGCCAGTGATGGATCACCGTTACCAGCAGCATGGTATGTCACCGCTGCAGCAGGAAGTGAAACCTGCCGCCAAGGTGGTGAACGATCAGAGCGCGCAACCAAACAAAGAGCCTGATTATCTGGATATTCCGGCCTTCCTGCGCAAGCAGGCAGATTAGGAATAAGCTGATAATTTGGAATCTCCGCTCTTTGTGCTAAACTGTCCCGCCGGCCTTGCTGTATGCTGGGCTGGTTGGATTGATAACATTGCGAGATAAAACGATGATCAAACAAAGGACATTAAAACGTATTGTTCAGGCGACGGGTGTCGGTTTACATACCGGCAAGAAAGTCACGCTGACAATGCGCCCAGCGTCGGCTAATACCGGGGTCATCTATCGTCGCACTGACTTGAATCCACCGGTTGATTTCCCGGCTGATGCAAAATCCGTGCGTGATACCATGCTCTGTACTTGCCTGGTGAATGAGTCAGACGTGCGTATTTCCACCGTTGAGCATCTTAATGCTGCGTTGGCGGGCTTGGGTATCGACAACATCATTATTGAAGTTGACGCTGCCGAAATCCCGATCATGGACGGTAGTGCCAGCCCGTTTGTCTATCTGTTGCTGGATGCCGGCATCGAAGAGCTGAACTCGGCGAAGAAATTCCTGCGTCTGAAAGACACCGTACGTGTTGAAGATGGCGACAAGTGGGCAGAGCTGTCCCCGCATAACGGGTTCCGTCTGGACTTCACCATCGACTTCAACCACCCGGCGATTGATGCCAGTACCCAACGCTATCGTCTGGATTTCTCAGCCGATTCGTTCGTACGCCAAATCAGCCGTGCGCGTACCTTCGGTTTCATGCGTGATATCGAGTATCTGCAGTCCCGTGGCCTGGCCCTGGGCGGCAGCTTCGATTGCGCGATTGTGGTGGATGACTATCGTGTCCTCAACGAAGACGGCCTGCGCTTCGAAGACGAATTCGTGCGCCACAAAATGCTGGATGCCATCGGCGATCTGTTCATGTGCGGCCACAACATCATTGGCGCGTTCACCGCGTACAAATCAGGCCATGCGCTGAACAACAAGCTGCTGCAAGCCGTGCTGGCGAAACAGGAAGCTTGGGAATTCGTGACATTCCAGGATGAAGCCGAAATGCCGTTGGCATTCAAGGCTCCGTCAACCGTACTGGCCTAAGCGGCCAAGACGTCAATTACTTATTACGACCGGTCTCGTTGGCTCTCTCTCCTGCCAACGCGGCCAGTCGTTCTAATATCTTGCGCAATTTTTCTGGGCTCTGCGCCGCCAATCCCCGTAATGCATCCGCACTTTCCAGGCTCAAATGACGCATAGGCACCTCTGCTTGCTGGCCATTTTCCGTGCTTTTGCCGTGGTTTTGTACCTGGCTGCTGCCTTTTGCCATCAACGAGGGATTAATCCTGATGTCGATTGAAGACAAAGATGGTAGAATTTGCGCTCGTAGTGCGGATAGCAGGCTGGGTTGTTCATAGCGTAAGCGCATCATCCAACTGGCATTGGCGGTTTCCAGCACTAAAATACCCTGTCTGAAGTTGGCGACACGGCACCAAGGGTGCAACTGAGCGGGCAATAACCCCTTCACGGCACGATTGAGTTTCAGTAGCGCGGTAGCGCGTTGCTGAACGTTATGCAGCGGTCCTTTCTCTGTTGCAGACGCGTCGTCAAACAGGATATCTAATAATTGTGGACGGCTATCGCGCATAATGGGCTCCGGCGGATAATAAACACGTGATCGGTATTCTAAATCGTTGGCGACAATTTGGCAGACGTTATTTCTGGCCTCATCTCCTGTTGGGGATGGTAGCGGCTACGCTTGGCGTACCGCAAAATCTGTCCGGCACCGTCGATCAAAGCGCATTACCGAGCACCTCGTCCAGCCTTAACCGGCAAAATTCCGTCAGTCACGCCTTTAACAGCCTGGCGTTACTGCAAGAAGTGCATCGTCGCCCAACGTTTAACGTTGATTACTGGCACCAGCATGCGCTTCGAACCGTCATTCGTCACCTCTCTTTTGCTCTGGCACCTCAGGCCGTCTATGCCCGAGTGCAGGAAGCGGAGGCCGTTGCGGTTGAACCGCCATTACAGGTGGCTCAGCTTGCCCTGCTCTCCACGCTCAATGCGCTACTGACGCACGAGCCAAAACCACCGACTATCATTCGTGATACCCATCACCCCATCGTTCCTTCTTTGGCGCAGCATCAGGCCGGGCTGTGGCTCGCTCAGGTGCAAGGTATTCGCGCCGGGCCTGCAGCCCTCGGCTAATCTTTGCCCTCAGGGCAGCAAAAAAACAAACAACACAACAGCTTGTTGACGGCCATTATGGTGTCGTCGCGTAAGAGATATAAAGAATCATGTTAATCAAACTATTGACCAAAGTTTTTGGTAGCAGTAACGATCGTACCCTGCGCCGCATGCGCAAAGCGGTTGAGATGATCAACCGTATGGAACCAGACATGGAAAAACTGTCTGATAGCGAACTGCAGGCCAAGACCGATGAATTCCGCGCGCGTCTGAAAAAGGGTGAAGTGCTGGAAAGCCTGATCCCGGAAGCCTTCGCCGTAGTGCGTGAGGCCAGTAAGCGAGTCTTCGGTATGCGTCACTTCGACGTACAGCTGCTGGGCGGGATGGTGCTCAACGACCGCTGTATCGCCGAGATGCGTACCGGTGAAGGTAAAACCCTGACCGCAACCCTGCCTGCCTATCTGAACGCCCTGAGCGGCCGTGGCGTGCACGTGGTTACCGTCAACGACTACCTGGCCCAGCGTGACGCCGAAAACAACCGTCCGCTGTTCGAGTTCCTGGGGTTGAGCGTGGGTATCAACCTGCCTGGTATGCCTGCTCCGGCCAAGCGTGAAGCCTATGCCGCAGATATCACTTACGGTACCAACAACGAATACGGCTTTGACTACCTGCGTGACAACATGGCGTTCAGCCCGGAAGAGCGCGTACAGCGTAAGCTGCACTATGCGCTGGTGGATGAGGTTGACTCCATCCTGATCGACGAAGCGCGTACGCCGCTGATCATCTCCGGCCCGGCCGAAGACAGCTCAGAAATGTATAAGCGTGTTAATAAGCTGATCCCACAGCTGATCCGCCAGGAAAAAGAAGACTCCGACACCTTCCAGGGTGAAGGGCACTTCTCAGTCGATGAAAAAGCGCGTCAGGTTCACCTGACCGAACGCGGCCTGATCATGATCGAAGAGATGCTGATGGAAGCGGGCATCATGGATGAAGGCGAATCGCTGTATTCACCAACCAACATCATGCTGATGCACCACGTCACCGCCGCGCTGCGTGCCCACGTGCTGTTCACCCGCGACGTTGACTATATCGTTAAAGACGGTGAAGTCATTATCGTTGACGAACACACTGGCCGTACCATGCAGGGCCGCCGCTGGTCCGATGGTCTGCACCAGGCGGTAGAAGCCAAAGAAGGCGTAGAAATCCAGAACGAAAACCAGACGCTGGCTTCGATCACCTTCCAGAACTACTTCCGTCTCTATGAGAAACTGGCCGGTATGACCGGTACTGCGGACACTGAAGCCTTCGAATTCAGCTCCATCTACAAGCTCGATACCATCGTGGTGCCGACCAACCGCCCAATGATCCGTAAAGATATGCCGGATCTGGTCTACATGACCGAAAAAGAGAAGATCGCGGCGATCATTGAAGATATCCGTGAGCGTACTGCCAACGGCCAGCCGGTGCTGGTGGGGACTATCTCGATCGAGAAATCCGAAGTGGTTTCCCGTGAGCTGACCAAAGCTGGGATCGAACACAAGGTTCTGAACGCCAAATTCCACGCCATGGAAGCGGATATTGTGGCCAATGCGGGTCAGACTGCTGCGGTAACTATCGCCACCAACATGGCCGGCCGTGGTACCGATATCGTGTTGGGCGGCAGCTGGCAGAGCGAACTCTCCCATCTGGAAGATCCGACAGAAGAGCAGATTGCCGAAATCAAAGCGGCCTGGAAAATTCGCCACGACGCCGTATTGGCCGCTGGTGGCTTGCACATTATCGGTACCGAACGTCACGAATCACGCCGTATCGACAACCAGCTGCGTGGCCGTTCCGGCCGTCAGGGTGATGCCGGTTCTTCCCGCTTCTACCTGTCAATGGAAGATGCGCTGATGCGTATTTTCGCCTCGGATCGTGTTTCTGGCATGATGCGTAAACTGGGTATGAAGGATGGCGAAGCCATCGAGCACCCGTGGGTCACCAAAGCCATTGCCAATGCGCAACGCAAGGTTGAAAGCCGTAACTTCGATATTCGTAAGCAACTGCTGGAATATGATGACGTGGCCAACGACCAGCGCCGTGCGATCTACAGCCAGCGTAACGAATTGCTCGACGTGTCTGACGTGAGCGAAACCATCAACAGTATCCGTGAAGACGTGTTCAAAACCACCATCGACAGCTACATTCCGCCGCAGTCGCTGGAAGAGATGTGGGACGTGAAAGGGTTGGAAGAACGCCTGAAAAACGACTTCGATCTGGATATGCCAATCGCCGAGTGGTTGGATAAAGAGCCTGAGCTGCACGAAGAAACGCTGCGTGAACGTATCATGGCGAAGGCGAAGGAAGATTACCTGCGCAAAGAAGAGGTTGTTGGCGCCGAAATGATGCGCAACTTCGAAAAAGGCGTGATGCTGCAGACGCTGGATTCCCTGTGGAAAGAGCACCTGGCGGCAATGGATTACCTGCGTCAGGGTATCCACCTGCGTGGCTATGCGCAAAAAGATCCGAAGCAGGAATATAAGCGTGAGTCCTTCAACATGTTTGCCACCATGCTGGAATCGCTGAAATATGAAGTGATCAGCGTGTTGAGCAAGGTTCAGGTACGCATGCCGGAAGAGGTTGAAGCTCTGGAGCTGCAACGCCGCGAAGAAGCCGAGCGTCTGGCACGCCAGCAACAGCTGAGCCACCAGGAAGAAAATGCCCTGGCGGTCACCGATCCGAACGCTCCTGCTGTTGCCGAACGTAAAGTAGGGCGTAACGATCCTTGCCCATGCGGTTCCGGTAAGAAATACAAGCAGTGCCACGGCCGCCTGCAAAAGTAAGCCGGGTGCAGTGAACGGTTAACGGTAAGGGCTCAGCATGCTGAGCCCTTTTTTTAAGTAGTAACTTCTGGAGGATGCGATGAAGCACCTGAACATCGCCGTAGGGATTATCCGTAACCCACAGCAGGAAATCTTCATCACACGCCGCGCTGCGGATTCGCACATGGCTGGCTTTTGGGAATTCCCTGGCGGCAAGATTGAGCAGGGCGAAACGCCGGAGCAGGCATTAGGCCGTGAATTGCTGGAAGAAACCGGGATCCGCGCCAATCAGGCACGGTTACTGGAGGTGCTGGAACACCGCTTCACCGATCGGATCGTAACGCTGAATTTCTATCTGGTGGAGGATTGGAAGGGCGAGCCCTATGGCCGTGAAGGCCAGCCGATGCGTTGGGTAAAGCAGGCCGACCTGCGTGAGGAAGAGTTTCCCGAAGCCAACGTCAGTATCATCAAGCTGTTGGTGGCGCAGGCCAGTGCCGTGTAGTAAATTTTCGGCCTGGCAAGGCCAGGCCAATAATACCGTTTTAATGGTTGTTGCTGTCTCTGTCTTCACTCCAATCTTCACTTTCGTTCAGATCTTCGTTGCTCGGAATGCGCTTCTCTTCATCGGCCCATTCACCCAGATCGATCAGCTGGCAGCGCTTGCAGCAGAATGGACGATATGGGCTCACTTCACCCCATACCACGCCTTTGCCACAGGTTGGACATTTTACTACGGTCATATTCATTCCTTTCTCCCTCTTAAACCCAAGGGGTGATTAACAGCAGGCCAGCTCAAAGGTAAGACGCTCTGGCACTGTGCCGTTTTCGCTGTCTAGCGGCAGGAAACGGATGGCATAGCGCGTCTTGTGGCCGGAAATCTGCGGGTAAAGCTGGTAAGCCAGATTAATACGCAAGCGTAACAGATCGGCCCCTTCGGCGTTATCCTGGAAGAAGCCGTTGAGGCTGATCTGATTGCGGAACGGCCCGGCCTGGCGCACCAGATCCAACACGATGGTCAGCGCCTGATTCAAGGGTTCGAGGGTTTGCAACCACTCTGCCACGTCGGCATCACGCTCATTTTGCGCCACATGCATCCACATATGCAGTGTAGGCAAATCAAAGCTGCAACAGCCACCGGGGATGCTCAGGCGTTGGCGAACCAGGCTAATCAGCCGGTCTTCACGCAGCGCCTGGCCCATACGCGGAGCAGACATCAGTGCAGATGCACAGCCTTTCAACTGGCTGCGTAGCTGATTGACCACCGAGATATCGACACCGGGCAATTCTGCCCACTGCAGTAATTTTTGCTGCTGGCGTTCCAGCTCTTTGAGCAGTTCGGTGCGCACTTCGCCACGTTCCAATACGTCCAGCAGGTCCGCAACGGTACGGAAAAAGGTCAGGGCGATAGCGGTTTCGCTCAGTGCTCTTTGGCCATGCAGTTGTTGTAATAAAAACTCGATCCGCAGCCAGGTGCGCATTTTTTCATTTAACGGGTGTTCAAAGAGAACAGTCGGGGAAGCGTCACTCATTCGGTGTGATCCTGTCGGGTCGCTGAGGTTGCCAGCTCAATATAGTGTTGATGCAATGCGGCGACATGGGATTCAATTCCTTGTGCGCTACCGCTATTGTCAATTACGTCATCCGCTACGGCCAGACGTTGTTCGCGCGTGGCCTGTGCAGACAGAATATTCAGCGCCTGCTGACGGCTGATGCCGTCGCGGGCCATGGTTCTGGCTAATTGTGTTTCGCTGTCGACATCCACCACTAAAACGCGGTCGGCACGATCCTGCAGGCCGTTTTCTACCAGCAAGGGGACAACCCATAGTACGTAACAACTCTGGGCGTTGGCTAGTTGGCGTTGCGTTTCCCGCTGTATCTGCGGGTGCAGCAACTGGTTTAGCCAGCGCTTTTCGTCGGGATCGCTGAAGATCCTCTGACGCAAAGCCGCACGGTTGAGGGATCCGTCCTTCAGCAACATTTCATTACCAAAATGTGCCGCAATGGCATCCAATGCCGGGGTTCCAGGCTCAACAACCTGGCGAGCAATGATATCCGCATCCACAATGGCCACGCCAAAACGTGCAAAGGCGTTGGCAACGGTGGACTTACCGCTGCCGATACCGCCGGTTAATGCAACAATGTAGGACATGGCCGAAGGGATCCTGATATTCACCAAAAATTATAAACGAATCATAAAGCGATCGCGCAGAAGTGCAAGCGGGTGCGTGTGACTTGCCCTGTGCCTGGTGTTTTGATAGGGGTAATTTGAGCCGCGGCATTGGGAAAATGAGGTGGCAATCACATTGGGATGTCGCAGGTAAATTTGTGGGATTGTACCGTAAATAAAGGCGAAATCGCAGTCTTGCCGAGCGATTATTAGTGCGTATGATAGCATCACTGGAACTGGCAATAACTAGGTTCGAAATCCCCTTGCGATCCGTCGCCAAAAACCAGGAAATCATAAGTCATGCGTATTGAAGAAGATTTGAAGTTAGGCTTTAAAGATGTGTTGATCCGCCCAAAGCGTTCCACGCTGAAAAGCCGCTCGGAAGTTGAACTGGAGCGCCAGTTTACCTTCAAACATTCAGGTTACAACTGGTCCGGTGTGCCGATTATTGCCGCCAATATGGATACGGTTGGCACCTTCCGCATGGCCGAGGCCCTGGCAACCTTCGACGTTCTCACCGCCGTTCATAAACACTACACCGTTGAGCAATGGGCCGAGTTTGTTCAGCGCTCTTCCGACTCCGTGTTGCGTCATGTGATGGTGTCTACCGGCACTTCTGAAGCCGACTTCGTCAAGATGAAGCAGATCCTGGCCCTTTCCCCAGCGTTGAAATTTATCTGCATCGACGTGGCCAACGGCTATTCCGAACACTTTGTTGCCTTCCTGAAAAAAGCCCGTGAAGCTTGCCCTAGCCATGTGATTTGCGCGGGTAACGTGGTTACCGGTGAAATGGTGGAAGAGCTGGTGCTGTCCGGTGCCGACATCGTCAAGGTCGGGATTGGTCCTGGTTCGGTCTGTACCACCCGTGTGAAAACCGGCGTGGGCTATCCGCAGCTTTCCGCGGTGATCGAATGTGCCGATGCTGCGCACGGTCTGGGTGGGCAGATTGTCAGCGATGGCGGTTGTTCCGTACCGGGTGATGTGGCGAAAGCCTTCGGCGGCGGCGCAGACTTTGTCATGCTGGGCGGGATGTTGGCCGGGCACGACGAATGTGAAGGCACCGTGGTGGAAGAAAACGGTGAGAAGTTTATGCTGTTCTACGGTATGAGCTCAGAGTCTGCCATGAAACGCCATGTGGGCGGTGTAGCTGGCTACCGTGCTGCGGAAGGCAAAACCGTCAAGCTGCCGCTGCGTGGTGAAGTCGAGTTTACCGTGCGTGATATCCTCGGTGGCCTGCGTTCTGCCTGTACTTATGTGGGCGCAGAACGTCTGAAAGAGCTGACCAAACGCACCACCTTTATCCGCGTAGCGGAGCAGGAAAACCGCGTTTTCGGCAGCAAATAATTGCCTGACCTGGTAGGGGCGCAGCAATGCTGCGCCCGTATCAAACAGGGGAAAAATTGAAAGCATTACCCCAGTACATTCCCCAGTTGGAATATCGGCAAATACATCGCGATCACCAACGTACCTACAATCCCGCCAACCACTATCATCAACAAAGGTTCCAGCGTTTGCGCCAGCGTATCGGCGAGCTCATAGGTCTGTTGTTCGTGCCAAAGCGCCAGCTTGTCCAACAGGACATCGAGCGTGCCGGATTCTTCCCCCACCCGCACTAATTGCTGGCATAGCGAAGGAAACAGCGGCTGTTGAGCTAGTGCGCTATGGAAAGGATACCCTTGAGAGAGCTGCTGTTCGATCGCCGTCAGCGCTTGGCAATAAAACACAATATTCACCGAAAGTTTCGCGGCGCTTAGCCCTGCCACCAGCGTCAATCCGGCCTGCTGCGTCATGGCCAGAATACGGAACACCTGGCTCAGGCAATTGCCCTTGACCAACGAGGCAATCAACGGAATGCGTAGCAACATTGCCTGCTCACGTTGTTGCCAATCGGCTAACGGATGCAACCTACGCCAATAAAATCCTGCCAGCCCAGCCACCGTGAGCAACAGATAAGGCCCGGTAGCAATCAATGCGCCGGACAGTGCCAGCAGCCTTTGAGTAAACCAGGGCAACGGGGCGTCAAATGACTGATAAATCTTGGCAAACTCTGGCAGCACCATCACCAACATCAGTATGGTGACTGAAATGGCCACCAGGCAGATAAACAGCGGGTAGCGCAGCGCCTTCAGCACTTTTTTCTGTAGCCTTTGCTGAGCTTCTTGTTGCTGTGCCAACTGTAGGCAGCAGCGATCCAGATTACCCGTCAATTCGCCGATGGCGATCAGTTGGCGGTAGATTAGCGGGAATACGCGATGTTGGTCTGCGATCACCTCGGAAAAGGGTTGCCCCATCGCCACGCTATTGCTGATTTCCAGCAACAGACAGCGCCAGGCCGCCGACTGATGCTCCTGAGCCAGCAACTGTAGGCTATTGACCAACGGTAACCCGGCTTGCAGCAGAGTTGCCAACTGACGGGTGAATTGGATCATCGGCTCGCCACGCCATTGACGTGCGGAGACCCGTTTCCCCGCCCCCAGCTGGTAAGGCTGCAATCCTTGCTCCAGCAAATGCTGATAGACCTGATTTTTCTCCTCCGCCAGCAGTTCGCCACTGCGAATTCCACCTTGGCTATCGATGGCTTGCCAAACAAACAGACGGCGAGTTTTCATGCTGTACTCTCACCTTGAGTGTTCACCCCGACTACGCGGTACAGTTCCTCCAGCGAGGTTATTCCCTTGGCGACCAGCTCCAGGCCCGCTTGTAGCAGCGTTGTTTGGCCCTGCTGCTGTGCTATATCGGCCAACTGGATCACCGAGGCATTTTGCATCAGGGCATTTTGGATTTCGGGTGTGATCTTCAGCAGTTCGTAAACGCCGATCCGGCCGTAATAACCGCCAAAGCAATGCTCACAGCCAGCTGCACGCCACGGGATCAGGGGTTCCGGCCAAAGGGTAGCCGGGAAGTGCAGGATCTCAACTTGTGGATAGCGGCAATGGGGGCACAAACGTCGCACCAGGCGCTGGGCGATCACCAGTTTCAGGCAGGCCGCCAGCAGGTAACCGGGAATGCCCATTTGGGTCAGGCGGGTCAACGTTTCGCAGGTGGAGTTGGTGTGCAGGGTCGATAGCACCAAATGCCCGGTTTGTGCCGCCTTGACGGCAATTTCTGCCGTTTCTTTATCGCGGATCTCGCCGATCATGATGACATCCGGATCCTGGCGCAGCAGGGCCCGTAACACGCGAGCGAAGTCCAGATCGGTTTTGCTGTTGATCTGCGTCTGGTTAATACCGAACACCGGGATCTCGATGGGATCTTCAACGCTGCACAGGTTGCTCTGCGCATCGTTCAGCTGGCGTAACCCGCTGTACAGCGTCACGGTTTTACCGCTGCCGGTCGGGCCGGTTACCAGGATCATGCCTTGCGGGTTGCAGAGGGCATTGGCATACCACCCAAGTGCTTCCAGACTCATACCAAGCTGCTCGAGCGGCAGCTCCTGGCGATCGGTTTGCAGGATCCTCAGTACCACCTTTTCGCCATACAGCGTGGGTAAGGTGGAGATCCGCATTGAGAAACTGGCATTATCCAGCTGCACGCTGAGTTGGCCGTCCTGTGGCAGGCGGCGCTCGGCGATATCCAGTTGCCCCATGATCTTCAGCCTGGCAGTGATCCTGGCCGCCAGAGAAAAGGGCGGAGAGGCGATCGCCTGTAGCACACCGTCGATCCTGAGTCTGACGCGGAATCGCTGCTGATAAGGTTCAAAATGCACGTCAGAGGCACGCCGTTGAATGGCGCTACGCAGCGTTTGGTTAATAAATTGCACCACCGGCGTGTCGCTGTCGTCGTTTAGCGAAGGGGGCCGCTCCTCGGTATTTTCCGGCGGTGGAACCAGGGCGAGGGATTGCCGCTGATTCTGTGCCTGTTCCAGCCGCGCAACGGGCCATTGCTCAATCCCCACGCTTTTGCCGGTGGCGAAACGCAAAGCGCTCACCAGTGCCGCAGGGATTTCACCATGCAGGGCGATAGTCAGCCGCTGCTCGTCTTCGCTGAGTGCCAGTGCCTGGTAGCGTTGGCACAGCGTGTGGATTTCATCGCTGATTTCCATGCCGCCCCTCCTTTACTACTGCGCTGCATCATCAAAACGGAAAACTTCCTGGCAGGTTTCCTGCTGGCTGGAGTTACTACTGCTGCATTGGCGCGTCCAGCGCATCGGGCCGGTGGAGTCCATTGTGGGAGCCAGGGTCACCGTCAGGCCTTGCAGGCTCTGTGTGCCGACCAGGCTGATGGTTCCCCCGGTGACTTTGATACTGCTGACGTAACGTGTTGTCGCTCCTGCAGGGATCCCTTTGCTGCCAGCATCGCAGCCAGACGGGCCACCGCCTTCCAATGCGCACAATTCAACCGCCATTTTGTACGGCACCATGGCCTGCAACATATCGGTCATGGCGGCCTTCTGGATATAGCGCTGATAGGCGGGGATGCCAATGGCGCTGAGGATGGCGACGATGGCAATCACCACCATCAATTCGATTAGGCTAAAACCGCGTTGTGTTTCCATCTGTTGTTTCCTCCGTGTCATCAGGAGGCAACGTTAAAATGGCCAACGGCAGGTAGCGAGGGAGGAATGCGGATTATGCGTGGCTGTTCCACCACAATACGTCCGTGTTACGCGGCGTTGAAAAATAATGCGTAGTGCATCACAACCGGGAGGAAATGATGCCTGTTTGCGTATTACCTCATCCGCCAGAGCCGTTGACTAAGCTGGAAAGCGTCCGTTTTTTATCTAAAATTTTCCACTCACAAGGTATGATTATTCTTATGAGGTAAGAATGATCCTGTATTTGGCTTTTTTTAATTAATGCGATAACGATAGGGTTTAACCCTGTTTTTTAGAGTGTGGCACCTGTTTTTTCTAAGAATACTCCTTTATCAATAATTCCGTAATATAATTCTTATATAATATTTATCAATAAAAATACCATTGATCTGCTTTGGAGATCACGGTATCTTTGCCCTCGCCGTAACAGAGAAGTTAATAAATATCATCTATTCTGCGCTTTAATAAAGGCATGGGTTATCGTGCCTTTATATTGAGCGTAGATTTGTTCTATCGTTGATGATAGACATAACTAGGGCTATTTATTTCACTTTTATATAAGGATGATGTTGTGAAAAAATTAAACGTTTCTGAAGCTAGCACAATCGTTGGCGGCACTTGCAAAACCTGTAGCGTTGAGTATGTAAACATTACCCCAACTACTTGTAATGCGGTTACCACTTGTGTAGACAAAGATGGCAAGGTTGTTAGCGTTGACAGCAAGCCAGTTCCACTGAGCAGCTGCCCTGCCCAGCCATAATGTAAACATTGGTTCCCTGTCTGACAGGGACTGATGCCAGTGCTGGTGCGGTGAGGTTTATCGCATCAGCCTGTTTGATTCTCGTGCATTTTTAATGGACAGGGATGTGACTGCTGCAAGGATTATTGCAGCCTGCCTGACTAAAAAAATCAATATCCCTCCGTTATTAAGTGCTAATCGATTTACCCTTATACATTAAGGTTTGTGATTATTCACACGCAACCTTGAAAGATATTGGGTATATGTAATTTAGGACGTAGCGCTCATGTTCAAGAAGCCCTTTTATCTTTTCGCCTATACCCTTTTGGTTATTATTATATCTTCGCTGATCACCACGGCTTATTTCCACTATTTTGTGCTGAATCAGAATGCCGGTCCTGAACAACAGGCTCTGACCATGGTCAGCGAGAGCGACGTTAAAACCAGCCCGATAAACACGGATAATACGATTATCGAGATCTTCTCTTACGGCTGCCACTATTGCGCCTTGAACGAAGAGAATGTTGCCAAGATGGAAGCGCGGATGCCCGCCGGGACTCAACTGGTCCGTGTGCATATCGCCAACCAAAACAATGATGGCCTGGCGAGCTTTGCCCCGTTGTTTGCCACGCTGACGGTGATGGGCATTGAACCACAGCACCGTGAGAGCGCTTATAACGCCATTATCAAAGGTAAAATTGATTTAAGTAACCCGGTCAATCGCGATAAATGGTTAACGAAAAACGGTATCGATCTTGATGCCTATAACAAGGCAAGCCAGACACCGCAGGTAGCAGAGCTACTGGACTATATGACCAAAGTATCCGGGCATTACAAAATCAGGGCGACCCCAACGTTTATCGTCAACAAAAAGTGGATGGCCGTGCAGGATCGCGATTTCCCTGAGTTTGCCGATCATCTGCTGTCATTGTTGCAGAATGATAAACCGCTGGAGAAATAATGCGTTTATTTGCCGTATGGATATATCTGACGTGGAGAGAGGCGCTCACAGGCATTGCTCGCGGTTTGTTGCCCTTGCGCAGGGCATACGGCAAGACGGTTTGTTGGCTGCTGCGCCATGGCAGCTACCGTTGGTTCCTTGGGCTGGCGGCACTGGGCCGCTGGCTGCGATTAGGTAACCGGGGCGATCGTCGGCGCGCCTTTGTGGCCGAGGCGAACAAGCAATCCCTGCTCGGGGCTGACTACCAAGGGAATTTTGCCCGCACCAGTCAGCGCCGCCGTTTACTGGAGCTGGCCGCAACCTACGGTCAGAGCCCTCAGGTCGCAGCTCAACTGGCTCGCTGCCAGGCAGAACTTAATGCGGTCGTCGAGCCTTTGCATCAGGCTGGGCACCCAGTGGTGCTGGCACCGCTGCATATGCTCTCTGACGTGCTGGCCGGTATGGTCGGTGCGGGGGTATTTCCGGGAAAGGCGACGGCCATTGTCTCCGTGAGCGTGGAGGTGTATCACGCCAGGGCGCGGGAATTAGGGGGCGTTAACCTGTCCTATTGCTCGATCCATGATGATAACCGGGAAATTGCTGGCAATCTGATGGGAGCGATTATGGAAGCGGCCGATCATCAACGCAATATCATGATTTTTCCGGATATCTCGCCGGATTACACCGTCAATACCAATAAGGCGCAAACGGCAAAGCTCAGTTGTCGTCTGTTTGATCGCCCGGCCAATTTGCACAGCGGCGTGATCCGCATTGCCCGAGCGCTGTCGGCGCAGGTGGTGTTTTATTACCTGTATTACGACAAAGAGATAAAAATCCACATTGACCCGCCGATGCCGGCGCGCAGTGTGAAGGCCAGGCTGCCGGAAATTGTTGAGAGTTCGATCGTCCGCCACCCCGAGGACTGGCTGTTATGGCACGCACATTCGTTATTTTTTATCAATGAATAAACCGGAAATTGAAGAAGTCAGATCATGGAAAAGATAATCCCGACGCTGGTCTTTCAAGGCGAAACTAACGAATGTGGGCTGGCCTGCATCGCCATGATGGCGGAAACCCAGGGGATTGATGTCTCGCTGGAAAGCCTGCGTGAACGCTATCCGGCCTCGCAGCATGGCACCTCGCTGGCCAGGCTGTGCGATATCATGGGCGAATTGGCGATGCCCGCTTATCCCGTGGCTTTTGAGCATGACGAACTGGCGGAACTGCCGCTGCCCGCCATTTTGCATTATGGCGCCAGCCATTACGTGGTACTGGCCTACCGTAAAGGCAACCATGTCTGCGTCATGAATCCGGGCATCGGCCAACAACTGCTGCCTATCGATGCGTTAAAGCTGGACATCAGCGGTTTTGCGCTGGTGCTGGACAATGAAACCCAGCCCGATCCGCAGGCGCTGGCCAACGTGCAGCGCAGTAAACGCTTTCGCATGCTCGACACCATGAGTCTGAAAGAAACGGCACGTATTCCCGGCATTTACCGGTTGATGATACTGGCGTTTCTGATCTCGTTAACCCTGTTTATCATGCCGACGATGGTCAGTAGCGCCATCAACCAGGTCTTTTCCTCTGCGGGAAAAACAGATTTCCCCTATTTTTACTTCCTGCTGGCGTTTGTCGTTTCGACCACGTTGGCCTTCGGCGTGCGCTGGATCACCGAGCGATTTATTAAACGCTTTGTGGTGGTCAACAGCGTGGCGGGCTTCTCGCGCTTGCTGAGTAACTCGCTGAACTTCTTTGATAAACGTGCACCAGGTGACGTGTTTAGCCGCTTTGCCAGTTGGCAGATGGCCTCGGGCATTAAAATCGAGCTGGATAACGGCCTGCGTACCGACTGGATCATCGGTGCCATCGCGCTAGCGGTGATGTGCTACATGAGTCCACTGCTGGCCATGGTGTCTGGTATCAGTGTCACCCTGATGGGACTGGTTAGCATCTGGGCCATCTATCGTGACCGCTATTTTACCCAGCAAATGCAGGTCAAAACGGCCGATCAGAGCGACTTTATCCTGGAGAGCATTCAAGGGTTCGCCACCATCAAGTCTGCTGGGCTCGATAGTCAACGCAAGGGCCTGTTTGCCAAATATGCCCTGGCGCTGTTTACCTGCCGCCAGCAACAGAGAATGTACGAGCAGGTCAAAAGCAGCCTGTATCAGCTGATCGGCAGCCTGGAGATGGTGCTGTTTATGTTCCTGGCGCTGCCGTTGTTGAAAAACGAAACTATCACGCTCGGGGAGTTCTTTGCCTATAGCTTTGTGCGTGAAATTTTCACCTCTTACATCACCAAAATTTTCTATTCCATCCTGCAAAAGAATCAGCTGAACGTGATTGATACCCGCGCGCGGGATCTGTTTCCGTCACGTTCTGCACCGGAGCCAGGCAATGATGCGGTCCCTGCGCCCATCCCGTCGTTCACCTCGCTGCTGCGTTATCACCATATCGCCTTTGCCTATGACGCCCAGCAACCGGTGCTGCACGATCTTTCGCTGTCGCTCACGCCGGGCCAAAGCATTGCCATTGTCGGTGAATCTGGCGCGGGTAAAAGCACCTTGCTGAAGGTGATGACCGGCCTGATGCCACCACAGCAAGGGGACGTCATGGTGGATGGTCAGCCGCTCGATTATCAGCAGGTGCATGCACTGTTCTTCCTGCAAAGCCAGGAGGACATCTTGTTCAATGCCACGGTGTTGGAAAACATCACGCTGTTTGATGAGAACTTTAATGAGCAAAAGCATCGGCAGATTGAGCGCTCGCTGGAGGGGCTGAATCTTGCCCCGGTGATCGAGAAATTGCCGGGCGGCCTGAATGCCCTGATCCGTGAAAGCCATGCTGGGCTGTCTCAGGGGCAACGCCAACGTCTACTGTTGGCTCGGGCCATGTACAGCGATCGCCCGGTGCTGGTGCTTGATGAACCTACGGCCAATCTGGATGAAGAAACGGCGCATCAGGTGATGGCCACCTTGCTGGCGCATTGTCGCGAACGGCATAAAACGTTGATCACCGTGACGCACAGCGAGAGCGTATTACCGATGTTTGATCGGGTGTTCCGCGTGAGCAATGGCCATGTGGCCAGCGTCGAAACATCTCCGACACTGACTACGGCGGTGTGCTGATGAAGCTGAAGATGTTTGGCAAGGCTCGCCGTCTGGTAATGCTCGCCTTGCTGTGCCTGGTGGCCTTGATCGGCGCGATCGTCTGGTACGTCTCGACACCAGCGCAGGATCATACCTATGACACCGAAGAGATCACCCGTGGCGATATCGAAAAAACCGTGCTTGCCACCGGCATTCTTAAACCTGCACTGCAGGTCAGCGTGGGTGCCCAGGTTAACGGACAATTGCAAAAGCTGTATGTGAAGCAGGGCGATCGTGTCACCCGCGGGCAACTGCTGGCGGAAATCGACCCGACCTTGCAACAAAACGCACTGCGTAAATCTGAGGCAGCCCTGCAAAGTGCCGAAGCACAAAAACAAGTCACCCAGGCAACGCTTAAACAGTATCAACAGGAGCTGAAGCGTCAGCTAAAGCTGGATCGTGATGGTTCAGGCGTTAAAAGCGATCTGGAAAAGGCGCAGGCGCAGTTCCAAACCCAGGTTGCCCAGTTGAAGGTCAACGATGCGCAGATCGTCCAGGCGCAGATGGAGCTGGAAACCGCCAAGGCCAATCTGGGCTTTACCCGTATCGTTGCGCCGATCGACGGTGAAGTGCTGGGGATCGTCACCAAGGAAGGGCAGACCATCGTGTCGTCACAGACCGTCCCTACCATTCTGGTGCTGGCGGATGTGGATACCATGACGGTACACACCCGTATTTCAGAGACCGATATCCTGAAGGTACGCGTGGGGCAACCGCTGTGGTTCTACGTGGTGGCCGATCCCAAGCAGCGTTACGAAAGCGTGATGGGCTCGATCCAGGAAGCGCCAAGCGACGCTTTGCGGGAAGATAACCCGTCCAGTTCCTCTAATCAGCAAGCCTCGGCGGTGTATTACAGTGGGGTATTTGCCATTGCCAACAGCAAACGTCTGCTGCGTACCTCTATGACCGCTCAGGTATTTATCATTACCGAGCAGGCGAAGAACGCCCTGCGTGTCCCGGTGGCTGCCTTTGGTGAACAACAGGGTAAAGATCGTTATCAGGTGCAGGTGATGAACGGCAAACAGCTTGAATCACGATGGGTTCGCATCGGCTTGAACGACCGCCAGTTTGCCGAAGTGAAAGAAGGACTGAAAGAGGGCGACCGCGTGGTGTTGATGGGGAGCGCTAGCAATGGTTAAGCCAACCCCTGCGCTGATTTCACTGAGCGGGATCTCACGTCATTTTGTCTCCGGATTGCAGACGGTAGCGGTGCTGAAAAATGTCTCCCTATCCATCCAGCCTGGCGAGATGGTGGCGATCGTGGGGGCGTCCGGCTCGGGGAAATCCACGCTGATGAATATCATCGGCTGCCTGGATAAGCCAACCGAGGGGGAGATGCAGATCAAGGGGATCTCCACCCAACTCGCCAGCAGTGAGCAGTTGGCCCAGTTACGCAGCCAGTACATCGGGTTTATTTTCCAACGCTATCACCTGATGCCGTACCTGAGCGCCAGCGAAAACGTCGCCATTCCTGCCCTGTATACCGCCATGCCAGCGGCGGAGCGTCAGACGAGGGCTGAATACCTGCTTACCCGGCTTGGGTTGCAACAGCGGATGAACTACAAACCGGCGCAGCTCTCCGGCGGGCAACAGCAGCGCGTCAGTATTGCCCGAGCGTTGATGAACGGGGCCGAAATCATTCTGGCCGATGAACCGACGGGGGCGCTCGATCGCGCCAGTGGGCAGGAGTTAATGGAGATTCTGCACTCTCTGCATCGCTCGGGGCACACCATCATTATCGTCACTCACGATCGGGATGTCGCCAATCAGGCGCAGCGTATTATCGAAATCAGCGACGGTGAAATTATTGCCGATAGGCGCAATGAAGCGGTTGCGCCACTGGAAACCCGTCCCGTATTGCCGGTGGTTGCTGCTACTGGGCGTAACCCGTTCTGGCAGAGCGTGCAAGAGGCGATCAAGATGGCCTGGCGTGCGCTGATGGGGCACCGTGCCAGAGCCTTCCTGTCGATGCTGGGCATCATTATCGGCGTCTCCTCCGTGGTGTCGTCGATGGCGGTGGGTGAGGGTGCAAGGCAAAATATTCTCAGGGAGATCGGCCAACTGGGCAACAGTACGTTGGAAATCCGCCCTGGTGAAGGGAGAGGGAAAGTGCGCCCTGACTTTGCGCGCGCATTGAAGGTTTCCGATGTAGAACTGTTGGCTCGCCAGCCTTATGTCGACAGTGTATCGCCAGTGGTCAGCACAGCGGTTACCGCGGTGCGCGGTGGCAAAGAGGTTACGGTGGCGATTTCTGGCATCAGCAATGCCTATTTCCGCGTGCAGGGCCTGCATTTTATCTCTGGTAACGGTTTTACCCAGCGCGATCTGGACGAGCGGGAACCGGTGGTAATTATTGATCCGGAATTACGCGATACGCTGTTTGAAACGGATGAAACACCAGAAGGGGAAATCATCCAGCTTGGCGGTACGCCTTACCGGGTGATCGGCGTTGCCGAACGTAAAGGCGGCAAATTCAGCGGCATGATGCTGGGCGCCTGGATGCCCTATACCGCGCTGCTGGAGCGTATGTCCGGTGATATGCCGATCGAGTCCATGACCTTGCGTGTACGTGACGGGCTTTCACCGAATGAGGTTCAGGGACGCGTGGAAAAACTAGTAGAACAGGCTCATGGCCAGCGTGACTTTTACACCCAGACCAACGATCAGATGACGCAGGCCATCCGCAAGGCGTCGGATTCGATGAATCTGTTGATCACCGCTATTGCCGGGATTTCACTGCTGGTGGGAGGCGTTGGTGTGATGAACATCATGCTGGTGTCGGTCACCGAGCGTACCCACGAGATTGGCATTCGTCTTTCGGTCGGTGCGCGGCCAGCGGACATTATGCGCCAGTTCCTGATTGAGGCAATGGTGATCTGCTCGCTTGGCGGGCTGATCGGCATTATTGGCTCCGGGTTGGCCGGGATGATCTTCTCGTGGGTAACCAAAGAGTTCACCATGATCTTTACCTGGCCACCGTTGGTACTTGCCTGCGGGTTCTCTGCACTGATCGGCCTGGGTTTTGGCTTCTTCCCGGCGCGCAATGCGGCACGTCTTCATCCCACGGAGGCGCTGGCACGCGAATGACGAACAACAAACTTTCTCTGGTGATGCTGTTGCCCCTGCTGCTGAGCGGTTGTGGCTCGTTGACGAAAAGCGACTATCAGCGGCCAATGTTGTCGGTGCCCGCCGAGTGGCGAGTGCAGGATACCGGTTCTGGCTATCTGCAACACACTGACCACTGGTGGGATAACTTCGCGGATCCACAGCTCTCGATGCTGATCGGACGCGCGCTGACCAGCAACAACGATCTGGCCATCGCGGGCATACAGCTCCAGCAGGCCCGATTGGCGGCCGGGTTAACCGATACCAACTTAACGCCTGATGTTTCAGTTAAGGGTAACGCCAACAACAGTAAAAACCTGCGTAGCAATACCACCCCGACGGAGTCTTACAGCACGACGTTGTCGCTGAGCTATGAGCTGGATCTGTGGGGAAAATTGGCACGTGCCAGAGAACAGGCGCAGTGGCAGGCTGAAGCCACGGAGCAGGATCGGCAAAACACCGCGCTAACGCTGATCGGCAATACGGCGCAGTATTATTGGCAGATCGCCAACCTTAACCAGAAGATAAAACAGCAGCAAGCGGGCCTGGAAATCAGCCAGCAGACGCTGGCACTGGTGCAGTCACGTTATGCTTCCGGTGCTGCCGGACAGCTCGATCTGTTACAGGCGAAACAGTCGTTGCTTAATCGCGAGAACACCTATCGCACGTTGCAACAGCAGCGGGAAGAGAACCGTAATGCGCTGGCGATCCTGTTTAACCGTTCGCCCACCGATCGCCAGGCAGAGCGCAGCTCGCTGGACATCAATCAGGATGTGCCAATTGCCAAAGTGCTGCCGGTTGAGGTCATTGCCCGCCGTCCAGACGTGAAGGCGGCGGAAGGGCGTTTGCGAGCAGCCCTGGCCGGTTCGGATGTGGAGCGTTTAAGCTTCTATCCATCGCTGTCACTGGCTGCGTCACTCGGCTCTGCCAGCAGCATTTTCTCTCAATGGTTCAGCAATCCTGTCAGGACGCTGGGAGCCAACGCTGCGCTGCCGTTTGTGCAGTGGAACACGGTGCAATTGACCATTGAGAAATCCAATCTTGACGTCAAACAGGCGGCGATCGTCTTCCGCAGCAAGGTTTATAGCGCGCTGTCCGACGTGGATAACGCCATGTCGCAACGGCTCAGCTATCAACAGCAAAAAATCAATCAGCAACAGAATCTGCAGCTTAGCCAGCAGCGGCTGGTATTGGCTAGAAGCCAGTACCAGGCGGGGGCGGTCTCTTTCCAGAGCTTGCTGGATGCCGAGGACGATTTGCTGACCATCGAAACCAATTTGTCAGATCTACAGTACAACTACCTCAATGCCACCATGAAACTGTGGCTGGCGTTGGGCGGCGGTGTGGAAAAAACGGTGATATAACAGGATGAAGTCATGAATAAAGATGCTTTGCCACGTCGCGTGGTGGTTACAGGTTTCGGTGCGGTCACACCATTAGGGATGAATGCCGAGCAAAGCTGGGCAGCGATCATGGATTATCAACTGGGCTATCGCCATGTCGATATGTCTGCCAAGGGGATCCAGTCACGTTTCTTCGGCGTGATCGACGATGAACCCAGCCTGAAGGGCGTCCCGGCGGCGATCCGCCGTCGTCTGCCACGTTTTGCCCGTCTTGCGCTGGGGGCGGCCCGCGAAGCGATGGAGATGGCCTTCCACGGTGAGAGCCCGGCGGCGTATTACGATCTGCTGGACTGCGGCACTATCATCGGCAGCGGCTGGGCGGGTCAGGATGAAACCCATCTTAACTACGAAGGCTATCTGCGTACGGGGTTGGGCTCACCGTTTGGCTGCTTCCTGTCCATGCCGAATGCGGCTACGGCAGCGTGCAGCCTGTTCTGGGGCCTGCGTGGTTATCAAAATAGCCCGATTGCCGCCTGTGCCACCGGAACGATCGCCATTGGTGATGCGGCCGAGGTGATCCGCAGCGGCCGTGCGTCGATGATGTTGGCCGGTGCCGGTGAGTCGTTGCGTACCGATGCAGCCGTGTGGAACATCGATATTCTGCGCGCCCTGGCAAGTGAACAGGACGATGCTAGCAAGGCCTGCTGCCCCTTTAGCCTCGATCGTAACGGCTTTGTGCTGTCTGAGGGAGCTGCCGTACTGTGTCTTGAAGAGCGCGAAGCCGCACTGGCGCGTGGGGCAACGATCTTTGGGGAGATCAAAGGCTACGGCAACTACTCCGATGCCTTTGATTTTACCGCGCCAGCGGAAGACAAGATTGCCCGGGTGAAAACCATCCAGCACGCGCTGTACCAGGCTGGGGTGACGGCGGAAGATATCGATTATATCAATGCCCATGGCACGTCCACGCCGCTCAACGATCTGAATGAGACCCAGGCAATCAAGCTGGCCTTTGGCGAGGCGGCCTACCGCACGCCGCTTTCCAGCACCAAGTCTTACTCTGGACACCTGATTGCGGCGGCGGGCAGTTTTGAGTCCATTATCTGCCTGCAGGCGTTGCAGCATCAGTTGATGCCAGCCACCTGTAACCTGAAAAATGCCGATCCGGAGTGCGATCTGGATTACATCAGTGAAGGGCACCGCCCGGCCAAATTGCAGAACATCCTGAATCTGAGCTTCGGCTTCGGTGGTGCCAACGCGGCGCTGGTCATTGGGCAGGCATGAGCATGATCCTCAACTACACCCTGCGCGATGCCGAGGAGTGGGCCGCCTTTTCCGGTGACTACAACCCGATCCACTTTGATCTGCAACACGTCCGCAAAATGGGGGCCGATCAATTGAGCGTTCACGGGATGCGGGCAATGCTGGATATGAAACGTCAGTTGAGTGCGGCGCTGCTTGCAAGCCCGCCGGAACATGACTTTTATGTATTCAGTACCCGCATGCGTCGGCCGGTGCTGTGCCAGACGCCGTATGACTTGCTGATTGGGGCTAACGGCAAACAGATCACCGGCGAGTTGTTGGATTGCGCGACGCAGAAAAACTGCTTCAACAGCAAGCTGGCTGCGGGCCGCCCGTTGGAACTGGCGGCTTGCAATCACGAACATGCGCTGACCGTGGCCGAGGTGATGGCGCTTTGCCAGCCCTTCCCGGGGCAGGCATTGGAAGCCACGCAGGCGTGGAGTTTTTTCGATGCCCTGCTGTTCCAACTGTTGGTCAAGTCTCCGGAAACGTTGGCGGCGCTAGCCACCGCATTACCTGAACTCCGGGCCGCCACGTTGATCGACGTGTTTGCCCAGATCCCGGTGGTGCAAACGCACCATGAAACTCACTTCAGCGCCCGTTTGTTTACCCCCACGGCGCTGTTTGAATCCGAAGATCGGTTGTATTACCACATCCAGCCGATGCTGATTATTGGGGATAGAAGCAACGGGTTTGTGCTACGTGCGGTGATCGAGGCCAGAACGCAGCAGTATCCGTTGCTCGTCACCTCGGTGACCTTAAAAACATGGCCATTGGCCGACAATTAACTACAGGGATTTCATCATGGAAAAGTATCAACAGGTTTATGACACCGTCACTGAAATGATTTGCGATGCCAAAGATCTCGAAATGAGCGATCTGTCGCCAGAGATGCCGCTGCATCAGTTGAAGCTGGACAGCCTGGACTATGTGGAGTTGATGGTGTTGGCCAAACGTGAGTTTGGGGCCACGCTGACTGCCGAAATGTTCATCGACAAGCCGAATATGACGCTGGGTGAACTGTGTCAAAGCCTGGTCGACGCGCAACAGTGATCCTATGACTAAACAATGGGTGTTAGTGACTGGCGGTAGCCGGGGGATTGGTCGGGCGTTGGTGGAGGAGTTGGCCAGGCAGTGGAACGTGGTGTTCACCTGCCGTAGTGGCTCTGAGGCGGAGTCGGCAGTTATAGAAGCTTGCGCGGGTTTGCCGGGGTTGGTGGAGAGCTGTGTCTGTGACGGCAGCGATGAGCAGGCAGTGGATGTTGTGGCTCCACAACTGCTGGCTCGCCTTGGCGCGCCTTTTGCGGTGATCCATAACGCCGGGATCACGCAGGATGGTTTGCATATCCAGCAAACCGGGGAGCGCTGGCGGCAGGTGATCGACACCAACCTCAACGCCATCTTCTACTGGAATCGGCACCTGTTGCCCGCCATGATGGCGCAGGGGGAAGGGGCGATGGTGCTGATGTCTTCGGTGACGGGCATCAAGGGCAACATCGGGCAAACGGCCTATGGGGCCAGTAAGGCGGCGATGATCGGCCTGGGGAAATCTCTGGCGCTGGAAGTGGCCCGTTTTGGTATCCGGGTGAACTGTCTGCTGCCCGGGATTATCGAAAGCGAGATGACGCAGGCCATTCCGCCGGAGGCGCTGAAGGCGCTGCGCAAGCAAATCCCTCTACGCCGCCTGGGCAAAGCCAGCGAAGTAGCGCGTACCACCGCGTTTCTCATCGGAGATGATAGCCGTTATATGACAGGCCAAAGCCTGATCCTTGACGGGGGTTTGACCGTCTAAGGTAAGCCTGATTAACTCTTCTATTGGGGTATCTCTGCATACCCCAAGCGTTTTCGATAACTCCCTATTTCCTTACTTCAGAGCATCTACGATCACCCCCTCCTTCTATCAAATGGTGAGTCTAGCTTACGGTTTGCGTGGTTAAATAAAGCACCGATGTTAGAATTGCCTGTTGAAAAAACAGACTGTCCCACACGTTATTACTACGATGTGAAATGAATTAATGGCACTAAACCCGCTGAAATTCGATTTATTCCACAAAGTTATGATGAGCATCAGGTTGTAGCTTGACCAGAATTTTCTTATGTCGTTAAATCCAATATCTGGAAAAATGTGTATAGGGAAATACCGCATGTCGGCTAACACCAATCGTAAGTTTTTGAGCATGGATGAAGTACAGCGTTTACTTGATGCAATTCCTGAGCATAAGAATACCGTCCGCGATAAATGTATGTTGCTGGTTTGCTTCATTCATGGATTGCGCGTCTCCGAACTCTGTAATCTGCGCCTGCAAGATTTGGATCTACTTAGCAAAAAATTGTACGTTAATCGCCTGAAAAATGGCTTTTCTGTCCAACATCCGATCCAGCCGCGTGAGCACTCCGCTCTGGTCAGTTGGCTGGCCCTGCGCCCGCAATATCTTGAAGCAGACAGTGATTTTCTGTTTCTTTCACGCCAGGGGGGGCGGCTTTCTCGCCAGCAGATGCATCGCCTGTTTCGCGAGTATGGTGAACTTGCTGGACTGAATGTCCCCGTGCATCCGCATATGTTACGCCACGCCTGTGGCTATGCGCTGGCTGATGGCGGCATCGATACTCGCTTAATCCAGGATTATCTGGGCCATAAAAATATACAGAATACGGTAATTTATACAGCCAGTAACGCGGGGCGTTTTCGTTCGATCAGAATATAATTCAAATCTGTTTGAAAAGCAGTTTATTTAATTCATCTATAATAGTTAGACTCATCCAATCTAGGTTGAGTCTACTATCGTATATATAGCCACCTCTAACCTATTATGCAGTCATGGATAAGAATGTTATGAAGATATAATATATCAATCCAGCGTTGGCTTCTGCACTCATTATTGATAGAGCATTTCATTACATTGAGAATGAGTTTTTTCGGATTTATCTCACACTTAAGAAAGAATAACCCTTTAAATCATAGATCATTGGCTTTTCTATGGCGTTTCTTTTTTTTTGTCGGATATCCTTGGCAATTCCATGGCTGTTGTCTTTTTTCCTCTCCGCTATACTGATTCTGGGATAGGTTGAAGCTGTAGCAACCCTTGCATCAGCGATCCTATGAATCTTGTAGGTATGTAAAAGGATGAATAGCCCTGCACATTTTTTAGTAAAGTCACAGTGAGGCACTATGAATAATCGCAAGCATCTGACTCCTTCCGAAGTTGCGCGTCTGCTAGGAGCTACTCAGCATGGTAAACATGCCGAACGCGATTACTGTTTGATTTGGATGTGTTTTATCCACGGATGTCGCGTCAGTGAGATCAACCGCTGGCGCCTTTCCGATATCGATTTGGAGGGTAAAAGCATTTATATCCATCGCCTGAAAAACGGCTTTTCCACCATTCATCCTTTATATGCCCAAGAACATAAAGCGTTACGCGCCTGGTTAAATGTCAGACGTACTTATCGAGGCGCCGACAGCGACTGGTTATTCCTTTCCGAGAAAGGGAATCATCTATCCCGCCAGCGTATCTATTGGTTAATGCGTAATTACAGTGAGTTGGCTGGTCTGGAGGTTAACGCCCATCCTCACATGCTGCGACATGGTTGTGGATTCGCGCTGGCCGACCGCGGGATAGATACTCGGTTGATTCAGGATTTTCTTGGGCATAAGAATATTCAGCACACCGTACTTTATACGGCCAGCAACGCGCGGAGATTTAAAGAAGTCTGGTAAACAAATGTAATGATTTAATTCACCCGGTACACTTTGAACTAAACTGTCACGCACTCTAGGGATTATCTTTTCGCGAGTCAACAAATTTGTTGTAGGTACATTCTTAATTTTAAAATAATAATACATATCAATGATTTGCGTTTATTTCTAGCCAGTTATTCATTATTGACCTTCCCAATAGTGGCTGTTCAAGCCCACTTCTGATGGTTCTATAAAATCCCCCCTCGATACCAAGCATAGCTTTAATTATTTACTATTGTTTATTAATTGATCACCTATTGGAATTTAATGCTGTTTAAGTGTGATATTTAGCATAAATAATTGGACGGTACACTTTAGTTCAAAATGACTCGTCGGTGCGATAAGGCTTAACGGCTTGATGGGTTATTTAACGGGAGAGGTTCTCGCTTGGAGCTAAATAAACAGGGAACGACATAAGGCTATGTCAATTAATTTTGCTATGCACATGGGTGCATTACATTAAAGGAAAGTGTTGTATGAAAAAGAATCTGATTGCTGTTGCCGTATTGGCCTCCTCTGTGTTTGCCGTTACCGCTGCTGCCGCTGCTGATGGTCAAGTCGATTTCGTTGGTAAAATCACCGATGACGCTTGTGTTGTGACTAACAACCCAAGCAGCCCACTGCAGGTGAATCTGGGTGAAGTCGCTACCACTTCCTTCAACGTGGGTGGCGTTCCGACTGCGGGTGTTAAATCTTCTGCAACCAATTTCACCATCAAATTGACAGGTTGCCCGGCTGCGGCAACTCAAGCTTCAGTCAAATTTGACGGTATCGCTGTATCTGGTGACAACACCGTTCTGGCACTGACTGCTGGTGGCGCAACGGGTGTTGGTATTCAGCTGAGCGATGACGCTAACGCTGTGGTTCCATTGTTTACCGCATCTAAATCATATCCACTGGTTGTGGGTAACAACGATCTGAACTTCGTTGCACGCTATATCTCTACCTCCGCCACCATCACTTCTGGTGTTGCGAACTCCACCGCTAGCTTCACCCTTAACTACAACTAAGACTTTACCAATTCGACGTAGAGATTAGTTGTTCTGATTTCAGGCCGGCGGTAGTTGAGCTGGCCTTTATGTCTCATTTCACGGGGTGTTTGTATGAAATTTATTCCTGCCACGGTGCTGACGAGCTTGCTGATGATGAGCTGTGCTGCTCAGGCCGGTGTGGTTGTGGGCGGTACGCGCCTGATTTATGAAGGCGGTAAAAAGGAGTCTTCACTGAGCGTCAGTAACCCGGACAAGGGGCCGTACCTCATCCAGACCTGGGTAGAGACCACCGCAGGTGGCGCTGAGAAAGCCCCCTTTGTGGTGACCCCACCGCTGTTCCGCCTGGATGGCGACCAGAAAAACGTCCTGCGCGTGGTGCGTGCCGGGGGCAATCTGCCCTCAGATAAAGAATCGTTGTATTGGATGAACATCAAGTCCATCCCCGCAGCCAGCAAAGCTGAAGTCCGCAATACGCTGCAAATTGCAGTGAAGACGCGCATCAAGCTGATTTACCGCCCGGAGGGCATCAAAGGCACGCCGGAGCAAGTCACAGAGAAACTGACCTGGCAACGCAGTGGTAATCACCTGCAGGTGAACAACCCGACGCCGTTTTATATGAACTTCTATGAGGTGAAGGTTGCAGGCAAGAAATTGAGCGATGTGACCTATGTGGCTCCGATGAGTACGGCAAGTTTTGCACTGCCAACCGGAGTGAGCGGCGGCCCGCTCAGTTGGAAAATTATCAATGATTACGGGGCGGTAAGCAAAGAGCAACTCGCGTCGTTATAGCCTTCAGAGAGCAGGGATCCCCACAGGCTGTGGGGCACAGGACACAGGGGTAGTTTCACCCTGTAGGCAATGGAGTCAAACGGATGAATAATTATAAAAGCCAGGCCGGGCACTCGCCGCGCGTCAGCCGGTTGGCGTATTTGATCGCTACCCAGCTGGCATTGATGGGAACCCTATCTTTTAGCGTACAGGCGCGTGACTATTTTAACCCTGCACTGCTGCAAATGGATAACCCAAACCAGGGCGCAACAGATTTAACGGTTTTTGAAGAAGGCATAGGTCAGGCACCGGGCACCTATCGGGTCGATATCTATCTCAATAACGAACAGCAGGACACACGGGATGTGACGTTCAGTATGCAAAAAGGGGATGATGGCAAAGAGCATCTGCAACCTTGTCTGAGCGTAGAGCAACTTAATGCCTTGGGGGTGAAAACCGATTTATTCCCAGGGCTCGGTGATGCCAAGTCACAATGCGCCAACATCAGTGCCATTCCCCAGGCCAGCGCCAAGTTCCGTTTCAGCGAACAGCAATTACTGATCAGTATTCCTCAGGCAGCCCTCTCACAGAAAGCACGCGGTTACGTTCCTGAAAGCCAATGGGATCAAGGTATCCCGGCATTGCTGCTCAACTACAGCATGAGCGGAGCCAACACTTATGCACGTAATGGGAATAACCAAGACAGCAACAGCCAGTTCGTCAACCTGCGGCCAGGTGTCAACCTCGGGGCGTGGCGGTTGCGTAACTACACGACCTGGAGCCGAAGCAGTGACGGCCAGGATAAATGGGATACCATCTATACCTATGCCCAGCGTGACATTATCGCGCTGAAAAGTCAGATGACGCTGGGGGATAGCAGTTCGCCTTCGGACGTGTTCGACAGCGTACCGTTCCGTGGTGGGCAGTTGGCCTCGGACGACGAAATGATACCGGACAGCCTGAAGGGCTATGCGCCAATGGTACGGGGTATTGCACGAACCAATGCGCAGGTGACTATCCGCCAGAACGGTTATGTGATTTACCAGACCTACGTGGCGCCAGGTGCGTTTGAAATCAACGATATGTTCCCTACCGGGGGCAGTGGTGACCTGCTGGTGACCATTAAGGAAGCCGACGGTAGCCAACAGCAGATGGTGGTGCCGTTTGCCTCGCTGCCCGTGCTGCAGCGTCAAGGTCGTTTGAAGTACTCGCTCACCAGCGGGCAGTACCGTTCTTATGACAACAGCATAGACAAGACCCTGTTTAGCCAGGGTACAGCGATTTATGGTTTACCCAATGGCTTTACCGCCTACGGCGGTGGCCAGTTTGCCAGTAAGTACCAGTCTGTGGCCTTGGGGCTGGGCAAGAACATGGGTGACATCGGTGCCATATCGGCAGACGTGACCCAGGCATGGTCTACGATGCAAGACCAACCTAAGACCGATGGCCAATCATGGCGAGTTCGTTACAGCAAGAACCTGGTACAGACGGGGACCAACTTCTCGATTGCCGGATACCGTTACTCAACGGCGGGCTACTACAGTTTGCAGGAAGTATTGGACACCTACCGTGACGGTAGTAGTTACCGGCTCACCGACCGCAAGCGCAACCGCAGCGAGTTGACCATCAGCCAGAACCTGGGAGATGCGGCGGGAACCCTGTCATTAAACTGGGTCAGCGAAGATTACTGGAACAGCGATCGTACCTTACGCTCGATTGGTGTTGGCTATAACAACAGCTGGAACGGTATCAGCTACGGGTTGAGCTACAGCTATAACGAAAACTCGACGGCCAGTGGCAACAGCAGTGGCGCCATTTATGACCGCGATCAGATCTTTGCGCTTAACGTCAGCATGCCGCTGGATCGTTGGTTGAGCAGGACTTATGCCAGCTACAACCTGAACACCAGCCAGAAGGGGTCCACCAACAACTCCGTCGGTCTGAACGGTACGGCGTTAGCGGACAACAACCTGAGTTGGGGCGTACAGCAAAGCTATGGCAACAAAGGCATCGGCAACGGCGGCAACCTGAATGCCGACTATCGCGGTACCTATGGGGAAGTGTTGGCGGGCTATGCCTACGATCGCAACAATCAACGACTGAACTACGGCCTGCAGGGCGGCATTATAGCGCACCAGGACGGGGTGACCTTCGGCCAGCCGTTGGGGGAAACCATTGCGCTGGTGAAAGCGCCAGGAGCCGGTGGCACGGGCATTAACAACCAGACCGGGGTTAAAACCGACTGGCGTGGCTATGCCATCGTGCCGTACGTCAGCCCTTATCGCAAGAATCAGGTGCAACTGAATACCGAAACTATGGCGGATGACGTTGAGGTGGAGTTGACCTCTCAGAACGTGGTGCCAACCCGTGGCGCGGTGGTTCGAGCCAACTTCCAGGCCAGTGTGGGTCAACGAATACTGATGACGCTGTTACGCCAGGGCGGCGCACCGGTACCATTCGGTGCCACGGTTAGCGATCCGGCGCAGAAAACAGCACAGGGCTTTATCGTCGGGGACGGTGGCCAGGTTTATCTGACCGGGATGGCAGACAGCGGCAGCCTGAATGTGAAGTGGGGCAGCGGTTCAGACCAACAGTGTCAGGTGAGTTACTCACTGACAAAACAGACAACGGAAAGTGCTGGCATTCAGATGCTGAATGCGCAGTGCCGGTAAGGAACGATGATGAAGTTAATCAGGTTAGTTAAATTAACATTGGGCGGCCTGCTGTGCCTGTCTTCCGTATCAAGCTTTGCTGCAACCGGGTGGTGTACCACGGTTGCCGGCACGAAGATATATAACTTCCCCTTTGTCAAACAGTACGACAATCCAGCGGACAACAAGGCTGGCATGTATTTTAATCGAACCTACGAGTGGAGTTTAGCGGCGAATTACGCTGCCAACTGTGATTGTACCACTCCGGCCATAACCTACTATAGGACAGTGGTACCTGGCAATCTGACAGCTACACGGGACTTTGATGGATTACATTTTTATTCATTAAATAAATATCTGGAAGTGGCTACTGAATTATGGGTTGGAGGGAATAGGAAAGAAAACATAGCCACCCCATTTCAGGATGAGCCCAATAATTTTGTCAGCGCCTGTTCGGGTGTAACGAACTGGATATCCGGTGCTAATGGCTTTGTGTCTTTATACTTTACCCGGCCATTTGTGGGGCAGGTCGTCATCCCAAGCACTAAGATCCTGGACCTTTATGGTTCAAAAGTCAGTGGATCCTATGGCGGGATGCCGATGTCGTCTGTCTATATGAGCGGATCGGTAACGGTACCACAATCTTGTGAAGTTAATGCCGGGCAGGTCATTAATGTCAATTTCGATAATATCATGTCAAATGACATCAAAACCAAGGGTGACATTGCCAATGGGTTTACCCCCAAAGTCGTTAATATGACGCTGGCCTGTAACAATATTTCTAACGGTGTTGTCGTCAGCTTATCCTTTAGCGGAGAGCCCGCGAGTGGAGATCCAACCGCATTGAAGTCCTACGATAATACTGATATCGGGGTTCGGATACGTGACGCGAACGGTAATATCGTGTCGCCGGTCAATGGAAATCTGCCCGTCACCTTCGACTATTCATCACAAACTGGTACCAGTTCTATGACGCTGGCACCAATGAACGTGACGGGTAATACCCCGGCGCTGGGACGGTTTAATGCCGTGGCCACCATTAATGCCGAAATTAACTAGGTTTTTTTAACTCAAGGAAATCAGGCAGGAATTCCCTGCCTGAAATATAGACGGGAACAGTAAGGAAACATCATGAAAAAACAAACTCAACGTACGCTGCTGGCCTTATTGGTTTTGGGGGGCGGTGTTAATCAGGTAGTGGCAGCTCCAACTCAAGTTAATATTACCGGCGTTGTGGTCGCTTCGCCCTGCACGGTAGATACCACCAACTCAGATTTGAACGTCAATCTGGGGACCAGTATTCAGGCGAAGGACCTGGCGACGGCAGGAAACACCTCCACGGCGGTGCCATTCAAGCTGATAGTGAAGGACTGTCCAACTGCAACCACCAAGGTTACCGCCTCGTTTAGCGGTACGGCGGATACCGAGGCTGGCGGGCGTTACGCGACGACTAGCGGTACGGGGATGGCAGATAACGTGGCAGTAGAAGTGGCGCAAGATGTGTCCCCGTATACCTTGCAAAACCCGGGGTCTACCATGGAAACGACAGTGGTAGGAAACACGGCAACATTCGCATTGAGAGCCAGTGCTTATGCCAAAGGGGTGGTTACGCCGGGTAATATTGCTTCGGTAATGTCAGTCGACTTTTCCTATAACTGATAAGCCAAGTCAGTTATCGCGGCGGGTAAAACACGGTCAAGTTTAGACGGCCGGCGTTGGTTTCCCTGGCCGCTGTGTGTATTGGCGTAGCAAGCTTTAACATCGGCACCCAAGTCTATTTTGGGTGCCAGCACCTATCAGGACAAGCTGAGTCATTAATAACGGAACTATTATCATGATGACATCAACCGTATGGAACAACACACCCCTACCGAAAATGCAGACGGCATGCCGCATCGACCGGGTATTGCTCATGGATGCTTGCCCGATAACGCGTGCCGGGATCTGCTCTGCATTCCAGCCACCACAGTTTCAGATCATGGATTGTGTGCACGTAGAAAAGGTGTGCGACCTGCCAGTGGCGATGCAGCAAGGCAAGGTGGATGTGGTGATCACCGAACTCTGTGGCGAAGGTGAGTCGGTATTGGAGGGGCTGCGAATGATTAGCCATTTACGCCAGTACTGGGCACGGGTGCCGCTTATCGTCGCCACCTCTTTGCAGGAACCGCACCTGCTTGCACAGTTGAGAACGTTGAGGGTCAGCGGTATCTACCTTAAACAGGATCCCCTGTCATCACTGACACAAGGCGTTCTCTGCGCGATGGCGGGGTTGTCCAGTCTTAGCCCGTCAGCGGTGAACCTGATTGGCAATGGCGCGCCGTCATTATCGCTCACCGGACGTGAGATGGACGTACTGGAGTGCCTGTTTGCTGGCAGAACCGTGACCGACACGGCGCGGGTGCTAGCTCGGGATGTACGCACCATCAGCACCCATAAACGCCGTGCCATGATTAAGCTCGGCTTCCATAGTGATAGCGATCTCTATACCCGTGGAGATTATCTGGCGCGTAATGGATTACTGATCTAGGAGTCGCTCATGAATACGCCTTTATCGGTTGTCAAATTAGCCGTTGTTGCCCCTATCCCCTTGCTTCAGGCAGGGATGGCACATTTTATTCAGAACCTTGATCCCCCTATGCATCTGGTGGTGATGGTCTCTTCGCTGGAGCAATTGCTGGCGCAATGGGCGCCGCCACAGATTGACCTGTTGGCGGTGGTGCTCAGTGGCTCACCGCAGGAGATTGCCCGCGACACGCAACAGTTGCTGATGCTCTCTGAACGTGCGCCCGCGCTGCGTATTGTGGTGTGCACCTATTGCCGGGACATTGCGTTGTTGACGCGATTGAATCTCCGGCCGCACATCAGCCTGCTTGCCCGCCAGGAGTCGCAGGAGCAGACTCGCCGTGATATGGCACAGGCGCTGACCGGTGCCAAGGTTTGTAGCCCCAGTATGGCCATGTACCTGCTGCACAGTGCCACTCCTGCGCAAGTGCAGGACAGCTTGGTGGTGTTGACGCAGGCGGAACATAAGGTACTGGAGTACTTGCAGCAAGGAATGAGCGTTTCTGACGTGGCTGATTTACTGCATCGCAGTGTCAAAACCATCAGCGCACATAAGTGCAATAGCATGCGCAAGTTGGGGGTTCGCAATGATGCGGAACTGTTCCAGCATTTACGCAGTCAGGTCACCGATGCGCCCTACAACACGCCGAATTCCCCCTGGTATGTCGCGACATGATTAGCCAGAAGCGGTACCGGGTGGCAGTCGTTTCACCGTGCCGTTTCTTTCAGGCTGGGATCTGGCCGTTGCTCAATACCCACTCGCTATCGCGGGTCTGGCACTGCCAGAAAGCCGCTGAAGCGCAATGGTATCTGGATGAACAGCCGGTGGATGTGCTGGTTATGTCATTGCACGTTGGGCAACAGGCAGACTTATTGTCAGCCTTGCGCTTTATTCAGCAGGTGCGGATCTCTTTTCCCGGCGTTGCGCTGATGGCTATTCTGGATGACCCCATTCCTTATCTGGTGACTCGGTTGCGCCGTCTGGGGGTGAGACATATCGTGGATCTGGGACAACCGCTAGTCTTGTGGCATACGCATTTACGTCAGATTCTGTTGGGTGAGGATAGCCGGGCTGGCTGCACTTTACCGGGGTGTGATGAGGAAACGTTGTCTATGGGAGAGCGGCAGGTGGTCGAGTACCTGATACAGGGCATGACTCCCGCTGAAATTGCCGCGCTGACGAGGCGCAGTATCAAAACCATCTCCACACAGAAGGGCATAGCCATGCACAAGCTGGGGATCCGCCACTATGCCCAGCTTATCGCGATACAACGCGTCTTTACCGACAGTTGGCTGCCCCATGACGGAGTCCAGATGGTCGGGGAACTGACCCCAAGCCTTTGGTACTATTGCTGAGCTTATCAACGTGTTCGCTTGAATCCGCATTGGTAGCTAGGGAGATGCAGTGTGAGTGGCTCTCACATAAGGTACAACGCCCCAGGAAGAGGCGTTGCCAATAACAGGCTCAGTTAAAACGCATTGACAGATCGAGCGCGGTAACGTGTTTGGTCAGCGCCCCGACAGAGATATAATCCACCCCGGTTTCGGCAAACTCGCGCAGGGTTTGATCGGTGACGTTGCCGGAAACTTCCAACTGCGTGCGTCCCTGGGCCAGGGCAACGGCATCACGCATCATCTCGACGCTGAAATTATCCAGCATCACAATATCGGCACCGGCATCCAGCGCCTGTTGCAGCTCATCCAACGATTCGACCTCCACTTCTACCGGCACGTCGGCATGCAGCCAGAAGGCTTTCTCTACCGCGTTTTTGATCGAGCCAGAAGCAATGATGTGGTTTTCCTTGATCAGGAAAGCATCCGAGAGGCCGAGACGGTGATTGCTGCCACCGCCGCACAGCACGGCGTATTTCAGCGCGGTGCGTAGGCCAGGCAGTGTCTTGCGGGTGTCCAGCAGCCGGGTTTGTGTGCCTTGCAGCAACGCTACATAGCGGCTTACCGCCGTGGCTACGCCGGACAGCGTTTGAACAAAGTTCAGCGCGGTACGTTCGCCCGTCAGCAGTATACGCGCTGGGCCGCTCAGGCGGCATAGCGGCTGGTTGGGTGCCAGTTTATCGCCATCTTCCACCAACCACTCGATCTTCACCTGTCCACCCAGTTGGATAAACACCTCTTCCAACCAGCGGCGGCCACAGAAAACGCCGGGTTCACGGGTGATCACCGTGGCATTGGCCTGCTTATCTGCGGGTAGCAGTTGTGCGGTGATATCGCGCTCGGCATCCACGGTGCCCCCCAGATCTTCGCTCAGCGCCTGGGCGACGGTGGCAGGGACATCATTGGCAATACGTTCGAGAAGCGCGGTACGGCGGCTGTCGGCACTGTAGCGACGGGTCGGCATGGCAAACTCCGGAAATGGGCTATAAGCGGTGAGTGCACATGCTACTCTGTTTTACAGCCCCGTGCCAGTCGCGAGTTCTACGTAATATCAATAGGTTAGTGATGTTGTAATCCCCCTCACCCTAACCCTCTCCCACAGGGAGAGGGGACTGAATGTGCCACAATTTTACGTCCACATCTGACCTTAACACATGCCGCGCCCCTACGGCGTGCCACCTTAGCCATGCTGCAAGTTGTGCTACCGCCAACACAACTGCATTGAATATCTCAACCTTTCATTATTTGGCATACTGTTTATCCAGACAGTATTCTGCTGGGTTAATAAAATCATCAATAGAATTTTTTAATAACTTACACTGCAGGTGTATTACGAGGATTTACTATGAAAAAGCTACCGCTAAATGTTCTCTATCGTCTGTATAAAGCAGAGGCTGGCGATACCATTGATAACACTTATGTTCGTCTAACTGGCAGTTGGACGACCAACGATGACCGTAATGTCGGTGAGAATGGGTTACTCAGTATAAATCCTTTCTACCAGTTCGTATTTAAGGATTTATCCGATGGGCAATACTATCAGGCAGGTAATAGCGGCAAGGTGGCTTCCGACCCCAAATACCCTGGCAGTGTTTTCTATACAGAGCCATTCACTGATACCAGGGAAATCACCCGGGACGCGCATACTTGCAAATATTCAACAATTGCAGTGAACGTGGTTGAGGTTACGGAAGTGTTGCAGCCTTAATATTATTGAAGGCCAATGGTGATGAACGTGTTTTAACCTATAACGTTTTAATCATGAGGCAATCAGGCCTATATTCAGTATTAATAAGATACTGGGTATAGGCCATTCACCGCGTTATTTTAGGACTACGTTTGGGCAACTGAAAATAGTGTCCGTCAAGATGATTTTTTGTACTGACTGACATCAACAGGCCGCGAGTGCCGGGGACAGTGCTTGATGTGGCAGCGCAGGAAACTAATCCATTTATTATCAACGCATTAAATTCACTTCGCGGAAACATGCTACTCTGCTGCTGGCACTCGTCCCATCGCAAGCACTATGCTGGGGAACAGACAGAAGGAGAGGATTAGCTAATGACGCTGTTTACGCTGTTACTGGTTTTGGCGTGGGAACGCCTGTTTAAACTGGGTGAGCATTGGCAGTTGGACCATCGTTTAGAAGTGGTGTTTCAGCGGCTGCATCGGTTTTCTTTGGCACAAACGTTGGCAATGACCCTGGTCTGGATGTTTATCGTCTGGGGCATTCTGTGGTTGGCCCAGGGCCTGTTCTTCGGCGTTGTGGCGCTACTGCTGTGGATTGTGATTGGTCTGCTGTGCGTTGGGGCCGGGATCACACGCAAACATTATCGGGCCTATTTGCAGGCCGCGCGGCAGGGCGATACCCACGCCAGCGATCAGATGGCGGAAGAGCTGGCGCTGATCCACGGTTTACCGGTGCAGTGCAGCGAGGCAGAGCGCCTGCGTGAACTGCAAAATGCCCTGTTGTGGATTAACTATCGCTACTATTTGGCACCGCTGTTCTGGTTTGCGGTGTGCGGGCCATACGGGCCGCTCGCTCTGGCGGGCTATGCTTTTCTGCGGGCCTACCAAACCTGGCTGGCACGGCATCATACACCGCTGCAACGCTCGCAAACGGGGATCGACTTCCTGCTGCATGTGTTGGACTGGATCCCGGTTCGTCTGGCAGGGGTAGCGTATGCGCTGATTGGGCATGGTGAAAGGGCACTGCCCGCGTGGTTTGCTTCGCTGGGGGATCGTCATACTCCGCAGTACCAGGTGTTGACGCGTTTGGCGCAGTTCTCTCTGGCCCGTGAACCGCATATGGACCCGGTTCAGACGCCGCGCGCCGCGGTAACGTTAGCGCGTAAAGTGACCCTGATTGTGGTGGTGGTGGTGGCGATATTGACGATTTACGGTACCTTGCTCTGAAGGTAACGGCGGGCGCAGAGTAGCGCCCGCCAGCAGATTACAGCTTGGCGAAGCAGCGGCGTGCGGCATCGACGGTACGCTGAATATCTTCCTCGCTGTGTGCGACAGACATAAAGCCAGCCTCGAACGCCGACGGGGCCAGATAAACCCCCTCATCCAACATCAGATGGAAGAAGCGCTTGAAGCGCTCGACATCGCAACCCATCACGTCCTGATAGCAGGTGACCGTTGGCGCATCGGTAAAGAACAGCCCGAACATGCCGCCTACATGGTTGACCACGAACGGAATATTCTCTGCCTTGGCCGCTGCCAGCAGGCCTTCTGCCAGCTTGTTGGTCAGTTCGGTCAAGGTCTGGTGAATGCCAACCTGGGAAACCTCGGTCAGGCAGGCGAAACCGGCGGCCATGGCAATCGGGTTGCCGGACAGCGTACCAGCCTGATACACCGGCCCGGTAGGTGCCAGAGCGGCCATCACTTCACGGCGGCCACCGAAGGCCCCCACTGGCATGCCACCACCGATAATTTTGCCCAGGCAGGTCAGATCTGGCACCACATCGTAATAAGACTGAGCACCGGCCAGCGCGACGCGGAAACCGGTCATCACTTCGTCGATGATCAACAGCGCACCATACTTGTCGCACAGGGCGCGCAGGCCCGGAAGGAAGTCTGGCAGCGGTGGAATGCAGTTCATGTTGCCCGCCACTGGCTCAACGATGATGCAGGCGATCTCTGAAGGGTACTGCTCGAATGCGGTACGCACGGAGTCGAGATCGTTATAGGTACAGGTCAGCGTGTGCTTGGCGAAGTCTGCCGGCACGCCCGGTGAGTTCGGCTGCCCCAGCGTCAGTGCGCCGGAACCGGCTTTCACCAACAGACAGTCGGCGTGGCCGTGGTAGCAGCCTTCAAACTTGATGATCTTGTCGCGGTTGGTGTAACCCCGAGCCAGACGAATGGCGCTCATGGTGGCTTCGGTACCGGAGTTCACCATACGTACCATATCCATGGTTGGCACCAGATTGGTCACCAACTCGGCCATTTTCACTTCCATCTCGGTAGGTGCACCGAAGCTCAGGCCGCGCTGTGCCGCCTCGATCACCGCATTGCGGATCGCCGGATGGTTATGGCCCAGCACCATCGGGCCCCAGGAACCGACATAATCGATATAGGCTTTACCATCGGCATCAAACAGATAGGCACCGTCGGCACGTTCGATAAACAGCGGGGTACCGCCTACACCGGTGAATGCACGCACTGGGGAGTTGACTCCGCCTGGGATCAGCTGTTGCGCCTGGGCGTACAGACTTTCGGACTTACTGTGTAAGCTCATAAACCGGCTCCTGGGTTTGCTGTTGAATGATTTGACCGCGCTATTCTAGAGGAGTGTACGCAGTTATGAAACGATCATGGACCGATACCGATTTTGTGGGGGCGGTAGGACAACGACTGAGCTAGAATAGCTTACATCGCTATTAGTCTGATTTTTCAATTCAATAATGAACCCACTATGACTGAATTACAGCAACAGCCTCCTGCGGCTTCAGGCGCGCGCCTGACTCGCAACTATAGGGTCCGTCAGTTTATTCGCCAGGATAAAACGCCGGTTGTCATCCTGATCATGGCGGCGGTGGTAGGGACGTTGGCGGGATTGTTGGGCGTCGCTTTTGATAAAGCGGTGGAATGGGTACAGCAGCAGCGGCTGTCGGGCCTGGCCTCTGTTGCCAACTCCTGGTTCCTGGTGTGGCCGCTGGCGTTTATATTGTCAGCCATGCTGGCCGCTTTTGGCTTTTATCTGGTCAAACGTTTTGCGCCAGAGGCGGGGGGGTCAGGGATACCAGAGATCGAAGGGGCGCTGGAAGAGTTACGCCCGGTGCGCTGGTGGCGGGTCATCCCGGTGAAATTTATCGGTGGTATGGGGACGCTCGGTGCAGGCATGGTACTAGGGCGTGAAGGGCCGACGGTACAGATGGGGGCCAATGCCGGGCGAATGGTGTTGGATATTTTCCGTATGCGCAGTGCGGAAGCGCGCCACTCCATGCTGGCCACCGGTGCTGCAGCGGGTCTCTCCGCCGCGTTCAACGCGCCTCTGGCGGGGATCTTGTTCGTGATCGAAGAGATGCGGCCGCAGTTTCGTTATAACCTGATCTCCATCAAGGCGGTGTTTATCGGCGTGATTATGTCGAGCATTGTCTTTCGCATTTTTAATGGTGAAAGTCCGCTGATCGAGGTGGGTAAACTCGCTTCGGCACCGCTCAATACGCTGTGGTTGTACCTGGTGCTGGGGACGGTGTTTGGCGCGGTGGGGGTGATGTTTAACGCACTGGTGTTTCGTACCCAGGATATGTTTGCCCGTTTTCATGGTGGCAAGATGAGCAAGTTCCTGCTGATTGGTGCTCTGCTAGGGGGCGCTTGTGGCGTGCTTGGGCTGATCGAGCCAGCAGCCGCGGGTGGCGGTTCGGCCTTGATCCCGATCGCGGCGGCGGGTAATTACAGCGTCGGCATGCTGCTGTTTATCTTTATCGCACGGGTGATCACCACGGTGCTCTGCTTCGGTTCAGGCGCACCGGGCGGTATTTTTGCACCGATGCTCGCCCTGGGAACGCTGCTAGGCACCGCTTTTGGTCTTTTTGGCGCTCATCTGTTCCCAGAGTATGGGCTTGAGGCTGGCACCTTTGCTATTGCGGGCATGGGGGCGCTGTTTGCCGCTACCGTGCGTGCCCCGTTAACCGGTATTGTGCTGGTATTGGAAATGACCGATAACTATCAGCTGATTTTGCCGATGATTATTACCTGCCTCGGCGCGACCCTGGTGGCGCAGTTCCTGGGCGGTAAGCCATTGTATTCCGCCATTTTAGCCCGCACCTTACAAAGGCAGCAGCAGGCATTGGCCGAGAAAACAGGTAAAGAAAATACAACAAATGCGGTGAATACTTGAACGCAACACTCAGGTATTAGATAATCAGCACCATTAATCAGGTTACCGTCGTCGTCGCCTGATGTGAAACACTGTTGGGAGTAACGAGTATGAGTGATGAAACAGCACTGCCCCTGCAATTTACCGAGGCAGCAGCAAGCAAGGTGAAATTCCTGATTGCTGACGAAGAGAATCCAAACCTGAAGTTGCGGGTTTACATTACCGGTGGTGGCTGCAGTGGATTCCAGTACGGCTTCACGTTTGATGACAAGATCAACGACGGCGATATGACCATCGAGAAACAGGGCGTTGCGCTGGTGGTTGATCCGATGAGCCTGCAATATCTGGTTGGCGGCGCGGTGGATTACACCGAAGGGTTGGAAGGTTCACGCTTTATCGTGACTAACCCGAATGCCAAAACCACCTGCGGCTGCGGTTCTTCATTCAGTATCTGATCTGCCGCCGTTAAAAAACCCGCCTGCCTGTACGGTGCGCGGGTTTTTTTGTGCCTACCATTCCACGGTGATCAGTTCGCTTTCCCGATCGTCTACTATCCGTTTGCTATGGCTCATCTTCGGCTGTAAGACTGTGCCATTGCCGCATTCTACCTGTGGCGTGTTGCCGGTCGTGGTTACGCTGCAGGTGGGCACAATCGTCAGACTGATACCCATCTTGCCGCTGGTGTTTTCGGCCAGCACGCTGCTGCTCAACAACAGTGTGCTGGCGATCAAAAGATTTTTCTTCATGCTTAAATTCAAAACAATACCTATCCGCAGGCCACAGCAATAGGACCTATCGGCAAAAGTGAACGGAACTTAATGGCGCGGGATAATTTTTAACGAAGAGTTAACTGGATGATTACATTATTCAAGCGCATTTTAATAGCGCAAAATAATAGCACATTGCTTATATAATAGTCGAATATACTAATTAACAGCAAAGCCTCCGCCGAAGCTGGCGGAGGCAAGAATTACTGTTCGAGGATAAAGGCCGGTAGTTTCAGATGCCAACGAATGGCGGCCAGGCGGATGCCCAGCGTGATGATCATCCCCAACATCATGGCATGCTGTAACGGCATACCAAAGCTGTAGAACGCCGTGACGTGCACCGCTCCGCCCACGATGCAGGCGGTGGCGTAGACCTCGGTTCGCAGGATCATCGGGATCTCACGGGCCAGCACGTCACGGATAATCCCGCCGCCGACGCCGGTGATCACTCCCATGCAGACCGCCACCAGCGGTCCACTGCCTGCGGCGAACGCCTTATTGACGCCGATCCCGACGAACACCGCCAGCCCGATGGCATCCAGCACCGGCAGGATCCATTTCGGCAACCGACGCGGCTGGCGTACCAGCAGCAGCGTCAGCACACAGGTGATCATCGCCACCACCAGATCGGTGGGATCCTTTACCCAGAATACCGGGCCGTTGGCGAGCGCCATATCACGGATCGTCCCGCCGCCGACCGCGGTCACTACCCCCAGTACCAATACGCCAAAGGGATCCATCCGTAATTTGCCCGCCAGCAACACGCCGGAAATGGCAAACACCGCCGTACCAAGAATATCCAGCCAAAATACCATCAATGGATCTCCGCCAATTGACCGCATAGTGATTGTGCCGCCAGCATGATGCGTGGCCCAGCACGGTTAAACCAATCTTCCTCAAGGGCAATCACCGGCACGTCTAGCTGTGGGCCCCAGAAGGCTTTCACATTGGCGATCTGCTGGGCATTCCCGCTGATCACGATGGCCTGTGGTTTACGCACCAGCACCTGCTCACGGCTTACCTGCGGCCAAGGCACGGGGCTATCGGCAAAGATATTCTCTGCGCCGCACAAGGACAGCACCTGGCTTTGTAACGTGGCCGCCGAACTGGTGAACAGCGGTTGGGTGCCAAACTGCAGCAGCACTGGCCTTGGTGAATTGCTGGCATAGCGCGTTTTCAGCTCCTCTACCTGTTGGCGGAGGCTGGCAGCGGCCTGATGTGCCTGTTCCGGATGAGGGCTGTACTGCGCCAACGCATCCAGCGACTGGGCGATCTCGTCAATATTTTTGGCATCTGCATAAAAAATCGGGATGCCGAAGGAGGCGAGCTGATCCAATACCCGCTGGGGATTACCGCCACGCCAGGCGAGAACCAGATCGGGTTTCAACGCCAGGATCCGTTCCAGGTTGATCCCTTGCCAGGAGGCGACCTGTTCCAACTGTTTGGCGGCAGGGGGATAATCGGAGTAAGCGCTGACGGCCAGCAGGGTATCCCCCATACCGGCCGCGTAGGCAAGCTCCGTGGTGCTCGGTGCCAGGCTGATCACCCGTTGGGCGGCGCTGGCAGGCAGCAGCATCCCCAGGATCAGCCAGCTCAGCAGGGCGCACAGACGCAGCTTCACATTAACCGCGCTTGGCCAGGGCTTGCAGCATGGCATTGACCATCAGCGAGGACTGCTTGGCGGCCACCGCCAGGAACTCGTCGAAGCTCATATGGGATTCACTGTCGGCAACGTCGGAAATCGCGCGTACCACCACGAATGGCGTGCCGAACTGATGGCAAACGTGGCCAACGGCGGCGGCTTCCATCTCAACGGCGGCAACGGTTGGGAAGGTGCTGCGGATGCGGGCCAGAGGCTCGGCACCGTTAATGAAGGCGTCACCGCTGCAAATCAGGCCGCGTACCGCGTTCAGGTTAAGCTGTTTGATGCAGTTTTCCGCTAGCTCGATCAACGCGGGATCGGCAACGAACGCTGGTGGGCAACCGGCCATCTGGCCTGGTTCATAACCAAAGGCGGTCACGTCGGCGTCGTGGTAACGCACTTCTTCAGATACCACGATATCGCCCACGTTCAGCGTAGCGGCCAGGCCACCGGCGGAACCCGTATTGATCACCACATCGGGTTGGCACTGTTCCAGCAGCAGGGTGGTACCCAGGGCCGCTGCCACTTTGCCGATGCCCGATTTGAGCAGGGCGACTTCCACGCCGTTGATTTGGCCGGTATAGATCTCACAACCCGCACGTTGCAGGGTCTGGCGGTTCGCAATTTGCTCGCGCAGCAGGGTAACTTCTTCTTCCATTGCGCCGATGATGCCTACTTTCATAAATAATACTCGCTGATAGGGTATGGAAATTGCGCCATAGTCTATCATGGCTCTGTGAGAGAGATAATCCGCAATACCGTTGCATCCGCCGCCGGGAATTGTTATCACGGAGGGAATGCGCAACGGGAGGAGAAACAGATGTCCGGGATCGACTTTAAGCAGAAGATCAGCTTTCAGCGGCCTTTTAGCAAGCCGATTGAAGCCGAAGAAGAGTACGACATCATTCGCCAGTTCGAGAGCGATCGCGGTCGCATTGTCAATTCTGCGGCGATACGCCGTTTGCAGCAGAAAACGCAGGTGTTTCCGCTGGAGCGTAACGCGGCGGTGCGCAGCCGTCTGACCCACTCGATGGAAGTGCAACAGGTGGGGCGGCATATTGCCAAAGAGATCCTCAACCGCTTCAAACAGGAAAAGCGTATTGATGCGCTTGGCCTGAGCAAGCTGCTCGATCCTTTCGAGAGCATTGTCGAAATGGCCTGCCTGATGCACGACATCGGCAATCCGCCGTTTGGCCATTTCGGCGAATCGGCCATCAACGACTGGTTCCGCCAGCGGCTCGATCCCGCCAGCTGTGGCAGTGAGCCGGGTAGCCACGATCGCTGCCAGGTAGAGGTGTTACGCCTGCATGAAGGGGAGAGCGACCTTAACCGGCTGCGCAGCCGTATTCGCCACGATCTCAGCCATTTTGAGGGCAATGCTCAGGCGATCCGCCTGGTCTACACGTTGCTGAAATTGAACCTGACCTATGCGCAGGTTGGCTGCATCCTGAAATATACCCGCCCGGCCTATTGGGCGAGCGATATTCCCGCCAGCCATAGCTATCTGATGAAGAAGCCGGGGTTTTATCTGGCGGAAGAAGCCTTTGTCGATCGTTTGCGGCGTGAATTACATATGGGAGAGTTCGATCGTTTCCCTCTCACCTATATTATGGAAGCCGCCGATGATATTTCTTATTGCGTGGCCGATCTGGAAGACGCGGTAGAAAAGAACATCTTTACCGTGGAGCAGCTGTATCAGCATTTAACCCAGGAATGGGGCGAGATTGCTCCAGGGGATCTGTTTGATAAGACCGTGGCCAGTGCGTTTCGCAAAATAGAGCGCAGCGGGGCGCGTCGCAGTTCAGAAGATCAGTTCTTTATGTACCTGCGGGTATTTACCGTTGCCAAATTGGTTCCCCATGCGGCCCAGCGGTTTATTGATAACTTGGACTCGGTGTATCACGGCCACTTTAACGGAGCCTTGTTGGAGGATGCCAGCCCGGCTTGCCGCCTGCTGGCTATCTTCAAGAACGTTGCGTTCAAACACGTGTTCAACCACCCGGAAGTGGAGCAGTTGGAACTCCAGGGTTACCGGGTGATCAACGGCCTGCTGGACATTTATAGCCCGCTGCTGGCCATGTCGCTGGCCGATTTCAGCCAGCTGGTGCGGGAAGACAGCCACCGGGCGTTCCCGATTGAAACGCGGCTGTTTCACAAGCTTTCGACCAAACATCGCCTGGCCTATGTCGAGGCGGTGGAAGGTTTGCAGCATCTTTCTGCCGAGCAGCAGGCTATTAGGGAATATTATTTCCGGGCGCGGTTGTTACAGGATTATATCAGCGGCATGACCGACCTTTATGCCTATGATGAATATCGTCGTTTAATGGCGGCGGAATAAAATCATGAGATAATTCTCGCTTATTTTAGCGAGATAACTCTCAAGCTGGAACATTATTTCGAGTTTTGTAAAGACCGACAATATTTGTTTACTATTAGCCCGCCGCACCAGGGGAACTTCAGCTTATCAGCAGGCTCTTACTAAGCACCAAGACCCGGTATTCCTTTTGAACGACTTTTAAGAGACACACAGATGAAAAAAACAGCACTGGTTTTAAGCGCCCTGGCTTTGAGTATTGGTTTGGCAATGGGTCCGGTAACGACCGCCAACGCCGCAGAAACGGCTTCTGCCTCCACTAGCACCCAACCGATGCCAAGCCTGGCACCGATGTTGGAAAAAGTGATGCCTTCAGTGGTAAGCATTAACGTGGAAGGAAGTGCCGCGGTGAATGCGAAAACGGTACAGCAAATGTCGCCGTTCTGCCAGGATGGTTCACCCTTCCAAGGTTCCCCAATGTGCCAAGGTGGCGCGCCGGGTGGGCCAACTACCCAGGAAGCCTTTAAGGCCCTGGGTTCAGGCGTCATCATCAACGCGGACAAAGGCTATGTGGTCACCAACAACCACGTGGTAGACAATGCCAGCAAGATCACGGTGCAATTGAGCGATGGCCGTCGCTTTGAAGCCAAGGTGATCGGCAAGGATCCGCGTTCTGATATCGCGTTGATCCAGCTGAAAGATGCCAAAAATCTGTCAGCGATCAAAATGGCCGATTCCGAGCAGCTGCGCGTGGGTGATTACACCGTGGCGATCGGTAACCCGTATGGCCTGGGTGAAACCGTGACCTCCGGGATCGTTTCTGCCTTGGGGCGTAGCGGCTTGAACATTGAAAACTACGAAAACTTTATCCAGACCGATGCGGCGATCAACCGGGGTAACTCCGGCGGTGCGTTGGTTAACCTGAACGGTGAGCTGGTTGGCATTAACACTGCGATCCTGGCGCCGGACGGCGGCAACATCGGTATCGGCTTCGCTATTCCAAGCAACATGGTGAAAAACCTGACCTCGCAAATGGTGGAATATGGCCAGGTTAAACGCGGTGAGCTGGGCATCATGGGTACCGAGCTGAACTCCGAGCTGGCGCAAGCGATGAAAGTGGACGCCCAGCGTGGCGCATTCGTCAGCCAGGTTGTGCCGAAATCCTCCGCTGCCAAGGCCGGTATCAAGGCCGGTGACGTGATTGTCACCCTGAACGGTAAAGCCATCTCCAGCTTTGCGTCGTTCCGTGCTGAAATCGGCAGCTTGCCGGTGGGCACCAAGATGGCGCTGGGCATTATCCGTGACGGCAAGCCGGTGACCATTGACGTAACGCTTGAGCAAAGCAGCCAGGAGCAGGTTGATTCCAGCAATATTTACACCGGCATTGAAGGTGCAGAACTGAGCAACAGCACCGACAAAGTGAAAGGTGTGAAGATTGAGAAGGTGAAACCTGGCAGTGCCGCTGCGCGCATCGGGCTGAAAAAAGGCGACGTGATCATGGGTGTGAACCAGCAGCCGATCACTAACCTGGGCGAACTGCGTAAGGTGCTCGACAGCAAGCCTGCGGTGTTGGCGTTGAACATCCAACGTGGCGACTCGACGCTGTATCTGCTGATGCAGTAATGTTGTCACGTTGTTCTACAGAGGCACGCTTCGGCGTGCCTTTTTTTATGGCTAAAAACTGTGAGTTTGAGCACAAACTCACGCCCGGCCAAAACGCATTTGGGCATCTGCACAATGTGCCAGTAGAGGCGCGTCGGTATGCTGAACGTTGGTTTATCATCCGACGGGGATAAGACGCAATGGCGGAGTATCATCTTGATGCCAAGCTAGCCAGGGAAATTGTCGCTCGCACCATGAAAATTATTGATAGCAATATCAACGTGATGGACAACCGGGGCCGGATTATTGGCAGTGGCGATCCTGAGCGGCTGGGGGAACTGCATGAAGGGGCATTGCTGGTGCTGTCTCAGGCCAGGGTGGTCGCTATAGACGATGCCGTTGCCCGTCATTTGCACGGCGTTCGGCCCGGTATTAATCTGCCGTTGCACGTTGACGGGAATATCGTTGGGGTCATCGGCCTGACCGGCGATCCGGTGCAACTGCGGCAGTACGGTGAACTGGTCTGCATGACCGCTGAAATGATGCTGGAGCAGGCGCGATTGTTGAGTTTGTTGGCGCAGGACAGCCGCTTTCGTGAAGAGTTCGTGTTGAACCTGATCCGTACGGAGGATCTGTCACCGGCCTTGATGGAATGGGCGCACCGCCTGGGGATAGATCCCAACCAACCCCGCGTCGCGGCGGTAGTGGAGGTGGATAGCGGCCAGTTGGGAGTCGACAGCGCCATGGCCGAGTTGCAGCAGTTACAGGAGCTGCTGACGCTGCCGGAACGTGACAACCTGATCGCCATTGTTTCTCTCAGTGAAATGGTGGTACTTAAACCGGCGCTGAATCACCATGGGCGTTGGGATGCCGAGGCCCATCGGCGGAGAGTGGAGAATCTGCTGGTGCGGATCAATGAAAGCAGCCGTTTACGAGTGCGTATTGCGCTCGGCAACTATTTCGTTGGCCCAGGCAGCCTGGTGCGTTCCTATCGCACTGCGCGCACCACCATGGCCGTTGGCAAGCAGCGCATGCCTGAGCGATGGGCCTATTATTATCAGGATCTGATGCTGCCGGTATTGCTGGGCAGCCTGCGTAGCGGTTGGCAGGCGGATGAGCTGGCTCGGCCGTTGGAACGTCTGAAAGCCATGGACGGTAATGGTTTGCTGCTGCGTACCTTAAATGCCTGGTTCCTGAATAATGTGCAACCCACCGCGACCGCCAAGGCACTCTATATTCATCGCAATACGCTGGAGTATCGTCTCAATCGCATTTCGGAACTCACCGGGTTGAACCTGGCCAATTTCGATGCGCGCCTGTTGCTGTATGTGGGGTTACAGCTGGATGAAGACTAGCCTAGCTGTACGCCAGCCTCAAGCTTCAGTGTCGCGATATTTAAACCCCCAGCTAATACGGAGTCGGGAGGCTAAATAGTTGCACGTTCGGTTCCCTCTCCTTGGGGAGAGGGTTAGGGTGAGGGGCGTTGCACTCAAGTAACCGGTGCCGGGTTAAATACCGCCAACGCGTTGAACAAACCCCATTGATCTGACCAGGTTTGCTTGCGGCCGCTGGCGATATCCAGGATCAGTTCAAACAGTTGCCAGCCCACCTGCTCAATGGTTGCCTCCCCGGTGGCGATAGTTCCGGCGTTGATATCGATCAGGTCGTGCCAGCGTTCGGCCAGCGCGCTGCGCGTTGCCATTTTGATCACCGGCACGGCAGTCAGGCCGTAAGGGGTTCCCCGGCCGGTAGTGAACACTTGCACCGTAATGCCGGAAGCCAACTGCTGCGTGCCGCAAACAAAGTCGCTGGCGGGAGTGGCAGCATAAATCAGCCCACGTTTGCTGGGGCGTTGGCCGGGGGAGAGCACTTCGACAATCGCGCTACTGCCAGATTTGGCAATCGAGCCTAATGCCTTTTCCACCACGTTGGCCAAACCGCCTTTCTTGTTGCCGGGTGAAGGGTTGGCGCTGCGATCGGTTTGCCCTTGGTTGAGGTAATCGTCATACCAGGCCATCTCCTCCAGTAAGCGCTTGCCAACTTGTTGATCGGCAACCCGTGGGGTTAACAGGTGGATGGCATCACGCACTTCGGTGACTTCGGAGAACATCACGGTTGCCCCGCAACGTACCAGCAGGTCGGAAGCAAAACCTACCGCCGGGTTGGCCGTCACCCCGGAAAAGGCATCGCTACCGCCACATTGCATCCCCACCACCAGCTCTGAGGCCGGCACGGTTTCCCGCTGGCGACGGTTCAGGCGTTGCAGGTGCTGCTCTGCCACGGCCAGAATATCGGCCACCATGGCCTGAAACCCAACGTGTTTCTCATCTTGCAGGCGCACAATCCGGCTTTCATCCACGGAGATGGGGTGTACATCTGGGGTTCCCTGCAGCAAGCGTTCCGGCTGCAACTTCTCGCAGCCTAGCCCCACCACCATCACTTCGCCGCCAAAGTTCGGGTTGAGCGCCAGATTATGTAAGGTGCGGATAGGGACCACCGCTGCGGGAGCGTTGATGGCGACGCCACAGCCATAGAGATGATTCAGACCCACCACGCCGTCAACGTTGGGGTATTTCGCCAGCAGGTCGCGCTTAATGATTTTCACCACATAATCCACCACACCGGCCACGCAGTGCACGCTGGTGGTGATCGCCAACAGGTTCTTGCTGCCAACGCTGCCGTCGGCATTACGGTAGCCTTCAAAGGTATAACCTTCCAGAGGCGGTAATGCCTGGGGCACATTGTTGGCTAGTGGCAAGCTGGCCAACTCGGGGGCCGGGGGAAGCAGTACCAGCGATTCATCAATCCAACTGCCACGGCGAATATCCCGTGCGGCAAAGCCAATCACTTCGCCATAGCGCAAAATAGTGCCGTCTTGAGGAATATCTTGCAGCGCAACTTTATGCCCTTGGGGAATATGCTCCAATAATGTCAGACCGCAAGGGAAGCTTGCCCCTTTAGGCAATCCATAGTCATTAACCACAATGGCGACGTTATCTTGCCGATGAACCTGAATATAGCGCGGTAATGCTTTAATACTGCCAACTGCATATTCGGACATAGTGAAACCTCACGTACTCTGATTTATGTACGCCGTGGGTAATAATCGAAAAACTGGCTCAGCAAAAAGCATAACATTCGCAATGGTGTCGGGCATTATGCAAATGACCTAGATTTGGCGTTTCCCGGGAGTCAATCTTTGGCATTGTGCTAATCCGCTGTGAGATAGCTCACGCAACTGGGGGATCCGTGAGCCAGCCCGCGCCCGATTGGGCATACGCCATAAACAAGCCGCCATATTAGCCCTGTTATTGGGTTATTTGCCCGATGAGTCGCGGCAGCCGGTTCCCTATACTTTTCTCCACCAAGCGTTAATGCGTTTAAAAATTGCCGATGCCGTATTAATCGAACTGCTCAAAAAAGGCTGCAATTTAATTTAAACCTTTCGTTCTGAGCTATTTTTAGCGGTTTTTCAGGATGAATATAGTAATGCAGGAGAGCACCATGTCTACTATCAGCGCTGCCAACAGTGCCATCAAGCGAACCAATAAGCGTTACTGGATCGTGGTAATGCTGTTTATCGTCACCTCATTTAACTATGGCGATCGTGCCACGCTTTCTATTGCCGGTACCGCAATGGCTCAGGATATTGGCCTCGATCCGGTTGGAATGGGTTATATCTTTTCGGCGTTTTCCTGGGCCTATGTGATTGGTCAGATCCCCGGTGGCTGGTTACTGGATCGTTTCGGCTCCAAACGGGTCTACTTCTGGAGCATCTTCATCTGGTCGCTGTTTACCTTGCTGCAAGGCTTCGTGGATATCTTCAGCGGTTTTGGCATCGTGATAGCGCTGTTTGCGCTGCGTTTCCTGGTCGGCCTGGCAGAAGCACCGTCATTCCCCGGCAACAGCCGGATTGTCGCCGCCTGGTTCCCTGCCCATGAACGTGGCACGGCGGTATCGATCTTCAACTCGGCCCAATACTTTGCCACGGTGATCTTCGCACCGATCATGGGCTGGCTGACGCATGCCGTTGGCTGGTCGCACGTGTTCTTCTTTATGGGCGGGCTGGGCATCATCCTGAGCTTTGTCTGGCTTAAGGTGCTGCACAATCCCAAAGATCACCCCAGCATCAACCAGGCGGAACTGGACTATATCGAAGCCGGCGGTGCCTTGATCAATATGGATCAGAAACAGGCCACGCAGGTGAAGGTCAAAGGCGAGAAGTGGTTCCAGATCAAGCAGCTGCTGCAATCACGCATGATGATTGGCGTCTATATCGGCCAGTACTGCATCAACGCGCTGACCTATTTCTTTATCACCTGGTTCCCGGTGTATCTGGTGCAGGCGCGGGGGATGTCGATCCTCAAGGCCGGCTTTGTCGCCTCGGTTCCTGCCATTTGTGGTTTTGTCGGTGGGGTGCTCGGCGGTGTGATTTCCGACTACCTGATGCGCCGTACCCAGTCGCTGACCTTCGCCCGTAAAACGCCGATCGTGCTGGGCATGCTGTTGTCGATGTCGATGATCTTCTGCAACTACGTTGAAACCGAATGGATGGTGGTGGGCATCATGGCCGCCGCGTTCTTCGGTAAGGGGCTGGGCGCACTGGGGTGGGCAGTGATGGCAGATACCGCCCCCAAAGAGATCAGCGGCCTGAGCGGTGGCCTGTTCAATATGTTCGGCAATATCTCCGGCATCGTCACGCCGATCGCCATCGGCTACATCATTGGTACCACCGGATCGTTTAACGGCGCGCTGGTCTACGTCGGGATCCATGCGCTGTTGGCGGTGGCCAGCTACCTGTTCATCGTGGGAGATATCAAGCGTATCGAACTGAAACCCATGGCTAAGGCCAGCAGGCAATGACACGGCGGCGAGTTTGGCAACTGAACCCACAATTTTGAGGACATCTCTATGACAACAGCACCAAAAATTACTGCCATGCAGGTTGTACCGGTGGCCGGTTACGACAGCATGCTGCTCAATCTCAGCGGCGCTCACGCCCCATTCTTCACCCGTAATATCGTGATCTTGCAGGATAACGCCGGTAATACCGGGCTAGGGGAGATCCCTGGAGGGGAGAAAATTCGCCAAACCCTGGAAGAGGCCCAGTCCCTGGTGGTCGGCAAAACCCTGGGGGAATACAAGAACGTGATGAACCGGGTGCGCGAACGCTTTGCCGATCGGGATGCCAGCGGGCGTGGCCTACAGACTTTCGATTTACGTACCACCATCCACGTGGTGACCGGCATTGAAGCAGCGATGCTGGACCTGTTGGGGCAGTTCCTTGATGTGCCGGTAGCGGCCCTGTTAGGGGATGGGCAGCAGCGTGACTCGGTGGAAATGCTCGGTTATCTGTTTTATGTCGGCGATCGCAACAAAACGCCGCTGCCTTACCAGAGCCAGCCGGATGAGGCCTGCGACTGGTATCGCCTGCGTCATGAACAAGCGCTGACGCCGCAAAGCATTGTGCGCCTGGCGGAAGCGGCTTTTGATAAGTATGGCTTCAACGATTTCAAGCTAAAGGGTGGCGTATTGGCGGGCAGTGAAGAGGCTGAGGCCGTCACGGCGTTGGCGCAGCGCTTCCCTCAGGCGCGCATCACGCTCGATCCCAACGGGGCCTGGTCGCTGAAAGAAGCGATCGCACTCGGCAAACAGCTGCGTAACGTGTTGGCCTATGCCGAAGATCCTTGCGGGGCAGAGCAGGGCTTCTCCGGGCGGGAAGTGATGGCGGAGTTCCGCCGTGCCACTGGCCTGCCTACCGCGACCAACATGATCGCCACGGACTGGCGGCAGATGGGGCATACGCTGCAGTTGCAGTCGGTGGATATTCCATTGGCGGATCCTCATTTCTGGACCATGCAGGGATCGGTGCGCGTTGCGCAGATGTGCCATGAGTTCGGCCTGACCTGGGGCTCACACTCCAATAACCATTTCGATATCTCGTTGGCGATGTTCACCCATGTGGCCGCGGCGGCACCGGGCAACATTGCGGCGATCGACACCCATTGGATCTGGCAGGAGGGCAACCAGCGGCTGACGCGGGAACCGCTGCAGATTGTCGGTGGCCGCGTACAGGTTCCACAACGGCCAGGATTGGGGATCGAGCTGGATCGGGATCGTTTAATGCGGGGCAATGAGCTTTACCAGAAACACGGGCTTGGGGCACGCGACGATGCGCAGGGTATGCAGTACCTGATCCCTGGCTGGATCTTTGATAACAAACGCCCGTGCCTGGTGCGTTAATCCGTCTACAGAGGAAATTTCATGAAGAGCTGCCATAACCCTTTTCGTCAATCGTTGCTCGCGGGCGAAACCCTGATCGGCTGCTGGTCTGCGCTTGCCAACCCGATCTCCACCGAAGTCTTGGGGCTGGCCGGTTTCGACTGGCTAGTGCTGGATGGCGAGCATGCGCCGAATGACATTGGCACTTTCGTGCCGCAACTGATGGCACTCAAGGGCAGCCCTAGCGCCGCGGTGGTACGGCCGCCCTGCAACGAACCGGTGATTATCAAACGCCTGCTGGATATCGGTTTCTACAACTTTTTGATCCCGTTTGTGGAAAGTGCTGAGCAGGCAGAGTTGGCGGTAGCGTCGACGCGTTATCCCCCTGCGGGGATCCGTGGGGTCTCGGTGTCGCACCGTAGCAACGGTTACGGCACCGTGCCGGACTATTTCGCCCAGATTAACCAGCAGATAGCGGTGCTGGTGCAGATCGAAAGCCAGCAGGGGGTCGATAACCTGGACGCGATAGCTGGCGTAGAGGGCGTGGACGGCATCTTTGTCGGGCCGGGGGATCTTTCCGCCGCTTTGGGGTATCTCGGCCAGCCAAATCACCCGGAGGTGCAGGCGGTGATCCGTCATATTTTTGAGCGAGCCAGCGCGCACGGTAAAGCCAGCGGCATCTTGGCACCGGCTGAGGCTGATGCCCGCCGTTATCTGGAATGGGGAGCCAGGTTCGTGGCCGTCGGCAGCGATCTTGGCGTATTCCGCACGGCCACGCAGGCCTTGTGCGATCGGTTTAAACAGGCTGTTGAATAAGGGGAACGGGATGAAAATTGGATTTATTGGCTTGGGGATTATGGGGAAACCCATGAGCAAAAACCTGCTGCAGGCGGGTTATTCGTTGGTGGTAATGGACCGCAATGCCGAAGCGGTGGCTGAACTGGCTGCGCTGGGTGCCGATGTTGCCGCCACGCCAAAGGCGGTGGCCGCATTGAGCGATATCGTGATCACCATGTTGCCTAACTCACCGCAGGTGCGGGAAGTGGCATTGGGAGAAAATGGCCTGATTGAGGGAGCCAAAGCGGGGACTGTGCTGATAGACATGAGTTCTATTGCTCCACTGGCAAGCCGTGAAATCAGCGAAGCCCTGGCTGCCAAACAGATCGCCATGCTTGATGCGCCGGTGAGCGGCGGTGAGCCTAAAGCGATAGATGCCACATTGTCGGTGATGGTGGGCGGCGATAAAGAGGTGTTTGATCGCTGTTTTGACGTGATGAAATCCATGGCCGGTTCGGTGGTGCACACTGGCGATATTGGCGCTGGCAACGTCACCAAACTGGCGAATCAGGTGATCGTGGCGCTGAATATTGCGGCCATGTCCGAAGCGCTGGTGTTGGCCACCAAGGCCGGGGTCAACCCAGACCTGGTATTCCAGGCGATCCGTGGTGGGCTGGCGGGCAGCACGGTGTTGGAAGCCAAGGCACCGATGGTGATGGATCGCAATTTCAAACCGGGTTTCCGCATTGACTTGCACATCAAGGATCTGGCCAACGCGCTGGATACCTCCCATGGCGTGGGGGCGCAGCTACCGTTGACCGCTGCGGTGATGGAAATGATGCAGGCGCTGCGCGCAGATGGTCTGGGCAATGCCGATCACAGCGCACTGGCGTGTTATTACGAAAAGTTGGCCAAGGCAGAAGTCACCCGATAAGGGCAGCGAGCTGGCGGAAGTTGGTTAGCCCCTGCTCTTTTGCAAATAAAGGGGTTATCTCTGCAAACTCGATTGTTCCCTCATCCAAGGTATATCACCGAATTTTCAGATTCACTCGATCGGTCCCCTCTCCCTGTGGGAGAGGGTTAGGGTGAGGGGTCTGGTTTACCCCAACTGGAACTTCGCTTCCGTCTCCACCAGCTCAATCTCATCCAACAGCTCCAGCCATTCCGGTTCTAAATCACCGTTGCTCACACCCTGACGCAGTTGCTGCTCAAGATAGAAGCACAGTTGCTTAAGGCGCGGAACGCCGCTGTAGCTGCAACTGCCGTGCAGCTTGTGGATCAGATCGAGAATGGTGTCGTCCTCTTCTCCTTCCAGCACGGCTTTTACCCGATCGCTGACCTGCGGTAGGAACTCGATCAACATCTGCAACAGATCGCGCGCCAGATCCTCTTTATTGGCGGCCTGGCGCAATGCCAACGGCCAATCCAGCGATAACGGTGGTTCAGCTGGGCTACGCGGCTGGGCTGCCTCTGGTTCAAGCTCGATGGTGTGATAACGGGAGAGCACCCGTGTCAGCATGGCTTCGTCAATCGGCTTGGCCAGATAGTCATCCATGCCAGCCTCCAACAGGTGTTCTCGCTCGCCGCTCACCGCATGGGCGGTCACGGCGACGATCGGCGTGGAGTTGTGGTGCGGCATCTGGCGGATCAGCTCACTGGCGCGGATGCCGTCAATATTCGGCATCTGAATATCCATCAGGATCATATCCAGCACGTTATCACGTGCCAGCACGATGGCTTCCTCACCGCTTTCGCACAGCAGCGTTTTTTCTACCTGTTCTGCCAGCAAGGCACCGATCAGCTTCAGGTTGGCCGGGTTATCATCGACCGCCATCACCGTCAGTGGTAAGCGTCTATGTACCTTTGGTGCGTTCTGACGCAGCGGGGCCTCCAGACGCAGTAACGGATACAGGCGATTACTGCTGATCGGTTTGGTCAGGCAGCCGATAGCGCCCAGCTTTTTCATTTTTTCGGCATCGATCTGCGACTGGCTAGGTACCGCCAGGATCACCCGATCGGCAAGTTTCAGCGACTCCAGCAGCTTGTCTCGATGCTGGCCATTAGCATCCCGATAAGGGATCGGTACGCCTGCCAACAGGAAGTCATAATGATTTTTCGGCAATTGCCCCAGGGTTGGCGAATGGGTTACCACCAAATGGGTGACGCTCAACATATTCAGCGTTGCCTGGGCCGCCGTTGGGTTGGCTTCGATATAGGCCAACGTCTTACCGCGCAAGTCCGGTAGACTAGGTGGCAGCGACAACATGCCTTCGTTGAGATCGAGGGTGATGTGGAACCAGAAGGTCGAGCCACGGTTGAGTTGGCTGTGGAAGTTGATATCGCCCCCCATCTCTTTCACCAGCTTCTGGGTGATCACCAGGCCCAGCCCGGTGCCGCCATGGCGGCGCGAGATGCTGGCATCTGCCTGGCGGAAAGCCTGGAACAGCTGCGATTGCTGGCGTTCAGAAATCCCGATGCCGGTATCGTGGATCTGCACTTCCAGCTCAACCTGGCGTTCCAACTGGTTACGTAGCTCAACGCGGATATCGATATTGCCGGTTTCGGTGAACTTCACCGCATTGCCGAGCAGATTGGTGATCACCTGCTGTAGCCGCAGTGAATCGCCAATTACCTGCTCTGGCACATCGTTTTGCACATCCAGGGTCAGCTCCAGCCCTTTGTCGTGTGCGCTAGGGGCCAGCAATACCAGCACCTCATCCAGCGTTTCACGCAGCGAGAACGGAATATGTTCCAGGATCAGCTTGCCAGCCTCCAGCTTGGAGAAGTCCAGCACGTCGTTGATGATGGTCAGCAGGTTGTTGGCCGAGCGTTCGATAGTTTGCAGATAGTCGGTCTGGGTGGCGCTCAGGTCGGTTTTCAGCGTCTGGCGGGTAAAGCCGATCACCCCGTTGAGCGGGGTACGCAGCTCATGGGACATATTGGCCAGGAATTCCGATTTGATACGGGCAGCTTCCTGCGCGCGCTTCTTCGCCAGATCCAGCTCAACGTTCTGGATCTCCATTTGCTCCAGCGTTTCACGTAGGTCGGAGGTGGCCTGGTCGATGTTCTGCTGCATCTCCTCGTGATAGGCGGTCAGCGACATCGCCATCGAGTTGATGCCGTTTTTCAGCATTTGCAGCTCGCCGAGCATAAAGCCTTCGACCCGGCTATCCAACTGGCCCCGGCGGATACGGTCGACGGTGTTGACCATATTGCGGATCGGGCCGGTGACGTCGCGCATCAGGCGGTAGGCAAACAGAATGGCAATACACATACACAGCAGCAGCAGCAGGGTAGAAACGAACACCTCTTTATATTGCTGTAGGCGTACCGATTGCAGATCCAGCTCGATCGCCACATAGCCGAGATTGCTGTCGGGATGTGCCTCCCCGCTGGTGTCCTCGTCCGGGAACTGTGACTCCGACAGGATTGGCGTACGCAGGATCAGCGAATCGCCACGCCGGGTCAGCATCATATCGGTGGGCATCGGCACACCTTTGGGCAACTGCAACTGGGTATAATTGTGGTGATAGTTGGAGGTGACAAACAGGTTGTTCTGCGAGTCAAATACGGTGATCGCCCGGACAATATCCGAATGGCGGCGATGCAACAGGCTGACCAGTTGCCGGACCGATTCACGGCTGCGGAAGGTCATGCCATATTCGCTGGCGACGGCCAGAGGTTCGATGATGCTGGCACCAGCATCGACTAATTGCTCCTGCAGCTCGTTGTAGCGGTGCACTACAAAGAAGGTGCTGAGCAGTAGACCGATCAATAAAGTCGGTGCCAGGATCAGGATCATCATGCGCGCGCGCAAGCTGTATTTGGTCATGGGATTCCAATGTGGGAGAATTGGAGGCTAATCTTAAGCTTAATTAACCAACACACAATCAATAATTATGGCGCAATTCTACTCTCCGAAACGCCGCGTGACGACCCGGCAAGCTTCACAAATATTCACGGTGACGGTAACGGACCTCGATCCATTTGGCCAGGGAGTGGCACGCCATGAAGGCAAAGCGGTATTTATCCCCGGCGTTTTGCCGGGGGAACAGGCCGAAATTCAGTTGACGCAGGACAAACGGCAATTCGCCAAAGGTCAGCTCAGGCAACTGTTAAATTGCAGCATTCAACGCGTTGAGCCGCGCTGCCCACACTTTGGTGTGTGCGGAGGTTGCCAGCAGCAGCATGTCTCCGAGGCGCTGCAACAGCAAAGCAAGGCGGCGGCGCTGGGGCGCCTGATCTACCGCGAAACCGGGGTGACGCCGCAGCAGGAACCGGTGATTGCCGGGCCGCAGTATGGTTACCGTCGGCGGGCGCGGCTGGGGTTACAGTGGCAACCCCAGCAGCACCGTTTGCTGATGGGTTTTCACCAGGCCGCCTCGTCCGATCTGGTGGCGGTGAAGCAGTGCCCGGTATTGGCACCGGAACTGGAACGGCTGCTGGTGCCGCTGTATCAATGCCTGAGCGGCTTGCAGGCCGTGCAGCGTCTGGGCCATGCGGAGCTGGTGTTGGCGGATAACGGACCGGTGCTGGTGTTGCGCCACCTGGATGCACTCAAGCAGGGCGATCGTCAGGCTTTGCAGCAGTTTGCCCAGCAAAATGGCACCACCGTTTATTTGGCACCGGATAGCGAACGGCTGGAAAAACTGTGCGGTGAAGCGCCGTATTATCAGGTTGACGGGCTACGCTTAGACTTCAATCCGCGCGATTTTATTCAGGTAAATGATGCGGTAAATCAGCAAATGGTGGCCCAGGCCCTTGAATGGCTCGAGATTGAGCCCAATGATCGCATATTGGATCTGTTTTGTGGCATGGGCAACTTTACCCTGCCGCTGGCCAAGCGGGCCAAGGCGGTGGTCGGGATTGAAGGTGTTGCCACGCTGGTAGCGAATGGGCAATATAATGCCGATAGGAATAGGCTCAGTAATGTCTCCTTTTTCCATGAAAATCTGGAAGATGACGTTGCGCGACAACCATGGGCAGCACAGGGATTTGATAAGGTGATGCTGGATCCAGCCCGCGCAGGCGCGGCTGGGGTGATGTCACACATTGTAAAACTGGCGCCAGAGCGCGTGGTGTATATATCCTGTAACCCCACGACGTTGGCACGCGACAGCAAAGTGTTGCTGGACGCCGGTTATCGTCTTGCGCGTGTGCGGATGTTGGATATGTTCCCGCACACGGGGCATCTTGAATCCATGGCGCTGTTTATCCACGGGTCGCGGAAAAAGTAGGGAGAAGTTATGGTCGCGGTAAGAACTGCACATCTGAATACGGCGGGTGAATTCGCGCTTGATGACTGGATAGCCAGCCTGGGGTTGCCCAACCCGCAGTCAGGTGAGCGATTAGCCGCAACCTGGCGTTACTGTGAACAGCAGACGAAAGACCATCCCGATGCGCCGTTGCTGCTATGGCGTGGCCTGGAGATGGTGGAGATCCTCTCGACCCTCAGCATGGATAACGACAGTATGCGCGCGGCGCTGCTGTTCCCGTTGGTGGACGCGGCGATCGTTCCTGAAGCGACCCTTACCGAAGAGTTCGGTTCCGGCATTACCTCCCTGGTGCACGGCGTACGCGATATGGACGCCATCCGCCAACTGAAAGCCACCCACAACGACTCGATGGGCTCCGAGCAGGTCGATAACGTGCGCCGCATGCTGCTGGCGATGGTGGAAGATTTCCGCTGCGTAGTGATCAAGCTGGCAGAGCGTATTGCCCACCTGCGTGAAGTGAAGGATGCGCCGGAAGACGAACGCGTGCTGGCGGCCAAAGAGTGTTCCAATATCTACGCCCCGCTGGCCAACCGCCTCGGCATTGGCCAGTTGAAATGGGAACTGGAAGATTTCTGCTTCCGCTATCTGCATCCCGATGAATACAAACGCATTGCCAAGCTGCTACATGAACGCCGTATCGATCGCGAGCAGTTTATTGATGACTTCGTGGCTTCATTGCATAGCGCGATGGAGATCGAAGGCATCAAGGCGGAAATTTATGGCCGCCCGAAACACATTTATAGCATCTGGCGTAAGATGCAGAAGAAATCGCTGGCGTTCGATGAGCTGTTCGACGTGCGTGCGGTGCGCGTAGTGGTAGAGCGCCTGCAGGATTGCTATGCGGCATTGGGCATCGTCCATACCCATTTCCGCCATCTGCCGGATGAGTTTGACGACTATGTCGCCAACCCGAAACCGAACGGCTATCAGTCGATCCATACCGTGGTGCTCGGGCCGCGTGGCAAAACGCTGGAGATCCAGATCCGCACCCGCCAGATGCACGAAGATGCCGAGCTGGGCGTCGCTGCACACTGGAAATACAAAGAAGGCGCGGTGGTTACGGCGCGTTCCGGCTACGAAGAACGTATTGCCTGGCTGCGTAAGCTGATCGCCTGGCAGGAAGAGATGGCGGACTCGGGCGAAATGCTCGACGAAGTGCGCAGCCAGGTGTTCGACGATCGCGTCTACGTGTTTACGCCGAAGGGCGACGTGGTGGATCTGCCAGCCGGCTCCACGCCGCTGGACTTTGCTTACCATATCCACAGCGACGTCGGTCACCGCTGTATCGGTGCCAAGATCGGCGGCCGTATCGTGCCGTTTACCTACCAGTTGCAGATGGGCGATCAGATTGAAATTATCACTCAGAAGCAGCCGAACCCTAGCCGTGACTGGCTGAACCCGAACCTGGGCTATGTCACCACCAGCCGTGGGCGCTCCAAGATCCACAACTGGTTCCGCAAGCAGGATCGCGATAAAAACATCCTGGCCGGGCGGCAGATGTTGGACAACGAGCTGGAACACCTCGGTATCAGCCTGCGGGAAGCCGAAAAGTTGCTGATCCCGCGTTATAACGTCAACTCGTTGGATGAAGTGTTGGCGAGCATTGGCGGCGGCGATATCCGTCTCAACCAGATGGTGAACTTCCTACAGGGCAAGCTCAACAAGCCTAGTGCCGAGGAGCAGGATCGCGAAGCGTTACGCCAACTGACCCAGCAGAAAGCCCCGGCAACCTCGGCCCGCAACAAAGATAATGGCCGCGTGGTGGTCGAAGGCGTCGGCAATCTGATGCACCACATTGCCCGCTGCTGCCAGCCGATCCCGGGTGACGACATTGTCGGCTTTATTACCCAGGGGCGTGGGATCTCGATCCACCGTGCGGATTGCGATCAACTGGCGGAGCTACAGTCTCACGCGCCGGAACGTATCGTGGATGCGGTCTGGGGGGAAAGCTACTCCAGCGGTTATTCGCTGGTGGTACGCGTCGTGGCCAACGATCGCAGCGGTTTGCTGCGTGATATCACCACTATCCTGGCCAACGAGAAGGTCAACGTATTGGGCGTCGCCAGCCGCAGCGACACCAAAAAGCAGCTGGCCACCATCGATATGGACATCGAAATCTATAACCAGGTGGTGCTGGGGCGTGTGCTGGCCAAGCTCAATCAACTGCCCGACGTTATCGACGCCAAACGCCTGCACGGCGCTTGATTTTTGTTTTTTGCTTAAGGGCTCAGCATGCTGGGCCCTTAATTATTCAGAGAGTTCAACATGACCCAACCAACACCACTGCAACGCCTGCTGACCATTATGAAAACCCTGCGCGATCCGCAGGTGGGTTGCCCGTGGGATCGTAAGCAGACCTTCGCCACCATCGCACCTTACACTCTGGAAGAAACCTACGAAGTGCTGGACGCCATTGAGCGCCAGGACTATGCCGAGCTGCGTGATGAACTGGGCGATCTGCTGTTCCAGGTGGTGTTTTATGCTCAGATGGGCCAGGAGCAGGGGCTGTTTGACTTCGACCAGGTGTGCAACGCCATCAGCGACAAGCTGGAACGCCGTCACCCGCATATCTTCGGTGAGGCTGAGGCAGCAGACAGCGCGGCGGTTTCCGCCCGCTGGGAGCAGTTGAAGGCTGGTGAACGGGCAGAGAAAGCGCTGCACTCTGCGCTAGATGATATTCCCAACGCCTTACCGGCGCTGATGAAAGCTCATAAAATCCAGAAGCGCTGTGCCGCGGTCGGCTTCGACTGGAACACCTTGGGGCCGGTCGTAGGTAAAGTGTATGAAGAGCTGGATGAAGTGATGCACGAAGCCCAGCAAGCGGTGGTAGACGAGCAGAAGCTGGAAGAGGAAATTGGCGATCTGCTGTTTGCCACGGTCAATCTTTCCCGCCATCTGGGTCATAAGGCGGAAAAGGCGTTGCAGGTGGCCAACCGCAAATTTGAACGCCGCTTCCGCCAGGTTGAAGAGATCGTGCAAAGCCGCGGTCTGACAATGCAGGAAGCCACGTTGGAGCAGATGGAAGAGGCCTGGCAGCAGGTAAAACGCCTGGAAAACTAATTGCCAATACCGTTGTCCTAACTGTGTCGCTTGTTTGATCGGCGACAATATTTGCTCAAGCTGAAACGGTTAAGCTCCGGGTTGTGGATTGCTGAATCTGGTTTAACCGGCAGAAAAGCTCAACAAACTGAAATCTAAGGTGTTTTATTGCATCTAAACTCGGTTTGTACGCAGTTTTTTATGCTAACCCATTGTTTCTAAAAGGCTCTAAAACGGGGGCCGAACGATTAAACCGGGATGAACTCACGAGGGTGGTTGAGATGATGGCAGGTAAAACGATCGTTTGTAGGTCAAGAGAGGTTCGGGTATACTACTTTCCCGTCTTGGTTCTTCCATCGTCTTTAAACCTAAACTCTCAGGTTCAGCATGACAACTAACTATATTTTTGTAACCGGCGGGGTCGTATCCTCTCTGGGTAAAGGCATTGCCGCAGCCTCCTTGGCGGCTATTCTTGAAGCCCGTGGCCTCAACGTTACCATCATGAAACTGGACCCGTACATCAACGTGGATCCGGGCACCATGAGCCCGATTCAGCATGGGGAAGTTTTCGTCACCGAAGACGGGGCAGAAACCGATCTGGATCTGGGTCACTACGAGCGCTTCATCCGTACCAAAATGACGCGTCGTAACAACTTCACCACCGGGCGTATCTACTCTGATGTGCTGCGCAAAGAGCGCCGTGGCGACTATTTGGGTGCCACCGTACAGGTGATCCCACATATCACCAATGCCATTAAAGAACGCATCATCGAAGGCGGCGAAGGCCACGATGTGGTGTTGGTCGAAATCGGCGGCACCGTCGGCGATATCGAATCCCTGCCGTTCCTGGAAGCCATTCGTCAGATGGCCGTCGAAGTGGGCCGTGAGCACACTCTGTACATGCATTTGACGCTGGTGCCATACCTGGCAGCCGCGGGTGAAGTGAAAACCAAACCTACCCAGCATTCGGTAAAAGAACTGCTTTCCATCGGTATTCAGCCAGATGTGCTGATCTGCCGCTCCGATCGCGCAGTTCCTGCTAATGAACGCGCTAAAATCGCTCTTTTCTGTAACGTACCGGAAAAAGCGGTTATCTCCCTGAAAGACGTTGATTCCATTTATAAAATCCCAGGCCTCTTGAAATCTCAGGGCTTGGATGATTATATTTGTAAACGATTCAGCCTGACACCGCCGGAAGCCAATCTGGGCGAGTGGGAGCAGGTGATCTACGAAGAAGCCAATCCAGGCGGCGAAGTGACCATCGGCATGGTCGGCAAATATGTCGAACTGCCAGATGCTTACAAGTCGGTGATCGAAGCGCTCAAGCACGGTGGCTTGAAAAACCGTCTGACCGTCAACATCAAGCTGATCGATTCGCAGGATGTTGAAACCCGCGGCGTTGAAGTGCTGAAAGATCTGGATGCAATCCTGATCCCTGGCGGCTTTGGCTATCGTGGCGTGGAAGGCAAGGTGATGACCGCACGCTACGCGCGTGAAAACAAAATTCCTTATCTGGGCATTTGCCTGGGTATGCAGGTGGCGTTGATGGAGTTTGCGCGCAACGTGGCGGGGATGGAAAATGCTAACTCCACCGAATTTGTGCCAGACTGTAAGTACCCGGTGGTCGCATTGATCACCGAGTGGCGTGACGAAGACGGCAACGTCGAAGTCCGTACCGAAGAAAGCGATCTGGGCGGCACGATGCGCGTCGGTGGCCAGCAATGCCACCTGACCGACAACAGCCTGGTGCGCAAGATGTACGGCGAGCCAACCATCGTGGAACGTCACCGTCACCGTTACGAAGTTAACAACATGCTGTTGAAGCCGATCGAAGCCGCGGGTCTGCGTGTGGCGGGTCGTTCTGCGGACAACAAGCTGGTTGAGATTATTGAATTGCCTGATCATCCGTGGTTTGTGGCCTGTCAGTTCCATCCGGAATTTACGTCGACGCCGCGTGATGGACATCCGTTGTTCGCTGGCTTCGTCAAGGCGGCCGGTGAACACCAGAAGCGTCAGGTGAAATAAGAGTTTTAGTAAGCAACGCGCGGCCAAAACCGCGCGTTGTTTGTCTGGAGTTTTAGTTTAACTTGTCTGAGGAAAACCTAATGTCCAAAATCATTAAAGTCATCGGTCGTGAAATCATCGACTCACGCGGCAACCCAACTGTTGAAGCCGAAGTGCATCTGGAAGGCGGTTTCGTCGGTCTGGCTGCAGCGCCGTCAGGTGCTTCTACCGGTTCCCGTGAAGCACTGGAACTGCGTGACGGTGACAAGTCTCGTTTCCTGGGTAAAGGCGTACTGAAAGCCGTTGCCGCAGTAAATGGCCCAATCGCTCAGGCGGTTGTGGGTAAAGATGCCAAAGACCAGGCTAACATCGACAAGATCATGATCGATCTGGACGGTACCGAGAACAAATCCCAGTTTGGCGCTAACGCCATCCTGGCTGTTTCTCTGGCTGCTGCCAAGGCCGCTGCTGCCTCTAAAGGTATGCCGCTGTATGAGCACATCGCTGAACTGAACGGCACCCCAGGCAAATTCTCTATGCCGTTGCCTATGATGAACATCATCAACGGTGGTGAGCACGCAGACAACAACGTTGATATTCAAGAGTTCATGATCCAGCCAGTTGGCGCTAAAACGCTGAAAGAAGCCGTGCGTATGGGTTCTGAAGTGTTCCATCACCTGGCTAAAGTACTCAAGAGCAAGGGCATGAACACCGCCGTAGGCGACGAAGGTGGCTATGCGCCAAACCTGGGTTCTAACGCCGAAGCGCTGGCTGTTATCGCTGAAGCGGTAAAAGCGGCAGGTTATGAACTGGGTAAAGACATTACTCTGGCGATGGACTGTGCAGCGTCTGAATTCTACAAAGACGGCAAATACGTGCTGGCTGGCGAAGGCAACAAAGCCTTCACTTCTGAAGAGTTCACTCACTTCCTGGAAGACCTGACCAAGCAATACCCAATCGTGTCTATCGAAGACGGTCTGGACGAATCTGACTGGGATGGTTTCGCATACCAGACCAAAGTGCTGGGCGACAAAATCCAGCTGGTGGGCGACGACCTGTTCGTGACCAACACCAAGATCCTGAAAGAAGGCATCGAGAAAGGCATCGCTAACTCTATCCTGATCAAATTCAACCAGATCGGTTCTCTGACCGAAACTCTGGCTGCAATCAAGATGGCGAAAGACGCAGGCTACACCGCGGTGATCTCTCACCGTTCAGGTGAAACCGAAGATGCTACCATCGCTGACTTGGCGGTAGGCACTGCGGCTGGCCAGATCAAAACCGGTTCTATGAGCCGTTCTGACCGCGTTGCTAAATACAACCAACTGATCCGTATCGAAGAAGCGCTGGGCAACCGCGCACCGTTCAATGGCCTGAAAGAAGTTAAAGGTCAGTAATATAACGGTTTGATTCGTTACTGAATCAGTAAGCAAACGGAGAGTGCCGTAAAGGTACTCTCCGTTTTTTTATGCCTATGTTAAATGAACTCACCAATCTGCGACATGGTGTAAAAATTTATTTAAGATTCTTCTTGGTGGCGGGGAGGGGTATTTCAGCGATAGATTTCCTGTTTTGTGGTGGTATTTTCCAGCCCCGGCGACCTAGTTTTCGACATCTGAATGGTTACTGAACAATCAATAATTATCTAAACAAAGACATTAAAATATTAAAATGACAGGAATATTCCTAACCTTAGGGAATACCCCCTAAAAAGGCCAATATGTTTCAAAATGTTTATTATTGTGGCGTTGTGATTATAGCGATATCTTAACCTATTGATATTTAATGTTTTAATTTATCTAAAAAGCAAGATTAATAGTTGTTACAAAATGTAAATAAATTCTATTATATGCGATTGCGACGAAAAAATGGTTGTTAGGAAAAATCTGGGTTTGCTAGAATAATCTCACATGTCCACAGGGCGTTTTAGAAATATAGTGTGACATGTATATTCTTAGTGAGTTTAAGCCAGTAATTAATTACTGCCAGGACTGCTTTATTGGAAAAAGTAAATTAAAAGGATTTCTTATGAAAATCAAAATGACGGCTCTCGCTTTAATTGCATTCTCTAGCACCTCCATGGCAGATTCAGCCAACACCGTGCAATTCAAGGGTGAAGTGAGTACTCAAACCTGCTCGGTGAATATTAACGGCAATGAAGCCAATCCGGTGGTGTTACTGCAGACGGTTGCGGCCAGCTCGCTCGCTACCAAAGGTGCCACCGCTGGTGACACAACCTTTACCGTTAACGTAACCGGTTGTACTACCGCGGCCAGCGACACCTCCATCAAGACGGTATTTGTGGGCAATAACACGACTACCAATGGCAACCTGGGTAACACCGGTGATGCGACCAAGGTTTCTATTCAACTGTTGGATAGCGATGCCACCACGCCACTGAGCTTTACTACGGGTTCAACGGCCACCACCAGCGCAATGACGCTGGCAACCGGCGCGACATCAACCTCGCAAGAACTGGTTGCCCGTTATTATGCCGAAGAAGCTGGGGTGACTGCAGGTTCAGTGATCGCCACGGCACAATATGCGATTACGTATAAATAATACTCTTCCGCTCCAGGTTGTTTCCGCCACCAGGCTCAAGCCTGATGGCGGGAAATAACCTGTTACCCATAATAACGTCAGCACCGCCCGAAACGCTAAGGGGTGCTGAGTTATTAGTCTTGTTGACTGGTCTCTCTTATGGCGTATACCACACGTACCTTTTCTTGTTGGGCGGCATTGCTGTTCAGCCTGACGTTGTTGATTGTCGATAGCGCTGCTGCCAGTGTCACCATGCTGGGCAACCGAGTGATCTACCCGGCTCAGGCACGCGAGAAAACGCTGCAGTTTACCAACGATGATGCTGCTCCGGCGCTGCTCCAGGTCTGGCTCGATATCGATAATGACAAATCGACGCCCGAAACGGCGGATGCCCCCTTTATCGCATCGCCACAGATTTTCCGGATGAATGCCCATAGCGGGCAAATGGTACGTTTGATGTACACCGGCAAAGGTTTACCGACCGACCGAGAATCCCTGTTTCACCTTAACTTCCTCCAGGTGCCAGCCGTCAAGCAAAGCGAAACGGATAAAAACAAGCTGGTACTGTTGGTCAGCAACCGGTTGAAGGTGTTCTATCGGCCAGAAGGGCTGCCGGGAGAGGGGAATCAGGCGGGTAAACAGTTGCAAATCCAGCGTAATGGCAATGCATTACAGGTCAGTAATCCCACGCCTTATTACGTCAGCATCAGCTATGCCAAAAGCGGCAATAAAAACCTGCATATTGAACCAGCCGATATGGTCGCGCCTTTTTCGCAGGTGAGTTGGCCGCTCGGCTCGGCGTTCCCCAAAGGGAAACTGAAAGTGGTGCTCGGCGTCATGAATGACTACGGGGTAGAGGTTCCCGTAACGTTAGAGACGCCGCACTAAAAAAGGACAGGGAGGTCCTGATGTCGCTTAAAAACTATCCCACATTTCCGCCTCTGCTATCAACGTGCTGCCGCTATGGCCTCTTTTTGCTCTCTTTGGGCGGGATCTCCCTGGCACAAGGCGCGACGGACGACGACTACGCCTTCGACGCCGATTTACTGCGCGGCAGCGTTTTCAGCACTACGCAACTCGAACAGTTCAACCAACAGGATCTGGTGACGCCAGGCAACTATGAGGTCGAACTGTTTACCAACGGCGTATTTGTTGAACGCAGCAAAATCCGCTTTGTTTTGGGTGACGATCGGCGTGTTTTGCCGTGTTTTGACCGACAACAGCTGGAACGCCTTGGTCTAAAGGAGGTGCCGGTGGCGCCTGCGGAAGGCTGCCTGCAACCTGGACGCGATCTTAAAGATATTCAGGTTCAGGCCGATATGTCACAACTAAGATTGGATCTCAGTATCCCACAGAGTTTGTTGAACCATAAACCCCGTGGCAGCGTCAGCCCTGACAGCCTGAGCAGCGGTGAAACAATGGCGTTTTTCAACTACAACGTTAACCAATATCACGTCAACTACCGCCAGGGGCAGACCAAGGATCTCAATTCCACCTTCGCCAATCTGAATGGGGGTTTTAACCTGGGTCTATGGCGTTACCGCCAGCAATCCAGCTTCCGTTTTGATAATGAATTTGGCAGCCATTGGGATACCAGCCGCCGCTATGTCCAGCGGGCGGTGCTGCCGTTACGCAGTGAGGTTTTGCTGGGAGAAGGTTTTACCGACGGCCATTTCTTTGCCGGGTTGGGGTTTCGCGGTGTCCGGATGACGTCGGACGATCGTATGCTGCCGGACTCGCTGCGAGGCTATGCTCCCGTGGTGCGCGGTATTGCTAACAGTAACGCCAGGGTGACCGTGTTTCAGGGCAAAAGCCAACTGTATGAAACCACGGTGGCCCCTGGTCCCTTTGCGATTGACGATCTGTTTGCCACCAACTTCTCTGGTGACCTGACGGTGGTGGTGACCGAGGCAGATGGTAGCGTCAGCACCTTCACCGTGCCATTCTCTGCCGTTCCCCAATCCATGCGCCCCGGCTCCTCACGCTATTCGGCGACTCTTGGTCGATCGCGCTTTATCGGCGACAACGATCTTTTCAGTGAGCTGACCTGGCAGTATGGTTTGAGCAACTCTCTAACGTTTAATACTGGCAACCAGTTGGCTGATGGTTATCAGGCCTTGATGCTGGGTGGGGTCTACAGTAACTCGCTGGGGGCTTTTGGCCTGGATAGCACTTTTTCCCATGCCAGCCTGCCGGAAGGCACCACCTCGGGCTGGATGCTGCACCTGTCCTATAGCAAAAGCTTTACCCCAACGGATACCACGCTTTCCATCGCCGGGTATCGTTACTCCACCGACGGGTTTCGTGATTTGAGCGATGTGCTTGGCGTACGTCAGGCAGAACGCAGTGGACAAAGTTGGCAATCCGATTCCTATCGCCAGCAGTCGCGCTTTGAAGTGGCCGTCAATCAGGGGATCGGCTCATTGGGTAACCTGACGCTGTCAGGCTCTACGCAGGATTATCGCGATGGGCGTGGCCGGGATAATCAGCTACAGTTGGGGTGGGGCAAGGTATTTGGCAACGGCGTCGCGTTGAACCTTTCGGTGACGCGTACCCGTAGCCTGAACGGCAACAATAGCGCCTATTACGACGGAAATCAGCCTTATGTGAATAGCAATGGTTTCGCGAGTACCAACACCTCGCAAACCGTTAGTTCGCTCTCGGTTTCCTTTCCTCTTGGCCGCTCTTCTTCTGCGCCAACGGCATCGTTGTTCTCTAACCATAGCCAGGGGCAGGGAGGGAGCTATCAGGCGGCGATCTCGGGCAACGTGGGGGAGACGCAGCAGGTCGGCTATGGGCTTAATTTCACCACCGACGATAATAACCATAACAGTATCTGGGGGGGGAATCTGCAAACCCGCCTGCCTTATGCCAGTGCCACCGGCTCGGTTTCAGCATCCAGCCAATATTGGCAGGGATCGGCAGCACTACAGGGGGCAGTGGTTGCCCATCGCGGTGGAGTCACGCTTGGGCCTTATGTTGGGGATACCTTTGCCCTGATCTATGCCCCTGGTGCGCGTGGTGCGCAAGTGATGGATGGGCAGGGTGCCCGTGTCGATCGTTTCGGTTATGCGCTGGTTCCTTCGTTGGTGCCCTATCATTTCAATACCGTGGCTTTGAATCCGCAGGGGATGAGCAGCAAAGCAGAATTGGAAAGTGGGCAACAGCGCGTGGCACCTTTCGCAGGAGCCACGGTGCGTCTGCACTTCAAAACGATACGAGGTCAGGCGGTGTTGATCAAGGTTCAGCGGCCAGATGGCAGCATCATCCCGATGGGGACCTCGGTCTATGATGAGAACAATAATGATGTCGGCATGGTCGGCCAGGCTAATCAGGTCTATCTGCGCAGCGATAAACCGCAGGGGAAATTGACCTTACGCTGGGGAAAAGGGGCGACTGAACGATGCAGCTTACCCTATAAATTACCCCCACCAAGCGATGAGCCGATCCTGTTATTGAAGGCGACATGCCGCTGATTTACCGATTTTTCACCGGAGGTTATGCCATGAAGTTATTTTCACTGCTGCGGTTGGCGCTGTTGGGAGGCCTATTTGCAGGGGTCTGCCTACCAGCGGCGGCCAGATGCACCCGCGTTTCGCCAGCCATTGACTCCGGTTGCGACGCCTGTGGCGTCGGGATCGGCCTGGGGCGTATCAACCTGACCAGCACATACCTGCAGCCCGTAGGCACGCCGCTGGGCAGTAGCGTGTTTGATTTCACCTCCGGCGTCCGTTACCCAGATCCGAACAAAGTTTTGTATGAGTGCGATGCTAGCGACGTCGGGCAGATTTTTGAAGTGTTTGCCACCAACGGTGACGACCGGGTGGGGGGGTATTATGATTTAGGGGCGGCGGACGGCAATCCCAACTATTTTGCCACCTACTTCCCCTATGTCGGTATTCGTCTCACTCATCTGGATTCGGGCAAGGTATTTACCCGTTACTGGCAGGCAACGCCGATCACCCGTTATGCCACCGTGGGTAACAAGATCCAGGTCCGGGTCAAGGATTTCAGCCCCATCCGGGCAGATCTGATCCGCATCAGCTCGCTCCCTGGCCGTGGTGCCAGTAACTACTGTGGTTACAGTGCCTCTAATCCATTGACTGGCATGGCTTCCACCACGGGTAATTCGAACTATACCTGCATCCAGCCTAATGGCTATGTGACCTTCCAAGGGCCGGGTATTGCGTCTGATCCTATTGGTAGCGATTCAGCCACCAACTATTCGACCTGGGGAACCGGGCGTTGGAACGCGATGGGGATGGGGACGTCGCCGATTTCTTCTCTTTCTTACACCGCCACCTGTGTGGCACGTAACGTCACTCCGCTGGTGATCCTGCCCACGCTTTCCGTCGGTCAATTAACCGCGGGGCGAACCTCGCAGGCCCAGTTCACCATCAATATCGAATGTGATAATGCAGCCGTTTCGGGGATTAGTACCAATCGTACGGCCTTGGGTCTGCAAGTCCCTTATGCCAGCTTTGCTCTGGCGCAACAGCTTGGTCTGGTCAACGCCAGCGGTGGCGTCAGCTATCTGCTCTCTGACGGTTATGGCACGGACAGCAGTGTAGCGACCGGCGTGGGAATTGCACTCTCTAACAGTAGCAACGGTACGCCAATGAACTTTGTCGGCTGGGCTCGTTGTAGTGCTGGCCAGTGCCCACAGGGTAACAATGCGGGTTGGTATCCAGTTCTCGATGGCGCAAGCAGCGGGGGCAGTACCGCGACGGGGTATACTCATTACACCACGCAGTTGACAGCCACATTATCACGCTTGCCGGGCCAGACCGTTACGGCGGGCAAGGTTGATGCCAAGGCGTATGTTTGGGTCAAGGTACAGTAGAGAACATTATGAAGAAAATCGTCTGTACGCTACTGCTGCTCGGTGGCTTGTTACCTGCCATGCTGGCTCAGGCCGGCATTATTGCCTCCGCAACGCGAGTGATTTTTCGTGAGGGCGATAATGAAAAAAGCTTGATGCTCCTCAATACCAACGACTATCCGATAGTGGTGCAAACCTGGGTAGACGATGGGGATGTCAATGCGGCCCCTGAGCAATCAACAGCGCCTTTTGTCAGCTTGCCTGCGGTATTTAGCATGCAGCCCAAGACCATGAAAGGGCTGAGGCTGATTTATAACCAGCAGTCACTGCCAACGGATAGGGAATCGGTCTTCTGGATTAATCTGTACGAAATTCCACCAACACGTCCGGTGATCCCCCCGCTTCAGCCTAGCGTGACCATGGCGATGAACACCCAGATGAAGATTTTCTATCGGCCCAAGGCGGTAGTCGCGGCAGAGAAGGATGCGCCCAAGCCGGTGTTCACACTGAAAAAGGAAGATAATCATTACGTCTTGCTGTGCGATAACCCGTCGCCGGTTTATCTCTCTTTTTCCCGTCTTGCGTTGCGCATTGGTCAGCAAGATTATCCGGTGCAACAAGAGAGCGATATGATGACGCCGCCTTTTGGCAGCAAAAAGTATCGGATTGATGGTATTGTTCAATCAGGAGCTATCTCCTCAGCAGTGGTCAACGCCGCCATTATCGATGACCAGGGTAATGCGGTCGATCAACAATATGCCGTACGGAAATAACAGGCCTCACCTTGTGGCTAAATAGAGAAAAAGATGCTACCCAATAAACCTCAGATCGAACTTGAATTGGCACAACGGGCCGCCAGGATAAGAAGCTCGGGGCGGTTCCATCAGGCGATAATTAAACACGCCGTGATGATAGATGAAACCTATCGGAATCATCCTATGTTCTACAAAATCATCTTTCGTAACAGCCGCTTTATTATCTGCTCGACTCTGCTGGCCATTTATTACAACCAAAGCGAGGCCGCCCTGAAGGATGTTAAAGCCTTTTTTAAAGACAAAGATATTATCAGTGAGAACGCGTTGGATTCGTTTCTGTTCTTTCTGCGCGTAGGGCGCTGGCTGGAGGTCAAGAAGGACGATCAAGACCGGCGCACGCTGTTGTTTAGGCCTACCCCGAATGCTTTGCGCCAAACCCATGAGCTGGTTTCCTCGATGGCGCTGCCCTATCAAACGTTAGCCCCCGAAATTCCGGTTGCCGACCTGTTGGATCAGAGCTGGTTTTTACCTGCGTTCTTCAAGGTTTACGGCCAACTGATGATACAGGAGATCTATCTGATCGATCTGGTTCCACAGGCCGCATTATTTATTACTAAAGATGCGGGCCATATGGTGTTACTGATGCTCTTTATAGAAAGTATCCGTCATAATTCCAACGTGCTGTTTTTGTCTTCGGCGGAGATCGCCAAGTTTAGCTCGGTGTCCCGTACGCATATCAATCGGATCCTGCTGGCGGCGGAAAAATCGGGCCTGCTCACCACCAAAAATAACGTGCTGATTGAGTTAAATAGCTCGTTTATTGAGATGGCAGAACGCTACTTTAGCCTGTACATGGCGATGGTGGGTTACAGCCTGGATGGAGCATGTCAGCAACATAACCAGCTCTGCCAGAAAAGCCACGATAATGATTTAGTTTTAAAATGAAATTCATAGCATTAAATTAACTGTCATGAACTCTGTTTTTATTCTCATAATACCATGATTTCATTGGTTTAATATAAATCCTATTTTTATATTCCTTTTTATTATGTCTTATGGTTATTAGCTATTAGACTTTTAGTTCCTTCACGGAAATATCTGCTTTCTCCTTCTGGATTAAATGCCTTAAATAGAGTCAGTGTAATAATGCCATGGCTAACGTACTTTGTTGTATGCAGACAGAGAGGTTGGAATGTGAAGTAGGATAATTATTGTATGTGGTGGTACGGTAGGTTCCCTAGTGGCCAATCTTTTGGCCGCCAAGTGACACCGGGAGGTTATCAATGATCAGGCTGAAATCATGATGGTTTTTGACTCACCGGTGCATTATTACAAGCCCGCGTTCATGTATGTCACCATGAGTGTCTTATTCAAACAAGGACTGACCAGGTCACAGCGAAGTCTATACGGCCAGAGATACCGTTTACATGGTCAGGCTCCTAAGGCTTTCACCAAGCTGACGGCAACTCTTGGGCGAGTAAACCTGCCGCAGCGGGCACCAGCCTCATTAATCGAGGCTGGTGGGCTGGTTGTTAGCGGCTTTCGGTTGAGACTACGGCAGAGGTTTCCCCACCTTTTTTGCGTACCCACAAGGTATAAGCCAGCGTCAGGAAGGCTACCCAGACTAGCCCGACATACAGCGCGATGCGGCTTTCCTCGAAGTAACCGAGCAGGCCGATCACAAACACCATAAACGCCGTGGCCAATGCAGGAGCTACTGGCCACCAAGGTACTGGGAAGCTCAGCTTTGCCACTTCATCTTTAGTGAGCGTGCGGCGCATAGCGATCTGCGACAGCAGGATCATCAGCCATACCCACACCGTGGCAAAGGTGGCGATGGAGGCAATGATGATAAAGATCTGTTTGGGGATCAGATAGTTGAGCACTACGGCCAGCAGTAGAGCAATGGACATCACCAATACCGTCATCCAAGGTACGCCGTTACCGGTCAGCTTGGTGAAGGCCTTGGGTGCTTGCCCATCCTGCGCCATGCCGTACATCATGCGGCCAGCGCCGAAGATGTCACTGTTGATGGCGGAGATGGCAGCGGTGATCACCACGACGTTCAACACGTTAGCCGCCGAGCTGATGCCCATATGGCTGAAAATCTCGACAAACGGGCTACCGTTCTGGCCAATGCTGTTCCACGGATAGATAGACATCAATACCAGCAGGGTCAGCACGTAGAACAGCAGGATACGGACCGGCACGGCGTTGATCGCCTTGGGCAGCACCTTGGCGGGATCTTTGGCTTCGCTGGCGGTGATACCGATAATTTCAATCCCGCCGAAGGCGAACATCACCACCGCCAGGGAGGCAATGACGCCACCAATACCGTTAGGCATAAAGCCACCGTGTTGCCACAGATTGCTGAAGCCAGTCGCTTCCTGCGTGACACCGAAGCCGAACAACATCACGGCAGCCCCACCAACGATCATCGCCACGATGGCGGCAACCTTGACCAGCGACAGCCAGAACTCCATCTCGCCAAACACTTTGACGCTGCACAGGTTAAGCGCGCCGATAAACAGAATGATGCTCAGTACCCAGACCCATTGAGCGACATCCGGGAACCATAGCCCCATATAGATGCCGAAGGCCGTCACGTCGGCCAGGGCCACGATCACCATTTCAAAGGTATAAGTCCATCCGGTGAGGAAGCCCGCCAACGGGCCGAGGTAATGGCTGGCGTAGTGGCCGAAGGAGCCGGAGACGGGCTGATGCACCGCCATCTCCCCCAAGGCACGCATGACCATAAATACCGCCGCGCCACCCACCAGATAGGCAAGCAGTACGGCCGGGCCAGCCAGTTGAATAGCGCCAGCGGAACCATAGAACAGACCGGTACCGATGGCCGAACCCAGGGCCATAAAGCGGATATGTCGCGCGTTCAGGCCACGCCGGAGCTGGGGTTTCTCATTACGCATGTTGCTTCTCCGTTTTAATCATATTGTTGTCGGACAGGCAGCGCTATCCGCACAGGGGGAACGAACCCCGGCGGGATAGAGGACGAATTGTGCAGGGTAATAGGCCGTGCTCCAGACTGACGGGGCACGGCCTAAAGGCGTTACGCCTGGCTAGGTAACAAAGTGGCTGGGATCAGCGCGGTCAGATGGCCTGCTGCCAACAGTTGGCTGGCTGCTTCGATATCGGGGGCGAAGAACCGATCCTTATCGTAGTAGGCGACATGTTCGCGCAGTAGATGCCGAGCCTGCTCCAGCCCTGCAGTGGTTTGCAGACCTTTACGCAGATCCAGCCCCTGGCAGGCCGCTAGCCATTCTACGGCCAGAATGCCGCGGACGTTATCCGCCATTTCCCACAGGCGACGGCCCGCTGCCGGCGCCATCGAGACATGGTCTTCCTGGTTGGCCGAGGTTGGGATGCTGTCAACGCTGGCCGGGTGCGCCAGTGCCTTGTTCTCGCTGGTCAGCGCGGCGGCGGTGACCTGGGCGATCATAAAGCCGGAGTTTACTCCGCCGTTATCCACCAGGAACGGTGGCAGCTGCGACATGTGCTTATCCATCATCAGTGAAATACGGCGCTCGGAAAGTGAACCGATTTCGGCGAATGCCAGCGCCAGGTTATCGGCGGCCATGGCTACCGGTTCGGCGTGGAAGTTGCCACCGGACAGCACATCGCCCTGTTCGGCAAACACCAGCGGGTTATCGGAAACGGCGTTGGCCTCGATCTCCAGCACTTCTGCGGCCTGGCGGATCTGCGTCAGGCAGGCACCCATTACCTGCGGTTGGCAGCGCAGGGAGTAAGGATCCTGCACTTTTTCGCAGTTGGCGTGTGAGTCTGACACGGCGCTACGCGCGCCAAGCAGGTGGCGATAAGCGGCGGCGGCGTCGATCTGCCCACGCTGGCCACGTACTTCATGAATGCGTGGATCGAACGGGCTGCGAGATCCCAGTGCGGCTTCCACGGTCAGGCTGCCGGTGACGGTGGCGGCAGCAAACAGATCTTCGGCATCAAACAGGCCACGCAGCGCAAAGGCGGCGGAAACCTGGGTGCCGTTCAGCAGCGCCAGACCCTCTTTGGCTGCCAGCGTTAACGGCTTCAGACCCGCTTTGGCCAGCGCCTCGGTGGCCGGTAACCACTCGCCCTGATAGCGGGCTTTACCTTCGCCCAACAGCACCAGACTCATGTGCGCCAGCGGGGCCAGATCGCCTGAAGCACCGACGGAGCCTTTCAGCGGGATATGCGGATACACTTCGGCGTTCACCAGCGCCATCAGCGCCTGGATCACTTCCAGACGGATGCCGGAGAAACCACGCGACAGGCTGTTAATCTTCAGCACCATAATCAGGCGCACCAGGTTGTCATCGGTAGGTGCACCCACACCGGCCGCATGTGACAGCACGATGGAACGTTGCAGATTCTCCAAATCTTCGCGGGCGATACGGGTGGAAGCCAGCAGGCCAAAGCCGGTATTGATACCGTAAGTGGTGCGGTTCTCTTCCACAATGCGTTCCACGCAGGAAACGCTCTGCTGGATCGCGCCATAGGCGTTGTCGTCCAGCGTCAGTTTGACCGGGTGCTGATAAACCTGGCGCAGTTCGGCAAGCGTCAGCTTACCTGGGCGGATAGTCAGAGCCTTCATGCTTTTTCTCCCTGAGTAGCGGCAACCATTGGCAGGTTCAGACCTTGCTCGCGGGCGCAGTCGATAGCGATCTCGTAACCCGCATCGGCATGGCGCATGACGCCGGTGGCCGGGTCGTTATGCAGCACGCGGGCGATACGCTCGGCGGCTTCATCGGTGCCGTCACAGACGATCACCATGCCGGAGTGTTGGGAGAAGCCCATGCCGACGCCGCCGCCGTGGTGCAGAGACACCCAGGTGGCACCGCTCGCGGTGTTGAGCAAGGCGTTGAGCAACGGCCAGTCGGATACGGCATCAGAGCCGTCTTTCATGGATTCGGTTTCACGGTTCGGGCTGGCGACCGAGCCGGAATCCAGGTGGTCACGACCAATGACGATTGGAGCAGAGAGTTCGCCGCGGCGTACCATCTCGTTAAACGCCAGGCCCAACTTGGCGCGTTGGCCGAGGCCAACCCAGCAGATACGGGCTGGCAGGCCCTGGAAGCTGATGCGCTCACGTGCCATATCTAACCAACGGTGCAGGTGCTCATCGTCTGGGATCAGCTCTTTGACCATGGCGTCGGTCTTGTAGATATCCTGCGGATCGCCAGACAGCGCCGCCCAACGGAACGGACCGACGCCACGGCAGAACAGCGGGCGAATATACGCAGGTACAAAGCCTGGGAAGTCAAAGGCGTTATCAACGCCCATCTCTTTGGCCATCTGGCGAATGTTGTTGCCGTAGTCGAAGGTAGGCACGCCCATTTTCTGGAACGCCAGCATGGCTTCTACGTGTTCGGCCATTGACTGTTTGGCAGCCTTCACCACCACCGCAGGTTCGGTTTGTGCACGGCGGCGATACTCTTCCCAGCTCCAGCCTTTTGGCAGGTAACCGTTGAGCGGATCGTGGGCGCTGGTCTGGTCGGTAACCATGTCAGGGCGAACGCCACGCTTGACCAGCTCCGGCAGGATTTCTGCCGCATTGCCACACAGGGCAATCGAGATGGCTTTGCCTTCGGCGCAGTACTTTTTCAGGCGCGCCAGTGCGTCATCCAGATCGGTGGCCTGCTCATCGACGTAGCGGGTTTTCAGGCGGAAATCGATGCGGCTCTGCTGGCATTCGATGTTCAGCGAGCTGGCTCCGGCCAAGGTAGCGGCCAGTGGCTGTGCGCCACCCATGCCACCCAGCCCGGCGGTCAGCACCCAGCGGCCTTTCAGGCTGCCGTCGTAATGCTGGCGGCCAGCTTCGACGAAGGTTTCGTAAGTGCCCTGCACGATGCCCTGGCTACCGATGTAGATCCAGCTGCCAGCGGTCATCTGGCCATACATCGCCAGACCCTTGGCATCCAGCTCGTTAAAGTGTTCCCAGGTTGCCCAGTGAGGCACCAGGTTGGAGTTGGCAATCAGCACGCGCGGGGCGTTACTGTGCGTTTTGAACACGCCGACCGGCTTGCCGGACTGCACCAGCAAGGTTTCGTCGTCTTCCAGAGTTTTGAGGGTGGCAACAATCTTGTCGTAACAGTCCCAGTCACGGGCTGCGCGGCCGATACCGCCATAAACGACCAGTTCGTGTGGATTTTCAGCCACTTCAGGATCGAGGTTGTTCATCAGCATGCGCAGCGGCGCTTCGGTCAGCCAGCTTTTGGCGTTTAATTGTGTGCCGCGGGGCGCGCGAATATCAACATGGCGAACTTTGTTATTTGCAGTCACAGCTAGTTCCTCAAACAGTATCGGTACAAATCTCATCTTATGACGGCAACTCACAGGCCATAACAATGAGCGGGGTTTATTAACATATACTTGTATGTACAAGCATATGCAACAGCGGCGACAATTTGCGAAAAATGGCATAAGAAAAGGTTATTTGTGTTTTAAATCAGGTTTTTATGTTTTGTTTTCGGATTAAGACCATTAGCCGGACGTGGCAAAACAGTGAGCTGCTCTACAAAAATGAATTAAAATAGTGTCATTTTTGAGCGACAAATCACAATAATTTTACATCTGGATTACAACTAAGCGGGAGAGATAAAAAAAACGTATTACCGGAGGATTGGGAGACAACGATTTGTAGGGCGCTGTATACAGCGCCCATTAATATAATCAATAGGTTAGATAGCCGGTTGCAATGCGCTTGAACGCGTCATTTTAAATACCGTGGCCAGGCTGGCAAGCAGCGCCGGGATCGCCAGGAACAGCAAAATACTCTGCACCTGCCACTCCATCGCCAGTAGCTGAGCCGCCATCATGGTGCCAGCCACGCCGCCAAAGCGGCCAATCCCCTGCATCCAGGCAATACCGGTAGCGCGGCTGTGCGTTGGGTAGTAGGTGGCAGCCAGGGTTTGCAGGCCGGATTGCGCGCCGTTCATGGTAATGCCCATCAGGAAGATAAAGGCGCCGAGCAGCACGATCTGGCTATCCTCGGTGGCCATCGCCACAATCAGCAGGGCGCTGATGGCAAAGCCGGTGGAAACCACCTTGTGGGCATTCCAGCGGTCCATCAACCAGCCAGCCATCAGGATCCCCAGTGTACCGCCGAAGGTGAACAGCGACGTCAGGATCGCCGATTGCTCAAGCTGATACCCCAACCCTTGCATCAACAGCGGCATCCAGCTCAGTAATACGTAGTAGATCACCAATCCCATAAAGTAGGTGAGCCACAGCATCAGTGTCCCCACCAGGTAGGGGCGGCTGAACAGCAGGCCGACGCTGGTCTTCGACAGGGCCAGCTTGTCCTCATACAGGTAGAAACGGGAGATGTGGCTGATGTTATAGCTGATAAAACGTTGGGCAATCTGTTTGATTTTAGCGGCATCTTGCCCACGGTTAACCATGTATTTCACCGATTCCGGCAGCAGCAGGATCAACAGCACGGTGAGCAATAGCGGGGCAATGGCCCCCAGCAGCAACACGCTGTGCCAGCCGTAAGCGGGGATCAGCCAGGAAGAGATGGCGCCACCGCCTGCTGCTCCCAGCGGAAAGCCGCAGTACATGGTGTTAATGGCCAGCGATCGGCAGCGCTGCGGAGCATATTCGGAGATCAGCGTGATGGCGTTTGGCATGGCGGCACCCAGCCCAAGCCCGGTGAGGAAGCGCCACAGCGTCAGGCTATTGAGTGAACCCGCGTAGGCGGTAGCCAGGCTGGAAAGGCCAAAGAACAGGCAGGAGAACACCAGCACCCGTTTGCGGCCAACGCGGTCAGAAATCGGCCCGGCAACCAGGGCTCCTAACGAAAGGCCAAGCAGCGCCGCGCTTAATACCGGCCCCAGATCCTGTTTCACGATCCCCCAGTCTTTGGCCACCGAAGGGGCGATATAGCCCATCGCCGCGGTATCGTAACCGTCAATTGCCAGGATCAGAAAACCCAGGATGATCAGGGTCCAGTGAAACAGCGAAAATTTGCTGTCGTCGATAGCCTGCTGAATATTCAACTCGGTGGAATGGGCCATAGTTTCCTTAAACGCAGATAGGATGTTGATGGATCGTCGGAACTGCGCCCGACTTGTGCCTGCCTGTCTATACATCTGCGTCACAGGCGCTTTTATGTCAAATATTTTCGTTTTAAATGTTAATTCTATGTTTGTTTTGAGCGGTGGATAACATGGGGGGTTGGTGTTAAATCTGCAATAAACGTCACCTATTAGCAGGTTAACCGGAGAAAGCTGCTGGTCGTCGCCGAACGGACAAAATTTAATACACTTTTCCAGGTTTGGTCGCCCGGTCGGGATCTGCGATAATGCGTCTTTACCTAGACAGATTGAGAAAGCGATGCAGTACCCGATTAATGAGATGTTCCAGACTTTGCAGGGCGAAGGCTATTTCACCGGCGTTCCGGCCATTTTTATTCGCCTACAGGGTTGCCCGGTGGGATGCAGCTGGTGCGATACCAAACACACCTGGGAAAAGGACGCCGATCGGGAAGTGGATATGCAACGCATCCTGGTGAAAACTGCCGAGAGCGATGCCTGGGGAAGCGCCAGTGCGGAACAATTGCTGGAGGTGGTCGAACAGCAGGGCTATACCGCGCGCCATATCGTGATCACCGGCGGTGAGCCGTGCATCTATGATCTGATCCCGTTGACCAAACTGTTTGAGAATGCGGGCTACGGCTGCCAAATTGAAACCAGTGGCACCCATGAAGTCCTCTGTTCCCCCAATACCTGGGTCACCGTTTCACCCAAAGTGAATATGCGCGGTGGTTTGAAGGTAGTAGAGCAGGCGCTGATGCGGGCCGATGAGATCAAGCATCCGGTGGGGCGTGAACGTGATATTGAGGCGTTGGATGAGCTGCTGGCAACGTTGCACGACGAAAAACACCGTATTATCGCTTTGCAGCCGATCAGCCAGAAAGAAGAGGCGACGCGGTTGTGTATTGAGACCTGCATTGCCCGCAACTGGCGGCTTTCGATGCAGACGCATAAGTATTTGAATATTGCTTAAGACCTACCCCTCACCCCAACCCTCTCCCACAGGGAGAGGGAGCTGCCCGGAGCCTTTGGTGGGATCGTGCTGCTTCGGAAAAGGGGAGTAAGAACAAGAAAGGAAAGTAAAACGCTGAGCAATCAACGAACTCGATCGGTTCCCTCTCCTTGGGGTTAGGGTGAGGGAGATTGCACCGGAGCCAATCGCCTCACCCTGAGCCTTGCCCTGTTAACCTTTATATACGCAGCCTGCGGTACAGGTCTCTTTGACCATCACTGCCGACAATTCAGGCAGCTGCGGTTTCAACTGCTGCCAGATCCAGGCGGCGAGCACTTCGCTGGTCGGGTTCTCCAAGCCAGGAATATCGTTCAGATTATAATGATCCAGGCGCTGCCAAATCGGCTTGAAAGCGGCCTTCAGCTCGGCAAAATCCATCACCCAACCGGTATGGGCGTCTACTTCCCCGGTCACTTCAATACGCACCATAAACGAATGCCCGTGCAGGCGGCCACATTTATGGCCCTCCGGCACGTTTGGCAGATGGTGTGCGGCTTCAAACTGAAAATCTTTAAATAGCGTGGTTGCCATTATTACGGCCTCATTGACTCAAAAACCGCCGAATACTAACGGAAAGCGGCCCTGGTTACTATCTTTTGGGCTGCTTCAGGGGAGATCCAGGGGCGCAGCATGTAGCGCTGCTGGCATTTTTTATTTGGGCGGGATTGAGCCGATAGGGGGACGTTATCCACCTCAAATGCGAGTCATTCAAACTTTGAGAAATTAACTCATTAAATAACAATGAATTAAAAATAAACATCTAACGATTTAGCCACTATCCCTTACCAGGAAAACTGCTTAGTCGTTTTGGTTATTAATTATTGCTATCCCTTATTTAATCGTTGCAATGACGCTCGGTAACCTTACAAACTCTCCTGGTCTTTTCAGGACATTACACAACAACAATTACAGCGACTGACACTGGCTAAGCATAGGATATCCGTACCGCGATGACGACTCAGGTTCCTCCAACATCTTTGCTCCCGCTGACCCCCGAACAGCTTTCGAGTTTGCAGGCCGTCATTGGCGGGTACTCCCCAACGCAGCTGGCGTGGCTCTCTGGTTATTTCTGGGGCAGGGTTAATCAGCAGCCGGGAAGCGTGGCTTCAGCACCGGTTGCCGCAGCCCCTGCGGCCAGCATCACCCTGATTTCTGCTTCCCAGACCGGTAACGCACGCCGTCTGGCCGAACAGCTACGCGACGATCTGCTGGCGGCGAAGCTGAGCGTCACCCTGGTGAATGCCGGTGACTACAAGTTCAAGCAAATCGCCCAGGAGCGTCTGCTGGTGGTGGTCGCCTCCACCCAAGGGGAAGGGGAGCCAGCGGAAGAAGCGGTGGCGCTGCACAAATTCCTGCATTCGAAAAAAGCCCCCAAACTCAATGAAACCGCCTTTGCGGTGTTTGGCCTGGGGGATAGCTCTTATGAGAATTTCTGCCAGTCCGGCAAAGACTTTGATAGCAAGCTGGCCGAGCTGGGGGCCGAGCGCCTGGTGGAGCGCATCGATGCGGATGTGGATTATCAGGAACTGGCTATCGCCTGGCGCAAGCAGGTGGTGGAAGTCCTGAAGGCTCGAGCACCAGCGGAAAACAGTGCTCCGGCAGCATTGGCCAGCGGTGCGGTCGATCAGTTGGACAGCAGCCCCTACAGCAAAGAACAACCACTGACCGCGCAACTGGCGGCCAAGCAAAAGATCACTGGCCGCGCTTCCGATAAAGATGTGCGCCATATAGAGATCGATTTAGGCGATTCCGGCCTGCGCTATCAGCCGGGCGATGCCTTGGGCGTATGGTTTGACAACGATCCGGCGCTGGTGGAGGAGCTGGTTCAACTGCTGTGGCTGAAAGGCGACGAACCGGTCGAGGTTGAGGGGCAAACCCTGTCGCTGCGTGAAGCTTTGCGTAGCCACTTTGAACTGACGCAGAACACTACGCCGATCGTGGAAAAATATGCCGGGCTGTCGCGAGACGAAAAGCTGATTGGCCTGCTGGCTGACAAGCCTAAACTGCAACACTACGCCCATAACACCCCGATTGTGGACATGGTACGCCAGGCTCCGGCCGACCTGAACGCAGAGCAGTTACTCAGCCTGCTGCGCCCGCTGACGCCGCGCCTGTACTCCATCGCCTCCTCTCAGGCAGAGAATGAAAACGAAGTGCACATCACCGTTGGCGTGGTGCGCTACGACATTGATGGCCGCAGCCGTGCCGGTGGGGCTTCCAGCTTCCTGGCCGATCGTCTGGAAGAGGAAGGCGAACTGCGGGTGTTTATCGAACATAACGACAACTTCCGTTTGCCCGCCAACCCGGAAACGCCGGTGATCATGATCGGTCCAGGTACCGGTATTGCCCCGTTCCGCGCCTTTATGCAGCAACGTGAAGCGGAAGGTGCCGGGGGTAAGAACTGGCTGTTCTTCGGCAATCCGCACTTTACCGAAGACTTCCTGTACCAGGTTGAATGGCAGCGCTATGTAAAAGAGGGTCTGCTAACCCGCATCGATCTGGCCTGGTCACGGGATCAACAGCATAAGGTTTACGTGCAGGACAAGCTGCGTGAGCAGGGCGCGGAAATCTGGAACTGGATCCAGCAGGGCGCGCACATCTATGTCTGTGGCGATGCCAACCGCATGGCGAAAGACGTTGAAAACACATTGTTAGCACTGGTGGCCGAGCACGGTGGTATGGATACCGAGCTGGCAGACGAATTCTTAAGCGAGCTGCGCCTTGAGCGCCGTTATCAGCGAGACGTTTACTAATGAGTGATAAACACCCTGGACCTCTGGTGGTTGAAGGCAAACTGACCGATGCTGAGCGTCTGAAGAAAGAGAGTAACTTCCTGCGCGGAACCATTGCCGAAGATTTACAAGACGGTCTGACCGGCGGCTTTACCGGCGATAACTTCTTGCTGATCCGTTTCCACGGCATGTACCAACAGGACGATCGCGATATTCGCGCCGAACGTGCCGAACAAAAACTCGAGCCGCGCCACGCCATGATGCTGCGCTGCCGCTTGCCAGGCGGGATTATTTCCCCGCAACAGTGGCTGGGGATCGACAAATTTGCCGCGGAAAGCACGCTGTACGGCAGCATCCGTATCACCAACCGGCAGACGTTCCAGTTCCATGGCATCGTCAAAGGTAACGTGAAACCGGTGCACCAGTTGCTGAACCGCCTGGGGCTGGATGCGCTGGCGACGGCTAACGACGTGAACCGTAACGTACTCTGCACCTCGAATCCGGTGGAGTCGGAACTGCATCAGGAAGCGTACGAATGGGCGAAGAAAATCTCCGAGCACCTGCTGCCGCGTACCCGTGCCTATGCCGAAGTGTGGCTGGATAAAGAAAAAGTCGCGACCACGGACGAAGAGCCGATCCTGGGGGCCACTTACCTGCCGCGCAAGTTTAAAACCACGGTGGTGATCCCGCCGCAGAACGATGTGGATCTGCACGCCAACGACATGAACTTTGTGGCGATTGCCGAACACGGCAAGCTGGTGGGCTTTAACTTGCTGGTGGGCGGCGGCCTGTCTATCGAGCATGGCAACAAGAAAACCTATGCGCGTACGGCGAGTGAGTTTGGCTATATTCCGCTGGAACACACGCTGGCCGTTGCTGAAGCGGTAGTGACCACCCAGCGTGACTGGGGCAACCGCACCGATCGTAAGAACGCCAAAACCAAATATACGCTGGAGCGGGTGGGGGTTGATACCTTCCGCGCCGAGGTAGAAAAGCGGGCTGGCATCACCTTTGCGCCGGTGCGTCCGTACGAATTTACCGGCCGTGGCGATCGCATCGGCTGGGTCAAAGGGGTTGATAATCACTGGCACCTGACGCTGTTTATTGAAAACGGTCGCCTGCTGGATTATCCAGGCCGTCCGTTGAAAACCGGCGTGGCCGAGATCGCCAAGATCCATCAGGGTGATTTCCGTCTGACAGCCAACCAAAACCTGATCGTGGCTGGCGTACCGGAAAGCGAAAAGGCGAAGATCGAAGCCCTGGCACGCGAGCATGGCCTGATCGACGATGGCATCAGCGAGCAGCGCAAGAATTCGATGGCCTGCGTGTCCTACCCAACCTGCCCACTGGCGATGGCAGAGGCCGAGCGCTTCTTACCGGAGTTTGTGACCAAGGTGGAAGGCATCATGCATCGGCATGGCGTGGGGGATGAGCACGTAGTGCTGCGTATCACCGGCTGCCCGAACGGCTGTGGCCGAGCGCTGCTGGCGGAGATTGGCCTGGTGGGTAAAGCGATTGGCCGTTACAACCTGCATTTGGGCGGTAACCGTGAAGGGACGCGTATTCCGCGCATGTATCGGGAAAATATTAACGAAGACGAAATCCTGCAAACCATCGACCAACTGGTAGGGCGTTGGGCAACAGAGCGCACCGCTGGCGAAGGTTTTGGCGATTTCACCGTGCGTACCGGGATTATCCGGCCGGTGGTGGATCCCGCGCAGGATTTCTGGGAATAACTTGCACGGCTGCATTTATTACGCTGCAGCCAGTCTTCCTTACCCCGGTCCTTTTGGTCGCTGTATAGAGTGATATGCCGACGAGGGCACATTTCGGTCCCCTCTCCCTGTGGGAGAGGGTTAGGGTGAGGGGCCACATCAACACTTTCAGGAGATCGCATCATGGCTGAATTGGATCTGGCGGCGCTGAACGCGTTACCGAAGTCCGGGCAGGCGCTGGCACTGGCGGTCGTCAACGGCCAGTTGGAACAGCTTTCGGCACAGGAGAGGGTTGCCTGGGCGTTGGAACATCTGCCGGGGGAGTTTGTGCTTTCCTCCAGCTTTGGTATTCAGGCGGCGGTGTGTCTGCATCTGGTCACGCGCATCAAGCCGGATATCCCGGTGATCCTGACTGATACCGGCTACCTGTTCCCAGAAACCTACCAGTTTATCGACCAACTGGCCGACCAACTGAACCTGAACCTGCAGGTATTCCGCGCCAAGCATTCACCAGCCTGGCAAGAGGCGCGTTACGGCAAGCTGTGGGAGCAGGGCGTAGAGGGTATTGAGCAGTACAACCAAATCAATAAAGTTGAGCCGATGAACCGCGCGCTGGAAACGCTAGGTGCGCAAACCTGGTTTGCCGGCCTGCGCCGTGAGCAATCGGGCAGCCGTGCCAATCTGCCGGTGCTGGCGGTGCAGCGTGGGGTATTCAAGATCCTGCCGATCATCGACTGGGATAACCGCCAGATTTACCAATATCTCACCGAACATGGGCTGAGCTACCACCCGCTGTGGGATCAGGGTTACCTGTCGGTGGGCGATACCCACACCACCCGTAAATGGGAGGAAGGCATGAGCGAGGAAGAAACCCGCTTCTTCGGCCTGAAGCGCGAGTGTGGTCTGCACGAAGGTTGATGAGCGCATAGTTAACGAACCGGGTTCTGCGAGGGCCCGACTAATTAAGTTCTAGCTCAATAACATGTGACGTCTGAGTGCGCGGGTCAAATCTTGGCGGGTATGCAAAAACAGCAAGATGTCGACGGTATGACCGGTGATTTCATACAGCGTCCGGTATTCGTGTTTATCCAGACGTTCTCGTAGTCCTAAGCCATAATCAGCCAAAGTGGCGTTAAAACGATAGCGCTTGGGATCTTCTCGCAACGTGGCAGTAGCTTCCAAGAGCAATTGGTCTACAAAGTGTCCTGCATCCACTGAACCAATAGTGGCTGTTTTGAACGACTCTATATCGGCAAGGCACTGAAATGCGGTTTCGGTCAGACGCACTTCATACATGGTTGGTTACTCCTTAACCTCTTGCAGCCCTTAGCCTTTTTAATGCTTCATCAGGAGTCAGGACTTTCCCTTCGGCGACTTCTTGCTTGGATTTCAGCACCAGTTTTAGCAGTGCATGGGTTTGCTGCTCCTGTTCCCAGGCAGCCAATTCCTCTTGTCGTTCCAAGGCCGTTTGGACGAATAATTCTGCGGTTCCATTTTTAGTCACCCAAACACCTCCTTTGAAACTATCAGGTGAACCGAGACTCTCTCGTGTCGCTTGTTGCGATAAGGTTTTGTGCGTACTCATTAGTTTTTTCTCGAATACGGGTTTCTCTCAGTATACTTAACCGAGATGTCGAGTACAAAATTTGTACTCGATTTTACGTCCAATTATTTCTTCTTTTTCTTCTTCGGCTCAGGGGCCGGATGCGCCTGCACCCATTCTTTTACCAACGGTAACAGGATCCGCACGCTGTCGCGGCTGCGCTTGTCGATTCGCCCTGGCAGGTGGGTTTCCAGATATTGCAGATTGTCGTATTGCGGGCGATGCCAGGTAATGCCCTGCGGGAAGCTGGGGCTTACAGCACGCTGCTGGTAACCGTCTCGATCCCCAAGCGACCAGTTGGTGGCTTCTACCGCCATCACCGGAATTTTGGCGTTATCGAAGACGATCTGATCGGAACAGCAACCGGTGCCGGTTGGAAAACCTTTGCTGCCTGGGTTGATGGCCGCCTCAATACCATAACGGTGGGCGATGCTCAGCGCACGATCGCGGGATCTGGCCACCACTTCCGGCTCGGTGTTACGCCCGGAGTGGAAATAGAGGCGATCTCCGGTGATCAGGCTGTCGAGATTAATCACCAGTAGCGTGTTTTTGCGTTCCTCCGGCGTCATACGGCCAAGGTAGTTTTTAGCGCCTACTGACTTCAGCTCTTCGCCACTCATGGCCACAAAGCGCAGGGTATAGGTGGTGGGGATGTTTTTCAGCCTGTTGGCCAACTCCAGCATCACGCCCACGCCGGAGGCATTGTCATCGACCCCCTGCAGCGTCAGGCCACCGAGGTTATTGTCCACCTCATCGTCGCTCAGCGGGGTATAGGTATCGAAGTGCGCCATGATGATGACCTGCTGGGGCCGCTCACCCTTTTTGGTCGCAATCACCGAGGTGACGCTGATCTTGCGCCAGTTTTCACTGGTGTCTTTATTGGTGTAGAGATAACGGGCGTCAAAGGTACGGGTATCAGCCGGGTAGCCCATCTCGGTAAACTGCTGTTTCAGGTAGTCTGCGGCCAGTAATTCTGCCGGGCTGCCGGCCATGCGGCCGGGGAAGTAGGTAGCGATATGGCGGATCTGGTTGGCGGCGAACTGGCCCATCGGGGCTTCTTTTACGGGTTTGGTAGCGGCCGAAACGCTTACAGCACTGCCGAGAGCGACTAACAACAGCCCTGCCCTCAGACACAAGCGGGAAAACATACCGAAAAATCCTTCTCTGATAGCAGTGATGCCGATTATTTTTGCGGTAGTTAGTATGGGACGCCAGCGCCGATAAGACAATTTCTTCGCGTCCTATTTTTGTCTTGGGTGCGCGCCGTTAAACCGCTGCTATCCCTGTCTGGGGCGGAACATGTTTGACCATCGGGCAACATCAAGCAAGCTCTGTTAACTCGCACCCGTAACCCCATTACGTACAGCGAGTTAGGCGCAATGCCAACAGCCTTATTCCTTTTAAGAACATCTCATGCCTTTTCGTCATTTCAGGGGGCAAATCGCACGCCGTATAGTCACCCTATCAATCTGTTATATGAAAAGGCCGTTGTGGACTATCTACCAATATTTGCCGACCTGAAACACCGCCCTGTGCTGGTGGTTGGCGGCGGCGAAGTGGCTGCACGCAAAGTCGACCTCCTGCTACGCGCAGGGGCGCAGGTGCGGATCGTGGCGCAGGCGCTCTCAGAAGAGCTGGAGCACCAACACCTGCAAGGGCATGTTGAGTGGCTGGGACAGAACTTTGTGCCGCAGCAGTTAGACGACGTCTTTCTGGTGATTGCCGCTACCGACGATAGCGCGCTGAACGCCGAGGTGTATGCCGAAGCGGATAAGCGCCGCGTGCTGGCTAACGTAGTGGATGACCAACCGCGCTGCTCCTTTATCTTTCCGTCGATTATCGATCGCTCACCGTTGGTGGTGGCCGTGTCATCTAGCGGCCAAGCTCCGGTATTGGCGCGGATGTTACGTGAGAAGCTGGAAGCGTTATTGCCCGCCAGCCTGGGGCAGATGGCGGAACTGGCCGGAGGGTTGCGTGGCAAAGTGAAGCAACGGCTGGCTTCCATCGGGACCAGACGACGTTTCTGGGAGAAAACCTTCAACGGCCGTTTCGCGACGTTGGTGGCGAATGGCCAGACGGAGCAGGCGCAGCAGCAGTTGGAACAGGATTTAACGGCTTTTGCGCAGGGTAATGAGGGGGCGCAAGGTGAGATCGCACTGGTCGGGGCAGGCCCGGGCGATGTCGGCTTGTTGACCCTACGCGGGCTGCAGGTGATGCAGCAGGCCGACGTGGTGCTTTACGATCACCTGGTGAGTGAAGAGACGCTGGATTTGGTGCGTCGCGACGCCGAACGTATCTGCGTGGGCAAACGCGCCGGTGCGCACTCGGTGATCCAGGAAGAGACCAATCGCCTGCTGGTGGAACTGGCGCAGCAAGGGAAGCGGGTGGTGCGGTTAAAAGGTGGCGATCCCTTTATCTTTGGCCGGGGTGGCGAAGAGTTACAGGTGGCCGCCGCTGCCGGGATCCCCTTCCAGGTAGTGCCGGGCGTAACCGCCGCAGCAGGGGCTACGGCCTATGCCGGTATTCCGCTAACGCACCGCGATCACGCCCAAAGCGTGACCTTTATTACCGGCCATTGCCGTGACGATGACGACGGCTTGGATTGGCCTGCTCTGGCGCGGGCGCGTCAGACGTTGGCGATCTACATGGGTACGATGAAGGCGGCGGATATCAGCCGCAACCTGATTGCCCATGGCCGTGATGCGAGCACGCCAGTCGCTGTGATCAGCCGGGGGACGCGGGCCGATCAGCAGGTGCAGACTGGCACCTTACAACAGTTGGAACAATTAACTCGGCAGGCCCCGTTACCGGCGCTGCTGGTGATCGGTGAGGTGGTGGAATTACACCATCAAATCGCCTGGTTTGGGCATCAATCGCAGACGGCAGTGGCAGCGCGCCCGGCCGTCGTGAATTTGGCTTAAAGGATCTGTTATGGACCAAAAACGACTCACTCATTTGCGGCAATTGGAGGCGGAGAGCATCCATATCATCCGTGAAGTGGCCGCCGAATTCGGCAATCCGGTGATGCTCTATTCCATCGGTAAAGACTCCTCGGTGATGCTGCATCTGGCACGCAAGGCGTTCTACCCGGGCACGCTGCCGTTCCCACTGCTGCATGTGGATACCGGCTGGAAATTCAACGAAATGTACCAATTCCGCGATCGTACCGCCAAAGAGTACGGTTTCGAGCTGCTGATCCACAAAAACCCGGAAGGGGTGGCTATGGGGATCAACCCGTTTGTCCACGGCAGCGCCAAGCACACCGATATCATGAAAACCGAAGGCCTCAAGCAGGCGCTGAACAAGTACGGTTTTGACGCCGCCTTCGGTGGTGCCCGCCGCGACGAGGAGAAATCCCGCGCCAAAGAGCGCATCTATTCTTTCCGCGATCGCTTCCACCGCTGGGATCCGAAAAACCAGCGCCCGGAGCTTTGGCACAACTATAACGGCCAGATCAACAAGGGCGAGAGCATCCGCGTGTTCCCGCTGTCGAACTGGACCGAGCTGGATATCTGGCAATATATCTTCCTGGAGAAGATCGACATCGTGCCGCTCTACCTGGCCAAACCGCGCCCGGTGGTGGAACGCGACGGCATGTTGATGATGGTGGATGACGATCGTATCGATCTGCAACCGGGTGAGGTGATCAGCCAGCGTATGGTGCGGTTCCGTACCCTCGGCTGCTGGCCGTTGACCGGCGCGGTGGATTCTTCTGCGCAGACGCTGCCGGAGATCATCGAGGAAATGCTGGTTTCTACCACCAGCGAACGTCAGGGCCGCATGATCGACCGCGATCAGTCCGGTTCGATGGAGCTGAAAAAGCGCCAAGGGTATTTCTAAGGAGCCGCCGGAATGAACAACGTTATTGCACAACAAATCGCCGAACAGGGCGGGGTAGAAGCCTACCTGCACGCGCAGCAGCACAAGAGCCTGCTACGTTTCCTGACCTGTGGCAGCGTGGACGACGGTAAAAGCACCCTGATTGGCCGCTTGCTGCACGATACCCGCCAGATCTACGAAGATCAGCTCTCAACCCTGCATACCGACAGTAAACGCATCGGCACCCAAGGGGAGAAGCTCGATCTGGCCTTGCTGGTGGATGGCCTGCAGGCAGAACGTGAGCAGGGCATTACCATCGACGTGGCCTACCGCTATTTCTCGACCGAAAAGCGCAAATTTATCATCGCCGATACGCCGGGGCATGAGCAGTACACCCGCAATATGGCTACCGGTGCCTCGACCTGCGACTTGGCGATCCTGCTGATCGATGCGCGCAAAGGCGTGCTGGATCAGACCCGTCGCCACAGTTTTATCGCCACGCTGCTCGGTATTCGCCACCTGGTGGTGGCGGTGAACAAAATGGACCTGGTGGATTACAGCCAGGCGGTGTTTGAACAGTTCAAACAGGATTACCTGAGCTTCGCCGAGCAGTTGCCCAACGACCTGGAGATTAAATTCGTCCCGTTGTCGGCACTGGACGGTGACAACGTTGCTAGCCAGAGCATACAGATGCCTTGGTATAGCGGCCCGACACTGTTGGAGGTGTTGGAAAGTGTGGATGTCATCAGCGAGCGTGAACATCAGCCGCTGCGCTTCCCGGTACAATACGTCAACCGCCCGAATCTCGATTTCCGCGGTTATGCCGGGACTTTGTCTGCCGGTGTGGTCCGCGTGGGCCAGCGCATCAAGGTGCTGCCGTCTGGCGTTGAATCCACCGTGGCGCGCATCGTGACCTTTGATGGCGATCTGCAGGAGGCGGGGCCGGGTGAAGCGATCACGCTGGTGCTGAAAGATGAAGTCGACATCAGCCGGGGCGACCTGCTGGTGGATGCCAGCGAAACCCTACAGGCCACGCAAAGCGCCTTGGCGGACGTGGTATGGATGGCAGAACAGCCGTTGTTACCGGGCCAAAGCTACGACATCAAGGTAGCCGGGAAGAAAACTCGCGCCCGCGTTGAGAGCATTCGCCATCAGGTGGAGATCAACTCGCTGGCGCAGCATCAGGCCGACGTGTTGCCCCTGAACGGCATTGGGCTGGTGGAGCTGACCTTCGACGAACCGCTGGTGCTGGACAGCTATCAACAGAATCATGATACCGGCGGCCTGATCTTTATCGATCGTTTGACCAACGTCACGGTTGGCGCGGGGTTGATCCGCGAAGCCTTGCAGCAGGATAATCCGGCAGCGGCGGGCAATTTCAGCGCCTTTGAACTGGAGCTGAACGCCTTGGTACGCAAGCATTTCCCACACTGGGGTGCGCGTGACCTGCTGAAGGGGAATTAACGTGGCTGAGGCTGAGTTAGCGAAAGACGAAAACGTTGTGTGGCACCCGCATGCGGTAACGCGTGCGGAGCGTGAAACAGCGAACGGCCATCAGGGTGTGGTGCTATGGTTTACCGGCCTGTCTGGTTCGGGGAAATCGACCGTGGCTGGCGCGCTGGAGCAGGCGCTGCATCAGCTGGGGGTCAGTACCTATCTGCTGGATGGTGACAATGTGCGCCACGGCCTGTGCCGCGACTTGGGGTTCTCCGACGACGATCGGCGCGAGAATATCCGCCGGGTGGGGGAAGTGGCCAAGCTGATGGTGGATGCTGGGCTGGTGGTGTTGACGGCGTTTATCTCACCGCACCGTGCCGAACGGCAGATGGTGCGGGAAATGTTGGCCGAGGGACAGTTTATCGAAGTGTTTGTCGACACCCCGCTGGCGATTTGTGAGGCTCGCGATCCGAAAGGATTGTACAAAAAGGCCCGCGCCGGTGAGTTGCGTAATTTCACCGGTATCGATTCGGTGTACGAGGCGCCGGAACGGCCGGATATCCGGCTTAATGGTGAACAATTGGTAACAAATTTGACCGCGCAATTGTTAGACCTGCTGCGTGGTCAGGCTATTATCAAACCCTGAATTCGCAAAAAGCGCGTGGCGTGATCGAGCTACGCGCTTTTTACTCTAGCAAGTCGCCGCAGAGCGAGCCAATAGACCAGGGAACGCTATGCAAAATGCCACGCCACTAGTGATTGATAGCCAACTCGAGCAAGAGGAACCCTCGTACTCCTTTTTGGGCGGCACCAGCGGCTTTGTCTTCTATTGGCTGGCGTTTACCGTGCCTTTTATAGTTTACGGTTCTAACACCTTGTTTTTCCTTCTTTATACCTGGCCGTTTTTCCTGGCTTTGATGCCAGCCTCGGTGCTGCTGGGTATCGTCTTCAGCGTGGTGCTGCGCGGGCGTTTGTTCCTCACGCTGCTGCTGACCGGTATCACCGTCATCTGTCTGTTTTGGCTGGTGTTCAGCTTTCTGAGTGGCTGGTAATAAAAAGGGCGCCAGTGCGCCCAAGAGATGTCAAAGCGGTGCCGAAGGTTACAAAACTTTGCTTAAAAATGCCTGGGTGCGCGGATTGGTTGGGTTTCCGAAGATGTGCTCCGGTGTGCCTTCTTCCTGAATAATCCCCTGATCGATAAACAGCACCCGGTCGGCCACTTCACGGGCGAAGCCCATTTCATGGGTTACCACCACCATCGTCATGCCTTCAAGGGCCAGCGCCTTCATCACCGCCAACACTTCACCGACCAACTCCGGATCCAGCGCCGAGGTAGGCTCATCGAACAGCATGATTTGCGGTTCCATCGCCAATGCGCGGGCGATGGCGACACGCTGTTGCTGCCCACCGGACAGGCTGCTGGGATAGGCATCGATTTTGTCCAGCAGGCCCACTTTATTCAGTAGCACCTCGGCACGTTCAATAGCCTCGCTGCGAGGCAGTTTTTTCACGTCCATCGGCGCCATGATGATGTTCTCCAACACCGTCATATGCGGGAACAGGTTAAAGCGTTGGAATACCATGCCCACGCTTTCACGCATCTTGTTCAGATCGGTCTTCTGATCGTGAATGGCAAAGCCATTGACGTCGATCTCACCGCCCGAGAGCGTCTCCAGCGCGTTGATACAGCGCAGAAAGGTACTTTTACCGGAGCCGGAAGGGCCGATAATGCATACCACTTCTTTCGGCGCGATCTGGCAGGAGATCCCGCGCAGCACGTGGGCTTCGCCAAATTGTTTTTGCAGGTTATGTACGCGAATCACTTTTACCGAACCTTTTTTCCATGTGTTGCACCATCAGCGAGAGCAGGAAGGTGATGACCCAATAGATCACTGAAATAGTCAGATAGGGCTCCCAGTAGGTGGCGTACGCGCCGGAAACGGTACGCGCGGCATAAGCCAGATCCGCCAGACCAATCGCGGAGGCCAGGGACGAATCCTTGACGATGGCGATGGCGTTGTTGCCAAGCGGCGGCAGCATGCGGCGGAAGGCCTGCGGCAGGATCACCTTACGCATGGTCTTGCCGTAGCCCATCCCCAACGAGCGTGAAGCCTCCATCTGGCCGCGGTCGATCGACTGGATCCCGGCACGGAATATCTCCGAGACGTAAGCACCGGCGTTCAACGTGATGGCGACTACGCAAGACAGGAAGGCACCGTAATCGGAACGTAATGCGCGTGCGAAGTCGACGCTCATCAAACCGTTGCTGACCAGCAGGCCGTCACGCGGGTTGATAAACAGCGGCACCAGCGCGAAGTGGACCACCATGATTTGCACAAACAGCGGTGTGCCCCGGAAGGCGCTGATGTAGATGCGCACCGGCCATTGCACGCAATAGTGCAGGATCGGTTTCCAGATGCCGTGCGGTGCCTGCGCCAGGCGGCCTAACCCGAGGAGCAGCCCCCAGGTGGTGCCCAGGATCACGCAGATGATGGTACATTTGATGGTCATCCAGGCACCCTCCATAAACAGCGGAGCGTATTCCTCAATGATCTCCCAACGGAATGCTGACAAAATAGAATCCTTACGGTGGTAGTGCGAACTTGTGGGTCTAATGCGTAGGGGCACAGTCAATTGTGCCCCTATTTACAGCCGGTTTATTCTGCTGGCAGCGTAGGGACGTTGCTGTCGAACCAGGTCTGGTAGATTTTGGCGTAGGTGCCATCGGCGATGATTTTCTTCAGGCCGCTGTTGATCTTGTTACGCAGCTCATCGTTGCCCTTGGCCACCGCAATGCCGAAATACTGGCGCTCAAACTTGGCGTCTGACACCAGCTTGAACTCTTTCTCCGGGTGGGTCTTGATATAGAACTTGGCCACGCCAACGTCACCCACGGCCGCGCCAATGCCATCTTCATACAGCTCTTGCAGCAGCAGCGGGGTGTTATCAAAACGCTTGATGGCGGTGCTGTTCTTACCCAAGACGTCGGAAACCACGATGTCGCCGGTGCTGGAGTTAACCACGCCCACCTTCAGGGTTTTCAGCGCGTCGATAGAGTCTACCGTAGACTCTTTCGGTACCACGATAGCCTGCTCTGCCGGGAAGTATGGCGAAGAGAAGTCGACCATCTGCTTGCGCTTGTCGGTAATGGTGATGCCGGAAATGATGATGTCGCGGTCGCCAGAGTTCAAGGTGGCAAAGATGCCTTCCCACGGCGTATTTACCAGCTTCACCTGGAAACCTTCCGCTTTGGCGACGGCCTTGATCACATCGATATCAAAACCTTCCAGCTCTTTTTTGCTGTTTTCGTATTCGAACGGGCGATAGGTACCGCCGGAGCCGACAACATACGTCGGTTCTGCGGCAAAGGAAGCCGCGGAAAAAGTGGCCGCCAGGCAGGCACTAATCAGCACTAAACGTTTTAACATGAGCATTCCCCGAATAAGTTGAGTCGTTGAGTAAAGGTTATATATTGGATTTATTTATGCACTTTAGATGCATAAAAATAAACTTACATGAATAAAAACACAACCCCTACCTGATGATGAAAATGCTAACAGTGTTAAATATGAATAATTATTTAAAAATTGGCGTAAATGTCGGTGGAAATGCCATCGATCCAGTTATTCTTACTGCATACTGACGCAAGGGGCGGTGCACGTTATGCCTGTCTAGATTTAATGCCGCTTTCAGGCGACAATCAGGCGCTAAACTCAGGAAGTTCTGATTACGCTTGAGGGCTGCAGGTGAAAAGCCGCTGCTGGTGTGGAGTCAAACGGCAAGTTGTGGGATGATTAAGCGCTTTTTTTAGGGGGCGGAGATGGGAAAACTGACGCTGCTATTGCTGGCGCTGCTTGGCTGGTTACAGTATTCGCTGTGGCTGGGGAAGAATGGTATTCACGATTATGTGCGGGTCAATGATGACGTTGCGGCTCAGCAGAGCAACAATGCCAAATTGAAAGCGCGTAACGATCAGCTGTTTGCCGAGATCGACGACCTGAACGGCGGTCAGGAAGCGATAGAAGAACGCGCACGTAATGAACTGGGCATGATCAAGCCCGGCGAGACTTTCTATCGTCTGGTGCCTGAACCTTCCGGACGCAACGCGGCGTCTGCCACACAGAACAACCCACCGAAGTAACGCATGAATCCATCCGTAGGCTCCTCCCCTCAGGTGATCGCCGTCCTGCCCGCTGCCGGTATTGGCAGCCGTATGCAGGCCGATTGTCCGAAGCAATATTTAACCATCGGCCATCAAACCATTCTTGAGCACGCGATCCACGCCTTGTTACGTCATCCGCGTATTTCCCAGGTGATCGTGGCTATCAGCCCCGAAGACCAACAGTTTAAAACGCTACCGATCGCCAGCGATCCGCGGGTGTTGGTCACTGAAGGCGGGCAACAGCGCGCCGATTCGGTGCTGGCCGGGCTGCAACTGGCTGGCAACGCGCACTGGGTATTGGTACATGATGCTGCCCGCCCTTGCCTGCATCCTGACGATCTGGAGCGGTTGCTGGCGATCACGGCACACAGTAAGGTCGGCGGCATTCTTGCCGCGCCGGTGCGTGATACCATGAAGCGTGCGCAGGTGGGCCAAAGCATCATCTCGCACACCGTGGAACGCCAGGATTTGTGGCATGCACTGACGCCACAGCTGTTCCCGCTGGAACTGCTTAAACTCTGCCTGCAACGCGCCCTGGATGAAGGGGCGACGGTAACCGATGAAGCCTCGGCGCTGGAGCATTGCGGTTATCATCCGCTGCTGGTGGCGGGGCGTGCGGACAATATTAAAGTGACGCGGCCAGAGGATTTGGCGCTGGCGGCGTTCTATTTGACTCAGTTGAACAACTAAAGGAGCGCATCATGCGTATCGGTCACGGTTTTGATGTCCATAAATTTGGCGGCGAAGGGCCGTTGGTGATCGGCGGTGTTCGCATTCCTTATGAAAAAGGACTGCTGGCTCACTCCGATGGTGACGTGGCGCTGCATGCGGCCACCGATGCTCTGCTGGGGGCGGCGGCGTTGGGGGATATCGGCAAGCTGTTCCCGGATACTGATCCGGCCTTTAAAGGCGCGGACAGCCGTGAGCTGCTGCGCGAAGCCTGGAAACGCATTCGTGCCAAGGGCTATCGTCTGGGTAATCTGGATGTCACCATCATTGCGCAGGCACCGAAGATGGCACCGCACATTCCTCAGATGCGCATCTTCCTGGCGGAAGATCTGCAATGCCATATGGATGACGTTAACGTCAAAGCGACCACCACCGAACAGCTGGGCTTTACCGGCCGTGGCGAAGGCATTGCCTGCGAAGCGGTTGCCCTGTTGATCAAGGAATAACGTATGGACATGGCCAATCTGACCTGGTTGCACGGCAAGCCAGCGGCTACCGGCGTGCTGAAAGCCAACCCGGAAGACTTTGTGGTGGTTGAGGATCTGGGCTTTACCCCAGATGGTGAAGGTGAGCACCTGCTGGTGAACATCCGCAAGAACGGCTGCAACACCCAGTTTGTGGCGGACGCTCTGGCGAAGTTTGCCGGCATTCATGCCCGTTCGGTCAGCTATGCCGGTTTGAAAGATCGCCATGCAGTCACCGAGCAGTGGTTCTGTCTGCATCTGCCGGGGAAAGAATCTCCCGATCTCAGCCGGTTTGCGCTGGAAGGCTGCGAAGTGCTACAGGCCGCTCGCCACCTACGCAAGCTGCGCATCGGTACGTTGAAGGGGAACGAATTCACCCTGGTGCTACGCCAGATCGGCGATCGCCAAGAGGTGGAGCAGCGTTTACAGGCTATCGCGGCGGGTGGCGTGCCGAACTACTTTGGCAGCCAGCGCTTTGGCCGTGGGGGCAACAACCTGACGATGGCGCGCCGCTGGGCCAACGATGAGATCCGGGTTAAGGAGCGCAGCAAACGTAGCTTCTACCTCTCTGCTAGCCGCAGTGCGTTGTTCAACTTCATTGCCAGCCAGCGTTTGGCTAACCAACAGCAACAAACGGTGCTGGAAGGGGATGCGTTACAGCTGGCCGGGCGCGGGAGCTGGTTCGTGGCCAAAGCGGAAGAGTTAGCCACCCTGCAACAACGGTTAGACGCGGGTGAACTGATGATCACGGCTCCATTGCCGGGGGATGGTGAACCCGGTACTGCCGGGGAAGCATTGGTCTTTGAACAAGCTTGTCTGGTGTCACAGCCAGAGCTGATGGCGTTATTAAAGCGTGAGCGTGTAGAGCCTGCGCGGCGGGCCTTGCTGCTACAGCCGCAGAAAATGCAGTGGAGCTGGTGGGATGATGTCACCGTGGAATTACGTTTCTGGTTACCAGCAGGCAGTTTCGCTACCAGCGTGGTACGCGAAATCATGCAGCAGGGTAGCAGTGGGGCGGATGTTGCCGAGTGACTGCCAGCTTGATCCTCACCTCTTAATCCTTGCTTTCCAGTTTGGGCTGAAAGGCGTTCAGCCTGAACGGAATTGAACGGCTTTGTTGAATACATCAGATAGTTGATTCAATCCCCTGCAATAAAATCCCTCTTTCGTCACCTTATTCAGCGCACGGAGCATGGCCATAACCTCTGCAACCTGGCTATCATCATCCCGAAGCGTGAACCGCTGTTTTGCCCACCATTTGCCTGATGTTGTCGGGATGATACGTGACCCAAACTCGATATATAGCAAAGTTTCGATACATTCAGCAGAGCCTGAGTGAGGCGAAAGAACGCTGTCAGCGGCCTGTTTTGCAACGTTGTTTATTCCTGATATCGCGCTATTAATTGAAACCTTAACTTGTTTTTTTAGTGCTTAATTGTAATTTATCACTTGATAACTCCATATAATTAAAAATTATTATAATATTAATCAATGGGTTACATTGATGGATATTATTATTATTATTATATTGATCTGAGCTATTGGTGGTCATTATAATTGCTATCAAATCTACGGAAGATAAACAAATCAGGCTGGTCTCTGCTGTATTTGTTTTTTAAATTTGGAAAGAGCCTCTCATTGCGCTCGTTGCGGATTAATCATGAAACTCAGTGTTATTAAATGCCTGTTCGGCATTGCTATTCTTTCTATTTGTTCAGGCCCTGCATTGGCCAATATGAATGTTTATCCTATGGAATTAGGGATCGGCGAAAATGGGGCCGCTCAAATAAGAGTTATGTCGCAAAGCGATGGGGTTCAGTTCGTCAAAGTAACAGAAAAACAAATAATAAATGCTGGAACTGAACAAGAAAAAGAAGTGAGCGTTGAGCAACTCGGCAAAAGCTCGTTGGTGATAACACCAAATAAACTGGCAATTTCGGCGGGTAGTCAACGTCTTGTACGACTAGTCGCCCTGGAATTACCGGAAAAGGAAACCACCTGGCGGGTCTATTTTGAGGGTGTGTCAGGATTAGATGATAACACCAATGCTGCTAGCACACAGGCGGCTACAGGTAAGGTGGGTATCAGCCTGGTATGGGGAGCCTTGGTCCACGTTGCGCCTAAAAAGGTCGTTACCAGCCTGGCGTTGGATGCGCAGCGCGGCATGGTGATCAATGATGGTACGCTGCGTATTCCACTACGTGAGGTCGGCGTCTGTGATTTGGCCGGCGTCTGTGACTGGAAAAAAGAAACGACTACGGTATATCCAGGAACCGAGCTCAAAATTGCTTCCCTTATGGTAAAGCCAGGGAAGAAGTATAAAGCACGCTATTTTAACTGGATCAAAAAGAGTGTTGAAGAAATTGATTTATCTATAAATAAGTAAGTTTAGAGTTAAATCATGGGCCCTATTTTTATAGGGGATGTAAAGTAAGTTGGATGTGTTTGTAATATAAAATGGAGATTTTATGAAAAAGTTAATTAAACCACTGTTAGTTGTTTCAATCATGGCAACCGCATTTTCAAGCCAGGCTATTCGAAAAGATATTACTGTGAATGCCAACGTGGATACGACGATTGATATGACGCAGCCAGATAATACGGCTTTGCCAAGCAGTATCGATATGCAGTATCTGCCAGGCAAAGGCCTGTCGCCTTTTAAACTGAATACCAAGGTTTGGTCTAACAGTGCCACTGCGGGTGTTAATATCCGCCTGGTAAGTGCGGCGACCCTGGCGGATGTCAATGGAGAGAACAAGATCCCATTGACCGTAACCCTGGGTGATAAGGTACTGACTACCGCCGACCAGATGCTGGATGCGGCGACTCTCTTCCCTGTGGGAATCGATAATGGTTCTGAAGTCTTGCCACTGCGTTTTGCACAGGCCACTCAAAATGTTGTTGCTACTGGCACCTACTCTGGTGTTGTCAGCCTGGTTATCACTCAAGCGACAAAAGCTCCTTAAACCCAGCCGGGGTATTCTAATGTTTCATGGGGCGTCTTTTAGCCCCATATTTATCAGGGATGGATAATGGTTTATCGCGTTAGCCTATCTACAGGATTGTTTCTGGGACTTTTGAGCGTGCAAAATGTCGCGCTGGCGGTTACCCAAAGAGTTCCTCCAGGTTTTGAGGTGTTGGCTCAGGGGCAGGTTCTTTGGGTTGATGTATCACTCTATGGCAAGTCTCTCGGGCTTTATGAAGCCAATATCAATCTTGAACATGTTGTCTTTATAAAGCCAGCGGAGTTGATTGATGCTGTAAAACAGCAGTTCAACGACGATCCAGGGCTGAGGGTGCAGTTGAGTGCCGCGTTGGAGCAGCCATTGCTGCGTAACGGTAACCTTGCCTGTAGCAGTAACGGCAATGCCCCGAGTTGTGACTATCTGGAAACCCAGACAGTTGGCATCATCTATGACGAAAATAACTCGCGGATTAACCTGTTTCTTGATCGTCAGTACTTACCGAAAAAAGACGCGGAAAGCAGTTTCTATCAGGCGAGTGTGGAAAGTGAAAATGCGTTTCTCCATCAGCAAAACCTCAATTTTGTTGCTGATGAAAACTATCAGTCGTTGTCGGTCCAGGGGACTGGTTCACTGGGCGTTACTGAAAGTGGTTATCTTAATGCCGACTGGCTCTATCTGGGGCAGCGCTATCGCCATGCCAACCATCAGCAGATAGAGATGAACAATGCCTATTTTAGGCAGGACTTGTGGCAGCGTTTCTACCTGCAAGGTGGCATGATGGACTCTCGCGATATCTTCAGCAACTCGGGGGGGAATATCAACCTGAGCCAACTGCCGATTGGAAAAATTCGTGGGTTACGGGCGGGGTCGACCCTGGCCTGGATCAACCCGACGCAGGTTTCCCGGGGAACCCCGGTTTCGGTATTCTTGTCGCGTAACGCACGTATCGACGCTTATCGTGATGAACAGCTACTGTCTTCCTTTTACCTGAATGCCGGAGCACAGGAGCTGGATACGCGCGCATTCCCCAGCGGTAGCTATACCATTACGCTGCGTGTCTATGAGGACAATCAGCTGGTCAGAACAGAAACAGTCCCTTACACCAATACTGGCGTGTCTTCACTGGATACTTTTCAGTGGTTCCTGCAATACGGGGTTGAGGTTGATCGCGACTCGCAGCGTACGGGGGACGACCGGCGTGTGGTGCAGGGCGGGCTGCGTATGCCGCTAACCGATACGTTGTCGCTGACGGCGGGGACCACGGTGCAGAGTGACGCCCACTACTGGGAAGGGGCGGCGGACTGGATCCACGGTTTTAACAGCGGCCCGTTGGACGGGATAATGACGGCTCGTACCAGTTATCTGTCTGGCAGCGGCGGTGCCCGGGGAAATATTCAGCAAATCAATTACAACGATGGTTTCTCATTGAGTTTCTATCGTTCAGCCATGTCGGTGCCTGATTGCAATTCTCAGGGGCTGAACTACGGTTTTAGCGGTTGTTACCAAAGCACCAACCTGATGTTTTCGATGCCCTTTGCGCAATGGAACGCCAACGTTGGCTATTCGATTAACAGCAGTGAAGGGCGTTACCGCTATCGCAGTGAACTGTCCGACAGTGATGGTGACCATCAAGGTGGGGTGCCTTGGGAACGGATATATGAAACCCGTTCACGCAGCCACACCTGGCAGACGGGGGTCAGCCGCTCCTTTACAGTTAACGAGATGAATATCAACACCGGTGTCAGCGCTTTTATACGTAACGATAGCGGCCAGCAGAGAACCGATAAAGGCGGCTACCTCAATATCAGCCTGTCGTTCTCCGGGCGCCGCGGTGGCAATGACGTCAGCAGCAATACTTCACTCGGAGCCAACTACCAGAATAGCCAACGTGGGGCAGGGCAGCTCAGTTATAACGCCAGCTACAGCCGTTATATTGACGAGAGCGGTCAAAATGAGTTGGGGTCGTCGATTTATGGCGTCAATAGCAAGACCCTGAGCGCTTTAACCTACGCTCGTGCCAGTGGGCAATACGGTAACGGCAGTTTAACTGTCAGCGATGCTTATGACAAAGTGGCGAACCGACATGCAGTTAGTGGCAGCGGTAGCTATAGCTCCTCTTTGCTGGTCGATCGCACCGGGCTTTATTGGGGACGTTGGGGGGATGGCCGCCCGGCCTCCGCGATCACCGTTGGAGTGGACTCAGAGGAAGAGAATCGCGCCTCGCAGGTCAACGTCATGATAGACGGTAGAGGGCAAACAGACGTGCGTAGTAACAGCCGAGCGCTGTTTACCGTACCGAGCTATCAGCCAACCAACGTTGATATCAACGAATCACTGAAGGCGCCCACCGGCATCAGCAGCGAAATCCGCCGAGGGGCGGGAACGCGTACTGCGTTTATGGTGCCGGGCAAAGTATTGCGTCGGAATATCGAGGTCACTTCACGCTATACCTGGCTGGGAAAAATGCTGGATGAGCAGGATCAGCCGTTGGTTAACGGTATTCCGCTTAACGTGCTGTCCTGGACGCCACTGGGTGAAGGCGGTTTTAGCCTGGAAACCACCCGGCCGATGAAGCAGCTGTATCTGATGCGTGGCTCACAGTTCTATCAGTGTGCCATGACAGTGCAGGCCATGCGTGACGTGGTGCGCTATGTCGGTACTACCCGCTGTGCCGGGGTGACCCTGGCTAACATACCGCCAGCCGAGCAGAAGCAGGCGCAATTGATGACCGTGCGGCAGGGCCATGGCTCTGAGGTGCCGGTAGCGATGAAAATGAACTAGGTAATGATTGATGTTATTGAAAATAATCAGCGGTTTTAAATTTATCATTGCGGGAGCTATTAACCCTCTTAACCTGTGCGTTTTACTGGGGGGGCTGAGCATACAGGCGTACGGTGCCAGTATCGCCCCACAGGCACAGGATACCAAGGTCAATATCACCTTTGATCGTATGAGCCTGCCGGCAAATATCTATATCTGGGAGCGGGTATTCGGCGGGAGTACTGATGATGGCGAATGTACTTCGGCTTTTACGTGCGAAGACAAGGATTTGATTAACTCCCTAACGTGCTATTCCGAGACCGATCCAACCAATGGTGCCTGTCAGGTAAAATTGTGGTGGTGGGATAATGTTAGCAATGATACTTCGCAAACTCTGACGCTGCGCTTTACCCATAGCAGTGGGAAAACCAAAAATTTACTGGTCACCTCTATTAAAACTGGGACTCAACATAGTTCCTGGATCGGCGGCGCCGCTCTTACTTCCCAGGGATTCAGTACTTTTATTCCCGCATCCGAGTTGAACAAACTATCTGATACCGGTGTTTGGCGTGCTGAACTCAAGATGCAGGTGAAAGCCTGGGGTCATTGCAGTACATCCAACAGCTGCCCAGGCATTTTCCGCGTTGCCTGGAAGGCGAGTCTGGTTCTTAACGTGACGGATTATGGTAATCATCAGATTTACCTACCCGCCTTCCCGACTTCGATACCGTCTGTTAACCTGAATCTGAATACTCGGCCAGGAGGCGATAGCGGCATGAACATCAGCGGTAGCTCCAGCCTGGATATGTGTCTCTATGACGGTATTGACTCGACCAGTAATCGCATCAGTCTGCTATTTCAGGATGAAGGCGCGACCGCTTCAGGACGATTAAGGGGGCGATTCTCCCTTTATCGCCGTGGTGGTGATAAAACCAAGGCCAGTAACCGGCTGGACTACCAGGTCAGCGTGATCAATCCCACCACTGGGGCAGTACAAGTGATCGCCAACGGCAAAGAGGTCATCTGGATCGATACCAATCGGCGCAATATCCAGCGGCCGGTGGTGTTACCTGGCGGTGGTGCTCCGACATTTTGCGTGCCGGCCCCGCTGACCCTGACAACGCCAGCCTTTTCAATGGCGGATAAAACGGCGGGGGATTACACTGGCCAGCTACGCATTATTTACACGCCAACCACCCAGACGGCCCCATAACCTGGGAATTTAACGACCCACCTCAGATAATCATCCCAGCCTCCTTTGCCGAGGAGGCTATCCTGCCCCGTTTGCCACTGATGACCGTTGAATTGTATAGTAGATCGCATAGCTGGCCGTTTTGGCTAATACTATCAGCAACAGCGAGGCAAGCCTTGCTGTACCACGCAAATCACAATGGGTAACACGGTGGGTTGGGCTTACTATTGAAAATTTCATTAAAAACAGATAGATGTAATAAAATAGGGCAAAATCCTCGTTTTATCGCTTTCAGCAAGAAAGTTGTTTAACTGCAATATGAGAATACTACTGAGCAACGACGACGGCGTTAGCGCCCCGGGTATCCAGATACTGGCGGCGGCGTTGCGCGAGTTTGCCGAAGTGCAGGTGGTGGCCCCCGATCGTAACCGCAGTGGTTCCTCTAACGCGCTGACGCTGGAGTCGCCGCTGCGTACGCTGACGTTGCCCAACGGCGATATCGCCGTGCAGCAGGGCACCCCGACGGACTGTGTCTACCTTGGCGTTAACCAACTGATGCTGCCAGCACCGGAGATCGTGGTGTCCGGTATCAACGCCGGGCCAAATCTGGGTGATGATGTTATCTATTCCGGCACGGTGGCTGCTGCGATGGAAGGCCGCCATCTGGGGTTGCCCGCGTTGGCAGTATCGCTCAATGGTCATCAGCATTATGAGACGGCGGCGGTAGTCACCTGCCGTATATTGCGCGCGTTACAACAAGAACCGCTGCGTACTGGTAAAATTCTGAATATCAATGTCCCTGATTTACCGTTGTCGGAAATTAAAGGGATACGCGTGACCCGCTGTGGCAGCCGGCATCCCGCAGACAAGGTGTTTAGCCAACCAGATCCGCGTGGCCAGATGCTGTATTGGATCGGGCCGCCGGGGGATAAATTCGATGCGGGCCCAGACACGGACTTTGCCGCCGTGGATCAGGGTTACGTGTCGGTCACGCCTTTGCAGGTGGATTTGACCGCCTACCGGGCGCAAGATGTGCTATCAAAATGGTTGACCAAAGCAGAGGTTAGCGGGGAATGGTGAACAAACGCATACAAACGCTGCTGGCACAGCTGCGCCAGCAGGGGATCAGGGACGAACGGCTGCTCAAGGCAATCGAGAACGTACCGCGTGAGCGTTTTGTTGATGAAGCTTTAGCACATAAGGCCTATGAAAATACGGCACTGCCTATTGGTTCAGGGCAGACCATCTCGCAACCTTATATGGTCGCGCGCATGACCGAGCTGCTGAATTTGCAGCCAACCTCGCGGGTGCTTGAGATCGGCACCGGTTCCGGTTATCAGACCGCGATCCTGGCGCATATGGTGCAGCATGTCTGCTCCGTTGAACGCATCAAAGGGCTACAGTGGCAGGCCAAGCGTCGCCTCAAGCAGCTTGATTTGCACAATGTCTCGACCCGTCATGGCGACGGTTGGCAAGGCTGGAGTTCGCGTGGACCCTTTGATGCGATCATCGTGACGGCCGCACCACCGGAGATCCCGCAGGCGTTGATGCAGCAGTTGGACGACGGTGGCATTTTGGTGTTGCCGGTGGGCGAACAGGCCCAGGTACTGCAATGCATTCAGCGGCGGGGCGGTGAGTTTTCCATTGATGCCGTTGAAGCAGTGCGATTCGTTCCCTTGGTCAAGGGCGAACTGGCTTAGCCTGTGCAGATCAAAGTGACGGATAAATAAGTTGAATAATATTAATTTTCATTAGAATTGTTCCAGTATGTCGTTGTCTTATGGCGTGATCGTGCCAATGTGGCTAGCATTGGCACCACGGTTTTTTAGCTCCCTGGTGGGTGATCTTCTGGTTTTCAGGGATCGGCCGGGGAAACCTTGTGCTGTAGAACGATAAAGCTCGGCTACGATGTATAAGGTATTTTTTGATATTGCTGTCATGGGGGAAGCATGAGCACGGGAAGCCCAATGAGTTCTTTACGCCGAGTTGCGGTGTGTACGATGTTAAGTGTGTGGTTAGTTGGCTGTTCGGATAAAAATTCTACCTCGGCACCTATCAGCAGTGTCGGTGGTGGTGGAGCCGCCGCATCGGCTAACTCTAGTGGCGGCAACGCATCACAGGGGCGTATTGTTTACAACCGTAGCTATAACTCGATCCCTAAAGGGAGCTATAACGGTGGTAGCACCTATACCGTTAAACGTGGCGACACGCTGTTCTATATTGCCTGGATCACCGGCAACGATTTCCGCGATCTGGCCCAACGCAACAATATTCCACAGCCATACAGCCTGGAAGTCGGCCAAACCCTGCAGCTGGGGAGCGGTTCTGCCAACGGCGGCGGTGGGATGTTAGCTGGCGGTAATGGTACGGTGTCAAAACCGCCTTCTTCCACTCAGATACAAACTGCAACGGTTGATTCTCAATCAACGAACGCGTATTCTGATAACTCGAGTAAACAGAATGTAGGTAAAATGTTACCTGCATCAGGAGCCGTAGTGGCAGGCTCAGCCGCAGCTCCTGTTACCGCACCAGCCGCTACGCCATCGGCGAGCAGCACCGCCAGCAACAGTGCCCCAGTTAGCACCTGGAAATGGCCAACTGACGGTAAGATCATCGATAACTTCTCCTCATCGGAAGGTGGGAACAAAGGCATCGATATCTCTGGTTCCCGTGGGCAGCCGATTGTCGCTACCGCCGATGGCCGTGTAGTGTACGCAGGCAACGCTTTACGGGGTTACGGTAATCTAATCATAATCAAACACAACGATGATTACTTGAGTGCCTACGCCCATAACGACACCATGCTGGTCCGGGAACAACAAGAAGTGAAGGCGGGGCAGAAAATAGCAACGATGGGAAGCACCGGAACCAGTTCAGTACGTTTGCATTTCGAGATTCGTTACAAGGGGAAATCCGTAAACCCGCTGCGTTATCTTCCGCAGCGATAGATTGGGCAGAATGCGCTGTATTCTGCTCGCGGTATCACGGGTAGGAGCCGCTTTATGAGCCAAAATACGCTGAAAGTTAACGAGTTACATGACGATGCAGATTTCGATGAGAACGCCATGGAGGCTGAGTCATTCGATGAAAAAGCGCAGGTAGAAGAAGAGACCAGCGAGAATGACTTGGCGGAAGACGAGCTGTTGTCTCAAGGTGTTACCCAACGCGTATTGGATGCCACGCAGCTCTATCTGGGCGAAATCGGTTACTCCCCTCTGCTGACCGCAGAGGAAGAAGTATATTTTGCGCGGCGTGCACTGCGCGGAGACGTGCCGTCCCGCCGCCGCATGATAGAAAGTAACCTGAGGCTGGTAGTGAAAATTGCCCGTCGTTATAGCAATCGCGGCCTGGCGCTGCTGGATTTGATCGAAGAGGGTAACCTTGGTCTGATCCGTGCGGTGGAAAAGTTTGACCCAGAGCGCGGTTTCCGTTTTTCCACCTATGCGACCTGGTGGATCCGCCAGACGATTGAACGGGCGATCATGAATCAAACCCGGACTATCCGTTTGCCGATCCATATCGTCAAAGAACTGAATGTTTACTTGCGCACCGCGCGCGAGCTTTCTCACAAACTGGACCATGAACCCAGCGCTGAAGAGATTGCGGAGCAACTCGACAAACCGGTTGATGATGTCAGCCGTATGCTGCGCCTGAACGAACGTATCACGTCTGTCGATACGCCGTTGGGTGGGGATTCAGAGAAAGCCCTGTTGGACATTCTGACCGACGAGAAAGACAACGGGCCTGAAGACACCACGCAAGACGATGATATGAAACAGAGCATCGTCAAATGGCTGTTCGAATTGAACGCCAAACAGCGTGAAGTGTTGGCTCGCCGTTTCGGCCTGTTAGGCTATGAAGCGGCTACGCTGGAAGATGTTGGCCGTGAGATTGGCCTGACACGTGAGCGTGTTCGTCAGATCCAGGTTGAAGGCTTACGCCGCCTGCGTGAAATTCTGCAGATGCAGGGCCTGAGTATTGAGGCACTGTTCCGCGAATAAACGCGTTATAGACATAAACTAAAAACGGTGAGCATTGATGTGCTCACCGTTTTTTTATGCCTGCGATTTGCTGTGATTGACGGCGATTTACCCTTGTCTAGGGCAGAACGTCGTCGATATCTGACTTACACCAGGCTTTTCAGCCGGTAGATCCACTCCAACGCCTGGCGTGGCGAAAGAGAATCCGGATCCAGCGTTTCCAACGCTTCAACTGCCGGTGACACCTCTTCGTTCAACAGCGTCAACTGAGTCGCATCTACCGTACCCGCCGCCGTCTGACTGGAGAGGCTCTCCAACTCACGCAGCTTCTGGCGTGCACGCTTGATCACATCGCGCGGCACACCAGCCAACGCCGCCACCGCCAAGCCGTAGCTCTTACTGGCCGCGCCATCTTGTACGCTATGCATAAAGGCAATGGTGTCGCCGTGTTCCAACGCATCCAGATGCACGTTAACCACGCCCTCCATTTTCTCCGGCAAGGTGGTCAGCTCAAAGTAATGGGTGGCAAACAGCGTCATGGCCTTGATGCGGCTGGCCAGGTTTTCTGCACAGGCCCAGGCTAAGGAAAGCCCGTCGTAGGTGGAGGTGCCACGGCCAATCTCATCCATCAGCACCAGGCTGTTTTCCGTGGCGTTATGCAGGATATTGGCGGTCTCGGTCATTTCCACCATAAAGGTAGAGCGGCCAGAGGCCAGATCGTCTGCCGCGCCCACGCGGGTAAAGATACGATCCACCGGCCCGATGGTGGCTTTTGCCGCCGGTACATAGCTACCGATATGCGCAAGCAACACAATCAGTGCCGTTTGCCGCATATAGGTACTTTTACCGCCCATATTGGGGCCGGTAATAATCAGCATACGGCGCTGTGGTGAAAGGGAAACCGGGTTGGCAATAAAGGGTTCGCTTAGCACCTGCTCCACCACCGGGTGGCGGCCATCGACTATACGAATGCCTGGCTGTTCACTGATGGTCGGACAGGCGTAGTTCAGCGTTTCGGCACGTTCTGCCAGGTTGGCCAACACATCCAGCTCGGCCAAGGCTCCGGCGCTCTGTTGCAGTTGCTCCAGGTGCGGCAACAGCAGATCGAAAAGCTCGTCATACAGCCCTTTTTCGATCGCCAAGGCTTTCCCTTTTGAGGTCAGTACCTTGTCTTCATACTCTTTCAGCTCGGGAATGATGTAGCGTTCCGCATTCTTCAGCGTTTGGCGGCGCACATAGTGGATCGGCACCAGATGGCTCTGCCCACGGCTGACCTGAATGTAGTAACCATGCACGCCGTTGAAACCGACCTTCAGCGTATCCAGGCCCAGCTTCTCGCGCTCACGGATCTCCAGGCGATCCAGATAGTCGGTAGCACCGTCGGCCAGCGCCCGCCATTCATCCAGCTCTTCGTTATAACCCGGGGCAATCACGCCACCATCACGGACCAGCACCGGTGGGGATTCCACAATGGCGCGCTCCAGTAGTGCCTGTAATTCGTCAAACTGGCCGACCTGTGACAACAGCTTTTGCATCTGTGGTGCATCAGCGTTTTCCAGCAGGGCGCGGATATCCGGCAACTGTTGGAAGGCGTGGCGCATGCGGGCCAGATCTCGTGGGCGAGCCGTGCGCAGTGCCAAACGGGCAAGAATACGTTCCAGATCGCCCACCTGGCGCAGTGGCTGCTGCAACTCGCTGCTCAATGGCTGCAATGCGGCGATAGCTTGCTGACGGTTGTTCAGCACCTGGACGTCGCGAGTTGGCATATGCAACCAGCGCTTGAGCATACGGCTACCCATGGGGGTAACGGTACGATCGAGGATGGCGGCCAAGGTATTTTCACTGCCGCCGGACAGGCTTTGGGTGATCTCCAGGTTACGGCGAGTGGCCGCATCCATGATGATGCCGTCCTGCTGGCGCTCCATGGTGAGGCCACGGATATGCGGCAGCGAGGTACGCTGGGTATCTTTGACATATTGCAGCAGGCAGCCCGCCGCACGCAGCGCCTGATGGGCCTGCTCGACGCCAAAGCCGGTCAGATCGCGGGTGCCGAACTGCAGGTTCAACTGCTGGCGTGCGGTGTCCAGCTCAAATTCCCACAGTGGGCGGCGGCGCAGGCCGTGGCGCTGTTCGATCAGCGCCATTTGCTCGAAGTTTTCCGGGTACAGCAGTTCTGCCGGGTGGGTTCGTTGCAGCTCTGCCGCCATGGTTTCAAGATCTTCTGGCTGGGCGACGCGGAAGCGGCCGGAGCTGAGATCCAAGGTGGCATAGCCAAAGCCGCGGCCATCCTGCCAGATGGCGGCCAGCAGGTTGTCCTGGCGCTCTTGCAGCAGGGCTTCATCGGTGATGGTGCCAGGGGTAACGATGCGCACCACTTTACGCTCGACCGGGCCTTTGCTGGTGGCCGGATCGCCAATCTGCTCACAGATCGCGGCCGATTCCCCAAGCTGTACCAGCTTGGCAAGATAGTTCTCCACTGCATGGTGAGGTACGCCCGCCATTGGGATCGGCTCCCCAGCCGAGGCTCCGCGTTTGGTCAGCGAGATATCCAGCAACTGAGAGGCGCGTTTGGCATCGTCATAGAACAGCTCGTAGAAATCCCCCATCCGGTAGAACAGCAAGATCTCGGGATGCTGCGCCTTAAGGCGCAGGTATTGCTGCATCATTGGGGTGTGCGAATCCAATTTTTCGTTGCTAGTCATAACGTTACCGTTTCCAATCCATTGAATTTAAAGTTGATTGTGATTTTCGTTGGCATCATTGGGTATCACGTCGCCTCATTAAAAAACCGCCAAAACGTTCAGGATGAGCAACAGCCAGCGCTGCTCAAATAAATCAATCGGTTGGTCAAGGGAACGAGCATATATGACCAGCAAACAGGCTGGCAAACCTTTGTCACTTAAAGCCTGCACAATGACCAAATCAACAGAAAAAAGCCAGACGGAACCCAGTAAGATCTGAAGGTTGCATGCCGTAGACCGCGGGATTGATTTTCAGCCGTTATACTAGCCCAGCGGGCAATCGGCTGTCACAGCCAAAAATTGGAAGCGCTACGCAAACTACGTTTGCAATGGCTCGTATGAGGTTGCAAGAACTAAAACAAATTGGCAATGAAGGGCGCTGCCCTGATACAGAGTTGAAAGAAGAAAAGCAGGGTCGCTTGGAGTTTCGAACAAGATAAGTGCTAATGGCAGCAGTTCTCTACGATCCTTGATATACTGTAACCAATGGATGAGTTAATCAGGAGTCGCTATGAGCACTAACAAAAAAGAGCAGGTGACATACGCTAAGCCGTCTCGCACGGACATTGTGCGTTCTGTGGCGACGTCAACGGCAATTGAAACAGGCCAGCCCTCAGCCAAGGTTGAAGCTTCGCTGGCAGTTGCGCGCAAAAAGTTTGCGCATCTTCGCCTTGCCTAATCCCTTCTTAAAGCCTCACTGACCCAGTATTCATCGGCTCGTAGTCTAATGACATACCCGCGTGAATAGCCGAGATATACTGGGTTTTGTTCTGTTCCCAGCTTTGATAATCCAGAGGCTTATAGTCCCCCTGAACCGCCATCACATCGGCTAATAGTCGCGACAAACGCCCATTTCCTTCTCTGAAGGGATGGATGAGGATTAGTTCCAAGTGGGTTATTGCGATAGCTTCAATCAGCTTTTGTTCGCTCATGCCTGTACAGGGTGTGTAACGAGCGAGGTATTTCATATCGAACTCGTTCAGCAGTTTGGGCAGTTGTGCGCAGGGAGCAAACATAAAGCCGCCTTTGCTGATATTGACGGTCCTTTCCTGTCCCGCCCACTCATAGATGTTGCCTAACCAGCGATGGTGCCAGTTTTTTAGCATCCCAACGGTGAGCTGTCCCAGCGGAAAGTGCTCTTCAAAAACAGACCGGTAGAGCTGCTCCAGTAGCACTAGCTCGGCATCATCGATCTCGTCAGGATCGGCAATCCCGAGTTTATTCGCTAAAACCTGTTCGTCAGAATCTTTATCATACTGCCCTTCGCTGCCAGAAACGTGGTATCGGTTCATGAGTATGCTCGGGAGTGGTGACGGGTGGAGATGAAAGTATAGCGTTCAACCAGTTAAGTACAATACTCATAAAATCAGCCAGTTAATGGAGTGTAGGCGAAAGCAGGGTTTGTCCTTATTTTCTAAAATAATCGTTATTTATCAGTGCTAACCAATGACCAAATCAACAGAAAAAAGCCAGGCTGAACCCAGCAAGATCTGAAGGTTGCATGCCGTAGACAGCGGGATTGATTTTCAGCCGTTATACTAGCCCAGCGGGCAATCGGCTGTCACAGTCAAAAATTGGAAGCACTACGCAAACTAGCTATTTAATGGTGATTCAGGTTGCCATAGCGCAAGTCAATCAGAAGTGAAGGGGGACAGACCTCAATTAAACGTCACCAGCATTTCGGCAGCGGCGCTAACGTTGCCAAGCGGCAGATCTTTGCCCCCCGAACACAAGCGCCAGGTCACCTGATGGGTGGTATTCAGGCTGGTTTCCGCCTTGGTGATACGGCCGATTTTTAGCTGGCTATTATCGAACGGTAGCCCGCTGGTAGCACCGCAGCTTCCACTGCCGGTCACGCCGTTATCAATCTCACCGGTGATATAACCGTCGCCTTCGCGCAGCGCCAAACGGCTCGGGACTGATTGATACAGGCCGGTTAACGGCCGGAACTGCAGGTTGATATTGGCATCGATAAAGTCGGAGGATTGTCCACAACTGGTGATGAGTGGATAGGATTGCACGGCCAGCTCGGCCCCGGCCTGCGGGTCCTTCATCACGTTGCCAAAGGCGATTGAAATGGGGGTATTGACCGCACACTCGAGCGTGGATATGCGCAGCTTGATAGCGGACGGGAGGATTGAAGCTCTTCTATCCCCAGCCGCTACCTCTGAGAAACTGGCAGCATACATCTCCGGTAAGGTTATTTCGGCAGCCTTCTGTTGACCATCGGCAACCAGCACCCAGGTACCCGATATTACGGCAGCACGAGTCGTGGAAGGGGAATAAAAATATTCCTGAGAAGTCATTGCTGGCGGCAGGCACCAGCTATAAGCCTCAGGTGAGGTTACTTGAGTTCCGTTGCTGCTTACCCCTTTGGTTTCTGGCAGCCCCAGCGTACCGGATAGCAAAACGAAGCTGCCCATAAAGGTGTAATAGCCTACCTGACCGCTGGCTCTGGGTATGAGCCCCACGCCCGGTGCTATCTCTAGGGCTGGATAACCCGCAATGACCTTCAGAAAACCAGTCCCTTGGCAACTGCCCTTACTTGAAGAAACAGCCAATAGCCCGTGTTTGACATTAAGGCGTGCATGCTCCATAGAGCCACTTAAGCTTGCCGTAAACGGCAGACCTTCCCACAAAATCCCCGTCCCTTTACCCATGATAATGGTTTTTGCCAGAACGGCTGGTGGGGTCAGGCTCAATAACAGCGCCAGCAGGCCGAGTGCGCAGCAGCGGTGGCAATATAGAGTAGGCTTTGGCGTACTGGCGCTGTTTTTCACTTTATTGTCCTAGCTATGCTAATTAAACGTCACCAGCATTTCGGCGGCGGCACTAACGTCACCGAGTGGCAGATCTTTGCCGCCGGAACACAAGCGCCAGGTCACCTGATTGCTGATACTCAGGCTGGTTTGCGCCTTGGTGATACGGCCGATTTTTAGCTGGCGATTATCGAACTTCAGTCCGCTGGTGGCGATACAGCTTCCGCTGCCGGTCACGCCGTTATCAATCTCACCGGTGATATAGCCCCCGCCCTCGCGCAGGGCCAAACGGCTCGGGGCTGATTGATACAGGCCGGTCAATGGCCGGAACTGCAGGTTGATATTGGCATCGATCAGGTCTGAACTTTGCCCACAGTTGGTGATCAGTGGGTAGGATTGCACGCCCAGTTCGGCCCCGGCCTGCAGGTTTTCCATCACGCCACCAAAGGTGATTGAAGTGGGAGTATTGACCGTACACTCAAGCGTGGATATGCGCAGCTGGATATTGCTCGGGAGGATAGAGGCCGATAGGTCCCCAATCGACACCGATGAGAAACTGCCGGCATACATCACCGGGACGGTTATTTCAGTAGTCTTCTGCTGACCATCGGCAACCAGTACCCAGGTGCCTGATATTGTGGCTTTTCGAATATAGTTAGGGTTATAGTAATTGTTTTGGTATTTCATTGATGGCGGCAGGCACCAGCTAAAAGTATTAGGTGCGATTACTTGACTCCCGTCGCTGTTCCCCCCTTTGGTTTCTGGTAGCCCCAGCGTACCGGATAGCGAATCTTCCTTGAGGGAAGAATACCGGGCAAAGGTTGCATTACCGAAGCCTCTGGGAATGAGCCCCACGCCTGGCGCTAGTTTGAGTGCTTGATAACCCGCGATGGACGACAATTCATCATTGGGTTGGCACATATTGGAGTGTGAAGAGATCGCCAATAGCGCATACTTAGGAGTAAGGTCTTGTCTCCCTATCGTGCCACTTAAGGTGACATTAAACGGCAGGCCTTCCCACAAAATGCCTGTACCTTTGCCAATAGTAATGGTTTCCGCCAGTGCGGCTGGTTGGCCCAGGTAGGCTAACAGCAGTATGCAGGAGGCTTGGTAGCGGCGGTTTAGCGTATGTCTTGGTATGCCGGCGGTATCTTTCACTGTCACTTGTCCTTGTGGATTGGTTTGTGCATGGTTATCGGCCTGTTTCACAACGTGCCGTCAGTTGGCGGATCGGGTTGCTTGCAGAGGGAGCGGCAATGCCGCTCAGGTTGAAACTGGCACGGCACTGCTGATGGTCAGCGTGCCCCCATTTCGCCGTCAGTGTGCCCTGTTCCGGTAGCCCGCTCAGATACACTTGGCCCGAATCTCCAACGATACCGGTATTGTTTTTTCCTGCCGGAGTATCCGCCACCGTAATCACCGTGCCGAATGGCAGGCTGGTATCCCCCCGTAGCAGCGTCACCAGCGCCTGATAACCCACTCGGGTGTCAAATCTCGCCATGACGACGGCCCCTTTGGTTGGGGAGACGTTAAGGCTTGATTGCGCCATATCCACATCCTCCGGCAGGGTAGTGGGGTTCAGACTGATGCTGTTGTTCTGGTAGTTCGCCAGATACGGCACCAGCGCGTAACCGCGGCTGTCGGTGCGAATGTTGCCGTTGAGCACCTCAACGCCGCCAGCGCCTGGCGCGCTGACCACCGCCACCGAATTGCCGAGCATGGACCCTAGCGTCACGCCTTCCGGGTGCAGCAGCAGGCTGCCGTTGCCGCTGAGGTTGAGTGAGCGGAACTGGTTGCTGTAGCTGTAGCCCAGATTGGCCTGGCCTTTACTCCCCCGATAGCCCATATTCAAGTTGCTGTTATCACTACCATTATCGTTCGACCAGCCCTGCATCAGGTTGTAGGAGAGGCGATCGTCCATGGCGTTGCCACTGATGCCCGCCTGTTGTTGTATCTGGCCTTGATTGTTATGGGTTACCTGGTAGCTGGCATAGCTTTGGCTATTGGCAGCCGCACTGCCAAACAGGCGGAAGGGGACCTGCACCGACATCGATAGCTGGCGGTTCTCTGGCCAGCTGCCGTCGCCCTTGATGCGGTCAATCCCATAGGCAACGCCGTAGCTGACACCACGATAACTGCCGTTGTAACCAACGGAAACGGTGTTGTTCACTCGGCTGTTCCCCCAGTAATCGTTGCGTGAGGCCGATAGGTACAGGGCCCCCCAAGAATCCAACTGCTGGCTGATACGCAGTTGGAAATTGGAGCGTTGGCGTGTCAACGCCCAGGGCACCTGCCCTGCGTTGAGCTCAAAGCCCAGGTTGTTAAAGTCGGCGAAGGTGTAATAGTTGCGAGTGGAGTAGCGGTAGGCCGCGAGATCTACCGAGGTCCCGGTGCTGAGCAGGCTTTTGGCATAACGCAACCGATATGAAGCCCCTTGGTGGCGTTGGTTTTGCCCTGCTAACCGGGCATCCGAGGTGGTGACGTCTGCCGAGATGGCGCCGAAGTCACCCAACGACAGGCCAGAGCCTGCCACCAGGGAGTGATAATCGGTGGCAACCAGCGCACCTCCGTACAGAGTGACGTTATAGGGTAGGCCATACATTAAGGTGCCCAACCCGAAAGTCGCTTCTCGGGAGGCTTGGGTGATCCCTCCGTTATAGCGCCCGCTGGTGAGTTCATACTTCAGTGCGCCAGGGCGTTGCATCACCGGTAATGACGAGAAGGCCAGGGTTTGGCTGCGTACTGAACCGTCTGCCTCGGTGATGGTGACCGTCAGATCGCCACCTTGGCTGCTCTGGTACAGATCGTTGATACGAAACGGGCCAGGAGCGACATAAGTTTGATAGACAATGTTGCCGTTCTGGCTCACCGTTACCCGTGCGTTGCTTTGGGCAATGCCGGTGATCACCGGAGCAAAGCCGCGCAGGCTATTGGGCAGCATATCTTCGCTGGAATTCAGTTTGACGCCCCGGAAGGGAATGCTGTCGAACACGTCATTTCCGCTGCTGCTTTCACCCGCCAGGATCTCGGAGCGCCATGCACGGATATCGTGTTGTAAATAGGTATCGGAGAATTGGCTGCGCTGATAACGGCTTGAAGAACCTCCCACACGGCTTTCATTTTGGGTATAGGTCATGGTGCTGCGCAGGCGCCACCCTTGGTAGTTGATCCCGCCAAGCAGGTTGGCGAACAGATTGCTCTGCTCGCTTTTGCCCATGCCGGACTGTGCGCGTTGCCAGTTGCGGCTCCCGTTCAGGCTATAATTCAACAACAATGCGGGGACACCCTCGTCCCATTGTTCAGGGTCGACGTAGTCCCGGGCATGTTGCTGCATGGCGACCTGCGGAATACTGATGTCCAGACGCAATTGGGCCAAATCGAAGCGTAGCTGCGATTCAGGAATGAGCTTTCCCAGGCTGGCGATGGGAGTCTCAGGCGGCAAGCCGCTAAAGCTGGGAAGTGCCTGAGTATTGACGCCAAGCTGGTGGAGGAATGCCGGAGTCAGCTGCGGTAGCACCTGGCCCTGGGCATCTTTTTTGAATATCAGACTGTATTGCCCTTGTTCCGACTGATTCATCCACAGCGTCACCAGATAGCGCCCTTCAGGGGTCTGGCCGGAGGATTCAAACACGGTCAGATCGGATGTAGCCAACTGGTTGCCACCTAGCGCCAACAGGCCGGGATCGAAATAGTCTCGGCCCCAGGCAGGTACGGCACCGGCCAGCAGCAGGGCTCCGGCCAAAGAAGGTGAAAGACCTCGAGTGCCGGGCCTGTTTTTTATTGATGTTCTATCCATGATTTTAGCGCGTCCTTAAACATCCAATGGGGGCAAGTCCTGCTGACAAACGGGAGTATTCCAACCATCCTCATCAATAAGTTGCCACTCGACATGGCCGCTGGTCCCGGTAGGGGCGGGATAGCGTTGTTGTCCTTTCGGCGGCACCATCAAACGTAACGCGGGTTTATCCAGCGAGACGCGGTCCGATTTCAGCCGCGAAAAGGTGAGCCAATAGGGAGTGGGGTTATCGGCAATCAACTCTTTTCCCGCGCGGTGAAAACGCAGTTGGCAGGCCACGTCGGCCACGGCGCGTTTAGCCAATCCCTTAGGGCGGTAGAACAATTTCATATTGCTGACTACCGTCACCGCCATCTGGCCTACCGGCTGTGGTTGAACGTTTTGCACCTGCGCGGGGATCGCTTTCATGGAGATAAAAAATACCGACTCGCGATCTGTCGGCAAGGGTTCTCCATTGCGCCGGATACGCAGTGTCAGTTCACTCTTGGCCTCTAAGCGCGCCAGCGGTGGCGTGACAATAAACGGCATTTTCGCTTGCTCGCCCTCGCTCAAATCGACATCGCCGGTCTGGCTATCGACCGGGCGCACCCGGGACTGCATCAAATAGGCGGCTGCGCTTTTGTTGTCTACCGCCAAACTGACGCCTTGCTTGGCGCTTTCGGGATAAATCACCCGCAGAACATAAAATGAGATCCCCGTGGAGTCGGGCTCTGCCGCCTGGGGAGCGGTCAAAAACGGCAGGCTGCACAGCAGCAATATCGCTTGGCCAAGGTGTTTCATGCGGGTGGGTCCTTTGGTGATGGCAGGGCCTGCAGGCATGGTGCAGATAAGCCGCCGAAGTCGGTAATGGTTTGCCAAACGGCTTGTCTGGCCGACGGGTTGCCGGGGTACACCTGTGCGCTCATCGGGGCAATCATCGCTGGCTGGGTGTCCAGATCGATAAGCTGACCATCGAACTTCAGTGAAGCAAACGTGAGAAAATAGGGGGTCGGGTTGTCAATGCGCACCCCTGCTGCCGTAGGCGTCAATCGCAGTTGGCAACTGGCGTCCCTCGGGGCGATGTTGAGGCCCTCAGGGCGGTAAAACAGTTTGATGGCAAAGCGAAACCCCATCGATAAGTGCGCCTCTGCCAGTGCCGACTGTTTCTGTGCGGGGATCGCCAATACCGAAAGGTAAAACAGCGACTCCCGATCCGTGGGCAATGCCTGATCCTGTTTGAGGATGCGCAGTAATTGTTTGCGCTCAGGGCCGAGCTGCAACAGCGGCGGCGTGACGATAAATGGCGTTGGAGCCTGGTCGTCGAGTGCGCGTTGGATACGGCTTTGGATCAGAAATTTTTGTGTGCCGCTATTATTCACCGTGACGGTTTGTGCCCTGTCCGCTGCGGAAAACACCACCCGGGTCTGATTTAAGCTGATACCGCCGTCGGCTATTGCCATTGGTCCGGTAAAGAGCAACAGCAACAGTGCGATAGATGAATAGCAGGCAGATGACATGGCAACCTCAGCGGTAGGCGAATGTAAAGGTGATACGGGCGATAACCTTCCCCGGTTTCACCGTCGCGCAGCCGGTACTACCACCGCAGCTGATACCAGCAAAAAAGGGGAGGTCTTTACCGACCGGTATCTGCCCCATGGCCGCCAAGGGGAAAGTATCGGTAGGTTTGACCTCGGTACTGTTGTAATTGGGCATGTTGGCACTTTGTACCAATATCACCCCGCTCCCACCGGCACTGGAGTCGCTGCTGCGAAACAGCCATTTGCCATCTTGGGTCACGCCCTCACCGCTGACCGTAATCATCGGCTGTAGGCCAGCAGTGGCGACACCGTCACAGTTGCCAGCCTTGAGGGTAAACGGCTGTGAGTTGATCAGGGCACCGCTACGCAAGCGCGCCTGCGACATCTCATCCAGCGGCAGTACGCTTTTATCCAGGCTTAGGGAACAGGTGCCTGGCATGATCGTTGCGGAAAAGTTCAGCGTCACGGCGGGGGCCGTGCTGCTGGTTAATCCGGTAACCATAGCGAGTGAGATGAGGGATACCTTCTTAAGGCAGAGCCTGTTTAAACGCATCAACGCCTCCCTGATCGTTAATGGTCTGCCAGTCAATTGCCCCACTTTTCGCCGTGGTGGGATAGATATGGGAACCGAATGGCGCAATCATCAGCGCGTCCGGCGTATCCAACTTGAGCCGTTGCCCGGCAAAGGTCAGGCTGGCCAGGCTGACAAAATAGGGGGAGGGGTTACTGACCCGCAGCCCGCTATTGACGCGGGTGAAGCGCAGGTTTTTCTGTGCTGAACCCGAATCTGCTGGTAGCTCTGTAGGGCGATAAAACAGCTTGATGATGTTGCCGACGCCAAATTGGGCGGTGGCACTCACGTTGGCGCTCTGTTGGCTGGCGGTCGGCTCGGTTGCGGCTGGGATCGCCATGGCCTGGAAATAGAATACCGACTCGCGATCTTTGGGCAAGGATGCGTCATTACCGGTAATGCGGACCTGACTCTCGCTCTTGGCTTCCAGCCGAAAAACCGGTGGTGTGACCGTAAATGGAGCGGCGTCACGACTATCTGGGGTCAGGCTTACCGCAGCCTGTACCAGATAAGGCAAGGCGGGCTGAGTGTTGCGCAGCGTAACGGCAATGCTGCCTGCTCCCTGCGGGTAGATAAGCCGGGTGGCATTAATACCAAATCCCTCCGCCACTACGGCGGACGAACTGCACAGCAGCGCCATCAGGACGGGAAAAAATAGCGTTATGCGCGTCATTTATTGCCCCTTGGTAGGAAAAAAAAGCAGGCAGCCGAAGCCGCCTGCCTAGAGGTAAATCAGTTATAGGAGAAAGCAAACAGGATCGGTGCCTTGACGGAGCCAATGTTGGTTTTGTCCGCGCTGGTGGAGGCCAGGCCCACCTGCAGGCTCAGCGTTTTGGCATTAAAATCGCCAGCGGCTGGCGTTGCGCCTGCGGTTGCGATCAGGAGTTTGTCACCTGCCTTGATATAGACGTTTGGCTTGCTAACTTCGCTCAGCATGATACCGGTGTTGGTGCCGGTGGAGTTGAAGACGTTTGAGTTGGCAGCCAGCGTTTGGCCGCTGACGACCAGGTTAGCGGTATCAGCAGCGGCAACAGGGGCCTCACAGTTGTTCAGACCCACGGTGAACTGTTTCTGGCTGGACGCGATCGGGGTCAGAACGCCGGTAAATTGCTTGGGTGAAAAGTTACCCAGATCCAGGCTGTTGGTAGACAGTGAAACGTCACAGGTGGCAGCAACCACGTTGGCCGTTACGGTTAATTGGGCGTTAGTTGCCGCTTGAGCGTTGCCCGCTACGGCCAGTAAAACCAATGCAGCCGGAGCCAGAGTGAAAATTGATTTACGCATGAGTGCTATTCCTTTAGATTGAGATGGCTTATTAAAAACGAGTTGATGCTTGCTAGACTTACAGTTATCTCTGCTCAGAAATAACTGGATGTCTATCTGTTAACGGGTTTTTTATTCATTTACTACGCTAGGTAGGCGATATTTACTTCCGAAGGGGGCTCCCTCTGTATTTCGCTTTTAATAATTTCAAAATACGTCATGGTTGTCAAAATGTAAGGGTGGTGCATGGTTTAAATTTAATGCATTGATTTATAAGGTTTATTATTTAATTTATGGATTTTTTATGTGAAAATATTAGTTTTTAATTTTGTTACTTTAGGTTTTCATAGGTTTTTATTCTTATATTAATATTTACTTGGTTTTTATGTCTTTTTTTTGGGTGTTTTTTATGGAGTAGGTGAGGGAAAGGCATTTGTAGGCTATAGATAATAAAAAATTATGGAAATTATCTAAATTAAGTGGGTGCAGACCAATTTAATTATGTTGCGGATTGATAGTCTAAAAATAATTATGTCGCTATTACGTTCATAGAATAAAAAAAGTGGTTTTGCGTTCACCTAGGGGGGGGCAACTCTCGGCGATCCTAAGTCTGGATGAGCAGCTCGAGACTCTTGCGGAATCAGATCAAAGACAGGCCTACCAGATGAGAGGAGTCACGCAGTTCCATCCACCGGTACAACTCCTGGTTAGTCTTGACGCACAGTTTGCGCATGGCATTGCGCTTATGGCCATTGACAGTCTTGTCCTTGATGCCCTGCGGTGCCACGCCCGCTCATTCCTATGGCCAGATACTTCAGCACTTCAGTTCCTTGAGCGTCAGTAATGAGGAACATCCGCTTTTCCCTACCGTGGAGCGCTCTACTTCCTGCAGGAATAAGGCTTTGTCGAGTAGGGCTTCAATTGCCTAAAAATCAAAGCGTAAAAATACGCATTGATTGGGTTAGACATTCTGATTGAAAATTAATTTGCTGGGTTGTATTGAATGTCATGCTTTATTGTATTGCCGTTCATAACGGATTTAAATGGGAGTTTTCTCTTTGTTTTTTCTTTTTGTCTTATAATTGGTTGCATGCTTGAATAAATTCATCCATAAGCGATTATAAAATATGGGGAATATTTCTCATGATATCTAATGGTTATTGTAAGCAATAAAATCGATTGACGATAATAATTTTATAAGAATATACTGATAAGGCTGGGTGTAAAGGAATGTCATAACTTTATCCAGGTGGTGAGAGAGTTGTTTACATAAATCAAAGAGCCAAAAATTAATTTTGGTTTGCTCTGCCTATGGTATTAGAACCTGGATATACATTAAAGACGATATTGGGTTGCCAGTCATTGGTGCACCTGAATGCTGCGCGTTCCAATATGGATGGATTATTTTTACCAGGAGGTAAGTATTCCAATGATTCTAATAGACTCGGATTATTCCTGTTCGCTAAGTAAAATAACCTTTAAATCGATCATCGATTCCTTAAGGTGTGATCTAACCCCTGCCTTGCGTTATGGTGAGGGTTCAATCGCTTTTGTTGATGGGGATTCGGCTAATATCTACAGCGTCGTCAAGTCGGTTTACGAGTTACGCAAGAACAGCGAAGTTGTTTATATGGTCACATTGCTGTCAAAAGATAAAGATTGCTCCTCAGTGATCAGGCATTTATCTGATTATGTAGTGGATAAAAAAATCACCTATGACGATCTGCAACGGCTGATCAGAACCATGGTTACGGCAAAACCCAAGGCGTTAGCAGATAATGTTTTTGGCGATATCTGGGGGGATATCTTGAAGTCTTCTCATAAGGAGTATCTGGTGTTGAAGCTGTTGCTGGATGGCCACAGCCAATACAAAATAGCCAAAATGTTAAACTTATCGATAAAAACCATCAGCAGTTATAAGGTTAAGGCGATAAAAAGACATGGGGCAAGAAACTTCAACGAGCTCTACATGTTAAAGCTAAGCAATCATGATTGATATCATCCAATAGACAGCATCCTTGGCGGTGAGGTTAAGCAACAGGGTGAGTTGTTGCTGAATACCACCGCTGCCTCTATAGTGTTAAATCCCTTTTTATTGTTAAAAAAACTTAAAAAAAAGAATTTAAACCTATAAATAGTGTGTTTTTAGTTATAAATAACTCCGTGGTAACTTTTCATGTAAATTAAGGCTCAGATTGATGCAAGGCGCAGTTTGCCGGGTTTAGGCCTGGCAGGCCGCAATGTCAATCCTGAGTAGTCACGATAAGTTAGGTACCAGGTAGAGATCAGAAAAACCCTTAAGGGGTTAGGCCTCTGACGTCGATTCACAATGAACAAGGTTATCTTGGATAGCCTTAGGCCTGGTACTTCACCAAATCTACATATTATTTTGCAGGAAGTTACCCATGTTTATATTTGACACGAATTACCCTTGCCATTTTAATAAGATTGCCTTCGATTCAATAGTCGAGTCCTTAAGTACTGAGCAAAACTCAAACTTACGTCATAATGAAAGTTACGTCGCTTTTATTGACGGGGACTCAAACGATATATACAACACCATAAAACAGATTTATGGTCTGAAAAAGGAAGGCAAAACAATTTATGTGATCACGCTGCTTTCCAAAGGTAAAGAGTGTTCTGCGATGGTTAAGCATTTATCCGACTTTGTGGTCGATAAAAAAATTGCCTATGCCGATCTGAAAAATCTGGTCAAAACTATGGATTCAGCGCAACCCAGGACGGTAGCGGATAATCTCTTTGGTGATATTTGGGGGGAGGTACTGAAGTCGTCGCAGAAAGAGAACCGAGTATTAAAGCTTTTAGTGGAGGGTTACTCGCAATCACAAATAGCCAATATGCTGCACCTTTCGATAAAAACGGTCAGTGGCTATAAGGTCAAGGCGGTAAAACGGCATGGAGCAAGAAACTTCAATGAACTTTATATGCTTAAGTTCGGTAATACTCATGTGCAATAAACCACGACATACTCGTGCGATGGCGTTGGATGTTATCCTTCAGCCACCGCATTCACCGAATGGCTAGAGAGAGCGCTTTATAGCTTAGCTATAAATTGGCCTGTTATGGATTGTGTATGCACATCATGACTGGCGAAAAGTCATTCCACAACAAATAGCCATCACCGACTTCGGTGATCCTCAATTGTCTGGCTTTCACCGAAAAATCAAAAATGGACTGGTTAAACAGCTCATTCGGCATAGTATCGCTGGCATTTTTATTGACATCCACCAGCTGCAAGGCGAGGTGGCCATTACCTTCATAGCGATAGTCAAAATTGACGTTACGCAGAAGATTATACTTTACTGCGCCAGCGCTATCCCTGACCGTTGCGGAAATATGCATCCTCCCATGGCTTACACCATCAATATGCAAACTCATGACGCCCCGAGTTTGTAAGTCGCTTTGTACCAGGAAAAAGGCGGCACAGCTCACTTTGGGGCCTTTCTCAGTAATGAAAAATTTGTGCATCAGGAGGTTGAAGAGCAAAGCTACTGCGACAAAGGCGAGAGCAACCACCCCGATGAACTTGCCTGAGTGATTATTTAGCGAAAGCATAGACGCCCTTACAGTCAGAGAAATGAGACAGGGTATGATCACTATTGGTACAACGGATTATGAAGGCTCTGCCGGATTGTTGGTAGGCATAGTGTTCACCAGAGTGAAAAATAAACACCTCATTGTTGGCGCACGGAACATGCGCAGCAGCCAGCTCTGCGGCGAGTTTTTCCTTGCGTGCAGCAATGTCAGGCGAGCTAGCGCTAAGCGTATAGAGAGGACAGGTTGCTATATTGCCAATTTTATACAAAGTAGATTTTGGGAAACGGTAATCCAGATGATCAGTAGCGAAACGGAAAGGTTGTAGGACCAATAAGGTTGAGATGATCAAGCTGATCGCGAGCAACGCGGGTTTATACCCTCTGAGTAGCCTTGATTGCTTTATTGCAGGTTGAGCTTTGGTGCTCGTGGTTTCAACGCTCGGCGGTGTTTCCTGATTGTAAGATACCAATTTCCCGGAGATATAAAACCCGACGCGAGGAATAGTTTTAATGATCTCTTCCTCACAACCTAACTCACTCAATGACTTACGGATCAGCGAAATATACTGATTGACCGAGTTACTCGACGGTTCCAGACCATATTTATTCCAGATATTATTGAGTAATTCTTCACGGCTTACCATTTTATCGGCGTTTTCCAACAGGTAGGTAAAGAGCCGGGCAGGAATGGTAGTGAAGGAGACCCGTCTATCGGGCTGCGCAATGTTCCACATCGCCCCGTCTGAGCTTCTGAACGCAATCATGTTAAAAATCGTAAAAACCATGTCTCCCCCTGCAGGTTAAGATCTGACTCCACCTGATTAAACCAGCCTACTCTGCTGTTAGGCTACAGTACAGTGTCGCAGTCTCACAATTTTAAATTATAGCTGACACGGTCTCCTGCTTGTGGCATCACGGTATGCATAAGAGGGGAAAACGCTTAGCTCGCGACGAGTGGTTGCGCGAATGTTAAAAAACGTTTATCTAATGTATTTCGTGCAGAAAGTGTTGATAACAATACCCTGCATAGGCTTTTTTTGCCTATTTTTTAGCAAAAAAAAGATTAATTAAAATACTGTTTTTTTATTTTTATTAGTATATTCATGTGCTTAATGGATTCGTTATTAAGGCGTTTTTTTTTATAAGACAGTAAGAGAAAACAAAGAGGAATGTCCTATATAAGTATTTTTCTCTGGCGTTATTATAGCGCCAATCCTAAGCAACGGCATTATTGTTGGGTAGTGATAAAAGGCGTAAAAGTGTATTTCACAATTCGCCTAATATTTTAGTTAATATATAAATCATAGGAACGGATTTCATGAAAGTTAAAGCAATTGCAATGATCATTGGCGCTTCCCTGGTGGCTAGCACGGCTTACGCAGCTAACCAAGGCGAAGGCAAGATCACCTTTACCGGCTCTATTACTGATGCACCTTGCTCTATCGCTGCAGGTTCACTGGATCAAGTTATCCCATTGGGTGCCGTGTCTAACGTTGTTCTGGCAGCTAACAATAATACCGGTGTTTCTACGCCACAAGCTTTCAGCATTGAGCTGAAAGATTGCGTCATTGCTACTGCAGGCACCAAAGATAAAGTCTCTGTGACCTTCACCGGCACGGCTTCTTCATATGATGCTACCAGTCTGGGTCTGATCGGTACTGCTGAAGGTGCTTATATTCTGATGTCTCAGGCTGACGGTGCCAAAGTGGCTCTGAACACCCCTACCGCAGCTCGAACTTTGGTTAATGGTACCAACAACTCCCTGACCTTCACTGCTGCTTTGAAAGGTGGCGGCGAAGATGCCGTGATCAAACCAGGTAGCTTCCAGGTTCCAACCAACTTCGTACTGTCTTATCAGTAAGTCTGTTGCGTAGTGTTGAACAACCTGCGGCGGCTCTGCCGCAGGTTTTTTTGCGCCCCATAGAGCTGTTAATGAAATGGACTTATGACGCTTCACCTTGTGTGGTGCCTTCCCTGCTGATGTGTTGTGCCCTGGCGTTTTCCGGGTGTGCATTTTCCGCTGATGTGCTGGGGCAGGGGCGCGTCAGCATGGAAGGCGCCATTGTAGAGACGCCTTGTGCGATTGAAGTCGGGGACCATGACCAGAGTCTGGTAATGGACACCCTCCCGGTCAGCCAACTGATCCGGGAGGGGCACGGGCCAGAAAAAGAGTTCTCCATACGCCTGGTGAATTGCGTTCTGGTCCGTATTGACGCGACAGCTCCCTATTGGCAGCGCTTTCAGGTGACCTTTGATGGCGACGACGAACACGGTCATTTCGACATGAGCGGAGAGGCACGCGGCGTGGTGTTGATGATACGTGATGCCAAAGGCGAGGTAGCAGCACCGGGTGATGCTTTGAGGCCAGCTCCATGTTGCCAGGAGAGAGGCAACCGCATTACACCTGATAATCAACAGACGTTGCGGGCAGGGGATTACCGTACGGCAATACGGTTCAGAATGGATTATTACTGAAGGGACTTTCTTCATGGCGCGTTATTTTTCCCGCTCCCTGCTTGCCATCTTGTATCAGGCCAGCTTGGGCAGCAGCGTATTGCTCGGCGCAGTGAGCGTGGCCCAGGCAAAAGATATCCAGTTCAACACGGATGTCCTGGATCTCAAGGATCGTGACAACATTGATTTAGGCCAGTTTTCGCACCAGGGCTTTATCCTGCCGGGTACTTATGATCTTGCTTTGAGCTTGAATAACCAGGTGCAACCGGCACGCCCGGTAACCTTCTTGGCGCCGGACGACGATCCGAAAGGCAGCCAGGTCTGTCTGAGCAAAGAGATGGTGGACCAGTTGGGTCTGACCAAGGCCGCATTGGCTGGTTTGACCTGGTGGCATCAAGGCGAGTGTCTGGATCTGGCTAGCCTGGATGGGCTTCAGGCCCGTCCCGATCTCGGTACCAACACGCTGTACCTCAGCATCCCGCAGGTTTATCTGGAATATAGCGGTGCGAACTGGGATCCGCCTTCGCGCTGGGAAGAGGGGATCCCTGGCATTTTGCTGGATTACAACCTGAATACTCAAGTTCAGCGGCAGAACCAGAACGACACCCAGAATTACAACCTCAGCGGCAACGGAGTGGCAGGGGCGAACCTGGGAGCTTGGCGGCTACGGGCTAGCTGGCAGACCAGGATCGACCATCAGAGCGATTCGGCAAAAGAGAATACCCGCAGTTTTGACTGGACACAGTATACCGCCTACCGGGCGATTGTACCGTGGCGCGCCAAGCTGACGTTGGGGGAGGATTTCCTCAATTCCGACATCTTTGACAGCTTCCGTTTCACCGGGGGCAGCCTGGTCTCGGATGACAACATGTTACCGCCGAATTTGCGTGGCTATGCACCAGAAGTGACCGGTGTGGCACGCGGCAACGCCAAGGTCGTGATCAGCCAGCAGGGGAGGGTGATCAAGGAAGTCCTGGTCGCCTCCGGACCATTCCGTATTCAGGATCTGGATAGCGCGGTCTCTGGTTCATTGAATGTGCGGGTTGAAGAGGCTGACGGCAGCGTACAGAACTTCAAGGTTGATACCGCCACCATTCCGTATCTGACCCGGCCAGGACAGGTGCGCTTCAAGCTGGCGATGGGCCGTCCATCTGATTGGCAACATAAGGTCAATGGGCCGATGTTTGCCACGGGGGAGTTCTCCTGGGGCGTGAGTAACGGTTGGTCGCTGTACGGCGGCGGGCTGGGAGGGGATGGATATTCGGCCCTGTCACTGGGGATGGGGCGTGATTTGATGGCCTTTGGAGCCTTGTCTGCGGACGTGACTCAGTCCCGGGCTCGGTTACCGGATCAAGGTACTCAACAGGGGGGGTCTTACCGCCTGAGCTACTCGAAGCGCTTTGATGATACCGGCAGCCAGGTCACCTTTGCCGGCTACCGCTTCTCCGACAGCGGTTTTATGTCGATGGCGGACTACTTGAGTGCCAAGGATAACGCCAATGGGATAAGCCTAGGGCGTAGCAAGGAGATGTACACCCTGTCCTTCAGCCAGCAGTTCGAGTCGCTGGCGATGAGTGGGTACCTTAACTACAACCACCAGACCTATTGGAACCAGGCTACCAGTGACCGCTATGACATGACGCTGGCGCGCTATTTTGATATTGGCCGCTTTCGTAACATCAACCTGTCGCTGACGGCTTATCGCAACAATTTCAGCAACACCAAGGATGACGGCATGTATCTGTCGCTGTCCATGCCGTGGGGAAGCAGCGGCATGCTGGGTTATAACGGGTCTTATGCTGCGGGAGACAATACCAACTCGGTCAACTATTCCGATCGGGTTGGTGATACCGACAACTATACGGTCCGGGCTGGGATGGCAAATAGCGATGCTGATTTCAGCGGCTATTACTCACACCGTGGCACCCTGGCACAGGTGAATGGCATGGCCAGTTACCGCTCCGGGCAGTATAGCTCGGCAGGGGTGTCGATGTCGGGCGGAGCTACCCTGACGGGTGAAGGCGGCGCTTTACATCGTACATCGATCATGGGCGGGACGCGGATGCTGGTTGATACCGATGGTGTAGCAGGAGTGCCGGTGGGCGGTTATGGCAACACGGTTAACTCCAATATCTTCGGTAAAGCGGTAGTGGCAGATGTGAACAGTTATTACCGCAGCAGCGTACGTATCGACGTAGACAAACTGGCGGATAACGCCCAGGCCACCGGCTCGGTGCTGCAAGGCACGCTGACCGAAGGGGCCATTGGCTATCGTCACTTTGAAGTCGTAGCGGGCGAGAAGGCGATGGCGGTAATACGCCTGGCCGATGGTTCGGTGCCGCCTTTCGGAGCCACGGTACTGAACGCCAAGCAACAGGAAACCGGCATGGTGAACGATGCAGGCAACGTCTATCTCAGCGGTATCAAGCCGGGTGAGACCATGACGGTGCACTGGAACAGTGCCGAACAGTGCCGCATTACGCTGCCGAAGGAAATACCGGTGGGGATGACCGCCAACCTGCTGCTGCCTTGTGTAAACGGATAACGGCAGCGAATTAAACCCGATGAACAGTAAAGGGCGTCGTCGCCTGCTGGCTTAAGAGTCGGCAGGGATGACGTCTGATAGGAAGAGTAAAGGTAATGATGATGAAAAGATTTTTAGTGATGAGCCTGTTGGCTGGGGCCACGGTGGCCACCCTGGTTCCGTCTGCACAGGCGGCTATTTCCCTGGATCGGACCCGCGTGGTGTTCCCGGGGAATGAAAAGTCGGTGAGCCTGACCGTGCGCAATCAGAACCCTGAACTGCCTTATCTGGCTCAGGGCTGGCTGGAGGATGCCCACGGCATCAAGCTGGAAGGGAACAGTGCGTTTACCGTGCTGCCACCGGTACAGCGTGTTGAACCCAAAGGGCAGACCCAGGTAAAAATCCAGGCAACGCCGGGAGCCAACATGTTGCCACAGGATCGCGAATCGCTGTTCTTCTTCAACCTGCGGGAAATCCCACCGAAAAGCGACAAATCGAACGTATTGCAAATCGCGCTGCAGACGCGCATCAAGATGTTCTATCGCCCGGCAACATTGGCCGAAGCGGCGGCTAAGCAACAGGCGACGCCGTATCAGGAGCAACTGACGCTGAGCAAAAAGGGTGACCAATACACCGTCAACAACCCAACGCCGTATTTTGTGACGTTGATTGGTGCCAGCGCCAGGAAACAAGGCGACGTGGTAAAAGGTTTTGAACCGGTGATGGTGCCACCGAAGGGCAGCGTCAAGCTGGGCGGCAGTGCGGCGGCATTAGGGGCGAGCCCGGTGCTGGTGTATGTCAATGACTACGGCGGCCAACCGACGCTGACTTTCAAATGCAGTGGCAGCAACTGCCAGGTGGATGAAAGCAAGCGCGATAAATAATCACCCGGCATCAGTGGTGGTGATGGGCGGTGCCTGGCGGGTATGAACCGTGAAGGAAGAACAAGGAAAACAATCATGGAAAAGAGAAGACTGCCCGGCAAGACGGCAAAGTGCTCCGTCCTGAGCGGACTGGCACTGGCTGCCCTGCTTTCTCCCGTGGCGCAGGCTGCTATGGGGTTGCGTCTGACGGATGACTCCCGCCGCGACGTCGTGCCGGGGGTTGGCCGGACAGCCGCAGTTGCTGACACCTGGCAACAACGTACTGACCTACTATATCGCGCCGGAGCGTACCGGGGCGCCGCTACAAGCTGGCGCATATCTGGCCCATATCAACTTCAGGCTGAGCTATGAATAGGCTGGTTTATCGGCTTAAGGGCCGTTCCGCTCTCAGGAGCTTTTGGCGTACGGCTCTCGGTATGGTGGGGAGCCTGGTGTTGTGTCTGTCTGTGGCACAGGCCAGCAACCAGCTTGCGCTCACCATCAAGGGGATAGTGATGACGGGACCTGCTTGCATAGTGAATGGTAACACCGCGATTGACGTGAACTTTGGCAGTGCCTTGCAGACCACCAGCATTGATGGCAACAACTATGCCACGCCGGTGCCGTTTTCCCTTAGCTGTACCGGCAGCGCTTCCAGCTTGCGTCTGCGGTTCCAGGGTTCGGCTAGCGGTTTTGATCCTGACGTGTTGGCAACCAACTTTACGGATCTGGGGATCAAGCTGTTGAAACCGGACAACAGTGCGTTAGCGCTGGGTGAATGGTTTACCTTCAGTTATTCGGCCACGCCGCCTGCCATCAGTGCCGTGCCGGTGAAACGGCCGGGGGCCATTTTGCCGGGTGGAGTCTTCAACAGCACGGCAACGCTGCTGGTGGAGGTGTTATGAAACAGCTAACAGCGGTATGGCCTGTTCTGGCCCTGACGATCGTTCTGAGTAGCGCTTTACCGGCGCAGGCCGTGGACGTCAAGTTCACCGGCACCCTGGTGGTACCACCACCCTGCGTGATTAACAGCAACAGCGATATTTCGGTGGTGTTTGGCAACGATATGCTGGCCGGGCGGATAAATGGGGTGAATTACGAACAGCCCATCACTTATACGCTGGACTGCACTGGCGCGACCTCCGCAACGCTGAAACTGCAATTTCAGGGCGGAGGGGCAGGTTTTGATGCCAGTGTGCTAGGTACCAGCAAAACCAATCTGGGCCTCGAGTTGCGCAGTGACGGCGTCAAATTGCCGATGAACACCTGGCTGAATTTTACCAATCCGGCTCGTCCTGCACTGACGGCAGTTCCGGTTAAGGCCACGGGTAGCACTTTGAGTGGAGGGGCCTTTACCGCGGCTACCACGCTGTTGGTGGACTATCAGTGAGAGATGAATAATGACGGCTAAAACAGTTTCCCTGGCAATGTTGCTGGGCATGATGGCTGCACTGGTGCAACCAACGCAAGCGGTGCAGGTGAACTTCCAGGGCGGCCTGGTAGAGGCACTGCCCTGTACTATCAATAACGGTGACCCGATCGAAGTGGATTTTGGTGACAACCTGGTGATCCGTAATCTCGACGGGGTACGTTACCGCAAGCCGGTGCCTTACCAGATTGATTGCAGCGCCGCAGGGTCAGTTCGGATGAGCATTCAGGGCACGGCAACCCGTTTTGATGGTGCTGCCATTCAGAGCAGCATCGCGGGATTGGGCATTCATATGTCGCTGGGAAATGACAATCCGTTTTATCTGAACTCGTTTGCCAGCCAAGTTACAGCGCAATTCCCCCCGCCAATAATGGCGGTACCAGTGGCCGATCCGGCGCAGCCACCGAGCCCGGGAGCATTTACCGCACGCGCCACGCTGCTGGCCGAATACCAATAGGAGCCGTTTGATGAAGCAATGGCAAGCGTTACCACGGATCGGTCTGGCACTACTGTCAACCTGCCCGCTTTTATTTTGCACCTCGGTTCAGGCAGTTGAGAACATGGAATTCAGAGGCGCGCTGGTGAATGCGCCCTGTACCCTGCGCCCGGGTGACGAGGCCATAGAGCTGAATTTTGGCACGCTGGTTAATAAGTTCCTGTACACCAATACGCGCACCCCCAGCCAGGCGTTCTCGCTGCATCTGGATGACTGTGATACGGCGGTGGCAACGGGTGTGAAGCTGACCTTTATGGGCACCGAGAGCACGGCATTGCCAGGGCTGTTGGCGCTGGATGCTGCCAGCGTGGCCCGCGGGGTGGCAGTGGGGATGGAAACAAGCGCTGGCCAGGCATTGCCGCTCAATGTCCAGGGCTCCACCACGCCACTGACGCAGGGCAACATGACAATAGCTTTGCAGGCCTATGTGCAGGCAGAACCTGCGGCCAAGGCCAACCAAGGGATAGTCGAAGGGGGATTTACGGCCACGGCGACTTTTGCGCTGGAGTACCAGTAGCAAGCCGTGCCGCCTGATAGCGGCCCTTTCCTGAAACCGAGATTTGAGAAATATGTACAACATCGTGAAACGAATACAATCGCTGATTACTTTACTCTGCCTGATGGCCAGCCCGTCCAGCTTTGCTGCGTTCGTCATCACCAGTGCGCAATTCGACCAGGCAACACAAGAGCTGTTCTTCACCTATACCGACGGTGTCGAACAATACGATACAACAAACATCCGCCCAGGCACGACCTCGTTCTTTAACGTGTGTGTGACCAAGAATAATGTTGGATGGAATGCCTATGCCACTGATACCTACTGCGCCTTTAGTTATTATACTTCCACCTATGCAAAGAATTACTATTATTGGTCGGATTTCCAAACGGAACTAATGAAGAGAACCGGGCTCGGAACAGGTGGGAGCTGGAAGGGCAAAGCTAGCAGGGTTAATACGAACATAGGAAACACTCGCACCTGTGTTGTCTATGAAGGTCCTAACAGCACTAATGCGAGGCTGACAACGTCGTGCGTAAACACTGTTCTCAAACCCTTCACCACCGGGTGCGATATAACCGGGCCAACAGTGCTCGACCATGGCCTGGTGGACAGCACTGACTTTAATGGGAATACCGCCAGCCTTACGGCGAAGATAACCTGCCCGACTCCCGCTAAGGTTGTGATAACTGTCCCAGCTCTATCGGATAACACCGTCAATTTCTACAATGGAATACAATCGACTATCACTATCAACGGCTCAAAATTCCCGCCGCCAATCACCATTAATGGTTCGGCAGATGTGCAGATTGCATCGACTCTCGCCCCCACTGGGGGTACCGTCAAGGCTGGCGCGTTCAGCGGGTCTGCGGTTGTTGTGGTAGATGTGCTGTAGATAAGCCGTACCAAACCACGGCGATATTATCACCGTAGGAAAGAGATACTTTCCTACGGTTTTCTGTTTTAGCCATTCGATCTCAGCGTTAACGAGCATCCTCCACAAAGTGAAACTCGTTAACGTCAAAATTTCACTTACGTGCACAGTAAAATGACGGTACCTGCCCGGTAGAAAAAACGTACCCTTCTTTGGTAGCAGGGTAAGCGGTGAAGTCGAACTTCAGCCCCGGTTCCAGGTAAAAAAGAGGGAGGTAACGGGCGAGATCTTTGCTGTCACTGTTGTCGGCCGGTGTGGTCACCGCTGAAATTGACTTAAGATGATAAACTTGTTTCATCTGATTGAAATCAAAATAGCTTTTTCTGCTGACGCTGGTGGTCTTATCGCCCTGCTTAAGGGTGCCCTTCAGGCTGGCGATGCCATTATCACCCTGGAAGATAAAGTTAACCATGAGGGCCAGTTCCGCATCATCTTTGTGAACCAGCAGCATGGCTTCGCAGTTAAAATGTGTTTGCTGATATTGGCTATAGAGGCGGTATGCTCCCAGCGCGAGCAACAGGAACAACAAAGAGAGTAGTGTAAATACACCGAAAAGTTGGGGCTTATTCATGATGCTGCCACTCCAGATAATATTCAGAAATACAGAGATTCTTGGTCCCTGAAGCAAATGGCCATTCGCAGCGAATGACTGAGGCTCGTGGAACCAATGGGTTGGCAGTAAAGTAGACAACCTCCTGTTTTTTGCAGGTGAAGTTGTTCTGCGCAATAAATTGCCTGTAGGACTGCAACGATGTCTGGCCGCTGTGGAGGTAGACCGAACACTGCTCTATATTCCCTACGAAGTTAAAATGAGAGAAGAAATTCTTGTTCTCTGTGCTATTCCATGCAGCTAACAGCGCAATACCGACACCAAAAGAGAGACTAAGCAATATTGCCCACAGATGGCGAGGCCGAGAGGATGCTTTTTTATCCACTTTGCTGGGTGTTGGCAGTGGGTTTTCCTCTACACTAAATATTTCTTCGGCAGAGGTTGTACTCGTGTCCGGTATTATTTTTGCTACCGGAACCATTGAGGGAACGGTAAGGCCCTGGCGGGGCACTGTTTTTATCACTGCTTGCTCATAGCCGGCAAGCTTTAATCCTTTACGTAACATAAGGATGTTTTGGTAAAAGGTATTGTTAGACACCTCTAAACCATTTTTTTGCCATCCGGCTTCAAACAGATCCCGCTGCGGAACCAGTTCACCTTGTTGGCTTAATAATAGCTGAAGGCAGCGTGAGGCTGCGATAAATAGCGTGATTTTCTCACCGTTGACACGAGAGTAAAGCAAGTTTTCCTCAGGCCAGAACTCAACGCTATCACCGATGAGATAATAATAACCGCTACAGTTACTAGTCATTCCTTTCACTTCCTTGTCCAAAATCACGAGCGTTATTAAAACAAAAAACAACGGATAGTATACGATTTTATTAAATGAGATTTTTCTTGCTGATTGTTAAAGCATCACCGTTGAACCGCCAGGATACAGGCCGTTACTGGTCTTGCGTAATAAAACTTAGCAAGATTTTTCTGATTAGTAAATTGTTTAATATCGATTAATGCTCAAATATTCCGCTCTAGGCATCTTCTTAAGCTTGGTTGATCTTAAGTGAAATTTTTCTCATCACCATGATTTTATTGATTTTTTTATATTAATTAAATGAAATTTCACAGGTTGATATAAATTGATTATGACATTTTGGCGTCGGTCGCTAACATGCATCCAACTTTTCAGCGATAGTGGCGGGAAGCAGATGTACGATAGCCGATATGGATTTGGCGATAAGTTTGGTAGTGTTATGGATGACGGGTGTGGTGTGAGTGAATATGATTTCGATTATCATAGTGAAGATATCACTGAGATTTCGTTCCATATCTCCAGCAACAATAGCTACTTTTTACAAGGTATCAGATGTAATTTACTTAAATTGCAGCAACAGCATGGTCATACTGCCTTTGAACATTCGATATCGGATGGTTCGGCACGTAGTGCGTTGTTGATTAGCGAAATGATACGTGAGAAGAAAAGCCGAACGTTGATGGTGGTGATTGCCAGTACTGCGTTATTGAATATATTGTCGCTAAGCATTGAGCAACGCTATAGAGATCGGGTTGTTTTTATTGCGGCCAATGAGTGTTCGCATGCACTGCTGAAACAGATTGCCGATTCACCAAATACAACATGGGCAAAACGCGACAAGTTTATCCCTAAAGGGACCCTGGCTGCGTTAAGCAATAGAGAAAAACGAATTTGCTATTATCTTTTTCGCGGATACACGCCAAAAATGATCGGTGCGATTTTAGGTATTAATATAAAGACGGTCAGCAGTCATCGCGTGTCCGTTATGAAGAAAATTGGTTGCACCAATAAAATAGGTTTATATAAGACCCTGCGGGTCTATTACGGTACCAGTGTGGAAGGCTGACCGTTATAACCTACCTTGAGTGCCCGGAGTATAAAAAATGAAGCGTATCCCTATTGGATAATGGGCGAGCGTCTCATGTTTTTTGCAGTCCCCAGACCATGTTTGACATGGATGGTTATTAGTCGTTTATATCAATTTATTTAATAAAGGAATAGAAATATGAAACTGAACAAATTCATGGTTGCCGCAATCGCTTTGGGTTTTGTTTCTGCTGCCAATGCTGCACAGGATGCGGGCCATGGCACAATCGAATTCTACGGTTCCATCATTGATGCACCTTGCTCTATCGCCCCAGGCGATGACAACCAGCGCATCCCAATGGGCCAGATCGCTAACGTAGCGCTGAAAGACGGCGGTAAATCTACCCCTGAAAACTTCTACATCCACCTGGAAAACTGTGATGCATCTACCCTTAAAACGGTAACCACCACCTTCACAGGTCCAACTTCTGCAGGTAACGCCGATCTGCTGGGCATCACCGGTACTGCTCGTGGCGCTAGCCTGGCTATCACCGACGGTAGCGGTACGCTGATCAAACTGGGCCAGCCAACTGCTCCACAGGGCATCCAGGATCAAACCAACATCCTGAACTTCTCTGCTTACCTGCAGGGCGACATGGGTGCAGACGGTAAAACTGCTGCAGAAATCGTCCCAGGCGACTTCAGCACCACCACGACCTTTACCCTGGCTTATCAGTAAGTTTTAACCGGTTTAACGGTCACACATGCGGGGAAACCCGCATGTTTATTCTTAAGGTCATGGTGTCGAAGGGAATTAACAGCGTGAACAACATGGAATATATCGTGGCGAGTTGCCTGCTCAGCGCTCTGTTTAGCGTAACCGCAACGGCGGATACGTTTTTGGGACGGGGCCGTGTCGTCATGGAAGGCAGCATTATTGAAACTGCCTGCGCCATTGAGATGAGCAGCCGTGAGCAAGTGATTGAGATGATCACCGTTCCTGCGTCACAGATTGCTCATGATGGGCAAGGTATCGCCAAACCTTTTGTTATTCGCTTAATTAACTGCACCTTGCCACGCTTTGATCCCACGATGCCCGATTGGCAAGCATTCCGCGTGACCTTTGATGGTTTGAAGGATGGCGCATTACTGGGTATTGAAGGCGAGGCCCAAGGCGTTGGGCTACAGATCAAAGACCAATCAGGCAACATCGCATTACCCGGCGTAGCTATGCCCCTGGCAGAGTTAAGCTCCGGAGATAAGCTCCTGCAATACACCGTAAACCTGTTGCCGAATCACCAGATACTGCGAGCCGGTGAGTACCGCTCCACCGTGCGTTTCAAAATGGATTATTACTGATAAACGGAATTTTTATCGATGGCCAAACCTGTTGCGAATTCTACTTTCCGGCTGCGCGGATTGTGGGTCTGTATTGCTTTATCGCTGGGAAGCCCGGTTTATCTTACGCATGCCGCAGATGATATCCAGTTCAATACCGATGTGTTGGATATTAAAGATCGGGAAAATCTCGATCTCAGCCATTTCTCCCGTGGCGGCTATATTATGCCAGGGACTTACACCATGGCGGTGTTTCTCAACCAGCAGCAAATCGCGGAGCGTTCAATCACCTTCGCGCCCTCTAAAGCAGATCCTAAAAGCAGCGAACCTTGCCTGACGCCTGAACTGATCGAGCTGTTTGGCCTGAGAGACAGCGTGCTCAAGGACATTATCTGGGAAGACGATGGGCAATGTCTCGATCTGCAAAGTATTTCAGGATTGACGGTACAGGGCGATTTGGCGACGTCATCCCTGCAGCTCAGCGTGCCGCAAGCCTATCTTGAATACAGTTCTGAGGATTGGGATCCGCCTTCCCGTTGGGATAACGGCATTACCGGTGCGTTGTTTGACTATAACCTGAATTTCCTGACCTCGCGCCAGCAGCACCAGGATCAGGCCTATAGCCTGAGTGGTAATGGGACTACCGGGGCCAACTTTGGCCCTTGGCGTCTGCGCGCGGATTGGCAGTTGCAGATGAGAAATCAGTCTGGCGGCAACGGCGAAAATAGCCTGGATTGGAGCCGTTATTACGCTTATCGGGCCTTGCCCAAGCTGCTTGCCCGCCTGACGCTGGGGGAAAACTTTCTCAATTCCGATATTTTCGACAGCTTCCGTTTCACCGGCGTTACGCTTAATACCGATGACAACATGTTGCCACCTAACTTACGCGGCTATGCTCCGGAAGTCAGTGGCGTCGCCAAAAGCAATGCCAAGGTGACCATTAGCCAGCAGGACCGCGTGTTGTATGAAACTCAGGTCGCCCCAGGCCCGTACCGTATTCAGGATTTGAATGATGCGGTTTCCGGCCAACTGCAGGTTCGCGTTGAGGAGCAGGATGGCAGCGTGCAGGAGTTCACCGTGAACACTGCCAGCATCCCTTATCTGACCCGTCCAGGTTCGTTGCGCTATAAACTCGCGGCAGGTCGGCCAAGCGATTGGAAACACAACGTCAGCGGGCCACTGTTCTCCACCGGCGAATTCTCCTGGGGGGTTAGCAACGGCTGGTCACTGTACGGTGGCGGCGTGGGGAGCGACGACTATAACGCGTTGGCGCTGGGGGTGGGCCGCGATCTGATGATGCTGGGTGCACTGTCGTTCGATGTCACCCAATCCCGGGCTAATTTGCCGCAGGAAAGCTCGTTGTTTGGTAACTCTTATCGCCTCAGTTATTCCAAGCGTTTTGACGATTATGACAGCCAGGTGACGTTTGCCGGCTATCGCTTCTCAGAACGCAACTTCATGAACATGAGCGAATTTTTGGACGCACGGACTACCGGTTACCGCACCCAGAGCAGCAAGGAGATGTACACCGTTACGTTCAATAAGCAGTTTGTCGACCTGGGCCTGAGCACGTTTATCAACTACAGCCACCAGACCTATTGGAACGACAGTGCCAACGATCATTATAACCTGTCGCTGGCGAGATACTTCGATCTGGGCAAGTTCAAGGATCTTAACCTCTCGTTGACCGCCTATCGCAACAAATTTAACGGCACCAATGACGACGGCATGTATCTGGCGCTCACCATTCCCTGGGGTCACTCCAGTTCCATCACCTACAGCGGGTCATGGGATCGCAATGAAAACACTCACCAGGTGGGTTATTTCGGCCGTGTGAATGACGCCGACTCCTATCAGATCAGTGCAGGCGCTGCTCGCCAAGGCGCGGTTGCCAGCGGTTACTACACCCATTTGGGCAACGACGCGCAAGTGAGTGCCAACGCGGGTTATCAAGCTGGGCGCTCCAGCTCTCTGGGCCTGATGCTGCAAGGTGGGGTCACGGCGACCGGGGAGGGCGTGGCTATGCATCGGATTGGCATGCCAGGCGGAACGCGCATTTTATTGGATACCGACGGAGTCGCAGGCGTTCCTGTGCGCGGCTATGGTGCCACCACCTTATCCAACCGCTTTGGTAAAGCCGTGGTGTCCGATCTCAACAGCTACTACCGCAACCAGGTCAGCATCGATCTGAACGCGCTGGACGATAAGACCGAAGCGCTCAGTTCGGTGCAGCAGGCGACATTGACCGAAGGGGCGATTGGTTTACGGCGTTTTGAAGTGGTGGCTGGTGAAAAAGCGATGGCGGTGGTTCGTCTGGCTGACGGGTCATCACCGCCTTTCGGGGCTACGGTACAAAATAGCAAGCAACGGGACGTTGGCATTATCAACGATGACGGCAGCGTTTACCTGAGTGGTATTCAGCCCGGAGCCAAGATGACCACCAGTTGGAATGGTATCACCCAGTGCGAAATAACGCTGCCAACGCATATCCCACCGCAAGGGACACAGAATTTACTGCTGCCTTGCCGGCCAATCGCCGCAGGGGAAAATCCGGCAACGGAAAACAGAAGCTGAACGGAAAAAGACTGATGAAATTAACGACCACACATTTATTAACTGCTGGCGCATTGCTGCTGGCCATCCTTACCTCACAGGCTAATGCGGCGATTGCCCTGGATCGTACCCGGGTGATTTATAACGCTTCCAGTAAGTCTGTCAGCATGAACGTCAGCAATGAAAACAAACACCTGCCTTATCTGGCTCAGGGGTGGATTGAGGATGAGCAGGGGAACAAGATCACCAGCCCGCTGATCGTTCTGCCTCCGGTGCAGCGTATTGAGTCTGGTGCCAAAAGCCAGGTGAAAGTGCAGGGACTGCCAGCTTTGCAGCAATTGCCGCAGGATCGTGAATCGCTGTTCTATTTCAACCTGCGTGAAATTCCACCGCGTAGTGACAAGCCGAATACGCTGCAAATTGCGCTACAGACACGCATTAAACTGTTCTACCGCCCGCAGGCGATTGAACCGACCAAGGAACAGATGAGTACGCCGTGGCAGGAAAAAATGACGCTGACGCGCCAGGGCGATCGCTATGTGATCAACAACCCGACGCCGTATTACATCACTATCGTTGAGGCTAGCACCACTAAAGGTGGCCAGAGCGCCAAAGGGTTTGTTCCGTTGATGGTTCCCCCTAAATCCAATGCACCGTTAAGCGCCAGCGTCAGTGCTTTAGGTAGCGCGCCGGTGCTGACCTACGTGAATGACTTCGGTGGCCGCCCAGAACTTATTTTCCGCTGTGCGGGTGATACCTGTCAGGCAGAACCTGGCAAACGTAACTCATAGCCTACACGCAACAGAGGTGAACTATGCCGTGGATAACGTCGACGGGACTTGCAGGTTTGATACTGGTTTTGGGCATGTCATCAGCCGTTGCTGCGACGTCCAACCTGACTATCTCGGGCAACATTTTACTGCCGCCGCCCTGCGTGATTAACGGGGATCAAACCATCATGGTGGATTTTACCAACGAGGTGATGACGACCCGGGTTGATGGTATCAACTACCGTCAGCCGGTGCCTTACACGTTGGAATGCTCGGCAGGCAATACCAACGCGTTAAAAATGCAGATCCAGGGCACGGACGCCGGTTTTGCCGGCGCTCTGCAAACCTCGAAAGGCGATCTGGGGATCGCCTTGTCAAATGACGGCCAGGCAATGCCAGTGAATAGCTGGCTGAATTTCACGCTGCCAAATCAGCCTGTATTGTTTGCCACCTTGGTGAAGCGCCCAGGGGGCACTCTCACCGCTGGCTACTTTACGTCGGTAGCCACGATGGTGGTCGACTACCAGTGAAACGGGAGAAAGGAATGGGATCGGTTGCAGGGATGTCACTATTGCTATTGTTTGCTCTGCTGGCCATAAGCCCACTGCAAGCGGCAGAAAATATGGGCTTTAGCGGTACGTTGATTGAGCCACCTCCTTGCCAGGTGAACAATGGCAAAGACCTCGACGTGCCTTTTGACCGGATCGGCGTCAATAGCGTGGATGGGGTGAAGCACCGCAGGCAGGTAGATTACGTGCTGGACTGTTCGGCGGGATCTGCATGGAGCATGGTGCTGACGTTGATCGGCCCGGGTGCCGCCTTTGAGCCGGCAACGCTACAGACCAACATTGCCAATTTGGGCATCAAAATTTACCAGAACGGCGAGCCGTTTGAGCTCGGTACGCCTATCTCTATTGACCCAAAAAATCCACCGATGTTAGAAGCCGTGCCGGTTAAAAAACCGGGCACCGAGCTGACAGAAGGGGCCTTTGAAGTCACGGCGACGCTGCTTGCGGATTACCAATAAGGAGCTGATATGCGGCAAATACTGAGATATCTCTGCGCCACCGTCGCTCTGCTAGTGCTGAGCCAGGGCGTGCAGGCGGCAAAGATGCGCTTACACGGCACGCTGGTGGCGGAACCTTGCATCATCCCTCCGGGTGAAGAAACCATTCCGTTGGATTTTGGTACGGTGATCGACAAACAGTTGTATCACAATCAAAGAACCCGCAGTTGGGAGTTCAAACTGCATCTAAGCAACTGCGATCAGACGTTGAGCAAATCGGTACAGATCACCTTTACCGGGGTGGAAAATCCTGCCTTGCCGGGATTACTGGCGCTGGATGCCTCCAGCCAGGCATCGGGCATTGGTATTGGCGTTGAGACAGAAAATGGCAATCCTGTGCCATTGAACCAGTTGGGCACTCATCGCTACCCATTAGCGGCAGGGGACAACTATCTGCGCATGATGGCTTATGTGCAAGGCGAGCCAGACGCGATTACCAACCGAACCATTAACCGCGGCCCTTTCAGTGCCAGCATGACCTTTGCATTGACCTATGACTAGGGGCTGACGCCGCTTGGCCTCTGTGAAGGCGCTAATCAGTAACAGCGCAGAGCAATAAGGAACAGATAATGACGTTAATAGGAACAGCACTACTCAAAAGAACCGTGCTGGTTGCTGGTCTGCTGATGCCTCTATATGGTTACACCGCCGGAATCGATGTGAGCTGGACCGGGCCAAAGCAACAGACCATTAGTGCCCAGCCTGATGGTATCGGTGGCTACACCACTGTGTGTAAAACCGGCAAGACAGTTTACTTTTACGCGATATTGAGTACCACCACGGGTATGTATCAACGAATGATTGCCTCCGCGTCGGGGGTGGCAAGCGGAAACTGTAGTGAAGTTTTAGCAAAAGTCCTCCCTATCACGTTTACATTGCAAGCCAATGAAATAAGTTTCTTCGGGCTGGGTCAGGAAGTTGGCAAACGTCCTGCGGATGGTCCGACTATGAACGTTTCTCTTGAACATAACAGCGGAACCGGTGATGGCTGGAAGCCTCAGCCACCGCCAGGCCCCGCCTGTTCACTGATTGGTACTTCGGTAGACATCAGTTATGGGGACATTCAGGCTGCTAGCGTGCCAGGATTGAAAAAAAGCTCTGACTTGTTCGTTAAATGCACTGCCAGTGCTACGGTTAAAGTGACGGTGATCGGTTACACGACCACCACCGGTATCAAGCTGCGTATGGATGGCTCGCTGGCGGCGGATTTGTTTGTCCGCGACCAGCCAGCCAATGTTGGCACTCTGGAAAAGATCGCGGCCAATCAAACGATAGCCGTACCCATCGCTTCGATATTGAAGGTTAACGGTAATCTGGCGGGGGGGGCTTTTCGCGGTTCGGCAGTGATTAATGTGGATATTCTTTAACGTGTTATCCTGAGGACGTCAGCCTGCGTTTTGCGGGCCGACGCCCTCAGCCGTTTCCGACAGGTTCCACGACCGTCTACCGCGCGGGTTGTTATTACCGTTCCACTGCCTTCCCTTTATCTGAACTTCTCAATCAATAAAGCGAATACACGTAATAAGCTAATGTATTACCGCTATAGTTATGTGACATTCTGTCAGGTTAAAAATAACAGGATGAACAATTGATTAGCAAAATAGCGTGATGGCATTTTCATCTTATTACAAAATTTAAAATTCTTTTTGGCTGATTTTTGTCTACCAGAGTGATTAGGAGAAAACCTCGTTTTAGCTGTAGGTGTCAGGCTAGTCCTGGCCTTGCTTAAAAAACGCTCTTTTGGTGAGATAAATCTTACGCTTGTGAAGTGTTGGAAATAGCCCATTAAATTTTTATGGTCTTGCTGTTTTTTTTAGTTTTAGCCAGCGGGTGGGTAAACCTATTTTTATTTGGTAATCCTTCATCACAATAAGCTATGCTTTAAGCAATCTGTCAGCGACAGATTTTATTAATTCTTGAGCGAGTAATATCCAGCCTAATTGCAATAGGAGTTTTTTGTGGCACAACGTAAATTTCTCACTCTCACCGAAGTTAACAACCTGATGAGTGCTGCCCGGAATAAACAGACCGGGATACGGGACAGTTGCCTGATCCTGCTTGCCTTCCGCCATGGGTTTCGTATCAGCGAGTTGTTGAACTTGCGTTATCATGACCTTGAAATGATTGAAGGACGGATAAATATACGCCGGCTTAAGAATGGATTCTCTACCGTTCATCCTCTGATGAGTGATGAATGCAAGGCGATTATGGAGTGGAACCAGGTCAGGGCGCAGTGGAAGCCTGCAGTGGATCCACAGATTGTTTTTATCTCCCAGCGTGGTACTCAGCTATCGCGCGGCCAGGCTTGGCGAATTATCCGTCAGGCTGGGGAACTGGCGGGCACCGCTACCCATACGCATCCCCATATGCTGCGCCATGCCTGCGGCTATGAATTGGCGGAAAGGGGCACTGATACCCGTTTGATTCAGGATTATCTGGGGCATCGTAACATCAGGCACACCGTGCGATATACCGCCAGCAACGCGGCGCGCTTTGTCGGGATGTGGGAGCGTAACGGATTGGTTATAAAGGATTTATTGATAAATAATCAGGTGAAAGATGAAACAATTGGGGCTAAACTGTTCCTAATTCTTAAACGAAAGATAAGATTTTGCAATGCCCTGTATTAGAAAATTCCTTGATCAAGATCTATCTAACTGAAAAACAAAGTTATATTTTTACTTCCGTAAATCGCTATCTCTACCCTATAAATTTTGGCCACTGCGCCAGCCCGCTGTTGCAAATTCCTTAAATATCCAAAAACACACTCCCCTAATAATAGCAAAGCATTTAATCTTTTATTTTAATGATTAAGCAATGAAAATTAGTCAATTAATTCGATATTAATGTGTTTACCGTTTTTTTATAGGGTGCGACAAAATAGCCCCAAATGTCTCATGTTGTTGGCGAAAACTGAACGGAATAGGGAGGTCCGGCCGTGAGTAGAAATGAAGTCTGTGCGGTTGCCCGCCAGGGGAATCGACCTCCACACTTTTTCATGGTTATGAAACATTATGTGTTCAAAGGAAAATAGTATGAAAATCAAATCACTGGTTGCTGGTATTGCCGCAGTTCTTTCTCTGGCTGGCGTCGCTAATGCGGCAACGGTTACTACTGTCAACGGTGGCCCTATCCATTTTAAAGGGGAAGTTGTTAATGCGGCCTGTGCCGTGGATGCCGGTTCTATTGGCCAGACAGTGCAATTGGGGCAGGTTAAAACAACTTCACTGGCTACCGCTGGTGATGTTAGCTCCGCTACCGGGTTCAACATCCAACTGAATGATTGTGATTCAACCGTTGCTACTCAGGCAGCTGTTGCTTTCAGCGGCACAGCGGTTAACGCTACCTATCCTACTGCGCTGGCCCTGCAAGGTTCTGCGGCGGGTAACGCAACCAACGTCGGCGTTCAGATCCTTGACCGCACCGGTACTGCGTTAGCGGTTGATGGCGCTACCTTCAGTGCGGCTACTACGCTCTCTGATGGCACCGTTATTGTTCCATTCCAGGCTCGTTATATCGCGACCGGCGTAGCCACTGCCGGTATTGCCAATGCTGATGCGACCTTCAAGGTGCAGTATCAGTAAGCTGAATTAGCTATCAAGGATGATGATGACAGGCCAGGGAGGCCTGATTTTCAGCTATCGGAGGCAAGGAGTGTGCGATGTGGAGAATGGGAGCGGGACTCCTGCTAACTCTGCTGTTGGTGGGGAAGGCCGTTGCTGACGATCGTTGGGAGGAACAACCTCTCGGTGGCCTGATGCGCTTTCAGGGTGAAGTGATCGCTGAAACCTGTTCGGTGGAAGCCGGAGATCGCAATTTGACGGTATCGATGGGGAATATCACCACCGACCGGTTTCGTATGCCTGGCGATGAGGCCGATCCAGTCCCCTTTGATTTACATCTGCAGAACTGTACTTCCACGGTCAGTCGTAACGTGGGCGTGATGTTCCATGGCATGGCAGACAGCAATAATCCGCAGGTGCTTTCTGTTGGTGACGGGCCAGGTGTCGCCTCTGGCGTAGCCGTGGCGTTGTTTGATGACAGAGGCCGATTTATTCCACTCAATACCGCGCCGCGGTACTGGGTGCCGTTGCAAGAGGGGCCGGTGATCCTGCATTTCGTAGCGAAATACCGTGCCACCGGACAGCCGGTGAACAATGGTTTGGCTAACGCTCAGGCCTGGTTCGCACTGACTTATCAGTAGGCCTTGGCCGCAAGATGAAAAGTAATAGCGCTGTGAATGTTTGGCCTTTGGCCACGCAGTGTTATGGAAGTCAGATCCTGATGGACGAGGTAAATGTGAGAACAATTTCGAAGGTTGGAAAGGCAATGTCCGTGCTGTTGTTGTTGGCGGCGGGGCATGTGGGTATGGCAAACGCCGGAGTCGGCCTGGGTGCGACCCGGGTGATCTATCCTGCCGATCAGAAGCAGGTGACTTTGGGAGTCAGCAATAACGATGAGAAAAGTACCTATCTGATCCAATCCTGGGTAGAAAACGCCGATGGCCAGAAAGACGGTCGGCTGATTATTACGCCACCGTTATATTTGATGCAGGGAAAAAAAGAGAACACGCTGCGCATTATTGACGCGACTAATCAAAGCTTGCCGAAGGATCGGGAGAGCCTGTTCTGGGTTAACGTCAAAGCGATCCCCTCACTGGACAAATCACGCCAGGATGAAAACACCCTGCAATTGGCTATTACCAGCCGTATCAAACTTTTTTATCGGCCCAATGGGCTGAGTATTGCGCCAGACAAGGCTCCGGAGCAACTGCGCTTTAAACGTAGCGGCAAAGAGTTGACGATCGTCAATCCCACCCCCTATTTCATCACGCTGAGCGAGTTGAACGCTGGCACGCGGCAGTTGGCAAACACTATGGTGTCGCCTATGGGTTCGACCAATGTGGCGCTCCCCGCCGATGCAGGCAGCACGATTTCCTATCGGACGATCAACGATTACGGTGCCCAAACGCCAGCATTCAAGGGTGTGATGCAGTAAGGCCTGGAGCCGCCATCCACTTCATCAAGCTATAACCAGATAAATCAGGCAGCCGGGCGACCTGTATCGAACCGGAGGGATCATGCTATACCTGAAAAACGGCACGGAAAGTCGCAGAGTGATAAACGATAACCACCAGGGTGCCCCCATCTTAAAGCTGACTTTAACGCCTTTAGCCTTGATGCTGTGGGCGCTATGTGGCGATGCATCGGCTCGAGCGGAAAATTACTTCAACCCTCGTTTTCTGGCTGACGATCCGGCGAAGGTAGCCGATCTGTCAGGGTTCGAAAAGGGACTTGAGGCGCCTCCGGGTATCTACCGTGTCGACATTTATATGAATGACGGGTTTATGTCGACCCGGGATGTCTCTTTCCGGCCCGATGCCGACAACAAGGCCTTGGTGCCTTGCCTGACTCGCAGCCAACTGGCCACCATGGGCGTTAATACCCGGGCTGTCCCAGGAATGGCCATCTTGGCATCGGAAGCCTGCGTACCCTTAACCTCGCTGATCAAGGAAGCCTCCACTGATTTTGACGTCGGGCGGCAGCGCCTGTCTATCAGTGTTCCCCAGGCTTACATGGGCAACTCTGCCCGTGGTTATATCCCGCCTGACCAGTGGCAAAACGGCATCACTGCCGGGCTGCTCAATTACAGCTTCACCGGCAGTAATGTCCGTAACAGCCAGTCGAGCAACAGCAATTACGCCTTCCTTAACTTACAAAGCGGCGTGAATCTGGGAGCCTGGCGACTGCGGGATAATACTACCTGGAGCTATACCAGCGGCGGCGGATCGAGCTCCAATCAAAATCGCTGGCAGCACGTCAATACCTATTTGCAGCGGGATATTGCGCCGCTGCGCAGTCGCCTGACGTTGGGTGACGGCTATACCTCAGGGGACGTTTTCGACGGCGCGAACTTCCGCGGCGTACAGGTGGCGACGGATGACAATATGTTGCCAGACAGCCAGCGAGGGTATGCTCCCGTGATCCGCGGAATTGCCCGTGGCACCGCCAGGGTCACGGTCAAGCAGAATGGGTTCGAGGTGTATCAAACCACGGTGCCACCAGGCCCATTTACCATCGACGATCTGTCTGGATCGGGCAGCGGCGGTGATTTGCAGGTCAGCATTCAGGAAGCCGACGGCACGGCTCAGGTCTTTACCGTGCCCTATACGTCGGTTCCTGGGCTGCTGCGCCAAGGGCAGGTGAGATATACGGTGATGGTGGGGCAGTATCGCAGCGGCAACGATCAGCAAGAAAAACCTACCTTTGGCCAAGGCACCCTGATGTGGGGGCTGGCCGACGGCTGGACGCTGTCTGGCGGTACTCAGCTTGCCGACCGCTATCGTGCATTCAACCTTGGGGTGGCTAAAAACCTGGGCATTTTCGGCGCGGTGTCGTTTGACATCACCCAGGCTCGCGCCACCTTGCCGGATGACAGCACCCATCAGGGTCAGTCGCTGCGCTTCCTTTATAACAAGGCATTAAACGAGTGGGGCACCAACCTGCAACTGCTCGGTTACCGCTATTCCACCAGTGGCTATTACGCGCTGGGTGATACGACCTGGCGCCAGATGAGCGGGTACAAGGCGGCAACCGATGAAGGTATTGTCGAACTCATGCCGAAACTCACCGATTACTACAATCTGGCCTACAACAAGCGTGGGCGGTTGCAGATGACGGTGACTCAGCAGGTTGGGGACAATGGCACCTTTTATCTGACCGGTAGCCACCAGACTTATTGGGGGGTAGGTAAGGCGGATGAACAACTGCAGGCCGGTTTCAGCGGTACGTTGGAGGATATCACTTATACCCTCAGCTACAGCCTGACCAAAAATGCCTGGCAGGACGGACGCGACAATATGCTGGCCTTCAACATCAGCATCCCGTTCAGCCATTGGCTGCGTTCCGACAGCCAGTCCGCTTTCAACCGCTCCAGCGTCAGCTACAGCATGTCTGACGATCTGAGCGGCAGGATGACTAATCAGGCTGGGGTGTATGGCACGTTACTGGAGGATAACAACCTGAGTTACAACGTGCAGGCCGGTTACGCCGGAGGCGGAACGGGCACTTCAGGCGGGACGGGTAACACCTCGCTGAACTATCGCGGGGCTTCTGGCAACGCCAACGTGGGTTACAGCCGCAGCAGCGGTACCAGCCAACTGTATTACGGGCTAAGCGGCGGCGTGCTGGCGCATGAGAACGGCATCACCCTGAGTCAACCGCTGAACGACACCCTGATCCTGGTCAAAGCACCGGGGGCGGGTAACGTGTCGGTGGAAAACCAGAGCGGGATACGTACCGACTCGCGGGGATATGCCGTACTGCCGTTTGCCATGGATTACCGGGAAAACCGCGTGGCGTTGAACCCTAATACGTTGGCAAACAACGTCGAGCTGGATGACGCGGTGGTCAGCGTGGTGCCGAATCACGGCGCGGTGGTGCTGGCCGATTTTAAAACCCATGTCGGGCTGAAGGTACTGATGACGCTGACCTATAACGGACAGCCGTTGCCATTCGGGACGGTAGTGTCCTTCGATAATGGCCGCTCTGGCAGCATTGTTGCCGACGGTGGGCAGGTCTATCTGACCGGGCTGCCACCACGTGGCGAGGTGAAAGCCAAATGGGGTGAGGGTGCAGGCGAGCAATGCGTGACGAGTTACCAACTGCCGCCGGAAAGTCAGCAGCGGGCACTCAGCTATCTAACGGCAGTATGCCGATGACGCCGGGCGGGAGAGGCGAGCAATGAGAATACAACTTTATAGCCTGTGTCTGCTGGCGCTGTTTAGCTCCAGGGTAGCGCAGGCCGCGGACAGCACCATCGCCATTAACGGTTACGTTAAGGACAATGCCTGCTCAATAGCTCCGGGGTCGCAAAGTTTTGTGGTGGATCTGATGAGTAATGCGGCTAAGCAGCTGCATCGGGTAGGGGCGACGACGCCGATGGTGCCGTTCAGCATCGTGCTCGATAAATGTGGCGGTTCAGCCATCGCGGTGAAAACGGGTTTCACCGGCGGGGCAGACAGCGACAATCTGACGTTGCTGAAAATCGACGGTGGTGCCGGTGCGGCAGCTGGCATGGGCATACAGATCCTCGATAACAGCGGTAATGCCATTGCTCTCAATGAGATCTCGAGTGGGCTGAACTGGTCAAACATCACTGCCGGACAATCCAATACGCTGTATTTCTATGCGCGTCTGATGGCGACCCGCGCCCCGGTGACTGCCGGGCAGGTCAGAGCGACGGCAAACTTCACCCTGGAATTTCAGTAACCGGAGAAAAGAGCTATGAACATGAGCAAGCGGGTTCCGATCGCAGGGTGGTTACTGATGATGGTACTCCCCCTGGCGCATGCGGCAGATGTCAACATCACCATCAATGGCAAGGTGGTGGCAAAACCCTGCACGGTATCCACCGTGTCTACCACGGTAGAACTGGGTGATTTATATACCTTCAACCTGCTGGCAGCAGGTGCCACTTCGCCATGGCATTCGGTGACATTAAACCTCACCAACTGCCCGGTAGGGACCTCAAAGGTGACCGCAACCTTTTCCGGCACGGCCGATAGCACCCGGAACTATTACGCCAATCAGGGCGCGGCCCGCAATATTGCGTTGCAGCTGGCCGATAGCGGCGGGGTAAATCTGCCCAACGGCAGTACCAAAGTCGTGGCGGTGAATGACGCATCGCTGGCCGCCAGCCTGGTTTTGCAAGTGAGGGCCATCACGCCCAGCGGCAATGTGACGCAGGGGTCGATTCAATCCCTGATCAACGTGACTTACACCTATTCCTGATGATGAAGAACATATGAAAGACTTAATCCGCGTATTTCTGAAATATCTGGGTGCAGCTGCGCTCTTGATTGGCTATTCATCCAGTGCCCATGCCTTTGCTTGCCGAACGGCGGCCGGGGCAACCATCCCTATTGGTGGCGGCAGCGCTAACGTGTTTGTGGATTTGACTCCGCAGATCGGGGTGGGCCAAAACCTGATCGTTGATTTGTCCCGTCAGATATCCTGCCGAAATGATTATCCAGATACTCGAATAGACTACGTTTCTCTGCAAAGAGGTTCGGCCTATGGTGGCGTACTGGCAAGTTTCACCGGTAGCTTTGTGTATGACGGTACTTCTTACCCATTCCCGACAACCTCTGAAACCAAGTCCGTTGTCTATAGAACCACCACTATGACGCCATGGCCCGCCGTGCTTTATCTCACGCCTATCAGCACCGCAGGTGGAGTGGCGATTACCAGTGGTTCTTTGATTGCGGTGTTAAATATGCATCAAACCAATAACGTGGGGGAATCGCATGCGTATATTTGGAATATCTATGCCAGCAATAGCGTGGTGATCCCTACCGGTGGCTGTGATGTCTCTTCCCGAGATGTCACCGTGAATCTGCCTGAATATCCGGGAACGGTTTCGATACCGTTGACGGTACGCTGTGCCCAGAACCAAAACCTGGCCTATTACCTGACCGGGCCAACCACGGATGCCGCATCCACGATTTTTGCCAACACTGCCTCTGCACCGGTGGCTCAGGGAATTGGTATTCAGGTTGCCAACCGCAATGGCGCTATTCCGACCAACAGGAACGTCGCGCTGGGGACCGTCGGTAGTTCTGCAGTCAGTTTAGGTTTGACCGCCAACTATGCACGCACAACCGGTCAGGTAGTGGCGGGTAACGTCAAGGCCGTGGTGGGTGTGACCTTTTTGTATCCTTGAATGTGCGTATGAACGAGGCCTCAAGCCTGGGGAAACGGCACTAAACACGGTTATTTAGGAGGAAAAATGCAGCAGGCAAATCATCAGCAAGCCGAGCATGCGACAGCGGAAAGCCGCAAGCGAATTCTGGTTGTTGAGCCATCCAGGATCAATTGGATCGGGCTGCAGCGGTTACTGGGGGACGCGGGCAGCACGGAGTTAAGTTTTTGCCGGGTCAGTAAATTGACCGATGCCAAAAAGAAAGTTTATGAATTTAAACCTGATGTGATCTTGTTTAGCTCATTATCTCGTGGCACTGACTATCTGTCGTTATTATCCTTTTTGTCAGATATTGCCAGTTATCATCATAAAACCAACTCGGTGATCTGGTTGCAGCATGATATGGCCTGGATGGTGCAACTTCTCCACGCGTTTGGCGTAGATACGGTATTGATCGATCCGGTTAACCTTTATCAAATCACCCAGTGTTTAGGCCGCGATCGGACTGACAAAGCGCCCAAAAATGCGGCTTTATTAGGTAAGCAGGAAAGATTGATTGCGCTGGCCTTACTGCGCGGGCGTAGTGCCACGGCTATCGCCAATGTGACCGGCAAAGATGTACGAACCATCAGCACGCAGAAGAAATCGATCATTAGAAAGTTACAGATGACAACCAATGAGGAGCTCTACCTGCTGGCGGGTAAGCTGGTTTATTTAACCAAGATAAACGGACTGAGTGGTGAGACTCGATGAAAAAAATAATGATTATGCATCCCTGCATTGTTACCTGGCATGGTTTGCATCAGCTATTCAGGCGCAAACTGCCCGACGCTGAGATCGTACCGGCGCACTCTATCTATGATTTGGTATTTGATGATGATTTATCTGCTGTTGATCTGATCGTCAGTGAGCTCTATGGTCTGAATGAAAATATCACTATGGGGGCGAAGCTGCTGTCATTTGTTCAATCAGTCAGGCAGGACAAACCGTTACTGATTATGACCGATGTGCCAGGAAAACAGGTGTTGGAATGCCCAGGTTATCTACCGGGGGTGTCCTATATTGCTTTATCTGAAGATATTCGTCAGTTAGTTAATCAGGTCGATCAGGTTCTGGCTGGCAAGATTGTTATCAGTCCGTCTCTGCGTAGTGAACAGGGGGCCAGTCTACCCAACGCCGATGCCAGACCTTTTTCCCGATCGGAAATAAAGGTTTATAGCTTATTGCAGGAAGGCTTCAGTATTTCGCAGATAGCGAAGAAGATTTCCCGCAGCGTCAAGACCGTGAGTGCACATAAACGCAACATGATGGGCAAGCTTGGCATTGAGAGTGAAGTCGAGCTCTATGCCTGTTTTAATCAATAGCCCTATATCGGTTACCGCCTGATTTGGAGATCGCTGTCATCAGCGATCTCCGGCGGTGGTGGAGCATAGTTTGCTGTATAATACACAAAAAGTAAGGCTATTCCGGCGGGTTTAGCCGTTTTTGCGTTTACCCGCTTCCCATATCCCCGCGAATCGTGCCGCATTACTGGCGGTATAGCGTACGGTATGGCGAATATTTCGGTGCCCCAGATAATCCTGAATCAATCGGGTATCCGCACCTCTTTCCGCCAGTTCATAGCCGCAGGCATGGCGTAGCATATGGGGATGCGTATTGATGACCGTGCCCGCCAGTTCGCCAGCCTGACGGATAATGCGCCAGGCTTGACCCCGCGATAGCTGGGTTCCTCGCTGAGAAATAAAGATAATGTCCGGGTCTGCACCGGGTTTCCATTGGGCCCTGTGCTGCTTCCATTCCAGAATTGCCTCGCATTCGTCATTCATCAGAGGATGAACGGTAGAGAATCCATTTTTAAGCCGGCGTATATTTATCCGTCCTTCGGCCATTTCAAGATCGCGAAAGCGCAGGCGCAGCAGTTCGCTGATACGGAATCCATGGCGGAAAGCCAGTAAGATCAGGCAGCTATCTCGTACTCCTGTCGGTGTATTTCTGGCAGCACTCATCAGTTTGCGGACTTCTGTTAGAGTGAGAAATTTACGCTGTACCAAAGAAAACTCCTATTTTTTTTCGCTTAAAAAACGCCAGAGTTAGGATTAAATAGAATAAAGTTCTTACCTACCGTTATTAAATCCAAAGAGTGCAATAAAAGTTTGTTAAAAGTGCAGTTGGAGGTAATCTCATAGGATAATTCCTATTTGGTGTTTATTGTGATGTTACAGGTGACTACCGTCAATATCCAGCATTTACGGGGGAGGGCAATTGCACTGTTTAATTAGCATTGATAATACAGTCTATAATTTGACTGTTTCCCGCAAACATAATGAATATTGGGTTTCTTAATAGAGTAAAGTGTAATGAATTTCACATTTGTCAGAATAAAAAGTTGATGTACAGCGTAGTGAACCGGCACTAGCCAAAAATTGTACATTGAGCCTATCATGATAAGGATAACCCCAAGCCCCTTGCTAGAGACTGCCAAATGAATATTCAAATAAAAGTTGATAACAATCTGTTCGACAACCTCTCTGAGAAAGCCCGTGAGGCGTTGCTGGACGAACTGCAAACTCGCGTCCATGAGGTCTACCCGGCTAGTCACCTCACGGTGATTGCTGGGCTGAATGATAAGACTGAGATCGAGACCAGTGATTTTTTTAATGACGTTGAGGCAAAATTGACCGTGCAGGAAATTGTCGACGATGTCATCCTGCATGGCCACTGGCGTAACGCATAGCCCTCACCCCAACCCTCTCCCACAGGGAGAGGGAGCTGTTAACCCCTGCTCGTTGGGTAGTAAAGCGATAAACTCAGCAAACTCTTCCACAGGGAGAGGAGGCTTGTTAGTCCCTACTCTTTGGAAGTAAAGAAGTCATCTCAGTAAACGTGAACGCCCCCTACCCAAGATGTATCACCACATTTTCAGCCCACTCGATCGGTTCCCTCTCCCTGTGGGAGAGGGTTAGGGTGAGGGCCCCGTGCTTTACCCATCCAGATGCTCTCCCTGTGCCGTATTTTTCCCGCCCAACATGGAAAAAATGAAAGTTCGACATATACTTATGGTGCAAAACATCAATTTGTTATTGAAAGCCGTTTTATCCTGGTTTTGCTAGACCCTAAGGAGCGCTAATGACCTATCACCTACTTACCCTGTGGGATATTCTGGTTACCACGTTTTCATTTTTCTTTTTCATCGCCTACCTGTTTATCCTGTTCCAGGTCGTCTCCGACCTGTTTCGCGATCACCAACTGAGCGGCTTTTATAAGGCAGTATGGATTGTGTTCCTGCTGTTCATCCCGCTGTTAACGTCCCTGGTCTATCTGATTGCCCGTGGTAAAGGCATGGCCGAGCGGCATCGTGCGCAGGTGCAAAAATCTGTCTCAGCCACCAACGAGTATATCCGTGAGGTGGCAGGCAAATCGCCAGCCGAGCAGATTGCAGACGCCAAAAAGCTGTTGGATGACGGTGTGATCACCGAAAGTGAATACCAGCAGCTGAAGGCTAAAGCACTGGCCTGAGGTTGAAGTGGGCAGGAAATATGACATGAGAGAGAAGGGGGGCGGCAAGCTCCCCTAATAACCCATATTCGGCAGTGAACCCACCTTGAGATCTCTTGCAATCTACCGCTCAACCAAGCGCCGCCGTTGGTCATTATATGGCTGAACCGCTATTGCCTCCCTGCTGGTCGTAGGCCAGCAAGAGGGTCGTGCTGATTATCGATTTGAAATCGTGAGGAACATCTCAGATCGCCTTGTGCAGTGGTATCGCAAAATAATACCAGCGTGTTGTGGTTTGCCGGGGTTCGGGTAATGTAGACAAACTCATCCGGATTACAGACTACATTGTTAACGGTTAAATACTCCTTGTAGTCGGCCACATTGGTTTCCAGATCGTCTCTATCTATATAGACAGAACATTGATTGATCGTGGCCGCTTTAGTGTGGCTGTCAAAAAAACGTGCGCTTTGCGACTGATTGCTGACCAGCAGGATCAGCATAACCAGGATGAACGCCGTAAATAGGCCATAGCGCAATAGCTTGTTCTGGTTTAAAACCGTGCGTTCTGGCGGCAGAGTTTCGGCCTGTGAGCTCTCGACTGGGAGCGGATCTGGCTTATTGCTTTGCTGCACTATGACGTTGGCGCTCTCTTCTTGCTGTATTTCAACGGTGCCGGAAAAAACCACTCCGACTTTGGGAACCGTGCGGATGATGTTTTTGCTCAGCCCGGCTTCCCGCATCCCTTTTCTTACCAATGAGATGTTCTGATAGAGGGTATTGGCAGTGACATACTGGCCATGTTTTTGCCAGACTTCATTGAAAAAGTCGCTTTGACTGATTACCTCGCCCGGGCGTTGCAACATTAATTGCAGGCAACGGCTTGCAGGAACGTTTAAAACGGTTTCTTTGCCTCGAGCGCGCAGCGGGCACAGACGGTGCTCTTCTGGGAGGTACAGTACGGTGTCGTTAATGATAACTTTATGTTTCATTTCAGTATGTTATCTTTTTGTTGTCTGAGTGTCCGGATTATTTAAAGTATAGTTTAACCGTTTATAGTGGCATGAAAAATCAGTAACAATTCACATTCATTTAAAAAACAATATGTTAATAATCAATCTTAAATGAGAGTGACTGTCATTTAAGAGCGGTTGAGAATAGTCTGTTCTGATTTAATATTATTCTTTAATTTATTGAATTTCATGCATTTTTTGTTTTTTATCAAGAATAAAACTACTTCACTCAGAATAATCCCATCAATCGCCTAGTATTTATTCCATCAGCAAGGGGAGAGCGAAGTAAAGCGGCTTCATCTTACTGAGGTAAAGGATAGATTCACCGGTAGCGTATTTTATATATCGGTGTAACAGATAAATCTTAATCGTAGGTTTGTAGGTAATTGATTGAATGTTAATGAGTAAAAAATAATAGCCAGCGATAAATGTCGCAAGATAAAAATCTTTGACATTTATGACTACTAAAATGAGGTGGAGTAATGAGATATGAAAAACACCAGGATGATTCGCGTCAGCTAGCGTTAAATGCTGATCGAGCTTTGTTTTTCGGTATTTAAGGCTGTTGCGAGACTTTTAGAGATAGCAATGTGATCATCTTGGCGCGGTTGCCATAGTGGAAATTGCTCCTATAATGTCTCACCTAAGGGAGGTTTGTTATTTTTGTTATTAAACCAAAATAATAATCCGAGATGCATATGGAAAATAGACTTTATGGATTCCTAATTGATGATGACATTCAATTCGATATTGCCAATCGAAGACTCCTTTATTACTCTGATGGAGCTTCGGAGCGCACCCTGTTTTTCAAGGTTATCTCTCTAAACGAGATCCAGACCCGATTACTGATTTATTTGCTGGCGAATAGCCAGGATGCCGTCATCTATAAAAATGACATAATGAAAAACGTTTGGGAGGAGATTAATTTATCTTCGTCCAGCCAGCGTTTATGGCATGCAATAAATGAATTGCGTAAGAAACTGGCGTCACTTGGGCTCCCGGAAGATTTTATAGCGAACGTTCATGGTATTGGCTACTCCGTCGATAACCAGCGAGTCTCTTCGCTATTTGTTAAGTAAGTTGTTGTTAATATAAATGCTGGAGTCATCTAGCTATATCCATCCCCATGGGTATTCACCAGGCCATTTTAATGGATATTAAAATGGTATTCATAATACAAGGTAAGTAGGAATATATATGAAAAAGTTAGCAATCGCTGCATCCCTGATCGCTGTTTTCGGTACTGTTGGCCTGGCCCAGGCAGCTTCTACCGGTACCATCACTTTTAACGGTGAACTGACTGCCAATACCTGTGACGTTGTGGTTGATGGCCAGGGTGCGGACGCGACCGTCATTCTGCCAACCGTCGGCACCAACCAACTGCAAAACGCTGCTCGCACAGCAGGTGATACCGGCTTCGTGATGTCCCTGAGCAACTGTTCAGGGACCCTGGAGACTGCCTCCGCTTTCTTCCAGGCGGGTTCTTCTGTTGATACGGTGACTGGCCGCCTGTTTAACACAACCGGTACGGCTACCAACGTCAGCCTGCAATTGCTGGACGCTTCCAGCCCGACTCAGGCCGTGATCAAAGCCGGTAGCCAAGAGCAGACCACCGCGATGACTTATAAAGACGTTACCAGTGGTAGCACCACACTGCCGTACATCGTTCGCTATTACGCAGAGGCAGCAACCACTGCGGGTACCGTAGTCAGCAACGTTGTTTATTCTATTCAGTACCAGTAATGGACTGTGGGAGGGGTACGCCCCTCCCAATCTGTCAGTTCCCGGAGTTTATGATGAAATTACTCTCTACTAATGTGCTAAAAGTTGGCGTTGTTGCCGCCGCAGCCTTGTTCAGCGTCAGTAGCCTGGCCAGCGTGGTGATTAGTGGTACGCGGGTGATTTACCCCTCTGATGCCAAAGAAGTCAGCGTCAAAATCAGTAATGGCGGTCCATCACCGGTGTTGTTGCAAAGCTGGATCGATAACGGTGACGCCGACGCCAAACCGGCCGCGATCAAGGTGCCGTTTGTCCTGACGCCCCCGATGAACCGTGTGGAGCCGAGCAAGGGCCAGACGTTACGTATCAGCTACGCCGGTGGCTCGCTGCCGATGGATAAAGAATCGGTGTTCTGGCTGAACGTACTGGAAGTTCCGGCCAAAACCCAGGCTAAAGTGACCGAGAACCGCTTGCAGATGGCTTTCCGTTCGCGCATCAAGCTGTTCTATCGCCCTGCGGGTCTGCAAGGTAACGCCAATGAAGCGGCTAAAGCGCTAACCTGGAACAGCCAGGGTAACCGGGTACAGGCCAGCAACCCAACGCCGTATTATGTCTCGTTGGTCAACCTGTCGGTTAATGGCAAAAAACTTGACCATGCGATGGTGGCCCCCCGTAGCACAATGACATTGGACTTGGCGGGCAGTGCAGGTAGTAAGGTGACAGGGAGTTTCGTAAATGATTACGGTGCGGTTAATACTTTTGATGCAGTGATAAAATAACGCCCCCGCTATATAAAACACTCTCGCATTAATCGGTTGACCGCTATTCAGGAATCAGTTCTTGAAGGGATATCTATGTCTAAATATTTTCAATATGGCCTGTGTAGCCAGTTATCGCCACTGGCCATAGCTATTTTATCAACTTTTTTTGCGGCTAACGTTAATGCTGAGAACGCGGTTTCTTCACCACAAGACATCGCCAAAAATCTTGAGTTCGATGCGTCATTCCTGAATGTGGATGATGAGAAGTCCGTTGACCTCAGTCGTTTTGCCAATGGCTCTTCGGGATTGCCTGGGATCTATAAAACGGCTTTATATGTTAATAATCAACCGATCAGCAATACTGACATTGAATTCAAAGCGCGGACAGATAAAAGCGTTTATCCCTGCCTGACCCGCGAACTGATTAAAAACATTGCGTTTGATTACGCCAAGCTGCCAGCGGATTTTTTAACCTCGCTGGACAAAGGGGATGTCTGCTTCGATCTCCAAAGCAAGTTGCCGGAAGCTCAGGTGAATTACGACAGTAATGAGCAACGTCTGGATATTGTGGTGCCGCAGGTTTACATGCTCAACACCGCCCGCGGCACCGTTAGCCCGGAGCTGTGGGACAGCGGCGTACCGGCACTCTTGATGGGCTACAACGTCAACGGCTACACCAGCGAATCGCACGGTAATACCTTCAATTCGCTGTTTGCTGGCGTGAACGCCGGGCTGAATGTCGGCGCCTGGTATCTCCGTCACAACGGGTCTTATACCCGGATGGACAACGGACCGAACCAGTACAACAACCTCAATACTTATTTGCAGCGCGATATTCCAGTACTCAAGGCGCGCGTGTTGATGGGCCAATCGAACACCACCGGGCAACTGTTCGATACGCTGCCGTTTACCGGTATTCAGTTAGCTACTGATGAGCGGATGTTGCCGGAGTCCCTGCGCGGTTATGCGCCGGATATCCGTGGCATTGCCCGTACCAACGCCCGCGTTACCGTACGCCAGGGCGGTCAGGTGTTGTATGAAACCACGGTCACCCCGGGCGAGTTCCTGATCAACGATCTGTACCCGACCGGCTACGGCGGGGATCTACAGGTCACTGTACGTGAGTCCGACGGTACCGAGCAGACTTTCAGCGTGCCTTATGCTTCGGTGGCCCAACTGCTGCGGCCTGGGTCATCACGGTATTCGATCACCGCAGGTGAAGTACGTAGCGATAACCTGCGTGAGAAGCCGGCGCTGTATCAGGGCACCTACCAGTTGGGGTTAACTAACGCCATCACCGGCTATGGTGGCCTGCAGGCCAGCCAGGATTACTACGCACTGCAGTTGGGTGCGGCGGTAGGCACGCCGATTGGTGCCTGGGCATTTGATGTTACCCAGGCGCGTACTCATTTGGGGAACGGCACCGATGCCAATGGCCGACATGAGTCGGGTAATAGCCTGAGTGGGCAAAGCTACAAGGTGAGCTACAGCAAGCTGATCAGCGAAACCAACAGCAATCTGTCGCTGGCAGCGTACCGCTTCTCAACCGATGGCTTTATGGACTTTATGACCGCGATGCAGACTCGTGACGCGGTAGCAGAAGGGTTCTCGCCGGAGTCGATCTCGCGAGCCAAAAATCGCCTGACGGTGACTGCGGGACAAGGTCTGCCGGAGAACTGGGGCCAGCTGTATATCAGCGGCTCCTTGCAGAATTACTGGAACAAAGACGGCAGCGAGAAGCAGTACCAGATAGGTTACAACAATCGCTACAAGGACCTGTCCTACGGCCTGAGCATTAACCGCAGCTTCTCCAGCCTGGGTACGGCGCAGACCAACTATCTGTTGAGCTTCAGCCTGCCGTTGGGGCGTAGCGACGAAACCCACACGCCACAGTTGCGGATGGACTTGTCCCATGACAGCAGCGGCCGTTATGGCCAGCAGGCTACGGTATCCGGCACCACAGGGCAGGATAACCAGTTCAGCTATGGCGTGACGGCGATGAATGCCAATCAGGGTATGGGTTCCAGCGGCTCGCTGAACGGTAACTACCGTAGCCCGGCCACGGCATTGAGCGGTACTTACAGCACGGGTAAAGGCTATCAAAGCGCCTCTGCCGGGATGAACGGTACGGTGATCGCCCACTCTGGCGGGGTGACCTTTACACCGTACACGTCGGACACCTTCGCGCTGGTGGAAGCCAAAGGTGCAGAGGGGGCTAAGGTTTCCTCATATCCCGGCGTGAGCATTGATTCACGAGGGTACGCGATAGTGCCTTACCTGAATCCGTACCAGATGAACGAGATCAGTCTCGATCCGAAAGGGACGTCGGCCGGTGTGGAATTGGATAACACCAGCCAGAAAGTGGCGCCATATTCCGGTGCGGTGGTGAAGGTGAAATATACTACTAAGCAGGGGACGCCAATTCTGGTGAACGCAACCTATCAAGGGGAGCCGGTACCGTTCGGGGCCGATATCTTTGATAGCAAAGGCAACAGCGTAGGCTCAGTGGGCCAGGGCGGGCAACTGTATGCGCGTGTGGCGCAAGACAAGGGCCAGTTGCAAGTGAAATGGGGCGAAGGTGGTGAGATGCAATGTACCGTCAGCTATATGCTGATGCCTATGGCCAAGGGCCAAGAGCAGATACAACAATTCAATTCGCCTTGCACGACGATGGCCCCTGCCAGTTCCCTGCGGTCGAAACTGGCGAACAATGACAAGCTATCGGCTGTTAACGAGGGTTAACAGCCAGGCATGACAACTGTTTTCCTTTCTGGTAACGCCTGCCAGAAAGAGGGTTAATGAATGATGAAATTATCGATAAATAAAGTGTCGGGTCTGCTCGGCGGTATTTTGTTAAGTGTTATCAGCGCCAATAGTTGGGCTGTGGCGAATTGCTCGTTTGATGCTGGTGCAACCCAAACGGAAACGGTGCCGCTGAGCCCGCCGGTGATTTCTGCTGGGGTTGATATTCCCGTGGGGACCGTGCTTTATCAAGGCAGTTGGTTGATGAAAAACACCAAGATGGGCTGCCAGTGGGCACAGGCCGACGTGGGTAAATCATTTTGGTACAGTAGCTCAACGCTGATTAGCAATGCTCCGTTGCCTCTGAGCGGCTTGATGACCGGCCCGTTTGCGGGCGCAGTCTATCAAACGAATATTCCCGGGATTGGCGTGGCTATCTCACGTACTCCTGATGGCAGCCCGATAATACCTAATCGGCCAGCAGTGACCACCGATGTAGAGAACCCTATCAGGCAGGTTGGCAATGAGTTAGGTGGAGCGCTTAACTTTACCGGTTCAACACGTTATATCTCGCTAATTAAAACAGGGCCGATCACCCCCGGTAGCTTTACATTAAGCGGGGCAAATCTCCCGAGTATCAAGACTATGCTTGAACAACCGGTGAATAGCCATCCTGGCTCCGTCGCTGTCACCGGGCTGCCGTTTACTTTTTATAATATCAATTTCCAGGGGACTCTGACGGTCTCTACGCAAACTTGCACCACCCCGGTGGTTGCTGTTTACATGGGGGCTTATGAAATAGGCGAGTATTTTGGCCGAGTGGGAGCGGCCACTCCTTGGCTTGATGCGTCTATCAATCTGACCAACTGCCCGACATTTTACGGTTTTTATAATGCGACCAATACCACGAAACTGATGGATTACAACACGGGATTGGCGACGGTTTCCAATGCACTGAATAACAATATTGGTGTGAGATTAACCCCGACAACGTCGGTGATCGATGCTGCCAATGGGATTATGGCTATTGATTCGACGGTATCTGGCGCGGCTTCAGGCGTAGGCATCCAGATTGGCTGGGGGGAAAGTAGCCAGGCGCCGACGATGTTCAACTTTGCCGCGGAACAAACGGTGACACTGCCGAAAGATGGCAGCCGAACCATTCGCATCCCTTTGTCTGCCCGTTATATTCAAACGGCTGCGAACCCTACGCCGGGTCTGGCGAATGGCAAAGTGACGTTTACGATAAATTACTATTGAGCAACAAAAAATTTGCCTCTCGGATAAATAAAGACGGTTGACCCTAGTTAGCGCAGCCACCAATTCCAACTTTATTCTTTCTGTCATGGCCTACATAGATTATGAGAAAGAGGATATTACTCATGAAAAGATCGACAGATAAAGTATCAGGATTGTTGATGGGAATAGTGCTAGCGGTTATCTCTTGCCCAAGCTGGGCAACGTTTACCGCGACGCTGACAGGCGGCCAGCAAACCGTCATCGTTCCCTTGAGCCCACCGGTGATTTCGGCCGGTGTAGATGTGCCAGTGGGGACGGTAATATATCAGGCAAGCTTGACCATGAAAGATACCTATATTGAAGGGAAATGGGTTGCCTCCGATGTTGGAAAATATCTGTATTATGCGACATCATTGAGTTTAAAGACTACGCCAAAACCGCTCTCCGGCCTGACAACCGGACCTTATGCCAATGGAGTGTATGAAACCGGTATCCCAGGTATCGGTGTGGCGATTATCACCGGCGTGTCAAATAGAGCGATAACCCCCACCAAACTTTATGCTGAGGGGCAGAATTTATTAGACTCATCATTAGGTATTAGAATTACCCCTATCGGCGCAAGCTCACCGAGAAGTATTGTATTGGTTAAAACGGGCCCTCTGGTACCAGGAACCTACAGCATCAATGGTGCAAATTTCCCTACCACTCAGGAGGCGATTGACTATTCACCCACTAGCCACACTAATGCCGTAACGATCACTGGGTTACCATTGTATTATTGGATCTTCAGTTTTCAAGGCAGTATAACGGTATCAGCACAGACCTGTTCCACACCTGTTGTTGCTGTTTACTTGGGGAGTTACGATATAAATGAGTATTTTAGCACGGCGAATGCCGCCACTCCCTGGGTTGATGCATCAATTAACCTGACTAACTGTCCTCAATTCTACGGCTTTTATAATTCGACAAATGCGCCGCTATTAATGAATTACAATACCGGGAGCAGCACGACTACCACTTCGCTGAATAACAGCCTGGGTGTGCGCCTAACGCCAACAACCACGGTGCTGGATGCCACCAATGGCATTATGGCTATCGACTCAACGGTATCCGGAGCGGCCAGCGGCGTGGGCATCCAACTCGGCTGGGGGGAGAGTGCTCAAGCACCGACGCCGTTTAACTTCTCGGCAGAGCAGAGCATCACATTACCGAAAGACGGTAGCTCAACCGTTCGGATCCCCCTGGCTGCCCGCTATATTAAAACGGCTGCAACACCGACGCCGGGCAAGGCGAATGGCAAAGTGGTATTTACCATTAACTATTATTGAGTTGTGGCCCGTAGATAGCATAACTCATAACTATACGAACGTTCCACTCGCCATAGTTGGGCCTCGGTTTGCTGTGACAGCGATGAGATGGAGATGTGTTTTTATAAAGGAGCGCCATTACTATGCCTGGGAAAATTAATATCATTACTGATAACTATTATTTTTTTGTTGGGCTCAAGGCGTATTTGCATGCCGAGGGGCGAGTGATTAACCAAATGGCACTCAATGAACTGAAAAACACCAGTGCCAGTAGCTTTGGTAAAGAGGATGTGCTGGTGTTTTATATGTTGAATTCAATCAGTGAAATGTCGTTCTTGATTGCCGTTGCCAAATTCCCTGGGAAAATAATTTTTTTGCCAACCGCAATGAAAATAAAGTTCAATCTGAGTGTTGAGCGGCATATTGCCTTGGCAGAGGATGCTGATGTAGACGCGGTGTTTAATGAGTTAGTCAACATAGTCGGTGGGGAGCTTCCTGTTGCTACTTTTCTCCATGATAGCTTAACCCGCAGAGAGAAGGCCGTACTGCTGTCTATGATCGATGGTATGAATATGCAAGCCATCGGCCTCAGCTTACGTATCTCAACCAAAACCGTGTATACCCACCGGCGTAATGCTTTGCATAAATTGGGGGTGCGTAACCTGTTTCAGGCATGCCCAATAAAAACCAGCGTGCTCAATTCGTCTATTTTTACAGGTTGAAAAACCACGGCCAGCACCGATTAGGCACTGGCCGTGGTTAACCCACCTTATTTCGTTGGTACCGGGCCGATATTGTCATGCGAGAAGCAGAAGCAACTGGACTACAATAACTAGTATAAGAGCCTATCTTATGGCTCGAGTCAGGCCGCAGTTTCTCCAGCCTGGGCACGGTGCAGACCAACTTAACGGTGGGGTATCTTAGCCTTATTTAACGTCGCAAGTGTGTTACACCACTGTGTCAGAGGAAGTAAAATGAACAAAATATTGCAATATATGACAGGTGTGCTGGTATGCATGGCTGTCGGCAATAGTGCTTGGGCTGCGGTGGTGTGCTCACCGTTGAATGGTGCACCGCGTACCGATACCGTTCAACTAAGCCCGCCAGCAATTTCAGCAGGGACAGATATTCCCGTTGGGACGGTGATTTATCAAGGGCGATGGATAAGTGGTGAAACCGGTCTCAGCGTGATGAAATGTGCCTCGGCGGTCGATACCTCAATGTGGTTTAATATTGCGTGGAGTATTGATCAGGCACCGATGCCGCTGGCCAACTGGAGCGGTAGCCCTTTCGCTGGCGCGGTTTATCAAACTAATATTCCAGGGGTCGGCGTTGCCATCTCGCGCAGCCCGGACAGTGAAGCGTTCATCTTGGGTCAACCTTTTTATCGATTCCCATCTGACACGAGCAGTCCGGTGACCGGCGGTTCGTATGAGCCTTATCTGACAAGCCGGGATATCTATGTGTCGCTAATTAAAATAGGCACTATCGCGCCGGGAAATTATATTCTCGACTCAGCAAAGTTACCGACCCCTAGCATATCGATAACAAATCCATTATCTCATCCGGCGACTACCGGGCTACCTATCAAAGCTTATATTGTCAAACTTCAAGGCCAGCTAACGGTATCGGCGCAGACCTGTACGACACCGGATGTGAATGTCAATTTAGGTAGTTTTGATATCAATAAAAATTTCACCGGTCGGGGGGCTACGACTCCGTGGGTAGATGCATCGATCGCATTAACCAATTGCCCGACCTTTTTCGGTTTTTATAACGTCGCCAACAGCACGCTGATGTTTGATTACACTCTTGGCGGCGGGAAGGTTGCCAATTCAACCAATAACAGCATCGGTGTGCGCCTGACCCCAACCACCTCGGTGATTGATGCAGCAAATGGTATTATGGCTATCGATTCGTCGGTTTCCGGTGCGGCAGCGGGCGTAGGTATCCAGATCGGCTGGGGCAATAGCAGCCAAACGCCAACCTTGTTTAATTTTGCAGGGGAGCAGACGTTGACGCTGCCGAAAGACGGTAGCCCAACCATTCGTGTCCCGCTGGCTGCCCGCTATATTCAAACCGCAACGAGCGTTTCTCCGGGCAAGGCGAATGGCAAAGTGGTGTTTACCATTAACTATTATTGAGTTGCGGCCAGCGCCGATTGGGTGCTGGCCGTGGTTAACCGACCTTATTTCGTTGGTGCCGGGCCGATGTTGTCATCAATACGCTTGAGCATATAAGGGAAGAACGGGTTTGAGGACAGACGCATCAGTGAGTCCAGCCCGACCACCAGCACTGCCCGCTCGCCACGTGCGGCAAAGGTCCCCAGGCTGATACCGTACTGATTGCGTGGTTCTGGGTAACGTCCGTACAGGGAATCACTCAACGGGAACGGCAAGGCCACGTGCGACAGCGAGAAGATATCCGGCAAGTAGGTGATACCGAGCAGATCCGTGGTCTCTGCCGTTTGCCCTGCGACGATGGTACGAGCCTCAGTATCGGTAGTTTCTGGCGTTACGTTAGTGACTATGGTGGCCGTATAGTTACGCGGAGGCGGTGGTAGCAGCCGCGGCAGCGCGGTATAGGATGAGCTTCTGAGTAACGGCCCAAACGCCACCGCCTGGTTTAAATCAAATAACACCACCTCACTGCCGTTGGCTGGCAGGTGGTTATACAGGGCGGTGATTACCGCACGGGTGCTGACGGTAGAATCCATCACCGATTGGAACGTCAGGATCGGCGGCAATTCGCCCATTTTGCCGTTGCGTGAATCGGCGGCAATCTGCTTTTGCAATGCCTGGGTAAGCTGGAAGGACTGGCGTGCCGCATTTACCGGGAACGAATTGTATTTGAACGGGTTAAACTCCGGCACAATCCCCAACCAGGCCGCCTTGGCAAACGCCGGGAAGATGGCAGGCCAACCGGCAATACCGGCAAAACGAGCAAAGCTGGTGACGCCGATCATCGGCGAAATCAGCACTACACGCTGGGGTTTCGTCAGGCGGGGGTCATCCAACGCATCCAGCGTGTATTTCATCGCCAATGCGCCGCCGTTAGAGAAGCCAACAATATGCAGCGGTACGTCGTCACCCGCCAGGCGTTTGGCTTCACGGATCGCCAGGCGAGTGGCTGCCATCCAATCCTGCCAGTCTACGTCGGTCAACGCACCCGGTACGGTACCGTGCGCGGGTAAACGAATACCGACCGCCACATAACCATATTCACGGTAATTATCTGCGATATGCCGCAGGCTGTAAGGGGTATCGGTCAAACCATGTAACAGCACCACGGCGCCTTTCGGTTTGCCTTCCGGCATCATAATGTAGGAGCGGTTCCAGTCGGTAGGAAACTTTTCGGGATAGATTGGGCTGTCGGCATAGTAGCGGTTCAACGAGGTCTGCTGGCTGCTGTCCAGCTTGTCGGTCACATTCTGGCGGACCTCTTTGAAAATGGCGTCCTCGGCAGTTAGATAATCCGCCCAACTGGCCTTATCGATCTCATCGGCGCGCATTTCATTTGGGACAAAGGTATGCCAAAGCTGTAACGATGGCCCACGCTGAGTATCATAAACTCGCATGCCCAGCGCTCCGACGATTAACACCACCAGCAGCAGGGCAATGCGTTTAATCCATTTGATAAACATCAGGTTTAACTCCGTTTTTTATTGTAATGGCCGAGCCGGAAAACTCGTTATTATCCCGCAAGGAGAGATCGTCCCTGGAGCCGGTATCGCAGTAGTAAGGAGCCATATTGCGGTCTGGCTCCTAAACCTTGAAGTAACCTATTCCTTTTAGCGTGGTGAGACGGTGGTGGTGGTGCCATTGGTCACCAGTGCAACGCGTTGTCCTGTATGGAACTGGGTTGAGCCCTGTGCCTGAACGACCACGATATTCACGCCATCATCTCGGCGCACTTCCAGTTCCACCCCGGCGCTGCGATTCATGGCACTTTGGATACCTGAGCCAGCGGCTGCGCCCCCGACGGCACCCGCTGCGGTTGCCAGATTGCGTCCGGAGCCACCACCTACCGTGTTACCCAGGAAGCCACCGACTACGGCCCCGCCAATAGCCCCAGCGGCGTTGGTGCCATCACCCCCCTGGATGGTGACCGGCCGCACGGACACCAGCGTGCCATAAGTGACGAAGTTGGCCTGCCTGGCCTGTGCTGCAGTAAAGGTATCGCCGGAAGCGGTGCGATTAGCGTTACATCCGCTGAGAACGGCGGCAGCAAGAGTGACAACAATGATGGTTTTATTCATGAGAAAACTCCGGGCAAGTTAAGTGCGCAAAGAGACAGTCGCTGTCTCATGCAAATAAGTATGGCAGGAACTTGATTTTATTCAGGCGGTACGAAAAAAAATTATAATCGGGCGTAAGAATAAGGATTAAGCGTTTTAGTGTGTTGTTTTACGTCAATTAACCAAGAATATTCTCATTAATCAGTGTTGTTAATTGTTCAGCAGGGGATAAATGTATCGCGGGGGTGACAGCCTGAACGATCCGGGAAGGGGGAAGAATTGACGGGAGAAGCTAGAAAAGATCTGGTGTTCTCCCGATGTTATCTGAGGATAACGTTAAGGCTTAACGACAGCCACGTCCGCCGTGCATCCCCGCTCCACCCATCCCGTGGCCCATCATCGGTACGCCAGCCTTGGCCAGATCGGTATCGAGCGCCACACGCTGTTGGTACAGGTTATCACGCAATGCGGTGATTTCTTTGCTCACGGCCAAGACCTTCTGCTCATCCAAAGGCTTGCTGGTCAGCAATGCCTGATATTCGTATTGCTTGGACATCAGTTGTTGGCGCAGATCGGCGGTTTTCAACTGGAATTCATCAAAGGCTTTCTGGCTGACGGCTTGCTGTTCAGGCGTCAAGTTCGCGCGGTTACCGTGCTGATAACCCATCCCCTGATGAGTTCCCTGTGCATTGGTCATGTTTGCGCGGTTGCCATTTTGCGCCAGCGCGGTAGTGCTAACACCGGCCAGCAGGGCAACGGAGATAATGGCGGCGAAGGTGGTTTTAGTTAGCGTCATGATTGATTTCCTTTGGTTGAGGGTTCATGGATTCCATTTCTTTAGTTGCAACCGTCGTGCCAGCTTCAGGCTGGCATGGGAATTGTATAGATACAGGATCGCCGTTAGGGCTTGGCTATCTCAGCCAACGGGCGCCAGCCAAGGAACTCCAGCATGCAGCGCGTTAAGTTTATGACAGTAATAAAAATAACTGATGGTGGAGGATGGCCGTTTGCTGATCGCCATCCAGAGATAAAGTGGGTTATTTTTACTCGCCATACTGATAGTGTGGGTAATAATTACCCGCACGCTGGCGTGCCGGTTGCAGAGGAAGCCCATGGAATTTAAAACCAAATCGACGCTCTTACCTGCCTGGATTGCGATCGCCGCGGTCGCGTTACTGCTTGGCATTATCATCACGCTGGCCATTAAAGATCTGCAGCGTGGGCGTGAGGTGGAGATCCAGACGCTACGAGAAAAAAGCGCGGTGTTGATGAGTTCGTTTGAATCCGGTGCTCGTACCGGTATGGGCATGCGCTGGCGTCACGATCAGCGTCAAACCCTGTTGGAGGAGATGGCCTATCAGCCGAACGTGCTGTACATCGCCATTACCGATCGCTCTGGCCGCATTCTGGCGCACAGCGATCCGCAACGTGTTGGCCAGCAGCTGTATAGCCCGCAACAGATGGCTGAGCTGAAGATTTCCAGCGATGCACAGTGGCATATGACGACCTTTGATGAGCCGCAGGCTCAGCAGCAGAATGCTTTTGAAGCTTACCGTTGGTTTAAGCCGCTTAAGCGCGGTAGCGGCCACTCCGGCCATATGATGAACCGATCGCGTATGCAGGAGGCTGCCGAGCCTCAGGATGATGAGCAGGCCGTCATTTTTGCGGCGTTAGACACTGTCGCGCTGGATGCCGCCCAGGCAAAGGATATGCGCAACACCTCCATTTTGCTGTCCATCCTGCTGTTGCTGGCGTTAGCCAGTTTATTGGCGCTGTTCTGGGGGCGGCGTTATCAACGTTCCAGCCAACAGTTGCAGGACTCAAGGGCCTTCTCCAGCGAAATTATCAGTAACTTGCCGATGGGCTTGATCACCACCAATGATCAGCACCAGATCCGGGTGGTTAACCATGCGGCAGAAGTGATGCTGGGTTGTAGTGCCGCCGAGCTGTTTGGCCAGCCTAGCCATCAGGCGCTGCCAGCCGAATGGCAGCAACTGGCGCAGAAAAGTAGCCACGGCCAGCCTATTATCGAACAGGATATTGACCATCGTCTGGCTGGTGGGCAGAGCCTGCCGTTGAGCATCAGCGTGGCGAATATTGTTAATCACAGCGGCCATTTTCTGGGCAACGTGTTTATCTTCCGCGATATGCGGGAGATTCGCCAACTGCAAGCGGAGATCCGCCGCAAAGAAAAGCTGGCGGCTATCGGCGATTTAGCGGCTGGCGTGGCCCACGAAATCCGCAACCCGCTTTCCTCCATCAAAGGCTTCGCCAAGTATTTTGCCGACCGCTCGCCTGCGGGTAGCGAACAGCATGAACTGGCCAAGGTGATGGCGAAAGAGGTCGATCGTCTCAACCGGGTGATCACCGAGTTACTGGCGTTGGTGCGCCCTGCCGATCTGCGTTTGCAGCGGGTGGCGATTAACGAGGTGATCGAGCATTCGCTGCACCTGATCCGTCAGGATGCTGAGAGTAACAATATCGCCCTCCGTTCCCGCTGTGATGAAGCATTGCCGCTGGTGGAGATCGACCCCGATCGCCTAACTCAGGTGTTGTTGAATCTGTATCTCAATGCCATCCAGGCGATTGGCTCGGATGGCGTACTCGAGGTTGACGTTGAAGCGACCAAGGAGGGGGCGATGCGCATTACCGTCAGCGACTCGGGGGCTGGTATCCCACCTGACGACCTGGGAAAAATCTTTAACCCTTACTTCACCACCAAGGCGACGGGCACCGGCCTGGGGCTGACCATGGTGCAGAAAGTGATCGAGGAGCACCAGGGGACGATCGCTGTCACCAGCGGCCAGCCAGCGGGCACTTGCTTTACAATGGTGATCCCGCTCAGGCACAACAATCAACAAGGGGAGGCTCATGCAGACGTCTAATGCACATATTTTGCTGGTTGAGGACGATCTCAGCCACTGCACTATCCTCGAGGCTCTGATAAACGGCTGGGGCTACCGGGTCAGCGTGGCGCATAACGGCCGACAAGCGTTGGAACAGGTCAGGGCACAGCCGTTCGATCTGATCCTGAGCGACGTGCGGATGGCGGAAATGGACGGCATCGCGGCGCTGAAGGCCATCAAAAGCTATAACCCGGCGATCCCGATCCTGATCATGACCGCCTACTCCAACGTGGAGTCTGCCGTGGAAGCGATAAAGGCGGGGGCTTATGACTATCTGACCAAGCCTCTCGATTTCGATACGTTGCAGCTCACGCTGGCACGCGCGCTGGAGCATACCTCGTTAAAGAGCGAGAACCAGGATCTGAAGCAGCGTTTGCGGTTCGATCAGCAAAATTTTATTGGCCGCAGTGAACCGATGCGCAAGCTGCTGGAAATGATCGCCATGATCGCCCCTTCCGAAGCGACGGTGTTGATCAGCGGGGAGTCCGGCACCGGCAAGGAGCTGATAGCCCGGGCCGTACACGCCAACAGCCTGCGCAAGGAGCGGCCATTGGTGAGCATTAACTGCGCCGCCTTGAGCGAATCTCTGCTGGAGTCGGAGCTGTTCGGTCATGAGAAAGGGGCATTTACCGGTGCCGATAAACGCCGGGAAGGGCGATTTATGGAGGCTGACCAGGGTACGCTGTTCCTGGACGAGATTGGAGAAGTCTCGCCGCTGATGCAGGCAAAATTACTGCGGGCGATCCAGGAGAGGGAGATCCAGCGGGTGGGCAGTAATCAGACCCTGTCGGTGGATGTCCGTCTGATCGCAGCGACTAACCGGGATCTGTTGGCGGACGTGGAGGCTGGCAGGTTCCGCCAGGATCTCTACTATCGGCTGAACGTGGTGACGGTGGACAGCCCGCCGCTGAGGGCGCGCAGCGAAGATATTCCCCTGTTGGCAATGCATTTTCTGGCCAAATTTGCCGAGCGTAACCGTAAGCCGGTTAAAGGATTCACCCCGCTGGCGATGGATATGCTGCTGAAATACCCCTGGCCGGGCAACGTGCGTGAGCTGGAGAACAGCGTTGAGCGCGGGGTGATCCTGCTGAGTGGGGACTTTATCAGTGAAAAAGAGCTGCCGCTGAGTATCAGCCAGTGCGTCGATGTGCAGCCGGATCGCCGATGTGGCCAAGCGATCCAGCCGTTGGAGCAGGTCGAGAAACAGGCGATTTTGGCGGCGCTGGAACAAACCGCCGGTAACAAGACCGAGGCGGCCAAACAGCTCGGCATTACCCGTAAAACGCTGTTGGCCAAGTTACAGAAGTAGCTTCTGGACCCCTCACCCTAACCCTCTCCCACAGGGAGAGGGGACCGATCGAGCCACCACTTAATTATAGTAAATTGTCTTTACATCAATTGTTTACAGACTAACTCCTGTGCTGACGACAACGCAGTGTCAATTGGGAATGGGAGTAAGCGTGCTACAAATTAACTATCAAATAGTTACAGAATAACTTCGCACCCTGCCACGCGCTCCGTTCAGCTCCCTCTCCCTGTGGGAGAGATACCGTCTTGTCGGCTATCCGGCAAGCGGTATTTCCGCATTAAATGTCTTTCCTGATTTCACCACACCATAGGCCAGTTGCAGCAACTTTCGCATCGCCGCACACACTCTTTCTTTGCCCGACTTCCCACGCAACTTCAGCCTTTCTGTTAAGTCTTTAACCACAACATTGTATTGGCCTGCCACTACCGCGGGCATGTATAACGCACTTCGCAGCTCACCGTGCCCCACTTTCGATAACCGGCTTTTCCCTTTAAACATCCCCGACTCACATCGCTGCGGATTCAGTCCTGCGTACGCTACCAGGGCCTTGCTGCTGGTGAACCGACGCAGGTTTCCTGCGAAGGCCAGCAGGCTGGAGCTCAGCATCTCTCCCACTCCAGGGATACTTTTTAGCAACTCGCTGTCCCGTTTCAGGTCAGGGTTATCATCGATGTGCTGACTGATTTTCTTTTTCGTTTCTCGTATCAGTTCATCCAACGTGGCGATGTGCTCATTGAGTGAAGGGACGATGACTGCTTCGGCCACCTCCAGGCGATTTTCTTCCATCTGACGCATCTCTTCCAGGTTCTTAAGATGCCTGACCAACGCGGTCAACTGGCGCTCGCTCAACGGGGCTGGGAACCACGGGGCAGGCTGATGCAGTGCGCAGTAGCGGGCTATCATCGCTGCATCGCTTTTGTCCGTTTTGTTCCGGGCCAGTTCTGTATTGCCGAAGGAATGGATACACGCCGGGTTCATCAGACTGACGTGGTAGTTGTTGTCTGCCAGATAAGTGGCCAGTTCCGTGCTGTAGCTCCCGGTGGCTTCCATACAGACATGACAGTCGCCAAAGCGGCTCAACCAGGCTGCGAACTCGCGGCATCCAGAAGGGGTATTGGCAAACTTTTTGGTTTTATACTTCTGATTGTCCAGCAGTACGGCGACATCAAATTTGTGTTTAGCGATATCAACGCCGACAGGGGTTCTACGCATTATGGCACTCCATAACCATGTCTGAAATTTATCGCCGGACCATCCTTATATGTAGGTGCTCATAGGCACAGGATACCGTTCGGTCTACAAGGCGACAGGGAAATAGACAGCCGGGGCACAATCTCTCCCACGGGCTCATAGGCACTAGGGTTAGGGGGAGCTCACCGGCTATCTCCCGATGATCAGTCGGGGATCTTCTCCGCTAAGGCGGAGAAGATCAAGACATAAGGGTTGGGGTGAGGGGTCAGTCTCCGCCCGCAGTTCAGTCACCCGCTGCTGCAAATCAGTCCACGGTTTCTGCTTGGTAAAGTCCTGCCGTAGATAGTTCAGCAGCGCGGCGATTTGCTCGTCGTTGAGGTTATAACGGAACGCAGGCATATAGCCTAACTCGCCTTTGGCCGGCTGCTGGATACCGGAAAGCACCACGCGGATGGCATTATCCGGGCTGCTGCTATACAGGTTGCTGTTCAGGGCCAGGGAAGGGCGTACGCCCTGCATCTGCGCGCCTTTCTCCTGGGAGTGACAAGCCATACAGGCACCGGAGAAAATCCGTGATCCCTGTGAAGTCAGCGGCTCAACCCTTTGCTCTGCCAACCGGTTGATCTCTGCGGCCTTACCCGAGAGGCTTTCATCCTGAGAATGGAAAGAGCGCAAATAGGTGGCAATCGCCTGCAAATCCTCTGGCGGCAACTGAGAAAGGCCTTCCTCGATCACCGGTGCCATCGGCCCAGCAGCCACACCGTGGTTAGCGGAGTAGCCGGTTTGCATAAAGGTCAGCAGATCCTGCTGGCTCCAGGCCAGCGGTAACTGAGCGTTGGCGGTCAGGGCCGGAGCGGTCCAGCCCTCTGCGACACCACCGCTCAAATGTTTACTGCCCCCTTGCTCCCCAAACAGGAAGTTTCGTGGCGAATGGCAGGCGCTGCAATGGCCCAGTCCCTCCGTCAGATAGGCCCCCCGGTTCCACTCTTTACTCTGGCTGGCGTCTGGCTGCATGGCACCGGGCGTCAGATAGAGCCAGTTCCAGGTCACGATCCCCTGACGGATATTGAACGGGAAATGTAATGAGGTTTTCGGCGGCTGGTAGTGCACCGCTGGCTGCGTCATCAGATAGGCGTACAGTGCCTTGAGATCTTCGTCGCTGGTGCGGGTAAATGCGGTATAGGGGAATGCCGGGTAGAGGTAATTGCCCTGGCGATCGACCCCGTGGCGCATGGCGCGCTCAAAGGCGGGATAGGACCATCCGCCAATCCCCGTTTCCAGGTCGGGCGTAATATTGCTGGTATAGATGGTACCGAACGGGATTTCCATTGCCAGCCCGCCGGTATTGCGTTCGCCACCGGGGCGCGTGTGGCAAACCGCACAATCACCAACGGCGGCCAGACGCTCACCTTTTTCAATCTGCGCCTGGCTGAAGGTATGGGTATCCAGGCGATCGATTTGCACCATTTCTGGCTGCCAGGTGGCAATCGCCCCCACGGCAACGATGATGGCAACGGCCAGCGCGCCCAGCCCGGCGATTTTCTTTATCTTGTGCATAATATGTTACCCGTTTGCATGGCTGGAAGAGGTGGCGGTAGCTAAAGCCTTCAGGATCCGTTCCGGGGTGAAGGGGACTTCGCGCAGCCTGACGCCCAGCGCATCAAATAACGCATTGGCGATGGCGGCAGCGCTCGGTACGGAGGCGGATTCCCCTGCTCCCATCGGCGGTTCATGCGGGTTATCCAGCAGTTGGATATCCACCTCTGGCAGTTCGTCAAACCGTAGTAGGGGATAACCGCCCCAATCCAGTGAGGTCACACCGCTGCTGTCAAAAGTGACAAACTCTTTCAGGACCCGGCTGGCCGACTGGATGATGTTGCCATGCACCTGATGGCGCACCCCGGCCGGATTGACGATTTGCCCGCAGTCGTGGGCCACGTAGATCTTGTTCAGTGTGATCTGCCCGTTGCGGCGATTAACGCTGAGATCGCAGACCCAGGCTGCCCAGGCGGCACCAAACCCGGGGAATTTGCTGTGGAAGTAACGGGCATAGGCGAAACCTCGACCATTGACCTCCTCTTGATCCTCGACCACCGGATTATGATGGGCGGGGCCATCCTGCCAGTTGGCCTGTTTTTTCAGCGCGTGGATCAACGTAATGGCGCGCGGATCGGTTAAATATTGCAGCCGATAGGCGATCGGATCCTGTTTGGCGAGGTAGGCCAACTCGTCGATCCAGCTTTCATGGGCAAACACGTTCGGCAGCGCCGACACGCCACGCATCCAGGAAGCCCGCACGATGGGCGCTGCATCTTCCGCAATCACCCGCATATGCGGATATTCATATTGCGGCACGGCAGTACGGTCCCCCATCTGCTGTACGTCTGGCCGATTGGCAACCATGCCGGTTAATACCAGCGGCAGGGTGACGGCATTGTTGGAGGGATAGCTGGTTCTCAGCTCGTAGGCGGCGACCTGATGATTGGCATCCAGCCCGCCACGTACGCGGATCAATTGCCCGGTACCTTTTGGTTCCCAACCCGCTTCCTGCTCGCGCATCAACTGCACCCGCACTGGCTTGCCGGTGGCATGTGACAGTAAGGCCGCATCTGCAGAAACGTCGTCGGCACAGTTACGTCCATAGCAGCCGGAAGCTTCCATGCGGTTGATATGCACCTGCTCCGGCTCACGGCCAAGCAATTTGGCAATGTCTTTGCGCAGGTCGTGGGGGTTTTGCGTACCGGACCAGATTTCCACCTGATGCGCATTTACCTCGGCCACGGCACAGGAAGGGCCGATAGAGGCATGCAAATGATAAGGCCAGACGTAGTCGGCATTGACCTGCGTTGCGACTGCGGCAAGGGCGTCGGTGGTGCCAGGATCGTCGCGCAGAATTCGCTCGGCTTTCGGCATGGCTTCCAGCGTCGCGTGCAGCTTATCCAAAGACAGATCCGGTAACCCGGCCCAGGGTTGCCATTGCACCTTTAGTTGGCGCATGGCTGCGATCGCCTGCTCCTCACGCTCGGCGACGATGCCGATAAAGTCATTGATGACCACCAGTTTGACAATACCGGGCAGGTGGGCGATGGATCCCCGATCGACGGAAATCATCGCTTTTCCCAATGGTGCATTGCTGTCTGCTCCGGCATAAGGCGGGCGCACTACCCGCCCATGTAACATGCCTGGTAGGCGCATATCGTGCACATAGGTCAGTTGGCCGCGAACCTTGGCTGGAATATCGACGCGTGCCACCGGTTTGCCCACATACTGGCCGCTTTGCGGGCTTTTCAGCACCACATTGCTGTCCAGCGGCAGATGCAGATCCTGCCCACGCGCCAGTTCGGCGTAGCTCAGGCGGGCTGAGGGGGCATCTGGGGCAAACACGAAGCCATTGGCGGTTGTCAGCTGTGTGGCCGGGCGCTTGAAGGCAATAGCGGCCAGTTCCACCAGCAATTGTCGCACCTGCGCAGCCGCCTGACGCAGGGGAACCGAGGTTACCTGAATGGTGGCGCTGGCGATGGTTGGGCCTTGATCGGGCGTGCGATTGGTATCGCCCAGGATCAGCGTGACATCGTCGAAAGCCACGTCCAGTTCATCGGCGACAATCTGTGCCAGTGAGGTGCGTATGCCGGTGCCGAGATCGACGTGGCCGTTAAACGCGGTCACTTTGCCATCGGCACTGAGGGCAATAAAGCTGCTGATACGGTCCAGGGGGATCGCTTTACCAGTGGCTGCAGGGCTGCTCGCCAGCGCGTTGAAGGGTAACAGACTGCTGACCATCACTACGCCACCCGCCTGCAGTAGGCGGCGACGGGTTATTTGCATCTCCATCATTGGGCACCGCGCTCGGCCAGAAGCCGCTTGGCCTGTTGCGCCGCAGCCAGAATTTCCAGATGGGTACCGCAACGGCACAGGTTGAAGGCTAATTCGTTTTTGATCTGTTGCTCGCTGGCTTGGGGATCGCGTTCAAACAGCGCCACCAGCGTCATAATCATGCCGTTGGTGCAGTAGCCACACTGTGCGGCCTGTTCATCGATAAAGCCCTGTTGCACCGGGTGTAAATGGCCTTCATGGCTTAGCCCTTCCAGCGTGGTGACCGCTTTCCCCTGGGCAGCAGACAACGGGGTGGAACAAGAACGGGTCGCAACGCCGTCGATCAGTACGGTACAGGCGCCGCATTCGCCCAGGCCACAGCCATACTTGGGGCCGTTGAGTTGTAGATCGTTGCGTAGGACATACAGCAGGGGAGTCTCTGGTGGGATGTTGCTCAGTGCGACCAAACGGCCATTAACCTTAATTTCCATGTAAAACCCTATCCTTGATGAGTTTAATTTTTTGTGAATTCTATGTTGATGGCTGGGGGCTTGTTTGATCAAAAGAGGGGTTTTCAATAATTAGCAGAATAATTATTGAAACAGAATGTGATGTAATGCATTGATACTCAAGAAGAGTTATAAGCAGCGGCGAGCCAATGCCCACCGCTGTTGTGAGGGGTTACCTAAGGGTTAAGCGAGAAACTCAACCTTGCCTCCATCCAGATGGTACATGCTGCCCACAATCTTGATTTTTCCTTCCTCTTCCAGCTTTTTCAGCACCGGGCTGTTTTTGCGGATATCGGCGATGGTCAGCTCGACGTTGGTTTTGGCGACGGCATCGACAAACTCATAGTTGCTACCGCTGCGCTCGCCTTTAAATTCGGTCTTGTCGATGGCCGGTTTGATCTTGTTGAGCAGCCCGGTCAGGTTACCCAGCTCGACATTCTCGATAGCGCCTCTTATCGCGCCACAGGCGGTGTGCCCCATCACCAGGACCACTTTTGCTCCGGCAGCGGCACAGGCAAACTCCATGCTGCCCAGAATGTCGTCATTCTGAATGTTACCAGCAACGCGTGCGTTAAAGGTTTCGCCAATGCCGACGTCAAACAGAATTTCTGCCGGGGCGCGTGAGTCAATGCAGCTTAAAATGACCGCTGCTGGGAACTGCCCCTGAGCGCTGGCCTGCTTCTGGGCGACATAGTCATGCTGCTGCATTTTGCCTTCCCGAAAGCGCATATTGCCTTGTTTAAAGCTGGCGATGATGTCGTCAGGCGTCATTTTATCGCGCTGTTCTTTGGTCATCGCGGCGGCAAAGGCCACTGAAGGTGCGGTGAAACCGGCAATGCCGGTCATAGCTAATACTGAAAGGGCTGCGGTACGTTTTAGCAGGGCACGGCGTGGCGGTTCTTGATCGGGGAGCTTACTCATATACGTTATTCCTCGTGTGCTGTTTTGGAGAGAAAACACGTTGATTGCGCCAGTTCCCAGGGGCAATGAAACAACCGGGAGTAGTGGCGTTGAACGGGTATCGCCTTGATAAAGGTAAGCACTAGTAAGTGTATATGTGCCCTGGCTTTTCAGCTGGGTATTTTGTGAACAAAATGAGGCTACCGGGGACCAGATTCCTGTTTGTTCGCGCCAGACAATGGCTTAACATAGCGACAACTATTTTTGCCTGGCCTATATGGATATCCGATGCGTCATCTGGTTACGCTTTTACCCCTGATCCCTTTGCTGGCTGCCTGTAGCAGCGAGCCTAAACCTACCGAGCAACTGGCCCCCCCAGATAGCCTGGTGCAGAGTGGTTTTGTGCTTGAACCGGAGCATGCCATTCATCCGTTGGGCGGCGACTTTGCCAATAATCCGGCGACGGCGCGCTTTATCGACAAGATGGTGCAGGAGCACGGCTTTGAGCGCCAGCAGTTGCATGACGTACTGGCCCAGGCCAAACAGCTGGACTGGGTGGTGGCTCTGATGGATAAGCAGGCACCCGCTGGCAAGCCAGCGACGTCGCCAAACGGCGCCTGGATCCGCTATCGCAACAAGTTCCTGACGCCGGATAACGTGCAGAACGGGGTGGTGTTCTGGAATAAATATGAGGCGGATCTCCAGCGCGCCTATCAGGTTTACGGTGTACCGCCAGAAATTATCGTGGGCATTATTGGGGTGGAAACCCGTTGGGGCCGGGTGATGGGCAAAACGCGCATTATCGATGCGTTGGCGACGCTGTCGTTTAACTACCCACGCCGTGCCGAGTACTTTAGCGGTGAGTTGGCTACCTTCTTGCTGATGGCGCGTGCCGAAGGTGACGATCCGCTTTCCCTGCGCGGCTCCTACGCCGGTGCGATGGGCTATGGCCAGTTTATGCCTTCGTCGTTCAAGAGCTATGCGGTTGACTTCAACGGCGACGGCCATATCAACCTTTGGGATCCGGTGGATGCCATCGGCAGCGTAGCCAACTACTTCAAAGCTCATGGCTGGACGCGTGGGGCAACGGTGGCGGTGCCAGCTAATGGCCAGGCTCCTGGTTTAGAGACCGGTTTTAAAACCAATTATTCGGTCGCTACGCTGGCTGCGGCTGGGTTGACGCCGCAAGGCTCGTTGGAAGGTAATCAGCAGGTCAGCCTGCTGCGCCTGGATATGGGCAACCGTTATCAATACTGGTACGGCCTGCCGAACTTCTACGCCATCACCCGCTATAACCACAGCGTGCATTATTCGATGGCGGTGTGGCAGTTGGGTGAAGCGGTGGGCCGGGCTCGGCGCGGGCAGTGAGTTTTTCTGATTTTTGAGCGAGTTTCAGGCGTAAAAAAACCCGATGGTGAATCGGGTTTTTTTACTTTCCGGCCTGAGTTGGTGGCTCTAACCAGAGTGAAACAGCCAATATCTAACTCGATCAGTATACGCAGGATTTGATTGATTTTCAAACTACCGCGTAGCGGATATAATCAGAGGGTTAGCTCTGTTTGCTGTTGAACTCTGGTATGCGAGGGAACGTATTCAAGTCCTGGCTAGAATTACGGGTGGTGCCGGTTCTGGTGCTCTAGCCGGAGTGAAGCAGCCAATATCTAACAATGAAGGGCAACTCCTATAACAGGCAATGTAAGGGCAAGTAGGGGGCTCTCACTCCTTTTTAAGGAGTAACGGATGAAAACTTTCATTGATAAAGTTCTCATCGTTCTGAAAGCGCTGGTTGCGCTGTTGGAACTGATCCGCAGATTCATCGACTGATGAAGGTGGAAACGTAAATAAGGCCAGGGAGGCTAACCACTCTCTGGCCTTTAATAATTACCGTTCCCGCAACGACTCTTTCACCTTGTTCAGCGGCTTGATCAGGTAATCCAGCACGCTTTTCTGCCCGGTTTTGATCTCCACGCTGGCCACCATTCCCGGCACGATCGGGAACTTCTTACCCGCCTTATTCATCAGCTCCGCCTGCTTGGTGCGCACGTAAACCCGGTAGTAATACTGGTCACGTTTGACCTCGTCCTGAAGGGTATCCGGGGAAACTTTCTCCACCTCGCCATTCAGGTTGCCGTAGATCGACGAATCATAGGCGGTTACCTTGACGGTGGCGGGCAGGCCAGGGCGGATATAGGCGATATCCCGTGGGTTGATGCGGGTTTCGATCAGCAACTGATCTTCCAACGGCACGATCTCCATCAGCTTGCCGCCTGGCTGCAACACGCCGCCCACGGTGGTCACCTGAATATCCTTCACGATCCCACGCACTGGCGAGACCATGGTGGCGCGATCCAACTGATCTTCCTTACCGTTCACCAGCTCTAACTGGGCGTCGAGATCGGCGTTGTTTTTTACCTGCTCCTCACGCGCCCGCACGGCATACTGGTTAATTGCTTCGTCAATCTTGCCGCGCAGTTCGCTGACCTGCCGCCGCAGACGGATGACTTCAACCTGGCCGGCAGCCCCTTTGGCAACTAGCGGTTCGGTCATGCGTAACTCCTGCTGGACCAACTGCATCGACTGTTGCAGGTTGCTGACGGTCTCATCGCGGTTGCGCTTGCGGGATTCATACAGCTGGCGTTCACGGGCCACCAGACTTGGCTCCTTCAAGGTATCGGCGCTGAACTGAAGTGGCTCGCCGGTCAGCTCGGAACGCAGGCGTTCGGCGGAGGCGCGCAGGGTGCGTACGCGGGAAAAGGCCTCGCCATAGTTGGACTGGAAGCGTTTCACATCCAACTGCGCCAGTTTCTGGCCCTTGTTGACGATATCCCCTTCATGCACATACAGGTGGTCGATAATCCCACCGTCCAGGCTCTCAATCAGCTGCGCCCGGCTTAAGGGCGTGACCTTGCCGGTGCCGACGGTGACCTCATCGAGCAGGGCAAAATAGGCCCAGACCACAAACAGGATCATCCCCAACAGCGTCAACCAAAGTACCGAGGAATGCCGCCGCCCCTGGCGTGCCAGATCGTCTTGCATGGTGATATTGCTCATTGCCTGCTCCTCATGCTACGCCCTGTTCTTTATTGATCGGCTTATTGGCTGCCTGCAGGATCTGATCCTTTGGCCCATCGGCCACCACGCGGCCGTTATCCAGCACCACAATGCGATCTACCAGCTTCAACAGCGCTGGCCGATGGGTGACCAGCACCAGCGTGCGGCCGCTGAGCCAGCCGTGCATCTGGCGGATCACGTACTCTTCCAACTGTTCATCCATGGAGGCGGTGGGTTCATCCAGCAGCACGATTTGCGGGTTACGCAGGATCATACGGCTCAACAACACCATCTGGCGCTGGCCGCCGGACAGGCCGCGGCCTCCTTCATGAATAATGCGATCCAGGCTGGCGGCATCTTGTTGCACCAGGCTCAGTGCCCCCGAGATCCGCAGCGCCTGAAGCATTTCCGATTCGGTAGCATGAGGGTGGCCGAGCATCAGGTTCTGGCGCAGGCTGCCGAAAAACAGCCGCGACTCCTGCGAGAGAAAGCCCAGTTGGCGGCGTACATCGCTGGGATCGATATGGCTGATGTCGACCCCGTCGATGATCACCTTGCCCCGGGTGGCGCTGGCTTGACCGGAGAGCAGCTTCAGCAGCGTCGATTTCCCCGCGCCGACCTTGCCGAGGATCGCTACCCGTTCGCCGGGTTTGATCTCCAGATTATTGACGGTGATCGAGTTTTCCCCTTTCTCCACGTCGTAGCTGTATTGCAGATTGCGCAGTTGGAAATGGCCGCTGAGCACCGGGCAATGAGCCATCTTGCCCTCTTCCGGTTTATCGAGCGGCTTCTTCAACAGATCGTCAAGGCCGGTCATGGCGGTTTTGGCGTGCTGCCAGCGTGAGAACACCATGGTCAACTGCATCAGGGGGGCGATGGTGCGTGAGGAAAGCAGGCTACAGGCCACCATGGTACCGGTAGTGATATCGCCGGCGAGCACCAGATAGCTGCCAAACACCAGCATCCCGGCATAGGTCAACTGCTGCACCGTTGAGGCCCAACCGCTGAGCCGCGCGCCCCACAGCCGCTGCTGCATACCGATGTTGGCACTGACCGCGTGGGTCTGCTCCCATTGGCGCTGGAAGTAGGGCTCGGCTTGTAGTGCCTTGATATCCTCAACCCCTTCGATCGACTCAACCAGCACCGCGTTGCGCAGAGCGCTTTCCCGCATGCCTTCCTTCGCCAGCTTGGCCATCGGCCATTGCAGCAAGATGCCAGGAATGACGATCAGCGGGATCGCCAGCATCGGGATAAACACCAGCGGGCCACCAACCAGCGCCATAATGGCGAGGAACAGCAGCACGAAGGGCATATCCGCCGCCGCGCCCACGGTGGTGGAAGTCAGCAATTCCCGTACCTGATCGATCTCCCTCAACTGCGAGATAAACGAGCCTGTCGATTTTGGCCGCGCTTCGTTTTTGATCGCCAAGGCGCGGGCAAACAGCATGCCTGAGATCTTCAGGTCGATTTTCTTGCCCATCAGATCGGAGATCACGGTGCGCGACAGGCGGATGGCATACTCCAGCGCCGCCGCGATCAGCACCCCAAAGAACAGTACCCATAAGGTGGAGTAAGACTGGGCCGGAATAACCCGGTCATAGACCTGCATCGAAAACAGAATACCGGCCAGTGCCAGCACGTTGCTGATGATCGATGCCAGCGAGATCTCGCCGATTTGCCGTTTGGCCCCGCGAAAATGTTGCCAGAACCAGTGTTTGCGATAGGGCTGTACGAAGTCGTCGATGCGCGCATCCTGCCCGCGCTTCGCCGCCCCCAGCAGCACAATGGTGCCTTGCCCTTTCAGCAGCAGCTCTACCAGCTCGGCCTCTCGTTGCACGTCGCCGCTGTCGTTGAGCCAATACAGCGCCTTACCCTCACTATCGAGGGATTCGATCACCATCAGGCCGCCGTCGTCGATCTCGATCAGCGCGGGCAGGATCTCGTTGCGCCAGCGGACTTTCTCCCGTGGCTGCAAGCTGACGCTAAGCCCCATCAGGTGGCCCAGACGTTCCAGGCGGCGCGGGGCTGGCAGTTGTTCATACCAGCGCATTTGCTGGCGGACGGATTTGATATCGACAGCCAGACCGTAGCCGTTGGCCGCTCGGGCCATGGCTGCGATCCAGGCTTCGAGTGAAGCAGGTTGTGACATAAGCGCTCCTGGCAAATCATTCAGACTACAGCGACGGTAAGCTGTCGCCACTGGCTCGTTGGCGCTCGATACCCAACATATCCAATAAGTTGTCGACCGCGGAGGCGTAGCGCACCGCCGCGTCCCATCCGTCGTACAGGGCGATAACGCGTGAGCTTTCTGCCTGTAGCACGTCTTGTTCCACGCTGAGCAGGTCGTTCAGGCTGCGCTTGCTGAGCTTGTACTCGTCCTGATAAACGCTGCGGGTATAGTCCGCGCTGCTCAACTGCTGTGCACCGGCAAGCTCTCGCTGCTGGGCACCGATCAGGTCCGCATAGGCGGTGGAGGCTTTCTGGTTCATATCCAGCTTGGCGGCCTCGACCTGAGCCTGTGCCGCCTGGCGATCGCCCTCGGCGGCATCGACCTTGGCATTGACCGCGCCGCCCTGATAGATCGGTGCCTGCACTACGAGCTGCAGCTGATCGTTCCAATAGGATTGGGCATCGTTGCCATCGCTCTCATAGCGGGTGCGGCCTGCCTGAACCGAGATGGTAGGCCAGTGCTGGGCTTCGGCCTGGCGGATGCGCTGGGTCGCGGCTTCCTGCTTGGCCTGGGCGCTGAGCACCGCATTGCTTTTTTGATAGGGCAGCGACTTGAGGGTGATTTTCTGTTGCAACAGTTGCTGCGGCAGGTCGGGCAATTTATCCGGCACGACGCCGGTCAGTACGGAAAGCTGCGCCAGGGCCGAACGGTGTTGGGCGCGATACTGTTCCAGCGTGGCGTTCATCCCGGCGATGCGGGTTTGCGCCTGTAACACGTCGGATTGTGAACTGAGGCCAGCATTGGCCCGCAGCTCGGCAATTTCCTTGACCCGGTTCAGTGACACCAGGTTGCGCTCCGCCGCTGTACCCAAGTCCTGATAGCGCTTGACCTGTAGGTAAGCCTGCAGCGTTTGTTGGCCCACCTCGGTCATGGTTTGGTACAGCGTGTAGCGATAGGCGTCGGAGAGGTTATTTTGTTCCTCAATGCTGCCGCTGGTTTTGCCGAAGTCATACAGCAACTGATTCAGGGTTACGCCTGCCGAGGCGTTGTTGTTCAAGGTGCCAGAGGAGTCGGTCTGGCTGGATTTGCCAAAATTGCTGTTGAGGGCAATTTGCGGGAACCAGGCGCTTTGTGCCAGCGCCAGATCGGCCTTACCCACGTTAATCTGCGCCGAAGCCTGGGCGATCTGCGGGTTACGAGCAAAGGCTCGCAGGATCGCATCCTGTAACGTCAGCGTCATTACCGAACGTTCTGTTGGTGCGGCTTGCCAGTTAAATTCGACCTGCGGTGCGGCGAGAGACTGACCAGTCAGCCCGCCTAATCCGCCCAAAAACAGTCCGATTGTGGCCGCACGCCGTAGCGTGAGCCGAGTTCCATCCATGCCATAAAGGTGTCTTTTCATTATCGCTACCACATCTATGCCGATAACTGCGCTGGGTTGCCGTTTCGGCTTTGTTATTGTGACGATCGTTAATTTCGGCGGCCCGTCTCCCGAACGGAACCGCCGCACTGCCTTGGCCTGAACTCTGTCATTCCCATGCCACTGGCTCGCTGCGTACGAGCCAGTGGCTGACGGATGGGCCGGGTACTACACCAGATTGACGTGCAGGCCTTGCTGCACCAGGACATCTCCCAGGGTGTTGCCGCTTTCAAGGGCGGAGTTGTGGTAAACGTCGAACACTTGGCCATCGACCGTCCGTTGGCCCACCGAGCTCCAGGTGCCGCCTTCGGCCTGGGTCAGATTGACCTGGTCACCGACGCTGCCCTTGATCAGCAGGTTGTCACTGGCCGCATCCTTGACGTTCAGCGCCTCGTGCAGATCCAGCGTGATGCTGTTGGTGCCGCTGGTGCCCAAATCGAAGATATCGATGTGTTGCACCTTCAGGCCCAGCGCCGTCAGATCCAGGTTGAGGTTGTTGCCATCCAGCTCCAGGGTGTCGATACCCGCGCCGCCGTCGATCGACAGGAAGTCGAGGGCGTTGACGTGGATCACATCATTACCGCTGCTGCCATGGATGGTGTCACCGCTTGCGGTAGTGCCATCCGCCAGATTGATGGTGACGCCGCCAATGCTGAAGGTGGTGTCCTCAACCGTGGTAACACCAGCGGTATCAACCGGCAGCGTTGGGTTCACCACCAGCGTGCTGGTGACTGGCTCGCTGGTCTCCGTGGTGGTCTGGGTACTGCTGACCTCGCTGGTTGGCGTGCTGGTTTCTGTCGTGGTGTGTTGCACGGCGGCTACCTGAGCATGCTGAACTGTAGTGAGATCGGTCGCGCTGTCGGTGCTGGTGTTTTCGGCACCCGACGTATCCAGTGACAGCGTTTCGACCGCCGCGTTGGCCGTCAGCAGCAGTGGCAATTCGATACCGGATGTCAGCCCTGCAGAGACGCTAACCCCGTTACCCGCCAGGTCGGTGACCGAAGCTGCCACTACGGTGCCCAACAGAGTAGGGATCAGGTTGAGCACATTTAGACCCTTGAGGGCGTTGGTGGTGTCGAATTTCACCGACCAATGACCGGTGGCGTCTACGGTGCCTAGCAGCGTACTGCCCAGCAAGGTGACGCTGACTTTCGCGCCTTGCTGCACGTTCAGGCTGGTACCGCTGACGGTCAGGCCGTTGGTCAGAATGCCCAGCGCACCCGTCAGAGTCCCTAGAGCATCAATACCCAACAGCGGCAGCGCGTGGATTTTCACCGTAGCGTTGGCGTTGGCCGAGCTGGTGTTACCGTAGCGGTCGGTGACGGTAACGCCGACCGACAATGGCCCATCAGCCAGATTGACCAGGTTCAGGGTAGGAACGCTGACGCTCCATTTCCCGTCGTTGCCTACGGCGGCGGTCAATACCAGTCCCCCCACATTAACGCTGACGCTACCGCCGATGGCGTTGGTGGTGGTGCCGCCGATCAGCTGGTTCAGGTTGGCTTCGCTCAGGTTGAGGAAACCATCACCAAACAGACTGCCCAGGCTGACGGTCGGCAGGTTGTGGATACCCACACCCAGATCGGCGCTGATGCTGCCGGTTTTTCCTGCGGAGTTGGTGACCGAAACGCCCAGTGACAGATTGCCGTCCAGCAGGCTGGACAGGTTGAGCGGCGTCAGGCTGAGTGACCAGCTACCATCCGCTTTCACCTGGGTGGTGAAGGTATTGCTGCCCAGATGAACCTGAATGGTAGAGCCCGGTGCGTTGGTAGCGTGCCCGCTGATGATCTGGTTGCCGGTCGCTTCCAGCGCATTCAGCAGGCCATCGCCGCCGAACAGCGGATCCAGCGTCAGGGTTGGCAGGGCGTTGATCAGCACGTTGAGCGGGCTGACCTTGCTCACGGTGTTACCTGCCGCATCGGTGAGGCTGGCGGTGACGTTGGTCAGGCCATCCAACAGCCCTTGCAGATCAAGAGCTGGGATCGGCAACTGCCATTTGCCGGTGGCATCGACGCTGGTGGTGTAGGTGTGACTGCCCAGCGTCAGAGTGATGGTGGTCCCGGCCGACACGTTACCAGCGTTGCCGCTCAGGATCTGCGGTGACAGCAGATCGCTCAGATCCAGCGTGCCGTCGCCAAACAGAGGGTTCAGCGTCAGCGTTGGCAGAATGGTCGCCACGTTGAGGCCTACGCTGGCACCGCTGGAGTTACCTGCCGGATCGGTGACCGTGGCGCTGACGATCAGATTGCCCGCCGCCAGATCCGCCAACTGCAGCGGATTGATGGTGGCGCTCCAGCTACCGTCGGCACCGACCGTGGCGTTCAGTTGCAGCGTACCGACCTTGATCACCACCTGGGAACCTGCCGCCGCATTGGTGGTGGTCCCGCTGATGGTCTGGGTCAGCAACGCTTCGGCCGCATTGAGGAAGCCGTCGCCGCCAAACAGCGGGTTCAGCGCCAGCGTTGGCAGCTTGTTGACGATCACATCAATCGCCGTATTCAGCACGCCGGTGTTACCGGAACCATCCAGCACCGAAACGCCAACGTTGATATTGCCGTCCAGCAGGGTATGCAGATCGGCAGGTTGCAGCACCAGGCTGAACTTGCCGTCGGTACCGACGGTGGTCAGGAAGTTTTTACCGCCAAGAGAAACCTGCACCTGCGCACCGGTGCTGGCGAAGGCCACGGTACCGCTGACGGTTTGTGCCACCAACGCTTCCGCCGCGTTGAGGAAGCCATCACCGCCAAACAGCGGATCGAGCGTGATCACCGGCAGTTTGACATCCAGCTGTAGCCCGGCGGTGGCGCTGGTGGTGTTACCCACCGAGTCGGTCGCCGAGGCGGTGACGGTAAAGTTACCGTTGCCCAGCCCTTGCAGGATACCGAGGATATCCGGCGTGACGGTGGCGCTCCATTTGCCGCCGTCGCCTACGGTGGCCGTCAGCGTTTGCGAACCGGCAATATCCAGATTGATGGTGGCACCCTTCGCCAGATTGGTGACGGTGCCGCTGATGGTCTGGTTAAGCAGCAGGTCGGCCACGTTGAGGATACCGTCGCCAAAGATCGGATCCAGCACGATATGCGGCAGATTGTGGATGATAGCGGTGATATCGATGTTTTTACTCACCACGTTACCAGCAGAGTCGGTCACCGATACGCCCAGCGCCAGATTGCCGTCGCTCAGGGCAGCCAGATCCAGCGGTGGGATCGACAGGCTCCAGACACCGCCCGCGCCCACGCTAGCGGTATAGGTTTTGGTGCCCAGGCTGACGCTAACGCTGCCGCCGCCGATACCAAGGCCGTTAATCACCCCGCTGATGGTCTGAGACACACCGGCTTCTACCGAATTCAGCAGGCCATCGCCAAAGGCGGTGACCGGGCCGATCACCGGCAGGTTCTGCGTAAGGACATCGATATCGATCAGGTCGTTGACCACGTTGCCGTGGGAATCAACGATTTGCACCTGTATCTGTGCCAGACCGTCACCCAACAGGCTCAGTTGGCTTGGCAGCAGTGAGACGCTCCACTGGCCGTTGCCGCCCACGTTGGCATCCAGCGTTATCCCGGCAACGGTGACATGCACCACCGCACCGTTGTAATCGCCAGTGGCGTTACCGCTGATCACCTGAGTCAGCAGCGATTCGGCCAGGTTCAGCACGCCATCACCGCCAAACAGGGCGTTAACCCCCGCGCCGAGCGTTTTGTTCAACGCCACGTTCAGCGTTACGTCGGTATGGCTGCTGTTGCCAGCGGTGTCGGTCAGCGTGACGCCGATGATCTGCGGCCCATCGGTCAGGCTTTGCAGATTGAGCGACGGCAGCGGAATGCTCCATTTGCCATCCGGGCCAACCACCACGCTGGCGGTCAACGGCCCTAACGTAACGGTGACGGTTTCGCCAATGCCGCCAGTCCCGGTCAATGTCTGGCCGAGCAGGGCTTCTGCCAGCGTCAGGATATTGTCCCCGGTCAGCAGATCGACCGACAGCAGTGGTGCCGTGGTATCGGTAGTAATGACATGCGTTGCTGGCGTGGTGTTGCCTGCCGCGTCGGACAGGGTGGCATTAATGGTGCTACTGCCCTGCGGCAGGTTAACCAGATCTGCCGGTGGCACGTTGACCGACCAGGTGCCGGCTCCACTGACCTGCGCACTGTAGGTTTTGCCGTTCAGCGTGACGGTGACAATGCGGCCCGCTTCCGAAACCGAAGCGGTACCGGAGATCGCCTGGGCGACTGAGCTTTCACTGGCGTTCAACACGTCGTTACCCGCGAAGGTATTGATGGTGAGCGTTGGTGGAATGCGATCGACCAACACGGTTTCACTGGCGGTAAATACCGTTGGCAGTGGTGTCAGCAACGTGGTGCTGGCCGAAACCACGATATTGCCGTCAACCGGGAAGGTCACCACGGTGCTGAAGGTGCCATCCGCCAGGGTGGTCACCGGGATCCCTAGTGGCAAGCCACCAACGATAATGGTGACAACCTGACCAAGCCCGATCCCGCCAACCACTTTACCGGTCAGGTTGATGATCAGCCCAACTTCGCTGGCGTTAACGATGTTATCGCCTGTCACCGGATCGAGAGTGATGATCTGGCCCGGAGGCGTCAGGTTAACGGTGAAGTTGTGGTTGTCGACGGCGACGTTCCCGGCCTGATCGCTGACCTGAGCCGTGATGCTTGGCGTCCCGCTCAGGGCTTTCAGATCGGCAGGCAGGACAGACACGCTCCAACTGCCATCGGCCAACACCACACCGGTATAGGTTTTGCTATTGAGCGTAACGGTCACTTGTTGCCCAACCGCGACGTTGGTGGAGGTACCGGTTATCAACTGTACCGATTGGCTCTCGGCATAGTTGATGATGTTATCCGCCGTAAAGTTACTGATGGTGACAGACGGCAGCGAGTTGACGGAAATATGTACTGAAGAACCGGCCGTGCCCTGGTTGCCTGCGGCATCCGTGGCGGTCACGGTGATGGTATTATCGCCCTCGGCCAGCGCTTTTAACTGCGGCGTAGTCAGCGCCAGGCTCCAGTTGCCGCCGCTGACCTGTGCGGTAAAGGTTTGCGTCCCAATCTTCACGCTGACCGTAGTCGCATCACCTGCGCTGCCTGTGAGAATTTGCCCCAGGTTGGCCTCGGCCAGGTTGAGGAAACCGTCACCGAACGGTGTGTTGATGGTTGGCACCGGTGCAGTGAGATCGCTGGTGAAGTTCAGGCTGCTGCTATTGGTGTTGCCCGCGGCGTCGGTCGCCGTGACGGTCAGCACGTGTGGCCCATCCAGCAAGGTGCTCAGGGTGGCCGCAGGCAGCGGTAACGACCAGTTGCCGTTGATATCAACCTGCGCGTTGTAACTAACGCCATTGACATCGATAACCACTTTCACCGCCTGGCCTGAGCCATTTACCCCGGTGGTGCCGGTGATCGTCAGCGCACCGGCGGCTTCGCTGATGCTCAGCACACCGTCAACGCCAAACGGCGGAACTATGGTAGGAGTCGGCAGCGTCAGCAGGGCATTAACGTCCAGCGGCGCGGTGGTGGCCGTATTGCCGCCACGATCCTCGACGGTGACCTCAATGGTATGTTGCCCGTTGGTGAACACGGCAAGTTGTGCTGCGGTGAGTTGCAGAGACCAGCCACCCAGCCCATCGGCCTGAGCGGTAAAGGTCTGCTGATTTGGCAGGCCTTCGTCCACCGTCACCGTGACGATCTGGCCGCTGCCGATCAGCCCGGTTTTGCCGGTCAGGGTTTGCGTCAGCGCGGCTTCGGCAATATTCAGCAGGCCATCGCCAAAGGGCAGGTCCAGGGTTGGCAACGGCAGCTTGTTGACCAGGATCTCCAGCGCGCCGTTGGTGCTGCTGGTGTTACCCACTGCATCGGTAACCGTCACCGTGATCGGCCAGTTGCCATCCGGCAGGCCGAGCAGGGTGGCACTGTCGAGTGGCAGCGTCCAACTGCCGTCGGCATTTACCGTAGCGGCCAGGTTCAGGCCGTTGACGTTGACCATCACTTTCTGGCCTACGTCGCTGGCAAGCCCGGTGGAACCGGTGAGGGCTCCGCCCAACAAGGCTTCGGCATGGTTGACAATGCCATCGATAAACGGCGTGTCAAACCCGGCCACCGGCAGCCCGGTGAGGATGCTGTCAAAGTCCAACGTCGCGCCGTGGCTGTTGCCGCCTTTATCCGTAGCGACCACGCTGATGGTGTGCGGCCCATCCAACAGTTCCAGCAGATCGGCGGTTGGCAGTGTGACACTCCATTGGCCGTTGTTGCCGACCGTGGCGTTGTAGTCTTTACCGTTGAGGCTGACTACCACCGTTTGACCGTTGCCAATAATGCCGGTGGTGCCGGTCAGCAGCTGATTGACCCCGGCTTCCACCAGGTTCAGTGCGCCGTCGCCAAACGGCAGGTTAATGGTTGGATTCGGCAGGATATGCGACAGGATCTCCAGTGAACCACCGGCGCTGGCAGGGTTACCGGCCGCATCCACGGCGGAGACCACCACCTGCACGGTGCCGTCTGCCAGCAAGGCTAGGGCATTGGCTGGGATCAGCGCGCTCCAGGTACCATCGTTATTCACGATACCGTTCACCACGTAGGTGCCAATCTTGACCAATACCGGGGTGTTAACCAGCAGGTTGGCCGCTGCACCACCGATTGGCGTAGCGATGCCCAGTTCGGCAATATTGAGAATATTGTCACCGAACAGCGGGTTCAACGTCAGTGATGGCAGCGTATGGGTATTGACCGCCACCGTGATGGAGTCTGACACGCCGTTACCTGCGGCGTCGGTGACGCTCACGCCGATGGTCACGCTACCATCCAACAGCCCTTGCAGGATATTGCTTGGGATATTGACGCTCCACGCGCCGGTCGTCGGATCCGCCAGGGCGGTATAAACGTTGGCGCCCAGCGTGACGGTAACGGTCAGGCCCGGATCGGTATGCCCGCTCAACACTTGCCCCAGCAGTGCTTCCGCCAGGTTCAGGATGCCGTCACCAGCGAAGATATCGATCTCCAGCAACGGCGGCACGGTATCAACAGTGACGTTATGGGTAGCGCTGGCCGGGTTCTCGGCGATATCGGTCACCGAGGCAGTCACGGTCTGCGAACCTTGCGGCAATGCCTGCACGTCGGCTGATGGCACCGTTGCGCTCCAACTGCCGTCTGCTTGTACCACGGCGGTGTAGGTTTTGCCGTTAAGCAGCACGCTGACCACCTGGCCAGGCTGCACGTGGCTGGATCCCCCGCTGATGATGATGGCAGCTTTCGCCTCATTGGCGTTGATGATGTCATCACCGGCAATCACGTTGACCGACAGCTGTGGCAGATTGCCCGCATCGGTGATCACGGTGAGGTTGTGGTTGGCGGTAGCCTGGTTGCCAGAGGTATCGCTAACCGTGGCGGTGAGGGTGTCTTTACCGTCTGGCAAGGCCCCCACATCCACCGCCGGAACCTGCAGGCTCCAACTGCCGTCCGCGCCGACGATGGCGGTGTAGGTTTTGCCATTGAGCGTTACGGTGACCTGTTGCCCCTGTTCGACGCGCTGGCTACCCCCGCTGATGGTCAGCGGCAGGTTGGATTCCGCCAGGCTGAGGTAGTCATCGCCGGACAGGGTGTTGATGGTCAACAGCGGCGCCTGGGCCGGGTCGGTATCCAGGGTGATGCCGTGGCTGACGCTGCCGGTGTTGCCAGCGGCGTCGGTCAAGGTGGCGGTGATGGAGGAGGCACCGTTCGGCAGGTTAGCCAGATCGCCAGCCGGAATGGTGACGCTCCAACTGCCATCCGCCAGCACCAGCCCGTTATAGGTCAAGCCGTTGATGGTGACTTTCACCACCACTGGCTGACCGCTGTCGTTGATCGGCGCAGTACCGGTGATTTGCAGCGCTTGCTGGCTTTCGGCGATGTTGATGATGTCATCACCGCTGATGGTGTTGATGGTCAGCACCGGCACGGTCAGATCGACCGTGGCGCTGGAGTTGATGCTGGAGGTATTGCCAGCCACGTCGCCGACGGTGACTCCAATGTTGGTTGGGCCGTCAGGCAGGGCTGCCAGATCGGCACTTGGTACGCTCACGCTCCAGTTACCGTTGTTATCGACAATGCCGGTATAGGTTTTCCCTCCCAGCACCACGCTGACGGTTTGCCCACTGCCGCTGACGCCGGTGGTGCCGCTCAGCGTTTGATCGCTGGTGGATTCCGCCTTGTTCAGATAGCCATCACCGAACGGCGTGTTCAGGGTGGCAACCGGCAGGCTGTTGATCAGCACGCCCAACTGCTGCGAACCGGTGACCAGGTTGCCCGCTTCGTCGGTGGCACTGACGGTGACGGTCAGTTTGCCATCGCCCAGGATTGTCAGATCCGCTGAAGGAACGGTTGTCGTCCAACTGCCATCGGCCTGCACTATTGCCTCATAGAACTTACCGTTCAGTGCAATGGTGACGGTTGCACCGGCGGCAACGTTGGTGGAACTCCCGCTGATGCTGATCCCTGCGGCGGCTTCGATGGCGTTCAACTGGTTATCGCCAGTGATTGGAGCAATCGCCAGGGCGCTCTGGGTGAGATCGACCGTAACATCATGGGTGGCGCTGGCCGGGTTACCGGCTTTATCGGTGACGTCGGCGGTGATCGTTAAGTTACCGTTGGTCAGCAGAGCCAGATCGGCCGTCGGTACGCTGGTGCTCCAGGAACCGTCTGCCTGCACGGTGGCGGTATAGGTTTTGCCATTGAGGGTGATGGCAACGATCTGCCCGGCTTCAACATTCAGGCTGCTGCCGCTCAGGATTTGCGTTGCCTGCACCTCGGCACCGTCAATAATATTGTTGCCCGCAAAGGTGCCGATGGTCAGCACCGGTGCGTTCAACGCGCTGGCATCAACCCCGATGGCGTGGGTGACGCTAGTGCTGTTACCGGCGCTATCGGTCAAAGTGGCGACCAGGTTATAGTTGCCATCGGACAGTGCGGTGAGATCGGCGCTTGGCAGTGAAGTGCTCCACGAACCATCAGGCTGAACCACTGCGGTGTAAGTCTTACCGTTCAACGTCAGCGTTACGGTACGACCAGCATCGCCGATGGAGGCGGTGCCTGAGACGGTCTGGTTGAGCAGCACTTCTGCGCTGTTAAGCACGTCATCCCCGGCAATGACGCCGATGGTGAGGGTCGGAGCGACCTTATCGACCACGACGGTGCCACTCAGGGTGTTGCTGTTGCCCGCAGAATCGGTGGCCACAACGTTGAGCAATGGCGTCCCATCCGGCAATGCCTGCAGATCGCCAACCGGAACGGTGACGCTCCAGTTGCCGCTACCGTCCACCGTGGCGGTGTAGGTTTTATCCCCAAGGGTCACGGTCACGGTTTGCCCCGGCGTGGTAATGCCGGTGGAGCCGGTGATGGTCTGCGGCTGGCCTGCTTCCGTGCCGTTCAGGATGCCATCGCCAAACGGCGTATTGAGGGTGGCGTCTGGCAGGTTATGGATAAATACGCCCAAGGTATGGCTGCTGCTGACCGGGTTACCGGCCTGGTCGACAGCGGAAACGCTCAGGTTGATATTGCCGTCTGCCAACAGCGCCAGATCGGCCGGTGGAACCAGCACACTCCAGGAACCGTCCGCCAGCGTAATGCCGGTGTAGGTTTTGCCGTTCAGCGTTACGGTCACGCTTGCGCCAATGGCCAGATTGAGGCTGCTGCCTCTGATAGCTAATGGCAACAGGCTTTCGGCCAGGTTCAGCTTATCGTCACCGGCAATCACGTCGATGGCGATGCCGCTCAGGGCCGTGTTGACCAGCACGTTGTGCGTTGCTGTAGCCGGGTTGCCGGAAGTATCGCTAACGGTGACGTTAATGGTGCTGTTGCCCTGAGCCAGTTGGCCCAGATCGGCGGCGGATACGCTGGTGCTCCAGGTACCGTCTGCCAGCACGGTGGCGGTGTAGGTTTTGCCATTCAGCGTGATGGTCACCAACTGGCCTGCTTCCACGTGGGTGGTGGTGCCGCTCAGCGTCTGGCTGGTTTTCACCTCTGCGCCGTCGATAATATCGTTACCGGCAAACACATTGATGCTCAGGGTTGGCAGATCCAGCGGATTGGCGTCGATCGTCACGGTATGGGTGACGGTAGTGGTGTTGCCCGCCGCATCGCTCAGGGTGGTGGTTAATGGATAACTGCCATCGCCAATTGCTTGCAGATCGGCGCTTGGGATGGTGGCACTCCAGGTGCCGTCGTTGGCGACTACCCCGGTATAGGACTTACCGTTGAAGGTCACTGTGACGGTACGGCCGGCGTCACCGATGGAAGCGGTGCCGGAAACCACCTGGTCGCTGAGGCTTTCCAGGGCGTTAACCTTGTCATCCCCGGCAAACGGCTTGACCGCCAGAGTGGGTGGCACCAGATCGACCTGTGCCGTAGTGCTGCCAGGTACGCTGTTACCCGCGGAGTCCGTAGCGGATACGCTAATGGTATTGCTGCCCGCTGGCAGGTTTTGCAGATCGGCCGATGGGATGGAAACGCTCCAGTTACCGCTGCCATCCACGGTTGCGGTATAGGTTTTGCCACCCAGAGTGACGATCACGCTTTGTCCTGCACCAGGGATGCCTGTGCTGCCGCTCAGCAGTTGTGCCGTGGCGGCTTCAGCCTGATTGAGGAAACCATCGCCAAACGGCAGATTGATGGTTGGCTCTGGCAGGGTATGGATATGCACATCCAGCGAATGACTGTTGCTGACCGGATCGACTCCTGGGTTGGAGACGCTGGCGGTGACCGTGGTCAGGCCGTCTTGCAGGGCCAGCAGATCGGCGCTGTTCACCGATACGCTCCAACTGCCGTTGGCCAGAACGACGCCGGTGTAGGTTTTACCGTTCAAGGTTACGGTAACGGTTTGGCCTGCGTTCACATTGACCGTAGTCCCGCTGATGGTCAGCGGCTGTGAGGCTTCGGTGAGGTTCAGCTTATCGTCACCGGCAATCAGGTTAATGGCGATGCTTTCCACCGCCGTATCAACGCTGATGATATGGCTGCCGGTGGCCGGATTGCCTGCCCGATCGCTGACGCTGGCGGTGATGGTAGCCTGGCCGTTGGCCAGCAACGCCATATCCGCCGCCGGAACGTTAACGCTCCAGGCGCCGCCCACCTGCACGGTGGCGAAGTAGGTTTTGCCGTTCAAGGTCAGGGTAACGGTCTGGCCCACCTCGACATTGGTGGTGGTACCGGACAGGGCCTGAGTGACCAGCGCTTCGGCCCCGTTAACGATATCGTCCCCGGCGAATGCGCCGATGCTCAGCGTTGGCAGATTGGCCGGGTTGGCATCGACATTGAGGCTGTGGGTGACGCTGGTGCTGTTGCCAGCCGCATCGGTGAGGGTCGCGACCAGATTGTGGCTACCGTCGGTGAGCGCTTGCAGATCGGCGGCAGGCAGGCTGGTGCTCCACGATCTATCTGGCTGTACCACGGCGGTGTAAGTCTTGCCGTTCAACGTCAGGGTCACGGTGCGACCCGCATCCGCGACCGAGGCGGTGCCGGACACGGTTTGTGCCACTAGCACTTCTGCGGCGTTCAGCACATCATCCCCGGCAACCAGACCCACGGTGAGGGTAGGCGCAGTGGCATCAACGGTGACGGTGGTGTTCAGCGTATTGCTGTTACCGGCGGCATCGGAGACCACTACGGACAAGGCTGGTGTGCCGTCAGGCAGCGCTTGCAGATCGGTAGAAGGAACGCTGACGCTCCAGTTACCGCTGCCGTCCACGGTGCCGGTGTAGGTTTTACCGCCCAGGGTGACCGTGACGGTCTGCCCTGGCGTGGTGATGCCGGTAGACCCTGTGAGGGTCTGAGGCTGGCCCGCTTCGGCACCGTTCAGAATGCCGTCGCCAAACGGCGTATTCAGGGTAGCTTCTGGCAGGCTATGGGTAAAGACGCCCAGGTTGTGGCTGTCGCTGACCGGGTTACCGGCCTGATCGGTGGCAGTGACGGTCACGGTAGCGGTGCCATCGGCCAGCAATGCCAAGTCGGCGGCAGGTACGGAGACGCTCCAGGAACCATCAGCCAGTGTGGTGCCGGTGTAGGTTTTACCGTTCAAGGTCACGGTAACCGTGGCGCCGACGGCCAGATTGGTACTGCTACCGCTGATTGCCAACGGCAGTTGGCTTTCCGCCAGGTTGAGTTTGTCATCACCGGCGATCACGGCAATCGACAGCCCGCTGAGGTCGGTATCGACGGTCACCTCATGACTGCCGCTGGCCGGGTTACCTGCAGTGTCGTTGACGGTGGCGGTAATGGTGGTCTGGCCGTTGGCCAACAACGCCAGGTCGGCAGCCGGTACGCTGGTGCTCCAGGAGCCATCGGCCAGTACGGTGGCTGTGTAGGTTTTACCGTTCAGCGTAATGGTCACGATCTGGCCCGCTTCCACATGGGTGGAGGTGCCTGACAGGGTCTGAGCGGTTTTCACTTCCGCGCCGTCGATGATGTCGTTACCGGCAAAAATGCCGATGCTGAGCGTTGGCAGGTTGGCCGGGTTGGCGTCGACATTGATGCTGTGAGTGACGCTGGTGCTGTTGCCAGCCGCATCGATGAGGATTGCCACCAGATTGTGGCTACCGTCGCTGAGCGCCTGCAGATCGGCAGCGGGTACGCTGGTGCTCCACGAACCATCCGGCTGCACCACGGCGGTGTAGGTTTTGCCGTTCAAGGTCAGGGTCACGGTGCGACCCGCATCCGCGATCGAGGCGCTGCCGGAGACGCTCTGTGCCACCAGCACTTCGGCGGCGTTCAGCACATCATCGCCAGCAATCAGGCCCACGGTGAGGGTAGGCGCGGTTGCATCGACGGTGACGGTGGTATTCAGCGTATTGCTGTTACCTGCGCTGTCAGTAACCGTAACGGTCAAGGCTGGCGTGCCGTCTGGCAGCGCTTGCAGATCGGCAGAAGGGACGCTGACGCTCCAGTTGCCGCTGCCGTCCACGGTGCCGGTATAGGTTTTACCGCCCAGGGTCACGGTCACGGTCTGCCCCGGCGTGGTGATGCCGGTAGACCCCGTGATGGTTTGCGGCTGACCCGCTTCTGCGCCATTCAGAATGCCATCGCCAAACGGCGTGTTCAGGGTGGCGTCTGGCAGGCTATGGATAAACACGCCCAGATCGTGGCTGCCGCTGACCGGGTTACCGGCCTGATCGACGGCGGTGACGGTCACGGTGGCGGTGCCATCGGCCAGCAACGCCAAGTCGGCGGCAGGCACGGTGACGCTCCAGGAACCGTCTGCCAACGTGGTACCGGTGTAGGTTTTACCATTGAGCGTGACGGTCACGGTTGTCCCCGTGGCCAGGTTGGCACTGCCGCCGTTGATGGTGAGTGGCAGCAGGCTTTCGGCCAGATTCAGCTTGTCGTCACCGGCAATCACGGCAATCGACAGGCCGCTGAGGTTGGTGTCGACGGTCACGTCATGGCTGGCACTGGCCGGGTTCCCGGCACTGTCGCTGACGGTGGCGGTAATGGTGGTCTGGCCGTTGGCCAGCAGTGCCAGATCGGCAGCCGGTACGCTGGTGCTCCAGGAGCCATCGGCCAGCACGGTAGCGGTGTAGGTTTTACCGTTCAGGGTGATGGTGACGGTCTGGCCCGCTTCCACATGGGTGGTGGTACCGGTCAGGGTCTGAGCGGTTTTCACTTCTGCGCCGTCGATAATGTCATTACCAGCAAATACACCGACGCTGATGGTCGGCAGGTTGGCCGGGTTGGCATCGACGTTGATGCTGTGGGTCACGCTGGTGCTGTTGCCCGCAGTATCGGTGAGGGTAGCGACCAGGTTATGGCTGCCGTCGCTGAGCGCCTGCAGATCGGCGGCGGGCAGTGACGCACTCCACGAACCATCCGGTTGCACCACGGCGGTGTAGGTTTTGCCGTTCAAGGTCAGGATGACGGTGCGGCCAGCATCACCAATTGAGGCGGTGCCGGATACGGTTTGTGCCACCAGCACTTCGGCGGCGTTGAGCACATCATCGCCAGCAATCAGGCCCACGGTCAGGGTTGGCGCGGTTGCATCGACGGTGACGGTGGTATTCAGCGTATTGCTGTTGCCAGCGGCATCGGTGACCACTACAGACAAGGCCGGTGTACCGTCTGGCAGCGCTTGCAGATCGGCAGTAGGGACGGTGACGCTCCAGTTGCCGTTGGCATCCACGGTGCCGGTATAGGTTTTACTGCCCAAGGTGACGGTAACGGTCTGCCCCGGCGTGGTGATGCCGGTGGAGCCCGTGATGGTCTGCTGTTGGCCCGCTTCCGTGCCGTTCAGGATGCCATCGCCAAACGGCGTGTTCAGGGTGGCGTCCGGCAGAGTGTGGATAAACACGCCCAGATTATGGCTATTGCTGACCAGGTTGCCGCCCTGATCGACGGCGCTGACGCTGACGGTGGCGGTGCCATCGGCCAGCAGCGCTAAATCGGCGGCTGGGACCTGAACGCTCCAGGAACCGTCTGGCAGGGTTAGGCCGATGTAAATCTTGCCATTCAGCGTCACGGTGACGATGGCACCGAGCGGCAGGTTGGCGCTGTCGCCGGAGATCGTCAGCGGCTGCAGACTTTCGGCCAGATTCAGTTTGTCATCTCCTGCGATCACGGAGATGGACAGCCCACTGAGATTGGTATTGACGGTCACGTCATGACTGGCGTTGGCCGGGTTACCTGCACTGTCGCTGACGGTGGCGGTGATGGTGGTCTGGCCGTTGGCCAGCAGTGCCAGATCGGCAGCCGGTACGCTGGTGCTCCAGGAGCCATCGGCCAGCACGGTAGCGGTGTAAGTTTTGCCGTTCAGGGTGATGGTGACGGTCTGGCCCGCTTCCACATGAGTGGTGGTACCGGTCAGGGTCTGAGCGGTTTTCACCTCTGCGCCGTCGACAATGTCGTTACCGGCGAACACGTTGATGCCGAGCGTCGGCAGGTTGGCCGGGTTGGCATCCACACCGAGGACATGGGTAGTGCTGGTGCTGTTACCCGCGGCATCGGTGAGGGTAGCGACCAGGTTATGGCTACCATCGCTAAGCGCTTGCAGATCGGCGGCGGGCAGGCTGGTGCTCCACGATCCATCTGGTTGCACCACGGCGGTGTAGGTTTTGCCATTCAAGGTCAGGGTGACGGTGCGGCCCGCATCGGCGACCGAGGCGGTACCGGACACGGTCTGCGCCACCTGTACTTCCGCGGCATTCAACACATCATCCCCAGCCACTACGTTAACGGTGAGGGTTGGGGCAGTCTCATCGACGGTAACGGTGGTGTTCAGCGTATTGCTGTTACCGGCGGCATCCGTAACGGTTACGGACAGGGTAGGCGTGCCGTCTGGCAGCGCTTGCAGATCGGCTGCCGGAATGGTGGCGCTCCAGTTGCCGCTGGCATCCACGGTGCCGGTGTAGGTTTTACCGCCCAGGGTGACGGTAACGGTCTGCCCCGGCGTGGTGATGCCGGTAGACCCCGTGATGGTTTGTGGCTGACCCGCTTCTGCGCCATTCAGAATGCCATCGCCAAACGGTGTGTTCAGGGTGGCGGTTGGCAGACTATGGATAAACACGCCCAGATCGTGGTTGCCGCTGACCGGATTACCGGCCTGGTCGACGGCGGTGACGGTCACGGTGGTGGTGCCATCGGCCAGTAAGGCCAAGTCGGCGACAGGCACGGAGACGCTCCAGGAACCGTCTGCCAGCGTGGTGCCGGTGTAGGTTTTACCGTTCAAGGTCACGGTAACCGTAGTCCCGACGGCCAGGTTCTGGCTGTTGCCATTGATCGCCAGCGGCAGCTGGCTTTCCGCCAGGCTGAGTTTGTCATCACCGGCAATGACGGCGATAGACAGCCCGCTGAGGTCGGTGTCGACGGTCACGTCATGGCTGGCGCTGGCCGGGTTCCCGGCGCTGTCGCTGACGGTGGCGGTAATGGTGGTCTGGCCGTTGGCCAGCAGCGCCAGATCGGCAGCCGGTACGCTGGTGCTCCAGGAACCGTCTGCCAGCACGGTGGCGGTGTAGGTTTTGCCGTTCAGGGTGATAGTGACGGTCTGGCCCGCTTCCACATGGGTGGTGGTACCGGTCAGGGTCTGAGCGGTTTTCACCTCTGCGCCGTCGACAATGTCGTTACCGGCGAACACGTTGATGCCGAGCGTTGGCAGGTTGGCCGGGTTGGCGTCGACGTTGATGTTGTGGGTGACGCTGGTGCTGTTGCCCGCCGCATCGGTGAGGGTGGCGACCAGGTTATGGCTGCCGTCGCTGAGTGCTTGCAGATCGGCGGCAGGCAGGCTGGTGCTCCATGAACCGTCTGGCTGCACCACGGCGGTGTAGGTTTTACCGTTCAAGGTCAGGGTGACGGTGCGGCCAGCATCACCAATCGAGGCGGTACCGGAGACGGTCTGCGCCACCAGCACTTCGGCGGCGTTCAGCACATCATCGCCAGCAATCAGGCCCACGATCAGAGTTGGTGCCGTCTCATCGACGGTAACGGTGGTGTTCAACGTATTGCTGTTGCCCGCCGCATCGGTGACCGTGACGGTCAAGGCCGGAGTGCCGTCTGGCAATGCTTGCAGGTCGGCGCTTGGCAGCGTGACGCTCCAGTTGCCGTTGGCATCCACGGTGCCGGTATAGGTTTTACCGCCCAAGGTGACGGTAACGCTCTGCCCCGGCGTGGTGATGCCAGTGGTACCGGTGAGCGTCTGGGATTGGCCCGCCTCTGCACCGTTCAGGATGCCATCGCCAAATGGCGTGTTCAGGGTGGCGTCCGGCAGGCTATGGATAAACACGCCCAGGTTGTGGCTGTCGCTGACCGGGTTACCGGCCTGATCGACGGCGCTCACGGTTACGGAGGCGGTGCCATCGGCCAGCAACGCCAAGTCGGCGGCAGGCACGGTGACGCTCCAGCTACCGTCCGCCAGCGTGGTGCCGGTGTAGGTTTTACCGTTGAGCGTGACGGTCACTGTTGCGCCCGTGGCCAGGTTGGCACTGCTGCCGCTGATGACCAATGGCAGCTGGCTTTCCGCCAGGCTGAGTTTGTCGTCACCGGCGATCACGGCGATAGACAGCCCGCTGAGGTCGGTATCGATGGTCACGTCATGGCTGGCGCTGGCCGGGTTCCCGGCGCTGTCGCTGACGGTGGCGGTGATGGTGGTCTGGCCGTTGGCCAGCAGCGCCAGATCGGCAGCCGGTACGCTGGTGCTCCAGGAACCGTCTGCCAGCACGGTGGCGGTGTAGGTTTTGCCGTTCAGGGTGATAGTGACGGTCTGGCCCGCTTCCACATGGGTGGTGGTACCAGTCAGGGTTTGGGCGGTTTTCACCTCTGCACCATCGACAATGTCGTTACCGGCGAAGATGCCGATGCTGACGGTTGGCAGATTGGCCGGGTTGGCGTCGACGTTGATGTTGTGGGTGACGCTGGTGCTGTTGCCCGCCGCATCGGTGAGGGTAGCGACCAGATTGTGGCTACCGTCGGCCAGGGCGGCGAGGTCGGCCGCAGGCAGGCTGGTGCTCCATGAACCATCTGGCTGCACCACGGCGGTGTAGGTTTTACCGTTCAAGGTCAGGGTCACGGTGCGGCCCGCATCGGCCACGGAAGCGGTGCCAGACACGGTCTGTGCCACCAGCACTTCGGCGGCGTTCAGCACATCATCGCCAGCAATCAGGCCCACGGTCAGAGTTGGTGCCGTCGTATCGACGGTAACGGTGGTGTTCAACGTATTGCTGTTGCCCGCCGCATCGGTGACCGTGACGGTCAAGGCCGGAGTGCCGTCTGGCAATGCTTGCAGGTCGGCGCTTGGCAGCGTGACGCTCCAGTTGCCGTTGGCATCCACGGTGCCGGTATAGGTTTTACCGCCCAAGGTGACGGTAACGCTCTGCCCCGGCGTGGTGATGCCAGTGGTACCGGTGAGCGTCTGGGATTGGCCCGCCTCTGCACCGTTCAGGATGCCATCGCCAAATGGCGTGTTCAGGGTGGCGTCCGGCAGGCTATGGATAAACACGCCCAGGTTGTGGCTGTCGCTGACCGGGTTACCGGCCTGATCGACGGCGGTGACGGTCACGGTGGCGGTACCATCGGCCAGCAAGGCCAAGTCGGCGACAGGCACGGTGACGCTCCAGGAGCCGTCTGCCAGCGTGGTGCCGGTGTAGGTTTTACCGTTCAGGGTGACAGTAACCGTAGTCCCGACGGCCAGGTTGGCGCTGCTGCCGTTAATGGCCAGCGGCAGCTGGCTTTCCGCCAGGCTGAGTTTGTCATCACCGGCAATGACGGCGATAGACAGCCCGCTGAGGTCGGTGTCGACGGTCACGTCATGGCAGGCACTGGCCGGGTTCCCGGCGCTGTCGCTGACGGTGGCGGTAATGGTGGTCTGGCCGTTGGCCAGCAGCGCCAGATCCGCAGCCGGTACGCTGGTGCTCCAGGAACCGTCTGCTAGCACGGTGGCGGTGTAGGTTTTGCCGTTCAGGGTGATAGTGACGGTCTGGCCCGCTTCCACATGGGTGGTGGTACCGGTCAGGGTCTGAGCGGTTTTCACCTCTGCGCCGTCGACAATGTCGTTACCGGCGAACACGTTGATGCCGAGCGTTGGCAGGTTGGCCGGGTTGGCGTCGACGTTGATGTTGTGGGTGACGCTGGTGCTGTTGCCCGCCGCATCGGTGAGGGTGGCGACCAGGTTATGGCCGCCGTCGCTGAGTGCTTGCAGATCGGTGGCAGGCAGGCTGGTGCTCCATGAACCGTCTGGCTGCACCACGGCGGTGTAGGTTTTACCGTTCAAGGTCAGGGTGACGGTGCGGCCCGCATCACCAATCGAGGCGGTACCGGAGACGATCTGCGCCACCAGCACTTCGGCGGCGTTCAGCACGTCATCCCCTGCAACCAGACTCACGGTGAGGGTCGGTGCCGTCTCATCGACGGTGACAGTGGTGTTCAACGTATTGCTGTTGCCCGCCGCGTCGGTGACCGTGACGGTCAAGGCCGGAGTGCCGTCTGGCAATGCTTGCAGGTCGGCGCTTGGCAGCGTGACGCTCCAGTTGCCGTTGGCATCCACGGTGCCGGTATAGGTTTTACCGCCCAAGGTGACGGTAACGCTCTGCCCCGGCGTAGTGATGCCAGTGGTACCGGTGAGCGTCTGGGATTGGCCCGCCTCTGCACCGTTCAGGATGCCATCGCCAAATGGCGTGTTCAGGGTGGCTTCCGGCAGGCTATGGATAAACACGCCCAGATTGTGGCTGTCGCTGACCGGGTTACCGGCCTGATCGACGGCGCTCACGGTTACGGAGGCGGTGCCATCGGCCAGCAACGCCAAGTCGGCGGCAGGCACGGTGACGCTCCAGCTACCGTCCGCCAGCGTGGTGCCGGTGTAGGTTTTACCGTTGAGCGTGACGGTCACTGTTGCGCCCGTGGCCAGGTTGGCACTGCTGCCGCTGATGACCAATGGCGACTGACTTTCTGCCAGGCTGAGTTTGTCATCACCGGCAATGACGGCGATAGACAGCCCGCTCAGGCTGGTGTCGACGGTCACGTCATGGCTGGCACTGGCCGGGTTCCCGGCGCTGTCGTTGACGGTGGCGGTGATGGTGGTCTGGCCGTTGGTCAGCCGCGCCAGATCGGCAGCCGGTACGCTGGTGCTCCAGGAACCGTCTGCCAGCACGGTGGCGGTGTAGGTTTTGCCGTTTAGTGTGATGGTGACGGTCTGGCCCGCTTCCACATGAGTGGTGGTACCGGTCAGGGTCTGAGCGGTTTTCACCTCTGCGCCGTCGACAATGTCGTTACCGGCGAACACGCCGATGCTGAGCGTTGGCAGATTGGTCGGGTTGGCGTCGACGTTGATGCCGTGGGTGACGCTGGTGCTGTTGCCTGCCGCATCGGTGAGGGTGGCGACCAGATTATGGTTGCCGTCGGCCAGAGCGGCGAGGTCAGCTGCTGGCAGTGAAGCGCTCCAGGTGCCGTCCGCTTGTACCACAGCGGTGTAGGTCTTGCCGTTCAAGGTCAGGGTGACGGTGCGGCCCGCATCGGCAACGGACGCAGTGCCGGAGACGGTCTGCGCCACCAGCACCTCAGCAGCGTTGAGGATATCGTCGCCCGCGATGGTGTTGATGGTGAGGGGTGGCGCGGTCTCATCGACGGTGACGGTGGTGTTCAGCGTATTGCTGTTGCCCGCCGCATCGGTAACCGTGATGGTCAAGGCCGGCGTGCCGTCTGGCAACGCTTGCAGATCGGCGGCAGGGATGGTGACGCTCCAATGGCCGCTGCCATCCACGGTGCCGGTATAGGTTTTACCGCCCAGGGTGATGGTGATGGTCTGGCCCGGGCTGGTGATGCCGGTGGTGCCGGTAAGCGTCTGTGGCTGACCCGCTTCTGCGCCATTCAGGATGCCATCACCAAACGGCGTGTCCAGAGTCACCGCAGGCAAATCATGAGTGTAAACGCCCAGATTGTGCGTGGTGGTCACGGTAGAACCATCGTTGCCTGTCACGCTGGCAGAAATGGTGTTGCTGCCTTCGGCCAGCAGTTGCAGATCGGCGCTAGGCACCTGCAATGTCCAACTGCCGTCTGCCAATACCAGCGCGGTATAGGTTTTGCCATTGAGCGTGACGGTAACGGTAGCCCCGGTGGCGACGTTGGCCGTGGTGCCGCTGATGGCAAGAGGAAGCCCGGCTTCGACGGCGTTGAGTTTATCGTCTGAAGAGACAATACCGATATTGATTGCCGAAGCATTGCTGTCTACGGTGATCACTTGTGGGGCGGTAGTGGTGGTATTGCCTGCCTGATCGCTGAGCGTGGCGATCATCTGATAGCTACCGTCGATCAACGCGGCCATATCCGCGGCTGGCACGCTGATGCTCCATTTGCCATCGGCACCTACGATGCCGGTATAGGTTTTACCATTGAAGGAAACGCTGACCACCTGCCCAGCCTCGCTGACGGAAGCGGTGCCGGTGATGTTTTGCGCCGATTTTTGCTCGTCGACGGTGATCAAATCGTCGCCGGTAAATTTATCCAACGTCAGCACCGGTGGCACGGTATCTACCTGCAAGTGCTCCGTCACGGTAGTGCTGTTGCCTGCGGCGTCGGTAGCCGTCACGGTGAGGGTATTATCCCCTTGGGCTAATGCCTGCAGGTCTGCGGCAGGCAGTACCAGGCTCCACTTGCCATCCCCGCCAGTGACTGTCGTGTAGGTTTTACCATTCAGGGTAACGACAATGGTCTGGCCAGGATTGCTGGTGCCGCTCAGGGTCTGTGATGTTTGCGCCTCGGCGGCGTTGAGTACGTCGTCTCCGGCCAGTTTGTTGACGGTCAGCACCGGGGCGGTCAAATCGACGGTGATGTTCTCATGCGCATTGGCGCTTTGGCCTGCTTTGTCGGTGACGGTGGCATTGAGCGTGATCGAGCCATTGGCCAGCGCGGCCAGATCGGCGGCAGGCAGTGAAAGCGACCAACTGCCATCGCCTTGAACCACTGCGCTATAGGTTTTGCCGTTCAAGGTGATGGTAACGGTTTGCCCTGCTTGAACATTTTGCGTATGGCCGCTCAGCGTTTGGGTGCTTTTCGCTTCGTTGGCGTTGATTACGTTATCGCCGGTCAGGGCGTTAATCGTGATCTGCGGGGTAGGATTAACTACGGTGGTATCAACCGAGATCTGATGATCGACCGTGGTTTGGTTGCCCACTTTATCGACGGAGGTCACGATTAACTCGTAGTTACCGTTTTTCAGCAAAGCCAGATCTGCCGCAGGCAGTTGCAGGCTCCATTTGCCGTCGCTACCCACCGTCGTGGTGTAGGTTTTACCGTTCAGGGTAATGGTAATTGTCAGCCCGACCTCGCCGGTACCGCTCAGCGCCTGCGCCGCTTTTAACTCGGCACCGGTCAGGTGGTCATCGCCGGTCAGCTTGTTGACGGTCAAGACAGGCGGGGTGGTATCGACCAGTACGCTGATCGTTTTTTCGACGCTGATCCCATCCTGGTTAGTCAGTTTAACCGTCAGTTGATAATTGCCGTCTTTTAGGCCAGCAAGCGCAGCGGAGCTGAAATCAAAGCTCCACTTGCCATCGGCCCCGACGGTAGTGGTGTAACTTTTGCCGTTGAGCGTCAGCGTGATGGTCACGCCTGCGGCAACGCCGGTGGTCAGGCCGCTCAGTAACTGGGCAATTTTAACTTCACTGGCGTTGAGAACGTTGTCCTGACCCAGTTTTCCTACGGTCAGGGTAGGTTGTTCTGGTGGTACGGACGGTTCGTCATTGTTGTGGTCGTTCTTCCCCGTCCCGGTAGCGATGGCGACGCCAGCCCCCAGCGCCAGGCCGGCTAGAATGGCGGCGATGGCACCGTTGGATAAATCATGGTTGCCAATTAGCAGAGGTGAAACGTCAGACAGTGATTCAAACTGCGGCGTGATCAGCATTGGTTCAGTGGTAGCGGCGGTTGCCGGGAATATCGCGTGCTGGATGGCGCCATTGCCATCATCAAACACCAACTCGCTGTGTTTACCGTCGGCGTCCACTTCAAAGAAGCTCTGATAACGTACCGTGGTGCCATCTTTCATATGCACGATCAGGTCGTTACCTTGGCGTTCATAGCTGCTCACCAAAGCCTGAGTACCATGGATCCGCACAATACTGCTTTGTGTGAGGCTGACGGAACGGGTACCGGTTGCTACGTCAGCGATTTTCGCGCCGCCATGACGAGCAATAATATCAACAGCCCCAAGGGTAAAATTGGATTGTGCCATGTGGTTAGCCTCTGAACGCCAAAGTTAATTTGCATAGCGCGCCAAAGCCGTTTGTGTGGCTTTTGTAGGCGCGCTGGAATGCCCGAGGGGGTGCCCTAGAGCTAAATTTAACCTGGTGTTTAGATGACTAATTAATACAAAGTTAACACTAAACTCATCCCTGAAAGGGTTTTAAGATTAATCTTCCTAATTTATCCGTGAGGTAAGGTATAAGCGAGCTTTGATAAAAATGCCATACGTAGTAATGATTATTGTGCGAATTTGCTATTGATAAAAATTCTTATTTACCAAGGTGGGTAAGTACCCATGGATAATTGATGGTTTCTTAATTCAGCGGGGTGTTTTAATTTTAAATTAGATAATTTGTATTTTAATTACCATTTAAATTAGCTGCCATTACATAGTTAATTTATTAAAATCAATAGGTTAATTTTTTTACGTCAAAGGTTTTACTTATTTTATAACTGGTGCTACCGGGTGGAATAAATAAGATAATTACATTACAAAGTTAACGGTTTTTACGGGTTTTATTGGCGTGTCTTTGCGGGCTAATAAAGAGATGTTTTTTGAAAGTGTGAGGCTAATGCTTTTTATTTATTAGTTATGCTACTGATTTCTCTATGCGTCATAAGAAAATCTTCATATTCTGGGGTGAGGAGGCGTGGCGGACCACGCCTGGCTGACCTATAGCATGGTGTAGGCTTTTTTCAGCCCGGTGTCTTCTTCGGGATCTGCACCTTGGGGATGGGCGGGCTCTTCTTCAGGCAGCAGTTCTGCCAACGGAGTTTCTGCTAGCGGGTCGGGAGCGGCCTCCGGCGCTGGCATCGTATCTTGAATGGTCTGCTCATCGAACGTCGGGTTTAATGCCGGGGAAAGTGGGGAGCTGGAGAGGCTGTCTGGCATGGCGATATGGGGCACTGGCGCATCTTGTACAAACTGCGACTCATCCTGTTTGACCGTTCTGCTGAAGGCCATAATCAACAGGCCACACAGTGCGAAAAACACGTACAGGATATTCCCACCCAAAGGCTGGATCAGCGCACCGACGGCCAGCGGCCCGATGCTGGCCCCCACGCCAAATGCCATGAGCAGACAGGCAGCCAGGGAGACGCGGCGCTCTGGCTCAATCATGTCGTTGGCCAGCGCTACCGCCAGCGGATATAGGGTGAACTGCAACATGCTGACTATGAAGCCGACGATCAGTAACACCGGGAAATTGATATGGGGCAACAGGGCCAGCGGTAAGGCGGCAATCACCAGCAGTAGTGCATTAACCCGCATCAGCAGCGTGCGGTTGTAACGGTCTGACAGCCAGCTCAGCGGAAACTGCGCCACCAGCCCGGCAAAGATAGCTATGGCCATAAACAGACCGGTTTGCTGAGTGGTCAATGCCTGCTGGCTGGCATATACCGGTGCCAGCCCGTAGAAGGAGCCTACCACCATGCCGATCACCAGCGTGGTGGCCAACACTTTAGGAATGGCATGCACAAAATAGCGCAGCTCCATCGGGGCGGGCGACATATGCCGGGCATTGGTACGGGTTGTCAGGGCGATCGGCACCAGGCAGAGGGAAAAACACAGCGCGATGAGCAGCAGCGTGCTGATGCCAAGGTTGGCTTGTAGCATAAGCACAATCTGCCCCAGCGACATGCCAAGGTAGGAGGCCGCCATATAAAAGCCGAATACCATGCCGCGCTGATTGGATTCGGACTGATCGTTCAGCCAGCTCTCCAGCACCATGTACTGGCACATCATACACAGGCCGATAATCAGCCGCAGCACCACCCAAACCGGGATGTATTCCGTCAGGCCGTGGCCCAGCACCGCAGCGGTAATGATCCCGGCGCAGGAGACATAGGCGCGGATATGCCCTACGCGGGCAATCAGAAAGTGGCCGACCTTGCCGCCGATCACCAGGCCGATGTAGTTGGCGGCGATAATGGCCCCGATCAGGGCGCCACTGACGTTGATGGAGGTTAACCGCAGGGAAATGTAGGTGGTCAGTAACCCTGAACCCAGCAGCATCAGCAGGGTGGTGGTATACAGCGGAAAGAATACACCTAACGTTTTTTTCACTCGGCCTTCCTGTTTTAGTCGAAGATTGAGGCAAACGGGTTTGCCGCAACAAGCTGGACGTATCCCCGATACTAGCAGTTAGTACAACGGCTTAAAACCGCAGCACTGCGAAGCGCATGGCATTTCGGCCGGTAAAATGCCGTAGAGGCTTGATAAATGCTACCATCAGGCGCATATACCTTGATTGATTCAAAGGAGAGTCCATGAGTGAGAAGCGGTTGCGTGAGCTCAGTATTGCCGTCGGACAAAGGCTAAAGGCCAATGGGCGTTGGATCAGCTGTGCAGAGTCCTGTACGGGCGGCGGTATTGCCAAGGCAATTACCGATATCGCCGGCAGCTCGGCCTATTTCGATCGCGGCTTTGTCACTTATAGCAACGCGGCAAAGCACGAACTGCTAGGGGTGGCGGAAGCGACCTTGCAGGCTCATGGCGCGGTCAGTGAGGAAGTGGTGCGCGAGATGGCGCAGGGCGCGATGCACGCGGCCAAAGCCGATCTTGCGCTCTCGGTCAGCGGCATTGCCGGCCCAGGCGGTGGCAGTGTGGAAAAACCGGTGGGTACCGTCTGGTTTGGTTTTGCCGAACGTTCCGGCCGGGTGCTGGCGCGCAAAATGCAATTTACCGGCGATCGCGATGCGGTGCGCCTGCAGGCAACCCTTTTTGCGCTGCAAACGGCGCTTGATGAATTTTTGTAAAATTAGGCTTGATACTGTATGACCATACAGTATAATTAGCAGCAATTTCCTGCACAACATACATTCAGCGGCAATGTGAGTCACACTGACATTGCGCAACGAAGGAGCAAAAATGGCTATTGATGAGAACAAGCAAAAGGCGTTAGCTGCAGCACTGGGCCAGATTGAGAAACAGTTCGGCAAAGGCTCCATCATGCGTCTGGGTGAAGACCGCTCCATGGACGTAGAAACGATCTCCACCGGCTCGCTGTCACTCGATATCGCACTGGGCGCAGGCGGCTTGCCAATGGGCCGTATCGTCGAGATTTATGGCCCGGAATCCTCCGGTAAAACCACCCTGACTCTGCAAGTTATTGCCGCTGCACAGCGCGAAGGTAAAACCTGTGCGTTTATCGATGCCGAGCATGCGCTGGATCCTATCTACGCCAAGAAACTGGGCGTGGATATCGACAACCTGCTGTGTTCTCAGCCGGATACCGGTGAGCAGGCGCTGGAAATCTGTGATGCGTTGACCCGCTCTGGTGCGGTTGACGTCATCATCGTTGACTCCGTAGCGGCATTGACGCCGAAAGCGGAAATCGAAGGCGAAATCGGTGACTCCCATATGGGGCTGGCGGCACGTATGATGAGCCAGGCCATGCGTAAGTTGGCCGGTAACCTGAAGAACGCCAACACCTTGCTGATCTTCATCAACCAAATCCGTATGAAAATTGGCGTGATGTTCGGTAACCCGGAAACTACCACCGGGGGTAACGCCCTGAAGTTCTACGCTTCTGTCCGTCTGGATATCCGCCGTATCGGTGCGATCAAAGAAGGTGATGAAGTGATCGGCAGCGAAACCCGCGTGAAAGTGGTGAAGAACAAAATCGCTGCACCGTTCAAACAGGCAGAGTTCCAGATCCTGTATGGTGAAGGGATCAACAGCCGTGGCGAACTGGTCGATCTGGGCGTGAAACACAAGATGATCGAGAAGGCCGGTGCCTGGTACAGCTACAACGGTGAGAAGATCGGTCAGGGTAAGTCCAATGCCTGTAACTTCCTGAAAGAAAACCCGGCCATTGCTGCGGAACTGGATAAAAAACTGCGCGACCTGTTGCTGCACAGCAATGGTGAGCCAGCTGCTGCCAGTGCCGAGAAGGCCGATGACAACGAAGCAGAAACCAGCGAAGAGTTTTAATCTTTGCCGGTGGGTATACGCCCCTTAGGGCGTATACCGATCACCAAGGCTTGCAGATATGAATGATGTAGGTTCCCAATCTGCTGGTAATCAGCAAAATACGTTGATTAGCCGTGCGATGCGGCTATTGTCCCAACGCGATCATAGTGAAGCCGAACTGCGCCGCAAACTTGCGGCGCCGCCATTTATGGCTAACGCCAGATTCGGTAGCAAATCCCCTACAGAACCCCCCGAAGAACCCGTCGATCCTGCAATCATTGAACAGGTGATTAGCTATTGCTACCAGCATAACTGGCTGGACGATCGGCGTTTCGCCAATAGCTTTATTGCCAGCCGCAGCCGCAAGGGATATGGCGCGCAACGCATTCGCTCAGAACTGATGCAAAAGGGCGTAGATAAAGAAATAGTGCAGGACGCCCTGGCGGAATGCGAAATCGACTGGTGTGAGCAAGCCAGGGAGATCGCGCTGCGCAAATTTGGCGATCCGTTACCGGTAGAATGGAAAGAGAAAGCCAAGGTGTTGCGCTATCTGCTCTATCGCGGCTTCTTCCAGGAGGAAATTCAGTCGATTTATCGTGATTTTGCGCAATGAATGCACACGGCGTTTTACTTCCCCCCGAAGAAAATTTATCTTATCCCCACATTTAGTTCGTGAACCAGAGGATATCGTCAGGATGTCGAGCCTCGTTCACGCATCGTTATTCTAGTCTTTCCGGGAAAATTATGAGCAAGAGCACCGCTGAGATCCGTCAAGCGTTTCTCGATTTCTTTCATAGTAAAGGCCACCAGGTTGTAGCAAGCAGCTCCCTGGTACCTAACAATGATCCGACATTGCTGTTTACCAATGCCGGCATGAACCAATTTAAAGACGTTTTCCTGGGGCTGGACAAGCGCGCCTACTCGCGTGCCACCACTTCACAGCGTTGCGTGCGTGCCGGTGGCAAGCACAACGATCTGGAAAACGTCGGCTATACCGCCCGTCACCATACTTTCTTTGAAATGTTAGGCAACTTCAGCTTCGGTGACTATTTCAAGCACGATGCCATCAGCTACGCGTGGGAACTACTGACCGGTGAAAACTGGTTCAACCTGCCGAAAGAAAAGCTGTGGGTCACTGTCTATGAGACCGATGACGAAGCCTTCGACATCTGGCAGAAGCAGATTGGCGTGCCTGCGGAACGCATCATCCGCATCGGCGATAACAAAGGCGCGGCCTTTGCTTCCGATAACTTCTGGCAGATGGGCGACACCGGCCCATGCGGTCCGTGCACCGAGATCTTCTTCGATCACGGCGACCATATCTGGGGTGGCCCTCCGGGTAGCCCGGAAGAAGATGGCGATCGCTATATCGAGATCTGGAACATCGTGTTTATGCAGTTCAACCGTCAGTCGGATGGCACCATGCTGCCGCTGCCGAAGCCTTCGGTGGATACCGGCATGGGCCTCGAGCGTATCGCTGCGGTGCTGCAACATGTCAATTCCAACTACGAAATCGATCTGTTCACCACCCTGATTGCCGCCGTCGCCAAACTGACCGGCGCAACCGATATGGGTAACAAGTCGTTGCGCGTGATTGCGGACCATATCCGTTCTTGTGCCTTCCTGATCGCCGATGGCGTGATCCCGTCGAATGAAAACCGTGGCTACGTGCTGCGCCGTATCATTCGCCGCGCGATCCGTCATGGCAATATGTTGGGTGCGAAGGATACCTTCTTCTACAAGCTGGTTGCTCCGTTGATCGAAGTGATGGGCCCGGCTGCCGACGAACTGAAGCGTCAGCAGGCACAGGTTGAGCAGGTACTGAAATCAGAAGAAGAACAGTTTGCCCGTACGCTGGAGCGCGGTTTGGCGCTGCTGGATGACGAACTGGCCAAGCTGCAGGGCGATACCCTGGATGGCGAAACGGCATTCCGTTTGTATGATACCTACGGTTTCCCGGTGGATCTGACCGCCGACGTCTGCCGTGAGCGTGGTCTTAAGGTTGATGAACAAGGTTTTGAGCAGGCCATGGAGGCTCAACGCCGCCGTGCGCGTGAGTCCAGCGGTTTTGGCGCGGACTACAACAGCCTGATCCGTGTTGACGGCGCAAGCCAGTTCAATGGTTACGATCGCGAAGAGCAACAGGCGAAAGTGACCGCTTTGTTCCGTGATGGTCAGCCGGTGGATGAGATCCATGCGGGTGAAGAGGCCGTTGTGGTGCTGGACGAAACGCCATTCTATGGCGAATCGGGTGGCCAGGTCGGCGATAAAGGCGTGCTTAAAGCGGCCGGCATCGAGTTCGTGGTGAGCGATGCGCAGAAATATGGCCAGGCTATCGGTCACCTGGGCAAGTTGGCTAGCGGCTCGCTGAAGTTGAATGACCGCGTTGATGCGGTGATCGACAGCGAACGCCGTAACCGTATCCGCCTGAACCACTCCGCCACTCACCTGTTGCATGCGGCATTGCGCCAGATCCTGGGTGAGCACGTCGCGCAAAAAGGCTCGTTAGTTAACGACAAGTACCTGCGTTTTGACTTCTCGCACTCCGAAGCGATGAAGCCAGAACAAATCCGCGCGGTAGAAGATTTGGTTAACCAGCAGATCCGTCGTAACCTGTCGGTGCAGACCGAAGTGATGGCGCTGGATGATGCCAAAGAGAAGGGCGCGATGGCACTGTTTGGCGAGAAGTACGATGACCACGTGCGTGTGCTGACGATGGGCGATTTCTCTACCGAACTGTGTGGCGGTACGCATGCCAACCGTACCGGTGACATCGGCCTGTTCCGCATCCAGAGTGAGTCTGGTACCGCAGCTGGTATCCGTCGTATTGAAGCTGTGACGGGTGAAGGGGCGATAGCGACCTTGCATCAACAGAGTGACTTGTTACAGGATGTTGCTCACCTGGTGAAGGGTGACAGCAATAACCTGAGTGATAAAGTGCGTGCGGTGCTCGATCGCACTCGTGCGCTGGAAAAAGAGCTGCAACAGCTGAAAGATCAGCAAGCTGCGCAGGAAAGTGCTTCGCTGTCGAGTCAAGCCAAGCTGGTCAATGGTGTGAAGCTGCTGGTCAGCCAGTTGGATAACGTTGAGCCGAAGATCATGCGTACCATGGTTGACGATCTTAAAAATCAGCTGGGTTCTGCGATCATCGTGTTGGCCACGGTGGAAGAAGGCAAAGTCAGCCTGATTGCGGGGGTTACCAAAGATCTGACCGACCGGGTTAAGGCCGGCGAGCTGATCGGCAACATCGCACAGCAGGTTGGCGGCAAGGGCGGTGGACGCCCTGATATGGCAATGGCTGGGGGCAGTGATGCCAACGCCTTGCCTGCGGCATTAAACAGCGTAGAGGCCTGGGTGGCCGCGAAACTGTGAATATAAATAAATAGGCGCGTTACTGACGCCGTAAGCCACTGTGGCTTATGGCGTTTTTAGACTGTGCTAACACAATGTAGTGACAATTGCGGGAACAAAGTTTTCCAGGTCGGCTAAACTTATTCTTAATCTGGAGTGACACCAAGTCTGCTTACATTTATTGTGGGTTCTTGACTTACGTTTTCACTGCATATAATGGATAATGGCGGGGAAACTGAGAGACCCGACTCTTTTAATCTTTCAAGGAGCAAAGAATGTTAATTCTGACTCGTCGAGTTGGTGAAACCCTCATGATTGGCGATGAGGTTACGGTCACAGTGCTAGGGGTTAAAGGCAACCAAGTTCGTATTGGTGTGAATGCCCCCAAAGAGGTGTCTGTTCACCGCGAAGAAATCTACCAGCGCATCCAGGCCGAGAAGTCTCAACAGACGACTTACTGATTTCTAAGTAGCGTCTCGTTCTACAACGAGACGCTTCTTGCTTTTCTTGACCCGCTTTCCCCTTCTTTTCACACTAACTGTTATCTCCCCCCATTTTTTGCCAATAACTTTCTCCTGCGATCAAACTCCTATCCGCGGTAGCACGGCATTTTCTTGTTGATAAAGCACTCTTTTTGCCGCGAAATCACTCATGTTGCCTGTGATTTGTGCAAACGCGCGAGAGTTGGGAAAAATTGTTTGACTTATAAACCCACGAAAGTAATATGTGCGCCACGCAGTGCCGATGAGCTTCTCTAAAGCAAGTTAGGCACGATTCGCAAGAAGCGTACTGGTGAGGTGGCCGAGAGGCTGAAGGCGCTCCCCTGCTAAGGGAGTATGCGGTCAAAAGCTGCATCCGGGGTTCGAATCCCCGCCTCACCGCCATTTGCATCCATAGCTCAGCTGGATAGAGTACTCGGCTACGAACCGAGCGGTCGGAGGTTCGAATCCTCCTGGATGCACCATATTACTAAGTGTTTGTCTGAGAGTATTTAGCTCACAGATGAATGCGAGCTGAAAGGTAGCACAAAGGGGGATAACGTTGCTTTAGCAACGGCCCTGCGGGCGAAGCGGTTACGCTGAGTAATCCTCCTGGATGCACCATATTTTGCAGTATGGTGGGGTAGTAACGACATACCATACGGTATCAAAAAAGAATTCCTGTGCATCCATAGCTCAGCTGGATAGAGTACTCGGCTACGAACCGAGCGGTCGGAGGTTCGAATCCTCCTGGATGCACCATTCTTCAGTGACGTTTCACGGAACGAAACATATTCGCTAAAAAAATTAGATTGCATCCATAGCTCAGCTGGATAGAGTACTCGGCTACGAACCGAGCGGTCGGAGGTTCGAATCCTCCTGGATGCACCATATTATAATGTACCTATCGCGAACGCTAACTCGTAGATAGATACAATATGGAAGGTAGCACTAGGGAGGATAACGTTGCACTGCAACGGCCCAGCGGGTGAAGCGCTTGCGCTGAATAATCCTCCTGGATGCACCATCTTCTTAGAGAAACCCGCTTCGGCGGGTTTTTTACTTTTCATTTCTAAGTTCCCACCTTCTGTTTTCTGTCTTACGCAACCTCTTATCTACACCGCATTTTCCGTCATGCTCTGGCAGCGACAACCTTTCGGCTTTACGCTAAAGTAGCTTTCTTTGCTCAATGGTCATGGAGTCACGATGTACGATCGCTATCAGGGTCTGATCTTCGACATGGACGGTACCATTCTGGACACCGAGCCAACGCACCTCAAGGCATGGCACGAGGTGTTGGCACGTTACGGAATGAAGTTTGATGCGGCCGCCATGACAGGGCTGAACGGCTCACCTACCTGGCGTATTGCTCAGGCGGTGATTGCCGCACATCAGGCCGATCTCGATCCTCATCAACTGGCCGCCGAGAAAACCCGCGCGGTAGAAAGCATGCTATTAGACACGGTGCGTCCGTTACCGCTGATTGAGGTGGTGAAGTCTTATCATGGCCGTCGTCCCATGGCGGTAGGGACGGGCAGTGAGCACCGGATGGCGGAGATGTTGCTGCGTCATTTAGGGCTGTTCGACTGCTTTGATGCCATCGTCGGGGCTGATGATGTTCAACGCCACAAGCCGGAACCGGATACTTTCCTGCGCTGTGCGGAGTTGATCGGCGTTCCTCCGGAGCACTGCGTGGTGTTTGAGGATGCCGATTTCGGCATTCAGGCCGCCAGAAGCGCCAATATGGCCGTGGTGGACGTTCGCACGTTGTGAGTAGTACGCTGGCGGTCATGTCGCTGTTTGGCAGCAGCTTCCTTAGTGCGACGCTGTTGCCTGGCAATTCAGAGATCGTGTTGGTTGCGTTGTTGACCAACAGCAGCGCTTCACCAGGTTTACTGGTGCTGGCTGCAACGTTGGGAAATACCCTGGGTGGGTTGACCAACGTCATTATCGGGCGCCTGTTACCGGCGTTGAAACCACAACGCGGGCTGGAAACGGCTCTTGGTTGGTTACAACGCTTTGGCCCGGCTGCGCTGTTGCTCAGTTGGGTGCCGGTTGTGGGCGATTTATTGTGCGTGTTGGCAGGCTGGTTGCGCATGCCATGGGGCTTTGTCACGCTGTTTCTGTGTATCGGAAAAGCGTTGCGTTACATCATCTTGACGATGATCACGCTGCAGGGTATCGCCTGGTGGCATTAACCAAGTGAATATAACTCAATATTCTCTAGGGAGCGGATTCAGTATGCTTACAGCTATCGTTTTTAGAAGCGGGAGGTCAATTTGATCCCGGACGTATCACAGGCGCTTTCTTGGTTGGAAGCCCACCCTCATGCATTAAAAGGGATCCGGCGCGGTATTGAGCGTGAAACACTGCGGGTAACCGCAGATGGCACGCTTGCCAGCACGGGTCATCCAGAACAACTGGGGGCGGCATTAACGCACCATTGGATCACTACGGACTTTGCCGAGGCGCTGTTAGAATTTATTACACCGGTTGATGATGATCTCGATCACTTGCTGACGTTCCTGCGCGACATCCATCGCCACGTGGCGCGCAATCTGGGTGATGAGCGCATGTGGCCGCTGAGCATGCCGTGCTTTATCAACACCGAGCAGGATATCGAGCTGGCGCAGTTTGGCACCTCCAACGTTGGCCGGATGAAAACGCTGTACCGGGAAGGGTTGAAGAACCGCTACGGCGCGTTGATGCAAACCATTTCCGGTGTGCACTACAACTTCTCCCTGCCGCTGGAGTTTTGGCAAGCGTGGGCCGGTGTTGAGGATGAAGAGAGTGGTAAAGAGCAGATCTCTGCGGGATATTTCCGCCTGATCCGCAATTACTACCGATTTGGTTGGGTGATCCCGTATCTGTTCGGGGCATCGCCCGCCATCTGTTCCTCGTTCCTCAAAGGCCGGGAAACCGATTTGCCGTTTGAGCGCAATGAACGGGGCATGTGCTATTTGCCTTATGCCACTTCGCTGCGCCTGAGCGATCTGGGCTATACCAATAAGTCGCAGAGCAATCTGGGCATTACCTTTAACGATCTGCAAACCTATGTGCAAGGTCTGAAACGCGCTATTGCGACGCCTTCAGAAGACTATGCCAAGCTGGGAGTGAAAGAGGGCGATCGCTATCTGCAACTGAACAGCAACGTGTTGCAGATCGAAAACGAACTCTATGCCCCGATCCGACCAAAACGTGTCACCCACAGCGGTGAGACACCGTCAGATGCGCTGTTACGCGGCGGTATCGAATATATCGAGGTGCGCTCGCTGGACATCAACCCATTCTCGCCAATCGGTGTGGATGCGGTGCAGGCGCGTTTCCTGGATCTGTTCCTGGTGTGGTGCGTATTGGCGGATGCGCCAGAAATGAGCAGCGATGAGTTGCTGTGCACGCGTAAAAACTGGAACCGGGTGATCCTGGAAGGGCGTAAGCCAGGCCAGACTATTGGCATCGGCTGTAACGATACCCGTGAACCGTTGGATAAGGTTGGTAAGGCGCTGTTTGACGATCTGAAGCGCGTGGCTGAGGTGTTGGATAGCGAAGCGGGCGATCGGCAATATCAGCAGGTGTGTGAACAACTGGTGGCGGCGTTTGACGATCCGGAGCTGACCTTCTCGGCCCGTATCCTCAAGAAAATGAAAGCGCAGGGCACCGGTAACGTTGGCCTTGAACTGGCGGAAAAATATCGCAAAATGCTGATAGAGGAACCGTTGGAGCTGCTGACCGAAGAGCAACTCGCTCAGGAGCAGCAAGCCTCGTGGCAGCGCCAGCGCGACATAGAAGCCAGTGATACGCTAAGCTTTGAACAGTTCCTGAAGGAAAACGGCGGGGGCTGAAAAAGAAAAAGGCCACATCACTGTGGCCAAATACACATCTCTGAAAACAGTGATGATGATAACAAATGCGCGTCTTTCATAGATTAAGACCCGCAGGGTTGTAAAAGGTTTCATCGGTACGAAAAAAGTTTCGAAATAATTTCATTTTACCAAGAGGTGATGACATGCCACTGCTGGATAGCTTTACCGTAGATCATACTCGCATGGCGGCTCCGGCTGTCCGCGTTGCTAAAACCATGCAAACTCCTCATGGAGATACCATCACCGTATTCGATCTGCGCTTCTGTCGCCCGAATCTGGAAGTGATGCCAGAGCGAGGGATCCATACCTTGGAACATCTGTTCGCTGGCTTCATGCGCGACCATCTGAACGGTAACGGCGTGGAGATCATCGATATCTCACCAATGGGCTGCCGTACCGGCTTTTATATGAGCTTGATTGGCGTACCGGAAGAGCAGCGCGTGGCCGATGCCTGGCAAGCCGCTATGGCCGATGTGCTGAAGGTGACTGACCAGCGCAAGATCCCTGAACTCAATGAGTTCCAATGCGGTACCTACCATATGCACTCGCTGGAAGAGGCGCAGGAAATTGCCAAGCATATTCTTGAGCACGGTGTGGTAGTGAACCATAACGAAGAGCTGGCGCTGCCGAAAGATAAGCTGCAAGAGCTGCACATCTAGGCCCTCACCCCAACCCTCTCCCACAGGGAGAGGGAGCTGATAGTCCCTGCTCTTTTGGAAGTAAAGAGGTGATCAAGCAACGTCTCTTTAACCAGGATGAGTAAGGTCAGTCAGCCGGTGTTCATGAACAATCACAACTCTTTCAACCTAACCGCTCGCCCCTTCAACCTTCGGTGCTTATGGAGAATTACCCTACTTTCAGCCTAACTCGATCGGTTCCCTCTCCCTGTGGGAGAGGGTTAGGGTGAGGGGACTAGTGGTTCTGTACGCTGGCCTGTAAGGATTTAATCGGTGTGACGCGCACCTGCTTGATCATATTATCCTGCACGTCAAGGATATCGATATCATAGTGGCTGATACGCAGCCTGGTCCCGATGCTGGGGATCTCCTCCAGCTCTTCAAGCAGCATGCCGTTGATGGTTCTGGCCTCGGTGGCTGGCAGCGTCCAGTTGAAGGCCTTGTTCAGCTCACGCACGTTGGCACTGCCGTCGATCAATACCGAGCCATCGCTCTGTGGATTCACTTCCTCCGCCAGCGTAGGTGACATTGAGGTGGTGAAGTCGCCGACGATTTCTTCGAGAATATCCTCAACCGTCACCAGCCCCTGGATATCACCATACTCATCGACCACGATGCCGACCTTCTCTTTGTTGCGCTGGAATTTCACCAGTTGCACATTGAGTGGTGTGCCCTCTGGCACGTAGTAGATCTCATCGGCTGCCCGTAGCAGGTTCTCTTTGTTGAACTCTTTTTTCTCGGTCATCAGCCGGTAGGCTTCGCGTACGCGCAGCATGCTGATGGAGTCGTCCAATGAATCGCGATACAACACGATGCGGCCGTGTGGAGAATGTGTCAGCTGGCGCATGATCGATTTCCAGTCGTCGTTGATATCAATCCCGACGATCTCATTGCGCGGCACCATGATGTCTTCCACCGTCACCTTCTCCAGATCCAGCACAGAAATCAGCATGTCCTGATTACGGCGCGAAATCTTCGACTGGGACTCGTTCACAATGGTGCGCAACTCCTCTTTACTCAATGCGCCGCTGATACGTACGTTGGTGCGGATGCCGAAAATCCGCAGCACCAGGGTGGTAATGCCATTGAGCAGCCATACCAGTGGGAGCATGACTTTTTGCAGCGGGGCCAGCAGGAAGCTGCTAGGGAAGGCAATTCGTTCAGGATAGAGAGCGGCAAAGGTTTTGGGTAACACTTCGGCGAACAACAGTACGACAAAGGTCAGCACCCCGGTGGCGATTGCCACGCCAATATCGCCATACAGGCGCATCCCGACAATGGTTCCCAGCGCAGAGGCCAGGATATTGACCAGGTTGTTGCCAATCAGCACCAGGCCAATCAGGCGGTCAGGCTTTTGCAGCAGCTTCTCTACCCGGCGTGCGGCACGGTTGCCTTGCTTAGACAGGTGGCGCAGACGATAGCGGTTGAGCGTCATCATGCCGGTTTCGGATGCTGAAAAATAAGCGGAGACCACGACCATAATCACCAAAATGAAAATGAGGGTCTCTGTCGAAACGTGCTCCAACGCGGTATTCCTTATGTTGGGGGAGAAGAGTGCCTCAGCAGGGCGATGGAGCGCCAGGCCAGACTTAGCGCACCATCATCAGTTCCTGGAGCAGGCGGCTCCCGAAGTAGGCCATGGTAAGCAGAAAAGAGCCGGCAAAGCTGAACCAGACCACGCGGCGGCCACGCCAGCCCTCGTGATAATGGCCCCACAGCAGCACGATATAAACAAACCACGCCATGATGGACAGCACGGCCTTGTGCACGTTCTCTTTGCTAAACAGGTTGTCCATATACAGTAGGCCGGTACACAGCGTCAGCGTCAGCAGCACCACACCGATTTGGGTGATATGAAACATCTTACGCTCAATACTCATCAGCGGCGGCATATCGGCACTGAAACTGAGTTTTTTATGTTTCAGCAGGTAATCAAGCCAGGCGAGTTGCAGGGCGTACAGCGTGGCGATAATCAGGGTGGAGTAGGAGAACAGCGCCAGGCCGATATGCACCATCAGCTCCGGGCTGGCTTCCAGATGGGTGATAAACTCCCCAGGCAGAAAGCTGGCAAACGCGAGGTTGATCATGGCAAAGCTGTAGACGATCGGCAGCAGGAACCAGCCGCGATCGCGGGAGGCGACGTAGGTCATCACCGAACAGATAATCAGGCCAACGATGGAACCGATGTTTAGCAGGCTGAGATTTTGCCCGGCGCTGACGTCAAAAATGCGCTGCTGGAGGGCAATGGCATGGCAAACCAGCGCCACTACGGCCGAGACCAGCGCCAGCCGACGGTATGCGCTATTCTTCCGCAACAAACTGGGAATGATCAGTCCAAGGCTGAGCAGGTAGGCCATCAAAGCCACAAGAGAGAATACTGGCATAGCGTTATTTAGCATCGGCATGGTTAATTGGAATGCCAGTATAACGTTGAGCGGCCCCTACTCCAACCAATCTCCAACGCTGAGGCAGAGATCGTTGTAGCAACGTGTTATAATCGCCGCAATTGTGTCGCCACTGCGGCCTGACTCTTACGTTGAGCATGAGACGATGTTTGAAAATTTAACCGATCGATTGTCGCGCACCCTGCGCAATATCAGCGGCCGCGGGCGGCTGACCGAAGAGAACATTAAAGAAACCCTGCGTGAAGTGCGTATGGCATTGCTGGAAGCGGACGTTGCGCTGCCGGTCGTGCGTGACTTCATCAACCGTGTAAAAGAGAGCGCGGTTGGGCATGAAGTTAACAAAAGCCTGACGCCGGGCCAGGAATTCGTCAAAATCGTCAAGAGCGAGCTGATTGCCGCGATGGGCGAAGTGAACACCGAGCTGAACCTGGCGGCGCAGCCACCGGCGGTGGTGCTGATGGCCGGCCTGCAAGGTGCGGGTAAAACCACCAGCGTGGCCAAGCTCGGCAAATTCCTCAAAGAAAAGCAGAAGAAAAAAGTCTTGGTGGTTTCTGCCGACGTGTATCGCCCTGCGGCGATCCGGCAGTTGGAAACCCTGGCGGAAGGCGTCGGCATCGACTTCTTCCCGTCAGACGTTAAAGAAAAACCGATCGACATCGTTAACCGTGCGCTGCAACAGGCCAAGCTGAAGTTTTACGACGTACTCATCGTCGATACCGCGGGCCGCTTGCACGTAGATGAAGCGATGATGGACGAAATCAAACAGGTACATGCGGCGATCAAGCCGGTGGAAACCCTGTTTGTAGTCGATGCCATGACTGGCCAGGATGCGGCCAACACCGCCAAGGCCTTTAACGAAGCGCTGCCGTTGACCGGCGTCGTTCTGACCAAGGTCGATGGTGATGCGCGCGGCGGTGCGGCGTTGTCTATTCGCCACATTACCGGCAAGCCGATCAAATTCCTCGGCGTGGGCGAGAAAACCGACGCGCTGGAGCCATTCCATCCGGATCGCGTGGCCTCACGTATTCTCGGCATGGGCGATGTGCTGTCGCTGATCGAAGATATCGAAAGCAAGGTTGACCGCGCACAGGCGGAAAAACTGGCTAGCAAGCTGAAGAAGGGCGACGGTTTCGACCTGACCGACTTCCTCGACCAGCTTAAGCAGATGCGTAATATGGGCGGTATGGCCAGCATGCTGAGCAAACTGCCGGGCGCGGGCCAACTGCCAGACAACGTCAAATCGCAGATGGATGACAAAGTGCTGGTACGCATGGAGGCGATCATTAACTCAATGACGCTGAAAGAGCGTGCCAAGCCGGAAATTATCAAGGGTTCACGCAAACGTCGTATTGCGATGGGCTCAGGTATGCAGGTGCAGGATGTTAATCGGTTGTTAAAACAATTCGACGATATGCAGCGCATGATGAAAAAGATGAAAAAAGGCGGAATGGCGAAGATGATGCGTGGCATGAAAGGTATGATGCCGCCGGGCTTCCCAGGCCGTTAAAACCACGCCGCAGCAAGGCTGTGGCGGGTTTGCCGATTTACCGATCACGGTAAAACCTGTCCGAGAGCGTGATGGTGCAAAAACGAATTACCGGCAATCTACGCTTTAGATTGCTTTTTGCGCCAAAATGAGTAAAATTTTCGGGCTTTTTATATTGCAACCGGGCCCCGTCCCTCAATGGGGCCCGGCTGTTTTATTAACTAAAGAGGATGTTATGGTAACAATTCGTTTGGCACGTGGCGGCGCTAAAAAGCGTCCGTTCTATCAAGTAGTAGTGACCGACAGCCGCAATGCTCGTGATGGTCGTTTCATCGAGCGTGTAGGTTTCTTCAACCCAATCGCATCTGGTCAGGCTGAAGCACTGCGTCTGGACCTGGATCGCATTGAGCACTGGGTTGGTCTGGGTGCTACCGTTTCTGATCGCGTTCACGCGCTGATCAAAGACGCTAAGAAAGCAGCTTAATCTGTCGCGGTGGTGGCAATGAGCAAGCAACTCAAACCGGTAGCACCTAAGCAGCCGATTGTACTCGGTAAGATGGGGTCTACTTACGGCATCCGTGGTTGGCTCAGAGTGTTTTCATCCACCGAGAACGCCGAAAGCATATTTGACTATCAGCCCTGGTTAATCCAGCGCTCTGGTCAGTGGCAGTTTGTCGAGTTGGAAGACTGGAAACGCCACAGTCAGGATCTGATCATCAAGGTCAAAGGCATTGACGATCGGGATGCCGCGAATTTACTGACCAATTGCGAAATTGTCGTAGATTCCGAGCAGTTGCCTCCGTTGGAAGGCGATGATTACTACTGGAAAGACCTTATGGGCTGCCAGGTAGTCACCACTTCCGGATACGAACTGGGTAAAGTCATCGATATGATGGAAACCGGTTCTAACGACGTTATGGTCGTGCGGGCAAACCTGAAAGATGCATTCGGTATGAAGGAGCGGTTGGTCCCGTTTCTTCATGGGCAGGTTATCAAGAAAGTCGATCTCGCCGCCAAGATTATCGAGGCTGAGTGGGATCCTGGTTTTTGACCTCCGGATTTCATGGTCGAAGCAAGTGGAATAACAAAATGGGGATTGGCTGGTGTTCATTGGTATCGTAAGCCTGTTTCCTGAGATGTTTCGCGCAATCACCGATTACGGGGTAACTAGCCGGGCAGTAAAAAATGGCCTGCTGAGCGTGCAGTGTTGGAGTCCGCGTGACTTCACCTACGACCGGCATCGTACCGTGGACGATCGCCCTTACGGCGGCGGCCCGGGAATGCTGATGATGGTGCAACCCTTGCGGGAAGCTATTCATGCAGCAAAAGCAGCGGCAGGCGAGGGAGCAAAGGTGATTTATCTGTCACCTCAGGGGCGCAAGCTGGATCAAACCGGTGTGCGCGAACTGGCGGCTAACCAGAAGATGATCCTGGTGTGTGGCCGCTACGAAGGGATAGACGAGCGCGTGATCCAAACCGAAATTGACGAAGAATGGTCAATCGGCGATTACGTTCTCAGTGGCGGTGAACTACCGGCAATGACCCTGATCGATTCGGTCGCCCGCTTTATACCGGGTGTTCTGGGCCATCAGGCTTCGGCAGAAGAAGATTCTTTCGCTGAGGGATTGCTGGACTGTCCGCACTATACCCGCCCGGAGGTGTTAGAAGGGATGGAGGTTCCGCCAGTTCTGCTGTCGGGCAACCATGCCGAGATACGTCGCTGGCGCTTAAAGCAGTCGCTGGGCCGTACCTGGCTTAGAAGACCTGAACTTCTAGAAAGCCTAGCTCTGACTGACGAGCAAGAGGTGTTGCTGGCCGAGTTCCAACGGGAACATCGAGCTAAGTAACAGGACTATGAAGGGAACGTCTGAGCGTTGTCTCGACGAGACCGATATATCAGTTTACCTAGGGTAAGAGACATATTATGAGCAACATTATTAAGCAAATTGAACAAGAGCAGATGAAGCAAGACGTACCTGCATTCCGTCCGGGTGATTCCGTGGAAGTGAAGGTATGGGTCGTTGAAGGTAGCAAAAAACGTCTGCAGGCATTCGAGGGCGTGGTTATCGCTATTCGTAACCGCGGTCTGCACTCTGCATTCACTGTTCGTAAGATTTCCAACGGCGAAGGTGTTGAGCGTGTATTCCAGACTCACTCTCCAGTAATCGACAGCATTACTGTTAAACGTCGTGGTGCCGTTCGTCAAGCCAAACTGTACTACCTGCGTGAACGTACTGGTAAGTCTGCTCGTATCAAAGAGCGTCTGAACCGCGTTAACTAACGCTGCATCCAAAAGTTAATAGTTATAAGGGGATTACCGTCATGGTAATCCCCTTTTTTTATGGTGCGCCGGAATGGCGTTGCGGTTTGACGATGATGGCCACACTCGTTAATTCGTCTGTCGTATTTATCCAATACGCGGGAAGGCGGATTTGTAAAACTACCGCCACTGATCACTGAATGGAGCGCCTGCGATGCAATTTGCCTATACGATTTTATATGTTGATAACGTGCAACAAACGATGGATTTCTATCATCGAGCCTTTGGCTTTGAGATCCATTGTTTGCATGAAAGCGGGGACTGGGGAGAGTTGGCTACCGGTGCCACGCGACTGTCATTTTGCTCAAGAGAGTTGCTGGCTGGGCAGGGTAAAAAGAGCGCTAAAAGTGATTATCACCATCCGGTGTTTGAAATTGCCTTCACTACCGACGATGTGCCGAAAGCGCTGAAAACCGCGTTGGATGCCGGTGCGGTACTGGTTGAAGATATTCAGCACATGCCCTGGGGGCAAACGATATGCTACGTGGCAGATCCAGAGCATAACCTCGTCGAGATCTGTTCCGTAATGGCCTAATCGTAGCCTTCGCCAAACGCCTGTTGCCAATGGGGATTAATACAGAATGCGGCAGGCGTGATCCCTAACCAGTGCTGGAACTCCCTATTCATGTGCGACTGGTCACAATAACCACCGTTTAGTGCGATTTCTGTTAGGGACACACGATCGCAGGCAGTTAGCATTGATGCAGTTCTTCTCATCCGTAATAGACGAAGCCAGAATAACGGGCTCTTGCCGGTTTTATTCTTCACCAGTCGTTCCAGAGTACGAACGCTAATCCCCAACTCCAGGCTTGCCTGAGTCAGAGAGTTGGCAAGCCGTAACGACTGCAATGTTTCGGCAAGCTGCGTATCCACACGAACGGTATCGTGAATGATAGACACTAATGTTGGATGCTCCGGTGTTAATCGGGATGCGTTGAGGTAATGAAATAATTTGCCTTCATCGATAACACAATCTGGCCGAAACCGGAAACCATCATATTGGTCACCTGCGACGCTTTCCACGCTATAGGCACAGGTGTCGATCTCAGTGATCTTCATCTCCTGCTGCCCATTCCCGTCAGTCAGAAAAATTAAATCCCGACAGCCATCAGGAACAACAATTTGCCGTGTCGTTTTTGGCGCATGAAAACTCCAGTGTTCCAAGACCAGCTGTTGCATTTGATCTCCCTATCATCTCAAGGACCCGGTTTTCCAAAGCTTACCATCTATTCCCTCTGGTTGGATTATCGTTATTCTGGTGAAACCAAGGGATTACCAGATGGTAACCCCTTTTTTCATTACATCGCAGCGGCGCGTTGTTTGCTTTCTTGCGGGTGCGGCTGCGCAGGAATGATGTCGCCGGGTGAAACGATGACCCGGGCCACGGATTCATGGGTGGCAAAGGTACAACTGCAGTTAATGTTACGGCATTGATGATAGCGTTCTTTGGTCGACTCGCTCAGATAGCGGCTGGAGCGAGTGTGTGCCACGCTACCGCACAGTGGACAATGCATCATAGAGACCCCCTCTTGATAAAACGGTGAAAAACTATTCGTCAGCAATGCTCGAAAAGTTACTGAGCGAGCTGTTCTTTCCCTGGGAAACTGGTGGTGTTCGGCGTGCTGAGACCTTTTAGGCACAGCTCACGTTCGGCGGCCCGGCGGCGTTCCAGCCCGCGGTTTTTGACGCCATTGACATAAATCCAGCGCGGTAACTGATCGCAAGCCTGCTGCCATTGGCCATGGTTAAGGAAATAAACCAGGGTAGAGCGACATGCGGCTCCCGTACCAACGTTAAAGGCAAACGCCATGACGGCATCATAAGTGGCCTGGGGCATCTGCTGTGGCAGACAGGCTGCCATGCGGCTCTCTACCCGACGGATATCTTCCAGCAGGTTTTCCGCCGCTTGCACTGGGGTTATGGACTTACCTGGAATAACGCCGGCCGTATGGCCGACACCTTGCGTCCAAACCCCTGCTGCGCATTGATACGGGGTTAACTGGCACCCCTCAAAATCGGCAATCAGGTATAGCCCTTGTTCGGAGGTTTTAATGTGATTGGCCTGCGGCAGCAGCATGGCGATCGCCAGAATGGCCAGGGCGCTGCAACGCTTAACGATTGAGTTCATCAAAAAGTCTCCGTGCTGCCGCATCGCGTTCGATGCTTTTGAGGATCTCCAGACTCTTGCGTCTGTAGTACCAATTAACCAGGAAGGTGCCGATTCCTACGGCCGCGCCGATCAGAAAGGCCACATCCTGCGGTGAGAGCTTGCCAAGCCAGGCGAGAAATAGCGCCGCGGAGTAGGTAATGAATGAGGTTAATCTCTCCATCCCATTAACCCCACATCTGCTGTCGCAGCGGGTTGTTTTGTAGGATAACGCGACTGTCGGCCACGATAAGCGGGTCGATATTGGCCTCATTTGCCGGGTTTATCATGGTTTTTACCTTAGCAATAATTACTGTATATGCATACAGTATTAATCAAAATGCTAAAGTCGTCAAGCGGGGATAGGACTATTTTTAGCAAAATGGTCAACATGGGAATGGGAATAAAAAAAGCCCATTAATTATGGGCTTAGAGGAGGACTGTGCGGAGCGGTAAGACGAGATTACAAACCGTACACCAGCGTTACTGACGTCGTGGTATCGGTATTTTTCGGTGCCGAGGCAGGTGGCTTGGTGTTGTAGACCACCGTGTAGGCCAGCCGTAGGGCAAAGTCGTTATTGATGGCGACGTTTAACGCGGTTTCGGAGTTAACGGTGGTTTCGTCGTTCGCCAAAGCAGATAGACCTTCGGATAGGCGGGCCGTGTCTGTCAGCCTGTAGGAATAGTTGGCTGCGCCATAGGCCAGGGCGCGGGTGGTGCGGCCACCGCCGTGGTATTCATCATGGCGAACGCCTGGCCCGAATTCGACACGCAGATCTTGGCGTGGGTCGCTAAAGATCTGGCGCCCGTAACCCCCGGTTAGCGTGGAGCGTGAATCGTACCCGTTGTAACGGTCGTTCAACCAGCCAACCTGGCCAAACATATAATTACGAGCCGACAGATTATAACGGGTACGGCCACCGGCCTGGTATTTCTCCGAGGAGCGTACGTTGGAGGAGGTGGTGTTGTTCGCCGAGCCCCACAGGCTGTAAGCCGTATCGCTGTTAAACCAGGTCATGGTGGTGTTGGCCAACAGGGTCGAGTTCTGTGTGTTGCCTGACTGGGCGTTATAGCCAGCCTGGACGTTACCATCAAACGGCTTTTTGGCGGTGGCCGGATCGTCCATCGCGGTGAAGAGGGTATTGTCGGCGAACACGGAAACACTGGTGAAGGCGGTCAAGCAGCTAAAAAACAGCGGAATGGCGCGACGAGCGCGTAAAGAGAGCATTTTGGATCCAGTAGTTAAGTGTGATTATAAGTGATAGCGGTCACATTATATCGATTCGCCGAGGGGACAAAAATAGGCCTGGTTAGCTTATGTTTTTAGTTTAAACAGGGGGCTTATGCACTTTTCGTCTAGTGATACCGTTGGCTTTTTGCGGCGGTGTTAGCTGCGGCAACGGGGAGCGTCCGTTGCCGGCAGAAACGTGATTAAAGGAAGGTCATCACCAGCAGATAACCGGTGATGCAGGAGCACAGCACGCCGATCAGGCCAGGGATAATGAAGCTGTGGTTGATGATAAATTTACCGATGCGAGTGGTACCAGAGCGGTCAAAGCCGATGCAGGCCAGATCGCTTGGGTAGGTAGGCAACACGAAGTAGCCATAGGCCGCCGGGAAGAAGGCCAGCAACATTTTAGGCTCGACGCCTAGCTGCAAGGCCATTGGAGCAACGGCGGCCAGAGCAGCGGCCTGGCTGTTAACCAGTTTGGAAACCAGGAACAAGACGATGGCGTAAGTCCAGGGCTGGCTTTTCACCACGTCTTCCAGCACCACTTTTAACTCCCCCATATGTGCCTGGAAGAAGGTGTCACTCATCCATGCCACACCGAATACCGAGAAGATGGCGACCATTCCCGCTTTGAATACGGCACCGTTGGCGATATCGCTAGGTTTGACTTTACAGCCCATCAGGATCACGGCACCGGCGATCAGCATCATCATCTGGATCACCAGATTCATCGACAGCGGTTTCAAGACACCCTTGGCATCGGCAAAGGAAGGACGCAGATCGGCAAAGGCGCCGAGCATAACCACGATAGCGATAGCGCCGAAGAAGATCAGCGTTGACCAGTAAGCCTGCTTGGGAAATGTTTGATTGAGCAGGGTTTCGGTGCCGCCATAAATATAGGCACGCTGCTCCGGATCCTGGATCCTGGCCTGGAAATCCGCATCCTTATCCAGATCTTTGCCGCGGCGCAGGCTCCACAATGCTGCCATCAATACGCCGACCAGCGAAGCCGGGATAGAAACGGCCAGGATCTCCAGCAGCGAGTAGGCTTTACCGATCCCATGACCGGCGGCAATGATCGAAACCAGTGATACTACGGCCACGGAAACCGGGGATGCGGTGATAGCCATCTGTGAGGCAACAGAGGCGACGGCCATAGGGCGTTCTGGGCGGATCCCTTTTTTGATGGCGATATCAGAAATGATCGGGAACATGGTGTAGACCACGTGGCCGGTACCGCATAGAAAGGTCAGCGTCCAGGTGGTAAAAGGGGCGAGTAAGGTGATGTGTTGTGGGTGGCGGCGCAGTAGTCGCTCGGCATATTGCATCATGACATTCAGGCCGCCAGCGGTTTGTAACACCGAGGCACAGCCGATCACCGCCAAAATGGTGAGCATGACATCTACAGGAGGTTTTCCTGGTTCCAAACCGAAAATAAAGCACAGCAGAAATAAGCCAATACCACTTATTAAGCCTAGCCCCATACCGCCAAATCGGGTGCCGACTAATAGGCAGATAATAATAATTGCGAATTGCAATGTGATCATGAGAGTCCCTTGTCAGAAAGAAATAACTGCTAACGCCCATCGCTCCTCAATGCAGGCAGTACGGGCTCTGTCTTCGCAGAGTAACCCTAAAGAGGTGTGAGCGATTTATGCCATAGTTATTTATTTGGCGAGGGATAACTGTGAGATCCCGCAATATTTATTCAATAGAGTGACTATTATTTCTGATATAGATTCAAATGAATAAAGAATGAAAATCAATTGCCAGTTAAATGTATGACAATTGTTTTATAGTTGTTTAATTTGGCGATGGATGGGGCGGGTTTGCCAAGGAATTTGTTGGCTATGCGGGCGTGGCATGCAGTGCCTCCTACACGCCGAAGTGGTGTTTTTTTGATCGCGTCAGGGCCAATGAGTAATCTATTTTTGTGTTCACTTTTATTTACGATCTGTGTTTTTTAGGGAGGCTGACGTTGGTTGTTCTTCGCTGCGCCCTATTGGCCTATTGTTTTTTTATTTAAATAAAACAGCTAGTTGATCTGTATTTTGTTTTCTGTCGCCGATGTTTTACTTCGCTGTTCATGATGGTAATTTTTTATTTACAGTAAATGGATTGAAAACTTTACAAGGAGTGGTTAAGGTAGCACCTGTAACGCTCAATGTTTTCACTACGCACACGCATAACGGCAAACGACAGGAATAGGATCATGCAAAAAGACGCGCTCAACAACGTACATATCAGTGCAGAACAGGTTCTGATCACCCCGGAAGAGCTGAAGAACCAGTTCCCACTCAGTGCCAACGATGAAACGGAAATCGCGACGGCCCGCCAAACCATTGCCAATATCCTTAAAGGGCAAGATCACCGCCTGCTGGTGGTCTGTGGGCCATGTTCGATCCACGATCCTGATGCCGCGCTGGATTACGCGCGCCGTCTGAAAACCCTGTCGGCTGAATTGAGCGATCAGCTGTATATCGTTATGCGCGTCTATTTTGAAAAACCAAGAACCACCGTCGGCTGGAAAGGCCTGATCAACGATCCGTATATGGATGGATCCTTTGATGTAGAAGCGGGTTTGCACATTGCGCGTCGCCTGCTGCTGGATCTGGTCGGTATGGGCTTGCCGTTGGCGACCGAAGCGTTGGATCCAAACAGCCCGCAATACCTGGGCGATCTGTTCAGCTGGTCGGCGATCGGTGCGCGTACTACAGAATCTCAGACGCACCGTGAAATGGCTTCCGGCCTCTCAATGCCAGTGGGCTTCAAAAACGGTACGGACGGTAGCCTGGGCACGGCCATCAACGCGATGCGCGCTGCATCCATGGCGCACCGTTTTGTCGGTATCAATCAGGCTGGCCAGGTTTGCCTGCTGCAAACCCAGGGTAACCCGGATGGCCATGTGATCCTGCGAGGTGGTAAAACGCCTAACTACAGCGCTGAGCACGTTGCTGCCTGCGAAAAACAGATGCAGGATGCGGGACTCCATCCGTCCTTGATGATAGATTGCAGCCATGGCAACTCAAATAAAGACTATCGCCGTCAGCCAGCGGTTGCCGAATCCGTCGTTGAGCAGATCAGAGCGGGTAACCGTTCGATTACCGGCATCATGCTGGAAAGCAATCTGCATGAGGGCAGCCAGTCTTCTGAACAGCCGCGTGTGGATATGCGCTACGGCGTATCGGTGACCGATGCCTGCATCAACTGGGAAAGCACGGAGACGCTGCTGCGCCAAATGCATCAGGAACTCGGCGCTGCGCTGATGGCACGCACTGGAGAGTAGTGAGTTATGGTGGCTGAACTGACCGCATTGCGCGATCAAATTGACGAAGTGGATAAAGCGCTGCTGGCCCTGTTGGCGAAACGCCTGGAGCTGGTGGCGGAAGTAGGGGAAGTCAAAAGCCACTACGGTTTACCGGTTTACGTACCTGAGCGGGAGGCGGCAATGTTGGCCTCTCGCCGCCAGGAAGCGGAAAGCCTCGGCGTTCCACCAGATTTGATCGAAGACGTGCTTCGCCGTGTGATGCGTGAATCCTACACTAGCGAGAACGATAAAGGCTTCAAAACGCTGTGCCCACAGCTGCGCCCTATCGTCATTATTGGCGGTAATGGCCAGATGGGCCGCCTGTTTAACCGGCTGCTGACGCTGTCGGGTTATCAGGTCAAAGTGTTGGATCAAGAGGATTGGCCGCAGGCGGATAGCCTGCTGGCAGATGCCGGTATGGTGATTGTCAGCGTGCCGATCCATATTACCGAGCAGGTGATCGCCCGACTGCCGCCGCTGCCGCAGGACTGTATTCTGGTCGATCTGGCTTCGGTGAAGAACCGACCGTTACAGGCGATGCTGGCCGTACACGGTGGCCCGGTACTGGGGTTGCACCCAATGTTCGGCCCGGATGTTGGCAGCGTGGCCAAACAGGTGGTGGTGTACTGCGATGGTCGTCAGCCAGAAGCCTACCAGTGGTTGCTGGAGCAGTTGCAGGTTTGGGGCGCGCGTTTGCATCGTATCAGCGCCGTCGAACACGATCAGAACATGGCCTTTATCCAGGCGCTGCGCCACTTTGCTACCTTTGCTTACGGCCTGCATCTGGCCGAAGAGAACGTACAGCTGGAGCAGTTGCTGGCGCTCTCTTCGCCGATCTATCGGTTGGAACTGGCAATGGTGGGGCGGCTATTTGCTCAGGATCCGCAGCTGTACGCCGATATCATCATGTCTTCTGAAGACAATATTCATCTGATCAAACGCTACTATCAGCGCTTTGGTGAGGCGATCAAGCTACTGGAACAGGGCGACAAGCAGGCCTTTATTCAAAGCTTCCAGAAGGTGGAGCACTGGTTTGGTGATTATGCCCAGCGCTTCCTGGTTGAGAGCCGTTCTTTGCTGCGCCAGGCGAACGATAGCCGTCAATAGAGGGGAAAAGGTTCGGCATAGCCGAACCCTTTTTGCTACTTAAGACGGATTGACCGGCACCACGTTTTCGCTTGGATAACAGCCCAGCACTTTCAGCGAGCGGGTGATCGGTGTCAGCCCTTTCAACGCCTTCTCCATCGCCACAGAACGCAGGTTAGCCTGCACATCAATGTAAAACATCTCTTCCCACGGGTTACCGTTGATCGGGCGTGATTCCAGCTTGGTCATGATGATGCCATTGTCACGTAGCACCAACAGAGCTTCCACCAGAGCACCGGATTGTTGACCGGTGGCCATGATCAACGTGGTTTTGGCCGGAACCTGCTCGGAAACCTCAATCGCCTTACGCGCCAGAATAATGAAGCGAGTGATGTTCTGCTGCTGGTTAGCCAGGTTATGTTCCAGTACCTGCAGATTGTACAGCGCACCACCGGCCTCGCTGCCTAACGCCGCAGCTTTTGGCGAGTTCAGCTTGGCGACCTTCTCCATAGCGGCGGCGGTGCTTTCGCAATACTCGATCTTCCAGTGTGGATAGCGGTTCAAATACTGGCTGCACTGCTGGAAAGGTTGCGGGTGGCTATAGACGGTTTCGATCTGCTGCAGATCGGTGTCGCTGGCTACCAGCACGCAGTGATCGATCGGCAAGGTTAACTCACCCACGATCGACAGGCTGGTATGTTGCAGCAGGTCGTACACATCGTTGATAGAGCCGGAGCTGGTGTTCTCGATGGGCAAAATGGCGTAATCCGCCTGGCCGGTTTCCACCTGGGTAAAGATGTCCTGGAATTTCTGACAGCCGCATTCGATGAGCTGATCGAAATGGCGGGCGGCGTACTGGCGGGCGGCCAGATGTGAGTAAGAGCCTTTTGGCCCCAGGAAGGCAATGCGCGCGGAATGTTGGCTGGTCTGGTTAAGCTGGTGCTGCAACAGGGCCTGCTGGGTCAGCACGGAGTCTTCGATAATCAGTTGGAACAGGCGAGTGACGTAAAAACCATCGAGGTCATAAGGTTTGGCCGCGCTGATCAAGGCGTCCAACAGATCGCGCTCACGCTCTTTATCGCGGATCGGGCGGTGCGAATGCAGTTTGGTTTTGCCCACCTCCACCGCCAGTTCACGGCGCTCTGCCAGCAGGGCCAGCAATTTCATATCCAGTGCGCTGATGCGTTCGCGCAGCACGAGTAACGGGTTATCAGTCATAATCAGCTTTGCCTTGTATTCTTCTAATCCCGTCGTCTTGCAAGCCGCAGCTTGAAGCCCAGCGGGGCGGGTTGTCATATAGCCATAAAAAAAGCCCCCTGCTTGAGGAGGCTTGGTTGTTCGTCTTCGCATTCTTTCTCACACGACGAAACGCCTCCCAATCAGGGGAAGGTAAAAAAGAATGCGAAGAAAAACGGTTTACGGCTCATGGCGTTCCAAAATGTGTGTAAATCAGGGTTTAAAGTAACCGCTGGCTTTTCATTGTGTCAATAGAAACCGACAGACAAAAAACGCGCCCTAGGGCGCGTTTGATGTGAAACAATCACTTGCAGAGTTATTCCTCTTCTTCCTGCGTGATTACTGGAGCCAGGTCTTTCACGCTGGCATAAGCGCGGCGTGCCTCGCTTTTGTGTTGTACCTTGTTCAACTGACGCTCAAGTTTGGCAATCAGGTCATTAACGGCGGTATACATGTCTTCATGTTTGGCGCTGGCAACCAGCGGACCGTTAGGCGTGGTAATGGTGGCGTCGACGGCAAACCCTTTAGGTTCTTTAGATAAGACGATGTGTGGGTTGATCAGCTGCGCCTGCCACTTTTCCAGTTTACTGAGACGGTCTTCGACATGATTACGGATTGCGGGGGTGATATCCATTTGTTTGCTGGTAATGTTGAGTGTCATATAACTTACCTCTCTGTCTTTCCGTCTTGGATAGATTCAGCATACCGCTCTTTTTGCCGAAATGCGTGATGGAAAACACAAATTTTTGTCACTTTTTGCAAAGTTAGTTCAATCTGTGATTTAGCATCTGAAACTGCCATCTAACGCTTGAGTCTTGGCAGCAGAACGCGCATTATCGATAGGTTAACTGGTGGTGCAGCCTTGCTAACACCGTGTTTTTGCTTGTGTATTTATCCTTCAAACGGCTGAATTTGCAGCAAATGAAAACGGCAGCCGAAGCTGCCGTTTTGTTTTTGTGCCCATATCAAAGACTCAAGACGCGTTGGCGGCGATGATTTTCGCTACCTTGTCGGCCTGAGCATTCAATTGCAACTGGCGATAGGCGTTTTCCATCAGCGGCAGCGCATCGCGCGTCGCTTTGGTATCCGGGAATTCACGCATCATCTGCTCAACGCGATTAACTACCGCGACGTAAGCGCCACGTTTAGTGTAGTATTCCGCCACTGAGAGCTCGTACTTGGATAGACGGTCCTTCAGGAATACCAGACGCTTGTAGGCATCGGTCGCGTATTGGCTGTTCGGATACTGCTGGATCAGCTGGCTGAAGTCGCGGAATGCGGCGCGGGCATGCTGTGGATCGCGGTCAGAACGGTCAACCCCGAAGAAGCCTTGCAGTGCACTGTCATCCAACGCCATATCTGTCAGACCGCGCATGTACATGACGTAGTCGATGTTCGGATGCGTTGGGTTCAGACGCATAAAGCGATCGATAGAGGCCTGTGCCAAAGGTAAATCGGCAGATTTATAGTAGGCATAAATCAGATCCAATTGGACCTGCTGAGAGTACGGCCCGAATGGATAGCGGTTATCTAACGCTTCGAGTTGCGTAATCGCGCCCTTAAAGTTACCGTCCTGCAGTTTTTGCTGGGCAGTAGCATAGATTTCCGAAGGCGGGCTGTCGGGAACCGTATCCTTGGATGTGGAGCAACCTGCCAGCGCCAGGCTCAACGTGGCTGCCGCCACCAGATATTTCATACGCGTCATGACGTTTAGATTATCCTCAGGGTGTTATTTTGGGAGACTGTCCGTTAAGCTCCCGACAAAAGACCAGTTACAATAGCACATTATATTAAACGGCATCGCCGTGAAAACCCAACGTTAACGAAGAAGCTGCATATGGCACAACAAGTACAACTCACCGCAACGGTGGCCGAAACTCAACTCGGACAACGTTTAGATCAGGCTTTGGCCGAATTGTTCCCTGATTATTCAAGATCTCGCATAAAAGAATGGATCCTGGAAGACAGGGTACAGGTCAATGGCAAAACGATAAACAAGCCGAAAGAGAAGGTACTGGGGGGAGAGACGGTCGCCATTGATGCACAGATTGAAGAAGATGCCCGTTGGGAACCGCAAGACATCCCGCTGGATATCGTCTATGAAGACGCCGATATTCTGGTGATCAACAAGCCTCGCGGCCTGGTGGTGCACCCAGGTGCGGGTAATCCGGATGGGACGGTGCTTAATGCATTGTTACATTATTTCCCGGAGATTGCCGACGTACCGCGTGCCGGTATCGTTCACCGTTTGGATAAAGATACCACCGGCCTGATGGTGGTTGCCAAAACCGTTCCGGCGCAAACCCGCCTGGTTGAGGCATTGCAGGAGCGTGAGATCACCCGAGAGTACGAAGCGGTAGCGATCGGCACCATGACCGCGGGTGGCACGGTGGAGCAACCTATTGCCCGCCACTCCACCAAACGTACTCACATGGCCGTGCACCCAATGGGCAAACCTGCGGTGACTCATTACCGCATTATGGAACATTTCCGCGCCCATACCCGTTTGCGCTTGCGCCTGGAAACCGGCCGTACGCACCAGATCCGTGTGCATATGGCGTATATCGACCATCCGCTGGTGGGCGATCAACTCTACGGTGGCCGTCCACGTCCGCCAAAAGGGGCGTCAGAGGCCTTTATCAACACGTTGCGCGGCTTTGACCGTCAGGCACTGCACGCAACCATGTTGCGCCTGTATCATCCGATCAGCGGTATCCAGATGGAATGGCATGCGCCAATCCCACAGGATATGGTCGATCTGATCAACGCGCTGAAGCTCGATACCGAAGAATTCAAAGATCAGATGAATTGGTAATGAGTTCGCTGATTGTACCCGATTGGCCGCTGCCTGCAGGGGTAACAGCCTGCAGCTCCACTCGTCATGGCGGTGTCAGCCTTCCTCCCTACGACTCGCTGAATCTGGGTGAGCACGTTGGTGATGATGCACAGGCCGTGGCGCGTAATCGCCAATGTTTGGTCACGGCCGCCGGCTTGCCGCAGATGCCGCTATGGCTGGAGCAGGTACATGGTACTCGTGTACTGACGCTGGATGGCCAAACGCCTGAAGATTTGCGCGCCGATGCGGTTTACAGCAATGTGGCCGGGTTGGTCTGCGGGGTGATGACGGCGGATTGCCTACCGGTACTGTTTGCTTCACAAGCGGGGGATGAAGTTGCCGCCGCGCATGCCGGTTGGCGTGGCTTATGTCATGGCGTGCTGGAAAATACCGTGGCGCGCTTTGCTGCCGCACCAGAAAACATCACTGCCTGGCTCGGCCCGGCAATCGGCCCAAGCCGGTTCGAAGTTGGGGCTGAAGTGCGTGCGGCATTTATGGATATTGATAGCGCCGCCGCCGCCGCTTTTACTCCCCACGGTGAAAAATTCCTCGCAGACCTCTATCTTTTGGCTCGTCAGCGCCTGCAAGGTGCTGGTATTTTCGCCATTTATGGCGGTAATCGTTGCACAATGAACGAAATGAGTCATTTTTTCTCCTATCGGCGCGACGGAACAACCGGACGTATGGCAAGTTTGATCTGGGTGAGATAACCTACTGCCCTAGGACGATCCACTGATGCATGACGTTGTACTCATAATATAGTGTCGAGATAACCTTGAAAATTTGAGGGATGACCTCATTTAATCTCCAGTAGCAATTTTGACCTACATTGGAGGTGTTATGCGTCTGGATCGTCTTACTAACAAATTCCAGCTTGCCCTCGCCGATGCCCAGTCTTTGGCCCTTGGGCGCGACAATCAATTTATTGAACCGTTACATCTGATGAGCGCCCTGCTCAATCAGGATGGGGGGACGGTTCGTCCATTACTGACTTCTGCCGGGATTGATGCTGCGCGAGTGCGTACCGACATCGATCAGGCATTGTCTCGTCTGCCACAGGTTGAAGGTACCGGTGGGGATGTTCAACCCTCACACGAACTGGTACGTGTCCTCAACCTTTGCGACAAGCTGGCGCAAAAGCGGGCAGACAAGTTTATTTCATCCGAGCTGTTTGTGCTGGCGGTGCTTGAAGATCGCGGTAACTTGACCGATCTGCTGAAAGCAGCCGGTGCTACAGCGGATAAAATAGCCAAAGCCATTGAACAAATGCGGGGGGGAGACAGCGTGGATGACCAAGGTGCAGAAGATCAGCGTCAGGCTCTGAAAAAATACACTATCGATCTCACTGAGCGTGCGGAACAGGGCAAGCTTGACCCGGTGATTGGCCGTGATGAAGAGATCCGCCGCACCATTCAGGTGCTGCAACGCCGTACCAAAAACAACCCGGTACTGATTGGTGAGCCTGGTGTCGGTAAAACCGCCATCGTTGAAGGCTTGGCTCAGCGCATTATCAACGGCGAAGTTCCCGAAGGGCTGAAGCATAAACGTGTGCTTTCCCTGGATATGGGCGCGTTGATTGCCGGGGCGAAATACCGGGGCGAATTTGAAGAACGCCTGAAGGCGGTGCTGAGCGATCTTTCCAAACAGGAAGGCAGCGTCATCCTGTTCATTGATGAGCTGCATACCATGGTGGGTGCCGGTAAAGCCGATGGCGCGATGGATGCTGGCAACATGCTCAAACCCGCGCTTGCCCGTGGGGAACTGCACTGCGTAGGGGCGACCACGCTAAACGAGTATCGCCAATATATAGAGAAGGATGCTGCGCTGGAGCGCCGCTTCCAGAAAGTCTATGTTGCGGAACCGAGCGTGGAAGACACCATCGCCATCCTGCGTGGCCTGAAAGAACGCTATGAGCTGCATCACCACGTGCAGATAACGGACCCGGCGATCGTAGCAGCGGCGACATTGTCGCACCGCTATGTTTCCGACCGTCAGTTGCCGGATAAGGCCATCGACCTGATCGATGAGGCCGCCTCCAGCATTCGCATGCAGATGGACTCCAAACCGGAATCGCTCGATCGCCTGGAGCGCCGCATCATCCAGTTGAAACTGGAAGAGCAGGCACTGAACAAGGAATCGGATGACGCCAGTAAGAAACGCTTGGAAATGCTGAGTAGCGAGCTGGAGCAGAAAGAGCGCGAATACTCAGAACTGGAAGAAGAGTGGAAAGCGGAGAAGGCTTCGCTGTCTGGTACCCAAAATATCAAGGCGGAACTGGAGCAGGCCAAGATCACGCTGGAGCAGGCGCGCCGCGTAGGTGACCTTGGTCGCATGTCTGAACTGCAGTATGGCAAAATCCCTGAGCTGGAAAAACAGCTTGAGGCGGCCACGCAGGCAGAAGGCAAAACCATGAAGCTGCTGCGTAACCGCGTTACCGACGCCGAAATCGCCGAAGTGTTGGCGAAAGCGACCGGTATCCCGGTGGCCAGAATGCTGGAAGGTGAGCGCGACAAACTGCTGCGTCTGGAGCAGGAACTGCACTCACGGGTGATTGGCCAGGATGAAGCGGTGAACGCGGTGTCCAATGCCATTCGCCGTAGCCGTGCCGGTCTTTCCGATCCAAACCGGCCGATCGGTTCATTCCTGTTCCTGGGGCCTACCGGGGTGGGTAAAACCGAACTGTGTAAGGCGCTGGCTGGGTTCCTGTTCGACAGTGATGACGCGATGGTGCGTATCGACATGTCCGAGTTTATGGAGAAACACTCCGTATCGCGGCTGGTGGGTGCGCCTCCAGGCTATGTCGGTTATGAAGAGGGCGGTTATCTGACAGAAGCGGTGCGCCGTCGTCCATATTCAGTGATCCTGTTGGACGAAGTGGAAAAAGCGCACCCAGACGTGTTCAACATCCTGTTACAGGTGTTGGATGACGGACGTCTGACAGACGGACAAGGTCGTACCGTTGATTTCCGTAATACCGTGGTGATCATGACCTCTAACCTGGGTTCCGATCTGATCCAGGAGCATTTCGGTCAGATGAGCTATCCACAGATGAAGGAATCGGTCATGGAGATGGTGAGCCAACATTTCCGTCCGGAATTCATCAACCGTATCGACGAAGTGGTGGTGTTCCATCCGCTCGGTCAGAAACATATCGCGCAGATTGCCAAGATCCAGTTGGCTCGTCTGTACCAGCGTCTGGAAGAGCGTGGCTACGAAGTCAGTATCACGGAGCCAGCCTTGGAGCTGTTGGGCAAAACGGGTTACGACCCAGTGTATGGTGCGCGGCCGTTGAAACGTGCTATCCAGCAGGAAATCGAAAACCCGCTGGCACAGCAAATCTTGTCTGGCAAGTTGATCCCAGGCAAACCGGTGACGCTGGACGTGGAAAACGACCATATCGTTGCCAAGCAATAAAAGTAGTTGCTGGTAGCTATATAGAAGGGGGCGGTTTTTACCGCCCCCTTTTGTTTGGGTTTAGCCTGGTTGACGGGTTTTCGGTGTTCAACAACATGAAATCAGCGTCTTTTAGACTAATAATTATCCTAAAACGTCCGTTTTGGCTGATATTTGAGCGCTTGAAAAGTTTTTTGAATTTAGGGGTTGCGCCCTTCTGAGAACTCCCTATAATGCGCCTCCACTGACCGGGAACAACGACTCCTCTAACGAGAACCAGTCGCCCAGGCAGGAAGAAGCAACCCGGTGAAAACACCGCGTCTCGTAAGAGAAAAAGGTTGACTCTTCAGCGGGAAAGCGTAATATGCACCTCCCGCGTTACCGAGAAACTTCCCGGTAACGAACGCTCTTTAACAATTTATCAGACAATCTGTGTGGGCACTCACAAGACGATATCCAGCTACTTCGGTAGCAAAAAAATATCAAGTCTTGAAGAGTGACCAAGCAGTCATTCATGCGAATGAATGATTACGAAAGTTAATTTTCGAGCATCGCTGCACGAGTTGCAGCAAATCAAGCTTTTAATTGAAGAGTTTGATCATGGCTCAGATTGAACGCTGGCGGCAGGCCTAACACATGCAAGTCGAGCGGTAGCACAAGGAGCTTGCTCCTGGGTGACGAGCGGCGGACGGGTGAGTAATGTCTGGGAAACTGCCCGATGGAGGGGGATAACTACTGGAAACGGTAGCTAATACCGCATAACGTCTTCGGACCAAAGTGGGGGACCTTCGGGCCTCACACCATCGGATGTGCCCAGATGGGATTAGCTAGTAGGTGAGGTAATGGCTCACCTAGGCGACGATCCCTAGCTGGTCTGAGAGGATGACCAGCCACACTGGAACTGAGACACGGTCCAGACTCCTACGGGAGGCAGCAGTGGGGAATATTGCACAATGGGCGCAAGCCTGATGCAGCCATGCCGCGTGTGTGAAGAAGGCCTTCGGGTTGTAAAGCACTTTCAGCGAGGAGGAAGGGTTCAGTGTTAATAGCACTGTTCATTGACGTTACTCGCAGAAGAAGCACCGGCTAACTCCGTGCCAGCAGCCGCGGTAATACGGAGGGTGCAAGCGTTAATCGGAATTACTGGGCGTAAAGCGCACGCAGGCGGTTTGTTAAGTCAGATGTGAAATCCCCGAGCTTAACTTGGGAACTGCATTTGAAACTGGCAAGCTAGAGTCTTGTAGAGGGGGGTAGAATTCCAGGTGTAGCGGTGAAATGCGTAGAGATCTGGAGGAATACCGGTGGCGAAGGCGGCCCCCTGGACAAAGACTGACGCTCAGGTGCGAAAGCGTGGGGAGCAAACAGGATTAGATACCCTGGTAGTCCACGCTGTAAACGATGTCGACTTGGAGGTTGTGCCCTTGAGGCGTGGCTTCCGGAGCTAACGCGTTAAGTCGACCGCCTGGGGAGTACGGCCGCAAGGTTAAAACTCAAATGAATTGACGGGGGCCCGCACAAGCGGTGGAGCATGTGGTTTAATTCGATGCAACGCGAAGAACCTTACCTACTCTTGACATCCACAGAACTTTCCAGAGATGGATTGGTGCCTTCGGGAACTGTGAGACAGGTGCTGCATGGCTGTCGTCAGCTCGTGTTGTGAAATGTTGGGTTAAGTCCCGCAACGAGCGCAACCCTTATCCTTTGTTGCCAGCGCGTCATGGCGGGAACTCAAAGGAGACTGCCGGTGATAAACCGGAGGAAGGTGGGGATGACGTCAAGTCATCATGGCCCTTACGAGTAGGGCTACACACGTGCTACAATGGCATATACAAAGAGAAGCGAACTCGCGAGAGCAAGCGGACCTCATAAAGTATGTCGTAGTCCGGATCGGAGTCTGCAACTCGACTCCGTGAAGTCGGAATCGCTAGTAATCGTAGATCAGAATGCTACGGTGAATACGTTCCCGGGCCTTGTACACACCGCCCGTCACACCATGGGAGTGGGTTGCAAAAGAAGTAGGTAGCTTAACCTTCGGGAGGGCGCTTACCACTTTGTGATTCATGACTGGGGTGAAGTCGTAACAAGGTAACCGTAGGGGAACCTGCGGTTGGATCACCTCCTTACCTAAAGATATGCAGTTGAGTGCAGTGTCCACACAGATTGTCTGATGAAAAGTAATGAGCAAACAAAACCTTGTGGTATAGGTAAGTGCCGGGAAATTTGTGACTGTCTAGTGCAGTGACAAACAACAATGGCGCTCGATTTTTCACGAAAAATCTCACCTTTACCCGAAATTATCGAATCAGTGATTCGATAAGCAAATTTCGGGTCCCCATCGTCTAGAGGCCTAGGACACTGCCCTTTCACGGCTGTAACAGGGGTTCGAATCCCCTTGGGGACGCCATCCGATAATGAGTGAAAGACATTATCACCGGTCATTCGTGACTGATTATCTTAAAGATGACTCTTACGAGTCGTGTTTAAGATATTGCTCTTTAACAATCTGGAACAAGCTGAAAATTGAAACATGACAGCTGAAACTTATCCCTCCGTAGATGTATTGGGGTAAGGATTAACCTGTCATAGAGTCTCTCAAATAAACAGCACGACAGTGTCTCTGTTTACAGAAACACCTTCGGGTTGTGAGGTTAAGTGACTAAGCGTACACGGTGGATGCCTAGGCAGTCAGAGGCGATGAAGGGCGTGCTAATCTGCGAAAAGTGTCGGTAAGGTGATATGAACCGTTATAACCGGCAATACCCGAATGGGGAAACCCAGTGTGTTTCGACACACTATCGTATGGTGAATACATAGCCATACGAGGCGAACCGGGGGAACTGAAACATCTAAGTACCCCGAGGAAAAGAAATCAACCGAGATTCCCCTAGTAGCGGCGAGCGAACGGGGAACAGCCCAGAACCTGAATCAGTTCTTGTGTTAGTGGAAGCGTCTGGAAAGTCGCGCAGCAAAGGGTGATAGCCCCGTACACTAAAATGCATTAACTGTGAGTTCGATGAGTAGGGCGGGACACGTGACATCCTGTCTGAATATGGGGGGACCATCCTCCAAGGCTAAATACTCCTGACTGACCGATAGTGAACCAGTACCGTGAGGGAAAGGCGAAAAGAACCCCGGCGAGGGGAGTGAAATAGAACCTGAAACCGTGTACGTACAAGCAGTGGGAGCACCTTCGTGGTGTGACTGCGTACCTTTTGTATAATGGGTCAGCGACTTATATTTTGTAGCAAGGTTAACCGTATAGGGGAGCCGTAGGGAAACCGAGTCTTAACTGGGCGAATAGTTGCAAGGTATAGACCCGAAACCCGGTGATCTAGCCATGGGCAGGTTGAAGGTTGGGTAACACTAACTGGAGGACCGAACCGACTAATGTTGAAAAATTAGCGGATGACTTGTGGCTGGGGGTGAAAGGCCAATCAAACCGGGAGATAGCTGGTTCTCCCCGAAAGCTATTTAGGTAGCGCCTCGTGAACTCATCTTCGGGGGTAGAGCACTGTTTCGGCTAGGGGGCCATCCCGGCTTACCAAACCGATGCAAACTCCGAATACCGAAGAATGTTATCACGGGAGACACACGGCGGGTGCTAACGTCCGTCGTGAAGAGGGAAACAACCCAGACCGCCAGCTAAGGTCCCAAAGTCATGGTTAAGTGGGAAACGATGTGGGAAGGCATAGACAGCCAGGATGTTGGCTTAGAAGCAGCCATCATTTAAAGAAAGCGTAATAGCTCACTGGTCGAGTCGGCCTGCGCGGAAGATGTAACGGGGCTAAACCATGCACCGAAGCTGCGGCAGCGACGCTCAGGCGTTGTTGGGTAGGGGAGCGTTCTGTAAGCCGTTGAAGGTGAACTGTGAGGTTTGCTGGAGGTATCAGAAGTGCGAATGCTGACATAAGTAACGATAAAGCGGGTGAAAAACCCGCTCGCCGGAAGACCAAGGGTTCCTGTCCAACGTTAATCGGGGCAGGGTGAGTCGACCCCTAAGGCGAGGCCGAAAGGCGTAGTCGATGGGAAACAGGTTAATATTCCTGTACTCGGTGTTACTGCGAAGGGGGGACGGAGAAGGCTAGGCTAGCCGGGCGACGGTTGTCCCGGTTTAAGCGTGTAGGGGGGTGTTCCTGGTAAATCCGGAACGCTACCAACCCTGAGGCGTGATGACGATGCACTACGGTGCAGAAGTAGTTGATGCCCTGCTTCCAGGAAAAGCCTCTAAGCATCAGGTAACATCAAATCGTACCCCAAACCGACACAGGTGGTCAGGTAGAGAATACCAAGGCGCTTGAGAGAACTCGGGTGAAGGAACTAGGCAAAATGGTGCCGTAACTTCGGGAGAAGGCACGCTGGCGCGTAGGTGAAGAGACTTGCTCTCGGAGCTGAAGCCAGTCGCAGATACCAGCTGGCTGCAACTGTTTAATAAAAACACAGCACTGTGCAAACACGAAAGTGGACGTATACGGTGTGACGCCTGCCCGGTGCTGGAAGGTTAATTGATGGGGTCAGCCGCAAGGCGAAGCTCTTGATCGAAGCCCCAGTAAACGGCGGCCGTAACTATAACGGTCCTAAGGTAGCGAAATTCCTTGTCGGGTAAGTTCCGACCTGCACGAATGGCGTAATGATGGCCAGGCTGTCTCCACCCGAGACTCAGTGAAATTGAACTCGCTGTGAAGATGCAGTGTACCCGCGGCAAGACGGAAAGACCCCGTGAACCTTTACTATAGCTTGACACTGAACATTGAGCCTTGATGTGTAGGATAGGTGGGAGGCTTTGAAGTGTGGACGCCAGTCTGCATGGAGCCAACCTTGAAATACCACCCTTTAATGTTTGATGTTCTAACTCGGCCCCGTAATCCGGGGTGAGGACAGTGTCTGGTGGGTAGTTTGACTGGGGCGGTCTCCTCCCAAAGAGTAACGGAGGAGCACGAAGGTTAGCTAATCACGGTCGGACATCGTGAGGTTAGTGCAAAGGCATAAGCTAGCTTGACTGCGAGAGTGACGGCTCGAGCAGGTACGAAAGTAGGTCTTAGTGATCCGGTGGTTCTGAATGGAAGGGCCATCGCTCAACGGATAAAAGGTACTCCGGGGATAACAGGCTGATACCGCCCAAGAGTTCATATCGACGGCGGTGTTTGGCACCTCGATGTCGGCTCATCACATCCTGGGGCTGAAGTAGGTCCCAAGGGTATGGCTGTTCGCCATTTAAAGTGGTACGCGAGCTGGGTTTAGAACGTCGTGAGACAGTTCGGTCCCTATCTGCCGTGGGCGTTGGAAGATTGAGAGGGGTTGCTCCTAGTACGAGAGGACCGGAGTGAACGCACCACTGGTGTTCGGGTTGTCATGCCAATGGCACTGCCCGGTAGCTAAGTGCGGAAAAGATAAGCGCTGAAAGCATCTAAGCGCGAAACTTGCCTCGAGATGAGTCTTCCCTGGGCCTTTAAGGTCCCTGAAGGAACGTTTAAGACTAAGACGTTGATAGGCTGGGTGTGTAAGTGCAGCGATGCATTGAGCTAACCAGTACTAATGATCCGTGAGGCTTAACCTTACAACACCGAAGGTGTTTTAGAGTAGACGACAATTTTCAGCGAAGTTCCGAGATTGGTTTCGATGGCGACACGAGAGTGAAGCGGTTGGAATGAAACAGAATTTGCCTGGCGGCAATAGCGCGGTGGTCCCACCTGACCCCATGCCGAACTCAGAAGTGAAACGCCGTAGCGCCGATGGTAGTGTGGGGTCTCCCCATGCGAGAGTAGGACACTGCCAGGCATCAAATAAACGTTATCAGTATGACACCTGATAATGCGCGAAATCACCCAGGTGGTTTTGCCAGCATCGAAAGATGCGACGTAAAAGAATCGGTGGAGCGGTAGTTCAGTTGGTTAGAATACCTGCCTGTCACGCAGGGGGTCGCGGGTTCGAGCCCCGTCCGTTCCGCCACTTAATTGATAAGCCCTGAGTCTCTGACTCAGGGCTTTTTCATTTGCTTAAATTGAACACCCCAATGGTTTATTCCTGCCTCAATTAGCGTCAATTTCTGATTATTGTTGCCAATTAATCAAAAGTCTTATGCACAATAGGGCGTTTTTGATCAACAAAACTGCTGCCATAATCCTCCCAAGCTGTTTTGATAAACAAACCGAGAGAACACAATTATGAGCATCCCTGCATTTGGCTTAGGTACCTTCCGTCTACAAGATCAAGTGGTGATCGATTCCGTGAGCACCGCTCTGGAACTGGGCTACCGTGCCATTGATACCGCACAAATCTATGAGAACGAAGCGGCCGTTGGCCAAGCTATCGCAGCCAGTGGCGTGAAACGTGAAGAGCTATTTATCACCACCAAAATCTGGATCGCCAACCTGGGCAAAGACCAACTGATCCCAAGTCTGCAAGAAAGCCTGAAAAAGCTGCAAACCTCCTATGTGGATCTGACCCTGATCCATTGGCCGTCACCGAACGATGAAATCTCGGTTGCCGAGTCGATGGCGGAGTTGGTGAAGGCTAAGGAACTCGGACTGACGCGCCAGATTGGTATTTCCAACTTCACCGTTGAACTGATGCAGCGTGCTATTGATGCGGTGGGTGCTGATGCGATCGCCACCAATCAAATCGAACTCTCGCCGTATCTGCAAAACCGTCAGGTGGTTGAATTTGCGCAACAGCATGGCATTGGCATCACCTCTTATATGACGTTGGCTTATGGCAAGGCGCTGCAGGATGAAGTCATCAACAATATCGCCAAGCGCCGTGATGTGACGGCGGCTCAGGTGATCCTGGCTTGGGCTATGCAACTGGGTTATGCGGTGATCCCGTCCTCGACCAAGCGTGAAAACCTGGCGAGCAATCTGTTGGCCCAGCAACTGACGCTGTCTGATGATGAAATGGCTGAGATTGCTGCATTAGAATGCAATGGCCGTCTGGTTAGCCCGGAAGGTCTGGCACCAAACTGGGATTGATAGATTGGCCGTCTGTGGTTTGACGCCACAGACGGCCTGGCTGGTCTTAACGAGCGATCTTTTGGTGTAGGGCGATAATCTCACGGCCCATTTCCATCAACATAATTGCGTTCATCAAATGGTCCTGTGCATGGACCATCACCAGATGAACCGGGATTTTACCGCTGCCTTCGTCCATTTCGATCAGTTTGGTCTGCACGTGATGAGCGCCAGAGAGTGCCTCCTGCGCTTGTTGCATATACTGTTCGGCCTGCACGAAATCTTCATCTTCGCGCGCACAGCGCATGGCTTGAAACACCAGACTGCGGGCGTAACCCGCATTGGCAATCAGTTCCATCACCTCGTTTTCCAAATCCATTTCAGGCCTCCTCAATCAGTGCCAGGGCTTGATCCAATACCTTGTCACCCTTCATGGTGCCGTAGGCCATCATATCGATGCAGGCGACTTTTTTATGGTGCTCTTGGGCAATCTTCTCGCACTCGGCCAGCTTATAGCGGATCTGCGGCCCCAGCAGCGCGACGTCAAATTCGGTTACCGCCGTTTTGTATTCACGGATCGACTTGGCACAGATCTCGGCGTCAATACCGCGCGCAATGGCTGCTTCCTGCATCTTTTTCACCAGCAGACTGGTGGACATACCCAAGTCACACACTAACAGGATCTTTTTCATGTTATTTCTCCAGGCGTTCCAGCAAATGCTGGATTAAAAGTGGGATCGGTCGGCCAGAGGCCACGCTACGGCCATTTTCGCGCCACAGCGCGGTACCGCTGATATCAAGGTGCGCCCAGGGAATATCCGCCGGGCTGAAACGGCTTAGGAAGTAGGCGGCAGAGGTACTGATAGCCGCATTGTTGGTCGGCGTGTTGCACAGATCGGCAATATGGCTCTCTACCTGTTTGCTGAAGCGATCATCCAAAGGCAGCGACCACAGAGGATCTCCACTACGCAAGCCTGCCTGAGTGAGATCGTGACGCAGGTTTTCATCCTCGGTCATCAGGCCGCTAAGATCGTAACCCAAGGCTTTGACCACCGCGCCGGTGAGCGTAGCCAGATCGATCACGTATTCAGGCGGCTGCTGATTATGGGTCAACCTGCTGGCGTAGGCGATGCCATCGGCCAGTACCAGTCGCCCCTCGGCATCGGTGTTATTGATTTCCACGGTTAAGCCGCTGTAGCTGGTTGCGACATCGCCTGGGCGCATCGCTGCCGGGCCAATCATATTTTCGGCCAGCGCCAGTACGCCTACCAGACGGACCGGCAGCTTGAGTTCTGCCACGGCCAGCATCAGGCCAAAGACGTTAGCGGCGCCACACATGTCATATTTCATGGTGTACATGCCATCGCCACCCTTTAGCCACAGGCCGCCGGTATCGAAGGTGATACCTTTACCCACGTAGGCGCTGAAGGGGCCAGTGTCGCTCCCCTGGTAACGTATCACCACCAGACGCGGAGGATTATCGGCACCTTTACCAACCGCCTGTAGCAAGCCAAGACCCTGTTCAGCGATCTGCTGTTCATCCAACACTTCGCAACTCAGGCTGGGATAGGGGGCAATCTGGCGGGCGATCTCGCTGGCGAAAAATGCTGGGGTACAACGATCGCTTGGCATGTCGGCAATGCGTCGTGCTGCCTTCATCCCTATGGCGGTGGCAGCCGCTTGAGACAATCGCTGCTCGAGAGTGGCTCGTTGCTCCGGCTGGCAATAGAATACCAACTCCTGGATACGCGGTGTGGGTGCTGCTTCTGCCTTTTTCAGACCGAGATCGCTCAGTTGGTAATCCAGGTTGAACAGGAAATGCAGCAGAGGGGGCAGTGCCAGCAGGCTACGGTGGTCAAACACCGTACAGTCGACGATCAACTGCGTACTAGAGCCGCTGCGTAGTAGAGGACGCAGTGCGGTGACCAGCTTGCTGGTTTGCCCATCGAGCCAGAACGTTTTTGGCAACAGTGTGACGCGACCTGCCGGAGCACAGCCATAGGCGCAGTCGGCGGTTTGCTGTTGGGCGGTGGCCTGTAGTTCCTGTAACAGGGCAGCATTGCAGGGTAATTGCAGTGGGCTGCCGGGATAGCTAATCACATGGCTGTTAACTTCCCATGAGGGGATTTCACTCAGTAATCGATAATTAATCAAAATGGATCTCCTCAATCGGCGCACGAATGCGCTCGGCATAGTCGGTTAGCCATTGCTTGCTGGCTGGAGTGTAGTGGGTATGCTCGGCACGGCGTTCTGCCAGGTACACCGTCGGTGGCTGGATGGCGCTGGCGACCACAAACGAGAAGGTTTTGATATTGGTAGAGATGCCGAATTCTCCCTGCCGATTCATGCAGACTACGGAGAGATCGCCCACCCGGCCAAAGCGGGCAATCAGGCGGTCTTCCAGCTCGAAGATGACCGAATCGGCCGCCTGTTGTGGCGTCATGCCTTGCTGCATACGGCGCACGATCTCATAGCTGGTGCAGCCTTTCATCAGGTCTTCACCCACGCCCGTGGCGGTTGCCGCACCGATCTGGCTGTCACAGTAGAAACCGGAGCCAATCACCGGTGAATCACCCAAGCGGCCACGGCGTTTCATAAACAAGCCGCTGGTAGATGTGGCCACGCTCATTGAGCCATGCAAATCGAGGCCGATAATGCCGACGGTATCGTGACCATCGTAGGGGCTAAGGCCCTTATCGATGGTTTCGCGGCAACGTTTACGATAGTGCTGGGTTGCTCGCTCGGTGAGCATGGTCTTGTCGGCAAAACCTTGGCTAAGGGCCCACTCACGTGCGCCAGCGCCCACCAGGACGCTGTTGAAGCGTTCGCGGCTCAGCGCCTGGGCAACCTTCACCGGGTTGGCGATATCCACCAGGTTACCAACGGCACCAAAGGCCAGCGTATCGCCATCCATAAAGGCTGCATCCAGTTCTACCTCACCATTTTCGGTAGGCAGACCGCCGAAACCGACAGATTTATAAAACGGAAAGTCCTCCACTTCCGCCACCGCGCTAACCACGCTTTGTGCGGCGCTTGCTCCGGCTTTCAGTGTTTCACTGGCCTGGGTGACGCCTTCCAGTGCCATACGCCAGGTTGCAATCATTCCCCACATATCAAACTCCTGATGTTTCGGCTGCGCGATATTGTTTGTCCAAAATGCGCAGGAAAGGCAGATAAAGCATGGCGCCGATCAGCAGGTTAACGATCTGCATCAGGCTGCCACTCAAATGGCCGGTCACGATAAAGCCACTGATCACCGGCGGCAGCGTCCAGGGGATAAATACCCCGGTGGTGACGGCGACGGCCCCCACCTTCATCGCCACGTATTGCACGGTAACCAACACCACCGGGACCAGGTTGAAGGGGATCAGCATGATAGGGTTCATGATCACCGGCAGGCCAAACAGGATCGGTTCATTAATGTTGAAGATTGAAGCCGCAGCCCCCATGCGACCTACTTCGCGGATGCTGTTGCTACGGGCAAAGAACAGAATGGCGATCACCAGCGACAGGGTGGCACCAGCGCCGCCCATCCAGATCATATCGAAGAACTGTTCGGTAACGATGTGCGGTGGCGTGACCCCGGCCTGGATAGCGGCGATGTTGTCGGTCTGGTTTTCCATCCACAGCGGGCGAATGATGCCGTTGACCATCGAACCGGAGTTGATCCCCACCGACCAGAGGATGGTGATACTCAATACCGTCAGCAGCGCACCGATATAGGAAGTGCCAAAGTGACGTACCGGCGTGGCGACTACGTTATAAATAAACTGATGAATGGTTTGGTAGCTGGTGTGTTCGAACAGAATACGGATCGCCAGCACCAGGATAATCACGAACAGCGCAGGCAGCAGAGCGGCGAAGGATTCCTGTACCGCCGGTGGTACGCCTTCGGGCATTTTGATAATCAGCTTGCGGCGCTTGAGGTAGCAGAACAGTTCGGTCCACAGCAGTGAGCCGATCATCGCCACAAACAGCCCCTTGCTGCCGATCCACTCGGTTGGGATCACATTGATATTGCCCAAGGCTTCTACCTTGATAAACGGCGTGAGGATCAGGAAGCACACCAGCGACAGAATACCGCTGGAGACGCGATCCTCGTCATAATGTTCCGCCAGGCGGTAAGCGGTAAGGAAACTGACAAACAGCGACATGGTGGAGAACACCGCGTTGAACGGGATCTCGATGATATTGCTCCAGCTGGCGCCAAACAGGCCTGCCATAAACTGCTGGTAACCCTGATTGGGGAATGACGAGATCACCAGCAGGATCGAGCCGACGATAATGAACGGCATAAAGGAAACATAGGCACCGCGGATGGCACACAAATGCCGCTGCTGTGCGGCCTTGGCCGCCAGAGGCATCAGCTTGGCTTCAAGAAATCCCAGAGCGTTGTTCATGGTAAACCCCGTAGGTATGCTTATTGGAGAAAACAGGTAAGGGTGGCGACTTATTAGCTGGGATTATCAGGGAATGGATTTTAAAGAAAGGTGAATCAGTTCACAGTGTGAGGTGAATTTATAAAATATCTCACAAGATTGGTTATGATAGAGCATCAATTCTAGTGTGGAGTCCACGATGGAAATCAAGCTGCATGCGAATGCGACCACCACCCCACGAGTGCGGCGTTATATCCAGCAATCGGATAAAAGTGACCGCTTATTGGCGCAGGAGCTGGGCATTTCCGTGGCGACGGTACGCCGTTGGCGGCAGCGCCAGGATGTCGCCGATCGCCATACGGTGCCCAAGACCCTTCGCAAGGCGCTGACGGATGAGCAAAGTTTGCTTATCAACTGGCTGAGACAAAAATTACAGCTGCCGCTGGATGAGCTGCTGGTGGTGGTGGTTCAGGGCATGCAACAGCCGATCTCCCGTGCAGGATTGGATCGCTATCTGCGCGGTGTGGGCCAACGTGGTGAGGCAGAAAATAGGGCGCTACGAGGTAAAAAGGCGGTGAAGGCTGGTGAACGGCCGGGGAATCTCGCTCTTTTTTATCAACGAATTAGCCTATCGGCCGAAGATGGCGGCGAGCAGCACCTCTTGTGGGCCGAAGAGAAGGTCAGCGGCTGGCTGAGTGCACGAGCCTTTGCGGGAGCCTCGCCGATGCTGGTGGTCAACTGGCTGAAGGAACTGTTACCGCACTGCCCAGGTGATATACAATCTCTTGAGACTGAAAATAAAAAGCTGTTCGGCAATCGCGAGTCTCAAACCCATCCCTTACAGCGATGGTGCCGGGAGCAGGGGATAACGTTGCAACAACCCGCGTTACCGCAAATGGAGATTGTGCTGCGGCTCGAAAGCCAACTGGCGCAGTTGCTACCAGCGGCGGAGAGCTCATCGCTGGATAACGTGTTGCAGGCGCTCTGTGCCAGCTATAACCAGCACTGGCCGCAGAAGAAGCTGGGTGGCCTGACGCCCACCGCATTCTGGTTGCAGCATCGGCCAGGTTAGTGGGGTGTCAGGCTTTCGCTAAGAAAGTCAATAAAGCTGCGCAGGCGGTTGCTTACGGCGCTGTCGCTGTAATAAACCGCATTCACAGGTATGGCAACCGGCAGCGTCTCCTTAACCAGGATCTGCACTAAATCCCCACGCTGAATATCCTCATCGATCATAAAGTTCGACAGACAGGCGATGCCGTTGCCATGCAGGCAAAGGTGGCGCTGTGTTTCTCCGCTGTTGGTAGTCAGCCCCGGTGTAATCTCCACCTGCCGGCCATCGGCGCAGGCTAATGGCCAGCGATTCAGGTTGGGCAGATCGTTGAAGCCGATGCAGCAGTGTTGCGCCAGCTCCTCTACGCTTTGCGGGGTACCGAACTGCTGCAGATAGGCCGGTGACGTCACAATTTTTCGATAGCTGGTCATCAGTTTGCGCGCCTTCAAGCTTGAGTCTGTCAGTTCCCCCACGCGGATGGCAATGTCGACCTTGCGCTCAATCAGGTTGATAAAGGTTTCTGAAGAGACCAGCGAGAGCGACATTTCCGGGTAGCGGGCACGAAACTCGCCAACCAACGGGGTCAGCACGTGCAACACGACCGGCGTTGCGGCATCCACGCGCAACAGGCCCTGGGGCCGCTGGCGGCTCTCCATCAGCGCATTTTCCGCCGCGGCCATATCGCTCAGGACTTTCTGCACCTGGCGGAAATAGTTTTCTCCCTCCTGCGTCAGGCTTATCTGGCGGGTGGTGCGATTGAGCAGCGTGACCCCCAGCTTACTCTCCAGCTTTTTTACCGTGCGGCTGACCACCGAGTTCGCCTGTTCCAAGTGCTCCGCCGCACGGCTGAAGCTACCGCATTCCACCACGGTGACAAAGGTGATCAGTTCATCCGAATTTGCCTTCATTGTTGCTCCATCAGCAAAATTTATTTGAAATTTTGAGCATTTTTATCATTTAAGCACAGGCAGATAATCACCGCTATCAACCCGAACGCTATTTTGGAGTTAGCAATGCCTCTCGCTTTACTTGCCTTGACCATCAGTGCCTATGCCATCGGCACCACGGAGTTTGTGATTGTCGGCTTGATCCCGACCATCGCCGAGCAGTTGAACGTCACCGTGCCGTCCGCAGGGCTGCTGGTGACCCTGTATGCCATTGGGGTGGCGATCGGTGCGCCGGTACTGACCGCTTTAACCGGCCGCGTGCCGCGCAAGATGCTGCTGGTGGGCCTGATGGTGCTGTTCACCCTTGGCAACCTGCTGGCCTGGCAGTCACCGAGCTATGAGTCACTGGTGGTTGCTCGTTTACTGACTGGCCTGGCGCACGGGGTGTTTTTCTCGGTGGGTTCAACCATTGCCACCAGCCTGGTAGCCAAAGAGAAGGCGGCAACGGCGATCGCCATCATGTTTGGTGGCTTGACCGTTGCGTTAGTGACAGGCGTGCCGTTAGGCACCTTTATCGGCCAGCACTTCGGCTGGCGTGAGACCTTCCTGGCGGTGTCGTTGATTGGCATAGTGGCGATTATTGCCAGCCTGATCCTGATCCCGAACAACATCAAGAACCAGGCCAGTGCCAGCATCCGCGATCAGTTGCAAGTGCTGACACACCCGCGCCTGCTGCTGATTTACGCCGTTACCGCGCTGGGCTACGGCGGGGTATTCACGACCTTTACCTTCCTGGCACCGATGATGCAGGAGCTGGCTGGCTTTTCGGCTCCGGCCGTCAGTTGGATTTTGCTGGCCTATGGCATAGCGGTAGCCATCGGTAACATTTGGGGCGGCAAGCTGGCCGACCGTCATGGCGCGGTGCGGGCACTGAGCTTTATCTTTGCCGCGTTAGCCGCTTTGCTGTTGGTGTTTCAATTTACCGCCAGCCACAGCACCGCCGCGCTGCTGACTGTAGTGGTGATGGGGGTATTTGCCTTTGGCAATGTCCCAGGCTTGCAGGTTTATGTGGTGCAGAAGGCCGAGCAGTACACGCCGAACGCGGTGGACGTTGCTTCAGGCCTGAATATCGCGGCTTTTAACGTGGGGATAGCATTGGGCTCCGTGATTGGCGGGCAGACCGTGGCTTCGCTAGGGTTGGCACAAACGCCTTGGATCGGTGCGCTGATTGTCGTGGGGGCGTTTTTACTGATTGGCCTCAGTGGCCGCTTGGATAAACAACACCCACGGCAGTTCGCCTGATCCCATCTTGTACCTTTCTTCTTGGCCCGCATTGGCGGGCCTTTGCGCATTCAGCGCGAACCTTTACAGACACATACACGGCATTGATTGAAATCGGCCCGCCTTGCCCCTATAACTGGATCTCTAAAAGCCATGTTGGCAGAGCCGCTCAGGCGTATACTGAATTGAGTCTTGGTAGCCAGGTTGCTATCAACGTGATTTTCATCCGAACGGGAAATAGGCGAATAACGTGCCGAAACGAACTTATGCAATGAGGTATGTTGCGGGCCAGCCAGTTGAACGGATTTTCCCTGGTGCCATCAATCAGCCGCTACCGCCCGGGGCCGCGTTGCCTACGTCTGGTGCGCTGCGGGTGATGGTATGGAATATTTTCAAACAGCAGCGTGCCGATTGGCTTTCGGTATTGAAAGACTTCGGTAAAGATGCGCAGCTGGTGCTATTGCAGGAGGCGCAGACCACGCCGGAATTGGTCAGCTTTGCCACCTCTAACTATCTGGCGGCCGATCAGGTGCCCGCCTTTGTGTTGCCGCAACACCCTTCCGGCGTGATGACGCTGGCGGCTGCACATCCGGTGTATTGTTGCCCGCTGCGCGAACGGGAGCCGCTGCTGCGTTTGGCCAAGTCGGCGTTGATCACCGTCTACCCTTTATTAGATGGCCAACTGTTAATGGTCGTGAATATCCACGCGGTGAACTTTAGCCTGGGAGTGGACGTTTACAGCAAGCAGCTTGGCCCGATTGGTGAGCAGATCGCCCTTCATCGGGGGCCGGTGATTATGGCGGGAGATTTTAACGCCTGGAGCCGCAAGCGCATCAACGCGCTGTATCAATTTGCCAGCGATATGGCGTTGCACGAGGTCAATTTCGCCGACGATCATCGCCGCAAAGCCTTTGGCCGCCCGTTGGATTTTATCTTTTACCGCAACCTGGGCGTTACAGAGGCCTCGGTGCTGGTGACTCAGGCCTCAGACCACAATCCGCTGCTGGTGGAGTTCCATTCGCAAACCGATCAACCGGTCTGGTAGCGAAATTTGACCAATAAAAAAGCATCCCGAGGGATGCTTTTTTTGTAGCGAAAACTTAGGTTTCCGGCGACGATTTGTTGCTGACAAACAGCGTCAGCTTCACACCAGGTTGCAAACTGCTGGCTTTGCCGAGCGTTGAGTTCCAACGCATCACGTCGTTAATTTCGACGCCGTGACGACGTGCAATGCTGGATAGCGAATCACCTTTACGCACTTGGTAGGTAATGCTGCTGTTATCTTTGGCATTGCTGGCCACTTGCAGGGTTTGCCCAACTTTCAGCGTGCTCTTGCCACGCAAATTGTTCCAACTCTGCAAATCGCTGGTCTTAACGTTCAGCCGTTTGGCGATGGTGGATAACGTATCGCCGGAACGAACCTTATACGCACTTCCGCCTGACAGGCCACTGTTCTTTGCCAACTGGGTGGTTGGTAATGTTGCAGCTATCTGTCCGTCGGCCAACGAGTCTTTCAACTGTGCGGCATTCTTTTTGGGAACCATGATGTAATGGGGCCCATTAGGTGCCGTAACGCCTTTCTTGTAGCCAGGGTTATAAGCCTTCATCTTGGTGAGAGAAAGCCCAGACATCTCTGCCGCCTGAGTCAGCTGGATCTGCTGCCCGACATCAATACGCGCCAGTGCACGGGTTTCGTCAGTTTTTGGCAACTTGACGCCGTACTTTTTGCTGTGCTTGATGATATCGCTCAGTGCCAGCATTTTCGGGACATAGATTGACGTTTCACGCGGAAGCGACAATGCCCAGAACTCAGTGGACTTACCCTGACGTTTATTCGCCTTAACCGCTTGCATGACTCGGCCTTCACCACTGTTATAGGCGGCGATGGTCAATAACCAGTCACCGTCAAACATGCGGTTCAAACGCTCCATCATGTTAAGCGCAGCGGCCGTCGAGGCCACAACATCACGGCGCCCGTCATACCACTGATTGTTTTTCAAACCATAATTGCGACCCGTTTGCGGCACGATCTGCCATAGCCCTGCGGCATTGGCACTTGACGTGGCGTGAGGGTCAAAAGCGCTCTCCACTATGGGTAGCAGTACCAGTTCCATCGGCATATTGCGTTTCTTAATCTGCCCGACTATCCAGTACATGTACGGCTCTGCCCGTAGTGTTACATCGTGGAGATAGCTCTTACTTTTTAAATATTTTCTTTTCTGTTCACGGATCCGGTCGTTTTCCGGAACCTCCATCTTCAGCTCGTCGCTAATGAAGTTCCACAGGTTCTGCTGAGCGGCGCTACTGTTACTGTCTAGCCACCGTGCCGAACTCGCTGTGTACTCTCCTGCTTCACTTTCTTGACCTGCCGAAGACAGACTCTGTGCATGCTGCTTTGGGGCCGGTGCATCCTTCCAGGATGACTGGCAACCTACCAGCAAGACCGAGGCGAGAAGTATCGCTTTAGCCTTCATGTGTGTGTCAATATAGTTGCTTAAAAGACGAGCAAGGATACTTTGCTTCGCCAAAAAACACAACTAAAAGCTTAGAAGGCATCCTTGCGCAGGCGTAATTCGGAAAAAACCGAATGAAGCTGGCTCGGTGGTGAGTTAAAGCCTATTTCCTTTTGTAAATCAGTGTCATGGCAGCGTAAAAATAGATTAATTTTACGCTCTAATTGCAACGTTGTGGGCAGGCTGGGTACTCCTTTTGCCCTTGATTGCTCAATTTGTTGCTGATATGTTTCAATTTGGCGGTCTTGCGGCAAAATTGTCCTGGCAAACTTAAGGTTTGAGAGCGTGTACTCGTGTGCGCAACAAATTAGGGTTTCGTCGGGAAGTTGCGCGAGCCGTTGAAATGAGTAGTACATTTGCTCTGCAGTCCCTTCAAAAAGCCGTCCGCAGCCCGCAGAAAAAAGCGTATCCCCACAGAAAAGATAAGGTGCACTGTAGAATGCCACGTGACCTAGGGTATGCCCGGGAACTGCGATGGTGGTGTAGCTACGCCCGCCAATTTCCAGGATATCGCCATCCTGAACCAACCGATTTGCTCCCTTATTAGCGGTTTCCTGAGGGCCATACACCAGCAGATCCGGATATTGCGCAACGATTTCCGCTACGCCGCCGACGTGGTCGTGGTGGTGGTGGGTTAATAATATGGCCTCGGGGGTGAGTTGCCGTTGGGACAACGCCGCCAATACCGGGCCAGCTTCGCCGGGATCGACGATCACGCAGCGCCCTTGCTGGTTAGCCAATAACCAAATGTAATTGTCCTGAAAAGCGGGAATGCTGATAAGATTCATGGAACACCTCTCGTTGGCAACGGCTTGAAAGAGATACTAAACCATGAAACCAGCCCAGACTCTAGAAAAGCTCACTAGCCCCTACTCCTGGGCCGGGTTGCCGTGGGGGGAATACTATCGTGAAGCGTTGGAGCAGCAGTTGCAGCCCTGGTGGCCCAAGATGTTTGGTTTCCATCTGTTGAAGATCGGCAATCTCAGCGCCGAGTTGGATAGCGAAAAGTGCGCCATCTCGCATCAGGTTAACGTGGGATTGGCCGGGGATAACCTGCATGTGCAGGCCGATCCTTATCAGTTGCCCTTTGCGGCCAAGTCCGTCGATGCCTGTCTATTGGCCCATACGCTCTCTTATGCCGATGACCCACACCGTTTGCTGCGTGAGGTCGATCGCGTCATGATCGACGATGGCTGGCTGGTGATCAGCAGTTTCAACCCTTTTAGCCTGCTAGGCTTGGGGAAGCTGATCCCCCGGTTGCGCAAACGCCAGCCTTACGTCAGCCGGATGTTTACCCAGATGCGCCTGCTGGATTGGCTCAGCCTGCTCAATTATGAGGTGTTGGATCAGACGCGCTTCCACGTGTTGCCTTGGCAGCGCAAGGGAGGGACTTTCTTGAGTACGCATTTACCGGCGCTTGGCTGTATGAGCGTGATTGTAGCCCGCAAGCGAACCTTGCCGCTGACGCCAACGCCGATGAAAGTCGGGGCAAGAAAGCACTCACTCAGCCGCGCAGTGGGCGCGACCAAGAGTTACCGCAAACTACCTTAAGCTTCGGGCTTGTAGCCAACGTCGTCCTGCGTCGGGTTGCCAGCTGCATCGCGTGCCAGCACGTCGCAACGTTCGTTTTCCGGATGCCCGGCATGGCCTTTGACCCATTCCCAACGGATGGTGTGGCGGGCAATCGCCAGATCCAGGCGCTGCCAGAGATCGACGTTCTTCACCGGTTTTTTGTCGGCGGTTTTCCAGCCGCGCTTTTTCCAGTTGTGGATCCAACTGGTGATCCCCTGGCGTACGTATTGGCTATCGGTGCTCAGCACCACTTCGCAGGGGTTGGTCAAGGCTTCGAGCGCCACAATGGCGGCCATCAGCTCCATGCGGTTATTGGTCGTCAGGTAATAACCCGCGCTGAACAGTTTCTCGTGCTGTTTATAACGCAAAATTGCGCCGTAACCGCCGGGGCCTGGATTACCAAGGCAAGAGCCGTCGGTGAAAATTTCTACCTGTTTAAGCATCTCTGGTAGACTCTTCCTATCAGTTTTATAAAAACCAAGTCTGACATAAACCAGCGCCATGAGCACAGCATTATGATCTCTACACCAACCAGACAGATCGTTCTCGATACCGAAACCACCGGTATGAACAAGCTAGGGGTTCACTACGAAGGTCACCGCATCATTGAGATCGGGGCCGTTGAGGTGATCAACCGCCGCCTGACCGGGCGCCACTTCCACGTTTACGTCAAGCCGGATCGGCTGGTGGATCCGGAAGCCTACGGCGTACACGGTATCAGCGATGAGTTCCTGGCGGATAAGCCTACTTTCGATCAGATCGCCGCTGAATTTATCGACTTTATCCGTGGTGGCGAATTAGTCATTCATAACGCCGCGTTCGATATCGGCTTTATGGATCACGAGTTCCGCATGTTGCAGCGAGATATTCCTAAGACGGATACCTTCTGCACCATCACCGACAGCCTGTTGATGGCGCGCCGCCTGTTCCCAGGCAAGCGTAACAACCTCGATGCGTTGTGCAACCGCTACGAGATAGACAACACCAAGCGAACGCTGCACGGCGCTTTGCTCGATGCCGAGATCCTGGCGGAAGTCTATCTGGCGATGACCGGTGGCCAGACCTCGATGGCTTTCCAGATGGAAGGGGACACCCAGCAGACGGATTCTGCCCAGGATATCCAGCGCATCCAACGCCCGGCAACGGCGATGAAAGTGATCTATGCCAGTGACGCAGAATTGCAGGCTCACGAATCACGTCTGGATCTGGTGCAAAAGAAGGGCGGTAGCTGTCTGTGGCGTGGTGGCGCAGCAGCCGAATAACGGCCTCGCAGGATAGAAATGGCGGTTAAGTGGCATAATCATTGCGTGTTCGTTGAAAAACTGTGCAAACGACTCTTTTTATAAGAAAAGACGTTGACGGAATGGCGAGGCAACCGTAATATTCGGCTCGTTCCCCCGCAAGAGGGAACGTTGCGGAGCGGTAGTTCAGTTGGTTAGAATACCTGCCTGTCACGCAGGGGGTCGCGGGTTCGAGCCCCGTCCGTTCCGCCAACATTCAGAAGCCCTGAGTTAGCAATAACTCAGGGCTTCGTCTCTTCTATTGTGCCATCTTCAATCCTTCCTCCCCTCGTTGGCTTTTGCTGAAAATACAGCAAAGATATTTCATTTTTTATTGATAATGATTACTATTTCCATTAATGGATGGGCTACTCATCCTGTCAGATCGAGCAAATTCTTCTTTTTATTTTCAGTGCTGAGCATGTCGTGAGCCACACATTGTTCTCTGGGATGAAGCAGGGCGTTCACCGGGTGGTGAATACAACGTCGCTGTTTCACAACACTGAAAAACTGAAAAGGGATGGAACATGTTGGAAACCGTTCAGTCAGTCCGTTGGTTGCCGCTGACACCGGCACAGTTTGATTTTTGGGAGGAGTTTAGCTTTCATCCGCATCAGCCCGTCTCTACCGTCGCCCACCGCATCACGCTACGCGGCGAGCTTGATGAACCTGCGTTGTTGGCGGCGTTGGAGCAGGTTGTTGCTGAAACCGATGTTTTTACCATCCAGTTTCAACTGGCTGACAATGACGAGCTACCGTTGCAGCGCTGCAATCCCCAACGGCGTCCTCGGGTACACCTGATTGAGTTACAACAGACCGACGTTGCCGAATCGATAATGCAGGCCGACATCGAGCGCCAGCTCAATTTACTGAGCCAGCCTTTGGCGGTCGTCTGGTTGATCCGCTTTTCACCTTCGCATTACACCGTTTATATTCGGGCGCATCACATCATTATTGATGGTTTCGGTATGGCGCTGATCGAACATCGCCTCGCTGAGCTTTATCGCGCCCGCCTGCAAAAAACCACCGCTAGCCAACCTTTCCATGCATTTTATGATTTTCTGGCTGAAGAGCAGCACTACGCCAGTAGCGAAAAATCGCGGCAGGATGCCGAGTATTGGCGCCGGTATGTTACCGATGGGCCTTCGCTCCCGGTTCTGCAAAAGGGAGGGGAGGACTACGGTGCGGAGTGTCTGCACAGCGAAGCGGTACTGCCTGAACATTTTAGCCAGCAGTTGAGCGCCTTTTCCGAGCGCTGCGGTACAGGTTGGCCGGATTTGCTATTGGCACTTTCCGCTGCCTGGCTGACGTTTCGGCTTTATGGGGAGAATAAGGCTGAAATACAGCCAATCTGGGTGCCCGTCATGAACCGCCGTGGCAGGGTGGCCGCCAGCGTCCCGGCGTTGGCGGTGAATATTCTGCCGTTGTTTGTTCATGTCGAACCACAGGAGAAGGTTGTGGACTACGTCAAACGCACCGCGAAAACGTTACGCGACCTGCGTGCTCACGGGCGTTATCGCATTGAGACCCTGGCCGCCGATCAAGGGTTGGGAAAAGGAACTCGTTACTTTTTCTCTCCGTTGATCAACGTACTTCCCTTCGATCCTCCGCTGTTTGCAGGCTGTGAAGCAGAGCGCGAAGTCATGGCGAGCGGCCCAGGGGATGGCTTTAACATTACCTGGCGTGGCCGAACGGATGCTAGCGAACTGCATATCGATATTGACGCCGATCCTGCGATGTATGCTTCCCTGAACGTCGAGGAGATGTTCACCCACCTGCACAGCTTCCTGAGTAGGGCGATGATGCCCGAAGCGTGGCAGCAGCCGGTTTACCCACTGCTAAACCAGTAAGATCTTCCGCCAACGGGCTGGCCCGCTGGCGGAGATTGGCTTTTTATTGCAGCAGAGAGCAAACCTCTTCGGCGTTTTTGCACTTAATCAAGGCCGCTGCTGGCAGTGAAACGCCGAGTTCCACGCTTATCCTCTCCCTCAGCGTTGGCATATGGCTGAGTTTCAGACCCATGGCAAGAAACGGGGTCTGCGGATGCCATTCAGGCCGCAGCGGCTGACCCATTACGGCGCAGTAGATTGCCAGCACCGTTTGTTGAGGTGTCACCGGGGCGGCGAGCGTTGCCGAATGAGATTGCTCCAGCTCGGTACGCAGCGCATGGCGATCGATTTTGCCATTTGCCGAGAGGGGAAAGCGGGTTTGCACTATGAAGCGGCCAGGAATGTGAGTACAGGGCAAATAGCGCTGCGCGAAGATACGCAGCTCCGACGTGCTCGGCGGGACTTGATTAGCGGACAGATAGACCGCACCCAGCGACTTTTCTGGCGTATCGTCCACCGCGTAGTCGAGCACCACAATATCCTCGATGGCTGGATGCTGGCGCAACGCCTCCTCGATTTCCGGCAGTGAAACCCGTACGCCGCGAATTTTAACGTAGCCATTAATGCGGTTGGCAAACATGATGACGCCGTCAGGCCGGTAATAGCCAATGTCTCCGGTACGGAACGTTCGCTCGCTAAGGCCATCTGGAGTCATCACGTCAACAAAGTCGTGCTGCACCAACGCCCCATGTTCCAGATAGCCACAGGCCAGATTGGCCCCGGCAGTGTGGATGCGCCCAGCAACGCCGCTAGGGCAATGTTCACCGCTGTCATGACAGATAAAATACTGAGTGCCAGCCAGCGGCTTACCATAGGGAATTTGCGTCGTGTCGCTAGCGGTGATCTCGTGCCAGATGCTCCAGATAGTCGTTTCCGTAGGGCCGCCGAGTGAAATCAGGCGCAGATGAGGATACCTTGAACGCAATAACCGGATGGTGGCGGGCTTAATGTAATCGCCGCCCTGGGCCACTAGCCGCAGGGAGGAGAGCTGTTCTGGCGTTGCGCAGTCCAGCAACATTTCCAGGATCGCTGGCACAGAGCACCACAGCGTGATCCGGTGTTGTGCCACCAGGCGGCCCCAACTGATGGCGTCTTTTTCCTCATGCCTGGCTGGCAGCACCAGCGTTGCGCCCACGCTGAGTGAGGCAAACACGTCAAACACCGACATATCGTGGTGCAGCGGCGTCACCGAGATAAAGACATCTCGCTCGGTGATCTGCCAGTGAGCGAGGGTTTGCCCAATCACGTTGGCCGTTGCCCGATTATTCAGCACGACGCATTTCGGTTTGCCCGTGGTGCCGGAGGTATATAGATAATAGGCGGGGTGGGAGCTGTCGCTTCGAGCGTCAAAACGAGGTGGGCTGACGTTGATGGATTTGAGCGCATCAGGCATGACCGAGCCTGGGATTACGGCGTCTTCATCGCATATCACCAGCTTGGGTTGGCAATTTTCCAGTAAATACGCCGTCCGTGCCGTAGGAGAATTAATATCTATCGGCACCCGGATAATCCCTAACAGGGAGCAGGCTAGTGAGATAGCGATATGCTCCAGGTTGCGTGGAAGATAAATGGCCACCACGCTCCCCGGCTCCAACTGGCGCTCGAGCAGTCCGTTGGCCATGCTGGCGACGAGCTCACCCAGCGCCTGCCAGCGCAATTGTTGTTCGCCGCAGATAACGGCCACCCCATCACGAGAGCCGGAAAACAGATTTTTTGCGATGTGGCCTAGAAAATCGTTGCTCACGGCGTCGCTGGCGGGAGTGTTAGTCCGGTAATGTGGGTAATTCATCGTTTCGCGGACGGGGATATCCAGCGACCCCTGAGAGACTATATGCAGCATGCGCTGGTGGATTGCGTTCAGCATAGCGCTGACCTGTTCGGGCGCGAGAGCCTGCTCAACATAGTCGGCAATCATCAGTAAATTGCGCTGCTCATCGTACATTAGGCGAATATCCAACGCGACCTGCGGCGTTTGGGTCAGACCGCTTTCGGCACGGATTGGCGCGTTGGCCGGTAGCGTTTCCCAGCCCAGGCAGTTGGTCAGGATCACCGGCAGCGCGGGGGCACGCGCGGTTCGCGGTGACAACTGGCGAGCCAGATCCACACCTGACCAGGCAAGGTTTTGCAATCCGCCAAGAATGTCTTCCTGCAGACGTTGGGCATTCTCGCCTAACGGCCGACAATGTCGGACGTAGTGAATGGCAATAAATGTCGAACGATTGGTGGGTTGCCCCTCTTTGGCCGGGAAGGCAACGGGGATGCCTACCGTGAGCGCTTCATCTTCCGACCAGAGCGCCAACGTGTCGAGCACGATAGCCGACAGAGTGGTGTTGGCAAACAGTCCCCGGGATGTGCCAAGGCGGGTGAGCTGCTTCAGGTGGCTGGCATCCAGAATTTGTTGTTCACGCCGCCAGCGGGGATGCACGATCTCGCCCAAAGGTTGCTGCCAGGGAAGCCGGGAAGGGGTAACGACCTGCGCCAGCTTGTCTTGCCACCAGGCTTTTGCCCGTTCCCGTTCTTTTTCATCTACTTCGTTCGGTGTTGCGTCATGTTCAAGTGCGGCAAGCGGCTGTTCATCAAATAGCCGGGCGACGATATGCGAGATCCCTTGGCCGTCGAGGATCAGCGCATCAAAGCTGGTGAAAATCTGGTACTCGGTGGCGCCAGGCAAGGTAATCAGAATGATCCGCCAAGGAGGTGACGACGGATCGTGGCGGCTCTGTTGGTAATGCTGCCGCAGCTGTTGCACTTTTTTAGCCGCGTCTGCTTCACTGGCATCGCGCAGGTCGATCTCTTCCAGGTGAGGTTCCAGCTCAGGCAGAATGTGCTGCTGCTGTGTTTCCTCGTCGATCCAGGTGCGTAACGCGGCGAAGTGATTAACCAACTCTGCCAGCCGACGGCGGAAGTGCGCAGGATCGATGACCCCCCTAAAGGTCCTGAAATCGTGCATGGCAACGCCACCGAGCGGCCATTGCTCGCCGCTTCCCAGCAGATAAGCCTGCTGGAGCGACGTTAATGGTTTCCCCATTCGCTTCTCCTTTTGCCGTACTGCCGCTGGCGGTGCCAACCAGCCGGAAACGCTGTCATCAATGTGTTGCGGTGCCGCTGCCAGACGTTCGGCGAGCGTGTGAAAACGCGTAAAGAGCTGATGCAGTTGGCCGGGGGGGAACGCATCTTCACGCACATCCCAGTTGATCAGAATTTCATCGCCAATCCAGGCTACCTGCGCGTCCAACGCGACCTGCGGCCCCTGAGAGATGACCCACGCCAGTTCACCCAATTGCCCGCCGACCCGCCCAGAGAACAGCACGCCACCGGAGATACCGAACCCGGCGGTAAAGACGATGGGGGAGTATTGCAACTGGCCACGCAGGCGCGAAAGATCGCGCATCACGCTCACCCCGGAATAGCCGCCGTGGCCAAGGATTTCGTGCAGCTGCGTCATGGTGCGTTGGCAATAATGCAGCAGCGTTTCATCGGGGCGCAGCCCGGCGCTGAACAACAACAGATCGGAAAAATCACCGACGATGTCGTCACCGCCCGCAATCTTGGGAGCGCGGAAAAAGGTCGGTACGTTGATGCGCAACGCGGGCTGCCTGAAACCTTCCATCATCGTCAGGCTGAACAAAGCAAGGAAAAGCGAGCTTAACGTCAGATGGTGGTGACGTGCGCAGCGCTGCAAGGCATGGCTGATTTGGGGATTAAGCTGGATTGCCATCCTGCGGGTTTGACAATGCCTGTCCGTATAGGGAATGGCGGGAGCTGGGGGGATGTCCGGTAAACGTTGCCGCCACCAGGCGCGATCTCGCTCTCTGGCGCTAAGCAGCAGCGGATCGTGGGTACGCTGTGCCAGATAGCGAAACCAGGCGACCTCCATCACTGGGGTGCACTGCGGCGGTGGTTGTTGGTAGAAGCGGGCGAGATCTTCCACCACGATACGAAAGGAGAGGGCGTCCGCGGCGATCATATCCAGATCGATATGCAGCCGGCTGGCCTGCCCTGGCAATATCGTAAGGCTGATTTCGCAAGGGTAGCCTTGATCGCGCAGCAACTGCTGGTTCTCCATGCGCCGCCGCTTGCCAGCCAGTAATCGTTGTACTTCGTCTGGTGGGTAATGACAAAAATCATCGATACCCAGTGGTGGATGACTGGCAACTACATGCTGTAGCCCCTCTGCGGTGACATGAAGACGCAGCATTGGGTGCGTGCGATAGAGTGCGTCCACAGCCTGCCGAAAGCGGGGGATATCGGTGATGGTGCCATCGAATTCTGCGTACAAATGCGCGGCAACGCCGCCTAATGCCTGCGCAGAGTGCCTGCCTACCCATGAAGCTGCCTGCATTGGAGTCAATGATTTCATCGCATATCGTTCCTGATTGGCCAACGGAAGCCGCCTAACTATATAACAGAGCTTAATGCGAATGAAAATTATTCTTTTTTGTGTTGTTGGCGATACATTGAGCAGGGTAAGGTTATGCGAGGCACATAAGTTCACTCCGTGGCCACTGAGATGGCACCTCGGGGTTATGCATAGGGAGCAAGCAGAAGATGAGGTTGTTACCGGGTAAACGTCGTCATCCCGTGTTGGGGTTTTTATTATTACTTGCCTTGCTGATGGGCAGCGGGCATGGTTTGGCCCAAGGTTGGCCCAGGGCGTTTCACAACGCGGATGGCTCCGTCACTCAGATCCCGGCCCCTCCTGGCCGCATTCTCTCTACCTCCGTCAGCGTCACCGGAACGCTACTGGCGATCGATGCTCCGGTTGTCGCCAGCGCGACGGCGGTGAACGGCCAGTTCTTTGGGCAATGGGACAAGGTGGCCGAGCAGCGCCACATCGCTAAAGTCTGGCCCGCGGGCAGTATCGATCTTGAACTGGCCTATGCCATGGTCCCCGATTTGATCGTCGTCTCAATCAATGGCGCAGACTCATCGCGCGCCCATTTGGCTGAGCTACGGGCCATTGCGCCGGTCATTATCGTGAATTATGGCAATCAGACCTGGCAAGCTCTTGCCCGTGAGCTGGGAGCCGCACTGGGGCTTGAGGCTCAGGTTGAACAGCGGATCGGCGGTTTTGACGCGCTGCTGACCAACGCCCGTCAGCAAATCCACCTGCCTGACGGACAAGCCAATATTATCAATTTTAACGGCCCGGGAACGGTCAATCCCGTGGCGACACCGGCCAGCGTGCATGCCCGTTTACTCGAGTCATTAGGGTTTTCTATCGAAGCGCCAAACCCGGCCTGGCAAAGCAATCTCACCCGCTCCGGTGACTTTATCTGGGCTGAATATGAGAATCTGACGCAGTTAACGGCGGGCACCACGTTTCTGTTGAGCGCAGGCGGCGTCAGGATTAACGAGTTTCTGCATGACCCGCTGCTTCAGCGCTTACCTTCGGTACAACAACACCGGGTTTACAGCCTTGGCGCGCATGCGTTCCGGGTGGATTACTACAGTGCCAGTGAGATGGTGGCAGACATTGTCCGCCATTTTGCCGGTAGCCCAACGCAGGAGCGGTGAAATGCGTGTCTGGCGACTGGCTGGCCTGATCCCTGGCCTGTTTTTACTGCTGGCTCTCGGTGGCTTCAGCCTCTATTTCGGCGCTCGCCCCATTCCTCCAGCAGTGATTTGGCAGGCGCTCACGCAGTTTGATCCACACAATAGCGAGCATTTACTGGTCTGTTATCTACGGCTGCCGCGCACCTTATTGGCCGTGGTGGTTGGAGCGGCTCTTGGCGCGGCTGGCGTCATCATGCAGACGCTCACCCGTAATCCTCTGGCGGATCCCGGCCTGCTCGGTGTGAATGCCGGTGCCACGTTGGCGATCGTCCTGTCGATCGCGGTGTTTAATGTGGCGGATGTCTTTAGCACTATGTGGTTTGGCGTGGCCGGTGCGGCGATAGTCAGCATTGCGGTGTTGCTGGTTGGTGGCATCGATGGCAATAACCCGGTAAGGATTGTGCTGGCCGGGGCTGCATTGACCATTGTGCTGCTCAGCCTGACTCAGCTCGTCATTATCAACAGTGAACCAGAAGCGTTCGATCGCTTCCGGCACTGGGTGATTGGATCGTTACAGGGAAGAGGGTTCGACGTACTGCTCCCGGTTGCCATGCTGGTGGGCGTGGGGCTGTTGCTGGCGCTGGCCAGCAGCAAAATGCTGGATATTGCGGCACTCGGCTCGGATGCCGGCCTGGCGCTCGGCGTTAATCCGCGCTGGCTGGTGGTGATGTCCGCTCTGATTATCGTGATACTGGCCGGTGCAGCCACGGCGGCGGCTGGGCCAATCGTTTTTGTTGGCCTGACCGCACCGCATTTTGCCCGTGCCGTTGCCGGATTGCAGCATCGCGCGCTATTGCCCTGGGCCATGCTGTTTTCCGCCATGCTGGTGTTGTTGGCCGATATTCTGGGGCGCATCGTCGGCTATCCCGGTGAAGTCAGCGTTGGCGTCATGGTGGCGCTGATCGGTGGCCCCTGTTTTGTGTTGCTGGTGAAACGTTGGCAGGGGGGGCGGGTATGAGCGTTAACAGGACGGTGCTGGTATGCCTGGTTTTGGCCTCTTTGCTGCTGGTTGCTGCCGCTTTCGCTCTGACGGTGGGGCGCTTTACGTTGCCGGTATCGAGCGTGCTGCAAGCCATCGCGGGGGAAGGAAATCCCATGGCGCAGCAAATTGTCAGGGCGATCCGCCTGCCGCGCGTGTTGACGGCGGTTTTAGTCGGGGGCGCCTTGGGCATCTCCGGGGCGATTTTTCAGTCCGTATCGCGCAATGCGCTTGGATCGCCAGACGTCATTGGCTTCACCACCGGTGCGGCAACCGGTGCGATTGTGCAGATTGTCCTGCTCAACGGTAACACCGTAGCGATCGTGCTGTCGGCCATAGCCGGGGGGCTGGCGACGTCGCTGCTGGTCTATTGGTTAGCCCATCATCACGGCGTGGTGAAGGGATACCGCCTGATATTGATGGGCATTGGCGTCGGTGCGGTACTCAGTGCCCTCAATGGTTTGCTGCTGGTTAAAGGTGATATTGATAACGCCGTGATGGCCACTTTATGGCTGGCGGGAACCACACAGGGGCGCAACTGGCTGCACGTTATCCCGGTGGCCAGCAGCATCGCGTTGTTATTGCCGGTGGTGCTGATGTGTGCCAGGGAGCAGAACATCATGACCATGGGGGATGAGGTAGCCCACCAACTGGGTGTCCGTGTCGAACTCACCCGCAAGATTATGACGTTCTGCGGCGTGATTTTGGCTGCGGTAGCAACTAGCGCGGCGGGGCCGATTGCCTTTATCGCACTTATGGCACCACAGTTGGCAATACGCCTGACACGCAGTCCAAACCTGCCGGTGGTCAGTGCGGGTCTGGTGGGCGGCTGCCTGTTGTTAGGGGCCGATATTGTCGCCCAGATACAGCCATCAGGGCTGATGATGCCGGTAGGATTAATGACAGGAGTGATAGGTGGCGGGTACTTGCTGGCTCTGTTACTGCGTGGCGGCTGTCGCTAAGGCTAAGGGATGGCTGTCGCAAATGTGATCAAATTGATTTGCATTCAATATTGTAAATGATTATCGTTTGTGGCTGTTGGCTAGCTTGCTGTAATGACTCCCCTATTTCAAGCTTTGGGGGGGGCGCGGTATTACACGCAGTTATTAAGTGGAAAACTAATCATAAGGTCGTAAAGACCAGTTATTAAGCAGTGTGTTCTTTGTCGCTCAGTTGAAAAACTAATAATTCAGTGTGCATTTGGCAAAGGAGATATCAATGAGCGAACTAAAGGGTTATAAAAAACGCCCGATTTCATTATGTAATGGGCCCCAACGCATTTCTGAAAAATATCATATGCCCTCCGTTATTCTGGGGTTATGTGTTTTCGCCGCAGCGGATGCTATTGCTGCCGATGATGCCCCAATACGCAATGAGAATAATGAGCCTGAAACCATTATTGTTACCGGGGAAAAGGTAAGACGCACTATTTACGATACCGGATCCAGTATTGAGGTGTTTGACGATGCACGGATCGATTCACTGCCCGGTGCAACGCAGGTATCCGATTTATTAAAAATGACGGCCAACGTCCTGGATACGGGCATTGGTAACGATATTCCCACCATTCGCGGTATTGATGGCTCAGGGCCCGCCACGGGGGCCAACGCTTTCCTCAGCGGTACCCGGCCACGCATGAACCTCTCGCTCGATGGGCGTTCCCTGACCTACAACGAACTGGCCGTCGGGCCGCAATCCCTGTGGGATATGCAACGGGTCGAAGTATACCGGGGGCCGCAAAACTACATTCAGGGGCGTAATGCGATTGCCGGTGCGGTGGTGATGAGCAGCAAGGATCCGACGTTTGACTGGACTTCGGCGGTCAGGGCCGGGGGCGGAAATCAGGATTCTACCCAGGCCTCTGCCATGCTATCGGGGCCGATTGTTGAGGACCAATTGGCGTTTCGCCTGAGTGCCGACCGCCAGCGGCGGGAGAGTTTTGTCGATCTGATTTCCTACGAGCCGGTGGGTAACCCGCGCGAAATCGAAGTGACCAACATCCGTGGGAAGCTGTTGTATAACCCTGCCGGGCTACGCGATCTCACCACTAAACTGTCGATAAATCACTATGAAAGCCAGGCACCGCAGAATGAAGCACTAAGCCCGGCCAACCACGCCAGTTCCCGTTTTGACCGGCGTCGCCCAGTCGTTGAGACCCAATCCACCAGTGGCATTTGGGATATTGCCTGGGAACCGTCGGAGCAGTTAAGCGTCCAGAACAAGTTTATTTATACCGATTTCAGTAACCATCGCCGTACCGCAGAAGCGCTGCCGTGGGCCGACATTGAAGGTAAAGAGTTCCAAATGGAGCCGCTGGTGCTTTTCGGCACACCAAACGATCGTTGGCGTGGCCTGGTGGGTGCGCGTTACTTCCATGCGTCGCAGGATGAGTTTGTGAATCTTTTCCCTGGCGGTAGCCCGTTCAAGGATAAAACAGATACCTACGCCGCCTTTGGCGAATTGACCTGGGCCGTGTTGCCACATATCGATATTACCGCCGCCAGCCGGGTGGAAAGAGAGCACCGTCAACGTAAGGGTGGCAAGGCGCGTAAGGTCGATTTTGATGAAACCTGGGATGTGTTCCTGCCCAAGCTGGATGTTGCGTGGAAGCCTTCATCGCGGCAAACCTTTGGTGCCAAGGTGGCTCGCGGCTATAACGGCGGCGGTGCTGGGATGACGTTTTCCGCCCCCTTGATCAACTATACCTACGATCCTGAATATGTCTGGAACTATGAGCTGTATAGCCGCCATGGCATTGAAGATCTTGATCTCGAGGTGATCACCAACCTGTTTTATAACGACTATAAAGACATGCAACTGCCGTATTATCTGGATTCCACTATGAACTCAATGATGATCCGCAATGCAGATAAGGTCGAAACCTATGGCGCTGAACTTGGGGCTATCTGGAAACCGACGGGGAATTTTGAGCTGAATAGCTCAGTAGGGTTATTAAAAACCAAAATCAAGAAATTCTCCGACAGCAGAATCGATGGTCATGAATTACCGCGCGCTCCGGCTGTCACCGCCAATATGGGGGCGAAATATAATCTTATGCCGGGGTTGGAGTTAAGCGGTAATGTGACGCTTTCCGATACCTATTATTCCCAGTACGACAACGATCCACGCGGGAAAATCCCTTCCAGAGTGATTGCCAATATGCAGTTGGCTTACACCTTCAAGCAGGGGCGCGTCAGCGTGTTTGCACAAAACCTGTTTGATTCTGATAAACGCGTCATGGTGATGAATAACGACGTTTCTACCGCGGTTATTCAGCGGCCACGCCTGGTTGGCGCCGTCGTCCAACTGGATTTCTAAGGCCATCTATCGCCAATCAAAGGTGCAGCAGTTTTTTGCCTGGGAGGAAAATGTGAACACTAGTTTTAGCGAGTTCAGCGCTGAAGAAGATGCTGCCAGCGAGTTTGAGCAGCAGGCCTGGTTCGAACACCAGCAACAGCTACATGGGGAAGGCCAACAGGTGTGGGCCTGGCAGTTAACCGGTGCAGTGGATTATGGCCGCTTGGTCAACGCACTGGAACAAGCCCAACGGCAGTTGCCAGGTATCAACGTCCGTTACGTTTATGGTGAGAACGGGCTGATGCGCAGCAACAATCCATGTTCACCGCCTGCGGTGACCATCCAAACGATCCGCCATCCCCAGGAAGCTATTGACGCCCTGTTAAGCGCCAAAGCGATACCTTTTGACCTGGAGCAGGCTCCGCCGCTGCGCTTTATGCTGTTTTCCGGCGACAGGGGCGGCATGCTGGGGATGGTGGTGCATCACATTCTGTCAGCATCACTGGAGTGGCAGGATATACCGCAAAAGGTCAGTGCACTGTACCAGCAACAAGTTGCCTCGCCCTCATCTGAGCCATTCATTATGGAGCAATTGCCGCTGCCAGATTGTTCCGCTCGGCAGACCTCGGTGGAGGTCTTGGCGAGGGAGGTGGATTCCCCTGTCACGCAGGGATCTGATGCGGCAATACGGCAACATATCCTGCAAGCCTTCCGCGAGGCGCTCGCCGTGCCCACGATGGGGGAACATGATGATTTCTTCGATTTCGGCGGGCACTCGCTGATTGCCACGCGAATTATTGGCCGCTTGAAGAGCCAGCAGCATCTTGAAATCAATATCAACGATCTCTTCAGCTACCCCAGCGCGGCTCAACTGGCTCGCTATGCCTATATCGCTAATAACGTGGCCGCTTCGCCGGGTAAGCAAGCGGAGAATTTGGCCTCGCTAAGCCCGCAGGCTCCGTTATCGCTGGCACAACGGTCATTGTGGAAAATCTATCAGGCGTTAGGCTGCGGCGAGGCTTTCAATATTCCCTTTGCGCTGCGCTTTCTCGACCCGATTGATGAAGGGCTTTTCTTCCAGGCCTTCCAGGATATTTTGCTGCGTCATCCGGCTTTGCGCACCCTGTTTGTCGACATTTCCGGCGAGGTTTATCAGCAGATCGTTCCGCCGGAGATGCTCTCTCAGTACGAATGGTTCTGGCATTCGCAGTCTCAGGATGTGCCGCTGGATCAGGCGCTACAGCGCGCAGCCAGCCACCACTTTGAGCTCGACGATGAGTTACCGGTACGAATCACTTTCCTGCGGGATGAGGAAAATGGTCAACAGGTGGTTTCGCTCTTGTTCCACCATATTGTGTTGGACGAATGGTCGGTGAATATCCTGATGGATGAATTGGCTCTGGCGATGGCAAGCCGTTCCGCCGGATCGGCACCGGAGTGGCCGCAGACACCGGCACCGTTCCACGCGTTCGCAATCCAACAGCAACAGGCCGGGGTCAACGATCGACATCTGCAGTTCTGGCTGGAACGTTTGCACCATGCGCCGTCTGGGGCGTCGATTTTCGCCAGCGAAGCGCAACAGGCCGATGCGGCTTCTCACTCCGGCAACTGGGTTGAGTTCAAGTTGGAGCACGCTGTCTCCACCGGGCTTTACCGCCTGGCGAAACAGCAGGGCGCCTCACTGTTTAACGTGGTATACAGCGGAATTGCTGCGGCGCTCCATCTGCTGGGTGGTGCGAAAGATCTGGTCATTGGCACCTCGGCATCTGGCCGTAACGACGCGCAATTTTTCGATACCATCGGTTACTTCACCACCGTCGTCGCCCATCGGATCGGTTTTGCCGACGGTATCACGCTGAACGCGCTGATCGATGACGTAAAGCGGCAGATAAATGATTCACTGCCTTTCAGCGACATCCCGATCGATCTGGTCGAAGAAGGGCTGTTTGGCGATCGGGCGCCGCACGGTAGCCATATGTTTGAGGTCTTCATTCAGCTTCATGCCAAAAATAAGCTTAACGGAGCGTTTAGCTTGGGCGCGGGCCAGCAGATCCGCTTTCGCCAGATCGATCCTGAGAAATCAGAATCGGTGCTGGGGTTGCAGTTTGAGGTGATGGAAGAGCAAATCGACGGCGAGCCTTCTGTGCGCGTCATGTTGAGCTACCGCTCTGACCGCTATTCATGCGATCAGGTCCAGCAGATCGTCCAAACGACACGTCAGGTGTTTGCCGCTATGGCCGATTCCGTCGGTCAACCGGCGCTACGGCTTGATGCGCTACGCCATAACAGGGGGGGATTATGAAGCAGGAACCGTTGGACGATATTCAGCGCATCTATCCGGCCAAAACCCTGGTAGAGCTGGTTTATAGCGCCTCACAGCAGGCTTTGTTTGTCAGCTCTCCCGATTGGGAGGATGAGCGGCAATCCCGTGTACTGCGGATAAATCCGCAAACCCTGGCCGTTGAGAAGGAGATCCCGTTACAGGTCAAAGGGTTTGGCGTGGCGCTGGACGATCGCCGCGGGCATCTTTACCTCTCACAGGGGTTTAACGGCACCGTCGCCGTAGTGGATATTGCCACCAATCGGTCGATCGCCACCATTGCGTTGATGCAGGAGATTGCTTTCCATCAGCTGTATCAACGGGAGGGGATTGTCGGCGAGCGTCAGGCTTTTTTATTACGGGAATTGGCGCGCTTTGGCGTGAGTGAAGGCTTCCCATGGAAGCTGCGGGAGCTGGTTTTCGATCCACGTAGTGAGCGCCTGTTCTTGCCAGGGCTGGGGCTGGGTATCGATAGCGTGCTGTTTGTGGTGGATACCCGCAAGCGTCAGCTGGAGAAGATTATTCACGGTTTCGGCTATAACGTGGTGGGCATCACGCTGGATGAAACGGGGCGCCGCGTCTTCGTTTCTAACATGCAAGGTCAGCTGTTTGTGGTGGACCCAGACAGCTTGGCGGTTGCTTCCCAATGGGAGATTGAAGTCGATCAACTGCTTAATATGGTCTATGACCCACAGCAAAACCGGATCTTCGGTGTCGATCAGGGCATTGACCGCAGCGATTGGCGTAACAATCATCTGGAACGTGAATATGTTGCCCGTAGCGCGGGTCATCAGGTCTTCGTTCTGAACGCCGACAATGGCGACGTTATCGCATGTATGGCAACGGATGAAGTGCCTATCGGCCTGGCATGGGATAGCGAGCGGCAAAGGCTGTACGTCGCCAATCGCAAAGGAATTCGCGTGGATATTGGCGAAGGCACGCTAACGGTATTTGATACAGCCCGCTATTGCCTGCTGCAGACCCTACCTATGGCTCCGCATCCCAACAGCCTGGCGTTTGGTGAGGATAAGCAGTGCCTGTTTATCACCGTCAAAAATGATGAAACCATGATTAAGGCCGGGCTGCCGGAATGTGTTGCCCGTATGCCATTGTGGTAGTGGCCGCAGGTGAAGGGATAAGGGAGGTGAAGTCAATTGCCAAGGCTCAAGCTGCATGGATTCAATAATCTGACCAAGAGTCTGAGTTTTTGTATCTACGATATTTGTTACGCCGAGACGGTAGCCGAGCGCGACGGCTATATCGCTTATATAGACGAGCAATATAATGCCAGCCGTCTGACCGAGATCCTGGTGGAAACCTGTTCGCTGATTGGGGCCAACGTGCTGAGCGTTGCCCGCCAGGACTATGAGCCGCAAGGTGCCAGCGTGACTATTCTCGCCAGTGAGGAGCCGGTCAAGCCAAATGGCGTCAAGCTTCCCCAGCCAGAGTCCGTCGTGGCGCATTTGGACAAAAGCCATATCTGTGTTCATACCTACCCGGAAAGTCACCCTGGGTGTGGGGTTTGCACCTTTCGTGCCGATATCGACGTCTCGACCTGTGGGGTGATTTCGCCGCTGAAAGCCCTCAACTACCTGATCCAGCAGTTGGAGTCAGATATTGTGACGATCGATTACCGGGTCAGAGGTTTTACCCGGGATGTGTATGGGGTGAAACATTACATCGATCATGAGATCACTTCGATCCAAAACTTCATTTCGCCAGAGATAAAGTCGCTATATCAGCTGGTGGATGTGAACGTTTATCAGGAAAATATCTTCCATACCAAGATGTTGCTAAAAGCGTTCGATTTGCATGATTACCTGTTCAGTACCAGGTTGCACAGCCTCAGCGAGGCCCGACAACTGGAGATCAGCAAGCTGTTGTGTAAAGAGATGCAGGAGATTTACTCTGGACGAAATATGCCGTAGACGGGGGGATGCCTGCTAACGGACAAGCGCAGGCATCAATTTGCTTAGTGCACTGAAGAAATCAGTCATAGCTGATATTAAACAGTACCGCACTCTTCACTTTTCCGGGGGTTGCGCGCCCGGTTGCATAATACTCATAGCCGATATCACATTGGCTGCGGTTATTGGTAATAACGGCACAGCCAACGCGTGGGGCAGTGCGTAAATCCAGCGGCTTGTCATTCATCAGCAGCCTGATTTCGACGTTTTCGGCCTCGCCGTTCAGCGTATTGACCAGATTGCCGGTATCCGAACTGACCGTCGGCCCATTTCCCAGCGTAATATAGGGCGTGTAGCCATTGGTACAATGCACCCCGCCGATATGGATACTGCCTAGCGAACGGCCATAAGTCATACCGGCTGCGCGTAGGCTCCCCGCCGAGACCTGCGGCATCATCCAGTCGTAGTCCTTGTGTTCTTGCCCCTCGACGCTGTCAAAATAACAGGTCGCGAGCTTGATGGAACCAGTAACGTTCAGTATGCCAGTAGAGGCGGCTTCAACGCTGTTGCCGCAGCAAATCAGCACCAGCAGAGACAGTATTCTCTGCGTATTCGTTATCTTCATTCTCCACTCCCGGTTATTGGTAAGTGATCATAAACTCTATTTGGGCATCTGCCCTGCCCGCCCGGATGGGGGTTGAGGTTTGAACATAAGTCGCCTTGACGCCCAGGCTGTAATCGCTGCCGCGGTCCTCAAGGAAGGTAATGTAATTTGCCAGATTGATGCTCTGGTTGAATTTGGCCCATTGGTAGTTGCCACTTTCCTGCCTCAAGCTCAGTTGGACACCTACCCCTGAGGCTGCGTCACTGGCGGTGGTGTTCAGTTTCGAGATCCCGCGTTCGGCATCAATAAATCCGTTGCGCGGCGTCAGCTTGAGGCTGATAACATTGGGCTTGAACACGCCGTAAGAGGTTGAACCATAGAAAGCGGGGCAACCCGATAGCACAATCTGAGTCTCGGCGCTGCCTGCCGTGCTGCCGATACCGTTGAACTCATCAGGATAGTGCTCCCCGAGCGGCAGGTAATAATTGTTGCCAACGTTGCAGGTTGCCGGGATCGCGGTCAGGTCGCCCACTATCCTCGCTTGTTGATAGACAAAGCTCTCACCATTGCCGTCGAATGAGGTTTTGAACCTAGGGAGATCGCTACTGCTAATAGTCCCGCTGCCGATGTTGGCGGCGATTTTAATCATTGCAATATTAAAACTGACTGCGGCATCGTCCTGACCGGTAAAGTTGAAAACGCTGTCGCTGCTGGGTGAAAAGAAGGCAGTAAGCCTACCAGGGAGCTGTAGATGGGCGCCGTTGTTACCATCGGGGGTACCTTGCCACAGGGCTACCCCGACGCCAGAAATATTGGTATTGAACACGGTGGGAAACGTCGCGTCACGGTAACTGGATTGGCCATGGGGGGCACTGATTACGGTGTTAACCAGATCATAAACCCCCGCGCGGCACAGCAGACTGGCACCGTTGCCATTGGTCTGGATACGTTGGGAATAGATGACACTGCCGATGGGAAGATCCTCCCCCACGGTAACATAGCCGCCGATGGTCAACCGGGTATCAAGGGGAGCTTTGACAGCAGAGGAACTATCCCAATCACAACCCGCACTTGCTGCGAGCGCATTCTGCGCATACAGGCCGCCGCAGAGCATCAGTGATATCGCTATTGCTGAGGCGAATATTCTTTTCATGTTGTTTCTCAATTCGTGTGGGCCGTTTGTCATTGGCAGACTCCTTGGATCAACTGTCTGCTGTCTTCAGCGGTGCTTGGCTGCAGCGAATAGTGGATGCTGCAATGCTCTGCCTGACTATCCCCCCATCTCACTTGCAACACGCCTTTCAGGTCGAGATCGCGAGCCACCACCAGGCTGGCCTGGCCGACAACCCCCACGGCGTTGTTCTGCGCATCATAGACGTTGGCAGCGAAGGGCAGTGGGCTACCGTCCGGTCGCTTGGCTCTGATGTAGGTCACCTTGCCGCGTTTGGTTTCATAATCAAGCAGGACCACGGCACCGGCGCGGGGGGCCGTGGTATTGCGGGTAGACAGCAACTCTACGTCCTGTGAACTGCCCTTGGGATCGATATCGACCTGATTGAGATAATAGGGCCGCAGGTAAGGGACGATGGCATAGCCAAAACGGTCGATCTGAACGCCCGGAGCGCTGGTAACGAGAGCGCCTTCAGCACCAGGCGCCCGCACCAGACCGCCTGTTTCGCCAAGTGATTGCCCTAAAGTGATACCGCCACGGTGGGCCACCAGGGCACCATCCATGCTTGCTGAAACCTGCCGGTTTCCCTGCCCATAGCTATAGTTTGCGCCCATATGGGCAAGGGTTGAGCGGTAGCCAATGCCACCGTTGAAAAAGTTGCTATTGCCTTCGGTATTACGGCTGGTGCTGACGACATAGTTAAACTGATTCTGTTCACCCATATTGCCCGACAGGCCAATCAGGCCAGTGTTCCCCTTATCGTCGGTAGTGCCGGTAGCATTGAGCGTTGGCGCATGGAGGTTCGAGCCTAGCGGTAACGAGAGCGTCAACGCGTATTGGGTTTCCCGCCGATCCGGCGTTCTCTCTTCTGTATTTCCTGTGAGTTGCCCGCTTAGCGTTCGGTTGACCGAGAGGGTATAGCTGAGATTGTGCCAGAAATTGCTATAGCCTAGCTGTAGGCTCTGTTGCGAACGACTCTGGTTCCAGTAAGAGGTATGATTGCCGGTGGCATACAGGCTTCCCCAGCCTTCTCCCAGTTGCTGGTTGACCGAAAGCGTAAACAGGCTGCGTTGACGTCCATAGGCATCGACATTTCCATTACGCAGGGCCAGATCGCGCAGCTGCACAGCGTCATTCAAGCTCAGGAAACCGTCGGTTGAGTAACGATAAGCGGCCACTGAGAAGCTGGTTTGTGTTTCTGGATACATCTGGCTGAAGCCGATACGATAGCTTTGCCCTGAACGCGGGTGCTGGCCGGGCAACCGGGTTTTCGCCTGGGTGACATCGAATGAGAGGGCGCCGATAAACGTGTTCATAGCGCCACCCAATAAGGCCGAAAGGTACCCTTTGCTGGCGGTCGCGCCGGTGTAGCCGGTAATGAAATTACTCAGGCCCAACTGGTAGGTCAGGCTGCCAAATTCAGGCTTGTTTGCCAACCCATCACTATTCACTTTACCTGCAGCCACTTCGTAGCGGCTTATCCCTGGCCGCAACATTTGAGTCACTGAAGCATAGGGAACCGTGAAGGATCTCACTTGGCCATTGGCCTCTTCTACTTGTACGGTCAATTCCCCTCCATAGCTGGTGGGGTAGAGATCGTCGATCTCGAAAGGCCCTGGAGATACCGTAGTGGTATAGAGCGTGTAACCATTCTGAGTAATGATCACTCTGGCGTTGGTATTGGCTATGCCACGTACTACGGGGGCGTAGCCACGTAGAGCGTCAGGTAGCATGCGGTCATCAGAATAAAGTCTGACCCCTCGGAAACGTATGCCGTCAAACAGTTCGCCACTGGTAAAGGCGTCACCCAGGATCAATTGAGATTGCAGCGCGGTAACATCGCGGCTGATATAGGAAGATGTGCTTTTGTAATCCCCGCCACTCTTTCCCGATGACCAATTGACGCTGCCGTTATTTCGCACGCGCCAAGGGCCGACGTTCAGACCGTTACGCAGCCCGAGATAGCCGTAGGTGTTGCTGTTTTCCCGCTGTCTTGACTGATAAACGTTGGCGTTGTAGTTCACTATCAAGGCGGTTAGGCCATCCTCCCAAAGCTCGGGATTGACATAGCCACGCGGAGTCCTGTTGAGTAGCAACTGCGGTATCGTCAGCGTCAGCTTTTGCTCGCCGATATCAAAGCTGACGGTGGCCCCGGGCAGGAGTTCACTGAGTGAACCGCAATAGCCCTCTTGCACTAATGGCGCCAATTGCACGGCAGGGATCTGAGCCAACAGTTTCTCTGCGCTCAAATTGAGCAACGAGAAGAAACTGCCCGGATAGCAGGGAAGGGTTTGCAGGTTATTGCCCGGCTGGGCCTTAAACTGGATTTTTTCATTGCCGATCCGCTGGCCATTAAGCTCGATCGCCACGGTGTAGATACCAGGAACAACGACGTTACTGCGGCTGAATTGGGCCGGATCGAATGTTCCGACCTTACCGCCAGGGAAAAAACTGGGGTCGAATGTCACTTCTTCCGGCGTGTCTGCCGCATAGCTGGAAGTGGCTGAAACCATGGCACATGAAAGAAACCACTTCAGCACGGTTTTTATTGTCGGTTTACACCTAGTCATAGCATCCTTGATGACTCAGATAAGCCAATACTTCTGAAAAAGGGTGATGTCAGCGGCCTAACGGGTATGTTTTTTCAATAAAAGCCCCATAGTCATTAATCGCCTTGGTGATTACGCTATTTGGTGGCGCCGCAATAACCTTGTTATCGCGTTTTAGTTGAAAGGTTTGCTCAGAGAAGGGGGCGATCATGCCGCCATCAGTGCCGGCTACCGAGGCGATGCCATAGCCAGATAATTGCACGGAGGCATAGCTGATATGGTATGGCGTGGGGTTTTTAGCGAGCAATTTTTCCCCTTGCCGTTGCCAACTCACCTTATCCATGGTTTCCAGTGACAGCCCTGGCAACGTGGAAGGGCGGTAAAATACCTTCAGGCGGTTGCGATAGGCGATGGAGAGGTAATTCTGATCCCCTTTCGACTGGGGAGGGACTTCAAGTACGTTGATCCAATATAGCGTCTCGCGGTCGGTGGCGTGGCTTACCAACGGCGTTGAGGTAATACGTAAGGTTTGCGTCTTGGCGGGCTCAACTCGTGAAACCGGTGGCATGATTATAAAAGGAACATCGCTGTCCTCAGGGGCTGAATTCGCATCGCCTGCATCTATCCAGGATTGAACCAATAGCGGAAAACGGCTTTTATTTTCCAGCTTCAGGGTGACTTCTTTGGCATCACTTGGGTAGATCACGCGCGTACCAGATATGACGATACCGGCATGCAAGGAGGAGGAAAAAAATCCGCTTAACAGCGATAGCAGTAGCCAATATTTTTTAATCAAGCGCATAACAATCTCGTCAGTATAGACGTGGCAAATATGGCCCTGTGGTAACAGAGCCATAACCTATTCAGTCAGGTTTTATTGATAAACGATGCTGTATTTAACCGTAGAGGCAACTTGGCCTGGGCCTGCCGCGCCACCCACAGCAACATACTGGCCAAAGTAGGTATATTCGGCAGTTTGATTGACGATGGTTTTCGGCGCATGGTTGTTATTGCCGGATACCAGGTTGATCGGGCTGTTGGTTTCGCCGTTCAGAATTTGTACCTGAACATTGGCCGCAGGATCGGTTGCTGAAGTATTTTTCAACCAACCAGTCGCATTATCGATAGCCGGGCTGGTTGGCTCAAAATACACTGAAGCAATCTTGCCGTCGGTGCAGTTTAAATCAGAAGGGCCACCCAGTCTGATGGTAAACGGCGCAGGCTTGGCTGTGGCACCGGCAAAGCTTAATTCACTGGCACTGACCGTTTCCAAAGGCACGTTCAGATCGACAGCACCATTTGGCGTCTGGTCGTTGATCAGGCAGGTTGCGTCAGTGACTTCACCGGTGAAATTGATATTACCACCCGCTACGGTGATGGCGGCAGAAGCCGGAACTGCGGCAAAGCCGCCGATAGCCAGTGAGAGAGCCACTACTAATGTGGTTTTTTTCATTGCATATGATCCTTGTTAATTATCCTTAAAATACTCTGAACGTTACATGGAGTAACAACAGAGCCGTCATTTCACTATGGCAGTGAAAATACTGTTCCCTTTTTTGGCGGTGATAAACAATCAAATCATATTTTTTTTATATACAGCGGAGTTACAGACGCCCCACGTAAGGTATATCCTTTTCCTCGCGAGCTTTTAATAAAGTCATCGGCGATACCAATTTTACTTAACCTCGCCCTAAGCTCGGAAATAACTTGGGTCAATCTGGTGGTTGAAGAGGAGAGGTTATAATTCTCCCAAACCTGTACCAGTAACTCCTGGTTGGAAACATAGCCACAGTTGGCGTGTGCCAATAGATATATCAGTAAGCGCAGCATTGTTTCACGCAGTTTTAGATAGTTGGTAAATCGGTCGTCACCATGCTGGTGGTACTCTATCGTGTTATAGAGTTTGATTACGGAACCCGATTTGATATCTACCTGATACTCATCATTGATGATGTAACCAAAAAGCAATAACCCACTCTCACTCGTCTTGGTGATTGGGGTTGCTACATATTTAATTTGAATCGTATCATCCATTATCAACTCCGCCGCATCCGCTGCTAAAACTGTCTGGCTCTGACTTCGTTAATTGGAACTGTCATTTCCACACATTGGCTTTATATATTATTGCCTGAAGACTTAATGTCAATTCATAAGAATAAAAAAATAACCGAAATAAAAAGAATTTAAATCTTTTTATTGGCTGTTTTTTGATATTTTCGTTTGTTTTTGTCTGTTTATTGGTTGTATTTTGATGTTTAATGTTATTACTGTAGGGAATTTAATGCATAAGCATAATATGCTGTTTTGGTGGCGTTATTGCCTATTGTTTTTGTTTTTTCTTTTAAAAGTCGCGGAGTGAAGTCAAGTTGAAATAGTCTGCGAAACTGACGGATTTTGTATTCGGAGGAATCCTAATGACTTTTTATCTTATATTTTATTCTTGCCATTCGCAAGTAGGATAAATCGCAATAATAACAGGTGTGTATAGATGTTGAACATATCTATGTTTTTTTATTTATGATTTTAGTATTGAAGGGGCTTGCAGCCTTTGTACGGATGAGAAGCAGGCCGAATAGAGGAATTCGGCCTGGTGATATCGGAGAGGTCTTAGAACAGCACTGAGTAGTTCAAACCAAAGGTGCGGCCACGGCCTTTATAGCTGTACAACTCCGGCGCGCCGTAGGTTGGGCTATACAGGATTGGCGCACGTTGGCCCCACACGGTGGTGTAGTCTTTGTCCAACAGGTTCTCTACGCTGAAGCTGACCTTGCCGACCGGCAGGGCATAGCTGCTGAGGACGTCAATGGTGTTATAGCCGTCGAGCTTGCGGCCCTGGCTGTCGGAAACGTCGAAGGTCTGCTGCGACTGCACGCGCACCGTCCAGTCACCCGGTGCCCAGTTGACGTAGGCGGTGGCTTTCGACGGGCTGGCGGTGTCGACGGTCAACTTCTCCCATTTGCCATCGGTCTTGGTTTCCGACTTGATCAGGTTGAAGGTGGCACCGGTGCTCCATTCGCTGTCGTCGAAGAAGTAGTCCACCGCGCCTTCCATGCCATAAATCCGACGTTTGTCAGCATTCATGTTGATGGTCATGTCGGTTTTGTTGATGGTGATGGTCTTGTCTGACAGGGAATAGTAGGCCGCAACCTGGGTACGCAGATTGTCGCCATTGTAGCGCCAGCCCAGCTCGTAGGAGTCAACCTTGATGCCGTCCAGCTTGGAGTCATTGACGTTGACACTTTTTTGCAGCTGATAGTGGCCATTCACCAGCTTATAGGTGCCGGAGCCGTAATACTTGGCCAGATCCGGGATCTCAAACCCTTGTGAGAAGTTGAACCAGGTCTGCTGGCGTTCTGTCAGATGGGCCAGCAAACCGGCGTTGAACAGCGCGTTATTGTAGTCGGTTTTACCGCCCGGCACGGCATCGGCAGAGGTCGCCAGGCCGTTGGCGATCCCTTGTTGCTGTGCGTAGCCAACAAAATCATCCACCTTGTTTTCGGTGTACTGGTAGCGCACGCCGCCGCTCAGGGTAAACATCGGATCGATGTCGTAGCTGGCCTGCATGAACGGTGCCAGATTGGTAGTGGTATAGCTCGGATAGCGGCCGACGTTGTAGGCATTTTGCAGCGTCATACCGCCAGACTGCTGGGCCTGCGCCAGATTGAAGAACTGCTGGTTGGCATTGAAGCTTTCATGGTCGGCATCAAAGCCGTAGGTCAGCGTCAGGCTATCGATCGGTTTGCTGTTCAGGGTCAGCTTGCCGCCGTAGAAGTCGGTTTTCTGTTGCGAAGCGCCGATGCTGGTTACCTTGCCGCCACTCAGGGTCGGGAACGGATAGAAGGTCAGCGATTCATCACGATAATACACCTGCGCCACCAGATCCTGGCCCCAGAAATCGGTGTTGGAGTATTGCAGGTTGATCAGATGGCGCTCGGTGCCTGGAATGCGATCCGAATCCAGATTGCCGCTGTTGTAGGCTTGCCCCTTGCCGGTCACCGCCGAGAAGTTTTGCCCCAGATACAGGCCGTGCTTACCGTCTGACTCACTGTTGAAATATTGCGTGGTCAGCTGCAACTGCTGGTGATCGTCGATGTTGATGGTGCCGGTGCCCATCAGGTCAATACGATCGGAATATTGCAGGCCGGTTTGGGTGTTGTCGATCAGCACCTCGTCGCCTTTGCCGTCATACCAGCCGCCGTAACGCTGATAGGAAACCGACAGGCGCCCGAAAGCCTTATCGGTGCCGCCGCTGACCGCTGCCGCCACGTTTTCATCGTGATCGCTGCTGCTGTTAAAGCCGGTTTTACCGCCAAGCTGCAGCTCAACCTGTTTTTCTTCCTGGCCCTTCTTGGTCACAATGTTGACCAGGCCACCGGTGCTGCCGCCGCCGTACAGCGAGGTAGCCCCGGAAATCACCTCAATATGGGCGATGTTGAACGGATCGATTGAATCTAGCTGGCGGCTGTCGCTGCGCGATGAGTTCAGGCGCACGCCGTCGATCATCACCATCATCGAGCGGCCACGCAGGTTCATGCCGTAGTTGGTACGGCCCTGGCTGCTGACGTCCATGCCCGGGATCAGCTGCGATAGCACATCCTTGATCTCTTTACCGCCCTGCACCTGCTGCTCAATTTCCTGGCCTTCGATCACCCAGGTGGTCTGGGCCATTTCCGCTACGCTGCGGTGAGAGCGGCTGGCGGAAACCACCAGTTGGTCATCATTTTTTTGTTCTTCTGCCCAGGCTGTTGGTGCGAGCATGGCCAACAGGCAAGGGTTTAGTACCCAGAGGTGTCTGCGTTTCATTGTTGTTCAAACGTTTCCATGGTTAGTTAAAGTTAAAGATGGCGTCGTGTGCAGTTTGGGCGGTGACCGCTGCCTGCTGGCTACGCCATTGGATCACAGCCGGGGTGGACGTTAAGTCGAACTGGTCGCGTCCTAATGCCCGGTTGAGAATACGGGCCGAACGCCAGGCCATCAGGCTGAGCTGGGGTTCGGCAATGCCATGACTGTGCATGCCGGCGTTGACGGCAAACAGACAGTTTTCGCTCGGACCCTGCCATTCCAGGGTGAAATCCGGCGTGATGCGATACTCATCGTTCGCCGTGGTCAACAGGCGATTGGCTAGCGGTGCGAGAAACGCCGGGCGGTCTTGCTGATAACCGGTGGCGAAGATCACCACGTCGCAGTCGAAGGTTTCCTTGCCCTGATCGAGATGGTGATGGGTGACCAACTGATAGCCATTGCCGGATGCGTGCATCGCGGCCAATGAACGGCTAGGCAGCAGGTGGGCCCAAGGCTTTTCACGTAACACTTCAAAGCGGTGATACATCGCCCGGTAAATCGCCAGCAGCGATCCGCTGGTGATGCCGTCCGACGTCATTTTCTGCTCGGTCAGCATGCGCTGTTTGGCGCTGTCGCTCAGGGTGTAGAAGCTTTCTACATATTCTGGCGTGAAGTATTCATTGGCGAAGGCGGCCTCATCCAGCGCGTTGTAATTGTTGCGGCGCGAGATCCAGTTCAACTGCTTGGGCTGGCCCCACTCGGCGCGGAAAATATTCAAAAACAGATCGGCACCGCTTTGGCCGCCGCCGATAACGGTGACGCGTTTGCCGGTAAGATCCGGGTTACGCAGGCTCATTTCGCTGGCATGGAAGCAGCGATCGTTCTGCTCGCTGACGCAGTCCGGCAGCTTGGGGCGTTTGCCTATCCCCAAGCAGAGATGGCGAGCCCGGTAGACATCACGCTGGGTGGTGACAACAAATTGGCGTTGCTGGTCGTCAAAATCCACGCTGCGGATATCTTGGCTGAACTCGAGCGTCTCCAGCCCGTTAGCCGCCCAATCGAGATAGTCGGCGAACTCTTCGCGGGAGACCGTGCGCTGCTCGGTGGTCAGGAAACGGTAGAACTTCTTCCTTTTCACCAGGTAGTTGAGAAAGCTGTACGGGTTGGTCGGCGAAACCGCGCTGACCAGATCCTTGAGGAAACTGGTCTGCATATGGCAGTCCGGCACCATCATGCCCGGGTGCCAGGAGAAGTGCGGTTTGCGTTCGAAAAACTTGCTGTTAAAGCCGGTAACCTCACTGCCAAGTGCGGCAATGCTCAGATTGAATGGGCCGACGCCGATGCCGATGAAATCCAGAGGCTGATTCATTGGGCAAACTCCTTGGAGACCAAATAAAGAGGGTTATCCAGATCTTGCAGATAGTTCGGCAACATGCGGCTGCCGCCATCCTGCTCTGAATAGGTGAGTTTCACCGGGTTGAGTACCACGCGAATAATCTGTGGTTTGAAAAGGTCGAACAGGGCAAAGCGGTCGGCCAGCTGCGGATGCTGCGCCATATAGCGCTCCAGCACCTGTGCCAGCACTTGATAGAAACGCGGTTCGCTTATGCCGCAGCCGCTCATCAGCGGCGAAATAAAACGCAGCACGGTGACGAAGTGCCCGGTTTGCAGGTCATGGATCAGATAGTCGGCAGGCAGGCGCACCGTGACGTCTTTTACCACCTGCGGCAGTGAAGAGGCCTGTGGGAAGTCCTGATCTACCAGGCGCATATCGCCCTGGAAATCTTTTAGCAGCACGCGTTGCGGCACATGGTCTTTCATCACTAATGTGATGTTCTGGCCGTGGGCGATCAGCGCCACCCCGTAGCAGCACATCAGGTGGTACATCGGCAGCACTACCGCCTGGAACATCTGCGCTAGCCACGCCTCTGCGCTCAGGCCAGAACGGGCGATGTAGGCGGCGATCAGTGGTTCACCCTGATTGTCGGTTTCCATCAGCGTTGCCATCAGGATCGCCTGTTCGCCCGGTTGCAGATAACAGGACGGATTTTCACGCCAGATCACCCCGAGCATTTCCTGATAACGGTACGGGGCCTTGGGCAGCGCTCCGTAGGTTGGGTGGGCCAGATAGCCGGCCGCCGGTTCACCCAGGATCTGGGCGCCGCTGGCCTGCAAGGTGCTGTCACTGGCGAAAATCTGCTGTAACCAGCGTGAAGCCGCAGGCCCGGCGCTGATGTACTTGCCCGGAATGCCGCGATAGCAGGAGGTGTTGTAAATGGTCAGCGGCAGCTTGATATCGAAGGGCACCCGGCGGCTGGTATTGGTCAAAGTGCGCAGGGACTGCTGAGCCAGATAGCGATCGCCAAACTCGCCCAGCTCAACCAGTTCACCGCTGGCCAGTTGTGGCAGGAAATGCAGCGCAATTTTTTGCTGCCATTGCCATGGGTGCAGCGGCACCGGCAGCCAGTCGTTGTTCAACTTCAGGTCGTGCCAACGGCGGTCAAAGCGCTGGCGTTCCACGCTGTCCATCGCGCTGTTGAGCAAGTTTTCTAGCGGGAAGTCCTCGTCAATGCACCAGACAAAGCTGCTGCGTTTGGCGGCCACCCAGTGCAGCTGGAACTGGCCCTGATATTCTGGCGCATATTGTTGCAGCGCCGTCAGCCCCCAGCCACGGCGCCCCTTGTTGAAGACGAACTTCGGGTGGCCTGCCAGCAGGCATTGCAGCGCGTCGGCATCCAGCGCAATCAGATCGTTGGCGCTCATCCCGTGGCGAGCGGTGAGTAACTGCATGTCACCGCGTAGCGTGGCATACAAATCTTCCAAATGTTCGGCGATCTGTGCGTCGTCCATCTTCAGCACCTGCGCCAGCTGCCGCAGCGTTTGATCGGCGGCCAGCGGCAGGCGATCGCAGCTCAGGCTGTTGGCGTCGATGTGCAACCAACCCCAGATCCCGCGTTTGGCGTTAAAGCTGTAAGTCGCGTCACCGAGGGCTATTTGCCATTGGCCGCCGTGTTCCTCGGCCTGCAAGGTGCGCTCGTACTCCAGTTCCGCCAGGATTTTTGCGGTCATCTGCAGGTTAACGCGTTGCCAATCGGCGTAATCGTGGCGGCTCATACCTGTCCCTCACGGAAGAAGTCATCACGCTGGTTCACGATCAGCCGTGAACGCTTATGGGGGAAATCAAACTCTTTCAGCGTGTGGTAGCCAGCAGTGGGCAGATGGCGGAACAGCCGCTGATTGTCTGCGCGTGGCTCGGCCACGACGCGAGTGGTGCGGGGTTCATCCAGGTATAAATAGTGGGTCAGGCCACGTAGCCAGCTGCGGATGTACTGCGCGCCACGCCAGTCCTCTTCACCGACCAGCATGTGCAGGCCGCGATCGAACGGCTGCCAGCGATAGTGGCGGCCAATGCGATCTTCGGGTGCCCAGTAAACTTCGAAATAGCCAAACGGCTGGTCGTCAAAGCAGCCCAGCAGCGGGTAGCAATAGCTGGAATCTAGCTGGCGCTGTAAATAGGCGGCCTGAACCTCGAGCGGACCGCTCATTTCCCAGAAGGCGTCAACACGGGGGGAGTTCATCCAACGGGTGAACTGCTCGGCGTCGCGTTCCACTTCGGGCAAACGGAAACTCAAGCTGCGCTTGATTTGTGGATCGTAGCGGCGATAAACCTCACCGCTGGGTCTGGCAGGGCGCTGCGGGAACCACAGCTCGCGCTCGGCGTCGTATTGCATCTGGCCGCCAGCGGTTTGGCGTTCAGCGATCAGCCACAGCGGCAACTGATAGAAGGTTTCACGGGCCAGGTAATCACCGCAGGCCTGGGCGAACAGTGCCAGAGCCTGTGGTTCCTCGCGCCATTCGGCATAGGGCAGGGCAATGCCGCTCAGCTGTGGAGCCGCGATCAGCAACTGATCCAATGCCTGGATCAACCAGCCTGCCGGTAGTGAGCCTGGATAATGCAACGCAGCGCTGCCGTCCAATCCCAGGCTAAGGGACAGGTTTTTCCCCAGCAGTTCGCAGCGGAATCCGCTGGTGGCGTGAACAATCTTGGCAACGGGCATCATTGGGCGGCCTCCACGCGCAGCGGATTGGTGAAATCAAAGTAGATCACCGCCGGATCGACAATGGTGTTCTCATTGTGATCGTGCAGATAGCAGAAGAAGTTGCCCTTGCAGTTCCAATGTTGGCTGTCGAGCACATAGTCCAGGCAGCGGGTATTTTTCGCCGTGTTACGCAGCGTGGTTAACGCATCCCGTACTCGTCTCATCAGGCTCTCTTCACTGTCGAACCCTGCTGCCGCCATTGCGGCGGTCACGGCCAACGTAGAATTCACCAGCAGGTAGTAAGGGAAGTAGCGCAACAGCTGCTGCTCGCTAAAGCGGTTCTCCGCTTCGGCTTCGCCGATTTCATCCAACCAAGGCGTGGCATCGCGGGTAAAGCCGCTGCCCTGGCAATCGCGGTACAGCATGCCCACCGGCAAGTCTTGCTGCATTTCCACCAGAATGTTTTGCTGATGGGCCAGCAACACCAGGCCGTAGTCGGCTTCGGCGCTGAACAGCGGTAGCAGCACCTGCTGGCAGTAAGCTTCCAGCCAGCAATGGGCGGCCTGCTGCAACGGTAAGTTCAGGCGGGCAGCCAGGCGGCGCACTGCCGCGGCTAACAGGCTATCGCCACCGTCTGGCGCTGCCTGTGTCAGGGTAACCAACACGTTGGTTTGATTCTGTGCCTGGCCGAACAGCAGGTTATCGCGCAGCGCCATCAGGCTCTCTTCCTGGATCGTGCCGTCTGCGGAACGTAACCCGGCCCAGCCATCTTCCTGCATCACACGCATCGTTGGATAACGAGCTTGCAACTCCTGCCAGCGGGAGGTCTGTGCCAGGCGTGCCAGACGCATGCCACGCTTCACTTCTTTGACCGACAGGGTACGCACCGAGTTGGTTAGCCGTACGCTAAGGGAAAACTTGATCATGTCGCGGCTGCCCGCGTGATACAGCGAACGTGAAGAGCTGGTTGGCAGCCAACGCTCACCGGCCTCACCCAGATCGCTCAGCTTGTGCTGTTCGACCAACTCGCGGCACCAGCTTTGTGCCAGCAGATAATCGGCCTGCCACGGATGCATCGGCAGCAGCCAGACGTCATCGGTAAAATGGCCTAACAACTGCGGCGCGCTTTCTGCGGCAAAGCGCTGCAGGCGCTGCTGTAACGTTAGATCCAGGCTGTCACCACACAGGTGGTGTTTATCTACCGCAAACCAGCGTAGGGGGAAGCTGCCTGCGAAATCTGGCAGATAGCGCTGTGCCTGCTGCTGATCGAAGGGCTCATGGGATTTCGGAGCCGGGTGGAAGGCATGGCCAGCTAATAACCCCTGTTCTGCCTGGGCAAAGTTCAGCGGCTGGTCACGTAGCTTTGGCCAGTCCAGCCGGATGGCGATCGCCTGTTGGGTATTGTCATGACTTTCCAGCACTCGCTGGCGAAAGCGTGCCAAAACCTCCTCACCCAGATGGCCTTTTATCGCCGGTTTGGCCAGCAACAACGTAACCAACCGCTCAAAACTCAGCGCTTCACCGTTGCCATTCAGGCTGGCGGGGAACTGATATTGATGATGTTGGGTTGGCGAGATGTGCCGTAATGGAATGCGAATGAACTGGCTATCCGAAAGTGGGAGATGTAGCTGAGGTTGTTGGCTATCGGTTGCCGGAACGATGTGCCAGTCCCGGGTTTCACGCATTAGTGCGTTGAGGAAACATTGCGCTGCCACATCGGTTGCTGCGCTTGCTAACTGGATGGTCATGACCCTTGTCACTCTGGAGCGATTGAGAATGATTCTTATATCAATAGTTCTTATTATTATCAATCACCGCATGATACAATTTTTTGATTAATCACACATAAAAACATCATTTTTTTAACGGTTATTTTACTTAATGCGCTTATTTTCGGGTTCAAAAATCGTTGCAATTGGTAATGATTCTCCTTCAAACTGGCCGCTGGCGTTTTGTGCCGGGCTATTGGGCATTGGGCAAAATGGCTTGCTGGTCGCCTTACCCGTGTTGGTCAGCCTGACCCAGCTCTCGCTGTCGGTGTGGGCTGGCTTGCTGACGCTGGGATCGATGTTATTTCTGGTCGGCTCTCCCTGGTGGGGGCGACAGGCAGAAATTCGCGGCTGTAAATACGTGGTGCTTATGGCCCTGGCCGGTTACCTGCTCAGCTTTGCGTTATTGGCCTTGGCCGTGTGGGGGCTGGCTGCTGGCTGGCTGCCTGAAATGGCGGGGCTGGGTGGCTTGATTGTGGCGCGCATTATCTACGGCCTGACGGTATCGGGCATGGTGCCCGCCAGCCAGACTTGGGCGCTGCAACGCGCTGGGTATGAACAACGTATGGCGGCGTTGGCCACTATCAGTTCCGGCCTGAGCTGTGGCCGGTTGCTTGGCCCGCTGTGTGCGGCCCTGGCGCTGTCTTTGCACCCGATGGCTCCGCTGTGGTTGATGGCGATTGCGCCGTTGATCGCGCTGTTGGTGATCTGCCGCCAGCATAACGATCCTCCGCTGCCTGCTGTGGCACATCAGCAAAACCGCCTGCGGCTGACGATGATGCCCTATTTATTGTGTGCGTTGCTGCTGGCGGGCTGTGTCAGCCTGATGCAGTTGGGCTTGGCTCCGCATTTGCAGCAGCTGTTCAGTCATTCGGCGACGACCGTCAGCCACCATGTGGCGGTATTGCTCAGCGTGGCGGCAGGTTGCACGTTGTTGGCGCAGTTTTTGGTGGTGCGACCGCAGCGCCTTACTCCGCCGCAGCTACTGATGGTTGCCGCTTGGTTGATGATCGCTGGCTTGGGGCTGATGTGTACCGCTCCGCTGGCGCTGTTTTATCTTGGCTGTGCGCTGGCTTCGTTTGGGGCCGCGATGGCGACGCCGGGCTATCAACTGATGCTGAACGATAAGTTATCTACCGGCAAAGGGGCGGGAGCGATCGCCACCAGCCATACGCTGGGCTACGGCGCGAGCGCGCTGATGGTGCCGGTGGTGAGTAAATTTTACGGTGAGTCGCAGTTGGTGGCGGCGGCACTGGTAGCCGCCGTCCTGTTGGGCGGCATTAGCAGCTGGCTATGGTGCCAGCATCGAATGGCAGACATTGCACGGGAGAGTGAGTGATATGTCCGCAAGCTATCGCATCTTTGATCTTACCTTGAAGCACAAGGAAAACGTTTCTCCCTCGCTGCTGCGCTGCGTGTTTACCGGCCCAGAGGTCCAGCGCATGAAGTTGGAAGCCCCGGATCAGCGGATCAAGCTGTTGTTCCCGGTAGCGGAAGGGCCGATCCAGCCGTTGGCGAATAGCGACGATTGGTACCGTAACTACATGGCGATACCGAAGGAGCAACGGCCCGTGATGCGTACCTACACGTTGCGGGCATTGCGTGCTGCTGAGAATGAAATGGACGTGGAGTTCGTGCTCCATGGCATTAATGGCCCGGCCTCTGCCTGGGCAACGCATGCCGTTGCGGGAGATAAACTGCAGGCTGTAGCGCCGAATGCCGATTTTGCTGAGGACAGCGGCGGCTATGAGTGGGCCCCTCCGGCGCAAACCCGGCAGGCGCTGCTGATCGCCGATGAAACGGCACTGCCGGCGGCGATGGGTATCCTCGAGCAGTTGGCGCAGCAGGTTAACCCGCCGCGTGTGCAGGCTTTCTTCGAAGTGCCGGTAGCGGGGGACTGCCTCGATATGGCGCACTTTCCGTTTGCCGAGGTTTACTGGCTGCCACGGGACGTTGGGCATCAGCAACTGCATGGCACGCTGCTGGTGGAGGCGGTGCGTCAGCGAGTTAACATCCCTGCCTCGGCACGGGCTGAAGCGCAGTCTCTGGCTGAAAACAGCCTCGGCGGGGATTTGCTGTGGGAGCGTGCCGAAGGGGCTAAGACCTTTTACGCCTGGGTGGCTGCTGAGTCTTCGGTGGTGAAAACGTTGCGACGTTACCTGATTGGCGAACGCGATCTGGACCGTTCCACGGTGAACTTTATGGCGTACTGGTGCTAGTAACCCGCTTCAAGCTGATGGCGCACCGCCAAGAGCACGGCGACTGTGCCATCAAAGTGATACAGTACCACGTAGCCGCTGCTGCCAAATTCAATAGGCCATTCGCGGTATTGGTGAGGCATCTCCTCCACCGGACGACCTACCTGTGGTTGTAGAGCCAGAATTTTTACGCTACGGCGGATCTTGCTGATAGCGCGCTTTGCCGTGTCGCTATCCTTTTCTGCCAAAAAAAGGTATAGCCGTTGCACATCAGCTAATGCCGCTGGTGACCATTTTAATTGTGACACTCCGGGATCTCCGTATCATCGCCTTTTTCCAGATTAGCCAGCCAGTTATCGGCTTCTTCCTGGGTTAGATGTTTACCATCAGCTTGATAGGTTTCCCATGCTCGCAATGCATCATTGCGTAGCGCTTCGCGTTTTTCTTCACGCTCGACATATTCCCGGATCGCTTCACGCATAATCCAATGAGCTGTACGCTGGCGTGCTAGGGCAATTTGCTGCACACGTAGCTTAAGTTCTTCATCGATTTTAATTGACGTCGCGGTAGCCATAAGTCGTCCTCAGTCGTGAAAGGTAATACCTTTGGCTACTATAAATTCTTTTATACTCCATTGTCTAGTTTTTGAGCATGCATGACTATCCAAATTTCAACGCTGGCAGCCGCTTTGGCTGCTGTGCTATGTTCCGCTGAAACAAAAGTTACAGCGGAACATGGCAATGAAACAGATTGATGAGCGCCTGCGCAGCGAATATCCGCAATTGGCCCCTCAAGAGCAGCGGGTGGCCGACTTTATCTTCGATCACTTTGACGACCTGATTAGCTATAACAGCACCGAGTTGGCGCGCCTGAGCGGGGTGTCCAAGGCCACGGTCAGCCGTTTGTTCAAACGCCTGGGCTATGCCAGCTATCGCGCAATGCGTGACGAGCTGCGCACCCTGCGCCAAAGCGGTATGCCATTGACCGAGAACCGTGACGCGGTGCAGGGCAATACCTTGCTGGCTCGCCATTACCAGCAGGAAATGGCCAATCTGACGCACTGGGTGCAGCAGATTGATGCGGCACAGTTTGGCGCGGTGATCGCGGCCATGGGGCAATCCCGGCGGCTGCTGCTGTTGGGGATGCGCAACAGTTATCCCGTCGCGATGCATTTGCGCCAGCAACTGATGCAGGTACGTGAGCAGGTTTTGTTAATACCGCAGCCGGGCCAGACCTTGGCCGAAGATCTGGTGGATCTGGGGCCACAGGATATGGTGGTGGTAGTCGCGTTTCGCCGCCGTCCACGCCTGGCGCGAGAGATATTGCAACAGTTGCAGATCAAGCAGGTGCCAACGTTATTGATCTGCGAACCACAGGCCCAGGCGCTGATCCCGTTGGCTAGCTGGCATTTGATGACGCCGCTCGATAGCGTCTCGGCGTTTGACAGTTACTCCAGCGCCATGAGCCTGGCGAGCCTGCTGAGCAATGCGTTGCTGCATGACAGGTTGTCGCAAGGGCGGCAGCGTATTCATCAGGTCGCCAATCTGTTCAGCGATCTGGAGGAGTTGGAGCAGCGCTGAAGCGTTGGTTTTCACGCGGCTAAACGGGTGCTGCATGCTGCGTCTATTGATTCTTTAGTTGCAGATAAATAATTTAAGAATCTTTTGTTTCATCCTTTCTCGCTTGACGATAATCTAGCAATAACAAAAAACCGGCCGGTCGCAGACGTAGCAATCTCCAGGCTAAGTTATTAAGTTGACAAGGAATGAACATGCTAGCTATCAACCAATTCGATCAAATCAATCCACCGCACCGCCTACTGATGGGCCCAGGGCCGATCAATGCCGATCCGCGCGTGCTGCGTGCCATGTCCAGCCAGTTGATTGGCCAATACGATCCGGCCATGACCGGCTATATGAATCAGGTGATGGAGCTGTATCGCGCCCTGTTCCGCACGCAGAACCGCTGGACGATGCTGATAGACGGGACTTCGCGTGCCGGTATCGAGGCGATGCTGGTCTCTGCCATTCGGCCTGGCGATAAAGTGCTGGTGCCGGTATTTGGCCGTTTTGGCCATCTGTTGTGTGAAATCGCCCGCCGCTGCCGTGCCGAAGTGCACACCATCGAAGCGCCTTGGGGTGAAGTATTCAGTGCCGATCGGATCGAGGATGCGATCAAAAAAGTACGGCCACGCCTATTACTGACGGTGCAAGGAGATACCTCCACCACCATGCTGCAACCGCTGGCAGAATTGGGGGATATCTGCCGCCGCCACGGCGTCCTGTTCTATACCGATGCTACCGCCTCGTTCGCCGGTAACGAGTTGGAAACCGATGCCTGGGGTTTGGATGCGGTGTCAGCAGGGCTGCAAAAATGCCTCGGTGGCCCTTCCGGCAGTTCTCCAATCACCCTTAGCCCGCAGTTTGAAGAGATCGTGCGCCGCCGTAAGTGCGTTGAAGAAGGGATCCGTACCGTCGATCATGCAGACGGGGACGACGAGATGATCTACTCCAACTATTTCGATCTCGGCATGATCATGGATTATTGGGGGCCGGAGCGCCTGAATCACCATACGGAAGCCACCAGCATGCTGTTTGCTGCACGTGAATGTGCACGGGTGATCCTGGAGGAAGGGCTGGATAACGCTATTGCCCGCCATAAATTGAATGGCGCGGCGATGTTGGCCGGGATCCAGGGAATGGGGCTGGAGGTCTTTGGCGATATCGCCAACAAGATGAACAACGTGCTGGGCGTAGTGATCCCGCAGGGCATCCATGGCGAGCAGGTACGCCAGATGATGCTCAATGATTTCGCCATTGAAATCGGCACCTCGTTTGGCCCGTTGCAGGGCAAGATCTGGCGGATTGGCACCATGGGGTATAACGCGCGGAAAGACTGCGTGCTGCAAACGTTGGCCGCGCTGGAAGCGGTACTGCACCGTCTCGGTTTTGTTAGCCCGCAGGGTGAAGCTATGCAGGCAGCATGGAACATTTACGAGGCCGAGCACAACTGATGGCAATGCTGCTGACCCCTCTGGAAGCGGAACGAGCCGCGGCCAGAGTGATGGCTCGCTGCGACGAATTGGCGGCCATCAGCAGCACGCCAGGCCAACTGACGCGGGTTTATCTCTCCCCAGAACATTTACGCGCCAACCAGCTGGTTGGGAAATGGATGCGTGAGCTGGGGATGGAGGTCTGGCAAGACGGCGTGGGCAATATCTGCGGACGTTACGAAGGGCTGCAACCGGCCGCACCGGCGCTGCTGCTGGGCTCTCATCTGGATACGGTGCGCAACGCGGGGCGCTACGATGGCATGCTGGGGGTTTTGACCGCGCTCGAAGTTGTCGCCTTGTTGCATAGCCGTAATCGGCGTTTGCCACAGGCGATCGAGGTGATCGGTTTTGCCGACGAGGAGGGCACCCGTTTTGGCATTACCTTGCTCGGCAGTAAAGGGATCACCGGTCAGTGGGCAGAGGATTGGCTGGCATGTACCGATGCTGAGGGCATCAGCGTGGCCGAGGCTATGCGTGAGGTGGGCCTTGATCCTGCGGCTGTGGGTTCTGCCGAGCGTGCACAAGACTCGATCTGCGCCTATCTCGAACTGCATATTGAGCAAGGGCCTTGTCTTGAGGCCGCCGGTCAGGCTCTGGGAGTGGTCACGGCGATTAACGGTGCGCGCCGCCTCAACTGTACTTTTACCGGACATTCTGGTCATGCAGGGACCGTGCCGATGGGGCAGCGCCAGGATGCGCTGGCTGCCGCCGCTGAATGGATGGTCACGGTTGAGCGGCACACCATGGAATACGATCCGCATGTGGTTGCCACGGTCGGTCAGATCGAAAGCTTACCGGGGGCTGTTAATGTGATCCCTGGGCAGGTCAGGTTATCCCTCGACGTGCGTGGCCCGCAGGATGTGTCGCTAGACGCGTTGCTGGCCGAATTACTGGCACATGCGCAGAACATTGGCGCGCGTCGCGGAGTCGGCTTCGACAGCGAGGAGTTCTACCGTATACCGGCTACCGCTTGTGACCCTCAGTTGCAGCAGCGTTGGTATGACGCGGTAGTGCAGGTACAAGGGAGCAGCCCGATGTTGCCTAGCGGTGCGGGGCATGATGCCATTGCTGTCGCCGCCCGTTGGCCGGTGGGGATGCTGTTTGTCCGTTGTGCTGGGGGGATCAGCCATCATCCTGATGAGGCTGTAACCCCCTGCGACGTAGCGCAGGCAGTTCAGGCTTATTGCCAAATCGTGGCGAATTGGCCCGCGATATCCCCTACTCAGTCATGCAGTTGGAAGCCATCCGCATCACGCCAGGCAGGGAACGCGTTGCGGTAGGTTTGTAGCGTTTCCAGCGAAAGCTCGGCATCCAGCCTCGCCGCCTGGCCTGGTTCTGCGCTGGCCAACCGTTCCCCTTGCGGGCTGATAATCAGGCTGTCACCGCTATAATTCAGGCCGTTACCGTCCTCGCCCACGCGGTTGCACCCCGCCACGTAAATCTGGTTTTCAATCGCCCGTGCTGCCAGCAGCGTTTGCCAGTGCATACTGCGCGCCGCAGGCCAGTTGGCCACGTACAGGGCCAGATCGTAATCCTGCTGATAGCGTGACCACACCGGGAAGCGCAGGTCATAGCAGATCTGCGGCAGGATACGCCAGCCGCGCCATTCGAAAATGGTGCGCTGTTTCCCAGCCTGATAGTGTTGGTGTTCACCGGCCATGCGGAACAGATGGCGTTTATCATAGCCATGCACCTTGCCGCCGGGCTCCACCAGCAGGAAACGGTTAACCGCCCCTTCGGCCGTTTTCAACGCTACGCTGCCACCCACCAAGGCGTTGGTTTTCACCGCCCAAGTGTGTAACCAGTCGATCACCTGTTGTTCAGGCAATGCGCTTTCCCCGGCATCCATAGCAAAGCCGGTAGTAAACATTTCCGGCAGTACAATCAGATCGCGGCCGGTCATTGAGGGCAACAAGGCATCGAAATGGCGCAGATTGGCCTCACCTTGGCGCCAGACCAGCGGTTGCTGCAACAGGGTAATTTTTAGAGTCGACATAGGCGCTCCGCAGCGGCATCCAGCGTGGCATCTTGCTTGGCGAAGCACAGCCGGATCAGTTTATGGGGGAAAGGAACTGCACAGAAAACGGACAGCGGGATCGCCGCCACGCCTGCGTGCTCGGTCAGCCAATGGCAGAAGGCGACGTCATCCAGATCGGAAATGGCGCTGTAATCGGCCAGCAAGAAGTAAGTGCCTTCACAGGGCAGAATTTCCAGCCTGCTGTTAGCTAGCGCCTGCACAAAACGATCGCGTTTGGCTCGGTAGAACGCGGGTAGCTGCTGCCAGTGTTCTGGCTCATTGCGCAGCATATCGGCCAAGGCTAACTGGGCAGGGGTGTTGACCGAGAACGTCAGATACTGGTGAACCTTGCGCACCTCGGCACTTAACGCTGCCGGGGCCACGCAATAGCCCACTTTCCAGCCGGTCATATGGAAGGTTTTGCCAAACGAGGAAACGGCGATCGCCCGCTGACGCAGTTGCGGATGGGCCAGCACGCTGGCGTGCCCCCCTTTGGCAAAACAGATATGTTCGTAAACCTCATCGCTGAGGATATAGATTTCCCGATCGGCGATGGCGGCCCATAGCTGCTGCATATCCTCTGCCGACCAGGCCGTGGCGGAGGGGTTCTGCGGAGTGTTGAGGATCACCAGCCGCGTGCGCGGTGAAAGCTGTTCGGCAAACCGTTGCCAATCGACCTTGAAGGCTGGCGGTTGCAGGGCAATGCGTTGCAGAACGCCGCCGGAAAGCTGTACCGCCGGCGCATAGCTGTCGTAGCTTGGGTCGAAGCAAATCACTTCATCGCCGGAGCGTACCAGGGCGCTGATTGCAGCGAACAACGCTTCGGTGGCACCCGCAGTGACGGTCACTTCACTATTGGCATCGGGTTGCCAGCCGTAGAGCTGAGCGGTTTTTTCCGCAATGGCCTCACGCAGCGGCGCTGCGCCCGTCATCGGTGCGTATTGGTTTGCCCCCTGGCTGACGTGCCAGCTCAGGCGCTGTTTTAAATACTCCGGGCCATCAAAATCCGGGAAGCCCTGCGACAGGTTAATCGCCTGATGCTGCTGCGCCAGAGCGCTCATCTGGGTAAAGATGGTGGTGCCGAGGTCGGGTAACTTGCTGGCTGGGACAGGTGCGGTACTCATTCAGGCTCTTTCTCCTGGCGCTTATGTTGCGAATAATATAGCACGATGTTAATGTTTAGCAATCAAGACGTTTAGACGTCCGTAGCCATCAGGAAACAAGACGGAATGACAGAAAACCCGCAATTATCTGCCCTATTGGCCGCCTGCCACTGGATCGGTGAGAAAGGCTGGTGCCCGGCAACCGGCGGCAATATGTCGCTGCGCCTTGATACCCAACATTGCCTGGTAACCGAGTCCGGCAAAGACAAGGGCAGCCTGAGCGAACAGGATTTATTGCTGGTGGAAACGGCAAACAACCATGTCCCCAGCGGCCGTACGCCTTCGGCGGAAACCGGCCTGCACACGTTGATCTACCGCCTTTATCCCACCGTCGGTGCCATCCTTCATACCCATTCGGTCAATGCCACCGTGCTTTCCCGCGTGGAGAAAAGTGAAGCGCTGGTGCTGCAAGGGTATGAAATGCAGAAATCCCTTAGCGGGCAGAAGAGCCATCTCGACAGCGTCAGCATCCCCATTTTTGATAACGACCAGGATATTCCGGCGCTGGCTGCGCGTGTTGCCGCATATGCCGAGGTAACGCCCTTGCAGTACGGTTTTCTGGTGCGCAGCCACGGCTTGTATTGCTGGGGCAAACAGGTGGAGGAAGCGCGCCGCCACCTTGAAGGGCTGGAATTCCTGTTCCAGTGCGAACTGCAACGCCGTTTACTGGAGGCTAAATGATCCGCGCCATCGTCACCGATATTGAAGGCACCACCAGCGATATCCGCTTTGTGCATCAGGTGCTGTTCCCCTATGCCCGTGAGCGGCTGGGGGAGTTTATCCGCAGCCATGCCAACGACGCCGAAGTTGCGGCTCCGCTGGTGGCATTGCGTGCAGAGATTGCGCAGCCGGACGCCGATAATGAGCGGCTTATTACCACCCTTTATCGCTTTATGGACGAAGATCGCAAATCGACCGCGCTGAAGGCCTTGCAGGGCATTATCTGGCGCAGCGGTTACCTGAACGGCGATTTTCAGGGGCATCTCTACCCGGAGGTGGCCGAACAGCTGGCCGCTTGGCAGCAGCAAGGATTGAAACTGTTCGTCTATTCCTCCGGCTCGGTTGAAGCGCAAAAGCTGCTGTTTGGTTACAGCGATGCGGGCGATCTGCAACCGCTGTTCAGCGGTTACTTTGATACGCACGTGGGGGCCAAGCGTGAAAACCAGTCGTATCAGAATATCGCTAAGGCTATTGGCCTGGAGCCAACTGAACTGTTGTTCCTGTCCGATATCCATCAGGAATTGGACGCGGCGCGGCTGGCAGGTTGGCATACCTGCCAACTGATCCGTGACGCTGCCGATCCACAAAGCCAGCACCGGCAGGTTAACCGTTTTGATCACATCGAGTTAGGGGAGTTTGTCTAATGAGTGGATTGACCATTTTTAGCGATAAAGAGCCGCAGCAGCCGTTATGGCAGAGTCAGGATGCACAGGCTATTCAGCAGCAGTTGGCGCAGATTGGCGTACGTTTTGAGCGTTGGCAGGCCGATCGTGAGTTGGGCGAGAGCCCACAGCCAGAAGCGGTGATTGCCGCCTATCAGCATGAGATCGACCGGCTGGTGGCGGAAAAGGGCTACCAGAGCTGGGATGTGATCAGCATGCGTCCGGACAACGCCCAGCGTGAAGTGCTGCGGGAAAAATTCCTGGCCGAGCATACTCATGGCGAGGATGAAGTGCGCTTCTTTGTTGAAGGGGCGGGGCTGTTTTGCCTGCATCTCGAAGGCAAAATCTTCCAAATCCTGTGCGAGAAAAACGATCTGATCTCGGTGCCGGCCAATACTCGCCACTGGTTTGATATGGGCTCGGCCCCCAACTTCACCGCCATCCGCGTATTTGATAATCCGGAAGGTTGGGTGGCCCATTTCACCGGCGACCAGATTGCCGAGGCATATCCAAAGCTAGATTGAGGGGCAAAAGGTTATGCCAATGCGCGCTGGAAAATGCCGTCGGCAACCTGCTCTGGCGTAATGACGCCGCTATCCAACACCCAGCCGCTGATTAATGCTGCTGGAGTGACATCGAATGCCGGGTTGTAGGTTGGCGCATTGAGCGGTGCCCACTGGCAGGAACCAAAGCTACCGCTGACCCCCGTCACTTCCTCTGCCGCGCGCTGTTCGATAGGAATGGCCGCGCCGTTCGGGCAATGAGGATCGTGCGTGGTGTGTGGGGCGGCCACGTAAAACGGAATACGGTGGTAATGGGCCAGCACCGCCAGGCTGTAAGTGCCGATTTTATTGGCCACGTCACCGTTGGCCGCAATGCGGTCTGCGCCTACCCAGACGGCATCGACCTGGCCCGTAGCCATCAGGCTGGCGGCCATGGAATCGCAGATCAAGCGGTAAGGAATGCCCAGCTCACCCAGTTCCCAGGCGGTAAGGCGGCCCCCTTGCAGCAACGGACGAGTTTCATCGACCCAAACCTGGGCGATCTTGCCTTGCTGATGCGCTCGCAATAGAACGCCAATCGCCGTGCCCACGCCCGCCGTCGCCAGTCCCCCGGTGTTGCAATGGGTGAGCAGGCGACTGCCCGGTTTCACCCACTCGGCCCCGTTATCGGCGATGCGATCGCACAGGGTCCGATCTTCCTCTACCAGGCGTAGCGCCTCTTCGGCCATCGCGCTCACCCAATCTGGTTGTGCCAAAGCCTGCTTCATACGATCCAGATTGTTCATCAGGTTCACCGCGGTCGGGCGTGAGGCGCGTAGCGTCTGTAATGCCTGCTCCAACTCTGCCTGCGACAGGCCACGCTCGGCCAACAGGGCGAGCAGCAGGCTGGCAGACAGCCCGATCAACGGTGCGCCACGCACCCGCAGGGCGCGGATATGCCCAACCAATTCGTCCACGCTGTCGCAGGGCAGCCAGCACGTTTCCTGCGGCAAAGCTTGCTGGTCGAGGATCTGGAGGCGGTTGTCTTGCAGGCTCAGGCTGGTGGTGTTAAGTGCTTGCATCAGTGGTTAAATCCTTGTGTGTTTCTTATTGCATCTGTGAACCCATTCTGCCAACATGACATCCGGATGTATAGACGTCCAAACGCTTTTGCGGCTAAAAATAAAAAAATCATCGCTATGGGAAAGAACAGAGGGGTTGGGGGATGTCACAATATCGTACGTTTACTGCTGCCGATGCCGTTGAATACGCGCGCCAATATGGTCAACTGGCCGATCCACAGGCGCTGGTGAGCGCCGACGAGATCGGCGATGGCAATCTGAACCTGGTGTTTAAAATCCGTGATGCTGACGGCGTCAGCCGGGTGATTGTCAAACAGGCGCTGCCGTACGTGCGTTGCGTGGGGGAATCCTGGCCGTTGACGCTGGATCGGGCGCGTATCGAAGCGGAAACGCTGCTGATCCACGGGGCGCTGTGCCCGCGCCACACGGTGCAGGTGCTGCATCACGATCCTGAGCTGGCGGTGATGGTGCAAGAAGATCTCTCTGACCATCACATCTGGCGCAGCGAACTGGTGAAGGGGCGTTACTATCCGCTGGCTGCCGGGCAACTGGCGGAATACCTGGCGCAAACGCTGTTCCACACCTCTGATTTTTACCAGACCGCACAGCAGAAAAAGGCCGAAGTCAGCCGTTTCACCAACCCGGAGCTGTGCCAGATCACCGAAGATCTGTTTTTCAGCGATCCTTACCAGGATCATGAGCGTAATCAGTTTGACGAGGCGCTGTTGCCGCAGGTGCAGGCGCTACGCAATGACGCGGCGCTGAAGTTGGCGGTGGCCGGGCTGAAACATCGTTTCCTGAGCAAGGCCGAAGCGCTGCTGCACGGTGATATTCACAGCGGTTCGATCTTTGTCGCGGAAGGTAAGCTGAAGGCGATCGACGCCGAGTTCGGCTTTTACGGGCCGATCGGTTTTGATATTGGCACTGCATTGGGCAACCTGCTGCTGAACTATTGCGGGTTACCTGGGCTGTTTGGCCCGCGTGATGCGGCGGCTGGGCGTGAGCAGCGGTTGCAGGATGTGCGTGAGCTGTGGCTGATCTTTGCCGATCGCTTTCTGGCGCTGTGTCACCAACATAGTCGTGATGCAACGCTGGCGCTGCCGGGCTATGCCGAGCAGTTCCTGCAACAGGTATGGACGGATGCGGTGGGCTACTGCGGTACGGAGCTGATACGCCGCACTATCGGGCTGGCGCACGTGGCCGATCTGGACAGTATCACCGATGTGGAAATGCGTGCCGAATGTCAGCGCAACGCCCTCAATCTGGGCCGAGCGCTGATCGTCAACGCGCCGCACATAGAACACATCGATGCCTTGCTGGCCCGTATCCGCCAACATGGCTGAGCCAATCTGAATCTGCAATGAAAAAGGGGCGATCCTTAACGGTATCGCCCCTTTGGCATTTACGGCCGCTGAACGTTATGCAGCTTCAGTCTGCTTCTGGCGTTTTTCCAGCTTTACGGGCTTTACCGGCTGCTGCGCCGCCAGCGCGTCTGGCGCAAAGTCATCAACGTTGATTGAACGCAGACGGCTCTCTTCCGCTTTCACCAGGATCTTGGCTTCGTCGGCGCTGATTTTGCCTTCATCCAGTGCACGCTGTGCCAGACGATCCAGACGGGTGAACGGCAGGTTCTTACCCGCTTGCTTGCACAGGCGCTGGTGGATAGGTTCTGCGGCTATCACGTCCAGCAGCGCGGCTTCCAGCAGGCCAACCGGGTTATGCTCGCTTGGCGTCAGGTATTGGCCACGGCCAAGGCGGCTACGGGTGGCAGAAGGCTGTTGGATAATCTTCGCCAACTGATGGTCCAGCTTATCCGAAGGTGCGGTATGCACGCGACCGAATGGGAACACCACCAGGCGCATCACCCCGGCGATAAAGCGGTTAGGGAAGTTGCGCAGCAAATCGTCCAGCGCTTGCTCTGCCTGGTTCAGGCTGTCTTGCACGCCCCAGTGAACCAGTGGCAGATCTTCTTTCTGACGCCCTTCATCTTCAAAACGTTTCAGCGTGGCCGAGGCCAGGTACATCTGGCTCAGCACGTCACCCAGACGGGCAGAGATACGCTCGCGGCGCTTCAGGCTACCGCCCAGCACGCCCATGGAAACGTCAGACAGCAACGCCAGGTTGGCGCTCAGACGGTTGAGCTGCTGATAGTAGCGGCGTGTAGCATCTTTGGTTGGCGTGCTGCTGGTGCGGCCATTGGTCAGGCCAAGCCACAGGCTGCGCATTTTGCTGCTGCCGACGTGGCCGAGGTGGCCAAACAGCGCCTGGTCGAAGCTGTGCAGATCGTTGTTCTGGGCGGCGGCCATTTCGGTCAGTACATAAGGATGGCAGCGGATCGCGCCCTGGCCGAAGATCATCATGGTACGGGTCAGGATATTGGCACCTTCTACCGTGATGGCGATTGGCGCGCCCTGGTAGGCACGGGCCAGGAAGTTGGCTTCGCCCAGCATGATGCCTTTACCGCCGGTGATATCCATCGCATCAATGATGGCCTGCTGGCCACGGTGGGTACAATGGTATTTCACGATGGCAGACAGCACCGCAGGTTTTTCGCCCTGCATCAACGCATAGGTGATCAGCGAGGCGGCTGCATCCATTACGTAGGTGTTACCGGCAATACGTGCCAGTGGTTCTTCAATCCCTTCCATCTTACCGATAGAGATTTTGAACTGGCGGCGAATATGGGCGTAAGCACCGGTCGCCAAAGCCACCGATTTCAGGCTGCCGGTGGAGTTGGACGGCAGTGTGATACCACGGCCAACCGACAGGCATTCAACCAGCATCCGCCAGCCTTGACCGGCCATTTTTGGCCCGCCAATGATGTAATCGATCGGCACGAACACGTCGTTGCCGCGGGTTGGGCCATTCTGGAACGGCACGTTGAGCGGGAAGTGACGGTTGCCGATCTCTACCCCTGGGGTGTTGGTTGGGATCAACGCACAGGTGATGCCGGGGGATTCGTTATCGCTCAGCAGGCGGCTTGGGTCATGCAGCTTGAAGGCCAGCCCCAGCACGGTGGCAATCGGTGCCAGGGTAATGTAGCGCTTGTTCCAGGTTAGGCGCATGCCCAGCACCTGCTTGCCTTGCCATTCGCCCATGCACACGGTGCCTACGTCCGGGATGGCCCCAGCGTCGGAACCTGCTTCTGGGCTGGTCAGGGCGAAACAAGGAATTTCGTCGCCGCGCGCCAGGCCTGGCAGATAGTGATCTTTCTGTTCTTCAGTGCCGTAATGTTGCAGCAGTTCGCCTGGGCCGAGGGAGTTAGGCACGCCGACGGTGATCGCCAGAATACCTGAGACACCCGCCAGTTTTTGCAGGACGCGGGCCTGAGCATAAGGGGAGAATTCCAGCCCGCCGTACTCTTTCTTGATGATCATCGCAAAGAAGCGGTGCTCTTTCAGATAGGCCCACAGCTCCGGCGGCAGATCGGCCAGTTCGTGGGTGATCTCGAAGTCATTGGCCATGCGGCAGGCTTCTTCTACCGGGCCGTCGATAAAGGCTTGCTCTTCTTCCGTCAGCTTAGGCTGCGGATAGTTGTGCAGCTTGTTCCAATCCGGTTGGCCGCGGAACAGATCGCCTTCCCACCAGGTGGTCCCGGCGTCGATGGCTTCTTTTTCCGTGGTGGACATTGGCGGCATCACTTTGCGGAAAGCGCGCAGTGCAGGGGCAGAAAGCAGCGAGCGGCGCAGCGAAACGATGTTCAGCGGCAGCAGCACGATTGCCAGCGGTACCAGCATCCAGTAGGTCCAGAGGCCGATAGCGCCCATGGCCGCAGTAAAGGCCAACAGCAGCAGACTGCTGAGAGCCAGGTTCACTCGGTGATAAAACACCACACCAATGAGCGCGAGTAGAACAACGATACTAAGAACCATCATAAGAAGCTCCGAAGTAGTAAGAGGTCTGACCTGTTGTGTATATCTAATGGTTTTAGTCCATACCCATTTTTTTATCAATGTATTTACACTTTAATTACAACTTAAGTCACAAACTGACAGCATCAATTGTCAAAAAATCGCCGGGTCGGTTCACACTAGCGCTGTTTGCTTCGCAACGCTTCTAGGTTTTTCTGCAATCCGTTACACTGCAAGACGAAAGATTGACGATGCCACCGCACAACTTGAGGCGATCTCTATGTACCACGATTTAATTCGCAGTGAACTGAATGAAGCGGCTGATACTCTGGCGAAATTCCTCAGCGATGACGCCAACATTGATACTATCCAACGCGCGGCAGTGCTGCTGGCGGACTCCTTTAAAGCCGGCGGGAAAGTGATTTCCTGCGGTAACGGTGGCTCGCATTGTGATGCGATGCACTTCGCAGAAGAGCTGACTGGCCGCTACCGTGAGAATCGCCCGGGCTATCCGGCCATCGCGATTTCTGACGTTAGCCACCTGTCCTGCGTCAGCAATGATTTTGGCTATGAATACGTGTTTTCCCGCTATGTGGAATCCGTAGGCCGCGAAGGCGACGTGCTGTTGGGGATCTCCACCTCCGGCAACTCTGGCAACATCATCAAAGCCATTGAAGCAGCCCGTGCCAAGGGGATGAAAGTGATCACCCTGACCGGCAAAGACGGTGGCAAAATGGCCGGTAGCGCCGACGTGGAAATCCGCGTACCGCACTTTGGCTACGCCGACCGTATCCAGGAAATCCATATCAAAGCGATCCACATCTTGATCCTGTTGATCGAAAAAGAGATGGTTAAGGCTTAATAGCGAGATCAGCATTAAATCTAGGGCGTGGCTTAAAGCTGCGCCCTTATACCAATGTCAGTAGTCCTCAAGGGGTGGCAATCGATGTGTGAACTGCTCGGGATGAGCGCCAACGTACCAACCGACATCTGCTTTAGCTTTACCGGGCTGGTACAGCGCGGTGGCCGAACCGGGCCACATAAAGATGGCTGGGGCATTACCTTCTATGAAGGCAACGGTTGTCGCACATTCAAGGATCCCCAACCCAGCTTTAATTCACCTATTGCCCGCCTGGTGCAGGAATACCCGATCAAGTCCTGTGCCGTGGTCTCCCACATCCGCCAGGCTAATCGCGGTGAAGTGGCGCTGGAAAATACCCATCCCTTTACCCGTGAGCTGTGGGGCCGCAACTGGACTTACGCTCACAATGGGCAACTGAAAGGCTATCGCCAACTGGCGACCGGCAACTTCCGTCCGGTAGGGCAGACCGACAGTGAATATGCCTTCTGCTGGCTGTTACACCAGCTGGCACTGAAATACCCACGCACTCCCAGCAACTGGCCAGCCGTATTTCGCTATATCGCGTTATTGGCCGACCGGCTCAGAGAGAAAGGGGTATTTAATATGCTGTTGTCAGATGGGCGCTTTGTGATGGCCTATTGCTCCACCAACCTTTACTGGATCACCCGGCGAGCACCGTTTGGCAAAGCCACCTTGCTCGATCAGGACGTAGAGATTGATTTTCAGCGGCAGACCACGCCGGATGACGTGGTCACGGTCATTGCGACTCAACCGCTGACAGGCAATGAAACCTGGCACAAGATTGCACCAGGCGAGTTTGCGTTATTTCACTACGGTGAGCGGCTGGCTGCGGGCGAACGGGTTGTTGCTGGTCTCAATCGTTGAGGCGTACTGCGTTGGCTGACCGCTGCCAATCACCGGCTGTGCCAACACATATTGGCCGTTGGCTACGCTAACCAGCGGCGGCTGACGGTTTTTGACGAAGTAGTCATAACCCGGTTTCAACTGACGCCAGAAGCTGATGTAGGTTGAAGAACGGTGGCGTTGCAGATTCTGTTCGGTCATGCGGAACGGATAAATGCTGATGTCCACCCGGCTTTGCCCATGGGCAAACGCCGCCTCAACGTAACGATAGATATCGTCCATATAGGTGTTGGTCATCGCGTAGCAACCAATCGATTTGCATTCCCCGTGGATCATCAGATAGGCACCGGAATATCCCTGCGCTTTATCGTAATCATTCGGGAAACCGATATTGATGGCGCGATAATATTTGCTGTCTGGTTTCAGATGGCGGGTGTCGACGCTATAAAAGCCTTCGGGGCTTTTAAAATCCCCTTCACGGCGCTTCGGACCAAGCCCTCCGGAGAAGTTACAGATAGGAAAGCTATTCACCAGACGGAATTCGTTACCCATCTTGGCGTACAACTCCAGCTTGCGTTCTTCTTTGAATATCTGGATATAGACCGGTGAACCTAATAACTGCTGTGCAACCAAAGGGGACTGGGGAGCCGGGGCTGGCTCACTGGCGCTGCACGCCGTGATCAGCGGCGTACAAAATAGCATCGCAAACAACAGCGCGATTTTGCTCATTCTTAATTTATCCTGCTTATATTTATTTGCTGGTGTAGAGAACGTAGCCAGCATGCCACTGACGAGATGTCGTATTTAACCCCGTCAGATTACCAGCGTGTTGTTTTTTAGCAATATGCGAAGTGTATAAAAAAACTACAATCCTCGGTAAAAGTGAAATGAACCCACGTTTTTAACGAGTAGTGTCAAGGTATAACAGCTGTTTAATTGCATTTCCTCGACTCAGGTCACTAGATAGCACGGAAAAATTCCGTCGAAAATGTTAATATCTTACCCATGCTGCAGCGTTATTAATCGGTGATCAGTACGGGGATATTGTGTGAAATAGCAACAATTCCACCATCGTTGATAGCAATGTTTTAACATTTTGCAGTATTGGCTTAATCATTGACCTTGATGTCGGCGGTCAGTGTGAATATTTCAAGTTGGGCATGAGGTCATCGTGTTCATCCGGAGGGGGCTTGGGTCACCTCATCATCCTGCATGCTTTGTGCCTGCCTCTGGGTTGGTTGGGCGTGTAAAAATTCAAAACATCGTAAAAATCCTATGATCAAAATAAAAAAAGGGTTAGATCTGCCAATAGCTGGGGCCCCTTCGCAGGCGATCCAGGATGGCCCAGCGGTCACGCAAGTGGCGCTGCTCGGCCAGGAATATGTTGGTATGCGCCCCTCCATGTTGGTACAGGTTGGCGATCGTGTTAAAAAAGGCCAGGCGCTGTTTGAAGATAAGAAGATCCCTGGGGTTTTCTTCACGGCACCGGCCAGCGGGCAGATCGCCGCTATCAATCGCGGCGAACGCCGCATGCTGCAATCGGTGGTGATTGACATCGACAACGGCGGCGAAGAGCAGGTGGAACTGGCCTATTATCAGCAGGCCGATTTGCCGATGCTGGAGCGCCAACAGGTTGAAAGCGATCTGATCGCCAGTGGCCTGTGGACCGCACTGCGTACTCGCCCATTTAGCAGAACCCCCCGGCCTGGCACTTCACCGCGCGCTATTTTCGTCAGCGCTATCGATACTCAGCCGCTGGCAGCGGATCCGTTGGTGATCATCAACGAGCAATTGGCGGCATTCAATGCCGGGCTGACGGTATTGGCACGCCTGACAGACGGCAAGGTGCACGTCTGCCACGCAGCGGGTACTCGGCTGGATACGGCTGCCGGCGCGCAGATTGATTACAACGAGTTTGCTGGCCCGCACCCTGCGGGGTTGGTGGGCACGCATATTCACTTCCTGGAGCCGGTCAGCCTGAAGAAAACCGTTTGGCATATCGGTTATCAGGACGTGATCGCCATCGGCACCCTGTTTACTACCGGCAAACTGGATACCCAGCGCGTGGTCGCCTTGGCGGGGCCACAGGTGGAACAACCGGTGCTGCTGCGCACCCGTTTAGGGGCTAGCCTGGATCAACTGACGGCGGGCCGCCTGAAGGCCGGTGAGAACCGGGTGATTTCCGGCTCGGTGCTGAGCGGCTTCCATGCCAGCGGCCCGAGTGCCTGGCTTGGCCGTTTCCACAACCAGGTTTCGGTGTTGCTGGAAGGCCGGGAGAAAGAGCTGTTCGGCTGGATTGCTCCGGCATCGGACAAGTTCTCCATCACTCGTACCACGCTGGGCCATTTCCTCAAGCACAAGCTGTTCGCTTTCTCCACCACCACCAACGGCGGTGAGCGTTCGATGGTGCCGATCGGCAATTATGAGCGGGTGATGCCGCTGGATATTCTGCCGACGCATCTGCTGCGCGATCTGCTGGCGGGCGATACGGACAGTGCCCAGGCGCTGGGCTGTCTGGAGCTGGATGAAGAAGATCTGGCGTTGTGTACCTTCGTTTGCCCCGGCAAGTATGAATATGGCCCGGTGCTGCGCGAAGTGCTGACCAAGATTGAGCAGGAAGGATAACCGATGGGCCTGAAGAATTTTTTTGACAAGATTGAGCATCACTTCACGCCGGGCGGCAAGCTGGAAAAGTGGTACCCGCTGTTTGAAGCAACGGCGACGGTGTTCTACACCCCCGGCACGGTAACGCGCGGGGCTTCGCACGTACGTGATGCCATCGATCTGAAACGCATGATGATCCTGGTGTGGCTGGCGGTGTTCCCGGCCATGTTCTGGGGCATGTATAACGTGGGCCAGCAGACCATTCCTGCATTGCACCATCTGTACAGTGGCGATCAGCTGCAACAGGTGCTGGCGGGGGACTGGCATTACCGGTTGGCGCAGATGCTTGGGGCAACGCTCGGCGCGGATGCGGGCTGGATCAGCAAGATGGTGCTCGGTGCGACCTACTTCGTGCCAATCTACGCCGTGGTATTCCTGGTGGGCGGCTTCTGGGAAGTGGTGTTTGCGATGGTACGCAAACATGAGATCAACGAAGGCTTCTTCGTCACCTCCATTCTGTTTGCCCTGATTGTGCCGCCAACCCTGCCGTTATGGCAGGCCGCGCTGGGCATCAGCTTTGGTGTGGTAGTCGCCAAGGAGATCTTTGGCGGCACCGGGCGTAACTTCCTCAACCCGGCTTTAGCGGGGCGTGCCTTCCTGTTCTTTGCCTATCCGGCGCAGATTTCTGGCGATCTGGTGTGGACCGCGGCAGACGGCTTTTCCGGTGCGACACCGTTGGCGCAATGGAGCGCTGGCGGAGCTCACAGCCTGACCAACGTCACCACCGGACAATCCATCAGTTGGATGGACGCCTTTATCGGTAACATCCCTGGTTCGATCGGGGAAGTCTCAACCCTGATGATCCTGATCGGTGGGGCGATTATCCTGTTTGGCCGTGTCGCTTCCTGGCGCATCGTGGCTGGCGTGATGATTGGCATGATCGCCACGGCGTATCTGTTCAATGCCATTGGCTCAACCACCAACCCGATGTTTGCCATGCCTTGGTACTGGCATCTGGTTCTGGGCGGCTTTGCCTTCGGTATGGTGTTTATGGCTACCGACCCGGTTTCCGCCTCGTTTACCAACAAAGGGAAGTGGTGGTACGGCATCCTGATCGGCGTGATGTGCGTGCTGATACGGGTGGTCAACCCGGCCTATCCGGAAGGCATGATGCTGGCGATCCTGTTCGCCAACCTGTTCGCACCGCTGTTCGATTACCTGGTGGTGCAGGCTAACATCAAGCGGAGAAAAGCACGTGGCGAATGAATCTAAAAATGACAGCATTGGCAAAACGCTGCTGGTAGTGCTGCTGCTGTGTCTGGTGTGTTCTGTGGTGGTCGCGGGTTCCGCCGTTGGGTTGCAATCCAGACAGCAGGAACAGCGGTTGCTGGATAAGCAGCGCAATATCCTGGACGTAGCCGGTTTACTGCAACCGGGGATGACTGGCGAACAGGTGAAAGCCACCTTTAGCAAGCGCATCGAACCGCGTTTGCTGGATCTGGACAGCGGTGAGTTTGTGCCTGGCGATGCGGGCACCTTCGATCTGGCCGCCGCGCTACGCAGCGATGCCAAGAGTCGGGCGTTGACCGCCGAGCAGGATCTGGCCGGTATCCGCCGCCGTAGCAATCAGGCGGAAATCTACCTGGTGCGCGACGAAAGCGGAGCGGTGGACAAGATTGTGTTGCCGGTTTACGGCACTGGCCTATGGTCGATGATGTACGCCTTTGTCGCGCTGGATGCTGATGGCAATACGGTGCGCGGGCTGAGTTTCTATCAGCATGGTGAAACCCCGGGGCTGGGCGGCGAGATCCAGAACGCCAACTGGCGTGCACAGTGGATTGGCAAGCAGCTGTTTGATGACAACGGCAACCCGGCAATCCGCATTGTGAAGGGCGGATCGCGGCAAGGGGATATCCACGGTGTGGATGGCCTGTCCGGCGCGACGCTGACCGCTAACGGCGTACAGCATACGTTTAATTTCTGGTTGGGCGAGCACGGCTTTGGCCCATTCCTGCAGAAAGTTCGTGAAGGAGCGCTGAAAAATGGCTGATTCCAAAGAGGTTAAACGGGTCCTGCTGGGGCCGCTGTTTGACAATAACCCGATCGCGCTGCAGGTGCTTGGCGTCTGTTCGGCGCTGGCGGTGACCACCAAGCTGGAAACGGCGGTGGTGATGACGATTGCGGTCACCCTGGTCACCGCGTTTTCCAGCTTCTTTATTTCGCTGATCCGCCACCATATCCCCAACAGCGTGCGCATCATCGTGCAGATGACGATCATCGCCTCGCTGGTGATCGTGGTCGATCAGTTGCTGCGTGCCTATGCGTTTGAAATCTCCAAACAGCTTTCGGTGTTCGTCGGGCTGATCATCACCAACTGTATCGTGATGGGCCGCGCCGAGGCGTACGCCATGAAGTCGCCACCGATTGAGAGCTTTATGGACGGTATCGGCAACGGGCTGGGCTATGGCGTGATCCTGATCCTGGTGGGCTTCCTGCGCGAACTGGTCGGCTCGGGCAAGCTGTTTGGCATTACGGTGCTGGAAACGGTGCAGAACGGCGGCTGGTATCAGCCCAACGGCCTGTTCCTGCTGGCGCCGAGTGCGTTCTTTATCATCGGCCTGCTGATTTGGGGACTGCGTTCCCTCAAGCCAGCGCAGATAGAAAAGGAGTAACCGCCGATGGCTCACTATATCAGCCTGTTTGTGCGTGCGGTGTTCGTTGAGAACATGGCGCTGGCGTTCTTCCTGGGGATGTGTACCTTCCTGGCGGTGTCGAAGAAGGTCTCCACCTCGTTTGGCTTGGGGATTGCCGTGACGCTGGTCCTTGGCATCTCGGTACCCGTCAACAACCTGGTTTATAACCTGATCCTGCGTGATGGGGCGCTGGTGGAAGGCGTCGATCTGAGCTTCCTCAACTTCATTACCTTTATCGGCGTGATTGCGGCGCTGGTGCAGATCCTGGAGATGATCCTCGATCGCTTCTTCCCGGCGCTCTACAACGCCTTGGGGATCTTCCTGCCGTTGATCACGGTGAACTGTGCCATTTTCGGCGGCGTGTCGTTCATGGTCCAGCGTGATTACAACTTTATGGAATCCGTGGTGTACGGCTTTGGCTCCGGCACTGGCTGGATGTTGGCGATTGTTGCCATGGCGGGGATCCGTGAAAAACTGAAGTATGCCGATGTGCCAGCCGGGTTGCGTGGCCTGGGCATTACCTTTATTACCACCGGATTGATGGCATTGGGCTTTATGTCGTTCTCCGGCGTCCAGTTGTAAAGGCAGGAAGCATTTATGGAAATTATTTTAGGCGTGGTGATGTTTACCTGCATCGTGATGGTGCTGGCGTTACTGATCCTGTTTGCCAAATCCAAGTTGGTGAACACCGGTGACATTGCCGTTGAGGTTAACGGCGATCAAGACAAGAGTTTTACCGCCCCAGCGGGGGACAAGCTGCTGAACATGCTGTCCAGCCAGGGGATTTTTGTTTCCTCGGCCTGTGGTGGCGGCGGCTCCTGCGGCCAGTGCCGGGTGGTGATCAAAGAGGGCGGCGGCGATATTCTGCCAACCGAACTTTCCCATATCAGCAAGCGTGAAGCCAAAGAGGGCTGCCGCCTGGCGTGCCAGGTTAACGTGAAGCAGAACCTGAAAATCGAGCTGCCGGAAGAGATCTTCGGCGTGAAGAAATGGGACTGCGAGGTGATCTCCAACGATAACAAAGCCACCTTTATCAAAGAGCTGAAACTGCGCATTCCGGATGGGGAAGATGTACCTTTCCGCGCTGGCGGCTTTATCCAGATCGAAGCGCCCGAGCATGAAGTCAGCTATGCCGATTTCGACGTGCCGCAGGAATACCGTGGCGACTGGGATAAATTCAATCTGTTCCGTTACCGTTCGGTAGTCAAAGAGCCGACGGTGCGCGCCTATTCAATGGCCAACTATCCCGATGAGAAAGGCATCATCATGCTCAACGTGCGTATCGCTACGCCACCGCCGAGCAACCCGGACGTGCCGCCGGGCATTATGTCTTCCTATATCTGGTCGCTGAAGGCGGGGGATAAGGTGACCATCTCCGGGCCGTTTGGCGAGTTCTTTGCCAAAGACACCGACGCCGAGATGGTCTTTATCGGCGGCGGGGCCGGTATGGCGCCGATGCGTTCACACATCTTCGATCAGTTGAAGCGCCTGAAATCGAAGCGCAAGATCACCTTCTGGTACGGTGCGCGCTCCTTGCGCGAGATGTTCTATGAGGACGACTTCAACCACCTGCAAGAAGAGAATGAAAACTTCACCTGGCATGTGGCGCTCTCCGATCCACAGCCAGAGGATAACTGGACGGGCTACACCGGCTTTATTCATAATGTCCTGCTGGAAAATTATCTGCGTAACCATCCAGCGCCGGAAGATTGTGAATTCTATATGTGTGGGCCGCCGATGATGAACGCGGCGGTGATCAAGATGCTGAAGGACTTGGGCGTGGAAGATGAAAACATCATGCTCGATGACTTTGGTGGTTAAATGCGAGCTGTAGGCGGCGATGGAATGAAGGCTTGGATGATGGTGGTGGCCCTGGCCACCGCAGTATTGCTGACCGGTTGTAAACCGCAGCAGGAAAACCTGCGTGGCAAAACCATGGGGACGTCGTACTCGATCAGTTATCTCCCTGGGGACGGAACGCCTTCGGTGGCAACGCTGCAAGAGGAGATCGACAAACGGCTGGTGCAGGTTAACGATCAGATGTCGACCTATCAACCTGATTCCGAGCTGAGCCGCTTTAACGCCAGCCGGGAAGTGGACAAGCCTTTCCCGGTTTCTGCTGCCACCACGGAAGTGGTGCTGGAAGCGCTGCGCATCAACCGTGTGACCGACGGCGCGCTGGACGTGACCGTCGGGCCGCTGGTGAACCTGTGGGGTTTTGGCCCGGAAGGGCGGTCGGATAAAGTGCCGAGCGCCACCGAGTTGGATCAGCGCCGCAACTGGACGGGGATCGACAAGCTGGCGGTGGAAGGTAATGCGCTGGTCAAGCGCATTCCTGAACTTTATGTCGACCTCTCTTCCATTGCCAAAGGCTACGGCGTTGATGTGATTGCCCAGTACCTGCAATCGCAGCACGTCAAAAACTACATGGTTGATATTGGCGGGGAGGTTCGTACCCGTGGCCATAACGGTGAGAAGAAGCCTTGGCGCATTGCTATCGAACGGCCAACCGCCGGGGGGGAGCAGCAGGCGCAACTGGTGATCGAACCGGGTGAGATGGCGATGGCGACCTCCGGGGATTACCGAAACTACTTCGAGCAGGACGGAGTGCGCTATTCTCATACTATCGACCCGCTCACCGGTAAACCGATCCGCCACAACTTAGTGTCGATCACGGTGATCAGCCCGCTGTGTATGACGGCGGACGGGCTTTCTACCGGGTTAAACGTGATGGGGCCGGAGCGGGGTATGGCACTGGCCAACCTGCTGGGGATCCCGGTGTTTATGATCGTGAAAACCGCCAAGGGGTTTGAGGAGCGCTATTCCGACGCGTTCAAACCCTATCTGAAGAAAGGGTAGACGTTATGTTGACGATGTTCGCAGCATCCTTTGTGCTGTTTCTGCTGGTGGTTGGCGGAATGTCGTTGGGCTATGTGTTCAAGCGCAAAACCTTGCAGGGCAGCTGTGGCGGCATTACCGCGCTGGGGGTGGAGAAGGTCTGCGACTGCCCGGAGCCCTGCGATGTGCGCAAAAAGCGTATGGCGAAGGAAGCGCAACGCCGCGAGATGCTGGAAAAACACCGAATTCTCTAGCCACACTGGTTTTCCATGTAGGGGCGCTGCACAGCCCCTCACCCCAACCCTCTCCCAATGTACATACCGAGTACCTCATGAACACTTGTTTGGGGAGAGGGGGCTAGTGCGGAGTTGCGGTCAGGTGCCGGAACTAATTTGTGGCACGTTCGGTCCCCTCTCCCAATGTACATACCGAGTACCTCATGAACACTTGTTTGGGGGGAGGGGGGCTAGTGCGGAGTTGCGGTCAGGTGCCGGAACTAATTTGTGGCACGTTCGGTCCCCTCTCCCAATGTACATACCGAGTACCTCATGAACACTTGTTTGGGGGGAGGGGGGCTAGTGCGGAGTTGCGGTCAGGTGCGGGAGCTAATTTGTGGCACGTTCGGTCCCCTCACCATGTGGGAGAGGGTTAGGGTGAGGGGCGTCACTAGTCTACACTCTCCATATTGAGCTTTTAATAATTGGCTGTATACTTATACAGTGTTATTGGAGGCGCGATGCGTAAAATCATTCATGTCGATATGGACTGCTTCTTCGCAGCGGTAGAAATGCGCGACAACCCCAGCCTGCGCGATATCCCGCTGGCTATCGGTGCCAGCGCCGATCGGCGTGGTGTGATCAGCACCGCCAACTACCCGGCGCGCCGTTATGGCGTGCATAGCGCTATGCCCACCGCCACGGCGCTCAAGCTATGCCCGCACTTGACGCTATTACCGGGCCGCATGGCGGCCTATAAAGAAGCCTCGCTGCATATCCGTGAAATCTTTGCCCGCTATACCCCGCTGATAGAACCGCTCTCTCTGGATGAAGCCTATCTGGACGTGACCAACAGCACCCAATGCAACGGCTCCGCCACCCTGATTGCCCAACAGATCCGCCAGGAAATTGCTGCTGAATTGAACCTGACCGCCTCGGCAGGCATTGCCCCGATCAAATTCCTCGCCAAGATAGCCTCCGAGTTGAACAAGCCAAACGGCCAATATGTCATCACACCGGCGCAGGTACCCGCTTTCTTGCAGCAGCTGCCGCTAAGTAAAATCCCCGGCGTGGGCAAGGTCACCGCCAAACGGTTGGAAGAGGTGGGGCTAATCACCTGCGCCGATGTGCAGAACTATAATCTGGCCGATTTGTTAAAGCGCTTCGGCAAGTTTGGCCGGGTGCTGTGGGAACGCTGCCAGGGTATCGATGAGCGTGAGGTGTCTCCCGATCGTTTACGCAAATCGGTAGGGGTTGAGCGAACGTTGGTGGCCGATATTCATGAGTGGGAAGATTGCGAGGCGTTGATCGTTGAAAAGCTCTACCCCGAGCTGGAAATGCGGCTGCGCAAGGTCAAACCAGATCTGCATATCGCCCGCCAAGGGGTAAAGCTGAAGTTCCAGGATTTCCAGCAAACCACCCAGGAGCACGTTTGGCCGGTGCTCAATATTGAGGATTTGCTTAACGTGGCCCGCCAGGCATGGCAGGAGCGGAGGGAAGGGCGAGGTGTGCGCCTGGTTGGCCTACACGTAACGCTGCTCGATCCTCAGTTGGAGCGGCAGTTGGTACTGACGTGGTGAGGTGAAAAACGAGTATGTTTAAAGCACTAGCCTAGGTACAATCAACGCTTATTTTTTTTGGTTATATCCTTACAGGGAAGCAGGAACAATGGAAAAGACTCACCAGGCGTCCGCAACAAAATGGACGTGGGCCGATTTACACAGTAGCTATCGATTTTGGGGGCTGGTTTTTTATTTTGTTTTTATTGCTTCGAGTCAATATATCTTGAGCATATATTCGGCGCTTTATATGAAGCAAAGTTCAGGTTTGTCCTATTCAACGATTGGCGTCGCATTTTCATTCCAACAGGCCGGTTTTTTATTTGGTGTGATTCTGGCCTGGATAGCCAGCCGGATGAAAAGCTACTATTTACTGTACCTGTTTAGTGCCTTCTATTTACTGGGTATAGCATTATTCTGTTTCAATGTGGAAAACGTTGTTGCGCTGATGGCCGGAGAGATGCTGATAGGGCTGGGGATAGGGGCTATCATACTGATCATCCCTGCATTTATTGCTGGTGCAGTCGGCAGTACAGAAACTTATGTCTTGGCATTTGGGTTGATGGCAACATTGAAGTTGTTGAATAATTTATCCATTGCGCCTCTGGCAGGATGGGTTTTTGATATGGATCTGTTGCTTGGCAATCCAACATACTTTTTTGCAGTATTAGCGACACCGGCGATCATTGGCACATTGTTGTTGATGCCGATGAAACCACAGTTATTTAATGTGGCGCCGCCGGTACGGCAGGCTGCTCCTCTTACGCCGACATACCGCGAACCTGGAATGACCTTCCTGCTGTATTTTGTGCCGTTTTACAATATTTATTGGTTGGTAAAAATACATGCGGAAATCAGAAACTATAGCCAATCTGCGACACTACTAACCCCTAGAGGGGCTGGGTGGTCGGCTTTTGTTGTGCCTATTGTCACGCCAGCAATTTTCTCCACGCTAAACGATACTCTTCGGGCGATAATTGAAAGCCATGGGCAACAAGCAAGGTATAAGACCTGGCTGATAATCCTGTTTGCTTTCCTGCTGCCACCGGTTAGCGCAGCGCTGATACAGTCGCAGATGAATGAAATTAGCGGCAATCTGGCTAACAAGGAAACGCAATCCTGACAGGTAGGGCCGATAGTTTTTTCAACTGAGTTATTGGGCCCAGCGTTAAACTGGGCCCAATATCTTATCCGCGCTCAGGAATCGCTTTCAGCAAGGCGGTCAGCAGCGTCCAGTATTGGCCAACGCTGGCGATATGCACCTGCTCATCCGGTGAGTGCGGCCCGGTGATGGTCGGCCCAATCGACACCATATCCATCTGTGGGTAAGGCTTCTTGAACAAACCACACTCCAGCCCGGCGTGGATCACCATGATGTTTGGCGTCTTGTTGAACAGCTTCTGGTAGGTTTCGCGTACCAGTTGCATCACCGGAGATTTGGCATCTGGCTGCCAGCCCGGATAGCCGCCTTTCGGGGCCACTTTGGCGTTGGCCAGTTGGCCCAAGGCGGTCAGCATATCCACCACATAGTCTTTACCGCTGTCGATCAGGGAGCGGATCAGGCAAATGATTTCGGCTTCATGCTCGCTGGTGGTCACCACGCCAACGTTCAGCGAAGTTTCTACCACGCCTTTCACTTCGTCGCTCATGCGGATCACGCCGTTAGGGGTGCCGTTGAGCAGTGCCACCAAGCGGCTCTGACAGTCTGTGGTGAGTGCCTGCAAAGCGGTGGTGGCTGGCTCGAGCAGAACGGTAATATTCTTCTCTTTGGCAGACAGTTCGTTTTGCAGCGTAGCCAGGAATTGCTGGCTCAGGGCTTTCAGCGCATCCGCTTTGGCAGCCGGAACGGCTACTACGGCAGAGGCTTCACGTGGGATGGCATTACGCAGCGTACCGCCGTTCAGCTCCAGCAGACGCAGGTTCAGCTCAGGCGTATGGGCAAACAGGAAACGGGCCAGCAGCTTGTTGGCGTTGCCCAGACCGTGATGGATATCGGCACCGGAGTGGCCGCCTTTCAACCCTTTCAGGGTCAGCTTCAGCGTTTGGTAACCGGCTGGCAGTGCTTCACGTTGCAGCGGCAGGGTGGTGATGAAATCAATCCCCCCGGCGCAGCCCATGTAGATTTCGCCTTCTTCTTCGGAGTCGGTGTTGATCAGGATGTCGGCTTGTAACCAGTTTGGCTGCAGGCCAAAGGCACCGTCCATACCGGCTTCTTCCGTCATGGTCAGCAGGACTTCCAGTGGGCCATGCTCTACGCTGTCATCGGCCAGCACCGCCAGCGCAGACGCCATACCGATGCCGTTATCGGCACCCAGCGTGGTACCACGAGCCTTGATCCATTCGCCGTCGATATAAGGCTGGATCGGGTCTTTGGTGAAATCGTGAACCGTATCGTTGTTCTTCTGCGGCACCATATCCAGATGCGCTTGCAGCGCTACCGGCTTGCGGTTTTCCATGCCTTTGGTGGCAGGCTTGCGCAGCAGAATATTGCCGACCTGGTCGCGCTCGGCATGCAGGTTCTTTTCTTTGGCCCAGTCGAGGATGTGCTGCGCTAACGCTTCTTCATGGTAAGAAGGGTGTGGGATTGAGCAGATCTTGGCAAAAATATCCCACAGCGGCTGTGGCGAAAGTTGAGACAATTCAGACACTATAAGTCTCCTGTGACAGCATTTTCAGCAAGGAGTGAATGCTGTGCGGTTAGGGTGAGTAGCTATCTGTGCTTCAGGCACGTGAGCCTGAGAATATCATTTTATTCGCGGCTGTGCGCGCCCCGTATGACGCTGTTTATCGGCTTGGGTTCCCCGTTTTACGGGCGGTTGCGCCGATAAGCCACGCGGCTCGTCACAAGGATATTCACAGGAAAAACGCATCAACGCCTCGGTTCAACTGGTATTCGTGGCGCGCAGTCTCTATAATCTCGCGCAACCTTTTTTCCCCCTGAACTACTGAGTAAGCCACATCATTGCTGGCTGGGACACCATTCTATGAGCGAAAAATACGTTGTTACCTGGGATATGTTGCAAATGCAAGCGCGCAAACTGGCTCACCGCCTGCTGCCTGCCGATCAATGGAAAGGCATCATTGCCGTAAGCCGTGGCGGCCTGGTGCCTGCTTCACTGCTGGCACGTGAGTTGAGCATCCGTTATGTGGATACCGTCTGCATCTCCAGCTATGACCATGACAACCAACGCGAAATGAAGGTGCTCAAGCGCGCCGAGGGCGATGGTGAAGGCTTTATCGTAGTTGACGATTTAGTGGATACCGGCGGCACCGCCAAAGCGATCCGCGACATGTACCCGAAAGCCCATTTCGTGACCATCTTCGCCAAGCCTGCTGGCCGCCCGCTGGTTGACGATTACGTGGTTGATATCCCGCAGGACACCTGGATCGAGCAGCCTTGGGATATGGCGGTGACCTTCGTGCCACCAATCGGCGGCCGTTAATCAGCTTCTGCTTCAAACGCCCGGCAATACCGGGCGTTGTTGTTTATCCAGCGGTTTCGTCAAATTCGGTAAATTCCCCGCCTTCTACCTCCAGAGTTAGGTACACTAGCACCTAGATATCCCGGCTATTCAAGCCTTGATGTAAGTCTCAGGAGGCTGTTGTTACCATGGCACAGGCCAACCTTTCCGAAGTACTGTTCAAACCTTCATTTAAACATGTCGAAACCTCGACGTTAGTCACCCGTGCCCATCATGCGGTAGGTGCTGATATGCACTCCGCCTTGGAGGGGGACACCGATGGCAACTGGTATCGCATGCTCAACCATCTGCTGTGGACCTGGCGCGGCACCGATCCGTTGGAGATCAGCGAAGTGTTGGCGCGCATTGCGGCCTCTAACGCAGAGCATAGCGACGATCACCTGCTGGATACCGTGGTCGGTTACCGAAACGGCAACTGGATCTACGAATGGGTGCGCCAGGGGATGCTGTGGCAGCAGCGGGCATTAGAGCAACAAGATCCGCTGGTCGGCGGGCAGTATTGGCTCAATGCCGCCAATCTCTACAGCATTGCCGGTTATCCGCATCTGAAAGGGGATGAGCTGGCCGAACAGGCAGAGGTGCTCTCCAATCGCGCCTATGAAGAAGCCGCATTGCTGCTGCCGTACCAGCTAAAAGAGCTGGAGTTCGCCATTGAGGGCGGCAGTTCCATCACCGGCTTCCTGCATATGCCAGATAACGGCCAGGCGCCGTATCCAACGGTACTGATGTGCGGTAGCCTGGATACCTTGCAGACCGATTACCACCGCCTGTTCCGTGATTATCTGGCGCCGCACGGCATTGCGATGCTGACCATCGATATGCCGTCCATCGGTTCATCCTATAAGTGGAAGCTGACGCAAGACTCCAGCTTCCTGCATCAGCAGGTGTTGGCTCAACTGCCTTCCGTGCCTTGGGTTGACCATACGCGTGTCAGCGCCTTCGGCTTCCGCTTTGGTGCCAACGTGGCGGTACGCCTGGCCTATCTGGAGTCGCAGCGTTTGCGCGGTGTGGCCTGCGTTGGGCCGGTGGTGCATAGCCTGCTGTGTGAGTTGAAATGCCAGGACCACGTGCCGGATATGTATATGGACGTGCTGGCTAGCCGCATGGGTATGGCCAACGCTTCTGACAGCGTGCTGAAAACCGAGTTGAACCGTTATTCCCTGAAAACCCAGGGGCTGTTGGGCCGCCGCTGCCCAACGCCGATGCTGGCCGCCTATTGGGATGAGGATCCGCTTAGCCCCAAAGAAGAGTCGCAGCTGATCGCGTCTTCTTCGCTGAGCGGCAAACTGATCGCCATCCCGCGTACGCCGGTTTATCAGAGTTTCCATCAATCCTTACTGCAAATTTGTGATTGGCTAAGAGATAAAATGCGCTAACTAGTTGCTAATTTTTAACAGTTTGTTAAAAAGGGTGGACTACATTGTGGAGGTTGAAAAATGACGCTACCGAGTGGCCACCCTAAAAGCCGACTAATGAAACGCTTTGCCAGCCTGGGGCCGTACCTGCGCGAAGGGCAATGTGAGAACGACCGCTTTTTCTTTGACTGCCTGGCGGTCTGCGTCAACGTCAAGCCAGTACCGGAAAAACGCGAGTTCTGGGGCTGGTGGATCGAACTGCAGGCCGATAATTCCCGTTTCACCTATAGCTACCACTTTGGTCTGTTTGACAAGGAAGGGCGTTGGAACGAGGAAAAGATTAAAGACGCTGAAGTGAAAGAGAAGCTGGAAACCACGCTGCGCGTGTTCCATCGTCGCCTGGGTGAACTGCTTGCCACCATGGAGCTGAAGCTTGAACCCGCCGATGATTTCATTGAACAGCCGATAAAACTCTCCGCCTAAATCAATTCCCCCGCAAATTTACGCCGAAATCGCGTTGTGCCTGTTGGCATAACGCGTCTCTCCTGTTACAACGTCATGCATTCCTTTTAACTCCAACGGCAGAACTATTATGAACGGCAGCCAGACATTGGTTGTGAAATTGGGTACCAGCGTGTTGACCGGCGGTTCGCTGCGTCTGAACCGTGCCCATATTGTCGAACTGGTGCGCCAATGCGCCCAGCAACATGCAGCGGGCCACCGCATTGTTATTGTTACTTCCGGGGCGATTGCTGCCGGGCGTGAACACCTGGGCTACCCCGAATTGCCCGCTACCATCGCTTCCAAGCAGTTGCTGGCGGCGGTGGGGCAAAGCCGGCTGATCCAGCTGTGGGAACAACTTTTCTCGATCTATGGCATTCATATCGGGCAGATGCTGCTGACACGTGCCGATCTGGAAGACCGCGAGCGCTTCCTCAACGCGCGTGACACCATGACCGCGCTGCTGGACAACCGCATTGTCCCGGTGATTAATGAGAACGACGCGGTTGCCACCGCAGAAATCAAAGTCGGCGACAACGATAACCTGTCTGCACTGGCTGCCATTTTGGCCGGGGCGGATAAACTGCTGCTGCTGACCGATCAGCAGGGCTTATATACCGCTGACCCGCGTAATAACCCGGAAGCTGAGCTGATCCGTGAAGTGCATGGCGTTGACGATGCGCTGAGAGCCATTGCGGGCGACAGCGTTTCCGGTTTGGGTACCGGCGGCATGGGTACCAAGCTACAGGCCGCCGATGTGGCCTGCCGTGCTGGCATTGATGTGATTATCGCTGCTGGTAGCAAGCCGGGCGTAGTGGCAGATGTGATTGAAGGCAACCCGGTGGGCACCCGCTTCCATGCGCTGGAAACCCCGTTGGAGAACCGTAAACGCTGGATCTTTGGTGCACCGCCTGCGGGTGAGATCACCGTTGACGATGGGGCGGTAGAAGCCATGATGGCCCGTGGCAGTTCACTGCTGCCGAAGGGTATCCGCGATGTTAAAGGTGATTTCTCACGTGGTGAGGTGATCCGCATCCGCAATCTGGCGGGGCGCGATCTGGCTCATGGCGTCAGCCGTTATAACAGCGATGCCATGCGCATGATTGCCGGGCACCACTCGCAGCAAATCAGCGAAATCCTGGGCTATGAATATGGCCCGGTGGCCGTGCATCGCGACGATATGATCGTAAGTTAAGGAGTGAACATGCTCGAGCAGATGGGGAAAGCCGCCAAACAGGCTTCCTGGCAGTTGGCGGTACTGAGCACGGCGAAAAAGAACCAGGTGTTGGCGGTGATGGCCGACATGTTGGAAGCCCGCAGCGAGGAAATTCTACAGGCGAATGAGCAGGATATGGCGCAGGCGCGTGCCACCGGGATGACTGAAGCCCTGTTGGATCGTCTGTTGTTGACTCCAGCGCGTCTGGCGGCGATCGCCAACGATGTGCGCCAGGTCTGCCGCCTGAGCGATCCGGTTGGCCACGTGCTGGACGGCAATCTGCTGGACAGCGGCCTGAAGCTGGAGCGCCGTCGTGTGCCGCTCGGGGTGATTGGCGTGATCTATGAAGCGCGCCCCAACGTCACCATTGACGTCGCCAGCCTGTGCTTGAAAACCGGTAATGCGGTGATCTTGCGCGGCGGTAAAGAAACTCACCACACCAATCAGGCGACGGTGAAAGTGATCCAGCAGGCGCTGGAACAGTGCGGCCTGCCAGCGGCGGCGGTGCAGGCGATCGAAAGCCCGGATCGTGAACTGGTGAATGAACTGCTGCGAATGGATCGCTATGTAGACATGCTGATCCCACGCGGCGGTGCCGGGCTGCATAAGCTGTGCCGCGAGCAATCGACCATTCCGGTGATCACCGGCGGTATCGGCGTGTGCCATATCTATGTAGACGACAGCGTAGACTACGACAAGGCGCTGACGGTCATCGAAAACGCCAAGATACAGCGGCCAAGCGCCTGTAACTCGGTCGAAACCCTGCTGGTTAATCGGACTATCGCTAACAGCTTCCTGCCTGCGTTGAGCGCGCGTATGGCCGCCGTTGGGGTAACGTTGCACGCCAGCGATAACGCCATGTCGTTGTTGCAGGAAGGGCCAGCGAAGGTGGTTGCAGTGGCCACAGAAGATTACGATGACGAATGGCTATCGTTGGATTTGAACGTGACGCTGGTGGATGATATCGATCAGGCCATCGATCATATTCGCACCCACGGCACCAGCCATTCCGATGCCATTTTGACGCGCTCGCTGAGCAACGCCGAGTATTTTGTCCGTGCGGTGGATTCTTCTGCGGTATACGTCAACGCCAGCACCCGCTTTACCGACGGCGGCCAGTTTGGTTTGGGCGCAGAAGTTGCGGTCAGCACCCAGAAACTACACGCCCGCGGCCCGATGGGGCTGGATGCGCTGACCACCTATAAGTGGATTGGCTACGGCGACGATTTGGTGCGCAGCTAGGTTCAGGTTTAAATGATGCTAAAGGGCGCAGTGTGTAGATACTGCGCCCTTATTGTTTCTGGCTATTGGCTCACTCGCAGCTTTTGATCATCGAGCCATCAACGCAAAAACTCCCCAGCCAAGGTATTCACGCGTGTACGCCACGTGGCGTTTAGGCGCGGTCGTCAACTGCGTCCGAACTTCTTCTGCGAGCTCATCATCGGGGTTTGCCTCCAACCATCGGCGCATCGTCAGCCACATGGCCGCTACGTACCTGTCCCAACCTTCCTGATCTGCCAACACCATTTCTACGACGTCGTAACCGAGCGTGTCAAAAGAGGTGACAAGCTCTGCCAGGGGGAGAAAGTCGGCGAGGGCAGTAGCGCCACACTCTTTGGCGATCTCTTCCGTCGGTGGCAACAGACGCCAATAAGGTTCACCGATAAGGATGATCCCGCCAGGCTTGAGGCTTTTACTCAGCAGTTCGATAGTCCCGGAGACGCCTCCGGCTATCCAGGTGGCACCGACGCAGGCCGCTACTTCACATTTTTCATCGGCTACGTAACCGGCAGCGTCGTTATGGATAAACTCAACGCGTTCGGCGACACCGAGCTCCTCTGCTCGCAGCCTGGCTTGTGCACTGAATAACGGGCTCATGTCGATACCCGTACCGGTGATGTTGTAATCGCGTGCCCAGGTGCAGAGCATCTCCCCCGAACCGCTGCCGAGGTCGAGCACTCGCGTACCTGGTTCCATACGTAACACCGCGCCGAGAGTCGCGTACTTCTCGGGTGTGAACGGATTATGGATGCGGTGAGCACTTTCGCTGATAGTGAAAATACGTGGGATATCCATGACACTCTCCTTAGCGGTTGTCCAACTGGGCGCGAACATTGTTCAGCCCGCTGGTATTGATGCGATATGGCTGACCATTGACGGACTTGATCAGCTTTTTGGTTTTGAGTTTTTTGAATACGGCTAGCGTGCAGTCGCTGAGCAACAGCCCTTCGCGGCTGTAACATTCAACGGAAGTGACGCGGCCGGAGGCATCTCGGACGTGCGCAATACGTCCACCTTTGGCGAGAACGTGTAAGGTACGTTGTTCCTGACGGGATAAATTCATGCTGAAAAACCTGTTAATCATCATGTGCAAAACGTGCAAACACCCAGCGGTGTCCGCATTCGATTTCGGCGCATTGATAATCAGTCCGGCCCGGAAAGGTCGGGCAGCTGATTATCGGATGATTACATTCTCCAGCATCAAAGCCTCGGTATGAGTTGAAAGGGTTTTACGGCGGGAATAGTAACACACATTATTTGTATGGGAATAAGCTGGCACTGAAAAGTGTGATCTTTGATACATCAGCGTTAATGTTGTCGCGCGGGCAGTGAAGGCGGTCCAGCATACTGAATCGCATAGACTCGAACGATTAACTCAGGTCATGCAAGGCTTTATCCACCGGTGGAGTCAGCGTGATATTCAGGAAGTCCACCGATAACCCACGACGTTCAGGCGTGCAGCACATCACACCGATTTTCGCTGCGCCTTGCGGAAAGTAACATAAGCGTAGCAGCGGCCAGTGATGACCCTCCATTGAGTACTGTAATCGCAGGCTGTTGCCTTTGCGGGTCAAGCGAAGCCAGAACTCACGTGGATCCCCCGCAAAGGTGCCGGTTGCCCAGTCTGAGTTCTCCAGCGTCAGCACACTGCCTATTGCGGGGGCACCGTCGTTAAACTCAATACCGGCTTTAAGCCAGTGCTGGTCATCGGTCATGAACATGATCCCGGCCTGGTCATACAGCGTGGTGAAGTCCGCGCAGACCTTTACCTGAAAAGTGAAATCTTCACTGACGTCGGTGGCGAAGATGTGCCCTGAAAAACGCTCAAACCCGTACCAGGTTTTTTGCCAGAAGTCGGTTTTGTCATTTGTGACAACGCTTAACTTACCGTGATCGCACTGCCATTGTTCAGGTTCATTAATCCAGTAAAAGGAATCAAGCATCAGGCCTCCCAGGGGCAAAAAATACACGTTTGTCTACCGGAAATCAGTTTACGCCTTTGTCGATACAATGACTTCCCCAAAGCCCATCGTCTTTCTACGAGATGATGTGCCAGATCAGCGTCATAAATTGGACTATCGCTATCCATTCATCCGGCCGCGTTGTTACGATCAATGATCAAGATAGAGATAGTGCATCCAGCTTGTCATGCGCAGCAGCACCTTACGCATTACGGAAACATGGGTAAAGTGGTCGGAATACACCGCCACCTGGGCAAATATCCCATCTGGCAAAGCATCAACATCCGCATTCGGCTCTAACTCAATCACCGCCAGCACGCCATCGGAGCCGGGTATCATGCTCAATGATTGCAGGGTTCCCTGCGCCTGGTACGTCCCGCTGGGAACGACGGGAAGTATGCTGGTCAGTCTCCCCTGAAACACCTGGCCAGGTAGCGCATTGAAGACGATCTCGGCTTGATCGCCCGATTTCAGGCGTAACAGCGAATTTTGTCTGAATTGCGCGACGATTTGCCGTTTTTGCTGCGGGATAAACACCATCACCGGGCGCAGTGGCAGCGCTGCCGCGTAGGTTCCTGGGCGGATAAGCACCTGGGTTACATAGCCATTACTGGGGGCGCGAACCACGGTTTGGTCGAGATTGTATTTGGCTTCTGTTAACTGGGCACGGAGGCTGACTATCTGCGACTGTTCTCCGTTGACGACGCTGCTTAACTGGCTTTTTATCTGTGCCTGTTCAGCCAATGAACTTTTCACCAGCGCATCCTGCGCCAGAAAATTTTGCCTGGCGTTATCAATGTCGCTTTCGGAGAACGGGTTTACCCTGGCCCGGCTTCCTCTAAGATAGCGCTGGTAGTCTTTATATAAACGATCGCGTTCGGCAATCACCCCCGAGGTATGGGCGACGGCTTCATCTAATTGCCCTTGGAGCACCTGGATGCTATGGATTGCCGTCATTAAATCGGCCTGTAATCTATCGACACGTGCCTGGTATCGGGTGGGCTCTATTTTAAAAAGTACGTCCCCTTTTTTTATAAAGGTATTCTGCTTATCAGTGACCTCACTGACAATGCCGGTAACTTGCGGAGTAATGGGAATGGAAACCACGGCCTTTTGTGCTTGAAAAGTATAAGGGTGGTTATAATTCATTAATAAAATCAGGGCGCCGACTAAAACAACGCCACCCAATGCTGCGGTGGGGACCGTCCATTTGTTTACCGGGATTTTAAATATTTTGAATATGCCATAGGCCAACGCGACATAGGTAAGAATAATGAGCAAGTCCATGGAGTTACTCCGCAGAAGGTGTTTTGGTTTCGCAGATGCTCTGTTCCAGCTCGGTTATTCTTTGCTCTAAGCGGGCAAAGGGATCTTGCTGGCCTTGCATGCCCCAACCGCGCTCTGGGCGATACAACGTGGCCCATATCCATAAAAAAGGCCACATCACATGCAGAGTAAACAAACTGACCCAACCCGCAACATGGATCGCGTCTGCATGCGGATGATTGCGTGATTTTGCGATCAGATAAGGAATGTCATGGAGAATAATGATCCCGTAAAAAATAACGAGGAAGACAACAATGAGTACGCCTAACGCAAAGTAATTTAAGAACATGGTGGCCTCGGCTAAGTAAACTCACCCGACGGATTAGGTACGTGCGCTATGGGGTGCGCCACCTTGTCTGTTAGGCGTGTAGTAGTGGGTTATCATTGACTGTAGTGGATAATAATTTATGAATAGTGATATTTTTCATCTACTTTGGCAGTGCACGCCGACAATGACATGTCGGTAGATAAAACACCTAAGGCAATGCTAAAAGGATGTCTTTTCATATATCCTCTCGGTGGGGAGAGGTCAGTTCATAAAATATAGCACCATCCAAAAAATCTGGCGGTATGAGAACATTTTTGTTGGCGATTTATCAGCAACCTTGGTCGTTAACGGGGCTAAAATGGTAGTGTCTATGAACCCATTTCATAAGTTCTGTGCGAACTGGCAAGGTTTACGTCAACCAAGGAAATACGCATGCTGAAAGAAAACTTCAATGAGCTACAGGTTTTTCTCGCCGTGGCGAGGGAGAGAGTTTTTACCAAAGCGGCGGGCGAACATGCGGTGCGCAGCCTGCTATCACGGTGCCCGCCACGCTCAACGGCTGCGCGGATCAGTTCAACGGCCTGACGCGTATCCGTTGCCGAAGCTCAACCCCATGCAGCCCAGGCCGAGCGCTGACACTTCCAGCCCGGACTTACCGAGATAACGTGTTTGCATTCGGGAGTTCCTCCTATTTTATCGTTAAACGTCGAGTTTGCGGCTGGCTAGCTATTCCACCCTGGCCGGATCGCGATGCGAGAAGAAAGCGCTGGTCGCGGTATCGATCGGCCGATCTGTGGTGTGTGAAAAGTTTTACTCGGCGTGATTTAATTGATTAGAGGGAGTAATTCGCTAGGGTTAATTAGCAGGATTCATTAATAAGCGAATGAACCCTGCTGTTTGTGCTGGTACTGCGGATTTTTTGTGGCTGACCTGGTCGGCAATCTTAGCCTGGCAGGCGAATTGGCCCAAGCTCAACTGAGCAAGGTAAAGACTGCACACATAAGGTTAATCATAGTACAGCGTATAGTGCAGCAAGCGGCTAAATGACCCTGAATTAATCGGCCCCGTTTTAGCGATGTAAGCCGAGAAAAGCAGGGTGTTATCGCCTTTTTTAATTTTTTGGCCGCTATTCTTTTTGCCAAAATACAGCGGGCTGCCATCACTGTCCAGCAGCCCTAACGCGATACCACTCATGCCATCAACCGGAATCAAACTGCCAGATGCGCCGGTCCCCGTTCTGTCGAACGCAATCTTGACGTTCTTATTTTCTGTATCGCAGCCGTATAAATTGATGAGGAAGGGCACCGGTGTAGATTTCCCTTTGGCATCAAGCTCGGCGCTGGATATTTCGCCCATGTTGATCGTTTGATTATCATCACCGACCACGATATTGCAGGTGGCGACAGTAATCCTGCCCACAAACTGAGTGCTACTGCTCGCCTTGATTTCCGCATGAGCAGCGGTGGGCAACAGTGTTGCGGCAAATAGAAGTAAACATTTGCTGTTCATCATTGCTTTCCTTCCCAATAACATTCACGGCATGGCAACTTCGAAGGTCAGCACCTGGCTGTATTCACCATCCTTGATTTTTTTTAGATCCTTGGTGGTGGCGGATATTTCAGCCCGCATCCTTTTTGATTCGCTGATGCTGCTGATATCACTAATAAAGCTGGAGTATTTTTGGTTGAATTTCAAGTATGCACCTTTACCTAAATCAAACAGCTTGAGGCCGATACCCTGTGGCGCTCCTGAGCTATGGCTAATCCCCCAAAAGGTCGAGCTGATTGGGTAACCGCCTTGGGTTTTGATTTCACCGGGCAGATTATAGGCGCTACCCATACAGGTGGTGGATTGGTCTGGTCCTTTTATCACGGTCATGGTGAAGTCCTCACTACGGACTCTGCCACGGCTGAGATCGTCAGAGGAGATCGGCTGGAATGCCACCACATCCGGGGTGACAACGGTCAAGGTACACTGCTTGATCGGTGGTCTCATCGAACCGCCCCCACCTCCGCTACCGATGCTGCTGTTAGTATCGCAGGAAGTCGATCCGTCATTTCCGTTAAGGCCGCAGATAATCAAGTAGGGGGTGCTGGTTGTTGACCAGGCCATATCGGTATCCGAGCCAGAAATTATCCACAGGGCGCCGACCGAGTCTTGCAGGTCATAGAAAGGGTTAACGTTATAATCGGTTTTAAATACTTTGGGTTGTACGCGAAAATTAAACGTTAAACTCTTGGTATAGCGTGGTGTGGCGAGTTCCAGATCCCAGCAAGTTTTTTGGCATGGTGCCAAAGTGGTATCGTTCCAGGTAAACTGCTTATCGTGTTCCATGTTTTCAATATTGCTAAAGGTTCTCTGCGAACCGGCACCGGAGATCGTTAAGGTCAGGTTTTTCCATACGTTAGAATTGGCAGGGATGGGAATATCCAGATCGCTGGCCTTGGAAAACTTATAGGTGATCATCTCTGCTTTATCGCCAAAGTTGATGCAGATTACCCTGGCGGTTTGGCTGGTGGAGTAGATGCCGTTGGGAATTTTCCAGATATCTTTTTTGTCACAATGCTTAATACCCTCTTCGTCTTGATAACAATTAATATCTTCAGTGCCCCTTTGGATCCTTCCCTTGATCAGGCTACCGAGGCTTACGGCAGGAATGAGGCTAGGGCTTGGCGTCCAATCGCAGGCAATAACTGACTCAGCCCAGGCGGTGTTAACAGAGAAAAGCCCTATACAGAAGCTCAGGATAAACTTGATCATAATAATAGCCTCAATATCAAGGGCGACTTTTATCGTCTTTTACCACATCGCACTGGCTCGCTGTGCAATGATAATTTATTGCGTTATAAGAGCCATAATCATTAATGTACTGTAGTTGGATGGCCTGGTTTTTTACCCGCGCGTTTGGCACAGTGACGTCACTCAGCGGCTTAAGCGTTATAGCCTCATCCGCCAGTGATAGCGGTTTGCTCGCTACGCTGAGGGTCGGGATAACGATATAAAAAGGCGTAGGATTGACGATCTTCACGCCATTATTGACGGGGGTAAGCACTAACTTCTCTTGCCAAACCTCCATGGCCATTTTTTTCAGGCTCGCAGGGCGGTAGAAGACCTTTATTTTAATCCGTAAAGCTAACTGCACGACGTTGCTCTTTTCAGATTTTGGTGGGATCTCCTGCAGGTTATAGAAGAACAATGACTCTCTATCCTGAGGTAATTGAGCCGCAGCCGGCAACGGGGTAATGTTTACCTGCACTGTAGTGTCTTGTTCCAGCCGTTGTAGCGGTGGCAGCACGGTAAGGGGGGAGTTTATTTTTTCTTCATTTTCATTTTCTAGCCAGCTTTGTGCCAGATAAGGTAATTTTTTACTGTGGTTAATAATATTAACCGGTGCCGATTTTTCATCACCCATCATAATCACGCGAGTTCTATCAATAGAGATCGCCGCGTTGGCCTGGGAGACGCTAAAACCTGCTAGCATCAGGATAAAAAATAGCTTGGTAGCCTGTGGGAACATGGGAATATCCTTGTGAGATTATTGGGTTTTACATACCGTAGAAGAGGTGAAAGACAGCGATACATTCTGGCCCTGCAGGCTGAAGAAACAGTGTCGGCCAGCCGCATCCATCGCTTTTAGGGTGGAATCACTGCTGACTCCGGAAATATAGACCTCGCCATTTTCACCCACCATGCCAACGCTTCTCTTCTCAGCAGCGTCTTCAACGGTGGTGCCAAACGGGATCGGTCGGCCCTGGGGATCGGTTAACCGAATAAAGGCTTTGATCCCCCGGTAAACCTTGAGTCTGCGATAGCCAATCGCCCCTTTGGTTAGCACCGTTTGGATGTTGGCGACTGAACCATCAACATCATCGGGGAGTCGTTTAGTATCAATCGAGTAATCGGTGCGGTAATATTCCGGGACGTCGTTGATGATGGCCAAGCCTTGGGCGTTGGTGGGCTCGTTGCGGTCTCCATTGCCAACGTAAACACCGGCAATACCCTTAGTGTCGAGCAGCAATCTTGAGTTTCCGGCGTAGCCGTCACGGTGCATAACGGTGCCATGAGCGGTGGTCGTGAACCCGGACTTGATGCTGCCGCCCAGATAGTAATCGTCGTCACTCATCGATGCGTTTAAGGTGGTGGCGACCTTGGCCATTTTTTGCGAGGAGTTGGCATTGATCTTACCTTGCCGCAAGCCCTCATAGGCGTTGGCGCCAACGGACCAGGTATTATTGGGGTCAACATTATTGGTATAGGACAGGCTCGGTGATAATTTACCGTTATTGGTACGCATAGCGGTATTCATATAGCTTTTGGCACCTAATGGGATATTAAAACTCAGGTAGATTGAGTTGTTGTTTTTCTGGCTCTGTGAATAAAAGCTTTTCTTATACTCTGTGCGGTTTACCGAGAGATAGGTATTGATATTTTTCAGGCCGGCGAAGTCAAAGGATTTTGACACGCTTAACCCGTAGGTATTACTGTCGGAAACGTCCTGCCAGTAGGTTTGCTTGGTATAAATGGCGTTCAGTGAGAACCCGAGATCGCTAAAGCTCTTGCTGGCGACGATATTGTAACTTTCCTTGCTGGTGCTGATATAATCCGGGCTAGTTTTCAGTGTGATAAAATCATTGAGCGTCAGGAAGCTTTCCTCTGAGAAACGGTAGCCCGCAAAGGTAATTTGGCTATCAATGCTGTCGAACATTTTCGAGTAGTTGAAACGGTAGCTTTGGCCCCGCGGGCGGGAGTCTGTCAGCTGTGCATCGGTGTGGGTCAAGTCGAAGGATAGGGCACCCAGTATGCCCATATCGTAACCAATACCCCCGTTGATAGCGTAGTACTGTTTATCGGTAAGGATAAAGCCGCCAAACAGTGACGTTCCTGAAAAGATGCCGAGAGAGGCTTCACCGGTGGCGAGATACGGATTGAAACTTCCATTGTTATTTGATTGCCCCATCATGACTTTATATCTGACATGACCGGAACGCGTCAGGAAAGGAACGTTGGAGGTTTGAATGGTTGACGTTCTCTCCTCACCATTTTCCTCGCGGATGGTTATTTTTAACTCGCCAGAGGTCATGTCGGTGAGATCGTTGATGATAAAGTTGCCGGGCGGCACCAACTTTTCATAGATAACGTTATTATCACCCCGGGTGATGATAATTTTGGCGTTGCTGTTGGCAACTCCTTCGATGACCGGCGCATAGCCACGCAATGCCGGTGGCAGCATGCGATCGTCGCTGACAATGGCAACCCCGGTATAGTCAATGGCGTCGAAAACATCGGATGAAAGAAAGTTTCTGCCGAGAGTTAAATGAGCACCGGCATCATTGAGTGAGCGCGCCAGGTAAGCCGTTGGCGTGCTGAAGCGCGATTGCTTTTCGCCCTGCCGGCCTTTATATAAAAATGCCTGATGGTGACTTCTCAGGCGCCAGGAACCGTAGTTCACACCGGCAGTCCCGTAGCCAGATAATGACAGGTAGTTTGAACCCTGCTTATTCTGATAGACGTTGCCACTGGCGTTATAATCAAGCAGGATGCCGGGAATGCCTTCATCCCATTGCGCCGGTGGTATCCAGTTGGGATCGTTATACTTTAACGCTGCCTGCGGGATCGTCAGCAGCAGTTCGCTCTTTTTACGATCGATTCTCACCGTGCTGCCTGCATAATCCTCAACGATAATGCAGGTGCTATCCCCTGGTGCGTGGTGTTCCATTATTCCCTGCAAGGCACTACTTTTTAAATCAAATTTCTGCAACAGTTCCGGGGTAAAGCAAACCTTGCTGTCCCCCTCGATGTCGATTAACTGGAACTGGAGGGTGCCAACAGTTCTATTATTCAACTTTAACGACAGCAGGTAGTTTCCCGCTGGAATATAATCAGGACGTGAAAAATTACTCAAGCTGATACTCTGTTTATCGAGGATGTCCAAGGCTCTGGTCTCAAACTCAATATCATTGTTTTTTGCATAGGCTGAGTGTGCAACAATGATAAAAAACAATAGGGATGAAGCGGGTGAGTAATTTTTCTTATTGTTCATGATAATAGTTTCTGAACGTCGGTAAGTAGCAGGCTTGGCCAAGCCATACCTGCTAGGTGATAATTACTACTGGATTTGGGGGTTTTAGAGATAGGTCAGAGAGAAGCTGGTCAATGCGTCATAGTGACCGGCAATAACCGCTTCCCCATCCAAGGCAACGACCTGAGCGGAGAATTGCAGGGTGTTGTCTCCGGTGCGTAAGCTATAAGGCTCGGATTTTGTCGCAATCTTAACCTGCTTGTTGGCGGCATCTAACAGACGGATGGCCAAACCCTTGGCATCACCGGTGACCCCCAGGAAACCATTGGCACCACCGACAGACATGCCATCGAAGCGGACGTTGACTTTGGTTTCGGCGGCAGCCTTGGGATCAAATGTGCAGCCGATAAGTTTGATTTTAAACTCGATAGGGGTGCTGTAACCGATAGTGGTCAACTGGGAGTCGGCAACCTGTCCCAAGTTGATCGATTGGTTGTCGCCATCAATACCTGGAGCTAAACCGCAAGGGGCTTTTAACACCGAACCTTTGAACAGGATCTGGCCATTGCCTTGGGAACCAGGGGGAACCTCAGCCAGAACGGTACCGCTCAGCGCTAAAGAGGCTAATACGGTAGCGGCTAGCAGGGTTTTCTTGATAGTCATTTTTAATCTCCATATTTACATGCTGTCTTTGGTATAAATCGGCTATACCTTTCCTTGAGGTTACTTATATAAAAGACCTCACACATAGCGCCTTATCTTGTTGCCAGGTGTGAGATCTCTTAAACACCGTAAATCATTAGCCAGGTGTCCTTTTTAGCTTGTCTTCCCTTGAGGATAGGCAGACTTACACAGTATCCTGGATTACTCACTGTCCATTTTTGTTGTTAATTTTGGTATATGTAATAATTATTATTAATTATAAATTAGAGGAATTATAATTATAGTGGCAATATTTATTAAACCCTTTTAATTCAATCTGTTAGTTTGTTTTTTATGTTATAATTTTTAATAATTTTTACAATCATTGACATTATTTTGTATTATCGGTAGGTTATGTGTTTTTTGATTTTTTGCGTATTTTTAGCGATAAATAAACTGAGAGTGGAGTTTGTTGTGTGGTCGTTTCAATAATCAATGGTAGGAGGCGTGAGATTGGTCTAAGTGAGGATTTGGATGCTGCAGTGGAGATTTATTATAATGCGATTCATAAAATTTATATGACTCATCCTCTCTATTTTAAAGTGATGTTTAAAGCCAATCGGAATATTATTTTTTGGTCCATGTTAGGTGGTTATTACACCTTTAAAAACCCTTCTTTTAAAGGGGTTAAGAAGCTTTGCATTAACCATGAATTGTTAAGTGCTAATGCCTTGGATTCATTCATCTCTTTCTTGCAGGTAGGAGGGCGCTTGGCGATCAGGCGTGATGAACAGGATAAACGCAAATTAACTTACCAACCGACAGCCAAAGGGGTAAATGAGGTTCGTGAGTTGATTGATACCCTGCTGCTGGCTTACGCGATGATCTACCCTGAGTTCGCTCTTGCACAGAGGTTTGATCACGATGATTTCATGGCGGATTTTTTCAAAAATTATATACAAGTCATAGGGAAAGAAATGTTTGTGTATGACGTTGTGCCAGATAGCCGTGCATTTTTGACCAAGGATGGGGGGCATATGATGATGTTTCACCTGTATATGGAAAGTCTCAGGCAAAGAACGTTAACGGTGCAATATAATTACTTAAAAGTATCGACGGAGTTTTCGGTATCCCGCTCACATATCAAGCGATGTTTTCAGGCAGCCGAGCGGTTAGATTTATTGAACTTGAGGCAAGATGGCAAGACCATTGAGCTTAAACCCCGTTTTATCGATATGGTCAGAGAGGCCTTCTGTTTTTACCTGGCGAGCGTGGAATATGGCGTTTTTGGGGCGCGTTAATCGGGTCCAGGCATGCCAGCCTTAACTGAATGGTAGGGTCTCACATATTCGACCGTAGGGGCGCTGCATGCTGCGCCCGCTTTGACTATCAGTGGGTGAGTTCAGAGCATACATCTTCACCAGGGCGCAGAATAGTATCCTGACGTAACAGAAATTTTTGTATCTTGCCCGAAGTGGCAACGCTTGCAGATGAACTTATTATGGCAGTTTCGTGGCTTCAAGCCTCACTTTGTAAGGCAGGCCCAAATCCCAGCGGCTTTGCCAGTGTGCGATGAACTGCCTGGTAACGTCGGGCATATAGCGCAGTACTACCACGTTTTCGCTATTTTGTGTTTCAGCTGAGGGAGCATAGTTAAACGAGCCGGTTTCCACCGTCTTGCCATCGACAATAATCGTCTTGTCGTGCTGAATATGATAATGCCCATCGATGCGCATCTGTATGCCGTGAGTGGCCGCGTAGTTAATTGCAGCCTGGCTGGCTTTGCCCTGATTCCGGCGTTTATCGACTACCACGCGCACCTCCACTCCACGATTGTGCGCCGCTACCAGCGCCTGGGTGATATCGGGTGCCTGGAAAGAATAAGCGATCATTTGGATGGACTGATGTGCGTGGCCGATAATATTCAGCACCAACGCCCGCGCCGAGCCCTCTGGCGAAAATCCCACTTGCACGTGTGTGGCCGCATTGGCAGCGGTGGGCAAGGCGACGACAGCGATCAGCGCTAGCCAATTGATCCGGTATTTAAACAATTTTGTGCTCCACGGTGAACGCGGTAGGAATAACAAAGCGGCCAGGTTCGCTGAGTTTAACTTGGTCGCAGGGGACATTTCACGACTAAACGGGTTGATCAATTGACCTCTATCAAAATAGTCAACAATATGTCATCTGGAAAATGCTCAGGCTGAAGCCAGCGTCACCTGACCTCACAAGATTTTAACTTTTTAACGGATTAAGCCTGATGGATAACCTTGCTCAGCTGTTCTCCTCCCTGCAAAAACGCTTACGGCCGGAAGACGTGGCTGAACTGATCCTCACGCAGTTGGGAGATTCCCTGACTCCAGTGGAAACGGCTCAGCTACGGCAGGCAGCGACTGGGTCACTGAAGTCCGGCCTGGTACAGATGACCTCGATGATGCAGGAATTTCGTCAACCGGTCGCTCCAGAGAAACAGGTGGCGAAGGCAGGAGAGTTATTTGCTGGTGCCCCGGTGTTGGACAGCGTTGATTGCAGCGATATTCAACAGGTTCGCCAACTGATTGAGCAACTGTCGGTGGAGATCCAGAAAGCTCCAGGCAGTAATAATTTTATCGTCGACCGTTTCAGCCGTGCGCAGCGGCGACAGGCGGGCATGGATATCTCCAAACGGCGCTATAACAAGCTGTTCCGTTTTCTGCAGCGCTTTGAGAGCAAGCTGGCGACCTACCAACTGGAAACGCAAAAATACCAGGCGACCCGGATGGCCAAATCGGGGCTGGCAATGATGATCCGCTATGAGGATTTTGCTTCCACGCCGGACGTTGCCTGCTTTATTGCCTGGCTTTCCGCCCGCATGAACCGCCGCAGCGTGTTTACCAACCAGGCTCAGGATCGTGCTTTTGACCAGATTGGCGAGATGCTGCTGGCGCGGGTACAACAGGCGCCGACATCGGCGGGCTGGTACGCCATTGCCCATATCATGCCGGATCGTGACATCGTAAAGCACCTCGACGATCGGCAAAAGCTGAGCTTGTTCACTCTCTATCTGGCACAGCTCAACGAGCTGGCCGGATTGCTGCAATTGATCTGGCAACGCAATACCTTCAATCGCCAGACCATGATAGTAAAGCGTGGCGATGACTCCTCTACCTGGAATGCCCTGGCTGGAGCCTGGAACAGCGCCAGGCAAGGTTGGCTTGCGCTGGCTGTCGTATTAGGCATGGAGGAGATGGTCGAACAGATGTGCCTAGGTAAAGTGCTACGCCTTATGGCTGGGGACGTCGCCGCCTGGCACTATCAGACTGGCGGTGGGTTGGAGCCGGATACTCAGGTATGGGCGCATCTGCCGTTGCCTTGGGAAGTGTTTTCTGGTGCCAGCAGTTGTACCAAAGCCGATGTGCAGCGGGTCTGCGCGCAGTTTGGCGTCGATCCTTATAACAAGGGGTGGATCGGCCCACGCCGCAATCGGCAGGCAGTGCCTTTTGTGCCAACGCCGGAGCTGGTTCATGGCGTGGTGGTGGATAAGCCGGAGATCGCCCTGATACTGCGCAAGGCGGGCTATTTTTCCGGTAAAGGCGGTTAGCCCGCTTGACCGGGCTGACGGCTCGTAGATAATAGCCCTAACTCTGGTATAGCTCAGTGGTAGAGCAGTCGGCTCTCCATCCGACTGGACACAGGTTCGAGCCCTGTTGCCAGAGCCTTTCATTTTGCTTGTTCCGTAACGCGAACATCGTCTCTTCTTCCCATGGCTGCCTGTTTAACCTCTTTGCCAAGACGCTGGATAATATCCTGACGTAGCAGGAATTTTTGTATCTTGCCTGAGGCGTTACGCGGCAGGTTGTCCACCACCACCAGGTGTTCAGGGTATTTGTATTTGGCGACCCGCTTGCGGCCAAAGAACGCGATGACCTCCTCCAGGGTGAGTGAGCCGTAAGCGGCCTTCAGCACCACGTAGGCGCAGGATCTTTCCCCTAATCGTTCATCCGGCATGGCGACAATCGCGGCATCATGGATACGTGGATGTTGCATCAGGATATCCTCCACTTCGCGGCTGCTGATATTTTCCCCGCCACGCACGATAATATCCTTCTTGCGGCCGGTAATTTTAATGTAGCCGTCGGCATCCATGCGGCACAGGTCACCGCTGTAGTACCAGCCATCCTCATCCAGCGATCGGGCAGTCAGCTCGGGCTCATCCAGATATCCCATAAATACGTTGGGGCCACGTGAGGCTTCTTCGCCTTCTTCACCGTTGGGGAGTGGGTTACGCTCTTTATCCACCACTTTGATTTCTATCCCAGGTGCGGCAAAACCGTCGGTGTTGATCACGCGGGAAAGGGGATCGTCCAGGTTGACCACCGCGTGTGGCGAACTTTCCGTCGAGCCGTAGACGCTGAGTAGTTTAATGCCCATTTGCAGGCAATCCTGGGCAATTTTTTTCGGGATGGTGGTGCCGCCGCACAGGAAGAAGCGTAACGATGAGATGTCGTGCGGCTGTTGTTGCAGGGTGCATAACAGGTCATAGACAAAAGGCGTTGCTCCGAGCACGCAAGTACAGCGCTCTTGTTGCAGCAAGGCAAGGCAATCGAGCGGATTAAAGATATCCAGCAGAACGCTGCGTGCGCCAATCAGAAAGGGGGCCGTCACGCCGTGCAAGAAACCGGTCGCATGCCCCAGCGGTGCGGGCATCAGGAAGGTATCCAGCCAGGTGAGATTAAGCCGCGCGCAGTAGGCACGCTCGCTGGCCAGAATATTATTGTGCGTCAGCATCACGCCTTTGGGTTTGCCTTCGGTACCGGAGGTGAACAGCACGGCGGCCAGCTCATCGCCATGCACGCTGACCGGTGTAATCAGTGGTGGAACATCCCGTAGCAACTGGCTAAGTGCGGGGACGGTTGTTGCGGGGGAAAGCTTATCAACGGCCACCACCTCAAGCAGGCCAGGTATTTGATCGCATAGCGGCAAGATGAGCTCAATTGGCCGGGTATTTCTGAACGAGGTTGGCGCGAACAGCACCTTGGCCTGGCATTTGTTCAGCACCCAGACCAGCTCTGCCTCTCGCCAGGAGGGAAGCAGGGGAACGGAAACCGCCCCCGTTTTCAGGCAGGCCAGGTAGATCACGGTAAACTCACACCAGCCGGGAAGCTGAAAGGCGATGCGGTCACCCGGTTGAATACCGCAGGAGATCAGCCATGCTGCCAAGCTACTTGCCGCGCGGTCGAGGGCGGCATAGGTATAGGAAGTTCCTCTATTGTCGATCACGGCAATTTTTTCCGGCATGGCCTGCTGGGTTTGATGCCAGTAATCGGCAAGCGAGGCATCGCCCCAAAAACCCTGTTGCCGGTATTTGGCCCGGCGCTCAAGATTGAGTTTTATCGTGACACTCATTGGTTTATCTCTATTCATTATTTCTGGGGGGGTGAACTGTTCTGGTCCGGTAAACATTGCCCCTCACCCTAACCCTCTCCCACAGGGAGAGGGGACCGATCGAGCGTGTTTGAAATTGTAGTGACTCACCTTTGATGAGTGAGGAGCGGTTTGCTGAGAGGGTCTCTTTACTGCCAAAAGTGCAAGGGCTATCAGCTCCCTCTCCCTACGGGAGAGGGTTGGGGTGAGGGGCTGGCACGCTCTTTCAGACAGACGCTAACAGGATCAGCCGTAGCGAAACTCGACGCCAAACGTCCCCAAAGGATATTCCCACTGCTCAAGAATGGTGTCGCCGCACAGCACGCGGCAGGTTCCGCATTCCAGACAACCGGCAGAATCGAAATGGATATTGCCTGTGCTGTCTTGCTTATACAGCCCGGCAGGGCAGGCCAGCATCAGCTTACGGAACTCCTCCATGTTGGGGTTATCCATCAGAATGATGTGTGGATGGCCTTCATTAACATGGAACTTGTTGATGCCCAGTTTGACGTCTACGTTGACCGGATTTTCGCTGCTCATAGCGCTGTCGCCCCCTTGATGCCGTCTTTCAATAAATTCATCAGCCCAATCTGTTTCACCCTTTTCATTAGAGCCTTGCGCACGGGCTGGGTAGGGCTGCCATCGATAGTGAACATATCCCCCATGATGTCCGCGACCATGCGCGGATACTGCGTAAACAGGCGCGGGTTTTCCATCAGCGCAGGGATTTTGCGGAAGTGGTGCACCTCATGCATCACGCAGTTTTGCTCCAGAGCGTGCTTATACTCTCCTAGGCTACTGGCGGAAAAGTTCTGCCGCTGCTTTGCCGCAATGGCCGTATTGGCAGCCGCCTGGGCTGATGCAATGGCCAGATCCATGCCGCGTATGGTAAAGCCCAGGTTCAGGCAGAATCCTGCCGCATCGCCGACGATCATTACGCCGCCGTCAGCCAGCGTGGGTATCATCGCCTTGCCACCTTCCGGAACCAGGTGAGCACCGTACTCCAGCAGCTTTCCACCCTGGATCAGCGGGCGAATGGATGGGTGCTGCTTAAAGTCCTCCAGCATCTGGGGCACGCTTTTCCCCGCGTGGCCAATCTCTCCCAGACCGCATACCAGCCCTAGAGAGAGGGAGTCCCGGTTGGTATAGAGAAATCCTCCCCCCATCAGGCCGTTGGACGGGGAACCGGCAAACAGCCAGGCGGCCCCGTCATTGCCAGAGAGGTTAAAGCGATCTTCGATCACCGAGGGGGATAAACCGATAAGCTCTTTGACGCCTACGGCATAGTGATGTGGCGAAGAAGGGGGCAACAGGTTAATCGAGCGGCCGAGCATGGAATTCACGCCGTCAGCCAGGATCACTATGTCAGCCTTCAGGATATCGTCGCCCGCCTGCACGCCGGTGACCTGATTACCTTCCCGTATCAGCGCGTCGACGCGGACGCCCGAGATAAACTGTGCTCCCGCCTGTTCGGCTTTTTCCATCAACCAGGGATCGAACCGGTTGCGCAGCACGGTATAAGACGCCTGGGCGGCAATATCCGGTTTCTCGCTGTGAAAATCGAGCGTGACGGCGCTTTCCTCCGTCATGAATGAGATCTTCTCGCGGGTGACCTTGCGCTCTACTGGCGCCTCCTGTGCGAACCCAGGCATGATGCGTTCCAAGCTATGGGCATACAGGCGGCCTCCGGTCATATTCTTACTGCCAGCGCTGTTGCCACGCTCGATGACCAGCACATCCAACCCGGCCTGCGCCATCACGTAGCTGGCTACGGCACCAGCGACGCCAGCACCGACCACGATGGCATCAAATTTATCGTCCGACATGCTTATGCTCCCTATCTCGCCGCGGGTGTGCGGCGAGATGCGTGCAGTGAATCAAAGGGTTAACGACCTAACTGGTCGATCAGGGCTGGGACCACTTTGTAAATGTCGCCCACCAGGCCGTAGTCGGCATAGTTGAAGATCGGGGCGTTTTTGTCCTTGTTCACCGCGACAATGATCTTGGCGCCGTTGCCGCCGACCATATGCTGGATCTGCCCGGAAATGCCCAACATCAGGTAGAGATCGGATTTCAACTGCACGCCAGATACCCCGATATAGCGCTCGCGTTCCATCCAGTTTTCGCCCTCGGCGATAGGGCGAGAGCAGCCAACTTCTGCTCCTAACAGGGCTGCCAACTCATGGACCATTTTCAGGTCGTCCTGTGCAGCCAGCCCACGTCCGACACCAACCACGCGTTTGGCCTTGCTGAGATCGACGCTGCTCAGCGCTTTGGCACGGCGCTCCTTGCAGAGGATTTCCTGGCGCGGGGTAACATAGCTGAGCTGAGTGACCAGGCAGTCATGAGCCGGGTCGGCGGCGGCAGACTCCATCACGCCGGGAGCCAGGGTGATGATGGCAGTGGTGGTATTGATTTTTTCCTTACCGAAGGCCAATCCGCCGTACATACGGTGTTCGGCGATGAAATCAGCCCCGTCGACGTGCACGGCGGTCACATCGTTCACTACCGCTGCGTTCAGTAACACACCCAGGCGGGCGGTGAGTGCTTTACCGCGTTTGGTGGCTGCCATCAGCACCAGGGCCGGAGTCTGTTCGCCGTTGACCTCTTTCAAGATGTCCGCCAGGGTTTCAGCATAATTTTCAATGCGCTGCAGTGCGGAGGTTTTCTCCAGCACGTAGATGCCGTCTGCACCCAGAGACTTGAGCCTGGCAACCTGTTCGCTGTCCTGCACGATGGCATAAACATGCTCGCCCCACTGGCGTGCGCCTGCCATCAGTTCGCCGTAGCGCTCAACGTTGTCGCTGAACACCCATACGTTTGTCAGTTTACTCATGATGATTTTCTCCAGTCGTGGGTTAGTTCAGCGCTTTTTTCAGATGGTCCGCCAGCTCGGCAATGGCTTCCGGCGAGTCGTTTTCCAGAATGATGCGTTGGCGCTGTTTCTGCGGCGGTACGGTGATCTCGACCAGCTCGGCCAAAGGCGGCGTCTGGCTCCAGGCAATGTCATTGGCTTGCCACTGATTGACCGGCTTTTTGCCGGCGCCGAGGATCGCCTTCATCGTCGGAATGCGGGGAACGTTAATATCTGAGGTCACGCAGATAACCGCTGGAAGTGGTAGTTCAAGCACCTCGACCTCTTCTTCGAGCGTGCGCTCAACCAGTACACGTTCACCGGCAAATTGGATCTGGCTGACGGCATTAACGGTAGGGAGCTGCAAGATTTCCCCAACCAACAGGCCCACCTGCTGGGCATATAAATCCCCGGAACCTTCACCAAACAGCATCAGATCAAAGCCGATTTTGTCTGCGGCGGCAGCCAGCGCGTGTGCGGTATCCATCGGCAGCGCATTTTCCAGTTGCGCATCCTGCACCAGATAAAGCTCATGAGGGCCGCGCGACAGCACGTCCTTACGCACCTTGGAGTTTTGCAGCAGCGAGCCGCCCACGCAGAGTGCGGTAATGTGATCGTTCTCTGTTGCCAGCTGGGTGGCGGCCTCGATCGCATTTAAATCGAACTGGCTGATTTTGGCTTCGGCGTGATCGAAATCGAGCGTACGTTGTGCGGTAACCACAATATCTTGCTCTTCGGGGACCAGCTTAAAGCAGGTTATTATTTTCATGGTATCTCCTGTGGGTCGCTCGCTGGCGGCAGAGAGCGTTCTATCAGCGGAAAGGACAAAAAGCATGACAATATATTGCGAGTGCGCAGGGGGATTTACGACTGGATAATCTGTTTTTGTTGCTAACAATCTTGCAAAAAAACGGCTAATAACGGATGGATTGTTGTGCGGGAAAATGGTTTGCCAATGAGTAAGGTAAGCCGGCGGCGCGATCGTGGTGATTTTATTTTCGTGCCATCTTGCACGTGGGGCAAACTATCTTGTTTTAGTCGTCTGGGCTCATATTGTATATTGTTTTCTGTCGCTCTATTTTAGCCACTGATCATTTTGCCAAAGCCAACGTTTTTGTGTGGAGGTTGCCATGTTTCAGCGCTGTTTCGATAATAAAAAAGAAGCCCTTTTTGCGCAGGGGATGACGCCAAAACTCTCGCGGTTCGTCATCAGTGACGATCCCAACTGGGAGTCTGGGCATCATGTGCATAATGATGAGAGCGAGCTGATTTACGTTAAGCAGGGGGTGGCCAGGCTGGTCATCGATTCCTCTTACTACGTGGCACACGCTGGTGATATCGTGGTTATTGAGCCTGGTCGGCTCCATGCGGTAGCATCAGACTGCACCTCTCCGGCTACCACCTATACCTGTGCCGTCCATGGCTTCAAGTTTCAGGGCTGGGAAGAGAATCAGATTTTACAGCCTCACTCCTGCCCGGTAGTTTCCGTTGGGCAAGGGGGGGAGGTGATAAAAGCGATCCTTAATGAACTCGGCGTGAGATTACCCCAGCAGAAAAACGAGTTAACCTCATCGATTTATGATGCTTATGGTTATGCCCTCACCGCACTGTTTTATGAAAACTTTAAAAACGCTTACCGTTCAGAGTTGGGGTACATTAAAAAAGATGTGCTGGTGAAGGATGTACTGGTTTATTTGAATAATAACTATCGTGAGAAGATCACGCTCGAACAGCTAGCTAAAAAATTCCGCGCCAGTGTCAGCTATATTTGCCATGAGTTTGCTCGTGAATATCATATATCACCGATTAATTACGTTATTCAACGCCGGATCACCGAGGCCAAGTTTACGCTGACCAATACCGATAATAGCCTCAATGAGATCGCCTGGCGGGTTGGGTACGAAAACGTCGACCATTTTGCCAAATTATTTATGCGTCATGTCGGTTGTTCCCCAAGTGAATATCGTAAGCAGTTCAATAATAACTTGGTGGAACAGGCATGTTTACCGGGTTGAATCTGCTGGTGGCTTATTGATAATGCGCCAGGAGGTTGGCTTATTGGCTACCTCCTGGCGTTTTAGTGCCTTATTTGCTCTGGTAGTCTTTGAGGATCTGGCGGCCAGCAATATAAATCATGATTTCATCGGTGCCACCGCCAATCCTTTCGCAGCGTACGTCACGCCAGAAGCGGGAAACCCGAGCCTCATCCGTATAGCCCAGCCCGCCCATGATCTGGATGGCGTCATCAATTACTTCCATCGCCGTACGGGCGCAGTGGAGCTTACACAGCGCGGCGCTGGTGCGCAGTGACTGCTTCTGATCCGCCTGCCAGGCCACTTTCATCACCATATTGCGCATGTTGTCGACCTTGATCGCCATCAGCGCCAGCTTTTCCTGGATCATCTGGTTATGGCCGATCGGCTTGCCGAAGGCGATACGCTGGTTGGCATAACGGGCGGCATCTTCAAACGCGCACTCGGCGAAACCAGCGCTGCGTGCGGCGTTGATCAGGCGCTCCATTTCAAAGTTGTACATCACATTGAGGAAGCCCATGCCTTCTTCACCCACCCTATCGCTCTCATCCACCTCAACGTTATCGAGGTAAACTTCGCAGGTGCTCAGCATATGCCAGCCGATCTTGTGCAGCGGATTGACCTTAATGCCCGGCTTGTTGGATTCCATCCACCACAGGGTGAAGGCCTTTTTCGGATCTTTGGGCTCGGGGTCGCGCGCCAGAACCAGCATATACGGGTATTCTTTGGCACCGGTGATAAAGGTTTTTTGCCCGTTCAGATACACCTTGCCGTTTTTACGGGTGTAGGTAGTGGTCGCGGCGCTATTGTCCGAACCTGCGCCCGGTTCGGTCAGGGCCAGCGCATAGGCCGGATCGCCAGTGGCCAGCGTGCTTTCTGCTGTCTTGCGTAGCTGTTCGGCTGAGCCAAAACGGCGCATGCTGTGAATACACTGGCCGTTGGTGATCAGGAACGCCGGTGCGCCACATTTGGAGACTTCCATCAGCGCCAGCATCTGGGTGACATAGTCCGCCGGAATGCCGCCGAACTCCTCCGGCACACCTAACAGGGAAATACCGCTATCGGCGAGCGCGCGCATAAACTCGGTAGGGTAGGTTGAGGTTTGATCGCAGGTGCGGAAATACTCTTCCGAAAAGTTATTGCCGATCAGTTCCCGAATACTGGCAAGCAGCAGTTCCTGCTCTTCAGTTAAAGAAAAGTCCATAGCCTTACTCCTTTTAATATACCGCTTCAGGTAAAGTGAAACCCATGACGCCGTCGATAAACAGTCTTTCGTCCATCAGTTTTAACTGCGGGGAAATAACCGGGGCGAAATCCATTTTTGCCAGAATGTCTTTTTCCAAATCGACGCCGGGGGCAATTTCAATCAGGTGCAGACCATCGGCTTTGAGCGTAAAGACGGCGCGTTCGGTGATGTAGCGCACGTCTAATCCCCGTTCGAGCGCGATTTTGCCGCTAAAGGTGATCTCTGGTAATTGCTTGATGAATTTGTTGACGCGCCCTTCCTGCACAATATTCAGCTTGCCGTCGGTGATGTCGGTTTTTAAACTGCCGGCGGTGAGGGTGCCGCAGAACACAATCTTTTTCGACGTCGCGCTGATATCGATAAAGCCACCGGTGCCCATGATTTTGCCGTTGAATTTATGCACGCCAACGTTGCCCTGTTGATCCACCTCGGCAAAGCTCAGGTAACAGACATCTAGCCCACCGCCGTGGTAGAAATCGAACTGGGAAGTCATATCCAGGACGGCACGGGTGTTGACGTTCGCGCCGAAGGCCACGCCCTGCGAGGTAATACCGCCAATGGGGCCGGTCTCGACCGTCAGCACGAAATCATCGGCACATCCCTCTTCGCGGGCGACTAGCCCAATGCCATCGGCAATGCCCACCCCAACGTTGCCCACCGCTCCTTTACGCATCTCAAAGAGTGCACGTCGCGCCACCAGTTTGCGCTGGTTAAGGGGCAGGGCGATTTGGGTGCTGTCATCGAGCACGAAATCGCCGGAAATAAAGCGGTTTACCGGGGCGCCGCCATACAGCTGCGTCTGCTGTGGATCGACCACTACGATATCAACCAGATAGCCAGGGATGCGCACCGATTTAGGGTGCAGCGTCGCCTTCTTGACCATTTTTTGCACCTGCATCATCACGATGCCGCCGTTGTTATGCACCGCCTGGGCAATCACCAGCGCGTCCAGATACATCACCTCATCTTCGAACGAGGCATAGCCTTCGCTGTCGCAGGTGGTGGCGCGAATAAAGGCGACGTTGGGCGCAATAGCCTTGTAGTAGAGATATTCCTGGTTATCGATCTCGACCAGCTTGATGAGATCTTCTTTGGTCACCTCATTGAGTTTGCCGCCTTGCTGGCGCGGGTCGACGAAGGTACCAATCCCGATCTCGCTTAAAATCCCCGGTTGGTGAGCCGCTGCGGCCCGTAGGGTTTGGGTCAACACGCCTTGGGGATAGTTGTAGGCCGCAATCTTGTTCTGCTCGGCCAGATCGGAGATGCGTGGGGATTGTCCCCAATGCCCGCACAGTGCCCATTTCACCAGCCCAACCTGTGCCAGTGGGCTGATACCGCGATCGGCGCGGTCGCCTAACCCTGTCGGGCTGATTAATGACAGGTCACGCGGGGTTTGCGAGGTTTGATATTTCTCTGCCAGCGCGGTAATTAAGGTGGTGGCCTCCAGAATACCGCCACCGGCCCCTAATACGCATAAGGTGGCTTCGTCAGGAATATAATTTACCGCCTCTTGTGCCGATAATACCGGGACTCTGCCATTGATTCTTTTCGGTTTTACCAGTTCCATAATTACTCCTGTTAATGACCGATGCATTTATTTTATTTTGCGGGGCAACCAAACTCGCACGCAGGCGCGCGGATGCCGCAATTAAGCTGCATGAAAAATTGATTGCTCTTTTTAGTGACTTGTTTTATTCGGTGGAAAGACGATTATTCCCGCCGACAGTAATATCAGTACGCCACTGAATTAATGCAGTATCGTTAATATGGTGCGTAAATCCGTGACGGAGATTTGCCCCGGCGCGGAGGCTTTCTTGACCGCGCCAAAGGTGGCCGCAGAGCCAAAGGTTTCGCCCGCTAACCGGGATACAATGCCGGTTTTGGCCATCGACATGGTGATTATCGGCCCGTTGGCATGCTTTTCGTGCATTTCCAGCGTCGCGGCCAGCAGCGTCAATACGTCACTTTTGTTTTGCGGCATCAGGGCGATTTTCGGAATATCGGCTCCCAATTCCTGCATTTTGCACAGGCGCTTGACGATTTCCTCCTGCGGCGGCGTTTTATGGAAATCATGATTCGACATGATGACCAAGACGTTCTTGGCGTGGGCATGGGCCACGGCCTCTTTGAGCAGTTCGTCGCCGGTAAACAGCTCCAGATCGATCATATCGACCAGGCCGCTGTCCACCGCCGCCAGATTGAGCGCGATATAGGCCTGTGGGGGCAACGCCTGCTCACCGCCTTCCTGCGCGCTGCGGAAGGTAAACAGCAGCGGCTTGTCGGCAATGATCTCTTTGATCTGACGCGCGGCGGCTAGCACGTTGCTGAGCGTGGCGACATCCGCAAAATGATCGACGCGCCACTCCAGAATATCGAAATCAGCGTGACGATAATCCTGCGCCTCAGCCACCACGGCAGGGATATCTTTGCCCATCAGCGAGACAATGATTTTTGGCGCGCCTTCGCCGAACACAATGTTTTTTACGGTTATGGTTTTCATTTTTACCTTTTGCATGCTGTTTTGCCGCAATCAATAAGGTGGTGATTTAAGCCCATCACCACGCGCTACGGGAATGCTACGCCTCGAATCCCATCACTTGCTTAACGTATTCCAGTGGGAAATCTTTGCCAGTCCACAGTTTGAACTGTTCGGCGCCTTGCCATAACAACATGCCGTAACCGTCCACCGTTTTGCAACCTGCCTGTTGGGCCATTTGCAGCAACTTGGTCATGTGCGGGTTATACACGCACTCCGTCACCAGCAGTTGCGGGCGCAGCAGGGCGATGTCGCTAACGATGCTCTCGTTTTCCAGCGGCTTCATCCCGACTTTGGTGCCGTTAGTCAGGATATCCGCGCTGGCGATAGCGCTGGCAAACGCTTGCTGGTCTGCCAGATCGGTCACGGTTACCTTGCAGTCGGTGTTGTCGTTGACCCGTTTGGCAAAGTCGAGCGCCTGTTCAAAGAACTCGTCCTTACGATTAAACAGCTTGATCTCTTTGATGCCTTCAACGGCGGCCTGTGCGCCGATAGCGGTAGAAGCGCCACCCGCACCGACCAGCACCATGGTTTTGCCCTTGATATCAAAACCGGTTTCCTTGATAGCCCGAATATGCCCGGTGCCGTCGGTGTTATAGCCGCGCAGGTAGCCGTCGTCGTTGACGATGGTGTTGATAGCACCAACCAGTTTGGCCGCTGGCGTTAATTCATCGACATACTGGCAGGCAAACTGTTTGTTAGGCATCGAAACGCCGGTGCCGCGCATTTTTAACGCCTTCAGCCCTTCAATCGCGCTGGCGAAGGTGGTGGTATCGACTTCGAAAGCCATGTAGGTAAAAGGTAACCCGACTTTTTCCAACGCTTTATTTTGCATCTCTGGCGATAAGCTGTGTCTAATCGGGTAGGCCATCAGCCCGATAAGCTCATATTTTGCGGTTACATCCATTCTAAACTCCTTGTCTAACCATGTTCGTGTGGGGCGCAAACCTGCGTAATCGCTGTTTTGGGTTATTGGAAAAAGCGCTCGCCCAATCGCAGGTCACTTTGCGGGACTTTGAAGACTCTGTAATAGCGAATGAAGACGATGATGGCGGTAACAAAGGCCAGCAGGGCAAAGGCAATATCCAGCAGGATGATGTATTGCAAACCAATGGTGGAGAGATAGCCGGTAATCAACGGGATCAAGAAGTTGGCTAACCCACCCATCATCATATAAACGCTGGTGACCTTGGCTTTGCTTTTCGGGAAAAACTCCGACATGACGGAGACGCCAAGCTGCAATATCCCACCGGCGGCAGAGAAACCAATCGCAAAGGCGCCAAGGTTACAAACCAGCGGTGAGGGATACAGATAGATAATGGTTGCCGCGATCACCGAGACACCGGCGTTAAACACATTTGCCCATACCGGGCGCACGGTGCTTTTTAACAGCAGGGCGAAGATAAACACGCACATCAGCGAGCCAAGGCTATACCAGGAGATGGTTTTCAGCGCGTCGGCCTCCGCCATACCGGCAAATGCCATTGCGTATTTCGGCATCCAGACCACGATCACGTAGAAGGTAGAGAATGCGGCTACGCCGAAGATAACGGAGGAGACGCCCTCCAACCAGGCCAGCGGCTTGCTGTTCATCTGCGGCAATTCTTTAGCCACGGAGGCATCAACCAGCTGGCTGGGGAACTTGCTTTTTAGTAGCAGCAAGGTGATCAGGACGAACAGGAGCCCCGGGATAACCATCGCGTAGCCGTACCAGATGTGGCTGACCAACAGGTAGCTGACCAACATCGGGTATAACATCTGGCCGAAAGAGATCATGGCTTTTACCAGGATCACCGCCGAGCCGGACGTCTTGGGATAGCTTTCCATCAGGGCAGGATAGCCGCCGGTATCGAGCGCCGCATTGGCAACGCCAACGCAAACCGCCAGGCCAAAGGCGACGATCAGATTAGGGCTGGCCGGGATGCCAAAGAAGAACAGAATATACAGGGCGACGCCGATCAAAATGGCGGCGCGGCGGCCAAACTTATCCGATATCACGCCAAAGAACAGAATGCTGACTAGTCGACCCAACCCAATACCGGATATCAGGTAGGCAATGCCCGCGTTGTCGGTGCCGAACTTCTCGGCCAGTGGCGTCATGTTTTGCGCCAGCGTAATGACGCTGGCGCCGTGGAGAAAATAACTCAAATAGATACTGATGACCGCTAACAAAAATGGCGCTTTGAAGGCCTTGCTCTGGCTCATACTGTTCTCCGCTTGTCGCTAATTTTTTACGTTATCTAGATCCAGGGGACTTGTTGTTCTGGTGGCCTTTCTTTTTCATTAATCATTGCGGGAAAGTAAGGGGTGAAAATATCCCGATAAGTCACACTGCGGTAAATAACTTGGGTCATGGATAACCGCCAATACACCGGCAACCTGACGTGTGCTGAGTATAGGTAATGCAGTAGGTGATGAATACGTAATATGCCGTTTTAGTTTTCAACTTTATTGCAGGGAAAGATGCTGAGGTGGCGCTTGATGGTGTTGCCGAATTGTGCCGATATTTCGCTGGTTAAATCAGGTATGGAAGGCTGCTGCACGGTGTTTACTGTTTGGGCGTGGTGAAGGCGAATGGCTATTAACAAGCTATTTACTTTGTCTGGAGATCAGCTGCTGACGGAATACTGTCTGATATTGCACGCGGTCATAATAATATTGTATGTGGTGTCGGTCGGAGGAATAAAGCCAGGTTTCTATATCTAAATAATGGCCCCTCACCCTAACCCTCTCTCAAAAGGAGAGGGGACCGATCGAGTTCGTAATAAGTTGTGGAAACCGTACCTGAACACTGCACTGGATCAATTCCCTCTCCTTGGGGAGAGGGAGATACAGCATAAGAAAGTTAACAGTCAGAGAAGGTAATTTGGCGGGATTAACTGGCCATCTGTACCATCTTAAGGGGACGGTTGGCCTCTTTATGGCTACGGTAACCAATAAACAGCGCCAGCAGAAAGCCGCAGGCTGCGATAGCGGTATCGAACCACATAATGTTGGCGATACTGGTTTCGGAAATCTTGGCGGTAATCAAAGGAATGGTGAACGTTGCCAGACTGCCAGCGCTGTAATAGATGCCGGTGGCTTTGCCTTTCGCGTGGGGAAGGCGGGTCGCCATCAGCGTCAGCCCTAGCTGCATGACCCCGCCTGCGGCAGAGAAGCCGATAACAAAGGCGAAAACCATCACGACGTACATGTTGGGATACAGGCAAACGGTGAGTAAGGTAATGAAGGAGATAAAGGTATACAGCATCAGAAAGGTAGTTGATTTAAACCTTTTCTTTACCAGCCCGGCGGTGATGAACACGCACATCAATGATCCGATGGTGTAGATACTCAGCAGCTTGATCGACATCGTATAGCTCATACCCGCCACAAACTGGCCATACTGTGCCAGCCACTGGCTGATCAGGTAAAAGGTGGCCATGGCGATATAGCCATATAAGGTATAGCTGATGAGATCAACGATGGAACAGCGAGGGTTGTCATCCGCATTCAAATCGGGTTCGGTGGCCACTCGTCGCCCCGGGTGCGCGGGGAATGGGCAGCGCAGCAGGAACAGGCCGTTGAGCAGCATAATGCCAGCAGCGATCAGGAACGACCAGCCAAACCAGACCTCAGCCCAGACCAGCAGGCTGATGACCATCGGCAACATAAACTGGCCACCGGAGACAAAGGCTTTGATCAAGATATTGGCGGTGCCTGGCGACTTGGGGAACGCTTCCATCAACGTAGGATAGGTGCCAGAGTCGAGAAAACTGTTGGCAACGCCAGCTAAAAAACCAAATACATAAGCGATAATAATGGTGGGGCTAAGCAGAATGCCAAAAAAGAAGCCCAAATAGCACACTATCCCCAGAAAAATAAAGGGTCTGCGGCCAAATCGATCGGATAACATGCCGGTGATTAATAACACACTGAGCCTGCCAATGCCCAAAGAAGAGATGACGATCGAAATGCCTGCGGCATCGGTATGCCATTGTTCTGCCAGATAAGGCATATTCAAGCTGATTAATATCACCCCCATACCGTGCACCAGATAATTCAGATACAGCCCCAAGGCCGTTGGTACATACTTGTTTTCCATAGGTTGTTGCTCTGAAACTCGTTCATAATAAATAATTCGTGCCGGGAAAAACGGTTGGGCACGAGATTGTTACAGGCGTTAAACTGCGGTCAGGAGTGATAGTCAGTCAAAACTATGGGCAGGCGGTGTTGATAAGCCGTCCTTATTAAATCCCATCCAGATTAATGAGCGCGATGTGTCCTATTAGTCAGGGTTAACATAGCCGCTCGAGATCATAAGCATAAAGTTGTGCGGCGACCGACTGATAAATTTTCCATTCCAGATAATCACCTTGGGCGTAGACAGCCAGAAAGGACGCATAATCAGGGAAGAAGCGCATGGTGTTATTACCAATGCGATTGTTGATCTTGTCGATGATGGCATTGATGTGGTTTTTTCTTTTTTTAATAATTTTTGTGAATGTATCAATAATAGCGGCCGGTATTTCACTTTCACCACGCTCCCATTGCTGCCATGTAGCTAAATTGTTGTCAGGTGAAATATAGGTCGCACATTCTTCGACCGTCATAAAAAAAAGCTGACGCAGTGCCTGCAGTTCTAAATGATTCATGATGACGCAGATCCACGTTAGAGAAAACCATGCAGAATAAATAGCATTATTGGGCGTTTTTCGTCTTGAACAGGCTCACACTATTGGGTGCAATATTATTTGTTGCCGGGGTGTGAATATATTACCGTATTATGGCTTTTTAATGGGCTTAAATGTAAAGCCATATTGCCGAAAGGACGTATCGACACCATGTTGACCGCTTTCTGGGACAAGGGATGAGAAAACATATATGAAAATTCAAATGTGTTATTGACTTGAAAGTGCCTGTGGGTATGATTTATCTACCGATTGTAGTGGAGAGACCCATGACCCTGACTTCCTTGCAGCTGTTCAAAATCCTGTCGGATGAAACCCGCCTGGGTATCGTGTTGCTGCTCAAACAGCTGGGTGAACTGTGCGTTTGCGATCTTTGCACCGGGTTGGAAGAGTCGCAACCCAAGATCTCACGCCACTTGGCAATGCTCAGAGAGTGCGGGTTGCTGCTGGATCGTAAGCAGGGCAAGTGGGTGCATTATCGTCTTTCCCCGCATATTCCTGCCTGGGCAGCCCTGGTTGTTGAACAAGCCTGGATGAGCCAACAGGACGAAGTCCACACTATGGCACGTAAGCTGGCAGCGGCGAATGGCTCCAGCGAGGGTAAAACCCTGTGTAGCTAAATTTTTTGCGCAAATATATATGAAAATACATATATAAAATGAGGTGGTAAGTATGTTACTGGCTGGGGCGATATTTATCCTGACCATCGTGCTGGTGATCTGGCAGCCGAAAGGGTTAGGGATTGGGTGGAGTGCCACACTTGGCGCGGGGCTGGCTTTGGTCACCGGAGTGGTGCAGATTGCTGATATCCCGGTGGTGTGGAATATTGTCTGGAATGCTACGGCGACCTTTATCGCCGTGATCATCATCAGCCTGTTGCTCGATGAGTCTGGCTTTTTCGAATGGGCTGCGCTGCATGTCTCCCGTTGGGGAAACGGGCGGGGGCGCCTGCTGTTCACTTACATCGTGTTACTAGGCGCAGCCGTGGCGGCTTTGTTTGCCAACGATGGAGCTGCGCTGATCCTGACCCCCATCGTGATCGCCATGCTGTTGGCGCTGGGGTTCAGCAAAGGCACCACGTTGGCGTTTGTCATGGCTGCCGGGTTTATTGCTGATACTGCCAGTCTGCCGCTGATTGTGTCCAATCTGGTCAATATCGTTTCGGCAGACTTCTTTGATCTGGGGTTCACGCAATATGCTTCGGTGATGGTGCCTGTTGATATCGCTGCGATTATCGCGACGCTGGTGATGCTGCATCTGTTCTTTCGCAAGGACATTCCGCCGACCTATGATCTCGAACGACTGAAGCAACCGGCGCAAGCCATTAAAGATCCGGCCACGTTCAAAACTGGCTGGGTGGTCTTAATCCTGCTGTTGGTGGGTTTCTTCGTGCTGGAGCCGCTCGGCATTCCGGTCAGCGCTATTGCCGCCGTGGGGGCGATGATCCTGTTTGCGGTAGCCAAAAGAGGTCATGCCATCAACACCGGGAAGGTGCTGCGTGGTGCGCCTTGGCAGATCGTCATTTTCTCGCTGGGGATGTATCTGGTGGTTTATGGCCTACGCAATGCCGGGCTAACGGAGTACCTCTCCAGCGTGCTGAATCTGCTGGCGGAGAACGGTTTATGGGCCGCCACGCTTGGCACCGGCTTCCTGACTGCGTTCCTGTCATCCATTATGAACAATATGCCAACGGTGTTGATTGGCGCGCTGTCCATTGAGGGAAGTGCTGCGTCAGGAGTGATTAAGGAAGCCATGATTTACGCCAACGTTATTGGCTGCGATCTGGGGCCCAAAATCACGCCGATTGGCAGCTTGGCAACGCTGCTCTGGCTGCATGTCTTGTCACAGAAAAACATGACGATCACCTGGGGATATTACTTCCGTACCGGAATTATCATGACCGTACCCGTGTTGTTGGTCACGCTGACGGCCTTGGCGTTACGTCTATCCATCACTTTGTAGCGAGGAACACCCATGATTACGATTTACCACAACCCGGCCTGCGGCACCTCGCGTAATACGCTGGCGCTGATTCGCAACAGCGGTACAGAGCCAACGATCGTCCATTATCTGGAGACACCCCCCAGCCGCGCTGAACTGGTAAAGCTCATTGCAGACATGGGGATCAGCGTGCGGGCCTTGTTGCGTAATAACGTGGAACCCCACGAGCAGTTAGGGTTGGCAGCAGACGTCTTCACTGACGAGCAGCTGATCGACTTTATGTTGCAACACCCGATCCTGATTAACCGGCCGATTGTGGTGACGCCGCTGGGGACCCGCCTATGCCGCCCCTCCGAAACGGTGCTTGATATCCTGCCCGATCCGCAAATTGGGGCATTGGCCAAAGAGGACGGCGAAAAGATTGTTGATAGCGCCGGCAAACGGATTAAGTAAATCGGGAGGCGCGCAGCGCCTCTCTAACTCCCCGTTTATCACCCGGCCTTGGCCGTATTAAACGGCGGCTTGGCGAACCACACCAGCAAGGTCAGCATCAGGAATACCCCGGCAGAGAGATAGAAAATATCGTTGGCCGACATCAGCAGGCTCTGCTGGGTAATTTGATCGTTGATATAGGTCGCGGCTTGCTGCTGATTGAACCCCAGATGTTGCAGTTGGTGATCCAGGCTGATCGCAGCCGGATTGAATTGCGTCACTGACTGCGTCAGCTGCGCATGATGAAATGACTCCCGGTGGCTCCACAGGGTCATGGTGAGTGACGTGCCGATCGAGCCAGATAACGTCCGGAAAAAGTTGCTCAGGCTGGTGGCCGCTGCGAATTTTTCTGGTGCAAGCCCTGACAATGAAATGGTGGTCAGCGGTAGGAAGAAGCAAGCCACGGCAAAGCCTTGCATCAGCTGCGGCAGCACCACGGCAGTAAAATCAATCGCCGGATTAAACGTCATCGCACGCCAGTAATAGCAACCGGCATACACGATAAAGCTAAAGGTCACCAATACCCGCATATCAATACGATCGCAGTAGCGACCAATCAATGGCGCGATCAGCAGCGGCATCAGCCCGATGGGGGCATAGGCCAGCCCTGCCCACACAGAGGTGTAATCAAACACCGTCTGTAGCAGCTGCGGCATCAGCACAATCGCCCCGGCATAAATCAGATACGCACAACTGATACACAGGATGCCGATGCTGAAGTTACGTGAGCGGAACAGGCTCAGATCGATGATCGGGTTATCGTTGGTGGCTTCCCAGATAATCAGCAAAATCAGCGCGACCACGGCGATCACGGCCAGCACGATCACGGTGGTAGAGTTAAACCAGTCGAGGTCTTTGCCTTTATCCAACATGATTTGCAGGCTACCCACACCGAGCACCAGCAGGCTCAGGGCGAACAGGTTGATTTTTACCGGCTCGGTGGGCGTTTCTCTTCCTCTCAGCTTCCATGCGGTAATGGCAACGACGATGATGCCGAACGGAACGTTGATTAAAAATATCCAGCCCCAGTCGTAGTTATCGCAAATATAGCCGCCAATAATCGGGCCAAAGATCGGGGCGATAATCACCGTCATCGACCACAGCGCCAACGCGATATTACGCTTCTCTGGCGGGTAGTTACGCAGCAGCAGGCTTTGCGATAGTGGGATCAACGGGCCTGCGACCAATCCCTGAATGACGCGGAAAAAGATCAGCATATCGAGATTGGTGGAGAACCCGCAGCACAGCGACGCCAGTGCAAACAACGTCACCGAAGCTAAAAACAGCTTACGCTCACCGAACCGCTGCGCCAGACGCCCGGTTATCGGGATGGAGATCGCGTTGGCGACACCAAACGAGGTGATCACCCAGGTTCCTTCGTCCGTAGAGGCCCCCAGGAACCCGGAAATGGTGGGAATGGCGACATTGGAGATGGTGGAGTCCAACATCTGCATAAAGGTCGCCATCGAAAGCGACAGCGTCACCAGGATCAACGACCAGCCTTTTAACGGCAGCAGTGTGTTGTTATTGCTCATAAATCACATCGCATTGGCTTTGATGATGTCTTGGATTTCCGCGTCGATACTGGAGGTATCGAGCACCAGCGCCTGGCTTTGGTAAGCCGGTTTCAGGCGTTGGGTGGTAGATAGCGCAGGGCCGTTGGTGTTGTTTTCGCGCAAGGTCACCGTGGTGGATAAGCCAATTCGCAATGGGTATGCCTTGAGCTGTTCCGCATCCAGGGTAATACGCACCGGCAGGCGTTGAACCACTTTGATCCAGTTACCGGTGGCATTCTGCGCGGGCAGCACCGAGAACGCACCGCCGGTTCCCATATTGATCCCTTCAACCACGCCGTCGAATACCACATTGCTGCCATAGAGATCGCTCACCACGCTCACCTTTTGCCCAATGCGCACGCCGCTGAGCTGGGTTTCCTTGAAGTTGGCATCAATCCATAGCTGATCGGCCGGGACGATGGATAACAAGGCCTGGCCAGCGCTGAGCGTTTCACCCACCTGCACATTGCGTTGAGCGACATAGCCGGTCACCGGGCTGCGAATTTTGGTGCGCTGTAGCGCGAGCCAGGCTTCGCGCATTTGTTCTGCCGCCAACAGGATGGCGGGCTGCTGTTCAAGCGTGGAGTTCTGGATCAGGATACGATTGCCGCGATATTGTTCGATAGCGACGTCCAGCGCCGCTTTGCTGCTGTTAACGGCATCACGCGCATGTTGCAGGTCTTCTTTTGAAAATGCCCCCGCTCCCATCAGCTTGGTGCGGCGTAGATAATCGGCCTGCGCTTGCTGGTAAGCGATTTTAGCCTGGGCGATATTGGCATTATATTGGGCGTCGTTGATATAGATCTGTTTGGTTTTTCTCACCGTTTCCGCCAGCTTATTTTTGACTTTTTTAAAGTTGAGGTTGGCATCGGTATCATCTAAATTGACCAAGACATCCCCTTGCTGGACTAAATCGGTATTGGTGTAATTCACGCTGACCACGCTGCCGTTAACCTGCGAAGAAATAGTGACCTGATTGCCCATCACATAGGCATCATCGGTGCTTTGCACATTGCGCGAATTGAAATACCACCAGGTTGCACTGGCCATGGCCGCAATAATAATCACCATTAGAAAAATGAGCAGCCACTGCTTTCTTTTTTCTAATGGTGTTTTCACCTGGTTACTGTCTGGCTGCGGTAATTGTGGCATGGCAAAACCCTTGCTTGTCTGTTTTATGAGCAATAGCAAACCATTACGCTGCTGTGGGCAATAAGCACAGCGCGTAATTTAATCATTGAATGGCTTGGTTAATCACCTTCAGCTTAAAGCGGCATAGGCCTATAGGAGGAAGTGCTGAAAGTTCGTAGTGATTATAAAAGCGGGCGTTGCCGTAACCCAGCAGAGACATCGGAAATCGTTGCAGGCAGCGTCCTACACGTGAAGTCCACCCCGTGACTACAGGAGCTGGGGCAACAGCGAATTAGAACTATAAACAGGGTTATGCTATAAGCTCGTAGATAGCTTGAAATCCTTAAGATATTTCGTAAGCGAAGAAACATCGCTGACCAACGCTGCCCGTGTTTTTTATATCACCAGGAAACGACAATGAGTGAAACCAAGTCTTTGCGCGCCGTAATTGTTGACGACCACCCTCTGGCTCGTATGGCGATCAAGAACCTGCTGGAAAGTGAAAGTATTAGCGTCATTGGCGAGGCAGCGGACGGGGCAGAGGCGCTGCTGCAGGTGGCGCAGCAGCAGCCAGACTTGGTGATTGTCGACGTCGATATTCCCATCATGAGCGGCATTGAGGTGGTTGAAAAACTCAGAAAGCAGCAGTTCAGCCAAATCATTATCGTGGTCTCCGCCAAAAACGATCTGTTCTACGGCAAGCGTAGCGCGGATGCCGGGGCCAATGCTTTTATCAGTAAAAAAGAGGGCATGACCAATATCATCGCCGCGGTGCATGCTGCCCAGAATGGCTACAGCTATTTTCCTTTTTCACTGAACGGCTTTGTCGGCAGTCTTTCTTCGGAACAGGAAATGCTGCTGTCGCTCTCCAGCCAGGAGATCAAGGTGATGCGTTCCCTCCTCGGCGGTGCAGATAATATGCAGATTGCGGCGGCGATGTTTATCAGTAATAAAACGGTTAGCACCTATAAAAGCCGTTTAATGGAGAAGCTCGGCTGTAGCTCGTTGGCCGATCTGTTTGCTTTCGCCAACCGTAATAAAATTGGGTGAGTGCATGCTAAAACGGGTTCTGGGGTTTTGGCTGGTTTTACTGTGTCTGATGCTGCCTGCACAGGCTGTGAGCAACGGGCCGATCACGTTAGCGCTGGCGAGTAACCACCTGGTCACGCCTCCTGCCATCTACCTGGGCCACGACGACTTTATCTGGCTGGCGCAAAAGCACAGTATTACCGTTGCGGTGTATGGTGTTGAATCCCAACCGTTGACGATGAATAGCGTCACCGGGCGCTATTGGGGAATGAATGCGGATTACCTTGCGCTGTTTGGAAAGGCTCTGAATATCAATGTAAACGTCAAACTCTACGCCGATGAGCAACAGGCATTGGCGGCACTGCTTGCGGGCCGCGTCGATCTTGTTCTCACTACGCCCGGTAGGATTAGCCCGCAAAAGGCTCCCTTTATTGCCAGCTTGCCGCTGGTGCAAGGCTATCCAACCCTGGTGACGCGGCTTGCCGAGGTGATGAAGCCGTTTCACGATAATAGCGATAAGCTCAAGATAGCGATCACCCGGGATTATCCCCCAGAATCATTTATTAAACAGGCATTTCCTAACGCCAGCGTCATTTCTTTTGCCGATGAATATCAGGCGTTGGCCTCGGTTGCCAGTCATCAGAGTGACTACTTTCTCGGCAATAACCTCACCACCAGTTTTATTATCGCGCGCGATTTCTACCAGACGCTGGGAATGGTGAAGTTCTGGCGAGCACCGCAAAGCGGCGATGTGCTTATTGCGCTCGATAGTCAGCGGCAATTGGTCAACATTGTCGACAGATTTATCTGTTCACTGACCGAACCTCAGCACAGCCAGATTGCTCAGTCCTGGATTGATATGGGTAACCTCACCTTTTTAACCAGGGACCTGGCTTTTACCCCACAGGAAACGCGCTGGCTGGAAAAAAACCGCAAATTGCGCATAGTGATTAATCCCTATTACGCCCCGTTTAGCATGGTGGATGAAAATCAGGAAATACGCGGGATAGTTGGCGATATTCTTAACCTGATCCAGCTGCAAACCGGTTTGACCTTTGAACCGGTGATTGCCAATTCCAATGAAGAGATGGCTAGCATTATACGTAGTGGTAATTGGGATATCCTGTCCTCGGCCACGTACAGCCCAGAGCGGGAAGAACAGGCGGCCTTCACTCATCCGTTTTTGGCGACTCCTTTTGTGATCGTCACCCGCGCGGCGGTCAAGCAGACCGAAACGATGAAGCCTGGCATGAAAGTCGCTATTCCGGCCTACCATACGTTATCGGAAAAACTAAAAGCCAAATATCCGGGTGTGCAATGGGTTGAGGTAGAGAACACCGGCGCGGCGCTGAGCATGCTGGATCGGAGAGAAATTGACGCAGTGGTGTCCACACAGCTCGCCTCGCGCTACATCATCGATCACTATTATCCCCATCGGCTGAGCTATTTCCGTATCCCCGACGAGCGCACCGCCCAGATCGCCTTTGTCATCCCACGTGGCTCGCAAGAATTACAAAGCATTCTAAATAAAGCAATCGACGATATTCCCCCCAAAGAACTGATGAATTTGGCCGGGAAGTGGGTAAAAACCCCCGAAGTGAAAATTGACACCTGGAATCTCTATAACCGGCCTTTTTACCTGGTGATCGTTCTGGCTACGCTGCTGGTTGTCAGCAGCTTGCTGTGGGGAGCCTATCTGCTGCGGGCCATCCGTAAAAGCAAAGAGGCACAGGCTGCGCTTGAGTATCAGCTCGGTTTTCGCCAGACCTTATTCAATTCGATCCCCGTGCCGGTGTACGTTATTTCGGTGGAAGGTGAGCTCGAAAGCTACAACAGCGCCTTCGGGGCCTTCTTCACCCCCGAGTTACATGCCGCGATGCATCATTCATTGTTCGATCGCCGTCATCCTCTGGCAGATATTTTCGCAGCGCTTCAACCCAATATCCAGCAAGGGCTGCAAATCAACCAGGTTATCCCTCATCAACTGGTGTTGAATAATGGCACGGAAGAGCGCCTGATCCTGCACTGGTTAACGCTGTGCCAACTACCCGCCAACACGCCGCCCACGCTGATTTGTGGCTGGCAGGACATTACTGAATCCAGGCAGTTGATGGAGGCGTTGCAGGTGGAGAAAGACAAGGCCATCGATGCCAATCGGGCCAAGAGCACTTTCCTTGCCAGCATGAGCCATGAGATCCGTACGCCGGTGAGTGCGATCATGGGGTTCCTGGAGCTACTGACCACCCATAGCCAAAGTCCGGCAGCAGAGAAGGAATCTATTCAGTTGGCTTATTCCACCGCTCAGTCACTACTGGGCCTGATTGGCGATGTGCTGGATATGGAAAAAATTGAGTCTGGTAACTTTGAGCTGGCGCCGGAATGGGTAGATCTGGCCTCGTTGTTAGCTACGACGGTCAGTAGCTTTGAAGGGGTGGCCACGCTGAAAAACCTGCGGCTGTCGGTCGATTACCGCCTGGAAAAAACGCAGGCGCTGTGGCTCGATCCGCAGGCGGTGAAACAGGTGCTGGCCAATCTCCTCAGTAACGCCATCAAATTTACCGTTGAGGGCGGGATCGAAGTGATAGCGCAAACGCATGCGCAGGGCACCGATCACACTTGCCTGACGCTGAGCGTGAAAGATAGCGGGGCGGGCATTAGCCCGCAGGAACAGCAACATCTGTTCAAGCCCTTTAGTCAGACCAAGTGGGGTAAACAACAGACCGGATCGGGATTGGGTTTGACGATCTGCCGTGAGTTGGTTGAACGCATGGATGGTACCATAGACATGGCCAGCCAGCCGGGCAGGGGCACCACCATGACGGTGACGCTCACCACCGCGGTTACGGACCTGGAAAAGGTTGCCGCCATTTCATTTACACCAAAATCGCCCGTCAGTGGCCCTAAAGCGCTGAGGATTGTGATTGCGGACGATCACCCCACCAACCGGCTTCTGTTGCGTCGTCAGTTGGCTACGCTTGGCTATCGGGTCGATGAGGCCATTGATGGTGTGGCAGCTTTGGCCTTGATCGAGGCCAATCCGTACGATCTGCTCATCACCGATCTCAATATGCCTAATATGGATGGCATAACGCTGACCCGCCGGGTACGTGAATTCAATCGGGACATTATTATCTGGGGGTTAACTGCCAACGCACAGGCCGAAGAGAAAGAGCGCTGCCTGGCGATGGGCATGAACCTGTGCCTGTTTAAACCGGTAGATTTACCGAAGTTGGAAGCTGCGCTACAAGGTGTGACAGGCCCTTCGCAGGCCGATCCACTCAGCGAGTTTATCGATATGGCAACGCTGCAGGCACTCAGCCTGGGTGACAGCGCCCTGATGCGCCAGATGCTTGAACAATCCCGCCTGGAAAATGACCAAGATTTGGCGGCAGCGAGAAAGGCACTCCACTCTCAGGACTGGCCGACTCTGCAATCCCATTTACACCGCATTAATGGTACGGCTCAGCTGCTGGGGGCCACGTCGTTACATCTGCTTAGCGAAGAACTGGAAAATGCGCTGGCGACACAACAGCATGAGGCGGTGATCGAAGAAGGCATGCGCGAGCTGGAAAAGTTGCTGCAGGGGCTGAATGCAGCTATTGAGGCATTTTCCCACCCATAGATATATTCACAAGGGGCGCTACATGTGAACTGAACCCCAAATGTTGGACAAACATCTGACATTTGGAGGTACAGTTCTGATGAAGTATTCACTTCAGTTCAAACTTGACGTTGTCCGGTACTATCTTGCCGGACTCGGCGGTCAAAAACAGACCGCTAAGAAGTTTTCTATTGCCCATGTCCAACTACGCAGATGGATTGCCGCTTATCAGCATCATGGGGAACAGGGGCTGCGGGTAGGACGCAAGCAACATTACACACCTGACTTCAGGCTCTCTGTTGTCGAATTCGCGCTTTCAAATCCGCTCTCTTTAGCGACAGTCGCCGCTAAATTCAATATTCCTTCTTACCTTACTGTGGAACGCTGGATTAAACTCTATCGGGAGAATGGGGCTGAAGCCCTCAACCTGAATAAGCGTAGTCGCCAAATGCGTCAGCATCCCAAAACCCCCCATGCCGATAAATCGCCTGATGAGTTGACCCCCGAAGAGATGCGGGAGGAAATCGAGTTTTTACGTGCGCAGAATGATTACATAAAAAAGTTGAGAGCCTTGATGCAACAGAAGGAAGCCCAGACTCGTCGAAAAGGGCAAAAATAATCAGAGCATTGAGGTCAGAACACCGTTTGGAGGTTTTGCTGTGGGCCGGAAAACTGCCGCGCAGTACGTATTACTATTGTTGTAAAAGCCATCAAGCACCGGATAAGTATGGTGAAACCAAGCAGCAAATAATGGCTGTTTTTAACGAGCATAAAGGCCGTTACGGCTATCGCCGGGTGACCAGTGTTCTTCGAAAGATGGGGGCTGTGCTAAATCATAAAACCGTGCAAAAACTGATGGTTGAGCTGCAATTGAAATCGCCCGTTCGCCGTAAAAAATACCGTTCGTACAAGGGACATGTCGGTAAAGTGGCCCCGAATACCTTGCAGCGCGATTTTACCGCTCTGGAGCCTAACCAAAAGTGGGTGACCGATATCACGGAGTTCCGGGTGGCGGATAAAAAGCTGTATTTATCGCCGGTACTCGACTTGTTTAACGGTGAAATCATTGCCTATGAGATGTCCCGTAAACCTGTGTTCAGTCTGGTAAAAACGATGCTGGATAAGGCGCTCAGTACGCTAAAAACGGAAGAAAAGCCGTTGCTGCACAGTGACCAAGGTTGGCACTATCAGATGGCGGCTTATCAGCATCAGTTGCAGGAAAATGGGATAGAACAGAGCATGTCTCGCAAGGGTAACTGCCTGGATAATGCGGTAATGGAAAACTTCTTTGGCCATCTGAAAGCTGAACTGTATTATTTACAACGCTTTGAGAGTGTGGAACAGCTGTCTGAAGAGATAGACATGTACATAGATTACTACAATAACCATCGTATCAAACAGAAGCTCAAAGGCCTGAGCCCTGTGGAGTACAGAACGCAGGCTTTGATGGTTGCTTAATTTTAAACCGTCCAACTTCTTGGGGTCAGTTCACATGCTGCGCCCCTTGATACAAGCCTACGGGTGTAGTCCCGCGCCTACAGTATTTACAAATCGCTCTGATATCTTCGTTATGAGTCCTGTTTTAATATCCTTATCAAGTTTTGTGGCGAACGTAGCGTTCAAATAATAACGCTATTTATGCTACCTGATATCGCGAATTTAATTCTTGATTAATAGGTCTATCTTAAAAGGTTATTATTATGAACAAGGCAAATAACACCCCAGCTTATAATGAAAATGATGATGTTTACGCGTCACAAGATTTGGCGGGTGAATTACCTAAGTCAACCTTCCCAATTACCGAGCGCAATCCACGTAACGTCTTTAATGCCATCCGCGATGAACTGATGCTGGACGGTAATTCCCGCCAAAACCTGGCGACGTTCTGCCAGACCTGGGTGGATGACGAAATTCGTGAACTGATGGATCTGTCTATCGACAAGAACATGATCGATAAAGATGAATATCCGCAAACGGCCGAAATTGAAGCCCGCTGCGTCAGAATGCTGGCCGACCTGTGGAATTCGCCAACGCCGGAAACCACCCTTGGCTGTTCAACCATCGGTTCCTCAGAAGCCGCCATGTTGGGAGGGCTGGCGCTGAAATGGCAGTGGCGCAAAAAGCGTGCCGAGCAGGGGCTGCCTAGCGATAAACCCAACCTGATTTGTGGCCCGGTACAGATCTGCTGGCACAAGTTTGCTCGTTACTTTGACGTAGAGCTGCGTGAAATCCCGCTGGAAGGCGATCGTCTGATCATGAATGCGGAAGAAGTGCTCAAGCGCGTTGACGAAAACACCATTGGTGTCGTGCCAACCCTGGGCGTGACCTTCACCTGCCAGTACGAGCCGGTGAAAGAGGTCAGTGATGCGCTGGATCGCCTGCAACAGGAAACTGGCCTGGATATTCCGATGCACATCGATGGTGCCAGCGGCGCTTTCCTGGCTCCATTCTGCTCGCCAGAACTGGAGTGGGACTTCCGCCTGCCACGGGTGAAATCCATTAATTCATCCGGTCATAAATTTGGTTTGGCGCCGTTGGGTGCTGGCTGGGTGGTATGGCGTGAAGCGGCGGATTTGCCCGAAGAGCTGATTTTCAACGTCAACTATCTCGGTGGCAACATGCCAACCTTCGCACTGAACTTCTCACGCCCCGGTGGCCAGATCGTTGCGCAGTATTACAACTTCCTGCGCCTTGGCCGCGAAGGGTACGCCAAAATTCACAACGCTTGCTACGCCACGGCTCAGCATTTAGCGGCCGAGATTGGCAAGTTAGGACCGTTTGAAATCCTGTTTGATGGTGACAGCGATAAAGGCATCCCGGCGCTGGCGTGGAAATTGAAAGACGGCGCGGCGATCGGTGGTTATACCCTTTACGATCTTGCGGAAAAACTGCGCGCTCGCGGTTGGCAGGTTCCGGCCTATTCGATGCCGACACACCGTGAAGATCTGGTTATTCAACGCATCCTGGTGCGTCACGGCGTGAGCTACGACCTCGGTTGCCTGCTGATCGACGATATCAAAAGGGCACTGATTGAATTCGAGAATCACCCTGTCACCAACCCAGTGTCTGCGCAACAAGGTAGCGGATTCCATCACGGCTAAGGCCAGAGCTTTATTATATCGGGGCGGCGTCGATGCCAGCCCCGCTTTTTCCCCCACCAATATTCGTTGGGAAGAGTAACCTCTTCCTGCAGGAGAATCGTTATGGCGAGCACAGAAAAAAGCGCCGCTCCAAAGCAATTAACGTTGTTAGGGTTTTTTGCTATTACCGCATCTATGGTAATGGCGGTTTATGAATATCCGACCTTTGCAACCTCGGGTTTTTCTCTCATCTTCTTCCTGCTGTTAGGCGGGTTCCTATGGTTCATTCCCGTTGGCCTATGCGCCGCCGAGATGGCGACAGTAAAAGGATGGCAGGAAGGTGGGGTATTCACCTGGGTGTCTAAAACGCTGGGTGAGAAATGGGGCTTTGCCGCCATCTCTTTTGGCTATCTGCAAATTGCCATAGGTTTTATCCCTATGCTCTATTTTGTGCTGGGGGCGCTGTCTTATATCCTCAAGTGGCCTGAACTGAACGAAGACCCGGTCGTTAAAACTGTCGCTGCATTGGTCATCTTGTGGGGGCTGGCGTTCACCCAGTTCGGTGGCACCAAAAACACCGCGCGCATTGCCAAGATTGGCTTCTTTGCCGGTATCTTGTTACCTGCGGCTGTTCTGGTGGCCCTGGCCGTCAGCTATCTGCATTCTGGTGCGCCACTGGCCATCGAAATGAACGCCTCTACCTTCTTCCCAGACTTTACCCAAATGGGCACGCTGGTGGTGTTCGTAGCGTTTATCCTGAGCTATATGGGCGTTGAAGCCTCGGCGACTCACGTCAAAGAGATGAAAAACCCAGGCCGGGATTACCCGCTTGCCATGCTGTTACTGATGGCGGCGGCCATTTGTTTAAGCTCTGTCGGCGGTCTGTCTATCGCAGCGGTGATCCCTCATGGTGAAATCAACCTTTCTGCGGGGGTAATGCAAACCTTCAGCGTGTTGATCTCGCACTTTGGTCCGCAGTTTGAATGGGCTGTTCGCGTCATTGCTGCACTGCTGTTGTTAGGGGTATTGGCAGAAATCGCCGCCTGGATTGTTGGGCCATCTCGCGGCATGTTGGTTACCGCACAACAAGGGATCTTGCCTGCTCGCTTTGCCAAAATGAACAAGAATGGTGTGCCGGTTGCACTGGTGATTTCTCAACTGGTGATTACGTCGATTGCGCTGATTGTCCTGACCAACACCGGGGGCGGCAATAACATGTCCTTCCTGATTGCGCTGGCGTTGACCGTGGTGATCTACCTGTGCAGCTATTTCCTGCTGTTCCTGGGCTACATCAAACTGGTACGCAAACAGCCGGAAAACGAACGTGTCTTCAATATTCCGGGGGGTAATGTGGTCAAGCTTACCGTGGCTACGATTGGTTTACTCACCTCTGCGGTTGCCTTTGTGGTCTCATTCTTCCCGCCCTCAGGTTTGGCCGGGCTTGAAGCCGACCATATGTACGTGACTATGCTGGTGGTGTGTTTCCTGGTGGTTGTGGCTATCCCGTTCATTATCTATGCGCTGCATGATAAACGCTTGAAGGCGACCAACCTCAAGCTGGTGCCTGTAAGCACGGATTCTGCGCCAGAAGGGCACTTCTTTATCCACCCGCGTGCACGCTCCGCGCACCATATTTTTGTCGATGACAAGCAAGTGCATTAATCGTTTCTTCACTGTGCACTGAACTTGCAATAACGGGCGCTGCATGCAGCGCCCGTTAATATATTCAATATGTTAGACATGGGCGAACCTGTTCGTCCCTGCCCATTCACCAATATCCCCCAATACCTTCTTTTTGCCCAGTTTAACGCCCAGTCATTGACCAATGACAAGGCGGCATGAGTGGCAGCCTCTTTATAATCAGGCCCGTTTGTCTTCTCACTGGTGTGGACCCATGGCTTATCAACTGAATCTTAACTGGCCCGAATTTTTAGAGAAATACTGGCAAAAACAACCTGTGGTATTAAAAAATGCCTTCCCGAACTTTGTCGATCCGATTACTCCGGACGAGTTGGCCGGTCTGGCGATGGAGGTTGAGGTAGACAGCCGTCTGGTCAGCCAAACCCATGGTCAATGGCAGGCGAGCCACGGGCCGTTCGAGCATTTTGATAATCTGGGGGAAACCGGCTGGTCACTGTTGGCCCAGGCGGTTAACCACTGGCATGCTCCGTCAGCGGAGTTGGTTACCCCGTTCCGTGTATTACCGGACTGGCGGTTGGACGATCTGATGATCTCCTTCTCGGTCCCTGGCGGCGGCGTAGGGCCACATATCGATCAGTACGACGTCTTTATCATCCAGGGCATGGGGAGCCGCCGCTGGCGCGTGGGTGACAAACTGCCGCTGAAGCAGTTTTGTCCGCATCCGGCACTGCTGCACGTGGAACCTTTCGAGCCGATTATCGATGAAGATCTGGAACCGGGCGATATCTTGTATATTCCACCGGGCTTCCCGCACGACGGCTTTACCCACCAAACCGCGCTTAACTACTCCGTTGGCTTCCGTGGCCCTAACGGCAGGGATTTAATCAGCAGCTTTGCGGACTATGCGCTGGAAAACGATCTCGGGGGCGAGCATTACAGCGATCCTGATTTAACCTGCCGGGAACATCCGGGCCGGGTTGAAGAGTATGAGCTCGATCGCCTGCGCAGCATGATGACCGAGATGATTAATCAGCCGGAAGATTTCAAACATTGGTTTGGCCGCTTCGTGACCACGCCGCGCCACGAGTTGGATATTGCCCCAGCGCAACCGCCTTACGAGCAAGATGAGGTTATCGAAGCGTTGATGGACGGTGCCGTCCTGACTCGCCTGAGTGGCTTAAGGGTGCTGGAGGTTGGCGGCAGCTTCTTTATCAACAGCGAGCGTCTGGATACCGTCGAGCCTAAAGCCGCCGATGCCCTATGCCGTTACACTATCGTCGGTAAGCAAGAGTTAGGTGAGGCGCTGCAAAACCCGGCGTTCGTTGCCGAGTTAACGGGTCTGGTTAATCAGGGGTATTGGTTCTTCGACGAGTAAACGGTATAGATTTCCCCCAGGTCTCGGCGCAAGCCTTTGCCTGGGGGAGTTAATTAATCCACCAGAACACGCTTATTGGTCGCGCCCCAAAGGATCGACATCTCGGTAAACAGCGCACCGCTGATGTCTTCAACTTCAGTGGCGGTGATCTCTGCATTACCCTGCTTGCCGAAGAACACCACCTCATCACCAGGAGTGACGCCTTTCACGTCGGTCACATCCACCATTACTGTATTCATCGAGGTTTTACCCACCACCGGCACCCGCTGCCCCTGGATCAATACATGACCGGCATTGCTGAACACACGGCGATAGCCGTCTGCATAACCCACTGGGATGTTCGCCAATACTGAATCGCGTTTCAGGGTGTAGGTACGATCGTAACCGACGGTATTGCCTTTAGGGTAATGGTTGAGTGCCGCTATGGATGACTTGAAGGTCATCACGCGTTTATAGTCGTTACTGGCAATGGTATCGCCATAAAACACCCCGCCAACGCGCACCATATCAAGCCAGGACTCCGGCACGGTGAGGGTAGCAAAGGTATTGGCAACGTGTAAGGTCACGTCGCTGCGTTTGATCCCGGTAATGTCTAGCACCTGCTGGGATTGCACCTTAAAGCGGGCAAGATCCTTGCGCACCGCCGCTGCATCTTCCTCAGGATAGTGGGACATGATGCCGACCATTTTCAGATGGGGTAATGCAGAGATAGCCTTGGCTTCAGTCAATCCGGCAGCTTCGCTGACTTCCAGGCCGTTACGTGACATACCGCCAGAGTTCAGTGCCAAATGGAAGCGCAGGGTTTTGCCCTGTTGGGCGGCAATGGCATCCAGGCGTTTCGCCATCTCCAGATTACCGATCAGCTCTTCGGTGTCATAGTCGGTAGCCTGGCGCATCTCTGCTTCGGTGGCATTGCGCACGCGCATCAGGCGGCCTTTAAAGCCGAGTTCGCGCACGGTTTGCAGCTCTTGGTTACTGGCCACGCCAATGCACTGCACGTGATTCTTGATCATCACGGGTGCCACCAACGAAAGGTCGTGCCCGTAGGCATCGCCTTTCAGAATGGCGCAAAGGGTAGTTTTATCGCCCAACAGTTGCTGAATTTTGTGGGTGTTATATTCCAGCGCGCTTTGTGAGATTTCCAACCGGGCATTGCTTACCACCGCCGCCGGTGAACTTTTAACCGTAGCGGTAAGAGAATGAGTGGGATTGGTGGCAGCAGGTTGATGGCAAGCCACCAACGTTAATAGCGGTATTAAGACTAAATGGCGTAAATGCAGCGGCATATTCCTTTCCTGGTGAAATAAAAAAGAGTTTTTATCGGCCTCAGTCAGTTTTTTTATCTGATTTGACGGCGGGTGTGGCTGAGCGATCAGCGGCATTCAATAAATTACAAAAGTGACTTTTTGTCAAATTTATTAATAATCTATAGGGGAGGGAAACAATGCGGGTAATAAATGTAACTATTTGGTTGTCCCCTCACCCCAACCCTCTCCCACAGGGAGAGGGAGCAGATAGCCCCAGCTCTTTTGGAAGTAAATAGATAATCTCAGAATATTCTAATACTCTCTCATCCATGGTGTGTCTGCTAATTTTAAGAACCACACCAGGGAGTAAGAAGAAGAAAGATAGGGTATTACGCAGAGCAATCAATGAACTCGATCTGATCCCCTCTCCCACAGGGCGAGGGAGCTGATAGCCCCAGCTCTTTTAGAAGTAAATAGATAATCTCAGAAAACTCGATCGTCCCTCATCCATAGTATGTCGCCGAATTTCCATAACCCTATCAGGAGAAAGATAGGGTATTACACAGAGCAATCAACGAACTCGATCTGATCCCCTCTCCCTTTGGGAGAGGGTTAGGGTGAGGGGTATTATTTCATGGAATGCAGGCCAATCACGTTGCCTTCACTGTCTTTGGCGATGGAAATAAAACCATGTTCGCCGATGGCAAATTTTTCTTTCAGGATTTCACCGCCGTTTGGCACAATGCGGCTTTCTTCTACGGCGCAATCCTCACATGACAGATAAACCATGGTGCCGCCCGTTCCAACTGGCACGCCAGCCATTTTAACCAGTGCGCCGCCAGACCCTTCCCCCCCTTCCTGGTAAGGGAACATCAGGTATTCCATGCCCTCGGTTTCCAGTTTTTCTAACTGCGTGTCGAATACTGCCTCATAGAATTTCTTTGCTCGTGGCATATCAGTAACATAAATTTCAAACCAGCTAACGATATTTTTATTCATGGTATTCTCCAGTGGTATTGATTGTTGTTCCTGATTGGTTATGTTACATGTGCTGTTTATTTATACAGTGATAAGGATCACGTAATCAACTCGTGTTTGTTCTGCTGTTGGGGACTTACCAGAATGAACTCTATTCAATAAAGCCCAATATGATGATAACTGGTCAGCTGGGTTTATTCCTGTTGCCGACATTGTAATATCTTACACCAGATAATTTTTTATTAATCATATAATGAATGTATGTTTGAGGGTTTAATGATGGATTATTCTTGTTTTTAATCAAGACCAATCCATAACGTGGGATAGGTAAGGCTTTAATGTTGACTGTGGATTTATTCTATTATTATAATTTAATTGCTTTAAGACGATAATATCTCGTTAAATTAAAGTTATTTCCTAGCAAAATATTGCAAGTTCATTTTGGTAATTACTATAAGGATATATTTATGAAGAAATTAAACGCATCTGAAGTTTCAAATGTTATTGGTGGTTATGTACTTGGCTGTGTTATTACCTATGAGCGTCAAACCACAGGTACCGGTACCTCTGCGGTAACCGTTTGCCGTCGCGTTGCCACCTGCCAAGGCAAGTTCGGTGAATTTTTGACTCGTGAACCAGCCGATCTGGCTCGCTGCGGCGCTTAATCGCAAGTAATAGTCAAGGTACGGCACTATGGATGGTGTCGTACCTTTCCTTTTCCCCCATATTCTCTTCTTGTTTCTGCGATTATTTATATCCCCGCGACGAAAGCTATCCTTTACAACTTCCGGCTGGATATGGATGTGGATGGCGAAAATAACAGCCTGGTGGAGTTGAACCCAGATGTGAAGCCTAACGATCGGAGCGGCCCGCGCACCAGCACCATGCAGGTCGATCAGGTGAAAGTGACTACCGAACAGCAGGCGGCACAGAAATTCGATCCTTCTACCCTCCGTTTGCTGAGCAACCCGAGCCGGTTGAACAAGATGGGTAACCCGGTTTCCTATCAGTTGATCCCGTATGCGGGCGGTACGCACCCGATCGCCAAGGGGGCCAATTTTGGCAATGACGAATGGATTTACCACCGCCTGAGCTTTATGGATCGGCAACTGTGGGTGACCCGCTACAACCCGAATGAACGCTATCCGGAAGGCAAATACCCCAACCGCTCGATCCACGATACCGGGCTGGGCAAGTACACGGCGGACAACCAGCCGATAGACAATACCGACGACGTGGTCTGGCTCACCACCGGCACCACCCATGTGGCGCGAGCGGAAGAGTGGCCGATTATGCCAACTGAGTGGGTGCACGCCTTGCTGAAACCATGGAACTTCTTCGATGAAACGCCAACACTGAATCTGAACGGGCAAAAGCAGCAGTAAGCCAGATTGAAGGAGTAGAGGAACAGCGAGCTCCGGCAATCTATTGATTATCCAGACGGGCGCAGCATGCAGCACCCCTACGGTTTGGTTCTGTTGGCGTTTGTCAGCAGTATGCCAAAGAACGACTCCTGCACCTGAGCCTAACTCCGTACCAGCTCCCTCTCCCTGTGGGAGAGATTGAAGGAGTAGAGGAACAGCGAGCTCCGGCAATCTATTGATTATCCAGACGGGCGCAGCATGCAGCACCCCTACGGTTTAGTTCTGTTGGCGTTTGTCAGCAGTATGCCAAAGAACGACTCCTGCACCTGAGCCTAACTCCGTACCAGCTCCCTCTCCCTGTGGGAGAGGGTTGGGGTGAGGGGAAGCAGCGATATCGGGTGACGGCAAATAACACAGGGGGGCGAACTCTGCGATTCGCCCCCCTGACTCTTTCAATGCAGTGCTAACTAATAGCGAATACACACCGATTTGGACTCGGTATAAGCATCCAACCAGTCCGGGCCAAAATCACGGCCGCTGCCAGACTGCTTGATGCCGCCAAACGGCATGTTGGCATCAATTAACGTATGAGTGTTGACCCACACCGTGCCCGCCTGAATGCGTGGCGTATAAGCCATCGCCGCTTGCAGGCTGGTGGTCCACAGGCTGGCCGTCAGGCCATAGTCGGTATCGTTGGCCTTCTGCAGCGCCTCTTCGGCATCCGCTACGCGGATCAGGTTGACGACCGGGCCAAACACTTCTTCCCGCGCCAGGTTCAGGCTGTCATCGGGATTGATCACCAGCGTCGGGGGAATATAGAAGCCTTGCAAGTCAGGCCCGGCGGCTCCGGTGATCAACTCGGCGTGTTTGTTGCGGGCGTCATCCAAATAGGCGGCCACCTTGTTGCGGTGTTCTTTGGACACCAGCGGGTTGATCTGGGCGTTGCCATCCATCCCCGGCCCGACAGAAAGCGACTTCACTGCCTGCTCAAAACCGGCGACCAGCCGATCGTAAATCGGGGCTTCAATATAGATACGTGAGCTGGCGGCGCAGACCTGCCCCTGGTTGAGGAAGCTGCCGGCCATCAACCCTTCGATCACCTGCTGCATATCGGCATCTTTCAGCACGATGGCCGGGTTTTTACCGCCTAACTCCAGCGTGACGCGGGTCAACCGATCCGCCGCCGCGCGTGCGATCCCTTTCCCCACCGGCGTGGAGCCGGTAAAGCTCACTTTGGCGATCAGCGGATGTTCCGTCAGCGCCTTACCGCAGATAGCTCCTTTGCCGGTCACCACGTTAAACACGCCCGGTGGTACTCCTGCCTCGCTGGCTAGCTCAGCTATACGCAGCAGGGTGAGAGGCGTCGTTTCAGACGGTTTGATGACGATGGAACAGCCCGCAGCCAGCGCTGGCATCACCTTCCACATGCCAATCAGCAGCGGGAAGTTCCAGGGGACAATCCCGGCCACTACGCCGATCGGCTCCTTGCGGGTATAGACCTGATATTTGGCTCCCGGCGGCATCGGAATGGAGACATCCAGGGTTTGCCCGACGATCTTGGTGGTCAGCCCGGCGGTATAGCGCATCCAGTTCAGCGTGCAGCCCACTTCAAAGGCGCGGGAGATGTTGATGGATTTCCCCTGTTCCAGGGTTTCCAACTGGGCCAGCTCCTCGGCGTGTTGTTCAACCAGATCGGCGAAGCGCAGTAAAATGCGCTCACGTTCGGCGGGCAGGCGTTGTGCCCAAACGCCAGCGGTAAAGGCCTGATGGGCCGAGGTGACCGCCAGCTCCACGTCGGCGGCGTTGGCATCGGCGGTGCAGGAGATTTGTTTGCCGTCGGCTGGGTTATAGACCGCCAGCCGCGATTCGGCCTGTGAGGTTTGCCATTGGCCGTTGATATACAGGCCGTGCTGACGATCGAGGAAACGGACTACGCTGTCCAGTATGGTCACATTAGGCATACGCCCTCCTAAGGGAATAAACGGATCGTTACCCTTAACAGTCTATAGCGTTATGCCCAACGCGGTTTTCATCTGCCTGACAATGGGTTTGTACTGCGTGACACTTGCGGGCTATTTACGCGCCAGCAAGGTAGCGAAACGCAGTTTGATGCGGTTGCCCTCGGCATCGACGCGGTGCAGCTCGCCGGGGTTCTCGTTATATTTGATGATGTCCCAATCCTGATAATAGTCTGCTAACTCATCCGGTTTGAAGGTGAATGAGAAGGGCACCGTACAGGGATAATCTGGCGTATCCATGGCCGCGACGATCAGGTTGTAGCCTCCTTTGACCGTGCTGTCTTGCATATTGCGCACGATGTGTGGGATCTGCTGGCGGTCCAGGAACATAAACACCACGGTAGACAGGATAAAGTCGTACTGGCCACTAAAGCGGTGAGTATTGAGATCCTGCTCACTGGCGCTGATATGTGCAAGCTGCTCGGTGGCTATGATCTGGTTTATCGCGGCGATTGATGCAGCATTTTTGTCCCAGGCGGTAACGTCAAAACCTTTCAGGTTGAGATACAGCGCATTGCGACCGCTGCCACAGCCCAGATCCAGCGTCTTGCCGGGCGCGATCAGTTTGGCTGCCTCAAGGACTTCGGAATGGGTGGCCGTCAGGGAGTATTTTTGGGTGTAGTAGTTTTCTGGCAGGGGGGGCTGCTGATCCATCATGGTGTTCCTCTATATTTGATGTATATAAAATACATCTTTAATGGCCTTTTGCCTAGCCGTTGAGAGGATCACAGTATACCCGTTCAGTTTGGCCTGGCGGTATCCCTGCGCCAGGCCCTGGTTTTATCAGCCAATGCGCCTTGGGTTGTGCAGCCCAAAGTTAAAGCTGTTGCAGCGGCGGCAGAACTCTTTCATCGCCGGTGGGGAGTCCATCCTCGGCAATTTCACCTCGATAAACGCCAACTGGTCCTGACGCGAAGCCTGCTCCAGCGCCATCTCCAGCTGTTGGCTGGTTGCTACCGCGACGCAAAACGCCTGGGTCTGCGGGCTTAGCACCGCCGGGAGTCTTGCGTAATCCCACGAGCCGATATCGTTATAAGATGACGCTTCGCCAAGGATATAGCGCTCAATGGTGTAACCGTCGTTATTGATCAGAAAGACGATCGGCTTTTGCTGATGGCGTAACAGCGTTGAGAGTTCCTGGGCGGTGAGCTGGAAGGAGCCATCACCAATAAACAGCAACTGCCGCCGTTGGGGCGCGGCCATCATCGTGCCGAGTAATGCCGGTAAGGTATAGCCGATCGATCCCCATATTGGTTGGTTGACCACCGTAACGCCATTTGGTATCCGCATGCCGCCGATCGCTGCCCCAGAGGTGCCATTTTCAACGACCAGCACGTCATCCGCCTGAATAAAGCGCTGTATCCGCTGCCAGAAATAGTCCTGATCGAGCGGTTCGCTGCTTGGCTGCGCCAGTTTTTGTTGCGGCCGGGATAGTGGCTTCAGCGGCGGCAGGCTGGTGGCAGGAACTTTCTCCAATAGCGCTTGCAGCAGCTCGCTTGCCGTTACCGCCGGATAGGACAGATTATCCAGCTTCAGCGAAAAAGGCTGAATATCCACCACTGACTGCTCTGGGATCTGCTGGCTGAAATAACCGGTGGTGGAATCCACCAGGCGTACGCCAAAGCTGAGGATGCAATCTGACTCGGCCATCAGCTCAAACAACTCGGGGCGAGACAGATCGCCGTTGTAGCCGCCTTGCCAGCCCGGCGTGTTCTCTGAGATCGCACATTTTGCCGTGGGCATATTGGTTAGCGGGATGGCGAATTTATCCGCCAACGCTAACACCTGCGTTTGAAGGTGATATCGTTCGACCATCTGATCGATCAGGATGATTGGCCGTTTAGCACGGCTAATCCGTGCGAGCAGGGCTGCGCTGGCAAGCTGAAGATGGCTGGCATCGCTGCTTGGCAAACGATATGGGGCGGGGTTATCGGCAACCTCAATTTCCACTTCACAAATGTCTGAAGGTAGCTGCAGGTAAACCGGCTTCTTACGTTGCCAAGCGCAGGCAATGACCCGCGGGATCTCCGTTGTGGCATTTTCCGGGGTGATGAGCGCCTGCGCCACGGTAAACTGCCGGAAACAGTTCATCACGTTATCAAAATTGCCGTCTGCCAGAGAGTGGTGCAGCAGCGCATTGCCCTGCATGGCGTGCAGCGGTGGTGTACCTGCAATGCAAATCACCGGAGCTGATTCCGCATAGGCTCCGGCAATGCCGGAAAGGGCCGCCAGATCGCCCACGCCATAGGTGGTGATCAACGCCCCGGCGCCTTTGAGACGGGCATAGCCATCGGCGGCGTAAGCGGCGTTAAGCTCGTTACAGTTGCCAATGAATTCGCACTCTTGGTCATGCTCGATGGTTTCCAGCAGCGCCAGGTTGTAATCGCCGGGCACGCCGTAGATGCGATCCACTTTCAGGGCACGCAGCTGTTGCAGGATGAATGAACCTATGGTGATCCTCATTGATTGCTCCACATTCACGTCAATTTATTGTTATTTAACCGTGCGCAGCAGGGAAGGGCTGGCGATGTCGCGCGGTTAATCGTTGAAAATGCGAGTCGCTTGTAGGGCGTCAGCATTAACAGTTGGTGAAAGTGGTGGCTTGTTCAAGTTGAGCGGGTTTGGGGAAGGATTGCTTATCGTATCAAGGAGTTTACGACCCCAAAGGGGTAGCAAGAACGGTTTTCGCAGGGGGCGGTACTTTTCTTGCATTGATGGCCGCTGAAAATCGCGGCAAGGGCAGAAGGGAAACGCCAGATAGGTACTTTCCGCCATCTTCACTTCTCTCCTGGCTGGGCGTCAATTTTTCGCTACGCCAGGAGGAAGATAATTTAGAGTGGGAGAGTGGCGCTCAGAAGAACATAATCCAGGCTGCCGAAATCGGCATCGCCAACACCAATGCTGGCAGCATATTGGCTACCGGGAACAGCTTGATGCCGCAGATGCGCAAGCCGGTGGCCAACATCATTAATCCGCCAACGGCAGAGAAATCGGCCTGCATTGCCGGTGTGGTCAGCGGCAACATGAACACGGCACCAAACGCCAGCGCTAACTGGATGACCAACTGCGGGACGGCGATCAGCGCTACGGCCAGGCCAAGCGTGGAAGCAAAAATCAGCGCGGTGAACAGATCAAGGAAAGATTTGGCAATCAGCACGCTGGCATCCCCGGTCATCCCTTCGTGCATCGAGCCAAAGATGCCGGTGCCGCTGGCACAAAACAGCACGATAATGGCGACATATGCCTCCAGAAACTCTTTCTGGTCCTCTCTGACAGCGCCTTTGGGAGACATCAGATTACGGGCCCAGCCTGCGATGCGGCTGATGCCTCGTTCGATGTAGCAAAGCTCGCCAAGCAGCGCTCCCAGCACCAGCGCCAATACCATCACCGGCATATGAGCTACCTTGCCAATCAGCACTATGCCCATCCCCATGGAGGTAATACCAAAGGTCATTGGCAATGCCAGGCGCACCCGCTCCGGTAGTCTATGGCCCAACATTGCCCCTGCAATGCCACCGGCCAATATTGCTGCACCATTAATAAATGGACCAATAACCATACTTACCCCCCCCCGGCAAATAAAAGCTAAGGTTCCTCCATAAGTCGTTGAGGTGCAAGCAGGATAACCGGAGTTTTCTGACAGACAACGCGTATCCAGGCGCATAACTTGAGCACGTATGCCGCTAGCACGCCATCGCGCACCAAACTTAACCTTCTCTCAACGAGGGGCGATAAAAGCATCGGACCAGTAAGATACGGCTTGCTCAGGATAGGACGATCGGTAAGAATCCCCGGTTTTATTTTTACAGGAGTTGTGAAATGGTGGTTAAAAGGATCTTGTTAGCCGGGGGGTTGGCGTTGATATTTCCTGCACTGCCTTCCTACGCCGAGGTTAGTGCGGAAAATAGCAATGCCGCGCACGCAGAAGATCCAGGCTGGTGGGGGCGCTTTACCGGCAACGTGGCGGAAACCTGGAACAACTCGCCCAATAAGGAGCTCTATCTCCCGGCGATCACTTGGCACAACCGCTGGACCTACGACAAGGAAAAGACCGACGAGTATAACGAGCGCCCTTGGGGGGCTGGCTATGGCATCTCACGGTTTGATGCCGATGGTGATTGGCACGCGATCTACCTGATGGCGTTCAAGGACTCCTTCAACAAGTGGGAGCCGATCGGCGGTTATGCCTATGAGAAGATCTGGCGACCGATTGAAGGGGAGGACTTCCGTCTGGGGCTGGGATTTACCGCCAGCGTGACCGCTCGTGACAACTGGAAATATATCCCGATCCCCGCGCCGCTGCCGTTGGCCTCGATCGGCTATAAGCAACTGACCTTCCAGGCCACCTATATTCCGGGTACTTACAACAACGGTAACGTGTTCTTCGCTTGGTTACGCTGGCAGTTGTGATGACTTGCCGATGTTCTGAAAAATGCGCGGTAGTCCGAATAAACGGAACTTGTCGGTTGGCACGGCGTCCGAGCTAAGCGTGGTGTTAATTGCGCCATCATTTTGCAGTTAAACAGGAGTCTTGCCGTTATGAATACCAAACATCGCTTATTGTTGGCCCTGAGCTTGACCACGGTAATGGCTACGGGCAGTGCCCAGGCCGCCGGGTTGATGGACTCCCTTAGCAGTGCCGCCACAGAACTGAGCAAATCGGGTGGCAGCACCAGCAGCGGTGGCATGTCGCTGTCTTCGCTGAGTGGATTACTCAACGGCGGTGATAAAGCATTGAGCTCCTCCAGCATGACCAACGCCGCAGGGATCTTGCAGTACTGCGTGCAGAATAACGTTCTATCGGCGAACGGCACCGAAGCGGTGAAAGACCAACTGCTGAATAAACTGGGCATCACCAGCACGGCCAATGCCAACAGTGAAGATTATCAGCAAGGTCTGGGTGGCCTGTTGCTTACCGGCAAGGGCAACACGCTGGATCTCAATAGCCTTGGCACCTCGCAAATCACCGAGAAGGTGAAGCAGAAAGCCTGCGATCTGGTGCTCAAGCAGGGTATGTCCTTTATTTCCTGATCCCCTGGGGTCAGCGATGCTCCTACTCAACTCACGGTGAAGATAATCTCAATGAGCAAGATGCTGATACTTTCTCTTTTCGCTAGTGTAGCTTTGTTACAGGGGTGTACGGCGAAAACCAATGATGATGCGCCTGCGCCGCCAAAGGTGATTGGTATGGCGAATCCGGCAGATGTGTATTGCAGCCAGATTGGCGGCAAGCTTAACCCCAAACAGAATGCTCAGGGGCAGTATTCCACCTGCACTTTGCCTGATGGGCAAGAGATTGACAGCTGGGAGCTGTTCCGCCGCGACCATCCAGCGAAAAAGTAACCCGATAACCGTGCTAGAACTCCCTATCACTGATTGGATGATATTGGTTTGGCCCCTCCTCTGAAAAGGTTAATGGCAGTCTGCCATCGGGCCGATCTGCCACCGAGAGGGCCTTACGGAAGCTACAACCGCTGTGGATGTTTTTCACCTTCATCACATAGCGGCCGTTGGGCTCCAGCTTGATATTGAAGCTGCTGGCGGCCGGGAGGAACACCTCGGCCAGCAGTTGCTTGGTGGTGTTCTCCAGTTTGACCAACACGGCAAATTCATTGTGCTGATTATCCAGCGCCAACGTCTGCAATTTGCTGCCTGCTTGCCAATCTGGCTCATGGAGATAACCTGCCGAAGCGGGCCATGGGCTGCCCTGATTATCTGGCAACGGCCCAACGCAGTGTTGGCGTGCCTCCCGTAATGGGGCTTCCCGTTGGATCACGTAATTTTGGGGGGCGGCAAGGGTAAAACTCTCCTCCTGTTCCCCTTCACTCAAGTGGCGTTTAGCCAGCAAAGCCCCAGCTGCAACCAGCATAAAGAAGATCAACAGGGTCAGTCGATTGCGGAAGATCGGTGCCAATAGCCTTCCCGGCAGTTGAAACAGCCAGCTTGCAACTCTCAATAGCATTGTTTTTCCTTTCAAGCCGCAACTTGCCTTTCAATGGGTGATTAATCAGAGCGTTACATCTGCGTTAACGTAACTTTTTCCAGTATAGCCAACATCCTGGCGGCGAAAATCGCCAAAAGCGCTTTTTATAGAAAACGATTGTACGTTTGTGTTCGTTTGTATACATTTGTGCTCGTTGTTACTTTGCCGGACCTTCAGAATGTCAAAACTGCTGCCCAATGAGCGCCACCAAGCCATTCTCGCCACCTTGCAACAGCAGGGGCGAGTGCTGGCGATTGAAATGGCGGCGCAACTGCATACCACCGAGGCCACCATCCGCCGCGATCTGCGCCAACTGGCGGCGCAAAACCTGTGCAAACGGATCTATGGTGGGGCGTTGGCGCTCACGCCTGCCGGTGGCTATATGGCCGAGCGGGTTGAGATTAGTGGCGATGAAAAGCATCGGCTGGCCCAGGCAGCCTTGCCTCTGATCCAGACCGGGCAGGTGATCTTTCTTGATGCGGGCAGTACCTATCTTTATCTGGCCGATCTGCTGCCCCGCGATCGGCAACTCACCGTGGTGACCAATGCGCTAAGCGTGGCCAGCCGCCTGCTGGAACGCCCTGGGATACGTACTATTTTGATAGGCGGTGAGCTAGATGCAGAAATCGGCGGCAGCGTCGATGCCAAGGCATTGGCCGAGATTGCCGCGTTTCGTTTCGACATCGCCTTCACCGGCGTTTGTGCTTACGATCCCGACAGTGGCTTTACCGCGCTGCGCTATCAGGAGGCGCAGTTCAAGAAGCAAATGCTGGCACGCGCTGGCAACGTCGCGGTGCTGTGTACCCGCGACAAGTTCAATACCTATGCGCCTTATACGCTCATGCCCGCCAACCAGGTCGATTATCTGGTGATTGCCCGTGGCGGCCATGCGCAGCTCGAGCAGCAGGTCACTCTCAGTGGCGGTAGCGTGCTGTATATTTCCGCAGATGATGGAGAATGAGGATGAAAATCGCCCATGTTGCCCTATGGACAGAGGATATTGAGGCTCAGGTCGGCTTCTGGCAGCGCTATTTCAATGGCGTAGCAGGGGAGGAGTATGTGAGCAAGAATCGCCCAGGCTTTACCTCGCGTTTTGTTCAACTGGCGGATGGCCCCGCGCTGGAGATCATGTGCGTGCCTGGCTTGTTGCCGGGGGGGAAAGGGGAGGAACGCGTTGGCTGGGCCCATATTGCACTGTCGCTCGGAAGCGAGGCGTTGGTGGATGAACTGGCACAGCGGGCCAGCCAAGAGGGGATTTTGCAGGCGGCACCGCGCTGGACCGGTGATGGCTTTTATGAGGCCATCATTCGCGATCCAGACGGCAACGCGATCGAAATCACCGCCTGATCACGCTTCCTCCAGGGTGGCAAACTGCTGAGCCAGAAAATCTATCAGCAGCCGTACCGCTGGCAGCATGCCACGGCGTGAGGGATAGACAATGTGGATCACGCCGCCCTGAGGTTGCCAGCCGGGCAACAGCTGCACCAGATCGCCCCGCAGGATCTCGTCGTGCATCATCATGGTCGGCAGTTGAACGATACCGGCCCCAGCAATCGCCGCGGTACGCAGCATCAGCATATCGTCGGTGACCAGTCTGGGCTGATGCTCCCACTGAAACGTTTGCCCCTCTGGGCCGCTGAGTTGCCATTGATGCTGCGTTCTCGCCGGGCCGAGATCGAGCGTTGGGTAGTGCTGTAACCCAGCAGGTGAATCGATAGCGCCGATGGTGCGTACCAATGCCGGGCTGGCTGCGATGCACCAGCTGCGCTGAGCCAGGATTTTCAATACCAGGTCGCTGTCTTCTAACGGCGGTGGCCTGACGCGAACCGCCAGATCCAACCCTTCACCCACCACATCGACCCGGCGGTTGGTCGCCTCCAGATGTACCGTCACCCGTGGATAATCCGCCATAAACCTGGCCACCATGCTACCGATACGCGTATGCAACATCGCCACCGGGCAAGACATGCGTACCGTGCCGCAAGGCTCCGCCCGGGTTTGTTCGATCGCCTGCTGCGCCGCTTCGGCCTCAACCAGCATCGCCTTGCAGTGCACATAATAGCTTTGCCCCAAATCGGTCACCGAGAAACGCCGGGTTGAACGCTGGATCAGGCGTACGCCGAGCCGTTCTTCCAACTGCGCCACGCGGCGGCTGAGCTTCGATTTGGGAATGCCCAGCGCACGCCCTGCCGGGGCAAATCCCTGATGGTCTACCACGCTGGCGAAGAAATACAGATCGTTCAGGTCTGTCTGCATCGGTGCCCTTATCGTTCTATTGATAGAACACTGAGTGTATATCTTGCCGACTACTGCGGCAAATCGCCTTGGACTAAACTTCTGTCATCAACGTTAGGCCGCGAGGCCTGCAACAGGAGTTTAAGATGAAAAAGATCCTTGGTGTTTATAACAGCCCGGAAGCTCACTGGGTCGGCAACGGTTTTCTGGTGAATTCCCTGTTCTCATATAACGAGCTGGGCGCAGAGATGAGCCCGTTCCTGCTGCTGGATCACGCTGCGCCAACCAAATTCCGTTCGCACAGTGGCCGACGTGGCGTGGGGCAGCATCCCCATCGCGGGTTTGAAACGGTCACCATTGTCTATCAGGGCGAAGTAGAGCATCGCGATTCCACCGGCAGCGGTGGGGTGATTGGCCCTGGCGATGTGCAGTGGATGACGGCAGCGTCAGGCATCTTGCACGAAGAGTTTCATTCCAAAGACTTTTCGCAGAAAGGGGGCACCATAGAAATGGTACAACTTTGGGTCAACCTGCCAGCCAAAGACAAAATGGCGGCGCCGGGTTACCAGACTTTGCTCAACCAGGATATTCCTGTCGTGCCTCTGGCGGATAACGCCGGGCAGGTCAGGGTGATTGCCGGGAACTACGGCGGTCATGCTGGCGCAGCGCGTACCTTCAGCCCGATCAACGTGTGGGATATGAAGCTGAACGCCGGGCATACCACCACCTTGCAGGTGGAAGAAGGGCATACGCTGGCCGTGGTTATGCTGCATGGGGCGATTCTGGTTAACGGCGAGCAGATTGTGCGGGAAACGCAAATGGTGCTGCTGGATCGCGCTGGCGACTCCATCACCCTTGAGGCAAATGGTGACGTCAGCTTGCTGGTGCTGAGTGGTGAGCCTATCGATGAGCCCATCGTCGGTTACGGCCCCTTCGTGATGAATAACGAGGCGGAGATCCAACAGGCTTTCCGTGATTTCAACAGCGGTCAGTTTGGCGCGATGCCGCTGACTACCTCAGGCAGCAATCTGTAAAATTGATGTCCCGGTACAGAAAATGCTCTCCGTGCCGGGCGTCATACTCAAATTTCCCGACCGCGAACGTTCCTGCTGCGAACAACGTATTGAAATTTACGCATCTTTACTGAGAAACCGATTGAAAATTCAGCGGGATCTCCACATATAATGGAGTGTTAATTTCACAAGGAGCGCGTATGGGGATCAGTGAAGAAGAAGCTCTCCGTCGGTTGAGTCTAGAAAAAAATGCCGTCGGCAATTCGGCGAAATGGGTGGCAATTGTTTCAGCCGCTTACTTTGCTCTGATGGCGTTTTATGGTCATCCTACCGGCGTATTGGCCATGTCCGGTGCCATTTTTGTTGTTTCAACCACTACCTGGCTGAAAAAACGTCAGAAAGTCAAAGCCTACCGCCAGGTTCTGGCGAAGATTGACAGTGACCAAACCCGCTAACGCCGTTTGCCAGGCGCAATAATTTTTTAGCGGGCTAGCATAACGGCATTAACATAACCAACTTCAACCCGCTGTGCTCCGCCGGGTAGAACGTGACCTGCTGAAAATGCCGCTCCCCCTGCTGTGGGTGGCTGAAGGTACGTTCACCACCTTCACGGGCCATCACGTCCTGCTGCTTCCACCAATGGTGAAAAGCTTCGCTGTTGTGGGTCATATTGCGCACAAAGGCGCGTATCTCTTCCGTTCCCTGATGATGGCTGGTTTCGGCACGAAATTCGGCCACCACTCGTCGAGCCCGATTTTCCCAGTCACTGACCAGCACCTTCGCCTGAGGGTGAAAAAACATGAAGTGCAGCAGGTTGGGGGTTTTTGCCTGCTTAAGCCAATCGCAGAACAGCTCCTCTGCCTGTGGGTTCCAGGCCACCATATTCCAGGTGAGATCGAGCAGATAACAGGGCACGGTTATTTGATGCACGCTTTGCAGCACGGCGGCATTAACCGTCTCCTGCGGCTGTTCTTTTTCAGGATCGGTGATATGTGCCAGGGTGAACAGGTAGTGCCGCTCGGCATGGCCCAGCCGTAACGCCGTGGCGATGCGTGCCAGCGTATAGGGGGAAATTGACACCTCGCGCCCCTGTTCTATCCAGGTATACCAAGTGGCGCTAATGCCGCTGATTTGTGCCAGCTCTTCACGGCGCAAACCACTGGTGCGGCGGCGTGTTGCGGTGGGCAGGCCCAGCATTTCTGGCGTGATCCGCTCGCGGTGCGCACGCAAAAAGGCACCTAGGGCTTTCTGGCTGGATATTGCGTCTGATTCCATTAGGGTGGTACCTGTTTATACTAGGATAACTGCTCATATTGTACCCGTATAGCTGCTTGATTATAGTCATTACCAGCCATCTCGGCACCGGCGTAAGCCAGATAATAATGGGAGCAGCTATGAGCATCAGCAACAGCCATAAAAATGCGGTCGACCGCCAGTTTGGCGAACAGGCCAATGCCTACCTGACCAGTGCGGTACATGCGCAAGGGAAAGACCTGCAACGCCTGGCCAAGCTGTTGGCAGGGAGTACCGATGCCCGCTTGCTCGATCTGGGGTGCGGGGCAGGGCACGCCAGCTTTACCGCTGCGGCCCATGTCGGGCAGGTGGTGGCGTACGATCTGTCGGCGCAGATGCTGACGGTGGTTGGCAACGCGGCGCAGGAAAAGGGATTGGAGAATATTCAACTGCAGCAGGGCGTAGCGGAGTCGTTACCCTTTGATGACGCCAGCTTTGACGTGGTGATCAGCCGCTACTCGGCACACCATTGGCACGATGTGGGTCGGGCACTGCGTGAAGTTAAACGGGTATTGAAACCAGGCGGGCGAGCCATCTTTATGGATGTGGTCTCCCCGGGGCATCCGTTATTGGATATCTATCTGCAAACGGTCGAAGTGCTGCGGGATACTTCACACGTGCGCAACTATGCACCAGGTGAGTGGCTAAGCATGTTGACCGAGTCTGGGTTGTTGGTGCGGGAAGTCACGACCGATCGTTTGGATCTGGAGTTCAGCAGTTGGGTGGCGCGGATGCGGACGCCTGAGCATTTTGTCACGGCGATCCGTGCGTTACAGCAGGGGGTAGCAGAAGATGTTCGCCAACACTTTGCGATTCAGGCCGACGGCACATTTACCAGTGACATCATGATGTTTGAAGCGGTGAAAGGTTAAAATTTCAGGGCAGCCGTTGTGGGCTGCCCTGAAAATCCACGCTTACTTCTTGTCTTCTAACAGGCAACGGTAGATCAAACCACCGATAACACCGCCGATCAGCGGTACCAGCCAGAATACCCACAGTTGTTGCAACGCCCAGGTACCCTGGAAGATTGCCACGGCGGTACTACGTGCCGGGTTAACTGAGGTATTGGTAACAGGAATACTGATCAGGTGGATCAGCGTCAACGCCAGGCCGATGGCCAAGGGCGCAAAGCCTGCCGGTGCGCGTTTATCGGTCGCACCATGGATAACGATCAGGAAGAATGCGGTCAGTACTAATTCAATAACGATGGCGGCCTGTAAAGAATAGCCACCCGGTGAATGCTCACCGTAGCCATTAGAGGCTAAACCGCTGGCAGTTGCATCAAACTCGGCTTTTCCGCTGGCAACTAAATAAAGTACCGCGGCGGCAGCAATACCACCAATGACCTGAGCAACCACATAGGGAATAACATCTTTGGCAGGGAAACGGCCGCCTGCAAATAATCCCATTGTGACCGCTGGGTTAAAGTGCCCACCAGAAATATGGCCGACAGCGTAGGCCATGGTTACCACGGTAAGGCCGAACGCTAAAGCCACACCAGCAAAACCAATACCTAATTGAGGAAACGCTGCGGCCAGCACTGCGCTACCACAACCACCGAACACCAACCAAAAAGTACCGAAAAATTCGGCAAAAAGTCGCTTTGACATAGACTCCATCCTGCTGGGGAAAAAACTAACGGGCGTTAGCACTAAAACTATAGAGCACCTTTTTAATATTGTAGTGGCCTATAGCATAAATTTTCGCGCACACCTTCGATGACGGCCGGTATTAAAGCCCTATCTTTTTATTTTGTCTATGCGAAAGCGATTATTTTAAGAAATTATCCTCCTTTTGCTGTTTTTTTATCTTGGCGGTAGGTAATTTTCTTATTTCTTATAGGATTAATCATCTGTTTTATTTATCTCGTTGGTTAATTCTTATTTTTCAATTTGTTTTTATCACTCAATAATGATGGGCTGATTGTTTATTTCTATTTGTTATCCGCTCATTTAGATCCTGCTGTCATGAAAGTGTCACTGTCGATGGTTAGGCTCTCAGGCTGTTACTTTCCCTTACAAAGAGTTAATGCTATGAGAATCAAACCGCTTGGCGTGTTGTTGGCCTCTGTATTACCGCTGTTGTCCCATGCTGCCGATATTGGCGTTGCTCGTTACAACGTCAGCTTTCCTGATGGCGATCGCGTGGGCTATTCCGGCGCTTTTGCCAGCCAGTTTCCCAATGGGCTACCGGTAGGGATTGGTTCCGGGCTGGTATTTAATGGCCAGGAAGGGGGGGATCTACTGCTGACTACCGTGACCGATCGTGGCCCGAACGCCGATGCACCAGCAGTCGGCAAACAGGAGGCCAAGATTTTTGCCAATCCGGCTTTTGTTCCCTTATTGATGGAAATCCGTATTGGTGGCGGTAAGGCCGTTGCCACCCAAGCCCGTCCTCTGCACGATGATAAAGGCCCTATTAGCGGCTTGCCGTTGCCTGGCAACCTGATTGGCTCAACCAATGAAGTGGCATTGACGGATACGCTCAAGCCGCTGCCGAGTGACAAACGCGGGTTGGATACCGAAGGGATCACGCCAGACGGCAAGGGAGGCTATTGGCTGTGTGATGAATATGGCCCCTTCCTGATCCATATCGATGGCCAGGGTAAGATCCTGGCGAAATATGGCCCAACGCCGTTAGCGGGTGAGCAGGCGGTTGCCAGCGGTCTGCCTAACATCATTAAATGGCGTCAACCGAACCGGGGTTTTGAAGGCGTAACCCGGTTGCCGGATGGGCGGATCCTGGCCGCGGTGCAGAGCACGCTGGATATCGATGGCAAGAGTAAAAACCAGGCGCAGTTTACCCGTTTGGTCAGCTTTGACCCTGCCAGTGGCAAAACGGCCATGTATGGTTATCCGATCGATATCACCCGTTACCAGAAAGCCAAAGATGCCAAGATTGGCGATATCGTGGCGGTCGATAATCAACACATCCTGCTGATCGAACAGGGCAGTGACAAAGACAAACAGATGATGAACAAGATCTATTTGGTTGATCTCAGCCAGGCCAGCGATCTGACGTCGTTCGACGGCCAGGGTAAGGCGTTGGAATTTGCTGATTCCAGCGAATTAGCCAAGCGCGGAGTGAAGCTGGCCCAGAAACGTGAAGTGGCCGATCTGCGTAAACTGGGTTGGCAGCAGGAGAAGGTGGAAGGATTGGCGCTGATCGATAACCGCACACTGGCGGTGATTAACGACAATGATTTTGGTTTGCAGGCCAAGCTGGTCAACGCCGAGCCTGAAGGGAAGAAGATTGGCGACTATCAGCTGGATCAGCAAGGGAAACTGAGTTTGGCAGGTAAACCGGTAAACACGACGATTGAATTGCGTCCATTGGCACAGCCAGAGTCCTTGAGTGAACTGTGGGTGTTAACCCTGCCAGAGCCATTGCGCTGAACGGGCGTAGCAAGTCGATAGAGGAATGTCTGCCGGATAATTGGGCCAGGTTTGGCCCAATTATCCGTTAAGCGTGGGCAGAGAGAAGGAAAATTGCTTTAAAATAAACCGGGTTACCTCAGTTGACTAAATATAATTATTAATTTTTTCAAATAGAGCGTAAAATTTGCGCTATAAATAAAGTTATGCGCTATCAGGAAATACCCACTCTCACTTTCTCCTTATTTTGCTCACAATGATTGAGCTTCTTTACATTGGATGACGTCTGTTTTCAATGGTTAACTCATAATTAACCTCACTGAGAACGAGTTCAAATGAAAATAACGGAGTCAATCATGAAACTATTACCATGCATCGCAGCAGCACTGATCGCCACCGCTTCATTCTCCACCATGGCCGCAACCATGGGCGCCAAACAGGTTGATAGCGCTCAAGCCAGCAGCATGCAGAGCATCGGCGTGGTGTCAGTTTCCGGTATCAGCGGCTCACCGGATGACGCTATCCATGCGTTGAAACAAAAAGCGACTGAAGACGGCGCAACGCACTATCGAATCATTGGCCTGGATAATCCAGGGGATTCCAGCGCTTGGCGCGGTACTGCAGAAGTTTATCGTTAAATAAGTCACGATAAATAGTGAAGTGGCCAGTTAGCTGGGCCAATATAAATTACCCTATGAATTTCAAGCTGCAGCTAGGCGACAAACTTACTCATCCCCAGGAGCTTACGTTTAGTAAGTGACTGGGGTGTGTAAGTGCAGGTAACAACGCTGCAGCTTGAAAGGCGACGGGTTTAGACGGCTGCGGATAATAATCTGTCCAATACTGTGTTGGTTGATTATTATCGCAGCCTTTTTGGTTTTTATTTTATATTTTATGATGCCTGGTGACACTTGATTACCGGTCACAATCGTTTTTCCATTACCACCACTTCGTCGCCATATTGCTGGCGGCGCTCAATAGTCTGCCAGCCCCAACCGGCGTACAACGCCTCGCTGTGATCGGTGATCAGATGCAGAACGGGATGGCCGCGTTGTTGCGCCGCGCTGACGATCGCCTGCTCCAGGCGCTGGGCAATACCCTGCCGCCGATGATCTGGGTGCACGAAGACACCGGCCAACCAGGGGGAGAGATCCATGCGATGATGGTCGTCACTTGGCCACAGGCTGGCCATCCCCAGTGGGCGTTCGCCATCAATCAGCAGCAGCGTCAGGAAGTCCTCGCTGGGTTTGCTGCACAAAGCAAAGCGTTGGCGGGTACGTTCTAACGTGCCACCTCGTTGTGAACCCCATTGGCCGAATGCCCAAGCGGCACAGACATCGGCAAAGTGTGGGTAGTCTGTCAGCGTAACAATCTGTTGAGCCATATTTATCCCCCGGTGTTGAGATACCAATTTAGCCTGCAAGGCCGCCGTGTGGCGACTGCTTTTGGCTTTTTATCTGCTGAGGTTGTTCAGGGAAGAGGATGCCGTATCTTCGCTGTTGATTGAATATTTAAATGAGAGTCATTATCATATGGCGCTATTGGTGATTTCTGCCTGCGGCAAAATCTGTTTAAATAGCCGGCCGTTAACCAGGAGCCAGACATGAACCTGAAGCTACGCTTGGCACAACCGCAGGATATCCCGCAGTTGGTCGCGGTTGAACGTTCCGCCGCCCAGCTGTTTCGCCAGCAGCCAGAGTTACAGTTTATTGCCGAAGGTGAGGTGATGAGCCCGCAGCAGCACGTCGATTTTATTGCTCAGCAGCGGGAGTGGGTGATGGCTAGTCCAACTGAGCAGATCGCCGGTTTTATCGCGGTTCAGCCTTTTGCGCACAGCTGGCATATCGCCGAGCTTTCGGTCGCGGCCGATTGGCAGCGGCAAGGCGTGGGCAAGCGCCTAGTCGAAGAGATTGCCGGGCTGGCCTTGCACCAAGGCATCCAACGGTTAACGCTAACGACTTTCGTGCAAGTGGCATGGAATGCACCTTATTACCAGCGCCTTGGCTTTCGCACCATTCCTGTTGCACGGTTGGATGCGTATCTACAGCATCTTCTGGCGCAGGAGGTAAAGCATGGGTTTGCTGCCAATAGCCGCTGTGCTATGGAATTTACACTATCGTAAAGATTGAAATACAGATTCAGGGCGGTATGATGCAGTTACAACGCCAACGCTCGATCGACCTGCGGGCAGGTTCGCAGGCAATCTAATGCATTCAGTCACCGCAAAAGGGACAACCCGTAATGACACAAGCCATTTTTATGGTAGGAGCTCGTGGAGCAGGTAAAACCACGGTCGGCAGTGCATTGGCGCAGGCGCTGGGCTATCGGTTTATCGATACCGATCTGTTTATGCAGCAAACCACGCAAATGAACGTAGCGGAAATGGTCGCACAGGTGGGTTGGCAGGGTTTTCGTCAGCGCGAGACCCAGACCCTGCAAGCGGTGACCCAACCGTCAACCATAGTTGCCACTGGCGGCGGGGCGATCCTGGCCGAAGAGAACCGGCGTTTTATGCGCCAGCATGGCACGGTGATCTACCTGCGTGCCCCAGCCAGCGTATTGGCGCAACGGCTGGCAGAGTTTCCGGAAGAGGGGCAGCGCCCAACGCTCACTGGCCGTCCCATCGCCGAAGAAATGCTGGAAGTGCTGGCGGTACGTGAGGCTCTCTATCAGGAGGCCGCGCACCATGTTATGGATGGCACCGCTAATCCCCAGCAGGTAGTCGAGCAAATCTTGGCGGTCTTGCAAGGCGAGGCGGTGAAGTAACTTACCCAGGCCACACCTTGTGCCACGATCCCACTGACCAACCCCAACCAACTCGCTATGTGCTGTAGGGGGCGCCGCATGCTGCGCCCGCTTAACTGTATGCCGCTAAGTAAAATAAAGCCCTGGCGTTATGCCAAATCGCTGACGGAAGGCGGCAATATAGGCGCTGACGTTATCATAGCCACATTCGTTGGCGACGTTAGCAACGGGCATACCGGCCGATAGCGCCTCCAACGAACGGATCACCCTGGCTTGCTGACGCCAGCGGGAAAAACTCATGCCGGTTTCCTGCATAAAGCGTCGGCTAAGGGTGCGGGGGCTTAAGCCCGCCCATGCAGCCCATTCACTTTGTTGGCGAACATTGGCGGGATCGTTCAATAAGCCATAGGCAATCTTCAGCAACCGGGCATCTTGCGGCAGCGGTAATTGCAGCGGCTCGGCCTCCTCGCTTCGCATCTCATCAAGCAGAACCTGCACCAAACGCTGTTGCGCCATCTCAAGCGGCGCGGAAAACTGTGCAATGCGTTCAACCAGCGCCGAGCTTAAGGCGTTGGCAGCGGTCAAGCGTGGCGTTGCCGCCAGTGTATTGCAGCAGCTCTCGGGTAAATAGAGGATCCAGCCGATCACTTTGCCGCAGGCCAGTGCCTGATGAGGACAGTGGGGCGGCAGCCAGCCAAGGTTACCGGCGGTCATTGCCCACTGCCGCCCCGCGGTTTCCAACATCATCATGCCGTGGCTTAACAGATAGACCTGCCCCTGTTGATGCTGATGCCAGGGTGTCAGGTGTTTTTTAGCGTGCAACAAACGTTCGCTGTGCAGTTTCATCAGATTGGCCGATTAGCGTTATTGAATAGCTTGATACGGTTATTATGCCATTGCTGATTGCCTTTATGCTCTTCGGGCGTTATCACACCGGAGAAAACAGCATGATCCACCAAACCCTTGTCCTTACGGCTTTACAGCAAATTGTAGCTAACCCTGAACACCAGCCCGAGCTGATTGCCAATCTGTTCAGCCGCCACTATCACCAGACGGTGGATGGTCATACGCTAGATTACCCGCAGTTTATCCAGCATATGGCCTTGCTTAAACAGATCACTTGCAGCATGCAGCTTCAGATCCTCGCCATCGCCGCTGATGGGGAAAATGTCTTCACCCATCATTGGGTGAATATTGAAAAACGTGATGGCAGCCAGAGCCAGATCAGGGTGTTGGCTCATTTCACCGTGCGTGATGGCCAGATCCAGTCCTGTGTTGAATTGACGCAGTTGCTGGCCGGTGAACACCAGGATCGGGATTTGGGGTCGCGCCGATAACTGGCATTTCCGTGTGGTTGTCTATACTTAACCGCAGGTCATCACATTGGAGAGCACTATGCCGAGTAAACCTCCCTACCCGAGAACGGCGCGTATCAAGGCCGTAGACAAGGGCGAAGTGGGCAAGCAGGTTCGTTGGTATGAGCTACGGGCCGATCACCCCAAACCTGATACGCTGATCAGCGAGCACGAAACCGAACGGGAAGCGTTAGACGCCAAGCGGCGTTACGAAGATGAAAGCCTGGGCGAATAGCCAGCGGTGTAACAACAAGTGGCCGGTATAAACCGGCTTCATTTTTTCTACAGCGTGGTGCTATCCATGACCGGTTTTTCCCCGCCTTTGGGTCCATCCTCATCATTCTGTTCGAGACTTCTCGCGATTTATATCTTGCGCAATCTTTTAATAGCGGCATCCCCCGCACTGATGACTGGGTGAATATTGGTATCTTATGCTGATATTAACGCTGTAAGACGGATATAAACCAACTCACTCGAAAAATAACTTGGCGATCTGTGCAGTATTTTCAATATTAAAGCATCATTCGCTGTGATTTCACCGTGTAATAAAAATAAACTTCTTGACGATAAGAGGTGTGGGTTTTAGGTTTCTAAATATCGACTGGGAACTGAGTTCCATATAGTGGAACAAGGCAAATTATGACGACCTTGGAAAATGCTGCCGCGGTATTAAAACTGTTTTCTCAACGGCAGATAACGCATGGCCAAGGAGGAATTTCTTTTACTGATGTCGTCGAAAGGTTGAGGCTGCCAAAAAGCACCGTATCACGCCTGCTACAAACGATGGAAAGCCAGGGGCTGTTAGAGCGGGATCCGCAAAGCCGTCAGTATCATATTGGCTATCTGCTGCTTGGGGTGGCCAGCCATTATCTTTCCACTCCGCTGGTGGAAAGTGCCACGGCGGCGATGATGCAGCTTAATCAGTTAACCTTCTGTACCGGCTATATATCGGTGTTGGAGGGGCGGGAGAATTGGGTGATGCGTACGCTGCCTGGCCGCCATTTCCTACAGGTGGTGACACCGGTGGGGGCCAGTTCGCCAGCGGCAGAAACCTCTGTGGGGCGCGCGATACTGGCGCGGGAAAGTGATGAGCAGGTGCGTGAGCGTTTCGCAACCGGCTACGAAGTCTCCTCGGCAAACTCTCCCAAAACGCTGGAGGCGTTGCTGCAAAAGCTGGCAACCATCCGGCAGCAGGGCTGGTCATTGGCCCGTAACGAAACGCTGCCGGGTATCAGTTCGTTAGCAACCTCGGTGAGGAATAAACACCGTAGTGAGACGGTGGGGTTATGTCTCTCTTTCCCCTCCCAGACCGAGGAGCAGCCTTATTCTCCCCAGGTGCTTGAGGCATTAATGACGGTTTCCCGGCAACTGGCAGAAAAACTCGGTGATGACTATTGGCAACAGATCAAATAGATCACCGTAAACCGGCTTGATTAGCGCGCCAACACCAGGGCATCTCGCTGATGAGTTAATGGTAGAGAGAGTCGTTCTACCATTAATGCGGCCAAGGCAGGCACTAAATAATTTATTTCACCGCGTAGAGTTTCGAATAATGGAACTCTATCGGCAATCTGTGTCCGAAATATTATTTTTGCCATTTAGCAGGGATATTCACAGGGTGGATTTATGAAACCAGATATAACGAGTAATCCATTGAAAGATATCGGTACGTTACTGGTGATGGTGCTGTTATCCGTCGTCGGGGCGATAATTGGCGTACAGTTGATCACCACCTTGGGCGTGACGCCTAATACTTCGATTATTGGTGCGCTGATCGCCATGCTGCTGGCCCGGATCCCGCTGCGCATGTTCCAACGCTATCGTTCGATACACACTCAGAATCTGGCCCAAACGGTAATTTCCTCAGCCACCTTCGGGGCGGCCAATAGCCTGCTGATGCCGATTGCCGTGCCTTATGTCATGGGACAACCGCAATTGATCCTGCCGATGTTTTGCGGCGTAGCGGCGGCGATGCTGCTAGATGCTTACCTGCTGTACCGGATGTTTGACACTAAAGTGTTCCCAGCGGCCAATGCCTGGCCCCCGGGAGTCGCGGCGGCGGAGGCTATCAAGGCCGGTGACCGTGGTGGTAAACAGGCCTGGTTACTGGTTGTCGGCGTTGTTGTGGGGATTGCAGGCTCCATGTTGAAGATCCCTATGGCGGCCTTCGGTACCGCATTTATTGGCAATATCTGGGCGTTGAGCATGTTCGGTGTTGGCCTGCTGTTGCGTGCCTATGGCCAGCCGCTGACCGGTGTCGACATCAATGCGCACTATATTCCGCATGGCGTGATGGTCGGTGCCGGGCTGGTGGCATTGATCCAGGTGGTGCAGGTGATCCGCAACAAAAATCAAAGTTCGACCTCTACCTATACCCAACCTGACAGCGAAGTACGCAAGGCCTTGGGGCTGGGGGCTGTCGGATATGTCGTGATTGCCGGGATGCTGGCTTTGGGGGGCGGGCTATACAGCGAAATGTCGCTGACCATGCTGGTGCTGTTTGTTATCTATGCCGCGTTTGCTGCCTTTGTACATGAACTGATCGTCGGCATTGCGGCGATGCATTCCGGCTGGTTTCCGGCGTTTGCGGTGGCGTTGATCACGCTGATCGTGGGGATCATGCTTGGTTTCCCTCCTCTGGCGCTGTGCATTCTGACCGGTTTTACCGCAGCGACCGGGCCGGCGTTTGCCGATATGGGGTTTGACCTGAAAGCCGGTTTTATCCTGCGGGGTTACGGTAAGGATTTACAGCAGGAACTGCTGGGGCGGCGTATTCAGCTGATTGCCGCCATGATTGCTTTTGTGATCGCCATTCCCGTGGTTTATCTCTCTTACACCAGCTATTTCCTGCAGGAGTTGATCCCACCGGTGGCCCGGGTATACGCCAAAACCATTGAGGCAGGAGCCCAGCCCGGTATTGCGTCCAGCCTGCTGATTTGGGCCATACCAGGCGCGATAGTGCAGTTTATTGGCGGGCCTAAACGCCAGCTCGGCGTGCTGCTTGCGACAGGTTTGCTGATTAATAATGCCTTGGCAGGATGGGCGGTGCTTGCCGGTATCGCGTTGCGCATTCTGATCATCAAACGCTGGGGGGATAAAGGCCGCGCGCCGATGGAGATCATGGCTGCCGGGTTTATTGCCGGTGATGCGCTATACAACTTCTTCAATTCGATCTTTTCCAGCAAGGGAAAATAACGCCGTGCCTGCAATTGCGGGAGGCATAAACCTATCAGGCAACATTTGCGAGGGATTAACATGAGTTTGCAACAAACGCTGCAGGTCTTTGAGCTGATTGATAATGCCTATGTCAAAGGGCAGGACGTGGTCGATCTGTTTGCCCACTACCCGTCGGTCAAGGCCAGCACTCATCGTGTCAGCGGTGAGAAGGGCACCACGGATTTTGTCCGCATCGAGATCCCTGGCAGTGCAGGCAAGCAATCCGGTGGTGATGCGCCAACCTTGGGAATTATTGGCCGGTTGGGCGGCATTGGAGCTCGCCCCACGCGTATAGGATTGGTGTCAGACGGTGATGGGGCGATTGCGGCGATCGCCAGTGCGCTAAAGCTGGCAGAAATGCAGCGCAAAGGTGACGTTCTGCCTGGTGACGTGGTTATCACTACGCATATTTGCCCGAACGCACCCACTCGCCCACACGATCCGGTCGATTTTATGGATTCGCCCATCGATGACGTCACGATGAATGATAACGAAGTGGTGCCGCAAGCCGATGCCATTTTGTCGATCGATACCACCAAGGGCAATCGTATTATCAACCACAAGGGCTATGCACTATCACCGACGGTGAAACAGGGCTACATCCTGCGGGTGTCGGAAGACCTTTTGCGTATCATGGAAATGACCAGTGGCCGCCCGGCAGTGACCTTCCCGATCACCATGCAGGACATTACGCCCTATGGTAATGACGTTCATCACCTCAACAGTATCCTGCAACCCTCAACTGCTACGGCATCGCCAGTAGTAGGTGTGGCAATCTGTACTGAGTCGGTAGTGCCGGGCTGTGGCACCGGTGCCAGCCATGAGGTGGATATCGCGCTGGCGGTGAAGTTTGCCGTGGAAGTGGCAAAAGAGTTTGGGCGTGGTACCTGCAGTTTCTACGATCCTGCTGAATATGACCGTCTGCTGGCGCTTTATGGCAGCCTGAGCCATTTTCAACAGCGGAAATAACCGTGATCTCCGCCAGATGGAATGAGCAAGAGAACGCCGAACGTTGGCCGCCGAACCCATTGTTTGATCCCGCTCATGTTTTGCCATGCGTAACGATCGCATTTCGCATCAAAAACCAGTGACAGACCCGGTTTCATCCCCCAATATGGAGATCCCTCAAAGATGATTACGCAGGTGCCAGTCTATGCTGAAAGTGAACGAGTATTTTGCCGGGAAAGTGAAGTCTATCGGTTACGATAGTAGCAGCATCGGTCGTACCAGCGTCGGGGTGATGGAAGAGGGTGAATACACCTTCGGTACCGCACAGCCGGAAGAGATGACGGTGATCACCGGGGCATTGAAAGTGCTGTTACCGGGCGCACCGGATTGGCAGGTGTTTACGCCAGGCGAGAAGTTCTTCGTGCCTGCGCAGAGTGAATTCAACGTTCAGGTTGCCGATGCGACGGCCTACCTGTGTCGTTATCTGAGTAAGTAATCAGTGTTGTTTGGCCGGGGATGAAGATTTTCCCCGGCATTCCCCAGAGGGCGCAACGTTGCGCCCCTTCTGTTTTAGCGCTGTGCTTCGCCACCCAAGGCTTCGATGGTATTGCTGATCAAGGCCGCCAGTTCGCTGGTCATCAGAATGAAGTCGGCGTCGAAACGCTGGGCAAAATCTTCACGATCGATATCATCGTTCTGATCGCGCAGGGTATCGGCAAACTTCAGGCGCTTGAGTGAGCCGTCGTCGGCCAGCACCAGTTGAATGCGTTCCTGCCAATCTACCGCCAACTTGGTCACTAGCTTGCCCGCTTCGATATGCACGGCAATCTCGTCGCTGATCAGGTTCTGTTTCTTACAGCGGATCACCCCGCCTTCTTCCAGAATAGCTTTCAGTTCGGCCTCATCCTGAATGATAAAGCCGGCTGGCAGTTCGCCGGAGCGGACCCATTCGGTCAGCGTCAGCTCGATCGGGCTTTCCATGGTCAAAGGTACTACCGGCAGAGAACCCAGGCTCTTACGCAGCAGCGCCAGCATATCTTCGGCGCGCTTGGCGCTGGCGGCATCGACCATAATCAGATCGTTAACGGTATCGATCCACATATAGGTCTGGTTGAAGCGGCTGAAGGCGCGTGGCAGCAGGCTATGCAGCACTTCATCTTTCAGGGAGTCTTTCTCGGTTTTTTTCAGCTTGCGATGCTGTTCGCCTTCCAGCTTTTCGATCTTGGCCTGCAGCTCTTGTTTCAGTACCGGAGAGGGCAGGATCTTCTCTTCTTTACGGGCGCAAATCATGATCTGGCCGTTAACCGCGTGCGTCAGTGCGTCGCTGTGAGAGCCCATCGGGGAAACCCAGCCGGTTTTCGCCATGTCCTGGCTGCCACACGGGGTGAAGGCAAAGGCGCTGAGCTGTTTTTCCATTTCATCCGCAGTTAGCGCAACGTCGCGGCTCAAACGGTAAACCATCAAATTCTTAAACCACAGCATAATGTTATCCCAGGCTGGGCGTGCATTTGGCACGCAGATTCATCAAAAGCAGGGCGGCATAATAACGAATTGACGCTGAAAAATCGCCTCATTCCCGTTGATTTGCGTCCGCTGCCGCGTTTCATACAGCCAGATAGGGGAATTGCCATTGGTGTCACATTCGGTGAGCGTGGCGTGAGCCGGGCTATGCGCTACACTGGGCGGCAAGTTTGTTGTCGTGCTGAATTGGGGAGAGAAATTGTGCGTATTGGTATCGATCTGGGTGGCACCAAAATTGAAGTGATTGCGTTGGCTAACGATGGGGCAGAACTGTTCCGTCATCGCATTGCCACCCCTCGTCATGATTATCAGCTGACGTTGGAGGCTATCTGCGGGCTGGTGACACTGGCGGAGGAAAAAACAGGCCAGCAAGGCTCGGTGGGCGTGGGGATCCCAGGCACGTTGTCGCCCTTTACCGGCCTGGTAAAAAACGCCAACTCTACCTGGCTGAATGGCCAGCCGATGGATAAAGATCTTTCTGCCATGCTGCAGCGCGAAGTGCGGCTAGCCAACGATGCCAACTGTCTGGCGGTATCGGAAGCCACGGATGGGGCCGCTGCCGGAAAAAAAACCGTGTTTGCGGTGATCATTGGCACCGGCTGTGGGGCTGGAGTTGCGATAAACGGCCAGGTGCATGCCGGGGGCAACGGCATTTCCGGCGAGTGGGGACACAACCCGTTGCCGTGGCTGGATGAGGATGAACTGCGTTTTCGCTCCGAGGTGCCCTGTTACTGTGGTAAGCCAGGCTGTATTGAAACCTTTATCTCCGGGACCGGTTTCGCCACCGACTATGCGCGGCTGAGTGGTCAGGCGCGAAAAGGTCACGAAATTATGGCGCTGGCTGCACAACAGGATGCGGTGGCAGAGTTGGCTATTCAGCGTTACGAAATGCGGCTGGCAAAGTCTCTGGCGCACGTTATCAATCTCTTTGATCCCGATATGATTGTCCTGGGAGGCGGGATGAGCAACGTGGAACGGCTGTATCAAACGGTGCCGTCACTGGTAAAACCTTGGGTATTTGGTGGCGAGTGCGAAACGCCAATCCGTAAGGCAATTCACGGTGATTCGAGCGGTGTGCGCGGTGCCGCCTGGCTCTGGCCTCAGGTGTAACATACCTTCGTAGGGGCACTGCATGCAGTGCCCGTTGTGATCCCCAGCTTCACTCCTTCGGCGTGTAATTCTTTTCGCTTTCGCTGCGTACCCGCTCGATATGGATGGTCAGAAACAGCATTTCTTCGCTGGTCAACTGGTGCTGGTAGCTCTTCTCGATGTGCTGGTTGATCTTGCCGGCACAGGCGAATGACTCGCGGTATTTCTCCTTCACCACCTGATACAGCGAATCGTCCTCGCTGTTGACGTAATTCTTACCTAACAGGCGCTGGGCAAAGAATTTCAGGTGGGTGACAAAGCGATGGTAGCTGAGCGACTCCTCGTTGTAGTCAAAACGGAAATGGTATTTGACGATATTGAGGATCTCCTGCATCACGCGGGTGATATGCAGGGTGTTGTGCATTTCGTCATTGAGCTGCGCGTTGACCAGGTGCAAGGCAATAAATCCGGCCTCGTCTTCCGGCAGCGTGGTTTCCAGACGCTGGGCGATGATGGTCAGCGCCTCAAGCCCGATGGCGAACTCGTTTGGATAGAGTTTTTTGATCTCCCACAGCAGCGCGTTCTTGATATCCAACCCTTGCGCGTGGCGTTGCAGCGCAAAATGGATATGGTCGGTCAACGTGATGTAGACAATGTTATGCAGTTTCCCCGGCAGCCGCTCGCGGGCGAGGGTGATGATTTTGTCGGCAGTGGTGACACACGCCAGCGGGATCTCCGCCAGCAGTTCTTTGTAGCGTTCGCTCATTTCGCCACTGTTGAGGGTGAACACCTTTTCGATCAGGCTTTCATCCACACTTTCCCCGGCTTTCTTTTGAAAGCCAATGCCACGCCCCATAACCACCGTTTCTTCCTGATGGTCATTCAGCGTAATCACTACGTTATTATTGAGTATTTTAGCGATTTTCATGGCTATTCCCGGCCCGCTGAAAACGAAAAAACCCGACGCCCAGGAGCGATCCCGGAGGTCAGGTTTTGCCTGTATGCACAGTGACAATCCTGTAATCATTATCATGATAACCGTTGTCGGCGCGGGCTCAATGCTTTTCAGCCTGTACTGTCGCCACGATCACACTTCTGGCCGTAGTTACCTCTTGACGTAAACCTCAGTAGCAGTCATTCGATGCGAAACTGCGCGTCCAGTCGGCTGACCCCCAGGCCATTGACCTTTTTCACCTTAATCTGCACCGGGATGCGCTCCTTCATTGCCTCAACGTGGCTGATCACGCCGATGGTTTTGCCAGTCGCGTTAAGGCTGTCCAAGGCGTCTAGCGCGGTATCCAGCGTCTCGGCATCCAGCGTGCCGAAGCCCTCATCCAGGAACAGCGAATCGATGCTGGTCTTGTGGCTGACCAGATCGGACAAGGCCAGCGCTAGCGCCAGACTCACCAGGAAGCTTTCACCACCGGAAAGGGTTCGGGTATCGCGCAGAGCATCTGCCTGCCAGGTATCTACTACCTGTAGCTCCAGCGCATCACTGGTTTTGCGCTGCAACAGATAGCGCCCGTGCAGGCGGCCAAGCTGGTTGTTGGCCAGGTACACCAGATGATCCAGGGTCAGGCCCTGAGCGAACTTGCGGAACTTGTCGCCCTCTTTGGAACCGATAAGCTGGTTGAGCAGGCTCCAGTCGTCGTACTGCTGCTGGCTTTGGGCGATCTGTTCGAACAGGGACTGTTGATTCAGGCGGCGCTCGGCATCGCTGCTCAGTTGGTTACGTACCTCGCCCTGGCGCAGCTGTAATGTTTTCAGCCGCTCTGCCAGTTCGCTGAGCGCGGTGGTGAGTTGCTCAATATTGACCTGGTTTTCATCCAGATCCGCAGGGCGTTCCAGACGGTGCTGTTCCAGAGCTTGTACGGCCTGCGCCAACAGCGTTGTGGCCCGCACCTGACGCTCCTGCAACTGCTCTTTGTGCTGCTGTAAGCGCTGGCGTACGTCGTCATCCAGCAGCGCGGCGTTGAATGCGGCCTCATCATCGAAGGTGCTGCTGGCCAAGGCCTGCAGCCATTGCTGCTCGGCCTGTTGCCCCCGTTCGGCTTGCTGTTGTTGCTGTTGCTGCAAACCGACCCACTGGCCAGCCAGGCGATCGCGCTGCTCCTGCGCTTTGTGCAATTGCTCCGTGGCCTGCTGCAAGGCGTGCTCTGCGGCGATTTGTGCCGTGCGTAACTGCTCACGGGCTTCAGCCACCGTTCGCTCACCAAACAGCGCGATGCGTTCGTTACGCTGTGCCAGCAGCTGAGTTTCATTCGTCAGGCACTGCTGTTGCCACTGCGCCAATTGGCGTTGAGTTTCCTGCTGGTTTTTCTGCAGCAGCTCAAAGCGCTCATTCAACCGTGCCGCTTCCTGTTGCGAACTCTGCTGTTCGTTTTGCAGGGCATTCAGGGCATCCTTCGCAAGCTGCACGGCCTTGGCGAGCCGTTCGTGTTGCAACAGCAGTTGCTGACCGGCCTGTTCCTCACTATCGCAAGCCTCCAGCCAGGCGGGTAACCGGGCGCTGTCTTGCAGCGTAAAGTCGAAGGCCAAGGGCGCGCTGAGGGTTTGCCAGTTTTGCAGATAGCTTTCCTGCTGCTCGAGTTCCTGGTTCAACTGCGTTTGCAGGCGTTGCTGTTGCTCTTTCAGGCTTTCACTGCGTGCACGCAGCTCTGTTCCTTTAGTGTGCAGCTCTTCGGTTTGGGCGCGCAATTGAGCGACGCGCTGCTCCGTTTCTGACGGTTTGACAGCCTGATATTGCTCGATCGCCGGATGGTGCGTGGAGCCGCACAGCGGGCAGGGGGCATCGGTTTGCAGACGCGCCCGTTCGGCTTCCAGACTGACGATGCGTTTTTCCAGTTCGAGTGTCTTCTCAACGTCTGTCAGGTGCGCTTTTTGCTGTTTATACTGCTGGCGTACCGCATCGAGCTGGGTTTCTACTTCGGTCAGCTGTTTTTGGCGCGAAGTGAATTCGAGCCGCTGTTGCTCAAGGCTCTGCTGGTTCTGCTGGAATAGTAAGGTCAGTTTCGACAACTGCTGGCGAGCCGGGCGCAAGCCACTCAGTTCGGCCTGGCGGTGACGCAGTTTCTCCAGTGGGGATTGCGCCTCTAACGTGGCTTGCTGCTGGAGTTGGCTATCCAGCGCTGCCGTGAGTTCAAGCTGTCTGGTCTGATATTGACCCGCCAGGGTAGCCAGTTGGCCGCGTCTTTCGGTGAGTTGTTCCAGCGTGCGCCGCAGCTCATCGCTCTGCCGCTGGCTCTCTGCATGCTGTTTATGCGCTTCTGCCAGTTGGTTTTGTAACTGAGCAATCTGATGATCGAGCGGCAACACCTTGTCATCCATCAGCGTCTGCTGCTGTTGCTGATGTTCCGCCTGGGCCTGTCTGGCCTTTTGCGCCTGCTCCAACTGCTGTTGTAACGGGGTCAGTTCGGCCAATTGACGCTCTTGCTGCTGAGCCAACTGTTCGATCTGTTGCTGTAACGCCAAACGATCCTGCTGACAACGATTACGCTCATTGAGCAACGGGCGCAGTTTCTCGGCGGGCTCACTGCGAGCTAATTGCTGCAACTGCGGTTCGGCCAGTTGATACTCCTGCTGCACGCCAGACAGCTGTTGCTGATAATCCTGAGTCTGTTGCTGGATGGCGTGCCAGCGTTGCAGCCAGCTCAACTGATGTTGTTGCCGCTGTGATTGTTGGCTGAGAAGTTGCTCTTCAGCGCCGAGCTCGTTGAGCTGGTTTTCCAACGCCTGGCGCTGCTCATCATTAAGCAGTTCAATCCCACTGGCACGGTGGTGCAAAGCGTCCAGAGCGCTTTTCGCCTGTTTGTGCTGTTCGAATACCTGTGCCGATAGCCGTCCATAAATCTCGGTGCCGGTCAGTTCTTCCAACAGTTCGGCACGTTCGTTGGCCTTGGCGTTCAGGAAGGCGGCGAACTGGCCCTGTGACAGCATCATCGATTTGGTGAAGCGGCCAAAATCCAGCCCGGTGATCGCGGCAATCAGCTCTTTTTTATCGGAAATTTTATCCGCCAGGATTTTGCCGTCTGCCCGCAGTGCCAGCTCCACCTTGGGAGCCTGCAGGTTGCCGTCCGGATCGTTTTTCGCCCGGCGTTGGCTCCAGAAGGCGCGATAGCCGATGCCTTTGACCTCAAACTCCACTTCGGCCAGCGATTCGGCGGTGTGGCGGGTCATCAATTCATTCTGGCTGGCACTGACTTCCAGGCGTGGTGTCTGGTGATAGAGGGCCAGGCAGATGGCGTCCAGCAGGGTGGTTTTACCCGCTCCGGTGGGGCCGGTAATGGCAAACAGGCCGTTGCTGGCGAAGGGTTCCGCCGTGAAGTCGATTTTCCACTCGCCCTGTAGCGAGTTCAGGTTTTTCAGCCTTAGGCTCAGGATCTTCATGCTGATGGCTCCTCATGGTGATGCAAGGTTTCTACCACCTGCTGGAACATCTGCCGCATCTGTTGTTGGCGCGGTTCGGCCATCTCGGCTTCCAACGCCAACCGGCGCTCGAAGACTTCGCCCACGCTTAATTCATTCAAGGTTTCTTTATCCTGCTGAGCAATGGTCTGGCTACGTTGCTCTTTACTGCGTCGCAGCAGCACCACTTCAACCGGTAAATCTTCCGCCAACTGTTGGATGCGGCGCTGAATATCGCTGAGGTAATCCTGGGTGGCCACTTCGATATCCAGCCAAACCGGAAGTTCGCCCTGATAATCGGCAAACTGCTGTAATTGGGCCTCGATTTGCTGCAAATCACCTTTGATCAGCTGCATGGGCTGGAAGGTGGGGATCTCCAGTGGCGTGATCTGTTGCAATGCTCCGTCGGCAAAATCGACCATAAACACGCTTTTGGCTTTGCCTAACTCGTCAAAGCTCAGTGGGATTGGCGAGCCGCTGTAACGGATATGCTCGGATTTGGCGACGTTCTGCGCACGATGGATATGCCCCAACGCAATGTAATCGGCAGGAGGGAACGCTTGAGCCGGGAAAGCGTCCAGCGTGCCGATATAGATATCCCGCACCGAATCCGAGGTGGTGACGCCCACGGTGGTTAAATGGCCAGTGGCGACGATCGGCAGTGGCAAACCCAACGCATCGCGGCGCGCACAAGCTGCCTGATACAGGGTTTGGTAATGTTCGGCGATGGCTTCTTGCAGGGCCTGCTGCTTTTGGTTGCCAGACTCACCGGCGCGGCTGGTGAGCAGATCTCGTGGGCGCAGGAACGGAATGGCGCAGAGCACCGCACCAGGTTGGCCATCAAGCTGGTTGAGCACCACAATTTGCTGCTCAAGCTCGCTTTGCGCGTTGGCAATCACGGTGGTGTTCAGGCAGGAAAGCAGCTCACGCGATTCATTCAGCGTGGCTACGGAGTCGTGGTTGCCGCCCAGCACCACCAGCTGGCAGCCGGTGCGTTGCAGCTCCACCACAAAGCGGTTGTACAGCTCGCGTGCGTAGCTTGGCGGAGAGCCGGTATCGAACAAATCGCCTGCGACGATCAGCGCGTCCACCCGCTGCTGTTCCACCTGTTCGATCAGCCAACCTAAAAAGGCCTGATGCTCGGCGGCGCGGCTTTTGGTGAAAAAGTACTGGCCCAAATGCCAGTCGGAGGTATGGATCAGGCGCATAAAACTCCCAGGGCGACAACATAATGGCGACGATTATAAAGGGGGGGATCTCTCCTGTCGTGGCTCAATCAAGTAGAGAGCCGAATGATTTTTGTTTGCCGTCAGAAATAATCGCTATGCTTACTGCGTTCGAACGGGCTATTTTTTCATAAAAGTGTCACAAAACTGACGCATAATGGCGACCGCAATCAACTGAGATCGCTAACACATTGGCAGGATTGACGATGGCAAGACGCATACTGGTGGTGGAAGACGAAGCGCCGATCCGTGAGATGGTGTGCTTTGTGTTGGAACAGAATGGTTACCAACCGTTGGAAGCCGAGGATTATGACAGTGCCGTCACGCGCCTGTCTGAGCCGTTCCCTGATTTGGTGTTACTGGACTGGATGTTACCGGGAGGTTCCGGCATTCAGTTTATCAAGCATATGAAGCGTGAGGCGATGACCCGGGATATCCCGGTAATGATGCTGACCGCGCGCGGTGAAGAAGAAGATCGGGTACGTGGCCTGGAAGTTGGGGCGGATGATTACATCACCAAACCTTTCTCCCCCAAGGAGCTGGTGGCACGTATCAAGGCGGTAATGCGCCGTATTTCACCAATGGCAGTAGAAGAAGTGATTGAAATGCAGGGGCTAAGCCTGGATCCTTCCTCACACCGGGTGATGGCCAATGAGCAGGCGCTGGAGATGGGGCCGACCGAGTTCAAGCTGCTGCACTTCTTTATGACTCATCCGGAGCGTGTTTATAGCCGCGAACAGTTGCTTAATCACGTCTGGGGCACTAACGTTTATGTGGAAGACCGCACCGTTGATGTGCATATCCGCCGGCTGCGTAAGGCGCTGGAGACCAGTGGTCATGACAAGATGGTTCAAACCGTTCGCGGCACCGGTTATCGGTTCTCAACGCGCTACTGATCGCACAGCGCTGGAGAGGTTACCGTGCTAGAACGTTTATCGTGGAAGAGGCTGGCGCTGGAGCTGGCCCTTTTTTGCCTGCCCGCCTTATTGCTGGGGCTGATTTTCGGTTATCTGCCCTGGCTGCTGTTGGTTTCGGTGCTGGCTGCGCTGGCCTGGAACTTCTATAACCAACTCAAACTTTCCCACTGGCTGTGGGTGGACCGCAGCATGACGCCGCCGCCGGGCCGCTGGAGCTGGGAGCCGCTGTTCTATGGTCTGTACCAGATGCAGCAGCGTAATCGCCGTCGGCGCCGTGAGCTTGCGTTGTTGATCAAACGCTTCCGTAGTGGGGCCGAATCCTTACCGGATGCGGTGGTGATGACCACCGTTGAGGGTAATATCTTCTGGTGTAACGGCCTGGCACAGCATCTGCTGGGCTTTCGCTGGCCGGAAGATAACGGCCAACACATTCTCAACCTGCTGCGCTATCCGGAATTCAGCCATTATCTGCAACAGCAAGAATTTACCCGGCCGCTGACGCTACAGCTGAATAACGAGCACTTTGTCGAATTCCGTATCATGCCGTACTCCGAAGGCCAATTGCTGATGGTGGCCCGTGATGTGACCCAGATGCGTCAACTGGAGGGGGCCAGACGCAACTTCTTTGCCAACGTCAGTCATGAGCTGCGTACGCCGCTAACGGTGCTGCAAGGCTATCTGGAGATGATGAGCGATGAAGAGCTGGATGGTTCGCTGCGTGGCAAAGCCTTGGGCACCATGCAAGAGCAGACCAAACGCATGGATGGGTTGGTAAAGCAGTTGCTCACGCTTTCCAGGATAGAGGCCGCGCCAAACGTGGATATGAACGAGAAGGTTGATATTCCGTTAATGCTGCGGGTATTGCAGCGTGAGGCGCAGTCGCTCAGCAGTGGTAATCACCAGATCAATTTCCGGGTGAATGAAAATCTGCAGGTGTTCGGTAATGAGGATCAGCTGCGCAGCGCGGTTTCCAATCTGGTGTACAACGCTGTCAACCATACTCCGGCGGGTACCAACATCGAAGTGAGCTGGCAGCAGACGCCGCACGGGGCTCAGTTCCAGGTCAGCGATAACGGGCCGGGCATCGGTGCCGAGCATATCCCACGCCTGACCGAGCGTTTCTATCGCGTGGATAAAGCACGTTCGCGCCAGACCGGCGGCAGTGGGCTCGGGTTGGCGATCGTGAAGCATGCGCTCAGCCATCATGATTCACGGCTGGAGATCCTCAGCGAGCCAGGCATCGGCACCCGTTTTATCTTTACCTTGCCTAACCGGTTGATTGTTCCCGCGGCTTTAGCAGAGAATGCGGTGAAAAATTAACAGGTCGCCCGCCATGAATCGATTTACCCAAGCTTTGCTGCTTTGCCTACTGTTGTTGGTTGGCCGCGGGGCCGTGGCTGCTCCGGATGGCATGCTTTCCGGCAACCTGTCCAGCGTGGGCTCCGATACCCTTGCCAACCTGATGGCGCTATGGGGGCAGGATTTCAGCCGACACTATCCCAACGTGAACCTGCAACTGCAGGCTGCCGGTTCCTCGACGGCACCCACCGCATTGGCGGCAGGAGCGGCGCAGCTTGGGCCAATGAGCAGGCCAATGAAGGCGGCGGAGGTGTCGGCATTTGAGCACCGCTATGGCTATGCTCCGCTGGCGGTGCCGGTCGCGGTTGATGCGCTGGTGGTGCTGGTGCATCAGGACAATCCGTTACGTGGGTTGAATCTGCAACAGCTGGATCAAATCTTTTCCGCTACCCGCCGCTGCGGGGAAAACACGCCGATTAACCGCTGGGGAGAGCTGGGGCTGCAGGGCGGTTGGCAGCAGCGTGCCTTGCAACGTTTTGGCCGCAACTCCGCCTCGGGTACCTATGGGTATTTCAAGCTGCGTGCGTTATGCGGTGGTGATTTTATGGCGCGGGTGAATGAACTGCCGGGGTCGGCCTCGGTGGTGCAGGCGGTGGCCGGATCGTTAAACGGCATTGGCTATGCCAGCATTGGTTTTCGTGCCAGCGGGGTGCGGCTGTTGCCCCTGGCAGAAACGGGTGACCGTTATATTGAACCTAGCGAAACCAACGTGCGTAACGGTAGCTATCCGTTGGCGCGCTATCTGTATATCTACATCAACAAAGCTCCCAACCAGCCGCTGGAGCCCCTGACGGCGGCATTCCTCGACCGTGTACTGTCTGCGCAGGGACAGGATCTGGTAAATCACGACGGCTATCTGCCGTTGCCGCCAGATACGCTGCGCAAAACCCGCGCTCTATTGGGGTTGGAGTAGTCCGGCCAACTTGAAATTAATTCAACACCAATGAAAATTTCTCCATTGCCGGCTGACCGGTGACATGAAAGGATGCACCCAAGCAGTGTAGACGTCTGGATGTCCATTTGTAACCCGGCGTAATAATTCAACTTGTCAATGATTGGAACTGACGGCGGTAAGCCCTCAGTGCATCATCGGAGCAGAACATGTCCAAAGCCAGCCATGCCTTTCACGCCGACGTTGTCGGTAGCCTGTTGCGCCCTGCGGCGTTGAAAACGGCCCGTCAGCAGTTCCAGAATGGTGAGATCGATGCGGCTCAGTTGCGCGCAGTAGAAAACGAGCAAATCCGCCATATTGTTGGCAAACAGCAAGAGATCGGCTTACAGGTCGTGACAGATGGCGAGTTCCGTCGCGCCTGGTGGCACTTCGACTTCCTTGAAGGGCTTGATGGTGTAGAAGGCTACGACGTGGAGCAGGGCATTCAGTTTAACGGCGTGCAAACCAAAGCCCGCAGCATCAAGGTGACCGGCAAACTGGGTTTTAGCAACCATCCGATGCTGGAGGATTTCCGTTTTCTGAAAAGCGTAGCCGGCGATGCTGTACCGAAGATGACCATCCCGAGCCCGAGCGTGTTGCATTTCCGCGGTAGCCGTAAGGCGATCGACCCTCTGGTTTACCCGAATCTGGATAGCTACTTTGACGATCTGGCACAAACCTACCGCGATGCGATCAAAGCCTTTTACGACGCTGGCTGCCGCTACCTGCAGCTTGACGATACTGTCTGGGCCTATCTGTGCTCCGACGATCAGAAGCGCCAGATCCGTGAGCGGGGTGAAGATCCTGAGCAATTGGCCCGAACCTACGCAGAGGTGCTGAATAAAGCCATTGCCGGAAAACCGGATGATTTGACCATTGGTCTGCACGTTTGTCGTGGTAACTTCCGTTCCACCTGGATCTCGGAAGGCGGTTACGAGCCAGTAGCGGAAATCCTGTTTGGCCAGGTCAATATTGATGCCTTCTTCCTGGAATATGATAACGAACGATCTGGCGGTTTTGAGCCACTGCGTTTTATCAGGCCGGGCAAACAGCAGGTGGTACTAGGGTTGATCACCACCAAGACCGGTGAGCTGGAAGATCCGGCGGTGGTGCAACAACGTATCAAGGAAGCAACGCAGTTCGTCGATATCAAACAGCTATGCTTGAGCACGCAGTGTGGCTTTGCCTCTACCGAAGAGGGCAACAGCCTGAGTGAGCAGCAGCAGTGGGATAAGCTGCGTAGCGTGGTCAATATCGCAGCGTCGGTCTGGTAAACGCCAGTAAAATGAGCACATGACACGCGTTTAGTGTCTGGTTATTGGTGTTTTCACGCACTATGTAACCATTTGTTTCACATTTCGTGAGTGATGTGCTCAAAAATAATACAAATCATGTAGTGCATATTTATTGATAACCCCTATGTTCGACTGGATGAGCAATATTATCTGGACGATCACTCTGCTTTCTGTCCTGCGTATTGCCTTTTGGCACTATAAACGTTTAACTATCCCCCTATTGCCGGACTAAACCTCCATTTTCCTCAGCATTCCGCGGTGATTGCGGCCTGGAATTCAGCACGGGAAAAAACGTCTAAAAATCTGCTCGTCATCATGCGTATTCGCCTTTATCAAGGTCAGACGCCGCTATTGCGCGCTGTCTGTTGCCCATGAGTATTACGATGAGAGAGCAGGCCGGCAACCGAACCGAAGTGGGGCACTTTTGCCACCATGCTTATCGGCAATTTTTTATTTCAACAGGCAGCACAACAGATTATGAGTCATCGTTTAGCGTCAAAAGATATTCTGGCTTTGGGTTTTATGACCTTTGCCTTATTCGTCGGAGCCGGGAACATCATCTTCCCGCCGATGGTGGGTTTGCAGTCTGGCGAACACGTCTGGACTGCGGCAATTGGTTTCCTGATCACCGCCGTCGGTCTACCGGTTCTCACCGTGATTGCCTTGGCTCGCGTTGGCGGCGGCGTTGATGCATTAAGCTCACCGATTGGCCGTAGCGCTGGCTTGCTGCTGGCAACGGTGTGCTATCTGGCCGTTGGCCCGCTGTTTGCCACCCCGCGCACCGCGACCGTTTCCTTTGAAGTGGGTATTGCGCCGTTGACCGGTGACGGTGCCATGCCGCTGTTTATCTACAGCCTGGTCTATTTCGCACTGGTGATTGGCATCTCGCTCTATCCGGGCCGCTTGCTTGACACCGTGGGCCATATTCTGGCTCCGCTGAAGATTGTGGCATTGGCCGTGCTGGGTATTGCCGCAGTGTTGTGGCCTGCTGGGACGCCGATCCCGGCGGTGGATGCCTACCAAACCGTGCCGTTCTCTTCCGGTTTTGTTAACGGCTATCTGACGATGGATACGCTGGGCGCCATGGTGTTCGGTATCGTTATCGTTAACGCCGCACGTTCTCGTGGGGTGAAGGACGCTGGTCTGCTGACCCGTTATACCATCCTGGCCGGTTTGATCGCCGGTGTGGGCCTGACGCTGGTCTACCTGAGCCTGTTCAAACTGGGCTCCGGCAGCGGCGTGCTGACGCCAGATGCCACCAATGGTGCGGTAGTGCTGCATGCCTACGTGCAAAATACCTTCGGCGGCCTGGGCAGCTTCTTCCTGGCGGCGCTGATCTTCATTGCCTGTATGGTGACCGCGGTGGGCCTGACCTGTGCCTGTGCGGAGTTCTTTGAGCAATACCTGCCGTTCTCATACAAGACGCTGGTATTCATTCTCGGCCTGTTCTCGATGGTGGTTTCCAACCTCGGCCTGAGCCACCTGATCCAGATTTCGATCCCGGTGCTGACCGCGATCTATCCACCTTGCATCGTGCTGGTGCTGCTGAGTTTCACCCTGCGTTGGTGGACCAGTGCATCACGTATTGTTGCGCCGGTGATGTTAGTCAGCCTGTTGTTTGGTATCCTTGATGCGGTGAAAGCGTCCAACTTCCAGCATTTGATGCCAGAATGGACCAATCACCTGCCGCTGGCGGCGCAGGGGCTGGCATGGTTGCCACCTTCGCTGCTGATGCTGGTACTGGTCGCGATTTATGATCGGGTTTTTGCACGCAGCCAAGTGACTGCTCACCCTTAAACCTACGGTCTGAATTTTAGGCCACGGACTTGTCCGTGGCTTTTTTACGTTTAAATAAAGACGGGTCATTTTCATGCAACAACAGTCACCCACCGCAGCTCCAGCCAATAAGCTCAAGCGTGGCCTCAGCACGCGCCACATTCGTTTTATGGCCCTGGGTTCGGCCATTGGTACCGGTCTGTTTTACGGCTCCGCAGAGGCCATCAGAATGGCTGGCCCCAGCGTCCTGCTGGCTTACCTGATCGGCGGTATCATTGCCTTTATCATCATGCGCGCACTGGGCGAAATGTCGGTGAATAATCCGCAGGCCAGCTCGTTCTCGCGCTATGCCCAGGATTATCTCGGCCCAATGGCGGGTTACATTACCGGTTGGACCTATTGCTTTGAGATCTTGATCGTTGCCATTGCCGACGTGACGGCCTTCGGCATCTACATGGGCGTCTGGTTCCCGGAAGTGCCGCATTGGATCTGGGTGTTGAGCGTGGTGCTGATCATCGGTGCCATCAACCTGATGAGCGTGAAGGTGTTCGGTGAGCTGGAGTTTTGGTTCTCGTTCTTCAAGGTGGCGACCATTATCATCATGATCGTCGCCGGTATCGGCATCATCTTCTGGGGCATCGGCAACGGAGGGCAACCGACCGGGATACATAACCTGTGGGTCAACGGCGGCTTCTTCAGTAACGGCTTTATTGGCATGATCCTGTCGCTACAGCTGGTGATGTTCGCCTACGGTGGGATTGAAATCATTGGCATTACCGCCGGTGAAGCCAAAGATCCTAAAGTGTCGATCCCTAAAGCCATCAACTCGGTGCCTTGGCGTATCCTGGTGTTCTACGTCGGGACGCTGTTCGTCATCATGTCCATCTATCCGTGGAACCAGGTGGGGACCAACGGTAGCCCGTTTGTGCTGACCTTCCAGCATATGGGGATCACCATTGCGGCTGGTATTCTTAACTTCGTAGTGATCACCGCTTCATTGTCGGCGATTAACAGCGATGTATTCGGCGTTGGCCGTATGATGCATGGGTTGGCGGAGCAGGGGCATGCCCCGCAGGTATTCAGCAAAATCTCCAAACGCGGTATTCCGTGGGTGACTGTAGTGGTGATGATGGCGGCCATGCTGATCGCCGTGTATCTCAACTACATCATGCCGGAAAGCGTGTTCCTGGTGATTGCCTCACTGGCGACCTTTGCCACCGTGTGGGTGTGGATCATGATCCTGTTCTCGCAGATCGCTTTCCGCCGCAGCTTGAGCAAGGATCAGGTTAGCAAGCTGGCGTTTCCACTGCGCGGTGGGGTATTCACCTCGGTGGTTGCCATCATCTTCCTGGTGTTTATCATCGGCCTGATCGGTTACTTCCCAACGACGCGTATTTCCCTGTATGCCGGGCTGGTATGGGTCGCGGTGCTGCTGCTGGGCTACTACATCAAGGTGAACCGCCAGAAAAAGCAGGTCGTGCTGACGCAGCAGGACTGAACGAGACTCATTTAGGGGGCGCAGCATGCTGCGCCCTTATATTGCGACTTTGTCAGCAAGCGGACACCGGCCTTGAACCGGTGTTTTTTTAACTGTGTTCCTCGGGATCGTCCCCTCCGGTGGCCCTGGCCTCCATCACCAGATTGCTTTCGCATAACCGTTCTTCCTTCCCTTCTCCAGAGCAGCGCGCCAGCACTTCACGAATATCCATCATATTGCTGCTCAAGGCACTGAGCGCCGGTTGCAATGTGCGGCTCATCTGGCTTTCGTCCAGCGTGGCGCTGTGCAGGTAGCCAGCAAACATCAGCGTGGCCAATAGGGTGATCAGACGGTGTTTTGACGATGTTAACAAGATGCCTGCTCCGAACGGTAAAATGGCGTGTGAGTATTAATAGCCATTCGGCGGCAGAAAGAAAGTCAGGGGAGATATCTGTTGGCAATCGGTTGAAGATAATTACCAACAGAAATAATTTCGTCAGGCTACGTTAGGGATTGTTGGGCGCGGGCTGCAGGTTTGCCAGCATGCTGCGCATGTCGTTGCTGCTTGGTGTCTGATGGATGCGCAGATCGAATTCGCCGATCACCGCCAGCAGATGATCGAAGATATCCGATTGAATTCCTTCGTACTCTGCCCACACAGTGGTGTTGGTAAAGGCGTAAATCTCCAGCGGTAACCCTTCCGGCGTTGGGGCCAATTGGCGCACCATCAGCGTCATATTCTGGTGGATCCCCGGGTGCGAACGTAAATAAGCCACCAAATAGGCACGCAAAGTACCGACATTAGTCAGGCGGCGGCCGTTGAGCGGCGAACTGAGATCTACCTCGCTCTGTTGATTGTACTTACCCAGCTCCTGGGTTTTATCGTTCAGATAGCGTTGCAACAGGGGGTTACGGTTGAGGCGTTCCTGCTCCTCTGACGTCAGGAAGTGGACGCTGGTGGTGTCGATATTGATGCTGCGCTTGATGCGGCGGCCACCGGATTCAGACATTGAACGCCAGTTCTTGAACGAATCAGAGATCAGTGCGTAGGTGGGAATGGTGGTGACGGTGTTGTCCCAGTTTCTGACCTTGACCGTGGTCAAGCCGATGTCGGTCACCGCGCCATCGGCACCGTATTTAGGCATCTCCAGCCAATCGCCGATTTTCAACATATCGTTGGCGGAAAGCTGGATCCCGGCGACCAGGCCGAGAATGGGATCTTTAAACACCAACATCAAGACGGCCGTCATGGCTCCCAAACCGCTGAGTAACAGCAGCGGTGAGCGGCCCATCAGCAGTGAGATGATCATGATGCCAATAAAGATCGCGGCGACCAGTTTCACGCCCTGGAAGATGCCACGCAGCGGGAGCTGATTGGCAAGCTGGCTTTGGCGCATCAGAGCCAACAGCGTGTCGAGTAGTGAGAACAACGTCAGCAGGGAAAATAACAGGATCCATACCTGCGCCGCAGTAACGATAATTGCCTGAGTCTGGCTGCCATTATGCAGCCACAGTACCGCCTGCACGTTGATGATCACCCCTTGCAGCAGCAGGGCGGCGCGCTGGAAGAGTTTATGCTGGGTGATGGCCTGCTGCCAGAGATGCTGTGAATGCTGGCCGCGGCGCTGGATAGCGGTCAGTACCACGCGGTGCAGTACCAGATGGATCACCACGGAAATCAATGCAATCAGCCCAAGCACCATCGCCAGTGACATCATGTCGGTGAATTCCAGCCCAATACTTTCCAACCAGTGCCTTATTTGTTGTTGCATGCTAGCTCCCTCCAAAGTACTTAAAAAACATCCAATAAATCTAAAACCCGTTAGCCTAAAGGTTATCGGGCATGATATGTGTCTGTTTACCCATTTTTACATTGTAAATCAGCATCTCCACCCCTCGGCTCATCCCCGAGTTTATCACTCAAAGATGAGGGAGAACGGTGCTCAACGTGGCATGGTGCGTGGCATTGCATTCGTCGTCGATTGGGTTTGCTACATCAGGAGAAAATTCATGCTAAATGCCTGGCATCAGCCGGTTCCACCTTTCGTGGTGAATAAGGGGCAGCGTCTGGAGATCGCTTTGTGGTTACAAAGTGACGAGTTGCCCGAACAGGTCTTTCTACGCGTCGAGCCGGACAATGAAGAGTGGCTGTTGATCATGAAGCCGAAGGCGGTAGACGGGCTCTGGCGCTATCAGGCCAGCCTGACGCTGCACGAAGGGGAGCCGGTACGGCGCTACTGTTTTAAACTGCTATGGGCCGATCGTCAGCAGTGGTTTGGCCCGCAGGGCTGGTCGCTGACCCCGCCGGGGCAACTGGCTCAGTTTGCAGTGGATGAGCCGGATAGCAGCCCAGGTTGGGTAGCCGATCAGGTGTTTTATCAGATCTTCCCCGATCGCTTTGCCAGCAGCGGTGGGGAGCATGGTATCCAGAATGGCAGTTATCACCATCATGCTGCCGGAAGTGACGTGATACGTCGTGACTGGCAACACCCGTTGGCAGATGAGCATGCTGCCTCGACCTTTTACGGTGGCGATCTGGACGGCATCAGCGAGAAGCTGCCCTACTTGCAGCGGCTTGGCGTCACCGCCCTGTATCTGAACCCGATATTCACCTCACCCAGCGTCCATAAGTACGATACCGAAGATTACTATCAGGTCGATCCCTACTTCGGCGGTAACGACGCCTTGCTGCGTTTGCGAGTAAGCACTCACAAGGTGGGAATGAAACTGGTGCTGGACGGCGTATTCAACCATACCGGAGATTCCCATCCGTGGTTCGATCGTTATCAACAGGCAGAGGGTGGTGCATGCCATCATCCCGATTCCCCGTATCGTAGCTGGTTCAACTTCTATCCGGACGGTAACGTGCTGAGCTGGAAGGGTAATACCAATCTGCCCAAGCTCAACTTTGCCGAACCGCAGGTGGTCGATACTATTTATCGGGCGGACAACAGCGTGGTACGCCATTGGTTACGCCCACCGTACAGCATCGACGGCTGGCGCTTGGACGTGGTGCATATGCTGGGGGAAAACGGCGGTGCAGCGGGAAACCTCCATCACCTGGCCGGAATGTATCAGGCAATCAAGCAAGAGAACCCGGATGCCTATGTGCTGGGCGAACATTTTGGCGACGCGCGCCGCTGGCTGCATGCCGGAGTTGAAGACGCTGCCATGAACTATATGGGCTTTGCCTTGCCGGTTAGGGCGTTTCTGGCCGGTGTCGACGTGGCTTATCATCCGGTACTGCTGGATGCGGCAGACTGTGCGCACTGGATGGACGGTTACCGGGCCGGATTGCCCCATAACCGCCAACTGATCCAGTTCAATCAGTTGGATAGCCATGACACGGCGCGTTTCTTGACCTTGCTGGATAACAATCCGCGCCGGATGCAGATGGCGGCGGTGTGGCTGCTGGCGTGGATTGGCGTGCCTTGTCTGTATTACGGTGATGAAATTGGTCTGGATGGCGGCAACGATCCCTTCTGCCGCAAGACGTTCCCTTGGGACGAAAGCCAATGGGATCGGCCGCTGTTGGCCTTGTTCAGCCGCCTGACGGCACTGCGTAAGCAGAGCAAGGCGTTACGCCGTGGCGGCTGCCAGGTGCTGTATGCGCAGGGGGAGACGCTGGCGTTTGTGCGTACTTACCAGCGGGAGCAGGTGCTGGTGGCGTTGCAGCGAAGTGATAGCGGAGAAGTCGAACTGCCTTATAGCCCGCTGTTGCGAGAGGGGAAATGGCAGCTTGCTGAAGGGGAAGGTGAACTTATTGCACAGGAAGGTGGCCTGCGGTTGCAGCTAGCGGCCGAGTCGGCCAGCGTGTGGCGGCTACGTGGTTAAAGTTGGCTAAAGGTTTACCCGCCAATTGGCGGGTAAACCCGATCCGTCAGTACCCCACTGCAGATCCTGCCGGGCGGCGTACGTCGTTGGCTCCGTACAGGTAGCCCTCACGTACGCGTCCAGAAACGGCAGAGTCGTTACCCGAGTTGGCCGGGCTGACCCCCGCTGCACCCGGTAATCCCACCAGAATCAGCTCCGCAGCGCCCCAAGGGGTTTGCTCAACCATCTTGTAGCCCATCTCTTTGAGGATTTTTAGCGTATCGGCAGAGACACCGCGCTGCTCGTAATAGACTTCATCCGGCAACCATTGATGATGGATCCTTGGCGCATCCACCGCTTCCTGCGGCGCCATGCCATGATCGATCACGTTCAGCGCGGTCTGCAGCGTGATGGTAATGATGCGTGAACCGCCTGGCGAGCCGAGTACCATAAAGATTTTGTTGTCTTTGGTAACCAGCGTAGGGCTCATGGAGGATAGTGGGCGCTTACCGGGGGCGATGGCGTTGGCCGTTCCCTGCACTAAACCATAGAGGTTTTTCTCGCCAACCTTGACGGTAAAGTCATCCATTTCATCGTTAAGGAAGAAACCGGTACCCGGTGCGATCACCACGGCACCAAAACGGCCGTTGACGGTATAGGTGGTCGACACCGCATTCCCTTCATGATCGACAATCGAATAGTGGGTGGTTTCCGGCTTTTCGTGCGGCTCCATCCCCGGTTGTACATTGACAGAAGGCGTAGCCTGATTGGCGACGATTTTCTTGCGGATCTCATCGGCGTAGCTTTTGCTCACCAGTCTATCGATCGGATTCTTGATAAACTCGGGGTCGCCGAGATAGGTATTGCGGTCCATATAGGCATGGCGCATTGCCTCGGTCATGGTATGGATCGTCGCAGCCGAGTTAAAGCCCATGCTTTTCAGATCGTAGCCCTCAACGATATTGAGGATCTCGCACAGCGTGACGCCGCCGGAGCTAGGTGGTGGCGCAGAAACGAATTTATAACCGCGATAGCTACAGGTGATCGGCGTAGCCTCGGTCACTTGGTAGTTGGCGAAGTCGGCGGCGGTGAGGATGCCTCCCCCCTGTTTGGCGGCGGCTTCAACCGCCTGCGGGATTTTGCCCTGATAGAATGCGGAGGGGCCTTCTTTGGCGATGGCTTCCAGCGTGTTAGCCAAGTCGGTTTGCACCAGGCGATCGCCCGGTTGTAGCGCAGAACCGTCTTTACGCAGGAAGATTTTGGCCGACTCCGGGTCTTGCTTGAAGCGTGCGACGGTGGTGTCGAGAATATCGGTATCGGCCCGCGTCAGGATAAAGCCCTCACGGGCCAGCCTGATAGCCGGTTCCATCACCTGTTCACGGCTCAGCTTGCCGTACTTTTTACGTGCGGTCTCCATCCCCAGCACCGTTCCCGGCACGCCAGCGGCCAGATAACCGTACAGGCTGGCGTCTTTTTTCACCTTGCCTTGCGCATCCAGATACATATCGGCACTGGCCGCCGCCGGAGCGGTTTCACGAAAGTTGATAAAGGTATCGGTGCCATCGGCCAGGTGCAGGGTCATGAAACCGCCGCCGCCGATATTGCCACAGCAGGGGTTAACCACCGCCTGGGCATAGCCGACCGCGACCGCCGCATCCACCGCGTTGCCCCCCATCTTGAGAATATCGACGCCGACCTGAGAGGCCAGATGCTGCGAGGTGACCACCATGCCATTTTGCGCTTCCACCGCCGGGGTTGATGCGGCATACAGTTGGCTGCTGACCAGCAAGGCTGCCAAGGTCAGCGGTTGACTCCATTTTTGTAAAAACATAACGACTCCTGTGTTGATCCCTGTTTTATTATTTGTCCCGCAGGTGCTGCAAAGCGCAGGCCAACCTATGAAGAGTAGCTACGAATAGGCGATGCGGCGGTCGGCAGAGTGAAAAATGTGAAGCGAAACAGGGGAATATTGCACAGGAGGGGGGCGGTTGCACCGATTTTGGGCATAAAAAAAACCGGCCAGCAGGGCTGACCGGTTCTGACACTTACAGGCTGAAATTACAGCTTGGAAGCGTTCTCAGACAGGTATTTAGCTACGCCGTCTGGAGATGCGCCCATACCTGCTTTGCCTTTTTCCCACTGAGCTGGGCACACTTCGCCGTGCTCTTCGTGGAATTGCAGCGCGTCAACGGTACGGATCATTTCGTCGATGTTACGGCCGATTGGCAGGTCGTTCACGATCTGGGAACGAACAACGCCGTTCTTGTCGATCAGGAAAGAACCACGCAGGGCAACGCCCGCTTCTGGGTGTTCGATGCCGTAAGCTTTCTGAATTTCGCGCTTAACGTCAGCAACCATTGCGTATTTCACTTCACCGATGCCGCCTTTGTCGACAGGGGTTTTACGCCATGCGTTATGGACGAATTCTGAGTCGAAGGAAACGCCTACAACTTCAACGCCGCGCTTCTGGAACTCTTCATAGCGGTGATCGAAAGCGATCAGCTCAGAAGGACATACGAAGGTGAAGTCCATCGGCCAGAAGAACAGTACGGCTGGTTTGCCGTTCAGGTGCTTCTTCAGGTTGAAGTTTTCTACGATTTCGCCATTGCCTAAAACGGCTGCAGCGGTGAAGTCAGGGGCTTGACGAGTTACCAGGACCATAATTACTCCTGTAATAGTAGTTCAATGGGTTGATGTAAAAGCAGGGGCCAGTATAAGGGCCACCACTCGGTGAGGGAAGGGTGAAAGACCAATCAATGAGATAGCTTCCACCTATCAAACCGAGAGAATAAATTCAGCAGTCTTTCAAAATAACCTTTTCGTACAAAAGGGCAAGGACAAAAAGCCACATTCCGTTAACTGGATGAGTAATAGGGTTTTTTATCCGGCGATCACAATGACTTGTTTCTGGCCTGTTCCATCATACGAGGATAAAACTGCCAGAACTGTGTTTCAAGCTGATGATACTGGCGTTCCACGTCGGCAAAGGAGCCAGCCAATGCGGCCAGCCGTGGGCGGCGGCTAGCCATGCCAGCCAATACATCGCTGATAAACGGCAGCTCGGCGTAACGTTCCAGCCAGCGTTCGGGCCAAAGATAGCTGTTCAGATTCTGGAAACGCTGCGGCGTTTGCGGCAGGTGCGGCACAATCACGCTGCGAGCTTGTTGGGTGAAGGTACGTAAGCTGCAGGTTGGCTCAAGCTGTTGCCAGTGGCGAGCCAGAAAGTGATCCCAGACCACGTCGAGCGTAATGGGGGCGACACGGCGGAATTGCGGGCTGAAAAAGTCACGGCAGGCTTTGACTTCCGGCTGGATATCGGTCAGAACATCGACGCGCCGATGCATCATGATGCCAGCCACGACCGCCGGATCGTAATCACCTGCGGGGTTGCCGCGCACGAAATCGGCGAGCAGGTTGCCAAGCAGCGAGCTTTCCGCAAGCTGGGCCAAATGGAGATGAGCGAGAAAATTCATCTGCCAACTATAACCCAAGTCATGCAATTCCTCCTTATTCCTTGCTGCTTGTCGCCCGCGGCTTTAGACTGTACCGCCTGTTTTTTCCCAATTAGCTAGCTGAAGAAGTGAATACCCATGCGCGTCGCCGATTTTTCTTTTGAGCTCCCCGAGTCTTTGATTGCCCGCTATCCACAGCCTGAGCGTAGCGGTTGCCGTTTGCTGCAGCTGGACGGGCCAAGCGGAGGCCTGACGCACGGCGTGTTCACCGATCTGCTGGATAACCTGGAAGCGGGCGATCTGCTGGTGTTCAACAATACCCGTGTGATCCCGGCGCGCCTGTTTGGCCGCAAGGTCAGCGGCGGCAAGATAGAAGTGCTGGTCGAGCGGGTGTTGGACGATCATCGGGTGCTGGCCCATGTGCGTGCCTCTAAATCCCCCAAGCCGGGTACCGAACTGCTGCTGGGCGATGACGAAAGCATTGCCGCCACCATGGTCGCGCGCCATGACACGCTGTTCGAACTGCGCTTTAACGACGATCGTGACGTGTTCACCATCCTCAACGCGGTGGGCCATATGCCGCTGCCGCCGTATATCGATCGCCCTGATGAAGACGCCGACCGCGAGCTGTATCAGACCGTCTACAGCGAAAAGCCAGGTGCCGTAGCGGCCCCGACTGCTGGCCTGCATTTTGATGAGCCGCTGTTGGCTGCGCTGCGCGCCAAGGGCATTGAGATGGCGTTTGTCACCTTGCACGTTGGCGCTGGCACCTTCCAGCCGGTGCGGGTAGAAACCATTGAAGAGCATGTGATGCATGCGGAATACGCCGAAGTGCCGCAGGATGTGGTGGATGCGGTATTAGCCTGTAAGGCGCGGGGCAAAAGGGTGGTTGCCGTGGGCACCACGTCGGTGCGTTCGCTGGAAAGCGCGGCCAATGCCTGCCAGGATGCGCTGATCGCGCCCTTCTTCGGCGATACCAGCATCTTTATCTATCCGGGATATCACTATCAGGTGATCGATGCGCTGGTCACCAACTTCCACCTGCCAGAATCCACCCTGATCATGCTGGTCTCGGCGTTTGCCGGCTATAAAAACACCATGAACGCCTATCATCAGGCGGTGGCCGAGCAGTACCGTTTCTTCAGCTACGGCGATGCGATGTTTATCAGCCGTAATCCACTGGCGGAAAGCGAATCCGTCGGGGAATAAATTCCCGGGCTACGCATAATGCGTGGTCCTGTTTTAATGACGTCAGACTGTATCTCTGACGCTGGAGGTTTTGTGAAGTACGAATTACAGACAACCGATGGCCGTGCTCGTCGCGGCCGCCTGGTCTTTGAGCGTGGCGTAGTGGAAACCCCGGCCTTTATGCCGGTGGGGACTTATGGCACGGTCAAAGGTATGACGCCGGAAGAAGTGAAAGACACCGGTGCGCAGATCCTGTTGGGTAACACCTTCCACCTGTGGCTGCGCCCAGGGCAGGAGATCATGAAGCTGCACGGCGATCTGCATGACTTTATGCAGTGGCACGGGCCGATCCTGACCGACTCCGGTGGTTTCCAGGTGTTCAGCCTGGGGGCGATGCGCAAGATTAAAGAGGAAGGCGTTTATTTCCGTAACCCAATCAACGGCGATAAGGTGTTCCTCAGCCCGGAAAAATCGATGGAGATCCAGTACGACCTGGGGTCTGACATCGTGATGATTTTCGACGAATGCACGCCTTACCCGGCGGATTGGGACTATGCCAAGCGTTCGATGGAAATGTCTCTGCGTTGGGCGCAGCGCAGCCGCCAGCGTTTTGATGAACTGAATAACAACAATGCGTTATTCGGTATTATCCAAGGCGGCGTTTACGAAGATTTACGTGATGTATCGGTAAAAGGGCTGGTGGAGATCGGCTTTGATGGTTACGCTGTGGGCGGTTTGGCGGTAGGTGAGCCAAAAGAGGATATGCATCGCATTCTTGAACACGTTTGCCCACAAATTCCAGAAGATAAGCCACGCTATCTGATGGGGGTTGGCAAGCCGGAAGATCTGGTTGAAGGCGTGCGTCGCGGCATCGACATGTTCGACTGCGTGATGCCAACGCGTAATGCCCGTAACGGCCATTTGTTCGTGACGGACGGTGTGGTAAAAATCCGTAATGCCAAGCACAAGGATGATACCTCCACGCTGGACAGTGAGTGTGACTGCTATACTTGTCGCCATTATAGTCGTGCCTATTTGCATCATCTCGATCGCTGCAACGAAATTCTCGGTGCCCGATTGAACACCATCCATAACTTGCGCTATTACCAACGTTTGATGGCGGGTTTACGCCAGGCCATTGAAGAGGGTAAATTAGAGCTGTTTGTGGCGGATTTTTATGGTCGGATCGGTAAACCGATACCACCTTTAAACGCTTGAATTAATAATTGAAAATTTAATGAGGGAATTTTAATGAGCTTTTTCATTTCCGATGCAGTGGCAGCAGCAGGGGCTCCATCTCAGGGTAGCCCGTACTCTTTGATCATTATGCTGGTGGTGTTTGGTCTGATTTTCTATTTCATGATCCTGCGCCCACAGCAGAAACGTGCTAAAGAGCACAAAAAACTGATGGACTCCATCGGCAAGGGTGATGAAGTGTTGACCACCGGTGGCCTGATTGGCCGTGTCACTAAAGTGGCAGATACCGGTATCATTGCCATCGCGCTGAATGACACCACGGAAGTGATGATCAAGCGTGACTTCGTGGCGGCCGTTCTGCCGAAAGGTACTATGAAGGCCCTGTAATTTTGTTTTCCCTAAGGGAACTGCCGTGCTAAACCGTTATCCTCTGTGGAAGTATCTGATGTTGATCGTGGTGATCCTCGTCGGACTGCTATATGCGCTTCCCAACATTTACGGAGAGGATCCGGCCGTACAGATCACTGGCGCGCGCGGAGTCGCCGCCAGTGAAACTACGCTGGACCAAGTCCGTTCTGTATTAGAAAAAGACAATATTGCGAGCAAGTCGATTGCGCTGGAAAACGGTGCCATCCTGGCTCGCTTTAAAGATCCTGACGTTCAGCTGCGCGCCCGTGAAGCCTTGATGGCGGAACTGGGTGACAAATATGTCGTCGCATTGAACCTTGCCCCGGCAACGCCTGCCTGGCTGGCGATGCTCAACGCCGAGCCGATGAAGCTGGGTCTGGATTTACGTGGTGGCGTGCACTTCCTGATGGAAGTCGACATGGACACCGCGCTGAGCAAGTTGCAAGAACAAACTATGGATACCCTGCGCAGCGAACTGCGTGAAAAGGGCATTCCTTACGCTGCGATCCGCAAGTTGGACAACAACGGCGTGGAAGTTCGCTTCCGTGACAACGCCGCTCGCGACCAGGCCATCAGCTACATGACGCCACGTCAGCGCGATCTGGTGCTTTCTGCCAACGGCAGCAACACCCTGAAAGCAACGATGACCGACGCTCGCCTGAGCGAAGCGCGTGAGTATGCGGTGCAGCAGAACATCACCATCCTGCGTAATCGTGTTAACCAGCTCGGCGTTGCCGAACCGTTGGTACAGCGCCAGGGTGCCGATCGTATCGTTGTTGAATTGCCGGGTATCCAGGATACCGCGCGCGCCAAAGAAATTTTGGGTGCGACCGCTACGCTGGAATTCCGTCTGGTGAACACCAACGCGGATGCGACCGCTGCGGCCAATGGCCGTGTGCCGGGTGACTCCGAGGTGAAATACACCCGTGAAGGCCAACCGGTTGTGCTGTACAAGCGTGTCATCCTGACCGGTGACCACATTACAGACTCCACCTCCAGCACCGATGAGTACAACCAGCCGCAGGTAAATATCTCACTGGACAGCGCTGGTGGTACTGCCATGTCCAACTTCACCAAAGACAGCATTGGCAAGCCAATGGCGACGCTGTTCGTGGAGTATAAAGACAGCGGCAAGAAAGATGCCAACGGCCGTTCCGTGCTGGTGAAGCAGGAAGAAGTGATCAACGTGGCGAACATTCAGTCACGTCTGGGTAACAGCTTCCGTATCACCGGTATCAGCAACCCGAACGAAGCACGTCAGCTGTCGCTGCTGCTGCGTGCCGGTGCGTTGATTGCGCCTATCCAGATCGTGGAAGAGCGGACCATAGGTCCAACCTTGGGGCAACAGAACATCACCCAGGGCCTGGAAGCTTGCCTGTGGGGCCTGGTGGCTTCGATCGTCTTTATGGTGGTCTGGTACCGCAAGTTTGGCCTGATCGCCTCTACCGCGCTGATGGCTAACCTGGTGTTGATCGTTGGCGTGATGTCTCTGCTACCAGGGGCGACGCTAACCATGCCGGGGATTGCCGGGATCGTGCTGACGCTGGCGGTGGCGGTTGACGCCAACGTACTGATAAACGAACGTATCAAGGAGGAACTGAAGAATGGACGATCCATTCAGCAGGCGATCCATGAGGGCTATAAAGGCGCGTTCTCCAGTATCGTTGATGCCAACGTCACGACGTTGATCACCGCGATCATTCTGTACGCAGTCGGTACCGGTTCGATCAAGGGCTTTGCAATTACCACCGCAATCGGTGTGGCGACGTCCATGTTCACCGCGATTGTCGGTACCCGTGCCATCGTCAACCTGCTTTACGGCGGCAAGCGCATTAACAAGCTGTCTATCTGAGGAGTGCGTTGTGGCACAGGATTATACTGTTGAACAACTCAACTACGGCCGTAAAGTCTATGACTTTATGCGCTGGGATTACGTGGCCTTCGGCATCTCTTTGGTGCTGTTGGTAGCGTCGATCGCCACCATGTCCGTGCGTGGGTTTAACTGGGGTCTGGATTTCACCGGTGGTACGGTGATTGAAATTACTCTGGAACAACCCGCGAATCTGGACCTGATGCGCGATACGTTGGAAAAAGCCGGGTTCCAGGACCCGATTATCCAGAACTTTGGCAGCAGCCGTGACGTGATGGTGCGTATGCCACCGGCGGTCGGTACTGCAGGCCAGGAACTGGGTAACAAAGTTATTGGCGTGATCAACGAATCGGTCGATAAGAATGCGTCCGTCAAGCGTATTGAATTCGTTGGCCCGAGCGTAGGGGCAGAACTGGCACAAACCGGCGGCATGGCGCTGCTGGTGGCGTTGATCTGTATCCTGATTTACGTGGGCTTCCGTTTTGAATGGCGTTTGGCCGCGGGGGCCGTTATCGCCCTGGCGCACGACGTGGTTATCACCATGGGCGTGCTGTCGCTGTTCCATATCGAGATTGACCTGACCATCGTGGCATCCTTGATGTCGGTGATCGGTTACTCGCTGAACGACAGTATCGTGGTATCTGACCGTATTCGTGAGAACTTCCGCAAGATCCGTCGCGGTACGCCTTACGAAATCATGAACGTCTCGCTGACGCAGACGCTGAGCCGTACCATCATGACCTCCGCCACTACGCTGATGGTGGTTCTGATGCTGTACATCTTCGGCGGCGCGATGCTGCAGGGCTTCTCCCTGACCATGCTGATCGGTGTGTCTATCGGTACCATATCCTCTATCTACGTCGCCTCTGCGTTGGCGTTGAAACTGGGTATGAAACGCGAACACATGCTGCAGCAGAAAGTGGAGAAAGAGGGCGCCGATCAGCCTTCGATCCTGCCGTGATTGCCCGGTATGTGGCTGAGTAAGCCACGCACCGTCTGAACCCGATGCCGGTCAGTTTACGCTGACCGGCATTTTTTTTGCTCCTGTGCAGCCAGCAGGTTCAGCGAGCTCACCAATTCCGCCAGGCTGGTGGCCTGCATCTTCTCCATCACTTTAGAGCGGTGTACCTCGACGGTGCGTACGGCAACGAAGTAACGATCGGCGATGGCCTTGTTGGTCATTCCGGCGGCAACGCCGCTAGCGATATCACGCTCGCGTGAGGTTAGCGTACTGTAACGCTGCTGCAACTGGTAGCGCTCCACTTGGCGTTGAGAATGGGCGATCCCCCGTTCCAACGCGGCGATCAGCGGTGCGGTGGCAATCGGCTTTTGCAGGAAATCCAACGCCCCCAATTTCATCTCTGCTACCGCCATGGCGATATCGCCATGGCCGGTAACGATCACTACTGCCAGCGTACTTTCCCGCTCGCGTAGCCGCTGATGGATTTGCTGCCCATCGATCCCCGGCATGCGAATATCCAGCATCACGACGCCGCATTGGTAAGGGTCGACTTGGTCGATAAAGCTTTGGCTGTCGTTCCAGATCTTCACCCGGTAATCCAACCCTTCGAGTAAAAAGCGGCTGGCGTCGGTGACTGCCAGATCGTCATCGACCAGATGTATCAGCGCCATGGCGTGTTTCCTTTTTGATCCCAGGGAAGAGCAGGGTAACGCGTAGCCCCTGCCGTTGTGGCGATATCGAATAATTTTCCAGCGTCAGCTCCCCCTGCTGGCTCCTTAGCAGCCGCTGGCAGATCACCAGCCCCAGGCCAAGACCTTCAGATTTAGTACTGCGAAAAGGCACGAACGGCTGTGCTAACTGTTCGGCGCTGAGGCCGCCGCCATCGTCTTCCAGTATCAGCGTCTGGCGATCGCCATCGGTTTCCAGCCTCAGGGTGATCTGCTGTGAACCGGCCTGCAGGCTGTTACTTAACAAGTTGGTGAGCACCTGCTCCAACAGCGTGGCCTGGCTATACAACTGGCTTTTCGGGGCGATGATGATGGCCAACTGGCACTGAGGGTAATGCTGTTCGATGCGCATCAGCTTGATGACGTTTTCCACCAGGGGGCGCAGCGTTAGCCATTGTGCGCTCTCATGGTGTGGCGTTTTGCTGACCCATTGGCGCAGATTGACGATGATTTCTGCCCCGCGCTGCGCCTGTTGGCCAATCTGTTCGAGGATCGGCAACAGCTCGTGCTGCGGATCGCTGCGTTCAAGGCGAATACGGCAGCCTTCGGCATAGTGACGTATTGCCGCCAGAGGCTGGTTAAGTTCGTGAGCAAAGCCGGAGGCCATCTCACCCAGAGTGCTGAGACGTTGCGCCCGGGCTAGCGCCGCTTCTCTGGCCCGCAGCGTCAGATGCATTTGTTCTAGCTCGCGCCCACGCTGGCGTACCAAGTGGCCGATCCACAGGTGGTTAGTGCCAAGCAGTAGCATGCCCCCGGCGAGCGCGCCAAGCAGGAGCAGATGTTGCAATGCCCAACTGTGTATCTCTTGCCAGAGTGAACGCTGTGCCGGATGGCGATCCAGATCGCGCAGCAATTGATCTACCTGGCGAGATGAGGCGGGAGCGCCCCAGGCAGGGAGACCTGGGGTATCCATTTGCAACAGTTGGCGGGTCAGCTCGTCGACCAGGGGATCGGGGACGTGGTTCAAGGCAGCAAACGACCAGTTGGGATAAAGCACGCTACTGGTCAGGCAGGGCTGTGCGCTGGGTTTGGCCAGCAGGGCACGATAATCATTGGCTTTGAGTAATCCCTCTTTCTCCATCTCTTCCAGTAGACAAACCGGCACGATGGCCGCGTCCAGTGCCCGATCGCGCAGCAGATAAAGCAGGGCGTCCACCGGATAACCGCTGAAGTGCAGTTGCAGATCTTTTTCCGGATGTACGCCGGCGGCCAACAGTTCCTTATAGCCCAGAAGATAGCCGCCAAAGGCGTCAGGGGAGACCGCGCCCACTTTTTTTCCGGTGAGCTGATCGGCGTTGATCACTGGGCTATCGCGGCGTACCAATATCACGCTGCCTATTACGTTGTTTGAAGCGTTCTGCTGATTTTTCCCGGAGCGTAAGGACACCAACCAGCGTAACGGATAACTATTGTCCAACTGAATATACTGCGCCGGGTTGGTGAGCAGAAAATCGACCTGGCCGTTGCTGACGGCTTCCCCCATATCGGCCAGGTTCAGCGGCAACAGTTGAAAGCTTTCGTCTGGGAACTGACGGTTGAGATGGTTAATTAACGGCTGCCATTGGGCCAGCGCATGTGTATCGCCGCGTAATGCCAGCACGGCGATAGTCCATTGCCCCGCCAAGGCCGGGCTCAACCAACCGCATAGCAAGATCATCAGTACTGCCTTTTTCACATCATCTCCATTTTTATGATCTCGATCGCCAGCAGGAATTGTCCTGGATCAAGCCGCAGTAGGGAATGTGGTAAACCACAATATGGACGGTCGTACGCCACTTTTACACTCCTTTGTATCAGCTCCCCGGTTGATACTTTTTGGGAGAAATCAATGGATAGTGGAAAACGGCAATTTTTACAACGCCTCGGTGTCCTGACCGCAGGAGCCGCATTGGTACCGCTGGCGCACTCCGGCTGGCAGTTGCAACCCGAGCGGCGTGAAGGCGACGGCAAAAAGCGTATGGCGATGTTGATCGATCTGCGCCGCTGTATTGGCTGCCAGGCCTGCACGGTTAGCTGCGCGATAGAAAATCAGCTGCCGCAGGGGCAGTTTCGCACCAGTGTGCTGCAGTATCAGGTCGTCACGGATAGCCAGCGTATCCCCACCAACGTGCTGCTACCGCGCCTGTGCAATCATTGTGATAACCCGCCATGCGTGCCGGTCTGCCCGGTACAGGCGACCTTCCAGCGTGAGGACGGCATTGTGGTGATTGATAACACGCGCTGTGTCGGCTGCGCCTACTGTGTGCAAGCCTGCCCCTATGAGGCGCGCTTTATCAACCATGAAACCCAAACCGCGGATAAATGCACCTTCTGCGTCCACCGCCTGGATGCCGGACTGTTGCCTGCCTGCGTGGAATCCTGCGTCGGCGGTGCGCGCATGATTGGCGATCTCAACGATGAACAAGGCACTATAAGGCGCATGCTGGAACAGCATCGAGGGGAACTAAAGGTGCTGAAACCCGAGCAGGGGACGCACCCGCAGGTGTTTTATCTGGGGCTGGATGAGGCTTTTGTCAGCCATGTCCGGGGACAACCGGCGCTGTGGCAGGAGGTACACTCATGATCCGCGAAGTGATGGCTCGCCCACAGGAGATCGCCTGGTTGCCCTGGGCGGTACAGTATTTCTTTTTCATCGGCCTGGCATGTAGCAGCATTGCCATTGCGGCCTGGCTACGCTGGCGTTCAGCGTCTGAGGTATCTCGGCTGGAGTTGACCGCCGTTTCGTTGGCGGTGGTGAGCGGCACTGTGGCTCCGTTGGCTCTGAGTGCGGATTTACATCAGCCCGCTCGAATCTGGCACTTCTATGCCCATTTTGCACCTTGGTCGTGGATGTCTCTTGGCTCGGTGTTTTTGCCGCTGTTTACCTTGCTGGTAATGGCCTATTTCATTTTGCTGCTGCGTTGCCAACTGAGGGCAAAAGCCCTGCCATTTTGGGCGCGCTGGTTACAGATCTGGCCCGCTTGGCAAGAAGAGAAATGGTTGCGCTGGATAGCCTTGGCCACGCTGCTTTCAGCCGTCAGCATCTTGCTCTATACCGGCCGCGAAGTGTCCGTGCTGCGTTCACAACCGTTGTGGTACAACCTGTGGTTGCCTTGGCTATTGCTGCTCACCGCTATGCAGGCCGTTCCGCCAATGCTGGCCTACTGGTTACGTCACGAACCCCAATGGCAATCGCGCTTGGCACGCTATCAAGGGATCTCTCTGCTGTTGCTGTGCCTCTCCAGCCTGGGCTGGTGGTTGGACGGTAGTGACTCCGCTGCTGCATTGCGTCAGTTACCCACCCAGGGGAGCGCTTGGTCATGGGTTGGCAGCACATTTGCCGTCTTGATCCTGCTATTGCTGGTTTCGGCTTGGCGATCGCGTCATCGGGCGCTAGGGACGGCAGGTCTGTTAGCACAATGCGTGGCAGCGTTGTTGCTCTGTTGGGGCGTGCGCTGGATGCTGCTGATGCAAACCCAGACACTGCCCAAGTTCAATATATTGTTCAACCCCTATGTGTTACCGCTCGGCAGCGAGGGGCTATTGGCCATCCTCGGAACCTTCGGGCTGTGGCTGGCATTGATCATCGGGGTTCGTGAATTACAGCATGGGTTGATGGAGAAAAAACGCTATGGCTAAGTCAACGCGTCGTCAGTGGTTGAAAGGCGGGCTCGCTTTGGGTGGGCTGGCCGTGTTTGGTGCCAGCTACAGCGAAATGGTGCAAAAGGTGTTTACCGGCCTGCGTGACGGCAGCAGTGGAAAACTGACGCTGGACCGGATCAGTGCCAATGCGTTACCGCCAGAAGGCCGTCAGCATCCCGAAGGCTGGCAGGCCAATCCGCAGCAGGCAGTTTCCATGACACAATGTTTTGGCTGCTGGACGCTGTGCGGCCTACGGGTGCGGGTCGATCGTGACAGCAATCAGATACTGCGCGTAGCGGGTAACCCCTATCATCCGCTGTCGCACGATCATCATTTTCCTTATCGTTTGCCCGTGAGTGATGCGCTCAACCGGCTAGGCGGTGATGCTGGTCTGGAACAGCGCTCAACCGCTTGTGCTCGCGGTGCAACTCTGCTGGAAGGGCTGACCAGCCCCTACCGGGTGCTGGAACCGATGAAACGGGTAGGGCCGCGCGGTGGCGGGCAGTGGCAGCGCATCAGTTTTGAACAACTGATCAAGGAAGTGGTTGAAGGCGGCGATCTGTTTGGTGAAGGGCCAGTGGAGGGATTACGGGCCATCCGCGATCTGCAAACGCCGCTCGATCCGGCACAGCCAACGCTTGGGCCGAAGGCTAACCAACTGCTGGTCACCAACGCAGGTGATGAGGGGCGGGATACCTTTATCAAACGCTTTGCACAAAACGCCTTTGGCACGCGCAACTTCGGCCATCATGGCGCTTACTGTGGTCTAGCCTATCGGGCAGGTTCCGGAGCGCTGATGGGCGATCTGGACAAAAACGCCCATGTGAAACCCGACTGGGATCATCTGCGCTTTGCACTGTTTCTGGGGACGTCACCCGCACAGTCCGGTAACCCGTTCAAACGGCAGGGGCGTCAGTTAGCCAATGCCCGCCTGCGCGATGAGTTCCGCTATGTGGTGGTAGCCCCGGCGCTGCCGTTGACCACCACGCTGGCCAACGATCATAACCGCTGGGTGCCGGTACTGCCGGGGACGGACTCAGCGCTAGCGATGGGCATGATCCGTTGGATTATCGACCAGGAGCGTTATAACGCCGATTATCTGGCGTTACCCGGCGAGGCGGCCATGCAGGCGGCCGGTGAAAAAAGCTGGTCGAATGCCACGCATCTGGTGGTGATCGATGACGATCATCCTCTGTGCGGCCAGTTCCTGCGTAAGTCACATCTGGTAGGTGGGGCTGGCGGTGATGAGGAAAGCCCTGCCTTGGTGTGGGACGCACAGCGAAACGAACCACTGCCCGCCACCGAGGCCATGCGTGGACAACTGCTGGTTGAGCAGCAGGTTCAACTGGCCGATGGCTCATCGGTACGGGTGCGCTCCAGCTTGCGTTGTCTGCAATTGGCGGCGCAACGCTTTACTCTGGCTGAATACAGCGCCCAGTGTGGCGTTAGCGCTGAAACCATTGCGGCGTTGGCCAAGGAGTTTACGTCCTATCAGCGGCAGGCGGCAGTGATCTCCCATGGCGGCATGATGAGCGGCAACGGTTTCTATAGCAGCTGGGCGGTGATGATGCTCAATGCGCTGATCGGTAACCTTAATCTCAAGGGGGGCGTTTCAGTAGGCGGCGGCAAGTTCAAGGAGTTTGCCGAAGGGCCACGCTACAATCTCGCCACTTTCCCTGAGATGGTGAAGCCGAAAGGATTGGTGCTGTCGCGCAGTAAGCAGGCGTACGAAAAGTCAGATGAATATCGCCGCAAGGTGGAACAAGGTGTCAATCCTTATCCGGCGCGGGGGCCGTGGTATCCCTTTGTGGCTGGTCAGTTTACCGAGCAGCTAGCTCCGGCGCTGATGGGATACCCTTATCCGCTGAAAGCCTGGATCAATCACATGGGCAACCCGCTCTATGGTGTAGCTGGGTTGCGCGACGTGGTGGAGAGCAGGCTGAAGGATCCGCAGCATCTGCCGCTGTTCATTTCCGTCGACGCCTTTATTAACGAAACCAGCGCGTTGGCGGACTATATCGTGCCGGATACGCATAACTTTGAAAGTTGGGGATTTACCTCCCCTTGGTCTGGCGTAATGGTCAAGGCCAGTACCGCCCGTTGGCCAGTGGTGCCTGCGCGAACAGCCAAGACGGCGGATGGGCAGCCGATCGCGCTGGAGAGCTTTGTTATTGCGCTCTCGAAGGCCATGGGGCTGCCGGGATTCGGCGACGGGGCGTTGCAGGATGCGCAAGGTAACCCTTGCGGGCTGCATTGTGCCGAAGATTACTACCTGCGTGCAGCGGCCAACGTGGCGTTTGCCGGTGAGCCAGTGCCTGAGGCGACGGAGAGCGAGCTGCGCCTGACCGGCGTTGATCGTCTGCAACCGGCGCTGAATCAGGTGTTGAAACCGGACGAGCGGCTGCGGGTGGGCTATGTGCTGGCGCGTGGTGGCCGTTTCGCGCCTCATGAGCAGGCTTGGCAAGGGGAGGCGACCGGTCCGCAGTGGAAGCAGGGGCTGAATATCTGGAATGAAGAGGTGGCACGCCATCGCCATGCCATGACCGGGGAGCGCTATAGCGGCTGTCCAACCTATTATCCACCACGTTTTGCCGACGGCTCCGACGTGGCGCAGCACTACCCGAGCGAGGCGTGGCCGTTCCGGCTGATGTCGTTCAAGTCGCACCTGATGAGCAGCTCAACTGCTCCTATCGAGCGTTTGCGGGCCGTGAAGGCGGTTAATCTGGTCGCGCTCAACCCGCTAGATGCCGAGCGCTATGGGTTACAACATGGCGACCGGGTCAGGTTGCAGACGCCGGGCGGCAGCGTGGAAGCGCAAATCAGCTTGCTCGACGGGGTCATGCCGGGCGTGATTGCCATTGAACACGGTTATGGGCATCGTGAAATGGGGGCTCGGGTTCATTCGCTGGATGGGCAGGCATTGGCATCGGATCCACGCATTGCCGCAGGGATCAACCTCAACGATCTGGGGCTGGCCGATCCGACTCGCGAAGTCGGTAATAGCTGGCTGGACTGGGTCAGCGGGGCGGCGGTGCGGCAGGGGTTACCAGCAAAGCTGCAGCGTTTAGGTTAATCTTGCTGGCCCAATCCCCGTGAACAACGGGGATTGGGTGACTCGTCGTATCAACGTTGAGCAATGGGCTCTATGCTATGCACACGGATATAGCCCAGTTGCGATGGCGTTACGCCACTCAGGCGCAGTTCAAAGATTTGCTCGGTTTTTGGCAGCAGCGAACTGGCGCTCTGAATTTGTTGCGACTGCGCCTGCGCGGTCAGAGGCATACCGGTTGCGGCATCCAGCTGGCCCCACTCCAACGTAGCGGTAAAGCCTGGCAGATATTGGCCTGAGAGCGTACGCACATACAGTATTGCCTGGCTGCCGTTGGCCTCGCTCTTCACATAGTTGAGCGACAGGCTAAGCTCACCCACGCTGCTGTGTAATCTGGCGGCATTATTGGCGGCTGGCAGCAGGTAGACGCCGCTGGTTGAGCTTTGGTTAAGCCGATTTTGGCGCTCCAGGGCGGTCGCCTGCTCGGTCAACTCCCCCAGCACCTGTTTCAGCTCAACCACCTGGTTGGTGAGTTTCGGCACTTCGCGGTTCTGTGCACAACCGGCCAGCAGGATCATGGCGGTGAGCAGACAAACCTGACGATAACGGATTGTCATAACGGCAATTTCCTCTTCAATCACACTGGCTACCAGCTTAGACCGATCGCTGGCCAAAGTCATGTCCAGTGCCTTTTAGGGGTGCTTTATTACTCAATGATGGACGCAATTCGCAACAAATGCCCGGCGGTCTTTGTTGTGGCGTTAGTTCGGGGTAAACTGTGCTCAACTATGTAAACGCTTATCAGGACGAGTTATGCATTGCCCTTTCTGCGCTGCCGTTGATACCAAAGTGATTGATTCCCGCCTGGTGGGTGATGGATCGCAGGTGCGCCGTCGTCGCCAATGTCTGGTGTGTAATGAACGTTTTACCACTTTTGAAGTGGCCGAACTGGTAATGCCACGAGTGATCAAAAGTGATGAGGTTCGCGAACCGTTCAACGAAGATAAACTGCGCCGTGGCATGCTGAAAGCGCTGGAAAAGCGCCCGGTCAGCTCCGACGACGTAGAAAACGCCATCAACCACATCAAATCCCAGCTGCGTGCTACCGGCGAGCGTGAAGTGCCCACCAAAATGGTCGGCAATCTGGTGATGGATGCGTTAAAGAAGCTGGATAAGGTCGCGTATATCCGCTTCGCTTCGGTATATCGCAGTTTTGAAGACATTCGCGAATTCGGCGAAGAGATCGCCAAACTGCAGGATTAACAGGGTCCGCATGCAAAACGACGAATTCTATATGGCACGTGCCTTTGAGCTGGCACGTCTGGGGTGTTTTACCACCACGCCGAACCCGAACGTGGGCTGCGTGATCGTGCGCGATGGTAGTATCGTGGGTGAAGGCTTTCATTTGCGGGCCGGTGAGCCTCATGCTGAAGTACACGCTTTGCGCATGGCAGGGGAAAAGGCGCGAGGGGCTACGGCCTATGTCACGCTGGAACCTTGTAGCCACCATGGCCGTACGCCACCTTGTGCAGATGCTTTGATTGCAGCGGGAGTCAGCCGCGTGGTGGCAGCCATGCAAGATCCTAATCCGCAGGTTGCCGGGCGTGGGCTATACAAGCTGCAACAGGCGGGCATCGAAGTGCGCCACGGCGTAATGCTGGCAGAGGCGGAAGCGGTCAATCTGGGGTTCCTCAAGCGTATGCGCACCGGGTTTCCCTATGTGCAGCTCAAGCTGGGCGCTTCACTGGATGGCCGTACGGCGATGGCCTCGGGGGAAAGCCAGTGGATCACCTCACCGCAGGCCCGGCGGGATGTACAGGAGTTGCGGGCGGCCAGTTCGGCGATCCTCAGCACCAGCGCAACCGTGTTGGCCGACGATCCTTCGCTAACGGTGCGCTGGGATGAACTGAGCAGTGAAACCCAGCAGATTTATCCGCGTGACAGCCTGCGCCAGCCGCTACGGATTATTCTGGACAGCCAGAACCGGGTCACGCCTCAGCACCGGGTCGTGCAGCAACCGGGGATGACTTGGTTGGCACGCCAGCAGCCAGACGATCGGGTTTGGCCAGCAGGGGTAGAGCAATTATCTTTCCCACTGCACGGCGGCGGTATCGATCTGGTGGTAATGATGATGCAACTGGCCAAGCGCCAGGTGAACAGCATCTGGGTCGAGGCTGGCGCACAGCTTGCCGGTGCGCTGCTGCAGGCTGGGCTGGTGGATGAGCTCGTCTTGTACATCGCGCCCAAACTATTGGGGGATAATGCCCGTGGGCTGTGTCAACTACCGGGGCTGACGCACTTGGCCGATGCGCCTGAGTTTGTCTTTAGCGAGGTGCGTCAGATTGGCCCCGATCTGCGCCTGCGGTTAACCGCCAAATAGAGAATGTAACCTTTGCCTGCCGGTGCAGCCGCGTTTTACAAAAGCGCCGCGCAGCCGGGCAAAGAATATGATAGAATCCGCCCCCCTGCGGGGTATTGAACCCATTTTTAAGGAAAGCCCATGAAAGTTATCGAAGGTGTTGTTGCTACTCCAAATGCCCGTGTGGCGATCGCAATTGCACGTTTTAACAATTTCATCAACGACAGCCTGCTGCAAGGTGCCATTGATGCACTGAAGCGTATCGGCCAGGTTGCTGATGACAACATCACCGTTGTTTGGGTCCCAGGCGCTTACGAGCTGCCATTAACCGCACGCGTGCTGGCTAACACCGGTAAATACGATGCGGTGATTGCTCTGGGTACGGTGATCCGTGGGGGCACCGCGCACTTCGAATATGTGGCGGGCGAAGCCAGCTCCGGTCTGGGCCAAGTCTCTATGAATACCGAGATCCCGGTTGCCTTTGGCGTGCTGACCACCGAAAGTATCGAACAAGCGATCGAGCGTGCCGGCACCAAAGCGGGCAACAAAGGCGCAGAAGCCGCCCTGACCGCACTTGAAATGATTAATGTAATCAAAGCTATTAAAGCCTGAATTTAGTTTAAGGGGAATTCCGTGAAACCTGCTGCTCGTCGTCGCGCTCGTGAGTGCGCTGTTCAAGCGATTTACTCTTGGCAGTTGTCTAAAAATGACATTGCCGATGTTGAACACCAGTTCCTGACGGAGCAGGATGTCAAAGATGTTGACGTCGCCTATTTTCGTGAGCTGCTGTCCGGTGTGGCAGTCAACGCAGGTATGCTGGATGGCCTGATGGCCCCCTTCCTGTCGCGCCAGCTCGAAGAATTGGGCCAGGTGGAAAGAGCCGTACTGCGCATTGCGCTGTTCGAGCTGAAAATGCGTGAAGACGTCCCTTACAAAGTGGCCATCAACGAAGCGATCGAACTGGCGAAAACCTTCGGCGCAGAAGATAGCCACAAGTTTGTCAATGGCGTGCTGGATAAAGCAGCCCCCAGCATCCGTAGGAAAAAATAAAATATAAGGCCGGGAAACCGGCCTTACTTCTTTGGAAGACGAATTATGGCATGTGGCGAATTTGATCTCATTGCCCGCTATTTTGACCGGTTCAAAAGTGTGCGCCGCGACGTACAGCTCGGCATCGGCGATGACTGCGCACTGCTTACAGTGCCGGAAAAACAGCTTTTAGCCATCAGTACCGATACCCTGGTTTCGGGTATTCACTTCCTGGCGGATATCGATCCCGCCGATCTCGGTTATAAAGCCCTGGCGGTTAACCTGAGCGACCTGGCAGCAATGGGCGCCGATCCCGCGTGGCTATCGCTGGCGTTGACGTTGCCGGAAGTGAACGAAGAGTGGCTCAAGGCGTTCAGCGATAGCCTGTTCGAACAGATGAATTACTACGGCATGCAACTGATTGGCGGCGACACTACCCGTGGCCCGCTGAGCATGACGTTGACGATCCACGGCCATATCCCGGTCGGGCGGGCGCTAACCCGCAGCGGCGCGCGTATTGGCGACTGGATTTACGTGACCGGTACGCTGGGCGACAGCGCCGCCGGGCTGGCAATCCTGCAGGATCGTTTGCAAGTGAGCGATCGGGCTGCTCAACAATATCTGTTGGCGCGCCATCTGCGCCCGCATCCGCGTGTGCTGCAAGGCCAGGCGCTGCGTGATTTGGCCAGCTCGGCGATCGATATCTCCGACGGTCTGATTTCCGATCTGAGACACGTGCTGAACGCCTCTGAGTGCGGTGCCCGTATCGAGCTGGATGAGTTGCCGCTGTCGCAGACGCTGACCAGCAATACCGATGAAGATCAGGCGTTGCGCTGGGCGCTGACCGGCGGTGAAGATTATGAACTGTGCTTCACCGTGCCAGAGATCAATCGGGGTGCGCTGGAAGTGGCATTAAGCCATTTAGGTGCGGATTACACCTGTATTGGCCAGATCGGCCCGCAGTCTGAAGGGATGAAGTTCTACCGCGATCAGCAAGAGGTTGAACTGCCTTGGCGTGGTTACGATCACTTCGGGAGCGCTCAATAGTTATTATTAAAGGTCGGAGGCGGCAAAAACCCCCGACCTTAGCTACGTTTCCACAGTCATCAATCGATGAGCCGGCGGATCAGTTCCAGCAGCGCAACCAGCGCTTTAAGAACGATGAGAACTTTATCAATCAAAGTTTTCATCCGTTTCTCCATCAAGTGGAGTGAGAACGCCGTTGCTTACTCATACGCTGCCTGTCACAACGGTTTATCCCGAATGTTAGTTAGGGATAGTTCAACTCCGGCCAGAGCACTGAAATCAGCACCACCTGTATTTCAGCCAGGACTTGAAGACGTCTATCCCACGCTGCGAAAGGCCAAAGTTTAACTATCACTATGACTAACCTCCTGATTATATCGGAGGGGTGAGTAAAAAACGAGCGTCAAATTGTACGAATTTGCACCTCTCAATCTTTTGTCTTATACTGGCCCGTGTTAGTTAGGGATAGTTCTACCCTGGTCAGAGTATCGGCCGAAACGCAAAAACCCGACCTCACCAGTCGGGTTTTTGCATTTTTGAGTACGCCTCAGTTGCTATTCAAAGCCGACCACATGATGTGGCACATAGGCCGTTTCTAATTCTGCAATCTCTTGCGATGTTAGCTCCAGATCAACGGCGGCTAAGGCATCGACCAAGTGTTCGCTGCGTGAGGCACCAATAATCGGCGCGGTAACCACTGGTTTACTCAGCAGCCATGCCAGGGCGATTTGCGCTCGCGAAACGCTGCGCTCTTCAGCAATAGTGGCTACGCGCTCGGCAATCAGGGCATCAACCCCTTCGGTAGCGTCATACAAGGTTTTGCCATATAGGTCGCTGACCAGACGCGCTGTAGTTTCGCCCCAGGGGCGTGTCAGCCTGCCACGAGCCAGCGGGCTCCAGGGAAGTACGGCAATCCCTTCGGCGGCGCATAGCGGGTGCATTTCGCGCTCTTCTTCCCGTTGGATCAGGTTGTACTGATCCTGCATGCTGACAAAACGTGTCCAGCCGTGCAGATCGGCGGTGTACAGCGCCTTGGCAAACTGCCAGGCGTACATCGAAGAGGCCCCGATATAGCGTGCTTTACCCGCTTTTACTACGTCATGCAGGGCTTCCAGCGTTTCTTCGATCGGGGTTTCATAGTCCCAACGGTGGATTTGCAGTAAATCGACGTAGTCGGTACCCAAACGCCGCAGGCTGTCGTCGATCGACTGCATGATCTTGGGGCGTGACAGGCCGCGCTCCAGGTTGCTCATGGCGTTATAGACTTTGGTGGCAATCACCACCTCGTCGCGGCGAGCAAAGTCGCGCATTGCCCGGCCAACGATCTCCTCGCTGCTGCCATCGGAATAGTTGTTGGAGGTATCAAAGAAGTTGATGCCCGCATCCAGCGCCTGCTTGATCAACGGGCGGCTGCTTTCCTCTGGCAGCGTCCAGGCGTGGTTGCCACGTGAGGGTTCTCCATAGGTCATACAACCCAAACAGATGCGGGAAATGTTGAGATCGGTGTTACCTAACTTTAGATATTTCATGCCTCTCTCCTGTGTACCGTTCAAAAAATAACTGTAGCGGAAAATGATGCAGAAATGATGGGCGTGGCGTTGAAGGGTGGGATTGATAAGGGCGCCCAGTGGGACGCCCTTTTGGTTAAATCATGCCAACCAGGTTTCGATCTGGCGCTGAATACCGGCCGCATCCAGGCCCAGATCGCTGCGGATCTCTTCCTGGCCTCCTTGTGGGATAAAGTAATCCGGCAGGCCAATATTCAGCACGGGCACCACACGGCGTTTGGCCATCAGCAGTTCGTTAACCCCACTGCCAGCGCCGCCCATAATGGCGTTCTCTTCCAGCGTCACCAACACTTCGTGGCTGGCGGCCATTTCCAGCACCAGCTGTTCGTCCAGTGGTTTGACAAAGCGCATGTCTACCAGCGTAGCGTTCATCGCTTCGGCGACCTGAGCGGCTTCCGCCAACAGGGTACCAAAGTTGAGGATGGCAATCTTTTCCCCTTCGCGGCGCACTATGCCCTTACCGAGCGGCAGTGCAGCCAGAGGTTCCAGCGTTGCACCCGTACCATTGCCCCGTGGGTAGCGTACCGCACTTGGGCCCGTATTATGGTGATAACCGGTGTACAGCATCTGGCGGCATTCGTTTTCATCGCTCGGCGTCATGATCACCATGTTCGGGATACAGCGCAGGAACGAAAGATCAAAGGCGCCCTGGTGGGTCTGGCCATCTGCACCGACAATCCCACCGCGGTCGATGGCAAACATCACCGGCAGCTCCTGGATCGCTACGTCGTGGATCACCTGATCGTAGGCGCGCTGCAGGAAGGTAGAGTAAATCGCCACCACCGGCTTGTAACCGCCGATCGCCAATCCGGCGGCGAAAGTCACCGCATGCTGCTCGGCGATCGCCACGTCGAAATATTGCTGCGGATAGTCACGAGAGAACTGCACCATGCCGGAACCTTCGCGCATGGCTGGCGTGATCGCCATCAGTTGGCTGTCTTTGGCCGCCGTTTCACACAGCCATTCACCAAAGATCTTGGAATAGGTTGGCAGGCCGCCAGCGCTTTTTGGCAGGGTGCCGCTGGCCGGATCGAATTTTGGCACCGCGTGGAAGCTGATCGGATCCTTTTCTGCCGGAGCATAGCCACGGCCTTTCTTGGTCATGATATGCAGTAACTGCGGGCCTTTCAGGTCACGCATGTTTTTTAGCGTAGCGGCCAATCCCTGCACGTCATGCCCGTCTACCGGGCCAATGTAGTTAAAGCCCAGCTCTTCAAACAGCGTGCCGGGGACCACCATGCCTTTGAGGTGTTCTTCGGTACGCTTGAGCAGTTCTTTGATCGGCGGTACGCCGGAGAGTACCTTCTTGCCGCCTTCGCGTAGCGTGGAGTAGAGCTTGCCAGACAGCAGCTGCGCCAGATGATTATTCAACGCTCCGACGTTTTCGGAGATCGACATTTCGTTATCGTTCAGCACCACCAGCATATCCGGGGTGATGTCGCCAGCGTGGTTCATGGCTTCGAACGCCATGCCTGCGGTGATGGCACCGTCGCCTATCACGCAGACGGTACGGCGGTTTTTGCCCTCACGCGCGGCGGCCACGGCCATACCAAGACCCGCGCTGATCGAGGTTGAAGAGTGGCCAACGGACAACACGTCATATTCACTTTCGGCGCGCCACGGGAAAGGGTGCAGGCCGTTTTTCTGGCGGATGGTCGAGATGCGGTCACGCCGACCGGTCAGGATCTTGTGTGGGTAAGCCTGATGGCCAACGTCCCAAACCAGGTGATCGAAAGGAGTGTTGTAGACGTAATGCAGTGCCACCGTCAGCTCGACGGTACCCAGCCCAGACGCAAAGTGGCCACTGGAGCGGCTGACGCTGTCCAGCAGGTATTGCCGCAGTTCATCACACAACTTCGGCAGGCTTTCTTTTGGCAATGAGCGGAGCTCTTCAGGATTTTCCGCTAAGGCCAAGGTCGGGTATTTGGCTATATCAAGACTCATTCAGTACTCATATCAGAGGAGTTAATTGTCGCGTTCAATAATGAAGTTGGCCAATGCACGTAACGGTGCGGTGTTATAAGATTGTGTGGCCAACGAGTCTAATGCGGCCAAGGCTTCCTGATAGAGATCCCACGCTTTTAACTTGGCGCTGTCAAGCCCAAGTAGTGCAGGGTAGGTACTCTTGCCAAGCTGTTGGTCGGAGCCTTGGCGCTTACCGATTTTTTCGGTTTCGCCCACGACGTCGAGAATATCGTCCTGCACCTGAAACGCCAGCCCTATGGCGGCCGCGTAACGGTCAAGTTCAGGGAGTGCAGCACGGCCCGGCTCACCGGCGGCCAAAGCCCCCAAGCGAACCGCGGCACGGATCAGCGCGCCGGTTTTATGGCGGTGGATCTGTTCTAGTGCCTGTAGATCGATCTGCTTACCTTCGGCTTCCAGATCCAGCGACTGGCCACCGCACATACCGGCAACGCCGCTGGCTTTGGCCAGTTCGGAAATCATCGCCAGCCGATCGCGCAGGGTTACATCGGGCATGTCGGCGTCAGCCAGGATCGAGAAAGCCAGCGTTTGCAGGGCATCGCCCGCCAGAATCGCGTTAGCTTCCCCGAATTTGATATGGCAGGTTGGCTGGCCGCGGCGCAGATCGTCGTCATCCATCGCTGGCAGATCGTCATGGATCAGCGAATAGGCATGGATGCATTCCACCGCCGCCGCTGGGGCATCCAGATTCTCCAGGCTCAGGCCAAACATTTGCCCGGTGGCGTAAACCAGGAAAGGCCGTAGTCGTTTACCGCCCAGTAAGGCGCCGTGACGCATCGCCTCAACCATTTTGCCATCATTGAACGGCAGCGGAGCGATATAGCCAAGCAGTGCGCGATCGCTGCGCTGATGGAAGGCCTGTAACTGATCGTGGAACTCAGACATCGTAATTACTCAGCGTCCGGGGTAAAAGGGGTCAGTGCGGCATCGTCGTTCTGGTCGTTGAGCAGGATCTGTACTCGCTGCTCCGCCTGTTGCAGCTTCTGTTGGCCCTGGCGAGCCAATTGGACGCCACGCTCAAACTCATTAAGCGCATCTTCCAGAGGCAACTCGCCAGATTCCAGCCGGGTTACGATACTCTCGAGTTCGCTCAGAGAATTCTCAAAGCTGATGCTTTGCTCTTTACTGTCTGATTGTGCAGGTTTTTTCGCCATAGTTTTCTTTTTACATCATCATGTGAACAGTGGGGCCCGAGCCTATCCTAGCGGATCTTGATTAGCAAATCATGGCACGTCTATGTGGTTTTGTGCACGGCGCGCATGCAGATAGTGATATACTTCGCGCCCAGATAAGATTGATAAAAGCTCGGCCAGCCCGCGATTTTATCAATCTTATCGCCATTGTATACCTAATAGCCTTGCAGTGGCAGCTAACCACGGCCGCTGAAACCCATAGGGCAGAGGTATTGCCTAATTTTCATCAGACTATAAAGACCGCCATGAAGTTTATCATTAAATTGTTCCCGGAAATCACCATCAAGAGTCAATCTGTGCGCTTGCGCTTCATTAAGATCCTGACTACCAACATCCGTAACGTCCTGAAGCAGTATGATGAAACTCTGGCGGTTGTCCGTCACTGGGATTTTATCGAGGTGCGTGCCAAAAACGAAGATCAGCGCCCGGTGATTGCCGATGCTCTGACGCGTATTCCCGGCATTCACCATATCCTGGAAGTGGAAGATCGCGCCTATACCGATGTCCACCACATCTTTGAGCAGACGCTGGAAACCTACCGCGAGCAACTGGAAGGCAAGACCTTCTGCGTGCGGGTGAAACGCCGCGGCAAGCATGAGTTCAGCTCGCAGGATGTAGAGCGTTACGTTGGTGGCGGTTTGAACCAGCATATTGAAAGCGCGCGCGTCAAACTTTCTCGCCCTCAGGTGACGGTAAATCTGGAGATCGATGACGACAAGCTGATGTTGGTCAAGGCGCGCCGCGAAGGCATTGGCGGCTACCCGATTGGCACTCAGGAAGATGTGCTGTCACTGATTTCCGGCGGTTTTGACTCTGGTGTTTCCAGTTATATGCTGATGCGCCGTGGCTGCCGTGTACATTATTGCTTCTTTAATCTGGGTGGCGCGGCGCACGAAATTGGCGTCAAGCAGGTTGCCTACTATCTGTGGAACCGCTTCGGCAGCTCACACAAGGTGCGCTTTGTGGCGATCGATTTCGAACCGGTGGTCGGTGAGATCCTGGAAAAGGTCGACGATGGTCAAATGGGCGTGGTGCTCAAACGCATGATGGTACGTGCCGCTTCCCAGGTTGCTGAACGTTATGATGTGCAGGCTTTGGTGACCGGCGAAGCGCTGGGCCAGGTTTCCAGCCAGACCCTGACCAACCTGCGTCTGATCGATAACGCCTCCGATACCCTGATCCTGCGCCCGCTGATCTCGCATGATAAAGAGCACATCATCAACGTGGCGCGTGAAATCGGCACTGAAGACTTTGCCAAGACCATGCCGGAATATTGTGGTGTGATCTCAAAAAGCCCGACGGTCAAGGCAATCAAAACCAGGATTGAAGAGGAAGAAGGGCACTTTGACTTCGAGATCCTCAATCGCGTGGTGCGCGAAGCGCGTAACGTCGATATCCGCACTATCGCAGAAGAAACCAGTCAGCAGGTCGCCGAAGTAGAAACCGTGGCTGAATTCAGCGCTAACGAAGTGATCCTGGATATCCGCTCGGTGGACGAGCAGGAAGAGAAGCCGCTGCAATTGGCGCAGGTGGAAGTCAAACTGCTGCCGTTCTACAAGTTAGGCACGCAGTTTGCCGATCTCGATCAGAGCAAAACCTATCTGCTGTACTGTGAGCGCGGCGTAATGAGCCGTTTGCAAGCGCTGTACCTGCTGGAGCAGGGCTACGCTAACGTTAAAGTCTACCGCCCGTAATCTGCGTTGCAGGGTAGCAATGCCGTTTCTCTGGTGTTGCTATCCTTGACCACTTCCTCTGCTTGATCCTCTTTTTTTCTCTTTCCCCTCGAATAACTTTGACATAGTGGCTTACTTTGGTTTATTTATTGTTACGTTATAACATATCTTTTGTGTGGATTGGGAAAGGAGCAGGTTAATGCAGTTGAAAAAGTTGGTGGCGATACTGCCTTTTTGGTTTGTCAGCCATTCGCAGGCCCATTCGTTATGGGTTAATGCGTTACCCGCTGCGGGCGGGCAGAGCACGATAGAGCTCGGTTATGGAGATGAGTTCCCTACCGCAGAAGCGATCCCTGAAGATCGCCTGCACATTTTCGCACCGGCACAGCTGATCGGTAAGAATGGGGATCTGATGCTGAAGCCTGGTAAAGAGAATTACCAGTTCGTGACGGAAAAACCGTTAGCCAAGGGTAGCTATGCCGCTATCGCTATCTATAACCCCACCTATTGGTCGAAAAATAAATCGGGATGGCAACAGCAGAGCAGGACGGAAATGCCAGACGCGCTTTACTGCGAGCGGGCCTCCATGTTTGGCAAAACCATTGTGAACATCGATGGGGCGACAGAGACCGCAGTCATCAGCCAGCCGCAGGGGTTGCAGCTGGAAATTATCCCGTTAGCCAACCCGGCCACCATCAAGCCAGGGCAGCCGTTGCCAATACAGGTATTGTATGACGGGAAACCGCTAAAGAATGCCGATGTGACGGCGACGTTTGCCGGATTTGGCGACCAACACGAGCACCACGGGCATACGCATAGTCATGCCAAAGCCTTTTTGAATCAGACCGACGGCAAGGGCAAAGTCAACGTTTACCCGCTGAAGGCAGGATATTGGGTAGTCGAAACCGAACATAAACTGCCTTATGCGGATAAGGCGAAATGTGATGAATCCGTGTTGCTTTCAACGCTGACCTTTACCATCAGCGAATAAGCCATTGGCTTGGCAGGCCAGCCGGCCTGCCAATATTGCTTCAATCGCGGAAGTCGTACATGCCGGGGATCAGTACCAGCTGTGCCGCTATCTCAGCCGCTTTGGCCTTACCCAACAGCAAATCGATCAGTTTCAGGGCAAATTCCATCGAGGTGCCTGGCCCTTGACTGGTGAGCAGGTTGACGCGTGGGTCGAACACGACGCGTCTTTCCATCCACTGATCTTCCGGAATTTGCTCTTTCAGGCCAGGGAAGCCGGTCATATTGCCGATCGGGAACAGTTGGTGATGCTGCAATACCAAGGCCGGTGCCGCACAGATGGCGGCGACAATATTGCCTTGCAGATGCATCTGGCGAACTTTTTCCACCAGCAACGGGCTATCGCGAAAACACTCTGCTCCCTTGATACCGCCAGGTAAGACGATGGCGTCAAAGTGGTCATCAACAATTGCCACCAAGGGGGCGTCTGCCAGCAGCTTGACGCCGCGTGAGCAGACGATGGTCAGGCCACCATCACTGGCAACGCTGGCGGTCGTTACTTTGACACCGGCGCGAACCAGCAGGTCGATGGTGGTTACGGCCTCGGTTTCTTCACTACCAGGTGCCAGGCAGACCAATACCGATACGCTCATAGCTATTTTCCTTGCGTTTAATGATTTCAAACAGCCGGGTATTTTCTGGCAACGGAATGCCGTGGCTGCGTCCGCGACGCAGCAAATAACCGGTAATGTAGTCGATCTCGGTGTGCCTTTGAGAACGGATATCCTGGAGCATTGAGGAGATGTTGTCCGCCGTTGACTGGATCACCTGCATCACATAGAACACCAGGCTTTCGCACGAGGTGTGGTGACCTTCCATCTCCATCACGCTAGCCACTTCACGACAGATAAGCTCTATCTGCTCAGGATAGCGTTGCAGATCGCCATTACGGCAGTCATACAGCACGGTTAGCGGGTTAATGACGCAGTTGACCGCCAGCTTGCGCCAACTGGCCGAAGCAATATTGTTATGCCAGGCAACGTCGGGCAGAGCCTGGTGCAGGATCTCTGCCAGATGGCTGAGGTGGGTGGCTTGCTGGGTCGTTGGGCCGATGTGGGTGGTGCCGTTGGCGACGTGCACAATGGTGTTACCATCGTGGCGTGCGGCATGGGTGGTAATTCCCTGAAGCACCGGCTGGCTGTGCGGTGGCAATTCCTCTTGAGTCCCTATGCCGTTATGCAGCAGCAAAATGGCACAGCGAGGGTTTAATTTGGGCAGCAATGCCGTCACCGCGCTGGAAACCTGCCAGGCTTTCAGCGTGACCAGCAGCAACTCACTTTGCCGCAGGTGTTCAGGATCGTTGGTGGGTAAATTACGGTTAAACGAGGTGCCGTCGGGTTCAATGACGTTGACCGCACAAAATGGCTGGGGCACCCGTAACCATCCCTGTACATCGTGGCCCTGCTGATAGAGTTTGGCTAGCCACAGTTGTCCGAGCGCGCCGCAACCAAGAATGGTTATTTTCATTTCATCTCCCTGGTTTTCGGAAAGACCACTGATGCATCCTTTTGATTATAGGCTTTTCTGTTGTTGAACGTCTTGTTCAGGCATATATCTGAATTTTGCCTGAAACCGCAAAGCGGGTATCATGCACGGCAACGAAATCATACAGCACCCATTCAGGAGGAAGAGAAGTATGCCATCTTTCGACATCGTTTCCGAAATTGATATGCAGGAAGTTCGCAACGCCGTTGATAACGCTACCCGCGATCTCAGCACCCGTTGGGATTTCCGTAACGTACCGGCCAGCTTTGAGCTGAACGAGAAAGACCAAAGCATTAAGGTCGCCAGCGAGTCTGACTTCCAGGTGCAGCAATTGCTCGATATCCTGCGCGAAAAACTGATGAAACGCAGCATTGAAGGCGGTGCGCTGGAAATCCCGGAAGAACTGACCCACAGTGGCAAAACCTACAGCGTGGATGCCAAGCTCAAGCAGGGGATCGAAAGCTCAATGGCGAAGAAGATCGTCAAGCTGATCAAAGACAGCAAGCTGAAGGTACAGGCGCAGATCCAGGGTGATGAAATCCGCGTTACCGGTAAGGCACGCGACGATCTGCAAAGCGTGATGGCGCTGATCCGTGGTGCCGATCTGGGACAGCCGTTCCAGTTTAAAAACTTCCGCGATTAAGTTGTGCAGGGCCGGTAAACCGGCCCTATTGTTTTAAAGCGCTGCGATCAGGGCTTCCAACTGACCGCGATTGGTCTGTTTGGTATCTACCTTCACGTAAGCGCTGCGCTCCTCGGGAACCACGACCGCCTCCGCTACGCCCGGCTGAGCCAGCAAACGGCTTTGCAACGCCGAATCTTTTACCGCCAGTTCAGACAACGTGATACGCAGGCTGCTGACGTAAGGCGGTTCTTTCATGGTGCTGCTGACCACAAACCAGACGGCGGCAAGTACCGCACCGGCGATAAAGACCAATCCTGCTCCCTGAAAACCATATAACCAGCCGCCCACGCTGCCGCCGATGGCCACGCCAATAAACTGGCTGGTGGAGTAAACCCCCATCGCCGTGCCTTTATAACCCGCCGGGGACTCTTTGCTGATCAGCGAAGGCAGGATAGCTTCCATGACGTTAAACGCCATAAAGAACAGTTGCACTCCGGCAATGATGCCCCATAGATGCTGGCCAGAAAACCACAGTACCACCTCGGCGCAAAACAGTACCGCCACGCAGCCCATAAAGACCTGCTTCATACGGCGGTATTTTTCCGCATAGATGATAAACGGCACTACGGCAATGAAGGAAACCAGCATGGTGACCAGATAGACTTTCCAGTGGTCCGCAGCGGCTAGCCCAGCTTTTTCCATCGCCAACGGTAGGGCGACGAAACTGGACATCAGCAAGATATGCAGGCACAGGATGCCAAAGTTGAGTTTCAACAGCCGCGAATTGTTCAGCACCTTGCTAAAACTGCCCCGCACGATGCTCGATTCCCGGTTCAGCACGTGTTCGTCGGCAGAAGGGACGACCAGTAAGGTAATCGCGATACCAGCCAGTGACAGCACGGCAATCATCCAGAACAGCGCATGCAAACCGAAAGCATGGGTCACTATCGGGCCCACCACCATGGCGATAGCAAAGGTGATACCGAAGCTGATGCCGATAAACGCCATCGCCTTGGTACGGTTCTGTTCGCGGGTTAAATCCGACAGCAGCGCCATTACCGCAGCGGCTATCGCCCCGGAACCCTGCAATGCACGGCCAAGAATGATGCCCCAGATAGAGTCGCTTAAGGCTGCGATCACGCTGCCAAGGGCGAAGATCAGCAGCCCGCCGACGATCAGTGGCTTACGGCCAACGCGGTCCGAAATCAGGCCGAAGGGGATCTGGAATACCGCCTGCGCCAGGCCATAAATACCGATAGCCAGGCCGATCAGGGCCTCGCTGGCACCGTGCAGCGCCATCCCATAGGTGGTCAGTACCGGTAACACCATAAACATGCCAAGCATGCGCAGTGAGAATACGGTTCCCAAGCCCCAGGTCGCACGGCGTTCTTGGGGCGTCATTATATTGTCGTTCATCTTGACCTCAGTAAAGCCTATTCCAACGGGCTAAGTAGGGGGGACTTAGCCTGTTGGAATAGCCTCGGCAAAGTTGCGTCATTCTAGTGCGAAGGGCAGGGGGGGTAAATCGAATGTTGTTTAACAGATATTACAGTTGGCGTGCTTTTCTCTGAAACAAATAAAATGGGCCGCTGAGCGGCCCATTCGCAGACATCCGCTGTTTACCAAGCGTAGGTTAACAGGGTTTCTGGTGTAGCACTGGCACTGAAATCGATCGACATCATTACGCTAAGTGAAGTAATGGCCACGATTGAGAACACAAACAGTTTGCGCGCCCAGACGCTGTCATTTTCCGCTTTGTAGCCGCGTAACGCCATGCCCAGCCACCACACGCTCACCGCCGCTGCGACGATCAGGTATTTGTAGCCAGCATAACCGCCCAGGGTCAGCATCAGCGTGGCGATCATAAACGCCAGGATGTAGAGCGTAATATGGTTTTTGGCAACGGAGATGCCTTTCACCACCGGCAGCACCGGGATATTGGCTGCCTGGTAATCTTTAAAGCGGAAGATGGCAATCGCATAAGAATGCGGCATCTGCCACAGGCTAAAGATAGCCAGCAGGATCAACGCACCAGCGTCAAACTCGTTAGTGACCGCGCAGTAGCCAATAACCGGTGGCGCGGCCCCAGACAGGCTGCCGATCAGCGTGCCATATACCGAGTGGCGTTTCATGTACAGGCTGTAAACGCCGACATAAACCACAAAGCCCATCACCGCCAGCCACATGGCCAGCGGGTTGGCTGCGATATACAGCAGTGCAAAACCAGCAATACCCAGCAAGGTAGCGTAAACCAGGCTCACACTCGGCGCGATCAGGCCTTTTACCAGCACCCGGTTCTTCGTTCTCTCCATTTTCTTGTCGATGTCGCGGTCAATGTAGTTGTTAAATACACAGCCCGAGGCAACCACCAACGAGACCCCTAACAGGGTGGCGAGAAACAGGGGATAGTCGATGCTCCCTTTGGAAGCGAGCAGGAATCCCCCGACGACAGAAATTAAATTACCGAAAATAATTCCTGGTTTAGTTACTTGCAGGTATTGCTTAATCATCACGTCCAGCTCTGCTCTTAATCGACCATCATGTTGATGTTGAGGTTGTACATAATCCAGAGTGAACCCACAACAACGATACCGATGATCATAACGGTGAACAGCAATGCCACCAGGTTCCAGCGCTCTTCCGATGAGGTGTTCATATGCAGGAAGTAAACCAGGTGAACGATCACCTGGATAACCGCCATGCCGACCACAACCGCCAGGATGGTGGAGTGAGAGGCGCTGCCGCTCATCACCATCGCAAATGGAATTACCGTCAGGATGACCGACAGGATAAAGCCGGTCAGATATGACTTCACGCTACCGTGGCTTGCGCCGCCGTGAGAGGTATCATGGGATGAATGGCTCATTTACATTACCCCCAGCAGGTAGACAACGGTAAATACGCAGATCCAGACCACGTCCAGGAAGTGCCAGAACAGGCTCAGACACATCAGACGGGTTTTATTGGTTGGGTTCAGGCCACGCTTGCTCACCTGAATCATCATGATGATGATCCAGATCAGGCCGGTGGTTACGTGCAGACCGTGAGTACCTACCAGCGCAAAGAAGCTGGAGAGGAACGCACTGCGGTCTGGGCCGTAACCTTCGGCGATCAGGTGATGGAATTCATAGATCTCCATCGCCACGAAGCCGAGGCCAAACAGGAAGGTCAGGAACAGCCAGGTGTTAACGCTGCTGACCTTGCCCTTGTTCATGCCGATCATCGCCATACCGTAGGTGATGGAGCTGAACAGCAGGAGGAAAGTTTCAACCAGTACAAAATTCAGGTCGAAGATATCTTTCCCAGTGGGACCGCCAGCGGTCCCGTTCACCAGTACTGCATAGGTTGCGAACAAGCTCGCAAACAAAATACAGTCGCTCATCAGGTAAACCCAGAATCCGAAGACCTTGGTTTCTCCTGCGTCGTGGTGCCCATGCTCGGCATGGGCTGCGCTATGGTTGGTCAGAGTATCAGTTGACATGTTTCACGCCTGCTTTGCTGATTTGTTCATAGTGTTGGTTTTCAATGCGCTCGATCTCATCAACCGGCACATAGTAATCAACATCTTCATCGAAGCTCTTGACGATCCAGGTCACGATCATGCCGACGAAGCCAGCAATCGCCATCCACCAGATATCCCAGATCATCGCGAAACCAAATACCAGGCTGAAGCCAGCAATAATCACACCGGCGCCGGTATTCTTCGGCATATGAATCGGCTCGTACTTCGCGGGTTTCTTATAGGCTTCGCCTTTTTCTTTCATGTCCCAGAACGCATCACGATCGTGAATTTCCGGCACTACGGCGAAGTTATAGAACGGAGGTGGTGAAGAGGTTGACCACTCCAGCGTACGTGCACCCCACGGGTCACCGGTCAGATCGCGGTTTTGCTCGCGGTCGCGGATACTGACGTAAACCTGGATCACTTGGCACAGAATACCGCAGGCAATCAGCGCTGCACCGCCAGCCGCAACCAGCAGCAGAGGGTGGAACTCAGGATTGATATTCTGACTGATACGGCGAGTCATTCCCATGAAGCCCAGTGCGTACAGCGGCATAAAGGCGACGAAGAAACCGATGATCCAGAACCAGAATGCGCGGATACCCCAGGTCTCATTCAGACGGAAGCCGAAGGATTTAGGGAACCAGTAGGTCAGGCCAGCGAAGCAACCGAACACCACACCACCGATAATGACGTTATGGAAGTGGGCAATCAGGAACAGGCTGTTGTGCAGCACGAAGTTGGCACCCGGTACCGCCAGCAGCACGCCGGTCATCCCACCGATGGAGAAGGTGATGATGAAGCCCACGGTCCACAGCATCGCGGAGTTAAGCTGAATACGGCCCTGGTACATGGTGAACAGCCAGTTGAAGATTTTCACCCCGGTCGGGATGGAAATGATCATCGTGGCAATCCCGAAGAAGGCGTTAACGTTGGCGCCTGACCCCATGGTAAAGAAGTGGTGCAGCCAAACGATAAACGACAGGACGGTGATCGCGATGGTTGCCCATACCAGTGAGGTATAGCCGAACAGGCGTTTCTTCGAGAAGGTGGCGGTAACTTCAGAGAACACACCGAACACTGGCAGAACCAGGATATACACCTCTGGGTGACCCCAGGCCCAAATCAGGTTGATGTACATCATCATGTTGCCGCCCATATCATTGGTAAAGAAATGGGTGCCCAGATAGCGATCCAGGGTCAGCAACGCGACGGTGACGGTCAGAATTGGGAAGGAGACGATGATCAGCACGTTGGTACACAGTGCTGCCCAGGTGAACACGGGCATCTTCATCATCGGCATGCCAGGGGCACGCATCTTCAGGATGGTGGCGAAGAAGTTCACACCGGTCAACAGGGTACCCAGACCGGAAATCTGCAGACTCCAGATCCAGTAATCGACCCCGACGCCAGGGCTGTATTCCTTACCTGACAACGGTGGATAGGCCAACCAGCCGGTCTGTGCGAATTCACCGACACCCAGCGAGATGTTGATCAAGACCACGCCGACCACGAAGAACCAGAAGCTCAGGGAGTTCAGGAACGGGAAGGCAACGTCGCGCGCACCGATTTGCAACGGCACTACCACGTTCATCAGACCTACCACGAAAGGCATCGCCATGAAGAAGATCATGATGACGCCGTGCGCGGTAAAGATCTGGTCGTAGTGGTGCGGCGGCAGGAATCCGGCCTCACCGGCAGACGCGAGCGCCTGCTGGCTACGCATCATGATGGCATCAGCAAAACCACGCAGCAGCATAACCATAGCCACGATGATGTACATGATACCGATTTTTTTATGGTCGACCGAAGTCAGCCATTCGCTCCACAGCCACTTCCATTTGCCGAAATACGTGATCAGCGCCAGCAGGGCCAGCCCGCCAACGATGATTGCAGCAACGGTGACCATGATGATCGGTTCATGCAACGGAACCGCATCAAGTGTTAATTTTCCCAACATCAGATTATTCCTCGGCTCCGGCGTGAGCATGTTCACTCATGTCCATACCCTGGCTCATGTCCATGCCCTGATGCGCGGAAGCTTCTGCGCCTTTGTGCATGTGCATATCACCCATGAATTTGCCAATTGTCTCTTTGAACAAATTCGGTTTGACACTGGAGAAGTACTCAACCGGGTTGTTTTCACTCGGCTCTGCCAGTTTGTTAAAATCGCTGGTGGCGTTAAGGGTATTAGACGATTCTTTCACCTTGGCTACCCACTGATCGAAGTCGCCTTCGGTCGGGGTGACAATGGCGGTGAATTTCATGCCGGAGAACCCACGGCCACTGAAGCTGCTGGAAATACCATCGTATTTGCCTGCTTCGTTGCCGATCAGGTGCAGTTTGGTCTGCATCCCGGCCATCGCATAAATCTGCCCACCTAACTGAGGAATAAAGAACGAGTTCATTACCGAGTTAGAGGTGACTTTGAATTCGACGGGAACATCTTTCGGGAAAGCCAGCTCATTAACGGTCGCGATACCTTGCTCTGGGTAGATGAACAGCCATTTCCAGTCTAACGATACCACTTCGATGGTCATTGGCTTTTTGTCGGCGACAATCGGCCTGAATGGATCCAGCGCGTGGGTTGTTTTCCAGGTTATGGTGCCAAGGATGGCGATGATAATGATTGGAATGGTCCAGACGACCGCTTCAATCTTGTTGGAGTGTGACCAATTCGGACTGTACTTGGCGCTCTTGTTGGAAGCACGATACTTCCAGGCAAAGGCAAATGCCATGAAGATCACTGGCACCACAACGATCAGCATCAAGCCGATTGCCGTGAGGATCAGTCTTCGTTGCTCAACACCTATTGCTCCTTTGGGATCCATCAACACCATATCGCAACCGCTTAGCAGAACGGTGGCGACAATTAAGGATAACATCCCAATACTTTTATTGTATTTCTTAAGTCTCATCTAACGACCCCAATTACCAAGGCTCTATATTGTCGTTTCATGTGTGCGGGCATTTTACGGGAAGGTTGCAGTACTGTAAACATACTTAAGAGAGTGTCAGCGGCTTGTTGACACTTTCTGTTAAGGGGGTCACACATGTAACGTAAGGTGACAATTTACTAATGGCAACAACGTGTTGGCGAGCTGAATCGTTCCGGGGGGATGCTATGTCATGGAAAACCAAGGGTATGTCAGGATATGGCGTCAGCGGTGGCGATGTTTGAATAGGCGCAAAAAGGTTTATTTAATGTAAAATTTTTGTTTTGTTGAGGTGAATTAAAATCTATTTCCGAGCGTTTTACTCGGGTAAAAAAATAGCTTTGGCGAAAATATTAAATTTTTAACGAAATAAATTCGCTTTTCTGATGCTTTTTTGTTGGCCGAATTTTACCGGCTAACAAAAAAATCACGCTAATTGCGTTCGGCGCAACGCCAGGTAGTCCAACAGGCTGCCCATGATAATTCCCACCAGGCTCAGCATGGCACCGGTTTGCAGGAGCTGCACGGCGAGGTCGGGCCAGTTGGTCCAATTCAGCGCGTTGGCGATCAGCAACAGCAGCCATACGCCTAGCAGCGAGCAGCCGATGCCCAACAGACGCAATGCCCAGCGGTAGGCGGCACGAAACTCAGTGCGTGGCATGAAGTTGTCGGTACGTTGCGTGTACTCCAATGTCTGGCGGCAGATTAACAGCAGCAACAGGCCTGGAACCGCAGCCGCGATGGAGAACAGATAAAACAGTGGCCAGCCATGGGCGGTCACGAACCAACCGGCAATCGGCCCGACGTAAACACGGCCAACGGCGGAGAGCGCCGAGAGCAGGGCAAACTGGGTGGCGGAGAAGGATTTGTTGCACAGGGTCATCAGCAGGGCGACAAAGGCTGCCGTGCCCATACCGCCACACAGGTTTTCCAGGAAAATGGCGCTGCCCATCGTCAGGATGTTTTTAGCGGTGATCGCCAACAGCCAGTAACCGATGTTGGACACTGCCTGCAAAATGCCGAACAGCATCAGCGCGCGGAACAGGCTGAGACGCTGCATCAGGACACCGCCGAACAGGGCCCCGACGATGGTGGCAAACAGACCGAGCGTTTTGTTCACCAGGCCGACCTCGCCGGCATCGAAGCCGACGCCGCGGATCAGAAAGGTGGTACTCAAACTCCCGGCAAAGGCGTCACCCATCTTATACATCACGATCAGCAACAGGATCAGCCAGGCATTGTTACGGGCGAAGAAGTCACGCAGCGGAGCGACTACTGCCATCTCGAGGGTGCGCGGTGCAGGAATGCTGTCGTCCGGTTCTGGTGCCATCAGCGTAGCGGCTACGCCAATTAGCATCAGCCCGGCCATTAACCAGTAAGTCGCCTGCCAGCCGAAATAGCGATCGGCCAGCCACAGGGCCAGCCCGCCGGAAACCAGCATTGCCAGGCGATAACCCAGTACCGAGACTGCGGCCCCGGCACCACGTTCTTCGGCCGCCAGCAGATCGGTTTTGTAGGCGTCAAAAACAATATCCTGTGAGGCAGAACAGAATGCCACCACCACCGCCAGCGTGGCCAGCCACCACAGGTGCTGTGACGGATTCATAAACCCCATCGCCACGATGGCCACTACCAGCAGCAACTGGCTGATCAACAGCCAGCCACGCCGCCGCCCAAGGAACGGGGGAGTGTAGCGATCCATAAACGGAGACCAGAGGAACTTGAACACGTAGGCCTGACCTACCAGTGAGAAGATACCAATGGTTTTCAGATCTAGGCCTTCGACGGTCATCCAGGCTTGCAGCGTGCCGGAGGTCAATGCCAGCGGCAGCCCCGAGGCAAAGCCCAACACCAACAGGATGACGGAATTACGCTGGGTAAAAATATTCAGATACTGTTTCGACATGAGATCCTGGTCTGCGTTGCCCGGAAGTACAGGCAACGCATTGCCTGATTAACGTGCGTTTTGCTTGATAAAGTCGTTGACGCTGGTGTCCTGCGCCATATCGGCGATGACGTCACCCAGCACGGTGTTGACCGCATCGGTGATTTTTTCATTGCTGGCGGTGAAGGCACCCTGCACGTTATAGGTAGAACGGTAGTTCTTCACCTGCTTGTTGCCGTTTTTGGCCTGCGCGATGATTGAAATATCCGCTTTGGTGGTGATGTTGTAGCGCAGGTTGCCTTGGGAAACGTCGGCAAACAGCGTATTCACCACGATCTGCAAATCAACCGCACCTGATGGCCCAATCATATAGCCACGCGCGCCCATTTGCTTTTCCAGCACTTCTTGTAGCAGGAAACGCAGATCGCGCGATGGGGTCAGGGTGATCAGTTGGCCGTCACGGTTCACTTTGGCCAGCGCCTGGTCTGGGCGTTGATCGGCACCGTTAATGCTGATGGTGATCCCTTGCAGGGTTGGGTCCTGCTGTGGCAACACGATCTTCGGGGTTACGTTCAGGGTATTGGTGCTGGTAGCACAGCCAGCCAACAGCAGTGCAGCCAGCAGCGGAAGACAAAGTTTTTTTAACATTATGACTGTCTCATCAATCGTGGTTTTATACCCGGTGCTGTTCAAGCCCGCGGGCAGGGTTGTGGGTGCTTGATAATCAAAGCGCTAGAGTCAACGATAAATTGCCGCCATCATAGCATTGCCAACAACGGGGGGAAGTGTTGAAGGTGGCCGTGACGTAAATTTTTCCTCAACCAGAATAAAAACAGGCTTTTTTGCGAGGCTCAATCGGATAAACCTCAACTGAGCCGCTTTTGTTGATGCTTTTTACAGCAAAGAGCGGTGGGATTTACGATAGCCATGTTCTGCAGGGGGCAAAACCGACTAATATTAAAGTAGAACCTGGTAGCCTGCCGGTGTTGTAAGGAGATCCTATGATCCGCGAGCAAATAGAAGCAAAGTTAAGGGCGGCGTTTGAACCCGCGTATCTGGAAGTGACTGATGAGAGCTATCGGCATAATGTTCCCGCTGGATCCGAAAGTCATTTCAAAGTGGTGTTGGTGAGCGACCGATTTGTCGGCGAACGGTTCCTGACCCGCCATCGCTCCATTTATGGCGTATTGGCGGAGGAACTGGAAAACGGCGTACACGCGCTGGCATTGCATACCTATACCCTGAAAGAGTGGGAAGGGCTGCAGGATACGGTTCCGGCTTCACCACCTTGTCGTGGGGCGGGCACACTGGCTTAATACCTAAAATTTACGGTATCAGTGGAACTTTTACCCGTATTTAAGGTATTACTACTGACGAATTTTGCAACGGCCTGCGGGCCGTTGCTGTTTTTGACGACGACAAAGCCGAAGGCGTTTGCAGCTCTGATGGCCATGGCATCAAGGTATTTGGGCGAAAAATCGGCAAAAGTGTGATTTTTAACGCGCCAGTGCTGCCTTGCCATCCTCGACTAGCTACGCTTGCGCCGCTATAATGTCGCGTCTATTTTTTCCGGAATGGTTTCGGAACGCTCTCGACATCAGGGAACTCGGTTTTTAATGTAGCCGTCCTGGTTCTTGGAACGGAGTTGACCGAGCACTGTGATTTTTTTGAGGTAACAAGATGCAAGTTTCAGTAGAAACCACTCAAGGCCTTGGGCGCCGTCTCTCTATTACTGTACCCGCTGATGTTATCAATCAGGCAGTAAAGAAAGAGCTGATCAACGCAGCTAAAAGCGTACGTATCGACGGTTTCCGTAAAGGCAAAGTGCCAATGAACATCGTCGAACAGCGTTATGGCGCCTCCGTCCGTCAGGACGTGCTGGGCGATCTGATGCAGCGCAACTTTGTTGACGCGATCATCAAAGAGAAAATCAACCCGGCCGGTGCACCAAACTACGTACCGGGCGAGTATAAAGAAGGCGAAGATTTCGCTTTCACCGTGGAATTCGAAGTCTATCCAGAAGTTGAGCTGAAAGGCCTGGAAAGCATCGAGGTTGAAAAACCTGTAGTTGAAGTTAACGACGCCGATGTTGATACCATGCTGGAAACTCTGCGTAAGCAGCAGGCGACCTGGAAAGACACCGACGGCGCAGCCACTGCTGAAGACCGCGTGACCGTTGACTTCACCGGCTCTATCGACGGTGAAGAGTTTGAAGGCGGTAAAGCTGCCGATTTCGTTCTGGCCATGGGCCAGGGCCGCATGATCCCGGGCTTCGAAGAAGGTCTGGTGGGTCATAAAGCCGGTGAAGAGTTCACCATCGACGTCAACTTCCCAGAAGATTACCACGCTGAAAACCTGAAAGGGAAAGCGGCCAAGTTCGCTATCGTGCTGAAGAAAGTTGAACAGCGCGAGCTGCCAGAACTGACTGAAGAGTTCATCAAGCGTTTCGGCGTGGCTGATGGTTCTCTCGCCGGTCTGCGTACCGAAGTGCGTAAAAACATGGAGCGCGAACTGAAAGGCGCCGTGCGTAACCGCATCAAGACTCAGGCTATCGACGGTCTGGTCAACGCTAACGACATCGACGTGCCAGCGGCACTGATCGACGGCGAAGTCGACGTTCTGCGTCGTCAGGCTGCACAGCGTTTTGGTGGCAACGAGAAGCAAGCGTTGGAACTGCCACGCGAACTGTTCGAAGAGCAAGCCAAACGTCGCGTTGTGGTCGGCCTGCTGTTGGGCGAAGTGATCAGCACCAACGATCTGAAAGCCGATGAAGAGCGCGTTAAGACCCTGATCGAAGAAATGGCTTCCGCCTACGAAGATCCGAGCGAAGTTGTTGAGTTCTACAGCAAAAACAAAGAGCTGATGAACAACATGCGTAACGTTGCTCTGGAAGAACAAGCGGTAGAAGCCCTGCTGGCTAAAGCGAAAGTGACCGAAAAAGCCACTACCTTCAGCGAGCTGATGAACCAGACTCAACAAGCTTAATGCTGGTTGATGCCAGGAACGGCCTGATGGCAGGTCCATTGCCGTAGCAGGGAGTTCCTTACAAGGCCCGTAACTTTGGTTACGGGCTTTTCTTTTGCCACGTGACTGATTAATCTCGGCTTAACTGTGGCAATATGCACTATATTTATTGGGACGAGGATGAATGGCGGTAGCGGAAGGCCAGTGGTTGTGACCTTGCCTGCCACACAGGGATGTTGGTGAAATTGTTCACCGGGCTTGAAATTCGCTCTGTGACCCCCCAATTCCTACAACAGTATGGGCCGCTTTATCCGCCTGGCGGAATGATAGCGCCGTCAAATCAGTGTGGAGCCTGTCGATGGCTTGAACGTAGTCATGATGGCCGTTCTCAAGTAGAATCGACAGACAATGGCGCCAAGGCAATTTCTATTAGGAGACGGTAATGTCATACAGTGGCGAACGAGACCAATTTGCACCTAACATGGCACTGGTGCCGATGGTGGTAGAGCAGACTTCGCGCGGGGAGCGTTCTTACGATATTTATTCCCGCCTGCTGAAAGAGCGCATTATCTTCCTGACCGGCCAGGTTGAAGATCATATGGCTAATCTGATCGTGGCGCAGATGTTGTTCCTCGAGGCAGAAAGCCCAGAAAAAGATATTTTCCTGTATATCAACTCACCGGGCGGCGTGATCACGGCGGGTATGTCAATCTATGACACCATGCAGTTTATCAAACCGGACGTCAGCACCATCTGTATGGGGCAGGCGTGTTCCATGGGGTCGTTCTTGCTGACGGCAGGCACCAAGGGCAAGCGTTTCTGCCTGCCAAACTCCAGAGTGATGATCCACCAGCCGCTGGGCGGCTACCAGGGCCAGGCAACGGATATTGAAATCCATGCGCGTGAGATCCTGAAGGTGAAGGCTCGGATGAATGAGCTGATGGCACAACATACCGGCCAATCGCTGGAGCAGATCGAACGTGATACCGAACGTGACCGCTTCATGACGGCGGAAGAATCGGTAGAATACGGTCTGGTCGACAGCATTCTGACGCACCGCAGCTAAAACTATACCCAAGGGCCGCAAGCTGTAGAGCGTACCTGCCGCCTGAAGGGTTATTAGGTAGCGCGCGGCTTGCGGGCCGATAGGCTATAGTATTCAGAGCGGGCCTGGCTCGCTTTAAACAGCGTTATCGGCGTTCCCGGTATAAAGTTTGGGCGCATTGTCGCCGCGTAATGGTGCGGGACAAAGACAAAAGAAGAGGTTTGACTCATGACAGATAAGCGCAAAGACGGTTCAGGAAAGTTGCTGTACTGCTCTTTCTGCGGCAAAAGCCAGCATGAAGTGCGTAAGCTGATTGCCGGTCCGTCAGTGTATATCTGCGATGAATGTGTTGATCTGTGTAACGACATTATTCGCGAAGAGATTAAAGAGGTTGCGCCGCATCGCGAGCGTAATTCATTGCCGACACCGCACGAGATTCGTCACCACCTGGACGATTATGTTATCGGCCAGGAACAGGCGAAAAAAGTGCTGGCGGTGGCGGTCTATAACCACTACAAACGCCTGCGTAACGGCGATACCAGCAATGGCATCGAACTGGGCAAAAGCAATATTTTGTTGATCGGCCCAACCGGTAGCGGCAAAACCTTGCTGGCAGAAACGCTGGCACGTTTCCTGGATGTGCCTTTCACCATGGCCGATGCCACGACGCTGACCGAAGCCGGTTACGTGGGTGAGGACGTGGAAAACATCATCCAGAAACTGTTGCAGAAATGCGACTATGACGTGCAGAAAGCCCAACGCGGCATCGTCTATATCGATGAAATTGACAAGATTTCACGTAAGTCAGACAACCCGTCCATCACCCGTGACGTTTCGGGCGAAGGCGTGCAGCAGGCGCTGCTGAAGCTGATCGAAGGCACGATTGCGGCGGTTCCACCACAGGGTGGGCGTAAACATCCGCAGCAGGAATTCCTGCAGGTGGACACCTCCAAGATCCTGTTTATCTGTGGCGGTGCGTTTGCCGGCCTGGATAAGGTGATTGGCCAGCGCGTTAACACCGGTTCCGGTATCGGTTTTGGTGCCACGGTGAAGGGTGAATCTGAAAAAGCCACCGAAGGCGAACTGCTGTTGCAGGCAGAGCCGGAAGACTTGATCAAATTTGGCCTGATCCCGGAATTCATCGGTCGTCTGCCGGTGGTTGCCACCCTCAGCGAACTGAGCGAAGAGGCACTGATCCAGATCCTGAAAGAGCCGAAAAACGCTCTGACCAAGCAATATCAGGCGTTGTTCAATCTGGAAGGGGTCGATCTGGAATTCCGTGAGGAAGCGCTGAACGCCATCGCCAAGAAGGCCATGACGCGTAAGACGGGTGCCCGTGGTCTGCGTTCGATTGTCGAAGGCGCGCTGCTGGACACCATGTACGATCTGCCGTCGCTTGAAAGCGTAGATAAAGTGGTGATCGACGAATCGGTGATCGCTGGCCAATCCAAGCCGTTATTGATTTACGGCAAACCGGAAGCGCAGGCTTCTGGCGAATAATTAGCCAGTCAAACCAGAAAGTTAATCGTAAAAGGGGGATTTTATCCCCCTTTTCTTTTTCTCTACATTGTTACCGTTGAATGTCAGAGATTCATCCCCATATACTCATAATCCAGATTTTGTGAAACGTTTGATGCTGGCGTCTCATGAGATCCCCCTAATCCTGGCGGAAATTAAACTAAGAGAGAGCTCTATGAACCCTGAGCGTTCCGAACGCATTGAAATCCCCGTGTTGCCATTGCGCGACGTGGTGGTTTATCCGCACATGGTGATCCCGTTGTTTGTTGGCCGGGAAAAATCGATTCGGTGCCTCGAAGCCGCAATGGATCACGATAAAAAGATCATGCTGGTGGCGCAGAAAGAGGCCTCGACGGATGAACCTGGCATTAACGATCTGTTCTCGGTCGGTACCGTTGCATCGATTTTACAGATGCTGAAACTGCCGGACGGCACGGTCAAGGTGCTGGTCGAAGGTTTACAGCGTGCGCGTATTACCACGCTTTCCGACAGCGGCGAACACTTCGCTGCCCAGGCTGAATATCTTGAATCACCGGCTATCGACGAGCGTGAGCAGGAGGTCCTGGTGCGCACGGCGATCAATCAGTTTGAAGGCTACATCAAGCTGAACAAAAAAATTCCACCGGAGGTGCTGACGTCATTGAACAGCATCGACGACGCTGCACGCCTGGCGGATACCATCGCTGCGCATATGCCGCTGAAGCTCAGCGACAAGCAGTCGGTGCTGGAAATGTTCGATATCACCGAGCGTCTTGAGTACCTGATGGCGATGATGGAGTCGGAAATTGACCTGCTACAGGTTGAGAAGCGCATCCGTAACCGCGTCAAGAAACAGATGGAAAAGAGCCAGCGCGAGTACTATCTGAATGAGCAGATGAAGGCGATTCAGAAAGAACTGGGCGAGATGGACGACACGCCGGATGAACACGAGGCGTTGAAGCGCAAGATCGAAGCGGCCAAAATGCCGAAAGAAGCGCGTGAGAAAACCGAAGCGGAACTGCAAAAGCTGAAAATGATGTCGCCGATGTCTGCGGAAGCGACCGTCGTGCGTGGCTATATCGACTGGATGATCCAGGTGCCGTGGAATGCGCGCAGCAAGGTGAAAAAAGACCTGCTCAAGGCGCAGGAAGTGCTCGATACCGATCACTACGGCCTGGAACGCGTCAAAGACCGCATCCTTGAGTATCTTGCAGTGCAGAGCCGCGTCAGCAAAATCAAGGGGCCGATCCTGTGTCTGGTAGGGCCTCCTGGCGTGGGTAAAACCTCGCTGGGGCAGTCGATCGCTCGCGCGACCGGCCGCCAATATGTCCGTATGGCGCTGGGCGGCGTACGTGACGAAGCAGAGATTCGCGGTCACCGCCGGACTTACATCGGCTCCATGCCGGGTAAACTGATCCAGAAAATGGCCAAGGTTGGGGTGAAAAACCCGCTGTTCCTGCTCGATGAGATCGACAAGATGTCATCCGACATGCGTGGCGATCCGGCTTCAGCCCTGCTGGAAGTGCTGGATCCGGAACAGAACGTGGCGTTTAACGATCACTATCTGGAAGTGGATTACGATCTGTCCGACGTGATGTTCGTGGCGACCTCGAACTCGATGAACATCCCGGCACCGCTGCTGGACCGTATGGAAGTGATCCGTCTTTCTGGCTACACCGAAGACGAAAAGCTGAACATCGCCAAACAGCACCTGTTGCCGAAGCAGCTTGAACGCAACGCGTTGAAGAAAGGCGAATTGACGGTAGATGACAGTGCCATTATCGGCATCATCCGCTATTACACCCGTGAAGCCGGGGTGCGTAGCCTGGAGCGTGAAATTTCCAAGCTGTGCCGTAAAGCGGTCAAGTCGCTGCTGATGGACAAGAAGCTCAAACACATCGAGATCAACGGCGAGAACCTCAAGGACTATCTGGGCGTTCAGCGTGTTGATTACGGCCGTGCAGACACCGAAAACCGCGTAGGCCAGGTAACCGGGCTGGCGTGGACGGAAGTGGGCGGCGATCTGCTGACCATCGAAACTGCCTGCGTACCGGGCAAAGGCAAGCTGACCTACACCGGTTCTTTGGGTGAAGTGATGCAGGAGTCGATCCAGGCCGCGTTGACCGTGGTACGTGCACGTGCAGAGAAGTTGGGCATCAACGCCGATTTCTATGAAAAACGTGATATCCACGTCCACGTGCCCGAAGGGGCGACGCCGAAAGACGGCCCAAGCGCCGGTATTGCCATGTGTACCGCGCTGGTTTCCTGCCTGACAGGCAACCCGGTGCGCGCCGATGTGGCGATGACCGGCGAGATCACCTTGCGTGGTCATGTGTTGCCGATTGGCGGCCTGAAAGAGAAGCTGCTGGCGGCACACCGTGGCGGTATCAAAACCGTGCTGATCCCTTACGAGAACAAGCGCGATTTGGAAGAGATCCCGGACAACGTCATTGCCGATCTGGAGATCCATCCGGTACAGCGGATCGATGAAGTTTTGAACATCGCACTGGTTAATCCGGCCTTCGGCGCACAGCCGGTAGCGGTAAAATAGTGACGTATAGCAAAAACCATTGATAAAACTCATGCTGGCAAGCCAATTCGGACTTGCCAGTATTTTTTTGTGCCGCTAAGTTAGATCCCTGTCGGCTCGCGTTTCGCTGCCGTTTGGTGGCTTGCCAAGGCACGACGGGATTGATATAACAGCAGCGCTGTCGTAACCGTAGGGATTTTTTCGGTGCGACGTTTTGAATTCTAGAGGGGATGATAGAGTGAATAAGTCACAACTGATCGACAAAATTGCCGCGGGTGCTGATATTTCTAAAGCGGCAGCAGGGCGTGCTTTGGACGCCATTATTGCTTCCGTTACCGATTCCTTGAAAGAAGGGGATGACGTGGCTCTGGTTGGTTTCGGTTCTTTCACCGTGCGTGAGCGTTCAGCTCGTACCGGCCGTAACCCGCAAACGGGTAAAGAGATTAAAATCGCGGCAGCCAAAGTTCCGGCTTTCCGTGCAGGGAAAGCCCTGAAAGACGCAGTAAACTGATTACGGCGTTTAATCGCATCGCGTCGCCGGTAAACAATCACCTGACGCAGCGGTATTGGTAAGGTAAGATATAAGGCGCATCAGGTTGATGCGCTTTTTTTATTTTTGTCGCAGGGAACGCGCCTGCACAAGGGTTGTTAATCCACATCACAGCGGAGTGTTGTCACACTATGATGGACAATTTACGCGCGGCTGCTAACCACGTCGTGCTAAAAATCATCCTGGGGCTGATTATCTTGTCATTTCTTTTGACTGGAGTAGTCAGCTATCAGGGAAGTGCCGGCGATTACGCTGCGAAAGTAAATGGCCAGGTGATCGAACGCGCCCAGCTGGAACAGGCTTTCCAGAGTGAACGTAGCCGGATGCAGCAGGAACTGGGTGACCGTTTCTCTGCCATGGCTGGCAACGAAGGCTACATGCAGCAGATGCGCCAGCAGGTGCTGTCTCAACTGATCGACAAGTCGCTGCTGGACCAGTACGCGAAGACGCTGGGCCTGAGCGCCAGTGACGATCAGGTGAAAGAGGCCATCCGTCAAGAAAGCTATTTCCAGACGGACGGCAAATTCGACAACGCCAAATATCTCGACCTGATTACCCGTTCGGGCTTTAGCGCCGATCAATATGCGCAATATACACGCCAGCGGTTAATCAACCAGCAGATGATCCAGGGCTTTGGCGGTTCCGATATCGTCACACCCAGCGAAGCACAGTCTATGGTTGCCCTGGTTCTGCAAGAGCGCGACGTGCGTCTGGCGACGATCGATCTCAATACCATGATGGCCAAGCAAACCGTCACCGACGAAGAGCTGAAGGCCTTCTTCGAGCAGAATAAAAACAGCTTCATCGCGCCAGAGAAGGTGAAAGTGAGCTTTATCCCGCTGGATGCCGCGGCATTGCAGGATACTGTGACCGTTACCGAAGCGGATATCAGCGCCTATTACGATGGGCACCAGAGCAGCTTTGGCCAGCCGGAACGCAAAAAATTCAGCGTGATCCAGCTGAAAACCGAAGCGGATGCCAAAGCGGTATTGGAAGAGCTGAAAAACGGTGGCGATTTCGCTGCATTGGCGAAAGAGAAATCTACCGACATCATCTCGCGCCGTACCGGTGGCGAAATGGACTGGATGGAACCAGATACCACGGCAGACGAACTGAAACAGGCAAACCTGACCGAGAAAGGCCAACTGTCTGGCGTAGTGAAGTCTTCAGTGGGTTACCTGATCGTGCGCCTGGACGATATCAAGCCAGCGCTGGTGAAGCCATTGAGCGAAGTGCATGATGCTATCGCCAAGCAGCTCAAGCAGGAAAAAGCGGTAGATGCCTACTATGCGCTGCAGCAGAAAGTCAGCGAGGCGGCGACCAGCGATAACGAGTCCCTGGCCTCAGCGGAAGAAGCTGCGGGTATCAAGGCGGCTAACACCGAATGGTTTACCCGTGACTCGGTACCTGCTGCGTTGAACTTCAAGCCGGTTGTGCAGGCCATCTTCGATGGTTCGCTGATTGGCGAGAACGGCGCACCAGGCAGCAACTCTGACGTCATCACCGTTGACGGTGACCGTGCATTCGTGGTTCGCGTTGTGGCCCATCAGCCGGAAGGGATTGAACCTTTCGACAAGGTGAAAGATCGCGTAACCGCGATGGTCAAACACAACAAGGCACTGCAAGAAGCCAAGCTGCAGGGTGAAAAACTGCTGGTTGAGCTGAAGCAGGGCAAAGGCGATGAGGCGATGAAAGCCGCTGGTCTGAGCTTCGGCAGCGTACAGAAAATGGCACGCGCCCCGGAAGACAGCCAACTTGTGGAAGCCGTTTTCGCACTGCCGCACCCGGAAGCCGGTAAAGTGGTTTACGGCATGTCACAGGATGCTCAAGGGAACGTGGTGTTGATCGCTCTGGATAGCGTTAAGCCAGGCACTCTGCCAGCAGACGAAATGAAAACCTTCGTCAGCAACATGGAGAAAGGAAGCGCTAGCGTGACCTTCGATGCCCTGCTGACTAACCTGCGCAAAGAAGCCAAGATCAAAATGGGTGCCGCTGAGCAGCAACAGCCGTAATCTCCGCTCTCTGGTTTTGTAGGGGGCGCAGCATGCTGCGCCCGTATTCCTCCCTGCAGTGGACGGGAATAAGCACCGCATTTCTTTGCAACAGCTTGCAATATTCAAAGGCCGCTTTCGCGGCCTTTTCCACATTTAAACTCTGCCATTTGCCGATCTTCCGCCGCTGCGGCAAGGTAACCAAGCTGTCAAACACAAGGAGGATACAGCATGCAACTTAGCGAAAATAAAGCCATTATCCGTTTTACCGTTATCCGCCAGCTACTCTTGGCGGCGGCGTTGTTTGGCCTGATAGGGAGCTCGGCCATTGCCGCAGAGAAACCCTCTCAGGGGCAACCACAGGCCGCTGTGGTATCGCCTAAGGTTAGCCCTGAAGCATCAGGCGAAGGTGAAGCCAAGGTCAGTATTAACCAGGCAGATGCAGAGGCGCTAGCCACCGTGTTGAACGGCGTAGGGCTGAAAAAGGCAGAGGCCATAGTGCGCTACCGCGAACAGAACGGGCCGTTTAGCGAAATTGACCAGCTACAGGAGGTGCCGGGGATCGGCCCCTCCCTGGTGGAAAGAAATCGTGATCGGCTGAAAATGTGATCCCGCTCGCGGCTGCGTGGCAAAGTGCCCTCGCAGCCGCGCTGCTCTGCTACATTTTACAGGTCATACCAGTCGTCCATCGCAAACTCTTTGCCAAGCCCTGCGGTATCAGCATGCGGTCTGCAAGGAGGGATATCACTGAACGGGTATGCCGGTATTAATTTGTTATCACCAGAGCAGGAGCGGTCGTTTCACTATGCAGACTTATATCAAAGTTCGTGGCTATCATCTTGATGTCTATCAACACGTTAATAATGCCCGGTATCTGGAATTTCTGGAGGAGGCGCGCTGGGAATGGCTGGAGGATCTGGATGCTTTCCACTGGATGACGCAAAACAACATCGCGTTTATCGTGGTGAACATCAATATCAATTATCGTAAGCCTGCCGTATTGGGGGATAAGCTACGCATCGATAGCCAGATGCTGCAACTCAATGGCAAGAGCGGCGTGCTGAGCCAGCAGGTATTGCTGGAGCCGGAGGGGACCGTGGTCGCCGACGCGACGCTGACCTTTGTCTGTATCGATTTGAAAACCCAGCGGGCACTGCCGATTGAAGGCGCACTGCGTGAACACCTGGTGGCACTACAACAAAAGGATCAGCAGGCCTGATTGACTGGGCGACGCTATCGCCGCCCATAAACGAGTTCAAACCAAGCCGGTTTTCCGCTTCAGGCTGGCCATCACGCCGACCTTGTCCTGCTGATACTGCTGCAATCCGTTGGCGCGCAGGTGGCAGGCCGCACATTCACCACAACCGTCGCCTTGAACGCCGTTATAACAGGTGAGCGTCTCATGGCGAACACGTTCCAACTGTTGATAATAGTCCGCCAGCGCCCAGGTCTCAGCCTTGTTGAGCCACATCAGTGGAGTTTCAAAGCGAATATCACGGGCGATCCCCAGCACGATGGCCTGATTCAGAGCCTTAACAAACTCGTCGCGGCAATCCGGATAGCCCGAGAAATCCGTCTCGCACACGCCGGTGATCACGGCTTCGGCTTCCACCTGGTAGGCATAAATCGCCGCCAGGGTGAGGAACAGGATGTTGCGTCCCGGCACAAAGGTGCTTGGCAAGGCATCGGTCTGCGAGCTGTCGTAGGTGGGGACCGGAATGTTATCGCGAGTCAGGCTGCTGATGGCCAACTCATTGAGCAACCCAACGTCCAAAACCTTGTGCGCCTTGGCTCCCAGGGTTTGGCATAGGGCCTGGGCCACCTCGATTTCGGCGCGGTGACGCTGGCCGTAATCGAACGTGATGCAGTGAACTTCATCATACTGTTGCAATGCCTGGATCAAGCAGGTCGTGGAGTCTTGTCCACCGCTAAAAACGACGACTGCGCGTTTCATAAATCTACCTTCTGGCTAGGGCCATTCCCGATGCACATTCGGGCGGCCGGTTTATGCCCTTTACTGCCAGGTTACAGCGTTACTGGCCTGAACCTGGCGCTATTGGGCTTTATAACACACATGTGGGGATGCTATCAGAAATGCTCGCCACAGCGTAGGGCAACCTAATCATCCAGCGGTGGTGGCAGCCAAGCCTGGCAAAAATCAAACCAGCCGTAGGCGGTGAGCATCACGCCCTGTATGCGGGGAGGGGCACTGACCTGATACTGATAATTGAATAGGGGCGTGAGGATCGCCGCCCCCATCAACTGTTGATAATACGCTTTTAGCTGGCTGTAGCGTTGCAGTGGTGCTGGGCATTGCTGGATCTGTTGCAGGGTTCGCTGTTGGTATTGCCAATCCTCTTCTCGCAAAATCCCTTGCCACAGCAAATCGCGACGTAGCCAGCTTTCTAACGTCGCTTCCGGAGCTTCACCAATCAGGTTATCGGCCAGCAACAGATCGGCTTGGGCTACCTGCTCGGTACTTTGCCAACGTTTGCCGGAATAATAGCGGACCTCTAATTGGCAGCCATGCTCCGCCAGCAATTGTTGCAAAGCCTGAGTCACGCTCTCTAGTTCGATCGGTGGATGGTACAGCAGCGTCAATCGAGGGGGCAGCTCAACATCCTGTCTGACATCATGCTCAGGGATCGCCCAGCCCGGCAGCATTTCATGGCTTGGCATAATCACGCCCTGCTGGATGGGCAAACTGGCCAGCAGCCCTGAGCGCTGGATCAGCATCAGCAGCTTTTGCCCTTGTGCCTCACTCAGTACGCCACGGCGCTGGTTAATTGCCAGGTAGCACCACCCTTGGCTCATACTGCGTTGTACCGGCCGCGCCTGTGCCAGTTCTTCCTGCTGGCCGATGGTGATGCGTACCGGGTGCTGGCAACTGGTGTCGGTACTGCGGGTTGGCAGCTCTGGCGTGATCCAGTATTCGATGCTTTCAAGATAAGGATGTTGCAGATGGTAGTAAGGATGCTGTTCCAGCCGTACCATATGCGGCTCGTTTAGTGCCAGCTTAAACGGGCCTGCGCCGAGGCTCGGTAACTCTGGATGTGTCATCAGGCAGGGCAGTTCCGCCAGCCGGTGCGCCAGCCAATAATCGGGCATTTGCAGATCGAACTGGACGCATAGCGCATGCGGCAGGCTGATTGCCGCCACGCTGCTCAATAATGGCTGACTGCGCGGATGGTGTTGCAGGGCGTTGAGGGTTTGCAATAGTTGTTGGCCCGTCAAGGCCTCGCCGTTATGCCATCGCAGCTGGCTGCGCAGAAAGAACTGCCAACGCAGGCCGTCTTCGCTAATCTGCCAATGATGGGCCAGATCGGGCTGTGGCTCGGGGCAACCGGTATTGAAGCGCGTCAAACCGGCATAAACGGTCGCGACCAGATGCTGTTCCGCACGGCCGCTTAGCGTCAATGGATCGAGCTTTTCCAATGTGCGGTAATAAGGGATACGCAGCGTAGGGCTGCCCTTCTGCCATTGGCCGCCGAGGTGGGGGCTTAGCAACTCTTGCAGATGCTGTGGCGCCAGCTGCGCCATTTCCAAGGCCCCCTGATGATCGCCCAGTTGCAGTAAACGTTGGAGATGCGCAGTCCGCAGTTCATCGGGGGTTTTCAGGCACTGCAACTGCGCGCGTTTCCCCCTGCCGGCCTGTGATTGCCAACTTAGCCAGCCTTGTTGCTGCAACTGCTGCACCAGAGTGCGTGCATGCCGCTCGCTACAATAGAAGATCGCAGCTAATTCACCGATCGTGATCGCCACCGGCGCGCTGCCTAGCTGGTGGTACAAACGTTGATACTGACCGAGGCGATGAACCAGGCGCATAGCGGTATCCTAGGTGTTGCAAGCGATGAAAGATAAATCAGGAAGCGTTTAGGCAAATTGTTCACTATTACTTCCGCAAATACCACCCCATACTGCGTTGATTGCCATTGTGCTCACATTTACGAGGTTCCTATGTATCGCCTGGCCGCTTTCGATATGGACGGCACCCTGCTGACCCCCGATCACCGTGTCGGGCCGGAAACGCTGAGCGCGTTAAAGCAGCTTATCGACAGGGAGATGGTGGTGACCTTTGCCACCGGGCGGCATTACCTCGATGCCCAGCCGATCATGGCGCAACTGGGTTTACAAGGTTACCTGATCACCGGTAACGGCACTCGCGTCCATGATCAGCAAGGGCAGCAACTGCATGCTACCGACTTACCGGCGGAGATTGCCGAAGAAGTGTTGCATACCCACTGGCGTACTTCTGCCAGCATGCACGTGTTTCGTGATGAGGGATGGTTGACCGAAACCGCGGTGCCGGAAATGCTGGCTGCACATCATCTCAGTGGCTTTCATTTCCAACTCACCGATTTGCGCCGTCTGTCCGCGTTTGGCAACAGCAAAGTCTGTTTCTGTGCCCCTCATGAAGAACTGGTCAAACTCCAGGCACAGTTGAGTGAACATTTCGGTACCCGTGTCGATTTGTGCTTCTCGGCCTATGATTGCCTCGAAGTGCTGCCAAAGGCGTGCAACAAGGGAGCAGCATTGGACAGGCTGAGCCGCCATCTGGGGCTGACGCTGGCTGATTGCATGGCCTTTGGCGATGCGATGAATGATAAGGAAATGCTGGCGGGAGTCGGGCACGGCGTGGTGATGGGCAATGCCCTGCCACAGTTGAAATCGTTACTGCCCCAACTACAGGTTATCGGCCACTGCGAACAGCAGGCGGTGGCTCACTATTTACAACATTGGCTGCGTTCACCACACCTCACCTATTCCCCCGAATTCTGAGGTATTAGCATTACAGCCGGCCGGGTATGACTACCCGGCTTTTTTTATCCCCTGAACTTCGTATTAATAACTTAATAACTTACTTTTCTAACAAGTTAGCCAGTTGGGTACTGTAATGCGTCAGATCGCCGATATGGTTGCTGACCCAGTCGCTGTTGTAATAGGTATCCAGATAGCGTTCACCGCTGTCGCATAGCAGGGTGACGATGGCACCTTGCTCGCCTTTATCCCGCATCTGCCTGGCCAGTTGCAGTGCTCCCCAGACGTTGGTCCCGGTGGACGCGCCTACCTTGCGGCCAAGAATACCTTCCAACCAGTAAATGGTGGCGATACTGGCGGCATCAGGCACGCGCATCATGTTGTCGATCACCGAAGGGATAAACGACGGTTCGGCGCGTGGGCGACCAATCCCTTCGATGCGGCTGCCACAGCTGCCGATGAGGGTGCGATCGCCATGATGGAAGCAGTCGTAGAACACCGAGTTTTCCGGATCGACCACGGTGAGCTGGGTATCATGCCCTTGATAGCGAATGTAGCGCCCCAGCGTTGCCGAAGTGCCGCCAGTGCCTGCACTCATCACGATGTGTTTCGGAACCGGGTGCGGTTCGCGCTCCATCTGGCGGAAAATACTGTCGGCGATGTTGTTGTTACCACGCCAGTCGGTGGCGCGTTCGGCAAAGGTGAACTGATCCATATAATGGCCGTTCAGCTCTTTGGCCAACTCCTCTGACACCGCATAAATCTGGGCAGCATGATCGACAAAATGGCTGCGGCCACCGTAAAAGGCGATTTGCTCGACCTTACGTTTAGCCGTGCAGGAAGGCATTACCGCGATAAACGGCAGGCCGAGCAGGCGAGCAAAATAGGCTTCAGATACCGCCGTGCTGCCCGATGAGGCTTCAATAATCGGCGTGTTCTGGTTGATCCAACCGTTACAGAGCCCATAAAGAAACAGCGAACGCGCCAGGCGGTGTTTCAGACTGCCGGTGGGATGGGTGCTTTCATCTTTCAGGTAAAGATAGATGCCGGGAAATTCCGGCAGGTTCAAGCGGATCAAGTGCGTATCGGCGGAGCGTTGGAAATCCGCTTCTATTTCACCAATAGCATATTTTACCCAAGCGTTTGTCATGATCTGGCCTCAAAATAGGGTCTTAATTTATGCAGTAGCATAGCGGTTCAGCGAGAAAAAAGGATTGCCATTTTTCCTGTTTAATCGCCTAATGGGAGAAATATTTTCTATGAAATCACCTTATGTTGGATAAAACAGACCGTAAACTGTTGTGCATGCTGCAACAGGACTGTACGCAATCGCTGCAAGTGCTGGCCGAAGCGGTGAATCTGACCTCAACGCCTTGCTGGAAACGGCTAAAAAGGCTGGAAGATGAAGGTTACATTCGCGCGCGTGTCGCGCTGCTGGATAATGAAAAGCTCGGGCTTGGCCTGACGGCGTTTGTGCTGATAAAAACCCAGCAGCACAGCAGCGAGTGGTATCAGAAATTTGTCGATCTCACCGCGCAGATGCCGGAAGTGTTGGCGTTTTACCGTATGGCGGGGGAGTATGATTACCTGATGCAGGTCGAGGTAGCGGACATGAAAAGCTATGACAATTTCTATAAACGCCTGGTGACCGGCGTGCCGGGGCTGATTGATGTCACTTCCAGCTTCGCGATGGAAAAAATCAAATACACCACGGCGCTACCCGTGCCAGAGTGAAATCGTCACTCTACTGTTGAATGTTAAGGTTGCAGGGCTGCAGCCGGGAATTTGTCGGATACTGTCTGGAATAAAACTGCGTGAGACTCTTTGCTCAAATCGGCTGGTATTTCCGCCGCGAGTGGCGCCGCTACCTCGGGGCCGTGGTGCTACTGATTGCCATTGCCATCCTGCAACTGCTGCCGCCTAAGCTGGTTGGCATCATTGTTGATGGTGTCACCAAGGATCAGATGTCCAACAAGGTACTGATGGCCTGGCTGGGGTTGATGATTGGTACCGCCATTGTGGTTTATCTGCTGCGCTACGTGTGGCGAGTGCTGCTGTTTGGGGCTTCCTACCAACTGGCCGTCGAACTGCGGGAAAACTTCTATCGTCAACTCAGCCGCCAGAACCCGGCCTTCTATCTGCGCCACCGTACCGGCGATCTGATGGCCAGAGCGACCAATGACGTTGACCGCGTAGTGTTTGCGGCCGGTGAAGGCGTGCTGACGCTGGTGGACTCTTTGGTGATGGGGCTGGCGGTGCTGATCGTGATGAGCACCCAGATCAGCTGGCAATTGACCCTGCTTTCACTGATCCCGATGCCGATCATGGCGATCGTCATCAAATACTATGGCGATCAGCTGCACCAGCGTTTCAAGTCGGCGCAGGCCGCGTTCTCCAGCCTTAACGATCAGGCACAGGAGAGCATGACCAGCATCCGTATGATCAAGGCTTTTGGCCTGGAGGATCATCAGTCCAACCAGTTTGCCGAAGTGGCCGCGCAAACCGGCGCGAAGAATATGCACGTGGCGCGAATTGATGCGCGCTTTGATCCGACGATTTACATCGCTATCGGTGCGGCTAACCTGCTGGCGATCGGCGGCGGTAGCTGGATGGTGGTTAACGGTTCCCTCACGCTGGGGCAACTGACCAGCTTTGTCATGTACCTCGGCCTGATGATTTGGCCGATGCTGGCGCTGGCCTGGATGTTCAACATCGTCGAGCGCGGCAGTGCCGCCTATAGCCGTATCCGCAGCCTGCTGGAAGAGGCACCGGCCGTGAAGGATGGTGAACTCGATCTGCCCGCCGGGCGCGGCAACCTGACTGTGGACATCAATGCCTTCCATTATCCGCAAACCAGTAAACCCGCGTTGCATGACGTGGCGTTGCAGTTGCAGCCGGGGCAAATGTTGGGATTGTGTGGGCCTACCGGTTCGGGTAAATCGACGTTGCTTTCGTTGATCCAGCGTCAGTTTGATATTGATGACGGCCATATCAGCTATCACGGCTTGCCACTCACCCAGATCAAGCTCGACGAGTGGCGTTCACGCCTGTCGGTCGTTAGCCAGACGCCGTTCCTGTTCTCCGATAGCGTGGCCAATAATATCGCCTTGGGCAACCCGGCGGCCACTCAGGAACAGATTGAACAGGCCGCGCGCCTGGCCAGCGTGCATGAAGATATTCTGCGTTTGCCTCAGGGTTACGAGACCGAGGTGGGTGAGCGCGGCGTGATGCTTTCTGGCGGCCAAAAACAGCGTATTTCCATCGCGCGGGCGCTACTGCTGGAGGCGGAAATTCTAATCCTCGACGATGCCCTCTCGGCGGTGGATGGGCGCACCGAACACCAGATCCTGCATAACCTGCGCAGTTGGGGGCAAAACCGCACGGTGATCATCAGCGCGCACCGCCTTTCGGCCCTGACGGAAGCCAGCGAAATCCTGGTGATGCAACACGGCTCGGTGGTACAGCGCGGGCAGCATGGGAAATTGGCTAGTGAGCCTGGCTGGTATCGCGACATGCATCGTTATCAGCAATTGAAAGCGGCGTTGGATGAGGCTCCTGATAGCTCCGAGGAGGTTTTGGCCGATGAGTAAGATACAAACTATGTGGCCAACGCTGAAACGTTTGCTGGCTTATGGCTCGCCTTATCGTAAACCCCTGGGATTGGCGGTATTGATGTTGTGGGTAGCGGCGGCGGCGGAAGTCGCCGGGCCAATTCTGATCGGCTACTTTATTGATAACTACGTTGCCAAAGGACAGCTGCCGCTGATGATCGTCAGCTCCCTGGCGGTGGCTTATATCCTGCTGGAACTGCTTGCTGCGGCGTTGCACTATTTCCAGGCCATCCTGTTTAATCGGGTGGCGGTCGGGGTGGTACAACGGTTACGCACCGATGTGATGGATGCAGCCCTGCGCCAACCGCTGAGCGCCTTTGATACCCAGCCTGTTGGGCAATTGATCTCGCGGGTGACCAACGATACCGAAGTGATCAAAGATCTGTATGTGATGGTGGTGTCCACGGTACTGAAAAGTGCGGCGCTGATCGGGGCGATGCTGGTGGCGATGTTCAGCCTGGACTGGCGCATGGCGCTGGTGGCGATCTGCATTTTCCCGGCGGTGATGGTGGTGATGGGGATCTATCAATATTACAGCACGCCGATCGTGAGGCGGATGCGTAGCTACCTGGCGGATATCAACGATGGCTTCAACGAAGTGATCAGCGGCATGGGGGTGATCCAGCAGTTCCGTCAGCAGATCCGTTTTGGTGAGCGCATGAGTGCGGCCAGCCGCTCGCATTACACCGCCCGGATGCAGACGCTGCGCCTGGATGGTTTTCTGTTACGGCCACTGCTTAGCCTGTTCTCTGCCTTGGTGCTATGTGGCCTGTTGATGCTGTTTGGCTTCAGCGGTGAAGGCGCGATTGGCGTGGGGGTGCTGTATGCCTTCATCAACTATCTTGGCCGTTTGAACGAACCGTTGATTGAGTTGACCGCCCAGCAATCGATATTGCAGCAGGCCGTGGTGGCCGGTGAGCGTATTTTCGAGCTGATGGATCGCAGCCAGCAGAGCTATGGCAGTGACGATCGCCCGTTGGCGAGCGGCCGTATTGATATCAGCGACCTGAGTTTTGCCTACCGCAGCGACAAAAAAGTGCTGCAACATATCTCGTTGCAGGTGCCGTCACGGGGTTTTGTTGCCTTGGTGGGTCATACCGGCAGCGGAAAGAGCACCCTGGCTAACCTGTTGATGGGCTATTACCCGCTGAGCGAAGGGGAAATTCGTCTGGATGGCCGCCCGTTGTCCAGCCTTTCACATCGTACCCTGCGCCAAGGCATTGCCATGGTGCAGCAAGATCCGGTGGTGATGGCGGAATCGGTGCTGGCAAACGTCACGCTTGGTCGCTCCATCGGTGAAGAGGCGGTCTGGCAGGCGCTGGAAACGGTGCAACTGGGGGAACTGGTACGTAGCTTCCCACATGGCATCCATACGCGCCTGGGGGAGCAGGGGAATAATCTGTCCGTGGGACAGAAGCAGTTGTTGGCCTTGGCGCGCGTGTTGGTCCAGGCACCGCAGATCCTGATCCTGGATGAAGCGACCGCCAATATAGATTCCGGCACCGAGCAGGCGATCCAGCGTGCCTTACGGCTGATCCGCGAGCAGACGACGCTGGTGGTGATCGCCCATCGCCTTTCAACCATTGTGGATGCCGACTCTATTCTGGTACTGCATCGCGGTCATGCCGTGGAGCAGGGGAACCATCAGCAGTTGTTGGCACAGCAGGGTCGCTACTACCAAATGTATCAGCTACAGCTGGTGGGTGAAGAGTTGGCTGCTACGACTCGCGATGAAACTCAGCCCGCATAATCTTAAGCAAGGGCTCCGCTCCAGGAGCCCGCACCACCAACAGGCAATAGCGCTTTTCAACTCCCTCCTACTGCACTTTCCCAACGCGTAATGCACCAAAAAAGTGCACAATCTTCCGGCTGCGATCTCTGCTTTCGTCCAGTGCTGGCCTCTGGTTGTGGGTATTTCTATATAATCAATTGAATTTAAATAAAAAATAATTTGTGGCACAGCCTTTGCTTTATATGACTCGTACCGGGGGTAAGTTTTTGGGCTTAATCGTGGAGAGGCAATATGAAGCTGGTTACCGTGGTGATCAAACCATTCAAGTTAGAGGACGTGCGTGAAGCTTTATCCTCTGTAGGTATTCAGGGGCTGACCGTAACCGAAGTCAAAGGCTTTGGCCGCCAGAAGGGTCATGCCGAGCTCTATCGCGGGGCGGAGTACAGCGTCAATTTCTTACCTAAGGTCAAAATTGATATCGCTATTGCCGATGACCAACTGGATGAAGTGGTTGATGTGATTAGCAAGGCGGCCTACACCGGCAAGATCGGTGACGGCAAAATTTTCGTTGCCGAATTGCAACGTGTGATTCGAATTCGTACCGGCGAAACCGACGAAGCGGCTCTGTGATCGCAGGCTCAGTCAACTGAATGGGGATGGATTGATAATGAAAAGACTGTTATCCACGTTGGGCCTGAGTTTGGTAACCCTGGTTCCTTCTTTGGCTCTGGCCGCTCCGGCGGTGGCAGACAAGGCGGACAACGCCTTTATGATGATTTGCACCGCGCTGGTGCTGTTTATGACTTTACCGGGAGTGGCGCTGTTTTACGGCGGCCTGCTGCGCTCGAAGAACGTCCTCTCAATGTTGACTCAGGTGACCGTCACCTTTGCCCTGGTGTGTGTGCTGTGGGTCATTTACGGCTACAGCCTGGCGTTCAGCGAAGGTAACGCCTTCTTCGGTGGCTTCCAGACGGTGATGCTCAAAGGGATCGGGATAGACAGCCTGACCGGCACCTTTAGCCAGATGATCCACGTGGCGTTCCAGTGCTCCTTCGCCTGCATTACCGTGGCGTTGGTGGTGGGCGGCTTTGCTGAGCGCATCCGCTTCTCTGCGGTGGTTATTTTTGCCGCCATCTGGTTCACGATTTCCTACTTGCCAATCGCGCACATGGTTTGGGGCGGTGGTTTCCTGGCAACCGACGGCGCGTTGGATTTTGCGGGCGGTACCGTGGTGCATATCAACGCCGCGAGCGCTGGTCTGGTGGGGGCCTATCTGTTGGGTAAACGTGCCGGCTATGGTAAAGAGGCCTTCAAGCCACACAACCTGCCGATGGTATTTACCGGAGCCTCGATCCTGTATATCGGCTGGTTTGGCTTCAACGCCGGTTCAGCCAGTGCGGCCAACGGTATTGCAGCGCTGGCGTTCCTCAATACGGTAATAGCCACTGCCGGTGCAATCCTCTCCTGGACCTTTGCCGAGTGGGTCGTACGGGGCAAACCTTCTCTGCTGGGAGCCTGCTCGGGCTGTATCGCTGGTCTGGTTGCGATTACGCCAGCGGCAGGTACCGTGGGTGTAGGCGGTGCGCTGATTATCGGCCTGGTAGGTGGTATTGCTGGTCTGTGGGGCGTGGTTACGCTGAAGAAATGGCTGAAAGTAGACGACACCTGCGATGTGTTTGGTGTGCACGGGGTTTGCGGTATCGTTGGCTGTCTGTTGACCGGTGTCTTTACCGCCTCATCACTGGGCGGAACGGGCTATGCCGATGGCGTTACCATGGGGCATCAGGTATGGGTCCAGTTGATGAGCGTTGTTGTGACGCTGGTGTGGTCAAGCGTGGCCGCGTTTATCGCCTTTAAGGTCGCCGGGGCCGTGGTGGGGCTGCGTGTACCGGAAGAGCAGGAACGCGAAGGCCTGGATGTGAACAGCCACGGCGAGAATGCTTACAACCAGTAAAATACGTTGAATTAAACCCTGAGGGGGCGATGGAAACATCGCCCCTTTTTCATTTAAATATCGCGCTTGCGGATCACGCCTTCTTGCACAGTCGTGGCTACCAGCACACCGTCGCGGGTGTAGAACTGGCCGCGCACAAAGCCACGGGCACCTGAGGCTGAGGTGCTTTCTACCGCATACAGCAGCCAATCGTCCATGCGGAACGGACGGTGGAACCACATTGAATGGTCAATGGTCGCCACCTGCATTCCCGGCTCTAGGAAACCGACACCATGCGGCTGTAGCGCCGTCAGCAGGAAGTGGAAGTCAGAGGCGTAGCCAAGCAGATACTGATGGATCCGCAGGTCGTCCGGCATGGTGCCATTGGCGCGGAACCAGACATGGCGATAAGGCTCTTCCACGCTGCCCTTCAACGGGTTGTGGAATTTCACCGGGCGCATTTCGATCGGCTTCGGGCCAATGAATTTGTCGCGCACCTTTTCCGGCAGCATATGCGACAGCTTTTGTGCAATTTCTGACTCCGACATCAATCCTTCCGGCGGTGGAACATCCGGCATGGTGTTTTGGTGCTCAAAACCCTGCTCGGGGCTTTGGAAAGAGGCCGTCATATAGAAAATGGGTTTGCCATTTTGAATGGCGCTAACGCGCCGCGCGCTGAAACTATTGCCGTCGCGCAGGGTTTCTACGTCATAAACAATCGGTTTGCTGCTATCCCCAGGGCGCAGGAAATAGCTGTGGAAGGAGTGAACGATACGCTCCGCAGGAACGGTTTGCTTGGCAGCATACAGCGCCTGGCCGACCACCTGACCGCCAAAGACCTGGCGTAACCCCAGATCTTCGCTTTGGCCACGAAATAAACCTTCTTCAATTTTTTCCAAATCCAGCAGTTCGAGGAGGTTGTGCAGTGCCTGGCTCATAAAGTGGCGATCCTTTTAGTTATCATGTTGCGCAGTGTGCTGAATATGATGGCAGGACGTCAATATATTGCGTTATTTCGGCGGAGGAAGCTGTTGCAGCCAGAGGCATGCGTCATGAGCCCTTCGGGCTATTTAGGTCTAGTCCGATAGGCAGTTGTTAGTATTTTGTGCTAGGTTTAATCAGTGTGGTGGTTTAAGCCACTAACATGTAACTAATAATAAAGGAGACCGACCCATGAAACTCTGGCAAATGGTAGGGGGAGCAGCTGCATTGACGATCACACTGGCAGGCTGTGCCCACAAGAATGCGGATGTGCCAACGCAGACGGCTAACGCTGCGGCCTCGCAAACGCAGATCCAAGGCCCGGTGGTCAAGGGCTCAGTTAATATTCGTCAGCGTATCGCGCTGCCACCGGATGCGGTACTGACCGTGACCCTGTCCGATGCATCACTTGCTGATGCCCCTTCACGAGTGATTTCACAGCAGGCGATACGTACCGAGGGTATGCAGAGTCCGTTCCGCTTTACGCTACCGTATAACCCTGCGGACATTCAGCCTAATGCGCGTATCATCCTGAGCGCGGCGATTACGGTGAATGGCCAGTTGATGTTTATCACCGACACGATCCAGGAAGTGATTAACCGCAATGGGACCCAGGCCGATCTGCTGCTGGTACCGGTACAAAACGTTCCGGTTCAGGTCACTCCGACCCCAGATCCGTAAGCAGCAGTGCCTGCATCTGACAGCCTTTGCGCCTCTGGCCAGAGGCTGTTTTTTTTACCCGTGCCAGCCATACAGTTCAAAATCAACCGTGCTCTGCGGGCCGAAAATAATTCCCTCTGCCAGTAACGCCTGCCGTTGGCGCTGAAAATCTTCACCCTGCTGTGAGATCTGCCCGTGGCGGTTAATGACCCGGTGCCAGGGTAGGGTGCTGCCCTCTGGTAAACGCCGTAATACGCCGCCAACCTGGCGTGCCGCCCGGGGTGAGCCTGCCAGCCGTGCAACTTCGCCGTAGGTGGTGACCTTGCCAGGAGGAATGGCGGCCAGGATATGAAATACGCGCTGGCTGAAGGTTGCGTCTTCTGGTTGCATGGCTCTCTTCCTGCGTGATGAGTTAGGCGGCGAATATTTCGCTCCTGACAATTTAGCAACATTGCTGCTTGGTAACCAATCCAAACGAGTGCGCGATAGGGGGAGATGGGTAAGAAAACAGCGGTTGCTCCCGGTTGGCTTGCTATTTGCCTGGCCATCACCGATAATGCCCACCGCTTCGCAATTCAAGAAGCCGTCAATGGGGGCCCTGTTGGTTCTCCCGCAACACTAACTGGTGAACTCGGTCAGATCCGGAAGGAAGCAGCCGTAGCGAGTGACGTGTGTGCCGGGATGTAGCTGGCAGGGCCTCCACCAATTTCTAGCTTTCTCCCCTCCCAAAAAAAAGCACCGACAAGCCGCCGATGCCTTACCTATATATTATTTATGCCGGGGTTTCCCAACAGGCAACCAGCGGATCAACGATCTGGCGTGTTGTGCCATCGGTCAGGCCCAAATCCGTCAGGTGCGGTCCGGCATTGCATGCCAGGCAGGTGCCCTCAATCGCTTTGAACACCCGGTAGGGTGGTTCCCAGTCTGCAACCTTGGCACTCAGATCGCGCAGGTTTTTAAACTGCTGCGCCAGCTGTGCGGCGGGAAGATCGGAAAGCATACCGGCGATCGGCATGGCCACCTGCGCCAATATTTCACCGTTCTGGCTGAGAGCCATGCCGCCGCCGGTAGCGATCAGCGCGTTAGCGGCCAGCGCCATGTCATTAGGATCGCGGCCCAGCACCACCAGGTTATGCGAATCATGAGAGTAGCTGGTGGCAATCGCCCCCCGTAGTTCGCCCCAACCTTCCAGCAATGCCAACTGAGGCTTGGCTGGGTGTCGGGCGTGGCGATGCTGTACCCAAATCAGACTGAATCCCGGCGGGAGCTGTACCTTGCCGTCGCGCACTTCTACCGTGGTTTTATTCCATTGGGTAAAACGTGCCCCTTTGATATGGCGCAACGTGGCCTGGCCGTGACGAATGGCCGCAACCCGCATGATGAAATCATCTGCGGCCAATGGTGGCAGATGGAGCGTGTCACGTGGTGCGGATACGCCTGGCGTAGCTTGTACTGGAGCCAGCATTTTGCCTTGCTCTGCCAGACACTGGCCAGCAACGTAAACCCGGCTGGCCTGGAGGTGTTCCAGGGAGTCAAAGACGACCAGATCGGCGATCCTTCCTGCGGCAATCAGGCCCAGATCGTTACGTTGCAAGCGTATGGCGGCATTGAGCGTAGCCATCCGTAGTGCATCGGTAGCCGGTAATCCGTGTTCAATCAGCAGATTGAGCAGGGCGATAACGCCGCCTTTCTCCAGCAGCATATCGGGAGGTACATCATCAGTGCAGAGAGTGATTTGAGAGGAGAAATGCGGCAGCGATTTTAATGCCGCAACAATTTCAGGCAACAGATAAGGATGAGAACCTCGGATCTCCAGCGTCAGCCCAGAGCGTAGTTTCTCCAGAGCATCGGCAGCAGAGGTCAGCTCATGATCGGAGGTTACGCCTGCGGCCAGATAGGCTTGCAACTGCGGACCGCTCAAACCGCGCGCGTGGCCTTCAATCAATTTGCCGCTGTTAAGCCCGGCGTTTAGGATCTCCTGCATTCGTTCGCTGCCGTGCAGCACGCCGTGCATATCCATCACTTCCGCCACGCCGCCCACTTCGGGCCAGGCTAACATGGTATCCATCTCGTTGCCGCCAAAGTCGGCACCGGACATTTCCAGCCCAGGCGTCGAAGGCACGCTGGAGGGCGCCGCGCAGATCACTCGCAGGGGCAGGTTGCGGCTGGCATCCACCGCGTAGCGCACTCCCGCAACGCCAAGCACGTTCGCCAATTCATGCGGGTCCCAGAAGATGGTGGTGGTGCCCTGTGCGACGACGATCTCGGCATAGCGTTCTGGCAGCAGGTGGGAACTCTCAACGTGCACATGGGTATCGATCAGACCAGGGCTGAGGTAGGCTCCCGCCAGGTCTTGCGTCCGATGTGCCGTTGGCAAGGAACCACAAGGATGAACGCTGGCGATTAGCGGGCCGACAATGCCAATATCAACCAGGCGGATTTCCCCGGTGACCATGTCGATCAGGTTGGCATTGCTCAGCAAGAGATCAAACGGCGTATTCCCCAGCGCAGCCTGTACGGCACGTTGGCGTTCACCGTTACTGACAGAAAAGGTGGTCATGATAATCCCCGGAATAAAAGTAAGGGAGTTACTGTAGGCGGGGGCGTAAGCTTTGCACAGATGATTTAATTTATTGTGTGATAAGAAACGTTTATGCTGTGGCAAACGTTTACCTCTTTTCCTGGCAGGTTAGGCCTATGTCCGAGCCATGGCGACGGTTACCCGCGCTTTCCCTCAAGCAAATTCAGTACTTTGTAACCCTGGCGCAGCTACGACATTTCACTGATACCGCCAGCCGTCTGGCGATCAGCCAGCCCGCGTTAAGCAGTGCGCTGCGGCAAGTCGAAACCGTGCTTGGTGGGAAGTTAGTCAATCGAACGGCCTCTGCAGTGACCCTGACGGAACTAGGCACGGCGATCCTGCCGCATGCGCAACGGCTGCTGAATGTGGCTCACGCTACCTTTGATGATATGCAGCGCGTCATGTTGGCCGGAGGGGATGGCACGTTACGTATCGGTCTGGTGCCTTCGGTGAGCAACCTGCTGTTTCCTGCGGTACCGCGATTGCTGGCGCAACATTTCCCGCGGTTACGCGTAGAATTCCACGATCAAACCAATGATTCCCTGCTGCTACAGTTGGAAAATGGGCAGATAGATTTCGGCATAGGGGCTTTGGACAGCTCGGTGCCAGATCGGCTTGAGATTTATCCGTTGCAGGAAGATCCGTTTGTGGCGGTGATGCGCCGGGACGATCCCTTGGCAGATCCATATCATCTGCCCTGGCGGCAATTGGCAAACAGAGATATTGCGGTATTTTCGAAAGGGAATAGCAGTCGATTGGTATCGGCACTGGCGGAAAGCCATCGTCTGAACTTAACGGCGCGTTATCAGGTCGATTTTCTGGAAACGCTGTATGGTTTGGTACGGTCACAATTAGCGGTGGCTATTTTGCCGCAGCTTTATACGACGCATTTAAACGATGAAGAATTAACCGTTATTCAATTACAACAGCCATTACTTAACCGCACTGTGGCACTTATGCGCAGCGCAAAACAAAATCACTCACCTTTAATTGAAAACTGTTTCCAGTTGCTACTGCACGATTTTCAACTCAGGGGCAAGTAAACTTGAGTTTTTAAGATAATGCTTAATCTGAGCGACCATTGAAGCCGATAATATTATCGGCTCAACGCAAGGCTACTTTGATTATCTTACAAATTTCCAAACGGCGACCGGAATTTTATCGTATAGCTTGTTCATGGTCAGTTCGGCCAGGCGATGATCGGCGGCAGAGTAGAACAGCTCTAGCTCATCGTCAGAAAGTTCGTACTTATTTTTCTCGATCACGCGCTCAAGGGTTTCAATCGTGGTGCATTTACGCAAACGCATCAGATAGTCAATTTTTGTCATGATAACCTTTAGTCTTATTAACCATAAATTTATTTGAGGATAATTATCCCCTAAGTTTTCATTGTGGTACAGACGCCCTCTCCTGAGAACAATCTGAATGTGCGTGCCTTGGTTTTTTGCCAGCGACGCAAATCGGAGTCATTAATACCGTAGCTGCTAAACAGCGTGTAGGTATCGTCGAGGTACTCTTCGACCAGTTCCGATAAATCACCTTCGTCCATGTATTTAATTTTAAAACTCATTACAAACGAAGCAATATGTTCGATCAGCTCATTAAGCTGCAGATTGACGGCGGACGTTGGATCGTTTACCCAGCCGTGATGGCTGTCACCCAGGGTAGCGATGCCTTCGTCGTACAAATTTTCACACAAAAATTTGAGTTGAGCAATATCGTGCCTTTTAGGCGAATACTCATCCATATCATCCCCCGTCAGTCTTAATTTCGGTGTTGATAACACTCTGTGAGTACATTGATTTACATCATATGTTGTGAAGCTTAGCTCAGGCTTAATAAACTTTCAGCATATTAAATATAAATCATTTTTTGCCATTTAGCCTGTTACTATTACCGAAACTTACAATTCGTCAGCGGTTGATGGCCGTGAGTTGTCGATAACCTCAAACACCAAACCCTTTTCCGTCACGGTAAAAGTGACAGAATCATTTATGTATTCGTCACCACTGATATCCAGGCATGCGTTAAAAATCGACCACTGATAGCGGTAACTCATTGAATACTCGCTATTACCGATGCAGTTAATCTCAATAATTTCTAATGAGCCTTCCACATAGCGTGCATTCTCGGAGTAAAAGCTTAGCCCACTGGTGAGCGCCGGTACCAAGTCAGATAATTGATTATCGACCACTTTCCTTAATTGTTTCACAGAAAGTGTGTCTACTTCGGAACAACGGCTTAGCGTTACTAGCATTTGGATATCTGGTTGTATCACATTCTATGCCTCTATCTTACTCCTTTTCCAGCCTTGATGGGCAAACTTTTCACTGATTAACGCTTTTTTACCCAGCTTTGAGATTTTTACCGCTCGATAGTTCTGCCGCTCACTCAGCAGCATCGGCTCGATAACCTGGAAATGTTACGTTCCGTTGCATTATTGGCACTTGAACGACTTGAGGATCTCTAGATTGTGTGATGTTATATTATTACATTTGTGTCATCTTTTTGGCGATAACCATGCTGCCTTTCCTTCCCGTTACCCTGTTTACCTCAGCCGCAGTCTTGCGCTGCGGAGCCGTTAGCGTATTGCTGACCTTACTATGGCTAGCCATTACGTGGGCGGTTGCGCTGCCATGATAACGCTACAAAATGCCATCGTGGGTTATGACCACGTTCCTCTGTTTCCGCCGTTATGCGGTCGTTTTGCCGCCGGTTCATTAACGGCGGTGATTGGCGTTAACGGCGCCGGTAAATCTACGTTGATGAAGTCGTTGGCCGGGTTGCACCCGCTGCTGGGCGGCAAGCTACATTTTGCGGGCGGGAAGGCTCCGGCGAAGGCCTATTTGCCACAACTGGCGGAGCTGGATCGTCAATTTCCTATTCTGGTTCAGGATTTGGTCGCTATGGGCTGCTGGCCACAAAGCGGTCTGTTTGGCGGTGTGAATAAACGCTCCATGCAGCTTATTGCTGGCGCGTTAGACACCGTGGGCATGAGTTCCATGGCGCGTGAGGCGGTGGGGGAGTTATCCGGTGGGCAGCTGCAACGCGTACTATTTGCCCGTTTACTGGTCCAGCAAGCGCCACTGATTTTACTGGATGAGCCCTTCACCGGCATCGATGCGGCAACCACTCAACTGTTGCTGCAGGTCATTGCGCAGTTACACCGGCAGGGAAGAACGGTGATTGCCGTATTGCACGATATGTCTACCGTAGCCAACCATTTCCCCGAAGCGTTGTTGCTCACCCCTGAACTCTGCCATTGGGATAACGCCGAGCGCGTGTTAGCGCATTATTCGACGGCGGCTAATCAGAGGGGGGTAGCGTAATGACGCTACTCCATCTGTTGCTCGATCCTTTTATCTCTTTCGGTTTTATGCGCCGGGCATTGGTTGCCTGCCTGGCAATATCGCTGAGCGCTGCACCACTAGGCGTGTTTTTATTGCTGCGCCGGATGAGCCTGGTGGGTGATGCGCTTTCCCATGCGGTATTACCCGGTGCAGCAATCGGCTATCTGATTTCTGGCATGTCACTGGTAGCCATGGGCGTAGGGGGATTTATTGCCGGGTTGGCCGTAGCCATGTTGTCCGGGCTGGTGAGCCGCAAAACCCCGTTAAAAGAGGACGCCAGCTTTGCGGGTTTCTATCTGGGGTCGCTGGCGTTGGGCGTCACGTTGGTCTCTTTACGCGGCTCGAGCGTTGATCTGCTGCACGTACTGTTTGGCTCGATCCTGGCGGTGGATGCGCAGGCGTTGGTTATGGTAGGCATTATCGCCAGTATTTCGTTGATGATGCTGGCAGTGCTGTATCGGGCTCTGGTGATTGAATCCTTTGACAGCACTTTTTTACGCGTCAGTGCACCAGGCTCGCTGGCGTGGATCCACGGGCTTTTTCTCGCTTTGGTGGTGATCAACCTGGTGGCCGGTTTTCAAATCCTTGGCACCCTGATGTCGGTAGGTCTGATGATGCTACCGGCGACCTGCGCCCGGTTTTGGGCGCGAGATTTACCGCAGACATTAGCCGTGGCTATGGGGATTGGGCTGCTCGCTAGCCTGGTTGGTCTGGAGTGGTCCTACTACGCTTCATTGCCCGCAGGCCCGGCGATTGTCCTCAGTGCCAGCGTGATGTTTTTAATGTCGATTTTGTTTGGGACGCGTGGCGGGATGTTGCGCCGTGCGCGTCATTGAGAAGTGCTATCTGCAAGGAGAAAACATGAAATCTTTACCCATAACGCTGGTGGCAGCTGCTCTGCTCGCCAGCCCGTTAGCGCAGGCAAAAACCGTTGAGGCCGTGGCCAGCTTTTCTATTCTTGGCGATATCGTCAAACAGGTGGGGGGTGAACATGTAAAGGTCAGCACGCTGGTTGGCCCTGATGGCGATCCGCACAGTTTTGAGCCATCGCCGCAAGACAGCAAGCAGCTGGCGCAGGCCGATGTGGTGTTTGTCAGCGGATTGGGGCTTGAAGGTTGGATCGATCGGTTGGTGAAGGCTTCCGGTTATCAGGGGCCGGTGATCACCGCATCCAAAGGGATCGAGTCGCGCAGCATGGAAGAAGAGGGCAAACAGGTCACCGATCCACACGCCTGGAACAGCATGAACAATGGCGTGCAGTATGCGACCAACGTGATGCATGCGCTGATCGCTGCGGATCCTGAAGATGCCGCCTATTTCCGCCAACGTGGTGGTGAATATATTCAACAGCTTCAGCAGCTCGATGGTTGGGCCAAAGCACAGTTCGCAGCGGTGCCACAGCAAAAGCGCAAGGTGCTGACCAGCCATGATGCTTTCGGCTATTTTGGCCAAGAATACGGCGTCACTTTCCTTGCCCCGGTCGGTTTTTCTACCGAGGCTGAAGCCAGCGCCAGCGATGTCGCCGGGTTGATCAAGCAGATCAGGCAGGAAAAAGTCCAAGCCTATTTTATTGAGAACCAAACGGATCCGCGCTTGGTACAGCAGATCGCGGCGGCAACGGGGGCGAAAGCGGGAGGTGAGTTGTATCCTGAAGCACTATCCAAACCGCAAGGCCCGGCAGCCAGCTATGTGCAGGCATTCAAACACAACGTCGAGGCCATTGTTGGCAGCATGAAGTAAATTTTCCTCCCACCGCATGCGGTGGGTTTTTCCTTTGCAGTGGCATTTGGCAATAAAAAAGCCCCGTTGAGCAGCAACGGGGCTTTGGTTACCAGTGACACTTTGGCTTAACGCTTCTTCTTACGTCCCTGTACCGCTTTATAACGCGGGTTGGACTTACAAATCACAAAGACGCGGCCATGACGGCGCACAACTTTGCAATCCGGATGGCGACCCTTCGCCGAACGCAGTGAACTCAATACTTGCATCATCAACCCCGATTATTTTCTGCTGTTAACCAAATGGCCAAACCGCTGCTGGAAGCGCGCGGTGCTGCCTTCTTTTGAGAACTCTTTCTGCTTGCCGGTGTAGTACGGATGCGAAGCGGAAGAGACATCTATGGTGACGTAGGGCCAGCTTTTACCTTCAAGCTCGATAGTGCGATCGGTTTTGATGGTCGACCCCACCTTGAAGTAGGTATCGGCGCTAAGATCGTGAAATACCACGGTGCGGTAGTCTGGATGGATGCCTGCCTTCATGATGACCTCAATTGTTATGTTATACTATAACAATTATTATGCACCTCTCTGGGATCGGGATCAACCTCAAAATTGCGTGGATCAGCGTTGGGTCTATTGGCTAACTAGCAGGCATAAAAAAGGCCGCTTGCGCGGCCTTGGTTGTCAGTAGGAAAGCATCAGTGATGCTTAACCGGATGGGCGTGTTCCATATCTTCAGTCTTTTTACTGAAGCGGCGGCGAACCACCACGAAGAACACCGGTACGAAGAAGATTGCCAAGACGGTAGCTGTCACCATCCCGCCCATTACGCCGGTACCTACCGCGTTCTGAGCGCCGGAGCCTGCGCCGCTGCTGATAACCAGCGGCATAACCCCGAGGATAAAGGCCAGTGACGTCATCAGGATTGGACGCAGACGCATACGTACCGCTTCCAACGTTGATTCGATCAGCCCTTTACCTTCTTTATCCATCAGGTCCTTGGCGAATTCCACGATCAATATCGCGTTCTTCGCCGACAACCCAATGGTTGTCAACAAGCCTACCTGGAAGTAAACGTCATTTTCCAGCCCGCGCATGGTCGCGGCCAACAGAGCACCGATGACGCCCAGTGGCACAACCAACATAACGGAGAACGGAATCGACCAGCTCTCATACAGAGCGGCCAGACACAGGAACACCACGATCAGTGAGATGGCGTACAGTGACGGAGCCTGGTTACCGGACAGACGTTCCTGATAGGACATACCGGTCCAGTCATAGCCGACGCCGTTTGGCAGTTTCGCCGCCAGTTGTTCCATCATGTCCATCGCTTCACCGGTACTCTTACCCGGGGCAGCCTGGCCAAGGATTTCCATTGATGGCAGACCGTTGTAGCGTTCCAGACGCGGTGAACCGAACTCCCATTTCGCCGTGGAGAAGGCGGAGAACGGAACCATCTGCCCGGTGCTACCTCGCACATACCAGTTATTGATATCATCAGGCAGCATACGGAACGGAGCATCAGCCTGCACGTACACTTTCTTCACACGACCGCGGTCGATAAAGTCGTTCACATACGAGCCGCCCAGTGCGGTGCCGAGAGTCGTATTAATATCGCTCAGGGAAACACCCAGCGTTTGTGCTTTTTCCTGATCGACGATCAGTTTGAACTGAGGCGTATCTTCCAAGCCGTTCGGGCGTACGCCGACCAGCAAATCAGGATGTTCTGCCGCCATGCCCAACAGCTGGTTACGTGCTGCGGTCAGTTTTTCGTGACCCAGGTTAGCCTGATCGATCAACTGGAAGTCGAAGCCGGTCGCCGTCCCCAGTTCCACAATCGCTGGCAGGTTAAAGGCAAATACCAAGCCGTCTTTAATCTGCGAGAAAGCTCCCATTGCACGGGCAGCAATTGCCGGCACCTTGTTCTCTTCACCTTTACGCTCAGACCAGTCTTTCAGGCTGACAAACGCCAAACCGGTGTTCTGACCCTGGCCGCTGAAGCCGAAGCCATTAACGGTGAACACCGAGTTAATGTTGTTACCTTCTTTCTCGTGGTAGTAGCGGTTAACTTCGTCCAGGACTTTCTGGGTACGTTCCTGAGTGGCACCCGCTGGCATTTGTACCATGGTCAGCAGGATGCCCTGGTCTTCGTCCGGCAGGAACGAGGAAGGCAAGCGCATGAACAGCACCGCCATACCAACCACGATCAGCAGGTAGATCACCAGATAACGCCCGGTGCTACGCAAAATGTTCGCTACGCTATCGGTATAGTGGTGGGTGCTCTTCTCAAACAGGCGGTTGAACCAGCCGAAGAAGCCGGTCTTGATGCCGTGATCGCCTTTCGGGATCGGTTTGAGCATGGTGGCACACAGCGCAGGCGTCAGGATCAACGCCACCAATACCGACAGCACCATGGCGGAAACGATGGTGATCGAGAACTGGCGATAGATTGCCCCGGTTGACCCACCGAAGAAGGCCATCGGGATAAATACCGCTGACAGCACCATGGCGATACCCACCAATGCGCCCTGGATCTGTTCCATCGATTTCTTGGTGGCTTCTTTTGGCGGCAGGCCTTCTTCAGCCATGACACGCTCGACGTTTTCTACCACCACGATGGCGTCATCCACCAGCAGGCCTATCGCCAACACCATGCCGAACATCGTCAGGGTGTTTATCGAGAAGCCAAACATTGCCAGGATGGCGAACGTCCCTAGCAATACTACCGGTACGGCGATCGTTGGGATCAGCGTAGCGCGGAAGTTCTGCAGGAACAGATACATCACCAGGAACACCAGGATGATCGCTTCAATCAGGGTTTTTACCACTTCGTTAATGGAAATCTTAACGAATGGGGTGGTGTCATAAGGGTAAACAACTTTCAGACTTGCAGGGAAGAACGGTTCCAGTTTGGCCAGTTCTGCCTTCACTTCTGACGCCGTGTTCAGGGCGTTGGCACCGGTTGCCAGCTTGATACCGATACCGGCAGCAGGCTTACCGTTATAACGGGCAATGACGTTGTAGCTCTCACCGCCCAGTTCAACCTTGGCCACATCACTCAGGCGTACCTGCGAGCCGTCCGGGTTGACTTTCAGCTGGATCTTGCTGAATTCTTCCGGTGAGGTCAGGCGGGTTTGCGCGATGATCGAGGCGTTCAGCTGTTGGCCTTTCACCGGTGGAGTCCCACCGAGCTGGCCTGCAGCAACCTGGTTGTTCTGAACCTTGATCGCAGCGATAACATCGCCCGGGGTCAGTTGGTAGTTGTTCAGTTTGTTGGGATCAAGCCAGATACGCATCGCGTACTGGGCACCGAACAGTTGAACGTCACCCACACCAGAGGTACGGCTGATAGGATCCTTGATGTTGGAACCTACATAGTCCGCGATATCCTCCTGCGTCATGCTACCGTCTTCGGAAATAAAGCCCGCTACCATCAGGAAGCTGCTGCTTGATTTCTCAACGCTAACGCCCTGTTGCTGTACTTCCTGCGGCAGCAGCGGCATTGCCAGCTGCAGCTTGTTCTGTACCTGTACCTGAGCGATATCAGGGTCAGTACCAGAGTTGAAGGTCAACGTAATCTGGACGTTACCGGACGAGTCACTGTTGGAGGACATGTACAGCAGGTTATCGATACCGTTCATATTCTGTTCGATAACCTGCGTTACGGTATCCTGCACCGTTTTGGCGTCAGCGCCCGGGTAGTTGGCGGAGATCGTGACTGCTGGTGGCGCAATGGTCGGATATTGCGCGATAGGCAGCTTCATGATCGACAAGATGCCCGCCAACATAATGATGATGGCGATTACCCATGCAAATATGGGGCGATCTATAAAGAACTTAGCCATGTATTACCGGCTCCTTTTTATGACTTCTTCTCGGGTTCAGACGCAGTCTGTGGCTTGCTATCAACTTCTTGCGCTTTCACCTGAACGCCAGGTCTGATTTTCTGCAGGCCAGAAACAATGACGCGATCGCCCGGTTTCAAACCAGCCGTCACCAACCACTTGTCGCCAATCGCCTGCGCGGCGGTCAGCGTACGTACTTCCACTTTATCGTCCGCACCGACAACCATCGCGGTAGCTTCGCCACGCGGGTTACGGGTCACGCCCTGTTGCGGAACCAGCAAGGCATCGGTACGCACGCCTTCGTCCAGACGGGCGCGCACGAACATACCTGGCAGCAAGGCATCGTTCGGGTTAGGGAAGATGGCACGAATAGTGATGGAACCGGTGGTTTCATCAACGGTCACGTCGGAGAATTCAAGCGTTCCTTCTTGCGCATAGGCCTGGCCGTTTTCCAGCAGCAGTTTCACTTTGGCCTTGCCGTTTTCCTGTTTCAGGGTGCCGTTAGCCAATTCCTGTTTCAGGCGCAGATAGTCGTTGCTTGACTGGGTCACGTCGACATACATCGGATCCAGTTGTTGCACGGTAGCCAGCGCATTGGCCTGACCGGAAGTCACCAGCGCCCCTTCGGTTACCGATGAAAGGCCGATACGACCAGAGATTGGGGAAGTCACTTTGGTGTAAGCCAGGTTGATACGCGCGGTTTCCACTGCGGCCTTGGCAGCGATCACGGAAGCGTTAGCCTGCAGCAGTGTGGAGTTGGCATTATCGAAGTCTTGCTTACTGATGTAGCTAGTACCCAGTAAAGGCTTGTAACGGTTGACCGTCAGACGCGCGATTTCTGCCGCGGCCTGGGCTTTGGCCAGGTCGCCTTTGGCACTGTCATAAGCGGCTTGATAGGTCGCTGGATCGATTTGATACAGTGAAACACCCGCCTTGATGTCGCTGCCTTCAGTAAAGTTGCGTTTCAGGATGATGCCACTAACCTGAGGGCGAACTTCGGCGATGCGGTATGCTGCGGTACGGCCAGGAAGATCGGTAGTAATATTGAGAGGTTCAGCCTTCAGCGTCACCACACCCACGGCAGGAGCCTGGTGTTGGGCCTGTTGCTGGGTTTCTTTATCGTTACATCCTGTAAGCACTAAGCTGCCTGAAAGCATCAGAACTGCCGCCAGAGGCGTTAACCCTCTGTTTTTGTTCATAGAAAAACCTCAAGTGTCCGATTTCAAATTGATCAATGGATCACAAGCTTTAAAACCCATTGCTGCGTTAATTTTATCTGCGTGCTATGGTACATACATTCGCGAATGTATGTAAATCACACCGCCCCTAAAAAACAACATCATGGCACGAAAAACCAAACAGCAGGCGCAAGAAACACGACAACAGATCCTCGACGCCGCAGTGAGGGAATTCTCCGAGCGTGGCGTTTCGGCAACCTCTTTGACTGATATCGCAACCGCTGCCGGGGTTACGCGTGGTGCAATTTACTGGCACTTCAAGAACAAGGTAGACCTGTTTAATGAAGTTTGGGAGCTCTCAGAGTCGAAAATAGGCGATCTGGAGATAGAGTATCAGGCAAAGTATCCCGATAATCCACTGCGTATTTTAAGAGAGATTCTGATTTATATTCTGACCGCTACGGTCGATGACTGTCGGCGCCGGGCATTGATGGAGATCGTGTTCCATAAATGCGAATTTATTGGCGAAATGATGCCGTTACATGACGCTCGCAAGGTGCTTTACCTTGAAGGCTATGATCGTATCGAACGCGTTTTACGCAACAGTATGGATCACGGGCAACTCCCTGCCGATCTGCATACCCGCCGGGCCGCAATCATCCTGCGTGCTTACATCACCGGCCTGATGGAGAACTGGCTGTTTATGCCGGAAAGCTTTGATCTCAAAGCCGAGGCGAGTATCTTGGTCGACAGCTTCCTAGAAATGGCGCAGCTTAGCCCTTCCCTACGTGTGAACGCGCCAGCCCGGTAGACCTCGATAAGGAGAATCCCAATGTCATCTCTGTTACTGATTGCCAACGGTGCGGCTTATGGCCAGGAATCGTTGTTCAATGCGCTACGTCTGGCGATCACCCTGAAAGAACAGCAGCCCAAGCTGCAGTTAAAACTATTTCTGATGTCCGATGCGGTCGTGGCGGGCATTGCCGGGCAGCAGCCGCGTGAAGGTTATCATTTGCAGCAGATGCTGGAAATTCTGACGGCGCAGCAGGTACCGGTCAAACTCTGTAAAACCTGTGCCGATGCCCGTGGCGTCAGCCAACTGAAGCTGGCCGATGGCGTAGAAATTGGCACGCTGGTGGAATTGGCCCAGTGGACGCTGGCGGCAGAGAAAGTGCTGACTTTCTGAGTCCCAGGCGATTCATGTCCTGCAATGCTTTTCTTATTCATCGCCGACCTGCGATCGTGATAACCTTGACGCTTGATGGTTAAACCGACGCTAAATCATGAGTCGCAGGCGTATTCTCCCCGTAGTACAAACTGTTTCCCTGTCTTACGCTGCGGGCCAATTCCGCATTATTACGCTATGGTTTTTGTTGTTGGCGGCGCTGGTTCTGCCTTTGGGCGCGTTCGCGGCACAAAGCGGCGACCTCCCTGCGCGCAGTGACATTCAGAGCCAGATAGAGGCGCTGAACAAACAGAAAAACCTGACGCCGGTCGAAAAGCTCTCTCTACAGGACTTAAATCGCACGCTGGAACTGCTTGACGGCATCGATCGTATCAAGCAAGAGGTCAATCAGCTTAAACAGCAGGTTCAGCAGGCCCCGGCCAAGTTACAACAGGTCACACGGGATCTGGAGTCGCTGAAAAATCCGGCTGATGAAGCGGTGACGCGAGCCGAACTGCTACCGCTTTCCCTGCGTCAGTTGGAAAGCCGCCTGTATCAGACGTTGGACGAACTGCAGGACACCCAGGAAAGCCTCTCCACCTACAACAGCCAGCTTATCTCACTGCAGACCCAGCCAGAGCGCGTACAGAGCAGTATGTACACGGCTTCCCAACGCCTGCAGGAAATCCGTAACCTGCTAAGCGATCGTGCACCGGGGCAGCAGGTATTACGCAGCACCCAGCAGGTCATGCTCAATACGGAGCAGGTGTTGCTCAATGCTGAGATAGACCTGCAACGCAGAAGCCTGGATGCCAACACAACGTTACAAGACCTGCTCCAGAAGCAGCGTGATTACACCACCATGAACATCGATGCCCTGGATCACCGAGTGCAGGTGTTGCAGGATGTGGTAAACAGCAAACGGCTGACGCTGTCGGAAAAAACGGCGAAAGAGGCGCAGAATCCGGAGGATACCAGCGATATCCAGAGCGACAAACTGGTGAGCAAAGAGCTGAACATCAACCGGCAAATCAGCCAGCGGCTGATCACCGCCACGCAAGAAAGTAATACCCTGTTCCAGCAAAATATTCAGGTGAAAAACTGGCTCGATCGCGGCCTGCAATCGGAACAAAACCTGAAAGAGCAGATCCAGGTGCTGAAGGGCAGCCTGGTGTTATCGCGCATTCTTTATCAGCAGCAGCAAAACCTGCCGCCGGGCACATTGGTGGCGGACATGAGCACCCAGATCGCGGATTTACGGCTGGAGCAGTTTGAGATCAACCAGCAGCGCGATGAGCTGTTCAAGGGCGATGACTTCATCAATAAGCTGGTGGCGGACAGTAAGGAAAAGGCCAACGGCGACGTGCTTGACGCGTTGAATGAAATTGTCGATATGCGCCGTGAGCTGCTCGATCAACTGAATAAACAGCTCAATAACCAACTGTCGTTGGCCATCAACCTGCAGATTAATCAGCAGCAACTGACCAGCGTCTATAGCTCGGTACAGGACACGCTGACCCAGCAGATTTTCTGGGTTAACAGCAACAAGCCTATCGATTTCGCTTGGCTCAAGGGGCTGCCTGGCGCGGTGAAAGAACAGCTGGCCGGGCTGGATTTTAAATTCGAACCCGGACAGTTGATGTTGGGCGGACTGCATGCCCTGGTGTTCCTGATCCCGTTGCTGGTAGTGATTGGCCTACTGCGCTGGCGCTACCGCCTGATTGACAGGCATCTGCAAAAGCTGGCCAATGATGTCGGCCAGCTAAAGCGCGATAGCCAACTGCATACGCCGAAAGCCATTCTGCTCACCTTATTAAAGGTGTTACCGGGCTCTTTACTGTTGCTCGGTGCCGGGTTCTGGTTCTATCGGGCCGATTTCAGCATCAGCGATTTTATCTGGGCCTTGTCACAACAGCTGGCGTTATTCTGGTTGGTGTTTGGCTTCACTTTCCGCATGCTGGCCCCGGGAGGTATTTCGCAGCGGCATTTTAATATCCCGGCCGATCGCTGTGCGCACTATCGCCGCCAGACCTTCAGGTTGGGACTTGCCCTGTTACCACTGATCTTCTGGTCAGTGCTGGGCGAAAAAGCCCCGCTGAGATTGGTCGAAGATGTTATTGGCCAGGTGGTGGTGATCCTGACATTGGCGCTATTATCGGTGTTGGTGTTCCCTATCTGCCGCGACCATTGGCGTGAAAAAGACTCCCATAAAGTGCGGTTGCTGATGGTCACTGCGCTGGCTGCCACACCGGTGATCCTGCTAGGGCTGATGTTTGCCGGTTACTTCTATACCACGTTACGTTTGGCTGGCCGTTGGATCGATAGCCTCTATCTGTACTTCCTGTGGAATATCGTTTATCTGGCAGCGATCCGTGGCCTGAGCGTGGCCGCTCGTCGGTTGGCCTATCGCCGTGCCCTTGCGCGCCGCCAAAACCAGGCCAAAGAGAAAGAGGGGGCCGAAGGTAACGAGCCGGTAGAGGAACCCCCACTGGCGCTGGATCAAATCAACCAGCAGTCGCTGCGTTTGACCACCATGGTGCTGTTTCTGATCTTCGCCAGTGCGTTTTATGCGATATGGTCGGATCTGGTCACGGTGATCTCCTACCTCGACAGCGTTACCCTATGGCATTACTCCAGCAACGTGGCGGGCAGTGTGATACCGCAGGCGGTAACGTTGGGCAATATGATGGTGGCCGTCCTGGCGGTGATCGTCGCTTACGTCATGACGCGTAACCTGCCGGGGTTGCTGGAAGTGTTGGTGTTATCCCGCCTGCAGTTGCGGCAGGGGGCGTCTTACGCCATCACCACCATTCTGACCTATCTGATCACGGCGGTAGGGACCATCACTGCGTTAGGATCGCTGGGCGTCTCTTGGGACAAGCTCCAGTGGCTGGTGGCGGCGCTGTCGGTAGGTTTGGGCTTCGGTTTACAGGAAATCTTTGCCAACTTCGTTTCCGGCCTGATCATTCTGTTTGAACGCCCGGTGCGGATCGGCGATACCATCACCATCGGCACGTACTCCGGGACGGTCAGCAAGATCCGGATTCGCGCTACCACCATTACGGACTTTGACCGTAAAGAAGTGATCATTCCTAACAAAGCGTTTGTCACCGAGCGGCTGATTAACTGGTCACTGTCAGACACCATTACCCGCGTGCTGATTAAAGTGGGAGTGGCCTATGGCTCCGATCTGGACAAGGTCAAGGCGGTGCTGTTGCAGGCGGCGCATGAAAACCCGCGCGTGATGACGGATCCTGAGCCGATGGTGTTTTTCCTCAACTTTGGTGCCAGCACGCTGGATCATGAGCTGCGGTTGTACGTGCGTGAGCTGCGCGATCGCAGCTATACCGTGGATGAACTGAACCGGGCGATTGACCGCCTATGCCGTGAGAACGACATTAATATCGCCTTCAACCAGTTGGAAGTGTACCTGCATAACCAGCAGGGCAACGAAGTGCAGGAGGTCAAGCGGGCGCAGGTTCCAGGCATCGGTGATCACCCTGCGGTGTAGGAACCTGATGATAACGCTAGCGGGCCATGATCATTGGCCCGCGGGCAAGTACGGTGAGGTGATGCCTGCACGCTGCATCTTTTCCTGATAGTCTTTTCTGACAATGTCCAGCGCGGCCAGCGCCGTTGCCGGATCGATCTCGTTGCATTCCAGCAGGTAAATCAAGTCTACCGCCAGTTGTAATTCTGGGGAGGCATTCTCTAGCGACATAAGTCCAACGTTGGTGTGAGTAAAGGGATCTTCCCGTGTTTTAAACGCAGGAGAGACGAGATTGTGCTTTGGCTGAGTATAGTGAACCTGGCGCGGGGAGGGGAATAATCATTAAAATATTGTGACAAATATTCAAAAACCGTTTTCTTTTCGCTCGATACTGCGCTCTATGCGCGCCAACGCTTGCCGACAACGCACTAATCTGCCCTCGAATGCGGCCAGTTCCTGTTGTAATTTCTTCTGCGCGGCGAAGGTGGTTTGTTGCCCTAACAGACTTTCGCGGTCCTGGATCATGGCGATCAGGCGGCGTTCATAATCCTGATGTTCGGCGAGCTTATGGTACAAATCGACCACCGCCACTTCCTTCGGCTGATTTTTACGCCGTATCGTCTGGGTCGCCATTTCGCGCTGTAACGCGGTGAGCTGTGCCACCAGCTTTTCTGCCAGAAAGGCGACGTGGGCGGTACGGTTGTCTTTGACCGCCGTTTGTAGCTGGGCAAAGTTCTTTTGTATCTCGGCCAGATAATCTCGTAACCGCGTGCCGTGGTTGGAGAACAGGGCAACGTCAAACCGCGCCTGCGAGATCGGAGTATCACCTCGCGGTTGGATTTCGCTGGCCAGGGCGGCGATCTGTTGTTCAAGCGCCTGTAATAAGCGTTGCGTAGTCACGTGAGATCCTTTGATAAGGCAGTAAGTGCCTAAGCTTGCCCGTGAAAGAGAGATCAGACAAGCTTCGGATGGATAAAGCCGCCAACTGGCAGCATTATGGCCAAGGATGCTACAGTAAACGGGCCATCATGATAGGTAAGGACAGGCATGACTCGTTGGTTGTTGATTATACTGGGTTGGTTAGCCGTGGTGCTGGCAACGTTGGGCGTGATGCTGCCACTGCTGCCAACGACCCCATTTCTGTTGTTGGCTGCCTGGTGCTTTGCACGCTCTTCACCGCGGTTTCATCATTGGTTGCTGTATCGCTCCTGGTTCGGTTCTTATTTGCGGCATTGGCAACAGCATAAGGCGTTACCGCCAGGAGCCAAGTGGAAAGCGGTGCTGGTTATTGTCCTGACTTTTGCCGCTTCCCTCTGGTTGGTGAACCTTTGGTGGGTGCGAGGTGTACTGCTGGCGATCCTGGTTATTTTGCTGACCTTTATGCTCAGGCTGCCAGTTATTGACCTGCCGCAACAAAAACAGCGCTGATCGTGCGGCGTCAGTTGCATTTATCCGCCTTTTTGCATAGATTTGGGCGTTTTCGTGCGCAGGTTTCCTCCCGACGTTTTTTTGTTCAAAGCGTGGTGGTTGCAGGCCTGTGTGGAAGTTATCAGGTAGTTTTATCAGGCAATAACTATGACCGCGACTGCGCAACAGCTTCAGTATATTAGAGACAGTATCAAAACCATTCCCGACTACCCGAAGCCGGGTATTCTGTTCCGTGATGTGACCAGCCTGTTGGAAAACCCGCTGGCGTATGCTTCCAGTATTGAACTGCTGGTCGAACGTTACCGCGATACGGGCGTCACCAAGGTGGTGGGTACTGAAGCGCGTGGTTTCCTGTTCGGCGCACCGGTAGCGTTGGCGCTGGGCGTTGGCTTTGTGCCGGTACGCAAACCGGGCAAATTGCCGCGTGCGACGCTGAGCGAAAGCTATGAGCTGGAATACGGCACCGACAAGCTGGAAATTCACACCGATGCCATCGTTGCTGGTGACAAAGTACTGGTCGTTGACGATCTGCTGGCCACCGGTGGCACGATCGAAGCCACCGCCACGCTGATCCGCCGTTTGGGTGGTGAAGTGACAGATGCGGCATTTATCATCAACCTGCCGGACCTCGGGGGCGAAACGCGCCTGAATAATCTGGGTATTAATTGCTACTGCCTGCTCGACTTCGCCGGGCATTGATAGCTTCGATAGACAACCCCGTGGTTCGCTGCGGGGTTGACGTAGAATCACTACTTCCCCGTATTCTCTGCTGTATTCTGACATTTTCTGTTTCGCTCCCATCAGTTCCTTGCTAAAAATGCCAAAGCGTTCCCTATCTTGACGGGCTAACAGGTTTGCACCTGGCAGGCATGATGCAAAGTTATAGGAATGACGGCGGGCGTACTGTTACACTAAAGTGTGAGTGGCCATCGGACGATAAAGGGTATCGGTTCAACCTCGGTACCAGCAGGCCGCCCACATGGCAATGTCCTCGACGTTGTGGTGTACTACTTGGGTTGAAATTACTCCATAAATCAGTGATGAAGTCTTAATGAGCTATCAGGTTCTTGCCCGTAAGTGGCGCCCCCAAACGTTTGCAGAGGTTGTCGGACAAGAGCATGTCCTGACGGCGCTGGCTAATGGCCTCTCTCTGGGGCGGATCCATCACGCCTATCTGTTCTCTGGCACGCGTGGCGTGGGTAAAACCACCATTGCGCGTCTGTTGGCCAAAGGTTTGAACTGCGAAACAGGCATCACTGCGACGCCCTGCGGCCAATGTGATAACTGCCGTGAAATTGAGCAGGGGCGCTTTGTCGATCTGATCGAGATCGATGCCGCCTCCAGAACCAAAGTGGAAGATACTCGCGATCTGCTCGATAACGTGCAATACGCCCCGGCGCGTGGCCGTTTCAAGGTTTACCTGATCGATGAAGTCCACATGCTCTCGCGCCACAGCTTCAATGCGTTGCTGAAAACGCTGGAAGAGCCGCCTGCGCACGTCAAGTTCCTATTGGCAACCACCGATCCGCAGAAGCTGCCGGTCACTATTCTTTCTCGCTGCCTGCAATTCCATCTTAAAGCGATGGACGTGGAACAAATCCGCACCCAGTTGGAAACCGTCTTGCTGGCAGAGCACATCATCAGCGATGCCCGCGCGTTGCAACTGTTGGCACGCGCCGCCGATGGCAGTATGCGCGATGCCCTCAGCCTGACCGACCAGGCGATTGCCATGGGGCAGGGGCAGGTGACGACCGACACCGTCAGCCAGATGCTGGGGACGTTGGATGATGAGCAGCCGCTGGCCATCCTGGAAGCCCTGGTGAGTGCCGACGGTGAAAAAGTGATGGCGCAGGTCGCCCAGGCAGCGTCACGCGGCGTGGATTGGGAAAACCTGCTGGTGGAGACGCTGGCGCTGCTGCACCGCATTGCGATGGTGCAACTGCTGCCCTCGGTGCTGGACAACCATTACGCTGCGATTGAGCAGCGGTTACGTGAGCTGGCGCGTACCCTGCCGCCAACGGACGTACAGCTTTACTACCAAACCTTGTTGGTTGGCCGCAAAGAGTTGGCCTTTGCCCCGGATCGCCGTATGGGCGTTGAGATGACCCTGCTGCGCGCGCTGGCGTTTCACCCCAAAGCGGTGATCCCAGAGCCGGTGGCCATGGTACAGACCGCGCCCGCACAGCCGCAGGGGAATATGGCCGTTGCGCCACCTTCCCCCTATCCAGATGCCCCACCTCCCTTGGGGCAGGCTGCGTCAGTGCAGAATACTCAACCAACAAATTTACCGGATGCTACCGCGCAGTTACTTAAAGCGCGAACCCAGTTGCTGCGGCAACAGGGGGCATCCACCGCAAAAAAGAATGAGCCGGCGGCGCCAGGAATAGCGCGGCCGGCTAACTCGGCACTAGAGCGTTTAGCCTCGGTAACCGAACGCAGCCAGAAGCGTCAGGCCGAAAAGATCGTGACGGAGAAGCCGGCCAAGCCGGAGGCCTATCGCTGGCGTGCGCTTACCGAACCTGAAGCCGCGCCGGAACCGCTGGCCACGCCAAAAGCGTTGCGTACGGCGCTCGAACATGAAAAAACGCCTGAGCTGTCGGCTAAACTGGTGGTTGAGTCCATCGAGCGCGATCCTTGGGCGGCAGAGATCGACCAGCTAAAAATACCGAAACTGGTGCAGCAACTGGCGTTAAACGCCTTTAAGCAGCAGCTGGCTCCGGACAGCATTTGTCTCCACCTGCGGTCTTCGCAGCGTCATCTGAATTCGCCTTCGGCACAGAAGACACTGGCGCAGGCACTCAGTGAGTTACATGGCCGCACGGTTGAACTCAGCGTGGTGGAAGACGATAATCCGGCGGAGCGGACTCCGCTGGAGTGGCGGCAAGCCATTTATGAAGAAAAACTGGCGCAGGCTCGCCAGTCCATCGTTGCGGATACCAATATCCAGACTCTGCGTCGGTTCTTCGATGCAGATCTGGATGAAGAGAGTATTCGCCCTATTTAACGCGGCGCACGGTGCGCGGCCAATGCTATGAGAGACGACTATGTTTGGTAAAGGCGGTATGGGTAACCTGATGAAGCAAGCCCAGCAAATGCAGGAAAAGATGCAGCAGATGCAGGAAGAAATTGCCAAATTGGAAGTGACGGGTGAATCCGGGGCTGGCTTGGTGAAAGTGACCATCAACGGGGCACATAACTGCCGCCGGGTAGAAATCGACCCAAGCCTGATGGAAGACGACAAAGAGATGCTGGAAGATCTGATCGCTGCCGCTTTCAATGACGCAGCACGTCGCATCGAAGAAACCCAGAAAGAGAAGATGGCGTCGGTTTCCAGCGGGATGCAGTTGCCGCCAGGCTTTAAGATGCCGTTCTGATGCAAACCAGCCCGCTCCTTGAATCATTGATGGAGGCACTGCGCTGCCTGCCGGGCGTTGGCCCGAAGTCGGCGCAGCGTATGGCGTTCCAACTGCTGCAGCGCGATCGCAGCGGTGGTATGCGGCTGGCACAGGCGCTGACCCGTGCCATGTCGGAGATCGGCCACTGTGCCGATTGCCGTACCTTCACCGAGCAGGATACCTGCACCATCTGCAATAATGTGCGCCGCCAGCAAAACGGCCAGATTTGCGTAGTGGAGAGCCCGGCGGATATTCACGCCATCGAGCAGACCGGCCAGTTTGCCGGGCGCTACTTTGTGCTGATGGGCCATCTGTCACCGTTAGACGGCATTGGCCCAGGCGATATCGGCCTGGATCGGTTGGAGCAACGGCTGGAGAAGGAAACCATCACTGAAGTGATCCTGGCCACCAACCCAACGGTGGAAGGGGACGCCACGGCCAACTACATCGCCGAGATGTGTGGCCAATATGGCGTACTTGCCAGCCGCATTGCCCACGGGGTTCCGGTGGGTGGTGAACTGGAAATGGTGGATGGCACCACGCTGTCGCACTCCCTGGCCGGACGCCACGCGATCAAATTCTGATGATTCTTTACGGGGCAGTCCTCTGCCCCGTAATCCGTTGACAAAAAATTCCCCGCCAGCCGCTTGAAAAACCACAGAGTTAACCCCATTTGATCCTCATTGCATGATTTGGTCATTACTGTCTTTGAGGTAATCAATGAGTATGAAAGGTCAAGAAACCCGTGGGTTCCAGTCTGAAGTCAAACAACTGCTTCATTTGATGATCCATTCGCTGTACTCCAATAAAGAAATCTTCCTGCGTGAGCTGATCTCCAACGCCTCCGATGCGGCGGACAAACTGCGTTTCCGTGCGCTTTCCAAGCCGGAACTGTATGAAGGTGATGGCGAGCTGCGTGTGCGTCTGTCTTTCGACAAAGAGAAGCGTACCCTGACGATTGCCGATAACGGCATCGGTATGAGCCGCGAAGAAGTGATCGAAAACCTGGGGACGATTGCCAAGTCTGGTACCAAGGCCTTCTTGGAGTCTATCGGCTCCGATCAGGCGAAAGACAGCCAACTGATCGGTCAGTTCGGCGTGGGCTTCTACTCGGCGTTCATTGTGGCGGACAAAGTCACCGTGCGTACCCGCGCGGCCGGTGCTGCGGAAGATCAAGGGGTGTACTGGGAGTCTGCCGGTGAAGGTGATTACACCATCGCCGATATCAGCAAGGCCGATCGCGGCAGCGAAATTACCCTGCACCTGCGTGAAGGCGAAGACGAATACCTCGACGGCTGGCGTCTGCGCTCGGTGATTGGCAAATATTCCGATCACATTGCACTGCCGGTAGAGATTGAAACCAAGAATGAAGAAGACGGCACCGTCACCTGGGAGAAAATCAACAAGGCGCAAGCGTTGTGGACTCGCAGCAAAGCTGACGTGACCGAAGAAGAGTACAAAGAGTTCTACAAGCACATTGCCCATGACTTTACCGATCCGCTGAGCTGGAGCCACAACCGGGTGGAAGGTAAGCAGGAGTACACCAGCCTGCTGTACATCCCGGCCCAGGCGCCGTGGGATATGTGGAATCGCGATCATAAACACGGCCTGAAGCTGTACGTTCAGCGCGTGTTTATCATGGATGACGCCGAGCAGTTCATGCCGAACTACCTGCGATTTGTGCGTGGCCTGATCGATTCCAACGATCTGCCGCTGAACGTTTCGCGTGAAATCCTGCAGGACAGCCGTGTTACCCAAAACCTGCGTGGCGCGCTGACCAAACGCGTGTTGCAGATGTTGGACAAGCTGGCCAAAGACGACGCGGAAGCCTACCAGAAGTTCTGGCAGCAGTTCGGTATGGTACTGAAAGAAGGGCCAGCGGAGGACGGCGGCAACAAAGAGGCCATCGCCAAACTGCTGCGCTTTGCTTCTACGCACAATGACAGCTCGGCGCAAACCGTCTCGCTGGAAGAGTACGTTGGCCGCATGACCGAAGGCCAGGACAAGATTTACTACATCACCGCCGACAGTTATGCCGCCGCCAAGAGCAGCCCGCACCTGGAGCTGTTCCGCAAGAAAGGCATCGAAGTCCTGCTGCTGTCTGACCGCATCGATGAGTGGATGATGAGCTACCTGACCGAGTTTGACGGTAAGGTGTTCCAGTCGGTCAGCAAAGCGGATGAAGCGCTGGATAAACTGGCGGATGAAACCGAAGAGCAGAAAGAAGCCGAGAAGCAGCTGGAGCCGTTTATCGAGCGGGTCAAGACGCTGCTGGGTGAGCGCGTGAAGGACGTGCGTCTGACGCACCGCCTGACGGATACCCCGGCCATCGTTACCACCGATGCCGACGAGATGAGCACCCAGATGGCCAAACTGTTTGCCGCTGCGGGGCAGGCTGCGCCGGAAGTGAAGTATATCTTCGAGCTGAACCCGGAGCATGCGTTGGTCAAACGCGCATCCGATGTGGGCGATAACGAACAATTTGCCGAATGGATCGATCTGCTGTTGGATCAGGCCCTGCTGGCAGAGCGGGGTACGCTGGAAGATCCAAACCAGTTTATCCGCCGCATGAATAAGCTGTTGTCCGCTTAATCAGCAAAATACGCCCCAGACCTTAGGGTTTGGGGCGTAATCTCTTCTATTCCCGTCAAATTTTTCTCCTGCTTGCCTCGTTTCAGCCCGATCTTTCCGCAACCGATTTCCTCTCGCTACCTTGAGCCACCCCCCTCAGAAATGGTAAGGTTGAGTGTTTTCGAAATTTAATAAAAACTCAAACCCGATAGACTTCCGGCCGCGGCCAGAAGAATGAAGGGAAATACATAGCAAGGGGATTTACGCAATGCGTATCATTCTGCTGGGCGCTCCAGGCGCTGGTAAAGGCACTCAGGCTCAATTCATCATGGAGAAATACGGCATTCCGCAAATCTCCACGGGCGATATGTTGCGCGCAGCCGTTAAGGCCGGTTCTGAGCTGGGCAAAAAGGCGAAAGAAATCATGGACGCCGGCAAGCTGGTGACCGATGAGCTGGTTATTGCGCTGGTCAAAGAGCGTATTACCCAGGAAGACTGCCGTAACGGTTTCCTGCTGGACGGTTTCCCACGCACCATTCCACAGGCTGACGCGATGAAAGAAGCCGGCATTAAAGTGGATTACGTGCTGGAGTTCGACGTGCCGGACGAACTGATCGTCGATCGTATCGTTGGCCGCCGCGTGCATGCGCCATCTGGCCGCGTGTACCACATCAAATTCAATCCGCCGAAGGTAGAAGGGAAAGACGACGCCACCGGCGAAGAGCTGACCACCCGTAAAGACGATCAGGAAGAGACCGTGCGTAAGCGCCTGGTGGAATACCATCAGATGACCGCGCCGCTGGTGTCTTACTATCATAAAGAAGCCGAGGCGGGTAATACGTCTTACCACAAGATCGATGGCACCCGTAAGGTGACGGAAGTGAGCGCTGAGCTGGCGACCATTCTGGGCTAATCGGTGTCAAGGCTGTAGAAAACGCTGGGCTTGCGGTTGCTGCCCGGCGTTTTTTTTGCCGCTTCATGCTAGGTTATCAGTGCTACCGTTTCGCCCGACAGGAAGAGCCGCATGCCCAGGCAGACAAATTTTTTGCAAGAAGCGACCGCGCGCCAGATCGTGCAACGTGCGATGAGCATCATTCACCATTCGGTCAACGTGATGGACAGCAACGGCGTCATTATTGCTTCCGGCAACGCCTCGCGCCTGTATCAGCGACACGAAGGGGCGGTATTGGCCCTGACCGAAAACCGGGTGGTGGAGATTGATGAGGCCACGGCACACCATCTGAAGGGCGTGCAGCCCGGCATCAATCTGCCGTTCAGCTTTCGTAATCAACTGGTGGGAGCGATTGGGGTTTCCGGCGATCCGGCCCAGGTGCGAGCCTATGGTGAACTGGTGAAAATGGCGGCAGAGCTGATGGTGGAACAGGCTGCGATGCTCGATCAACATCAGTGGGAAAAGCGTTACCGGGAAGAGCTGGCCAACCAACTGCTGCAAGGGCACAGTGAACCTGGTTCGCGCGAGGCGATGGCGGCCTATTTAGAGCTGGATCTGCAACAGCCACGCATTGTCTGGCTGCTAGAGCTGTATGAACCGCAGCCGCAGGTACTGAGAGGCTTGCTGGCAGAGCTGGAGATCACCCAGCGTGAGGCGCTGATCACCATGACCAGCTTTAATGAACTGGTGCTCTTGCGCCCGGCCTGTATGAAACAGGGCGTGTGGGACGTACAGCAGGAGCGTAAGCTGGCCCAGCAGCTCCAGAATGAGATCCAGCAACGCTTTGGCCTGCGGTTGATCGTCGGGGGCTTTTACAGTGGTGAGGAGGGCGTCTATCGCTCCATTCAGACCGCAAGAGCAGTGCAAACCATGGCGCACCGTCTCAAACTGATCCAGCACACGCTGTTTTATGATGACTACCCGCTGCCCTCGCTGCTGTGCGATTTAGGGGAGGATTGGCGAGCCCAGGAGCTTTCACGGCCCTGGCGGCAATTGAGCGCCCAGGATGAAAAAGGGATGCTGAGAAACACGCTGCGCCACTATTTCAATCAGAATTGTGACCAAACCAAGACTGCGGCACAGCTGCATATTCACGTTAACACCCTGCGTTACCGTCTGCAGCGCGTAGAAAAAACGACTGGCCTGAAGATCAACCAATTGGCGGACGTCTTGCAACTGTATATCGGGATGTTGATGCAGGATTGAATTGTGTGAATGCACAAAATAACGTTCTTTTTTACCCTTTTGTTTGTGTCTATCGCTAAAGAATTTCCGTTGTCGGCAGGGTATGGTATTCACTAACCGATGCAGTGGCATCCTCTGAAGATTAAGGCGCTGTCGATGAACACCCTACAGAAAGTGGTAATTGCCCCCGACTCCTTTAAAGAGAGCCTGAGTGCTCAGGGTGTCGCAGAAGCGATCGAGCGTGGTTTCCGGCAAATCTATCCGCAGGCGCACTATGTGTTGCTGCCCATGGCGGACGGAGGCGAGGGCACCGTCGATGCGATGGTGGCCGCCACCGGTGGGGAAATCATCAATGTGCAGGTTAGCGGGCCGCAGGGCAAACCTACAGCAGCATTTTATGGTCTGCTGGGGGAAGGGAAAACCGCAGTGATCGAAATGGCAGCCGCGTCCGGGCTGCATCTGGTGGCGGGTGACGAACGCGATCCGTTAGTGACCAGCAGTTTTGGCACCGGCGAGCTGATCCTGGCGGCACTGCAACAAGGTGTAGACTCGATCATTTTGGGGATCGGCGGCAGCGCAACCAACGATGGCGGGGCGGGTATGATGCAGGCGCTGGGCGCTAAGCTTCTCGACCACCGCAATCAAGAATTACGGCCCGGTGGTGCGGCGTTGGCGCAACTGGCGCATATCGATCTCAGCCAACTGGATCCCCGCTTGCAGCAGGTGAAGATCACGGTAGCCTGCGACGTGAATAACCCGCTGTGTGGCGATCACGGGGCTTCAGCAATCTTCGGCCCACAAAAAGGGGCCACGCCGGAGAAGGTGCGGCAACTGGACAAGGCGCTGCATCATTACGGCACGCTCCTGGAGCAGAGCACCGGGCGCAAGGTATTGCAGGTGCCCGGCTCGGGTGCTGCCGGGGGCATGGGAGCGGCACTGATCGGTTTTCTGGCAGCTGAGCTGCGGCCAGGCATCGAAATCGTAATCGAAACGCTGCATCTGGAAGACGCGGTACGTAATGCTGACTTAGTGATCACTGGCGAAGGGCGGCTCGACAGCCAGTCGATCCACGGCAAAACCCCGATCGGCGTTGCGCGGGTAGCCAAGCGCCACCAATTACCGGTGATTGCCATTGCCGGTAGCCTGTCAAAAGACTATCAGGTGGTGCATCAACACGGCATCGATGCCGCTTTCTCGGTGATCGACCGCATCGTGACGCTGCCAGAGGCGCTGGCGGACGCGGCCCATAACCTGGAAGTTACGGCGCGCAACGTAGCTGCCGTCTGGCAGCTGGCGCAAAAATAACCCCTGTTCTACCTGTTGCTGATATAGGTTCCGGTCCGGCGCTTTTCCGTTACAATAGGCCGCATGAGTGGCTGTTAATACGCTGAGAAATAACAGGGTATTTGCCGGGAAGGACAAGGGGATCGGAATGAAGCAAGAGAAACACGGGGTATTGCTGGTGAATCTGGGTACGCCAGAGGCACCTACCCCGCAGGCGGTAAAACGCTATCTGAAAGAATTTCTCAGTGACAACCGGGTGGTCGACACTGCGCCGCTGATCTGGTGGCCAATTCTTAACGGCATCATTTTGCCGATCCGTTCACCGCGTGTGGCAAAGCTTTATCAATCTGTCTGGATGGACGAAGGTTCACCGTTGCTGGTCTACAGCCGTCGCCAACAGCGGGAGCTGGCGGCGCGTATGCCGAATACGCCGGTGGAACTAGGTATGAGCTACGGATCACCCAGTCTGGCACAGGCGATCGACAGCCTATTGGCGCAGGGCGTGACCAATCTGGTGGTGTTGCCGCTGTATCCGCAATATTCGTGCTCGACCAGCGCCGCAGTCTGGGATGGTGTTGCGCGGGTGCTGAAAGGTTATCGCCGCCTGCCATCGATTGGCTTTATCCGTGACTATGCCGAGCACCCAGCGTATATCCTGGCCTTGCAGCAAAGCGTTGAGCGGGCGTTCGCCGAACACGGTAAGCCCGACCGCCTGGTGATGTCGTTCCACGGTATTCCCAAACGCTACGCCACGCTGGGTGATGATTACCCGCAACGTTGCGAAGATACCTACCGCGCGTTGGCGGCGGCCATACCGCTGGCCCCAGATCGGGTGATGATGACCTATCAATCGCGCTTCGGTCGGGAGCCCTGGCTGACGCCGTACACCGACGAAACCCTGAAGAGTCTGCCAGCGCAAGGCGTGAAGCATATCCAACTGATCTGCCCCGGCTTTTCTGCGGATTGCCTGGAAACGCTGGAGGAGATCAAAGAGCAGAACCGCGAAATCTTCCTGGAGGCGGGTGGCGAGAAGTTTGAATACATCCCGGCACTCAATGATGACGCCGCCCATATCGATATGATGCAACAGTTGGTGGGGCAACGCCTGTAATCAAGCCGGCTTTTCACCGCTCGGCTGGCAAAATGCTCACGTGAAAACGCAGCAATCAGGCAGGAATGTGCTAACATTCCTGCCTGTTCACCGCAACTCACCGCCAATCACATGAAATTTCCTGGTAAACGTAAATCCAAACATTATTTTCCGGTCAACGCTCGCGATCCGTTATTGCAGCAGACACAGCCTGAAAATGAAGTCAGTACCTCTTATGTCGTCGGTATCGATCAGACGCTGGTGGATATCGAAGCGAAAGTGGATGACGCGTTTGTCGAACGCTACGGCCTTAGCCTGGGCCATTCGCTGGTCATTGAAGACGACGTTGCCGAGGCGCTGTATCAGGAACTGAGCGACAATAACCTGATCACTCATCAATTTGCCGGTGGCACCATCGGTAACACCCTGCACAACTACTCGGTACTGGCGGACGATCGTTCCGTGCTGCTCGGCGTGATGTGTAGCAACGTCAAAATTGGCAGCTATGCCTATCGCTATCTGTGCAACACCTCCAGCCGTACCGATCTCAACTACCTGCAAGCGGTGGATGGAGCCATTGGCCGCTGCTTTACGCTGATTAGCGAGAGCGGCGAGCGCACCTTTGCCATCAGCCCAGGCCAGATGAACCAGCTACGCCCGGAAAGCATTCCTGAAGAGGTGATCGCAGGGGCTGCCGGGTTGGTACTGACCTCCTATCTGGTGCGTTGCAAACCCGGTGAACCCATGCCGGAAGCCACCATGCAGGCGATAAAGTTTGCCAAAAAGCATGATGTACCGGTGGTGCTGACGCTGGGCACCAAGTACGTCATTGCGGATAATCCGGTGTGGTGGCGTGATTTTCTCAGAGAGCATGTCTCCATTCTGGCGATGAACGAAGATGAGGCGTTGGAACTCACTGGGTTGAGCGATCCGCTGATGGCCTCAGAGATGGCATTGGACTGGGTAGATTTGGTGTTGTGTACCGCTGGGCCAAACGGTCTGTATATGGCAGGTTACACCGAAGAGGCCAACAAGCGTGAAACCCAGCATCCGCTGTTGCCGGGCCATATCGCCGAGTTTAACCGCTTTGAATTCAGCCGTGCGATGCGCCGTGCAAGCTGCGAAAACGCACTCAAGGTCTATTCGCATATCGCCCCGTATATGGGTGGCCCGGAAAAGATCATGAATACCAACGGTGCGGGCGACGGTGCGCTGTCTGCGCTGCTGCATGATATCGCCGCTAACGGCTATCACCGTAACAACGTGCCAAACTCCAGCAAGCATGTGCGTAGCTATCTGACCTATTCTTCATTGGCGCAGGTCTGCAAATATGCCAACCGCGTTAGCTATCAGGTGCTTAACCAGCACTCGCCACGTTTGACCCGTGGGTTGCCGGAGCGGGAAGACAGTCTGGAAGAGTCTTACTGGGAACGGTAACCAACAACCGGTAAGAGCGCGGTTTTAGCGCTCTTACCGGCTTAATGGCGTCAGATTGGGCAGGCGGCCAGCTTCTCTTCGTCCGACAACGAATCCAGCTTGAGGATATTCAACATACTGTTGGCGATCTCGCGTTCCCCCATCACCACCTGATCGGCACCCCGGTCGGAGATATACGAAACCTCGTCATCGTAATGAGCGCGGGCGATAATCTCCAGAGTTGGGCGCTTGGTGCGGGCCGAGGCCACGATCTCACCGGCTTCATAACCGTTGGGAATGGTCAGCAGCAGCCAGCGTGCGCAGTCGAGCCGCGCCAGTTCCATGATCTCGGGATTGGCCGCATTGCCTAACACCGCTTTGATCCCTTGAGCGCGCAGCGCTTCAACCCGTGGGCGAGAGTTTTCTATCACCACCATCGACACGCCTTCTTCGGTCAGCTTGGCCCCTAACAGGCTGCCAACACGACCATAACCGACTACGACGGCATGATTGCAGATATCGACCGGGATCTGCTTCTCTTCCTCCACCGCTTCTTCCAGGATCTGATCCTCGATGGTTTCCGTCTTGGCCAGATAGCGCTCCAGCAAGGTAAACAGTAGCGGGTTGAGCATGATTGACAGGATCGCCCCGGCCAGCACCAGATTACGGCCATGCTGATCCATCATGCCTAGCGTGACCCCCAATCCGGCCAGGATAAAGGCGAACTCACCAATCTGTGCCAGGCTGGCGGAAATGGTCAGCGCGGTACGCTTGGAGTGACCGAACATTTTGACCAGCGCGAAGGCCGCCACCGATTTACCAAACAGGATAATCGCCAGCGTTGCCAACACCGCCAGCGGTTGGTTGATCAGGATCATCGGATCGAACAGCATACCGACCGAGACAAAGAACAGCACCGCAAAGGCGTCACGCAGCGGCAGCGTATCGTGTGCTGCGCGGTGGCTCAGTTCCGATTCGTTCAGCACCATACCGGCAAAGAAGGCACCCAGGGCAAACGAGACGTCAAACAGGCCGACAGCGCCGTAGGCAATACCCAGCGCCAGTGCCAACACTGCCAGCGTAAACAGCTCGCGCGAGCCGGTACTGGCGGTTTTTGCCAGGATCCAAGGCACCACTCGGCGGCCAACGATAATCATCAGCGCGATAAAGGCGATAACCTTGCCAATGGTGATGGCCAACTCGGTGAGCAGCTGTGTGGTGCTGGCGGTATCGCTGTTGAGCATATTGGCAAATGCCGGCAGCAGCACCAGGGCCAACACCATGGCCAAATCTTCGACAATCAGCCAGCCGATGGCGATCTGCCCGCGTTGGCTGTCGATCAGTTGCCGTTCTTCCAGGGCGCGCAGCAGTACCACGGTACTGGCGGTGGACAGACACAGGCCGAATACCAGGCCGGAAACCAAATCCCAGCCCATCAGTTTGGACAACCCCATCCCCAACACCGTCGCGACGGCGATTTGGGCAATGGCCCCAGGGATAGCGATATTTTTTACAGCGAGGAGATCTTTAAGCGAGAAATGGAGACCAACACCGAACATCAGCAGGATCACCCCAATCTCCGCGAGTTCCGGCGCTAACGAGGTATCAGCGACGAAACCGGGGGTAAACGGGCCGGCAAGAACGCCTGCGGCCAGATACCCTACCAACGGGGAGATGCGCAGGCGGTTTGCCAGCATTCCGAAGAGGAAGGCGAGTACTAACCCTCCAACAATAGTGGTGATCAAGGGTGTTGAATTATGCATCCATACTCCTCTGGTTGTGCTCACGGGTGTTACGAAAGGATACATTTAGTTTATTGCATTTGTGCTTTCATTGCTTAGCTAATTTAGGGTTTTGTGTAAAAAACCAGACTATTCGTCTATTTTGGCAGAAGGAAGGGGAATTATGGCGTAATTGACCGGATTAAATGGGGTTTCGGAGTGGATAACCCGGTTTAACTTCTGCGCTAAACCGGGGTTGTATCAGGGTTATTGCTGGTTATGCTCCATATTTGGTAGCAATGCGGTGATAATGCCGATAAGCGGCAGGAATGCACAGATTTGATAAACCAGCTCGATGCTGGTCAAATCGGCGACATAACCAAGAACTGCCGCACCTAACCCGCCCATACCGAAAGCAAAACCGAAGAATAGCCCGGAAACCATCCCCACTTTGCCAGGGATCAGCTCCTGCGCATACACCAGAATGGCCGAGAAGGCCGAGGCCAGAATAACCCCGATGATCACCGTCAAAACCCCGGTCCAGTAGAGAGAAGCATGGGGTAAAGCCAAGGTAAAGGGAGCAGCACCCAGGATGGAGCCCCAAATGACATATTTACGTCCAAACTTATCACCCAAAGGCCCGCCAATGATGGTTCCTGCCGCTACGGCAAACAGGAAGGCAAACAGATGGAATTGGGCATTCTGTACCGAAACGCCGAACTTATGTATGAGATAAAAGGTGTAATAGCTACTAATGCTCGCCAAGTAGAAGTATTTGGAGAAGATCAGCACCAGCAGAATGCTTAAGGAGAACACTACGGTACGTTTTGGCAGCGGTTTGACCAGAGAAGCGGCTTTTGGCTTGCCTTGGGCCGCCCGATGTTGCTGCTTATACCATTTACTGACCTGCAACAAGACCACAATGGCCAGCAGCGCAGCCAGGGAGAACCAGGCGATATTGCCCTTGCCGTAGGGGGCAATAATCAGCGCGGCCAACAGCGGGCCGAGGGAACTGCCGAAGTTGCCGCCCACCTGGAACAGCGACTGGGCCAAACCGTGCCGTCCACCGGATGCCATGCGCGCCACGCGGGATGACTCAGGATGGAATACGGAGGAACCGGTGCCCACCAAAGCGGCCGCCAGCAGCACCAGAGGGAAAGTGTTGGCCACCGAAAGCAGCAGTAAGCCCGACAGGGTGAATCCCATGCCGATAGGCAGCGAATAAGGCTGCGGGTGTTTATCGGTGTAATAACCAATCAGCGGTTGTAGCAGTGAGGCGGTGAGCTGATAGGTCAGGGTGATCATCCCGATCTGCACAAAGCTGAGGCTAAAATCGGCTTGCAAAATCGGGTAAATCGCCACGATCAGCGATTGCATCATATCGTTGAGCAGGTGGGAAACGCTGATAGCACCGAGAATAGAGAACGCAGTGCCTTTGGCCGCGCTGCGGGTTACCGGTGGAATATCCGTTTCACTACGGTCAGTCATATTATTATTAGCCTGGTAAGTGAGAGAGGGAGAGCCGACATCTTATAACGTTCATCTTTCGTCCGACAACGGGGTAGCTGATTCTCTCTCGATCATTATGTGCTATTGGGAGTGCCGATAAAATTCGAACCGGCCGTGCCTTTCCGACATAATTTGACGTATGTCGCAAAAATTTGAAATTAGTTGCAGCCGATTCGCGTTACAATTTCGTCCTTATCAAAAAATACCCATTATTAACCATGGAGATCTGCCATGCGCTTTTCGCTTCACACCACCGCATGTGCGTTGGCTGTTTCCCTGACGTTGTTTTCAGGAACAGTCAGTGCTTGGGAAAAGGATAAAACCTACGATATCACCATCCTGCACACCAACGATCATCACGGCCATTTCTGGCAGAACGATCATGGCGAGTACGGCCTGGGGGCGCAAAAGACGCTGGTGGACAGCATCCGTCAGGAAGTGGCGGCGAAAGGCGGTAGCGTGCTGTTGCTGTCCGGTGGGGACATCAATACCGGCGTGCCAGAATCGGATTTGCAGGATGCAGAACCCGATTTCCGTGGTATGACGCTGATCGGCTACGACGCGATGGCGATCGGCAACCACGAATTCGACAACCCCCTCAGCGTGTTGCGCCAGCAGGAGAAGTGGGCTTCTTTCCCCCTATTGTCCGCCAACATTTATCAAAAAAGCACTCAGCAACGCCTGTTCAAGCCTTATGCCCTGTTTGAAAAGCAAGGGGTGAAGATTGCGGTGATCGGCCTGACCACCGATGACACTGCAAAAATCGGCAACCCGGAATACTTTACCGATATCGAATTCCGTGTTCCGGCGCAAGAAGCCAAGCTGGTGGTGGAACAGCTGCGCAAAGATGAAAAGCCGGACGTGATTATCGCCGCTACCCACATGGGCCACTACGACGATGGTAACCATGGCTCTAACGCGCCGGGGGACGTGGAGATGGCACGTAGCCTGCCTACGGGCTACCTGGATATGATTGTCGGTGGGCATTCGCAAGATCCGGTCTGTATGGCGAGTGAAAACCACAAACAGGTGGATTACGTACCGGGCACGCCTTGCGCGCCAGATCGCCAAAACGGTACCTGGATCGTCCAGGCCCACGAATGGGGTAAATACGTCGGCCGTGCCGACTTCCAGTTCCGCAACGGCGAGCTGAAACTGGTGCATTACCAACTGATCCCGGTCAACCTGAAGAAAAAGGTAGAGAAAGCCGACGGCACCAGCGAGCGGGTGTATTACACCGAGCAGATCCAGGAAGATCCGTCGATGATGAAGCTGCTGACGCCGTTCCAGGACAAAGGCAAGGCTCAGTTAGAAGTGAAGGTGGGCAGCGTCAACGGCAAACTGGAAGGGGACCGCAGTAAAGTCCGCTTCGTGCAGACCAACCTTTCGCGCGTGCTGTTAGCTGCGCAGATGGAACGCGCCAACGCAGACTTCGCCGTGATGAGCGGTGGTGGCGTGCGTGACTCGATCGAGGCCGGTGACATCACCTATAAAAACGTGCTCAAGGTGCAGCCGTTTGGCAACACGCTGGTGTATGTCGATATGAAAGGCAGCGAGGTTGAGCCATATCTGGCAGCGGTAGCCAATATGAAGGTGGACTCCGGGGCCTATGCGCAGTTCGCCAACGTCAGCCTGGTGGCGGACGGCAAAGGCGTTAGCGACGTCAAGATCAAGGGCGAACCCTTACAGGCAGACAAGACCTATCGTATGGCGACGCTGAACTTCAACGCCCTGGGCGGCGATGGTTATCCGAAGATTGATACCCTGCCAAGCTACGTCAACACCGGCTTTATCGATGCGGAAGTGCTCAAGCAGTATATCGAAAAGCACTCACCGCTGGATGCGGCGGCGTACGAGCCTAAAGGCGAGATCGTTTACAAGTAAGGTACTAGGCCGTTGCAGAGGAAGGTAACGGCCTGCTTTTTCAATCCCGCTTGGCGATCTCGGCGAAGGTGCCGGACAGCAAGTGGCACAGATCGCTGGCCGCCAATTCAATATCCAACCCGCGTTTGCCGCCGGAAACGAAAATGGTGGCAAACTGTTGCGCTGGGCTGTCGATCACCGTGGGCAAGCGTTTCTTTTGCCCGAGCGGGCTGATCCCACCAACCAGATACCCCGTCACACGTTGAGCGACTGCCGGATCGGCCATTTCGGCTTTCTTGGCCCCTAGCGCTTTCGCCACCTTCTTCAAATCCAACTGGGTCGCGACTGGCGTGACCGCTACGGCCAGATTTTTCGCATCGCCATTGAGGGACACCAACAGCGTTTTGTAGACCTGTTCGGCGTTCAGCCCCAGCTTTTTTACCACCTCGTCGCCAAAGTTGGTTTCTTCGCTATCGTGGTGATACGCGTGGAGGGTGAAGGCCACCTTTTGTTTTTCAAGCAGAACCACTGCGGGTGTCATAATTTCTTTTCCAAAACTGTGGGAAGTTGTCATCGGTGGCAACGAAACGATAAAAATGTAGCCGAATGAGCAACCTGTGCCAAGGAGGATGAAAGGCAGTTGCCAATAGGTTCGTCAGGTTGCTACCCTGTCTATTGTAATCGTTAACACGGTTACAATGCGTATAACTAAAATATGAAAAATTCCTCTTTGACTGGCCAATAGCGATATTGGCCACTTTTTTATCGTGCCTGCAGCATGGCCGGTAAATTGTCTTCGCCATACAGATGCAAAGCACCGACTGCCACCACATAGTTGCCCGGCGGTAACGCTTCCAGCTTTTGCTGCCAGTGGCGATTGCGGCGGTGCATCAAGACGTCGTACAACTCGGCACTGAAGGTGGAGGGTAGCGTTTCCAACGTGGCGTTCGGTTTGGCGTCCAGCCACCAGCTCACCATGGTTTGCAGCAAACGGGCGTTGGTGTGCCAGTGCTCTAACGTATCGTGCAGCAGGGCCATACCGCCTTCTGGCAGTTGTTCCAGCATGCTTAGCTGTTCTTCGGCCCCTTCCAGTTCGATCACTGGCATCTGCTGTACTTTAGCGGCTTGCAATAGCTGATAATCAATTCCGTATTCGGCGCGTAAACCCAGCCGCTGTGCCTGCCGTGCTTGCATCATCAGCGCTACCTGCCAGCCGGGAAGAGCAGAGAAGCTCTCTACATCCGCCCCCAGCTCCTGGCATAGCACCTGCAACCGTTGGAATTCTTCATCGCCAAGACGCTCTTCAAGTTCGAGTTGGGGTTCAGCGTGGCCAAATGGCGAGGAGGACCCGGTTATATCGGCCTCAACGATCAACGCATCGGCCTGGCGCAGGCGTGCTGACAGCCGAGCAGGCAGCGGCGACATATCGACGGTGCCCATATGAATGCTACCGACCAAATGTAGTTGGCGATTTCCCGTCAGCTTGATGTCCAAGGCCGGGTAGGTGTAGCTCTGCGGGGAAATAATACCGAGAAAGGTAGCAATGCGGCGTAACAGTTGACCCATACAGCGTGGCTCCTGATCCTTTCCTCCAGCGTGCAGGATGGCTGCTGGCTTTTCCCCATGCTAAACGCTAAGTGGCTGACAATAAACCCCGAGGGCAGAGGAATTATCTCAAAAGGCCGGAGCGCGATGGGGTGCGCTCCGGTTGAAGGTTACTGCTTGGGTTTAAAACGCAGCAATCGGTTGGCGTTGCTGACCACGGTAATGGAGGAGAGTGCCATTGCCGCGCCAGCGACCACAGGGCTGAGCAGGGTGCCCGTCAGCGGATAGAGCACACCGGCGGCAATGGGAATGCCAAGTGCGTTGTAGATAAATGCCCCGAGCAGGTTCTGCTTCATATTACGCAGCGTTGCCTTCGACAAGGCCAGCGCGTCCGCCACGCCGTTCAGGCTGTGACGCATCAGGGTGATCGCCGCAGTTTCGATGGCGATATCACTGCCGCCGCCCATGGCGATCCCGACATCGGCCTGAGCCAGAGCAGGGGCGTCGTTGATGCCGTCACCGACCATCGCTACCCGGTGGCCCTGAGCCTGCAACTGCTTGATCGCTTCGGCCTTACCGTCGGGTAACACGCCAGCAATCACGCGGTCGATACCGGCCTCTTTGGCAATAGCATTGGCGGTCACCGGGTTATCGCCCGTTAACATCACCAGTTGATAACCTTGCTGATGCAGGCGCTGTAGTGCGCTCACGCTGTCACTGCGTAACGGATCACGGATGGCGATCAACGCGGCAGGTTTGCCGTTGGCGGCCAACAGTACCGGCGTGATACCGCATTCAGCCTGTTGCTGTATCTGCTGAGTGAGCTCATCGGTCGCGATCTGATTTTCTTGCAACAGCTTGGCGTTACCCAGCAACAACTGTACGCCCTCAACCTCACCGCTTACGCCGGAGCCGCGCAACGTCCGGAATTGCTCTACCGTAGGCAGTGTCTGCCCTTTAGCCTGTTCGACGATGGCACGGGCCAGCGGGTGGTTAGCCCCTTGTTCCAGTGCTGCGGCCCAACGTAAGGCCTGCTGTTCATCCACCTGGTTAAAGGTGATGATTTCCACCACGCGCGGCTGGCCTTCCGTCAGAGTACCGGTTTTATCGAACACCAGCGTATCGAGATTGCTGGCCTGCTGCAGCGCATCGGCGTCACGCACCAGCACGCCAAACTCCGCGGCCCGGCCAACGCCAGAGATAATTGACATCGGCGTTGCCAGCCCCAAGGCGCAAGGGCAGGCGATGATCAGCACCGTGGTGGCGATCACCAGGGTGTAGACCAACTGCGGTTGTGGGCCAAAGAAATACCAGATGGCGGCGCTGAACAGGGCGATGGCGACCACGGTGGGCACAAATACCGCCGAGATGCGGTCTGCCAGCTTACCGATTTCCGGTTTGCTGCTTTGCGCCTGACGCACCAGCTTGATAATACGTGCCAGCGTGGTTTGGGTGCCAATGGCCGCTGCGCGAAACAGCACGCTGCCGTCGTCTACCACCGTACCGGCATGCACCGTATCGCCGACGCCTTTTTGCTGCGGCAACGCTTCGCCGGTCAGCATGGCTTCATCGATCCACACCTCGCCCTGCACGATTTCGCCGTCAACCGGGATGCGATCGCCAGTCGTCAGGCGCAACGTCATGCCCAATTGCACCTCTGCCAGCGGGATACTTTGCTCACCCAGTTCTGTGACTAGCCTGGCGGTTGGCGGAGTGAGATCCAGTAGCCGTTCCAGCGCCTGGGAAGAACGCTGCCGCGCGCGCTGCTCCATGGCATGACCAAGGTTGATCAGGCCGATGATCATTGCACTGGCTTCGTAATACAGATGCCGTGCCTCCATCGGGAAGAAGTCTGGCCACAGGTTGACGCTGATGGAGTACAGCCAGGCTGCACCGGTCCCCAAGGCGACCAGCGTATCCATGGTGGCGCTGCCGTTCATCAACGATCGCCAGGCATTGCGGTAGAAGTGGCCACCGGCAAACACCATTACCGCCAGGGTAATGATGCCAACCATCAGCCACGGCCGCTGGGTTTCTGGCGTCAGCGACATACTGCCGCCAAACACGCCCCAGGCCATCAACGGGACACCCACTGCCAAGCCTAATGCGGCCTGCCAGCGAAAGCGTTTCATATTAGCCTGTGCGGTTTGTTGTTGGCGTTCACGGCGCTTGGTTTCGTCCTGGATCATCTCCGCGCCATAACCGGCTTTTTCTACTGCTGCGACCAACGCCTGCGGTGTGGCCTTACCTGTGATCAGGGCGCTGCGCTCTGCCAGGTTTACCCGCGCCAACTCAACGCCGGGCACGTTTTGTAACGCCGTCTGGACTTTATTGACGCAGCTGGCACAGGTCATGCCGTTGAGCAACAGCTGGATGCTGTCGTCAGTCTCGCTTGCCGGAAGTGAAGAGGGGGCCGCTGCCTGGGTTTCCGGCAAGGTTGGGGCAGATTCAGTCAGCGGCTCAGTTTTTGGGTGGCTATTGGCTCCCGCCTGGCTGGCGTGATAGCCCGCATCCTCGACCGCTGCGATGAGCTGTTCTGGAGTGGCATCGCCATAGACTTTGGCCCCCTCAAGGGTCACGTCGGCGGCGATCACGCCCGGCACCGCTTCCAGAGCTTTACGGGTGCTGCCCACGCAATGCATGCAGGAGAGGCCGGAAAGTTGTAACTCGGTGTCTGCCTGATGGGCGATTTCTGCCTGGTAGCCAGCGGCAACGACGCTGTCAATCAGCTCGGTAGCCGGGGCTGCACCGGTGATTTTAGCGTAGTGAACGTTGACGTTGGCCTGTTCGACGTCCGCGCGACTTTCCAAGGCTTTTTTCACCTTTTGCGCGCAGTTCATGCAGGAGAGCCCCTGCAACGCCAGCACGGTAGTTTGTGACATGATGGTTTTCCTCGCAAAATAATGGCGGTGGACCGCCTAGGTTCTTTTGATTGAGAATGATCTTAAACCTTCCAGCAAGGGGAAGGTCAATAGAATATTATTTTGATAGAAAAGGATTTGTATTAACGCTGTCTACAACTCGGCCACGCTCCGACATCAGGCCCGAATTTTACGGGGTTTTCTTTGGGCATAAAAAAACCAGCCCAAAGGCTGGCTGTAGACTGCAGACATTCCTCTACCAGCATGCGCACATGCTGCACCCTTTAATGGGATATTTTTTCGCGGGCTAATTCCGCTAGAAACTGGCTGCGGTTTTTGTAGCCGCGTGTGGTTTCGATGTACTTATCGATTGCCGTTAGTAAGTTACGTGGCATCGTCAGATTAAACTTAATCGATTTATCCTCATACTTGGCCGGATCTATCTCAACAAATCCCAAAATGCCGCCGTCTTCTCGCAGCCGACTATCATTGAGATAGGATTGCGGATCTTGGGGGGCGGCTGGAACAGGGAACCCCTCTTCGATGAGTGCTTCCATATGTACCCCAAAGGCCTCTTCTGCATTTTTTGGGATATCTGACATTTTCTCACCGGCAAAAAAACAGCCTTCTACATCGGGAAAGTAGCCATCAAAGCCTTCTGACGTCTTAAAGATGAATATTGGATAAATCATTGTTACTTCTCCAGTAAAGCTGCTGAGGCGTTTTGCGTTAAATCAATTTGAGGCCGGATATCTGTTGTACTTGCCTCAATATGCCCTTTGAAGGATCTTTTTTGGGGTGGGGGATGGTGATGATTTTTGCTACCCCCGGTTTTGTCATTGTTACGTGGCTTCCTGTTGCCTTCTTGCCTCTCGACTTCCTGATAATCCATCCGTCAGCCTGCAATCGTTTGATGAGTTCTCCACTTTCCATCCCTTTCCCCTGCGTCTCTCCTTTTGTGGGTATAATGCCCATCTTTAATCGAGTGGTCAATATTTTGTGGGTATAGCGCCCACTATTTTGTTCTTATCCTGGTTCGCATGATTTTTGTGTTGCAGCTCTAAAGCGGTAATTGTGGGATAAAGAGGTTATGATTTATCGATTTCACACGGTCACGTGAGTGGCCGTGTGCAAGGGTTAAGGTCAAGGGGGATAAAGTGAATATCAGCGACGTTGCCAAAAAAACCGGTTTGACCAGCAAAGCCATCCGTTTTTATGAGGAGAAAGGATTGGTGACCGCCCCGATCCGTACGGACAACGGCTACCGCAGCTACAGTGCCAGGCATATTGAAGAACTGACGTTATTGCGCCAGGCTCGTCAGGTGGGTTTCAACCTCGATGAGTGCCGTGAACTGGTCGCGTTGTTCAACGATCCGGCGCGGCACAGTGCCGATGTCAAAGCCCGCACGTTGCAGAAAGTCGCCGATATCGAAAAGCACATCAGCGAACTGGGGGAAATGCGCCAACGCCTGCTGGCGCTGGCGGAACAATGCCCTGGTGATGAAGGCGCAGACTGCCCGATCATTAATAATCTGGCAGGCTGCTGCCACCAAGGCTAGCGGATAATGGCGCGGATCACCAAGGTGGTGCCTTCGACCGCCACCACTTCAACTTCGGTGCCGATTGGCAGATCCTCGTTGGCTTGCGCGCGCCAACTGCTGTCGGCGATATTGATGCGGCCATGGCCGTTATGCATCGCCTCGGTCAGCGTGGCGCGGGTGCCGATCAGTTGACGGTTGCGCTGGTTGAGTACCGGCGAACCGCTGGTTGCCGTTGGCCGCTTGCGCAGCCAGTACCACCATAGATAGGCCACGGCGATGGTCATCACGGCAAACAGGCCCCCCTGCCACTCCCAGCTCAACTCCGGCAGCAGCCAGATAATCACCCCGACAATCACCGCAGAAACACCGCTCCACAGCAGATAGCCGCTGGCACCAAGCATTTCCGCGGCCAACAGCAGCCCGCCTAGCGAGACCCAGAACCATTGAGGGTTTGCTGCGATCTGTTCCAACATAATTACTTACCTTTGCTGTCTTTCAGCAATTCAGTAATACCGCCGATAGAGCCCAGCAGGCTGCTGGCATCCAGCGGCATCATGATCACTTTGCTGTTATTGGCCGAGCCAATCTTCTGCAATGCGTCGGTGTATTTCTGGGCTACAAAGTAGTTAATCGCCTGGATATTACCGGTGGCGATGGCGTCAGACACCAGCTGGGTTGCCCGTGCTTCTGCTTCGGCAGCACGTTCACGCGCTTCTGCCTGCAAGAACGCCGACTGGCGCTCGCCTTCGGCTTTCAGGATCTGCGATTGCTTATCCCCTTCGGCGCGCAGGATCGCGGCTTGGCGTACCCCTTCCGCTTCCAGAATGTCGGCACGTTTGGTTCGTTCGGCCTTCATCTGGGCGTTCATCGCCACAATCAGTTCGGCCGGTGGACGCACATCACGGATTTCGATACGGGTAATTTTGACGCCCCAAGGGTTGGTGGCCTCATCGACGATATGCAGCAGGCGGCTGTTGATGCTGTCGCGCTGTGACAGCATTTCGTCGAGCTCCATGGAACCAAGCACGGTACGGAAGTTGGTCATGGTCAGGTTAACGATCGCCTGCTCGAGGTTACTGACCTCATAGGCGGCACGAGCCGGATCGACCACCTGGATAAAGCAAACGGCATCGATTGACACGTTGGCGTTATCGCGCGAGATAATTTCCTGGGAAGGGATATCCAGCACCTGCTCCATCATATTGATCTTGCGGCCAATACGATCCATAAAAGGCACTACCAGGTTTAAACCCGGCATCAGCGTTTTGGTATAACGGCCGAAGCGCTCTACCGTCCATTGGAAGCCTTGCGGGACAATTTTGATGCTTGAAAAGACGATAATCAGCGCGACAACGATCACGATCGGAATAATGGTAAACATGGCACAACCTCCTGTCAGACATATTGCTAGATATTACGCCAGTGACAGAGGGAATGCCTAATACATCACCAGGATAAGACTGTTTTTTGCAGAAAACCTCAGGATCTCACGGCGAATACGCCGTTTCTATCAGGTTTGCTGCCGATTAGGTAACTTCAGACCCAGAAGCGATAAAATCGCGTGTTAAACGGGTAAATCAATACTTTGCAGAAAGCCGGTGATGCGTTCATCGCGTCGTTGGAACAGCGTGACAATTTCTTCCACGGCTTTACCACAGTCGTTACGCCAGGCCAGAGAGAGCGGTGACGGTTGCCGCTGATTGACGACGTCACGGGTGATCAACTGGCCGCTATCCAGATAGGGTTGGCACAGATTTTTCGGCAAGAACCCGACGCCCAGCCCCTGCAGGTGGCATTCGAGTTTACTGCGCAGGTCAGGCACCTTGATCTCTTTTTGGCCGGGCAGCAGCCAGGCAACGCGTTTGGTCAGGTTGCGCGAAGTATCTTCCACGTTGATTGCCGGGTAGCTGCGCAGCCGATCTTCGTGCAGTGCCGTGTCCTGGCAGGCCGCGAGCGGATGATCTGGCGTGACCACAAAAGCCCAACTGATCCCCCCCAATTTCAAGACGCTGACGTCATTGGCCAGTGATTCAGAGCCGGTGGTGCCAATGGCCAGCTGAAAATCCCCGTGTAACAACGAATCCCATACTCCCATATACACCTGACGCGAGATATGAAACTGCGTGAAGGGATAACGCTGTTGCAGGTAGGCCAACAGCCGGGCGACGCTTAGCGGGTTGTACAGCAGGTTGTTGATTACGATGTTGACCTGATGCTCCACGCCGTCGTTGATCTGGCGTAGCTCATCGGGCATGGAGTCGAGCCAGTTGTGCCATTGGCGGCAACGTTCCAGCAGGTATTCACCTGCGGGTGTCAGGTTTACGCTGCGGGTGGTGCGGATGAACAGCTGGGTGCCGATGCTTTCTTCCAACGTTTTGATGCGGTAACTGATGGTGGCAGTGGTCTTGTGCAGTAATTCGGCGGCGCGGGAAAAGCTCTGGCATTCCGCGACTTTGATAAACGATCGAATTGTTTCGTGATCCAGCATATCGATTCCTTAACCGGTGCGGCCATCGTTCTCCTAGTGTTGCAAAAGAATTTACTTACCTTAGTTGCCTTGGGTTAGTCATAAAGCCGCTTACCGTGATCTCGCTCACGTTTTATTGCCCTTCCTCTGCTGAATACCGCTGAAAGTGACAACTCTGTTAACGAACTGTATCGCGGAGGTGTTTTTTTTAATGCCTTGATTATTAATTAAATATTTTCTGCTTGGCACAAAAAATGTGCAGTAGATCGTGTTGTGGAAAATTTTTCCAATATTAACTTTTAAATTTCAGGCGACCTGTCTAGAGTGAACCCATTCAGTCATGTTCCTTTTTGAAACGATCCTGGAGAAACTGATGGACCTGATTGCCGTTGAGTTAACGCCTGAAGCCTTTGCACCTTATGGGAATGTATTGCAGATCGAGGGGGCGCCCTTTTTCCATATTAATGGTGGTAAAACAGAAAGATACCATGATCTTGCCAATGTAGAAGTGGCCGATGACCATCGGGTGCTGGTCAGCATCAACCGATCTGAGCCTTGCGATCTGCCGTTGGAGTTCTCCGTGTTGGAGAAACACCCGTTGTCCTCGCAGGCTTTTATGCCGATGAAGGGAGAACGCTTTGTGGTGATTGTTGCTGAAGCCGGGGAAGGGGATGAAATTCCGTTACATACTTTGCGCGCCTTTATCACCAACGGTAAGCAAGGGGTGAATTATCACCGCAATGTTTGGCACCATCCGCTGTTTGCTTATGGCGCGATCACCGACTTTTTCACGGTCGATCGTGGCGGTGCCGACAACTGTATCGTCAAAGCATTGCCAGAGACTTACCGGGTTGTGCTTGGATAGCGCTGTCCCCAGGCGCACAGGCTGTTTATTATAGCGGGGAAACCTTGAGCTAAATAAAGGAAAGCCTGAATGAACGAAGTACGCAGAAAGGGAAGACCAACGACAGAAGCAGGGGCGACGAAAGGCGCGCAGGCGTTGGATCGTGGGTTGGAGATCCTGCAGTTTCTGGCCAATGCCGGAGGAAGCTCGTCCGTTTCCGTGCTATCCGAGAAGTTGGAGTTACCGCTATCAACGACTTTCAGATTATTGAAAGTATTAGAGAAATCGGAATTCGTTTTTCAGGATCCCCAGCTTGGCTGGTGGCATATCGGCATCCAGTCGTTTACCGTCGGTGCGGCTTATATGAATGACAGGGATGTGGTATCGGTGGCGGGCCCTTACATGCGGCGGCTGATGTTGCTATCAGGGGAAACCGCCAATCTGGCCATCAGGAATAACTTTGACGCCGTGCTGATCCGTCAATGTGAGTGCCAGGCGATGGTGCGGATGTGCGCGCCACTTGGCAGCCGCTTACCGCTGCACGCATCTGGGGCAGGGAAAGCATTGCTGTATCCGCTGGCGGAAGAGGAGATGCTGGATTTGTTTGTACGTTCGGGGCTGCACTCGTTTACCCCGAAGACCCTGACCAGCGTAAATCTATTACGTAAGGATTTAGCGCAATCGCAGGCGCAGGGCTATACCGTTGATGCTGAAGAGCACGCTCTTGGCCTGAATTGCCTGGCTTCGGCGATCTTTGACCGTAACAACAACGTCATTGCGGCCATCTCTATTTCAGGGCCTAGTTCGCGCGTTAGCAGCGATCGTTTCAAGGAACTGGGGGAGTTGGTGCGTGACGTAGCCAACGACATCAGTACCGCGCTAGGCGAGTCGCGCAGCAAGAAATAGCACGTTTAAAGCAAAACCTGTAGCCGCGATCGCGGCTGCAGGATGAGGTTACCTCCCCGTTTATTACCTGAACGGGTTTTTTTGAACTCATTTTAAGTTTGGAAAATTTTTCCAAAATTTAGGAGAACGTTGAGATGGCAATTATGCGAGCAGTAGATGCGGCAATGTACGTGTTGGCAAAGGAAGGCGTGAATACCGCATTCGGCGTGCCTGGCGCGGCGATCAACCCTTTCTATAACGCGATGCGTCAACACGGCGGCATCAAACACTATCTGGCGCGTCATGTTGAAGGCGCTTCCCATATGGCGGAAGGTTACACCAGAGCCAAAGCCGGCAATATCGGGGTGTGTCTCGGGACTTCGGGGCCTGCGGGAACGGACATGATCACCGCGCTTTACTCCGCCTCTGCCGATTCCATTCCCATTTTGTGCATCACCGGCCAGGCTCCCCGGGCGCGTTTGCATAAGGAAGATTTTCAGGCGGTAGATATTGAATCCATCGCCAAGCCGGTCACCAAAATGGCGGTGACGGTCATGGAGCCGGCGCTGGTGCCCCGCGTGCTGCAGCAGGCATTCCATTTAATGCGCTCTGGCCGCCCAGGCCCGGTGCTGATCGATTTGCCTTATGACGTACAGATGGCCGAGATTGAGTTTGATCCGGAAACCTATTCCTCGCTGGGGGCTTACAAACCGGCGGCCACTGAAGCGCAGATCGACAAAGCCTTGGACATGCTGTGTGCCGCAAGCAAACCCTTGTTCATTGCCGGTGGCGGGATCTTCAACGCGGACGCGGCCGACCTGCTGCAAGAGCTGGCGGAGACCTGCAACGTACCGGTGATCCCAACGCTGATGGGCTGGGGCTGTATCCCGGACGATCACCCGTTGATGGCAGGGATGGCCGGGTTACAAACTTCACACCGTTACGGTAACGCCAACCTGCTGGATTCCGATTTGGTGTTTGGCATTGGCAACCGCTGGGCTAACCGCCATACCGGTTCGGTAGATAAATACACCGCCGGGCGTAAGGTGATCCACATCGATATCGAACCAACCCAGCTTGGCCGCGTGATCTGCCCGGATCTGGGCATTGTTTCCGATGCCAAAATCGCCCTGCAAATGTTAGTGGCAAGAGCTCGTGAACGTGCGGATCAAGGGACGCTGCCAGATCGCTCACAGTGGGTGGAAACCTGCCTCCAGCGCAAACAAACTCTGCTGCGTAAAACGCATTTCGATAACGTGCCAATCAAACCTCAGCGCGTTTACGAAGAGATGAACCGGGCGTTCGGGCGTGATGCCTGTTACGTCACCACTATCGGGCTTTCGCAGATCGCGGCGGCACAGATGCTGCACGTGTTCAAACCACGCCATTGGATTAATGCCGGGCAGGCGGGCCCATTAGGTTGGACTCTTCCTTCTGCTTTGGGCGTGTGTGCCGCCGATCCGCAGCGCAAAGTGATTGCGCTGTCGGGTGACTACGACTTCCAGTTCATGATCGAAGAGTTGGCCGTTGGCGCGCAGTTCAAGCTGCCGTACATCCACGTGGTGGTCAATAACGCCTATCTGGGGCTGATCCGCCAGTCGCAGCGCGGTTTTGATATGGATTACTGCGTCCAGCTGTCCTATGAAAACATCAACAACCCGGAAGTGGGCGAATACGGTGTCGATCACGTCAAGGTAGTCGAAGGGCTGGGATGTAAAGCGATCCGCGTTGTTAAGCCTGAGGATATCGCTCCGGCCTTCCAACAGGCGCAAGAGTTGATGCGTCTGCATCAGGTACCGGTGGTGGTGGAGATTATCCTTGAGCGGGTCACCAATATCTCGATGGGGACAGAGCTGGATAACGTCAATGAATTTGAACCCGTTGCCGAGTCGCCAGAAGATGCACCGACCTCGGTCAGCTACTTCAACTATCAGTAAGGAGCAGGCTCATGCCGAAGTTTTCAGCCAACTTATCGATGTTGTTTAATGAAGTCGATTTTATGCAGCGTTTTCGTTGTGCCAAAGAGCAGGGATTCACGGCGATTGAATATATGTTTCCCTACGATTATTCCGTGCAGGCGTTGAGGGGCGCTCTGGAAGAGAATCAACTCACGCAGGTATTACAAAACCTGCCAGCCGGGGATTGGGCTGCGGGTGAGCGGGGTATCGCTTGCCTGCCAGGGCGCGAGTCCGAGTTTCGTGATGGCGTAGGTCTGGCGGTGGAATATGCCCGTGCGCTGGGCTGTGCGCAGATCAACTGCCTGATCGGTAACCCGGATAAGTCCGTCGCCAAACATAAGACCGATGAGATTGTGGTCGCTAACCTGAGCTATGCGGCAAGGGAGTTGGCCAAGGCGAATATTCGTCTGTTGATTGAACCGATCAATAAATACGATATGCCCGCCTTCTATCTGCAAACCACTCGTCAGGCGTTGGAGCTGATGGATTGGGTCGCGAGCCCTAACCTGTTTATTCAATACGATATCTATCACATGCAGCGCATGGAGGGCGAACTGGCCCAAACCATGGAAACGCTGTTACAGAAAATCGCGCATATCCAGGTTGCCGATAATCCGGGGCGCCATGAGCCAGGCACCGGGGAAATCAATTACGACTATCTGTTCCGCGCGCTGGACAAGATGGGCTATCGCGGTTGGATTGGCTGTGAATACAAACCTGCGACAACGACGGCTGCCGGCCTGTCATGGATTAAGCAATATCAACATTGAGGGACACATCATGAAAGTAGGCTTTATTGGTTTAGGGATCATGGGCACGCCAATGGCGGATAAGCTGATCGCAGGCGGCCATCAGCTGTATGCCAACACCTTGCATCAGGTTCCGCCGGAGCTGGTGGAAAAAGGGGCCATCGCCTGTGCTACTCCCAAGCAGGTGGCCGAGCAGGCTGACGTCATTTTCATTATGGTGCCCGATACGCCTCAGGTGGAAGAGGTGTTATTTGCGGCCAATGGCTGTGCCGAAGCGCCGCTCAAAAACAAGATCCTGGTGGATATGAGTTCTATCTCGCCGCTGGAGACCAAGGAGTTTGCCAAACGTATCAACCAACTGGGCGCCGATTACCTGGATGCGCCGGTCTCCGGTGGTGAAGTCGGGGCCAAGCAGGGCAGCTTGACCATTATGGTCGGCGGTGACGAAGGCGTATTTGGGCGGGTAAAACCGTTGCTGGCCCTGATGGGGAAAAACATTACGCTGGTCGGCGGCAATGGCGACGGCCAGACCTGCAAGGTCGCCAACCAGATTATTGTGGCCCTGACGATCGAAGCGGTATCCGAAGCGCTGATATTTGCTGCCAAAGCGGGTGCCGATCCGGCACGGGTCCGTGAAGCGCTGATGGGCGGCTTTGCCTCATCGCGCATTCTGGAAGTGCACGGTGAGCGGATGATTAAACGGACCTTTGAGCCGGGCTTCCGTATCTCCCTGCATCAAAAGGATCTCAATCTGGCGCTACAGGGTGCGAAGTCGTTGGCGCTCAGTTTGCCAAATACCGCCACTTGCCAGGAACTGTTCAATCTCTGTGCGGCCAATGGGGCCAAAGATCTGGACCATTCCGCGTTGGTACAGGCGTTGGAAATTATGGCTAACCATAAAGTGGCTGGCTAAAGAGTAAGGCTTAACAAGTTGCAGGTGCCTTCCGCCTGCAACTTGAATTCTGGTTATCGTATAGTTGTTTAATGGTTATATTCCTGTCTGTCTTGGCCGTATTGGTATTTGACTAATATAAAGATTAGAACATCAGTTTGTTGCAATGATAATAAGCAAAAAATTACCTACGCTATTTTCTTATATAATATAAGAAGGACCTGTCATGGAATCTATTAGCAATAAGCAGAGAGAGATTTACCAACGGCGCGGCTATCATGAGGATCTATTACCCAAAGAAGCGGATAAAAAAACCTGGAAGGGAATTAACTATTTTACCTTGTGGATGGGTTCGGTACATAACGTTCCCAACTATGTGGCCGTCGGGGGCTTCTTTATTCTTGGGCTTTCCACCTTAAGCATTATGGCCGCCATTATTCTCAGCGCCTTTATTATTGCCTTTGTGATGGTGATGAACGGCGTTGCCGGTTCGAAATACGGTATTCCTTTTGCCATGATCCTACGTGCCTCTTATGGCGTGCGTGGCGCGTTGTTTCCAGGGATCCTCAGAGGCTGCGTGGCCGCCATCATGTGGTTTGGCTTGCAGTGTTACGCAGGCTCGCTGGCCTTCCTGATCCTGATTGGCAAACTGTGGCCACAGTTTCTGACCTTGGGTGGGGATTTCAACCTGTTGGGGATCGGCCTGCCTGGGCTGATTGCCTTCCTGATTTTCTGGGCGGTGAACGTGGCTATCGGCCTGGGTGGTGGCAGCATTCTTAACAAGTTTACCGCGATCCTCAACCCCTGCATCTACGTGGTGTTTGGCGGCATGGCCATTTGGGCTATCTCCATCGCTGGCCTGGACAACATCATCGCCTATGTTCCAGCCAATGCTATAACGACTAACAACGGCGGCTTCATGTTCCTGGTGGTGATCAATGCGGTGGTGGCGGTATGGGCCGCTCCGGCGGTCAGCGCCTCGGACTTTACCCAGAATGCCAGCAGCTTCCGCCAGCAGGCTTGGGGGCAAACGCTGGGTCTGGTTGTGGGATATCTATTATTTGCCGTCGCCAGCGTCTGTATCCTGGCCGGGGCCAGTATTCATTACGGGGTTGATACCTGGAACGTGCTGGATATCGTGCAGAAATGGGACAGTATTTTTGCCTCGGTGTTTGCGGTGCTGGTGATCCTGATGACGACCATCTCAACCAACGCGACCGGTAACATCATTCCTGCGGGCTACCAGATTGCCGCCATCGCACCGAAAAAACTCACCTACAAAAATGGCGTGGTGATTGCCAGCATCATCAGCCTGATTATCTGCCCGTGGAAACTGATGGAGAATCAGGAAAGTATTTACCTGTTCCTGGATGTGATCGGCGGAATTTTAGGGCCGGTGATTGGTGTGATGATGGCGCATTATTTCATCGTGATGCGCAGCGAGATCGATCTAGACACCTTATATATCGAACCCGGTAATTATAAATACTACGATAACGGCTTTAACAGCGTGGCGTTTATTGTAACGCTGTTTGCCGTGTTGCTGTCGTTGGGCGGTAAGTTCATTGAGATACTCGAACCTTTATCACGGGTTTCCTGGTTTGTTGGCGTTATCAGCGCATTCTGTTTATATGCGCTACTCAAAAGTAGAACAGTAGTTAATCGGCAAGAATATACCTGAAGTGAATATGAGAAAGAAGTCAATAACCCTAAGCGTAATAATATGATACTTTAATTTCACGAAGGAGCATGATTATGTCATACGATTTAATTATCAAGAACGGTAAGGTTGTTTTAGAACATGATGCCATCATTACCGATATCGCGGTTAAAGAAGGTAAGATTGCTGCCATCGGCAATGGTCTTACCGGCGCTAAAACGGAGATTGATGCCAGCGGAATGGTGGTGGCACCGGGCATGATCGACGCCCATGCGCATATGTCCGAACCGGGCCGTACCCATTGGGAAGGGTATGAAACCGGTACGCGTGCTGCGGCCAAGGGTGGTATCACCACCATGGTCGAAATGCCGCTCAACCAGCTGCCAGCCACGGTGGACAGAGCCTCGATAGAAATGAAGTTCTCGGCCGCAGAAGGCAAGCTCACCATCGATGCGGCCCAGTTTGGTGGCCTGGTTTCCTACAATCTGGATCGGCTGCATGAACTCGATGAGATTGGCGTGGTGGCCTATAAATGCTTTGTAGCGACCTGTGGCGATCGCAGCGTCAGCAATGACTTCCGCGACGTGAACGACTTTGAATACTTCAAAGGTTTGCAGACCTTGGCCAAGCTGGATCAGTTGGTGGCGGTACACGCCGAAAACGCCCTGATTTGCGATGCGTTGGGGGAAGAGGCCAAGGCGGAAGGACGCGTAACGGCACACGATTATGTTGCCTCTCGCCCGGTATTTACCGAAGTTGAAGCGATCCGCCGGGTGCTGTATCTGGCCAAGGTCGCGGGTTGCCGCTTGCATATTTGCCACGTCAGTAGCCCGGAAGGGGTGGCAGAAGTGACTCGCGCTCGTCTGGAAGGGCAACAGGTCACCTGTGAGTCCTGCCCGCACTACTTCGTGCTGGATACCGACCAGTTTGAGGAAATTGGCACCCTGGCCAAGTGTTCACCGCCGATCCGCGATGCGCAGAACCAAAAAGGGCTGTGGGATAAGCTGTTTAACGGTGAGATAGACTGCCTGGTGTCCGACCACTCGCCATGCCCACCGGATATGAAAGCGGGCAATATCATGCAGGCCTGGGGCGGGATCGCCGGGATACAAAACTGCGTCGATATCATGTTCGATGAAGCGGTGCAGAAAAGGGGCATGTCACTGCCGGTGTTTGCCAAATTGATGGCGACCAACGCCGCCGATATTTTTGGTTTGAAGCATAAGGGGCGCATTGCTGTAGGGAAAGATGCCGATCTGGTGTTCATTCAACCCAACAGTAGCTACGTACTGGCTAGCGGCGATCTCGAGTATCGCCATAAGGTCAGCCCGTATGTGGGGCGGAAAATCAACGCCCGGGTGGCCAAAACCCTCCTGCGTGGCGAAGTGATTTACGATATCAAGGCGGGCTTTGGCGTTCGTCCGATCGGTAAATTTGTGCTTAAACATCAGCAATAACAGATGTTAATCAGCGCCCGTCACCGGGCGGGCGCATGAATGATGAGATATTGGATATGAAGGAAGCACCCATGAACGGGTTATGTGCCAGTCGTAGCAGTTGGTTATCGGGCTTGCAGTGGTTCTTTTTCATTTTCTGCAATACGGTGGTGATCCCGCCGACCCTGCAATCGGCATTTAACCTCTCCGCCGGCGTGACCTTTTGTATTACCCAATATACCTTTATCTCAACGGCGCTGGCCTGCCTGGCGCAGGTGTTTTTGGGCCATCGGCGAGCCATTATGGAAGGGCCAACGGGGTTATGGTGGGTGACCATTTTAACTCTGACCCTGGCGGAAGCGGCCAACGGCACGCCGCTGCCAGAAATTGGTGGCAGCCTTGCGGTGGGGATCCTGATCTCTGGCATTTTGACCATCCTGATTGGGGTTAGCGGCTTGGGGTTTCACCTGGCACGCCTGTTCCGTCCGGCGGTGATGGCTACGTTTATGTTTTTGCTGGGGGCGCAGTTAATCACCATCTTTATGAAAGGGATGCTGGGGTTACCTTTTGGCGTTTATACCGGCGTCGTGACCATTAACTACCCGGCCTTTTACTGGGCGTTGACGGTGTTGCTGCTGATTATCGCCATTATTGCCTTTTTACCGCGGGCGATCGGCAAATATGCGCTGTTAATCGGCACCCTGGTTGGCTGGGGCGTTTACAGCTGGTGGTTTGCACCTACCGGAACGCCTATCACGGGCAGCGATTGGGTGCTGTTCCCACTCGGGTGGCCGCAGGAATTACATGGGGGAATTGTGATCAGCGCCGTCCTGACCGGTTTGGTCAACGTGTCGAATAACTTTGCCGCCATTCGCGGCACCGATATTTTTTATGCGGACGGCCCGGCGGGCAGAAGCCTGTTCCGGCGTAGCTTTATGGTTTCAGGCGGACTGACTTGCCTGGCTGCTCCACTGGGCGTGGTGCCTTTCTCGCCTTTTGTCTCTTCCATTGGCCTGCTGACCCAGACACAAGACAGCAGCCAGCGCTCGTTTATTATTGGCAGCGTGGTATTCCTGTTGGTGGGGATGTTGACGCCGCTAGCGCAATTTTTTTGCAGTATTCCGCTCACGGTCAGCAGTGCCGTTATGTTGGCCTCTTATCTGCCTCTGCTGTTCTCCTCGGTGCTGTTTATCAACAAGATCGAATTGAATAGCCGCAACATTTATCGGCTGGCGCTACCGCTGTTTTTGGGCGTATTCCTGATGAGTATGCCTTCCTCCTTCTGGCAGGGGGTACCGATCACCATCAGGCCGCTATTCAGCAATGGCCTGTTGGTTGGTGTGCTGCTGGCGGTGTTGGTTGAGAATAGTATTCCGTGGGATAAGGTAAAACCACGTTAGCATTTATAATACAGCAATTAATCAATATTGTTTAAATTCCCACCGCCCTGTCTTTAATAACCAGGGCGAGTTAATCCAATGACAGTGAAATAAAATCTGAAATAGCAGGATGCCAACCAAGGAGATCCGATATGGCGACCAATAATGCTGCGATTGATCAAGCTATTCTGGCCAGTCCCGACAAGGCTAAACTCTACCGTAAAATAGCCTGGCGAATTATGCCGATATTACTGATTAGCTATATCGTCGGTTATCTTGATCGCGTGGGGATATCATTTTCAAAGTTCCAAATGATGCCGGATATTCTGCAAGGTAATGTGTCGATGGCGGAGGCGGTTTATGGCCTCGGTGCCGGCGTATTTTTTATTGGTTATATTATCGCCGGTGTACCCAGTAATATCTTACTGAGTAAGTATGGTGCGCGGAAGGTCATTGCCCTGTTGATGTTGGTATGGGGCACGATCTCAATGCTGAGTATTTTTATTACCAATCCCACACAGTTTTATCTGGCACGATTCCTGCTGGGGTTAGCCGAAGCCGGCTTTTATCCGGGGGTGATCCTCTATCTGACACTGTGGTTCCCTTCAAGCCAGCGGGCAAAAATGACGGCGTTGTTTGTTTGCGGGATACCGGTAAGTAACATCATTGGTGGGCCACTTTGCGGTTGGATTATTGAAAACATGAATGGCATGTTTGAGCTGTCCGGTTGGCAATGGTTATTCTTTATCAGTGGGCCGCGTGCATTACTGATTGCGGTCGTCATTTTCTTCTTCCTGGATAATACCTATCAGAGTGCTAAGTGGCTCAGTCCACAAGAAAAAGAGATGATCACTCAAGATATGGCGCAGGGAACATCGAAAAAAGTGGGTGCTGATGGTACTGCACAGGAGTGGACAATGAAGACCATGCTGAAGTCTTCCGCCTTCACGAAAATGTGGTTGATCTGTTTCTGCACGGTGATGGGGCAAGGGGGATTGGCCTTCTGGGTGCCAACCATGATCCGTGATACGGGGGTAAGCTCGGTGTTGGATATCGGTTTGCTGACCATGCTGCCGTATATGCTGGCCGTTGTCGCTATGCTAATGGCTGCGCGCAGCTCTGACAAACATCGAGAAAGGCGTTGGCATATTATTGTTCCTTTCTGTATTGCTGCGGTTTCGTTGATCTTTATCGGCCTGTTCCCAGATAATAAAGTCATCGTAATGGTGGCATTATGTATTGCCGTCGCCTCCAGCCTGGTGCCTTCGCCCCTTTTCTGGAGTTTGCCAAATGCTATCTTTACCGGTACCTGCGCTGCCGCTGGGATAGCGTTAATTAACTCGATTGCCAATATAGGGGGCTTTATTTCTCCTTATATTATTGGTTACTTTAAAAATACTACGGAAAGTAATCTGGTCGCGATGTGTGTGCTATCCAGTATGATGATACTGGGGGCAATACTGACCTATAGCGTTCCGGCAAAACTGGTTAATAAATAATAGCCGATAGAATATCGGTTACTGATAGTCGCTCCGATTGATAAAAAACCATGCTCTCTCTGCCTATGTGGTGATCTATTTCATTGGCAGATGGGTATGGTTTTTTTATTGCCTAATGGTGAAGAGGATAATGTTATGGTGGTGATATTAAAAGTGGGATGAGTAATAGGTGACCCGGTGTTGGGAAGATTGATTGCTGAATGAACAATAAGACTCTGATTCAATCAAATAGGCCACGCGAAACTCAACGTGGCCTTGAAGCGGGGTTAGAAATCGACGTCGCGGTTGCAGTCTTTCGAGTAGATATAGCTAAACTCTTCCTGGCCCACCGCATAACCGGCTTGCGGAACGTAGGCAGCCATAAAGATGTAATCCCCTTTCTTGACCGGGATCCACTCGTTATCCAGGTTATACACCCCAGCACCGCTGAGAATATATGCCCCATGTTCCTGCACGTGGGTCTCGATGTAGCCATGGCTGGCACCTGGTTTGAAGGAAAGAATGTGGATGTTCATATCGAACCCCAGATCCTTAGGCAGCAGATCTTGCAGGATCACATCGCTCATCCCTTCATAGTGAATTCTTTCCAGCTTGTTGACGTTGTTGCTCACCACATGGGCTTCATAGCCCTTGATACGGTTGTAGACACGTTTGTAGAGGAACAGCTGGCTTGGCTTGCCGCCGTTGGTATTCTCCAGGCGCAGCATCACGCCGGCAGGACAATACAGATAGCCGCCGGTGGTGAGTGGATAATCGGTGCTGTCGGCTGACGCGGTGATGTTACCTTCGATAACGTAGACCAAGGTTTCAATATTCTCACCGCCAAAGCCTTGCTGGTTACGGCCGCCATCATGCAGCGTCACCAGATAATCGACAAAAGTGGCGCCCAGTTTCGGGGTGGCAAGAATGGTGACGTCGCAATTCTCGAAGCCAGGAATGATGTTACGCACCAGGCCATCGGGTGGGATCACGGCATAGTTGTCGCGTTTGATAATGGAGCGCGAAGCCAGGATATCTTTTGGATAGCCAATCTGATTATTGATATAACCCACGTTAATTCTCCTGATTAGTCAGGGCCGCAGCCCTACAACAAAAATTATGCTTGTGCCGCCGTTTGGCGATTGTTTTTCTGTTTCATCAATACGTTGACAGTAAAGAAGATCACGGTGCCGATCAGCAGGATGGCGGCCGAGATATAGAAGCCCATCACCTTGGAGCCGGTGCTGTCGGAGATCACCCCGGTGAGGAATGGAGCAATCACCGAAGAGGACATGCCGAAAAAGTTAAACACGCCAAAGCTGGTGCCGTAGCCTTTCTTCGGAGCGTTATCTGCCACGAAGGAGATCATGATCGGATCCACCGCCAGCTTGCCGAGCAGGCCGTAAAGGATCAGGCTGACCAGCAGGGTAGTGGAGTCCGGTGAGATCACGGTGCAGACCAGCGTCACGGCGGCACAGATTTGCAAGAAGATGATCAACTGCACTTTCTTGGCGCGGAAACGGTCAGACATACGGCTGAAGAACAGCGCCCCGGGCACGGAGGCAAAGGCCACCAGTGCGGCAGAGAAGCCGATGGCCACGCCTTCGAACCCCCGTTCCTGTTGCAGGAAGGAAGGTAGCCAGGTCACGATCATGTAGTAGCCATAGCAGGTGGCGAAATACATCACGTAGGCGGAAATCATCCGCAGGCTGAACAACCCGCTGGCTTCTTCGGTCTCTTCCACTGGCGTGGCCGCAGAGGCCGCCGGGCTGGCGGCCAGAGAAGCGGTGTAGGAGCCCCCCTTGATCACCAGGAAGAACACTACCGTCATTACCACCAGCAGGCCGGTGATGATAAACAGCATGATTTGCCAGTCCATCCCCATGCTTTTCACCAGCAGGCTGGAGGCGATCAGGCCAATGGCCATCCCCAGCGCAGAACCGCTGTTGATAATGGCGGTGGCTAAACCACGGCGTTCCAACGGAATGTTTTCTGATGACAGCGAGTAAGCCGAGCCATAGTAAGAGCCACAGCCCATGCCGGCCAGCAGGCTACCGGCGTAGATCATAGTCAGGCTGGTGGCGTTGCCGATCAGCAAGGTGGCGATGATGAACAGGCAAAAGCCTGGGATCAGCACCACCTTTTTGCCGAACTTATCCACCAGGATCCCGGCCGGGATCTGCATCCCGGTATAGGCAAAGAAGTAGAAGCTGGCGATCAGGCCCATCTCGGCGTTGGAATGCGAGCCGATGGTCGCCTGGATCTCAGGGAAGATCGGTGTCAGCACCGTGCGGTAAATCCAGATCACCGCCCAGCCCAGGCACAGGACCACCACGATTTTTTTCCAGTACAGCGGATCAAACCCGGTGTTGGAGGCGGTTTTGCTGTTGCTCATAGGCGGGCTCCCTGCTCGGTATAGGCCAGTTGATATAAGGTATGCGCCAGAATTTTCACCCCTTCGGCCAGATCGGACAGTTCGGTTTTTTCCGCCGGGTTATGGCTGATACCGGCAATGCTTGGCACAAACATCATCACCGTCGGCACGTGTGGGGCAAAAATCTGTGAGTCGTGACCTGCACCGCTGTGGATCATGCGGTAGTTCATCTTATGGCTTTCACACAGATGGCTGACGCAGGCCAGCAGCTGTTTGTCCATTGGGATCGGCGTTTCATCCATCCACAGGTCGATCTCGACCTCAATGCCCATTTCGGCACAGATGCGCTGAATATCGGCTTCGATTTCTTGGGTAAAACGCAGCAGCGTCGCTTTGTCGGTGTGGCGGCAATCCAGGGTGAAATGAGTGAAACCAGGCACGACGTTGACGGTGTTAGGCTTGGGCTCGACCTTGCCAAAGGTCAGCACCAGCGGGTCGCCTTCCGCTTTGGCCTTGGCGATGGATTCGCAGCAGATCCGGCTGAAGGCATAAACGGTGTCCTTACGGTAGCCCATCGGCGTGGTGCCCGCGTGGTTGGCCTCGCCCTTGAGTTTGATATCGTAGCGGCGCTGGCCGACGATACTGGTGACCACACCAATGGTTTTTCCTTCGGTCTCCAACACTTTGCCCTGCTCGATATGCAGTTCAACGAAGGCGGCGATATCTTTGCGCAGCGGCTGGTCTTGCGGGCGGAAGTCAAAGCCTGCGCTATGCATGGCGTCAACGAAATTCACGCCTTTGGCATCACAGATGCTTTTGACTTCTTCCGGGCGAGCGGAGCCGATAATGTTTTTACTGCCCCAGAAAACGTAAGGGAAACGGCTGCCTTCCTCCTCGGCCAGCGAGATGACTTCCAGCGTGCGCAACGGCGCGCCGTAGGTCTCTTTCAGATGTTTGATCGCCAGATAGGCGGCTTCGATGCCAAACTGACCATCAAGGTTGCCGCCGTTGACGACCGTATCGATATGCGAGCCAGAAAGGATCACCTGATCGGGATATTTGCTGCCCTGCAGGCGGCCGGATAAATTGCCGACGGCATCAAAAGAGGTTGTCAGACCGGCGGTTTCAAAAGCCTGCTTCAGCGCCCGTTGGGCTTCCACCCACTCAGGGGTATACAGCAAGCGCGTCATGCCACCGCTGGGATCTGCCCCGATCTTGGATAACCAGCCAGAAGTTTCACTAATTTCTTGTTGGAAATTCTTCATATTTATCTGCCTGCTTGTAACGTCCCTGAGACATGCGCCAATTCAGCTTTGTCGGGAGGGTTGATAAGGAAAATGGCGGTGAAAATAGCTTTTCTCCGCCTGATTTAATTAATCTGACGATTAACTGGCAAACGGATCTTTATGGTCGTAGGAACGCTGGTAAATATCGTCAGAAATCAGATATTGATAAATGTCGTCAACAATATCGATGCCATTCTTTTCATTTTCTATTTCACGCATATGGCTACCCTGGCCAGGATAGAGCACTTGTTTCACGCCAGGTGCCGGTTTGATTTCGTTCAGTTCTCTCATTACCTGGCTGATATGTTTGCGGAAGGTCACTTCATTGGTGAAATAGCTTGGGTTGAGTACGATATGCAGCTGGCCCAACTCCCGGCCTGCGCTTAAATCGTGATACATCGAGCTGACGTGTTTACCGAACGGCAGGCCAAGCAACACGCCGGATAGAATATCGACCATCATCATCAGGCCGTAACCTTTTGGCCCGGCGATAGGCAACAGTCCGCTGACGGCGAAAGGATCGGTGGTGTTATTGCCTTCGCTATCTACCGCCCAGGTATCCGGGATTGGCACGTTGCGTGAGCGGGCGTCCAGCACCTTGCCCCAGGCCTGAACCGTGGTGGCCATATCGAAGGTCATGATGTCGTCGCCTTCGGCCGGTGCCGAGAAAGCGATGGGATTGGTGCCGTAATAGACCTCTGCGCCGCCATAAGGGACGACCATCGGATCCGACTGACACACTGAGATGCCAATCATGCCCGCATGGGCGGCCTGTTGCACAAAGTAAGACAGCGCACCACTGTGGCCGATGCGGCGAACGCCTACCACCGCTACGCCGTTCTCTTTCGCCATTTCGATGGCGCGATCCATACTCAGTTTGGCCGCGACGTGCCCGGCACCGTTGTCGCCATCAAAAACTGCGCTGCAAGGGCCGGTTTTTTCAAAGGTGAAATGCGGGTTGTTATTGGTGCCGCCTTTGCTGATGCGTTCAGAATAATATTCTACCCTCACCGCGCCGTGGGAATGGATCCCGCGCGCATCCGCATGGACCAAAACGTCCGCGACAATCCCGGCGTGTTCCTGGCTTAGGCCTGCAGAATGAATTTTATTTTGAATCAGTTGATGCAGTTGCTGCTTAGAGACTTTCATAGACAGTCCTTTCATTACTACGGTTTATTTAAACTATCTCTAACGCCTACTGTATAAACCTGGGGCTGTAATAATGTGATCCAGACGGCTATTATTTTATTGGCTTAAATTTTCGTTGAATGGCATTACCATTGTTAGATTATTTTTAACAAAGCGCCGTCTTTCTGACGATTGAATTCAATTAATCCCCGCCGGACTTGATGATTTTTTCTAACAATGGGCAAAGTGTGATGAGACTCACCTTCGTCAACGGGTTTTATTTGTAGCTTGGCCAATAAGAATATGGGGTTTGAAATAACTAGGTGACTAAAAATATCTGAGAACGCCCATTGCGAAGTTCACATGCTGTTTTAAGGATATCACTATGATCCATGCTTTTATAAAAAAAGGGAGCTTTCAGGATTCCGTCAGCCTGATGCTAATTTCCCGTAAGCTCAGTGAATCACCCAACGTCGAAGAAATATCGGTCATGATGGGGACGCCGGCCAATAAATCCTTACTTGAAGCGACCGGCTTCTGGCATCCGCAATTTAGTGAAGCGACTCCCAATGATATTTGCGTGGCGATCAAGGCGGAATCTGCCGATGACAGCATCAACGCACAGATCGGTGAAGCGTTAGACCTGGCGTTGAAAGCCATCGCCCAGGGGCAGCAGGGGGGGAAACGCCTGCTCAAGGCACGCAGTTGGCGCATGGCGCGGCAGAAGCTGCCGGATGCCAATATGGTGCTGATCTCCATTGCCGGGGAATATGCCGCGCAACTGGCCGATCAGGCACTGGACGATGGCTGCAACGTGATGATGTTTTCCGACAACGTCAGCGTTGAGCAGGAAGTGGCGCTAAAAACCAAGGCGCGTGACAAGGGCCTGATCGTGATGGGGCCAGACTGCGGCACGGCCAATATTGCCGGGGCACCGCTGGCCTTTGCCAACGTCGCTCCTAAAGGCATGATCGGCATCATTGGCGCTTCGGGAACGGGTATCCAGGAGCTGACCTCACAAATTACCCTGGCCGGGCAGGGTGTCTCTCACGCCATTGGCTTGGGTGGGCGTGATTTAACCGCCGAAATCGGTGGCATCAGCGCTATCAGCGCACTGCGTATGTTGGCGGCCGATCCGCAAAGCCAGGTGTTGGCGTTTGTCTCCAAGCCTCCGGCCGAAGCGGTACGCCAACGGGTTATCAATGAGATGAAGACCCTTGGCAAGCCGGTTGTCGCGTTGTTCCTTGGTGCCAAGAACGCACTGAAGCAGGAAGATAACATCACCTTTGCCGCGACGTTGGATGAAGCCGCCCGCCTGGCAGCGATGTTGGCAAACGTGCAGCAAATGGCCGCACAGCAACCTGCGGTATGCGGTGGCAAAATCTCCGGTCTGTATGCCGGTGGCACGCTGGCGGCGGAATGCGCCATGTTGCTGGCCGATCGGTTGGGCGTGGAGGCTGACAGCAAGCACCAGCATGGCTCGATGCTCAACGCCGATGGACACCGCATTATCGATATGGGGGACGATTTCTACACCCAGGGTAAACCGCACCCGATGATCGACCCATCTACCCGTAATCAGGAAATCGCTCGCCTTGCTCAGCAGCCGCAGATTGGCGTGTTGCTGCTGGATGTGGTGATTGGCTATGGCGCCCAGGAAGATCCCGCAGATTCTTTGGCTACCGAAGTCAAACGCGTACGCGAACAGCGTGGTACGGCCCATCCGCTGGCAGTTATCGCCACGGTGACAGGCACCGAACAAGATCCCCAGCAGCGTTCCAAACAGATTGCCACGCTCAACGAGGCGGGCATTGCCGTGATGAATTCGCTGCCTGAAGCGGTAGCGCTGGCCTGCCAGTTAATTGCCCCTCCTGCGCTGGGTACTAACGAACCCGCACCCGCCATGCTGGCCGGTGTTTCCGTGATCAATGCAGGCTTGCGTAGCTTTGCCGACGATCTGCAAACCAACGAAATTTCAGTGGTGCATTACCAATGGGCCCCGGTGGCCGGTGGTAATCAACGATTGGCTAACATACTGAAAAATTTAAAGTAAGGGATTGATATGACCGCAACTATTGAACAAGCAAACGCTGCCGTTATCGCCAGGATCCGTGAAGCCCGCCCACATTGGCAGGATGTTGATTTAGCGAAAAACCTGATCCCGCAGTTGGCGCAGGGGAGAAAACTGCTGCATGCCGGGCCGCCGGTCACCTGGGCGGAAATGAGCGGCCCGGTACGCGGTGCCTGCATTGGGGCCTGCCTGTTTGAGCAATGGGCTGACAGCGAGCAACAGGCGCTGGCGCTGCTGGAGAACGGTGAGATTGAGTTTATCCCTTGCCATAACGTCAGTGCCGTTGGCCCGATGGGGGGGATCACCTCGGCGCATATGCCGCTGGTGGTGGTAAAAAACACCGTTCATGGCAACCATGCCTACTGCAACCTGAACGAAGGGATCGGTAAGGTGATGCGCTTTGGTGCCTATGGGCCAGACGTGCAGGTGCGCCTGCGCTGGATGCGTGACTCACTGGCACCGGTACTGAAAGAAGTGCTGGCCACCTTCGATGAGGGGATTGACCTCACCGCCGTCATGGCTCAGGCCATCACCATGGGGGACGAGTTCCACCAGCGTAATATCGCAGCGTCGGCGCTGCTGATGCGTCTGCTGGCCCCGAAAATCAGCCTGCTTGAGCGGGACAACGTTGAACTGGCCAAGGTCATGCAATTCCTCAGCATCACCGATCAGTTCTTCCTCAACCTGGCGATGGCCTATTGCAAGGCGGCCATGGATGCCGGGGCCGAGATTAAACAAGGCACCATCGTGACGGTGATGACCCGTAACGGCAAAAACTTTGGCGTCAAGATCAGCGGCATGGGCGACCAGTGGTTTACCGCGCCGGTCAATACGCCGGAAGGCCTGTTCTTCTCCGGCTATAGCCAGGCCGACGCCAACCCGGATATTGGCGATAGCGCCATTACCGAGACCTTCGGCATTGGCGGCGCGGCCATGGTCGCTGCACCAGGCGTGACCCGCTTTGTCGGTGCTGCCGGTGGCATGAGTGCCGCGACCGATATCTCCGAAGAGATGGCCGAGATTTACCTGGAACGCAACATGATGCTGCAAATCCCAACCTGGGACTTCCAAGGCGCCTGCTTGGGGCTGGATGCCCGTCGGGTGGTGGAAACCGGTATTACGCCGTTGATCAACACCGGGATTGCCCACCGTGAAGCCGGGGTTGGGCAGATTGGTGCTGGTACCGTGCGTGCTCCATTAGGCTGCTTTGAAAAAGCCATCGAAGCGCTGGCAGAAAAGCTGGGCATCAGCGCGTAACAACCGGTTCGCCCGGAGGTAACTCCGGGCTAGGGAGCAAGTTATGGACATCACCGCGTTAGCCATCAGCCGCTATGCCACGCAAGATTACGGTCCGTTACGCTGTGTGGGGCGTTTCAACAATGCCATCAACTTTCTCTCGCCCAACGATCGGTTACTGACGCTGCACCGTGAAGGACGTGGGCTTAGCCCGATGGGCTGGGAAATTGGCGACGACGACTTCGACGAAATCTTTGACAGCCTGCCTGCAGCCCAGCATTGCCAGCTTTCAGCGACGGGGATTGAGCTTGAGGACATTGCCATCTACCGCCAGGGGAGGTGTTTGGATCTCTGCCTGAAGGTGAGCGGAGAAATTGCGTTGCCGCCATTGGCTACCGCGATCGCCGATGTTGATGCCCAGACCGGCCTGTTTGGCCGCCTGGATAGCCTCGTTGATCAACCGCATTGCCTGGAAATTCGCGAGCTACAGCAGCACTTTACCGCCTGGTTGTTGGGGCAGAAAGTAGACTGGAGCCTCGTGCTTGGCAAAGGCCCTGGCTTGACGCCAAGCAATGATGACACAGTGCTGGGCATGTTGCTGGCGGCTCATCTCGATAGCCGCGTGGATGTCGCAAGGTTGCCGTCCTTTTTTGCCGCCAGCCAACCTTTAAACCAGCTGACCACCCTGGTCAGCGTCCACTATTTGCAGTTTGCCGAGCAGGGGATCTTCTCCACCCCGGTACAACTTCTGGCACATGCCTTACTCAGGCCCCAAGAATTACCCGCGGCCATCAACGACATGTTGGCAACCGGCCATTTTTCCGGTGCGGACACGCTATTGGGCGTTTTACTGGGCGTCATGGTTATCAATCGTCTTTATTAATTCATCAGCGCAAAACCATACCAAGTGTCGTTCGGTATGGGCTGTTATTACTTAAAAAATGGATATCCGAATGGAAACGTTAGTTATTGCCTTGGGGGGCAACGCCCTGTTAAAGCGTGGCGCGGTGTTATCTGCAGAGAATCAGTACCAGAGCATTGCGCTAATTGCCGATGCCATTGGCAAGCTGGCCAAGAAATACCGCATCGCCATCGTGCACGGTAACGGCCCGCAGGTAGGGTTGCTGGCGCTGCAAAACCTGGCCTATCGCGATGTTCCTCCTTATCCGCTCGATATTCTGGTGGCGGAAAGCCAGGGCATGATCGGCTATATGTTGGCCCAGCAGCTTGGGGCGTTCCATCCTGCTCAGCCGGTATCCACGTTGCTGACTCGCGTCTTGGTAGACAGCGAAGATCCGGCGTATCGGGAACCCAGCAAATTTATCGGGCCGGTTTATGAGCCACAGCAGCAAGCCGAGCTGGAACAAAAGTATGGCTGGAGCATGAAGCTGGATGGGAAATACCTGCGCCGGGTGGTGCCTTCCCCTGAACCGAAAAAGATCGTCGATATTGAAGCGATCAATCTGCTGTTGGCGAAAAACCACATCGTGATTTGCAACGGCGGTGGCGGCGTTCCGATGGTGGCCAGCGCACAGGGAATGATCGGCAGCGAAGCGGTGATCGACAAGGATCTGGCCTCTGCATTACTGGCCGAAGCCCTGGATGCCGATCACCTGGTGATCCTCACCGATGCGGATGCGGTGTATCAGCACTGGGGCACGCCGCAGCAAAAAGCCATTCGCTCGGCCACCACCCAAGAGCTGGCCCCGATGGCGGTAGCCGATGGTTCGATGGGGCCAAAAATCATGGCGGTCAGCCGCTTTGTCCAGCGTAGCGGCAAGGTGGCACATATCGGTGCTCTGCAAGATATCGAGTCGGTACTGGCAGGCACCGCGGGGACATTAATTACGCCGTAATACTGGGTGGGCCTAGCGGCCCATCAACCAAGGGAAAATGAATATGCAAACTATAAAAACAGAGCGAATGCCCTATTGGATTAAAACCGTCGTGATCTTCTTCCTCGGCTGGGTGGTTATCTATGCCGGGCGTTCGGTACTTAGCCCCATCATGCCGCAGATCCAAACCGAGTTCGGGCTGTCAAAAAGCCATCTGGGCTTAATCAGCAGCCTGTTCTTTCTGACCTACACCCTTTTACAGGTGCCTGCCGGACTATTGGGCGACCGCTTGGGCAGAAAACGCATTCTGGTTAGCGGCTTTATGCTGTTTGCGCTGTTTATCGCTGCCGTCAGCATCTCATCCAACTTTCTGATTTTTATCGTGCTGTGGATGCTGACCGGCGCTTCGCAAGGCGTCTATTATGGCCCGCAGTATGCGCTTTCTTCCGAGGCCATCCCCAAGAAATGGATCACCTTGGGCAGTGCGGTGATCGGCAGTGGGATGTCGTTTGGTATCGCGCTGGGGTATTACCTTTCCAGCTTTATGATCGAGCATTTTCATACTTCGTGGAAGATGCCGTTCCTGGCGATGGCGGTTCCGGTATTGATTGTGGCGCTGCTGATGCTGTTTTTCATTCGGGAAAAAGCGCCGCAAAGTGCGGGCGATACCCCAGCCGCTACAGCAACAAAGAGCGAATTCAGTTTCCTGGATCTGTTTAAAAACCGTAACCTGCTGATGGCCTACATCACCATCTTTTGCTCGATCTACGGCTTCTTCGTGATCATTACCTGGCTGCCGTATTATCTGCAAAAAGAACGCGGCATGGATATTGTGCACGCCGCCAGCATCGCCTCCATCGTGCCGTGGATCTCGGTACTGGGGACGCTGATTTGCAGCTATATCTCCGACAAGCTGGGCCGCAGAAAACCGGTGGTACTGTTTATGCTGCCTTTCTCACTGCTGGCGATCTTCGGCATCGTCTATTCCACCAGTGAAGCGGCGTTGATTGGCGTATTGGTGCTGTATGGGTTTATCGGCAAAATCAGCCTCAATCCGGTACTGATCGCACTGGTGGCAGACAACGCACCGCGTGCCGCGCTCAGCACCGCTTTCGGGCTGTATAACTTCTTTGGTATGGCGGCGTCGATCTTTGCACCTTACGTGACCGGCTTTATTGCCGACAGCACGGGGACGCTGAATGCGGGGTTCTACTTTGCCGCGATGATCACGGTGGTGGGTTTTATCGCCATGCTGTTTGTCAAAGAGGGGAAACCGGCGCAGGAGGCTTGATGTTTCATGCGGGGCGCAACCGTTGAACTGAACCCCAAATGTTGGACAAACATCTGACATTTGGAGGTACAGTTCTGATGAAGTATTCACTTCAGTTCAAACTTGACGTTGTCCGGTACTATCTTGCCGGACTCGGCGGTCAAAAACAGACCGCTAAGAAGTTTTCTATTGCCCATGTCCAACTACGCAGATGGATTGCCGCTTATCAGCATCATGGGGAACAGGGGCTGCGGGTAGGACGCAAGCAACATTACACACCTGACTTCAGGCTCTCTGTTGTCGAATTCGCGCTTTCAAATCCGCTCTCTTTAGCGACAGTCGCCGCTAAATTCAATATTCCTTCTTACCTTACTGTGGAACGCTGGATTAAACTCTATCGGGAGAATGGGGCTGAAGCCCTCAACCTGAATAAGCGTAGTCGCCAAATGCGTCAGCATCCCAAAACCCCCCATGCCGATAAATCGCCTGATGAGTTGACCCCCGAAGAGATGCGGGAGGAAATCGAGTTTTTACGTGCGCAGAATGATTACATAAAAAAGTTGAGAGCCTTGATGCAACAGAAGGAAGCCCAGACTCGTCGAAAAGGGCAAAAATAATCAGAGCATTGAGGTCAGAACACCGTTTGGAGGTTTTGCTGTGGGCCGGAAAACTGCCGCGCAGTACGTATTACTATTGTTGTAAAAGCCATCAAGCACCGGATAAGTATGGTGAAACCAAGCAGCAAATAATGGCTGTTTTTAACGAGCATAAAGGCCGTTACGGCTATCGCCGGGTGACCAGTGTTCTTCGAAAGATGGGGGCTGTGCTAAATCATAAAACCGTGCAAAAACTGATGGTTGAGCTGCAATTGAAATCGCCCGTTCGCCGTAAAAAATACCGTTCGTACAAGGGACATGTCGGTAAAGTGGCCCCGAATACCTTGCAGCGCGATTTTACCGCTCTGGAGCCTAACCAAAAGTGGGTGACCGATATCACGGAGTTCCGGGTGGCGGATAAAAAGCTGTATTTATCGCCGGTACTCGACTTGTTTAACGGTGAAATCATTGCCTATGAGATGTCCCGTAAACCTGTGTTCAGTCTGGTAAAAACGATGCTGGATAAGGCGCTCAGTACGCTAAAAACGGAAGAAAAGCCGTTGCTGCACAGTGACCAAGGTTGGCACTATCAGATGGCGGCTTATCAGCATCAGTTGCAGGAAAATGGGATAGAACAGAGCATGTCTCGCAAGGGTAACTGCCTGGATAATGCGGTAATGGAAAACTTCTTTGGCCATCTGAAAGCTGAACTGTATTATTTACAACGCTTTGAGAGTGTGGAACAGCTGTCTGAAGAGATAGACATGTACATAGATTACTACAATAACCATCGTATCAAACAGAAGCTCAAAGGCCTGAGCCCTGTGGAGTACAGAACGCAGGCTTTGATGGTTGCTTAATTTTAAACCGTCCAACTTCTTGGGGTCAGTTCACCGTGCGGCTGCGCCCATGTTCGATTAATACAGCAGTGAATACAGCTGGCGACGGTATTTGGCGGCCAGCGCATCGCCAGTCCCCAGTGCGGCCAGAATATCCATCAAGGTCTTGCGGGCGCTACCGTTAGCCGCCGCCAAATCCTTTTTCAGATGACCCATCAGCAATTCCAGCGCTTCTTCGTTGCGGCCAACCTGATGCAGTTGCAAGGCTAGCTGCACGGCCAGCTCGACGTTTTCCGGCTGTTGCTGAACCTGCTGCTGTAACTGCTGAATTTCTGGCGTATCGGCAGCCTGCTTCATTAGCTCAATCTGCGCCACCAGGCCGAGGTAACGGGTATCGCGATCCTGCAATGGAATGGTCGCCAGCACCGCTTCGGCATCATCCGTCTTGTTCAGGGCGATCTGGGTTTCCGCCAGCGTCAGGCCGATATCGCTGCGCTGATTGCTGAGACTCCAGGCATCTTTCAGCAAAGGCAGAGCTTCTGCTGCACGGTCTTCCTGCAATAGCTCAGTGGCTTCCGCCAGCTTGAGGTCTTCGGCTTTTGGCAGGAAACGCTGCAGGAATTCGCGGATCATCTCTTCCGGCTGCGGCCCTTGGAAACCATCAACCGGCTGGCCATCCTTGAACAGATAGACGGTTGGCAGGGAACGCAGGCCAAACTGGGCGGCGATTGCCTGCTCGGCATCGCAATCCACCTTCGCCAGAACGAACTGACCTGCGTATTCCGCCGCCAGTTTATCCAGTATCGGGGTGAGCTGCAGACAGTGCTGGCTGCGATCCGACCAGAAGTAGAACAGCACCGGCTGGGACATGGACTGTTCCAGAGTCTGGTGCAGGTTAGTTTCGTTAATATCAACAACGGCTTGAGCTAGCATGGTTTCTCTCTAATCTGATCTTGCGGAGCCAATCTACTCTAGATGGGGGCAAAGCGGCGCGCTTCAACCCTTGGCCCCCGTTTGCTTAACCATTACTGCGCAATAACCAGTCCAGTGCACGGCCCGGCAGCAGGCGGCGCAGGATGCTCATGGTATGCGCCAGCAGAGTAACCGGGTAGCGCAGCTTGGCTTTGGGGCTTTCCAGCGCGTGGCGCAGCTTCGGTAACACCGCTTCGGCAGGCAGCGTCAAACGCTTGGCGATGCTTGGATTGTGCACCGGTTTATCGCTCTGCGCCTGATTGACGTTCTGGGTGAAATGGGTCGTCAGCGGGCCTGGCTCGATCAGGCTGACCTGAATGCCGCTGCCGTGCAGCTCCATACGCAACGCGTCCGACCAGGCTTCCAGCGCAAATTTGCTGGCGGCATAGGCCCCACGCCCGGCGCTGGAGATTAACCCCATCACCGAACTGGTCTGAATAATGCGCCCTTCACCATGCGGCAGCATGGCTGGCAGCAGCAACTGGGTGAGCTGGTGGGTGCCAAACAGGTTGGCGGAGAATTGCCGTTCCAGCTGTTGGCGTGAAACCGAGCTGAGTGGCCCGTAAACGCCGAAACCGGCATTGTTGAACAGACCGTACAGCCGCCCGTTGGTCAGCTCGATCACCTGCGCGGCGGCGCGTTCTACGCTGGCGCTATCGTCCAGATCCAGCTCAATGCCTTCCAGCCCAAGCTGGCGCATATTTTCCACATCTTCCGGCTTACGGCAGGCGGCCAGCACGCGATAGCCACGGTTACGCAGATCTTGCGCTGCAATCAATCCTATCCCGCTGGAACAGCCGGTTATCAATACCGCTTTTTGCATAACTTTACCTAGTAGCTAACCCTATTCAGTTAGACTCATGTTTAACTAGTGGTTCCAGCTGTTGCGCCATCCAGGTGGCGATAAACGGCTGGGCATCCTGATTGGGGTGCAAACCGTCATCCTGCATCCATTCCGGTTTGATCACCACCTGTTCCATATAAAACGGCAGCAGCGGGATGTTGAACTGCTTGGCCAACGCAGGATACAGCGCACCGAAGGCCTCGGTGTAGCGGCGGCCATAGTTTGGCGGAATATGAATTTGCATCAGCAGCGGTTTGGCCCCCGCCTGCAAAACCAGCGTGATAATCTGGTTGAGGTCGCGCTCGATATCCGCAGCCGGGAAGCCGCGCAGACCATCGTTGGCCCCCAGCTCGATCAGCACCCAGCGGGGCTGATGTTGTTTCAACAGCTCGGGCAAGCGTGCCAGCCCCTGAGCGGCGGTGTCACCGCTGATACTGGCATTGACCACGGTCGGGTGGCCAGGTTGTTTCTGCCACTCATCGGCCAGGCGAGTGGCCCAAGCTTGCGCTACCGGCAACCGATAGCCAGCACTTAAACTGTCGCCCAAAATCAATAAGGTATCGGCCGCGACAGCACGTAAACTGAATAATCCCAACAGCAAAAGGAAGGGAAGATGCCAGCGGAAAACGTTCTTGAAGTTCATCATCTTAGTAAACACGTTGGTCAGGGTGAGCATCAGCTTACCATCCTTACCGGAGTCGAGCTGGTTGTCAAACCCGCGCAGACAATTGCGCTGATCGGCGAGTCCGGTTCGGGGAAATCGACCTTGTTGGGCATCCTTGCCGGGCTGGACGACGGCAGCGAAGGCGAAGTTAGCCTGCTGGGGGAATCGCTGACCGCGCTGGATGAAGAAGGGCGAGCTGCGCTGCGGGCAAAAAACGTCGGTTTTGTGTTCCAGTCTTTCATGCTGGTCCCCACCTTGAACGCGTTGGAAAACGTACAACTCCCTGCGCTGCTGCGTGGTGAAAGCGATCGTCAAAGCCGGGACCAAGCGGTGCAACTGTTGGAACAGCTGGGATTAGGCAAGCGTCTTAATCACCTGCCAGCGCAACTTTCCGGCGGGGAGCAACAGCGTGTGGCGTTGGCACGGGCGTTCAGTGGCCGCCCTCGGGTGCTGTTCGCCGATGAACCCACCGGCAACCTGGATCGCCAGACCGGTGAGCGCATTGCCGATCTGCTGTTCTCCCTCAACCGCGATTTCGCCACCACACTGATCCTGGTCACCCATGACGAGACCCTGGCGGCTCGCTGTCAGCGGCGGCTGCGCTTGCGTGAAGGCAAGCTGTGGGAGGAAGCATGATTTGGCGTTGGTTCTGGCGTGAATGGCGTTCGCCTTCGCTGCTGATCGTCTGGCTGGCGCTGACGCTGTCGGTGGCCTGCGTGTTGGCACTGGGCAGCATCAGCGATCGCATGGACAGAGGCTTGAGCCAGCAAAGCCGCGACTTTATCGCCGGGGATCGGGTATTGCGTACCGCGCGCCCGGTGCCGGAAGGCTGGCTGCTCGATGCCCAACAACAGGGGCTGAAAGTCAGCCGCCAGCTCTCTTTTACCACCATGACCTACGCAGGGGATCGTCCGCTACTGGCCAACGTCAAGGCTACCGATGCGGCCTATCCGCTGTATGGGCAATTGGAAACCTTGCCAGCCAATCTCAAACCTGTGCCAGGCAGCGTGTTGGTGGCTCCGCGTCTGTTGGCATTATTGGATATCAAGGTCGGCGACAATCTGGAGGTGGGGGATACCACGTTACGCATCGCCGGTGAAATCGTGCAGGAGCCGGACTCCGGTTTCAATCCGTTCCAGACTGCACCTGGCATTATCATCAATCTGGCCGATGTGGATAAAACCGGAGCGGTACAGCCGGGCAGCCGCCTGACCTACCGTTATATGTTTGCCGGTGCGCCAACCGATATTCAACGCTATGAAGAACGTCTCAAACCGCAGCTCAAACCCGATCAGCGCTGGTATGGGTTAGAGGAGTCCGGCAGTGCGTTAGGCAAATCGCTACAGCGTTCCCAACAGTTCCTGCTGCTTTCGGCATTGCTGACCTTGCTGCTGTCGATTGCCGCCGTAGCGGTAGCCATGAGTCACTATTGCCGCAGCCGCTATGACCTGATTGCGGTGCTGAAAACCCTGGGGGCTGGCAGAAAGGCGCTCAGCAAGCTGATTATTGGCCAGTGGTTGGCGGTGTTACTGCTGGCGGGAACCTGCGGCAGCGTGATTGGTCTCGGGTTTGAAGCGGTGTTAATCCGCTTGTTGGCACCGGTGTTGCCGGGGGAACTCCCCGCAGCCGGGGGCTGGCCGTGGCTGTGGGCGATGGGGGCTCTGGTCATGATTTCTCTGCTGGTTGGGTTGCGCCCGTACCGACAACTGCTGGCGACTCAGCCACTGCGCGTACTGCGCCGGGATGTGGTGGCTAACGTCTGGCCTTTGCGTTACTTCCTGCCAGCTACTGCGGTGATTGTGGTCGGGCTACTGACGGTATTAATGGGGGCAAGTACGCTACTGTGGGCCATTCTGGCCGGTATGGTGGTGCTGGCCTTGCTGCTGGGGGGAATAGGCTGGGGCAGCCTGTTGCTGCTGCGGCGCATCACGCTGAAAAATCTGGCGCTGCGGTTGGCGGTGAATCGTCTGTTGCATCAGCCTTGGGTGACGATCAGCCAGTTAGCGGCGTTCTCGCTGTCGTTTATGTTACTGGCCCTGCTGCTGGTCTTGCGTGGCGATCTGCTCGATCGTTGGCAACAACAGTTACCGCCAGACAGCCCGAACTATTTCCTGTTGAATATGACCACGGCACAGGTTCCACAGGTGAAAGCCTTCTTGCAACAGCATCAGCTGCATGAGGAAACCTTTTATCCCATCGTGCGTGTACGCCTGTCGGAAATTAACCAGCAGGTGGCGACGGAGCGGGTGCATGAAGACGATCCCGGTGGCGAGGCGGTGAACCGTGAACTGAATCTGACCTGGCAACGCGATCTGCCGGACCATAACCCGTTGACGGCAGGCTCCTGGCCGCCGAAAACCGGCGAGGTCTCGATGGATGAAGGGATCGCCGGCAGGCTCAAGATCCAGCTGGGCGATACCTTGACGTTCAGCGGCGATACCCAATCGTTCAGCGCTAAAGTCACCAGCCTGCGGCAGGTGGATTGGGAAAGCCTGAAGCCGAACTTTTACTTTATCTTCCCGCCGGGTACATTGGACGGCCAGCCACAAACCTGGCTGACCAGCTTCCGCTATGACGGCGACGGCAAGGTGCTGACCCAGCTCAACCGCCAGTTCCCAACCCTGAGCCTGCTGGATATCGGTTCGATCCTCAAGCAGGTCGGCGGCGTGTTGCAGCAGGTGAGCAGGGCGCTGGAGGTGATGGTGGTGCTGGTGGTGATCTGCGGCGGTCTGTTGTTGATGGCTCAGGTACAGGTAGGGATGCGGCAACGTAGGCAGGAGCTGGTGGTTTACCGCACGCTAGGCGCAGGTAAACGCCTGTTGCGCGGTACGCTGTGGTGCGAGTTTGCGTTGCTTGGGCTGGTAGCCGGGATCGCGGCGGCGGTGGGGGCAGAAGCGGCGCTTTGGCTGTTGCAGACCAAGGTGTTCGACTTCCCGTGGGCACCTACGCCGGTGCTGTGGTGGGCGTTACCGCTGCTGAGTGCCTTGCTGCTCTCGCTGTGTGGCGGCTGGCTTGGCGTGCGCCTGCTGCGCGGCCGGGCGTTGTTTCGCAGCTACGAAGGGTAAGCGGCGAATAAAAAAGGGTTCAGCGTGGCTGAACCCTTAATTTGCAGTTGTGAACGGATTATCCCAGCTTTTGCTGTGCCCAGGCCAAGCCACTTTGATACTCGGCTGGCAGCAGCGGCGCTAATGCCTGCAACGCCTGTTGCAAAGAGGCCGCATCGGGATCGTTGAGATTCAGATGACCCACCTTACGCCCCTCACGCACCTCTTTCTCATACCAGTGCAAATGCACCAGCGGCAGGGCCAGCCATTGCTGATTAACCGCCGTACCGATCAGATTGACCATCACCGAAGGGGTATTCACCACCGGCTTAGGCAGCGGCAGCCCCAGGATGGCCCGCAAATGCAGTTCAAACTGGCTGATGGAAGCGCCATTTTGCGTCCAGTGGCCACTGTTGTGGACACGCGGAGCCAGCTCGTTGATCAACAGGCTGTCACCGACGATAAAGCACTCCATCGCCATTACACCCACGTAGTTCAACTCATCGAGGATCGCAGCCAACATCTGCTCGGCCTGCTGTTGCAACGCCGGGTTGGGCTGTGGCAGCGCCACGCTGGTACGCAGAATGCCTTCTTCGTGCAGGTTGTGGGTCAGCGGATAGAATACCGACAGGCCATCGTGACCACGGGCACCCACCAACGATACTTCGCCAGAGAAATTAATCCCCTGCTCGACGATGCATTCACCATAGTTATCCGCCGGTAACTCAGCCTCTTGGCCCGGGCGCAAACGCCACTGGCCGCGTCCGTCGTAACCACCCACGCGGCGTTTAACGATCGCCAACTCACCCAAGGTGGCAAACACCTGGGGCCATTCGCCAGCATTTGCCAGCAATTGCCAAGGTGCGGTAGCGAGATGAAGTTGATCGAGCAGTTGCTTTTGCGTCAGGCGATCGGCCAGACGCGGGAAGATATCGCGGTTGACGAAGTTATTGTGTGTCGCCAGCTCGCGGGTCAGGGCGGTTTCTGGCCAGCGTTCGATCTCTGCGGTGATCACCGCGTTTTGATAGGGCACCGCTTCCGGCTCGGCATCCAGACCGACAGGATAAACCGCAATGCCCAACGGCTCACCGGCCTGGCGCAGCATACGCCCTAACTGGCCGTTACCCAGTACGCAAACCGGCTTCATGCATCCTCCCGTGGGTCTGGATGGTTCAGCACCTCGTCGGTCTGTGCCTGACGCCACTGTGCCAACCGCTGTGCCAGCCCGGCATCGTGCAGCGCCAGGATTTGTGCTGCCAGCAACCCGGCGTTGGCCGCACCGGCTTTGCCGATGGCGAGCGTACCCACCGGAATGCCGCGTGGCATCTGCACGATGGAATACAGGCTATCGACACCGCTCAATGCAGCGCTTTGCACCGGCACACCCAGCACCGGAACCAGCGTTTTGGCCGCCAACATGCCTGGCAGATGCGCAGCACCACCGGCACCGGCGATGATTACGTCAAAACCCATGGCCTTGGCATGTTCGGCAAAGCTGAACAGCTTGTCCGGCGTGCGGTGGGCGGAGACAACTTCGACATGGAACGGGACATTCAGCGTGGTCAGAACTTCGGCCGCGGACTGCATAGTGGCCCAGTCACTTTTTGAACCCATTACGATTGCGATTTTAACCCCAGCGTTGGCGGCTGAAGTAGCGGTGGCTCCCATGAGTGCATGGCTCCTGTGATGTGGACAAACGTCGGCTGGCAGGCCGTATGAGGGCGTAGAGCATATCATGGGTACAGGGAGAGGAAAACGGTTGCGTCGACGGTTTTTACCATCAAAAGCTGGAAAACGGCCTAGAAGGGGAACTCGATAAGTTCCACGGCATCTGCCGTGACTTTAATCATTGAGCCTTGTGTATGCCAGGCTCCCAACACCGTGCGATGGGCTTTACCGTTTGGTAATGCCAGCGGATGGACTGCTGGGCGATGGGTGTGGCCGTGGATCATCCAGTGGACGTTGTGGCGCAACATGGCCTGCTCAACGGCCTGCGGGTTGACGTCCATAATCGCGGTGGATTTGTATTGGTTGCTTTGTTGGCTGCGAGCACGCATTTTAGCGGCGATCTTCAAGCGCCAGCGCAGGGGGAGAGCCAGAAAAGCACGTTGGATCCAGGTGTTATGAACTTTCTTGCGGAATTCTTGATAGGCCTGATCGTCGGTGCACAGGGTATCACCGTGCAGGATCAGGATCTTGCGGCCATACAGCTCGACGACTTGCTCTTCCGGTAGCAGGATCATGCCGCTCTGCCTGGCAAAGCGCTTACCCAACAGGAAATCGCGGTTGCCGTGAATGAAGTAGCAGGGCACTCCGGCCTGGTGCAACGCCTTGAGTGCGGCGGCAATTTCGCGATGTAACGGCTCGGGGTCGTCATCGCCAATCCAGGCTTCAAACAGATCGCCCAAGATATATAACGCATCGGCGTGAACGGCTTCACGCTGCAAAAAACGCAGAAAACCGGCAGTAATTGCCGGTTCCTGTGCGCATAGATGCAGGTCTGCGATGAACAGCGTGCTCATGCAGCCGCGATTACTCGCTGACGGTAACGCTGGTGATCACGACATCTTCAACCGGTACATCCTGGTGCATGCCGCTGCGGCCAGTTTTTACCGCTTTGATCTTCTCGACCACGTCCATGCCTTCTGCCACTTCGGCAAATACGCAGTAACCCCAACCCTGGGAGTTTTCAGCACGGAAGTTCAGGAAGTCGTTATCTACCACGTTGATGAAGAACTGGGCGGTGGCAGAGTGTGGATCGTTGGTACGAGCCATTGCCAGGGTGCCACGGGTGTTTTTCAGGCCGTTGTTAGCTTCGTTCTTGATGGTTGCTTTGGTGTCTTTCTGACGCATACCAGGTTCAAAACCACCACCCTGAACCATAAAGCCGTTGATGACACGGTGGAAGATGGTGTTGTTGTAGAAGCCTTCACGGCAGTAGTTCAGGAAGTTTTCAACGGTAACCGGTGCCTTGTCAGCAAAGGTCTTGATAACGATATCGCCGTGATTGGTGTGGAAAGTAACCATAGTTTTAGTCCTAGCAAGATGAAATGAGCTGTCACATAGGAAGGCGTGTGAGCAATCAGACCGACTTTATAACATATCTCAATTAATCAGTCAGCAGTGGCTAGGGTGGCAGTTTCGCGGCAGAAATACACGTGTTGTTATCTTAGTCTGGATCAGGTTAATTCCGATCTCACGCAATTTTCTGCCGATCAATTCAGCAATCCTTGGGCTTGACCTTGCAATAGAGCAGCCTTCGGGTTTCAATATGCGGATATGTTTGTTATCACGCACACCACGGACAGCCCTGATGCTAAAGATATTTAATACCCTGAGTCGTCAAAAAGAGGAATTTAAGCCCATTCATGCCGGTAAAGTCGGTATGTACGTGTGCGGGGTAACCATTTATGACCTGTGTCATATCGGCCACGGGCGTACCTTTGTTGCTTTCGACGTGGTAGCGCGCTACCTGCGTTACCTCGGCTATTCGCTGAACTACGTGCGTAACGTGACCGACGTGGACGATAAAATCATCCGTCGTGCGGCAGAAAACGGTGAAACCTGCGATCAACTGACCACGCGTATGCTGGCAGAGATGCACGCCGATTTTGATTCGCTGCTGATCGAACGCCCGGATCAGGAGCCGCGAGCCACCCATCATATCGAAGAAATCATCGAGATCACCCAACGCCTGTTGGCACGCGATCATGCCTATGTGGCCAGCAACGGCGACGTGATGTTCTCCATCGATAGCGATCCACAATATGGCCTGCTTTCCCGTCAGGATCTGGAGCAACTGCAAGCCGGTGCGCGCGTGGAAATCGACGATGTAAAACGCAACCCGATGGACTTCGTGCTGTGGAAGATGTCCAAGCCGGGCGAACCAAGCTGGGAATCACCTTGGGGTCCAGGCCGTCCTGGCTGGCATATTGAATGCTCGGCCATGAACTGCAAACAGCTAGGCACCCATTTTGACATTCACGGCGGTGGTTCCGATCTGATGTTCCCGCACCACGAGAACGAGATTGCCCAATCCAGCTGTGCGCACGATGGCCCGTACGTCAATTACTGGATGCACTCCGGGATGGTGATGATTGATAAAGAGAAGATGTCGAAGTCGTTGGACAACTTCTTTACCATCCGTGACGTGCTGGGTTATTACGACGCCGAAACCGTGCGTTACTTCCTGATGTCTGGCCACTACCGCAGCCAACTGAACTACAGCGAAGAGAATCTCAAGCAGGCTCGCGCTTCGCTGGAGCGTTTATATACCGCACTGCGTGGCACCGACGCTAATGCCAAACCTGCTGGCGGTGAAGCCTTTGAAGCGCGCTTCCGTGAAGCCATGGACGACGACTTCAACACCCCGGAAGCCTATTCCGCGTTGTTCGACCTGGCGCGTGAAGTAAACCGTCTGAAGAGCGAAGACATGGCGGCGGCGAATGGGTTGGCGGCAGAGCTGCGTAAGCTGGCCAAGGTCTTGGGCCTGCTGCAACAGGAACCAGAACAGTTCCTGCAAGGTGGCGCGCAAGCGGACGACTCGGAAGTGGCAGAGATTGAAGCGTTGATCAAACAGCGTAACGACGCGCGTGCCGCCAAAGACTGGGCGCTGGCAGATGCCGCTCGCGATCGGTTGAACGAGATGAGTATCGTGCTGGAAGATGGCCCGCAGGGGACCAGCTGGCGTCGTAAGTAAATAGTAATCAGAGCAAGGACCCACTTTTTTACAAGTGGGTCCTTGCCACTAGGATCTCTCCTTTGGTTTACCCATCAAATCTCATTTTCGCCAAGCGGGTGGCTTAAAAACACCCCTGCATAAATCGTTATAGCTAATCAGTTTTTTTGAACTTATTGTGCAAAATTATGCGTTGTGATTATTTTGTGGGAATACTAGTATCTTTAATCTTTATAAGAACGGCACATAACGGATATGTTGGATGAGCTATTGTTTAGGAATGCGCTCAAATTAAGTATATTACATGGAGTTAATTATGAACTTAAAAAATATTATATTTACAGCCGCCTTTTTTACATTTTTACCCCTTGGCTTACATGCTCAGGAAAATAAATCTGCAGTTGATTTATCAAAATTTAGATTTAGCTATGAAGAGATGCATGAAATCGCCAATGATAAATTGCTGTCACATCGTATCTTTTATGAGAAACCGTCAGAAGGCCCTGATGCAGCCTGGTTCGATGCAGTTAAACAGGGAAATTTGTCAGAGGTAAAAAGAATGGTGGCGGCCGGGCAGAATCTGGAAGCGAAGGATGAGGCCTCTCTGGGACAGACCGCTTTAGGATGGGCTGCCTTTATTGGTTATTTGGATATGGTTAAGTATCTTACCGAACAGGGTGCTGATATTCGAGCAACGGATAGGGCCGATGTTTATCATTCGGTCAAATCAGCCGTCATGGGGAAAAACGCGGAGGTTGTAAAATATCTTCATGAGCGCTTAAAGGGTGATGTCGACTGGGATGCTGTCGAGCAAGATGGTGAAACTTTATTTATGGTCGCCGCAGTGGATGGAAGACTTGAGGTGGTAAAATACATTCTGCAGTTTAACCCGGATATAAATGTGGTGGCGAAGAACGAAAATCCAAAAATTGACGCCAGTCCTCTCAGTGGTGCCTGTGAAAATGGGTTTACTGATGTTGCTAATCTGTTGATATCCAAAGGTGCCATCAATCATAAAACCGGTAAATCCAGCTGTGAGTAAGGATGATAGGTAATAGATTTCCAACTGCGGCCAATCTCGCCGCAGTTGGAAAATACCTCTCCTTGGCACGGCCCATTCTTACAGGTAAGGTGGCAAACATGGCTTCCTTCAGGCTTGAGTTTCATTGACCAGTCGCTGATTGATGTAATCAATGGCTTGCTGCGGATCCATTATCTTGTTCACCACGTTGGTCACGCCCTGGCCGATAATGATTTCCGCATGGCGCAGGTTGAACAACTCGCCCTGTAAACCCCGAGATTCACGGATGCCGGTACTAGGATTATCCCGTAGCAGGTTGAACCACGGATAGAGATGCAGGATGCGCTGATTCTGATAGATGCTGCGGTGGGCACTGTTACCGCCCAAAAGCACCAGATGCTCGGTAATTTCAGCCGAATACAGCCAACGGAAGAACTGTTCTACCTGCGCCTTCTTATCACTGAAACGAGACATGCCTAACGAGCCACCGCCCATCTGCGGCATGTTGCCCGGAACTGGCGCGTAACCTATTGCCGGTGATAGAGGGCTGTGGGCGACGTCGTTGAACAGATTCATATACATGATCAGCATCGCCACTTGGCCTTGCTCAAACTGGGCCACCGCAGCGTTCCACCATTCACTGTTGAGATTGGTGGTGACGGTAAGCTGTTGCTGATATTGCCGCAACGCTTCGATGGCTGATGTTGCCTCCAGTTGCACCGGTTTGTCTTGGTGCACTAGCCGCCCACCTAATGCGTAATAGCGCAGCAGAAACTCGGTAGCAATTAACCCGGAACTACCGAGAGTCGTTGATGAACCTATCGGACGCTGCGGGTTACCGGGTTGATGAGTTGCCGTGAAAAAGGCCGTAATGTCATCAAATTCGTCGAAACTGGTCGGGATCTTCAGTTCCTTGCCGGATTTCTCATAGAACATGCGTTTGACCGTGGGGTCTTCGAACAGATCGCGGCGATAGAACAGCAACTGGGTGCTGGCATCAAACGGCAACGCATAGGCTTTGCCGTCAATCTGGCTGAAATGATGGCCAATTTCTTCCGAGAAGTTATCCAGTAGTCCCGTTAGCGCTGGGGAAATTTCTGCCAACGGCGTGAGGGCCTTTTCTGCAAACCAGGGGAGGCAGGCCATATCGATACGCAGCAAATCGTAATAAGGATGCAGATGCAGATTCGAGAGGATCTCAAACACTTCATCATAAGGATAAACCGCGAGATTCACCTTGATACCGGTCTGGCGATAGAAATGCGGCAACAGTTTTCTCAGCGCATCGGTGGAGGGGCTAGGCAAGATCAGCATATTCAGCGTTTCAACCTGCTCAGAAACGGCGGGCATGGGTTGAACGTTGAGAGCAAAGCCGCGGCTATCCAGTATCTGCTCATCGGCCAGTGTCACTAATCCGCAGATATAACGGGCGATTTCCAGACCCAGCCGGGCGTAATCCATCTGATAGTGGTACTGATTGGCTACTACGGCGGGTTCGTTATCGCTGAGTTGCCAGATCGGCGGGCAGGGGACCGCGCTCCCCAGATAGGCCGCCTGCGTCAGGCAACGGGCTTTATCGCTGTCTTGAGCAATCAGTACCTGTGGCGGCTGGCCAGCAAAAAAAGCGAAAGCGGCGGTGTGACATTCACTGGCCGGTGATGGCACGACAGTGAGCTGGGTCGATGGGCTTAACTGTGCCAGCGTAGCTTTCAATGCCTCGACAAAACACTGGCCGTTGGTATAGGCGAGTGGCTCACAAAGCACGCCAACGTGTGCGGGCTGAGCGCGGGCGATCTCGCTGGCAATGGCTTGGCCAGCCAGGCAAAAGTTCAGGTTGAATGTGGCCTTGGCCTGCGCTGGATGGCGATAGACAAACAGGATCTGATCCGCTGGCAGCCGCAGTGTCTGATAATAGCCTTCGCTGTCGGCAAGACAGGAGACCGTAACGATGGTTTGGTAGGATTTTGCGGCCAGCGTCTGCAAGATATCTCTTTCGGCAGAGGGCAGATCGTTAGTGACGTAAAGATCCAGATCGCCTGGGAAAGAAGATCGTAACGATTGCTGAAGCCCGCGGTAGAGCTGGTGATACTGCTCACTGTTGATATCGGGCAGGATCAGCGCAACGCCACTGCTTTTGCTGGCGCGTAGCGACTGCGCCTGGGCATTGATCTGATAACCCATTTGCTGGGCAGCCTGTTTAACCGCCTCGATCTTTTCAACGCTGACATTGCCGCGTCCGTTGAGCACGTTGGAAGCGGTGCCGTGAGATACCCCCGCCAGCTTCGCTATATCCTTGATAGTTGCCATTTTCCCACCGCTTTGAGCCGCCTGTTTTGATGCTAACACCGGCATGAGCGCTCCGCTATCTCGATTTCTATCCAAGCATGAAATTTGGATCGTTCCATAATTAAGTGACTGTTATTTGTACTTAATTAAACCGATGTCACTAAATTGATGAAAAACGTAATAATGACCAAATGTTATTTTTAGTGAATTGATTTTACTAAATATTAAATTAAATTTTTGAAGCCGATCACCAATATGCATTGCAGTGTTAACCGTTTTTTGGCCTCGGGATTATGATTGACACGTTCCAAAATCACCTTCATGGTTCACCTTAACGAAGGCGATAGGAACGATAGGTCAGTAATGTACTGAATAAAAAGGATAAAAAATGAAAATACATTTCCTGGGATCGGCTGCCTCTGAAGGGATCCCTAATCCGTTTTGCCGCTGCGAACATTGCCAACAGGCCCGTTTTCTCAAGGGGAAAGATCTGCGTACCCACTCTTCGGCGATTATTGATGATGTGATGTTGATCGACGTCGCCCCGGAGTTCAGCCAACAGCTGTTGCGTGATGGGCTGGACGCGAGTGGCTTCACCGACCTGCTGTTTACCCATACACATCCAGATCACTTCAACGTCGGTGAGCTGTTTAGCCGAATGGAGGGGTACGGCTTCAATATCGACCATCCGCTGGAGATTTTTGGTAACGACCGGGCGATCAACGGTTGTGCTGCGGTATTACCGGGTTACAGCAAACAGCGTTTTGGTTTCCACTGCCTGGTGCCTTTTGTCACCGTAGAAAGCCATGGCTACAAGATCACACCGCTGCTGGCCAACCATGCCAAGTGGGAGCTGTGCTACGTGTATGTGATCGAAAAAGACGGCCAGACGATTTTTTATGGCCATGATTCCGGCTGGTTCCCGGAACTCACCTGGCAGTGGCTACAGGGCAAAGCGTTGGATTTGGTGGTGCTGGAATGCACCTACGGTTTCAACGGCGACGATCGCACTGACAATCATATGAGCCTGGAAACCGTGTTTGCCGCCCAAGAGAAGCTGCGTGCGATGGAGTGCCTGCATGCCGGCAGCCAGATCGTGGTGTCACATATTTCTCACAGCGGCAAGTTGCTGCATGAGGAACTGGTGGCGGCCTGTCGTGATAAAAACATCACCGTTGCGTATGACGGCCTGACCGTTAACGTGGCATAGGGGGAGATCTCATGGACTTTAACAAGACTCCTCGCCTGCTGATCATGATGTTTGTGCAGTATTTCATGCAGGGTGCCTGGAATATGACGATGGGCCTGGTGCTAAGTACCTACGGTATGGCGGCCATTATCGGTTCATCCTATGCGCTGCTGGGGTTGGCAACGATACTCTCGCCGCTGTTTATCGGCATGGTTGCAGATCGCTTCTTTGCTTCTCAGAAAGTCATGGCGATCCTGCACCTGATCAACGCCGGGGTGATCCTGTGTGTACCGCAGTTTATCGAGGCGCAGGACACCACCATGACGCTGGTGATGATCTTCCTGGTTGGGCTGCTGTTCTATCCGACCACCGCGCTGGCCAACAGCATCAGCTTTAGCCATATCAACGGCGTGAAGTACTTCCCGGTGATCCGCGTGTTTGGCACCTTCGGCTTTATGGCGATAGGTTTCATCATCGGGCAGATGGGATATTCCGGCGATACCATGACCTGGTACATTGCTTCGGCCGCTGGGGTAGGGTTGGGGCTGTACTGCTTTACCTTGCCGGATACACCGCCGAAGGCCAAGGGCAGCACCTTCACCCTGCGCGATCTGCTGTGCCTGGATGCGCTGTCGTTATTTAAAGATCGTAACTTCTCCATTCTGATGCTGAGCATCTTTGTGTTGATGATCCCCAAAACCGCCTATTCCGCCTATATTCCGGTATTCCTGAAAGCGCTCGGGTTTGATAACGCCGCCTCCATGATGCAGGTAGGGATCGCCTGTGAAGTGGTGTTTATGTTCCTGCTTTCGTTCTTCCTACTGAAAGCGGGCTTCAAGGTGACGTTGATGATGGGCGCGGTGTGCTGGATCATCCGTTCGGTGCTGTTCTCTCAGGCTGCGCTTGACGCCAACATGACGTTTGTCCTGATTGGCCTGATGCTGCAAGGTTTCTGCTGGGACTTCTTCTTTACGGTAGGGGACATCTATGTCGACCGTAAAGCACGGCCCGAAATCAAAGCTCAGGCCCAGAGTCTGCGCTTTATCGTCTCCAATGGTTTTGGTTTGTTGTTCGCGTCCACCATTTGCGGCCAGATCTTCAACAGCACCGTGACTGAGCAGGGCCCGCAGGCGTTACCGCAGTGGGAAAGCTTCTGGCTGTTCTCGGCGATTATCGCCGCCGTTGTCTCGGTGTTCTTCTTTATTTTCTTCAAGGACGATCTTTCTAAACAGAAAACGCCGGCGGCAATGAAGCCTGCGCAGCAATAGGAAGCAACATGGACAGCTGGTTATCGGTGCTGGGCGGGTTGGGGCCGCTCCATCTGGCGACGGTAGGCAAGATAGTCGCGGCGTTTGTTCTGGGGGGCGTGATTGGCCTGGAACGTGAATCCAAGGGCAAGCCCGTTGGGTTTAAAACCTGCGTGATCATTGCCGTCGCCAGCTGTGTATTAACGGTGGTGTCGATTCAGTCTGCGGAGTATTACGCCGAGATATCCGTCAATATTCGCAGCGATCCCATGCGGTTGGCCGCACAGATTATCAGTGGGGTGGGCTTCCTGGGTGCTGGGGTGATCTTGCACCGCCGTGATGACGCCATTTCCGGTCTGACGACCGCCGCGATCGTTTGGGCATCGGCGGGAGTGGGGATTGCCTGCGGAGCCAGTTTTTATTTGCACGCAATCTTGGCTACTGCACTGTTTTTACTGGCGATAAAAATCAGCCCCTATATTTTCCTGCTGCAATCGAGGGATCACTATCTGGGGAAGGTCAAAGTACGGCTGATACTTGATGAGCAGGCAGGGTTAGCCAGCTTGATGGCCCAGCTCAATCAGCAGAGAAACCTGATTGATGCGATGACGATACGTGACGTCAAAAAGCACAAGATTGAAGTTAACTTTAAGCTAACGGTAAGGAAAAGGACGACCCTGGACGAACTGTATGGCACGTTGCGTGCTATGCAACACGTGTGCTTCGTTGCATTGGAGCATTAACAGGTTTGAGTAAATCAAAAATGCCGGGTAGCTTAGCCAACCCGGCATTTTTTTCCTGGCGCTTGAACAATCAGGCTTTAACCGTGACGTTCATGCCTTTGTAGCTGACCTTCTGGCCATCAACGATCTTGCAGCGCTTACGCGTTTCGACCTGACCGTTTACTTTGACCTGCCCTTCGGCGATCACTTCTTTCGCGGCACCGCCGCTGTCACACCAGCCCTGGAACTTCAGCAGATCGCACAGTTCGACATGAGGGTGACCTTCCAGATTGAAAATTTCCATACTGCCTTAACTTAGTTAGGTTGAACGTCGTGAAATTCCTCGCAGGCTTGCAAGGTATTTTGGATCAGTGTAGCAACGGTCATGGGGCCGACGCCACCTGGGACCGGAGTAATGAAGGCCGCACGTTCGCTTGCGGCTTCGAAGTCTACGTCGCCGACTACTTTACCACTTTCCAGGCGGTTGATGCCGACATCGATCACGATCGCACCCGGTTTGATCCAATCACCTGGAATAAACCCAGGTTTGCCCACGGCCACGATCAGCAGATCGGCATTTTCTACATGGTGGCGCAGGTTTTTGGTAAAGCGGTGCGTGACGGTGGTGGTACAGCCCGCCAGCAGCAGCTCCATGCTCATCGGGCGGCCAACGATGTTGGAGGCACCCACTACCACGGCATTCAGGCCATAGGTATCGATGTTATAGCGTTCCAACAGGGTGACAATACCGCGTGGGGTGCAAGGGCGCAGTTTAGGCGCACGCTGGCACAGGCGGCCGACGTTGTAAGGGTGGAAACCGTCCACGTCTTTATCCGGGCTGATGCGCTCCAGCACCTTCACGTTATCAATGCCCGCAGGCAGAGGGAGTTGCACCAGAATGCCGTCGATCTCTTTATCGGCGTTTAATTTGTCGATCAGCGCCAGCAGTTCAGGCTCGGTGGTGGAAGCGGGCAGATCGTAAGAGCGGGAGATAAAGCCCACTTCCTCACAGGCCTTGCGCTTGCTGGCGACATAAATCTGCGAAGCCGGATTCTCACCAACCAGTACCACCGCCAGGCCCGGCGCACGCTTGCCAACTGCCAGACGTTGTTTCACTTGCTCAGCCACTTCGTTTCTAACCTGCTGCGCAATCGTTTTGCCATCAATAATCTTTGCTGCCATCAGTGAGGAAATCCATCATTTAAGAAAAGCGGGGGATGGCGCTATTTTGGCAGAAGAGAGGCGCGCTGTCAGGCTTTCGATCGGGTTAATGCAGAGAATAAGCACACGATTGCGTCGCGGTTTAGACATTTTTTACACCAAAGGAATGATCCTCTACGCTTTTTTTACCTTCAGTCGTTTAGGGTTTACCCATTGCCCTGGCGTTTGGGGCCTATGGAGGCAGGATCATGCAGACGATTACTCGGCTCTATCCATTGCATCAACCTGGTGGAAATCCACCAGATGAACAGCGGCATATTGGTGAAACGGTGTTTGATTCCTCACTGCATCCGACGCAGGTGGCGTTGTTGCAGGCATTACATCGGCTTTGTAAGCCGAAAGAGGGCCGTCCTTCCTGGAGCCAGCGCATGGCGCAGTGCTACAAAAGGGGCCGCCAATGATGCGTAGCGCTCTTTTACTGTTGGCATTGCTGCTTGCTACGCCACTTTGCCTGGCATCGATGAATGTCTTGCCAGCCAGTGAGTTGCCGAGGGCAATGCTGGCGCGGACCTGTAATGTGCTAAACGTTCCGCAGGCCGATTGGGGGGATATTAGCGCCGTGGTGCGATCGGCTCGTGCCTGCTTGTCGCAAAAAGCAGGGCAGGGGCCAAACCCACGCCCACGCTTATTGGCACCGGCGGCTGAACCACAAGCGGTTGATGAGAAGGTATTGTGGCAGGGGATTAGCGTAGCCAGATCATCGCGTTAGGGTGACTTATCATAGCTTTTGTGTGCGAAAAATCGCCATAAAACACCTCTGCCGCCGTCACATTGTCAAAAGGCATTGACTCGATAACCTCTGACCGTATAATCCAACTCCGCAACCTCGGTTGCCGCATCCGCATTTCAATGCGCCCTTAGCTCAGTTGGATAGAGCAACGGCCTTCTAAGCCGTAGGTCACAGGTTCGAGCCCTGTAGGGCGTACCATTAAGAATCATAGACTTAAGCATCATTTGTTCCTTCTTGTTTTTCCAGGTGAGACAGATTTGGGACACTAACGCCAAAAATCGCATCAATCTGGCGAGCATGTTCGGTCAAATGACTTGGTGCCAGGTGGGCATACCGACGCACCATTTCTATTGACTCCCACCCCCCCATTTCCTGCAGAACAGATAGCGGGACACCGGCCTGAATTAACCAGCTCGCCCATGTGTGCCGCAAATCGTGGAAACGGAAGTTCTCTATCCCCGATCGCTGTAGTGCTAGCCTCCACGCTGTATTTGAATCAATGCGCATTTTCCTGACAATAGGCGTAACTGTACCGTCAGATCGCTTTGCTGCCTGGGTATGCACAAACACCCATTTATTGTGCTTACCTATCTGGTCACGCAGTACCCGGCAAGCGGTATCGTTGAGAGCGACGCCGATTGCCTTTGCTGACTTACTCTGCTCTGGGTGTATCCACGCCACCCGGCGCTGCATGTCAATCTGTGACCACTCAAGGTCTATGATGTTCGAACGACGAAGCCCAGTGGAAAGCGCGAACTTAACAACGGACTTCAACGGTTCGGGACATTCATCAACCAGGCGCTGAGCTTCCACAGGCTCAAGCCAGCGAACGCGCTTGTTTCTAACCTGTGGCACCTTTATTACAGGTGCCTTTTCTAACCACTTCCAATCGCGCTCAGCAGCCCTTAGCAGGGACTTCATCAAAGCTAGGTGCTTGGCCTTCGTGGATGTCGAAACCTGCTGTATTTTACGCTCAGGAACATCAAGCCCTTTCCTTGCCAACGCCTCAACTCTTAACTTCCAGTTTTCAGCCGCACGCCGGTTTGTCATCTTGCTTATCGCTGTGTAGAGCTTTGCCTCAGTGATATCCTTCAGCTTCACTCCCTCAAAATGCAAAAGCCAGAATCCCATCCGGCTCTTATCATCATCCAGCGATTTCTTGTCGGCTTTCTCTTCGATCCAGCGCAAACACGCCTCTTCGAAAGTGACGTCCGGCACCTCCCCCAACTTATCTATTCGCCACAGTTCAGCCTTTCTTCTGTCGTGCAGCTCCTGCGCTTGGCGTTTGTCTTCTGTGCCAAGACTTTCCTTAATACGCTTGCCGCCTGGTTGCGTGAAACTTGCATACCAGATTTTACCTCTGCGGAAGATGGACATGGTTTATCCTCATGTTTATCAGCCGCGCTCACGGCGACAGTGTGGATCGGATTGTTTATTGCGGCAATGCAAGCGTGACGAGTAATGAGATAGGGCGACTTTGGCTTACTGGGGTCTTTGCGGGATGCTGCTAGCCGTCCTGAGCGTATCATCTGCGTTAGTGTTGGTCTTGATACACCCAGGAAAGCACACGCCTCCTGCATTGTGAGGCTGTATTTATCCACTATTACCTCTTTATTTCTCTGCGTATACCTCATGACACACACAATTAAGCTGCAGCCAGGCCGGTGGCCTTGTTGGCAGCAAGTGTGCAACCTTCAGAGCGTGTTTATCGAGGATTTGCCGGTAGGTGAGTGTATTGCCTGGTTGGCTGAATTCTTTGATGGCTTCTTTGGCCTGGCTACGGATAACGTTGTTTGTGAGTATGTCCACGCCTTACCCCTCCATACCCATCCCCAATATCGCCGCCGCAGCGCACAATAGCGCTATGACTATCACCACCTCCCAATCAACTCTAATCTTCATGCTACCCTCCGATTCTTCAGGCTCCACTGATGGCGCTCGTTATCTTCGCGGCACTCTTTGCAGCAGAAGTTTGTTCCTGGCACTGATGGCTCACCGCAGTCGCCGTTCAGGCAGATGGGGGACGGTGCAGGTTCGTGCTGCCGAGAAGTCAGCGCTACTTGAATGTTGAATTGCTCAAGCTCAGAAGCTTGGTCTAATTGGTCTGCGTACATGGTTTGTCTCCTAAGCCTAATATTCTCTCGACATCATCAGCAGAACAGCCGGATGCCAAAGTCATATGCCCTTCATGTAAAGTAACTTTGACCGGTGCCGGCATAACTCCGCACTGGCTCCAAAGACCTTGATGAATAACTTGCTCTAGCGAATCCGTGCTAACCCTGCCATCTGTGAAATAGGCGCGGGGAATCCTGACGCTGATGATGTTCATAGGGATACTCCGAAGGATTTCGGGTAATAAAAAACCCGCTCAGTGGCGGGTTGATTTGTGGTTCTTGTCAGCTACTTCTTGCCGTTGGCCTCGGCCATCTGCTGATAGACAGGGGCTGATCCGGTGGGTAGCTGTTTGCTAACGCCACGGTAATGCGCCAGCCGCTCAAGGAAGTATTCACGTAAGTGCTGCGGCTGCTGCGCTGCTACTTCAGCTGGTATCACTGGCATGTTCATTCGCTCTTTGTAAGCAACGCCGGACGCGGCTAAATCGACGTTAACCTTGTCCATATCGTCTTTGGGTAAGTCTGCGAGATTGTAAGACATAGATTCCTCCTGGTCGGGAGGATTATAGCGCGGGCTAAGGCTTGTGGCCTCTATCCTTTGTATCCTCGCACATATCCATTACCTTTTTCTTAAAGAAGTCGCCCCAGCAACCAGAATGCATTTTCTCACCCGTCACGACCCCGACAATCCCTTGCTTTGTTTTCATTGGCTTTCCACACACTGCGCATGGTTCACCATTTGCTTTATGGGAAAAAATACTTTCCTGCCTACTCCTTCCCCCGCTCAAGATAAGGTTTGAAATGCGGATTAATGGAAGTGGCCACAGCAAAGAAAAATACAGCAGAGCGGCAATATTGTTTAGTGCGCCATCTGCCTCGACTTTTCCGGTGGCGAAACATAGCGCATAGAGACAAACACCGATAATCAGGTAAACCCAGTACCATTCCATCATTCGCCTGCCTTGGTAGGGGTAGGTGCTGCTGCCAGCATTGCAGCGCGACAGGCGTTCCAGCCTGATGCATAAGCGCCATATGCACCACTCAATCCGATCCGTTCAACTTGAGCTGCTATCTCAAAAATCTCCGGGGCATTATCGACAGTGATAGCATCTGGCACTGCAGGCGCAGCCGGGGCGGTGTATAGCGGTATCGTATAGCCCTCTTGCTCATTCAGCCGCCTGTCTACCGGCCACGCACGAAGATAAAGGCCAGTAGCCTGCATGTTGCTTATTTCCGAGCGATGAGTGAACCCTAACGGCTTCGCCTCCCTTACAGCCAGCAGCTCGGCAGCCATGGATGCGGATTCATCATCCTGGGTACAAGTAAACGCGTTGCCTGATGCGATTTTCTTCAGCCGCTCAGTTGTTACCGTTGATATGGTCATGCATCACCTCCCTACCAGGCAAAATCTACTTTGAATTTATTCCCACACTCAGGGCATTCCACATCAACGTTTTCCGTAGTTTCCAGCGCGTAACCACGGGTGCCGTCAGTAAATTCGCCATCTGAGTTTAGGTCGAAACTTTCCTCGCACTTTGGGCATTCAACCCATAAATCGACTGACCACAGAGCCTCTACGTTTGGCATATCACTCCACCTCGACCTTGTGACCTGCTGATCGAATGCGATGCATTACCGCCGCTGTCCCCATTACAGACACCGCCTGTCCACTAACTTTTATGAAAAACTCGGCTGGCAACTTAATCGGCTTGTGCTGCTGTAGTCGCTGCTGAAGCTCTGCTATGCGCTGGTCTTTCTCTTCCAGCGCTGCCAGCAGTTGATCGATGACCGCTGATGCACGTAAGGCCGTTTCAGTGATAGGCAAGTCACACTCATGCTCTGTGCCGTTCTCACCCAAATCTGACATAACGGCAAAGCTATCGCTGTCGATTTCGTTTTCAGCCAGTTGCATCATCAGGCCGGACAGGGTTTCCGCCTCAAGCCTCAGTGCTTCTAATTTATCTGTCATGCTGTCACCTCAGTAGCTGTATAGATTTGTTGTTTGCACGGTTCCAGCCGAGTACAAAGACCAGTTATCAGGCCTGCGCTGCCCGCGAATTCGCTCCCTCTCTAACTCTTCCATTTGCCGGTTAAATTCACGCAGTGGGTCAGGTGCGTTTTGATGGCGAGCCTGTCTGAGTAAATGCTCAAGGTATTTAATTTGCTCTTCAACGCTCATAGCTTTGCTTCCTCCTGGGCGTCACCGGCATAGCTGCCATACCACCAACCGTCGTCACCCTTCGTGAGGTGGACGCGGATTGCCTTTTCTTCTGCTGGGATAACCTCATCTGCTGCTTTACGTGGAAAAGAGAACGAATGCCCAACGCGGCCACACAGCTTGTGAGTACCAGCATTACCCGTTCTCAACCGTACTTGCTTCACTTCCGCATCGATTTGAACATCGATGGTTGGTTGTTTTGGGCCTTCGAAAACAGCACTCGTTATATGCCCATTGCCAGTTCTGCGGAAAGTAACTGCCGGACCTTTTGTGTCATTACGAGAAAACTTCCGCATAGACTTAATCGATACGAATGCCATTAGTCTCTCTCCCCCTGTGTGTGCTGCCCCGACTTCAATGCGCGCGACATTCCGAATATCACCCCACGCAATGCGTAATTACCTATACGCCTTGCTCTCCGCTGGCGGCGGGTTAACGCAAATCTCTCTATCCACGCAGGTTCCCACCCAGACCAATGATCTGAGCACTTGCGAAACTCAATGCGCCGTGTGTTGCTGATTTTCCCGAATGCACCGAACAAGCGGCGGGCTGCGCGGTTACTCTTCATCACATAACCCCCTTCGTGCTTACTTGCCATGTGCATGGCATTTTTTCAAAACTGCGTTGACGAGAAAGGTAAAATCCGCAAGGAACTGACCAGCTATTCGTTTGTGTTACAACCCATTTCCCGGTGCGTTTGCACTTTGCTTGAAACTGCGTATTGCTTAACCAATGCGGCATGTTCAAGACGCGCCGCGCCTGCCTGTTACTCTTCATGATGGGCCTCGCTGTCACTGGCGCGGCGGTTCCAAGCCTCAATCAGCGACTTTTTTGTTTTTCCGCGCATAATTAACTGGCATTTTTTACAGCGTGTTTCCCATACTTGCGGGTTGTAATACAGAGCTACATTCTCTGGGGGAGTTGATTTGCCTCCGCAAAACGGGCGCGTCTTCAGTTCGCTATTTGCCATCACTTAGTTTCCTTTTTTCGTGGTGCGCCTCTGTATTCAGGGCGCGCCGGGTGCTTCGGCTTTTCGATTACGTTCGCCAGCAATGCTTTCCATGTCGCCTCGTTGTTGCGTAGCCAGCGACCGTTGTCGTCATCAAAGAAACCGGGTTGGACAGGGCGAGAAAGAGGCTCGGCCGCATCACAAGGAACGGCGACGTTATCGCAGCCACAGTTGTAATAGCCGAGGTTCTTTCTAATCTGGCTTTCTGTGTAGCGGCCCGCCGTTTCTAAGCGCCCACGGTAGCCTGAATTATTAGCGGCCCATAGAGTGATGTAAGGGCTACTGCGCTGCGTGTGTCCAACGCTGATAACGAAATACTCGCGTTCTTTCATACCCGGCCCTCCCGCAGCTCGACGGTGTACGCTTCCAGTACCTTGATAACCTGAGCCACTGCCGGTGCCTGGTGGTTCATGATGATGGTGATGCGCTCGATACCCTTCTCAATCGCTTTAGCCTCTACTTCTGCCAGTGCTGCGGTGACGTTTGGTGTTTCGACTTCAGCCATCACCCGCAAAGCCAAAGAGTAAAACTCGTCCTTGGTGCCTGGGGTATAAGCAATGCCATCAACGGTGTTGAGGTGGCCGTGGTTGTATCCTGCTGCGTAGACTTCTTCAGACTGCGCTCGGAGTTCTGCACACTCAGCAACAACAGCATCCAGCCGCTGCTTGAGCTGTTCGTAAGTCAGTACGTTCATGGTTTTATCCTTAGTCGTTACGCTGCACACCGAACCGGCCCGTCATGCCGTCGTACCAAGTGCCAACGTCAGAATGTTCGCCGCTGGCCGGGTTATCTAAGGTGAACGGCTGGCGGCCAATAGGAAGTAAGTGAGTAGGGCAATCAGGTTTAAACGCCGCAATCCGTGCGGCTGTTCGCGTCATCATCTTGTTGGCGCGTTGATGTGTCTCTCCCCGCTTTAAGGCATCAAAGGCCGCGAGGCATCCCGCAACAATTGTCGCGTAGTCGTCTTTCATGATTGGTTACCTGCGGGGAGGGGGGTTGCTTAGCTACTCAGAAAGGAGGCTCATCGCTCCAGCCCGATTGATTGTTTTGCTGATTCGAGTGCTGCCCGGAGTTTTGTTGCGGCTTCCCCTGGTTGACGCCTGAGTGCGCAAAACCGATCCGGGCGTTCTGCAGCTCAAGCGTGATGGTCTGCCCGTTTTGCCCGTCGTACACTTCAACGCGAATGCTCTCGCCGCTGATTTCCACGATAGCGCCTTCAACTAACACACTGCGATAGTAATCAGCTTGCGGGCCGGGCTTAGCAAACACAGCGGCGCTGTAGTTCGTCCATTCCTTCTGCTTCTTCTGCCGATCGTAGTATTGAACCCCGGCGCGGATGTTAAAGCCGATGCTGTCACCGGCTTGGAATTCTCGGGCCGCTTTGTTAAGTCGTACTGTGATGCTGTGCATTAAATTGGTAACTCCAAGTCAGTTTTTTGAATGTTGTAGACCTCGGTGGCCTTGCTGAGCAGATCCTTGCTTCCCGCCAGTTTTGCCTTCGTCCACGTGAATGCCTCTTCAAGACCGGCAATATCAAGAGTGGGGGCCGCCGCCGTGAATTTATTAAGTACCTGCTGAGGCGTAAGCTTTGGCTTCTGCGGTTCGGGCTTAGCGGCATCTTCCTGCTTGCGATGCTCGCCTGTGTCCGCGTCCTTGGCGTCATCGATACCGAACAGGCCGTTTAAGCAGTATTTCCGGGCATACGAGCTTGTTGCGCCGGTAACCTGTGCATCATCCATGCCTTTCTTTGTGAGCGCTTCACGGGCCATTGCGGAGGCGGAATGACTATGCTCGCCGTCTGTGATGGTTGCCGTGGCTTTCACATAGAACCGATCGCCGATTTGTACTATCTCATCGCTGATAGACAGGAACAGGTCGCCAAGCAGTGGCTTAACGCCTTCGAGAATGTCTTCGCAGCTGCGGTAGTTATAGTTACCGAACGTGTTGCGCTGGTTTTTTGGTGCGTTGAGTTCGCGCTGAATCTTCGCCAACTGTTGAAAGAATGCTTTACTCATAACCGATCCCCATTTGTTGGGCCTGACGTTCTGACCTGAAATCTGCGGCAGCCTCTATGGCTGCTAGTTCGTCTGTCATCTCTTCGCTGATTTCGCCGAGCATGTGAGAGACAAACAGATCATCGTTATCCAAAAGCTCTTTCATGCCGCTTGCTCCTGTTCGTCAGCCCATCCCATATATATTTCCCATGCCCAGCGGTAAGCCCTGTAACGACCATCCTCGGTATCTGGAAACTCCCTGGTGTAACGTGTGGCAAAAGCCTTATTTACCTGTGACACGCTGATGGTGCCGATACTGACGGGTTTTATTCTCATGGCTCACCTCTCTGGTTCAGCGTGTCTTTAAGCCAGCGCCCTATAACGCGCATCCGGCGAGTGATTCTTTCGAGTAGTGATTCCTGGTAGCCAGCAATAGGCCACCCTGCAACGGCATATTGCATGGCTTGTTCCTTTTGGATTTTTATTAGTAGGTGATGCGGATGGCTGACACTTCGCCTTTTGCGATGGCTTTAATACATGCAATGGCACAATCTTCCGGTACGCCAGCGGCGACTAAATCAGCCACAGCTTTGTTATTTATGGCGCGACGATGCTCAACGTCTGCGGCTCGCTTTGCAGCTTCATCAGCAATGCGCTTTTCTTCGGCTAGTCGAGCGGCTTCTTTCTGCTCAGCTTCACGCTTGATTCGATCGGCTTCTTCTTTGGCCCGGCGTTGCTCAGCTTCGATAGCAGCTTGCTTGTCACGTTCTGCCTGCGCCGCTGCTTCCTGCTTTTCGCGTTCAGCTTTAGCCTCGGCCTCAATACGCTGTTGCTCTGCCCGCGCTGCCGCGTCCTTGGCGTCCTGTTCGGCTTTCTCCAGCGCCGCTTTTGCATCAGCTTCGCGCTGTGCTGCTGCAGCTATTTCTGCCTCGGCGTCACGTTTAGCCTGTTCTGCTGCGAGGCGCTTTAACTCTTCTTCGTGGGCTATGCGTTTCCGCTCAGCTTCAGCTTTCGCTTCCGCCACGTCCCGGTCGTGCTTCTCATTCATCAGTAACGCCAGTTCGTGGTCTGATTCGATACGGGCCGCCAGCGCCACTGCTGCTGCTTCATCAAACTCGGCATTCATCCGAACCGCTTCATCACGCATTGTGTTATAGGCTTCTTCCTCCCGTCGCGCTTCCTCTGCCGCCCTCATGCGTTCCTGCTCGGCTTCCCATTCCAGCTTTGGCTGCAACACCTTTTCTTTCAGTGCATCCAGCCGGTCACGCACTACCTTGCGGCTGGCGTCAATTTTCTTCGGCACCTCTTTGTGCTCGGTAACCAAATCTTTACCGAGGCCATCCAGGTAAGTTTTCGTCTTTGCCACCTTCAGGCCAAGTGACGCCATTGCATCACGGCCTTTCTTGGTGCTTGCATCAAAAACAAAGGCGCTTACTTCTTCTTCTACCTGCTGCAAAATCTGTTCGATGTGGTCAGGCTGGGTAAACACGGCAAGCGCGTTTACAGGCTCAATCACAATCGACAAGCCGGTTGCTTCGCTCATCGTGATCTCCTGAATTATTAGTAAAAAAATGGACTCACATGGAGGCCGAAGAGGTGCTATGTCGCACTGGTCTGGAGCCAGTATCAAGCCCACTAGAAAATGGGCTTTGTACTGTGCTACTCGCCGCGGTATTTCAGCATTTCGTCTGCCATCCGATAGGCCGCTCTTGCCATGCAACCTTCAATACCATCAAAGCCGTTTAGCGCTGGTGCTCCCGATGTCGTTATCATTCCCTGCAAGGCTACCCCTGCGAAGTAGTCACGAATAGACATCCCTGACGCACAAACGCTTGTTTCATGCCAGATTGGAAACGCTGGCCCGCCTGTTTCTTTGCTCATCCCCAAATCCCCCATATAACCCCAATCCAAAACACAGTGCAGCCGCTTATCATGGCTGCCCATACCTTCCCGCGATAAGACATGCTGCACCTCCAATAAAAAAGGCCGATTAGTCGGCCTCCACAAATTCACCGTTTTCATCAAGCCAATACCACACATTAGGCTTAATGCCGTTTTCACCAACCTTGCTAGCCCGAATATGGATTAACTCGCCATCGTCATTTCGGTATACACACACAATTGCGCTACCCTCTGGAGCGCGGGCCTTGCTGCCTTCACCAAAAGCCGCGGCTACTGCATGAAGCTGGCGGCCATCATCTGCGGCCGTTATCTCGCTGCTAGACTGGTTGCCCGTGGCCGATGACGCAGACTGGTAACCCGTGGCCGATGACGCAGACTGGTTGCCCGTGGCCGATGACGCAGACTGGTAACCCGTGGCCGATGACGCAGACTGGTTGCCCGTGGCCGATGACGCAGACTGGTTGCCCGTGGCCGATGACGCAGACCGGTAACCCGTGGCCGATGACGCAGACTGGTAACCCGTGGCCGATGACGCAGACTGGTTGCCCGTGGCCGATGACGCAGACTGGTTGCCCGTGGCCGATGACGCAGACCGGTAACCCGTGGCCGATGACGCAGACCGGTAACCCGTGGCCGATGACGCAGACTGGTCACCCGTGGCCGATGACGCAGACTGGTCACCCGTGGCCGATGACGCAGACTGGTAACCCGTGGCCGATGACGCAGACTGGTTGCCCGTGGCCGATGACGCAGACTGGTTGCCCGTGGCCGATGACGCAGACCGGTAACCCGTGGCCGATGACGCAGACTGGTAACCCGTGGCCGATGACGCAGACTGGTAACCCGTGGCCGATGACGCAGACTGGTTGCCCGTGGCCGATGACGCAGACCGGTAACCCGTGGCCGATGACGCAGACTGGTTGCCCTTAACATGATCCGATTTCTTTTTATCGCAGCGCTCTGTGGTGTATTCGATTGCGGCTTTTACCAAGCCAGGAATGCTTAGTGACGCTTTGATAGATAACTTTCGGCTTGCCACCTTGCTATCATCTGAGTGGCGGGATAGGTCACCGGATTGCTCGCAAACTGCGTAAACAGAACTACCTGGTTCGTAATATCCAAAGCAATCCAGAGGATATTCGCAGGCATGGAAACCAGAAGAGCAAGCCTCAACAGCACCTTCATGCTCGAAGGTTTTGCCGATTTCGAACTGGAAACCACGGCACGTTAAATCAGCGTTGAATCCCTTATACGTGACAACCTTTTCTTCGCTCATGTTGTTATTCCTGAGTTTTGTGTATAAAAAAGGTCGCCTTAGCGACCATGTTAGTAATCTTGCCGAAGCCCCACGTATAGAGGCAGCGGGAAAGTTACTGGGTAAGCCGTTGCGGCTTGCCACCCGGGAAGCATTTCTTGCAGAACGATTCGGGCTTAGCCGCCGTTACTATTTTTTCGTCCACTGGAATGTTTTTCACCCCGCGATTACCTGAACTGCAAGCCACCGCCATCGAACCAAGGCGATGATGAATCATGCCGCTGCTGCTTTTTCCGTATTGAGTTGCCATGCTGTAACCCTCACTTAATGATGTGAACTGCGTCATGCCACCGGGCATTTGTGCTTCTTGCCAAACACCCGCTGAGCCTGAATTATTTTTGAACCGCTGCGTGTCTCGTAAAAAGTTGCTCTGCAGTTGCTGCAAAACAGAACCTTCTTTCCTTGACCATCAACACCCCAGCCTACAAAGTCGTTTATCTCTTTCATCGTGCTGTTACCGTTCCGGTCTTACGATGCCCTGCGTTGAACATCGCTACTTGAGGTAAGCACATAGCCCCACAATCCTCCTGTGGCTGCCGTGGTGACGCTGGGCCATCTATCAGGGTTAGCGCCTTGGCTACTCGCTGCGAACCGAGCAGGGCCGCTGCTACGCTCTTGGTCAGCCGAATATCCTTGGTTAACTCTGCGCGGTGTGCTTTTGCCCTGCGAAGTTTCTTTGCTTCTCTCGCTTTCATAATCGACTCCGTTAATTGGCTTTGGTGGTGTGGTGGTAGGACTTATGAGCTTCTCGGTTCTGTCTTGCACGGCATTCGCAATGCGATTCCGTGTGAGCATATGCCTTACGTCTATGCCTCTCTGCCATACCCTACTGGTCGATTACCTACGCCATAAGCGGGCATCATTCTCCGTCTACTCTCTGGCAGGGCTTTCGCTCACCACACCCCAAAGCCAACTTCTCTCTGGTGGGGACGAATCATCCCCATGCTTAATTTTTAAAGAGCGTGACACTGGCTAACTGCTGGCTTCGTGTCGGTGTTTCGTGTTGATGGAATGACTATACCCAAGGTTATAATGCATGGCAATACCCAGAGATATAAAATTAATACTCTTGGGTATAATTCAATGATAACAATGAGAAAAAAGTTTTTTTAATGTGGCGTTTAGCGGTTTGCTAAAAATATTCTGGTGTGAGTCTTGATCTTTGGTCTGATGGAAGTCAGTATTATACTGTATATAAAAACAGTTAATTTGAAATTAACCATAAGTATCAAGATGGTGAGAGGTTTTTTATGCGTACAGCTTTTGTTCGCGCCGGGGTCGGCAGATATGAAGAGAGCGGGCCCACACCTCTAATGAGGTGTAGGATTTATGGATTTTATCGCTTGAATGAGCGTGATAGATACACGACGACGCCGATAATCTTTGCGTCATCTCCTACGGGTATTAGGGGGACGCGAGGTTCACTTGAAATCAGGAAGCCGTTTTCTCCGCCAGTTGTAAACTTGTAGACGGACGCCTGATCCTTCACCTTGGCATATACGAAATCGTTGTGCCCAGGCGTTTCTAGGGTATCTACTACAATGATCGCACCATCTGGAGCTTCAGGGTAACCACTGTCATACCTAAGCTTGTATGCTCGACAATTAGGTGACTTTATAGTGTCTGGTACAGCAACAACATCCTTCGTTTCGCCGTTATCATCCCATAAGTTCACAATGAACAAGCCAGGGATGGCTTCTTTGTCATAAATGGTGATTGCATTGCCGTTATCACTGTCACCGTCACGCATTGGGCCAATGCCTTTGGCTAGCCACTCTGGGCGAACGCCTAACACCGTAGAAATCTCAACGATTTTGGCTGAACTCTGCGTCTTACCAGTAACGATCTTCCAGATAGTCGGTTGAGCAATCCCAGCCTTCTCTGCAAGTGATGTCTGAGAGATATCACCAGCTTCCATCGCTATTTTTAGCCTTTCGGCAAGAGTTGAAGTATTCATACCGCCGAACATATAACCAGAGGTATCGACAGTCAAATATCCTGGGGTATTGCTATTTATTAAACCCACGGGTATTATTCCTTTAGATTAAACCGAAGGGAATTAATTATGGTCAATAAAGTTATACAAAAGGCCATCCTGGTGGTTGGTAGCCAAAAGAAACTGGCAAACGCAGTTGGAGTAAGTCAGCCAAACGTCTGGTGCTGGCTGCATAACAAGAAGCGAGTTTCTCCTGAAAACGTATCAGCCATCGTGGATGCAACTGATGGGAAAGTAAAAGCCTACGAAATCCGCCCGGATTTGCCAAAGCTTTTCCCTCACCCAGAACACGCCGCATAGCACCACTGCTCTTTACACAATTTGCCCGAGGGATGTTTCGTCCCTTACCAACAACAGTGGTCACCCCACAGGGCTGATCACGTACTTAACCAACAGGGAAATTATCACTTATGGAATGTGCAAAGACACGCAAAGCCGCTCTGAAGATTGAGAGTGCGCTATTGAACAAGATTGCTGTGAAAGGGGTTAGCTCTATCGCTGATGCGGTGGGGGTAGCTCCGTCACAGGTAACCAGGTGGAAGGATTCACTCGTACCAAGAATGGCAATGCTGCTAGCGGTGCTGGAGTGGGGCGTCGTTGACGATGACCTTGCGAGGCTGGCTAAGCAAGTGGCGGTGTTGCTGACGCCAAAAGAAAAACCCCGGATGGCAGTCCGAGGTTCAGAGCAAATCACGATGGAATTTTAGAGAAACTTGCGAGGTAAATAATGGCACGAAAACGCAGAAATTTCAAGCAGGAAGAGGAGCGGCGTCACCCAGATTGCCCCGACGAGCTGGTTTATTTGGCTGCCAATAACAAGCCGTTCGCTGAGCGGTTTGTTGGCGTTTTCAGACTGGCGAAAGCAGGGGTGAAGAAAGATGAACGTCGTTAGAAAGTTATCCGATTACAGGCCGCAGGAACGCCCTGTAGAGACACCGGAGGCGACCGGTAAGGGGTTTGCCTTGATACACCGTCAATTCATGGATAGCAGACTGTATAAGGACTCACAGGCAGTACACCTTTGGCTTCACCTGATACTGAAAGCCAATTATTCCCCGGCAGTGGTTAAGACTGACATTGGCGAGATGATGGTGGGGAGAGGGCAGATGATCACCGGGCGGCCAACGCTGGTATCTGAAACGTTTATCCCTGACAACAAAGTGAAGAGTTTGCTTCGCAGTTTCGAGTCAAAAGGCATGCTGAAAGTCGAGGCCATGGGTCGCAAATTCAGCCTGATTACCATCCTAAAATATGACGATTTTCAGGCTCAAAATTGTCCAACGAATGTCCAACAGTTGTCCAACGCAAACATCAGTAATAACGAGCCTCTCAGCGGTGTTTGTCCAACGAATGTCCAACAGTTGTCCATAAACAACAATATAACTAATAACTCTTTATCTAAAGATAAAGAGAGTGTCTCAGCAGTAGAAAATTCAGAACAGAAAAAACCATCCCACACATGCCAAGACGTGATCGACGCCTACCACCGGATACTGCCTGAATGCCCTAGCATCCGGGCGCTGAGTGACAAGCGGAAGAACCTGATTAAAACCTTCTGGGTAAAAGCAGGGAAGATCACCCGCCAACTGGATAACGCGCCTTTCAGCATGGCGGCATGGGAAGCCTACCTGACATACATCTCGCTCAACTGCCGGTGGATGCTAGGTACTCGGCCTGATTCCAAGACCGGCAAGACGTGGCGCTGCAAGAACCTCGAATACTTGCTGAGCGACGAGGTTTATCTCAAGGTTCGGGAGGGCAACAGTGATGACGTCTGATTACTTAACACCTCCGCACAGCCTGGAAGCAGAGCAAAGCGTGATCGGAGGCCTGATGCTGGATGGCGGCGAAAGCGACCGATGCCAGAAAGTGCTTGCCTCGCTGAAGCCTGATGCCTTTTTCACTCGCGCCAACCGGGTTATCTACGAAGAATTGCGAACATTGAACCAGCAACAGAAGCCGCTGGATCTGCTGACCGTGTTCGACAGTCTGGAGCGCAAAGGGGTTTCGGAAACTGTGGGCGGCTTCGCCTACCTAGCTGAGCTATCGAAAAACACGCCGAGCATGGCAAACATCGTGGAGTATTCGCAGATCGTCCGTGACCGGGCCATGAAGCGCTACGGCATCGAGAAACTGAACCAGATGGTTTCCCTGATGTACGCCAACGATGGCCTATCAGCAAAAGACAAATTCGAATCAGTGCAAAACCTCTTCACGCAGATCACCGACTATTCGAAAGTTGGCAACCGGCGTGGGTTGCGTACCTTCAGTGATGTTTTTGATGACTGGGCAGAGTTGGTTGAGAAGCGCTTTACCGGCGACCAGAGCGCCATCGGGCTGACCAGCGGGATACCTTCGCTTGATGCCATGCTGGAGCCAAAGCGCATTGTGAAAGGCTCACTGTTCGTCGTTGGTGCACGGCCTAAGATGGGTAAGACCACGCTCTATCTGAACATGGCGATCAACTGTGCACTGAATGAAAACCTCCCGGCGTTGGCGTTCAGTCTTGAAATGCCAGATATCCAGCTCGTTGAACGGATGATCACCCAGCTATCCGGTGTGGCCAGCAGTCACTTCTACGCCAGCGGGTTCGACCAGATGAAGTTTGGCTTGGCCTCAGCCAAGGCTGGAGAGCTGATCCAGAACGGCAATCTTTACATCGATGACACGCCGGGGATCTCGTTATCGCAAATCGTTGCAGAGTGCCGCCGTATCAAGCGTGAGCGCGGCGTGGTTGGCATGGTGCTGGTCGACTATCTGACGCTGATGAAGGCCGAGAAAGCTGACCGTAACGACTTGGCATACGGGGAGATCACCAAGGGACTGAAGAACCTTGCGAAGGAACTCGACTGCGTTGTTGTGCTGCTGACCCAGCTCAACCGGCAATTGGAACAGCGCTCAGACAAGCGGCCACTACCAAGCGACAGCCGTGACACAGGTCAGATTGAACAGGACTGTGATTACTGGCTTGGCATCTATCGGGAAGGGGCTTACGACGAACATGCCGATCAGCGCTTAACCGAGCTGCTACTTAGGCTCAATCGTCATGGCCCGGCTGGCGTGGCGTACACCGAGCAACGAAACGGGGCTATCTACGATTGCGACCAGGCAACAGCGAAGCGCAATGCGGAAGCGCGTGAGGCTCAACCTACCAAGAAAAAAGGCGGATTTTAACCATGGATAAGCAAGATATACAGCACTGGAACGGTGAAGGGCTGCCTCCAGTGGGGACGGTTTGTGAGTTTTACGACTGCGAATCATGGAGTGAGGTTCGGGTTAAATTCATTGGTGATAAATATGCAGTCCTTCAGGATGAGAGATATAGCGTTGAGAGGGTCTATTGCGTGGCCGATAAGCCACAAAAATTCCGCCCCATCCGCACCCCTGAGCAAATCGAAGCGGAAAGGCGGGAACGGATTTCTAACGCATTTCTTAAGGCATTTAATGACGCTAGATTTTCAGGTGACTGGAAGGGTAGCGATTCCCTTTACACCGCCATCTACGACGCCATCCGCGCCGGTAAAATTGAAGGGGTTAAGATTGATGGATAAGCAAACAGAGAGTCGAGAAAATTTCGCACAGCAAAACGGCATGACGATGGAGTTTGTTGATTGGTTCTTCGATAACAAGAAGGACGGTTGCGGCAATGCCTGGTTCATTATGGCCGCCGCGATGTGGGAAGGCTGGAAAGGTCGAGCGGAGAGCCTCGTTGTTGAGCTTCCGCATGAAGTGACACATGTAACGAATAAATATTATGAAGAAGGCCGCGATGACGTGATTTCAGCCATTGAGGCTATCGGCATCAGAATCAAAGGGGAAAGGGTATGAGAGAAAAAACAATGGATGAGCTTGTTCAGGATGCAAAGGACCGTGCCAGCATTGACATTTGGAACCGTGAAAATAACGCCGAGGGATGTGATGTTGTGGCGAGAATGCGCCAGTTAAAAAAGGTGCAGGACTGGCGACTAGAGGTTATCGAAGCAGCCAGAAAGTTCGTCAACTGCAAAGGCCGCTATCACTCAGAACAGAACATGACAGCTCTTATCGAGCTATTCAGACAGGAGCCAGAGAAGCCATGAGAGATAAACTAGTCGGATGCCCCGATTGTCACTGTCAGCATCTTCTGAGTGACCGGAAGAAAGAGGCCGATTACTCAGGCGGTGAATACTCAACAGCCTGTCCGAACTGCGGTTGTGATGGATTTGTTACGCTGCATAAGCTTGAAAAATTAAAGCGGGAATTTGCATCATGAAAGAACTAGGCGATTTCACAGTAGAGCGGTTGCAGGCTTTCATCGACAAGCCGCTGGATAACGGATTCACGCGCGACGAGCAGATGGAACTGGTAAGGATAGCTCTAGCAGCAAAGACAGCCGAGCCGGTTGGTTCATTTCACATCTACGAAGGTCAAGTGGATGGCACGACGGATTATGTCAAAGACGGCGAGTGGCCGATTGATACCGGCGAACTACTGGTCTACGCCGCACCTGTTTTGAACTCTCCGGTAATTCCGGATGGTTGGAAGCTGGTGCCCGTTGAACCGACTGAGAGCATGGTCATAGATGGCTTTGAGTCTGAAGCTTGGGATGCGCTAGGTGACGCGGTGCTAGATAAAAAAGGCTGGCCGTATAGCTGCCGAGAAAGCGCTGAATGTGTTACAGGAATCTTCAAAGCGATGCTGGCCGCCTCGCCAACGGCGCCCACCACGGAGAAACAGGATGGCGAAAAAGCCTAAATTCTTCCTCCGCACTGACACCCAAAAGCAAAACGTACTCCAGATAATCCGCGACCTACCAACCGACCTACACCGACCTCTCGTTATCACCATCACTGAAATGACACGCACCATCGCCCAGAACGACAAGATGTGGGCGATGCTGACTGACATCTCAAAACAGGTCGAGTGGTATGCCAACTGGCTGACGCCGGAAGAATGGAAGCACGTTATCACCGCTGCTTTACAGGGACAAAAGACTGTGCCAGGCATCAACGGCGGCTTTGTCGTGCTGGGGAAATCAACAAGCAAAATGACCATCCGCGAGATGTGTGACGTTATCGAATGCGCCTATGCATTCGGAGCTGAGCGAGGTGTCGAGTGGACTGAAGAAACCAAACTGGCCGATGAGCTTTCTAAGCGGTTCGGCGACAAAGTGAGGGCCGCATGAGCAGACGAAGAAAATCAGCATGGGACAGACTAGAAGAGAGATTGATATTCAAGACGACCAGCAAGACACCCCGCAAGCCTAAGCAATCACCCGCAGACATTCCAACATACGATGCCGTTTGGCCGCTACTACAGAGCCGGTTTAACCGCGTACGGAGGACAAGATGAAATGCTGCAACTGTCCCAAAGAGCTACCACCCGATGAGACTTACATCTGTGGCAAGTGTAATGCAGAGATAGACCGGCGAGCAGACGAAACCATGGGCAACCAGGAGGAAGAGGATGCGTAAGTGGCTATTTGAAGTTTTGATGACGTTATCGATTGGTCTTGCGAAAAAAGTCTATGGCGAAGAGATAACCCAGGTCGATATCTGGCTAGCTAGCGGCAAGCAACTGATGGTCATGAGTCGAGATGAAGTGCAAAGACTGGGCCAGGTAGCCAAAGAACTATCTGGCAGTTGGACGCAGGAAGAAGTAACGCAACTGCGTAACGCTATCGAAAAAATCCGTAATGAGGAAGGCCATGGCAAAGCAACCACGAAGGCGCTGTAAAATATGCCGTGAATGGTTCCATCCTCGCAGCTTCAACGAGTGGTGGTGCAGTCCAGAACACGGAGCAGTGTTCGGTATTCAGGAGAGAGATAAACAGCGTCAGAGGGACATACAGAAGGCAGAAACGCAACGAAAAGAACAAACCCAAGCCGAAAGGCGCAGCCTCAAAATCCGCAAGTTAGCAGTAAAGCCTCTTAGTTACTTCCACTCAAAAGCCCAAATCGCCTTTAATGAGTTCATTCGAGTTCGTGACAGTGGTCATTCATGCATTAGCTGCGGGAGAAACACCGGGGCAAAGATGAATGCCGGTCACTACAGGACGGTGGGGGCCAGCAAAGAAACACGGTACGACGAAACCAACTGTCACTTGCAGTGTGAACATTGCAACTCTCACCTGTCCGGGAATATCGGCGAGTACAAGCCGCGGCTGATAGCAAAAATCGGCCAGGAAGCTTTCGATCGTCTTATAGGATTTCACGAGCCCAAGAAGTGGACGAGGGAGGAATTGCAGGACTTGGCGGCGCATTACCGAGCGAAAACACGAGCACTCAAGAAACAACTGGAGGCTGCATGAGCCAATCATTTGAAGCAATGGTTCGCCTTAAATTCTCTCATCTTGGCTTTCAATACCGCTTAGACAAGGACATTGAAGGTTGCTACGTGAGCGAAATAGTTCGCCGAATGTGGGACGTCTATCGAGATTGTAAGTCGGGGGTGGCCTGATGTTCGCCGATATCAACGAAGCAAAAGCACACGCTCGCGCCATGAGGGCCAGTCACGAAGGCAGGCACTACGGATTACGCCAGCGCAAGAACGGGGCCATATCCGTAGACAAGGCCCACCGGATATTCCGGCCAATGTGGACAACAGAGGCTGACTCACGCGGAGAGAAGAAGCGACACGACTGGACGGTAATCGAACCCGATGACGTGCCGCTAATTCTTGAGCTGGTAAACACCGAAGGGATTTCCAGGGCATCTGTAGCCAGAAAGTTCGACGTGTCTGCCTCCCTGGTGGAGAGCATCGTAAAAAACAGACGGTGGAAAAGGCCGGTTAACACTGAGGTGAGGATATGAACTTAGACAGCGTTGTTAAATATCACTTCGCCAAATCGACCCAGATAAACGACTCCCCACGCGCCACATCATCCGATACTTTGACCGGCACGGATGTAATGGCAGCAATGGGGATGTGTCAGAGTCGCGCCCCTCTCGGTTATTCAGCATTCCTCGGCAAAATGGAAATCAGTGACAACGAGAAAAGGCGCGCAGTACAGCTATTAACTCAGTACGGAATGAAGCATTGCGACAAGGTTGCAGCCTTACGCAAGCTCAGTAGCAATACTAAGGTGAAGGTTGTGCAAACGCTCGCAAAGTTTGCTTTCAAGGACTATTGCCGATCGGCGGCCGGAACAGAGCAGTGTGAATGCTGCAAGGGATCAGGGTTCCTGAGTGAAAAAAGGTCAACAGGCAAGCGCTATGCCACGGTGTATCTCAAAGGCCATGGAAAGGTGGGGGATGCAGAAACCGACGCGAAAATAGAAGAAGAGAAGGTGATCTGCAAAGAGTGCAACGGAAAGGGGTCGGTGTCCGTGGCTTGTTGCAAGTGCAAGGGGAGAGGTGAAGCCGTTCACAGGGAAGAGAGTGAGTTGCAGGGCGTTCCAGTGAAACGCACATGCAAGCAGTGCCTGGGGCGTGGATATGAGAGAGTGCCAGCGGCTGACGCATTCAGGGCTATTTCTGCCTACGCTCCAGGGCTGACCTCTACAGTTTGGGATAAGGCGGTAAAGCCATTTTACGAGAAGCTGATCACAGAGTTGCTCGCATCGGAGGAGGAAGCCAATCGCCAACTTGGGAAAGTTACCGGCAATTTTACGTAAAGTTGATATCCGGTAACGATTGCTGCTTGCAAAATGCAGAAAGCTAGAATATCATTCTCTAACAGTAGAAATCCGTCTGAGTGTTACGGTGGATTTAAAAAGGGCCTCGCTAACGCGGGCCTTTTTTGTATCTGAAGGCATGCTGGCAAGCCGTTATGAGGAAGTGGGGAGCGTCACTTCGAATCCAGCCAAGAAACGCCGCATCTATCAAGCCCTGGCCTAACCGCTGGGGCTTTTGTCATTTAGCCTCCACGCCAAAACAGTCAACCACTGCAAACACCCTTACTGTCTCCGAGTGACTACGGCGTGGCGGCTATCTCCCTATCACACATCAATCACACCCCGCTCATGGGAGGTGAGGATCATGAAGATGAAAGATAACCCTGACCTCTGGCCTGCCTTTATTGCTGGGCTAAAGGCTATCTGGCCTGCCATTTGCGGCTCACTGATTGCCGCAGCAATTTGTTATGCGCGATTAATTCACGATGGCGTACATCGCAAGAACAAGTGGATTGAGTGCGTCCTTTGTGGGCTCTTGGCGTTCTGCGTTTATAAGGGCGCGGCAATGCTAAACCTGCCGGAAGGTTCTGACGTCTTTGTTGGTGGGGCCATCGGATTTATCGGCGTAGAAAAGCTACGTGAATATGCCTTGCGCTTCCTGAGCAAGAAAACAGGCAATGGAGAATAGCAGTGATTAAGCAAAAGATTATCGGCGCTTGCAGCTCCAGCGCTCCGTATTTAATGGCAATCCTCATTGCTGGGTGGCTGATCGCACAAATCAATCAGCGAGCGGATGACGCTGCTTACGCATACCCAACCGCAGTGGTTCAGTACGGTCTCATCAATGCAAAGACTGATGACGAAGTGCTTGCCCTTGTCGAGCGTTGGAAGCGTGACGAGTGGGGCGCTCAAATCGGTGCCTTGCGCGTTCTGTGCAGCAAGTCGGTCGATCGCGTTGAAGCTATCGGCGGCCAAGTTCTTGCAACGAAGATGTGCCGCATTGTGAGGTAACCATGTTCAGATTCAGCAAGCGCAGTGAGAACAACCTTGCCGGGGTAGATCCTGACCTGGTCAAAGTGGTACGCCGTGCTCTTGAGCTTTCAACTGTCGATTTCTCTGTAATCGAAGGGCTGCGAACCGCAGAACGGCAGAAAGAGCTGGTAGCCGCCGGGAAAAGCAAGACGATGAACAGCCGCCACCTAACCGGCCATGCTGTCGATTTGTTCCCTGTTGGCGGCGACTGGAATGACTATCGTTGCTGGCTACCTGTTCTTGATGCAATGCACAAGGCTGGCGAAGAGCTTGGCGTAAAGCTGCGATTCGGCGTCACCTGGACAGATAACCCACGCGACAAGTCAGCCAGGTTCCTTGATGCTCCACACGTTGAGTTGCCAGCATGACGCTATTCACTCGCTACGGCCTGGTTGGAGTGCTGATTGTTGCTATCTGCTTGGGGTGGTATGCGTCATCGCTATCTGACGATTTGAAGGCTACGCAGAAGGACAACAAAGAGCTATCCCAAAGTCTCCGCATTCAATCCGACCTACAAATCCGTGCCAGCGCTATCGACACTCATCGCACAAGGGAATTAGCAGATGCCAAAAGTAAGATTGCTGATCTGCAGCGTGATGTTGCCAATGGTGCTAAGCGGCTGCAACTCAACGCCAGTTGTAAGTCGGCCTCAGCTACCACCACCGGCGGCGTGGTTGATGGAACCAGCGCCCGACTTACTGACTCCGCTGAACGGGATTATTTCACCCTCAGAGAGCGAATCGAAACCGCCCGAATCCAAATAGCCGGTCTGCAGGACTACATCCACAACGTGTGTCTATCCAAGTAAGGAAAAATAATGTCTTCTTTCCCCTGTAAAAACTATGAAGAGCATTACAAACAACAACAGGACGAACTTCGAGAAGCCCTCCAAAAGCAGGCTGAAAATAACAGCCAGCAAAACCAGCAAGTTCAAACGCTAAATCCATTAGGCTGGTAACAAGAGAACTATTCACTAATCGAGCCAACTGACAGGGATAGGTCGTACTTCAGGAGACTCCCCATAATGGGAATTATTCAAATGACAGAATTACAAGCCATGAACCTGGAGATCTTCCGTTTGGTCATGAGCGACACCGCAGCTGGGGAGAAGGCTATCACCTTCATCGGCGGCGACCAGTTCAAGTATGAGCTGTTTAAAGATGCCTATGCAAAAGCGCAGGTTGAAGGTCAGCCAGTTTCACGCGTGGATAAGGCTATCAAGCTGACCGAAGAGGCATTAACCATTTTCCAGACCACATCATAAGGGGCGACAATGGCTATCACATCAATTCAAACAGCAACAGCTGGTTCAGTGGCAAGCCTGGTGCCAGTGGTTAAGGCGCACATCGCAGCCTCACGATTCCCAAGTGGCGGATTGGTAGGAGTGCATGCAACGCCAACCAAGACAGAGTATTTCCAAGTTGTAGCAGCAGGTGGTACAGCGGCCACTGATTACGACATCGTCGTTAGTTCAGATCGCGCTGACTTTACCGTCAAATATAACGCCAAGATCACCGCTGGATTCTTCCCACTTGGTGATATGAGCGTCATTCAGTTAACGCCTGGCCGCATGGTTGAGTATGCGCAGGCATTCACCAAACCATAAGGTGTGATATGGCGACTAACAGTAAAGTTGGCCGCCCTTCTGATTACTTACCAGAGGTGGCGGATGACATTTGTGCACTGCTTGCATCTGGCGAAAGCTTATTGAAAGTTTGCAAGCGCCCTAGGATGCCGGACAAGTCAACAGTGTTCCGTTGGCTATCTGCGCATGAAGAATTTCGCGACAAGTACGCAAAGGCGACAGAGGCAAGAGCTGACGCAATTTTCGAAGATATGTTCGGTATTGCTGACGAAGTGGCAGAAGATGCTGCCGCTGTTGGAAAGGCTCGCCTTCGCATCGACACCCGCAAGTGGGCGCTGGCAAGAATGAACCCTCGTAAGTATGGCGACAAGGTTACCAATGAGATTGTTGGTAAAGATGGTGGCGCCATCCAGGTTGAAACCTCCCCAATGAGTACGCTATTCGGAAAATGACAACGATTAACCCTATCTTTCAACCGTTCATTGATGCGCATCGTTACAAGGTCGCTAAGGGCGGTCGAGGTAGCGGGAAGTCGTGGGCAATAGCTCGCTTGCTTATTGAAGCATCCAGGCGCCAGGCCATTCGTATCCTATGCGCTCGTGAACTGCAGAACAGCATCAGCGACTCTGTGATCCGCTTGCTTGAGGACACAATAGAGCGTGAGGGCTATGCGGCTGATTTTGAGATTCAGCGCTCGATGATCCGCCATCTCGGTACTGGCGCCGAGTTCATGTTCTACGGCATCAAGAACAACCCGACGAAGATTAAATCCCTTGAGGGGGTCGACATCTGCTGGGTGGAAGAGGCTGAGGCGGTAACAAAAGAGTCATGGGACATCCTGATCCCGACCATCCGCAAGCCTAACTCTGAGATATGGGTAAGCTTCAACCCAAAGAACATCCTAGATGACACCTACCAGCGCTTTGTCGTTGACCATCCCGATGACATTTGTCTGCTGACAGTTAACTACACCGATAACCCGCACTTCCCCGAGGTTCTCCGCTTGGAGATGGAGGAGTGCAAGCGACGCAATCCAACGTTGTATCGTCACATCTGGCTAGGTGAGCCAGTAAGCGCAAGTGATATGGCAATTATTAAGCGTGAATGGCTGGAAGCTGCAACGGACGCCCACAAAAAGCTGGGGTGGAAAGCCAGGGGAGCTGTAGTTGCTGCACACGACCCGTCAGATACGGGCCCAGATGCAAAAGGTTATGCTTCTCGCCATGGCTCGGTAGTGAAGCGCATCGCAGAAGGCCTGCTGATGGACATCAACGAAGGCGCAGACTGGGCCACATCACAGGCAATAGCAGATGGAGCAGATCACTATCTATGGGATGGCGACGGTATAGGCGCCGGGCTTCGCAGGCAAACTGCCGACTCATTTAGCGGAAAGAAAATAACCGCAACGATGTTCAAGGGTAGTGAATCGCCATTTGATGAAGATGCCCCGTATCAGTCTGGCGCATGGTCTGATGAAGTAGTGCAAGGTGACAACATCCGCACTATAGGCGACGTATTCCGCAATAAGCGAGCGCAGTTCTATTACACACTTGCTGACAGGCTTTATCTGACATATCGCGCAGTTGAGCATGGCGAATACGCTGACCCAGATGAAATGCTGAGCTTCGACAAAGAGGCGATCGGCGATCAGATGCTTGAGAAGCTATTCGCAGAACTCACGCAGATTCAGCGCAAGTTTAATGGCAATGGGAAGCTTGAGCTTATGACCAAGGTCGAGATGAAGCAGAAGCTCGGAATCCCATCACCTAACCTGGCAGACGCTTTGATGATGTGTATGCACTGCCCGGCATTGGCTCCAGAAGAAACGGAAATCCACGTCCCCTCATCCTCCGGTTGGTAAACATGGCAGAAACATTAGAGAAAAAACATGAGCGCATCATGCTCAGGTTCGACCGCGCCTATTCGCCGCAGCAGGATGTGCGTGAAAAGTGCATCGAAGCTACTCGGTTTGCCAGGGTTCCTGGCGGACAGTGGGAAGGGGCGACGGCAGCAGGAACCAAACTTGATGACCAGTTCGAAAAGTATCCGAAGTTTGAAATCAACAAGGTTGCTACCGAACTAAACCGCATCATTGCTGAATATCGCAATAACCGCATCACCGTTAAGTTTCGCCCTGGCGACAAGGCAGCAAGCGAAGAGTTAGCGAATAAGCTGAATGGCCTGTTCCGTGCTGATTACGAAGAAACTGATGGCGGAGAGGCTTGTGATAACGCATTTGACGACGCGGCCACCGGTGGGTTTGGGTGCTTCCGTTTAACCTCAATGCTGGTTAACGAATACGACCCGATGGACGAGCGCCAGCGTACTGGCTTTGAGCCAATTTATGACCCGTCACGGTCAGTCTGGTTTGACCCTGATGCCAAGAAGTATGACAAATCAGATGCGCTATGGGCCTTCTGCATGTATTCGCTATCGCCTGAAAAGTACGAAGCGGAATATGGCAAAACACCTCCGACATCACTCGATACCACCACAATGACGGCGTGGGAATATGACTGGTTCGCACCGGAAGTTATCTACATCGCCAAGTATTACGAGATCCGCAAGGAGTCAGTGGATGTTGTCAGCTATCAGCAGCCGATCACCGGCGAGATTGCCACGTATGACAGCGACCAGATTGAGGATATCGAAGATGAACTGGCGGAGGCTGGATTCGTTGAGGTTGCTCGGCGTTCTGTTAAGCGCCGTCGCGTGTACGTATCAGTGGTGGACGGTGAGAACTTCTTAGAGAAGCCTCGCCGCATCCCTGGTGAGCACATCCCGCTTATCCCGGTGTATGGCAAGCGCTGGTTTATCGATGACATAGAGCGCGTTGAGGGCCACATTGCAAAAGCGATGGACCCACAGCGGCTTTATAACCTTCAGGTTTCGATGTTGGCTGATACTGCCGCTCAAGACCCTGGTTCAATCCCTATCGTCGGGATGGAGCAGATTCGTGGGCTCGAAAAGCACTGGGAGGCCAGAAACAAGAAGCGACCAGCATTCTTGCCATTACGAGAGGTTAAGAATAAAGCTGGTGAAATCATCTCAGGTGCAACTCCGGCAGGTTACACGCAGCCAGCAGTGATGAATCAGGCGCTTGCAGCTCTATTGCAGCAAACCAGCGCTGATATTCAAGAGGTAACCGGCGGCAGCCAGGCAATGCAGCAGATGCCTAGCAACATTGCCAATGACACGGTCAATAGCCTAATGAACCGCTCGGACATGGCGTCGTTTATCTACCTGGATAATATGGCTAAGAGCCTAAAGCGGGCAGGTGAGGTCTGGTTGTCGATGGCTCGCGAGGTTTACGGTTCAGATCGCGAAGTGCGAATCGTTAACCAGGATGGTACTGATGATATTGCGCTGATGAACGCGCAAGTTACCGATAGGCAAACCGGGAAGGTGGTTGCATTAAACGACCTGTCCACCGGTCGCTATGACGTAACTGTTGACGTTGGACCAAGTTACACCGCCAGGCGCGATGCAACCGTGAGTGTGCTAACTGGCATATTGAACGCTATGTTGCCACAAGACCCGATGCGGCCAGTGATTCAGGGAATTATCTTGGATAACCTGGACGGAGAAGGGTTGGATGACTTCAAAGAGTACAACCGCAAGCAACTGCTGACATCCGGCGCTGTTAAACCTCGCAATCAAGAGGAGGAGCAGATGGTTGCTCAAGCTCAGCAGGCGCAGCAGCAACAGCCGAAACCTGAAATGATCGCAGCTCAGGGTCAGCTATTTGCAGGCCAGGCAGAGCTGAAGAAGGCGCAGAACGAAGAGGTTGCCATTCAGGTTAAGGCATTCCAGGCGCAAACTGACGCTCAAGTCGCGGCAGCAAACGTTGTCAAAATCCTCGCATCCGCAGACAGCCAGCAAAAATCAGATATCCGAGAAGCCCTAAAAATGCTTGGCCAATTCCAGCAACAGCAAGGCGATAACGCAAGAGCTGATGCTGAGTTAGTTCTCAAGGGTCAGGCGCAAGGGCATTCACAGCGTTTGGATATCGTAGACATACTCAAATCATCTCAGTCACCGGCAGACTCAATGCCGAGCTAATCAACCAGGAGTAATCAATGGAAAGCGAACTGATCATCGACGGTCAGGTTATTGACCTGTCTGAAAAACAGGAATCAGCCGAAGAAGTAATCGCTGAAGCACAGCCAAAGCCTGAGGGAAAGAGCCAGGACAAGCCAGAGCAGAAGGCGGAAACCGAAGGTGAACAGCCCGAAGAGCAGACAGAGGATTACTCACTGCAGATCGGTGATGAAGAAATCAGCCTTAGCACTGAGGATGATGAGCATATTGATGGGCAACCTGCCCCGCAATGGGTAAGGGAACTGCGCAAGGGCTTCAAAGAAACACAAAAAGAAAACCGGGAGTTGCGTCGCCAGCTTGAGCAGGTTCAATCCAAGCCAGCGGAAGTGCAGCAACCACAAGTAGAGGCGGTGCCGCCTAAGCCAACGCTTGAGTCGTGTGAGTACGACGAGGAGGCATTCGAACGGGCAGTGACTGACTGGCATGAGAAGAAAAGCCGTGCCGAGCAAGCCAAGCAGCAACAACAGCGTCAGCAGCAGGAGTACCAGCAGCGTTTTCAGCAGCGTGTCGATGCCCATAAGCAACGAGCCGCCAAGCTTCCGGTGAAAGACTACCAGGAGATGGAGGAAATCGTTCGCGCAGAGGTGCCGGACCTGCACAAGGAAATCCTGATCCACTGTGCTGACGAAGGCTCGGAATTGATTGCCTACGGGCTAGGTAAGAGCCAACAACTACGCCAGCGTGTAGCCGCTGAGACAGACCCAATTCGCGCAGCATTCCTCTTGGGCCAAATTAGCAAGCAAGTAAGCCTTGCACCTAAACCCAAGAAAGCAACCAAACCAGAGCCGGAGGTTCGCGGTGGCGGTGCTGATGCGAAACAAGATGATTTCAACAAACTCTGCCCCGGCGCAAAAATTGAATAAGGAAGCTTTAAATGGCTACTAATGATCTCAACAGTAACGTCAGTCAAATTGTCCTGAAGAAGTTCTTGCCAGGCTTTATGTCCGACCTGGTTCTTTGTAAAACCGTAGACCGCCAATTGCTGGCCGGTGAAATTAACTCAAGCACTGGTGATAGTGTTAGCTTCAAGCGTCCGCATCAGTTCGCATCTCTGCGCACTGCTACTGGTGACATTTCTGGGCAGGCGAAGAACAACCTGATCTCCGGCAAAGCCACTGGCCGCGTAGGTAACTACATTACGGTCGCAGTGGAATACGGCCAATTGGAAGAAGCTATCAAGCTGAACCAACTGGACGAAATCCTGGCTCCAGTTCGACAGCGTATCGTCACCGACCTGGAAACCGAACTCGCCAAGTTCATGATGAACAATGGCGCACTGTCATTGGGCAGCCCGAACACCCCGATCAACAAATGGTCTGATGTGGCGCAAACCGCATCTTTCCTGAAGGATTTGGGAGTTGAAGAGGGCGAGAACTACGCGGTGATGGACCCATGGTCTGCGCAGCGCTTGGCTGATGCTCAGTCTGGTCTGCATGCATCTGATCAGCTGGTTCGTACCGCATGGGAACAGGCGCAGATTGCGTCTAACTTCGGCGGTATCCGTGCGCTGATGTCTAACGGCCTGGCATCTCGCACTCAAGGTGCATTTGGCGGCACGTTAACCGTTCAGACTGCGCCGACAGTAACCTACAACGCCGTGAAAGACACTTATCAGTTCACTGTTGCGCTGACTGGTGCCACTGCTAGCGTCACCGGCTTCCTGAAGGCTGGCGATCAGATCAAGTTCACCAACACCTACTGGCTGCAACAGCAGAGCAAGCAGGCGCTCTATAACGGTTCAACCCCGATCAGCTTTACTGCAACAGTTCTGACTGACGCAAACTCCACTGCAGGCGGCGTAGTGACGGTAACTCTGTCTGGTGTTCCGATTTACGACACCACTAACCCGCAATACAACGCGGTAAGCCGTCAGGTAGCAGCAGGTGATGCGGTTACTGTTGTCGGTACTGCTAGCCAGACCATGAAGCCGAACCTGTTCTACAACAAGTTCTTCTGCGGCCTGGGCACCATCCCGCTGCCGAAACTGAACAGCATCGATTCTGCTGTCGCCACCTATGAAGGCTTCTCTATCCGCGTACACAAATACGCTGATGGTGATGCCAACATTCAGAAAATGCGTTTCGACTTGCTGCCAGCTTATGTGTGCTTCAACCCACATATGGGCGGACAGTTCTTCGGTAATCCGTAACCATAAGGGGCTTCGGCCCCTTTTTTCTTTGGAGCAGCAAATGGATCGCATGAGCGTTTTTATCGCAGCAGAGAACGAGGCCGGACACGTTCAAGCTGTAATCCAAGAAATAGACTTCCCGATTTACGAAAAGCTCGGCTTCGTGGCTTCCGTTGATGACATCAAGCCGGTTGGTAAGCGTGGACGCAAGGCGGCTGATAATGGCAACGACACTGACAAAGGGTGAGATCGTACTGTTCGCACTGCGTAAGTTTGCGGTGGCATCAAATGCGACATTGACGGATGTAGAGCCACAGTCAGTGGCTGATGGCGTGTCCGACCTTGAAGATATGATGTACGAGTGGCAAATCAACCCCGGCACCATTGGCTATCTGTTTGCCGCTGATGACGAAGAGCCTCATCCCGATGATGACTCTGGCCTACCACGCAAATACAAACAGGCAACTGGCTATCAGCTTCTTTTACGCATGATGTCAGATTACAGCCTTGAGCCAACTCCGCAGGTTCTAACCAACGCACAGCGCTCGTATGACGCCCTTCTAACAGATACGGTATCTGTACCATCAATGCGGCGTCGTGGCTACTTCCCTGTTGGTCAGGGGAATAAATACGACGTGTTTACTAGCGACCGATATTACCCAGGCGATCTACCTCCAATCGATGGCGATATTCCAAACCCGTAGGTGACCCATGCCAATTCAACAATTGCCATTATCTAAAGGGCTCGGAAAAGACTACCGCAACGCTGACTATGTTGATCTGCTGCCGGTAAATATGTTGGCGACACCGAAAGAAGTCCTGAATGCGTCCGGCTATCTGCGGTCTTTCCCTGGTATTGATAAAGTGTCTGACGTTTCCGGTGTTTCTCGTGGCGCTCAGTTTAATACCTCTCAAAACGCCGTGTATCGCGTTCTTGGGGGCTCTATTTATCGTGGCGCAACCAGTGTAGGTAGTGTTGCTGGTAGCGGCAGGGTGTCAATGGCGCACAGTAGGACAAGCCAAGCGGTCGTGGTTGACGGTCAGTTGGTGCTCTATCGCTATGATGGCACGGTGCGCACTGTTACTAACTGGCCGGAAGATAGCGGTTATCTGCCATATGACTTTACCCCGGTGCGTGACGCCTGCCGCGTTCGTGGTCGCTATGTTTGGTGCCAAGAAGGGACGGATTACTTTTACATTACTGACCTTGAAGATGAGTCTCACCCAGACCGCTACTCGGCTAGATATCGCGCCGAGTCACAGCCTGATGGCATCATTGGGATAGGTGCGTGGAATGACTTTGTTTTGTGCTTCGGCACGTCAACGATTGAATATTTCACGTTAACAGGTAGCTCTACGGTAGGGGCTGCGCTTTATGTAAATAACCCTGCCTATATGGTGTCTAAGGGTATTGCTGGGACTTATTGCAAGTGCAATTACCTTGATGCCATTGCCATTATCAGCAACCAGGCTACCGGTGCTCCATCCATCTACCTGATCGACTCCGGCCAGGCAAAGCCTATCGCCACGGCATCTATTGAGAAAATACTCCGCTCTTACACTGCTGATGAATTGGCTACCGGGGTGCTTGAGTCGTTGCGCTTCGATTCCCATGAGTTATTGGTCGTTCACCTCCCTCGCCACGTTTTAACGTATGACGCATCAGCAAGCCAGAGTGGCCAGCAGTGGTGCATTCTCAAAACTGGGTTAGCTGATGATGTATATCGAGCGATTGACCTTGTTTACGAAGGTAACGCGATAACCTGCGGCGACAAGGTGGAGGCTGTTACAGGTCGCCTTAACTTCTCGTCATCAGCCCAATATGGCAAGCAGCAGGAGCATCTGCTCTACACACCATTATTCAAAGCTGATAACGCCAGGGTGTTTGATTTCGAGCTTGAGGCGTCAACTGGCGTGGCACAAATAGCTGACCGCCTCTTCCTTTCTGCAACTACGGACGGAATCAACTATGGCCGTGAGCAGATGATCGAACAAAACGAGCCATTTGTTTACGACAAACGCGTTATCTGGAAGCGTATCGGCAGGGTGCGGAAGAATATCGGCTTCAAGGTCCGCGTTATCACTAATTCACCAGTGACGCTTTCTGGATGTCAAATCAGGGTGGAATAATGGCTGATGACTCTCTAAAAGACCCGGTTTCCGTGCAGGCGCTGGGTATTAATGCTTCCTCTCTGCCTGCTATTTTCTCACGTGCCTATCAGAATTACGTTCTCAACCAAACGCTAGATTTCGTCAATGTGGCCGGGAAAGCCAACGAAGCCGGTCAGGGAGCTTGGGATGCCCAGGTAAAGAACGACGAGCAGGATTTGGTACTGGCTGACCATGAGGTTCGCCTTGATGCCGCAGAAGCGACGCTGATCGACCATGAACAGCGTATCACTGCCGCTGAAGCCACGCTCGTTAACCACGAGGAACGCATCACTGCGGCGGAAGCGGAGCTGGTAGACCACGAAACACGGATCACCGCCGCCGAAGCGGAACTGGCCGAACATGAGGCCGAGTTGGCAGACCATGAAACGCGGATCACGCAGAACACGACCAACATTTCCGGTCTGACTGTTCGGATGGTCACAGCTGAAAGCAACATCATGGGACTGCAGACCAACGTCGCCACACTGACAACGCGTGTTACCACGGCAGAGGGGAATATTACTACCCTGCAAACCAACGTAACTGCGCTGCAAACGCAGGTGACAGCCCACGGCACGCGTTTAACCGCGCTGGAATACAAAACCACGCGCAAGAAGTCAGAGCTTACGTTCACCGGGTTAACGCTCAACATCCCGACCACTGCGACTAACCTGGTCACGTTGCTGAAAGCGTTAACGCCGAGCTCGGGCACCTTCGCGCCGTTCTTCGATACTGCTGCCGACAAGATGGTCGTTTTTAACGAAAACAAAACGGTTAACTTTAAGCTGTCGATCATCGGCACCTGGACGGGCGGAACAACAAACCGGTCTATGCAGCTGACATTCTCCGGCGCTGTTCCTGACACGCTGGTTGTCAGTCGAAATGCCGCAACGGCAACAGACAACATCCTCATGGCGACATTCTTCAGTGTTGACCAGGGCGGCTTCCTCGCAACAAACGGCAGCATCATGACCATCCAATCCAACGGATCGGCATTCACGGCTACCACCATCAAGATGATCGCGGAGCAGTAGCATGGAAATCAAGCTAATCGACAACCCAATAAGGTTGCAGACGTTTCTGAACGATCAGGCTAACACCGGAAATATAGTGGACAACGGCGATCGCTACTTCATCAAGCCGGATGCTGTTTATCTCGGTATCTATGAAGGCTTAATGCTCGTCGGGGTGCATGAAGTGCGCAACTTTTGGCATGGAGTTGTTGAGTGTCACGCCATCTATAATCCCGGCTTCCGTGGCCAGTATGCGCTTGAGGGTCACCGGCTTTTTTGTCGCTGGCTACTGGCGAACTCCCCATTCACAAACAGCATCACTATGGTGCCTGACGCCACGAAATACGGTCGAGCGATTATCCGACTGCTCGGTGCTACGCGAATCGGCCATCTTGATGACGCCTATCTCAGCAACGGCCAACCGGTTGGCGTAACGCTTTACCAGCTCAAGCGCTCCCAGTATGAGGACATGCAAAAATGCTAATTTTCCAGCTGATGAACAAAGTTCGTGACCGTGCTGTGTACAGTAAAGGTGGCGGCGACAATGGCGCGGGCGCGCAGGCTGATGCAACTCGGCAAGCTACAGAACTGCAGCGCGAGATGTGGCAAACCAACTTACAGAATCTCGCTCCGTTCACGCCGTTGGCTCAGCAGTATGTCAGCCAACTGCAAAACTTATCTTCCCTTGGTGGCCAGCAGCAGGCACTTGGCGACTACTACAACTCTGGTCAGTATAAAGACCTCGCGAATCAAGCACGCTACCAGCAGCTCTCGTCTGCTGAGGCTACGGGCGGCTTAGGTTCCACAGCCACTGGCAACGGCCTGGCTGCGATCGCGCCAATGCTTGGCCAGAACTGGCTAACCGGGCAGATGAACAATTATCAGAACCTAGCCAATATTGGCTTAGGTGCTCTGCAAGGGCAGGCAAACGCCGGGCAGTCCTACGCGAACAACGCCGGGCAGTTACTACAGCAGCAGGGCTCACTTGCCGCCGCTAACGCAAACCAACCATCCAAGTTTGGGGGTGCGCTTCAAGGTGCCGCAGCCGGTGCCGCAGCCGGTACTGCCATCATGCCTGGTTGGGGTACCGCGATCGGTGCCGGGGTTGGCGCACTCGGTTCACTCTTTTAAGGGGGCTATATGGCAACGTGGCAACAGGGTAATGCAGGAGGTCTGCTAGCAGGGATTGGGACGAACAATGCCAATGCCCCACAGGCAAGCGACATTAACGCAACTCTTGGCATGATCCGCGACAATAACGACCGCACACGGGCGGGGGAGAGCAACCTCGGTATGCAGATGGCAAACGCAACGGGGTCAATTTTCAACTCCTGGAAGCAGGGCCAGCAGCAACAGCGGCAAGGTGAATTCCAAAAAGCTTACGCAGGTGCCTATGCTTCAGGAGATCGCGGAGCGATGCGGCAGCTTGCCACTCAATACCCTGAACAATTCGAAGCTGTGCGAAATGGCATGGGTTTTATCGATGAGGATCAGCGTAACACCGTAGGCAGCTTGGCGGCGTCCGCGCGGCTGGCTGCACAGTCTCCTGAGACAATGGGGACGTGGCTACAGTCAAACGCTGGTGAGCTAGCTAGAGCAGGCGTAAACCCTGCTGACGTGGCGACAATGTACCAACAAAACCCTCAAGGATTCGGGGAGTTTGCGGACCATCTTGGTATGGCCGCCATCGGCCCGGAGAAATACTTCGAGTTTCAAGATAAGGCTGCTGGCCGTGCCATTGATCGGCAGAAACTGGCTGAGATGGTCCGCAGTAACCAAGCCGGTGAAGGTTTGCAGGCTCGTGGGCAGGATATCCAGATTCGAGGTCAGAACATCAGCGCTCAAAACGCAGCACTTGATCGCGAAATAAAGCGGGCAGAGGTACAAGACAAAGTTCTCGACAGACAGATTGCGCGTGAAACCAACTCAATCAAGCTTGAAGAATTGAAGCAGAAACAGCTCGATGTTCAACAAAAGGCCGCAGTAGCCCGTGCTGATCGGCAGGCATCTGCACAAGGCGCTGTTGACACTTTCGAGACCGCGCTCGACTCGCTAAACACTATTACTAACAGCCCAGGTTTAAAAAAAGCTGTGGGCTTCAATTCGGCATTCCCGACGGTGCCTGGTACGGATGCGGCTAACTTCGAGGCTCAACTCGACACTTTCAAAGCTCAGACGTTTTTACCTATGGTCCAATCTCTTAAAGGGATGGGGGCGCTGTCCGATGCGGAAGGTAAAAAACTGTCTGACGCTGTTGGAGCATTAAGCCCGAAAATGAGCGAGGAAGCGTTTAGAAAGTCCGCCGGTACTATTGAGAAAACACTGCAAAACAAACTGCAGAACGTTAAGAAACAATACGGGTATCAGGAGCCCGCTCAGACTCCGCAATCTGCCCAGCCAGATCAGCAAGCGGGTTTCTCCAGCCTATGGGGTGAATAATGGCCAAAGCATGGAAGGACGTAATTGCGTCCCCTCAATTTCAGCAGTTACCGCCGGAGCAGCAGGCGGCGGCCCAAGATCAGTATTTCAATGAAGTTGTAGCACCGCAAGCGGGCGATCAAGCCGAAGCCGCACGCCAGCAGTTTTTCACTGCATACCCTCCTGGTGTGTTGGAAAAAGGCAACATAGATATTCACAACAGGCCTGTTGTTAAAAACTCCGATGGCAGCATCAGCACCGTGCGTAGCATGTCCACCAATATTGATGGCCGCGAGGTATTGATCCCCACTGTTAGCGATGATGGCAGGATCATGTCTGACGATGAGGCCATCGATAACTTCATGCAAACCGGTCGGCATCTCGGCATGTTCAGTTCGCCGGGGGCGGCCACCGCTTACGCTGAAAGTCTGCATAATCAGCAAGCTGATGAGTACCTGCCTAAAGGGCAACAGGTCCCTCAAACCCGAGCCCAGCAAATTGGCACCGGCTTCGCAGAAACTGGAAAGGCGTTGCTGCAAGCTGGTGTGAATGTCGCAAACATTCCCGCAGAGATTGCTGACGCTTTCACTAGCGCGGGATCGTGGGCGGCCAACCAGCTCGGTCTCGGCGATGGCACATACTCGCCATCACCGAGACTTACCACACAGGGCATTGCCTCTGGCATAGGTCTACAACAGGATGCGCTGACGCCTCAGTCGACCGAAGGGAAAATCTTTGCTGAGGCGTTGCCTTACCTGACTCCTATATCAGCATCGCGCTTTGGTGCCGCAGCCCCATCACTAGCTGGAAGGATCACGCAAGGGGCGTCGCGTTTACTTGCGGAGAACGCCACTGGTGCGTTGGCGGCAAACAGCGGCGAAGATGGCTCAATTGGTGGCGTGGCTCAGGATTTAGGTATCGGTGTCTTGGCCGGTGGTGGCGTTAATCTTGCGGCGAAAGGAATTGGCGCTGCCGCAAAAGCCATCGGAAATCGTGGGGTAGAGGCAGCAGGGGAAAATCTGCGAAACGTAGTGACTCAGGGGGCGCAATCTTCCGATCTGGGCGCTACCGCAAGAACCATAGCAGAGTCTCCCGACTCTTCGCTGTTGTCCCGTAATGTTAGTGTACAAGGCGCGGGCGGCGAATCCGCAAGTGTAACTCCACAGGCGTATCGAGCCGCCGAAGAGGTAAGGCCAAATCAAAGCACCATTGATGCAGCTAAGCGCCTGGGGATGGAAGAGCAGCTACTACCCTCTCACTTCTCTAAAAACCCTACATACCGGGCTATAGAGCAGGGGTTAAAGTCAGTGCCGGCAAGCCAACTCGCTGCGCAGGAACATGTAGCGATAAACACCTTGGCTCAAAAAGCTGATGACCTGATCGAGGTCGCGGGCGGAACGTCAAACAAAGTAGGACTCTCAGATAAGTTTAAAACAGAGTCCATAAAAGCCATTGACGATCTAACCAAGAAATCCGATGCAATCTATGGGGAAATTAGCGGCAAAATACCGGCTAGAGCTCCATCTGTAGCCACGAACACCATATCAATGCTGAAGAGTAAGGCCAAAGATCTGGGGGGCGTTGAGAATCTCTCCCCGGCTGAGAAGATGATTTTCTCCAAACTCGGCAAAAAAGGCTCAACTCCAACATATGCATTGCTCGACAACACGCGCAAACAGATCGGCGCGGCAATCAGTAAAAATGAGGGCCCGTTCAAAGACCAGACGTCATCTGAATTAAAACGACTTTATGGTGCGATAACAGATGACCAGAAGGTTGTTGCTGCGGCCCATGGCATGGGAGACAAGTGGGACGTGGCCAAAGGGCTGGTTTCACAGCGCAAGCAGCTTGAAGACCACATGGTCACTGCTCTGGGTAAGGATCTCGGCGGAACGTTCACATCTCGGCTCTCACCAGCAATTCAGGGACTGCGAAAAGGCAACGTCCAACAGTTCAACACGCTGATTGCAGCAACGCCACCGCATATGCGGCAGGAAGTTGTGGCCTCCGCACTGAATGACGCGTTCACTCTTGGGTCAAGAAAGGAACAGCAGCTCAATATCCCTGGCTTTGTAGACTGGTACTCGGGGGCTAAGCGCAGCGGCGCACTTCCTGCCGTGACAAAGCACTTACCGTCAGATGCAGCTAAGCGCTTAGACGACATCTATGCAGTTGCTAATGGCATTCGTGTTGCTAAGTCCAGCGAGATATCAACAGGTAGAATTCAGTCTCTTCTTGACCAGTTTGACAAAGACGGCGGCATGATTTCCAAAGTGTATAACGTGGGGAAAAAAGTGGCAGCGGCGGAAGGCGTCAGTTCATCAGTTGGTTTACCAGGAGCGGGGACCGCGTCCGTTATCGCTTCAACGCTCGCCGGGAAGAAAACGGCTCGGACGGTAGCTGCAGATCAGTTGATTGCTTCCAGTAAGTTCAGGAATGCAGCTCGACTGATGGCATCTGCTGATTCCATTAGATTGGCATCCGCTAGGGAAGGGGTTCAGAAGGCTTTAACCCGCAGCCGGGAGTATCAGCGCTGGGCCGCTACTCTAGACGACCCAACAAAACAAGCTATAGCGAAAGTGGGCTTGCTGAATTGGCTCGGCGGTACGCCAGAAGAAAAATAGTAAATAGCCACGGATGGCTTAAAAGCAACTCTGGATATATCATCTTTGCTATAAACCAATAGAGGTATTCCAGTGAAAAAACTAACTTATATTCTTGCAGCTATTGCGTTGCTATCAGGCTGCGCTAATTCATCCAAAACCTACACACCGGATGGTCGAGAGGCGTACTCTATCGACTGCTCCGGCATGGCCAGAACGTGGGGCATGTGTCTGGAAAAGGCGGGTGACCTATGCGGTGCAAAAGGTTATGACACTTACACTATGGCAGGCGACAAGGGTTGGGTGGCAACAGCTCAGCCAGATTTCGCTATGGGAGGTAGCACCATTTCACGCAACCTTCTTGTGGCGTGTAAAAAATAACATACCCTTAGCCAAGGATGGCTATTGGGACATCCTATTCAGATTATTGTAGTTGTTAATTGCCTGTTCACAAAGAGCGGTAAACTCAGGTATGGACATTCCCAATCTGGCCATTTCGGTTGCTGCGAATCTTTCAATGAATTCATCACCGCCGGGCATTTGAGTTGCGGCTTGAAAGTCAGCCATTTGCTTGTAAGCTCCGCACACCCCAGCGAGCTTAGCGTTAACTATCAGGTCATTCATAAACTTCATCTCTGGATCCTGTCGCTTTTCTTCAGCAAGAACCGTGAAAGATGAAAAAAGCAGAGCTCCTATAATCAACAGTCTCACAAGTATTCCCCTATTTTACCCGGCCAAGCGCCGGGTTATTTTTTATCAGCATACATCTGCACGAGCGTTTCGAAAACCATCTTCTTGACGGTTTCAGCCTGCTGATCGGCTATCTGTTCTGCGTCGCTCCTGTAGCCTGCAACTGGCGACGGCTGTGCCAGGGCATCACGCACGATCTGCACGAGTTCGGCATTGAGAGAGCGGTCATTAAGTGCCGCACGTTGCTTAACCTTTTCTTTCAGCTCTTTAGGTAGACGCAAATTGAATTGCGGGTCATCTCTGGCCATAAGTTGATACCTCACACAAGGTGGATCGGCATCATATGATCTACTGTTTTTATAAACAATAAGACCACCGTGGTCTGAATAAACCTTAATACACACCACCGCAAGCCGCGCCTTGTGGGGTTTCTGCACGCCTGGAGAAAACTAAATGGCTGACACCATTACCCCGAACGTTGTTGTATCAATGCCGTCACAACTATTCACCTTGGCGCGCTCCCTAAAAGCGGCGGCTGGCGGGAAAATTTACATCGGTAAAATCGACACCGATCCGACCATCCCTGAAAACCAGATCCAGGTATACATCCAGAACGAGGATGACAGCCTGGTGCCGATCGCTCAGCCGATTAATATAAACACCGGCGGGTATCCTGTGTACGGTGGGCAGATCTCCAAGTTTGTGACCGTCGAAGGCCACTCGATGGCAGTCTATGACGCCTACAATGTCCAGCAGTTCTATTTCCCGAACGTGTTGAAGTACGATCCGGATCAGCTACGGCAACAACTAGCCGCCCCTGGCGGTTACCTGTTGGTCAACGACGCAGTTAGCCAGTCTCAGTTGTCCTCATCGATCGGCGCAACCATGGTCGGTTATATGCAGTCAACTTTGAGCCGCAAACTGAAAGAGATGGTAAGCATTCAAGACTATATGTCTGAAGCAGAAATTGCTGATGCAAACTCCGCCAACCCAGTAATGAACCATACCCATGCATTGATTGAGGCGCGGCAAGAATCACCTGTAATCTTTTTCCCGGATGTTGCTAGCTACTACAACATTGGGGATGCTGCACTACCTGATCATACAGTTTTATTTGGGTATTCCACGCTGCCGTACACCATAACCGGGAAGGAGTCGTTGAAAGGTGTAGGAGCTGCAATTTGTGTTGCAGACGGAGCATCATCAGTCTTTAAATTTAACCTGTATGTTGCACTGCACGGGCTGGCAGTGTGGGGGGGCGGTCCAGCTAGAGGCTTAAGCGGGCTTACAAAAAATGATTTATCAAGAAATTTGCAGCGCATCAGCTTGTATCAGTGCGGATTTTATGGATTCGCCGCTGGCATCGGCAACCTGAGTTATTATGTTAATGAAGTCGATGCACTGCTATGTCACGTGTCCGGTAACAACTATGGTGTAAGAAATACCATCGATTCAAAGTATATCGGAGGGTATATAAATGCGAACCTTCTTGATGGCGTACGCCTGCTAACTGGGGCAAATGATAATCTATTCGTTGGCGTGAAAAACGAATGGAACGGCGCAGCTAACTACTACGGATTCTCGGCTAAACACAATGTAATCATAGGCGGAATTTGTGATAGGGCCTCTGGGGCCGGGGTTGTAGGAATAAATGCGCAGTGGATTATCGACGCACTATCAATGCGGAGGAATGGCAAGGATAGCATTAACACAAATAACTGCACCCATTTATACCTAGAGGGGCCAGGGGCAAAAATACTGCTGAGTGCAATAGATACCGAAGTTGGTGCTAACGATGACGGCAGTGGAGATATCACGCCTCAGTACAGCATCGTTTCATCAGGAGCCTCCACAAACATGACTCTGGTCGCCACCGGTGGCGATTTCGCGGGATGCACTGTTGCACCACTGAAAATGGTAACCGAGCCATTAAAGGTTAACATCAAGTCTAATATCGGTATTGATGACCGCTGCAACACAGGGCCTAACAGGGTTGTTAACGCATACGGGTTTACTGATGGTAAAACAAAGCAAATCTTAGGAGCAGGGCAAACGCTGAGCATTCCACTCACTCAACCCGCAATTGGATCAACAGTAACGCTCCCCCCTCGGCAGCTTAAAATAGCCGTTAGGGATACGGCAACCGGGGTTCATCGTGACGGCCTCGTTACTCTTAAATTTTCAGTTGAAAGTTTTGGTGCCTCAGCTGCCATACTTGAAGTTAAGTCTTATACGCCAGGGGTATTCGGCACTTCAGGGGCTTTAGTAAACATCTCTGTAACCGGTGTTAGTGCTGATGCTTCTGCGTTCAATATCGTACTTGTTTCTACTGATTTGGCTAACCGTGAAGTGGGGATTTTTAACTCATAACTCAGTATTATGATGCGCCGGGAGAAGTTCAGGCAAACCACGCACGAGCGAGTTTGACGACTTGGTTGTGTGAGGGGACGAATGTGGGACACGGATGTTTTCACATGGATTGGCAGGATTTGACAAGTTTTTGCATCTTGGGACGTGTGAGCGCGGTGGGATGCGGTAATTTACTGTTTTAAAAGGTAGATCTAGGAACTTCTAAGCCGTAGGTCACAGGTTCGAGCCCTGTAGGGCGTACCATTTGAAATAAACAGACGTCAACAGACGTCTTTTTTTATGCCTGAAATTCAGTGGATTAGCTGATTTTAGCGCGTCAAGACGCTATCTGATTTTGCCTGTATCAATCCACACCAACTGACCGGTTCCCCGTTCGATGAAATTTTTACTCTAATGGATCCGATAAGAGATGCTGATATCACCTCTTCAAACATCGTTTCCCGCCCACCTGAGGCTCAAGACAACTAGGGTATATACTTGTGGTGTACGGGTATATTCTGGCTTGGGTAAATGCTCCCAGTCGCGGTGCATGACCCATATTTTCCCTTTTCTTCCTCAACCTAATCGACAAAGTAAAATCAGAAAAAGAGGATTTGACCATCATGACTCAGATTTTTACTTTAACACTTTCTCCTTCTCTCGATAGTGCGACGACCACTCCCAAGATCTACCCTGAAGGGAAACTGCGCTGCACCACCCCCATTTTTGAACCTGGTGGGGGCGGTATCAATGTTGCCCGTGCCGTTGTTTATCTTGGTGGGCAAGCCAGTGCGATCTTTCCCATTGGCGGGCCAACGGGTGAGCATTTAAAAGAGTTGCTTGATCGGGAGGGCATTGTTACAGAAACCCTGAAAGCTCAGGACTGGACAAGGCAGAACCTGCATGTCCATGTGGATAATAGCGGTGAACAGTTTCGTTTTGTTATGCCAGGGGCAAGGGTTACTGATGCCGAGTTTGACCAGATTCTGTTGAAGGTGCAGAAGATCCCCCATGGTTCGATTCTGGTGGTGAGTGGCAGCTTGCCACCGGGCACCACGCTGGCAAAATTAACCGACCTGATTAAGCAGGCGCAAGCCATGGGATTGCAGTGTATCGTCGACAGTTCCGGGGATGCTTTACAGGCCTGCCTGGATGTAGGGGGGCTGGCTTTGGTAAAACCGAATCAGAATGAACTGTCTGCGCTTATCGGGCGGTCATTGGAGCATCCTGATGATGTCCGGGCTGCCGCTAAGGCGTTGGTACAACAGGGCGGAGCTGAGCGGGTTATTGTATCACTCGGCCCTCAAGGGGCTCTCGCGGTTGATAGTGATACCTGTATACAGATAGTCCCGCCACCGGTGAAGAAACTTAGCACCGTCGGGGCAGGTGACAGCATGGTAGGCGCGATGGTGCTGAAATTGGCGAACGGGGCAGAGCTGGTGGATATGGTTCGGTTCGGCGTTGCAGCAGGCAGTGCAGCCACGCTTAATCTTGGAACGCGGCTCTGTTCACTGGCGGATACCCAGCGCCTGTATGACTACATTTGCAAAAGTTCGCGTGGCTGAGCCTGGCAAACCAGGCGACGCGGTTTTTTTTGCAATAGGATTCACATCCGTAAGCTGCTGTGCGGACTCCCGCGGAAGATGCGTAAAATGGTTGTGAAAATAGTGGCGTGCTAATTTCTCCCGCCCGGTGGCGCTCGCTTCCGGGCTACAACTTTTGAACTTCGTTTCATCGTTTCGTGATCCAGTCTAAAAAATTGCCTCTTGCTGATTTTTCCCGGTTTACCTCTGCGCGCATCGCGGCATAGTATGAGAGCTAAATTAATGAACGCAGTTCTATAATATAGAACAAAATGCATCAGCAAGGAGATCTCATGCAGCATACCGCGCAGTTCTCGGGGATTATTCCGCCTGTCTCCACCATTTTTCACGCCGATGGCCAATTAGATAAACAGGGCACCGGCGCGCTTATCGACGACATGATTAACGCCGGTGTCGATGGACTGTTCTTTTTAGGCAGCGGAGGCGAGTTCTCCCAGCTCAACGCCGAAGAGCGTAAAGCGATCGCCGAATTTGCCGTTGCTTATGTGGATCGCCGGGTGCCGGTTCTGATGGGGACCGGCGGCACTAACGCACGGGAAACCATTGAACTGAGCCAGCATGCGCAGCGCGCGGGTGCGGATGGCATTGTGGTGATTAACCCGTATTACTGGAAAGTGTCTGAAGAGAACCTGATCCGCTATTACCAGCAGGTGGCGGACAGCGTAACGCTCCCTGTGATCCTCTATAACTTTCCGGCGCTAACCGGTCAGGACTTGACGCCCGCGCTGGTCAAAACGCTGGCCGATTCGCGCGGGAACATCGTGGGTATTAAAGATACCATCGACTCCGTGGCCCATCTGCGCAGCATGATCCAGATCGTGAAGGCGGCGCATCCCCACTTTTCGGTGCTGTGCGGGTTCGACGATCACCTGTTCAACACGTTGCTGCTGGGCGGTGACGGGGCGATCTCGGCAAGCGGAAACTTCGCGCCGCAGGTATCCGTCAAACTGCTGCAGGCATTCCGCGATGGGGATCTGGCTCAGGCCGCCAAATATCACCAGACAATGCTGCAAATTCCGCAGATGTATCAGCTCGATACGCCATTTGTGAACGTGATTAAAGAGGCGATTTCGCTGTGCGGACGACCGGTTTCGACTCATGTGCTACCGCCTGCGAGCCCGCTGGATGAGTCGCGCAAGACGCAACTGAAAGCCCTGCTGCAACAGCTGAAACTCTGCTGAATCGGAAGGATAATATGGCGATAGAGACTATTTTCACCCCGCAGAACGATGCCTTTTATTCGGTCACGACCCATGCGGCCGGCCCGCAGGGCGCGCTGCCGCTGACGCCGCAAATGCTGATGGAATCCCCGAGTGGCAATCTGTTTGGCATGACGCAGAACGCCGGAATGGGTTGGGACGCCAATAAACTCACCGGTAAAGAGGTGCTTATTATTGGTACTCAGGGCGGGATCCGCGCGGGCGATGGTCGCCCGGTGGCGCTCGGGTATCACACCGGACATTGGGAAATCGGCCTGCAAATGCAGGCGGCGGCAAAAGAGATCACCCGTAACGGCGGCATTCCGTTTGCGGCGTTTGTCAGCGATCCTTGCGACGGGCGCTCGCAGGGGACGCACGGGATGTTCGATTCTCTACCGTATCGTAACGACGCCGCTATCGTCTTCCGTCGTCTTATTCGCTCGTTACCCACGCGCCGTGCGGTGATTGGTGTTGCTACCTGCGACAAAGGTCTGCCCGCGACCATGATTGCACTGGCCTCCATGCACCATCTGCCGACCATTCTGGTGCCGGGCGGCGCGACGCTGCCGCCGACGTTTGGCGAAGATGCCGGAAAGGTGCAGACCATTGGCGCGCGCTACGCCAATCATGAACTCTCGTTACAGGAGGCCGCTGAACTGGGCTGTCGCGCCTGTGCATCGCCGGGCGGCGGCTGTCAGTTTTTAGGCACCGCTGGAACCTCTCAGGTGGTGGCCGAAGCGCTCGGGCTGGCGTTGCCGCATTCGGCACTAGCCCCGTCTGGGCAGGATGTATGGTTGGAGATCTCCCGCCAGTCGGCTCGCGCGGTGGCGCAGTTGGACGATCGCGGGATCACCACGCGCGATATCCTCACCGATAAAGCGATTGAAAACGCGATGGTGATCCACGCCGCGTTCGGTGGCTCGACCAACTTGCTGCTGCACATTCCTGCTATCGCCCATGCAGCGGGATGTACGATCCCGGATGTCGACCACTGGACGCGCATCAACCTTAAGGTTCCGCGCTTGGTGAGCGTGTTGCCGAATGGGCCTGACTATCACCCGACAGTGCGTGCGTTCCTCGCGGGCGGCGTGCCGGAAGTGATGCTCCACCTGCGCGATCTCGGCCTGTTGCATCTGGATGCCATGACGGTGACGGGCCAGACGGTAGGGGAAAATCTCGACTGGTGGCAGGCGTCCGAGCGCCGCGAGCGTTTCCGTCAGTGTTTGCGCGAGCAGGACAGTGTCGATCCTGATGATGTCATCCTCCCACCGGAACGGGCCAAAGCCCGCGGGCTGACCTCAACGGTCGCTTTCCCGGTGGGGAATATCGCGCCGGAAGGATCGGTGATCAAGGCGACGGCCATCGATCCGTCTGTGGTGGGCGCAGACGGCGTTTATCGTCATACGGGTCGAGCGCGAGTGTTTGTTTCCGAAGCGCGGGCGATCACGGCCATCAAAAACGGTGAGATCGATAGCGGTGATATCATGGTCGTCATCGGCGGAGGCCCGTCCGGCACCGGGATGGAAGAGACTTACCAGCTGACCTCGGCGTTAAAGCATGTTTCCTGGGGTAAAACAGTTTCGCTGATCACCGACGCACGTTTCTCTGGCGTGTCGACAGGTGCGTGTTTTGGTCACGTGGCCCCCGAGGCGCTGGCTGGCGGGCCGATTGGTAAGCTACGCGATAATGACATCATTGAGTTAGAGGTGGACAGGCTTTCTTTAACTGGCCGGGTGAATTTCATCGGCACAGCCCAACATCCACTGACCTCGGAAGAAGGTGCAGCAGAACTGGCACGTAGAGCACCGCACCCGGAATTACACGCGCATGATTTCTTACCGGACGATACGCGACTGTGGGCCGCTTTGCAGTCGATTAGCGGCGGTACCTGGAAAGGCTGCATTTATGATACCGATAAAATCATAGAGGTTATTAACGCCGGAAAAAAAGCACTTGGCATGTGAATGGTAAAATAAAAACTGCTGCCTGCGATAATGTTTCGCGGGCAGTTTTATTACGCCTATAATATAGCGATATTTACTCGCACATTGTTTTTATAGCCCGCTAAAAATAAAGGCTAAAGCAATATTTAACTTTCAGTAATATAACGACGATTATCACAAAAGCAAAATATCATAATTCATAAACAAGATATGATTATTGCTGGTTTAACGATCGTTTACTTACACTCAATTAACACGAAATAGCCATATCAGCACGCGAGAAAAGGGTGTATTCCTGACGATACATCAGGTATTGCTTTTGCCTGGAACAGGTCCCTGACGTTTGCACATTTCCACTTGGGGGTAATAATGCAATTAACCATGAAAGATAAAATTGGCTACGGGCTGGGTGATACCGCCTGCGGCTTTGTCTGGCAGGCCACCATGTTCCTGCTGGCCTATTTTTATACCGATGTGTTTGGCTTATCCGCTGGCATTATGGGGACACTGTTTTTAGTGTCGCGCATACTCGATGCCGTGACCGATCCGCTGATGGGATTGCTGGTGGACCGCACCCGTACGCGCCACGGCCAGTTCCGCCCATTCCTGTTGTGGGGGGCGATCCCGTTTGGTGTGGTCTGTATGCTGACGTTCTATACGCCGGACTTTTCCGCCAACGGCAAAATCATTTACGCCTGTGTCACCTATATTTTGCTGACGCTGGTATACACCTTTGTCAATGTTCCATACTGCGCCATGCCTGGCGTCATCACGGCCGATCCGAAAGAGCGTCATCAGCTTCAGTCGTGGCGCTTTTTCCTTGCTGCCGCCGGATCGCTGGCGATCAGCGGTATTGCGCTGCCGCTGGTGGGGATCATCGGCAAGGGGAATGAGCAACTGGGCTACTTTGGCGCGATGTTCGTGCTGGGGCTAAGCGGTGTGGTGCTGCTGTACGTCTGCTTCTTTACCACCAAAGAGCGCTACACCTTTGAGGTGCAGCCGGGCTCGTCAGTGTCGAAAGATCTGAAACTGCTGTGGGGCAATAGCCAGTGGCGGATCATGTGTGCATTCAAAATGATGGCGACCTGCTCTAACGTGGTGCGCGGCGGGGCAACGCTCTATTTTGTGAAATACGTGATGGATCACCCGGAGATGGCGACCCAGTTCTTACTCTACGGCAGTATCGCCACCATGTTTGGCTCGCTCTGTTCGTCCCGGTTGTTAGGCCGCTTCGACCGCGTGAAAGCCTTTAAATGGATTATCGTCGCCTACTCCCTAATCAGCCTGCTGATTTTCATCACGCCGGTCGAATACATCGCGCTGATTTTCGCGCTCAACATCCTATTCCTGTTTGTCTTTAATACCACCACGCCGCTGCAATGGCTGATGGCGTCCGACGTCGTGGATTACGAAGAGAGCCGTAGCGGCCGCCGTCTGGACGGGTTGGTGTTCTCCACCTATCTGTTCAGCCTGAAAATCGGCCTGGCGATCGGTGGCGCGGTAGTCGGCTGGATCCTCGCCTATGTGAATTACTCCGCCAGTAGCAGCGTGCAGCCCATTGAAGTGCTGACCACTATCAAGACCCTGTTCTGCGTGGTGCCGGTGGTGCTCTATGTCGGCATGTTCATCATGCTCTCGCTCTACAAACTCAGCGATGACCGCGTTCAGGCCATCAGCAAGCAACTGCTTAAACACCGTGCGGCGCAGGGCGAGGGTCTTCCCACTGCGGCGACGGCGGTATCCCATTAAGAAGGAGGCAATATGTACACCATCACTAACCCGATCCTGAGCGGATTCAACCCGGATCCGTCTCTGTGCCGTCAGGGCGAGGATTACTACATCGCCACGTCCACCTTTGAGTGGTTTCCCGGCGTGCGGATTTATCATTCCCGCGATTTGAAAAATTGGTCGCTGGTCAGCACGCCGCTGGATCGAGTGTCGATGCTGGATATGAAAGGTAATCCCGATTCCGGCGGCATTTGGGCACCCTGTCTTAGCTACGCCGACGGGCAGTTCTGGCTGCTCTATACGGACGTGAAAATCGTCGATTCACCCTGGAAGAATGGCAAGAACTTCCTGGTCACAGCACCCTCCATCGAAGGGCCGTGGAGCGAGCCGATCCCGATGGGCAACGGTGGGTTTGACCCGTCAATGTTCCATGATGACGATGGCCGTAAATACTACATTTACCGCCCGTGGGGGCCGCGCCACCACAGCAATCCGCACAATACGATTGTGATGCAGGAATATTTCCCGCAGACGCAGCGGTTATCGCCTGAGCGCAAAACCCTGTTTACCGGTACGCCACTGTGCTATACGGAAGGCGCGCATCTTTATCGTAAAGAGGGGTGGTATTACCTGGTAGTGGCGGAGGGCGGCACCAGCTATGAGCATGCGGTCGTAGTGTTGCGATCAAAAAACCTCGACGGCCTGTACGAGCTACACCCGGACGTGACAATGATGACCAGCTGGCATCTGCCAGAAAATCCGCTGCAAAAGAGCGGGCATGGCTCGCTGCTGGAGACGCACACCGGCGAGTGGTATATGGCATATCTCACCAGTAGACCACAGCGTTTGCCGGGCGTCCCGCTGCTGGCCTCTGGCGGACGTGGATACTGCCCGCTGGGGCGTGAAACGGGGATCGCGCGCATCATCTGGCGCGACGGCTGGCCGTACGTTGAAGGCGGCAAACATGCGCAGGTTAACGTGCCTGGGCCACAGATGCCAGAGAGTCAAACCGTCCTAACGGCAAACTGGCGCGATGATTTTGAAACATCAACGCTCAACCCGGAGTTGCAAACGTTGCGTATTCCGTTCGACGACTCCCTGGGGTCGCTGAGTGCACGGTCGGGCTTTTTGCGCCTGTACGGCAATGATTCCCTCAACTCGACCTTTACCCAATCCACCGTGGCGCGGCGCTGGCAGCATAATGCCTTTCGTGCCGAGACTCGCATGGAGTTCGCCCCACGACACTTCCAGCAGAGCGCGGGGTTAACCTGCTACTACAACAGCAAAAACTGGAGCTACTGCTTTGTCGATTTCGAGGAAGGGCGGGGCAGAACGCTGAAGGTGATCCAGCTCGATCACAACGTTCCGTCGTGGCCGCTTCACGAGCAGCCGATCCTCGTGCCGGACGACGCGCAGAGTGTGTGGCTGCGCGTTGACGTCGAGAATCTAGTGTATCGCTATAGCTATTCGTTTGATGGTGAGCAGTGGCAGACCGTGAACGTCACCTATGAGGCGTGGAAATTGTCGGATGATTATATCGGCGGCCGCGGATTCTTTACGGGGGCGTTTGTCGGGCTGCACTGCGAAGACATCAGCGGTGACGGTTGCTATGCGGACTTTGATTACTTTAGCTATACGCCTGTCACGGCATAAGCCTTCAGGCCGGGTAGCCCAGCGTTCTTGAGAGCTGCAGCCCGGCCTCTTCCAGCATTCCCCGGAAGCTGGCCAATTCGTCATCATCCACCCGCGAGGTTAAGGTCGACAGACTCAGCGCCGCAATCACGCGGGATTCATGATTCCAAACAGGGACAGATACGCAGCGCACGCCTTGTTCGTTCTCTTCGCTGTCCAGGGCGTAACCTTGCATGCGTGTTTGCGCCAGCGCGGCTAGTAGCGCCTCGTGTGACGTTATCGTCGCTGGAGTGAATGGGGTGTACTGATAGCCTTCGAGCAGCGCGTTGAGATCGGCGTCGTTAAGCCAGGCGATCAACACTTTGCCGATGGCGGTGGCATGGACGGGCAAACGACGGCCAATACGGGAATAGGCAATCGCCGCCAGCTTACCTTCGATCTTCTCTATATAGACGCCTTCACGCCCGTCGAGAATGCCCAGATGGGTGGTCTGCCCGGTGCGTTGCGACAGATCCGTCAGCCAGCTCTTTGCCTTCTGGCGAATATCCATGGAGCTGACCACAAAATGGCCGCGCTCCACGAGCTTCATGCCGAGGCGATATTTGCTGTTTTCGGGGTTCTGATCGATGTAGCCGTGCAGCTGTAGTGTTTTGAGCAGCGAGTGGAGCGTACTTTTGCTCAGCCCCATCTGTTGACTGATGTCAGTGATCTTCAACTCCGTCGCCTGTTCGTTAAACAGGTCGAGGATCTGTAAGGCACGTTCAACAGACTGAATAATAGGCATAATAAAGGACCGTCCACGCTGAAGTTCAGGTAAGAAAGTACCTTTTTTTCGCTGAAAAATCAATCGAGTGGAGGTAGACGCCAAATGGCAACGCCAATTGCCGTTTTTAAAGTTTGTTCCCTCTCCCTGTGGGCTGAGCGATCCCAGGTAGTATGGTCAGTATCCCATGAACATATTACTGTAATTATTTCCTAATTTTTTCAATATATTCATCTATTTAACTGTTCCCGGTCTGCCTCTCAGGACCTCCCCATCAAGCCCCGACACGACAGGATCCTTGAAGGTGAACGTAAAACCCCGGTAGCGTTGGCAATATGCCGTGGCTCTCCAGTTCATCTCCATGCCCCACAGATTTTTGTACAGAATCTAAAGGCTGAAAAACTGATCTTTGCCCCGGGCTTTAGCTACGTAAAGCGCTTTATCGGCATGTGTCAGTAGTACGTTAGGCGAGGGCAGTTGGCCAAATGTATGAACTGAAAAACCGATGCTTATAGTCAAGTACCCAGTGCTGGATGCGGAGTGCGGTATTCTCAAATCCCGTACGAGTTGGCATAGCGTCTGCACATACAGCGTTGCCTGGTCTTTGGTCATCCCATTGGAGAGAATGACAAATTCTTCGCCGCCATACCTGGCTACAAAATCAGACCCCCGCTTGAAAGACTGACTCAAGCAATCAGCGACACGTATTAGCGCTGCATCGCCTGCCTGATGCCCATAAATATCATTGAATGATTTGAAGTGATCGACATCAATCATGGCGAGCATCAATGAGTCACCATTACGGATGGCAATTTTGCATTGAATGTCGAACTGCGTATCAAAAAAGCGACGATTATAAATCCCGGTGAGTCCATCCTTTATGGAGAGTTGCTCGAAGTGTATTTTCATTTCCTCGAGGGACCGATGCTCATCACGAAGCTGTTGCTGAATTATCATTCTTGGTGTTACGTCTTTTTGGATCCCGATAAAATTGGTTACAGCCCCACTCTCATCATGAATTGGCGATATGCTTAACTCATTCCAAAACATGGTTCCATCCTTGCGGTAGTTTCGCAAGGTTACCAGACAGTACTCGCCATTTTTAACGGCGTTGCGCACAATCTCCAGCTCTGGCTGTTCCCGATCGTTATTTTGTAGGTATCGGCAGTTGATGTTGGTAATTTCTTCGAAGGAGTAGCCGGTCATTCTCTCGAAAGCCGGGTTTACAAAAATCAAAGGATTGTCGTCTATGGCATTGTCAGAGATGGTGATGCCGTCTCGCGAATCCATAACCGCCTGTTTAAGAATTTCAATCTTCATACCAAGTCCGTTAGTGGGATCGTAGGGAGAACGTTGTTCGTAAACAACGCAACATCAAGAGAACACACGCGATCAAACCAATTTTACAAGTGTAGTCGTTGAGAAAGGTGCATGTCCGTTTTTTGACCTTGTCACAAACGTTCAGATACTGAGATAACGGCTGCTCGGGTCAACGCCCGGCTCTTAATATCCCAGCACAACGGCCGTACGGGGCTAGACAGGATCATGGCCAAACGTAGTCCGTTCATTAACGGGCTATTCAGGCGCCAAAAATTACTGGTCCATCACGGACTGTATAGCGACATGATGCGCAATTTTGCTCATTTTGACGGAGGTGGTGTTAGATAAATCCTAATGATGAAATTGGTGTATCTATATGAATAATATTATAAAATTCAACGCTATGGCAGAAAAATCCGATAAGATTGTACATTCAATATATTTGGCTAATAAAACGGAATAAGTGAAATTGGTTGAAAGATTCATTTTTAAAAATTAAGTAGATATAAACTCTGTTATTCATGGTTTTTTAAAAATAAAATCTCGATTTCCATTTTTAATGGATGGGATTTTCATTATTTAGAATGGATTGTTATACGCCAATTTGCAGCTATAATAGCTCCACATTATGGGTGGTTTTTAAAATCTAAAAATTAGCCGAGATAGTTATGGAAGATAATTTGCATGGATTCCTAATCGATGAAGATATTTACTTCAATGTAAATCACAGAAGGCTGATGTATTTCATCAATGAAGATGAGGAACGCCCATTGTCTTTCAGGCTTGTTCTTTTGAATGAAATGCAAACCCGATTATTAGCATTTTTACTTAAGAATAGAAGAATAGAAGTCATCAGCAAAAATAACATTATGAGAAACGTTTGGGATGAGTTTGGTCTATCATCATCTAATCAACGACTTTGGCAAGAAATTAAAAAGCTAAAAAGCAAGCTGTTATCAATTGGTCTTCGTGATAATCTGATAATCAACGTGCGTGGTATCGGCTACTCTGTAGATAATGAAAGGGTCAAGTCTTTAATTATCGAATGAGTTTCTCCTGTAATTGATAAAGCATATATAGATATATCCATATCACATGGATGACCCCGTCATTCTAATGGACATTAGAATGGTTTAACAACACAAGGTATGTAGGAATATATATGAAAAAGTTAACAATCGTTGCATCTCTCGTCGCTTTATTTGGCTCTGTTGGCCTGGCTCAGGCTGCTTCTACTGGGACTATCACATTCAATGGTGAACTGACGGCAACAACCTGCGACGTTATTGTTGATGGTCAAGCGGCAGACGCAACCGTGAAATTGCCAACCATCGGGATCAACCAATTGACAGCCGCTGCCCAGACCGCAGGACGTACAGGCTTCAACATGGCACTGAGCAATTGCGCAGGTACCTTGCAGACGGTTTCTGCCTTCTTCGAAGCAGGAACTTCTGTTGATCTGGTGACCGGCCACCTGAAAAACATGGGCGGTACGGCGAGTAATGTCAGCCTGCAACTGCGTGACGGCTCAAGCTCCACTCAAGCTGTGATCCAGGCGGGTAACCAGAACCAGAGACTGAATACCACTTATGTTCCATATGACCTGACTGCGGGTACGGCCAACCTGCCATATGCCGTGGAGTACTATGCAGACGGTGCAACCACTGCGGGTACCGTACTGAGTAACGTTGTTTATTCCATTCAGTACAAGTAATACGTTGGTGGGAGGGGAAACCCTCCCCCATTCAGCATGTCAGCAAGGAGCTTATCATGTCGTTTTTTCCCCGGAACACCGCCCATGCCTTCTGTCTGGTAGCCGTAGCCCTGTTTACGACCAGCAGCCTGGCCAGTGTGGTGATCACCGGCACTCGGGTGATCTATCCGTCTGATGCAAAAGAGGTGAGTGTCAAACTCAACAATGTCGGCCCTTCTCCTGTGCTGATACAAAGCTGGATCGATACTGGCGATACCGCGGCCAAACCCGCCGCTATTCAGGTACCTTTTGTGTTAACCCCGCCAATGAACCGTGTGGAACCCAGCAAAGGCCAGACCTTGCGTATCAGCTACACCGGCGGTGCATTGCCGATGGACAGAGAATCGGTATTCTGGCTCAACGTGCTCGAGATACCGGCCAAAAAAATGGCCAAAGCCGAGGATAATTTGTTGCAGATGGCGTTCCGCTCGCGCATCAAGCTGTTCTACCGGCCCGTCGGGTTGGTGGGGAACGCCAATGATGCCGTCAAAGCTGTCACCTGGAGTGCAAAAGGAAATAGCCTTCAGGCCATCAATCCAACCCCTTATCATGTCTCCTTTGCGAGCATTACGGTGAATGGGAAAACGGTGGAAGGTGAGATGGTGGCCCCGCATGGAACACAGACATTTACGTTGCCAGTGAAGGCGGGCAATAACGTGACAGGGAATTTTGTTAATGACTACGGTGCAGTTAATTCTTTCAATGCCATCATTAAATAATAGTTTCGCTGCATAAATACTCTATTCGGCGTGACAGGATTGTCACTATTCAGGAATGAGTTATGAAGGGATGCGTTATGTCAAAAAATTTGCAGTATGGATCCCAGAGAAAATTAACCCCTCTCGCGATGGCTATCTTATCGACGTTTATCGTGGGTGGCGCCAGTGCTGAAAATTCCATTAACCCTCCGACCGAGATCGCAAAAAATCTGGAGTTTGATGCTTCATTCCTGAATGTTGACGATCAGAAGTCAGTGGATCTTAGCCGTTTTGCCAATGGGTCTACGGGATTGCCTGGGGTATATAAAACTGCTTTATACATTAACAATCAACTTGTCAGTAATACCGATATTGAATTCAAGGCACGGGCGGACAAATCTGTGTATCCCTGCCTGACCCGCGAGCTGATTAAAAATATACCATTCAATTATGATAGGCTGCCGGCGGATTTTTTAGGTCCGCAAGGCCAGGGCGAATTATGTATGGATCTGGTGCGTAAACTGCCGGAGTCCAAAGTTAATTATGACAGTAATGAACAGCGTCTGGATATCATGATCCCACAGGCTTACACGCTGAGTACGGCCCGGGGCACCGTGAATCCGGAACTGTGGGACAGTGGTGTACCGGCATTATTGCTGGGCTACAACGTCAATGGTTACACCAGTGAGTCGCATGGTAGCACCTTTAATTCTATGTATGCCGGGGTGAATGCCGGGGTGAACGTCGGGGCCTGGTACCTGCGCCATAACGGCTCTTACACCCGGACGGACAACGGTGAGAGCCAGTACACCAGCCTCAATACTTATCTGCAGCGCGATATTCCGCAGCTCAAGGCGCGCGTGCTGATGGGGCAGTCGAACACCACCGGACAACTGTTCGATACGCTGCCGTTTACCGGCATTCAACTGACGACCGACGATCGGATGTTGCCGGAGTCCCTGCGTGGTTACGCGCCGGATATCCGTGGCATTGCCCGCACCAACGCTCGTGTCACCGTACGCCAGGGGGGGCAGGTGCTGTATGAGACCAACGTTACCCCCGGCGAGTTTCTGATCAACGATCTGTACCCGACCGGGTACGGTGGGGATCTGGTCGTCACCGTGCGTGAGTCAGACGGCACCGAGCAGACTTTCAGCGTGCCGTATGCCTCGGTCGCACAGCTCTTACGCCCAGGTTCATCACGGTATTCGATCACTGCGGGTGAAGTACGCAGCGATAACCTGCGTGAGAAACCTGCGCTTTACCAGGCAACCTACCAGCTTGGATTGACCAACTCGGTTACGGGTTATGGCGGCATGCAAGCCAGCCAGGATTACTATGCGTTGCAACTGGGTGCTGCGGTGGGGACGCCGATAGGGGCCTTGGCCTTTGATGCCACACAGGCACGCACCCATTTGGGTAACGCCACTAATGCGAGTGGCCGGCATCAGCCGGGTAACAGCCTGAGTGGGCAAAGCTATCAGGTGAGTTACAGCAAGCTGATCAGTGAAACCAACAGCAACCTGACGCTGGCGGCATACCGCTTCTCAACCAGTGGCTACATGGACTTTATGACTGCGATGCAGACCCGCGATGCGATAGCGCAGGGGTTCTCGCCGGATTCTATCTGGCGGGCGAAAAATCGCCTGACGGTCACCGCCGCACAAGGATTGCCAGAAAACTGGGGCCAACTGTATGTCAGCGGATCGTTGCAGAACTATTGGAACAAAGACGGTACTGAGAAGCAGTACCAGATGGGTTACAACAACCGATACAAAAACCTGTCGTATGGCCTGAGTATCAACCGCAGTTTCTCCAGTCTGGGTGGGGCACAGACCAACTATCTGCTGAGTTTCAGCCTGCCGTTGGGGCGTAATGATGAAACCCACACGCCTCAGCTACGCATGGATTTATCGCATGACAGCAGTGGGCGTTATGGCGAGCAGGCTACGGTATCCGGTACCGCAGGGCAGGATAACCAGTTTAGCTATGGCGTGACGGCGATGAACGCCAACCAGGGCATGGGTTCCAGTGGGTCGCTGAGCGGTAGTTACCGCAGCTCGGCTACGGCGTTGAGCGGCACGGTCAGCACCGGTAAAGGTTACCAGAGTGCGTCGGCCGGGATGAATGGCACGGTTATTGCGCATGCGGGAGGAGTGACCTTTACGCCTTACAGTTCGGACACCTTTGCCTTGGTGGAAGCTAAAGGAGCCGAAGGGGCCAAGGTCTCCTCGTATCCAGGGGTGAGTGTCGACTCACGTGGCTATGCGGTGGTGCCTTACCTGAACCCATACCAGATGAATGAAGTCAGTATCGATCCGACAGGTACTGCGGCCAATGTGGAGTTGGACAATACCAGTCAGAAAGTGGCGCCGTACTTCGGGGCTGTGGTGAGGCTGAAATACAACACCAAGCAGGGCACGCCAATCCTGGTGATTGCGACCTATCGAGGGGAGCCGGTCCCGTTCGGGGCGGATATTTTTGACAGCACCGGTAATAACGTGGGGTCGGTTGGACAGGGGGGGCAACTGTACGCACGGGTAGCAGAAGACAAGGGACAACTGCGGGTGAAATGGGGCGAAGGTGGTGAGATGCAGTGCACCGTCAGTTATATCTTGCTGCCCATGGTCAAAGGGCAACAACAGAGCCAGATACAGAGATTCACCTCCCCGTGCACTGCGGGTTCCCTCCCCGGTACCCATAAGTCGAAATTGGCCAAGAACAGCACAGAATCGGTCGTTGACAACGGTTAACCGCCGAAGCATCACAACTATTTTTTCTTTCTGACATAGGTCCGGTGGGGCCGGTCAGAAAGAGGGAGAATGACGTATGAAGTTATCGATCAATAACCTGTTAGGTGTGCTGGGGGGAGTTTTTTTAACGACAGCCAGCCCTGCTAACTGGGCCGCTGTGACTGTGACGTTAAACACCGGTGTCCAAACAGTAGTCGTTCCCTTGAGCCCGCCACAGATTTCTGCCGGTGTAGATGTACCGGTGGGGACCGTGCTCTACCAGGCGAGTCTGATTATGAAAGATGGGACTTTTACCATAAAATGGCCAGCGTCGGATGTTGGAAAATACCTTTATTATACTTCCACAGCGTTTGTATCAAATACTCCGCAGCCTTCTGCTAATCTGACAACGGGCCCTTATGCAGGCGGAGTCTATCAAACCGGTATTCCCGGTATCGGCGTGGCAATCTTGAGTGCCTCGGGAACCCCCTTAACAACAACCAAGCGTTATGCAGAGGCGCAGAACCTTCTTGGGTCAGAATTAGGTGGACTACTTATCCAATCAGGTGAGAGCAATATACGAAATATCGCGCTGATTAAAACCGGCCCGCTTACACCCGGAATTTACACTGCCAGTGGTGCCAATTTTCCTACCGTTACGCAGGGTATGGACGTTTCACAAACCAGCCACACTAATGCCGCCGCAACCAGTGGGCTGCCGGTATATAATTGGATTTTCAGTTTTCAAGGGTCAATCACGGTATCAGCGCAAACCTGCACGACGCCGGATGTCGCTGTGACATTGGGAACTTATGCAATCGCTGAGAATTTTAGAGCATTAAATTCAACAACCCCCTGGATCGATGCTTCCATTGCCCTGACTCATTGCCCTAAATTCTACGGTTTTTATAATTCGACTAATGCGCCATTGTTAATGAATTACAATACCGGAGCAGGCACCTCAACGACCTCACTCAATAACACTATTGGTGTGCGATTAACCCCTGCAACGTCCGTTGTGGATTCCGCCAACGGGATTATGGCCATTGATTCGACGGTAGCTGGGGCCGCTTCAGGTGTAGGTATTCAGCTCGGTTGGGGAGAGAGCAGCCAAACGCCGACGCTGTTTAATTTTGCGGCTGAACAAACCGTAACTTTACCTAAGGACGGCACCTCGACGATACGTGTGCCTCTGGCTGCTCGCTATATTCAAACGGCGACAACGCCTACACCGGGCAAAGCGAATGGCAAAGTGACGTTTACCATTAGCTATTATTAACAATAAAAGACGACGCCGAAATAACAAACAGCCCGAGCGTCGTCATCCTTTATAAAAATTAATACTGTTTAGGAGCTTGGCAAACCGTCGGTAAGTGTTTATATCAACGGATTTTACATATAAACCATAAGGACTAATGACATGTCAATGAATATTAAAGTCATTACTGAAAATCACTATTTCTTCATTGGGCTTAAAGCATATCTCCAAAACGATGAAAGAGAAGTGAGCAATATAGACTTCCATGAGTTGAATAGCACCCCAAGAAATAATTTAAAAAGTGACGATGTATACATTTTCTATACATCAAATTATATTAATGAAATATTGCTATTAATTTCAAGCAACCCACTTCCTGGTCGACTGATTGTCATTCCGGTAAATAATAGATCAAACTTCAACATTGCTTTTGAAAAAAATATTTTACTGGATCCCTATGCGAACATTGAAAATATTCTAGATAAGATAACTGAAGATTTTGAGCATGAGAAACCTTCGATAGATTTGCAAAAAGGGAAGTTAACCAAAAGAGAAAAAACCATACTCACTCATACGATTAATGGTATGAATGCCACTTCTATTAGCCAGTTTTTATGTATCTCGATAAAAACAGTCTATACACACCGGCGGAATGCTTTTATTAAGCTTGGGGGGCGAAATATGTTCGAAATATGGCCAGTGAGAAAAGAGGTGCTCAGGATGGCGATTTATTGATATTTACCATCTTGAGTTCCATTTTCGGATCGTTAGCAACGATATGGGCCATCGCCGTGTGGGCCGGTGGCACCAAGCATCCTACTGATAACTGGCTTATTGGTTTTGCTTTTCCGCCGCTATTGCTGGCTGTTCCACCTCCAGCAATTCATAAATCGTGTTTCCTACCTTTTGAATCGCATGCTCAATCTCGCGGGTCATGGGCTTGCTGTAGCTGAGCCGTAGGCAATTGCGGTATTTTCCTGCCGCAGAACTGATAAATCCGACGGCAATCTGTATGCCCTGTGGCAACAAGCAGCGGTTCAGGCGCAGGCTATCGAACCCATACGGCAGCTCTACCCATAACATAAAGCTCCCTTGCGGTCTGCTCAGGCAGGTATTCGGCGGGAAATACTTCATGATCCAACCCGTCATAATGTCACGATTACGCTGATATTGACGGCGCATACGGCGTAAATGCTGGAGGTAATGTCCTTGCTTAATAAATTCAGCCATTGCCAGCTGCGGCAAGGTGGGGACCCGTCCGGCGGAAATATACTTCATATGTAACGCTTTCTCTAAGTAACGCCCTGGAGAAATCCAACCAACCCGCAAACCGGGGGCAACGGTTTTAGAGAAGGAACTACATAGCAATACGCGGCCATCCTCATCGAAGGAGGCAATGGTCGGCGGGCGTGGGTATTGATAAGCCAGCGCACCATACACATCGTCTTCAATAATCGCCACGTCATAGCGCTGCGCCAGCGTCAACAGCGCTTTCTTGCGCTCATTCGGCATGTTGTAACCCAACGGATTATTACAGGTTGGCGTCAGTTGGATGGCTTTAATCGGCCACTGATCCAGCGCCATTTCCAACGCCTCCAGGCTGATCCCCACCACCGGATCGGTGGGGATTTCAATCACCTTCATCCCCATCCCTTTCAGCGTTTGCATCGCGCCATGAAAGCTGGGGGAATCCACCGCCACAATATCGCCAGGTTGGCAAACGGCCCCTAAGGCAATAGCCAGTGCACCATGGCAGCCAGAGGTAATGATGATATTGTTTGCCGATTGATGATTGCCACTGTCCAGCATCAGGCGGGCAATCTGCTCACGTAGCACCGTGGTGCCGTAAATACTGTCGTAATCCAGCACTTCCTCGCTTTGATGCAGGCTGATACGGGCCAGCAAACGGCTGAGTATTTTCAGGCCTGGGCCAGACAGGTCCGGCGTGCCGACGCCCAGATGTAGCACATTGTCTTGCGCGCTGGCCTTCAAAAACTCCAGCGTATTTTCCCACTGAGAGATCTCGACCGGCCTTTGTGCATGGCTGCATAGCGCGGGTAACGCTGGCAGATTTGAGCTACAGCGCACGAAGTATCCCGATTTCGGCCGCGCTTCGATCAGCAGGCACTCTTCGAGCTGCCGATAGGCCTGCTGTACGGTGCTGATACTTACCCCGTGCTCGTCACTCAACACCCGAACGGAAGGTAGCCGCTCTCCGGGCACATACAACCCTTCTTTGATGCGCTGGCTAAGGATATCGGCCAATTGTTGGTAGCGAGTCATGGATATCACCTGATAAAGAGAGAGGGACCAGTACAGATGGCGCTGATTTTTACCATTCAGACTGTTTAGCACATATCTGTATGGAAATAATAGCCTGGCTTTGCATCTGTAATGTTTTTCACCCAAGCATCATGCTAAAGGCTCATCGACTGACGGGGAGCTGATTATGAGTAATGTTATTGAAAATCAAATTGATGGTGGCTGCTTGTCAGCTGAGGGAACAAAAAACAAACGCCGTCATATTTTTGTCCGTTTAGGGTTAAAAGCATACAGATGGGCAAATCGATGGAATGAGCGGCGCAAAGCTGCCAATACGCTAGCAAGGCTGAATAGCGATCAGCTAAAGGATATCGGTCTACGCCGGGATGATATCAAGCGAGACTACAGCCGTCCGTTCTGGCGCTGAGTCAGGGTAAGGTGAGTAGAACATAAGAGGGGGCCATAGAAACCTCATCTCGATGGCATGACGCGCCCATTGAACGGTGACTCACAAAAAAATGGTGGCAAAGACTACCGCCACCAAAAGTCAAAGTCATTGGAAAAGGGAAAGCTTGATAACGTGATAATGGCTGAGTTTGTAAGGGGCGTAACATGCTACGCCCCTTGTGTCATTGCAGGTTCGTTAAGGGTAAAGCTTATATTTCTCCCGCAGTTGCATATAGCTATCCACTTCGGGTTGCCACTGGGCCTCGATGAACTGGACCGTTTCATCAACGGACAGTTTTCTTTCGCTTGCGTCATTGAGCAGCGTAACCAGTTTGCTGGTGCCGGTGAGCTTGGCCAGCCACTGAGGGCGTATCAAGAAGAACTCCTCCTGATAATCCAGGTACTGCGCTTCTTTTGCCGCAGGGATCACCATCTCATAGCCCGCAGTGTTGAATTTGAACCACCAGTCGACCAGGTAACGTATCGTTGGTTTAACCTGGCTGATGTCAGTAGCGGTCAAAATCTCCCCGCACACTTCCTTGCCTGCCTGTGGCCAGCCGGTTTTCTGCTGGTTGATATCCACCTGATAGCAGGTATTGATGTAAAACTGACGCGTAGGAAAACCCAGTTGTTCAAATGGATGGTCTGAACCTCTGCCCATATTGACGCTGGTGGCTTCAAACAGCCCCAAAGAAGGGTAGAGTTGGATAGCCAGATCGCTGCGCAGGTTCGGCGATGGCCGTACTGGCAGTGAATATGGGGTGTCATGCCGGTAGTTAGCCATGCTGATAACCATCAGGTCTTCAGCGGGGAACTGATACTCTTTGATGCCAAAGGCCTGCCAGTTGGTATCATTGAAATTCGTCAGCCAACCCTCGCCGGTGATCATGCGGGCAAACTCCCCCGAGGTGAGCCCGTGCACCATTGGTATTGGATGCATACCAATCCCCGAGATATTTGCCTCCTCAAGAATAGGGCCATACACATGGCTGCCTAGCGGGTTGGGCCGGTCGAATACCATCATTTTCTTATGGTATTTTTGCAGGCTTTCCAGCATGTGGTGCAGGGAAATGGTGTAGGTAAAGAAACGAACGCCCACATCCTGCAGATCGTAGATAACGATATCGACATTGGCTAACTGTGCCTCGGTGGGATGGGCGCGAGACCGCCCATCCTCATCCCGGCCATACAAAGACACGATCGGCAGGCCGCTGTGCTTATCGATATGGTTATCGTCACCCAGCCCGGCATCGGCATTGCCGCGGATACCGTGTTCTACCGAGAATAGTGTGGTCACGGTAAATTGATATTTAGCCTGCTCGGCGAGCAATTTATCGATGGTGTGCCGGCCCTGTTTATTGATTGAGCTTTGGTTAACCATCAGGCCGACGCGCTTATTTTTAAGCAGTGGCCCATAGATTTGTTCCTGATCGACGCCTAGCACTATGCCTGGTACAGCGCTGGCATAGCCAGCGCTGATAGCCAACGACGAGCACAGGAATAATACCGTCAGTAGCAGGTGTCTCATTCCTTGTTTCCCTCCATTAATAGGGGCAAATCCCCGTCAGAAGTTATGCCGCAGTTCCAGCGCCCAGAACCAGAAGTTGTTGCTGGTTTTATCACCGTTCATCCAGGTTTGTTCCGGGCGGTAGTAACTGTCGACAAACAGCGACGTCTGCTTGGTAAACGGATAGATTGCCTGGAAGCCGTAGCGGCTTCGGTCTTTCTCTTTATAAACCGTTTCCTGGTTTCTGGAGTCGCGGAAGCTTTGCGTCCCTTTGGTCAACGCCAGGCGGGTATAAGGCATTAGCATCACGCCACTATCGAACTTGTAACGGTAAATCGCCCACAAGAAATGCTCCTTGTTATACAGCGTATTGACCAGTTGCTCATCGATATACAGATAGTTCAGCCAGAGGGAGTTTTTCTGGTTAAACGTCAGGTTCGCTCCCGCGAAGTGCTCATTGATCTGGCTCCAGTCGCGTTTGTAAACCCCATAATCTCCTTTTGCCCGCGCATAATCCAACTTGCGGTCAATCAGGCGGAAGGAGAGGCTGGCATTAAAGCTCAGGCTATCAGAGTACTTGTAATAGGCTTGCGGACGGATCCAGATCTCGTGCCGTTCCTCGCCCTTGCGGATATCCCCTTTGTATTCCGGTGCTGCCAGCGCTGGGTTGCTGATAGAAGGAAAATGCCAGTTGTCGTTACGATAACCGAGGCGCAATTTGGTGTTGCCACTTTTCCCCGCCAGAGTGAATGGAAACGTTCTGGTGACGCCTGCTTGCCAACGTGTGCGGTCATATTCTGGCGTATTATCCAGATAGGTTTTCAAAAACTGAACGTCATACAGCCATAATGAATCATTCTGGTAAATAAAGGCACCGACATAAGGCGAGGTCGCTACACTCCCGCGGATATATTTCCAGCGATCGTCACTGTCTATCTCCTGCTCGGTACCAATATAGGTATCGAAGCGCCAGGTTTGCTGTTTAAGTTTATCCTGTGCGGCTTGCTTTTCTTTTTCTATTTGCTGAATGCGTTTATTGAGTTTGATGATTTCCTGATTATAATCCGTCTCAGACTCATCAGCCAATACCGGTTGTGCCATGAGAACAGCACTGAAAATCACTAGCCCTGTTAAGATCTTCATGTTTTACCTTCGGAGATATTATAATGCTGTTAATCCGTAACCGCGTGGGTAGAGCACGTTATTATTATCTGGTGTTTTAATATCAACCGGTAATTTACCGTGAGGCGTTGCGAGGCTCTCCCCTGTTGGCCCCTTGAATAGCGTTCTTAAACCACTGCGAATGTTGGTTTCCAGGCTGTTACGGACGTTATTGGTCACATCAAAACCGGTAATACCATAAATCGCAATATTGGCTTTTACGCCCGATAAATAAGCGATGTCATAGGGATTACGCGTTGCAATCACCACCAGAGGGATATTTTGCTTATTGGCGACGTCGATGATTCGTTGGGCGTTGGCCGGGTTGAGCTTCAGGTTGTAGGTGGCCAGGATAACCAACTGTTGATCTTGCAGTTGCTGCTCAATTTCTTCCGTTGTTAATGTGTCCTGATCCAGCTTAACCACCTGATCTTTGACGTTTAAGCCCACTTTCAACTCATTGGCAATCTGAGCTAAATGCTTGTTGATTAGCTCATTGCGCGGGCCTTCGTCCGAAAAGACCATGATGTTGTTTTGTGCTTTAAGCGCATAAGGCAGCACCCGGTCGTTTTTGATCAGCGTAATGGCCTGCTCCGAAATGGCGTTTTCCAGATCCTTGTGCGCCTTGGAGGCGACAATGGTTTCAGCCGTGGCAGCATCATGAGGCGCAGGGGAGATGCGTTTGCTGAGCTTGGTATAAATCACCCGCTGCGCAGAATCTTCAATGCGTCGTTTCAGCACCGGATCTTTTTCCGCTTCTGCCTGCAAATAAGCATACAGTTCGCCGAGTTGTTCAATACTGGCGCTGTCTTTAATCCCTATAGGCATCAAGACAATATCATTACCGGCTAAAATAGCCTGCTTGATGGACCAATGACGGTCAAAATTGCCGGTAATGGCCCCCATGTCCATGGCATCCGTCAGGATCAGCCCATCAAACTTGAGTTGATTACGCAGGGTATCGGTCAAGATTGCTTTGGATAAGGTGGCCGGGGTACCGACTTTCTCTCCCTTGATGTTGGTCAGGAGGGTGCTATCAAGCGCTGGCACCACCACATGGGCGGTCATGATGGCATCGGTATCGGGCATCACGTCGACAAAGGGTTTCAGTTCGGTCTGTTGCCATGAAGCCTTATCCGTGTTGACGCTGGGGAGGGCAAAATGGGTATCCGAGGCGACGTTGCCATGCCCAGGGAAGTGCTTCAGAGAGGTGAGCACCGGATATTGGTGAATACCTTCGATATAGCTGCGAGCTAATTTCCCAACCAGAATCGGATCGTCGGAATAAGAGCGAACGCCGATGACTGGGTTATTCTGGTTGTTATTCACATCCACTACCGGCCCAAAGTTAAAGTTAAACCCAAGGCTGGTTAACTCATAACCATGAATATTCCCAGCCTGTTTGGCTAAATCGGCCACACCGGTAGCCCCCAAGGCCATATTGCCCGGCATCTCGGTGCCCACACGTAGACGAGTAACATATCCGCCTTCCTGATCGGTACTGATAAACAGCGGTAAATTAGTCCGTGCGTGCTGGAAATTATTAATCAACTCAACCGTTTGTGGGGTATTAATCAGGTTTTCACGGAACAGGATCACTGAACCCAAATGATAGTCAGTCATCATTTTACTGACGTGGGTATTCATCTCAATAAAAGGCGTTTTACTTTCGCTACTGTCTTCATCCCAGGAACGAATGTCAACCATCAACATTTGCCCGAGTTTTTCTGCAAAACTCATGTCGACACTGAGCTTTTCAGCCGCGTCTTTGGGGGAAAGCCACATTTCTTTTAGTTGGGCTTCTGGAATAGCGGCCGCGTAGCTTCCGGCACTAAATAAAAAGATGGCCGGTATTATTTTTTTCATGGGATGACTCCGAGGTATCAATTTCCGGCGATTGTACATTCCAAATCAGGTAATAAAGTGATAATTATCACAGTTGATCGATTCGTGTTTGTGATGCGTAAAGGAATAATGCCGGTTTTTTAAACCGGCATTGTATCGACCAGCTTGATTGGTAAAGGGGGCGAGCAAAGAATAACCCTTTAAGGGCAAGAATATCTTGCGGTAATTATTTTAACCCTGTCATAAAAAGTTAAGATAATTCTTGTCATTGTTTTAATGGTATTCGGTTTTTTCTGCTGGTCAGTCGTCCAGATTATTAATGGTCATGCTCGCATTCAGCACCAGAGGTTTGGCTATCTCTTTGCGTCGTTGCATTAACGCCAGGAAAATCAAATCCGTCAGGGTATTCTGTGCGGTTCTGGACGAAATCGAAGAACTCCGCCACTCGTTTTCATCAGAGACACTTTCCAATACATAATCGGCTATTTTGGCTAAAGGATTGTCCTTGCTGCCGGTTATGGCGACCACCGTCGCTCCCTGTGCTTTGGCCATCGAGGCGGCGATATGCATATCTTTCCTGCGGCCACTGAAAGAAATAACGATTTGAACGTCTTTGGGGGTTAGCGCCTGTGCGGTGGCGATCTGGACGTGAAGGTCGGCTTCCACCAGGCTCAGGATACCGATCTTTTGTAATTTGTAGCTCAAATCTTTGGCGGTGAGGCCCGAGCCCCAAATACCCACGATCTGCACGCGTTGAGCGTTATCGATGATATCAACCACCCGTTGGAAAATGGGGAAATCGATCCTTTTTGTCGTCTCTACGATGGCGGTATTTTTCTCATGAGCCAGTTTTTGTGCCACCACCATCAAAGAATCTTCCGACGAGATGGCGTTATGCAAGGCCTTATGCGGAGAGGACTTGAACAGGTTATTTCTGCCCAGCTCCTCACTGATGGCAATTTTCAGTGCGGGGAAGCCTTTCATGCCGATTTTCTGGCTAAACTTGACGATGGCTGACTGGCTGACTCCAGCATCTTCAGCAAACTGGGATGAAGACATGCTCAGGACGGCTTCCGGGTTATCAAGGATATATTTAGCGATTTTTTGCTGGTTTTCGGCCAGGCTTGGCAGCAACCAGGTGATTTCGTTCAGGACTGACATCAACAATATCTCCACTGTGTGTAATAGATTATTCCAGTTCGGGGGCTTTTCATTCCTTTGACTTATTTATTTGAAATTGTTGAAAATTAAAATTTAAATGGCGGTTTTTTTTGCGCTTTATTCCTGCTTTACCTCGCGCCTGGAATCGACTTACCGTGACGATTATCACATTTGCCGAATAAATAATTCCTTAACATTGTCGAAAATCTTAACCCATTGGAAGCCCCTATGAAGATAAATTTAAGCCAGATGGTGACGGAAAGCCGCAACCCGGCCAGTTCGCAAATTGATACGTTGCCCACTCTGGATATGCTCGCCGTGATCAACAGCGAAGACCAAAAAGTGCCGCTGGCGGTAGCTGCTACCTTGCCAGCAATCGCCAGGGTAGTGGATCTGGTGGTAGACGCTTTTGCCTGCGGTGGCCGATTGATTTATTGCGGTGCGGGGACTTCTGGCCGGTTGGGGATCCTGGATGCCAGTGAGTGCCCACCAACATACGGTACACCGCGTGAGCAGGTGGTTGGGCTGATCGCAGGGGGCCATACCGCGATTTTACAGGCGGTAGAAAATGCCGAAGATAATCCGCAAATGGGCGAACAGGATCTGCGTAATCTCGGTTTCAATGCACGTGATGTGCTGGTTGGTATCGCAGCGAGTGGCCGCACCCCTTATGTACTGGGGGCTATGGCGTATGCTCGTAGCGTTGGGGCGACTGCCGTGGCCATCTCATGCAATCCAAATAGCGCAATGAGCCAGGCGGCGGATATCGCCATTGAACCGGTGGTGGGCCCAGAAGTGGTGACGGGGTCGTCGCGCATGAAAGCGGGAACGGCGCAGAAGTTAATTCTGAATATGATCACCACCGGTGCGATGATCCGCAGCGGCAAGGTTTACAGCAACCTGATGGTCGATGTGGAGGCCACCAACGCCAAGCTTATACAGCGCCAGGTTAATATCGTGGTCGAAGCCACGGAGTGCAGCCCGGAAGAGGCGGAAGAGGCACTTAATCAATGTCAGCGCCACTGCAAAACCGCGATTGTCATGATCCTCGGCGGCTTGTCTGCACCTGAGGCCAGCGCGGTTTTGAGTAAAAACAAAGGATTTATCCGTCAAGCACTGCAAGGGATACAGGCATAACCATGGCGAAAATCACCGTTCCTATGATAGAGCAAATTTTACTCCTGGTGGGTGGCAGTAAAAATATCATTATCTGCGGTAACTGCATGACCAGGCTGCGTCTGACGTTAAAAGATCGTCAGCAAATACGAGTCGATGAGTTGAAGAAGATCCCTGGCGTAATGGGGGTAGTTAACGGCGACGATCAACTGCAGGTTATCCTCGGCCCTGGCAAAGCGCAAACTGCCAGCGAGATGATGAATGCGTTGTTAACGGCGCAGCCGCAGCAGGAACGGGGAAATGCCGAGCAAGCTGACTTGCAGGCCTTGGCAAGTGAAAACAAGCAGCAGATGAAAGCCAAGCAAAATAGCGCGGTGCATAATTTTCTGACTAAGTTTGCCACGATTTTTACGCCGTTGATCCCAGGTTTTATTGCCGCAGGGTTGTTGTTGGGGATCGCTACCCTGATGCAGCAAACGCTGATCGTGGAGGGCGTGGCGCCGGCCGCATGGCTCAAAGGGCTGATCGCTTACATGAAAGTGTTCAGCATCGGTTTGTTTACCTTCCTCAGTATCCTGATTGGCTTTAACACTCAGAAGGCCTTTGGTGGCACCGGGGTTAACGGTGCGATCATCGCTTCGCTGTTTGTTTTACGCTATGTACCAGAAGGGACTACCGGCTACTACGCAGGGATGAGCGACTTTTTTGGGCTGGCGATCGACCCACGCGGTAACATCATTGGGGTTCTACTGGCCTGTATCTTGGGCGCATGGATCGAAAGGCAGGTACGTCGGGTGATCCCCGATAATCTGGATATGATCCTGACTTCGTCAATTACCCTGCTGATCACTGGCGCCATTACCTTTGTGGTGATTATGCCGGTTGGCGGTGAGTTGTTTAAGGGCATGTCATGGCTGTTTATGCACCTGAACGGCAACCCGTTCGGCACCGCCATTCTGGCCGGGTTGTTCCTGATTGCCGTCGTATTTGGCATTCATCAGGGCTTTGTGCCGGTTTACTTTGCCTTGATGGATGCGCAGGGCTTTAACTCGCTGTTCCCTATTCTGGCGATGGCCGGTGCAGGGCAGGTGGGGGCGTCGCTGGCGCTGTTTGCTCGCTCGCCTAAAGGCTCTCTGCTGCGTACCCAGATTAAAGGGGCCATTTTCCCCGGTCTGCTGGGGATTGGGGAGCCGCTGATTTATGGTGTCACCTTACCGCGCCTGAAGCCATTCGTTACTGCCTGTCTGGGGGGCGCGGTCGGTGGTTTCTTTATCGGTCTGGTTGCCTGGATGGGGTTGCCGGTGGGGCTGAATACGGTGTTTGGTCCTTCGGGTCTGGTGTCGATTCCATTAATGACCTCAGCCAAGGGGATTTTCGCCGGGATGTTGGTGTATGTCGCCGGTATATTGATCTCCTATATTGCCGGATTTATTCTGACCTGGCTGTTTGGCAGCAAGGATGTGGATTTAAGCTGATAATAACCAGGTTTTAACCGGCTTATACCCTAGGGGCGCTGCATGCAGCGCCCCTAGTCGTCACCATGAACAACAGTAACCCAATATATCAAGCCTTGCTCCCTTGCCCAACGTGACCCCAAACCATCTCGCCCTTATGGAACGTGGCGGTCCTTGGGGAAATACGCGCTACCGCCTCGGCGGAGCAGGAAGCATCAACCAGCACGAAGCTGGCATCGTCCTTGGCTTTCGGCCATACGCGTTCGCCCTTATCGTTCAGCGGTAAGACATCACCGGTGGCGATAGCCAGCGAGCGCGATAAGGTTCCCTCATTCGGGCGAATGTAGAGCAGGGCATAGAGATTGGCTTTCTCCAACATGTCACCCAGGCCATACGGCGACCAGTGGTCGATCACGCTGTCGGTGCCGGTCATCAAGAACACGCCTTTCTTGCGCAGTTGGCTGAGTGGCATATGCATAGTGCCAATCGGTACCGTGCTGGCAATAGTGATTTGCTGCGCCGCCATGCGGGTGGCGATTTCATCGACCTGCTGTTCATTCATCATCGCCAACGCAAAGGCGTGGCTAATGGTCAGTTTGCCCTTGAGTTGTGGCGTTTTCTCGACGGTTGCCACCATGTAGTTCACCGCCGCAATGCCTGCCGGGCTGGTTTCGTGCAGGTGGATGTCCACCCCTTTGTTATAATCCAGCGCGATCTGGAACATGCTATCGAGCGACTTTTCCATTGCGCCATCGACGTTGGTCGGGTCCAGGCCACCGACGTAGTGTGCTCCTGCCTGCATTGCCTCACGCATCAGCGGTTCTGATTTCGAATACAGCAAGCCATGCTGTGGGAACGCGACAATTTCACAGTCAAAGCCAGACTTGCGACGTGCCAGCACTTCTTGCAGATTCTCCAGGTTTTTCAGGCCGGAGGTTGGCTCAACGTTGCAATGGCTGCGAGCGGTAGTGGAACCGTAAGACTGAATCAGATCGATCAGCTTTTCGGCCCGTTCTTGGGTGTAAGGTTGCAGCTCCGGCAGCAGTTTCTGCTCCAGCCGAATCATATCCTTGATGGTGGTACCCGCCGGGCGATTCAGCGAACGCCATGGGCCGCCGTAAAAGGTTTTGTCCAGATGGATGTGCATATCACGCATGGCGGGCAGCATCAGTTTGCCGCCAGCGTCGTAGACCGGCAGCGTACTGTCCGCATGCTGGCGGTTATCGCGCAGGGCAACGATCTTGCCCTGGTTGATTTCCAGCGTTTTCAGTTCGGTGTGGGTACTGACCGGCGTTGCTCCGTCAAATTCGAAACCCGCCTCCAGCAGTACGTTATCCAGATAATAGTGTTTGTCGCTAATTTTCATGCGCTGGTCCGTCTCACAGTTCGCGGTTGCCGGGGTAGCAGCATAACCGACGGAGGAGGTTGCACCCAATAGTGCGCAGGCCGCAGCCACTTTGCCACTATGGCTCAAAAACTCACGGCGGCTTTTGTTCTCATTCATCTGTTCTTCCCTCTCAGAGGTTAACGATATGGGTGCCCGTTTCACCGCGCAGTGCGGCGGGGAGGCAATCCGGCGAGGTGATGACGACGCGTTTGCCGCCATCGCGCAAGAACGCCAGGCTGGCGACGATCTTCGGCAGCATGCTGCCAGCAGGGAAGTGCCCCTCTGCCATATAGCGGGTCATTTCGGCCACGTTCACCTGGCCTAACGCCTGCTGATTCGGTTTGCCGAAGTGAATGCACACTTTCTCTACGCCAGTGGTGATCACCAGCACGTCGGCGCGGATTTCCCTGGCGAGCAGGGCAGTGGAGAGATCTTTATCGATCACCGCATCGACGCTTTGGTAATCCCCTTGTGGATCACGCGCGACAGGGATGCCACCGCCACCCGCGCCGATCACCACAAACCCTTGCTGCGTGAGTGCCTTGATTGCGTCGGCTTCCACGATCCTGATGGGTTCCGGTGAGGCGACCACCCGGCGATAGCCGCGGCCAGAGTCCTCGACAAACCGCCAGCTTGGGTATTGCTGCAATAACGCATCGCGCTGTGGTTCGCTAAAGAAAGCGCCGATAGGTTTAGTGGGGTTAGTGAAGGCGGGATCCTGTTTATCCACTTCAACCTGCGTGATGACGGTTACCGCTTTCTGCCCGCCATGCTGCGCCAGGCGGTTGTTGAGTGCCTGCTGAATGAGATAGCCGATACCGCCTTGGGTATCCGCCACGCAGTTGGCCAGCGGGGTCAGCGGTAGCCCTTCATGTTCGTGAGCCACTTCGGCACGGCGCAACTCCAGCCCCACCTGCGGGCCGTTGCCGTGGGTGAGTACGATGTGGTAATCCGATGCCAGCATCTCCAGCACCGAGTCTGCGACCTTTTTCACCGCCTCGGCCTGATGTTCTACGGTCTGGCTGGCGTTGTCTTTGATAATGCTGTTGCCACCAATGGCAACCACCACGAGTTCTTTCATCTGGGTCTTCCGATTAAAATGGCCGTTTAAACAGGGGCGGGAGTCTATAAATGTCCCCTCACCCTAACCCTCTCCCAGAGGGAGAGGGAACCGATCGAGTGTGCTGATTGCCCTGTGTAATACCTTGTATTTGTTGTTCTTATGCCCTACTTTCCGAAGCCGCACAGCCTTATCCAAGATGCCGGGCAGCTCCCTCTCCCTGTGGGAGAGGGTTGGGGTGAGGGCTTAGGCTGTCTTGCTGGGTTCCTGCACTGCGGCAGCCACCGTTTCACGGCTATCGAGAAAATGCTTCAGTACAAACATGGCCGACATCATCAGGTAAGCCAGCGTGAACAGCAACGAGCTTCCCTCGGCAAAGCCCACGGCTGGCGCATGGATCACGCCGAACAGCGCCAGCAGCGCACCGGTTGCCGCCGCTACCGCACCACGCAGCGGTTTGTTGATGATGGCGAAAATCGCGACACATCCCCAAAGCATACTGGCCAGCGGCGCACCGCTACCCAAATGCACCAGCCCCTGGTAATACACGCCTTTACTGTGCAGCAACTCTGCGCCCAGCTTGGCTCCCGAGGTGCCCGCCGCCCCCAGCACGCTGTTAACCACGGTTAAGCCCCAGTTGGCAATCCACGGGAATAGACAGATGAAGATCACCGGGACTTCGATTTTCGGCGTTTCCCTCACCACCTGGTTGGCGGTGACCACGCCGATAAACACCAGGATAGGCACGATCGCCGTCATCGGGATCACCGCCAACATAAAGGCACCCAGCCCGAACAGCGGTACCAGGAACATCGTCAAGCCAGAAGCCAAGGTGTAACCAATGCTGGCCCCCATGGCTTTCCAACCGGCGTGGCCGACATACACGGTCACCGGGAACGGGTTGCCCAGCAGGCAGCCGAACATGGAGGAGAGGCCGTTGGCCATCATCACTTTGCGGGTGTTGTATTCATCCCCGGCGGCGTGGGCACTCTCGATGTTTTCCAGGTCAAAGATGTAGTTCGCCAATCCCAGCGGGACGGCAGAGGCCAGATATGGCAGCGCGTGTGGCAGGCCCTGCATAAAGCTGTCGACATGGAATCCTGGCGGGTTAAAGCCAAAGGAAGACATCGAGGCTTTAATCGCATCTGGGCTTTGCAGGCCGGAGATCCACGCCAGCACGGTACCGGCGATCAGCAGCAGCAAACCGGTCGGAATGCGGGCGAATATGGGCTTTTTGCCAAACCAGTTGATAAAGATCAGCAGCAGCACGATGAACGAAACGGTTGGCGCTTCGAACGCTTGCAGCATCGGGTTCATCGCCAGCAGCAACAGCCCCAGGCCGGAAAGGCAGGAGAGCAGCACGGTGCGCGGGATCATCTTGCGGATGGTTTCGCCGAGAAAAGAGCCGCCCACCAAGATCAGCGCTTCAACAAAGCACCACACCAGGCCGATCGAAATGGCAAAGTCCGCATCGCCGGTGGACTGATATACCGGCATCAGCACCAGGAAGGTCACGGTAAAAATAGACGGTGCGCTCGGGCCAGACGGCAGCGCGGTAACATCGCTCCGCCCGGTCTGGCGAGCCATTTGCAGCCCAAACCAGGTGTAACAGATACTGGCCATCATCACGGCCAGACCAAAGGCCGGGGCTATGCGCCCGTAGACGATCTCTTTTGGGATACCCACTACGAAGATGAGCAGCCCCATCATGGTGAGCAGGTTGGTCAGGTTATTGGTCATCAGCCCGAAGTAGGCTGCCCAGTCACCGCGTTTCCATTCTAATTTCATTTTGTTCATGGAAAATCCTTCACAGGTCGTTTAACAACTCTCGACGATCCACGGGATCGCCATTGGTCCTGCAGGTGAACAACTCTCTGGTGTCAGGTGGGGCTAACGCTGGGTTAGCCCCGTTATTTTTTTATTGGCAGTAGTGGTCGCGATAACTCAGTATTGCTTTCTCAAAACAGGTGAACGGTGGGTGCACAATCCCGGCACCGATCATGCCAATCCCCGCATCTTTATGGGCAATGGCGGTGTTGATCACCGGCAGGATGCCGCTGCTGCCGACCTTGGTAATATCGATCGCCGTTGGGATCCCCATAAACGACAGCAGGGGAATGGTGACGTTAGGGTTTTCGCCCAGGGTGATTTCACGCATCTGACGCGAGAAATCAATCGCTTCATCCACCGTGCCCCCTACCAGTGCAACGATGGCTGGGGCGGTCGCCATGGCAAAACCGCCAATGCCGTAGGTTTCGGTGATGGCGCTGTCGCCGATATCCAACCCCGAGTCTTCAGGTTTATAGCCTGCAAACATCGGGCCGATAACCTGCTGTGCCGGGCCGGTAAACCACTGGCCCGGTAGCCCGCTGATGCGCAAACCAAACTCAACGCCGTTGCGCGCCATGGTGGTGACCACGGTGCTGTATTCAATGCCGTGTGCCGCATCCATCGCCGCTTTGCACATCGCCATCCAGGTTGGGCCGGAGAAGTAATCGCTGCTGGCGACAAAGTCGAAGACCTCGCGCTGCTGCTCAACCGGATAGCCCGCCTGGATAATCCACGGCGTCAGCGCCTGGATCAGCAGCGTGGTGCCCGCATTGTTGCGGTTGTGACACTCGTCGCCCATATGCAGCGCCTGCGCCAGCATCAGCCGCAGGTCGATCTCACCGGCCAGCTTCATGGCATCGCGCAGCATCGGTCCTTGCACATCGCGCATCCAGTTCAGGCGGTCGATCACGCTCTGGTCATTGGCTCCCATGCGCAGGATCTTCGCCATCTGCTCGCTCATATTGGTATAAGCGCGGTTGCCGTAGGTTTTGTTTTCTACGATATGCATGAACATCGATGCAGACGTCACACCCGCCATCGAACCGACACAGTCATGCTCATGGCACGGTGAGAAGATGATTTCGCCGGAGGCGGCCAGTTCTGCGGCTTCCTCGAGGTTGGCTGCCAATCCTTCAAACACCAGCGCACCGGTGACCGCGCCTTTCATCCCACCGCACATTTTCTGCCAGGTGATCGGCGGGCCTGCATGTAAAATGGTGTTGCGCGTCATCCCTGGGACGACGTTGATTGCCTGGTCATAACCTACCAGCACCGGATGCGACTGAATAATGCGTTCCAGCGCCAGTTTGTTGGCGGCAGCCACTTTCTCGGCAAGCGCTGGGGAGGCAATCTGATCGAGCGCCTCAACCACCGCCATATTGCCCTGGCCCGGCGGAGTCCAATCGAGCTGGGTTACTGGCACATGCTGTTTTTTCAGGTCATCACTGAACATGGCGATACCGACGTTAATAACGTTCAGCGGTTGGTTAAATAATGAGTGGCTCATCAGGCTTTCCCTCCTTTACAGACAAATTCACGCGCCAGCAATCCGGTATTGGTGCTGCTGCTAGCCCAGATCACGCCCGCATCGGTGAGCATCTGGCACTGCTGCTGTAGCGACGGCGTATCGAGATCGGTACCTAGCACATAGCCGAGGATCTCCAACGGTCGGCCCTCGCTGGCCGCAATCGCCTTAGCCTCTTTGATCGCCTCGATCATTACGCCCACCGGATCTTCGTGAGATCCAAAGCCAAGCACGAAGTCCATCACGATCACGCCGACTTCGGGATCGCGCGCTTCCTGCAACAGACGTTGGATGCGGTTGGTTGGGTCGATCATCGGGTGCGGTTTGCCATTGGTGAAGTCGTCATCGCCAAAGTCGAGGAAGGTGTGCGCCACGCTGCGGTTGAGGTCTTTCAGGCGCATGGCCGGGTCAGGTTGAATATTGCTGTAGACGTCGTCGTATTTTTCCAGTGCGGCAAACATCGCTTCGTCGCACAGGGTGCCGCCACAGAACAGACCGCGAATGTATTTTTGCTGCGGTGTCAGTTTGGCACGCACTTCTTCAATCAGCGGCCAGTTCAGTGGATGCAGGTCGAGAGACTCTTCTTTGATGCCGGTAAGCAGCACGGCCTTTAACGCTGCCTGCTTGGTTGCACGCGCAAACTGCAATCCTGGCTCATCGGCTGGTGGCTCATTGCGCCCAAGGAAGCAAACCACTACGGGTTTACGGCAGGCACGGGCCCGTTCGAGCACGGTGTGTGCCACGGCTGGGGCAGGGGGCTTGGAGACTAGTACAATCACTTCTGTATCGTTGTCGTTCTCTAGCATCGCTATCGCATCCAGCATCATCCGGCCGCCAATCTTCTCACTCAGATCGCGCCCGCCGGTGCCAATCAGCTGCGAAATGCCGCCGCCAAACTCATGGATACGCACGCTCAGCTCCTGGCTACCGGTGCCGGATGCGCCGATAATACCGATGTTGCCACGGCGAACCGCGTTACCAAAGCACAGAGCGGTGCCATTAATGATGGCGGTGCCGCAGTCTGGCCCCATCATCAGCAGGCCTTTTTCATGCGCCAACTGTTTCAGCGCCAATTCATCCTCGATGGAGACGTTATCGGAGAACAGCATCACGTTGAGATCGTTTTCCAGCGCTTGACGAGCCTCACGTGCCGCATACAACCCGTTTACCGAGATCACCGCGAGGTTGCTCTCCGGAATATGCGTTTTCGCACTGGCGAGAGTGGCATAGCGCGCTTCGTGGCGACCACCTTTATCTTTGTGGGTGAACAAGGCTTCGATCGCCTGTAGGGTGGCCTCGTTAGCTTCATCGCTGGCCCCCTTAATCACGATCATCAGATCGCCGTTTTTGGCGGCTTCCAGCTCTGGGGTTAACAAGCCCAGGTTTTCCAGCACTCCTTTGTTCATCTCCGTGGCCATGGCCACAAACGCTTGTTCAACGCCTTCAAGTTTGTTCGCTTTGGTGGAAATAGACATCAGCGAAACAGAGTCAAACCAGGTGTTGTTTTTTACCACTATCCTGATGGACATATTTTTCTCCAAAATATGAGGTCAAGAGGCAGGCATCGGCCATGCCATACAGCATGTCGCAGCCCGAACTTGAACCAATCTGTTTAATCTTGTTAATGGTATCGATAATAAGGTGACGATCGTCGTGCACTAATTTTTCTAACAGGTGACTTATCACCTGTCGGTAACGCTGATTGATTGCCGCCTCTAATGTAATAGCGCTTAGCAACGTGGTTTTATGTTGTACTTTTTTCAGCACCGCCAGAAAAACCTCGCGATACTTTTGCGCTGGATGACCGGGCAGCAGTAATATAGAGAAAAGCCCAACCAGATAATCATCCCCAGAAGGCGTCAGGCCAATTCCCAAACCAATGAGAGAATGTAAGGCTTCGTAGGGATCTTCATTGTGCCGTATCGCCAGAAATAACGCATCACGATGCAGTTGTAATAATCTGGCCATTTCCCGATAAAATATATTCTCGCCACGGTAATTAAACAGCGAATTACCGGGTGAAGCCTGTTGGTTAATGCATGCCCCCCATTGGTGCCAAGCAATAGATGCTCTGCTTGCTTCGGTTAAATACAGGTCAGGCTGTTGCCATGTCTGACAGTGGGAAAAATCAATCCAACTATGCTGACCTATTTCAATGCCACCCTGAGAAAACTCGACGCGATCTCCTGGGCTAAATATCTGGTCACAGTGCCTAAGCGCTATGCGACAACTATTGGGGGCGTTATCGTACTCGTCGCTTAATAACGTGTAGAGCATGTTCTGCTCGGGAACGAACAGGTTTACCGCGCGAGAAAAAACCTGTTCGACCTGCCCACTTAGCCGCTGGCGGGGGAACGCCACCTCCGCCGATAACGCTGTAATGCACTGCCGCTGCGGCTGTGCGATGGCATTTCTCCTCTGTTAAGCGCCGGCGGCAACCAGCAGTTCAGCAATTTCGTGATAGCCTTTTTCACGGGCCAGCGTCAGGGGAGATTTACCATATTTGTCGGTCATATGCGGATTGGCACCGTGATCGAGCAGTAATTTGACAATCTCTTGCTGTTTCGCACCACCATCATTCAACACAATAGCTTCCAGCAGCGGCGTCCAACCGACAAAATTGGTGTGGTTGACGTTAATTTCGGTACGCGTCAATAATTCACGCACAATGTCGACGTGGCCTTTTTCACTGGCTGGGGTAATACCCACGCCGCCAAAGCGTGTTAAGCGATCCAAATCCGGGTTGGCTGGCAATACCAGGCGTAGCAGCGTTAAGTCATTATTCAGGCAGCTCAGCAGGAAGGGGTTAAAACAGGTCTGATCCTGCTTATCAATATCGGCACCGGCAGCGATTAATAATTCCACGCAGTCGTAATGTTTATTCAGGCTGGCCAGCGTAATTGCGGTGCGGCCTTGGCGGTTGGTGGCATTGATATCAGCCCCTTTACTCAGGCAGCTTTTCAGCGCGTCGCTGTCGCCCTGTTCCGCCGCAAAAAGAAATTCTGTGATTAGCGCTTTATCAGACATATTCTAGCTCCCTATTTTTCCAGTGGGCTTTGGATGCTTTCATTGCTACTGAGAATAGCAACAGATGCTGGATAAAAACATCCGCTTAAGAATCATTCATCGCAAAGGGTGTAATTATTGAAAGTAATTCAACAATAAAGGCAAACTGTGCGTCGGCGCAATCTTTCTCTTATGTTTTACGCCTTTTGTCGCGGCAAACGTCTCTGCGGGCAATGGGCTGTCACCTCCCGCCACATCAGGCTCCAAACTAATAATCAGAAGTGTGATTGTCTTCAAATCAGTTGTAATGGCAGTGTTAAATTTTGTTCAATACTGGTTGCGTGTCATAGGATTTACAAATACATTCAACAATGCGCCCAGGGGGGAGGAGGAGTCATGAATTCTATTTTTACCGAAGAAAACCTATTGGCATTTACCACCACGGCGCGTTTTGGCAGCTTTAGCAAGGCGGCCAAGGAGCTGGATCTGACGACCTCGGCCATCAGCTATACCATCAAACGGATGGAAACCGGGCTGGACGTCGTGCTGTTTAACCGCAGCACGCGCAGCATCGAACTCACCGAGTCCGGCTTTTACTTCTACCGTAAAGCGACCGACCTGCTCAACGACTTCCATGCCATCAAGCGCGGTATTGATACCATCTCTCAGGGCATAGAGGCGCGTGTGCGCATCTGTATCAATCAGTTGCTCTATACCCCACGGCATACCGCTCGGTTGTTACAGGTGCTGAAGAAGCAATTCCCCACCTGCCATATCACGGTGACCACCGAGGTATACAACGGCGTCTGGGATTCCATCATCAACAACCAGGCCAATATCGCCATTGGCGCACCGGATACGTTACTGGACGGCGGCGGCATTGATTACACCGAAATCGGCGCCATCCGTTGGGTGTTCGCCATTGCGCCCGATCATCCCTTGGCGTTTATGCCAGAGCCGATCTCCGAGAGCCAGCTACGGCTTTATCCCAACATCATGGTGGAAGACACTGCGCATACCATCAACAAGAAGGTGGGCTGGTTGCTGCACGGGCAGGAAGCGATCCTGGTGCCGGACTTTAACACCAAGTGCCAATGCCAGATTTTGGGTGAAGGGATTGGATTCCTGCCGGAATATATGGCGCGTGAGCCGGTAGCGGAAGGGCTATTGGCGACCCGCGCCATTCATAACCCACGGCAGGATTCCAGCATGTTGCTGGCGACACAGCATGCGGCAACCGGGCAGGTGACCCAGTGGATCAAAAAGCAGTTTGCTCCGGGTGGGGTGCTGACTGGGATTTATGGGGATTTGCTCTATCGGGAGTGATGTGAGTATCTTGATGCGTAAAACCCCCTTACCCTGGCAGAAAGTAAACTGCACCTTAAAAGCTGTCTAGTCACAAATTAAGGTGCAGTGGGTTATGGCGAAAACAGTCCCTTCCCATAAATGAGTATTGGGAGTCCTCGCTGGTTATTATCAAATAATATGTCGATCAGAAACTATATAAAACACCGGCCACGGCATTGATACTATAATCACGGTCGGTCATCGGGCTATCTTTCACCGTGTCGCTCATCTGCTCATTAAATCCCATCAGGAACAGCTGCCAGTCGTTATTAATGGCATAATAGCTGGCGAGAGAAATGTAAGATGTGACGCCACTTTTCGCCCGGTATTGTGGCATCCCGCTGCGCTGTGATTCCCCTTCGTTGATACCAAAATAGTAATTATTGAAGGCGCGGTTTTGCCAGCGCATGCCGAAACCGGGTACCAGCTGCAATTTGCCAAACTGGAAGCGGTACTGATAGCCGACATCGGCAATCACCCCATCGCTATAGCCTAGCACGTCGGTAGCAATATCAGCGTTGAGGCTCCCCCAATCGGCATGATACTGATAACCGATGCCTGCCATGGCGGTCGCTCGCCGCTTGTCCAGCGTCTTCATCGCCGGATCGTCGCTATCCGCAGGCTTAAAGCTTAGCGGGGAGTAGTTAACTGCCAAATGCAGATTGTGCTTTTCTGAACGCAATAGATTAATGCCGATCCCTTGGCTATTAATAAAAAACTGCTCTCCTTGATAAGTCACAATCGGTAGCGGTATATATTGTGCGTCATAGTCGCGATAGGGTAACTGTTCTGCCAGAACGGCAGCGCCTACCGACCAGTCGCCAGCATAGGCATTGCCCGTTAATAATATGGCCGCCAGCGATAGGGCATTAACTGAGAAAAGTGGCTTACGAAAAGATATAAAATTATTTTCTATCATGATAGATATCCCAGATTTAGGTCAAAAGGTTGCCATCAGCCGCTAATAATCTGATAACTGAAATTTAATTCTTTTTAAGGTGTTAATGACGTAATGTTACTTACTCTTTAAAAAATAGCTCTTGTTCAATGGCAATAAGTAAAGTGGCTATCAACAATAATAGGGCCGTCCAGATACATTTGGTCAGCGGTGCAACCTGCATAAGCTCTGCCGCCATCACCAGGGTAAAGTGAAATAAAATGGCTGCCGGAATGCTACGCTGACAACGATAGTAGAACCAATTGGCCAGCACGGCGGCAGGAAACATGCTGATAAAAAAGTTGGTAACGTATATTCCCCCGGCCTGCCATAGTTGATGCTGATAGGTGTCTGCAATAAAGAATAAGGGTAAATGCCAGAGTGCCCATAGCCCAAAAAATATCAACGAGGTGGGCAACAGCATTGGCCAACCGCTCCTCAGGCTATCGACGCCATAACCGCGCCAGCCTAGTTCCTCCAGTATTGAGGCGATCAGTGCCAGCGGTAGCATGGGCAGAAAACCGCTGGAAAAAGCAAACTGGGTGGTATCCAAACCTAGCCGCACTGACAGCCAAATGGCCGTCAGTAACGGCAGCAGAATTAATCCCAATAGGGTTAGCGTGCGGCCCAGCGTTATCCCTGCCAAAGAAAATACTCTGCTGCGAATATCCCTCCACAACCGCCGGTCTTGGGCCGTCCATATCATCACCCCTGTTGCCAGGGCTGGGCCAAGTAATCCCAGCAGAGCCACGAAGAGCGTCGACTGCTGCCTATCCGGCGAATGGCTCAGATAGGCTGCTATGGCCCACGGTAACCATGAAAACGCAAAAACCAGACCAAAAAAGCGTAGCGGAGAATAACGGATCACCGGGATCATAGCTTATTCCCCTCCTTGGATACTGGCTCCTAATACGGCGGCAAAAGACCCGGCAACGGCACCGAAGGCGCGCTCAATCAGCAACAACATGGCCTGCATACGTGCGGCTTGCTCTTCTGGCGTCCAGCTAAACATCTGGTGGCCGAACAGGAACAGCGAACCGGCGAGAATGAACTGCACTGTCGATAGCGGATCATCAACCTGAAAAACGCCTTCCTGGTTTCCTTGCTCCACCACTGCTGCCAGGATCGGCCCAAATGCCAACACCGTTTCAATATTGCTGCGCTCATGCAATGCGCGGTTCTCTGGGCGGTGTAAGTCCTCAACCAAAGCCTGCCCGGCTTCTACGGTTTGATTCTGCGAGGCTATGATGGCGCAGAACTTTTCAATCGCCCCCAGTTGCGGATCGTCAGCAATGATTTGTGAGCGGGTAACCATCTCGGCACACAGTTGCTGTGCCAGCGCTGCCAGGACTTCATCTTTGGATTTGAAATAGTAATAAAACGTCCCCTTGGCGATACCTGCGCTGCGGACGATGGAATCAACAGAGGTCGACTCATAACCGATTTCCTGAAACAGCTCGCTTGCCGCCTGCAAAATTTCAGCCCGGCGCACCTCTGGTGTTTTCACTGTACGTACCATATTAAATCCCTCTTTTTTGTATGGAGTAGCGCTACGGTAGTAATTGACTGACGGTCAGTCAATTAAAAAATGCGGTTTTTTTGCACGCGATGGCCAGGGGCAACATGCCGCAGATTCTGACTACCGAACCGAACTCGTCCCTCTCCTTTTTTGGGGGGAGGAGTAACATCGAGTACGTGTCATCATTTTGTTTCCCCATCCAACCCCTTATCTTTCAATAACTCATTAGAGTTAGTTCGAGTTTGCGCTGCCTCGCAAAATTCAATCAACAACTGAACAACCTGCCGGAACTTGACCAAAGACAACATTTTTTGTGTGGTCTATGGTATCCCTACGCACGGTGTAATGGCGAAAATCTGTTCTAACAAGAACTTAACGACTAATAAAAGCACTGCTCTCAAGCAGGCAAAATGGATGGGATGCTTATGAATAAGGTAAGCAAGTTATTGATGCTATTTCTGGCAGGGATGTACGCGGTTTTTCTCTCTTTCTCGGTACAGGCAGAGGCGACACCTGCCGCCACACCGCAGAAGGTTGAAGCCAAGAATGAAACCTTCTCTGCACCTCACCCTGACCAATATAAGTCCTGGCAGGCGACCTCCGAGCAGTCCGATCGGGTAGATGCTTTGGCCGGCGACCCGCGCCTGGTCATTCTCTGGGCCGGGTACCCGTTTGCCAAGGATTACAACAAACCGCGTGGTCACGCCTATGCCATCACGGATATTCGTGAATCCTTGCGTACCGGTGCACCGAAAACGGCAGAAGATGGGCCGTTGCCAATGGCCTGCTGGAGCTGCAAAAGCCCGGACGTTGCCAGGGTGATCGCCGAACAGGGCGAAGCGGCCTACTTCCACGGTAAATGGGCGCGTGGCGGGCCGGAAATCGTCAATAACCTCGGCTGTGCGGATTGCCACAATACCGCTTCCGCTGATTTTGCCGCTGGTAAACCTGCGCTACACCTTTCCCGCCCTTACGCGGCTCGTGCCATGGAAACGATAGGTAAGCCGTTTGACAAGGCCGGCCGCTTCGATCAGCAATCGATGGTGTGTGGGCAGTGCCACGTTGAGTATTACTTTGATGGTAAAGACAAAGCGGTGAAATTCCCTTGGGACAAGGGCACCACGGTCGATGACATGGAAGTGTATTACGACAATATCGAATTCTCCGATTGGACCAACCCGCTGTCCAAGACGCCAATGCTAAAAGCCCAACATCCAGAATATGAAACCTGGAGCGCGGGTATTCATGGCAAGAATAACGTCACCTGTATCGACTGCCATATGCCGAAAGTGCAAAACGCCGAAGGCAAGATCTATACCGATCACAAAATTGGCAACCCGTTCGATAACTTCGAACAAACCTGCAAGAACTGCCACACCCAGGATAAAGCCAGCATGCAGGCGGTGGTCGAAAAACGTAAGCAGGATATCAACGAGATCAAGCTGAAGGTAGAAGACCAACTGGTTCACGCGCACTTTGAAGCGAAAGCGGCCTGGGATGCCGGAGCGACCGAAGCCGAGATGAAGCCTATCTTGACCCACATCCGTCATGCGCAATGGCGCTGGGATTTTTCCATTGCTTCCCACGGTATTCAAATGCATGCGCCAGAAGTGGCACTACGCATTTTGGGTACCGCGCTCGATCAGGCAGCGCAGGCTCGGACTCAGTTGATCCGTCTGCTAGCGACCAAGGGCATCACCACTGAAGTCAAGTTGCCGGACATTTCCACCAAGGAAAAGGCACAGTTGGCGCTGGGTATGGACATGCCGCAGCTGAACGCCGAAAAGCAGGAATTCCTCAAGACGGTGGTACCGCAGTGGGAAGAACAGGCACGTAAAACCGGGCTGTTAGGCAAATAACCCCTCCGCCCCGTGTGTGGGGCGTAAACAAATGGAGTCAATATGAGCGTACTGCGTTCGTTATTAACTACCGGGGTGCTTGCCTGTAGCCTTTGGCTGACAGTATTACCGGTATCGGCCCAGACCGACAGCCCCGCGGTTCAACAGAAATCGGCGGAAGTCACCTTGCAACGTAATCCGGATGAGGCCTGCCTGCGCTGCCATAAGCCGCAACAGAATGCGATGCACGGTAAACATGCGGGAGCCATTAACCCGAATAACAAATTGCCGCTGACCTGCACCAACTGTCACGGCTCACCTTCGCTGCATCACCGTGAGGGCGTGAAGGATGTGATGCGTTTCAACGAGCCCATGTTCGGCGTGGAACAGCAAAACAGCGTTTGCATGTCTTGCCACTTGCCGGAGACGTTGCAAAAAGCCTTCTGGCCACATGATGTACATTTGGCCAAGGTGAGCTGCGCCAGCTGCCATACGTTGCACCCGCAGCAAGATAAGGTACAAGGGCTGAACGACAAGGGGCGCATCAAGCTCTGCGTGGACTGCCACCGTCAACAACAGGATGATCCCGCGTTTAATCCAGCGTCCGTAAGGCTGGATAAGGGGCAGCCATGAGCTGCTCACGGCGCCGTTTTATCGTAGGTATTGGCGTGTTGGCGGCTGGCTCGACCCTGGCGGAAAAGCTGCTGGCGCGCACCATGAACGTCAATGGCATCCGTTACGGCATGATCCACGATGAGTCGCGTTGCATCGGTTGTACCGCCTGTATCGATGCCTGCCGCGAAGTCAATCAGGTGCCGGTGGGCGTTTCACGCCTGGAGATCGTTCGTAGCGAACCGATAGGCCAATTTCCGGACGTGAAGTACCGGTTTTTCCGCCATTCGTGCCAGCATTGCGATGACGCTCCCTGTGTACATGTCTGCCCAACGGGTGCCTCGTTTATCGATGCCGCCAGCGGCATTGTCGACGTCAACCCGGATCTCTGTGTCGGTTGCCAATACTGCATCGCTGCGTGCCCTTACCGGGTGCGCTTTATTCATCCGGTGAGCAAAACGGCGGATAAATGCGATTTTTGCCGCAAGACCAACCTGCGTCAGGGCAAGCAGCCAGCCTGTGTATTGTCGTGCCCCACCAAGGCATTAACCTTTGGAAATCTCGACGATCCGCACAGTGATATTTCGCGTCTGTTGCAGCAAAAGACCACTTATCGCTACAAGATAGCGTTAGGGACACGGCCAAAAATGTATCGCGTGCCGTTTAAATATGGGGAGACAAGTCAATGACTTCTGCCTTTCATTTTGACTCTCTGGTCTGGGACTGGCCCATTGCGATTTACCTGTTCCTGATCGGCATCTCCGCCGGTCTGGTCACCCTGGCTATTCTGTTGCGCCGCTATCATCCAGAGGAGGGGGCCTCTAACAGCCGGGTAATGTTGACCACGCTGTTTGTCGCGCCAACCTCGGTCATGCTTGGGCTGGTGATCCTGATTTTCCACCTGACCCGTCCGTGGACCTTCTGGAAACTGATGTTCCACTATAGCTTCACCTCGGTGATGTCGATGGGGGTGATGCTGTTCCAGGTCTACATGGTGGTGCTGGTGGTCTGGCTGGCGCTGATTTTCCGTGACGAGGTGGCGGCGCTACAACAGCGTTGGTTGCCAAAGTTGGCGCTGATCCCGCGCCTGCTGCAGCGCTTGCTGCCGTTGTTGCGGCCAATAGAAACGGTGATGCTGGTGTTGGCGGTGCTGTTGGGGGCTTATACCGGCTTCCTGCTTTCGGCGCTGAAGTCGTACCCGATGCTGAATAACCCGTTGTTACCGGTGCTGTTCCTGTTCTCGGGCGTTTCGTCCGGGATCGCGGTGGCACTGCTGGTGGCGGCCTTCGGCCCTAAAGGTCATCTGCACAGCCGGGAAGTGCATTTCCTGCATCGCCTGGAGACGCCGGTGGTGTGGCTGGAGATCTTCCTGCTGGCGGCGTTCTTCATCGGCCTGTGGCTAGGGGATGACGGCAAACTCCGTGCCTTGTCGGCCGCGCTTGGCGGTGGGTTCTGGTCCTGGTGGTTCTGGTTAGGCGTCGTCGGCTGTGGGCTGATTATGCCATTGCTGCTGAAAGCTCTGGGCTGGGGGAAAGCGCATTTCCATATCCTGTTGATCAGCGGCGCTAGCCTGTGTGGTGTGCTGTTGCTGCGTTATTTCATTCTGTATGCCGGGCAGATGACGGTTGCCTGAGGGCATGTTGTAGCAGAATAAGGCGGTAGATGTGTTGTGGTTACCCGAGCTGGGATTTATTGCGTTATTGCTGGCCTGCACGGCGTCGCTGCTGCTGGCTGGCATCACGCTGTTGACGTTGATGGATCGCCGTTGGGGTGGGCTGTTGCCAGCGCGTGGCTGGAGCCTGAGCATTTTTGTGTTAATCGCACTGTCTTTCGCCATTCTGCTACAGCTGTTTTTGAGTAATGACTTCTCGGTCATGTACGTAGCCCAACATGGTCACAGCCAGTTGCCACCGTTGATGAAGGCCGGGGCGCTGTGGGGTGGGCACGAAGGTTCGCTGCTGCTCTGGTTGCTGTGCCTAGCCGGTTGGTCTGCCTGCTTTGCCTTATTCAGCCCCAAATCGGTATGCCCACTACAGCCGCTCACGTTGGCCATTCTTGCGCTGATCGTCGGCTGTTTTCTGCTTTTTATCCTGTTCTTCTCCGATCCTTTCGTTCGGATCTTCCCCGCCGCGGTTCAAGGGCGCGATCTGAACCCGATGCTGCAACATATCGGCCTGATCCTGCACCCTCCGCTGCTCTATTTGGGCTATGCCGGGTTTGCCACCTGTAGTGCTCTGATGCTGGCTGCTTTGCTGCAAGGGGAGTTTAGCGCCGAGATTGCCGGGCAGTGCCTGCGCTGGGCCAAACCGGCATGGTGTTTCCTTACCGCCGGGATCATTTTGGGGTCCTGGTGGGCTTACAGCGAACTGGGCTGGGGCGGCTGGTGGTTCTGGGATCCGGTGGAGAATGCTTCACTGCTCCCTTGGCTGACCGCGACCGCTTTGTTACACAGTTTGGCGGTCGGCCAGCGTACCGGAGGATTGCGGCATTGGTCGCTATTGCTGACGCTGGGCACCTTTGTTCTCAGCCTGTTGGGCACCCTGATTGTGCGTTCTGGCATCCTGGTTTCAGTGCACGCCTTTGCGCTGGATGAGCAGCGCGCCTTGCCGCTGTTTATCCTGTTTGCGTTTCTTAGCGGGTCGTCGTTTTTGATCTATGCGTTACGCGCCAACCGGGGGAAAACCGTTACGTTCCCGGTGAAACCTGCGTTGCTCGGCGCGCTGTTGCTTCTCAGCTCCGCCGCCCTGATCGTGCTGGTGGGTACTTTGTACCCGATGCTCTATCGGATGATGGGATGGGGGCAGATCTCGGTCGGTGCGCCTTATTTCAATCTGGTTCTGCTGCCGTTTGGGCTGCTGGGTTTGGTGTTGATGTGTTACGGCGGATTTAGGCGGCGGCGCTATGCCCAGTGGATCGCTCACGCCGGAGTGCTGCTGACGGCGTTAGGCATCGCCAGTTCGGTGCTGCAACGCCATGAAATCAGCCTGAACGTCACCGTGGGTGAGACGGTCAGCCTGGCGGGATACCAATTTACGCTGCGTTCGGTAGATCTACTGGCTCAGGCTAATTTCACCAGTGAACAGGCGGTGATTGAGGTTACCCAGCAAGGCAAGCCCGTTGCTCAGTTGACGCCTGAAAGGCGGTTTTATACCGCCCGCCGCCAACAGATGTTTGAGCCCGGCATCGACTGGAACGCTTTCCATGACTGGTACGTGGTGATGGGTGAAAAAAGCGGCGAGCAGCGTTACGCCATGCGTTTTTATGTACAGACCGGCATCCGTTGGATCTGGTGGGGAGGGGCGCTGATGATGATTGGCGTGTTGGCTACCGGTTGCCAAAGGAGGCAAGCATGCGCTGGTTAATCGCTCTGCTGTTGTGGGGGAGCATCACGTTGCCGCTGGCGGCCCAGATCGTCGATACCTGGGCATTCACCTCGCCGGAAATGCAGGAGCGGGCGCTGGCAGTGGCAGGCCAGATCCGTTGCCCGCAATGCCAGAATCAGAGCCTGCTGGAGTCCAATGCCCCTGCGGCGGTCGCCATGCGCCATGAGGTGTTCGCCATGACCGAACAAGGCAAAACGCAGGCGGAAATCATGAATTTTATGACGGCACGCTACGGCAACTTTGTCCGCTACCAACCGGCTTTTGAGTCCTCTACGTTGTTACTTTGGGGGCTGCCACCGCTGATGTTGGGGGCGATCGGGCTGGTGTTATGGCGGCGGAGGAAAGCAGAATGAAATCGCGCTCTTACCCTCTGCTGTTTATCGTGCTGGTGCTTGGCCTCACCGCGGGTTGGTATGTGGCCAGCGGCCGCCCGGCCACCGTGTTGGCCGAACAGCATAAGCGCAGCTTGCCTGTCCAGCCGCTCACGCCTCAGCAGCAGGCCGAAAGCGAGTTAAAGCAGTTACAGCAACAGATCGAGCAGTCACCGCAAGACAGCGTGTTGTGGGCGCAGCTGGCAGAATATTATCTGTTTAACGATAATTTTGCCGATGCGCAGGCGGCCTATCAGCGGGCATTGGCACTGCGGGGGGCGAATGCCGAACTGTACTCGGCGTTGGCAACGGTGCTTTATTACCAGGCAGGGCAGCGGATTACCCCGCAGGTGGAGAGCAATATAGCAAAGGCCTTGGCACTGGATAAGGATGAGGTCTCGGCGCTGATGCTGCTGGCTGCCGATGCCTTTTTGCATACGGAATATGCCAAGGCGATAAACTTGTGGCAACGCCTGTTGGACAGCCAATCACCACGGGTTAATCGGCCACAGCTGATTGAGGCCATCAATATGGCCAAGCTGCTACTGCGCCAACAATAAATCACGCCATGCGGACGAAATTCACCAGTCTAGGCTCAGCAATGCGCTGATAATCCCCAGTGTTGAGGATCAGCGAACGCTCCAGCGTGCCAGCATTAAAGGCCAACTCGTCAAAGCGCTCAAACAGCAGCGGATCGGCCACCAGCAGCAAATCCGGGTGGAAGCTGAACGGCGGGATCGCGCCAAAGACGCAGTCGGTCAGTTGGTCGACTTCCACCGGGCTGGCCAGAGAGGCGCGAGTCCCGCCAACACCCTGTGCCAACGCGCCGAGATCGGCCTGTTGGTCGGCGGGCAGGATGGCCAGCACGTGCTGCTTGATGCCGTTGCCCTTGACGTGGCACACCAACGCTTTCGCCCCTTGCCCCAACTGGGTGCCGCGTATCTTGGCGACTTCTTCGGATTTGCCTGCCTTAGGATGCTCAACCACGCGATAGCGGGCTTGGTGTTGGTCAAGAAGGGAAGTTAAACGGCTAAAGGTTGCGGTAGACACGCCATGTTCTCCTGAGTGTTGATTATCCTGCCCTATCATAACGCGTTGTGACGGCGAAGAGATCAGCCAAATTATTGATTAAACAGCGGGCTATTTTTTTGTTTTGACGGATAATACGCAATTATGAAACGGGATTTTAATTTTTTGAAAGGAAAGGGGCGTGAAGACTAACCTGTCGTTGTTTACCCAGCCGAAGTTCGTCTGGCTGTGTGCGGCTTTCTGCTGTTTGCTGTGGGGCAGTGCCTACCCGGCGATTAAAAACGGTTATGACATTTTCCAGATCGCCACCGACGATCTCCCCGGCAAGATCGTTTTTGCCGGTTACCGCTTTGTGATTGCCGGGGCCTTGCTACTGCTGTTTGCCATCTTGCAGGGTAAACCCATCGGCCGTTTGTCACGGCACCAGTATTCACAGTTGGTGGTGTTAGGGAGCACGCAAACGGCGCTGCAATACGTTTTCTTCTATATCGGTCTGGCCTACACCACTGGGGTAAAAGGATCGATCATGAACGCGACCGGCACCTTCTTTAGCGTGTTGCTGGCGCATTTCATTTATAAAAACGATCGTCTTAGCATGAATAAAATCGTCGGCTGCGTGGTGGGCTTTGCCGGGGTGATGGTGGTGAACTTCAACAGTCAACTGATGGACTTCAGTTTTAGCTGGCTGGGGGACGGTTTTGTGGTGATCGCTGCGTTTATCCTTTCGGCCGCTACGCTGTATGGCAAGCGGATTTCGCAGACCGTCGATCCGACCATCATGACCGGTTGGCAACTGGCCATCGGCGGCGTGATGCTGACGGTAGGGGGATATCTGGCGGGGGGACGATTAGAGTTCCACGGTTGGGCATCGGTGGCGATCCTGAGCTACCTTGCGCTGCTGTCCTCGGTCGCTTTCGCGCTCTGGAGCCTGCTGCTGAAATATAACCGCGTGGGCATGATTGCGCCGTTCAACTTCCTGATCCCGGTTTCCGGCGCGGTGCTGTCGGCCATTTTCTTACAGGAAAGCATCATGGAATGGCGTTATGCCGTGGCGCTGGTGCTGGTGTGCTTTGGCATCTGGCGGGTCAACGTGGTGCGTAAGGAAAAGCGCGAAGCTGTCGCCTAGCCATCTCTCAAAGACCCGCCCAAGTAGTGGGTTCTGAGAGTGCAAAAAAGGACTGGATGCGGCTAAACCTCAGGTTGCTCTTCCACCAGATCAATCATTTGTGCCAGCGCCGCGCTGCTGTTCTCTCTGTGCCACGCCATCAATAATTCGATCTGCGGTGCACTGGCCGGTAGCGGGCGGAAGACCACGTTCGATGACTGAAAATGGCTGACATAGCGCGGCACAATGGACAAGCCTAGCCCCATTCCCACCAGATTCATGGTGACCAGAATATTGGTCGCTGCCTGCACGATCTTGGGCTTGCACCGGGCCTCGGCGAGATAGGCTGTCACCATCTGGTACAACGCGCCGGAGTGGGCCGGATCGGTGCTGATAAAATTTTCGCCATCAAGATGATGCGGTTCTAGCTGCGATTCTTTACTCAGTGGGTGATCGATGGGCATCACCACCACCAAGGGCTCACGATAAACCACCCGGTAGTTCAGCTGATTACTGATAATCGGGCGGCGCATAAAACCAACGTCAATTTCTCCTTTCAATAACTTATCTTCTTGCTGAGTGGTAATGATACTCACCAGTTCGATGCTGGACGCCGGTAGCCGCTGGCGTAACTGGGGCAGAACGTCGGGCAGGATATTCACTTCCGCACAGGGTACAAAGCCAATGATCAGCCGAACCTGTTGCTCCATGGCCTTACGCGCCAGCTGTTTTGCCTGCTCTGACAATTCAAGAATATTGATCGCCTGATGTAAAAACACCTCTCCGGCGCGGGTTAGCGAAACCTGACGATTATTTCTTATTAATAATGGCGCGCCGACACAACCCTCAAGATCTTTTATCTGGCTGCTCAATGAGGGCTGCGACGTATGTAGCCTCTCGGCGGCCCGGGTGAAATTGAGTTCTTCGGCTACCGCGACAAAATAACGTAAGTGTCTTAGCTCCATGCCTTTTTCTCCCATCATAGAAAAAATGTCTGGTACGGTCGTTTTTTACTATTTCACAAAATAGTAACTGGAAAGCAACATCCTTTGCGTAACCCCTACGAAGGTCAATACATCTCTTGGATGAGGATCAAATAATATGACCACCAACGCAAAATTAGATGTTTATAGCCTGATCGACACCCGGAATGGACAAGTTCTGCCACGGATCTACACCGATCCGGACATTTATCAATTAGAGCTTGAGCGTATATTTGGCCGCTGCTGGCTGTTTCTGGCCCATGAAAGCCAAATACCAAAACCAGGCGATTTCTTTAACACCTACATTGGTGAAGACGCGGTAGTCGTCATCCGTCAGAAAGATGGCTCCATCAAAGCGTTTCTCAACCAATGTCGCCATCGCGCGATGCGTGTCAGCTACGCGGACAGTGGCAATACCCGTGCTTTTACCTGCCCTTATCACGGCTGGTCTTATGGCATCGATGGCGAATTGACTGAGGTGCCATTGGAGCCGCGCGCCTATCCACAAGGCTTGTGCAAATCGCATTGGGGGCTGAAGGAAGTGCCTGGTGTCGAAAGCTATAAAGGCCTGATATTTGGCAACTGGGATACCAGTGCTCCGCCACTCAAAGAGTATCTGGGTGATATGGCCTGGTATCTGGATGGTTTGCTGGATCGGCGGGAAGGCGGCACCGAAATTGTCGGTGGCGTGCAGAAGTGGGTAATTAACTGCAACTGGAAGTTCCCGGCCGAGCAGTTCGCCAGCGATCAGTATCATGCCCTGTTCAGCCATGTCTCGGCGGTACAGGTACTGGGCGGCATGCAGGATGGCAGCGATAAAAAACTGGGTAATGACCAGACCGCACGCCCGGTGTGGGAAACCGCCAAAGAGGCGGTGCAATTCGGTCAGGATGGCCACGGCTGCGGCTTCTTCTTTACCGAAAAGCCGGACGCCAACGTGTGGGTTGATGGTGAAGTCTCGCGCTACTACCGGGAAAGCTACCCCGAAGCCGAGCAGCGTCTGGGCAAGATCCGTGCTTTGCGCCTGGCCGGGCATAACAATATTTTCCCTACGCTTTCCTGGCTCAATGGCACCGCCACTATGCGTGTCTGGCATCCCCGTGGGCCAGATCAGGTTGAGGTTTGGGCGTTCTGCATTGCCGATAAGGCCGCCTCGCCGGAAACCAAAGCGGCGTTTGAAAATAGCGCCACTCGAGCCTTTGGCCCAGCCGGTTTCCTTGAGCAGGATGATTCGGAAAACTGGGCTGAGATCCAGAAACTGCTCAAAGGCCACCAGGCCCGTCACAATCCATTATGCCTGGAGATGGGGCTGAATCAGGAAAAACGCCGTGAAGACGGTATCCCCGGTATTACCAACTACATCTTTTCTGAAACCGCCGCGCGCGGCATGTACCAACGTTGGGCGGATTTGCTGAGCAGCGATACCTGGCAGGAAGTCCAAGAGAAAACCGCAGCCTACCAGCAGGAGGTGATGAAATGAGCCATCCGATCTCTATGGAACTCCAGCATCAGATTACCCAGTTTCTCTACCGCGAAGCCGCCCTGTTAGATGATTGGGCGTTCCGTGCCTGGCTGGAACTGCTTGACGATGATTTGAGCTACACCATGCGCACTAGGGTCAATGCCCAGACTCGCGATCGGCGCAAAGGCGTTCAACCACCGACCACCTGGATTTTCAACGACACCAAATCACAGCTTGAACGCCGGATCGCGCGTCTGGAAACCGGGATGGCCTGGGCTGAAGAGCCGCCGTCCCGCACTCGCCATATGGTCAACAACTGCATTATCAGCGAAACGGCACAGGCCGATGTGTTCTCCGTGCGAGTGAACTACCTGCTTTACCGGTCGCAAAAAGAGCGTGATGAAACTATCTACGTTGGCACCCGTACCGATCTGCTGCGCCGCCGTTCAACCGAAGAGGGCTGGGGACTGTGTGGGCGTGAAATCATTCTCGATCAGGCGGTTATCACCTCCCACAACATGAGCATCCTGTTCTGATGAAACGAATCCATGCTTGTGCTGTTGGGGCGTTGCCGGAGGGGGAAGCTCTCCGGCTCGATACTGAGCCGACGATCGCGTTGTTTCACGTGGGCGGTGAATATTACGCGATCAACGATCGTTGCAGCCACGGCAATGCGTCGATGTCTGAGGGCTATATCGAGGATGACGCGACCGTGGAATGCCCACTGCACTCGGCCAGCTTTTGCCTGAAGACCGGTAAAGCATTGTGCATGCCCGCCACGGAGTCGCTGCAAACCTACCAGGTCACCGTGTTAGAGGGGGCCGTGTTTATCGATTTACCGGAGGGCGTCTGATGTCCGATCTTAAAGATGACGTAGTGCTGATAACCGGTGGCGGCTCAGGCTTGGGGCTGGCTCTGGTGGCGCGCTTTATCGAGGAGGGTGCCAGGGTGGCGACCCTGGAACGTTCAGCGGAAAAGGTCAGCCGGTTACAGCAGCAGTTTGGCGAGCAGGTTGTGGCTGTGCAGGGTGACGTGACTTCCTTTGCCGATAATCAGCGTGCGGTGGAGATGGCGCTGTCCCGCTTTGGACGTCTGGACTGTTTTATCGGCAATGCCGGTATCTGGGATCATAATGCCTCGTTGCTGGCGACACCGGCGGAGCAGTTGGAGTCCGGCTTTAACGAGCTGTTTGCCGTTAACGTCAAAGGCTATCTGTTGGGCGCCAAAGCCAGTGCTCCGGCATTGATCCACTCCTGCGGCAGTATGATCTTCACGCTTTCCAATGCGGCCTGGTATCCCGGCGGCGGCGGCCCGCTGTATACCGCCAGCAAGCATGCTGACGTAGGGCTGATCCGTCAGTTGGCTTATGAACTGGCCCCCAAGGTTCGGGTCAATGGCGTCGGGCCTTGTGGCATGGCCAGTGACTTGCGTGGTCCACAGGCGCTTGGGCAGCACGACACCTCGATTATGCAATCGCTGACGCCGGAAAAGATTGCCGCCATTTTGCCGTTGCAATTTTCCCCTGCGCCGGAAGATTTTACCGGCCCTTACCTGATGCTGGCCTCGCGCCGTAACAACCGGACGTTGAGCGGCGTGATGATCAATGCCGATGCGGGCCTGGCCATTCGGGGTATTCGCCACGTGGCGGGTGGATTGCAGCTATAGGAGCCAACATGAAACAGATAGTGATTATCGGCGGTGGTCAGGCCGGAGCTATGGCGGCCGCAGCCCTACGCGCACAACGGTTTACCGGTGGCATCACCCTGATCGGCGAAGAGCCGGAAATTCCGTACGAACGTCCCCCTTTGTCGAAAGCCATGTTGCTGTCGCCCACCCCGCAGTTGCAAGACATTCTGCCTGCTTCCTTCTATGAGGAGAATGCCATTGTCCTGCGCCGCAATACGCAGGTTGTCGCGGTCGATACCTTACAGCACACGGTGCTACTGGCTGATGGTGAAGAACTGGAGTGGGACCGGTTGCTGTTGGCGACTGGGGCCAAGGCTCGACGGCTCATATCGCTGGATGCGTTGGGTGATAAATCGCATACCTTGCGTACTGCGGCAGATGCCAGGCGGTTACGTGAAGCACTAACTGCCAACCAACGGATCCTGATTGTCGGTGCCGGCACCATTGGCCTCGAGTTGGCAGCCAGTGCGAAGCAGAGTGGCTGTGAGGTGACGGTGATTGAGCAGGCGGCGATGGTGATGGGGCGCAATGCTCCACCGCCGGTGCGCGATTATCTGATGAGCCTGCATCAACAGCATCAGGTGCGTCTTTGCCTTAATACCCAGATTGAGCACGCCGCTCTGGAACAGGGAAACGTAGTGCTGACGTTGCAGGACGGTGAACGGCTGATGGGTGACGCGGTGATTTATGGCATCGGCATTGAAGCCAACGATCGCCTGGCTGCCCAGGCCGGATTAGCCACCGCCAACGGCATTATTGTCGACGACCATTGCCGTACTTCGGTTGCCAATATTTATGCGGCTGGAGATGTCACTTTACGCCGTCAGGGTGAGCAACTTGTCCGCCTGGAGACCTGGGATAACGCCAACCAGCAGGCACTGGTGGCGGCCTGTGCCATGTTGGATCAGCCGTTACCGCCCACGGTGCCGGTGTGGTTCTGGACCGATCAGTTCGACAGCAATATTCAGTTTATCGGGGCCATGCAGAGCGAATATTGGTTGGTGCGCGGCAGCGTTGAGGCGCACAGCGCCATCTGGTTTGGGTTGCAAGAGGGTCGGCTGGTGGGGGCCATCACGCTGAACCAGAGGCGGGAAATGCGCCATCTTCGCAGGCTGATCCAGCAAGGTAGCCAGATAGATGAAAGGTTATTGGTTGATCCACAGGTTGCACTAAAGAGCTTGATTTAGCCCTGTCATGGCTAACCGGTTTCCCCTCCTCACCCCACTCTCTTACGCAGGAGAGGGAGTTGATCTGGTGTCGCGAGCAGGTGAGGGGGGGCTTTTACGCCCGGAACCTGGACCGTCTGGAATAGCCGTTCCGCGCTAAACACGCTAATGATTAAAAACAAGGTGGCTTGATATGAACGCTTATCTTCATTGTCTCTCTCATTCCCCGTTAGTGGGCTACGTTGATCCGGCCCCAGCGGTGCTGGCCGAAGTGGAAAAAACTATTGCCGACGCACGGCAGCGGATCCAGGCATTTGATCCTGAACTGGTGATCCTGTTCGCGCCAGATCATTACAACGGCTTTTTCTACGACATCATGCCGCCGTTCTGCATTGGTATGGCCGCTACGGCGATAGGTGACTTCAGCAGTGCCGCTGGCGAGCTGCCGGTGCCTGCGAAGCTGGCCGAGGCCTGCGCTCAATCGGTGTTGGATGCGGGGGTCGACGTTGCGGTTTCCTACTGCATGCAGGTGGATCATGGTTTTGCCCAGCCGCTGGAGTATTTGCTCGGTGGCCTGGCGAACTGCCCGGTGCTGCCGGTATTTATCAATGGGGTTGCGCCACCCTTGCCTGGCTTCAAGCGAACGCGCCTGCTGGGTGAAGCTATCGGGCGTTTTGCCCGTGGCCTGGATAAACGAGTATTGATCCTGGGCTCTGGTGGGCTTTCGCACCAGCCGCCGGTACCTCAGTTGGCCGAGGCTGACGCTCATATGCGTGACCGCCTGTTGGGCAGTGGCCGCCAATTACCGGCAGACGAGCGCCAATTACGCCAGCACCGCGTTATCTCTGCTGCCCGTGCTTTTGTGCAGGATCAGAGCACCTTACATCCTCTCAACCCGGTCTGGGACAACCAGTTTATGGACATTCTTTCCGGCGGACAGTTGGCGGAACTGGATGGGCTGGGCAATGACGAACTGTCGGCGATCGCTGGCCGCTCAACCCATGAGGTTAAAGCCTGGATGGCCGCCTTTGCTGCACTATCGGCATTTGGTCCTTATCAGACCGAGGGGCGCTATTACCGCGAGCTTCCCGAGTGGATCGCCGGGTTCGGCTCAATCAGCGCCGCACCGCGGAAATAATAACGATAAAGGAGCACCATCATGACATCGCAATCTTTTGACCTTACTGAAGAAAATACCAGCCGCTTCGTGCAGATCCAAGAGGGTGAAGCCAGCCTGCGTATCCATTACAACGACTGTGGCAGTGGTGCACAAACCGTGGTCATGCTGCACGGTTCCGGCCCCGGAGCCAGCGGCTGGGCGAACTTCAGCCGTAATATTCAACCGCTGGTAACGGCGGGTTATCGCGTGATCCTGCTGGATTTCCCTGGCTGGAGCAAGAGCGATTCGATCGTCAGTACCGGTTCCCGTTCGGACCTCAATGCCCGCATTTTGAAAGGGCTGGTGGACGCGCTGGATCTGGAGCAGGTACATCTGCTGGGGAACTCGATGGGCGGCCACAGCGCCGTGGCGTTTACCCTGACCTGGCCTGAGCGCGTTGGCAAACTGGTGTTGATGGGGGGCGGTACCGGTGGTGCTAGCCCGTTTGTGCCGATGCCAACGGAAGGGATCAAGCTGCTGCAGGGGCTCTACCGTGAGCCAAACATCGAGAACCTGCGCAAAATGATGAAAATTTTTGTTTACGATCCCAGCGATCTGACTGAAGCGCTGTTCAAAACCCGCCTCGACAATATTCTGGCGCACCGTGACCACCTGAAGAACTTCGTCAAGAGCCTGTCGGTCAATCCGAAGCAGTTCCCGGATTTTAGCCCGCGCCTGGGTGAAATCAAAGCCCAGACGCTGATCGTCTGGGGGCGTAACGATCGTTTTGTGCCGATGGATACCGGGCTGCGCCTGCTGGCAGGCATTGCCGGGTCACAACTGCATGTGTTCAGCAACTGTGGGCATTGGGCGCAATGGGAACATGCCGACAGCTTTAACCGCATGGTCGTAGATTTTCTCAAGCATTAATCAGGGAGCGAATGATGAGTGATGACAATTTGGAGCAATTGGCTGCGGCGCTACGGCAGTCCGAGTTCAGCGGCAAGGTGATTGAGCCCTTGCGCGATCGCCTAGGCCTCGACAACGGCGAGGCGGCCTATGCCATCCAGCAGTTGAACGTACAGCATTGGCAGGCTGCTGGCCGCCGAGTGGTGGGGCGCAAAGTAGGGCTCACCCATCCCAAGGTTCAGCAACAGCTGGGAGTTGACCAGCCGGATTTCGGCACCCTGTTTGCCGACATGTGCTACGGCACCAACCAGGACATTCCATTTTCGCGGGTGATGCAGCCCCGTATCGAAGCGGAGATTGCGTTGGTGCTGGATCGTGATTTACCGCATGCCGATACCACGTTCGATGAGTTATGTAGCGCAGTGGAGTGGGTATTGCCAGCGCTGGAAGTGGTGGGCAGCCGCATCAAGGACTGGTCGATCGCGTTTGTCGATACCGTGGCGGATAACGCTTCCTGTGGCGTGTATGTGCTGGGTGGCCCGGTGCGTCGCATCGATGAGGTGGATCTGCAACATTGCGGCATGAGCATGACGCGCAATCATGAGGTGGTGTCTAGCGGGCGTGGAAGTGAATGTCTTGGGCATCCGATTAATGCTGCCGTCTGGTTGGCACGCAAAATGGCCAGCCTCGGCACGCCGTTACGAGCGGGTGATGTTGTGCTGACTGGAGCACTGGGCCCGATGGTGCCGGTGCAAGCAGGTGACAGTTTTACGGCAACAATTGAAGGCGTCGGCACGGTTTCTGCCCACTTCTATGAGGACAGCCAATGATGAGCAAGAGAAAAGTGGCGATCATCGGTTCCGGTAATATCGGTACCGATTTGATGATTAAAATCCTGCGTAACGCCAAGCATCTGGAGATGGGGGCGATAGTGGGGATCGATCCTGAATCGGACGGCCTGGCTCGTGCTCGCCGGATGGGGGTTGCAACCTGTCATACCGGCGTTAACGGGCTGATCCTGATGCCTGAGTTCGCCGACATTGATTTTGTCTTTGATGCCACCAGCGCGAGTGCTCATGTTAAAAATGATGCCATCCTGCGGGCGGCCAAACCGGGGATCCGGCTGATCGATCTGACGCCTGCGGCGATTGGCCCTTATTGCGTGCCGGTAGTGAACCTGGAGGAAAATCTGAGCCAGGTCAACGTCAATATGGTGACCTGCGGCGGGCAGGCGACCATTCCGATGGTGGCAGCGGTAGCTAGGGTGGCCAGAGTTCATTACGCCGAAATTATCGCCTCCATTGCCAGTAAGTCTGCCGGGCCGGGCACCCGCGCCAATATCGACGAGTTTACCGAAACCACCAGCAAGGCCATCGAGGTAGTTGGCGGGGCAGAGAGGGGCAAAGCGATTATCGTGTTGAACCCGGCGGAACCGTCCTTAATGATGCGTGATACCGTCTATGTGTTGAGTGAAGCCGTCGATCAAGACAAGGTTGAGGCTTCAATCAATGAAATGGCGGCGGCCGTGCAGGCCTATGTGCCCGGCTATCGGCTGAAGCAGAAAGTACAGTTTGATGTCATCCCTGCCGATGCACCGCTTAACTTACCGGGGATTGGCCGTTTTTCTGGCCTGAAAACCTCGGTGTTTCTGGAGGTTGAAGGCGCGGCGCACTACTTACCTGCCTATGCAGGCAACCTTGATATCATGACTTCCGCTGCGCTGGCGACCGCCGAGCGTATGGCTCAGGCCATGGCACACGTTGCTGGAGAACGGCTATGAACGAGAAAAAAATCACTATCTCGGATGTGACCCTGCGCGACGGGATGCACGCGATCCGTCACCAATATACGCTGCAAAATGTGCAGGACATTGCCAGGGCGCTGGATGCGGCGAAGGTGGATTCGATTGAAGTGGCGCATGGCGATGGTCTGCAGGGCTCCAGCTTCAACTACGGCTTTGGCGCACATACCGATCTTGAGTGGATTGCGGCGGCGGCAGACGTCACCACCCACGCTAAAATCGCCACCTTACTGCTGCCGGGCATTGGCACCATTCACGATTTGAAGGATGCCTATAACGCCGGGGCGCGGGTAGTGCGTGTCGCCACTCACTGTACCGAAGCCGATGTCTCCAAACAGCATATCGCCTATGCCCGTGAGCTGGGCATGGATACCGTGGGTTTCCTGATGATGAGCCATATGACGACGCCGGAAAATCTGGCCAGCCAGGCCAGGCTGATGGAAAGCTACGGGGCAACCTGCATCTACGTGGTGGATTCTGGCGGCGCGATGAATATGCACGATATCCGTGCCCGGTTCCGAGCCTTGAAAGCGGTGTTGCAACCAGAAACGCATACCGGTATCCATGCGCACCATAATCTCAGCCTTGGGGTCGCCAATTCAATGGTGGCGGTGGAAGAAGGGTGCGATCGCGTGGATGCCAGCTTGGCAGGGATGGGGGCAGGAGCCGGTAACGCGCCGCTTGAGGTGTTTATTGCGGCGGCGGATAAACTTGGCTGGCGTCATGGCACGGATCTGTATGCCTTGATGGATGCGGCGGACGATCTGGTGCGCCCGTTGCAGGATCGGCCCGTTCGTGTCGATCGTGAAACGTTGGCGCTGGGCTACGCCGGAGTTTACTCCAGTTTCCTGCGCCACTGTGAAGTGGCCGCGGCAAAATACGGGATCAACGCGGTGGACATTCTGATCGAGCTGGGTAAACGCCGCATGGTGGGCGGTCAGGAAGATATGATTGTCGACGTGGCGCTGGATTTACGTTCCCGCTAAGCCTCAGCAGGCCAGCCTGGCTGGCCTGCTATTTCTCGGTTATATGATGATGAAATTTACCGCTCCGCAAGACATTGCTCTTCTCTGTTAGCTTTTCCATGATAAGTATAGGGTAACGCTGGCGGTTAATGGGAGAGAAGGGTGGAACTGAGACAGTTACGTTATTTTGTTCGCACCGTTGAATTAGGCAGCATGGGCCAGGCCGCGCTTGACCTGAATATTGGCGTCTCGGCCTTGAGCCAGCAGATAAGTCGGCTCGAAAGCGAGCTGGCAATTCGCCTATTGCAACGCACCTCGCGTGGGATTGTCGCCACCGACGCCGGTCTGGCCTTTTATTCTCAGGCTCAACTGGCCCTGCGCCATGCCGATGACGCCGTGCGGGCCGCCAAGCAGGCCCGCTTATCTGGGCACGTCAGCGTAGGGATGGCCCCAAGTACTGCCTCAGTGCTCGGTCTGCCGTTTATTCTGGCAATGCGTGAGCGCTATGCCGATATCCGCCTGCATGTGGTAGAAAGCCTGTCCGGAAATCTGGCGTCGATGATCAAGGTCCGCCAGTTGGATCTGGCGGTGGTATTCCAACATAGAAAGCTGCAGACCTGGAGCGCGATCCCGGTGTTGGACGAGCGACTGTTTTTGATTGGCACCCAAGAGATTATCGGACGTTTTCAGGATGGACCTATTACGCCCGAAGCCTTTTGCTCGCTGCCGCTGATTTTGCCCAGTCGGACCCATGGTCTGAGGGCGTTGCTGAATGCCAGCTTTGCCCGCCAACAGTTGGAACTAACCGTTGTGGCGGAGATTGACGGGCTGGCGATTTTGATGGACGCCGTTCGCCAGGGGCTGGGAGCTACCATTCAGCCCGGTGCGGCCATCTCACGCATTCTGGATGACAGCCTGATAGTGATAGAAATAAATAACCCGGCATTAAGCCGCCCCAATTTTCTGGTCAGCCTTTCCGATGATGAACTCTCGCCGGTTGGCTTGGCCGCCAGGGTGGTGCTGCAAAACGTGATCCATCAACTGGTAACGCAGGGCAACTGGCCTGGCGCGACCCTTTACCATCCCTAAACCCCCGTTAAGCATTGCCCGCTAGCTGGCCTTTATATTAAAAATTACATTTTAGTCACAAAGGGATAATACCGAGAGTGTGACTATGTTTGATGTTGTGGTCATTGGCGGGGGCAATGCGGCGCTGTGTGCCGCCCTGACCGCGCGGGAAAAGGGGGCCTCAGTATTGCTGTTGGAGGCGGCTCCCAAGGAGTGGCGCGGCGGTAATTCTCAACATACCCGTAATTTACGCTGCATGCATGATGCGCCGCAGGATGTGTTGGTGGGCAGCTATCCCGAAGAAGAATACTGGCAAGACCTGCTGAAGGTCACTGGTGGGCTGACCAACGAACCGCTGGCCAGAATGGTGATCCGGGCGTCATCGACCTGCCGGGGCTGGATGAAAAAGCACGGCGTCCATTTTCAGCCACCACTGTCCGGCGCGTTGCATGTGGCTCGCACCAACGCCTTCTTTATGGGCGGCGGTAAAGCACTGGTGAATGCCTACTATCGCAGTGCGGAAAACATGGGGGTGGCAATCCGTTACCATAGTCCGGTCGATTCTCTCGAGTTACGGGACGGGCAGTTTATTGCGGTGCGGATCGGCGATCAACGGATAGAGGCTCGAGCCTGTGTGTTGGCGGCTGGTGGGTTTGAATCCAACCGCGATTGGTTACGTGAAGCCTGGGGAAAGAATGACGCAGGTGAATGGCCTGCAGATAACTTTCTGATCCGTGGGACCCGTTTTAATCAAGGGGTGTTGCTCAAGTTTATGATGGAGGCGGGGGCCGATGTGATTGGTGACCCTGCCCAATCTCACTGCGTGGCTATTGATGCTCGCGCTCCGCTGTATGACGGCGGGATTTGCACTCGCGTCGACTGTGTTTCGCTGGGGATCATGCTTAACCGTCAGGCGCGGCGCTTTTATGATGAGGGCGAAGATTTCTGGCCTAAACGCTATGCCATCTGGGGCCGTTTGGTGGCGCAGCAGCCGGGCCAAATCGGCTATTCCATCATTGATAGCAAAGCCATCGGGCGCTTTATGCCACCGGTCTTCCCAGGTGTGAAAGCCGATAACCTGCACGATCTCGCCATGCAATTAGAGCTGGATCCCGCCCAGTTTGTAACAACCATCGCAACCTACAACCGCGCATGTCAGCCAGGTACGTTCAATCATACCCTGTTGGACGACTGCCGTACCGAAGGTCTTACCCCGGCGAAAACGCATTGGGCTTTGCCCATCGACACGCCCCCTTTCTATGGTTACGCCTTACGACCCGGCATCACTTTTACCTATTTGGGGTTAAAAGTGAATGAGCATGCCGCCGTGCACTTTAACGGCCAACCTAGTCGCAACCTGTTTGTGGCCGGAGAAATGATGGCCGGCAACGTGCTGGGTAAGGGCTACACCGCCGGTGTGGGAATGTCTATTGGCACCGTCTTTGGCCGTATCGCCGGTTATCAATCGGCACTGGCCGCACAGCGAGAAGCTAATTATGAAACAGCTTGAGTCATTAATCCGCGAGGCGCAATCCCTGACCGATAACGAGCAGGAGGTCGAGCGGGTGATGCAAATCTGCAACGCCTGCCGCTACTGTGAGGGCTTTTGTGCCGTCTTCCCCGCCATGACCTACCGGCTGACGTTCGGCAAGGCTGATATCAACTATCTGGCCAACCTGTGCCATAACTGCGGTGCCTGTCTGCACGCCTGCCAGTACGCTTCTCCCCATGAGTTCGCCGTTAATGTGCCGCAGGCGATGGCCAAGGTACGCGTTGAGACCTATCAGGAATACGCTTGGCCAGCCAGATTCGGTGCCTTGTACCGGCGGGCGGGGATGGCGGTGGTGCTGGCATTGGCCTTTGGCATCGGGCTGTTTCTGCTGTTGGTGATGGCGCTTAACGGCAGCCTGCTCCATCAACCGCTGGCCGGTGACTTTTATCAGATATTCCCCCATAACCTGCTGGCGGGGATGTTTGGCAGCGTGTTTGTATTTTCGCTGTGTTCGTTGCTGTTCAGCACCCGCAGGTTCTGGCGGGAGATCTCATCGGTGGCGGGCAGCCTGCCTGCGCTGGCAGAAACTACCCGTAATGTGCTGACGCTAACCTATCTGGATGGCGGACACGGCGAGGGCTGTAACGATGAGGACGACGCCTTCACCCTACGGCGGCGCCGTTTTCATCACTTCACGTTTTACGGCTTTATGTTGTGCTTTGCCTCAACCATAGTGGCCACCGGCTATCACTTTTTGCTGGGGCAAGAAGCGCCGTATGCGTTGCTGAGTCTGCCAGTGATATTGGGCACGCTGGGGGGCATAGGGCTGATTATTGGCCCGGCAGGCCTGCTGTGGCTTAACTTGCGCCGCGATCCCGCTCACGGTGATGCGGCACAAAAGCCGATGGACCGGGGTTTTATCCTGCTACTGCTGTTGGTGAGCATTACCGGTATCGCCTTGCTGGTTGGCCGTGATACTTCGCTGATGGGGGCATTACTGGCGGTGCATCTGGGGGCCGTGATGGCACTGTTTTTAACCCTGCCTTACGGCAAGTTTGCCCATGGTTTTTATCGTACTGCGGCGTTATTAAAGTGGGCGATAGAAAAAAGGCGTAAAGCCTGATTCGACTTTCGACGTGTTTAATTAATCTACCCTACATAATTATGTAAATAGGGCGACAGATGATTGCCATAGAGAGTTTATACAACGGTTGAAAATACGGCTAAAGCGGTTAACCCGCGCTTTGCCAAGCTGGGCGCGATACTGCACGTAGCCAGCGGGAATTGCCTTGAGCAATTCGATTTCTTTCAGTTCGGGTTTTATGCCACCTATGGCGAGTCTGACTATATTCCCTTCTCTTGATGGCTGCGCTATGGCGTGGCCATTATTGTTTATCAGGCAAGTGGTTCGCCAATAGATTGGTTGATTTGCGAACTTGATCACTTGACTGGTCAACTGATCTTAACCTATGTTGAAGCTACCTTCTTCTCCGTTCCTGGGAGCCGTTCTCATGGGATCCATCCGCACGTTAAATGGTGATATTGCCGCCAGTCAGCTCGGCGTAACCTACAGCCACGATCATATTTACTGTCTTCCTCCCTACTGGGCAGAACGCAGGAATGACGATCTATTACTGGATGATCCGCAGGCTTCAGAGCAAGAACTGGCGGATTTTCGTCAGGCCGGTGGCAATGCCATTTATGACGCCACGGCTCCCGATTATGGCCGTCAGGTGGTGGCCGTCGCCGAAATGGCCAAGCGGCAGCAAGTGCATGTCATTGCCACCGCCGGGTTTAACAAAGGGTTCCTGTGGAGCAGCAAGCGGCCTGGATTGACGCAAAACTTTGCGGAATGGGTCGAAGGGACTTCGATTGATGAGTTGGTTGAACACGTTAGCCGTGAAGTCACTGAGGGTATCGAAGGCAGCGATTATCGTGCAGGCGTGGTGAAATGCGGCACCGGCTATAACACCATCTCCCCGCTGGAACGGAAAACCATGGAAGTCATCGTAAGGGCACAGCTTTGCACGGGTGCCCCGATGCATAGTCATACGGAAATGGGCACCATGGGATTGGAACAGGCAAAGATATTTCAAGGTTTGGGGCTGGATTTGTCCCGCCTGTGTTTCGCTCATATGGATCGCAACCCCGATCCGTGGCTCCACCGTCAGATTGCCAACACCGGGGCATTTCTCTCTTTTGACGGTATGAGTCGGATAAAATATTACCCAGAACATATCCGCACCCAGGCCATTTTGGCGCTGTGCCAACGTGGCTACCAGAAACAAATTCTCATCGGCGGTGATTTTGCCCGTAAATCCATGAGTGCCCACTACGGTAAAGGCGGTCTGGGGCTGAGATTTATTCTGGCCGACTGGCGGCCAAGATTTATCGAAGAGGCCCACGAAGCAGGGTTTGATGGCGAAGCTCTGCTGCATGATTTCTTTGTGGAAAACCCGGCACGCTATTTTGCTTTTGGCTAGGGAGGCTTCATGAAACTGCATGAGTTGAATGAGCAACAGGCCAGGCAGGCTTTGGCTAAAGCGCAGATTGCCTTGCTGCCGCTGGGTGCGGTGGAGCCTCATGGCGACCACCTGCCGTTGGATACCGATAATTTATTGGCCGAGCGATTTTGCGCCTTGCTGGATGAGCAACTGGGTGAATCTGCGCTAAGCCTGCCGGTGGTGTCCTACAGCCAGGTATGGTCACTGCGTGGGCACGCAGGGGCGATCGATATTGGTAACGAGCTGCTGACGCAATTATTGCTTTCGCTGGCGCGCAATATGGCTGGTTACGCGATTACCACCACCGCGGTAATCAATGCGCACTATGGCAATTTTGATGCTATCAAAGCTGCCGCCAGGCAGTTGAAGGAGGAGGGCATCACGTTGCTCAGCTATAGCTGGGCCGGGATGGACAGTTGTGCCCAGCGGTTAAGAACCTCTACGGTTGCCTATCCCGGCTATATGCATGCAGACGAGATTGAAACTTCGTTGATGCTGGCATTGGCTCCCGAACACGTCGAGATGACGCTGGCACGTTCGCACTATCCCGAATTCCCAGAGAATTTCCGCTATCAGCCAGTGCACTGGACGGAGTTTTCCGATTATGCGGTACTCGGTGATCCTGGCTGCGCCAGCGAAGACAAAGGGCAGGCGTTAATACAGCATTCTTTGCAGGCAACTCTGGCGTCCATCCGTCACCATTTAGCTGCAGGAGGCAATGATGATCGTTCGCCAGGCAATACTTATTGATAACCCGGCCAGTACTGCCGCAGACGCCATTCAGGCGGCGGGGCAGGCGCTTTGCCAATCGGGGGCTTGCAGCCCGGAATATGTTGCAGCGATGGTGGCCAGCTATCAGGAGTTTGGCCCCTATTTTGTGATTGCCCCTGGATTGGCCATGCCACATGCTCGCCCAGAGCAAGGGGCGATTAAGGCGCAGTTGAGTTTGGTACGGCTGCGTGAGCCGATAGCGTTTGGCCACACAGAAAACGATCCGGTACAGGTTTTGCTGGGGCTGTCAGCGACCAGCAGCGATCGGCATATTCACCTGATCCAGCATATCGTCACCTTGCTGGCAGACGAAAATAACCTGCATACCTTAATGAATTCCTGTAACCCTGAGCAGCTTTATCACCTGATAGCCAGCGCGGAGTAACTCTCCTCGCGGTTCAACTGTCACTTGAAATCCCCAGGGTAGCGATTTTGAAGGTTCAACTCGGAGCGAATACTAATGAAAATTCTGACGGTATGCGGTTTAGGCATGGGATCGAGCCTGATATTAAAAATGAACGTGGAAGCGGTATTAAAACAGCATGGGATCCAGGCTTCGGTGGAACATATGGATGTCTCTTCGGCGGCTTCGGCCAGTGCCGATCTGGTGATCACTAATGCTGAGTTGGTGGATAACCTGCAACATCTCTCTTGCCCGGTAGCGGTCGTCAATAACTACATCGACAGCAAAGAGATCGCCCTGGCGCTGGAACAGGCCGGCATTATTAAGCAGGGGGAATAGCCATGAGCGAATTTCTGGGGGTATTGCGCTGGATCACGGTCAATATTTTTGGGGAAGCGTCTATTTTAATCGGCCTGATTGTGCTGCTGGGCTTGGTGTTACAAGGTAAACCGCTGGCGGATATTGTTTCTGGTACCTTGAAAGGCATTTTGGGGTTTCTGATTATCGGGGCAGGGGCGGGGATTATCGTCTCGGCCTTGCTCATCTTCCAGCCCATTTGGACGGAAGTGTTTGGCCTGAGTTCGATGAATCTGACGAATATTATCGGCCAGGTACATTTCTCCGAACGCTATGGCAGCAGCGTAACTATCGCCATTGCTGGCGGGTTTGCGCTTAACCTGCTGCTGGCTCGGCTGACCCGCTTTAAATATATCTATCTGACTGGCCACATGATGTTCTGGACCACCATGATTTTTGCCGGGGTGATGGTCAACAGCAATCCTGCCATTTCCGGCCTGCAACTGACGTTGATGCTGACGGTGATCATGGGGCTTTACTGGACGTTGCAGCCAGCGCTGGTGCAACCCTGGGTGCGTAAGATCACCGGCAACGACAACGTGGCATTGGGGCACACCTCCGCCTCCGTCGCTTTGCTGGGGGCGTTGTTTGGCCAGATTTTCGCGGCCAACAAAATCAGCTCTGAAGATATCAAGGTACCGAAAAAACTCGGCTTTTTGCGGGATTCTAACGTGGTGACCGCATTGACCATGTCGCTGCTGTTCTTTATCGGGACCTTTATTCTGCAAATCAAAGGCACGCCGAAAGCGGCTGAAATCCTGGCGCAGTCTGGCGACCTGAGTTTCTACATCTATGCGCTGAAACAGTCACTGATGTTTACCGGTGGCATTGCCGTGGTGTTGCTCGGTGTGCGGATGTTCATCGGTGAAATGGTGCCAGCGTTTAACGGCATCGGTTCACGCCTGGTGCCCGGAGCCAAACCTGCGCTTGATTGCCCCATCCTGTTCAACTTTGCCCCCAATGCGGTGGTGTTAGGCTTCGTCGGGGCCTTTATTGGCTCGCTGTTGTGGCTCACCCTGATCGGTCGCTATACCGGCTACGTGTTTATCCCCAGCATGATCGTGATTTTCTTCCATGCGGGTACGGCAGGAGTGTTTGGCAATATCACCGGCGGCTATAAAGGGGCGCTGTTGGCCGGATTTATTACCTCGACCGTCGTGGCCTGGGGGCAATATTTCTGTGTCAGTTATTTTATCAACGACACCATTCCCGACACCGCTCTGTGGGCCGGTGACAGCGATATGTTTGTGCTGGCACCGCTGATCGCGGCTTTAACCAGGCTGCTAACATTCTGATGCTATGGGGGAAGGGGATGAGCAACGCATTGACCCAATATTATGAGCAAATCCGGCAGAAGTTGTCCCTTTTGGAATCGCAACCCGACACGATAAACCGTGCGGCGCAGATGATGGCGGACACGGTGCTGGCCGAGAGGGATCTGTTCGTTTTCGGTGCCAGCCACGCCGGTATCCTGGCAGAGGAGATGAGCTACCGGGCCGGTGGCTTGGCTATCGTTAATCCTTTATTCACCCCTGCACTGATGCTTAACGTCCGGCCATTGACGCTGACCAGCGCGGTGGAAAACGTTGAGGGTCTGGGGCGGGTGTTGATCGAGCAATCGCCGCTGCAAGCGGGAGATACGCTGCTGATCCATTCAGTTTCTGGCCGTAATGCCATTACCATAGATGTCGCGCTGGCCGCTCTGGCGGTGGGCGCGAAGGTGATAGCCATCACCAGTTTGGCCACCGCAGCCAGGGTGACATCCCGACACTCCAGCGGCAAGCTGCTGGCGGACATCGCCGATATCACCATTGATAACCATTGCGAGTATGGCGATGCCGCCGTCAGCCTGCCGGGAATGGCCCAGAAGGCGGCACCGCTCTCGACCATTATGGGGGCGACTATTGCTAACAGTCTGGTACTGCGGATTTGTGAACTGATGCTACAGAAACAGCGCACGCCGCCGATCCTGGCAAGCGCAAACATAGACGGCAATCAGCAGATAAATCAGGATATACTTGACGCTTACAGGAGCCAAATACACTACCTCTGAGCGGAGCATCAGTATGTTTGAGTCGGATGGACTGCCACTGTATCTCAGGATAAAAGGCATTATCCTGCAACGGATCATCACCTTTACCTATGACGATAAACTCCCCGGCGAGTTACTGCTTGCCGATGAGTTTAAGGTCGCCCGCGGTACCATCAAGCAAGCGATCGATTCGCTGGCCAGTATTGGTATGGTGCATCGGGAGCAGGGCAAAGGGACCTTCATCAATCGTGATGCGTTGCATAAACACTACACCGATCTGCCAGATGTCCTGCTGAGCTTCAATTCGGCTGTGCCGGTTGAAGTCGAGATCCTTTCCCTGCTATCGACCATGGCCGATCAAGAAGTGGCTGAGCGGATGCGTCTGGATTTAGGCCACCAACTGATGCGCCTTGAGCGGCTGTTCATGCAGGGGGAGAAAGTGGTGGGCCATTCGATCACCCACTTGAATGGACGGGTGTATAACGATCTGAGCCATGTAGACGGAAGCAGCCCGCTGTATGAACAGCTACGGGAAACGTTCGGTTATTCGCCAACCAAGGCAACGGAACGTTATTTACCGGTGATCTGCGATGCCAAACTGGCCAGCTTGCTGAACATCGAGCAAGGCTCGGCTTTGTTCAGGGTTGAGCGGACCGCCAGTAATCTGGACGATGTGGTGCTTGAATACAGCATCACTCATACTCAGGATGCTGCACTGTCATTACAGATCGTCGCTAATCAGAGCGTGGTGAACCAGCAATGGAATTGCACCATCGATAAAGCCCAGTGAATTATGTCACGGGCAGGGTTACGATAAGTCACACCATTGGGCGGATATAGTCCCACAGGCGTTCCCAGTTAATCAGCACCAATACCACGGTGGCGGCAAACAGAATAAACATGATCTTTGAGAACATGATATCAACACTCCTTGTTATTAAATTCGACGTTTTGGTTTGGTGTTTTGGTTCCCCTCACCCTAACCCTCTCCCAAAGGGCGAGGGGACCGATCGAGTTCGTTGATTGCTTGACGTAATACCTTGCCTTTCTTGTTCTTACACCCAACTTTCCGAAGCTGCGCGGGCTAACCGCAGACTCCAGACAGCTCCCTCTCCCTCTGGGAGAGGGTTGGGGTGAGGGGTAATTTCAGGCAGTGTACAGAGGGAAAACCAGGCGATATAGAGGCGGTGAAACATTTCAGAAAAGACCAGGTTTATGGTCAGGAAATGGACAGTTGGCGAGGATTTGATGATAGGGCAGAGAGTTCCCTGCCCCGAGTTTTAACAGGGTGTTAATTCAAGATGCCGTTTAGCACCAGCATGGTGATCATCCCGCCTACAGCGGGGATCAGCGTACGGCGGACAATCATAAACGGCGAGCATTCACCGGCCTTGCTGACGGCAATGATCACCCCTGCCACCGGGGAAATCGATCTTCCCATACCGGCCATCAGTTGCATTGGCAGGATCATGCTGACGGCGCTTTCGCCAAACTTGGCGGCAATGCCTGGAGCCAGCCCAGAGAAGGAGAAGAACGCCGCCACGCCGGAGCCGGTCAGCGCCGCGGTCACGCAGACCAGCAGGGCCATCACGATCGTCATATTGCCAAAGCCAAAGCCCGCGGCCTGAACGGTGTGAATAATGAAGTCAACGGCCCCGATGATCTGTAAGCCTTGGGCGAAAACGTCGGCACACACCAGCAGGGAAACGATGCTGGTAAACATGGTGCCCATGCCTTTGAAGAACACCTGGATGCCTTTGCAGGCGGTTTTGAAATCTCTCCGTACCAGCAACTCGCAGAAAAATGCCAACAGGGTGCCGATAATCATCGCTGTCACCACGTCAATCTTGATGCTGCTGATCACCAGTGGGCTGAAGACGATCACCAGTATCACCGGGAACACCGGCAGGAAAGCGTAGAATGCCGGTACCTTGGCTGTGTCTTCGCTGGTTGGCTGTTCCACCTGCTGTTGGGTGACGATATGCCCGTCTTTGGCGTCAAAGTAGCGTGCGGTGAAGAAGATCAGTACCGCTACCGCCAGCATCACGCCGGTGGCGACCGGCAGTTGGTAGTGAGCAAAGTAGACGGCGGTTTCCATACCGGCATGTTTGGCTGCCAGGTTGGCGGTGCCCACCGCCGGGCCGAGATCCATAAACGCCGACATGCCGATCATCGAGGCGGCGGCGGCTTTACTGACTCCAAGCCGCACCAACACCGGGAAGAAGGTGACCAACAGCAGCATCGCGAGACCGGCCGCGCTGGAAATCGCCACGTGCAGCAACTGGGATAAGATGTAGCCGATCGCCAGGATCAGGTAAGGAGCCTTGATCATCTGCAAGGGTTTGATGCACAGATTTACCATCGAGTTCGACGCTTTGATGTGATCCATATAGTCGGCAAAACCGCCCGCCGCCATAATGATCAAACCGATGCCCGCCACCTGGGTGGTCAAAGACTCTTTCACGAACGCGAAAATATCCCCGCCAACCCAGCCGATGGATTTGGCCTTGCCGTACAATATCGATTGCTCGGGAAAGAACACCGCCGTGATCAGCAGCAGGCTCAGCCCCGCCAGCAGTAACACGGTTTGCGGCTGGTAGTTTTTGATAATAAACCAGGCCGCCAATACGGTAACGATCATCCCGATGATAAATCCAGTCATCATTTCCCCTTATGAGTGTTTGGCAAAAAACTCATGCAATAGCGTGTTGTAATAATCCGGAGCCTGGAAATAAGGCGCATGGCCCATACCGGGCATCTCGATATGTTGGGTGTAGGGCACCAGCGCCAGCAGATCGGCTTTGAGCTGTGGTTGCACCACGGCGTCTTTTTCACCGGTGAGGATCAGCGTTGGCATGTTGAGCTGGGGCAGTAGCGGGCGGTTGTCGGCGAGTTGCAACATGCGAGTGGCACGCCTCAGGCCTTCCAGATTGGTGCCTGCCGCAATGTCTGCCGCATAGTCCAGCACCGCTGTGGGCACATCTGGGAAGGGAAGCAGATCTCGGGCGCGGTTTCTGCCGTAGGCTTCGCGGCCGATTTCGGCGAGCTCTTTCAGCCGTTTTTCCAGCTTTTCCGAACTTGGGGCCGACTCTGGCGCGCCATAGCCGGGATGGGTGCAGGACAACACCAGGTTTTTTACCCGCTCTGGATAGCGTGCGGCGTAGCGGCTGGCAACGGTGCCGCCCATTGAATGCCCGACGAGGGAGACTTTCTCTGCCCCGCAGTGTTGCACCCACTCATGCAGCATCTGCACAAAAGCGTCGATCTCGGCCGGAACCAGCACGGAGTCGGCATAACCCGGTGCATCCCAAGCCATGACGCGGTAGCGGGGAGAAAAGGCGGCATACTGGAATGGCCAGGCTTTTGAGCTGCCCAGAATACCGTGTAAAAAGATCAGGGTTTCGCCCTCACCGCAGGCGCGGAAAGATAAATTCCCCTGTGAGGTACGTAGAATTTGCTGCTCAGGGCAAACAGGGATTGCGCTGTTTTCACTGCTCATGATAAAGCCTCTTTTCATTAAATAAACGCCAGAGATGGATTGCTACATGGCATTCTGGTAAGTCAATGCTTAGCCCTGAAGCAACAGGGCTATAAAGATGGTTGGTGAATATTAATACTGCCTGGTGTTGGTGTTATTTATTGAAAACGTTAAATGCCTCGAATAACGACTCCATGACGTTGAAGTTCTCGTTTAATTCGTTACTTTTCACTTCGCCCATATAATTGACCAGCGCCTCGATTAATACGAAGCCCGCGCTGCGGCTGCTGAACAGCCCGCTATGCTGGCTCTCCATCAGCAACATCGCCGTGGCGAAGTGGCTGAACGGATTGACGGCATTATCGGTGATAACGATGGTATCGCCACGATGTTGATAAAACCATTTTATCAACTTTGTCGTCACGCTGGAAAAACGATAATAAGAAATCGCCAGTAGCACATCGCCTTTTCTCGAGTCGATTAGCTTATGCGGTAAATTGGCAATATTGGCATCCAGTAGCACAATGTCTTTTTTGATATAGCGGCCAAGCAGATAAAAATACTCGGCCAAGGCATGTGCCGTTGCGCTGCCAATCACATACAGCCTTTTTTCCGGATCGCAAATCAGCGCGATGGTTTTCTCCAAATGCTGGCGATTGATGTTTTTCAACGTATTGTTGATATTATCGGTGATCTCGCCGCAGTGTTTTTCTATGAATTCGATGCCGTTTTTTCTGTTTTTGCTGTTGTCGAAGCGTTCTATGGGGGAGATGTTTCTGCGCTGCTCTGGCTCGATGGTGGACTCTTTGAAGTCACGAAAGCCGGTGAAGCCGAGCTTCATCATAAATCGCCCCAAGGTTGACTTGGCGATGTTGATCTCATGGCAAACATCGATCACTTTGCTGTAGGGGATGGACTCAAAGTGTTTGTCAAAATAGTCGATGATACGCCGATCCGTTTCGGTCAGATTATCAATGCTGGCAATACGTTGAGTGAATTCCGCTCTGTTCATGTCAGTTTTCCCCTCTACGCCATTTCTTCCTTCATTAATAACAAAACCCAAGGGAGAAAAAAGGGGAATCAAAAATTCCCTTGTCAGAAGTGTGTGTCATCTCTCATTCCCTTCTGACCCGCGCTACCGCTTGCTTTGGCAGTAGCGCGTTCTCCTCAAGTTACGGTTGTACGTTGAACTCGCCATGCTGTTCAAACCAGGCAAATTGCTCTGCGCCATAGGCAGACATCTTCGAGCCGCTATGCCCAACGTCGGGCAAGGTCGTAAAGCGCCAGTTGAAGTCGACCTTATAGCGTTTGGCTTTCTGCTGTGCCGTCAGGAAATAGCTTTGTGCACGGGTTAACCGGCTATCCCCCTGTGCCATGGCTTCATAAGAGCGGCGCAGCAAAGGGTGATACGGATCGTTATCTTTTTCACCGACGGTGATCAGCACGGGTTTGGCAAAGTAGTCGGCCAGCTGTTTTTGCGTCACTTTCACCGGCGCATTGTCCAGGCCATAGGGCCAGGGGTTTTCCACATCTGGCATGGTCCACCATCCGGCTGCCGCACAAATGGCGGCTTTGACATTCGCCTCAGGGACAAAGGTCAGCATCCGGTGAACAAACTGGCAGCCAGCGCTGTTACCAAATAAATAATAGTCTTGTTGTTTGGTGATCCCCTGTTTTTGCATATCGGCAAACAGATCGTCAATGACCGTGAAAGCCCATTCCCCTTTAGGGTTGACCTGGTGGGTTTTGGCATTCTCGATATTCCCCAGGTTATAGCCGTCGTTACCGGGATAATCGGCTTCGGAGAACAGCGGGGCGATGACGATAAGTTTGTTTTTCTTGGCATTTTCTACCCAAGAGTCGCGGTACTCATCGGCATTACGGTTCAGCCCGGTCAGGACAAATACCACTGGGGTGTTGGCATTGGCACCAGGAGGCTGGTAGCTGAAGACCTCCATCTTCTTGCCGGTTTGTGGCACGGTAAAATCGAAACTACCGCTCTCTTTTGGCAGCGCGGCTGCGTGGCTGACGCTGGCGCTCAACGCTAACACGGCGAATAAACTGAGAAAATTGTTCATGTTTTCCATCCTTGCGCAGTGATTAAAATTCGTAACGTAACCCAAGTACCCACAGGTTTTCTGCCGAATCGTAGCTTTGCCGATCGTCATAAATGTAGGTGGCAGAAAGATGTACATCTTTTTTCAGGCGATATTCCAGTTCAGAGATCCACTGTTTGCGGTGGGCATAATCATTTTCAGACTCGATCAACTGCGAGTAGCCACCACGTAGCGCGACTTTGCTGGTAAACCAGTATTCGGCCAGCGAGTCGAAGGCATCATAATCTTTATCTGGCTTGCCGGTTTGCTCGTAGGTTTGTCGGCCAACGTTGATACCAAGATAAGCCTTGTCGTAGCTGAGGCGTATGCCAATCCCTTTTTGGGTATAATCGGTGTAGTTGCCGCTTAGGCTGGTATTTTTGGGGTCTTTGGTCATTTTCTGCCAGGCAATCACCGGTTTGATTTTTAGTGGCGTACCCATCACCGGGAATTCAAAAGCGTAGCCGAGGCTGGCCATATAACCATCGTCAACGGTGCTGTCGCTTGCACCGTTACCCATCACGTAGGCGGTGCGAACGTCCAGCCCGGCATAGGTATATTCATATTGTAATGTGCCGTCCTGACGGTTCCATTGATAGGAGGAGTCGATACGCGTGCCGACCCAGTTGGAGTAAACGTTAGCCGTGTAGTTCATGTAACGATCGGTGATGCCCATCCACTGGTACATCGGGTTGCGCGTACGGCCAACCATCAGTTTCCCCAGATCCTTACCGTCAATCCCGATATAGCCATAACGAATATCCCAGTTATCTTCGGCGACCTCGGTATCGTTCTTCTGAGTGTTAACCTGCCATTCCAACTTGCCAAACAGGCCGAATTGCTCATCGAGCTTTTGTTTGGCTTCAAAGCCAAGACGGCCGGTCAGGTTGGTGGCATTAGTGTGTTCATCTGTCCATTCATTGCCGGTTTGTGCCTCGATACGGCCATAAATATCGAGTTGTGTTCCTTTACTGTTATAGACCGTCACTGCCTCGGCGGCGCTGGTGGCTAGCAGGGCAGGAAGGAGTAATGCCAGAGGTATTGTTTTCATTATTATGATCCTGTGTAAGGTAAGTCATTTTTCTTTTTTTTATTAATATGAGGCGAACTAAAGCGACTCACTTAAAAATAATGAGCTGAACTGGAAGCATTAAACGTTCTAACGATTTGTGCTTGAGGTAATTAATTTAAGTTATTTAACAATAAACAGATAATAGCGAACCAATAAGCAACCTACGCCGCACATGATTTAATGCTGATAAGAAAGTCCAGGTTTGATTTTTTAGTTATCGCCCTCTTGGTGATTGATTTTCACACTATAGGAAGAGGGGAACGGTTGTGAATGGGAATCAAAAATTCCCTGGTTAAATATGTGAGTGCTGGCACAAATATGAATTGCGGATAAAAACAGCGGAGGAGGCAAGAGGTTTTTGTTGAAGAGAGCAGCCAATAAAAACCCCCGCACAACGTGAATTGTGCAGGGGCCAGCAAAGCAAGGACGTTACTTCTTCTCTACGGCAGCCTGGATGGCATCTGCCAGAGAGCTGACGTGCTTTTCTGCCGTTTTCAGCTGGTATTCGACACCGTTGCCGTCGTTGGTGTCAGACAGCGTTGCCTTCAACAGTTCCAGTGCTGCCTGCACCGCCAGTAATCTGCGTTTTTGCTCTTCCGTTGGAGCGATCCCAGAGCCAAAATAATTCTCTAACATGTTCATTTCCTTTCGCTAGACCTACCGAAATGGCAGACAACACGGATTACATGGGGGGGATACCCCCCATTTTCAAGGCATTGCCTTGAGTGCTGTCTCTTGTTGCAACGGCTTTGAGCCATGTTGGCGCGCACTGTTGATCCAGGCAAACGACCCCATCAGCGCAATCACCGTCAGTAAAATATACTCCAACGACATGGCATAAACCCCCTGGATGGCGTAAATCACTACGCTGATCACGTCAATCAGCACCCACAGCAGCCAGTTCTCGACGTATTTGCGCGTCATCAGCACCATGGCGGCGATCGACAGCACCAGCATGGTGGAATCCCACAGTGGGAAGGCGTCTGGTTGCAGTTCAGGCATCACCACCGAAAGCCCCATTCCCTGCATAATGCCGATGGCAATGCGCGTCAGCACGGCGAATACCGGATCGATAAACAGCGACATCAGGCCGATGGCCACCACGCAAACCACCAGCAGCGTGAGAGCCTTTTGCCGTGGCAACCAGCGGATTTTCAGCGCGGCTTCATTATTTTCGTTCTGACGGCTCCAGGCATACCAGCCGTACAGGTTGGCGGCGAAGAAAAACACCTGTAACAGCAAGCTGGCGTATAGCTGGATCTGGAAGAAGATAGCGGCAAACAGCGTGACGTTAATCAAACCAAACAGGTAGTTGATAATCTTCTCTTTGCTGGCAAACCAGATGCACAGCAGGCCAAACACCGTACCTATGGCTTCGATCCATGACAGCGCATAGCCACCTTCGCCCAGAGGAATGTTGACCATGACGTTATTGATGCTGAAAAAATCCATTATTGCGTCCTCTCAAGATGATCCTGATACAGCGTTTCGAGCGCGAGCACAATTTCGCGTTCCTCGCCACGTTGGCAGGAATGCTCCTGCTGTTGATAGTCGTTGATGCTCTGTTCCAGGCAGCCCTGGTATTCCACCACCACGTTCAGGATAGAGGCAATGCGCATATTACGCAGTGCGCCAACGACCATCAGCGGGGCGGTTTCCATATCGGCGGCGAGAATACCTTTGGCCGACCAAAAATCGGTGATCTCCTGTTCGCGGTCGGTGTAGAAACTGTCATGGCTACGCACATAGCCACAGTGCGTACTGTATCCCAGTTTTTGTGCCTGTTGGCGCAGCAGATAAACCAGGCCGCAGTCGGCACTGGCCGGGTAGGCTGCGGGGATATAGGCATTGCCGGTGCCTTCATCGCGCACTGCCGCGCTGGCAATCACCAGATCGCCCAGCTTCATTGAACTTTGCATCGCGCCGCAGCTGCCAATACGCACCAGGCAGTCGACGCCGATCTGATGTAGCTCTTCGGCGGCGATGGCGGTAGAAGGGCCACCCATGCCGGTGGAAATCACCAGGACTTCCACACCACGAAACCAACCGCGCAGCGCCCGGTATTCGCGATTTTGGCCAAAATCCTCCACCTGATCCAGAAAGCGGGCAACGTGTTCGACGCGTTGTGGATCGCCCGGTAACAGCGCGTAATGGGCGTGTGTCATCTGCCGGCTAAGCCGGATATGCGGTTGTAGTTGAGTCATGGAACTTACCTGCGTTTTATACTGGTTGGCACTAAGGCCAAAAATTAAAACTCGGCCTGTTGGTGTAACCGGACTGGATCGATTACTGCAATCCGTTCACCGTTGACCGTAATAATTTGCTGCTCGCGCAGTTCAAACAGGATGCGGTTGATACTGCGTGGGGCCACGGCAAACTGTTCGCTGAGCTGTTGTTTATTAATGGTGATTTCTCCTTCATTTTTGGCCCCCTGGTGTTGGTAGCTTTGCCACAGCGCATGGCAGACGCGCTGGTGCAATGAATAGAGAGTGTCTTCGCCCGCTTTTTTCGACAGCTGATAGTACTGGCTGCTGAACGACTGAATGATTTTCTGGTTGAAGTAATTGTCGACCGTCAGCCAGTGGCAAAAATCGCTGCGTGAAAGCGTCAGTAACGTCACTTCACTGGTCGCTTCTACCGAGCAGATATACGGCCGTTGCTCAAAGATCTCGAGCTCACCCAGCATGTCTCCGGCGTGGTAGCGTGCCTGTAAATATTTACGCCCATCGTCGGCGTGAATAAATACGTCCACATTACCCTGCGCTATCAGGTGAAATTCATGACAAATTTCATGTTGTTGACATATCAGCGTACCTGGCCTGACTTGCTGCAACTGCCAACGGCGTAAAATAGCCAACGGGCAATATTTCAGCAGGTCGTAAAGTATGGCATCACCGGTAACCAGCTCGACAACGCTCAACCATTCACTGTTTTTTTTGTCGTTCTGCATAGCGTTAACTATAAAGTTCCTCGGCAGGTAAGGACAGGACGCCGGTCCGACGGCAATGTCAAAAAGGGCGTAAAACTGGAAGCTGGCTCTGATATTAGAATATTGCTCGGGACATTTGTCCCAGCTTGTTTATCGATAACGGGGGAATGTGATGGTGCTCACATATTAAATGGGAAAGAGGGAGCTGGGGAAAAGAGGGGGAAAACTATTTCCCCCTCTTTTGCAGCACTAATTATAGTTTCGGAAAGTTCACAATATCCGTCACCATATCATCAATGGCTTTCTTCACGTCGGCCAAGGTGATTGGGGCATTTTCATTATTGACCGTTTTACCCAAGCCTTTACGGACTACGGCCAGGACCGTTTTACCGGTATCTTGATCGATCAGTTTGATTTCCATGAATAACGCGGTGTCTTGCGTTCGGTGTCCGCTGGCGGCCATGGTGGTGGCAATGACGGCTCCAATAGGAACAACTTCATAGAATTGCACCCCTTCGTTTTCAGCCGTTACCGCAGTAATGGCGACTTTAGCGACCAGGACGCGTGAGCCTGATGGGGTAGGCAATAGCGTTGTACGTTGTGCAACGGCGTTTCTTAGTGAGGTGCTGGCGTATTCTCTGATCTGATCCAGCGTTTGCTGACTCACCCGAGCAGTGGGTTTTGCCGGTGGGTAGAAGACCAACGGGGTAATATAGATGCCACGATAGTCAGACTCTTTAAAACCGGGAGCTACCCAGCGCAATACCTGATGCCCGCTGGCGGTTTCCGTTTTTTGCAGCTTGCTATAGTCCTGCAGGAATCCGGAATACTGCGTAGTTTCTGCAACCTTGGAGGTACATCCCGCCAGCAACATACCCGCAGCCAAAGCGGCCGCGGCAACGCCAAAACGATTTTTTTTCATATACTTCTCATCATGAAGTAGGGGGGGGTGTGCCTAAAAAATATAGCACTAACTTGCAAAATAGGACATGGGAGAGCTCTTACAGAAAAATAGCCTTGTTACAGATTGGTTTTTATTACGGCAGGGATAGCTCATTAATAAACCTTGACGCAATGGCGTTTCCAAGGGGTTTGTAATGCAAGGTCTGCAATTTACCCGTTAAGCGGCGATTGGTATGCTGCACACACCATAAAAAACCATGTTGCCATTGGTTACAATTAATGTTCTGTCAGAGTAAAACTACTAGTTTGTCAGTGCCTTCTATCAGGCGTTACATCTGGCACATCATCCTTACCCAAGCATGACATTTCTATACACTCGCGCTGGTAAGGTCATTCCAGCCCGATGATGTTGTGTTAGTCCTGTAGTGTATTACCATCCCTTTGATTTTATCCCGCCTTGTGCGGGATTTTTTTTGCGCGTCCAGTGTGCTCAAGGTATTACCCCGGCTGGCAGCGGTTAGATAGCGAGGTGACTTGCTGTTCAAGAGAGGGGGGGAGCTTAGAGTGATCCACTTTTTCTGCACAATTGAGGGTTATGATAAGCCAGTTATTAGCCCGTTTGGGCTAACACTGCATTTCGTTACTTTATGCCCGGTTCCTAGCCGGGCTTTTTTCCCCCTAGGGTCTGCTTAAGCTTGCTGTTTTACCATCACTACCCGTACTGGCCTGTGGGCCTGCGCCGTAACTGTCAATTTAGTTGTCGATCTCCAGCCAGCCCGCAGCGCTTTACGGGCTTTTCTCATTGCGCTTCTGCTAGCGTTGCAGGAAAATAACCCATAAGTAAGAAGAGTCTTAACCTTATACCCTTATAATTTCTCATAGTTTGTTATTTCAATAGCGTTAACAATTTAGACTATGCTGTTAACAATCGCTTTCGTTAAAGGGATGAGTCTGGCGAACAGGATTTTAAATTTTCAGCGGCGAATTAAGCTAATAAGACAAGATAAGGTTTTTGATTGATTTAATTGACCATTTTAATGGGCGTTGTGGTTCGTTGTGACTTTTTTGGGGAAAGAAAGCATGCTTATAGTCAGTGTTGTTATTATTGCCTCGCAGGTTATTTCATGAGCGCAGAAAGACAGCGTTTGCCAGCGACGGTTCTGCTGGTCAATGTATTTTTATTGGCTTACCTGCTTTCCTTGTTTGGTATTTTCACCCGTCCGTTAGGGTCACTCTCCCTGTTTTGGCCGGTGAATGCTATTTTGCTTGGCTTGATGCTGCGTAAGCCTGGCTATGCGACGATGTTGGGGTGGATAGGTACCTATCTTGGCATGATCGCTGCCGATCTCAGCACCGGCGAAAACTGGCCATTGGCACTTTGGCTAAATGCCTGCAATATGGCGCTGATTGCCACCGGCTATGCCGTGATGTCGATGCTGCCCAAGTCTCAACGGCGTATGGGCAAGCCCCAGGCAATTTTGTATATGTTTACTGCCTGTCTGCTTGGGGCCGCGCTGTCGGCAACGCTGTCGGTGTTACGCACTGACAGTCAATACAACAATACGCTGATCATTGCCTGGATGTCCTGGTTTAGCGAACAGTTCTCGACCAACCTGTTAATCCTGCCGGTCGTGCTTGCCGCCCCACGCTTAAAACAATTGCTGAGCCTGCAATTTGGCTGGCAATTGCGCTCCAGCCTGCCTTTGCTGGCGTTGTTGCTTTCATTGGCGCTTAGCGTGTATATCGGTGGACCGGGCGCCATAGCCTTCCCCATCCCTGCACTGTTATGGTGTGCCGTGCGTTATCATTTATTTACCGTCACCTTGCTGACGTTTCTTACCGGCGTGACGGAGATTGTCAGCATTTCTGCCAATCTGATGCTGTATGAAACGCCGGGAGCGCGAGGGGCGGTGATGGACAGCCTGATGTCAGCCCGTTTGGGCATCGCCATGCTGGTGATGGGGCCGCTGATTTTGTCCAGCTCGATTGCCGTTAGCCGTAAACTGCTGCGCCGGCTGGAACACAGTGCGAATCACGACTTCCTTACCGGGACTCTGGCGCGTAGTGCTTTAACGCGCAAAGGCAAGGAAATGCTGGAACAGAAGCAGCGTACGAAAGAGGCGGTGTCGTTGCTGTTAATCGATATCGATCACTTTAAATTGATCAATGATACCCATGGTCATGCCATCGGTGACCACGTCCTGGCGGCATTCGCTCATATTTTGCGGCGTGAACTGCGCCACGACCAGTTATTTGGCCGTCTGGGGGGCGAAGAGTTTGCCATTATGCTGCCGCGGGCGCTGGGGACGCAGGCCGTGGCCTTAGGGGAACATTTGCGCCGGCGGATAGAAAGCGCCGAACTGAACCCCAACGGCAAGGCGCCATTGCGGATCACGATTAGTGTGGGCGTGGCGAGTTTGGCAATGAATGAGGATAAATCACTGGAACAGCTGATGAATATGGCCGACATTGCGCTTTATCGTGCCAAGTCCCAGGGCCGTAACTGCGTCGAATCGTTTAACATGGTCAGCGGCAACAGCCTCAACCATGTCATATTCAAATAGCGTTTCAGCCCTGTTTTGGTGCGAATTGCGTGCCGCAGTTAGGGCAAATCAAGGTGCTGAGTTTACGCAGTTTTGAACATTGCTGTTCGGTAACATAAGCACACTTTGGGCAGGCAATTTGAGTGGTGCGGTTATTGTAACCTTTAACGCTGGTGGATTCAGACATATCGCGTACCTGTGTCAGGTGAAAACCCACGCTAACACAGGTGCTATTAAATAGCTTCCAATGTTTTCAGGGGCTATAGGGTCTTCAACGCCTGCACGGTTTCATCGATATCGATTTCATGCTCAGAGAAGACGTGAGTCGCGTTCTGGAAGGTGGTGATTGAGAGCATACGCAGCGTTTCCGTGGCGGTTTGTGGCGCTTCGGCGACTTGCGGACGGATACGGTTCATCAGCAACCCAACGGACAACACGGTGTTCTCTTTATCGACCTCCACCTTGACCGGCACTTCTTTGGTGAAGGTATCGAAGGACTTGATGCTGGAGATTTTGATTCTCTCGTTGGCGATGGTGATGTACTTGCTTGGTGCTTGTACCTTTACCGCATAGGCCGATGGCCCTTTGGTATTGTTGGTTGGCTCAAAGGTTACCAGCGCGTTTTTCTTAATCAGCTCTGGGTTTTGCACTTTAATCACGTGAAAATAACGATTTTCCCCGTTCTCGTCGGTGATAAAACCGAAGCCTTTGTCTTCAAAAAAAGTCGTTATCTTGCCGTTCATGGTCATTCTCATCAGGTCGTTCGTAACAGCGCTAATGATAACGCGTAATGCCTTGCAGTGACAGGGGGGACGGTGTTTCATCAGCAAGACGAAAACCTAAAAACGGCGGGTTCAGGGGCAACAATGGGCCACATAGGTGTTTAATCGGTCTCTCAACGGTTTTTTGGCTGATTGGGCTGCCTTGGCCGTCTCTGGTAACCGCGGACATCAATTTACAGGGTAAATAACCGACTTTTTCACTTTTTATCGATTTTATGTGATCTGTGTTGTGGACAAAATCCCGTCTAATTGCTGTACTGTATTGGACACACATTTTGTGTCTTACATTCACGTTAAAGGTAAGTTTGATGTCTAAGATTAAAGGTAGCGTTAAGTGGTTTAATGAATCTAAAGGTTTCGGTTTCATTACTCCTGAAGATGGTAGCAAGGACGTTTTCGTTCACTTCTCTGCCATCGCTAGCAATGGTTTCAAAACTCTTGCTGAAGGCCAGCGTGTAGAATTTGAAATCACGAACGGTGCCAAAGGGCCATCTGCTGCTAACGTTATCGCTATCTAAGCTACAGTAGCCAAAATTGTTAAAACCCGCTCCATGAGCGGGTTTTTTATGCTTTTTTTTCAGGCCAGGGAGGTTAAGAGAACAGGTAAACCTTGATGAAGGCCAGGACGATCAGCACGCACGTCAGGGTGACAATCCATTCAGTAGTGGTTTTTGGCAGGGTAAACATTCAATTCCTCACTCAGCACAGGTTACTGAGCGAGGATTATCCCGATGGCAGATTAAGAAAACATTAAGCCCCGAGTGTTCATTGGCCGTAGAACGCTCTGACCAGCATAAAGGCCAACAGCGTCATCGCCAGCGAACCCGCCAGGTTGAGCAGCATATTGGTGATGGCCCAGACAACGCGCCCGTCCTGCAACAGATAAACCACTTCAAGCGAGAAGGTAGAGAAGGTAGTCAACCCGCCGCAAAAGCCGGTAGTGATCAGCAGTTTCCAAACTGGGTCAATGTGTGTCATACGGATAAACAACGCCAAGGCCAGCCCGATGATAAACCCCCCCACCAGGTTTACGGTCAAAGTGCCCAAGGGAATATGAGGATGTACAGGGTTGAGCTTAAGGCTCACTGCCCAGCGCAAGACGCTACCCAAACCACCGCCAATAAATACAGCCAGTAAAGAACTCCACATGGTGATAAACCCTATCTAAAGATGGAAGATGCTCAGAAAGGTTCAGGCAAGCGCCTACGCACCTCTCTGAGAGGTTACGTAGACATCATCAGCCTGTGAAAGGCGGTTATGGAGGAATGTCATCTCCGTTTGTTGGCGCGAAACAATCGCGCGGGGCAGATTTTACACCTTGTCGCTGTGGTTTTGTAGTAGCTTCAGCCAGACAGGAATGACTCACTTCAATAACCGCAGTTAACACCGCACACCTGTTACGCTATTTCTCGACGCCATTTCTCCAACCAATTTATCAAGTCATTAAGCTATCAACTTAATAAACTAGTGGGCTAGCATTGATGTACGGCGAGTTCCTGCCGGTTGCGGCCATTATTTTTTGCCCGATACAGTGCGGTATCGGCGGCCTTCAACCATTCCTGGTAGCCGGGCATCTCGGGCTGGTAATCGGCGACCCCGGCGCTGATATTCAGCTTTAACCCAGGGGCTTCACGGAAGACGACCTCGTTCAGGCGCTCCTGAATGCGGTGGAGCGCCAGGCTGGCCTGTTCGGCACTGGTATTTGGCAACACCGCGCCAAACTCATCACCGCCGTAGCGCCCCACGATATCCATCGCCCGAAGCCCTAACACCAATTCTTCCGCCAGAACGATCAGCGCCTCATCCCCCAGCCCATGGCCGAAGGTGTCGTTGATGGCTTTGAAATGGTCAATATCCATCAGGATCAGCGTAGCCGGATGATTATAGCGCCGGCAGCTATCAAACTCATTGTGCAGCAGGTGTTCCCAATGGCGGCGGTTAAACACGCCGGTCAAGCCATCACGCGTGCTGATGCGCAATAACTCCTGTTGCTTTTCTGCCAGCCGCTTGGCGGTTTGGTAGGTCACATAACCCAGGAAGACTGGGTAGATGAAGATCATCGGCAGACACAGATAAACCTGCAGCGGTGTGGATTGTGGCGTAAAGGGGAAGCCCAGTATCGCACTGGTCACCAGCGCCCCGATAATTTGCGCTATCAGGCCTTTGAAATACAGAGACGGCCCACCGGAAGCGATATTATTCATCCCCATCATCGACAGGATCACCACGGCGGGGAGCGCATTGAAACCCATGATGGCAACCCACATCCCACCTAGCAGTGCATCGATGAGCAGGTTGCGGATCTCGGTGGCGTAGGGGGCTTCGCTGCGGATAGACCATTGATAAGCGACATGTGGCCAGATAAAGCCATTCACTGCCAGCAAGATCCACACGCCAACCGGCTGATGAACTGGATAGAGCGCCGTCAGTACGCACAAGAAACCAATCCCCAGGCCGACAATACGTGGCAGGTAGAGGCGCCTGGCGAAGTTGAGGCCCGCACGCCGGGTGTTAATAGCCGATAGAGCTGTTGGCATCCCATGTATCCCTGTGATGAATTATGCAGCCGGCCTGGAGCCGGAAAAAAGCGAATAGCTAAGAATATGCCCTATAATCTAAGCATAGAACATCTTGGGTAGATCTCACCTTGTTACAACTGGTTGTTGTTATAGCCGAAATAAAGTCGCTAAATACCCATAGACAAAGTTTGTTCCAGCGCTGCGTCCTGCAGCCATAAATGAATAAAGAAGGTGAATATGGAAGGTATCAGTATTACCAAGCTGCTGGTCATTGCGGTGTTGATCGTCTTGCTGTTCGGCACCAGCAAACTGCGTACTCTGGGCGCGGATCTGGGTGCTGCGCTGAAAGGCTTTAAAAAAGCGGTGGGCGATGACACCCCTCCTGCACAGAATACGGCTGAAACGCCTACCGCGCAGCAGAGCGTCGAAAAGAAAGACGTTTAAGCGCCCCTGCTGTTGAGCCATAAAAAACGGATGCCCGCAAGGACATCCGTTTTTTGGCGTTAATCGCGGGGGAAGCGTAACAAAAGATTACCGCGGTTACTTCACTTCCAAGCCTTTGGCCTGCAAGTCCGCATGATAGGACGAGCGCACAAACGGGCCGCAGGCAGCATGGGTAAAGCCCATTGCCATCGCTTCTTCTTTCATTTCGTCAAACTCCGCCGGGCTGACATAGCGCTGCACTGGCAGATGGTGACGGCTTGGTTGCAGATACTGCCCCAGCGTCAGCATGGTTACGCCATGACGGCGCAGATCGCGCATCACTTCCACGATTTCCGCGTTGGTTTCACCCAAACCCACCATCAGGCCGGATTTGGTCGGGATCGAGGGGTGAGCTTCCTTAAAGCGCTCCAGCAACTTCAATGACCACTCGTAATTAGCCCCGGGACGTACCTGGCGATAAACACGCGGCACGTTTTCCAGGTTGTGGTTAAACACGTCTGGTGGCGTGGCGGTAAGGATTTCCAGCGCACGATCCATACGGCCACGGAAGTCTGGCACCAGGGTTTCGATCTTGATGTTCGGGCTTTTGGCTCTGATGGCGGTAATGCAGTCGGCAAAGTGCTGCGCGCCACCGTCACGTAAATCGTCACGGTCAACCGAGGTGATCACCACATAGCGCAGTGCCATGTCGGCAATGGTTTGCCCCAGCTTTTCCGGCTCGTTGGCATCGGGAGCCACCGGGCGGCCATGGGCCACGTCGCAGAATGGGCAACGACGGGTACAGATGGCCCCCAGGATCATGAAGGTGGCGGTACCGTGGTTAAAGCACTCAGACAGGTTGGGGCATGACGCCTCTTCGCAGACCGAATGCAGGCCATTTTTGCGCATCGCGGCCTTGATGCCTTGAATGCGCGTAGAGTCGGCAGGGAGCTTGATCTTCATCCACTCGGGTTTGCGTAACAATTCCTGGCGCTCGGTGATGACCGTTTTTACCGGGATCAACGCCATTTTGTCTGCATCGCGGTATTTGACGCCGCGTTCCATCTGAATCGGTTTACTCATAATCGTGCAGGTTCCAGTTACGAAGCTCGACCGTCTGGTAGCCGAGTAAATGTACAAATTCCTGTACCAGAATGGGATGCACATCGGCGATCCCGACACCTGGTGCCAGCGCGCTGACTTGTGTCATCTGCATTCCGGCATAACCGCAGGGGTTGATGCGTTGGAAAGGGGTGAGATCCATAGCGACATTCAGGGCCAGGCCATGAAATGAGCTACCTTTGCGGATCCGCAAGCCTAATGAACAAATCTTTTGTTCACCCACGTACACGCCGGGCGCATCCGGGCGCGCGCGTGATTCGATCTTGAAATGGGCGAGGGTATTGATAACGGTCTCTTCCAAGGCCGTGACGAGTTGGCGAACACCCACCTTGTTGCGCTTCAGATCCACCATCACGTACATCACCTGCTGGCCGGGGCCATGATAGGTGACCTGGCCGCCGCGATCGCTCTGGATCACCGGGATATCGCCTGGCATCAGCAGATGTTCTGCCTTACCGGCCTGCCCTTGGGTGAACACGGCTTGATGCTGCACCAGCCACAATTCATCGAGCGTGGATTCGTCGCGGTGATTGGTGAAGCTGTGCATGGCTTGGGATACAGGCTCATAGGGCTGCAACCCTAGCTGACGGAGAATGATCTTATTGTGTTGCAAGCGGGGCATCGTCAGGTTACAGAAGTGGTAAAAACATTATACCGGGCGCTCTGGCCCGCGACCAGCATTTATCCCTGGCGAACCAGAGCAACCCGGACAGCGGTGGCGCTGAACCAGGTTGGCTGGCAGGGAGTTATGCTGTAATTACAGCACCATACGGACAATTTCAATATTGCCCAACTCTTCATATAACGTTTCCACCTGATCGATATGGGTGGCGGTGATGGTGATGGAAACGGAGTGGTAGTTGCCTTTGCTGCTCGGTTTGACCTGAGGGTTGTAATCCCCTGGAGCATGGCGTTGCACCACTTCAACCACCTGGTCTACCAGCTCGGGGTGTGCCAGACCCATTACCTTGTAGGTAAAGGTACAAGGGAATTCGAGCAGTTCGTTCAGTTTAGTCTTTTGCATGTAGGTGCGCTCCAGCTGTGGCGGATCTCTAAATTATAACTCCCGCCGGGGCGGGAGTTAGTGTTAATTGTTATATGGGGCCGAACTCAGCCGATTCAAGGGTTAACCGAACCAGTGATGGAACATCAGGCGGATATAATCCACGATGCGGCCAAAGAAGCCACCTTCTTTCACTTCGTTCAGCACCACCAGCGGGCGCTGATCGATGGTTTTGCCATCCAGCTGGAAATTGATGGTACCAACGACCTGGTTTTTGGCCAGCGGAGCATGAATTTCCGGGGTGTTCAGCACATAGCTGGCTTTCAAATCTTTCATCCGGCCGCGTGGGATGGTCAGGTAGGCATCTTTGTCTACGCCCAGCTCAACGCGATCGGCATCGCCGAACCAAACGGGTTCAGAAGCGAACTCTTTGCCTGCTTTCAGTGGTGCGACGGTTTCAAAGAAGCGGAAGCCCCAGGTCAGCAGTTTTTTGCTCTCGGTTTCGCGGCCTTTATAGGTACGGCCACCCAGCACGGCGGAGATCAGACGCATCTGGCCTTCCGTCGCTGAAGCTACCAGGTTATAACCCGCCGAATTGGTGTGGCCGGTTTTAATCCCATCGACGTTCAGGCTGGTATCCCACAGCAGACCGTTACGGTTCATCTGACGGATATTGTTGAAGGTGAACTCTTTTTCTTTATAGATAGCGTATTCGTCTGGCACATCGCGGATCAGCGCCTGGCCGATCAACGCCATATCACGCGCCGAGCTGAACTGACCTTCCGCATCCAGGCCGTGCACGGTTTGGAAGTGGGTGTTTTGCAGGCCGAGCTGTTTGACGTAGGTATTCATCAGGTTCACGAACGCATCCTGGCTACCTGCGACGTAGTCCGCCATGGCGACACAGGCATCGTTACCGGATTGCAGGTTGATACCACGAGTCAGCTTGGAGACCGGTACGCGGTCCCCCGGCTTGAGGAACATCAGTGAGGAACCTTTGAACACCGGGTTGCCGGTAGCCCAGGCATCCTGACCCACGGTGACCAGATCGTCCTGGCCAATCTTGCCGGATTTCAGCGCCTGGCCGATGACGTAGCTGGTCATCATTTTGGTCAGGCTGGCAGGGTCGCGGCGTGCGTCGGCGTTCGATTCCGCCAACACTTTACCGGAGTTGTAATCAATCAGGATGTAGGCCTCGGCATCAATCTGCGGCACACCTGGGATCATGGTTTTAATATTAACGTCGTCTGCGTGGGCAACTGACGCTGCGCTGAGCGCGATGGCAGTGCCAAGCGTGAGGCTTTTGATTAAGCGAAAAGAGGTTACCTGTTTCATGATCGGGACTACAACATCCGTAAAAGTTAAGTTAAAAAACGAGTCACACTATAGCAGACGGGGCCCCGGCAGGCATTAGCCATTCGGCCGACAGTAGGGGGTTTACACAGATTTACCTGAAAGAAAATGTTTCAGATAAGTCAACGACCTGCTGTCGGCGGCATCGGCCTGCCGAGTTTCACGACTAGGGTGCGGCAGTGATAAAGGACTGTTGTTGTGCCTCACTGGCCAGACGCTGTTGCAGCTGTGCGGCCTGTTGACGATTGCTGAACGGGCCAAGCTGCACGCGGTAGACGGCGCCGTTGGCGGCGACCTTACCAGGAACGCCAAACTGCTGGCTCAGCTGTTGTTGCCAGCTTTGCGCACGCTCGGCATTACTCAGGGCACCTACTTGTACGACATAGCTACCGCTGGTACTGGCTGCGGCTGCGGTGGCCACAACCGGGGTTGCAGTTGGCGCGCTGATGACCGGTTGGGGTTCTGTCCCTTCCAATACGCCAGGGGCTAACGGCTGCGGCGCACCAAGGAAACCACCGCTACGACCAGTGGAGGCGGCAGGGGTAGTGCTGTTGTCGTTGTAGTTCATGCTGCCGTTGTCAATCGTTTGAGCGGCAGGGGCGGCAATCGGTGCTGATTGCTGCATCGGTGCATCCATACCGCTGCCGGAACTGAGATCCGGGCGTGGAGGCAGGGCGTAGCTCTGTTTGGCGACGACGGTACCCACGGTACCAGGGCCGCTCAACGTGCCGTCTGGAGCAACCTTGATAAAGTCGACCTTCACCTTGGTGTTGCTGGACAGGTTGAGGCGATCGGCGGCAGCTTTGGACAGATCGATAATCCGGCCAGAAGTATAAGGGCCGCGATCGTTCACGCGTACCACCAGTTGACGACCATTGGCCAGGTTAGTGACGCGTACATAGCTAGGAATAGGCAAGGTGGGATGTGCAGCGGTCAGCGCATTGGGATCGAACCGCTCACCAATGGCGGTAGTGTTGCCGTTGGCCTCTTCACCGTACCAGGCCGCCAGGCCGGTTTGCGAGAAGTTCTGCGGATCTTGCACGATACGATAAGTGTCGCCATTAACCTTATAATCCTGCAGGGTACCAGGGTTATAGGGTTCATAGTGAGGCTCCACGCCGCCGATTTCGGTCACCGGCCCGTTGTAGGCTTGTTGCACCGGAGCCTGTGTTTCTTCCGTCGTGGTACAGGCGGAAAGTAATACCGCAGCAGCAACCGCGCCGACCCAAAGCCATTCCTTACGCATTGCACACCTCTTATAGATTTTTAGACAACATTTTCCGATGCGTGTGGATCGACATCACGATGCCGAACCCAGCCATGAGTACGATCAGCGCCGACCCCCCGTAACTGACCAAAGGCAAAGGTACGCCAACTACCGGTAAAATGCCACTGACCATACCAATGTTAACAAACACATAGACAAACAGGATCAGCATCAGCCCACCGACCATTACGCGGCCAAAGGTGGTCTGTGCCCGGGCGGCAATCATCAACCCGCGGATAATCACCAGCAGATACAGCACCAGCAGCACCAGTACGCCGATCAGGCCAAGTTCTTCCGCCAACACCGCGAAGATAAAGTCGGTATGGCGTTCCGGCAGGAATTCCAGCTGAGACTGAGTGCCGTGCAGCCAGCCTTTACCCGATAGGCCACCAGAGCCGATGGCGATTTTCGACTGAATAATATGGTAACCGGCCCCTAACGGATCGCTTTCCGGATCGAGCAGCATCATCACGCGGTCACGCTGATAGCCGTGCATCAGGAAGAACCACAACACCGGGATAAAGGCGGCCAGCGCTACGGCAGCCACAGCGATCAGCTTCCAGCTCATTCCCGACAGGAATAGCACAAACAGGCCAGAGGCGGCGATCAGGATCGAGGTGCCCAGATCGGGCTGTGCGGCAACCAGCAAAGTGGGCAGGAAGATCAGCACTAGCGCGATGCCGGTATTCTTCAGCGAAGGCGGGCACACGTCACGGTTCATAAAGCGTGCCACCATCAGTGGCACGGCGATCTTGGCGATTTCCGAAGGCTGGAAACGCACAAAGCCCAGATCCAGCCAGCGCTGCGCCCCTTTACTGATTTGGCCAAAGGCATCCACCAGGATCAGCAATATCACGCAGAAAATATACAGGTAGGGTGCCCAGCTTTCATAAACCCGCGGCGGGATTTGCGCCATCACGCCCATCACGATCAGCCCCATCAGGATCTGGCCGATTTTGCGCTCCATCATGCCCATATCCTGGCCGCTGGCACTCCACATCACCACGGCGCTGTAGATCAGCAAGGCCAGAATAAACAGCAGAAATGTCGGGTCGATATGGATTTTGGTCCAGATAGAGCCCTTTTGTTGGCTTTCAGTCATGTTCTACCTTAATCACCTTCTATACCTGGCGGCAGCGGTACTGCATCCGGTAATTGCGTATTGTTGTCGCCCAACAGGATGTGGTCGAGGATTTGGCGGGTAATGGTACCTACCGCCGGGCCTGAACCGCCGTTCTCCAAAATGATGGCCACCGAAACCGTTGGGTTATCGTAGGGCGCAAAGGCGGTCATCAATTTATGGTCCCGCAGGTGTTCAGCGAGTTTGTGGGCGTTATAGGTTTCATAGCCGAATACCTGCGCGGTACCCGATTTTGCCGCGGCTTTATACGGTGTCTTGTCAAAGAACTTGCGCGCCGTGCCGTTAGGCCGGTTGGCAACGCCGTACATGCCGTCTTTGGCTATTTCCCAGAAGCCTGAATGGATATCGCCGATCTGCTTGCTCTCTTTTTGCTTGAACGGCACCAATACGCCGTTGATCTTGGTACTTTGCAGCAGATGCGGATCTTTGACGTTGCCGTCGTTAATCAGGGTGTTCAGCGCCTTGGCCATCTGGATTGGCGTAGCGGTCCAGTAGCCCTGGCCGATGCCCACCGGAATGGTGTCGCCCTGATACCACGGTTTCTTGTAACGTTTGAATTTCCAGTCGCGGGTTGGCATCAGGCCGGAACGCTCTTCGGAAAGATCGATACCGGTATATTCGCCGTAGCCGAATTTGGTCAGCCAGGTGGATAGGCGATCGATCCCCATGTCGTACGCTACCTGATAGAAATAGGTATCCGCAGATTCCTCCAGCGCTTTGGTGACGTTGAGGCGGCCATGGCCCCATTTTTTCCAGTCGCGGAAGCGTTTCTCTGACCCTGGCAATTGCCACCAGCCCGGATCGAACACGACGGTATTTTTGGTGATCACCCCGGCACTTAGGGCGGAAACGGCAATATAGGGTTTAACCGTGGAGGCCGGAGGGTACACCCCTTGGGTGGCACGGTTGATCAGCGGGCGGTTCGGATCGTTGAGCAGCCCCTGATAATCCTTGTTGGAGATACCATCAACAAACAGGTTGGGATCGTAGCTAGGGTTGGAAACCATCGCCAAAATTCCCCCGGTGCGCGGATCGCTGACCACGACGGCGGCACGGCTACCCACCAGCAACTGCTCGATATAGCGTTGCAGGTTGAGATCCAGCGTCAGATAAACGTCTTTACCGGCGGAAGGGGGTTGCTCATGCAATTGGCGGATCACCCGGCCACGGTTGTTGACTTCAACCTCCTCATAGCCGGTTTTGCCATGCAGGACATCTTCATAATAGCGTTCGATACCCAGCTTGCCGATATCATGGGTGGCGGCATAGTTGCGTAGCTGGCCGTCTTTGTCCAGGCGCTCGAGGTCGCGGTCATTAATTTTCGACACGTAACCGATCACGTGGGTGAGGGCAGACCCATAAGGATAATAGCGGCGTTGATAGCCTTTGACTTCCGCGCCGGGGAAGCGGAATTGATTGACGGCAAAACGGGCCACCTGCACTTCGGTCAGTGGGGTTTTCACCGGGATCGAGACGAAACGGCGCGAGCGCTTGCGTTCTTTTTCAAAGTTGGCGATATCGTCGTCGGTGAGATCGACTACCGGGCGTAAGGCCTCCAGCGTGGCTTTTAGATCGTCCACCTTCTCCGGCATCAGTTCCAACTGGTAAATGGTGCGGTTAAGCGCCAGCGGGGTTCCGTTACGATCGTAAATTATGCCGCGGCTGGGGGCGATAGGCAGCAGCTTGATGCGGTTTTCATTGGAGCGGGTGCGGTAATCTTCAAAACGCACGATTTGCAGATTATACAGATTGGCAATCAGGATGCCTGTCAGCACCAGAATGATAAAAAACGCCACCACGGCGCGGCGTACAAACAGGGCGGACTCGGCCGTATAGTCGCGAAAAGGGTTACGTTCTATTTTCATCCCGCTGCTTTTTTTCACTCTGTTACTGTCACCACCGGTTACTCCCGGTGGTAAGGATGATTTGTAGTAATACTCCAGGCGCGGTAGAGGCTCTCTGCCACCAAAACACGCACTAAAGGATGCGGTAACGTTAACGGGGAAAGCGACCAGCTTTGCTCAGCGGCGGCTTTACAGGCCGGAGCCAGCCCCTCAGGGCCGCCAATCAACAGGCTGACGTTGCGGCCATCCTGTTTCCAGCGCTCGAGCTGTTGTGCCAACTGGGGCGTTTCCCACGGGGTGCCAGGGATATCCAACGTAACGATGCGGTTACCTTTGCCCACCGCTGCCAGCATCTGCTCGCCTTCTTTTTCCAGAATGCGTTTGATATCCGCATTCTTGCCGCGTTTGCCCGCCGGGATCTCGGTCAGTTCAAACGGCATATCTTTCGGAAAGCGATGCAGGTAATCCATAAAGCCGGTCTGCACCCAGTCGGGCATTTTGGTGCCGACTGCAACCAATTGCAGTTTCACCGCTTAACCCCAGAGCTTTTCCAGTTCGTACAATTGGCGACTTTCTTCCTGCATCACGTGCACAATCACTTCGCCCAGATCGACCACTACCCAATCGGAAACGGCCTGGCCTTTCATGCCATACAGTTCCATACCGGCATCGCGGGCTTCTTGCACGACGTGTTCGGCAATCGACATCACATGGCGGCTTGAAGTGCCGGTACAGATGATCATGCAGTCGGTGATGCTGGATTTGCCCTGAACATCTAGAGCGACAATATCCTGGCCTTTCATGTCATCAATTTTATCGATAACGAAATCTTGGAGCGCTTTACCTTGCAAAGGTTCCCCCTCGGGTTGTTCTGTTCATCAGGAAGCTGAGGGCAACTGCCCAAAGTCACTGGCCTGAATCGTGATGGTTTCGGCAGGATGCCGCTGAAAGCCTGCTGGTTTTGCCCAGCTAGCCAAGATCCTTGGGGTTTTCAGCGGATACCTGAAAAATAGCGGCGCAGTATAGCATGCGGCCTATCGATATAAACCCTGTAACTCGATATAACGCTGCACCGGGCGCGGCAGTAAATCGTCACAGCTGATGCCTTGGTGACGGCGCTGGCGTATCTCGGTGGCGGATATCTCCAGTAAAGGGGTATCTGCCAGGTAGATAAACCCGTGCGGCTGGCGGCTGAGCAGGGCGGCATCGGTGATTTGGTGCTGTTCCAGCCAGCGTTGCAGTTCTGGCGTATCCATCTGCTGGTTATAACCCGGGCGCGCCAGCACCAACAGGTGGCAGAAGTGCAACAGGTCTTGCCAGCGATGCCATTTGTGCAGGCTCAGCAGCGAGTCCTGGCCAATAATAAACGCCAGAGGCGCTGCGGCGCCACGTTCTTTACGAATCGTTTCGAAAGTCTCGATGGTGTAGGACGCGGTGGTGCGGTGCAATTCACGATCGTCCACGGCAAATAACGGGGTACCTGCGATGGCCAGCTCAACCATGGCTAGCCGCTGCTGCGCGTTGGCTTCCGGCTGTGGCCGATGGGGAGGCACATGGTTGGGCAACAACGTGACCTTATCAAGGCCGACTTCTTTAGCCAAGGCCACCACTGGGCGCAAATGGCCGTAGTGGATTGGGTCAAAGGTGCCACCGAAAAAGGCGTGCAGGGTATGTGGCTGTTGCGGGCTAGTAGGCATCGGTGACACTCGTGGCCAGAGGTTTGCCGCAGAGCAGCATCGACAGGGTTTCCAGCTCCGGCCAAACCGACTGGCCGTAGTCTTTCTTGAGGGTGAGCTCAATTTGCGCCAACAGGTGCACTGCCTGCCGCAATTGTTCACCCGAAAGGCGTTGTAGAGCCTGAGTAATCAGGCTACGGCGGTTCTGCCAGACCTTGAGCTGATCGAATAGCGTACGCAGTGGGGTGTGCGCCATGCGGCGTTGAAGGTTCAGCAGCATCAGCAGTTCCCGTTGCAGGGTACGCAGCAAGATCACCGGCTCGACATCCTCTTGCTGGAGTTGCCGCAGGATATGCCAGGCACGTTTGCTCTTGCCTGCCAGCACGGCATCCAGCCAATGGAACGGGCTGAAGTGGGCTGCATCGTTTACCGCCTGCTCTACGCGGGGCAACGTCAGTTTACCATCGGGATGCAGCAGCGAAAGTCGTTCCAACGCCTGCGATAGTGCCAGCAGGTTGCCTTCATAGCAGTAACACAGCAGTTGATTGGCTGCGTCATCGAGATCCAGCTGCATGGATTTGGCTCGCTGGGCAACCCAACGCGGCAGCTGTGCCTGTTCCGGCGTTTGGCAACTGACCATGACGCCATTGGCGCTGAGAGCCTTGAACCAGGCGCTGTTCTCCTGGGCTTTGGTCAGGCGTGGGCCGCGCAGTACCAACAGGATATCGTCATGCAGCAAAGCGGACAGCTTGACCAGTTGCTCGCCGATCGGGGCCGTTGGGCCGTTCTCGGGGAAAATCAGCAACAGGGTTTGCCGGCTGGCAAACAGGCTCATGGCTTGGCAGATACTGAAGATGGCATCCCAGTCGGTATGAACATCCAGGGAAATGCTGTAGTGCTCGGTGAACTGTTGCTGTTGGGCAGCCTGGCGGATCAGATCCTGGCTTTCCTGCAGCAACAAGGGTTCATTACCGCTCAATAAATAACAAGCGCGCAGCCCCTCTCGGAGCTGCGCGGCAAGTTGTTCAGGATAAAGACGGATCATTGTGCTGGGGCACTGGCCGCTTTTTCACCAGCGATAGCGGCTTTTTTTTGCGTTTCTTGCACCGCTGCGTGCACCGCCAGCATCTTGCGCAGAATTTGCTGGGCAGCCTGCTCACGCATTTCCTGCATAATGATGTCCTGCTCGGCGTCTTTGGCCAAGGCGGTTAACGGGTTATCAAAGAAAGAGCGGAAGACTTTGACGTTGATCGGGTAGATATCATGCCCTGGGATCAATACCTGGGCCTGAACCGTCATCACCAATTGAAATTCGGCCGTTTTACCGTCCTGGAAGATCGAAACCGTATCCTGACTCTGCGTCGAATTGACGATGCGCAGTGACGGGACTTCCTTGTGGGCCGGATCGTATTTGACCACGGTAGCCCCGCTTAGACGCAATTGCTCGCGCACGGCACGGGTTAGTGGGCCAAAGGGATCATAGCTATCCAGGATCAGCGTATGCAATTCTGTGGGCACCTGCGCGGTGCCGCGCAGATGAAAACCGCAGCCGGCGGTGACAAGCACCGCCAACCCCAGCAACAACGTCAGAATACGATGTCGCACAAAGCCTCCTTGAGTTAACCCACAACCAGGTTAAGCAATTTGCCTGGAACATAGATCACTTTACGTACCGTGACCCCTTCCAGATATTTGGCCACCAGATGTTCCTGGGCGGCGCGCTCACGCACTTGTTCTTCGGTAGCATCGGCTGGCACGGTGACTTTTGCCCGCACTTTGCCGTTAACCTGTACCACCACCAGTTTGGAATCTTCCACCATGGCGGCTTCGTCAGCTACCGGCCATGGTGCCGTGTCTACGTCGCCTTCGGCGTTCAACGCCTGCCACAGGGTGAAGCAGACGTGCGGTGTGAACGGATACAGCATACGTACCACGGCCAGCAAGGCTTCTTGCAGCAGCGCGCGATCCTGTTCACTTTCCTGCGGCGCACGGCCCAGTTTGTTCATCAGCTCCATCACGGCGGCGATGGCGGTGTTGAAGGTCTGGCGGCGGCCGATATCGTCGGTGACTTTGGCGATGGTTTTATGCACGTCGCGGCGCAGGGCTTTCTGATCTTCATTGAGCTCGCTGACGTTCAGTGGCTGAACCGCCCCTTGCTCAACGTGGTCGTAAGCCAGTTTCCAGACGCGCTTGAGGAAGCGGTTTGCCCCTTCAACGCCAGATTCTTGCCATTCCAGCGTCATTTCGGCTGGGGAAGCAAACATCATGAACAGACGCACGGTATCCGCGCCGTATTTTTCTACCATCACCTGCGGGTCGATGCCGTTGTTCTTCGACTTCGACATTTTGCTCATGCCAGCATAGACCAGTTCGCGGCCTTCAGGATCGGTTGCTTTGACAATGCGGCCTTTCTCGTCGCGTTCGACGGTGGCATCAACCGGAGATACCCAGACGCGTTCGCCGCTGGTGCCGGTGTAGTAGAAGGCATCGGCCAACACCATGCCTTGGCACAGCAGGCGTTTGGCAGGCTCGTCTGAATCGACCAGGCCAGCATCACGCATCAGCTTGTGGAAGAAGCGGAAATACATCAGGTGCATGATGGCGTGTTCGATCCCGCCAACATATTGATCGACCGGCAGCCAGTAGTTGGCCGCAGCCGGATCCAGCATGCCTTTATCGTACTGCGGGCAAGTGTAGCGCGCGTAGTACCAGGAAGATTCCATAAAGGTGTCGAAGGTGTCGGTTTCACGCAGCGCCGGCTGGCCGTTAACGGTGGTTTTTGCCCACTCGGGATCGGCTTTGATCGGGCTGGTGATGCCGTCCATCACGACATCTTCCGGCAAGATGACCGGCAGCTGGTCTTCTGGCGTTGGCATTACGGTGCCGTCTTCCAGAGTGACCATTGGGATTGGAGCCCCCCAGTAGCGCTGACGGGACACGCCCCAATCGCGCAGACGGTAGTTCACCTTGCGCTGGCCGACGCCTTTGGCCACCAGCTTGTCGGCGATGGCGTTAAAGCCTGCCAGGTGATCCAGGCCGTCGAATTCACCGGAGTTGAACAGGGTGCCTTTTTCGGTCATCGCTTCGGCGCTGACGTCTGGCTTGCTGCCATCCAGGTTCAAAATGACCGGTTTGATCTGCAGATCGTATTTGGTGGCGAATTCCCAGTCACGCTGATCGTGGCCAGGGACGGCCATTACCGCGCCAGTGCCGTATTCCATCAGGACGAAGTTGGCGACCCAGATTGGCAGCTTCTCACCGCTCAACGGATGGATGGCAAACAGGCCGGTGGCCATGCCTTTCTTCTCCATGGTGGCCATTTCGGCTTCGGCAACCTTGGTGTTGCGGCATTCGTCGATGAAGTCTGTCAGCGCCGGGTTGTTGACTGCGCCCTGCTGTGCCAGCGGGTGACCTGCGGCAACGGCGACATAGGTAGCCCCCATAAAGGTGTCTGGGCGGGTGGTGTAAACGGTGACTTTCTCAGCGCTGTCGGCAACGTCGAAGGTGATTTCTACCCCTTCGGAACGGCCAATCCAGTTTCGCTGCATGGTTTTCACCTGCTCTGGCCAGCTTTCCAGCGTGTCCAGATCGTTGAGCAGTTGATCGGCGTAATCGGTGATTTTAATAAACCACTGTGGGATCTCTTTACGCTCAACCTTGGTATCACAGCGCCAGCAGCAGCCGTCGATAACCTGTTCGTTGGCCAGTACGGTCAGATCGTGTGGGCACCAGTTCACCGCCGAAGTCTTCTTGTAGACCATGCCTTTTTCGTACAGCTTGGTGAAGAACCACTGCTCCCAACGGTAGTAGTCAGGATCGCAGGTGGCGATCTCGCGATCCCAGTCATAGCCGAAGCCCAGCAGTTTCAGCTGGTTCTTCATATAGTCGATGTTGTCGTAGGTCCAAGGGGCCGGTGCGGTTTTGTTTTTTACCGCCGCGCCTTCGGCTGGCAGGCCAAACGCATCCCAGCCAATTGGCTGTAGCACGTTTTTGCCCAGCATACGCTGGTAGCGGGAGATCACGTCGCCAATGGTGTAGTTCCGAACATGACCCATGTGCAGACGACCAGAAGGGTATGGCAGCATGGATAGGCAGTAATACTTTTCCTTGCTGGCGTCTTCGGTAACCTTGAAAGTTTGCTTCTCTTGCCAGTGAAGCTGTACGTTCGATTCTATCTCTTCGGGGCGGTATTGCTCTTGCATGGCGGCCGATGGTCCTGTAGGTGTGTAACAGCTACATCCGTAGCATTCTGTGAGTATCTTTAGATCTGCATAGCATAGCTGATAAGACCTGCCAGCAACAACACCAAGCGGTCTGACTCGACGTATTAAAAAAATATCTGTGCCATGATGTGACTCACAATCTGCCAAAACCTCACCTAGCCAAGCCACATCAGTGATTTACGACTAAAATAATAACGAGTAGTTTTAGGGGAGAAGTCCTGTCGCAGTAGTTCATCGAGGAGAAGCTATGAACAAGGTTGCTCAGTATTACCGCGAGTTGGTGACATCACTGACGGAACGTTTAAAGAACGGTGAGCGTGACATTGACCAATTGGTCGCCAGCGCCGAGAAACGTTTGAACGAGGTGGAGGAACTCAGCCGTACGGAAGTGGAGCAGTTGACCCGGGCGGTGCGCCGCGATTTGGAAGAGTTCGCCCGCAGCTATCAAGAGAGCCGGGAGGAATTCACCGACAGCGTGTTTATGCGCGTGATTAAAGAAAGCCTGTGGCAGGAACTGGCGGATATCACCGATAAAACCCAGTTGGAGTGGCGTGAGGTGTTTAAGGATGTCAGCCATCACGGTGTCTACCACAGCGGCGAAGTGGTCGGGCTGGGTAATCTGGTGTGTGAGAAATGCCATCACCATCTGGCTTTCTATACCCCGGAAGTGCTGCCTTTGTGCCCGAAGTGCGGCCACGATCAGTTCCAACGCCGGCCGTTTGAGCCTTAAGGCGATTTCCCCTCATGTTGCATGAGGGGAATTTACAGCTTATTGAGAAAGCATCACTGGCAGGGGGAGTCCCCTCTGTTATTTTGCACCAGAATCTGCGCATCTTCCGTCAGGGCGATATTGGTGCCGTCAGCCAGGCACAATATCGCATAGGAGAGTTCAGTATCCCCTTTTGCAAAGTCCATAACGGCGGCAGCGCTAGCTTTTTCACCTTTCAACTTTACCAGATAGTGGTCGCAATCATCCTGGCAGTTACTCATTGGTGCAAACTGACTCAGACCGAGTTCTTCTATGGTCACTTCACCTAGATGTTCTTTGACGATGCTGTTTTGGTTAAAAGCTAGTGTGGCATCCTGCTTAAGTTCATACCGGACCCAAAAAAACAGTGCCGCGGCCACAATAACGACGGCTAGCAAACCGATCAGTAACTTGCGAAAATATCCTTTCATTCGTCTCTCCCTGTATCATTGTGGCTGCATTGTCTTGTTTTATCGGACGAAAGTAAACCAGTCCGGAGTTATTGCTCTATGTCGAGATAAAGCCCAATCGGTTGATATGGGCTAGCACCTTGACGTCGGTATGATGTCTACGGTGAGTAGCTGATTGTGACGGTACTTCAGCTGGGGATTATGCAGAACGCCGACACGCCGTAAACCCGTTCATGGGGGCTCGCAATCGCGCCTCCTTGCGCTCAGCGGTTGGCTAACCTGCATAATCCTCACCTGCCAGAGGCCTCGGCGTAGCGGTAAAAAGCGGGTTCGGAGTTGTGCTCAGTTGCAGGTGTTAGTTTGTTACAGGACTGATGTAGATAACGTAGTTGAGGATGTGGCACGTTCTGTCCCCTCACCCCAACCCTCTCCCAAAGGGCGAGGGGGCTGTTCGGAGCGCGTGGTTGGTTCGTGCTGCTTCGGGAAGTAGGGAGTAAAGGTATTATGCAGAAAAATCAGCGAGTCCTCTTATCTAAGGCGCATCACCGTATTTTCAGGCCCGCTCGATCGGTTCCCTCTCCCTGTGGGCTGAGGAATCCCCACAAAAAAATGAAAGGCACGATGAAGTGTGATCTACTGGTTGCGCTAACAAAACAGAAGAGACCTCATCGTGCCTTTACAAACAGTTTGCCAGAAATTTTTCTCCGCGTCTTTACGTGGTATTCATTCCTTTCGGATCAATGTACTTATCTCTATGGCCATTGCACTTTGCAACGGCGCTGACTTGACGCTAACCAGTCTCGGCCGTTCGCTTCCAGGCAGAGCTCACGTCAAAAATAAAATTAAACGTGTCGATCGGGCCCTCGGTAATACCGCTATTCATCACGAACTTCCCCTTATTCAACAGATGCTTACGCGGTCTATCACCTCACTGATGCCGTTCTGCGTTATTGCTGTCGACTGGAGCGGATGGCATGACAAAAACTGGCATCTGCTGCGAGCAAGCCTAGTCTGTAATGGCCGTTCCCTCCCTCTGATGAGCGAAGTGGTGCCCGCCTGGCTGGCACAAAACAGCCAGGTTCAGTGCGCCTTCCTTGACCGTCTCCACGCGGCCATTCCCGACGGAAAACCCGTCACAATAATCACGGATGCGGGCTTCAGAACTGACTGGTTCAGGCACATAAGCCAACTGGGCTGGTGTTTTACGGGCAGGGTCAGAGGGCTCGTCTGCTTCCAGTTGGAAGGAAGCACCCGCTGGATGAAAATCAGTGACTTGCAGGCGGAGAGCACTCCCATAAAAGTCGGTTACGGTGTACTTGCTCGTAAGCCGAGGATGCCTTGTTACGGTAGCTTTTATCTGCAAAAGCGCCCATCGGCGGGACGTCACGGAAAAGGCAGACGGTCAAAAACGGAGAAAGAGCATCGAAGTAGCGCTCAGGAACCGTGGTTGCTGTTCAGTAATGTTGAAGGCCTGGAGCCTCATCAGATAATGACCCTGTACAGTCGTCGGATGCAGATAGAGCAGAACTTCCGCGACGAAAAAAGTCCGCGCTTCGGATATGGGCTGAGACTAAGCCGCAGCCAGGGCTGGGGTCGCCTGGCGGTTCTGAGTGTAGTGGCAGCGATGGCCAGCCTGGTGATGTGGCTGACGGGGTATATGGCGGAAAAGAAACAACTTCATAGGCATTATCAGGCAAATAGTGAGAAAGGGAGACGGATCCTGTCGTATCTGAGGCTTGCTGGTGAGGTCCTGAGAGACAGAGCGGGAATAGTGAGACGGATGAATATAGTTAATATGCTGAAAAAGTTAGGGAATGAGTACAGTAATATGGTCATGGGATGCTGACCATATTACTGGGGATCACTCAGCCCTGTGGGAGAGGGTTAGGGTGAGGGGTCATTTAGTAACGTGAAACACACTCGACCATCAGATCGATAAAGCCCTGGCGGTTGATATGGGTCAACACCTCGACGTTGGCCGGTTTACCGTTTTGGCCAAACTCATCCACTACCGTCATGCCCACGGTGTAGTGACCTTGGGTCTCCACACCCACCCACAGCTCACGGCTTTCAAACAACTCCGGGGCCAGCAGCCAGGCGATGGTGCAAGGATCGTGCATGGCGGCACCCGGCAGGCCGCGCGGGTGGCTGAGATACAACGGCAGGTAGAAATCGAGCATGCTGGCTACCGCTGCCGCCACCGGATTATTAATGCTACGGATGCGCTCGATATCCTGTGGTAACACCAATGCCTGATGGGTGACGTTCAACCCGGCCATGGTTAGAGGCACGCCGGATTGCAGCACAATTTCGGCCGCTTCCGGATCGACGTAGATATTGAATTCGGCCACCGGCGTGGTGTTGCCAGCATTCAGCCCACCGCCCATAAACACGATGCGTTCAATCTTGCTTTTCAACTCTGCGTGCTGTGACAGCAGCAAGGCAATATTGGTCATCGGGCCGGTGACCACCAGCGTAATCGGCTCTGGGCTGGTACGTAGCAGATCGGCAATTAACTCGACCGCAGTTTGCTTGACTGGCTGAAAATCCGGTACTGGCAGATGGGTGTTGCCCATCCCGGTATCACCGTGCACGTAATCGGCAATGACCAGATCGCGCATCAAGGGCTTGGCGGCACCGCCAGCGACCAGAACATCTTGCCGTTGCATGAGCGTCAGCAGGCCGAGTGCGTTATGCAGGGTTTTTTGCGGCGTCTGGTTACCGGCGGAAGTGGTGACGGCTTTAACATCCAACGTAGGGGCACGTAGCGCCATGGCAAGGGCAATAGCGTCATCAAGGCCTGGATCACAATCGATAATAATAGGGCGGGACATCACTTTCTCCTTCAGCGTTATCATTATGCTTTGAGGATCGGGGGAAAGTGCGAAAGAAACAAGCACTATTGATGCGCCCTGGGGGGCAGGGCGCATCTGGTAAATCAATGCAGGATTTTGGCCAAAAAGTCTTTGGCACGTTCTGACTGCGGGTTGTTGAAGAAGTCATCCTTATTGGTGTCTTCCACAATCTTCCCTTCATCCATAAAGATCACCCGATGGGCTACCTTACGGGCAAAGCCCATTTCGTGGGTCACCACCATCATGGTCATCCCTTCCTGCGCCAGCTTGACCATTACGTCCAACACTTCGTTGATCATTTCTGGATCGAGCGCGGAGGTGGGCTCATCAAACAGCATGGCGATCGGATCCATACACAGCGCACGGGCAATCGCCACGCGCTGCTGCTGGCCACCAGAGAGCTGCCCTGGGAACTTTTCGGCATGTGCCGACAGGCCCACGCGCTCCAGCAGCTTCAAGGCTTTATCGCGTGAGGCGGCCTTGTCGCGCTTGAGGACTTTGACCTGCGCCAGCGTCAGGTTTTCAATGATCGACAGGTGAGGGAACAGTTCAAAATGCTGGAACACCATCCCCACTTTGGAGCGCAGTTGCGCCAGGTTGGTGCTCTTGTTGTTGACCTGAATACCGTTAACCTCGATATCGCCTTTCTGGATCGGCTCCAGCCCGTTGACGGTTTTAATCAGGGTCGATTTGCCTGAGCCGGAAGGACCGCAGACCACCACCACTTCGCCTTTTTTGACTTCGGTGGTGCAGTCGGTCAGAACCTGAAAGTGACCGTACCACTTAGAAACATTTTTCAGGGATATCATCAAACAGTCCTTTTCTTCAAATAGCTTACCAGCGCCGAGGCGGCGAGACTGATAACAAAATAGACCAAACCGGCGAACAGGATCATTTCCACCTGTGTACCGTCACGCTCACCAATGGTTGACGCGGTGCGGAAGAAGTCGGCCAGGCTAAGTACGTATACCAGCGAGGTATCCTGGAATAACACGATCCCTTGGGTCAGCAGCAGCGGCACCATGGCGCGGAACGCCTGCGGCAAGATCACCAGCCGCATCGATTGCCACTGGGTCATGCCCAACGCCAGTGAGGCAGAGGACTGACCGCGCGAGACGCTTTCAATGCCTGCCCGGATAATTTCCGAGTAGTACGCGGCTTCAAACAGCGAAAAGGCTACCATAGCCGAGATAAGGCGAATATCGGTTTTCGGTGACAGCCCAAGAACTTGTTGTAATAAGCTTGGAACCACCAGATAGAACCAGAGCAGCACCATCACCAGCGGTACGGAGCGGAACAGGTTGACGTACAGCGCCGCAAACCAGCTGATCGGCTTGATCGACGACAGGCGCATCACCGCCAGAACGGTGCCCCAGAGGATACCGAACACAATAGCCGTCACGGTAATTTTCAGCGTGACGACCAGCCCCTGCAGCAGATACGGGAAGCTTGGGACAATCGATCCCCAATCAAATTGGTACATTATTTACTCCCCATATGGCCAGGTAACTGCACTTTCTTCTCGACAATACGCATAAACAGCATGATGACCGCGTTGATAGCGACATAGGCGAGGGTGATGGCAGTAAAGGATTCATAGGCGTGTGCGGAGTAATCCAGCAGCTTCCCGGCCTGAGCGGCCATATCCACCAGCCCGATGGTTGAGGCAATGGCGGAGTTTTTGACCAGGTTGAGCATTTCCGAGGTCATCGGTGGCACGATCACTCGATAGGCGTTGGGCAGCAGCACATAGCGATAGGTTTGTGGCAGCGTCAGGCCCATGGCCAGCCCGGCAGCCTGCTGGCCGCGGGGCAGGGATTGGATTGCGGCACGCACCTGCTCGCAAACGCGCGCAGCGGTAAACAACCCAAGGCACAGCATGGAAGAAACAAAGAATTGCACGTTGGGATCGAGCTCGCTCTTGAACCACATGCCGATATCGGCTGGCAGCAGCTCCGGCATCACCAGATACCAGGTAAAGAATTGCACGATTAGCGGCACGTTACGGAACAGTTCGACGTAACAGGTACCTAGTGAGGAGAGAAAACGGTTGGGCACGGTACGCAAGATACCGAACAGTGAACCGACAAAGAAGGCAATAATCCACGCACAGACGGAGAGGGCGACCGTAACCTGAAAGCCGGACCAGATCCAGCCTAGGTAGGTGGTATTCCCAAACGGGGCCTGCTGCAGAAAGATACCCCAGTTCCAATCTATTGACATAACTAACTCCGGCAAACAGGTGCAAAACACCTTACAAACCTTACAACTTGATGACCGTGCAATCGTGGCGCACGCCAGTCAGGCTGGCTTTTTGGTGTGCCTTGAGTCGTGTTGAGGAAAGAATGCGGGAGGGGAACGGCCTCCCGCATACCTGTCTGTCCTATTACGGTCATCTACAGCAGCCAGCTTGGCTGGCTTGATTTTTTATTAGTTCAGTGCTTTGTCGTTCGGCTCTTTAAACAACTGCTTCATGTCGTCGGACAGATCGAAGTTCATGTTGAGGTTTTTTGGTGGGATTGGCTGTTTGAACCAAACCTCAAACCATTTAGCTGCCTGGCCAGAGGTCTGAGCTTGAGCGATAGTGTCATCCACCAGCTTTTTGAACTGTGGATCGTCTTTACGCATCATACAGCCGTAGGCTTCTTTGGACTGTGGAGTGGCAACGATTTCCCACTGATCCGGCTGTTTGGCCTTGGCGCGCTCGCCCGCCAGCAGGGCATCATCCATCATAAACGCCACTGCACGGCCACTTTCCAGGGTGCGGAAGGAATCGCCGTGGTCTTTGGCACTGATGATGCGCATTTTCATCTGATCTTTGTCGTTCAGCTTGTTGAGCAACACTTCGGAAGTGGTGCCTGAAGTGACGACCACGGCTTTACCGGCCAGATCTTTAAAGTCTTTGATGTCGGAGCCTTTCTTGACCAGCAGACGGGTACCGACGACGAAGATGGTATCAGAGAAGGCAGCCTGTTTCTGGCGCTCGAGGTTGTTGGTGGTCGAGCCACACTCAAAATCGAAGGTGCCGTTTTGCAACAGTGGAATGCGGTTTTGCGAGGTGATCGGTAGCATTTTCACCTGCAGATTGGGCTCGTTCAATTTCTTCTTGATGGCATCAACGATTTGGTTGGAATAGTCCTGGGAGTAACCCACAACTTTCTGCTGATTATCGTAGTAGGAGAACGGAACTGAGGATTCACGGTGGCCAACAACAATCACGCCGTTATCTTTGATTTTCTTCAGCGTACCGGTCAGTTCTTCCGCATGGGCTACGCTACTCGCCATTCCGATCAGCAGTAACGATAACGCCAATTTGCGCATTTGCATGGTCCAACTCCTGTGCTGTTGTGATTGCCCGCACTCAGGGAGGGCGGGTTAATACGGCTAAGCTATAAAGATAGTCCTAATGCCGATTTACGATAGAAAATAACCGATTGTGAACAAGATGAAACTAAGTTGTTTCATTTTTTGAGACATCACGCGCACCAAATGAATGCAATAAACCCCTGATGCACCACCGAGGTGCGAGACTTGCGCTGGAGTTGTGCACGGATGCGACAAGATGTCAGTTAAAGTAAATCAGCAACGTTCTACAGGGTAATTAAAGCAAGGAGCATGCCAGAAACATCAGAAGGGAGGGGGCAACAAGAAATGAAGAGGGCACGGTAAGGCACCGTGCCCAAAGAGAACTTACCTGCGGCGCCAGCTAATGAGCAGCGCGATGCCACCCAGCAGCACGGTGATGATCCACACTGGCGCAGAGCCAAAGCGGGCATATGGCGTGATGCCGGTAGTGGGTGTCACCTTCACTTCCAGCACTTTGCGGGTGAACTGTGGGATGGATGCCAACACTTCGCCGGTTGGGCCAACGACGGCGGTGATACCGTTATTGGTGCTACGCAGCAACGGCCTGCCCAGTTCCAATGAACGCATACGCGCCATTTGGAAGTGCTGCCATGGGCCGATGGAGTGGCCGAACCAGGCATCGTTGGACACGGTCAGCAGGAAGTTGGTATCCGGACGGAAGTTATCGCGCACCTGCTGGCCCAGCACGATTTCATAGCAGATGGCTGCCGTCAGGTTATAACCGCGTACGCTGAGCTGCGGCTGCACATAGTTACCACGGCTGAACGAGGACATCGGCAGGTCGAATAACGGAGCCAACGGGCGCAGCAGCGTTTCCAACGGCACAAACTCACCAAAGGGCACCAGGTGATGTTTGTCATAGCGATTGGCTGCCGGGTAGCTGTAAGGCTGTTCCTCGCCAAGCACGATCACGCTGTTGAAGAACTGCGTGCCTTGCTGGGTAGCGCGAGCGTCCACGATACCGGTGATCAGGCTGCTGTTCTTGGCGCGCATCAGATCGTCCATCATGGTCAGGAAACCGTTCTGATTGCTCTCTACATCGGGAATGGCGGACTCCGGCCAGATGATGATAGGCACTTTGCCCATCAACGGACGGCTCTCATCCAGATAGGTTTGCAGCGTACTGAGCAACGCCTTCGGATCCCACTTCATCGACTGCTCGATATTGCCCTGCACCATGGCGACGTTCACCGCTTTATCCGGCTGCGGCGTAAACCAGTGGATCTGGCGCAGCGGCCACGGCAGTAACAGCATGGCGATAGCAATGACCGCCGGGGTGATGCGCCGCTGATTGAGGGCAAAGACCAGCAGGCCGCTAAGGGACATCAGGATCAGCGTGATCGCATCCACGCCGAGCAATGGCGCAATGCCTTTCAGCGGACCGTCGATCTGGGTATAACCAAATTGCAACCAGGGGAAACCGGTCAGCACCCAACCGCGCAGGAACTCGGTCAGTTGCCATAGCGCCGGGGCGGCAATGGCCAGCCGCCACCAGGTGGTACGTGGCCAGATCCGCGTCAGTAAACCGGTGAACAACCCGGTATACAGCGAAAGATAGGCGGCCAGCAGCACGACCAGGAAGATATTGATGGCAAACGGCATACCGCCGAAGTCGGCAATGCTGACGTAAACCCAGTTCACGCCGCTACCGAACAGCCCCATGCCCCAGCAGAAACCGAGCAGGGCGGATTGTTTGGTCGTGCGGTTGAGGGTTACGGCCAGCAGGCCGCACAGCGAAACAATCGCTGCAGGCCAGATATCGTAAGGGGAGAAGGCCAGCGTGCCACAGGCACCGGTCAACAGCGCCAGCAGGGCGCGAACCCGCTGGCGATCAAGTAATGAGGCTTTAGCCATGGATAAGTTATTCTTCCAGTTTCGGTTGCGGGGCGTCGTCCGGAATTTTGACATGAACCTGGATAATACGTCGACTGTCGGCCATCGCAACTTTAAATAGGTAACCTTCGATTTCAATGGTTTCCCCGCGCGCAGGCAGGTGGCCGAAGGCTTGCATCACCAGACCGCCGATGGTGTCCACCTCATCGTCGCTGAAATGGGTGCCGAAGGTGTCGTTGAAGTCTTCGATAGGCGCCAGCGCCCGCACGGTGAACATGTGGCGGCTCAGTTGGCGAACGTCACGATCTTCCTCATCGTCATATTCGTCCTCAATTTCCCCGACAATCAGCTCCAGAATATCTTCGATGGTCACTAGGCCAGAGACACCGCCAAATTCATCAATGACAATCGCCATGTGATAACGCTGGGAGCGGAACTCCTTGAGCATCCGGTCAACCCGCTTGCTTTCCGGTACCACCACGGCGGTACGCAGCACCTTGTCGATGCTGAACGGCTCGGAGTCTGCGCGCATAAACGGCAGCAGGTCCTTGGCCATCAGAATGCCTTCGATGTGATCTTTATCTTCGCTGATCACCGGGAAGCGCGAGTGGGCGGATTCGATAATCACGTCCAGGCACTCTTCCAGCGTTTGGTTACGCTTGAGCGTCACCATCTGGGAGCGCGGGATCATGATGTCGCGCACGCGCTGCTCGGCGATATCCATCACGCCTTCCAGCATGTCACGGGTATCGGGATCGATCAGGTCGTTTTGCTCGGAATCACGGATCAGCTCTACCAGATCGCCACGGTTTTTGGGTTCACCGTGGAACAGCTGGTTAAGGATAAGAGTAAAGAACCCCTTCTTGGGACTGGGGCTGTCATTGCTTTGTGAATGGTCGTCGCTCATGGCGTTTTAGTTAATATCACTCTATTGAGTTATCAAAATTAGCGACAGCCCCAATCGGGGCTGCGGGGTGCTCAGCTAACATCAGGTGGGATCTTTTTCCGCGAGGTAAGGGTCTGGGTAACCCATCTCCTGCATTATCTCGGTTTCCAAAGATTCCATTTCTTCGGCTTCATCGTCTTCGATGTGGTCATACCCTAGCAGATGAAGGCTACCGTGAACAACCATATGCGCCCAGTGTGCTTCCAGCGCTTTCTGTTGCTCAACCGCTTCCTGTTCAACCACTTGACGGCAAATAATCAAATCACCCAACAGCGGTAGTTCGACTTCCGGAGGTGCCTCGAACGGGAATGATAACACGTTGGTGGGCTTGTCTTTACCACGATAGGTCAGATTCAGCTCATTGCTTTCCGCCTCATCCACCAGGCGGATGGTGACTTCGGCCTCTTCCTGGAACTGTGGCAATACCCCTTCCAGCCAACGCTGGAAGGTGGCTTCATCCGGTAATCCTTCACTGCTGGCGCAGGCAATTTGTAAATCCAGAATAACCTGGCTCATGGTGTTTCCTGTTCGGAGGCAACCGGTGCCTCACGTCTACGTTGTTCGGCGATGGCGTCTTTGCGTTTTTGTTCGGCGGCTTCCCAGGCTTCATAGGCGACCACCACACGGGCCACTACCGGGTGGCGCACCACGTCTTCGCTGTGGAAGAAGTTAAAGCTGATCTCTTCCACCTCAGACAGCACTTCCACCGCATGGCGCAGGCCGGATTTCTGATTACGTGGCAGGTCGATCTGGGTCACGTCGCCGGTGATCACCGCTTTCGAGTTGAAACCGATACGCGTCAGGAACATCTTCATCTGTTCGATGGTGGTGTTCTGGCTTTCATCGAGAATGATAAAGGCGTCATTCAGCGTACGGCCACGCATGTAGGCCAGCGGCGCAACTTCGATCACGTTACGCTCGATCAGCTTTTCCACGCGCTCGAAGCCCAGCATTTCAAACAGGGCGTCATACAGCGGGCGCAGATACGGATCGACTTTCTGGCTCAGATCCCCCGGCAGGAAGCCCAGCTTCTCGCCAGCTTCAACCGCCGGGCGGGTCAGCAGGATACGCCGGATTTCCTGGCGCTCCAGCGCATCTACCGCAGCCGCAACCGCCAGATAGGTTTTACCGGTACCCGCCGGGCCAACGCCAAAGGTGATGTCATGGGCGAAAATATTGGCGATGTATTGCGCCTGATTCGGCGTGCGGGGCTTCACCATGCCGCGCTTGGTCTTGATGGTGACCGATTTGCCGTAATCCGGCACGCTCTCTGCCACCTGCTCCAGCACCCGGCTCTCTTTGATGGCCAGGTGGATCTGTTCCGGATCGATATCTGGGGTCACGCCACGGATCGGCGCGGTATCCACATACAGATGGCGCAGAATATCAGCGGCGGCAACCACGCACAGGTTTTTACCGACCAGCTTGAAACGGTTGTCACGGCGGTTGATTTCAATCCCCAGCCGACGTTCGAGTTGTTTGATGTTGTCATCAAACGGGCCGCACAGGCTCAACAGGCGTTGGTTGTCTGCGGGCTCCAACAGGATTTCTTGTGTTGCGACGTTCAAACGATTCCTCAAGGCTCAACAGGGCCTGGTTGATGTCACGTAACGCGATTTCAGCGCGGGCATTCAGGGCAACCCCCGAACAGCTCTACCCTGAATTATTCATGGTGTACCGCACTGGCGCAAGTTTACCTCTGATCTATCTGTGCGCAGCGAAGGGAATTCAAGGGGGGAGGGGGCAGAATTGGGCCAAATAGTTTGGCCCAACAGCAGGTTAACAGCGGAAATCAGCTCTTCTTCACAAATTCGGATTTCAGCTTCATCGGGCCAAAGCCGTCGATTTTGCAATCGATGTTGTGATCGCCTTCGACCAGGCGGATGTTCTTCACCTTGGTGCCGATCTTCAACATGGAAGAGCTGCCTTTGACCTTCAGATCCTTGACCACGGTCACCGCATCGCCATCGGCCAGCAGGTTACCGTTGGCATCTTTGACAATCAGGGTATCGGCATCTTCAACGGCAGCGCTGTCGCTCCACTCATGGGCGCACTCAGGGCAGATGAACAGGGCGTTATCCTGGTAGGTGTATTCGGAATTGCACTTCGGGCAGTGTGGGAGTTGCATTATTGTGTCGCCTCATAATCAAAATAAAAAAACAAAATTACCGGACAATGACTGCCCGGCAGAGAAAAAGGAAAATGCCAAGGTGGCGGGGCGATCAGGGTTGGTAGCTACCGACGCCCAGCTCATCTTCCTTACGGGTACGTGCAATCACCGCTTGAGGGGATTGGTGCACGCGCAGTTCCATCTGCTGTTCGGTGCGGACCAGGGTACCGCGCAGAGAGTTGGTTAACACTTCAGTAATTTCGACGTCGACGAACTGGCCGATCAAATCTGGGGTGCCCTCAAAGTTGACCGTCCGGTTGCATTCGGTGCGGCCAGAGAGTTCCATCACGCTCTTGCGTGAGGTGCCCTCGACCAGAATACGCTGCACGGTGCCCAGCATACGGCGGCTGAATTGCATCACCTGCTGGTTGATCCGTTCTTGCAGCAGATACAGTCGCTGTTTTTTCTCTTCCTCACTGACGTCGTCAACCATGTCTGCCGCCGGAGTGCCGGGGCGCGAAGAGTAGATAAAGCTGAAGCTGGTGTCGAAATTCACCTGGGCAATCAGGTTCATGGTCTGTTCAAAGTCGGCCTGGGTTTCCCCTGGGAAACCGACAATGAAATCGGAGCTGAACTGGATATTGGGCCGAGCCTGACGCAGCTTGCGGATAATCGCTTTGTATTCCAGCGCCGTGTGGGCGCGTTTCATCATGGTCAGAATGCGATCTGAACCGCTTTGTACCGGCAGATGCAGGAAGCTGACCAGCTCGGGCGTATCTTCATACACCGCGATAATGTCATCGCTGAACTCAATCGGGTGGCTGGTGGTAAAGCGGATGCGATCGATCCCGTCGATGGAGGCCACCAGGCGCAGCAGTTCGGCAAATGAGCAGATGCCGCCATCAAAGGTTGCGCCACGATAGGCGTTGACGTTCTGGCCCAGCAGGTTCACTTCACGTACGCCTTGGGCGGCCAACTGAGCGACTTCAAACAGCACATCATCGCTTGGGCGGCTGACTTCCTCACCGCGAGTGTAAGGCACCACGCAGAACGTACAGTATTTGTTGCAGCCTTCCATGATTGAGACAAAGGCGGTTGGCCCGTCGGCACGGGGTTCCGGCAGGCGGTCGAACTTTTCGATTTCCGGGAAGCTGATGTCCACGATCGGGCTATGCGAACCGCGCACGTGGTTGATCATCTCCGGCAGGCGGTGCAATGTCTGCGGGCCAAAAACGATGTCAACGCAGGGCGCGCGCTGGCGCAGATGTTCCCCTTCCTGTGAAGCAACGCAGCCGCCGACGCCAATGATCAGATCGGGGTTGTTCTTTTTCAGTTGCTTCCAACGGCCCAACAACGCGAAAACCTTTTCCTGCGCCTTCTCGCGGATCGAGCAGGTATTGAGCAGCAACACATCCGCTTCTTCAGCGTTTTCAGTCCACTCGAAGCCGTGTGTGCTTCCCAGTAAATCTGCCATTTTCGATGAGTCGTACTCGTTCATCTGGCAGCCCCAGGTTTTGATATGTAGTTTTTTCGTCATTGACTTGCCATTACTCAGTGCGGAGAGAAAGTTGCGTTACGCGCCATGCAGGAAGGCCATTGTAATCATTTGGCGCGCTGGTGACCAGCGGAGTGGCAGTAGCATGCGACCTGAAGCCAGATTAAAAATCCGGTACACTGAACCAAGATGCCCTTTTAACCAAAAGTATAGCCAAAATGAACACTTCACAAAAATGCTTTGATGCCGTGGTGGTTGGCGGTGGGATGGTGGGAGCCGCTGCCGCACTGGGGCTGGCTCGCGCCGGGTTATCGGTCGCTTTGTTAGAGCATGAGGCTCCCGATACGTTCGATCCCCAAAGCCCGCCGGACCTGCGGATCTCCGCTATTGGCTGCACCTCCGTTGGCTTGTTGCAGCAGCTTGATGCCTGGCCTGTGGTGTTGCAGATGAGATCGGCACCCTACCGCAGGCTGGAAACCTGGGAATGGGAGTCATCACGGGTGGCGTTTGATGCTGCAACGCTAGGACTGCCAGAACTGGGTTTTATGGTCGAGAACCGTATTTTGCAGCTCGCGCTATGGCAGCAGTTGGTACAGTGCGAGAATTTAACGCTGTACTGCCCTGCCAGGCTGCAGGCGATGCATCGAGCCGATGACCAATGGCAGGTGACATTAAGCTCGTCAGAGGCCATACAGGCGCGTTTGGTGGTGGGTGCCGACGGTGCTCACTCACAGGTGCGCAAGTTGGCGGCGATTGGCACCAGCGGTTGGCAATACCGTCAGTCTTGCATGTTGATCACCGTGGAAACCGATCAACCGCAGCAGGATGTGACCTGGCAGCAATTCCTCCCCTCTGGTCCACGCGCGTTTCTGCCGTTGTACGACCAGTGGGCAACGCTGGTGTGGTATGACAGTCCGCAGCGTATTCGCCAGTTGCAGGCGTTACCTATGGCGCAACTCGAACAAGAGATTGCGGCGGCTTTCCCCTCCCGCTTGGGCACGGTAAAGGCTCATGCCGCCGGATCATTCCCGCTGGTGCGCCGTCACGCGCAACGCTATGTGCAATCCGGGCTGGTGCTGCTCGGCGATGCTGCGCATACCATCAACCCGCTGGCCGGGCAGGGGGTGAACCTTGGCTATCGCGATGTGGATGCGTTACTGGAGATCGTGGCCGACGCCCGTGAGCATGGAGAGGATTGGGCGAGTGAAGAGGTGCTGATGCGCTATCAGCGCCGTCGTCGTACCGATAACCTGCTGATGCAAAGCGGCATGGATCTGTTTTATACCGCGTTCAGCAATAACCTGGCTCCGCTGGGCGTGGCGCGCAATCTGGCGTTGATGGTGGCGGAAAGGGCGGGCAAGTTGAAAGAGCGGGCGCTGAAGTATGCATTAGGTCTGTGATGACATGGGGCGCCGAATGTTGCGCCCATTTATCCAAACGTAGAAACGCAGAAAAGCAAAAAGCCCGCCGAAGCGAGCTTTTCTAAATTTGGCTGGGGTGCCAGGATTCGAACCTGGGTATGCTGGTATCAGAAACCAGAGCCTTACCGCTTGGCGACACCCCAAATGTAAAACAGACAGCATGGTGGCTACGACGGGATTTGAACCTGTGACCCCATCATTATGAGTGATGTGCTCTAACCAGCTGAGCTACGTAGCCATTTACTAATCTTTGTGACTTTCAATTGCGTTGTATGGCTGGGGTACCTGGATTCGAACCAGGGAATGCTGGTATCAAAAACCAGTGCCTTACCGCTTGGCGATACCCCAATAACACAATCAAATTGTTACAGCGCCCCATCCTGAAAAAGATGGCTGGGGTACCTGGATTCGAACCAGGGAATGCCGGTATCAAAAACCGGTGCCTTACCGCTTGGCGATACCCCACCTGCTGCATGCACGACGATGAAAGAAAATGGTGCGGGAGGCGAGACTTGAACTCGCACACCTTGCGGCGCTAGAACCTAAATCTAGTGCGTCTACCAATTTCGCCACTCCCGCAAAAAAGATTGGTGGCTACGACGGGATTCGAACCTGTGACCCCATCATTATGAGTGATGTGCTCTAACCAACTGAGCTACGTAGCCATCTTTTTCGCTCAACCTTCATCGGCGTTGCGGGGCGCATTATGCGTATATGGCCGATTTGCGTCAACAAGTTTTTTCCCGAAAAAGCGACTGAACGGGTTGTTTGACTGGGTTGTGAACATTATGGTGATAAATTCGGCAGATTAGGCCATTAACGGTTGAAAACATCCACAAAAAAGCGGGCCATCAGGCCCGCCGAAGGTAAAGCGCTGACGGTTTACTTATAAGCGGATTGGTGTACGCCTACGGCGCGGCCTGATGGGTCGTCCATCTTTTTGAAGGATTCGTCCCATTCAATGGCTTTTGCCGACGAGCAGGCTACGGAAGGGCCGCCAGGGACACATTCCGCTGCGCTTGGCAGTGGGAACAGTTCTTCGAAAATTTCGCGGTACAGGTAGCCTTCTTTGCTGTTTGGCGTGTTGTACGGGAAGCGGAAACGTGCGGTTTCAAGCTGTTGATCGCTAATCTGCTTGGCAGCGACTTCTTTTAGCGTATCGATCCAGCTGTAACCGACACCGTCGGAGAACTGTTCTTTCTGGCGCCAGGCCACGCTAGCTGGCAGGTAAGACTCGAAGCATTGGCGAATAATGTGCTTCTCCATCTTGCCGTTGCCGCACATTTTATCCTGCGGGTTGATGCGCATCGCCACGTCCAGGAAGTTTTTATCCAGGAACGGCACGCGGGCTTCTACACCCCAGGCAGACATCGCTTTGTTGGCGCGAGCGCAGTCGTACATATGCAGCGCCAGCAGCTTACGCACGGTTTCCTCGTGGAATTCTTTGGCATTTGGCGCCTTATGGAAGTACAGGTAGCCGCCGAACACCTCATCAGCCCCTTCGCCGGACAGCACCATCTTGATGCCCATCGCTTTAATCTTGCGTGACATCAGGTACATCGGCGTGGAGGCGCGGATGGTGGTGACGTCGTAAGTTTCGATGTGGTAGATCACATCGCGAATGGCATCCAGGCCTTCCTGTACCGTGAAGTGGATTTCATGGTGGACGGTACCAAGGTGGTTAGCGACCTCTTGAGCCGCACGCAGATCCGGGGAACCTTCCAGCCCGACGGCGAAGGAGTGCAGCTGTGGCCACCAGGCTTCACTGCGCTCATCATCTTCTACCCGGCGTGCGGCATATTTTTTGGTGATGGCAGAGATCACCGAGGAATCCAGCCCGCCGGAGAGCAGCACGCCATAAGGCACGTCGGACATCAGGTGGCTTTTGACCGACTCTTCCAGCGCGTTGCGCAGGGCGTTGGCATCGGTGACGTTGTCTTTGACGTTGTCATAGTCGAACCAGTCACGCTGGTAGTATTCGCGGATTTCACCGTCCTGGCTCCACAGGTAGCTGCCCGCCGGGAACTCTTTAATGCTGCGGCAGACCGGCACCAGCGCCTTCATCTCAGAAGCGACATATAGGTTGCCGTGCTCATCATGCCCCATATACAGCGGGATGATGCCGAGGTGGTCGCGGCCAATCAGGTAGGCGTCTTTTTCAGTGTCGTATAGGGCAAAGGCAAACATACCTTGCAGATCGTCCAGGAAGTTCGGGCCTTTTTCCTGATACAGCGCCAGGATCACTTCGCAGTCGGAGCCGGTCTGGAACTGATAATGCTCACCCAGTTGCTGACGCAGGGCCTGATGGTTATAAATTTCACCGTTAACCGCCAATACGTGGGTGTGCGCGGCGTTGTAAAGCGGTTGAGCACCGTTATTCACATCAACAATCGACAGGCGCTCGTGAACCAGAATGGCTTTATCGCTGGCGAAAACGCCGGACCAGTCTGGGCCGCGATGGCGCATCAGGCGCGACAGTTCCAACGCTCTTTTACGCAATTCAACCGGATCGGACTTCAGATCGAGCACACCGAAAATAGAACACATACAAACTCTCCTAACGACATTTTATGGCGGTGATGTGATGTACAGCGTGCCTGCATGTTCAGTAACGGTGCGGCTTTGCTGCCTTCTGATAATGAAAATGCGTCAAAAGCTGAGGTAGATGCAAGCGATTTAACGTTACGCTGAAAAATAGTCTTGGGGTGGGGTGCTAAAATTAGCGGATATGCATTTTTTATCGGTAAAAATTGACGAATATCTAATTTATTACCGAATGAGGCGAGGGCGAGATAAATTTTCAGACATTTTGATGATCGATGTTTCCCCTCACCCCAACCCTCTCCCACAGGGAGAGGGAGCCAGCGCAGAGTCGTTGTCACGTGCAGAAGTTTGATCTGCAATAAGGGGGATGTTTAAGGCGAACCTTTGCTACTGAGGGAAGAACGCCAAAACATCAGCGAACTGGATCGGTCCCCTCTCCCTGTGGGAGAGATACCGTCTTGTCGGCTATCCGGCAAGCGGTATTTCCGCATTAAATGTCTTTCCTGATTTCACCACACCATAGGCCAGTTGCAGCAACTTTCGCATCGCCGCACACACTCTTTCTTTGCCCGACTTCCCACGCAACTTCAGCCTTTCTGTTAAGTCTTTAACCACAACATTGTATTGGCCTGCCACTACCGCGGGCATGTATAACGCACTTCGCAGCTCACCGTGCCCCACTTTCGATAACCGGCTTTTCCCTTTAAACATCCCCGACTCACATCGCTGCGGATTCAGTCCTGCGTACGCTACCAGGGCCTTGCTGCTGGTGAACCGACGCAGGTTTCCTGCGAAGGCCAGCAGGCTGGAGCTCAGCATCTCTCCCACTCCAGGGATACTTTTTAGCAACTCGCTGTCCCGTTTCAGGTCAGGGTTATCATCGATGTGCTGACTGATTTTCTTTTTCGTTTCTCGTATCAGTTCATCCAACGTGGCGATGTGCTCATTGAGTGAAGGGACGATGACTGCTTCGGCCACCTCCAGGCGATTTTCTTCCATCTGACGCATCTCTTCCAGGTTCTTAAGATGCCTGACCAACGCGGTCAACTGGCGCTCGCTCAACGGGGCTGGGAACCACGGGGCAGGCTGATGCAGTGCGCAGTAGCGGGCTATCATCGCTGCATCGCTTTTGTCCGTTTTGTTCCGGGCCAGTTCTGTATTGCCGAAGGAATGGATACACGCCGGGTTCATCAGACTGACGTGGTAGTTGTTGTCTGCCAGATAAGTGGCCAGTTCCGTGCTGTAGCTCCCGGTGGCTTCCATACAGACATGACAGTCGCCAAAGCGGCTCAACCAGGCTGCGAACTCGCGGCATCCAGAAGGGGTATTGGCAAACTTTTTGGTTTTATACTTCTGATTGTCCAGCAGTACGGCGACATCAAATTTGTGTTTAGCGATATCAACGCCGACAGGGGTTCTACGCATTATGGCACTCCATAACCATGTCTGAAATTTATCGCCGGACCATCCTTATATGTAGGTGCTCATAGGCACAGGATACCGTTCGGTCTACAAGGCGACAGGGAAATAGACAGCCGGGGCACAATCTCTCCCACGGGCTCATAGGCACTAGGGTTAGGGGGAGCTCACCGGCTATCTCCCGATGATCAGTCGGGGATCTTCTCCGCTAAGGCGGAGAAGATCAAGACATAAGGGTTAGGGTGAGGGGCCATTGCTTGCGGCTTAAAAAATGGTGATATCCGCCACGGAAGGGAAGATATGGCTCGGGCGGAACGGCATGGATTCAACATCGTCCAGGTTTGAGACGCCAGACAGCACCAGCACGGTTTCCAGCCCGGCCTGGAAGCCAGCCAGGATATCGGTGCGCAGGTTGTCCCCGACAATCACCGTCTCTTCCGAATGTGCCTGCATCTTGTTCAGCGCGGCGCGGATAATCCACGGGCTAGGCTTGCCGACATAAAACGGTTTACGGCCGGTGATCTTCTCGATCGGCGCACATAAAGCCCCACAGGCGGGAGTGAAACCATGGCCGTGGGTATCCGGGTTGGTGGCGATAAATCGCGCCCCGTTGTTCACGAAGAAGGCCGCTTTATGCATCATGTCCCAGTTGTAGGAACGGGTCTCACCCACGATCACGAAATCCGGGTTGATATCGGTGATGGTAAAGCCGGCTTTGTAGAGTTCGTGGATCAGTGCGCCTTCGCCCACCACATAGGCTTTTTTACCTTCCTGGCGGCGCAGGAAATCGGCCGTCGCCATCGCTGAGGTATAAAAAGCGCTTTCTGGCACGTCCAGGCCAGCGGCGGCAAAGCGGTTGGCCAGGTCCTGGGCGGTTTGCGATGGGTAGTTGGTTAGCACCACCAGCGGCATTCCCTGCTCCTGAATACGAGCCAGGAACAGATCGGCTCCAGGGATCGGGGTATTGTCATGCAGCAGCACGCCGTCGATGTCACATATCACGTTTTTGATAGTCATTGTTGCTGGTCTCATGATAAACGGCAGGGCAAAAAAGCCAGAAGTGCATCCCTGCCAAACAGGCAGTTTAACTTTCTAACAGCCGTTGGAGAAGTACACCGTTGAGCATTGCTCGTTTTGCCAGGGCAAAAGCGCCGATCGCTGAACGATGATTGAGTTCGGAAGTGACCACCGGCAGGTTTCTGCGGAAATCCTTCAGCACCTGGGTGTTGATGCAGCTTTGGATGGCGGGTAACAGCACTTTGTCCGCTTCGGTGATTTCACCGGCGATCACCACTTTTTGCGGGTTGAACAGGTTGATGGCGATGGCTACCGCCTTGCCCAGATAGCGGCCAACGTGTTCGATCACTTCGCTGGCCAGCAAATCTCCGCGATTGGCGGCTTTGCAGATGGCGGCAATGCTACAGTCTTCCAGCGTCATTTTGCTTGGGTAGCCCTGACTCAGCAGGTGGCGTACGCGTTGTTCGATAGCAGCGTTGGCTGCCACGGTTTCCAGGCAGCCGAAGTTACCGCAGTGGCAGCGCTCGCCGAGGGGATCGATTTGAATATGACCAATCTCCCCCACGTTGCCGTTATTGCCGAGGAAGATTTTGCCGTTGACGATGATCCCGGCCCCGGTGCCCCGGTGCAGGCGCACCAGAATGGAGTCTTCACAATCCCGGGTAGCCCCGAAGTAGTGCTCCGCCAAGGCCAGGCTGCGGATATCGTGGCCGACAAAACTGGTGACGTTGAAGCGTTGCTGCAGACTTTCGACCAACGCCCAGTTATCGACGCTGATGTGCGGCATATAGCGCACTACACCTAAAGCCGGATCGACCAGGCCGGGCAGGATCACGGCAATGGCGATCAGTTCGCGCAGTTTGCGCTGGTAGCTTTCGATAAACTGCGCAATGGCGTTGAGCAGTGCGTTTTCCAGTGTCTCCTGGGTGCGTTCCGGCAGAGGGTAGTGCTCCTCGCCGAGCGACTTACCGCCCATATCGTACAGGGTGATGGTGGCATCATGGCGGCCCAGGCGGATGGCAACGGTGTGGAAATTGCGGGTTTCACTGACAATGGAAATGGCACGGCGGCCACCGGTGGAGGCTTGCTGATCGACCTCTTTGATCAGCCCGCGCTCCAACAGTTGGCGAGTAATTTTAGTGACGCTGGCGGGGGCTAGCTGGCTGAGTTCGGCAATCTGAATGCGCGAGATCGGGCCTTGCTGGTCGATCAGGCGATACACTGCTGCGCCATTAAGTTGCTTAACTAAGTCAACATTCCCTATTTGTGCTTGTCCGCCAGTGCTCATCAATAATTCTACTCGCTGTTCATGGATTAAACCTCGTTGCCGTTAACGAGGGTCTTGGTGATTTGGTAATCACGGGTAAAGGCGGTCAGGTTAGCGACCTTGCCAGCTTCGATGGTGCCTAAACGTTGTTCGACACCGATAGCGCGCGCCGGGTAGAGCGTTGCCATACGCAGCGCTTCGTCCAGTGCGATACCGACATGCTCTACGCTGTTCTGCACCGCTTCGATCATGGTCAGTGCGGAACCGCTCAGTGTGCCGTTTTCGTCAACGCACAGGCCGTCACGATAATAAATGGTTTTACCCGCGAAAATAAACTGATCGATATCCGCGCCTGCTGGTGCAGTAGCATCGGTGACCAGCACCAATTTATCACCTTTTACCCGCTTGGCGTTACGGATACTCGCCCAGGCCACGTGGTGCCCATCGGCAATGATGCCGGTATACACTTCTGGCGTGTCGAAGATCGCGCCCATCAGGCCCGGCTCGCGGCCACTGATGTACGGCATGGCATTGTACAGATGGGTGGCGAAGGTAATGCCTGCGGCGAAACCCACGCGTGCCTGATCGTAAGTGGCGTTGGAGTGGCCTGCGGACACCACGATCCCGGCGTCGCTCAGCTGTTTGATAAAGTGTGGTTCCACCATTTCTGGCGCCAGGGTCACTTTGCTGATCACGTCGGCATTGGCACACAGGTAGTCAATCATCTCGCTGGTAGGCTTGCGGATAAACGCCGGGTTGTGGGTACCTTTCTTCTCCAGGCTCAGGTACGGCCCTTCCAGATGCAGGCCAAGGGCCTGATTGGGATGATTCTTCAGATAAGCGCGCATCACGTTGATGCCGTGCTTCATATAATCGTCGCTGCAGGTGATCAGCGTTGGCAGATAGCTGGTACAGCCGGATTTCTCGTTGGCATGCTGCATGATTTCCAGCGTGGTTTCCGAGATGGCTTCCAGTGAGTCGTTAAATTGCACGCCGCCGCAGCCGTTAAGCTGCACGTCGATAAAACCGGGGGCTAGGATGGCGCCACCCAGATCGCGCATTTCGATGCCTGCTGGCAGCTCGGCCAGTGGGCAGACTCGTTCAATCAGGCCATCAGCAATCACTACCGCATGGTCATCAAGCACGTCGTGGCCGGTAAAAATCCGGCATTGGGTTAAAGCGAACATGTAGCCCCCTGCAAAAAATTAAAGACTATTAACGCTTTCCGCTTCCAACTCGCGGAAATACTTAACGGTTTTCACCTTCAGTTCCATGGTGGACGGTTCGTCACAAACCACCACGGCTTTGGCATGCAGCTGCAGGCAACTGATGGTCCACAGGTGGTTGATGCTGCCTTCCACTGCGGCTTCCAGCGCTTGTGCCTTGCCACGGCCAGTGACCAGGATCATCACTTCTTCCGCATCCAGCAGGGTACCCACGCCGACGGTCAGGGCATATTTTGGCACCTGGCTCACGTCACCGTCGAAGAAGCGGGAGTTGGCGATGCGGGTTTCTTCGGTCAGCGTTTTGATACGGGTGCGTGAAGCCAGAGAAGACGCTGGTTCGTTGAACGCAATGTGGCCATCGAAGCCCACGCCGCCCATGAACAGGTTAACTTTACCGTAGGATTTCATCTTGGCTTCGTACTGACGGCACTCTTCGTCAACGTCTGGTGCGTTGCCGTTCAGCAGGTTGATATTTTCACGTGGGATATCAACGTGGTCGAAGAAGTTACGGTACATGAAGGTGTGGTAGCTTTCCGGGTGTTCCTGCGGCAGGCCAACATACTCGTCCATGTTGAAGGTCACGACGTGCTTGAAGCTGACTTCACCGGCTTTGTGCATCGCGATCAGGTGTTTGTAGGCTTCCAGCGGGGTGCCGCCGGTTGGCAGGCCAAGGACGAACGGGCGATCTGCGGTCGGTTTGAAGGCGTTGATACGCTGAACGATATGGCGTGCGGCCCATTTGCCGACTTGAGTAGTGTCTTGTAGTGGGATAAGTCTCATCGTACACCTCTAGGTAGAATAAACTGTGTCTATACTGGTACGGGCAACAACCGTAGCTTAAAGCGTAACTCAGCTTTGTGAAGCGGGTATTCGGGATTACTGCTCGTTGATTTTTTGAATGATAAAATAAGTTTTGTGCGATGGCTAGCAATGTGGCAGTTTAACACTACTTTTTGGTGACATTTGTCACAAAAAAGGAGGTTTTAATTTGCGATACGAAATAATTTTTTTACACTCCGCATGAGTGATACGTGCCAAACGTTATTTCTAAAAAGGTAGTGAGTTATCTCAATAAACTGCCAATAGGGTCCGGCATCGGACGAATAGGGGGAAAAGGTGAACATTCTTAGTTATTTACAAAAGGTGGGTCGGGCCTTGATGGTTCCGGTAGCCACACTGCCTGCCGCGGCCATCCTGATGGGTGTCGGCTACTGGATTGACCCGGTTAGCTGGGGTGGGGACAATGCTCTGGCAGCCTTGTTCATCAAATCTGGTGCGGCCATTATCGATCATATGTCGGTCCTGTTCGCCATTGGTGTGGCTTACGGTATGTCCAAAGACAAAGACGGTGCTGCTGCACTGACCGGTTTTGTCGGCTTCCTGGTAGTGACCACGCTGTGTTCACCTGCCGCCGTGTCAATGATTCAGAAGATCCCTCTCGATCAGGTTCCAGCCGCCTTTGGCAAAATCGAGAACCAGTTCGTGGGTATCCTGGTGGGTATCATTTCTGCCGAAGTCTACAACCGTTTCAGCGGTGTTGAACTGCCGAAAGCGCTGTCATTCTTCAGCGGCCGCCGTCTGGTGCCAATCCTGATCTCCTTCCTGATGATCCTGGTTGCCTTCATCCTGATGTACATCTGGCCGGTGGTGTTCAACGGTCTGGTCAGCTTCGGTGAGCAGATCCAAAAGCTCGGCTCTGCCGGTGCCGGTATCTACGCCTTCTTCAACCGTCTGTTGATTCCGGTCGGTCTGCACCATGCGCTGAACTCGGTATTCTGGTTTGACGTTGCTGGTATTAACGATATTCCTAACTTCCTGGGTGGCTCGCAGTCTATCGAAGCGGGTAAAGCGACTGTCGGTATCACCGGCCGTTACCAGGCAGGCTTCTTCCCAATCATGATGTTCGGTCTGCCTGGTGCAGCACTGGCCATCTACCACTGCGCGCGTCCTGAGAACAAAGCGAAAGTGTTGGGTATCATGATGGCGGGGGCGTTTGCTGCCTTCTTCACCGGGATCACCGAGCCGCTGGAATTCTCCTTCATGTTCGTTGCGCCTGTGCTGTATGTGATCCACGCCATTCTGACCGGTATCTCCGTGTTCATCGCGGCCAGCATGCAGTGGATTGCCGGTTTTGGCTTCAGTGCCGGTCTGGTGGATATGGCGTTGTCAACGCGTAACCCACTGGCGACTCACTGGTACATGCTGATCCCGCAAGGCCTGGTGTTCTTCGCTATTTACTACGTGGTGTTCCGCTTCACCATCAAAAAATTCAACCTGATGACCCCAGGCCGTGAACTGGCGGTTGCCGGTGACGAAACCGACGGTTATGACGTGGATACCGCTGCGGGTAAGAACGAGGATGAAACCACTACCCTGGCTCGTCGCTATGTGAGCGCCATCGGGGGTTCTGACAACCTGACCGGGATTGATGCCTGTATCACCCGTCTGCGTTTGAACGTCAAAGATTCTGCGTTGGTGAACGATGCTCTGGCTAAACGCCTGGGTGCTTCTGGCGTGATCCGTCTGAACAAGCAAAGCGTGCAGGTGATTGTCGGGACTCGTGCCGAACTGATTGCCAGTGCGATGACTAAAGTGATTGCAGCAGGCCCGGTAGCGGCAGCCTCTGCTCCAGCCGCCGCAGCCGCTGCGGCAGAAGTTAAACCGCAGGCCGTTCCTAACGTTGCTAAAACCGTGTTGGAAGCGCTGGTGGCGCCGGTAACCGGTGAAGTGGTGGCTCTGGATCAGGTGCCGGACGAAGCCTTCGCCAGCAAAGCGGTCGGTGACGGTGTGGCTATTCGCCCAACCGATAAAACCGTCGTGGCGCCAGCTGATGGCACCGTGGTGAAGATCTTCAACACCAACCACGCTTTCTGCCTGGAAACAGACAAGGGCGCGGAGATCGTCGTGCACATGGGTATCGACACCGTGGCGCTGAACGGTCAGGGCTTCAAACGCCTGGTGGAAGAGGGTGCTGAGGTGAAAGCAGGCCAACCTATCCTGGAAATGGATCTGGAATACCTGAACGCCAACGCGCGCTCGATGATCAGCCCGGTAGTGGTCAGCAATGCTGACGACTATGCTGGCCTGACGGCGCTGGCAACCGGCAATGTGGTTGCTGGTCAAACCAAGTTGTTTGAGATCCAGAAATAAGTTGGGTTTAATCCTGGCTCCGCCCGGGCGTTAAACGGGCGGTAAGCAGTATCAGCGGGAAAAGAGCGATCTTTTCCCGCTTTTTTTGTTTTTGCAGCACGGGAACTTGACGAATAACGGTTGTTTCTGGGCGCGGCTTATTGGAACATAGAAGGTTATATGTGTAGCGCTTTGCATTTGAGGAATAGTGACATGAGTGAGGCAGAAGCCCGCCCAACCAATTTTATCCGTCAGATCATTGATGAAGATCTGGCATCAGGGAAGCATACGTCGGTTCATACACGTTTCCCACCGGAGCCTAATGGCTATCTGCATATCGGCCATGCCAAGTCCATTTGCCTGAACTTTGGCATCGCCAAGGATTATCAGGGCCAATGTAACCTGCGTTTCGATGACACCAACCCGGTAAAAGAAGACATCGAATTTGTCGACTCCATCAAGCACGATGTGGAGTGGTTAGGCTTTACCTGGAGCGGCGACGTTCGTTATTCCTCGGACTATTTCGATCAACTGCACCAGTATGCGGTTGAGCTGATCAACAAAGGCCTAGCCTATGTTGACGAGCTTTCTCCCGAGCAAATCCGTGAATACCGTGGCTCGCTCACGGCTCCGGGCAAAGACAGCCCGTACCGTACCCGCACGGTTGAAGAGAACCTGGCGCTGTTTGAGAAGATGCGTAACGGCGAGTTTGCCGAGGGTACCGCTTGCCTGCGCGCCAAGATCGATATGGCCTCGCCGTTTATCGTGATGCGCGATCCGGTGATCTACCGCATCAAGTTTGCGGAACACCACCAGACCGGGAACAAATGGTGCATCTACCCGATGTACGATTTCACCCACTGCATTTCCGATGCGCTGGAAGGGATCACCCATTCGCTGTGTACCCTGGAGTTCCAGGATAACCGCCGTCTGTACGACTGGGTGCTGGATAACATCACCATCCCTTGCCATCCGCGTCAGTACGAGTTCTCACGCCTGAATCTCGAATACGCCATCATGTCCAAGCGTAAGCTGAGCCAGCTGGTGACCGAGAAGATCGTTGAAGGCTGGGATGACCCACGTATGCCAACCGTGTCCGGCCTGCGTCGTCGTGGCTATACGGCCGCCTCTATTCGCGAGTTCTGCCAGCGTATCGGCGTCACCAAACAGGATAATAACGTCGAGATGATGGCGCTGGAGTCCTGTATTCGTGACGATCTGAATGAGCACGCACCGCGCGCCATGGCCGTGCTGGATCCGGTGAAGGTGATCATCGAGAACATGTCGCAAGACGTGGAAATGGTGACCATGCCTAATCACCCGAACCAGCCGGAAATGGGCAGCCGTGAAGTGCCGTTCAGCCGCGAAGTGTATATCGATCGTGCAGACTTCCGTGAAGAAGCCAACAAGCAGTACAAACGTCTGGTGCTGGGCAAAGAAGTGCGCCTGCGCAATGCGTATGTGATCAAGGCTGAACGCGTAGAGAAGGATGCAGAGGGTGAAATCACCGCCATTTTCTGCACCTACGATCCCGATACGCTGAGCAAAGATCCTGCCGATGGCCGCAAGGTGAAAGGCGTGATCCACTGGGTGTCTGCTGCACACGCCTTACCGGCAGAAATTCGCCTGTACGATCGTCTGTTCAGCGTGGCTAACCCGGCGGCGGCAGAGGACTTCCTCGCCACCATCAACCCGGAATCGCTGATTATCAAGCAAGGCTTTGTTGAGCCAAGCCTGGCAGCTGCCCAGCCGGAGAAAGCCTACCAGTTCGAGCGTGAAGGCTATTTCTGCGCCGACAGCCGCCATTCTACGGCCGATCGCTTGGTGTTTAACCGCACTGTAGGCCTGCGTGATACCTGGGCCAAGATTGGCGCTTAAGCTTAGCCAAGCCTAGCGTGTTTCCTTGCCTGTTTGTCTCTTGATCGGATCTTCTGGTCAAGAGACATCTTCTGTTTTGCTTTGAATGCTATCCTCAAGTTGTTTCCCTTCCCGCTGACTGTCCATGATTTTGGTCATTTGGCCTGCGTGCTGTTAACTGTCACTCTACGCCCATAATAAAATCAGGGTAATAAACTCGCGGGATTTATCTGGCCTGCATTTTATTTTGCGTAAATTTTGAGTCTCTCACCTTGGCTTATTCCTATTACTAAATATCGAAATAACGAAAGGTTGCGACCACTTATACTTATATTTTGGCGCTCTGCGTATTAGCCATAAATTCATTGATCTGCGTTTGTTGATCGGCTATTCTTGCCCGAAATACAGGGTGGTAAATAATAATCAGCATGCTTTAATAAAGGCATATTTTATTGTGTCTTTATACTAAGCATGGTTATTTTCTATCAAGATAGATAATGCCAAGGCTGATTTATACTCACTATATAAGGATTATGTTGTGAAAAAGCTTACTGTTTCTCAAGCCAACTCAATCGTCGGCGGTACCTGTAAAACCTGTACGACCAAATATGTCGCCTCTGGTTTCAAGTGCAATATGGTAACAACCTGTACCGACAAAACCGGTAAAGTCATCAGCCAGGACTCTAAACCTACTGCGCTGGCCAATTGCGGTATTATTGAGCAGTAATACTGAGTAAAGGTTTCCTGCTGCCACCGTCCTTACTACCCTTGAATAGAGGGGTATTGAGTCCGAGTTACGCTCAAGCCTGTGTCCAGTAAGGGCGGATAACGTGGACCCTTATTCAGCGTTTACTTCAGTGCTGATGCGACTTTTTCGTGTCAGCCTGTTTCGCAACGATAAAGCTAATTAGCAGGCCTTTTTAGGACGAGTTTTTATGTTCAGAACCCCTCTGTTTATTACCCTGTATACGTTAGTGGTTATTATTGTTTCATCACTTATGACGACAGCCTATTTTCACTATTTTGTATTGAATACTAATGACGATCAGCAAAGCCTGATCGCTTTCGATAATAATAAGGTTAATAATAGTCCGATCAAAGAAGGCAATACCCTTATCGAACTCTTCTCTTATGGCTGCCACTACTGCGCCCTGAATGAAGAAAACCTGGATAAGCTGGAAGCGCGGATGCCTGCCGGGAGCAAGTTGGTCCGTTTGCATATCAATAACGAGCAGATGAATGGTTTGGCCAGTTTTTCCTCGTTGTTTGCGACGTTAACGGTAATGGGCATTGAACCGCAGCACCGTCAAAGCGCCTATGACGCAATTATCCGGGACAAGGTCGATCTGAGTAACCCTAAAAATCGTGATATCTGGCTGCAGGAGCAAAATATCGATCTCGAGGAGTACGCCCGTGTTAGCCAGACCCCGCAGGTGAAAGCCTTGCTGAGCTATATGACCGAAGTCTCCCGCTATTACAACATAGATGCAACGCCGAGCTTTATCGTCAACAGGAAATGGTTGGCACTGCAGGATCGTGAGTTCCCCGAGTTTGCTGACCACTTGTTGTCGTTGTTACAGCATGACAAGCCGCTGGAGCCCTAATGCGTTTCTTTGCTGTGTGGGCCTATCTGGCATGGCGAAATAGCCTGGCAACGCTGATGCGTAGTCTGGCGCCCTTGCGCAAAGCACAGAGAGGTGCCGTCTGTTGGTTATTGCAGCACGGTGATTATCGTTGGTTTCTTGTGCTGGCGGCGTGGGGCAGAAGGTTGCGGCTGGGAGACCGAGGGGAGCGTAGGCGTGCTTTTGTGGCCGCCGCCAATAAGCAGTGCTTGCTTGGCGATGGCCGTAAATTGGATTTTGCCGGGATGAGCTATCGTCGGCGGCTATTGGATCTGGCCGCTACCTATGGGCAAAGCCCACAGATACAGGCTCAGATGGAGCGTTGTAAAGCGCAGTTGAATGCCGTGGTGGAGCCTTTGCATCAAGCCGGTTCGCCGGTGGTGCTAGCTCCGTTGCATATGGTTTCCGATGTGTTGGCCGGGATGGTTGGGGGCGCGGCTTTCCCTGGTCAGGCAACGGTGATCGTTTCCAGTAGTGTGGAAATCTATCAGGAACAAGTCCGCCAGCTAGGGAAGGTCAATCTTGCTTATTGTTCGATCCATGACGATAGCCGGGAAATTGCCGGCAACCTGATGGCGGCGATCATGGAGGCCGCGGATCATCGGCGCAACATCATGATCTTCCCTGATATCACCCCTGATTACACCGTCAATGCCAATACGGCGGCAACGGCAAAACTACCTTGTCGGCTTTTTGATCGCCCTGCCAATCTGCACAGCGGAGTGATACGCATTGCCCGGGCGTTATCGGCGCAGGTGGTTTTTTATTACCTGTATTACGACCAGGAACTCAAAATCCATATTGAGCCACCGGTGCAGGCTCGCAGCCTGAAGGCCAGGCTGCCGGAAATCATTGAAGCGTCGATAGCTCGGCATCCTGAAGACTGGCTGTTATGGCACTCGCATTCGTTATTTTTTATCAATGAATAATCTGGAAATTGAAGAAGTCAGATCATGGAAAAGATAATCCCGACGCAGGTTTTTCAAGGTGAAACCAATGAGTGTGGGTTGGCCTGCATCGCCATGCTGGCGCAGACGCAGGGCATCGATGCCCCGCTGGAGAACTTGCGTGAACGCTATCCAGCGTCGCAGCATGGCACCTCGTTGACCACGTTATGTACCATTCTCTCTGAGCTGGCCATACCCGCTTACCCGGTGATTTTCGACCATGGTGAGCTGGCGGAGCTGCCGTTGCCTGCCATTTTACACTACGGTGCCAGCCACTATGTGCTGTTGGCGTACCGCCAAGGCAACTATGTTTGTGTGATGAACCCGGCGATAGGCCAGCAGCTGTTGCCCATCGATGCATTAAAACTGGAAATCAGCGGCTACGCGCTGGTGCTGGACAGTGAAAGACAACCCGACCCAAAGGCACAGGCTGATAAAAAGCGCAGTACGAGTTTTAAAGCCCTGGAGTGCATGAGCCTGAAAGAGACCGCCAGAATGCCGGGTATCTATCGGCTGATGGTGCTGGCCTTTTTGATTTCCTTAACCCTGTTCATCATGCCGACGATGGTAGGCAGCGCCATCAATCAGGTTTACTCCTCGGCGGGTGACGCCGACTTCCCGTATTTCTATTTCCTGCTGGCGTTTTTCGTTTCTACCCTGCTGGCCTTCGCCGTGCGTTGGGTTACGGAGCGGTTTATCAAACGCTTTGTGGTGGTCAACAGCGTTGCCGGTTTCTCGCGGTTACTCGGTAATTCGCTCAACTTCTTTGCCAAACGCGCACCGGGCGACGTGTTCAGCCGCTTTTCCAACTGGCAGCTGGCGTCCGGTATCAAGATCGAGCTGGATAACGGCCTGCGTACCGATTGGATTATCGGCGCTATCGCGTTAGGCGTTATGTGTTACATGAGCCCGCTGCTGGCGATGGTCTCTGGCGTTGGCGTGACGCTAATGGGATTGATCAGCATCTGGGCCATCTATCGCGATCGCTATTACACCCAGCAGTTGCAGGTAAAAACGGCGGAGCAAAGCGATTTTATTCTGGAAAGCATTCAGGGTTTTTCCACCATCAAATCCGCTGGGCTGGACAGCCAGCGCAAAAGCGTGTTTGCCCGCTACGCGCTGTCTCTGTTTACCTGCCAGCAGCAGCAGAGGATCTATGAGCAGGTCAAAAGCAGCCTGTATCAGCTGATCGGCAGCCTGGAGATGGTGTTTTTCATGCTGCTGGCGTTGCCATTGTTGAAAAAGGGGATCCTGACGCTGGGGGAGTTTTTTGCCTACAGTTTTGTGCGGGAGATTTTCACCTCGTATATCACCAAAATATTCTACGCCATTTTGCAAAAGAACCAGCTGCACGTCATTGATACCCGTGCGCGGGATCTGTTTCCTTCCAGTTCTGAGCATGAAGCGGCACCTAAAACGCTCCCGCAGTTCAGCTCTCGGTTGAGTTTTCGCCATATTGTCTTTGCCTACGATGCCCAGTTGCCGGTGCTGCATGATTTGTCGATATCGCTGCAACCCGGCCAACGGATTGCCATTGTCGGTGAGTCGGGGACGGGCAAAAGCACGCTGCTGAAAGTGATGACCGGCCTGATGGCTCCGCAGCAAGGTGAGGTGGTGGTCGATGGTCAACCGGTCGATTATCGGCAGCTACACACCTTGTTCTTCCTGCAAAGTCAGGAAGATATTCTGTTCAATGCCTCGGTGCTAGAGAACATCACGCTGTTTGATGAGAACGTGGATGAGCATCAACACCAGCGGATTAAACGTTCCCTCGAAGGGCTGAATCTGCACTCGGTAGTAGAAAAACTGCCGGGTGGCCTCAACGCCCTGATCCGTGAAAGCCATGCCGGGTTATCCCTGGGGCAGCGCCAACGCCTGTTGCTGGCACGGGCAATGTACAGCAACTGCCCGGTGCTGGTGCTGGATGAACCCACGGCCAACCTGGATGAAAATACGGCGCATCAGGTGATGACGACCTTGCTTGCCCATTGCCGTGAACAGCACAAAACGCTGATCACCGTGACACACAGCGAAAGCGTGCTGTCGATGTTTGATCGGGTTTATCGCATGGACAATGGGGGGATGGCGCAGGTTGATACCCTGTTCGCATCGCAACCAGACCTGACAGCGGCAGCATACTCATGAAAATTAAAATGACAGGGACGAAGTTGCTGATGGTGGTGTTGGCATTGGCCGCATTGAGCGGTGCGGTTGTCTGGTATTTCATGACGCCAACATCAGAGGGTGCCCTCAATACTGCCGAAATTACCCGTGGTGACATTGAGAAAACGGTGCTGGCTACCGGGGTACTTAAACCGTTGCTGCAAGTCAGCGTCGGGGCGCAGGTCAACGGGCAACTGCAAAAGCTGTATGTGAAACAGGGGGATCGCGTCACTCGCGGGCAACTGTTGGCGGAGATTGATCCTACGTTGCAGCAGAATGCGCTGCGTAAATCAGAAGCGGCATTACAAAGCGCGCAGGCGCAGAAACAGGTCACTCAGGCGATGCTTAAACAGTATCAGCAGGAACTGACCCGGCAGCGCAGAATGGATCGCGAAGGCTCCGGCATAAAAAGTGAGTTGCAGAAAGCCCAGGCCCAGCTCCAGACGCAGGTCGCCCAGCTAAAGGTGAATGATGCCCAAATCGTTCAAGCGCAGATGGAGCTGGAAACGGCCCGCGCCAACCTGGGCTTTACCCGCATTGTCGCGCCGATTGATGGTGAAGTGTTGGGGATTGTCACCAAAGAGGGGCAAACCATTGTCTCTTCTCAAACCGTACCCACCATTTTGGTGTTGGCGGATGTCGATACCATGTCAGTGCATACCCGTATTTCAGAAACGGACATCCTCAAGGTTCGCGTTGGGCAGCCACTGTGGTTTTACGTGGTTGCCGATCCGAAAAAGCGCTATGAGAGTGTGATGGGATCGATCCAGGAAGCGCCTGGCGAGGCCTTGCTGGACGACAGCCTCGCGACGTCCTCCAGCCAACAAGCCTCTGCGGTGTATTACAACGGCGTATTTGTGATCGCCAACGCCCAGCGTTTGCTACGAACCTCAATGACTGCCCAGGTGTTTATCATCACCGAACAGGCCAGGAATATCCTGCGAGTGCCGGTTGCCGCCTTTGGTGCACAGCGGGATGCAGACCGCTATCAGGTGCAGGTGATGAATGGCAAGCAGCTTGAGCTACGTTGGGTCCGTATTGGGCTTAATGACCGGCAGTTTGCCGAAGTCAAAGAAGGGCTCAACGAGGGAGATCGCGTGGTGTTGAGCTCCTCGGTGACGGGAAGCGATCATCATGGCTGAACATAATGAGCCTGTGATCGCCCTGCGCGGCGTATCCCGCCATTTTGTGTCCGGATTGCAGACGGTGGCGGTGTTGAAAGCTATCTCACTCACCATTCAGCGGGGTGAAATGGTGGCGATCATTGGCGCTTCCGGCTCGGGGAAATCCACGCTGATGAATATTATCGGCTGCCTGGATAAGCCGACGCAGGGGGAGATGTCCATCAAGGGTATTTCCACCCCCCAGGCCAGTAGCGAACAGTTGGCTCAATTACGCAGCCAGTACATTGGATTTATTTTCCAGCGCTATCATCTGATGCCGTACCTCAGCGCCGCTGAAAACGTCGCCATCCCGGCTCTGTATACGGCGATGCCGACGGCTGAACGTCAGCAACGGGCCGAGTATTTACTGACCCGGCTTGGGTTGCAGCAGCGTATCCATTACAAACCGGCCCAGCTTTCCGGTGGCCAGCAACAGCGGGTCAGTATTGCCCGGGCACTGATGAACGGGGCGGAAATCATTCTGGCTGACGAACCGACGGGGGCGCTCGATCGTGCCAGCGGCCAGGAGTTAATGGGGATCCTGCACGCGCTGCACCAGGCAGGACACACTCTGATTATCGTGACCCATGATCGTGATATCGCCAACCAGGCACAGCGCATCATTGAAATCAGCGACGGTGAGATTATTTCCGACAAGGCCAATCATGCCGTCGCGCCGTTGGAGGCCCCGCCAGCGCTGCCGGTTGCGGTGGCTACTGGCCGTACAAGGTTTTGGCAAAGCGTGAAAGAGGCCGTCAAGATGGCCTGGCGGGCCCTGTTGGGGCACCGCGCCCGGGCCTTTCTGTCGATGCTGGGTATCATCATCGGTATCTCTTCGGTGGTGTCATCCATGGCGGTCGGGGAAGGGGCTAGGCAAAGTATTCTCAATGAAATCAGCCAGCTGGGCACCAGCACGCTGGAGATCCGGCCGGGGCTGGGCTGGGATAATCTCCGCCCCGATTTTGCGCGGGCGCTCACGGTGTCCGATGTCGAACTGCTGGCGGAGCAAACTTATGTCGATAGCGTGTCGCCGTTAGTCAGCAATACGGTAAAAGCGGTACGTGGAGGCAAGCAGGCCATGGTGTCGATTTCCGGCATCAGCAACGCGTATTTTCGCGTGCAGGGCCTGCATTTCCTCTCCGGCAACGGCTTTACCGGGCGTGATCTGGACGAGCGTGAGCCGGTGGTGATCATCGATCCAGAACTGCGCGCCACGCTGTTTGAGCCAGATGAGTTGCCCGAGGGGGAGATCATCCAGTTGGCGGGGACGCCTTACCGGGTGATCGGTATTGCCGAGCGTAAAGGCGGCAAGTTCAGCGGCATGATGCTTGGGGCGTGGATGCCATACACCGCGTTACTGGAGCGGATGTCCGGCAATATGCCGATCGAATCAATAACCCTGCGGGTCAATGACGGCATTTCATTACGTGAGGTGCAAGGCCGGGTAGAAGCATTACTGGAGCAGGCGCATGGCCAGCGTGACTTTTTCACCCAGACCAATGACCAGATGACGCAGGCCATCCGCAAGGCGTCGGATTCCATGACGCTGCTAATTACCGCCATCGCCGGAATTTCCCTGCTGGTGGGGGGCGTTGGCGTGATGAATATCATGCTGGTCTCCGTGACGGAACGAACCCATGAGATCGGCATCCGCCTGTCGGTTGGGGCGCGTCCTGCGGATATTATGCGCCAGTTCCTGATCGAAGCGATGGTGATCTGCTCGCTGGGTGGGCTGATTGGCATTATCGGTGCCGGGCTGGCCGGGGTGATTTTCTCCTGGGTAACGCAGGAGTTTTCCATGATCTTTACCTGGCCACCGATGGTGCTGGCCTGCGGATTCTCGGCGCTGATCGGCCTTGGGTTTGGCTTTTTCCCTGCGCGTAATGCAGCGCGCCTTCACCCTACGGAGGCGCTGGCACGCGAATGATGATGGGCAAACTTTCCTGGACATTGCTATTCCCCTTATTGCTGACGGGGTGTGGCTCATTAGTCAAAAGTGACTATCAGCAGCCCATGCTTTCTGTGCCCTCCGAATGGCGGCAGCAGGAGAGCGGGGCAGGTTATTTACAGCACAGCAAACGCTGGTGGGACAGCTTTGACGATCCACAACTCTCGACACTGATTGGTCGGGTGCTGACCAGTAACAACGATCTGGCGATTGCCGGATTGCAGCTACAGCAGGCGCGGCTGGCTGCGGGGTTAACGAATACCAACCTGACGCCGGACGTGGCGGTTAGCGGCGGCGCAAGCAATGAAAAAAACCTGCGCAGCAATACCACCCCGACGGAGTCTTACCGCACCTCGCTGGATCTGAGCTATGAACTGGATTTGTGGGGCAAGCTGGCGCGGGCCAGAGAACAGGCACAGTGGCAGGTTGAGGCCTCGGAGCAGGATCGGGAAAACACCGCGCTGATATTGATCGGTGATACCGCGCGCTATTACTGGCAGATCGCCAGCTTCAATCAGCAGATCACGCAACAGCAAACCGGGCTGGAAATCAGTAAGCAGACGCTCGACATGGTGCAGTCCCGTTACGCAGCAGGCGCGGCTGGGCAACTTGATGTATTGCAGGCGCAGCAATCGGTGATCGAGCGTGAAAACCGTCTGCGCCTGTTGCAACAACAGCGCGAGGAGGCCCGCAACGCGTTGGCCATCCTGTTCAACCGTTCGCCCACCGATCGTCAGGTAGAGCGATCTTCTCTGGACACCCACCAGGATGTACCGATAGCCAAGATGCTGCCGGTTGAGGTTATCGCCCGCCGCCCGGATGTGAAAGCGGCGGAAAGCCAGCTGCGTGCAGCATTGGCGGGTTCGGATGTGGCCCGCCTAGGCTTTTATCCGACGCTTTCACTGAGTGCGTCACTCGGGGCTGCCAGTCATGTTTTCCAGCAGTGGTTCAGTAACCCGGCCAGAACACTGGGCGCTAACGCTGCCTTACCGTTTGTGGAATGGAACACCGTACAACTGACCATCGAAAAGTCGGATCTGGATGTCAGGCAGGCGGCGATTGTGTTTCGCAGCACGGTCTACAGCGCCTTATCCGATGTGGATAACGCCATGACGCAGCGGCTTGGCTATCAGCAGCAAAGAAAAAACCAGCAGCAGAATCTGCAGCTAGGCCAGCAGCGTTTAGCGCTGGCGACTAGCCAATACCAGGCGGGAGCCGTTTCTTTCCAGACTCTGCTGGATGCAGAAGATGCCCTGCTGACCATTGAAAATAATCTGGCGGATCTGCAGTACGGTTACCTCAATGCCACCATGAAACTCTGGCTGGCACTGGGCGGCGGTGTGACAAAAGACAATGACAGGGAAAGGGGAAATCATGAATAAAGGTTTAATGCCGCGCCGAGTGGTGGTCACCGGTTACGGGGCGGTGACGCCGCTGGGAATGAATGCAGCGCAAAGCTGGGCGGCGATCATGGATTATCAGCTAGGTTACCGTTATTACGATAAATCCAGCGTCGGGATCCAGTCGCGTTTTCTGGGGCTGATCGACGAGGAGCCTAGCTTGAAAGGGGTTCCTGCGGCGATCCGTCGCCGTCTGCCGCGTTTTGCCCGGCTGGTGTTGGCAGCGGCCCGTGAGGCTATGGGCATGGCGTTTCAGGGCGACCGCCCGGCGGCCCATTACGATCTGCTGGAGTGCGGCACGATTATGGGCAGCGGCTGGGCGGGGCAGGATGAAACCCATATGAATTATGAAGGCTATCTGCGCACGGGTTTGGGGTCACCGTTTGGCTGTTTCCTGTCGATGCCGAATGCGGCTACGGCGGCGTGCAGCCTGTTCTGGGGCCTGCGCGGTTATCAAAACAGCCCGATTGCGGCCTGTGCGACCGGGACGATCGCCATCGGTGATGCTTTTGAGGTGATCCGCAGTGGTCGCGCCTCCATGATGCTTGCCGGGGCCGGGGAGTCGCTGCGTACCGATGCCGCAGTGTGGAACATCGACATCCTTCGTGCGTTGGCGAGCGAGCAGGAAGATATCCGCAAGGCCTGCTGCCCGTTCAGCCTGGATCGCAACGGTTTTGTGCTATCCGAAGGGGCGGCCGTTTTGTGCCTGGAGGAGCGGGAAGCCGCGCTGGCTCGCGGGGCAACTATCCTTGGCGAAATCAAAGGTTACGGTAATTATTCCGATGCCGTCGATTTTACTGCCCCAGCCGAAGACAAGCTTGCCCGGGTCAAGACTATCGCGCGAGCATTGGATCAGGCGGGATTGGCGGCGGCGGATATCGACTATATCAATGCGCATGGCACTTCTACGCCGCTCAACGATCTGAACGAAACACAGGCCATCAAACTGGCCTTCGGTGAAGCCGCTTTTAGCACACCGCTTTCCAGCACCAAATCTTACTCCGGGCATCTGATTGCGGCGGCGGGCAGTTTTGAATCCATTATTTGCCTGCAAGCCATACAACATCAGATGATGCCTGCGACCTGTCACCTGACGAATGCCGATCCACAATGCGATCTGGATTACATCGGTGAGGGGCATCGCTCTGCAGCGTTACAAAATACGCTGAATCTGAGCTTTGGCTTTGGCGGTGCCAATGCGGCCTTGGTAATTGGGCAGGCATGAGTATGGATCTTACTTATACCGTGCAAGATGCTGAAGCCTGGGCGGTATTTTCTGGCGATTACAATCCGATCCATTTTGACCTGCAACAGGCGCGCAAGATCGGTGTGGCGCAGCTGAGCGTACATGGGATGCGTGCGATGCTGGATATGAAACGCCACCTGAGCACAGCTCTGCTGGCTGCAGCACCGGATCAGGATGGCTATACCTTCCGCGCACGTTTGCGCCAACCAGTGTTGTGCCAGACGTCCTATCAGTTGCAGATAGCCAGCAAGGGAAGCTCGGTGACCGGTACGTTGCTGGACAGTACCACGCAGGAACGCTGTTTTAGCAGCACGCTGACTTCGGGACCACTCTTGCCATTGAGTGTTGGCGTGAAGGAACACTCGCTGACGATGGCTGAAGTGATGGCATTAGCCCGCCGATTTCCCGGAGAGGTCTCGGATATCACTCAGACTTGGGGGTTCTTTGATGCGCTGTTATTTCAGCTGTTGGTGCAATCCCCGGCAACGCTGGCGACGCTGAGCGCAGCGTTTCCCGAACTGGCTGCCGAGACGCTGCTCGACGTGTTCGCGCAGATCCCGGTGGTGCAGACACACCATGAAACCCACTTTAGCGCCCGGCTTTTTACTCCCGATCCCCATTTTCACCTTGCCGAGCGGCTGTACTACCAGATTTCGCCAATGTTGATCATGGGGGATAAACACAGCGGCTGGGTGTTACGGGCGGAGATCCAGGCTAACACGCTGTCGCAACCGCTGATAACAACGGCAGTCACCTTGAAAACCTGGCCGTTGGCCAGTTAAAAACATAAGGATATACTATGGAAAAGTACCAACAAATTTACCTCACCGTCAGCGAAATGATCTGTGACGCCAAAGATCTCGAGATGGACGACCTCTCGCCAGAGATGCCCTTGCATCAGCTAAAACTCGATAGCCTGGATTACGTCGAACTGATGGTGCTGGCCAAGCGTGAATTTGGCGCCACGTTGAGTGCCGAAATGTTTATCGATAAACCCAATATGACACTGGGTGAACTGTGCCAATCTCTGGCCGAACAGCATAAATAAGCCTATGACCAGACAATGGGTTTTAGTGACCGGCGGTAGCCGGGGGATTGGCCGCGCGCTGGTGGAAGAGTTGGCCAAACGGTGGAACGTGGTGCTGACCTGCCGTAGCGATCGATCGCCCTCAGCCGAGGTGATTGAGGCCTGTGCCGGCTTGCCTGGCTGGGTGGAAAGCGTTGTTTGCGATGGCAGTGATGAGCAGGCGGTGAACCTTGTAGCACCAGAACTGTTGATCCGCCTCGGAGCGCCTGTGGCGGTGATCCATAATGCAGGGATCACCCAAGACAGTTTGCATATCCAACAAACTAGCGAGCGCTGGCGGCAAGTGATCGACACTAACCTCAATGCCGTATTCTACTGGAACCGGCACCTGCTGCCAGCCATGATGGGGCAGGGGGAAGGAGCTATCGTACTGATGTCTTCGGTAACGGGGATCAAGGGCAATGTCGGGCAGACGGCATACGCTGCCAGTAAATCGGCGATGATAGGCCTAGCCAAGTCGCTGGCGTTGGAGGTGGCGCGCTTTAACATCCGGGTGAATTGCCTGCTGCCGGGGATCATTCACAGCGAGATGACAGACGCGATCCCACCGGAGGCGCTGAAGGCGCTGCGCAAACAAATCCCGCTGCGGCGTTTGGGCAAGGCCAGCGAGGTCGCCAGGGCGGCGGTATTTCTGATCGGCGATGACAGTCGTTATATGACAGGACAGAGCCTGATCCTCGACGGAGGGTTAACTGCCTGACCCACTTGGGACGAACATGTTCGTCCCCTACAAATTTCCGCACCTAGTCCCGTGCACACAGGCTGCGCCCGTTTCGGCTTTTTTTATCCCTAAAACCAACCCTCCCTTGCGCTGTGTTGTTAGCGGTGATCACGCTTGTTTTTTTCTAAGAATTAACTTGGTTATCACTGCGTGTCATTTTTCATCATCTCGACTTATATATTCGCGATGCGAATTAATATCATTTATAGAGCGCTCTCATTTTTAGCGCCAATCGGCGTTTTTCGCTTGCTGAAACCTTTCAATCCACAGGGAATTAGCTTTTTTAAGATTTTATTATCTGATTTTATTGGGAATTATTTATAAATAGTGACCTTGCTCATTATTGTAACGAATTATCATCAATGTGTGCACCTTGTCATACTTTGACAAATCTCTCTCACTTTTCATTTGATAATTCGCGTCGCGAAAAATAGTCTAGCTACAGTATCAAGGCCGAGGTGAATTTTATCACCCGGCACAATTTTACCCGATTAGGGTTTTTATATTAGCGACCGTGCAGGGCAGTGGTGAACGCAGGCGGGCGCACTTTAAAGTCAAAGTCAAAGAGGAATTTTCTTATGGGTACGCACGGTGCTCAGCGTAAAACGCTGGCGCTCGCAGTCGCGGGTGCACTATTAGGAAGCGGATTCGTTCTGGCCCCAGAAGCGCAAGCGGAAGGGTTTATCGACGATTCTACGCTGACCGGTGGGGTCTATTACTGGCAACGTCAACGCGATCGTAAAGACGTTGAAACCGGTGATTTTAAAACCAACCTCTCTCACTCTACCTGGAACGCCAACCTGGATTTCACCTCCGGCTATGCGGCGGACATGTTTGGTATCGATGTGGCGGCGTTCACCGCCATCGAAATGGCCGAATCCAGCGAGAGTGGCCACCCGAACGAAATCGCGTTCTCCAGCCGTAACCGTACCTATGACGAAGATTACTCCGGCGATAAAAGCGGTATCAGCCTGTATAAAGCGGCCGGTAAGTTCAAGTATGGCCCGGTCTGGGCGCGTGCCGGTTATATCCAGCCAACCGGGCAAACGTTGCTGGCCCCGCACTGGAGCTTTATGCCGGGTACCTACCAGGGGGCTGAAGCCGGTGCCAATTTTGACTATGGCGATTCAGGTGCGTTGAGTTTCTCCTACATGTGGACCAACAAGTACAAGGCGCCTTGGCACATCGAGATGGACGATTTCCGTCAGAACGATCGCAAGACCAACGTGTCCTACCTGCACTCGCTGGGTGCCAAATACGATTTCAAAAACGACCTGGTGCTGGAAGCCGCGTTTGGCCAGGCGCAAGGCTACGTGAATCAGTATTTCACCAAGGCGTCTTACAAGTTTGACCTGGCTGGCAACCCAATGACCACCAGCTACCAGTTCTACGGCGCAGAAGACCGCATCGGTGATAATCGCGATCCGAACAGCATCTATGATGGTCTGGCATGGTTGCAGGCGCTGACCTTCGGTTATACCACCGGCCAGTTCAACTGGCGTCTGGAAGGCACCATGGTCAAGGCGGAAGGTAACCAAGGCTTCTTCCTGCAGCGTATGACCCCGACCTACGCCTCCTCAAACGGCCGCCTCGATATCTGGTGGGATAACCGCTCCGACTTTAACGCCAACGGCGAAAAAGCCGTGTTCGGTGGCGTGATGTATGACCTCAGCAACTGGAACCTGCCTGGCATGGCCGTCGGCGCTTCCTACGTTTACGCCTGGGACGCCAAGCCAAGCACCAACCCGATATACGATCAGAGCCAGCGTCTGAGAGAGAGCGCTTACAGCCTGGATGCGATGTACACCATGCAGGACGGGCGCGCCAAAGGCACCCTGTTCAAACTGCACTTCACGCAGTATGACAACCATTCCGATATCCCAAGCTGGGGCGGAGGTTACGGCAACATCTTCCAGGACGAGAAAGACGTCAAATTCATCGTTATCGCACCGTTCACCATCTTCTAATGCGCCTCCCCGGTGGCCAGGCTGCCGGGGAAATGCCACAGGACTTTAACCATGAAAAAACTGATGCTGATTATGGTCGCGGTTGCCGGGCTTAGCGCCTGCTCGCAGTCGGCCGCGCCACCGGAAGACGTCAAGCTGCGCCAGGCTTACAGCGCCTGTATCAATACCGCGGAAGGTTCACCAGAGAAATTGCAGGCCTGCCAGGCGGTGCTGAACGTGTTGAAGCAAGAGAAACAGCACCAACAGTTCGCTGAGCAGGAAACCGTGCGGGTGCTGGATTACCAAAGCTGCATCCAGGCCGCCCATACCGGCAATGGCCAGGCGTATGACGCCAAATGCGGCAAGCTGTGGAAAGAAATTCGCGCTAACAACAACTGATTACGCAAGAGGTTGCAGATGAACAAGTTTAAGATGAGTGCTCTCGCCGCCCTGACGGCTACCGTTGGGTTATTGGGCAGCGTGGGTTCTGCCATGGCCAACCAGCAGGTGGTTGATCAACTCAGCCAGTTGCAGGTCAATCTGAAGATGTTGGACAACCGTGCCGCCGAGAACGGCGTAGACTGTGCCAAGCTGGGTGCAGACTGGGCGTCCTGCCACAAGGTGCTGATCACCTTGACCAACGGCAATCAGGAAATCAAAGATAAAGATTGGGCGATCTATTTCCACAGCCCGCGCCAGACGCTGAAGGTCGATAACGACCAGTTCAAAATCACCCACATTACCGGCGATCTGTATAAGCTGGAACCGACGGACAAATTCACCAGCTTCCCGGCCAATCAGGCGGTGGAAATCCCGATTATCGCTGAATACTGGCAGCTGTTCCGCACCGACTTCCTGCCGCGCTGGTATGCCACTTCCGGCGATGCTCAGCCGAAGATCCTGTCGAATACCGATACGGAAGATGTTCACCAGTTTGTTGCCCCGTTCACCGGCGACCAGTGGAAGCGTACCAAGGATGACAACAACATTCTGATGGTGCCGGAAAGCCGCTTCACCAAGAACCAGGATCTGAAAGTGTTGCCGATGGCATCGCTGCGTGGGCAAATCATCCCAACCCCGATGGAAGTTAAAGTCCATGCTAAGGATATTGACCTGAGCAAAGGCGTGGCGCTGGAACTGAGCGCCTTGACCAAGCCAGCGGCAGATGCCGCAGCCGAGCGTTTTGCACTGCTGGGCATTGAGAGCCAGGCGAACGGTTATCCAATCAAGACGGATATCAAGCCAGCGGCATTCAAAGGCGATCAGGCCGTGCCTGGTGCCTACCAGCTGAAGATCGGCGAGAAAGGTGCCGAGATCGTCGGTTTCGATCAGACTGGGGTGTTCTATGGTCTGCAATCCATCCTGTCGTTAATCCCTTCGGATGGCAGCAAGAAGATCGCGACGCTGGATGCCAAAGATGCACCGCGCTTCCAATACCGCGGCATCTTCCTGGACGTGGCGCGTAACTTCCACCAAAAAGACGCCGTATTACGCCTGCTGGATCAAATGGCAGCCTACAAGCTGAACAAATTCCACTTCCACCTGACGGATGACGAAGGTTGGCGCATTGAGATCCCTGGCCTGCCTGAGTTGACCGAAGTGGGAGGCCAGCGTTGTCATGACCTGAGCGAAACCACCTGCCTGATGCCACAATACGGCTCTGGCCCGGCACCGCATGGCGGCTTCTTCTCCCGTCAGGATTATATCGACATCGTTAAATATGCTCAGGCACGCCAGATTGAAGTGATCCCTGAGATCGACATGCCGGCGCACGCCCGTGCGGCGATAATTTCCATGGAAGCTCGCTACAAGAAACTGCTTGCCGAAGGGAAAGAGAAAGAAGCCAACGAGTTCCGCCTGGTGGATCCGACCGATACCTCCAATACCACCTCGGTGCAGTACTTCAACCGCCAGAGCTACCTGAACCCATGCCTGGATTCGTCCAAAAACTTCGTGGACAAAGTGATTGGCGAAGTGGCCCAGATGCACAAAGAGGCCGGCCAACCGCTGAAAACCTGGCACTTTGGTGGGGACGAAGCGAAGAACATCCGTCTGGGCGCTGGCTATACCGACGTGAAAAACCCGGAAGCGGGCAAGGGTATCCTCGACCTGAGCAAAGAAGACAAGCCGTGGGCCAAGTCACAGGTTTGCCAGGCCATCATCAAAGACGGCAAAGTGGAAGATATGGAACACTTGCCAAGCTACTTCGGTCTGGAAGTCAGCCAGTTGGTGAAAGCACACGGCATTGACAGAATGCAGGCGTGGCAGGACGGCCTGAAAGATGCCAAAGACTCGAAGGCCTTCGCGACCAACCATGTGGCGGTGAACTTCTGGGATACCCTGTACTGGGGTGGTTTCGACTCGGCTAACGACTGGGCGAACAAGGGTTATGACGTGGTGATCTCTAACCCGGACTACGTCTACATGGACTTCCCGTATGAAGTCAGCCCGGACGAGCATGGTTACTATTGGGGCACCCGTTTCAGCGACGAGCAGAAGATCTTCAGCTTTGCACCGAATAACCTGCCGCAGAACGCCGAAACTTCGGTGGACCGTGACGGTAACCACTTCACCGCCAAGAGCGATAAACCATGGCCGGGCGCATACGGTCTTTCCGCCCAGCTGTGGAGCGAAGTGGTACGTACCGACCAGCAGATGGAATACATGATTTACCCACGTGCCGTGTCGCTTGCAGAACGTGCATGGCACCGTGCAAGCTGGGAACAGGATTACAAAGCTGGTCGTGAGTACAAAGGTGGCGAAACCCATCAGGTCGATACCAAAACCCTTGATAAGGACTGGCTGCGCTTTGCCAACCTGATTGGCCAACGTGAGCTGGCCAAGATGGATAAAGCGGGGGTGAGTTATCGCCTGCCGGTCCCTGGTGCACGCATCATCGGTGGCAAGTTGGAGGCGAATATCGCTCTGCCGGGCCTGGGAATTGAATATTCCACCGACGGCGGCAAACAGTGGCAGCGTTATGACGATAAAGCGCGCCCTGCGGTAGCGGGTGATGTGCAAATCCGCGCGATTAGCCCGGATGGCAAACGCTTCAGCCGTGCCGAGCCAGTAAAAGCGTAAGTGAGAACTCCGCCCGCCTACGTGTCGGTAGGTGGGCTGAGATAGTGCGAGGTGAGAGAAAACTGCAATTGTGATAATTGAGTGGATATTTTTCCCCGGGCCTGTCCGGGGATTTTTTTATCTGTCATTTAGGCATAAAAAAACCGCCGTGTAGGCGGTTTTCGCGTTCTGGCGGGCCAGGATCAGTTCTTGTTGTGCAGCGTTTCGTTCTCGCGGCAATCACCGGTTTCACAGTGGCCGTACAGGTACAGGCTGTGGTTGGTGAGCTTGATACCGTGTTGCTTGGCGATATCGCGCTGACGCACTTCGATGGATTCGTCGCTGAACTCGATCACTTTGCCGCAGTCCAGGCAAATCAGGTGATCGTGGTGGTGCTGCTGAGTCAGTTCGAAAACCGACTTGCCACCTTCAAAATTGTGGCGGGTCACAATACCTGCGTCGTCAAACTGGTTCAGCACACGGTATACCGTGGCCAGGCCAATTTCTTCACCCATATCTATCAGTTTTTTGTACAGATCTTCCGCACTGACGTGATGGCATGCCGGATCCTGCAAGACTTCCAGGATTTTGAGTCGCGGAAGAGTGACTTTTAAGCCAGCCTTCTTCAATGCGGAGTTGTTATCAGTCATGCGGATTCAGTCCTGTTACTATGCTAATCAAGTTGAGGCGTTCTCGCCTATGGCATCGGTTGGCACAAAGCGTTAATTGCGTCTCATTATAGAACCGGTTGCTGCAAATAGAAACCGCCGGTTGTTAACAAACCTATCTTTGCACGTTTACAGGGTAATCATGCAAAGCTTTGATGGATGGGATAAACCGATATCTCAGTCTACCGTGGCGAGGTAGGAAGTTACAAACTTGTAGCTTCTATTGCTCTAATCCGTGATGCCGATAACAGAAGGGCGCGCTTCTACGGCGCCCTTACTATGTGCTACGTATCCGCCGAGGCAGAGGCTTAGCCGACGATCTCGGCCAGGCTCAGCTCTTCACTGATTTGCTTGACCCAGGCGTCTACACGTTCGTTGGTCAGCTCAGGTTGACGATCTTCGTCAATGGCCAGCCCGACAAAGTGATCATCATCAGCCAGACCCTTGGAGGCTTCAAAATGGTAGCCTTTGGTTGGCCAGTGGCCGACGATGGCCGCACCGCGCGGTTCAATGATGTCGCGGATGGTGCCCATCGCATCGCAGAAATATTCCGCGTAGTCTTCCTGATCGCCACAGCCAAACAGCGCCACCAGCTTGCCGTTAAAGTCGATGTCTTCCAGCGTCGGGAAGAAATCATCCCAGTCGCACTGGGCTTCGCCATAGTACCAGGTTGGGATACCGAGCAGCAGGATATCAAACGCTGCCAGATCTTCTTTGCTGCTTTTGGCGATGTCGTGGATTTCTGCCACGTCGTTGCCGAATTTTTGCTGAAGCGTCTTTTGGATCATCTTGGCAATGTTTTCGGTATTGCCAGTGTCGCTGCCAAAGAAAATGCCTACATGAGCCATAGTAAAGATAACCTTTTAATTCAAATGAATGTGTTGCGTAAACGCGGCCTGAGGCGCTGCCAAGGGCAGGCTTGCTCAGCCGTAAATGCGTATCATGCCAGAAATTTGCCCTGAGGTTTTATCGCGTTTATGCGATGCCTCTGCGGAGGTGGAACCGATCTGGCGTCATCCTTAACGCCGTGCCGCGCGTGCGGCGGCAGAGATCAGTGTTCTGGCTGTTCTTCTGCCAGTTGGGCCAACAGCATTTGTTCGATCAATTCGCTGCGGCTGATATTGCGCTGGTCGGCCAGTTTGTTGAGAGCATCTACCGCGTCTGCGTTGATTTTCAGCTCCACACGCCGTAATCCACGCACTTTGTCCCGTCGTAGCTGATTACGCTTATTAATTCTAAGCTGTTCATCACGGGAAAGCGGGTTGGTTTTCGGGCGCCCTGGACGGCGTTCATCTGCGAACAGATCCAGCGTCGTGCGATCCGTTTGTTCTTTTGCCATTGTTGCGCTACTGCAAGGGAGTTTGCATCAAAAAGCGGTTTACGCTTCCAGACGGTTCGATTTACACAATTCGGGCCAATAAACCCTAACCCAAATTCACCCCCAGCCAAGCGCAGCTTCACACCTGGACAGGGTGGCAAAATTATAGCGCGCCATATTACCCCAGCAGATGGAGCGACGACAATGCCTAACTTAGCTACAAACGCGCTAAGCTATTCTCTCCAGCGCGTTTTTTCGCCACTTGAGCTCAGGGCTGGTCAATAAAGCGGTGGATTGCCCTTAATACAGCATCCGGCTTCTCCGCATGGACCCAGTGGCCGGAACCTGCAACCACATAGGCGCGTGCCTGCGGGAACTGGCGGGCGATGTCATCGCGGTAGCTATCCTGCACGTAAGGCGAGAGGCCACCACGGATAAACAGCGTCGGGTGCGGCCAGGGTGGAACCTCTTGCCAGCCGATAATGTTCTCATATTGCTCGATCAGCACCGGCAGGTTGAACCGCCAACTGCCAGCATGGAAAGATTTCAGCAGAAACTGGATCACGCCTTCTTCATCCAGCGTGGCTCGCATGAGCTGCGCAGCCTGCTGACGCTGGGTGATACCCGCATCGGTGACGGCTTGCAGTGCGGTAAAGATCTGGTCATGGCGGCGAGTGTCGTAATCCACCGGGGCGATATCGATCGCCACCAGCCGTTCAATCCGCTCCGGGGCTAGCGCGGTCAATGCCATCGCTGCTTTGCCGCCCATTGAGTGGCCGATCACGATGGCTCGCTCGATTTGCAAGTCGTCTAACAGCGTCAACAGATCCTGCGCCATCGCCGGGTAGGTCATCTCTGCTGCGCGTGGTGACAGCCCGTGATTGCGCAGATCGACCTTGATCACCGTATGCTGTTGGTTCAGGTCGCGCGCCAGTACGCCCAGGTTATCCAGATTGCCAAACAGGCCGTGGATCAGCACGATCGGTAGGTTCGCTGGCGTGGCAGCCTCTGCGGCCAGTAATTGATAATGTAATTTCATGGTGAAGTTCATGATCTTGAGATAATGAGTTAGGTTAACATGACCAGAGAGATTATTGGTTGGTTCGCAGAATTTTGCCGATATTTCATGGTATGGTGAGGGGTTGGCGGCCAAGGCGGTTGGCTAAAGTCTGCTTTTGCCGTTTGGGAGAACATTGTAGTGTTCGCACCCGCGCTTTTAACCTTATAATCCCATGGCTTGAATGCACCAATTGGCTTCAGGTTCATAAGTAGAAAAAACGTACTGGATAAAGATGAAAACTATTGAAGTCGACGAAGAACTTTACCGCTATATTGCCAGCCACACGCAACATATCGGTGAAAGTGCGTCTGATATTTTACGGCGTATGTTGAAGTTTACCGCAGGCCAGCCTGTGCGCACGGCCCCTGTGGTTGCCAGTGGCCAGGCAGAGCCGTCAGCGGCTGCTGTTGCAGCACAGCGTCCGCGCGATCGCGTGCGTGCGGTGCGCGAGCTGCTGCTGTCGGACGAATATGCCGAACAGAGCAAAGCTGTAAATCGTTTTATGCTGGTACTTTCCACCTTGTACACCCTCGATGCGGCGGGCTTTGCCGCGGCAACGGATTCGTTGCATGGCCGTACCCGTACCTATTTTGCTGGCGATCAGCAAACGCTGCTGGCCAACGGAACGCATACCAAGCCCAAGCATGTGCCAGGTACGCCTTACTGGGTGATCACCAATACCAACACCGGCCGCAAACGCAGCATGATCGAACACATCATGCAGGCCATGCAGTTCCCTGCGGAACTGATCGAGAAAGTTTGCGGCACCGTCTAATTTAGCGAACAGCCCGTCACGGTGGCCGTAAGCGACTCATTGCCCGGCCACAGTACTGGCATTTTAGGGAGTAGTCGATGGCTAATGACCCACGTGCCGGGCAACCCGCTCAGCAAAGTGATTTGATCAACGTAGCCCAGCTGACGTCGCAGTATTATGTGCTGCAACCAGAGGCCGGTAATGCTGCACACTCGGTGAAATTCGGCACCTCAGGGCATCGCGGCAGCGCGCTTCGTCAGAGCTTTAACGAAGCACATATCCTGGCGATCGCTCAGGCCATTGCCGAAGTGCGTCGTCAACAGGGCACCACTGGCCCTTGCTACGTGGGTAAAGACACCCATGCGCTGTCCGAACCCGCCTTTATTTCCGTGCTGGAAGTGCTGACCGCCAACGGCGTTGACGTGGTGGTGCAGGAAAACAACGGCTTTACGCCAACCCCTGCCGTGTCACACGCCATCTTGTGCTTCAACCGTAAAGGGGGCGCGCAGGCAGACGGCATCGTGATTACGCCTTCGCATAACCCACCTGAAGACGGCGGCATCAAATATAACCCGCCAAACGGTGGCCCAGCCGATACCAACCTGACTTCCGTGATTGAAAAGCGTGCCAACGAACTGCTGAGCCTCAAGCTGCAGGGCGTGCAGCGTCAATCGCTGGATAAAGCCTGGACTGGCGGCCATCTGCATGCGCAGGATCTGGTGCAGCCTTACGTGGCAGGGCTGGTGGACATTGTCGATATGCCAGCCATTCAGCGTGCGGGCCTGAAGCTGGGCGTCGACCCGCTTGGCGGTTCCGGTATTGCCTACTGGCAGCGCATTGCCGAGCACTATAAGCTGGATCTGACGTTGGTGAATGACTCCATCGATCAGACCTTCCGCTTTATGCACCTGGACCATGACGGCATTATCCGCATGGACTGTTCGTCCGAATCGGCAATGGCTGGCCTGCTGGCCCTGCGCGACAAGTTCGATCTGGCGTTTGCCAACGATCCTGACTATGACCGCCACGGTATCGTCACGCCTGCGGGCCTGATGAACCCGAACCACTACCTGGCCGTTGCCATCAATTACCTGTTCCAGCATCGCCCGCAATGGGGTGCCAACGTTGCCGTGGGTAAAACGCTGGTTTCCAGCGCGATGATTGACCGCGTTGTGGCCGATCTGGGCCGCAAGCTGGTGGAAGTGCCGGTCGGTTTCAAATGGTTTGTTGATGGCCTGTTCGACGGTAGCTTCGGCTTCGGCGGCGAAGAGAGCGCCGGTGCTTCGTTCCTGCGCTTCGACGGCACGCCTTGGTCTACCGATAAAGACGGCATCATCATGTGCCTGCTGGCGGCCGAGATCACCGCCGTTACTGGTGAAAACCCGCAGCATCACTATAACGATCTGGCCAAACGCTTCGGTGCGCCAAGCTACAACCGCATCCAGGCTCCGGCAACCTCCGCACAGAAAGCGGCGTTGTCCAAGCTGTCTCCGGAAATGGTCAAGGCCAGCACTCTGGCGGGCGATCCTATCACCGCGCGTCTGACTGCAGCTCCGGGTAACGGCGCATCTATCGGCGGCCTGAAAGTGATGACCGACAACGGCTGGTTTGCCGCTCGTCCTTCGGGTACCGAAGAGGCTTACAAGATCTACTGCGAAAGCTTCCTGGGTGCCGAGCACCGTGAAAAGATTGAGCATGAAGCGGTCGAGATCGTCAGCGAAGTGTTAGCTTCAGCCAAGTAATCTCTCTTTCGATAATGAAAAGGCGCTGTTTTTACAGCGCTTTTTTTATGCCTGCAATTTAGATATATCTAAATTGCAGGTTACCTCTTGCGCATTTAGATATATCGATCTAGATTAGAGCCATCGACGTGTTTTAGATATATCTAAATGCATCGATGCTCATATCATCAATCAAGAGGTAACAACCATGATGTTTAATCGATTTACACGTCACCACGACCAGCGGGAAGAGGGGCATTGCCACCACCGCCGTGGCGGCCGTCATCATTTTGCTGGCCGCGGGGAACACGGCCGTGGTGGTGAAGAACATGGCCGGGGCGGGCGCGGGCGTCATCGCCTGTTTGAGCACGGCGATCTGCGTTTGGTGCTGCTGGCGCTGGTAGAGCGTAAACCTAGCCACGGCTACGAACTGATCAAGGCGATCGAAGAGGCTTCTTCCGGCCTGTATGTGCCAAGCCCAGGCGTGATTTACCCAACCCTCACGCTGTTGGAAGAGCAAGACTTCCTGGAACCCGCGGTGGCTGGCAATGGCCGTAAGAGCTACCAAATTACCGAACTTGGCAAGCAGGAGCTGCAAAAGCATCAGGCGGCCATCGAAGTGATTTTTGCTCGTCTGGCTGGCGCGGGGCGAGACCATCGCCATGAGGGTAATCTGGCCGACGGGATCTCCGAAGTGATGAATCGCCTGCGCTATCTGTTGCGCGGCAACATGATGCGTGCGGATTTGTCTCAGGAGCAGGTCGGGCGTATCAATCAGGCACTGCTGACCGCCGTGGAGGCTATCGAAGCCGAAATGGTATCGCCAAAACAGCCACAGGAGGATAACTGATGCCAGGCCACCGTTTCCGCATTACCGTAGAAGCCCTGACAGACCCTAAAGGTGAACCCGTCGACAAGCCGGAGTTGGTGTTTGAGGTAGAAAATCACGACGATATTCTGGCCATTGTTGAGCGCATTCAAGGGCGAGAGGATCTGAACTTTGGCGAACAGAACAGCGCGGCCTTTGCCGTCGGGCTCAAGCTGTTCTCAGAAGTGATGATAGAAAACCGCAAGCATCCGCTGTTTGAGCCCCTGCGTGACTCGTTTAAGGCGTTTATGATCGGACTGAAGAAAGGGCCCACATCGTCGCAGGATTAAGGCATAAACCGATAGCCGACGCCGGTCTCAGTGAGCAGATGCCTGGGCCGCGCCGGATCGGCTTCCAGCTTTTGCCGCAGATGGCCCATATAGATGCGCAGATAGTGGCTGTGTTCGACGTAATTGGGTCCCCAGACGTGGCTGAGTAGCTGCCGCTGGGTGATCACCTTACCGGAGTTGGCCAGCAACTCGGACAGTAAACGGAACTCGATGGGCGTCAGATGCAGATCTTCACCGTTACGCAAGACGCTGCGGTTGATCAGATCGACGGTGATATCGGAGAAGCTGAACAGTGGGCTTTCCTGTTGGCTATTGGCGTGGCGGCGTAGCGCAACCCGCACCCGAGCCAGCAGTTCACCAATGCCGAACGGCTTGCTGAGATAGTCATCGGCACCCGCATCCAGCGCGGCAATCTTGTCCTCTTCGGCATGGCGTGCGGAAAGGACAATCACCGGCACCGCGCTCCATTGGCGCAGATCGCGAATGTAGTCCAGCCCGTCGCCATCGGGTAACCCCAAATCAAGAATGATCAGGTCCGGCTTGCGCGTGCCGGCCTCTATCAGCCCACGCTGCAAGGTTTCACTTTCAAACACCCGTAACCCTTCGCTCTCCAGCGCGGTGCGCACGAAGCGACGGATCTCTTTCTCGTCTTCCACAATCAGAATGTTAGTCGGCGATGTGGTCACGGGGCCTCTACTCTTGGGTTATAAGTCAAAATCTGTTCCATCCAGTTCGGGTGGCTTTTCCAACGGCAGCATAAAGTGGAAGCTGGCTCCGCCTTCGGCGCGGTTCTCCGCCCAGATGCGGCCGCCGTGTACTTCAATAATGGCACGACAAATCGCTAACCCCAAACCGACGCCGGGGATCGCCGACTCTTTATTACCACGGGAGAACTTGTCAAATATCAGTTGGGTCTGTTCCTCCGGTATGCCGGGGCCATTATCCCAAACCTCCACTTCCAGCCAGTCCTTAACTGCGTGGGCGCGGATCCCGATGATAGCATCGGCACCGGCATATTTATTGGCATTTTCCACCAGGTTGGTGAACACCCGCTCTAACAGGCTGCCATCACAGTTGATCAGTACCATCTCTGACGGCAACTCCACCTTGATCTCGTGCAATATCAGCAGCGGTTCCAGCATATGCAGCGAGGCGCCGACGATCTCTTCCAGCGATTGCCACTCTTTGCGCAGGTTAAAACCGCCGGACTGAATGCGTGCCATATCCAGCAGATTGTTTACCAGGCGGGTGGTACTGAGCACCTGCTGGCGGATTTGGCTGGCCTGTGGGGCGTGGCTGGAGCCTTCGGTGGCCAGATCCAGCGTCAGGATCTCTGCCTGACCAAACAGCACGGTAAGCGGAGTACGCAGATCGTGAGAGAGGGCGGCCAGCAGCGAGTTACGTAGCTGTTCGCGTTCGGCATCCAGCTTGGCCTCTTCGGCACTGCGGGCCAGATGCAGGCGCTCCAGCGCGCTGGCGATCAGCACCGCAAAGGTCTGTAACAGCCGCTGTTGCTCCGGCACCATCAACTGACGCAGATTGTTCGGTTCAATCGCCAGCAGGCCAAAGGTCTGTTTGGAGGTGCTGAGCGGCAGCAGTTGGTATGGCACGCCGGGCAGGGTGTCGGTACCGGCCCCGGCGGGTAAGCCTTTGCCATAGCTCCAGCGGGCGATGGCTTCATCGACCGACAGCAAGCCACCTTCTTCACCCACCATCTGTTGCAGGGATCCATCCTCCTGCGGCAGCAGCAGCACGGTTTTGGCCTGGAAGCTGCTGGAGATAAAATGACGGCTGGTTTTGGCAATATCTTCTCTGCTTAACGCCTGGCTGAGCCCACGGGACATCTCATACAGGTGCCGCGCCCGTTGTTCACGATAGCGTGCCACTCGGGCCTGATAACGTACCCCGGCGGTCAGATTACCAATGGTGATACCGACGGTCAGCATCACGGCAAAGGTCAGCAGGTATTGCATATCACTGACGGCGAACGACCATTCGGGCTGCACGAAGAACAAATCGAAGCTGGCGACGTTGATCACCGCGGCCAGCACCGAAGGCCAGCGGCCAAAGAACAGGGCGACAATCGCCACGCCCAGCAGATAAACCATCACCAGGTTGGCCGAATCAAAGCCCGGCAGTAACCATTGCGACAGCAGCGTGATGATCGCGCACAAAGCCACGGCAACGGCACAGCCCCGCAGCTGGAATCGCCATTTTTCGCTAAAGGCGCGGTTATCATGCTCTTTGGCCTGCGGCTGCGGCGTATCGTTTTCCAGCGCGACAATCACCAGGTCGAGATCCGGCCCAAGCTGGCCAAGACGATCGGCAAAGCTGCCGCGCAGCTTCCAGCGCTGTTCGCCACGGCGGCCAATAATGATTTTGCCCAGGTTATGTTCCCGGGCATAGCGCAGTACCGCGCGTTCTTCAGAAGGATCGGAAAGGGTGGCGGTTTCAGCCCCTAATTCTTGCGCCAGCCGCAAGGCACGCAGGATGGATCGCCGTTGGTTTTCCGGCAGGCGGTGCAGCTTGGGGGTTTCGACATACACGGCATGCCAGTGGCAACCAAGGCGTGCCGCGAGCCTTGCAGCAATGCGCACCAGCTTTTCGCTACCGCTGTTATGGCCGACGCACAGAAGGATGCTGTCTCGGGTGTGCCAGACTTTTTCACGCCCCTGGTTATCGCGGAAGGCCCGCATTTGGTCGTCAACACGGTCGGCGGTGCGGCGTAGTGCCAGCTCACGTAGGGCGATCAGGTTACCCTTTCGGAAGAAATGCTCGATGGCGCGTTCGGCCTGGCCGGGGATATAGACCTTGCCTTCGTTGAGCCGTTGGCGTAGATCGTCAGGGGGCAGGTCTACCAACACCACTTCGGTCGCTTCGTCAAACACGTGGTCAGGCACGGTTTCCCTGACCCGCACCCCGGTGATGCCGCCGACGACGTCATTCAGGCTTTCCAGATGCTGGACGTTCACCGTGGTCAACACATCAATACCGGCATCCAGCAGTTCGTCCACATCCTGCCAGCGTTTGGGATGGCGTGAACCCTGGGCATTGCTGTGTGCCAGCTCATCCATCAGGATCAGGGCCGGATGGCGAGCCAAAGCGGCATCGAGGTCGAATTCCTGCACCTGGCGGCCACGATGTTGGATGCGTTTTGCTGGCAGGATCGACAACCCTTGCAGCAACGCCGCCGTTTCCTGGCGCCCGTGGGTTTCCACCACGCCAATGAGCACGTCTAGCCCCTGCGCCCGTTGCCGCTGAGCCTCCTGCAACATGGCGTAGGTTTTACCTACCCCGGCGCAGGCACCGAAGAAGACCTTCAGTTTGCCGCGTGGCTTTTCATTGGCTAACGCCAGCAGGCTGTCTGGATCGGGGCGTTGCAGTTCGTCATCCACCATCAAAGTTCCTTGTTTACCCATGCAAAGCGGGTTCGGCAATGCCGAACCCTTTAGCGACGTTTTATCACGTTTGCCGTTATTTCAACGCATCCAGCGCCATATTCAGCTTCAGCACGTTGACCACCGATTCCCCCATAAAATTAGGCGTGGCGCGATCGGTGTTTTCATCAATCAGTTTGGCAATCTGTTCCTGCGGCAACTGACGAGCGTTGGCGACACGTGCTAACTGGTACTTGGCGGCCGCCAGTGAAATCTGTGGATCCAGGCCACTGCCGGAGGCGGTCAGCAGGTCGACCGGGATCGGCCCGCTCATCGCCGGGTTAGCCTGGCGCAGCTGCGTTGCCCGCTCACCGATCGCTTTATCCAGCGCCGGGTTGGTGGCGGCCAGATTACTGCCGCCGGATGCCAGCGTATTATAGGCCGAATCGCTGGTGGCAGAAGGGCGACCCCAGAAATACCCCGGTTGGGTGAAGTTCTGGCCAATCAATGCCGAGCCGACTGCTTTATCCCCTTGATAGAGAAGCGATCCATTGGCCGTACCGCTGAACAGCAGTTGCGACAGACCGGTGGTGAGCAAAGGGTAAGCGATGCCAGTGATCACCGTCAGCAGGATCAGCATAACCAAAGAAGGACGTAAATAAGACATCATAAATACCTCGTTATCTTAGCCGGCCATATTCAGCGCGGTCAGCAGCAGGTCGATCAGCTTGATGCCCACGAACGGCACCAGCAGGCCACCCACACCATACAGCCACAGGTTACGGCGCAGCAGTGCGGCGGCGCTCATTGCCTTATAGCTCACCCCTTTCAACGCCAGTGGGATCAGGAAGACGATCACCAGAGCGTTGAAGATCACCGCCGACATAATCGCCGAGGCGGGGGAGTGCAGTTGCATCACGTTCAGCGCATTCAACTGCGGATAGGTTGCCGCGAAGGCTGCCGGAATAATGGCAAAGTACTTCGCTACGTCGTTGGCGATACTGAAGGTGGTCAGTGAACCGCGCGTCATCAGCATCTGCTTGCCGATATGCACCACTTCGATCAGCTTGGTCGGGTTGGAGTCGAGATCGACCATGTTGCCCGCTTCCTTGGCCGCCTGCGTCCCCGAGTTCATGGCAACCGCCACGTCGGCCTGCGCCAGTGCAGGGGCGTCGTTGGTGCCGTCGCCGGTCATCGCAACCAGGCGTCCTTCCGCCTGATACTGACGGATCAGCGCCAGTTTGGCCTCTGGCGTGGCTTCCGACAGGAAGTCATCCACACCGGCTTCGGCTGCGATGGCGGCGGCGGTCAGGCGGTTATCCCCGGTGATCATCACCGTCTTGATGCCCATCTTGCGCAGTTCGGCAAAGCGTTCTTTAATCCCGCCTTTGACGATGTCTTTCAGCGCTACCACCCCCAGCACGCGTGGCCCTTCGGCGACCACCAACGGCGTACCGCCGGTACGAGCGACGCTTTCCACCAACTCATCTACCGCACGTGGGAAGTGGCCATTGTTGGATTCCACGTGGCGGCGAATGGCATCTACAGCCCCTTTACGGATCATCCGGTCCTGCACGTTGACGCCGCTCATGCGGGTTTGCGCAGAGAAAGGCACGAAGGTGGCGTTCAACGCCTGCAAATCACGTTCGCGCAGGTTGAAGCGCTGCTTGGCCAGCACCACGATACTGCGGCCTTCCGGCGTTTCATCGGCTAGCGAAGAGAGTTGGGCGGCATCGGCCAGCTCTTGCTCTTTTACCCCCGGTGCCGGCAGGAATTCGGACGCCTGACGATTACCTAGGGTGATGGTACCGGTCTTATCCAACAGCAATACGTCAACGTCACCGGCGGCCTCAACGGCGCGCCCGCTGGTGGCGATCACGTTGGCACCCAGCATACGGCTCATCCCAGCGACGCCGATAGCGGACAGCAGCCCACCAATGGTGGTCGGGATCAGGCAGACCAGCAAGGCCACCAACACGGTGATCGAGACTATGCTGCCGCTGCCTGCGGCTTCCACGCTGTATTGCGAGTAAGGGAACAGGGTTGCGGTCGCCAGTACGAACACGATAGTCAACGCCACCAGCAAAATAGTCAGTGCCACTTCGTTTGGGGTTTTACGGCGTTTGGCACCTTCGACCATCGCGATCATGCGATCGAGGAAGGTTTCCCCCGGGTTGACGCTGCACTGCACCACCAGCCAGTCGGACAGAATACGCGTCCCGCCGGTCACGGAGGAGAAGTCACCGCCGGATTCACGGATCACCGGTGCAGATTCACCGGTGATGGCGCTTTCATCGACCGAGGCGCCGCCTTCCAGCACTTCGCCATCGCAAGGGATGGTGTCACCGGCTTCCACCAGCACGATATCCCCTTTACGCAGGCTCTCGGCCGAGACTTTCTCGGTAGCGCCATCACGCTTCGGCGTGGCGAGTTTCTTTGCCCAACTGGTTTTCTTGGTGCCCTTCAGGCTTTCCGCCTGAGCCTTGCTGCGTCCTTCCGCCAGCGCTTCGGCAAAGTTGGCGAACAGCACGGTAAACCACAGCCACATGGCGATGCTGCCGGTAAACGTCGCGCTACCTTCGGCGTTGCCTGAAAGCACCACCAGCCAAATGACCGAAGTCAGGATACTGCCGAGGTACACCACGAACATCACCGGGTTACGCCACTGAACGCGTGGGTCCAGCTTTTTCACCGCATCGATCAGCGCGGTACGCATCAGTGCCGGTTCAAACAGTGCGCGTTGTTTGCGAGTCATCTTGTTCTTCTCTCTGTTATGACTGTTAATTGGCCAACCACAGTTGTAAATGTTCGGCTACCGGGCCTAGCGCCAGTGCAGGGACAAAGGTCAAGGCACCGACCAGCAGGATGGTGCCGACCAACAGGCCGATAAACAGTGGCCCGTAGGTTGGCAGCGTACCGTTGCCCGCCGGTTGGCGTTTTTTGACACACAGCGAACCCGCAATGGCCAGCACTGGCAGGATCACCCCGAAGCGGCCAACAAACATCGCCAAGGCCAGCAGCAGGTTGTAGAACGGCGTGTTGACGCTCAGGCCAGCAAAGGCGCTACCGTTGTTGTTGGCTGCCGAAGAGAAGGCGTACAGCACTTCACTGAAGCCATGCGCCCCTGGGTTGAGGATGCCAGTACGGCCAGCGTCGGTAGCAATCGCCAACGCGGTGCCCAGCAGTACCAAGGTCGGCGTCACCAGGATCGCCAGCGCGGTCATCTTCATGTCATAAACATCGATCTTCTTACCGAGATATTCCGGCGTGCGGCCAATCATCAGCCCGGCGATAAATACCGTCAGCAGCACGAACAGCAGCATGCCGTACAGGCCGGAACCGACGCCGCCGAACACGACCTCGCCAATCTGCATCAGCCACATCGGCACCATGCCACCCAGCGCGGTAAAGGAGTCATGCATGGCGTTGACGGCACCGCAGGAGGCCGCAGTGGTCACCACCGAGAACATGCTGCTGGCGAGAATGCCAAAGCGGGACTCTTTACCTTCCATATTGATGTTGCTGCTACTGCCAAGCGCGCTCAGATGCGGGTTGCCAGCCAGCTCAGCATTCATCACCACGATCACCGCAACGATAAAGATCAGTGCCATGGCCCAGATCAGCGCGTGACCCTGGCGGTTTTCACCGGCCACCTGACCAAAGGCGAAGCACAGGGCGCAAGGGATCAGGAAGATCGCCAGCATCTGTACAAAGTTGGTCAATACGGTTGGGTTTTCAAACGGATGCGCCGAGTTGGCACCGAAGAAGCCGCCACCGTTGGTGCCGAGCATCTTGATCGCTTCCTGCGAGGCTACGGGTCCCATCGGCAAGGTCTGCTGTGCCCCTTCCAGCGTGGTCACATGCAGGTAAGGCAGGAAGTTCTGCAACGTCCCCTGGCTGACGAAGAACAGCGCGATCAGCAGAGACAGTGGCAACAGCACATACAGGGTAATGCGCAGGATATCGATCCAGGCGTTACCAATGGTGGCGCTGGAACGGCGTGCAAAGGCCCGGATCAGGGCAAAGGCAACGGCGATACCGGTGGCGGCAGACAGGAAGTTCTGCACCGTCAACCCGGCCATCTGGCTGAGATAGCTGAGGGTGTTTTCCCCGCTGTAGGCCTGCCAGTTGGTATTGGTGACGAAGCTGACGGCGGTATTGAACGCCAGATCCCAAGATAAACCGGGGAACCCTTGTGGGTTGAGCGGTAAGGAACCCTGTGCCATCAGCAGTACCAACAGCAGCACTAAACCGAGGATATTGAACCACAGGATCGCCAGTGCGTATTGCCACCAGGTCATCTCGGCGGTGTCATTACCGCAGCAACGCCAGACGGCTGCTTCCACATGGCGCAGGACCGGTAGTGGCTCTCCCTCGATCAGGCGAGCTATAAAGCTGCCCAGGGGACGAGCCAGCACCAGAAGCACCAGCACAAAGCTGGCGATCAACAAGAAGGCTGAAGCTGCCATCAGAAGTCCTCCGCATTAAACAGGGCATAAACCAGATAGCCCAACAGCAGCAGAACCAACAGCGCACCACCAATAACGCTGAAACTCACGGGACACCTCCAGAGGTGTTGTTTTTGATAGCCTGAGTGTAGGGAGGGCAGTAGAAAGAAGATGAAAAAATAGCGGGGCCGGGTGTAAAAAAAGTATAAAAATGATTGAAATAACGGCAGAAATTGGCGGTTTTATACGCAGGAAGGGCGTGGGCGGATGGGTTGTTGGCGTAAAAATCCGTTAAATGATCCCAGTAACGCCAAGAAACCACAATGTAACTAATGTTAAGTTAGTTATTAACCTTGATGTAACAAAATTACGTTACGGAGGCCTTTTTTGTGCTCTTTTTGCGCATTTTAGTGGTCGGATGAGTTGTAAAATTACAACCTATGCGGTAATATTTTGCTCAGTTTCCATTTGGCCATCATTTATCGTTTCGCATTGCGTCGGGTCCTGACAACCTGGCGCGGATGTTTTTAAGGAGGTTCGTATGTCTAACTACCAAGCCTATCCGTTGCATCGGGTCCTCCTGCGCCGTAGCGCAGTGATTCTGATCGGTGTTCTTGCCTTGCCGGTGATGCTGTTCCGTGCCGATCGCGCACGTTTTTACAGCTATTTACACCGCGTCTGGTCAAAAACCAGCAATAAACCGGTCTGGCTGCAACAGGCAGAAACGGCGTCCTGCGATTTTTATTAATCCTGGCCCGTTGCACTACTACGAACCCTCGCCCCTTTGGCGGGGGTTTTTGCGTTTTAGGCCGCACTAACGCACTAAATCCTCTACACTTCTAGCATTAACCCGTTGGTGGGAGACAAGATATAGCGCAGGAACTGGCCAGGCTTATCGACCACTATCGCCAGGGGATGCAACCGCTGCTGGCACCGATTACCGATTACGCTGTTAAAACATGACATGGCCGAATATCCTGATAGCTATCTGGCGCAACAGCGCTATTTTGAGCCCTATCCGGAGGCGTTGTGCCTGCGCTACGGCCATTAACCTGCAAGGAGTGTTATGACCACGCATCTGGTCTGGTTGCGTAACGATCTACGCATTACCGACAATAAAGCCCTCTCTGCCGCCTGTAGCGATCCGCAAGCCAAGGTGCTGGCGGTATTTATCGCTACCCCCGCGCAATGGCGCCAGCACCATATGGCGCCACGTCAGGCGGCGTTTATCCACGCCAATCTGTTGCAGGTGCAAGCGGCGCTGGCGGCTCGGGGCATTGAACTGATTTGCCATCAGGGCGACGATTTTGCCGGTTCGGTTAACTGGCTGGTGGAGTTCTGCCAGCGCCAGCAGGTTACGGCCCTATATTATAATCGTCAGTATGAAATCAATGAGCGTCAACGTGACGCCCGCCTTGAGCAGGCGTTGGCCGGGCAGGTGAGGTTCCACAGCTTTGATGATAGCCTGCTGTTGCCTCCCGGTAGCGTGCAAACCGGCAACGGCGAGATGTACAAGGTGTATACGCCTTTTCGCAAAGCCTTTCTCCAGCGGTTGGCCGAGACCGACGTGAGCTCTCTGCCAGCACCACGCCCGCGTGGGGAAGCCGTTGGTTTTACCGCAGCGGTGGCATTCGATTATCCTTTGGCTGAGGTGGGAGAGGGCTATCCCGCAGGTGAAGAGGCTGCATTGCACAGGTTGCGCGCTTTCTGCCGCGAGCGGGTGCAAGACTATGCGACACAGCGCGATTTGCCCTCCATTGCCGGCACCAGCAATCTGTCACCCTACCTGGCTATTGGCGTTATCTCTCCCCGCCAGTGCGTCAACCGTCTGCGCGTCGAGTGCCCCGATGTGCTGGAAAATCCGCAAAGCGGTGCTTTCAGTTGGCTTAATGAGCTGATCTGGCGAGAATTTTATCGTCACCTGATGGTGGCGTATCCTGCGTTATGCAAGCACCGTCCCTTTATCGCCTGGACGGATAAGGTATGCTGGCAACGCAACGACGCGGCGTTACTGGCCTGGCAACAGGGCAATACCGGTTACCCGATTGTCGATGCTGCCATGCGTCAGCTCAATCAAACCGGCTGGATGCATAATCGCCTGCGGATGATCGTGGCCAGCTTCCTGGTCAAGGATTTGCTGATCGATTGGCGCGCCGGTGAACAGTATTTCATGTCCCAATTGCTTGATGGCGATCTGGCCGCCAACAACGGTGGCTGGCAGTGGGCCGCCTCTACCGGCACCGATGCCGCACCTTATTTCCGCATCTTTAACCCGACCACTCAGGGCGAACGTTTTGATCCAAAAGGCACTTTTATCCGTAAATGGTTGCCTGAACTGGCGGATGTACCGGACAATGAGCTCCATCAACCCCATCGCTGGGCGGAAAAGCAGCAGCAGGTTCTGAATTATCCGCCGCCGATAGTCCAACACCAGCAGGCTCGGCTGGAGACGTTGGCGGCTTTTGAAGCGGCCAAGCGAGGGGGACTTTAAAGTTACAGCAAGGAGCTTCCTGATGATGAAGAAACTACTGGCCCTGTGCCTGGGCGGCTATTCCGCGTTGGCCGTGGCCGGTTTTGACGTAGTGGCGCTAGGCGTCGACGGTGGCGTCAGCGACGGCAATCTGACTTCTTATCTGATCCGCAGTGATAGCCAGACGCAGTATCTGGCACTGGATGCCGGGACGTTGCTGCCGGGGATTGCCAAAGGGCTGGAAAAGGGCAGTTTTCCGCAGGTCACGCCCGAGCTGGCCGCTCCCTTAACTCCGCAGGGCTATATTTTCCGTCAGCTGATTGGCGGTTACTTCATTAGCCATGGCCATCTGGATCACGTGGCTGGGTTGATCCTTGCTTCACCGGAAGACAGTAAAAAAACCGTTTATGCACAGGCTGATACCGTATTGACGCTGCGCAATCATTATTTTAACTGGAAAGCCTGGCCCAATTTTACCGATGCCGGTAATGGCTCGCGGCTAGGCACTTACCGCTTGCAAACGGTGCGCCCGCTGCAGCGTGTGACCCTGGGCCTGACCGGTTTGAGCGGGGTGATGTACCCACTTAGCCACGATCGCTACCCCTCTTCGATGTTGCTGGTGGCCGACCGTGAAGGGTCATTTGCCTACTTTGGCGATACCGGGCCGGATGCGCTGGAACAGTCACGCAATCTGGATGGCGCCTGGCGCGTACTGGGGCCGCTGATTGAGCAGAAGAAGCTGAAGGGCATGATTATCGAAATCTCTTACCCGAACGAGGTGGATGACAAGCATCTGTATGGACATCTGACCCCGGCCTGGCTACTGAAGGAGCTGAAAAACCTCCAGCAGTACAGCGGCGGAGAGGGATCGTTAAAAGATCTGCCGGTGATCATCAGCCACATCAAGCCCAGCCTGAAACAGGGGGAAGATGTGCGTGCTACCATCAAGCAACAGCTGGATCAGGGCAACGATCTGGGGGTGAAATTTATCCTGATGGAACAGGGCGATCGGCAACAATTTTGAATGAGAGTGAGATGACTATGCATAACCTCGATCTGGAACATCTGATCAACAGCGAACTCAACTGTGCGGCCTTCCAGGACTACGCGCCAAATGGCCTACAGGTGGAAGGGCGGGCACATGTGCAGCGTATCGTGACGGGAGTGACGGCCTGCCAGGCGTTGCTGGATGCGGCGGTGGAACATCAGGCGGATGCCATAGTGGTGCATCATGGTTACTTCTGGAAAAACGAAGCACCCGCGGTGCGCGGCATGAAGCGTAACCGGCTGAAAACTCTGCTGAGCAACGATATCAACCTGTATGGCTACCACTTGCCGCTGGATGCACACCCGGAACTGGGGAATAACGCGCAGTTGGCAAAGGCGTTGGGCATCCGCGTGATCGGTGAGATCGAACCTTTGGTGCCGCACGGCGAATTTGAGCAACCGCTCAGTGCGGGTGAATTGCAACAGCGTATCGAGAGCCGTCTTGGCCGAGCGGTGTTGCACTGTGGCGATAATGCCCCGCAGGCAATCCGTCGGGTGGCCTGGTGTACCGGTGGCGGCCAGGGATTTATCGACAGCGCGGCGCGATTTGGCGTTGATGCGTTTATCAGCGGAGAAGTTTCTGAGCAAACTATTCATACGGCGCGGGAGATGGGCGTGCACTTTTTTGCCGCCGGCCATCACGCGACGGAACGTGGTGGGATCAAGGCGTTAGGCGAGTGGTTAGCGCAACATCACGGCTTTGACGTCACCTTTATCGATATCCCCAATCCGGCCTAATTTGCCTATGGGTTCGGTAAAACGAACCCTTTAGCGCCGCTAATCCCTTATATTCCCGAAGGTTGCTCTCTTGACAGCCGACGTTACGTCCCGCATAACTGATACGCTTTTCAAATAATAAAATACCCTGTGAACTTCAAGTTGCTACCCAGTGACCCGCTCATTCGTTCGTGAGCGGTCAGTCATGCTGCGGCTTGAAACACGACGAGTATAAGGAGATAGGGGTGCAACGAGCACAATATTACCTGCTAGGGGAACGCGCTGTAGTGCTTGAATTGGCACCCCCGGTGACGCTGCAAAGTCAGCAGCGCATCTGGGCATTGGCAGAAAAGTTGAATCACCACACTGACGTACGGGAAGTGGTGCCGGGAATGAATAACCTGACGCTGTTGCTGTATACGCCGCAGGCCGATGCCGAGGCGATGCTGGAGCTGCTGCGTCAAGGATGGGAGGGCAACGAAAGCCTGGTGCCAGAGTCCCGCGATGTCGATATCCCGGTGATCTATGGCGGCGAATATGGCCCCGACCTGGATGAGGTGGCGCGCCATACCGGTATGACGCCGCAACAGGTGGTGGAATGCCATTCGTCCACCGCGTATGTGGTTTATTTCCTGGGCTTCCAACCTGGTTTTACCTATCTGGGGGGGATGCCGGAGCGTCTGGCCACTCCACGCCGTGCGGAACCTCGTTTGTCTGTTGCTGCGGGTTCTGTGGGGATCGGTGGCGGCCAGACGGGGATCTATCCGCTGGTCACGCCGGGCGGTTGGCAACTGATTGGCCGCACGCCGTTGGCGCTGTTTAATCCGAATGAAATGCCGCCGACGCTGCTGCGCCCGGGCGATAACGTGCGCTTTGTACCGCAAAAGGGGGGCGTATGCTGAAGATCTTGCGAGCCGGTATTTACACCACCGTCCAGGACCTGGGGCGTAACGGTTTCCGGCGTTTGGGCATCAGCCAGGGCGGTGCTCTGGATATCCCCGCGCTGAAAATAGCCAACCTGCTGGTGGGCAATTCGCCCGAATCGGCTGGGTTGGAGATCACGCTGGGGCAATTCAGTGCCGAATTTACCCATAATGGGTGGATTGCGCTGACCGGTGCGGGCTGCGATGCTCAGTTGGACGGCAAATCTTTATGGACGGGCTGGCGCTATCCGGTAAAAAAAGGCCAGCAACTGACGCTGAAGATGCCTAAACGCGGGATGCGCAGCTATCTGGCGGTGTCTGGCGGCATCAATGTTCCGGAGATGCTGGGCTCACGCAGCACCGATCTGAAAGCGGGCTTTGGTGGATTGGAAGGCCGGCAGTTGAAAGAGGGCGACGTGTTGCCTGCGGGTAAGCTGCAGGCGCTGCCGACCACGGTCATCGGCGTGAAACAGCCGCTGTTCAGCAACCGGATCAGGGTGTTGACCGGGCCGGAATATGACGAGTTCAGCCAACAGGCGCAGGACGATTTCTGGCGTACCGCCTGGCAGCTTAGCCCGCAGAGTAACCGCATGGGTTATCGCCTGCACGGTGGCAGCGCCCTGACGCGCACCACTGAACGGGAAATGCTCTCCCACGGCCTGATACCCGGCGTCATCCAGGTCCCACACAACGGCCAGCCGATCGTCTTGATGGCCGATGCTCAAACTACCGGGGGATACCCGCGAATTGCCTGCGTAATCGAGGCGGATCTCTTCCACTTGGCGCAGATCCGTCTGGGGGATGCACTTCACTTTATCCCCTGCACCCTGGCAGAGGCGCAGCGCGCCAAGGCTGAGCAGGATCACTTTATTCAACAGATTGCCTGGGGGGTTAAATGATCGTCGATTTAAATGCCGATCTCGGTGAAGGTTGCGCCAATGACGAAGCGCTGTTGCAGTTGGTCAGCTCGGCCAATATTGCCTGCGGCTTCCATGCCGGGGATGCCCAGACCATGCGCCAATCGGTACGCTGGGCGTTGCAATACGGTGTGGCGATTGGTGCCCATCCCAGTTTCCCGGATCGGGAAAACTTCGGCCGCACCCGGATGCAGTTACCGGTAGAAACGGTGTATGCCCAAGTGGTGTATCAGCTGGGGGCGCTGGCCGCCATTACCCGTGCTGAAGGCGGCGTGATGGCCCATGTGAAACCGCACGGCATGCTCTACAACCAGGCGGCGGTGGAGCCGGAATTGGCGGAAGCCATTACCCGTGCGGTATTGGCGGTAGACCCTTCGTTGCGTCTGGTGGGTTTGGCTGGCAGTGAGCTGATCCGTGCAGGTGAAAAACTGGGGTTGGTGACGCGGCAGGAAGTGTTTGCCGATCGCGGCTATCAGGCCGATGGAACATTGGTGCCGCGTGGGCAACCAGGAGCACTGATCGCCAGTGATGAACTGGCATTGCAACAGACGCTGGAAATGGTTCGCCACCAGCGTGTACGAACCGTTGAGGGGGGCTGGGCCTCCGTCAAGGCTGAAACCGTTTGCCTGCACGGCGACGGGGAACATGCGCTGGCCTATGCCAGGAAGCTGAGAGAGAGCTTTGCTCAGCAGCAGATTGGCGTCAGCGCCGCATAAAAAAATAATGACTACAGCAAACACAACATTGCCCGCAAGACCGAGGGCGACAAGAGGGAAGTGAATATGGAACAAGCGGTAAACCTCTGGCCACTGATAGGCATCGCTGCCATCGTGGTTGGATTTGTATTACGTTTTAACCCGGTGCTGGTGGTGATCGCCGCCGGTATTATCACCGGGCTGGCGGCGTTGATGCCGCTGGATGTCATTTTGGAAAAGCTTGGCGAGGGCTTCCTCAATACCCGTAACCTGCCGCTGATCCTGCTGTTGCCGCTGCCGATTATCGGGCTGTTAGAGCGCCACGGTTTGAAAGAACGTGCGCAGGCGTGGATTGCCAAAATCAAAAGCGCCACCGCCGGGCGTTTACTGATCGTCTACCTGTTTGTGCGTGAAGTAACGGCGGCAATGGGGCTGACCAGCCTGGGCGGCCAACCTCAAATGGTACGTCCGCTGTTGGCACCGATGGCGGAGGGGGCCACGGAAAACCGCTATGGGGAACTGCCGGAACGTGTGCGCTATCGTCTGCGGGCAATGTCTGCCGCTACCGATAACGTCGGGCTGTTCTTTGGTGAAGATATTTTTGTCGCCTTTGGCGCGATCATCTTTATGCATAACTTTATGCTGGAATCCGGCGGCATTCAGACCGAACCGCTGCACATTGCGCTGTGGGGGATCCCAACGGCGATCTTTGCCTTTCTGATCCACTCGTTCCGTTTGTACCGCATGGACAAACAACTCAACGCTGAACTGAGCAAACTTAACCAGGCTGCGTTGCAGGCCAAGGGAGAAGGCCAATGATATTCCAACAACAATATCTCTATTGGCTGGCGGGTGCGGTATTACTGATCGTCGCCGCAATGTCGTTTCGCGATAAGGCCAACCCACGCCGTATTTCTACCGGCCTGTTCTGGGCCTTATACGGATTGATCTTCCTGGTGGGGGATTGGACCTATGGGCTATTTGGCTCAGGGGCTGAAGCCAAGCGTCAACTGCATATCACCGTGGGCGTATTGGTGGTGGTGATGGCTCTGATCGCCGGTTTTGGCGGTGTGCGTCTTGGTAGCTATCATCAGCGCAGCCAGCAAGAGCGCGAAACCAGTGCCAAACGCTTGGGCAACCGTCTGTTTATCCCGGCGCTGGCGATCCCGGTCGTCACGGTGATCGGCGTGCTGCTGTTCAATAACATCCCGGCCTTGCAACAGGCGGTGTTTGGCAGCGGTAACCACTCCACCTTGATTACCTTGTTCTCCATGACCCTCGGCTGTTTGCTTGGTCTGGTTATTGCGGTGAAGATGACCCGTGAGAAAATGTCGCAGCCAGTGCAGGAAGCTCGTCGTCTGCTGGATTCCATCGGCTGGGCCTTCATCCTGCCGCAAATCCTGGCGACTCTTGGCCTGCTGTTCACCGTTGCGGGCGTTGGCACGGCTATCTCCCATTTAACGCAGGAATACCTGGCGGTAGATAACCGCTTTATCGCCGTAGCGGTGTATGCCATCGGCATGGCCGTATTAACCATGATCATGGGGAACGCGTTTGCGGCTTTCCCGATTGTCACTGCGGGTATCGGTATCCCGATCCTGGTACTGCAACACGGCGGTAACCCCGCGGTGATGGCGGCTATCGGCATGTTTTCCGGCTATTGCGGCACGTTGATGACGCCAATGGCTGCTAACTTTAATATAGTACCGGCGGCGTTACTGGAGTTACCGGACAAGAATGCGGTCATCAAGGCGCAGATACCGACCGGAGTCACGTTGCTGCTGGTTAACGTATTCCTGCTTTATTTCCTGATGTTCCTCTAGGAGAACGCATGCAGAAAGTATTGATTACCGGCTTTGAGCCGTTTGGCGGCGAGCGTGTCAACCCATCCTGGGAGGTGGTGAAGCAGCTTAACGATCTGGAGCTTGGCGGGGCGCACATTATCGCGCGCCAGCTACCTTGCGTCTTCGGTGAGGCGTTGGCGGTGCTGAACGCGGCCATTGACGAAGTTCAGCCAGCGATGGTGTTGGCGATCGGCCAGGCGGGCGGGCGCACTGACATCACGCTGGAGCGCGTCGCTATTAACGTCGATGATGCGCGTATTCCCGACAATCAGGGACAGCAGCCGATCGATCAGGCCATTGTGGCAGATGGCCCTGCGGCCTATTTCAGTACCTTGCCGATCAAGGCGGTGGTGAATGCGATGCGTGAGGCTGGCATTCCGGCCTCGGTATCACAAACCGCCGGGACCTATGTCTGCAACCATGTGATGTACGGTCTGTTGCACCGCTTAAGCGGGCAGCAGGCGGTGAAGGGCGGGTTTATCCATATCCCTTACCTGCCTGAGCAGGCGGCACAGCATCCTGGTGCGCCGAGTATGGCAGCCCAGACGGTGCTGTTTGCTTTGGAAATGGCGATTTCGATCGCCTTGCAGGTGGAGCATGACTTGAAAGTGGTGGGTGGCGCCACGCACTGAGGTCATTTATGCTACCTCCATGTTAACCCTAGGGTTCGGCTTGCCGGACCCTTTTCAATCAAGGAGTTGTCCATGCCAGAAGGGCCGGAGATCCGCCGGGCGGCAGATAAGCTGGCGGCGGTGATGATCGAGCAACCACTGACCGAAGTCTGGTTTGCTTTCCCGCAACTGAAACACTATCAGGCCGAGCTGGTCGGTGGACGTATCACTGCCATCGAACCGCGCGGTAAAGCCTTGTTAACTGATTTCTCCAACGGTTTGACTATGTACAGCCACAACCAGCTTTACGGCGTGTGGAAGGTGGTGCGAGCGGGCGAAACGCCAGAAACCAAGCGCGATCTGCGCGTGCGACTGGAGACGGCCGAGTGGGCGATTTTGTTGTATAGCGCTTCGGATATCACCATTGCGCCGCGCGGTGAGATCGAGCAGCACCCGTTTTTAAAACGTATTGGCCCTGACGTGTTGGATATGGCTCTGACCGTAGAGCAGGTGGAACAGCGGCTATTATCGCCTGCGTTTTGTAAGCGCCAGTTAGGCGGAATGATGCTGGATCAGTCTTTTCTGGCTGGCCTGGGCAATTACCTGCGAGCCGAGATTTTGTGGCAGGCAGAACTGGCACCCAAGCATAAGCCGCAGGATCTCCCCCCTGATGCGTTGCATCAGTTGGCGCAGGCGCTGTTGGATATTCCACGCATTTCATATCAGACCCGTGGTCAGGTAGATGAAAATCGCCATCACGGTACGCTGTTCAGCTTCAAGGTGTTTCATCGCAGCGGTGAGCCTTGCCCGCGCTGTGGCGCGATGATCGAGAAAACGGCGCTATCTTCGCGGCCGTTCTATTGGTGCCCGGTTTGCCAGCGGTGATAGAACTTACCGATTAACTGAGCTCAAATCTTGTAGAAGAGTGTGTTTGCAGCGATGGGAGACTGGACGAAGCCGAAGTACTCATAGAATGCTCTCGCTTGATCATCTATCGCGTGCACCATGATGGCTTTAATACCCACTTGGTCTGCCAGATTGGCAACACGCCTTACAGCATCATTAAGCAGCCACTTGCCAAAACGATGGCCTTGGGTACATACATCAACGGCCAGACGTCCCAGCAGGACGATGGGAACAGGATCTGGCATGTTTTGGCGCAGGCTACGGCCTAAATCGGCGTGACTGACGGAACCGGTTGCAATGGAGTAATAACCCACAACACGCTTGGTGCCTTCCAGACAAATAACGAAAGTGCGGGAGGCATTCAGGAGTTGGTTTCTCATGGCTCGACGGCGTAACCAGTCGCTCAACACCTCATTTCCGCAGTCGAATGGTTGGAGAATATGCTCTTCTGTCAGCAGTTCCGGCGCGGTAATGATTATTTCCATTCAGGCTTCACATCCATTAAGCGCTTGCGCCCTTCGACGTTTTGCACAGGAGCTTCAAGCTGTTCAATGAATGCCTGATAGCGCGCATCATCAAGCACGAATACCCGCTGATCCAGGATGATGTTCTGTGCTTCATGAACCGCCTTCTCAATGATGAAGTCGGTCCGGTTCTTATTGACCAGACTCGCAGCATAGTCGATGACTGCACGCTCTTCTTCGGTCGCCCGGACGTTAATCTGTTTGTCACGAGTCGGTTTACGAACGGTTTTCTGCATGGTATCCACCTTATGGTAACAAAATGCTATACGTTGATAATAGCTGTAAAGGTAACGGATTGCTATACGTTAAGCGCGATGATGACAATGACGCTCGTAGAAGTAACGTGCTGTACGCCCCTCACCCCAACCCTCTCCCACAGGGAGAGGGAGCTGGTACAGTGTGGTTGTTGAATTGGTGTCGATCTGTCACCTACCGAGTCGTTCGCCATAAAAGGGGGAGGTAACCGATACGATTTACTATTGGGCAAGTGTCATTATGTAGCACGTCAAATCTGAGGGAGTATCAATGGGGGGTAAGAACCAGCGTTGATGTGTGGCACGGTAGATCCCCTCTCCCTGTGGGAGAGGGTTAGGGTGAGGGGCCATATGACGCCCCTGCTAAAGCTTACTTTTTAACCTGAGACTTGAACTCACGCTCGGCATAGCCGGTATACAGCTGACGTGGACGAGCGATCTTGATGCCTTCGTCGTGCATTTCGTTCCAGTGGGCAATCCAGCCGATGGTACGGGCAATCGCGAAGATCACCGTAAACATGGAAGAAGGAATACCCATCGCTTTCAGGATGATACCTGAATAGAAATCGACGTTCGGGTACAGTTTCTTCTCGATGAAGTACGGGTCGTTCAACGCGATGTGTTCCAGTTCCATCGCGACCTGCAGCAGGTTGTCGTCTTTCTTGTTCAGTTCTTTCAGCACTTCGTGACAGGTTTCACGCATCACGGTGGCGCGCGGATCGTAGTTTTTGTACACGCGGTGGCCAAAGCCCATCAGACGGAACGAGTCGTTCTTGTCTTTGGCACGTTTGATGAACTCAGGGATGTGCTCAACGGTTTTGATCTCTTCGAGCATCTTCAGTGCCGCTTCGTTGGCACCGCCGTGCGCTGGCCCCCACAGGGAAGCGATACCGGCCGCGATACAGGCAAACGGGTTGGCACCGGATGAACCGGCGGTACGCACGGTGGAGGTGGACGCGTTCTGCTCATGGTCGGCATGCAGGATCAGAATACGATCCATGGCGCGTTCCAGCACTGGGTTCACCACGTACTCTTCGCAAGGTGTAGCAAACATCATGCGCAGGAAGTTACCGGCGTAGGACAGGTCGTTGCGTGGGTAAACAAACGGCTGGCCAAGGGAATACTTGTAACACATCGCTGCCACGGTAGGCATTTTGGACAGCAGGCGGAACGCGGTGATCTCACGGTGACGTTCATTGTTGACGTCCAGCGCATCGTGATAGAACGCAGCCAGGGCACCTGTTACCCCGCACAGCACCGCCATTGGGTGCGAGTCACGGCGGAAACCACGGAACAGATGGGTGATCTGGTCGTGGATCATGGTGTGACGGGTTACCGTGGTTTTGAAAGTTTCGAACTCTTCAGCACTCGGGGTTTCGCCGTACAGCAGGATGTAGCACACCTCCAGGTAGGAGGACTCTTTTGCCAACTGCTCAATCGGGAAGCCGCGGTGCAGCAGGATACCTTTGTCGCCGTCGATGAACGTGATTTTGGATTCACAGGAAGCGGTAGAAGTAAAGCCGGGATCAAATGTGAAATAACCTTTGGAGCCCAGGGCGCGTACGTCAATAACATCAGGGCCCAGTGAAGGGGTGAGCACGCCCAGTTCGATCGGAGCTTCGCCGTTGTTGATGCTTAGCGTCGCTTTCTTATCAGTCATTTACAGTCTCCTTAACGCCTTATTTTAAAAACCTCTAACAACTGAAATACCTTAAATCTCCGCAGGTTGCCCGCAATAAAGTCGAGCGAACGCTAACTCTGTGAGCGACAGCGCATTTGCGCCGGTAGGGGACAGAGTTTGCACCAGGCGAACAAGACGGGTTAGCAGCCGTTAACGATTCATCGGGATTCGTTATTTTCTTTTAATCATTACCTACGATCTGTTTGGAATGTTAACCACATACACTATCGCTACACTGTTGCATAACTTGTGCTTAGGGGGAAGTGTATCCGGTGACCGCTAGTGCATCATAGGGTTGATTGCTGCCCTATTTGTAATGGAAATGTTGATCTCTTGTCAAATCAGATAATTAATTTCGTGCTAAATGTAATAATCGTGATCTAAATCACTGTTCTGGGGAAATGTGACCAAAGGGATTGTATGGGAATTGTAATAAGAATGTGAACCTCCTATACTGCCGCCAGGTCTCCGGATTACCCTGAAGTAGGAGCACCCAGCGTTATCACTACGCGCCGTTTAAGCACTAGGATGTCGATGTTTGAGCGCGTGAGGTGTAAGAGTGAAAGCTCTTGGACGCTGTCTGATCCCCACCCAGGCCCGGAGGAAGGAAAATAATAAGAGCTGTGTGGGCAAAACCGTGAAAAAACAAAGACCTGTCAATCTGGATCTGCAAACGATCCGGTTTCCTGTAACTGCGATAGCGTCCATCTTACACCGAGTCTCTGGCGTAATTACTTTCGTTGCCGTGGGCATTCTCCTCTGGCTGCTGGGTATCTCTCTCTCTTCTCAAGAGGGCTTCCTGCACGCTGCCGCCATCATGAATAGCTTCTTCGTGAAATTCATTTTCTGGGGGATCCTCACCGCGTTGGCCTATCACATTTGCGGTGGCATTCGTCACTTGTTAATGGATTTTGGCTATATCGAAGAGAGTTTAGCCGCAGGTACCCGTTCTGCCCAGGTGGCGTTCGGTCTGACCGTCGTGCTGTCAATTCTGGCTGGAGTCCTCGTATGGTAAGCAACGTTTCTGCATTAGGACGTAACGGCGTACACGACTGGTTGTTACTGCGTGCTTCCGCCATCGTCATCACCCTGTATGTGCTCTATATCCTGGGCTTCGTCGTTACGGCTCCGGACATCACCTATGAAATCTGGCGCGGCTTCTTCGCCACCTCCATTACGAAAGTATTCACCTTGCTGACATTGCTGTCGATCCTGGTTCACGCCTGGGTGGGAATGTGGCAGGTGCTGACGGACTATATCAAGCCACTGGCGTTACGCCTGGTGCTGCAACTGGCGATTGTCGTCACGTTGCTGGTCTATTTACTGTACGGAACAATCGTCGTGTGGGGTGCATAAATGAAACTGCCAATCAGAGAGTTTGATGCAGTTGTTATCGGTGCTGGTGGCGCAGGTATGCGCGCGGCGCTGCAGATTTCCCAGGCGGGCTCAACCTGTGCCCTGCTTTCCAAAGTATTCCCGACCCGTTCCCATACCGTGTCTGCACAAGGTGGCATTACCGTAGCCTTGGGCAATAACCACGAAGACAACTGGGAATGGCATATGTACGACACGGTGAAGGGTTCCGACTATATCGGTGACCAGGACGCCATTGAATATATGTGTAAAACCGGCCCGGAAGCGATTCTGGAGTTGGAACACATGGGCCTGCCGTTCTCCCGTCTGGACGATGGCCGCATTTATCAACGCCCGTTTGGCGGCCAGTCACTGAACTTTGGTGGCGAGCAGGCGGCCCGTACCGCTGCGGCGGCGGACCGTACCGGTCACGCGTTGTTGCACACCCTTTATCAGCAGAACCTGAAAAACCACACCACCATCTTCTCCGAGTGGTATGCGCTGGATCTGGTGAAAAACCAGGATGGTGCGGTAGTCGGTACCACCGCTATCTGTATCGAAACCGGTGAAGTCGTGTACTTCAAGGCCAAGGCAACCATTCTGGCTACCGGTGGGGCAGGTCGTATTTACCAATCCACCACCAACGCCCACATCAATACCGGTGACGGTGTCGGTATGGCGCTGCGTGCCGGTGTACCGGTGCAGGATATGGAAATGTGGCAGTTCCACCCAACCGGCATTGCCGGGGCTGGTGTACTGGTCACCGAAGGTTGTCGCGGTGAAGGTGGTTACCTGCTGAACAAACATGGCGAACGTTTCATGGAACGTTATGCGCCAAATGCCAAAGATCTGGCGGGCCGTGACGTAGTGGCACGTTCGATCATGATTGAGATCCGTGAAGGCCGCGGCTGTGACGGTCCTTGGGGCCCACATGCCAAGCTGAAACTGGACCACCTGGGTAAAGAAGTGCTGGAGTCCCGCCTGCCGGGTATTCTGGAACTGTCCCGTACCTTCGCCCACGTCGATCCGGTGAAAGAGCCGATCCCGGTCATTCCAACCTGCCACTATATGATGGGCGGTATTCCGACCAAAGTGACCGGCCAGGCGCTGACCGTGAACGAGAAAGGCGAAGACGTGGTGATCCCGGGCCTGTTCGCGGTAGGTGAAATTGCCTGCGTATCGGTACACGGTGCCAACCGTCTGGGCGGCAACTCGCTGCTGGATCTGGTGGTATTTGGTCGCTCTGCCGGTATGCACCTGCAAGAGTCGTTGGCAGAGCAGGGCGATAGCCGCGAAGCCAGCGAATCGGACGTCGAAGCTTCACTGGATCGTCTGAACCGTTGGAACAACACCCGTTCTGGTGAAGATCCGGTGGAAATTCGTAAGGCACTGCAATCCTGTATGCAGCATAACTTCTCGGTGTTCCGCGAAGGTGATGCGATGGCGAAAGGGTTGGAAGAGCTGAAAGTGATCCGTGAACGTCTGAAGAACGCACGCCTGGATGATACCTCCAGCGAATTCAACACCCAGCGCATCGAATGCCTGGAGTTGGATAACCTGATGGAGACCGCGTATTCCACCGCCGTGTCGGCCAACTTCCGTACCGAGAGCCGTGGCGCGCATAGCCGCTTCGACTTCCCGGAGCGTGACGATGCCAACTGGCTGTGCCATTCGCTGTATCTGCCGCAATCGGAAAGCATGACGCGTCGTGAAGTGAACATGCAACCGAAGCTGCGCGCGGCATTCCCGCCGAAAGTGCGTTCTTACTAATTGCGGAGCTCGATTGATGAAACTTGAATTCTCTATCTATCGCTACAATCCGGATGTCGATAGCGCCCCGCACATGCAGGACTACAGCCTGGAAGCGGAAGAGGGCCGTGACATGATGCTGCTGGATGCGTTGATCCAGCTGAAAGAAAAGGACCCGACCTTATCTTTCCGCCGCTCTTGCCGTGAAGGCGTGTGCGGTTCAGACGGCATCAATATGAACGGTAAGAACGGTCTGGCCTGTATCACCCCGGTCTCGTCGTTGCGTAAAGGCAACAACAAGATTGTGATCCGCCCGCTACCGGGGTTACCGGTGGTACGTGATCTGGTGGTGGATATGGGGCAGTTCTATACCCAGTATGAAAAAATCAAGCCGTTCTTGATTAATGATGGCAAGAATCCTCCGGCGCGTGAGCACCTGCAAACGCCGGATCAGCGGGAAAAACTGGATGGATTGTACGAATGTATTCTCTGTGCCTGTTGCTCCACCTCTTGCCCATCGTTCTGGTGGAACCCTGACAAGTTTGTTGGCCCGGCCGGTCTGTTGGCGGCGTACCGCTTCCTGATCGACAGCCGTGATACGGAAACTGAAGCACGATTGGACGATCTGAACGACGCTTTCAGTGTTTTCCGCTGCCATAGCATTATGAATTGTGTCAGTGTATGTCCTAAGGGCTTGAATCCGACCCGTGCAATTGGTCATATCAAGTCTATGCTGCTGCAACGCGGCGCATAAACAGAACGAGATGCTGCGCCGGTGGCTTTACCGGCGCACATCCCAAGAGGGTATCTCTAAAAACTGACCCGTGATTGTGGTTAAAGGCAATCAGGTTTGTCCCGCCGGTTTTTAGAGGTTCCTTGTATGGGGCCGCAAGGTCCAAAACAGAACGTGCACTTGTATAAGCACGTCTAGTGAACCGTTAAGCGTACCATTACGGTAATTATGTTAACCACGGCGAAAACTGAAGCTTTAAAGCTTAAGGGATCAAAATGCAGAACGGCGCAATGAAGGCCTGGCTGGATTCCTCCTATCTGGCGGGCGCGAACCAGTCCTACATAGAGCAGCTCTATGAAGACTTTTTAACCGATCCGAGTTCCGTTGAAGATAGTTGGCGTTCGATTTTCCAGCAACTACCAACTGCGGGTGTCAAACCCGATCAGCTCCACTCCCAAACGCGAGATTACTTCCGCCGCCTGGCGAAAGATTCTGCTCGTTATAACACCACCATCAACGATCCTGAAACCGATGCCAAGCAGGTCAAGGTATTGCAGCTGATCAACGCCTTCCGCTTCCGTGGGCATCAGCACGCCAACCTCGACCCGTTAGACCTGTGGAAGCAGGAGCGCGTTCCCGATCTCGATCCGGCGTACCACAACCTGACCGAAGCCGACTTCCAGGAAACCTTCAACGTGGGTTCTTTTGCCATCGGCAAAGAAACCATGAAGCTGAGCGATCTGTACGCGGCGCTGAAGCAGACCTACTGCGGTTCGATCGGTGCCGAGTATATGCACATCACCAACACCGAAGAGAAACGCTGGATCCAGCAGCGCATTGAATCGGTAGCGGGGCGTGCCAGCTTCACCACCGATGAGAAACGCCGTTTCCTGAGCGAATTGACGGCGGCCGAAGGGCTGGAGCGTTACCTGGGTGCCAAATTCCCTGGGGCCAAACGCTTCTCGCTGGAAGGTGGCGATGCGCTGGTGCCGATGCTGAAAGAAATGGTGCGTCACGCAGGCAAAAACGGCACGCGTGAAGTGGTGCTGGGCATGGCCCACCGTGGCCGTCTGAACGTGTTGATCAACGTGCTGGGTAAAAAACCGGCCGACCTGTTCGACGAGTTTGCCGGCAAGCATAAAGAACACCTGGGCACCGGTGACGTGAAATATCACCAGGGCTTCTCTTCCGACGTGGAAACCGAAGGCGGCATGGTTCACCTGGCGCTGGCGTTTAACCCGTCGCACCTGGAAATCGTCAGCCCGGTTGTCATGGGGTCTGTACGTGCCCGCCGCGACCGTCTGGACGAAGCGCGCAGCAACATGGTGCTGCCAATCACCATTCATGGTGACGCAGCAATCACCGGGCAGGGCGTGGTTCAGGAAACCCTGAACATGTCGCAGGCTCGCGGTTATGAAGTGGGCGGTACGGTGCGTATCGTCATCAACAACCAGGTTGGCTTCACTACCTCCAACCCGTTGGATGCGCGTTCTACCCAATACTGTACCGATATTGCCAAGATGGTGCAGGCTCCTATCTTCCACGTGAATGCCGATGATCCGGAAGCGGTGGCCTTTGTCACTCGTCTGGCGTTGGATTTCCGTAACACCTTTAAACGTGACGTGATGATCGATCTGGTCTGCTACCGTCGCCATGGGCATAACGAGGCCGATGAGCCAAGTGCTACCCAGCCGGTGATGTACCAGAAGATCAAGAAACACCCAACGCCACGCAAAATCTACGCTGACGTACTGACCGAACAGAAGGTTGCCAGCCTGGAAGATGCCACGGAAATGGTCAACCTGTATCGCGATGCTCTCGATCGCGGTGACTGCGTGGTTGAAGAGTGGCGTCCGATGAACCTGCACTCCTTTACCTGGTCGCCATACCTGAATCATGAGTGGGACGAAGAGTACCCAAGCAAGGTTGAGATGAAGCGCCTGCAGGAACTGGCTCGCCGCATCAGCAGCGTACCGGAAGCGATCGAAATGCAGTCGCGCGTGGCGAAAATCTACGGCGATCGTGCCGAGATGGCCGCAGGCAACAAGCCGTTTGACTGGGGCGCAGCGGAAACGCTGGCTTACGCCACCATGGCTGATGAAGGCATCCCGATCCGTATTTCCGGTGAAGATGCTGGCCGTGGCACCTTCTTCCACCGCCATGCGGTGGTGCACAACCAGAAAAATGGTTCTGTCTATGTCCCGCTGGCGAATATCCACAGCGGCCAGGGCGAATTCAAAGTCTGGGACTCGGTGCTGTCTGAAGAAGCCGTTCTGGCATTCGAATATGGCTACGCCACCGCAGAGCCGCGCACCCTGACCATCTGGGAAGCGCAGTTTGGTGACTTTGCCAACGGTGCTCAGGTCGTGATCGACCAGTTCATCAGCTCCGGTGAGCAGAAATGGGGCCGTATGTGTGGCCTGGTGATGCTGCTGCCGCATGGTTACGAAGGCCAGGGCCCAGAGCACTCCTCTGCGCGTCTGGAACGTTACCTGCAGCTGTGTGCAGAACAGAACATGCAGGTGTGCATCCCGTCCACTCCGGCACAGGTCTACCATATGCTGCGCCGTCAGGCGTTGCGCGGTATGCGCCGTCCGCTGGTGGTGATGTCACCGAAGTCCTTGCTGCGTCATCCGCTGGCAGTCTCTTCCCTGGAAGAGCTGGCAAACGGCACCTTCCAACCGGCCATCGGCGAAATTGACGAGCTGGATGCCAAAGCGGTAAAACGCGTGGTGCTGTGTTCTGGTAAGGTTTATTACGATCTGCTGGAGCAACGCCGCAAGAACGACCAGAAAGACGTGGCCATCGTACGTATCGAGCAGCTGTATCCGTTCCCGCATCAGGCCGTTCAAGCGGTATTGGAACAGTATGCCCACGTGCATGATTTCGTCTGGTGTCAGGAAGAGCCGTTGAACCAGGGTGCCTGGTATTGCAGCCAACACAATTTCCGTGAAGTGATCCCGTTTGGGGCCTCTTTACGTTACGCAGGACGTCCAGCCTCTGCCTCTCCGGCGGTGGGTTATATGTCCGTACACCAGAAGCAGCAGCAGGCTCTGGTGAATGACGCGCTGAATATTGAAGAAAAAATTTAAAGGAAAGCTAATGAGTAGCGTAGATATTCTGGTTCCTGACCTCCCTGAATCCGTTGCCGATGCGACCGTCGCCACCTGGCATAAAAAACCGGGTGACACCGTTCAGCGTGACGAAGTGCTGGTTGAAATTGAAACCGACAAAGTCGTATTGGAAGTGCCTGCCAGTGAAGCCGGCGTACTGGAAGCGATCCTGGAAGACGAAGGCGCAACCGTGACTTCACGTCAGCTTCTCGGGCGTATCCGTCAGGGTGACAGCTCTGGCAAGCCGACCGAAGCGAAAGCTCAGAGCGTTGAATCAACTCCGGCACAGCGTGCAACCGCCAGCCTGGAAGAAGAGAACAACGACGCACTCAGCCCGGCGATCCGCCGCCTGATTGCCGAACACGATCTCGATGCTGCCGCCATCAAAGGCAGCGGCGTGGGTGGCCGTATCACGCGTGAAGACGTAGAAGCGCACCTGGCTGCCAGCAAGAAAGCGGCACCGGCTGCAGCAGCCCCAGCGGCGGCACCTCAGCCAGCCTTGGGCGGTCGTAGCGAAAAACGTGTCCCTATGACCCGCCTGCGCAAACGCGTGGCCGAGCGCCTGTTGGAAGCGAAGAACAGCACCGCGATGCTGACCACCTTCAACGAAATCAACATGCAGCCGATCATGGATCTGCGCAAGCAGTACGGTGAAGCCTTCGAAAAACGCCACGGCGTACGTCTGGGCTTTATGTCCTTCTACATCAAAGCGGTAGTCGAAGCGCTTAAACGCTTCCCGGAAGTGAACGCCTCTATCGACGGCAGCGACGTGGTTTACCACAACTACTTCGATATCAGCATTGCGGTTTCGACCCCGCGCGGCCTGGTAACCCCGGTACTGCGTGACGTTGACTCCATGAGCATGGCGGACATCGAGAAGAAAATCAAAGAGCTGGCGATCAAAGGCCGTGACGGCAAATTGACCGTGGAAGAACTGACCGGCGGTAACTTCACCATTACCAACGGCGGCGTCTTCGGTTCATTGATGTCCACCCCGATCATCAACCCACCGCAGAGCGCCATCCTGGGTATGCACGCCATCAAGGATCGCCCGATGGCGGTCAATGGTCAGGTCGTGATCCAGCCGATGATGTATCTGGCTCTGTCTTACGATCATCGTCTGATCGATGGCAAAGAGTCGGTGAGTTATCTGGTAACGGTGAAAGACATGCTGGAAGATCCGGCTCGTCTGCTGCTGGACGTTTAATCCCTGCAAGGGCGTGGTTTTTGCCGCGCCCACACCCTGTGCTATGTGGCCGATAAGTCATGCGGAATACCGCGAAAGTGACCCGGCTAAAACTTTCTGACCTGAATGGATAGAACATCATGAATTTACACGAATATCAGGCAAAACAGCTGTTTGCTCGGTATGGCATGCCAGCACCAACCGGTTACGCCTGTACCACTCCGCGTGAAGCAGAAGAAGCCGCATCTAAAATCGGCTCCGGCCCGTGGGTGGTAAAATGTCAGGTTCATGCTGGCGGCCGTGGTAAAGCTGGTGGCGTTAAAGTCGTTAACAGCAAAGAAGATATCCGTGCTTTTGCCGAAGCCTGGCTGGGTAAACGCCTGGTGACTTACCAGACCGATGCGCTGGGCCAGCCGGTTCACCAGATCCTGGTAGAAGCGGCCACCGATATCGACAAAGAGCTGTATCTGGGGGCGGTAGTTGACCGTGCCAGCCGTCGCGTAGTGTTTATGGCTTCTACTGAAGGCGGCGTTGAAATTGAGAAAGTTGCGGAAGAGACCCCGGAACTGATCCACAAAATGACCATCGACCCACTGGCAGGCCCACAGCCTTACCAGGGGCGTGAGCTGGCGTTCAAACTGGGCCTGACCGGTAAGCAAGTCGGCCAGTTTGCCAAAATCTTTATGGGCCTGGCAACGTTGTTCCTGGAGCGCGATCTGGCGATGGTTGAGATCAACCCGCTGGTAGTGACCAAGCAGGGCGATCTGATCTGCCTTGACGGTAAGCTGGGTGCCGATGGCAATGCCCTGTTCCGTCAGCCTGAACTGCGTGAAATGCGTGACCCTTCTCAGGAAGACGAGCGTGAATCCCGTGCGGCCCAGTGGGAGCTGAACTATGTTGCCCTCGACGGTAACATCGGTTGCATGGTGAACGGTGCCGGTCTGGCGATGGGTACCATGGACATCGTGAAACTGCACGGTGGCGAACCAGCCAACTTCCTGGATGTAGGCGGTGGCGCAACCAAAGAGCGCGTGACCGAAGCCTTCAAAATCATCCTGTCTGACGACAAGGTGAAAGCGGTGTTGGTGAACATCTTCGGTGGCATCGTGCGTTGCGATCTGATCGCTGACGGTATCATTGGCGCGGTAGCCGAAGTGGGCGTTAACGTCCCGGTGGTCGTGCGCCTGGAAGGGAACAACGCCGAACTGGGCGCCAAGAAACTGGCGGACAGCGGTTTGAATATCATTGCTGCGACCAGCCTGACTGATGCGGCTCAGCAAGTTGTTGCGGCAGTGGAGGGTAAATAATGTCCATTTTAATCGATAAAAACACCAAAGTAATCTGCCAGGGTTTCACCGGTAGCCAGGGTACCTTCCACTCCGAACAAGCTATCGCTTACGGCACCAAAATGGTGGGGGGCGTGACTCCGGGCAAAGGCGGTACTGAGCACCTGGGTCTGCCAGTGTTCAACACCGTGCGTGAAGCTGTTGAAGCGACCGGTGCTACCGCGTCTGTTATCTACGTGCCAGCGCCATTCTGCAAAGACTCCATTCTGGAAGCCATCGATGCAGGCATCAAACTGATCATCACCATCACCGAAGGCATCCCAACTCTGGATATGCTGACCGTGAAAGTGAAGCTGGATGAAGCCGGTGTGCGCATGATCGGCCCGAACTGCCCAGGTGTGATCACCCCGGGCGAATGCAAGATCGGTATCATGCCTGGCCATATTCACCTGCCAGGCAAGGTGGGCATCGTTTCCCGTTCAGGTACTCTGACCTATGAAGCGGTAAAACAAACCACTGACGCCGGTCTGGGGCAGTCTACCTGCGTAGGTATCGGCGGTGACCCGATCCCGGGTTCCAACTTTATCGATATTCTGAAGTTGTTCCAGGAAGATCCGCAGACCGAAGCTATCGTGATGATCGGTGAGATTGGCGGCAGCGCGGAAGAAGAAGCGGCAGCCTATATCAAAGAGCACGTCACCAAGCCGGTAGTCGGCTATATCGCCGGTGTTACTGCACCGAAAGGCAAGCGTATGGGCCATGCTGGCGCCATCATTGCCGGCGGCAAAGGGACTGCGGATGAGAAGTTCGCGGCTCTGGAAGCGGCAGGGGTGAAAACCGTACGCAGCCTGGCTGATATCGGTGATGCAGTGAAGGCGATCCTGAATCGTTAGTACCGTATAGCAAATAATAATATCTCGACATGTTTGGCCGCCTTTGGGCGGCCTTTTTTGTATGTCACTGAGAGAGAAGGGCGTTTTGCAAGGCATTGTTGCTGGAGGTGCGAGCCGACCACTCAGTGCTTGCAGGTTCTGGGATCAACCTCGCAACATGGTCTATGATTACTTAGCAAAAAGCAGATTTGTGAGTTAACTCACTGCAATCGTCATTGGAAATAAAAAGTTAATATCTATCGAATGGTAATGCTGAAGTAATACAATTGGGGGTATTTTAAATTACATTTATTTAACACAAAGATATCAATAAAAAACAATTAAACCATTGCTTAACATGGGCGCTGGGAAATTACAGCAAATTGCGTAATGAGCCTAGCAATAATATGCAGATAGGCTTAAATTGTTTTAGATCAATATTGGCCTGGCTACCTATTTAGGCTGATTTTTGACCTGTAGCCAAAAGTCCAACCTGTGTCACGCAAATACCTATTTATTGTATGGGCTTTGGCGAGTATCATGCCACTGTGTAATTACGGATGGTTGATCTTGTTGCATTTGTTACCCGCTGTCGGTTTTCATTGGTGCGTTTTGCTCCCGTCCCTCGTGGTCTGGCTCTGAACGTGCGGTTGAAAGCGGAGAGGCTGGATCAAATTTTGTTGTGTTTAAGGGCATTCACTGCGGGGCGTTACCGGCTACTCTTTCGGGAGTAATACCGATAACCGCAAGTCGGAGTCTTCCTGCGAGGAGCAAGGAGTCAAGATGTTTGATATTGTCGAACTGTCGCGCTTACAGTTTGCTTTAACGGCGATGTACCACTTCCTATTTGTCCCATTAACGCTGGGTATGGCGTTTTTGCTGGCAATTATGGAAACGGTATATGTGCTGTCCGGCAAACAAATTTATAAAGATATGACCAAATTCTGGGGCAAGTTATTTGCAATCAACTTTGCTCTGGGTGTGGCCACCGGGTTGACCATGGAGTTCCAGTTCGGGACCAACTGGTCATACTTCTCTCATTACGTCGGTGACATCTTCGGGGCCCCGCTGGCTATCGAAGGTCTGATGGCGTTCTTCCTGGAATCGACGCTGGTCGGTCTGTTCTTCTTCGGGTGGGATCGCCTGAGCAAGATCCAGCACATGACGGTCACCTGGTTTGTTGCCCTCGGCTCAAACCTGTCTGCGTTGTGGATCCTGGTCGCCAACGGCTGGATGCAAAACCCAATCGCCTCCGACTTCAACTTTGAAACCATGCGTATGGAGATGCTCAGCTTCTCCGAGCTGGTTTTGAACCCGGTCGCTCAGGTGAAGTTTGTTCACACCGTGGCCTCAGGCTACACCACCGGTGCGATGTTCGTGCTGGGTATCAGCTCCTACTATCTGCTGAAAGGGCGTGATGTTGCTTTTGCCAAGCGTTCATTCGCCATTGCTGCCAGCTTCGGTATGGCTGCGATCCTTTCTGTTATCGTACTGGGTGATGAATCCGGGTACGAAATGGGGGACGTGCAGAAAACCAAACTGGCTGCCATTGAAGCCGAATGGGAAACTCAACCGGCTCCGGCCGCATTTACCCTGTTCGGCATCCCGAACCAGGAGAAAATGGAGAACTCCTTCGCGATTCAAATTCCTTGGGCGCTCGGCCTGATTGCTACCCGTTCTATCGACACCCCGGTTATCGGCCTGCGCGAACTGATGGCACAGCACCAGGTGCGTATCCGTAACGGTATGAAAGCTTACCAACTGCTGGAAGAACTGCGTGGCGGTAACACCGATCCAGCAGTGCGCACCGCATTCAACGATACCAAACAGGATCTGGGTTACGGCATGCTGCTCAAGCGCTATACCGAAAACGTCACCGACGCGACGGAAGCGCAGATCCAGCAGGCAACCAAAGACTCTATACCACGCGTTGCTCCACTGTACTTCGCCTTCCGTATCATGGTGGCCTGTGGTGTGCTGATGCTGTTTATTATCGGCCTGTCATTCTTGAGCGTGGTACGTGGTCGTATCGGTCAGAAGAAATGGCTGCTTCGCGCTGCGTTGTTCGGCCTGCCATTACCATGGATTGCCGTTGAAGCGGGCTGGTTCGTGGCGGAGTATGGCCGTCAGCCGTGGGCGATAGGTGAGGTGCTGCCAACCGCAGTCGCCACCTCTTCGCTGACCGCAGGCGACATTCTGTTCTCGATGGGGCTGATATGCGGCTTGTACACCCTGTTCCTGGTGGCTGAAATGTACCTGATGTTCAAGTTTGCACGTCTGGGTCCAAGCAGCCTGAAAACTGGCCGCTACCACTTTGAACAACCGACTGCCGCCGTGCAGGAAGCGCGCTAAACAGGAGTCCAAGATATGTTTGATTACGAAGTACTGCGATTTATCTGGTGGCTCCTGGTTGGCATCCTGCTGATCGGTTTCGCCGTCACCGATGGTTTCGATATGGGTGTTGGTATACTGATGCGCATTATCGGTAAAACCGATACCGAGCGCCGGGTCATGATCAACGCCATTGCCCCGCACTGGGACGGTAACCAGGTGTGGCTGATCACCGCCGGTGGCGCATTGTTCGCCGCCTGGCCAATGGTCTATGCTGCCGCGTTCTCTGGTTTCTATGTGGCCATGATCCTGGTGCTGGCTGCCTTGTTCTTCCGCCCGGTCGGTTTTGACTACCGCTCGAAGCTGGAAAACAGCACCTGGCGTAACATGTGGGACTGGGGCATCTTTGTCGGTAGCTTCGTGCCTGCGGTGGTGTTCGGCGTGGCGTTCGGTAACCTGTTACAGGGCGTACCGTTCCATATCGATGAATATCTGCGTCTGTTCTATACCGGCAACTTCTTCCAACTGTTGAACCCGTTTGGTTTGCTGGCCGGTATTGTCAGCCTGACCATGCTGGTGACCCAGGGGGCAACCTACCTGCAGATGCGTACCACTGCCGAGATTCACCTGCGCTCACGCGCTGCGGCGCAGATTTCTGCGCTGGTGATGGGCGTATGCTTCCTGTTGGCGGGTATCTGGCTGGTGAAAGGTATCGACGGTTTCGTGATCACCTCAGCACTGGATACGGCAGCGGAATCCAACCCACTGCGTAAAGAAGTCGCTCATCAGGCGGGTGCCTGGTTGATCAACTTCAACAAGTATCCATCCCTGTGGGCACTGCCGGCGTTGGGCGTGGTTCTGCCACTGTTCACTATCCTGTTTGCCCGTTTGGACAAAGCTGCGATGGCGTTCCTGAGTTCATCACTGACGATTGCCTGTGTGATCCTGACGGCTGGGGTAACCATGTTCCCGTTCGTTATGCCATCAAGCACCGTGCCTAACGTCAGCCTGACCATGTGGGATGCGACTTCCAGCCTGTTCACACTGCAGGTGATGACCGTTGTTGCCATTATCTTCGTGCCAATCGTTCTGGCGTACACCGCTTGGGCGTACTACAAAATGTTTGGGCGCCTGGATAAGAACTTCATCGAAAAAAATAAGCATTCGCTGTACTAAGCAAAAGGAGCTAAACCATGTGGTATTTTGCCTGGATCCTCGGAACGCTTCTTGCCTGTGCCTTCGGTATCATCACGGCGCTGGCGCTTGAGCACAGTGAAGATTCAAAAGCGCAGCAAGACGGTAAGTGATGAGTTCGTCACTGGTGGATAAGCTGTACGCTATCACCGACAAGGGCCCGGTTCGGGCCCTTTCATTGGTGCTGGCGGTGATTTTGGCGGGATGTATCTTTTGGGATCCTAGCCGCTTTGCAGCACGTACCAGCTCGTTAGAGATCTGGCAGGGCATCTTGCTGATCTGGGCAGTATGTGCAGGCATCGTTCACGGTGTCGGCTTCCGATCACAGAGCACGTTTTGGCGTGCATTTTTCGCGCCATTACCTGCAATTGTGATCCTGGCCGCAGGATTACTTTACGTTTCTTTATAATCTATTACGCATCCCCCCGGTTATGGGCCGTTCAGGCCCATAATTATTTTCATTCCCATTCAGTAACCCATTCCCAACCCGATCCGTCTTGCGTATAGTAGCAATCGTTCAATTGCCTTGGTTTGGAAGTCTCGTGAGTAATAAGTTGTTTCGATGGCCGGTTCGTGTTTACTTTGAAGACACCGATGCCGGTGGTGTGGTCTACCATGCCCGTTACGTCGCTTTTTATGAAAGAGCGCGCACCGAGATGCTGCGTCAACATAACTTTCATCAACAGCACCTGCTCAGTGAAGAACATGTCGCTTTCGCTGTCCGGCGTATGACGGTGGATTATCTGTCACCAGCTCGTCTTGACGATCTGCTGGAAGTGCAGAGCAAAATCACTTCAATACGCGGGGCTTCTCTTACGTTTGCTCAACGCATTGTTAATTCTGACGGTACTCTCTTGAGTCAGGCCGATGTATTGATTGCATGCATTGATCCACACCAAATGAAGCCGATAGCGCTTCCTAAGTCTATTGTCGCGGAGTTTAAGCAGTGACTGACATGAACATCCTAGATCTATTCTTGAAGGCGAGCCTGCTGGTCAAGTTTATCATGCTGATTTTGATATGCTTTTCAGTGGCCTCTTGGGCGATTATCATCCAGCGTACCCGCATCCTCAATGCGGCCACTCGCGACGCCGAAGCCTTCGAAGACAAATTCTGGTCTGGTATCGAGCTTTCTCGTCTGTATCAGGAAAGCCAGGCGCGTCGCGATAGCCTGACTGGCTCAGAGCAGATTTTCCATTCCGGTTTCAAAGAGTTTGCCCGTTTGCACCGCGCTAACAGCCATGCGCCGGAGTCGGTGATCGAAGGCGCAACGCGTGCGATGCGTATTTCGATGAATCGTGAGCTGGAAACGCTGGAAAACCATATTCCTTTCCTCGGCACCGTGGGTTCCATCAGCCCGTATATCGGCCTGTTTGGTACCGTGTGGGGGATCATGCACGCCTTTATCGCCTTGGGTGCGGTAAAACAAGCCACCTTGCAGATGGTAGCACCGGGTATCGCCGAAGCGTTGATCGCTACGGCCATCGGTCTGTTTGCCGCGATCCCTGCCGTTATGGCCTATAACCGCCTAAATCAGCGCGTTAACAAGCTTGAGCAGAATTACGACAACTTTATGGAAGAGTTCACCGCTATTCTGCATCGTCAGGCCTTCTCCAGCGACAGCAAATAAGAAGTAGGAGGGTAGCATGGCGAGAGTTCGTGGTCGTAACAAGCGTGAGCTGAAGTCGGAAATCAACATTGTTCCGCTGCTGGACGTCTTGTTGGTGCTGTTGCTGATCTTTATGGCAACTGCGCCAATCATCACCCAAAGCGTTGAAGTTGATTTGCCTGATGCCACCGATTCCAAGACGGTGTCCAGCGACGATAATCCACCGGTGATCCTTGAAGTTTCCGGCGTAGGTCAGTACACCCTGGTGGTGGATCACAACCGTATGGAGCTGTTGCCGCCTGAGCAGGTGGCGGCCGAAGCCAAGTCGCGTCTGGCAGCTAATCCGAAGACGGTGTTTTTGATCGGTGGGGCCAAGGAAGTACCGTACGATGAGATTATCAAGGCATTGAATATTCTGCATCAGGCGGGTGTCGCTTCCGTAGGGTTGATGACCCAGCCAATCTAACCGTAAGGTCAGTGGCAACCCGGTTCCTGCCCTGTGGTGCAGGAACCCCGTTTAAGCAGCAGTTTTTGGGATTCTATTTTGGTAAAGGCAACTGAGCAAAATGATAAGCTGAACCGTTCCGTGATTGTTTCGGTGGTTCTGCACATTCTATTGATTGCCCTGTTGATTTGGGGTTCGCTGTACGAAAATACTGAAATGAGTAGTGCAGGCGGTGGCGGTGATGGTTCCGTGGTCGGGGCCGTGATGGTCGATCCAGGGGCGGTGGTAGAGCAGTACAATCGCCAACAGCAACAGAGCAGCGATGCACAGCGTGCAGAAAAGCAGCGCCAGAAGAAGGCGGAGCAGCAGGCTGAAGAGCTGCAGCAGAAGCAGGCGGCGGAACAGCAGCGCCTGAAAGAATTGGAACAAGAGCGTTTGGCCGCGCAGGAAAAAGCCGCGCAGGACGCCAAGGCACAGGCCGAACAGCAGAAGAAAGCTGCCGAGCAGCAACAACAGGCCGCTGAGCAGCAGAAAGCAGCAGAAGCCGCTGCGGCGAAGGCCAAAGAACAACAGAAGGCAGCCGAGCAAGCTGCGGCGAAAGCCAAAGCCGAGGCGGATAAAATAGCCAAGGCGCAAGCAGACGCACAGAAGAAAGCCGAAGCGGAAGCCAAGAAAGAAGCCGCCGCTGCCGCCGCTGCTAAAAAGCAGGCGGAAGAGGCGAAGAAAGAAGCCGCCGCTGCCGCAGAACAGAAGGCTGCTGAAGCCGCAGAGAAGAAAGCCGCTGCTGACGCCGAGAAGAAAGCGGCCGCAGAAGAAGCGAAAAAAGCCGCCGCTGCCGAGAAGGCTGCTGCCGCTAAGAAAGCCGCAGATGCCAAGAAGAAGGCCGCTGAAGCCGCTAAACAGTCTGCCCTTGCTGAAGATGTGTTTGGTAGCTTGGCCGATGGTAAAAATGCGCCGAAAGGTGGCGGGGCTGCCAAGGCGAAAGGTGATGGTAAACCTGCAGGGCAGGGGAATGCCAAAACTGCGGGGGCAAGCGGTGCTGATATTGCGGGTTACGAAGGTCAGATTAAGGCGGCGATTGAAAACAAATTCTACGATCCGAGCTCGTTTGTAGGTAAAACCTGCGATTTAAGTATTAAATTGGCTCCGGATGGGTTGTTAATTGATATCAAGGCTGTTGGTGGCGATCCTGCTTTATGCCAGGCTGCTGTTGCGGCAGCTAAATTGGCTCATATACCAAAACCACCGAGCCAGGCAGTTTATGAGCACTTTAAGAATGCTACCCTAGTATTTAAGCCCTAGATAATGTTTGTCTTAAGCGAGTAACACGCATGGATGTACCAAGGTAACCAACAGGGAATATGTAGTGTTGTTGGCGTTGGTTTGTTAAAATTCTGCTAAATTATCGCAGGCATACCGCCTGGATAAGGGAGATGAGATGAAGCAGGCATTTCGAGTAGCGTTAGGTCTTATTGTTCTGTGGGCATCCGTGCTGCACGCGGAAGTTCGCATTGAAATCACCCAAGGGGTCGACTCTGCTCGCCCGATTGGCGTGGTGCCATTTAAATGGGCGGGTCCAGGCACGCCTCCGGAAGATGTTGGCCAAATCGTTGGTGCAGATCTCCGTAACAGTGGCAAATTCAACCCGATTGATGTGGCACGTATGCCGCAGCAACCTACCACCGCGTCTGAAGTGACGCCGGCGGCCTGGACTGCGCTGGGCATCGACGCCGTAGTGGTTGGCCAGGTTCAGCCTGGTGCCGACGGCAGCTATCTGGTTTCCTACCAGCTGGTCGATACTTCAGGTTCGCCTGGCACCGTATTGGCACAAAACCAGTTTAAAGTGACCAAACAGTGGCTGCGTTATGCGGCTCATACCGCCAGCGATGGCGTGTTTGAGAAGCTGACCGGTATCAAGGGCGCATTCCGTACCCGCATCGCTTACGTGGTGCAGACCAACGGCGGGAAATTCCCGTACGAACTGCGCGTATCGGATTACGACGGCTATAACCAGGTTCCAGTGCATCGTTCACCAGAGCCACTGATGTCACCGGCCTGGTCGCCGGATGGCAGCAAACTGGCCTACGTGACCTTTGAGAGCGGTAAATCAGCGCTGGTGATCCAGAACCTGTCTGATGGCGCAATCCGTCAGGTAGCTTCGTTCCCTCGTCACAACGGTGCACCTGCCTTCTCTCCAGACGGTAGCCGCCTGGCATTCGCTCTGTCCAAAAGTGGCAGTCTGAATCTGTATGTGATGAACCTGGGTTCTGGCCAAATCAGCCAGATCACCGATGGCCGTAGCAACAACACTGAACCGAGCTGGTTCCCAGATGGTCAATCTCTGGCTTATACCTCTGACCAGGGCGGTCGCCCACAGATTTATAAGGTTGGCGCTAACGGCGGCGCACCACAGCGTCTGACCTGGGAAGGTGCCCAGAATCAGGACTCTGATGTCAGCTTCGACGGTAAATTCCTGGTGATGGTGAGCTCCAACAATGGAGTTCAGCATATCGCCAAACAAGATCTTGGATCGGGAGCCGTTCAAATGTTAACGGACACGTTCCTGGATGAAACGCCTAGTATCGCACCAAACGGCACCATGGTGATCTATAGCTCCACGCAAGGTATGGGCTCCGTGCTGCAGTTGGTATCGACTGATGGGCGCTTCAAAGCGCGTCTTCCGGCAACCGATGGACAGGTCAAATTCCCTGCCTGGTCGCCGTATCTGTGATGCATGTTTAAAATATGTATGGCAAAAACTATAAAAGGATCAAAGAAATGCAACTGAACAAAGTGCTGAAAGGGCTTCTGCTGGCACTGCCAGTTCTGGCTGTAGCAGCTTGTAGTTCTAACAAAAGCGCTAATAACGATCAATCCGGTATGGGCGCTGGCACTGGTACAGAAAACGGCAGCAGCAACCTGTCTTCTGAAGAACAAGCACGTCTGCAGATGCAAGAACTGCAACGTAACAACATTGTTTACTTCGGCCTGGACAAATATGACGTCAGCTCTGAGTTCGCTCAGATGCTGGATGCGCATGCTGCTTTCCTGCGTAACAACCCATCCTACAAAGTGACTGTTGAAGGTCACGCGGATGAGCGCGGCACGCCAGAATACAACATCGCTCTGGGTGAGCGTCGTGCTAACGCAGTTAAAATGTACCTGCAAGGCAAAGGCGTTTCTGCTGACCAAATCTCTATCGTTTCTTACGGTAAAGAAAAACCAGCAGTACTGGGCCACGACGAAGCAGCCTATGCTAAAAACCGTCGTGCCGTTCTGGTTTACTAAGAGAATCGCATGAACAGTAACTTCAGACGTCACCTGTTGAGTCTGGCGTTACTGGTTGGCGTAGCGGTCCCATGGGCCGCTACTGCCCAAGCGCCAATCAGTAATGTCGGGTCCGGCTCGGTCGAAGACCGTGTCACATCACTTGAGCGTATCAGTAATGCTCAGGGCCAGCTTTTAAACCAACTCCAGCAACAACTCTCTGACAACCAACGCGATATCGATACGCTCCGTGGGCAGATCCAGGAAAGTCAGTATCAGTTGAATCAGGTGGTTGAACGCCAGAAACAGATCTATCAACAGATGGATAGCCTTAGCCAGGGTGGCGCACAGAATTCCGCTGGTGCAGCAGCGGGGGCCGCAGGTGGTACAGCCGCCGCGGCGTCCTCTGACGGTGCTGGCAGCGCCCCTGCGGGTGCGACAGCCGCTGCGGCTAGTACGGGCGATGAAAACAGCGACTACAACGCCGCTGTTTCACTGGCGCTGGAAAAAAAGCAGTATGACCAGGCGATCTCCGCTTTTCAGGCTTTCATAAAGCAGTATCCGAAATCCACTTACCTGCCTAATGCCAACTATTGGCTGGGCCAGTTGTACTACAACAAGGGTAAGAAGGAAGACGCGGCATACTATTATGCAGTGGTGGTTAAGAGTTACCCAAAATCACCCAAGGCGCCGGACGCGATGTATAAAGTTGGGGTGATCATGCAGGAAAAAGGGCAGGCTGATAAAGCCAAAGCCGTTTACCAGCAGGTGATCAAATCGTACCCGACCAGCGATGCGGCCAAGCAGGCCAAGAAACGCGAAGCGAGTTTGTAAGTAAAAACCGAGCCCAGAAGTTAGTCGATTTGACCGAATTCTGGGCTCATTCGCGTGAAGAACAAGCAGTTGAACCTATTGCGCCAAAATTTAGGTTGCGCTGCTGAGATAAATTAGTAATATATGCCGCCGTTGCCAAGACAACTTGCAAGATGTTAAAGCAGCTAGGAAATTGGGTCGTTAGCTCAGTTGGTAGAGCAGTTGACTTTTAATCAATTGGTCGCAGGTTCGAATCCTGCACGACCCACCAATTTCTAAAGTAGTAACCACGACAGTGGGTGATTAGCTCAGTTGGTAGAGCATCTCCTTTACACGGAGGGGGTCGGCGGTTCGAGCCCGTCATCACCCACCACTACAGTGGGTCGTTAGCTCAGTTGGTAGAGCAGTTGACTTTTAATCAATTGGTCGCAGGTTCGAATCCTGCACGACCCACCAATTCTTAATGGGTTGGTAAAACTGGAATCGTGAAGGATGTTTAGTGGAATTAGTTCCACGTAAATCATCTATTTCGACAATACAGTCCTCCATTCTGTATTCATAGTTCAGAAGTAAACCACGTCAGTGGGTCGTTAGCTCAGTTGGTAGAGCAGTTGACTTTTAATCAATTGGTCGCAGGTTCGAATCCTGCACGACCCACCATTTTAAGATTTAGCAGTAAACCACATCAGTGGGTCGTTAGCTCAGTTGGTAGAGCAGTTGACTTTTAATCAATTGGTCGCAGGTTCGAATCCTGCACGACCCACCATCTTCAAGAATTCTCAATAATAAAATCCCAGCAATAAAATCGCATATCGCACCAGTCGTGCGGGTGAGATCCTGCGTTCAGGTTCGAGTCTCGCTTGCGAGACAACGGCGGCGGCCGGTCATCCTGCCAGACCCACCATCTTAAAAATTCCAAAGCACTAACTCCAAACTCCAGCACGTCATATCGCACCAGTCGTGCGGGTGAGATCCTGCGCTCAGGTTCGAGTCTCGCTTGCGAGACAACGGCGGCGGCCGGTTATCCTGCCAGACCTACTCTCCCACAAATCACTGCTCCCAGCCGTTATCTTTTGAGCTCAAAGCTTCTCATTTCAAGCAAAATTTCAGCCCATTAAACAAATCTGCCCATGACAAGAAATGTTCAGCGACTTTTGGCTAGAAATTAGGTATTTTGTTTAGTATATAAAACGAGGTGGTTGAGCAAGCGGCAAGCAGCCTAAAAAGCAGACCCACAGCCTAGCATAGAGATAACAGCGATGAGTGAAATGTTTGATGTCAATGCGGCGATATATCCATTCCCGCCGAAACCGGTGCCGTTAGACGTCGCAGAGAAGGCTTTTTATCGGCAGAAGATCAAAACCTTGCTCAAGCAGCGTGATGCGGTCCTGGTAGCCCATTACTACACCGATCCGGAGATCCAGGTGCTGGCCGAAGAGACCGGCGGTTGCGTCGCTGATTCACTGGAGATGGCGCGTTTCGGCAGCCAACATCCTGCGTCTACTTTGCTGGTTGCTGGCGTGCGTTTTATGGGGGAGACGGCCAAAATCCTCAGCCCGGAAAAACAGGTGCTGATGCCAACGCTGCATGCCGAGTGCTCGCTGGACCTCGGTTGTCCTGAGGCAGAGTTCGCCGCGTTCTGCGATAGCCATCCAGATCGGACCGTGGTGGTGTACGCCAATACCTCAGCAGCCGTCAAAGCGCGTGCCGATTGGGTGGTTACTTCCAGCATTGCCGTTGAGCTGATTGAACATCTCGATAGCCTGGGGGAGAAAATCATCTGGGCGCCGGATCGCCATCTGGGCAATTATGTGCAGAAGCAGACTGGGGCGGACGTGCTGTGCTGGCAGGGGGCCTGTATCGTCCATGACGAGTTTAAAACCCAGGCGCTGATACGTATGAAAGCCTTATACCCGGAGGCTGCGATTCTGGTGCATCCAGAGTCACCGCAGGCGATCGTCGATCTGGCTGATGCCGTCGGTTCGACCAGCCAACTGATCCAGGCGGCGGTAACCTTGCCCAACCGGCAACTGATCGTGGCCACCGATCGCGGTATTTTCTACAAGATGCAGCAAGCTTGTCCGGATAAAGAACTGTTTGAAGCTCCTACTGCCGGTGAGGGGGCCACCTGTCGTAGCTGTGCCCACTGCCCGTGGATGGCGATGAACGGCCTGAAGGCTATTGCCGAAGGGCTGGAACAAGGGGGCTCACAGCATGAGATTTTTGTTGATGGCGCACTGCGTGACCAGGCGCTGATCCCGCTCAACCGCATGCTGGACTTTGCAGCGCAGTTGAAAATGCAGGTTAAAGGCAACGCCTGAATCCAGGCTTACGTTTTTTAAGGAATAGACATGAGCTTTTTCAGCACCGGCAACATTCTGGTCCATATTCCGATTGGCGCAGGGGGTTATGACCTGTCGTGGATTGAGGCTATCGGCACGCTGTTTGGTTTACTCTGTATCTGGTATGCCAGCAAAGAGAAAATCATCAACTATCTGTTTGGCCTGATCAACGTCACGCTGTTTGCGGTGATCTTCTTTCAGATCCAGCTGTACGCCAGCCTGTTGTTGCAGCTGTTTTTCTTCGTGGCCAATATTTACGGCTGGTACGCCTGGAGCCGCCAGACGCAGGATAATCAGGCCGAATTGCAGATCCGTTGGTTGCCGCTGCCTAAAGCATTGGCATGGGGGGCGGTGTGCGTAGTTGGTATTGCGTTGATGACGTTTAATATCGACCGGGTATTTGCCTATCTGACGCAAATTGCGGTGGCGGTGATGCAGGGGCTGGGTCTTAACGTACAGATGCCAGAACTGCAACCGGACGCTTTCCCGTTCTGGGATTCAGCCATGATGGTGTTGTCCATCGTCGCCATGATCCTGATGACGCGCAAATACGTCGAAAACTGGCTACTGTGGGTAGTGATTGATGTGATCAGCGTGGCGATCTTTGCTTACCAGGGCGTGTACGCCATGGCGCTGGAATACGTCATTTTGACGCTGATTGCGCTCAATGGCTCCTGGCTATGGATACGCAGTGCCGCGAAGAATCACTCCCAGCCGTTTTCTTCTGCACCTTAATACGTCAGGGGGCGCAACCAGCGCCCCTGGATGTTAATGATGATGCCCCAGATGACTGGAGTGTGAGTGGTCACTCGCAATGCCGCAGTCAGGGGTATCACAATGCTGGTACTCCATCTGGATCGTCGCATGGCCAATCTGGTAATGCTCCAGCAAATAGGCCTGGATGCGGCGTAACAGCCCGTCATGATCGTGTGGTGGGATCACTTGGGCGTGGAGCGTCATCAGCTTTTGCTCGCCAATCTGCCAGACATGCACGTGATGGATGTTACGGACTTCTGGAATATTCAGGCACAGATCCTTTTGCAGCTTATTGATATCTACCTCCTGCGGTGTTCCCTCCAGCAGTTCATGGAAACTCTCCTTCAGTAGGCGCCAGGCGCTGCGCAATACCAGGCAGGAAACCAGGACCGAGAGTATCGGATCGATGGGGGTCCAGCCGGTAGTCAGAATGATGATGGCTGCTGCGATCGCCCCGACTGAGCCGAGCAGGTCCCCAAGAACATGTAGGGCGGCGGCACGCACGTTGATATTTTTCTCTTCATTGCCGCGGTGCAGCAGCCAGAAGGCGAACAGGTTAGCCAGCAGACCCGCTACGGCGATCACCAGCATTGGGGTACCCATCACTGGCTGTGGTTCGAAGAAACGCCGTACGGCCTCCCACAGGATGAATACGACGATCAGCAGTAATGCGGCAGCATTGATAAAGGCGGCCAATGTGGTTAGGCGCAGATAGCCAAAAGTATGGCGGGCGTTGGGTTTGCGCTGTGAGAAGTGCACCGCCATCAGGGCGACGAGCAGGGCTGCGGAATCCGTCAGCATATGCCCGGCGTCTGCCAGCAGCGCCAGTGAGCCAGAAAGCAACCCGCCCACGGCCTCGACAACCATGAAGAGGGTGGTGACTAAAAATGCGGCTAGTAGGCGCTTACTGTTGCCGTCTTTAGGTTGATGGACATGGGAAGCTCCAGTCATTACTTATCCTTATTGCAAAGTTTGTCGGGTGCCAAAGTCCAATCTTGGCCGTTACTTAGCTCATTATAGGCTGCCCTGGTAGAGAGCTGAATATTTGCCGATGGTGATTATGGGATCTAAAGGTGATTTACAGCGCAAGCCTCACAAGCTAGATTGGTGAAATCTACTCTACGCGCTGTGCGATACACCCGATACCGAATGGAAAAGTGATGAATTACCAAAACGACGACTTACGCATTAAAGAAATCAAGGAACTCCTGCCGCCGGTGGCCCTGTTGGAAAAGTTTCCGGCTTCGGCTCAGGCAGCAGAGACGGTGTCACTGGCTCGCCAATCGATCCACAACATCCTGCGTGGCAATGACGATCGCCTGTTGGTGGTGATTGGGCCTTGTTCCATTCACGATACCAAAGCGGCGAAAGAGTATGCCGCGCGCCTGATGACCCTGCGCCAGGAGCTCAACGGTGAGCTGGAAGTAGTGATGCGCGTCTATTTTGAAAAACCACGTACCACCGTTGGCTGGAAAGGGCTGATCAACGATCCGCAAATGGATAACAGCTTCCAGATTAACGAAGGCCTGCGCCTGGCGCGTAAGCTCCTGTTGGATATCAATGACGGCGGCTTGCCTGCTGCGGGCGAGTTCCTGGATATGATCACTCCGCAATACCTGGCAGATTTGATGAGCTGGGGAGCGATCGGCGCACGCACCACGGAATCTCAGGTGCATCGTGAACTGGCCTCTGGCCTGTCTTGCCCGGTGGGCTTCAAAAACGGCACCGACGGCACCATCAAAGTCGCGATCGATGCTATCAATGCCGCTGGCGCACCGCACTGTTTCCTGTCCGTCACCAAATGGGGTCATTCCGCGATTGTTAACACCAGCGGCAATGGCGACTGCCACATTATTCTGCGTGGCGGCAAAGAGCCAAACTACAGCGCGGCCCATGTGAAAGAAGTGAAAGAGGGGCTGGCCAAAGCGGGCTTACCTGCACAGGTGATGATCGACTTCAGCCACGCCAACAGCAGCAAGCAGTTTAAAAAACAGCTGGAGGTGAACGCGGACGTTTGCCAGCAGCTGCGTGGTGGTGAAAAAGCCATTATCGGGGTGATGATCGAAAGCCACCTGGTGGAAGGAAATCAAAGCCTGGAAAGCGGCGAGCCGCTGGTTTACGGCAAAAGCGTGACCGATGCCTGCATTGGCTGGGAAGATACCGAAACCGTACTGCGCGATCTGGCCGCAGCGGTGAAGGCGCGCCGTAGCCGATAAGCTACCCGTGTTTGTGGCCCTGCAGCATTGCTGCGGGGCCCAACCCTTAGGGTGATTTTAAGAATTGACTCCTGCAACAATAACGCCAGAATAAAATCTGACATTATACTAATTTCGTAGAGCTTTCCTCGTTCCGTTGGGCCTTTTTTGATGATAATAAGTTGGTATTACCGCCCATAATTTTTATTTCCAGGAAACATCTTATTTGTCCGCCGCTGTTTTTCATCTCGCGTAACTGTTACTAGTCAAACACAATTTGCTCTTGCCGCACGGTATGATTATGATGATGCGTTTTTTACAACCAAAATACCCAATCTAAAAATAAGGGCATGATGGTGAATGACTTTAATTTCAGGATGAATAGCTGATGGAAAACAATAGTTCTCGGCATCAAATTTATTTTCGTGGTACGGGCGGGGAGTATTTCGCAATCTGGCTGGTTAACATATTACTGACGGCTATTACGTTGGGAATATACTCAGCCTGGGCAACGGTGCGTCGTCGCCGATATTTTTATGGTAATACCGAATTGAATGGCGACCGCTTTGATTACCACGCGCAGCCAATGCAAATCCTCAAGGGCCGTCTGCTGGTGATTGGCGCCGTGATCCTGTTCTATATTCTTTTATTTATCAACCCGTTGCTTGGCATGATTGCCATGCTGGTACTCCTTGCGTTGATCCCTTGGGTTATTATTCGTAGCTGGCGTTATAACGCTATTATGTCTAGCTATCGTGGTGTTCGCTTCAATTACTTATGCCAGACCGGGCGCGCTTACTGGGTATTACTGTTCTGCCCGATACTGCTAGTGATTGGTCTGTATGCGGTTATGATCGTATTGGGTTTGATTGGTAGCAGTCTGGGCAGCCCGACTGCGATCCTTGTGCTGGCAGCTATTACGGTCATCCTGTTTGTACCGATGCTGGCCGCTATCAATGGTATCCTGGCTACCCTGCAACATGATCTGTATGTGAACAACCTGCGTTTTGGCACTTCCCCCTTTGTGGCCGAATTCAAGAAAGCAGAGTTTATTAAGATTGCACTGTTCAGCCTGCTGATCTTCTTGCCATTCCTGGTCATTGCCTTGGTCTTGGTTGGCTCGTTCTTTGTCAGCTTATTCCAAATGGCGCTGTTTGGCGGTATGTCCGATGCAATGTTACAAGCTCAGATGGCAAATAATATTGGTAGCCTGTTCATGATGATGTTGGTGCTGTTGCTAGGTGTGATGGTTTCCAGCAGTTATATGGTTGTCGCTCAGCGTAACTACGTGTTTAACCAAACCACCTTACAAGGTGAGGTTAAACTGCGTTCTTCCATGCAGACTCTGCCGTATATGGGACTGTTGATCACCAACAGCCTGATCACCGTGTTCTCATTGGGCCTTGCAGCTCCGGTGGCACACGTACGCCATGCTCGCTATATTGCTGAGTCAACTCAGGTTGAAGGTGATCTGTCGCTGTTGTCGGTACAGGCTCATCACGATACGGCCAATACCGCTATCGCTGAAGAAGCCGTACAGGCGCTCGATCTGGGCACCAGTTTTTGAGTAAAGACTGATGATCCTTGAAGGACACTACCAGTGCCCTGGCCGGGCCGCCCAACAGGCGGCCCGGCTGCTGTTAAACGATATGGGCGATGGGGTAACGCTGCAATATGATGGCGAGCATCGCTATTTTTCGTTAGCGCAAATTACCGTATCCGAGTCATTGGGACGCATTCCTCTGACGCTGACCTTTCCAGACGGTGGCCGGTTTGTACCCGCCAATGATGCGTCATTCCGCCAGTGGTTTTATCAACGCCGTTCACCGGGGTTGGTGCACCGCTTAGAGCGTTATAAGCGTGGCGTGTTGCTGACGTTGTTGCTAACCGTCCTGTTGACCCTGGCCTATGTTTTCCTGGTTCTCCCCTGGGCGAGCAGTGAAATCGCCATGCGCATTCCTACCGCGGCCGAACAGAAGCTGGGTAAACATACGCTCGATTTCCTGCAAACCAGTGGCTTCAAGCCGTCGCAATTGCCTGCCGAGAAACAGCAGGCGATACAGAAGCTATTCTTGCAGGTGATGCCGGAGCAGATGCGGCACGAGCGCACTCCGCTCAAATTGAAATTACTGGCGGTGCCAGAGGTTGCCAATGCGTTCATGTTACCTGACGGGACATTGGTGATCACCGACGATCTTGCCAAGTTGGCGACCAATGAAGACGGCCTGGCCGCGGTGATGCTCCATGAAATGGGACATCATGCGTATCGTCATCCTATGCGTATGGTGGTGCGTTCATCCCTGGTGGCCCTGACGTTTATGTGGATGACCGGCGATGTCAGCGGCATCGGCGATACCTTGCTGCAATCAGCCTCATTTATGCATGAAATGCAGTTCTCCCGCAGCGTGGAGCGTGAGGCAGACGACTGGGCAATCGCGGAAATGCAGCGCCAGGGGCGTTCGTTATTAGCGATGGAAGATCTTTACCGCGCATTGCAACAGGCGGCAAGCACGTCAACCGTGGCACTAGAGGTGCCGGAGTGGTTAAGCACCCATCCAGAGATGCAGGCGCGTTTGCAGGTTATCGAAGCAGCCAGGATCAAAGAGCAATAAAAAAAGCCCCCGGCTCAACACCGGGGGCTTGTTGTTTTTCAGAGGCGAAATCTTACTTCGCTTTACCCTGGTTGGCGACGGCCGCAGCTTTGGCTGCGATCTCATCGGCATTACCCAGGTAGTAACGTTTGATTGGCTTGAAGTTCTCATCGAACTCATACACCAACGGCACGCCGGTTGGGATATTCAGCTCGAGGATCTCGTCTTCGCTCAGGTTATCCAGATATTTCACCAGTGCACGCAGGGAGTTACCGTGAGCCGCGACGATCACGCGCTCACCGCTCTTGATGCGTGGCAGGATCTCTTCGTCCCAGTAAGGGATAACGCGATCGATGGTCAACGCGAGGCTTTCGGTCAGCGGCAACTCTTTTTCGCTCAGCGCTGAGTAACGCGGATCGTGGCCCGGGTAGCGCTCATCTTCTTTGGTCAGCTCTGGGGGGGTGACTGCGAAGCCGCGACGCCATTGTTTGACCTGCTCGTCACCGTATTTTTCTGCGGTTTCAGCCTTGTTCAGACCCTGCAGCGCGCCGTAATGGCGTTCGTTCAGCTTCCAGGACTTTTCGGTAGGCAACCAGGCCTGGTCCAACTCATCCAGAATGTTCCACAGAGTGTGGATAGCACGCTTCAGTACGGAGGTGTAAGCGAAATCGAAAGAGAAACCTTCGTCTTTCAACAGCTTGCCCGCTGCTTTTGCTTCGGTACGGCCTTTGTCGGACAGATCGACATCATACCAACCGGTGAAGCGGTTTTCGTTGTTCCACTGGCTTTCGCCGTGGCGCACCAGAACCAGCTTAGTTACAGCCATAGCTTAACTCCTTAATAATCTGAAGGTTTAATGATAACGAATATCATTATATTCTGCTGCTACTTACTCGGCAATCGATATACCCGTGAATATATCCACTAAAAGTCGAGGGTTTCGTACGACGTGCGACATTGTCTAACCCTTACTGCCACTAGGCATAGTGTTAACCATAGCCAATTTTTGGCCGCAAGGTAAGAGGGGCGCAAAGGAAAAAGCTGAATCGTTCAGGCTGGTCGAAGGGCGCGAACGAGAGCTATTCATCCGCGCCACAGCGTTAATGTATCAGGCGGTTTTTTTCAGGCAGCTACTCATAAAGGTTTTACGCTCGTCACCTTTCAGGCTCTTTTTAGCGGCGTCGGCATTACAGTCTTTCATCTTCTGCTGCTGTGGTGTCAGGGCCTTCTCGGTATGGTGGCCTTCGGCCTTCAGGCAGGTGCTCATGAAGGTGGTACGGTCAGAACCTTTCAGCGATTGGGTGGTAGCCTGTTGATTACAATCGGTCATGCGTTTTTGCTGGGCAGCCTGCGCCGGAGAAGGCGTTTTTGCTGCGGTGTCGGCAGCCATCAGGTTGGTGCTCAGCAATAAACCTGCCAGTAATGGAAGTGCAGTAATCAGACGCATTAGGTGTTCCTTCAGCTATTGAACGGCCAGCAGGCCGAAAATTGTGATATCACTCACGGGCTTGTGTATACCACGGTAGCCTGATTCTAGTGCGGGGTTGGCAATAAGGAAAGGTAACGGCCTGGGGGTGCAATGTAAGCAATTATAACAATCACGCCCCTTACCGCATGACAAGGGGCGTGGCGGCTCAGATAGGAATAAGCTGATAGTGCGTTGCGCTCTGATAACGCTGCCCAGGCTGTAGCCAACAGTCCGGCTGTGGCCATTCTGGGTGGTTCGGGCTGTCCGGTAGGAACTCGCTTTCCAGCGCTATGCCGGCGTAATTCTGGTAGCTACCGCCGTCGCGCGCCGGTGTGCCACCCAAATAATTACCGCTGTAGAGCTGGAGCGCTGGCGCGGTGGTGAACACTGTCATCGCGACCTTGCCGTCGGCAGACCACAGGTGAGCCGCCGGGCTTGCCAACCCGTGGCAGGTATCGTGTAACAGGTAAGCATGGTCGTAACCCTTAACCCGTTGCTGATCGCGGTCGCGTAATAAATCTTGCCGCAGGGTTTTCGGCTGGCGGAAATCCATCCCGGTTCCTGCCACCGCCGTCAGTTCGGCACAGGGGATGCCATCGCCGTCCACGGGCAGATAACGGTCGGCGAACAGTTGCAAGCGCTGTTGTCGGGCGTCGTGGCCTGCGCCATCCAGATTGAAATAAGCATGGTTGGTCAGATTGACCGGGCAGGCGCGATCGGTCTGTGCCTGATACTCAATCTCCAGCCGGTGTTCGGCGGTGAGTCGATAAGTCAGCGTCACGTCGAGGTTGCCAGGGAAGCCCTGGTCACCGTCTGACGAATGGAGTTGATAAACCACCTGCTGCTCATCCTGCTTTACTATCTGCCAGCGGCGAGCGTGGAAGCCGTTTGGCCCGCCGTGCAGTTGATGCTCCCCTTGATTAGCGATCAGCGGGTGTGGCTTGCCATCGATGTTTAGGCTGGCATGCGCAATACGGTTGGCATAGCGCCCGACCGTGGCCCCCAGATAGGCCCCCTGGTGCAGATAGTCCTGCGGGGTTTGGCATCCCAGCAGCAGCTCACGTTGCTCCCCTGATTTCAACGGTAGCAAGGCGGAAAGCCAGGTTGCGCCCCAATCCATCAACGTGACCGTCATTCCCGCGGCATTTTTCAGGGTGGTGAGAATAAAGGGCTGGCCGTCTGGGGCAACGGCGGAGTTATCACTCAGCATAGACCGGATCCTTGTGAAGCTTTACAGACGTAGAAGGTTTCTTGCAGGCCGTTGGTTCGCAGTGGATATTCGCGGGCTACCGCTGTACGTACCGACTCTACCAGATCCTGCGGCATCAAGGCCACGATGCACCCCCCAAAGCCCCCTCCGGTCATACGCACACCGCCACGATCGCCAATGACCTCTTTCACAATCTCGACCAGCGTATCGATAGGGGGCACAGTAATTTCAAAATCATCACGCATCGACGCGTGTGATTCAGCCATCAGTTTGCCCATCAGCTTCAGGTTGCCAGCGGCCAAGGCATCGGCAGCGGCCAGGGTGCGATCGTTTTCGGTGATCACATGGCGCGCCCGTTTGGCCACGATCGGATCCAGTTCGTGCAGGATCGGGAAGAACAGATCCGGGCTGACGTCGCGCAGCGCCTTGACGCCGAAGAAGCGAGCCGCCGCTTCGCACTGTTGCCGGCGGGTGTTGTATTCGCTGTCGACCAGGCCGCGTTTGACGTTGGAGTTGATGATCACCACGGCGACATCGGCTGGCATTGGCACCGCCCGAGTTTCCAAAGAGCGGCAGTCGATCAGCAGGGCGTGATCTTTCTTGCCCAACGCAGAAATCAGCTGATCCATAATGCCGCAGTTGCAGCCGACAAACTGGTTTTCCGCTTCCTGGCCATTCAGCGCCAGCGCTACGCCGTCCAACGGCAATTGATAGAGCGCCTGCAACACCTGCCCGACGGCCACTTCCAGTGAGGCGGAAGAGCTGAGCCCGGCGCCCTGCGGGACGTTGCCGCTGATCACCAGATCGGCACCGCCAAAATTGGCATCGCGGGTCTGCAGGTGTTTCACCACGCCGCGCACATAGTCGGCCCAGCGCAGATTGGCGTGGCTGACGATAGGCTCATCCAGCGAAAACTGATCCTGCTGGTTCTCGTAATCGGCGGCCAATACGCGGATCTGGCGATCGTTACGTGGAGCCCCGCTGATCACGGTTTGATAATCAATGGCGCAGGGCAGGACGAAGCCGTCGTTGTAATCGGTGTGTTCGCCGATCAGATTGACTCGTCCCGGAGCCTGGATCGTCAGGGTGGGTGCGTAGCCAAAGTGTTCGGTAAACAGGGCTTGGGTAAGTTGCTTCAGACTCATTATTTCACTCCGGCTTCGCGGTAATGGATATCACTGACCGCACGCAGGCGTTCAGCGGCTTGTTCTGCGGTGAGGTCGCGTTGGGTTTCCGCCAGCATTTCATAGCCCACCATAAATTTACGCACCGTGGCGCTGCGCAGTAACGGCGGGTAGAAGTGGGCATGCAGTTGCCAGTGGCGGTTATCGGCCTGGTTGAAGGGCGCGCCGTGCCAGCCCATGGAGTAAGGGAAAGAGCATTGGAACAGGTTGTCATAGCGGCTGGTGAGTTTCTTCAGCGCAATGGCCAGATCGCGGCTTTGTGCTGCACTAAGGTCGGTCAGGCGCTGTACCGGCGCTTTTGGCAGCAACAGCGTTTCAAACGGCCAGGCTGCCCAGTAAGGGACAACCGCCAACCAGTGCTCGGTTTCCACCACCGTACGGCTGCCGTCGGCCTGCTCGCGCTGAGCATAGTCCACCAGCATGGCGGATTGATGCTGGCTGAAATACTCCTGTTGCAGGCGATCTTCTCGTTCGGCTTCATTCGGCAAGAAGCTGTTGGCCCATACCTGACCATGCGGGTGAGGATTGGAACAGCCCATCGCGGCCCCTTTATTTTCAAACACCTGTACCCAGGGGTAGCTGCGCCCCAGATCGGCGGTCTGTTCCTGCCAGGTGGCGATCACCTGTTCCAGTGCGGGTAGCGTCAGCTGCGGTAGCGTTTTACTGTGATCGGGGGAGAAGCAGATCACCCGGCTGGTGCCACGGGCGCTTTGGCAACGCATCAGCGGATCGTCACTTTCCGGCGCCTGCGGGGTATCTTGCATCAGGGCGGCAAAATCATTGGTGAACACGTAGGTGCCTGGATAGTCAGGGTTTTTATCACCGGTTACGCGCGTGTTGCCGGGGCAAAGGAAGCAGTCGGGATCGTGTGCTGGCAGTGTTTCCTGAGCGGGGGATTCCTGTTGGCCCTGCCACGGGCGTTTGGCCCGGTGCGGAGATACCAGCACCCATTGCCCGGTAAGGGGATTAAAACGGCGATGTGGATGATCGATAGGATTGAAATCAGGCATTGCGCTTCCTTTATCTAGCGACGGGGCTAATTGTAATCGCTTTCACCTGCTGCGTGACCGACTATAGCCGAGTGCATTTTGGAAAATAATGGCTAGAAGATAGCACGGCCGCGGTGAGAAAAAGGTGATCTAGCGCGAAAAATGGAATCGCTTACATCGATTGAGGCTTTAATTCGGTTGAGGTAGGCAAGGCAGCAGGGTGGGTTAGGTGGTAGCGATTACACTGGACAGGCCGGCAGAGAACTCTGCCGGCCTGGAGGGGGACTAATATTGGTAAGCCGGGTAGGTAAAGAACAGCAAATGGACCAGATTTAGCCCAAAGTGGAAGAGAATGGGCACCCACAGACGGCCGCTCCACATCCAGGCCAGGCCATAAATCACCCCTGCCAGCGTGGCAAATGCCACCATCAACATGCCACCGGCAAAGTGAGCGGCTCCAAACAGCAGGGCGGTTATAATCAGTGCCGGATAGGCACCCAGCCACTGGCGCAGACGCTGCTGCAAATAGCCACGGAACAGCGCTTCTTCGGCCATCGAAACAAAAAACAGGTTGGCCATAATGAAGGCCAGGATCCAGGAGGGTAGATGCAGCTCAACTTTCAGCCCACCGAGCGCCACCGCCAACAGCAGCACCGCAGGTATGCAGAGCACCAGGATCAGCCAGGCGCTGACGCCTACTTGTTTGTCAGGCTTGCCCGCGTTAAATAGCGTTGGCAGGCAGGCTAACAGCAGAAAGGGGACCAGTGCCTTATCGAAGTTGTAATACATGGAATACAGCGAGCTCATCGGGCCCACTTTGACCTGATCGACCATCAATTGGTTATTGAAGCCCGGTATCAGGTGATAAAACAGAGCGATTGAGCAGGCGACTAAAAATACTTCCAGCGCTAGCGCGATGCTGCGCTGCTGGCGATAGTGTTGATGAAGCCAGATGGCAATGGCGATAACCGCCAGATAGCCCAGCCCGACGGGCGTCAGGACATGATGGTAAACCCCCATTGCAGCAGCCGCCGCCAATACTACTGAGGCAATCAGCCGGTTAAATGGCAAAAAAAACAACGAAGCCGAAAGTACGCCCCACATAATAGCTATCCCTTTAAATAGATACACGGCGCTCAATGCCGGAAATCCGGCGTGTTAATGTCTGGTTAAATATAAATGAGCACTAAATGGGATAGTAGCACAACAGGATGAATATAAAGGTCGGGACAGTAGTTAATCGTGCTTATAACGGCTAACTAGCTGTTTCTAATTGTGCTGCATGACTCCCTCCTGTCTCAAACATATGGTGTCGTGGTTTTAACCGCGCATCCACGCCTGCGAACGCATAACCTCCCCAAGGTTCTGCAAGGTCTCCAGGCTCTGCTGGTGGATCTCTTCCGTTGGGGCGGCGCACAGATCTTGTAGCACCGTTACCTGTAAGCCTGCATCGTGCGCCTGTCGGGCGGTACTCTCAATGGCAAGCGGGGTGCTGATACCGCCCAATAACAGGTGGTGGCAGCGGTGCTGCTGTAACCAGGCTAACAAATTGTTACCGGCAAACGCGCTGAGCCCTTTCTTTTCCAGGCACAGATCCTCGGTTTTTACCTCCAGACCGGCCAGCCAATGGCATCCCCCGTTACTTAAACGTAGTGCGCCGATATGTTTGAGCTGATTGAACAGCGGCGAGTGTCGGGGAATATCGTGGTAATTGTCGGCAAAACCGGTGCGCAACCAAATCACCGGGATTTTACGCACCCGCGCGTAGGCCGCAGCAGCATTGACGTGCGCGATCACATCACGCGTTACGATCTGTTCGTGGCAGTGATTCGCCCGCCCTTTAGGGCCAGCCAGATCTTCAATCAGGTCAATCATAATCAGCGCGGCGGACATACCTTCTCCCAAAACGTTTCTGTACCCTTTAAGGATAAAAGGCCAAATGTGATGCGTAGTGGAGGAAGTGTTGCCGGATATGTCCTCAGGATGAGCGCTGTAGCACTCATCCCGAGTATGTTACGCCAGGACGTCTTGCTGATAGCGGTAGCCATCGCCTTCAGGGATGAAGGAGAAACGGTGGGTGATACATTGCGGCGCGTCTTCTGCGTGGTGTGAAACAAACAGCAACTGGGTTGAGCCCTGTTGGATCAACACATCTACGAAGCGCCTTACCAATTGGCGGTTTAGCGGATCCAGGCCTTGCAGTGGCTCATCGAGGATCAGCAGCGCCGGATGTTTGACTAATGCCCGGGCGATCAGCGCCAGGCGTTGCTGGCCCCAGGACAGGCTATGGAAGGGAGCATCGCCCATAGCGCCAAGCCCGAGCAGCGCCAGCCATTGTGAGGTCAACTGATGCTGACGATCGGAAACTGCCTGATAAATACCGATCGAATCAAAGAAACCGGACAGGATCACGTTACGCACGCTGGAGCTGACCCGATAGTCCAGGTGCAGGCTGCTGCTGACGTAGCCGATATGGCGTTTGATATCCCAGATGGTTTCTCCACTACCGCGTCGGCGGCCAAACAGCGTCAGATCGTTGCTGTAGCCTTGCGGATGATCGCCGGTGATCAGGCTGAGCAGGGTGGATTTTCCCGCCCCGTTCGGGCCGACGATCTGCCAGTGTTCACCGGGGTTAACCTGCCAACTGAGTTGGTTGAGGATGGGGCGATCGTTGTAGCTGACTACGCCATCACGCAGAACGATCAGTGGCCGATCGTCCGGCAACCTGATGACCTGTGTGGGATCTTCGGTTTCTGGCAGCGTCAAGCCGTTGAGATTTTCACTGTGCGCCAGTTGGGCGACTAGCGCATCGGCCATCACCTGTTGCCGTGGCCCCTGGCTAGTGAGGGTGCAATCGGCCAGTACGCCGACCTGCTCAATGAAGTCTGGGATTTCATCAAACCGGTTGAGCACCAGGACCACGGTATAACCTTGCTGTGAAAGTTCGCCAAGCAGAGTGGCGAGCTGAGCGCGTGAATTGACGTCCAGCCCGTCGAACGGCTCATCGAGGATCAATAAATCGGGCTGGACCATCAGGGCACGGCACAGCAGAGTTTTGCGGGTCTCACCGGTAGAGAGATATTTGAAACGGCGCGTAAGCAGCGGCGTGATACCAAACTGCTCAGCCAACTGTGTGCAGCGAGCGGGATCGTTGAGCTCTTCCTGAATGATTTCCGCCGTCGTGCGCCCGGTGTCGTCTTCGTCCTGGCTAAGCAGGTCGGTATTGTTGCGTTGCCATTCGTCGCTGACCAGCTTTTGCAACTGCTCAAAGGAGAGCCGCACTACTTGACGAAAATCACTGTGGCGTTCGCCTTTCAGCAACGTCAGCTCACCGGCCAGCGCCCGGGCCAGCGCGGATTTCCCGCTGCCGTTAGCCCCGACGAATGCCCAGCTATCGCCGGACTGAATATCAAGCCGATCCAGCTCCAGCGTGCGGGTATCGCTTAGACGAAATGAACCTTGCGAAATGTGCAACGACGACATCCTATGTTCCCTATTCTGCAATTAATTTCCTTAGAAATAGGCGCAAGCGGAAAAGATGTCAATCGGCAATACTGCAACGTGACGTTGCGTTTAACACAACGTCGCGACAATCACCCGATCGGCATTGAACAAGGCGTGTACCGGCGTGCCGACGCTCAGTTTCAACTGTGCCAGTTCCTGATTGCTGACGGTGGCGCATAGCGTTTCTCCGCCGTTAAGCGTGACCAGAACCTCACTGTGATCGCTACCAGGCTGAATACTGGCTACGCTTCCCGGCAGCGCATTATCGGCCAGGCCGGTCGAAGCCTGATCGGTACTGAGTTTCACCCAAGGCGCTTTAATCAGGGCTAACACCTCTTTGCCCGGCGTCAACTGTAGCCGGTCGGCGCTTTGCTGAGTCACGGCAGCGGTCAGGCGGGTGTTGCCGTCGGCCAGCAGCAGGCTGATATGCTGTTGGACCTGCTGATGGTCGCGTTCAATCACGGTGCCGAAAAACTGGTTGCGGGCGCTGGTCTGCAAGGAAAAACGGGCGATGGCGGCCAACAGGCTGTCCAACGGCAGAGAGTCCTGCTGCAACACGTCAAAGGCCTTCTGCTGGATTTGGCCCAGCAGATCGTAAAGTTGGATCAGCCGCAGGCCATAACGGGTCACCTGCGCGCCGCCGCCGCCTTTGCCGCCGGTAGCGCGTTCGACCACCGTCTGCTCGGCCAGCTGATTCATCTCGTTGATGGCATCCCAGGCGCTTTTGTAGCTGATCCCCGCCAGTTTGGCTCCCTGGCTGATCGAGCCGGTATGCACCACTTGCTTGAGCAGCGCGATGCGGCGTGGGTCAGCGAACAGTTTCTGCTGCAGCTTTAAGGTAAGGAGGATCTCGGCCTGCATGATGGGTCCTTATAAGGCAGTAAGTCAGGCTATTGTCGCCGATTTGCCGCAAAGCGCCAACTGAGCACGTTTAGCCGGTTACAAATTTCCCGCAGTCGGTAAAATAACCGCGTTTTCGCCTGCGTTTTGGTTTACAGTGAAGCCTACGCAGCGGTTTAAAGCAGTCAAGTGAGGCTACGATGTTAGAATTATTGAAAAGTCTGTTGTTTGCCGTGGTCATGGTGCCGGTAGTGATGGCCATTATTTTAGGCTTGATTTATGGCTTGGGCGAGGTGTTCAACATCTTCTCCAAAGTTGGCCATCCTAAAGAAAACCGCAGCTAATCCCCCTCCCAAATGCCCGCCGAGCTCTCTTGGCGGGTATTTCTCAAGTTATCTCTCGCTTTGCCGATAAACCGCATGACAATCGTTCTCGCTGCGTTATATTATTTTTTACATAGCGATGTGATGATGGTTAACTTGCGGAGAAAACAATGAAACAGCAATGGATTAACTGGGTTGGCGGTGTGGCATTGGCTTGCGGGCTGGTGGCACAGGTTTCTGCGGCGGAGAAAATCACCGTGTTTGCCGCAGCCTCGCTGACCAACGCCTTACAAGATATCGCCACCGAATACCAGAAAGGCAAAGACGTCGAAGTCGTCTCCTCTTTTGCTTCCTCCTCAACGCTGGCACGCCAGATTGAGCAAGGGGCGCCTGCGGATATGTTTATCTCTGCCGATCAGCAATGGATGGATTACGCCATCGATAAGCAGCAGATAGTGAAAGATACTCGTTATACTCTGCTAGGCAACGAACTGGTGCTGATCGCCGCCAAATCGGCCAAACAAGATAAAATCACTATCAACAAGCAAACCGACTGGGCCAAATTGCTCAACGGTGGCCGCCTGTCCGTAGGCGATCCGGATCATGTTCCTGCGGGCATCTACGCCAAAGAAGCGTTGCAGAACCTGGGGGCATGGACCACGCTGGAGCCTCAGCTGGCGCGGGCCAATAACGTGCGCAGCGCTATGGCCATGGTTGAGCGCGAAGAAGCCCCGCTGGGTATCGTTTACGGCTCGGACGCCGTGGCCAGCGACAAGGTCAAAGTGATTGCCATCTTCCCGCAAGACAGCCACAAGCCGGTTGAGTATCCAATGGCCATCGTTAAAGATCACCAGACGCCAGCCGTGACGGCTTTCTACGATTACCTGAAGACTCCGGCCGCTGCGGCTATCTTCGAACGTTATGGATTCACCCCGCGTAAATGATATTAAGTGAGTATGAATGGCAGGCGGTCGAACTGAGCCTGAAAGTCTCCAGCCTGGCGGTGATCTGCAGTTTGCCGCTGGGTATTTTAATGGCCTGGATCCTGGTTCGCTGCAATTTCCCCGGTAAATCGTTGTTGGATAGCATTGTTCATCTGCCGTTAGTCTTGCCACCGGTGGTGGTGGGCTATCTGCTGCTGATTGCCATGGGGCGGCGCGGCTTTATCGGCGAATGGTTATATAACTGGTTTGGTTTCAGCTTCAGTTTCAGCTGGCGCGGTGCCGCCCTGGCTTCGGCGGTGGTGGCATTCCCGCTGATGGTACGTGCTATCCGCATGTCGCTGGAAGCGGTAGATATCCGCTTGGAACAGGCGGCCCGTACCCTGGGTGCCAACCCGTGGCGGGTGTTTTTCACCATCACCTTACCGCTTTCGCTTCCCGGTGTGATCGTTGGCGTGGTGCTGGCCTTTGCCCGCTCTTTGGGCGAGTTTGGCGCCACCATCACCTTTGTTTCCAATATCCCTGGTGAAACCCGTACCATCCCGCTGGCAATGTACACCCTGATCGAAACGCCAGGGGCCGAGGCGGCGGCAGCGCGTTTGTGCGTGATTGCCATCGTGCTGGCCCTGGCTGCCCTGATGGTTTCCGAATGGCTGGCCCGCTGGGGCCGCAAGCGTATGGGCTTATAGATGTTAGAACTGGATTTCTCCCAGCAGCTTGGCGATCTCAATCTCAACGTGCAGGCTAATCTGCCGGCTCAGGGGATCACCGCGATCTTCGGGCTTTCCGGGGCCGGTAAAACTTCCTTGATCAATGCTATCGGCGGCCTGACGCTGGTGCAGCAGGGGCGTATTGTGCTTAATGGCCGCACACTGGTAGATACCGCCAGTGGTGTCTGTCTGCCACCTGAAAAGCGCCGTGTTGGCTATGTTTTCCAGGATGCGCGCCTGTTCCCGCATTATCGCGTGCGTGGCAACCTGCAATACGGCATGGCGGCCAGTATGCGCGGCCAGTTTGACAGCATTGTCGAGCTGTTGGGGATTGCGCCGTTGCTGAACCGTTTGCCTTTGACCCTGTCCGGCGGAGAGAAACAGCGTGTCGCGATTGGTCGGGCGCTGTTGACCGCGCCGGAACTGTTGCTGATGGATGAACCGCTGGCCTCGCTCGATATGCCACGCAAGCGTGAGCTGCTACCATATCTGGAGCGGCTGGCGCAGGACGTCAATATCCCCATTCTCTATGTCAGCCACAGCATGGACGAGATCTTGCGCCTGGCAGAGCAGGTGATGGTATTGGATCACGGCCAGGTGCGTGCGTACGGCGGGTTGGAGGAGGTTTGGGCCAGCAGCGCGCTGCGGCCTTGGCTACAGCGAGAAGATCAGAGCAGCGTGTTGAGCGTGAGCGTGATTGAACATCACCCGCGCTATGCCATGACCGCGCTGGCACTGGGCGATCAGCGGCTGTGGGTCGGCGGTATTGAAGCGCCGGTCGGTAGCCAGATGCGTATTCGTATCAACGCTGCCGACGTTTCTTTAGTGCTGCAACCGCCAGCCAACAGCAGCATTCGTAATATTTTGCCCGCCAAGGTGGCGGAGTGTCTGGATGTGGCAGGGCAGGTTGAAGTGAAGCTGATGGTCGGGGAAAACATCCTCTGGGCGCGCATCACCCCATGGGCACGTGACGATCTGGCTATCAGGCCCGGTCAGTGGCTGTATGCACAGGTCAAGAGCGTGTCGATCAGCCGCGATGGCCCCTCACCCCAACCCTCTCCCACAGGGAGAGGGAGCTATTAGCCCCTGCTCGTTTGGAAATAAAGAGGTCACTTCAGCAAACTCGACCGCTCCCTCATGCAAGGTGCGTTACCGAATTTTCAACCCAACGTGATCGGTCCCTTTCCCTACGAAAAGTGAGTTGATACAGGGCCGTGGTAGGGTAGTTTTCTGTAATTAATAGCGGCTCGATCTGTTCCCTCTCCCTGTGGGAGTGTACAGACCGGGGACATGGTAGACAGGTGTTCAAGGACATGGTGAACACTTTTTAACATCCTTTACCCATGATGATCGACCTATTTCTCAGGTCGATCATCCCCACTTTCGTGCTGTACCACCATATCTCGTAGTAGCCCTCTCTCTCACTTTCCTTCAGCCCGACATATTCACCGATAAAGGCCTTGCCCACTTTCAGACCCATCCCTTTCAGGCTTAGTTTTCCACTGACATCCACTTTCCTGACCAGGACCCCCTCGTCATACTCGGCTGCCGCCGGATTGCCATTGTACTGTCGCGATGAAGGCTGATAACGGGACGCTGGCACCGCCATTGACAGGGCTTCGTGTGGGCGTTCCAGGTTGTAGGTATCTCGCCAGGCGTCGAACACCTCCTGCAACTGCGCGGCATGGGTAAACCACCGTCCCTGCAGGAGCTCTGCCTTCAGGCTGCGGTGGAAGCGCTCCAGCTTACCCTGAGTCTGAGGATGATAAGGCCGAGAGTGACCCACCCGGATACCCTGACGCATCAGCCACAGTTCCAGCGCGGTCCAACTGCCCGTCGTGTCGCCCCAGGGGGCACCATTATCCATGGTCATTCTCTCCGGCAAGCCATAACGTTCGAACACCGCTATCAACTGTGACTGCACGGTGACACGTCGCTCGTCCGGGCAGTGCGCCAGACAGAGCGAGAAGCGCGAATGGTCATCCAGCAAGGTCAGCGGATGACAACGCCCTTCGGCGAAGGGGAAGTGGCCTTTAAAGTCCATCTGCCAGAGTCGGTTCGGGGCGTCATGTTCAAAGCGTCCGACGGTGGGCGTCGGTGACGGACCGCCCGGTAGCAGGTCATGGCGGCGCATGAGGTTATGCACGGTGCTGGCGGCCGGTAACGTATGCCCCTGCATCTCGAGCCACCGCTTGAGCTTGCGTGCGCCCCACATCGGATGGGCCAGGTGTGCAGCGCGGAGATGTTGGACAACGGTGTCAGAGGTTCTGCTGGGGGAATGGTGTGGCGCTCGAGAACGTTCGTTCAGACCGGCGCGCCCATCAGAGTGCCAGCGATGTAACCACTTGTATGCGGTAGCAGGCGCTATGCCGAACTGACGGCATAGCGCACGGATATTAGCGCCTTCTTGCGAGGCGAAAAGCACAAACTCGGTACGTAATGACATGGCAGATCTCTCATCCCACGGCATAAGCAACTCCACTCAGAAGTACTCATACCTATGTTGTAAGTGTCTACCATGTCCCCGAACAAGTGTTCATGATGTCCCCGGTCTGTACAGGGAGAGGGTTAGGGTGAGGGGTCGTTTTTGTTAATTCAGCACACGAGAACGGATCACTTCGGCAATACCTGGCTGCAGGTGATCGGCAATCACCAGGTCTGCACGTTCCTTGATGGCATTATCGGCATTACCCATGGCAACGCCCAGCCCAACGGCCTCAAGCATGCTCAGGTCGTTGTAGTTGTCACCAAAGGCGACCACCTGATCCATGCTCAACCCCTGTGACTCCACCCACTGCTGCAGGCGTTTACCCTTGCTGTTACCGCCTTTGGCAATGTCCACCTGATCGTGCCAGGACCATTCACAGGCCAGGCCCAGTTCTTTTTCTACCATTTCGGCAAAGCTGCGCAGCGCTGGGAGATCGCTATGTGAAGTGGCAAACTTCCAGATGGCCTGCGCGTCATCCGCCGCCTGCATCAGGCTGTTGACCTGCAACAACGTTGGGCGCTGGGCTACCGGCAAAGTCTCAGACCAAGCCAGCGAACGGATCACATGACCGCTTGTTTCCTGATACAGCATGGCGTCGTCCACATACATCAGGCCGTGAATAGCGTTTTGCTTGAGCAGTTGCAGTACCTGCTTGGCCTGCTCTTTTGCCAACGGATCGGACGCCAGTACCTTTTTCTGCTGGAAGTCGTACAGATAGGTGCCGTTACAACAAATGGCTGGCGTATCGATTTGCAGCGCCTGATAGAACGGGTGGATAGCCACGTGATGACGGCCGGTGACCACTACGACTTTCACCCCGGCGGTGCGGGCTTCCTCCAGCGCGGCCAGCGACTGCGGTAAGATACGTTTCTGGTTGTCTAGCAAAGTGCCGTCTAAATCGAGGGCAATAACACGGTAGCTCATAGCGGTCTCATTATAGTTAGCAAGAAAATTACCTCGATGGTACACCGGATAACCGTTCGATAAAACTGCGTAACCTGCCAGGGTTGCCATGTCACAAATGTCGCGTAAGCTAGAACAAACTGAAACCGGTTACCCTTTCTCATTAAGGAGAGCAAATGAAGCAAATCGTTTATGTCGCCAGCCCGGAGAGCCAGCAGATCCACGTATGGCAGTTAGACGACAAGGGCGCACTGGCGCTGCTGCAAACGGTCGAGGTCGCGGGGCAGGTACAGCCGATGGCGATCCACCCGGGCAAGACTCATCTGTATGTTGGGGTACGTCCGGCGTTTGGCATTGTCAGCTACCGTATCGCCGAAGATGGCACGCTGCATGAGGCAGGGATGGCACCACTGCCAGGCAGCCCAACCCATATTTCCACCGATTTGCAGGGCCGTTATCTGTTCTCCGCGTCTTACAGCGGCAACTGTGCCAGCATCAGCCCGATTGGCCATGATGGCGTAGTGCTTGCGCCTACCCAGCAGATCGATGGCCTGACCGCGCCGCATTCGGCCAATATTGACCCGACCAATCAATTGCTGCTGGTGCCATGTCTGAAAGAGGACCGCATCCGTCTGTTCAATCTGAGCCAACAGGGCCAACTGACGCCACACGGCCAAGAAGCCGTAGCGACGGCAAGCGGTGCAGGCCCGCGCCATATGGCATTCCATGGTAACGATAAATTCGCTTACTGCGTCAATGAACTGGATGGCACGGTAGATGTGTTCGCTATCGAAGCCAACGGTGGCAAATATACGCTGGTGCAGAGCCTGGACATGATGCCTGCCGATTTCACCGGCACCCGTTGGGCGGCGGATATCCACCTCACGCCAAACGGCCGTTTCCTGTATACCAGCGATCGCACCGCCAGCATTTTAACCGTGTTCAGCGTCTCGGAAGACGGCAGCAAGATTGAGGTGGTTGGCCACCATGCCACAGAAGAGCAGCCACGCGGTTTCAATATCGATCACAGCGGTCGCTTCGTGATTGCGGCAGGGCAGAAATCTGGTCATATCGGCGTGTATCAGATTGACCAAAACAGCGGTGAGCTGACGGATCTGGCACGTTACCCGGTGGGCAAAGGCCCAATGTGGGTGAGCGTACTGGCAAAATAATGGGTTAAAAATCGGGGCGAAGCGCTTCGCCCCCCAACGTTTCTCAGCTGTATTTTACCGTCAACGTCGCTTTGCCAAGGCTATGGAAGTGGATGTTAAAACCGACCATCGCGCCACTCGCTTCTGCATCCACTGGAATGCTTTCCACGTCCAACGCATGCACGGTGAACTGATAACGATGGCTTTCACCCTGTGGCGGAGCCGCACCACCGTAACCGGCCTTACCGAAATCGGTACGGGTTTGCACTGCGCCAGCGGGTAGCCCCGGTTTGCCGGAACCCGCACCTGGCGGCAGTTCATGCACGTTTGCCGGGATATTGGCGACCACCCAGTGCCACCAACCGGAGCCGGTAGGGGCATCGGGATCGTAAACCGTGATGGCAAAGCTCTTGGTGCCCGCCGGTGCATCTTCCCAGGCCAGATGAGGGGAGAGGTTATCCCCATGGTAGCCCATGCCGTTAAATACCTGTCGTTCAGGCATTTTTGCGCCGTCTTGCAGATCGCTGCTGTACAAACGAAAAGCCATAATGACTCCCAGTTGTCTAAAATACCGAACCCCTAAGCTAGATCGGTTTGCCGCCACAATACAACCTTAAAACCGTTACTCCACCGCCACGGCGATTGCTGCCGTCAGCCGGGTGAGCTGCTCTGGCGTAATGATATAAGGCGGCATCAGGTAGATCAGTTTACCGAAGGGCCGGATCCACACGCCGCGTTCGACAAAGCCACGTTGTAGCAACGCCACATCCACCGGCTGATGCATTTCCACCACGCCAATCGCCCCAAGCACCCGCACGTCGGCCACTTTGGGTGATGCCACCAGCGGTAAGAGCTGCTGTTTAAGCTGTGTTTCAATGGCGGCGACCTGATGTTGCCAGTGATTTTCCTCGAGCAAGGACAGGCTGGCGCAGGCTACGGCACAGGCTAGCGGGTTGCCCATAAAGGTTGGCCCATGCATAAAGCAGCCTGCGGCTCCGTTACTGATCGTTTCTGCTATGTGGCGCGTGGTCAGTGTGGAGGAAAGGGTCATATAGCCACCGGTCAGCGCTTTGCCCAGGCAAAGAATATCCGGCACTACGCCGGCATGTTCACAGGCAAACAGTTTGCCTGTGCGGCCAAAACCGGTGGCGATCTCGTCGGCAATCAGCAGGATTTGGTGGCGATCGCACAGCTCCCGCACGCGTTGCAGATAGCTTGGATGATAGATGCGCATTCCACCGGCACCTTGCACCACTGGCTCCAGGATCACAGCGGCTATTTCCCCGGCGTGCTGATCCAGTAATTCGGCAAACGGGGCAATGTCCTGTTCGTCCCAAGGCTGGTCAAAACGGCATTGCGGTGCGGTGGCAAACAGGTGGGTGGCCAAATAGCCCTGATACAGACTGTGCATGGAGTTGTCCGGATCGCAGACCGACATCGCGCCAAAGGTATCACCATGATAGCCATGGCGTAAGGTCAGAATGCGCTGCCGCCGTTCACCACGGGCCTGCCAATATTGCAGCGCCATCTTTAGCGCCACTTCGACCGCCACCGATCCGGAATCTGCCAGGAATACGCACTGCAACGCTTCCGGCGTCATCGCTACCAGTTTGCGGCACAGTTCAATAGCGGCAGGATGAGTGATGCCACCGAACATCACATGCGACATTTTTTCCAACTGCTGTACGGCTGCCTGATTCAACTGTGGATGATTGTAACCGTGGATCGCCGCCCACCAGGAAGACATGCCATCTACCAGTAGGCGGCCATCGTCCAGTTGCAGCTCGACGCCGCTGGCGGACACCACCGGATAGCAAGGCAAGGGCTGGGTCATGGAGGTGTAAGGGTGCCAGATGTGGCGTCGATCGAATTCAATATCGCAGGGGGAAACAGACATTAACCGTAAACCAAATTTTAATAGAATGGTTGACAGTATAATCGCAAACTCTACACTGACGACACTTTTTTCCCTTTTGGAGACGCCGTAAATGGCCGACCGCATTCGCTGGACAGTGGGGCAAGCCCAGGCCCTGTTTGATAAACCCTTACTCGAACTGCTGTTCGAAGCACAGACTATTCACCGCCAACATTTTGATCCGCAACAGGTGCAGGTCAGTACGCTGCTGTCGATCAAAACCGGTGCCTGCCCGGAAGACTGTAAGTACTGCCCGCAAAGTTCGCGTTATAAAACCGGCCTGGAATCCGAGCGGCTGATGCAGGTGGAACAGGTGCTGGAATCGGCGCGCAAGGCCAAAGCGGCCGGTTCGAGCCGTTTCTGTATGGGGGCTGCCTGGAAAAACCCGCATGAGCGCGATATGCCTTATCTGCAACAGATGGTGCAGGGCGTCAAGGCGATGGGGATGGAAACCTGCATGACGCTGGGCACGCTGGATGGCGCGCAGGCCGAACGGCTGGCCGAAGCGGGGCTGGATTACTACAACCATAACCTGGACACCTCGCCGGAATTCTACGGCAACATCATCACCACCCGCAGCTATCAGGAACGTCTGGATACCTTGGATAAGGTGCGCAACGCCGGGATCAAAGTCTGCTCCGGTGGGATTGTCGGGCTGGGCGAAACGGTGCGTGACCGCGCCGGGTTGTTGGTGCAACTGGCCAATCTGCCCAAACCCCCGGAAAGCGTGCCGATCAATATGCTGGTGAAGGTGAAAGGCACGCCATTGGCCGATAATGACGATGTCGATCCGTTCGACTTTATCCGCACCATTGCCATTGCCCGCATCATGATGCCGACGTCCTACGTCCGCCTGTCGGCAGGCCGTGAACAGATGAGCGAGCAGACTCAGGCGATGTGCTTTATGGCTGGGGCCAACTCCATCTTCTATGGCTGCAAACTGCTGACCACGCCTAATCCGGAAGAGGACAAGGATCTGCAACTGTTCCGCAAGCTGGGCCTGAATCCGCAGCAAACCGCCACCGAACAGGGCGACAATCAGCAGCAACAGGTGCTGACCGAGCAGTTGCTGCACGCCGATACCGCCGAATTCTACAACGCGGCGCTGTAATGAGCTGGCAGCAACGGATCGAACAGGCGCTTGAGGAGCGGCGAGGAGCCGCTGCTTATCGGCAACGTCAGGTGAATCAAGGCGGTAATGGCCGCTATCTGCAACTCGACGGCCAGCGCTATGTGAATTTTTCTGGCAACGACTATCTGGGCCTGAGCCAACATCCTGAGGTGATTGCCGCCTGGCAGCAGGGGGCGCAGCGTTACGGCGTTGGCAGCGGCGGTTCCGGCCACGTCACCGGTTTTTGCCATGCTCATCATGAGCTGGAGCAGCAACTGGCGGAGTGGCTCGGCTACCCGCGTGCGCTGCTGTTTATTTCCGGCTACGCGGCCAATCAGGCATTGCTGGCTGCCCTGATGCAGGCCGACGATCGCATTTTGGCGGATAAGCTCAGCCACGCCTCTATATTGGAAGCGGCCACTCACTCACCGGCGCAACTGCGGCGTTTTCGGCATAACCAGCCCCAGGCATTGGCCACCTTGCTGCAAAAAAACTGTGCAGGCCAACAGTTGGCGATCACCGAAGGGGTGTTCAGCATGGACGGGGATAGCGCACCGTTGGTCGAACTACATCGGTTGACGCAGCAGGCAGGTGCCTGGCTGATGGTGGATGATGCGCACGGGATTGGCGTACGTGGCGAGCAGGGGCGCGGCAGTTGCTGGCAGCAAGGTGTGCACCCGGAAGTGCTGGTCGTCACCTTTGGCAAGGCATTTGGCGTCAGCGGCGCGGCGATCCTCTGCGATGAGCCGTTGGCGGAATATCTGCTGCAATTCGCCCGCCATCTGATTTACAGCACCGCGATGCCGCCCGCCCAAGCCTGTGCCTTGCAGGCCGCGTTAAGCTGTATTCAGCAAGGGGATGAACTACGTAGTCGGCTGCAAAAACACATCCAGCATTTTCGTGCCGGGGTGGCGGGTCTGCCGTTAACGCTAACCGCGTCGGATACCGCTATCCAACCGTTGCTGGTGGGGGATAACCAACAGGCGCTGGATTTGGCGCAGCGCCTGCGAGAGCAGGGATTGTGGGTCAGCGCCATTCGTCCGCCGACGGTGCCGCCGGGGGGGGCGCGGTTACGTATTACGCTCACTGCGGCACACCAGCCACAGGATATCGATCGCTTGTTGGAGGTACTGCATGACGTCTGCCATTGATACGGTGAACAAGCAGGCGGTGGCGGCGGCCTTCAGCCGGGCAGCGGCGAGCTACGATACCGCAGCCGTGCTGCAACGGGAGGTTGGTGAACGCTTACTGGGGATGGGGCTGTCTCATCCAGGCCAACAGGTGTTGGATGCCGGTTGCGGCACGGGCTATTTCAGCCGTCGCTGGCGCGAGCTGGGCAAGCAGGTCAGCGCGCTGGATCTGGCTCCGGGCATGCTGGCATTTGCCCGTCAGCAGCAAGCGGCGGATCGCTATTTGCTGGGGGATATCGAACATATCCCTTTGCCGATCGCCTCGGTGGATATCTGTTTTAGCAGCCTGGTGGTGCAGTGGTGCAGCGATTTGCCTCTGGCGCTGGCTGAGTTGTATCGGGTGACGCGGCCCGGTGGACTGATCCTGTTCGCTACTTTGGCACAAGGGGCTTTGCACGAGTTAGGCGACGCCTGGCAGCAAGTCGATGGCGAGCGTCATGTTAATGACTTCCTGCCGCCAACTCAGATCGCCGCCGCCTGTCATCCCTACCGGCACCAGCTTACGGCAAATTGGCAAACGCTCAGTTATCCCGACGTGATGACGTTGATGCGATCGCTAAAGGGCATCGGTGCGACTCACCTGCATCAAGGACGCGAGGCTGGCCTGCTTTCCCGCCAGCGGCTTGCCGCATTGCAGGCTGCCTATCCTTGCCGGGACGGGCAGTTTCCTCTCAGTTATCATTTGGTTTATGGAGTGATTTATCGTGATTAAGCGCTGGTTCGTTACCGGAACCGACACCGAAGTGGGAAAAACCGTGGCCAGCAGCGCCTTGCTACAGGCCGCCAGCGCGGCGGGATGGCGCTGTGCTGGCTATAAACCGGTGGCGTCAGGCAGTGAGATGACCGATGAAGGGTTACGCAACGGCGATGCGCTGTCGCTGCAGAGAAACAGCAGCGTAGCGCTGGATTACGCCGTAGTGAACCCTTACACCTTTGCCGAACCGACTTCGCCGCATATTGTCAGCCAGGCCGAAGGGCGGCCTATCTCGCTGGCACGGCTTTCCGCCGGTTTACGTCATCTTGAACAACGTGCGGACTGGCTGTTGGTAGAGGGGGCCGGCGGTTGGTTCACTCCACTTTCTGAGCATGAGACCTTTGCCGACTGGGCACAGCAGGAGCAGCTGCCGGTGATCCTGGTGGTGGGCATCAAGCTTGGCTGCATCAATCATGCTTTGTTGACTGCGTTGGCGATCCAACAGTCAGGTCTGACCCTGGCAGGCTGGATCGCCAATGACGTTACCCCGCCAGGAAAACGCCATCAAGAGTACCTTGCCACTCTTTGCCGCCTATTGCCCGCTCCCCTGTTGGGCGAGATCCCACATTTACCGCAGGTAGAACAGCAGGCATTGGGACAGTATCTCGATTTAACCAGGTTGAACCCTTAACCTGATGGCCCACGGAGGGGCCAAATCACTCCGTCAGATAGGCATCAATCAGCCCCTCATCCAACTGCCCCAGCGTGCCATTGGCCACGTTACGGCCTTTATCCATCAAGCAGAAGCGGTCGGCCAGATGGCGGGCAAAGGGGAGTTGGTGCTCAACCAGCAAAATGGTCATGCCCAGTTCCTGATTCAGCTTACGGAGTACCTGGCCGATCTCCGTCGCCAGGGAAGGTGACATCCCGGCGGTGGGTTCATCCAGGATCAGCAGTTCCGGCTCCAGCATCAGAGCGCGGCCTAATGCCAACTGCTGTTGCTCGCTTTGGCACAGGTCGCCCGCACGGCGCATACGCATCGCCTGCAGCCGGGGGAACAGATTGTAAATGATGGGTGGCATACGGCGGACCTTGTCACGCCCGGCCAGCAAGGCCACCTGCAGGTTCTCTTCAACGCTCAGTTGGGAAAAGATTTGCCGCCCTTGTGGCACGTAACCAATGCCCAGTAACGCCCGGTTTTCTACCGGCTGTGGCAACAGGTTTTGCGGTGGCTCATCCGCCAACTGCCAGGTCATGCTGCCGCTGACGATCGGCAGGTGTCCCATGATGCAATTGATCAGCGTGGTTTTGCCCACTCCATTGCGGCCAAGCAACAGGGTGCATTGCCCACGAGGTAACTCAAGGCTGACATCCCACAGCGTATGCTGTTGCCCATAATATTGGTTTACCGCCCTTAAGCTTAACATTTGGCATCTCCTCCAAGACCGATATTCACGTATGGATAACGTTGACCGCAGCAAGCGGTGTCTCTCCCGGGTGTGGCAAATGCTGTGCTGATTACCCTAATCGCGGCTCAGGCTAAAAATTGGAAAATGGCCGCTACCGGTCGTTTGGCGGCTCTAGGGGGGGTTTTGGTATGCAATGAACTTTTTCGCCGAAGATAACCGAGCTGGCTGCGGCCGATTTTCGCCAGCGTTTGCCGGTTCTTCTGCAAGGTAACGCCCCTGAACCAGGATATGCAATTCCTAGGCCATCAGGTGTTGCGCAACAAAAAAGGTGGTTTGTTAGTGTTTTGTTAACTGATTTAAGCCCGGTATGCAGGGGGCTGTCAGGGCAATAAAGTTAACTTGGGCGTTTTTTGCACCGTTACCGTGCGGCACGGCGAGCTGTTGGTGCAAGCCCTAAAGGTTGTTGCCGCAACTTGCAACCCCTGAAAAGCAAAATAGCGAAAAGAGCGTTTTCGTTATCACGGCTTTTAGCATTAATCGGCATAACCAAAGCAGAATTATTGTAAAAAAATAACTAAAAAACCGACTCAGTTGACGTTTCATTGGGAAAAGCGTTCTTTCCGCAACTCCCGCCCCCCATGGGGTAGTGAGAGTTATCCACTATTCCTGTGGATAACCTTGTGCATTATACTTAGAAAAGCGGTGTGAACAGAGAGCGGGCGCGGGTTGTGCGCAGGTTGTCCGCATTCTCGTCTTTTTATTAAAGTAATTTAATATCAACAGGTTAATTAAAATCAAGCCAACGTATATCGTTAATGTGTCGATGGGCAGTTTTTCAGCGCAATCCGGGCCAAAAGTTAATTTGTATCGCATTCTGGGGATAACAGGGTGATTGACAATAAAAATGTCATGGTATTGTCACCTTGCCGGTGCGTTCGCGCCCCGTTAACGGCCGTAATAGCGTAAATCCGCTTGAAGCTGGTTTTATATCCAGTATCATGGGCACTGGCGGAAATCTTCCGGTCTTTCCATAATTAGGCCGCTACCGTCTGGCCGCAAACCTGAAAGATGATGGGGATATGAGCAAACATTTCAAACTGCATTCCGAATTCAAACCGGCCGGCGATCAGCCGCAAGCCATCCAAAAGTTGGAAGAGGGGCTGGAAGACGGCCTGGCGCACCAAACGCTGCTGGGGGTTACCGGCTCGGGTAAAACCTTTACCATCGCCAATGTGATCGCCGATCTCAACCGGCCCACCATGGTGCTGGCGCCCAACAAGACCCTGGCGGCCCAGCTGTATGGCGAGATGAAAGAGTTCTTTCCCGAGAATGCGGTGGAATATTTTGTCTCCTACTACGATTACTATCAGCCAGAAGCCTATGTACCTAGCTCCGATACCTTTATCGAGAAAGACGCCTCGGTCAACGAACATATCGAGCAGATGCGCCTGTCGGCCACCAAAGCGCTGTTAGAACGGCGTGACGTGGTAGTGGTGGCTTCGGTTTCCGCGATCTACGGCCTGGGCGATCCGGATCTGTACCTGAAAATGATGTTGCACCTGACCAAGGGCATGATCATCGATCAGCGTTCGATCCTGCGCCGTCTGGCCGAGCTGCAATATACCCGCAACGATCAGGCCTTCCAGCGCGCCACCTTCCGCGTGCGTGGCGAAGTGATCGACATTTTCCCGGCGGAATCGGATGAGCTGGCGCTGCGCGTTGAGCTGTTCGACGAAGAGGTCGAACGCCTGTCGCTGTTCGATCCACTAACCGGCCAGATTGAGCAGGTGGTGCCACGCTTTACCATTTATCCAAAATCTCACTACGTCACCCCGCGTGAACGTATCGTGCAGGCGATGGAAGAGATCAAGGTGGAGTTGGCTCAGCGGCGCAAAGTGCTGCTGGAAAACAACAAGCTGTTGGAAGAACAGCGCTTGACGCAGCGTACCCAGTTCGATCTGGAAATGATGAACGAGCTGGGCTACTGCTCCGGTATCGAAAACTACTCGCGCTATCTTTCAGGGCGCGGTGAGGGCGAGCCACCGCCAACCTTGTTCGACTATCTGCCGGCTGACGGGTTGCTGGTGGTAGATGAATCCCACGTCACCATCCCGCAGATCGGCGGCATGTTCAAAGGCGACCGCTCGCGTAAAGAGACGCTGGTGGAATACGGCTTCCGCCTGCCTTCGGCGCTGGATAACCGGCCAATGCGTTTTGAAGAGTTTGCCGCTGCGGCACCGCAGACCATCTACGTGTCCGCCACGCCGGGCAAATATGAGCTGGAGAAATCCGGCGGCGATATTATCGATCAGGTGGTGCGCCCAACCGGCCTGCTGGATCCGATCGTGGAAGTGCGCCCGGTGACCACTCAGGTGGACGATCTGCTTTCCGAGATCCGCAAGCGCGTGGCTATCAACGAGCGCGTACTGGTCACCACGTTGACCAAACGCATGGCAGAAGACCTGACAGAATACCTGGAAGAGCACGGGGAGCGGGTGCGTTATCTGCACTCGGACATCGATACGGTAGAACGTGTCGAAATCATCCGTGATTTGCGTCTGGGCGAGTTTGACGTGCTGGTGGGCATCAACCTGTTAAGGGAAGGCCTGGACATGCCAGAGGTGTCGCTGGTAGCGATCCTGGACGCAGATAAGGAAGGGTTCCTGCGTTCTGAGCGCTCACTGATCCAGACCATTGGCCGAGCGGCGCGTAACCTCAACGGTAAAGCGATACTGTATGGCGACAGGATCACCGATTCCATGGCTAAGGCGATCGGTGAAACGGAACGCCGCCGCGCCAAGCAGCAGGCGCATAACGAAGCCAACGGTATCGTACCTCAGGGCCTGAACAAGAAGGTTGCGGATATTCTGCAGCTTGGGCAACCAAGCAGCCGTGGCAAGCACAAAGGGAAGGGCAAAGCGGCAGAGAGCGCGGCGCAATACCAACTGCTTACCCCCAAAGCGCTGGAGCAAAAAATCCAGGAGCTGGAGGCACAGATGTATTCTCATGCGCAGAATCTGGAGTTCGAACAGGCTGCTGCGGTGCGTGATGAAATTCACCAGCTGCGCGAGCAATTTATCGCGCTATCATAATGAACCCAAGGGGCGTGGTATGCACGCCCCGGTAAATTTTCTTGCCGTACGCCCGTTTGCTGATTAAGGTGTGCGCCCCAAGTATTGAGACGAGTAGCCGCCATGACCGCAACCCCATCCAAAGACCCGTTACACGGCATTACGCTGGAGCAACTGCTGAACAAGCTGGTAGCCCAATATGGCTGGAACGGGCTGGCAGAGCGTATTCGCATCAACTGCTTCAGCAGCGATCCGAGCATCAAATCCAGCCTCAAGTTCTTGCGCCGCACCCCGTGGGCACGCAAGCAGGTGGAAGATCTCTACATCGACAGCGTTAGCGATAATCCTTGGCTCCGGGGTCAAGATTAACCGCGGCTAGCTAGCTGCACCAACGCGGTATCCAGCGCCTGGCGTAATAGTTGGCGATCGTGGCGATAAGGGATATCGCTGGCTTCCAGCGGTTGTTGCACCACAATGCGATCCTGCATGGCGCTGGTATCCACCGCCGGGCCAACGATCACCGCGTCAATCATTTTACGGCCGATCTTCTCTTCCATCAGCACCAGTTTGTCTTGCAGCGTCAGTGCGGCTGCGGCGACGCTTAGCTCGCGGCCCAGGTTACCGATATACACCATATTAGCGCTGCTGCGGCGCAGGGCCTGAGTCAGATCCTCAAGCAGCAACAGTGGCATCAGGCTGGTAAGAAAACTGCCTGGCCCGATCAGGATCAGATCGGCCTGCGCGATTGCCTCAACCGCTTCACGGGTGGCGTGTACCGGCGGGGAGAGCATCAGCTCTTGCGGCATGATCCTCAGTTGATCGATATTGACTTCACCGTAGACCTGGTGCCCCTCATGATCGTGAGCCATCAGATCGACCGGTTGCTCCGACATCGGGATCAGCGCCGCGTCGATCTTTAGCAGACTACGAACCAGATTGATCGCCTCCAGTGGGCGCACGCTCAGGTGATCCAAGGCTTTCAGCATCAGATTCCCCAGGTTATGCCCCGCCAACTCTCCGTTGCCGCTAAAACGGTATTCAAACATCGCCGAGGCGACGCTAGGCTCGGTAATCAGCTGATTGAGGCAATTACGGGTGTCACCCCAGGCAATGCCGCCTTCAGAACGGCGGATACGGCCGGTAGAACCGCCGTTATCGGTCGTGGTGACAATGCCGGTCAGGCGAGAGCCCAACGATGACAGCGAAGACATCACACGGCCAAGACCGTGACCACCACCTAATGCCACGACGCGATCAAGATCGGCCAGGGTACGGTTGCGCATAAAATTCCTTAACTCAGGGTAGGTAGACTGCCTGCATAAAGTAGCGGATTTGACACAAAAACGCGATAAAGAGTGCGATTTGCGTGATTCTGGTCAATTCGCTGGCGTAACGGTTGTTTATTATGGTTATCCAGACTTGAGAGGGTGAAAATTCGCTGTATACACAAGTATATAACGTTAATCCACATTGGCTATCGCGGCTGTTTAGCGCTAGAATTCTCTGGAAAACCACGGTTTCGTTCCGGCTACTTGAGGTAGCGGGGATGGGATCAAAACTCCTAGCCTTGGTACCTACGTTGTTCTTTGGAGCGATAGGGTATCTTGGCCGTGGCGAAGTCAGCCACCAGGGTGCAGAGTGGAAACGCTCGCATCTCCCGTATTTGGAAGGTGTTACAGGTGCCGCAACTTATTGATGCTTTTGAGCGCAAATTCTACTATTTGCGCCTGTCGATCACCGACGTGTGTAACTTTCGTTGCACCTACTGTCTGCCGGATGGCTATAAACCGAGCGGCAGCCCCAAGACCTTCCTCTCTCTGGATGAAATTCGGCGCGTCAGCCGTGCCTTTGCCGAACTGGGTACCGAAAAGGTACGCCTGACCGGCGGTGAGCCTTCTTTACGCCGCGATTTTACCGACATTATTGCCGCCGTGCGCGAAAACCCGGCCATCCGAACCTTGGCTGTAACCACCAACGGCTATCGTCTGGCACGTGATGTGGCCAGTTGGCGTGATGCGGGCCTCACGGCGATTAACGTTAGCGTAGACAGCCTTGATGCACGCCAGTTTCATGCCATCACCGGCCAGGATAAGTTCCGCCAGGTTATGGAGGGCATCGATGCCGCCTTTAGCGCCGGTTACAGCAAGGTGAAGGTGAATGCGGTGCTGATGCGTGATGTCAATCACCAGCAGCTGGGCAGCTTCCTTAACTGGATCAAGGATCGGCCAATCCAACTGCGGTTTATCGAACTGATGGAAACCGGCGATGGCAGCGATCTGTTCCGCAAGCACCATGTGTCTGGCGAAGTGATCCGCCTGCAGTTGGAGCAGCAGGGCTGGCAGCGTCAAGTCCGTGGCCGCAGCGATGGCCCGGCGCAGGTATTCAGCCACCCGGATTATCAGGGCGAGATTGGTCTGATCATGCCGTACGAAAAAGATTTCTGTGCCAGTTGCAACCGCCTGCGGGTTTCCGCCATCGGCAATCTGCATCTGTGCCTGTTTGGTGAGCAAGGGATAACCCTACGCGATCTGCTGGCGGATGACGGCCAGCTGGAACAGCTGAAAATGCGCATTCAAAGCGGGCTGCAAACCAAAAAGCAGACCCACTTCCTGCATCAGGGCAATAGCGGTCTCACGCAGAACTTATCGTTTATCGGCGGTTAACACGTCCCCTATAGCCTCGGGGAACGCCAGATGATTAATATGAGCTCGATCGGTCCCCTCTCCCTGTGGGAGAGGGTTAGGGTGAGGGGGCAACGCCAAGTCTAACCGAGCATCCAATGAGCAGGAGCACAACACACAATGAGCCAAATCAGCAGTGAATTTATTGCGGCAAAGATTGCCATTCTGACCGTTTCGGATCGCCGCACTGAAGTGGACGACACCTCCGGGCAATATCTACAGGAAGCCGCGCAGGAAACCGGCCATCAGGTAGTGGCACGTGCCTTGGTCAAAGACAATATTTATCAGATCCGTGCGCAGGTTTCCGCATGGATTGCCAGCGATGACGTGCAGGCCGTGTTGATTAACGGTGGCACCGGCTTTACCTCCGGGGACAATACGCCAGAAGCGCTATTGCCGCTGTTTGACCGTGAAGTGGAAGGGTTCGGCGAACTGTTCCGCATGGTGTCATACGAAGAGATCGGCACCGCGACCCTCCAGTCCCGCGCGGTGGCCGGTATTGCCAACCAGACGGTGATCTTCGCCATGCCGGGTTCCACCCGCGCCTGTCGTACCGCCTGGGAACGTATTATTGAAGAACAGTTGGACGCGCGCCATCGCCCGTGCAACTTCTTACCCCATTTGAAGAAATAATCCATGACGCAGCTAACCCACATTAACGCCGCTGGCGAGGCCCATATGGTCGATGTCTCTGCCAAAGCGGAGACGGTACGTGAAGCCCGTGCCGAGGCTTTTGTTGAAATGCAGGCGGCAACGCTGGCGATGATTATCGACGGCAGCCACCATAAAGGCGACGTATTCGCCACGGCGCGTATTGCCGGTATTCAGGCCGCGAAGCGTACCTGGGAACTGATCCCCCTTTGCCATCCGTTGATGCTGAGCAAGGTGGAAGTACAGCTCGAAGCGCAGCCGGAATTTAACCGCGTGCGTATCGAAACCTGCTGCCGTTTGACCGGTAAAACCGGGGTTGAAATGGAGGCGTTGACTGCCGCTTCGGTGGCCGCGCTCACCATCTACGACATGTGCAAAGCGGTACAGAAAGATATGGTCATTGGCCCGGTGCGGCTGCTGGCAAAAAGCGGCGGCAAGTCCGGTGATTTTAAGGTGGAATTATGATCACTATTCTGTTTTTCGCCCAGGTGCGTGAACTGGTCGGCACCAGCACGCTGAACCTGCCAGCGCAGTATCTTACGGTTGAAGAGCTGCGTAAATCGCTGTGCGAGCGTGGCGATCGTTGGGCGCTGGCGCTGGAGCCCGGTAAATTGCTGACGGCGGTCAACCAATCGCTGGTGGCCGCAGAGCATCCGCTGCAAGCCGGTGATGAAGTGGCTTTCTTTCCACCGGTAACCGGAGGTTAACAGTGGAAAATACTCGTATCCGCGTTGGCCAGGCAACTTTTAGCGTAGGTGAAGAATACCAGTGGCTGGCACAGTGTGATGATGACGGCGCGGTGGTGACCTTTACCGGCAAGGTACGCAATCACAATCTGGGGGATGACGTCAGCGCGCTGTCGTTGGAGCATTACCCTGGCATGACTGAAAAAGCCCTTGAAGAGATCGTTGCAGAGGCAAGAACCCGTTGGCCATTGCAACGGGTAACGGTGATCCACCGTATCGGTGATCTCTTTCCTGGTGATGAAATTGTGTTTGTCGGCGTGACCAGCGCTCACCGCAGTATGGCCTTTGAGGCGGCACAATTTATTATGGATTACCTGAAAACCCGAGCTCCCTTCTGGAAACGTGAGGCGACCGGGCAGGGAGACCGCTGGGTAGAGGCTCGCGATACGGATAAACAAGCCGCCAAGCGTTGGTAAATCGCGCCTCAACAGCGGAAATAAATCAATACCTTTGCCCGTTTCGCGTAGCGTTTTCTGTGATACGCTTACTATTGGCAGGGGAAGTTCCCCGAAACTTGGCTCACATGTAAAAGGTAACCGTCATGGACCGATATCCACGTAATGGTTCGATCGTTGAACGTGCCAACAGCGGCATTCAGGCTTATATGGCGCAGGTGTATGGCTGGATGACCTGTGGCTTGCTGTTGACCGCATTTGTTTCCTGGTATGCAGCGCATACGCCTGCGATCATCAACTTTATTTTCTCTAGCCAGATCACCTTCTTTGGGCTGATTATCCTGCAGTTGGGCCTGGTGTTTGTGATTTCCGGCATGGTTAACCGCCTGAGCGGCACCATGGCCACTGGGCTATTTATGCTTTACTCGGCGCTGACCGGGTTAACGCTATCGAGCATCTTCATTGCCTACACCTATAGCTCGATCGCCAGCACCTTCGTGGTCACTGCGGGTATGTTCGGCGCGATGAGCCTGTACGGCTACACCACCAAACGCGATTTGAGCGGTTTCGGTAGTATGCTGTTTATGGGGCTGATTGGTATTGTGCTGGCTTCACTGGTGAACATCTGGCTGAAAAGCCCGGCGCTGATGTGGGCAATCACCTATATCGGCGTGCTGGTATTTGTGGGCCTGACGGCGTATGACACCCAGAAACTGAAAGCGATGGGTGAACAGCTGAATGCCGATGATAAAGACAGCTTCCGCAAATACGCTATCGTTGGCGCATTGACGCTGTATCTCGACTTTATCAACCTGTTCCTGATGCTCCTGCGTATCTTCGGCAACCGTCGCTAATATGCTAGCTCAGCAATAAATATCTGGCCCCGTTTTAACACGGGGCTTTTTTATGGGATTTTTCTGGTTTCTGGTTGAAAAATTATCACCTTGACATCTATAAGGTTTTTTTTGTTTAATATCCGATGGATAGGGAGGGTAAAAGTCATATCTGTCTTTTACTTAGGATGATAATAATATGGATTGTGAAAAGCTATCATGGATAAGACCGAATTAAGTCAAAAATGGAAAGATCGTTTTGCTCTGTTTGACAGTGTGGCTGGAAATATCCACTCACAGCAATACAAAGACACGATAAAAAATATGAAATTCCTCGCCCGTACTAAATATGTCTTTAACTTTTATGCTTTTTTCTTTGGTATTATTTATTTCTGCATTCTTGGTTTATGGAAGAAAGGGTTGGTGCTATTCGGTGCGGTTGTAGTGCTTAATGTGATTCTGATAATTATTGATGCTGGGACAGCAATGAATCTGGAACCAGCGATCCGCGGTATTAATATTGCCTATGCAGGTACTTGTGCCATGATTGCCAACTATGCCTACTATCTCAAAGAAGTCAAAGGGTTGGATGGTTGGAACCCGATAGAAGGTTTTACCAAGAAATCGGCTGAAAAAATTGCGCAATCCTAAACATTACTAACTAATGAATATTTGAAAGGTTAAGCGAGCAGGGCAATCAGCTAGATATTGCCCTGCATATTTAAAATCTAGCTGGTTTGGAAAGATGCTATTATTACAATAAGATAAAGTGCAAAACTCACTAAAACGATAAACATAGCTAGCAATGCTGACCACTTTAATCTGGATTTAAATAGTCCAACCAAAGCAAAGCAAAATACCAGGATATTCATCGTTATATTGATGAAGCAGAGGATACTCACTACGAGATCGATCCACTCCGCCGTTTCGTCAGGCACGAAAGAGGCTACCATGAGTATAATGACCAAGGCTAACAGGTTGAACCAGGCCATCTTCAACCCAAAACGGACCATGCTGTCAAAAGTGTTGTCCTTAACTACCGCCGATTCCGTCAAATCGCCCTCCATAAGCAATTAAATTACAGTACGCATATTCTACGCATTCTGTTTACGGTTTAACATCATTTCCATAGCGCTTCACTTCACCGTTGCACAGAAATATTAAAAACCGGAGAGTGGTTAACTCCCCGGCCTTAGCTACGTTTCCACCATCATCAATCGATGAACCGGCGGATCAGTTCCAGCAGCGCAACCAGCGCTTTCAGAACGATGAGAACTTTATCGATTAAAGCTTTCACCCGTTTTCTCCATAAATGGAGTGAAAGCCCCCTACTTGCCCTTACACTGCCTGTTATAGGGGTTGCCCTTCATTGTTAGATGTGGACTGCTTCACTCTGGCTAGAGCACCAGAACCGGCACCACCCGTCACTCCAGCCAGGACTTGAATACTTTCCCTCGCAGACCAGAGTTCCGCAGCAAACAGCGCTAACCTGCTGATTATATAGTCTATGCGGTAGTTTGAAAATCAATCAAATCCTGCGTATACTGATTACGTTAGATGTGGACTGCCTCACTCCGGCTAGAGCCACCAACTCAGTGCCGGAAAGTAAAAAAACCGACCTCACCCGTCGGTTTTTTTACGCCCGAAATTCAGGCAATCTTCCGTCTGAACATGGCATAGGCCGCGCTGCCGGTGGTGGCGGTGATCACCAGTAATGGCCACAGGCTGTGCCAGATAATGCCGAAACCGGCATCCTTGAGGTAGATCTGCTTGGTGATATCGGTGAAATGGCGGATAGGGTTGGCCCAGGTAAGATGCTGTAGCCAAACCGGCATATTCTCCACTGGCGAGACATAGCCGGAAAGCAGTATCGCCGGCATCATAAACACAAACACCCCGATAAATGCCTGCTGCTGCGTCGCGCACAGCGAAGAAATCAGCAGCCCGAAGCCCACCAAAGACAGCCCGTAAACCAGCATGGTGCCATAGAACAGCAGCAGCGAACCGGCAAACGGGATCTGATAGGCAAAGATACCGATAAACAACACGATCGAAGCCTGGAAGGTGGCAATGATCAGGGCCGGTACCGCCTTGCCGATAAAGATCTGCCAGGTGGTTAAAGGCGAAACCAATAACTGCTCTAACGTGCCTTGCTCACGTTCACGCGCGACGGAAAGTGAGGTAACGATCAGTACGCCGATGGTGGTGATCATCGCGATCAGCGAAGGCACCACGAACCATTTGTAATCCAGATTCGGGTTATACCAGTTACGCACCACCAGTTCGCTGTTGTTGGGCTTGGTACGCTGCCCAATCAGCTCATTCTGGTAGTCCTGCACGATCTGTTGCACATAGTTGGCGGCGATCTGCGCGCTGTTGGAGTTACGACCATCGAGGATCAACTGCAACGGCGCGGTATTACCGCTGGCGATATCCCGTGAGAAGTTGGCCGGGAAGCGGACCAGCAGCAGCGCCTTCTGATTATCAATGGTGGTTCTAATCTCCTGCGGGCTGCGTAACAACAGCACGTGAGAAAAGGCTTTGGCTTTGGCGAGGCGCTGAGTCAGCTCAATGGAGTGCTGGCCGCTGTCCTCACTGTACACCGCGATGGTGGCGTTGGTGACTTCCAGCGTGGCGGCGAACGGGAACAACACCACCTGCAACAACACCGGCATAATCAGGATCGCGCGGGTCTGCGGATCGCGCAGCAACGACTGCATTTCTTTAACGATCAACGTCCAGAGACGGTGAAACATGGCTTCCCCTTAATCCAGCCGCCGCTGGGTTTTCCAGGCCGTCAGGCCGATAAACACCACCGCCGAGGCGATCAAAAACAGCAGGTTAATCACCAACACGGTGCCGATGTTGCCCGCCAGGAACAGTGTTTGCAGCGTGCTGACAAAGTAGCGCGCCGGAATGATATAGGTCACCGCACGCACCACGGCGGGCATACTGTCGATCTGGAAGATAAATCCAGACAGCATAATTGAAGGTAAAAAGGCGGCGTTCAGGGCTACCATTGCCGCGTTAAACTGGTTGCGGGTGATGGTCGAGATTAACAGCCCCATGCCGAGCGTGCTGGCCAGGAACAGGCTACTGATCACGAACAGCAGCAGCAGGGAGCCACGGTAGGGCACGCCGAGTACAAATACCGAAACCACCATACACAGCACCATGGCGATCATGCCCAGGAAATAGTACGGCACCAGCTTGGACAGCAGCAGCTCGCTGCGTGTGACCTGGGTGGAAAGCAGTGCCTCCATGGTGCCACGCTCCCATTCGCGGGCGATTACCAACGAGGTCAGAATGGCACCGATCACCGTCATGATAATGGTGATGGCCCCCGGAATAATAAAGTGCTGGCTGATGGCCGCCGGGTTAAACCAGTAGCGCATCTGGACTTCAATCAGTGGCTTGTCATCACGCCCCAGATCGGTGGCGCGCTGTTGCTGCCAGATTTGCCAGATCCCCTGGGTATAGCCTTGCACAAAGTTGGCGGTATTGGGCTCGCTGCCGTCAGTAATGACCTGCAACGGAGCGCGGTCGTTGGGCCTTGCCAAATGCTCGGCAAAATCGCTGGGGATCACTACCAGGCCGCGGATGCTGCCAGCCTGCATCATCTGGATCAGCTGCTGGCGGTTATCGCTGACGGTCGGTTCAATATAGGGCGAGCCGATAAAGGCATTAGCCAGATCGCGAGCCTCTTCGCTTTGCTGCTCCATCAGGATCCCCAGCCGTAGCTTGCTGGAATCCAGATTGATGCCGTAGCCAAAGATAAACAGCAGCATCAACGGAATGACGAAGGCAATCAGTCCGCTGCTGGGATCGCGCAATATCTGCCGGGTTTCTTTCAGGCACAATGCCCGCAGTCGCCGCCAGGAAAAGCCGTTGTCGCTGCTCATGCTGTCTCCTCCCGATCGTAACCCTGCACCAGTTCGATAAACGCCTCTTCCATCGAAGGGTTGGGGTTTTGCTCGCTGGCTATCTGCTGTTTGAGATCGTCCGGCGTACCGGCGGCGATGATTTTGCCGCGATACACCAGGCCGATACGATCGCAGTATTCCGCTTCATCCATAAAGTGGGTGGTGACCATCACCGTCACGCCTTTATCCACCATGCCGTTGATGTGCAGCCAGAACTCGCGCCGGGTCAGGGGATCGACGCCCGAGGTGGGCTCATCAAGAAACAGAATATCTGGCTCATGCATCAGCGCGCAGGCCAGCGCCAGCCGCTGTTTGAAACCGAGCGGAAGCGAATCCGGCGTTTGGTTGAGGATCGGGGCGAAGTTGAAGGCGCGAGACATCTCCTCGATTTTATCGCGCTGGCTCTTACCGCTTAGCCCATAAACGCCAGAGAAAAACTTCAGGTTCTGGGCCACCGTCAGGTTGCCATACAGCGAAAATTTCTGCGCCATATAGCCCAGATGCTGGCGCGCTTTGCCGGAGCTGGTTTTTAGATCCATACCGAGCACCAGCGCTTTGCCATCGCTAGGTACCAGCAGGCCACACATCATCTTGAAGGTGGTGGATTTGCCCGCGCCGTTGGGGCCAAGCAGGCCAAAAATCTCGCCGCGCTGCACCTTGAAATCCACATGTTCGGTGGCCGCAAAGTCGCCGAATTTTTTGGTCAACCCCTGTGCTTCGATCACCGTTTCCGAGTTGTCGCCCGTTACCGTAGGCATGATCTCGGCCAGGGCGGATTTGCTGTTCGGGCCGCCGCCCAGCAGATCGATAAACGCATCCTCAAAACGCGGTTCGGCCTCGGTTAATTCGGCCTGTGGCAGATCCAGATCCCGCAATACCTGCTGGTGATCTTCACCCGGCTTGAGGATCAGCCGCAGATATTTCCCCTGGATCACACCGTCGCTAACCGCAGGCAGGCAGATCGCCCGCTGCAACAGCGATCGGTGGCTACCGGCTGGGGTGTCGATCAAAATGGTACGGCCAGCCATGCGCTGGGTAAGATCCTGTGGCGCGCCGCTGAACAGCAACTCACCTTCGTTCATCAGCAGCACTTCGCGGCACTGCTCAGCTTCGTCTAGATAGGAGGTACTCCACAGGATCAGCATGCCGTCGTTGGCCAGCTCATGCACCATTCGCCACAGTTCACGACGTGAAATGGGATCGACGCCGACGCCGGGCTCATCCAGCAGCAGCACCTGAGGTTGACCAAGCAGCGTACAGGCCAGCCCGAGCTTTTGCTTCATCCCGCCGGAAAGCTTGCCCGCCAGCCGTTCGGTAAAGCGGGTCAGATCGGTAAACGTCAGCAACCGCTCAAAGGTTTGCTTACGCAGATCGCCGGTGACTCCGCGCAGATCGGCATACAGCGTGAGATTTTCCATCACCGTCAGATCTTCATACAGCCCGAATTTCTGCGGCATGTAACCGAGAATAGCGTGCAACTGGCGATCCTGTGCGATCGGATCCAACCCGGCGACGGTCAGCTTGCCGCTGCTGGGGAGCAGCAAACCTGCCAACATGCGCAGCAGGGTAGTTTTGCCCGCGCCATCGGGGCCAACCAGCCCGGTCACCGCGCCACTGCGCAACGTGGTCGTCAGGCTGGCTACCGCCGGTTTATCGAGTGATGGAAAGCGTTTTTCCAACGCCACCAGTTCAATCGTATGTGCCTGTGCCATCACGGTTCCTTACGGTTGTGTGAAATGGACGGTTACCGGCATCCCCTGACGCAAGGCGTCATCGGCATCGTTGACGATGATCCGCAGGCGGTAGACCAGATCGGTACGCAGATCCGGCGTTTCTACGCTTTTGGGGGTGAACTCCGCGGTGGGGGAAACAAAGCCGATCTTGCCGTGATAAGGCTTGCCAGGGCGGCTGTCGGTCTCGATCAAGACTTCGGTACCTGGCGTAGCGCTACCCAGGCTGGCTTCATTGATGTAGGCACGAACCCATACCGGCCGCGTCAACGATAGGGTAAACACTGTGCTGCCAGCGCTGAGCATGGTGCCTGGCTCCACGGCTCGCGTCATTACCGTACCAACGGACGGAGAGAGCAGGGTGGTGTCATGCAGATCCAACTGGGCTTGCGCCAGTGCTGCCTCGGCTAGTGCCAGATTGGCTTTGGCCTGTTCGATTTCCTGTGGGCGGTTACCGGTCAGGTATTGCGACAGTTTGTCTTTCGACGCCTGCAAATTTGCCTGCGCCTGATTACGCGCGGTGCGGGCATCTTCCAGGGCGTTGGCAGAGGTCGCCTTTTTCGCCCATAGCCCCTGCTGACGTTGGAAGAAGCTGTCGGCATAACTGAAGGCCGACTGCCGTTGCGCCACTTCGGATCGTACCTGAGCAATCTCCTCGTTGCGGTAGCCTGCCTGCAATAAATCCAGTTTGGCTTTGGCGCTGGCAACGTTGGCCTGTGCCTGTAGCAACGCGTTCTGGTAAGGGGCATCGTCCAGTTTGCCCAGCAGCTGCCCCTGTTGCACGCTGTCCCCTTCGTCTACCGCCAGTGAGGCCAACCGGCCATTAACGCGGAAACCCAGGTTGACCGTGCGGATATCTACATTGCCATACAGCGTCAAAGGCTTGTCCTGCTGGCGTTGGTAAGACCAGAAACCGTAGGCCGCAGCGGCGATCAGCACGATCGCTATACCCACAATGGCAACTCTTTTCTTGTTCATAATGTTCCTTGACTGCAAGACGGAAAGTTAGACGGCGTAACGCTGGCGTAGCCCGTTAACCAGAATGTCGATATGTTCGGCCAGCACCTCGCTAATTTGCTCGGCTTCTTCTGCCGCGATCTGATGCCAGCCTGCCTGGCGTAGCAAAGTTTCCCGGCCAACGCGGAATGCCAGAACCTCACCGATCAGCGCATGGGTATGCAAGACGATTTTGGTGGAACGCTCATCGATGCCGGTGTAGCCCGCTAACAGGCGACACAGTAAGTGATGCAACGGGGCTATCACTTGCTGGTGGATCAGCGGATAAGCATCGGTTGGCGAAAGCTGTTCGCGAGACATAATCTTGCTCAGGTTGAGCGTGTGGGGTTCGGTCATCAGTTGGCTGAAGGCCAGCAACCCGCTTTTGAGATGGTAGAGATAACGCTCCGGCTGGCGTTGCTCCGCGGGCAGTTGATAGAAACGTTCGATTTCTTCGCTCAGTGGGCGGAAGCTTTGCTGGATAAAGTCGGCAATCCACTGGGCTACCGCCAGGTATAACCCCTCTTTCGAGTTGAAATAATAGGTGATAGCGGCGATGTTCTGCCCGGCACGCTGGGCGATTTGCCGCGTGGTGGCACCCGAAAGGCCATATTCGCCGAACACTTCAATCGCGGCGGTGAGCAGTTGTTGGCGCGCTTGCTCACCCCGTTTGAGAGGGCTTAGCGGCGGGTTTTCTGCAGAGGACATAGGTTGACCTAAAAAAGTTAATCAATCATATGATTAACTTTAGGCCGGACGGGCTAAAATGTAAACCACAGGCCAGAACATTTTGCTTTTCCGTGAGCTTGCTCGGCGAAAAGTGCTGTGAACACGTAAAATTGCCTTTTCTTGTTCGATTTCTGCTACACTCTCGCGCTTGGTGCACTGCAGTTTGTGCCAATCCCTCGAGGTCATGCCGAGGATGTGCCGCAAAAAAGTGCGAGTACCTCCTTATGCCCCGTCTGATAATCCTCCCGGAAACTGCACCGAACATTTGTTTAGGTTAGGGGGGATCTGGAGTTTTTCTCTACTATGTCATTTGAAACCCTCGGCTTAAGTGCTGAAATTCTGCGCGCTGTTGAAGAACAGGGCTATCGCGAACCTACGCCAATTCAACGCCAGGCAATCCCGGTGGTATTGGCAGGCCGTGACCTGATGGCCAGCGCCCAGACCGGCACCGGTAAAACAGCTGGTTTTACCTTGCCGCTATTACAGCTGCTGAGCAAACACGATCACCCAATCAAAGGCCGTCGTCCGGTGCGCGCGTTGATCCTGACGCCAACCCGTGAACTGGCTGCACAAATCGGTGAAAACGTTGAGGCTTACAGCAAACACCTGCGCCTGCGTTCGCTGGTGGTGTTTGGTGGTGTGAGCATCAACCCGCAGATGATGAAGCTGCGCGGCGGCGTCGACATCCTGGTGGCAACGCCGGGTCGCCTGCTGGATCTGGAACATCAGAACGCGGTTGATCTGTCCAAAATTGAAATTCTGGTGCTGGACGAAGCCGACCGCATGCTGGATATGGGCTTTATCCATGATATCCGCCGCGTGCTGTCCAAGCTGCCTGCCAAGCGTCAGAACCTGCTGTTCTCCGCGACCTTCTCCGATGAGATCAAAGGGCTGGCCAGTAAACTGCTGACCAACCCGGCCTCGGTAGAAGTGGCTCGCCGCAACACCGCATCTGAGCAAATTGAACAGAGCGTTCACTTTGTCGATAAGAAGCGTAAGCGTGAACTGCTTTCCCAGATGATCGGCGAAGGTGACTGGAAGCAGGTGCTGGTATTTAACCGTACCAAGCACGGTGCCAACCATTTGGCTGAACAACTGAATAAAGATGGCATCACCGCTGCGGCTATCCACGGCAATAAAAGCCAGGGTGCCCGTACCCGCGCATTGGCAGATTTTAAAGACGGCAAAATCCGCGTGCTGGTAGCTACAGACATCGCTGCACGTGGTCTGGATATCGATCAACTGCCACACGTAGTGAACTACGAGCTGCCAAACGTACCGGAAGATTACGTCCACCGCATTGGCCGTACTGGCCGTGCCGAGCGTACCGGTGAGGCGATCTCGTTGGTCTGCGTGGATGAACACAAACTGCTGCGTGATATTGAGCGCCTGCTCAAGCGTGAAATTCCACGTATTGCGCTGCCAGGCTATGAGCCGGACCCAAGCATCAAAGCCGAACCGATCATCAATGGCCGTCAGGCTGGTGGTGGCCGTGGTGCTCCGCGTGGCAACGGCGGCGGCGCTCCGCGTACCGGTAACGGTGGCGGCCAGCGTAGTGGCAATGGCGGCGGTCAGCGTGAAAATCGCGGCGGCGGCAGTGCTCGCCCGCAGGGTGACGGCAAACCACGTTCAGGTGCTCCATCGCGCCGTCCGCGTAGCCATAAACCCTCTGAGTGATCCTCGATTAGTGATCTATACTGAACCGCCAATTATTGGCGGTTTTTTTTCGCCTGTTTCAGGAGATCCAGATGAAATTAAAGTGTGCAATTCTTGATGATTACCAAGGTGTAGCGCTGACGATGGCGGATTGGTCCGTCCTTGGCGAGCAGGTCGAGGTCTTCTCCCTGCGCGAGCATATTGACGATGAAGACCAACTGGTGAGCCGCATCAACGACTGCGAGATCGTGGTGATTATGCGAGAGCGCACGCCGTTCACCGCCGCATTGCTTGCCCGTTTGCCAAAACTGCAATTGCTGATCACCTCAGGCATGCGCAACGCTTCGATCGATCTGCCAGCGGCAACCCGGCAAGGGATTACCGTTTGTGGCACCGCCAGCGGTTCTGAAGCGCCGATGGAACTGACCTGGGCGCTGATCCTCGGCTTGGCCAAGCATCTGGTGGCTGAAAGCAGCGGATTGCGTGCCAACGGGCCTTGGCAGCAACATGTTGGCATCACTTTGCATGGGAAAACGTTAGGCTTACTGGGGCTGGGCAAGATCGGCGGCCAGATGGCAAAGGTGGCACAGGCGTTTGGTATGAACGTCGTGGCCTGGAGCCAAAATCTGACGGCTGAAAGGGCACAGGAATTCGGTGTGCAACTTGCCGAGTCAAAACAGGTGCTGTTGGCAGCGAGTGACTTTGTTTCGGTCCATCTGGTGTTAAGCGATCGCAGCCGTGGGCTGATCGACCGCCAGGCGCTGGCGCAGATGAAAACCAGTGCATTCCTGATCAACACCTCACGCGCGGCAATTGTCGATCAACAAGCGTTGGTTGAGGCGCTGCAAACCGGACAGATCGCCGGTGCCGGGCTGGACGTGTTTGAAGTAGAGCCACTGCCAGCCGATCACCCATTGCGCCTCTTGCCCAACGTGCTGGCTACGCCGCATGTGGGTTATGTGGCGGATGATAACTACCGCACCTATTTCCGGGAAGCGATTGCTGATATCCAGGCGTTTATTGCCGGTGAGCCGCTGCGCAAGCTAGGCTAATTTTATCGGCGGGAGGCTTGTTGGCTCCCTCTTTCGCCCGTATCATTGCGCCCTCTTAGATAGCAGGGGTAGGCATGCGCGTATTATTGGCTCCAATGGAGGGGGTACTCGACTCTCTGGTGCGGGAATTGCTCACCGAGGTGAACGATTACGATCTCTGCATCACCGAATTCCTGCGGGTGATCGATCAGCGGCTACCAGCCAAATCCTTCTATCGGCTGTGTCCGGAACTGCACCATGCCAGCAGAACGCCATCCGGCACCCAGGTGCGGGTGCAACTGCTGGGCCAGTATCCCGAATGGCTGGCGGAAAACGCCGCTCAGGCGGTTGAACTGGGTTCTTACGGTGTCGATCTGAACTGCGGTTGCCCGTCCAAACATGTCAACGGCAGCGGCGGCGGGGCCACCTTGCTCAAAGATCCCGAACTGATTTATCAGGGTGCCAAAGCGATGCGCGCCGCGGTGCCAGCGCATCTGCCGGTGACGGTAAAAGTGCGCTTGGGTTGGGATTCGGATTCCCGCAGCTTTGAAATTGCCGATGCGGTGCAGCAAGCGGGGGCGACCGAAATCACCATTCATGGCCGTACCAAAGAGGACGGTTATAAAGCCGATCGCATCAACTGGCAGGCGATCGGTGAGATCCGCCAGCGTTTGACCATCCCGGTGATTGCCAACGGGGAAATCTGGGACTATCAAAGTGCGCAGGCCTGTATGCAGGCCACCGGCTGCGACGCGGTAATGCTGGGGCGTGGAGCGTTGAACATCCCCAACCTGAGCCGGGTGGTGAAATATAACGAACCGCGTATGCCTTGGCCGCAGGTGGTGCAGCTATTGCAAAAGTACGTGCATCTGGAAAAGCAGGGCGATACCGGTTTATATCACGTCGCCCGCATCAAACAGTGGCTCAGCTACCTGCGCAAAGAGTATCAGGAAGCCACGGAGCTGTTTACCGAGATCCGCACGTTAAACAACTCCAAGGATATTGCACGGGTGATTTGCCGCTAACTCCTTATTTCAATGGCGAAATAGTGTCGCAGCGCCTCCAACCGTTCTTCCTCCGAATGCAGCGTAGACTCCTTACGATGATGGTTTTGGGTCACGATCAGCTTTAACTCGCTGAGGGTGATGCGGCCATCCTCTGTGGGGCGGGAGCACACCAGCTTTTGGGTAAAATGCGACTGTGGCGAAGTGCTGTGATAGTGACACATGTCGCTAAACTCTTCCGGCTGCCGGGGTTGCAGGGTAAAGCGATAAAGCGTCTTGGCGTGGGAGGTCCGATCGCCGTTGCGGCGCTCGAGATGATACCACTCACCGTCTTGCTCAAGATGAAAGGTGCCGCTGGCCTGCGGTTGTTGTTCGGTGGTGGTGATTTTCAGCGGGGCGAGGAAAGAATCACCAAACCCTACATCGACCAGATACGGCTGATCCAGGGTCACCACCAGCGCCATATGGTCAAATGGCGGACCAAAAGAGCCGTCTCTGGCGTGGATTTCCCCGGATATAAACGTCACCTTAAAGCCGATCTGCTGCAACAGCAGGGCGAATATCCGGTTCAATTCATAGCAAAACCCACCGCGATTATGCTCGACGATTTTGCTGAACAGCCCGGCCTCGCTGAGATCGATTCCCTGATGATAGATAATGCTCAAATTCTCGAAGGGTACCGCCAGCATATGGCAGCGATGCAGCTGTTGCAGAGTTTGCAGATCGGCCTGTGGTGTGCCTGTGAAGCCGATGTGTTGCAGATAGCGTGGTATGTCCACCAGAATTCTCGCTAGACGGGAAATTTTGCATAAATTAGCGGGAATTGCGGCAGTCGGGGAAGCAATATGTGCGGTGCTGAAAATCGCTGGCGTAAAGCCGCTTGTGCCAATGCAATACACTCGTCTTCCTGACAGGTCGTGGCCACCTGGCTTGCGAGCATGTGAACGCCGTCTGTAATTAACCAGAAAGACAAATGCGTATCGATTTCAGTCCGTTTAAAATTAGCGATTTAGCGAATAAACGTATGTTGTTAAAAACAGTATTGACATAGTTTGAAAAAGTCGTAGATTAGTATCCAGCAGCAGGAAATTGATAGTTAGCTGCTTAGCTAAATAACAGATTGAAAGATTACTTTTAATAAGTTGTTTAGTGATATTGCGATAAAGGCCACGAAGTTCTGTTGTATGGGGAAGTCGTCGTTGAGTAGCCAATTCGGACTCAAGGACAATGTTTTAAGGCCACGTAGTCAGTACCGACGATCGCAGGGTGTGTACCATAACGCGATGATGTAAGGCTCTGTTTCTCAAGTGTTAATGTTGCAACTTGTTAATTTTATCCTGTAAGTTTGTTGCAATGAAAGTAAAGCCATGCGTCAATAGTTTATATCGCGAGGGGGAATGTACCAGTTTAGCTTGCTTTGCCTCGGCTAATTATTATGAGGTAGGTAAGTCAAAATTTGTAAATCAGCCAGTATAGGGGAGGATGTAGTTAGCTTTTTAATACCCAATATTATCTGTGATAAACAAGTACATTTTAAATAGTATCGAAAGTAGTACCCAGTTAGTAAGTTGATTAATGTTGAATTTTAAATATGCAGTAACCTAAAAGCCCTGGCAAATATTGTCAGGGCTTTTTCGTTTTATCCTTTTGCCAATGGGGTGATGCTTCAGCATTTTTGGAGGAACGCCACTGCCAGAAACTGTCATGCTCAAGCCTTACCCTGAACGCCTAACTCAAAGCGATCGGGAGGCGTTATGCAAGATTTTACGGGTAAAGTGGCACTGGTGACCGGTGCTTCCACCGGGATTGGTGAGGCTATTGCTCAAGAGTTGGTCGATCGCGGTGCGAAGGTAGCGATCACCGCCAGAAATAGCGAAAGACTGGCAGCAACGGCGCAACGTATAGATCCGACAGGCAAATCGGTATTTCCGTTGGTTATGGATGCTCGCGATCCTGAATCGGTGCGCAGTGCGGTAGCGCAAACGCTAGCCCTTGGTGGGCAATTGCATCTGCTGGTCAATAATGCCGGTATCACCGGGCCGCATGATGTGCCGCTGAATGAATACCCCATCGAAGATTGGCACGCGGTGATTGAAACCGATCTCAGTGGCACCTTCTATGGGATGAAGTACGGATTACCCGCTATCGCAGCGGCAGGCGGTGGCGCGGTAGTGAATCTCTCAGCCGTCAATGGCATGGTCGGTATTGCGGGCATTGCACCTTATACCGCGGCCAAGCATGGCATTATCGGTTTGACACGGGCCGCCGCTCTGGAGTTTGCCGATCGGGGGATACGCATCAACGCCGTCGGGCCTGGCTATGTCGATACGCCATCGATGGCCAAATTACCCGCCTTGGTGCGGGAGAAAATGGCGGCCTCTCATCCAATGGGGCGAATGGCTACGCGTGAAGAGGTAGCGAAAACGGTGGTTTTTTTGCTTTCTATAGACAGCAGTTTCACCACCGGGGCCTTTTACAGCATTGATGGTGGTTATACGGCACAGTAAACCGTTGGTAGGCTAAGGCGTAAGCGAGCTTGCGTCTTGGCAAGAAATCGTCAGCAGAGCTCATTCTGACTTGCTATGGGTGAACTATAATTTTCATCAAGTTAGATTAATTGATGAGCGATCTTGCTGCCGATGACAGAATCTCTGTTCTCCCGTTTTATGGCACTGTGGCTGCTGGCCATAGCCACACCGATCGTTGCTGCACCGCTGCCAGCGGTGACCGTGGCGCTGATTGAACAAAGCCAACCCGAACGCGCATTGCACTATCTTGGCCGCATCGAGGCGATACAAACCGTGGAGGTGAAGACCCGTACCGAAGGGTTTATCGCCAAGCGGCCGTTTACCGAAGGGCAAATGGTCAAGGCAGGGGATTTACTGTACGAGATCGAGCCTGCATTACACCATTCTGCCGTGGCACAGGCTCAGGCTCAGTTGGATAGCGCGACTGCCACAGCTAACCTGGCTCAGGTAAACCTGACGCGCTTGCAGCAGTTAGGCAATAACCGCGCGGTTAGCAGAGCAGATATTGATGCCGCGGCAGCCGAGCGTGATACCAGCAGGGCGGCGGTCGCCCAGGCGCGGGCACTGCTTAATACGCAGCAGTTACAACTCAGCTATACCCGAATTTATGCGCCGATTGCCGGGCGCATCGGCCACAGCCGTTTTCATGTGGGCAGCCTGGTCAACGCGGCGAGTGGCACACTGGTCAACATTATTCAGCTCGATCCGATCCGCGTGGCGATCTCCATCAATGAACGGGACTATATTACCGCCGCCTATCAGCGTCAGAATGGGGAGGGCAAGCTTGCCGAAGGGCAGTTTTCTGCCCGTCTTGAACTGGCCAACGGCAAATCCTACCCGGAGCCGGGCACTTTTGAATCGGTAGATAACCAGATCGATGCCCACACTGGTACCGTCACGTTACGGACCCGTTTTGCCAATCCTAATCATCTGTTGCTGCCCGGGGGCGTGGTGAACGTGATCCTGACCGCCGAGCAACCGCAGACGGTCACGCTGGTGCCAATCGCCGCGCTTCAGCAAAACCAGCAGGGCCACTTTGTGTTGGTCGTCACCCCGGAGAATATCGTGGAGGTGCGCGAGGTAACTCTTGGTGAACAGCATGAGCAATATTATCAGGTGAACGCCGGGCTCAAGGTTGGCGAAAAGGTGATTATCTCCGGTGTTCAGCACGTCAGGCCCGGAATGCAGGTGAACGCCATTCTTTCCAGCGCCAACGCGCAACCATAAGGGGACGTTGATGCTGCATTTCTTTATCCGGCGGCCGAAGTTCGCCATCGTGATTGCGCTGGTGATCACCCTGGTGGGGATCGTTTCTCTCAAGGTGATCCCGGTGGAGCAGTACCCCGATATCACGCCACCGGTGGTTTCCGTCAGCGCGCTCTATCCTGGAGCCAGCGCCCGCGACGTGGCTCAGGCGGTGGCATCGCCCATCGAAGCTCAGGTCAACGGCGTCAGCAACATGCTTTACATGGAATCGACCAGCGCCAACAACGGCGGTTATCAACTGAGCATTACCTTTGCCAGTGGCACCGATCCGGATATGGCCGCCGTGGAGGTGCAAAACCGTATTTCACAGGTTAGCGCACAGCTACCGGCAGAGGTGAATAACAACGGGGTTTCGGTGCGCAAGCGGGCCTCGAATCTGTTGTTGGGCGTTAGCGTGTTCTCTCCCAAGGGCAGCCGTGACACGCTGTTTCTGAGCAATTACACCAGTATCCAACTGCGCGATGCCTTGGCCCGCATCAGCGGTGTGGGAGATGTGCAGGTGTTTGGCGCCCGGGATTACAGCATGCGCGTCTGGCTCGATCCGCAGCGTATGGAGTCGCTGAATATCAGCGTGCAGGACATCGTGCAAGCGTTGCAGCAGCAGAACGTGCAGGCCGCAGCAGGCCAAATCGGTTCCGCGCCTTCGCCTTCCCGGCAGCAGCAAACCTTGACCATCAGCGGGCAGGGGCGTTTAGACGATCCGCAGGAGTTCGCCAGGGTGATTATCCGCAGCGGGGCCAATGGCGGTACGGTGCGCGTGGGTGACGTGGCGCGGGTCGAGTTGGGGGCACAAAACTACCAGGTTAATGCTTCGATGAACCAACAGGAATCGGCATTTTTGGTGGTTTACCCCACGCCGGGAGCTAACGCGCTGAATGTTGCCAATGCGGTACGCCAGGAGATGGCACGCTTGTCGCAGTCCTTCCCCAGCGATATGAGCTATGACATCAAATATGACTCTACCCGCCCGGTAACGGCAACGCTGCACGAGATTGCCATTTCGCTGGCGTTAACCCTGGCGGTGGTGTTGCTGGTGGTTTATCTGTTCTTACAGAGCCTGCGGGCCACCTTTATCGTGGCGCTCACCATTCCAGTTTCATTGCTCGGTACTTTCGCCGTGCTGTATGTTTTCGGCTACTCCGCCAACACCCTGAGCCTATTCGCCATTATCCTGGCGCTGACTATCGTGGTAGACGACGCCATCGTGGTGGTGGAAAACGTGGAGCGTCTGCTGGCCCAAGATCCCGCTCTTAGCCCGGCAGGAGCAACCCGCAAGGCGATTAGCCAGATTGCCGGGCCGATCGTCGCTACGACGTTAGTGCTGATGGCGGTGTTTGTGCCGATTGCGGTGCTGCCGGGCATTACCGGTGAGCTGTATCGTCAGTTTGCCGTGACCCTGTCGGCGGCGGTGATCCTGTCGAGCATCAACGCGTTGACGCTGTCCCCGGCGCTTTGTGCCACGCTGATCCGGCGGCGTGAGCTGGCGCAAACCGGCTTTTTTGGTGGTTTCAACCGGGGTATGAACCGGATGCGCGATGGCTATGTTCGCATGACCGCATTGGCTAGCAAACGAGCTTTAACCACGGTGATTGCACTCTTTGTCGTTGGCTTGGCCACCTGGTATGGCTATAGCCGTCTGCCAACCTCTTTCCTGCCGGAGGAGGATCAGGGCTACTTCTTCGTCAACGTACAGTTGCCAGATGGAGCTTCCCTTGAACGTACCCAGGCGGTAATGGATCAGATGCATCAGCAGGTGATACAAAACCCGGCGGTGGAAGATGTGATCAAAATTACCGGTTTCAGCCTGCTGAGCGGGGGCAATTCGCCCAATGCGGGCTTCGCCATCGTGATGCTCAAACCTTGGGGCCAACGCGAACATGTTGACCGGGTGTTAGCCGATCTTCAGGGCCGGCTGGCAGCAATCCCCTCGGCGATGATCATGGTGGTTAATCCACCGGCCATCGCCGGGCTAGGCAACGCCGCCGGTTTTGATTTACGCCTGCTGGCGCTGGAGGGGCAAACGCCGCAGCAGATGGCTCAGGTGGCCCAGGGGATTATTTTTGCGGCCAACCAGCGGCCAGAGCTGAGCCGGGTATTTACCACCTTCAGCGCCGTGGTGCCGGATATCGATCTAGCGGTCGATCGTGAACGTGCTGCACTATTGCAGGTGCCGGTCAGCCGGATTTTCAATACGCTGCAAGTTTCGCTTGGCGGCCTGAACGTGGGGGATTTTTCGGTCAATAACCGTATGTTCCGGGTGCAGTTGCAAAACGATATGGATTTCCGGCAACGCACCGAACAAATTAATCGCCTGAACGTGCGCAGCGACACCGGCGCTCTGGTGAGCCTGGCTAATCTGGTACGGCTCACGCCTTCCATCGGCGCGCCTTTTATCAGCCAGTTCAACCAGTTTCCGTCGGTATCGGTGAACGGTTCTGCGGCCGAGGGGGTTAGCTCCGGGCAGGCGATGAAAACCATGGAGTCTTTATTGGCCGAGCAGCTGCCAAAGGGTTACGGCTATAGTTGGAGCGGCCTGTCTTGGCAGGAACAACAAACCGGTGACCAAGCCCTGCTGATCTATCTGGCGGCGCTGGTGTTCGCCTATTTGTTCCTGGTGGCTCAGTATGAAAGCTGGAGTATCCCGCTGGTGGTGATGCTGTCGGTGATTTTCGCGGTGGCAGGAGCGGTCGCGGGGTTACGCATGATGGGGTTCGCCAACGACGTTTACGCCCAAATCGGGCTAGTCCTGCTGATCGGCCTGGCGGCCAAGAATGCCATCCTGATCGTTGAGTTCTCCAAGGCGCGGCGTGAAGAGGGGGCCAGCATTCGCGAAGCCGCGCAGGACGGCGCCCGGCAACGTTTCCGGGCGGTGATGATGACGGCCATTTCCTTTATTCTCGGGGTGATGCCGCTGGTGTTTGCTACCGGTGCCGGGGCGATGAGCCGCCAAATTATCGGTATTACCGTGTTTGGCGGGATGTTACTGGCAACCCTGGTCGGGATCTTCTTTATTCCTGCGCTGTACCTGCATATTCAACGGCTGCGCGAATGGGTTAAATCACGGTTTGCCTAGAGTCGCTGACCAGGTCTACTCGGCGCGGTGGCCGGGTAGACCTGCAAATGGAAGCTGTTAAGGCTCGCTATGCTGTTCGTGAGCCTGTTGTTCCAGCTTCACCTGTGCGGCACGCTTGCGCAGGCCAAACCAGCCAAGTAGCAGTAACACGGCCAACACGGGGATGGTGGCAATAGTCCAGGTGCCGTTCGGGTAATCAAAGGCCATCATGATCACCACCGCTAACAGGAACAACAGCGTCAGCCACGAGGTGACCGGTGCTCCTGGCATTTTAAACGCCACCGGTTTGGCTTTCCCCGCCTTGATCGCCTTACGCAGTTGCATCTGACAAACGATAATAAATGCCCAAGAGCAGATGATGCCCAGTGAAGCGATATTCAGCACGATTTCGAACACCTGCGATGGCACCAGATAATTCAGCACCACGCCAATCACATAGATACCGCAGGTCACCAGAATACCGGCGTAAGGTACCTGCTGGCTGCTCATTTTAGCCATCAGCTTTGGTGCTGAGCCCCCCATGGAAAGTGAGCGCAGGATACGGCCTGTTGAGTACAGACCAGAGTTCAGGCTGGAAAGGGCGGCGGTCAGCACCACGATATTCATGATGGTCCCGATGTAGGGTACGCCAAGCTTGGAAAAGAAGGTGACAAACGGGCTTTGCCCAGCCTGATAGGCGTTCCAGGGTAACAGCAGAACCAGCAGTACTACCGAGCCGACATAGAACAAACCGATACGCCAGATCACGCTGTTGATCGCTTTTGGCATCATTTTTTCCGGATCTTTACACTCGCCAGCGGCGGTGCCTATCAGTTCGATACCGGCAAAGGCGAAGATCACCCCTTGGACCAATACCAAAGCAGGTAACAGACCGTGTGGGAACATGCCGCCGTTATCGGTGATCAGGTGGATCCCGGTTGGATCACCCGCTACCGGTGTGCCGACGCCAAGGAAGATAACCCCCACGACCAGGAACAAAGAGATGGCGGCGACCTTGATCAACGCAAACCAGAACTCCATTTCGGCGAACCATTTCACGCCGATCATATTCATGGTAGCCACAATCCCAAGCGCCCCCAGGGCAAACAGCCACTGGGGAACCTCGGCGAAGGTACCCCAATAATGCATATACAGCGCTACGGCAGTGATATCGACAATGCCGGTCATCGCCCAATTAAGAAAGTACATCCAACCTGCAACGTAGGAGGCCTTTTCACCGAGAAATTCGCGTGCATAGGAAACGAAACTGCCGCTGGATGGGCGGTGTAATACCAGCTCGCCCAAGGCGCGTAGGATGAAAAAAGAAAACACGCCACATACCAGATATACCAGCGCCAGTGCCGGACCCGCCATCTGTAGACGTGCGCCGGTGCCAAGGAATAGGCCAGTGCCGATTGAGCCTCCAATGGCGATCATCTGTATCTGCCGTTTACCCATGCTTTTGTGGTAACCGGATTCGTGTGAGTCTAACCAACGTTTTCTGGCCGCCTGCTTGTCATGTGCAGTCGTTTTCTCTGAGTGCATTATTCGTCCTGTTCCTGTCTGTTTGCATCATGGGAATGAGGTCATGGCAACATTCCGCAGTTTATGGTTGATACCAGCGCCGTTAAATAACGGCGAGGCATGCTACCCGTTCTAGGGAATTGAGGCAAAAAAACTGCGGTTCAGGGGGAGAGTGTTTCACTCAGGCCGATTCGGTGGCAGGCAGGGCGGAGGTCGGTAGCCCGAATATTTTGTCGAATGCCCAGTTAAATACAAAGGTATAGCAGGGAATAATCACGATCAGCGCCATATCCAGCAGCAAGGCCTGCAGCAGAGAAATCTCCATCCACCAAGCGATCAGGGGGATCAGGTAAACCACCAGCGTCAGTTGGAAGCCCACCGCATGCAGAATGCGGCGCTTCAGCGTGCGGGTGCGTGATGCCTGGCGGATTTCCCAGAATTCGTACAAGTAGTTGTAAATCAGGTTCCAACTGACGGCGATGGTGGTGATGATCACCGCCAACGGCCCGGTGCTGCTCGGGGCGGAGCCAGAGAGTAGTGCCAAACCAAGGGCCGAAATGACCATACCGATAACTTCATAAGCGGTCACATAGACCAGTTTGCGTTTCACGCCTTGCATGCTTTTCTCCTGCTTTATTTTTCGTGCCTGATGACGTCCGGCAACCCGATGCGTAAGATAACGTCAATACTATTGATAGAAAAAGTCAGGAGCTGTCAGTTTTACTGATAGGTGAGGTGATGAATTTTTCCAGTGACAATATCGAACTGTTTTTGGCTGTGTTGGATCGCGGATCATTCTCGGCGGCAGCCAGGGCATTGCGGCGCGTGCCTTCGGCGGTCAGCATGGGGATCGCCAATATGGAGGCGGAGCTGGGTTTTCAACTATTCGACCGCTCGCACCGCGAACCGGTGCCCACCGCGCTGGCATTGGCACTGGCTCCCCACGCACGCTTGATCGCCGAACAGCTCAAGCAGCTGCAGATCCACGCCATTGAGCTTTCTCAGGGGCTGGAAAGCAGGCTGTCGATCGGTGTGGCATCGGATATCAACAGCAGCGGTCTACTGGCGGCGGTTAAAGCGTTGGCGGAGCGCTACCCGTTGTTGGATATCGAGGTGCTGACTGCCCCACAAGATGATGTTTTGCATATGCTGCATCAACAGCGGGTCAGCCTGTGCCTGGCATTCGGCGGGCTGGACGTGAACAGCCAGGAACATTTTCACTATGTGGGTAGCGAGTCGTTGGTGGCAACCATTGCGGCACAGCATTCAGCTCTGAACGCTGGCGGTGCCGAGTTGTTTCTGGAGGAACTGGTCAACGTGCGGCAGATCATGGTGGCCAGCCGGGATTTGCCTATGGCCGATAAACGCCCACAGGTAGCGGAATCCTTCTGGCGTACTGACAGTTTGCCGATGGCGCTAAGCATGGTGGAAGCTGGACTGGGGTGGGGCAACTTTCCGCTGTCGTTAACTGCACCATTGCTGGAGCAGGGCCGGTTGATCCGCCTGAAATTTAAAAATACCAAAAACGAACTGCGTCTGCCGGTGCACCTGATTTGGTTGAAGCACCAGCCGCAACAGAAGGCGGCCAGGGAGTTGCTGGCGTTGATGATGCAGGGCAATGCTTGACCGGGGGGGAACGTGGCGCAGTTTTCTCCCGTATCCATACGTTTCTATTGCTTTTATTTTATCCAGCGCGTTAATTTGAGTAACGGAATCAGGCAAGGGAAAAGAGCATGATCAACGAAACGCTATTATCGGTACTCAGCATTACCGGGGCTATTACGCTTGGCGCCATGAGCCCAGGGCAAAGCTTTATTCTGGTAGCGCGAACGGCGGTGGCTTCGTCACGGCGCGATGGGATGGCGGTGGCATTGGGGATGGGGATCGGCTGTTTTATCTTCGCACTAATCGCCTTGTTGGGGCTGCAGTCGCTGCTACTGGCGCTGCCTTGGCTGTATACCACGCTGAAAATGCTGGGGGGGGCCTATCTGATCTATCTGGCGTTCAAAATGCTGCGCGGAGCTAATCAGCCGTTGATGATCGAAACGGTTGGCGGCCAGCAGCTAGGCTTTCGCCGGGCGTTCACCACCGGGCTGCTAACCCAACTGGGCAACCCGAACACCGCTATCGTCTTCGGCAGCGTGTTTGCGGCGTTGCTTAGCCATAAGATCCCCATGGTTCTGTATATCGTGTTGCCGTTGATTGCTCTGGCCGTCGATCTGCTGTGGTATGCCTTTGTGGCGTTTGTGCTGTCGTCACCGCGCCCGCGCCGCGTCTACCTGCGTTTCAAAGCCTGGTTCGATCGCCTGGGCGGCAGCGTGCTGGCCTTACTGGGCCTGAAGCTGATGCTCAACAAATAGTCTTATTGTGCGTGACGCCGCCGCCACCAGTAGCGAAGCAGCAGAATAGCGGCGATCACCACCACGCAGAACAGCAGGCTATACAGCTTTTTGTCACTACCGCTGACAAAACTGCTGATGGCCTGGCCACCAAAATAGCCGAGCAGTACAAATAGCGTGGCCCACAGGATAGCCCCCAGAATATTCAGCGGGATAAAGCGCGAGGGGGGCAGCTTGCTGGCACCGATCAGCACCGGGCCGATAAGCCGGAATCCGTACATAAAACGTACGCCAATCACAAATAAAATCGGGTGGCTGGCAATCAGCTTTTGGGCGCGTTCAATGCGTGCTTGTTGACTCTCGATACGGGCAAGCACCCGTCCACCAAAATGGCGCCCGGCAAAATAGAGCACCTGATCGCCCAAGGCGCCGCCAATGGCGACCACCGCAATCACCAGCGGCAGGCGCAGCAATCCGTTGTGTGCGGCAATTCCTCCCAGCAGGGTGATGGTTTCCCCTTCGAGCAGGCAGCCAATCAGCAGTGCCCAGTAGCCATATTGGGTAATGTAGTGGGCTAAATCCGTCATTGTTGTTCCTTCATTGCGATGAAATAGGATTATAACACCCTGTCCCCGCAGCGGGGGGAATTGAAACGGCCCGATGTTAATAATAGATTCTTGCATTCGCATAGTGTTTAATCCGTTATTAATAAACTCGTCTGCCAATGACATGGAGATATTATGCTCAAGGTTGCTCTCTGGTTGGTTCTATCTCTGTTTTCAGGGAGCGGGGTGATAATTTATGCTTTGCAACAGCAATATGAAGAGCAATCAGTCACCTATCGTATTTTATATCGTGAGGTGACGGTTAAATTATCCCAACTTGAGACGGTGCTTTCCTTACTGTCGGTGTCCAGCGATCCTGACATCGTCCAGCAAAAATTCCCGCAGATTGTGGCATGGAAACGTATGCCACAGGCGCAGCCAATCCCGACCTTGACGCCAACGGGAGAGGGAACTTACTGGCTGGCCCACCAACATTTTGCGCTGTTGATCGATCCTGCGCTGCTATTTGCGGACATTCCCCAGCGTCATGATTTCCGGCATATCGGCCTGAGCTGGCACAACAAACCTTTATTTGAGCAGGGGGATCATGCTCAACCAGCGTATTGGCAATGGGACAAGGGGATCAGCAGTGCCTCTCAGCCTTTTGCATTATCCGCCCGAAACGACCCTGATTGGGCGCGTTTGCCTTGGTTGCTGTTATTGCTGCTGCCGGTTTTCTGGGCTGCTGTCGTCTATTTTATCGACCAATACCGTATTCAAAAACGCCAACGCAATATTGCCGTTTTGCGTGAACACTTCTCGCAATTGACTCGGCTTAACGCCATGGGGGAAATCACGGCCAGTATGGTTCACGAACTAAACCAGCCGCTGACTGCGGTGTTAAGTTATAACCAGGCCGCCCTGCGTCTGTTAGACCAACAGCAGCAGGATAAAGCCGCGCCGCTGCTTGATGCGGCAGTGATACAAATCAAACGCATCAGCACCTTGTTGCTGCAATTTCGGCAAAAGTTGGCGCATGAGCAGGTAGTATTGCAAGAGGTCGATCTGCATAAGGTCTGGTTGCGCGTCACTATGCTGCTGGAAGATGAGATCAACAAGGGCAAGGTCAGGATCGTTAACCGAATGCCCGATGCGTTACCCCCTCTGCGAGCCGATCCTCTCTGGGTTGAACAAATCTTCCATAACATAGTGACCAACGCCATTCAGGCACAACAGCCCAATCAGCCGGAGCCAGGTTGGGTGGCAATCGATGCTGAATACTCGGATCAAGGGATCCAACTGATGATTACCGATGGTGGGCCAGGACTTTCTGAACCCGCATTACAACAGGTCTTTATTCCCTTCTTCACGACTCGCCAAGAGGGTTTGGGATTGGGCATGGCGCTGACGGAAACTCTGGTTCAGCGCCTGAACGGCACTATTACGGTGGAAAATATGGCCGGCCAGGGAGCGCGTTTTACCCTATGGTTTCCGTTTAACACTCAGGAGGAGTGATGGAACAATTTATTTATCTGATTGATGACGATCGGGCCATCCGTAGTTCGCTAACTTCACTATTGGCAACCATGGGCTGGCAAACGCTGGCTTATGAAAATAGTCTGGATTTTCAACAGCGGATGGGGGAACCACAGGCGCTGTGCGGCTGTTTGCTGCTGGATATTCGCATGCCGGGCAAAAGCGGCATCACGCTTCTGGAAGAGTGGCAACAACAGGGGTTGGATATCCCCGTTATCATCATGACCGGCCACGGGAATATTGATTTATGCCGGCGGGCCTTCAAAAACGGGGCTTTTGAATTCCTGACCAAGCCCATTGATGCCGATCTGCTGATCGAAACTGTCGCTGGGGCATTGGAGCATCAGCGAACGTTGCAACAACAGCGGCAAGCAACCGCCGAGTTACAAGAGAGGCTCAAGACGCTCTCAGCGCGGGAACTGGAAGTCACCGGGCTGATTATGCAAGGGAAATCCAGCAAGGAAATTGCTCTGGAGCTAGAGCTTTCGCCGCGCACGGTAGAGGCCCATCGCGCCAATTTATTTGCCAAACTGGCGATTAACTCGTCGGTGAAGTTAATGAAAGTCTATGGTGAGCTGTTTTCTCCACCAAGAGTTAAGTAAAAATACCTAGGGCAGTAGGTATTCAACCGAATTGCGACACCGCTGCGCGCTGGTTATTTTAGCTGAACCTTCATTGTTCATCATAAATAACCTTTCAAGCGAGGATCGCATGAATATTAAACCTCTGGTACTGCTGGTTTCCCTCTCCGTTGTTTCCGGTAATGTTTTAGCCGATGATTATTTAGAGGGATACTATGGGGCGATAAAACTATTGCACGCCAGGCAATCCGCAGAAGATATGAATACCAGCAGCCGCCCAGGCGTGGGTGATTTTGTCAGCGGTGACGAAAAACATAATTTCTATAACGGGGCTATTGCTGCAGGCTATCAATTTGGCAATGGCTGGCGCAGTGAGGCAGAGTATGTGTTCAAAAAGAAAAGCGAATACACCAGCGGCTCAACCACCTTTGCCAGCAGCTACAATCACCACAAAGTGGACGCTCAGCGCCTGATGCTCAATGCCTATCGTGACTACGCGCTAGGGTATGACTTCTCGGTTTATGGCACGGTTGGCCTGGGTATCGCCAAAGTAAAATCCGACGGCTGGCAGGGCAATACCTCGCGCCAATACGCGGCAAGCACGCAAAATAATCTGGCTTACTCCATTGGCGCAGGGATCAGCTATGCGGCCATGGAGCGGCTCAATCTTGATTTGGGCTACCGCTACGTGGATATGGGCAAGATTGAAAGTGGTTACAATAACTTTACCAATGCCCGTGGGTTAAAAGATGAGCAAATGAAAGCACGCCTGGTTTCCAGTGAGTTTGCTTTAGGCGTGCGTTACCTCTTCTAGTCTTATCATTGATATCGGGCCGTGAGTTGCGCCATCGCGGCCTGTACCGCCGAACAATCTGTTCGGCGGTTCCTCCCCCCTGATAGCTCGGAAAAACCATAACTCATGCTGCTGCCATGATGGTCACCTCGGTTTTTTGCTGCGAGATAAGTGATAATAGCCGTCATGCGATGCAGATTAATCATTCTGCCATGCCCTGGCGGCGTGGCGTAGTAGAGGAGTAACCGATGTATCAGGATTTTGACAGTGAGTTGAAGTGGGCCATGCGCCATATGCCGCGTACCCGCGCTGCAGTGGCGGCGTTACCGGACCTGCACGGCGTGCGTCTGGCGTGTAACATGCACCTGGATCTGAAAATGGCCCCGCTGGTAGCCGGGCTGTTGGATAAGGGCGCTGCCATTTATCTCACCACCTGTAACCCGACGACGGTACAGGATGACGTAGTGGCCTGGCTGGAACGTCACGGTGCCCAAGCGCACGCCTGGCGTGATATGAGCGATGCCGACTGGTCTGAATCTTTCGACCGCGCGCTGGCCTGGGGGCCGACTCATCTGTGTGAAATGGGAGCCGATCTGACCACTCGACTGCATCAATCTGCCAATGGCCCACAGATCAAGGCTGGGCTGGAAGCGACCGGTTCAGGCATCAGCCGCTTGGGGGGCATTGCACCGCGTTACCCGATCTTTAACTGGGATGACCTGCCGGTAAAAGAAGGGCTGCATAATCGCCACATGGTTGGGCTGACCGCCTGGCATACCTTCTTCCAGACCACCCATCTGACGTTGCATGAAAAATGTGTGGTGGTGATTGGTTATGGACTGGTGGGCCAGGGCGTAGCCGCTTCTGCCAAGGCTTATGGCGGGCAAGTTATCGTGGCGGAAATCGATCCGGCCCGGGCTTTGCAAGCGCGCTACGATGGTTGGGCGGTAGTCGATTTAGCCACTGCCGTAGAGCAGGCCGACGTGATTGCCACGGCCACCGGAGCCAAAAACGTGCTGTCTGCACGGCATCTGGAACGGGCCAAGGATGGGGTGTTTATCCTCAACGTTGGGCATGTGGCGGAAGAGATCGACGTCGGTTTCCTGCAAGGCCTTCCGCACAGCGAGCCAATGCCATTTGTGAACGCTTACCAACTGGCAGACAAAACGCTGTATCTGCTGGCCAACGGGTCGATGTTCAACCTGACGGCAGGCTACGGCGACAGCCTGAATGCCTTCGATGTGACCCTGGCCGTGATGGCCGCCGGGATCGGACATATTGTCGGTGCCGGTGAGCAGCATGCTGCCGGATTGTACCTGTTGCCGCAATCTGCCTGGCAGCCAGCGCTGTAACTTTTACCTTGCGGGCGTACAACCCAGTACGCTCGCGGGTTGCATAAATTTTGCGCCGATAGATTTTGTCACAAATAGCTACTCACAATCACAGTGCAATTCTATACCCCTCACTTATAATTCAACGCAGTCGGTTCTCTCCTCCGTTACAGAGTAATACATGTGAAAATCCGTGTTTTGGTTCTAACCCTGCTCGCGTTGCAAGCCGGTACTGGACTGGTGCCGAGTGCATTAGCCAGCAATAAAACCGCCGCAGTGCAGGCCTCCCAGCCTGAGTTGGCTTCTGGCAGTGCCATGGTGCTGGATATGCAAACGCATCGGGTGATTTATTCACGTAACCCCGATGAAGTGGTGCCTATCGCCTCGATCACCAAGCTGATGACGGCGATGGTGACGCTGGATGCCCGCCTGCCGCTGGACGAAATGCTGTCGGTCGATATCAGCCAGACGCCAGAAATGAAAGGGGTCTACTCCCGGGTGCGGTTGAACAGCGAAATCAGCCGCAAGGATATGCTGCTGTTGGCGTTGATGTCGTCGGAAAACCGGGCCGCGGCCAGTTTGGCGCATCATTATCCAGGGGGCTATAACGCCTTTATCAAGGCGATGAATGCCAAAGCCAAAGCGCTAGGCATGACTAATACCCGTTACGTTGAACCGACCGGGCTATCGATTCATAACGTATCTACCGCGCGTGACCTGACCAAGCTGATGTTGGCGACCAAGCAGTACCCGCTGATCGGCCAGTTGAGCACCACTACCGAACGGATGGCGACCTTCAAGGATCCCAACTATACGCTGCCGTTTCGCAATACCAACCATCTGGTCTACAACCCGAAATGGAATATCCAGCTGACCAAAACCGGTTTTACCAATCAGGCCGGACACTGCCTGGCGATGCGTACCGTGATCGGCAACCGCTCCGTTTCGCTGGTGGTATTGGACGCCTTTGGCAAATATACCCATTTTGCGGATGCTAGCCGCCTGCGCACCTGGATTGAAACCGGCAAAGTAACGCCGATCCCCGCGGCGGCGCGGGATTATCGCCGCCAGAAAGATGCCGCCCTGGCGAAGAACGACACGGAATAAAACGTGACTTATTAGTCTGCCGTCTGTTACGGCAGGCTATCACTTTCCCATTGTGCAAAATTCACGACTTAAGCCTGCACCTGCAGTAAAATCATTAGGATTTCCCCTCTTCATGTTTTTAACCCGCTATGCTAAACCGGTATGGCTATCCCACCCTTTAATAAGGAAAGTGCATTTTGGCAGGCAGTAGCTTATTAACCCTGATCGACGACATCGCTTCGTTACTGGATGATGTTTCACTGATGACGAAAATGGCGGCCAAAAAGACCGCCGGGGTGTTGGGAGACGATCTGGCGCTCAATGCCCAACAGGTTAGTGGTGTTAAGGCCGATCGCGAAATCCCCGTGGTGTGGAAGGTGGCCAAAGGCTCGTTTATCAACAAGGCGATCCTGGTACCGCTGGCATTGCTGATCAGCGCTTTCGCCCCCTGGGCGATTACGCCGCTGCTGATGGTCGGTGGGGCTTACCTCTGCTATGAAGGGTTTGAAAAGGTTTACCACAGCCTGATGCACCGCAAGGGCGCAGAGGCAGAAGAGAAAGCGGAACTGGATACCAGTGAGGACGTTGCGGTCTATGAACAGCGCAAAATCAAAGGCGCCATTCGTACCGACTTTGTCCTCTCCGCCGAGATCATTGCCATCACGCTGGGGACCGTAGCCGGAGCCACCTTTAGTCAGCAGGTGATTGTGCTGTGTGGCATCGCCATTGTGATGACGGTTGGGGTGTACGGCATCGTGGCAGGCATCGTCAAGCTGGACGATCTGGGGTTCTACCTGGCCCGTAAGAGTAGCGCGTTAGCACAATCGTTAGGGCGCGGTATCGTCAGTGCGGCACCTTATCTGATGAAAACCCTGTCGGTGGTGGGTACCCTGGCCATGTTTATGGTGGGTGGCGGTATTTTGACCCACGGCTTACCGCCGGTGCATCACCTGTTCACCGACTGGGCGAGTTATTCTACGGTAGTGCCTGGCGTTGGTGCCATTCTTGGGGGCCTGACCCCAACGCTGCTGAATGCAGTGTTTGGCCTGATCGCCGGTGGCGTTGTGATGCTGGTGGTCTCTGGGATTGGTTCGGTGCGGGCTCGTTTTAAGGCTTGATACTGCGGATTAGTGAAAAACACCCGAAATGTGTTTTTTCGGGTGTTGACAGCGCGAACTCATAAAAATTGGGCTTTTTTAACGTTGGCGCTGTCGGCAACACGGCGTTTTGCCTGTGGGCTTAACCTTCTTGGTGAAGTTGCGGATGGTGGGGCTCAGGGAAGTTTTTCCCTTTGGCGATTTTCCCATCACGCAACTCAAACTCCCCGGTCAGTAATTTCTGGTTCACAACCTGGGTAGCAGCCATCTGCATCATTAGGCGCTGACGGGCCAATATTTTGTTACCAACAGGTTTTTCAGCAAGTAATGACATAACCCCTCCCATCTGCACACAATCCGTTATAAGCGTGCCAACCAGCTGGCAATCGACAGAGTCTGGTATCACTTTGGGTTCTTTGCGGGTTCCGTAACCCTAGCAGGCTATTATAGATGATGACCAGATCAACTTTGCGTTCACTGTGAACATCAGGCGCTGCATAGAACAAATATCCACCAGGTTTGCAAACACTATAATGAAGTCTCACCAGCTTGGCAACGTTGAACAAGACTCTGGATCCGTTTTCACCCGGCAACGGCACGTGTCTAAATTGGCCGTATTCTTCAGGTACGCTCAGAGCGTCGAAAAAGATTTCTACCATGCCATTGGGTGGAAAAGGTATGTCAGGCATGTTGATAGCGTAGCCTTTGGCTCGAGCCTCTGTCGCTGTGGCTATTTTGTTGAACACCACAAGGAATAGCTTGCCTCCAACTTCAAAGGTACCAGTGACGTAGGGCTTTCCGTAGTCTCGGTTGATTTCCAAAGGATACGGAAGAGTTAGGTGATGAATTGAGGCCATCCTGTGCTCTCTTTAACGTAGCAATGAAGGCATTCAACACGATTTTTAGCGGATTTTGACAATAATATAAGAGAGTTGGGAAGCGGCTCGAAAAGAATCTGAGCTCATTGATATGCTTACATCACTGCAGAGCGATGCAGGGCGCATTGATGCGCCCAATGGGGGGGAGAACTAGAAGATCAGTTTGAACACACCGGTAATGGTCAGTAGGCCAACAATAAAGATAATCGCAATAATCCACAGAAAAATTTTCATCCGTCTCTCCCGACTGTTTATGTTTAGTGAATGCGTGAATGCACGCTGAGATCGCTAAGCCACGACAAGATTAACTATAGATGAAAATCAGCAGCTTGCCCGGAAAGGGCCTAAGGCAGCGTATGGCTGCCGTCATTCAGTGGCCGCTGCATCATATGAGTATCCAGCCAACCGCCAAATTTAAACCCGACGCCGCTTAGAGTGCCGATGCTGGTGAAGCCCAGCTTGCGGTGCAGGGCAAGGGAGCCAGCATTGCCAGCAGCATCGCCAATCGTTGCCAGCATCTGCCGCCACGGGCCGTGTTCACAGCGGGCAATCAATGCGCCGAGTAACGCCTTGCCAATACCTTGCCCTTGCAGGCCTTCGGCGACATAGACCGAATTCTCGATGGTATAACGATAAGCGGGTCGCGGCCGATACGGCGTGGCATAGCAATAGCCCACGACGCGGTCTTCCATCTTCGCCACCAGCCATGGCAACCCCGCAGCCAAGACGTTTTGGCGGCGCTGTTGCATCTCATCCAGCATCGGAGGCGTTTCTTCAAACGAGGCGGGCCCGTAAAGCACGTGATGGGCATATATCTGTTGAATGGCGGCCATATCCTCAGTACCGGCATCGAAGACGCTTAGCGTTGCCCGCGGTGGGGGTGCAAGTGACATAGAGCTCCCTTTTATGATGATAAATCAGAGTACCAAGGCATTATGCTCCGCGCCTGGCGACAAGATAAATTGGCTTTTTGTCTGGTGGGGATAAGAAAAAATGATGGCATTTTCATGCTGACAAATGTGTTAGGTGAAGAAAGGTATGCCATTGCGTTAGGTGTTACCCCCTCACCCTAGCCCTCTCCCACAGGGCGAGGGGACCGATCGAGTCCGTTGATACTCCCGATTACTTCCTGAAACGACGCAGATGCATCGAAGGTACAAACCAGTTTCGTCATTCTTTACTTATTTGATATTACTATGTTTTATTGTTATTACGGGTTAAACAAGTACTCCGGCCAGCTCCCTCTCCCTGTGGGAGAGGGTTGGGGTGAGGGGACACGGGTTACCCCCGCATCAGCTGTGTGACGCACTGGCGCAGATAGTCCAACAGAGCCGGGGTGAGCCAGGTGCCCTCGGTCAAAGTCGGCTCCTGTTCCATCGCCTGACGGATCTTCATCTGGGTGGCCGGATTGTCACTGGCATAGGACTGGAACAGCTCCAGCCAAAGGGCTGCCAGCTGTTTAGCCTGTGTTGATGCAGGTGCAACCTCCTGCTGCATCGCTTGCTGGAATTGAGCAATGAGCGCTGGCCATTCCTGAATGCGATCAAAATAGTGAGCACGGACATAGGCATATTCGGTATCAGACAGGTATTTTTGATAGATCGCCAGCTTGGTTTCGGCAAAGGCTCGGGTGACGTAATCGGTCATTGCTGGCGTGATCCCCGTTTGTTCGCGCATCGAAGGCTCATCGGCGTGCATGGCGTTGAGGCGGGTCAGAAATGCCGGATTGCCTGCAGTATCACGCTCCAGCGTGCACATCCAGCGGCGCGCAATGGCCTGAGCACGCGGATCTTCGGTGCTTGCCCCACCGTCCATCAGCGCTTGCACCGTGCTCACCATCTCCTGCCATTCACGATTACGCGCTTCGTCGGCCTGATAGAACGGCAACTGCGCCAGTTCGTCGGCGGTAAAGTATTTGTCGTACATGGTCATCATCTCCAACGTGGTCAGCCAATCATTCAGTTCAGGTTCATTGCCTTGAGTCAATTGGGCGTGCATATGCTGTAAGCGACTGCGCAACGTGGTTATCTGCGTCAGTTGCCGATCGAGCATGGCAATCTGCTGTTCAATAACCGCAGGTAATGCCAGCCCTGAGTGCGCCAGAATCGAGTCGATTTCTGCCAGTGCGACACCCATTCGCCGCAAGGCTTGAATATGGTGCAGGCGTGTAATATCTTCCCGGTTGTAGAGGCGATATCCGGCATCGGAACGTGTAGAGGGAACCAGCAGCCCAATGCTGTGGTAATAATGTAAGGTTCTTATGGTGATGCCCGAACGGCGGGCCAGTTCGCCGACTTTCAGTAACATGCTGGTTATCTCCCTGGTGTGAGCAGAGATACTACAGCCTGACGTTACGTGAGGGTCAAGCAGGGAGGTGGGGAATTTTTGTGGCGCGTTGCAGGCACCAACAACCAGCGCCTGCAACAGATCGCGGGGGAGTTACCAGCCTTTGACGGCACCGCCGTTGAAGATCTTCTCTGCCGCTTTGGCGACTTCATCGGACTCGTAGGCTTTCACGAAGTTTTGCACGTTCTGTGCATCTTTATTATCTTCGCGCGCCACCACGATATTGGTGTACGGCGAATCTTTATCCTCGATAAAAATCCCGTCTTTGGTCGGCGTCAGGCCAATCTGGTTGATGTAGGTGGTGCTGATCACCGCTACCGCGACTTTCGGATCGTCCAATACCTGGGGCAGCTGTGCACCTTCCAGCTCCATAATCTGGTAGTTGTGCGGGTTGGCACTGATATCCAGCGAGGTTGGCAGCAGGCCTTTGCCTTGCTTAAGCTCGATCAGCCCAACCTTTTGCAGCAGCAACAGCGCACGGCCCAGGTTGGTGGGATCGTTCGGGATGGCAATTACCGCGCCGTCCTGCAACTCTGACAGTGATTTGATCTTTTTCGAATAGCCAGCCATGGGGAACACAAAGGTATTGCCTACCACCACCAGTTTGTAGCCGTGATCTTTATTTTGCTGTTCCAGGAAGGGGCGGTGCTGGAATACGTTGGCATCCAGTTCCCCTTTGTCGGTGGCATCATTGGGCAGCAACGAACCGCTAAAGCCAATCAGCTCCACGTCCAGGCCATATTTCTCTTTGGCCACCCGTTTGGCGACCTCTGCCACGTCCTGCTCGGCACCGTTAATGACGCCAACCTTGATATGGTTTTGATCGGCTTTCTGATCGCACCCTTGTAATAACAACGTTGCTGCTAATGCTGCGGCCAAAGCGGTGCAGCGCCAAACAATTGCCATGAGTGACTCCCTGTAAAAACAATAAGATCGGTCAGTGTTGTGCCAACAGCTAAACCTATGGCCGTAGCCAAGTCAAATCCTGGTTAAGCACAATTTCTTATAGCTCATAACCCGGCGATCAGCGCGGTCGTAACACCACGATCCCCGGCGTATTCAGCACATAGCTGGCAAACGCCGAGTCCATCACTTTGTGGTTTTCCGTGCGCGAGGAAGCATGGCGCAGTACCGGCCCATTTGGGGTCATGATAAAGAAGCCGGTATGGGTAACGTCCAGCCCAGGCAGCTTGGTATAGATGCCGATATAGTCACCGGTCTGTAATTGGCTAATCACCTGCTCATCAATAAATTCGCTAGGGATATAGGTGACGCTGCGCTCGGTGACTGGGATGCCAGGCAGATAGAGCTCGCCATCCGCTTTGCGGTTGAGCTGTTTTACCACGGTGACGGTATGCGGGCTGAGTTGCGGGGTGACGTCATCGGCAAGGATCTGGCGGGTGTGTGCCCAGTCGGTGAAGAAATGCTTGCGCTGCGGGAAACTGATGTCCCCATTGATATAGCGCGTCTGAATCACATTTTCGACGAATTCATTTTCGCTGGTGGCGGTTCTGAGCGCCTGCACGTAATCCAGATAGGTAAAGCAATCTACCCCACGGAAATCGATCACCAATTGTTCCGCTGTGGTGGCGGAACCGATCAGCCGGTTGGCTAGGTAAGGGGTTTCCAGGAAAGTCTGCGAGAGCATCTCAATGGCCCGCCCTTTATCGATTTCCGGTACCGCCGCATGCAGAGCCAGCGCTGCCTGCAGTTTGTTTACTGTGTAATCGTCCATTGCTATCGCCATTGTTATTGGTTTCACCTGTTGCGGTAGCGATTCTACCGGGATTTTGGCCGGTTGTTTACCACTGCAACCCATCAGCGTCGTACACAATATTATCAGGGCCAAGCCACGCATCCCTCTCTCCCAAGCGATCATTGGTTTGGCCAGTATGGCGTGCGCAAGGTAAACCTAACGTCACCCAAAAAGTGGTAGATCAATAGCCCACTTCATTATTGAACGGCAGATACCAAAACAGCGCGATCTCATGATCGGCAATGTCCGGTTGCCCACGATAGAGTAAATGATCGATGCCACCCAGCACAAAACCATAGCGTTGATAGCAGCGGCAGGCGGTCAGATTATTGTTTTGCGTTTCCAGCATCAGCCCGGCGGTGTCCTGCTCTCGTGCCCAATGACGTGCGGCATCCAATAGCGCCGTGGCTACGCCTTGGCGGCGAGCGTGGTGGCTAACGGCAATCTCCTCGATCAGCGTATAGTCGTTCCAGTTTTTGCTGAGTGTGATATGCCCTACCGCTTCCCCCTGGTAGCGAGCGAGGAAGGTTTCCCCATCGTCATTAAGGAACGGGGCCAGCGGGTAGACTTTATTGAAAGGAGCCACTGGCTGGGTCGGCCACAGCTCGACTGGCTTATCAAAACAGGGCTGGGCGTAACAGGAGACGGCAAAGGAAAAATCACCGTATTCCAGGTAACCGAAGGGGAGTTCGCTGATAATTTCGATGCCGATCGCCTGATGCAATTATTCCAGCTCCCTTAGCAGCCTGGCGGGGTTGCCCGCATAAATACCTTTGCGGGTGATGTTTTTGCTGACTACTGCACCAGCACCAATCACCACGTCATCGCAGATTTCCACGGCCAGTATGGTGGCGCCAGAACCCACAGAAACTCGGTTGCCGAGCTGCGTGTGCCCCCAGCTTGCCGGGTCGGCATTTGGGGTGCCCCCTTTGAACAGATCGTTGGCAAACATCACTCCGTGGCCAATAAAGCAATCTTCGCCCAAGGTCACGTATTCACAGATAAAGCTATGCGACTGGATCTTGCTGCGCGCGCCCACGCAAACGTTCTTCTGGATCTCGACAAATGGGCCGACAAACACGTCGTCCCCCAACTGGCAGCCATACAGGTTGCTGGGTTCTATCACCATCACGTTCTGTCCGGCCTGGACGTTATTAATCCCGCTTTGGCGGGTGCGGATCTTGGTTGTCATGGTCTCCCTCCATCAAATAACGCAACATATTGATTATAGTGCAGAGTAACCCACAGGCCGCTGACAGCGTACGTTTTTTCAGCCAAAGACTATAATTGATGCAGGGCAGAGAGCCTGATAGCCGCAACCCTTGCGCGGTGTCTGAACCGCCAGTGGTGTGTTTTCCGTTCGCCGATCGCGGTTGGCGGCGAAGTGAGGAGGTGTCTCATGGTCAATCATGTCTGGGGTCTACTGACCCATCCCAACGTCGAGTTGAAACAGATCAAAAGCGAGAATGAATCCGTCTCGCACCTGTATACCCACCACGTGCTGCTAATGGCGTTAATACCGGTGGTCAGTGCGTTTATCGGTACCACGCAGCTTGGCTGGCTCTCTGGCCAAGGGCAGGCAATTCGCCTGGATATGTTCACCGCTTTCTACACCGCCGTCGCGTTTTATCTGTTGATGCTGGCTGGCGTGGCGATCATGGGCAAGGTGATCCACTGGATGGCGCGGCGTTATGAGTCGCGGCCAAGTCTGCATCTGTGTATGGTCTTTGCGGGCTATGTGGCGACTCCAATGTTCCTCAGCGGATTAGTGGCGCTGTACCCGGTGGTCTGGTTGTGCCTGTTCGTCGGGATTATCGGCCTGGCTTATTCGGGCTATCTGCTGTATCTCGGCATTCCGCATTTCCTGAATATCGATCGTAAAGAGGGATTTATCTTCTCCAGCTCGACGTTGGCTATGGGCATTCTGTTGCTTGAGCTGTTGCTCGGTCTGACGGTATTAATGTGGGGATATGGTTCCTGGTTATTCTGATGTTAGCGTGATCGTTGCCCCTCATATCCTTGGGTATGAGGGGCTTTTGTTTAAAGGAGCCGAACTCGCTCATCTGGATTTGTTACTCCCGCCTGCTTATTATCAACTCATCAAATGATACCGACTGGAATAATTGATGGCGACAATGAAAGAGGTGGCGCAGCGAGCCGGAGTTTCCGCTGCGACGGTCTCTCGGGTGATTAACAATACCGCCTATGTTGAGCCTGTTACCCGCGAGCGTGTCGAAAAAGCGATGCGCGAGTTCAATTACCACCGCAATGCGGCGGCCCTGGCGTTAGCCAAACGCAGTGGCAACATGCTGGGGCTGCTGACCGGCAATCTGGCCGATCCTTTTTTCTCGCGTCTGGCACGCGGTGTGGAGGAAGTGACCCGCAAAGAAGGGGCGAAGCTGATGGTGTGCAGCGGCGGGCACCAGGCGGAGCGCGAAAAGGCCGGGTTGGATTTTCTGATTAACCAGGGCTGTGAGGCGATTGTCGCCCACATCACCCGCATGAGCGATGCCGATGTGCTGCGCTATGCTGCTCATTCCCCCGGTTTGGTGATCATCAATCGCTACTTTCCTGCCATTGCCAACCGCTGCGTGTGGTTGGATAACCTCAGCGCGGCTCAGGCTTCGACCGAACATTTGCTGCAACAGGGGCATCGGCGTATTGCTTGTGTGACCGCCGATTTGCCCATCGACGATCGCAAACTGCGTTTACAGGGCTACCGCAACGCGATGGCACAGGCGGGAATCGACGTTCCGGGTGAATGGGTGATCAGCGTGCCCTTTGATGAAGAGGGGGGCGAATTGGCCGCAGAGCAGATACTTTCCAGCCGTCATCGTTTTACGGCCGCGGTGACGTTTAATGATGTGATGGCCGCCGGCATGATGCGAGCCTTGCACCAGCGCCAAATCCCCTTGCCGCAGCAACTGTCGATTATCGGCTTTGATGATGTGGTGCTGGCGCGCTATCTGTATCCCGCGTTAAGTACCATGCATTATCCCATCGAGCGTATGGCCAGGCGGGCTGCCAGGCTGGCGTTGCTGAGCCAGCAACAACAAGGGGTGCCGCCGCAAAATAACATGTTTAGCGCTGAACTGGTGCTGCGTGACTCGGTCACTCGCTGGCAGGGATAACTTGTCCAGAGGTTGTTCTGAGATCTGCCTCACAAAGTTATCCGTCATGAAAGCGGTTACATGGCTTGAGGCGCTAGCTCACACCCCGAGAAATCAGGATTCACTACGCTAGCGGCACATCAATAACAATTCGGGGTGACCTATGGATGGTAAGAAAACGCTCAACCTTTGGCTGGCTTTGCTGCCGATCGTTGCCATGCTGACGCTGTTGATCGTCGGCTATGGGGTGTGGGAATTACGTATTGAACCGCTGTTACTGCTTTCGGCGGCCGTTGCTGCCGGGTTGGCACTGTGGCAGGGCTACAGCTGGGATGACATTATCAACTCGATCGTCAGCAAACTGGCGAAGGCTATGCCGGTGATCATGATCCTGATCTGCGTCGGCGGGCTGATTGGTACCTGGATGATCAGCGGCACCATTCCTTACATGGTGTACTGGGGGCTGAAAGTGATCAGCCCGCAATATATTCTGATCGCGGCCTTTTTCCTCACCAGCGTGATCTCCGTCTGTACCGGCACCTCATGGGGGTCTGCGGGGACCGTCGGCGTTGCGCTGATGGGCGTTGCTGCGGGGCTGGATGTGCCGTTGGCTGCGGCGGCTGGCGCGGTGGTTTCCGGGGCCTATTTCGGCGATAAAATCTCTCCGCTGTCGGATTCGACCAACTTTGCCGCCATCGTGGCCGAAACCGATCTCTATGCGCATATCAAACACCTGATGTACACCACACTGCCCAGCTTTGTGCTGGCAGCCACCGTTTACCTGATCGCCGGTCATAGCAGCGTGGTGGGAACGGTTGCCACGCCACAGCGGGTCACTGACATCATTGTTGGGCTGGAAAGCCTATATCATTTCAACCTGCTGCTGATCCTGCCGCCGGTGCTGGTGCTGTGGGGGGCGGTGACCAAACGACCGGTGATCCCGGTCATGCTAGCAGCCTGTGTGCTAGCGATCGGCCTCGCCGTGGTGATGCAGGGCTTTAGCCTGAAACAGGGCCTGAACGCGCTGATGGACGGCTTCAACCTGTCGATGTTTGCTGAACGCGGGCATGATATCAGCGGTGTGATCGCCGATGTTCCGCGCTTGCTTAACCGGGGTGGCATGTTCTCAATGATGAGCACCATCCTGCTGGTACTCTGTGCCTTCTCGTTTGCCGGTGCGCTGACCTTGACCGGTGCGCTGACGGTGATTATCAACCGGTTGCTGAAAGTGGTACGCACCACCGGCCAACTGATTGCCGCCACGGTGGGGACCACCATCCTGGTCACCGGAGCGACCAGCGACGGCAAACTGGCGCTGCTCATTCCTGCTGAGCTGTATAAGGATGCTTATCGCCGCATGGGATTGGATAACACCAACCTGTCACGCACCATTGAAGATGCCGGTACGGTGATTGAGCCCCTCATTCCCTGGACAGCGGCCGGTGTTTATATGGCCACCACGTTGGGAGTGAACACGCTGGATCTGCTGCCTTGGGCGGTGCAGTGTTACGCGGCGGTCTTCTTCGCCTTGATTTACGGCTTTACCGGTTTTGGCATCGCCAGAGTGACGCCAGAGGCTCAACAGCAGGAGATGCCAAATGAAACAGCCTGATTTCAACCAGGTGGTCGATCGCCACCATACCAGCTCGGTAAAATGGGATTTCATGGGGCATTATCTGCAATTGCATGAAACCGACCTGTTGCCGATGTGGGTATCAGACTTTGACTTTCCTTGCCCGCCAGCAGTGCAGCAGGCTCTGCATGCGCGTGTCGATCATGGCGTATTTGGCTATAGCGAACGTGACGAAGTTTACTACCGGGCGGCTATAGAGTGGTTTGCACAACGTCACCAACTGCCGCTGGAACGGCAATGGTTTACCTCGATCGAAGGGGTTGTGCCGGGGATTGCTCTGCTGATCCAGATGCTCAGCCAGCCCGGTGATGGCGTCGTGGTGCAGGGGCCTTTTTATGGCTCCTTCAAGAAGGTGATCGCTCTCAATGGTCGGCGGGTACTAGAGAACCCACTGCAGGAGCGGGAAGGGGAGTATCACTTTGACTTTATCCAGTTGGCCGATATGTTGCAGCGGGAGAAGCCGCCGTTGCTGGTGCTGTGCAATCCGCATAACCCAACCGGCCGCTGCTGGAACCCGCAGGAACTGACGCAATTGCTGACGCTATGCCAGCAACATGGGGTGACGGTGATCTCTGATGAGATCTGGGCGGATTTGATCCTGCCAGATGAGCGCTTTACCTCGGTGTTACACCTGGGGCCGCAGTGGCACGATCGGGTGATTGTAGCCACCTCTGCCAGTAAAACCTTTGGGTTGTCGTCGCTACGCATCTCCAATTTCCTGATCCCGAATACGGCGCTACGTGAACAATTTGTCGAACGGCTCAATGCGCATGGGTTAGACGTTTTCAACGCGCTTGCCATGACGGCAGCAACGGCGGCTTACCAGCAGGGCGGTCCGTGGCTTGATGCCCTGTTGGCTTATTTGGCTGAGAACCGGCGCTGGTTTACACAGGCAATGGAGCAGGCGGCTCCATGGTGCCGGATAATATCAGCACAAGGCACCTATCTGGCCTGGCTGGATTGCCGTGCGCTGGGGTTGGATGATGATGCTTTGCAGCTAGCCATGCGTCAACAGGCCAAAATTGCGCCTTCGATGGGCTGTGGATTTGGCGAGCAAGGGGAGGGGTTTATCCGCATCAATCTCGGCTGCCCACGCATCTATCTTGAAATGGCCGTCGCAGGGTTGGCTAAACTAACTGATTGATTTTTATAGTGGGCGCAGGATACTGCGCCCGCTTAGCGTCCCTCGAGTATAAAAACTCAGCTATGGCTTACCACCACCAGCTTCTGGTTCACAAACTCCTTAATCCCCAGATCTGACAGCTCGCGCCCAAAGCCGGAACGTTTCACACCGCCAAACGGCAGCTCAGGCGCGGTATCGGTCAAGGAGTTGATATACACCATGCCGGTTTCAATGCGTGAGGCCAGCTTTTTGGCTCGTTCAATATCCGTGCTGAAGATGGCCCCGCCAAGCCCGTAGTGGGAGTCGTTGGCCAGTTTCACTATCTCCTCGTCATCGCTCACCACATAGACCTGCGCCACCGGGCCGAAGAACTCGGTGAAATAGGCCGGGTTATCGCGGCTGATATGCGTGAGAATGGTGGGTTCAAAGAAGTTACCTTCATGCTGTAATGCCTTGCCGCCCAGGTGCAGTTTGGCCCCTTGTTTCACCGCCTCATTGACCTGCTCGGTTAACCCTTCCAGAGCCGACTTGGAAGATAGCGGCCCTAAGGTGGTGGTTTCATCCAGTGGATCGCCCATTTTCACATTCTTGAAATGCTCCGTGAGCTGTTGCAGGAACGCTTTCGCCACTTTCTCCTGCACGATAAAACGCTTGGCGGCGGTGCAGACCTGCCCGGCATTGTTCAGTCGCGCCTGGGCGCCGACTTTAACGGCTTTCTCGAGATCGCAATCGTCGAGCACGACAAAAACGTCGTTACCTCCCAGTTCCAGCGTGGCCTTTTTCAGCTTCTTGGCCGCCTGAGCTGCCACGATGCTACCTGCTTTCTCCGAGCCAGTCAGTGCTACGCCCTGCACCCGATCGTCGGCGATGATATTGGCCACCTGGTCCTGGGAAATATACAGGTTGGTATAGGCGCCTTTGGGTGCCCCGGCCTCATGCACCAGCTTTTCGAACGCTTCGGCGCAGTGTGGCACGATGCTGGCATGTTTGACCAATACCGGATTACCGGCCGCCAGGTTAGGGGCGAGCACACGCATCAGTTGGTAAAAAGGGAAGTTCCAAGGTTCGACCGCCATCAACACCCCAATGGGATGATGCTCGACCCAGGCCTCACCCAGGCTGGACTCATAGCTTACCGGGGCCAGGAATTTTTGCGCATTATTGGCATAGTAACGGGCAATCTGGCCACACAGTTTTACTTCGCCACGGCTTTGCTCGATCAGCTTACCCATCTCAACGCTGGCAATGTTCGCCAGTTCTTCCACCCGGCTCTCCATGAGATCGGCCAGCTTATGCAACACGGGTAGGCGCTGGATGATTTCACCCTTGGCCCAGTCGGAATGATACAGCGCATCGGCCTGGGCCAGCGCCAGCTCCACCTGATCGTCGTTATGCGGGGTATATTCTTTAATTAGCTGATTGTTAAAGGGGTTTACTGTCTGGTATGGCATGAAGTGCTCCTTTCGTCGCTCATGTTGACGCCTGACAGACGCCTTATTCAGAACATTAAGTCTAGACGACTGGGCAGAAGAACAGGGGCATAAAGAGCGATAACGCGCTAGCGCCCCGCATGCAGAGGCTTAATACGAGTGTGCTGAGATGATCCTTTGCTCCCAAAAGGGCAGGCTCTACCAGCTCCCTCTCCCTGTGGGAGGGTTGGGTGAGGGGACAGAATGTGCCACAACTTAATGGCGTCATTTTTATTCTAATCAACTCAGTTACAGACTAACTCTCGCACCTGAGCACGACTCCGGACAGCTCCCTCTCCCTGTGGGAGAGGGTTGGGGTGAGGGGATAGGATAAAATGTTACTGAATGTTGTTACCCCAGTGTTTTTGCTTGCTGGTTTTGCCAATGCCGGGATTAAAACTGTTGGTAGGATCGGCATCCTGATAGAACGCCTGCAAATCCGGCTTGGCATGATACAGATGGCCGACGTTGTGCTCGGCCGGATACTCCGCACCACGCTGATTGAGGATCGCCAACATCTGTTCTTTCAGCGCATGGCTGTCCGCGCCTTTTTTCACCACGTAATCCTGGTGGAACACGTGGCACATAAAGTGGCCGTAATACAGTTTGTGCACCAGTTGGTTGTCGATCTCTGGCGGCAGGGTTTCGAACCACTCGGTATCGTTGCGGCGCAGGGCGATATCCAGCGCCAGAATGTCCTCGACCTGATCGGCATGTACCGCGTGATAGCGCACGGCGGCGCCCGCTGCGGCAAAGCGGTGCAGGAACGCTTTCTTGCCTTCTTCAGGCGTGCAGACGAAAAAGTCACCGTTGGCCTGGGCAAAATAGCTTTGCAGATACTGCTGGGCTTCCTCTACGCCTGGGCCGGCCATTTTCAGCAGCAGATGGTGTTCAAAGCGTTGGCGATATTCTTTCATGCGCGGCGGCAGATGGTTAGGGGCCAGCTTGCTCAGCTTCTGCATCAGGTTATCGGTGAGGTTGTGCGGTATCAGTGGCAGTTTGTTCAGTGTGGCATCCACCCGGCCTTTCAGGGTGAAGAAACGCGGCATTTGATCGGTGCCCAGTTTGTCGATCATCATAAAGGTGTCTTTGCCATACACCTCGGCGATATCGAAAATATCGCGGTGCATATATTCCCCGGCCACCGGCAGATTTTCAAACTGGCTCAGCATATGGCGGCGCAGCTCGGTCAATACCGCGGTGTCGTTGGTGCCGATATAGAACACCTGTTCCTTGTCTTCTTTGGCAAAGGTGTCCAGACGGACTGCAAACACTGCCAGCTTCCCGGCACAGCCGGAAGCCTCGAACAGGCGGCGTTTATCGGCATTAAAGCGGGAAGGGGTATCGGCATCCACATCGCGCACCCGGCTGGCGTATTCATTATCCGAAGCGCGCAGTTCGCCATGTTCAACATCCGTTGGCCGGTAATCGCCCTTTTCCAACCGCGTAAGGATCTCTTCCGGCGTATCGCCCAGGTTAATCCCCAGATGATTGACCAACCGTAACTGGCCATCGGCGTCCAGCTTGGCGTACAGCGCCATTTCGGTATAGGCTGGGCCGCGCTTGACCAGCGCCCCACCGGAGTTGTTGCATATTCCCCCGATCACCGAGGCGCCGATGCAGGAAGAACCGATCACCGAGTGCGGTTCACGGCCATAAGGTTTCAGTAACCTCTCCAGCTTATTGAGCGTGCTGCCAGGGAAGCCGACCACCTGCTTGCCGTTATCCAATACTTGAATATGATCGAGCCGCAGGGTGCTGACAATGACAATCTCACGGTCATAATCCTGACCGCTGGGGGTAGAGCCTTCGGTCAAGCCGGTGTTGGCCGCCTGCATAATGACAATCTTATCGGCGGCAACGCAGGCTTGCAGGATCTGCCACAGTTGCAGCAGACGGGTAGGGAACACTACGGCCAATGCCTTGCCACCGCCGGAGCGGAAACCTTTGCGATAACGTTCGGTGCTACGCTCGCCGGTCAGCACTTGCGCGTTGCCAACGATACTCTTCAACTGAGTGATAAATGCCTGCGTCATGCCCATCTCCATGTCCCCGCCGGGTTGCAACGGGGTTTAATGTTTAATAGCGTTCCTGATATCCCGCCTCACGTTCTTCTGCACGCAACGTCAGGATCTCCACGCCGTCAGCGGTCACCGCCACGGTGTGCTCCCATTGGGCGGAAAGTTTTTTATCACGGGTGACCACGGTCCAGCCATCTTTCTTCTGTTTGATGCGGTGGTCGCCCTGGTTAATCATCGGTTCGATGGTAAACACCATCCCTTCCTGCAACACAGTGCCAGTGCCGGGCAGGCCGAAGTGTAGCACCGCTGGGCCTTCGTGCATTTCACGGCCAATGCCATGCCCACAATATTCCCGTACTACGCTATAACCCGCCTGTTCTGCATGTTGCTGTATGGCGTGGCCGATGTCACCCAGCGTAGCACCGGGTTTCACAGCCCGAATACCTTGCCACATTGACTCGTAGACATTGTTGACCAGGCGCTTGGCGAGCGGGGTGGTTTGACCGATGCAATACATCTTGCTGGAATCGGCAATAAAACCATTATTTTCCAAAGTGATATCGACATTGACGATCATCCCCGAGCGCAGAATTTTGCTGGCCGACGGGATACCGTGGCAGATCACCTCGTCGATCGAGGTATTAAGCACGTAGGGGAAATCATACTGGCCCTTGCTGGCAGGGCGTGATTTCAGCTCATTGACGATAAAGGCTTCGGTACGGTCATTGATCTCCATGGTGGTGATGCCTTCGCGGATCACCTCATCGAGCATGGCAAACACCTTGGCCAGCAGCGCGCCGGAGTGGCGCATGATGGCAATCTCCTGCGGCGTTTTAATCACAATATCTTTCACCCAACAATCTCCTTCAGCGTCAGCGCATTATCTTTCATCATTTTCTTTACCAGTTGAGGATAGGTTAGCTCTGGGTTCAGCTCTGCCAGCATGCCGATCCTGATCCAGTGTTCTGCCTGTGCGTTGATAGAACGCGACATGGTCAGGCTGGCGAGCCTGAGATCGTCATGTAGCGTCTCCGAGATTTTTACAATCCCCATAGCCGACTCCGTAAGTGAACAATATACGGAGTGTATACGTTTTGGATGCTGTGGGTTTGGCATTCTGTGGCGCAGGCATTTTAGGCCCAATGGTCATTGCCGGGGTCGCACAATGCGTTTATTGTGATCGTCGGCTTTGTTGCCATGACTTTTTTAAGAAGGATTTAAGGCGTGACTAAACTACGTGTTGGGGTGATCTTTGGGGGCAAATCGGCGGAGCATGAGGTTTCGCTGCAGTCGGCAAAAAATATTCTGGATGCCATCGACAAAGAGAAGTTTGACGTCACGCTGTTGGGCATTGATAAGCAGGGGCAGTGGCACCTTAACGATGCCTCCAACTTCCTGCTGAATGCGGAAAACCCGGCGTTGATCGCGCTGAACCACTCGAATAAAAACGTGGCGTTGGTCCCTGGGTATGAGAAACAGCAACTGATTGAAGCCGACGGTGCCGGTGCTTTGGGGCAGCTTGATGTGGTGTTCCCGATCGTCCACGGCACCTTGGGGGAGGATGGCTCGCTGCAAGGGCTGCTGCGCATGGCGAATATGCCGTTCGTGGGGGCGGGTGTGCTGGGCTCCGCCGTCAGCATGGACAAAGACGTCACCAAACGTCTGCTGCGGGATGCCGGGCTGTCAGTAGCGCCGTTCGTCACGCTGACGCGTTCCAACCGCAACAAGTACAGCTTTGCTCAATTAAGTGAGAGCCTGAGGTTACCGCTGTTTGTTAAACCGGCGAACCAGGGCTCCTCCGTTGGCGTCAGCAAGGTGCATGACCAGGCTGAGTTCGAAAAGGCCATCGCCTTGGCATTCAGCTTCGACCATAAAGTGCTGGTGGAGTCGGCTATTGTTGGCCGTGAGATCGAATGCGCGGTATTGGGCAACGACAATCCACAGGCCAGCGTCTGTGGCGAAATCGTCCTGAGCGATGAGTTCTACTCTTACGACACCAAATACATTAATGAGCAAGGCGCGCAGGTGGTGGTACCGGCGGCGATCGATCAGGACGTCAGCGATAAAATCCGCGAGGTGGCATTGCAAGCCTTCAAGGCGCTGGATTGCCTGGGTATGGCGCGCGTCGACGTGTTCCTGACGCCGGACAATAACGTGATTATCAACGAAATTAATACGTTGCCCGGTTTCACCAATATCAGCATGTATCCAAAACTGTGGGGAGCCAGCGGGGTGAGCTATAGCCAACTGATCACCATATTGATTGAACTGGCGCTGGAGCGGCATCAGCAGGATCGCGGGTTGAACAGTTCGGTATTTGACAGCAAGTAAATGGCGTTTTCCTGGCACTCTCCGAGTTGAAGAGTGCCAGAAGACAACGGTTTACTTCACCGTGACATCGATATCGCCAAAGTACTTCTTGGACAGCTCGCCAATGGTGCCTTGCTGCTTCACCTTGGCGATGGCGTCGTTGAGCTTTTTCAGCGTCGCGGTGTCATCTTTACGCAGGCCGAAGGCGATCCCTTCGCCCAGGATTTTATCGTCCTGTACCGCATCGCCAACAAACGCGAAGCCTTTACCATCCGGATGCGCCAGGAAACCGCTCTGCCCGGCAGGGGCCATGATCAAGGTGGCATCCAGGCGGCCAGCGGTCAGATCCAGATAGACCTGGTTTTGATCCTGATAGGATACGACATCAACCCCTTCCGGTGCCCAGTGTGCCTTGGCATAGTTTTCCTGAATGGAACCCTGCAACACGCCGACGTGCTTACCCGCCAGCGATTTGGCATCGGGTTGCAGGCCGCTGTCGGCCTTGGCAATCAGGCGGTTTGGCACCTGATAAATCGAATCGGTAAACACAATCGCCTGCCTGCGCTGCTCGGTGACGTTCATCGCCGAGTTAATCACGTCAAATTTGCGGGCCTGCAACGCCGGGATCAGGCTGTCGAACGAGGTTTCTACCCAACTGCATTTGACCTGTGCGGCGGCGCACACGGCGTTACCCAGATCGATATCAAAGCCTTCCAACTGGCCGCTGGCGGATTTGGACTCGAAAGGCGGATACAGGGCTTCAAGCCCAAAACGCAGGCTATTCTCTGCCGCTAGTGTGGAACCGGCTGCCAGTAAACATCCCGCCGCGATCAGCGTTTTCAGTGCTTTTTTCATTGTTGTTGCTTCCCCATGGTAAAAATCAATGGATCACACCTGACACAGACGGCGAGCGCCTTCCAGCAGGGTGTCATTATCTTTCGAGAAACTAAGCCGGATAATGCCGGTATCAGTGCCGTCGCTGTAGAACGCCGACAGCGGGATGGTGGCCACCTTGGCTTCGCGGATCAAACGGACCGCAAAGTCGTTGTCGCTTTCATGACTGAAACCGCTAAAGCGGGCCAACATAAAGAAGCTGCCACGGCTGGGCAGTAACTCAAAGCGTGATTTTTGCAACGCGGCTGCCAGCAGATCGCGCTTTTGCTGGTAGAACTCCGCCAACCCCAGGTAGCTCTGTGGATTATTCAGGGCGGCGGCAAAGGCGTATTGCATCGGGGTATCGGCAGAGAACACCATAAATTGGTGCACCTTGCGGATTTCGTCCATCAGCGCTGCCGGTGCCATGCAGTAACCGACGCGCCAACCGGTGACGTGATAGGTCTTGCCAAAGGAAGAGACGATCACGCTGCGCTCTGCCAGAGCAGGATGGCAGGCCATGCTGTGGTGAATGCCACCATCAAACACCACGTGCTCATACACTTCATCGGAAAGAATGACGATATCGGTATTGTGGGTCAGGGCAGTCAAGCGCTCGATATCGTGTTCATCGAATACGCTGCCGGTAGGGTTGTGCGGGCTGTTGACGATGATCATCCGCGTTTTGCTGTTGATTGCCGCCGCCACCTCATTCCAGTCGATGGTTAAATCTTGCAGTGAAAGCTTGATGGCAACCGGGGTCGCCCCTTGCAGACGCACAATCGGGGCGTAGCTGTCGAAGGCAGGTTCGAAATAGATCACCTCATCGCCGGGATGGACCAGCGCGCTGATGGCGGAGTACAACCCTTCGCTGGCGCTGGCGATCACCGTGATTTCGTCGTCGGCGTCATAGTGGGCGCCATACAGCCGCTCAACTTTTTCCGCCAGTGCATGACGCAGTGCCGCTACGCCGCTCATCGGGGCGTACTGGTTATGACCTGCACGCATGGCTTGGGCAACGTCCTCAACCAGTTGCACATCGCAGGCAAAATTGGGGGCGCCCTGCGACAGATTCAGGGCTTGATGTTCGGCGCTCAGTTGGCCAATCACAGTGAAAATGGTAGTGCCAACGTCCGGCAGTTTCGAACGTTGCGAACAGGCGCTGTGCATGGGGGGCTCCTGGCAAAAGAATCGAGTGTCGAATGATTAAGCATCAGTTAGGATGGGCTAACAAGAGAAAATTCGTCATGCTTGCCATGCAGCCAGATCATGGCTGATAGTGAAAATAAATGCAGGTATCGGGATTTATTATGCAAACATCGCTGCCGTCGCTCGACGTGCTGAAAACCTTTGTGGTGGTCGCTGAGCGTCTCAATTTCACCCATGCCGCCCAGACGCTGCATCTGACGCAGGGCGCGGTCAGCCGCCAGATCCTGGGTTTGGAACAGCAACTGGGTTATCCGCTGTTTAGCCGCCGCGCGCGTGGGTTAACGCTGACGCCACAGGGCGCGCTGCTGTTGGCACCGGTACAACTGGCGTTAGAGCAATTGGCGCAAGCGCTGGCCAAGGCCGGGGAGCAGCCGGGTACGCTACGCGTCAAATGCCCAACCTGTGCGATGCGCTGGGTATTGCCGCGCATTATTCGCCTGCAGAATGAACGGCCAGAGATGCATATCGAACTGACCGCGTCGGTGTCGCACGGGCTGGATTTTGGCAGCGAGCATTTTGATGCGGCGGTGGTGTTTGGCAAACCTCAGGGCAAACGGCTGGTGGTGCACCATCTGTTTGATGAGATCCTGACGCCGGTCTGCACGCCGAACTATCTGCCTGGCCTGGATCGGCCACCAGAACCTGCCGATCTGGCGGAGACAACCTTGCTGCATCCTACGCGCGATCGCCGTGATTGGTTGCTATGGTTGAAAGCGGCGGGGCAGACGGCGTTGCCCTCTGCCAAGTCACAGCATTTTGATACGCTCGATCTGGCGATGAGCGCCGCATTACAGGGCTGTGGTATCGCCATTGGCGATTTGTGCCTGCTAGAGGAGGATATTCAGGCCAATCGCATTATTACGCCGTTCCCGATCAGCGTGGTCAGCGGTGCCGCCTATTATCTGGTTTACCCCGAACATGCGGTGGTGCCTGCGGCCTTAACCCGGCTGGTGGAGTGGCTAGGGGCAGAGGCGCAAGCCAGCCGGAGCAGATTGCATCATCTGCTAACAACAACGCAGACGAATTGATTCTGCAAATAAAAAGAGTATGGCAAACTGCGTGCTCACATCTATTAATGCCTCCTGGCCGACATTGCCGGCGGGGACGTGCCTGAGAATCAAACTATGAAATGGCTTTGTGTGGTGAGTATGTTGTCCGGCCTGGCTATCAGCCCGGTTTTTGCGCAGGAAAGCAGTGTGACCCAAGGGATCTATGCTCAGGAGCGTGATGCCTTTGTCTCCAACCTGATGAAGCAGATGACGCTGGAAGAGAAAATCGGCCAGCTACGTTTGATCAGCGTTGGGCCAGATAACCCGAAAGAGGCCATTCGTGACGGCATCAGCAAAGGCCAGATCGGGGCGATCTTCAACACCGTGACCCGGCCAGATATCCGCGTCATGCAGGATCAGGCCATGCAGCTCAGCCGCCTGAAGATCCCACTGTTTTTTGCCTATGATGTGGTACATGGCCAGCGTACCGTATTCCCGATCAGCCTGGGGCTGGCGGCGAGTTTTGATCTGGAGGCTATCGCCCTGAGTGGACGTGTTTCAGCGCAGGAAGCCAGCGATGACGGCCTGAACATGACCTTCTCGCCGATGGTGGATATTACCCGCGATCCGCGTTGGGGCCGAGTCTCCGAAGGGTTCGGTGAGGATACCTGGCTGGTATCGAAGATTGCCAAAGTGATGGTGGATGCCTACCAGAATGGCGATCCGTCCAAGCCGGGTTCGGTGATGGCCAGCGTGAAACACTTCGCCTTGTATGGTGCAGTTGAAGGTGGCCGTGACTATAACACCGTCGATATGAGCCCGTTGCGTATGCATCAGGACTACCTGCCGCCGTATAAGGCGGCGGTAGATGCTGGCAGCGGTGGCGTGATGGTTTCGTTGAACTCAATCAACGGCGTACCGGCGACGGCCAACCCATGGTTGCTGAAAGATCTCCTGCGCGACCAGTGGGGCTTTAAAGGCATCACCATTAGCGATCACGGCGCGATTAAAGAGTTGATTAAGCATGGCGTGGCCGCGGACGCGCGCGACGCGGTGCGCTTGGCGATCACCTCCGGCGTCGACATGAGCATGAGCGACGAGTATTACGACCAATACTTGCCGGGGTTGGTGAAGGAGGGTTTGGTTTCTGAAAGTGAGATCGACCGAGCCTGCCGCGACGTGCTGAACACCAAATATGATATGGGCCTGTTTAAAGATCCGTATAACCACCTTGGCCCGGTTGGTTCCGACCCGCAGGATACCAATGCCGAAAGCCGTCTGCACCGTGCGGAAGCCCGTGTGATTGCCCGTAAAACGATGGTGCTGCTGAAAAATGACAAGCAGACGCTGCCATTGCAAAAGCAGGGTACCATTGCGCTGATCGGGCCGATGGCCGACAGCCAGCGCGATATTATGGGGAGTTGGTCAGCCGCAGGCGTGGTGAAGCAGTCGATCACCGTGCGTGAAGGGTTGCAGAATGCGGTGGGCGATAAGGCCAGCATCCTGTACGCCAAAGGGGCCAATATTACTCAGGACAAGAGCATTATTGATTATCTGAACGAGTATGAACCTGCGGTGGCCTTTGACACGCGTCCGCCACAACAGATGATTGATGAAGCGGTGAAGATCGCCAAACAGGCCGACGTGGTGGTGGCGGTAGTGGGTGAGGCGCAGGGGATGGCTCATGAAGCCTCCAGCCGGGCGGATATCACCATTCCGCAAAGCCAGCGTGACCTGATCGCGGCGCTGAAAGCCACGGGTAAACCGCTGGTTCTGGTGCTGATGAATGGCCGCCCGTTGGCATTGAGCTGGGAAAGTGAACAGGCAGATGCGATGCTGGAAACCTGGTACAGCGGCACCGAAGGCGGTAACGCCATCGCCGACGTGCTGTTTGGTGACTACAACCCTTCCGGCAAGCTGCCAATGACCTTCCCGCGCTCGGTGGGGCAGATCCCGATTTACTACAACCATCTCAACACTGGCCGACCGTTCGGCAAGGAAAACCCGGGCAAGTACACTTCGCGCTACTTTGATTCGCCGAATGGCCCGCTGTACCCATTTGGGTATGGTCTGAGCTATAGCCAGTTTGCCCTGTCCGATTTCAAACTCTCCAGCCCCGAAATGGCGCGCGACGGCAAAATTACCGCCAGCGTGATGCTGAAAAACACCGGTAAATATAACGGTGCTACCGTGGTGCAGCTGTATGTGCAGGATGTAACCGCCTCGGTCAGTCGCCCGATCAAGGAGCTGCGTAACTTCAAGAAGGTGACGTTGCGTGCCGGGCAGGAACAGCGGGTGGAATTACCGATTACCGAGGACGATTTGAAGTTTTATAACGCCAGCCTGAAATGGGGCGCGGAGCCGGGTAAATTCAACGTGTTTGTTGGCCTGGACTCGGACAACCTGCAACAGCAGAGCTTTATCCTGAAATAAGTTTGTGAGGGGACAAGGTATCCCGGCTCCGATGCCATGTCCCCTCATCAAATACCAAGTGGTTCACGATAAAAATCACCGGAGATTGCATCATGAAAAGATATCTGGACTGTAGCGCCAGCGATCTGGCCAACATCAGCAAAGACGATCTGATCTACGCCATCCGTGCCAGCGAAGGGCGCATCTTGGTCAGTGAGAGCATCGCGGTCACTCAGCCGCTACTCAATAACGTTACCAATGCCGAGCTGGCCGCCAGCCAGGGGGCCGACATCCTGCTGCTGAACCTGTTTGATGTCAATCAGCCGCACATTGCCGGGCTGCCTGGCGATGTGCCGCCTGAGAATGCCATACGCGAACTGCAACGGCTGACCGGGCGCGTCATCGGGGTCAATCTGGAAGCCGTCGATCCGGCGTTTGCCACCACGCATAATGAGTTCTGGCAGATGACGGCGGGGCGCGCGGCCACGGCGGAAAACGCCCGAAAGTTGTATGAGCTTGGCGCTCGCATGGTGGTTTTGACCGGTAACCCGAATAACGGCGTCAGCAACCAGGCCATCGCAGAGGCGCTGAAGCACATTCGTGACGAAGTGGGCGATAAGCTGGTGCTGGTGACCGGCAAAATGCACGGTGCCGGGATTGTGCGTGAAAGCGGCAGTCAGTTGATCACTGAACAAGATATCGCACTGTTTGTAGAAAATGGAGCTGATATCGTTCTGCTGCCAGCACCGGGCACCATCCCCGGCATGTCGCAGGAAAAGGTCGCCTCGCTGATTACGTTTACTCAGCAACAGGGCGCGCTGGCGATGACCGCCATCGGCACTTCTCAGGAGGGGGCCGATGTGCAAACCATTCGCCAGATTGCTCTGATGAGCAAAATGGCAGGGGCCGATCTGCATCATATTGGTGATACCGGCTATCTTGGCTTGGCGTTGCCGGAGAATATCTTTGCCTACAGCGTGGCGATCCGCGGCGTACGCCACACATATACCCGCATTGCCCGCTCCGTTAACCGCTAATGTTTCAGGGCCGTACTCAATCTGCGGCCCGTTAAGTCCCACTCACTGTAGCCCTTTCCCGCAAGGGGTAACTCGGCAGGTTAGTTTATTACTGACAGATTAATTTTAGTAATATCAATGGAATTTAATTGATAACTTAATAACTTAATGAGCTATCAAATTACCTGGTTGTTAATTTATCGTCTGCGCCACCAGCTTATTGGTTTAATAAGCTGGTAGGTTATTAAGTTATTCAGATCTTCTTTAGCAAGGCCAGCAACTGCGCCTCGCTCTTGTCGGCCAAAGTGTCGATGGCCAACTTGATCACATCAGAACGGGTGATGCGTACGATGCCGTTACGCGCCGCATGACCGATCACTTCGTCGATCATCTCCACGTGGTTATCCGTCAGGCTGACGGACAGCGCTTTATAAATGCGCTTACGGCCCTGGGGCTTTTCGGCAACGGCGGCAGGAGCGGGAACAATCAACGTATGCGAAGTGGCGCTGTTGATAAATTCATCTTCCGACATGCGGTGGGTTGGCGTACGTTTTTTCACAGGATCACCTCTGTTACCAGGCTTTCGATTTCGTGCTGTGCTTTTTCATTGTGCGCTTCATGCACGGTTAGCGCTTCGCCCCAGGCATCGCGATAAATTTTGCGATCGCACAGGCGGTTGCTCACCAACTTCAGTTCCGGGTATTCGCTTAGCACTTCGGCCGCTTCGTTGGCTTCGTTAATGAAGATATTGGTTGGGCACAGGTTGAGCACAATGTGGCCTTTTACCTTTTCATTATATTCCTGGGCGGTGGAGAACATCTCGGACAGGTAGCCGATGGTATCCAGGTCCATCTGTGAAGGGCGCAACGGCGAGATGAACAGATCGGCGGCCAGCAGACCGGAGCGTAATTCTGCGCTGTCGCGGCCAGCGGTATCGACAATCACATAATCGTAGTGACGGTTCAGTTCCAGCAGGGTTTCTTTAATCTTGCCTGAGGCTGCCACCACCGGGATCTGCGGAAGCCCTTCAACATTCTGACGGTCGTTGAACCAGGTCATGATGGATTTCTGGTCGTCGGCATCGACGATAATGGCCGTTTTCTTCTGTTGCAGGATCAGATATCCGGCGATGTTTACCGCCATGGTCGATTTGCCGACGCCGCCTTTCTGCGAACCAATCAAAACAATCATGTTGCCATCTCTCAAGTTGCCAAGCAGATAACTTATCAATTAGCTAACTTAATAAGTTAATGCGCTTGCTAGGTTGGTAGTTAAATGAGTTAACAAGTGCGTATGACGACAATATGCCCCATTGGCCGTGGCTTGCCAAGTAGCGGAAGTCTTAACTTGTGGGTTTATTTGTTTAGTAACTTACTAGCTTAGTGAGTTATTGTCTGAGAAAAAGGGCTAAAATGAGCGTTGAATTTAACTAAGTTAATAGCTTAACAGGTTGGTGTTTTGTGAAGTCATTAAGGTAGGGATGTGGCGGAACCGCATGCATGCTGCGGCCCCGCTTGGGGAATAACGCTACTTTTTCATCATGTTTTTCAGATTGGCGAAGGGGTTATGTGTGGCTAACCCTACGTCTTTCTGCGCATCTTCACCTGCCACCACTGTGGAGCCATACTGATCGGCTTCGGTGTACTTTGAGTGCTCATGATCGTGGCAGTACAGGCACAACATTTCCCAGTTGCTACCGTCTTCCGGGTTGTTGCTGTGGTCATGATCGATGTGATGCACCGTCAATTCACGCAGGTTGGAGTAAACAAATTCGCGTGAACAGCGCCCGCAGACCCACGGGAAGATTTTCAGTGCTTTTTCGCGGTAACCGGTTTCCAGTCTCGCGTAGTTTTTTGGAATGTATGCCATGTGGGCACCTACAGGATCAGAATGATATTGCGCTCAATATTACCACAAACCGCCAGGAGATCGCGCAATCTGCACCCGATGAACAAGAGATGCCGTTCCCGGCGCCAAGTCTTATGAGTTTGAACGCTTTCCCTGAAAATCAAGGTGAAGAAGCAGGGCAATTTTGTTCAATACTCTCCCGCTGTAACCCGGCACGCTGGCACCTGTAATTATCTTCTACAGGTGCTGACTATGACGCTTTACCTCTCTATGGCCGCCTTCGCGTTGGCTTCATCCATTACCCCAGGTCCGGTGAACATCGTGGCACTGAGCTGTGGCGCGCAGTTTGGTTTTACGACCAGTCTGCGGCATGTGACCGGTGCGACCTTGGGTTTCACGTTATTACTGGTGTCGGTTGGTTTGGGAATGCATGAAGTGCTTACCTTATGGCCGGGGTTGACTACCGTGATCCTTTGGGCTGGCGTGGCTTTTCTGCTCTATATGGCCTATCAGCTTGCAGCGGATGACGGGACACTGAGCCAGGGCAATCGGCAGCAAACCCCTTCTTATTGGTATGGTGCCTTGCTGCAATTGCTGAACCCCAAGGCCTGGTTGGCTTCTGTCGCCAGCATGGGGGCCTTTGTCGGTGATGGGGAGATGCGGCTGCTGTGGCAATTTGCCGGGCTCTATTTTGTGATTTGCTACCTGTCGATAGCCTGTTGGGCCTACGCCGGAGCTATGCTGAGCAGCTTGTTGCAACGGGCGCACAATCTGCGGCGCTTTAACCGCTTGATGGCGCTGCTGCTGGCGTTCAGCGCCTGTTACTTGCTGGCCGAGGGGATCTGATACTGGCCGGGGGTGGCTGCCAGCAGCTGTTTGAAGGTGCGCTGAAAGTGCGCCTGATCGGCAAACCCGCTTTCGTTGGCGGCGGCGGCAATCGAGAAGCCCTGTTTCAGTAGCCGCTGGCCGTGCTGGACGCGTTGATTGACCAGGTAGGCATGAGGCGTCATACCGTAGCGCTTCTTGAATGCGCGGATCAGGTAAGAAGGGGAGAGGGCCGATGCTTGGCAGATCGCCTCTAACGTCAGCGACTGGGTACAATGAGTGCGGATAAACGCCGCAGCTATTTCCAATTTAGGGGTCATATCCTGCTGTGGAACCGGAGATTCGCCGAGTAACTGTGGCAGGTTACTGAAGTAATCCACCAGGGCAATCTGCTTTTCCAGATGGCAACAGAGCGGATCGGTCAGTACCCCATACAGCTGATTCAGGCCGTTAAACAGTGTCTTATCCTGGCTCATAATCTGCTTGAACGGCACGAAGCCTGCGCCAGGGTCCTGTTGAAGCGTTGCCAACCAGTGCTGGTCAATATAAAACATGGTATAGGCCCAGCGTTGGTCGCCAATGGGATTGCAGCCGTGCGTCTGTTGCGGGTTGATGATCACCACGTCACCGGTGTTAACCTGGAGATGCTGATCGCCGCTAACATAGGTGCTGGTACCGGCGGTGATGGTGCCAATACAGAAAAACTCGTGGCTGTGTAGTGCATAACAAAGCTTGCGGCCATCTTCGACGTGACGGGCCTCAACGAACGGCAGGCGTTCATCGCGCCAGAATTGTGGGGCATATTGGCTCATTGTTTTTCTCTGGCGTTATTACAGGGAGAGCTTGTTATAGCTTAAATTGCATTGTGTGGTCGAGAGGGAACAAAAAATGGTAGCGTGGTTGCAGCGGCTGGCTTTGCCGCCGGTAGTGATGGCAGTTTGTGCTGCGGGGATGGCGGCAACCCGCTGGCTAACCGAGGGGGACTGGCAAGATAACCTGCTTATTCTCTTGGCCGCAGGCGTATTGGCGGTATCTTCTGTGATGATTATGTTTAGTGCCAGTTATGCTTTTCACCGGGCTGGCACCACGTTGCATCCACAAAAATTTCAGCGGGTCAGCGCGTTGCTGGTTAACGGAGTTTTCCGTTTCAGCCGTAATCCGGTGTATCTGGGGCAGATCCTGCTGTTGGCGGCCTGGGGGCTATTGCTGGGCGGTATCGGCGTCTGGTTATGGTGGGGGCTGTTTTTTGCCTACCTGGATCGTGTGCAGATCCCGCGCGAAGAGGCGTTCCTACTTACCAACTTTGGCCAAGACTACGAGGCGTTTTGCCGGCGGGTAAGGCGTTGGCTTTGAGGCCCCTCACCCCAACCCTCTCCCTGTGGGCTGAGTGATCCCCAGTAATATGGTCAGCATCCCATGACCATATTACTGTACTCATTCCCTAACTTTTTCAGCATATTAACTATATTCATCCGTCTCACTATTCCCGCTCTGTCTCTCAGGACCTCACCAGCAAGCCTCAGATACGACAGGATCCGTCTCCCTTTCTCACTATTTGCCTGATAATGCCTATGAAGTTGTTTCTTTTCCGCCATATACCCCGTCAGCCACATCACCAGGCTGGCCATCGCTGCCACTACACTCAGAACCGCCAGGCGACCCCAGCCCTGGCTGCGGCTTAGTCTCAGCCCATATCCGAAGCGCGGACTTTTTTCGTCGCGGAAGTTCTGCTCTATCTGCATCCGACGACTGTACAGGGTCATTATCTGATGAGGCTCCAGGCCTTCAACATTACTGAACAGCAACCACGGTTCCTGAGCGCTACTTCGATGCTCTTTCTCCGTTTTTGACCGTCTGCCTTTTCCGTGACGTCCCGCCGATGGGCGCTTTTGCAGATAAAAGCTACCGTAACAAGGCATCCTCGGCTTACGAGCAAGTACACCGTAACCGACTTTTATGGGAGTGCTCTCCGCCTGCAAGTCACTGATTTTCATCCAGCGGGTGCTTCCTTCCAACTGGAAGCAGACGAGCCCTCTGACCCTGCCCGTAAAACACCAGCCCAGTTGGCTTATGTGCCTGAACCAGTCAGTTCTGAAGCCCGCATCCGTGATTATTGTGACGGGTTTTCCGTCGGGAATGGCCGCGTGGAGACGGTCAAGGAAGGCGCACTGAACCTGGCTGTTTTGTGCCAGCCAGGCGGGCACCACTTCGCTCATCAGAGGGAGGGAACGGCCATTACAGACTAGGCTTGCTCGCAGCAGATGCCAGTTTTTGTCATGCCATCCGCTCCAGTCGACAGCAATAACGCAGAACGGCATCAGTGAGGTGATAGACCGCGTAAGCATCTGTTGAATAAGGGGAAGTTCGTGATGAATAGCGGTATTACCGAGGGCCCGATCGACACGTTTAATTTTATTTTTGACGTGAGCTCTGCCTGGAAGCGAACGGCCGAGACTGGTTAGCGTCAAGTCAGCGCCGTTGCAAAGTGCAATGGCCATAGAGATAAGTACATTGATCCGAAAGGAATGAATACCACGTAAAGACGCGGAGAAAAATTTCTGGCAAACTGTTTGTAAAGGCACGATGAGGTCTCTTCTGTTTTGTTAGCGCAACCAGTAGATCACACTTCATCGTGCCTTTCATTTTTTTGTGGGGATTCCTCAGCCCTGTGGGAGAGGGTTAGGGTGAGGGGTCATTTTGATGCTGAATATCAATCTTCTTCTTCGTTACGCGCCATCAGTTGCCGCTGGTGCTCATCACTGGCCGCCTGGATCTCTTCCAGCACCGAGTCAACGTCGGCCCGCTTGCTGGTTTCAACAAACTTACCGGTCAACTCCGTCTCTGGCGTCAGGTTGCCTTCCTGGTACAGCGCCCAAATCTCTTTGGCATACTTGCTGCCCAGCAATTGCGGCGCATACTGGCCGTAGTAGTGAGTCATATTGTTGATATCGCGCTCAAACATGCTTTTGGCGTGGTTGTTGGCGGCGGCATCTACCACCTGCGGCAGATCGATAATCACCGGCCCGTCTTTATCCATCAGCACGTTGAACTCTGACAGATCGCCGTGAACCAGCCCAACACAGAGCATGCGTACGGCATAGTTCATCATCAAGGCGTGATCGTTCAACGCCTGTTCCGGCGTTAAGGTGACGTCGCTCAGGCGTGGGGCTACCAGCCCTTCTTCATCGGTGATCAGCTCCATCAGCAATACACCGTCCAGGCAGATATCCGGCTGTGGCACACGCACGCCAGCCTTGGCCAGCAGGTATAGCGCGTCCACTTCGGTATTTTGCCAGGCCTCTTCCTGCTGTTGGCGGCCAAATTTGGAGCCTTTACTCATGGCGCGAGCGTCGCGGCTGTTGCGCACCTTGCGGCCTTCCTGGTAGTTCACGGCCTGCTTGAAGTTGCGTTTATCGGCTTCTTTGTACACTTTGGCGCAGCGGATCTCTTTACCGCAACGCACGATAAATACGTCGGCTTCTTTGCCACTTTTCAAACGGCGGATGACGTCGTCGATTAAACCATCATCTACCAATGGCTGGAGTCGTTTTGGAATTTTCATGCAGCCTTGTACCCTATTTAGGCTCCGCTGTGAATATTTGCTTATGGTCTTAATGAAAAATCAGACCAAAAAGGCAAAAATGGGTTTTGCCGCCGGGGTGGTACATTGCCTCCCCGGAGGTCCTTACTCTGCTTCGGCCATGACCCAGACGCTAACGCTGCCGCCGTTGACCGGGAAGGCTGCGCTGCCGTGCTCATCCGTCATGATATCGTCCTCGCGGTTGCCGAGGAAGTCACGCCAGGATTTATGCGCAAAATTTTCGCCCAGCGCGACGGTTTTACTGCTTTCGGCCCCGTTGGTCATCACCACCACGCAACCTGGTTGCTCGGCAGTGCCACTGCGGCTGAAGGCGATGCAGTGCGGATCGTCAAAATAGTCGTGCTGTTCGCCGTTGGCAAAGCGTTGACGCGCCTGGATCAGTTTCTCCAGTTCGGCTATCACCGGCATGTCAATCTGGTATTCCTGGCCGTCATCGCCTTGATCGCTATAGCTGGCACCGTACAGATCCGGGTAAAACAGGCAAGGAACGCCTTGTTCACGCAGCAGGATCAGGGCGTAGGCCAGCGGTTTGAACCAAGGTTCGACCGGCGCTTCGAGCGATTGCAACGGCTGAGTGTCATGGTTTGCCACCAGGGTTACCGCATGGGCAGGATCGACGGCGACCAGCGTATCGGTAAACAGCTGCGACATATCGTAACTATCGCCCTGTTTTGACGCCAGATGGAATTTCAGCTGTAGCGGCACGTCGAACAGCATCACTTTACCATCGACCAGTGCTAAATACTGTTGTAATGCCGCCAGATCGTGTGACCAGTATTCGGCCACGATAAACAGATCGCGCTGTGCCGCATCGCGCACGTGATCTGCCCAGTCTTTAAAGAACCAGGCTGGGATATGTTTGGTGGCATCCAACCGGAACCCGTCGCAAGGCAGGATTTCCATCAACCAGCGTGCCCAGTATTTTAGCTCCTCGACGACGGCGTGGTTACGAAACTCCACGTTAGCGCCCATCAAATAGTCAAAGTTGCCATTTTCGTCGTCAACCTGATCGTTCCACCCCTCTTCGCCGTAGTCATTGGCAATTTTGAAGATGCCTTTGTCATCCGGTTGCTCGATATAATCGACGCCGCTAAAGCAGGTGTAGTCCCAGATAAATTTGGAATAGGCTCCTTGCCGTCCTGGGAAAGTGAAGCGAGTGTAGGCTAACGCGTCGATGCCAACTTCTGCGATATCGTTACGGTTATCTTCATCTACCTTATAGACGTGCACCTGCTCTTTTTCATCGGCGCCAATCTTGTGGTTGAACACCACGTCATAGAGCACCCGGATCTGGTGTTCGCGCAGGCTATTAACGGCCTGTATCAACGCCTCTTTGTCGCCGTATTTGGTGGCGCGGGTACCTTTTTGATCAAACTCCCCCAGATCGAACAGATCGTAGCTGTCATACCCCACCGAATAGCCACCCGCAGCCCCTTTATAGGCTGGTGGCAGCCATAGATCGGTCACACCTAGCTCGGCCAGGGCAGGGGCACGCTCGGCGACTTCCTGCCATAGCTTGCCGCCATCCGGGTAGTACCAATGGAAAAACTGTAACAGCGTGGTCTTTTTCGTCATCAGTCAGTACCCCGGTTCGTCAGTAAACGTGTGCCAAATGCTCGGCCCCTCTAAGCATGGGCCACTTTTGGCAAAAGGGAAAATACGTGGCGCCAGCCTGTAAGCAGAGTAGCCTCTTGGCGCGGGGAGAGTATGGCCAATTTACCCGCCGCCCGTGAACTGTGAGCCGTTTCACCGTTCGGGCGTTTGCGTTATGTGAAGATATAACCAGTTGATAACAAAAAGCTAACGATGACAGGGAGTGGGGATGATGGATTACCCGATGGGCGTTTCCGCGCTGGTGACTTTGGTGGTGATCGCCTTATGGGCAACGTCGCGTTTGCCGGAGTATCTGGTTGCGCTGCTGTTTTTTGCTGCGGTAATGGTGTTGCAGCTAGCGCCGACGGCCGTGGTGTTTTCCGGCTTTGCCTCATCGGCATTCTGGCTGGTATTGAGCGGCTTTGTGCTGGGAACGGCCATTCGTTCTACGGGGCTGGCCGATCGGTTGGCCAACCGTATTTTGCCGCTACTGGCCGGTTCCTGGCCACGGCTGGTTGGCGGCGTGGTGGCCATCAGCTATGCGCTGGCCTTTGTCATGCCGTCGAACATGGGGCGTATAACCCTGCTGATGCCGATTATCATGGCGTTAGCCGAACGTGCCGGATTGGCGGAAGGCTCGCGTGGCCGCTATGGCCTGGCGTTAGCGGTGGGGTTTGGCACCTTCCAGCTTTCGGCCAGCATTTTGCCGGCCAACGTGCCTAATCTGGTGATGAGCGGGGCGGCAGAAAGTGCCTACGGTGTTCATTTCACCTATCTGTCCTACTTGTTGCTACATGCGCCGATCCTGGGGTTGGCAAAAGGCGCGTTGCTCACGTTATGCATCTGCTGGCTGTTCCGCGCCAAACCACAGCCGGTGGAAAAAACTATTGAGCAGAGTGCTCTAAGCGTGGCCGAATGGCGGTTGATCGCGCTGTTGCTGATCACGGTGCTGTTGTGGATCACCGATAGCTGGCACGGCATCGCTCCCGCCTGGGTGGGGTTGGCTGCCGCCTGCGTTTGCCTGTTGCCGCGTATTGGTTTTCTGACGGGTGAGCAGTTTGCGGCCGGTGTCAACATCCGCACCTGTCTCTATGTGGCGGGGATCCTTGGGTTGACGGCTTTAGTGAGCCACTCCGGGTTGGGGGATTGGTTAGGCAATGCATTGCTGAACGTCATACCGCAAACCCAGGATCGGCCATTTACCGCTTTTGGCATGTTGATCGGTATTACGACGCTGTTGAATTTTGTGGTGACGGCCAATGGCGTACCCGCGCTGTTCACGCCGCTGGCGCAGGTTCTGTCAGAGGGGAGCGGCCTGCCGCTAGCCACGGTACTGATGACTCAGGTGATTGGCTATGCCACGCCGCTGCTGCCGTATCAGGCATCACCGATTGTGGTGGCAATGGGGATGGGGAAAGTTCCTCCGCGCGAAGGACTGAAACTGTGTCTGCTGCTGGCCCTGTTAACCTTTGGGCTGTTGGTACCTTTGGATTATCTGTGGTTCGGGTTATTGGGCTGGTTTGGCTGACGAGCAAAAGGCGGCACTAGGGCCGCCTCTTTGCATAAAACCGTTGAACGATTAGTTATAGATAATCGCGGTGCCGTGCAGTTTATTGCTACCGGTTGTTGCGATGATCTGGAAGGATTTGGCGCCGGCTGCATCCGCTTTTGCCGCCAGTTTATTTTCCAGCGATGACAGGTCAGAAGCGCCACTCACGGTGATCACGCCGGATTGTTGCAGATCGGCCGGTTGGCTGCTGACCAACTCTGCGGCGAAGCTACCGAAAGAGACAGAAGCTAGTGCGATGGCGGCGAGGGTCATTTTCAGGTTTTTCATAATGGTTTCCTATCTCTAGATGAGCAATAAAAATTTTTGTGTTAGCCCGTTTAATTACTTAACGGTCGATAACTTAATGTTAGGCTCCTGCCCGAGCGATTGCAAATGTTTTTTTAGTGGTCGTTAATTAATTCGTGCTATTCCACTTAAGCCGTAAGCTGCCAGGTAAGGGGGTTTATGGCATTGTTTCAATATAAATTATTGTTAATTAATGTCTTTATCTTTATCTTTATTTGGTGATAGCTTTCGCCTGCTTTGTAGCCAGACGCAACCCGGATTGGATGCTATTTTTTTCCCGGTAAGGAGCGTCATTGGCCGCATTGCTTACCGATCGCCAATTAAAAGTTGCTCGCTTATCATCGGCGGCGTACTATTTTTTGTACCGATCGATAATTTATTTATTGCGCCCGAGTTGGGCCACCGGGAAAGTGAGGGGCTATGAGTATCAATAATGAAGACGCATGCGCGAAGAAATCACGCGGCAGGCCGAAGCAGTTTGATCGCGATCAGGCCGTTGAGCAGGCGCTTGAGCTGTTCTGGCGCCATGGCTATGATTCCACCTCGTTGGCCGATCTGGTGGAGGCGACCGGGGCTAAAGCGCCGACGCTGTATGCGGAGTTTGGTAACAAAGAGGGGCTGTTTCGCGCCGCGGTTGAGCGCTATCTGAGCCGCTACGTGGAATGTTACAACCGCCTGCTGGCCCAGGAGTTACCGATCGCCGATATCGTCGAAGCCTATCTGCGCACCTCGGCAGAGGTATTTACCGATCCGGAAAACCCCAGCGGCTGTTTTATGGTTTGTGCCAACGCCGCCTTGTCCTCCTCCTCAAACGATCTGGCCGAGATGCTGCGCAACAAGCATTTTGCGCAGGAAACCAGCCTGAAAGCCTGCTTTGACCGTAAGGTGCAGCAAGGGGAATTGCTGGCTCGCACCGATACAGCCTTGTTGGCGAAATATATTATTTGCCTGATTGAAGGCATGTCCGCCCAGGCGCGTGAAGGGGCCAGCCGTGAAGATCTGCTGCGGCTGCTGGAGACCACCATGATGGTGTGGCCGCGTTTGAGCCAGGTGGGTAACAAAGTTTGATCTGCCGCTAGACAGCCCCTCTCTCATTGCGGGAAAGGGGCCCGTTTTTACCGCGCTGTCCGCATCATATGCAGTAGTGGAAAAGGCTTGCCTTGGCCATCCAGCTCGCTGCGGCCCGTCACCACAAAACCGTAATGCTGATAAAACGCCAATGCCTGCGGATTCTGCTCGTTGACGTCCAGCAGCAGTTCCTGATGCATGGGCTCAACCTCAGCCAGCAGGGCCTTGCCAATACCTTCGCCACGCCGATCGGCATCAATAAACAGCATTTCCACTTTGTTGCCATCCAGGCCGATAAAACCGCATAGCTGCCCGGCAGCATCTTCGGCAACCCAGACGTTGACCGCCGGGAGATAGTCGTTGAGTATCAGCGGATACAGGTGCGCAATATCCTCTTCGGCCAGGAAGTGATGGGTGGCGCGCACCGAACGCTGCCAGATTTCAACTAGCTGCGCGTTATCCGCAGCCACGCGGGTTCTTATTGTTATCATCGAAATTCTCAATCTATTATCAAGTAAGCTATCAACATAGCGAGTTGAGCAGACTCAGCCCCTCACTATGATAAACTGCGTCATAGGCCGTGGACAGGGGGATGGAAGTGATACGCGCAGCGATAGAGAAACAGGTGCTCAGCCTGACCGGGCTGGCACTCGGCGGGATTGATTTTGAAAATCCGGCTGGCGATCCGGGGCTGTTTGGCCCGCAGTCGGTCACCTGGCAAGTGCATGGTGACTTCACCTCTATGCTTTGCGGCGGCGTCAGTGCGTTGCTATTGCAGATGCTGCACCCGTTGGCCTTGGCGGGCGTGTGGGATCATTCCAACTTCCGCGAGGATATGCTGGGGCGCCTGCGTCGTACCAGCCAGTTTATCTCTGTCACCACGTTTGGCCCCAGTGCAGAGGCGCAACGCCTGATCGCCAAAGTCAAAGCCATCCATTTACAGGTCAACGGCACCGACAATAACGGCCAGCCATATGCCGCCAGCGATCCGCATCTGCTCACCTGGGTCCATGTCGCCGAAAGCAGCCGTTTCCTGGCATCGCACCTGCGTTACCGCAATCCACACCTGTCTCTCGCTCAACAGGATACCTACTACCGTGAAACGGCTCGCGTCGCGGAAGCCTTGGGCGCGCGCGATATCCCAAAATCCTGTGCGGCGGTTGACGATTATCTGCAACAGATGCGCCCTCAGTTGGTCTGCGATGAACGCACACTGGAAGTGGCGCGCATTCTGCTGGCTGCCCCGGCTCCCAGCACGCTGGCGCGGCCGTTCGGCGCTTTGGTGATGCAGGCAGGGATCGATCTGTTGCCGGACTGGGCGCAGCAACAGTTGGGATTTACCCCTGGAGTGACCCGGCGGCGGTGCGTACGTATTGGCGTTGGCGGTGTTGGGCGGGTGCTGCGGGCTTCGGTACGCAATGGCTCCTACCATCGGGCGATGCGGCGTATGAATAAGAGCGCTTCAGCGCAATGTTAGCCAGCGCTGCCACTTTTGAGACTATTGCCCGTGATCCCGATTGATGATGCGTTCTACACTGGCCCAGAGAAATATTCTATTTTTAGCGTGCAGCCTATTTGTGCGCCAGCAACCCCTTGAGGTGATATGAACCAGTCAAACGTACTTGCTGAAGTGAATAACGAGAATCAAACGCTGGTCGCGGTGGTTCAGCAAGATAGCCGGGCCGCCTATTTTTATATCTACCCAACGGAAGAATACAGTGAACGTTTTCAGGTACGTGCCTGTTGGCTGCGCAACCTGACTACGGCTCCGCAGCAGGAAGATCTCGCCGCTATGGAAGCCGGTCTTCCCCCCATGTTGGCGGCCGAGTTTTGCCGTAATCTGGAAGGCGAAGCGCCATTGGACCCCGCCGGGCTGATGGTGATCTGGACGGAAAGCGACGACGGGGCTGCCCTGTGGTATCACGGGCAACTGCTAGCAGTGATCCCTGGCTGGAGTTTATACATCGATCACTCGGTCTGCTATTCGGCAAGCTGCATCAAAGAGAATCCATTGGCCTATCCGCTGGGTTCCGCATCTACCAATACGCAATATGCGCTGGCGGAAAATACCCGGCAGTTCTGGCGTAGCTGGCAGCGGGAAGAGGGGAATCCCTGGCCAAAAATGCAGAGTGATTACCAGGCACTGTACGAACAACACTTTGGCCCTTCGGTGAAGTATTACGCTATCGATCAGGGCAAATGGCCGCCTATGGCCATCACCCAGCATGAGCGCGACGGGGTTTACTATTTCCTGACCATGGGGGCCAGCATCCGGCCGATGCCGTGGGTAGAGATTCTGTTCAACGACGATGCCGCCAGGTTCCGCCGGATGGAGATGGCGATAGCCATTGATGGGCAGTTTATGACCGAAGAAAACGCGGTGCAGATGGCCAGCGCGTTAGCGGGATTTGCCCATGTGCCCTGGGCGAACATCACCTGGTTTGGCGAAGGGCATACGCTGGCGTCGGCGGTGGCTCCGCAGGGCTATGAAGGCTATGTGCTCTCTTCGTCATTTTACCCCTACAGTGAGCACTTGGTATTGCCAAAACAATACGGTGATACGGTGAATATTTTCTGGGCCAGCCCGGTGTTTGCCACCGAGCGGGAATTGGCGCAGGCCACGCCCAACGGTGGTCACGATTTGGTCACAAGGCTGCGTGAACAGGGCGTTGACCATATCTTCCGTCCACGCCAACCTCTCGTTTAACGAGGGCGGGGCACTGTCTATTTAACGATCGCTTTTGGAGCCAGCTATGAAGTCAGCGTTGTTAGTTATCGATGTGCAGCAGGGCTTGTTTAATCCCCCGCCAGCAGAGGCCGAGCAGGTGCTCACGCGGATTAATCAGCTGAGTGAACGTGCCCGGCAGGCTGGTGTGCCAGTGATTTTTATTCAGCATCAGACAGCTCATGAAGAGCTATCAGCAGGCAGCGTAGCCTGGCAGATCCATCAGGGATTGCAGGTAAAACCGGGGGATCATCGGGTTGATAAAACCACGCCAGACTCCTTTTTACGTACCAATCTGGGCAAGCTGCTGATTGCTGAAGGGGTGACACAGTTGGTGATCTGCGGCTATTCCACGGAATACTGTGTCGATACCACCACCCGCCGGGCCGCTGGCCTGGGTTACCCGGTGGTGCTGGCGGCAGATGCACATACCAGCCACGACAAACCCCACGCCAGTGGGTTACAGATCCGTGCTCACCATAATGCTACCTTGTCGAGTATCAAGAGTTTTGGCGTGGCGATCAGCGCCGTGCCTACAGCCGAAGTGAGTTTTTGAGCTAGATGTCGCCCTTGACGCGGTTCTGAGCGGGGTGTACCGTAGCCGGATGAATATCTTCCCGCAGTTCACATCTTGTTTTAGCTGGTGGCGCCTTTTCTAAGGGCGGCACGGGTATTCATCCCTCTTTTTTAATGCCGCCGGTTTTGGCGGCATTTTTATAGCGTTGATCCGGCGGTCTGTTTACTTCCAGGAGCAAGGCTATGAGTTACACCATTCTGACTGGCGATCGCGCCACCGGTTCACTGCATTTGGGTCATTATGTCGGTTCACTGCGCCAACGTGTTGAGCTACAGCATCATCATCAGCAAACGGTGATGGTGGCCGATCTGCAAGGGCTGACCGATAACGGTAGCAATCCGCAAAAAATCAGTGCCAACGTGCTAAACGTGGTGGCTGATTATCTGGCGGTGGGGATCGATCCTGCCAAGACCACGCTGTGTCTGCAATCGGCGCTTCCGGCGCTGGCAGAACTGACGATGTATTACCTGAATCTGGTCACCGTTGCCCGCCTGGAACGTAATCCCACGGTGAAAAGCGAAATCATCGAGAAAGACTTTTCACGCAGCCTGCCTGCCGGATTCCTGATTTACCCGGTCAGCCAGGCGGCGGATATCACCGCGTTTGGGGCGACTCACGTGCCAGTCGGCGAAGATCAGTTGCCGATGCTGGAGCAGACCAACGAGATTGTCCGGCGCTTTAACCGTATCGTCGATCGCGAGGTGCTGGTGGAGTGCCAGCCGTTGCTGAGCCGCGTAGGAAGGCTGCCGGGGCTGGACGGGCAGGGCAAGATGTCGAAATCACGCGGCAATACCATCATGCTGGGGGCCAGCGCTGACGAAGTGCACAAGGCGGTAATGAGCATGTTTACCGATCCCAACCACCTGAACGTCAGCGATCCCGGCCAGGTGGAAGGCAATATGGTGTTCACCTATCTGGACGCGTTTTGCGAGGATGCGGCGCTGGTGGCACAGCTGAAGGATCACTATCGTCAGGGTGGGTTAGGTGACGTGAAGATTAAACGGCTGCTGGAGGATTGCCTGCAAACGCTGCTGGAGCCTATCCGTACCCGGCGGGCGGAGTACAGCGCCGATAAGGGCGAGCTGATGCGCATTCTGAAAGAGGGCAGCCAGAGGGCTAACCAGGTGACCCAGGGCACCTTGGCACAGGTCAAGTCTGCTCTGGGTCTGGATTTTTTTGCCTTGGATTGAGTATCCCTCTCCGATTGGAGAGGGGAAGTCTGACGATCAGGCCGCGCTGTCGGTGATCGGGTGTTTGACGATAAACACGTAAGACAGCGCCCCGATCAGGGTAACGCAGGAACAAATGGTCAGTGCCAGGCTGAATGAATTAGTGGTATCCAGGATCCAGCCGGTGATCACCGGGGCAAACGAAGCGAACACAAAGCTGGCAAAGTTTTGAATGCTGCCCACCGAGGCGGTCATACGGGACGTGACCGCCACGTGGATCAGCCCCCAGCAGGAGGTACCGGCAAAGTGGATACAGAACAGCGCCATACTGATTAATGCCACCGCGCTGGAGGTGGTGGTGGCCTGTGCCACGACGGAGGTAAAACCAGCGGAAAGCAGCATACCGGCGACGATACAGATTTTACGGCTCTTGAGCGGAGCCATGCCCCGGCGCACCAGGAAGTCGGTGACAAAGCCGTTTGACAGCATGCCCGCCGCACCAAACAGGAACGGGATTGCCGCCAACATACCGGTACTTTTCAAATCCAGATGGTAGGTGGTCTGCAGGTAGCCCGGCAGCCAGGCCAGATACAGCCAGGCGGTGTAGTTGATGCCGCTAAAGCCGATCATCATTCCCCACATGGTGCGGTTCTTGAACAGCGATCGCCACTCTTTGAAGTTCATTGGTTCACGGCGCGCGCTCACGCTACCGGCGTTGAGATAGCTTTGCTCCTGCTCGGTGAGTTTGATGTCTTCACGGTTGCGATACAGCATGTACCAGCCAATGGACAAGGCAATGCCCAGTAAACCAATGGTGATGAACATCCCGCGCCAGCCTAACACGAGCATCATGGCGGTGAGGATGGGTGGGCTGATGGCTAACCCGATGGTGGAGGCCGAGTTAAAGATCCCCATCGGCATGCCGCGATCTTTGATGTTGAACCAATCGTTGATGACTTTCACGCCGCAAGGGTTCATTGGCGCTTCGCCGATCCCCAGGCCGATACGCACCCAGATAAACTGGGTAAAGTTGTGGATCATGCCCGACATCGTCTGGAACGCAGACCAGATAAACATTCCCAGACCCAGCATGATACGCGGACCTTTGCGATCCAGCAGCGGTCCACAGGGTAATTGAGCAATCCCATAGGCCAGCGAAAAGGCGGAAAGTAGCAGGCCGATCTCGGTACCGCTCAACCCCATTTCTTCACGAATGGTGGAGTTGGCAACGGACAGCGAACTGCGATCGAGAAAATTAATCACGGCAGCAAAAAATAACAGGATCATTGCCGTAGTCTGGATTTTTTTAATTTTTGCAGAGCGCTCCGCTATGCCGCCTTTAGGTATAGGATTAATACTATCTGAATAGCTGTCCGCCGGTTCTTTCCCAGTGCTCACGGTGGTTATCTTTTCCATCACTCGCCTCTATATTCCGTATTTATATTAATTATTCTTCCGGGGCATGGCCCTGGTTCGGTGTTAACAACGGTATGTCTTTCGGCAATGAGCCTAGGCGGCGAAAATGTCTCATGGTGCTTTTTTTAACCGGTTCCGTGCGGCGGTTACGATTTTGCTGTTTTTAATCGGTTTTAAATCCCGTTTTCATCGGTTTTTTATCAATAAAAATCAGCAGGCATCCTGTTTGATGGAACGGATCATCGACTGTTTGGCAGTATCAAGATGGCGGTGCAGCTCACGGGCGGCCTCCTGATCGCTGCGGCAGATCAGGGCGCTTAAAATGGCCATATGCTCTTCAATTGCAATAATATTTCTTTGCTTCAGGTCGGTTTCATCCCATTGATAGTGGAAGTGAAAGATCACCGATATGATTTCCAGCGACTGATTGAAAAACGGATTGTTGGCGGCCGACAGGATCAGGGTATGAAAGTCACGATCCAGCTGAGAGAACAGCCGATAATTGTCGCTGATGGTGTCGCGCAACTCGCGATGACGGTTCAACAACTCCTTGGCCTGCAACCAACGGCTATCCTGTGCGGGCAGGTTGATAAAGCGTGATAGCGCGTGGGTTTCCAGCATTTGGCGGAGTTCAAACAGCTGCTCGGCATAGTTCTGATCAAACTTTTTCATGCTCCATTGGCCGCGGCGTACGTTGTCGATAAGGTCAAAGCGGCTGAAGCGCAGCAGGAATTCCCGCACCACTACCGGGCTGACGTTAACCGCGCGTGAAAGCTGCAATTCGGTGAATGAATCCCCCGCACGCAGTTGCTTTTGGTTAATCATCTGATAGAACGCTTTCTCAAACAGCTTGCCTTGCTCGTCCAACGAGTGGCTCATGCATTCAAAGCCGTCTTCTGCCAGCGGCATACGCAGGATCACATAATCATCCTTGACCTTCTCCAGAACCCCACGTTGATGCAAATGCGTTAGCGTGTGGCGCACTGTGGTGCGACTGATGTTATACATTTCTGCCAGCCCCGCCTGGGAAGGCAGCGGTGAGCGGATATGCCCTTTGATGATGCCGTCGATCATCTGATTAACCACGTTCTGGCGGAGGTTTTGCGTTCTGCTCATGAGATCCCTCTGTGGGTTTAGATGTTTTTTAAGTATTTAAAACCCATTTAAACCGGTTTAATTTGTGCTGACTCACAAATTCTCCTCATCAGCGCAATGCACCTGTTCTTTTTGCGGGATAACAGCGCCACATCACAGGAGGAGGGATTATGACCACAATGAATACGCTAGTTTGTCTGGAGCCGACCCGGCTGGTTTACCAACAAAGGCCGATACCGCAGCCTGCGCCGGATGAAGCGGTGCTCAAAATACTGACGGTAGGCATTTGCGGTACCGATATCCACGCCTGGTCTGGTCAACAACCGTTCTTCAGCTACCCGCGGGTGCTGGGGCATGAAATATGCGGCGAGATTGTCAGCGTCGGTAGCCAGGTTGGTGAATTGCGCGTCGGCCAGCGTGTGGCGGTGATCCCTTATGTCTCCTGTCATCACTGCGGAGCATGCACCAGCGGCAGGCCCAATTGCTGTGAAAATATCTCGGTGATTGGCGTGCATCAAGACGGCGGCTTTAGCGAGTTTTTAAGCGTGCCGGTGAACAACCTGCTGGCCGTGGATGATGTTGAGCCCCAAGCGGCGGCGCTGATTGAACCATTCTCCATCAGTGCTCACGCCGTACGCCGAGCGGCCATCGAGCAGGGCGATCATCTATTGGTGGTAGGAGCAGGGCCGATTGGCCTGGGGGTTGCGGCTATCGCCAAGGCGGACGGGGCAACCGTGATCGTGGCCGATACCAGCGCAGAGCGCCGAAGCCATGTGGAAAACATGCTCGGGCTGACCACGTTAGATCCGTCAGACGCCGGGTTTGACGCTGCCTTAAGAGCCCAATTCTCCGGCATGCTGGCGGCAAAAATCATTGATGCCACCGGCAATCAGCATGCGATGAACCATAGCGTCAACCTGATCCGCCATGGCGGCAGCATTACGTTTGTCGGCCTGTTCAAGGGCGATCTGCAGTTCTCCGATCCGGAATTCCATAAAAAGGAAACCACCATGATGGGGAGCCGCAATGCCACCAAAGAAGACTTTATCAAGGTTGGGCGCTTAATGGCCGCCGGAAAAATCACTGCCGGGATGATGCTTTCCCATCAATTCGAGTTTTCCACGCTGGCAGATATTTATGAAGCGGAAGTCATTAATAATAAACAGCTGATTAAAGGCGTGATTCATTTTAACTAACTCGATGACTCCCCAGATCTTGCCGAGAGTAATTTGCAGCCTGGGGGATCGCCGGATGCAAGGAACAATAATGAAACAACTCAATCGTAGTGAATTTCCTGGTGCGCAATATCCCGATCGCATTATCCAGTTTGGTGAAGGTAATTTCCTGCGCGCCTTTGTCGATTGGCAAATCGACCTGCTAAACCAGCATACCGGGCTGAATGCCGGCGTGGTGGTGGTGCGGCCAATCGACAGCCAGCAGCCACCTTCGCTCAATACTCAGGATGGCCTTTACACCACCATTATCCGTGGGTTGAACGAGCAGGGGGAGGCGGTTTGCGAGCCGCGCCTGATCCGCTCGGTCAATCGGGAAATCAACGTTTACCACCAGTACGACAGCTATCTGGCGTTGGCTCGGGATCCGGCGATCCGCTTCGTATTCTCCAACACCACCGAAGCGGGGATCGGTTATTTACCGGACGATAAGTTCACCGACGCTCCTGCTGCCAGTTTCCCGGCCAAGCTGACACGGCTGCTGTTTGAGCGTTTCAGGCATTTTGACGGTGCTACAGACAAGGGCTGGGTATTGCTGCCGTGTGAGCTGATCGACTACAACGGCGAAGCGCTGAAAGAGTACGTATTGCGCTACGCGCAGCAATGGCAGTTACCGCAGGCCTTTACCGATTGGCTGAACGATTGCAACACCTTCTGCTCAACGCTGGTCGATCGTATCGTCACGGGCTACCCACGCGATGAAGTAGAACAGTGGCAACGGCAGTTGGGATATCAAGATAGCTTCCTCGACACGGCGGAACATTTCTATCTGTTTGTGATCCAGGGCCCACAGTGGCTGGCGCAAGAGCTGCATCTGGATAAGTTGGATCTGAATGTCCACATCGTCGATGACATCAAACCTTATAAAGAACGCAAGGTAGCGATCCTTAACGGGGCACATACGGCGCTGGTGCCGGTGGCGTTCCTGGCCGGTTTGAATACCGTGGGCGAGGCCATGAGCGACGAGCAGATCGGCGGCTATGTGGCACGCACCATTGCCGAAGAGATTATGCCGGTGCTCGATCTGCCGCAGGAAGAGTTACGGCCATTTGCCGAAGCGGTACAGAACCGTTTCCGTAACCCGTTTATTCAGCACCAGTTGCTGTCGATTGCGCTGAACGGCATGACCAAATTCCGCACGCGTATTTTGCCGCAGTTACTGGCAGGCCAACAGAAAAATGCCGCGCTGCCGAAACGGCTGACCTTTGCCTTGGCCGCGTTGTTGGCCTTCTATCGTGGCGAACGACAGGCGGGTAGCTATGCATTACAGGATGATGCCCATTGGCTGACGAGGTTCGCAACGTTGTGGGCTGGAGTAGAACATCACGATATGACGCTCGCGGCGTTGGTAGAAAACGTGCTGGCCGATGAGGCGCACTGGGGGCAAAATCTCAACGCCGTTCCTGGGCTTACCGCTGCCGTGACCACCGATCTGCAAGCTATTCTTGACCACGGAATGCGTGCGGCATTGAGTGAAATGGAACGCCGATAAAACCTCCATCCGCATATTTTAATCCTGCCAATCACGGGAAATGACGTTGAACGTCATTTCCCGGCCATAAAACCATCATCTGCGTGTCATACAGTTATTCGTTAATAGGTGCCCATAAGATTAGCCACTGAAATCAGAGAAATCATATGGCGCAGGCACTGTTAAAACTGGCACCGACCGACTATCCAGGGCAGCAACCCATCCCGTTACGCAAGGTATTGGCGGTAAAAGGCTTGGGTAAGGCTTACCAATCTCAACAACGTGTCCTCGACGACATCAATTTTGATCTGCACGCCGGGGAGTTTGTGGCGGTGATTGGCCGCTCCGGGGCCGGTAAATCTACCCTGCTGCATACGCTGAACGGCACCATCCCTTCCAGCTGCGGCGAGATGCTGCATTTTGAGGACGATGGGGTAGCCCAGGATATCGCACAACTCTCGGCCCGCCAGATGCGCCAGTGGCGCGCCCGCTGTGGCATGATCTTCCAGGATTTTTGCCTGGTCCCCCGGTTGGATGTGATCACCAACGTGCTGCTAGGCCGCCTCAGCCACACCTCGACGCTGAAATCCTTCTTCAAAGTGTTCGATGATGCTGACCGTGCGCGGGCAATCGAGCTGCTGCAATGGCTGAATATGCTGCCGCATGCGCTGCAACGTGCCGAGAACCTGTCCGGTGGGCAAATGCAGCGTGTCGCCATCTGCCGTGCGCTGATGCAAAACCCCAAAATTCTGCTGGCCGATGAGCCGGTCGCCTCGCTCGATCCGAAAAACACCCGCCGCATTATGGATGCGCTACAGAAAGTCAGCGAGAACGATATCGCGGTGATGGTGAACCTGCACTCGGTCGAACTGGTGAGGGAATACTGCACCCGGGTGATTGGTATCGCCCAGGGCAAAATCATTTTCGACGGCCACCCGTCGCAGCTTAACGAACGTATTTTGCAGCAGCTGTATGGCGAAGAAGCCAATCAGATCCATTAATCACTTGAACGTCACCTTTACACACAGGGCATGCGCAATGAAAAAAGTATTCACACTGACCACCATGATGGCCGGCGTAATGATGGTATTTAATGCAGGTGCAGCGGATGCGCCGAAAGAGTTGAACCTGGGGATCCTGGGTGGGCAGAACGCCACTCAACAGATTGGCGATAACCAGTGTGTGAAAGATTTTCTCGATAAAGAGCTGAACGTTGACACCAAGCTGCGTAACTCTTCCGACTACTCTGGCGTGATCCAGGGCCTGCTCGGGGGCAAGATCGATCTGGTGTTGAGCATGTCGCCGTCGTCGTTTGCTTCGGTGTATATCAAGGATCCCAAGGCCGTCGATCTGGTGGGGATCGCGGTGGATGATACCGATCAGTCACGCGGATATCACTCGGTGGTGGTGGTGAAAGCCGACAGCCCTTACAAAAAGCTGGAAGACCTGAAAGGGAAATCCTTCGGCTTTGCGGATCCGGATTCGACCTCCGGTTTCCTGGTGCCAAACCAGGTGTTCAAGAAGCAGTTTGGCGGCACGCCGGATAACAAATACAACGACTTCTTCTCCAGCGTCACTTTCTCCGGTGGTCATGAGCAGGACGTACTCGGCGTGTTGAACGGCCAGTTTGAAGGTGCGGTCACCTGGGCCTCGATGATTGGCGATTACAACACCGGCTATACCAGCGGAGCCTTCAACCGCATGATCCGTATGGATCATCCGGATTTGATGAAGCAGATCCGCATTATCTGGCAGTCGCCGCTGATCCCGAATGGCCCGATCCTGGTGAGCAACTCCCTGCCTGCGGATTTCAAAGCCAAGGTGGTTACCGCCATCAAGAAGCTGGATACCGACAACCATCAGTGCTTTATCAAGGCGATGGGCGGCAAGCAGCACATTGGCGACGTCAAGCTGGCGGAATACCAGACCATTATCGATATGAAGCGTGAGCTGACCAAGGGCGATCGCTAAGGCGGCTTGCTTCCGCTAAGGCGGCTTGCTTCCCGGCCCCTCACCCTAACCCTCTCCCACAGGGAGAGGGTTAGGGTGAGGGGCCTATTTATCCAGCCATAAAATATTGGAAGCGATTTTGAATAGAGACTTCGCACACTACTACCAACGGATCCGCAGTAAGCAGAAGCGTGAAACCTTGCTCTGGTCGCTCGGGCTGGTAGCGCTTTATCTTGGCGCAGGCAATATTGCCGAGTTCAACCTGCATATCGTCTGGGTGTCGATCCCCCATTTCTTTGACTATCTGGCAGAAACCATCCCGGTACTGCACTGGCCGCTGCTGTTCGCCGACGGCCATACCGAAGGCTCCTTCGCCTATTGGGGCTACCGGTTGCATATCCAATTACCGCTGATTTGGGAAACCTTACAGCTGGCGCTGGCGGCCACCATCCTCTCCGTGCTGGTGGCGGGCGGGCTGGCCTTTCTGGCGGCCAATAATACCCACAGCCCGGCGACGCTGCGCTTTGCCATTCGTACGCTGGTGGCGTTCTTGCGCACCATGCCGGAGCTGGCCTGGGCGGTGATGTTTGTGATGGCGTTTGGCATCGGTGCCATTCCCGGTTTTATGGCGCTGGCGCTACACACCATCGGCAGCCTGACCAAGCTGTTTTATGAATCGATCGAAACCGCCTCCAACAAGCCGGTGCGCGGGCTGGCCGCCTGTGGGGCCACGCCGTTACAGCGCATGCGTTTCGGCCTGTGGCCGCAGGTCAAACCGATCTTCCTGTCCTACAGCTTTATGCGGCTGGAAATCAACTTTCGCCAGTCAACCATCCTCGGCCTGGTCGGGGCGGGCGGAATAGGTCAGGAACTGATGACCAATATCAAACTCGACCGTTACGATCAGGTCAGCATGACGCTGCTGCTGATTATCGTGGTGGTTTCGCTGCTGGATTACGCCTCCGGTGAATTACGTAAACGCGTTGTCGAGGGGAAAGCCTAATGTCCGTTCAGCCGATCTCTACCACCAATTTGCAGCAGCTCAAGCAGCAGAACCCGGAAATCTTCTCACGCCAAGGGCGCTATCTGCGCACCCTCGGCATGATTACCGTGGCGATTGTGTTGTATTACGTTTTCTTCTTCCTGGTGTTTGGCATTTCCTGGCTGCAGTTTGCCAACGGTTGCCAACAGATTAGCCGCTACTTTATGCGTATGTTTGTCTGGCACGACTTTGCCAACTGGCCGTTTGGCTATTATTTCCAACAGATCTTTATCACCCTGGCGATCGTGTTTGCTGGCACCATTACGGCAACGCTGCTGGCTTTACCGCTGTCGTTTCTTGCCGCGCGCAACGTGATGTCCTCGCCTGTTCTACGGCCAATTGCGACGCTGGTACGCCGCCTGCTGGATATTCTCCGGGGCATCGATATGGCCATCTGGGGTCTGATTTTCGTGCGTGCCGTCGGTATGGGGCCGCTGGCCGGGGTGCTGGCCATCGTAATGCAGGATATCGGCCTGCTTGGCAAACTGTATGCCGAAGGCCACGAAGCGGTGGATAAATCCCCCAGCCGTGGGCTGACGGCGGTGGGTGCCAATGGGCTGCAAAAACACCGTTACGGCATTTTCACTCAATCCTTCCCGACCTTTCTGGCGCTGAGCCTGTATCAGATTGAGTCCAATACCCGTTCGGCGGCGGTGCTAGGTTTTGTCGGGGCAGGGGGGATCGGCCTGGTCTATGCCGAGAACATGCGGCTGTGGAACTGGGACGTGGTGATGTTTATCACCCTGATCCTGGTGGTGATCGTGATGCTGATGGACAAGATCTCTGCCATGCTACGTAACAAATATATCGTTGGCGAAGAAATTCCGCTTTACCCGAAAAATCATTAACCTCTGCGGGTAAACCCTGGTTTGCCCGTGGAAATTCCATTGAGAAACCCCCGCCGGATCCCTATACTGCCGCCATGCAAGGTGTGCAGCGCTGCACGCCTCTCCTGATTGACAAGCGAAAGGCTATTCCATGATTAACAATGATGTGCTGCGCAGCGTGCGCTACATGCTGGCTATTAATGACGCGAAGATGGTAGAGATCGTCAAGCTGGACGGTTTTGACGTCGATGTCGCAGCCATGGGGACCTACATGATCAAGGAAGGCGAGCCGGGTTTTGCCAACTGCCCCGACGAAGTGATGGCGCATTTCCTCAATGGCCTGGTGTTCTTCAAGCGTGGCAAAGACGATAAATTCCCGGCACCGGCGGTAGAGCTGCCGATCACCAACAACCTGGTGCTGAAAAAGCTGCGTGTGGCGTTTGAACTGAAAGATGTCGATCTGCACCAGATTTTTACCGCGGTGGAATTCCGTATCTCCAAGCCTGAGCTGAGCGCGCTGTTCCGCAAAGAAGGCACCAAAAACTATCGCCCATGTGGCGATCAGATGCTGCGCTACTTCCTGAAAGGGCTGACCCAGCGCATACGCGGCGCATAATCCTGCGTATCACGACATCAGGCGTCCTCATTGAGGGCGCTTTTTTTTGTGCCCCCTGCATTTGTCGATCATACTCAGTACGATGCCGCCTGGCGGTAGAACATGCCCGAACTTTCCGACTGAAATGAGGGAATTATGACGACAGCACCCACCACGTTGCCGCCGGTGTTAACCAGCACGGCAATAGAACAAAAAATACTGCGCAGGTCGATCTTCTGCACGCTGTTTATTGCCAGTGCCGGGATCGTGTTTGGGATTGTCTGTGGTTCCATGTCGATCGTGTTTGACGGCATGTTCTCGGCGTTGGATGCGGGCATGTGTTCATTATCCTTGCTGGTGTCCCGCCTGTTGGGGCAACCCCATAGCCGCCGTTTTCAGTATGGGTTCTGGCATGTCGAACCGCTGGTGCTGGCATTTAACGGCAGTTTGCTGACGTTGCTGTGTCTGTATGCCTTTGTGAACGCTGTCAAAGGCATTGCCGACGGAGGGCGCGAACTCGAGCTGGGCTGGGCGATTGTCTATGCCGTTACCGTCAGCCTTTTCTGCTTTACCCTCTACGTTAAGCAAACCCGGCTGAATAAGCAGGTTAAATCGGAACTGATCGCGCTGGATAACAAAAGCTGGCTGATGTCGGCCTGCATCAGTTCGGCGTTATTAGTGGCTTTTATTCTTTCCTGGCTAATGGAAGGCACCCGTTATGAATACCTCAACGTCTATGCCGACCCTGTCGCGCTGGCACTGTTGACGCTGGTCTTGATCCCGGTGCCGATCAAAACGGTAAAATCTGCCATTCAGGAGGTATTGCAGATGACGCCGGACAACCTGGATGCCAAGGTGGAATCCATCATGGCGCAGCTGACGCTGGAGTATGGCTTCCTGGATTATTCCAATTACGCCACCCGCGTTGGCCGTGGGCTGTTTATTGAGATCCACATCGTGATCCCGCCAGAGATGGAACACAGCGGCGTACACAAGCTGGATAAAATCCGTGACCAGATAGCCGACGCTATTGGTGAAGATAGCCCGCACCGCTGGCTGACTATCTCCTTTACCCATAACGCCAAGTGGCTATAGGTTTTTTGCCATCACCCACATGGCCACGGATTGGCTGACGCTGGTATAGCTCTCCTCACCCACGATCGTCATGCCTTGCCGCTGATAAAAGCGTTGGCCAGACACGTTGCTTTTCAGCACGTCCAGCCACAGGATGGGTTGCCCTCTCTCAACGGCTCGTCGCTGTACTTCGGCAAATAGCTGCTCCCCATAGCCGCGTCCGGCAAACTGCGGCAGGAAATAAATCTTCTGCAGCTCGGCCCCGAGGGTTGCGGTCGCAGCCTGCATGCTGTCGAAATTAAGCTTGGCAAAGCCTACCGGTGTTTCCCCTTCATAGGCAAGCAGCCAGCAAGTATCGCGGTCTTGCAATGAGGGCTCCAACGCTTGTTCGGCAAAATCCTTGGACAGAAACGCCTGCAACTCCTGCTGGTTTTGCCAAAGTTCGGCAAAGTGAGCAAGGTAGCTGGCAATCCCGATTTCCCTCACGGTTGCTAAGTCAGCGGGCAACGCTTGACGGATCCTGAACACGACAGCCTCTCTGTTAGTGGTTAGTTGACTCATCTTGGGCGATCGGCTGCTTGCCGCTCAGCGCACCCCATTCGCTCCAGGCACCGTCATAGAGTTTCACCTGCTTGGCGCCCAGTGATTGCAGGCCAAAGGCTAGTACGGCGGCGGTGACGCCAGAACCACAGCTGACGATGGTGGGCGCGTCGATATCGACCCCTTTTTCATCGAAGGTTTTTTTCAGCGCCTCGAGTGATTTGAAACGTCCGTTCTCCAGCAGATCGCCATACGGAATATTGATGCTGCCCGGAATATGGCCACGGTGCAGGCCTGGGCGCGGTTCCGGGGCTTGGGCATAGAAACGCGGTGCGGCACGGGCATCGAGGATCTGCCGTTGGTCGTTCATCGCTTGTTCCACCTGCTGCATATCCACCACCGCTTCGGCATTAAAGTGCGCGCGGAAGGTGGCAGGAGTAGGCTGCGCAGGGCCGGTCTCCAAGGCGTTACCGCGTGATGTCCAACCCTGCAAACCTTCATCAAGCACGAATACGTTCTGCGCGCCGAAATTACGGAACGTCCACCAACCGCGTGGGGCAGAGAACTGATTGCCTCCATCATAGAAAACAATGGTCTGCTGGTCATTGATGCCCAGTTTACCTACGGCGGCGGCAAAGGCTTCTGCCGTGGGTAGCATATGCGGCAGCGTCGTATTTTTATCCGCGACGTCGTCAATATCGAAATACACCGCACCGGGAATATGGCCCCGCTCAAATTCGGCCAACATGTCTTGCTTCGGCACCTGGCCGACAGGCGCCATACGCACGTCAACCAGCGTCAGATTCTCATCGTTGATATGTTGCTCAAGCCATTGCGCGGTCACTAAAAAAGCAGAGTTCATGATTATTGTTCGCCTGTCAGGACAAAGAAGGTTTTCACTATACCTCAACGATCTTGCATATTGGTATGCTGCGGTTTGAAAGGGGGCAGGGCAGATGATTGACCAAGACTTTGGCGGGGCGAAAATCGCCTTGCTGTACGGCGGCCAGGTGCTGGTTTACCAGCGTGATGACAACCCGGCAATCCCCTGGCCCGGCTGCTGGGACTTGCCCGGCGGCGGACGTGAAGGGGATGAAACCCCGATGCAATGTGTGCAACGGGAAACCGAGGAGGAGTTCGGCATTCTATTGTCCGCACGGCAAATTGTCTGGCAGCAGCGTTACGCCGGGATCATGCCTGGCTCGCCGCCTACCTGGTTTATGGTGGGGGAAATCACCCTCGCACAGATTGCGGCGATCCGCTTCGGTAATGAGGGGCAGTGCTGGCAAATGATGCCTGCGGATGAATTTGTACGGCACCCGCAGGGCATTGCCCATCTGCGTCAGCGGTTAGCGGATCGTCTGGCCCAGCTCGACTAGCCGGACACGCTCGATCAACGCGTCGACCTGATGCTCGGAAAATACTTCGATGCCATGTTGGCGTAGCAGCTCAGCGGTGACGCCGCGACCGGGCTGGGTTTGGCCGTTGAATGCGCCGTTGTAGATGGTCTGGCTCCCGCAGGAAGGGCTGCGATCGCTCAGCAGGGCAAAGCGGCAGCCATGCAGGCGAGCGGTATCCAGCGCCAGATGGGCACCCAGTAGATACTGGTCGGTAACGTCGTTCCCTTGCGCGTCGATCACTCTGGCCCGGTTGGCTATCACTTCAGCACCATTAGCTGCGGCCGCAATCTCTGCTGGTGGGCGCGGCGTAGAGAAACCTGCGGCCAATTCGGGGCAGCACACCACTAATCGTCCCTCCTTTTGCCACTGCTGTAAGGTAGTATCGATAACGGTTTTGCTGGAGGCGTTATAACGGACGTTGAAACCGGCCAGGCAGGCACTGAGCAAGATTTTCGGCGGCATGAGGAGTCTTCTGTTGAGGGGGCGAAAGTGTGGCATCAAGGCCACACGCTCGGCTTTATAATAGCAGCGGGGTTTAGCATTATGCCAGCCGTACCTTCCCACTATTTTGCTTACTTTGTGTTCTTTATCCACCGCGTTTTATGAGGGCAGTCACGGATCCGGGGCAAAGTTGATTATCGGCTTGTTAATGAAATTTAAATTTCATATAAATACATAATGATTTTTATTTTCCAAATGACAGGCAAGGGAGAAAACCATGAAACAGGTGCGCGTTGGATTGATCGGTACCGGCTATATTGGCCGCTGTCATGCTATCGCCTATGCACAGGCAGGCACGGTGTTCCCTCTGAAAGGGGGGTTGGTGTTGGAGATGCTGGCGGAGGTTACCCCCGAGCTGGCAGCCCAGCGTGCGGCGGAGTTTGGCTTCGTACGTTCAACCGGTGACTGGCGCGAACTGGTGGCCGACCCCGCCATAGACGTGGTGGATATCTGTGCCCCGAACTTCCTGCATAAAGAGATGGCTCTGGCGGCCATTGCACAGGGCAAGCATGTCTATTCCGAGAAGCCGCTGGCGCTGAATGCGCAAGACGCCGCCGAGATGGTGCAGGCCGCGCGCGCCAAAGGGGTCAAAACTCTGGTTGGCTTCAACTATATGAAAAACCCGACCAGCCAGCTGGCGCGGGAAATCATCGCCAACGGTGAAATTGGCGAGGTGGTGCACTTTTACGGTACGCATAATGAAGATTATCTGGCCGACCCTCGTACGCCGATCGACTGGCACTGCCGCAAAGCCACCGCTGGGTTGGGGGCGTTGGGCGATCTGGCGGCTCATATCGTGAACATGGCACATTATCTGGTGGGGGATATCGTCGCGGTGTCGGGCGATATGCAAACCCTGATCAAACAGCGGCCCGATCCGAACAACCCGGCCAAGATGTGCCAAGTCGAAAACGAAGATCAGGCCAGCGCACTGGTGCGCTTTGCCAATGGCGCAATGGGCACCATAGAAACCTCACGCATTGCCTGCGGGCGTAAAATGGGCCTGACCTATGTGGTCACTGGCACCAAGGGCACCCTGAGTTTCACTCAGGAACGCATGGCCGAACTGAAACTGTATCGTCATGACGAACCGGCGGAGCGGCAGGGCTTCAAAACCATCATGGTAGGGCCGAAACACCCGGATTACGCTGCGTTTTGTATCAGCGCCGGGCATGGTATCGGCTTTAACGATCAGAAAACGGTGGAGATCCGCGATCTGGTCAATGGTATTGCCGCGGGTGATCGGATGTGGCCAGATTTTGAGGAAGGCTGGAAGGTATCCTGCGTGCTGGATGCGATTGCCGCCTCTGCCGAACAGCGCCGCTGGTTGGATATCAACCGCGATTGACTCTGTTACCGGGAGACGGCTAGCGGCGCTGTCCCGTAGGGCCTTGCTTGCTGCACCCACTAGGCAACATGCAAGGCCCTTGAACGGTTAAAACGCAAAGCAAGAACAGCCGAATGCGCCCCAGAAGGCATTCTCGTTGGCGATGGGAATGCTGGAACGGCGGGCAATGTCATGCTGGTGAGCATGAACGCCACAAGGGCCGCAACACTGGTGTGCCTGGCTTAATGCACCCACCTTGCCGGTGGTTGCGGGCGGTGCTGAGCGATAATGCCCCGATACGTTGACCACCGGTGACCACTCAGGCAATACCGGTAACGGCGGCGGAGAGAGCGGCGAGAAACTGCCCGCAGCATAGACAACTTTGCCATCCACCACGGTCATGACCGACTCAATTCCCTTGATCTGCTCCTCCGGTACGCTGAAGTAATCCTGTGACAGCACGGCTATATCCGCCAGCTGTCCCACCTTGATCTGGCCCTTTTTGCCTTGTTCGGTAGAGAACCAGGCACTGCCCTGTGTCCAAAGCATCAATGCCGTTTCACGATCCAGACGAGCCTGGTCGTCATACATTGCCATACCGCCGACCGTGCGGCCAGAAACCAGCCAGTACAGCGCTGTCCAAGGGTTGTAACTGGCGACGCGGGTGGCGTCGGTGCCTAATCCAACCGGCAACTCTGCCGCCAGCATTTTAGCTACCGGAGGCGTCTGTTTGGTCGCTTCGATGCCATAGCGCTCGGCAAAGTATTCCCCTTGAAACGCCATGCGGTGCTGTACGGCAATGCCGCCGCCGAGGGCTTTCACCCGCTCGATATTACGCTCTGAGATGGTTTCTGCATGGTCAAAAATCCAGTGCAGACCGGCAAAGGGGATCTCGCGGTTAACCTTCTCAAACACGTTCAGCATCCGGCTGATAGATTCATCGTAAGTGGCATGCAGACGGAACGGCCAGCGGTGTTCCACCAGATGGCGCACCACGCGTTCCAGCTCATCCTCGGTACCTTCAGGCAAATCCGGGCGAGGTTGCAGGAAGTCTTCGAAGTCGGCCGCCGAGAACACCAGCATTTCACCCGCGCCGTTATGGCGGTAAAAGTCCGTTCCCTGGCCGGGTTTGAGCATATCCGTCCACAGCTGGAAGTCCTCCAACTCCTGCTTTGGCCGTTGGGTAAACAGGTTGTAGGCGATACGCAGGGTCAACTGTTGTTTATCGTGCAGTTCCGCGATGACCTGATAGTCCTCGGGATAGTTCTGGAAACCGCCGCCTGCGTCAATCGCGCTGGTCAGGCCCAGGCGGTTGAGTTCGCGCATAAACTGGCGGGTGGAGTTTACCTGTTGTTCCAGCGGCAGCTTCGGCCCCTTGGCCAAGGTTGCGTAGAGGATCATGGCATTGGGCTTGGCGATTAACATCCCGGTTGGGTTGCCGTTACCGTCGCGTTGGATTTCGCCCCCTGGCGGGTTTGGCGTATCTTTGGTGTAGCCCACCACTTTCAGCGCAGCACGGTTAAGCAGGGCGCGATCGTACAGATGCAAAATAAATACCGGCGTGTCAGGGGCGGCGGCGTTGATTTCATCCAGCGTAGGCATACGGCGCTCGGCGAATTGGAACTCGGTCCAACCGCCAACCACTCTGACCCATTGTGGGCTGGGCGTACGCAGCGCCTGTTCCTTGAGCATACGTAAGGCGTCGGCGAGCGAAGGCACGCCTTCCCAGCGTAGCTCCAGGTTGTAATTCAAACCACCCCGGATAAGGTGCAGGTGTGAATCATTCAGGCCGGGTACCACCGTATGGCCGTGTAGGTCGATGATCTGGGTTTCCGGCCCGGCGTATTGCATGACGTCGCTCTCACTACCGACGGCCAGAAACTTACCGTCCTTGATCGCCACGGCCTGAGCGGTGGGATTTTCGCGATCGACGGTATGGAATTTACCGTTGCTGATGATCAATGATGCGGTGTGACTCATAACGTTTTCCTTTAATGGCGGGTGAGCCATTGGTGAAACAGACGGGTAACCAACGGCATCCACAGGAAGACCACCAGGGCGACAACGCTGGCATCATTGAGTAAATGCCCAGCCAGTGTGCCGCTCAGTCCCGGCAGTAACTTGCCCCAAAACCAGGGCACCAGATTGGTCGAAGGGAAGATCACCAGCAGGGTGATTAAAAACTGTTTCCATTTGGCCGGTGGGCGTACGTTGGCGCTGGCTGGTGTGAACCAGAACTCGGCTCCGGGGCGGATCTCAATATGATCGCTCTCCAGCAGCAGTGGTGTGACTTCTTCGATATATTTCAGACGCTGCGGCGAGTGGATCCAGCGGTATAAATTGTCCAGATTATCGAAGCGGACCAGCACCGTATAAGCCTGTTCACTGCCGGAGGGGCGAATGACGTTAACGCCTAGGTGGCCGTCAAACCGGGCGGCATCGGGCATGATGCGTTTTAACCAGGCTTCATAGGCTGGTTCCTGGCCGGGTGTCAGATGGTGAGTGATCACCAGCGTAACGTGTTGCTGATGGGACATGGATCCAACTCCTGAAAAATCCCGGCACATGGCCGGGAGGGTATTGCGGTCAGTCAAGGTGAGCCCTGCGCGGTTTTACTTGCCGTTGCGAGCCGGAGCGTGATGCACCAGAGTGTAAGCATAGTCAACGCCCATCCCGTAGGCACCGCTGTGTTCACGTACCAGATCCATCACCGCATCGTAGGTTTCCTTGCGTGCCCAATCGCGTTGGTACTCGAGCAGCACCTGTTGCCAGGTCACCGGAACCGCCCCAGCCTGTACCATGCGATCGATAGCGCGCTCATGAGCATCCACCGAGGTGCCGCCAGAGGTGTCTGTAACCACATAAACCTCATATCCGGCTTCCATTGCCATCAATGCCGGGAAGGTCAGGCAGACCTCGGTCCACAGGGCGGAGATCACCAGTTTTTTACGGCCGGTGGCCTCGACGGCTTTAACGAATGCCGCATCTTCCCAGGAATTCATCGAAGTACGTTCAATAGGGGTGAGTTCTGGATGCACCGCCAGCAATTCCGGCCAGATATAGCCGCTGAAACTTTCGCTTTCGACCGAGGTAAAAATAGTGGGAACATTAAAGATGCTGCCGGCTTTGGCCAGCGCTACCACGTTGTTTTTCAGCTGTTGGCGATCGATATTGGCCACGCCAAAAGCCATTTGCGGTTGATGATCGATAAAGATGAGTGCGGAATTTTTCGGATCAAGCAGTTGAAACTTAGACATAATGTACCTTCCAATTGTATTACCGTGAATAAGACGGATGCGCTGTATCAATGGAATGAATGGTAGGTAGGTGCCGTTTTCAAAGATAGCGTAGAATTTTTACCTTCTTGTTAAGTTTTTTTATCTATGGGAGAAAGGGGTGAGACTAAACCTGGAAGCGCTATTGATCCTGGACGCACTGGATCGTCATGGGTCATTTGCTGCAGCGGCTGCCGCGCTGTTTAAAACGCCTTCTGCCCTGAGCTACATGGTGCAGAAACTGGAGAGCGATCTGGCGATCACGCTGCTCGATCGCTCCGGCCATCGGGCCAAGTTCACCGCTACCGGCAAGCTGATGCTGGAAAAGGGGCGGATATTGCTACGCGCTGCGCAAGATCTGGAGCAGCAGGCGCGCTATGTGGAAAGTGGCTGGGAGAGCGATCTCACCCTGGCGGTAGATGCATCGTTCCCTTTTGCCCGGCTGCTACCGCTGATTGATGAGTTTTACCGTAATCACCACCACACCCGGCTGCGTTTCAGCCACGAAGTGCTGGCTGGCTCTTGGGAGGCGCTGATACACGGCTGTGCCGATATTATCATCGGTGCGATTTGTGAGCCGCCTTCGCGCGCGGGCTATGCTTTTAGCCCGCTAGGGCAGTTGGAGTATGTGTTTGCCGTCGCCCCGCACCATCCGTTGGCCGCCCAGCCGGAACCGTTGCAGAAAAGCAGCATCCGCCAGCATCGCGCAGTGGTGGTTCATGACTCGTCGCGGGTGAATTCGCCGCAAAGTCTGCACGTGCTGGATGAGCAGGATCAACTGACGGTATTCAGTTTTGAGGCCAAATTGCAGGCGCAGCTGGCCGGGTTGGGCTGTGGCTATCTGCCTCATTATCTGGCAGAACCTTATCTGAAAACCGGCCAGTTGGTCACGAAAAGCGTGGAGGCAGAGCGCGATAGCGACACCGCCTACTTCGGCTGGCGAGAAAGTGCCAGCGGCCTGGCCAGCCTCTGGTGGCGTGAGCGGTTGCAAGCTTATGCCGTGACGGGGGAATGACTCTGAAGGTTGGCAAGGCAGGGTAGGTTAACGCATAGCCTGTTGTTGCCCGCCAGGATTGTTATCCACGCAGCTAACGTCATGATGCTGATTTTTAACTTTGCTTTACCACTTTTGTTATTTTGAGCGCCGATCCGCTTCGCCGATACTGAGAAAAATAGCCTCAGCGAGCCGGAAAATGCCCTCAGCCAAACCCCATAGTCACTATCTGCATGGCGAACAACGAGCCTGGATCCAACAGCTTAACCGGCAATGGATCTGGCGGTTGGAGCTGCCGACCTGGGGCATTATGCTGCTGGTTTACGGTAGTTGGTTCGGCGTGGTGCATTACTGGCAGCTGCTCGGCCCCTGGCTGGGCGCACCATTGCTGACGTTGGCGACTACCTGGTATCTCTCTTTGCAGCATGAGCTGATCCACGGCCATCCCACCCGGTGGCCGCGGCTCAACCAACTGTTCGGCCTGCTTCCCCTGGCGGTGTGGTATCCCTACGGGCTGTACCGCGACAGCCATATTCAGCATCATCGCGACGATCATCTGACCCAACCTGCCGAAGATCCGGAAAGTTACTATTTCAGCCGGGCGCAGTGGCAACGATTTCCTGTTTGGCTGCCTCTGTTGGCCAAGGTGCGTAATACCCTGCTTGGCCGGGTCACGCTTGGCCCGGCCTGGGACATTATCACCACGCTGTCCAACGCTCTGAAAGCCATATTGGCTGGTGATCTGCGGACCTTGACGATGTGGCTGGTACACGGCGCACTGTTGGTAGCTCTGCTTGCCTGGCTGCAAGCGCAGGGCATTTCTGCCGCCTTTTATCTGCTGGCGGTGAGCTACCCGGCGCTGGGGTTGACCAAGATCCGTTCGTTTTATGAGCATCGCGCGGTGGACGCTCCGCAGGCACGTTCTATTATTAATGAGGCCTCTTGGCCTTGGCGACTGCTGTTTCTCAATCTGAACTATCATTTAGTGCACCATGATTTACCCGGTTTGCCTTGGTATGGGCTGCGAAAAGTCTATCTGGCAGAGCAGCAGGCCTACCGGCAACGCAGCCAGGGGTTTGTGGTGCAGGGCTATGGCAACTGGTTGGTCGATCATGCCGTGACGCCGATTGCCGTTGAAGTACACCCGTTTGAACAGGAGAGAGTCGAGAAGCAGCATGTGATAGGCTGGACCCATACCGCGCAGGATTTTCCAATCGATCTGGCGAAATAGCCGGAAAGCATCATCAAAGAGGATAAAGCATGGCTATTACCCCATTACGCGCACGTTTTTTGGCATTGGCATTGACCGTTCTGGCGGGAGCCTGCGGTGTTGCACAGGCGGCCGATACGGTACGCGTGGGTTCTAAAATTGATACCGAAGGCTCGCTGCTTGGCAATATCATTGTGCAGGTGCTGGAAGCCAACGGCATCAAAACTACCAACAAACTGCAATTGGGCACCACCAAGGTATTACGTGGTGCCATCACTTCCGGCGAGATTGATATCTACCCGGAATACACCGGTAACGGTGCCTTCTTCTTCTCCGATGAAAAAGATCCGGCGTGGAAAAACGCTCAGGCCGGGTTCGAGAAGGTGAAAAAGCTCGACTATGACCAGAACAAGATCGTCTGGTTGGATGCCGCCCCGGCTAACAACACCTGGACGATCGCCGTTCGCCAGGACGTGGCGCAGGCCAACCATCTGAAAACCCTGGCAGATCTGGCCAAGTGGATCAACGACGGTGGTAAGTTCAAACTGGCGGCATCGGCAGAGTTTATCGAACGCCCGGACGCGCTACCGGCCTTCCAGAATGCTTATGGCTTCAAGCTTAATCAGGATCAGTTACTGTCACTGGCTGGCGGTGACACGGCGGTGACCATCAAGGCGGCGGCGGAACAAACCTCTGGGGTGAATGCGGCGATGGCGTATGGGACTGATGGCCCGGTGGCCGCGCTGGGCCTGCAAACGTTGGAAGACCCACAGGGCGTACAGCCAATTTACGCCCCGGCTCCGATTGTTCGTGAGGCAACGCTGCAACAGCACGCCAATATCGCCGAACTGCTCAAACCGGTATTCGCTACGCTCGACGGCCCAACCTTACAGCAGTTGAACGCGCAGATCGCCGTAGAAGGCCAGGATGCCAAACAGGTGGCGGTCAATTACCTGAAACAGAAAGGGTTGATTAAGTAACCTGGATCCCGCCGACCGGGCAGCGGTGAGCGGCCCAGTCGGCCATATTACCGCCTGAAAGACCAAGGGGATGCCCGGGTACCGGGGAGTGATTTTGATTATTGTCTTGAAAAACCGCGTATTACTGACTTTGTTTGTTTTGCTGCTGCTTGCGGCCTTTGGCCTGCCGTTCCTCAGTTATGCTCCTAATCGCCTACTGTCTGGCAAGAGTATCTCTCTGATTTCACTGTTGCATGGCCCCGCTCTGTGGCTGCTGCTGCCATTATTGGCGTTGGCCGTGCTCAGCCTGTTGACCCCCACGCGCAATCGGGCGCGGCTGACCGCCTGCGTTGCCGCTGTTCTATTGGCGATGATCTTTTGGTTGAGCGGCTATACCGCGCAGCAACTGGCATTGCAGGGCTCGCCGTTGGCACGCACTTCCTGGAGCAGCGGCTGTGCGCTAATGGCAGCATTGAGCGGCCTGATCGCCGCTGATGCCATGACGCGGATCACTCCCTCGCACCTGTGGCGCATTCTGGGTAACGTCTTGGTGCTGCTACCTGCCGCGCTGCTGCTGTTTACCCATCAGTTGGACCAGCTTTCCCTGCTGAAGGAGTACCACAACCGGCAAGAGGTATTTGACGCTGCATTACTACAGCATTTGACCATCTTGCTGGCTACCATGGTACCGGCTCTGCTGATTGGTGTGCCGTTGGGCGTGCTGTGTTTTCGTTCAACCCGCTGGCAGGGTCCCATCTTCTCCACGCTGAATATCATCCAGACCGTCCCTTCCATTGCGCTATTTGGCCTGTTGATCGCCCCGTTGGCCGGGCTGGCGGCGGCGCTACCTTGGCTGGCGAACTTAGGCATTAGCGGTATCGGCATGGCCCCGGCGATTGTGGCATTGGTGCTCTATGCCCTGTTGCCGCTGGTGCGCAGCGTGGTCGCCGGTTTGCAAAGCGTGCCCGCCAGCGTGATTGAGTCCGCCAGCGGCATGGGAATGACGCGCGGGCAGATTTTCTTTGGCGTCCAGCTGCCACTGGCAATGCCACTGTTCCTGACCGGCGTGCGCATCCTGGCGGTACAAACCGTGGGAATGGCGGTGGTGGCAGCGCTGATTGGTGCCGGGGGTTTTGGTGCGATCGTGTTTCAAGGATTACTCAGCAGCGCACTGGATCTGGTGTTGCTCGGGGTGATCCCGGTGATCGCCATGGCGGTGATCGTCGATTCGCTGTTTAAATTCATAATTTCAATGTTGGAAGTGACTGCCAGATGATTAACTTTGACCGGGTAAGCAAGATTTTTCAGGGGAAACCGGCGGTGGACGATCTCTCGTTGAGCATGGCGGAAGGGGAGTTTACCGTGCTGATCGGCACTTCCGGCTCAGGCAAATCCACCACGTTGAAGATGATCAACCGCCTGATCGAGCATGATAAAGGCAAGATCAGGTTTGCCGGTGAGGAGATCCATAAGTTCAAACCGCAGGATTTACGCCGCCGAATGGGCTATGCCATCCAGTCGATCGGTCTGTTCCCCCATTGGACGGTAGAAGAGAATATTGCCACGGTGCCGCAGTTACTGAAGTGGCCAAGAGCACGGATCCGCGATCGGGTGACTGAGCTGATGGAGCTGCTGCAACTGGAGCCGGAGCTGTTCCGCCGCCGCTATCCACATCAGCTTTCCGGCGGACAGCAACAGCGGGTTGGGGTGGCACGGGCGCTGGCCGCCGATCCTGAGGTGTTGCTCATGGACGAACCCTTTGGTGCGCTCGATCCGGTGACCCGGGCCTCGTTGCAGGCTGAGATTGCCCGTATTCATCAACTTTCTGGCCGCACCATCGTACTGGTGACGCACGATATCGATGAGGCGCTGGGGTTGGCCGATCGGATCGTGCTGCTCGATCAGGGGCGAGTGGTGCAGCAGGGCACTCCGTTGGCGTTGCTGACCAACCCGGTGAATGATTTTGTGCGTGACTTCTTTGGCCGCAGCGATAGGGGGATCAAGCTGTTGGCGTTGGGCACGGTAGCCGAAAGGGTGCGGCCGGGTGAGGCGGAAGGGGAACCCATCCAGGCCATGATGAGCCTGCGTGAGGCGCTGTCGGTGTTTGTTGCCCGAGGCTGCGAACGTTTGCCGGTGGTTGACGAACAGGGGCAAGCGCTTGGCGTGTTGCATTTCAGCGATTTGATTACACACAAGGCGCTATCATGAACATCACGCGCTGGTGGCGCGATCCGCTGCCGTGGACATTTGCTCTGCTAGTGGCGTTGGTCTTCGGCATGAACCATCTGCACGGCCTGTTTGCCGCTTGGTTCCCACAGTTGGAGCGGCCAGTGTATCAGCAGGACAGCTTTTTCTCGCTGGTTGTTGCGCATTTATCGCTAGTAGCCGTATCGAGCCTGATTGCGGTAATGATTGGCGTAACCGCTGGCATTGCGGTGACGCGCGGTGCCGGGCGGGAGTTTCGCTCATTGGTGGAAACCGTGGTTGCCGTTGGGCAGACTTTTCCACCGGTTGCGGTATTGGCGGTGGCGGTACCGGTAATGGGTTTTAGTGAGCAGCCAGCGATTATTGCGCTGGTGCTGTATGGTTTATTACCGATCCTGCAAGGCACCTTGACCGGGATAGAGTCGGTTCCGGCGGGCACGCGTGAAGTGGCTCAAGGGGTGGGGATGAGCCGCTGGCAAATTTTGTGGCGCGTTGAGCTGCCGTTGGCGGCCCCGGTGATCGTCGCGGGGATCCGCACTTCGGTGATTATCAATATCGGCACGGCGGCCATAGCCTCAACGGTGGGCACCAAAACGCTGGGAACGCCGATCATTATTGGCCTGAGTGGCTTCAATACGGCGTATGTGATCCAGGGAGCGGTGGTAGTGGCGTTGTTGGCGATCATTACCGACATGCTGTTCGAACGCTGGGTACGCTACCTCACCGCCTGGCGTCAGCAACGGCTGACTGTCTCATCTTCTGCGGGGTAACTTCCATGGCGATAGTCTCTTTACCGATGTACGGCGTTAGCCACCAACAGGTGGAACCGTTCTGGCAGGCGCTACGCGATAAGCTGCGGCAACTGGGTATGGCGGAGGTTCCCCAGACGCTGAGTTGGCCGCAGGATTTGCCGCAACACTGGCAACGGCCGGATCTGCTACTTAGCCAGACCTGCGGATATCCATTGGTGACGGTGTTACCACAGGTACAGCTGGTGGGGACTTACCATTACCGTGTGGAAGGTTGCAGCGGAGCGAACTACAGCAGTTGGCTGGTGGTGCGTGAGGAGGAACCGGCTGACCGTCTGGAAGATTTCCGCGATCGCGTGGTGGCGTATAACAGCCAGGATTCACAGTCGGGGTATAACAGTCTGCGAGCCTTGATTGCACCGCTGGCGCAGGAAGGGCATTTTTTCCGTCAGGCGATCGCCTCTGGCAGCCACTATTGCTCACTGGAGATGATCCTGGAGGGGCAGGCGGATATTGCGGCCATCGACTGTATCAGCTTTGCCCTGTTGAAACGGGCACGGCCACAAGCCGTTGCTGGCCTGAAGATTATTGGCCGTACCGCTGCGGTACCGGGTTTGCCGTTGATCACGGCGGCCGGAACGCCAGACTCACAATTGGCAATCCTGCGCACCGCGGCCAGTGCCATGGTCAACCATACGGCCAGTGAAAGCCTGCTGATCGGCGATTTTAGTCTGGTGCCGCGTACTGCTTATCAGCGGGTGGCCGAGCTTGAAAGGCTGGCGGCCAACGCTGGCGTCACGGCGTTATAAAGCGGGTTATTTCGCTTGGATAGTGGCCGTTGGGGCACTATCGGTAGCGGCATCGCTGGTGGTTGTGGTCTCTTCTTGTGGCGTGGTGGAACGGGTGTACATATTCAGCCCGGCCAGAAACACGCCGCCCAGAGAGCCGAAGGCGCATAAGGCGATGACGATGAGGAACGCTTTTTTCCGCATAATGATGATTTCGCAGGTTGTCCAGAACAGCGGGAATTATAGCCCCTTCAGCGGGTGAAACAACACTCGTTTAATTGGGGGTATGTTGCTTCAAGTTTTGTTGCGGTGCAGTGCTCAGACGCGGGAGTTAATAGGTAGCACATTTGGTCCCCTCTCCTGTTGGGAGAGGGTAAGGGGGGGCATTTAGTTGACCTGTTGTGCCTTGGCCGGGCGGGCAAACAGGTATTTACCCAGCGTCACCAACACCACCGCCGAGACGATAATCACCAACGCCAGCCACTCGCGCGGGCCCAGGGATTCGCCAGCAAAACCGACGCCGAGCAGCACCGCCACCACCGGATTGACGTAGGCATAGCTGGTCGCTACCGCTGGGCGTACGTTTTTCAGCAGGAACATATAGGCGCTGATCGCCAGCATTGAACCGAAAACAATCAGATAACCGAGCGCCATAAAGCCGCTGAAGGTGGGCATTTTATCCAAATGCTCACCGCTCAGTTGGCTGGCGATGGTCAGCACCACGCCGGCTACCAGCATTTCTGCGGCACCGGCCATCGGCCCGGCAGGGAGTGAAATGCGTGAGCCGAGTACCGAACCAAAGGCCCAACTGGCGGAAGCCAACAGGATTAACAGCGCGCCGGTCGGGTTGCCCACCAGGTTATTGCCGGTGTTGAGCAACACAATGCCCACCAGTCCAAGGGCGATACCGGTCCATTCCAGCTTGGTATTGCGGATCCCCCAAAACATGCTGAAGCAGAGGGTGAACAGCGGAACCGTAGCGACCATCACCGCGGCAATGCCGGAAGGCACATCCTGGTGCTCGGCTACCGTGACCAGGCCGTTACCCACGGCCAGCAACAGAATGCCAATGGTGCCAGCGGCGACCCACTGTTTCAGAGTGGGCAGGGCATGGCCCCGCAGCAACAGGAAAACGAACAGGATGATACCGGCAATCAGAAAACGAATGCCCGCCATCATCAAGGGAGGCCAGCTTGCCACCCCCACTCGGATAGCGAAGTAGGTCGATCCCCAGACAATATATAACGTAAACAGCGCCCCGATTAACGGCAGGAGATGACGATTTTGTTGGCTCAGCATGGGTTATTATTCGGTAGGGTGAAAAATCGTTAGGACACTCAGTAAACCTTAAGGCATGGCCGATAAGCAATGCTTTTCTACTCGTTTAGTGGTGTCGTGCTACCGGGGGAGGCTGCCAGTCCCTGGCCTACAATCAAGGGATTACGACTGGGAGATCTGGTAGGCGCAGCGGCGGGCACCGGTAAGAATATGTTCGCTGCGCTCAACCTTGGCTTGCAGCACCTCGGTAAATACGTTCAGCTCGGCGCGGCAAAATCCTTGGCAAACCGCCGCGGCGCTGCAGATGGGGCAGTGATTTTCCACCAGCAGAAACTCGCCGTCTTTCTCTTCACTCCACTCGGCCATATACCCTTCACGGCAACGGATGGCCGCCAGACGAGCAACACGTTCACGTAAATCGGCTGCACCGACCATCGCCTGTTTATAATTAATTAGGGTCTCCTGCTCTCGGCTGTCGATCAGCAGGTCCATCGCCTGTTCACCCAGTTTGTCACGCACCGTGCGCAACAGTTGGGCGGTTAATTCGGCATGGGCGTCGGGAAAGTGGGCGTTACCTGCGGCGGTCAACTGCCAGAGCTGTACCGGGCGGCCAACGCCACGGGTTTCTGCCTTGGCTTCCACCAGACCCTCTTTTGCCAGCTTGACGAATTGCTGACGAGCGGCTTCACCAGTGGTGCCGAGGACCTTTCCCGCTTCTGAGGCTTGCTGCGGACCGTGGGTTTTCAACAGCTTCAGCAAGCGGTCACTGACCGAATGTGCGGTGCATTCGCCATTTTCCAAGTTAATTCTTGACATATTACAGCGCCTCGCCCTTAATTATTCCAAGATATTGCTTGTTAAATTTAGCCTAATAGCAAGATCAACTCAATGCCATTCCTCTGAAAACAGGACGATAACCGTGATAACCGATGAGAACAGCCGTTGGAGCGATCTCTTTTCCGGCAAAAATGCCGCCAGTGCCATCGCACTGTCGCTTGGCGTCGCTTTGCATGCGATCAATATTCTGGTGGCGACCACCATTTTACCGTCGGTGGTGCAGGACATCGGTGGGTTGGATCTCTATGCCTGGAACACCACCTTGTTTGTGGTGGCCTCGATATTAGGCTCGGCGCTATCGGCACGTTTGCTGAGTGGCTACGGGGCGCGTAGCGCTTATCTGGTGGCGTCGCTGTTTTTCATTGTGGGGGCGATGCTGTGTGCACTGGCCCCTTCCATGCCGGTGATGTTGATTGGCCGCACGGTACAGGGGTTTGGCGGTGGCCTGATCTTTGCTTTGTCCTACGCGATGATTAACCTGGTGTTTGAACAAAAACTCTGGCCACGCGCCATGGCGCTGATCTCCGCGATGTGGGGGATTGCCACGTTGGTGGGGCCAGCCGTCGGCGGGATTTTTGCCGAATTGAACGCCTGGCGCTGGGCGTTCGGTATTCTGTTGCCGATTATGGTGCTCTACGCCGCCTTTACGTTCCGTATTCTGCCCAAGGGTAAACCGCAGCAGCGGCCAACGCCGTTACCGCTGATGCAGTTGTTGCTGCTGGCTGGCGCGGTATTGGTGGTGTCGGCTGGCAGCCTGGCAGAGAGCGGTTGGCTAAACGTGGGCGGGATTGTGCTGGCATTGTTGTTGTTGATTGGGCTAATCCGGCGTGAGGGACATTCCCGAGCTCGTCTGTTGCCACATCAGGCGCTGCGTCGTGGTTCGGCGCTGGCTTCGCTGTACGTGACAGTGACTTTGTTGGTGATCGGCATGACCAGCGAGATCTTTGTGCCTTACTTCTTGCAAACTCTGCATGGTCAGTCACCACTGATTTCCGGTTATATTGCCGCCACAATGGCAGCGGGTTGGACCTTGTCGGAAATTCTTAGCTCCGGTTGGCGCGGCGTGGGGATCCGTTTGGCGATTATCAGCGGGCCGATCCTGGTGCTGTTTGGCCTGCTGGGATTGGCGGTACTGATGCCAATTCCTTCTAACGGCCACTGGCAGGCGCTGGGGCCGATCGTGCTGGCTTTGACGTTGGTCGGTTTCGGGATCGGTTTTGGTTGGCCGCACCTGCTGACGCGCATTTTGCAGGTGGCCCCTCAGGCCGATAAGGATATTGCCGGGGCTTCCATTACCACGGTGCAACTCTTCGCCACGGCGTTTGGCGCAGCATTGGCGGGGATGGTCACCAATCTGGCCGGATTTACCGCGCCGGGCGGGATCGAGGGCGCGTCCTCCGCTGCTCATTGGCTGTTCCTGCTGTTTGCCTTGGCCCCGCTGTTGGCGATCTACAGCGCCTGGCGCAGTGCGGCCATTAGCCAGCCTGCCGAGGATCCGAGCAATTTTGTACAAACGCCTGGTTCAGGTGAGTGCTAGAATGCTTTTCATTCAGCGGGGAAGGTAAGCATGGCGAAGAGCATGAGCCGGAAAGGGCGTCAGGAACAGGCTAATTTCATGCACGTCGACGATCTCGGCGGGCTGGAGGTGTTGCAGGCCACCTATCGCCGCCAGACCTTCTCCCGCCACAGTCACGAGGGTTTCTGCGTAGGCGTGATTGACGAGGGAGCCCAGCGTTTTTACCGTACTGGCGGCGAGCATGTCGCGCCGTTGGGCAGTGTGATCCTGGTCAACGCCGATGATATCCATACCGGCAGCTCTGCCAGCGAAGACGGCTGGTCCTATCAGGCCATGTATCCCAAAGCGGAACTGCTGGCGTTCTTATCCCGCGATTTGAAAACCGTCGCCGGGGCTACGCCCTATTTTCCTAATCCCGTGGTGCAGGACGCCGGGCTAGCCGGGCAGTTGCGATTAGCCTTTGGTATGATGCGCAGTAATGAAAACCGTCTGGTGAAAGAGACATTGGTGTTTTCGGCGCTGACCTGGTTGATGCTGCGCCACGGTAAAAGCCGCATAGTGCCTGCCGTGCAAAGTAAGGCACAAAGCCAGATAGCGCGGATCAAAGCCTTTCTGGATGATTTCCCCGAGGTCAATATTTCCCTGCTGGAATTGGCAGAGAAAGCCGGGCTGAGCCCTTATTATTTGTTGCGCCAGTTTCAACAGGTGACCGGTTTACCGCCTCATGCCTACCAGATCCAGGCGCGTTTGCGTAAAGGGCGCCAGCTGTTGAAAGCGGGCAATGGCGTGCTGGAAACGGCACTGGCCTGCGGTTTTCACGATCAGAGCCATTTCCACCGTCATTTCCGCAAGTCCATCGGCGTGACGCCCGGTGACTATGTCAAATCGTTAAGATAAATACGCAAGCGTATACAATACTCGCTCTCTTTCCTGCGCTATGCTACTTCTTCGTTCGAAGGAGAAAAGAATGACTTACCAATCAACACTCACGGAGCCGCCAACGTTGCGCCTGCGTCCGGCCTTGCAAGGGGCCGTGTCGATTCTGCCGCTGTGCCTGGCGGTATTGCCCTGGGGGATACTTGCGGGGTCAATGGCGATCCAGAGTGGCCTGACGGCGGCCGAGGGGCTGGGGATGTCGGCGATTGTGTTTGCCGGAGCCTCGCAACTGGTGGCGATGGGGATGATCAAGACCGGTGCCGGTATGCTGGCGATCCTGATCTCCACCTTTTTTGTCACCGCTCAGCATTTCCTCTACGGTCTGCGCTTACGGGAATGTATTGCTCCGCTACCGCTGCGGTGGCGGGTAGCACTGGCGTTTTTGCTGACCGATGAGCTATTTGCTCTGACGGGGGATCATGGTCCAGCGCGCTTTAACCGTTGGTATGCACTGGGGGCAGGGCTGGCGTTTTATTTGAGCTGGTTCTTGGCCACCTTGCTCGGCGTAGTGGCGGCCAGCAGCATTGATCTCGATAGCTACGGTCTTGATTTCTCAATCGCGGCGACCTTTATCGCCATCATTGTGCCGTTGGTACGCAACCTGCCGGTGCTGGCCTGCGTCTTGACATCCTTGGTGCTGTCGATTGGCTTGCACCATTATCAGGTACCTGGCGCTTTGATTATTACCACCGTGGTGGCGATGTTGGTTGGGCTGCTGTGCAGCAGGGGGAAAGAATGATCTGGCTGACCATTGTGTTGATGGGCGTGATCGTCTTCTTCAACCGCTACTGTTTCCTGGCACCTGGCCTACCGGTGCGCTTATCGCAACGGATGAGAACTTTGTTGAGCTTCTCGGTACCCGCGGTACTGACTGCCATCTGCGGACCAATCATCGCCTTCAACGGGGATGAGTGGCGCGCACTGCCCGAAAACCCTTATCTATGGGGAGCCGTATTCGCTATTGTTCTGGCCGTTTTCCTGCGCAATACGCTGGCGGTCGTGGTGCTGAGTATGCTGATGTTTATTCTGCTACGTACACTGTTATAACCCGTGCCTCAGAATATTCCCCCTGAATAATTCAGGGGGAAAGCATCAGATCGCCATTGTCATTTCAAACTGACGCAAAGGATCTTCACGCCAGCCAAGGTGCTGGAAGAAGGGGGCGATATCGTCCGGAACAAATACGTTGGCCGACAGCGCCAGCGGGGCAAACTGTGCTTGTAGTGCTTGCAACAGAAGGCGTGCCTGGCCTTGGCCGCGAAGCGCTGGCGGCACATAAATCATGCGCAGATGGCACTGCTGTGCGCCCGGTATCACCAAAGCAAAAGCCTGCTTTTCCAGAGTGAAGGCGCGCGGGGAGCCGGGCAGTTTATACAGCGACTCTGGGGCAATTAACCACGGCAAGCCATGTTGGCCGTCGGCGGTCATCTGCTGGGCAAGTGCCAACGGGTCGATCGGTTGCAAGGTTGCCGAGGGTTCCGGGGTTGCCAAGGGGGCGTGAAATCCCCATAGCGTGCGGGTGATGGCTAAGCCCACCTGTTGATACAGTGCCAGAGCCGCTTGATTACCGGCGATCACCTCCAGCGAAAGCCGGCGATCGCCTCGCGTATGGGCATCCGCAATAATGCGTTGCATCAACGTCCTGCCTAACCCTCTGCCACGCATTTCCGGGCGGATAGATAAGGCCGCCACACGGCTATGTTGGCCCCGGCTCGCGATCAGGGCCAGCGCCACCGGGTGCTGCTGGTGGGTGACGACAATGCTGTGGTTCAGGCTGAGGTCTTCGGCGGCAAAGCGGCTGCTAAAGGTTTCGCCGTCGATCACAAAGGGAACAATGTAGTTCTCGAAACAGTGGCTGAGTATTTGCGCCAGCTGCATGCTGCTGTAGTGCAAGGCGGAGTGAAACTCGAACTGGCTATCGATAGGCATGGCGGTTCCAAAGGCAGCGATGAGACCTCTATATCTAGCTGCGATTGGCCAATCAGGCAAGTATTAAGCTGTTTGTGTCGGATTTGTGAGCAATCATCGTGATGAAAAAGCCGGGCGAATTCGCCCGGCGAAGTCACTTCAGAAATAGCCGTAGCTATAAATTGCAGTAGTGGTTATGTGTCACAGCGTAAATCAGAACTGATAGGTCAAAGCCACGGCAATCACGTCGTCGTTTTTTAGACCTAGCTTGTTGTTGTCATCGAGTTGGTTGATTTTATAATCCACATAGGTGGACATGTTTTTGTTGAAGTAATAGTAAGCACCCACATCAATATATTTCACCAGGTCGGTGTCACCGATATTTTCAATATCTTTAGCCTTGGATTGGACATAAGCCAGTGACGGGCGCAGGCCAAAGTCGAACTGATATTGCGCAACCACTTCCACGTTCTGGGTTTTATTGGCAAACCCGCTTACTGAGGTAGGGGTATTATTAATGGTCGCGGTGCCGGAAATTGGCGTCAGGTTATGGGTTTCCGCATAGGTGGCGGCCAGATACACGCTGTTGGCGTCGTATTTCAGGCCGGTTGCCCACACGTCGGCTTTATCCCCCTTGCCATAGCTGCTCTGTTTCTGACCGGTAGTCCGGTTAGAAGAGGCATAGGCGGCCGTAACGCTGACGCCATCGATGATTTCGTAGCTGGAAGACAGACCGAAGCCGTCGCCGTTAGCTTTGCTGTTGGCGCGGGCATCGTTTTCGTTCTTGCCCTGATATTGCAACGCGAACTTCAGGCCATCGACCAGGCCGAAGAAATCGTTGTTACGGTAGGTGGCCACGCCGTTGGCGCGCCCGGTCATAAAGTTGTCGGTTTTGATATAGGTGTCATCGCCAAATTCCGGCAGCATATCCGTCCAGGCAGCAACGTCGTAAATAACGCCGTAGTTACGGCCATAGTCAAATGAACCAAAGTTTTTCACTTTCAAGCCAGCAAAACCAAGACGGGTTTTAGTGTCTTTAGTGCCATCCGATTCGCTATGGTTGGCGGCGATCTGATATTCCCACTGGCCATAGCCGGTCAGCATATCGTTAATCTGGGTTGCCCCTTTAAAGCCGATACGTACGTAGGTTTTATCACCATCATTGCTGGTATCGTCAGAGAAATAGTGCAGTGCTTTTACCCGGCCATAAAAATCAAGCTTGTTACCGTCTTTATTGTATATCTCTGCTGCCTGTGCGGTCTGAGCAATAAAAAGTGCCGCAATAACGGCAAGAAGATTAGGTTTCATGGTGTTCCCTGCTTTGTACGATTGAAAGACGCTTATCATCAGCTGTATCGCTGTTTTACTTTACTGCCGGAGTTAGCGCAGCGAAGATTTTTTACCGCAGTTGTGTGATGTATTTATGACAGGTCAGGTAAATGGATATCGAAGGGTGAAAAATAATCCAGGAGAGGCGTTTTTTGTTTCAGAGGGGCGGGGTTCTGTTGTGCAAACATGCGAGGTTATGCGCAAAAAATTCAATGTTCCACTGTGAGAGAAGGGGGGCATTGCGGTACGTTTTGCAATGTTGGTAAGCCAACCGTAACTCGGGCTGACGCCGCGGGCGGTCTGTGGGACAATAGCGCCATCATTTCGTATAGATAAGAGTTGAATGGCGCTTTCCCCCGCAGTTAAAGATCAGATCGGCCAGTGGTACAAAGCCCTGCAGCAGCAAATACCGGATTTTATTTCCCGTGCCCCTCAGCGACAGATGATCGCTGAAGTGGCGAAGACCCTGGCCGGAGATTACCCTCGCCATCTGGCGATCGAGGCGCCAACCGGCGTGGGTAAAACGCTCTCGTACCTGATACCGGGTATTGCCGTTGGCCGTGCCGAAAGCAAACCGTTGGTGGTCAGTACCGCCAACGTGGCGCTGCAGGATCAGATCTACAGCAAAGATTTACCGCTGTTGAAAAAGATCATTCCCGATCTGAAATTCACTGGCGCGTTTGGCCGTGGGCGCTATGTTTGCCCGCGCAATCTGGCGGCGATGAGCACCGACGTGGTCGAGCAGGGCGATCTGATGCTGTACCTGGACGAAGACGAGCTGGCGCCGTCCAGTGGTGAAGAGCAGGCGCTGTGCCAAAAGCTGGCGAAAGCCCTGGCGCGCCATGAATGGGATGGCCTGCGCGATCACTACCCGCTATCGATCGATGACCCCCTCTGGGGCAAGCTGAGTACCGACAAGGCCAACTGCCTGGGGCGCAATTGCCACTATATCCGTGAATGCCCGTTCTACATCGCCCGCAAAGAAATTGAAACCGCCGACGTGGTGGTAGCCAACCACGCGTTGGTGATGGCTGCGTTGGAAACCGAGTCGGTATTGCCGAACCCGAAAGAGTTGCTGCTGGTGCTGGACGAAGGCCATCATCTGCCGGAGGTGGCACGGGATGCGCTGGAGATTGACGGTGAGATCACCGCGCTGTCAACCAACCTCCAGCTCGATATGATCGTGCGCCAGGTGGAACAGTGCATGACGCAGTACCGGCCAAAGAACCCGCCGGGGTTGGCCAATAGCGAACGGCTAAAAAACCACTGTGAAGAATTGCGCGAGCTGATCCAGATTTTTGAGCACCAGGCCAACGCCTATCTGCCGCCAGACAGCGGCAACGCCGAATATCGTTTCGAAATGGGTGAACTTCCTGCGGAGATGGTCGAGATCTGCGCGCGCCTGTTCAAACTGACGGACGGCCTGCGCGGCCTGTCCGAATTTATTCTTAACGACCTCACCGAGCAGACCGGCAAGCACGATATTGTGCGGTTGCATCGGTCCATCATCCAGATGAGCCGCACGCTGGGCTACCTGGAAGCGATGAGCAAGCTGTGGCGGCTGGCGGCGATGGATAAATCCTCCAATGCGCCGATCTCCAAATGGATTGCGCGTGAACTACGCGATAACGTTACCCATCTTTATCTGCATTGCGTGGGCATCCGTGTCAGCGATCAGTTGGAAAAACTACTGTGGCGCAAGGTGCCACACGTGGTGGTCACCTCGGCAACGTTACGCTCATTGAATAGTTTTTCACGGCTGCAAGAGATGAGCGGGCTGAGCGAGAAGGCGGGCGATCGCTTCGAAACGCTGTCTTCGCCGTTTAATCACGTCGAACAGGGTAAAATCGTCATTCCCAAGATGCGTTTTGAACCGGCGATGGCCAACGAGGCCGAGCATCTGGAAGAGATGGCGCGCTTTTTCCGTGGCGAGCAGGCCAGCGGCCAGCACAAGGGGATGCTGATCCTGTTCAGCAGCCACCGTGCGATGCAGACCTTCCTCAGCTATGTCACCGATCTGCGTCTGATGTTGCTGGTGCAGGGAGATCAGCCACGCTACCGGCTGGTGGAAGAACACCGTAAGCGGGTAGAGAAGGGCACTGCCAGCGTGTTGGTCGGGCTACAGTCATTTGCCGAAGGCTTGGATCTGAAAGGTGAACTGCTGACCCAGGTGCATATCCACAAGATTGCCTTCCCGCCGATCGACAGCCCGGTGATCCTCACCGAGGGCGAATGGCTTAAATCCCTCAATCGTTATCCGTTTGAGGTGCAGAGCCTGCCAAGCGCGTCGTTTAACCTGATCCAACAGGTGGGCCGCCTGATCCGAAGCAACGAGTGCCACGGTGAAATCGTGATTTATGACCGCCGTCTGTTGACCAAGAGCTATGGTTCACGCCTGTTGGCGGCGCTGCCGGTGTTTCCGATCGAACAGCGCGAAGTGCCGGAAGCGGACAAAGCCCACAAGGCGGCATTGAAATCTGCGGCAGAGGCCGCCAAGAAAGAGAAAAAGCGCAAAAATCCGTTTGCTCGCCGCCGTACCCGCTGATTACAGCATTGCCTCAAAGGCGGCACTGGCGGGACAATCAGGCTGTGCGCTGTACATGACCAACCGCAGGTGGTTGTCTTCATCGACAATAAACGAGGCGTGTTCAAACGTCACTTCACCTGCCCCTGCAACCAGGAAAGTACGTTGCCCCTGGCAGCGGCCATGAATATCGTGCTGCTGCCACAGTTGGCGAAATTGAGGGGATACTTCGCTCAGAGCCTGAATGCGTTGCAACATGGTGGCATCTTGCGGGGCGCGGGCGTAGTCACGGCGAAAGCTGGCTAGGATTTGCGGGGCCTGCTCCTGCCATCCCATCAACCGTTGATTGAGTTCGGGATCGGCAAACAGCATCCACAGCATATTGCGCTGCTGTGGCTGACGCTCAGCGATGGCAAACAGGCGGTCTGCCGCCGGGTTCCAGGCGATAATATCCCAGCTCAGGTTCATCACATAGGCCGGGCGCAGGGTAAGATCGTCCAGCAAGCGGCGTACCAACGGCGTGACCTGGCACCACTGGTGGCCTGCTATTACCGGGGGCCGCTGATGCGCCAGTAAAAACAGATGATAGCGTTCGGTCGCATCCAGCTTCAGAACCCGCGCCAGATCCTCCAGAAATCCCACCGAAGCATTGATTTCCCGCCCTTGTTCCAGCCAGGTGTACCAGGTCAGGCCCACGCCAGCCAAGGCGGCAACTTCTTCACGCCTTAGCCCAGGCGTACGCCGCCGCGTGCCGCTCGGAAGGCCAACGGCCTGGGGAGAGAGTTTTTCACGCTTCATACGCAGGAAATCTGCCAGCTCTTGACGGGTGCGGTTAAGGGTACGTGGTGGCATCGGCGGGTCCTGTTACTCTTGGTAATAGTATAATTGGCTATATAGTAACAGTTTAAAGCATGTTCCATACTGCCGCCATCATGTTATCAGGAGGCGTTATGGAGCATACCTTGTCTGACAGAAAGGCCGGATTACCGGGGCTGCCGGTGTTGTTACTCGGTGGGTTCGTCACCATGTTCGATTTGTTTGTGGTTAACGTAGCGGTGCCGGTGATCCAGCAACAGTTCAACGCCAGCTTTGCTGAAGTTGGGCTGATTATCGCTGGTTATGAACTGGCCTTCGGCATCTTGCTGATTGCTGGCGGACGCTTGGGAGACCGCTTCGGTCGGCGGCGTATGTTTAGCTATGGCATGTTGGCTTTTGCGCTGACCTCGACGCTTTGCGGTTTGGCAGGTTCGCTGTGGGTGCTGATTGTTGCCCGCTTTTTGCAAGGTGCGGCGGCGGCGCTGCTGTTTCCACAAATTTATGCCTTATTGCGCGTACTGTATGGCGAAGAGCAGCGGCGGCGAGCCTTTGCTCGTTTGGGGATGACGCTGGGGTTGGCGGCGATTTGTGGCCAGGTGTTGGGCGGTTTTATTATCGAGGCCAATATTCTGGGCAGTAGTTGGCGCATGATCTTTCTGATCAACCTGCCGATTGGCGTGCTGGCGGTGATGGCGGCACGACGTATTCCGGAGTCAAGGCTGGAGCAGGCGCAGCGGCTGGATGCTAAAGGTCTGCTGCTGGCCGCTGGCGGTTTGCTGCTGCTATTGTTCCCGTTACTGGAAGGCCCATCGCGTCACTGGCCTTGGTGGACCGTGCCGATGATGGTGCTGGCAGTGGCGCTGTTAGCCTGGTTTGTGCGTTGGGAACGGCAACTTGCCCGTCACTCCGGTGATGCGGTGCTCGATCCGGCGCTATTTCGCCAAGGTCACTTTGCCCGCGGCACGGTAATTGTGCTGGCGATTTACTCCACCGCATCCTCATTCTTTCTCTGTTTTGCCCTACTGCTACAGGCCGGAATAGGGCTGACGCCGTTCCAGGCGGGTTGCCTGTTTGCTCCGGCCAGTGCCGCCTTTATGCTGGCCTCCTTTTTGGCTCCGGGCTGGTTGCAACGTTGGGGGAATATTGTGTTGGCAGGCGGGGGGGTGGTCTACGCCAGTGGCATGGTATTGCTGGTGGTGCAGGTGCTATGGGGGCGAGCGTTCAGCCATCCGTTACAACTTTTACCCGGCCTGATGATTTTGGGCTTTGGCCAGGCATTGAGTATGACGCCATTGCTTAATTGGGTGCTTGGCTTGGCGAAGGAGCATCAGGCCGGTATGGCGGCTGGCTTGGTGTCAACGGTGCAGCAGGTAGGCGGTGCTCTGGGGATTGCGGCCAGCGGCATGTTCTTTGTTCCGTTGCTGGCCGGGGGCGCAGATCCACAGCATTATGCCAGCGCCTTTGCTGGTGCCATGGGTTACAGCCTGTTGGCGATGCTGGTTGCTTTGGTCTTGCTGATCTTCACCCATCGGCAGCTAGCTAGGGGCGATTAAAGCATTATTGCGCCGGTTTGCCCGGCGCTGCGTTGTAATTTATCAGTTATCACCGGAACCCCACTGCTACGGCGATCGCTGCTATAGCGACATAGATCCCCATTTTTCATGCCATGTATGACGGGGAATACATCATTCTATTTTATGCTTGCGGATACTTCCTTAATCCACTAGATCTCGCTATATCCGCAAGCTCTCAGCAATAAAATAAGGAGAACGTCAGCCATGTACCAGATAGCGTCATTCCGTGAAGACGATTTGGACGCCCAGATAGCCTTGGTGCGTGCCAACCCACTGGGGATGCTCATTAGCCAGGGACCCCAAGGGCTGATGGCGGATCCGATCCCCTTTCTGATAGATACCGATGAGCAAGGGCAACTGACACTCAGGGCGCATTTATCGCGAGGTAACCCACATTGGTCGGTGCTGCAAGCCGGGCAAGAATGCCTGATAGTATTCCAGGGGGCCGAAGGCTATATCTCGCCGGGATGGTATGAAACCAAGCGGCGCACTGGCAAAGCGGTGCCGACCTGGAATTATGCCGCCGTACACATGTGGGGAACGCCAACGGTCACGCAAGATAGCGCCTGGTTGCGTCAGTTGCTGACGGAACTGACGGCGGTGCATGAAGGTAACCAGCCGCAACCTTGGCGTCTTGACGATGCGTCTGCGGAGTATATTGCCGCCAATATCAAAGGCATTATCGGCATCGAAATCGCCGTCACCCGGCGTGAAGGGAAATGGAAAATGAGCCAGAACCGCAGCGCTGAAGATATCGACGGGGTGATCGACGGCCTGCGAGCCGGTGACGATTGCCAGCAGCAACTTGCCGATGAGGTTGAGCGCCGTCGCGGATAAGGTATGCTTAGTGCAAATGTTTTCTGCAGGGCGAACGATGGATTACAGCAAAATTATCAAAGAAATAGGCCGTGGCAAGAACCATGCGCGCGATCTGGATCGGCAAACGGCTTTTGAGCTCTATCAGGCGATGCTGGCCGATGCTGTGCCGCCCCTGGAGTTGGGAGCCATCCTGGTTGCCATGCGTATCAAGGGAGAAGCCGAGGAGGAAATGCTTGGCTTCTATCAGGCAATGCAACAGCAGGTGATGCGGTTGCAACCCCCACAGGGCCGTCCGATGCCGGTGGTGCTACCCAGTTACAACGGCGCTCGTAAACAGGCCAACCTGACGCCGTTACTGGCGCTGTTAATGGCCAGGGTAGGGTTGCCGGTCTTGGTTCACGGCGTAGTAAACGACAGCACGCGTGTCACCAGCGCAGAGATTTTCCGTGAGCTTGGGGTGCCGTGGTCTGAAGATCCCCAGACTGCCCAACGGCGTTTGGACGGCGGAGATGCGGTGTTTATCCCCGTGTCGGCGCTTGCGCCAGCGTTGGAAAAACAGCTTGGCCTGCGCTGGAAGATGGGCGTGCGTAACAGCGCCCATACCCTGGCAAAATTGGCGACGCCATTTGGTGAGCAGGACGTGCTGCGCATCGCCAGCGTTTCTCATCCGGAATACGTCGAGCGCGTTGCCTCATTTTTCTGCCAGATCGGTGCACGGGGATTGCTGATGCATGGTACCGAAGGGGAGGCTTACGCCAATCCGCAACGCTGTCCAAAAATCCACTATATCGTCGGTGGTCAGCAGCAGATTTTGCTGGAACGGCCAGAACAGGATGCGTTGGCTGAGGTGCCTGCCGCCAAGGATGCCGCAACTACGGCGCGTTGGACGGAACGTTGTCTGGCTGGTGAGGTTGCCATTCCCGAGCCTATCGCTCGGCAGGTTGCCTGCTGCCTGGTCGCTACCGGCCAAGTGGAGACATTGGAGCATGGGCTGGTCAGGTTGCGATAATCTCCCTTATTACCTGCTATTACTCGGGGTGAATACCTTCGCTCCGAGTATTTATCACTGTTATGTTGGTTATTTTAAGTAAAAAAATCTCCAATACCAGACTATATATTACTAACCACTTAAATTATGGCATAAGCTGGTGGGATATGTGATAAGACGGGATAAAAACGTTTAAAACTCAGTGTATAACTTTAAAGAAGTAGATTACACTCAGCTCACCAGCTTTTGGGGTCTTGCATGACTTTCCATCGATGACGGAGGTTTGCTCCATCTTGGTTGTAAAAAAGGACTTGTAAGCTACTCTATCTAAATCATAAGAAGAGAAGCGCTTAAAATACATAGACGATTTTCCATTCTGTATTTGGGTTATAGATCACGCTATTTCACATTCGTGATTTGTATGTATTCATACAGTGCCAAGCGTAAGCTTATAGGTCGGGATTATGAGTAAATATGATGATGTCCAAGGATTTAAAGATAAGACAAATCTCAAAGGGATTGATTATAAAGAGTTTCCCCGAGACGATGTAGCATCGGCGCCGTATCGCTGGTCTATTGTTGAGCAGGTAGCAGGCAATGGGGGTGTCCCTACCAACAGCTCGCAGCCAACGCCGATCGCTGGTACGGATCTTTTTTCCAGCGCACCTTTAGCAGGCGAACCACCTGTACAACCCAAGACGGTGATAACAGAAAATAGCGCCTTGCCCGGCCACATTCCTCATAATTTTGATCGTTTCGCTCCTCCGGCGGAGCCTAAGCTTAACAAAAATGCCCAGCCGGAAAGCTCACGTCCTCTTCCTGCTCAGGGTAACCCTTTTAATTCGCTTTCAAGCACCCCATCGCCAGCCCCACAGCCAGAGAATCAACGTTTCAAGCAGATGTTCAGCAAGAAAATGTCGACTGCCGGTGAGGTGATGGATGCCGGTCGCAATACATTACTCAAACCACTTTTAGAGTCTATTGCCTCATGCCGTTAGTTTGTGTTTGTTCTCCGAAAGGAGGGGTAGGGAAAACCACGGTTACTGCTAATTTGGCTTATGCATTGGCCCGTAGCGGCAGTAAGGTGTTGGTGGTCGACTTCGACTCGCAGAATGCGTTAAGGCTGCATTTTGGCGTGCCTATTTCCGATAACCGAGGTTTTGTTGCTCAGTCGGCGAGTTTATCCGATTGGAGCCAATTTATTCTCAAGGTTGGGCCGAACCTGTTCGTTTTACCTTACGGTGACGTCACCGATGAGCAGCGACTTCAGTTCGATGACAACCTGCTCAATGAGCCAATGTTTATCCAACGTGGCCTGAGTGCGGTGCTGAAGATCCCCGGCATGGTGGTAATTGCCGATATGCCGCCAGGGCGTAACGCAGCAGTACAGGCCATGCAGGTCGCGGCGGACATGCGCATTATGGTGTTGCTGGCCGATACCGCATCGCTCAGTTTATTGCCCACTATTGAGCAGCATAAATTTATGAGTGCGCCCGCCAGCAATGAGGTCGGCGAGTATTATGTGGTCAACCAGAGTGACATGCGGCGTACGTTGAGCAGGGATGTGACCCATTTCTTTGAGCAGCGTTTGCAAGACAAACTACTGGGTACCATCCACCGCGATGAGTGTGTCCCTGAGGCCAATGCATCGCAACGGGCGATCATGGATATTAGCCCAGTGTCGGCTGCTGCATTTGATATTGAGCAGATCAGTAAAAAGGTCGCAGTAATTTTAGGGCTTAGTGTTGGAGATGGGACGTATCATCATACTACGTCTATTTATGGCTCTTCGTAAGGATTGTCTGGTTAGTTATGAATAAAATACTCTTTTATTTCTTACTGCTGTTGGCCTTACCTTTTATCCTGTTGATTATCATTGCCCCCATGAGCAGTGATAATCAGTATATCTTTGGCCTGATCTGCATTGCGATCGTATTTATCTTAGGGGTAAGTAAAAGCAAAAAAGTTACCCTGGTAATGATTGTGATGTCGACCCTGATGTCATTACGTTACATCTACTGGCGCGCGACAGAAACCCTGCATTTCAACAGTACTCTGGAGGCTGTGCTAGGTATTGCCCTGTTTATCACCGAGCTGTATGCCCTGGTGATATTGCTGTTTGGTTATATTCAGACCACCTGGTCATTAAAACGCACTATTGAACCGCTGCCCGACGACACGTCGCTATGGCCAACGGTAGATGTCTATATTCCTACTTACAACGAAAGTATGGACGTGGTGCGCGACACCATCCTGGCGGCGCAGTGCATTGACTATCCGAAAGACAAAATGAAAATCTACGTGCTGGATGACGGCAAACGTAATGAGTTTGCCGTATTCTGTGCCGATGCGGGCGTAGGCTATATTACCCGCAACAATAACCACCATGCCAAAGCGGGCAATCTGAATAACGCGATGAAAGTGACGCAGGGTGAATTGATCACCGTGTTTGACTGCGATCACGTGGCAACCCGCGCCTTCTTGCAGGCGACGGTCGGCAGCTTCCTGGTGGATGAGCGCCTGGCGTTGATCCAGACTCCGCACTACTTCTATTCCCCGGATCCGTTTGAACGCAACCTGTCAGAGGCGAGCAAAGTCCCTAACGAAGGCGCACTGTTCTACGGGCCGGTGCAGCAGGGTAATGATAACTGGAACGCCACTTTCTTCTGTGGCTCCTGTGCCGTGATCCGCCGTTCGGCGCTGGAAGAGGTGGGCGGTTTTGCGGTAGAAACCGTGACCGAAGATGCCCATACCGCTTTGAAGATGCAGCGCCGGGGCTGGAACACGGCATTCCTGGCATTGCCATTGGCCGCCGGGCTGGCTACCGAACGCTTGGGGTTGCACGTGATCCAACGTACCCGCTGGGCGCGTGGCATGACGCAGATCTTCCGGGTGGATAATCCCTTGCTGGGGCGCGGCCTGACCTGGCAGCAGCGTTTATGCTATCTGAACGCCATGCTGCATTTCCAGTACGGCTTACCCAGGGTGATATTCTGCGTGGCTCCGCTGGTTTATCTGCTGTTCAACCTCAATATCATTGCCTCCTCCGCCGGGCTGATTTTCGCCTATGTGTTACCGCATCTGGTGATGTCTATCTATATCAACTCCAGAGCCAACGGGCGCTATCGTTATTCGTTCTGGGGGGAAATCTATGAGACAGTGATGTGTTTCCATCTGGTAATACCAACCCTGCTGACGATGATCTCGCCAAAGCACGGCAAGTTTAACGTGACGGATAAAGGCGCGTTGCTGGACGTTAACTATTTCGACTTCCATATTGTCCGGCCGCATATTATCGCCGTGTCCTTGCTGTTAATCGGTACCGCCTGGGGGGTGATCCGCCTGTTGATGCCGGATCACTATGGAGCCAACCCGCAGGTTATTATGCTGAACATCGCCTGGGCCAGCTTCAGTATGATTATCCTGCTGGCCGCCATTGCCGTAGCGCGGGAAACACGCCAGGTCCGAAAAACCATCCGTATCGATGCCACTTTGCCTGCGGTGCTGTATTTTGCCAGCGGCGCGGCGATGCGTACCGAAACCCTGGATCTTTCGATGGGCGGGGTCAAATTGAAAACGCCGGACGAACGTTTCCTCAACGATCCGATCGAAGAGGTGGAAATATCGCTCAAGTCCGGCGCCGTCAGTTTCCCGGTAGAGCTGATCGATGCCGACAAGTCGGTGACCCGCTTAATGTTCAAAGAGATGCCGATTGAAAAACGGCGGGAGTTGGTACGGGTGGTATTGGCGCGCGCGGATGCCTGGATCCAGACCAAACCTTTCCCACAGGATCGGCCACTGCGTTCGTTGCTGGGCGTCCTGCGCTGCATTTTCGAGTTGTTCTATTTTTCCTGGCGCGATCGGCGGGCCAAAAAGCAGCAGAAACGGCCTGAGTTAAAGCGGGATAAGGAACAAGCCCTATGAGCCGGGTGAAAACCAAGTTGCCGACAGGCAGATCTACGTTCATTGCCCTGGTCAGCGGCCTGATGTTGGGGATGGGGCTTTCTGGTCTGGCGATAGCGGCCGATCCGCAGCCTGCAACGCCTTATGCCAGCGAGAGTGTTGAGGTACCAGGTTTTCCGACTTTGCCGCGGCCAACTGATGCTCAACCAGCGGGGGCAGTGCCGGGCAGTGCTGAGCAAACAGCTCCGCTTGATATCGCTTCGCCGCCGGCCACCGTTTTCAACCAGTCGGTTGCTTCTACGCTCAGCGTGGGCGAGATGGGGCAGAGCAATGGCTTGACGTTGAGCAACTGGCAGCAGCAGTCCGGCTTCACCTTTACCTTACCCTCGGATTGGGTGGTGACGGACGGCAATCTGGTGCTGGATCTCGAAATCTCCCCAGCGCTGATGGGAACCGATACCGAACTGCAACTGATGCTCAATGGACAACCCTTGAGCACCCAGAAGCTTAACCAATTGCAAGAAGCCAAGGTGAGTTTGCAGGTGCCAATCCCTGCCGCGATGATTGTGGCGCGCAACAACCTGAGTTTCAGCATCGGCAACGGCAGCAATGCGGCCATGTTGTGCGAAAAGGGGGCGGCCAATAAGTATTGGCTCAAGGTGCTGCCAACCAGCCAGTTGCATCTGGAAAACCAGGTGCTGAATATCAGCCCGAACCTTGGCCGATTCCCTAACCCGTTCTTCGATCCTCAGGCCATGCAACCCACCCTGGTGGACGTGATCTTCGGCCAGGAAAAACGGCCGGAAGAGGTGGCCGCAGCCGCTATCGTCAGCTCTTATCTGGGGAAAATTACGCGCCATAACAACCTGAACTTCCAGGTGTTGCAGGACAGCTTGCCTGAGCAGAACGGCATTATCTTTGCGCGCCCCGGCGAGCAGATTGGCCAGTTGACTCTGCCACAGGCCGATGGACCTACCATCCAGATGATTGATAATCCGCTGAACCCGGTTTACAAGCTGCTGCTGGTGATGGGGCGTAACGCCACCGAGATGCGCCAGGCCGCCTATCGTCTGGTCAGCCAGCCGTTGCCGGAGAAAACCGCGTCGCTGGCGGTGAAGCCGGTGACTATTCCGCTGCGCCAGCCCTATGACGCCCCGCGCTGGATCGATACCAGCAAGCCGGTCAGCTTTGATAAGCTGGTGGCCAGTAATGAGGAACTGACCGTCACTGGCGTTTACCATGATGCGGTGCGCATTGCTTTTCGTGCCGCCCCGGACCTGTTTATGTGGGATGGCAGAAACGTCCCGCTGCAAATCAACTACCGTTTCCCCACCGACAACTGGATCGATGAGAATAAATCCCAGCTCAGCGCCACGCTGAACGGCACCTTCCTGCGTAACCTTTCGGTGAACAAACACGGACTGCTGGAGCTGCTGTGGCACCAGTTTGGCGGCGACATTCGCCAGGAACAATACATCTTGGCCCTGCCACCGTATCTGATTTACGGCGACAACATGCTGGAGCTTTATTTCTCTATCGTGCCGAAAAACGGTACCTCCTGCGATCCGGCGGATAGTAATACCCTCAAGAGCCATATCGGGCCCAACTCGTATATTGATCTGAGCGATACCTACCATTTCACCGAGTTGCCCAATCTCTCGTATTACGTCGGGGCTTCCTTCCCATTCTCCAAGCTGGCAGATTTTTCGCAAACCGTGCTGTTAATGGCGGAAAAACCCACGGCCAGCGAAGTACGCATGCTGTTGAACCTGACCGCTCGCTCAGGTGCGGCTACCGGCAGCTCGATTGGCAACGTGGATATCCGCTTTGGCCTGCGGGGCAACGAGAGCGAGTTGGACGATTTCAAGGGCAAAGACGTGCTGGTGGTCGCCTCACTGGCGCAGAGCGCCTTCTATCAGCGGCTGTTGCAACAGGTGCCTTTTGCGCTAAACGATAGCGGCGGGCTGGTGGTGAAGGCGCAGTCTACGCTGGAAAAATTGCAGTCCTACCTGAAAGGTAACTGGCGAACCCAGGGCATCGACGCCGATCGCTATCTTTCCTCATTGACGGACTGGCGTGGATTTTTCAGCTTCCGTTCCGGTTGGGATCCGCAACGGGTGGTGGTGGTGGCTAGCGCCTCTTCCGACGATGGCTTGAACAAAATCTATGGCGATCTGAAATCGGCCCGGATCAACGCTGGGGTGCGTGGCGATCTGGCGGTGATCACCGATCAGAACGGCGTACGCAGTTTCCAGGTTGGCGAACAGTTCCCGAGCGGGGAACTGCCCTGGTATCTGATCTTTATCTGGTATGCCAGTAAACATGTGGTGCTTTTATCCCTGACTGGTTTGGGGATTTCCGTGGTGTTGGGGCTGGGGCTGTATATTTTGCTACGCAAGCACGCCGCCAAACGCCTGGGGAGAGATGCAGAAGATGAACGTTAAAGCACGTCTCGACCAGAAGCTAGACAGGAGCCGCCAATGAACCTATTGCTGAAAAAGAAACTGTATTGGGTCTCCCTGGCCGGGCTGACGATTTTTTCGGTGTCGGCGCTGGCGGATGACAATAACCCGGCGCTGAAAGCCCTGTTTCAACAGGCGGCTTACTGGCATGACAAATCGCATGACGAACTGGCTCAGGGAGCGTTGCAGAAAATCCTGTTGATCGACGAGAACAACGCCGAGGCAATGTATCTGCTATCCCTGTATGCCATGCAGGGCGGGGATAAGGCCAAAGCCGAAATCTGGCGCAAAAAACTGAGTGCAGTTGCGCCCAACGATCCCCGTCTCCAGGCGTTGAGTAACACCGAAGCCGCTCCGTCGGTCTCCAAGAATCTGTTAGCGCAGGCTCGGCAGTTGGCGGCCAAGGGGGAGTTTGCCCAGGCAACTGCGGCCTATCAGGCGGTGTTCAACGGCAAGACACCAATCGATAACCTCGCCAACGAGTATTACCTCACCTTGGCGGGGTCACCCGCTGGCAGGCAGGAGGCGATTGATGGCCTCAAGCAGCGGCTAACTATTCAACCCAATGACTCGCAAACTCGCGTGGTACTGGGCAAGGTGCTGACCTATCAGGAATCGACCCGCCGTGAGGGGATCGATATGTTGGCAGCGATGGCCCCGAACAATAATGAAGCGGACCAGGCGTTGAAACAGGCGCTGCTGTGGCTGGCTCCGCTGCCGGCAGACAAGCCGCTGTATGATGCCTATCAGCAACGGCACCCGGAGGACAAGGCCGTGGCTGGCTATTATCAGCAGACTATTGCCGGTTCGGCCAAAGGCGTTGGGTTCTCCGAACTGAATAAAGGGGATCTGGGCGGCGCCAAGGATCAGTTTGCCGCTATCCTGGCGAGCAACCCGAATGATGCGGATGCTTTGGCCGGGATGGGATTTACGGCGATGCGCAGCGGAGACTTCGCGCAGGCAGAAAACTACCTCACCCAGGCGGCAAAACAGGGCGGCCCACAGAGTGCGCAGTGGGGAGCCTTGGCTCAGGAAGCGGCGTTTTATGCGACATTGGATAAAGCCAAGCAGGCTGCCAACGCAGGGCAATTGGATGAAGCCTTGGCGATCAGTGCGCCCTTGAGCCGAGCCACCGGGGATAAGGGCAATGCGGCGACGCTGTTCCGGGCCGACCTGGCTCGCAAGAAAGGGGATTTCACAGCGTCTGAGCAGATGTATCGCGGCTTGCTGACGCAAAATCCGCAGAATAATGATGCCAGGCTGGGGCTGTATTATCTGTTGCAGCAACAGCGTGATAAAGGTCCGGAAGCTGCGCAGATACTGCAAACTATTCCAGCCGATCAACGGCCTAAAGTCTCGCAGGCAGTGGCGGGGGTGAATGTCGATCCTCAGCGCAGGCAGGCCGAGGCTGCCATGCAGAATGGCGATCCGCAGCGAGCGATGATGATCCTGCAACAGGCGCTGGAAAAGCAGCCATCGAACGTTTGGGTGCGGCTGGATATGGCACGCATCCTGAACAAACAGGGGCAAGAGTTGCAGGCGCAAACCTTGATCTCCCCGCTGATGCAGGTTGGCGCTTCGCCAGACAGCCTGTATGCGGCAGCGCTGTTTGCCTCAGAACGTAACGACTGGCTGAACGTGTCCACCCTGATGGCGCGTATCCCGCAAGGGAGGCAGAACAGCAGCATGCGGGCTCTGGCGGCCACTGCATCGGCCAACCAGCAGCGGGCCAGTGCAGAAAGTTATCTTCGCCAGGGCAACACGGCCAGCGCAGCGGTCATCTTGCGGCAGTTGGCGCAAAAGCCGCCGACTGAACCCGCGGCCCTTGGGGAACTGGCAAAAGATTTGATGACGGTGGGGGATACCTCAACGGCGGTCCAACTGGTGCGTGACAACATGCGCCTGGGGGTTAAAGGGAATGCGGGCGATTACGCGGCCCAGATCGCGGTGCTCAATCAGGCTGGGTTAAGCCAGGAGGCCGATGCCTGGCTGAATAACCCGGCGCTGCGGGCGCGCAGTTCAACCCGCGAGATTGGCCAACTGCGCAACGGCAGCGTGATCAATGAGGCGGATAAACTGCGTTTGCAGGGGCAGTACAGCGCCGCGTATGACAAGCTGATCGGCGCGCTGCAAAACGACCCGCAAAATACCGATATCATGCTGGCGATGGGGCGACTCTATCAGTCTGGCAATATGAACAAAGAGGCCGGGCAGGTTTACAACTACCTGCTCAGCCGTGACAGTCTGAACCAGGGGGCGCGCGAAGGTGCCGTTGGGGTCGCATTGTCCGAAGGCGATGTCGATCGGGCCAAACAGTTGCTGCGCGGCTTGCCTGCGCTTAAAACGCCGGATCAGTTGCTGCTGGCGGCGCGCGTTGCTCAAGCGGACGGCAACTATCCACAGGCGATGGTGTTTCTGCGCGAGGCGAAAAACCGGGTCAATGGCGTAACAGGTGCTCCAGGCGGGGGGCCGGCAGTGATTGGCGGTTTGCGGCTGGCGGATAACCCGTTTGCCTCGCAGAGCACGGTATCGTCGAGCGTGAATACCTCCTCCTCGGCTTACGGTGAGGTGCTGCCTTGGCAGGTTGCTGCCCCGGGTTACACTAGTGCTCCTGCGGCGGTGGTGAAAAATCCTACCTTGCAGCAGATTGATAAGTTGATGGACGAGGTGCAGGACAAGACTGCCACCTGGGTACAGGGAAACATTTCTCTGCGCGATAACAGCAGTGGTGAAAATGGCCTGAGTAATATCACGGAAGTGAGAAGCCCGATCACTCTGTCAGGCATGCCGTTCGATAATGGCAGGCTCAGTGTTGATGTGACGCCGGTGATGCTGAAATCCGGGACGCCATCCGACAGCGCCAACAGCCGTTTTGGTACCGGGGCGCTGCAACAGGCCAGGGCTATCGAGGCCGCAACTCAGGCCTCCGTCATTGCCTCACAGAACTCGATTGCTGCCGCACAGGCCGCCGATCTGCGCTATCAGCAACTGCATGCCACCCGCGATAGCCTGTGTTCTATTGACGCCACTTCGCCAGAGTGCGCCGCCGCCACGGTGGCGCAGGATCAGGCCTTTAACGAAAGGCAGACGCTGGCGGGCCTGGTGACGCAGCCGAAAACCTTTGGCCCTAACGATATCTATGCCGACTCACCGGGGCAGCAGCAAGATACCGGGGTTGAACTGGCGTTAGCGTTAAGCGGCGACAGCTATAAGCTGGACGTAGGCAGTACGCCAATGGGCAGCGGCATCAGTTCGGTGGTGGGTGGCGTGAAATGGTCACCCAAGCTGACCGAGCACTCAACGCTGGATATGACGCTTGAACGCCGCGCGGTAAAAGATAGCCTGCTCTCCTATGTCGGGACCGAAGATACCATCACCGGCAAGAAATGGGGGGCGGTGACCAAGAACGGCGGTGGCGTAAATCTTGGATACGATGATGGCGTACTCGGAGCTTACGGTGGCGCGGGATATTACAGCTACGTGGGTGACAACGTGGCAGATAACCATAGCGTGACCGGCATCCTTGGAGCCTACATCCGCCCTTATAAGGATGATGATAGCGAGCTGAAGGTGGGCGTTAACGTCAACTATATGGATTTTGACAAAAACCTCAGCTATTTCAGCTATGGCCAAGGGGGTTACTTCAGCCCGCAGGACTATCTCAGCATCTCGCTGCCGGTGGAGTACACCAAAAAGCAGAATAACTTCACCTATATGCTGAGCGGCAACGTCGGTTATCAGACCTATAACAATCAGGAAAGCCTGTACTACCCGAACGATCCGAATCTCCAGTCTCAACTGGAAAGCCTGGTCAGCCAGGGGTACGGCAAAGAGGCCAGATATGCCAGCGAGGACAAGAGTGGCATTGGTTACAGCCTGAAGGCGGGGGGAACCTATAAGGTCACGCCAAGCGTGTTGGTTGGGGGGCAGTTGGGTTATGACACTTTCGGCAGCTATTCCGAGAGCACGGCTTTGCTCTATTTTAAATATCTGTTAGATGGAAAATAACCATGCAAGATATTAACACTACCTGGTATGAGCTTGATTATTATCGCCAGCGTCAGTTTAAGGCGGGTTGGCAGGATCTGATCGAAGTGGTGTTCTCCGGCATCCTGGCTTCTGCTGATGCTGCGGATAGCCGCGATTTTCTGCGTTTGATGGGGAGCAACCTGGCGAAGAAGCTGCCATTACCTGAGGCGGAAACGGTGGGAGAGTTGGAGGATGCTCTCAATGCCTTACTACGTCAGTTTGACTGGGGCAGGGTGCAGATTGAGGCGAATGGCGAACAGATGATCCTGACTCATTATGCCTACCCGCACAGTGCCGATCCGGCCAACGAGGACGTCTGGGCACTCTCTTTTGCCACGGTGCTTGAGGGGGCCTATGACGCCTGGCTGCTGGCTCAGGGCGGAGAACCGCATGTTTCCCTGCGCTGGCACAGCCCGGCCAAGGATAACACCCTGGTCTTTTGCTACAGAAACGAGCAACGCAGGTAAACATGATGACGAAAAGCAGGTTTGGTAGGCTCCACGTACTCCTGCTTTGGCTGGGGTTGATGTTTTCCCTTGGTGCGCAGGCTGCCGACAGCGGTTGGGTGCAATACAAACAGCGTTTTCTATTAGCTGATGGGCGGATTGTCGATACCGGCAATAACAATATCAGCCATACCGAGGGGCAAGGATTCGCCATGCTGCTGGCGGTTTACAATGACGACCGCCCCGCGTTTGACAACCTCTGGCAATGGACCCGCAACACCCTGTATCGCCAGGATATCGGCCTGTTTTCCTGGCGCTATGAGCCGGGGAAAGCGGTGCCGATAGCCGATAAAAATAATGCCACCGATGGCGATATCTTAATCGCCTGGGCTTTGTTGAAGGCCGGGAAACGCTGGAATGTGCCTGCCTACTTGACCTCCTCGGCGCAGATTCAGCAAGCCCTGCTCAAACATACCGTGATCGACTATGCCGGATATCGGGTGATGTTACCTGGTGCTAACGGTTTCAGGCAAAACGGTTCGGTGATCGTTAATCCTTCCTATTTTGTCTTTCCTGCCTGGCACGCGTTTTACCAGGAAAGCCATTTGCCAGCGTGGAAAAAGCTCATCGACGATAGCATGACGATGGTCAGCAGAATGCGCTTTGGCAAACAGCATCTGCCCAGCGACTGGGTTACGCTTCAGGCCAATGGGCAAATGGCTCCTGCCAGCGACTGGGCGCCGAGATTTGGTTTTGATGCGGTGCGGGTTCCGCTCTATCTCTATTGGGACAAGGCTGACAGCCTGTCACTGAGTCCGTTTGCCAGCTTTTGGCGCGGCTTTGATCGCCGGGCGACACCAGCCTGGCTGGATGTGCTGAGCGGCCAGCGCTCCGACTATAATCAAAGTCAGGGGATGAGGGCGGTCAGGGATCTGACGGTGGGGGATCGGGGGCCGCTAAAAGATCGCCTGGCACCCGATGAGGATTACTATTCTGCCAGCCTGCACCTGCTGGCCTACTGGGCACAGCGCAGCCAACTCTAGTGTAACTTGGCGCTTTTCACCTCAGCGGCAAGCGCCTCGCCGGGCTTTATGCTATCTTACGCGCCAGAAAACCCTTTCAGAGAGCCCGTCACGGTGGAAAAAAAGAAAAGTTTCCCGCAGCAGAAAAGCGGCCTGCATCCGCGCAATCGCCATCGCTCACGCTATGATTTCCCTACCCTGATCGCCACCTGTCCGGGGTTGGAACCCTTTGTGAAGCCCAACGCCTGGGGCGATATCTCGGTGGATTTCGCCGATCCTGCCGCGGTGAAAATGCTCAACCGCGCCTTGCTGATGCACTTTTATGGCATCGAACATTGGGATATCCCGGCCGACTATCTCTGCCCGCCGATCCCGGGGCGTGCCGATTATCTGCATCACCTGGCCGATCTGCTGGCGACCAGCAACGGCGGCGAGATCCCTCGTGGCAAAGGCGTGGCGATCCTGGATATCGGCGTGGGGGCCAACTGTATTTACCCAATCATCGGACAGCGCGAATATGCCTGGCGCTTTACCGGCTCGGAGACCGATCCGGTCTCGCTGGGGGCTGCCAAGATGATCGTGGCCATGAACCCGACGTTAAAAAACACCGTGCGCCTACGCCAGCAGAAACAGCAGGACTGTATCTTCAACGGCATTATCGGCGTTGCCGAGCGCTTCGATGCTACCTTGTGTAACCCGCCGTTCCACGGTTCCGAGCAGGAAGCGCGCGCCAGTACCCGCCTCAAGTTGCATAAGTTGGGCAAAGGGGCGGTGGCAGAAAAGCCGGTGCAGAACTTCGGTGGCAAGAACAATGAGCTGTGGTGCGAAGGAGGCGAAGAGGCCTTTGTTCGCAAGATGGTTGAAGAGAGCGTCGGCAAAGCGAAGAACTGCCTGTGGTTCACCTCGCTGATCTCGAAAAACACCACGCTGCCTGCCATTTATTATGCGCTCAAGCAGGCCGGGGCCGCTGAGGTGCGCACCATCGAAATGGCACAGGGGCAGAAGATTAGCCGCTTTGTGGCCTGGACCTTCCTTGATGCCGAGCAGCAAGCCGCCTGGGCGGCAGAACGCTGGCAGTAATTGCCCGACCGTTGCCGGCGATCGAGCCGGCAACGATTATTTATTCTGTCGTTCCTTTCATTCCGTCTGGCTTGCGTTATCCTCAATACTGTTAATAAATTCCCACGCTGTTCATTAGTTAAAAAAACAATCATTACATAGCTTAATAACCGTTTTTATCCAGTTAATCTGGAGCATTGTCGTGCGCAATGTTCAGGGCGATAGCGCGCTTACAGGCGAGCAAGAAATGCAGAAAAATAGAGAGTGCTTGCCGTTAACTCCATCTGCCAGAAGGATTTACCCGATGTTTTTAAACCTCCGTCAGTCAAATAGCCCGTGGCATGCTGAATTGGCAGCCATTGAAGACGCGGTAGCGATGATCGTATTTAAACCCGACGGCACCGTAATACGTGCCAACGATCTGTTCTTGCAAACGATGGGGTTTGAGCGCCAGGAAGTGATTGGTCAGCATCATCGTATTTTCTGCGATCAACGCTATGTCGCCAGCCCGGCCTATCAGCGGCATTGGCAAAAGTTAAATAGCGGCGAAGCTATTACCGATAATATCAGGCGTATTCGCAAGGATGGTGAAGTAGTCTGGCTGCAGGGAACCTATACCCCGGTGTTAAATAAGCACGGTGAGGTGGTGGAGATCATCAAGATTGCCAGCGAGGTGACCCGCCGTATTACTCAGGCTCAGGAGCATCAGAGTCTGTTAGCGGCGTTGAATCGCTCAATGGCGATGATCACCTTCTCGCCAACCGGCATTATCCTGGATGCCAACGACAATATGCTCGATCTGATGGGCTATCGGCTGGAAGAAGCACGCGGCCAGGCGCACAGCATACTTTGTACGCCAGAGTTCGCCGACTCTGACGAGTATCATCAGCACTGGCAACGGTTGGCCCAGGGGGAGTTTTTGACCGGGCGTTTCGAACGCCTCAACCGGTGTGGAGAGCGGGTATGGCTGGAGGCCAGCTATAACCCAATCATCGACAATGAAGGGCGGGTATTAAAGGTGGTGAAAATCGCCCAGGACATTACCCGCCAGACTTTCCAACAGCAGCATGAAGAGGAAATGGTGCGAAATGTCCATCATCTCTCCATGGGGACCGATAAAACCGCTGCCCAAGGGGCGATCATTGTGCAGCAGGCGGTGCAGGGGATGCAGCAGGTGGAGATGGCCGCACGGCAGACTTCGGACGTAGTCAGCGACTTGGGGCGCTGTTCGCAACAGATTGGCAATATGGTTGAGGCGATCCGCAAAATTGCCGCCCAGACCAATCTACTGGCGATTAACGCCTCGATCGAAGCGGCGCATGCGGGCGAGCATGGGCGCGGTTTCTCCGTAGTGGCTAATGAGGTGCGTACCTTGGCCGAACAGTCCCGTAAAGCGGCCAGCGAGATTGAGCAAGTCACCAAAACCATTCAGCAAGGGGTAACGGCGGCAATCAACAAGATGGTGACCTGCGTGGAACAGGCGGGAGGGGGCGTGGCGCTAGCCAAGGATGCCGGGGAGGTAATCAATCAGGTCAATGTGGGTATGCAGGACGTGGTCAAGCTGATGCAGGCGTTTACCTCGGTCAAACAGAGCGATGTGATCCACTGAGGTTTTGAACTTGCGGTGATGGACGTTGTTATAGGGGCGACTTTTTAAATCCTAAACTTATAGTTGAGGAAATACACTCGTCAATATGTGAAGTGCCAGTGTGCGATACCGCTCCACAGATCCCTATCTGAGTACGACTAGGCATTGCTATTTGGTGGTGCCTGGTGGCTTGATTTGCTTGAATATGTCATCTATTCGCGCTCAGGGAGAGGATCTATGAATCAAGGAGTTCGGTGGCAGTCGCCTTTTAGCGACCCGTTTGGCACCGGGATGGTTTACCGCTTATTTGATGTGGGTGGTGTTCCCTATGCCGTTGGATTTGAAGAAATTCTTACGATGCATGATCTGAATAGCAAGGGTATCGATATTCTTTCTGTTTATCCGAACTTTCGCTTTTCAAGCAACGGGGTATGGGCAGTGGTATTCGACGAAATTGAACCTACCATTATGGACTTTAAGGGTTTTCAACATGTGCAGCATACGGGTTTGCTAGGCGGCAAAGTCCTACTCAACGTTGCAAGTATAATTTATGACCATTATACTCTTTGTCACGCAGGAACTTATGTCTTCTCTGCAGCCAACGATCCCCAATATCTGAGGCAAACCGATCTGGCTGACATTTATAATGGGCTTCTTGGCCTTGCTGGTAAACCCAAAAGTCGGTTATTCGGCAGGTTACAGGGATGGGAAGCTTTTAGCGACGTTGCAACAGGAGGAAGAGGTTATGTCGTTACTACTCAAAGTTACTAAACCGCACACTATCTCGGCAGAATCTCTCTCCTTTGAGATGGGCATGCGTCTCCAAGCGGCAGCGGCTCAGGGTTTGAAAGATAAGCTGGAGACTGGTGAGGTGAAGTTCATTAATGGCCGCTATGTGTTTGGCGCCGGCATGAAGGTAATTCGCCCGTCAATCTTTGGAGCCAGACCAAAGAAAACTAAATACCCAATAGCATAATAAAAAGCCCCTTGCGGGGCTTATTATTATCGCTTCAGGAAACGTGCTGCAAGAACTCGCGCAGGCGTGGGCTTGGCGGGTTGTTGATCAGGTCATGAGGGTTGCCATCTTCGGCAATCCGGCCTTTGTCGATAAAGATCAGGCGTGAGGCCACCTTTTCAGCGAAGCCGACTTCGTGAGTCACGATCACCATCGTCATGCCTTCTTCGGCCAGATCCTGCATGACCTTCAGCACTTCGTGACGCAATTCTGGATCGAGCGCCGAGGTTGGCTCATCGAACAGCATCATTTTAGGCTTCACCGCCAACGCCCGGGCAATAGCTACACGTTGTTGCTGCCCACCCGAAAGCTCGGAAGGGTAGTGGTGAGAACGCTCGGCCAACCCAACCTTGGCTAACAGCGTGTGTGCCAGCTTTTCGGCATCGGCCTTTTTCAAACCGCGTACGCGGATTGGGCCAAAGGCCACGTTTTCCAGCGCCGTCAGGTGCGGGAACAGGTAGAACTGTTGGAACACCATACCGGCTTCCTGGCGGATCAGGCGGTCGTCCACCTTCGGATCGTTCACCCTCAGGCCGTCGACCACCAGTTCACCGCTGGTGATCTCTTCCAGCTTGTTGATGCAGCGCAGCAGGGTTGATTTACCAGAGCCAGAAGGCCCGATGATCACCACCACTTCACCCTGTTTGATATGCAGATCGATATTGTGCAGCACCTGGGTCGGGCCAAAGTGCTTGGAGACGTTTCTAAATTCAATCACAGGATTTTCATCCTTCTTTCCAGACGACGCAGCACGAAGCTAAGCATCAGGGTAATAATCAGGTACACCACCGCAACGGCGCTCCAGATTTCCAGCGCGCGGAAGTTACCGGCAATAATTTCCTGCCCCTGACGGGTCAGTTCCGCTACACCGATCACGATGAACAGCGAAGTATCCTTGATGCTGATGATCCACTGGTTACCCAGTGGCGGCAGCATGCGGCGCAGTGCCAGCGGCATGATCACATAGCGGATGGTCTCGCGGCGTGACAGCCCCAGCGCCAGGCCGGCCTCTCGGAAACCGCTGTGGATCGACAATACCGCGCCACGGGTAATTTCCGCAATGTAGGCGCCCGAGTTGATCATGATGGTGACCACGGCGGCGGTGAAAGGATCGATGCGGAAATCGCTAAAGGCCATGGGCAGGGCGAAGTAGATAAACATCACCTGTACCACAATCGGCGTACCGCGGATCACTTCAATGAATACCAGTGCCACATGGTTGGCGATCCAGCCGCCATAGGTGCGGGCGAAACCGGCAACCAGGCCGATGATCAGGCCGCCAATCAGACCGAGGACCGAAATCCACAGGGTCATCTTGGCGCCTTCTAACAAAATTGGGATGGCGGGCCAAATGGCGCTCCAGTCGAATTGCATAATGTTATCTCCCGGTGATCCCAAGCAAGGGGATCAATAACAACAAAGCACAGGGGGCGGGTACACCTCCCCTGTGCTCAATTAATAACTTACTGGCTTATTAACTTCATCAGTTACTTAGGTTCGGTACCAAACCATTTTTTGTAGATTTCGTTGTAAGTCCCGTTGTCGCGCAGCGTTTTCAGTGCGGCGTTCACCTTTTCACGCAGCTCGTCGCTGCCTTTCGGGAAGGCGATGCCGTACTGCTGGGCTTCCAGGGAGTCGCCAACGGTTTTGAACTTGCCAGCCCCCGCGGTCTTGATGAAGTACAGGATGTTTGGCGTATCGTGCAGCACGGCGTCAGCACGCTTGGTGCCCAGTTCCATATAGGCGTTGTCGATGTTCGGGAACTGACGCAGATCTTTGGTTTTGATGTGCTGCTTGGCGTAATCCACCGAGCCGGTGCCGCTCTTCACTGCCACCACTTTGCCGTCCAGATCCTGGATGCCTTTCACGCTGTCATTGTTAGCGTTGACCATCACCAACAGGCCGCTTTTGTAGTAGCCATCGGAGAAGTCGATCGCTTTTTTGCGTTCGTCGGTAATGGTGATACCGGCCAGCGCCAGATCGACGTTCTTGGTCTGCAGCGCAGGAATGATGCCGCTAAAGTCCATTGGCTTCAGGGTGTAATCCAGCTTCAGCTCTTTGGCAATCGCCGCCCACAAGTCGATATCGAAACCGACGTATTGGTCACCTTGTTTGAATTCAAACGGCACGAAAGCGGTGTCCGTGGCGACAACCAGCTTGTCTGCTGCGTGAGAGCTAACGGCAAAGGCCAGGGAAAGTGCGGCCAGGGAAACTTTAAAAATAGACTTCATGAGAGGAATTCCTGTACAGGTTGCGGATTACCCATTTTTTATGTTGCATTTTGTGCTATGGAAGAATCGTGCCAAGTTTGCAATCATTATAAAAACAAGGGGTTGCGCTATGATGTTGGGTTTGGATAGCCAATTATAATTTTTACGCACCACTTTCGGGCACCAAAATGGTGCAGTGAGGCCTTGGTGGTGCAATTGAGCTATCATCAACTAAACAATAGCCGGGAAACAACCGATAATTAACAATTATCGATCAATAATGATAACTAACTCTAACTTTATAGCCATAGTCCGATGTCATTTGGTGCAAACAGGCGTGTTTTGAAGGGAAGTAGGGTTAACGCAGCTGGCTGTCTTTGCTGCCCCGGCGATTGAACAGGCTGCTGGCAGCCTGTTTTTTGTACACAGAAAACCTCCAGCTAGGCTGGAGGTTCCGTAAAGCTTTCAGCTTTGAGCCAGTTATAAAAACCCCTTTTGATTTGTTAAAACAGTTTGCGGTCTGGCAACTGCAAACGTTCAACAAGAAATCAAAAGGGGGTCCCTATGGGGGACGAAAAGAGCTTAGCGCACACGCGATGGAACTGTAAATATCACATAGTTTTTGCGCCGAAGTACCGAAGAAAGGTGTTCTACGGGGAAAAGCGCAAAGCGATAGGGAGTATCTTAAGAAAGCTGTGCGAATGGAAAAACGTGAATATTCTGGAAGCAGAATGCTGTGTGGATCACATCCATATGCTTCTGGAAATCCCGCCCAAAATGAGTGTATCGGGCTTTATGGGATACTTGAAGGGAAAGAGCAGCCTGATGCTTTATGAGCAGTTTGGCGATTTGAAGTTCAAATACCGTAACAGGGAGTTCTGGTGCCGAGGGTATTACGTTGATACGGTGGGGAAAAACACAGCCAGGATACAAGAATACATAAAGCACCAGTTGGAAGAGGATAAGATGGGTGAGCAGTTGTCGATCCCGTATCCAGGTAGCCCGTTTACGGGCCGTAAGTAACCCATAAATGCAAATGTCAGATCGCAATGCGCCTGTTAGGGCGCGGCTGGCAAGAGAGCCTTATAGGCGCATATGAAAAACCTCCGGCTATGCCGGAGGATATTTATTATCCATTTCCGCCTGGCAGTTAACGCAGTAGCGCACCCCTTGCAGCGCCAGACGTCGGGCTTCGGGGATCTCTGTGCCACATTCCTGGCAATAGTGTTCGCTTTCGCCGTGGCCGAGCGCCTGGCGAGCACGTTGTACGGCATCATCTACCGTTGAGTCGATTTGATCCTGCACCGCGCCGTCCGCTGTCCATCCGCCTGCCATGCCCACCTCACTATTGAACCTGTGAATGCTTGCAATCCTGATTAGATCATAACCAGTGTAATCCAGCCTGTTTTTTATACAACTCGGCTTGCAGATAAAAAAACAGGCTGGGGCAAGGCCCACAACCTGTTGTTTCGCGCCAGGATGGCTGGTTTTATTCGATGTTGGATTCGATAAACCACAGGAATTTGTCCAGATCGCGCGATGCGGCGGTGAACATGTCTGCGGTGTCTTCATCCGGAACTTCCGTGATGGCTTGGCGGATGTCGTTGGCGACGGCTGCATAACGATCGGCCAGCGCTTTCAGGTGATCTTGCACGCTGTGAATATTGGTCGGGTAGCTTTTCAGCGGGGTTTTGTCATTTACCACCTGTACCGTACCCAGCGCAACGCCACCGAGTTGTACGACACGTTCTGCAAAAGTATCCTGATGGTCGGTGATGGCGGTGCGGAAGCCGTCGAGCATTTCATGCACGGCAATAAAATTGGCACCACGCATGTTCCAATGCGCCTGCTTGGTGATCAACGACAGATCGATAAACTGCACAACCTGATGGTTCAGCGCCTTGATGGCGGCCTGCTTGGTTTTCTCATCCACATCATTGCGTGTGTACAACAGGTCAGAAGATTTCGTTTTCACCAGTTTAGCGGTACTCATAATAGATATCCTCTTCTTGATGGGTGTAATCCTATTTTGTTACGGGAGAAATTATAGCAGCTTAAATTTATTTTGCAGGACGAAAAGGGCGATTAAATAAATAGGTGATAACTGCTGGATATTTTCATCAGAAAGGCGTATGACATATTTGGCGATTCGTGAGATATTGATAATAAACGTTTTTTAAGCTTTTAGAGGGTAACGGTTGAGATCCCCCACTAATAATAGACACCGATTGAAGGGATATTTCAATGCGCAATTATTGCAGGGTGTTTCTGAACGTCGAAATAGGGATTATTTTCCCATTAATTCATATTGATAGCCAATTATCCTCAGGGTGTTCGCCGTAACTCTTTTTTGTACCATCACAGGTTGCAATGGATCGAGTCTCTGTTGAGTAAGGGCGCGGGTATTTTGACCGTATCGGTCTGCGTCTTGCCCTGGATAATATGCAGCGCAGCATGGCGACCTATTTCGTAATGCGGCAGTTGTACCGTCGAGAGCGGCGGTAAGAATAGCTCGCCAATGCCAACCATATTGTCGTAACCCACGACCGACACATCTTGCGGGATGCGCAGGCCCTGCGCCAGTAGCGTCTGATAGACCATAAAGGCGATACGATCGTTGCCGCAAATGACCGAGTCGAACATCGGATTACCCTGTTTGATATGTGCTAGCACAATGGCCGGGATATCAAGGTAGTGCTCATCGCCATGCTCCATATAGACATGCATGAGAGTGTCAGGGTTGATACCTGCTTGCCGGCAGGCGCGCTCCAATCCCTGACGGCGGCGCAAGGTGGCAAGATGGTGTTGTGGCAGATGCAGGCAGAGTGGTTGACGATTACCTGCTGCGAGCAGAGCCTGCACCGCCTCAAACTGGCCTTGTTCGTCGTCCGGAATATAGCTGGCTACGGGATCGTGCAAACTTTCACAGTTGGCCAGCACGCACGGGAGGGTGAGTAGTTTGGTCGGCAGCGGCACCTGACGTAGCCCCATGGTGGTGTAGATGATGCCGTCTGGCCGGTGTGAAAGCAGAAGGTCGACAATGGTATCTGGGTTATCGTCAGAGAACATATTTACCACGAAACTGTTCCAGCCATACGCCCGGGCGGTCTCTTCGATAGACAGAGTGATTTCCACCGAGAATGGCGTGGTCACAGTATCGAGGGCCAGCACCCCGATAGTATTCGGCGTGGCATGGGCGCCGCGTATTTTTTTCGCTGACAGGTCCGGAACGTAATTGGTCTCCTTGATGGCGACCTGCACGCGTGCCAGGGTCTCAGGCTTTAGCCTTTCTGGGCTATTGAGCGCGCGCGAAACCGTCATGAGCGACACATTGGCCAGTTTCGCCACATCCTTAAGAGAAGCCATATCTATTACTCCCGTCATTACCTTCAGGCAACAGGCTATACGACGACGTTGCTGATGTAAAAGGTTCAGCGGCTATTCTGTCGTAGAAATTAAAAGAACCGTAGCGAGTGATTTTTGATCATGATCTCATTTTTTTGATGTTAACGTTAACTTTTGTGATTAACATCATGAATCTCAGCAAAACGACAAGCGGTTTTTTACTTGTTAACGTTACCATGCGAGCATTATTCCAATACGAGAATGCCATAATGAAAGCGCATCACTCTCATAGCTACCCACTACTCAGTGCATTACTGTTTTTCTTTTTCGTGTCCTGGTCCTCAACTGGCTCTTTGCTCTCGATCTGGTTGCACCAGGAAGTGGGGCTGAAAGCGGGGGATACCGGTATTATCTACGCGGTGTTGTCCGTCTCCGCGCTATTGGCGCAAATCTGCTACGGCTTTATCCAGGATAAACTCGGCCTGCGTAAAAACCTGCTCTGGACCCTTACCGGGTTGTTAATCCTTTCCGGACCAGCCTATTTATTGTTTAGTTATCTGTTACAAATCAATATATTGCTCGGAAGTCTCTTCGGTGGGATTTATATCGGCATAACCTTTAACGGCGGTATCGGCGTGCTGGAATCGTATACCGAACGCGTGGCGCGCCAGAGCCAGTTCGAATTCGGTAAGGCGCGGATGTGGGGATCGCTGGGCTGGGCGGTAGCGACCTTCTTCGCAGGACTTCTGTTTAACATCAACCCGAAACTAAACTTCGCAGTCTCCAGCTGTGCCGGACTGGTGTTCTTTATCCTGCTTGCGCGGTTGCGGGTGTCTTCTGCACCGCACGCGATGCAGGAGGCGGTGTCCGGTGGCAAAGTGAAGCTGGATGACGTGCTGCGTCTGCTGACGCTACCCCGCTTCTGGGCGCTGGTGTTTTTCGTCATCGGTACCTGTATTTACGGCGTTTACGATCAGCAGTTCCCGGTTTACTTCTCTTCACAATTCGCCACGTTGCAGGAAGGCAACGCCATGTACGGTTACCTCAACTCGTTCCAGGTATTCCTCGAAGCCGCCGGGATGTTCTGCGCCCCGTGGTTGGTTAACCGCATCGGTGCGAAAAATGGCCTGATTTTCGCCGGGATGGTGATGGCGTTGCGTATGGTTGCCTCCGGGCTGGTAGAAGGGCCGCTGCTGATTTCCATCACTAAACTGTTGCACGCGGTAGAACTGCCGATTCTGCTGGTCGCTATCTTTAAATACAACAGTTTGAATTTCGACAAACGCCTGTCTGCCACTCTCTATTTGGTGGGGTTCGCCTGCACCAGCTCGGTTATCGCCTCGGTACTGTCGCCGCTGGCAGGCTATAGCTACGAAAAATACGGCTTTGCCCAGTCCTATCTGATTATGGGACTACTGGTGTTCTGCACCACCTTTATCTCCATCTTCCTGTTGCGCTCCAGTAAGTTATCTTCAGATCCTCTGATGTCGCAACCTTCCGCTATATGATTGAAAAGAGTAAAGACTATGACGTATTCAATATCCAAGGCTGAACAGGAACTGCAGGCTAAACGTGAAACGCTGAACTTGCGTTGGTATCCGCGCTACCACCTTGCCGCGCGCGCGGGCTGGATTAACGATCCTAACGGTCTGGTCTGGTTTGACGGTTGGTATCACGCTTTTTACCAGCATCATCCGTATTCCACGCAGTGGGGGCCGATGCACTGGGGCCATGCGCGCAGTAAAGATCTGGTTCATTGGGAGCACCTGCCGGTCGCGTTGGCTCCGGAAGGCCCGGAAGATAAAGACGGCTGCTTCTCTGGCTCGGCGGTTGTTGATGGCGATACTCTGGCGTTGATTTATACCGGGCATAAATTCCATGGCGACACCAGCGATGAGGCTAACCTTTATCAGGTGCAGTGTCTTGCGACTAGCCGCGACGGGGTCTGTTTTGAGCGTCAGGGGATCGTGGTAGATACTCCGCCGGGTCTGCACCATTTCCGCGATCCGAAGGTGTGGCGTGAAGGGGATAGCTGGTACATGATAGTCGGTGCTCGCGATGGCGAGACCGGCCAGGTGCGCCTGTACCGTTCGGAGGACCTGCATCAGTGGCATGATGCAGGTGTCCTTGATGAGGCGGAAAAAGAGATGGGCTATATGTGGGAGTGCCCAGATTTCTTCACCCTCGGGGATAAACGCATCCTGATGTTTTCTCCTCAGGGGATGGCGGCTGAAGGTTTCAACAACCGTAATCTGTTCCAGAGCGGCTATCTGCTCGGTGAATGGCAGCCGGGGCAGCCGTTTGTTCGCAAAAGCGAGTTTATTGAACTCGACCACGGCCACGATTTTTATGCACCGCAAAGCTTCCTGACTCCCGATGGCCGCCGCATCGTTATCGGCTGGCTGGATATGTGGGAATCGCCGTTGCCCGAACAGCAAGATGGCTGGGCGGGAATGCTCTCTCTTCCGCGAGAACTGAGCCTCGGCGCAGATAACCGTCTGCAAATGCGTCCGGCCAAAGAGGTAGAAGGTCTGCGCGGCGCATGGTTCCCATGGCCAGTGAGTACGTTGAAAAATCAGCAGACCACGATGGTAGAAAACTGCGAAGCGATGGAGGTGATCCTAAACTGGGATTGTGCTAACAGCAGCGCAGAACAGTATGGCATCAGCTTCGGCGAGGGGCTGCGCGTTTATGTTGATGCGCAGATGCAGCGTCTGGTTCTGGAGCGCCGTTATCCGCAGTATGGCCTTTGCGGGGTACGAAGCGTACCGTTGACAGCCGGAGCATCGCTGAAACTGCGGTTGTTTTTTGATAGCTCCTCCGTGGAAGTTTTTGTTAATGATGGTGAGGCGTGCCTTAGTAGTCGTATTTACCCGGATGCTGCACGCCGTGAACTAATGTTATTTTCCTGGAGCGGTTCGGCCTCCCTATCCGAGGCAGGGGCCTGGCAGCTCGAATAATCTATTTTTATATGCAAGGGATGTGGTAAATAAAGTATTGCGCATGCGGGTACCGCATCCCGAACGATTTAAAGCATAGATTTAAATGTGTTAACAACCCGTTTGTCATAGCGGGTGGATAATTATTGTCTTCATCATCGAGTTTCACCCATAAATATAAATTAAATAATAATGGATTAACGATGAAAAATAATGATGGTTTACAGGTAAAAAAAGTCCGGGTCGGATGTTTGCTCACGTTTTTAGCAAGCGCTTGCGCGAACGCTCAAGCACCTCTATCTATCGAGGAGCGATTGGCGCACTTGGAACAGCGACTGAAAGAGACCGAGCAGCGGGCCGTCCGTGCGGAGACGGAGATTCGTGCGCTGAAACGGCAGGACAAACCGGTAACGGTGGCCAGCGCGACGCCGACCGAACCGGCATTACGGCTTAATGACTATGGCGAATTAAAATTCTATGGTGACGTTGAGTTTAATATGGATGGCGCTAGCCGTACCGGCAGCCTGACCTCGTTGAAAACCAGCGCTAATAAAAACTGGGCGCCGGGCGATAAAGAACGCTGGGATATTAACGGGCGTATATTGCTTGGCTTTGATGGATTACGTAAAGGATCGAATGGGAAATATGCCGGTTTCAGCGTACAGCCGCTGGCGGATATGAATGGCAAAATGAATCTTGATGATGCGGCATTTTTCTTCGGCCAGCAAGATGACTGGAAGATTAAAATGGGTCGTTTTGAGGCCTTTGATATGTTTCCGCTTAATCAGGATACCTTTATTGAATATTCTGGTAATACGGCCAATGACCTGTATTCCGACGGCTACGGTTACATTTACATGATGAAAGAGGGGCGCGGGCGCAGCAGCAGCGGCGGCAACTTCCTGCTCAGTAAAACACTTGATAACTGGTATTTTGAAGTGAATACGCTGGTGGAGGACGGCAGTTCGCTGTTTGTCGACCAGAACTATCACGGCAACGCGCTGGATAGCCGTAAAAACGTGGTTTACGTGCGCCCTGTTGCCGCGTGGCAATCCGGCGAGTGGTCGGTGGCTGCAGCGCTGGAGAGCAACCTCGTTAATAATGCCTACGGCTATCAGAATCAGCAGGGCCTTTGGGTCGACCAGTCCAGGCGTACCGGCTACGGTATGACCATGAGCTGGAATACGCTGAAAACCGATACGCAGAACGGGGCGGTGGTGAACCTGAGCACCGCATATCTTGATGCGACGGATGAAAAGAACTTCAGCGCCGGTATCAATGCGCTATGGCATCGCGTTGAGCTGGGCTATATCTACGCGCATAACAAAATCGACCGTTTCAATATGAACAGTGTGAATGCTGACTGTGACAGCGATTGCGCGATCCTGGCACCAGGAAACTACGATATCCACACCATTCATACTTCCTGGCAACTGCCGAATATCATGGATATGCCAAACTTTAATACCTACCTAGGGGCTTATGCTTCCTGGCTGGATGCTTCGACGATAAATCCAGGTGACACCGATATGCGCTATGGCATGAGGGTGCGCTTCAAATATTTATTCTAAAATTGGGTGGTTAAGGAAACACTATGAAACTGTGGACAATTGGTGATGCGGTAATCGACTTATTACCTCAGCCAGATAGGCAATATAAAGCTTGTGCTGGTGGTGCGCCGTTAAATGTTGCTGTGGGGGCAGCTCGTTTGGGATGTGATTGTGGTTTTATTGGCAGAGTCGGTGATGACCCATTTGGCCACTTTCTCCAGCAAACTCTCTATTCAGAGGGAGTCGCAACGCAGTATATACAATTTGATGAGCACTATCATACCAGTACCGTGCTGGTAGCGCTGGGGGATGATGGCGATCGCAGTTTTACATTTCTGGTAAATCCTTCTGCCGACCAGTTTTTATCCTCTAAAAATCTACCCGATTTTGAGGATGATATATTGCACTTTTGTTCGTTGGCTCTGGTTGCCAAGCAGAGCCGGGAGACCTTGGTCAAGGCGATGAGCTTAATAAAGCAACGCGGTGGCATGTTGAGCTTTGATGTCAACCTGCGGGAGACAATGTGGGAAAACCCACAGGAGATGCTGGCAACGGTAACGCAATTTGCTAATCAGTCCGATATTTTAAAACTTTCAGAAGAAGAATTATACTGGATAACCGGTACTACTCATGATGAAAAAGCGTTGGAAATACTAAAGAGATTTCCTTCTAGCCTCAAAATTGTCACCTGTGGTATCCAAGGGGCTATTGTCTTATGGCAAGACTTGGTCATACACGTAGACTCGTACAAGGTGAACAGTTTAGATACGACGGGGGCAGGAGATGCCTTTATCGCTGGGCTATTGGCAAATATCTCTCTTGGAAATGGTTTGCTTGATTTTGAACAATTAAAATTAGCCCTGACGCAAGCCAGCGCCTGTGGCGCGCTGGCGACGACACAAAAAGGAGCTTTATCAGCATTACCCGATGCGGAGGGGGTTAAACGTTTTATTGGATCTGAGCATAGACTGACATTTAAGGTTAATTCTATAAACCTTCTTGAGTGAAATGCAGCAGACCTATTGTAATATAAGATGTCTATAAGTCAGTTAAAATGGATATCGTCGGAAAGCATGAAAATTAACGTGGTGGGCACCAGCGGCAGCGGTAAAAGCACCGTTGCCCGCCAATTGGCGCAAAAGCTGGCCGTACCTTATATCGAGATGGATAAGCTTTACTGGCGGCCAAACTGGCAAGGTGCCTCGGATGACGAGTTTTTGCATCTGGTCGAACAGGCGTTGGTATCAGCCCCTGCGGGGTGGGTGTTGGATGGCAACTATACCCGGACCAAAGCCGTGAAATGGCGGGACGTTGATTGGGTTGTCTGGGTTGACTACGGACTCTGTCGCACGCTGTGGCAGGCGGTTCGCCGCGCAGCGGTGCGGGCTTGGCACCAGACTGAGCTATGGCCCGATACTGGCAATTGCGAGAGCTTTCGCCGGTCTTTCTTTAGCCGTGAGTCGATCATCCTGTGGACCCTCAAAACCTACCGCAAGAATCGTATAAAGTATCTGGCAGAGCAGCAGGATGCCGCCAATCGCCATATTCGTTTTATCCAACTGCGCTCTCCGGCGGAAACCGCGGCTTTTCTGGCTAGCCTCTGCTAGGGAGCTTTATTCGATTCAGCTTTTTATGTTCACTAGGTATGGAACTCTGTCTAAGCTGAACTTGCTTCAGCTATAAACATGATCTTTATCTGATTAATTTGTTAGATATGATTCAGTATTCATAATTTTTCCCGCTATAAGTCACGCAAATTTTGTTTTTTCCATGCTCATTGTAGAAAAAGTGACCCTCATCGCATTTTAAAATGGGCTAAGAACTTAGTTTGTGATGGTTTTGCTAAAACCATTCAGCTAACCAGGAAGGAACAATAAATGAACAAGCTTACTGTACTTTCGCTCGCTATCTCCTTGATTTCTGGCTATGCCGGTGCTCAAACTATCGTATTGACCGACAGTGAGAACGGTATTGAACTTGGCAATTGGCGGATTGACAGCTCACAGCTGAAAATTCCCGCACCGCGTTTCAGCCTGCAACAGCAAGTCTTGCACGGTGGCAAGCAAGAGGGATCGAAAGTCCTTACCCTGACGAGTGAGGGGTTGACCATCACTCTTAGCCCAACGCGCGGTATGGATATTCTGCATGTCAACGGTTCCGGCGTAAGGCTGGGGTGGGATTCGCCGGTGACCGAAGTGGTCAATCCGGCTTATATCAACCTAGAGAGTCGCAACGGGCTGGGTTGGCTTGACGGCTTTAACGAAATGATGGTGCGCTGCGGCTACGAATGGACCGGGCATCCGGGCGTAGAGAACGGCACACTGTATACGTTACATGGCCGTGCAGGAAATACTCCGGCTTCCAAGGTGGTGGTGGATATTGCTGAAAAAGCGCCGTATGAAATCCGTATCCGCGGCCTGCTGAAAGAGAATACCTTTAAGAAAAGTAATCTGGAAACCTGGACTGAGCTGCGTTACGTTCCCGGCACGCAGCAGTTTACGGTTCACGATCGTCTAACCAATCATGCTGATTATCCGCGTGACTATCAGATTATTTATCACAGTAACTTCGGTAAGCCGCTGCTGGAAGAGGGAGCCGTGTTCAGTGCGGCAATCAAGGAGATTTCGCCGTTTAATGATTATGCCAAGGGCGGTTTGAAAGACTGGCATACTTACCAGGGGCCTACCAAAGGCTTCGATGAGATGGTGTTCAACATCGTGCCTTACAGTGATCCGCAAGGAAAAACCCTGGCGATGATGAACAACAAGAAAGGGGATCGGGGAGTGGCAATTGGTTTTGATACCCGCCAGTTACCGGTTTTGACGTTGTGGAAAAACACGGATACTGAACGTCAGGGCTATGTTACCGGGATCGAGCCAGGGACCAGCTATGCGTACCCGGTAAAAATCGAACGTGAGCAGGGGCGAATCAAACAGTTACAGCCCGGAAAGAGTACCGATTTCGAGCTGACTTACACTTTGCTGAAAAATGCTGAACAAGTAAAAGAGTACCAAAACAAGATAAAAACGCTGCAAGGTGACCGTGCCGTTAAACTGGTCGATACTCCAATTGCGGTGGAATAGCGTCTGGTGAGGGGGAAGCCGGTCAAGCGACCGGCTCTTTGGCGTCAAAGCAGCAGTTCGTAGTGGACTTTCACCACCACTTTCTTGATGTTTTTTGATCCAGCTATCTGGCATCCGGGCTTGTGTGGCTCCAATGGGAAAAAGATCACGTACATGCCCGGCGTAAGATTCAGGGTTTGCGCGCCGCGTTTGATATCCAGCCATTGCAGATCTTTGCTTTCATCGTAAGGATCGTTGCTTTCCCAACTGTCTGGCAGGCCAAAATCGATCCGCTCTTCGCCGCCGATCAGGATCTGGATATCCAGATACTCCTGGTGAAGCTCGGCGCGTTTGCTTTCTGCTGGCTCCGTCATTAGCTCCATCACGTTCATAAACACCCGATCACCATCGATCTCGTGCCGGCCCAACGGCAGGTTAGGCAAATCATACTGACGTACGGTATTGAGGATATTGGCTAAAGCGGGTGAGAGACCACGCCCGAAGCGGGGGTTGTACAAACTGCCATAGATCATCCTGATGCTCCCTAATAAATAAAAGACTTGCTGAGAGTATGTCTATTATTGTTCAGGAAAAAAGTTAACTGGCTTGCAATCATACAACCTTTTGAGCGAGGCGCCGGAGGCTTGCTGCCAGGCGCCAGCGGGCTCACGAGAGGCTTTCAACTTTTGGCTTGGGTTTGATGGTTAGCGTGGCCCCCATCGAGGCGGTAATGATGGCGGCCAATGCCAACCATTGCGTTTGGTTTAGGTGTTCGTTGAGGAAGATCATGCCGGAAAGGGCGGCCATTGCCGGTTCCAGACTCATCAGGGTGCCAAAGGTACGGGCGGGGATCTTGGGTAACGCGATAATTTCCAACGAGTAAGGCAACGCGGTAGACAGCACCGCGACGGCCAACGCTACCGGTAGAATATCCACGTTCAACAGCGCACTGCCGGTTTGCCAGGCACCGATCGGGCAGAATACGATGGCGGCGATCAATGACCCCACGGCTACGGTGCCCGGTCCGTGATCTCCCCCGGCCTTCTGGCCGAAAATAATGTATATCGCCCAGCAGGCACCGGCACCCAACGCACAGGCTGCCCCCACGGGATCGATACTGCCCATATCGTGGCCAAGCGGCAGCAGAAACCACAATCCGGCAATCGCCAGCGCCACCCAGATAAAATCGATCGGGCGGCGGGAAGAGAACATTGCCACCGCCAGCGGACCGGTAAACTCCAGCGCCACCGCAATGCCCAGTGGCACCGTGCGTAATGAAAGATAAAACAGGTAGTTCATCGCTCCCAGTGACAGACCATAGATCAGCAATGGCAACCGGCTACCGGCGGCGAAACGCATGCGCCACGGACGGAAAATGATAAACAGGATCAGCGTACCGATGCTCAGGCGTAGGGTGGTGATGCCTTCGGCACCCACCAGCGGGAACAGGCTTTTGGCTAATGAAGCCCCGCTCTGGATCGAGATCATTGCAATGATCAGTAAACACACGGGCACCAGCGTGGAAGACGCTTTAGTGGTTACAGACGAAGACATCCTTTCTGGCCTTATGGAGCTCCCCAACGTCTGGGAAGGTATTGAGTACAGGTGTTGCACAGTGTAAAGGAATTGGCAGCAAGGTGTTGGCGAAAAACGGGGGGCCGAGTTGAATCTGTCAAAAATATGCGCCAACTTGGTTCAAGCAAGCAATAAGTGCGCTTTTTTTAAGAGTATTCTGGAACTCAGATAGGTGATTCGCGTCACAAAAAGGAGTATAATTCGCGAAAAATGTAGGGAAATTAGCATGCTATAGTGTTCTTGAAATCTTCTGTTACACGATACAAAGATTTAGACACTCATTTAAAGGCAGAGTTTCACGCTAATTTTTGCTATATTTTCAATGTATGAGAAATTGAAGCACTTTAATAATAAAACGCGTTTGAGGTGGTTATGAAAAAAATTGCATGTCTTTCCGCAGTAGCAGCTTGTGTATTGGCCGTAACAGCAGGTACCGCATTTGCTGGTGAGAGCACCGTGTCCGCTGGCTATGCCCAGGGCGATCTCCAAGGCGTTGCCAACAAGGCCGACGGTTTCAACCTGAAGTACCGTTACGAGTACGACAACAGCCCACTGGGTGTGATCGGTTCTTTCACCCATCTGGAAAAGAACGGTTCTGAAGACGGCTTCTACAACAAAGCACAATACAACTCCATCACTGCCGGCCCGGCTTATCGTTTCAACGATTGGGCGAGCATCTACGGTGTGATCGGTGTGGGCTATGGTAAATTCACTTCCAACGCTCAAAACGGTACTGACAACAACAACACCAGCGACTACGGCTTCACCTACGGTGCTGGTCTGCAGTTCAACCCAATGCAACAGGTTGCTCTGGACGTGGGTTACGAGCAGAGCCGTATCCGCAGCGTTGACGTTGGCACCTGGAACGTGGGCGTAGGTTACCGCTTCTAAGATTTCCCCATGCTTTCGGGCATGAGCGCGTGGCCTTGCTGGCCATGCTCAATGAAAATCCGCCTCTTAGGGGCGGATTTTTTTTGCCAGTAACAGATTGAAACTGCAGACAAACGTGTTAATCCATCGATTTATTTGGCTTGCCCAATACCGTGGTCGGTTGCAATGAAAAACGCGCCGTACGGGGATCGCGCTCATATCCCTGCGGCTCGGTCAGCAGCCCATAGAGCTCTGGCCGACGGCCGTGGATCCAACGCCGCCCGCTGCTCATGGGGATTAAGCTCAGATCCAGATCGGCGGTGACCATGGCGTCCTGCGCCGCCCAGGTCTCTGACAGGATACGGCCATAAGGGTCCAGCAGCATCGCATTGCCGGTACGCACTTCATCATCGTCTCGCCCTACGCCGTTGCTGAACAAAATAAACAGGCCATTATCATGGGCGCGAGAAGGTAGCCAGCGCAGTAGCCAACCGCGGCCAGTTTCGCCGCGAAAAGCCTCTTCGATAGCCGTCGGATTTTCTTTACGTTGCTGCCATAGAGCCAGCGGTATCGGCTTCATTCCGTGCGGGCTGCGTGAATTTGTCCCCCCGGTTTGGTGAGGCGCGAACAGAATATCGGCACCCAGCAACGTGGTGGCACGGGCGTTCTCCACCAGGTTGTTGTCCCAGCAGATCAGGATCCCCATGCGTACCCCCCAAGGGGTGTCAAACACGGTATAACTATCGCCTTTAGCGATTAGCGGGTGTTCAAAAGGATGGAGCTTGCGGTGCACATGGGTTTGGCCATCCGGCAGGCAAACCGCATAAGCGTTGTACAGCTGGCCGTCTTCACCCTGCTCAATCAATCCAACGCCGATGGCCATCTGGTACCGTTCTGCCAGTGGGCGGATGCGCGCCAACGAAGGACTGGTGGCGATAGGTTCAGCTAAAGCGGTGATTTCGCTGTCGGCCAGATGGCGTACGTGCCAGTAGCCGGTAATGCACATTTCCGGGAAGGCGAGGACCTGCACGTTATCGGCGGCGGCCTGGGCGATAAAGTCTTCCATAACGCCGAGATTGTAGTTCTTGTCGTTGGCGCGGTGTTGAAATTGTACCGACGCAGCACGAAGGGTCGTGGTCATAGCAAGCTCCTGTGGGGTTTTTTGTCTGTTAATTACAGCAGCCGTATCGATTACTGTATAATCAATTAAAATCCTCTTTTGATAACCTAATGGAATGGATAATCGTCAACTACGTGCCTTTGTTGCCTTGGCCGAACTGGGGCGCTATCACCTGGCTGCTGAGCGGCTCTGCATCACCCAGCCCGCGTTGAGCAAGCAAATTCAAGCCATCGAACTGCAGTTGGGCACCCGCCTGTTTGAACGGGGCCGGCAAGGTGCACAACTGACTGCCAACGGTACAGCTCTCCTCCCCAGAGCGCGGGAATTATTGACCCATTACCAGCAGTTTCATCTTTATGCGTTGCAGGTAGTGAAGGGGGAAACCGGGCGTCTGGCCTTAGGCTTTGGGCTTTCCAGTTTTCATCTGGCCCCGCAACGGGTGGCAGCTTTTCGCCAGCGCTTTCCTACGGTGGTGGTGGGCCTGGAGGATCTTCCTTCGGAACGGCAATACCAATTGTTGCTAAGTGGCGATCTACAGGCTGGCTTTGTGCGTTTGCCCGTTGTTGCTCCTCTGCAGGCACTGCCTTTGCTGAGCGATCGGCTGGTGCTGGCCGCACCGCGAACGATGGCGTTGCAGGAGGAGAACCTGTTGGCGGATTTCCACCGTTTGCCTCTGTTGCAGTTGGAACCTTCGCGTGGCCGAGGGTTGAGTGAGCAAGCGCTGCGTTTTATTGCCGCTCAGGGGCTGCGGGCAAACGTGGTGCAGCAGGCAGAGGACATCCAAACCTTGCTGGCGCTGGTGGCGGCGGGGATAGGCGTGGCGCTGTTGCCACATAGCATTGCGTTTATTGCCCCGGCTGGGGTCGACATTCTGCCGTTGAGCGGCGAGCAGACGCAGTGGCAGGTTGGGCTGGCGTGGAACCCGCAGCGGCCTGATGCGCTACGGGATAATTTTATCCAGGATATCTTGGACTCAGAGCGGTCGGTATAACACCACCGTTGGCAGTTGGTGGTATTCGCTGCGGTGGCTTGCCACAAAGCCGACTTTTTTCGCCAGGCCAAGCGAAGGGCGGTTATCCGGCGAGATGATACAAACGACTTTGTCCTGTGAGAAATTCTCTTTGGCCCAGACCAGCGCGGCGTTCAAGGCTTCGGTAGCATAGCCTTTACCGTGTGCAGCCGTGATCAGCGTCCAGCCCATTTCGGGGACATCGAGTGCGGGTTGAATATCTCGGTGAAAATCGGCGAAGCCAATGCCGCCAATATACCTGCCGCTGTTTTTCTCCCGCACCGCCCAGTAGCCGTAACCCAGCAATTTCCAGTGGCCGATATAGCGTAACAGGCGGCCCCAGCTGTCCTCCTTGTCGCGTGGCGTACTGCCGATATAGCGCACCACCGCAGGATCGGCCCACATGGCGGCTAAATCGTCAAAATCTTCCAGCCGGTGGGCATCCAGGATCAGACGTTCGGTGATCAAGGTGGGGGCAACGGTGTGAATGGTCATGGCTCGCTTCCTGAACAAGAGAAAAGGCGCTGCCGGAGCAACGCCTCAAGATACTCACCACTGTAGCCGAACTGCTTTGGCTCTAGCAATACCGGGAAGTTACACTACCAGCCACAGCAGCCAGGTAAAGACGAAGCCACTTAAACCGAGCAGGGTGGTTAATACCGTCCAGGTTTTCAGGCCATCGGCCACTGACAGGCCAAGGTATTTGGTGACAATCCAGAAGCCGGAGTCGTTAACGTGGGATAACCCCAGACCGCCAAAGCAGGTGGCGAGCGTGACCAACACTAGCTGCATCGGGTTAAGCCCGATAACCGCTTCGGACAGCAACCCGCCGGTCGTCAGAATGGCGACGGTAGCCGACCCCTGCGAGGCACGCAGTGCCAGCGAGATGATAAATGCAGCCGGGATTAACGGCAGGCCAATGGTGGTCAGCACATCTGCCAGCGCTTTACCCACGCCAGACTCGACTAGCACCTTGCCAAACACTCCGCCCGCACCGGTAACCATGATGACTACTGCCGCTGTCGGTAACGCGCCTCCCATCACATCGCTGGTGTGTTGCAGGCTCCAGCCGCGACGGATAGCCAGCAGATAGAACGCCAACACCAGGGCGATCATTAACGCTACGCCCGGTGAGCCGATTAATGACAAGGCATCACGCAGCGCTGAACCTGGTGGCAGCATGGTGGCAGAAACGGTGCCCAGCATAATGATGGCGATAGGAATAACGATCAGCGCGGTAATCAACCCGGCGCTCGGCGGATTGATCCGATCGCTGAGTGGGGCTTTGCCCTCTGGTGCTGGCTCAGGGGCTGCCAGCTGTAGCTGTTCCAACACCTCAATGGAGAGGGGGTAGGCTTTACGGTTGAGATATTTTGCCGCGAAGTAACCGATAACGCCCACCGGGATACAGATGACCAGGCCGATAATGGTCAGCCAACCGATATCGGCATTCAACAGCCCCGCCGCCGCGACCGGGCCTGGATGTGGTGGCAGAGCAACGTGGACCGTCAGCATCACACCGGCCATTGGCAAGCCAAACTTCAACGGTGAGACTTTAGCCACTTTGGCAAAGCCATAGATGATCGGGGCCAGGATGATAAAGCCGACGTCGAAAAACACCGGAATGCCCAGGACGAATGCGGCACTGGTTAGCGCGGCAATGGTGCGCTTTGGCCCCAGCGCTTTGCTGAAACGCTGCGCCAGGGATTCTGCGCCGCCCGAATGTTCGATCATTCTACCCAGCATGGCACCCAGGCCGATGATAATGGTCACCGAGCCGAGTACACCGCCCATCCCGGCGGTCATCACTTTCATGACTTCACCGGTTGGGATCCCGCTGGCAAGCGCGACCAGTAGACTAACGACCAGCAGGGCGACAAACGGCTGAACCTTCGCCTTGATGACCATCAATAGCAGCAGTACGACACCCAGTACGGCAATGATCAGTAGCATAGTTGGAGACATAGCATAGCCTTTAATTCAGGTAAGAGTCCGGCACCGCGATCGCCCTGGGGCGATACGGGTGCGTTTATTTTTTATGTTATTGGAACTGGTGTTGGCGCTACGAGTTCTTGATTACAGGTAAGGTTTCACCCAACCCAGACCCGCCGTCGTTTCTCCACGAGGTTTATATTCACAACCGATCCAGCCTTGGTAGCCCACCTTATCCAACTGGGCGAATAGCCAAGGATAATTCAGCTCACCGTCATCGGGTTCATTACGGTCTGGCACCGAGGCGATCTGGATATGGGCATAGCGCCCGGCCAATGAGGCGATCAGATTGCCGATATTGCCGTCCACCAGCTGCGCGTGGAAGAAGTCGAACTGAATAAACACGTTCGGGCGATCGATGGCGGCCACCAGCTCTGCCGCCTGATGCTGGCTAGAGAACAGGTAGTTGGGCTTGATCGGTGGGCTGAGCGCTTCGATCAACACCTTGATGCCGTGAGGGGCAAAGGCGTCGGCGGCGTAACGGATATTGCTGATAAAGGTTTCCCGATAGCGGGCAATATCTTCCCCTGGCGGCACTACGCCAGCCATCACGTGAACGCTAGGGCACTTGAGGGCGATGGCATATTCCAGAGCGCGATCGATATCCGCACGGGCATCCTGCTCGCGGCCTGGCAATGCCGCCAGCCCCCATTCGCCTGCGCCCACATCGCCCGGCGCGGTATTGAACAACACCTGCTGTAGACCATTTTGTTGCAGTTTATCCGCCAGTAGATCGGCAGGGTAATCATAAGGGAACAGGAACTCTACCGCTTTAAATCCGGCCGCCGCAGCGGCATCAAAACGATCCAGAAACGAGTGCTCGGTAAACATCATTGATAAATTGGCAGCAAATTTTGGCATGGTTCAGCTCCGTAACTCGGCAATTTCATCATCGGTTAAATAGCGAATTGGGCGGTTGCCGAGGGTGAAAATCAGCTTGGCCGCATCTTCCATTTCTTCGGTATTGTTCGCGGCTTCCCGCAGGCTCTCACCGGTGACCACGGGGCCGTGGTTCGCCAACAGGAAAGCCTTGTAGCTTGGGGCCAGCTTGCCCAGATCTTCCGCCAGCCGCAGATCGCCGGGGCGGTAGTAAGGCACCACCGGCACCTGGCCGACGCGCATCACCACATAAGGGGTGAACGGCTTGATGGCGTTTGCCGTATCCAGCCCTTGCAGACAGGAAAGCGCGGTCAGATAGGTGCAATGCAGATGCACTACCGCCTTGCACGCCGGGTTGTTCTGGTACAGCGCGCGGTGAAAGCTGATCTCTTTCGAGGGCTTGTCGCCAGAAATCCATTCACCGCTCAGGCTGACTTTCGACAGCTTGTCTGCCTGCAACTCCCCCAGGCAAGAGCCCGTTGGGGTGGCCAGCAGGGTACCGTCTGGCAACAACAGCGAAAGGTTGCCTGCTGAACCGGTAGCGTAGCCGCGCTGGAAGAACGAAGCCCCCAGGCGCACCATCTCTTCCCTTGCCAGCCGTTCAGTGTCAGCGGTCATCGTCATACTGAAAACTCCGTTTGTGCTCTGGCGAAAAAGTTTTCATCGCCGAAGTTGCCCGATTTCAGGGCCAGTGATACCGGTTGTTCGATTGCGCGTACCCAAGGCACGCCTGGAGAAATACAAGGGCCGATATGGAAGCCGCGGATCCCCAATGCCTGGGTGACCACGCCAGAGGTTTCACCGCCGGCGACGATAAAGCGGCTGAAACCCTGTTGTTGCAGGCGTTTAACCACTTCGGCAAACAGGGCTTCTACCGCCTGGCTGGCGGCTTCGGTGCCGTATTGCTGCTGGGTTCGTTGCAGTTGCTCCGGTTCGGCGGTGGCATACAGCAATGGGGCCAGTGGCTGTGCGGCCTGCAGTTCTACCCATGAACTTAGCTCTGCTGCGTAGGCGCTGCGTTCGCCTGCTGTGATGCAGCGAGAGACATCAATGCTCTGTGCCGGAGCCTGTTGGCGGTAGCGTGCTACCTGCTTGTTGGTCATGGTGGAGCAGGAGCCGGAAAGGACCACGGCTTTCTTCCCCTGTGGCGCTCCGGCAGATTGGGCTTTTTCCTGGCCCGGCTGCGCCCATTGGCGGGCAATGCCGATCGCCAGCCCTGAACCTCCGGTGACCAACTTCATGGTTTTCAGCGCTTCGCCCTGTGTCAGCAGATGCTGTTCGTTCAGGGTATCCAATACCACGTAGCGCACGCCAAGCTGTGCCAGCTGTTGCAGTTTTTCCTGCACTGCACCGGTTCCACGATCCATCTCTGCCGCGTTGACCAGCCCGCAACGCCCGCTGGCCTGGGCCTCCATTAGCCGCATCAGATTACTGTCGGTCATTGGCGTCACCGGATGGTTGCGCATACCGGATTCCGACAGCAACTGGTCCATCACGAACAGATAGCCTTGATATACCGTGCGGCCATTTACCGGTAGTGCAGGGGAAATCACCGTTTGCTGTTCGCCAAGCGCATCGAGCAAGGCGTCGGTAACCGGCCCGATATTGCCTTGGGCTGTGCTGTCGAAGGTGGAACAGTACTTAAAGTAGAACTGGCGGCAACCCTGGCGCTGTAACCAGGCTAAAGCCTGCAACGACTGCTCGACCGCCTGGTCGACCGGGCAGGAGCGCGATTTCAGGCTGATCACCACCGCCTGCGAGTCGACAGGGGTATCATCCTGCGGTACGCCATTGAGCTGGACCGTAGGTAAACCGTTTTCCACCAGGAAGCTGGCGATATCGGTGGCACCGGTAAAGTCGTCTGCAATCACTCCGAGTAACATTATGAGTTCTCCTTATTCTTTGGCAGTTCGATCCCGGCGAAGATCTTGATCACCGCGCTGTCATCTTCCTTGCCGAAACCTGCGTTGCTGGCGGAGGTGAACATGTTGAACGCCGTGGAGGCCAATGGCAGCGGGAAGTGCAGCGCTTTGGCGGTATCGGCCACCAGCCCAAGATCCTTGACGAAGATATCTACCGCAGATTTTGGTGAGTAGTCGCCATCGACCACGTGGCGCATACGGTTCTCAAACATCCAGGAGTTGCCTGCGGCGTTGGTGACCACATCGTACATCACGTCCAGCGGGATACCGGCGCGTGCGGCCAGCGCCATCGCCTCAGCACCGGCGGCAATGTGTACGCCTGCCAACAATTGATGGATGATCTTGACCGTTGCCCCCAGGCCGATCTCGTCGCCAATGCGGTACACTTTCCCGGCGACGGCATCCAGCACCGGTTGCAACTGGGCAAAGGTGCTCTCACTGCCCGAGGCCATCACGGTCATTTGGCCAGCCGCGGCCTTGGCTGCACCGCCGGAAACCGGGGCATCCAGCATCGGCAGGTTATACGCCAACAGTTTCTGTTCGATCTCCTTGGCATCCGCAGCAGCAATGGTGGATGACACCATCACCGGCGTATTGGGTTTCAACTGTGCCGCCAGGCCGTTATCCCCGAACAGGATCTGTTTTACCTGGTTGGCATTAACCACCAACAGCAGCACCGCATCCAGTTCGTTTGCAAAGTCTGCTGCGCTGGTGGCGGCCTGTTTGGCACCGGCTTGCTTTAGCGCCGCCAGTGCCTGAGGGTTGAGATCGACGCCATAGGTAGTCAGCCCGGCATTGATGCAGGACGTTGCCGCGCCCATGCCCATTGAACCTAAACCGACGATACAAACTGCGTAGTTTCCTGGTTGTGCCATGATGCACCTCTGTTAATTTTAGTGATTATTTGTTTTGATGTGTTAAATGTAAGCGTTATTGACGCGGATATCGGTGATCACCTTCACAATTATTAACAATGCAACAGACGGTCGAAAAAACGGTTACGCTTGCTAACATAATGCTTTTAAATGTTTTTTATGTTTATGACTGACTTCACAGCCTGAAAAGCTTTACTACCGTCGCACGAAAATTGACGTAAAATCACAATTATTATCATCGTAGTCACAGAGGGGGAACCGTGATACCTGTTGAACGCCACCAACAAATTTTGGCGCTGGTGTCCGAGCGCGGCGCAGTCAGCATAGCTGAACTGACCGAAAGGCTCGGGGTCTCACACATGACCATCCGGCGCGATCTGCAAAAACTGGAAGAGCAGGGCAGCGTACTGCCCGTTTCTGGCGGTGTGCAGTCGGCCGAACGAGTGGCGATTGAGCCTTCGCATCAGGATAAGGAAGGGATGTTCAGCCAGCAGAAAGCTGCCATTGGGCAACTGGCCGCGCGGCAGATCCCGGCCAACAGCTGCATCTACCTGGATGCAGGCACCACCACGTTGGCCCTGGCTCGTCAGCTCGGCGATCGTGACGATATCACCGTGGTGACCAACGATTTTGTTATTGCCGCCTATCTGCTGGAACATAGCCAGTGCAAGCTGATCCACACCGGCGGTACGGTATGCCGGGAAAACCGTTCCTGCGTCGGGGCCGCTGCGGCTCAGGCTTTACGTAATCTGTTTATCGATCTGGCGTTTATCTCTGCTTCTTCATGGAGTATGCGTGGTTTGTCTACCCCGAACGAGGATAAGGTGGTGGTGAAAAACGCCATCGTTGAGGCCAGCCGCCGTCGCATTTTGCTAAGTGATACGTCCAAATATGGCAAAGTGGCCACCTATCTGGCGCTGCCGATTTCGGTCTTTGAGGTGATCATCACTGACGATCACCTGCCGGAAGCGGCGCGTGAGGCGATTACGCAGGCAAATATTACGTTGCTTACTGCGATGCAGTGACTTTCAATCCCGCCAATCTGATAAACACCGGGGTGGTTATCGCTGCCCCAAGATCGTGGCTACAGACTCCACAGCAGATAATCCAGGCATTGAGCCGCAATAATTCCATCACGTCCAGGTGCCAGCCGGTGGCACCGTCAGCCCGCTACTACATAATATTTACCTATAAAAAGTTAATGAGTTATTTTTATGGATTCACCTTAATGCGGTGCTGATATACACCCTAATGAGTATGGTTAATACCAGGTTATATCGCTATGTAAAGTCAGTGTCATGTCAAGGCGGTTATCTGGCAGAGTGACAGGTTAAAACCATTGATTTAAATGATAAAGGTTATCAACGCTAGCCGAAAACATCGACTTTCCCAGTCCTGTAAGATCTTAGTGATGGTTAAATCTGCGATATTTTTACATTAAAACAGGCTCTGCAAGGTGTTTTGGTGAATTTTTTCGCTAAAAATATATTTATGGCAACATAAAAATCTATCCTTATGAAATTTAACGAATCAATATATCAATAATCAGCGTGTTTCGATAATCTTTGTTTTGGTCATGAGAAAATTCTTATTCCAGGGAGAAGGAAAAATGCCACAGTTAATGACAATTACCCGCGGTCTATTTACTAGCGATAAAAACGTTCACGAAGGCTTTTTTTTAATTTCAATTAAATGATTTTATTAACGATTAATGCCTGGGCTGTCTGTTTTTATAGTGAAAGTCGTGAATATAATGAAATATAAGCTTAATGACCGTATTATCTTCGATGTCGATAGCGGAACGCTGAGTTTGAGCGATCTGTTTGACGATACTGTCACCATCTCCAACCCATCCAAGCGCTTGCTGCAGTTACTTATTGTCCACCAGGGCGATGCTGTGAGCCGTGAAGTGATCTTCAAAAAGGTGTGGGATGATTATGGGATGATTTCCAGTAACAATAATCTTAACCAGTGCGTGAGCAAGTTACGTAGAGTGATCAAGGCGCTGGGAATTGATGAGGAGGTGATCGTCACGGTTCCCAAGGTGGGTTTTATGCTGCACAGCGAAATCCAGATTGTGTCTTGTGAAGATGATAAGGATACGCCGATCCTTGGTGCCGAACCGCCGGTATCAGTCGCTAAAACCATACCCGTGGTGGTAGGTAAGGTGTTCTCCCGTGCTTCCTTGCGCTATGGTTGGGGGATGCTGGGCTTCGTGTGTGTGGTGTTGGCAGGCATAGCGTTCTATATTTTCAATCCAAGTATCCGGCAAGAGAGCTATCTGGGTAAATCGGGTAACTGCGCGGTATTTATGTCGTACTCCACGGTTCGGGCAGATCCGGCATTCAGCGATGATGTGCTGGCGCAGGTGGCAAGGCAAAAAATCCAATGCCAGCCGGATGAATACCTGTTGCTGATACGTGGAAATCAGGTGAAGTCGTATATTTCTGGCATCTCACGGCTATTTTTTCTCCGCTGCAAGATTTTGCGAGAGCATAAGATTGAACTTTGCTCTGGTCTGGAAAGCGAATCCTCCCTGTAATTGAATGATGCTGATTGGCTGGCGGGGTGAACGACCGACAGCCAGAACATCGTGGCCTGAGATTTAACCACTTTACTAACGTTATCTCCCCTCAAGTACGATCGTTACAGTGATTTATCCCCCTTATTATTCCGCTGGCTCACTATCCCGAAACAGTAATGCCCCTCACCCTAGCCCTCTCCCAAAGGGAGAGGGGACCGAACGTGCCACAACTTTATTACGGCACACTGTCTCAACCCTCTCTCTGCTCACTTCTGCACCTGTAGTACCGCCACCCTCGTACAAAAGGAGAGGGGGACCGAGCGTGCCACCATTTTATTACGGCACACCGTCTCTGCAATAACCCTCTTTCCGCTCACCTCTGCACCTTGAACGTGGCACCGTACCAGCTCTCTCGCCCAAAAGGAGAAGGGACCGAGCGTGCCACAATTTTATTACGGTACACCTCCTCTGCATCAACCCTGTCGCAGCTTTTCTCTGCACTTGAACACGGCACCGTACTAGCTCCCTCGCCCTTTGGGAGAGGGGTGGGGTGAGAGGAAATGGGTTGCCTTAACTGACAGGCAATAACTGTACAGGCTGATTTTTCACCAGAATGGACGCCGAATAACGGTAGTTATAACGTGATTAATGTTTGATCGAATTAATCTAGGATAATTCTGCTACTCGCCTAGCGTGGGTGGGATTTCTATCCTTAATTGAGTGTTAAAAAGATTAAATGCAGGATTTAAATCTAAACATTTCACATTTACTAGTTAATGATTATCTTAAGATTTATTTGGGTTAAGATTTTTCTCGCCAAGTAGGACGAGAGGCATACTCACGTTGCATATCAATACTTGGCGTTATCCCGCTAGCAACTGGCAATACCGGAGTGAGTGGAGATGACAAAGATCGGTACATTTAACGGACAATAGAAATCTATAACTTAGGGAGTTTTACCATGAAAAAGATCACACTTGCTCTGGCAATCGTTTCAGCATTCGCAGTAGTGGGCACCGCTCAGGCAGCAGACGTTACCGCACAAGCCTTGGCTACCTGGTCAGCCACTGCCAAGAAAGATACCACCAGCAAGTTGGTTGTGACGCCAATCGGCAGCCTGTCTTTCCAATATGCTGAAGGCATCAAAGGCTTCAACAGCCAGAAAGGTCTGTTCGACGTGACTATCGAGGGCGAAGGAACCGCCACCGATTTTAAACTGACCTCCAAGTTGGTATCCAATACTCTGACTCAGCTTGACACCTCGGGTTCTACCCTGGAAGTCGGCGTTGACTACAACGGCGCTAACGTAGGCAAAACCGCTCAAACTACCATGATCGACGTTAAGGCCGGTGTTCTGGGTGGTAACCTGAGCGCACTGTCTGCAGCTTACGACAAAGCCGTTCGTACCAGCGCGCAAGACCAGTTCACTTTCACCATTATCGGCGCAACTGCTGATGGCACAACTGCGGTGACGGATTTCAGCACCCTGCCTGAAGGTATCTGGAGTGGTGACGTGAGCGTAGAGTTCAACGCTACCTGGACTACCGCATAATCTTTTCCCCAGAGTAATGCGTCCTAACAGGGGGGAAACCCCCTGTTTTTGTCAGCTAAAGAGTTTGGAATACCGCTATGAATCGTTTCTATTTTTCTATTCCCCTGTTGCTGTCTCTGTGCCACAGCGCTTTGGCGCTGGATGTTGGTGCGATCAGTTCCTTTATGCCCAGTAATAGCGCGACGCTAAGTAAAGAAATTAAAAATACGACGGATAGCGGCCGCCTGGTGAATATAAAAATAGAAAGGATTTCCGACCCGACGGAATCGGGCACCGTGATCCCGATGGCGACGAAAGACGAAATGCTGTTGTCACCCGCCAGCCTGATGATGCCAGCCAACGCCAGGGACGTGATCCGTTTTTATTATAAGGGGCCAGAAGATAATCAAGAACGCTATTACCGGATTGTCTGGTTTGATCAGGCATTAACCGATGCGGGGCAGAATACCGCCAAACGCAATGGCGTGGCCACCACCTCGGCGCGTATTGGCACCATTTTAGTGGTTACGCCACGTCAGGTTAATTTTAATCATCAGTTTGCCAATAACAAAATCACCAATACCGGCAATGCCACCTTCAAAATGGTGGCCTACGGCCCCTGCAAGAATAAGAAAGAAGGCAGCAACTGCAAGGAAAACTATTTTGTCATGCCAGGTAAAGATCGTGGCCTGTCCAAAGTGGATATCAATGATAAGAAAAGCCACGTTGCGCTTTGGTATGGAGAGCAATTTATTCAAGTCAAATAACACTGAGTTGGGCTGCCACGGGATGTTGCAGTAAAGGGATGCATAATAGTTCAAGGAGTTAGACGTGAAACTAGCACTGGATAGTGCATTACTCAAGATATCAGTAGCGGTGGGGATGAGCGTTATCCCGGCCGTGATGATCCCTGGGCAGTCGGCTCTTGCCGCCGGGTTAACCCAAATTGATGGCGTGTTGATCCCCCAGACTTTCAGCATGGCATTGCGCGAGGGGATGAGCATCCCGTTATTGCTGCATTTTGAACAAAACAGCACCCTGAAAGACGATCAACGCATTGGGCGCGCATTGCTGGTGCTTGATGATAACCATCTGAAAATCAGCGAAATTACCCTGGAAGATAACGAGGGTGGCGCACAGTTGACCGCCGCGATCACCAAGCAGCTCAATGCGCTCAATGATGCCAACTTTGACGATAAGCAACGCATCACGCTGTCGGATGATGCTTGGCTGGCGTTGGATTTCCGCCAGTTGAACCTGCAATTGGTGGTGAAGCAATCGGCCCTGGGGACGGTATTGCGTGAGCGCGCCAGCGATATTGGTGCGTCGAGTGTTGATGAGATAAGCAGCACGCTAGCCTATAACCTGGGCATTTACGACAATCGCACCAAAGCCAGTGAAGGTTTTACCTCCAGCTATTTATCGCTGAATAACGTCACCTCTCTGCGTGAGCATCATGTGGAAGTGAACGGTTCTGTCTATGGGATTGGCAGCAGCAACCAGGATTCGACGCTGTATAAGGTGATGTATGAGCGTGACTTCGCTGGCCGACGCTTTGCCGCAGGCATGCTCGACAGTTGGAACCTGCAATCGCTGGGCCCAGTGACCACCATCAATTCGAGCAAAATCTACGGCATGTCCTATGGCAGCCGTGCCAATTCGACGGTGTTTGATAATACCCAGTCGTTAACGCCGATTGTCGCTTTCTTCCCCTCGGCGGGGGAGGTTCACCTGTCGCGTGATGGCCGCCTGCTCAGCGTACAGAATTTCTCCATGGGTAACCACGAAGTGGATACCGGCACGCTGCCTTTCGGTATTTACGATGTGCAGGTTGAGGTGATCGTCAATGGTCAGGTGATCAGCCGCCGTATGCAGCGGGTTAACAAACTCTATAGTCCGCTGCACGCCGCGGGTGCGCCGATGTTCTGGCAGTATTGGGGCGGTATGGTGCGTATGGATGAGTGGCATGGCGACAACGATCGCTTCGCTGAGGCTAAAGATAGCTACCTGCTGGGGGCTTCAGCCTCTGGCAACCTGTCTCGCTTTAACTGGGCGCTGTCCGGCTATTCCCTGGACAGTACTTCGGTGGCGGAAGGCCGTTTAAGCATACCGATCATCGATGCGGTGCAGGTTAGCACGCAGAGCATGGTAGCCACGGACCGATCCTGGACGCTGATCAACACCGTGAGCGCCACGCTGCCCGGTGGTTTCAGTACGCTGTGGGCCAACGAAGAAAAAACGGTGATCGGCAACAAACTGCGCCAAAACGATGCCCATAACCGGGCGATCGGCGGCTCGCTGAACTTGGGGGCGATTGTGCCTCACCTCGGCACGCTCAGCGTCAGTTATAACGACGACAAGAAAAATAGCAGCCATTATTACAACGTGGATTACTACCAGAATCTGTTCACCGGCCGTTACGGCACGCTGGGCATACGTGCGGGGGTACAGCGATACAATAATGGCCATTCCGGCGGTAATACCGGCAAGTACATTGCGCTCGATTTCTCCTTGCCACTGGGCAACTGGTTCAGCGCCGGGGTTTCTAACCAGAACGGCTACACCACGGCCAATATTGCGGCGCGTAAAGAGATTGCCGATGGGCCGATCCGTACCGTGGGGGCCAATCTGTCGCGCGCCATCTCCGGGGATACCAACGGGGATAACAGCTTTAACGGCGGTGCCTACGCCCGTTTTGACACCAAGTATTCTACCGGCACCGTCAACGTTAGCAGCTCCGCAGACGGCTACGTGAATACCAGCCTGACCGCTAACGGTAGCGTTGGTTGGCAGGGGCGTCATATCGCGGCAAGTGGGCGCAATGAAGGTAACTCAGGGATCATTATCAATACCGGCCTGGAAAATGAAGGCATGCTGACTGCGCGCGTAGATGGCCGCGTCGTCAAGCTGACCGGCGACAAGAACTACCTGCCACTGTCCCCTTACGGTCAGTATGTGGTGGAGTTGATGAACAACAAAAACTCGGCGGAAAGCTTCGATATCGTCACCAATCGTAAGAACAGCCTGACGCTGTACCCGGGCAACGTGGCGGTCATCGAACCGCAAATCAAACAGATGGTCACGGTATTTGGCCGTATCAAGGCCGAGGATGGCACGCTGCTGGCCAACGCCAATATCAACAACCATATCGGGCGTACCCGTACGGATGAAAAAGGGGAGTTCGTGATGGATGTGGATAAGAAATTCCCGGTAATCGATTTTACCTACCGCCACAATCAAAGCTGTGAGGTGGCGCTGGATCTGAGCAAGGCACAGGGTGCGGTCTGGGTCGGCGACGTGGTTTGCCGCGGCTTGAAGTCCTACGCCAAAGTGGGCCAACCAGGAGATATGAGCAATGAAGGCTAATAGCATACGTTTGGCGCTGTTGATCGGTGGCCTGCTGAGCATCGCCCCGGCGCAGGCGGTGAACCCGACCAATCTGGGAGATGCCGCCACGATGAAGTTTGTCTTTGTTGAGAACAATGCGGACGATAACTTCTTTGTGACCCCGGCAGGGGGACTCGATCCGCGGCTGACCGGTGCCAATAAATGGACCGGCCTGAAATATGGGGGTTCCGGCACCATTTACCAGCAGAGCCTGGGTTACGTCGATAATGGCTATAATTATGGGCTGACGGCTAACAACCGCTTTGATATGTGGCTGGAAAATGCGCCAATTAAAAACCCGTTCCTTGGCCTGCGCTGCATCAACTGGTATGCCGGCTGTGACATGGATACCAGCCTGATCTTGCCAGAAACCACCGATGAGAAAGGGTTTTACGGTGCTGTCGTCACCTCTGGTGGGGCAAAATGGATGCACGGCATGATGTCACCGAGTTTTTATCAGTACCTGAAACAGATGGGAGCGGGCACTTCGTTCAGCATGCAGATCAACGGTTGTCAGACCAACGTTGTCTACAATGCCAGCAACGGCGAACGTTGCAAGGATCAAAGCTCAGGCACCTGGTATCGACGTAACGTCACCCATAGCAAAGCAGCACACCTGCGCTTCATCAATACCAATGCGGTATCGGAAGTGTTCGTCAACAGCGATGGGATACCGATCATCGGTGAAGGTAATGCGGACTGTCGCAACCAAACCGTCGGTGCCCGCAGCGGTATCATGTGCAAGATGGTCAGCTACGATCTGCAAACGGATGGCAGCGTCAGTAACACCTCGATCCATATTTTTCCGTCGATCAACCATGCCGCACTGTCATCGGCGGTTAATGCGGCCGATCTGCAATTCAGTTTGAATGGCAACAGTTGGAAAAATACCTCGGGTACCGGCAGCTACTATACGTTTAACGAGTTGAAGAGCAGCAATGCCGTTTACGTGTTTTTTGCCAGTAACTTCTTCAAACAGATGGTCAAGCTGGGGATCACCGACGGCGGTACGCACGATCTGATTAACTTCCGTTTCCAGAACACCACCTCGCCGGAATCGGGTTGGTATGAGTTCTCGACTTCTAACCAACTGATCATCAAGCCTCGTGATTTCAGTATCAGCATTATTTCCGAGGATTTCGATAACAGCCCGCACCGGGAAGGCTATGTTGGCCCTTCAGAGCCACCGTTGGAATTTGGTTATATTGTGACCACTAGCGCTAAGACCAATGCCGATCAGGTCAGGGTTATGGCGACCGGCCCAACGCAGTCACTGGGAGGGATCAACTACTGTATTTTCTCCTCGCCAGACAATACCACGAAGGTTCCATTCCCGGCCCAGCTTAGTATTACTACCAGCACGGGGACGGAGCAGGTGTTTGATGCCGGTTGTGACAGCCAGTGGCACGATATGACCAACGCCCTGTGGAGCAGCACACCATGGAACGATATTTCCGGTGACGTGGGGGTGATGAACAAGACCAAGGTCAAGTTCAGGATCCCGATGAACGCACCGATCTCGCTGAAAACGGTGGAAGGTAACGCCTGGTATGGTGATGTGCATGCCGCCGGTGAAATCCACGTTGAGGCAACCTGGCGCAATATCAATTAAGGGGATGATGTGAAAACTCTGCTGCTATGGCTAATCTTCCTGCCCTTTACCGCCGGGGCGATCAACGTGGGCACCATGACGTTTGCGATGGATCAGGATCAGTCCTTTGTCGCCAAACGGGTGTTGAACAATAACGCCAGCGCCCGGTTTTATCAGGTTTCCATTCGTGCCATCGATCGGCCAGGGGAGCAAGAGGTGCGAACCCGACCAGCAGAGGGTGAATTGCTGTTTGCCCCCAAGCAACTGACGCTGCGGGCAGGGCAGGGGGAATATTACAAGTTCTACTACCATGGGCCGAAGGATAATAAAGAGCGTTATTATCGTGTCTCATTTCGCGAGGTACCGACTAACCTGCTGACCACCGGGCAGAGCAACAAAGCCGGTGCCAATCTGGAGCCGATCGTGGTAATGGATACCATTCTGGTGGTCAGACCGCGTGTCACCCTGTTTGACTACCAGCTTGACAAGCAGCGCGGTACGCTCAAAAACACCGGTAATACCTTTTTTAAGTTTCTGCTGAAACCCGGTTGTGATAGCACTGATGAAGAGGGGATCACCGAGTATTTACGCCCAGGGGATACGCTGTCGCATCCGGGTATCAAACTGCAAGGTCAGAAATTTATTATTTATAACGATAAGTTTATCAACGTGGATAAAAGTTGTATTTAATTAGCCAGATTGGATTTTATTGACCATTCGGCAAGGAACGCGGGTTTCAGGTGGTTTTTATAAACTAAAAAATAAAATATTTTCAATTGGATAATTAATTATGTATGCCTTCTATAACGAGACGTCTATTCTCTTTGAGCCCCATCCTTTGGTAAAGATCGGCCTGCAGGCGTTGATTGACCCGAAAAATAAAAAAATCAGCCATCTAAGTCGACTGAAAGATATTGTCTCATCACTCAATGATAATGAACAGCAAACGGTTATTATGGAGCTCTACCATCATACCGAAGAAATTTATCAGGTAGTGCGATTCGTGTTGACCTTCGGTACGCTTTGGCCAAAGGCGTCTTTGGTGGTTTTCACCGATATCATCAACCCGGATATTTTGTCGCTGCTTGCAACGCAAAAACACCTCTCATTAGTGGCCAAGCGCGATAGTGTGAATTATTTACTGGCAGCCATTTCGGCGGCTCATCCCACCGCCAGTTATCGTAGCCCAGCGATGCGGCAACTGTTGTTGCAGGAACTGCGGCCATTATCAGGTTGTGAATGGCGTATCCTGGGATTGATGGTTGCCGGAGCCAATGCACAGCATGCCGCTCAGGTTATCGGGCGCAGCTATAAGACCGTCTGCACCCATAAGCTGAATATTATGCGCAAGTTGGGGCTGAATCAGGTTGGCTTTATGCAGCTGCTGTTGGCGTTCAGAACCCGCTACTGGGATGAAACTGCCATTTCGGGCATACATCCTGCTCCACCTCACTGAGAGAGAAGGGCTCTTTCTCAGGTAATGCCAGTTGCGTTAGTTCAAACAATTCCACTGTCAATCTACCTGGCTTAAATCAGTGCAAATCACTTTTATTCTGGTTTTATTCTTCATTCCAGGATTTATATTAATGATATATATAACACTGGTAAGCGAATCGTTCGCTGTTTTACATTACAAGTGACTATAAAACGACCAGCCTGGTGTTATTAATAGCGTGATAATATTATCATTTCCGGTGTTAAGTTGAGAATTTACTGGTTATATTAAAGAATTTCTCATGAAAGATCCGAAAGTAAAAAATTTTAGCTGAATTTTATTGTCTTAATAAATGCTATAAATTAAGGTCCTTCTGCCTTTAAGAACGGCGTATTCATGTTTTTAATTAATTATTCTAGAAGGATCTATATAGATGAATAAAAGCAAAATTGGGCTTTTGATGCTCGGTACTCTGGTGTTCTCAGCGAATGCTTTTGCTGGTATCAGCAGCCAAGAGCAAAATATGCGTAATGAAGTTACCAAGTGCGTCAGTGATATCCAGTCATATGGCAATGATCCTCGGGAAAAATCGCCTCTCTGGGTTATTTACGGCACACGCGGTGGTGCACATAAGTATTGTGGTTCCGTTGCCGCTAAAACCAGAACTGCAATCACGCCAGGGTACAACCAGCAAGAGGCTTGGGAAGCAGAGTGGCAGGATCTCTTTGCAGAATATAGCGCCATTCCCAAGGCAGATGCCAACAAACCAAATACTCAGAAATTGCTCAAAAAGCTGCGTGATCTTGGCGCAACAAACAAATTAGATGGGCGCCATGCTCAGTCTAAACTCTATGTTTATCGTGCCATGATGAGTGAGTTGGATAAATTGGATGCGATCCTGCCTTCCGTCGAAGGTAAGTAAACTGTTTTAATTCAATAATAATGTACCGGCATGTTTAATGATGACTGCCGGTGCATTTTTATAAATTCTATTATTCCCACCCGAACAATATGAATAAAAGTTTATTCGCTTTTCCTATTCTATTCATGGCAGCCTGTTTTGCCCATGCAGGTGAGTATTTTTATATCTCCCAAGGGGATCGGGATATCGGTCATATTGAATTGGACATGGCGGAGGACGGTTTTCCGTGTTTTGATAGAAAAAAGCTTATAGAATGGGAAATCCTCTCACCAGAAAACATGAGTGAGGTACCACAAACCGGCTGTATCAAAGTTAAAGATCTTTATCCATTAAATATTACCGTTACCTTAATTGATAAGGTGAATTTTCTTTTTTTTACATTCTTAGAGTCAACGGAGGTCAAGGCCGATCCTCGCCTGGCTATCGAGTATAGAGATGAGGGTATTCCAGCTATCCTGATAAACTATGATGTTAACTATAAAAAATATCAGGGAGAACGTTATATCAGAAGAAAAAGAAAAGATAACTTAGTCGTTGAGTTAGAGTCTGGCATCAACTACCAACATTGGCGATTAAGATCACGGCAATTTCATGATAATGAGGGTATGCCACAGAAACGGATAAGGTTTTCCGATCTTTACGCTGAAAGAGACATCCCCGCGATAAACTCTCGTCTGTATTTTGGTGAGGGCTACAATAATACTTTCTATCTGGATCCCTTCCCCAATCGTGGGATAAAATTGTCATCTGACGATAATATGTTTCCTTCGTCACAGGGGCCAGTGTTGCCTTGGGTATATGGTGTGGCCACCAGTGATGCTGAAGTTGAGGTCCGGCAGAACGGCAAACCGGTTTACCGCACGATGGTTCAAACTGGGGATTTTGTGCTGAGAAATATCAAACTGTTTGACAAATCGGGTTCTATTACCATGACGGTGAGAGAAAGCGACGGTAGCATCGCTTATTATGATGTACCCTGGAGTCGACTGGACAATATCCTGGATAAGAACATGTGGAAATATGATGTCTCATTCGGCAAGTTTATGAGTCGTGAGAGAATGGAAGAGTCTAATCCCATTTTCTTTCAGGGAGGCGCTGGATATGGTCTCACTGCACAAAGCTCTTTATTTGGCGGAGCGCTGATATCACCCAATTACTACAGCCACTCATTAGGTATTGGTCAAAGACTCAATCAATTCGGTGATGTCACCTTTAATCACCAGTACAGCAGTATAACATCGGCAGAGCAGGGCAAGGTAAACGGTGAGAGGTTGCGTTTACAGTATGTGGCTAATTTCAACAAGGCGAATGCCAGCATCAGGTTAAATGGCGAGTATTATCTACAGCCTCACTTTAATGATTTCAATAGTTATGCCTATAATGCTAAAACAGATTATTATTGCTGTGATTACTATAAAAAAGAATATGGTTTTGATTTTTCGATAAGTGCGTTGATTGGTACTTCACAGAGCTTGTCATTCAATATTAACCAGGAAAAATACAAAGAAGATCAAGGCAAGCGGACGTTCTACTCGCTGAGGTTTATGCAAAACACCGTCAACGTATCCTATGATCTTGACCTGTCATACTATCAATACCCTACGCAAAAAAATGAAATGCTGTTTGGTTTTACCTTCAGGGTACCCTTAAAGAGAATGGGGATTGATAACACCAGCCTGAATCTGGGATACAGCTATAACCCCTATGATCACTATCAAACTGAGCTTGGCGTTAGCGGTAGGCATTTAAATAACAACCTTAACTACCGGGTGATTAGCCGTAAGGGCAAACAGAGCAAGGCAAGTTATCAGGCGAGTGCCAATTACCGCTACGCCGCCGGTGAATCTGCGATCAGATACCAGTCTGGAACAAACTATGCGCTTTACTCGGCGAACAGCTCAGGTTCATTGGTTGCCCACCAGGCGGGGATTACCTTAGGGCCAACGTTAGGTGACACTAACGCACTGGTTTATAGCAAAAAGCATCCCAATGCGACGATCCCTGAGCAGGTTGATGTGGTTACCGACAGCCGCGGTTATGCCATTATCCCCAATCTCATTCCCTATCAGGTCAACGTGGTCAATGATGAGATAGGCCAGGAGAGGGAGTTTGGTGAGCCAGCCAATGAAGTCGTTAAAGTGCCGACATTAGGGGCCTTATCCTATTATGAGTTGCTTAATTAAATCGCTGTGCCGAAGAGGTACAGGACGCCGACATGCCGTAAGCCCCCTTCCCTGGGGACAGGCCGTCGGTACTTTAGCTAAAGTACCGACACGGAGAAACGAAAGCAGGCTCCAGCATGCGGCTGATCCACTAGCGTAATGTCACTGTCGTGTAACTGCAGAATGCGTTTGACAATCATCAGCCCCAAACCCCCCGCATGGCGGCGGGCATGGTTGAGAATTGACGGGCGGATAAACAGATCTGGGCGCAGTTCCAAGGGAATGCCAGGTCCGCTGTCATTGACCTGAACCATCACCTTATTACCCTGCGGCCACAGGCGCACTTCGATCTCTCCACCGCTTGGCGTATGGCGGATCGCGTTATCCAGCAGATTAGTCAGCACCCGTTCCATCATGCTCAGATCGGCAAACACCTGGGGAATGCCCGGCTGAATATCGGCAAGCAGGCGCTGCTGGCGAGCCTCGGCGGCCAATTCGAACTTCTGGAATACGTCCTGCACCAACTCACTGAGAGAGAAAGGTTCTTTCTGAGGTTTCACCACGCCGTATTCCAGCCTGGCCAGCTCAAATAGCTCTTGCGCCAACCGCCCGACTTTGCGGCTCTGCGCCAGGGCGATCTCCAGATAGCGTTGACGGTCGGTGGGGGTCAGGCTGGCGGATTTCACCGACAGCGTTTCCAGATAACCATGCAGCGAGGTCAATGGAGTACGCAGATCGTGAGAGATATTGGCGATAAACTCGCGCCGTTGTTGGTCCTGTTGTGACAGGGCTTGCCACTGCTCGGTAATGCGCTGTGCCATACGGCGGAATGCCTGCTGCAACTGGCTGACCTCATCACGGCTATGACCCTCCGCAGGGGCATTGGCATAGGTTTGCAGTGCTGAGATGCCGTCGCCATCCAGCGCACTAACCTGCTGGGTCAGACGGCGGATCGGGCGTGTCACCCAGTGGAAGGCAAAGCCCCCAGCCAGCAGGCCGAACAGCGCCACCAGCCCCATCGACCACAGCGCGGTATAAATGGCAGAGTTGATCTGGGCGCTATTGGCCAGCGCATCATAATCTTCCCCCAGCAGCACTACGTAGAGATAGCCTTCAATCTCGCCATTTACCCGCAGCGGCGCGGCGCTGAAGACTTTTTGGTTATCAAGATTGCGCGGGTCGTCACCATAGAGGGGCATTTCGGCCCCGTTCAACAATGTCTGTATCGGTAACAGATCGACCTTTTGGCGTTTCATGTGCCCGGCAGGCGCCGCGTTACCGACGATATTGCCTTGTTTATCCAGCAGATAAACCTCAACGCTCGGATTAACCGCCATCAGTTTATCGAACAGGGTATGCACCGACCGATCGTTCCAGCCCTGCGAACTCAACAGGGGGTTGCTGGTGGCGATATGTTGCGCCAGATTGGTGGACAGCTGTTGGATCACCGCCTGGCTATATTGCGTGCTGCTGCGCACCTGTAACCAACCGGAGATCGAACAACAGATGAGCAGCAGCAGGGCGAAAACCAGAGTCAGGCGTTGTGTCAGCGTGAGATTTTTCATCTTTTACCCTTGCGGCGAAGCCGCGAATTTATAGCCCATGCCCCACACGGTCAGGATGTGTTCGGGTTCTGCCGGGTTGCGCTCAATCTTGATCCGTAGCCGGTTAATATGGGTGTTCACCGTGTGTTCATACCCTTCATGTTGATAGCCCCAGACCTGATTGAGCAGGCTGAGGCGGGAAAACACTTTGCCGGGATGACGGGCGAAAAAATACAGCAGGTCGAACTCGCGCGGTGTTAGTTCTACCGTTTGCTGGTTCAGAAACACTTCGCGGGCGATGGGATCGATCACCAGCCCGTTCACGCTTAACGTTCCCGCTTCCATCCGGAGATTACGGGTCATCGCCTCTTGGCGGCGGAACAGGGCTTTTACGCGGGCGACCAGCTCCAGCATGGAAAAGGGTTTAGCCAAATAGTCGTCTGCACCCAGTTCCAACCCCAGTACCCGGTGGACTTCACTAGAGCGGGCGCTGGTGATAATGATGGGGGTATAGCGTGTCATATTGCGAGCGCGGCGGCAGATTTCCAGGCCATCGATACCCGGCAGCATCAGATCGAGGATCAGCGCGTCCCAACCCCCTTGTTCCAGCATTGCCATACCCTGATTGCCATCGGCCGCATGGCTGATGTCATAGCCTTCATCGCTCAGATGCAGTTGCAACAGTTCGGCGATATGTCCGTCGTCTTCGACGATCAAAATTCGTTTTGCCTTTTCCATTTTCTCTACCGCGGTTAACTGGCCTACCTGAAGTCTACACAACCCCCACCTTGGAAGTGATCACATTTTATTTAACTTTGCGTGAGGTCTTGGGGAACAAATCCGTTGAATACTGCAGACATTCAACCGATACGGGGCAGGAGAGAAGCGATGATCACGGCGAAACAGACCCTTATCCACCCGCTGTGGCTAAGGCTGACACATTGGCTGAACGCACTTGCCATGCTGATTATGGTCACCAGCGGTTGGCGCATTTATAACGCTTCCCCGTTGTTTAACTTTAGTTTTATCAACGAGCTGACGCTAGGCGGTTGGCTGGGGGGCGCGCTGCAATGGCATTTTGCCGGTATGTGGCTGTTTGGCATCAACGGCCTGTGCTATCTGCTGATCAACCTGTTCAGTGGCCGCTTTAAACGCCAATTCTGGCCGCTCAGCCCCAAGCAGTTTGTGGCCGATCTCTGGGCCGCACTGTGCGGCAAGTTGTCACACGCCGATCTGCGCCACTACAACATGGTGCAGCGTGTGGCTTATCTGGTGGCTATCGTGGTCAGCATCCTGATGGTGCTTTCTGGGCTGGTGTTGTGGAAGTCTGTGCAGTTTCCTCTGCTACGTACCTTGCTTGGGGGCTACGACGCGGCGCGCTATATCCACTTTTTTGCCATGACGGCGCTGGTTGGCTTCGTGGTGATCCATCTGGTGATGGTGGCCCTGGTGCCACGTACGTTGCTGGCCATGTTGCGTGGACGCTAAGGAGACACCGATGAAAACGGAAAAAGAACCTCTCAGCCTGAGCGAAGGCCAGGATATCGTTAAAGAAGCGCAACGTCTGTTAGCGCGCCAGTTGGCATCGTCGTCGCGCCGCCGTTTTCTGCGCAATGGCTTGACCCTGGGGGGGATGGCGATGCTGACTGGCTGCGATCTCAGTGATAATGCTCAGGTAGAGCAGGCCTTGAGTCGCATCTCACGCTTCAACGATCGGGTTCAGGGCTGGCTGTTCAATGCCAACCATCTGGCACCAGAGTATGCCGAATCGATGATCACTCGGCCATTCCCGTTCAATGCCTTCTATAGCGAGGATCAGGCTCCGGATATCAACGGTGACGATTATCGTCTGGAAGTGGCGGGGCTGGTACTGCACAAGCAACCCTGGACGTTGGCACAGTTGCACCAGATGACGCAAATCAGCCAGATCACCAGGCACATCTGTGTCGAAGGCTGGAGCGCCATCGGCAAATGGGGTGGGGTGCCGTTTGCCACCTTCCTGAAGGCGATTGGCGCAGATCTTAACGCCCGCTATATCGGCTTTAAATGTGCCGATGACTATTACACCAGCATCGATATGGCTACGGCGTTACATCCGCAAACGCTGATGGCGCTGACCTACGACGGGCAGATTTTACCGCGTAAATACGGCTATCCGATGAAACTGCGGATGCCCACCAAGCTGGGTTACAAGAATCCCAAACATATTCAAGTGATCGAAGTCACCAACCACTTTCCCGGTGGTTACTGGGAAGACCAAGGCTACAACTGGTTTGGCGGTAGTTGATTGCCGCCGGTGCAGTTTCATGGCACGACGCGTGCCGATTAACCAAGAAAAGGAAATACCATGAAAAAGTTATTTGCCATGATGATGTGTAGCGCACTGATGCTGGGTATCACCGGAGCCAATGCGGCCGATAGCATGGGCAAGGATGCGATGAAAAAGGACGGTATGAGCCAGATGTCTCACGATGGGATGGCAAAACAGGGAATGAAAAAAGAGTGCATGGATAAAGATTGCATGAAGAAGGACTCTATGGCCAAAGACGGCATGAAGAAGGATCACATGGCCAAAGACAGCATGAAGAAAGACTCTATGGCTAAAGATGGCATGAAGAAAGACGCAATGAGTCAGTAGAGGCATAATCCCTCCGGCGGCTTTTGCTGCCGGTTATCACCAAGCTAGTGAGAGGATTTTATGATGAAAACTGTAATTTTGGCTTTGGTGCTGGCAGCAGCCAGCAGCGGTGTCATGGCGGCCATGCCGGTAACAAGCAGTGCTGCACAAGGGCTGCAAAAAATCGGAGAGGTTTCCAGCCAGACGACAACGTTGAGCAGCTTTGAACAGGCGATCGCCGCCGATGCGCAACGGCAGGGGGCAAGTGCCTATCGCATTACCTCGGTTACCGTTAATAACCACGTTTACGGCACTGCGGATTTGTATAAATAATCGGGAGAGGGCATGGTGGTATATCGACGAGGGGCGACGTTCAATCGATGAACTCGCCCCTTTACTATACTCGCCTGAGTCAGCCGTTGGTGACGAAAATAGTGCTCATATTTCGCAGACGCAATTTCTTCAATGCACTGTATTTCTGTGAAAAAATAGTTTTCGGATGGGTGCCTCGCTTGGCCGCAATGTTCAGCAGACTATCGCCGCGCAACAGGTTGAAGATCACATCGCTTTCTGCTGGGCTGAGCTCGCGGGTTTTCTGCACCTTTAATTGCCCAGACTCTTCACTCGCCAACAGGTTTTCCACTTTTTCTTCTAGTAAATAAAGCGGCATACGTGCCGATACCAGTTCCACCGAGATCCCCAGGATCGCCAACAGTTTGGCCACCCGTTCATCATCATAAAACACCAGAATACGCGTTGAGCTCATGTGTTGCTGATGCACAGACACCAGGCTTTCGATCACGTTGACGCTTTGTTCCAGATTTTGCGAGGTGAAAATCAGCGCAATATCATGCTTGATAATTTTCTCCGCCTTCGCACCACCGTGCATAAAGTCCGAAAACAGCTTGATATCGTACTTGCCATAATGCTTTTTCAACAGCATTGAAAGCCCGACATAGCTGTACTTACACTCACTAATCACCAGGACATTGTTTTTAGACATATTGGGGATACCCATAATGAGTTAAAAGTATTCAGCAGCAAGCAGCTGATTTAAATCTTTGATGCTGGATTCCTGCCACAACTTCCCCTGCAGTGCATAATAAGGCATTTCGTCCAACCATTTTTTTTGTTCATGCGTTTCAACTCCTTCGATAATCACCCGGTAATGATTCAGGTGAAAAAAACGCAGCAAGGCGCGCATCAACCCTTCACCGCCGGGCTTTTTCATAAAGTCCCACAGCAGTTGTCGATCGAGTTTTACGAAGCGGAAACGGCTGTTATACAAGGCGGAAAACCCGGCATAGCCGGAACCAAAATCGTCGAGCCAAAATGAATAATTATTCAAAGAAGGATCGTTATGGACACGGTTTTTTACCAGTCTGCTGGCGTTCTCGTTGATTTCGAAATGCAGGTAATTCATCGCGCGGATTTTATCGGCCAACGCACCGTTTGCCAGCGCCTGCAGCGAATGGTCGTCGACATTGATGGTGGCAATGATCTGGTGTTGTTGAAACCAGTCTCGGTATTTTTCTATCAATTCAATTTGTTGATGCAGGATCTCAACGCGGGTTTCCCGGTCGGCCTGCTGAAAGAATTGTTCTGGAGAGAAATGCGCAAATTCGCTATCAAAAGAGAAGCGTGATAAACATTCAACGGCCAGCAGTTGCCCCGATTTGGCAAACATAGGCTGAAAAACATAATTAATGCCGTTATTTTTATCGTTAAAATCGCTGCGCATTCCTCAATCCTTTGATTGAAATTTATCTGTATGATTTTAAACAATAAACAAAGAAAAAAATGGCTGTTTATTGGTAATAATCTTATTAAAGAAAGAATCATCTTACCTGGTGGTAAATTCCCCTAAAAGATTGAAATTTCAGAGGGAACAGGCTTGCGCTCAAGATGGCTGAAAGCGCATTAACAGAGTTATATTCTGGTTTTACGGCGTTTTATCGAATTTTTTGACCGCTAAACTTGACTAATTAAGATTATTACGAACCGGGTAAATCGTCAACATCGATCGATAGGTATTTGTTGATAGTTTTTTCCTATCATGAGGGGCGTTATGAATGTTTTAAACGATTTATCAATGAGAATGTTCTTGGACTATATTTCGCCGGGCAATGGATTCATCGGGCTTCATTCCTGACAGGGAGTAGCATCGTTGAATGTACTTAACGGATGTATTAATTCACCGAGAGTCGAAAATATGAAAATCTCTAAGCTGTCCGCTGTATTAGCACTGACTGTATGCGCCACCGCCATTCCTTCTCTTTCAGCACAGGCTGCCGATGGTACTATTACTTTCAACGGTAAAGTGACCGACCAGACCTGTACTATCAGCACCCCAGGTGGTAAAGATTTTACCGTTACTCTGCCAACCGTATCTTCTTCTACCCTGAATGCGGTTAGCGCCACCGCGGGCCGTACTCCATTCGCAATTAACCTGACCAAATGTTCTAAAGGCCAGGTAGCAACCTATTTCGAACCAGGTTCAACCGTTGATTTCAAAACGGGTCGTTTGAATAACCAAACCAAAACCAATGCCGCAACCAACGTGCAAATCCAGCTGCTGGGTAGCAACAACCAGTTCCTGCCAATTCTGGCTGCCACCAACAACGGCGCACAGACCAACTCCCAGTGGGTTACCGTTGCCAATGAAGGTGATTCAGCAGACCTGAACTACTATGCGGAATATTTCGCAACTGCCGCTGCGGGCGCCGGTGATGTAACCTCAAACGTACAATACACCATCATCTACCAATAAGTTATTACCCGTCCATTTTATAGTTAAATGTTGTTTCCTCCCTGTGAGCATTCGGGGCGAATAGTTTCGCCCTGATAGCCTCTAATTACAGGGGGTGAAAGCATCGGGTATTTATTCTGGCGGGTGGAAACTTTTCCCCCGCTGTATTTCTATAGTAGTGATATTAAAATGAAAACATCGTTTAAGAAATACAGCGTATTGCTGATGGCTGTGCTTTTCAGCAGCAGCGCTTTTGCCAGCGTTATTGTTAACGGCACTCGCGTTATTTATCCGGCCAAACAGCGGGAAGTGACCGTCCAATTGTCCAATAATGGGACCTCGCCGGCGTTGATCCAGGCCTGGATCGATGAGGGCAACGCGGAAACGACGCCAGAAAACAGCAAGGCTCCCTTTATTATTTCGCCTCCCATCAGCCGTATTGAGCCTAACGGCGGCCAGGCGCTGCGTGTTTCGCTGACGACTTCGGCATTGACGCAAGACAAAGAATCTCTGTTCTGGTTGAACGTGCTGGAAATTCCCCCTGCACCGACCGGAACGGCCGCCGACACTACGCCAGAAAACTTCCTGCAGGTGGCCTTCAGAACCCGTGTGAAATTGTTCTATCGGCCGGAAGGTCTGAGCGGCGTAGCCAATGACGCGCCAGAAAAACTGCAGTGGAGCTTCGTGGCGGGCGGTGTGAAAGTGAAAAATCCCACGCCGTTTTATGTTTCTTTCACCGAAATCAATGCCGTTGCCAATCGCAAGAAAGTCGCGCTGGCACCGCATGGCGACATGCTGGCCCCAGGCCAGGAAAAAACGCTGGCCTTTTCCGGTGACAGTTCACGCATCGCTGATATTGAGTACACCACCATCAATGACTTTGGTGGCCGGGTTCAACGCAGCAAAAATCAGCAAAAGTAACTCCTGGAAAGCCCCATGCCGCGAGGTGAAGTCAGCCGGTGGGGACGCTTAATTTGGTAAAGGAATGCATGGATATGAACGAGTTACCTATCTCTGCCGCCGTCAAGTCGGCACTTTTCAATTACAGATCCATCCTGCTGTTGACCGGTAGTGCCCTTTGCCTGACCACCCCGGCATTTTCCCTGGCAGCGGCTCAAAGCGATGCCAACCAGGCCGCTGCACCGGTCGAAGCCACTTTTAACAGCAATTTCCTGGTTGGCCAGGCGCAGGGTGTGGATCTTTCACGCTTTCGTGACGGCAACCCGGTATTGGCGGGGAAATATTCTCTGGATGTTTACGTCAATGGGGAATGGAAGGGCAAAAAGAACATCGAATTCAAGAGCGTGCCGGGTAAAGACAGTGCCGATACCTGCTTTAACCTGCTGTCTCTGGAAGAGTTTGGCGTCGATACTGCGGCAATGGGCAGCGATCCGGCGGTGACGACCAGCAGCTGCAAGCCGCTGGGGGAATGGGTGCCGGAAGCGTCTTACCGCCTCAATACTAGCACCTTGCGTATGGATGTCAGCGTTCCGCAGGTTGCGTTACGCCGTACCGCACGGGGTTATGTCGATCCGAAATTCTGGGATCGCGGCATCACCGCTGGTTTTCTGTCCTATAACTTCAACGCCTTTAATTCGCACAGCTCCAATTCCGGTGGCAACTCGGACTCGACCAACGCTTATCTGACGATGAACGCCGGGGTGAACATTGCCGGTTGGCAACTGCGCCATGACTCTAACGTGAACTGGCGTAGTCAGGAAAGCACCCATTGGCAGAACACGGCCACCTATGCGCAGCGTGCCATTCCGGCTGTGCGCGGTATGCTGACCTTGGGGGATGCCTTTACCAGCGGGGATTTCTTTGATTCGATCGGTTTTCGCGGTGCGCAACTGAGTACCGACGATCGCATGTTGCCGGACTCCCTTAACGGCTATGCACCCGTGGTGCGCGGTGTGGCACAAAGCAACGCCTTGGTGGAAGTTCGCCAGAACAACCAGTTGATCTATCAAACCACGGTAGCGCCGGGTGAGTTCGTGATTAACGATCTGTTCCCTACCGGCTACGGCGGCGATCTGGACGTGACGGTCAATGAAGCCGATGGTTCTGTGCGCCAGTTTAGCGTTCCCTATGCTTCGGTGGCGCAGATGTTGCGCCCGGGGATCCAGCGCTATGCGTTAACCGCAGGCCAAGTTCGCGATGATAATTTACATACCTTGCCCGAGATGTTCCAGGCGACTTATCAGCGCGGGTTTACCAATATTCTGACCGGGTATACCGGTGCGACCGTGAGTGACGGTTACAGCGCGGTGCTGCTGGGGAGTGCGGTGGCAACACCGTTGGGGGCTTTTGCCGTCGACGTGACTCAGGCCAACACCCGCCTGAAACAGGGCGATATGTCCGGCCAGAGCTACAAAATCAGCTACAGCAAGCTGATGTCGGAAACCAACACCAACTTCACCATTGCGGCCTACCGCTACTCGACTTCCGGCTATCTGTCACTGCGTGATGCGGTGTATGCCCGTGATAACGAGAGCCGGGGCTTAAGTGCCGATGCGGTTAACCGCCAGCGCAGTGAATATCAGCTCACGCTGAACCAGGGGCTGGGTGCCAATCTGGGATCGCTGTATATCACCGGTTCGGTGCGCGATTACTGGAACCGTGGCGGTACCTCCAAACAGTATCAGGTGGGCTACAACAACTTCATCGGTCGAGTTACCTACGGTTTGTCCGCCATGCGTACCACCGATACTTATAACCACGATGAAACCCGTTACTTCCTGAATTTCTCGATCCCGTTCAACATTGGCTCGCAAAACATCAGCCTGAACAGCGCATTGGCTTATAACGACCAAGGCTACGACAGCAGCCGCATCGGGATTAACGGCTCCACCGGGGAGGATAACAACATCAGTTACAGCGCCACCTTGGCTAACGACCAGAGCGGCGGGACCAATACCAGTGTGAATGGGGAATACCGCAGCCGTTTCGCCACCATGAACGGTTCTTACAGCTATGGCCGCGATTTCCGCCAGTCGTCGATCGGGGCTTCCGGCAGCATTGTGGCCCATAGCGGCGGCGTGACCATGACGCCTCAACGTGGCCAAACCATGGTGTTGGTTGAAGCGCCGGATGCCGCAGGGGCCATCGTCACCAACTCTCCTGGGGTGCGAATCGATGACAACGGCTATGCGGTGGTGCCTTATGTTGCTCCCTACCGTATGACCAACGTCACGTTGGATCCTAACGGCATGTCACGCGATGTTGAGCTGGAAAGCAGTAGCCAGCAAATTGCGCCTTATGCCGGTGCGATTGCCAAGCTGGAGTTCAAGACCATCAAAGGTCAGGCGCTGATTATCCATGCGTTAGGCCCGAACAACACGGCGTTACCTTTTGGTGCCGAAGTATTGGATACCCGTAACCAGGTGGTCGGCATCGTCGGCCAGGGCAGCCGTATCTATCTGCGTACCGAAGCGTTACGGGGGCTGCTATTGGTGAAATGGGGGACTCAGCCGACACAACAGTGTGCCGTGAACTACCAGGCCAAAGCACAAAACAGCACTGATTACGAAATTATCGAGGCGAGCTGCAAATGATCAACCTTATCCATAAATTCACCGCCATGCGCCAGCGCCCTAAACAAGCCATGCTGTTTATGTTACTGATGTTGGCCGGGCAACAGGCTTATGCTCAATGCCGGGTTAACACGACCAGGCCGCAGGACATCATCATGAACGTCGGCAGGGTATTGATTACGCCGGATACCAAGGTGGGCGATATCCTGGCCACTGGCAAATTCGATATCAGTCGGGATAACAATATTTCTTGCAGCGGTAATAGCACGTTGTACGGCCGCATTTTACAAGGTGGGCCGAGTTCGATCAGTGACAAAATCTGGACCACCAACGTACCGGGAGTGGGGCTGCGGCTTTATCGCCAGATCGGCTCGCAGGAAGGTGCCTATTACCCGCACGAGATCTACCGCAACGGCGGGGTGTATCTGGCTGAGGGGTATTTTGTGGTTGAGGTGATCAAAATTGCCCAGAATACCGGTACCGGTTCGTTAGCCCCCGGGCAGTATTCTTCTTACTATGCGGATGGGACGGGGCCTTCCAGACCGATCCTGATCTCTCACGTATTGGCGAATAGTATCACTATCGTCACCTCATCCTGTTCGGTGGACGCCGGTTCCAAAAATAAGGTGATCAACCTGAGTACGGTAGCTACTGCGGCGTTCAAAGGCGTGGGCAGTACTGCCGCAGAGCAGGACTTTTCGATTAACATCAACTGCGTAGGTGGTTCGGGGACGGAACTGTTGCCTGGTGGTACAGGGGAGGGGCTGGTGAACGTACGTTTTGACTATACCCGCGATACCTCGAATGCACCGGGTGTGCTCCAGCCGGTACAGGATAGCAATGCCGCCAGCGGCGTTGGTGTCCAACTGCTGACCGGCAAAAACTCAACGCCAATCACTAGCGGCACGGCGGTATATGCCGGGCATACCATTGCCAACCAGACCAATACCATCACCTTGCCGCTCAAGGCGCGTTACTACCAGACCGCAGCAAAAATGAAGGGCGGCACCATCAAGTCGATTGCCACCTTTACCCTAGAATATAACTGATAAGACGTCAGCCAGTTCGACACGTAGGGGCGGCGTTGTTGCATCCGTTTAACGGGATCTGAAAAGGCCAATGGGTTTAGACACCCGTTGGCCTTTTTGCTTTTAACGCTGGCCGACCCAGTTGGTGCAGCCTTCGTCTACGCATTGGCGTTTGTAGAGTGAATGCAGGCTCGGTGTGCTGTGCCGATAGCTGTGCTCTGAGGAGAGCGCCACTTCATCTTGCTGCGGCGTGCGGCGATAGACCGCCGGCGTTTCACCAAACTGCTTTTTAAAGGCCCGGGAAAATGAAGGCTGGGAATCAAAATGGAACTGCAGGGCAATGTCCAGAATCGGCCGGGGGGTAGCGCGTAATGCCTGTGCGGCCTTCGACAAACGGCGTTCGCGGATATAGCTGCCGAGCGCATGGCCAGTGGTACTGCGGAACATACGTTGCAGATGCCATTTGGAGTAGCCAGATTTTGCAGCCACGTTATCCAGCAGCAGCGGTTGATCCAGGTGGTTTTCGATCCAGTTCAGCAAATCGTGAATGATATTGGCGCGATCCATTGGTTTAATTCTCCTGCAGCGACGACATTCGGGTAACCGTCAAATGGGACTTAATAATCCAAGATTATTCTTTGATAATAGGCGCGCATCGGCAGTTACGCAAGGGTAAACTTGGATAATTGACGTGGCGAAAAATGCTCCGTCAGGGGTAGGGGTTTAGTTAATTGGGCGGGGGAATAGGGAAATAGGTAGGGGCACAGCATGCTGTGCCCGTGTGGATCACTTGATGTTCATGGCGTCGCGCATGGTGAAGAACAGGTCGGTCTGATCGGTCAGCCCCACGATGTTGGCGGCATGCGGGCCATAAGCGGCAATGCGCAACTGGGTACCGGTATGGCCCTGGGAGCCTTCTTCCGAGTTGCCATAGCTGATGGTCATCACCGCGCCGTCTTTGGTGGTTAATGATTGGGTCAGCCCCGGTGCTTTAGCTTTGGCGGCAATAATCTGGCTGGAGTGAGCGTGGTCGGCGGTGACGATCACCAGGGTATTACCGTCGGCGCGGGCGAACTCCAGCGCTTTTTGTACCGCTTCATCCAGATCGACCGTTTCACCAAATTGGCCGCATGGGTTGGCATCATGATCCTGCTTGTCGATGGACGCTCCTTCGACCTGCAGGAAGAAACCGTTCGGGTTGTTCTTCAGCAACTCGATGGCTTTCTCGGTCATCGCTGCCAGCGTTGGCACATTGGCGCTGCGCTCAGGGTTATTCTCGCAGGTCACCGCAGGCTGATCGAGATTACCGTGGTAGGAGGCTTTCGGTCCCTTCCAGCGTACAGGCATATTGCCTGGCGCAAACAGGCCCAGCAGCGGCTTTTGCTGATTGGCTAGGTTAATCGCGTTCAGGCTCTCGGCATCCTCCACCCATTGGTAGCCCAATGCGGCGGCCTGGGCCTTCAGCGTTTTCCCCTGCCATTCACCGCTTTTCGCCAACTGAGCGAAGGATTTTGCTCCGCCGCCCAGCGTGACGTCGGCACGGGTTTTAATCAACTGCTCGGTGATAGAACCATGTCCGCCATTTTCCAGCGCGTTACTGGCGCATTGCTCACTGGTTTCCTCTGGGCCGTAGCACTTGCGGGAGGTTACGTGCGAAACCAGTGCTGCCGGTGTGGCATCTTGCAGCTCCGCCGTAGAGACGTTGCCGGTGGCTTTACCCGCGGCCTTGGCCAGTTCCAAAATCGTCGGTTGATCTTTGCCGTTCACATCTACGCCCAACGCGCCGTTGTAGGTCTTGACGCCGGTAGCCCAGGCGGTGGCCGAGGCGGCAGAGTCGGTGACATAGTCCGGCTGATGGCTTTTCTTATCCAGCGAGTAGTGGGTGTATTGGCCGGTTAGCGGCAAAGCATCGATCCCTTTGAAGTAACCGCCTGCGCCTTCCGCATAGTTGCGTGCGCCGGTGATTTCCGAATCGCCCATGCCGTCGCCGATCAGCAGGATCACGTTTTTAGCGGTTTTATTCGACAGCGATGCTTGCAGTGCGGCGGTTTGATCGCCTGCCAAACGGCGTGCACCGCCGGGTTCGGTAATATCGCCACGAGCCGCGCGGTTGTTGAGTTGATTGTTGTCAGCCAGGGCGGTGGAGCATAACAGAGCGGATAATAGGGCACCGGCGATCAGAGAAACGGACTGTTGCATGGGTAGGGCTCCTTGTCGTAATACAAAAATATTGTTGGCATTATTTTGTTACATCGGAGAGTAGAGCAGGAAAGTGACATTTTTATGACGAGCGAGGTGGGAAAAGGGATAGCCTTTCCTGGCAATCCCAATAGGTTATCAGACTTGGCGGGCAGGAATATTAATGCCGCGTTGTACGGCTGGTCTTGCCAGTCCACGTTCCAGCCATTGGCCAACAAGGGGGAAATTGTCGAACTCCACCACGTCGCGCGCTTCATAAAAACCGATCAGGTTGCGTACCCAGCCGAGTAGGGAAATGTCGGCAATGGTATATTCCGACCCCATAATCCAATCACGCCCTTGCAGCCGCTCTTCCAGCACACCCAGCAGCCGTTTGGACTCTTTCTGGTAGCGCTCAAACGGCCGTTTGTCTTCATATTCGCGCCCGGCGAATTTGTGGAAGAAGCCTAGCTGGCCGAACATTGGCCCCACGGACGCCATCTGGAAAAATACCCACTGGATGGTTTCATAACGTTGGGCGGGGTCTTTGGGTAACAACTTGCCGCATTTCTCTGCCAGATATAGCAGGATTGCCCCGGACTCGAACAGCGCAAACGGCTTACCGTCCGGGCCAGCAGGATCGAGGATCGCCGGGATTTTACCGTTAGGGTTGAGCGACAGGAACTCCGGCGTCCAGGTTTCATTTTTGCCGATGTCGATCAGGTGGGCCTCATAGGGTAGGCCGATCTCTTCGAGCATGATGGAAACTTTCACCCCGTTAGGGGTCGGCAGCGAGTAGAGTTGTAACCGTTCAGGATGCTTGGCGGGCCAACGTTTGGCGATCGGGAACAGGGTAATATCGGACATGATAACTCCTCGGAAGCGACGGGATCGTCAACAGGAAAACTCATTGAGTATGGCAGTAAAGCTAGCGCGCCAGGTATTCAAAGCGCCAGGCCAAAATGTGTGCTCAGTGCTTTTCGACCTGTGGCGGTCAGTTGCAGCTCACGGCTGTCTAGCTGGCGCTGAACCCATCCGCGTTTTTCAAATGCAGCTAACATGGCAGCGCCCAGTGCGCCACCGAGATGGGCCTTGCGTTCGCTCCAGTCCAGACAATCGCAGGCAAAGCGCCGCCGGGTCGGGGCCGGAGAGCAGTCGATACCCAACTGTGTCAAGGCAGCCTGCCCAGACTCACTGAGCTGATAGTCGTTATCCCCGATTAGCCAGGCCCGCGCCAGCAACTGATGATGTAATTGGACCGCGATCTCACCGGCCATGTGGTCATAGCAGGTGCGTGCATAACGTAATGAGGCCGGGGTGCTGCTTTTGACCGTTGGGCGTTCTACGCCGGCCAACGCCATCAGGCTTTCCAGCATGTCGGCCACCGGTTTGCCCGCCAGGCGGTAAAAGCGATTGCGGCCCTGTTTGACGCAGCCGATCAGGTTCTGTTCCTGCAAGCGTGCCAGATGGCTGCTGGCGGTGGAGGCCGCGACGTCCACTGCCGCACTCAGCTCCGTTGCGGTATAGGCGCGCCCATCCATCAACAGGCACAGCATGCGCGCTCGGGTGCGATCGGCGATAGCGGCCGTCAGTGCGGCCAGGCGGTCTTCAAGCGTATTGTCATTCATACTTCGAGAATAACCGAAGTATTGCTGCTCGTCTAACCCGACAATGGCTGCTCTCTATGCTTATCGGAAGGAAATTGCCATGACGGCCTGCCCCTTTTCAGTTGCATCGCGGCAAGCGGTGCGTGAAGCCTTAACCCATCCTCAACTCGGCGTTCGCCCCACGGATGAGCCGGTGCCCGCAGCTTTAATTGGGACGCCCGCTCAATCGATTTTCGCCTCTCTGGTACGTATGAATGATGGTGCCGTGCAGCGTGAATTAAAGGGAGCGATCGAGGTGGCGCTGGCCGCTATCACCGATGATGAGATCCGCCAGACCACGGTTTACGTGGCTCAACGGTTAGCGGCCAGTTTGACAACGGCAGAGCAGCTCACCCGGTTTAACTACGCTTTGCCGATCTGCGTACTGGCTGACTTATTGGGCGTAGCCCATCAGGATCGATCTGTCTTGGTGGATGAGGTGTTGGACTTTGTGCGCTGTATTGCTCCTGGCGGCAGCGCAGAGCAGATGGCTGTGGGGGCGGCGGCTGCCGGGAAGTTGCAGATCCGGATGCAACTGGCTGATGGACCGTTGTTTGAACAACTGTGCCAACACATTGGCGATCGCTCGTTGGCGATCGCCAATGCCATCGGGCTGTTGTTCCAGGCTTGTGAAGGCACCGCCGGATTAATCGGCCAGACGCTGTTGCTGGCAAATCAACCTCATCAGTCAGCAGAAGAGTTGATCCTGGCGGTGTTGCTGCAAACTCCGCCGATCCATACTACCCGCAGGTTTGCGCGACAGGCTACGTTGCTTGATGGTCAAGAGCTGGCGGTGGGGCAGAGCGTATTGGTGCAGTTGAAAACGCCGCAGGAAAGTTTTGCCTTCGGTTATGGTGCTCATCGCTGCCCGGGAGAACGTTGGGCACGGTTGATTGCCTTGGTGGGGATCGGCCATTTATCCAAACACCACCTTAAGCCCGAACTGTTAAGCCATTTTCGTTGGCGCGTTTCGCAAAATGCGCGCGTACCCGAATTTTATACTGCCGAGGAGAACGATGATGATCGCGGTGATTTTTGAACTACGGGCTGCCGCTGGGCAGCGGGAAACCTATCTAGAGTTGGCGGCGGAGCTGAAACCGTTGCTGGCAGAAATTGACGGCTTTATCTCTATCGAACGTTTTCAGAGTCTGAGCGAGCCGGACAAGTTGCTCTCGCTGTCGTTCTGGCGTGACGAGGCGGCGGTACAGCAGTGGCGCAACCTGGAGCAACACCGTCGGGCCCAGGCGCGTGGCAGGCATGAGGTGCTGGAATACTACCGGCTGCGGGTGGCCGAGGTGGTGCGGGATTATGGGTTGGAACCGCGTGAAGAGGCTCCGGCGGATAGCCGCTATTTTCATGGTTGAGTGATCCAGCGCCGGGGTTCCGGTGCTGGATTATATTAACTTAATAATTTAACAGCATAATTATTAGAATGGCTTGGTTGGCAGGTACTTACCATCCAGCGTGATCACCGCACGTTCACCGCCATCGGGGTCCTGGACCTTTTTGATATCCAGCTTGAAGTTGATCGCGCTGATCACCCCGTCACCAAATTGTTCATGCACCAGCGCCCGCAGGGTTGAGCCGTAGATCTGCACCATCTCGTAGAAACGGTAGATGGTCGGGTCTGTCGGCACACCGCCGGGGATACTGCCGCGCACCGGGATGGTTTGCAGCAGGCGCACCGCATCTTCATCCAAATCCAGCTTTGTCGCTACTGCACGGGCGGCCTGTTCCGGTAACGGATGCTGGCCAAGCAGCGCGGCGGTAACAAACGCCAGGCTCAAGCCGGTGCCTTGGTTAATCGCCTCGAAGGTCAGGCCCTTACGGACTTTAGCGTCCATGATGACGTCGGTCAGGCTTTGGCGTGCTGAAACGCTATGTAGTGATTGTGTCATGTTAACTCCTAGAGGTTTGGGTAGATTAGAAACGTTGCATAGCTGGGCTGGCGGTGACGCTTGGGTTGCTAGCCAGCGGCACGAAACGGCGGGTATTGCCATCTAATGCGTCAATACAGCCGGTAGCGATATCGTAGATCCAGCCATGCAGCCGCAGATTGCCTCGATCGAGCGCTAGCGCGACCGAAGGGTGAGTTTTCAGGTTGGTGAGCTGGGCGATGACGTTTTCTCGCACCATCGAATTAATACGATCGTGCTCGCTGGCGTGTTCATTGGCCTGATTGACCGCCTTGGCGGCATCGGCATAACGCAGCCAGTTGGCTACGGTGGGCATGTGATCCAGGCATTTGCAGGTGGCGATGGCGGTCATGGCGCCGCAATCGGAGTGGCCGCAAATCACGATATCCTCTACGCCCAGCGCGGCAACGGCATATTCCACCGAGGCCGAAACACCACCGGGCTCAGGCCCGAAAGAAGGCACGATATTGCCTGCGTTGCGGATGACGAACAGGTCGCCCGGTTCACGTTGGGTGATCAGCTCCGGCACCAATCGGCTGTCGGAACATGAGATAAACAGGGTGCGTGGGTTCTGGCTGGTGGCCAGGCGTTTGAACAGCTCTGTGCGCTCGACAAAAGCCTCGCGCTGGAACTTCAGAAAACCGTCAATAACCTCTTGCATGGTGACTCCATCAATGTGTGGCTTGCTTTCAATAGAGGCAAGAATGGACTTTTCTAGCTATAGGTTCCAAGACTCATTTATAATCACCTCGATAGGGATAACTAATAGTTGAGGCGTTATGTTACTGCGGCACATACGTTACTTTCTGGCGGTTGCGGAGCAGGGGAACTTCACCCGGGCTGCGGAGGTGCTGCATGTTTCTCAGCCCACCTTGTCACAGCAGATCAAACAGTTGGAAGAGACGCTGCAGGTAGAGCTGTTCGACCGTTCCGGGCGCAGGGTACAACTCACCGATGCGGGGCAGGCGTGGATGCGCTATGCCCGGCTGGCGTTACAGGATCTGGATGCCGGCAAGCGGGCCATTCAGGATGTCGCGACGTTGGAACGCGGCAACCTGCGTTTGGCGATGACGCCGACCTTTACCTCCTACCTGATTGGCCCATTGGTCGACGGTTTTTTCCGGCGCTACCCAGGGATTACCCTTAATATCCGTGAGATGACGCAGGATAAGATAGAGGCGTTATTGTGCGATGACCAATTGGATCTGGGGATTGCCTTCGAGCCGGTTCACTCTGCGGATATAGCCGCGACCAGGCTGTTCACGGAGCGGCTGCAACTGATGGTGGGGAAGGGGCATCAGCTTGCCAAGCGCCGCGCTGCCTTGAGCGTTGCGGAGGTGCAGCAGGTGCCGTTGGTGCTACTCAACGGTGACTTCGCCACGCGTCATTATGTAGATGAATATTTCCAGCAGCACGCGATTTATCCTCAGGTTGCCATGGAGGCGAATGCGATTAGCGCCATCGTCGAGATTGTGCGCCACGGCCAGCTCGCGACCATTCTGCCGCAGGCCATCGCACGGAGTAATCCGCTGCTGCTGCCTATCAAGCTGTCGGTTCCCATGCCCGAACGCCATGCCGTAGTGTTGCAACGCAAAGAGGGCTACCGCAGCGCAGCTTCACGAGCATTTATTGCGATGTTGCAAGATCAGGTCAAGGAAATGGGGTAAAAATGACTGGTTTGGTTATCCGTTAATTCGTTCTGCAGGAGATATTTAGCTGGCGAATATCTCCACACCCCGAGCGCCGAGCAAATCTTCACCAAAACTTCCCACGATCTCTGTGTTGCGTTATGGCATAATGCGCGCCAAATCACATTCCCAATCAAATTAAGAGCGAGCGCTGTGTTAAGCACTAACAACATCACTATGCAGTTCGGCAGTAAGCCGTTGTTTGAAAACATCTCTGTCAAATTTGGCGGCGGTAACCGCTATGGTCTGATCGGAGCCAACGGCTGCGGTAAATCGACGTTCATGAAAATCCTCGGTGGCGATCTGGCGCCGAGCGGCGGTAACGTGTTCCTGGATCCGAATGAGCGCCTGGGTAAACTGCGCCAGGATCAGTTCGCTTTTGAACAGTTCAGCGTGCTGGACACCGTGATCATGGGCCACACCGAACTGTGGGCGGTGAAGGAAGAGCGCGACCGCATCTACGCCATGGCGGAGATGAGCGAAGAAGACGGCTATAAAGTGGCCGATCTGGAAGTGGCCTATGGCGAGATGGACGGCTACACCGCAGAAGCACGTGCCGGTGAGCTGCTGCTCGGCGTAGGTATTCCGGTAGAACAGCATTATGGCCCGATGAGCGAGATCGCTCCCGGCTTCAAACTGCGTGTCCTGTTGGCTCAGGCCCTGTTCTCCGATCCGGAAATCCTGCTGCTCGACGAACCAACGAACAACCTGGACATCGATACCATTCGCTGGCTGGAGCAGGTGCTGAACGAACGTAACAGCACCATGATCATCATTTCGCACGACCGTCACTTCCTGAACATGGTTTGTACTCACATGGCGGATCTGGACTACGGCGAACTGCGTGTCTACCCAGGTAACTACGACGAATACATGACGGCGGCTACCCAGGCTCGTGAGCGCCTGATGTCTGACAACGCCAAGAAGAAGGCGCAGATTAACGAGTTGCAGTCCTTCGTTAGCCGCTTTAGTGCCAACGCCTCCAAATCCAAGCAGGCTACCTCTCGTGCCCGCCAGATTGACAAGATCCAACTGGAAGAGGTGAAAGCCTCTAGCCGTCAGAACCCGTTCATCCGTTTTGAACAGGACAAGAAGCTGTTCCGTAACGCGCTGGAAGTGGAAGCGCTGGCCAAAGGCTTCGACAACGGCCCGCTGTTCAGCAAACTCAACCTGATGGTTGAAGTGGGCGAGAAGGTGGCGATCCTGGGTGCCAACGGTATCGGTAAATCTACCCTGCTGAAAACGCTGGTGGGTGACCTGCAGCCGGATCACGGCACGGTGAAATGGTCCGAAAACGCCAAGATCGGTTACTACGCACAGGATCACGAATACGAGTTCGATGAAACCCTGAGCGTGTTCGACTGGATGAGCCAGTGGAAGCAGGAAAAGGACGATGAGCAGGCGGTACGTAGCATTCTTGGCCGCCTGTTGTTCAGCCAGGACGATATTAAGAAGCGCGTAAAAGTGCTGTCCGGTGGTGAGAAGGGCCGTATGCTGTTCGGCAAGATCATGATGCAGCGCCCGAACATCCTGATTATGGATGAACCAACCAACCACATGGATATGGAATCCATCGAGTCACTGAACATGGCGTTGGAAATGTATGAAGGTACCTTGATCTTCGTTTCCCATGACCGTGAGTTTGTTAGCTCGCTGGCCACACGCGTTCTGGAAATGACCCCGAACAAGGTGATCGACTTTACCGGCAACTACGAAGACTATCTGCGTAGCCAGGGTATCAACTAATACCTTCGAGCTTTACCGCACGCCCCTCACCCCAACCCTCTCCCACAGGGAGAGGGAGCTGCCCGGAGTAGGTAATTAGCCCGTGCAGCTTCGGAAAGTAGGGAGTAAAAACAAGAAAGGCAAGGTTTTACCCAGGGCAATCAACGAACTCGATCTGTTCCCCCAACCCTCCCACAGGGAGAGGGAGCAGTCCAGGGCGATTAATTAGCTTGGACTGCTTCGGAACGTGATGAGTAAGAGAACGAAAGGTATTACGCAGAAGAATCAACGAGCTCGATCTGTCCCCTCTCCCTGTGGGAGAGGGTTAGGGTGAGGGGCCGCATCTTTACCACACACCTCACACCGTGGATCCTTAGGCAGCTTCATCTCGCGAAACTGCATGCTCATCGCATCAAACATCAACAACTTACCCACCAAAGGCTGGCCATAGTTTGCCAACAGCTTGATGGCTTCCATCGCCTGTAACGTGCCGATGGTGCCCACTAAAGGCGCCATCACACCCGCCTCAACGCAGGTCAGCGCATTTTCGCCAAACAGCCTGCTCAGGCAGCGATAACAAGGTTGTTCCGGCTGATAGGTAAAGACGCTGAGCTGGCCTTCCATGCGGATGGCTGCCCCTGAGACCAGCGGTTTACGCTGTGCATGGCACAGGCGGTTGAGCAGATCGCGGGTCGCCACGTTATCGGTACAGTCCAGCACCACGTCGCAAGCGGCAATCTGCGCCGCCATTTGCTCGTCATCCAGGTGAGTGTCCAGGGTGTCAATACGGATATGAGGATTGATGGAGCCCAGCTCAATGCGGGCAGATTCGACCTTCGCCATACCAATGCGATCATCCCGGTGCAAGATCTGGCGCTGGAGATTGGAGAGGGAAACCGTGTCGAAATCAACCAGCGTCAGATGGCCGACGCCAGCGGCAGCCAAATAAGGCGCCGCCGCACAGCCCAGTCCGCCAAGTCCAACGATCAGCACGTGCGCCGCCTGCAGCTTTTCCTGACCCTCGAAGTCGAAACCCCGCAGTACGATCTGGCGGTTGTAGCGCAGCGCTTGTGCATCGGTTAATTCCGGCAGCATGTTCAGTTCCTTAGCAACGCATTGAAAGGTTCGATCTCCACTGTCTCACCAGCGGCCACCGAGCCGCGTTCGCGTTCCAGCACGATAAAGCAGTTACCCTGGCTGAATGAGCTGAAAACGTGGGAGCCCTGATGGCCGGTGGTGCTCACTTCCAGCTCGCCTTGGGCATTGCTGGTGAAGGTGCCGCGCTGGAAATCGAGGCGGCCCGGCGACTTTTTCAGTGGCGTCAGGGCGCGAGCTTTCAGGCGGGGTGGCAGTTGCCATTCGGTGTGACCGGCCAGTTTGGCCAGCAGCGGTTGCACCAGCTGATAGAAGGTCAAAGCCGCAGAGACCGGGTTGCCAGGCAGGCCACAGAACCAGGCGTTCTGGAGTTTGCCAAAAGCAAAAGGCTTGCCCGGTTTGATGGCCAGCTTCCAGAAGCTGACTTTACCCAGTTCATCCAGCATTTGCTTGGTGTAATCGGCTTCACCGACGGAAACGCCGCCGCTGCTGATCACCACGTCGGCCTCGCTATCCGCCTGGATAAAGGCCGCGCGTAATGCTTCCTGATTATCACGAATAATCCCCAGGTCGATCACCGTACAGCCCAGCTGTTCAAGCATCAGGCGTACGGCAAAGCGATTGGTGTCGTAGATCTGTCCGGCTTGCAGCGGCTGGCCGACCGGCTGCAATTCATCACCGGTAGAGAATACCGCCACCTTCAATTTTCGCATCACCTGCACATCGGCTACGCCCAATGAGGCCAGTAACGGCAACTGTGCGGCCCCCAGCGTGATCCCGGCGGGCAGCACGCTCGCCCCGCGCAGGATATCTTCACCCGCCAAACGGATATTTTGCCCGGCGGTTACCGGGGCGTTGAAACGCACTCCAGCCTCGGTGACTTCAGCCTGTTCTTGCATGATCACCGCATCCGCACCGGCGGGAATTGGCGCTCCGGTCATGATGCGTACGCAGGTGTTGGCAGGCCAGGCATCCGTAAACGGAGCCCCGGCAAAGGCTTTACCCGCCACCGCTAACGAAGAGTTGCCGTTCAGGTCACTTAGACGTACCGCGTAGCCGTCCATCGCCGAGTTGGCGAAGGGGGGGACATCGATAGGGGAGACCACCGGAGTGGCGGTAATGCGCCCGGCTGCGCTGGTCAAGGCGATAGATTCGCTCTGTTGCAGTGGCGCGATCTGGGAGAGCATTTTCTCCAGTGCCTGCTCAAGAGAAATGAGGTCAGAAGTATGACAGTGATCCATAAACAAAACTCCGTAATCGGCGTGCGCGAATTTTTCGGCAAAGTGGGGCTATTATGGCAGATAACGCCGTGGTGGAGAAACCAGGTTAACGCATTGAAATCAATAACAGGAGACAGCCATGCATCAGCACGTACTGGATTTTTGGTTCGAAGAGATCGACCCAGCCATGTGGTTTAAGAAGGACGATGAGTTCGACCGTTTGCTGCACACCCGCTTTGGCCAGCTGTGGCAGGCGGCGTCCCAGGGGGAACTGGCACATTGGCGTGCAACCATCAAAGGCAGACTGGCGGAAATCATCGTGCTTGATCAGTTCAGCCGTAATCTGTTCCGCAACACACCACGCTCCTTTGCTTGTGACGGAATGGCGCTGGTGCTGGCTCAGGAAGCGATCGCCACTGGGCTATGTGAAAACCTGACGGTTGAGCAGCGCGGCTTCCTCTATCTGCCGTTTATGCATTCCGAATCCGCCTTGATCCACCAGCAGGCGTTGGAGCTGTTTCGCCAATTAAATAATGGTGACCAGTTGGAGTTTGAATTACGTCATAAAGCCATAATCGATCGTTTTGGACGTTATCCCCATCGTAACGAGATATTAGGCCGAGAATCTACGTTTGAGGAGCAGGAATTTCTGCAACAACCGGGTTCGGGTTTCTGAATATTTTTCATTGGCGTGTAAGTGGGGAATAGCGGAAAGGGGCATGGGATAACGCTTATTAAACATGAGCCGAGCCGGTCTATTTCCTGCTGCTGCCAATAGGCTGGTTAAATCTGTCAGCGATAAATAAAAAACCAGATAACCCACTGTTTTTATAACGTTTAGCTCTTTCTATGCACAAAACAGTCTAAGCAGGCTACGCTTAATGCTTGGCGACCAGTTTGTGCTTTACATCGATTGCCGGGCTAAATATAGTCGAAAAACACGAAATAATAATTCTCTCTCCATTTTCATGCGGTACCTGCTTGAATTGCCGCGGATAGAAACAGGTGTCAGGTCAATGAGCAAACCAGTGATTGCCATTCATGGTGGTGCGGGCGCAATTACCCGTGCGGCATTGAGTGCAGAGAAAGAACAAGATTATATCCGGGCGCTTTCCGACATTGTGGCTGCCGGGCAGGCTATTTTGGCCGCAGGCGGCAGCGCACTGGACGCGGTTACGGAGGCAGTCAGGCTGCTGGAGGAGTGCCCGCTGTTCAACGCAGGCAAGGGCGCGGTATTTACCCACCAGGGTACCCATGAGCTGGATGCCTGCGTGATGGATGGCCATACCTGTGACGCAGGGGCGGTCGCCGGGGTCAGCCGGATACGCAACCCGGTACTGGCCGCGCGTGCGGTGCTGGAAAACAGCACTCATGTGCTGTTTGGCGGCGAAGGGGCGGAAAGATTTGCAGCCAATCATGGCCTGGAAATGGTCGAGCCCAATTTCTTCTTTACCCAGGAACGTTTTGACCAACTGCACCGTGCTCAGGCAGAGCAGGGCCGGGTGTTGCTCGATCACGACGGCGCGGCGGCGCTCAGCGGCGACCCACTGGATCCCGATCGCAAATTTGGCACCGTGGGAGCGGTAGCGCTGGATGCTCTGGGCAACCTGGCTGCGGCCACTTCAACCGGCGGGATGACCAATAAGGCGGCAGGGCGCATTGGCGATACGCCGATTATTGGCGCTGGTTGCTATGCCAACAACGCCACGGTAGCGGTCTCCAGCACCGGTACTGGCGAAATCTTTATGCGCACCGTCGCGGCCTACGACGTTTCTGCACTGATTGAATATGCCGGTCTAACCCTGCAACAGGCCTGCGATAAAGTGGTGATGGAAAAGCTGTTGGCGCTGGGTGGCAGCGGCGGGCTGATCGCCATCGATCGTTTTGGCAACGTCGCACTGCCGTTTAACAGTGAAGGAATGTATCGCGGTTTCGGCTACGTCGGCGATGCCCCTTCCGTAGGTATCTACCGCTGAACGCTTGCCGGGAGGGCAAATGACCGATACGGCCATCCAGCCACAGGCAGAACGTGGGCTGATTTTACCGCCCGAGCGTGTACTGGCAGTGAGCGATCTGTGCGTGCAATTTCGTCAAGAAGGCGACGTCATTGAGGCGGTGCGTCATCTGGACTTCGACGTCGACCGTGGCGAAACGCTGGCGATCGTTGGAGAGTCCGGCTCCGGCAAGTCGGTCACCTCACTGGCGTTGATGCGTCTGGTAGAGCAGGGTGGCGGTGAGTTGACCAGCGGCACAATGCAATTTCGCCGGCGTAACGGCCAGGTGCTCGATCTGGCCAAGGCGAAACAGAGCACCCTGCGAACCTTGCGCGGCGCCGATATGGCGATGATTTTTCAAGAGCCGATGACCTCGCTCAACCCGGTGTTTCCGGTGGGGGAGCAGATCGCCGAATCTTTGCGTCTGCATCAGGGGATGGATCACCGCAGCGCCAAACGTGAAGCGCTGCGTATGCTCGATCTGGTGCGCATTCCCGAGGCCAAAAACGTCCTTGGCCGCTATCCGCATCAACTGTCTGGCGGGATGCGCCAGCGGGTGATGATTGCCATGGCGCTGTCGTGTAAACCGGCGCTGCTGATTGCCGATGAACCTACCACCGCGCTGGACGTCACCATTCAGGCGCAAATCCTGCAACTGATCCGCGTGTTGCAGCAGGAAATGCAGATGGGGGTGATCTTCATTACCCACGATATGGGCGTGGTGGCGGAGATTGCCGATCGGGTTCTGGTGATGCATCAAGGCGAAAAAGTGGAACAGGGGGCTGTGCGGGCGTTGTTCGCCGCTCCTCAGCAGCCTTACACTCAAGCTTTGTTGGCTGCCGTGCCACAGCTGGGTGCGATGGCAGATAAAGACTTCCCGGCAAAATTTCCGTTGGCTGGCGTTGACGATAACGACCAGCCGCAAGACACCATACCCGCAGGAGCTGCGCCGATCCTGCAGGTAGAAAATCTGGTTACGCGCTTCGATCTGCGCAGCGGTATTCTCAACCGCGTCACGCGCCGTGTGCATGCGGTGGAAAATATCAGCTTCGATCTCTATCCCGGTGAAACGCTGGGGTTGGTCGGCGAATCCGGCTGTGGTAAATCCACCACTGGCCGCTCACTGTTAAAGCTGGTAGACAGCCAATGCGGCACCATTACCTTCAACGGTCAACAGATCAACCGCTTGAAAGGTTCCGCCTTACAGCATTTACGCCGTGATATTCAGTTTATCTTTCAAGACCCTTACGCTTCCCTGGATCCACGGCTCACCGTTGGTTTCTCCATCATGGAGCCGTTGCTGGTGCACAATGTCGCTCGTGGGGCGGAGGCAGAAAAAAGGGTCGCCTGGCTATTGGAGCGGGTAGGGCTGAAGCCGGAACATGCGCGGCGTTATCCGCATGAGTTCTCCGGTGGCCAACGCCAGCGTATCTGCATTGCCCGCGCGCTGGCACTCAATCCGAAAGTGGTAATTGCCGATGAGGCGGTCTCCGCGCTGGACGTGTCGATTCAGGCGCAAATTGTCAATCTGCTGCTCGATTTACAGCGTGAATTGGGCATCGCATTTCTGTTTATTTCCCACGATATGGCAGTAGTGGAACGCGTCTGCCATCGCGTCGCGGTGATGTACCTGGGCCAGATTGTGGAGATCGGCCCACGCCGTGCGGTGTTCGAAAACCCGCAGCACGCCTATACCCGTAAGCTGATGGCCGCCGTGCCGGTGGCCGATCCAACCCATGCGCATAAACGCCAGCCGTTGCTGGTGGATGAAATACCCAGCCCGATCCGTGGGCTGCACGATGAACCCGTTACCGCACCTTTAGTGCAGGTAGGGCCAGGGCACTTTGTGGCCCGCCACCCTATCGCCGGTGCTTTTTAGCCTTGCCTCAGGAGAGTTAAGCAATATGACTAAGCACACATTCAAGCGTAATGTTTTGGCCGCCGTACTGCTGGCTGCCGCTGCTGGCCCGGCTTGGGCTGCCAAGGATGCGGTGATTGCCGTAGCGTCCAACTTCACCACGCTCGACCCGTACGATGCCAACGACACCTTGTCGCAGGCGGTCGCCAAATCCTTCTATCAGGGGCTGTTTGGCTTTGATAAGGATATGAAGCTGGTGAACGTATTGGCGGACAGTTATGACGTCAGCAAAGACGGACTGACCTACACCATCAAGCTCCAGCCGGGTGTGAAATTCCACGACGGCAGCGCATTCAACGCCGAAGCGGTCAAGGTTAACCTGGATCGTGCCAGTAACCCGGATAATCGCCTGAAACGCTATAACCTGTTCAAGATGATCGATAAGACCGAAGTAGTCGATCCCACCACGGTCAAGATCGTGCTGAAAGCGCCATTCTCGGCGTTTATCAACAACCTGGCGCACCCGGCGGCGGCGATGATTTCCCCGGCGGCCCTCAAGCAGTATGGCAAGGAGATTGGTTTCCATCCGGTGGGCACCGGCCCTTACCAGTTCGAAACCTGGAACCAGACCGACTATGTGAAAGTGAAGAAATTCGACGGCTACTGGAAAGCGGGCTTACCGAAGCTGGACAGCATCACCTGGCGGCCGGTAGTGGATAACAACACCCGTGCGGCAATGCTGCAAACCGGCGAAGCGACCTTTGCCTTCCCAATCCCTTATGAGCAAGCCAAGGTGCTGGAGAAAAACAGCAAGCTGGATCTGGTGGCCGCGCCGTCGATCCTGCAACGCTACATCAGCATGAACGTGACGCAGAAACCGTTCGATAACCCGAAGGTGCGCCAGGCGCTGAACTATGCGATCAACAAGGACGCGCTGATTAAGGTCGCGTTCTCCGGCTTTGCCGTTCCGGCGCAAGGCCCGGTGCCTCCGGCCATTGATTTTGCCACCCTCTACAACGCTTGGCCATACGATCCGGCCAAGGCGCGTGAGCTGCTGAAAGAAGCGGGCTATCCGAACGGGTTTACTACCACGTTGTGGTCATCCCATAACCACAGTACCGCGCAGAAAGTGTTGCAGTTTGCTCAGCAGCAGCTGGCGCAGGTTGGGGTTAAAGTCACCGTCACCGCGATGGATGCGGGCCAGCGTGCGGCGCAGGTAGAGAGCGTCGGCGTGAAGGATACCGGTGTGCGCATGTTCTATACCGGCTGGTCTGCCTCAACTGGGGAAGCCGACTGGGCGCTGACGCCGCTGTTCGCCACCCAATCCGCACCGCCTAAGCAGTTCAACACTGCGTTCTACAGCAACCCGCAGGTGGACAAGGATCTGGCCGAAGCGTTGGCCACCACCGATCGTGCCCAGAAGCAGGCGCTATACAAAGATGCCCAAGATCGCATTTGGGCCGATGCGCCATGGATTTTCCTGGTGACAGAGCGCCTGCTGTCTGCCAACAACAAACAGCTGAGCGGTTTCTACGTGATGCCGGACACCTCGTTCAACTTTGATAACGCGGATTTGAAATAAGGGCTGAGCGCCGCCCTTTCCCTGACGGGAAGGGCGGTGTGAGGGGGATTTATGCGCAATGCTTAATTATTTTCTAAAACGTCTGCTGGGCCTGATCCCGACGCTGCTGATCGTGGCCGTGCTGGTGTTCTTGTTTGTCCATATGCTGCCGGGCGATCCGGCGCGGTTGGCCGCGGGGCCGGAGGCCGACGAAGCCGTCGTACAGTTGGTGCGCCAGGATCTGGGGCTGGACAAGCCGTTGCCACAGCAGTTTGTGCATTTCTTTGTCAATATTTTGCAGGGCGATTTCGGCACGTCGATGGTGTCCAAACGCCCGGTCAGTGAAGAGATCGCTTCGCGCTTTATGCCAACCTTCTGGCTGACCATCGCCAGCATGGTGTGGGCGGTGATTTTTGGCATGGCGATCGGCATGATTTCCGCCGTATGGCGCAACCGCTGGCCTGACCGGTTGGGGATGACGCTGGCCGTTTCGGGCATCTCTTTCCCGGCCTTTGCGTTGGGGATGCTGCTGATGCAGGTGTTCTCGGTCAATCTCGGTTGGTTGCCGACGGTTGGAGCGGATACCTGGCAGCATTACATCCTGCCTTCAATCACGCTGGGCGCTGCGGTAGCGGCGGTGATGGCACGCTTCACCCGCGCCTCGTTCGTTGAGGTGATGCAGGAAGATTACATGCGCACCGCCCGTGCCAAGGGCGTACCGGAGTCACTGGTGGTCGTCAAACACGGGCTACGCAACGCCATGATCCCGGTGATCACCATGATGGGCCTACAGTTTGGTTTCCTGTTGGGTGGCTCGATCGTGGTCGAGAAGGTGTTTAACTGGCCGGGGTTGGGGCGCTTGCTGGTGGATTCGGTAGAAATGCGCGATTACCCGGTGATCCAGGCCGAAGTGCTGCTGTTCTCGCTGGAGTTTATTCTGATTAATCTGTTGGTGGATATGCTGTATGCGGCAATCAACCCTTCGATTCGTTACCAATAGGCAGGCCGTATGATGAAATATTGGCGACGTAATGCCGCGCTCAAGGCAATGCCGGTGATTAATCCCAACGCGGTGCGTACGCCTTGGCATGAGTTCTGGCGGCGCTTTCGTCGCCAGCAGGTCGCAATGGTGGCTGGCGTGTTTGTGTTGCTGCTGGTGGCCGCTGCGCTGCTGGCACCGCATCTGGTGCCTTTTGATGCGGAAAACTTCTTTGATTACGATCGGCTCAATGAAGGGCCTTCGTTGGTGCACTGGCTCGGGGTGGATTCGCTGGGCCGGGATATTTTCAGCCGTATTCTGATGGGCGCGCGGATCTCTTTGGCCGCCGGGGTGTTCTCGGTGCTGGTTGGCAGCGTGATTGGCACGGTGCTCGGGCTCTTGGCGGGCTATTACGAAGGCTGGTGGGATCGCATCGTGATGCGTATCAGTGACGTGCTGTTTGCCTTCCCCGGTATTCTGCTGGCGATTGGCGTGGTGGCGATCATGGGCAGTGGCATGGCGAACGTGATTGTTGCCGTGGCCATCTTCAGCATTCCGGCGTTTGCGCGCCTGGTGCGTGGCAATACTCTGGTGCTGAAGCATCTGACCTACATTGAATCGGCGCGCAGCATTGGCGCTTCGGACTGGACCATCATCCTGCGGCATATCTTGCCGGGCACCATCTCGTCGATCGTGGTCTATTTCACCATGCGTATCGGTACTTCAATCATTACCGCTGCCAGCCTGTCGTTCTTGGGATTGGGGGCGCAGCCGCCAACGCCGGAATGGGGAGCGATGCTTAATGAAGCGCGGGCGGATATGGTGATTGCTCCGCATGTGGCGATCTTCCCCAGCCTGGCAATCTTTTTTACCGTGCTGGCCTTTAACCTGTTGGGCGATGGGCTACGTGATGCATTGGATCCGAAGCTGAAGGGATGACCCCTCACCCCAACCCTCTCCCACAGGGAGAGGGAGCTGAAAGTCCCTGCTCTTTTGGAAGTTAAAGAAGCTATCTCAGCAAATTCGATCACTCCTTCATCCAAGGTGCGTCACTGCATTTTCAAACTCACTCGATCGGTCCCCTCTCCCTTGAGGGAGAGGGTTAGGGTGAGGGGATATCGACTATTTAAACAGATGCTCGGCGTGAAAACGCAGATGATCTTCGATAAAGGTAGCGATGGTGAAGTAGCTGTGGTCGTAACCTGGCTGAATGCGCAGGGTTAACGGCCAGTCACGCTGGCGTGCCAACTCCGCCAGCTTGGCCGGTTGCAGCTGATCTGCCAGAAATTGATCCCCATCTCCCTGATCGATCAACATCGGCAGCGGTTCCGCTCCGCTGGCCAGCAAATGGCAACTGTCATATTGCAGCCACTGCGTTTCGTCATCCCCCAGATAGGCAGCAAAGGCTTTACGACCCCAAGGCACCTGACAAGGGTTGACGATCGGCGCAAAGGCCGATGCCGAACGAAAACGCTGCGGGTTACGCATTGCCATCATTAACGCACCATGGCCGCCCATCGAGTGGCCCGCAATGGATTGCCGATCGCTGACGCTGAAATGCTGCCTAATCAGCGCAGGCAGCTCATCGCTGATGTAATCATACATGCGAAAGTGTTGATCCCAAGGTGCCTGAGTGGCATTGAGGTAAAACCCCGCCCCCTGGCCCAGATCGTAACCTTCGTCATTTGGCACCTCATCGCCGCGCGGGCTGGTATCCGCCATCACCAGCACCAACCCTAATTCTGCGGCAACGCGCTGGGCACCGGCCTTCAACGTGAAGTTTTCATCATTGCAGGTCAGACCCGACAGCCAATACAGCACCGGCGGCGGGTTATCGTCGCGCGGTGGTGGCAGATAGATACTGAACGTCATGTTGCAATTCAGGCTCTGCGCCGCGTGACGGTAACGTTGTTGCCAACCACCGAACATGCGGTGCTCTTCGAGAAGTTCTAATGACATCGTCATCCTCTGCCTCCTGGCTTATTTATCGAAATGGATCACGGAACGGATCGATTTGCCTTCATGCATCAGATCGAACGCTTCGTTGATCTGCTCCAGCCCCATGGTATGAGTGATAAAGTCGTTCAGTGCGAATTCGCCGTCCAGATAACGCTGCACGATCCCCGGCAGTTGGCTGCGGCCTTTTACGCCACCAAAGGCAGAACCGCGCCAGACGCGGCCAGTCACCAGTTGGAACGGACGGGTCGCGATCTCTTCACCGGCGCCGGCAACGCCGATAATGACCGACTCACCCCAGCCCTTGTGGCAGCACTCCAGCGCCGAACGCATCACGTTGACGTTGCCGATACATTCAAAGGAGAAGTCGACGCCGCCGTCGGTCAGTTCGACGATCACGTCCTGGATAGGTTTATCGTAATCTTTTGGATTGATCAGATCGGTCGCGCCCAGCTTGCGAGCCAGATCGAACTTGCTGGTGTTGAGATCGATGCCAATGATGCGGCTGGCACCGGCCATCTGAGCGCCAATAATCGCCGACAGCCCGATGCCGCCCAGGCCGAAGATAGCCACGGTATCGCCAGCCTTGACCTTGGCGGTGTTGATCACCGCACCCATGCCGGTGGTGACGCCACAGCCAAGCAGACAGACTTCTTCCAACGGTGCTTCTTTGCTGATTTTTGCCAGTGAGATTTCGGGTACTACGGTGCGTTCAGCAAAGGTGGAGGTGCCCATGTAGTGGAAAATCGGCTTGCCGTCTTTAAAGAAGCGGGTGGTGCCGTCTGGCATCAGACCCTTGCCCTGGGTGGCGCGGATGGCCTGACACAGGTTGGTTTTGCCGGATTTACAGAATTTGCACTCGCCGCATTCTGGGGTGTACAGCGGGATCACGTGGTCGCCGACGGCAACGCTGGTCACGCCTTCGCCGATCGCTTCGACTATACCACCGCCTTCGTGGCCCAAAATCGCCGGGAACACGCCTTCCGGATCCTTGCCTGACAGGGTATAGGCATCGGTATGGCAAACGCCGGTGGCGACGATGCGCACCAGTACTTCACCTTTCTGTGGCGGCATCAGATCGACTTCTTCAATCTTCAGCGGCTGGTTCGGTCCCCAAGCTACGGCAGCACGGGTTTTGATAAATTCCATGATTCTCTCCTCATTAAATTCTAGTAGTGCAGATTTTGGCTACTCTGTCAGGAGGATGGACTCGGCATCCACCTCCGAACTTTCAGCCTGTTCTATAATCAGTTGTTTTAACGCGCGGACGTTTGGCCCAAACGCATCACGCCGCCATAACAGCCAGGTGGCGGTTTCGGCAATGTCGGCAGGGAGTGCATGAACTTTGACCCGCTTGTAGCCGGGCAGCAGGTTGAGCACCGAATACGGGATCATCGCCAGCCCGGCACCGCTGGCCACACAGGCCAGCATGGAGTGATAAGACTGGATCTCCATGATGGTGCCTGGCAATGAACCGTCACGCTTGAACCAGGACTCCAGGCGCAAGCGATAAGAGCAGCTGGCGCGGAAGGCAAACAGGGTTTCCCCTTTGACATCCTGGGCGCTGTGAATGGGCGGATGGTCCAGGCAGGTGATCACCACCATGCGTTCGGGGAAAGCAACGCAACCGTTCAGTTCATCATGTTGCAACGGGCCATCTACCAAGGCGGCAGCCAAGGTACCAGCGCGTACACGCTCGATGATTTCTCCTGAGGTGCCGGTAGCCAGCGAAAGGGAAACCTGCGGGAATCGCTGATGATAAGCTGCCAGCAAGGTAGGTAGCCGGGTGGCGGCGGTGCTTTCCATCGAGCCAAGCGCAAAGTTACCGGCCGGTTCCCCGGCATGGGTGATGCTCATGGCTTCTTCACTGAGCGCCAGAATGCGGTGGGCGTAGCAGAGAAAATTATGGCCCATCGGCGAGAGGCGCAGACGCTGTTTCTCACGGATAAACAGATCGGTGCCCAGTTCCTGCTCGAGCTGACGCAGGCGCGTGGTCAGGTTTGACGGCACGCGGTGCAATTGCTCGGCGGCACGGGCGACGGAGCCAGTTTCGGCCACGCAGCAGAACATGCGCAGTTGGGTGAGATCCATAACCTTCTCTTTTCGTGATGAACTTGATGAGTATTATTCAGTTTTTGTGAGTGTAATACTGCGGCATGCTAGCCGCAACTTTCTTTTAACAGGTTGGATACAGCGATGGCGCTAAAAATAGCCTTGAGTGGTTTTATTGCTTTGATCGTGGCGATGGGGATTGGCCGGTTTGCCTTTACCCCGCAGGTGCCGTTGATGATTGCTGAGCACCAGTTCACCCTGACCGGGGCCGGGCTGGTGGCGGCGTTGAACTACCTGGGCTACCTGTGCGGTGCCTATGATGCGATGCGTGCCAGCCGCCATGTGGAGCGCCGTCTGTGGCTTGGCGTGTGGGGAGCAGTGGCGCTGACGCTGCTGTCTGCCTTGGTGTCGGGCGAGTGGCTGCATGGTGCAGTGCGCTTTGCGATTGGTTGGGCCAGCGGTTGGTCGATGGTGTTGGTGGCGGCCTGGACTAACGAGCGGTTGGCGCATTATGGCCGTCCCGCGTTAAGTGCTGCGGTCTTTGCCGGGCCTGGGGCCGGGATATTCATCAGCGGCATGCTGGCGGTGGCGATCAACAGCTGGGGCTTGAGCGCTTCGCAGGCCTGGCTGGTGTATGGCGCATTGGCGTTGGTGTTAATTGCCGCGATCAGCATTAACTTGCCAAGGGCAGGGGAGTTGCATCGCCCCGATGTGAAGCCTGAACCGTTAGTGCTCACCCCGGCATTGAAGCGTTTGGTGTGGAGCTACAGCCTGGCGGGCTTTGGCTATATCCTGCCTGCGACCTTCCTGTCACAGATGGCGGCGGCCCGTTTCCCTGATAGCCTGTTCGCCCAGTTTGTCTGGCCGATTTTTGGCGGTGCGGCGGTGCTGGGGATTATCATCGGGATTGCAACCCGTCATCGGCTCACCACGCAGACCCGCCTGGCAATCACGCTGTGGGTACAGGCACTGGGCGTACTTTGTGCCGAAGTGGTGCCGGGCGTTACCGGCCTGGCATTAGGGGCCATGCTAACCGGCGGTGGGTTCCTCAGTGTAGTCCAGCTATCTATCCAGCACGGTAGGGAGTTGGCTCCGAATCACGCACGCTATATGGCCGGGCTGTTGACCACGGGTTATGCCATCGGTCAGTTGGTGGGCCCGATGCTCTCGGCGGTTTCAACGGCGCTGACGCATCGCCTGGAACCCGCGCTGTATGTAGCGGTGCTGGGGCTGCTGATCGCCGGTGTGCTCGTGATCAATACCCCGGCGCGGGCCACGGCCAGCAAGCCAACGTTATCTTGAGTAAAATACATACAAAAAATGTGGGATAGCCGCAGCCAGCCTGCTACGGGCTGGATGCGGATTTTTCATACCAGGATGAAACACAATCACTGGATAAACGTCTCACTCTCATCTAGAGTGGGGGAAAATATTGATCGGGTTCACGTTATCTATCCGTCGTCTTTCAAGCTGCAGTTAGCTCTTTCCCTGGATTTGTAGGGGCGCTGTATACTGCTCCTCATCACTCGGGGCGAGTAACCAACAGCCGATAACAACGCTGCAATTTGAAAGACCACGGGGATATTGCCGGGGCCGCCTGCTGGAGATACATCGCCATGACATCGTTAAGTAATGAAGCTGCACTGGTGCACGCGGCGCTTGAAGCGCGTGGCCTGGAAACCCCGCTATGTGGGGAAGTGTTGGATCGTGAGACGCGCAAGCGCCGTATCAAAGAGCACATGACGGAAATCATGCGGCTGTTGAACCTCGATCTGTCCGACGACAGCCTGGCAGAAACGCCACACCGTATTGCGAAAATGTATGTCGATGAGATCTTCTCCGGCCTGGATTACGCCAACTTCCCGAAGATCACCGTCATCGAAAACAAGATGAAAGTGGACGAAATGGTGACGGTGCGTGATATTACCTTGACCAGCACCTGCGAACATCACTTTGTCACCATCGATGGTAAAGCCACCGTGGCGTATATTCCCAAAGACTCGGTGATTGGCCTGTCGAAAATCAACCGCATCGTGCAGTTCTTTGCCCGTCGCCCACAGGTACAGGAGCGGCTGACTCAGCAGATCCTGGTGGCGTTGCAAACGCTGTTAGGCACCAACAACGTGGCGGTATCGATCGATGCGGTACATTACTGCGTCAAGGCTCGCGGTATTCGTGACGCTACCAGTGCTACCACCACCACGTCGCTGGGTGGGTTGTTCAAGTCCAGCCAGAATACGCGCCAGGAGTTCCTGCGTGCGGTGCGTCACCATCACGGTTGATGGCTGAGCTATGACGATGAAGGCGCCTGTGGGCGCCTTTTTACTGATAGAAATACAGCGGAAGAACATGAACGCTAACGAAACTCCCCGGCTACCACGCATTGCTACGCTGGACTGCGTACGCGGTATCGCCATCCTTGGCATTCTGTTGCTGAATATCAGCGCGTTTGGCCTGCCGAAAGCCGCCTATCTCAACCCCGCCTATCTGGGTATGCCCTCTACACGCGATGTCTGGACCTGGGCACTGTTGGATCTGTTCGCTCAGGTCAAGTTCCTGGCCATGTTCGCGCTGCTGTTTGGTGCCGGTCTGCAACTGCTGCTACGGCGGGGCAAAGTCTGGATCCGTGCCCGGTTATCCTGGCTGGTCCTGATTGGCTTGGGGCACGCCATTTTCTTATGGGATGGGGACATCCTGCTGGCCTACGGGCTGATCGGCCTGGTGTGCTGGAGGATGATCCGCGACGCGCAGAATACCTTCACCCTGTTGAAAACAGGGGCGGTGTTGTATCTGATCGGCGTGGCGGTGTTGTTGCTGCTAGGGTTTATCTCTCACGGTGAGCCGGGCAGTTTCTGGCAGCCGAGCGTGGCCGAATTGCAGTATGAGAAGTTCTGGAAGCTGCAAGGCGGACCGGAAGCCTGGCGCAGCCGTCTGGATCTGCTCTCTTCCAGCCTGATAGCCATCGGTGCGCAGTATGGCTGGCAACTGGCCGGGCTGATGCTGTTTGGTGCAGGCATGATGCGCAGCGGTTGGCTGCGTAACAGCTATTCGCCTGCTTATTACCGCCGTCAGGCCGCCTGGCTGATACCGCTTTCATTGCTGATCCAGTTGCCCGGTGTGCTGCTGCAGTGGCAGCTGAATTGGGATTATCGCTGGAGTGGCTTTTTGCTGCAGGTGCCGCGTGAGTTGGGCTCGCCGCTGCAGGCTATTGGCTACCTGGCTCTGGTCTACGGTTTTTGGCCAACGCTTTCCCGTCTGCGTATCAGCCACTGGTTAACCCAGGTTGGGCGGATGGCGCTAAGTAATTATCTGCTACAAACCCTGATTTGCAGCACGCTGTTCTTTCATTTTGGCCTCTATCAACAGCTCGACCGTTTGCAGCTATTGGCGGTCGTTCCCTTGGTGTGGTTGGCTAACCTGCTGTTTTCCACACTGTGGCTGCGGTACTTCGCGCAGGGCCCGATGGAATGGCTATGGCGCAAGCTGACTTCCCTTGCTGCGGGCGAAAGTCTACGTCAGCCGACAAAATGAGATCTGGCGCAGGTAGGTTAAAAAATTGTATGTAAACGTTTTCTTTCCTGTGACGTAATTCACGCTGAGGAGGATGACAAACGGGGTAGGATAGCGCCACTGTCTACTCTGTCGACCTCGGGACGTTTCATGAATTCTGTGCATTCAACCACCATTCGCGATGTGGCGAAGCGTGCGGGTGTGTCCGTCGCTACCGTCTCGCGAGTGCTGAACAACAGTACCCTGACCAGCAAAGAGACCCGCGAACAGGTGCTGAAGGCCGTGGCGGAACTGGGTTATCGGCCAAACGCCAACGCGCAGGCATTGGCTACCCAGAGCAGTGAAACGCTGGGCGTGGTGGTGATGGATGTCTCCGATCCGTTCTTCGGCGCGTTAGTGAAAGCGGTAGACACAGTGGCGCAGCAAAACCACAAATACCTGCTGATCGGCAACAGTTATCATCAGGCGGACAAAGAGCGCCATGCCATCGAGGTGCTGATCCGTCAACGCTGCAATGCCTTGATTGTTCATGCAAAAGCGTTAGGTGACGCGGAACTGATCGCCTTTATGGATCAGATCCCGGGTATGGTGTTAATTAACAGAATTGTAACGGGCCATGAGCACCGCTGCGTTGGCCTGAACAATGTGTTTGGCGCTGAAGTTGCCATGCGCTTGCTGCTCTCGCAGGGGCATCAACGGATCGGTTACCTGGGTTCCGATCACCCCATCGAAGACGGCCCGCTGCGCCAGCAAGGCTATAGCCAGGCGATGGCCGCGGCAGGTTTTTCCCCACCGGATAGCTGGCGTGCCTATGGTTCACCGGACCTGCAGGGGGGTGAGGCAGCGATGGTTGAACTGCTGGGTCGCAACCTGCACCTTAGCGCCGTGTTCGCCTATAACGACGCCATGGCAGCCGGTGCGATGGCGGTACTGAAAGAAAACGGTATCACAGTGCCGCAGCATTTCTCGCTGGTGGGGTTTGATGATATCCCCATTGCCCGCTATACCAGCCCCAAGCTGACCACCATCCGTTATCCGATCGTTTCAATGGCCACGCTGGCTACCGAGCTGGCGCTGAAGGGCGCTGCCGGGCAGCTTGAACCTCAGGCTTCACACCTGTTTATGCCGACGCTGGTACGCCGCCATTCTGTAGCGCCGTGGCAAAGTGAGGCTTCGGTCACTCTCTGAACATTTAATAGTGTGTAACCGTTTTCAATCTGTGAGAAAATTCACAGATTATTAACATAGTGCCGTCTATGCTCTAGTCGTTTTCCAGCGCAAAGGCTCTTGCCAGCCAAGCTTTTAATCTGGCGCTGACACAGCATCACAGGAATAACAAGCAACACGGATGACAGGAATTCTTTTGAAACTGCCACGCCCAACTGTGTGCATTGTGGCTAAAGGCTTAATACCGAGTACGACCCTCTACAAACCGGAGACAGACAATGAATAAGAAGGTTTTCACCCTGGCCGCGCTGGCCGCAAGCATGATGTTTGGCGCAGCTGCGCATGCTGATACCCGCATTGGCGTCACGATTTACAAATATGACGACAACTTTATGTCGGTGGTGCGTAAGGCGATCGAAAAAGATGCCAAGGCCTCTCCGGATGTCACGCTGCTGATGAATGACTCACAGAATGACCAGTCCAAGCAGAATGACCAGATCGACGTACTGATTGCCAAAGGCGTAAAAGCGCTGGCGATCAACCTGGTGGACCCGGCCGCCGCTCCGGTGGTGATTGACAAGGCACGTGCCAACGATATCCCGGTGGTGTTCTACAACAAAGAACCTTCCCGCAAGGCGTTGGATAGCTACGACAAAGCCTATTACGTTGGTACCGACTCTAAAGAGTCTGGCGTGATCCAGGGCGAGCTGATTGCCAAACACTGGAAAGCCAACCCAGCCTGGGATCTGAACAAAGACGGTCAGATCCAATATGTACTGTTGAAAGGTGAACCAGGCCACCCGGACGCAGAAGCGCGTACCACCTACGTGATCAAAACGCTGAATGAAAAAGGCGATAAGACTCAGCAACTGCAGATGGACACCGCGATGTGGGATACCGCTCAGGCTAAAGACAAGATGGACGCCTGGCTGTCTGGCCCTAACGCCAACAAGATCGAAGTGGTAATCGCTAACAACGATGCGATGGCCATGGGTGCGGTTGAAGCCTTGAAAGCTCATAACAAGAGCAGCATTCCGGTGTTTGGTGTCGATGCCCTGCCAGAAGCACTGGCAATGGTGAAGTCCGGGGCGATGGCCGGTACCGTGCTGAACGATGCCGACAATCAGGCGAAGGCGACCTTCGATCTGGCGAAGAACCTGGCCGCGGGCAAACCTGCTGCTGACGGCACCCAATGGAAGATCGTCGATAAAATTGTACGTATTCCTTACGTGGGTGTAGATAAAGATAACCTGTCTCAGTTTGTGAAATAAACCGAGATAGAGAGAAATGCCCCCGCCGGAATTTAGGCGGGGGAACTTATTAGAAGAACCCGTTAATTCTCCACTGCTGCAAGCCAGCTTGGGAGAGTGCTGGTTCCAGAATTAGCCAGGACTATTTATGGCCGAAAACTCTCGTGAGTGGCTACTGGAAATGACGGATATCAGTAAGTCGTTTCCCGGCGTAAAGGCATTAGACAAAGTGAATTTACGCGTACGTCCAAACTCCATTCATGCACTAATGGGGGAGAACGGCGCCGGAAAATCCACCTTATTAAAATGCCTGTTTGGCATTTATAAAAAAGACTCCGGCAGTATTCTGTTTCAGGGGCAGGAAGTCGATTTCAAAAGTTCCAAAGAGGCGTTGGAGCAGGGCGTTTCGATGGTACATCAGGAACTGAACCTGGTATTGCAACGTACCGTGATGGACAACATGTGGCTGGGGCGCTATCCCACCAAAGGGCTGTTTGTCGATCAGGACAAGATGTACAAAGACACCAAGGAAATTTTCGACGAACTGGATATTGATATCGATCCCCGAGCCAAAGTCGGCACGCTGTCGGTATCCCAGATGCAGATGATCGAAATTGCCAAGGCGTTCTCCTACAACGCTAAAATTGTGATTATGGATGAGCCAACCTCTTCTCTGACCGAGAAAGAGGTGAATCATCTGTTCACCATTATCCGTAAGCTGAAAGAGCGTGGCTGCGGCATCGTGTATATCTCGCACAAGATGGAAGAGATCTTCCAGCTATGCGATGAAATCACCATTCTGCGCGACGGCCAATGGATCGCCACCCAGCCGCTGGAAGGGCTGGATATGGACAAGATTATCTCAATGATGGTTGGGCGTTCGCTGAGCCAGCGTTTCCCCGATCGTCAGAATACGCCGGGTGAGGTGATTTTAGAGGTGAAAGGCCTGACCTCTTTGCACCAGCCTTCGATCCGCGATATCTCCTTTGATCTGCATCAGGGAGAGATCCTGGGCATTGCCGGGCTGGTGGGCGCCAAGCGCACCGACATTGTGGAAACCCTGTTTGGCATCCGCGAAAAGGTGGCCGGCACCATCAAGCTGCACGGTAAAAATATCAACAATAACAGTGCTAACGAAGCCATCAACCACGGTTTTGCCCTGGTGACGGAAGAGCGTCGTTCCACCGGTATTTATGCTTACCTGAATATTGGCTTTAACTCGTTGATTGCCAATATTCGCCAATACAAAAACAAGATGGGCCTGCTGGATAATAACCGGATGAAAAGCGACACCCAATGGGTGATCGATGCCATGCGGGTGAAAACGCCGGGCCACCATACCAATATCGGTTCGCTTTCCGGCGGTAATCAGCAAAAGGTGATCATTGGCCGCTGGCTACTGACACAGCCGGAAATCCTGATGATGGATGAGCCAACGCGCGGTATCGACGTGGGGGCCAAGTTTGAAATTTACCAGTTAATGACCGAATTGGCGAAGAAGGGCAAGGGGATCATTATAATCTCTTCCGAAATGCCGGAGCTTTTGGGAATTACCGACAGAATATTGGTGATGAGTAATGGTCAGGTTGCGGGCATTGTGAATACCAAACAGACCTCGCAAAATGAAATATTGCGGCTAGCCTCCTTGCATCTTTAAGGATCGTAATTATGAGCGCACTGAATAAAAAAACCTTGTTCACCTATTTTAAAGAGGGTGGCATTTATCTGGTCCTGTTGGTGTTACTGGCGATTATTATTATCCAGGACCCCACCTTTTTAAGCCTGATGAACCTGAGTAATATCCTGACCCAATCCTCGGTGCGTATTATCATTGCGCTGGGCGTGGCCGGGCTGATCGTCACGCAGGGGACAGACCTTTCCGCCGGGCGTCAGGTAGGGTTGGCAGCGGTAATTGCCGCGACCCTGCTGCAATCGATGGATAACGTCAACAAAGTGTTCCCGCATATGGAAACCTGGTCGATCCCGCTGGTGATCTTGCTGGTTTGCGCCGTGGGCGCGGTGATTGGCCTGGTCAACGGCTTGATTATTGCCTATCTCAACGTGACGCCGTTTATCACCACGTTGGGCACCATGATCATCGTGTATGGGATTAACTCCCTGTATTACGATTACGTGGGGGCTTCACCGGTGGCCGGTTTCGATCCGAAATTCTCCACCTTTGCCCAAGGGTTCTTGCGATTCGGTGACTTCAAGCTGTCCTATATCACCTTCTACGCCATTATTGCGATCGCCTTTGTCTGGGTGCTGTGGAATAAAACCCGCTTCGGCAAGAATATCTTCGCCATCGGTGGTAACCCGGAAGCGGCGAAAGTCTCTGGCGTCAACGTTCCGCTGAACCTGATCATGATTTATGCGCTGTCCGGGGTGTTCTATGCCTTTGGCGGTTTACTGGAGGCGGGCCGTATCGGTAGTGCCACTAACAACCTCGGCTTTATGTATGAACTGGATGCAATCGCGGCCTGTGTGGTCGGCGGGGTGTCGTTCGCCGGTGGGGTAGGTACGGTGCTGGGCGTGGTGACCGGGGTGATCATCTTTACCGTCATCAACTACGGCCTGACCTATATCGGCGTGAACCCTTACTGGCAGTACATCATCAAGGGTAGCATTATCATCTTCGCGGTAGCGCTGGACTCCCTGAAGTACGCCAAGAAAAAATAAGTCTGTTTTGCGCTTTACGATAACGGCCAGCATCTGCTGGCCGTTTTGCTTTTGCTATGTAACACGGCAGATATGCCATCTTACTGTTATTCCATTCGTCGCTGTTCCCCCTCACCCCAACCCTCTCCCCAAAAAGGAGAGGGGGCAGAACGGAGCTGCGTTCAGGGACAGGAGTTTATTTGTGGCCATGACGCATTCGGTGTTGTGGTCAGACGCAGGAGTTAATCTGTGGCACGTACGGTCCCCTCTCCCCAAAAAGGAAAGGGGGCAGTACGGAGCTGCGTTCAGGCACAAGAGTTTATCTGTGGCCATGTTGTGCTCGCTTACGCATTCAGTGTTGTGGTCAGGCGCAGGAGCCAATCTGTGGCACGTACAGTCCCCTCTCCCTGTGGGAGAGGGCTAGGGTGAGGGGCAATCGCTGGAGCGTGAGGTGAACTCAGCTCTTTTTCTGCTGCTGGGCCTTAAGCTTCTCCGCCGTCAGCTTGTGCTCCAGCTCTACCAACTGCTCCGGCGACACCGCCGGGTAACCCGGTGCATCTTCCGGCACCTTGTGCATCGCAGATATCGGGATTAATGGGCCAAGGAAGCGGGGCTCACGCTTGAGGATATACAGATCGGTCAGGGCACCCAGGCGAGCAAAGATCTCGCGCACGCGCACCGTCATCATATTTTTTGGCGAAGGTACCGCATAGCATTGCGCCTGGATACCCATATGCAGGGCGATAAATAGGGCGCGCTCGCAGTGGAATCGCTGGGTGATGATGATGAAGTCGTTGGTATCGAACACCTTGCGCGTACGGACAATGGAGTCGAGGGTACGGAAACCGGCATAGTCGAGCACGATATCGCTAGGCGCAACGCCAGCGGCCAGCAGATCGCGGCGCATGGTCATCGGTTCGTTGTAGCTTTGCTGGGCATTATCGCCGCTCAGTAGCAGGTACTTCACCTTGCCGCTGTTATAGGCGTTGATCGCCCCTTGAATACGGTAGCGGTAATATTGGTTAAGCACTCCGGTACGGTAATATTTGGAGGTGCCAAGCACCACCCCCACCTGACGGTGTGGTAGCGTTTGCATTTCTTCGTAAATATAAGGCGCGGTTTTCCAGCTTATCCAGCGATCGAGCGCGATAGCCGACAGCATCAGCACCGAAATGATGATGAACAGGCTAATTATCAGGCGTTTCCACATGTTGATGCCTTGCGCGAACGAGGGCTAAAGTAAGACTCAAGGCTACTTTACCTGCCCGGCAGACGCAAGCAATGAGCCGTTTACCGCAGGTGTTACGCTGCATTTTTCAGCAAAATCTGGTCTTGGCGTGATAACCGGGCCTGACTAACAGGCCCGGTGAGGAACTTAGAACGAGGTACGCTTGTAGATACGATACTGCGGACGCCAGAAGTTATGCTCGATGGCTTTAGACAACGCCTCTTCCGACGTCACCACAGCTACACCCTGCAACTGAGCAGCTTTGCCCACTTCCATCGCGATGCATTTGGATACGCCTTGAATATCATCGATATTCGGCAGTAGTGCGCCGTGGCCGTCGGTAGCCAGCGGAGAACAGTCGGCCAGGGCTCGGCTGGCGGCCATCAGCATGGCATCGGTGACCCGTTTTGCCCCAGCAGCCAATACGCCAAGGCCAATCCCTGGGAAGATATAGGAGTTGTTGCACTGGGCAATCGGGAACAGCTGGTCTTTATAGGTTACCGGTGAGAACGGGCTACCAGTGGCGACCAGTGCAGCACCGTCGGTCCAGTTGATGATATCTTCTGGCCGGGCTTCCACGCGGGAGGTTGGGTTGGACAGCGGCATCACGATCGGACGCGGGCAATGCTTGTGCATCTCACGGATCAGTTCTTCGGTAAACAGCCCCGGCTGGCCAGAGACGCCGATCAGCACGGTCGGCTTGGCGTTGCGCACTACTTCCAGCAGGGAGATCGCATCGCTTTCCACCTGCCATTGATCCAGATTGGCACTTTTCTGCACCAGCTTGCTCTGGAAATCGAGCAGGTTCGGCAGCTTATCCGTCAGCAGGCCAAAACGGTCAACCATAAACACGCGAGAGCGGGCTTCTTCTTCGCTCAGCCCTTCGGATTTCATCTGGGCGATGATCTGTTCGGCAATCCCACAGCCTGCGGAACCTGCCCCCAGGAAGGCGACGGTTTGATCGCGCAGTTGGCTGCCAGCGGCACGGCTGGCGGCGATCAGGCTGCCCAGCGTCACTGCGGCGGTGCCTTGAATATCGTCGTTAAAGCAGCACAGCTCATCACGATAACGATTAAGCAGCGGCGTGGCGTTATTCTGGGCAAAATCTTCAAACTGCAACAGCACGTTCGGCCAACGACGTTTCACCGCCTGGATGAACTCTTCCACAAAGGCGTGATATTCGTCGCCAGAAATACGTGGATGACGCCACCCCATATAGAGCGGATCGTTCAGGCGCTGCGGGTTGTTGGTGCCCACGTCCAGCACCACCGGCAAGGTATAGGCCGGGCTGATGCCGCCACAGGCTGTGTACAGAGAGAGCTTACCGATAGGAATACCCATGCCCCCGATGCCCTGGTCGCCTAGGCCAAGGATGCGTTCCCCGTCGGTGACCACAATCACCTTAACGTTCTGCTTGGTGGCGTTTTGCAGCATATCGTCGATGCGATCGCGGTTCGGGTAGGAGATAAACAGCCCACGTGCGCGGCGATAGATGTCAGAGAAATGCTCGCAGGCTTCGCCCACGGTTGGCGTATAGATGATGGGCATCATCTCGCTCAGGTGCGAATCCAGCAGGCGATAGAACAGCGTTTCGTTGGTGTCCTGGATATTGCGCAGGTAGATGTGCTTGTCGTTATCGTTCTTGAAATCCTGATACTGACGGTAAGCGCGTTCCACCTGTTCTTCGATGGTTTCTATCGCTTCCGGCAGCAGGCCGTGCAGGTTGAAGTTACTGCGTTCTTCTTCGGAAAAGGCGCTGCCTTTGTTCAGCAACGGGAATTCCAACAGAATGGGGCCAGCGTAGGGGATGTAGAGAGGGCGTTTGCTTTCGTATTCCAGTTCCATCAGTTTCTACTCTTTGCCTAGGGTAAGCTTTATTACTGCCGATCCTAAGATATCGGCAAAATATGTACAGCATTTGTTAGTAAATAATGAGGAATTGTCGCTTGTTGCTGGTTTTTTAGCCGGATTGCGGCGGAGCACGGTGGCTCCGCCTGAGGGATCAGAAGGTCACGCGTTGGACGTCTTCGCAGCCCAAGGCCGCCAGGGTGGCGCGGGTGGCATCCCACTGGGTCAGGATTGCGCCTTCCGCTTCGGCCAATACGGCACGGCGTACTTTCTGGCAATCACCACCGGAGACATTCATCAGGATCAGTGCGGCCTGCAATGGCGGCAGGCTAGGGTTGAACGCGGCGTTTTCTGCATAGCGGCCAGCGTAAACCTTGCCGTCTTCGGCTTCCAGCGCTACGCCGCTATGGGCGGTGCTGTAAGGGGCATGGCTGCGGTTGGCGGCATCCAGAGCCGCTTTCGCCAGTTCATCATCCAGCGTCAGCTGGAAGCCGTGATCGACCGGATCCATCAGCAACTCGCTGATTTGCAGATCTTTCGGGCCGAAGGAGTAAGGCAGGTAATCACCCAGAGTGGCGGTTGCCCGTGCAGGCAAATGGATCTCCAACTCGGTGCCGCTGTTAAGCTCATTCATAAACTGGCGGCAGTGGCCGCAAGGCGAGTAGTTGACGGTGACCGCGACCAGCTTGGCTTCGCCGCGCAGCCAGGCATGCGTGACAGCGCACTGTTCCGCGTGCACGGTTTGTTGCATAGGTGCACCACGGAATTCCATGTTGCCACCAAAATACCAGTTGCCGCTGACGCCACGCGCCACCGCCCCAACGTGGAAATGCGAAATCGGCGTTAACGAGCAGGCCGCCGCCAATGGCAGCAGAGCAAAGGCCAGAGCATCGTCATCCAACCCGCACTGTTGCTTGATCGCCGCAATCTGCTCGGCCTTGAACATGGCTGCGAAATCAGGCGCATCTAAATAGGGCAGCAGGGCGGATTGCAAGGCCGCAGGCAATTCGCTGTAGGCGGAGTGAAAGCGAGAATGCATAAGGAAGTCTCTCTACAAGTTAACGGGTTAACATTCTAGGCAACCGGCCCACAACAAAATGTGACTTGTATCTATTTTTTAATGAAACAACTGCAATGAAACTTATAAATGCGAGATGTATCGCAGGTTTTTAGCCGTTAACCAAACAGCCGCAGCAGTATCGGGAATACGAACGGCGCGGTCAGCGAAGTGATAATCCCGCAGATAACCAGAGCCAGCGAACTGAATGCGCCCTGTTGGTAATCCATTTCTACGCAGCGTGCTGTACCCAACGCATGCGAGGCGGTCCCCATCGCCAAACCGCGCGATGAATTGGTGTTGATCCGTAACAGGCCAAGCAGCGAATGGCCGAAAACCGCCCCCAGAATTCCGACAAAAATCACGCACACCGCGCTGATGGCCGGGATGCCGCCAATCGACTCGGCTACCGCCATGGCTATTGGGGTCGTCACCGACTTTGGCAAGATCGAGGCGGCAATTTCAGGTTTGGCCCCCATCAGCAGGGCAATGGCACCGCCGCTGATCATCGCGGTCATGCTGCCAATAAAGCAGACGGTGATGATGGATTTCCAACGCGCGCGGATCTGATGGATCTGCTCGTATAGCGGAAAAGCAAGGGCGACCACCGCCGGTTGCAGCAGATCGTTGAGGATTTTGCTGCCTTGAAAATAGCGTTCATAAGGAATGCCGGTCAGCAACAGCAGCGGGATAATCACCGCCATCGAGACCAATAATGGGTTCAGCAATGGCATGTTGAGCTTTTGCGCCAGCTTGCGTGCCGCGTAAAATACCACCAGGGTCAGCGGCAAGGACCACCAGATATTTTGCATCATTGTTCATCCTCCGCATTTTTTGCTTTACCGAGGATGGGACGCTCGCGATGGAAGTAATGTGAAGTATAGCCAACCACCACAAACACCAGCAGCGTACTGATCAGGCAAGACACGATCAGCGGAGCCAGATCGTCAACTATCTGGTCGTAATACTTCATGATGCCGACGCCGATTGGCACGAACAGCAGCACCATATAACGGATAAACAGATGGCAGCCAGGCTTGACCCATTTGGCCGGTAAAATTTGTGAGGAGAGCAAGGCAAACAGGATCAACATCCCGATAATGCTGCCGGGGATGGCGATCGGCAGCAGCGCCGCAATGGCGTTACCGGCGAACAGGCTGAGGTAGATCAGCACGATCGCCCTGACATATTTCCAACACAGGTTAAATAGGTTGCCCATAGTGCATTCTCGTTGATGTTGACGTATTCATCATACAATTAAACTGTGAGCTACGCCACAAAACGCATCATGAATTCTCGCTATGCCTATCATGCCATTTTGGCAAGATTGTGGCCCGCCTTAAGTGTAGCGGGCCAGGCTATTCCGCGCTGCTCAGGCTGGCTAGTGGCTTTTGCTGTTCCGCTAACCGATGGCCGAGGAAGAAGAACAGCAGGCTGAACAACGCGGCGGCGATCAACACCAGGAACATTACCGGCGGTGGCGCATAGCTCAGCAGGAAACCGCACATCACCGGGTTGATGGCACCACCCAGATTACTCAGACTCTGTACGCCGTAATAGCTGCCTTTCAGGTGCGGCGGGGCGATAAAGTCGATAAACATATATTCAACCGGAATGACGATGATTTCCCCCAGGGTGAAAATCGCCATGGCCAGCACCCATAGCCATATCGAAAGCCCTGCCAGCATAAAGCCGATCAGCCCCAGGACGAAGAACAGCGTGCCCAGCATCAGCCAGCGCAGCATGTTGTCCTGGCGCATACCGCGGCTCAGCAGATACTGCAGGGCGATCACGATGCAGGCGTTGACGATCATCACCACGCCAATCACTTTGTAAGCAAATTCGGCATCGCTAACGAGGATCAGATACTGCGACAGATAGCCGGTAAATTGGCCAAATACCACCGCGCCTAACGTGCTGCCAAGGGTGAAATAAATCAGCCGCCGATCGCCGCGTAGCACATTCAACGTCTGGCGGAAGTTGAGAACCGATGGTGGAGTGTTGCCGGTGTCTTCCATCGGTGGCGATGGATAGCTGCGCAGGCGGAAGCTCAGGGTTATCACAGTCAGTAACGCCAACCCGCCGGACAGGTAGAACGGCAGCAGTGGGCTGTAACCGGCTACCATCACGCCCAATGATGAGCCGACGGCCCAGCCGACGTTCACCAGCGTATAGTTGATCGAGAAGGCCTTGATACGCTGATTTACCGGCAGCCAACTGGCAAAGCAGGCCTTGATGGCGATGCTGAGCACCGCATAGGCGGTATGTAAGATGGCCAGCACCAGGATAACGCCAGCGGGGTGCGAGACCCATGGGATAGCAAAAAAGCTCAGCGAAAATAGCAGGATGGCCAGCAGGATCAGCGGATTTTTATTAAAGCGATCGACCAGATAACCGCCATAAAAGCTGCTGATGATGCCGATAGTCAGGCTGACGCCCAAGATAATCCCCACGCTTTTCGGCAGCAGGTGGAAGTGCTCGGTCAGGTAAATGGTGATAAAGGGCAGCGTGACGCCACGGCCTATGGTCAGCACCAGCGAACTTGCCAGCAATATCTTAATCAGTGGGGGGAATCCCTTCATAACCAAACCTGTTGATGCATACAGTTATTACGTCAATGCAACTACAGTAGCGTATTTTGTGGTGCTGAGAAGGGGCGAACGGAAAAATTGTTTAAAAAAAAGAGGCTACGTCTGTAGCCCCTCGGTAAAACAGCATTATTTACCGGATTTGGCCTGCAGGGTGGCAAACCAGGGTTGGATGAAGTCTTCACTGCTGCCCCAGCCTGGGATAATTTTACCCAGCGAGGCTACGTTGATTGGACCGGTCTGGCTGACCAGCAAGGCTTGCGGGATGGCGGCGGCTTTAAACTGATAGGTGGCTGGTGTTGGCTCGCCCGCCAGCTTGTTGGCAATCAGGCGCAGGTTGACGGCTCCGATCAACTTGGTATCTACCGCGACGCTGACCTTCCACGGGCTACCGGCTTCGCGCATCAGTTGCAGATCCTGGTTGGAGATATCGATGCTGTAGAGCTTGATCTCGGTGCGGCCATTTTCTTGCAGCGCCTTATAGGCTCCCTGGCTGAAGGCATCCCAGGTGCCCCAGATGGCATCGATTTTACCTTTCGGGTATTTGGCTAGCACCGCCCCCACTTTATTGGCGGTATCGCCCTGAACGTCGGAGGAAACTGCCCCGATTGATTCCAACTCATGAATGCCCGGGTTTTGCTTGAGCAATTGCTGGTAAGCGGCCTGGCGGCGCTCCATCGGCGGGAAGCCTGCAACCCACAGTTTGATAATGTTGGCCTTGCCGTCGAAGTCTTTAATCAGTTGGCCGAAGGATTCATTGGCCAGCGAGGCATCATCCTGTTGGGAAACGGTGACGCCGGGGATCTCGCCGCTAACGTCGGTATCAAAGGCTGACACCGCGATACCTGCCGCAGCGATGCGCTTGACCAGATCGGTGGAATAGGGCGCGCGGCCTTGAGAAAGAATGATGCCGTCATATTTCTGGCTGATGGCCTGGTTAACGAAGTCCTGAAAGCGCGCGTCATCGCCGTTGCTCAGGAAGGTATCGACCTTGAAACCGAGCTTGCGCCCCTCCTGGATTGCTCCGGCCAAAAACTGGGTGGTGTTGTCATCGGAACCCAGGTTACGGATCACCGCCACACGGATCTGCCCTTGATGCTGAGCAATAGCGTCAGGAACGGGGGCAAGCGTGGCTTCAGCGGCCAGCAGGGGCAGGCTGGTCAGCAGGCTGAGGGCGAGCAGTGAGGTCTTTATCGTTTTCATTATTGGCTCCGAAGCAGGTGAAGAGTTCCCGTTAAAATTGGATGTTTAGATATCTTTCTGTCTAGACGTCTATTTAGTGCAATGCAGCATCATAACCAGATGCCTGGCAATTGGGAATCCGCCGGCTTATGAATTTTTCTCAGGTGATATAACGATTGGTTTGGATGGGGTGCGCAGTTTTGGCAGGAACCGAGAGATCGACGGTGCTGGTGGCGCTAATCTTGGCTGATGAAGAGTGCAATCACGCTGATTAAGGCGCGCCGTTTAAGATCTGATATGACAGAGGCAGAACAAGCTTTGTGGCTGCAGCTGCGCGATCGCCGCTTGGCTGGGTTTAAGTTCCGACGGCAATTTCCGGTTGGGCCTTTCTTTGCCGATTTCGCGTGTTGGCAGGCGAAGCTGATTGTTGAGCTGGATGGTGGTCAGCATTCGGGGCAGGTGGCTTATGATCAGCAGCGCACCTATTTTCTAGAGCAGCAAGGTTTTACCGTGATTCGTTTTTGGAATGATGAGGTTTTACTTAATTGGGAGGGTGTGAGACAGGTGATTTTATGGCATTTGCAGGATCGTGTTTCCCCTCATTCTAGCTTCTGAGATACCCCTCACCCCAACCCTCTCCCGTAGGGCGAGGGGGCTGCCCGGAGCATATAATTAGTCCGTGCTGCTTCGGGAAGAAATAAATAAGAAGAAAGGCAGGTATGACTCAGAGAAATCAACGAACTCGATAGGTATTACTAGATCGGAAAGAAATGAATAAGAAGAAAGGTTGGGTATGACTCAGGAAAATCAACGAACTCGATCGGTCCCCTCTCCCTGTGGGAGAGGGTTAGGGTGAGGGGACTTTTCTCGATATTACAGAAGCTTACTTAACCTGCATACCAGGCTGTGCGCCGCTGTCCGGGCTGAGCAGGAAGATCTCCTTACCGCCAGGGCCAGCCGCCATCACCATCCCTTCGGAAACGCCAAAGCGCATTTTACGCGGCGCCAGGTTGGCCACCATAATCGTCAAACGCCCTTCCAGCAGTGAAGGATCAGGGTAGGCAGAGCGAATACCGGAGAAGATCTGGCGTGATTCGCCACCCAGATCCAACTGCAGCTTCAGCAGCTTGTCAGAACCTTCAACAAACTCGGCGCTCTTGATCAGCGCGATACGCATATCGACTTTGGCGAAATCATCAAAGCTGATGGTGTCCTGGATCGGATCGTCCGCCAGCGGTCCGCTGACAACCTTCTGGCTGGCGGCCAGATCTTCTTTTGATGCATTGACCATTTCATTCACTTTGTCGAGATCGATACGGTTGAACAACGCCTTGAAGGTGCTCACCTGATGGCCCAGCAGCGGCTGCTCAATGCCATCCCAGCTCAGTTCGCAGTTGAGGAACGCTTCGGCACGTTCGGTCAACGCAGGCAGAACCGGCTTCAGGTAGGTCATCAGCACGCGGAACAGGTTGATGCCCATCGAACAGATAGCTTGCAGATCGGCGTCTCGGCCTTCTTCTTTCGCCACTACCCAAGGAGCCTGCTCATCGACATAGCGGTTGGCCAGATCGGCCAGCGCCATGATTTCGCGGATCGCCCGGCTGGTTTCACGGCTGGCATAGGCCTGCGCAATGCTGGTGGCAGCATCCACAAAGGTCTGGTACAGCGCGGGGGCGGCCAGGTGGTCGGCTAACTTCCCGGCAAAACGCTTGTTGATAAAGCCAGCGTTACGGGAAGCCAGGTTGACCACTTTGTTCACGATATCGGCATTCACGCGCTGCACGAAGTCTTCCAGATTCAGGTCGATATCGTCGATGCGTGAAGAGAGCTTGGCGGCGTAGTAATAACGCAGGCAATCGGCATCCAGGTGCTTGAGATAGGTACCAGCTTTAATGAAGGTGCCGCGCGACTTGGACATCTTGGCGCCGTTCACGGTCACATAGCCGTGCACAAACAGGCTGGTTGGCTTGCGGAAATCGCTGCCTTCCAACATTGCTGGCCAGAACAGGCTGTGGAAGTAGACGATATCCTTACCGATGAAGTGATACAGCTCGGTAGTGGAGTCTTTACGCCAGAACTCGTCGAAATCCAGATCGCCGCGTTTATCGCACAGGTTCTTGAACGAACCCATGTAACCGATTGGCGCATCCAGCCAGACGTAGAAATATTTGCCTGGGGCATCCGGAATTTCGAAGCCGAAATACGGCGCATCGCGGGAGATATCCCACTGTTGCAGGCCGGATTCGAACCATTCCTGCATCTTGTTTGCCACCTGCTCTTGTAGCGCGCCGGAGCGTGTCCAGGCTTGCAGCATGTCGCTGAAAGCGGGAAGGTCGAAGAAGTAGTGCTCAGAATCACGCATTTCCGGGGTAGCGCCGGAAACCACGGATTTAGGGTCGATCAGCTCGGTTGGGCTGTAGGTTGCGCCACAAACTTCGCAGTTATCGCCATATTGATCCGGAGATTTACATTTCGGGCAGGTACCCTTCACAAAACGATCCGGCAGGAACATGCCTTTCTCAGGATCGTAAAGCTGAGAAATGGTGCGTCGCTTGATATGACCGTTCTCTTTCAAGCGGCCATAGATGATACCTGACAGTTCACGGTTTTCTTCGCTATGGGTCGAATGATAATTCTCATAGCTGATGCCAAAACCGGCGAAATCCTGTTGGTGCTCGCGGCTCATTTCCGCGATCATCTCTTCTGGCGGGATACCCATCTGCTGTGCTTTGAGCATGATTGGCGTACCGTGCGCGTCATCCGCACAGATGAAATGAACTTCGTTGCCGCGCATTCGTTGGTAACGAACCCAGATATCTGCCTGGATGTGCTCGAGCATGTGGCCGAGATGGATGGAACCATTTGCGTACGGTAGCGCGCACGTCACCAATAATTTTTTCGCGACTTGAGCCATAATGAAAAGTTGCTTTCTTTAATGAGTGAAAAGGGTCTTTGATGTTACCCGATCGCGCTCTCTGCTGCTAGGGCGGTTTCTTTCGGGTTATACGAGCGAGTTACCCTGCAGTTCTGATATGCTTATCGGGTTGCTACCCATTCAAAATCAAGGAGCCGGGATGAACGCCAAATCCCCTGAGCAGACCAACCCTGAAGTTCTGCGCGCCCTGGTGACCGGAGTATTGGCCGCCTTCGAACACCCGACGTTAAAAAACAACCTGACCGCACTGAAAGCTATTCACCACTGCACGCTGCTGGACAATGTCCTGCATATCGAGTTAGTCATGCCGTTTGCCTGGCAAAGTGGGTTTGAGGCGCTGAAAGAATCGGTAAGCGCCGAACTGCTGCGCGTGACCGGCGTTCAGGCTATCGAATGGAAGCTGAAGCACGATATCACCACCTTGAAACGCGCCAACGACCAGGCTGGGGTGAAGGGGGTGCGTAACATTATTGCCGTCAGCTCAGGCAAAGGCGGGGTGGGGAAATCCAGCACCGCGGTCAACCTGGCGCTGGCGCTGATCGCCGAAGGTGCCAAAGTGGGGATCCTGGATGCGGACATTTATGGCCCGTCGATCCCCAACATGCTGGGCACTGAACATGAACGCCCAACCTCGCCGGACGGACAGCATATGGCTCCGATCATGGCGCACGGCCTGGCGACCAACTCTATCGGCTACCTGGTGACCGACGACAACGCCATGGTGTGGCGTGGGCCGATGGCCAGCAAGGCGCTGCTGCAACTGTTGCAGGACACGCTGTGGCCGGATCTGGATTATCTGGTACTGGATATGCCACCGGGGACCGGGGATATCCAACTGACCCTGTCGCAGAATATCCCGGTGACCGGTGCGCTGGTGGTGACGACGCCTCAGGATATCGCCTTGCTTGATGCCGCTAAAGGCATTGTGATGTTCGAAAAGGTGCATGTGCCGGTATTGGGCATCGTTGAGAACATGAGCATGCACGTGTGCAGCAACTGTGGTCATCACGAACCAATTTTCGGTACCGGTGGGGCAGAGAAGCTGGTGCAGAAATACCATAGCCGCCTGTTGGGGCAGATGCCGTTGCATATCTCGTTGCGAGAAGATCTGGATCGCGGACAACCGACCGTGGTCAGCCGCCCGGACAGCGAGTTTGCCGAAATGTACCGTCAACTGGCGGGGCGCGTTGCGGCTCAGATGTACTGGCAGGGGGAAGCCATCCCTACCGAGATCTCTTTCCGCGCGCTCTAATACGCCCAGAATTACGTGCCCGCTTTGTCCCCTCACCCCAACCCTCTCCCACAGGGAGAGGGAGCAGTATGGAGATGCGTTGAGGTACAGGAGTCAATCTGTGGCAAACGTATTCGACGGATGTTGAGGTTAGATGTAGTAATTAACGCTGTGGCACGTTCTGTCCCCACTTCCCAAAAAGGAGAGGGAGCAGTATGGAGATGCGTTGAGGTACAGGAGTCAATCTGTGGCAAACGTATTCGACGGATATTGAGGTTAGATGTAGTAATTAACGTTGTGGCACGTTCTGTCCCCTCTCCCTGTGGGAGAGGGTTAGGGTGAGGGGTCATTAACGACTCTGAGGTGCTGAAACCTGTGGTTTTTTGTGCAAATCAGCCCGCACAAAAGGTTTTTCTACTGGCGCAATAGTCACGGCAATCCTTTCCAGTAACCCCTGGGTCGGTGCTGCAGTGCCGGAATTGATCAGGACCAGGGGCAGAGCCAGCGTAACGGCAATTTTGCGGTAGGACAGCCGTGGTGGCTGCGTGCCACGTTGCAGCATTAAGAAGGTGCTGCTGACAATAAAGCCGAGTGCCAGACCGGTGATCACCTCAGAAGTGGAATGGGCGTGTATCACCAAACGTGAATACCCTACCGCGGCGGCCAACAGATAGCCGACGATCACCGCGGTGCGCCTGACCGGCGACGAGAAACGCCCACAGAGCAACCACAGCAACACCGGCCAGATACTGGCAGACAGGGCCGAGTGGCCGCTGAACCCGGTAAAATCCCAGTGGCTGCTGCCGATACCCCAGCCCATAAACGCCAGCTTCGATACGCAAACTACGGCACCCACGCCGCCAAACAGCAGCATCCATTGCCAGGTCGGTTTTCTGCTGGTAGGGGACAGGAGTAAAATAATAAAGACGATGGCTGCGCAGGGCAGCAGCAGCATGCTGTCACCAAAGAATGTCAGGAAATGCCAGTTCATGTATGGTTTTACTCTAAGAAATAGGATCGAAGACGGTCTTGATGATGGCGTGAATTGTACCCTGAGTCGCCGATTTGCAGTAGCGTAAAAAATCTTAAATCCCCCGGCAAAAGATACTCTGTATGTCAATTACGCCGGTTTGTGGGGATAATCTCCCGCCTTACCGTCTAAACGCTGGCGCCGAGAGCACTAACTCCCTATAATTGACCTGTTTTATACCCCCTTTCCCCACATATGAAATCAGGTCTTTAATTTTATGACTGACAAGTCGCATCAGTGCGTCATTATTGGTATAGCTGGCGCATCAGCCTCCGGAAAAAGCCTTATTGCCAGTACGTTATACCGCGAACTCCGCGATCAGGTTGGCGATCAACATATCGGTGTGATCCCGGAAGACAGTTACTACAAAGACCAGACGCACCTGACCATGGAAGAGCGGGTCAAAACCAACTATGACCACCCCAGCGCCATGGATCACAACCTGTTGTTCCAGCATCTGCAAATGCTGAAATCCGGCCAGGCGATTGAGTTGCCGCTGTATAGCTACACCGAACATACGCGTAAGAAAGAGACGATCCATCTCGAACCCAAGAAAGTCATCATCCTGGAAGGGATCCTGTTATTGACGGATATCCGCCTGCGCCAGGAAATGAACTTCTCGATTTTTGTCGATACCCCACTGGATATTTGCCTGATGCGCCGCATGAAGCGCGACGTGAATGAGCGTGGCCGCTCCATGGATTCCGTAATGGCGCAGTACCAGAAAACCGTCCGCCCAATGTTCCTGCAGTTTATTGAGCCTTCGAAGCAATACGCCGATATTATCGTACCGCGCGGGGGTAAAAACCGTATCGCGATAGATATCCTGAAGGCAAAAATCAGCCAATTCTTTGAATAAGTCCTTAACAGGCCAGCCTGTTTTTGCTGGTCTTTAACGAACTATTTGAGTCCCGACATAGACCTTGAGCCCGTTGTGTGGCAGTTTTCGTATAAGTTTATGCGCCTTGATGGAATGGAGAAAATAATGAGACTGTGCGACCGCGATATCGAAGCCTGGCTGGATAACGGAAAACTGGTGATTTCACCGCGTCCTCCCATTGAGCGCATTAACGGGGCCACAGTGGATGTCCGTCTGGGCAATCAGTTCCGCGTGTTCCGTGGCCATACCGCTGCGTTTATCGATCTCAGTGGCCCAAAGGATGAAGTGAGCGCCGCTCTAGACCGCGTAATGAGCGATGAAATCGTGCTGCCGGAAGGCGAAGCTTTCTTCCTCCATCCGGGTGAACTGGCGCTGGCGGTGACGCTGGAGTCGGTCACCATCCCCAACGATCTGGTTGGCTGGCTCGATGGCCGCTCTTCGTTAGCCCGCCTGGGATTGATGGTGCACGTTACCGCACACCGTATCGATCCAGGCTGGCAAGGCTGTATTGTGCTGGAGTTCTATAATTCAGGTAAGCTGCCGTTGGCACTACGCCCTGGCATGTTGATCGGTGCGCTGAGTTTTGAACCGCTTTCCGGGCCTGCGTCACGGCCATACAATAGCCGCCAGGACGCGAAATACAGGGATCAGCAAGGGGCCGTGGCCAGTCGTATTGACAAGGATTAACAGCGAACCGGTATTACGCTGACACGAGGATGGCATGAGAAGACTACTGACGACTTTGGTGATTTTGCTGGTGGTGCTGGTGGCGGGGATGTCTGCCTTGGTGCTGTTGGTTAATCCGAATGATTTCCGCGGCTATATGATCAAGAAGGTTGAGCAGAGCAGCGGCTATCATCTGACGCTGGAAGGCGACCTTCGTTGGCACGTCTGGCCACAGTTGAGCATTCTTGCCGGGCGAATGACGCTGACGGCGCCAGGGGCAGCGGCTCCGGCGGTCAGCGCAGATAATATGCGTCTGGATGTCAAACTGCTGCCGCTCCTTTCCCACCAGCTTTACGTTAAGCAGGTGATGCTGAAAAATGCCGTTATCCGCCTGACCCCCGACAGCGCAGAGCAAAACCAGCCCGATGCCCCTATCGCCCCCGGTGGTAACCAGGCGGATGATGGCTCGGGATCCCTGTGGAAATTTGATATCGACAACCTGCGGGTGGTGGACAGCCTGCTGATCTGGCAACGAGCCAACAACGAGCAGATTAACGTTCGCGATATCAATTTAACCCTGCAGCAAAATGACCAGCATCAGGCGCAGATCGAGCTTTCCAGCCGGGTGAATCGCGACCAACGCGATCTGAGCTTCAACCTAGCGGCCAATCTCGATCTACAACAGTTTCCCCGCCAGATAGGTGCACAGGTCACGCAGTTTAGCTACCAGCTTGAGGGCGCAGATATTCTTGCCGGTGCCATCAAGGGGGAAGGGAGCGTACAGGCGGTTTATCAGCAGGCTTCGCAGCAGATTGTCTTGAGCCAACTGATGCTCAGTGTCAATGATAGCCAGTTGACGGGGAGTGCTAGCGCGCAGTTCGGCCCCGTGCCTGCTTACACCCTGGATCTCAGTGCCACACAACTCAATCTGGATGCGCTCTCGGGCTGGCAGACAAAAACCCCTGATGAGGAGAAGCTACCGCAGCCGGTGACCGCATCCCCGGTGATCGCCAATCAGGCGGACGATCCACAACAGAATTTACAGGTGTTACGTGACTTCAACGCACAGCTCAAGCTGAAGGCGGACCAGGTTACCTACCGTGGGATGTTGATTAGTCAGTTGGCGGTGCAGGCAAGCAACCAACAGGGATTAATGACGGTGGCTACGCTGTCTGGTAAGTTGGCCGGCGGTGATTTCTCCCTGCCTGGTTCGATGGATGCGCGAACTGATAAGCCGCTGATTAAACTGCAGCCGCAGTTACGGCACATTGAGCTGGGCGAGGTACTCAAGGCCTTCGACATGCCATTGGCGCTGACCGGCACGTTCAACATGCAGGGCGATTTGAGCGGCGACCGCCTCAATGCCAAGGCTTTCGAACATCGTTGGCAAGGAACGGCGGAGTTGTCCATGCAGAATGCGCAGCTTCATGGCCTGAATATTCAACAGCTTATCCAGCAAGCCGTGGCGCGTAATGACAGTAGCGTGCGTGGTGAGGATAACAACCAGCGCTACACCGCGGTGCAACAAATGAGCGCCAAGGCCAGCTTGAGCAAGGGGCAGCTCACGCTCAGCGAGTTACAGGCAGAATCACCGGTGATGAACCTGACCGGCAGCGGTACGCTCAATATGCCTGGCAAACAGTGCGATTTAACCATGAACGTACTGGTCACGGGAGGTTGGCAGGGCAACAATGCGTTAATCGCACAACTGCGCGAAACGCCGATCCCTCTGCGCGTCTATGGCCCTTGGGATCAGCTCAATTATCAACTGCAGGTCGATCAGCTATTGCGTAAAAAGCTGCAGGATCGTGCCAAAGACGCCTTGAACAAGTGGGCGGAGAAGAATAAAGGGTCCCAAGATGGCCAGGATCTGAAAAAACTGCTCGATAAGCTGTAAACCTTATCAAACACTGCCCGCGCTCTCTTTAGGTTGGATGAGCGCGGGTTTGCCCCCCGGACGACAAAATCAATACCTTTGATATTCATCTGGCATACTGCTGATGGCTTCCCTACAATAAGGGATCTGTTAATGAATAAAGCAAGGATTGACGGTGTCAAAAGCGAATTCTAATGCCACCATTGTGGATATTGCCCGCCGAGCCAACGTGACCAATATCACTGTCTCCCGTGCTTTTAATAAACCCGAACTGGTCAAGTCTGAAACGCTCGAGAAAATTCACGCTATTGCCAAAGAGCTTAATTATGTTCCCAATGCTTTCGCTCAGGGATTAAAGAAAAGCAGCAGCCAAATTATCGGCATTGTTACCAGTAGCATGTATAACCCTTTTTATTCCAACCTGATCCAAACCGTATCGCGTATTGCCCGCATGCAGGGCTATCAGATTATGCTGTTTGATACCGACGGCAGTGAAGAAGCTGAAATGCAGGCGGTACAGGCGCTGTTCGGTTATAAGGCTCGGGGCATCTTGCTCTCTGCCGTACGCGACGATCGGCACTATCAACCCGCCTACCTTGATCAGGCCGAACGCTATCACACTCCGCTGATCCTGATCGACAGGGACATTTATAATCAACAGCTTAGTGGCGTGTTCCTCAACAACCAAGAGATTGGCAAACTGGCCGGGAAATATCTGGCCGAGCAGCCGGAAAGTAATATCCTGATCCTGGGGGGGCCGGCCGACTCGGAAATTACCTTGGCGCGAACCCAGGGGATTATTGATGCTCTGGAGGAGAAGGGCAGTAAAATCACCATTATCAATGGCGACTATGATTTTATTTCACAAGAGGCACGGGTGAAAGAATATCTTGCCGATGAACGGCATCAGCCGGATTATATCGTGGGCCTCAACGGTATTATCACGCTGGGTGCTATTTCTTTATGCCATCAGCTGGGTATTTACCATCGGGTGAAATTCTTCTCGATCGATGAACCGCCCAAGGCGCGGGATTATGGGCAGCATATTGCCGGGGTTTATCACGATACGCAGGTGTTAGGGGAAATCGCGGCGGAGTTATTGTTTAATGCGATTAAAAATAATCACAGCGATCAACCATTAAGACGGGAATTTTTTACCGGGATGTTGCTTGTCGAGTGATGGCCCCTCACCCCAACCCTCTCCCACAGGGAGAGGGAGCTGTACGGTGCACATACGTAGCCCGCGTAGCTTCGGAAAGTAGGGAGTAAAAACAAGAAAGGCAAGGTCTTACTCAGGGCAATCAACGAACTCGATCGGTCCCCTCTCCCTGTGGGAGAGGGTTAGGGTGAGGGGTCATTATCTGAATTATCAGGCTAATCCCACCCCATTACTGCCCATAGTAAGCATTTTTACCGTGCTTGCGTAAAAAATGCTTATCCAACAGCGCGGGTTGCATAGGTGGGATCGCCGGAGTCAATTGCCGCGTGGCCATCGCCATTGCCGCCACTTCCTCCATCACCACCGCATTATGCACCGCATCCGCCGCCGTTTTTCCCCAGGCGAACGGCCCGTGAGAATAGACCAACACCCCCGGCACCTGTTGCGGATCGCGCTTCGTCTGTTGGAACGTCTCGATAATCACCTGGCCGGTTTCCCGCTCATAGTCGCCAGCAATCTCGTCCTCACGCATAGGGCGGGTACAGGGAATGTCACCATAAAAATAGTCGGCATGGGTGGTGCCCAGAGCCGGGATCGCCTGGCCAGCCTGTGCCCAGATGGTGGCATTACGGCTGTGGGTATGGACGATGCCGCCAATCTCGGGAAAGGCGCGATACAGCGCCAAATGGGTATCGGTATCCGAGGACGGTTTACGCTGCCCTTCCTGGATCACACCGTCCAAATCCACCACCACCAGATCGTCTACCGTCATCACCTCATAAGCGATCCCCGAAGGTTTGATCACCACCAGCCCCTGTTGGCGATCGATCGCCGACACGTTACCCCAGGTAAAGGTCACCAAACCATAACCCGGCAGGCTGAGATTGGCCGCCAAAACCTGCTGCTTCAACTCGCTTAACATGTGATGCCTCCCTGTTTCATCTGCTGCTCGATCCAGCTCTTGGCCTGGGTGATATGTTGGATATCCTGACCATCGTTGCGCGTCCACATTTCCAGCAGGAATGGGCCGCGATAGTTGAGCCGTTTTAACACGCCAAACGTATGGGCAAAGTCCACGCAGCCGCTGCCGAAAGGCACATCGCGGAATTGCCCTGTGGTGCCAGGCAGCACCGGTAAGGTATCTTTTAAATGGATGGCGGTGATCTTGTCGATGCCATGCTCCAGCTCAAAATCGACGTCATTGCCCCAGGCGCTGAGGTTGCCGATATCGGGATAGACGGTAAACCACGGGCTTGCAATCTGCCGGGCAAACTCGCGCCATTTGCTGATGCTGTTGATAAAGGTGGTATCCATTATCTCCACGGACAGCATCACCTGTGCCTTGGCCGCCAGTTCTACCGCCCATTGCAGACCTTCGATAAAACGGTGGCGTGTATGGCGATCGGCCGTTTCGTAATAGACGTCATACCCCGCTAGCTGAATATTCCTGATCCCGACGTCGACGGCGAAATCCAACGCCTTTTCCATCAACGTGCGCGCCTGCTGGCGGATGGCGGCATCATGGCTGCCAAACGGATAACGACGATGGGCGGATAAACACATGCTGGGCACCGTGATACCGCTGTCAAAACGCGCGTTGATCAGCGCCAGCCGCTGCTGACGATCCCAGTCCAGGCGCTGTTGGCGTTCCGGCTGCTCATCAATGGAGATCTCCATAAACTGGAAACCCAACTCGCTGGCGATACCCAGGCGTTGTGCCCAATCAAGATCCGCTGGCAAGGCTTTTTCGTACAGCCCAAGTGAGACGGTATTAGTGGTTTGCATGCTGGTTGGCCTCATTTAATGCTTGGGCGATATTCAGGTAGCCCGCAAAGCGATCGCGTAAGCGTCGGTTAGCCGCCGCGTCGGGATAATAGGTGTGTACTTCAGGCTGAATGACCTGCACGGCCTCGGTAAAGCTGCTGTACTCCCCGGCACCAACGGCGGCACAGATCGCCGCAGCCCGGCAGCCGCTTTGCTGGATGTCCACCACCTCCAGCGGCAAATTACCGGCGTTGGCAAACATCTGCATCCAGACGTCGGACTGCGTGGGGCCGCCGGTCATGCGAATACGCTCTACGCGCGGATTCAGCGTCACCAGGCGATCCTGATGAACCAGATGAGAGAACACGATGCCCTGATAGATCGCATGCACAATATCGGCCATATCATGGTGCCCGCTCAGGCCAATCAGCCCGCCCGGCAGATTGCTACCGAGGTTGGAGCCAAATAGGTACGGCAGGAATGTGATGTCGCTCGGCTGCTTGCTGCGCTCTTGTACCCAACGGTTGAACTGCGCATAGCGCTGATGATCGTTGTCGCAAAACTGCCGTAAAAACCAGGCCAGATTGCTCGCTGAGGTTGGGCTGCCTTCGTGAACAAAGTAGCGGCCCTCCATGCAATAACGTCCCCAGGCAAAGGGATGGGAGGAGGGGAGGAGGTCTTCCGTCACACAGGTGGCGATCGACCAGGTACCCGCTACGGCACTCAGGGTGCGATCATCGACGACTCCCGAGCACAAGGCCGCGCCGACCACATCAAACAGGCCGCCATACACCGCCGTTCCTGCGGGTAATCCGCATTGGGCAGCGGCAGTGGCGGTCACTTGCCCGGCAAGCTCGGCGGAACCTAGCAGCGGCGCGGTTTTATCGGCCACTTCCTCAATGCCGAATGCTGCCATCAATGCAGGGTCGTAGTCGGCCGTTTGCTGGTTGAACAGGTTGCTGCCGGAGATGTTGGTGATCTCCGCCGTTGCTTCACCCGTCAGGCGAAAGCGCAGGTAGTCATGGGCCATCAGCACCCGATCAATCGCCTCATATTGCGCGGGCTCATGCTGTTTCAACCAACGTAACAGTACTGCCGGATGGCTGTTCCAGATGGGTTGCAGGCTACGCGGGTAGGTGACGGCTTCGATACCCTGCTGCTGTAACTCAACCACCATCGCCCCGGCACGAGTATCCGAAGAAACAATGCCGTTGCGGACCGGCTGGCCCTTTTTATCAATGGCATATAGACCTTTGCCGTGTGATGAGAAGCTTACGCCACGCACTCGATCGCCAGTTATATCCGCGAGGCTGAGTACTTGGCGAATGGTTTGGCAAAGGTCACACCACAAAACCTCCATCTCGCGCTCAGAGAAACCGGGCTGCGGGGAAACGGTTTCCCCATCACACTCCGCTACGGCAATTTCCTCACCGTTAGCCCGGTATAGACCTGCCTTGATCAGCGTGCCGCCAATATCAATGCCCAGAAAATATCCCATATCGGTTCTCCCTAGCTTATTTGCGGCGGCTGGAACTGAGGTAGATAGCGGCGAGGATAATGCCACCCTTGACCACGTTCTGGATGTAAGGCGATACGCTCATCAGGTTGAGGCCGTTATTCAGTACGCCAAGCATCATGGCGCCGACCAGCGTGCCGATAATGGCGCCTCTGCCACCGGAGATGGCGGCCCCACCAAGCACTACGGCGGCGATGGCATCCAGTTCAAAACCTTCACCGGCGTTGGGTTGCCCGCTCATCAGGCGTGAGGTGAGTACCAACCCAGCCAGTGCGGCTGTTGTCCCGCTCACCACATACACCAGGACTTTGTAACGGGGTACGCGAATACCGCTCAGGCGCGCGGCCTCTTCGTTGCCGCCAATGGCGTAGACATAGCGGCCAAACGGCAGATGGTTAAGCATCAGGTAGGCCAGAATATAAACGCCAATCATGATCAGCACCGGTACTTGAATACCCAGTACGGAACCGCGGCCGAAGAAGGAGAACATGTCCGGCAAGCCAGAAATCGGGTAGCCGCCGGTGTACAGCAGTGCCAAACCACGGGCGATACCCATTGAGGCCAGGGTGACGATAATCGGTGGCATCCGCAGATAGGCAATGCAGGCACCGTTGGCCAAGCCAAACAGGGCGCCGATCGCCAACGCGGCGACCATCGCCAGAGGAATAGGGATCCCTCCCAGCATCAAGCCAGCCGCAATGGAACCGGACAGTGCCATCACCGGCCCGACCGAGAGATCGATGCCCCCAGTCAGGATTGCGCAGGTCATGCCCACCGCAATAATGGCGTTGATCGACACCTGGCGTGCCACGTTGGTCAGGTTGTTGACCGTCAGGAAGCTGTCATTAAGCCCGCTCATCAGCAGGAACAGAATGGCGAAGCCGATAAAAGGCAGCATCGCGGGGTGGTGCAACAACTTCTCCCAGCGCTTGCCGAGGCTCTGCTTCTGGGCCGCGTGGGTAGGTGGGGATTGTTCAATTCCGATCATAATGCACTCCCGGTTGCATGAAGCATGATGTTATGAGACTCGATTTCATCCCCTGCCAATTCGGCAACAATGTGGCCGCCACGGAACACCAGCACGCGATCGCAAACGCCGATGATTTCCGGTAACTCGGATGAAATCATGATGATAGAAATGCCTTTCTGCGTGAGCTGTTGCATCAGCTGATAGATTTCGGATTTGGCGCCGACGTCAATGCCACGGGTAGGCTCATCAAAAATAAGGATGTTGCAGTCATTGTTCAGCCAGCGGGCAATGACCACTTTTTGCTGGTTGCCGCCGCTCAGGGTGCTGACGGCGGTATCCGCGTCCGGGGTTTTCACACCTACCGCACGGATCAGGCGCTGAACGATATCGTCGTCCTTGCGGGCGTTAACGAATATCTTGCCGAACCGCTCATGGCGGTTGAGGGTGATGTTCTGCGCCACGGAAAAGGGCAGCACCAGCCCCTCGGTTTTACGGCTTTCCGGCAGCAGGCCAATGCCTTGCTTCAATGCCAAAGCCGGGTTCCGCAGGGTGGTTGGTTGCCCGCCAAGGGTGACCTGCTTGCGATAGCAGGCGCTGGCACCGATCAATGCGGAGACCGTCTCTGTACGGCCCGAGCCCACTAATCCGGCAAATCCCAGGATCTCGCCTTTGAACAGGTGGAAGCGATCTTCCTGCTGATGCTTGGTGCGCTGAATGCTGGCTTCCAGCAGGCGAACCGAGGTATCAACAGGGTGCGACTTCACCGGGAAGGCATTTTCGATTTTGCGCCCGACCATCAGCTTCACCAGTTCATCCACGTTGGTATCGGCCGTGGGCAGCGTTTGCACATAGGTGCCGTCGCGCAAGACGGTGATCTGGTCGCAGATGGTGAAGATTTCATCCAGGTGGTGCGAGATGAAAATCATGCCGACGCCCAGCAGTTTCAAATCGTTCATGACGCTGAACAGGTGATCGGCTTCTCCCGGCGTCAAGGTGGCGGTAGGCTCATCCAGCACCAGTACGCGTGCGTCGAGCGACAGCGCCTTGGCAATCTCGACAAACTGTTGCTGCGCCACGCTCAGCTGCGCCACTGGGCAATCCAGATCGATATTCACCGTCAGCCGTTTGAAAATAGCCTCGGCTTTTTTTCGCATGGCTTTGCGATCTAATAATCCCCAGCGGTTCTTGATTTCCCGATTGAGGAAAATATTGTCCAGGGCGTTCATATAAGGAATAAGCGAGAATTCCTGAAATATGATCCCCACTCCGGCGTTAATGGCCTGCCGATAATTATCAAACTGGCGGCTGGTGCCCTCCATGATTATTTCGCCCGAATCCGGTTGGTGAATACCACACAGGATTTTCACCAACGTCGATTTACCGGCTCCGTTTTCCCCAAGCAAGGCGTGTATTTGGCCGTGTTGAATGGTGAGGTCAATACCGTCCAACGCCTTCACGCCCGGAAAGGACTTCTTGATCTGTTTTAATTCTAATAACGCCGTCACGGTTAACTCCTCCGGGTTTTATACCTACCGTTGCGAAATCAATAGGTCGGGTACAAACCTCAACCGGCTCGTTGTGTTGTAGGGGCGCCGTCTTCTGCGCCCGCTTTGATAATCAATGCGTTGGTTTGAGGCAAACTACACATTCAGCAGCATTGCCGCGTGGTCATCAAACTCGAGGCCGGGCGTTTACCAGCTGAAGCCTTTGGCGTTGCTGCTGTCGATCAGCTTCACTTTCACCGGAATGGTGCTTGGTACGTTGGCACCCCAGTAGCGGGCCAGAGCAATCCCCAAGGCAATACGTGCCTGGTCGCGTGGGAACTGGGCGGAGGTGGCGATAAACGGTGAGTTTGGTTTCAGGATCTCCTTAATCGCTTCAGGCTGACCATCGACGCTGACTAGCTTGACCTTGGCACCGTTACTCTCAATGGCTGCCAATGCGCCCAGGGCACCTACGTCGTTGACGCTAAAGATACCGGCCAGGTCGGGAGTAGATTGCAGCATGTTTTCGGTCACGGTCAGTGCGGTATCACGCTCTTGTTTACCATTCTGCTTGGTGACAATCTTCATTTCCGGGTGCTTTTTAATGGCGTCTTCAAAACCACGGACGCGTTCCAGGATCGGCACCACCGGGATACCGTCCAGGATCGCCACTTTGCCTTTGTTGCCCAGGGATTTGGCCAGGTATTCACCCGCCTGGAAACCGGCATCATAGTTTTCCGAACCGACAAAGGAATCCAACGGGCCTTCGGCCTGGGCATCGATCGCCACGACCACCGCCCCGGCCTTGTGGGCCGAGATCACCGCCGACTGCACGCCAACCGAATCTGTCGGGTTAATCAGTAAAATATCGACTTTCTTTTGCAGCATATCTTCCACATCATTTATCTGCTTTGAGACGTCATGATGGGCATCCGCAATATACAGCTTGGCGCCAATATCACCGGCGGCCTGCTCTAATGCCTGTTTCATGGAGACAAAATAGTCGTTATTCATTTCCTGGAATGAAACGCCAATGGTGATCTGTTTAGCTAATGCCGATTGGCTGGCCAGCAGCATGCCGCCGGCGAGCATCACGGGTAAGGTTTTCTTGAATAATGAAAACATAGTTTATTCTCCTGTTGTAGGGGCGGTATTTTTCTTTCAGTGTTATTTATAATAATTAGGTCGTTATCGGCCAGAAGTCGGCCTCGCCATCAAAGGGCGTTATCATTGTTTGCTTAAAACTAATCACTCAATATTAAGGGACTAAAATAACCTTGATGGAATCCGTTGAATCGGCCAAGGCGAATGCCTGATCCCATTCTTTTAATGAATAACTGTGGGTCACCACGCCTTTGGAGGTCACCAGACCCCGTTCAAAAAGATCGATGGCAATTTCATAGCTGTAAGGTGCCAGGTGCGCCCCGCGAATATCCAACTCTTTGCGATCGCCGATGATTGACCAGTCTACGGTGGTTTCCTTACCAAACACGCTGAACTCGACAAAGCGGCCAAGCTTACGGATCATCTGCAATCCTTGGGTAACCCCAATCGGTGCGCCGGTTGCTTCGATGTAAACATCACAGCCGTAGCCGTCGGTTAACGCCTTGACGATTTTATCGGCATCTTCCTTGAGCGGGTTGATGACCACGTCGGCACCGAAGGCTTTTGCCAGCTCCAAGCGTTCGTCGATGGCGTCAATCACGATCAGCTTTTTCGGCGTCTTCAGCTTGGCAACCTGTACCATACAAAGCCCCAACGGCCCGGCACCGGCCAGCACTACCACGTCGTCTAACTGGATATCCCCACGGGCAACGGTGTGGATGGCACAGGCCATTGGCTCGATCAGCACGGCATCTTCATGGCTGAGGCTTTCCGGGATCTTGTGCACGATGGCATTGGCGGAAAAACGCATGTATTCCGACATTCCCCCCTCGGCCACGTCCTTTTGGAAGCCGTAGATATTGTGCGTCTCACACATCCAATAGCTGCCGGACTTACAGTAACGGCACTCCCAGCAAGGCACGATCTGCTCGGCAATGACGCGTTCGCCGATCTTGTACTTCTGCTCTGTGCCTTCTCCCATGGCAACAATACGGCCGTAAAATTCGTGGCCGGGCACGACCGGCGGTTTTACCCAAGGGTTTTCACCCCAAAACATCTGGGCACCGTTTTTACATTTACAATCGCCGGCGCAGATCCCGCAGCCTTCGACCTTGATCACCAACTCCTTGGCTTTAGGTAGCGGGGTAGGGACTTGTTCAAACCGGTAATCCTGCGGGCCATGGCAAACCACCGCGCTCATCTTTTCGGGTAACTGACTCATTTTCCTCTCCATTATCATGCTAGATAGCGATACGAAACCAATGTTGACGTTGTCATTTTTAGAGAAATAAAAAGGTTAATATTTATTTAAGTTATATTTTTCATGATGTTGATAATAAATTTAAACTCTTTACTGAAAATGACAACGTGAACATTGGCGATCATATAACCAAACTGGAGAAAACATTTGTTTGATCAAACTCACACATCGTTAACATCTGACGTAAAGATTCTACAAATTCAGATCATGATCACAATGTTATGTCGGCTGTATGTAAGATAGGGGAGAGATGAGCCATTTAATTTATTGAAATTAAATCAATTATTTTCCTGTTTGATGGTCAGTTTGCTTGCTCTGGGCTGTCTGGCTGCGGCTTCCGACATCTACCCGCCCGGTGGAAGGTTATCGCCAAAGCGACCTGGCTGGGAATTTCACGATTTGTTGATAGTTTCCCCCTGTAACATTGATGAATGTCATAATATCTTGTAGTGCTTTTCGGCAGAGTGTGGCGTCAATCGGCTGCTATCGGGCGATGAGCTGAAGTAAAATAATTAAATCGAGGAATAATAATGGAACTTCTGATTGGAGCCTTGGTAGCGGTGTTCGTTGGCCGTTACATCATCAAGGGCTATTCTGCCACTGGGGTGTTAATGGTTGGCGGCCTGGTGCTGCTGGCGGTGAGTGCCTTTATGGGCAAAAATCTGCTGCCCGCGAGTGCGACGTCGACCGGGTGGCGCGCCACCGATATTTTCGAATATGTCAAAATCCTGCTGATGAGCCGCGGTGGCGATCTCGGCATGATGATCATGATGCTGTGTGGCTTCGCCGCTTACATGACGCACATTGGCGCCAATGACGTGGTGGTCAAGCTGGCGTCCCGTCCATTGCAGATGATCAATTCCCCCTATTTACTGATGATTGCGGCCTACTTTGTTGCCTGCCTGATGTCACTGGCCGTCTCTTCGGCGACAGGGCTTGGCGTGCTATTGATGGCAACGCTGTTCCCGCTGATGGTTAACGTGGGGATCAGCCGCGGTGCGGCGGCAGCTATCTGTGCTTCTCCTGCAGCCATTATCCTTTCGCCTACTTCGGGTGATGTGGTGCTGGCCGCCAAGGCGGCCGAAATGCCGCTGGTGGATTTCGCCTTCAAAACCACGCTGCCGATCTCTATCGCTGCCATTATCTGTATGGCGATTGCCCACTTCTTCTGGCAACGCTATCTCGACCGTAAAGCCAACGAACAGCACCACATCATGGACGTGAGTGAAATCACTACCAATGCGCCCGGTTTTTACGCCATCTTGCCGTTTACCCCGATCCTGGGGGTACTGGTCTTTGATGGTAAATGGGGGCCGGAGCTGCACATCATTACCGTATTGGTGATTTGTATGTTCATGGCTGCGGTGATCGAGTTTATCCGTAGCTTCAACGCCAAAACGGTGTTCGCCGGTTTAGAAGTGGCTTACCGTGGCATGGCCGATGCGTTTGCCAGCGTGGTGATGCTGTTGGTGGCAGCTGGGGTGTTTGCCCAAGGCTTGAGCACCGTTGGCTTCATCAGCGGCTTGATCAGCCTGGCACAGTCGTTTGGTACCGGCGGTATCATCATGATGTTGGTGCTGGTGGTGATCACCATGCTGGCGGCGATGACGACCGGCTCTGGTAATGCGCCGTTCTATGCGTTTGTTGAGCTGATCCCGAAACTGGCGGCACAGATGGGGGTTAACCCGGCTTACCTGGTGATCCCGATGCTGCAAGCTTCCAACCTGGGCCGTACGCTCTCGCCGGTTTCTGGCGTAGTGGTAGCGGTTTCTGGTATGGCAAAAATCTCACCGTTCGAAGTAGTGAAACGTACCTCGGTACCGGTGATTGTCGGGCTGGTGGTGGTGATTGTGGCGACGGAGTTGCTGGTGCCAGTGCACCTGTAAGCTATGTAGGCATGCTGTGCCCGTTTGACATCAATGCTGGGCACCTCAAGTGGGTGCCCAGTAAAGATTTACTCTTCGTCCTCTTCGTTAGGTGTCACTAACGGCGTGATCTTCACCTTCACGATGCGGTGGCTACTGATTTCCAACGGTTCAAACAGATAGTCGCCAATCTTCAGTTGCTCACCTTCGCGTGGAATGCGCTGGCAATGCTCCATCAGCAAGCCTGCCAAGGTATGATATTCCCGCTTTTCTTCTATCGGCAGTGGCACATACAGCACCAGATCTTCCAGCGGCATATGGCCATTGGCAATCCAGCAACCTTCGCTGGTTTGCTGGATATCATGGCGTGCATCCACCTCTTCATCGGCCTCTGGCAGATTACCGGCGATGGTTTCCATCACGTCGGTTAACGTCACCACCCCTTCGACCGAACCAAACTCATCCACCACAAACGCAAAGTGGGTTTTGGCCTGGCGGAACTGCTCCAACGCAGACAGCAGCGTTAACTGCTCCGGGAAGATCAGTGGCTGGCGCACCAAGGCCCGCAGATCCAGCGGTGATTGCTGCAACTGCTGTTTCAGCACATCAATGGTGTGGATCACCCCTAATGGCTCATCGCTGGCGCTATTTTCGGTTACCACGATGCGCGTATGCTGGTTTTTCTCCAACAGCTGCGTCAATTTATCCAGCGGGCCGTTAAGCCCAAGGTATTCCACATCGTGCCGCGAAGTCATGATACTGCTGACGGTACGCTGTGCCATGCCCAGCACCCGCTCGATCATATGGCGTTCCTGCTGGTTGAAGATTTCACCATTCTCGTTATAGCTGTCTGCCAGCAGATGTGCCGAATGGCTGTCGATCTCGGCCTCTTCGTGCTTGCCGCTTAACATGCGCAATACGGCTTCTGCGGTACGCTCACGCAAAGGCCGCACCTTGGAAAGGAAACGGCGGCGGTTAAACTGGGCAAACTGGTTCAAGGCTTCGATCATCACCGAGAAACCGATCGCTGCGTAGAGATAGCCCTTCGGAATGGCATAGCCAAAGCCTTCGGCCACCAGGCTGAAACCAATCATCAGCAAGAAGCTGAGACACAGAATAACAATGGTGGGATGAGCATTCACAAAGCGCGTGAGCGGTTTGCTGGCCAGCAACATCAACCCAATGGCGATACACACCGCGATCATCATCACGGCCAGATGATCGACCATCCCGACTGCGGTGATCACCGAATCCAGCGAGAAGACGGCATCCAGTACCACAATCTGCGCGACCACTGGCCAGAAACGCGCACCTTTGCGTGTCCCATGGTGTTCCTCGTCTTTACCCTCCAGCCGCTCGTTCAGCTCCATAGTAGCTTTAAACAGCAGGAAGATACCCCCGACCAGCATTATCAGGTCGCGGCCACTGAAAGCGTGTCCCATGGCCACAAACAGCGGTTTGGTCAGGGTGGCTAGCCAGGATATCGAGGCCAGCAGCAACAGGCGCATCACGAGCGCCAGTAAAAGACCGACAATGCGGGCTTTATCACGTTGTTTCTTAGGTAATTTTTCCGCCAAAATGGCGATAAAGATCAGGTTGTCAATGCCCAGTACGATTTCCAGTACAACCAGGGTGGCCAAGCCGGCCCAAATTGTTGGATCTGCGATCCATTCCATACGCCTAATTTCACCTTTTAGTTCGACGGCTTATGCCGCTTTGAGAATGATGGACGCTGAGGGAGGGGATTTCAACATTAAATCCGCACTGGGTGCGGGTAATCTATGTTAGTAGAATAATTAGACAGTGTCAGGATCTGGTCTTTAGGGGTAAGCACCAGAAAACATAGAATAAATGGCTGTTTATAAATTCCGCGCTTAGATAATAAGCATTATAATCAATTTGTTATAAAGTAGTTAAACGAGTAAAATCTTAAAAATCGAGTATCCTTAGTAGTCTTATTCTGAAAAGGTCTTAATGCAGCCACTAAGACTTGTTTCACCGGGTCAATAGTATAAGAATCTTAGCATCCTATAAATGATAGCAAGACTGACCACTTGGCCAGGAAGGCATAGCCTTTTCCCTATTCTGCGACTTGCCTCTCATTAAATTCTGAACAGAACCTCAGGTTCATCTACGAGCGTGGAGTCGGCTGCACGCTCGTCAGTTCAAACATTGTCTACAGTGCATTGGTAGCTGCAAGCCAAGGGCGGTAGCGTGCCTAAAACGTCACTTTAATATTTTAATTAATTGATTTTTATAGTTAAAAATTCATTTGGACGTAAGGCTCTACCACTTTTCCTGGCTCTGTTACACTTACTTGTTATTTGTCGGTGGAAGAAATTTATGCAAAAAAGATTGAAGGCCGTTATCCCAGTAGCAGGTTTGGGCACCCGTATGCTGCCCGCAACCAAGGCGATCCCTAAAGAAATGCTGCCTGTGGTCGATAAGCCATTGATTCAGTACATCGTGAGTGAATGCGTTGCGGCGGGTATCAAGGATATCGTACTGGTTACGCACTCATCGAAAAACGCGATCGAAAACCACTTTGATACTTCCTTTGAGCTGGAAGCGACGTTGGAAGCTCGGGTAAAACGCCAACTGCTTGCCGAAGTTCAAAGTATCTGCCCGCCAGATGTAACGGTGATGCAGGTACGTCAAGGGCAAGCCAAAGGGCTGGGTCACGCGGTGTTATGTGCTCAACCAATGATTGGGGATAACCCATTTGTGGTGCTGTTGCCAGACGTGTTATTGGATGACTCTACTGCCGATCTGCAGAAAGAAAACCTGGCCAAAATGATCCAGCGTTTTGAGCAAACCGGCTTTAGCCAGATTATGGTTGAGCCAGTACCGGAAGAGGACGTTTCCAAATACGGTGTGGTCGATTGTGGCGGCGTGGCGTTAGCCGCTGGTGCAAGTACGCCAATGACCGCGGTGGTAGAGAAGCCTGCACGGGAAGATGCACCTTCTAACCTGGCCGTAGTAGGGCGCTATGTTCTCTCTGCCGATATCTGGCCATTGTTAGAGAAAACTCCCCCGGGTGCTGGTGATGAAATCCAACTGACCGACGCTATTGCCATGTTGATGGAGCAGGAAACGGTAGAAGCTTTCCATATGAGCGGTAAATCCCACGATTGTGGTGACAAACTGGGCTATATGAAGGCGTTTGTCCAGTATGCCCTGCGCCACCCTTCCGAAGGCGAAAACTTCACCCAGTGGATGAAACAGACCCTGAACAGCAAGTAATTGCCTGAGCCGGTTAGCACGACCACGAGATTTTATGAGGAACACCATGTCGATGAAGTTGAAAGCCGTCATTCCTGTTGCTGGTCTGGGTATGCGCATGTTGCCTGCGACCAAGGCGATCCCGAAAGAGATGTTGCCGATCGTTGATAAGCCGTTGATCCAATATATCGTCAACGAATGCGTGGCTGCCGGGATCAAGGAAATCATTCTGGTTACCCACTCCTCCAAGAACGCGATCGAAAACCATTTCGATACGTCTTATGAGCTTGAGGCGATGCTTGAAGCGCGCGTGAAGCGTCAGCTGCTGGATGAAGTTAAATCCATCACGCCGAAGGGCGTAACCCTGATGCACATCCGCCAAGGGCAGCCGAAAGGATTGGGGCATGCGGTACTGTGTGCCAAACCACTGGTAGGTGATTCACCTTTCGTGGTAGTGCTGCCGGACGTGCTGCTGGATGACGCCAAGGCGGATATGCACAAAGACAACCTGGCGCATATGATTGCCCGCTTCGAAGAGAATGGGCTGAGCCAGGTACTGGTGCAGCCTGCGGATGAAAACGTGCTGTATGACTACTCGGTGGCAGAATGTGAGACCACTACCCTGCAACCAGGGGAGAGCTCACGCATGACGTCGATCATTGAGAAGCCAAGCCGTGAAGTGAAACTGAAATCCAATTATTCTGCTGTTGGCCGTTATGTGCTCTCTGCCGACATCTGGCCGATTTTGGAAAAAACGCAGCCAGGCGCCTGGGGCCGAATTCAACTGACCGATGCGATTGCTGACCTGATGAAACAACAGACGGTAGAAGCGATGGAACTGGTAGGGGAATCGTTTAACTGTGGTGAAAAACTAGGCTATCTCCAAGCCTTTGTGACCTATGGCTTACGCCACCCCACGCAGGGCGAAGCCTTCCGCGAATGGGCCGAGCAGCTAAAACTGTAGTAATTTGTACTGAAAAAGAGCGGAAAAATCTTTATAGTTAGAGGCCTGCGGAAATCTCGGCGGGCCTTTTGACTTGTCCGAGACCGTTCGCACATGAAAACACTCCTGGTGCATGCGCCACTCACTACGAGTCTGAGAGGCATCTTAGCAAACCCAGGCTCAACGTTTGCTCAATGAGTGCTTTCATGCATGTATCGCAGGACTGCCGTACATAGCGCAAACAAAAAATTTTGCTAAGCACCACCCCAAGCGGCCATGGTTGGCCAGGTGTTTAGCGTTGCAAGTTTACTTACTTTGAAAGTGATGAAAATTCGATGGCAAAGAAACAATGGAAGCTGATACCGCTCCTGGTATCAATCAGTGTGATCAGCGGTTGTACCGTGGTCCCTGGTACCCACCTCTCTACCAGCGGTAAAAACGTTGTTAAGCAAGAAGACAGCGATTTTAATCTGAACGAACTGGTCAATATCTACCCGATGACGCCGAGCCTGGTTGATAAAATGCGACCAAAGCCGGTCTCTGCGCAAACCAACCCTGCCTTGGAACGTGACCTGCAGAGCTATGAGTACCGTATCGGTGTCGGCGATGTGCTGATGGTGACCGTTTGGGATCACCCAGAGCTGACTACTCCGGCAGGCCAATACCGCAGTGCTAGCGATACTGGCAACTGGGTGAATGCCGACGGAACTATCTTCTATCCTTACATTGGAAAGGTGAAGGTTGTAGGGAAAACTGCTAGCCAGGTGCGTAACGATATTGCCAGTCGGTTGGCGCAATATATTGAAAGCCCACAGGTTGATGTGAGCATTGCGGCATTCCGTTCGCAAAAAGCGTATGTAACAGGTGAGGTGGCAAAATCAGGCCAACAACCGATTACCAACGTGCCGTTAACCGTAATGGATGCCATCAATGCAGCAGGTGGGCTTGCAGAAAATGCTGACTGGCGAAACGTGGTGTTAACACACAATGGCAAAGAGCAGCGTATATCGCTTCAGGCACTAATGCAGAAGGGCGACCTGATGCAGAACCATCTTCTTTATCCTGGTGATATTCTTTATGTTCCGCGTAATGACGACCTGAAAGTTTTCGTTATGGGTGAAGTCAAACAGCAAACTACGCTGAAGATGGATCGCAGTGGCATGACGCTGACCGAAGCCTTAGGCAATGCTCAAGGCATGGACCAGACGGTATCGGATGCAACTGGGATTTTTGTTATCCGCCCACTACGGGGTACTGAAGGCAGCAAGCTTGCCAGCATTTATCAGCTAAATGCCTCTGACGCGACGGCTTTGGTAATGGGTACAGAATTCCAATTACAGCCGTATGATATAGTTTATGTTACTACAGCGCCTGTTGCGCGTTGGAACCGTTTGATTATGCAGTTAGTGCCTACAATAAGTGGGTTTAACAACTTAAGCGAAGGTGCATTGCGTGTACGTAACTGGCCATAGTAGTGATTATGTAGGATGGCAATATGTTTAATTCTATTCTAGTGGTTTGTGTAGGTAATATTTGCCGTTCCCCCACGGGGGAGCGTTTGCTAAAACAGGTATTGCCAGATAAAAAAATATCTTCCGCTGGACTAGGCGCTTTGGTTGGTAAACCGGCAGATGCGACAGCAACTGATGTTGCTAAAAACCACTCACTCTCTCTTGAAGGGCATCAGGGAAAACAACTCACTGGCAAGATGTGTCGAGAATATGACTTAATACTAGTTATGGAGAAAGGTCATATCGATGGCGTATGCAGATTAGCTCCAGAGGTTCGGGGTAAAACTATGCTTTTTGGTCATTGGCTGAACCAACGAGAAATTGCAGATCCATATCGCCAAAGTCGAGAATCTTTTGAGTTTGTGTACCAACTTCTTGATGAATCAGCCCAAAAATGGGCTAAAGCACTAAGCAGATAGCTAGCCAGGACTTCAAATGTTAGAAAAAAATAAAGCAAATAATATTAGAAATGAAAAATCTGATGAAATTGACGTAAGACGCCTAATTGGTGAATTGGTTGATAATAAATGGCTAATTATTGGTGTTACCGCAACATTCTTAACAATTGGTATTCTGTACAGTCTTTTTGCATCGCCAGTTTACCGTGCAGATGCCATGGTCCAAGTTGAACAAAGTGTTGGTAATTCATTACTGAATAATATTAATCAGATGCTTCCAAGTGGGCAGCCAGAATCAGCGCCTGAAATTGAACTGCTAAAGTCAAGAATGATTTTAAGTAAAACAGTTGATGACTTAAATTTACGGACAGTAATAGAAGAACGACACTTTCCAATTATTGGGAAAGGGCTGGCTCGGTTAATGAAACGAGATCAAGCTAGGATTGTTGTGTCGAGGCTGGAATTGCCGGAGTCTTGGGCAGCAGATCCTACGTTGAGTTTAAACGTAGGTGAGAATAATGAATATACAATAACCAGGGATGGTAGTAATTTTGCTGAAGGCAAAGTTGGAAGTATACTCAGCAAAAATGGTTTTTCTATTTTGGTCAGCGATATTGATGCAAAGCCAGGAACTGTATTTGATATCAGTAAAAATACAGAGTTAGAAGCAATCAATTTATTGCTAAAGCAATTTGATGTTGCAGATAAGGGAAAAAATACAGGGGTGCTAGGATTAACATTAACTGGCGAAAACCCTATCAAAATACAAAAGATATTGGATAGAATTACTAAAAACTATCTAGAACAGAATGTTGAAAGAAAATCTGAAGAAGATGCTCGTAGTCTTGATTTCTTGCGAGAACAGCTTCCCAAAGTTAGAAACGCACTTGATTCTGCAGAGAATACGTTAAATAAATATAGACAACAGAACGACTCTGTTGATCTATCTTTAGAAGCAAAGTCTGTTTTAGATTCTATAGTATCAGTCGATACTCAATTAAATGAGCTGACATTTAAAGAAGCCGAAATCTCAAAGCTATATACAAAGGAACACCCATCTTATCGGGCTCTTTTAGAAAAAAGGCAGACCTTAGAAGATCAACGTGAAAAACTAAATAAACGTGTTAGCTCAATGCCTAAAACACAACAGGAAATACTACGCCTTAGCCGTGATGTTCAGTCAGGGCAAGAAGTATACATGCAGTTGTTGAATAAAGAGCAAGAGTTAAGTATTTCGAAGGCTAGTACTGTAGGTAATGTAAGAATAATTGACCATGCAATAACTCAACCTACTCCAGTTCAACCGAAAAAAATAATTATTCTTATCCTTAGTGTTATCTTCGGTGGAGTCTTGTCTATAGGTTATATACTTACACGCTCTTTCTTACATAGAGGAATTGAAAGTCCTGAACAGTTAGAATCTTTGGGTATTAATGTTTATGCAAGTGTTCCATTATCCGAATGGCAGAGAAAGAGAGATTTGGAGTTTGTCAGCAAGCATAAAGGAAGGAAGATTAATACAGACTCTAACTCACTATTAGCATTTGGTAATCCAGCGGATCTAGCCATAGAAGCAATACGAAGTTTACGTACGAGTTTGCACTTTGCAATGATGGAATCAAAGAATAATATTCTAATGATTTCAGGTGCCAGTCCTGGGATAGGGAAAACGTTCATTAGCGCTAACTTGGCAGCAGTAATTGCCCAAAGTGGACAAAAGGTTTTATTTATTGATAGTGACATGCGAAAGGGTTACGCGCATGAGTTACTTGGCGTAGAGGGCAAAATAGGGCTATCTGATGTTCTTGCGGGTAGACTAGATTTATCATCGGTAATTCAGAAAACTAGACATGAGGGATTCGATTTTCTTCCTCGGGGCCAAATCCCACCAAATCCTTCAGAACTATTGATGCATTCGAGATTTACAGCTACATTGGACTGGGCATCAAAGAATTATGATTTAGTCTTGGTTGATACTCCTCCAATTCTTGCAGTTACTGATGCAGCAATTATCGGTAAGCATGTTGGAACATCCTTAATGGTTGCTAGATTTGAGTTGAATAGCCCTAAAGAGGTGGAGGTTAGCTTCAGAAGATTTGAACAAAATGGTATTGAAATTAAGGGCGTGATTCTTAATGCTGTTATGAGGAAGGCGGCTAATTACTACAACTATGGTTATGACTATTATAACTATGAATACAAGTCAAAAGATTAGGCTTACTATAAGATATAAATAGTCATTCAAGGCGAGTTCAGTATTTAGGTTGTTCTCGCCGATAAGATTATAAAATTAAATAAATAACAGACAAATTATGAAGATAAAAAAACATGTATTTAGAAACTAAAAATCGATGTGAGAGGTTTTCATTATACTCGATAACATTGCTATGCATATTGGGAGCTACTTATCTCTCGGGTTTCTTAATAATATCCGAAACTGGTTTGCTTGAAATCATATTCTTCATGGCTGCACTCCTTGCCTTTATTAAATATGGGATTAATAAAACTGCGTTTGTTTTTTCATTACTATCACTTTTGTATCTGTTGTATTCATTATTTTTTGTACTTCTGATAACACAAAAAAATATAATAGATTTTATTCAGGCTTATAAATCATATTATTACCTTATACTGCTTGGTTTTTTTTATAAGCGACAGATATTCTCTGAAGAGAATATTGTTAAGTTTTATAGAGTTATAGTTATACTATTCTTGGTTAAGTACAGTGCAGATAAATTGCTACTAAATATTGAAAGACCAACGTTATTGATTGAAAATAATTTTGAATTGATAATGTTAATATTGACATATTACCTAGTGAATATAATAAGAGGAAAGTTAGGTATTGTTGATACAATGATTATACTTATTGTTTGCTTTATATCAGGATCAAGGTCGTCATTTTCGGCACTGTTCATAGCAATTTTGTTTTCTATGGATAAAAAGTTAGATATACGAAAAATACTATATATGGTTTTAATTCCAATAGTTCTCTCTTTAGTGTTTTTCATTTTTAGCGAGAGGTTAACCTCTGGTTCAACTCTGGAGTCTATTGATAGATATAGATTTTTATTAGCGTTTATCTACTCAGTTTCTGACTGGCCTTGGTGGCGTTTCTTTATAGGCTCAGAGGCTATAACTCCTCTATCAATAGGAGCATGTAATGATCTAGCCTATTACGAATCATTATTTAGTTATGCAGGAAATGGTGAGTGTTATTCAGTGATATTGCATTCATTCCTGCTTAGAGTAATTTATGATCATGGCATAATTGGTTTTTTCATGTTACTTATCCCTATATGGATATATTTATATAAATTTAAAACAAAACATAAGATATGTGTGATTCTGATCTTACTCGCAACAGCCTTATCCGTTTCCTCATTAAATAATGTATATGTGGCTTTGTCACTTATTTTGTTCATTGGCATAGATAGTGATTTTAGGAAAAAAAGGCAAGAGGGAAGTGAAGAAGGAGTAATTAATTGAATAATAGCAAATTTACTGTTGTCATTCCAAATTTCAAAAGAGTGACAGAGTTAGTTAGAGCTTTAGAGAGTGTCCTTAACCAAGAGCTTAGTGAAGAACTGTTAGATTCAATAATTATTGTTGATGATGATAGTGATAACATAGATGAAATCATTGCGGCTGTAGAAAAACTTAACTCTGCAAAGATAATGATGATTAATAACAGTTTCAAAAGCAATGCAGCAGTGACAAGAAATCAGGGGGCTAGACGGGCAAAAACAAAATGGGTCAGCTTCCTTGATTCCGATGATATTTTTTTGCCAGGTAAACTGATATCTCTAGCAAATGCAGTATCCTCAGAATCTGATGTGTACTATAACAAAGCCCTTGTTTACTTTAACAATAAACTTGAGTCAATAGTTCCTAGTAGACCGATTAAAGACGATGAGCATATCAGTGATTACCTATTTACGTCCAAAGAGTTGATGCAAACTTCGACTTTAACAGTTAGAAGGTCTTTTTTTGATGATAACGGATTCAATGAAAGATATATAAGGCATCAAGACTACGACTTATGTTTGTCTTTCGAATTCAGTGGATTAAAGATAGAGTTTGTTGATACAGTTGGAACGGCAATATTTTGGAATTCGAAAGATAGACCAAACTTAAAAGGGGAGTCTTTTGATTATTCGTATAATTGGTTAGTCGAAAATAAAGATAGAATGTCACCATCGGCTATAAATGAATTTTATTATAATTTTGTGGTTTTAAAGGCAGCAAGAAATAATAATAAAAAATACAGTTTAAAAGCTGCAATGAAATTAAAAAAAGAAGTGTGTACAGCAAGAAAACTATTTACATATTGTGCTATTCTAGTTATACCATACTCATTGCAAAATTTATTTTATATTAATTATAAAAGGTTAAAGTGTTATGTCATGGAATATAGAGAACATAAAAATAATAAAAGAAAAGGTCACTGAAGAAACATGCATAGATCTGACTAAAAAGAATAAAGTATATACGTTTTTAAATTGTTATTCTTATTATGTTTTTAGAAAAAACATTGATTCATTTAAGTCTATCGATGCAATATTTTGTGATGGAATAATTTTTGAAAAAATGATGCGCTCTATAAACATTAAAGCATCAAGAGTTAGTTTTGACATGACATCTTTAGCTCCAATTGTTTTCAATTATGCGAGTGAACACAATGAAAAATTGGTTCTTATTGGTAGCGAAGAAGGTGTTGCAAAGAGCGTGAAAGATATATTAAGTGAGAACTTTGTGAATCTAGATATTATTGATGTAAGGCATGGTTTTTTTCAAAGTGAAACGGAACGGTTAGCATACATAGATTATATTACAAAAATCAATCCCACGTTTGTAATTGCTGGTATGGGGACACCACATCAAGAGAACTTTATAGTCGAATTAAAAAATGCAGGTTGGCAGGGGATTGGCTTTACTTGCGGAGGTTTTCTTCATCAAACATGCAAGAAAGGTATTAACTATTATCCAAAATTAATAAACAACCTAAATTTACGCTGGGCCTACAGAATTTGGGATGAACCCAAATTACTGAAAAGATATGTTTTATATTATCCCTTGTCAGTTATTGCATTTTATTATGATTACTTTAAATTTCGTATTGTAAATGTTTCAAAAAAGTCGCCTAAATAATACAGATTAGTTATATGCCGATGTGTTTATATTGACGATCTTTAAAACTAAAGATATTATATAATATTAAATTAAAGAGCTCAATAACTACAAGAGTTAATTACTTACAAGAGAAAAAGGAGTATTTAAAAAGAAGTTATCTTTGAGATTAAGAATGCTATACTAATCACAAATAACGAACAAGATTAATACAAGCAAAGCACTTAAGAAAAGATAAATACTCAATACAATCTAGAAATTTATGAATCTCAGTTGGAAAAAAAACATGATAAATTTTAGAAAAGTTATTCAAAGTCTTGTAACTGAGGTATTGCAAGGTAGATTAAATAACGAAAAATATTATCACCAACGAAGAGTACTGCTTAAAAAAATCCTACTAAGTACTATCGTTACTCCGTTTGTTATGGATAAGACTTATGCTGGAGTAGGAAATGAACTTGAACAAGGTGAAAATAAAGTAGTCGATAATAATGAAAGGTTTAGCAATAATGTACAGATTACGGACTGCAATATTAATCGTGTTGGTTGGGAAAATAAAGAATTAGTGAGTATCCAAGATTTTATGTCTGACTATGAAATTGCAGATGCTAATTCTTCGAGGCCAAGTTTAGATCATTCTAAGGCTTTAATTGAGGCATTACGCATATCCCCACATGTTTATTTCCCAAATGTTAAAGGTTACTATCTAATAAAAAACGTCATACTACCCAAAGGTTGTTGGTTAGTTGGCAATTCTTCGCTTCCTTATACCGTTAACAGTAAAGAGGATATTCTTGGTGTTGGAGCCGGAATTGTACTAGCAGATGGCGGGACGGCTATTTTTAAGTTTGACACCAATGTAACGTTCTTTGGAATAGTTCAATATGGAGGGCCTTCTTATAAAATTGATGGGCTTCAGGTTGTCGACAAATCTTTAATAGGGGTATTTAGAGCTTTTTATTGTGGTTTTTACGGTTTTCGCATTGCGATTGGAGAAAACAATAAATACGTTGGAGTTGATTTAAATGGTTGTATGATTTCTTCAAATTTCAGAGGTGTGCAAAATATTCTTGACTCTAAAATTCAAGGTGGGACTATTAATAATAATCATGATGATGGGGTTAACTTACAAGAAGGCGCGAATGATAATGTATTTATAAATATAAAAAATGAATGGAATCGCGGGAATAATTACTTTGCATACCGAGCGAAAAACAATGTAATTACATCTGGCATCTGCGATAGAGCTGCTTTTTGCGGTGTTAAATCAATTGAGTCTACATGGATAGTGAGTGGTGCTGTTTTCAGAAGAAATGGTTCGAAAGCAGGGGAGTCAAAGGAGTCTTGCCATTTTTACATGGAAGGCAAAGAAGCAGAATTAATTCTTAATGGCGTTTATACAGCAATTGGGCAAAATGACAATAGAGATGGCGTCGTCTCACCAGCATATAGCCTAACAACTTTCGGTAGTTCTGAAAATCAAAAACTAATTGTCTCTGGAAGCGATTTAACTGGTTGCACAAAAAATACTTGGAATAACATTAGTATTCCCGCTAGATTTGCTATCAGTGGTAACATTGGAATGAGTAACAGTACCATTAAAAATTAATTGCTAGTTATTAAATTAAGAGAATAGATAAATATAAAAATGCTATCACTTAAATAATAGATTAAAGACTAAAACAGCATGTGCGGGCTTTCTATATCATCAGGTGTGATATTGTCGAGAAGTTGTAGTAGATAAGGAATGATAATGACAGAAAGTAAAGTCACTAAGTCTCTTCATCACTCTGTCATAAGGAGTATGGGAGGGCGTTATTTAAATTACATTTTTCAAGTTCTTTCACTTGTAATATATTCACGTCTATTCCCTCCTGAAATATTTGGAATTGTAGCATCTATTCAGGTTTTTTATGTTTTCTTTCAATTGTTGTCTGAAGCTGGAATTGGACCAGCACTTATTAATGAAAATAATCTTTCCATTGAACAAAGAGATGGGATTTTTTCATTCACAATTTTACTAGGATGTGTTCTCTCCATTGTTTTTTATTCGGCTACTCCTTTATTAGTTTCATTTTATAATGATAGTGAAATTTCTCTGGCAGTACCTTATGTTGCGTTTAGTATCTTATTTTTCTGTGCATCCATTTTACCATTGGCAAGTATGCAAAAGGATAGGCAATTTATAAGAATCGGTATTTGCGATGTGCTTAGTGAAATGGTTACGCTAATTTTGGTTTTGATTTTTTTTGCGTACTCAATATTTCCCCCACTGATTTGTTTGTCTATCAAAGGTCTTCTTACTGCTTCATTTAGATTTTTATCATATTACATTTCATCTAAGGATACTTTCTTCGGCAGAGCGAAGATTGGAAAGGAAATTTATCAAATAAAAATCATATATCATTTTGCTATTTACCAGTTCTTGTTTAATTTTGTGAACTACTTCTCAAGGAACTTGGATAATATACTTGTCGGTAGATATTTAGGTATGTCATCACTTGGTATATATGACCGAAGTTATCAACTGATGCGATATCCATTAATGTTATTAACATTTGCGATGACACCTGCTATACAACCAGTTATACAAGGGAGTAAAGATTTATCTGTGATAGAAAGTGTCCATAAGGCTTTTTCTAGGCAACTAGCCATAATTGGTTCCTTTTTAGGTCTAGGCATATTTATCTGTTCTAAAGAGATAGTAGAAATAATATTAGGTGACTCATGGTCAGATGTTGCAAGCATAATAAAAATATTAGCTCTTTCAATACCTGTGCAAGTCGTATTATCTACAAGTGGAAGTTTTTTTCAAGGAATGGGGAAAGCCAAAGTACTATTCAAAACGGGACTGTATTCCATGGGGATAATGGTCACGATGATCTTTATTGGTATAGTACAAAAAAGCCTTGTGTCATTATCAATATTAATTGTACTTGCATTCTATATTAATTTTTACATCAATTACTATATAATGTATAAAGAATGTTTTTCAAAAAGTTCAATAAAATATTTGACAATACATACTGTAATATTTTTTATTTTTCTATCTATATGTATACTCTCTTATATTACGGGTTTTGAAAGTAAAGTCTATATCAATAAATACGTATCAATATTGATCAAGGGAGTGCTTATTACAGCATTGTTCAGTCCTCTGTTGATTAACCTAGTCAAGAGTAAAATAATTAACACTGTTAGAAAAAAGTAAATAGGCATTCTTTTAATAGTAGTTAAGGTATGTAATATCGAGAGCTAATTATGCTTCTTAGAAGTAGAATTATAGATATAGAATAAAAGGCATTTTATAGTGTTATTTGTTATTTAAATTACACTGCTATCTTACCTGTTTTATTGTTTCGCTAATTTTGAATTATCATAGCAGTTAACCGATAGGCTTATCAATTAAGTGAATAAAATGATGTCGACTGTAAATCATACGAGACAAGCTAATGCATCAGTGATTTCACTTTTGCAAAGGATTTCTGATTTATCAATAATATATTTTAGCATACTAGCGCTGTGTTACATAAATAATGAAAGCTTTAGTATTCATAGTAATATAATTGCACTATTAGCAATTGTTATATTTCAGTTAATCGGTGGTGTCTCTGACTTTTATCGCTCTTGGCGAGGAATGTCTTTATTTAAAGAGTTGCTAGGGTTTGTCAAGAACTGGTCTTTAAGCGCCATTATTACTGTAATTATAATGTTATTTACAGGGGGGCTTGAATACTTTAATATCGATGATTCATCTTTCCTTCTTTGGTATTTTTTAGTTCTGATATTTGGTTGCCTTGCTCGCTATCTTATACGACTTACCATCAATTCTCTTCGTTCAATGGGATACAATACGAGAAATGTCGTTATAGTCGGGAGAACTTTACCTGGCATTCATTTGGCTAAGTCACTCACTTCAGCTCCTTGGCTCGGACTTTTGCTTAAAGGTTTTTATAGTGGCTCAGAGAGTACTATAACAAGTCAGGATAATGTGGTATATGATGCAGATGTTGCATTTCTTGGTTCAATTGACCAAATGGTAATGGATGCCAAGAGTGGGGATATTGACAAAATTTATATTGCATTGCCAATGAAAAATGAAAAAGAAATAAAAAGAATAATGCATGAACTTGCGGATACAACTTGCTCAGTAATGTTAGTACCAGATTTATTCTCATTGGAGATATTAAAACATCGTAGTGAAGAAGTGAATGGCATCCCTGTTCTTTCATTGTGCGATACACCCCTTACTGGGTTAAATCGTATAATTAAACGGTTAGAAGATATCGTATTATCAGTAATCATTTTAATTTTTATTTCTCCTGTGCTGTTTTCTATAGGGTGCGCCGTAAAGTTTACTTCGAGTGGACCTATTTTATTCAAACAAAAGCGCTACGGTATGGATGGAAAGTCTATACAAGTCTGGAAGTTTAGAAGTATGACTGTCATGGAGGATGGTGCTAAAGTTACGCAAGCGACAAAGAATGATTCTAGGTTTACAGTGATAGGAGGTTTTTTAAGGAAGACATCACTGGATGAATTACCTCAATTCTTTAATACACTTATTGGTGATATGTCAATAGTTGGCCCTAGACCACATGCCATAGCTCATAACGAAGAGTATCGAAAAATCATCCAAGGCTATATGTTGCGCCACAAAGTTAAGCCAGGGATTACTGGTTGGGCACAAATAAACGGTTGGCGTGGTGAGACAGATACAAACGAAAAAATGGAAAAAAGAATTCAATATGATCTTGAATATATAAGGAATTGGAGTTTGTGGTTAGATTTAAAGATAATTTTCTTGACTGTTTTTAAAGGATTTATAAATAAATCAGCTTATTAGATTGCTAGCCATATCGAAATAAATGCACTTCGTTTTATTCTTAGTGTTTAAAGGATAAAGATCCGTGCGGATAATCTATACATGACTCTTGAATTTAATGATGTTCAAGATAAATCCACTGTTAATAGAAATATAGAGTTTATATGAGCGATAAAATTACTGTCACATCTCCTTTATTACCTCCTCTGGAAGAGTTTATTCCTTACTTGGAGAAGATTTGGGAGAAAAAATGGCTAACAAATAATGGCACATATCACCAAGAGTTAGAAAAAAAATTAGCCGAATATTTAGATACGGAATATATAAGCGTATTTTCAAATGGTACATTAGCATTAATAACTGCTCTACAGGCTCTCAGAATTAGCGGAGAAGTAATAACCACGCCGTACAGTTTTGTAGCTACAACTCATTCCCTTTGGTGGAATGGAATAAAGCCAGTTTTTGTTGATATCGATCCAGTTACGTTTAACTTGGATCCGGAAAAGATCGAGGCTGCAATTACACCGAAGACTACAGCTATTATGCCGGTACATGTCTATGGAAATCCATGTGATAATAAAAAAATCATGGACATTGCTGAGAAATATAATTTAAAAGTCATTTATGATGCAGCGCATGCATTTGGAGTTAAATCGGATGGTGAGTCTGTTTTAAACTGGGGAGACTTATCTATTTTAAGCTTTCATGCTACCAAAACATATTCTACGATTGAAGGTGGTGCAATTATTTGCAAAGATAGGAAAATGAAACAGCACATTGATGATTTAAAAAATTTTGGTTTTAGAGATGAAGTTACTGTGATTGCTCCTGGCATAAATGCCAAAATGAATGAAGTTCAGGCTGCTTTTGGATTGTTGTCCCTAAACTATGTTGATCAAGCAATAAGTCAACGCAAAGTTGCCTTCGAGGAGTATTTGACCTTATTAGGTGATGTTGATGGTATAAAATTGCCAATTTTATCTGACAATGTGGTCTATAATTATTCTTATTATCCTATTATTGTCAACTCAACTCTATATGGAAGAAGTAGAGATGAGCTTTATAATCATTTAAAAGATAATGATGTACTAGGTCGTAGATATTTTTATCCTTTGATTTCTGATTTTTCAACCTATAGAGGATTACCATCTTCAGATCCATCAAATCTACCAAACGCAAGGCAAATTTCCGATAATGTTATTTGTCTACCTCTTCATGCCAGTTTGTCTAGCAATGATATTGCTAAAGTTGCTAACTTAATAATTAACTATCGTAAAAAATAAAGCTGGAGACAATTGTGGGATGGTTATCTTTAAATGACTTAAAAAAAGTCGGGTTCAAGTCTTTTGGTAATAATGTATTAATATCGGATAAGGCATCATTCCACAATACTAGTAATATTACCATCGGTAGTAATGTTAGGATTGATGATTTCTGTGTGATATCTGCTGGAAGTGATGGTGTAATAATTGGGGATTTTGTACATATTGCTGTTTATACTTCCATTATTGGAAAAGGAACTATTACAATTAAGGATTACTGCAATATATCATCAAGAGTAAGTATATACTCAAGTTCTGATGATTATTCCGGTGAGTTTATGACAAACCCAATGGTTCCTGCATATTTGACAAATGTTCACCATCAAGGAGTTACATTAGAGAAACATTGTATTGTTGGATCTGGTTCTGTTATTTTACCAGGTGCTAAATTAGATGTTGGTGTAGCTATCGGAGCATTAAGTCTTATAAAAGGATTTTGTAATCAATTCACCATTTATGCAGGAGTTCCTGCGAAGATAGTCGGTCTTAGGAAGATGAATATCCTTGAGTTAGAGAAAAAAATAAATGTTCTTTTTTAATTTTGTAGTGGAGCTTTAACTATAACATGATTTTACATTTGGCTGCAGATGAGAAATTCATCGATGATGCGATCGCCCAATTTGATGCTGTCAATGAGGATATTAATGAGTATTGGGTAATATCAAAGAAAAAAACTCCTGAATTCGTCAAAAGTAAACGGATAAAAGTATTTTCTTTTCAAAAATTTTTAATGTTGTGCATACTTGGTAAACTGAATAAATTTGACGCAATCATTTTTCACTCCCTTACTCAACCAGCCAAAATAGCCTGCCTATTCAGCTCGGCTAGAGTTAAGAGGGCTTGGATAGGTTTTGGTTTTGATTATTATAACATCATAGAAAATGACGAGCTTTACATTTTAAAACCTGACACAAAAAAAATTGCAATTGATATTTATGGAAACTCTAAGCCAGACTCATTTTTGAGTGCCTTTATAAAGAGGATGATTTCCGTGTTCTTTAATCCAAAGAGCATTAATTATTTTTCACCTGTTTTATTCAGCGAGTTTAGTTTGGTTTCAGATAAGTTCAATTGCGAAATGAATTATATTGATTGGAACTATTGTGGCTTCGTTAACACTCTTCATTTGCTAGGTGACCTTAAGGTTAATTATGATAGTAAAAAGGTTCTTTTAGGGAATAGTTGTACACCTACGAATAATCATATTGATGCTTTTAAAGATGTAATCAATTTCGGGTCAGGGTATAAAATAGTGGTTCCACTGAGTTATGGTGACACTAATTGCTATAAAAATATAATTGTTAGATTGTTTAATGAATCATTTGAATCTGAAGATTTACAGTTATTAACTGACTTTGTTTCATTCGATGAATATGTCAGTCTGCTGCAGGATTGTCCTTATGTTGTAATGAATCATCTTAGACAACAAGGGCTGGGTAACATTATCATATCCCTGTTTGTAGGTGCTTACGTTTTTTTAGATAAGGCTAATCCTTTATATGCATTTTTATCGGAAAGTGGTTTTGATATTTACAGTATTGATGATATAAAAACCGTTCATTCACTACCAAAACCCGATGTTACGAAAAATAGAAGCATAATTCTTTCAATTTGGGGCGCTGAGGCTCAATTTTCTAAAACTGAAAGGTTTATTAATATAATGACATCTAATGATTCCGATGTTGTAATAAATTAAGTTATAAGCATTTCTAAAGAATAGCGTTGTAAGTTCATAAAGTATCATAGTCATTAATGACTCTGTTGTTAATGTTTAATAGACAATGTTATTACGTAGGGAATTATATTGGTTTGTCATTAGTAGTTAATAACTGTGTGGACAATCGATAGCTCACATTGTGTAGCTACTCTGAGGGGGAATATGAAAATTCTTATTACCGGTGGTGCTGGTTTTATTGGTTCTGCCTTAGCGCGATATATTATTAACGAAACTAAAGATCAAATCTTGATCATAGATAGCCTTACTTATGCAGGTAATCTCGAGTCTTTAGCCTCGATAGCACAAAGTGACTGTTACAGGTTTGAACATTTAGATATTTGTAATCGAGCCGAGTTAGACCATATTTTTGCCGAATTCCAACCTGAGGCGGTAATGCACTTGGCTGCTGAGAGTCACGTTGATCGCTCTATTGATGGTCCTGATGCTTTTATAGAAACCAATATTTTGGGAACTTATACGCTTCTTGAAACTGCCCGCAAGTATTGGCAAACTTTGGGGGAGCAGGCAAAGAAAACCTTCCGCTTCCACCATATTTCGACTGATGAAGTATATGGCGATCTGCACGGTACCGATGATTTATTCACTGAAACCACACCTTATGCACCAAGCAGTCCTTATTCTGCTTCTAAAGCTTCAAGCGATCACCTAGTCAGAGCTTGGCTACGCACTTACGGGTTGCCAACGATCGTAACGAACTGCTCCAATAACTATGGCCCTTATCACTTCCCAGAAAAACTGATCCCGCTAACCATCCTTAATGCGCTTGAAGGTAAAGCATTGCCAATTTATGGCAATGGTGCTCAAGTGCGTGACTGGCTGTATGTAGAGGATCACGCACGGGCTCTGTACAAAGTTGTCTGTGACGGTGAAGTAGGTGAAACGTACAACATTGGTGGCCATAACGAGCGCAAAAATATTGAAGTTGTGCAAACGATCTGTCGTATTTTGGATGTTATGGTGCCGAATAAACCCCGTAACCTAGTTATGTATGAAGAATTGATCACCTTTGTTACCGATCGTCCCGGACATGATATGCGTTATGCAATTGATGCTTCGAAAATAGAACGAGAACTCGGCTGGAGCCCTCAGGAGACTTTCGAAAGTGGAATTCGAAGAACTGTTGAATGGTATTTAGCAAATGAAGAATGGTGGCGTCGTGTTAAGGATAGCTCCTACAAAAGTGAACGTTTAGCGCTTACCCGTTAATTTAATCTAGGAAAGTGAATATGAAAGGAATTGTTTTAGCTGGTGGGTCTGGAACTCGTCTGTATCCCATCACTCGCGGTGTATCCAAGCAATTACTCCCTATTTATGATAAACCAATGATCTACTATCCGCTCTCTGTACTGATGCTGGCAGGGATCAGAGATATTCTAATCATATCAACGCCTGATGATATACCCTCATTTAAACGCTTACTTGGTGATGGCAGTCGCTTCGGAATAAAACTCAGCTACGAGATTCAGCCTAGTCCAGATGGGCTTGCACAGGCTTTCCTCATTGGTGAAGAATTTATAGATAAAGAACGATGTGCATTGGTTCTTGGGGATAATATTTTCTTTGGTCAAAGTTTCAGCACGAAACTTGAAAGCGTTGCTAAACGAGAAGTTGGTGCTACGGTATTTGGTTATCAGGTGATGGATCCTGAACGGTTTGGTGTTGTCGAGTTTGACGGAAAGTTTAGTGCTCTTTCACTTGAAGAAAAGCCTACTGCTCCCAAGTCGAACTGGGCTGTTACAGGATTATATTTCTACGATGCAGCTGTGGTGGAAATGGCCAAAAATGTTAAACCATCTCACCGTGGCGAACTAGAGATTACTACTCTGAATCAAATGTATCTTGAAGCAGGTCAGTTGAATGTTGAATTACTTGGTCGAGGTTTCGCTTGGTTAGATACTGGTACTCATGATAGCCTTATTGAAGCGTCACAGTTTATTCATACAATTGAGAAACGCCAAGGTTTTAAAGTTGCTTGTTTGGAAGAAATTGCATTTCGTAAAGGCTGGCTTTCTCGTGAGCAAGTTGAGGAAGAGGCCAAGTTGTTAGGAAAAACGCTTTATGGACAATATTTATCGCATGTTATTGGTGAGCGCTCGGACATAAATAAAAGTTAATTGTAAATATAATTTCAAGTCTGGTTTAATGCACTCTTTAAAACGAGGTTATTAATGTCGTAATGTGATGCTTCAATTATCCTTAATTGATAAAGTTACGATAATCCAGACTGTAATTTTCGCTAATATCTTTTTCTTTTCGACTCTAATTTATTTTAAAAATTCAATTTTTTGTCATTATAGTGTTCTTCTCTTATTTAATGATTTTATGCCAGTCGTTATTTGTATATGAGTGGCATTACATTCTCATAACCTCCGAACATTAGATGAGGAATGTTAGCCAACTTTAAGTTTTGATGACATTTTTTTTGTGTTCAACAATATATTCATTTTTTGCTAATCGAGTTAAATTATGTCTTCAAATGTAACGGCTTTTAGGCATGACATCAATGGACTCAGAGCTTGGGCTGTCATTGCTGTTGTTTTGTTCCATTTTGGCATCCCTTGCTTCGGCGGTGGGTTTGTCGGTGTAGACGTATTCTTTGTCATCTCTGGCTTCCTTATGACAAAAATCATCGTCAACGGGCTTGAAGCAGACAAGTTTTCAATATGGAAGTTTTACCTTGCGCGAGCCAGAAGGATCATACCAGCACTCGTTGCCTTGTGTCTGTGCCTATTGGCCTTGGGTTGGTTTTGGCTCCCCACAGCAGATTATAAAACGCTCTCTATCCATACACTATCAGCTATTTTCTTCATTTCAAATATCAAGTTTTGGAGGGAGGCTGGATACTTCGACGCTGCATCCCATGAAAAGTGGCTACTTCATACCTGGTCTTTATCCGTTGAATGGCAGTTCTATTTGATATTACCGATTGCTTTCATGGTAATGTGGCATTTCTGGAAAAAAAATGGGATTAAGTTTGTTATTTTTGCTGGCTGTATTCTTTCCTTTGCACTGTCAAGCTATCTGGCCTTTAAAACGCCTGCAGCTGCATTTTTCTTATTGCCTACCCGTGCATGGGAAATGCTGGCTGGCGGTGCGGTCTGGTGGGGTACTCGTAATGCTACAATTTCAGCGCCAAAAGCAAAACAGATCGAACTTCTTGGCTTTATTTTAATAAGTGCGTCAATTGTGCTTTTTAGCCCTTCACTTGCGTGGCCGGGTCTGTATGCAGCAGTTCCTGTTATAGGGGCGATGCTCGTCCTGGGGGCTGGCCGTCAAAACTCAATATTTACATCCAATTTCATTGCCGAACGACTAGGTGTATCGTCCTATTCGATATATCTTTGGCATTGGCCGGTAGTGGTTTTGTTGACATATACTGAAACTGCACACCAGTGGCAGTGGATAGTTATCGGGATCATCGTCAGCCTCGTGCTTGGCGAACTATCCCTGCACCTGATTGAAAACCCAGCACGCAGAAGGCTATCAAAACAAACACCATGGGGGAACGTATTAACAATAGTTCTATGCATGGTGATCATCAGCGCAGCATCACTCGCCATCTATAAAGTTAATTTTGTAAGCCGCGTCCCCGCGAAGATTGATCTTATCGCAAACGAAAGCTACAACATCAAACCTAGCCGGGATAAGTGTTTCTCGACATCAGGTACAACCTCTAATGCTTGTGTATACGGGGGAAGTGATATCAAGGCTATTGTTGTTGGTGATAGCCACGCTGACGCCATGACAACTGCGGTACAAGCTGCACTTCCATCAAAGAGTTATGGTGTATTAGACCTGACTTATGCTAATTGCCCAACTATTTATAGTGCAAAGGTTATTCCAGGAGAAGCTCCTGATAACCAGCATTGCTTTGAGTACAATCAGTGGGAAAAAAAGAAGTTGGCCACTATGGATAAATCCATTCCTGTGGTCATCATAAACAGAACTTCAGCATATGCATTTGGACAACATAACATTCTAGAAAAGATGAATAGGCCAATCGTCTACTTCACGTCTGTTTTTCCGTACACCAACTCCTGAATTTTTGAGTGAATTTGAAAAGGGACTTATTGATACTGTGTGTGAAATTGCTTCAACTCACCCAGTGTTTATAGTTCGTCCTATTCCGGAGATGATGTCTGATGTTCCAAAAACGTTGTCTAGAGCGATGATGTTTGGCAAGGAAACACCACATATTTATTTATCCGAAATAGATTACATGAATCGTCATTCCTTTGTCTGGGAGGCTCAGGACAAGGCTGCAAAAAAATGTGGCGTGAAGATACTTAATCCATTACCGCTGTTGTGCAAAAATGGAATATGTGGAAGTATGCATGATGGTAGACCTATTTATTACGATGATGACCATTTAAGTGAGTATGGTAATAAAATTTTGGTCCCTATGTTTCAGAAAATTTTCTGAAAACTTAAAGGGGCATTATTTCTACTGGGGTTGTTTATTTTAGGAATTGTTTGTTATGTTTCTTTTGGCTAGTAAATCTTAGATTATAATTTCATGTTTTGATGCCAATAATGTGGTTTTTTACTCTATGATGTGTATGAGTAACAGAGTTGCTTCATGTATGATTGGCGTTTACCATTTATAAACGATGATAGTTTAGCTGCTTGTTCTTTTCAGAAAGGTAAAATCTGTTGTTACATCAAAATAAGTGCTCTGTTAGACTCATCCCTTTTAACTATGTTTAATATGGCTGAATGTGGTTCCTAGGCAGAGGATTTTGCCAAACCTGCTAGTCGCTAAACTTTTAATGAGTAGAATAGAAGGCTACAGGTTTCTGATTCTATGCGCGCCAGCGCGCACAAAAGGGGTAACAATGGCAATTCTAGTCACCGGCGGAGCCGGCTACATAGGTTCCCACACCGTTCTGGCCCTGCTTGAACGTGGAGAAGAGGTTGTCGTCCTAGACAACCTCTCGAACTCATCCGAAGAGTCACTGCACCGTGTGGAGCAGCTAACAGGCAAAGCAGCCATCTTCTACCAAGGCGACATTCAAGATCCGGAGTGTCTGAACCGTATCTTCGATGGTCACCATATCTCGGCGGTGATCCACTTTGCTGGCCTCAAGGCGGTAGGGGAGTCCACCCGCAAACCGTTAGAATATTATCAGAACAACGTCTCTGGCACCCTTGTGCTCCTGGATGAGATGCGTCGTGCTGGAGTTCATCAGTTTATCTTCAGTTCCTCAGCCACTGTTTATGGTGCTAACTCTCCAGTACCTTATGTTGAAACCACACCTATTGGCGGTACGACTAGTCCGTATGGCACATCCAAACTGATGGTTGAGCAAATCCTGCAGGACTTCGCCAAGGCAGAGCCGCAGTTTTCGATTATCGCTTTACGTTACTTCAACCCAGTTGGCGCCCATGAGTCTGGCCTGATCGGTGAAGATCCCAATGGCATCCCTAATAACCTGTTGCCATACATCTCGCAGGTTGCTATTGGCAAGCTGGAGAAACTGGGTGTTTTCGGCGGTGATTATCCAACGAAAGACGGTACCGGTGTGCGTGACTACATTCATGTGATGGATCTGGCGGAAGGCCACCTGATGGCCATGGATCATCTGAAGAAGGTCGAAGGGTTCAAAGCTTATAATCTGGGAGCTGGTGTTGGGTTCTCGGTGCTGGAGATGGTGCATGCTTTCGAGAAAGCCTCCGGTGTCGCTATCCCTTATCAGATCTTGCCGCGCCGCGATGGTGATTTGCCAGCATTCTGGGCTGACGCCAACTTGGCTCGCCAAGAATTGGGCTGGGAGGTGAGTCGTGGTATCGATGAAATGATGCGTGATACCTGGAACTGGCAGAAGAACAATCCTCAAGGTTATGCTAGTAAAAACTAAGAAAATTCTTTAGTATTGTGCATTCTAAAAAGCCCATTCGTGGGCTTTTTTTTCGCCCTTACAATGATAAGGCGACTATCTATTTGCAGGCTTTGTTACAGCGTTTAGGGATTTTTTCGATCTTAATTAATTGATATAAAATAAATTTGCTGATAGAGCAGGCGGTTAGCTCAATAAACCAACAACCGTCTTCAGATTAAACTGAAAGAGTGGACAATGTACAGGTGTTTTGTCCGCTTAGGTGGTAGCATACGCAACAAAAATCTCGTCCAATGGGCACAAGTACGCGTTTAAGTAATGATCGTGTGCCTTGTTGTATGCTTAACTTAGCGTATGGATTGGACAAAACGTAAAATTTATACTTTATTTTCAGTCTATTGGTAGCTGTTGAGCCAAGGGCGGTAGCGTGCTTTTTTGATCTGGCAGTGAGTAAAATGGCTTTTTGGTTGTTTTTTGACCTCGCCTCTACAATCAACCATTATACTTCATGATGTAACAAAGTATGACGGTTTGGGTTAAAATCGGAATAATGACATACTGACTGCCAAGAGGATTAAGACTGAGTGATGACCTAAGAAAGCGAGTTAAAGACTGCGATTGGCGTATTTTTATTAAGTGATTGTATTACTTAAAGCTTTTTAGCTTAACGTAATAAAGGATAAATAATGTTACTACCCGTAATTATGGCAGGCGGCACTGGCAGTCGTTTATGGCCAATGTCCCGTGAACTCCATCCCAAGCAATTTCTGCGTTTGCATAGCATCCATTCAATGCTGCAAGAAACGTTAAAGCGGCTTGATGGTGTCGGCGTCAGTGAGCCTGTTGTAATCTGTAACGAAGATCACCGCTTTATGGTTGCTGAACAACTTCGGCAGATCGACATGTTATCGCATAACATCATTTTGGAACCGGTAGGGCGCAATACGGCTCCAGCGATCGCACTGGCAGCATTGAATGCCATTGCTCAGGGCAATGACCCTATCATGTTGGTGTTGGCGGCCGACCACATTATCAACGATGTCGAAGCATTCCATCGTGCCATTGACCTGGCACTGCCACATGCGGCTGCAAAGAGTCTGGTCACTTTTGGTATCGTCCCCACCGGGCCTGAAACGGGTTACGGGTATATTCAACGTGGGGAATGTAAGAATGGATCGGTGGCTGCGCCTGTTCAACGGTTTGTAGAGAAGCCTGACAGCGAGACGGCACAAAGCTATATCGAGACCGGTGAATACTACTGGAATAGCGGCATGTTCATGTTTCGTGCCAAGCGCTATCTGGAAGAGCTGGAGAAATTCCGCCCAGATATCCTTGCGGCTTGCCGTGATGCGCTTGATAACACCGAATGCGATAAAAACTTTATCAATGTTGATCGCGATGCGTTTTCTGCCTGCCCGGATGACTCGGTTGACTATGCGGTAATGGAGAAGACTCACGATGCGGTGGTCATTCCCTTGGATGCTGGTTGGAGTGACGTCGGATCTTGGTCGGCGTTGTGGGAAGTAAGCAAGAAAGACTCGGCGGGTAATGCGCTAACTGGGGATACTTTCCTCTATGACTCCCGTGACTGCTACATCAATACTGACGAGAAGCTGGTCGCTGCTGTAGGTGTAGAAAACCTGGTGATTGTTAACACCAAAGATGCCGTGTTGGTAGTAGATAGATCCAAGGTTCAAGATGTTAAAAAGATTGTTGAACATCTGAAGAAGAACAAGCGTAGTGAATACCGTCGTCATCGTGAGGTGTATCGTCCATGGGGCCGTTGCGACATTTTGGTCGCCGAGAAACGCTTTAACGTCAATCGTATTACTGTGAATCCGGGTGAGGCGTTCTCTTTGCAAATGCACCACCATCGCGCTGAGCATTGGGTCGTGCTTTCCGGCACTGCGAGAGTGACTACTGGCGACAAGACGTTCTTGATTACCGAGAATCAGTCAACATTCATCCCAGTTGCGGTTATCCATCGTTTAGAAAACCCAGGTAACATTCCGCTAGAATTGATTGAGATTCAGTCTGGCTCTTATCTTGGGGACGATGACGTTATCCGCATTAAAGATCACTACGGGCGTTGCTAATTTTTGAGGTTTTAATGAACTGTTTAACATGCTTTAAGGCTTATGATATTCGCGGTCAACTTGGTGAAGAGTTAAACGAAGATATTGCTTACCGTATTGGGCGAGCCTATGGCGAATATTTAAAGCCAAAGCGCATAATCGTGGGGGGCGATGTGCGCTTAACGAGTGAAGCATTAAAATTGGCTCTGGCTAACGGCCTGCGTGATGCTGGTGCAGATGTTTTTGACATTGGGTTAAGTGGGACAGAGGAAGTTTACTTTGCTACATTCCATCTCAATATGGATGGTGGGATCGAAGTTACAGCAAGCCACAACCCTATGAATTATAATGGGATGAAGCTGGTTCGCGAGAATGCGCAGCCTATCAGTGGCGACACAGGCCTGTTTGCGATTAAGGAATTGGCCGAAGTGAATAATTTCGCTCCGGTTGATGAAAGCAAACGTGGTAGCTATCAGCAGATCTCTATTCTGAATGATTATGTCGATCATCTGCTAGGGTACATTGATACCAAGACGCTAAGCCCAATGAAATTGGTGATCAACTCAGGGAATGGTGCTGCCGGCCATGTGATCGATGAGATCGAACGGCGTTTCAAGCAAGATAATGTGCCTGTTTCCTTTGTTAAGGTGCATAACCAGCCGGACGGCCAATTCCCAAATGGCATTCCCAACCCTTTGTTGCCAGAGTGTCGTGCTGATACCGCAAAAGCGGTATTGGAGCACCAGGCTGATATGGGGATCGCGTTTGATGGCGATTTCGATCGCTGTTTCCTATTTGATGAAAACGCAACCTTCATTGAAGGCTACTATATCGTTGGTTTATTGGCGGAAGCATTCCTGCAAACTACCCCAGGCGCGAAAATTATTCATGACCCTCGTCTATCCTGGAATACCATTGATATTGTCAGCCAGGCTGGTGGTACAGCGGTAATGTCTAAGACCGGTCATGCGTTTATCAAAGAGCGTATGCGTAAAGAAGATGCCGTTTATGGCGGGGAAATGAGTGCTCATCACTACTTCCGTGATTTTGCCTACTGTGATAGTGGGATGATCCCATGGTTGTTGGTAGCAAGTTTTCTTTCGGTTAAAGGAAGGACGTTGAGCCAGTTGGTTGGGGAACGTATTACCCAGTACCCGTGTAGCGGGGAGATCAATTATAAAGTCACCAGCGCCGAAAGCCTGCTAAAAGAAATAGAAATTATTTATGGGCATAATGCAGTTGTTGATAAAACTGATGGTCTTTCAATTGAGTTCCATGATTGGCGTTTTAACGTTCGCTGCTCTAATACCGAAGCCTTGCTAAGGCTTAATGTTGAAGCCAAGAGTGATAGAAATATAGTATCAAAGAAAGTTAAAGAGATTGAAGCTATCATCAAAGGGACTAACAATGTTTAATATGATAAAAGGGCTATGGCAATACCGTAGCTTTATTTTGGGTAGTATTAAACGTGAGTTTCAAACTAAATATAGAAATTCATTGTTAGGGGCCGTATGGAATGTCCTGAATCCTTTGGCTATGATTGTTATTTATACGGTTATTTTCTCTCAAATAATGCGGGCCAAATTACCTGGCGTAGATCATACATTTGCTTATAGTATCTATCTCTGTGCTGGTATTTTAAGTTGGGGTTTATTTGCTGAAATAATTTCTCGATCACAGGTTATGTTCGTTGATAATGGCAATCTGCTTAAGAAGATTAATTTTCCGCGGATATGCATTCCTACAATCATCGTTGGAAGCTCGCTGCTAAACTTCTTTATTGTATCTTTCATCTTTTGTGTTTTTTTAATAATTAGCGGTTATTTCCCTGGTTGGGTAATACTCTCACTAATACCCGTTATTGCCGTTTTGATTCTTTTTGCTATTGGGCTCGGTTTGACGATTGGTGTCCTCAACGTTTTCTTTAGTGATGTCGGGCAGTTTTTTGGTATCTTTTTACAGTTTTGGTTCTGGCTTACTCCGATCGTTTACTCGGTAACTATTTTACCGGAAAATTTCCGCGGTTTTATTGAGTACAATCCGCTGGCGGGGGTCGTCATGGCTTGCCAAACGGTCTTGGTCAAAGGTGAGTTGCCTGATTGGTATGGGATTTTGCCCGCAGCAATCATTGGCGTGTTGCTTTGCATTTTTGGGATGCGCCTATTCCAAAAGCGTGCGGCAGAAATGGTGGATGAACTTTAATGAGTACTATCAGTGTAAGTAATATTGGGAAGGCATTTAAACAATATCCTAATCGCTGGGCGCGTCTTATAGAGTGGTTCTGCCCTGGTAATGTCGTAAAGCATCAGTTGAAATGGGTACTGCAGGATATCAATTTCACCGTAAATCCTGGCGAAGCTGTTGGTATTATTGGTATCAATGGTGCGGGTAAAAGCACATTACTCAAGATGATCACCGGTACCAGCCAACCTACTAAAGGGCATATCCATATTTCTGGGCGTGTTGCCGCATTATTAGAGTTAGGTATGGGGTTTCACCCAGATTTTACTGGCCGTCAAAACGTGTATATGGCGGGGCAATTGCTGGGGTTGCATGGGGATGAAATTTCCAGTTTGATGCCGGAGATTGAAGCATTCGCAGAGATTGGTGAATATCTTGATAGCCCGGTAAGAGTCTATTCCAGTGGCATGCAGATGCGTTTGGCGTTTAGCGTGGCAACGGCCATCAGGCCGGATGTTCTGATTGTTGATGAAGCGCTTTCCGTTGGTGATGATTACTTTCAACATAAAAGTTTTGAAAGAATACGTGAATTTCGTCGGCAAGGAACCACGCTGTTAATCGTTTCTCATGATAAACAAGCCATACAAAGTATCTGCGATCGGGCAATTCTTCTTAATGCCGGCCGTATTGAGATGGAAGGCGAACCTGAAGCCGTAATGGATTATTATAATGCATTATTGGCTGCTAAACAGAATCAAAAAGTTGAGCAAAAAGTTACCGCTGAAGGAAAGGTTCAAACCATTTCCGGAACTGGGGAGGCCGAAGTCTCCGAAATATCCTTACAGGATAGCGATAAGCGGAAGGTTGAGTTTGTTAACGTAGGTCAAGCGGTGACCTTGCATATCGAAGTTAAAGTTAATAAAGATATTCCGCGATTAGTTTTAGGATATGGTATTAAAGATCGTTTAGGTCAAGTGCTGTATGGCACAAATACAGACTTGAAAAAGAGCGTTATTGAGAATGTTAAAGCTGGTACAACGTTGGTTTACGATTTCAGCTTTGACGCGAACCTTGGCCCCGGCAGCTACTCCGTACAAACCGCGTTGGTAAGTACTGATACTCATTTAGTTAATAATTATGAGTGGCGTGATTTGGCATTGCTTTTTAACGTTGTGAATATTGATAAGGCCAATTTTGTCGGGCTGACGTGGTTAGATCCAAAAATAGGGATTCATCAAAAATGAGTTTTATTTCATATGCGCAGAATTTAGAGGATGTGGTGCTTTGGAAGGCCCTTAAAAATGTGGAGAACGGTTTTTATATCGATGTGGGAGCAAATGATCCCATTATCGATTCCGTAACTCGCTCATTTTATAACTTGGGTTGGCGTGGCATCAATGTTGAGCCTATTCTTGGTCACTTCAATGAACTTGTCGCCGATCGGCCTGAAGATATAAACCTTAATTGTGCGTTAAATGAATGTTCTGGCCAGTTGGAAATCTGGGAGTGTGATATTCGCGGTTGGGCGACTCTTGATAAAGAAGTTGCCAAAGCGCATGAGGCCGAAGGGCATAACGGTCAATGGCATCAGGTTACGGTAAGAACATTAGCCGATGTCTGTGAGGAATATCAGCCAGAAAATATCCACTTCTTGAAGGTTGATGTCGAAGGCTTGGAAATTGCTGTTTTAAAAGGCAATGATTGGGATAAGTTTCGGCCATGGGTAGTGGTGGTTGAGTCCACCTTCCCCAATACGCAGATTGAAACGCACTCGGAAGTTGAAGAACTGCTCATTGAAAATAACTATCTCTTTGCTTATGCTGACGGACTTAATCGTTTTTATGTCTCCCTTGAGCATCAGGATCTGGTCGCGTCACTTAAATATCCTCCTAGTGTTTTTGATGACTACCAAACGTACAATGAGTATATTGCGTTGAAAAACGCTGAAGCCCTTAGTCAAGAGTTGGCTAATTACAAGCAAGAATATAATGGCACTTTGGCTAAAATACTCACGCTGCTAAATGATAAAAATGACAAGCTTAATGATAAGCTTGATGGAGTGGCTGTTGGCTTAGAGGAAGTATCTGGCCGTTTAAATCACACAGAAAAATATCAGGATCTGATCCACAAAACTTCTTCCTTAACCGCAGAGAATGAACGAGTACATACGGCCTATAGCGCGCTATCTCAGGCGTATGACGCGGCCAATGAACGCATCTATGCTCAAGAACAAGAGCTCGAACAGATGCGCAAACACTTCGATCAAATCTACTGCAGTACTTCGTGGCGCATAAGTTCTCCGGTTCGTTTGTTAGGGCGTTTGAAAAATAGAAATGCTCCTTCATCTCAAGCATCAAGCACTGGGCTGCTGAAACGGGGCCTGAGAAAGCTATCCCGGATCGCCAATCAAAACCCAAGATTAAGAATGCTGGTAGTGCGTACCTCTAAAAAATTAGGTTTGTATAACGCGCTACGCAATCTTTACCTCAGAATGTTGTTGGGGAGTAGCCCAAATACTGCGTTTTCTGCAAAAGATGTTTTAGCGGCGCAAAACAATACGTTCTCATCGTTTAAGTCTTCTGACTCCCTCAGTATTGATGAATTGCACCGAAGGATCAAAAAAGAACTTGAAGTCAATAAGGATCAAGGGTGATATCAGTGAAATACCATAATCAATACACTGGGTTGAAAGACTTTAAAGGGTTACGCGTTGCGGTTTTAGCGACGGAATCGGCGCAAGGTGAAGTCGGTGGGGCCGAGCGCTTTTATCAAGGGCTACTTGGCGGTTTACTCGAGATTGGCTGTGCAGCTGAAATTGTGTCGGTCATTGCAGACGAGTCTTCCTTCGAGCAGATAGGCAATAACTATCAGTATTGCCGTGATCTTGATTTGACGCGTTTTGATGCCGTTATTTCGACCAAGACGCCGACCTTTGCTGTCAATCACCCTAACCATGTGATGTATTTAGTACATACGGTTCGCGTATTTGACGACATGTTCAGTGAGTCATTCCCGGGTAATGATCCTGTACGGATGGCTGAGCGAGCGATTTTGCATCAATGGGATTTTGAGGCGATTTCGAAGGCAAAAGCTAAATTTACCATTGGTCACGAGGTTTCTAATCGTCTATATCGGTGGCGTGGTATTCATTCAGAGGTCATTCACCCTCCGTTAGGTGTCAATGGTTTCAGACAAGGACAAACCGGCAACTACTTTTTCCTTCCAGGGCGGCTTCACCCTTGGAAGCGGGTTGACTTGGCTATTAAGGCTGTAAAAGCCTCCAAGTTACCTATGCGCCTGGTTATTTCAGGGATTGGTGAAGCGGAAAGTGATCTTAAGGCGTTGGCTGCTGGTGATAACAGAATTGAGTTCGTTGGCAGGCTCAGCGATGAAGAGTTGTTAGCTTACTATGCTGATTCTCTGGCCGTTGCTTTTGTGCCAAAGAAAGAAGATTACGGCTATGTCACACTGGAAGGATTCGCCAGTGGTAAGCCGGTAATCACTTGCACTGACTCTGGTGAACCGACTTATTTCGTCAAGCATAAAGAAACCGGGCTAATTTGTGAGCCCACCGCTGAGAGTCTGCGTGATGGATTTGAATGGTTATTCAATAACACATCACAAGCGGCCGCAATGGGGCAACAGGGATACGATGTAATTCAAGGCATGTCTTGGGCTACCGTTGGTAAACAGCTAATTTCTGCGGCAATGGCTCCTGATGTAGCTCTGAAGCAAGAAGCTGTGAACGTACTCATCACGGATATGCAGCCTATTGATCCGCCTATTGGGGGAGGGCGTTTGCGTCTGCTCGGTCTCTACCATAATTTGGGAACGGATATTAAGGCCACCTATGTTGGTTCATATGACTGGCCAGGCGAAAAGTATCGTAAGCACCAACTCAGCCCGGGTCTGGAAGAAATTAATGTCCCCCTGAGTGATGAGCACCACCTGGCTGCACAACAATGGGCGACCCAAGCGGGGGGCAAAACTGTCATTGACGTGGTATTCAGTCAGCAAGGGCATTTGTCGCCGAATTATTTAAATGAAGTCATTGAGAATATTAAACGGGCAGATGTAGTCGTATTCTCTCATCCGTGGGTCTATCCATTAATTGAGCCCAACTTGTTGCAAGGAAAAGTGGTGGTCTATGACTCTCAAAATGTTGAGGGTTATCTACGGGCACAACTCTTTGATGAGAGTAATGAGGCTGAGTTAGCCGCTATACGACAGGTTATTAGTGATGAATATCAACTAGGGCTACGTGCTGATGTGATACTGGCATGCTCTCAAGAGGATTTGTTGCGATTCAACCGGGTTTATGAATTCTCGCCAGAAAAAATGCGGGTTGTCCCCAATGGGGTCATGGCGTTTAAAAATGATGTCCCCGGTGAGGCTGAAAGAGTCAAAGCCAAAAAAGCACTTGGTTTTACCAATGATGATAAAATTGCCATTTTTATCGGCAGTGCTTACGGTCCAAATGTCGAGGCTGCCCACTTTATTATGGGGTCGCTTGCTGCAGTTGTTCCTGATGTCACCTTTGTTATCGCCGGTGGGGTCGGAGCGGCAGTTGAAAAAGTGAGTCACGGTAATGTGCGTGTGACTGGCATGTTGAGTGAAGAAGATAAAGCGTTATGGCTATCTGCGGCAGATATGGCTGTGAACCCGATGTTTTCTGGCTCTGGCACCAATATCAAGATGTTTGACTTTATGTCAATGGCAATGCCGACTGTAACCACCCAAATTGGTGCGCGTGGTATTGATACCGGTGGGCTTAATGCCATGCTGGTGGTTGAACCGACAGAACAGGCGTTCGCTACGGCTATCCGTTCTCTCTTTGATGTGCAAACCAGTAAAGCCATTGGCTCTGCAGCACGTGTTTGCGTTGAAAACAGTTATGCCTGGGAGCGAATCTCAGATGTTGTAGGCCAAATGTTTGCTTCTAGGGCTCAGTTGGCAAACCAGCCGCAACCGCATTTCTCTGTGGTGATCCCGAGCTACGAAAGGCCCGATCAGCTCCAGGAGTTGGTGGGATATCTGCAAAAGCAGGTAGAGCGAGATTTTGAGGTCATTATCATCGATCAAAGTGAGAGCCCGTGGTCAGAGCGTGAGCGTGATTTCGGTTTCCCGCTGTGTTACTACCACTCTCCGGTGAAAGGTGCGGTACGCGCGAGGAATACGGGGGCGATGTTGGCTCAAGGGAAGATCATCGCCTTCACCGATGATGATTGTCGCCCTGGTCCTAACTGGTTAGCCAATGCACGGAAGTATTTTGAGCTAGAAGGTGTTGTTGGTATTGAAGGCATGATCACTTCAGATCATTTGGGTGATGATAATTGGCGTCCGGTCACCAATGTTGGTTTTGAAAGTATTGGCTTCATGACGGCAAATCTGCTGGTAAGAAGTTCTGTATTCAATTATTTGGGCGGATTTGATTTGCAATTTGACCACCCACATTTTCGTGAGGATACGGACTTTGGCTGGAGAATGCAGCAGTTAGGTGCAGTGCCTTATGCAAGGGATGTTGATGTATTTCATCCGGCTCAATTACGTTCAAAAGAGCGGGAGTCAGCGGTAATCCGTGCTCGTTTCTTCCAGAAGGATGTTCTGCTTTACCGCAAACACCCGGATAAGTACCATGAGCTTTTTTTACAAGAGAGACATTACGCTATTACTTCAGGCTTTAAAGAAAATCTGCTGCTAGGTTTTGATAGAGAAAATGAACCTGTGCCTCAGTGGATGGCAGCATTGTTGGATGCGTAATCATGTGTTTTGATCAAAATAGGAACTTTTCTGTGCAAAAGATCGCAGTAATTACAGGTATCACTGGCCAAGACGGCGCATATCTTGCTGAGCTTCTCCTTGAAAAAGGGTATGTGGTTTATGGAACCTATCGCCGTACCAGCTCAGTAAACTTCTGGCGCATAGAAGAACTGGGGATTAATAAGCACCCGAATCTGCATCTGGTTGAGTATGATCTGACCGATCTGTCGGCCAGCATCCGTTTGTTGCAGCAAACAGGGGCAACGGAGGTTTATAACCTGGCCGCACAGAGCTTTGTGGGGGTGTCTTTCGAACAGCCTATTACCACAGCGGAAATAACCGGTATTGGCCCGGTTAACCTGCTGGAAGCGATCCGCATTGTTAACACTAAAATCCGTTTCTATCAGGCATCGACCTCTGAAATGTTCGGTTTAGTGCAGGCAGTGCCGCAGAAGGAAGATACGCCATTCTACCCGCGCAGCCCGTATGGCGTTGCCAAACTGTATGCCCACTGGATGACCATCAACTACCGTGAAAGCTACGGTATCTTCGCCTCCAGTGGCATTCTGTTTAACCATGAATCACCATTGCGTGGTCGTGAGTTTGTTACCCGTAAAATCACTGACTCCGTTGCCAAGATCAAACTGGGCAAACTGGACGTGTTGGAACTGGGTAACATGGACGCCAAACGTGACTGGGGCTTTGCCAAAGAATATGTCGAAGGTATGTGGCGTATGCTGCAGGCTGAGCAGCCGGATACCTTCGTGCTGGCAACCAACCGTACAGAAACCGTTCGTGACTTCGTTGCCATGGCATTTAAAGCCGCCGGTTATACCCTGCGCTTTGAAGGTAAAGATGAGCAAGAAGTCGGGATTGACGTTGCTAGCGGTAAAACGCTGGTTCGCGTTAACCCGAAATTCTTCCGTCCGGCAGAAGTGGAACTGTTGATCGGTAATCCAGCTCGCGCCAAGGAAATTTTGGGTTGGGAGCCTAAGACCACTCTGGAGCAACTGTGCCAGATGATGGTGGAGCAGGATCTGGTACGTAATCAGAAAGGGTCTTCCTTCTGATGTTCGGCGCCGGCAAACGTGCCTTGGTTACGGGCATCAATGGGTTTACCGGCCGCTATGTGGCAGCGGAATTATCCGCTGCCGGATATCGGGTTTATGGGCTGGGTTCATTACCTTCGGCCCAGGCGGACTATTTTCAGGTAGACTTGCAAGACGAAGCGGCGTTAGCGGAAGCTATCGGCCAGGTTAAGCCAGATGTCGTTGTTCATCTTGCTGCCATTGCGTTTGTGGGCCATGGTGACGCGAATGCTTTCTATAGCGTAAACCTGCAGGGCACTCGGAATTTACTCCAGGCACTTTCCGACAGTGCCCATCCATTGGATGCCGTGTTAATTGCCAGCAGTGCCAATGTTTATGGTAACAGCACTGAGGGTAAACTCGGTGAGGAGACCCCCGCCAACCCGGCGAATGATTATGCGGTGAGTAAGCTAGCCATGGAGTTTATGGCCAGATTGTGGGTGGATAAACTGCCGATATTCATTACGCGGCCCTTTAATTATACCGGTGTTGGCCAGGCAGATAATTTCTTGTTGCCGAAAATCGTCAAGCACTACAAGAGTAAGGCTGCCGTTATCGAGCTCGGCAATATCGACGTTTGGCGTGACTTTACCGATGTCCGCGCCTTGAGCAAGGCCTATGTGGCACTGTTACGGGTCAAGCCTATCGGCGAAACGATCAATGTTTGCTCCGGCCGAACTTATTCTTTACGTGACGCGGTTGATTTATGTGAAAAAATCACATCGCACCACCTGGATATCCGCGTAAATCCGGCTTTTGTCCGCCCTAACGAAGTCAAGATACTGTGTGGCGATGCGACAAAACTGCGCAGTCTTGTCGGTGATTGGGATACTCCCCCGTTGGAGGAAACCTTGCGCTGGATGTTGGAAAACTGACGATGAAAGTCATATTTGGTACTGACCCGATTAAATATCCGTTAACTGGGATTGGCCGATATGCTTATGAGTTAGCTAACTGTTTAACTAAAAGCTCGGAGATATCCGAGCTTTTATTTCTTCAGGGGCGTAGGCTAAGTAAGCAAATACCGCAAGCCAGGGAAAGCAGTTCTTCAAGCCAGGGTTTGCGTCACATGGTGCAAAAAAGCAGAGTTGCTTCTGAGATATACCGTTTGACGGCTCCTTGGTTAAAAACGTTAGCGTTAAAGAAACACCCGGATGCCATCTACCACGGCCCAAATTTCTATTTACCTCCCAAAGTCGGGCCAAGCGTAGCCACCTTTCACGATCTCTCTGTCTTTACATGGCCACAATGTCATCCTCAAGAACGCGTCCGTTTTATGCAGAAAGAACTGCTGCTGACGATGAAACGTGCCGATATCTTGATCACTGACTCAGACTTTACACGGCAAGAGGTGATGGATTATTTTAACCTGCCTGCTAATAAAGTGTATGCGGCAAGGCTGGCTAGCAGTGGGGAATTTTACCCTCGCGATCCTGAGTCTATTACTGCCGTAGTATCTCAGTATGGGCTGCAGGCAGGGCGATATTGTTTATTTACCGGGTCGATTGAGCCGCGCAAGAATATTGAAACCTTGCTATCCGCCTACGAACGGTTGCCTCTTGGCTTAAGAAAGGCTTATCCATTAGCTATCAGCGGCTTTAAAGGCTGGCGTAGTGAAGCTTTGCACGTGCGTTTTGAACAGGCTGAACGCGAAGGGTGGTTATGTTATCTGGGCTACACCAAGTCAATCGATTTACCTTATCTATTCGCTGGCGCCAGGAGTTTCCTGTTCCCATCTTTATATGAAGGATTTGGATTGCCGGTGCTGGAAGCCATGGCATCGGGCGTGCCGGTGGTGTGTTCCAATAGTTCTTCGTTACCCGAAGTGGTTGGCGAGTGCGCATTGACCTGCGCCGCTCTAGATGTCGAAACCTTGACGCAGTTAATTCATCAGAGCATTGAAGATGAGACTTGGCGTGGATCTGCCATCACCGGTGGGTTAAGTCGGGCAAAAACCTTCTCTTGGCAGCGTTGTGCCGCAGAGACTATTCACGCATATCAGCAGGTTTAATAGCTTTCATGTTAAAAGTTCTGCATTTTTATAAAACATATTATCCTGATTCTTTTGGCGGCATTGAACAGGTTATCTACCAGTTAAGCGAAGCTGGCATATGTCATGATATCGAATCGACGACGCTATCGCTAAGCACGCGTGGTGATATAGATAATGAGCGCGTCGGCACGCACTCGGCCTATTACGCAGCAACCAATTTTGAAGTGGCCTCAACACCATTTTCTCTCAGTGCAGTAAAAAAGTTTAAACAGCTGGCTGCACAGGCAGATATTATTCATTATCATTTTCCATACCCATTTATGGATATGGTGCATTTTATCGCTGGTGTAAAAAAACCGACGATTGTTAGCTATCACTCGGACATCGTGAAACAAAAATTGGCGTTAAAATTTTATACGCCGTTGATGAACAAGTTTTTAGATTCGGTTGATTGTATCGTCGCGGCTTCGCCAAACTATGTGAAAACGAGCACGACCTTGCAGAAATATCTGCCTAAAGTCAAAGTGATCCCTTACGGCCTGGATAGAAACTCGTACCCAATGGCGGATGAGCAACATCTTGACTACTGGCGTCAAAAGGTGGGCGATCGCTTTTTCCTGTTTGTTGGTGCTTTCCGTTACTACAAAGGGTTGCATATTTTACTGGATGCGGCGAAAGGCACTGATTTCCCATTAGTCATTGTTGGGGCCGGGCCTATTGAGCAAGAGTTGAAACAGCAGGCGACAGATTTAGGATTGAAGAATATTCATTTCCTTGGCGCTTTACCTGATGAGGATAAGGCCGCGTTGCTGCAGTTGTGCTACAGCGTCGTTTTCCCTTCCCATCTGCGTTCTGAAGCGTTTGGCATAACCTTGCTGGAAGGGGCGATGTTTGGTAAGCCGCTCATTTCCAGCGAGATCGGCACAGGGACAACCTACATCAATCTGGATAAGGAAACCGGCATCGTCGTACCTCCGTCAGATGCTGATGCATTGCGCCAAGCGATGGTGCAACTGTGGAACGATCCGCAGTTGGCAGCTCGTTATGGAGAGAATGCTGCCAAACGTTTCCAGGACCTGTTCACGTCTGCACGTATGGCGGAAAGCTACATTGAGCTTTACCAGCAGTTGATCGAAAAGCGCCTGTAAAAAGCGCATTGTCTATCCGTGATATGCAATTATGTGACCTATCGCACCAATCACTACCCAGCGAACACAATCCTGAGTTAACATGTTGGCCACATCAAAAACCTGTTGGCCAAGAGCCGTGATACAGGTGTCATCCTCAGACAGGAGTTCCTAATGTCCAAACAGCAAATCGGCGTTGTCGGCATGGCGGTGATGGGCCGCAATCTGGCTTTGAACATCGAAAGCCGTGGCTATACCGTTTCTATCTTTAACCGTTCAGGCGACAAGACTGACGAAGTTATTGCAGAGAACCCGGGCAAAAACCTGGTGCCGCACTACACCGTCGAAGAGTTTGTTGCATCGCTGGAAACACCGCGCCGCATTTTGCTGATGGTAAAAGCGGGCGAAGCTACGGACAAGACCATTGCCTCGCTGACTCCGCACCTGGATAAAGGCGATATCCTGATCGACGGTGGTAACACCTACTATCAGGATACCATCCGTCGTAACCGCGAGCTGTCTGCTCAGGGCTTCAACTTTATTGGCACCGGCGTTTCCGGTGGCGAAGAAGGGGCGCTGAAAGGGCCTTCAATCATGCCTGGTGGCCAGAAAGAAGCTTACGAGCTGGTGGCACCAATCCTGAAGAAAATCGCCGCTGTGGCCGAAGGTGAGCCATGCGTAGCCTATATCGGTGCCGACGGTGCTGGCCACTACGTGAAGATGGTGCACAACGGTATCGAATATGGCGACATGCAGCTGATCGCAGAAGCCTACTCCTTGCTGAAGCAGGCGCTGAATCTGAACAACGAGCAGTTGGCTGACACCTTCGCCGAGTGGAACAAGGGCGAACTGAACAGCTACCTGATCGACATCACCAAAGACATCTTCACCAAGAAAGACGAAGAGGGTAAATACCTGGTTGATGTGATCCTGGATGAAGCGGCCAACAAAGGCACCGGCAAATGGACCAGCCAGAGTTCTCTGGATCTGGGCGAGCCACTGTCATTGATCACCGAGTCTGTATTCGCTCGTTACCTGTCTTCTCTGAAAGACCAGCGCGTAGCGGCTTCTAAAGTCCTGACCGGCCCGAAAGTTGCAGCCTTCAGCGGCGAGAAAGCCGAGTTTGTCGAGAAAGTTCGTCGCGCTCTGTACCTGGGTAAAATCGTTTCCTATGCGCAAGGCTTCTCTCAGCTGAAAGCGGCCTCCAAGGAAAACAACTGGGATCTGAACTACGGCGAAATTGCCAAGATCTTCCGTGCCGGTTGCATCATCCGCGCTCAGTTCCTGCAGAAGATCACCGATGCCTACGCTGAGAATGCCGACATCGCCAACCTGCTGCTGGCACCTTACTTCAAGCAAATCGCCGATGAGTATCAGCAGGCACTGCGTGACGTGGTTTCCTATGCGGTGCAGAACGGTATCCCAACGCCAACCTTCTCTGCGGCGATCGCGTACTACGACAGCTACCGCTCTGCGGTGCTGCCTGCCAACCTGATCCAGGCGCAGCGTGACTACTTCGGTGCACACACTTATAAGCGTACCGACAAAGAAGGCGTATTCCATACCGAATGGATGGAATAATCCCGCACGTTGAACGATAAAAAAAGCCGCCGAGGTTAACGCCCGGCGGCTTTTTTATTGTTCGCAAAACAGGATTACTTTTGCTCGTGCCGTTCGCGCAGGCGGCCAATCACCTTACTCAAATCCAGCTCCTGATCCTGCAACAGCACCAGCAGGTGGTAAATCAGGTCGGAAGCTTCGTTGGTCAGCTCTTCGCGATCGTTCACCGTGGCGGCCAGGGCTGTTTCTACGCCTTCCTCACCTACCTTCTGTGCGATGCGCTTGGTACCGCTGGCATACAGCTTGGCAGTGTACGAGCTGTCCGGGCTGGCGGTTTTACGCGAAGCCAGCAATTGTTCAAGCTGGTACAGGAAGCCCCAGTCGCTGCTTGCCGGATGGAAGCAACTGTCGTTACCCAAATGGCAGGTTGGGCCAATCGGGTTGGCCAGGATCAGCAGGGTATCGTTATCGCAGTCTGGCGTAATGCTGACCACGTTAAGGAAGTTGCCGGAGCTTTCGCCTTTGGTCCACAGGCGCTGCTTGGTGCGTGAGAAGAACGTCACCTTGCCGGTTTGCTCGGTCACGTCCAGAGCTGCCTGATCCATATAGCCCAGCATCAGCACTTCGCCGGAAACGGCATGTTGTACGATCGCTGGCATCAGGTTGTCGGTTTTTGCCCAATCCAGTTTAGCTTTCTGTTGTTCTGTTAACACACGCGTATCTCCACGCCTTTCTCTGCCAGGAACCGTTTCAGTTCGCCGATATTGATGATTTGCTTATGGAATACCGAAGCCGCCAGCGCGCCGTCAACGTCGGCATCGCGGAAGGCTTCCAGGAAGTGTTCCATGGTACCGGCACCGCCGGAGGCGATCAGCGGCACCTTGCACACTTCACGTACCCGCTTCAACTGTTCCAGATCGTAACCGTTGCGTACGCCGTCCTGGTTCATCATGTTGAGCACAATCTCCCCAGCGCCACGCTTTTGCACTTCCTGCACCCAATCGAGGGTTTGCCACTCGGTGACTCGGGTGCGGCTTTCATCGCCGGTATATTGGTTGACGTGGTATTTGCCGGTTGCGGCTTCATACCAGGTGTCGATCCCGACCACGATGCACTGTACGCCGAAGCGATCTGCCAGGCGGCTGATCAGCGTTGGGTCGGCCAGCGCAGGGGAGTTGATGGAGATCTTGTCCGCCCCAAAGGAAAGGATCTGGCTGGCGTCTTCGGCACTCTTGATGCCCCCGGCCACGCAGAACGGAATATCGATCACTTCCGCCACGCGTGATACCCAGCTTTTATCTACCACCCGCCCATCGCTGGAAGCGGTGATATCGTAAAAGACCAGTTCGTCGGCACCTTCCTGCGCGTAGCGCTGGGCCAGCGGCACGATATCGCCAATGATTTCGTGGTTACGGAACTGCACGCCCTTGACCACTTGCCCGTCCTTGACGTCCAGACAAGGGATTATCCGTTTTGCCAGCATGCGATAGCCTCCTCAACGCTGAATTTACCATCTAACAGGGCGCGCCCGACGATCACCCCTTCCACACCACTGCCACGCAGCTGGGCGATATCGTCCAGGTTGCCGATGCCGCCAGAAGCCTGGAAGGCGATCTGCGGATAACGTTGGCACACTTCCTGATACAGCCCCACGTTAGAACCTTTCAGCGTACCGTCGCGTGAGATATCGGTGCACAGCACGTGCTTCAGGCCAAACGGCAGATATTGCTCAACCACCTGTTCCAGCGTGGCCTCCGAGTCTTCCTGCCAGCCGCTGATAGCCACGTTCTTGCGGCCTGCGGCGTCGATGCGTACGTCCAGCGCCAGCACCATGGCATCGGCACCGTAGCGTTCAAACCACCCCTGTACCATCTCTGGCTGCTTGACTGCGGTGGAACCGATGACCACGCGCGTGGCTCCGGCTTCCAGCAGCGCGGCAACGTCTTGTTCGTTACGAATACCGCCGCCAACCTGTACCGGCACGCTTACTCCGGCCAGCAGTTTACGCAACAGCGGGATCTGGCGAGCAGCCGGGTCTTTGGCCCCGGTCAAATCAACCAGGTGTAAAACTTGCGCCCCTTGCTGCTGATAGTCTTGCAGACGCAGCAGCGGATCGTTGCCGTAGTCGCGCTGTTGGCCGTAATCGCCCTGATGAAGACGCACTACGTTACCGTCGATCAAATCCAAAGCGGGAATAATCATGCTGCCTACATCTCCAGAAAGTTCTTCAACAGTTGCGCCCCGGCGTTGCCAGATCGCTCTGGATGAAACTGCACGCCAAAGAAGTTGTCTTTTTGTACGGCGGCGGTGAAGGGCTCGCCGTAGTTCGCCTGAGCGATGGTGCTTGAGCATATCGGCATCGCATAACTGTGAACGAAGTAAAAGTAAGCACCATCCTCGATGCCGCGGAACAGATGATCGCCGGCCTGCGCCGTAACCTGATTCCAGCCCATATGGGGCAAAGGCAGGCCAAAATCGGTCATCTGTGTTACCGGAGTATCGATAATCCCTAGCGTTTTGATACCCCCATTTTCTTCACTGCTGGCTGCCAGCAACTGCATGCCCAGGCAGATCCCCAGCACTGGCTGGGTACATGCCTTGATCAGATCGATCAGGTCGCGCTGTTCCAACTGGTTCATTGCCGCCTGTGCAGTACCCACACCAGGGAGGAACAGTTTGTCGGCGCGCAGCACGATCTCTGGATCGCGGCTAACCTGTGGCTGATAGCCCAGGCGTTGCACCGCATAGTTGACCGAGGCGAGGTTGGCGCAGCCGGTATCCAGGATCACCACGTTCATCACAGCACTCCTTTCGAGCTAGGCAGCGTATTGCCCTCAACGCGGATCGCCTGGCGCAGCGTGCGGCCAAACACCTTGAACAGGCTTTCGACGCGGTGATGGTCGTTTTTGCCTTTGGTGCGCAGGTGCAGGGTGCAGCCCATGGTGTAAGACAGCGAGCGGAAGAAGTGCTCGATCATCTCGGTGCTGAGATCGCCTACGCGTTGGTAGTTGAACTCGGCTTTATATTCCAGGTGCGGACGGCCGGAGATATCCAGTGCGCAACGGGCCAGGCATTCATCCATCGGCAACACGAAACCGAAGCGTGCGATGCCGCGTTTGTCGCCCAAGGCTTTACTCAGAGCTTCGCCCAGCGCCAATCCGGTGTCTTCTACCGTGTGGTGATCGTCGATGTACAGATCGCCGTTCACCTGAATATCCATCCGGAAGCCGCCGTGGGTGGCAATCTGATCCAGCATGTGGTCGAAGAAGCCGACGCCGGTTTTGATCTTGCTGCCGCCTTCGCGATCCAGCCAGACCTTGACGTCAATCTGCGTTTCTTTGGTCACGCGGTTAACGTGCGCATAGCGATCGCGTTTGGTCAGCTGTTGGGTGATGGCCTGCCAGCCCAGCGCCTGGCGCTGATACAGCAGCCCTTGAATACCCATATTGGCCGCCAGTTGGATATCGGTTTGACGATCGCCAATCACATAGCTGTTGGCCACGTCGATCGCGCCCGGCTCCAGATAGCCTTTGACCATGGCGACCTTCGGTTTACGACATTCGCAATGGTCTTCCGGCTTGTGCGGGCAGATCAGGATATCGTCAAATTTGACGCCCTGTGAGCTGAGGATCTGCATCATCAGGTTGTGTGGTGGATCGAAGGTTTCCTGCGGGAAGCTGGCGGTGCCGAGGCCGTCCTGATTGGTGATCATCACCAGGGTGAAACCGGCTTGCTGCAAGGCCAGCAGGGCAGGGATCACTTCCGGCTCCAGCGCCAGTTTATCCAGGCGGTCGACCTGGAAATCTTCCGGGGGTTCAGCAATCAGCGTGCCGTCACGGTCAATAAAGAGATATTTTTGGCTCACGTTGGCTCCTATGCGCCGGGCAGAGTATTGAGTGCGTCAACGACGCGCTGGCATTCGTTACGGGTGCCGATGGTGATCCGCAGGCAACCGGACAGGCCAGGCTGTTTATTTTGGTCTCGCAAGATAATGCCCTGATCCCATAAGGTTTTAAAGACATGACTTGAGGCGGTAAAGCGAACCAGCAGGTAATTGCTGTCACTGGTGAAGACTTGTTCTACACAGGCGCAGTCTTGTAACGCCTGCTGTAGCCAGCTGCGGTTGGCGGCAATCTCGGTGACGCGCTGGCGCATAACGCGGATCCCCTCGGTGCTCAGCGCCTGGGCGGCGATATCCGCCACTGGGGTCGATAGCGGATACGGGGCAATCACTTTCAGCAGCAGGGCGATCACGTCCTCATTGGCCAGGGTAAAGCCACAGCGCAGGCCAGCCAGGGCGAAGGCTTTGGACAGCGTGCGTAATACTACCAGGTGCGGGTAATCGCTCAGCCAGCTAGCAACCGAGGCCTGCGGGCAGAATTCGATATAAGCTTCATCGATGGCGACGATAGCTTTGCCTTTGGCCAGTTCCAGCAGGTTACGCAGATCGTTGGGATCCAGCAGGTTACCGGTCGGGTTATTCGGGCTGCAGGCGTAGATCAGCTTGACGTTATCCAGGCTGGCGGCAATGGCAGGCAGATCGAGCTGCCAATCTTGTTTGGCTTCGACCGTACGGCGCTCTACGCCAAACGTCTCGGCGCTGACGGCGTACATGCCGTAAGTCGGTGGGCAGAACAGGATAGCGTCCTGGCCTGGCTCGCAGAAGGCACGGATCAGCAGTTCGATACCTTCATCTGCGCCACGGCTGACCAATACCTGTTCTTTATTCACCCCGGCGTAGGCAGCGTAACGCTCAATCACCAGCGCGGGTTGGCATTCTGGGTAACGGTTGAAGGTCTGGGCGGTCAGTTGGAACTCTGGCGCAACCGGGTATTCGTTGGCATTCAGCCAGACGTCACCCTTGCCACCAAGGCTGCGGGCCGACTGATACGGGGTCAGCTCGCGCACGTTTTTACGTGCTAATTCTTCGATGCTCATGCTTGCTCCTTCAGTGCGGCGACGCGTAGGGTCACGGCGTTTTTGTGGGCGACCAGTTGCTCGGCGGCAGCCAGAATTTCAATGGTTGGGGCCAGGGTCATAAAGCCCTGTGGCGTCAGTTCCTGTACCGTCATGCGCTTTTGGAAATCCGCCAGCCCCAGGCTAGAGCAGGTTGCGGTATAGCCATAGGTTGGCAGCACGTGGTTGGTGCCTGAAGCATAATCCCCGGCGGACTCCGGCGACCAGTCACCTAGGAACACCGAACCAGCGCTGGTGATGCTGTCTACCAGATCGCGCGCGCTGCGGGTCTGAATAATCAGGTGCTCAGGGCCATATTGGTTGCTGATGGCGACACACTCGGCCAAATCCTTCGCCACAATCAGGCGGCTGCTGGCCAGAGCCTGGCGAGCGGTTTCTGCCCGTGGCAGCTGTGCCAGCTGTTGCTCAACCGCCATGGCGACCGCTTCGGCCATCGCGGCGTCTGGGGTTAACAGAATGACCTGTGAATCCGGGCCATGCTCGGCCTGAGACAGCAGATCGGAAGCGACAAACGCCGGGGTCGCGCCGCTGTCTGCAATCACCAGCACCTCGGAAGGGCCTGCAGGCATATCGATGGCCGCCCCGTCCAACCGTTGGCTGATCTGACGTTTGGCTTCGGTCACGAAGGCGTTACCCGGCCCGAAGATTTTCGCTACCCGTGGCACCGAATCCGTGCCAAACGCCATGGCGGCAATCGCCTGCGCGCCTCCGACCTGGAACACTTCCTGCACGCCACAGAGTTTGGCGGCATACAGGATCTCATCGGCGATCGGCGGTGGTGAACACAGCACCACACGGCGGCAACCGGCAATGCGTGCCGGGGTCGCCAACATCAATACCGTGGAGAACAGCGGTGCGGAACCGCCAGGGATATACAGACCCACCGAATCGATTGGGCGGGTCACCTGCTGGCAACGCACGCCAGGCAGGGTTTCGACGTCTACCGCTGGCAGTTGTTGTGCATTGTGGAAGGTTTCCACGTTGGCGACGGCTACGGCCATCGCCTGTTTGATCTCGTCACCCAGACGGGCGCAGGCCTGGTCAATCTGCTCTGCCGTTACGCGTAATGCCGCGACTTCGGTTTTATCAAACTTGGCGCTGTACTCACGTAGCGCGCTGTCACCATTGGCTTTCACGTTATCGAGGATCTCGCGCACCGTGCGGGTGATGCTGTCCGAAGCCGAAATGGCCGGGCGCATCAGCAACTCCGCGCGCTGTTCCGCGCTGCAGCTGCCCCAATTGACGACGGTATTGAAGTTTGGCATGGCGTTACTCCATCATCTTCTCAATTGGCAGCACCAGAATGGAGCTGGCACCCAGGGCTTTGAGTTTTTCCATGGTTTCCCAGAACAGGGTCTCACTGCTGACCATGTGCATCGCTACGCGGTTCTGAGAGCCTGCCAGCGGCAGAATGGTAGGGCGCTCGGCACCCGGCAGCAACGCGACGATTTCATCCAGGCGTTCGCTTGGCGCGTGCAGCATGATGTATTTGGATTCGCGCGCCTGGATCACGCCTTGGATGCGGGTCATCAGGCGGTCAATCAGCTGTTGTTTGGCTTCCGGCATTTCACCGTCACGCTGGATCAGGCAGGCTTTCGAGCGGTAAATCACTTCCACTTCACGCAGGCCGTTGGCTTCCAGGGTGGCACCGGTAGACACCAGGTCACAGATCGCGTCTGCCAAGCCTGCGCGCGGAGCCACTTCCACCGAGCCGTTCAGCAGGCAGGATTTAAAACGAACGCCCTGTTTATCGAGGTATTGCTTTAGCAGGTGCGGGTAAGAGGTTGCGATTCGGGAGTCTTGCAGGCTTTGCGGGCCGGAGTATTCGCTATCCAGCGAGGTGGCCAGCGACAGGCGGCAACCCCCAAAATCCAGGCGGCGCAGCGTGAAGTAACGCGGGTCTTCGCCCTGAGCACGGCGGTTGAGCAGTTCCTCTTCCAGCACGTTCTCACCGATGATGCCCAGATCCACCACGCCATCCATCACCAGGCCAGGGATATCGTCATCACGTACGCGCAGGATATCGATCGGCATATTCTCGGCGAAGGCAATCAGGCGTTGTTGCTGCAGGTTGATCTTGATGCCGCAGCGGGCCAGCAATTCCTGAGACTCTTCGCTCAGGCGGCCTGATTTCTGCATGGCGATACGTAAACGTGTTTTGTCCAACATGGTAACCTCTGTTTAATCTGTAATTTTATGAATTTGTTATTAAATTTATATTTTCTGTCTGTCCGGAGCCAAAAAAAAACCCTCGGAAGATATCTTCCGAGGGCTCTTTCTTGCGTTTAGTTCGTTCTACGCGCCACTGGAAGATTCGAGAATCGTCTTCCAGCACACATCGCCTGAAAGACTAGTCAGGATGATGGTGATGATGGTGGTTGAACTGAACGCGAGTCATGTCATTTCTCTTTAAAATTGGGTCAGCCAGTGCTGAGGTGCTAATTAAGCTAAACTATCCGTTGTATAACTTGCAACCCTTTTTTGTGGTTATGAATTTAATTTATTGAAAGCGGCTGAGTTATTAGCCGGACGCAGCTTTACTCAACCTTAAGGTTAACCGATTGTAACCACCAGCGCGGTGGCGTAGCCTAGGGGAATATCCGACTATCGCCTGCGGTGTGGCCAGGGGGCCTCGGCAACGGTGAAGTTGGGCTTGTTAGTCGATTCTTAGGGGCATACTGATGAAAAAAGTCGCCATTGTGGGTCTGGGTTGGTTAGGGATGCCGCTGGCTTTATCGTTAATGGGCCACGGGTATGAAGTGGTTGGCAGTAAAACTACGCCGGATGGGGTAGAAGCCGCGCGGATGAGTGGTATCGAATGTTATCGCCTAGAACTGACGCCGGAGCTGATTTGCGAAGCTCACGATCTGGAACAGCTGTTGTACACGGATGCGTTGGTGATCACTCTGCCAGCCAGCCGCACCGTCGAGGGGAGCGCAAGCTACTTTGATGCCGTACGTATGCTGGTAGACAGCGCGATAGCGTTTGGTGTGCCGCATATTATCTTTACCAGCTCCACCTCGGTTTACGGTGAAACCACCGGCACCGTTCGGGAAGATTCGCCGCTCAAGCCGGTGACGTCGGCTGGCCGGGTGCTGGAAGAGTTGGAGCTTTGGCTGCATCAATTGCCCAACACGTCGGTGGACGTTTTGCGCTTGGCAGGGCTGGTGGGTGGGGATCGGCATCCAGGGCGTTTCCTGGCGGGTAAGGTTGACGTCAAGGGCGGTTCGCACGGGGTCAATCTGGTGCATCAGGATGACGTAATCGCGGCCATTCAACTGCTACTGAAGCTGCCGAAGGGCGGGCACACCTATAATCTTTGTGCGCCAGGCCATCCGCTCAAACGTGATTTCTACCCGGCGCTAGCCGAGCAATTGCATCTGCAACCTCCGCAGTTTGCGCAAGAAGATGAACAAGAAGGGCGGCTGGTGGACGGTAGCCGTATCTGTAACGAGCTGGGGTTTGAATATCAATACCCAGACCCGAATCGCATGCCGATCGGTTAACACAATCAAACTGTCCCGCAGCTTGCGGGGCAGTATCCCTCTAAAATAACTTTGCTTATTTTTAATCTGTCAGTTTGATTATTAAACTCGACTAAATTACAAGGAAATTAATTTTACGCATTGATATTGAAAGTAATAATCTAAATCCTTCCTATTCCACCTCCTTGTATACATCATCTATATTTATCATTTGTGTAAAATTCGAGTTAACGGAAATTTGAGTTTCTCTCCGCTATTTTCAAACTGTTGCGATAAGTATTAACATACGCTCGGTTTTTTCTAAAAGGTACCTATCCTCTCAAGCGTCTAATGGCAGTTTTTACATGAATTTTATTAATAAAAAAAATACAGCGATCTCACCTATCGCCATTTCTGCGCTGTTACCTTGCGCTCTGTGTATGACGGTAAACGTACAGGCCAGCGATCGGGTAGTGGACCCATCTTCCATGGTGGTTACGGCCAAGCGCAGCGGTCTTTCAGAATTGAGTACTCCGGCTGCGGTTAGCGTGCTTAATGGCGATGAACTTCGTCAGGCCAGGCCGCAGATTAATCTCTCCGAAGGGCTGGGCAGCGTGCCGGGGCTGCAAATTCAAAATCGCCAGAATTATGCGCAAGATTTGCAACTGTCAATCCGTGGATTTGGCTCGCGCTCAATGTACGGCGTACGCGGCGTACGTATTTATGTGGATGGTATTCCTGCCACCATGCCGGATGGTCAGGGGCAAACGTCGAATATCGATCTCAATTCAGTGGATAAGGTGGAGGTCCTGCGTGGGCCGTTTTCCGCTCTGTATGGCAACGCTTCCGGCGGCGTCATCAACGTAGAGACCGAAACCGGCCAACAGCCGGACAAGATTGAAGCGGGCATGTATAGCGGTAGTGACGGCACCTGGCGCTACGGCATGAAAGCCAGCGGTGCAACCGGCAATGGCACGCACGCAGGTGACGTGAACTACGCCGTCTCCGCGACGCGTTTTACCACCGAAGGGTTCCGTGACCACAGTGGGGCACGCAAGAACCTGGGTAACGCGCGTTTGGGTGTGCGCATTGATGATGTCAGCACGCTGACGCTGTTGTTTAACTCGGTGGATATTAATGCCGACGATCCCGGTGGTTTAACCGAAGCCGAATGGCATGACAATCCGCGCCAGGCACCAAGAGCAGATCAATACAACACGCGTAAAACCATTTCGCAGACCCAGGCCGGGTTGCGCTATGAACGTCAGATGAGCGCCAATGACGATCTGAGCATCATGACTTACGCCGGTGAGCGGGAAACCACGCAGTATCAGTCAATTCCAGTGGCCGTACAGCAGCGTAGTGAACAGCATCCCGGCGGAGTGATCTCTCTGGCACGTCATTACCAGGGCATCGATACTCGCTGGACTCATCGTGGTGAAGTGGCCACATTGCCCTTCAGCGTGACGGGCGGGCTCGACTACGAAACCATGACCGAGCAGCGCAAAGGCTATGAGAATTTCACGGTAGTCAACGGCGTTAACGAATTAGGGACCAAGGGTAATCTACGGCGGGATGAACGCAACCTGATGTGGAATGTGGATCCCTATCTGCAAACGTCCTGGAACCTGACCCAACGTTTGACGCTGGATGCCGGAGTGCGCTTCAGCACCGTCAATTTCGACTCCAACGATCGCTATATTACCGGCAGTAATGGTGATGACAGTGGCGATGCCCGCTATCACCAGTGGCTGCCAGTAGGCTCGCTCAACTATGCGTTGACCAAGGCCTGGAATGTGTACGCTTCCGCCGGGCGTGGCTTTGAAACCCCTACCATCAATGAGCTCTCTTATCGCCCAGGTGGCGTGGCGGGGCTCAATCTTGGTCTAAAACCTGCTACCAGCGATACCGTTGAACTAGGAAGCAAGACCCGTATCGGCAACGGCCTGTTCAGCGCGGCGTTGTTCCAAACGGATACCAAAAACGAAATTGTCATCGATGAGAGCAGCAACGGGCGCACCAGCTACAAGAATGCGGGGCAAACCCGTCGTCGTGGGGTGGAGTTAGCGCTGGATCAACAGTTCAGCTACGACTGGCGTCTGCAAATGGCTTGGACGCTGCTGGATGCCACTTACCGCGATGATGTCTGCGGTGACAACATCTGTTCTGCCGCAAAGCAGGTGCCGAAGGGCAACCGCCTGCCGGGGATTGCCCGCAATATGGGGTACGCCTCGCTGGCCTGGTCGCCGCCGCAAGGTTGGTTCGCTGGTGCTGAAGTGCGCTACATGAGCGATATCCAGACCAACGATCAGAATTCACAGCAGGCACCGTCCTACACCGTGGCAGCGCTGAATACCGGATATCGCTACCCGGTAGGGAACTGGCAATTTACCGTTTTTGGCCGGGTGGACAATCTGTTTGATCGCCAGTACGTCGGCTCGGTGATTGTCAACGAAGGCAATGGCCGCTATTTCGAACCCGCTCCAGGCAGAAACTGGGGTGGGGGCATGAGTGTTGCTTATTCATTTGAGTAGTAAGCAGTAGTACAGCGGGGAACCTAACCCCCGTTGAGTTGTTATCTTGGGATGGTTATTTATGACACCAGTGAGTACGCCAACATTTGCGCGTTGCTAGCGGTGGGAGAAAGTGAATATGGCAAAGACAGGCAATAAACGAAGTATAGGGAATTACTTGATGTGGCTGCTGGGGGGGCTGATGGGCGTCATCGGCCTCGCGCTGGCAATCGGCGGCGTTTACCTGGCTTCATTGGGAGGGAGCCTCTATTTTGGGCTGATGGGAGTGGTGATGCTGATCGCTGCGGTACTGGTGATCAAGCTCAAACCTGCGGGCATATGGGTGTATGCGCTGGCCTTTGTATTCACCCTGATTTGGGCGTTGTGGGACGTTGGTCTGGATTTCTGGCCGTTGTTCTCACGCTTGTTTATGTTCGGCGTGCTGGCCTTCCTGGCCGCGTTGGCCTATCCATGGCTGAAGAAACGTGCCGGTCATCCGGTTCGCGGCTTCGTCAGCTATTCTTTGGCTGGGTTGCTGGCGGTTGCGCTGGTGGCCGGATTTGGTTACACCTTTGTGCCTACGCCATTGGTGGCGGCCAAGGGAGATATTCCGGTTAAACCGGTGGCTGCCGGTAGTGAGCAGAAAAACTGGGAACATTGGGGGAATACCACCCACGGTGACCGTTTTGCCGCGCTGGATCAGATCAACAAGTCTAACGTCAGCAAGCTGAAGGTGGCGTGGATTGCCCATACCGGCGATATTCCACAAAGCAACGGTTCCGGTGCAGAAGACCAGAATACTCCGCTGCAGATCGGTAATACCCTGTATGTCTGTACTGCCTACGGCAAAGTGCTGTCGTTGGAGGCCGATACCGGCAAACAACTGTGGTCCTTCGATCCTAAAGCCTCAGCCCCTAACTGGCAGCGTTGCCGTGGCCTGGGTTATTACGACAATGCGGCTCAGCCTGCCTCATCGCCAGTGGTTGCCGCTAACGCTACGGCCCCGGCCATGTGCGAACGCCGTCTGTTCCTGCCAACCATCGATGCGCGTTTGATTGCCATTGATGCCGATACCGGCAAACCTTGCGCCGACTTTGGTGATAACGGCACCGTCGATCTGAAAGCGGGCATGGGCGAAGTTAAACCGGGTTATTACCAGCAAACCTCAACCCCATTGGTGGCGGGTAACCTGGTGGTGGTCGGTGGCCGCGTGGCGGACAACTTCTCTACCGGCGAACCTCCTGGTGTGGTGCGTGCTTATGATGTGCATACTGGTGAACTTGCCTGGGCATGGGATCCGGGTAACCCGGCCATTACCAAGCTGCCACCAGCGGGTGAAACCTATACGCGCGGTACGCCGAACGTGTGGTCCGCAATGTCCTACGACGCCAAACTGAATCTGATCTATCTACCGACCGGTAACGCCACGCCTGACTTCTTTGGCGGCGAGCGTACCGAGCTGGATGATAAATACAGTTCTTCCATTGTGGCTGTTGATGCCACCAGCGGCAAAGTGCGTTGGCATTTCCAAACCACGCACCATGACCTGTGGGACTTTGACCTGCCTTCCCAGCCGTTACTGTACGATCTGCCAGATGGCAAGGGTGGTACGACACCCGTGCTGGTGCAAACCAGTAAGCAGGGCATGATCTTTATGCTCAACCGTGAGAACGGTCAGCCGGTGGCGAAAGTGGAAGAGCGTGAGGTGCCGCAGGGCAATGTGCCTGGCGAACGTTACTCCAAGACCCAGCCGTTCTCGGTGGGAATGCCGAATATTGGCAACCAGACGCTGACCGAGTCAGACATGTGGGGCGCAACGCCGCTCGATCAACTGCTGTGCCGTATCGAGTTCAAAGGGATGCGTCACCAGGGCGTCTATACACCGCCGGGTATCGACCGTGCTCTACAATATCCTGGCTCGTTGGGCGGGATGAACTGGGGCAGCGTTTCGGTGGATCCGAACAATGCCATCATGTTTGTTAACGACATGCGTTTGGGGCTGGCCAACTCGATGGTGCCACGCAGCAAGGTGCCGACCGGCGCCAGCGGCATCGAAATGGGTCTGGTTCCGATGGACGGTACGCCATTCGGTGCGATCCGTGAACGCTTCCTTTCCCCACTGGGCATTCCATGCCAGAAGCCGCCGTTTGGCACCATGTCAGCGGTAGACCTGAAGTCTGGCAAGCTGGTGTGGCAGGTTCCGGTTGGTACGGTGCAGGATACGGGGCCGCTGGGCATCAAAATGCGTATGCCGATGGAAGTTGGCATGCCAACGCTGGGTGCGAGTCTGTCTACTCAATCCGGCCTGCTGTTCTTTGCTGGTACTCAGGATTTCTACCTGCGTGCCTTCGATACGGCAACCGGGAAGGAGATCTGGAAAGAACGTCTGCCAGTGGGCAGCCAGTCCGGTCCAATGACCTTTGTCTCGCCGAAGAACGGTAAGCAATACATTATCATCAGTGCTGGTGGTGCTCGTCAGGCCGCAGAGCGGGGTGACTATGTCATTGCTTATGCTCTGCCAGACGAAAAGTAACTAGCTGGTAGTTCACCAATAAATAAAGGGGTTAGCAGTAATGCTAACCCCTTTATGGTTTTCCGCGGTGGTCGAAATCAGACCTTGGAACCCCAGAGATCGTACTCGTCGGCGTTCTCAATCTTCACTTTGACGATGTCACCGACTTTGACATTGGCTTCACCGTTGAGGTAAACCGCGCCGTCGATTTCCGGTGCGTCCGCCATGCTGCGGCCAATGGCACCTTCCTCATCCACTTCGTCGATCAGCACCAGCACTTCGCGGCCAATCTTGTCTTGCAAGCGTTGGGCGGAGATTTGCTGCTGCAGTTGCATAAAGCGATGGAAGCGTTCTTCCTTCACTTCTTCTGGCACCGGGTCGGCCAGTTCATTAGCGGCTGCGCCTTCTACCGGGCTGAACTTGAAGCAGCCAACGCGATCCAGCTTGGCTTCGGTCAGGAAGTCGAGCAGCATCTGGAAGTCTTCTTCGGTTTCCCCTGGGAAGCCAACGATAAAGGTGGAGCGCAGCGTCAGATCCGGGCAGATTTCGCGCCAGCGCTTGATGCGCTCCAGCGTGCGTTCAACCGCGCCAGGGCGTTTCATCAGCTTGAGGATTTTCGGGCTGGCGTGCTGCAGTGGAATATCCAGATAAGGCAGGATCTTGCCTTCAGCCATCAGCGGGATCACGTCGTCCACGTGCGGGTAAGGGTAAACGTAGTGCAGACGCACCCAGGCACCCAGGCTGGAAAGCTGTTCACACAGGCTGACCATGCTGGTTTTTACCGGCTGGCCGTTCCAGAAACCGGTACGGTGTTTGACATCGACGCCGTAGGCCGAGGTATCTTGTGAGATCACCAGCAGCTCTTTCACCCCAGATTCCACGAGGCGTTTGGCTTCATCCAGCACGGAGCCGATCGGACGGCTATCCAAGTCGCCGCGCATCGATGGGATGATGCAGAAGGTGCAGCGATGGTTGCAGCCTTCGGAAATCTTCAGGTAGGCGTAGTGCTTTGGCGTCAGCTTCACGCCCTGCGCCGGAGTCAGGCTGGTAAAGGGGTTATGCTCCGGTTTCGGCACATATTGGTGAACGTGGGACAAAACCTGTTCGTAGCTGTGCGGCCCGGTAATTTCCAGGACCTTCGGGTGCACCTCACGAATTTGGTTTTCCTTGGCACCGAGGCAGCCGGTCACAATCACCTTGCCATTCTCGTTCAAGGCTTCACCGATTGCTTCCAGTGACTCTTGAACGGCGCTGTCGATAAAGCCGCAGGTGTTCACGATCACCAGCTCAGCATCATCATAGCGGGGCACTACCTGGTAACCTTCGTTACGCAGTTCAGTCAGGATCCGTTCAGAATCAACCAGGTTTTTCGGGCACCCTAATGATAAAAATCCAATCTTAGCCATTTTTTTGTACAATATGTTATTGAGAATTTGGAGAGTATACACATGCCTAAGTTGTACAGCTATATCCGCTGGTCATCAGAGCGTCAGGCGAAGGGAACGAGCCTTGAGAGGCAGATGGAGAGTGCTAAGGCGTTCGCCTTGGCGAACGGCTTGGAACTTGTTGAAATCATAGATCCTGGGGTGAGTGCATTCCGGGGTAAAAACACTCAAAAAGGCAAACTTGGTGATTTTATTGATGCGGTAAGACAGGGAGTTATACCTGCGGATAGTTGGTTGTATGTTGAGCATCTAGATCGCATTACACGTCAGAATGTCACTAACGCTCAAAAATTGTTCATTGAGATTCTTGAGCTTGGGTTAACGTTGGTGACGGGGATGGATAAGCGTAGTTTTACTCTGGAGTCCGTGAACGAAAACCCTACTGAATTGATGATATCTATTCTCTTGTTCAGTCGTTCGAATGAAGAAAGTAAAACTAAGCAAAGTCGTACGATTAGCAATGTTAAAGCTTTAGTTGAGCGTTACAGGGGAGGAGAGCCTGTTAACATCAAAAGTTGTGGTAAGCATCCATTTTGGATAGATGATAGTGGTCCACAAAACGAAGCTGTTCGAGAACATACAACGTACTGGGATATTGCTCGCGAAGCTATTGATCTTTTTTTACAAGGACATGGAATATATAAGGTAAAACGCTATTTGGATGAGAACTACCCTGACGGATTGAATGGCAAAGAGTGGGATTATCAAGTATTGAAAAGGTTGCGTGAAAACAGAGCATTAATTGGTGAGCGAACTATTAATATAGATGGTCAAAGTTATAAACTTCAGGGTTATTATCCATCATTATGTAAAGATGAGGCTGAATTTATAAAGCTTCAAGAGCTTAAAATACAGAATGGTAATAAATCAAAAAAAGACGCTACTAAAGATAATATTAAACTACTTTCAGGGTTGTCAATTCTTAGATGTAACAAGTGTGGCGGAACTATGGCTGGTTTTATGAATAGAGGCAAACCAAGATACATTTGTTTGAATGGTAGGCATCTACAAAAAGGCTGTGTTGGTTGGTCTATTACTGCTCCACTTGTTGACCATTGCGTGATCGTTGCATTATTGATTGGGTATATGGATGCTAGCAGGCAAGAAAGTCAAGATACATCTAGATTTGTAGAAGTGATAACAGCAAAACAGGATGAAATGACAAGGATTGATAAGACGATTGAAAACATAGCTCGTTCTGTAGAACTTGGGGTGAATATTGAAATTTACTCAGAGAGGCTGAAGGAGTTATCTGCTAACAGAGATTTATTACTGATGGATCTTGATCGTCTTAAAAAACGTAAAATTTTAGTTGAGAGTAAAGGGAGTTTTGAGGTTGAAATGACCGATTTTTTGAACATGATTCAGTGGGGGATATTTACTAACCCTTCTGATGAGTTAAGAAATGACATACGTAAAGTTATAAATTCAATTATAGAATTAGTGGTTATCGATAAAACAGACGGCTGCATAACTATAAAAATAAAATGTCGTGGTATTGATAATGGGTTTGTTTTCCGTGGAGAAAACAGGAAACCATATTGGAAGTTTGCTGTTGAACCTATCGGTAATGACGTTATTAAGGAATATGATGATGAGTTGGCCGACTTGTTAAAGAACAATGATTCGGTTAAAAAAGCACTCCATATCCTTGATGAGATTAGAGATGCATATACTGGTTATTATGAAACAGTAAAAGAGATGTTGTCAGTAATTGGCTATCCTGAAATTGACGGTTCGCTATTTTGGCCTAATAGATAGAGTAGATGTTTTAAAATGAACAATGACTAACCTCGTAGAACGCCCACTATGAGGTTTTTGGCTTTATAAGTAACTTTACTATCAGTTTATAGAAAAAACACCGGGCAATGGCTTACAGAGCTTTTTGGGCGATTATGCTTTCTTACTTTTGTTTGATGAAACATGTAAGACTACAAAAAACGTTTTGCTGGTACAGGAAGTAATAAATATAGTCATTGAGTTGTCTCAGTACTTTTAATTGAAGTGGTTGTTAAAATAAAATAATAAATATACCATGACACTTGTTATGTTCATTCACTATTTTTTAAAATAGATGAAACGAAATGAAAAAATGTGTTATAATATATAATAAGTAAAATCTGTTTGATTGAGCTATTAGCTCAAATAAAATAAAGCCTGATCCTATCGAAAATGTAGATGGCAGATGAGAAGTTCAAACAGTTCGAAGTGCAAATGAGACCCGTAGAAAAAATCGTAAGTGAAACCAATCCAAAAAGGTTATAAAAGCTATATGCAGTCACACGAATCACGGCAATGCGGCACTATAAAGAGTACACTAAGCATTTAAAGTACTCCATGATAGACATATATGGATCGCATCCTTACCAACTTGCTAAGGGAGTTTTTCTGAATGGAAAAATTGCGATAGATTTATACAATATAGATCCGTCCAAATTTCAGAGAAACAAGTGCTAAATTTGATTGTATAGATTTAGTACTATGTGGGGTAAGCCCCCGACCGTTGCATATGACTGCGATATGAGAGAAACAGAGCAACCCGCTTTCGCACTCCAAAAATTAGACAATATAGATCCGTCTAAAATTTGAGTAATTCGCAATACAATTAAATCCGACGACTATCAGCGTCAGAATAGAATCAAGTACCTTAATTGGTACTTTTTTATTTTCATCATTCCCCCTGCGGGGGGGATGATAACTCCTCAACAAATCTCGTCAGTATGAATCGTGTTAAACGTGTTAATTATTTCGAGTTAAGTAACTAAAAGTAGGAGCTTCCTCGCAAGCGAACTACTTTTAGCTACTTAATGAGAGTGCTCACGTAGTGAGTACTTGACAGCTAAAAATATTATTAATTGATTTCATATCAATAAAATAGCTAAGATAGCATGCAGTTAAGTACTGGATTTTTCTTCAAATAACTCAAGGCGTCACAGGGGGTATTTAAATCCCTATATAATTAATATGACGCTTTGCTATCCTATTATCGCCCTCTGCGAGTATTACTTTGGGTGGGAGGGTTGTATAAGTGCTAGGGCAACCAATATCAATCTGATACTAGCAAAATAGTGCTGTTTTGGGTTGGGGGCTGGTTATCAACATTGCACCATAATTTTAATATCAATACTATCATTATTGATATTAAATTTGTTGCTAAGGTAACTGGCCTTTAGGTTGTTAAAATTTAATCCGCCTGTCCTGATATTGTTATAATGGAAATGACAAGGGATTACCTACGCAAATAAAAAGTAGTATTTTTAATATTAAGAAGAATTAAAACGTGCCGTCTATTTTTAAGTGTGTTTTTAATTTAAAGGTAAGGTAATGCTCGTTCGAATGCAAGAGGGTATATTTAGTAAACATGATTTTTATTCACCATCATCCAGTTTATTCAGGTATTCAGCAAGAACATCACCATGGCATGCGTATGGCTTACAATGACATCCTAATGTATGACCTCTTAACAATCTTAATTTTACATTGAAGTCCTCTCCACCACGCAAAAATCCACGCTCGAAATCATACGCAAATTTTCGTATTACTTCATCACGATCTCCATCTTGACCTATTGCATATGGATTTCCCCATAAAGTACCACGACCGATATAAGTATCAAAATGTTCACCTTTGTCCTTATTTGAGACAAAAGTTATTTTATCTTGAATATATCGTACAGGTATCACTTCTGAAAGATATGACTTTACTGTTGTAAATTCAGGGGAGTATGCAGAATCAAAAAGGACTGCATGAGTCAGTTTCTCATCTTGAATAATAGAATCAAGCATATTGTCTTCAAGATGTTTTATAAACTTGGAATCAAAGTAGTTACTAATCAGATTAGCTGGATCATCAAAGTAAAGAATTTGGTAGTCATCCAATGTTGACAGTATTTTGGCAAGTTTCCTTTCAAACTTGCCAGCAGAAACAAAGCTTGGATGATACATTATCAGTACTTTCATCATATCAGATGCTTAACCTCAAAGTCAGTATCCCAGTGATCATTCAAATATTCTATCACAAGACGACGATGACAGTGATGGGGTTTATGCTCACTACAAAGTAAGCAACTGTTTTCAATTATTTTTTTATCAATCCTTTCAATGTTTCTTTGAGCCATAAGGTTTAAAAAGTTATTTTCATAGATTTCCCAAGGAACGTTCCCCTTTTTATAGGGATCTAACATTTCTTTTGTCGGAGCTAGATCTGGTACATGTGCATAATCAATGTTACAAATTGTTTTAAGGAAGTATTTGAGATCATTCTTTTTAGCAAAACCCGCCAGTTGCGACACATTGTTGAGCCTAACATCAACTAACATACTAATTGATTGAGATTTGATAAGGTTAAAAAATCTCTCCGCAGTCTTTTCAGTAAAACCGATAGAGTAAATATTCATCATTATCACCTTAAAAAATTAAAGCCGCAATGAATTTGTAACAAAAGTTATCTTCATTCGGTCCCATACTAATGGTAGCATAACAATTTCCCAATTGGTATTCACCTTCAGCTTTTTGCCCATAAATTGAGTAAATGTTAGGGTCTGTAATTGAAAGAGCGTAACGTATTCTATTATGTGTAAAGAATCCTCTATATCGTTTTCGTTGATCACCAAATGCAGCTCCTTCTCTTGATGTTCTAATCATCAAATTATCAATATTTATAAAGTATAATGACTGTATAGGATTGTTAATAAGTGATTTATCAAAGCGATCATTTAAACCATGAAAACTATTGTTACCGTTAAACCAAAGAGTTGGAGGGTTATCTAATAAAGCGTCTATATTAGATTTAGAGAAACTTCCTTTTTTTTCCCATTTCCTTGCTTGGTCAATTGATGCATTCTCGCGTTGGAAGCGGTGAGGGGCACTTTGTAGGTAATGAATATCAACGATATCTAAAAGCGATGGCAATCTAAAATCATGATATTGTATATTCGAGGTGGTAAGTGCATCATTTAGTGGGTCTGAGGCGTTGATCGGCCTCACCCAAGGTTGAATAGTATTGTTATTAAATTGTTTACCAGCAACACAATATCGTCCTTTTTTCTTGGAGTTTGCTAAGATTATCACTCGGGTAAATGGCATACGCTTAAACCATACAAAATGTGTGTGTTTTACGTATACCATTCCGTTAAGCAGATGTATAGATAGTATAATCAAAATCGTGATGATAGACACTACTCGGTAAAGTAGATAGGAAGTAAATTGCTATATCATAAAGGTACTCCCTACTGATACCTGGATACTATGTCTCAGTTAGTATCATTTACTCATTGAACCAATCCATATGATACTGTATCATACAGGTAATCTAAATGAGACAAAAGGAACAGGATAATGATTTTCGGTTATGCTAGGGTTTCGACAAAGGATCAAAATCTTGAACGTCAACTTTCAGTACTGAATCCTGTTTGTGAGAAAGTCATAACTGAAAAAGCATCTGGAAAGTCCACCAGCGAGCGTCCTGAACTTCAAGCTTTACTTTCTCATCTAAGAGAAGGTGATACGCTGATCGTGAAATCGATCGACAGGTTAGCCCGTAACACCAAAGAACTACTTGGCTTAGTGGATAAACTTGTAGAGCAGGGCGTTACTGTTAAGTTCTTGGATAACGCGATGAGTTTTGATAACTCTCCTGCATCGAGGTTGATTCTAACGATGATGGGAGCTGTAGCTGAATTCGAACGTGGAATTATTGCTTCTCGTCGTGATGAGGGTATAGCTATTGCACAAAAAGCCGGTAAGTACAAAGGCAAGCAGAAGAATCAATCTCTACACACTAAGATCATTGATATGCTCAAAACAGAAAAGTACTCGCCAGATGAGATCGCAAAGCTTTGCGACTGTGGCAGGGCTACAGTGTTTCGAGTAAAAAAGGATATATTAAGTACTAAATCTTTATAATATAAATAAAAATATTAATAGTGCTCATCGTTAACATAGTAACGACTTGATTATAAAGGTTTTTATTGTAATTCATCCTATCGATATCCATCCTTTATTCTCTGCCAAAAGGAAACCATTTTCTGACGAATCTTCTCTAGCTATTCAAACAGTAAACTATATCTCACTCCAAGTCTTGCCTTAAGTTTCTTTCTGCATGTAGTCTATAAACGAACAGTCAATCACTCAAGCGGTTATAAATTTATGAAGTTATCCGGTGAAAGCAAAAAAAAGTTTTTTGAGTTGTTAGAAGAATTAGCTCGTTCCTATAAACTTTGGCTTGAGGATAAGAATGCATTTTACAAAGATATGCAGGAAAGCAATATATTCACTATATGTATAGATGCTCCGATTGATCTCCAAGCTGAAATGCTGACAAAATGGGAGGATAAGACTCCTTGCATTTATCAATTATATCATACCACACGCTCTTTGAATCTTACTCGAGAATTGGCTGTGCTAATTCATAAAAACAATCATCTTCACTGTTTGGCAGAAGAGCTTAATAAAATCATTGAGGCAATCGTTTATGAGTATGCAAATTTTGATTTAGATGATGTTGAAGAGAGTTGTAGTGATAATGAGAAGTACAAAGGATTAAAAATCAGTGAGTTACAGAAAATTGCTGAGCGGCGAATAGATACATTTAAGAAAGAATTCTCTCGTTATGTGTTTCATTTTCCAGTTACTATCTTTAATTTTGATAAAGAGCTACAACTTAGTGAAAACATTGGTTTAATTCCAATTAAATCAATGGGTTTGGATGGTGATGAACTTTCTTTATTTAAAAAAACGCGTCCTAACGAAAGCAATTATTACCTTGAGGTTAGAATTCAGAACAAATGTAGTAAACTACTTGCATTACATTTAGCAGAGAAAGCAAAGGAAGCTACTTATAATATACTGAAACTTTTGGCGACAAGGTTATCTCCCCAAGCAATCCCACTATTAGCTTCTCATGAGATAGATAGGCACAGGTTAGATTTTTATAAATATGGAAAAAACGAAAATAATATGGAAAAGGTCACAACCTTTCAATTCGATATACTACACTCTCATTCAGAGCATTTTTGGAAAGGCTTTATTGAAGGGCGAATGATAGAGAATAACTTAATTGACCTATCGATGCAAATTCCGGAGTTATTATTATTGCCAAGTGCTACTAAGCAAAGAGTAGTTGAACGCATCGAACGTTCACTACTGTGGTATGGTGATGCTGTTACTGAGTCTAATTGGCATCAGCAAATACAGAAGCTTGTGAGTTCACTAGAAGCATTAGTAAATTTTGGCGAAGACGATACTACTGAAACTTTCAAGCGAAGAGTTACTAATTTAAATATTAATCGGACTGGTCTTGATGAAGTGGTTAGGGATAAAGCAAGGCAACTCTATAATGTTCGCTCAAAAATCGTCCATGGTTCTTCTCATGATGAAAAATTACATTTCTGTCCAATAGAGTTTTGCTCAAAAACTTTAGTGGGAGCTATATTTTATCTTTCTATTTTTGGTTTTAGCAAAACTGATTTTAATATAAAAATGCCAGAATTTTTGGACAAAATACCTGAACGGGCAATTCTTGATGAAACTGAATAGAAGTAGATTCAGTAATTTATATGGATGTAGTTTAGAGGTTTTATAGCTTGAGAAGTAATATTACTAATCAATATACTAACCCTGAAAAATGATGCTCACATAGTTACAATGTGAGCATCTTATTGGTATAAAATTTCCTATTAATTTCAGTCTCAGTTAAGTTCAATTATCTATACGATCAAGTATAAGATACGCGGGTTCACACATGCTACCTCTTTCTTGAGTCCAGTAATAATCTAAATCAGCAATTCTATCATTTAATCCGTTATCTACGCGATTAACTTGTATTCTTAATCCGGCTAAAACTTCATATGATAGACCTGATTTGACGATGAACTTGTATTTAACACCACTCTCCATTTCTGACTTTATTAGAAACGGTGTCATTTGCTTTTCGATCTCTTTGAGACATACTACTTTATTGTCAACGATAAATGGCTTATCTTCCTTACCATTAATAACTTTAGCATTAGCTGTTGAGATTATTAACATAATTGATAGGATTAAAATCTTCTTCATTTTACTATCTCCAATACGTTATCGCTGTTTGAGTTCCCTTACAGATCTTTGTATTGCTTCTTTACCGTTGCTCTTCTCCTTTTTCTTTAATTTATTCCAAGCTTCGCTTGGCGAGTGAGCGTATATATTTTCAGCATATACTACACCACTACCTGCTACAACATATTCAACTTTGTATTCCTTCAATCCTGAAGCCATAGAGTGACCTATGAATAATGTAGTGGTTAAAAGTATGGATAATATTATTTTCTTCATAATTAATACTCTTCTGGTTTAGGTCTTGGCAAGTGCTCAGGTAAAGATTGTGCAACGCTATAAGTACATAATGCTAATTCATTGCTCAATTTTTTCTGATTCCTACCAAATTCCTCGTTGTATCTCTTTCTATAGTCCATTTCTGCTTTTAAGTAAGCACCGCCGCCAATATCACGTTCAAAATCTTTAAATGACTGCCAGCTCTTTGTTTCATATGAGTATGCTGATTGTTGCACTTTCATTTTTGAAACAATTGCATTGTAACAATCAGATTTTTTTAGTGCTTCAGTAAGATCTTTATTGCTTACGCCATAGTTCTTATATACGGAAATAGCTAAACCGCGTTTAGCACTGTCTTCAGGTAAGGAGTTAATCTCTTCCTGTATGCGTAGCTCTAATGGAGATTCATTATCAGTAGTAGCATTTGCTATATTTTCAACCTCATTGTTTTTACTACCTTCAGCTTCAGGGAAGAAATTGCTTATCCCAATCATCATAGAAACTATAAAGACTAAACTACTTGATGATAAAGCAATAATCACAGTGCTTAATTTTCCCCGTCCTCTTGCACGAGATCTATTTGCCATTTTTTTATAGCAAAGAACAGATAAGGCAATACAAACAATAATTACTATTAATCCAACCATTGACTACTTCTCCTTCATAAGTTGGCTTTTGCATCTTTCTGGCCAAATTTCTTCTACTGGGACACCTATACATTCACTGACTATTTTTTCTCCTTTAGACCAATGTCGCTCCAAGACGTTGTATAAAGTTCTTTCGTGTAGTCCTGCCTGTCTTGATAACTCTGAAAGCGTTGTTCCTTGCTTCCTAATAGCGGCAAGGATATCTGCTCGATGCCAATTTTGTTCAGTAGTGGAAAGTGGAGCGGTTTTCTGCGAATCTATCAGATCATTATCACTCATTATGAACTCTCATTACTTATTTCGGGTGTATTTTTGATCATAAAAATGGATTAGTCAATCTGAAATATGTATTTTGATTGTTTATTTGGATTTTTTAGTTCTCGTTACCTAACTATGGATACTTGAAATGAAACCAGCGGTGCCTTCAAAGGAACTATCCCCATTCACCAAGCGGCTTAAGAGCAAATTGCCTGCTGGTTCCATGCGGGCGTTTGCGAAAAAGGCCGATATAGGGTACACAACACTGCACAACTACCTTTCAGGCCTTAGTAGTCCAACGTTAGATAACTTAGTACTATTGGCCCGTGCGTTAGATGTCACTATAGAGTGGTTGGCAACAGGTAAGGAAGCCTCGGTCTCACATGTAGTTGCTAATGATGACAAAGAACTCACTAGGGCAGTACAAATTCCATTTGTGGAACACGAAGGTTACCTTTTGTTGGATCAGAATCTTTTGCAAGATAGATACGACACAAACGATCTTGCGGCTCTGCAAGTAACTACTGATGTAATGGAGCCTACTTTTAGAGCTGGTGCTGTGCTCATCATTGATATGAGCGTAAAGCAATTGAAAGAAAACCAACTTGTAGTGCTGAAGAGGGGGGACAACTATTTGTTCAAGCGAGTTCAAGTGGTTGCTCAAGGATACAATCTGCTGAGTGATAATAAAAAATATCCAGTTTTGTTCTTGGCTGATTCTGAGCTTTATTTATTTGAAGTATTAGGTTGTATTCATCTCATTATTAGTGGTGCTTAGCTGAAGATATATTTTTGAAAATGTTGAGTATTTTATAATCAAGGGGAAACGAAAAAATGGCACATAAATATAAGTCACCCAATTATTAGGCGTATTTCATTAAGATAATTAACTGCTGAGAGTTTATTTTATCAAGTAAAAAATACATGTCATCCAAGTATTAATTATCTATTGAAAAATTGATAGTAGTTCAACGCTTACTCTTCCATTTGTTCGTATGAAAAACTGTAAGGAGGATGTTTTTCATCAACATCCTCCCATGATAATTTATAGTAATGATTGGATCTCTAAAGCGTGTAATCTATTTTTTTTGACTGAACTCTTAATTAACTCTCTGTTTGATATTACTAATTTATTTTTTTCTGTGTTGAGCTTAATATATTTTGAAAAGTTTCTCTTAAGATATACTGCACTATCTCTTGAAAACCCCATCATCTGCAAATGCCATACAGTTTGGTCATTTGATCCAAATTCTATAAACTGTGACCAGTTTGCCCCTGGATTACCATGCAATACATGAGTCAAAAGCTGACAATAGTGAGATATGTAATTTTGCAACTGGTATCCTACCCGTAATTCGATATCCTTAATTGTATCATTAACTACTATTGTTATGTGTGAAGGGTCACTACTGTCGAAAGGGACAAGGGCATTTTTTATTCTTATTTCTTTGTTCTTTTTATAAGCAATTGCCCCGGCGATTATTTCTTGAAGGCTATTACCATGCATCCATTGTAAGAGAATAACTGCATAGTAAGGGATTGAATTAGAATAGAGGCGGTTTTGACCTGTGGAAAATTTATCAATCTGATATATAGAAAATATTTTATTTAATTTTGATACTATTTCTTCATAAGTTGGCTGCCAAGACAGTTTCAACTGTGTTGGGGTCATTCTTTTGATTTCATTGAACGCATTGTGTTGAGAGTCAATGGCTATATGGCTATTTGCCAATAGAATACTTAGAGGTATGCGTATGTTTTTTGTGCTATTTCTTGCACTTAATATTATGTCGGTATTACCGCTATTTTGAAAGTAACTCATGAGAGGGAGATTTTTATCACTCTTCTCTCTTATTGTATCTATCCTAAGCATGTCTCCTAACGTTCTAAGGAATTCTGCATTTTTGATATTGGCTGTTTCACCTGTATTGATTATTCCATTTAATTCATTTAGCCTTTTACTATCTTCAATGTAGAAGCTTGGTATTAATGAAATATCATTTTTATTGGAAAGTAGAATATTATCAACTGCCTTTTTATTCCATAGCTTGCTATCATCTCTAATGCAGAAAATATCGCCTGCTAATTCCATTGCTAACCGACCAGCTCTTCCTGCTAAATTCCAAAAGTCGACTGACTCTAAAGGACTGAGGCCTTTTTTATGAGTTAAAATGAATACAGATCTTGCAGGTAAATTAACACCTTCGAGAAGGGTTGAGGTGCAAAATAGATAGTCAATATTACCAATTTTAAAATGATGCTCAATTAAATCTCTAATTGATTGTGGCAAGTTACCAAAATGAAATGCCACACCATAATTAATGGCTTCGGCGAGCTCATAGTTGTCATGAACAAATTCTCTGATTTGTGCGACTATTTCTGCATTTTTAGGTTTAAAGCTACCTTTATGACGTTTAAGATATTTTATGAATTCTCTAGTGCGTTCAAGAGTATTATCAATACCACCGCAGTATATGATCTTGCTTTTTCCATAGTTTAATTTATAAATTAAATCATTTGCATTGTTATAATTATCAGGAATGTTTTTGATACACTCAAGTTTAAACTTTTGAGTGTTTACATAAAAAAACTCTTTAATTAATAAATCAATAAAGTATAGATTTTGAGCGGTAGCACCTTCAGTGCTTCTATAAGATATGGATTTTTTTCTATTGAAAAGAGTATTGAAAATATCAGGGTTTGATAAATTTGGTGAGGAGAAAAATAACTTTGTGTCAGGGTTTGAATTAAGTGTTTGTTCAATTGCTGAATAGGTTACAAGGCTTCTTGAATCATTTTTTGTTGTGAGTTTTTGTGCCTCATCAACAAATAGATAGTCAATCTTTATTTCTGGTGACGAACTTATGATGCTGACTAATCTCTCAGGAGTAAGAATAAAGATATAGCCTTTATTATTATCATTGCTAATCATGTATGAGGTTGTTATTACTTCATACTGATCACCATAGAATGAGCTTTTTATTTCGCTTTTTAATTTTAAAGCATTTTGACTTATCAGTGCTCTTGTTGGGACGATTAACGCTATGTTTTTATTATTATATTCGGCTACTATTTCTTTAATGAAAGCATTTATAACAAAAGATTTACCCATTGAGGTCGGGCCAGCAAAGCTAATTGACGAGCTTTTTTTTAACAATTGGTATAGCTCATATTGCCTATCAGTGAAATATACACCATCAACGTCGGTTTTTTGTATTGATTTCTTTATTATGGAGTCAATTTCTCGATCCAAAGGCAATATAACTCCTCTTGATATTAAATTCTCAGCAGCATAAACACCTAACCTGTTAATTACTGCTGAACCAATAAATTTAAGATACGAGTCATTATTTTTGAATGAAGATACTTTGCTTATAATCTCGAAAGCACATGTTCTATACTCTTCCTTAGGTGAGTGAGATAGTATATCCGCGAAACGTAACGCATGTTCAATTTTCTCACTATTTTCTAAACTGGTTCCATCATGTGAGTCGAATAACTTACTGTCGTATAATTTGCTTATATGTTTGTATAACTCTTTAAAATAAGGGCTCTCGAAAGCATCATCTGCTAGACGAGTCGCTAAATGAATATTTTTTGATTGGGTGGTTTCATTCATAGTATTTACTCGATTGTTAGCATTTCTTGAATTAATTTTTTACGAGTTATATCAATATTAGTAAAAGGAACTATGTATATATGAAATTCGTGGCCAAATAAATTAAGTTTATTAATTTTACGTTGAATAGTGTTGATAACACGTGAGGCATTTTGACTTACGTAGTCATTAACCCATTGTCTAAAATCTTTATTGCTCATTGAAAGCCTAGCATTATCAACAGGCAATTCAAATCCAAGAAATATACCAAAAGACAAATCAAGATCTGGCCCATCGTTCCCTGACGGTAAAAGAATAGATTTTATTTTCTCATAGCCTTCTTCAGATACCATTTCATTCATTACATGGGTGTCAATTAATCCACGTTCGAATTTCAATCCATTAGCTTTAAATTCAGCAATGGAGTCAAAAGCATCTCGAGCACCATCTAAAAGGTCAGCATACATTTTAGACTCTCCAAAAATAAGTTGATAACTATCATTTGTTTCTAATAGATGAATACCATCAGAACCTTTGATGTAATCATTTGCATCAGTTTTCAACTCCATTTTGGACAATAATTTTGGGGCATTTAATCCAGATTCAAGAAACGCATATAACAGTAACTCACCGAGCTCGCCATCATTAGATGCAAACTTGCGAAACTTTTTTACAGCCTCAATATATGGTTTAGGGCTAAATGATGAGTGACTGTCATTAAATTCTTTCAACCGCCTATTTGAATGAACATATGTAATAATTATCTCTCTTAGTTCATCTACTAATCTATCATAAATGAATTGATTGCTCTCAATATTCAGTACATGTAAATTTATGCTTGATTGCTGTGACGTATGGTTAAAAGGTAATGTTTTAAATAGTTCTAAAAAACTTTTTTTTACTCGTATCGGCAGTAGCATATCCATAATACCTTTTTGTTATCATGGATAAAATTTATCATGCTTAAGACACTTTGTCGATTTTGTACCCATAGTATATATACTGTATAAAAACACAGTCAAGTGCATTTTAAAATCTTTGTATCGAGAAGGGTGTGTTCGTGACATCGATATGAATTTTCACCTTAGATTTCTCTATGTGTTGTAGCACTGGCCCTGCCTAAAGAAACTTCCTCAATCTTCCTCTAAATTTTGATGTTAATCCGGTTTGTCCGATTTTTAGGGCTTTGCAATGATACAAAATCAACACAACCCGTTTTACAAACTAACCATTCCTCAGGGCGATTGTATGCATTGGCTCGGTATCCGCCAAGTAAGTAGGCTATAACTCAACTACTTTAGAATGTCAGTTATCAGGTGCCTAAGGAGCTGATACTGCGGTGCAGTGATCGTAGAATTTTATCGTAAATCACATAAGTTAATGATAGATTGATTTTTGTACTGAATCTTTTTTTTGATTGTTGGGGCAACCTAGTGAGACAAAGCCGACACGGGGGGCTTTTGGGGTCATAGTTTGTGACATAGCTCAATCCAAAATAGAAACGGGCGGATTTTACACTTGGGCAACGGGAAATTACACCGTTATATGTTGGCGGCGTAAACAAAAACGGCCCAGATTGATGACAAAGCCAGACGGGCGCATGCAGCGCCCCAACGTAACGTTGCCAGCAGCAGTCTCGACCCTGGCAGTATAGGCCGTTTTGATGGCGATCTATAACCAGCCGGAACGCTTGAGTTTTTGGTACAGGAAGAAGCAACCGGCGACCGTGACGCCCAACGTGGTGTGGTAAGCCCAGGGGAACTTCAATTCGGGCATATCGGCGAAGTTCATGCCGTAGAGGCTGAAGATCACCGTTGGAATGGCCAGGATCGCCCCCCAGCCTGCCAATCGCTTAACCACTTCGTTTTGCTTGACGGTCACCAAAGCCAGATTGACGTGCATGGCGTTGGTCAGCATTTCGCGCATATCGTCTAGCGTGCTGGCGACCTGCCGGGTATGGTCCTGCACGTCGCGAACGTAGGCCCGCAGTTCTTTGGGGATCACATCTTCATGCAGATGGATCAGTTGGTTGCAGATCTCATCCATCGGCAGGGCGGCATTCCGCAGGCCGAGCAGGTGGCGGCGCAGGCTGTAGACGTTTTCGATGGCGGTTTCGTCAAACTCCGACCTGAACATGTTGGACTCGATGTCTTCGATCATCGTTTCGAACTTGCCGACGATATGGCGATAGTTGTCGACGATAAAATCCAATACCGAATACAGCGCAAAGCCAGGCCCATGGCACAACTGCTTGGGATTTTCCTCTGCCTTGGCGCGGATAGGGGCATAGCTGGAGGAAGCACCGTGGCGCACGCTGATCAGGAAGTTTTTACCAACGAAAAAGTGGGTCTCACCGTATTCGACTTCTTCTTTCATCCACTGTGCGGTTTTCACCACGATGAACAGCGAGTCACCGTAGGTTTCTATTTTCGGCCGTTGATGGGCACATAAGGCGTCTTCGATCGCCAGATCGTGCAGGCCGAATTCCTCCTGGATCTTGCGCATAAACGCGTCTTCCGGTTGCCACAAGCCCAGCCAGATAAAGGTGTCCGGCTCCTTGACCACTTCACTGATATCCTCAATCGTCACGTCGGTCAGCCGTTTTCCGGCCTTGTACGCCACGCAGTTGATTACCATTGCTTGGGTTTCCATCGCGTTACCTGTCAGTCTGTGAGGGTTTTGGTGAAGAAATAGCGTTCATGCTCTACCGGCGCATTGTGCAATGTCATTTGCAACTGGTAACCCTGTTTTTCGTAGAATGGCCGAGCCTGGAAACTGAAAGTATCTACACGCGCAAATTTGCAGCCATCCGCTATTGCCTGCTGTTCTGCTTTCTTGATGAGCTTACTGCCTACACCTTCGCCGCGTAATGTCTCAGAAACCCACAACAGATCGATGCTTAACCAACTGCCTACGGTACTGCCGGTTAACCCAGCGAGTTTATTACCCTGATCATCCAGGACAAAAACCCCGATGTTTTTGTTCAGGATATCGCCGACAAATTGGTGGTTGAAAGTCTTCAAATGATTGCGAATCTCTTCGGTATCTTCTGGCTGTAGTGCGTCTGTTACGGTGATTTTCATTGTGCCTCCTGGATGGTTCAACTAACTTAAGCACAGCAAAGGAAAAATGCAACATATTGAAATTTAGGTGAGTTTAAGATCGGCGGCGGTAAGCACTTGGTCAGAATTCATTAATAAAATGCGTTTTACCGTATCATCACTCAGGGGATGCGGGTCCGCATATACTGAGTGATATCCTTTGGGAAAGCTTGCAACGGTAATTTCCTGCAGGATCCGCTGCTCTACCTGGCTTACGCCGCCTTCCAGCATTTCCATTGCATGGATCACTATGTCATGACGCAAATGGCGGCGCTTAAGCTGATTGAGAAAGCCAGGGAAAAACTCTGGTACCAGATTATACAGGCAGTATTCGGCAATAAAAAACTGGCCGACCAGCAGCCGTTGAGTGCTGAAAGGGCCAACTCTAGAGGCGGTCTTCTGAGTATCGAGGCTTTTCAGGGTCAGATGGTTTCTGCGTACCTGTAAATAAAACAATGACATGCTTTTGCGTCCCTGCGTTGTAAGAAGTGCCCCATCTGGGACACCTTGGCAATCAAGTGAGTGGGATCATCACCGCGTGCTGGTAAGCAGGGCGTGCGCACAGCCGTTGATACCAGCGTTCCATATGCGGGCTAGGCTGGCGTTCGATCGGCATGGAAAACCAGGCGTAAACAAAGCTGCCGAGCGGTATATCGCCGATGCCGAACTCTTGGCCTGAGAGGTAGGGCTGCTCAGCCAATGTGCGTTCGATGATCGCAAAGTGTTGCTCCAGTTCAGCAATGCCAGCCTCAATCAGCGCCATATCACGCTTTTCGGGCGGAGTGCGAACCATGCCCCAGAACACGTTGCGGAAGGGGGCGGTGATGGTTGAGGTGTTCCAGTCCATCCATTTCTCTGCCGCAGCACGAGCCTGGAGATCCTGCGGGTAGAATGGCGTCTGGCCGAACTTGGCCGCCAGATAACGCACAATGGTATTGGATTCCCACAGCACGAAATCCCCATCTTGCAACAGCGGCACCAGGCCGTTGGGATTAAGCGAACGATAGGGCTCTTCGTTAACCTTACCGTAGGCACCTCCGGCGTTGATATGGGTGTAATTTAGCCCTAACTCTGCGGCACACCAGCGCACCTTTTTGACGTTTGTAGAATTCTCACGGCCCCAAATGGTCAGCACAAAGCACCTCCTCATCGACGGATAAAAGTAACCCTCATACCTACGCTACAAAGCCGTTTTTGTCACCTTGAAATCAGCGTTCCCAGTGGCAGACTTCCCAACCGTGCTTTTCTGCCAGCGCGCCAAGATCGCTATTCGGGTTGATAACGGTGGCGCTGTCGACGTATTCCAGCATGGCTTTATCGTTAATGGAGTCGCTATAGCCGTGGCTATGGGCAAATTGCAGTTCAGGGTGTTGCTGTAACCACTGTTGCAGGCGGATGACCTTACCCTGCTGATAGGTCATGGTGCCGTAGGTATTGCCGGTAAAACGGCCTTCTGCCACTTCGACACCGATAGCCAGCGCGCCATCGGCTCCCAGTTGTTCGGCGATGGGGGCAACCAGGTGTTCACCGGTTGCTGAAATCACCAGAATGCAGTCGCCCCGCTCGCGATGCCATTGCATGCGTTCGCGTGCCGCGGGGTAGACGCGAGGCAGGATATCTCGACGAATATAGCGCTGCACCCAACCGTCGACGGTCTGGGTACTCAGGCCCGCCAGCGGAACCAACGTTGCCTGCATATAATCTTCCATCGACAGTTGTCCCTGATAATAGGATTGCATCAACAGCTGTTCTTGGCGTTCCAATTCTGCCGGAGCGAACCCTTCGGCCACCAGCCAGCGAACCCACAGGCTGGCGCTGTCATCATCAATCAGGGTTTCATCCAGGTCGAACAGGGCTAAATCCATCAATATTTCTCCGGCAATGAATGCTGCGGCTACAGGATAACGGATACTCGCGGCGTCGAGCCAGTTGCCACGGTGAAATGCGCAGAGCATAAGTAACTTTGATGACAGTGCGGCGACGGTTTGTTGAAAGTTTGCATAACCTGGCACATAGCCTGATTTCCAACCAATTTCTCTGCGGTAACGTACAGTTATGTAAAAATGCAGAAAAATCAGCCTAAACCCTGCAAAAATAAGAGCAATCTAATAAACTCACAACGAGGGCACTTTCGGTGCCGCGTTGGCCCAAATGGGAGCCGCTGGGTATTTCGCGGTTGGCAGCGCGGCCTGGTGCCACTCTCGCTGGTTGGCTGAAAACGTGAACATGTTTGAAAGTTAACGCTATTTCAATGGTTTGAATGGACACTCTGGCGACGTCATGATGAAAAATAACCGTTCTACTCCTCTTGGTAAATTGGCCCTCAGCGTAGGTGTCATGTTGTTGGTTGTGCCTACCGTACAGGCAGCAGAGGCTCCGGCCGCACCGCAGGTCGATGCGAAAGCCTATGTATTGATGGATTACAACAGCGGCAAGATCCTGGCAGAAGGCAATGCGGATACACGCCTGGATCCCGCGAGCCTGACTAAAATCATGTCCAGCTATGTGATTGGCCAGGCGATGAAGGCCGGTAAAATCAAACCGGACGATCTGGTCACCGTGGGCAAAGATGCCTGGGCAACCGGCAACCCGGTGCTGCGGGGTTCTTCTTTGATGTTTATCAAACCCGGCGATCAGGTGCCGGTATCGGAACTCAATAAAGGCATCGTCATCCAGTCAGGTAACGACGCCAGCATCGCCTTGGCGGATTTCGTAGCGGGTAGCCAGGATTCGTTCGTTGGCTTGATGAACAATTACGGCAAGTCCCTCGGCCTGCAAAATACCCACTTCCTGACCGTGCATGGTCTGGATGCCGAAGGGCAGTACAGCACCGCACGTGATATGGCGTTGCTGAGCCAGGCGCTGATCCGCGACGTGCCCGATGAGTACGCGTTGCATAAAGAAAAAGAGTTCACCTTCAACAAGATCCGCCAGATAAACCGTAACCGCCTGCTGTGGAGCACCAACCTGAACGTGGATGGTATCAAAACCGGTTACACCGGCGGGGCCGGGCATAACCTGGTCGCCTCGGCCACCGATGGCCCAATGCGCCTGATTTCGGTGGTGCTAGGGGCTCCGAGTGACCGTGTGCGCTTTAGCGAAAGCGAGAAGTTGCTGACCTGGGGCTTCCGTTTCTATGAAACCGCAACGCCGATCAAGGCCGATAAAGCCTTTGTAACGCAGAAAGTGTGGTTTGGCGACGTGGGCGAGGTGCCGTTGGGCGTGGCGAAGGATGCCGCCGTCACTATTCCCAAAGGGCAGATGAAAAACCTGAAGGCCAGCTACAAGCTTAACCAACCGACGCTGGAAGCGCCGCTGGCGAAAAATCAGGTGGTAGGCACCATCGATTTCCAACTGGATGGCAAAACTATCGATCAGCACCCGCTGGTGGTGATGCAGGAAGTGAAGGAAGGGAACTTCTTTAGCCGCATGTGGGACTTTGTGATGATGAAGCTGACCCAGTGGTTTGGCGGTATTTTCGGCTAATCTTTGTTTGATAAGGGGCCAACAGTGGCCCCTTCTGCCAGATCAATTACACGCTACAACCTTGATGGCCAACCCGCCCTGAGATGTCTCGCGGTATTTGGAGTTCATGTCCTTGCCGGTTTCGTACATGGTCTCGATCACCTTATCCAGGCACACACGCGGCTCGCTGGTGCGACGCAGTGCCATACGTGCGGCATTGACTGCCTTTACGGCAGAAATCGCGTTACGTTCGATACAAGGCACCTGAACCTGTCCTGCCAGTGGATCACAGGTCAGCCCCAGATGGTGCTCCATGGCAATCTCTGCGGCGATACAAACCTGCGCCGGGCTGCCGCCCATCAGCTCCGCCAGACCCGCTGCCGCCATTGAGCAGGCCACGCCGACTTCCCCTTGGCAGCCCACTTCGGCACCGGAGATTGAAGCATTCATCTTGTACAATGTGCCTATCACACCGGCAGTCAGGAAGTAACGGCTGTAGGAGTTGGTGTTCACCGGGCGGATAAACTGGTCGTAATATGCCAGCACCGCTGGAATGATACCGCAGGCACCGTTGGTGGGCGCCGTCACCACCCGGCCACCCGCAGCGTTCTCTTCGTTAACCGCAAACGCGAACATATTGATCCAATCCACTACGTTCATCGGGTCGATATTGTTCTTGTCACCGGTGACCAGAATGCGGCGCAGGGCGGCAGCACGGCGTTGTACCTTCATTGGGCCAGGGAGCAACCCTTCGGTATTCATACCGCGTTCGATACCTGCACGCATCACCTGCCAGACGTCGGCAAAATGCGCTTCGATCTCTTCTTTGCTGCGCAATGCCAGTTCGTTCTGCATCACCAACCCGGAAAGCGAAAGCCCGGTATCTTTGCAGTGCTGCTGCAAATCCACTGCGGAGCGATAAGGGTAGGGGACTGCGACGCTATTGTTGGCCGATTGACCGAAGTTTTCTTCATCAACGATAAATCCGCCGCCGATGGAGTAATAGGTTTTGCTGTGCAGTAACCGATCGCCAGCATAGGCGCTGATCGACATGCCGTTTTCGTGCAGCGGCAGGTTAGTGCTATGGAAGTTCATGCCACCAAGCTGTGGAAAATCGACCTCGTGCTCACCCTTTGCCAACAACAGGCGGCCACGCTGTTCTACATCACGAATAAAGCCGGCGATGCTGTCGATGTCCACATCATGGGGCAGATTACCCGCCAGGCCCATAATAATCGCGATGTCGGTATGGTGCCCTTTACCCGTCAGTGACAGTGAGCCGTAGACGTCAACCGCCACCCGCGTTGTATCGTGGAGTTGCCCGGCAGCCTGCAAATCATCAATAAACTGTTTACCGGCTTTCATCGGGCCGACGGTGTGGGAACTGGAAGGGCCGATGCCAATTTTGAAAATATCGAAAACGCTGACCATAGTCTCGCTTCCTTCTTGAAGTTAATTCCCTCAGCCTGCCGTTTAGGGGGCATATGGGTCATGCTTGAGTTCGCGGCGGGGTAGGAGGGGAGATTCGAGATAGCCGGTGCCATAAGGCACCGGCTGAGCGCTATTAACCGAACAGTGTGTACAGGATGGCAGAGATGGCAATCAGGCCCATCACGACCACAAATACGTTGCTGATGTGGCCGCTGTACTTGCGCATGGCAGGCACTTTACGGATCGCATACATCGGCATCAGGAACAGCAGCATCGCGATGATTGGGCCACCCAGGTTCTCGATCATGCCCAGAATGCTTGGGTTCAGCGTGGCAACGATCCAGGTGGTCACCAGCATGAAGATGGCAGTGATGCGGTTCAGCTTGTGGGTGGTAATGGTCTTGCCACGGCTTCTCATCGATTTGGCAATCATGCCGTTAAAGCCTTCACGAGCGCCGAGGTAGTGGCCCAGGAAGGATTTGGTGATGGCGATAAAGGCGATGACTGGTGCGATGTACTCGATAACCGGGTTGTTAAAGTGGTTAGCCAGGTAAGACAGGATGGAGATGTTTTGCGCTTTGGCTTCGGCCAGATCCGCCGGGGACAGGCTCAGCACGCAGCTGAAAACAAAGAACATCACGGTCAGCACCATCATGATGTGTGCGTAGCCCAGGATGCGGGAACATTTCTTCTCAGCGTCCACGCCGTACTCTTCGCGTTTTGCTACAGCAAAGGCGGAGATGATCGGTGAGTGGTTGAACGAGAACACCATAACCGGGATTGCCAGCCACAGGGTGATCACCAGGCCGTGGCCCAGGCTGCCGCCAGAACCGGCCAGTGAGACGTTTTCGAAGATGGCACTGCTCCAGTTAGGGATCAGATAAAGCGCCAGCAGCATCAGCACCCCAACAAACGGGAATACCAGGATACTCATGGTCTTCACGATCGCCTGCTCACCGAAACGCACGATGCCCATCAGGCCAACGATCAGGATCAGCGACAGGATGGCGCGTGGTGGCGAGGCCATACCCAACTGGTGGGTGATGAAGCTGTCCACGGTGTTGGTGATCGCAACGCTATAAACCAGCAGGATTGGGTAAATGGCGAAGAAGTAGAGCAGGGTGATCAGTTTACCTGCGCTGATACCAAAGTGTTCTTCTACCACTTCGGTGATGTCTTCACCTGGGTTTTTGCCGGACAAAACGAAACGGCACAGGCCACGGTGGGCGAAGAAGGTCATCGGGAAGGCGATGATGGCCATGATGATCAGCGGGATCAAACCACCGATACCGGCGTTGATTGGCAAGAACAAGACGCCAGCGCCGATGGCAGTGCCGTAGAGGCCCAACATCCACATGGTATCTGATTTACGCCAGGCCGTGCTGGAACCTGAGGCTGCAGAGGCGATAGTGCCGGTCTGTGTAGTGTCCATAAATATCTCCGAGGTGAACACGATAATTTAAAATAAAAAGAAAAACTTAAGTTTAAAATCCGCTGGTGAAATAAGTTGCTATCCCGCCAGTGGTAAAATCAGTTGTTACAACTAGAGGTTGAATTACGCCTCTGAATTGTTTACCAGGCTAATGATGTTGCTAACCTGTCCAAATGGTTTCTGCTGTTAACGGGGTCAACGCCGATGTTTCTGTCGGAGGAGCAACTGCCCACCGATTTTGTTGGCGGCAAGATAACGATTTACAGCAGAAACAACCGTGATCTTGCTCCCAAATGCGTGATGTGTGCGGTTAAAGGCTGTTATTGTAAATTTTCATGCAAATGTTACGCGTTTGTGCAAAACATCATGCTGCAACCGCTCTCACTAATCCCACAACCTTTATCCGGTTTGTATGATGTTTAACCGGATAAAAACCTGTCTTGTGTGGCAGGGCGAGCAATATATTTTATGTGCTGGTTTGGATCTAGCGAAAATGCCGGATTAAGCTATTTTAGTGATTTAGATCACGTTTGGTTATTGTGAGGGGAAAACTTATCTTATTGTTTTTAAACTTATTTAATGATTTTGATTGTTTCTGTGGCTAGAAACGGATGACCGTAATAAGACGATCTTAATCATCATATGAATAAGGATAAATCCTGATAATTTGATTAAAAATAGCTGATAATTTTTAAACAAAAGTCAGCATAATGAGGCTAGTGGAGGTAAGGAGCCATTTTATCCGGGGGAGATTTGATGCAAATTACTGCAATAATGTTCTGCGCAGAATAATAACGCGAGCAAGTTGTTGCAATCCATTAACCTGTAATTATCGGCCAATAGGAATATTTTAAGTTTAATTGCTTAAAAAAAAGCCTGAGTTTAACGAAGAATTTGCAACCGCGTCCCTCAAGTAGCACCAGGGACACGGCATAAAATCGGCAGTGAGGCCAAGATCAGAAACGCAAAGTGACCGCGTGTTGGTCGAAAAACTCGATGAACTCGGGGTCAGGCTGGCGATCGGTGATCACCTTATCGAACAATGCCAGCGGCCCGATGCAGGCAGGCTTGGTTTGGGCAAATTTGCTGTGGTCGGCGACCAGGATCTTTTGCTGCGCCTTGTCCAACGCTTTGTGTTTCATCGCCAGTTCATCAAGGTTGAAGCAGGTTGCGCCGTGCTGCAAAGTGATGCCTGCCGCTGAAATAAAGGCCACGTTAGGGCAGATGTGGTCCAACTCATTATGTTGGCCAACAGCGGTGAAAATGTAGTTGCTCGGTTTGAATTCACCGCCGCACAGGATCACCTTGCAGTTGGGCTTGTCCTGCAGCGCCAGAAAGGTGTTGAGTGAGTGGCAAATGGCGGTAAAGGGGAGTTCATCGGCAATGGCGTCGATAATGGCCGGGGTGGTGGTGCCACAGTCAAAGAAAACCGTGTCGTTTTCGTTGACCAGCGGTGCCGCCAGCATGCCAATACGGCGCTTTTCCGCCACCTGTTTGGCTTTCTGGTCGGAGACAAAATAATGGGTGACCCCGTTGATACGCGGATCGGCTACGACATAACCCCCAAGCAAGACCACTGCAGCAGGTTCGGCACTGAGATCGCGCCGGATGGTCATTTCCGAGACGCCGAGCAGTGCGGCTGCTTCTTTTAAGTGGATCTTGTCAGAACGCTTTAGAGCCTGAACTAGCCGGTTGATACGTTCGTCGCGCCGGGTTTCCATCAGTTTTTCCTACAGGTTTATACCCCAAGTTTCTCAAGTGTGGCCGAAAGGGATAAAGGAGCCAAAAGTTTCTTTCGTTCGCTCCAACACAATAATGCGGAGTCGTGCAGACCCAGTTCGCACTGAGGGCACAACCCCGCATTAGATGTCGCTATACCTAGATAGAGCTAGCGAAAATCAGTAGCTACCGGTGTCAGCCGCATCGCCAGAAACGATCGCAACGCCCGAGCTGGTGCCGATACGTGTTGCACCGGCGGCAATCATTTTCCCTGCGGTAGCGCGATCGCGCACTGCGCCAGAGGCTTTGACACCCATCTCGCTGCCTACGGTAGCACGCATCAGTTTGACGTGGTCTTCACGAGCGCCGCCTGTGCTGAAACCGGTAGAGGTTTTAACGAAAGCGACATCCAGTTCACGACACATTTCACAAACTACAACGATTTGTTCATCGCTGAGCAGACAGGTTTCCAATATTACCTTCAACGGGATAGCCGCGCAAACTTCACGCACCGCGGCGATATCGGCCTTCACTTCGTCATTCAGGCCGCTTTTCAGCCAACCGACGTTGATCACCATGTCGATTTCCTGGGCGCCAGCGGCAATGGCAGCTTTGGCTTCGAAAGCCTTGGAGACGGTCAAACCAGCCCCCAGAGGGAAGCCGATAACCGAGCATACTTTAACGTTGCTATCCTGCAACAGGTGAGCGGCCAACGGGACATAACCCGAGTTAACGCAAACGGCATAGAAATTATGCTGACGCGCTTCTTCGCACAGTTGGTTGATCTGGCTGTCCGTGGTGTCCATAGCCAGCAGGGTATGGTCGATATAGCGAGCGTAATCAATCTGTTCAGTAGTCATGGTCATTTCCTCTATGGGGGTAAAAACGTTCTGTGGTGTTAGTGATGTTATAATCCTAACATTTCTAACATTGATGTTTCAAGCTGTATTAACAGTAATTTTTAGGGAGAGCTGGAGTTTTACAGCAACGTCTAACACAGTGTTTGCTGGAAAATGTTATTTAAATAACATAGACTGTATATTGACAAATCCGTTCACTGTGCAACGGCTGCCCCTGAGGAAAGAAGATGAAGACGATCATTAATCTGAGCCCTGGATTGTTCGGCATAGAGCCGAATGAAGTGTATCGCGGCGCTGGTTTTACGGTGACCGCGTTTATGTTTCCTGGTGATATCGCCGCGTTGGTGCTGCAAAATCAGCGGGGTACCTTAACGTTGTTGCCCTACCAGGATTTGATGATTTGGGATGCGGTGTTTGATGGCCAGTCTCTCAAAGCAAAAGCCAGCCAGCTGCAGCCTCGACGTAATGATGCCCGTGGCTGTTTTGCCTCTCACCAAGGATTGCCTGCTAATCATGGTCCGGTGATTGATGTCTGGCTGGAAGTCGAAGAGGAAGCGATCGCTGTACGAGCCCGCACTGCCGATGGCCCTTGCCGCATCCAACCGGCCGTTCAGCTAGCCGCCAACAGCACACAGTTCAGTATTGAAATGGTGATCGACAACCTGGCCGAGCAGGCTCAGCCATTAAGTTATATGTGCCATATGAACTATGCCTGTGAGGAAGGTGCCGTTTTCCGCCAAAATCTGCCGGGCTGTGCGCTCAATATCCGTAATAATCCGCAGCAGGTCATTTGTTCTGACGATCTCTCGCTATATGTTGATCAGGCCGAGTTCTTTATGCTGGCGCCGTGCGGCAGAAGGTATGTAACCCGTTTTGCCACCGGCCAATTCAGCTATGCCGTCTTACGGCGGCCACGAGCCAACTCGCGAGTGACAGCATTTGTTCAGCCAGCCAGTTGCAGCCCAGAGAGTACAGCAACACCGATGGCGGTGATGTTAAAAGCAGGGGAGATGCGGGAGTTCCGCGTGACGACAGGCATACTCTAGCTGGCAGGGGGCTTGCCCCCTGCGGGCAGATATTACTCCTTCACCCATCCTTTACGGATTGGGAAGGCAAACAGGAAATGGTATAGGCGCGTTAGACGTTGGGCGATGGCATCTCCAAACAGATTCCACACCAATTGGGCAAACAGACAACCCACACAGCCCAGCAGGAAACCGCCCACCATATCCAGTGGCCAGTGCACACCAAGGAATACGCGGGACCAGGCAATGGCGACGGCCGCGACCATCAGCAAAATACCTGACCAGACACGATGCCAGCACAGGAAGGCCAGGGCGAAGGTGAAGATGGCAGTGCCATGATTGCTAGGGAAAGAACTGTCTGGTGCATGCGCCAGGAAGGTATAGCCGATACCGGTGACAAACGGGCGCTCATGGGGTAACAGCGCGCCGATAGCTGCCGAAGCGCTCATGGCAAATAATAGCGCAATGGTCGTTTTGGCTACCACTTCTCGCTGTGCTGCCAGTTGGCTATGTGCCCCCCAGAACCACAGGCCGACAATCAGCAGGGGGATAATGGCGATCAGATCCCGTGCGATGAAGGTGGCAAGATCGATTAACCATTCCGGGCTGGCCGGGGTGGCATCGATCCAGGCGAAAAGAAGATAGTTCAACTGCTCCATTAAGTATTACCTCGTCTTACGGCGAAAATAGCCGCTGATACACCAATAAACAGCCAACTGGCTGAACCAAACCCACCACCCGGCCCACAGGTTATGGGAAAGAAAATGTGCGCCCCGCATGATCTGGCCAAAGCCCATCAGCATGCCAAGCGTGATGCCGCCCAGCCAGCACCAGTAAGCCAGGCGCGGGCGTTGCGGATAAAACAGAAAGAAAAGCGCCATCACGGCGAAGCCGCTGGAAGCGTGGCCACCGGGGAAGCAACGGCCAGGCCCCGGAAACGCTGGCGTGGTGCCAAACAGTGGAAATGACATTGCTTTGCCACCGTACTCCAGCAGATCCCAAGGGCATGAGTGTGCGCTGGTGGCCTTCAGGATCCCCACCACTAACGGCCCAATCCCGATCAACAGCATGGCGACGATCAGCCGCGCGTTACGGCGATAAATTCCCCAAAGCAGCGCCAGTACCGCTCCGGCGATCACCGAAATCTTTAACAACCGATGGTTGATCAGATCCAGCCAGTAGTTGTTCTGCCACGGAAAACGCTGGCTGGCGGCGTCATACCAATAATTACTGACTACCCAATCCAGCTTTTCATTGCGTGACAACCAGATAAACAACAGCGCAGCCACCACCAGCCCAAAGGCTTGCCAACGGTAAAAGGATGCGGGCAAGGAGTAAAGGGCGTCAGTCTGAATTTTGCTAGCCGTTGAGGATTGATTTAATGACGATTGTTTGGCGTTTGATGGGTTCACACGAAGGCTCATAGGCGGTAATGGATCAGGCTACTGTAATCATCCCGTCTTAAGAAAACCTTAATGGATGGCGAGCGGCTTGGGGACGATATCCAGAATTGACCTATAATTTAACGGCGTAAAGTATGCTAGCGTAATTAGGTATTTAGGTTATGAATTGTAAGGATAAAAAATGAACAAGCTTTCTATGGTAGTGACCAGCCTGCTGATGGCCGCGTCTGTCAGCGCCGTTGCTGCAACCACCGCAAGTACTGACGATCTCAATATGCAGCCGTTGGAAAAAGTAGCACCGTTCCCGAAAGCGGAGCCGGGCATGAGCCGGCAGGTCATTTATTTACCCAAGCAGGAGAATGAAGAAAACTTTAAGGTTGAGCTGCTGATTGGCCAAACGCTGGAAGTGGATTGCAACCGCCACATGATGGGCGGCAATCTGGAGAGTAAAACGCTGGCCGGCTGGGGTTACGACTATTTTGTACTGCCGAAGCTCTCGGCTCCGGCCTCTACCATGATGGCTTGCCCGGATAATAGCAAGCGTCAGGAGTTCGTTGCCGCTCATCTGGGGGATGCCGCGATGCAGCGCTATAACAGCCGCTTGCCGATCGTGGTTTACGTGCCGAAGGACGTCGAGGTGCGCTATCGCATCTGGTCTGCCAGCGAAAATACTGGCCGTGCGGTAACGAAATAAACGACTGTAGACTCCGCTACGTAGGGGCGCCGCATGCGGCGCCCATCTGAATATTCAATGGCAGCGCCTAGCGGATAATACCGCGCGCCGAGCGTGAGAAGAAAGAAGTAAACCATTGCAGTAGCGGATAGGTTTCGCTCAAGCGCTGCACTTCCTGTTTCACCTCATTGATCGCCAACGCATTGTGATAAAGCATGTTATACAGGGTTTGGATCACCTGCTGTTGCTGCTCGCTAAGTGATTGGAAAGCTGCCGCTGAATCGTTTACACCGACGGGGGCCGCGTGGTTGCCACTGGCACTGACAAAAGGTGGAACATCCTGCACCACGCCGGACTGATGGGCGATATGCGCATGGGCACCCAGCAGACAAAACTGATGTATCGCGCACATATTGCCGATCTGCACAAAATCATCCAGCTCAACATGCCCGGCCAGCCCCGAGTTATCACCGATAACCGTAGTATTGCCGACAATACAATCATGGCCAATATGGACGTTGTTTAAGAACAGGTTGTCATTACCGATGGTTGTCCGCCGATAGCCTTGAGTGGTGCCGCGATGAATGGTCGCATTCTTGCCGATCCTGTTTCTGTCGCCGATCACCACGTCCGTAGCTTCACCAGCATATTTCAAATCCTGATTCACTTCGCCGATGATGGAAAACTGCCCGATAACGTTATTGCAGCCAATCCGGGTGAGGCCGTTAATGCTTACATGAGAGGCTATTACCGTGTCATCACCAATCTCGACGCCGGCTGCAATGATGCAGAAAGGGCCAATGCTGACGCGCGCACCGATAATCGCCCCCGGTTCAATCAAGCTATTGCTTGCGACCCGGGCAGAGGGAGAAATTGACATTGCGTTATCCTGATGATGGTGCGTGGCGTTTCCGGCACTCAGGGCCAATCATGGGTAAATGATTAAGCCTAAATTTGGATTAATCTGAGAGTAAGCGTCGAATGGGAGGGGAAAGGGGTGGTCGTTGGAGGTCAGGTGATTTTTCTTATCGACAGGGCCGAGTATAAGGAGTTCCCGGGTATATCACACCATCTTATGTTTTCTTTATTTTCTGAACTTTTTTGTAATGGAAGATGGGGCAGAGGAGATAGAGGTGAATCGGTTAACCGAGACTGCAGTGGGCTCACAACGTTGGGGCGCTGCCTACAGATTTTGCAGTAGTGCCTGGTGCCGAGATGGATTGTTCCAGCAGTAAAATGACAAGAGGATAAGCAACCACTCTCAGGCTAGACTAGAATTAATAGGTAGGTTATCAGGCTGGGTATTAGGTAATTAGGAGAGCCGACAAATGACTTATCAACATATCGTTATTGCAACCGATCTGAGTGACGATGCCGAGCTGTTAGTGCGAAAGGGGTCTGAATTGGCTGACACACTGCAGGCCAAGCTGTCGTTGATTTATATCGATGAGCAAGCTAACCACTACAGCGAGTTTGGTAGTGGCGAATTCAACTATGCCGATAAGACCTTCTCCGAACGAGTTAAGAATATGCTTAACGCTATCCAGCAGCAGGCGGAGTATCCCATCAGTGAAGTGATCATTGGCCGTGGTGAACTCAGTGAAGCGCTGAATAGTGCCATCCGTGAGAAGGGGATTGATTTGGTGATTTTTGGTCACCACCACGATATGTGGAGCCGTTTGGTATCCAGTACGCGCCGCACGATCAACCATATTGCGGTTGATATGCTCGTAGTACCGCTCGAAAAACATTGATGGGGAAACGTTGGATCTGAATGGCGTTGAGAGTGAAAGGCATCACAATAATTAGGTCAGAGCAGTGATTCGCCCATGGATATAGAGGCCGAATCATTGCTTCTCGCCAGCACGCTATTGCCACACCCAAGTTCAAGCATATCTTATTGTGTTTTTTAGCTTTTCTGGTGATTGGATGCTGATTTTAACTCCGCCCGCTATTCTGTTATGGTATTGTTCAGCATTATAGCAGGGGCACTTATCTGATTACTTTGTTGATTGAAAGCTTTTCTCCACAAGGTAGTTCAGTACCTTGAGCTCATCATCAAGCAGGTTAGTGGGGATGTTTTTTAGGATTTTATTTCTCACATCGGTTCTTATAAAGAAGAGTGAGGTATTGGAAAAGAAGAAAGGATCCATCAAATAAATCAAAACACCGGCGTTGTAGAGTTCCATATAGTCACTGCCGATAAACGAGGTTTTCTTTACGGCGGTGGTGTATTTTTTAGCTAGAATTGCACTGATAACGCTAAACTGATCGGTTTTCAGCTGTAAGTGTAATGCCGCTAAATTGTTATTCTCATCAAACAAGACAAAAACATCTTTAGTACTTTCAAAAACGATATCACTTCGTTTGTCCTTATTGTTATCGGGTGTTTCTTTATAGATATTCCCTTTCAGTTCGCTGTTAAACCCCACATTTACCGCTTCAGGGTGAGTTATCTTGAACGTATCCTCCGTTGTCTGACCAAACTTCACCGTAAGCGTGCCTGTGCTGGCTGCACTTAAGTGCTCACAAAAAAAGAAGCTGGTTAAAACTAGAAAAAGGTAAGCTAAGAAACTCATTTTCATGATGCAATCCTATAAATCCTTTTGGGATTGTGAAATGACACATAAATAATCATTAAACTGCCAAAATTCGGTGTTTTATTCCTGGTGCTGTTATTGTGTTGGTTTTACATGCTCACCTCCATGGTGTAAATGATATTTATAACCGATGTCAGACGCCCTTTATGGAGCGACAATACCTCGGTGTTTCACTACGTTGTCATTAAAAGAATAGTGTTGTCAATAACCTCGATAGGTTAAATTTTGTTAGTGTAAAATATGATGTTACGGATAACGTTATTTGTAACAGAAGTCTCCTCCAGCTTTCACGCACTCCTGCATTCGGTATTTTATATTGCATTAATATAGAAATGCGTTAATTTCTTTTTGAATACTTTGCTCAATGAGTAATATGCTGCTGGTGTAAACGTGCTGATCGGCATTTATGTGTCGTACCGACAGGGTTGAGTATAAGGCGTACCTGAGCGTATCACATCATCTATGTCATCTGCCCAACCAGCATCAATATAAGCTGGGTTAAATGTTGATGCTTGCTGATGCATGAATGGAAAGATTTACAGGCCGGTGTAGTGGAGGTTGTCGGCCTGGGAAAGAATATAACCTAATAGTCCGCGATTGCCTTACCCTAACGTTCGGTGTTGGAAGTGTCAGTGCGTCGAATGAATTAAATTGATATATATCAATCAGTTGATTTATTTAAGGTTTAAGCAAGCTTCGCGTGATCAGCTTGCAATGAAATTAATAGTTGCAAACTGTATATGCATACAGATAATTGAAAGCATCGGAAGAAGGTAGGTGATGTTTTATGAGGAACAACATGAAATTTATCGCAACTGGGCGACATCGAAGTGAGTATCCAGATCCTATAACGTTCACAACTGGAACTCCGCTTACGATAGGGGACATATATGAGGGCGATGAAGGTTGGGATGATTGGTATTTCTGTACCATAGCTAATCATTCCGGTGGATGGGTGCCAGAACAGCTGATAGAACGAAGCGACAAACCTGGCCATGGTATAGCGAAAGATGACTATACGGCCAAAGAACTTGATGTTAATGAAGGAGATGAGTTGCTGGCGATAAAATTCTTAAATGGCTGGGTATGGTGCCAGCGACTCTCGGATCAAGATATTGGCTGGGTACCGAAAAGCATTCTTCAGAACATCAAATAAGGCCGTTATTTTACATCAGAGTCTGAGTGGCGACGGATTTTAGGCTGTGCCCCTCAGTTGATTGTGGCACCGTCGCAGTCCCGAAAGCCCGTGATCAAGGCGGATAGCTCTACGTTCAAGCCCGATAACGCGTAGCACCGGCTTGGGCGCATGCTCTCTTCGGGCTGGAGCCATTTGAACTTTCTCCCCGCTTATTTGGGTCACCAAATCTCATGGATCGTGCTAGCTAGCGTCCAAATGGCCTTCAGCGTCTCATTACTAACATCCCGATGTGTAAATCAATGGGGGAAGGTCAGGCGTAAATTTCAGGCAACAAAAAACCCGCTAATCTTGAACCTAAAAAGGCGGGACTAACGGGCTCCACAAAATGGGGACATCAAAGAAAAGCAGTGGCACTAATTCAGACTATGTCCCGATCGAAAAGTTCTACCCGTTGCTAGAAAAATAAAAAAATATTTCGCCGTAGCGGCACTTCTCAGATCGCCTTGCTACCCCATTAGTCCTGGCCAGATCACCACGATGAGCGAGCCTGCCAAGGTTAACAACACGTTAGCGATGGCGTAGGTGCCTGCATATCCCAACGCAGGAATATTACTACGTGCAGTGTCACTAATGATTTCCATCGCCGGGGCGCAGGTACGTGCCCCCATAATGGCACCAAATAGCAGGGCACGGTTCATGCGCAGAATGTAGGCACCGAACAGGAAGCAGATCACTACCGGTACCAGGCTGACGATCAAGCCTGCGATCAGCATCTGGCCACCTACTGCGCCAAGGGTATTGCCGATACCTGCCCCTGCGCTCAGGCCCACACCAGCCATAAACACCATCAGGCCGAACTCTTTCACCATATTCAACGCGCCCTGAGGGATATAACCAAAGGTCGGGTGGTTGGCACGCAGGAAGCCCAGCATGATGCCGGACATCAATAGCCCTGCGGCGTTGCCGATACCAAAGGAGAAGCTGCTGGTGAACTGAATGGTGATCTGGCCGATCAGCAGGCCGATGATAAAGAAGGCACAGAACGCCAGCAGATCGGTAACCTGGCTATGAATGGAGATAAAGCCGATCTTCTCTGCCACGCTTTTTACCCGGCGGGCATCGCCGCTAACCTGCAGCACATCGCCTTTGTTCAACACGATGCTGTCATCGATCGGCATTTCAATCTGGCTGCGGATCACGCGGTTGAGGAAGCAGCCATGATCGGTCAGCTTCAACTGGCTCAGGCGCTTGCCTACCGCATTGCTGTTTTTGACCACGATCTCTTCGGTTACGATGCGCATATCCAGCAGATCCCGGTCGAACACTTCCTTACCGTTACGGAAGCTTGGGTCCAGGCGTGCGTGAGCATCAGGGTAGCCGACCAGTGAGATTTCATCCCCGACCTGTAACACCGCATCTCCGTCCGGGTTGGCCAGAATGCCGTTGCGGCGAATTCGTTCGATGTAGCAACCGGTTTGGCGGTAAATACCGAGCTCGCGCAGGTTCTTGCCGTCTGCCCAGGCAACCAGTTCCTGGCCAACGCGATAGGCGCGGATCACCGGTAAATAAACCTTGCGCTGGCTATCGGTATCCAGGCCGCGCTCACGGGCGATTTGTTGGGCAGAGGTAGAGAGATCCTGATGCTGCAGTTTTGGCAGATAACGAGCGCCGAAAATCAGGCTGACCAGGCCAATCAGGTAGGTCAGGGCGTAGCCCAGGCTCAGATGGTCTTGGGCTGCAAGCAGTGCCGGGCCGCTGGTGATGGTATTACGTAGCGTATCGCCTGCACCCACCAATACCGGTGTGGAGGTCATCGAACCGGCGAGCATACCGGCGGTAAGGCCGATATCCCAGTGGAACAGCTTACCGAGTCCGATGGCGATCACCATCGCTGAACCGACCATCACCAGCGCCAGCATGAAGTAGTTTTTGCCGTCGCGGAAAAAAATCGAGAAGAAATTGGGGCCAGCTTCAACGCCGACGCAAAAAATAAACAGCATGAAACCGAGGCTTAACGCTTCGGTGTTAATGGCAAAGTGCTGCTGGCCAAGCAACAGCGAGACCACTAAAACGCCAATGGAATTACCGAGTTGAACGGAGCCAAGACGAACCTTTCCGAGGCAGAGCCCCAGGGCGAGTACCACAAACAGTAACAGGATGTAGTTACCGTTTAACAAACTTGCGACGTTTATGTTCACGGGGGATAACTTATTGTTTACCAGTAAGTTCTTGATAAAGAACACTATAAGAGTTAGATTCAGCCATAGAGTATATGGATAAAGCTTAGATAACAACCAACCATCGGAAGGCGATCCGAACCATCGAATGGCGGCGCTTATTCTAGTCGCTATCACGTATGACAGCCAGCATAAAGCTGTGTCGGCATACGTATTTAACCCTTTTTGACCAAGGAAAAAGTTCAGCCAGCGCTGTCGATTTCGGCTGTGTGTCGCAGGGTCTGTGCGATAGGCTGTGTTTTACGATGTAGTCAGCGGTCACATCGCGATATCCGTCATTTTCGGGTATGGAGGGGAGAGGTGGATGGTAAGTTATCGATACTGGGTGGGCATTTTTAGCTGTTTTCTGCTGTTTAGCCTGGTTTTTCTGGGCCTGAAGAGCGGTGCCGTCGGCGTAACAGAATCCGAGCATCATGGTGAAACCGGCCTGCTGTTGTTTATTATTCCCGGTTTTATCGCCAGCTATTTGTCGAGCAAGCAGCGTATTCTGTGTCCCTTGCTTGGCGCACTGTGTGCGGTACCGCTGTGTTTACTCATTCGCCACTTTTGGTTGACCCCCGGCCATTCGTTTTGGCAGGAGTTAGCTTATGCGGTCAGCGCTGTATTCTGGTGTGTGTTGGGTGGGATGTTGTATTTATTAATGCGCATGGTGTTCCATGCGTGGCAACAGTTCTATCGGCAGCAAAAACCCTAATCGTAAAAAAGGCCACCTGAGTTCGGTGGCCTTTTTTGTTCGAGCTTGAAGCTTACTGGAACAGGTTCAGGTTTTCTTTGGCGTAGGCTTCAAAATCGGTGCAGCCGCCAATGTGGGTCTGATCGATAAAGATTTGCGGCACGGTTTCTACCGGTTTGCCCACGGTTTTTTCCAAATCGGCCTTGGTGATGCCTTCGGCGTGGATATCAACATAACGGAAGTTGAAATCGTCACGCTCTTCAGTCAATTTCTCTGCCAGCTCTTTAGCACGGACACAGTAAGGACAGCCCGGACGCCCGAAGATTACAGCAAACATGTAACACTCCTAGTCTGTTATTAATCATTAACCGTTATTGTAACGACATTCCTTCCGTCATAAAAAGACTTCAGTTGCGCAATCACTCACGTCATGGCGCTTACTATGCCCGTTGGCTGAGCTAAAAAAAAGCAGGATCTGCCTCTTGGTCTGATTTATAGAACCGATTAATCAACTAGAGCTGTTGCAGCGATGGCGAATTTACTACACTGGACACAGTGAGTCTGGAGAAAAAAATATGCGTTCATTCGGTGACTTACCGCGTTCTGTGCTGGTGCTTGAAGGATTGGGCATGGTGCTGTTGATACTCTCTTATCTGAGTATTCATGACTACGTCCGCTTACCGGGTATGCTGGCTTCGCAGCAGGCGGCGGTTGGCATGATCTTTCTAGGCGTCTTCATGATGGTTCCTGCAGCCGCGTTTTTGGTCTGGCGCGTGGTTCAAGGGTTCGGCCCGTTACTGCGCGGTGGCCAGCCGCCGCAGAACGATCGGCGAACTCCGCCGAAAGATAAACAAGACCAGGGACCGCAAGACTAAACGCGGCTATGGGGAATGCCTGCCAATGCAGGTGATAACGCCTTTAGGGGTGACGAGTGAAAATTGCCATTCTTTCGCGCGATGGTTCGCTGTACTCATGTAAAAGACTGCGTGAGGCTGCAGAGCAGCGTGGGCACCGTATCGATGTTATCGATCCGCAGTCTTGTTATATGAATATCAACCCGGCGGCACCGAGCATTCATTATCGTGGCCGCCGGTTGGAACATTACGATGCGGTGATCCCGCGTATTGGTTCCGCTATTACCTTTTATGGCACTGCCGTGCTGCGCCAGTTTGAACTGCTCGGCAGCTATCCACTCAATGAGTCAGTGGCCATTACCCGCGCGCGTGACAAACTGCGTTCGCTGCAACTGCTGGCGCGCCAGGGGATTGATCTGCCCATTACCGGCTTTGCGCATTCACCGGATGACACCGGTGATTTGATCGAACTGGTGGGCGGCGCACCGCTGGTGGTGAAGCTGGTTGAAGGGACGCAGGGGATCGGCGTGGTATTGGCCGAAACTCGCCAGGCGGCGGAGAGCGTGATCGACGCCTTTCGTGGCCTGAACGCCCATATCCTGGTGCAGGAGTATATCCGTGAAGCCAATGGCTGTGATATTCGCTGCCTGGTCGTCGGCGGCAGGGTCGTTGCCGCGATTGAACGTCAGGCAAAGCCTGGGGAGTTTCGCTCGAACCTGCACCGTGGTGGCACGGCTCGTAAAGTGCATATTACCGGCAAGGAACGCGCTACGGCGATCAAGGCCGTAGAGACGCTGGGGCTGGATGTTGCCGGGGTTGATATCCTCCGTGCCGATCGTGGCCCGCTGGTGATGGAAGTGAATGCGTCGCCGGGGTTGGAAGGCGTTGAAACCACCACCGGGTTGGATATTGCCGGCATGATGATTGAGTACATTGAACAACGAGCCCGACCTGGCTTTCGTCTGAAATCTGGCGGATGAGAAATGGCGCTTTCCTCTGTTGCGCCAAGCGTATACGGGGGATCGCGGGTGCGGATATGCCGTGCAATGTTGCCGCATTAGTGAATTAAGCGGCTTTGATCGTGGCATCTCGATTGAATATTCCGTAAGCTATGCGCCTTTTCATGTCTTTGAACCCTGTGAGGCTGGTAATTTATGGATTCACTCATCGTCCCCGATTTAGCGTTATTACGACGTTGGTTGGATCAGTTGGGGATCTCGTTTTTTGAATGTGACTCTTGCCAGGCGTTACACCTGCCGCACATGCAAAACTTTGACGGCGTATTCGATGCCAAGCTCGATCTGGTGGATAATGTGATCCTGTTTTCCGCGTTGGCCGAAGTGAAGCCAACTGCACTGATCCCGCTGGTGGCCGATCTCAGTCAAATCAATGCCAGTTCGCTGACCATCAAGGCCTTTGTTGATATACAAGACGATAACTTGCCAAAGCTGATCGTTTGCCAGTCTTTGAGCATTGCCGTGGGCGTGGCTCATGAGCAGTTTGCCCACTTTATGCAACAGGGCGAAGAACAGATCTCGATGGTGATCCTGGAAGCCAGGGCGAACGATCTGCTGTTTATGGGTGAGGAAGAAGAGAACCCGGCTACCGTAGCCAGCCAACCGATGCTGCATTAATCTTCGCTGTACATTATGTGTGCCGCAGATCTGGCGGCACGCAGCCCGGACTTTCCTCCACAACCAGATATTCTGCGTTTCTCCCCTTATTGCCAGATATTTCTCGTCTTTTAGGCCGTTATTGCCGCATCACATACAGACCCCGTGCATAATTAATCGATAAACGGCGTTTTTTACCCTGGAGGCTGGCACCGTCTGGCAACTCCGGTTATGCTGCTGATCTTGCTAAAGGCTCACGCTCCTGTTTGTGACCTCGTGGGCTGGCAGGTGAGAAAATCGCATGCAATCAACTGCATAGCTATTCACTCGCGATCGCAACGATTGCGCTCGGCTAATCAAAGGCGTTGTATCCTCTCAGGATACCAATTTACCCCTTGTTTTGGAGGAAGTTACGGATGGTCACCCAACGTAAAAAGTGGTTATCGGGTGTGGTTGGCGGCTTGCTGATGACGGCTTGCCTCACCGCGTCGGCCGCAGACAATACGCTGCACATCTACAATTGGTCCGACTACATTGCGCCGGATACCCTGGCCAAATTCCAGAAAGAAACCGGCATCAAAGTGGTGTATGACGTCTTTGATTCCAACGAGGTTCTGGAAGGCAAACTGATGGCGGGCAGCACCGGTTATGACTTGGTGGTTCCTTCCTCCAACTTCCTTGAGCGCCAGTCCAAAGCCGGTATTTTTGAAGCGCTGGACAAGAGCAAGATACCTAATTACAAAAACCTTGATCCCGAGATGCTGCAACTGGTTGCGCATAACGACAAGGAGAATAAGTACGGTATCCCTTACATGATGGTGACCACCGGCATTGGCTATAACGTCGATAAGGTCAAAGCGGTGCTGGGTAAAGATGCCCCGGTCGATAGCTGGGATCTGATCCTCAAGCCAGAAAACCTGGAGAAGCTCAAAAGCTGTGGTGTCTCCTTCCTGGATGCGCCAAGCGAAGTCTATGCCACCGTTTTGCACTATCTGGGCAAAGATCCTAACAGCACCAGTGCGGAAGATTACACCGGTGCGGCCAACGATTTATTGATGAAGCTGCGGCCGAATATCCGCTATTTCCACTCGTCCCAGTACATTAACGATCTGGCTAACGGGGATATTTGCGTGGCCATTGGCTGGTCTGGCGACATCATGCAGGCAGCCAACCGTGCCAAGGAAGCCAAAAACGGCGTCAATGTGGCCTACTCCATCCCAAAAGAAGGGGCGCTGACCTACTTTGACATGTTTGCGATGCCAGCAGATGCCAAAAACAAAGATGCGGCCTACCAGTTCCTGAACTTCCTGCTCAAGCCAGAGGTGATCGCGGATATCAGCAATCACGTGTTTTATGCCAACGCGGTGAAAGACGCCACGCCGCTGGTGAATGCCGAGGTGCGTGATAACCCGAACGTTTACCCGCCGGCAGATATTCGCGCCAAACTGTACACGCTGAACGTACAGTCGCCAAAACTTGACCGTGTAGTTACGCGGGCATGGACTAAAGTTAAAAGCGGGAAGTAAATACCCGATTCTGATGATCGGCAGGCGGGGTTAACCCGCCTGCATTGCCATTTTGGGCCATGGCAATTGCTGTGGTTGTTCGTACTGCTTTAGCCGGAGAGCACCCCGATTGAACGACGTTATCCCTCGTCCGCTAGCCAAATCGCAGAAGGTGTTCACCCCTCTGCTGGAAATCCGTAACCTCACCAAAACCTTTGACGGCCAGAATGCGGTAGAAGACGTCAGCCTGACGATCTACAAGGGCGAAATCTTTGCGCTGTTGGGGCCTTCTGGCTGTGGAAAATCGACGTTGCTGCGCATGTTGGCCGGTTTTGAACAGCCGACGGAAGGGCAAATTGTCCTCGACGGTCAGGACATGTCCCACGTGCCGCCATACCAACGCCCGGTCAATATGATGTTCCAGTCCTATGCGCTGTTCCCCCATATGACGGTGGAGCAGAACATCGCGTTTGGCCTCAAGCAGGATAAAATGCCGCGCGCGGAAATCAACGAGCGCGTCACCGAAATGCTTACGCTAGTGCATATGCAGGAATACGCCAAGCGTAAGCCGCACCAGCTCTCCGGCGGGCAACGCCAGCGTGTGGCACTGGCACGTAGCCTGGCCAAACGGCCAAAGCTGTTGCTGCTGGACGAACCGATGGGCGCGCTGGATAAAAAACTGCGCGATCGCATGCAGCTGGAGGTGGTCGATATCCTGGAGCGCGTGGGCGCGACCTGCGTCATGGTCACCCACGATCAGGAAGAAGCGATGACCATGGCTGGCCGTATCGCCATCATGAACCGCGGCAAGTTTGTGCAAATCGGTGAGCCGGAAGAGATCTACGAGCACCCGAACAGCCGTTTCAGCGCCGAGTTTATCGGTTCGGTCAACGTGTTCGATTGCGTGTTGCAGGAGCGGCGAGACGATGCATTGATCCTGCAAAGTCCGGGTTTACGGCATGCGCTTAAGGTCGATCCTGATTCATCGGTGGTAGACGGTGTACCTATTCAGGTCGCTCTGCGCCCGGAAAAGATCATGCTGTGTGAGGAAGTGCCGGAAGACGGCTGCAACTTTGCGGTGGGTGAGGTGGTGAACATCGCCTATCTAGGCGATCTGTCGATCTACCACGTGAAGTTGCTTAGCGGGCAGATGATCAGTGCGCAGTTGCAGAACGGCCATCGCTTCCGCAAAGGCATGCCGACCTGGGGTGATGAAGTGCGCCTATGTTGGGACACCGACAGCTGTGTGGTTCTGACGGTGTAGTTGAGAAAGTGAGGAGTAACTATCATGACATTGCTTTCTGAACGTTCGCCGGAGCCTCCGGCAAGAGTACCCGGCCCGATTAAGGCGTTTATCCAACGTTTGCAGATGGCCCATGGCCGCAAACTGGTGATCGCGCTACCGCTGCTGTGGCTGCTGCTGTTGTTTATGCTGCCGTTCCTGATCGTGTTCAAGATCAGTCTGTCTGAGCTGGCTTTGGCGGTACCGCCTTATACCGATCTGATGAGTTGGGCAGACGGCAAACTCGATATTGCGCTGAACTTTGCCAACTACCTGCAACTGACCGATGACCCGTTATACATCGATGCCTATCTGCAATCCTTGCAGATCGCGGCGGTTTCAACGCTGTGCTGCCTGGTGATCGGCTATCCGCTGGCGTGGGCGGTGGCGCACAGTAAACCGTCGACCCGCAACATCCTGCTGCTGTTGGTGATCCTGCCTTCCTGGACGTCATTCCTGATCCGCGTGTATGCCTGGATGGGGATACTGAAGAACAACGGGGTGTTGAACAACTTCCTGATGTGGCTGGGGGTAATCGATCAGCCATTGGTGATCCTGCATACCAATCTGGCGGTGTATATCGGCATCGTTTATTCCTATCTGCCGTTTATGGTGTTGCCAATTTATACCGCGCTGACGCGCCTTGATTACTCGCTGGTTGAAGCCTCGCTGGATCTGGGGGCCAAGCCGTTGAAAACCTTCTTCAGCGTGATCATGCCGTTAACCCGTGGCGGTATTATTGCCGGCTCGATGCTGGTGTTTATCCCGGCGGTGGGGGAGTTTGTGATCCCGGAACTGCTCGGCGGGCCAGACAGCATCATGATTGGCCGCGTGCTCTGGCAGGAGTTCTTCAATAACCGTGACTGGCCGGTCGCCTCGGCGGTTGCTACCGTGATGCTGCTGTTGCTGATTGTACCTATTCTCTGGTTCCACAAGCACCAGAACAAGGAAATGGGAGGGCAGGGATGAATAACTTGCCGGTAGTGCGCTCACCGTGGCGCATAGCGATTCTGGTGGTTGGTTTCACCTTCCTGTATGCACCGATGCTGATGCTGGTGATCTACTCGTTCAACAGCTCCAAGCTGGTTACCGTATGGGCGGGTTGGTCGTTCCGTTGGTATATCGAACTGTTCCATGATTCGGCGATGATCAGCGCGGTTGGTCTGAGCTTGACCATTGCGGCGGCTTCCGCCACGGCGGCGGTGATCCTCGGCACCATTGCCGCGATGGTGATGGTGCGCTTTGGGCGTTTCCGGGGGGCGACCGGGTTTGCCTTTATGCTCACCGCACCGCTGGTTATGCCAGACGTGATCACCGGTTTGTCGCTGCTGCTGCTGTTTGTGGCGATGGGGCATACCTTTGGTTGGCCTTCTGAGCGCGGGATGTTCACCATCTGGTTGGCGCACGTCACCTTCTGTACTGCCTATGTGTCGGTCGTTATCAGTTCGCGCTTGCGTGAGCTGGATCGTTCAATAGAAGAGGCAGCGATGGATCTGGGTGCTACACCGCTGAAAGTGTTTTCCGTGATCACCTTACCGATGATTGCCCCGGCGCTGATCTCGGGCTGGATGCTGGCGTTTACTCTCTCGTTGGACGATCTGGTGATTGCCAGCTTCGTGGCCGGGCCTGGGGCTACCACCTTGCCAATGCTGGTATTCTCCAGCGTGCGTATGGGGGTTAACCCGGAGATCAACGCCTTGGCAACGCTGATCCTGCTGGTGGTGGGGATCATCGGGTTTATTGCTTGGTGGTTTATGGCGCGGGCGGAAAAACAGCGCGCGCGTGAACTGCAAAGGGCCGCTCGTGGCTGATGCTGTTAACGATTAATTGAGCTTTAAGCGCCGCCTGACCGGGCGGCGTTTTATCTTCTACTGCCTGGTAAGTAAGTTTTTATCCGCGTTGGGTGGTACAATCTGCGCCCTCATTGGTCATCCTGAGTTAACGGTTACTATTCATGCATTGCGCTTTGTACTCGGCGGGCACCTGCCGTTCCTGTCAGTGGCTGGAAAAACCTTATCCCCAGCAACTGGAAGAAAAACAACATCATCTGCAATCCTTGCTGGCGGATCGCGATGTCGCGCAGTGGTTAGAACCGGTGACGGGTGAAGAAAGTGCATTTCGCAACAAGGCGAAAATGGTGGTCAGCGGTAGCGTTGAGCGGCCGTTGCTTGGCATGTTGCACCGTGATGGCACGCCGGTAGACCTGTGTGATTGCCCGTTGTACCCGGCCAGCTTTGCTCCGATTTTCGCGGTATTAAAAGAGTTTATCCCTCGTGCCGGGTTAACGCCTTATAACGTGGCGCGCAAACGTGGCGAGCTGAAATATTTACTACTGACGGAAAGCACCTTCAGCGGCGGCCTGATGTTGCGCTTTGTGCTGCGTTCCGAAAGCAAGCTGGCGCAACTGCGTGCGGCCTTGCCTTGGTTACAAGAACAGTTGCCGCAGTTGAAGGTGATCGCCGCCAATATTCAGCCAGTACACATGGCGATCATGGAAGGTGAGCATGAAATCCCGCTGACCGAACAGCAGGCGCTGGAAGAGCGATTCAACCAGGTGCCGTTATACATTCGCCCGCAGAGCTTTTTTCAAACCAATCCGCAGGTGGCCAACCAGCTGTATGCCACCGCACGGGATTGGGTACGGGCGCTAGGTATCGCCAGCATGTGGGATCTGTTCTGTGGCGTTGGCGGCTTCGGGTTGCATTGCGCACAGCCGCAAACCAGGCTGACCGGCATTGAAATCAGCGCCGAGGCGATAGCCTGTGCCAAACAGTCCGCGCAAACCCTCGGCTTGCAGCAGGTGGATTTCCAGGCGCTGGATTCGACCCGATTTGCTACCGCTGAGGGGGAAGTTCCGGAGTTGGTCTTGGTGAACCCGCCGCGCCGGGGGATTGGCAACGAGCTGTGTGATTATCTCAACCGCATGGCGCCGGGTTATATTCTTTATTCCAGCTGTAATGCGTTAAGTATGGCGAAGGATTTGGCGATGCTGCCGGATTACCGAGTTGAGCGCGTGCAGCTATTTGATATGTTCCCGCATACTGCCCATTACGAAGTGTTGACGCTACTGGTGCGGAAATAATGGCCCTCCAGTGAGGGCCAGTAGTCGAGCGGAGGGTATTACTGTGGGAACCACTTATCGTTGATTGCCTTGTAGGTCCCATCCGCCTTGATCGCATCCAGCGCAGCATTCAGCTTGGCCAGTAGTGCCTGATTGTCCGGGCGTACGGCAATGCCCAAGCCGGTGCCAAAGTACTGCGCATCGGTTACGTGCTCGCCTACGGCAGCCAGTTCGGGGTTATTCTTCAGCCACTCATTAACCACCGCAGTGTCACCGAACACGCCATCGATACGGCCATTCTTCAACTCCAGCACGGCGTTTTGGTAGCTGTCATAAGACACGGTATTGATTTCCGGGTGCTTGTCCTGCATGTATTTTTGATGCGTGGTGCCGTTTTCCATCCCCAGCTTTTTGCCTTTCAAATCCGCCAGCGTAGTGAACTTGCCTTTCTGAGCAATGACGATAGCCGAGTTGGCATAATAGGGCTGGGTAAAGGTTACCTGCTTGCTACGCTCTGGTGTGATGTCCATACCGGAAATCACCGCGTCATATTTTTTAAATTTCAGCGCGGCGATCAGGCTGTCAAAGGCCTGGTTGGTAAAGGTGCAGTCGGCCTGCATTTGCTTGCACAAGGCCTTGGCCAAATCGATATCAAAACCGACGATCTGGTTATTGGCATCCAGAGATTCAAACGGCGGGTAGGTCGCTGAAGAGGCGAAACGGATGGTGTCTGCGGCGGCAGCGTTAAAGGTGATCCCGGCGAGAAGGGTGGCGGCAAGTAACAGCTTTTTCATCGGTACGGCTCCTGTCGTAAATTTGATTGTTGTCTCGCCACCTTTTTTTCTGACAACGCCCCAAGGGCATTGTGAGTGGCTATGCCGATAACAATGCCATTTAGTGAATGACTATGCAATATAAATGACTAGAAAATTATTTTCGGTCATAAAAAAGCCCTGCGCATGGCAGGGCTAGTTCAGCGAGGCTTGATTCAATTACGACGTTCAAAAGCCAAAGCGCGGCGTTCAACCAAACGCATCAATAACGTCAGCAGGCCATTCACGCACAGATACACAATGCCAGCGGCACCGAACACCATCACGTCATAAGTCCGGCCGTACATCAGTTGGCTATAGCCCATCACTTCCATCAGCGTAATGGTATAGGCAAGCGAGGTGCTCTTGAACACCAGAACCACTTCGTTAGAGTAGGATGACAAGGCACGTTTGAAGGCATACGGCAGCAGAATACGCAGCGTTTGCTTACGTGACATGCCCAGCGCTTCACAGGATTGCCATTGGCCCGCCGGGATAGCGCGTACCGCCCCATGGAACAGCAGGGTGGTGTAGGCCGCACTGTTCAGCGCCAAGGCAATCATCGCGCAGAGCCAAGGTTGCGACAGCAGGTTCCACAACCAGGGATATTCACGGATTGACGGGAACTGGCCAGGGCCGTAGTAAATCAGGAAGATCTGCACCAGCAACGGCGTACCGGTGAACAACGTAATGTAGACCTTCACCAACTGCGTCAGCACCGGGGTTTTTAACGTCAGGATCACCGTCAGCACCAGCGACATCAGCAAGGCAACAATCAGTGCGACGATCGTCAGCGACAGGCTGGTATGCAAGCCTTTGAGGATTTCGGGGATGAATTCAAGCATCAGGCAGGCCCCCGCTCAAAACGCGTGGTGCGCAGCTCGATCCGCTTAAGGATGTACTGGCTCAGCAGGGTGATAACCAAATAGATTGCTGCCGCAATCACATACCAGGTAAACGGCTCCTGGGTGCGGGTGGCAATACTTTTGGTCTGCAACATCAAATCGTTAACGCTAATCAACGACACCAGCGCGGTATCTTTCAGCAACACCAGCCACTGGTTGCCCAGCCCCGGCAACGCGTGACGCCACATTTGCGGCATGATCAAGCGGAAGAAGATAGCCGTCTTGCTTAGCCCGAGAGCCTGGCCGGATTCCCACTGACCCAGTGGCACCGCTTTAAGCGCCCCACGCAGTGTTTGCGATGCGTAGGCAGAATAGAGCAAGGCCAGGGCGATAACGCCGCACAGGAACGGGCTGACTTCGAAATTGTCGATGGACAGTTGCACCGGTAACTGGAACAGGCCGAAGTTCAGGACGAAGCCGTCGGACAGCATCATCAGCAGCTGTGAGGAGCCAAAGTAGATAAACAGCACTACCAGAATTTCTGGCAAGCCGCGCAGCAGGGTCACCCAGGCGGTGCCGAGCCAACTGACCGCTTTCCAGCGGGATGACTCCCAGACGGCAAACAGCATCGCCAGGATCAGGCCGAGGACCAGGGCACAAACGGCAAGGCCGACGGTCATCCCGGCGGCGCTAGCTAAAGGTTGGATTTCATTCATGGATGATGATTACTGCTGGAACCATTTTTTGTAGATGGTTTCGTAAGTCCCATCCTGCTTGATTTTATCCAGGGCGGCGTTGAATTTGCCCTGCAGTTCGGTATTTTGCAGGCGCATGGCAATGCCCAGACCGCTACCGAAGTAGTCTTTATCGGTCACTTTATCGCCCACGGCGGTCAGCGCAGCGTTTTCTTTCAGCCACTCGTTAACCACGGCGGTATCGCCGAACACCGCATCAACACGGCCATTTTTCAGATCCAGAATGGCATTCTGGTAGCTGTCGTAGCCCACGGTGGTGATTTCCGGGTGTTTATCGGTCAGGAATTTCTGGTGCGTGGTGCCGTTTTGCACGCCAACGCGTTTGCCTTTCAGCGCGGCCACGTCGGCCACTTTGCCTTTCTCGGCAATAAACAGGGCCGAGTTATCGTAGTAAGGCTTGCTGAACAGCACCTGCTTTTCGCGCTCAGGGGTGATATCCATACCGGCCATCACGGCATCGAAACGCTTGAATTTCAGGCTTGGGATCAGGCTGTCGAAGCCTTGGTTAGTAAAGGTACACTCGGCCTGCATCTCTTTACACAGAGCGTTGGCCAGATCGACGTCGAAGCCCTGGATTTTGTTATCCGCCGCGACGAATTCGAACGGAGGGTAGGAAGCTTCGGTAGCGAAACGAATAGTTTCGGCTGCTGAGGCAGAAACGCTGATGCCAGCCAGAACGGCGGCGATTAGTAGTTTTTTCATCGCAAACTCCCTGAGAACAGCAAATATCGCTATTAGTGTGATAAGTAATTGGCAAACTCTACGGTTTGCGGTTGTGCAAAGTGGCTGGCATCGCCCTGTTCGACGATATGGCCATTTTCCATATAGACCACGCGGCTGGCGGTTTTACGCGCGACTTCAACCTCATGGGTGACGATCACCTGAGTAATACCGGTGCCCGCCAACTCGCGAATGATGCTGACGATCTGTGCGGTAATTTCCGGATCCAGTGCGGCCGTAGGTTCATCGAACAGCAGCACCTGAGGTTCCATCATCAGCGCACGGGCAATGGCTACGCGCTGTTGTTGGCCACCGGAGAGATGCAGTGGGAAACGGTCGGCAAAATCGGTCAGGCGTAACCGGGTCAGCAACTTGTCGGCACGCGCCATCGCTTGTGCCTTGGTCAGGCCAAGTACGCGGCAGGGCGCTTCGATCAGGTTTTGCACCACGGTCAGATGTGGCCAGAGATTGTACTGCTGGAACACCATGCCCACGTTTTGGCGCAGTTCGCGGATGGATTTCTCCCCCGGTGACTGTTTAAAGTCGAACTGATTGCCCGCGATTTGCAGGTGGCCAGAGCGTGGCATTTCCAGCAGGTTAAGCACCCGCAGCAGTGAACTCTTACCCGCGCCGCTTGGACCAAGCAGCACCAGAGTCTCGCCGGCAGGGCAATCCAGTGTAATGTTAAACAGCGCCTGATGTGCGCCATAAAAGCAGTTGATATCTTTTAGTTGAATACTCATGCGCTGAAATTGAATAGACATTGATGCCGGGAATGGTAACTTCCACAGAATACTTATGCAATCTTTGTGAGTTAAAATTTATTAGTACGTCGCAGAATGACTAAATAATAGCAGAAGATACCGTGAGCGCTGGTGGAATGGCGGATTTGTCGCGCACTCTGTGAGATAGCTAGCTATTTTTCTCAAGGTGATGGAATTTTGAGCATTTCTGAGGGGGGAATTGGCAACCGGGAAGGTGATACACCCGGCTGCCATCTTGGTGTTACTGGTTCTCAAGAACCTGACGCAGCGTACCGCTGGCGGCATGCGGCGGGATGTTGAGGAAGCGGATGTCGTCAACTACCCAGCAGGTGCCTTCACGGACCATCAGCACTTCGTCCTGCCAGTTGATTGTGTTGGCACCTTCTTTCTGGTGGGTCAGCTGTACACGCAGCGGGATGTTTTTGGCATCGGTGTTAGGAATGGTGGAAGCGCTGGCAACCGATGCGCTGGTTGGCCCCTGGGCATTGCCAGAGAACAGATCGCCGGTGATGGTGTGTTTGCCAGGGTGCTGAGCGGCACTGACCAGATCCTGATACAGCACCTGGCTCAGGTAAGGCTGCAACTGTGCCAGACGGCTGCTGTCCGGCAGAGCGGTGCTTGGGCCTTGCTGAATGCGCAGGTCATAGAATTTCTGGGCTACCGTATCCGGGCCACCGTCCACGCAGGCGCCAGTGCGGACGCCAACATCCTTAAAGGCCGGTTCGACGGTAGTACAGGCGCTTAAGAACAGGGCCAAGGGTAAAACAACAGCAAGCGTTTTTGTTTTCATCTCATAACCTTATGTAAAAGTCTCTCAACCATGAAGACCGAAAACCACGGGACTAGCCTACAGTATAAAGGCGTTTTTGGTCCTTGCATTGGTGCTGTGTGCCATTGTGCCACAGAACATCCGCTTAAATTAGCTGTCCTACCACAGCAATGATTTGATTTTATAAGGAGTTCTTGATGCAATTGTCCACTACCCACACCCTGGAAGGGTTTACCATCACCGAATATTGCGGCGTAGTTACCGGCGAGGCGATTCTGGGTGCCAATATTTTCCGCGATTTTTTTGCTGGTGTGCGTGATATCGTTGGTGGCCGTTCCGGTGCCTACGAGAAAGAGCTGCGCAAGGCACGTCAGCTGGCCTTTCAGGAGATGCAGGAGCAGGCCAAAGAACTGGGGGCTAACGCGGTAGTCGGCATCGATATCGATTATCAAACCGTGGGTAAAGATAGCACCATGCTGATGGTCAGCGTCAGTGGCACCGCGGTAAAAGTCAGCCGCTAAACGGGGATAACGTGAGATAACCAGGAAGTGAAATGAAAAATACCGAGCAGGGAAGCAGTGAACTGCAATTGAAAATCAGCCAACTAACCCAGGTGATGACCTGGTTGCTGATTGGGGGAGCCGCCACGCTGGGAAGGGTGTTGTTTAGTTTCTTTAGCGGCGAGTTCGATCCCATTTATGATTCGATTGAAGGCGCGCTAGGGGCGTCCTGCCTGGCGTCGTGGGGCAAGTGTTATTACGATAGACGCAAGCTGATGCAAACCTTGCAAGCGGCTGAGACTGTACCAGACTCGGTCATCCCCTGATGGCGGTGCATCACTGCGGAAAGGAGCATACTGTGGCCAAGTGGTTGTGGATCGCCGCCATTGGCGTTTTGACGGGGTGCCAACAGCAATCCACCAGCACGCTGGTGGATCACGGCAGCTATCAGTTGGAAACCCTGCATCAGGCACCGGGGGCCGATCAGCGTATTCGCTTCCTGGTGATGCATTACACCGCAGAAGACTTTCACTCCTCGCTGAAAACGCTGACGGACGAGCACGTCAGCGCCCATTACTTGCTGCCCGCCCATCCGCCACTGCAGGGCGGTAAACCGGTGGCGTATCAACTGGTGCCCGAAGAGCTGCGAGCTTGGCATGCGGGTGCCAGCAACTGGCGTGGGCGTACCAATTTGAACGATACCTCGATCGGTATTGAGATCGTCAACCGGGGCTTTACGCGTAACTTGCTGGAGACAGACTGGCAGCCTTATACGCCAGAGCAAATTGCGTTACTGATCCAACTTAGCCGCGATATTGTACAGCGTTACGCGCTGCAACCGACGGACGTGGTAGGGCATAGCGATATCGCCCCGCAGCGCAAACAGGATCCTGGTCCACTCTTCCCATGGCAACAGCTGGCGCAGGCAGGTATTGGTGCCTGGCCGGAAGAGCGGGAGGTGGAACGTTGCCTGGCAGGCCGTGATAAGCATGAGCCGGTGGCGATGGCATCACTGTTGGAAAAGCTGGCGCGCTACGGCTATGGCGTTGATCCTACATGGGATGCCAAGCAGCAGCGGAATCTGGTAGCGGCGTTTCAGATGCATTTCCGGCCCAGCGATTATCGCGGTGAGCCAGATGCAGAAAGCGAGGCGATTATAGAGGCGTTGCTAAGCAAATACGGAGCTATGCGCTAACGCCAAAAGAAATGCCCTCACGCTCTCCCACAGTGGATCGTTCGAGTTTGCTGAGATTATCTTTTTACTACCAAATGTGCAGGGACTAACAGCTCCCTCTCCCTGTGGGAGAGGGTTGGGGTGAGGGGGTTAGTTATAGCCCGTGCAGATTACCGTGCTCTTTCAACCAGCGAGCGGTACGGCTAATGCCTTCTTCAAGCGAAACCACGGGTTGATAACCCAGTTCCTGCTGTGCGCGAGTGGTGTTCAGCGTCAGATCGAAATTGAGCTTGGCGACGCTGTAATGGGTCAACACGGGTTCTTTATCGCTTTTACTGCCCAGCTTTTCCATGCCACGAGCCATCATATCGAGCATCGGGTAGGGCACCGAGCGGATGCGGCACTTCATGCCCAACTCATCGATCAACTGTTGCAGCACGGTGCGTAGCGTGCAGGCTTGCTGGTTGGAGATGTTGTAGGCCCGGCCAGAAGGAGTCTCTTCCTTCACGGTGGCCAGCCACATGGCGTGTACCGCATTATCCAGATAGGTCATATCGACCAGTGCATCCCCGCCACGCGGTAGCAGCAGGCTGCCGTAATGTTTGATCATATGCAGCAGGCGCGGCAGCATGATTTTGTCGTGTGGGCCAAATAGCCCCTGTGGGCGCAGGATGGTGAAATGGGTTTGCGGGTTGGACAGCGCCAACTGTTGCACCACCTGTTCCCCGGCGGCCTTGCTGCGGGCAAACTCGTTGGCATAACGAATCGGGCGGAAGTCTTCATCCACATTGCGGTGATGGTGATAATCAAAGTAAATTGCCGGCGACGAAATATGAATGAACCGTTCTACACCGTAGGCCGCAGCCCATTCCCCCAAACGGCGGGTAGCGCGGACGTTGGCCAGTTCGAAGGCTTCTTCCGTGCCCCATGGGGAAGTGAAACCGGAGCAGTGCCACAGCACGTCGACATCCGCCAGCATGGCTTTGGCCTGTGAAGAGATCAGGTTGGTGAGATCGGCATGGATGAATTCGGCACCCATTTTTTCCAGCAGGCAACCCATGGCCTGATTGCGCCCGGTGGCACGTACTTTTATGCCTTGGCGGCGGAGATATTCAACGGCGTTACGGCCTAACCCACTGGTTGCACCGGTGACCAATACCTTCATAACTCACTCTGTTCTCACCAAAAATCAGGATGCTGAGGGCGTTTTAGCGCGCCCCAGCAAATAAGGTGCCATTCTTTCGTGATTTTGTGCGCTATGCAATGAGAAAGGACCTAACCGCAGCAGCAAACTGTGCGGTTGATCGAGAATTCGACTAATGAGGACGCTGGTTATCGTACTCTTCGGCCAATTGGGCAATCCGTTTGGCCATGCCACGGAAAATAAACAGGTGGGCGGGCATCATGACAAACCAGTATAACAGCCCGCTGAAACCGGCAGGATGCCACCAGGCGCGGACATCGAGTTGGCGGCGATCGCCCAGGTCTTTGATGCTGAAGGTCAGGCGGCCAAGCCCCGGAGCTTTCATCCCGAACATCAATGCCAACTGCCGTAATGGCTTCTTGGTGATCACCTTCCAGCCATCGACCAGATCGCCGATTTCCAGGGTGTCACGCTGCGGTCGGCCATAAACGACGCCGTTGCCGATCATATCGTCCATGCGGGCGCGGATTTGCCACAGAATGTTGGCGTAGAAGTATCCCTCTTTACCACCCAACTGCTGCACGACGTGCCATAGCGCTTCGCTGGAAGCCTGGGTATCCACCTCACAGCCTGCATGTTTGGGGTAGAAACCATAACCGGGGCGCCAGCGGGCTCGGGCTTCAGGATCGTAACCCCAGTCGGCAGAGTCGACCACCTCGTCTTCGCGGCGTAGCGTTTCCTTCACGGCCTCATCAAAGGTTTGTAGTGGCTGTGGGATCAAGGCTTGCAGCGGTTTGCCATCGGCAGGTAAGTCATGGTTCAGCCCCTGAATGAGCGCGCTGGCAATCGAGGTTGGCACAGAGGTGATCATGCTGATAAACCATACAGAGATAAAGCGTGTCGGCAGCGGCACCGGGATCAGCCAGCGCTTTTTGCCGCTGATCTTGATAAAGCGCTCGAACAGGGTTTGGTAACTGATGTACTCCGGCCCGGCCACGTCAAAAATCCGGTTTTCCTGCGCCGGATGTTGCAGTAGCTCGGTCAGGTAAGTGAGCAGGTTATCCAGTGCGACCGGGGACGATTTTGACCGTACCCAACGCGGTGGCGTCAGGATCGGCAGGTTATAGACCATATCGCGCATAATTTCGAACGCGGCTGAACCAGGGCCAACCACGATACTGGCGCGCAATTCGGTGACGGGAATGCCGCTTTGACGCAGGATTTCGCCGGTCAGTTTACGGGCGATGAGGTGGGGGGAGCTATTGCCCTCTGGTTGCAGTGCGCCAAGGAAAATAACCTGTTTAACGTTGGATCCTCGCAAGGCATCGCGCAGGTTCTCCGCCGCCTGGCGTTCCTTTTCGATAAAATCATCGCCATCGCCCATGCCGTGGATCAGGTAGTAAACGGCATCGATCTGCCATAGCGCCGCCGTTAGCGTTTCTGGGCGATAGACATCCACGTAGCGGCAGCTTACGTGCGGCCAGTTTTGCTCTTCCAACCATTCTATACGGCGTGCTGCGGCGGTGATTTCGTGGCCCTGCTCGGTCAAACGGGGGATCAGGTGTTGGCCAATATAACCGCTGGCTCCAAGAACCAGAATACGTTGGGAGGTCATTGCGCTGCCTTAGTTTATTGATGTTAATGTGAGCATGAACGACAGGATGCCAAATTAGCGGGCTAAATGCACTTTATGTATGGGTATCAATGGTTGCATCTGCACGGAGGGCGGTTCACACTACGCGGCGATCAAGCAACGAGCCCATGCCCGATGAAAATCAATTCCCTGTGTTATTTGCTGCTGCTAATTGCTCTGGCTGGCAGCCTGTGTTTTCCCGCTCCGCTGTGGACGTGGTTGCTGCTGGTAAACTTGCTGACCCTGCTGATCTACGGAGCTGATAAGCTGGCCGCCTGCAAAAGTTGGCAACGGGTGCCGGAAATCACCCTGCTGCTGTTCGGCGTGCTGGGCGGTTGGATAGGGGCCATTATCGGGCAACGGATGTTCCGTCATAAAACACAGAAACAGCCGTTCAAAACCTATTTTATTCTCAGCGTAGTGCTGAACCTGCTGCTGATACTGGCTGTGGGTTACTGGCTCTATGGCCGGATGGTGGTTTGAGTTACCGCACTATGCGTCATTAAACGGGCGCCGCATGCGCCGCCCGTTGTCAACAATCTACGTTAAGGTTTCTTCTCGCCAACGACCACCGGTGCATATTCAACCGGCACCCACGCATAACCTTTGCCTTCGACGCGTACGTGGCCCAGGCCAGGGAACGGTAAGTGCGCTCCGCCAACCCACAGCTTGTTTTCAGCCGCATCGGCAAACACCTTCTGCCGGGTAGCGATCGCCTGTTTGGAGTCCGTGTCAAAGTCCACCGCGACTTCAGGTTTGGCAAACTGCAAAGAGTGGCTGTGGACGATATCCCCCCACAACAGCAGTTTCTGGCCGCCGGAGCTGAACAGGTAAGAGGTATGCCCAGGTGTATGGCCCGGTGTCGCTATCACCTCCAACCCAGGAAGTAACTGCTCCCCAGGGCTGTACAATTTCAGCTTGCCCTGTTCGGCATAAGGGGCCACTGCGTCCTGGGCCATTTTGAACATCGGCTGCGCGTCTTTCGGGGCTTTGGACGCTATCTTTTTACTCAGCCAATAATCGCCATCGGCCTTGGAGGCATAGACAGTAGCGTTAGGGAAGGCGGCTTTGCCCTGATCGGTGATGCCGCAGGCGTGATCGGGGTGCAGATGCGTCAGCAATATCATATCAACCTGCTCTGGCTGATAACCTGCCGCGCGCAGGTTGTTTTTGATAGCCCCCAAGGTTGGTCCAAAACACTGCGAGGTACCGGCATCGACCAAAACCAGATGCGTACCGGTATTCACCAGAAAAGCGTTAACCGCAGTCTGTATGCCTGACTTACTGTCGGTAAACATGCGGGCGAACAGCTTTTGCATATCCGGCTCGCTGACGCCGTGGAACAGCTTGGTCGCAAGGTGGGTATAACCGTCATACAGCGCTGTCACCTCCAGGTTACCCAACATCATGCGGTAATAGCCGGGAGCCTGTGTCTGCTGTTGGGCCGGCGCTGAGGCGGCGCTGGCTGGCAAGGTAAACATCATTCCACTGCTAGCGAGGGTGAGAGCTAATAACGTCTGGCGCAATTTATGACTCATAGATGATATCCCTTCAGGTTTTGAAACTAGGCTGAGATAACGGGTTTGGCGAGAACCGGGAAGCGGGGCCTCCCGGTGTTACTGCAAAAAAATCAAGCGTGCTGCTGCAAGAACTCCTGCCATAGGTCGACGACTTTTTGCAGATCCTGGCGGCTAACGTTCAGATGCGTCAGGATACGGGTTAACGGCCCGGCGCTGATCAACACACCACGTTCGCGCATCCAGGGGCCGAGCTTGGCCGCCAGCTCCGGGGATTGGCGCAGGTACAGCACGTTGGTTTGTGCGCCCGGTTCGGCAATATCTACGCCAATGTCACGTAGCTGTTGTTCGAGCCATTTGGCGTTGTCATGATCTTCTTTCAGCCGCTCGACGTTGTGCTCCAGCGCATAGAGCCCGGCCGCCGCCAGAATACCGGCCTGGCGCATTCCGCCACCGGTCATCTTGCGCCAGCGGTTGGCACGTTGAATAAACTCTTTGCTACCGCATAGCAGGGAGCCAACCGGTGCACCCAGGCCTTTTGACAGACAAATGGTGAAGGTGTCGCAATACTGGGCGAGGGTTTTCAGCGGTACGTTAAGTGCCACCGCCGCGTTGAAAATGCGCGCGCCGTCAATGTGCAGAGCAAGTTTGTGTTCACGGGTGAACTGCCAGGCCTGTTGCAGATATTCCAGCGGCAGCACGCGGCCGCTGATGGTATTCTCCAGACTCAGCAGACGAGTCTTGGCAAAGTGAATATCATCGGGTTTGATGGCGGCGGCGACTTTATCCAACGGCAGCGTGCCATCGGGATTGGCTTCGATCGGCTGCGGCTGAATGCTGCCCAGCACGGCGGCACCACCGGCTTCATATTTGTAGTTATGCGCCTGCTGGCCAACAATATATTCCTCACCACGCTGGCAATGGCTCAGCAGGGCTACCAGGTTGGCCTGGGTGCCGGTAGGCAGGAATAATGCCGCCTCTTTGCCAGAGAGTCTGACCGCTTCAGCCTGGAGGGCGTTGACGGTGGGATCGTCGCCATACACGTCGTCGCCGACGTCAGCCTGCGCCATGGCGGTGCGCATCTCTGCGCTAGGTTGGGTAACGGTGTCACTGCGTAAATCGATAAGCATACGGGTCCTTGGTAGCTGATGAGGAAGTGGCTTTCATCATAACCGGATTAGCGCGGGGCAAAAGCGGAAAATGCAGGGGACAACCAACTTCATTGCCCCCAGAAGCGATTAACGCAGCCAGTTGGTTTTAGCCAGTTCGACAACTTCATCACCCCGGCCATTGATGATGGCGCGCAGCATATACAGGCTGAACCCTTTAGCCTGTTCGAATTTAATCTGCGGCGGCATCGCCAGCTCTTGTTTGGCCGTGACCACGTCGAGCAAGGCCGGGCCAGGATGGGCCAGCATTTCCTGCAATGCCGCGTCCAGCTCGGAGGCCTTTTCTACCCGAATGCCTTTGATGCCTGCCGCATTGGCGATAGCGGCAAAATCCGGGTTGTGCAGATCGGTGCCGTCGGTAAGGTAGCCACCGGCCTTCATCTCCATTGCCACAAAGCCCAGCACGCTGTTATTGAATACCACCACCTTGACCGGCAGCTGCAACTGCGCCAGCGACAGAAAATCCCCCATCAGCATGGTGAAGCCACCGTCACCGCACATGGCGATCACTTGCTTATCCGGTTCGGTGGCCTGGGCACCAATCGCCTGCGGCATGGCGTTGGCCATTGAGCCATGGTTGAACGAACCGAGCAGGCGGCGTTTGCCGTTCATTTTCAAATACCGAGCTGCCCACACCGTCGGCGTGCCGACATCGCAGGTGAAGATGGCGTCATCCGTGGCTGAGTTGCTGATTTGCTGTGCCAGATATTGTGGGTGGATCGGCTGGTCATCGTTAGCTGTAGCCAATCCGTCGAGATCTTTACGCGCTTCCCGGTAATGTTCCAGCGCCTTATCCAGGAATTTGCGGTCGCTCTTGGCTTGCAATTGCGGCAGCAAGGCGCTGAGCGTCGTTTTGATATCGCCCATCAGCGCCATATTAACCGGACAATGAGCGCCGATGCTGCCGGGGTTGATATCAATCTGAATGATATTGGCATTGCTAGGATAAAACGCCCGATAAGGGAACTGAGTGCCTAGCAGCACCAAGGTATCCGCGTTCATCATGGCGTGGTAGCCGGAGGAAAAACCGATCAGCCCGGTCATGCCGACGCTGTAAGGGTTATCCCATTCGATGTGCTCTTTACCGCGTAGGGCGTGCACAATCGGGGCCTGCAGCAGTTCGGCCAGTTTGACGACTTCGTCATGCGATCCGGCGCAACCGCTGCCGCACATCAGGGTGATATTTTTGGCGCTGTTCAGCGTTTCTGCCAGCTTCTGTAGTTCGCTCATTGGTGGCTGCATCAGTGGGTGCGCAGGCGTATGCCACACCATGCTGGCATCTTCTGGCGCCATTTGCAGGGCGACATCTCCAGGCAGCACGATCACTGAGACACCCCGGTTGAGGATCGCTTTGCGCATGGCGATCTCAAGCACTCGCGGCAGTTGCTCTGGATTGGACACCAGCTCGCAGTAGTGGCTGCATTCGCGGAACAACTCTTGCGGGTGAGTCTCCTGGAAGTAGCCGCTGCCGATCTCGCTGGAAGGAATATGGGCGGCGATAGCCAGCACCGGGACGTGATTGCGGTGGCAATCGAACAGGCCGTTGATCAGGTGCAGGTTGCCCGGGCCGCAGGAGCCTGCGCAGACCGCCAGTTGGCCGGTGAGCTGCGCTTCGGCACCGGCGGCAAAGGCGGCGACTTCTTCGTGGCGGGTGCCCATCCAGGCGATGGTTCCCATCCGGTGTAGGCTGTCACTCAGGCCGTTGAGCGAATCGCCGGTGACGCCCCAGATCCGTTTTACACCCGCCTGTTCAAGCGTTTTGGCGATCAGCGTGGCTACTGTTTGCTTCATCGTTCCTCCAGTCATTATCCAAAATGAGGGGTACTCGCCCGATTAAAGGCAAACAGGAAGTGTAGAAGGGCATCAGGGAATACGCTTACCGATATGTGCCCCATCGGGAAGATGGGGCAAAGCTTCAGGCGAGGGTGACGTCACTTTGTAGCTGGCAGCTACAGGCTAGCACGTAACCCTGCTCGATTTCCGCCGGGGTTAACGTCATGGTGCTGGTGGTGGTGTATTGGCCGTCGATAATACGGGTTTTGCACGAGCCGCAAACGCCAGCCCGGCAGGCGGCATTGACCGGTAATTTATGGGCTTCTAAAGCGGCGAGCAAGGTGCTGCCGACCGGTACGCGGAATTCACGCAGCGGCTGACCGATGCGCAATGTTAATTGTTCGTTTTTCCCATCATCCAGCTCTGCCGAGGTGTGGAACTGTTCCTGATGGAAGTTGGCAGCGGGGACACCGAGCGCCAGACAAAGCTGCTCAACCTGTTGCATGTAAGGGGCAGGGCCGCAAGTCATCACGGTGCGTGAGCTGATGTCCGGCGCGGCCTGTTGCAACACTTGCTCATTGATGCGGCCAGACAGGAAGCCGGGCTGCGCATCCTGCTCTGCCATCAATGTCAGTTGCAATTGCGGATGGGCGGCGTATAGCCGTTGCCATTGTTCGGCAAAAATCACATCGGCCGGGGTGCGGACGTTAAAGATCACCCGGATATCGCATTGCGGCTTGTTCACCACCAGCCAGCGGCACATCGACATGATCGGCGTGACGCCACAGCCGGCAGCCAGCATCAGGTAGCGATCGCTGGGGTGTTGCACGCAGCTGAATTCTCCCTGGGCGTCTGATAACCAGAGCGTTTGGCCCGGTTTGACCTCTTGCGTCAGCCAGCGTGAGCCAGCGCCATCCGCCAGGCAACGTACACTGATGCTGATAAAAGGACTCAGGCCGGGCGAAGAGGAGAGGGTATAGGCTCGCAGCGTGTCTGCACTGTCGCGAATGCTGACCAATGCAAACTGACCGGGCTGATAAGGATAAAAGTCGTTATTGATCAGGTTCAGCGTCCAGACGTCGGCGGTTTCCTGTTGCAGCGAGTGCACCTGCATCGGGTTGGGGCAAAGTGGGCTGGGTTGGCTCATGGGGCACCTCAAAACAAACGGGGCCGCCGCGATGGGCAGCCCCGGAACAACGGCCTTAGCCGAGAAGGGTTTGCATATCCTGCTCTACGGTGGTGACCGAACGCAGGCCGAATTTTTCATTCAGCACCGCCAACAGATTGTCGGTCAGGAAGGCCGGGGCGCTTGGGCCGGTGACGATATTTTTCACCCCTAGCGACAGCAGCGTCAGCAGAATGACGATCGCTTTCTGCTCGAACCACGACAGCACCAGGCTGAGCGGCAGATCGTTGACCGTGCCACCGACTTTCTCGGCGAGTTTGACCGCCAGCATCACGGCGGAGTAGGCATCGTTACATTGGCCAACGTCCAGCAGGCGCGGTAGCCCTTCCAGCGTGCCGAAGTCCAGCTTGTTGAAGCGGTATTTACCGCACCCCAGCGTCATGATCAGGCAATCTTGCGGCACGCTGCGGGCAAAATCGGTGAAATAGCTGCGTTCGTCACGGCTGCCGTCACAGCCACCCACCAGAAATACGTGGCGCAGTTTTTTCTGTACTACCAGATCAACCACGGTATCGGCGGCGCTGAGCAGTACCTGGCGGCCAAAACCGACGGTGATCAGTTGTTCGATTTCGCTATAAGGGAAGCCAGCCAACTGCTGAGCTTGAGCGATCACGGTGCTGAAATCATCCCCTTCCAGATGGTTGACACCAGGCCAGCCAACGATGCTACGCGTCCAGATGCGATCGCCATAGTTGCCGACGTTCGGATCGATAATGCAGTTGGAGGTCATGACGATCGAACCCGGGAATTTGGCAAATTCGGTCTGCTGATTTTGCCAGCCGCTGCCGTAGTTACCCACCAGGTGTGGGAATTTTTTCAGCTCTGGATAGCCATGGGCCGGTAACATTTCGCCGTGGGTATACACGTTGATGCCGGTGCCTGCGGTCTGTTCCAGCAGCAAGCGCAGATCTTTCAGATCGTGGCCGGAGATCAGGATCGCCTTGCCTGCCACTGGACGCACGTTGACCGTGGTCGGTTGTGGGTCGCCAAAGGCACCGGTTTCGCCGCGATCCAGAATAGCCATCACGCTGAAGTTCATTTTGCCGATGGCCATCGAGTTGTTCAGCAGGGTGTCCAGATCGCTCGGTTGGGTACCCAGCCAGGCCATGAAGGCGTGGTAATCGGCATAGATCTGGTTGTCGAACTGGCCCAGCACATGGGCATGCTCCATATAGGCGGCGGCCCCTTTCAGGCCATACAGGCACAGCATCCGCAGGCCGTGGATATCGTCGCCTACCTCGGCTTTATCTTTATTGAGGGCAAACTGCGCAGCCTGTTGCAACAGCGCAGGCATATCGTTGCCGGCCAGTTGCAGCTGGGCCAGCGGATGATCGACCTGCACGCTGGCGTCGAGCAAGCGGCAGCGAACCGCCAGCGAGTCACGCAGGGCAATGGTGTCACGTGCATAGCCGATAATGCGTTCGGAATCGAAGTTAACGTTGGTCAGCGTAGAGAAGAAGGCGCGTGGGGAGAAACTGTCGACATCATGATCGATAATACCCAATGCACGCGCCTGCAAGGCCCAGGCAGAGAGCCCTTGCAGCGCCGCTATCAACAGATCCTGCAGGTCGGAGGTTTCTGCCGTTTTGCCGCACATCCCTTGAGCGTAGGAGCAGCCGTTACCTGCCGGTGTCCGGATGGTTTGTTCACATTGCACACAGAACATAATCGCTTCCTTTTTTAAAGTTGCATTTATAATGCTTGTTTTGAAGCATAGATCGATGACGCAACCTTAAAAAGGCTTTTTTGATACAACTTTAACAAAGTTTGATTTAGAACAAGTTGGCGTGTGGATGGGAATTATTACGCTTTGACAGCAGGCGCGGCGAGCCGCGCCCGTGGGCGTCAGGAGAACAGGGCGATTAACACTGGAGCCAACAGGCTCAGCAAGAATCCGTGCACGATGGCGGGAGGCACCATTTCTATCCCGCCGCTGCGTTGCAGAACCGGCAGGGTGAAATCCATCGAAGTGGCACCACATAAACCTAACGCAGAGGAGCGACTACGGCGCACCAGCGTAGGGAGCAGCATTATTGCCACCAGCTCACGAGCCAGATCGTTGAAGAAGGCGGCGCTGCCCATCACTGGGCCATAGGCGTCGGTGATCAGGATGCCGGAAAGGGAGTACCAGCCAAAACCCGAAGCCATCGCCAAACCGGCTTTCAGCGGCAACCCCAGCAGCAGTGCGGCCACTGCACCACCCGCCAGCGAACTGAGCGCCACCACCACGGCGACCATCATGCCACGGCGATTGAGGGCAATCTGGCGTAGCGTCATCCCACTGTTGCGTAACTGTGCGCCCACCAGAAGCAACAGAAACAGCAGGGCATATTCACTGCCTTGGCCAGCAAATTGCAGCCAGTGCCACTGGGTGAGTCCCAAGGCAAAGCCACCCACCACCACTCCACAGAGCTTCAGGGATTCCAACGCCATATGCAGGCGTGAAGGCAATGTTTCTTGCTTGTGAGTACTGTGCCAGGGGCGGCGGCGTTCAAACAGCGATAACCACAGAAGATTGGCGCAGAAAATGCACAGAAAAAACACCAGGGTGTACTGAAAGATCAGCATCAGGTTGCTGCTGAGGTTTTCCAGGAATGCCAGGCTGATCCCCATAATGAACAGGATCACATACACCATCCAGCTCAGCAGCCGGTTAATGGCCCGGATCAGGGTGACGCTACGCAAGGGGACAAGATAACCGACAATCAGCGGTATCAGTATAATCAGCAGTCCTGAATACATGTGAAACTAGCGTCCTTTAAGTTGGGATAATACGGCAAACCCCACACGCTAACCAAAATGGGCGGCGGAGTAAAGTGGCGGATTTACGCGGTTTGCAGCACGCGGTGGTAATGTCTGCTTGACCTGTAATGGCTTTATTGCTCATCCTCAAGGTATCAGGCGAATAAAGGAGTCAGCAGATGTACCTGGAGCGTATTGAGATTGTAGGATTCCGCGGTATCAACCGGCTTTCACTGACGCTGGATGATAATACCGTGCTACTTGGGGAAAATGCCTGGGGCAAGTCCAGCCTGCTGGACGCCATGACCTTTTTGCTGGCCCCCGAACAGACGCTGTATCGCTTTGAAGCCAAAGATTTTTACTTCCCGCCTGGCGACGAAGCGGCCAAAGATCGTCATTTGCAGATTATCTTCACTTTTTGTGAAAAGGATACCGGCCATGCGCATCTGCCGCGCTATCGCCATCTTTCGCCGCTTTGGTCGAAGGGGGAAGATAACCTGAGCCGCATTCACTACTGCTGTGTGGGAGAATTAGACGATGATGGCACGGTATGCACCTGGCGGCGTTTTCTTGATGCCGAGGGCAACGCCTTGCACCTGCACCATATCGATCAACTGGTGCACGCTCTGATCCGTATTCATCCGGTGCTGCGGCTGCGTGATGCGCGCTTTATTCGCCGCCTGCGGCCCAGCTCACTCAGCGATCGTCTCCCTGCCGATAACGAAGCCTTGGCACAGCAGTTGGATCAACTGACGCGCGAACTGGTGCGCAATCCGCAAAAGTTGACTAATGCCGAACTACGGCAGGGCCTGGCGGCGATGCAGCAACTGCTTGAACACTATTTTGCCGAGCAAGGTTCGCAGATTGCCGGGCCTCGCCATCGTCGCCAACCGGAACAACAGGCGTGGCGATCGCTAGACAGCATCAACCGCATGATTGCCGAACCTAACAGCCGCAGCATGCGACTGATCCTGCTGGGGATGTTCTCTACGTTACTGCAGGCCAAGGGAAACGTAAAACTCGATCCCCATGCACGGCCATTATTGCTGGTAGAAGACCCGGAAACGCGCTTGCATCCCATCATGCTGTCGGTAGCCTGGGGGTTGCTCAACCAGATGCCGTTGCAGCGTATTACCACCACCAACTCCAGCGAGCTGGTGTCGCTGGTGCCGGTGGAGCATATTTGCCGCCTGGTGCGCGAATCGGCCCGGGTTGCCACCTATCGCCTCGGGCCAAAGGGGCTAAGTGCGGAGGACGGGCGGCGCATTGCGTTCCATATCCGCTTTAACCGGCCCGCCTCGCTGTTTGCCCGCTGCTGGCTGCTGGTGGAAGGGGAAACCGAGGTCTGGCTGCTTAACGAACTGGCGCGCCAGTGTGGCTATCGTTTCGAGTCCGAAGGTGTGCGGGTCATTGAGTTTGCCCAATGCGGGCTGAAACCCTTGCTGAAGTTTGCCCGGCGCATGGGCATTGAATGGCACGCCCTGGTGGATGGCGACGAAGCCGGGAAGAAATATGCCAATGCCGTGCGCAGCATGCTGGATAACCACGAGGATAACGAGCGCGATCGTTTGACCGCACTGCCTGCGCCGGATATGGAACATTTCATGTATCGGGAGGGATTCAGCTCGGTTTATCACCGGGTGGCTTCGGTACCGCTAAAGGTACAGATGCCGGTGCGTAAGGTGATCCTCAAGGCGGTGCATCACACTTCAAAACCCGATCTGGCGATTGAGGTGGCCATGCAGGCCGGGGCGTGGGGCACCGACTCGGTGCCACCGTTGTTGAAGAAAATGTTCTCCCGCGTGATGTGGCTGGCGCGGGGCCGGGCGGATTAACAAAAGTGTTTGCTAATCCCCTCTTGAAGCTCATCCAGTAACTGGTAACGGCGGCGATATTCCGCGCGTTTTTTGCTGGCGATGGTTTCCATCGGCTTGCGGCCAATGCGCTCGGGTAACAGGAAATAGCCGTTATCGAGTTGCTTGCCGCCCATGGAAAGCCAGAACTGATCGTAATCGGCATGCAGCTGGCTTTTCTTTTTGTGGTGGTAGCGCCAGTTCTGGTAAATATGGGTGGTGTTGCCTACCGCGATCAACTGCCGGATCCCCAGCTGTTGGGCCAGGTGGCAAATGCCTTCCAACACCAGGCGTTTTGGAAACAGGCCGTGGCAGGCTTTGGTCGTATTCTGGATCTCAGCGTGCGGCACCGTGGAGTTGGCGCCTTGCATACCGCCGATAAATAACGTGGGTTGTTGCTGGTAATTCATCAAGGTGAAGGTCATTTCAGCCAGCATGATCCCTTGGCTATTGCGCAACAGCAGGGTCGTTTCACCCTCTTTATTCAAGTGGTCCAGAGAGGCCAGTTGCAGGCAGATCTGCTCGCCATTTTTGTCCTGTGCACGGCTTAAGGTAAAGGGATGGCTACCCAGTTGGCCGAGGTGCACCTTCAGCGGCATGCGTTGAGAGAGCAGATCGTAGTGATCGCGCAGGGCAAAAAGACGGTCGATGCGGCTCATGTTGTTCGCCAGATAGGGGCGATGTAGTTTGCAGGGTAGATTGGGTTGTGCGCTTAAAATCTCATCCAGCAGCGGGTTGGCGGCCAGCGTATTGAGCAGGCTGCGAGTCGTGGGCCAGCACAGTAGCGAACGGCCAAGAAACTTAAGGCGGAATGACGTTTTTTTCCAGGCATTGCTGGGCACTTTCTCGCCGTTGATCAGTGCCGTCATCAGTTGGCTGGCCGGTTTGGCCGATATGAGTGGATAGCTGAGCTGAGACATGATGAAATCCTGGTCTGTGTCTAAATGACTATTTCATCAAGGCTTCACTAAACAGAAGTTCAATACGGTACGGCAAAATTGCCTTGCTCGAAATACGTTGAGCCTTGGTTTAGTTATCGGAAACGCAACATGCTAATTTACTTGGGTTGCCATGGTTGGCAGCCTGAGAATGACAGGAAATAGGTAGGAACAAACATTGACGTGGTTATTCAAAAGTAAGAAACGTGGGTTGCTGGTGTGCGCCGTTCTGGTGGTGCTTGCCGTTGTGGCTTATTGGCACTTTAGCCATCCGGCTCCGGTGGAGTTTAAAACCGTCAAGGTCGCTAAACGCGATCTGGAGCAAAGCGTATTGGCAACCGGCCAACTGGACGCGGTGCGTAAGGTTGATGTGGGGGCTCAGGTCAGCGGACAGTTGGAAAGCCTGAAGGTCGAGATTGGCGATAAGGTGCAAAAAGGCCAACTGCTCGGCATTATCGATCCCGAACAGGCACAAAACAGCATTCGCGAAGGCGAAGCCACGCTGCAGCAACTGCAAGCCCAGCTGCAACAGGCTTTGGCAGAGCAACAACTTGCGGCGGTGACCTTGCAGCGTAACCGCGAACTGGCCAAGGTGCAGGCGGTGTCGCGCCAGGATCTGGATAAATTCACCACTGAGCTGGCGGTAAAAAAAGCGCAGGTTGAAACCACCAGAGCGCAGATCGCCAAAAATCAGGCCAGCCTGGATACCGCCAAGATCAATCTCGCTTATACCCGTATCGAAGCGCCGATGGACGGTGATGTGGTGCAGATCACCACCTTGCAGGGCCAGACGGTGATCGCCGCGCAGCAAGCGCCCAACATTCTGACGTTGGCAGACATGAGTAGCATGATGGTGAAGGCCCAGGTTTCCGAGGCGGACGTGATCCACCTCAAGCCGGGGTTGAAAGCCTGGTTTACCGTGCTGGGCGATCCGAGCAAACGTTTTGACGGCGAGCTGAAAGACATTCAGCCCACGCCAGAGAAGGTCAACAATGCCATTTTCTATTATGCGCGTTTCGAAGTGCCAAACCCACAGGGCTTGCTGCGTCTGCAAATGACCGCGCAGGTGCATATTCAACTGGCTGGCGTCAGCGATGCGCTGGTGATCCCGCTGGCGGCATTGGGGGATCAGATCGCCGATAACCGTTACCACATTTCGGTACTGAAACAGGGCAAGGAAGAGAAGCGCGAAGTTACGATCGGCATTCGCAACAATGTGGATGTGCAGATTGTCAGTGGGTTGCAGGCCGGTGAAGAAGTGATTGTCAGCCGCGGCGGCGCGGAGGCCAGCTGATGACGGCACTGTTAGAACTGAGTGATATCCGGCGTAGCTACCTCTCCGGCGACCAGACCATAGACGTGCTGAAAAACGTCAGTCTGCGCATTAACGCTGGTGAGATGGTGGCGATTATGGGGGCTTCTGGCTCCGGTAAATCGACGCTGATGAACATTCTCGGCTGCCTGGACAAGCCCAGCGCCGGGACTTACCGTGTGGCCGGGCAGGATGTGGCAACGCTTGATGGCGATGCGCTGGCCCAGCTACGGCGCGAGCACTTTGGCTTTATCTTCCAGCGCTATCATCTGCTACCCCATCTGAGTGCGGCGCATAACGTGGAGGTGCCTGCGGTTTATGCCGGGCTGGGCAAGGCAGCACGGCGCGAAAGGGCGGCGGCCTTGTTGCAACGTCTGGGGCTGGGGGAACGTATAACCTACCGGCCAAGCCAGCTTTCGGGGGGGCAGCAGCAGCGTGTCAGTATTGCGCGGGCTTTGATGAACGGTGGTCAGGTGATCCTGGCGGATGAACCGACCGGTGCGCTCGACAGCCATTCCGGTGAAGAGGTGATGACGATCCTCAAGCAACTGCGCGAGCAGGGGCACACGGTGATTATCGTCACGCACGATCCGGCGGTAGCACAGCAGGCAGAGCGGATTATCGAAATCCGCGACGGCGAAATCATCGCCGACTCTCGGCCACAGGCGCAGGGTAACCTGCAGGCCAAAATGCTGGATATGGCTGCGCCAGCGCCTTCCTGGCAGCAGGTAGCTGGCCGTTTCCGTGAGGCGTTGGTGATGGCTTGGCGTGCTATGGCAGCCAACAAGATGCGCACGGCGTTAACCATGTTGGGGATCATCATCGGCATTGCCTCGGTGGTCTCGATCCTGGTGATCGGCGACGCGGCCAAGCAGATGATCCTGGCAGACATCAAATCCATTGGCACCAACACCGTGGACATCTATCCCGGCAAAGACTTTGGTGATGACGATCCCAGCTTCCGCCAGGCGTTGAAGTATGGCGATCTAAGCGCGTTGCGTGAACAACCCTATGTCAGTGCGCTTTCGCCGAATATCAGCAGCAGCATGCGGCTACGGTTTGGCAATATTGATGTGGCTGCCAACGTCGCGGGCGTCGGTGAACAATTTTTCCGAGTTTACGGCATGACGCTTTCCCAGGGGGTAGGTATCGATGCCCTACAGGTGCAATCCCAGGCGCAGGTGGTGGTGATCGACGCCAATACCCAGCGGCGGCTGTTCCCGCATAAAAAAAACGTGGTGGGTGAGGTGATCCTGATCGGCAATATGCCAGCCACGGTGGTTGGTGTGGCCAAGGAAAAGCAGTCGATGTTCGGCAGCAGCAAGGCGCTGAGCGTATGGGTGCCCTATAGCACGATGGCCAATCGCCTGATGGGCAATGACTATTTTGACTCGATCACCGTGCGTATCCGTGAGGGCTATAACAGCCAGGAAGCGGAACAGCAGTTGACGCGGTTGCTGACGCTGCGCCACGGCAAGAAAGACTTCTTCACCTACAACATGGACAGCCTGGTGCAAACCGCGGAGAAAACCACCCGCACGCTGCAACTGTTCCTGACCCTGGTGGCGGTGATTTCGCTGGTGGTTGGCGGGATTGGGGTGATGAATATCATGCTGGTCTCGGTAACGGAAAGGACGCGTGAAATCGGCATTCGCATGGCGGTGGGGGCGCGCTCTGGCGATGTCCTGCAACAGTTCCTGATCGAGGCGGTGCTGGTCTGCCTGGTGGGGGGCGCGCTGGGGATCGCGCTGTCGTTCGCGATTGGCCTGCTGGTGCAATTGGTGATGCCGGGCTGGCAGATCAGCTTCCCGCCGGTCGCCTTGCTAAGTGCGTTCTTGTGTTCAACCGGTATTGGCGTGGTGTTCGGCTATCTGCCGGCACGCAGTGCTGCTCGCTTGAATCCGATTGACGCCTTGGCGCGCGAGTAACGGCAAAAATAAAATGCCAGCCGTATGGCGGCTGGCATTTTGAGTTGACAGTGCAGAAGTGGCTGAAGGGGAGCGTTTAGGCCATTGCCTCGCTTTCCAGCGGCATAATCAGGCTCGCGTGGTTCCCTTTCGGCCCTTGATGTACGTCGAACCTGACCTGTTGGCCCGCTTTCAACGTTCGGTAGCCATCCATTTTAATTGTTGAATAATGCGCGAAGATATCTTCACCGCCGCCTTCCGGGCAGATAAAGCCGAACCCTTTGGCGTTATTGAACCATTTAACAGTACCCGTCTCCATGTTGCTACATCCCTCGCAATGCTATTTTTAAAATGAGATGAATAACTGATCCAGGTGAGTACCAACTGGTCAAAAGACCAACAACTCACAAAATTACACTCTAGAGCAAATGATCAACACGTCAAGGGATCGGCCAATGACCGCGTCGGGCAGTTCACCAAAGTTTGAAGTAGTTAACGCTATTGACATGGTTTGGTAACAAATTGTGGCCGCGATAAGGGTGATTAATCGCGTTGTGCTGCGGCACGTTAACCGCGAAGATGGTAAAATAGTCTTGATACTCCCGTTTGAATAACCCGAACATGGCCCCATATACTGAGGCATGGCAGAGAAGATGAGCAGCAATGGGCAATAGCAACGATTGGCTAAATATTGAACACTTGGCCGAAGAAAAACAAATCGATGCGGTAAAACCGCCGTCAATGTATAAAGTTATACTTAACAACGACGATTACACACCGATGGAATTTGTGATTGACGTTCTGCAAAAGTTCTTTTCTTATGATATTGAACGTGCAACGCAACTGATGCTCACGGTCCACTATCAAGGCAAGGCGATCTGCGGTGTTTTCACCGCTGAGGTCGCGGAAACCAAGGTGGTCCATGTGAACCGTTACGCAAGGGAGAATGAGCATCCGTTGCTCTGTACGCTGGAAAAAGCCTGAAAAGGCAATCTATTGGGGAGGTGCCTATGCTCAATCAAGAATTGGAACTCAGTCTCAACATGGCTTTCGCCAGAGCGCGCGAGCACAGACATGAGTTTATGACCGTGGAGCACCTGTTGCTGGCGTTACTCAGCAACCCTGCCGCGCGCGAAGCGCTCGAGGCTTGTACGGTGGATCTGGCCGCGTTACGCCAGGAGCTGGAAGCCTTTATCGAACAAACCACACCAACGCTGCCCACCAGCGAAGAGGAGCGCGACACTCAGCCGACGCTCAGCTTCCAGCGTGTACTGCAGCGTGCGGTATTCCACGTGCAGTCCTCCGGCCGGAGCGAAGTGAGCGGTGCCAACGTGTTGGTGGCGATCTTCAGCGAACAGGAGTCCCAGGCGGCATACCTGCTGCGTAAACACGACGTCAGCCGTCTGGACGTGGTGAACTTCATTTCACATGGTACACGTAAAGATGAGCCGGGCCAGGCACCTAATGCGGAAAACCCGGTAAACGAAGAGCAGCCTGGAGGGGAAGACCGTATGGAAAACTTCACCACCAACCTCAACCAACTGGCCCGCGTCGGCGGTATCGATCCGCTGATTGGCCGTGACCGTGAACTGGAGCGCGCCATTCAGGTGCTGTGCCGCCGCCGTAAAAACAACCCGCTGCTGGTGGGGGAATCCGGCGTAGGTAAAACCGCCATTGCCGAAGGGCTGGCCTGGCGGATCGTGCAGGGCGACGTGCCAGAGGTGATGGCAGACTGCACCCTCTATTCGCTGGATATTGGCTCATTGCTGGCGGGCACCAAATACCGTGGCGATTTCGAGAAGCGCTTCAAGGCGCTGCTCAAACAGCTGGAGCAGGATAAGAACAGCATCCTGTTTATCGACGAAATTCACACCATCATCGGTGCCGGTGCGGCTTCCGGTGGGCAAGTGGATGCCGCCAACCTGATCAAACCGCTGCTGTCGAGCGGCAAGATCCGGGTGATTGGTTCCACCACCTATCAGGAGTTCAGCAATATTTTCGAAAAAGACCGTGCGCTGGCGCGTCGCTTCCAGAAAATAGACATTACCGAGCCGACGCCGGAAGAGACCATTCAGATCATCAATGGTCTGAAAACCAAGTATGAAGCGCACCATGATGTGCGTTACACCGCTAAAGCGGTTCGTGCTGCGGTAGAGCTGTCGGTGAAATACATCAACGACCGTCATCTGCCGGACAAGGCAATCGACGTGATCGATGAGGCTGGTGCGCGTAGCCGGTTGCTGCCGGTGAACAAGCGTAAGAAAACGGTCAACGTGGCGGATATTGAATCCGTGGTCGCACGTATTGCGCGTATCCCGGAAAAGACCGTCTCTGCCAGCGATCGCGACGTGCTGAGAAGCCTGAGCGACCGCCTGAAAATGCTGGTGTTTGGCCAGGATCCGGCCATCGAGGCGCTGACCGAAGCGATCAAGATGAGCCGTGCCGGTCTGGGCCAGGATCGCAAGCCGGTGGGGTCCTTCCTGTTTGCCGGGCCGACCGGGGTAGGGAAAACCGAGGTTACCGTGCAGCTGGCGAAGGCGCTGGATATCGAATTGTTGCGGTTTGATATGTCCGAATATATGGAACGTCATACCGTCAGCCGTCTGATTGGCGCACCTCCGGGCTACGTCGGTTACGACCAGGGTGGCCTGCTGACCGATGCGGTGATCAAACATCCGCACGCGGTGGTCCTGCTGGATGAAATCGAGAAAGCGCACCCGGACGTGTTCAACCTGCTGTTGCAGGTGATGGACAACGGGACGCTGACCGATAACAACGGCCGTAAAGCAGACTTCCGTAACGTGATCCTGGTGATGACCACCAACGCCGGGGTACGTGAAACCGAACGCAAATCGATTGGCCTGATCGAACAGGACAACAGCATCGACGCGATGGACGAGATCAAGAAGGTGTTTACGCCAGAATTCCGTAACCGTCTGGACAACGTCATCTGGTTCAACCATCTGTCTCCTGCGGTGATCCAGCAGGTGGTCGACAAGTTTATCGTCGAACTGCAGGCGCAACTGGATGCGAAAGGCGTGTCGATGGAAGTGAGCGACGAAGCGCGCGACTGGCTGTCTGTGAAAGGCTATGACCGTGCTATGGGCGCTCGTCCAATGGCGCGTGTGATGCAGGAAAGCCTGAAAAAACCGCTGGCCAACGAACTGCTGTTTGGCTCACTGGTGGACGGCGGCTCGGTGAAAGTCGAGCTGGACGCAGACAAGAAACAGCTGACTTACCACTTCCTCAGCGCGCAGAAGCGTAAAGCGGATGAAGGTGCGGTGCACTAAGCGGTAGGCTGGTAACGAAAAAGCGATGCCTTGGCATCGCTTTTTTTATACGTGAATTTCACGGACTACGAAATTGAACCAGGTCGGGGCGAACAGGTTCGCCTCCAACAAAATGAGTGAGCCCTCTCAGTTTACCTGCGCCAACACAACTCGGTGGAGAACGTTGCTGCGGGGGTAAACGGAAAGGGCTCTTTTGAGGGATCACATCCTCGGTGTCGCCAGTGGCTGGCGACGGGTGAGCCGATTAACGGCTACGGAAGACAATGCGGCCTTTGCTCAGGTCGTACGGGGTCAGCTCTACAGTGACTTTGTCACCCGTCAGGATGCGGATATAGTTTTTGCGCATTTTACCGGAGATATGAGCGGTAACCACGTGCCCGTTTTCCAATTCAACACGGAACATGGTGTTCGGCAGCGTATCAAGAACGGTGCCCTGCATTTCAATATTGTCTTCTTTGGCCATCGAATCCTCTAGGTGTAACTACCTTAGTTTTTAACCGGCAAGATAATGCCGAAAAACCCACATTATGTAAAGGAGTGTCGGTGAACAATGCACCGATTCCACAAAATTAGTCAGTTTGGGAGGGCAGTTCAACCAGCTGTGGGGGTATGACTTGCGCTGTCCAGCATTCCGGCGCTAACACCCTGCGCTGAAGGTTGCTCAACTGCTGCAAAAATTGGCGGCGGGGAATTTCTCTCGCTCCAAGCCGGGCAGTGTGAGCGTTAAGCACCTGACAGTCAACCAATTCTCCTCCATAAGCGGCAAAATGGCGGCAAAACGCCCATAAAGCACACTTTGATGCGTTGGTGGTGCGGCTAAACATCGATTCACCGCAGAACAGCGCTCCCTGGGCGATACCGTACAGGCCGCCGACCAGCTCTTCCCCCTGCCACACCTCAATGGAATGGGCGTGCCCAAGGTGATGCAGTTGTAAATAGGCACGCTGTACCTCCTCGCCGATCCAGGTGCCTTCATCGGGGCGGTATGCACAGGCGGCGATCACGGCGGCAAAATCATGATTGAGGGTAATGCGGAACGGCGGGTTGCGCAGGAATCGCTTGAAGCTGCGGCTGACATGGTAATCCGTTGGGAACAGCACCGCCCGAGGGTCCGGTGACCACCATAGGATGGCTTCCCCAGGCGAATACCAGGGGAAGATCCCGCGCTCATAGGCTGCCAGCAGCCGCGCAGGCGTCAAATCGCCACCGATGGCCAGCAGTCCGTTAGGATCGTGCAGGGCGGCCTCTGGTGAGGGAAACGCTACAGACTGCGATGACAGCTTAACAATGCGCATAAAACCTCTTAGCGTCGCCCACAGGCGGTTCTACAGCGATAGATTACTGATACGTTGGTGGAATTGGGCGTAACGGCCAGGCTGGCGCATTAGCGCCGCGTGGCTGCCTTGTTCCACGATACTGCCACCGTCCATCACGCAGATGCGATCGAAATGCTCCAGCCCATAGAGTCTGTGAGTCACCAGAATTAATGTCTTGCCGCGACAATGCTGGCGGAGCAGGGCCAGGATCTGTTGTTCGGTTTCGGCATCCAGCCCTTCGGTTGGCTCATCAAGCAGCAATAGCGGGGCTTGATGCAGCAGGGCACGGGCAATGCCCAGACGGCGTTGCTCACCGCCGGAAAGCTGGCGGCCACCTTCACCCAGCCAGGCATTCAGCCCCTCATTTTCCAGCAGCTTATCCAGACCAACTTGTTGCAGTGCGAGGTTTAAGTCCTCATCGCTGGCCGCAGGTGCGGCGATACGCAGGTTTTCACGCAGCGTGCTGCTGAAGATATGCACCCGCTGGCTCACTACCGTAGTCATGGCGCGCAGCGTAGCTTCATCATAGCTGGCCAATGGTTGGCTGTTGAGCAGAATTTGGCCGCCGTCGGCATTCCAGGCGCGGGTCAGCAATTGCAATAGGGTCGATTTACCACAGCCGGTACGGCCCAACAGCGCAATGTGCTCTCCAGCGGCGATGTTCAGCGTCACGTTGTTCAACACCGGCAGCGGCTGGTCGGGATAGGTGAAAGACACCTCGCTCAGTTGCAGTTCTGCGCCCGGCTGTGAAGCTGGGCCACTGGCAGGGAAGGTGACTTCCGGTTGCTGATCGATGATCTGCTTGACCCGGGTCGCCGAAGCGATCACCTGGCCCAGATGTTGGAACGCGGCGGCGACGGGCATCATGGCTTCAAAAGAGGCCAGGGCGGCAAAAGCAAACAGGGCAATCAGGGCCCCGGGTTGGGTATCGCCACCGATCCCCGCAGCGGCAAGCCACATCAATAGCGTGACGGTGAGGCCACTTGCCAGGATCATCAGCGCCTGGGCAATCCCCCCAAGTGAAGCCTGTTGCCACTGACGGCTCTGCCAGCGCTGTTCGGTTGCGTTGAGCTTATGCCGGAAACTGTCCAGCGCACCAAACACCACCAGTTCGGCCTGCCCCTGGAGCCAGGCGGTCAGGTCGGTGCGGTACTGGCTGCGTAACAGGGTCAACTCTTCCCCGATGGGCTTACCTGCGCGATAGAAGACCGGCGGAACGGCCAGCAACAGCAATAACAATATTCCGCCCAGCGTCAGGGCTAACGGAACATCCAGCCAACTGAGGCCGAAGGTGACTACCACAATCACCACCGCAGCGCTGACCATTGGCGAGATAACGCGTAGGTAGAGGTGATCTAGCGTATCAACGTCGGCAACCAGGCGGTTAAGCAGCTCAGCCTGACGGAAGCGGGCAATACCACCCGGTGACAGCGGCAGGATCTTGCGGAAGGTAAATACCCGCAGATGGGACAACACGCGGAAAGTGGCGTCATGGCTGACGACCCGTTCTGCATAACGCCCGGCGGTACGGAAGATTGCCGCGCCCCGTACGCCAGCGGCCGGTAGCATGTAGTTGAAGGTATACAACCCCGCCAACCCGGCTAGCGAAGAGGCGGCCAGGAACCAGCCGGACAGCGCCAGCAGGCCGATACTGGCCAGCAGGGTGACGATAGCCAGCACGATACCCAGTAAAATCAGAAACGTGTGGCGGCGATACAACGCCAGGAATGGCAGCAAAACGCGCATGATTATAGCTCCCCGCTGCGGTGTGCAATCAGTTTGGCAAACAGACCGGGCTGGGCGCTCAGCGTGGCGTAGTTGCCCTGCTGCACGATTTTGCCGCTGTCCATCACCCAAATCTGGTCATAATCTTCGGTATCTTCCAACTGGTGCGTGACCAACAGCGTGGTCTGCTGATGGGAGGCAGCATTCAGCGCCTGCATCACCAAACGTTCGCTGTGAGCGTCCAGGCTGGCCGCAGGTTCATCTAGTAACAGCAAGCGGCGGGGGCTGAGCAGTGCTCGCGCCACGGCCACACGCTGAGCTTGCCCAACGGAAAGGCGGGCAGCGCCATCGCCCAGATCGGTTGCCAATCCCTTCGGTAAATGCGGCAGGAATTCACTGACGTAAGCCTGTTCGACGGCCTGCTGCAATTGGGTTTCGCTGGCCTGTGGGTAGCCGAGCAGAATATTGTCCCGCAGAGTTTGGGCTGGCAGATGGGGGTTTTGCCCCACCCAGCCCAGTTGCTGACGCCAGTTAACCGCATCCAGCTCGCGCAGTTCGATGCCGTTGATCAGCAACGAGCCACGATAGGGCAGGAAGCCCAGCAGCAGATTCAACAACGAACTTTTCCCCGCACCGCTAAGCCCGACTAAGGCAATGCGCCGGTTGGCAGGCAAGGTAAAATCAAGGGGGCCTGCAAGCACTACCCCATTGGGCGAGAGGATTTCCAACTGCTGTGCCCGTATGGTCAGTGGTTCTTCGCTATTTAGCGTTTGAGAGCCATTGCCAACCTGCTCGCCCTCGGCGGCCAGGAAGGTTTCCAGCGCTTCGGCAGCGCCCACGGCCTGGGCTTTGGCATGGTAAAAGGCGCCCAGATCGCGCAGCGGTTGGAAAAACTCCGGTGCCAGGATCAGCACCAGAAAACCGGCAAACAGCGTTACGCCCATGCCATAGCTGCCAAAGTCCAGTTCACCGAGGTAGGAGAAGCCAAAATAGACCGCCACCACGGCGATGGAAATCGAGGCGAAGAACTCCAGCACGGCGGAGGAGAGGAAGGCCAGACGCAGCACTTCCATGGTGCGCTGGCGAAAATCTTCTGAGGATTTGGCAATGTGATCGGTTTCCGCCTGGCCGCGATTAAACAGACGCAGGGTATCCAGGCCGCGCAGGCGATCGAGGAAATTGCCGCTGAGCCTTGCCAGCGCGACAAAGTTACGGCGATTGGCATCGGCCGCACCCATACCGACCAGTGCCATAAACAGCGGGATCAGTGGGGCGGTAGCCAGCAGGATAAACCCGGCCGCCCAGTTGATCGGGAAGACGGTGATCAGGATCAGCACTGGGATAAACACGGCCAAATACATTTGCGGCAGATAGCGGGAATAGTAATCCTGCATATCCTCAATCTGCTCAACGATGATGCTGGCCCAGCTCCCGGCGGGCTTGCCCTGGATCCAGGCGGGGCCAAGCTGTTGCAGCTTATCCAGCACCTGCGAACGCATACGCTGGCGAATGACCTGCCCGCAGATGAAGCCAACCCGTTCGCGCAGCCAGCTCAGGAAGGCGCGAAGGGCAAAGGTGGCGGCCAACCAGATAAACGACGAAACCAGTTCGCCACGGGGCTGATGTTCAATAATCAGCGCATGGAGCAGTGAGGCCAACAGCCAGGCCTGGGCGACGATCAAAATGCCGCTTGCCAGGCCTAACAGCATGGATAAACGTAGCCAACGCTGCGCCAACGTACTCTGTGTTTTGAGCCAACGGGTTAACTGGTGCTGTCTGGTTTTTTTCATCAGGTGTCTGCGTCGCCGATGCCTGTTGTAGCAGGCTTTGTTAACGTACTGTTAAAAAAGTGTTTGTCTCAGCGGAAAATAAGACAAGTGAACGCTAATGTTACCTCGTCACTCGGTAGACGTGAACTAAATATCCCTTTCATCACTTGGGCAACAGTCACGTTTTTAGCGTGGAGGGGGTTGTTTTGAACTTTCAGGGGCGGGGGATAGAAATAAGGCGGCCAACAGGCCGCCTCGCTATCATTGCTGATGAGGGCTTACTTAACTTCGGCCTGTGCGATACCGTCGAGATAGCGTTCGGCATCCAGTGCGGCCATACAGCCCGTTCCGGCTGAGGTGATCGCCTGGCGGTAAATGTGATCCATGACGTCACCTGCGGCAAATACGCCCGGAATGGAGGTCTGGGTCGCGTTGCCGTGAATACCGGACTGCACCTTGATATAGCCGTTTTCCAGCTCAAGCTGCCCGCCAAAGATCGCGGTGTTCGGGCTGTGACCGATCGCGATAAATACGCCGGCAAGCTCTAACTCTTTGGTTTGCTCAGCGTCTTTGGTGCTGCGTAAGCGCATCCCGGTGACGCCCATCTGATCGCCCAACACTTCGTCCAGCGTGCAGTCCGTATGCAGGATGATGTTGCCGTTCTTCACTTTTTCCATCAGGCGATTGATCAGGATCTTTTCGCTGCGGAAAGTGTCGCGGCGGTGCACCAGGTGAACTTCAGAGGCGATGTTTGACAGATACAGCGCTTCTTCCACGGCGGTGTTGCCACCACCGACCACGGCGACCTTCTGGTTGCGATAGAAGAAACCATCGCAGGTAGCACAGGCGGAGACCCCTTTGCCCTTGAAAGCTTCTTCCGATGGTAGGCCTAAATAACGGGCCGATGCGCCAGTAGCGATAATCAAGGCATCGCAGGTATATTCGCCGCTATCACCCAACAGGCGGAAGGGACGGTTCTGCAGATCGACACTGTTGATATGGTCAAACACGATCTGGGTGTCGAACTTTTCTGCGTGCTCACGCATCCGCTCCATCAGCGCCGGGCCGGTCAAGCCTTCGGCATCGCCTGGCCAGTTCTCGACTTCGGTGGTGGTGGTCAGCTGACCGCCTTGCTCCATACCGGTGATCAATACCGGGTTCAGGTTCGCGCGTGCTGCATAAACCGCTGCGGTGTAGCCAGCCGGGCCAGAGCCCAGGATCAATAATTTGCTATGTTTAGCCGTGCCCATGAATAACCTCGTTTCCCACAATGGCGGACAATGAAACCGATTGTAGGGAAAATACGGCAGTAAAAAAAGCGCCAGGGGATGTTGTTACCGATTTGTTTGATAATCAGCGCCTATTAGCCGCGATTTTATCCTTGGGCTGGGAGGGGTAACAGCAGCAATAATTTTGTACAGCAATGGGTTAAAAATGCGTTTTTTGTCGGGTTTATGTGGGCAACTACCCGGTTTCGGGTAGGGGAAATTCCTAATAAAAAATCAGGTGCTCAGTTTTGCTGGCGGTACGTTCTACTGATTTTAGTTCTTTTACTTTGACAATCCGCTGCGCATTTGCGAAAACATCATTGGAAGAAGAAATTAACCCCGTGTCAGCTGCAAATCGTAGGCATTTTCGCCACCCAGGCAGAATATTGTCGGGGCGCGACGGGTGAGGGAGGGTTTGCCCTGACGGGGTTGATGGATTTCTGAACGTAAATCATTTGAATTCGTTGCCCAGAGGTGACAGACAGGCTGGGCAACGGCGGAAGATGGTCGTGACAAATAGTGACGAAGCACAAGGGCGGTTGGTATTACGTATCCTGTTCCCTCAGGGGGATGAACCGCTAAACACTGGCATCGGGTCTTCGCTTGGAACAAATCCTTGCACATTGACGTTGGCTAGGGTGTGGCAAGTGCAGGGAAGAACATAAGAGAGACAATAATAATGGTAGATACTAAAAAACGCCCGGGTAAAGATCTCGACCGTATCGATCGCAACATCCTTAATGAGTTGCAGAAGGATGGGCGCATTTCGAACGTCGAACTTTCAAAGCGCGTGGGGTTATCCCCAACCCCTTGTTTGGAGCGTGTGCGCCGTCTTGAGCGTCAAGGCTTCATTCATGGGTATACCGCATTGCTTAACCCGCATTATCTGGACGCTTCCCTGCTGGTCTTCGTGGAAATCACGTTGAACCGTGGTGCGCCGGATGTGTTTGAGCAATTCAACTCTGCGGTACAAAAACTTGAAGAAATTCAGGAGTGTCATCTGGTTTCCGGTGATTTCGACTATCTGTTGAAAACCCGTGTACCAGATATGTCAGCTTATCGTAAGCTGTTGGGCGAAACTCTGTTGCGTTTACCGGGGGTGAATGACACCCGTACTTACGTCGTGATGGAAGAAGTCAAACAGAGTAACCGTCTGGTTATCAAAACACGGTAAGGTGCAGGTGCAAAACCTGATTAAATTCGTTACACTCCTGTTTATTCATACAGTTTTGGCGCCGGGGAAACTTCTCGGCGCCGTTACTCTATCCGTCAACAGGAACCTGGAGTGCCTTTCTTGAGCCAGGAATACACAGAAGATAAAGAAGTTACCCTGAAAAAACTCAGCAGTGGGCGACGTTTGCTCGAGGCTGTGTTGATCGTGGTGGCAATTTTTGCCGTTTACCTTATGGCTGCATTGGTCAGTTTCAATCCTTCCGATCCTAGTTGGTCGCAAACTGCCTGGCATGAGCCTATCCACAATCTGGGCGGCGGGGTAGGCGCATGGTTGGCCGACACGTTGTTCTTCACCTTTGGGGTCCTTGCCTATGCGATCCCACCGATTATGCTGGTGTTGTGCCTGTCTGGTTACCGTCGGCGCGATAACGGCGATTACGTCGATTTCTTTGGGCTCTCGTTACGTTTGATCGGCACATTGGCGCTGGTGCTCACCTCGTGTGGCCTGGCGGCGTTGAACGTTGACGATCTCTATTACTTCGCTTCCGGCGGGGTGATTGGCAGCCTGCTAAGCAATGCCATGTTGCCGTGGTTTAACGGCATTGGCGCCACTTTGGCGCTGCTCGGCATTTGGGCAGTGGGGCTGACGCTGTTCACCGGTTGGTCATGGCTGGTGATTGCGGAAAAAATTGGTGGTGTCGTGCTGGGCGCCGCTACCTTTATGACTAACCGTTCACGCCGTGAAGACCGCTATCACGACGATGACGATGTCGTGTTCGACGATCGCGAAGAAAGCGGCCAACCTGTGGCACCTGCTGCTATGGCAGTAGATGAGGACGACGCGTTGTTCTCTGCCTCTTCCGTGACCGAAACCGCCGAAGAAGCAGCGCAAGATGCCGCAGATCCTTTATTAAGTGGGTTGCGTGCCAGCGATGATGACCTCCCGCTTGCCGAGCCAGCGCCGGTCGTTACTGATATCCCGGTAATGCCGAAAGCGGCCGTTCAGGCTCCGGTCACCGTTGCCCCGACAGCGCCTGCTTCCATCAATCAGCATCCATTAACCCCTGCGCAGCCACAAGACACGCCGCCGCTGTATTCGTTTGAACTGCCTGAAGAGACACCGGCACCGAGAACGACGCGCGTAACTGAGCCTTATCGTGAGGAACATGAGCCGCGCCTGGGTGACTGGCAGACCCCCGTTACGCCAAAACCAGAGCCGTCACCGTTTGATTTCTCTGCGGCTCAGCGGGATAGCGACGATGTTATTGGCTCAACGGGTTTCAGCGCCAGAGAGGTAGTGAAGCCAGCGGCGGTTGCCGCAGCCACAGCAACCGCTGGCGCGGTGAACAACACCTTCATGCCTGCGTTTACAGCCACCAGTGATGCGAGCTCGCAGATCAAGCAGGGCATCGGCCCGGAACTGCCACGGCCAAATCCGGTGCGTATTCCAACCCGGCGTGAGCTGGCCTCCTACGGCATCAAGCTGCCTTCGCAGCGGATCGCGGAGCAGGAGCAGCGCAACCGTGGGGATGAACCTCAGCCAGAACCGTTCAGCAACCCGCAGGAAGAAGATGAAGTCCTGCAAGAAGCTGCATTGCGTCAAGCCTTTGCCGAACAGCAAAGCCAGCGCTATGGCGAAGAGTATTCGCAAGAACAACAAGATGACGAAGATGCGCAGCGTGAGGCCGAACTCGGTCAGGCATTTGCCGCGCAGCAACAGGCTCGCTATGGCGTAGAAGAACCGCAGCCTCAACCAGAACCGGCTCCGGTAACTCGCCCGGTGGATACCCGCCAGGCCTACAGTTTCTCACCGATGGCGGATCTGGTGGATGACGGCCCAACCGAGCCGCTGTTTACCTTGTCGCCACAGCTTGAAGATAGCATCGAGCTGGAAAGCGAGTTGGAAGACGATGTGCCGTTCGGGCAGTTTGAGCCTGAGGTGCCCGCTTATCAGGCGCCGCGTCCGCAAACTAACCCTGCGCCTGGTTACCAGCCGCAACAGACTTATCAGCCACCCGTTCAGCAGCAACCGCCAGCACCAGCGATGGACAGCCTGATCCATCCATTCCTGATGCGTAATGATATGCCGCTGCAGAAACCGACTACGCCACTGCCAACGCTGGATCTGTTGACCGAGGCCCCGAAAGAGGTCGAACCGGTCGATACCTTTGCGCTGGAACAGAAAGCGCGGCTGGTGGAAGCCAGCCTGGCGGATTACCGCGTCAAGGCCGACGTGGTCGATATTCTGCCTGGCCCGGTCATTACCCGCTTCGAACTGGATTTGGCTCCTGGCGTCAAGGCCGCGCGTATCTCCAACCTGTCGCGCGATCTGGCCCGCTCATTGTCAACTTCCGCCGTGCGTGTGGTGGAAGTGATCCCGGGTAAGCCATACGTCGGCCTGGAACTGCCGAACGTCAAACGGCAAACCGTGTATCTGCGCGAAGTGCTGGATTGCCCAGCCTTCCGCGACAACCCATCGCCTCTGGCGATCGTATTGGGTAAAGATATCGCGGGTCAGCCAGTGGTCGCCGATCTGGGTAAAATGCCGCATCTGCTGGTGGCCGGTACCACCGGTTCCGGTAAGTCGGTTGGGGTCAACGCCATGATCCTCAGTATCCTGTATAAGGCCACGCCGAAAGAAGTGCGCTTTATCATGATCGACCCGAAAATGCTGGAACTGTCGGTCTACGAAGGCATCCCACACCTGCTGACCGATGTGGTTACCGACATGAAAGACGCCGCCAATGCATTGCGTTGGTGCGTGGCCGAGATGGAGCGCCGCTATAAGCTGATGTCTGCCCTGGGGGTTCGTAACCTGGCAGGCTACAACGAGCGGGTCGATCAGGCCGAGGCGATGGGGCGGCCAATCCCGGATCCGTTCTGGAAGCCAAGCGACAGCATGGATATCACGCCGCCGGTGTTGGAAAAAGAGCCGTACATCGTGGTGATGGTGGATGAATTTGCCGATCTGATCATGACGGTGGGCAAAAAGGTTGAAGAGCTGATCGCTCGTCTGGCACAGAAAGCGCGTGCTGCGGGGATCCACCTGGTGCTGGCAACCCAGCGTCCTTCGGTGGATGTGATCACCGGTTTGATCAAGGCCAACATCCCGACGCGTATCGCCTTTACCGTATCGAGCAAGATCGACTCCCGCACCATTCTCGATCAGGGCGGAGCGGAATCCTTGCTGGGGATGGGTGACATGCTGTATCTGGCACCGAACTCTTCAATACCGGTGCGTGTGCACGGGGCGTTTGTCCGCGATCAGGAAGTTCATGCCGTGGTCAAAGACTGGAAAGCGCGTGAGCGGCCGCAGTATAAAGAGGGTATTCTCAGCGCCGGTGAAGACGGTGAGGGTGGCGCAGGCGGTGGTCTGGACGGTGACGAAGAGCTGGATCCGCTGTTCGATCAGGCGGTCGAGTTTGTGGTGGATAAACGCCGCGCCTCGATTTCCGGTGTACAGCGTCAGTTCCGCATCGGCTACAACCGCGCCGCGCGTATCATTGAACAGATGGAAGCGCAGGGCATTGTCAGCGAGCAGGGGCATAACGGTAACCGTGAGGTGCTTGCCCCGCCACGGCATGATTGATTGCCATCAGGCGCTGTAACCATCATAAAAGGGCCGCTTTGCGGCCCTTGTGCAAAGAAGCGTAAACCCCTGCTTTATCGGAATCGTGCTCTGGCTGTCGGCCGAGCGCTTCGGGTAGAGTGGAGGTGTTCAGGGTTATATTGACCCAGCTTGCGGTAAACGCATTTCATAAGGTAGCTGAAATAATGAAAAAACTGTTGATGGCCTGTTGTCTGCTTTCGGGATTCGCGTCTACTTCCGTGTTGGCGGATGCTGCGCAAGATTTGCAAAGTCGTCTGGCGAAAGTAAACAGTTTCCATGCCAGCTTCTCCCAATCTGTCACCAGTAGTGACGGCGCTGCTGTGCAGCAAGGGGAAGGCGAATTATGGGTAAAACGCCCCAATCTGTTTAACTGGCACATGACCTCGCCGGATGAGAGCGTGCTGGTTTCGGACGGCGAGACCCTGTGGTTCTACAACCCGTTCGTCGAGCAGGTGACGGCCACCTGGCTGAAGAACGCCACTGGCAATACGCCCTTTATGCTGATCACCCGTAACGATGCTAACGACTGGAAAAAATACAACGTGAAGCAGAAGGGCGATGATTTCGAACTGACGCCAAAGGCCAGCAGCGGTAATCTGAAGCAGTTTGCCATCACCGTGACCAATAGCGGCACCATCAAGAGCTTTGCTGCGGTTGAGCAAGATGGCCAGCGCAGCGCTTATCAGTTGAAGAGCCAGCAGAGCAGCAGCGTTGATGCTGCCAAATTCAAATTTACCCCACCGAAGGGGGTGACGCTGGACGACCAGCGCCAGTGAGGTCTACGTGAGCAACATGTCACTCGATTTTTCCCACAATGAGTTCCAGCCACTGGCCGCGCGTATGCGGCCAACCACGTTGGCACAATACATTGGCCAGCAGCATTTGCTGGCCCCGGGCAAGCCGTTGCCACGCGCCATCGAGGCTGGGCAGTTGCACTCTATGATCCTGTGGGGGCCGCCGGGAACCGGGAAAACGACGCTGGCAGAGTTGATTGGCCGCTATGGCCGGGCCGATGTTGAGCGCATCTCAGCGGTAACCTCCGGCATCAAGGAGATCCGCGAAGCTATCGAGCGCGCCCGGCAAAACCGCGATGCAGGCCGCCGCACCATCCTGTTTGTTGACGAAGTCCACCGCTTCAATAAAAGCCAGCAGGATGCCTTCCTGCCACATATCGAAGACGGCACCATTACCTTCATCGGCGCCACCACGGAAAACCCCTCCTTTGAGCTGAACTCGGCGTTGCTGTCCCGCGCGCGGGTCTATCTGCTCAAAGCGCTGACGGCGGACGACATCGGCCAAGTGCTGGATCAGGCCATGGAAGACAAGGCACGAGGTTTTGGCGATCAAAACATCGAGCTGCCGCCGGAAACCAAGCGCATGCTGTCGGAACTGGTGGGTGGCGATGCCCGCCGCGCCTTGAACAGCCTGGAGATGATGGCCGATATGGCGGAAATCGACGGCAAAGGCATGCGGGTATTAACCCCGGAACTGCTCAAAGAGGTCTCCGGTGAACGCAGCGCACGCTTCGATAACAAAGGCGATCGCTATTACGATCTGATTTCAGCGCTGCATAAATCCGTGCGTGGCTCGGCACCGGATGCCGCCTTGTACTGGTATGCACGTATTATTACTGCTGGTGGCGATCCTCTATATGTGGCGCGCCGCCTGTTGGCCATTGCCTCTGAAGACGTTGGCAACGCCGATCCACGCGGAATGCAGGTGGCCATTGCCGCCTGGGATTGCTTCACCCGCGTTGGCCCTGCGGAAGGGGAACGCGCCATCGCACAGGCGATCGTTTATCTGGCCTGTGCGCCAAAAAGCAACGCCGTCTATACCGCTTTTAAAGCCGCCATGCGTGATGCCAAAGAGATGGCGGACTATGACGTGCCGGAGCATCTGCGTAACGCACCGACCAAGCTGATGAAAGAAATGGGTCTGGGCGCAGAATACCGCTATGCCCATGACGAACCCAACGCCTACGCGGCCGGAGAGAGCTATTTCCCGGCGGAAATGGCCACCACGCGCTACTATCATCCAACCTCGCGCGGGCTGGAAGGCAAAATCGGTGAAAAGTTGGCATGGCTGGCTGAGCAGGATCAAAATAGCCAGACAAAACGCTACCGCTAGCGTTGCCGTTGCGGTAAGGTTAGCGGGTATCACACTTCTTTTATGCGGCTATACCGTTGCGGCATAAAACACAATTTCTCTTTCAATAACAACAAGCACAGGATTAGCATGCTCGATCCCAATCTGCTGCGTAATGAGCTAGACGCAGTCGCCGTAAAACTGGCTCGCAGAGGCTTTAAACTCGATCTGGATCTGCTGCGTTCGCAAGAAGAGCGCCGTAAGGTTCTGCAGGTAGAAACTGAAACACTGCAGGCAGAACGTAACTCCCGATCGAAATCCATCGGCGCGGCCAAAGCGCGCGGTGAAGATATCGAGCCACTGCGTCGCGAAGTGAACGAACTGGGTGACAAGCTGGATGCTGCCAAGGCCGCACTGGATAAGCTGCAGAACGAGATCCGTGATTACGCGTTGGTGATGCCGAACGTGCCGGACGATGCGGTGCCGGATGGCAAAGACGATAGCGAAAACCTGGAAATCTGCCGCTGGGGCGAACCGCGTCAGTACGATTTCCCGGTACGCGATCACGTTGAGCTGGGCGAAATGGCCGGTGGGCTGGACTTTGCCGCGGCGGTGAAACTGACCGGTGCGCGCTTTGTGGTAATGAAAGGTCAAATGGCTCGTATGCACCGTGCGTTGGCCCAGTTCATGCTGGATCTGCACACGCAACAACACGGCTATCTGGAAACCTACGTGCCCTATCTGGTGAACCATGCCACGCTGTACGGGACTGGCCAGTTACCGAAGTTTGGTGAAGATCTGTTCCATACCAAACCGCTGGAAGAAGAATCTGAAAGCAGCAACTATGCGCTGATCCCAACTGCGGAAGTGCCAGTCACCAACCTGGTGCGTGACGAGATCCTCGATGAAGAAGATCTGCCACTGAAGATGACCGCGCATACACCATGCTTCCGTTCAGAAGCCGGTTCTTACGGGCGTGACACCCGTGGCCTGATCCGTATGCACCAGTTCGACAAGGTCGAAATGGTCCAGATCGTGCGCCCAGAAGACTCGATGAATGCGCTGGAAGAGTTGACCGGCCATGCGGAGAAAGTGCTGCAGCTGCTGAACCTGCCATATCGTAAAGTGCTGCTGTGCACCGGTGATATCGGTTTTGGTTCCTGTAAAACCTACGATCTGGAAGTGTGGCTGCCTGCGCAGAACACCTATCGCGAGATCTCTTCCTGCTCCAATATGGGAGATTTCCAGGCTCGTCGTATGCAGGCTCGTTGCCGCAGCAAGACCGAGAAGAAGCCACGCCTGGTGCACACGCTGAACGGCTCTGGTTTGGCCGTAGGCCGTACTCTGGTTGCCGTGCTGGAAAACTACCAGCAGGCAGATGGCCGTATTCAGGTGCCAGAAGCATTGCGCCCTTACATGGGCGGCCTGGAATATATCGGTTAACCCACCTCACGGTGGTAACGAAATAGTGTATCGAAAGCGCCTACGGGCGCTTTTTTTGTATGAATGTTTTTTATTTACGAATGAAAGCACCATTTATTGATAGCAGACAAAGTTTCTTACCTCCTTATGAGTAATATCCTTACCTATGGAGGGGGATTATTTTTCCACATCAAACCACCCAGCACTAATTCAGCTTCCTCCTGTCTCTGCCGACCAAGGCATGACTTTTCCCGTTGTTCGGGCAAGACCTGGAGTGAGCTATGTCGAAGCAAAAATCTGCAACATCATCCAACGGTATCAGCCGCCGTACGCTAATGAAATCCGGCACGGTAGCGGGTTTGACCCTGGCTGCTGGCGGTTTTTCGTTGCCTTTTAGCCGTCATGCCGTGGCAGAAACGGTCGGCACCGCGGTACAACCCGTGCCGCAGGATAAAGTGGTGTGGGGAGCTTGCTCGGTTAACTGTGGCAGTCGATGCGCCTTGCGGCTGCACGTGCGCGATGATGAAGTTTACTGGGTGGAAACCGACAACACGGGCGACGATGTTTACGGCAACCACCAGGTGCGTGCCTGTCTGCGTGGCCGCTCCATGCGGCGGCGCATGAACCATCCGGAACGACTGAATTACCCGATGAAACGCGTCGGCAAACGTGGCGAAGGCAAATTCAAACGCATCAGTTGGGAAGAGGCTTACAGCGAAATTGCCGCCAACCTGCAACGTATCGTCACCAAATACGGCAATGAAGCGGTTTACATCAACTACACCTCCGGCATTGTCGGCGGCAATATTACCCGTTCTTCACCCTATGCCTCGCTAGTCGCCCGCCTGATGAACTGTTACGGCGGTTTTCTCAGCCACTATGGCACCTACAGTACCGCCCAGATCGCCTGCGCCATGCCTTATACCTACGGCAGCAATGAAGGTAACAGCACCTCTGATATCGAAAACAGTAAGCTGGTGGTGCTGTTCGGCAACAATCCGGCGGAAACCCGCATGAGTGGCGGTGGTATCACCTACTTTCTGGAGCAGGCACGGGAACGTTCAAACGCGCGCATGATCGTCATCGATCCGCGTTATACGGATACGGCTGCTGGGCGAGAAGATGAGTGGATCCCGATCCGGCCTGGTACAGATGCCGCACTGGTCGCCGGATTGGCGCATGTGTTGATCAGCGAGGATTTGGTCGACCAACCGTTCCTGGATAATTACTGCGTGGGTTACGATGAAAAAACCTTACCCGCCGGTGCACCTGCCAACGGTCATTACAAGGCCTATATTCTGGGGCAGGGCGAGGACGGTGTTGAGAAAACTCCCCAGTGGGCATCGCAAATCACCGGCATTCCGGCCGAGCGCATCATCAAGCTGGCACGTGAGATTGGCAGTGCCAAACCGGCCTATATCTCTCAAGGTTGGGGGCCACAGCGCCAGGCAAATGGTGAGCTCACCTCGCGGGCCATTGCCATGCTACCTATCCTGACCGGCAACGTAGGGATTAACGGCGGTAACAGCGGTGCGCGTGAATCAACCTATACCATCACCATAGAGCGGATGCCGGTGCTGGAAAATCCGGTAAAAACGCAGATTTCCTGCTTCAGTTGGACCGATGCCATCGCCCGTGGCCCGGAAATGACCGCCAAACGTGATGGGGTACGCGGCAAAGACAAGTTGGACGTGCCGATCAAGTTCATCTGGAACTATGCCGGTAACACCATTACCAACCAGCACTCCGATATCAACAAAACCCACGACATTCTGCAGGATGACTCCCAGTGTGAAATGATCGTGGTGCTGGAAAACTTTATGACCTCTTCGGCGAAATACGCCGATATTCTGCTGCCGGATCTGATGACGGTCGAGCAGGAGGACATCATCCCGAACGATTATGCCGGCAATATGGGCTACCTGATTTTTATCCAGCCGGCCACTTCTGCCAAGTTTGAGCGTAAACCTATCTATGAAGTGATGAGCGAGGTGGCGCGTCGCCTTGGGCCTGAGGTACACCAAAAATTTACCGAAGGGCGCACCCAGGAGCAGTGGCTGCAATACCTGTACGCCAAAATGCTGGCGAAGGACCCGCAGCTACCTTCCTATGAAGCCTTGCGCAGCATGGGGATTTACAAGCGTAAAGACCCGAATGGGCACTTTGTGGCCTATAAAAAATTCCGTGACGATCCCGTAGCTAACCCGTTGAAAACGCCTTCAGGCAAGATCGAGATCTATTCTGCCAAGTTGGCAGAGATCGCCAACAGTTGGGAGCTGGAGAAGGACGAGACCATCAGCCCGCTGCCGGTATACGCCTCAACCTTTGAAGGTTGGGATGACCCGTTGCGTAACACCTACCCGCTGCAAATGTTCGGTTTCCACTATAAGGCCCGGACCCACTCCAGCTACGGCAATATCGATGTGCTGCAGGCGGCTTGCCCGCAGGAAGTCTGGATCAACCCGTTGGATGCCAGCCAGCGCGGCATTGCCAGCGGCGAAACGGTGCGGGTATTCAATGGCCGTGGCGAAGTTCGCGTGGCCGCCAAGGTGACACCGCGCATCATGCCAGGCGTGGTAGCTATGGGGCAAGGAGCCTGGCATCAGGCCAACATGAACGGCGATCGTATCGACCACGGTGCCTGCATGAATACGCTCACCACCCACCGGCCATCGCCGCTGGCGAAAGGTAACCCGCAGCATACCAATCTGATCGAGATCGAAAAGGTATGAAATAATAATCATTATCAACAATGGCAGTGATATCAACTATTTATTGATTGTGAACAAGGTGGAACTACCTATTTAGGAGGATAGTTCCACCTAGAGCAGGTCAAAATAAAAAAACCATTACCTGCCATTTTAAAACCGATCTGCGTAGTTGATTGCAGATTTTCCTGTAGCCATACCCCTGGCTGATTGAAGCAACCCAGAGCGAAATATTATGAGCGAGTCCCCCAAAAAACCTCTAACCGGCTTTCAGTGTTCCAGACGAAAGCTGGTCAAAAATAGTGCCATTGGCGGGCTTGCCCTTGCCGTTGGTGGCGTTTCCCTGCCTTTCAGCCGTCGTGCCAACGCTGAAACCTCTCCGACATCCGCCCTTGCCAAACCCGAAGAAAAAGTGGTGTGGAGTGCTTGTACGGTAAACTGCGGTAGCCGTTGTCCCCTGCGGATGCATGTGGTCGACGGTATGATCAAATATGTCGAAACTGATAATACTGGCAACGATGAGTACCAAGAGTTGCATCAGGTTCGTGCCTGCCTGCGTGGGCGCTCAATGCGCCGCCGCGTGTATAACCCGGACCGCCTGAAGTACCCCATGCTCCGCGTGGGCAAGCGGGGCGAAGGAAAATTCAAGCAGATAAGCTGGGATGAAGCCTACACGCTGATCGCTGACAACATGAAGCGCATCATCAAAGACTATGGCAATGAAGCCATCTATTTGAACTACGGCACCGGCACCTTGGGGGGCACAATAACCCGCTCTTGGCCACCGGGCTCTACGTTGATCGCGCGTCTGATGAACTGTTGCGGCGGCTATCTGAACCACTATGGTGACTACAGCACCGCGCAGATCGCCATGGGGCTGAATTATACCTATGGCGGTTGGGCGGACGGTAACAGCCCGACGGACATCGAAAACAGCAAGCTGGTGGTGCTGTTCGGCAATAACCCAGGCGAAACCCGCATGAGCGGCGGTGGGGTCACCTACCTGCTGGAGCAGGCGCGTGAGCGTTCGAATGCGCGCATGATTGTGATCGATCCGCGCTACACCGATACCGCTGCCGGTAGGGAAGACGAGTGGATCCCTATTCGCCCTGGCACCGATGCGGCACTGGTTGCCGGGTTGGCGCATGTGTTAATCAGCGAGAACTTGGTCGATCAGCCGTTCCTGGATAAATACTGCGTGGGTTACGACGAAAAAACCTTACCTGCGGGGGCTCCAGCTAATGGGCACTATAAGGCCTATATCCTGGGCCAAGGTGAAGACGGCATTGAGAAAACGCCTGTCTGGGCCTCAAAAATTACCGGTATCCCGGCCGATCGCATCGTCAAACTGGCGCGCGAAATTGGCAGTACCAAACCGGCGTTCATTTCCCAAGGTTGGGGGCCGCAACGCCATGCCAACGGTGAATTGACCTCACGCGCCATCGCCATGTTGCCGATCCTCACCGGTAACGTCGGGATCCATGGCGGTAACACGGGGGCGCGCGAAGGCTCCTACGGCCTGCCGTTTGTTCGGATGCCGACCTTGGAGAATCCGGTTAAAACCAGCATCTCCATGTTTATGTGGACCGATGCCATTCTGCGCGGGCCGGAAATGACCGCCAAGCGTGACGGCGTGCAGGGCAAGGACAAGCTGGACGTGCCGATCAAGTTTATCTGGAACTATGCCAGTAACTGTCTGATCAACCAGCACTCAGAAATCAACCGTACCCATGACATTCTGCAAGACGAGAAGAAGTGCGAGATGATCGTGGTAATCGATAACCACATGACCTCGTCGGCGAAATATGCCGATCTGGTGCTGCCAGATTGCACCGCCTCTGAGCAGATGGACTTTTGCCTGGATGCCTCAAGCGGCAATATGGGCTACGTCATCTTCGCCGATCAGGCGATCAAGCCGCAGTTTGAATGTAAGAACATTTATGAAATGACCAGCGAGATCGCCCGGCGTATGGGGGTTGAGCAGGCCTTCACCGAGGGGCGGACTCAGGAAGAGTGGCTGCGTCACCTTTATCAGCAATCCCGCGAAGCCATTCCGGCGCTACCGGAGTTTGAACAGTTCCTCAAGCAAGGGATCTTCAAGCAGCGCGATCCCGATGGTCACCATGTGGCTTACAAAGCATTCCGGGCCGATCCGCAAGCTAATCCACTGAAAACGCCTTCAGGCAAGATCGAGATCTATTCTGCCCAATTGGCAGAGCTGGCAGCGACTTGGGAATTATCCAAGGACGACGTTATCGATCCGCTGCCAGTGTATGCGGCCGGTTTCGAAAGCCTCGACGATCCGTTAAGCGGCAAGTATCCATTGCAGATGACCGGTTTCCACTACAAGGCCAGAACCCACTCTACCTATGGCAACGTCGACGTGCTGAAGGCCGCTTGCCGCCAGGAGATGTGGATCAACCCGATTGATGCGCAATCCCGCGGCATAGCCAACGGAGACCTGATCCGTATTTACAACGATCGGGGTGAGGTACGTATTAATGCCAAGGTGACGCCGCGCATGTTGCCGGGCGTGGTAGCAATGGGCGAAGGAGCATGGTATGCGCCAGATGGTAGCCGTATCGATCATGCTGGCAGTATCAACGTCTTGACCACCCAGCGGCCGTCGCCGCTGGCCAAGGGCAATCCTTCTCACACCAATCTGGTCCAGGTCGCCAAACTTTAAGGAGTAGCTGATGACTACGCAATATGGATTCTACATTGATTCAAGTCGTTGCACCGGCTGCAAAACCTGCGAGCTGGCCTGCAAAGACTATAAAAACCTGACCCCGGACGTCAGCTTCCGCCGCATCTACGAGTATGCCGGGGGCGACTGGCAGCAGGACGGCGATAGCTGGCACCAGAACGTGTTTGCCTATTACCTGTCGATCGCCTGTAACCACTGCGAAGACCCGGCCTGTACCAAAGTGTGCCCAAGTGGCGCCATGCACAAGCGGGAAGACGGCTTTGTGGTGGTGAACGAAGAGATATGTATCGGTTGCCGCTACTGCCATATGGCTTGCCCATACGGCGCACCGCAGTACAACGAAGCGAAAGGCCACATGACCAAGTGCGATGGCTGCTACGAACGCGTCGCCGTTGGCCAAAAGCCGATTTGTGTCGAGTCCTGCCCGCTGCGTGCCCTGGACTTTGGTCCGATCGACGAACTGCGTAAACAACATGGCACCCTGGCGCAAGTGGCACCGTTACCGGCCGCGCATTTCACCAAACCGTGCATCGTACTGAAACCTAACGCCAACAGCCGCCCGAGTGGTGACACTACCGGCCATCTGGCTAATCCAAAGGAGGTTTAAAATGGGAACGGGATGGCATGAATGGCCGCTGATGGTGTTCACCGTATTAGGGCAGTTTGTGGTGGGCGGCGTCATCGTAATGGGGCTGGCGTTGATCGCCGGTAATCTGACCGATCGCCAGAGCAAGGCGGTACACGGTTCTATGTTTTTCCTGTGGTTGCTGATGGGGATCGCCTTTATCGCCTCCGTGATGCACCTGGGGACGCCGATCAGGGCCTTTAACTCGCTCAATCGCATCGGTGAGTCGGCGTTGAGTAATGAAATCGCCAGCGGTTCGATATTCTTTGCGGTTGGTGGCCTTTATTGGCTGCTGGCCGTGTTGAAAAAAATGCCGCCGGCGCTGGGTAAAGCCTGGCTGGTGCTTACCATGGTGCTAGGCCTGCTGTTTGTCTACGCCATGACGCGTGTCTACCAGATTGATACCGTACCGACTTGGCACAACGGTTACACCACGCTGAACTTCTTCCTGTCGGTGTTTATCGGCGGGCCGTTGTTGGGCGTGTTGCTGCTGCGGGCCGCCGGTCTGCAAGTGGCTGGTCGTGGTCAATTGATGATGATCAGCGTGCTGGCGCTGCTGCTTAGCCTGTGCTCGGCGCTGTTGCAGGGCAGTGAGTTGGCGACCATCAGCAGCTCGGTACAGCAGGCGTCGGCGCTGATCCCGGAATACGGTCAACTGATGGTATGGCGGCTGGTATTGCTGGTTCTCGGCCTGGGTTGCTGGATTTGCCCGCAGTTGCGCCGTGGTAACGCCAGTGTCATGGGGTTGATCTTGGGCTTTGTGTTAGTCTTTGCCGGAGAGTTGATTGGCCGTGGCGTGTTCTACGGCCTGCATATGACCGTTGGCATGGCCGTGGCTGGCTAACGTTAATCTGGGCGCGGCCTGGCTGCGCCCCTGGAGAAGCCCCAAGTTATGATGCTTGAAAAAATTGCCCTGACTGGCCGTGTGCTAGGTGTTTTATTGTATGCCCCACCGGAGAGCAAAGAGTGCCAGCCTTTACTGGACTCCCTGGCCGACCCGCAGTGGTTGACCGAATGGCCTTATGAAGGCGCTCAAGAGGCAGCAGCCCTGATTGCGGAAGGTTTGACTGGAAACCAGCCAGAGACGCTGTCAGAAGCTTATCAACGCCTGTTTGTTGGCCCGCATACGCTGGTTGCTCCGCCTTGGGGCTCGGTCTATCTGGATAGAGAGAGCGTGCTGTTTGGTGATTCGACGCTGCGCCTGCGCCAATGGCTGCGGGTGAACGGTATCGAAGCCCAGCGCGACCAGAATGAACCGGAAGACCATATTGGCACTTTGCTGATGATGGCGGCCTGGTTGGCCGAAGAGAAGCAGCACAAAATGATTTCCGGGCTGATTGCGCTGCACATTCTTCCGTGGGCTCCGCGTTATCTGGAGCTGCTGCAGCAACATGCCGGACATCCGTTCTATCAAGGTGTGGCTCAGTTGGCACAAATCACGCTGGCAGCCTGGGCGGAAGAGTGCCCGTCACCGGTGCCGAGCCTGGAGCTGTATTTCTAATGAACAACGACCAGCAGTTATCTGCGCAAGGCAATAGCCGCCGCCGGTTGCTGACTGGTTGGCTGGATCGTAGTAAAGCCTTGCCGGAACAGGATACGCCCTCTGTGACATTGCCTGCGGTGGCTCGTCCACCTCAGGCTTTGCCGGAGGCGTTGTTCAGCGCGTTGTGCAACGGCTGTGGCGGTTGCGTGAGCAGTTGCCCGTACGGTTTATTGAACCTCGAGCAAGGCAAGCCGGTATTGAGCATCGATTTCACCGAGTGTGATGTCTGCCGCAAATGCACCGCCGCCTGCCAAACCGGGGCGCTGCGTGACAAAATGCCCTGCGACACGCTGCTGCGCCCGCAAATCAGCCATAGCTGCCTGGGGCGCCAGGACAGTTGCCGGATGTGTACCATCAACTGCCCGCAACAGGCTTTATCCTTCCAGCTTTCTGAAAACGGTGCCCGCCAATTGCAGTGTGACGATACGCTGTGTAATGGCTGCGGGCTCTGCAAGCTATCCTGCTTTCACGGGCATATTTCCCTGGCAGCTTCGGGTGAAAAATCGTTGCCGGAACAGCTATAAAGCCAGTTTTAACCCGTTGTTAAACATATTGTGCGATCGCCCGTTAACCGCCGATTGACTTTTTTATCGCCAGTGGCATGATGCGCGCACTCTACTCTGTCTGTTCGGTTTCAATTTCACTATGTCCGCATATTCTCGCCCAGTGCTTATGTTGCTCTGCGGCCTATTGCTGCTTACGGTTTCCATCGCCGTTTTGAACACTTTGGTTCCCCTCTGGTTAACCCATGCTCAATTGCCAACCTGGCAAGTGGGAGTGGTCAGTTCGTCTTACTTTACCGGGAACCTGATGGGAACGCTGGTGGCGGGCAAACTGATCAAGCGGATTGGCTTTACCCGCAGCTATCATCTTGCCTGTCTGGTCTTTGCCTTCGCTACCGTGGGTATGGTGCTGTCGCTGGACTTCTGGAGCTGGATCGGCTGGCGCTTCTTTGCCGGGGTAGGGTGTGCCTGGATTTGGGTGATCGTTGAAAGCGCGCTGTTGCGCAGCGGTAATTTGAGTAACCGTGGCCAACTGTTGGCGGCGTATATGATAGTTTACTACCTCGGTACGGTTGCGGGGCAGTTGCTGCTAAGCAGTGTTTCAACCGAGCTGCTGGATGTGGTGCCGTGGGTGACCGCCGTTGTTATGGCCGCTATGTTGCCGATGCTGTTTGCGCGGGTTAATAACCAAGATGACGAGCCACAGCAGGCCTCAATCTGGCAGATGTTTAAACGTCGTGACGCCCGGTTGGGCATCAACGGCTGTATTATCTCGGGGATCGTGCTGGGCTCGCTGTACGGCCTGATGCCGCTGTATTTAAACCATCAGGGGATGAGTGATGCCAACGTGGGTTACTGGATGGCGCTGCTGGTCAGTTCCGGCATCGTGGGTCAGTGGCCTATAGGGCGTTTGGCCGATCGCTATGGCCGCCTGTTGGTGCTGCGCATTCAGGTGTTCGTGGTGATCCTTGCCAGCATCGCGATGCTGGGTAACTATGCGATGGCTCCGGCGCTGTTTATTCTGGGCTGTGCTGGTTTTACCTTATACCCGGTGGCGATGTCCTGGGCCTGCGAAAAGGTGCTGCCGCATCAGTTGGTGGCGATGAACCAGACATTGTTGATGAGCTATACCGTCGGCAGCTTGCTAGGGCCCGCGATGACGTCGATGCTGATGCAGAGCTACTCCGATCGGCTGCTGTTTGTGATGATTGCGGGGGTGGCGTTGGTTTATTTGATGATGCTGCTCAAGAAACCTGACCATCACCACACCCCGTTGGCTGCGGCCTGACCCCTCACCCCAACCCTCTCCCACAGGGAGAGGGAGCTGATTCGGCGCTGCAGTCAGGTGCAGAAGTCAGTCTGTGGCCCGTTTCCATCCCCCAAATGAGAGAGAGGGGCGACTCGGTGTTGAAGTTAGGTATATGAGTTAAGCTGTGGCACGTTCGGTCCCCTCTCCCTGTGGGAGAGATACCGTCTTGTCGGCTATCCGGCAAGCGGTATTTCCGCATTAAATGTCTTTCCTGATTTCACCACACCATAGGCCAGTTGCAGCAACTTTCGCATCGCCGCACACACTCTTTGTTTGCCCGACTTCCCACGCAACTTCAGCCTTTCTGTTAAGTCTTTAACCACAACATTGTATTGGCCTGCCACTACCGCGGGCATGTATAACGCACTTCGCAGCTCACCGTGCCCCACTTTCGATAACCGGCTTTTCCCTTTAAACATCCCCGACTCACATCGCTGTGGATTCAGTCCTGCGTACGCTACCAGGGCCTTGCTGCTGGTGAACCGACGCAGGTTTCCTGCGAAGGCCAGCAGGCTGGAGCTCAGCATCTCTCCCACTCCAGGGATACTTTTTAGCAACTCGCTGTCCCGTTTCAGGTCAGGGTTATCATCGATGTGCTGACTGATTTTCTTTTTCGTTTCTCGTATCAGTTCATCCAACGTGGCGATGTGCTCATTGAGTGAAGGGACGATGACTGCTTCGGCCACCTCCAGGCGATTTTCTTCCATCTGACGCATCTCTTCCAGGTTCTTAAGATGCCTGACCAACGCGGTCAACTGGCGCTCGCTCAACGGGGCTGGGAACCACGGGGCAGGCTGATGCAGTGCGCAGTAGCGGGCTATCATCGCTGCATCGCTTTTGTCCGTTTTGTTCCGGGCCAGTTCTGTATTGCCGAAGGAATGGATACACGCCGGGTTCATCAGACTGACGTGGTAGTTGTTGTCTGCCAGATAAGTGGCCAGTTCCGTGCTGTAGCTCCCGGTGGCTTCCATACAGACATGACAGTCGCCAAAGCGGCTCAACCAGGCTGCGAACTCGCGGCATCCAGAAGGGGTATTGGCAAACTTTTTGGTTTTATACTTCTGATTGTCCAGCAGTACGGCGACATCAAATTTGTGTTTAGCGATATCAACGCCGACAGGGGTTCTACGCATTATGGCACTCCATAACCATGTCTGAAATTTATCGCCGGACCATCCTTATATGTAGGTGCTCATAGGCACAGGATACCGTTCGGTCTACAAGGCGACAGGGAAATAGACAGCCGGGGCACAATCTCTCCCACGGGCTCATAGGCACTAGGGTTAGGGGGAGCTCACCGGCTATCTCCCGATGATCAGTCGGGGATCTTCTCCGCTAAGGCGGAGAAGATCAAGACATAAGGGTTAGGGTGAGGGGCATCGGTGGGAGCTTAATAGATCACTTTGTGGCCGTAGCTTTCCAGGATCCCCTTCACGCGATCCATGGTGTCGGCCTTAGGCGGATGAACGCCGTCCAACTTGTACTCTTCACCCATCGCGATCCATTTGTGCTTGCCCAGTTCGTGGTAAGGCAACAGCTCGATCTTCTCGATATTGGTCATATCCTTGGTGAACTCACCGAGCAGATGCGTCGATTTATCATCATCAGACCAGCCTGGCACCACCACGTAGCGGATCCAGGTGCGTTGATTACGTTTGGCCAGATAACGAGCAAACTCCAGCGTACGATGGTTGGAAACTCCCACCAGGTTCTGGTGAATATCGTCATTCATCTGTTTCAGATCGAGCATCACCAGATCGGTGGTATCCAGCAGCTCATCAATCACCGGGTCATAACGGCGGACAAAACCGTTGGTGTCCAGACAGGTGCTGATCCCTTCCTTGTGACAGGCGCGGAACCAGTCGCGAACAAATTCGGCCTGCAGGATCGCTTCGCCGCCGGACGCCGTTACGCCGCCGCCGGAAGCGTTCATAAAGTGACGGTAGGCCACGGTATCAGTCATCAGCTCTTCAACCGTGACCTCCTTGCCGCCGTGGGTGTCCCAGGTATCGCGGTTATGGCAGTACAGGCAGCGCATCAGGCAACCCTGGAAGAACACGATAAAGCGGATACCAGGGCCATCAACGGTGCCACAGGATTCGAAAGAGTGGATGCGGCCTTTCAAGGACATTGCGGGTTTCTCCAAAATCGACTGTCAAACGCAGTCTACAATAGGCTGGTAACCGCCAGGCAGGGATCAACGATGTGGCGAAAAAAGGCGCCAGGTAAAACGATTCCTGTTGGCCGGTTACGTACCGGTTCACTGTTTTGCCAGATATCCATGCAGTATATACCCATCACAGGCTAAGCAGCAGCGTAGATACCTGGCAAAACAGACTCAAGACCAGAGTCAGGGGGGACTTAGTAAAAAGGCCGGAATATCCGGCCTTGGTAACACTTGTTCAGCGGGGCAGAGCGATCCGCCCCGGAGAAACCGCGATTAGATCGACTGGGTGAAAGTACGAGTAATCACGTCTTGTTGCTGTTCTTTAGTCAACGAGTTGAAACGCACTGCGTAACCCGATACGCGGATGGTCAGCTGAGGATATTTCTCAGGATTTTCCATCGCGTCCAGCAGCATTTCACGGTTCATCACGTTCACGTTCAGGTGCTGACCGCCTTCGATGGACGCTTCGTGGTGGAAGTAACCATCCATCAGACCCGCCAGGTTGGCTTTACGCACGTCGTCATCTTTACCCAACGCGTTAGGCACGATGGAGAAGGTGTAAGAGATACCATCTTTCGCATAGGCAAACGGCAGTTTGGCTACGGAGGTCAGAGAGGCTACAGCACCTTTCTGATCGCGGCCGTGCATTGGGTTGGCACCTGGACCAAATGGAGCGCCAGCACGACGGCCATCTGGGGTGTTACCGGTTTTCTTACCATAAACCACGTTAGAGGTGATGGTCAGCACGGACTGAGTTGGTACCGCATTACGGTAGGTACGCAGTTTCTGAATTTTCTTCATGAAACGTTCTACCAGGTCGCAAGCGATGTCATCTACGCGAGAATCGTTGTTACCGAACTGCGGGTATTCACCTTCGATTTTGAAGTCGACAGCCAGGCCGTCTTCATCACGGATGGTGGATACTTTGGCGTACTTGATGGCAGACAGGGAGTCGGCTGCTACGGACAGACCCGCGATACCACAAGCCATGGTGCGATAAACATCACGGTCATGCAGAGCCATCAGCGCAGCTTCATAGCTGTACTTGTCGTGCATGTAGTGAATGATGTTCAACGAGGTCACATACTGCTTGGCCAGCCAGTCCATGAAGTGGTCCATACGTTCCATGACTTTGTCATAGTCCAGTACGGTGTCCATCATTGGGGCTTCTTTCGGGCCAACCTGCATTTTCAGTTTTTCATCAACGCCGCCGTTGATTGCGTACAACATGGTTTTCGCCAGGTTGGCACGCGCACCGAAGAACTGCATTTGCTTACCGACAATCATCGGGCTGACGCAACAGGCGATGGCATAGTCATCGTTGTTGAAGTCTGGGCGCATCAGGTCGTCGTTTTCATACTGTACGGAGGAGGTGTCGATAGACACTTTCGCGGCGTATTTTTTGAAGTTCAACGGCAGTTTTTCAGACCACAGGATGGTCATGTTTGGCTCTGGAGATGGCCCCATGGTGTACAGCGTGTTCAGGAAGCGGAAGCTGTTTTTGGTTACCAGCGTACGACCATCAACACCCATACCGGCCAGGGATTCTGTTGCCCAGATTGGGTCACCAGAGAACAGCTCATCATATTCAGGAGTACGCAGGAAGCGAACCATACGCAGTTTCATGACCAGGTGGTCGATCAGTTCCTGCGCCTGCAGTTCGGTCAGTTTACCGGCCTTGATATCGCGCTCAATGAACACGTCCAGGAAGGTAGATACGCGGCCGAAGGACATGGCTGCACCGTTCTGGGATTTCACCGCGGCCAGGTAGCCGAAGTAGGTCCACTGCACGGCTTCTTGAGCGGTGCTGGCTGGGCCGGAAATGTCGTAGCCGTATTTGGCGGCCATTTCTTTAATCTGCCCCAGGGCGCGGTGCTGTTCAGCAATTTCTTCGCGCAGCTGGATGGTCATTTCCAGATCTTCGCCATTTTCCAGACGAGTCTGCAGAGACTTGAACTGGTTCAGCTTGTCGGCCATCAGGAAGTCGATACCGTACAAAGCAACGCGACGGTAGTCACCGATGATACGGCCACGGCCATACGCATCTGGCAGACCGGTCAACACGCCAGATTTACGGCAGTTCAGGATGTCTTTGGTGTAAACATCGAATACGCCCTGGTTGTGGGTTTTGCGGTATTCGGTGAACACTTTCTTCACTTGTGGATCCAGTTCACGGCCATAAACCTTGCATGAACCTTCAACCATCTTGATGCCGCCGAATGGGATCAGCGCGCGCTTCAGAGGAGCATCAGTCTGCAAACCAACGATGGTCTCCAGATCTTTGTTGATATAGCCCGCATCATGAGAAGTCACGGTGGAGACGACGTTGGTATCGAAATCAACTGGCGCATGGGTGCGGTTTTCCAGTTTGATCCCTTCCATAACCTTGTCCCACAGAGTGGTAGTGGCTTGACTTGCGCCAGCCAGGAAGGATTCATCACCCTCGTAAGGAGTGTAGTTTTTCTGGATGAAGTCACGTACGTTGACTTCTTTCTGCCAGTCACCTTCGCTGAAACCTTGCCAAGCGGTCGCTAACTTCTCGTTAAGTTCGGTCATTATACACCTACCTTCTAATGTGGATTTCTTTGTAAACCCGGCGCCGTGCCAGCCAACAGATTAGTGATTCTGTTTGCCGCCACGCAGATAAATTACCCAGTAAGTCAACCCAACCAGTAGACCACCGCCAATGATGTTACCGATGGTGACGGGGATCAGGTTGTCGATGATAAAGTTGCTTACGGTCAGATGAGCGAATTGCTCGGGTGCTGCCCCCACGGCTTGCCAAAACTCTGGCGTGGCAAAGTGCTTAACCACTATACCCATAGGGATCATAAACATGTTGGCGATACTGTGCTCAAAGCCGCTGGCAACGAACATGGCTACCGGCAGGATCATGGCGAACATCTTGTCCATCAGGCTGCGGCCGGAGTAGCTCATCCAGACGGCCAGGCAAACCATCAGGTTAGCCAGGATGCCCAGACAGACGGCTTCGATAAAGGTGTGGTGCAGTTTATGGTCGGCGGTTTGCAATACGTTCAAACCCCACAGGCCATTGGCCGCCATATACTCGCCTGAGAACCAGATCAGAGCAACGAAGAACAGGGCACCAATCAGGTTGCCAATATAGACGTTTAACCAGTTAAGAGCCAATTGCCCCCAGGTAATACGCCCGCTGGCTTTGGCAATCACGGTCAGTACGGTGGAGGTAAACAGGTCCGCCCCGCAGACGACGACCAGCATTAACCCCATGGAGAAGCAGATACCACCCACCAGCTTGGCGAGGCCGAAAGGAATGGCGGCGGTGCCGGTGGTCGCTGTGATATAAAAAACAAAGGCGATAGAAATGAACACACCTGCGGTGATCGCTAAATAAAAAGTCGTCAGCGGATGCTTGGTGGCTTTATACACCCCCGCATCCTCGGCAACTTTCGCCATCGCGGCAGGTAACAGCATATCGAAGGGGTTGTCAGCTCTCACACTAACTCTCGCTCTTAAGGGTTATTACAACACACTGAGATACTAGCAAAGCAGTATAGGGTAAAAATTGACTTGGATCATAACGCGCGGAAGTAAAACGGCTTAAAACCGCAAATTTAGTAGGGTTTATTGGGTTATATTATTGATTTTAATGTAAAAAATATTTTTTAATGTTTACAAAAAATTTTGAAGTTAACGCCGTTTTGGACTGGGAAGGGTTAAATTTTTGTACTTATTGTCGCTTTTAGATGAATAAGCATTAATTGATGGTTAATTAATATTTCACGCTGACGTAACAATTGGCGATTTAATTATCCTGTTGGCTGATAAGTGCGCTTTTGATAAAAACATGCAACGTCAGGGTTTGCCTGTTTTTTGATCGGCAATCGGGTCAAGGCTGCTTCTTTGGGAGTAACGCCGGTAAGGTTCTACCGGCGTATCAATCAGGCTTATGCCTGCGCCCAGTGACGGCGTTTGGCAGTTTGCAGCTTTTCGTAAGCCGCCAACAGCGCTTGGTGGGCCGGCAGGGCTTTCAATTCACTGTCGATGGCAAACAGGCCGTTGAAGCGCTCTTCACCGCTCATGGCCGCAGAGGCAGCGTCAACCGCATCCTGACCATACATCTTCACGAAGGCCGTGTGATATTGAGCAGGATCGCGTTCTGGCTCCAACGCCAACAGCAGCAGTGTCTGCAGGCAACGATAGTAGTTACTGCGCTCTGGGGTAAACAGCGAGGCGTTGAACTCCTGCGTCCACTCGGCCCAGATCAGTGCCTGCTCGAGATCGCCACCGGCCAATGCCAGCATGGATTTCAGTTCGCCAACGCGCAGGGTGTACCAGGCGTTGTCTTTACCAGAGGCAATGCCCAGCAATTCACGTACGCGGGTGAAATCGTCCAACCCTTCATCATCCAACTGCTGGATCAGAGCCAGGTACTCTTCCGGCTCCCACTCGCTGCCCGGCAGTTGCAGCAGGGTTTCACGCAGGTGCGCGCCCATGCTGTTGTTTGCCAGCAGCAGATCCTCTGCCGGATAGATGTCGGACATCCCCGGTACGATGATACGGCAGGCGTACACGTCCAGGTGCTCGTAATCGGCGATGTACACTTCGGCATCTTCTTTATTAAAGATGCTCATCAGGGTGGCGAACTCTTCCTGCGTGCTGCCGCTGAAACTCCAGTCGACAAAAGGATAGTCGGCATCCTGTTTGAACAGATCCCAGGAGATCAAACCGCTGGAATCGATGAAGTGAGTTTCCAGGTTGGCGTGCTCGGCGACTTCCTCGTCGTCGAAGGTTGGGGCGGTAAACACATCCAGATCTTTCAAGCCGCGGCCTTGCAACAGCTCGGTAACCGTACGCTCCAGCGCGACCCCGAAATCAGGGTGAGCCCCAAAGGAGGCAAAGCAGGTGCCGTTGGCAGGGTTGAACAACACCACGCAGATCACCGGGTAGTTGCCGCCTAACGAAGCATCATAAGAGAGGATCGGGAAACCTTCGGCTTCCAGCTTGGCGATCGCCTCAACCACGTCAGGATAGCGGTTCAGCACTTCGCTCGGGATTTCCGGCAGGCTGATGGACTCGGCGATGATGCGGTTTTTCACATAGCGCTCGAACACCTCGGAGAGGCCCTGAACCCGCGCTTCGTTGGCGGTATTGCCAGCGGACATGCCGTTGGACACGTACAGGTTGCCGATGATGTTCATCGGAATATAAACGGTCTGCTGATCTGACTGGCGGGTGAATGGCAGGGCGCAGATGCCACGATCGCTATTGCCAGACTGCAGATCGATCAGATCGCTGGCAGTCAGTTCCTGCTCCGGATCGTAGAAAGCGTGCGTGCGCTCATCCAGGATGCCTTGTGGCAGTGAGTTGTCAGCCGGGATCGGGAACCATTTCTCATTGGGATAGTGAACGAAATCGCCTTCGGCAATCTGTTGGCCCAAATAGAAATCGGCGAAGAAATAGTTGGTCGACAGGCGCTCGAAATACTCGCCCAGCGCGGAAGCCAGCGCGGCCTTTTTGCTGGCACCTTTACCGTTGGTGAAGCACAGCGGGCAATCGCGATCGCGGATATGCACTGACCAGACGTGTGGCACCGGATTCAGCCAGGAGGCTTCTTCGATATTGAAACCCAGATCGGTTAATTTCTGCTGAAAACGGGCGATGGAGTCTTCCAGCGCAGCGTCTTTGCCAGGAATAAAAGTTTGCGTCATTGTCTTCACTTATGTGGCGTACTAAAAACGCGCAATGATACGGGGTTTTGTTCTCAAGCTCCACGTATTCCTAAAGCCGATCAGAAGTCACAGTTTTTCTAGGGATAAAGACGATAATTCAGCGGGTTAACAATAATGGAGAAACGTAATGAAATCAGTGAAACTCAGCGTGTTGGCACTACTGTTGGCCGGGGCATGCGGCTCGGCACTGGCGTTACCTAACATCACCTTGCTGGCCACCGGCGGGACTATCGCTGGTGGCGGCGACTCGGCCACCAAGTCTAACTACACCGCAGGTAAACTGGGTGTAGAGGCGTTGGTGGATGCGGTGCCGGAGTTGAAAAAGGTTGCCAACGTGCAGGGCGAGCAGGTGGTCAACATCGGTTCGCAGGATATGAATGACGAAGTTTGGCTCAAACTGGTCAAGAAAATCAATGCGGACTGTGCCAAAACCGATGGCTTCGTGATCACCCACGGTACCGACACGCTGGAGGAGACCGCTTATTTCCTGGATCTCACCGTCAAGTGCGATAAGCCGGTCGTGATCGTGGGGGCGATGCGCCCGGCAACGGCCATGAGTGCCGATGGTCCATTTAACTTGTATAACGCAGTTGTCACAGCCGCTGACCCTCAATCGGCCAAGCGTGGCGTGCTGGTGGTGATGAATGATACGGTGCTCGATGGCCGCGACGTGACCAAAACCAATACCACCGGCGTACAGACTTTCCAGTCACCTAATTTTGGCCCGTTGGGATACATCCACAACGGCAAAATCGACTACCAACGTTCGCCACAGCGCAAGCACACCAGCGAAACGCCGTTTAACGTCGACCAGATGAGTACGCTGCCGACGGTTGGTATTATCTATAACTATGCTAACGCGTCCGACGCGCCAGCCAAGGCGCTGATCGCCGAAGGTTATCAAGGGATCGTCAGCGCCGGGGTGGGTAATGGCAACCTGTATAAAACCGTGTTTGATACGCTGGCCACGGCGGCCCATAACGGCGTAGCGGTAGTGCGTTCCTCCCGTGTGCCTACCGGCTCCACTACTGAAGATGCGGAAGTGGATGATACTAAACTCGGTTTTGTGGCAGCCGGAACGCTGAATCCACAAAAAGCGAGAATTCTGCTGCAACTGGCATTAACTCAAACCAAAGACGCCAAACAGATCCAGGCGATGTTTAATCAGTATTGATCCCTGACTCAAGTGGGGGCGTAATGCCCCCATTTTCCCCGCTCCGACTATGCTGTAGGAAATCTCTTTTCGCAGGAACGATTTCATGCAGGCATTTGATATCCAAAGAATGGCATTTGACGAGACCACGCCAGAGTTCCTGGCCGAGGTGGCGCTACGCTGCCTGTTCACTTTTCTGCTGGTGTTTATCTTCTTAAAAATGACCGGGCGCCGTGGCGTACGCCAAATGTCGCTGTTTGAAGTGCTGATCATCCTGACTCTGGGGTCCGCCGCGGGTGACGTCGCGTTTTATCACGATGTTCCTTTGCTACCGGTGCTGATGGTTTTCGTTTGTATGATGGTGATGTACCGTTTTTCCACCTGGTTGATGGATCGCTTTCAAAAACTCCAGACCTGGATGGAGGGCGAGCCGCTGATTCTGGTCAGTGAGGGGCTGTTCGATTGGGATATCCTGTGCCGGGAAAATATCACCCATGATGAGTTCTTTATGGAACTCCGTCAGGCCGGTGTTGAGCACCTTGGGCAGGTGAGATTGGCCATCCTTGAGGTGAACGGCACCATATCGGTGTATTTCTACCCGGATGAGCAGGTACGGCCAGGATTACCAGTGTTACCGGCACAATGCGTCAAAAGCGTGGTTGAGATTGATGTGGAGGGTGACTATGCCTGCGGGATGTGTAGCCTGATCTCCACCTTGACGCCATCACCCGAACACGACTGCCCACGCTGTGGTAACCGTAAATGGATCGCAGCCTTGTCCCATAGCCGGGTAAGCTGAATACAGCACAAAAAACCGCGTTAACCCGCTGAATACGCCAGTGTCACAGCGTTTTATGGCATAAATAAACCCTGAGGCCGCAGAGCCTGTTATTTGCGGCCTCGCCAGTTTCTCACCCTTGGAACAATAAGCATTGCAGCCGGGTTACGTGAGTGATAAAACCGATAGAGTTGGTTAACATCAGCGTTAACTTCGGGCATATGTCGAAAGCCGATTTTTACGGCGCACAGTGAATGTGGTGAGGGGAAATGACTCAGGTTTATAATTTTAGCTCAGGCCCGGCGATGCTGCCGGTTGAAGTGTTGCGTCGTGCGGAACAAGAGCTGTGCAACTGGCACGGTCTTGGCACGTCGGTGATGGAAATCAGCCATCGCAGTAAAGAATTTATCGCCGTCGCCGAACAGGCCGAACAGGATCTGCGCGATCTGCTGAAAGTCCCCGCCAACTATAAAGTGCTGTTCTGCCACGGCGGTGCCCGTGCCCAATTTGCCGCGTTGCCACTGAACCTGTTGGGTGATAACACCACCGCCGACTATATCGATGGTGGCTACTGGGCGCACAGCGCGATCACCGAAGCGGAAAAATACTGCCAACCCAACGTGATCGACGTCAAAACCACCGTTGACGGCTTAAGCGGCATCAAGCCGATGAAAGAGTGGCAACTGAGCGATAACGCGGCATACGTCCACTATTGTCCGAACGAAACCATTGACGGTGTGGCCATTGATGAAACGCCAGACTTTGGCGATAAAGTGGTGATTGGCGATTACTCTTCGACCATCCTTTCCCGTCCGTTGGACGTCAGCCGTTTCGGCGTTATCTATGCGGGCGCACAGAAAAACATTGGCCCCGCTGGCCTGACGCTGGTGATTGTGCGTGATGACCTGCTGGGTAAAGCACGCCGTGAAGTCCCGTCGATCCTGGATTACACCGTGTTGGCAGAAAACGACTCGATGTTCAACACGCCGCCAACTTTCGCCTGGTATCTGTCTGGCCTGGTATTCAAATGGCTGAAAGAGCAGGGCGGCCTGGTGGAAATGCAAAAGCGTAACCAGGCCAAGGCCGAGTTGCTGTATAGCACTATCGATCAGTCGGACTTCTACCGTAGCCGTGTGGCCGTTGCCAACCGCTCCTGGATGAACGTGCCGTTCCAGCTTGCCGATCCTGCGCTGGATAAAGTGTTCCTGAGCGAAGCAGAAGCCATTGGCCTGCAGGCGCTGAAGGGCCACCGCGTAGTAGGCGGCATGCGTGCTTCCATCTATAATGCGATGCCGCTGGCCGGCGTGAAGACCCTGACCGACTTTATGGTCGACTTTGAACGCCGCCATGGTTGATTGCCACCGCCCGCATTGAACGGGCGGTCGTACCGCTGTTGTCCTTTTGCATTAAAGCGGCTCCGGCATTATCCCGGGGCCGTTTCGTTTATCAGATTCTGGAGAGTTTTGTTCACATGGTGGATTCCCTGACGTTACAACCGGTTGCTTTGGTCGATGGCACCGTCAACTTACCCGGCTCCAAGAGCGTATCCAATCGGGCTTTGCTACTGGCTGCACTGGCGCGGGGAACGACCCGGCTGACCAACCTGCTGGACAGCGACGACGTGCGTCATATGTTGAATGCCTTGCAGGCGCTGGGAGTGAGTTACCAGCTCTCCGACGATCGCACCACCTGTTCCGTTGAGGGTAATGCTGGCCCGTTGGTTGCCGCGCAGCCGCTGGAGCTGTTCCTCGGTAATGCCGGTACGGCAATGCGTCCATTAGCGGCAGCACTGTGTCTGGGAGAGGGCGACGTGGTGTTGACCGGCGAACCGCGCATGAAAGAGCGCCCGATCGGCCATCTGGTGGATGCCTTACGCCAGGGCGGGGCGCAAATCGATTACCTTGAACAAACCGATTATCCACCTGTGCGCCTGCGTGGCGGTTTCCGCGGCGGCGACGTAAGCGTTGACGGCAGCGTATCCAGCCAGTTTCTGACCGCCTTGCTGATGATGGCACCGTTGGCGGCCCAAGACACCGCTATCCATATTTTGGGTGAGCTGGTTTCCAAACCTTATATCGATATTACCCTGCACCTGATGAGGACTTTCGGCGTGGAAGTCACGCACGACAACTATCGCGTGTTCCATATCCGTGGGCAGCAGACTTACCGTTCACCAGGCGACTATCTGGTAGAAGGCGATGCCTCTTCAGCATCCTATTTCCTGGCCGCTGCGGCGATTAAGGGCGGCACAGTGCGTGTTACCGGTATCGGTAAGAAAAGCGTGCAGGGCGATACCAAATTTGCCGACGTGCTGGAAAAAATGGGCGCGCACATCACCTGGGGCGATGACTTTATCGAGTGCAGCCGCGGTGAGCTCAAAGGCATCGATATGGACATGAACCACATTCCAGATGCGGCGATGACCATTGCCACCACCGCGCTGTTCGCGGCCGGGCCGACCACCATCCGCAATATCTACAACTGGCGGGTAAAAGAAACCGACCGTCTGGCGGCGATGGCAACAGAACTACGCAAAGTTGGCGCCGAGGTGGATGAAGGTGAGGATTACATCCACGTCGTGCCGCCAAGCAAGCTGCAGTTTGCCGAGATCGGCACTTACAACGATCACCGTATGGCGATGTGCTTCTCGCTGGTGGCGCTGTCCGAGACGCCGGTGACCATTCTTGATCCGAAGTGTACCGCCAAGACCTTCCCGGACTATTTTGAGCAGTTGGCGCGTATCAGCCAGTTGGCCTAATCTTCTCTATATCCGTTATCAATGGGCCTCGTTTGAGGCCTTTTTTGCGATTAGTGCCCATCTTTTCGGCAATCAGACAGTTCGCGGTAACAGTAAACTCCACAGGCGCGTATAATACGCCCCCGAATCTGCTCCTACTTGGGCAGACAGCAGGGCGTGTTCCTGTGAGGTTCCTACCTGAAGGAGAGTGAAATGACGGCTACAGTTCCGGTGATAACCGTTGATGGACCAAGTGGTGCAGGCAAAGGCACGCTGTGCAAGGCGCTGGCAGAATCCCTTGGTTGGCGTTTGCTGGATTCCGGCGCGATTTATCGCGTACTGGCCCTGGCAGCGTTGCACCATCAGGTGGATATCACCTCTGAAGAGGCGTTAGTCCCCTTGGCCGCCCATCTCGACGTCCGCTTTGTTGCTCAGGACGGCAAGCTGCAGGTTATTTTGGAAGGTGAGGACGTCAGTAATGAGATCCGCACCGAAACCGTTGGCAATACGGCTTCGCAAACGGCCGCATTCCCACGAGTTCGTGAGGCGCTGCTGCGCCGCCAACGCGCTTTTCGCGAGGCACCGGGCCTGATCGCCGATGGCCGTGACATGGGCACGGTGGTGTTCCCGGATGCGCCGGTTAAAATTTTCCTTGACGCCAGTTCCGAAGAGCGTGCGCATCGTCGCATGCTACAGTTGCAGGAAAAGGGCTTTAATGTTAACTTTGAACGTCTTTTAGCCGAGATAAAGGAACGGGATGACCGTGACCGTAATCGGGCTATTGCGCCACTGGTACCGGCTCTCGATGCCCTCGTGTTGGATTCTACCAGCATGTCGATCGAGGAAGTGATCCAGCGGGCGTTGGCATATGCACATGAAGTTTTGGCGTTGCCGCAGCAATAAGCGCGGCGGCGTTTTTAGCTTTTTGTCATATTTGTCATCGTACTGCATAGCAGTAACTGAATATATCGGGTAAAATTTTACCCCTGTAACCTAAACCTTGTCGGCAGGAAGCCAATGGCAAGGTATGTGAAACAACCCCATTCGGCGGGACGCTAAATGGACGTTAAACTATAGAACCCTGAAGATTAAACATGACTGAATCTTTCGCTCAACTCTTTGAAGAATCCCTGAAAACAATCGAAACCCGTCCGGGTTCCATCGTTCGTGGTGTTGTTGTTGCTATCGATAAAGATGTCGTACTGGTTGACGCCGGTCTGAAATCTGAATCTGCCATCCCGGCTGAGCAATTCAAAAACGCCCAGGGCGAGCTGGAAATCCAGGTTGGTGACGAAGTTGACGTTGCGCTGGACGCTGTTGAAGATGGCTTCGGTGAAACTCTGCTGTCCCGTGAGAAAGCTAAGCGTCACGAAGCTTGGATCACGCTGGAAAAAGCTTACGAAGAAGCTGAAACTGTCGTCGGTGTTATCAACGGCAAAGTTAAGGGTGGCTTCACTGTAGAGCTGAACGGTATTCGTGCGTTCCTGCCAGGTTCCCTGGTTGACGTGCGTCCAGTTCGCGACACTCTGCACCTGGAAGGCAAAGAGCTTGAGTTCAAAGTCATCAAGCTGGATCAGAAGCGCAACAACGTTGTTGTTTCTCGTCGTGCAGTAATCGAATCCGAAAACAGCGCAGAGCGCGATCAACTGCTGGAAAACCTGCAGGAAGGCATGGAAGTTAAAGGTATCGTTAAGAACCTCACTGACTACGGTGCATTCGTGGATCTGGGCGGCGTTGACGGCCTGCTGCACATCACTGACATGGCTTGGAAACGCGTTAAGCACCCAAGCGAAATTGTCAACGTGGGCGACGAAATCACTGTCAAGGTGCTGAAGTTCGACCGCGAGCGTACTCGTGTATCTCTGGGCCTGAAGCAACTGGGCGAAGATCCATGGGTTGCTATCGCTAAACGTTACCCAGAAGGCACCAAGCTGACTGGTCGTGTTACCAACCTGACTGATTACGGCTGCTTCGTGGAAATCGAAGAAGGCGTTGAAGGTCTGGTACACGTTTCTGAAATGGATTGGACCAACAAAAACATCCATCCGTCCAAAGTTGTTAACGTGGGCGATGTAGTGGAAGTGATGGTTCTGGACATCGATGAAGAACGTCGTCGTATCTCCCTGGGCCTGAAGCAGTGCAAAAACAACCCATGGCAGCAGTTCGCAGAAACCCACAACAAGGGCGACCGCGTTGAAGGTAAAATCAAGTCTATCACTGACTTCGGTATCTTCATCGGCCTGGACGGCGGCATCGACGGCCTGGTTCACCTGTCTGACATCTCCTGGAACGTTGCAGGCGAAGAAGCAGTTCGTGAATACAAGAAAGGCGACGAAATCGCAGCTGTGGTTCTGCAAGTTGACGCAGAGCGCGAGCGTATCTCCCTGGGCGTGAAGCAACTGGCTGAAGATCCGTTCAATAACTACCTGTCTATGAACAAGAAAGGTACTATTGTTACTGGTAAAGTCACTGCAGTTGACGCCAAAGGTGCTACAGTTGAATTAGCAGGCGGCGTAGAAGGTTACCTGCGTGCTTCTGAAGCCTCTCGCGACCGTATTGAAGACGCAACTCTGGTTCTGAACGTTGGTGACGAAGTTGAAGCTAAATTCACTGGCGTTGACCGTAAGAACCGCGTTGTAAGCCTGTCCGTCCGTGCGAAGGACGAAGCTGACGAGAAAGATGCAATCGCTACGGTTAACAACACCAAACCGGAAGAAAGCAACTTCTCTAACGCTATGGCTGAAGCTTTCAAAGCGGCTAAAGGCGAGTAATGACGGGGGGCGGTTTCTGACCGCCCCGATACGGTAGTTTAGCTGCAAAGCTTGGAGGAACTATGACCAAGTCTGAACTTATTGAAAGACTTGCTGGCCAGCAATCTCATATTCCGGCGAAGGCCGTTGAGGATGCAGTGAAAGAGATGCTCGAACACATGGCAGCTACGCTAGCCGAAGGTGAGCGCATCGAGATCCGCGGATTCGGCAGTTTTTCTCTTCACTACCGTGCTCCGCGCGTCGGCCGTAACCCTAAAACGGGTGACAAAGTTGAGTTGGACGGCAAGTACGTCCCTCACTTCAAGCCAGGTAAAGAGTTACGTGACCGTGCCAATATCTATGGCTAGTCGCTGACCACCCATAGTGTTGTTGCTTGTAAAGAATATAAAACGGTGCCTTAGGGTGCCGTTTTTTTTCGCCTGAAAACCCTCCCATACCTGCCAAAATTTGCGCTCCGCTCCGCAACCTTTCCTGCAAATGCCAAATAGCCAACCGATTGTTTACGACCTCCTTTCCTGAGTAGCAACCTGCAACTGGCGGTTATTCGTCTGAGAAGTCACATTTGTTGCAGGATAAACTTGGCAAGGAGCGCGGAAATCAGGATCTCACTGGATAGGGCCGCCATCGCTTTGGTGATGGGGATGCTGCCGATACTGTTTTTGCCCCACTTACCATCGTGGCCTTTATTGATGGGGCTAGCCGTTGCGGCTTTGTGGCTCTGGCGATATAAGTCGAATCCATGGCGCCAGGCACTATGCTGCTGCCTGCTGGGCTTTATCTACGCCACTGGCAGTGCCAGCCTGTTGATGCAGCAAGTTGCAACGTTGACGACCAGCGGCGATAAAGCCGTGATTGCTTCCGTGCGTAGCATTTGGCTGAACGGGGCTGAAACACCACAGGTGCAACTGCGTATTGAGCAGGTTGGCGGGCGATGGCTGGTTCCTGCATTGTCCTTTACGGCAAACTGGCGTGGCGAAAAGCCCTGTGCGGGGCAACGTTGGGCAATGAAGGTTCGCTTCCGCCCGGTACACAGCAGCCTGAATGAAGGAGGCTTTGACGGGCAGCGTTGGGCCATTGCTAATCGGCAACCGTTGCGTGGCTTTGTACGTTCTGCAACGGCACTGGATAAGGGCTGCAACTGGCGCCAACTGATCGTCAAACAAATGGATCAATCGTTCATTCCACTGACGCAACGCCCGGTGTTGCTGGCGCTGGCGTTTGGCGAACGCTCGCTGATGAGTAATGAACTGCGTGGGCAACTGATGAAAACCGGCGTGGCTCACCTGATGGCCATTTCTGGCCTGCATATTTCCCTGGCCGCTGCCTTTGCCTGGGGGCTGGCGCGTGGCGTGCAGTTTTTATTGCCCGCGCGTTACATCGGCTACCGTTTGCCGCTGGTCGTCAGTTGGTTGATGGCGCTGTGCTATGTGTGGTTGGCAGGTGGGCAACCTCCGGCAATGAGGGCCTTTATTGCCTTGTCTCTGTGGCTTTGGCTGCGCCTTAAAGGAGTTTCCTGCACTTCCTGGCAAATCTGGCTGTGGTGTATCAGCCTGCTGTTGCTGTGCGATCCTATGTCGGTGCTTTCGGACAGCTTCTGGCTCTCCGCCCTGGCGGTTGCGGCCTTAATCTTTTGGTTCGAATGGGCACCGTTGCCCAGGCGCTTCAGCACTTCTTGGGGTTGGGCACCTCTGCGTTGGCTACACATGCAACTAGGTATGACGCTATTGCTGATGCCGTTACAATTTGGCCTGTTTCATGGCTTGAGCTGGACATCGTTACCCGCCAACCTTTGGGCGGTACCGATCGTTTCTCTGCTGTCGGTTCCGTTGATATTGTTGGCATTGATGCTGTTTTTTATTCCGCCGGTAAGCCACTGGTGTTGGCAATTGGCCGATCTTACCGTCAGTTGGGCCTTATGGCCGCTTCCCGGGCTCGAGCAAGGGTGGCTAGAGGTTGGGGCTGCCTTGCTGCAATTTAGCGCCCTTGGGTGGTTAGCCGTGGTTTGCTGGCGTTTTCGCTGGTGGTATCACTTTCCTGTTGGTTGTGCCGTTGTGGTGCTAGGTTGCCTATTCGGGCGGGAAAGATCGCCAGATTATCGCTGGCGGGTAGATATGCTCGACGTAGGGCACGGCCTGGCGGTGGTGATCGAGCGAGAAGGTAAGGCCGTCATCTTTGATACGGGCAACCGCTGGCAAGCCTCCAGCGCGGCAGAGCGCAACATTTTGCCATTCCTGCGTTGGCGGCAGATCTCGCTGGAGCAAATCGTGATCAGCCATAGCCATCTGGATCATATCGGCGGCTTGCCGGTACTCGAAGCGGCGTTTCCACAGGCCAGCGTGCGTACGCCGATCGTTAACGTTGGCCACCTGCCTTGCGTACAAGGGCAGCGATGGGTGTGGCGAGAGCTAAACTTTCAGGTGTTGTGGCCTCCTGCAAGGGTGGATTATGCCGCTAACGATGATTCCTGCGTAGTGCGTGTCGATGACGGCAAGTTCAGCCTGTTGCTGACGGGTGATATTGAACGCCGAGCTGAGCAGGCATTGCTGAAACAACGTGCGAATTTACCCAGCACTATCCTTCAGGTGCCACATCACGGCAGCAAGACATCTTCAACGCCGCCATTTTTGCGTGCCGTTGCCCCCGAGCTGGCGTTTGCCTCGGCATCCCGCTATAACGCTTGGCGGTTACCGGCAGCAAAAATAGTCAAACGCTATCGGGAAAATCACATTCCCTGGCGTGATACGGCCCGCTCAGGGCAGCTCAGCGTGTATTTTTATCGTCATGATTGGCAAGTTAAAGGCTTTCGCGAACAACTAAATCCACGTTGGTATCATCAGCGGTTTGGCGTTGAGGGGGATAATGAGTAGAATGGGCCGCTATTTCTTCCGATGCTGGTATTTGCATGATGAATGATAAAGATCTGTCCACCTGGCAGACGTTCCGCCGCCTCTGGCCGATGATCACACCGTTTAAAACCGGGTTGGTGGTCGCCGCCATTGCGCTGGTTTTAAACGCCGCGGGGGATACGTTGATGCTGTCCCTGCTCAAACCGTTATTAGACGACTTTGGTAAAGCCGATAGCCGAGTCTTGCATTGGATGCCGTTGGTCGTGATTGGCCTGATGCTGATGCGTGGCATCACCAGCTATGTCTCCAGCTACTGTATTTCCTGGGTGTCTGGCATGGTGGTAATGCAGATGCGCCGCCGCCTGTTCGGCCATATGATGCGAATGCCGGTGGCCTTTTTTGACCAGCAATCAACAGGAACTCTGCTTTCACGTATTACCTACGACTCGGAACAGGTAGCTTCATCCTCTTCCAGCGCGTTGGTGACCGTGGTGCGTGAAGGGGCCTCGATCATCGGCCTGTTCATCATGATGTTTTATTACAGCTGGCAGCTCTCACTGATCCTGATCGTGCTGGCACCGATTGTTTCCTTCGCAATCCGCCTGGTCTCCAAACGTTTTCGCAATATCAGTAAAAATATGCAAAACACCATGGGGCAGGTGACGACCAGTGCAGAACAGATGCTGAAAGGGCATAAAGAAGTGCTGATCTTTGGTGGCCAACAGGTGGAAACCGAGCGCTTCAACACCGTCAGTAACCGCATGCGTCAGCAGGGGATGAAGTTGGTTTCGGCTTCTTCTATTGCCGATCCTATTATTCAGTTGATCGCCTCATTGGCATTGGCGTTTGTGCTGTTTGCAGCAAGCTTCCCTAGCGTGATGGATACGCTGACCGCCGGTACCATTACCGTAGTGTTCTCCGCCATGATTGCCTTGATGCGCCCACTGAAATCCTTGACCAACGTGAATGCCCAGTTCCAGCGCGGGATGGCGGCTTGCCAGACGTTGTTCTCGATCCTGGATTTGGAACAGGAAAAGGATACCGGTACCCGCCAGGTTGAACGTGCCAAAGGTGATATCGAATTCCGTAATGTGACCTTCGCCTATCCTGGGCGCGAGATCCCAGCGCTGCGTGATATCAATCTGAGCATTTCAGAAGGTAAAACGGTGGCGTTGGTTGGTCGTTCTGGTTCGGGTAAATCGACGATTGCCAACCTGCTGACGCGGTTCTACGACGTGCAGGAAGGGCAGATCCTGATGGATGGCCACGACCTGAGGGAATATACCCTGGCCTCGCTGCGCGATCAGGTTGCCCTGGTCTCACAGAACGTCCACCTGTTCAATGACACTATTGCCAACAACATTGCCTATGCTCGTGAAGAGCGCTACAGCCGTGAAGAGATCGAGAAAGCGGCGCGCATGGCCTATGCCACCGACTTCATTGATAAAATGGAGCAGGGTCTGGATACGGTGATCGGTGAGAACGGCGTGATGCTTTCCGGTGGTCAGCGTCAGCGTATTGCCATCGCTCGTGCCTTGCTGCGAGATTGCCCAATCCTGATCCTGGATGAAGCCACCTCCGCGCTGGATACCGAATCCGAGCGTGCGATCCAGGCGGCCTTGGACGAACTGCAGAAAAACCGTACCTCATTGGTGATTGCCCACCGTCTGTCGACTATCGAGAAAGCCGACGAGATCCTGGTGGTTGAAGATGGGCGTATCGTTGAACGTGGCCAGCATGCCGAGTTGATCGAGCAGAAAGGGGCTTACGCACAACTTCACCGCATGCAGTTTGGTCAGTAATGATAGAGCGCATCTGGTCAGGTAGTTCACTGGTTTACCTGCTGCTGTTGCCGCTCTCCTGGCTGTATGGCCTGGTGAGCGGCCTGATCCGCCTTAGCTACCGCTGTGGCTTGCGCAAGAGTTGGCGTGCGCCGGTGCCGGTGGTTATCGTGGGGAACCTCACTGCGGGTGGCAACGGTAAAACACCGATGGTGATCTGGTTGGTTGAACAGCTGCAACAGCGTGGCTACCGGGTCGGCGTGGTTTCCAGAGGTTACGGCGGCAAGTCGGCGGTCTATCCGCTGGTGCTGGATGCTCAGACTACCACCCGGCAGGCCGGTGATGAACCCGTGCTGATCTTTCAGCGCACCGGGGCACCGGTGGCTATTTCGCCAAAGCGCGCCGAAGCGGTGCAAGCCTTGTTGAACCAGGGCAAGCTTGATTTGATCATCACCGACGATGGCCTCCAGCACTATGCTTTACAGCGTGATTTTGAGCTGGTGGTGATCGATGGCGTTCGTCGCTTCGGCAACGGCTGGTGGCTACCCGCTGGCCCAATGCGTGAGCGTGTATCCCGCTTAAAGACGGTGGATGCCTGTGTGGCAAATGGCGGTGTTGCCCAGCCGGGGGAAATCGCCATGAAGCTCCAGGCGCAGGATGCGGTAAATATCGCCAGCGGTGAACGCCGCCCGGCGATCGAATTGCCCCACGTGGTGGCGATGGCAGGGATCGGTCATCCTCCAAGATTTTTCGCCACGTTAGAAAAGTTGGGAGTTGAAGTCGAGCGCGAGGTTGCTTTTGCCGATCACCAGGAATACAACCACGGGCAGTTAGCCGCATTGGCGAGCCAAGGCCAAACGCTGCTGATGACCGAGAAGGATGCGGTGAAATGCCGTGCCTTTGCCCAGCCTGACTGGTGGTATTTACCGGTTGAAGCGGTACTTCCCACCGAGCAGGCCGAGCGACTGTTGCAAGGGATCCAGAAGTTAATCAAATAATCTAAGCTTCCAAAGCGTGCAAGCCCAAGGCTTGCGCGCAAGCTTGCAGTGAGCGCTGCTGTGTTTGCTGGTAAAGCGCCAACTCATCGATCACGCCTGCCCCTAATGCCTGTTCAAACGCCGCACGGCTTGATGACGCCGCGTATTGCGCATGGCGGCTCCCCCCCAGATTAGACTGAAAAATTCCGGCGGCGCTGACCGGCAGGAAATCCTCATACACCAACGGCTGGAAGCGGATGTAGTCCAGTGCGATGAGCTGTTCAAGCGTGCTGTGCTGCTCAACGGTCTCTTTAGCCGCCAGCCCGCATTCGGTAGGGAAATAGCGGAACCAGGCTAATTGCTGCACGCGCAGTGTATTGTAATCATCCGGGAAGGCTTGGAAATGCTCAGCCAGCAGTTGGTAATAGCGTGGAGCATTATCTTCCGTAGCCGGAACCTGTAATGCATCCTGGGCGGCCTGCAGCAGGCGATCGTAAAGCGCTCGCCCTTTGGCGGTCAGGGCTACGCCCCGTTGCTCAATTTCGCCGAAACGCGCGGTATGATGGCCCACAACCTGATGACCGTCGGGTTCGATAAACAGGACTTGTTCCTCTAACGCTTTGAAACTGGTCTGGCGTAGCAGAATAGGGCAGTTGCGTGTAGGTGGGCCTTCGATCACCGCTTTAGGCGGGATCCCGCGTTCTGGCATTGCCGCCTGTACTCGATCGATATCCAGCGTTCTTGGTGTCAGGTGGTTGATATGCGGCCCTTTGAAGGCGACGATATCGGCGATCAGGCGATGTTGATTGTGCAACTGTTGATACTCGCTGGCGCTGACGGTGGCCAAACGGTGCCAACGGAAGGTTTCGAGCGCCTGGGCAACGAATTCTTGCGCCTGTTCGGCATCCAGCCCACCTTGAACTTCATGTAACGCTATCAGCTCCAAAGCCCGCTCGGTAAAAATGCAGCGGCGATCCAGCAGCCGCTGTGCCAGCTCGCGTAGCGCCACATTCTCAATCAGTTCCAGCCGTAGCAACGAAGTAAAGATGCGAAACGGGCTGACTTGCAGATCGGCTTCATGTACGGCGCGAAAGGCGGTGGAGTGGACAGGGACGCCAGCAGCGGTGAGATCGTAATAACCCACAGGAGACATGCCCATGACGGCAAACAGTCGTCGTAAAGTCTGCAATTCAGCTGCCGTGCCGACGCGGATAGCGCCGTGGCGCTCCATCGATAATCGACCGATTTCACCGGTAATCTGCAACCCATGTGCCAAGGCTGAATCTTTACTCAGCACCTCCCGATTGGTTTCAGCGACCAGTTCGATCAAGTCACCGTACAGTGGCACCTCTTGTTGATACATGGCCGACATTGCCAGGGAAAATTTGGCGCGAATGTCATTCGGCGAGACGAAGTGCTGGTCGATCATACTGCTAGCTCCTTAGCTCAATAAAATCTGAAAAATGCGGTTTAGGCCGCCAATAGTGCTGGCCAGATGACACCTCACCGTGTTTTTGACTCAAGTCTAGTCAGTTGGTTCGTGATTTGTTATCGATTGGCTAACGATATTAGTGTTTTATGCGTTGGCTCTCATTTGCAGGTATCACCCCAAGTGGTGAGTGATGAGCGAAATGCTCTTTCGGTGAGCTAAAAAAAAGAGGGGTTTAAATTTTGAAAATCAGTGTGATAGGAATATTTTTGGCGGATATAGCTAAAAAGTGTGATAAACCTCTTGTCTTGATGATGAGTTTATGAGTTAATGCATACCGGCGCTGTGATGCAGCGCTATTTATGTACGAGTATAGATTAAGTAGTTCCTCCCAAGACGTTATCATCTGATTCCGCTTCAAAGACGAACCTTCTAAGTACCCCCCATAAGTAATGATTCTGAAAAACGGCCAAATTGCCATAGGGCAGGTTTTTGTAAATATTTAAAAGGTAATAGTAATGTCTAAGAAGACTGGTCAGGTTAAGTGGTTCAACGAAAGTAAAGGTTTTGGTTTCATTGAACAACAAGATGGCGGCAAAGATGTATTCGTACACTTCTCTGCAATCATGACCGAAGGTTTCAAGACTCTGGCAGAAGGCCAGCGTGTTGAGTATACCATTCAGGACAGCCCGCGCGGGCCGGCTGCCGCCAACGTTGTTGCTCTGTAAGTTTACAGGGAATAGCGTATAGAGAGCTTAATACAACCATAATGACGCGTTTATGCTGAGTTATGCGGAAGATATTAAGCTCAAACAGCCCGCCGTAGTGCGGGTTTTTTAATTTTTGCTCACGAGAGGTTTGTTACGAGAAACTTTAGGATGGGCTGGTAGCGTCCACACAATAACAAAAATAACGTTGTGAAGGATGCTCAAGTGAAAGGATATAAAATATGTTTAAGAATACAATGCTAAAAATGGGCCAAGTGAAATGGTTTGATCAGGCTCAAGGCTATGGTGTTATTTCACCGGTCGATGGTAGTGACGAAATTTATGTTAGCCGCCGTGCTATCGCCAATACCAAGAACAAGTCATTAAACGAAGGTCAGAACGTCGAGTTCTCGATTTATCGTAGCTCTCACGGGCTGTCAGCGGCAGACGTTATCGCGTTCTGACCCAAACTTTCCTCGCCAGTGCCGGTGCCGCCACCCCATGCACTGGCGAAGAAAATTTCTCCAGGATCCTCTATCATCAGGCCATTGCTCAATGACCCTTGGATATCAGGATGCCAATCCCCGTTATTTCGCTTTCCTCTGCCCGCGCGCTTCATCTTGCCGCTCAAGGGCTGCTATCCCCGATCAAACGCCAGGCTTGCCCCGATGATGTGATTACCGCCATCGATCGTATGGGGTTGCTGCAAATTGACACCATCAGCGTGGTGGCCCGCAGCCCCTACCTGGTGCTGTTCAGTCGCTTGGGCGATTATCGGTCAGAGTGGCTGGAACAGGCCTTGGCTAGCCGCAAACTGTTTGAGTACTGGGCACACGAAGCCTGTTTTCTCCCTATCGATGACTTTGGTCTGTTACGCCACCGCATGCTGCAACCGCAGGGGATGGGGTGGAAATACTCGCAGGAATGGGTGCAACAGCACCAACAGGCTATCGATGAACTGCTACAGCATATCGCGGTAAATGGGCCGGTGCGTTCGGCCGATTTTAGCGCCGAAAAGAAAGGCGCTAACGGCTGGTGGGATTGGAAGCCGGAAAAGCGTCATCTGGAAATTCTGTTTACCTCTGGCAAGTTGATGGTGGCTGAACGCCGTAATTTTCACCGTGTCTACGATCTCACCGAACGTTTATTGCCGCAGTGGGATGATGATGTACATGCCTTACCTCAGGCGACGGCGCAGCAACAGATGCTCACCCGCAGTTGCCGCTATCTCGGCGTGTTTAAAGCCGAATGGCTGGCGGATTATTACCGCTTGAAACGCGTCGCCCCCAGACCGTTGTTGGCAACGCTATTACAGCAGGGAGAGATCTCCCAGATCGCTATCGACGGGCTGGAAGGGGAATTTTATGTCCATCAGTCGCTGGCAGCCGAGTTGGCGCTGGCGGTACAAGGGAAGTTGAAATCCACGGTAACTTGCCTGCTGTCTCCTTTTGATCCGGTAGTGTGGGATCGGCGGCGCGCGCTGGAACTGTTCAACTTTGACTATCGGTTGGAATGCTACACGCCAAAAGAAAAACGCCAGTACGGCTATTTCACTTTGCCGTTGTTGCAACGGGGTGAACTGATTGGCCGGGTGGATGCGAAAATGCACCGCAAACAGGGCGTGTTTGAAGCGATCAGTTTCCATCTTGAATCTGGGGTCAAGCTGGGTAAGCAGCGTTGTCAGGATATTCGTCAGGCAATCACCCGTACGGCGAAATGGCACGGGGCGCAGCAGATTTCGCTGGGCGATGTTCCGGCGCTGTTGGCCGCAGAGTGGGGGCAGGGCTGGGAAGTAGAATAACTAACGCCCTTCGCCCTAAGCTTTGTTAGTTGCTGTAGTTGGCAAACAGCGCGATGATTTTATGAAGACGTTTGATCATTTGCAGGCTCTCATTTTTTTGTGATGTAAGTCACAAAAAATTCTACGCCTGCCAATGAAGTGATTCAACCCCCGCAGAAAAATTTCCCGTTCGGCAACCGTCTGAGCAAATCAGGCGGTGATTAACCGGTCCTATGGCGTTATGCTATCCTCACGCACTTTCCCTGTTAGCATATCTTCCCCTGGAGGAAGCATGGATCACCGTTTACTCGAAATCATTGCCTGCCCGGTTTGCAACGGTAAGCTCTATTTCAACAAAGAACATCAGGAACTGGTCTGCAAACTGGACGGCCTGGCCTACCCATTACGTGATGGTATTCCGGTATTGCTGGAAAACGAAGCGCGCACCATCCCACTGGACGAGAAACACGCATGAGTTTTATCGCTATCATCCCGGCGCGTTATGCGTCCACCCGCTTGCCGGGTAAACCGTTGGCGGATATCCACGGTAAGCCGATGGTGGTGCATGTGATGGAACGAGCCCGTGAATCAGGGGCTTCCCGCGTGATTGTCGCCACCGATCACCCTGAGGTGGCCAAAGCGGTTGAGGCTGCCGGCGGTGAAGTTTGCATGACCAGCCCGGACCACCATTCCGGCACCGAACGCCTGGCGGAAGTGATCGAAAAATGTGGCTTTGCCGATGATGAAATCATTGTCAATGTGCAAGGCGATGAGCCGATGATCCCGCCGGTTATCGTGCGTCAGGTGGCAGAAAACCTGGCGGCCAGTAGCGCAGGGATGGCCACGCTGGCGGTACCGATCGAAACCGCAGAAGAAGCCTTTAACCCGAATGCGGTCAAGGTGGTGATGGATGCGCAAGGCTATGCGCTCTATTTCTCACGTGCCACCATCCCTTGGGATCGTGAGCGTTTTGCTCAATCAAAAGAGACTATTGGCAATAGCCTGCTGCGGCATATCGGGATTTATGCTTACCGCGCCGGTTTTGTCCGCCGCTACGTCAACTGGCAACCAAGCCAGCTGGAACAGATTGAACTGCTGGAGCAGTTGCGTGTGCTGTGGTACGGCGAAAAGATCCACGTCGCGGTGGCGCAGGCCATTCCGAGCGTCGGTGTCGATACCCCGGAAGACTTGCAACGAGTGCGGGACAGCATCAAGCGTTGAGTCGCCTATTGGCCGGAGACCCCGGCCATCTCAATTCCCTGATTTACCCTTTTTATTGATCTGCATTGAAGAATTTCTCCGCTCACCGTTCAATGATGACAGTTGCTTATCCTTAATGTGGAGGGGGTCGTTCCATGGAGCAGCTGCGTGCCGAATTGAGTATTGTGCTGGGAGAGTCCGTCGGTCGTCTGGAACGCGTCAGCGAACAGCCTTATGCCCATCTGTATTCACTGTACGATCGCCAGGATCATGCGATCCCGCTGATGGCGAAAAGCTTCGTCTGTGAGGGCATTGCCCAGCAGGAAGCTTACAAGTTATCCATGCTGGCGCGTGAAGGGGACATTCGTCTGCCAACGGTGTTTGGCGTGGTCTACACCCGGCAAGCGCCCTACAAAGAGATATTGCTGATCGAACGCCTGCGTGGCGTCTCGGTCGAGGCTCCAACCCGGACTTTGGCCCGTTGGGAAGCCTTGATGGACCAGATTGTCGACGGCATGCTGGCCTGGCACCGTATCGATAGCCACGGCTGCGTGGGCACGGTTGACAGCACGCAGGAGAATGACTGGTGCAGTTGGTACCAGCAGCGTATCGAAGTACTTTGGTCAACTCTGGGTAATATGAACTCGCCGCTGTTAAGCATGGCAGACCGCCGCCTGCTGTACCGCACGCGCGAAATGCTGATCGACTTCTTTGCCGATTTTGATGACCCTTGCGTGCTGGTGCACGGTAATCTGGGGTTACGCAGCATGCTGAAAGATGCCAAAACCGACCAACTGCTGGCGATGCTCAACCCAGGCATGATGCTGTGGGCGCCACGGGAATATGAGCTGTTCAGGCTTTGCGAGGCGGGGATGCCGGATCAATTGCTGTTCCACTACCTACAGCGTGCGCCAGTGGCGGAGTCTTTCCTGTCTCGTCGTTGGCTTTATGTGGTGTGGGAGGCGGTAGCCAGGATGATCCATACCGGCAAGCTGGATCGCCCGGCGTTCGATCAGGCCGCACAACAGCTACGGCCCTGGCTGGCTCACTAATTGCTGCTGACTTCACCATCCCCTTTTAGCTGCTGCCACAGGCTGCCCAGCGTTTCATATGCCGCCCGTTCGCTGTGCCCAAGGAACATCGCGGAAGGCATCACCCGATCCCAGATATTCAGCGGTGAGGTAATGGCCAGTTGATTGGCCGGAGCCGGGATTGGATGCAGGCCCTGAGCCTCAAAGAAACGCATGGCACGCGGCAAGTGATTGGCGGATGTCACCAGCGCAAACGGCTGTTTCCCCACCAATTTGGCGACCTCTGCGGCTTCCTGTTCGGTATCCCGCGGGCGGTCCACCAGCACGATGTCGTTGGCAGGTACGCCCAGGCTTTCCGCCACCAGTGCTGCGGTGGCCGCGCTGCTTTGCGTTTTCGCGCCTTTTCCACCGGTAAAGACCATCTTGCTACCCGGGTGCGACAGGTATAGCCTGACGCCTTCGGTCACTCGTGGCAGGCTGTTGTTGAGCAGGTTAGAGCTGGGGGCCCAGTCCGGGTTATAGGTATAACCGCCGCCAAGCACCACGATATAGTCAATCTGGCCGTTGCCTCTATAGGTCGGGTAACTGGATTCTAACGGCTTCAACAGGCGATCGGCGACCGGTTGCAGGCTGAGCAACAGCAACAGCAGCCAACTCAGGCTTAATATGACTTTGCCGCATTTCTGCCAACGGGTAAACCACAGCAGCAATAATGCCAGCCCCATTAACAACAGCAGGGCGGGTAGAGGCATCATCAGGCCGCCAATAAATTTTTTTAAGTGAAATAACATCAAAAATCAGGTCCTTTTGGGCGAAAAAACGACATCTGGCCGCATTCATGCTGCAAGAAGATTTATTCTAAGCCAGTCTGTGCCAAAATAGCAGGTTTGAATGGGCAGGCGCTTTGCCGTCGGCCAAGATAGAATCAGCGGAGCCGTTGTCCATGCAGGATCGCAATTTTGACGATATTGCCGAGAAGTTTGCGCGTAATATTTACGGCACCACCAAGGGGAAAATCCGTCAGGCGGTAGTCTGGCAGGATCTGACCACGCTGCTGGCTCAGTTACCACAGCGGCCGCTGCGCATTCTGGATGCTGGGGGGGGCGAAGGCCACATGGCCTGCCAACTGGCAGAATTAGGACATCAGGTCTTGTTGTGCGATCTTTCTGGTGAGATGATCCAACGCGCTGCGTTGCTGGCCGAGCAGAAAGGTGTGAGCCAGAACATGCAATTCATACAAAGTTCGGCGCAAGAGATTGGTCAGCATTTGGCACAACCGGTCGATCTGATATTGTTCCATGCGGTTTTGGAGTGGATCGCCGAACCGCAGGTGGCCTTGCAGGCGTTGTATGACTGCCTGGTGCCCGGCGGCGCACTGTCACTGATGTTCTTTAATGCCAACGGTTTGTTGATGCGTAATGTGGTGTTGGGCAACTTCCAACTGGTGGATCCCGAGGTCAGGCGGCGTCGCAAGCGCTCGCTGTCGCCGCAGTATCCACACAGCCCACCGCTGGTCTACGGCTGGTTGGAGCAGATGGGCATGCAGATTTCAGGCAAAACCGGCGTGAGGGTTTTCCATGATTATCTGCAAAGCAGGCAGCTACAGACCCAAAAATTTGAAGAGTTACTGGCGCTTGAACAGCTTTATTGTCGGCAAGAGCCTTACGTGAGTTTGGGGCGCTATATTCACGTCTCGGCGCATAAACCGAACCTGAAGGACGAACTATGAGTGAATTTTCCCAGACAGTACCCGAACTGGTCGCCTGGGCACGGAAAAATGATTTCTCTATTTCGCTCCCCACTGAGCGTCTTGCGTTTTTGCTGGCTATCGCCACGTTAAATGGTGAGCGGCTGGACGGCGAGATGAGCGAAGGTGAGCTGGTTGATGCATTTCGCCATGTCAGCAAAGGGTTTGAACAGACGCATGAAACGGTGGCGATACGCGCCAACAATGCGATTAACGACATGGTGCGCCAGCGCCTGTTGAACCGTTTTACCAGCGAGTTGGCGGACGGCAATGCCATCTATCGCCTGACGCCGCTGGGTATTGGTATTACCGATTACTATATCCGCCAGCGTGAGTTTTCGACCCTGCGCCTTTCCATGCAGTTGTCGATCGTGGCGGAAGAGTTGAAGCGTGCGGCAGACGCTGCCGAAGAGGGTGGCGATGATTTCCATTGGCACCGCAACGTCTTTGCTCCGCTGAAATACTCGGTAGCGGAGATCTTCGACAGTATCGATCTGACCCAGCGCCTGATGGATGAACAGCAACAGAGCGTGAAAACCGATATCGCGGCGCTGCTCAACCAGGATTGGCGTGCGGCGATCTCCAGCTGTGAGATGCTGCTGTCGGAAACCTCCGGTACCTTGCGTGAACTGCAGGATACGCTGGAGGCCGCAGGTGATAAACTCCAGGCCAACCTGCTGAGGATTCAGGATGCCACGCTGGGTGAGATGGAGCTGGGCTTTGTCGATAAGCTGGTGTTTGATTTGCAAAGCAAGCTGGATCGCATCATCAGTTGGGGCCAACAGGCGATTGACCTGTGGATCGGCTATGATCGCCACGTGCACAAGTTTATCCGTACCGCCATCGATATGGATAAAAACCGCGTGTTTGCCCAACGCCTGCGCCAATCGGTACAAAACTACTTCGATAATCCTTGGACGCTGACCCATGCCAACGCCGATCGTCTGCTCGATATGCGTGACGAAGAGCTGGCGTTGCGCAGTGAAGAGGTCACCGGGGAACTGCCGCCAGATCTGGAATATGAAGAGTTCAGCGAAATTCGCGAACAGCTGGCAGCGATGATCGAACAGGCACTGAAGATTTATCAGGAACAAAAGATGCCGCTCGATTTAGGGGCAGTGATGCGCGATTATCTGGCGCAATATCCGCGTGTGCGTCACTTTGACGTTGCCCGCATAGTGGTCGACCAGGCAGTGCGCCTTGGTGTGGCTGAAGCTGATTTTTCAGGGTTGCCCGCGCAGTGGCAGGCAATCAATGATTACGGAGCCAAGGTACAGGCCCATGTCATCGACAAATATTGAACAAGTAATGCCAGTCAAGCTGGCCAAGGCATTGTCTAACACGCTGTTTCCGGCGTTGGACAGCCAATTGCGCGCAGGTCGTCACATCGGTATCGATGAGTTGGACAACCACGCATTCCTCATGGATTTTCAAGACGAGCTGGAAGAGTTTTATACCCGTTACAGCGTCGAGCTGATCCGGGCGCCGGAAGGGTTCTTCTATTTGCGCCCGCGCTCGACCACGCTCATTCCACGCTCGGTGCTTTCCGAGTTGGACATGATGGTCGGCAAGATCCTGTGCTACCTCTACCTGAGCCCCGAGCGCCTGGCGCATGAAGGTATTTTCAGCCAGCAGGAGCTGTACGATGAGCTGCTGAGCCTGGCGGATGAGAGCAAGCTGCTGAAGTTCGTCAACCAGCGCTCCACCGGTTCGGATCTTGACCGTCAGAAGCTGCATGAAAAAGTGCGCTCCTCGCTCAATCGCCTGCGCCGTCTGGGCATGGTGTATTTCATGGGCAATGACAACAGCAAATTCCGCATTACCGAGGCGGTGTTCCGCTTCGGTGCCGATGTGCGTAGCGGTGACGATCCGCGCGAAGCCCAGTTGCGGATGATCCGCGACGGTGAGGCGATGCCGGTAGAAAACAGCCTGTCACTGAACGATGAAGTTGATGCGGAAGATGTGCAGGCAGAAGCTACCCAGGACAGTGCAGAGGATGAACAGGAATGATTGAACGCGGTAAATTTCGCTCACTGACGCTGGTTAACTGGAACGGTTTCTTTGCCCGAACCTTTGATCTCGATGAGCTGGTCACCACGCTTTCGGGCGGTAACGGGGCCGGTAAGTCCACCACCATGGCGGCCTTCGTCACGGCGCTAATCCCGGATCTGACGCTGCTGCACTTTCGTAACACCACCGAAGCTGGCGCCACCAGCGGTTCACGCGACAAAGGCCTGCACGGTAAATTGCGTGCCGGTGTCTGCTACTCAACGCTGGACGTAGTCAACTCACGCCACCAGCGTGTGGTGGTCGGGGTTCGTCTGCAACAGGTTGCGGGGCGCGATCGTAAGGTCGATATCAAACCTTTCACCATTCAGGGGCTGCCAACGGCAGTGCAACCGACCGAACTGCTGACCGAGACCGTCGGTGAGCGTCAGGCTCGGGTTCTTTCGTTGCAGGAACTGAAAGAGCGTGTTGAAGAGATGGAAGGGGTGCAGTTCAAGCAGTTCAACTCCATCACCGATTACCACGCCCTGATGTTTGATCTGGGGGTGCTGCCCAAGCGCCTGCGCACTTCTTCCGACCGCAGCAAGTTCTATCGTCTGATCGAAGCCTCGCTGTACGGCGGGATTTCCAGTGCCATCACCCGTTCTCTGCGTGATTACCTGCTGCCGGAAAACGGCGGCGTGCGTAAAGCGTTCCAGGATATGGAAGCCGCTCTGCGCGAGAACCGCATGACGCTGGAAGCGATCCGCGTCACCCAGTCGGACCGCGATCTGTTCAAGCATCTGATCTCCGAAGCGACCTCGTACGTTGCCGCAGACTACATGCGCCATGCCAATGAACGGCGTATCCATCTGGATGGGGCGCTGGTATTGCGCAACGAGTTACTGAGCAGCCGCAAACAACTGGCCGCCGAGCAGTTCCGCCATGTTGAAATGGCGCGTGAGCTGGCTGAGCAAAGCGGTGCCGAATCCGATCTGGAAACCGATTATCAGGCCGCCAGCGATCACCTCAATCTGGTGCAGACCGCAATGCGCCAGCAGGAAAAGATCGAACGCTATGAAGGCGATCTGGAAGAGCTGACCTACCGTCTGGAAGAACAGAATGAGGTTGTCGCCGAAGCGAGCGAGCAGCAGGCGGAAAACGAAGCGCGTGCCGAAGCCGCAGAGCTGGAGGTGGATGAGCTGAAAAGCCAGCTCGCCGATTACCAGCAGGCGTTGGACGTGCAGCAAACCCGTGCCATTCAATATCAGCAGGCACTTCAGGCTCTTGAGCGCGCCCGTGCGCTGTGTCAGGTGCCGGAACTCACCGCCGAAAATGCCGAAGAGTGGCTGGATACCTTCCAGGCGCGTGAGCAGGAAGCGACAGAGTCCCTGTTGCAGTTGGAACAAAAGTTAAGCGTGGCGGATGCCGCTCACAGCCAGTTCGAGCAGGCCTATCAGCTGGTGGGTAAAATTGCGGGCGAAGTCAGCCGCAGTGAAGCCTGGCAAACCGCGCGTGAGCTATTGCGTGACTGGCCTTCGCAGCAGCATCAGGCCGAGCGTGTGCAGCCGTTGCGGATGCGTTTGAGCGAGTTGGAGCAACGTCTGCGCTCGCAGCAGGATGCCGAACGTCTGTTGCAGGAGTTCTGCAAACGTCACGGGCAGAGTTATCAGCCGGATGAACTTGATGCCTTGCAGCAAGAGCTGGAAGAGCGTTTGGAATCGTTGTCCCAAAGCGTCAGCGAGGCCGGTGAGCGTCGGATGGAAATGCGCCAGGAGCTGGAGCAGATCCAGCAGCGCATCAAGGAGCTGACCGCCAGGGCACCGATTTGGCTGGCCGCGCAGGATTCACTGACCCAGCTCAGCGAGCAGAGCGGTGAAGCCTTCGAAGATGGTCAGCAGGTTACCGAATACATGCAGCAACTGCTGGAGCGCGAACGCGAAACCACGGTTGAACGTGATGAAGTGGCCAGCCGCAAGCGTGAAATCGAAGCGCAGATTGAACGTCTCAGCCAGCCGAGCGGGGCAGAAGATCAGCGTCTGGTAACGCTGGCGGAGCGCTTTGGCGGTGTGCTGTTGTCTGAAATCTATGACGATGTCACCATTGACGATGCCCCGTACTTCTCTGCGTTGTACGGCCCGTCGCGCCACGCCATTGTGGTGCCGGATCTGTCGCTGGTGCGCGAGATGCTGGAAGGGTTGGAGGATTGCCCGGAAGATCTCTACCTGATCGAAGGGGATCCGCAGTCGTTTGACGACAGCGTGTTCGCCGTCGAAGAGCAAGAAAAAGCGGTGGTGGTGAAAATCGCCGATCGCCAGTGGCGTTACTCGCGCTACCCTGAGGTGCCGCTGTTTGGCCGTGCTGCCCGGGAAAATCGCCTGGAAGTGCTGTACGCAGAACGTGACTCCTTGGCCGAACGCTACGCCACCTTGTCATTTGACGTGCAGAAAACCCAGCGTTCTCACCAGGCGTTCAGCCGCTTTATCGGTTCGCACCTCGCCGTGGCGTTTGACGCGGATCCTGAAGCGGATATCCGTGCTCTGAACAGCCGCCGTGGTGAAATTGAGCGTGCGCTCAATAACCACGAAGCGCAGAACCAACAGCAGCGTCAGCAATACGATCAGGCCAAAGAGGGCATTTCCGCACTCAACCGCCTGATGCCGCTGGTCTCACTGCTGAATGATGAAACCTTGCAGGATCGTGTCGAAGAGATCCGCGAGGAAATGGAAGAGGCGCAGGATGCTGCGCGCTATATCCAACAGCACGGCGTTTCCTTGGCCAAGCTGGAGCCTATGTTATCGGTGCTGCAAAGCGATCCGGAGCAGCATGAGCAGCTACAGCAGGACTATGCACAGGCCCAGGCCACCCAACGCCAGGCCAAACAACAAGCCTTTGCCCTGACGGAAGTGGTACAGCGCCGCGCTCACTTCAGCTATACCGATTCTGCTGGCATGCAGAATGCCGATAACGATCTCAACGATAAACTGCGTCAACGCCTGGAACATGCGGAAGCGGAACGCACCCGCGCCCGCGAGCAACTGCGCCAGTATCAGACCCAGTTTACGCAATACAGCCAGGTACTGGCCTCGCTGAAAAGCTCTTATGACGCCAAACGCGACATGCTTAAAGAGCTGAGCCAGGAACTGGTAGACATTGGCGTGCAGGCCGATGCCAATGCCGAAGCCCGCGCGCGGCAGCGCCGGGACGAATTACATGCCTCGCTGAGTAATAACCGTAACCGCCGTAACCAGTTGGAGAAACAGCTGACCTTCTGCGAAGCGGAAATGGACAGCCTGCAAAAGAGACTGCGCAAGCTGGAGCGTGATTATTACCAACTGCGTGAGCAGGTGGTGACCGCCAAGGCGGGCTGGTGTGCCGTGATGCGTCTGGTGAAAGACAACGGGGTTGAACGCCGTCTGCACCGTCGTGAACTGGCCTATATGGACGGTGACGAGCTGCGTTCGATGTCGGATAAGGCATTGGGTGCGCTGCGTCTGGCGGTGGCGGATAACGAACATCTGCGTGACGTGCTGCGCCTGTCGGAAGATCCGAAACGGCCAGAGCGCAAGATCCAGTTCTTTATCGCGGTCTATCAGCATCTGCGCGAGCGTATCCGTCAGGATATTATCCGCACCGACGATCCGGTCGAAGCTATCGAACAGATGGAGATCGAACTGGGCCGTCTGACCGAAGAGCTGACCGCCCGCGAACAGAAACTGGCGATCAGTTCGAAGAGCGTGGCGAACATTATCCGCAAGACCATTCAGCGCGAGCAGAACCGTATCCGGATGCTTAACCAGGGGCTGCAAGCGGTTTCCTTCGGTCAGGTGAAGAGCGTGCGGCTGAACGTCAACGTACGGGAAGCGCATGCCACCTTGCTGGATGTGCTCTCCGAGCAGCAGGAACAGCATCAGGATCTGTTTAACAGCAACCGTCTGACCTTCTCGGAAGCGTTGGCCAAGCTGTATCAGCGCCTGAACCCGCAGATCGATATGGGCCAGCGCACGCCACAAACCATCGGTGAAGAGCTGCTGGATTACCGTAACTATCTGGAGCTGGAAGTGGAAGTGTTCCGTGGCTCCGACGGCTGGCTGCGTGCGGAAAGTGGCGCGTTGTCTACCGGGGAAGCGATCGGTACCGGTATGTCAATTCTGGTCATGGTGGTGCAGAGCTGGGAAGAGGAATCACGCCGCCTGCGGGGTAAAGATATTTCGCCTTGCCGCCTGCTGTTCCTTGATGAAGCCGCGCGTCTGGATGCCAAATCCATCGCCACGCTGTTTGAGCTGTGCGATCGTCTGGAGATGCAGTTGATTATCGCTGCACCAGAAAACATCAGCCCGGAAAAAGGGACCACCTATAAACTGGTGCGTAAGGTGTTCCAGAACCATGAGCATGTGCACGTGGTTGGCCTGCGTGGGTTCGCCAGTGAACAACCAGCTTTAGATTCGGTGTCGGAATAAACGCCACAAAGCTAAAAAAGTGCACTATAAATCTGAAAATAGCCGCCTGAAGGTGGCTATTTTTTTGTATGACGAGGATGATAGGCGTGTTTTTTTGCCGGTGGTAAGCTGGAATGAAACGGTTATTTACGGCGCTGAGAGCAAAAGCGCCGTTCTGTTTGTATACTGAAACTAATAATAGTCCGTGCGGTATTTTTGTGAGCCTACAGGGGGCAAGGGATGTTGCTTAAAAATGGAAACTCAGTACGACGTCTGGCATTGAGTTGCGCAATAGCGTGTGGTTTTGCCGTGTCGTTTTCCGCATGGGCAACCGTTCCGGCGTTACCGGTGGCGTCATCGTCATCGGGAATGTCCGTGGCACAAAGTCGTGCCGAACTGCTGGCGGCATTGCCGAAAAGCGTTGTGCCTTATTATCTCTCCACTTTGGCACCGCTGTACGCTGCCAATCAGATGCAGCCTATGTGGCAAGATCGGGAAGCGGTACAGCAATTTCAGCAGCAACTGGCTGAGTTGGCCATTTCTGGCGTACAGCCGCAGTTTACTCAATGGGTAAAACTGCTGACCGATCCGCTCATCACCGATATGGCACGTGATATTGTGCTGTCGGATGCGATGCTGGGTTATTTGCAGTTTGTCTCCTCAATCGGGGCTAACGGCAACAACTGGTTGTACAGCAATGTTCCTTACAAGCTGAAGGTGCCAGCGAATACGGTGATCAACCAGTGGCAGCTCTCGATACATCAGGGCAAAACGCTGGCGTATATCAACTCGTTGGCCCCGCAGCATCCTCAGTACGCCAAAATGCATTTGGCGCTGCGCGAAATGCTGGCGGCTGGGCGCCCGTGGCCACAAATGACCAATGGTGCAAGCCTGCGTCCAGGTCAGCTCAGCGACGATATTCCCGCACTGCGCGATATTCTGGCGCGTACCGGAATGCTAATCGCCACTCCGGCGGTAGCATCTGCTTCGCCTGAGCCTCAGGTCACCAACGCCAGCGCGACGACCCCGGCGGCGGATGACGATCTGTCGGTGGATGAAGAGAAGGATCGTGCTACCGCAGCGGCTGTCGTAAGCCCGGGCGCGGCATCGATCAAAGATCTTGCTCCCTCTCCAGAAGCGACCGCGCAGGTACAACCTGCCAGTCCGGTTTCGGTAACGGATAATCGTTACACCGAAGATCTGGTGGAAGGGGTCAAACGCTTCCAAACCTGGCAAGGGCTGACGCCTGATGGCGTTATCGGTGCCCGGACGCGTGAATGGCTGAACGTTTCGCCACAAACTCGAGCTTCACTGCTGGCGTTGAACATCCAGCGCCTGCGCATTCTGCCTGGGCACGTTGATACTGGCATTATGGTCAACATCCCGAACTACTCGCTCACCTACTATCTGAATGGTAATGAAGTGTTATCTTCGCGGGTGATTGTTGGCCGCCCGAGCCGCAAAACGCCATTGATGAGCAGTGCGCTGAATAACGTGGTGGTCAACCCGCCGTGGAACGTGCCAACCAAGCTGATCCGTGAAGATATCGTGCCCAAGGCCATGCATGATGCGAGCTACTTCCAGAAACACGGCTATCGGGTATTCTCTGGCTGGAGCAACGATGCGCAAGTGATCGATCCGGCAATGATTGACTGGAGTGTGGTTTCACCACGCAATTTCCCTTACCGCATCCAGCAGGCGCCGGGGACCAGCAACTCGTTAGGGCGTTTCAAGTTCAACATGCCGAGCTCGGATGCCATCTATCTGCATGATACCCCGAACCACGGCCTGTTCCAGAAGGATATCCGGGCGTTAAGCTCAGGCTGTGTGCGCGTTAACAAGGCTTCCGATTTGGCCAATATGTTGTTACAGGATGCCGGTTGGAACAACGCGCGTGTTTCCTCCACGCTGAAAGGCGGCAATACGACGTATGTGAACATCCGCCAGAACATCCCGGTGCAACTGTATTACCTGACGGCCTGGGTCTCTGATGATGGCAAGCCACAGTTCCGTACAGATATTTACAATTATGATGCGACAGTGAGATCGGGTGCACAAATTTTGGCTCAGGCCGAAAAATTGATGCAATAAATGCAGTAATTCTAGATAAATAACGGTCTGAATGTCTGGCCAGTAACAGGCTCTGTTTTTTGTGAGCACGGGTAAACCACAGCGTATCGCGGGTTGACTCCGCATACGCTGGCGGTTATGGTTCGGGCAGTGCGCAGTTTTGTGCATATATTTTGACATTCTTGCCGAGTTTAAAGAGTCATGGACAAAATTGATCATCATCGCCGTAAATGGCTGGCGTTAGGTAGCGCCGCCGTGGGTATCGCACTGCTTCCAGGGCAGGCGTTTGCCAGTCTTTCTACCTCTCGCCCACGTATTCTGTTGTTGAATAATCTTAATACCGGCGAATCCATCAAGGCCGAGTTCTTCAACGGTAAAGGTTACAATAAAGAAGAGTTGGCACGCTTGAACCATATCTTCCGTGACTATCGGGCCAATAAGGTCAAGAGCATCGATCCGGCTCTGTTTGATCATCTCTATCGCCTACAGGTAATGCTGGGTACCAGCAAACCGGTACAGCTGATTTCCGGCTACCGTTCAATGGCGACCAATACCGAAATGCGTGAGCACAGCCGTGGCGTGGCCAAGCAGAGCTACCACACCAAAGGCCAGGCGATGGATTTCCATATCGAAGGGATCCAACTGAGTAATATCCGTAAGGCGGCGTTAAAAATGCGCGCCGGCGGGGTAGGCTATTATCCACGTAGTAACTTTGTGCACATCGATACCGGCCCGGTGCGGACCTGGTAATCATTGTGCATCATGATCGCTGAATGGCACCCGCCCCTTGGGCGTGGTGCCGTTGTCGTTGGAGCTTTATGAAATACCATATTATCCCCGTTACGGCGTTCAGTCAGAACTGCACGCTCATCTGGTGCGACGTCACCAAACAGGCGGCGCTGGTCGATCCTGGTGGCGATCCGGAAAAACTGAAGGCTGCCATTGCCGAAAAGGGCGTGCAGGTCAGCCAGATTTTGCTGACGCACGGCCATCTCGATCACGTAGGCGCGGCGGCAGAAATGGCCGAGCATTATCAGGTACCGATCTATGGGCCAGATAAGGAAGATGCCTTCTGGCTTGAAGGTTTGCCAGCACAGAGCCGTATGTTTGGCCTGGATGAATGCGCCGCTCTAACGCCGACCAAATGGCTGGAAGAGGGGGATAAAGTGCAGGTGGGCGAAATGTCGCTGAACGTACTGCATTGCCCTGGCCATACACCTGGTCATATCGTTTTTATCAACGAACAGGCACGTTTGGCATTAGTGGGTGACGTGTTGTTCAACGGTGGCGTTGGCCGCAGCGATTTCCCGCGCGGTGACCATCAGGCGCTAATCGCTTCAATCCGCAACAAATTACTGCCTCAGGGCGACGATATGGCGTTTATTCCAGGACATGGCCCGATGTCTACCTTTGGCCATGAACGTCAAACCAACCCGTTCCTGCGCGAAGAACCGGCTATCTGGTAAAGACACCTCTCGCAAAAGAACAAAGGGGCGCAAATGCGCCCCTTTTTCAATGCAAAATCAACTTACAGCACGGCAACGATGGCTTCGCACAGCGGCGCCATATTGTCCGGCGTCATCCCTGCCACGTTAACGCGGCCGGAGTTAACGGCATACACGCCAAATTCATCACGCAGACGCAGAACCTGCTCTTTGGTCAGGCCGCTGAAGGAGAACATGCCGTTCTGGTTGATGATAAAGCTGAAATCCTGCTGCGCCCCTTTCTCCTGCAGGGTATTAACGAACAACTGGCGCATACGGTGAATGCGCTGACGCATGTCGGTCAGCTCTTGTTCCCAAATGGCGCGCAGCGCTGGGTTACCCAAGATGGTGGCAACTACGGCCGCACCGTGTGACGGCGGGTTCGAGTAGTTGGCACGGATCGCGGCTTTCACCTGGCTGAAGGCACGCTCGGCGGTTTCTGCATCGGCAGCTACCACGGTGCAGGCACCGACACGCTCGTTATACAGGCCAAAGTTCTTCGAGTAGGAGCTGGCAACGATCAGTTCCTGATGTTTGGCAGCAAAGATACGCAGACCCTGCGCATCTTCTTCCAGGCCCTTGGCGAAGCCTTGGTAAGCGAAGTCGAACAGCGGCAACCAGCCCTTGGCTACGGACAGTTCAGCCAACTGAGCCCATTGTGCTTCGGTTGGATCGATACCGGTAGGGTTATGGCAGCAGCCGTGGAATAGCACCACGTCGCCAGCCTGAGCCTGGTTCAGGCTAGTGAGCAGGCCGTCGAAGTCCAACGCATGGTTGGCGGCGTCGTAATAATTGTATTCCAACACTTCCAGGCCAACGGCACCAAAGACGTTTTTATGGTTTGGCCAGCTTGGGTTGCTGACCCAGATACGCTTGGCGCTGGTCTGGTTGGCAATAAAGTCGGCCGCGACACGCAGGGCACCGGTACCACCAGGGGTTTGCGCGGTACGGGCACGCTTGTCGGCAATGATTGGGCTCTGCTTGCCGAACAACAGTTCTTGCGTGCAGCTGGCAAATTCAGGAATACCTTCAATACCCAGGTAGTTTTTGGTGGTCTCATTTTCCAGCAGATACTGTTCAGCTTTTTTAACGCTGGTCAGCACCGGCGTTTTGCCGGTTTCGTCTTTATAGACGCCAATCCCCAGGTTGATTTTATTCTCACGCTTGTCGGCGCGGAAAATGTCGGTCAGACCTAGAATCGGGTCGGCAGGTGCAGCGGTGATTTTTTCAAACATGTCAGATGCTTCCATGGCCTAGAGTTAAGCAGACAGAAACATCAGGGTAGCGCCAGTTATCGCCTTTGCCAACCGTTTGCGAGAAAAACACCTCGATCTTGTGACGGCGGCAGATTCAGCACAAAAAATGACGGGGAAGGGCGGATTGGCAGAATAAAAAATTGGCGGAAGCGCTAAAAACAAAAACAGGGCCGAAGCCCTGTTTTTTAACTTAGCTGACGGCGAACCGTCATCAAGTGCAACAACTTAGAACTGGTAAACCAGACCGGTAGCTACGATGTTGTCAGTAGCGATGCCGTTAGCACGAGTGAAGTCGTTTTCGTCCAGCAGGTTGATTTTGTAATCAACGTAGGTAGACATGTTTTTGTTGAAGTAGTAAGTAGTACCTACATCAATGTATTTAACCAGATCGTTGTCAGTGCCGTTAGGGCCAGCCAGGTTCTTACCTTTAGACTGCAGGTAAGCGATAGATGGACGCAGGCCGAAATCGAACTGGTACTGTGCTACCACTTCAAAGTTCTGAGTTTTGTTAGCGATGGTGTTAGACGCGCTACCGTATGGAGTCATGTTGCGGGTTTCCGCATACATGGTTGCCAGGTAGACGTTGTTGGCATCGTATTTAGCACCAACGGTCCATGCATCAGCTACGTTACCGCCAGCAGTGCTGTTATCTTTCTGGTCAATGGTACGGTTAGATGAAGAGTATGCTGCACCTAAGCTGACACCGGTATCCAAAATTGCGTAGGTGGTAGAAACACCAACACCGTCACCGTTTTGTTTCTTCAGCTCACGCTTGTCGTTTTCGTTCTTGCCTTGATACTGCAGAGCGAAGTTCCAACCATCAACCATACCGAAGAAGTTGTTGTTACGGTAAGTAGCAACACCGTTGGTACGACCTGTCATGAAGTTGTCGGTAGTGGTGTAAGTATCGCCACCGAACTCTGGCAGCATATCTGTCCAGCCTTCAACGTCATACACTACGCCGTAGTTACGGCCGTAATCGAATGAACCGAATTCAGCAAATTTCAGACCTGCGAAGCCCAGACGAGTCTTAGTACCTTCGGTACCTTGTGACTCAGCGTGGTTAGCTTGCACGTTGTATTCCCACTGGCCGTAACCGGTCAGTTGGTCAGTAATCTGGGTTTCACCTTTGAAGCCAAAGCGCACGTATGACTTGTCGCCATCTTCGCTTTTGTCTTTAGAGAAGTAGTGCAGGCCGTCAACTTTACCGTACAGATCCAGTTTGTTGCCGTCTTTGTTGTAGATTTCAGCTGCGTTGGCTGCACCAGCTGCTAACAGAGCTGGGATCACTACTGCAAGAATGTTGCGCTTCATCATCATTATTACCCTCATTGGTTTTATTCGGACACCTTGCCACTGCCGCCAATAATTCTTTTGGAACTATTGTTGATAGATTGGTGTCGTCCTGTGTCTGCACGCAGTGTTCCATTCACGGGCAGGTTTATCTAGAACGAAAATGCTACCAATGTCGTAATCAGGTTTCAGGAAGAAACGATGTGTAACAATTTGTGTATTTTGGGGAACTTTGTGATGCAGGTCAATAATCAAAAATGCGAAAGGCCAGCTAAGCTGGCCTTTATTATGTAAAGAAAATGTTTAAATTATGCTGGGTTTTATGACTTAGAAGCTGGCGTTACGTGGCGTTCTTGGGAACGGGATCACGTCACGGACGTTCTGCACCCCGGTCACATAGGCGATTAAACGCTCAAAACCTAAGCCAAAACCAGAATGTGGCACGGTGCCATAGCGGCGCAGGTCACGATACCACCAATAATCTTCTTTATTGAGGCCCATCTCTGCCAGACGCTGATCCAGCACATCCAGACGTTCTTCACGCTGAGAACCACCGATGATTTCACCAATGCCCGGTGCTAGCACATCCATCGCCGCAACGGTTTTGCCATCTTCGTTCATGCGCATGTAGAAGGCTTTGATATCTTTCGGGTAGTTTTTCACCACTACCGGAGCCTTGAAGTGTTGCTCGGCCAGATAGCGTTCGTGTTCAGACGACAGGTCGATACCCCAGGAAACCGGGTTCTCGAAGGTCTGGCCGGAAGCGAGCAGGATCTCGACCGCCTCGGTGTAGTCCACCTGGGCGAAATCGGAAGAGACAAAGCGCTTCAGACGGTCGATGGCGTCTTTATCTACCCGCTCAGCAAAGAATTGCAGATCGTCGGCACGTTCATCCAGCACCGCCTGGAAGACATATTTCAGCATGCTTTCGGCCAGCCCGGCAACGTCGTCCAGGGTAGCAAAGGCAACTTCCGGTTCGATCATCCAGAATTCAGCCAGGTGACGGCTGGTGTTCGAGTTCTCGGCACGGAAGGTGGGGCCAAAGGTATAAATTTTTGACAGCGCACAGGCGTAGGTTTCGCCGTTCAACTGGCCGGATACGGTCAGGAAGGCTTCTTTACCGAAGAAGTCCTGGCTGAAATCGACGGCACCTTTATCAGTGCGTGGCAGGTTTTCCATATCCAGCGTGGAGACGCGGAACATTTCACCGGCACCTTCGGTATCAGAGGCGGTGATCAGTGGGGTGGAAACCCAGAAATAACCGTTCTCGTGGAAGTAGCGGTGGATTGCCTGTGCCAAGGTGTGGCGAACGCGGGCAACCGCGCCAATCAGGTTGGTGCGTGGGCGCAGGTGGGCAACTTCGCGCAGGTATTCGATGCTGTGGCGTTTGGCCGCCATTGGATAGGTGTCAGGATCGTCAACCCAACCCACCACCTTGATGGCTGTGGCCTGCAGTTCGAAGCTCTGGCCTTCACCCGGCGAAGGTACCACGGTACCGGTCACTTCAATGGAACAGCCGGTGGTCAGGCGTAACACTTCGTCCTGATAATTCGGCAGAGAATCATTAACGACGGCCTGTAACGGATTAAAGCAGGAGCCGTCATAAACGGCGAGGAAGGAGATACCAGCTTTAGAATCTCTCCGGGTACGTACCCAACCGCGCACGGTGACTTCACTGTCAACCGCAGCACGACCTTGCAGTACGTCGACTACAGGCACTACGCTCATAGATTTCTCTCTTATAAGTTTTTCAGAAATAGGCTAACAACCCAAGAATTTGGGGATGTTGCTATGTTACTTGCCGCGTTGCAGAGCACAAGCAGAAATCATCAGAATGAGACAACATTTATTGCAGTGGGATAAAAAAACAGGAGGTATATAAAGGAAGAGGGGGAACGCCGGTGAGAAATGCCCACACGGTTTGTATCCCCGGCTGACTCTTGTTCTTTAATGCAGCGCCGTACAGTTCCCTCTCCCAGTGGGAGAGGGTTGGAGAGAGGGGGCACCTTAACTGGCTTTCTTCACCAGCGGCAGATCGAAGGCTTTGCGCAGCGCTTTGACAAACGCGGGGTCCTGGCAGATGGTTTTGCCTGGGCTATCGGACAGTTTGGCTACCGGCTTGCCTTTACACTCGACCAGCTTGATCACAATATTTAGCGGCTTGACGCCGGGGATATTGCAGGTCAGACGCGTGCCGATACCGAACGCCAGGTTGATGCGCCGATCAAAGTGGCGATACAGCGCCAAAGCCTTATCCAGATCCAGATTGTCTGAAAACACCAGCGTCTTGCTCATGGGATCGATCCCCAATTGCTGGTAATGGGCAATGGCTTTTTCACCCCATTCGATCGGATCGCCAGAGTCGTGGCGCAGACCTTGATAGCTCTGGGCAAACTGCTTGCCGAAATCACGCAGGAACGCATCCATGGTGATACAGTCGGTCAGTGCAATGCCGAGCTGAGCGGGATATTCATCCAGCCAGGCCTGCAAGGCGGCACGTTGGCTGTTGGCCAGTACCGGGCTAATCTGTTGATGAGCCTGGAACCACTCATGGGCTTGCGTGCCAACCGGGATCAGATCCAGCCGATGCGCCAAATCGTAGTTACTGGTGCCAGCCAGATAGGGGAATTCGGTTTTCAGCGTGCTGACAATGGCCTGTTGCACCTCGCGGGAGAAGCGGCGACGGGTGCCAAAGTCCATTAGCTTGAAGCGTGAAATATCAATATCCCCGCTCAGTTGCTTGAACTGCGCCAGGTTCTGGCGCAACTGGCTAATGGCCATCTCTGGCGTGGCCTGTGGCGAACGCTGGCGGTGCACCACTTCGCTGATCACGGCCAACAACGGCACTTCCCACATAATCACTTCGCGCCAGGGGCCAGCGATACGGATATGCAATTTGCCGTCGTGATTGCTAATGCTGACCTGCTGCGGATCGTAGCGAAACTCCCGCAGCCAGCTCAGGTAATCCTGATGGAAGAAAGGCAGGCTGGAGAGATAGCGGTGTTCGGCTTCGGTTAGCGCCAACTCGCTCATCATGGCAACCTGCGCGCGGATCTCGTCGGCATATTCGCCCAGCAGTTCGTCGCCACGGCAACGAAACTCCGCCGCAACGGTAATTGCGGGGTAGCGATGGAACACTGCTTGCTGCATATGAAGCTTGTAGGCGTCAGTATCAAGCAGTGAAGTCAAAATCGGGGAAGCGTATAGAGTCATATCGCGTTACAGCATCCTCGTCAGGCGCGTGTCCAAATCCGGATAATCAAAAAAGTGGGGGGAGTATACCCGGATTATCCTGTTATTGAAGCCTCATCACACCACAAATGGCCGGAACGGGTCGAGGATAAAACGTGCCTTTATTTTACCGGGGGCATAACCTCAGCCAGAAAAAGCCATTTAATCCAATAAACTGAATGGCTTAGTTGATTTACTCATAAAAATTATGAGGTTAATTATTTTAAACACAGATTCAGATAAAACCGGTTGGCGTATAAATACTGACCCGATTGCGCCCGCTCTTCTTACAAAAATAGAGCGCTTCGTCGGCCTGTTTGATGGCTGGATGCAGTTGTGACAGGTCGCCTACGGCAGCGATACCACAGCTGATGGTAAAGCGCACCCGTTTTCCGTTGAGCAACTCCAGGCACATTTGTTGGGTTTGTTCACGCAGCGCTTCCATCATGCTGCGGGCATTTTCCAGGGAACAGTGGCCGAGCAGCAGGGCAAACTCCTCACCGCCATAGCGGCAAAAGATATCGCTGGAACGGAAGGTGTTACTTAACGACTGGGCGAACATTACCAGCACTCGGTCGCCGACATCGTGGCCATAGGTATCGTTAAGACGCTTGAAGTTATCGATATCGATGAGACAGAACGCCAGCGGATAGCTACTCTGCGCAAGCATCTCACACTCGAGGAAAAATTTGCGGCGGTTATAAATGTTGGTTAAGGGATCGAAGAATGACGAGACTTCCAGCTCTTTGATTAGCTGCTGCTTTTCGTTTTCCAGCGCGATCTTGACCTGATTGTATTGTTTGAGCTGGGTGATGGCGTCACTGATGGCGATCAGCTCTTTGCTGTAAAACGCGTCGTTGTCATCAATATTCATATCGCCTTGTGACAGGCGCAGAATATTTTTATGCGTTTTGGTCAGCCAGCGGGTGATGTTGGAACAGAAGATCATGGAAGGCAGCAGGATGAACAGGGCAATCAGCCCACTCAGAGAAATCATGCCGTAGATGGCTGTCTGGCTATCATACATTTTGGCTTCGGAAGCGGCCATCTCCAGCTCAAAGCTACGCTCATAGAGCCTTTGGGAAAGTCTGTCCATCTCCTCGATATAGCTGGCGATCAGGTTGATGTCATAGACGGTATTATGGGTAATGGCTTGATATAACCCGTCTGAAATGTTGCTGATCCGATGACTGGAGATATTTCGGAGTATCTCATCCACCAGCTCAGCAATCTGCGGATCGTTATAGGCCAGCTTTAAGAACGCCAAACGAGTACCGAGCGGGGTGAACACCCCGGTCAACTGGATGGCCTTCAGATAAGCATTCTTGCGTTCCTGGCTGCTGAGATTGACGTCGATAATCTGATCGATCAGTTCGGTCAGCGACATATTCAGCCGGTTATTAAGGCGAACGGCCTCCAAAAATAGAAATGAGTCCGCATTGATCAGCCGAGTGTCGTAGGTATAACGGTAGAAGGCTTTGGTGGTCTGGACGATATAATAGGCGCTGTTGATATTGAACAGATTGCTGTTGGCAGTATCGACTTGCGTGACCTGACGCGAATCGTTATCCAGCAGCCTTTCCATCCAATCGAGCATGGAAAGTATGGCAATCTTTTGCCGAATGCCCAAGCGCAGAGCGAGGTCGGCGTCGACATTGGATTTAACAATCGCGATTTTTTCACGTGCCTGTTGATCGGCCTGTTGCCATTCAGCTTGGGTGACGGATTTATCCGCCAGACCTAATCGTTTTAACCGGTGTGCCAGCAGTGTAGCCTGAAAGGCCTCGGCCACCTCTTTGGTCCTGCTGATTTTGTACAGATTTTCCAAGCTTTGCTCATGGCTGGCACGGGCCTTTATCAGCCCATTGGCGATAAAAACCGCAAAGGACAGCATGATGGCAAAGGTGAAGAAATAGATCAGGTATTTTACTTTCATGCCAATCTGTTTCTCCTACTGGTTCTTGGATGATTATATCATTGCTACCGCTGGTTTTCCTCCGCAATTCGGTTGCCAACGGGGACGGAACTGCGCCTGCTTAAGCATAAAATGCTGAGTTTGACGTTAAGTGAAGCGCCAGGGTAGCTGGAGCATAGCAAACAACAGCGAATGTCTGCGTGAGTCGTGTGATTTCTTGGTGCGATTTGCTGCCATTTCTGGGTTTTTTTTATAGCTGTGATACAGTTTATTCACAATCGGGCCATTGAGGTACCGCGTCGTCCTGCACGGCGGTGCGCTTCGAGTCCGGGATCTGTAACTCACTGAGACGTCAAAGGGTTTTTATGACACAACAGCCACAGGCGAAGTATCGCCACGATTATCGCGCCCCAGATTATACCATCACCGATATCGACCTGGATTTTGAACTGGATGCAGACACCACGCGCGTTACCGCCGTCAGCCAGATCAAACGGCAGGGTGCCGCCGGTGCCCCATTAACGTTGAATGGCGAAGACCTGACTCTGGTGAGTATTCAAGTTGATGGGCAGCCGTGGAGCGCCTATCGCCAGCAGGAAAACCAACTGGTGATTGAACAACTACCGGCTCAGTTTACCCTGACGATCGTCAACGACATCCATCCGGCGAAAAATAGCGCGTTGGAAGGGCTATACCTGTCTGGTGAAGCGCTGTGCACCCAATGCGAGGCCGAAGGCTTCCGCCATATCACCTTCTATCTGGATCGCCCAGACGTGCTGGCCCGTTTTACTACCCGCATCGTCGCCGATAAAGCACGTTATCCGTTCCTGCTGTCGAACGGCAACCGGGTGGCTGAAGGTGACCTGGCAGACGGCCGTCACTGGGTGCAATGGCAGGATCCGTTCCCGAAACCTAGCTATCTGTTTGCGCTGGTGGCGGGGGATTTCGACGTGTTGCGCGATAGCTTCACCACCCGTTCTGGTCGTAAGGTGGCCTTGGAGCTGTTTGTCGATCGTGGCAACCTGGATCGTGCCGATTGGGCCATGACCTCGCTGAAAAATTCGATGAAGTGGGATGAAACCCGCTTTGGCCTGGAATACGATCTGGATATCTACATGATCGTCGCCGTGGATTTCTTCAACATGGGGGCGATGGAGAACAAAGGGTTAAATATCTTTAACTCGAAGTATGTGTTGGCCAAGGCAGAAACCGCCACCGACAAGGATTACCTGAATATTGAAGCGGTGATCGGCCACGAATATTTCCATAACTGGACCGGCAACCGCGTGACCTGCCGCGACTGGTTCCAGCTTAGTCTGAAAGAAGGGCTGACCGTGTTCCGCGATCAGGAGTTCAGCTCCGACCTGGGTTCCCGTTCAGTCAACCGCATCGATAACGTGCGGGTTATGCGTGGGGCGCAGTTTGCCGAAGACGCCAGCCCGATGGCGCACGCGATCCGGCCGGATAAAGTGATCGAGATGAACAACTTCTACACCTTGACGGTGTATGAGAAAGGATCCGAAGTGATCCGCATGCTGCACACGCTGCTGGGGGAACAACAGTTCCAGGCGGGGATGCAGCTCTATTTCGAACGCCACGACGGCAGTGCGGCCACCTGCGATGATTTTGTGCAGGCAATGGAAGACGCTTCCAACGTCGATCTGTCGCTGTTCCGCCGCTGGTACAGCCAGTCTGGCACGCCGCTGCTGACGGTGCGTGATGACTATAGCGCCGAGGATCAGCAATACCGCTTGCACGTCAGCCAGAAAACCGCGCCGACGGCCGATCAGCCAGAAAAACTGCCGTTGCATATTCCGCTGGATATTGAGCTTTACGACAGCGAGGGCAACGTTATTGCCTTGCAGAAAGACGGTTCCCCGGTCAATAACGTGTTGAACGTCACCGCCGCCGAACAGACTTTTGTGTTTGATGGCGTCGCGCATAAGCCGGTTCCTTCGCTGCTGCGTGAGTTCTCGGCACCGGTCAAGCTGGATTATCCGTACAGCGATCAGCAACTGACGTTCCTGATGCAGCATGCGCGCAATGAGTTTTCCCGCTGGGATGCCGCCCAGAGCCTGCTGGCCATTTACATCAAGCTGAACGTGGCCAAATATCAGCAGAAACAGCCGTTGTCGCTGCCGCTGCACGTGGCAGATGCCTTCCGGGCGGTGCTGCTGGATGAGAAGCTGGATCCGGCCCTGGCCGCGCAGATCCTTACGCTGCCATCGGAAAACGAAATTGCCGAGCTGTTCGCCATCATCGATCCGCAAGCCATCTCTGCGGTGCATGAAGCGATCACCCGTTGCCTGGCTAAAGAGCTGGCCGATGAGTGGCTGGCGGTGTATCACGCTAACAAAACTGAAGGGTACAGGGTTGAGCACGGCGATATTGCCAAGCGTTCGCTGCGTAACATTTGTCTGCACTATCTGGCTTTCGGCGATATAGAGCAGGCTGACAAGCTGGTGGTGCAACAGTTCCAGCAGGCTGACAACATGACCGATTCGCTGGCGGCACTGGCTGCGGCGATGGGGGCACAGTTGCCTTGCCGTGATGCCTTGATGGCCGAGTTTGATGAGCGCTGGCATCACGATGGTCTGGTGATGGACAAGTGGTTCATCCTGCAGGCCACCAGCCCGGCGGCAGACGTACTCGGTAAGGTACGTTCGCTGTTGCAACACCGTTCATTCAGCCTGAGTAATCCAAACCGCACCCGCTCGTTGATTGGTGGGTTCGCTTCGGCTAACCCGGCGGCGTTCCATGCGGCAGACGGCAGCGGCTATCAGTTCCTGGTGGAGATCCTCAGCGATCTGAACAAGCGTAACCCACAGGTTGCTGCGCGGCTGATTGAACCACTGATCCGCCTGAAGCGTTACGATGCCTCTCGTCAGGCGTTGATGCGTCAGGCTCTGGAGCAGTTGAAAGGGCTGGAGAACCTGTCTGGCGATCTGTTTGAGAAGATCACCAAGGCGTTAGACGCGTAAAAGCAAGGGGGCGGCATTTGCCGTCCCCTGATTAATTTGCCACCCGGCGGGAAGTCCCAACGGTTTGCGGTGGCGCCAACACTCTTGCCAACACTTCTGCTTCCAACTCTGCCAGCTTTACCGAACCTTTTCGGCGCGGTCGTGGCAAATCAATAGTCAGATCCAGCCCGATACGTCCTTCTTCGATTAACAGCACCCGATCGGCCAGTGCGATCGCCTCGCTAACGTCATGCGTGACCAGCAGTACGGTGAAGCCATGCTGTTGCCAAAGCGTTTCGATCAGCCCCTGCATTTCAATACGCGTTAACGCATCCAGTGCCCCCAAGGGTTCATCCAACAGCAACAAACGTGGGCGATGGATCAACGCACGGGCCAGGGCGACACGCTGTTTCTGCCCGCCAGACAGCGCGGCTGGCCATTCATTGGCACGGTCGGCCAGCCCAACGGTGGTTAACGCCTGCAATGCAGCATCACGCCAGTTGCCGCTCAGGCCAAGCCCCACGTTGTCGATCACCTTTTTCCATGGCAGCAGGCGAGCATCCTGAAACATCAGACGCGTATCGTCTTTGGCGTGGCTGAGTGGGGCATTACCGCTCACCAGGGTCCCACTGTTGGCCGTTTCCAGCCCTGCGAGCAGGCGTAATAAGGTGCTTTTACCACAGCCGCTGCGGCCAACCACGGCCACAAACTGGCCCGCGGTGATGCGGAGTTGCAAATCGTCCAACACGGTGCGGTTGCCATAACGCTTGGCGATGCCTTCCAGCGTAATGGGGGTGCCTTGCGGAATACGAGTCGGGGCCGTCATTATGCTTCTCCTGATTTCAGTTGATAGGCCGGGTGCCAGCGTAACCAGACACGTTCGAGCAGTTGTGCGCAGGCATCGGCCAGTTTGCCGAGCAGGGCATACAGAATAATGGCGACCACCACTACATCGGTCTGTAGAAATTCACGGGCGTTCATTGCCAGATAACCGATGCCAGAGTTGGCGGAGATGGTTTCGGCGACGATCAGCGTTAACCACATAAACCCGAGCGCAAAACGCACGCCGACCATGATCGAAGGCAACGCGCCGGGTAACACCACCTGCGTAAACAGGCTAAAGCCGCTCAGGCCGTAGCTGCGCGCCATTTCCAGCAGGCCACGGTCGATATTCTTGATGCCGTGATAGGTGTTCAGATAGATCGGGAATAGCGTACCCAGCGCCACCAGAAAGATTTTGGCGGACTCGTCGATGCCGAACCACAAGATCACCAGCGGGATTAGCGCCAGATGCGGCACGTTACGGATCATCTGTACCGAGCTGTCGAGCAAACGCTCTCCCCAACGGGACAGGCCGGTAATGAACCCTAGTACCAAGCCAATGCTGCCACCGATACTGAAGCCAATCAGCGCACGCCAACTGCTGATGGTCAGGTGTTGCCACAGCTCGCCACTCTTGGTTAAGGCCCAAAAGGCTGCCACCACGGCACTCGGCGCGGGCAAGATACGGTTAGACAACCAACCCGCCTCAACGGCGGTCTGCCAGCCAATCACCAGCGCTACCGGCAAAGCCCAGGGGGCTAGCCGGTGCAGAATTTGTTGTGCACCGATCGCCATCACTGTTCTCCTCAGCTTTGTGACACTTTTTGTGGGATATAGATATTGGCGACCGCTTCGCCCTGTGGCTTGATCGCACGCAACTGGGTCGGTTGTTCGCTGGTCGCCAGATCGAGATGTGGGAACAGCAGTTCACCTACGCGATAGGCCTCTTCCAGATGCGGGTAACCGGAAAGAATAAAGGTGTCGATGCCCAGATCGGCATATTCCTGAATGCGCTCAGCGACCGTCGGACCATCGCCCACCAACGCAGTGCCCGCACCGCCACGCACCAATCCGACACCGGCCCACAGGTTAGGGCTGATTTCCAGATTGTCTTTCTTGCCACCGTGTAAGGCCGCCATACGCTGTTGGCCAACGGAGTCGAAGCGGGCAAAAGCTTTCTGTGCATCCGCAATGGTTTGATCATCGAGGTTGGCGATCAAACGGTCGGCCGCCTGCCAGGCTTCTGCGGTGGTTTCGCGCACGATAACGTGCAGGCGAATACCGAAGCGGACTTTGCGCCCCAGGGCCGCTGCTTTGGCTCGTACTTCCTCTATTTTTTCTTTCACCTGGGCAGGGGGTTCTCCCCAGGTCAGATACAGCTCGACCTGCTCGGCTGCCAGATCCTGTGCCGCCTCAGAGGAGCCGCCAAAATACAGCGGTGGGCGAGGTTGCTGCACCGGCGGGAACAACAGCTTGGCACCTTTTACCTGAAGATGCTTACCGGCGAAATCGACAGTTTCACCTTCCAGCACTTTGCGCCATACGTGGGTAAACTCGGCGGAGGCTTCATAGCGTTCGGTGTGGTTAAGGTGCAAACCTTCCGCTGCCAGCTCTTCCGGATCGCCACCGGTCACCAGATTGAACAGAGCGCGGCCGTTGGAAAGCCGATCCAGCGTGGCGGCCTGCCTGGCTGCCAAGGTCGGGGAGATGATGCCGGGGCGCAGGGCCACCAGGAATTTCAGCCGCTGCGTGACCGGAATTAATGAAGCGGCAACCAGCCAAGAGTCTTCGCAAGAGCGCCCTGTTGGGATCAGCACACCGCCGAAACCAAGCCGGTCAGCGGCCTGGGCGATCTGCTGAAGATAACCGTAATCGACCGCCCGTGCCCCTTCTGAACTCCCCAGATAGTGGCCATCGCCGTGAGTCGGTAAAAACCAGAATACGTTAATGCTCATAGAGTTCTCTCCTGATTATTGTGCGGCTGGATGCCAGACGCGTTGAGAAATATCGACCTGCACCGGAACCAACCGGTTGGCGAAAAAGAGATCGGCGGTTTTTTGCTGGGCAGCAATGGTCGCGTCCCCTAAGGGTTTGATGGCCGTTGGCGGGCGATGATCCAGATAGCTGGCAATCACCGCCTCCGGTAAGCCCATCGCCTTGGCCAGCAAGGTAATGCTCTGCGCCCGATCGCTATGCGTCAGCGCATCGGCCTGGGTCAGCACCGCCAGCACCTGCTGGATGAACGGGCCGTTGGCTTCGGTATAAGGGCGAGCGGCCAGGTAGAAGGAGCCGGTCTGGTTCAGTTCGCTGCCATCGGTCAATACCCGCACTCCGCCTTGCAGCAACGCGGCAGAATAGTAGGGATCCCAGATCACCCAGGCATCGACGTTGCTCTGTTGGAAGGCCGCTCTGGCATCGGCGGGCGTCAGATAAACCGGTTGGATATCGGTAAACCTCAGGCCGTCCCTTTGCAGTGCCTGCAGTAGCAGGTTGTGTGAACTGGAGCCTTTCTGGAAGGCCACTTTATGGCCTTTCAACTCGGCGACGCTGTGGATCGGGCTATTTTCCGGCACCAGGATCACTTCCGCCTTGGGTTTCGGCGGCTCTACGCCGACGTACAGCAGGTCGGCACCGGCCGCTTGGGCAAAGATTGGAGGGATATCGCCGGTGCTGCCCAGATCGATGCTGCCGACGTTCAGCGCCTCGAGCATCTGCGGGCCCGCCGGGAATTCGATCCAACTGATGTTGGTGGCAGGAAAGCGTTGTTCCAGCAACTGGTGGGTTTTGGCCAACACCAGACTCACCGAGCCTTTTTGATAGCCAATACGAAACTGAGCAGGCGCGTTATCTTGTGCGACGGCGGTATTGGTCAGCGCCAGCGCCATGATGGCGGCCAGCGCACCGGTGTTAAGCCAACGGCGGAAAGAGAGGGGCATGATGATTTCCTTAGGCGGTTAGGCAGTTTGCCGGGTTAACAGAGAGGCGGCGGTGTTTGGCACCGGCGGTTTACGGCGGTTGAGCGCCAGATAAAAACTGTCCAACGCTTCGTGCAGGCGTGCGGCCACCCCATCGGACAGCTGGGCCTGTTCACCGTTAAGTACTATCTGGCCGTCATCGGCAAACACGCCGTGCAGCACTTCCTGGGCTTTCAGCGCCGTCAACACTGGCTTCAACGCATAGTCCACCGCCAGCATGTGGCCGATGGAGCCGCCGGTGGCCAGCGGCAAAACCACTTTGTGTTCCAGCGCGCGTTCAGGAAGCAGATCGAGTAAGGTTTTCAGCGCGCCAGAAAACGATGCCTTATAAACCGGCGTGGCGATCAAGAGGCCATCCGCAGCGGCAAGTTGCGCGGCGAAGGCTTTAATATCAGGGCTGTTAAAATTGGCGCGCAGCAGGTCTTCCGCCTGAAAATCGTGCAGGGTATAGGGGATCACTTCCACCTGCTGCTGTTGTAGCCAGCGTTGGCTCAGTTGTAACAGCGCCGCCGAGCGTGAGGGGAGCCTTGGGCTGCCAGCTAGAGATAAAACGCGCATCGCCACTCCTTATATCAAAAAGTTATCAATGTTAAATTAATGTTCGTAAAGTGTTTTAAAGCTAACAGCAAAAGGGGGTGATTTTTAAATCTCATTTTTTGATTTTGATATGCGTAAAGGGGGAAAAGCGGGGAAGTAGCACCATACAAGGGAAACGATTGCGCTAAACGCGCTTTTTTTGCCTTTAATCAATTCCAATTGGCGAGGGGATACCGGATAATACGCCCCCGGTCGACAGGCCTATCCTGCTGAGTTGAGGTTGTCGCTAAATAACCGCAACACCGAAAGCCTGAAGCAGGTGGGGATCATGCAGGTTAGCCGACCGTTGAGCGCAAGGATGCGCGATTGCGAGCCCCCAGGGATGGGTTTACGGCGTGTCGGCGTTCTGCATGATCCCCACCTGTATCCCCATCAGGCACAGCGATTGACTTGCGACCTCAAGTCAGCAGGATATCACCGGGAAATCAGGAGAGTACATGTACTACCCCATCGTCAGGAAAGCCTTGTTCCAGCTCGATCCCGAGCGCGCTCACGAATTGACCTTCAGTCAACTGCGCCGTATTACCGGCACCCCACTAGAGTTTCTTATCCGTCAGTCGGTGCCGAGCAAGCCGGTGAGCTGCATGGGGCTCTCTTTTAGCAACCCATTAGGTTTGGCCGCCGGTCTGGATAAAGACGGCGAGTGCATTGATGCCTTTGGCGCGATGGGCTTTGGCTTTGTTGAGGTCGGTACCGTTACGCCGCGTCCGCAAGCGGGCAATGATAAACCGCGTCTGTTCCGCCTGGTCCCGGCCGAAGGGCTGATCAACCGCATGGGGTTCAATAACCATGGCGTAGACAATCTGGTTGAAAACGTTAAGAAATCCCATTTTGGTGGCGTGCTTGGGATCAATATCGGCAAGAATAAAGACACGCCGGTCGAGCAGGGCAAAGACGATTATCTGATCTGTATGGATAAGGTTTATCCGTATGCCGGCTATATCGCGATTAATATCTCATCACCCAATACCCCGGGATTACGATCCTTACAGTATGGTGAAGCGCTGGACGATCTGCTAGCGGCGATAAAAAATAAGCAGGCCCAATTGCAGGCTCGCCATCACAAATATGTGCCGGTTGCGGTAAAGATCGCGCCGGATCTTTCAGAAGAAGAACTGATCCAAATAGCGGACAGTTTAGTGCGTCATAATATAGATGGGGTCATTGCCACCAATACCACTCTCGATCGTAAACTGGTTCAGGGGTTGAATTACTGCGATCAGGCAGGGGGATTAAGTGGCCGTCCGGTACAGTTACGCAGCACTGAAGTGATCCGCCGTTTGTCGCAAGAGTTGCGAGGGCGCTTGCCGATTATCGGCGTTGGTGGAATTGATTCCCTGACGGCGGCGCGGGAAAAAATGGAGGCCGGGGCAACGTTGGTACAAATTTATTCCGGTTTTATCTTCCACGGACCGCGTTTGATTAAAGATATCGTTACCCATATCTAATATTTTACCTTTCATTTTCGACCGGGGGTTTATTTCTGCCCCCGGCTCGTCTATATTTTGTTCGGTAGCGGAATTATCCGATGTTTAAGCAACCTTTCTGGTGATAAAATCGCCTTTTGCGTAATACGCGTTGGCATGTGGTGAGAAGGATAAGCAATGAAGATAAAACCTGACGACAATTGGCGTTGGTATTTTGACGCTGAGCACGATCGACTGATGCTCGATTTAGCCAATGGTATGATCTTCCGTTCACGCTTTCCGGCAAAAATGCTAACCCCGGACGCCTTCGCTGAATGTGCATTCTGCGTCGATGATGCAGCGCTTTATTTTGATTATGAAGAACAGTGCAAACAGATAAAGCTCAGCCATGAACAACGTGCCGAGTTGGTATTAAATGCGCTGGTGGCCTTCCGTTTTCTCAAACCCCTGATGCCCAAGAGCTGGCATTTTGCTCAGCAACACTATCCGCTACGCCCAAAAAATGGCGAGTTGGCGGCGGTGAAGGTGATGGATAGCGGTGTCGAGGCGCGTCTGCTGGTGGTGGAAGCCGGGGATAATGCCAGCCTGTGCTTGCTGGCACAAAATCAGCTGGCGTTGGCTGGGCGCACCATGGTGTTGGGGGATGCGATAAAAGTGATGCACGATCGCTTGAAACCTTGCATCCCGGATGAACAGTCTGCCCCGGCTTACGACAGGGCAGTGTAATAAGCGTTACGCCAGCTTCACATCGCTTTTAGGAATACAGCTGCAACAGAGGATGGTGCCGTTGGCGGCCACTGCGCTTTTCTTTAGCGGCGCAACCTCGCCCTCCACCAGCGTTATCTTGCAACTGCCGCACAGGCCAGCCCGGCAGGAGTAAGGGATGCGAATGCCTTGCTGTTCCAACTGCTCTAACAAGATCTGCTGGTTATTACCGGCAAACACCTTTCCTTGATACTCAATGCTCACGCTGGTGGTGCTGTCCTGCGGTGCTTGTAGGCTTTCGACGACCCTGCCTGCCCCATAAGGCCGCGGCGGTTTGGTTGACAACACTTCAACGCTATCGCCGACGCGGATAATACCGCTGTTACGGGCAATCATGTTTTGGCCAAAGTCGACGTCGCCATTATCGGCAGTGCGGAACTGTTGTAGCGTACTCAACGGCTCGCCGCTCGGGTGTTTGCGGCCACGTTCGACGCTGACCGTGGTCAATACGCAGCGGCTGCAAGGTTTTACCAGATCGAACATCACGTCGCCGACGCGGATCACCTGCCAACCATCTTCTGCCCAGGCCGGGCTGCCGGTCACCACCAGGTTCGGGCGGAACTGCTCCAGCCTGATGCTGCTAGGGCAACGTTGCTGCAGATCCTGGAACGAAGCTTCATTAATCAGCAGATAAGGGTAACCGTCGGCAAAGGAGAGTGGGATTTCCGGGTGCTTCTTTACCCTGCGGGTTAATTCAGGCCCAACCCAGCGCAGCTGGACCTCGCGCTGAAAATAACCGCTTAGCCAACTGTTGATGGCCACCGGCGCGATCAACGCGGTGAAATGATTGCCCCACACCTCGGTCGGCTGCGCATCGGGAGCGAAGTCAATGAAGCGGATCGCCGCGCTTTCACCGTCCGGTGCGGTCAGAAACAGACCATCCGCCAACAACGCCGGGGTAAACAGCACCATCTGCGGGTATTGGCGGGCGGTGATGAAGGTACCGTCTGGCTCGGTGATCATGAAAGAGCGATCAAAAGCCAGGCCGTTGCTGGCTACCTGAGCGTGAGAAAGCTGCAAACCCCGTAGTGATTTGACCGGATGAACGTAAAGTCGGGAGAGCGTGATCACCCCTGCCTCCGTGCGATAAATGAAATAGAAGGGAGCAACTTTATGACAAGCGGTCTGGATTAGCTATAATGCGCAACAATTTTCTTTTTGGTGATAAGCACGATATGAACACTCTGTTTGCCAGCACGGCGCGTGGACTGGAAGAACTGTTAAAAAGCGAACTGGAGCGGCTTGGCGCTCACTCCTGCAAAGTGGTGCAGGGGGGAGTACATTTTCAGGGTGACGATCGTCTTCTGTACCAAAGCCTGCTCTGGAGCCGCCTGGCTTCGCGTATTCTGTTGCCGCTGAATGAATTTCGCGTGCACAGCGATTTGGATCTGTACCTCGGTGTGCAGGCCATTGACTGGCCATCGATATTTGGCCTGGATAAAACCTTTGCCGTGCACTTCAGCGGCCTCAATGAAGAGATCCGCAATAGCCAATATGGTGCGCTGAAGGTCAAAGACGCCATTGTGGACAGCTTTACCCGCAAGCTCAACGATCGGCCAATGGTAGAGAAACAGCAGCCGGACATTCGGGTGAACGTTTTCCTGCAGCGTGATATGGCCAGCGTAGCGCTCGATCTGAGCGGAGAAGGTTTGCACCAGCGCGGCTATCGCGATCTTACCGGCCAGGCTCCATTGAAGGAAAACCTGGCGGCAGCGATTGTCCAACGTTCCGGTTGGCAACCAGGGGCGCCGATGCTGGACCCGATGTGCGGCTCTGGCACGCTGTTGATCGAAGCGGCGATGATCGCCTCCGATCGCGCGCCTGGCCTGCATCGTCAACATTGGGGCTTTACCGCCTGGAACGGCCACAATGCCGAACTGTGGCGTGAAGTGATCACCGAAGCGCAGGTGCGTGCGAAACGTGGCCTGCAAGAAACCCCGTCACGCTTCTTCGGTTCCGATATCGATCGTCGTGTCATCGAAATGGCGAAGGGTAATGCCCGCCGCGCGGGCGTGGCCGAATTGATCACCTTTAACGTTAATGACGTCAGCAAACTGACCAACCCACTGCCGGAAGGCCCGGTAGGCACGGTGGTCAGCAACCCGCCATACGGTGAACGCCTTGAGAGCGAACCAGCCCTGATTGCGCTGCACAATATGTTAGGGCGCATCATGAAGAGCCACTTTGGTGGCTGGCAGCTTTCGTTGTTCAGCGCCTCACCGGAACTGCTCAGTTGCCTGCAGCTGCGCGCAGAGCGCCAGTTCAAAGCGAAAAACGGCCCGTTGGACTGCGTACAGAAAAACTACCAGCTGGCAGAAAACCCGCAGGGTGCTGGTGGTGTGCAGGTGGCAGAAGACTTTGCCAACCGTCTGCGCAAGAATCTGAAGAAATTGGATAAATGGGCAAAGCAGCAGGGGATCGAGTGCTATCGCCTGTATGATGCCGATCTGCCTGACTATAACGTGGCGGTGGATCGCTATGGCAGTAAGGTGGTGGTGCAGGAGTACGCGCCGCCGAAAACCATCGACGCGCAGAAAGCCCGCCAGCGCCTGTTTGACGTGATTAACGCCACGTTAGCGGTACTGGAGCTGCCTTCGAATCAGCTGATCCTGAAAACCCGCGAACGTCAGAAGGGCAAAAATCAGTATGAGAAGCTGGCGCAGAAGGGGGAGTTCCTGCTGGTAGAAGAGTTCAATGCCAAGCTGTGGGTCAACCTGACGGATTATCTCGATACCGGGTTATTCCTCGATCACCGCATCGCTCGCCGTATGCTGGGTGAGATGAGCAAAGGCAAAGACTTCCTCAACCTGTTTGCCTACACCGGCACCGCAAGCGTACATGCCGGGTTGGGGGGCGCACGTAGCACCACCACGGTGGATATGTCGCGTACCTATCTGGAATGGGCGGAGAAGAACCTGCGGGTTAACGGCCTGACCGGTAGACAGCACCGCCTGATCCAGGCAGATTGCCTGTCCTGGCTGCACAATGCCGACGAACAGTTCGATGTGATCTTTATCGATCCGCCGACGTTCTCCAACTCCAAGCGGATGGAGAACACCTTTGACGTACAGCGCGACCATCTGGCGCTGATGAAAGATTTACAACGGATACTGCGCCGTAACGGGACCATCATGTTCTCCAACAACAAACGCGGTTTCCAGATGGATCTGGCAGGTCTGAACGCACTGGGTCTGGAGGCGAAAGAAATTACCGCCAAGACACAGTCAGAAGACTTTGCCCGTAACCGTCAGATCCACAACTGCTGGCTGGTCACCCACGCCGGCGAAGGAAAATAATTACTATGTCGTTAATCAGCATGTCCGGTGCCTGGCTCTCTTTCAGCGATGCACCTTTGTTAGACAACACCGAAATTCATATTGAAGACAATGAACGCGTCTGCCTGGTTGGGCGCAACGGGGCCGGTAAATCGACCCTGCTGAAGATCCTGGGTAAAGAGATCCCCTTGGACGATGGGCGCATCATTTACGAGCAGGATCTGATTGTGGCGCGTTTGCAGCAGGATCCTCCGCGCAATATCGGCGGCACGGTGTTCGACTTTGTGGCCGAAGGCGTGGCCGAGCAAGCGGAACACCTGAAGGCGTATCATGCTATCTCACATCAGGTGGAGCTGGATCCGAGCGAAAAGAACCTGACGCGTATGGCGCAGGTTATGGAGATCCTCGATCATCAGGGCTTATGGCAGCTAGACAGCCGTATCAGTGAAGTCCTGTTGCAACTGGGGCTGAACGGCGATGCGGAGCTGTCCTCCCTGTCCGGTGGTTGGCTGCGCAAAGCGGCACTGGGCCGGGCGTTGGTCAGTTCACCGCGCGTGTTGCTGCTTGATGAACCTACCAACCACCTGGATATCACCACCATCGACTGGCTGGAAGGGTTCCTGAAAGAGTTTCAGGGCAGCATCGTCTTCATCTCGCACGACCGTTCGTTTATCCGCAATATGGCCACGCGCATTGTCGATCTCGATCGCGGCAAGCTGGTGTCATGGCCGGGCAACTACGAGCTGTACCTGGAAAGCAAAGAAGAAGCGCTGCGGGTGGAAGAGCTGCAGAACGCAGAATTTGACCGCAAACTGGCGCAGGAAGAAGTTTGGATCCGCCAGGGCATCAAGGCACGCCGCACGCGTAACGAAGGCCGGGTGCGCGCTCTGAAAGCGTTACGTAACGAGCGTTCACAACGTCGTGAAGTGATGGGCACCGCCAAGATGCAGGTGGAAGAGGCCGTGCGTTCGGGCAAGATTGTGTTCGAAATGGAAGACGTCAATTATCAGGTCGCCGACAAAGTGCTGGTCCGGGGCTTCAGTGCTCAGGTGCAGCGCGGTGACAAAATCGCATTGGTGGGGCCAAACGGCTGTGGTAAAACCACCTTGCTGAAATTGATGCTCGGTCAACTGAAAGCCGACAGCGGGCGAGTGCACTGTGGCACCAAGCTGGAAGTGGCTTACTTTGACCAGCACCGCGCCGAGCTGGATCCAGAACGTACCGTAATGGATAACCTGGCGGAAGGTAAGCAGGAAGTGATGGTCAATGGTCGTTCGCGCCATGTGCTGGGCTATCTGCAGGACTTCCTGTTCCACCCTAAACGGGCAATGACGCCGGTCAAAGCGTTGTCGGGCGGGGAGCGTAACCGCCTACTGCTGGCAAAATTATTCCTTAAGCCGAGTAATTTACTGATCCTCGATGAACCAACCAACGATCTGGACGTCGAAACGCTGGAACTGTTGGAAGAGATGATCGATAGCTACCAGGGCACCGTATTGCTGGTGAGCCACGATCGTCAGTTTGTTGATAACTCCGTGACCGAGTGCTGGATTTTCGAAGGCAATGGCGTGATCGACACTTACGTCGGGGGCTACTACGATGCACACCATCAGCGTGCCACCGCCAAGCCGATCCGCACGGTAGCCACCAGCCAAACCAAGGCTACGGTGGAGAAAAAAACCGAGCAGCCCAAGAAATCAGCAGCCAAACTGAGTTATAACCTGCTGCGCGAACTGGAGCAGTTGCCGCAGCGCCTTGAACAGCTGGAAACGGAGATTGAAGCCTTGCAGGCACAGGTGAGTGATGCGGGATTCTTCTCACGCCCGCACAGCGAAACCCAGCAGGTGCTGGCCGATCTTGCCACTGCGGAGCAGGCACTGGAACAAGCCTTTGCCCGTTGGGAAGAGCTGGAAGCAATGAAAAACGGCTGATCGGAAACGGGTTGCCCGCACGCTGCTGCTGTGGGCAACCCAGGCTGTACCGATGAGCGACACGGTTAAGGAGGATAATGGTGTGTTCCCACGAAAGTCATAAGCAGCAGAGTCATGCGATGCATGGCGAGCCTCAACAGGATAACCTGATACTGTGCCCACAATGCGATATGCTGGTGGCGTTGCCGCCTTTGCAATCAGGCTCCAAGGCCGTTTGTCCCCGTTGTAAAACGACACTCAGCGCCCGCTGGGCAGAACCGCGGAAACAACCGATTGGTTTTGCCCTCAGCGCGTTATTCATGCTGGTGTTAGCCAATATCTTCCCGTTTATCAATATGCGCGTTGCCGGTCTGGGCAATGAAATCAAACTGATCCAAATTCCTCAGGTGATGGTGGCAGAAGACTATGCCAGCATGGCCACCCTGTTTATGGTGTTTGTGCAACTGATCCCGGCGTTTTGCATGTTGGCGATTATTCTGCTGTGTGCCAGGGTGCGGCTACCACGACAATGGAAGATCTGGATGGCCAAAGTGCTGTTCCAGTTGAAGACCTGGTGTATGGTCGAGATCTTCCTGGCTGGCGTGCTGGTTAGCTTTGTCAAACTGATGGCTTATGGTGATATCGGCATTGGTTCCAGTTTCGTCCCTTACTGTCTGTTTTGCCTGCTGCAGGTGCGAGCCTTCCAATGCGTCGATCGCCGCTGGCTGTGGCAGGATATTGAACCCGCCCCGTTGATTGATCGCCCGTTGCAGGTTGGGCGTACCGGTCTGCGTCAGGGAGTTCGTTCCTGCTCCTGCTGTACGGCCATCCTGCCCGCCCAGCAGTCCAAATGCCCGCGTTGTCACACGGTGGGCTATGTACGCCGCCGCCACAGCCTGCAATGGACGATGGCGTTATTGGTCACCTCGATCATATTGTATATTCCGGCGATGCTGATGCCGATTATGATCACCGAGGCGTTGGGCAATAAAATGCCATCAACGGTCATGGCCGGGGTGGTGCTGCTATGGGGAGAAGGGTCCTATCCGGTGGCGATGGTGATTTTCATTGCCAGTATTATGGTGCCCTCGCTCAAGATGTTGGCGATTGGCTGGCTATGCCTGGATGCCAATGGCAAAGGCAAGGCCAATGCCGATAGCGAGCGTATGCATCTGATTTATGAAGTGGTGGAGTTTGTTGGCCGTTGGTCAATGATCGACGTGTTTGTGATCGCCGTGCTTTCGGCGTTGGTACGTATGGGACAGTTGATGAGTATTTATCCAGACATTGGGGCGCTACTGTTCGCCATGGTGGTCATTCTCACCATGTTTGCTGCTATGGCGTTTGATCCCCGTTTAACCTGGGATCGCGCAAATGAAACAATAAAAAAGGAGCCGCAAGGTGACGGAAAGTAATCATGGCGTCGCGGATGTTGAGAAGATCAAGCGCTGGTCGCCGGTGTGGATCATTCCCATTGTCACCGCGTTGATCGGTGCGTGGATCCTGTTTTATCACTTCAGCCATCAAGGGCCGCAAGTGACGTTGGTCACGACCTCCGCCGAAGGTTTGGAAGCGGGAAAAACCAAGATCAAAAGCCGCAGTGTGGATGTCGGTACGGTGGAAAGCGTCACCCTGAGCGAAGATTTGAGTAAAGTGCTGGTGCAGGCTCGCCTGAACTCCGGCATGGAAAAGCTACTGCGTGACGATTCGGCCTTCTGGGTGGTGAAACCGCAGATTGGCCGTGAAGGCGTCTCCGGGCTGGGGACCTTGTTCTCCGGTGCCTACATTGAATTGCAACCGGGCAACAAGGGCAAGGTTGGAAAAGCGGATTATCAGCTGCTGGATGCTCCGCCGCTGGCCTCTCCCGATGCCAAAGGGTTGCGCGTGATACTGGACAGTGACAAATCCGGCCAGTTGAACGCTGGCGATCCGGTACTGTTCCGTGGCTACCGCGTTGGCTCGGTGGAAACCAGCTATTTCGATCCCAAGCTGCGCTCCATGCGCTATCAGCTGTTTATTACCGCGCCTTACGATCAGTTGATCACTACCAACGTCCGGTTCTGGAAAGACAGCGGCGTTGCCTTCGATATGTCCGCACAAGGCATGCGTGTGGAAATGGGATCCTTGGCGACGCTGTTTAGCGGTGGCGTCAGCTTTGACGTGCCAGAAGGTTGGGAGCGTGGCCCAGCGGTGAAAGAAAAGGCCGAGTTTGCTCTGTTCGATAGCCAGCGCAATATTCAGGATTCGCTGTATACCGAGCATACCGATTATCTGGTGTTCTTCTCCGAATCAATCCGTGGGCTGCAACCGGGGGCTCCGGTTGAGTTCCGGGGTATTCGCTTGGGTACCGTGGGGCAAGTGCCATTCTACAAAGAGGGTATGCGCCAGCGGTTGGATAACGACTACCGTATTCCGGTGCTGATCCGTATTGAGCCTGAGCGCTTTAATCAACAGTTGGGCAAGAACTTCGATATCGCGCAGCATTTGAAAGATGCAGAGTCGCGTGGCCTGCGTGCCGCGCTGAAGTCAGCCAACTTGCTGACTGGCGCGTTGTATATCGATCTGGACTTCTATCCACAGGAGAAAGCGTGGAAGGGGCCGCGTGAGTTGTTCGGCTATCCGCTGTTGCCAACCACCAGCGGTGGCCTGGCGCAGATCCAGCAGAAGTTGATGCAGACGCTGGACAAGATCAATTCGATGCCGATCAATCCAATGATCAACGAAGCGACCAAAACGCTGGCCGAAAGCCAGAAGACCATGAAAGAAACGCAGAAAACCCTGCAGTCGCTCAATGACATCATCAGCAGTAAAGAGATGAAGGCATTGCCTGAAGATATGCAGAAAACCCTGCAAGAACTCAATCGCAGCATGAAGGGGTTCCAGCCAGGCTCACCAGCCTACAACAAAATGGTTGGCGATATGCAACGTCTCGATCAGGTGCTGCGTGAGCTGCAACCGGTGCTGCGTACCCTGAACGATAAGAGCAACGCCCTGGTATTTGAAGCCGCGGGCAGTAATGACCCTCAGCCGAAGAAGGCCAAAAAATGAAAAAATGGATCCCGGTAGTTCTGGCGCTGTTGCTGAGCGCCTGTAGCAGTACGCCCAACAAGACTTACTATCAGTTACCGGCGTTGGGAACCCCGACTCAGGTGAGTGGCACCCAGGCGTCACGCCAGCTGTGGTTGGAGCACGTCAGCGTGGCGGATTTCCTGGCGCAGAGTGGGGTGGTCTACCAGACCAACGACGTGCAGTTTGTGATTGGGCAAAACAACCTGTGGGCCAGCCCGTTGGATCAGCAACTGCAACAGACATTGGTGACCAACCTGGGCAGCGCTTTGCCGGGTTGGGTGGTGTCATCACAGCCGATGAGCAGCGATCAGGATGTGCTTAACGTCACCATCAGCGGCTTCCATGGCCGCTACGACGGTAAAGCGATCGTCCGTGGTGAATGGGTGTTGAGCCATCAGGGCAGGCTGATCAAACGGCCATTCAACCTGGAATTGAAACAGAGTGAAGATGGCTATGACGCTTTGGTCCGCACCTTGGCCCAGGGTTGGTTGCAGGAAGCGCAGGAGATTGCCGCACAGGCAGCTCGCCTTTAATCATAGCTTGTAATAATTCGTTCTAAAGCCATCCCGGTAAGGCAAAGTAAAAGCCTTGCCGGGATTTTTTTCTTTTATTATCATGAAATTAAATCCAGACCAGCAATATCAGCCACTTAGCTTATGCGCCGTGCATAGCTCACAAATATGACAACGGTATGAAATTTGAACGTTGATCTTCTCGCCATTTAGGGCTATTCCTTAAATGTGGCTGTATTTCGTGCGGCCATTGTTTTCTTTCCACAGAGTAACAACGAGGGAAACGAGGCATGAAGAGACAGAAAAGAGATCGTCTGGAGCGGGCTGAATCACGCGGTTACCAAGCAGGTATTGCAGGGCGTTCGAGGGAACTTTGTCCCTACCAATCTTTAGATGCCCGGGCTAACTGGCTGGGAGGGTGGCGAAAAGCCATGGAGGACAGGGCTGTGACCGCTTAAGCGGCTCTCTGTCATGAATTAAGGAACGACCTCCGCCAAACAAGCGGAGGTTTTCGTTGTACACAGAAAACCTCCAGCTAGGCTGGAGGTTCCGTAAAGCTTTCAGCTTTGAGCCAGTTATAAAAACCCCTTTTGATTTGTTAAAACAGTTTGCGGTCTGGCAACTGCAAACGTTCAACAAGAAATCAAAAGGGGGTCCCTATGGGGGACGAAAAGAGCTTAGCGCACACGCGATGGAACTGTAAATATCACATAGTTTTTGCGCCGAAGTACCGAAGAAAGGTGTTCTACGGGGAAAAGCGCAAAGCGATAGGGAGTATCTTAAGAAAGCTGTGCGAATGGAAAAACGTGAATATTCTGGAAGCAGAATGCTGTGTGGATCACATCCATATGCTTCTGGAAATCCCGCCCAAAATGAGTGTATCGGGCTTTATGGGATACTTGAAGGGAAAGAGCAGCCTGATGCTTTATGAGCAGTTTGGCGATTTGAAGTTCAAATACCGTAACAGGGAGTTCTGGTGCCGAGGGTATTACGTTGATACGGTGGGGAAAAACACAGCCAGGATACAAGAATACATAAAGCACCAGTTGGAAGAGGATAAGATGGGTGAGCAGTTGTCGATCCCGTATCCAGGTAGCCCGTTTACGGGCCGTAAGTAACCCATAAATGCAAATGTCAGATCGCAATGCGCCTGTTAGGGCGCGGCTGGCAAGAGAGCCTTATAGGCGCATATGAAAAACCTCCGGCTATGCCGGAGGATATTTATTTTAAGCGTAAAATTATTCCTGCCAGCGTTTCAGCAAAATACTCGCGTTGACTCCCCCAAAACCAAATCCGTTCGACAGGGCATAGGTCATTGCCATCGGTTCCGCCTTATTGGCCACCAGATGCAGACCGGCGGCGGCAGGGTCTGGATTATCCAGATTCAGGGTGGCCGGAGCGATTTGATCGCGCAGTGCCAGCGCGGTGAAAATGGTTTCCAGTCCGCCTGCGGCTCCCAGCAGATGGCCAGTGGCCGATTTGGTGGAGGTGATGGCGATATGCCCATCGGTGCCGAACAGGTGTTTGATGGCGTTGATTTCACCCAGATCGCCAACCGGGGTTGAGGTGGCGTGCGCATTCAGATGCTGAACCTGATCGGGCGTGACACCAGCCTGTTTCAGCGCAATCTTCATCGCCCGATAGGCGCCGTCGCCATCTTCGGCCCCGGAGGTCATATGGTAGGCATCCGCACTGGTGCCGTAACCGACAATCTCTGCTAACGGCTTGGCACCACGTGCCAACGCATGTTCCAACGTCTCGATCACCAACATCCCGGCACCTTCACCCATCACAAAGCCGTCGCGGGCGCTGTCAAACGGGCGTGACGCTTTGCTAGCGGCATCCGCTGGCGTGGTTGACATGGCTCGGGCAGCGGCAAAGCCCCCCAGGCTGACGGTATCGATAGCGGCTTCCGTTCCGCCGCATAAGGCGATATCGGCTTCATCGTTGCGGATCATCCGCACTGCATCGCCAATGGCCTGCACGCCTGCCGCACAGGCGGTGACCGGTGCGCCAATCGGCCCTTTGAATTGATGCTTGATGGAGACATGGCCCGCGGCCAGGTTAACCAAAAAGGAGGGAATGGTGAAAGGAGAGAGGCGCTTCGGCCCGCGGCTATCTGTGGTGCGCACCGCGTGGGCGATAGCTGGGAAACCACCAATACCAGAGGCGATCACGGTGGCCGTCCGTTCCTGTTTCTCCTCACTATCGGCGCTCCAGCCAGCCTGCTTAATGGCTTCGTCAGCGGCGGCCATCGCCAGCAGTATAAAGCGGTCCATTTTCTTTTGGTCTTTCGGTGCCACGCTCAGGTCGGGATCAAAACCGGCAGCGGCATCCTGCTCCAGCGTGGGCACCTGGCCGCCGATCTTGACCTGCAAATCTGCCACCATCTCTTCGGGTAGCGGGCTGATCCCGGACTGACCAGCCAACAGGCGTTGCCAGATCGGCTCTACGCCGCAACCCAAAGGAGAGACGGCCCCCATACCGGTGATAACTATACGACGACTGCTCATAGTGACTCCTTGGATGATTCATTAAGTAAGGTGTAGTGATGCTGCATCAGAGAAGCACGGCGTGACATGGCCTCTCCGGCCGCAGGGCCTGCCGCCAACGTGATATGCTGTAGGGCGATAGGCTGCTGGGTTAGCGCATCGATTAATAGAGGCTGTATTGGTTGACCGCTGCGCCGATCGACCAGTTCCGCGCTGTGTGCCCCTTCAGTCAGATGAGTATTGCCCCACTGGAACAACGTCACCAAAACCGGGAAGAAATCCTTGCCGCGCTCGGTGAGCAGATATTGGTAGCGTACCGGGCGAGTCTGGTAGCGTTGCTTATACAGAATGCCGCTTTCCACCAGAAATTTAAGCCTGCGGGTCAGCAGCGTGGGGGAGAGCCCCAGGCTTTGCTGAAACTCGTCAAATTTGCTCAGGCCATGAAAGGCATCGCGCAGGATCAGGATGCTCCACCATTCCCCCACGCGCCCCAACGAACGGGCGATTGGGCAGGGGGTCGTTGCAAAACTGGTTTTTTTCATGCTGCCCTCTTGGTGGATACATTTATTGTAGTCACTGTGTGGCGATAAAACGGCCAGAACAGTAATAACAAAGGAGGGGAGAAATAAACGGCGACCGAGAGAGGCCGCCGTAAGGCGTTAGAACGCTGCAGCGTCCTTGAACAGGCCCACTTTCAGATCGCTGGCGGTATAGATCACTTTGCCATCGCACAGCACTTCGCCATCAGCCACGCCCATAATCAGCTTGCGGATGATCACGCGTTTGAAGTTGATGCGGTAGGTGACTTTTTTGGCGGTTGGCAGCACCTGTCCGGTGAATTTCACTTCGCCGACGCCCAGAGCACGGCCTTTGCCTTCACCGCCCATCCAGCCTAGGTAGAACCCTACCAACTGCCACATGGCATCCAGACCCAGACAGCCTGGCATAACCGGATCGCCAATAAAATGACAATCGAAGAACCACAGATCCGGATTGATATCTAGCTCAGCTTCTACGTAGCCTTTATTGTAGCTACCACCGTCTTCGGTCATCTTGACCACGCGGTCCATCATTAACATGTTGCCTGATGGCAACGGTGGGCCACCGGCGCCAAACAGTTCGCCACGGCCCGATGCTTCGAGATCTTGTTTCGTATAGGATTCGCGTTTATCTACCATGTTCTCAGTAAACCTTTTTTTGATGAAGGACGCAGCTTAACTTACACGTGTACGCTGAACAAGTCCGATCAGCCACGGCTGAACCAGTTAAGCCAGCGCAATGGCCACGGCAACGGACGCCGTTCTGGCAACATGGCCTGTGCAATTCGCTCCTGGATAGCGGCCAGCAAGCTAGGCTGCTGCTCCTCGGCGAACGGATAGCCGGTCAATAACGGCAAGGCTTCTGCAACGCTATCTACCGCCCACAGATGGAATTGCCCTTCACGCACCGCGTCGACGACGTCTGGGCGCAGGCAAAGGTGCCGTACGTTGCTGGCTGGCAGGATCACCCCCTGTTTGCCCGTCAGGCCACGGCGTTGACAAACCTCGAAGAAACCTTCGATTTTTTCGTTTGCGCCACCGATCGGTTGCACATTACCAAACTGGTCAACGGAACCGGTCACGGCGATTTGCTGGGTGATCGGCTGCTGTGACAATGCGCTGATCAGGGCGCAGAGTTCGGCCAGTGAGGCGCTGTCCCCGTCAACTTCGCCGTAGGATTGCTCAAAGACGATCGAGGCGGAGAAGGGGAGCTGCTGATCGAGATCCAATTCGGAGATCAGGAACGCCTGCATGATCATCATACCTTTGGCGTGCAGATTGCCGCCCAGCTCAGCCTTGCGCTCCACATCGGTGAACTCGCCATCGCCCAGGTGGACCACACAGCTGATGCGTGAAGGTTCGCCAAAGCTGCGTGGATGCCCTGGATAATCCAGCACCGACAGGCCGTTAATCTGACCAATCACTTCACCTTCGGTTTCGATCATGATCTGGCCCAGCTCAATCTCGTCCTGCATGCGTTCTGACAGATAGCTTTCACGCCATTCGCGGGCATTCAGCGCCGCTTCTAACGCTTTGGCGGTGATCTGATCATCTTCGGCATACAGAGCGGCCTCAGAAAGCTGCTGACTGACCCACAGTGGTGATAGCGGTAGATTACCCTGGTCACCGGTATGGCGCACCGCCTGGACCATCAGAGGCTGCCAGGCGTCCGCTGCCAGCGGTGGTAATTGCTGCTCGGCGACCACGCTATTGATATAGCCACACCATTGCACCATATCGTCTGGCTCGGTGAGCTGCAGATCGTCTTCATATTCACCGTAGACGGCCTGCCCGCAGACTTCAGGCTCCATATCATGGAAATCAGCCAGGCCATGGCGATCGCCCACCACAATCAGGCGTAACTCCAACGGCATCGGCGGGATGGAAATCGGCAGTGGCCGGGTTTCATCTGGCGTCAGCCACTGGAACTGGCGCTGGGTAATCATCTGCTTGAGACGCAGCCACAATAGCGGCTGTGCCAATAGGGCACGCGCCGACAGGATCAGCACGCCGCCGTTAGCCTGATGGACCAGGCCCGGCTGCAAGGTGATCGCACCATTATGCATTCTGACGCAGCCAAATAACTGTTCTGGCTCAACCCATTCCTGGTATACGCAAGCACCGCCTGCGGCAAAAGGCTCATCGCCGCGCATGGCACTCTTAATGCTGACGGTGTCGCCTTCAATCACGTAGTGACTGCCTTTAACGGTATTCTGCGGTTGCAACTCTTCTGCCGCTCGGGCGATCAACGCCAGATACTCACGTGTTTCCTGCGCTTTTAACAGCATAAAACGTGGCAGAGACAGCGGATGCAAAAACAGCGTCAGCGCATTCTCCAAACGGGGCTGGATTGCAGAAAAGGCCACGGGTGCCAATTGAGCAGCGGAATCGAAAATCGCCTGATAAGGCGTAGCAGCAGGCAACAGAGATTGCCATTCAAGTCGGTTATTGGTCAAAGTGTTAGATGCAATCGTCAAAAAGGGAAAGCGCGATTATACAAGAATAACGCCAGCTTGATACCTCCAGAGTCATTGTTGAGCATCGGAGTTTGACATTGCTCGATGACAGTGCAAAAAACAGTCAAAAACGGCGGGTAATTGCCGAGGAAAAATTGGCTAAAGCTGTTATGCTTATTAAAGTTACACGGTCACAGCAGAGTTCATGATGAAATATCAGCAACTGGAAAATCTGGAGAGCGGTTGGAAATGGAAGTACCTGGTGAAAAAGCACCGGGAAGGTGAAGCGATCACCCGCTACATTGAAAACAGCCTTGCTCAGGAGGTCATTGACCAACTGCTGAAGCTGGAAAATGAACCGGTCAAAGTGCTGGCGTGGATCGATGAGCACATGAATCCGACGCTGGATAACCGGATGAAGCAAACCATCCGCGCCCGGCGTAAGCGTCATTTTAACTCAGAACATCAGCATACGCGCAAGAAATCGATCGATCTGGAGTTTCTGGTCTGGCAACGTTTGGCTGCGCTGGCGCATCGCCGTGGCGTGACGCTATCGGAAACCATCGTACAGCTGATCGAAGATGCCGAGCGCAAAGAGAAGTATGCCACCCAGATGTCATCGCTGAAACAGGATCTACAGGCGATCCTGGGTAAGGATGATAAATAGCATTACCCAGTGTTAAGGCCAAAAAAAACCCCGCAATGCGGGGTTTTTTACTAAGAAGCGCTTACTTAGCCCTGAGGCTGAGAAACAACTTCTTTGATGCCTTTAACTTCGATCTCTACGCGACGATCTGGAGCCAGACATGCGATCTGAGCTGCAGTTGCGCGGCCTGAACGGTAGCCACAAGAGTCACCGGTAACTGGGTTAGCTTTACCCATGCCACGTGCAGAGATCTTGTCTGAAGGGATACCTTTAGACACGAGGTAATCCACAACGCTTTGTGCACGTTGCTCAGACAGGCGCAGGTTGTATTCTGCTGAACCTACTGCATCAGTGAAGCCCAGAACGACAACAGAACCGTCTTTCGGATCCAGTGAGCTCAGTTGGGTGTACAGCTGATCCAGAGCTTGTTGGCCTTCTGGCTTCAGGGTCGCTTTGTTGAACGCGAACAGAACGTCAGAAGTCAGAGTGAACTTCTTGGTCTCAACAACTGGAGCTGGGGCTGGAGCTGGAGCTACTACTGGAGCAGCAACTTCCTGGCCAAAGCGGTAGGAAACACCTACGCTCAGCATGCCGTTGTCTGGACGTGCACCAACGGTACCTGCGTCACCGATGTTGTTAACCCACTGGTAGTCCAGACGGGTAGCCCAGTCACGAGTCAGTGCGTATTCAACACCCACTGCTGCCAGTGGAGAAACGCCAGTGTCATGGTTGCTCAGGCGCTGATCGGTTGCACCGTAGTGAGCGTTCGAGTCTGCACGCCAAACCATACCACCCAGACGGGTGTAGATGTCCAGATCGTCCATGATTGGGTAGCTCAGTTTAGCTGCCAATTGAACGCCTTGAGCTTTAAAAGCACCGTTGTTCACGCTGCCTTTGTAAGGCATACGGCCAAGCCAGTCGTAGCCCATTTCGAAGCCCAGGTATTGGTTCGCTTGGTAACCCAAGAACGCGCCTGCACCCAGTTGGCTTTTATGAGTAGGACCGTTGCCGATACCATTCTCATAGCCGTTACCGTAGAAACCGGTGTCATGATACTGGGACCAACCCAGTTTGGCACCAGTGTACCAAGTGTCGTCTTTTGGTGCGGCTTGCGCTACTGTAGCGAAACCTGCCAGTGCCACTGCTAATGCGATAGCTGTCTTTTTCATTTTGCGCCTCGTTATCATCCAAATAGGCAATGAGCTTTAAAGCTGCTTTAAGCCCTTGGTTTAAATTCCTTCGCCAAGGTTTGAGCCCTCGTTTGTTACTCTGCCAGTTTTTCTGGCGTTATAGAGCAACCTTGGCGATGTAAAGTCTACAACGTGGCGCGAAAGTTACAAGTGTGATGTGATAAAGCTCTAAAAAAAAACATGGAATTAGACATATCCTCTAACATATCGGGGGGCTAAACGAGTCTTTTTTTAACATGGAAGGTGGCGCCGAACCGCAGCCAACCTCGCTTTTCGCCCGATCTGCCTGCGATTGCCAGACCAAGCGATAAAAGTGATGGGAAAAGTCCTAAATTTACTTAATGATACAAAGAAGAGTGAATTTTTAAGGTTGAACAGTGTCTGTCGGCAGCAACGATGTCACGTTGGGGTCGCATAATGAACCCATAGGCATTGCCCAATTCTGCCGCTCGACTCAGCCTTAGACGATCCTCTTGTGTCAATTCTGGTAACCAGCCTAGCACCACACTGTAATTTCCTGTCAGTAAAGCCTTCTCCATGGCATCTACGGTAGCCAGTGGATTGATCTGATTAAGCTGTACGACCTTATCAACCGGCAGGCTGGCCTGCTGCAGCCAGGTTTTGCTCAGTTTCTGCTGCGGGGTCAACCACAGTAACCAGCGTGATTGCTTGCCCAACTGCTGCAACAAAGGCACCAATAACTGAGCTACGGCGGGTTGCCGCTCATTGTAAACAAGCTCACTGATTAGGCCATTTTCGTTGCCCTCTTGCGCAGGGATCACCGCTTGCTTTGCCGGCATTGGGGATTGGCTAAAATGAGGTTGATAAAGTGATTGAGTACGCATGTCGTCTCCCGCCCGTAGTGTTACTGTATGTATATACAGTATAGCCATCGAAACAGAAGATCAACCCAAATTTTCGTAACGCTTCGCATAATTGAGATTATTTATTGTACGTCTTGAATTTATGATTGGCACGACTAGGGATAATGCGTATTTTTTTTAATTAGTTGTTCCCGTTACGTTTATTCCAACCAAAACATGCCTAATGGCTGTGGCTTCATATAAGGAGAGTTAAATGAATGGAGGATCGTTAAGGAGGATCGAACAGGCAAAGTCCTGCTTTGCCGCCCTGGGAAATATTGCCCTACGCTCGCAGTTTGGCGGCTATGGCCTGCTGGCGGACGGCACAATGTTTGCGGTCATTACCGAAGGTGAGCTGTATTTGCGTGCAACGGAAAGTCTGGAAACCGCTTTTCGTGAGCGTGGCATGGTGAATATGACCTATTTAAAGCGAGGGGTCCCCATGGTCATGCGCTATTACTGGGTGAATGAAGAGTTGTGGCGGCAGCGTCGCGAACTGTGTGCGCTTGCTTGGCAGGCTATCTGTGAGACGCGTAAAGAGATAAAGGTAAAAAAACGCTGCAATGGCAGATTGAAAGATTTACCGAATATTGATGCCTCATTAGAGCGCCAGCTGTGGCGAGCAGGCATATGCAATATTTATGATTTTCGCCTGTTGGGGGCCAGAGATAGCTATCTGAAGCTGCTGCAACAGCAAAAAAATCTGGGCATGAAAGTGCTGATGTCACTGGCGGGGGCCATGGCGGGCTACCACCATGCCGCCTTGCCTAATCTACAAAGGGAGGCGTTGACCGAATGGTTCGAAAACAACGCGCTCTTTCCCACCTTTGAGGCGCGGTCAGAAGACCGCGCCTGCGGCCCACATCCTTGAACTATCAACCGGCTTGAGTAATTTGTGTATTGAGTGCCGTCAGCTCGGGTAGCAATTCGAGCACCAGGCCAATTTGCTGCAACACCAGCTGTTCTTTGCTTTCCGGCTCCGGAACCAGCGCAGTAATACGCTCGGAGAGGGCTTCCAGTGCCTGCGTGATACGCTGACGATCATGAGCGTCGTGGTGTAATGCACCATCAACATAGCAAACCGCATCGTTGAGCAAGTCCAGCACGGCGGCACTTTCCAGGCGCTCACGGTGGGCGCCCAGGGCGGAAATATAGCTCAGCAAGGTATGGTTCAGGCACAGCAGGCGGAATGCCGCTTCCTGAATGGTTTTATCGGCTTTAGGGTCAGCAGACATGTTAGAGATCACCGACGCCAATTCTGCATCGCTATTATGGGCATCGCGGCGGGCAATACGATAAGGCAGGCCGTTATCCTTGCCCTGATGGTACTGCACCAGAATGGCATCCAGATAGCGGCAGTCGGCATTCAGTGTCTTGCGCACCATGGCCGGTAACTGACGGAACTTCCAGTCTGGCCAGATAAAACTCACCGCTGCCCAGGCGATGGCACAACCCAGCAGGGTATCGTAGACGCGCGGGGCAGCCACTTCGAACCCTTCGCCCAGCAGGTTAAAGCATAGCAAGACCAACAGGGTGATAAACATCGTGGCGTGGGCATATTGCACGGTTCGGAAGGCGAAGAACAACACCCCCGAGATCACGATCAGGATCAACTGCCCTTCCAGCGAGGGCACAAAATACAGGATCGGCAGCCCGATCAAAATGCCAGCCAGAGTGCCGATGATCCTTAACGCCAAGCGCCTGCGTGTGGCGTTGTAGTTAGGCTGGCAGACAAACAGGCTGGTCAGCAGGATCCAATAACCGTGCTGCATCCCGGTCAGTTGAATAAACGCATAGCCCACGCACAACACCACCGACATACGGATGGCGTGGCGGAATAGGGCGGATTGTGGTGTCAGGTGGCGGCTGATACGCAGGCGAATATCGCTCCAACCGGTGAGCCGGTCGTCTGACAGGTTGTTTTCCTCGGTCTGGCCACTCGCCAAGGACTGCTCAGACTCGATATTGGCCAACTGAGCGTCAATTGCCCGTAAATTCTTCAGCAGATGGGATAGCGCTCTGGTCAGTTCGCGATTTTCTGGGGTAATGGTAATCCGGGTTAGCGCCTCTTCCAGGCGTGAAAAAGCGGGCTCAAAACGCGGGCTATGCAGATATTTCTGCCGTAGCAGTATCGACTGCGCCAGTTGCTGGCAGGCACGGGCCTGCTTGGCCAACAGACGCTGAAACCGGAACAGAATATCGCTGTGGCGGAACTGTTGGCTTAGCGCCTGATACTGTACGTGAGAAGAACTGGCGCGTTCATGGATATCCTGAGCGACAAAATAGTAGTGCAGCGTTCTGCGGGTGCCGCGCTGGCCACGGTCGCCTTTCAAGCGGGTCAGCAGTGAAGCCTTGGTCAGGTTCAGCGTGCTGACCAAGGTGCTGTTGGCCATCGCCACGTCAACCCACGGCAGGTCGGCGTCCGATTCGGCATCTGGATCGAACAGATTGGCCTTGGCATCCAGGTAGTTGGCCAACTGTTCATAGCAGCGGGCCAGGTTTTCCTGCAGGGGCTTGATAGGAAATAGCAGATGGCCGATCAGCGTCAGCAAGTTGTACCAAATGGCACCGATAATCAACAGAACCGGTTGCTGGTACCAGGCGTCGTACATGGAGGTGCCAAGCATGGTGTAGACGGCGATCAGCAAGGCACCGAAGGCGATAGTGGCGTAACGCTGCCCTAATGCCCCCAGCAGGATAAAGCCGCAGGTTGAGGTCGTCAGCCCGAGGGCAAACAGCCAGGGGTAAGGAAACAGCAGTTCAATCGATGTCGAGGCCACAAAAAAGCAAACTAGTGTAATGAGCAGATTTCGCAATCTTCCTGCCAGCCGGTCGTCCAGATCCGCTAGCGCGGCGGCAACGACACCCAGCGTTAACGGAATGGTCAGTTTAGGGACGCCCAACCACCAGGGTACCGCAGAGGCTCCAGCCAGCGCGATAAAAATACGCAGGTTATAAAGCAGGTTGCTGTTATAGGTATAACGCCGAATTTTGGGTGCTAAAGAGAGCACGACAAGCTCCTAAATGGGAGAAAGGTTAACGCGATTAAAAGCGGCGGCGGGCGTTCTCGATCCGCGCCTGTTGGGCCACCTCAACCGGCACGACGCGGCGGCCGACTGGCCACAGGGCGATAGCGGCTATCTTGAAATTGGCGATGCCTACCGGAATACCGATAATGGTGATGCACTGGGCGATGCCGGCAATAATGTGTGACAGGCACAGACACCAGCCGAACAGGACCAGCCAGACGATATTCAGTAAAGAACCGCCGGCAGCCAGCAGGGCATTGCTTTTCTCTGGGTATAATTCATTGACATGGATCGCTTCGTTGCCAAATGGCAACAAGGAGATTTTGGTGATTTCCCAGCAGGAACGGGTCAATGGCAGGGTGAAAATCAGCACGACGCTGAAGAAGGTGGCAATCAGCCAGCCAAGCGTGGTGAAAAAACCACCCAATACGAAATTAAGAACGTTCAATACAGTACGCATAGTCGTCATTCTGCTCTAATGATGGCCAAACGGCACGGGGGAAGTATTCATCAGCATAACGCAAAAACTATTCTACCCTTTTTTTAACGCTAGAGTGCCATTGCTTAACGCGGGTAAACTGGCGGCAACTCTGAACATGATTATGGCGTGGGCATATGGAACTTAAAGCGACATCGCTGGGCAAGCACCTGGCACAGCATCCCTACAACCGCGTACGGTTGTTGCATGCCGGGGTTGAGGTGAGCGGTGAGAAGCATGAATACCTGATCCCTTTCAACCAGTTGATTCAGGTGCGTTGTAAACGCGGGATCGTCTGGGGGGAGCTTGAGTTCGAACTGCCGGATGAAAAGGTTGTGCGCCTGCACGGTACCGAGTGGCAGGAAACCCAGCGCTTTTACCACTACTTGCAGCAGTCCTGGCAGCAGTGGAGCAGCGAGATGAGTGAAGTGAGCGCCGAGGTATTGCAACAGCAGGTCGATCATATCCGCCAAATTGAGCAACAGGACAAGTGGTTCAAGCGTGCCGAATTGAGCAGCTTGCAGCAGCAGATCCGCCAGTCGTTTGGCGCATTGCCCATGCCAGTGGCGCGGCTGGAAGAGTTTGAAAACTGCCGTGAAAGTTATCACTTGTGCCTGCAGTGGCTCAAATCTGGTATGCGCAGCGTGATGCAACGCAATCAGCGGTGGTGCGACCGGATGCTGGAAACCCACCAGGATTTCTTCCAGACCGTTGAAACGTCACCGTTGAATGAATCGCAAAGCCGGGCCGTGGTGAACGGCGAGGATGCCGTGCTGGTTCTCGCAGGAGCCGGTAGTGGCAAGACCTCGGTGCTGGTGGCGCGGGCGGGGTGGCTGCTACTGCGTCAAGAGGCCGAGCCTGAGCAGATCCTGTTGTTGGCATTTGGGCGCAAAGCCGCCGAAGAGATGAACGAACGCATCCAGGAACGTTTGGGCAGCGTGGCGATCCAGGCGAAAACGTTCCATGCGCTGGCGCTACAGATTATCCAGCAGGGTAGCCGGAAAGCGCCGGTGATCAGCAAGCTGGAAAGCGACAGTAAAGCGCGCAGGACGTTGCTAATTACCCACTGGCAACAGCAGTGTAGCGAGAAGAAAGCACAGGCCAAAGGCTGGCGGCAATGGTTAACGGAAGAGCTGGAGTGGGAATTGCCTGAGGGCGATTTCTGGCATGACCGGCGTTTGGCAGAGCGTTTGAGTGGGCGCCTGGAGCGCTGGCTTGGCTTGATGCGCACCCACGGAGGTAGCCAGGCCGAAATGATAGAGCAGGCCGATGAAGAGATCCGCGACCTGTTCAGCAAACGCATTCGCCTGATGGCACCGTTGCTGAAAGCGTGGAAAACCGCGCTGAAGGATGAGGGAGCGGTCGATTTTGCCGGGCTGATCCATCAAGCCGTTAATCTGCTGGAAAAGGGGCGCTTTATCAGCCCGTGGAAGCATATTCTGGTGGACGAGTTCCAGGATATCTCACCACAGCGTGCGCAACTGCTGGCGGCATTGCGTAAGCAAAACAAGCAGACCAGCCTGTTTGCCGTCGGCGATGATTGGCAGGCAATTTACCGTTTCAGCGGGGCAGAGCTGTCGCTGACCACCGCCTTTGCCGAGAACTTTGGCGTAGGCGAGCAGTGTGCGCTGGATACCACCTACCGCTTTAACGATCGGATCGGTGAGGTGGCCAACGGCTTTATACAGCAGAACCCGCACCAGTTGAAAAAACCGCTTAATAGCCTGACCAAGGGCAACAAGAAGTCGGTGGTTATCCTGCCGCAGGAGCAGTTGGAAGCGTTGCTGGACAAGCTAAGTGGCTATGCGAAGCCGCAAGAACGGATCTTGGTGCTGGCGCGCTACCACCATCTCAAGCCTGAGGTGTTGCAAAAGGCGGCAACGCGTTGGCCGAAGTTGAATATCGAGTTTATGACCATTCATGCCAGCAAAGGCCAGCAGGCTGACTACGTGATCATTGCCGGGCTGTATGAAGGCAAGGATGGATTCCCGGCGGAGGTCCGTGAATCCGTGCTTGAAGAGGTTTTATTGCCTCAGCCTGAGGATTTCCCGGATGCGGAGGAGCGGCGTTTGCTCTATGTCGCCCTCACGCGGGCCAGGCATCAGGTTTGGTTATTACAAGATCGCGAACGCCCGTCGGTATTTATCGAGCAGTTGCAAGAGATTGGCGTGCCGTCGCAAAGAAAGCCGTAAACCACAGGCCTGGCACTACACCAGGCCTTGGTATTATTTCAGGCGTTCGGCGAGGTACTTTTCGTAATCAGGAATGGCGATCACTACTTCGCTCTTGAACAGCGAGGAGTCGATCAGGAAATCGGCGGTGGAGCGGTTGGTCGCCACCGGGATGTTCCAGACCGTGGCCAGGCGCAGCAAGGCTTTGACATCGGGGTCGTGAGGGACGGCGTTTAGCGGATCCCAGAAGAAGATCAGCATATCGATCTTGCCTTCGGATATCAGTGCACCGACTTGCTGATCGCCGCCCATCGGGCCACTCAGCATGCTCTGCACCGGGATACCGCTGGCTCGCTGGATCAAATTGCCGGTGGTGCCCGTGGCATACAGCTGATGCTGGGCAAGTACTTCCTTATTGTCTTCAACCCATTTCAGCAGGGCCTGCTTGCGATGGTCGTGAGCAACGAGCGCAATATGCTTGCGTGCTGCGATGGTGCGGGTGGTTTGTTCCATGTCGCTGTCCTTGGAAAATCGAATGATTCGCCACAGATTACTGAAACTGTATTTCACTGCCTAGTGCTAACGCGGGAAATTGCGAACAAACCACGCCTTTACGGCATAAAGGCGTGGTTGGCAGCATTTAACGGTTGCGAGATTGGCCGGCCCAGGCGATAAACCGTTTTTGCGTCTCGGGATCGGCGCGCAGGAACCAGTATTGCAGCATTTCCTCGGCAACGTTGTCGCCGTTCAGGGGGATAACCGCTGGGCTACCCTGTGTCGCCGAGATCACGCTGGCACGCAGATGGGCTAACGCCGGAACGGAGGCCGGGCGATTTTGAGCGTTATAATCGGCAACGATCTTCTCCAGGTCATTCCCATTGGGTGGGGTTGTTAGTGGTAATACATCGTGTTTGATTGCCAACGGCTTGCCGTGGTTACCTAGAATTTTATAATTCGGCGCTTTATCAAACCGCTGGGCATCCTGCTCATTCTCGATACGCGGTAGCTCAATGGTGACGGCGCTGACGTTTTGACTATTGAACACCACAATCTGCGCGGATGAAGTGTAAAACATCTGAGACCGTGGTTCTTTACGTACGGATTTGGTGACTTTGAACAACAGCTGATGCTGCCCGTCATTTAATTCCAGACTATCGGCTCCTTTTAACAACGAGCCCGTCATTTGCTTGCCGTCGACCACCATCAGCTCGATGTCCGGGGAAAGCTTCAGGGTCGTAGCTGCGGCCGAAACGCTTAGCGATATTCCAAGCAGCCCCGCAACCACCAGACCAAATTTCATTGTTACTTCCTTTTCGTGAAACAGTATGACTAGTGTTGGATACGCCACTAGTTATGTCAAATCTTTTCAGAATGCCGTTTAATTTACATTTACACACATTTTGATGATATTTGAAATATGATTTGGCTCAAACCAGCCTGCGGGCAGTATAGATGCAGACTGATAACAAATTTTAACCGATGTTGGCGTTTCGGTTACACTGATGAAAATGCTTTTCGGAAAACATCAGGAGCGAAACATGCAAGACCTAGCAATTGCAGAGGTACTCAAGCAGGTCAAAACCATTGCGCTAGTGGGGGCCAGTGATAAATCGGCGCGGCCCAGCTATGGCGTAATGGCTTATTTGCTGGCGCAAGGCTATCAGGTCATTCCGGTGAGCCCGAAGCTGGCCGGGCAGACGCTGCTTGGGCAGGTGGTTTATGCCTCATTGGAGGATATTCCTCATCCTGTCGATATGGTGGACGTATTTCGTAACTCGGAGGCGGCGTATGGGGTGGCACAAGAGGCCATTGCGATAGGCGCCAAGGTGTTGTGGTTACAAATCGGGGTGATCAACGAACAGGCGGAAGCATTGGCCAAACAGGCCGGGTTAACGGTGATTATGGATCGTTGCCCGAAGATTGAGATCCCGCGACTGGGGCTGGCACGCTGATTGAATGAAAACGCCAGGATTGGCCCTGGCGTTTGAGACTGCTGATAGACTTCAACCCGTTACGCTACGTAGAGGCGCTGGTTTCTCAGGCTTGACGCTTAGTTACGCAGCCGGGGGGCCTGCAACTGGCTGCGAATGGATTCCGCCAGTTCATCCAGAGAAGGCTGTTCAGGGTGTGCATCCTGTGCTTCCCCCGCCAACTGCGCTTCTGCCAGATAAGTGTGAACCGGTTGGCCTTCGTCGTCTTCCATCACCACGTGATACCACGGCGCTAGGCGCAACTCGTCGTTGGCTGCAATCTCGTCTGCTTTTGGGTGCTCCAGAGAGTATTCTGGATCGACATCAATCACTACCCCCAAATACCCCAGCAGCCGGTGACGAACCTGCTGACCGATACCGAATTTGCTGGCTATCATATGACCTCCTGAGAAACAGTGCATTGAACTCTATATGAGGACAAAAACAGCGCATTTCAAGTTACATCACCCGGCAGGCAAACCCTTTCAGATACAAGCCTTCAGGATAAGTCGCAATCACCGGGTGGTCGGCAGCCTGTCGGAACTGCTCTACAAATTGTACATCACGCCCGGCATCTACGGCAGCATCGGCCAAAATTTTCTGGAACAGATCGGTCGGCATCAGGCCAGAGCAGGAGAAGCTGAGCAGAATGCCACCCGGGTTCAGCAACTGGAAGGCTAACATATTGATGTCTTTATAACCGCGACAGGCGCTGGCCAACTGATTTTTGTTTTCGACAAACTTCGGTGGATCCATGATGATCAGGTCGAATTTCTCACCCTGCGTGCGGTAGTTGCGCAGCAGTTGGAATACGTCATCACGTACAAACTCGGCCTTGCTCAAATCCAACTGGTTCAGTTCAACGTTCTGCTTGGCGATATCCAGCGCGGCCTGCGATGTATCTACGCTAATGACCTGCTCACACCCGCCCATCAAGGCAGACACCGCGAAAGCGCCGGTGTACGAGAAGCAGTTGAGCACGCGACGGCCTGCGGAATAGTTACGCGCAGCCAGGCGGCTATCACGCTGATCGAGATAAAAACCGGTTTTGTGCCCTTGTTGAATGTCCACCAGCAGTTTCATACCGTGCTCGGTGATCGGTAGCAGGGCCGGGGGAAGATCGCCCAGCACCGGGCCTTGGGTAAGCGGCAAGCCCTCTTTCTTACGTACGGCAACGTCTGAACGATCGTAGATCGCGCATTCTGGGTAGCAGTGCTGGAGAGCAGAAAGCAGCGGGGCGCGCTGATATTCGGCACCGGCGGACAGTAACTGTAAAACCAGGAAGTTCTGGAAGCGATCGATGGTGATCCCCGGCATACCGTCAGATTCACCGGCGATCAGGCGATAACCGTTCAGCCCGTCACGCTTTGCGACCCAATCACGCCAGCTCTGTGCCTGCTGCAAGCGGCTGATAAAGAAAGCGATATCAATTTCTTCGTCCTGCTTGAAGGTCCAGACGCGTGCGCGAATCTGCGATTCTGGTGAATAGGCACCGCGTGCCAGCCATTTGCCCTGGCTGTCATGGATATCGATGGTTTCGCCGGACTGGGCTTTACCTTCGACACGGAGAACAGCGCCAGAGAAAATCCACGGATGGCGACGGAGTAAGGACTTTTCACGTCCTTTGGCAAGGATCAAGCGTGCGGTCATAATTAAGTATGCTGCCAGATAGAGAAAAAAGAGTGACACACTCTGGGCATCAGCGCAGAGAATGCCTGTAATGAAATCGATCAGGAGCCGATTATGACACAAGTTTGTATTGCCGCGTATGTCTATGGTGTGGTGCAGGGGGTAGGATTTCGCTATAACACTCAACACCAGGCTACGGCTTTGGGGTTAACTGGCTATGCGCGTAATCTGGATGATGGTAGCGTGGAAGTGCTGGCCTGTGGCGAACAACAGGCCGTTGACCAACTGATGGCGTGGCTGAAAAGCGGCGGCCCACGTAGCGCCCGCGTTGACCGCGTGCTGGTGGAACCGCGTGGGGTTGCCGAATATAAGGGCTTCAGTATTCGCTATTAACCCGTAGCTAGATACACTTCACCGGTTTTGGCAACCCGGCGATCTTGGTCGCCTGTTTGGCCGGGCCTTTCGGGAACAGGCGATACAGGTAGCGGCTGCTGCCTTTCTCTTCGCCGTATTTTTGCGCCATCGCCTTGACCAGCATGCGAATGGCCGGAGAGGTATTAAATTCCTGATAGAAGCTACGCACAAAGCGTACGACTTCCCAATGCGCTTCGCTCAGTTCAATCTCTTCCTGTGCCGCTAACAGTGGGGCCAGCCCTTCGTGCCAGTCGGCGCTGTTTTTCAGGTAGCCCTGGGCGTCAGTTTCAATCGTCTGACCTTCAAACTCCAACATACAGCCTCGGTGATCGGTAATTCATTGCGGGCCACAGTCTAGCAAACTTTTGCCCCGGCAAAAATAAAGCCCCGCATTGCGGGGCTCAGGTCAAAACAAAGTGCTGTATCAGTTGCTGCGGGCGAAGCCCAGGATGCTCAGCAGGCTGATAAACATGTTGTACAGCGAAACATACAGGCTGACGGTGGCACGGATATAGTTGGTTTCACCGCCATGAATGATGTTGCTGGTTTCCCACAACATGGCACCGGCAGAGAACAGAATAAACAGTGCGCTAATGGCCAGGTGCAGGGCAGGGATCTGCAAGAACAGGTTGGCGATAACCGCCACCAGCAGCACTACGAAGCCCGCCATCATCATGCCAGACAGGAACGACATGTCTTTACGGGTGGTCAGCACATAGGCCGAGCAGCAGAAGAACACCACTGCGGTACCGCCCAGCGCCAACATGATCAGGTCACCCGCGCCAGCGTTCAGGAACGAGCTCAGGATCGGGCCAAGGGCGTAGCCCATAAAGCCAGTGAAGGCGAAGGCTGCCAGAATACCGGCAGGGCTATTGGCCAGCTTATGGGTCAGGAACATCAAACCATAAAAGCCGACCAGCATTAACAGCAGCCCAGGAGCCGGTAAGCCCAGCATGGTGCTGGCGGTTGCGGTCAGTGCGGAAAAGGCCAGCGTTAACGACAGCAGAAAATAGGTGTTACGCAGGACTTTATGCGTGCTTAGCAAAGAGTCGCGCGAGGAGGATGAGACGACAATGCGGTCCATATGATCTCTCTTATCAGGTCATCACAAAATTGATCATGATGATAGTGCAGTGCAAGCCATTGATTAAAGTTTGTTTACCATTCTTTACCCTACGTGACTACTAGGGTATTGCTGCCCCCAGATTGTTGATTTCTTCATCGGTCAGCTTGCAGATGCCGTTTTTTCGTTCGGTTGAACGGTTTCAGGCTTTACAACGGGATCGGCTGTGTTTATAGTTCGCTGCATTACGGAGGGGTGGCCGAGTGGCTGAAGGCAACGGTCTTGAAAACCGTCGACGGGAAACCGTTCCAGAGTTCGAATCTCTGCTCCTCCGCCATATTATGAATGACCCCAAGCTCAAAAGGCTTGGGGTTTTTCGTTTTATGCTATCCAGTAAATATACCATCCGCTCCAGATCGCCCAAAGGTAGGGATAGGACGGTATGCAATTTATTTAGCTATTTGTTCCTCCATCAACAGCTTGTTTCTCTCCGTGACCAATGTAACTTTTCCAACAACAGTAGACATAATGAAGCGGCCTTCCGTTCGCAGCATGAAGAAATAACAACTACGATATGGTATGAGATGAGACCTCGTGGTTGCTCATCGGCTCCTGACTCCTTATCCGTCCTGCATACGCAGCCCTCCAAGCGCTGTGAGGGGACGTTCAACGTCTGGCTAGCGTCATATTGATGATATTGTGGGGTAACTTCATGACTAACGGAAAGAAAAACAAAATCGTACCCGATGCCAGTCTTGCAAAAGAAAAGAACCCCAAGCGCATATCAGGCAAACGTGTGCCACAAGGAAAAGGCACGGTAAAAATCCCGGAAAAAAAATATCAGCAAGAGCTCAGGTTGTTACACGAAGAACTTGTCCATTTACAAAGTTGGGTGATTGCCAAGGGGCTGAAAGTTTGCATCGTGTTTGAGGGACGCGATGGGGCTGGCAAGGGCGGTACGATAAAAGCACTGACCGAAAGAGTCAGTCCACGAGTGTTCCGTGTTGTTGCCCTTCCTGCCCCAACCGAACGTGAAAAAACCCAAATGTACCTGCAACGCTACATGCCTTATATGCCAGCAGCTGGAGAGGTCGTTATCTTCGATCGTAGTTGGTATAACCGAGCTGGCGTCGAGCGAGTTATGGGTTTTTGTACGCCAGAGCAGACGCATCAATTTTTGGAGACGGTTCCGATGGTGGAACGATTAATGGTGGAGTCTGGCATAATTCTCATCAAATACTGGCTGGATGTAAGCCCAAAGGAACAAGAGCGTCGACTGCGTGCACGTATTGATGATGGCCGCAAGACATGGAAGCTTTCAGAGATAGATATCCGTTCTTTCGAACTCTGGGACGACTATTCCCGAGCCAGGGACGACATGTTTGCTGCCACAGACAGCCTTTGGGCTCCCTGGTTTGTTGCTAATTCAGAAGACAAAAAACGGGTTCGACTAAATGTTATCCACCATTTTTTGCAGCATATTCCCTACAAGCGGTTGCCAAAAATGAAGATTAAACTGCCTAAACGCAAAATCGGAAAATATCAGTCACCAGACTATCCTTTGAAACATATTCCTGAGATTTATTGAACAAAGAAGCCATGCTAATTCATGGCGATTTGCTGTTAAAAAACTCATGGCGTTTTTATCCATTGAGCACAAAAGCTGACGGCAAAAACGATGAGCCTGTAAAATCAGAGGGCTGACGGGTAGTGACGGAATAGGGCTGATATAATGGGATTGTTATGAAATGATGTTGGTTATCCTAACCTCAGCAGGCGAACCATTTGACGACTTTCCCACACTTTTTTATGCCCTCTGATCACGTCCTGCAAAAATCCTCGTACACACCAGCCAGACAATAATCGCCCGAAGCACAAAGATCGCTGGTGCGGCTCGCGTCATAAAGTCGCGATGCCGCTTGCCATCAGGCTGTTCGCTGAATCGCTGCAATAATAATTCCCCCTTAAAGAACACAATTGGATCCCTCAAGTAATCGTGATTGGCACTCGTTTATAGGGCCGTACACTGTATAACCAAGTGAGGTTGTTTCATTTTTGTGAATGAAAAGTAACGGCCAACCCTCTAGACGCTAACTTTTCCTGGTCATTAACGCTACCGGGTATCAAAGGATGATATATGTCTTGCGAAAACATCGGCATTTCCCCGGCATTAGCCGCAGGGGAACGGACTCTTGCACCCGTCAAATCACTGACTTTTCTTGAAGGGGTCGCAATGATCGTCGGCACTAATATCGGTGCAGGCGTGCTTTCTATCGCGTACGCTTCCAGTAAAGCAGGTTATTTACCTTTGCTATTCTGGTTGGTACTGGTTGGCTGTGTAACCACCATCTCTATGCTGTATGTCGCTGAATCCACCCTTCGTACCCGAGAACATCTGCAGCTAAGCGGCTTGGCCCAGCGCTATGTCGGCGGTTTTGCTTCATGGGTCATGTTTGCTTCAGTATGTGTCAATAGTATCGGCGCGCTTACCGCTTACATGTCTGGTAGCGGCAAACTATTGCAATCCCTGCTCGGCATTTCGCCTGCGCTCGGCAGCCTGCTGTTTTTTATCCCAGCGGCGTTGGTTCTGTATCTCGGCTTGAAGGCCATTGGTCGTGGCGAAAAGTTTATCAGTATCGGCATGGTTGTTATGTTGAGCGCTCTGGTTATCGCGACGCTATTGAAAGAGACCACCCAGATGCGCAACCTGCTTGACGGTGATTGGCTCTTTATGGTGCCCGTGTTCAGTGTGGTGGTGTTCTGTTTTTCTGCCCAATATATTGTGCCTGAGATGGCACGCGGTTTTGCGAATAAGCCAGAACAACTTCCCAAGGCCATTATTGTCGGGATGGTAACGACTTTTGTGCTGTTGGCAGTGGTGCCGATGTCGGTGATCGCGCTCAGTGGGTTGGGTAATATTTCTGACGTGGCGACGATCTCGTGGGGGCAGGCGCTCGGCCAATGGGCTTTCTTCTCTGCCAATATCTTTGCGCTATGTGCCATGCTGACATCCTACTGGGGGTTGGGCGGCAGCTTCGTGAGTAATATTTTCGATAAGTTCAGGTTGGGGGACGACGAACGGCCGTTGCGCCGCTTCGGCGTGTTGATGGTAGTCGTTTTGCCACCGTTCGCGCTGGCCTACAGTGGTCTGGTTTCTTTCGTCAATGCGTTGTATTTCGCCGGTGTCTTCAGTGGCGTGATCTTGTCGATCATGCCGATACTGATTTTGCGGGGCGCCCGCAAAAATGGCGACCAGATACCGCTCTGGCAATGTAACTGGATCACGCATCCGCTGTTGCAGGTGAGTATTGTTCTGCTGTATCTGGGAAGTGCGGTCTATGCAATTGCGTCACTGTTTGGTTATTTGCCGGCTGGCTGGTGACTTTTGCAAGGCTGCTGGGGTTGTCTGACGAGTCCTCCGCGCCGATTAATTTCCTGATTTGTTCACCTGGCGGCCATGTAGAATCGGGTGATGTGATCCACGATGTCATCCGATTTATTAGCGCTCCGGTGAATATGATCGGCAGCGGTTGGGTAGGGAGCGCCGCGGTTAATGTGTTCTTATCGGTGCCCATTACCCGCTCGCTACGCGGGTTGTGGGCGCTGTTTAATGGCCTACGCATCGAACAACGAGAGGCCAACAGTGGCGGATTGTGACCCGAATCACTGCCCCATGTAACCGGCCCGAGTGTTTTCTTCTCATTCTGTATGTTAACCACATGATAACAAAACGTTATCCGATAGATGGCGGTAAAACACTGTGCTAGGATGATTAATCACCCCCTCTGGCACCCACGCCAACTTGAAAAGGATATGACCATGCCTTTGAATAATAAAAATATTTTTGTAGCTATCGCCGCCGCTTTATTTGCTGTCAGCAGTTACGCGGCTGCGCCGAAATCCGTGGCGATCCTCTCTATCGTTGACCATCCGGCATTGGATGCCACCCGTGATGGGGTGATTGATGAGCTAAAGGCTGCGGGGTATGACAAGGATAAGGTCAAGGTCCAGTTCCAAAGCGCGCAGGGAAATACGGCCACCGCCGGGCAGATTGCGCGTAAATTTATCGGTGACAAGCCCGATGCGATAGTGGCGATTTCAACGCCTGCGGCGCAGTCCGTGGTGGCGGCTACCAAGACCATTCCGGTGGTGTTTACTACGGTAACCGACCCGGTGGCGGCCAAGCTGGTCAGTAGCTGGCAGCCGAGTGGCACCAACGTTACCGGCGTTTCAGACAGCGTCGCCATTGGCCCACAGGTCGATCTGATCTTGCAGGTTAAACCCGATGCCAAGCGGGTCGGTATGGTCTACAGCCCAGGGGAAGTCAACTCGACGGTGGTGGTCAAAGAGCTGAAAGATGAATTAACCAAACGCGGGATGACGCTGGTTGAGGTCCCTGCCGCACGTACCATCGACGTAGCCCCAGCGGCCAAAAGCCTGGTAGGCAAAGTCGACGTGATCTACACCAATACTGATAACAACGTTATCTCCACCTACGAGTCGCTGGTCGGCATTGCCAATCAGGCTAAAATCCCGTTGATCGCCGGTGACAATAGCGTTGCCAAACGTGGCGCGGCTGCGGCGTTGGGGATGAGCTATTACGATCTGGGCCGCCAGACCGGTAAAATCGTCGTCCGTCTGTTAGAGGGCGAGAAGCCAGGTGCCATAGCTCCTGAGTTAGGTAATAAGCTCAGCCTGAGCGTGAACCCTGCCGCCGCCCAGAAGCAGGGGGTCACTCTGCCAGCGGAACTGGTGCAATCAGCACAAGAAGTCATCAAATAACGATCTGCGTTGAATGATGGTTTACATCGGGTGTAAATGGCCTGCCGCAGGTGGCGGGCCAAGCTGTTTATGAGGTACGCATGTCGTTAATTTCCCTGATGGGCGCTTTGGAGATCGGCCTGATCTTTGCGCTGGTCGCGTTGGGCGTATTGATCTCCTTTCGCTTGCTCAATTTTCCCGATTTGACGGCCGATGGCAGCTTCCCTTTAGGGGGCGCGGTTGCCGCGGTGATGATTGTCAGCGGTTATAATCCCTGGCTGGCGTGTTTGCTGGCGGCTATCGCGGGTGCCGGTGCCGGCTGTTTGACGGCCTGGCTGCACGTGCGGCTCGGTATTTTGCAACTGCTGGCCAGCATTTTGGTGATGATTGCCCTGTATTCCATCAACCTGCGCATTATGGGCGCGCCAAACCTGGCCCTGATCGGCTTACCCAGCGTTTTCACTCCTTTCATTAGTCAGGTTGAGGACAACGCCTGGCTGATCCAGCCGTTATTGCTGTTGTTGGTGGTGGTGGTCGTCAAACTGGCGCTCGATGCGTTCCTGACCTCAGAAGTCGGCCTTGCGCTGCGGGCTACCGGAGCGAATCCGCGCATGGCGCGCGCTCAGGGGATTGCGACCAGTCGGCTGACGGTGATCGGCATGGCGGTGTCCAATGCGCTGATAGCGCTGGCGGGGGCGCTGTACGTACAGACTCAGGGGGGCGCGGATATCTCCATGGGGATCGGCACCATCGTCGTCGGGCTGGCGGCGGTGATCATTGGTGAGACACTGTTGCCTGCCCGTAGCTTGTTCCTGATCACTATGGCAACCCTGTTAGGGGCGTTGCTGTACCGCCTGATGATCGCTCTGGCCCTGAATGCAGACTTTATCGGCTTGCAGGCGCAGGATCTGAATCTGATCACCGCGCTACTGGTTACGTTGGCGCTGGTCCTGCCGAAGTTGAAACAAAAATTGAAAAGCAAGCGGGGGAGGCAGCCATCATGATGCGTGCCGAGCAGTTGTTTAAAACCTTTAACCCTGGAACCCCGCTGGAGAACCCGGTATTACGTGGCCTGTCTTTGAATATTGAGGCAGGGCAGTTTGTGACGGTCATTGGCAGTAACGGGGCAGGGAAGTCTACGCTGCTCAATGCGGTCAGCGGTGATATTACCCCCGATCGTGGCCAAGTGTTTATTGATGAACAGGACGTTACCCTGATGCCCGCCTGGCGTCGTGCCGGTATGGTTGCCCGTGTATTCCAGGATCCACTGGCGGGAACCTGTGAGGGGCTGAGCATTGAGGAGAATCTGGCACTGGCTCTGCAGCGGGGTCAAACGCGAGGATTTCAGCGAGCGGTCAAGAGCAAACAGCGGCAGCTGTTCCGTGACAAGTTGGCCACGTTAGAACTGGGGCTGGAGAATCGTTTAGGGGATCACATGGGCCTGCTGTCTGGCGGGCAGCGTCAGGCGGTCAGTCTGTTGATGGCGTCGCTACAGCCTTCTCGTTTGCTCTTGCTGGATGAGCATACCGCCGCGCTCGATCCTAAAACGGCGGCTTTTGTGCTGGCGCTGACCGACCGTATTGTCGCCGAGCAGCAATTGACTGTACTGATGGTGACACACTCCATGCGCCAGGCTTTGGATCATGGCCATCGAACCGTGATGTTGCACCAGGGGCGGGTGGTGCTGGATGTTGTCGGTGAGCAACGGGCGAACATGCAGGTTACCGATCTGTTGGCGATGTTTGAGAAAACTCGTGGCGAAAAGCTGGATGATGATGGGCTACTGCTGAGCTAAGGGTGTTCACTTTGTTGGGGCGTGGCATTGCTGCGCCCGCTTAGCTGAATAAAACAGCAAAAACAACGGTTTTGGCATAACCTGAGAGCAATTGGTTATTTGCCTGGGTTCCCCGTCCGTGCTGAGATTGTCGCCTGAAAAAAGTCAAACAAGGCGATGACCATGTCTACAGGGAAAACGCTGCTCGCGCTGGCGCTGAGCACACTCTTACCGGCAAGTGCTGCCATGGCGGCAGCCAACGATACGCTGATTTATTGCTCCGAGGCGTCACCGGAGTCGTTCAACCCGCAGATTGCCAGCTCTGGCCCAACGTTCGTTGCCAGCTCGCAGGTGCTGTATAACCGTTTAATCAATTTCGATCCGGTTAACAACACGCCAACGCCGTCATTGGCAACCGAATGGAAAATTTCCCCAGACGGCAAAACCTACACCTTTACCCTGCGCCAAGGGGTGAAATTTAACAGCAACAAAAACTTCAAGCCGACCCGCGATTTTAACGCCGATGACGTGGTGTTCTCGGTGTTACGCCAGAAAGACGCCAATCACCCATACCACAAGGTATCGCAGGGCAATTACGAATATTTTCACGACGTAGGTCTGGATACGCTGATTAAGGAAGTGAAAAAGCTGGACGATTACCACGTTCAGTTTGTTCTCAGCGAGCCGAACGCCGCGTTTCTGGCCGACTGGGGGATGGACTTTGCGTCGATCCTTTCTGCCGAATACGCCGATGCGATGCTGAAAAAAGGCACGCCAGAATACGTGGATACCTGGCCAATCGGCACCGGCCCTTACGTCTTGCAGCAGTATAAAGTCGATTCACTGATCCGCTATGCTGCCAACCCTAATTACTGGGATGGAGAGGTGCCGACCAAGCATCTGATCTTCTCCATAACGCCGAACGTACAGACGCGCCTGGCGAAACTCCAGACCAACGAGTGCCAGATTATCCCCGCGCCGGCTCCGGTACAGTTTGATGAAATCAATAAAAACAAAGACCTGACCCTGCATAAGGTGGATGCACTGAACGTCGGTTACTTGGCATTTAACACCGAGAAAAAACCGCTGGATAACGTGCTGGTACGCCAAGCCCTAAACTACGCGACTGACAAAAAGGCGATAGTTAACGCGGTATTTTTAGGTTCTGCCACGGTGGCGAAATCGCCGTTGCCGCCAAATATGCTGGGCTTTGATAAAGACCTGCAGGATTACGGCTACGATCCGCAAAAAGCCAAGGCGTTGCTGAAACAGGCCGGGCTGGAAAAGGGCTTTGAGATCACGCTGTGGTCAATGCCGGTTCAGCGCCCGTATAACCCGAACTCCAAGCGTATTGCGGAAATGCTGCAAAGCGACTGGGAAAAGGTTGGCGTGAAGGCGAAAATCGTCTCTTACGAGTGGGGAGAGTATCTCGCCGGTATGCGTAAGGGCGAGCATGACACCGCGCTGTTTGGCTGGATGTCTGATAATGGCGATCCGGATAACTTTGCCGAGGTGCTGCTGGGTTGCAACAGCATCAAAACCGGCTCGAATGCCGCGCGCTGGTGCGATAAAACCTATGATGGTCTGGTACAGCAGGCCAGGTTGACTAGCGTCCCGGCCGAACGTGCAAAACTCTACGGTCAGGCGCAGGAAATCTTCTACCAGCAGGCTCCGTGGATAGCGCTGGCGAATGGCAAAACCTTCTATGCCACGCGCAGCAACGTTAGTGGCTATAGCGTCAGCTTGATGGGCAGTGATTTTTCCAAAGCCAAACTGAATTAACTCAAGACAAGCCGTATCTTCTTCCGGGATTTAAGAGGGCATTTTACATCTTCCTCTTAAATCTTTGGAGAAAAAGGGGGCACCACATCATCGGCGTTTTTCCGGCATTGGATTAGGCCTCGTACAGCGGCTATCAACCTTACACATTTGCTTATTGAGGGCTCCATTCGCCAGCTCTCGCAAACCTGCAAAAGAAATTCCTGGCTATATAGGGCGGATCAAGCCTGGAAAAGAAATATAAAAATAATGAATATTATTCTGAATTATATTTTCTCGTTCAATTAATTAAGTGACTTTTGAACCAGCCGATCAAGCGTACAGCGGATTATCACTTAATTTGACAGGGGGAATATTCAAGCGTATAGGTTGTTAATGTTTTGTTGTGAATTAATTTCGTTATTAATTGGTAAGATAACAATGACAAGGAAGTCCTTATGACCTATGTAACCAGTATTGGCATCCTCTTATGCATGGCGATATCTCTCATTTTTTCCATCACTGAATTACGGGAGGGTTAATTACCATGTCTTTTATAGTTTATCTGCTCGGTGCTGGCATTTTCGCGCTCACGACCAGCGAATATATGGTTTCAGGATTAATGCCTGAATTATCGGCGGAGTTTAACGTGTCATTTCCGGCCATTGGCTATCTGGTGACGATCTATGCTGGCACGATGGCTATTGGTGGACCACTGCTGACGGTGGGTCTACTCAAAGTCTCCCGGAAAAATGCGTTGCTCGGGTTAATTGCCTTGTTCATCGTTGGCCAAGTCATTGGTTCTATGGCACAAGGTTATAACATCATGGTTGTTGCACGGGTCATCACCGGTATTGCCGCTGCGGCGTTCTTCGGTGTGGCACTGACAACCTGCGCTGAACTTGTTGACCAGAAGCTGTTTGCCCGGGCGGCGTCAGTAGTCCTCGGCGGTTTAATGGTGGGGACCGTGTTCGGTCTGCCAGGCGCGACTTTGCTGGGGGAATGGTTCGGCTGGCGCGTGAGCTTCATGGCCGTGGCCGTCATTGCCTTACTGGTTGGGCTGCTGGTCATTAAGGTGATGCCAGCGATGCCAGCGCCATCAGGTACGTCATCGCTGAGATCGGAATTGGCCGCGTTCAAAAGCGGTAAACTGTGGGGGATCTACGCAACCAGCCTGCTGCTTATTGGCGCGACTTTCGCTGGCTTCACCTACTTCGTACCGATCCTGACCGATATCAGCGGCTTCTCACCGGCAACGGTGCTACTCCTGCTCGTCATCTACGGCCTTGCAACGCTGGTAGGGAACACTATCGTGAGCCGGCTGGCTGATGCGCATACCATCGCGGTGATTGTTGTCGGCCTGGTGGCAACGATTGCTGCTATGGTTATCTTTGCCATGTTCGGCCAAATCAAAGCGGTTGCCGTGGCGGCGCTGGTGGTGATTGGCCTGACGGGGGTGTCGATGAATCCAGCTTTGGTGACGCGTGGCGCGCGGGTTGGCCGGAACAACATGTTGGTTAATTCGGTACATACGGCCTGCATTATGCTGGGTGTTATGGTTGGTTCCTGGATTGGCGGAGTAGGTATCAGCGCAGGACTGGGCTTACCGGGAGCATTATGGATTGGTGCCGGCTTGGCGATATTGGCCCTGGCGACTCTGGCGCCAGAATTCAGGGCTACTCGCTCACCAGTCATTAGTCATCCGGTTGAGTAAAGTGCTGCACTAACCACGGACCCCGAGCTTGATGGCGGGGACGATCCATAAAACAGACGAGGTATAAGATGGCAGAAAAAACGGCAATAAGTCCCCCTCAGCGCGATGGCTTTTTGGACGAGAGAACCTTCAAGTCGCGAACTATCTTGTTGTTTGGGGAAATCAACGACACGGTGGCCTACAATGTCGTCAAGCAACTGGTGGCGCTGTCCGACGAGGCTTGCGAGCCGATTAATTTCCTGATTTGTTCACCAGGCGGCCATGTAGAGTCGGGTGATGTGATCCACGATGTCGTCCGCTTTATTAGTGCCCCTGTCAATATGATCGGCAGCGGTTGGGTAGGGAGCGCCGCGGTTAATGTGTTCTTGGCGGTCCCCAAGGAACGCCGCTTCTGTTTGACCAATACCCGTTTTCTGATCCACCAGCCTAGCGGCGGTATTGGCGGTCAGGCTACCGATGTGGCACTTCAGGCCAGAGAAATTATCCGCATCAGGGAAAGGATCGCGGCCTTGATCGCCAGCCAAACCGGGCAGAAGCTGGAAAAGGTTTTGCACGATATTGAGCGCGATTTTTGGATGCCAGCGGCAGAAGCGATCGACTATGGCCTGGTGTCAAAAGTCATTGTCAGCGAAAAGGAAATAACCTAAGCATCGCTGACCGGTCCTGCATTGCAGTACCGGTCAGCCAGTGACGGCATTTCCACAGACCTTAACGTCGAGCAGGATCTGGCTGGGACGAAGTAACTCGGTAGCCTGCCAGCACGGCAGCCAATACCATAAACAGATGCCCCTCGGCGGAATCGAGCAGGAACGAGTTGAACAGGTGGCAGGCCAGATAACTGCCGAGCACGGCAACCAGCAGGTTGCGGCAGGCTGTTGGTTGCCGCCAGGCGACTCGGAAGCAGCACCACATCCAGCCCAGAAACAGCGCCAGCCCCAGCAAGCCATTTTGTACCGTTTCCAGCAGGTATTCATTGTGCGGGTTATGCACGCCGTAACCGGTCTGCGCATTACCATACCAGAAACTCCCGGCCCCGTTACCCAGCAGTGGGGCCTGTTTTATCAGGCGCAGCGATTCGCGGGCAAAGGCGGTGCGCTGTCCCATCGAGTTGTCGCAAGCCTGATAGGCCTGCTCTGCCGGGGCCAACACGCAATTGCGTACCTCAGCAAGGCCGAGCGTCAGGCGCTCCGTCGCTCTATTGGGGATAAAAATCAGCATAATGGCCAGCAGCAAACCACAGGCTAGTACCCCCAGCCGCTGCCAGCGGGGCAGCGTCAGCAGCAACCAAAGCCCCACGCCGACCAATAGCGCCACATAGCCGGTACGCCCCTGTACCATCAGCAGTACGTTCGCCGTTGCCAGTAGAACCAATGCCCCATAGCACCAACGCAGCACACCTGATTGCGCAAAAGCGCGGGTTAGCCATATCAATGCAGCAAACGCCATAAACACGTTCTGGGTTATCTGCAGTTTAAACACCGTTGGATTCTGCGGATCGAGGCCACCCAGCGTTACATGCCCGACCCCCGAAATCAGGCTGATCGCCAGTATCACGGCATTGGCGATCAGAAAACCGCTGATAAAGCGGGTGATAAGCCTGGAGTCGGTGATAAAGAACAGTGCCAAGGGCAACACAAACAGTAGCTTTTGATACTTGCCGACCATCTTCGGGCCGTATTCGTGGTGCTGGGTCAATAACGAGGCGGCCAGCAGTGCAAACATCAATGCGGGCAGCCATACCAGCGGTTGTTTGAGCAAAGGCATCAGGTGGCGATAGTCACGCTGCCACAGCAGACATAGCGCCGCTAACACCAGCGAAGCATTCATCAGCGCATTGGAGGTCGGCAGGGATACGCCGAGCAAAAATGCCGTGAAGCCAAATAGCCGAAGGCGGGCAGGGGAGAGTAACGATACGGAATAGGGTTCGGTGGATGGCATGGAGTGGCTCAAATCAGGGTTAATTAAACACGGTGTCATTCACTGTGCGGGAAGTTGGGATTTCCAGGCAGGTGAGCTGGCGGTTTATGGCCCGGATAACCTCACTGGCGGGAATGGCGTCCAGATAACGTTCCGGGGTAGCGGTGTTCACCTCGTCGGGGTGGGGTAATGAGCGGTAGTTGCCTGCCCATAACAGGATGTGCGGAGCCTGCCAGGGCGACCACTGTTGCAGATTGCTGGGGCCGAACAGCACGACGGAAGGCGTCTGCAGGGCGGCGGCCATATGCATCGCTACCGAATCCACCCCGATAAACAGCTTCGCCCGATCGATCAAGACGGCAAGCTCCGGCAGGTCCAGGCGACCGGCCAGATTGACCACCCGTTGTGGCATGGCGCAGTGGGCCAGAAGGGTGGCTATCAGGGCGATCTCATCGGCAGAACGCCCGCAGGTCAGCACCACGGTTTCTCCGCTGGCGGTGAGATGGTCGATAACCCGTGTGAATCCTGCCACCGACCAGGTTTTGAACGCCCAGCGCGCAGTAGGCTGGATCAGCACGAAATCCGTCAGGTGATGATGTTGGCTGAGGCGGTCAATCTCATCGACATCGCGCTGCCGGTAAGCCTGGGTCACCTTGGTTTCCAAGGTGGGTAAGGCCAATGGGGACAGAATCGAGAGGTTATTGAGCACGGTGTGCCGTTGGTTATGTCCGTCCACCGGCACCAACAACGAATGACAAGCCCGCCACAGCCGGTTATTACGCTTGGGGTAAGCAAACCCCAGGCTGAACGTCGGTTTGAGAAAGCGACAATACAACGCCGCCCGCCACTGGTCGGACAGATTAATCACCAGGTCGTAGTGGCCAGTGTTGAGACTGTTCCACAGGGCTTGCTCACCGCGATACTGTGCCTTGCAGCTCTGCCGTTTTAGGCTGCGATCGACGGTATAGGTCAGATAGACATCCCGATTGCCCGCCAGCATCGCCTCGGTACCGTCATACACCAGCACGTCAATCAGGGCGTTGGGGTAATTGGCGCGCAGCGTACTGAGCAACGGGGTAGTTAGCAGGACATCACCAAAGTGACGCAGCTTGATCACCAGGATGCGCTGTACCCGATCGCGGTGCAGTAGTCCGTTGGGCAAGCGACGGTCAGGTAACACGGCCTTGCCAGCACTCATCGCGAACGTCATATTTTGCTGATATATCCCAGAGAACGATAAAAGGCGATCTTATAGGTGGCGGAAAGACAAAGATAATTGGTTGTACAGATCAATAAGATCAGACCGATCGTTGAAAACGATCAATCCTTTATAAAGTAAGGGGGTATTGTGCGGGATTGTGAGCCACGGGATAAATCGTCTATTGGGAATTTTAGTATGGCAGCCACTGGCAGAAGTGTGAGGATGAATAGCGGGTGGTGAGAGATGCGTGGAAAGCCGAACCTCGTCCTTGAGGTTCGGCTTTTACAGATTAGCCCGCAGCGGCCTCGCGGAGGCGCTGTTTGATCTTGCTGTACTCCTGCTGAACATAGTGTTCTGCCTGCCCTTGATCCTTAATGGGCTCAATCTGCACGGCACAGTATTTGTATTCCGGCGTTTTGGTTATCGGGCTGAGGTTTTCCGCCACCAGCTCGTTACAGGCACCGATCCACCATTGGTAGGTCATGTAGATCGCACCCCGGTTAGGACGTTCGCTGACGTTGGCACGGGTAATAACTTTGCCCTGACGTGAACGTACCCACACCAAGGCCTGATCCTCAATCCCTAGCCGTGCGGCGTCTTCCGAGTTGACCTGTACATAGCCTGGTTCATCGGCCAACGCGACCAGTGCCTTACAGTTGCCGGTCATCGAACGGCAGGAGTAATGGCCCACTTCGCGTACCGTCGACAGCACGAACGGGAACTCATCGCTGAGCTGATCGATCGGCGGAGCCCATTCACAGGTAAAGAACTCTGCTTTGCCACCGGGCCGAGAGAATTCCCCGCCTTCGTACAGATAAGGGGTACCTGGGTGATCCAACGTTGGGCATGGCCACTGAATGTAGGCCAGATCCGCCATCTTCTCGTAGGTAGCGCCATAGTAGAGTGGGCACAGCTCGCGCAGTTCGTCCCAGATTTCCTGCGTGTTGTTGTAGTGCATCGGGTAACCCATGGCCGTCGACATCAGGCTGATGATCTGCCAGTCCGTCTTCACATCGCCCACCGGCTCCACCGCCTTATAGAAGCGTTGGAAGCCGCGGTCTGCCGCGGTATACACCCCTTCATGCTCGCCCCAGGAGGTTGCCGGGAAAACAACGTCGGCAATTGCGGCGGTTTTGGTCATGAAGATATCTTGCACGATCAGCAAATCCAGCTTCTCAAAGGTTCTACGGATGGTGGCTAGATCCGGCTCCGTTTGCAGCGGATCTTCCCCCATGATGTAGTGCGCTTTGAGTTTGCCATGGTCGATATTGTGCGGCACTTCGCTCAATGCATAGCCGATCTCGGCTGGCATCGCGTCGATTCCCCATGCGTTGGCAAACCTTTCCCGTGCCTCGGCATCCGTGACCTGGAAATAGCCGGGCAGGGTGTTTGGCAACGCGCCCATATCACAGGCACCCTGAACGTTATTCTGCCCGCGCACCGGGTTAACCCCGACGTTCGGCTTGCCCAGGTTACCGGTCAGCATCGCCAGGCTGGTCAGCGCTCGCACGGTTTCCACGCCCTGATAGAACTGGGTGACGCCCATGCCCCACAGGATGGTGGCCGTTGGCGCGCTGGCATACATGCGTGCCGTTTCACGGATTTGCTGGGTGGTGAGGCCCGTGGTTTTTTCAACCGACTCCGGTGGGTAGTCCGCCACGATGGCGCGATACTCATCGAACTGCTCGGTATGCTGCTCAACAAACGCCTGATCGTACAGGTTCTCCTCAATCATCACATGAGCGAGCGCGTTGATCAGGGCGATGTTGGAACCGTTTTTCAATGGCAAATGGATATCCGCAATACGCGCCGTTTCGATATAGCGCGGATCGCAAACAATGACTTTGGCTCCTTTCTCCTTCGCCTTGAGAATGCGGCGGGCGACAATAGGATGTGAGTCCGCGGCGTTATAGCCGAAGACAAAAATACACTGGGTATCCTCAATCTCGCAGATTGAGTTACTCATGGCGCCGTTACCGACCGATCGCTGCAGACCTGCAACCGAGGGGCCGTGTCAGACGCGTGCGCAACAGTCGATATTGTTGGTACCGACGGTGGCGCGAGCAAATTTCTGCATCACATAGTTGGCTTCGTTACCGGGCCCACGTGAGGAGCCGGTCGTCATAATCGCATTCGGGCCGTATTTCTCTTTAACGGCCAGCAGGCGTGAACTGGCGAACTCAATGGCCTCTTCCCAGGACACCGACTCCAGTTTGCCACCTCGTTCCCGCCTGATCATCGGCGTTTTCAGCCGTGGCGTCAGGATCTTGGTATCGTGAACGAAATCCCAGCCGTAATACCCTTTCAGGCATAGCTCGCCCTGATTGGTCACGCCGTTAGCGCCTTCGGCCTTAACGATCCTGCCGTTGTCGACTATCAGGTTGATTTTGCAACCTGAAGCGCAATAGGGGCAGACCGTGATGACTGTTTTCATCTCCAGCACTCCTTGTTTAAACCTGTTCGACATTGCTCAACACGCCACTGGGCCTGAAAATCTCCCCGGTGACGAAAAATGTGTCTCACTTATTTGAAGCATAAATTGTGCCACGCTGACTTGATGTGGATTAATGGCACGCCTGTATTACTCGATAATCATTGGCAGAGGTTTACAACTGCTCAAAACCTTCTCCCGTATCCCATATTGATAACCGCTGATAAATCACCCGTACCGCCTGCATCACTTTCTCCGTCATCGGGAAATAAAACATCACCACGTCCGGCTGAACGCCGAGAAATATCACTTCCTCAATATCCTCACGTAGCTGGTCGATCAGGAAATTGAGCGGCATATTGTGGGTGCTCATAAAGAACATCTCGGCAATATCGTCAGGATTGACGATACGGATTTCGCCAGGAGCCAGCTCCATATCGGTGGCATCGACAATCACCAACCGGCTGGGCTTAAGATCGCGGATCTGATGCGTGACGTTTTCGGGGGTGGAACCGCCGTTGACGGCGATCCAACCCTCGATTGGCGCGTCAGCCATCATTTCGGCCAGCAATGGCCCGGCACCGTCGTCACCCATCATGCTATTGCCTACGGTAAGGACGACATTCATGGGGTCGTCACCTTTTTCACAATCAGATAGATAGCAGGCTCGCGCTCAATCTCGGCGAGCAGGCCGAGCAGCTTGGTACTCCATTCGCTAAAGGGCGCTGGTTGGCTATCAATCAACGGGGCCAGAGCATTGGCCAGCAGGCTGGTGTGGGTGGAGTCGATGGTGATTTCGCCAAAGGTCAGCAGGCCACGCATCTTGCGTTGGGCCTCACCTTCCGGGAACAGCTCAACCCAGGCTTGATATTGCGGCAATGGGCAGCTCAACTCGGTGTTCAGGCAGTCAATCACCCCCACGTGATGGCCAATCGCCAGCGAGTAATACATCACCTGCTGCGCCTGGGCAGGCATGTCGTCATCGCTATCAAGAAACTTCTGGCGTAACGACCAGAACACCGCCTTACCTTCATTTTGCATGGGTCAGCTCCTGTTGCAGGCAATCAATCAGGCAAGCGACAATCTCGCGCAGACGAGGGTCGTTTTCCTGTTTCAACCATTCTTCCAGGCGCAACGTGGCCGCATCCATGCTGGCTCCGGCCAACAGGGAGAGGAAACGGTCACTGATGATGCGGCCTTGGTAGTAGCCCGCCAGACGGCGTGCCTCGCGTTCAATCAGTACGCGGGTATGCAGTGGGATGCCAGGCAGCAGCAATGCTGCCTTTTCGCCTACCTGCTCAAGGTGGTTTTCGCCCTTCAGCTTTTGCTCCAGCAGGCCCAGGGCCACGGCAAAGCCGTAGAGAGTAGCGGCGGGCGTCGGTGGGCAACCAGGGATCCACACGTCAATCGGTACGATAGACTCACTGCCGCCCCAGACGCAGTACAGATCGTGGAAAATCCCGCCGCCACAGCCGCAGGCCCCGTAAGAGATACAGATTTTTGGATCGGGTGCCGATTCGTAAGCTCTGAGCGCGGGCACGCGCATGGCCCGGGTGACCGCGCCGGTAAACAGCAGAATATCGGCATGGCGCGGTGAGGGGACCACCTTGATGCCAAAACGCTCGGCATCAAATACCGGCGTGATGGCGGAGAAGATCTCGATCTCACAGCCGTTGCAGCCGCCGCAGTCCACGCGATAAACGTAGGCCGAGCGTTTGATATCCTTCAGCAGCTTGCTTTTGAGTTTGGCGGTCTGTTCATCAACGGTGATCGGCGTGCTGCGGTGATGATTAACCTTGATATCGGGCATCGTCATATTATTTCGCTCCCGCCGGCTGGCTCAGTTTCATCGGCCGATGCTGGCTCAGGGCCTGTTTACGCTTGCAGGCGGGGCAGGTCTCGAACTGGGGCCGTAAGGCCTCAATGCCGTCGGTGCCCATACCCGCGTGGGCCAGTAACGCCAGGGCGTAATCCACCGATTTGGTTGGCGTAAAGGGCTGCTGGCAACTGCGGCAGTTGAGCAGGGTAAAGGTGGCGCGGATATACAGATCGGGTTTGTGCATCACCGCCATTTCAAACTCTTCCGACAGCCGGATCGCCCGCGTCGGGCAAACTTCTTCACAGCGTGCGCAGAAGATGCAACGGCCAATGAACAACTGCCAGACGCGCTCGCCGCTGGCCTCATGGGTTTCCATGGTTAATGCATTGGCCGGGCAGGCCACGGTGCAGGCACCACAGGCGATACACTGCTCAGGATCGTACTCTGGCTTGCCACGAAACCCCGGGCACACTTCCAGCGGCTTAAACGGGTATTTCACCGTGACTTCACCGGCCTTCAGGATGGTTTTAAACAGTTTCAGCATGCTGTCTCCCTCACTTGCACGGTGAATGGGTGCGTTCGATCCCGTAGCGTTCAATCTCCTTGTACGGTACGGTCTTCGCTTTGCGCTTGTTGATATCGATCAGCGTGACGCGGTCGGTACAGGAGTAGCAGGGATCGAGGCTGCCGATAATCAGCGGGGCATCGGAAACCGTATTACCGCGCAGCATATAACGCAGCACCGGCCAGTTGGCGTAGGTGGCCGCCCGGCAGCGCCAGCGGAACAGTTTCTGGTTATCCCCCAGCATGCTCCAGTGGATATCTTCACCGCGCGGGGCTTCGGCATAGCCCAAGGCAAACTTGTGCGGCTGGTAGCGGAAACCTTCGGTGAGCAGCGGGCCGCCCGGCAGGTTATCCAGGCCGTATTCGATCATCGCCAGCGAATCCAGCACTTCCTGCACGCGTACCATCACGCGCGAATAGACGTCGCAGCCGTCGAAGGTGAAAAGCGTTTTCGGCAACGAACCGTAGTTGGCATAAGGATGGTCAAAGCGCATATCGCGCTTGAAACCGCTGGCGCGGATCATCGGCCCCACCGGGCTGTAGTCGCGAGCGATCTGCCGATCCAACAGGCCAATGCCTTTGGTGCGCTGCTCGATATTCGGCGTGGCGAGCAGCATCTCAACCAGTTGCGTCACGTCGGCACGCATCTCATGGATCAGCTTGATGGTTTTAACTCGCTGTTCTTTGAGGATATCGCGGCGCACGCCGCCGATCAGGTTGAGCCCATAGGTTTTACGCGATCCGGTCAATAGCTCCGCCATGGTCATCGACTTTTCACGCACGCGGAAGAACTGCATAAAGCCGGTATCGAAGCCGACAAAGTGGCTGGATAGCCCGATGTTCAGCAGGTGGCTGTGCAGCCGTTCGACCTCCAGCAGAATGCTGCGAATGGCATGGGCGCGGGGTGGTACATAGATCCCCAACGCATTTTCCACTGAGGTGGTATAGGCCACGCTGTGGGTAAAGCCGCAGATCCCGCAGACCCGGTCGGACAGGAAGGTGACCTCCTGATAGCCCATACGGGTTTCGGCCAGCTTCTCCATGCCTCGGTGCACGTAGAACAGCCGATAGTCGGCATCGACAATGCGCTCGCCGTCAACAAACAGGCGAAAATGCCCTGGCTCGTCGGAGGTAATGTGCATTGGCCCGATCGGGACCACGCGCGACTCGCCGGTGGCCGCATTTTCAAACGGGTAGGTTTCCACATCGGTGGTTGGTTCGGGGCGCTGGCGATAATCCATGGTGTCTTTACGCAGCGGGTAAAGATCGTCCGGCCAGTCGTCCGGCAGCACCAGACGGCGCTCGTCCGGCAACCCTACTGGGATCAAACCGTACATATCGCGGATTTCACGCTCGCCCCATACGGCGGCGGGAACGCGTGGGGTAACCGACGGAAACTCCAGCGTGATGGCGCTAACCTGAGCCTTGACGGTGATAAAACACTTTTCTCCTTCCTCCATCGACAGCACGTAGTAGACGGCGAAGTCCCCGGTCAAGGTACGTTCGTCATTGCCAAACAGCACCGGCAACCAACCGCCTAGCGGGTAATAGAGGTATTCCACAATCTCGGGTAATGAGTTCAGCTTGACCGTGATGGTGACCTGGTTGGCGGTTTGCCACTCGGCATCCAGCAGGGCGGAGGGGAACTTCTCGCGCACTTTGGCCAGGTAGCCTTTGCCGAGTTTCTCGTCGTTGTTGAGGGTCAATACGTGGGTTTCGTAGCTCACTTTACTTCTCCTGCCTGAGGTTCGGCCGCAGAGGAATGATTCTGAACGGCCCATGGCCAGCTCAGTGGCTGGGCATGAGTGCCAGGCTTGTTGTTCATCACGATGTGGACCGCGTTTTCCAGCAGTCGGCTGACCGGTTGCGGGATATGGGTGCCCATTACCAGCATCAATACCAGCAGGATCAGCATCGGTAAGGTCGTCAGTATCCCCAGTTCGCCTTTGTTGACCTCTTCTGGTTTGGCGCCGAACAGCACGCTGGCCACCATGCGGACCAACCCGGCCAACACCACCGTCAGCAGCAGCAACAAGACGATGGTCAACGTAATATGGCCAGCCGCCAACCCGGCGGTGACCGTCATAAACTCACTGAGGAAAATGTTGAACGGCGGCATACCGCCCAGCGCCAAGGCCCCCCCGGCCAGCAGCACGGCACTGAACGGCATGCATTTCAGCATCCCTTTCACCACGGTAATATCGCGGGTGCCGTACTTCAGCAGTACGTTGCCGGAGCCGCAGAACAGCAGGGTTTTTGCCAGGCTGTGGTTCAGGGTATGCAGCAGCGCCGCCAGAATACCCAGCGGACCACCGATGCCGATCGCCACGGCGATCAGCCCCATGTTCTCTACGCTGGAGTAGGCCAGCAGCCGTTTGATATCGCGCTGCACCAGAATAAAGAAGGCCGCCACCGCGACGGAGAGGAAGCCAAACACCATCAACAGCGTGCCGGTAAAGTCATGGCCCAGCGTGGTGCTGATAATGATGTAGTAACGGATAATGATCAGCAGCGCGCAGTTGAGCAGCACGGCAGAGAGCAGGGCGCTGGTGGGGCTTGGTGCCTCACTGTGGGCGTCCGGTAGCCAGGCATGCATCGGGAACAGCCCGGTTTTGGTGCCAAAGCCAATCAGGATGAACACAAACGCCAGATGCATCAGCATCGGATCCAACTGCGTGGCGTGCTTGAGCACTTCCGTCCAGAAGATGGCGTCGTTGGGATCGGGCATAAAGCTGGCCGCGTTGGCGTATACCAGAATGGTGCCGAACAGCCCGAAGGCCACCCCGACGGTACAGATAATGATGTATTTCCAGGCCGCCTCCAGCGAGGAGCTCTGCCCGTACAACCCCACCAGAAACGCCGAGCTGAGCGTGGTGGCTTCGATGGCCGCCCACATCAGGATCAGGTTATTGCTGGTGATCACCAGCAGCATGGTGAACAGGAACAGGTGGAAGAAGCCGTAGTAGTGGCACAGCGTCGCTACCGATATCTCGCCTTCATCGACCTCATGGCGCATATAGCCAATAGAGTAAAGCCCGGTAAGGCAGCCGATGATGCCGAGGATTGCCAGGAACAGGGCGCTGAGGCTATCCAGGTGCAGCCAGCGCCCGGCAGCCAGAATATCGCCTTGCTGGTATACCTGCATCACCACCCACAGGGAAACTGCCAGCAGCAGCATGATACCGACAAAGTGCAGCAGCGTTACACAGGCCCGTGCCGCATTGCCCAGCAACCGACAGGCAAAGGTCAACAGCGAGAAGGCCAGCGGCGTCAGCAGTAATAGAAACAGCATGGTGGAATTACTCATCATCTCATCCCTTCAACGCCGTCAGTTGTTCAACATTCAGCGTGTTGAGCGTGCGGTAGATTTTGCGCGCAAGCACGGCCATCACGATCACCGCAAAAATGGCATCGGTGGCGATGCCAATCTCCACCAGTTCCGGCGCGCGATTCGCTAGCAGCGCCAGCGTCAGGTGCGATCCGTTTTCCATCAGGCAGTAGCCAAACACCTGTTTGAGGATGTTGCGTTGGGTGACGATACACAGCAGGCCGAGCATAAAATGCCCCAGCGATACCGCCAGCGCCGGTTTCAGCGAGGCCAACAATGGCACCTGCACCGGCTCCACTACAAACCAGCACAGCAGCACGATCACCGCCGCAGCCAGCATCAGCATCACCGGGCCGATCAGGCTGCCGTTCGCCGAGGGATCGTCCATTTTGCGAAAGGCATAGGCCATGATCACCGGCACCAGTACCACCTTGGTGATAAAGGCGCTGATCGCCCACAGCGTGAGCTGGTGGGCGCCCAGGGTTTGCCCTAGCGTAAAGAAGATCAGCACCAGTAGCAGCGACTGCAAGGCATAGAGCCCGCACGAGGCCACGGGCCGTTTGGCGCCAATCACCAGCAGCGAGGTGACCATCATCAGCCCCGCGAGGTTATTGACGATCAGTGAACCAGTCATAATCAACTCCCTTATCCAAGCCAGGCGACGGCAATCACGCTGGAACCTACCGACATCGCGATCAGAATCACTAGCACCACGCTCATCACCAGCGGCAGCGGAGCGGCCTGTGCCACCTCATCACTGGGTTTGCCGGGAATAACGCGCCCAAACCAATAGATGAACCAGGCAAAGCTGGCGACCGACTCGATCAGCACCAGTACCATCAGCGGCGTCATCAGCCAGAACTCGCGCGACAGTGCAAAACCGGCGGCAAAAATCGGGAACTTGCTGAAGAAGCCGTTAAACGGCGGCACCCCGGTGATCGCCAGCGCGGCCACGCAGAATCCCACGCCCAGCAGCGGCATCTTGCTCATCACGCCCTGCAAGCGGGGCAGCATCCGGGTGCCGCAGCTGTAGCTCAGCGCTCCGGCCACCAGGAAGAACAGGCTCTTGGCAAACGCGTGGTTAAAGATGTAGGCCACGCCGCCAAGAAAGGCGGTTTTAGAGCCAAAGATGGAAATGGATAACGCCAGGAAGATATAGGAGAGCTGGGTGATGGTGGACCAGGCCAGCAGGCGCTTCATATCCTTTTGCGGTAGGTACATCAGGAAACCGTAAATCAGGGTAATGGTCGCCATAACGATGCCGACCCAGCCGATGATATGCGGCACAGAGTCCGCCGAAAGGATGGCGCGGGCATAGATGTAGACGCCCACTTTCACCATAGAGGCGGCGTGCAGATAGGCGCTCACCGGGGTAGGGGCTTCCATGGCATCGGGCAGCCAGGCCTGCAACGGAAGCTGGGCCGATTTCCCCCAGGCCGCGAACAGGATGCCACCAAATACGACCAGGCTGGCCGTACCGTTGAGCTGTGCAATGGCGCTCAGGGCGAAGGTGCCGGTATTGAGGAACAGCGTTGCCGCCGCCAGGTATAAACCGATTGAGGCAATATGGGTGATCAGCAGGGCCTTCATGGCCGAGCGCTGTGCCTTCGGCGTCTGGTAGTAGCTAATCAGCCCCCAGGAACAGCCGCCGGTGATCTCGAAGAACAGCAACTGCCCCAGAATGGTGGAGGACATCACCAGCCCGGCCATCGCCCCGATAAAGATCAGCAGGAAAGCGTAATAGCGGTTGCTGCCCTCGTGGGGATGTTCGCGGTTGGCCGTGGTGAGGTAACCGGTGGAATACAGGCTGACCAGCAGGCCAAGAAACACCACCGCGAAGACAATCAGCGTGCTGATGCGGTCGATGATAAAACCGAACAGCGCCACGTTGCCGTATTGCAGCAGCGTGATGGTCGTATCCGCCTTGCCATGGGCCAGGAATAACCAACCGATAATTACCGTCCCCAGCGTGGCCAGCAGCGCAAACAGGGTACAGATCCACTTGGCCATCCGTTGCGGCACACATGCCGTCAGCAGCGCGCCGATAAACGGCAGCAACAGCGTGGCGAGGGCGGTATATTGCAAACAGAGCGTATTTTCCATAATGGGTTTCCTGGCGGCTACAGACCGGTTAGGTAAAAGACAAAGGCCAGCGCCGCTACGCCAAAACCGAGCCAGGTAACGTGGTGCGTCAACAGGAACCGCCCACGCGCCAAGGAATTTTCAACAATGGAGGCGATGACAAACACCGCCAGCAGTTTGGCCAGCATGATGACTGCCGCCAGCGCCAGCGCGGGCACCGTCAGTTCCACCGCCTTGCCAAAGGGAATAAACACCGCCAGGAACAGCTCGGCCACTACCACCTGCTTGAGACCTATCCCCCATTTCACCAGCGCCAGGCCGGAGCCGGAGTATTCGGTCAGCGGCCCTTCCTGAAGTTCCTGTTCCGCCTCTGCCACGTCGAAGGGGATTTTGCCCATTTCGATAAACGCGGCGAAACCGCAGGCCAGCATGGCCAGCAGGGTGGCCGTTGGAGAACTCCATCCTTCGGTCAGGGTGACGCTGATGGTGCCGATATTGGTGGAACCGGCAATCAACGCCACCACCAATAACGCCAGGATCAGCGTAGGTTCTACCAATACGCCCAGCGTCAGTTCGCGGCTGGCCCCGATCCCGGCAAACGGGCTACCGGTATCCAGACCAGACAGCGAGAAGAAGAAGCGAAACAGTGCGAACAGATAGAGCAGGGTGATCAAGTCTCCCGCACCGGCAAACGGCGACGTCCGCGTGACGATGGGCAGCGTCATCGCCACCAGCAACATGCTGCTCAGCAGTACATAAGGCATCACGCGGAAGATGGCGCCCGACTGCGCCGGAGCCACCTCCTGGCGCTTGAACAGCTTGCCCATATCGCGGTAGTCCTGCCAAATGCCGGGGCCACGGCGCGAGTGCATCCGGGCGCGGATTTGGCGGGAGATCCCGGTGAACAGCGGCGCGAGCGCCAGCATTATCAGCGCCTGCATCAGCGCGAAGAGTCCCATCATTAACGACGGTGTTTCCTGCATCGACATGCTATTTCTCCCTTAAACCGCGACAAGCAACAGCAGGATCACCAAGGCGATCACCACATACAGGCAATAGAAGCGGAAGTCACCGCTCTGCATGCCCTGCAACCGCACCCCCAGGCGTTGAGAGGCCTTGACCAGCGGATGGATGATCCAGTCATCCCAGAACGGCTCGGCGCGGGTTGCCCCTGCAGTTGTCTGTTCCAGTGCTCGCGCTAATGCCGGAGTTGGATCGAGCTGCTTGCGCAGACGGTATAGCGAGGCAAACATGGCGCGCAGTGGCTGGGTAAAGCCCCCGGCGGATACCGCCATCGCCTGCTCCCAGTTGTAGCCGCAGGCCCAAGGGTCGCCACGGCGGCGGAAGTTAGACTGATTGCTTTTCAGCAGGAGATACACCGCCAATGGGATCAGCGGCAGAGCGAGCAGCAGGATAAAGGTCAATGCTGGTGACAGCATGGCTTGGCTGGCCAGTTGCGGCACCAGCATGGAACCTTGCACGACGGTGACGTCATGAGTGCCAACCTGCGTCATGGCAACCTGCGCCAACACAGGTGCGACCACGCTGGCTCCCACGCCGAGCAGTACGCACAGCAGGGCCAGCAACAGCATGGAGACCGTCATCTGCCATGGCACTTCGCGAGCCTGCACCGCTTTTTCACTGCGCGGGCCGCCGCAGAAGCTGACGCCGTAGACCTTGACGAAACACATCGCCGCCAGCGCCCCGGTGATCGCCAGCATCACCATGGCAATCGGGCCGCTGAGACGCATCACAAAGTTGCCGTCGTGGCTCATGGAAAACAGCGATTGGTAGGTGTACCACTCGCTGATAAAACCGTTCATTGGCGGCAGGGCGGAGATCGACATACAGCCGATCAGGAATGCCAGCCCAGTGAGCGGCATCAGCTTCGCCAGGCCGCCCATTTGTTCCATATCGCGGGTATGTACACGCCAAATCACGGCACCAGCACCCAGGAACAGCAAACCTTTAAACACCGCATGGTTGAGCAGGTGATACAGCGCGCCGAGTAGGCCCAACGCCGCCATCACCGGGTGTCCGCTAGCCATACCGACCATCGCCACGCCCACGCCCATTAAAATGATGCCGATGTTCTCCACCGTGTGCCAGGCCAGCAGGCGCTTGATATCGTGCTCGGCCAACGCATACAGCACTCCCAACACCGCAGACACCGCGCCGAAGGCTAGTACCACGATGCCCCACCACATTTCGGTGGCCCCCAGCAGATCGATCCCGACCTTGATGATGCCGAAGATGCCGATCTTCACCATCACGCCGGACATCAGCGCTGAAGCATGGGAAGGGGCAGCCGGGTGGGCGCGTGGTAACCAACTGTGTAGCGGCAGCATCCCCGCTTTGGCCCCAAAGCCAAAGAAGGCCAGCAGGAACACCACCGACGCCATCCAAGGGGAAAGCGACAGCGAACGGAAGGAATCAAAGTCCAGGCTGCCGCTCTGCCGCCACATCAGGAAGAAGGCGATCATGATCAGCACCGAACCGGCGTGGGCGATAAAGAAGTACAGCAAACCGGCGCTGATGGATTCGTCATCCTGATCGGCGATCACCAGGAACCAGGAGGCCAGCGACATCATTTCGAACAGGATAATGAAGTAGAAGGCGTTATCCATCACCACCAACCCGACCATCGAGGCGATAAACAGGTTCATAAAGAACCCCATGCTCGCGGCGCCTTTGCCGCGATACTCCTGCACATAGGCGATGGAATACAACGCGCAAACGGTGACCAGCAGCGATATCACTACCAGCATAAAGGCCGCCAGCGAGTCCATGCGCACCACAAAGGCGGCAAACGAGAACAGGCCAGGGGTAGAGAAGGTGAGGGTTTGCCCGCTTAACAGGACCGGGACGGCGCTGCACAACCCTAACAGGCCACCCATTATCGCGCTGATGCCCGCCAGCAAAATGGCGAGGCGCTCCCGGCGAAACAGCAGCAGTGATAACACGCCACCGGCGACATACATCACCAAGGCCCAAAACAGTAGAGTGAGAGAGTCCATGTTTATTTCTGCCCCCTGACGAGAGAAGGAGAGGATGGCCAGCCGATCGCGACCTGGCCGGCTCGCGCCAAACGCCGGGCCTGCGCTTCCTGCTCAAGCTGCTGCTCATCGATGATATGCAGGGCATTGGTTGGGCAGATGCGCACGCATTCTGGCCCATCGGCGAGGAAGGCGCAGAGATCGCACTTCACCGCTACCGTTTTGATCCCGGCATTCCAGGACAGATAGGGCGATTGGTTTGCGGGGCTGGTTGGCACATCGGGCAGCAGTTCTGCCGGGACGTACTGCTCAAACATTGATGGGATATTGACTGGCCCGCTTCCCGCAGGCGTAATTGCACCGAACGGGCAGGCCAGGCCACATAGCTTGCAGCCAATGCACAGGGTCTCATTCAGCTCAATGGCATGCTCGCCGTGCGTGATGGCATTGACCGGGCAAACGCGCGCACAAGGGGCGTCTTCACATTGGCGGCAAAGTATCGGCGCCGTTTGTTCTCCGACCCGGGTCACCGTCAGCCTGGGATGCGACTGTAGTCCTTCGGCTTTATGCACCTCGGTACAGGCAGCCATGCAGGTATTGCATCCGATACAGTGTTGAGGCTCCGCAATAACAAAGCGGTTCATGGCCGTTCCTCCGACAGAAAGCGGTTCATGCTTATATCGCCAACGACAGTGGATTGAGGGCGGCGCGGCGGCGTTTCTCTGCGTTCATTTTTTGCAGTAGCTGTTGGTCCACACAGAGCAACGCATCGGTGGGGCAAAACTCCATACAGGCCGGGCCATTGGCACGTCCGGTGCAGAGATCGCACTTGTGCGCTTCCGCCTTCTCGGCGGTGGGGAACATCAAGGCATTACCCTGATGGGCCATCGGGCGGGTGACCACTTCCATCACTCCGTATGGGCAAGCCATGACGCAGGCTTTACAGCCGATGCAACGCTCCTGCGTGACCTTGACCATGCCGTCGCTCTGGCTGATGGCCCCGTTGGGACAAACGCTGGCGCAGGGGGCATCATCACACTGACGACACAGCACCACGGTGCTGACATTGCCGCCTTTCAGCAGATGCAGGCGAGGCGTGAAGTTGGCGGCATCCAGCGCCGAGACATCCTGGTTTTGGCTATGGGCCACTACGCAGGCGATCTCACAAGTACGGCAGCCGATGCATTTTTGCGGATCGGCCATGATAAACCTGTTCATCAGTCACTCCTGATTACCTTCCATCGTTAAACCCCAGGCGGCGAGCCTGTAGGTCTGTGCTGCCGTTAGCTATACACAAAACGTGCCAAGCCTAATAAATTGATATAAAACAGTTGGTTGTGATTTTATGTGTCGCGCATGAACGGCGGATGGGCATAAACGACGAAGCGGGAGGGGATATTCGTCACGTTCCGCCAGGGTTGGCGTCGTCACTTCGTCATTTTTGTCGAAATCGGTAGCAAAAATGACGGTTTGCCCCTCACCCCAACCCTCTCCCACAGGGAGAGGGAGCCGATCGGCGTTGTCGATAAGTGCGGGAATAAAGTTGCGGCTTGTTAAGTCAATTTTCCTGTGGAGGGGGAGTTAAATTGGCGCTGTGGTCGATCACGGGACTTAATTTGCGTCTCGGACTGTCCCCTCTCTTAGGGGAGAGAGAGCTGATAACCCCTACTCTGTTGGGAGAAGGGCTGTCATATCAGCAACCTCGGTCGCCCCCTTTAGCGAAGGTGAGTCAGCCGGTGCTTATGAAGGATCACTATACTTTCAGCCCAACTCGATCGCCCCTTTAACCAAGGTGATTCAGCTGGTGCTTATGAAGGATCACTATACTTTCAGCCCAACTCGATCGGTCCCCTCTCCCTGTGGGAGAGGGTTAGGGTGAGGGGCCATGGGATCACCTTGGCACCGTAATTGCACTAGCTGAAGCATCGGTGATTAATCGCCGAACAACGGAGCCCAGATGCATGAAATAACCCTTTGCCATCATGCGATGGAAATGATGCAGCAACATGCCCGGCAACATCAGGCCCGGCGCATTACCGCCGTCTGGTTTGAGATCGGCGCATTCTCCTGCGTGGAGGCGGAGTCGCTGAGGTTCTGCTTCGACATGGTTTGTCGCGGCACCTTGGCCGAAGGCTGCGAGTTATATCTGCTCGAACAACAGGCACAGTGCTGGTGTCACGACTGCCGGGCGGATGTCCAGTTGCTGGTTCCCCAGGTCCTGGTCTGCCCGCAATGCGGCGGGCGCAACCTGCGGGTGCAGGCGGATGACGGCTTGCAACTCAAGCGCCTGGAAATTGAATAACCAAGAGGAAAAGGCATGTGTATAGGCATTCCCGGTAAGGTTGTGGCGCTGGACGCAAACCAACCCCAGCACGCCTGGGTTGACGTCTGCGGTGTGCAACGAGAAGTGAATATTGCCCTGGTGTGTCAGGACGATGAACCGCCAGAAGCGCTAATCGGTAGCTGGGTGTTGATCCATGTTGGCTTTGCCATGAGCCGCCTGGATGAGCACGAAGCACAGGAAACCTTGTCAGCGCTGCAAGCTATGGGGGAAGTGGAGCAGGATGTTGCGTTGTTCCTGGCAGGTGAGACCGAGCAGGAACGGAGATAAATTGTGCTATCCCCGGCAAATGATATTCCTGTTGCGGTGTTTTGTTGATCCGGTCGGGAGAAATTACCATTAACAAACCTTACTCTTTGTGGGGATGTTCGCTGGCAATAATCTTCGTGACTCAGACAAGTGATAAACCATGTCGACTGTACGCTTAGAACAACAAGACCTGCTCGAAATTACGCGCATGCTGCTCGGGCAGCATAATTTCATCGATCTGTTACTGCAATTGCGTCAGGTATTGCAGCGCATGCAATTGGCCGACAGCGTCGCGTTGGTGCTATTTGATCCGCACAGTGAACGGGTGAGTTTTCACGGGCTGGATCAAGCGCTGCAGTCGGTAAACTATCAGGACGAAACGTTGCTGGCGAATGGCCCGGTGAGCCGCTTTCAACACAGCTCGTTACCCCAACGCTGGCAGGCTGATGAGCTGCACGATCGCTATCCGCAAATCCGCGCCCTGAAGTTGCATCCTCCCTTCAACCAATACTGTTTGATGCCGCTACATGCGGGCGGGCGGCCGCTCGGGGGCTGTGAATTACTGCGTAGCGGAAGCGAGCCGTTCAGCGATGCCAGCCTGGTGCAGTTGCAAACGCTGATGGAAGTGGTGGCGCTGGCCACGCAGCAGATCGTTTTGTTGGAAAACGCGCAACGGCAACAGCACCAGCTGCGTCATGAGCTGGATGACTATCGTATCTTGGTGGATGTCACCAATGCGGTGCTGTCAAAGCTGGATCTGGATGATGTCATGGGGGAGATCTCGGAGAAAATTCACCACTTTTTCAACAGCGACGCCATCAGCATCGTATTACGTAGTAACCACGCAGAGCAGCTCACTATCTACTCCACCCACTATTTGCATAACAACGCCCCCGAACGTCAACAATACAACGTGGCGTTGGCTGGCACCTTAACCGAACGGGTGATGCGCAGCGGCGAATTGCTGCTGTTGAACCTGAAAAATGCCGAGCAGCTTTCCGGCTATGAGCGTCGGCTGTTTGATATATCACAGGGTAGGATCGAGGCATTGTGCGTATTGCCACTGATATTCGGCCAAAAGAAGCTGGGGGTGCTGAAGCTGGCGCAATGCCAGGCAGATGGTTTTAACGCGGCCAACTTACGGGTGCTACAACAGATTGCCGAGCGTATTGCCATCGCGGTGGATAATGCGCTGGCCTGCCAGGAGATCAACCGGCTCAAAGAGAGCCTGGTGCATGAAAACCTGTATCTGACCGAGCAGATCAACGTCAATCATCCCGATCTGAGCGAGATTGTCGGGCGCAGCGCGGGGATGTCTGCGGTGCTCAAACAGGTCGAAATCGTGGCTAAAAGCGACTGTTCGGTGCTGATCCTCGGGGAAACGGGCACCGGCAAGGAGCTGATTGCGCGAGCGATCCATAACCTGAGCGAACGACGTGACCAGCGCATGGTGAAAATGAACTGTGCGGTGATGCCTGCGGGCCTGTTGGAGAGCGACCTGTTTGGCCATGAAAAAGGTTCGTTTACCGGGGCCTCGACCCAACGTATGGGCCGCTTTGAACTGGCGGAGAAGGGGACGCTATTCCTCGATGAAGTGGGGGAGATCCCCATTGAGTTGCAACCCAAGCTACTGCGGGTGTTACAGGAACGGGAGTTTGAACGGGTCGGCGGCAATAAACCGATCTCCGTCGATATCCGTCTGATTGCCGCCACCAACCGGGATTTGCAGCAGATGGTGGCCGATCGTGAATTTCGCAGCGATCTGTTCTATCGTCTGAACGTGTTTCCGATCGTTATTCCACCGCTGCGCGAACGGCCTGAAGATATCCCCCAATTGGTGAAGTTCCTGACCCATAAAATTGCTCGTCGCATGAAGCGCACCATCGACAGTATCCCGGCGCAAACGCTGCGGTTATTAAGCCAGATGCCGTGGCCGGGCAACGTGCGTGAACTGGAGAACGTGATTGAGCGGGCGGTATTGTTGACGCGCGGCTCGGTGCTTGAGCTGCCGCTACCCGAATTGCAGTATTCGCAATCCTCAGGGGGGCCGCCTGTCGCTGCCATGGAAAAGGTATCGCCGGAGGAGGATGAGCGCCAACGGGTGCTCCGCGTGCTGAAAGAAACCAACGGCGTGGTTGCTGGGCCACGCGGGGCTGCACAGCGTCTTGGGCTGAAACGCACTACGCTGCTATCGCGGATGAAGAAGTGGGGCATTTCGGTGAATTGATGGTGAAGGGGGCGCCGCATGCTGCGCCCGTTTTAATCCTATTAACCCCAGGCTCAAAACCCTGGGGTGGGTTGACGAATGATTACTTACGCGCATCCAGCAGTTGAGCGGCGTTCTCGGTGGTCACCACGGTCCATGGCACCGAATAGCGTTTAGCCGTGCCGTTATCCCACTGCATCTGGCCTGCATACTGCTTCCAGATATCCGACTGTGGTTGATAGCTGTCGCCTTTTACCGCGCGCAGCGCTACATCGATAGAACCCTGCATCTGGGCATGAGCATCTTGCAGAATCGACACCATCTCACCAGCCTGTACGGCACGAATGGCATCAGAGACGCCGTCGACCCCGGCAATCGCAAAGTCTTTCACGTTCAGATTGGCACCCTTGATAGCTTCAATTGCCCCCAAGGCCATTTCGTCATTTTGTGCGATGACGCCGTTAATCTGGCCACGGTGTTTCTGCAACCAGTTTTCCATCAGCGGCAGCGCCTCGGCGCGTGACCAGTTGGCCGTCTTGCGCTCCAGCACCTTGATTTTGCCTGGGCCACATTCGGCAATGGCCTTGTCGTTGCCTTGCCCGCGCTGGATCTCACCGCTGCCGCCTTTTGGCCCTTCGATAATCACCACGTTGCCCTGGCAGTTCATTTTCTGCAGTACCGCTTTGGCTTCCAGATACCCGCCCAGCACGTCGTCAGAGACCACTTCAGAGGTCATCTGATCGGTATTCAAACGGGCGTTGGTGACCACCACCGGGATCTTGGCCTTGTTGGCCATGGTCACCACGTCGATGTTGGCCTCGTAGTCCATCGGGTTAATGATGATGGCATCGGTTTTGGTCTGAAGGGCGGTTTCAGCCTGATTGTTCTGCACCATCGGGTCGTAGCGGCCGTCGTAAACGGTGAGCTGTACGTTGCCATTTTTAACCTCAGGATGCTCTTTCGCCGCCTTCTCCATCAGTTGGACAAATTCGGCCTTCATGCCGTACATCAACACGGCGATTTTCACCGGGGCGGCCTGGGCCAGCGTTGAGGTCCCCAGCAGCAGGCCGGAGGTGAGCAACGCAATTTTGGTCATCTTGTTCATGGTGACTCCTGGTTATAGGGGTTTTGTTGTTATGAGGTAAGTTAGTCACGTTGTTGTTTGCGTGACGGGTCGAGCAACACGGCGACAACAATCAATGCGCCCTTGATGATCTGCTGGTAATAGGACTGCACACCGAGCAAATCGAGGCCGTTATTCATCACGCCGATAATCAATACGCCGAACAGGGTGCCAACCAAGGTGCCGACGCCGCCAGCCATACTGGTGCCGCCAATGACCACGGCGGCAATGGCGTCCAACTCGTAGGCGCTACCAGCGTTGGTTTGTGCCGAACCGGTACGTGCCGTCAGGATCAAACCGGCGATCCCCGCCAGGGCAGCACACAGGGTGTAGACCAACACCTTGATTTGTATCACGCTGATGCCCGAGGTGCGGGCGCTCTTCTGGTTGCCCCCCACGGCATACACATGGCGGCCGAAGATGGTTTTATTGAGCAGGATCCAGGCGAGCACAAACAGGGCGGTAAAAATAATCACCGGCACCGGGATGCCCAGCACATAGCCATTACCTAACCAGCGGAAATCGCTGTTGAGTTGCGAAACCGGGTTACCGTCGGTGGTCAGCAGCGCCAGGCCACGGGCGGCGGAAAGCATCCCCATGGTGACGATGAAAGGCTGCAAGCGGTAGCGGGCCAGAATGGTGCCGTTGATCAGCCCGCAGACGATGCCGATGCCCAGGGCGACAATCAGCGGCACCATCACTGCATGCGCGGTATCGCCGATCGACAGCCCGCTGTTGGTGGTGGCAAAGCGGGCGGCGACGATGCCGCTCAGCGCCAAGACCGAGCCTACGGAAAGATCGACCCCGGCGGTAATAATCACAAAGGTCATGCCGATGGCCAGAATGCCGTTAATCGAGACCTGGCGCAGAACGATCAGCATGTTCTCATCGCTCAAGAAGTAATTGCTGCTCCAGGCACCTTGCGCCACCTGAACTTCGCCAATCACCGTGACGATCAGACACAACACGAAGAAGGCGATAATAATGCCGTATTTGTGCAGATGCCGTTTATTTTGCGTAAAAAAAGCCAACCCGGGCGTTAATGAGTGGGTGCCATTCATAGTAAGTTCTCTTTAAAATAATGAGTTGATTGCCTGGCTATACGGCCAGTTTCATTAGTTCCGCCTGCGTGGCGTTTTTAGTCGATAATTCACCGGCGAGCATGCCGTTACGAAACACCAGAATGCGGTCACTCATACCGATAATTTCTGACAGCTCGGAAGACACCATGATGATCGCTTTATCCTTCAGCGCGAATTCGGACATAAAGCGGTAGATCTCTTTTTTGGCCCCCACGTCAATGCCGCGTGTCGGCTCATCGAGCAGCATGATTTGCGGATCGAGCAAGGCCCAACGCCCCAATACCACCTTCTGCTGGTTGCCGCCGCTCAGGTTGCCGACGATATGGTCGGCATCGGGGGTTTTGATGTTGAAGCGCTGGATCATGTCGTTGGCGCGCTGCTGTTCCTGGCTCGGGTTAATCATACCCAGTTGGCTGATGGCACCCAGCGAAGCCACGTTGATATTTTCTTTAACCGAGCGGCACAGCACCAGGCCGGTATCCTTGCGGTCTTCCGTCACATAGGCCAGACCGCTGTTGATTGATTCTTGTGGTGAATGCTTGGCGAGCTGACGATCGCCGATCTGGATGGTGCCGCTGTCCGCGTGCTGAATGCCAAAGATCAGATCGAGGAACTCACTGCGCCCGGACCCCACCAGCCCGTAAATCCCCAGGATCTCGCCGCGTTTTAACGTCAGGCTGATGTCGCGGATCTTGTTGCCCCAGCACAGGTTCTGCACCTCCATCATCACTTCATCACCGGGCTGATTGAATTTGGCAAACTCGCTTTCGAACTCGCCGCCAATGATGTGCTCAATCAGCTGCTCGCGGGTGATATCTTGCAACAAACCTTCATGGATATAGCTGCCGTCACGGAAAATGGTGTAGCTGTCGGCAATCTGGAAAATCTCGGACAGACGGTGCGAGACGTAAATGATGCCTTTGCCCTTGGCGGCCAGCCGGGTGATCGCCTGGAAGATTTTCTGCACGTCCTCCTCGCCGATGGCCGACGTAGGCTCATCCATGATGATGATGTCGGCATCAGAGTGGGAGAGGGCCTTGGCGATCTCCACCAACTGCTGTTCCGCCACGCTGAGGTTGCGCATTTTTTCCGTCGGCGACAGGGCAAAATGCAGGTCCTGCAACAGCGCAGCGGTCTGCTGGTTCATGGTTTTGAAATCGACAAAGCCCAGGCGGCGGGGTTCGCGCCCCAGCCAGATGTTTTCGGCAACCGTCAGATCGGGGATGGCGCTCAGCTCTTGTTGCACGATAGCGATGCCAGCCGCCAGCGCCTCTTTCGGATGAGCAAATTCACAGCGTTGGCCATTGACGAAAATATCGCCGCTGTCGGGCTGGATAAAGCCCATCAGGATGCTGAGAAAGGTAGACTTCCCGGCACCGTTGCCGCCGCACAGCGCGTGAATCGACCCTTTGCGCAGGCAGAATTCGGCATTTTTCAGCGCGACGACGGAGCCAAACGACTTCCTCACGCCGGTGACCTCCAGCAAGTAGGCCGGGGCTTTGGTCTGGGGATCGCGTGTCATAGCTTCACCTCGGGATACTCTTTTTGCAGTAGGTTCAGGTAACCGGCATACAGATCGGCATATTGCCGCTGGTGCTGCGGATCCGGCATCACGCGGGTCTCTTCATCCAGCCGGACAAAGCGCTGGCATAGCCTGGTTAACTCTTCTGAGGCCAACAGCTCGGGTTGGGTCGCCAGACTGTCACACCACATGGCCTGAATGGCGGCACCCAGCGCAGCGGTTTCCTTTTCTGCCAGACACACCACCGGGCAGTTCATCACGTCGGCGACGATCTGCCGCCAGCAAGCGCTGCGAGCGCCACCGCCGGTGAGGCGAATTTCGCTGGTGGAAATACCCTGCTGCTGGAACAGGTCGAGGCCGTAGCGTAGGCCATAGGTAGCGCTTTCTACCACGGCCCGGCACAGGTTGGCTCCGGTAAAGTTGTCACTGTCCAGGTTATGCAGGCTGGCCTTGGCTGCGGGCAGTTGCGGAACGCGTTCGCCGTTGAAAAACGGCAGCATCATCACGCCCGCCGCTCCGGGTTCGGTGGCGGCAAGAGCCTGATTAAATCCGGCTATGTCCTGGTGCAACAGACGCTGTACCGAGGTGCTGGCAGAGGTGACGTTCATAGTGCAAATCAGCGGCAGCCAGCCGTTGCTGCTGGAGCAGAAACCGGCAATCGCTTCAGAATGGCTGACCACCGGCCGATCGGCATAGGCAAACAGCGTTCCGGAGGTGCCGAGGCTCATCGTCACGATGCCGGGGCGAATATTACCGGTGCCGATTGCCGCCATCATGTTGTCGCCGCCGCCGCTGGCCACCCGGACATTAGGTTGCAGACCCAGCAGCGCCGCCACTTCCGGGCGCAGATAGCCAACGCTTTGCTCGGCGTTGATCAGGCGAGGCAGGGCATTCCACAGCAGGCCGCTATCGTCGATCAGCGCTACGGCATCGCGATCCCAGCAGCGCTGACGAATGTCAAACAGCCCGCTGCCGGAGGCATCGCCAAATTCCGCCACCCGTTCCCCGGTCAGCCAGAAGTTGAGATAGTCATGCGGTAACAGCACCGTTTTCAACCGTGCCCACAGCTGTGGATGTTGCTGCTTGAACCACAGGATCTTGGACGCGGTATAGCCCGCCGCTACCATCAGCCCCAGCTTCTGCAGGGAACCTTTGATGCCACCCAGGCCTGCCAGCAGAACGTCGTTTTCCCGCTTGGTAGCGGTGTCACACCATAGTTTTACCGCGTGCAGCACTTCGCCTTGCTCATCCAGAGCAACGAAGCCGTGCTGCTGGCCGGAAACCGACAGGGCGACAATCGCCGCTGGATCAATGCTGGCGCTGTCGATTGCCTGACGAAACGCCAGCAGCAATGCCTCAATCCACCACTCGGCCAACTGCTCGCGGCGCCCGGAAGAGTCGCTGATCATCTCATGCGGCGCACTGCCTTCGCCCACGATGGTGCCGGATGTGCCATCGACAATCACCACCTTGGTGCCTTGTGTGCCACAGTCGATGCCTGCATAGAGCGCCATGAGTTACTCCATTTCCAACATGATTTTGATGTCGGTTGGATGACCCGCCGCCGCGCGTTCAAAGGCGGCCACGCTGTCCTTGAACTTGAAGCTTTGCGAGATCAGCGGCTGTACCCGCAACTTGCCGGAGCTGAGCAAACGCAGGGTGCGCGGATACATGTTGGCATAGCGGAAAATGGTCTTGAAGGTGACCTCTTTGGCCTGGGCGGCCACGATGTCCATTGGTGCGGCGTCAATTGGCATGCCGACCAGTACCGCAGTGCCGCCGGGAGCAATATGCTCGCTGACGCCGCCGATGGCCGGTTTGGCTCCGCTGCATTCGAACACGATGTCGACGCCGTTGCCGCTGGTCAACTCGGCGACCTTTTGCGCCAGGTTGCCGGTTTTGATATTGACCGCGTGCAGCCCCTCATAATTGGCGGCCACCTGCAACTTCTCTGCAAACAGATCGCAGATGATCACATCTGAGCAGCCACCGGCCAACGCCGCCAGAGCGGTCACCACGCCGATGGGGCCAGCACCAATCACCAGCGCGATATCACCCGGCTTGATCGCAGCCTTGGTGGCGGCGTGCATCCCGATGGCCAGGGGTTCCACCATGGCACCTTCGGCAAAGCTGACGTTGTCCGGCAGTTTGAAGGTGAAGGCGGCAGGGTGGATGACGCTCTCTCTCAGGCAGCCGTGGATCGGCGGCGTGGCCCAGAAGCGAACGGCTGGATCCAGATTGTATATCCCTGCACGGGATTGCTGTGATTGCAGATCGGGAATGCCAGGCTCCATGCAAACCCGATCGCCAACCTGTAGATGGCGAACGTTTTTGCCAATCGCCATGACGACGCCGGCAGCCTCATGGCCGAGCACCATCGGGGCGTTAACCACGAACGGTCCGATACGGCCATGCTGATAGTAATGCACATCGCTGCCGCAAATACCGACGGAATGGATCTTGACCTGTACATCGTTTTCGCCAAGGACTTCATCAAACTGACAATCCTGGATGCTGATTTTACCGGGTTTTTCTAGCACTAATGCTTGCATGGTTATCATCCTTTCGTATCATTTTTATGGTATCGATATCATTTTCAATGAGCAGGATAGTAAGCGCGGACGGGCTAAAAATGTGTGATGTTGGTTGTGTTTTTTGCTTTTGTGTTAAAAGTTGTTGGTTTAATGATGTCAAATAGTCGTGAAGATCACATTTATTGGCGTGCGATGTTAACTATGATGGTATCGATATCATTAACGTTAACGAGGACATCATGCAGCGACCTATCGATGCGCTAGAAAGAACCCAAACCTTGCTTGCAGGCTGTGGCATACGGTTGACCGACGTGGAAAAACGGGAGATCGAGCTGACGGATTTCGGCCTGGCCGATTACCCGCGCTCGGGGTTACAGCTACTGACTTACATTAACACCCCGCGCTACTGCGCCAAGGAGTTGGTGCTATTCCCACACCAAACCTGCCCGGAGCATCTCCATCCGCCGTTTGATGATACGCCGGGCAAACAGGAAACGTTCCGCTGCCGCTGGGGTGAGGTTTATCTGTTTGTGGATGATGATGCCCTGACCTTGAACACCGAGCGGGGGAGCCCAGTCTGTCAACCTCCAGCCGGGTTCGAACAGTGGTATACCTGCCAGCGTTATATTTTGTTGCGCGCGGGAGAACAATATACAATCAAGCCTAATACCAGACACTGGTTCCAGGCAGGTAAGCTTGGTGCGGTGGTTTCTGAGTTCTCATCGCAAAGCCGTGATGATCTAGATGTTTTTACCGATCCCAACGTCCGGCGCGTCGGTTGATGCTGCAGTGATGAGAGTATTTACATAAGAGGTGATAATCCTTGATCACCTTGCCATGGTACAAAATGAGATGTTCCAACCAGGAGTCACACTTGGCGGCCGATCGACCACTGAAAGCGACGCTAGAGAGCGTCGCAGCGCTTGCAAATGTCAGCAAAATTACCGTATCCCGCGCGTTCTCTCAGCCGGACAAAGTCCACCCCGATACGCTCGATCGCATCCTCAAGACGGCGGAGAGTCTGGGGTATGTGATGAACACCGCCGCACGCAATCTGCGGGCTAAAGCAAGCAAAACGATCGGCATCGTCAACCCTGATATGGCCAACCCGTTTTTTGGCGCGCTCACCCGGCTGATGACGCTGGAGGCGCAGAAAGCGGGCTACGATACGCTGGTGTTTGACTCTTATGAGTCGCAGGAAAATGAAAACCGCATTATCGACAAGCTGATTGGCTACAACGTGGATGCCATCATTTTATCGGTGATCTCATCGGACCGAAACTATACGCCCGGCTACCTGAAAAACCTGGAAAGGCTCGGCATCCCGGTGGTGCTGGTCGATCGGGAACTGGATGGGGCGTTTTGCAGCGGCGTGTATATCGACAATCTGGACTGCGGTTTACAGGCGGGGCGTTATCTGCTGGAGCAGAACAGCCAAAAGGTGGTGGTGGTTTCCGGGCCAGAGGATTCCAACGTGGCCAAAGAGCGGGTTACCGGGCTGATTGCTGCGCTGCAAGGCAAGGTGGCGAGCCTGGAGATTATCCATGCGGATTTCTATATGGATGCCGCCCTGCGCGTGACCAACGAGTATCTCGATCGCCAGCCGCCGCCGGACTATTTTGTCGGCTGCAATAACCAGATCTCGCTAGGTATCATCAAATCCTGTGTCGATCACCGTTTGGCGCTGATGAAAGACGTCTCGCTGTTCGGTATTGATGAAGTCTCTAATGCGGCAATTTACGGTTTTAATTTCCCCTGTATTTCCCACGATCTGCATGAAATCGCCTGGCAGGCGTTGGGGTTGGCTATCCGCCGGGCCGTCGATCACCATATTAAACCGGGTAAAGTCATTGTCAGAGGCAAGCTGATTGGCGGCTAGCCGCTGGCCATCGAGCTTGGTGGTAGGCGGAAATAAAAACAGCCAATCTTTCGATTGGCTGCTTGGGTGAAGCTAAGGCTGGCCTTAGGCTTCGATTGGGGCACGCCAGTCGTCAGAACCCGAAGTCCCGGCGGTGGTGTGTTCCCAAGTGATTTTACGGTATGCCAGTGAAACGCGAACCAGTTGAGTGAACTCAGCCTTGGTTGGATCCTGGCAGTGTGGCATTTTGCAGTCGATATCGATGATGGTGGCATCTTCCAGTTTGGTGGTAAAGAAGTGCTCTTGTTTACCTTCGATCGAGGTGCGGTACCATTTCAATTCAACCGTTGGCAGCATTTCGCCAGAGGCCAATGCGTTATACAGCAATGGAACAGCTTTGTTATAAGCCACAGTGAAGCGGAATGGCTTATGTGCACGCTGCCCTGATGGCTGGCCAGACTGCGGATCGGTTGGTACGGTAACGATATGTTCAAATTCCTGAACCAGCATCTGGTCTTCGTGGCCTTGAACAAAGATGTTACCGACAGATTCAGCGGTAAATGCGCTGGCGGTAATATTACCTTGGGTTTTCCCTGTGATAGAGATATAAGCTGGAGTTGGCATCTTAAAGATCCTTGTCAGTTAGCTTGGTATTAACTCAATGCTAGTCACACCGACTAGCCGATATTAATCGACCTCGAATGTCACTTGCCCCACTTCTCACTTCGGCCATCACTATAATCGGGACTTTCCCTAGTGCCAAGCCACTCACAAATTTGCAATGTTTATTGGTATCGTTAATGGGATAAAAAATTATAATATTTGCATTATTGGTGTTTTATGCTGGTTTAAATATTGGTGATAGTTATGGTTTGTGTCGTTACCATAATTAAAATAATTACATTGTTTTTTAACTTGTTGTTTTAAATGAGTTTATAAATTTTTGTGAAATTATTTTTTATGATCATAAGCCGAAAGTTGCTCTTGCCAGGTGATAAATTATTAGGAAGCTTAGTAAAGAAAAATTTATGGACTTTTACCTGTCAGATCGAGGACGATACATTCAGTGAAGCTATGCTAATGCAGGAAATGTCCAGCTTCGTCGGAAGCCGTAAACTGATTTTTCGGGCTTTTTGATATTATTTAGGATAATTCGCAGGCTTTTGCGGAATATGGGAAAATTCCCATATTTACGTGCGAAATAGGATTACTCCTGGACCTCAGTGCGACATAAACGAAGGTATTTAGTTTTACGGTGATAGATTTGCTATCTGAATGGATGGTGCTAACTCTATTAGCATGGATGATATCTGAATGTCATTTTCCGGTGCTCATTCAACAAACATTAGCTGGTATTCCCTTATTGTGACTAAAAGGACGAGTGATGAGTAAGAATAATCAAAGCAGTGTTGCCCCCAAGGAAAGGATCAACATTAAGTACGTTCCTAATACGGGCGATCAAACCTCTGAAATTGAACTGCCACTGAACCTGATGGTGGTTGGCGACCTCAAGGGGGTTCGTGAAGACACCCCGATTGAAGAACGTCAGGTTGTTTCCGTCAGCAAAAACAACTTCAACGCGGTGATGAACGAAGCCAATATCAACCTTTCGTTCACAGTACCCAATCATCTGGAAGGTGAGGGGAAAGAAGAGATGCCGGTCACATTGGCGATCAATTCCCTCGACGATTTCTCACCGGACAACGTGGCGAAAAACGTCCCCGAACTGAAAAAAATTCTGGAACTGCGGGAAGCGCTGGTCGCCCTGAAAGGGCCTCTGGGTAACATTCCTGCCTTCCGTTCTCGTCTGCAAGATCTCCTAGGCAATGAAGAAATGCGTGAGCAGTTGCTAAAGGAATTGGACATTCTTAATCAGAAATAATTGAGACGGAAAGAGGGAATTTAACGTATGTCTTTACATGAAGAAAATGCGGTTTTAGCTGCCGAGCCTACCAGTACCACTTTCCTGCTAGACGAGATCATGTCTCAGACCCGCATGATGCCGGGTAATGATGGCTATGACGTCGCCAAACAGGGCGTTGCTGCATTTATCAGCAGCATTTTGGACACCGGCACCAACGAAGAGCCGATCAACAAGCTGTTGGTCGACAGAATGATCATCGAGCTGGATAAAAAGCTCAGTGCTCAGATGGACGAAATTCTGCATGCCAAAGAATTCCGCGAAATCGAATCCTCCTGGCGTTCACTGAAGCTGCTGGTGGATCGCACCGATTTCCGTGAAAACATCAAAATCAACATCATGCACGCGACGAAAGAAGAGCTGCTGGAAGATTTTGAGTTCTCGCCGGAAATTATCCAGTCTGGTTTCTACAAGCACGTGTACTCATCCGGTTACGGCCAGTTTGGCGGCGAACCTACCGCAGCCATCATCGGTAACTATGCGTTCAGCAACAGCACCCCGGATATGAAGCTGCTGCAATACGTCAGCGCCGTTGGGGCCATGGCACATGCGCCGTTCCTTTCCAGCGTTGCGCCGGACTTCTTTGGTATCAACAGCTTTACCGAGCTGCCAGCCATCAAAGACATGAAGTCGGTGTTCGAAGGGCCAGCACACACCAAATGGCGTGCGCTGCGCGAGTCGGAAGACTCCCGCTATCTGGGCCTGACCACGCCACGTTTCCTGCTGCGTTTACCGTATTCCACCGTTGAAAATCCGATCAAGAATTTCAACTACTACGAAGACGTCAGCAAGGATCACGAACACTTCCTGTGGGGCAACACCGCATTCCTGCTGGCCGCCTGCCTGACAGACAGCTTCGCCAAGTATCGCTGGTGTCCGAACATCATCGGGCCACAAAGCGGTGGTGCAGTGCACAACCTGCCGGTTCACCTCTATGAGGCGATGGGCCAGGTACAGGCGAAGATCCCGACCGAAGTACTGATCACCGATCGTCGTGAATTTGAGCTGGCGGAAGAGGGCTTTATTACCCTGACCATGCGCAAAGGCACCGACAACGCGGCGTTCTTCTCGGCCAACTCGGTCCAAAAGCCGAAGGTCTTCCCGAATACCCATGAAGGCCGGATGGCGGAAACCAACTACAAGTTGGGTACCCAACTGCCGTACATGTTCATCATCAACCGCCTGGCTCACTACATCAAAGTGCTGCAGCGTGAGCAGATTGGTTCGTGGAAAGAGCGTCAGGATCTGGAGCGTGAGCTGAACATCTGGCTCAAGCAATACATTGCCGATCAGGAAAACCCACCGACCGATGTCCGCAGCCGCCGCCCTCTGCGTTCTGCTCAGATCCAGGTTCTGGATGTCGAAGGGGATCCGGGCTGGTACCAGGTGGCGATGCAGGTGCGTCCACACTTCAAATACATGGGAGCCAGTTTCGAGCTCTCGCTGGTTGGTCGTTTGGATAAGGAATAACAGGCCATGGCTGCGCTTCTTAATTGGGAGCGAGGAAGTTCTGCCAGCTTGTTTGAGCGTATCCAGGGGAAGGGCTTAGGCCCTTCCTCACATAGCCGTGTTCAAGAGCTATTAATCTCAATCAAGCAGCATTTGAACGAAGTCCTCAATTCGCGCCCCGGAGCCTGCCAAAGTGCTGCAGGCCTGGGGGTTATTGATCTCAATGATGCCACGGCAACCACGTCTGATTTCCGTAAGAGTATTGAGCAGGCCATCAAGGAGTGTATTGAACGCTACGAGCCAAGAATTTCCGAGGTTGCCGTTCAATCCCTGGTGGATCAGGGGGACCCACTGTTATTGAGTTTCCATATCAGTGCTCAAGTTGATTTCGACAATATCGGCGATGTGGTTGAGTTCAATATCCAATTGGACAGCAACCGCCGTTACTGCCTAAACCAGGAAGCATAATGTCGTTCGAAAAGTACTTCAGGGATGAGCTGGATTACCTCCGGCAATTAGGGCGGGATGCCGCAATCGAACGGCCGCATCTTGCTGCCTTTTTATCCGAACAGGGTTCCGATCCGGACGTTGAGCGCCTGTTGGAGGGCTTCGCCTTTCTGACCGGCAACCTGCGCGAAAAGATCGATGACCAGTTTCCGGAGTTGACACACGGCCTGCTGAATATGCTGTGGCCGAACTATTTGCGGCCAGTGCCCAGCATGACCATCGTCGAATACACGCCGAACAGCAGTGCACTCACTGAAGCGACGTTGATCGAGCGCGGTAGCCAGATCGAGAGCGTCCCGATTGCGCAAAGGGCGGAACGTGGCGCGTTGCAAAACGACAGCGAAACACACGGCCCCCAGTGCAGCTTCACGCTGTGCCGGGATGTCTGGCTGTTCCCGATGGGTATCCAGGATATCGCCGTCAACAACAGCAACGAACAGGGGATATTGAGCATTCACTTCGGCGCCAAGGCGGAGTTGAACGTGCAGGAAATGCGGCTCGATAAACTGCGTTTCTATCTGGGTGAGGACGGTTACACCAGTACCCAGCTCTATTTCTGGATCAGTCACTATTTCGAACGGGCCGACCTGGTGGTCAACGGCATTACTATTCCGATGCCGGACTTTGATTTCAACCCGGTGGGCTTTGAGCGCGAAGATGCGCTATTGCCTTACCCGAAAAACGCCTATGTCGGCTACCGTATCCTGCAGGAGTATTTCTGTTTCCCGGAAGGCTTCCTGTTCTTTGACGTGGCTGGGGTGGTGGATTTCCCCGCGCATCTGAAAGCCAGCGAGTTCACCCTCAATCTGCATTTCTCCCAGCCATTGCCTCCTGAGGTCAAGATACGGCCAACCACCCTGCGCCTGAACTGCACCCCTGCGGTGAACCTGTTCAAACGCGATAGCGAGGCGATAGCCCTGGATGGCACACAAACCGAATATCCGCTGTGCGCCAGTTACCATCATCCTGAACGCTACGAGATTTTCTCGATCGATCGCGTAGAGAGCTGGTTAAGTAAAGATCCCAAAGGCAGCGGGCGGGGGCAGGCCAGAAGCTATCCGGCGTTCGAAAGTTTCCATCATCAGGTGGAACCTGCGCAGGAACGCAACATGCTCTATTACCGCCTGCGGGTGAAAAACTCGCTGTTCCGTAAGGGCTTTGAGCATTACATCTCCTTTGTGCGCAGTGATGAGACGGAGGTAGCGCTGTCGCAAGAAAACGTGTCGGTCAGCATGACCTGTACCAACCGCGAATTACCGCTGGCGCTACGCGTGGGTGATATCTGCCAACGGACGCAAGCAGGCCCGTCCTTTGCCACCTTCCGTAATATTACCCGGCCTTCGGTACCGCTGTATCCGGTGTTGGATGGCAGCCTGCAATGGTCTTTATTATCCAATATGTCATTGAACTACATGTCATTATTGGACAAGGATTCGTTAAAACAGATACTGCAAACCTATGATTTCCCCAGCGTACACAACCGGCAATCCGCTCGGTCGTCGCAAAAAAAACTGGACGCGATTTCGCGTATCGAAACCCAGCCGATCGACAGGTTGTTCCGGGGTTTACCGGTCAGAGGTCTGCAAACCACCCTCTGGCTGGAGCAAAGCGCTTTTGGTTCTGAAGGTGAGCTCTACCTGTTTGGTACGGTGTTGGCACGCTTCTTCTCCCTGTATGCCAGCGTCAACTCGTTCCACCTTTTGAAAGTCATCAATCTTGATAATCAGGAATGTTACCAATGGCCGGTACAGACGGGTCAACATGCATTGATGTAAGCGCGGGTGAAGGCGTACCGCCTGAGCCAGTGCTGGATGTGTCACGCTATAACTTTTACCAATTGGTCGAGCTGCTCAACCAAATGGCGGTAGCGTGGCAAAAATCCCCGGGTTCATCCAGGCCAGCCGATGAGGCAATCCGCTTTAAATCGACCGCCAGCCTGGCTTTTCCAACCCGTGACGTGATCGCGTTGGAGACTTCCGCTCGCGGCCAGTTTGAGCTGGAAGTTTCTTTCCTTGGGTTGCATGGCAGCCAGTCGCCGTTGCCCGGTTATTACCTGGACTCGTTGGCCTGGGAAGATGCCCAGAACGAAAACCGCCTGACGGATTTTCTCAACGTGTTCAACCACCGGCTGTTAACGCTGCTGCATCAGATTTGGCGCAAATACCGCTACTACATCTGCTTTGACGAGGGCGGTAACGATGATGTCTCGCAGCGCATGTTTGCGCTAGTGGGATTAAGTAACGAGGCGATCCGCAAAAAACTGCGTATCCACCACGGCAAAATGCTGGCCTATGCCGGCTTGCTGGCCAGCCCTGGGCGGGCACCGGAAGTGATTTGCAGCCTGGTGGCACACTGTTTCAACCTGGCGGATGTGACGCTGCAAAGTTGGCAGCTGCGCAAGGTCAAAATCGCCCCGGAGCAGCAGAACCGCCTGGGCGGCAGGGTGAAGGTCAGCGGCCAGAAATACCAGGGGAAATCGGTGCTGGGCGTCAATTTCTCGCTGGGATCGCAGGTGGCGGATCGCAGCGGCAAATATCAGTTGTGCCTTAACCAACTGACGCGTGAACAGTTCTTGTCATTTTTACCTAACGGGGAGAATTACGAGCCGTTAGAGATGTTTGTGGCTTTCATTATGCGCGACCAGTTTTCGTGGGATTTACGCCTGGGTCTGGCAGAGCAGCAGGTGGGCGGCATGATCCTGGGGACAGAACAAAACAACCTGCTGGGCTGGACCAGCTTCCTCGGGGAACCCGAGCAACAGCCCCACGTAACCATTAGCGTTATGGAATGACAATCAAGATTCAGGAAGAGAGATCATGGATAAACAGCAACCGACGCTATCATTGCGAGTCGTCAATAGCGACAGATTGGAAAGTGGCAAACCGGCCAGCAGCCTGTTTAATGCACAGGGTGGGGTGGTGGGCAGTGACGGCAGCCATCATTGGTCTATTCAGGATCAGGGCGGCAATATCAGCCCTTCACAGTTTGCCATTGAATGGCGAGATGGGTCCTTTTGCCTGCGGGTGCTCAACGGTGCGGTGAGTATTAACCAGTCGATGCTGACGGCAAACTCCGGTTTGGTGCGCATCCAGCAAGGTGACGAGATCAGCGTAGGCAACCTGGCCATCAAGAGCCATATCAGCCGCTCGAACGCCGATATGATCGATCCGCTGATGGTTTCGCCGGAATCGCTGGTCTCCAGCTACAGCAACCCGCTGGAAGCGATGATGGAAGGAGGCAATGCGCAGCCTTCCCATCATGAGCAGGACAACCGCCTGGCCGCCACGGTCGCTAACGGTTTCAGCCACGACCCGCTGCGGGTATTGGAAACCGAAAGCCTGACGATGCACGAACCTCTGAGCACCCTCACCGGTGCCGATCAATCATTACAACAGGATCGCTACCGCGATCCGCTGTTCTCTTCTCCACTTTCTGATATCACCAAGGACAGTGCCATGGATCAGGAGTTTATCGATCTGCCGCAAATCAGCAGTTTTCTTTCCGGCCAGCAGGCACCGTCAGACAGCAAGATGGAACAGCAGCACGTGGCGATCACGCCGCTGATGCGGGGTTTTGGCGCGCAACTGCCAATCCGCAACAGCCAGGAGGCCAATGACTTCCTCGAAGAAGCCGGTAAAACGCTCAGGGCTGCCATTGAAGGGTTATTGGCTTTGCAGCGCAGCCAACACGGCCTGCGGGACAAACATCTGCGCCCAATCGAAGATAACCCGCTGCGTCTGAATATGGACTACGACACCACGCTCAGCCTGCTGTTTGCCGATCAAAAAAGCCCGGTCCACCTTTCCGCCCCGGCGGCGGTGGCCGAGAGCCTGCATAACCTGCGCCTGCACCATCAGGCCAACCAACAGGCGATTGCCCAGGCGTTGAGCACCATGCTGGAAGCCTTCTCCCCAGAGCGACTGCTGACGCGCTTTAGCCATTACATGCGCAGCAACGAGCGCCAGGAACAAGACTCCGCCTGGGCCTGGGAAATGTACAAAAACTACTACCAGGAATTGGCCTCCAGCCGCCAGCAGGGCTTCGAAAAGCTGTTTGGCGAAGTGTATGAACAGGCTTACGACCAGGCGCTGCGCCAGGGGATGAAGGACAGCGAACGATGAAAGGTGGCAGAGGATACTTTCTGACGACTGCGCTATGCCTGGTGCTGATGCTGTCAGGCTGCACGATATGGAAAAACAAGAAGCCGGAGCGCGCTACCGAGCAGCCTTCTACGCTGCGGTTGACGCTGCTGGCGGACGCGAATATCAACCCCAATGAGAAAGGCGAGGCCGCGCCGACCGAGATTGCGGTGGTGTACCTGAGCGATGATTCCAAACTGCTGGCCGCCGACTACGACCAGCTCGACACGGAAATACTGAAGAAAACGCTCAGTAAGAACTACATCGACCATCAGGAATACACCCTGCTGCCGAGCCAATATAAACCGTTACCCGCTATTGAGCTGGAAGAGAAGACCCACTATCTGGGGGTGATTGCCTACTATGCCGACGTTGATCGCGCTGAATGGAAAAAAATCATCAAGATCAAAGATGTTGGTCATAACTACGGCGTGCTGATCCACGTTAAAGCGGATGAAATCGACTTAAGGAAAGAGGAAGAATAACCATGCCGACCAAGAATCGGGTGATCTGGCGCGAAGGCCTGTTCATTAAGCCACAACACTTTCAACAGCAACAAAGACATAACGATTACCAGCTGCAGCGCCGTATCACCGCGCTGACCAATTACACCTATGGCTTCCACTCGCTGCAGATCAATCAGGAACTGCTCAAGCTGGGGCGTATCGGCTTGACCAACGCCAGCGGCAGCATGGCCGATGGCACGGTGTTTGATATTCCTTATCAGGATTGCGCGCCCAAGCCGTTAGACGTACTGAACTGCAACGATGCCGCCAGCCGCGATATCTATCTGGCGTTGCCGATGCTCAACGACACCATCAATGAGGTTGCCAGCCCGCACAGCCCACTGCCTGGGGCGATCCGCTACGCCGAACATACCGATGACGTGCGCGATTTGCATACCGACGGCGGCGATGTCAGCCAGCTGCTGCTGGCCCAGTTGGCACCGCGTTTGATGCAGGGCTCCGAAGATCTCAGCGCCTATTCCGTGCTGCCGGTCTGCCGCATTAAAGAGAAGCACCCGGACGGCTCGCTGATCCTGGATGAAGAATTTATTCCTACCTGCACCACTCTGCACGCCTCCGTACAGTTGAAAGACTTTATGGATGAAGTGGAGGGTACCTTGGTGGAGCGCGCCCGGCTGTTGGCCAAACGTATCGGTTCGCCGGGCCAGCAGGGGATTGCCGACGTGGCCGAATTCATGATGCTGCAGGTGTTTAACCGCATGCAGCCTTTGTTCACCCATCTGTCTCATCAGGCGGTGCTGCACCCACAGGATTTTTATAGCCACCTGGTGCAAACCTGCGGCGAATTGCGCACCTTTACCGACGAATCACGACTGGCAGGCAGCTTCATCGTTTATAACCATGACAACCTGACCGATTGCTTCCAGCCGCTGTTCCTGGCGATGCGCCAAACGCTCAGCACGGTGCTGACACCGCGTGCTATCTCGGTACAGCTGCATCCACAGCCTAACGGCATTCGTGTGGGGACGATCAACGATAGCGATCTGTTGCGCAGCGCTGACTTTGTGCTGGCCGTTCGGGCGCAGATCCCGCAGGAACAGCTGCGGCGGCAATTCGTGCAGCAAACCAAGATCACCTCGCTGGAGAAAATCCGTGAGCTGGTTAGCCTGCAACTGCCTGGTGTACCGCTGGTGGCTCTCTCTGCCGCACCGCGTCAACTGCCTTACCATTCCGGCTATACCTACTTCATGTTGGATCGACAAAGCCCGACCTGGAAAGAGGTCCTGCAAAGCAATGCGATTGCCTTCCACGTTTCGGGTGACTTCCCTGAACTGGATATGCAGTTCTGGGCGATTAGGAGCAGCTAATGAAAATGCATGCCGTCACGGATAACCCCGCGCTGCCCGAAACGGAAACCGTCACTTCGTATCGGCAATATCAGCTCCCGCTGCGCGGCGAGAGCCTGAATGCGATGGTGGACGCCGCCACGCCGTTACTCGGCATGGTGCTGCGCTTGAAAGACATGGAAAACCAGCCGCTGCCAGACCAGCTTTATCAGCAGGTGGTAACGGATATCCGCGCCATTGAGCAGTTCCTGCAAACCAAAGGCTACGAGCCAGGGGCGATCGTTTCGTTCCGCTACGTGCTTTGTACCTTTATCGATGAGACGGCGTTGGGGCACGGTTGGAATACGCAAAACGGCTGGTTGCAGCAGTCCTTGCTGGTGCATTTCCATAACGAAACCTGGGGCGGCGAGAAGGTGTACGTCCTGCTGGAACGCCTGATGGGCGAACCCAAACGTTATCAGGATCTGCTGGAGTTCATCTACCTGTGTTTCTGCCTGGGTTATCGCGGCCGTTACAAGGTGACATTGCAAAACAGCGATGACTTTGAACGGCTGTTCCGTCGGCTGCATCACCAACTGCAACAGCTGCGCGGTGAAGCGCCTGCGACCGTCTTGCACCAGAAACAAAGCCGCACCGGCGGGCGTTATTACCTGAGTAAACGGTTGACCATCAAGCACCTGCTATGGGGTGGCTTAGGCCTGTTGACGGTGATTTACCTGTTCTATGCCATCCAGTTACATGGACAGACTCAGGATATTTTGCAGCAGCTAAACAATTTATTGAGCTAGGAAGCACAGATGATTCAAATTGACTTGCCCACGCTGGTAAACCGCCTTAATCCCATCGCCCGCCATGCCCTGGAGGCCGCGGCGGCGCACTGCGTCAGCCTGCAGGAAGCGGAAGTGACGGTCTCGCAGGTATTAATGCAGATGGTCGCCAGCCCCTTAAGCGACGTCAGGGTGATCCTTAATCATGCTGGCGTGGACACTGACGCATTGCGTGAGTCACTCGATCAACGTATTTCCGGCTATCAGTCGGTCACTCAGGCTTATCCCAGCTTCTCACCTTTGCTGGTGGAGTGGTTGCAGGACAGTTGGCTATTGGCGTCGGCCGAAATGGATCACAGCCAGCTGCGCGGCGGGGTGATGTTACTGACCTTACTGCTGAGCCCTATGCGTTATCTCACACCGGCGGCCAGCCGGTTGTTATCCCCGGTGAATCGCGAACTGTTGCGCCAGAACTTTGCTGACTGGACCGCCGATTCCGCAGAAGCCCCTCGGGTAGCGAAAGCGGGCGATAAAACCGCAGCTGTCGCCAATGGCGAAAGTTTGCTGGCGCGCTATGCCAGCAACATGACCGAGCAGGCCCGTAAAGGCACGCTAGATCCGGTGCTGTGCCGCGATGAAGAAATCGACCTGATGATCGATATCCTGTGTCGCCGCCGCAAGAATAACCCGATCGTAGTGGGTGAGGCTGGCGTGGGTAAAAGCGCCCTGATCGAAGGCCTGGCGCTGCGTATCGTGGACGGCCAGGTGCCGGAAAAGCTGCGCAACAGCGAACTGATGACGCTGGATCTCGGCGCGTTGCAGGCTGGTGCGGCGGTAAAAGGCGAGTTCGAAAAGCGCTTCAAAGGGATCATGGCGGAAGTTGCCCAGTCGGCCACGCCGATCATCCTGTTTATTGATGAAGCCCATACGCTGATCGGCGCGGGTAATCAGCAGGGTGGCCTGGATATCTCCAACCTGTTGAAACCGGCGTTGGCGCGCGGTGAGCTGAAAACCATCGCCGCCACCACCTGGAGCGAATACAAAAAGTATTTTGAGAAGGATGCCGCGCTGTCGCGCCGTTTCCAACTGGTGAAGGTTTCTGAGCCGAGTGCCGAAGAGGCCACGGTGATCATGCGCGGCCTGCGCACCATCTATGAAAAGGCGCATGGCGTACTGATCGACGACGAGGCGTTACAGGCGTCGGCGGTGCTCAGCGATCGCTATCTCTCTGGCCGCCAACTGCCGGACAAGGCCATCGACGTGCTCGATACCGCCGCCGCGCGGGTGGCGATCAACCTGACTTCGGCACCGCGTCAGGTATCGGCACTGAAAACGCAGCTGCACCAGCAGGCGATGGAAATCCAGATGTTGGAGCGTGAACAGCGCCTCAACCTGAGCCAGCCGGATGAGCGATTATCGGTGTTACAACAGCAGCGCGCTGAGATCGAACAGCAACTGGCGGACCTGAATGCCAGCTGGCAAACCCAGCAGCAGTTGGTGCAGCAGATCATCGCCCTGCGGGCAGAGCTGCTGACGCAGGAAGAAAACGCGACGGAAGAACAGGTTATTAATCTGGCTGCGCTGGGTGCCGAGCTGGAACAACTGCAACAGCATCAGACCCTGGTTTCTCCACACGTGGATAAACATCAGATCGCGGCAGTGATCGCCGAGTGGACCGGCGTGCCGTTAAACCGCCTGTCGCAGAGTGAACTGTCGGTGGTCACCGAGCTGCCAACGTATCTTGGCGAGCAGATCAAAGGCCAGGAAACCGCGATCCACTGCCTGCATCAGCATCTGCTGACCGCCAGGGCCGATTTGCGACGTCCGGGTCGCCCAATGGGTGCTTTCCTGCTGGTGGGGCCAAGCGGCGTGGGTAAAACCGAGACCGTATTGCAGATCTCCGAGCTGTTGTACGGCGGGCGCCACTATCTCACCACCATCAACATGTCCGAGTTCCAGGAGAAACACACCGTTTCGCGCCTGATCGGCTCACCGCCGGGCTATGTGGGCTATGGCGAAGGCGGCGTGTTGACTGAAGCCATCCGCCAGAAACCCTATTCGGTGGTGCTGCTCGATGAAGTCGAAAAAGCCCACCCCGACGTGCTCAACCTGTTCTATCAGGCGTTCGACAAGGGTGAACTGGCCGACGGCGAAGGCCGCATCATCGACTGCAAGAACGTGGTGTTCTTCCTGACCTCCAACCTGGGCTATCAGACCATTGTCGATCACGCCGAACAGCCGGAACTGCTGGGCGAACTGCTTTATCCCGAGCTGGCGGCCTTCTTCAAACCGGCCCTGCTGGCGCGTATGGAAGTGGTGCCTTACCTGCCGCTGGGCAAGGACACGCTGCAAACCATCATCCACGGCAAGCTCAAACGCCTGGATAACCTGCTGCGCCAGCGCTTTAACGCCGAAGTGGTGATTGAGCCTGAGGTGATCGAAGAGATCCTGCTGCGCGCCACCCGTGCCGAGAACGGGGCGCGCATGCTGGAGTCGATTATCGACGGGGCGTTGTTACCACCGGTTTCCCTACTGCTATTGCAAAAAATGGCGGCAGGTACGGCAATCAGCCATATCCGCATTGCCACGGAGGGAAATGCGTTTACCGCACAGGTCGAGGAGGCGCTATGAGGCAACGGCTGAAATGCTTACTGGCGCTGCTGGAAAACGATTCGGTCGAGCATTTGGTCCATGGCTTTTTGACGCTGGATCACCACCGTCACGGGTTCGACGGCTTGATGGTGGCGATGTTCAACGCCAGTGAGGGGCAGTTGGAATGCCTCCGCCTGTCTGATGCCAACCGGCGCGCTACGGTGAAGCTGGAAGCCGATATCGAAGACACCAACCACCCTTTGGTGCGGGTGCTGCGTAATGGCGCGCCCGAAGTCTGGTACGCGCTCAATCGCGGGGTGCGCATTGAAGATGACGGTTTTCGCGGCTTTATTGAGGCGTTGCCCAACGGTTGCAGCATGTATGGCGTACCGCTGTTTGATTTTCAGGGGCGGGCCTGCGGGGTGATTGCGGTGTTTGCCGAGGATATCGATCGATTTGTGGACAGCCGGGGCATGTTCTCTATCTATTGCCAGATTTTTCAGCACCGCCTCAACAAGCTGCAAGAGGTGGAGCATCTGCGATCGCAACTGGTCCAGCTGCGATCGATGTTCAAGGTGCGTGAAAAACAGTTGGATGAGCTGATGGTCTCGCTGAGCACCTCCGACGTTTCCACCTCGCCAGAGCTATCACGCGATTACAGCAAGATAGATGACCTGTCTAGCGCGGTGGAGGCGTTTGAAGCCGCGGTACTGACGCAGCGCCAGCGTCTGTACGGCAATGACAAAAACCGCATCGCCGACAGCCTGGGGATCACGCCGCGCACCCTGGGTTACAAGTTGGCGAAATACAGGTGTTAGCTATGAATACGTGGTTATTGATCGGTTCGTTACTGCTTTCCGGCAGCCATTCAGCCACCGAGTGGCTAAGCGGCCTTTCGCTGCCGCAGCCTGAAGGGGATGCGCATCAGTTGGCGCTGCTGATGAACTGCCGCAGTGAAAGCTCGCCGCTGGTGCGTCTGGACTGTTACGACAACGCGTTGTCAGCGGCCAGCGGCGACAATCCTGGTCAGGTACAGGCCGGGCCAGCCTGGCAGCGAGCCATGGCGCAGGAAAAAGGCCGCCGCGATCACTCGACGGCATTCCTGATAAGCGAAGGGCAGGGCAACAACCCTCAGGTGGTGCTGACCACGCCAGCGATTGGTGTGCCACCACCGCGGCCAGTGCTGATGCTGAGCTGCATCGACAACATTACCCGTTTGCAGATCGCCTTGGTCGGTCCGCAAAAAGACGGTGCGGTGACGCTAACGGCGGATAGCGACCGGTTTAACGTGCAGTGGTTCCTGCGTGAAAACGGCTATCTGCTGGAATCCAGCCGGGGCCTGGCCGGTATTGATGAGATCAAGCGGTTGATGTCGGCGCAGACGCTGACGATCGACGGTACCAACGGCGGGTTACCCCGTCTGACATTTAATATTTCGCAGTTAACGCCAGCGCTGAAACCGCTGCGTAACGCCTGCCACTGGTGAGGACTATGGATAGCACGTCACAACATCCCTGGCATGCATTATTGCTGACGCCGCTGACGCCCGAGCAGACCGCCAAGGCGTTGGCCGATGACGATCCGCAATGGGAGCATATCGACAGCCAGATGGTCAAAGTGGGTTCACTGACCCACAGCTCGCTGAATATCGATGACCTTCAGCAGCAGGCGATGGCTCTGCTGTCGCAAAAAAGCAAAGACTTCCGTTTGGTGGTGCACCTGCTGCGTACCTTGCAGCACGGCGGCGAGCCGGGCGACCTGATGCTGGCGATCTCCTTGCTGACCGCCTACGTGCAGAACTTCTGGACCAGCGCCTGGCCGTTGAACCCGCTGCATAAGCGCCGCTTTGCCCAGCAGATCCTCAAGCGTTTTGACAGCGCCAGCGGCAGCTTTAGCCAACGGGCGACGGATGCCCAACGCCAGGATGTGCAAGGTTTGCTGGCACATCTGGCCCAGGTCTGGCACAGCGACGAACCGGCCCTGGCGAAAGAGGTGGATAGCCTGCGAACCAGCTATGCGCGGTTGCCTACTCGCACCGTTGACCCGGTGGTTGAGGAGGAAGAACGCCCTCAGTCTGGTGCGGCATCAACATCAACCACTGCCAGCAGAACGATCAGCCCCAGCCTGAGCATTGATAGCTCCAGCGATAAAGCCTGGCGGCAAACGCTGCTGAAAATGGCGGATTTGCTGTGTGAACTGCACCCCGAGGCCGCCATTGGTTTCCGCCTGCGTCGCCATGCCCTGTGGGGCAGTTTGACCGCGCCACCGATAGCGCAGGCCGATGGCCGCACGCCGCTGGCAGCCGTTTCTGTCGATCGCATGGCCGATTATCTGGGGCGCGTGGCCACTGCGGATCTGGCCCTGTGGCAACAGGTAGAACAGAGCCTGGCGCTGGCACCTTACTGGCTGGATGGCCACGCGCTTTCGGCACAGATCGCTATTCGGCTGGGATACGCAGGGGTTGCGCAGGCCATACGCGACGAACTGAGCGCCTTTATCGAGCGCATGCCGGCGTTAACCACCCTTTACTTTACCGATATGACGCCATTCCTCTCCCCTGAATCTGCCAGCTGGTTACAGCAGGATACGGGTGCCAAAGGGGGAGGTCACACTATTGAACAGGATGAAATTTGGCAATGCTATCAACAGCAAGGACTGGAAGCCGCGTTACAGATGATCGATCGGCAATCGCAGCAAGCCGAACCCAGGGACCGTTTTTACCTGCAATTGCTCAGCGCCCAGTTACTGGAAAAAGCGGGGATGACGGCGCTGGCACAGCAGCACTACCACAACCTGTTGCAGGTGGGGCAGCAAGTGCAGCTAAGCGAATGGGAACCGGCGTTGATCGCCTTGCTTACAGACAAGCAGCGGCAGCTCAAGCCGTGATGGCCAGGGAAGGGAACAGGAGCGTTAACGCATGAAATTGCCCTCATTTATTCATTTTGCCAGACCGGCCGTTCCGCGCATCAAAGCCTCGGTGCCGGTGGTGCTGGCGCTGTTGGCCTGTATCGGCTTGATTTGGGTCTGGATTTACGGGCCGGAATGGAAGCTGAAGGATTACCAACCGTTCGAACCTTTGCTGAGCCGCTGGTTAGTGACTGCATTGGTGGTGCTGCTGGCGGTGTGCTGGCTCACCTTCAAAATGGTGCGGCGTTTACAGCAGTTGGAAAAGCTGCAGCTGCAGGCCAAAACGCAGGTCGACGATCCGATCCTGGCCGATATCGAACAGCAGGACCAGTATCTGGGCGTCTGGAAGCAGCAGCTGCAACGGCGGCTGAATACCCCGACTTATCTCTATCGCCTGCCTTGGTACATGGTGATTGGCACCCGCAACAGCGGCAAAAGCACCCTGATCAAAGAAGGCTACAAGCTGACCGAAATCGCCAGCCCGGAACTGACCAGCGTGGAAGACGCCGGTGAGCTGCGCGTGCGCTGCTGGCTGGGTGAACAGGCCGTACTGATCGATCCTGCAGGTGAACTGATCGAGCAGCCAACGCTGTCCATAGTGGGCAAAGCGGCGCTCAATAGCCGCCTATGGCAAAGCCTGCTGAACTGGCTGGTTGAACACCGTAAACGCCAGCCGCTGAACGGCCTGATCCTCACCGTCGATCTGCATCAGTTGCTGACGGCGAACAAGGCTCAGCGCGAAAACATGGTTGCCAGCCTCCATCAGCGTTTGCAGGATGTGCGCCAGGCGCTGCATAGCCAACTGCCGCTGTACGTGGTGTTTACCAAACTGGACCTGCTGTACGGGTTTGAAGCGATGTACCAGACGCTGGATAAGGCGCAACGCGAAGCGGTGCTGGGGGTGACATTCAGCCTGAACGCCGCCGAGCCGGAGGTGTGGCGCAAAGAGTTGCAGCAGTTCTGGCAACAATGGATCGCCCAGTTGAACGGCGCGATGCCAGACATGATGCTCAACGGCGTTGATGCCGGGCAACGTAGCCAACTGTTCAGCTTTACCCGCCAGATGCAGGGCCTGCAAGAGTATGTGGTGCAACTGCTGGAGGGGATCCTCTACAGCGGCGATCATCAACAGCCGCTGCTGCGCGGTATCTACCTGACTTCTGCCCAACAGCGCGGACAGATGGATGACGTGTTTACCCAGTCTGCCGCCGTGCAGTATCACCTGTCGCCGCAGGCCTTCCCAACCTGGCCGGTCGCCGAAACGACCCCGTACTTCACCAAAGAGCTGTTTAATCAGGTGTTGCTGGCGGAACCGAATCTGGCGGGGGAAAACGGCCTGTGGCTGCGTAACTCCAGAAAACGCCTGATGGTGTTCTCCTGCGTGGGCGCCGTGGTGGCGTTGACGCTGTGGGGTTGCTGGCAATACTACTATCAGAGCAACTACCGTGCCGGACAAGAGGTTCTTGCCCAGGCCAAAACCTTCCTCTCCATCCCGACGCCGAAGGGGGACGATCGCTATGGCAACCTGCAACTGCCGTTGCTGAACCCGATCCGTGACGCCACGCTGGCTTATGGCAACTACCATGAGCGCAACAGCCTGTTGGCGGACATGGGCCTGTATCAAGGCAACAACATCGGCCCTTATGTGGAAAGCACCTATCTGCAGCTGTTGCAGCAGCGCTTTGTTCCGGCGTTGATGAGTGGCCTGTTGGAGCAGTTGAATGCTGCGCCTCCAGGCAGCGAAGAGAAACTCGAGATCCTGCGTGTGATGCGCATGCTGGAAGACGGCAGTGGCCGCAATATTGCGCTGGTGGAACAATTTATGGGCGACCGCTGGAGCCAGCAGTTTAACGGCCAGCGCGAGGTGCAACAGCAGTTGATGGGGCATCTGGACTATGCGCTCAAGCACACCGATTGGCGTGCCGCGCGGGAAAGTGGCGATCAGGTTGCCATCAAGAACTTTATCCCTTATCGCCAGCCGATCCAGCTGGCACAGCGCGAGTTGAGCAAGCTGTCGATTTATCAGCGGGTGTACCAGAACCTGCGCATCAAGGCACAGGAAGCACTGCCTCCGGCCCTGAACCTGCGCGATCAGATCGGTGCCAGCTTTGACGACATCTTTATCTCCAACAACGATCGCCTGCTGGTGGTGCCGCAGTTCCTGACGCGCAACGGTTTGCAGAACTACTTCACCAAGCAGAATGACCAACTGGTGGATCTGACGGTGATGGACAGCTGGGTGCTGGATCTCAGCAAAAACGTCGAGTATAGCGAGGCGGATCGCAAAGAGATCCAGCGGCAGGTGACCGAGCAGTATATCGGTGACTATACCGCCACCTGGCGTGCGGCGATGAATAACCTGTCGGTCGGTGAGTTTGAAGATCTGCCGCAGGCGATCAGCGCCATCGAACAGGTGATCAGCGGTGAGCAGCCTTTCCGCCGTGCCTTGCAGACGCTGAGTGATAACACCCGGCTGCCTGCGGTGCCTGACGCGTTGCAGGGTAAAGAACGCCAGGAGCTGATGCAAAAATCCGATTATCAACTGCTGGGCCGCATCAATCGCGAGTTCGCGCCGGAAACTGCCGTGCTGGTGGAGAACGGTGACAAAGGCAGCGTGCTGCAAAGCGTCTACCAAAAGCTGACCGAACTGCACCGTTACCTGCTGGCGATCCAAAACTCACCGGCACCGGGTAAAGCGGCCATGAAGGCGGTACAGCTGCGCCTGGATCAAAACAGCAGCGACCCGATCTTCGAAGTTCAGCAGTTGGCGAAAAACCTGCCGGAACCGCTGAACCGTTGGGTCGGGGATTTGGCCGAGCAAGCCTGGCGCGTCGTGATGATGGAAGCCATCCAATCGTTGGAAGTCGAGTGGAACGAGACGGTGGTGAAGCAGTATCACACCTACCTGGCTGGCCGTTACCCGTTCGATCCTAAGTCGCAGCAGGACGTGCCGCTGAGCGAGTTTGAACGCTTCTTCGGCCCGAAAGGCACCCTGGACAGCTTCTACCAGCAGAACCTGAAGCCGTTCGTGGATAACAACCTGAGCAGCGGCAGCGACGGGCAACTGTTAATCCGCCCAGACGTGCTGCAACAGCTGGCTCAGGCGCAGAAGATCCGCGAAACCTTCTTCTCGGCACAAAACGGCCTGGGCACCCAGTTCGCCATCGAACCGGTGGTGCTGAGCGGCAACAAACGCCGCAGCGTGCTGAACCTGGATGGGCAACTGCTGGATTACGCCCATGGCCGCAGCAATATGGTGCATCTGGTTTGGCCTAACTCCATGCGGGCCGGGGTAGAAAGCAAGGTAACGCTGGTTCCGGATGAAAACGGCAAGTCCCCGCGCAGCATCACCTTCAGCGGCCCTTGGGCACAGCTGCGGCTGATCAACGCCGGTGAGTTGACCAACGTCGGCACCAACTCGTTCGATGTCCGCTTCAAGGTGGACGGCGGCGAGATGACCTACCGCATCCATGTGGATGAGTCCGACAACCCGTTCGCTGGCGGTCTGTTCAGCAAGTTCACTCTGCCAGACACGCTGTATTAATCGTTGTTATCACGTCTCTCTGCCGCGCTTGGCAGAGAGACGCTTTAAGGATGAGTCCGCATGAGCGAAGCCTCAGAAAATATCATCATTCAAACCGGCGGCGATCCGCGCCATTGGCCGGAATTCAGCGCCATTCGTGAAGAGATCAACAAGATCAACCACCCGGCACGGCCAGAGGTTAACTGGCGCCTGATTGAGTCGCTGGCGTTGACGCTGTTCCGCACCAACGGAGTCGATCTGCAAACCACGGTGTACTACGCCCTGGCGCGTACCCAAAGGCACGGGCTGGCCGGGTTTACCGAAAGCTGCGAGCTGTTGGCGGGCATGGTAGTCAGCCAATGGGAGCGATTGTGGCCAGAGCAGCCGCAGGCCCGCTCGGAAATACTGGAGTGGTTCAACGCCCGCGTCGGTAGCCAACTGCGCCAGCACGAGTTCGGCATTGACGACCTGCGCCTGGTGTACCGCGCCGAGCGGGCGCTGCAACTGCTGTGCGACAAACTGCAGCAGGTTGAGCTCAAACGCGTGCCACGCATTGAAAACCTGTTGTACCTGATGCAGAACACCGCCAAACGGCTGGAAGCCGCCCATGAAGCGGCCAAACAGCCGCCAGCGCAACCGCTGAAGATGCCCTCGATGGTGTATCTCTCGGTGCCCGAAGCGGAGCCGATCCGCACCCTGTTCTCGGGGGTAAAAACGGCCGCGAATGAACCCCCTCCGGCCTACGAAGAACCCGCGCCACAGCCAATAGAACAACCGTTGCCCAATGTGGAAGTGCGTTTTGCACCGCCACCACCGGTCATCCCTAAAGCGGCCAAACGCGCTGCAACGGCTTGGGGCTTTGGCGGCGGTGTGCTGTGCAGCCTGGTGGTTGCCGGTGCGGCTTATCTGATGCAGGTCAAACCAATGCAGGAGCGGCTGGCGGGGCTGGCCGCCACCCCAGAAGGTTCGGTGCAGCTGTGGCTGGCCCAACCGACTCTGGACGGCTACGGCCAGCAACTGAACACTCTGGAGAACCTTTCTCCGTTGGCCGGGTTGCGTACCGCCGATGCCTCGGTGGCGCTGGCCAACCAGCTGTGGCCGACCGATCCGGAGCAGATTGCCCAAAGCCAGCGTTGGCAACGGCTGCTACAGGCGCGGCTCGGCAGCGAGCGGGCCGACAGCAGCTATTTCCAGGTGCAGCAGCGCTTGCAGGCGCTGTCGGACAAGCTGCTTGAACAGGAACAAACGCGCGGCAGCCTGACGCTTTCCTATCTGAAAACGCAGGTTTATCAGATGCAAAATGAACTGAACCGTGAAACGCCGCTGGAAGAGTTGCTGCGGCAGTTGGCGGTTTCGGTCGAACAACAACAACCGGCTTCACCGGTGCTGCTCAAGCAGATAGACGAGCGCTGGAATGCACTGCTCAGTCGCTATCACCAACTCACGCAGCAGGCAGCATTTGCCCGCTAACCTCCAGGAAGGAAAAGATATGTTTGCTGATGACAAGAAAAACGCCCCCAAGGGGGGCGTACAGCCGAAGAACATTGTGGCCACGGAGACGCCATCAGTCAGTGGCGATCAGGTGGTGGATATGGTGGGAGCCGCGGCTGGCGCTGTAGGCGGCAAGGCGGGCAAGGTGGTATCGCAGGCGGCGGATATTGCTAAAAAGGCCGGTTCGATAGCCTCATCCGTAGGCATCAATCCTAAGAACATTGTCAGCAGTGGTGGTGCCGCGGGCATGGCCTCATCTGCGGGCGTCAAGCCGATGAGCTTTGCCAGCGGCGGCAGCGCCACGGCGATGGCGTCCTCGGCTGCCAGTGCCCTGATGGGCGGCGCGGAACCGAGTGGGTTGCAGTTCACGCTCTCCACGGCGAACCTGCCTCCGCAGACCTTTGTGGTGGTGGATTTCAGCCTGACCGAGATGCTCTCCTCACCGTTCGTGCTGAACGTGGGCCTGGCCAGTGCCGATCCGGCCATCGACTTTGCCGCGGTGCTGGATGAGGATGCGACGCTGGTGATCAAGCGTGAAGGGGTAGTGCAACGCAGTATCACCGGCATGGTAGCGAGTTTTGAACAGGGCGATACCGGCTTGCACCAGACCCGTTATAGCATGGTGATCCGCCCGGCACTGTGGCGCACCACGCTGCGGCGCAACTCGCGTATCTTCCAGCAGCAGAGCATCGAAAGCATCATTACCACCTTGCTGAAAGAGAACGGCATCACCGATTTTGCCTTTGGCTTGCGAAACCCCCATCCGGCCCGTGAGTTCTGCGTGCAGTATCAGGAATCGGATTTTGATTTCATCCAGCGGCTGGCCGCCGAAGAGGGGATGTTCTACTACTTCGAATACCCCGAAGGCAAAAACATCGTGGTGTATACCGATGACGTGGGCACCCTGCCGCAGGGCGCGGTGCTGCCGTATAACCCAGGCGTAGCCTCTCAGGCGCTGGAACTGTGCGTCACTACCTTCACCCGCAGCGCACAGGTGCGTACCGCCGTGGTGGAACTGAAGGATTACACCTTTAAAAACCCGCAGTGGTCGGCGGCCTTTAATGAGCAGGCCAGCGAACTGCAAAACCAGCGGCCAGACTACGAACACTTCGATTTCCCTGGGCGTTTCAAAGATGAACAGCACGGCAAGGCCTTTACCCATTACCGCCTGGAAGCCCTGCGCAACGATGCCAACCTGGGGAATGGGCAGAGTAACGACTTTACCCTGCAGCCGGGGCTGCTGTTTACGTTGACCAGCCACCCGCGTAGCGATTTGAACCACCAGTGGCAACTGCTGAGCATTCAGCACAGTGGCAGCCAGCCTCAGGCGCTAGAGCAGGAGTCTGGTGGGCAAGGCACCACGCTGAGCAACCAGTTCGTCTTCCTGCCGCACACCCAGACCTGGCGGCCGACGCCGATGCCGAAACCGAGCATGGACGGCCCACAGATCGCGATGGTGGTGGGGCCAGCCGGGGAAGAAATCTACTGTGATGAGTTCGGCCGTATCCGCCTGCAATTCCTGTGGGACCGCTACGGTAAAAGCAACGACAACAGCTCATGCTGGATCCGCGTGACCCAACCGTGGGCCGGACAGGGTTGGGGGATGTTGGCCATTCCACGTATCGGCCAGGAAGTGGTGGTGGATTTCCTGCATGGCGATCCGGACCAACCGATCGTCACCGGGCGTACCTATCACGCCAACAATATCCCGCCGGGATCGCTGCCTGCCAGCAAGACCCAGATGGCGTTCCGCTCCAAGACCCATAAGGGCGAGGGCTTCAACGAATTGCGGTTCGAAGATGCCAAGGGGGGCGAGGGGCTGTTTCTGCATGCCCAGAAGGATATGAGTACGACGGTTAAAAACGATCAGTCTCTTACCGTCGAATCAGGTAACCGGACGCTAAATATTCTTGCTGGTAACGAAACCAAAACCGTAAAGCAGGGAGGCCTGACGGAAACCATTTGTACCATGCGTAGCACCAGTGCTAATCAGGTTCAGGTCAAAGCTAAAGCAGGTAAGAGTGGCCCAGGAACACAGCTTTATGAGTCCTCAGACGACATCACGCTGAAAGTGGGGGCTGGGGAAATAAAGATGACTCCCGGTAGCATTGTTCTCAAATTCGGTGGCTCAAGCATTCAGCTTGATGCTAACGGTATCTTTGTCAGTGGGCCAGTTATTCATTTGAATAAGTAAACTCATTACGAATGGCATTCTGATTAACGGGATGCCATGAACAAAATTATTTAGGGATAAATAATGTCAAATCCTAATGAACTCTCCCTTTTCCAGTTTAACGAAGGTGCGATTAAGTTACCTACCGCCTGGAAAGATCTCAGTGTACTGGTGCTCAGTGCAGCTGATAACGACCAAAGCGGAATCAGCTTTACCATTTCCAGAGACGTTATTCCATGGGGAATGTCATTCAGTCAGTTTGCTGAGCGTGAGATATCCAGCCTGTCAAAACAGTTGAAAAATTACCAGCAGATTAATCAAGAGAATGGGGTGTTAGATTCCCGAGATACGGCAACGTCTGAATTTAGTTGGTCATCACCACAGGGGCCGATCCATCAATTAATGATGTTGCTTGATGTCAATCCTAAAGTGTTGGTTTTCACTGCCACGATCCCAGGAGATATGACGGATGAACAGCGGCAACAAATAACCACGTTGATGAGTACATTCCAATTGCGGGAATCGGCCACGGCAGAAAAAACGGCTACAAGGTAACAGGAGCGGACGATGAGTGTTGCACAAGGAGTATGGTCAGGCGCAGGTGCTGCTGGCGGGCGCTCTGCCGTTCGTCAAGAGGTGATGGAACAACAGCGTGAGGCATCACCACCGAATACTAACGAAGGCGGCGCGGAGTCTTTTAACGAACAAGCTCTGAACTTTATGGAGAGTGAAGAAGTAAACAGTGCGGTGACTGTCGGTATGGGAGCTTATGCCGTCGCGAGTGGTGCAGGGGCACCTTTCGCCGTCGGGCTAGCTGCTGGTTACGTTGGCGCACAAGCGGGTAGCTATGTCGGCGAAAAAGCAGGTACAGCCATTGCCGAGTTCCTTGGATGGAAAAAGGTGGCAACGGAGGGAGATGCTCCGGCGCGTATGGGTGACTTTATTGCGCACCAAAAGAAAGACCTCGGTACCTGGGGGGCATTAGGCGGAATATTGCTCGGAGCGGTTGCTGCCGTTGCTGTTGGGGCATTGGTGGTTGCTACCGGTGGCGCTGCTTTGGTTGTTGTTGCAGCCGCAGCAGCCGCAGGGGGATTTGTTGGTGCTGGTGTCGCCGCGGCTGGCGCAGTGATGGGGCAATACGGTGATAACAAAGGCACGATTATCGACGGTTCCCCCAACGTGTATTTTGAAGGGAAAAAAGTGGCGCGAGTAGGCGATCCTATCGTGTGTAGCGATCATCCAGGTCCTCCGCCGGTTATCGCGGAAGGGGCGAAAACGGTCTACGCCAACGGCAAACAAATTGCCCGTTTAGGGCACCGTACCACTTGTGATGCCAACATTAATAGCGCTGCGGCAACCATTATGGAAACCACAGAAACGGCGCAGATTTTCAAAGTTAAAGATAGCCGAAATTCAGCCCTGCGCTGGGTGACTATCGTCGCCAGTTATCTACCGATACCCAGAGGGAAGAAAAAGGGCAGCAAACCAAAAACCTCTTCTGAATCTGAAGGTTGCAGTAATAACAAATGCACCAAACCCGGTGAGCCTGTGGATGCGGCAACGGGGGATTTCCTCCAAGTGTGGCCGATGATCGATATTCCGGGAATATTGCCGCTGACGCTTACCCGACTCTATCGTTCCAGTGGTCACTTGACTGGCAGTTTTGGCGATAAATGGGCAGATGATTGGTCTCAGCATTTAATCCTTGAAGACGCGGTCATTCGTTTTCGCAACCATGAAGGTGTGTTGCTGACATACGATGCCCCACAAGACGATGATGACGTTCAGGCTATCAATCTGCACGAAGGTCATTATCTGCTCTATGGCCAACGTAGTGGTGTATTGCATATTTTTAATCGACAAACACAACAGATCCTGAGCTTTGCCGAACCGCAGGGGAATGTTCGCCGCTTGTCTACCATCAGCGATCGTTTCGGTAATCAAATTCGTTTTCGCTATTCTGAAGAACGGCAGCTTTCACGCATTGATCATAGCGACGGTTATTCACTTGAACTCAGTTATCAGCAACAACAATTGGTTGCGATTGAATTGATTACACCGGTTCAACGTCAATGGCTGGTTAAATGCTGTTATGCTGCGACTGGCCTGTTGGCCGAATGTAATACATTCCAGTTCACCCACATTTATCATGAGTATAATGCTGCCGGTTACATGACCCGTTGGCATGATACGGATAAGACCGACGCTTATATTCTCTATGACCCGCAGGGCAGAGTACTGTCTACACGTACCGCTAGCGGGCATTACCAGGATCGTTTTATCTACGATGATGCCGCCCAATGCACAACCTATCTGGATGCGGAGGGAGGATGCACCCGTTTTTGGTATAACAGTGATGGTCAGGTGATCCGTGAAATTGACCCGCTGGGGCGGGAACATTTGACTGAATGGGCGTTCGGCAACAAACTTTCTGAAACGGATGCCCTGGGACGCAAGGTAGAGTTCCAGCTTAATCAATATGGAGAAACAGAGCAGATTACGACCCCTACGGGTGAAATATATCGCTATGAGTACAATGGTTTTGGGCAGGTCACGAATAGCACCTTACCGGATGGTAAAGGTTGGCAATTTATCTATGGTGATGAAGGACAACTTTGCAGTGTTGTTGATCCGCAGGGTTTACGGCAAGAATATCGTTATGGCGAGTTAGGGGCATTAGTACGTCAGATCCTGCCTAACGGGGCAGAGTGGCGTTACAGTTACAACACGCAGCATCAAATCAGTGAGATTATCGCGCCTGATGGCGGTGTTACGCTATTAAATCAGGACATCTTTGGCCGCTTAAAAGACAGCCAAGATCCATTAGGGCACATCACCCGTTATGCATATAGCTCTCAGCATGCTAGCCCGACAGGCAGTGTCAGCCAGGTTTATTTGCCTGATGGCGTTAAGCAGGCGATCACCTATGACAGTGAAAAACGCATAGCGGCAATAACCGATGGCGCAGGAAAAACTACCCGTTACGAATACGGTGGTTTTGATTTGCTGACAGGCCTTATTCGTCCTGATGGGCAGAAATTGACATTTAGCTATGACAAGCTAACCCGTCTTGATGGTGTCACCAATGCACTAGGTGAAACTTACCGCTATACGCGTGATTTGGCCGGACAGGTCATTGCGGAAACCGATTTTACCGGGCGTACCATTCAATATCAATACGATGCTGTGGGGCGACGCATTTGGGCGCGTTACCCCGATCGTCGCGTGATCAGTTGGCAATACTCGCCGCGTGATCAGGTCTTGGCTCAACAGACATGGCGCAGTGATAAATTGAGTTCCACGCTGGTCGCAACGGTGAGTTATAGCTACGACGAACAGGGGCGCTTACTAAAAGCTGAAAATGCAGAAGCCGTTGTTGAGTTTGATTATGATGATGCTGGCCAACTGATTGCCGAGCGCTTGAATGGACGAGAGATTAAGCATCAGTGGGACACGCTAAACGGCACGCCAAGTTCTCGGTTGGTTGGCGAGCTCGGGCTTGATTTTGACTACGGTCTTCAGGGGGAACTGACGCAGTTAAGGCTTGCGGGCCATCAGCCATTACGTTTCCGACACGACAAGCTAGGCCGGGAAACCGTGCGCGAAAGTGCCGCAGGATTTATCCAAGCCTGTAATTATACTTCAGTGGGATTGCTGGCCAACCAGGCGGCTGGACGCAATTCCTTTTTGTTCCAGCAGCAATTAGTGACACCAGATTCGATGACACCTGCGTTGCATGGTAGCGCAGTCAACCGAAGTTGGCAGTATGATCGGGCCTATAACGTGGTGGGTATTGATGATGGGCGTTGGGGTAAGACGCAGTATCAATATGATCTCAATGACCAGATAGTTCGAGCCAATTTTGCTGGCGTTTTGCCGCTCATTGAGCAGTTTACCTACGACGCCAACCTGAACGTCACATTGCATGCTCGTATGCCACGTGGGGCTGAGGCTGCTTTACAGCAAGACCAACAACATCAGCGGGCAGGCCGTGTCGTATCCCGTGGTAACTGCCAATATCATTACGATATGGGTGGAAGGTTGGTTGAAAAACGAGTTCTTAAAGAAGGATTTCGGCCGCAGGTGTGGCGCTACCGCTGGAATGAACAGGATCAGCTATCGGAATTGATGACGCCGAAAGGCGAACGTTGGCGCTATGGCTATGATGCTTTTGGGCGGCGAATCCGAAAACTACGGTTAGTTGACAGCAAGCCATTTAGTTCAACGTTGTTTGATTTGCCTGAACCAGCTACTCGACCAGCTAGCGCTGTGGTGCAAGGTTATGAGTACCTGTGGAGTGGTGATCAACTGATAGAGGAAGCCCCTATCTATGCCGATGGCACCGTTGCCTACGAGCAGAGTATCCACTGGTTGTATACTCCTGGTTCGTTAGCACCGGTGGCCCGCTATGAACAGGGCAAACTCCATTATGTCGTCGCCGATCACTTGGGTACTCCACGTGAATTGCTCAACGAACAGGGGAAGATGGTCTGGGCAGATCGTTTGAGTACCTGGGGTAAAACCGAGTTGTGGCAACAAGCGGCCAACGACGAAGATAAGGTCACCTGCAATCTACGGTTTGCGGGTCAGTATGCGGATGCCGAGTCTGGGTTGCATTATAACCGGTATCGCTATTATGATGTGGATACCGGGCAGTACTTGTGTCCAGACCCGATAGGGCTGGCGGGGGGATTAAACACCTATGGTTACGTCCACAATCCTCTGACATGGGCAGACCCATACGGGTTAGTGGCATGTCCAATGCGTGAAGTGAATGGAACAAAGATATTTGGTAAAGGCCAAAAAGATGGAACCCCTGGTCACGATCAGTTCTCTGAAGTTATAGCTAATAAATTAGCTATGAGTGGTAAGTTTAAAGAGGTTTATTTAAACAGGTCATATAGCTTTGCTAATGGCAAGGGAATATCCGGACGACGACCTGATATTATGGCTGTTGATATGAATGGTAAAGTTCATGCTATAGAATTGGCATCTAAAACAGATATGGGTAGAAAGTTACCATCTCTGAGGACTCGAAACCAAGATGCAATGAAGAACTTACCAAGCACTGATCGAGGAAGTGTTATTGTATTGGAGCACCAATATAACTCTTCGAAGATTAAGAATGCATTAGATAATCTTATTTCTGGTATATAGGTGAGACTATGTGTACGGCTATAGCTATTTATGGTACTGAGAATATTCCTCCTGAAACTGCATATGAAATAGGTGTGCTTTTTTTTAAGGTTATAGAGCTAGATATAACTTCAACAGGTTACTATAAGTATAGGGAAGATAGAAGCGAGGAGGATATTGACTTTGTTGAAGTGTCTTTATCTGATTTGAAAAATGAACTTAAAAATAAAAATGCTACTTCTTTTCGATTTTATAATGAAAGTGAAAAAAACGATTATTGGACTGCGTCATTTGGGTTCTCAACAAGTGATTTTGGTGGTTTTTATCATTTTGATGCTCAATGTGCGTTATCGAAAAATGGAAAAGAGAAATTTATCGAATTTATAAAGGAACTTAGCAGTAAAAATAATTTCTCTTATGGAATAGTATATAATCCTGACAATGTTGCCGATGGTTTTTATTATGCCGAAGGTGGAAATTTTGTTCAGATTTATCAATATGAGAACCCAATGCTCTTTGAAAAAGAAACTGGGGGAATATATGAGGGTCAGGAACGCTATAAAAATACTATGCTAAGGATGGTGTACCCGGTTAATGTGATTAATTGTCATCATCTTGATATTGTTATCGAAAATGTTAGCTTGAAAGAGTGGATATCAAGTAATGAAAAGCATGGTTCCCTTGAGGGGTTAAACAATAATCTGTGGCTATGGACCGTTGAGGATACTGAACTCGACGAGGTAAATAGGTATCTTGGTGAGGCAGGAGTATTAATCTCTTGGAAACCGTTAGCCACTAAGAAAACAGCTAGAAAACTGCCATAAATAAAAGCCGTAAAGATCCTCTCTGGATCTTTACGGCTAATTTTATCAGTTGCTATGCCAGCATATTACCTCGTTGCACCTGAATCACCACTTTGCCGGGCATCACGCTGATCGCCAGCGGTTACGCGGTCAGACTGCCGCCCTTCAGATACAATTTATCTTCATAATGTGCCACACGACTCGAATACTGGTTATGTTCCCATTTCTTAACAAACCGGTATTTACATTACTATGTGATTTAAAAAGTCTTTGTGCAGATAAGAACTTTAATGGTAGGGCGATAGAGTGATTAAGATCCATGTATATGATGCATTTCTAACTGAGGTGTACCACCCGAGCTGGTAGTATGATGTGCACGAGGGTAGTTACCTGTGCCCAGACCCGATAGGGCTGTCGGGGGGTAGTAACCCTTATGGTTATGTTACTAATCCGTTAGCATGGATAGATTACTTAGGACTTAAACCGGAAGATTTAATAAGATATAAGCCGCGTTGACCTGCCCCCAGGATTAGATACAACCTTCAGTTAGTAATGTCGGTTGGTTTTTCTTCATATTTCCTGTTTCGCCAGTCCGTTGCGAATTCAGCTGGTGTCTGGTAATCCAGCGATGAATGGGGACGGCTCTCGTTATAATCCTGCCGCCAGTCATTAATCGTTTTCCGGGCATGAATAATATCCCTGAACCAGTGTTCATTCAGACACTCATCGCGAAAGCGTCCGTTAAAACTCTCAATAAATCCGTTCTGCGTTGGCTTACCTGGCTGGATAAGCCGTAGTTCCACACCATGCTCAAAGGCCCATTGATCGAGCGCGCGACAGGTAAATTCCGGGTCCTGATCGGTTCTTATTGTCGTCGGATAGCCCCGAAACAACGCGATGCTGTCCAGAATATGCGTGACCTGAACGCCTGAAATACCGAAAGCAGCGGTGATCGTCAGACACTCCTTCGTGAAATCATCCACACAGGTCAGGCACTTTATCCTGCGACCGTTGGCCAGTGCGTCCATAACGAAATCCATCGACCATGTAAGGTTCGGCGCATCCGGGCGCAGAAGCGGAAACCGTTCGGTCGCCAGCCCTTTACGGCGTCGTCTGCGTTTTACGCTCAGTCCATTAAGGTGGTAAATACGGTATACCCGCTTGTGATTGACGTGAAGGCCCTCCCTACGCAGCAACTGCCAGATGCGCCGATAACCAAAACGTCTGCGTTCAAGCGCCAGCTCAGTAATACGCCCTGATAAATGTGCATCAGCAGCCGGACGCTGAGCATCATAACGGCAGGTCGACAAGGACAAACCTGTAAGCCTGCAGGCACGACGTTGCGACAGACCGGTCGCATCACACATCAACACCACGGCTTCCCGCTTCTGGTCTGTCGTCAGTACTTTCGCCCCAGAGCCACCTGAAGCGCCTCCTTATCCAGCATGGCTTCGGCAAGCAGCTTCTTGAGCCTGGCGTTCTCTTCCTCAAGCGACTTCAGGCGCTTAACCTCGGGCACCTCCATACCGCCATACTTCTTACGCCAGGTGTAAAAGGTGGCGTCGGAAATGGCGTGCTTACGGCAGAGCTCACGGGCAGAAACCCCGGCTTCAGCCTCGCGGAGGATACTGATGATCTGTTCGTCGGAAAAACGCTTCTTCATGGGCATGTCCTCATGTGGTTTATGAAGACATTACTAACATTGCCGTGTATTAATCAACTGGGAGCAGGTCAGCGTAGTTCTATAACTCCGCAGGCTGGCTCAAGAGGTACAGCTATAAACAGGGCATGGGGCGAAGAGAGAGTTCTTGTAGGTGCCGGTGGTGGGTCTCGAAATTGGTCCCAAGCAGAGAGAGATTATTTTGAATACAAAAAATAATCAACAATTGGCCTCGATTATGTCTGAACAAGGATACACTGGTCACCATATAAACAGTGTAAAAGGTAATGGAGCATTAGGAACCGCATGGCAAGGGGATGCACGAAACATTGTATTCCTACAAAATGCTAATCATCCAAGTGGATTTGATGAGCATTTATATAGTAATCAAGGTCATAGAGGGAACTATGATACGCCAGGGAAAGGTCGATTAATAGATCGTTTGGCTACTGCAAAGCAGTTAAATGACAAATATTAAATATTTAGGAGGAAATATATGAATGATCTTGAAAAATCAATTTTAGCATTATCCCGTGCTCATGATAAATTTAGTATTCAAGGTGAGTTTACGAGGGGGGACGAGGTCAAAAATAAGTGGCCTAATGGCTTGGCTTGTTCTAAAGAACTCGAATATTTTTTTAATAACTATGATCCCAGAAACGTAAAAATTGAAACAGGGTTTACTCCGATTAAATTTTTTAGTTTGGACGTATTAGAGAAGGCACAATATGGATATAAATGGATAAAAAGTTCAACTAGTGTATCAGTGAATCCTAGTTGGCCGGATGATTATGTTGTATTTATGGATGATGTAGGAGGTGGAAAACCTATTATAGCTGTAACTACTCATCTAGGAACGTCTATTTATGCTAACTATGATATTGGTGTGCCGTTTAAGATAGCCGATTCTTTATCTGATTATCTATTTTCACTAGCCAAATTAATAGAGATTGTTTATGGGGAGTTTAATATCTTTGATGTTGCTGATGATAATGGGTTAAATAATGCGTTTGTTAAAAGGCTGAAAGAGGGCATAGAACCAGTGATTGGCGTTGATAATTTTAATGGTTTTTTTGATTACTTTTATGGATAGAGCCACGCTTGTTTTTTCTAAGTGTTTAAAACCGGAAGGTCGTTTATTCCTGTTTTAAATGAGATTATTCTCTAGAGATAAGTTATCTTGGCTTAAAATCTAACTTTTTTAATTAAAATATTATATTCCTAGTTTTTAAAGGTAAAAGCAGTTGATATTTAACCTTACCATCTAAAAAAATATTTTCGGAATTGAAAAAATATTAAAAATTTGGAAAAATACGCAGTCGGGAAACCTCACAAATGACCTTCCCTGCATTTTATTTGTTGCTACCCTGCTGAGCCTGAATAACCACTAGACCGTGCGTCGCGCTAATAAAAAATGTGGAATACTTTATTAATCGGAGTCTGGCGATGAGTAATTTATATTTGGTAATGAATGATTACAAAGAAAATGAGCGTTTTTTTAAAGGTGTTTTTGATATAAATAAAACGTATCCGGTTAAGGAGTCAAAATATGATTTTCCTTATTACATCGAGGATGAAAATTGTCCTGACGATATTTTTCTTAATCTAGAGGAAGATAAGGAGATATCTTTCGATTATAGAAAAGAGCAGGGGCATATTTTTTCAAGTAATCTGTGGGAGATCATCTCTAAGTTTAGGATGCCTGAGAAATATATTAAAAACTTATCTATCTCTTGCTGTGGCGAGAGTATAGCTTCGGATAAGACGTATAAATACGTATTTTTCCCACCTCATGACTTCATTGATTACAAAGAGTCTATGTTATTGGATGTTACTCGTGGTTCATTGGTTCCTAATAAAATAATTTTCAAAAATCCTTCATTAAATGATTATGATGTCTTTCAACTTAGCTCTAAAATTGTAATTGGTTTAAGACTGGTCATTAATGAAGATGTTAAACTATCTATAGAAAATAATGGGTTTACGGGTTTTAAAATTGTCCATCTAGAACAAGCTCTTGCAGAATATTGCAAAGATTATAGCTTTGATCCTAATCGAGTGTTAAAGAAAGTGAAAACTAAATTGCCTTGATGCAACAAGGATCTATTTTTAAACTAACCTGAAAAGATTCCTTAAGGATCTTTTCAGGTTTTAATCTGCGATTATACTAACATACGTCTAATAACCATCTTGTCGGGTATCACCGTGTATCTACCAAGTACTTGCCTAATAAAGACTGTTCTGTGCCAGCTAATTTACAGTTTTCTGTTACTCTGTATCCAGTCTGTTTCTTAATTAGGTGGTGCTCCCATGCTTTAATCAGTTTGTGCCTACTTTACTCTCCGATATATAATGATTTTGTGCAGATAAAAACTATCATGGTAGGGCGGTAGCATGATTAATGCTCATATGTACGATGCATTTTTGGCGGAGGTGCACCACCTGAACCGGTAGTAGGACTCGCAGGAGGGATGTTGCCTGTGCCCAGACCCGATAGGGCTGGCGGGGGGCGAGAACCCATATGCATACGTACATAATCCATTAAGTTGGGTTGATCCTTTGGGGCTAGCCAAATGCCCAATGGGAGAGATATTAGCTGATGCTGATAAATGGTCATTATCAAAGATCAGTGATCGTCAAAAAGGAATGATTAAAGATAAACTCTCCACTGTAAAAGAGAGATCAAAAGCATTGAATACTAAAATGCGAGAACACTTTAATGCGAATGAATCAAAAATAATTAGTGAGTGGGAAAAGCAAACGGGGATGAGTTGGCCTAAACTTTCAAGTGGCAGTAGAGCAACGCCTCACCATGTTATTCCTATTAAGAATGGTGGTTCTAATGAATGGTGGAATATAATACCTGTACAACATCCGCATACGGGAACTATACATGGAACTGGTTCTGCCCTCAGGACTCATCTTCCTTATCAGAAAGAAGGGGGTAAATTGTGGAATTTATTAGGCTCGTAGGAGGTTGGTTGTGAATATTTCAGATGCATATGATCAATTGAATGCTTGGATTAGTACAAGCAATGGTTCTCATATAGATATTGGCGGGGGTGAACGCTATTCATTCTCTCGGCTTAAAAACATTACTGAAGACGAATTATCTAAATTTGAGTCAAGAAATAACTTAAAACTACCTGATGATTACAAGTCGTTTTTAATTAATGTAGGCTGTGTAAATATATTCGTTGGTGAGAATACTGCGGGAATAGAAATTTTATCACCTAATGATATAAAAGAGTTCTCAAAGAGTGTTTTTTATAATTTTGGTGATGATCTTTATCCAGTGTTGTTATTAACAACTTCAATTCCTAAACTTGGATACTTTGGTGGTTTTTGGATGGAAGGTGAGTCGAAAGATAATTATGGAATATTTTATCCTGAAACTCCACCTGAACTATGGATAGAAGAGTGTGAATTTATAAATTTTGATGATTGGATTATTAAGATTGTAGAGTATAAATCAAAGAAAATTTAGACCCTTGATAAGGCTGGAAAGATCCTCTCTGGATCTTCCCGGCTTTTTATCTGTTGTTACGCCAATATATCATTCTGCTGTACCCGAATCACCACCTGACCGGGCATCACGTTGATCGTCAACGGTTGCCCGGTCAGGCCGCACTGTGTCAACCAGTCCCCCGCCAGATACAACTCGCCGTTATCCCGTATCCAGTCCACGCCGATATGCGGTTGAGCGTCCACGTCCAATAATAACCGCTCAATCTCTTCCTCATTAGAAACTAGCGTTATTGCCAGTCCATCTTGGCATGGTTCTATCTTAAATAAAGCTCCCACCATAAACCCCGCCTTGATAATATCCTCACCATCGATAATCAGCTCAGGAATAAACCTGCCAGTGGTTGCCTGTAAAATATGTGTTCCGTTCATACATTCCCCTCCGCTTGAATAATCAATCTTCCCTGTTCAATATTTACTGTAACCTGCTGGCCGGTTAAAAATCCCAGTTCCTCCAACCAATAACCCTTTATAAGCAGCTGTGGCGCGGGCTTCTTGATACCTCGGTTGGGCGAATAGCCCACGGTGTAATGGCGTGTTGCCTTGGGTGCTTTATTTACAGTAGTGCCTGACTTAGAATCGCTCTTAGCCATAATCAACTCCTGCTTAGTTGCTTGTGGTGAGCGGCGATAGTGGGCTGCAACCCGTTATCGCCGCGTTACTTGTCAGTTAGTTACGCGCCTGTGTAATCATGGCGCCTAACATCTCTGAAATTATCTGCTGTTTTTCCTGCGGCAAATTAGCAATCGCTTCTATCTGCTGCTGCCACTTCGGAGTCGGGACACTCTCGCGGAGGGAAGACTCCGCCGTTGCTCCAAACAATTCCTCTAGTGAAACCGAAAAAATGTTTGCTACGGCAGGGAGTGAAGACACCTTGATGCGACGGCGGCCAGCCTCCCATGCTTGCACTGTCTGTTGGGAAACGCCCAACTGCTCAGCCAATTCGGTCTGAGTAATGGTACGTTCTTTGCGCAGGCTGGTAATGCGTTTGCCCAACGCAATGAAAAAATCACGTTCTTCGCTACTGATCGCCATAGTTGCCTTGGTTCCTGAATGTCACAAGACAACCATAACATACCGAACATTTTACTACGATATGATGTAAATACTACAATATGTGGTTTTATTGGGTCCAGTTGTTTTCATATGTAAATTGAGGTTCTTTGAAGCAAGAATAATGCGATGCATTTCGCAGATTGAGATAAGAGCGCTATACGCCTTGAAAAGAGATATTGATAGCAGGAACAAGGACAGTCTTGGGCTAGCCAGCTAAACGCGCCAGCCCGGCACACAATTAATCACCCCCTCAATGAGAAGACAGCTCATACTTCTTTATCTTGCGATACAGCGTCGCGATGCCAATCCCCAGCTTCTCTGCCACCACCTTCTTGTTAGCATGTTGGCTCAGTGCCTCCTCAATCATCAGTTTCTCCATACTTTCCAAACCCGCCATATCGTGGTTTTCGCAATTCTCTGTGGCCTTATACGTAGATACGCTGGCGCGAGCCTCCAGATGTTGCCCACGGGTCAGATTGGGCGGCAGCAGATAGGTATCAATGATCTCACCGCTCGGCACTACGTTAACCAGATATTCCATCAAATTACTCAGTTCACGCACGTTGCCTGGCCAGCGGTGTCGGCGTAGCAGCTCGAGTACCTCTGCCGAGATGCCGGGGTAGATAATGCCGATCCGCTTGGTGTGCAAACTGAGGAAATAGTGCACCAGCAGTTCGATATCGCCTTCGCGCTCACGCAGCGGTGGCAGGGTGATGGGGATAACGTTCAGGCGGTAATAAAGGTCTTCACGGAACTTGCCTTCGGCAATGTACTGTTCCAGATTCTGGTTGGTGGCGGAGATAATGCGGATATCGACCGGGATCGGCTTGCTGGAGCCGATCGGTAACACTTCACGGGATTCCACCGTGCGCAGCAGCTTGGCCTGTAACATTAACGGCATATCACCGATCTCATCCAGGAATAACGTCCCCTGATTGGCCGCCTGGATCAGCCCCACCTTGCCATTAGCCGAAGCGCCGGTAAATGCCCCCTTCAGGTAACCGAACAGTTCACTCTCCAACAGCTGATCCGGAATGGCGGCGCAGTTAATGGCGATAAAGGGTTTATCGCTGCGGTTGCTCAGCCGGTGGATCGCCCGCGCCACCACCTCTTTGCCGGTGCCGCTTTCGCCAACTACCAATACGCTGGAGGGGCTGGGGGCAATACGGGTGATTAAGCTCTTCAGCAGACGCATCGGTTTGCTTTCCCCCGCCAGTTGCTCAATACGCGGGTCTTGCAGGTTCAGCGTTTCGTCAAATGAGGAGTGTGACTGATGAAAAGCCATTAAAAATAATTGATGATCCTGAACCTGATGCAGCTGGCCAATCATAATCTCCTGGTTATCGTCGAAGGAGAGAATATGTTGCAGATGTCCGCTGGTGTAATTTTGCTGGAAGGTGAGGGCGCGAATAGTAAAGGTTTTGCCGATAATATTTTCCTGCGGCATATTGAGCTGTTTTAAGGCCATCATATTGGCGAACTTCACCTGGCTCTTTTCATTGAGTATTAACACCCCCTGATCCATATTTTCAATCAGGCTGAAAAGCACTTTATTTAAGCCACCGCTGCCGCCTTGCGTCTCCAATAAGTTGGAAACGAAAACGTTGGAAATATTGCGCACGTAGCCCGAGAACTCTTGCAGGTTATCCCGTAACCTTTGCTGCTGTTCGAGGGTGAAGGCCACCAGGCTGATCACGCCGATGCAGGCATCCTGGAACAGGATAGGAATGCCGAGAAAGGCTTTTTCCTGGCACTCATCTTTGCTGGTGCAGCCTTCGCACACCGGGTCGTAACGGGAGTGGGTGACTATTTTTTCGTTTTTGGTATCAAGCACATATTTCAACAACCAGGAATTGCTGCCGAGCTTGATGCCAAATTGTTTGCCATACGGGCCAGTGCCTGCCACGCGTACCAGGTTGGCATCGACAATCTCTACCTCCAGCAGCAACACGCTGGAGAGCATCTTGGTAAAGCGCAAAATTGTCGGTTGGATCTGCATAAGAGCCGACTGGGCAGTGGCCGGTGCTATCATCACGCGTCTCCCGTTATCGTCATTGAAAAAGAAACGATAATACACTACGGTCAGCTATAATTTGATAGCCATCAAGCTAATCCCACAGAGAATAGAGATTCTGCTGTTAGCATCACATTTTATTATCAAAATGATACTGCGCGCTAATTGCTATCATTTTGGGTTGCGAGAAAGGCTGATAATTATAAATTGCAGATTTACGCCGTAGGGAATTATCTCTTGCCAGTAACACCCTGACTGTAAATTTCACGTTAACCGCCCCGAAAGTCCCGTTTTATGTGATCGCCATCATAATACTCCGCAGTTTTATGTTACGCAGCTTAACTTTCCCCTTGTTGGCACGCTTATTGATTGTCCTGTAGCCAGACGCTGAAAAAGCGTATTGGTTATTCCGAGGTTAGGCACTTGTTTTAACGGATCACCACCACACTCTCTATTTAGGGGCAAAGATGAGAACAGTTAACCAGTTAATTAAGGAAATAAGCGCGTTAAAGTCCAATTTATATCAAAAGGACTTTTTACTGACGTGGGAACAGAGCCGTGACGAGCTGGAACTGGTGCTCAAGCTGGCGGAATCGCTGAAAACCATGCGCTCAGAAAACATTGCCACCAAGATTTTCAACAGTGGCTTAGGCATCTCCATCTTCCGTGATAACTCCACGCGTACCCGTTTTTCTTATGCCTCGGCGCTCAACCTGCTGGGGTTGGCGCAGCAAGATCTGGATGAAGGTAAATCGCAGATCGCCCACGGGGAAACGGTGCGTGAAACGGCCAACATGATCTCCTTCTGCGCGGATGCCATCGGTATCCGTGACGACATGTATCTGGGGGCAGGCAACGCCTACATGCGTGAGGTGGGGGCCGCGCTGGATGAAGGATTTGAGAAGGGCGTGCTGCCACAGCGCCCGGCACTGGTCAACTTGCAGTGCGATATCGATCACCCCACCCAGGCCATGGCGGATCTGGCCTGGTTGCAGGAGCACTTCGGCAGCCTGGAAAACCTGAAAGGCAAGAAGATCGCCATGACCTGGGCCTATTCACCCAGCTATGGCAAGCCGCTGTCGGTGCCGCAGGGCATCATTGGCCTGATGACCCGCTTTGGCATGAAGGTGACGCTGGCTCATCCGGAAGGTTACGACCTGATCCCGGACGTGATCGAAGTGGCGAAGAACAACGCCGCCGCATCCGGTGGCAGCTTCCAGCAGGTGACCTCAATGGCCGAAGCCTTCCAGGGCGCGGACATCGTTTATCCGAAATCCTGGGCGCCATACAAGGTCATGGAGCAGCGTACCGATCTGTTGCGTGCCAACGATCACGCGGGCCTCAAGGCGCTGGAGCAACAGTGCCTGGCGCAAAACGCCTACTACAAAAACTGGCACTGCACCGAAGAGATGATGAAGCTGACCAAAGGCGGCGAAGCGCTCTATATGCACTGTCTGCCAGCGGACATCACCGACGTCTCCTGCAGTGAAGGGGAAGTCTGTGCCAGCGTATTCGAGAAGTACCGTATTGCCACCTATAAGGAAGCCAGCTGGAAGCCTTATATCATCGCGGCGATGATCATGGCGCGCAAATTCTCCAACCCAGGTCTGGTGTTGGATCAATTACTGAAAGAAGCAGAAAAACGCATTAAATAAATTTACCTGGTCAGGGATACCGGGCGGTGTCCCTGCGCGGTGAAAGTTAATGCGACCAGAAGAGGTAGCGGTTATGTCGGTTTTTTCATTGAAAGTGGCGATAGAGGATAACCGTTATTTTAACGGCGAAACCTCCCCTCTGTTCTCTAAGGCGCAAGCGCAGAAAGCGCGCGAGTTTCATAAAAAGATCGCGGGTTATCAGCCAACGCCGTTATGCGCGTTGGACGATCTCGCGCAGCTGTTTGGCGTGCGGAAAATCCTGGTCAAAGACGAATCCAAACGCTTTGGTTTAAACGCCTTCAAGATGCTCGGCGGTGCGTACGCCATTGCCCAACTGCTGTGTGAAAAGTACCAGATTGATATCAATGCGTTTTCTTTTGAAAAGTTCAAAGCCATGGCGACCGAGAAGATGACCTTCGCCACCACCACCGACGGCAACCATGGCAGGGGGGTTGCCTGGGCGGCGCAACAGCTAGGCCAGCATGCGGTGGTGTATATGCCTAAAGGCTCGGCGCAGGAGAGGGTGGATCACATTCTCAACCTGGGTGCCGAGTGCATCGTCACCGATATGAACTACGACGATACCGTGCGCCTGACCATGAAAACGGCCCAGGAACGTGGCTGGCAAGTGGTGCAGGACACCGCCTGGGAAGGCTACACCAAGATCCCAACCTGGATCATGCAGGGTTACGCCACGCTGGCAGACGAAGCGGCCGAACAGATGCGGCAGATGCAGATCGAGCGGCCAACCCATGTGCTGTTACAGGCCGGTGTCGGCGCGATGGCCGCGGGCGTGCTGGGCTATCTGGTGGACGTGTTTGGCGCGGATAATCTGCATTCGGTGATTGTCGAACCCGAGCTGGCCGACTGCGTTTATCGCTCCGGGGTAAAAGGGGAAATCGTCAATGTGGGCGGCGATATGGCCACCATCATGGCCGGTCTGGCCTGTGGTGAACCTAACCCCTTGGGATGGCCGTTGCTGCGTAACTGCGCCACGCAATTTATTTCCTGCCAGGACAGCGTGGCGGCGTTAGGGATGCGGGTGTTGGGTAATCCGTTGGGTAACGACCCGCGCATTATCTCTGGCGAGTCCGGTGCCGTCGGGTTGGGCGTGTTGGCTGCGGTACATCACAGCCCGCAACGTGCGCAGCTGATGCAAAAACTCGGTCTGAATAGCCAGTCGGTAGTGCTGTTAATCAGCTCCGAAGGCGATACCGACGTGAAGCACTATCGCGAAGTGGTGTGGGAAGGGAAGCTTCCGGTTTAACCACCGCCGTCAGATTACTCAACCTCTCGCAGCAGCGAGGGGTTATAAAAAATTGGAGAAAGAACACAATGGCAAAGCAAATTCCTTTCGAATTGGTATTAGAGAAAGCCTACCAATACAAAGATGAGATGACGCGCTTCCTGCGGGACATGATCGCCATCCCGAGTGAAAGCTGTGACGAGAAGCTGGTGGTGCTGTGTATCAAGAAAGAGATGGAGAAGGTCGGGTTCGACAAGGTCGAGATTGACCCGATGGGCAACATCCTGGGCTATATCGGCAACGGCCCACACCTGATTGCGATGGACGCGCATATTGATACCGTCGGCATTGGCAACATCAAGAACTGGACCTTTGACCCGTATCAGGGCATGGAAAACGACGAGATCATCGGTGGCCGTGGCGCATCGGATCAGGAAGGCGGCATGGCTTCCATGGTCTACGCGGGCAAAATCATCAAGGATCTGGAGCTGGAAGATCAGTATACGCTGCTGGTGACCGGCACCGTGCAGGAAGAAGACTGCGATGGCCTGTGCTGGCAGTACATTATTGAGCAATCCAACATCCGCCCAGAGTTTGTGATCAGCACCGAACCGACCGACTGTCAGATCTACCGCGGCCAGCGTGGCCGTATGGAAATCCGTGTGGATGTGCAAGGCATCAGCTGCCACGGCTCGGCGCCGGAGCGTGGTGACAACGCCATTTTCAAAATGGGCCCAATCCTCAACGAATTGCAACAGCTGTCCGGCAACTTGGGCAATGACGATTTCCTGGGTAAAGGCACGCTCACCGTTTCAGAGATTTTCTTCACCTCACCTAGCCGCTGTGCGGTAGCAGACAGCTGTGCGGTATCCATCGACCGCCGCCTGACCTGGGGCGAAACCTGGGAAGGGGCGTTGGACGAGATCCGTGCGTTACCAGCGGTACAGGCGGCCAAGGCAGTCGTGTCGATGTATGACTATAGCCGTCCGTCCTACACCGGTCTGGTGTACCCAACCGAATGCTACTTCCCAACCTGGAAGGTCGAAGAAGATCACATCACGGTGAAAACCCTGAGCAAGGCCTATCAGGGCCTGTTCAAGAAGCAGCCGGTGGTGGATAAGTGGACCTTCTCAACCAACGGGGTTTCCATCATGGGGCGCCACGGTATTCCGGTGATCGGTTTCGGTCCGGGCAAGGAGCCTGAAGCCCACGCGCCGAACGAGAAAACCTGGAAAGACCATCTGGTGACCTGCGCGGCTATGTATGCTGCGGTGCCTTTGGCTTATCTGGAAGAGTTGCAGAAATAAGCGACCCCTCACCCTCTCCCAGCGGGAGAGGGTGAGAAGCCCAAATAGCACCTTATCCAGCAAGCATCACACGGTTAAATACCCGGCCCCCTCCGCCGGCTTTTTTTATGGAGTGCCTAGCAATGAAGCAGTTGATTAAGAACGGCATTCTGGTTGATAGCGACGGACAGTACCCTCAGGATTTGTTGATTGAAAACGGGGTGATCTGCCAGCGCGACACAACGATCGAAGTTGATAGCCATTGTGAGGTGATTGATGCTTCCGGCTGTTATGTCATGCCCGGCGGCATTGATGTCCATACCCACTTCAATATCGATGTCGGCATCGCCCGTAGCTGTGACGATTTTTTCAGCGGCACTCGCGCGGCGGCCTGCGGCGGTACCACCACCATTATCGATCATATGGGATTTGGCCCGGCGGGCTGCAATCTCCATCATCAGCTCAACGTCTACCACAAGTATGCGGCCGGCAATGCGGCGATTGACTACGGCTTTCACGGCGTGATCCAACATATTGACGACGGTATTCTCGAAGAGATGGCCAGCATGGTGCATGACGAAGGGATCAGCAGCTTTAAGCTGTATCTGACCTATCTCTACAAGATCAATGATACCGACGTGCTGCGAGCCTTGAGGCAGTTGCGGCAGGCTGGGGCATTGACTACCGTCCACCCAGAAAACGATGCCGCGATTGCTCTGCGCCGTGCTGCGCTGGTGGCCGCTGGTAAAACAGCGCCGATCCATCACGCATTAAGCCGCCCGTTGGAATGTGAGGCTGAAGCAATTGGCCGGATGATCAATCTGGCCCATCTGGCAGACAACGCGCCGCTGTACATCGTCCATTTATCCAATGGGCTGGGGCTGGATTATTTGCGTCTGGCACGCCAACAGCGCCAACCGGTGTGGGTAGAAACCTGCCCGCAGTATCTGCTGCTCAACGAACAATGTTACCTGCGTGAAGATGGGGCGAAATACATCCTCAGCCCGCCGCTGCGTGACCAACGGGAATTGGATCGCCTATGGGTGGGCATTGCCGACGGTTCGATCGATACCGTCGCTACCGATCACTGCACATTCCCTTACCACCAACGGCAGGCAATGGCGGCAGGGGACTTTACCCGCTGCCCGAACGGCCTGCCTGGGGTCGAGAATCGCATGATGCTGCTGTTCTCTCACGGAGTGATGAGCGGGCGGATTTCCCCTTCACGCTTTGTGGCGCTCACTAGCAGCAACCCGGCGCGGTTGTTCGGCCTGTGGCCGCGTAAAGGCAATCTAAACTCCGGTGCAGATGCCGACGTGGTGATCTTTGATCCGCGCCAATCCACGGCTATCAGCCATGATCGGCTTCATGACAAGGCGGATTATTCCCCTTATGAAGGTTTTCAGTGCCAGGGCGTGCCGGTGCTGACGATGTGCCGGGGCGAGGTCGTAGCGCGTAATGGCGAATTTACCGGGCGGCAAGGGTACGGGCAGTTCTTGCGTCGTCGGCCTTTCAATGCCCAGATCGCGGCAAAAATGGGGTAACACCTCACTAAACAACAAGGATCAACATGAACAAGAAAATAGTGCTGGCATTGGGCGGTAACGCATTGGGTGAGGGCCTGGCGGAACAGATGCAGGCGGTCAAAACCACCGCGCGGGCGATTGTCGATTTAATCGAGCACGGCCACCAGGTAGTGGTCACCCACGGCAATGGCCCGCAGGTGGGCATGATCAACCTGGCGTTTGAGGCGGCGGCAAAAAGTGAAGCCCATACGCCGATGCTGCCGATGTCGGTGTGCGTCGCGTTGAGCCAGGGGTATATAGGTTACGATCTGCAAAACGCCCTGCGTGAAGAGTTGCTCGATCGTAATATCGTTAAACCGGTTGCCACTTTGATCACCCAGGTGATCGTTAACGGCAGCGATCCGGCGTTTCTCAATCCCACCAAGCCGATTGGTTCGTTCTTTACCAAGGCCGAAGCCAGCCAACTGACCAAGAACGGTTACAACATGGTAGAGGATGCGGGCCGTGGCTACCGCCGGGTCGTTGCCTCGCCCAAGCCGATCGACATCGTCGAGAAAGAAACGGTACGCGCCATGATGGAGGCCGGGCAGGTGGTGATCACCGCGGGAGGCGGGGGTATTCCGGTGATCCGCGAAGGTAACCATCTGCGGGGAGCCAGCGCGGTGATCGACAAAGACTGGGCCAGTGCCAAACTGGCAGAGATGATCGATGCCGATATGCTGATCATCCTCACCGCGGTAGAAAAGGTGGCGATCAACTTTGGCAAACCGAATGAGCAATGGCTGGAGCAGTTGAGCATTGCCGATGCCCAGCGCTTTATCGAAGAAGGGCACTTTGCCAAAGGCTCAATGCTGCCGAAGGTAGAAGCGGCGGTGGCGTTTGCCGAATCCAAGCCAGGGCGTCAGGCGTTGATCACGGTATTGAGCAAGGCTCAGCAGGGCATTGAAGGCAAAACCGGCACGGTGATTAGCCATTAATCACAGACACCAGGCTCACTTGTAGGGGCGCTGGATGCTGCGCTCATTCGCGCCCCTTGTGAGTCAGCAGTCTCTATCTGCGCCCAAGTTTCATCATGGCTTCAAGCACCGCCCCGGCGACGGCCCGCGCCTTATCTGACACTGTGGTGTAATCTGCCAGCGTACCGCGCGGATCGATATCACCGATTTTAGTGCCGGTTTTGACCTCCAGCCCATCATGCAGCAAACCGCGCACCATACCGGAAAGCGGCGCAATCACCGGCACCTCGCCGCAGTGGGCCACCACATCCCCCTCCTGCACCAAATCCCCCAAAGCGACGCGACATTGCATAATGCCATCGGCGGGTGCACGGATCACCCGACGGGTGGTGTGGCCAGCGATATTGCCGGGAATACCGGTATTGGGATGGGTGTAACCTTGATAAATCACCCGGCCCAGCGCATGGCCGCGATTAGTTTCGATCACCGCGTCGCAATCCTGCCCGGCGTTGAAGCCAGGGCCAAGAGCCACGGTAATCGGGGCCATATTGCGATGGGTCCCCAGGTTTTGCTTGGCCAGGATGGCATCCACCAGAAAACGGGGTTTGAGCTGCTCCAGGCTGCGGGTCTCTGGATCAACCAGCAGCGGGATCTCGCCACGGTTGATGATGTCGAAAGCTTCGTTGACGTCGTTGGCCAGGCTGGCGGTAACCCCCTCCACGCAGGTTTTGCCGTCAAACATCGCCTGAGCAAATGCCACCGTCCGGCGAATGGCGGTCGGTTGGGCAATGTCCAGCATGATGACCTGAAAACCGGCATGATACAGCCGCAGCGCCACGCCGGTGGCGATATCACCTGCGCCACGGATCACCACCAGTTTGTCGCGCGTTAAGCGGATGTCATTTTTCATCAGCCCGCCAGCAAATTGGTTGCGCACTTGCAGCAGTTCAGCCAGCACGCTAATGGCGATTTCTTCCGGCGTTTCTGCGCCGATGTTGTAGCCGACCGGGGCATGGAGTTTGGCAAGCTTCTCATCATCTACGCCGCGCTGGCGCAATTGTTGGGTAAAGGTTTGCACCTTGCGGCGGCTGGCCAGCAATCCCAGATAGCGCAACGGCTGCTCGATCAGCACGTTGAGTGCCTCGCAATCCTGATTGTTGGTGGCGATGATCACAAAGTTGGCCGGATCAATATTCATCTTGTCGATGGCCTCTGAGAAGGTCTCGCCATGAACTAGGGTAGTGCCCATCGGAAATAGCGCCGGGTCGAGGCTGGTCGGGTAGATATCGGCAACGTGAATATCAAAGCCCAACGGCTTTGCGGTGCTGGCGATGGCGCGGTTGACGTGCCCGGCCCCGATCAATATCAGGCGCGGGCGTAGACCATGCACGTCGATATATACCGACATCGCGCCTCCACAGTCCGAGCCTACTGCATCCTGCCCGGTGCGTGCCATACGGCCATGAAACACCCTGGCCTTGCGCTCCGTAATGGCGGCAATTGCCTGTTCAATCACCAGGCGTTCGATCATGCCGCCACCGATGGTGCCAATACAGCCACCGTCGGCCATCACCAGCATCTGCCCTGAATGGCGCGGTGTAGATCCACGGCTTTCGATAATCTGGGCGAGCGCAAAGGGCTGGTTTTGCTCTTCTAAACGTGCAGCTTCGGCGAAGATATTCATGATGACCTCGTCAATAACCTCAGAAATATTATCGTGTTAAGCGCCGTATCAGGTGGCGGATCGCCGGGGTCTCCTGCACTGCGCCAAACCAGATGGCGCTGAGCGTCAGCTCTGGCCGCAGCAGGGTTTGCCACCTGGCTGCCAGTTGATTATCACAATGAGAAACCTGATTGATCAGCCAGACCCGCCGCGCCTGAGAGGGCGTACCTTTGAACATCCCTTCAGGGTGCGAGATCAGAGTGTCGAATACCCGGTGATCCAGTATTTCACCGGCCTCGACCCCCGTCAGCGCGGAGAAAATCGCCCAACGGTGAATTTGCTGTGGGTCTGCGGGACGATCGATCACCTGGCCTCCGGTTAGCGCGATAACACAATCACTGCGGGAGGGGATGCAAGGTTCATGCCTTGCCGGGGCTTTCAGGGGTAACCCTCGGGAGCCGTCCGCTTCGACCAGGATCACGTCGAAAGCACCACGCTGTTTGATTGCATCGATTTGCTCGGGGGTTAACCCGATAACCTTGTTACCCTGCGGCTGATAATGACTGAAGCAGGCGGTAATGGCCGGGGTGCTGCTGGTGGTGGGCGGTTGGCCTATCAACAGGTGGTGGTAGTCGGCAGCGGTGGGCAAGTACATCTTGGTGGTGGTAGTAAACAGCACGCGTTTGCCCTGGTGATAAAAGGCCTGCGCCAGCCAGTGCAGGGTACTGGTTTTCCCCCCGGCGCCAATCAGGGCGATCAGCAGCGGCTGGCCCCGATCGAGGCGGTGATATTCCTCACTGAATAATTCTCTGAAGCTGGGCGTCATAAATAGCCTGTTTTGTGAGTCAGAAAACGGGGTAAATAACGGTGATTTAACCGATAACCAATATGCAGTTTTTTCAGGATAGAGTGCCGATTTAATCGCAAACAACATTGATGTAATCGATATTTGGCAAACATTCATACTTTATCGATTGCGGTCTCGTTTTTAAGCGAAGTGCTATTTGGCCGTATCAAAGTGATAGCTGGCGATGTTTTTTTGATAATTGATTCTATTAGCGTAGCCGTGATGATTAAGCGACTACCTGCACTGATTGTTATTCTCAGTTGCGATAGTGAGCCCGTTCACAAATAAAATTAACAATTAGAACTACCTCACGAATTTAACTGCTGCCCAACCCCGTAGGGAGATTTGGCCTGATTGTTGCTGCGTTATGCCTATCCGCTGTGGAAAACCGTCCTCAGGTTTTTACAGACTCATCATTCAGGCATTTCGCCGCAAGGAGATAAAGCTATGGGAGATTTAATGCGTCCCGTTCCGTTCAAGGCGCTGTTAACCCGGATTTTTGATGAATATCATGAGAGCCGGTCTATTTTTGGTATTCCAGAAAAGCAGTTTTATCGCAAACATGACGATCGGCGGATTAACGTCTTCAATGAAAGTTGTGAAACGCCACTTGGCCCGGCCGCAGGCCCGCATACTCAGTTGGCGCAGAATATCATCGTTTCCTGGTTGACCGGCGGACGCTTTATCGAATTGAAAACCGTGCAGATCCTCGATAGGTTGGAGCTGGAAAAGCCCTGTATCGATGCCGAAGACGAATGCTTCAACACCGAATGGTCAACCGAGTTCACGCTGCTCAAAGCCTATGATGAATATTTAAAAGCCTGGTTTGCCCTGCACCTGCTGGAAGAAATGTTTGATCCACGGGCCAAGGGGGAAAGTAAATCCTTCATTTTCAATATGAGCGTGGGTTATAACCTCGACGGGATTAAACAGCCGCCGATGCAGGACTTTATCCATAACATGATGGACTCCGCACAGCACCCGAAATATGCCGAGTATCAACATATTCTTGCCGCATGGGTTAAGGACGAGGGCTTTATTAGCCAGTTCGCCTTATCCGCCCAACGCGGGGCATTGGCACAGTTGCCAGAGCATATTCCAGCGCAACTGGTCAGCGGTATTACCCTTTCGACCATGCATGGTTGTCCGCCAGATGAAATTGAAGCCATCTGCCGCTATATGCTAGCAGAGAAACGGCTCAATACCTTTGTCAAATTAAACCCGACGCTGCTGGGTTATCCGCGCGTGCGTGCCATTCTGGATAGCTGCGGGTTTGATTATGTCGGGCTGAAAGAGGAATCTTTCGAGCACGATCTCAAACTGGAGCAGGCGATCGCGATGTTGCACCGCCTGACCGCCCTGGGGAAACAGCAGAAGTTGGGTTTCGGGGTCAAACTGACCAATACCCTGGGGGCGATCAACCATAAAGGCGCCTTGCCGGGCGAAGAGATGTATATGTCCGGGCGCGCGCTGTTCCCGCTTTCCATCAACGTGGCGGCGGTTCTCTCCCGCGAGTTCAACGGGGAGCTGCCGATTTCCTATTCCGGCGGAGCAAGCAAGTTTAACGTCCGCGAGATTTTTGACACCGGCATCCGGCCAATCACCATGGCCACCGACCTGCTCAAGCCCGGTGGCTATTTACGCCTGACGGAGTGCATGCAAGAGCTGGACGCTTCCGATAGCTGGCAGATGACGCGCATCGATGTCGATAAGCTGCAAGCGCTGGCAGACAAGGCCGTCAGCATGGAGTACACCCAGAAACACTGGAAATCAACGGATCGCATCGACGCGGGTGGCCCATTACCGATGATTGACTGCTATGTGGCTCCTTGCGTCACCGCCTGCGCCATCAAACAGGATATCCCGGAATATATCCGGCTGCTGGGTGAGCAACGCTATGCCGATGCGCTGGAGCTGATTTATCAACGTAACGCCTTGCCAGCTATTACCGGGCATATTTGCGATCACCAGTGCCAATACAACTGCACCCGTCTTGATTACGACAGCGCGCTGAACATCCGCGAACTGAAAAAGGTGGCGTTGGAGAAGGGCTGGGATGAGTATCAACGCCGCTGGCATAAACCGGCTGGCTCTGGCAGCAAACGCCCAGTTGCCATTTTGGGGGCTGGCCCGGCGGGCTTGTCAGCAGGGTACTTCCTGGCGCGGGCCGGGTATCAGGTTACGCTGTTTGAGCGTGAGGCCAACGCGGGTGGGGTGGTGAAAAACATCATTCCACAGTTCCGCATCCCGGCGGAGCTTATCGAGCACGATATCGACTTCGTGGCCGCACACGGCGTGAAGATGGTTTATGGCTGCGATCCCGATCTGACCGTCGACAAGTTGCAACAGCAGGGCTTTGATTACGTGTTTATCGGTATCGGCACCGATAAAAACAGCGGCGTGAAGCTGGCGGGCAACAACCGCAACGTCCACAAATCCTTGCCGTTCCTGCGCGATTTCAACCTCGGTAAGCCGATGAACCTGGGTAAACACGTGGCCGTGGTCGGTGCCGGTAACACGGCAATGGACTGTGCCAGGGCCGCGTTGAAGGTGCCTGGCGTGCAGGACGTCACCGTGCTGTACCGCCGCACGCTCAATGAGATGCCAGCCTACCGTGAAGAGTATCAGGAGGCGGTAGAGGACAACGTGCAGTTTATGTTCCTCACCAACCCGGAACACTTTGATGCCAACGGTACCTTGACGGCCAGAGTGATGGCGCTGGGAGAGCCGGACGAGAAGGGGCGCCGCCGCCCGGTCGCCACCGAACAGACCCTGACGCTGCAAATGGATACCTTGATCACCGCCATTGGCGAACAGGCTGACGAGGAAGTGCTGCATAAGCTGGGCGTACCGCTGGATGACGCAGGCTATCCGCAGGTCAACACCGCCACCGGCGAAACTACCCGGCCGAACGTCTTCTTGATCGGCGACGTGCAGCGTGGCCCGTCATCCATTGTTGCTGCCATCGGTAGCGCCCGCAACGCCGCTGAAACGGTGCTGGCGCGGGAGAACGTCAAAACCCATCACGCCGACAAATACTGGTCGAACGTCGACCCGGCGGAAATCTATCGCCGCAAAGGCGCTATTTCGGTAGCGCTGGTGGATAAAACCGAGCGCGAGGCCTTCGTGGCCCAAGAGGCCCAGCGCTGCCTGGAATGTAACTACGTGTGCAGCAAATGCGTCGACGTTTGCCCGAACCGCGCCAACGTGTCGATTGCCATACCGGGCTTCCAGGATCGTTTCCAGACCCTGCATCTGGACGCCTACTGCAATGAATGCGGCAACTGCGCCCAGTTCTGCCCGTGGCAGGGTAAGCCATACCAAGACAAAGTAACGATCTACAGCCTGCCGCAGGACTTTGCCAACAGCACCAATCCAGGGTTCCTGGTGGATGGGGCGCAGGTCAGCGTACGGCAGGACGGCAAGCTTTACCAACTGCAGATCGATAGCGACGGCCAGCTTGAGCAAGTGCCGCCGGAACTGGAGGAGATGTGCCGCATTATCAGCCATGTGCACACTCATCATCATTATCTCCTTGGCCAGGTGGAGGTGTAGTCATGCTGATATTAACCAATGCAACCGGCGTGCAGCTCGACCCCGCCAGCGTACAGTACGGTATCGATATCGCCATTGAAGGGGCGTTGATCAAAGAGGTGGGGCAAGGGTTGGCGGCCAAATATCCCCAGGCGGAAGTGCGCAATATGCACGGCAAATGGGTGATGCCAGGGATTGTGTGCGCCCACAACCATTTCTACTCCGGGTTATCACGCGGGATTATGGCCAACATCGCGCCCAGCCCGGACTTTATCTCCACGCTGAAGAACCTGTGGTGGCGGTTGGATCGGGCGCTGGATGAGGAATCGCTGTATTACAGCGGTCTGATCTGCTCGTTGGAAGCCATCAAGAGCGGCTGTACGGCGGTGATCGATCACCACGCCTCGCCCAACTTTATCGCCGGTTCGCTGAAAACCCTGCGCGCAGGCTTTATCGAGACCGGGCTGCGCGGCATGACCTGTTTTGAAACCACCGATCGCAACGGCGGGGAGCGCGAACTGCGGGCTGGCGTGGAGGAGAATATTGCTTTTGCCCAGTTGATCGACGTCGCCAAAAAAGCCGGTAAGGAGCCTTACCTGGTGGAGGCGCATATTGGCGCTCACGCACCGTTCACGGTTTCTGATGCCGGGTTGGAGATGCTGCAAGCGGCGGTTAAAAGTACCGGCCGTGGTCTGCATATCCACGCCGCCGAGGACAGCTATGACGTATCCCATAGCCACGACAAATATGGCAAGGATCTGATCGAGCGCCTGGCGCAATACGACCTGATCGGGTCAAAAACGTTGGTCGCCCACGGTCTGTATCTGTCTGCAGCGGACATCGAACTGATCAACCAGCAGGATGCCTTCCTGGTGCACAACGCCCGCTCCAATATGAACAACCACGTGGGCTATAACCATCAGCTGGCGCAGTACCGCAACCTGGCGCTCGGCACCGACGGCATCGGCTCAGACATGTTTGAAGAGCTGAAGTTTGCCTTCTTTAAACACCGTGATGCGGGCGGGCCGTTGTGGCCGGATAGCTTTGCCCGCTTCCTGGCCAAGGGGAATCAACTGCTGGCGCGCAACTTTGGCGCCAACTTCGGCTGCCTGGCCGCCGGTTACAAAGCGGATCTGACCATCTGCGACTACCCGTCACCCACGCCGCTGGCGGCGCAGAATATCGGCGGGCACCTGGCCTTCGGCATGGGGGCTGGCAGCGTCAACAGCGTGATGGTGGAAGGCCGCATGGTCTATCAGGATCGCCAGTTCCCGTTCGATGTGGAACCGATCTACGCCGAGGCGCGCAAGGTAGCGGCCAAGCTGTGGCAGCGTATGGATACCTTGAAGTAAACCGGTCGCCGCCCTGCGAACACCGGGGCGGCTGACATTGATGAGGGTGCAACATGATTGAGCAATTCTATCGGCCAGGATCGGTACAGCAGGCGCTAGAGCTAAAACGCCAGTTCCAGCAGGATGCCGTCTATTTCGCTGGCGGCAGCAAACTAAACGCCACACCCACTAAAACACGGCAAAAGATTGCCATCGGGCTGTCGCAGCTGGGGCTGGATCAGGTGAGCTGGCAGCAGGGGGCATTGCATATCGGTGCCACCATTACCTTACAGCGTTTAATGGATACCCAGCTTATCCCGCAGGCCCTGCGTGAGGCGCTGGGTTTTGTCTATTCCCGCCATATTCGCAATCAGGCCACGCTGGGTGGTGAAGTCGTTTCGGCAACGAAAGATTCGGTGCTGCTGCCGGTGCTGCTGGCATTGAGTGCCCAGGTGGTGGTGGGCAGCGGCAAGACGACGGCGCTGGAAGACTATCCGCTGTGCGGCGGCAGTGAATTACTGCTGGCGGTGATACTGCCGGAGCCTTACCGTACCTGCGCTACCCGTAAAATTGCCCGTTCAGCGGCGGGGTTGCCGGTGGTGACTGCGGCGGTATCCCGCGATGCGCAGGCGAAGATTCGTATCGCCTTGAGCGGTGTGATGGCTCCTGGCCGCCTGCGTGATGCAGAGAACAGTGGTCTGAGTGGCCCGGCATTGGAGCCGGCAGTGGCGCAGATGATATCTCCGCCAGACGACATCTGTGGCAGCCGCGCCTATAAGCGCTATATCACCGGTGTGGTGGTGGCAGACCTGTTGGCGGCTTGCCAGGCATCAGGGGAGAAAGCATGATGAATATTCGCTTTACGCTTAACGGCATCCCGCAGGAGATGCAGTGCCAACCCGGCGAAAACGTCCAGCAACTGCTGTTTACGTTGGGAATGCATTCGGTCCGCAATAGCGATGACGGCTTCGGCTTTGCCGGTTCGGACGCGATCCTGCTCAACGGTGTGGTGGTCAACGCCTCGTTGCTGATCGCCGCCCAGTTGGATAATGGCGCGGTGACCACGGCCGAAGCGCTGGGGAGCTGGAACCAGCTCAGCCTGGTGCAACAGGCAATGGTGGACGTGGGGATCGTCCAGTCCGGCTATAACGATGCGGCGGCGGCGCTGATCCTGACGGATCTGTTGGCCCGCATTGAGGAACCAACGCGCGCGCAAATAGACGATGCGCTGTCAGGCTTGTTCAGCCGTGATGCCGGTTATCAGCAGTTCTATCAGGTCGTAGCGCTGGCGGTGGCTCGCCGTAACGATCCTGAATTCCAGTCGCTCGCGGCTCCCGAATTCCGCAGCGATCTGAACGTGGTCGGTAAGCTGTGTCCTAAGGTGGACGCGGCGAAAATGGTACAGGCCAAGCCTTGTTATGTGGAAGACCGCGTGGCCCGCAATGCCTGCATCATCAAGATGCTGCGCAGCCCGCATCCTCATGCCTTGATCACACATCTGGACGTCAGCAAAGCCGAAGCGTTGCCAGGGGTGGTGCATGTGATCACCTATCGCAATTGCCCGGATATCTATTACACCCCCGGTGGGCAGAGCGCGCCAGAACCTTCACCTCTAGATCGTCGGATGTTTGGCCAAAAGCTGCGCCACGTGGGTGACCGGGTGGCGGCGGTTGTGGCCGAGAGCGAAGAGATTGCGTTGGCCGCGCTGGCGTTGATCGATGTCGAATATCAAGTGCTTAAACCGGTGATGTCGATCGATGAGGCGATGGCGGAAGGGGCACCGCTGGTACACGACGAACCGATTGTTTACGTCCACGGCGCACCGGAGGACCTGGCCGAGCAGAACCAGGGTAGCGCAGAGCGTGGCACCGAGCATGTGACGATCAATTTCCCGATTGGTGCCAAACCCCACAGCAATATTGCCGCCGCGGTACATGGACGCATTGGCAACGTGGATCAAGGTTTTGCCGAGGCGGACGTGGTGCTGGAGCGCACCTACGAATCCAAACAGGTGCAGCAGTGCCCGGCGGAAATGCACGTCTGTTACACCTACATGGACGGCGATCGGCTGGTGATCCACGCGTCAACCCAGGTGCCTTGGCACCTGCGCCGCCAGGTCGCCAGGATCGTCGGGCTCAAGCAGCATAAAGTGCACGTGATCAAAGAGCGGGTCGGCGGCGGTTTTGGCTCCAAGCAGGATATCCTGTTGGAAGAAGTGTGTGCCTGGGCAACCTGCGTAACCGGCCGTGCGGTTTATTTCCACTACACCCGCGAAGAAGAGTTCATCAGCAACACCTCACGCCACGTGGCCAAGGTGCGGGTGAAGATTGGTGCGAAAAAAGATGGCCGCCTGACGGCAATCGATATGAACTTCCTGGCCAATACCGGCCCTTATGGCAACCATGCGCTAACGGTGCCCAGCAACGGCCCGGCGCTGTCGCTGCCGCTCTATCCCTGCGATAACGTCAATTTCCAGGTGACCACCTTTTACAGCAACATCTGCCCAAACGGGGCTTATCAGGGGTACGGTGCGCCAAAAGGCAACTTCGCCCTGACCATGATCCTGGCGGAAATGGCGGAAAAACTGCAGATGGATCCGCTGGAAATCATCGAGCGTAATCGGGTAGTTGAAGGGCAAGAGTTGAAAATCCTCGGGGCGATTGGCGAAGGAAAAATGCCGACTTCGGTGCCAAGTGCCGCCAGCTGTGCGCTGGAGCCGATTTTGCGCAAAGGGCGTGAGCTGATCCAGTGGAGCTCACCGAAAATCAGTCAGGGAGACTGGCAGATTGGCCGTGGCGTGGCCATTATCATGCAAAAATCCGGTATTCCGGATATCGATCAGGCCAACTGCATGATCAAGCTCGAGTCGGACGGCACCTTTATCGTGCATTCCGGCGGGGCAGATATCGGTACCGGGCTGGATACGGTCGTGGGCAAACTGGCGGCGGAAGTGCTGTGCTGCCCGTTCTCCGAGGTACATGTGATCTCCGGCGATACCGATCATGCCCTGTTTGATAAAGGGGCCTACGCCTCTTCCGGCACCTGCTTCTCCGGCAATGCGGCGAAGAATGCGGCGGAAAATCTCAGGAAAAAAATCCTGTTCCACGGCGCGCAGATGCTGGGTGAGCCAGAAAGCGACGTCACGCTGGTGGTTCCAGGCGTGGTGCGCGGTAAACAGGGCGAAGTGACGTTCGCCCAGATTGCCCATAAGGCAGAAACGGGCACCGGCTTTGGCACCCTGGTGGCCACCGCCAGCTATATCTCCTCTGACTTTGCCTTCCCGTTTGGCGCCAACTTTGCCGAAGTGGCGGTCAATGTGCGCAGCGGGGAGATCCGGTTGGACAAGTTTTATGCCTTGCTCGATTGCGGCACCCCAGTTAACCCGGAGCTGGCGCTGGGGCAAATCTACGGGGCTTCAATGCGCGCCATCGGCCACAGCATGACGGAAGAGATTATCTATGACAGCCAAGGCTCGCCGATCACTCGTGATTTGCAAAGCTATGGCGCACCGAAGATTGGTGATATCCCGTTGGATTTCCAGGCGTTCCTGGTGCCCAGCGACGATCGGGTGGGGCCATATGGGGCCAAGTCGATCTCCGAGATTGGTGTCAATGGCGCGGCCCCGGCCATCGCTATGGCAATCCACGATGCCTGTGGAGTTTGGCTGCGCGAATGGCATTTCACCCCTGAGAAGATTTTGAGGGGGTTAAATAAGCTGTCAGCGTAGACTCTGTAATAAGTCGTACCGGGATAGTGGCCAATTACGGTCATTATCCCGCTATACCTGCCGAGTTAAACCGGCGGCGGGTATAAACGATTCAATATATTAGCCAAAGGCTAATCTGTTATTGCCGCCATATATGAGCTCATCGCTCAGGCTAGCCCGTGGGATCAACATGGCGAAAGTGCAGGGCGTGGAGCTTATTGAATCAGATGATCAAATTTACTGGAATGGAGTAAAGAGATGTCTGATATGCCTACTTCAAATAACGACCTTATTTATCGGGTGGAAGATAAACCACCTTTCGACCAATGCATCGTGGGGGCAATCACCCATTTACTGGCTATTTTTGTGCCGATGGTGGCACCTGCACTGATCGTCGGCACCGCGCTGGGGTTGCCGCCGGACGTCACGGCCTATCTGGTATCGATGGCAATGATAGCCTCAGGGATTGGCACCTGGTTGCAGGTGAATCGCTATGGCCGCGTAGGCTCCGGATTATTGTCCATTCAATCGGTCAACTTTTCCTTTGTGACGGTAATGATCGCCTTGGGTAGCACAATGAAAGCCGATGGCCTGCATGTGGAAGCGATCATGTCCACGCTGCTGGGCATCTCTTTTGTTGGTGCATTCCTGGTGGTGGGCTCCTCGTTTATTTTGCCCTATCTGAAACGGGTGATCACGCCCACCGTGAGCGGCATTGTGGTGCTGATGATTGGCCTGAGCCTGATCAAGGTGGGCATTATCGATTTTGGCGGCGGTTATTCAGCGAAAAGCAGCGGCACCTTTGGCAACTACGAAAATATCGGTATCGGCCTGTTGGTGCTGCTGGTGGTGATCGGGTTTAACTGTTGCCAGAACGCATTATTGCGCATGGGGGGCATCGCCATCGGCTTGATTGTCGGTTATGTCGTGGCGTTGTGCCTGGGCATGGTGGATTTTTCGGTGATGCAAAACCTGCCGGTAATGACCGTTCCCGTTCCCTTTAAATACGGTTTCTCTTTCGATCTGCATGCCTTCCTGGTGGCTGGCATCATCTATCTGCTCAGCGTGTTGGAGGCGGTCGGCAGTATCACCGCTACCGCAATAGTGTCCGAGCAGCCCATCAAGGGGGATGAATATACCGCACGCCTGAGCGGTGGAGTGCTGGCCGATGGGCTGGTCTCGGTGATTGCCGCCATGCTGGGCTCGTTGCCACTGACGACATTTTCCCAGAATAACGGCGTGATCCAGATGACCGGCGTCGCCTCGCGCCATATCGGCAAATATATCGCCGTGATCCTGGTGGTGCTGGGGCTGTTTCCCGTCATTGGCCGCTTCTTTACCACTATCCCCGCACCAGTGCTGGGGGGCGCCATGACACTGATGTTCTCGATGATCGCCATCGCCGGGATACGCATCATTATCTCTGACGGTTTAAACCGTCGCGAAACCATCATCGTTGCCACCTCGCTGGGGCTGGGCCTTGGCGTCTCTTACGATCCGGAAGTGTTTCGTATTTTGCCCGAGTCGATTTATGTGCTGGTGGAAAACCCGATCTGCGCCGGTGGGCTCACGGCCATTTTCCTCAATTTGCTGATACCGCAAAACCCGCGTGAGAAACCTGACGCCGAGGAGGCCGAATTCGAGGTGGTTACAGCGGAAAAAAACACCGATTGAGATTGCTGACAAAGGTTACTTAGGGGCGCTGTATGCGGCGCCCGCCTGGCAATATCCGTTTTATGGCGACAAGGAATTTCAGTATGGAGCGTGAACAATCAATCAAGGCCGTGCGGGGCAGTTTTCTCGATATCACCCGCACTGTACAGCATCCGGAAGAAATCGAGGGCCATCTGCGCTTTATTAAAGACGGACTACTGATCATTCGTGATGGGCGAGTGGAGTGGTTTGGCGACTGGGAAGAGGGGCACCACCAGATCCCCGACAGCATCCGGGTACGCGACTACAGCGGTAAAATGATCGTGCCAGGGTTTGTCGACACCCATATTCACTATCCGCAGTGTGAAATGGTAGGAGCCTATGGCGAACAACTGCTGGACTGGCTGAACAAGCACACCTTCCCGGCGGAGAAGCGCTATAACGATCTGGAATACGCCCGCGAGATGTCGGCGTTTTTCATCAAGCAGCTGCTGCGTAATGGCACCACCACCGCGCTGGTGTTCGGCACCGTGCATCCCGAATCGGTAGAGGCGCTGTTTGAGTCGGCGCGCCATATCAATATGCGGATGATCGCCGGTAAGGTGATGATGGATCGCAACGCGCCCGATTACCTACTGGATACTCCAGAAAGCAGCTATAGCCAAACCAAGGCGCTGATTGAGCGCTGGCATAACAATGGCCGCCTGTTATACGCCATCACCCCGCGTTTTGCGCCAACCTCCTCACCGGAACAGCTGGAGATGGTGCAACGCCTGCGCCAGGAATACCCGGATGTTTACCTGCATACCCACCTGTCGGAAAACAAGGATGAAGTGGCTTGGGTGAAAGCCTTGTTCCCAGAGCGCAAAAGTTATCTCGATGTTTACCATCACTACGGCATGACCGGCAGAAAAAGCGTATTTGCCCACTGTGTGCATCTGGAAGACGCCGAGTGGGATTGTCTGCACCAAACCCAATCATCCATCGCCTTTTGCCCGACCTCCAACCTGTATCTCGGCAGCGGCCTGTTTAATTTGCCCAACGCCTGGCGGAAAAAGGTGCGGGTGGGGATGGGCACCGACATCGGCGCGGGCACCACCTTCAACATGCTGCAAACGTTGAACGAGGCATACAAAATCATGCAGCTGCAGGGCTACCGGCTCTCAGCGTATGAGGCGTTTTATCTGGCGACGTTGGGCGGGGCCGATGCCCTGGGGCTGGCGGACACCATTGGTAACTTCAACCTGGGGAAAGAGGCAGACTTTGTGGTGCTGGAGCCGACGGCCACGCCGCTGCAACAGTTGCGCTACGACAACTCAAAAACCTTGATGGATAAGCTGTTTGTCATGATGACGCTAGGGGATGACCGGTCGATCTATCGCACCTATGTCGATGGCCGGCTGGTGTATGAACGTACTTAAAACCACCGCACTGCAATTTGCCAGGATTGGCGTTACCCCCAGCGAGTGCCGTAACGGCAAGCCCGTGGGGTAGGTGAGTGTAAACTTTCAGAGGGCATTGATATGTCTAATAATTTATCGCAGGCGACGTCAGGAAAAGCGGCCAGCTCGCTAGACAGCTATTTCAAGATTAGCGAGCGGGGCAGCAGCGTACGGCAGGAAGTATTGGCAGGGTTGACCACCTTTTTGGCAATGGTCTATTCGGTGATCGTGGTGCCCGGCATGTTGGGCAAGGCGGGTTTCCCTCCTGCTGCGGTATTTGTCGCCACTTGCCTGGTTGCCGGTGTGGGGTCACTGGTGATGGGCCTGTGGGCTAACTTGCCGATGGCTATTGGCTGCGCCATCTCATTGACGGCGTTTACCGCTTTCAGCCTGGTGCTTGGCCAGCATATCAGCATCCCCGTTGCCCTGGGGGCGATCTTCCTGATGGGGCTGATATTCACCGCCATTTCCGTAACCGGGGTGCGCTCATGGATCCTGCGTAACCTACCGATGGGCATCGCGCATGGCACCGGGATTGGTATCGGCCTGTTCCTGCTGCTGATCGCTGCCAACGGTGTCGGTATGGTGATCAAAAACCCGCTGGACGGTTTGCCGGTGGCGCTGGGGTCGTTTGTGTCTTTCCCGGTGATGATGTCGCTGCTCGGCCTGGCGATGATCCTCGGGCTGGAGAAATTACGTGTGCCGGGCGGGATCTTATTGGTGATCATCGGTATTTCCGTTATCGGTCTAATTTTTGACCCTAATGTGAAATATCAGGGGCTGTTTGCGTTGCCCAGCCTCTCCGGGCCGGACGGTAGCTCGCTGATTTTCAGCCTGGATATCAAAGGGGCGTTGAATCCGGCGATACTGCCCAGCGTATTGGCATTAGTAATGACTGCTGTTTTTGACGCCACGGGCACCATCCGGGCGGTCGCCGGGCAGGCTAACCTGCTGGACAAGGATGGGCAGATTATCAACGGTGGCCGGGCGTTAACCGCCGACTCCATGAGCAGCATGTTCTCTGCGTTGGTTGGGGCCTCACCGGCTGCGGTGTATATCGAGTCTGCTGCGGGAACGGCTGCTGGCGGTAAAACCGGCATGACGGCGGCGGTGGTGGGCGTACTGTTCTTGCTGATCCTGTTCTTGTCACCGCTGTCTTATCTGGTCCCCGGCTATGCGACGGCACCGGCGCTGATGTATGTGGGCCTGCTGATGCTGAGCAACGTGGCCAAGCTGGACTTTGACGACTTTGTCGATGCCATGTCTGGCCTGGTGTGCGCGGTATTTATCGTGCTGACCTGTAACATTGTCACCGGCATTATGCTAGGCTTCAGCACGCTGGTGATTGGCCGCGTGTTCTCTCACGAGTGGCGCAAGCTGAATATTGGTACGGTGATAATCGCAGTGGCGCTAGTGGCATTCTATGCTGGCGGCTGGGCGATTTGATGGGGTAACCGAGCAGATTGCTGACCAACTTGCACTCGATGCTAAAGGTAGGGGCGCTGCATGCTGCGCCCACTATCAGCGTTCAACCTCGTTTTGCGAGTTGACTCCAGAGGTTGCACGTAGGTAATTTTAACCACGTTCAGCTTGTAGTAGGTTTTGCTCATGTTTTGTCCAGGATGACCGACATGAAAAAGCCTACCCCCACTCCACATGATGCGGTTTTTAAGCAGTTCCTCACCCATCCCGCCACCGCCCGCGACTTTCTGGAAATGCATTTGCCGCCAGATTTGCGGCAAAGTTGCGATCTGAATACGTTAAAGCTAGAGCCAGGTAGTTTTATCGAGCGCGACCTGCGTGCTTATTACTCCGATGTGCTTTACTCGCTGAAAACCGGTAAGGATGACGGCTATGTCTATGCTCTGATTGAGCACCAAAGTTCGCCCGACAAGCATATGGCATTCCGTTTGGTACGTTATGCCATTGCCGCAATGCAACGCCATCTTCAGGCGGGTCACGATCGGCTACCATTAGTTATCCCGATGCTCTTTTACCACGGGCAGATCACACCTTACCCGTATTCGATGAGTTGGCTTGAGGAGTTCAGTGACCCAGAATTGGCTAGGCAACTTTACGCGGGACATTTTCCTTTAGTTGACGTTACCGTCATTCCCGACGATGAGATCATGCAACACCGCCGTATGGCCATTCTGGAGCTGTTACAAAAACATGTGCGCCATCGCGATCTGTTCGAACTACAGGAACGACTGGTCACATTATTGTTGGCCGGATACACTACTAAAGAACAACTGATATCGTTGATTAACTATATGCTGCAGATGGGGAGTACGACCAAACCGGAGAGACTGCTCCGTGAATTGGCCAGACGCGCGCCGCAGCATGAGGAGGAATTGATGACTATTGCAGAATATCTCGAGCAGAAAGGTTTCGATAAAGGTATAGAGAAAGGTATAGAGAAAGGTATTGAGGAAGGGCGAAAGGAAGGGCGAGAAGCCATCTTGAAGATAGCGCTCTCCATGCTGGCTAAGGGCTTCGATCACGCTATGGTCATACAGCTGACCGGTCTTTCAGAAGAAGAGCTAGCGCAAATCCGCCACTAGCGTTTACCCGCGTTTCTCAACGCGGTATCTCCTCATCCAGCTGCTGCGCCTGCTCCACTGCCTTGACGATCGAGGTATAGCCGGTGCAGCGGCATAAATTCCCAGCCAGGCCGCGGCGGATCTCCTGCTCGGTAAGGCGGTGGCCGCGAAAACGTTCCACCATCGAGGTACTGGTCATCACCAGTCCCGGCGTACAAAAACCACACTGCACCGCCCCCACATTCACATAAGCCTGCTGTACGGCAGACAGTTTGCCCTGTTTCACCTCGCCCTCGGTGGTGCGGATGGTTTTGCCATCGGCCCAGAGCGCCAGATAAATACAGGTGTCCGTAGCGACATCGTCGATCAGTACGGTACAGGCACCACACTCGCCCACGCTGCACCCTTGTTTGACGCTGTTAAGCCCTTGCTGGCGCAGTAACTCCATCAGCGACAGGCGGGGATCGACCTCGAACTGATAGGGGCGGCCATTGATGGTGCAATTGATCAACATGATAACTCTCCTCCAGCACGTTGGGCCGCCTGGGCCAGCACGCGCTCTGCCAGCGTACGGATGATTTGCATACGGAACTCTTTACTGGCACGCCAGGATGAACGTGGCAGCACGTCACGTATGACCGCCTCACGCACGGCGGCGAGCGTTTGCGCATTGAATGGCTGACCCAGAGCTGCGGCCTCGGCATTTGGGGCACGGATCGGTGTTGGGGCCGCTACGCCAAAGGCGATTTTCACCGCGCTAAAGTGGCCATTTTCAATTTTGCAGGCCGCCGCGCAGCCGATGGTGGCAATATCCATCGCACCACGCATGGCGTATTTGTAATAGCTGGTACCAAAGTGCTGATAGTGCTGTGGCCTAAACAGCAACGCTACGGCGACCTCATTTTGCCCTAACGCGACTTTGCCTGGACCGGTGTGGAAACCTTGGATCGATGTACGGCGTAGCCCTGTGGGGGTAGCGATTTCCAGCTCGGCTTCCATCACCACACAGGGTGAGGCGGAATCGGCACTGGTGGCACCGTTACAGATATTCCCGCCCAGCGTGGCCATATTCCGCACCTGTGGCCCGGCGATTGTCGCGGCTGCCTCTGCCAGGATCGGGATATGGCGTTGCACCAACGGTGAATCGATAATCTGGCTAAAGGTGGTGCCACTGCCGATGCGCAGCGTGCCATCCGGCAGCAGCTCGATACCGTTCAGCTCGTTCAGGCCGTGAATATCCACCAGATGGCGATATTTGCCGTTCATATGATGGAGCTGGATCAGCACGTCGGTACCGCCAGCAATCAACCGGGCCTGCGGATCGGCGGCTAATTGCCGCACGGCATCGTCTATGCAGGTCGCCCGATAATAGTGCGCAATATCGTACATAATTTTCTCCAGTTACTCGATCAGGCCCGCTTGCGAAAAATAGCGATAGAGCGTTTTGGGCGTTAGTGGTAACTCATCTATCTTCACGCCGGTTGCCATCCAGATGGCGTTGCGGATCGCCGGGGCGGGAGAGATCAGCGGCGGCTCACCCAGCGCCTTGTGCCCATAGGCAGATTGCGGCTCATAGGTTTCGACAAACGCACAGTCCAACTCTGGCAGATCGAGAATGGTAGGGAACTTGTAATCCAGCAGATTGTTATTGCGCACGATGCCGCTTTGCTCGTCGATGATCATCTCTTCGAACAGCGTCCAGCCGATGCCCATCCCCATGCCGCCATGCACCTGGCCCTCGGCCAGCAGTGGGTTAAGGATCTGGCCGGAATCGTGCAGGTTAATGATCTTGTTGATGGTGACCTTACACAGCTCAATATCGACGGTGAGGTCAACAAAGGTACAGCCAAAGGCGGGCGGATTGCTGCGGGTTTTGCAGGACACCTCGGCCATAATCTGCCCACCGACCTCCTGATCGTAATGGGCGCTCATGGAAACTTCTTGCACCGAGCACAACACTTTTTCCGGCATCTCCTTCAGCACCACCTCGCCGTTGATCACATCCAACGCCCATTCGGGTTGGCTGCACATAAAGGCTGCATGGGTCAGGATCTTGGCGCGCAACTCTGTAGCGGCCTGGCGGATGGCAGGGGCTGCAACATAGCTTTGCCGCGAGGCGAAGGCACCGGGATCGTAGGCGGTAATATCGGTGTCTTGGGTGGAGATAACGTAGAGGGAAGAGAAGGGCACGCCGATGGTTTGCGCCGCCATTTGTGCAAACACGGTATCCGATCCCTGGCCAATTTCCGTCGCGCCGACTTGCAGATGGACGGTGCCATCCTGGTTCAGTAACAGCCGGGCGCTGGCAATCTCGACGCCAACTGGATAGGTATTGGACGCATAGCTCAGGCAGGCCACGCCAACGCCGCGGCGGATGGGGCCACTTTGGTTCAGGCAGGCGGCACGACGGGCATCCCACTCAAACAGTTCCCGGCCTTTTTGCAGGCACTCGATAATCCCGGCGCTCTTGATCTCCTTGTGATTGAGCGGATTGAGATCTCCTTGGCGGGCGACGTTTTTGAGCCGCAGTTCCAGCGGATCCATCCCCAGTTGGGCGGCGGCTTCGTCAATCATGCATTCCAGGGCAAAGGTCACCTGAGGTGCACCGTAGCCGCGCATGGCACCGGCGTTCGGCAGGTTGGAATAAAAGGTGGTGGCTTGGTAGCCGAAGGCGATACGCGGATACAAATAGGCGATTTTATTGGCCCCGGCGGAGGCAATGGAGTGGCCGTGAGATGCATACCCTCCGGTATTGGAGAGCACATCCAGGCTATAGGTTTGCAGGATACCGTCGCGGTTAATGCCCATCTTACCGCTGATGGAGAACGAGTGACGGGTACGAGATGCCAAAAAGCACTCTTCGCGGCTCAGTTCAACCTTGACCGGCACGCCGCCGAGTTTCCAGGTCAGGAATGCGGCCATCGGCTCTTCCAAGACGTCCTGCTTATTGCCGAACCCACCCCCGATATAGGGCTTGATCACCCGGATGGACGACCATGGCCGATCTAGCGCCTGGCCTACCACACGGCGTACCAGATGGGGAATTTGGGTGCTGGAGACGATCACTATGCGATCCATCTCGTCCATGTAAGCGTAGGAAATCACCCCTTCCAGATGACAATGTTGCACTACCTGCGTGCTGTAGTTGCCTTCGATCACGATCTCTGATGCAGCCAATGCTGCCACGGGATCGCCGCCGCTGAGCTGGTGCTGTTTCAGCAGATTGCTTTTGCCACCGTGTAACAGCGGCGCATCGGCTGCCAGCGCGGTTTTTGCTGTGGTCATCGCTGGCAGTTCCTGATATTCCACTTCAACCAGCATGGCGGCTTTCTCTGCCGTTAACGCGTCGCAGGCGACAACGATCGCCACGCCATCGCCGTGATGGCGTACATGCTGGGTCAGCAACTGTTTATCCGCTACGTCACGCTTATTGGCATCCAGCGACCAGGCGTGGCCGGCAGTCGGAAAACCATGCTGCGGCACATCCTGATAAGTGAATATGGCTTCCACCCCTGGCAGTTGCAGGGCTTTGCTGGTGTCGATACGCGTAACCAGACCATGGGCAATCGGGCTACGAACATATTTGGCATGACGCATACCCGGCATGGTCATATCGTCGGTATAACGTGCCCGGCCGGTGACTTTGGCTTGCGCATCGACGCGTTCGGGCGAGGTTCCTACAGGCATCCTGCTCTCCTCGGTGAGAGAAAAAGTCGCGATAGCCAACAGCAGCAACTTACAGGCCATAATGGCTTGAGAAATCAGCCGGATGTGGGATTTGTGAGGTGAATCTGGTTTATGGCGAAAGGGGAGAGTTTTTGGTGGTCTAAGAGGGGGAGGCCGCACCAAGGTCGGTATGGCAAAGACGCTGTGCGACGATAATTTATCATATTGATAAGCAGAAGATTATCAAGTTGATACTAGCTATATCAGTTTGGGGCCAATCTTGTCGTGGTTTTGATGGTTAAATCGCAGTCATATCGCACCTTGCGTTGTATGCCAGTACGGTAGCGAGTCGCTACCGTCGCTCACCTCCACCGTCAGCATTAATTCTCCGCGCCGCAGTTGAATACGCAGACCACCGTTGTCCCGGCAGACATGCATATCGGTTATTGGTTACCGATCGTCAAAATCTCCTACGTCAATAAGCGCCGCCTGTGGCTGATGGCTGCGCAATGTTAGATAACTTAGATGGGGCGCTGCCGGGTTGACCGATGCATAGCCTTGCCACAGCATCGTCATGTAGCCACAACGGTGTTGAAGGGGTTGGCCGAGTTCAGCCAGCCCCAAATCACCTACAGCTTCACAATCTGCACCAGATTGGTGTGTTGCGGATTGCCCTTGGCCAGCGGGGAAGGGCGATGGTGGGTCAGAATATTCACGCTGCCGCCGTGATCGACCTTATCACCAAACATATCCGCCGCCAGCCAGGCACCTTGGCCCATTGCCGTGACGCCGGGCATAATGCGTGGCGTTACCTTCGCCTGGATCTGCGTTTCGCCCCGGCCGTTAAAGACCTTCACCCGATCGCCGTTCTTGATGCCGCGCGCCTGCGCATCCAGCGTGTTGATCCACACCTCCTGCGGGCAAGCCTGCTGCAACACGTCAATGTTACCGTAGCTGGAGTGGGTTCTGGCCTTGTAGTGGTAACCAAACAGCTGTAGCGGATATTGGCTGCTCAGCGGATCTTCCCAACCTTCGAACCCGGCGGCATAGACAGGTAACGGGTGGATCACATCTTCTGGTGCGAGCTCCCAGGTAGCAGCGATCTCCGCCAGCCGTTCGGAATAAATTTCAATCTTGCCCGATGGCGTTTTCAGTGGGTTGGCCTGCGGATCTTCTCTGAACTCCTTGAAGGCCACCACGTGCTCCTCCGGGCATTTGCGCTTATAAATACCGGCGGTTTTCATCTCTTGATAGCTTGGCATCTCCGGGTTGCGCTCGCGGGTTTTCTCGCACAGGTATTCAATCCACTGCTGTTGGTTGCGTCCCTCGGTGAAGGTCGCTTCGGCCTGTGGCCCAACCCGTTTGGCCACCTCGGAAAGGATCTCGTAAATCGGGCGGCGTTCAAACTTGCGCGTGGTGGCGGGCTGGCCCAGGATCACGTAGCCCATATTGCCTGCGGACTCATGAGAGATCAGGTCTTCCTGCTCGGTTGGCATCAGATCGGGCAGCAGGATGTCGCAGTATTTGGCCGACGACGTCATAAAGTGTTCGATGCCGACGATCATTTCACACTTGCTGTCGTCTTGCAGGATCTGGTGGGTACGGCTGATATCGCCATGCTGGTTGATCAGCGTATTACTGGCGTAGCACCAGATAAACTTGATCGGCACGTCCAGCTTGTCTTTGCCACGGATGCCGTCACGTTTGGCGGTCATTTCCGGGCCGCGCAGGATGGCGTCGGTCCAGGTAAACACTGAAATCTTGGTTTGCACCGGGTTGGTCAGCATATCGAACCATTCGACGCCCAGATCGAAGCTGCCTTCGCGGCAGCCGGTATTACCGCCGTTGATACCGACGTTACCGGTCAGGATCGGTAACATGGCAATGGCCCTGGCGGTTTGTTCACCGTTGGCGTGACGCTGTGGCCCCCAGCCCTGGCAGATATAGGCCGGTTTGGTCATGCCAATTTCGCGCGCCAGTTGGATAATGGTGTTGGCCGGTATCCCGGTGATACGAGCCGCCCACTCTGGCGTTTTGGCGATACCATCGTCACCCTGGCCGAGGATATAGGCTTTGTAATGGCCGTTTTTTGGCGCGCTGCTGGGTAGGGTGGTTTCATCATACCCTACGCAGTATTTATCCAGGAACGGCTGGTCCACCAGGTTTTCGCTGATCAACACGTGTGCGATGCCCGCAACCAACGCAGCATCGGTGCCTGGGCGGATCGGCACCCATTGATCTTCACGGCCACCGGCGGTATCGGTATAGCGCGGATCGATGACAATCATCTTGGCGTTAGAGATTGCTCTGGCTTGCTCCAGATAGTAGGTCACACCGCCACCGCTCATGCGGGTTTCCGCCGGGTTATTGCCAAACAGCACCACCAGCTTGCTGTTGGCTATATCATCCGGGCTGTTGCCCTGCTGTGCACCGTACAGATAGGGCATGGCGGCGGTGATCTGCGCGGTGCTGTAGCTGCCATAGCGGCTGAGGAAGCCGCCACAGGAGTTCATCAGGCGATAAGGCACGTTGGAGTTGGTGATATTGCCGCCGTCGACCCCGGTACCGTACAGCACGTGCACCGCTTCATTACCGTATTGCGCCAGGGTGTGCTTCAACTGGCCGCTGATGGTATCCAGCGCTTCTTCCCAACTGATGCGTTTGAACTTGCCTTCACCGCGTTTACCGACGCGTTTCATTGGGTATTTCAGCCGGTCCGGATGGTTCATACGGCGGCGGATAGAGCGCCCGCGCAGGCAGGCCCGCACCTGATGGTTGCCATATTGGTCGTTGCCGGTGTTGTCGGTTTCCACCCAGTATACTTCGTCATCCCGCACGTGCAGGCGCAGCGCACAGCGGCTGCCGCAGTTTACGGTGCAAGAACTCCAGACCACTTTGTCTTCCGGCTGTTGGGCATTTGGCAATGGCTCGGCGGCGGCGGTTTTACGGAAGGGCAGCACCAGCCCCGAAGTGGCGGCCAGTAAACAGCCGGTAGCCGAGCCGGTTTTGATTAGCTTACGGCGGCTGAACGGGTGATGAAGCAGGTCCGGGTTGTGGTTATCGTTCATGATAGTGCTCCCTGTGCTGGCCTATTTCGCTGCCGATAACGCCTGATGTCTGGTTTGCTATTAACCCATGATGTCTCTTGGCAAGACGTTTTAAGCCAGGCAACCGTGGTGTGATATATTAAAAGTGCTAACCTGTAGCGAATAAAGCCGTCTACATTAATGAAGTTGCATTGGTAATATTAGCTATGCAAAGTTATCTCTCAGCTTGATAATTAGATTACCTCTTAATAAGTATACTCGTGCGCGGGGCAGATGAAGTTTGCTTGAGGTCAAGTTTTAGCTTTTCGCAAGCGAATAAAACGGGTGGGTTGCTTTTTTTTTCAAAACAGCAAGCGCCATGTTGAGTCCAAGGACTCAATCTATAGCATATTTGGTTGGCAGGATTAGGCGAGGTTGGTGATTTAAATCCAGCGTCGATACAATATTGTTATGGCCTCGTGCAACATAAGCCCCCCGGCACGCGCGAGTCAGAGGGATTAGCAAAGTCATTCATTGACTAATTCACGATGGATTGCATGATGACCAATCCCCGCCAGCCGTCGCAGTAGTAGGAAAAACCCGGTAAAAGGTCGACATCCCGCAACACCGTTACCAAGCTAGGCCCCGCTGATGATTCTGCAATAAAATTATAAACTAAAACGGCATATTACGTGTTTTCCTGCCCCGGCCTTTCCTATACTCATCACGCTTGATTGTGTCGTAAAACTTATGCTGAAGCAGGGGGGGGTATTAATTGTTACAAAACGACGCATGTGAATACATTATTATTCTTGTTGTTTGCTTGGTGACTTATTTAGCGGGGTTAGGATTTTTAATTTAAAAGGTAATGAGAGTTATTGTTATTTAAATACGTGCGCGAATAAATCCAGCCAGATAAATATGCAAGAAAAATATTTTTTGCTGAAGCGATTTTTCTCATGTTACGCAAATATTAACTGTTACCTCAGCAAAGGTTGATAAAGATCAACTCGGGATAGCCAGAAAATAACAATATATTAACCACCCGCATACTGTGTTTACGGGCTTGCATGTCGGTCATCAACAGGGGATAGATAATAATGATAAGGGAAAATCAAGCATTTTTCCGGGATGGCGTGAATCGCCGCGATTTTATGAAGTTATGTGCGGCACTGGCCGCCACCATGGGGCTCAGCACCAAAGCCGCCGCCGAAATAGCCGACTCGGTAGGTTCGCCACAGCGGCCACCGGTTATCTGGATCGGGGCTCAGGAATGTACCGGCTGTACGGAGTCCTTGTTGCGGGCCACTCACCCAACGATCGAGAACCTGTTGCTTGACGTGGTTTCCATGGAATACCACGAAGTCCTCTCTGCTGCGTTCGGTGAACAGGCGGAAGAAAACAAGCACCGCGCGATTGAGCAATACAAAGGGAAATACGTGCTGGTGGTCGACGGCTCCATTCCGATGAAGGATGGCGGCGTCTACTGCATGGTGGCCGGTAAGCCAATTGTTGAGCATATCCGTAATGCGGCAGAACATGCCGCTGCGGTGATCGCCATCGGCTCCTGTGCTGCCTGGGGCGGCGTCGCGGCCAGCGGGCCTAACCCGACCGGCGCAGTCAGCCTGCAGGAGATTTTACCCGGCAAAACCGTGATCAACATCCCCGGCTGCCCGCCCAACCCGCACAACTTCCTGGCGACGGTGGCCCATATCATCACCTACCAACGGCCACCGGCGCTGGATGCGAAAAATCGCCCCGAGTTCGCCTATGCCCGCCTGATCCATGAAAACTGCGAGCGTCGTCCGCACTTTGACGCCGGGCGTTTTGCCAAACAGTTTGGTGATGATGGCCATCGGCAGGGCTGGTGCCTGTATCACCTCGGTTGCAAGGGGCCAGAAACCTACGGCAACTGCTCAACGCTGGAGTTCTGCGACGTGGGCGGTGGCATCTGGCCGGTTGGGATCGGTCACCCCTGTTACGGCTGCAACGAACAGGGTATCGGCTTTACCAAAGGGATCGCCCAGTTGGCCAGCGTTGAAAATCCTACCCCCCGCAACGCCAAACCCGAAGTGGGTAGCATCGAAGGCGGGCATGTCAGCCCAACGGCGATGGGATTGCTTGGCGGCGTGGTTGGCCTGGTTGCCGGTGTCAGCCTGATGGCGGTGAAAGAGCTGGGGCGGCAGCAGAAAACGCAGCGTAAAGACGACGAGCAGCCGCCAAGCAAGGAGTAAGCCGTGAATCGACGTAATTTTCTAAAACTGACCTGCGGTGGCGCGATGTTGGCAGGGGTTGCCCCTGCGGCGCAGGCCGGGCCGGAGAACAAGCCGCCCATCCCCAACTCGCTGGGCATGCTGTATGACTCGACCTTGTGTGTGGGTTGCCAGGCCTGTGTCAGCAAATGCCAACGTATCAACCATACCGATGAACCGCATGGCGAAACCTATGCCTACGCGGGTACCGAAGCGACCTGGTCGAACAACGACAAGCTCAGCCCTTACACCAATAACATTATTCAGGTGTGGACCAGCGGAGACGGCAAGCACAAAGATCAGGTGGACAACGGCTACGCCTATATCAAAAAGCAGTGCATGCACTGTGTCGATCCCAACTGCGTTTCTGTCTGCCCGGTTCAGGCGCTGCATAAAGATGCCAAAACCGGCATCGTGCATTACAACCCGGATGTCTGTACCGGCTGCCGCTACTGCATGGTGGGCTGCCCGTTCAACGTGCCGAAATACGACTACGACAACCCGTTCGGCAAGATCCATAAATGCGAACTCTGTAACCAGAAAGGCGTGGCTCGGCTGGATCAGGGCGGGCTGCCAGGCTGTGTCGAGGTTTGCCCAACCGGGGCGGTGATCTTTGGCACCCGCGAGCAGTTAATGGCCGAAGCCAAGCAGCGTCTGGCCAGCAAGCCCGGTGAGAATTACCGTTACCCGCGCCAAACCCTACAGGGCAACGACCATTACGAACATCCGCTGCCGCATTACCAACCGCATCTGTATGGCGAGCATGAGGGCGGCGGAACGCAGGTGCTAGTGCTGACCGGTGTGCCCTTCGAGGATCTCGGTTTGCCAGCGCTAGAGGAGTTGTCAACCGGTGCGCGTTCCGAGCATATCCAGCACACGCTGTACAAAGGCATGGTGTTGCCGTTTGCCGCTCTGGCCGGGATCACCTTCCTGGTGCAGCGCAACCAGCGAAACGAGCGTCAGGACAAGAAGGACGATAAACATGACGACGCATAAAACGCAGCCACTCGGCGGGCGGCTGGTGAGCTGGCCGGTGATGATGCTGGCACCTTTTGTGGTGCTGTGCCTGTTGCTGATCCTCAAACGTCTGGTGTTGGGGTTGGGCGATGTTTCCGATCTGAACGGCGGCTACCCCTGGGGGATCTGGATCGCGTTCGATCTGCTGGTGGGCACCGGTTTGGCCTGCGGCGGCTGGGCGTTGGCCTGGGCGGTGTATGTGTTCAACCGGGGAGAATATCACCCGCTGGTGCGGCCTGCGCTGTTGGCCAGCCTGTTCGGCTATTCGCTGGGCGGGCTGTCGATCACCATCGATGTGGGCCGTTACTGGAACCTGCCTTACTTCTATATTCCCGGCCATTTCAACACCTCGTCGGTGCTGTTTGAAACCGCGGTCTGTATGACGATCTACGTGGGTATTGTGGCGCTGGAGTTCGCCCCTGCGCTGCTGGAGCGGCTGGGCTGGAAGGTGTCGCTCAAACGGCTCAACAAGGTGATGTTCCTGGTGATCGCCCTTGGCGCATTGCTGCCAACTATGCACCAGTCATCAATGGGATCGCTGATGATTGCTGCGGGGATCAAAATCCACCCGCTGTGGCAAAGCTACGAAATGCTGCCGCTGTTCTCGCTGTTGACGGCGGGGATCCTGGGCTTCTCGATAGTGATATTTGAAGGCTCGCTGGTGCAGGCCGGGCTGCGGGGAAAAGGGCCGGAGGAAACGCCGCTGTTTGCCCGCATGACCTACATCATCGATGGGTTCTTACTGCTGTTTATTGTGCTGCGCTTTGGGGAACTGATCTGGCGCGGCAAAACGGACTATCTGTGGCATCTCGATCGCTTTGCCATCTCGTTCTGGGTGGAAACGCTGTTGATGCTGGTGCCGCTGGTGATGTTCCGCTGGAAGCGTAACCGCCGCAACTCACGCCTGCTGTTTCTCGGCGCGCTGAGCATGGTCTGCGGGGCGTCGTTCTGGCGGCTGAATTACGCGTTGCTGGCCTACGACCCTGGCAATGGCTACCACTATTTCCCGACGGCCAGCGAACTGCTGATCTCCATCGGCTTTGTGGCAATTGAAGTTTGTGCGTACATCCTGTTGATCCGGTTGTTACCGGTGCTGCCTGCGCATCAACACAAGAATGAAAACAACCAGTTAGAGGTAGAGCATGAGCCAACGCATCACCATTGATCCCGTCACCCGTATTGAGGGCCACCTGCGCATCGACTGTGAAATCGAAGACGGCAAGGTGGTTAAAGCCTGGTCCTCAGGCACCATGTGGCGCGGAATGGAAGAGATCCTGCAATGTAACGACCCGCGTGACGCGTGGATGATCGTCCAACGGATCTGCGGCGTGTGCACCACCATTCACGCGTTAGCCTCCGTGCGGACGGTGGAAAATGCGCTGGGGATGGAGATCCCGGTCAATGCCCAATACATCCGCAATATCATTGCGGCCGCCCACAGCATTCACGACCATATCGTGCATTTCTACCAGCTCTCGGCGCTGGACTGGGTGGACGTCACCTCGGCGCTGAAGGCCGACCCTCAGAAGGCTGCCGATTTGCTCAGTGGCCTGTCCAGCTGGCCGTTGAACAGCGCTGCAGAGTTCACCCGGGTGCAGCAGAAGATCAAGGATCTGGTCGCCAGCGGCCAGCTCGGCATCTTTGCCAATGGCTATTGGGGGCACCCGGCCATGGCGTTACCGCCGGAGATTAACCTGATCGCCGTTGCCCACTATTTGCAGGCGCTGGAATGCCAGCGTGATGCCAACCGCGTGGTAGCAATACTGGGCGGTAAAACGCCGCACATTCAGAACCTGGCGGTGGGCGGGGTGGCGAACCCGATCAACCTCGATGCGCCTAGCGTGCTGAACCTCGAGCGCCTGATGTACCTGAAAACCTTTATCGATCGCCTGGGCGACTTTATCGAGCAGGTTTATCTGGTGGACAGCGCGGTGATCGCGGCGCATTACCCTGAGTGGCTAACCCTCGGCAAAGGCTCAGACTGCTATCTCTGCGTGCCGGAGCTGCCGATCGATCGTAAAGGCGACCAGTTCCTGATGCCGGGTGGCTATCTGGAGAACGGCAAGTTCCGTCCGATCGCCACCCAGCGCGATGAGTATCTGATCAAGGGCATTCAGGAGAGCGGTAAACACGCCTGGTATCAGGACGATGAACCGCTGGCACCGTGGGAAGGGCTGACCCGGCCTAACTACACCGGCTGGCAGGAAGATGGCAAATACTCCTGGGTAAAAGCGCCAACCTTCTTCGGCAAAGCGGTAGAGATGGGGCCGTTGGCGTGGCTGATGTGTACCCTGCAAGCCGAGCATCCACCAACCCAGAAATATTTTGCCAAGGTCAACAGTCACTACCAGGCCCTGACCGGCAAAGCGCTAACCGCCGATCAACTGCCGTCGACCCTGGGCCGCATTGTAGGGCGTACGGTGCATGCCTGCGTGCTGCATGAAACCCTGGGCCAGCAGTGGCAGGCGTTGGTGAGCAATATCGGCAGCGGCGACCATGAAACCTTTATCCCACCGAATATTCCATTGACCGGTGAGATCCGGGGCGTGGGCTTTATCGAAGCTCCGCGCGGTGCATTGTCGCACTGGGTGGTGATCAAGGACGGCAAGATCGCCAACTATCAGGCGGTAGTGCCCTCAACCTGGAACGCTGGACCCCGCAACTTTAACGATGAGCCCGGTCCTTACGAACGTTCACTGGTTGGCACGCCGGTGGCCGATCCGAGCAAACCGCTGGAGGTGGTGCGAACTATCCACTCGTTCGACCCGTGCATGTCCTGTGCGGTACATATTGTAGACACCACCGGCAATGAAGTGACCAGGGTCAAGGTGTTGTAATGAGAATCTTGGTATTAGGCATAGGTAATTTGTTGTTGGGTGATGAAGCGGTGGGCGTGCGCATCGTCGAAGCGCTTGAGCAGCGCTATCGCTTACCTGCCCATGTTGAAGTGCTGGACGGCGGCACCTCGGGGATGGAACTGATGGAAATGATGGCCGATCGCGATCATCTGATTGTGGCGGATGCGGTGTTGACCGGTGCCAAACCCGGCAGCGTCGCCGTGCTGTATGACGAAGAGATCCCGGCGCTGTTTACCCGTAAGGTTTCGCCCCATCAACTGGGGCTTTCCGACGTGCTGATGGCGCTGCGGCTGACGGATGAGTTTCCGCGTCGGCTCACCCTGGTGGGCGTGGTGCCAGAGTCGCTGGAGCCCGGAATTGGTCTGAGCGCCGTGGTCAGCCAGGCGATTGAGCCAGCGTTGGCCCAGGTGTTGCTGGGGCTGCAAGAGAGCGGCGTGGTGGCGGAGCCAAAAGAGGTGGCTAATGCAGACTGTGACTAACGGTTTTCAGCTCAACCCCAGCGCGCTGTTGGAAACCGCCTTTCAGGCGATCGCCGACGGTGAGATGCAGGATTTGCCGTTTTTCCAACCGCAAATCCCGGTGTGTGCCTGTGGTTTTCAACTGTTTGAACAGCAGTGGGTTGGCACCATTCTCACGCCGTGGATGCTTAGCCTGCTGGTGTTGCCCGGACCAGAACAGGTTTGGCAACCCTATGCGGTAGGGGACAAGCTGGCGCTGAATCTGCCTTGCGGCAGCGTGAGGTTTATCGTCGGTGAGATTGCGGGCTGCGGGCAATACCTGGCCTGTTCACTGATGTCTCCGTTGGATCGCCATCTGGGGGCCGAGCAGGCGCTGGCGTTGGCACAACAGAGTGCGCGGATGGCGCTTTCGCTACCGGTGGTGGATGGCAACATCCCTAGTAATCCCGGGCGCAGGGCGCTATTTGGTCTGTCACAGAGAACGGCGTAGATGCATGAAATCAGCCTGTGCCTGAGCACGATGGAATTGATAGAGCAGCAGGCTCGGCAGCACGGAGCTAAACGGGTGACGGCGGTGTGGCTGGAAATTGGGGCGCTCTCCTGTATTGAAGAGCACGCGCTGCGTTTCAGTTTCGCCTCGGCATCCCGCCATACGCTGGCAGAGGGGTGCCAGCTATTGCTGGACTACCAGCCGGCCCGCGCCTGGTGCTGGAGTTGCAGCATGAGCGTGCAGATTGAACAACATGATGAAGGTTGCCCTCAGTGCGGCGGCCACCAACTGCGCGTTGAGAGCGGTGACAGCCTGCGGTTAAAGCAGCTGGAAGTGGAATAATTTTGAGGAGTGAATAACGATGTGTACGACTTGCGGTTGCGCCAGTGGCGAAAAAACCATCGAAGGTGATGAACATCATCACCATGACGACCACCATCATCACGACCATCATGATGCTCACCACCATCATCCTGATCATCATCACCATCACCACCACGACGGGGAACATCAAGCACCGGCAGGCGTGGTGATCCATCATCACCATCACTATTACCACCAGGGCGATGTGCATCACCATTACGCAGGTGTCGCTGCGGCGGAACGCTTTACGCCAGAGGTGCAACCACATTCGCAAGACCTGCACTATGGACACGGCGAGGCGGGCAGCCATGCACCGGGTATCGGGCAGCGCCGTCTGGTGCAGATTGAACAGGACGTACTGAGCAAGAACAACCATCTGGCGGCCCACAACCGCGAACACTTTTCCGCGCAGCATATTCTGGTGCTGAACCTGGTTTCCAGCCCCGGGTCGGGCAAAACGACCTTGCTGACGGCCACGCTGGAACGATTGGCGGGCAAATTGCCCTGCGCGGTGATTGAGGGCGACCAGCAAACCAGTAACGATGCCGAGCGTATTCGCGCCACGGGCGTACCGGCCATTCAGGTTAATACCGGCAAGGGCTGTCATCTGGACGCGCAGATGGTACACGACGCGGCACACCGCCTGGATTTGCAGGATCACAGCCTGCTGTTTATCGAGAACGTCGGCAACCTGGTCTGCCCGGCCAGCTTCGATCTGGGCGAACGGCATAAGGTCGCAGTGCTGTCGGTGACGGAAGGGGAAGACAAGCCGCTGAAGTATCCTCATATGTTTGCTGCCGCAACGCTGATGATTATCAACAAGATCGATTTGCTGCCTTACGTTAATTTCTCTGTAGAGAAATGCATCGAGTTTGCCCGCCAGGTTAATCCGTCCATCCAGGTGATCGCACTGTCGGCGACCAGCGGCGAGGGGATGGATCTCTGGCTGAACTGGCTGGGGGAACAATAATGTGCCTCGGTGTGCCCGGCAAGGTGACCGCAGTGGGGGAGGATATCCACCAACTGGCCTGGGCCGACGTGTGCGGCGTGGCGGTCAGGATCAATATCGCGCTGGTCTGTGAAGGCTCACCGCAGGATCTGATCGGCCAGTGGGTGCTGGTGCACGTCGGCTTTGCCATGAGCCTGCTCGATGAACAGGAAGCGCTGGAAACGCTGGCAGCATTGCAGCATATGCGCGCCGTCGGGCTGGCACGGGATGACGAGGATGCCAATGCGCTACGTTGATGAATTCCGCGATCCGGCGTTATGCCAAGCGCTGTTACGGCGCATCGAAACGCTGATGTTAGCCATCCCCCAGTCGCAGCGCCTGCCGCTACAGGTGATGGAAGTCTGCGGCGGTCACACCCACGCGATCTTCAAGTTTGGTCTTGACCAACTGTTGCCGGACAGCCTGGAGTTTGTCCACGGCCCCGGCTGCCCAGTTTGCGTATTGCCGATGGGGCGCATTGATAGCTGCCTGGAGATTGCCGCCCATCCGGAGGTGATTTTTTGCACCTACGGTGATGCGATGCGGGTTCCTGGCCGCAATGGGTCGTTGCTGGATGCCCGCCGCCGTGGTGCCGATATCCGGGTGGTGTACTCGCCGCTGGATGCGCTACAGCTGGCGGCGGATAACCCACAGCGCGAAGTGGTGTTTTTTGGCCTGGGCTTTGAAACCACCATGCCCGCCAGCGCCTTGACCTTGCAGCAAGCCAGCCAGCGTCAGCTGCGCAATTTCACCCTGTTTTGCCAACATATCACTCTGATCCCCACCTTACGCAGCCTGTTGCAGCAGCCCGATGTGCGCATCGATGGCCTCCTGGCACCGGGCCACGTCAGCATGGTGATCGGCAACGCGCCCTATCAGTTCATTGCTGCGGATTATCATAAGCCGCTGGTGGTGACCGGCTTTGAGCCGTTAGACATTCTGCAGGGTTTGGTGATGTTGCTGGAACAGTTGCGTGATGGCCGCCGTGCGGTAGAAAACCAATACCGGCGCATCGTACCGGAACAGGGCAATCTTCTGGCCCAGCGGGCAATGGCAGAGGTATTTGGCCTGAAAGACAGTAGCGAATGGCGCGGGCTGGGTGAGATTGCCCACTCTGGCGTGCAGATCAAACCTGAGTATGCGGATTTTGATGCAGAGCTGCGGTTTAAACCGCAGGCGCAGCGGGTAGCGGACGATCCGAGTTCACGTTGTGGCGAAGTGTTGACCGGGCGCTGCAAACCGGATGCCTGCCCGCTGTTTGGCAAGCAATGTACGCCAGAGAACGCCTTTGGTGCCTTGATGGTGTCCTCGGAAGGGGCCTGCTCGGCTTACTATCAGTATCGCAGGGAGACCGCATAATGCGTGAAGAGAACAACGGGCGGGAAATTACTCTGGCCCATGGTAGCGGTGGCCGCGCCATGCAATCCCTGATTGAAGAACTCATGCTGCCCGCCTTTGCCAATCCGGCATTAAATGCTCGGGAAGATCAGGCACGAATTTCACTGGATGAGCTTGCCACCTCGGGCGATCGTCTGGCCGTATCGACCGACAGTTATGTTATCGACCCCATTTTCTTCCCCGGTGGTGATATCGGCAAACTGGCGGTCTGCGGCACCGCTAACGACGTGGCCGTCAGTGGTGCCCAGCCGCGTTATCTGAGCTGCGCCATGATCCTGGAGGAAGGGTTGCCGTATGCCACGCTGGAACGCATCGTCCAGTCGATGGCCAGCACGGCGCAGCAGGCCGGGATCCAGATTGTGACCGGCGATACCAAAGTGGTGCCCCGTGGCGCGGCAGACAAAATCTTTATTAATACTACCGGTTTGGGAACCATCCCGGCTGGCGTCAATTGGGGGGCTGCGAACATCCGCCTTGGGGACAGCATTATTGTCAGCGGCACCTTGGGCGATCATGGCGCAACCATCCTGAACCTGCGTGAAGGGCTGGGCCTGGAGAGTGAATTAAGCAGCGATTGCGCGCTGCTGGCTCCGCTGATTGCTCCTTTGTTACCGATTGCCGGGGTGCGTGCTTTACGTGACGCGACTCGTGGCGGCGTAACGGCGGTGCTGCATGAGTTTGCGGCCGCTAGCGGTTGTGGCATGGCGATTTCCGAGGCGGCACTGCCGTTGAAACCGGCGGTGAGGGGGATTTGCGAACTGCTGGGGCTGGATGCGCTCAACTTTGCCAACGAAGGCAAGCTGGTGTTGGTGGTGGCGCCCGAGGCTGAGGCGGAAGTATTGGCTGCGTTACATCGGCATCCTTTGGGGCGCGATGCGGCGGTGATTGGCCATACCACCGAGCGCCAGCAGGTGAGCCTCACCGGGCTATTCGGGGTTTCCCGACGGCTGGATCTGCCGCTGGATGAGCCTTTGCCACGGATCTGTTAGGTGTTTGACCGTGGGGACTGACCCCTCACCCTAACCCTCTCCCACAGGGAGAGGGGACCGACCGAGTTTGCTTCAGTTGCAGAGAGTCACCTGATCATGGCTGAGGACAACAGGTCGGTCGCGGTACTTAACCACGGCACCGAATCAGCTCTCTCTCGCAGGGAGAGGGGACCGACCGAGTTTGCTTCAGTTGCAGAGAGTCACCTGATCATGGCTGAGGACAACAGGTCGGTCGCGGTACTCAACCACGGCACCGAATCAGCTCTCTCTCGCAGGGAGAGGGGACCGACCGAGTTTGCTTCAGTTGCAGAGAGTCACCTGATCGTGGCTGAGGACAACAGGTCGGTCGCGGTACTCAACCACGGCACCGAATCAGCTCCCTCTCCTTGGGGAGAGGGTTGGGGTGAGGGAGATACAGATTGATCGCTGGACTAACAGGAGAGTCGAGACAACATGGCAGATTTTGAGCCGGAGAATATCGCCAGCAGCAACGGCCTTCGCCTGCGGATCAAGGGCAAGGTGCAAGGGGTCGGATTTCGGCCCTACGTTTGGCTGCTGGCGCGGCGCTTTAACCTGTGCGGCGAGGTCAGCAATGACGGCGCCGGGGTGATTGTCCAGCTATGGCAATCGCCCGCCATAACGGAATTTTTGCGGGTACTGCCGCAAGAGTGCCCGCCTCTGGCGCGGATCGATAGCGTCTTTTCTTCACCTTTTAACTGGCCGCAACGGCCAGCGAGTTTCACCATTGCCACTAGCGGTGCAGGGCAAGTGGATACCCATATCGTGGCGGATGCGGCCACCTGCGACGCCTGCCTGGCAGAGCTGAACTCGCAGCATAACCGGCGCTATCACTATCCGTTTATCAACTGCACCCACTGTGGCCCACGTTTCACCATCATCCGCCGGATGCCCTACGATCGGCCCAATACCTCGATGCAGCCTTTCCCGCTGTGCCCGCAGTGCCTGGCGGAGTATCAGGATCCTGCCGACCGTCGTTTTCATGCACAACCTACCGCCTGCCCGGAGTGTGGCCCGCAGCTATGGCTCAGCGATGCCGCAGGCAAAACTACTGCCAGCGCCGACGATGCGCTGCAACTGGCCGCTGAGGCGCTGATTGCCGGGCAGATCGTCGCGGTGAAGGGGATCGGCGGTTTTCATCTTGCCTGTGATGCTACCAATTCTGCTGCGGTACAGCGCCTGCGCGCGCGCAAACATCGCCCTGCCAAGCCCCTGGCGGTGATGATGCCGGATACTCACTGGCTGCAACAATGTGCTCAGGTCGCGGAACCGACGGCACTGTTAAAGCTGTTGCGTAGCCCACCAGCCCCGATAGTGCTGGTAATGGCTCACCCGCAAAGTCCCTTGTGCGGGGAGATTGCGCCGGGGCTCAATGAGGTAGGGGTGATGTTACCGGCAAATCCGCTGCAACATCTGCTGTTGCAACAGGTCGCGCGGCCACTGGTGATGACCTCCGGCAATCCGGCAGGCAAACCTCCCGCACTGAGCAACCAACAGGCACTGGATGAACTCGCTGGGGTGGCTGACGTCTGGCTGCTGCATAACCGCGAGATCGGCCAGCGAGCCGATGACTCTTTAGTACGCTTGACCGGGCAGGGTAGCGAGATGTTGCGCCGGGCACGTGGCTATGTTCCCGATGCGATGCCCTTACCCCCTGGCTTTACCACCCAACCGGCCATTCTGGCACTGGGAGCCGACAGCAAGAATACCTTCTGCCTGCTGTGGGATGACCGGGCGGTGGTCAGCCAGCATCTAGGCTCGCTAGGAGATGAAACCACCCGGCAACAGCAACAACGATTGCTGACGCTTTTTGGCGAAATCTACGGTGTGGTGCCGCAGGCGATCGCCATCGATGCTCACCCCGGCTATCTCAGCCACCAGCAGGGCCAGGCGTTGGCCAATGAGCGGGCGATACCTTGTGTCACCACGCTGCATCATCATGCCCATCTGGTTGCCTGCTTGGCGGAACATGGCTGGCCGCGCGACGGCGGTAAGGTGATTGGTCTGGCGTTGGATGGGCTGGGATATGGTCTTGGCGGGCAACTGTGGGGCGGTGAATGCCTGCTGGTGGATTATCAGCATTGTGAGTATTTAGGCGGGTTGCCCGCAGTGGCATTGCCGGGGGGCGATGTGGCCGCTCGCCAGCCGTGGCGCAACCTGTTGGCCCAGTTACAGCGTTTTGTCCCCGATTGGCAGACGTTGCCAGAGGCCGCCGCAATCCCTCAACCGCAGGCGACGATCTTACTGCGGGCGGTAGAACGGCAAATCAACTCGCCGTTGGCCTCTTCCGCCGGGCGCTTGTTTGATGCGGTGGCAGCAGCATTGCAGATCGTGCCGCCACAAATTTCCTGGGAGGGAGAGGCTGCCTGCCAGTTGGAGGCCTTGGCATGGCAAAGCCCGCCTCATCAGCCGCCGGTTTCGCTGCCGCTGCTTGGCAATCGGCTGGATCTGGCCACCTTCTGGCGGCAATGGCTGGCCTATGAAGCTCCCCCGGCGCAGCGTGCTTATGCGTTCCATGTTGCCTTTGCCCAGGGTTTTGCCGCACTGGCTAGCCACGCGACAAAGCAATACGGCATCAATACCGTCGTGCTGTCCGGTGGAGTGATGCATAACGCGCTGCTGCGGCAACTATTGATCCAGCAGTTAGACGGATTACAAGTCTTGCTGCCATCCCGTTTACCTGCTGGCGATGGCGGTCTGGCTCTGGGGCAGGCGCTGATTGCCGCCAACCGACTTTCAAGGCAGGCATAAGGATGAATTTATAACGTAATTAACTGTTTTTATGAGTAAAACCACCACCTTCATTCACTGGAAAATTTAGGTATTCATTATGCGTATTAATGTCAAAGCTGTGGCTGTATCCCTACTGGCGCTGTTCCCCATGCTGGCCTTTGCTCATGTGGGCCATGACGGCGGCGCGCATCACGTATTAAGCTTTACCGAAGGCTTTATCCATCCGCTGACCGGGATGGATCATCTGGTCGCCATGGTTCTGGTGGGTATCTGGAGCGCCATGAATACCAAGCAGTGGTGGCTGGCGCCGCTGGCATTTGCTTGTTTGCTGCTGACCGGCGCGTTGGTTGGCATGGCGGGCGTCACCGTACCTGGCACTGAATTTATCGTTGCCGCCTCGCTGCTGGGCATAGGTGTGATGGTTGCCTTACAGCTGAAACTGTCGGCGATAACGGGCGCGTTGATTATTGGCGCTTTTGCCATTTTCCACGGCCTGGCCCACGGTGCGGAGCTTTCCCATTCGGTGGCGGCGCTTTCCGGTATGGTGATGGCAACGGCGCTGCTGCACGTGGCGGGGTTGGGTATCGGCTATCTGATGGCATCTTCGTCTACGCACAGTGGCTGGGCGCGGGTGATTGGCGGCGGCTCATCGCTGCTGGGGCTCGGCCTGCTCAGCGGTGTGATCTGAGTCTATCAATCTATTAACCCTAGTTTGCTGGCAGTGACTTTGTGATAGCTGCCAGCAGTCTCCCCTGTTGATCTCAAAAAATAACAAGCGGCTGGATTTGTGCCAATTTTATCGTTAGATTCCCTGCTAGCTATGTGCGCTTGATACTGTGCTGTCGCACAACTTTTAACCACATGAGTTAATTAAAAAATTACAGGGAATATTGCTATGAACAGGGTGATAGGCGTACTGGCGTTATGCCTGGTTTCTTTTTCTTCTCTGGCCGATTGCCAGCCCCTCCTAGCCGATCTGGCTAAACCCTTCGCCGCCAAAGTGAGCATGAATACCGAGCTGTCCACCTGTAAGGTGTGGCCCTATGCCCCGGATAAAACCATTGCGGTACTGATGCTGGAACCCAAGGAAGAGGCCCAACCCGATTTTACCGACTTTGACGTCGCCGTTTTGGTGGTTGATAGCCAGACCGGTAAGGTGCTGGCTAGCAAATATCATCCCAAGGCGATTATGGATGATGCCATCTACACCAGTAGCGTGACCATCGACACCGCGCGCTATCAATTATCTCCGGCGATACGCGCCTTCGGGGTGCGTTTTATCCACCGTGGCTCCTCCTCGGTCAATCCCCTTAGCATCGAACGCCTTAACCTCTATACCCTGCAAGATCGGCAAGTCAATCTGGTGCTCAACAATCTCACCATGAATGAATATAGCGGTGAGTGGGATGGCCAGTGTGCCGGGGATTTTGCCACGACCCATCGCGCATTGGCGCTTGGCAAGAACGCACACAACGGCTTCCAGGATCTGCAACTACAGACGATGGCGACGCATAAGGAAGCCAGCAAAAAAGGGGAGGACTGTGTGGAAAGCAACAGCATCGTTGCCAAGACTCGCGTCGAGCTCAAGTTCGATGGTAAAGCCTATCCCGTAGAGCAGGATAAGTTGCTCGAACATCGTTTTTAATCCGTGCCTGGTCGTTAGCAACCATGAAAAAAATCTGCTTCTATGAGCTGTCCTTTATCCGCCACAATCTCAACGCGCCCAGCGAAAGTAAGCTACGGCGCATTTTGGCCGGGGACAAGGTGTTCTATACCTACAGCAAACAGTTTGTTGATGCCAAAGTGTTATACCGTTTGGTATCGGGGGATCGTGTGTATATCGGTGCCCATCAGTTGGCTGATGGCAGCTACTGGCTGCATTGGCTGGTTTCGCCTGAAAAGGGGGAGCTACAACCGAAGCTGGCCGACCTTAGCAAACCGGCTGCGTTGATGAAGCTGGTGGGCGCGATCATAGTGATGACGCTCTCAGCAGTGGGTTATTTCCAGTTGCTGAATATCTGGGTGATGGTGCTACTGCTTTTTGTTTTCATCTTTGGTTGCTGGTGGTTCGTGGCTTCGTTTCATACGCTGATGGTGGGAACCAGCCGTCACACGCGTAGGTTGTTAAAAGGGCTGGAGAGCGTCAAACAAGGCGACACTTCCCTTTGCATTACCACCACCGAATCATTAACCGAGCCGGGAGGCGGTGCGCCTTCACTACAGGCCAGCAAAGAATTGGCTAACGATCTGGATGCGCTGCTGCCGAATGATTTGCTATTGGCCGATAAAGTCACCTTGACCAGCGTGAGCGGAGAGGCTGCCGATGTTAGCGCCCGCCGCGATTTTACCGGCGGAGGCAAAAGCCGCCGGGATTTTATCGAGTACCAATTTAGCTGCAATGGAGAGCGGTTCTCATTTCGTAGCGGAATTAACTCGCTGATGGAAGACCTTAATCCGCTGTTCTATCGGCAACATCCGTTCTTCCTGGCGGCCGAAGATCCGCTGATGTTGGTGGTCAATCAGCAAGATAATGCGGTGCTGGGCCTGTGTAATGAAAGGGATGGCAGCGCCTATCTCAAGCTCGGCGGGATTGCCGTTTCTTTTCACCAGCTCAAGCTGATGTATAAAGTGATGTTTGGCTGCTGCTCTTTTTTACTGGTGTTGCTGGTGTTTTTCACCCTGCATGATTGGTGGGAGCAGGGCAGTGTGCCGGATAAGTGGGACTGGCTGGACGCCGCAGTCATGTTTTATGACTTTGCTCTGATGAGCATCATGATTTTCTGCGTGTTCATGCTGTTGGTGGAGGTCTGCACTTGGATAACGCGCAGGAACTCGCTCAGTGCGGCGCGCTTTGTCTTTGCCCGCCAACTGTTGGTATTGTTTAAAAAACGCAACGGTGGCAAAGCCTATATTCAGGAAGTCCCCTGATGTTCAGCAATAGCCTAACGCGCATCATCCTGCTGGCACTGGGGCTTATCATTTCCTGGATGCTGTTTTATATCGACAGCTTTGCCGGGTTTGCCCCCGACTGGCAATGGCAGCGAAATTATCAGGCAGAACGTCCTGCGGTAGTTATGAGTGGGGAACGCCTGAGCAGTTTTCAACAAGGGATGCTGTTGACGGGTATCAGCGATGTAATAAATACACGGATCACGGATATTGAGCGTGACCAGAATACGCTGATCTATCACTATGAAAATTCGGTGCAGATCGATGTGCTGGCAGACATTGCTCCCCCTTTGTTAAACCTGCAGATATCCCCTGATACCACCATGTTACGTTTGATGCTGGAGGCTAAGGTTGGCCGTGGAACAATCCGGCACCGGAGCTATGATGACAGCGCCACGATCCCGGTCAGCCAACTCATCATCGAAGAGAATGGCAAGCTGCGCGTCAGCGCCCGTTTTTTGGGCTACGTGGCTGAGCAACAGTGTGATGCTCAGGGGCATTGCCTGGTGGTGTTCGGCGCCCGTTCTTATAGTAAAGATGCCGTATTTTATTCTGCCGATGGTGGGCGTAACTGGTGTTGGTTACCCCAGTGGCAAGCCCCCGGTGGTAACCAGACTTATCAGCTTTTGGGGCTCTCTGGAGCGCAGAGCGTGCTGCTGGTTCAACAGGGTAAACTCTACCGGTCGGACGATCTCGGCCAGCATTGGCAACAGGTATTCGATCTGGTCAGGTTGTTAACGGAACGCGGGATCGACCCTGCTCTCTATGCGGCCAGTTGGTACTATAACGGCGGCGATCGGGTGATAGTCAGTAATCAGCCCCATAATACCGGGGAACAGGATCGGTTAACTGCTTCATTGCTGCTTGATTTCAATCTGAAATCAGCTCAAATCCAGTCCAGCCAGTGGGTGGGCGGAGATATCGTTGCGGCCGACATCAGCCCGCAAGGGGATTTTGATTTTGTCTTACGCCAGCGGCCACGGTGGCTTTATAGCCTGAACCGGTTGCGGGAGAATGGCGCGTTGCAACCGCTGCTGGAAACCGGTAAAAAAGCCTTAGGCACGCTTTATGCGGGTAATGATCTGCTGATGATGGAGAAAGCGTTCAACGACCCGCTGCATATGACAGTCTCTACCGATGGCGGCCAGCACTGGTTCAGAATGAAAAAACTGCCTGATAGCTATAACTATCGCGTGCAGTTTGATCGCTGGCGTAACCGCCTGTTCCGCTTTCCAGCCCATGATTTCGATTACCCTAAGTTGGGCAATAGCGACGGCCTGGTGTATGAGACAACCACTCCGCCGTAATTGCCATACTGCATCCGTTCCGATAATCAAAGATTAACGTTTGATGCCTAAAAACTCCTGCGCCTTAGCCTTCCTCCAGTATCTGTTGCAGCGCGGCTATCAGCCTGCGGTTGGCCGCTTCGCTCTTGATCGCCACCCGATAATAGTCGGCGGAAAGGCCAGGGTAGTTGGCACAGTGGCGGATCAAGATGCGGTGCTGCAACAACGCCTGTTGCAGATCGTAGCCGGGACGCAGGCAGCGTAGGAAAATATAGTTCGCAGTCCCTGGCCAGATACGCAAGTGCGGCAAGGCTGTCAGCGCGTCAAACAACCAGGCACGCTGCTCGGCCAGCCATTGGTGGGTTTGCTGCATGTAATCGAGATCGTCAAGGATCACTTCGCCTGCCAGTGCTGCATAGGCATTGATGGTCCAGGGCTCGCGCTGCTGTTTCATCTGTTGCAGGCCAGCGCGATCGCTGCTGACCAGATAGCCGAGCCGCAGCCCGGGAATGGCGAAGAATTTGGTTAATGAACGCAGAATGTAGAGGCGTGAATAGTCCGCCATTTGTGGGATCAGCCCCGGCGCATCTGGCAGAAAGTCGATAAAGGCTTCATCAACGATCAACGCAATATTGTGCTGGCGACAACAGGCGACAATGGCCTGCAATAGCGCGGGGTCTGGCATCAGCCCGGTCGGATTGTTGGGGGTAGCCAGGAACAGGCAGTCCGGTTGGCGCTCGGCCAGCACCTGTAGCAACTGCTCATCGGGCTGAAATCCACCGGCTTCATCCAGCGGGTAGTCCTCGATCTGGCAGTCAATCCGCTGCAATGCCCGGCGGTATTCGGCAAACCCAGGCGTTAGGAGCAGCGCCGTGCGGGGGCGTAGCCGGTTCACGATGGCGTAAATCAGCTCGGTGGCCCCGTTGCCTGCCATGATATTTTCCGCCGGGCAGTGATGAACCCCTGCCAATGCTGCATGCAGACGCCGGTATTCAACGTCGGGATAGCATTCGGCGCTGGTCAGATGCTCGATAATCGCCGCCTTCAGGCTGGCGGGCATGCCCAATGGATTGATATTGGCGCTGAAATCAATAATCTCGGCCGGATCCAGGCCGCTTTTCAACGCCATTTCCAGTACGTTACCACCATGTTCACTCACGGTTTTGCTATTCCCCCTGTCAAGTTTGCGTGCAGGATAACACAGGGTAATCGCCGTTGATCCGGCGTAAACCAAACCTGTCGCTCTGGTGAATGCCAGATCTTGGTGTGTATTCGCGATATCAACAGGTTATTATGGCATGGCGATTGTCGAGGCTATCGAGATGATAACTAAGCGATAAATTGAAGCGTTGCGTTTATTGAAGCGAAAACGTGGTAATTAACCGAATTATTGCCAACTGGATAACCCACATCCTGAACGATAACAGGTTGTGGTTGGGAAGGGGGTGTAACTCCCCCGCAGCCCCCGCTGCTGTGATGCCGACGAGTCCACTGCGCCACTGATCTGAGGATTGGGAAGGGAGTGGATAAGGATGACGCTAAGCCAGAAGACCGACCAGTTGGTCACACATTCAACACCTTCGGTGGGAAGGGGGTTGTCATGAGATACGTGCAGCTATGTTGCACCGCTTGGTCGTATCCTGTTGACACCTAAATCCCGTCCGAGAGGTCGGGATTTTTTTATGTCATTAACCCACCATCAAGTTTTCTCGATCGTGGCTATAAGGTGCGTGCCATGACGCTGCTAGCCTGGTTCGTGGCCTTTCTGCTCGACAGCCTGTTAGGCGACCCGCCGCACTGGCCGCATCCGGTGCGCTGGATCGGCAACCTGATCACGGTGCTGCAACGCGCGATCCGCCGGATTTGCCATAGCGAGAGGGCGCTAAAACTTGGTGGCGGGCTGTTGTGGCTGGGCGTCGTAGGGTTGGTCTGGCTGGTCAGTTGGGGCTTTTTAACGCTGATGCAGCATATTCACCCGTGGTTGGGCTGGCTGGCGGAAGTCTGGCTGATCTATACCCTGCTCGCCGGACGCTGCCTGGAACAGGCGGCCATGATGGTTCACCGGGCCCTGCAGAGTGCCGATCTTGAGGAGAGCCGCCGCAAGCTGTCGTGGATTGTCGGGCGGGATACCTCACAACTGGAAGAGCCGCAAATCACCCGGGCGGTGGTGGAAACGGTGGCGGAAAACAGCGTGGATGGCGTAATTGCGCCGCTGTTCTTTTTACTGATCGGTGGGGCACCGTTGGCAATGGCGTATAAAGCGGTTAACACTCTCGATTCAATGGTGGGCTATAAAACGCCGAAATACCGCGCCATCGGCTATGTGTCGGCGCGGATGGATGACTTCGCCAACTGGTTACCCGCCCGGCTTAGCTGGCTACTGCTGAGCTGCGCGGCCCGGCTGCACGGATTGAACTATCGCCAGGCGTTACGTATCGGCTGGCGCGATCGCTATCAGCATACCAGCCCCAACTGCGCCTGGTCGGAAGCGACCGTGGCTGGAGCGCTGGGAGTGCGGCTTGGCGGTCCTAACAACTACTTTGGTCAGCGGGTCGAAAAGCCGTGGATCGGTGAGGCTCGGCGGGAGATCGAGCTGGCAGATATTCCCCGCAGCACGCGTCTGATGATGACGGCCTCGCTGTTGGCTCTGCTGCTGTTTGCCGCGTTGCGCCTGCTATGGCTTGGCGCTTGAAATAATAATGGTTTGCGCGGCTCAGCCAGCGCTACGTGGAGAATAAGTGATGAAACGGTGTGTGATGGTGCAGGGAACTGCATCCGATGTGGGTAAAAGCGTGCTGGTGGCCGGGCTGTGCCGGATCTTCATGCAGGATGGCTATCGCTGTGCGCCGTTCAAATCGCAGAATATGGCGCTCAACTCTGGCATTACCGCCCGTGGCGAAGAGATGGGTCGTGCGCAGATCTTTCAGGCCGAGGCCGCCGGTATCGCACCCGATGTGCGAATGAACCCGGTCCTGCTGAAACCGACCAGCGATTGTCAGGCGCAGGTGGTGCTGATGGGTAAAGTGGCCTGCAATATGGACGCAGTCAGCTATCACGAGTACAAGCCGCAGTTACAGCAACAAATCAGCGAGGTGTATCACAGCCTGGCCAGCGGCTACGACATCATGGTGCTGGAGGGGGCGGGTAGCCCGGCGGAAATCAACCTGCGCGACCGCGACATCGTCAATATGGGCATGGCGGCGATCGCCGATGCGCCAGTGCTGTTGGTGGCCGATATCGATCGCGGCGGGGTATTTGCCGCCATTTATGGCACGTTGGCACTGCTAGAACCGGATGAAAAAGCTCGGGTGAAAGGGGTGATCATCAATAAATTCCGTGGTGATATTGCCTTGCTCTATTCGGGCTTGGAGCAGATTGAGGCGCTGACCGGTGTGCCGGTGCTGGGCGTGATGCCCTGGTTGAATATCGATCTGGAAGATGAGGATGGTGTGGCGTTGCAAAATGGCAAATATGCCCCGACAGGCAGTAGCCATGAGCTGGACATCGCGGTGGTACAACTGCCCTATATGTCCAACTTTACCGATTTTAATGCCTTGGCGGCCCAGCCGGACGTAGGGCTGCGCTATGTTTCGCACCCGGCGGCGCTGGCCGGTGCCGATCTGATTATCCTGCCGGGTAGCAAAAACACTCTGGGGGATCTGCAGTGGCTACAACGGAGCGGGTTGGCGGCGGCGTTACAGGATCAGCACCGGGCCGGAGTGCAGATCGTGGGTATTTGCGGCGGCTACCAGATGCTCGGTAAGCACATTATTGATGGCGTGGAGTCCGGTGTGGAACAGATGGCGGGTTTGGGCTTGCTGGATGTCACCACCCGCTTCGCACCGCAAAAAGTCACTACGCAGGTGACAGCACAATGTGAGCCTGGGTTGCCCGGCCTCTGGTCTGGCTGTGGCGAGCAGGATGTCGTTGGTTATGAAATCCATATGGGCACCACCCAGCTTGGCTCAGAGGCTACGCCTTTCTCCCGCCTTTCCCTACGCAATGGGCAGCCGGATAGCGCCTTCGACGGTGCAGTGAACCCCACCGGTAACGTGCTGGGCAGCTATATCCATGGCTTATTCGACAGCGCGCCTTTTTGCCGTGCGCTACTAAACCAATTGCGCCAGCGTAAAGGGCTAGCGGTTTACGACGGCCCGGCTTTCGATTATGCCGATTACAAGCAGCAACAGTTTGATCTGTTGGCCGATAAGATGCGGGAACATATTGATATGGATAAAATTTATCGCTTGATGACCGAACACCAGCAAACGGAGGCACAATGATCCTGATCACCGGCGGAGCACGCAGCGGCAAAAGTTCGCTGGCCGAAAGGTTAGCGAGCGGTGTCAGTGACCGGGTGTTGTATATCGCCACCTCGGTGGTCACCGATGAGGAAATGGCCGAACGGATCAAGCTGCATCGCCAAGCCCGGCCCGCTCATTGGCGTACCTGGGAGGGGAGCCAGCAACTGGCCAGTGTGATCGACCAACAGGCGGGGGCGGGAGATGCGGTGATCCTGGAGTGTATTACCACGCTGATCGCCAACCTGATGTTTGACCTGACCGGGGAGACGCCGGTGGAAAGCATCGATTTTGCCGTGGTTGAAACGGCAATCCAACGGCAGATCGATGATCTGCTGGCCGCCTGCGCCCGCAGTCCGGCGGCGATCTATCTGGTCACCAATGAACTGGGGATGGGCATCGTGCCGGAAAACCGTTTGGCACGACACTTCCGTGATATTGCCGGGCGTGTTAACCAGCGTTTGGCCGCCGCCGCCGAGTCGGTGCTATTGGTGATTTCTGGTATTGAGGTCAAGATCAAATGAGTCTGCGACTATTTTGGGCCACCCTGCAATTGATGACGCGTATCCCGCTGCCCGCGAGTTGGACACAGGGATTGGCGATGGATAATTACCAGCGCGGCATTGTCGGTTTCCCTTTGATTGGCCTGATCGTGGGTGCAATCAGTGGGGCCGTCTTTACCCTGTTGGCCCCCTGGTGTGGGGTGCCGCTGGCGGCGTTGAGCTACGTGCTGGCATTGGCTCTGGTTACCGGCGCCTTTCACCTCGACGGATTGGCCGATACCTGTGATGGCGTGTTCTCGGCCCGCACCCGGGAAAAAATGCTGGAGATCATGCGTGACAGCCGCCTTGGTACCAATGGGGGTTTGGCGCTGATCTTTATCGTCGTGGCCAAAGTGTTGGTGATCAGCGAACTGGCATTGCGTGGGGTACCGATGTTGGTCACGTTAGCGGCAGCGGGAGTGGCCTGCCGGAGCCTGGTGGTATTGATGATGTATCGCCAGCCTTATGCCCGTGAAGGTAACGGGCTGGGGAACCTTTACATTGGCAAGATCAGCGGGGGGCAAACGCTGTTCACTCTGGCGCTAGGGGCCGCTTTGGTCGCCTTGTTAGGGCATGGGCATGGGCAGGGGCTGTTTGCGCTTGGCTGTGCCCTGATCGCCGTGCTGTTGCTGCGGGCCTATCTGCGCCGCCGTCTGGGCGGGCAAACGGGCGACACCCTGGGGGCGGCGATAGAAATTGCCGAATTGATCTTCTTACTGGCACTGCTGTGAGTGGGCGTTATGCGGCTATTTTTGGTACGACACGGGCAAACGGCGGCGAATCGACAGGGCGTATTTTGTGGCATGACCGATTTACCGTTGACCGAGCAAGGTGAACATCAGGCCAGGCAGATCGCACAATGGCTGGCCGAAGTGCCTTTTACCCAGGCGATCAGCAGTGAGTTAAGACGCGCCCAACATACCGCCGAGATTGTGCTTGGGCAGCGTGAACTGGCGATCCAACCTGACGGAGGCTTTAACGAAATGAATTTTGGTGACTGGGAAATGTGCCATCACCAGGATTTGCAGCAGCAGGATAGCGCTGCCTGGGCCGACTGGGTGGCGGATTGGCAGCGAGCCTGCCCGCCAGCGGGGGAGTCCTTTCCACTGTTTTCCCAGAGGATTAGCCTGCAGGCCCAACGTCTGCTGGACGAACAGGGCGATGGCGATCGTCTGCTGGTGGCGCACCAAGGCTCCCTGAGCCTGTTGCTGGCAGGGTTACTAAAGCTGCCTGCCTCCGGGATGTGGCACTTCCCGTTTACCCAGGGAGCCTACAGCGTGGTGGAACTCAACCAGGGGTTTGTCACGCTAAAGGTATTTAACAGCCAGGCTCATTGGCAGCCTGCAAGTAGAGAATAAAGTATGCAAACATTGTCATCGTTAATCGACCTGATTAAGCCGTTGGACGCGGCCGCCATGCAACAGGCAGCGGCAAAGATTGATGGCCTGCTTAAGCCACCGGGCAGCCTTGGCCGCCTGGAACAGTTGGCAACCCAACTGGCCGGGATGCGCGGTTTTAGCGGGATGGCCGCCAGCCGCAAGCAAATCATCGTCATGATGGCCGATCACGGCGTTTATGCCGAAGGGGTAGCGGTGTCACCGCGTGAAGTAACGGTGATCCAGGCGCTGAATATGGTGAAAGGCAATACCGGCGTCTGCGTATTGGCGGCCAATGCCGGTGCCGAGGTGAAGCTGGTGGATGTTGGCATCGACAGCGAACCCTTGCCGGGCCTGATCGACATGAAAGTTGGGCGCGGCAGCGGCAACATTGCGCGTGGTGCGGCAATGACGCGCCAGCAGGCGGAGGAGTTGCTGTTGGCCACGGCTCAATTGACGCTGGAACAGGCGGCGCTTGGGGTGAAGCTGTTTGGCGTCGGGGAACTGGGGATGGCAAATACGACGCCAGCCGCAGCGCTGGTCAGCGTCTTTACCGGCCGCGATCCGCAGGAAGTGGTCGGCATTGGGGCCAATTTCCCCAGCGACCGTTTACACCACAAGGTGGACGTGGTGCGCCGGGCGATTGAGGTAAATCAGCCGGATACCCAAGATGCGCTGGACGTACTGGCGAAGCTGGGTGGATACGATCTGGTGGGAATGGCTGGCGTGATGTTGGGGGCTGCGGCGGCCGGTCTGCCGGTGATCCTCGATGGTTTTCTCTCATATGCCTCTGCGCTGGCGGTCTGCGGCATTGCGCCTCAGGCTCGGGATTATCTGCTACCGTCCCATTTCTCAGCTGAAAAGGGCGCAGCTGCCGCACTTGAGCACCTGCAATTGGCACCTTATCTGCATCTGGATATGCGACTGGGGGAGGGCAGCGGTGCCGCCATTGCCATGCATATCGTGGATGCGGCCTGCGTGATGTTTAATCAGATGGGGTCGTTGGCGGACAGTAATATTGTAATTCCCGGTAGCGCGACCTGACCGGTTGATTAACTCAGCGAGCGCAGAATGCTGCGCCCGCTTGTTTCGCGTTCTTGGAACTATGCGGTTTGCAGGCTGGTTGCCCGGCCAAACAGGCGTTTGAACAACCAGTAAATCACGCTGGCTGCCAGCAGTGAGTTAATGGTTGGCACGCCCCATTCCGTCACCAGGCCGATCACGCTACCGACAATGCTGGCGATAATCGCTGCCCAGCCGATGAGTGGCGTTTCTTGCGGCAGTTGGCCGAGCTGGCGGCTGGCGTCCAGCGCATCGCGGTGGCTGCGCAGCACGAAATAATCCACCAGCATGACGCCGAGGATCGGTGGGAATACCACGCCCAGCACGGTCAGGAAATCCACAAACCGATCCAGGATCCCCAGAACCGAAAGCAGCGTGCCCAACAGACCGATAATCACCGTGGTCGCGGTATATTTCAGCTTTTTACCGGTGATCCCTTCAACCGCATTCACCACGCCCAAGGACGACGAATAGAGGTTCAGATCGTTGACGCGCAGGGTCGAGAACACCACCACCAGCAAACCGATACCGCCCGCACTCTGGGCCATGATCGTCACCACGTCTGCGGTGCCGAGCGTTTTGGCAATAAAAATCGCCAGACCGTTAACCACGAATTCACCGGCAATAATGGTCAGCAACGTAATGCCAAACACGTGGCGTTTGTTTTTGGAGTAACGGGTCAGGTCAGGGGTCATCAGGCTGGCAACAATGGCACCGCCAACGACGATGGTGATGCCCGCGCTGATGGTTAACGCGTCCCCCATCGGTGCCAGCAGAATGGCCTCATGCAGTTTCTGCCCGGAGAGGACGTTATAGGAAATAAAGAACACCAGCAGGATAAACAGCGGCACAGCAATACGAGCTGTAATGCGCAGAGCTTTAAAACCAAAAGCGACCAGCACCGTCAAAAACAGGCCGGAGAGTGAGGCTGACAGCGGGAAGCCCAGGCGATCGCCCAAGGCGAAGTTAAGCGATTTGGCAAAGATGGCGTTCTGAATGCCAAACCAGCCCAACAGGCTGACGGCCACTACCAGGCCGATAAGCACCGAGCCTATGCGGCCAAAGCCACACCAGCGAGCCAGCAGGCTGCCGGAGATACCTTCTCTCATCCCGGCCAAGCCCAGCCCGAACGTCACGACCCCAAAGATCAGGCTGCCAATCGAGATGGCGATAAAGGCATCGGTCAGGGTCATTGAGTTACCCAGCACGGCACCCAGCATAAACTGGTCCAAGGCCGTTAGCATACCCATATGCACGATGGCGACGCTGAGGAAGGAGACCCTCTTATCCTGCGGTACCCGGCTCAGTGGGTAGTCTTCAATTTTAATCACGATAATCTCTCGTTAACGTTTAAATAAATTGGATGCCTTTTTCAATCAGGCGTACTGGAATGTAGCTGTCCAAGTTCACCTGTTTGCAATACTCTTCGAACTGCTGGAGCGTATGCACATCGGCTTTTTGGTAGATGTTGTAGATTCTATTTTCTATGGTTTTATTGCTGACGTCATATAACCTGGCAATCTCTTTGTTGGTGTAGCGTTGCAGCATTAAAAATATGATGTCCAGCTCCGACTGGGTAAAAATCTGGATGCTGACTTCGGTGGTTAATATGCTGGGCTTTTGCTGGTTGATATATTTTAGCGGTGAAAAACTGTCCAGCGGACGGGCGTTCCACATGGTGCCAACCAGCTCTTCCTTGTCATTATAAATAGGCAGTTTTTCGCTGATAAAGGGGACCAGGCTGTCGCTGCCGTACCAGAAGTGCGTCTCGATAACGGCTACGCGATCCCGCGTTCCTTCGGTTTTCCTGTCGTGTTCTTGCAAGTCGGGGGCAAACTCTGCCCAATCGGCGGGGAACTCGGCATCAAGCTTGCCCGCAATATCGAAATTGAGAGGTGTGTTGGTATAAAGATAGGCCGCCTTGTTCATATAAATATGGCGTGAAGATAAATCTTTAATGCCCCAAGGCTCATTTAAATGTTCCATCATGGTGATGAGACCTTTTAAATATAATTCATTGCTCTGCCAAAATGAATCCATTTGAACCCCTCATACTTCAGCGCTATCAGATGTTTTTCGCTAAATAGATGCGAGTATGGCGGTGCGCATAACCCGCTAAGTTGCCATACGGCTGGTACCCCAGTTTTTCGTAAAACGCCTGCGCCTGAAAACTGAAGGTATCGACATAGGCCATATGGCAACCGCGCTTGACGGCTTCCTGTTCTGCCCGCAGCATCAGATCACGGCCGTAGCCTTTTTTGCGATACTCGTCACCTACCCACAGGTACTGGACTTCTAATCCCCCCCACCAGGTTCTGGCAACCAGCCCGGCCACAATCTGCCCGCGATCGTCGGTGACGGTCAGGAATAACGGATGAATATCTACCTCATCATACTGATGGTTGTGCGCCCAGAGGCTGTCAATCACGAACTCTTCATCCTGCGGATTTGGAGTGTCCGTTACGTTAATCTTCATGGTCAATCTTTCCTTTTCATGCTAATAATTCAAATGTTCATTAAGGTCTCTGTATTGATTAGCTTTTGTTAACATTTATTGTCAATGATTACAAGGGTGTTTTTCACCTGTTTTCCTGATGGCAAAAAATGGGTATGTTGTTGGTAAGAGAAGGGAATAATTGACCTTTCTCAAGAGTATACCGAATAGAGAATATTGTGCTTCACCAGGGATACGCCCTTTAGGGCAGAGGATAGTGACAAGAGCAAGCTAACTTGCCAACCGCACTATGCCTCACTGAACATGTAGTAAGATTTACCATCACTTCGCAGTAATGCATTGCGCAAAGTAGCGGATTAAACTCCGCTACTTTGCCGCAAAATCCGTGCCTTTATCGTATAATTACCTGTTAAGCACCGCGTTTCGTGGTGCTCCTCGCTTCAAGTGGCCCCACTGAGGTATTATGACTGAGCGACCGATTTCGCGGCCAGCTCGCAACAGGTGAGAAAGTATTGATGGCATTATGAAAACACTTAAGCCGCGCCGCCCTCATGGGCGGTGGATCTATTACATTCTGCACGAAGATATTCTGTGGCCATGCCCAGTCAAATGGGAGTGGGAAGAGAATTTCGAGGCATGGTTGCCTTTTTACTACTCGCCCACCTTGGAGTTTGTGGCAGGCGATCCGGCGAAAGCCGTCAAGGTGACGAAACCCCAAACGCCCGGCTTGCAGCCGAAACGCCTGGAGTACGCTTGATTCGGGTATGCCCGATGATTATTCAACCCATCCCTGAATGCCGATACTCGCCAAGCCTTGCTATCCGGCCTGAAGTAATCCATCCCTGACGCATCGCCGTTTTTCTGGCGGAACTTAATTGAGTAAATCGTGAACGGTGCGGCGCACGTAGTGGGTCATCTGCGCCAGGTCTTCGGGCGCAACCGGGCCACCGCCAGCCAAGACGACCTGTTGCTCGATCTGGGCGATCTCTTGCTCAACCCGGTTGGCGATTTGCACCTTGACGATCTTGTCTACCGATGACAGCAGAACCTTCAGTACCACTTTCAGCGCAATGTTTTCGCAGAATGAATCGTAGGAGTGGGCTGTTGGCGGCGCTTCTACCGCCGGTGGCGGCATGCGTGGGGCCATAGCCTTGAAACTGTCTACATTTTCAATAATAAGATCCATGTCTCTTATTAGTTCATCAAAATCTTTAGACACTGACTTATTTCCCTTTGCAGTACGCAAAAAATAGAACGCCTGGCTTTGGTTGGCTGACAGGCGGACACAGCTTGAATCGACCGGACGTTCAACGGGTGAGCGGTAGGCTGGTCGGCATTTTAACCCTGCTCGGGTTCCGCAAACAAGATAGGGATGATTGATGGTTTGCCTTCTATGTATAACTGCTAGTGATGGTTTTTCGCTGTCTATACAAAGTGTATTGCCGCCTGGAGCTCTGATAACCGGTGCCCTATGATAAAAAATGCGAAGGGTATTCAGATAAACGCTTAGACCGCAACCCGACAAGCGCTCTACAGGCTAAACTTGAGGGGCAGATATTCACACAGGGAGGAGATATGGAACCCGAACGTGGCATTAAGCGAGTGATACTTTCTGATGGCGCTATCAAACATGTGGTGGTGGAAGACGCTATGGGCAACGAGCGCACCCTGGCTGCCGTAGATTACATCTCTGAGGGGATACAGCCGCCGTTGGAAACGCTGCCGGAAGTCCCGGCCCAGGAAGAGTAAAAAGACCCAGGAGGATGGGTTGTCAACCCTCGGCACCGGGCGGCGATTGCTGCTGCCAATCAGGCACGATATTGCCCATTGCTAGCCTTTTCCCCATACTGGCAGAAATGGTGTATTTTATTGCACCCAGCAGGAAGGGCAAGTCAGTGTCAACGGTCAAGAAAAACTCTACTCCCTCGCTGTTTCTGAAGATCAAACCCCAGGAAGCCGTGCTGGTCCTTATCACCATGCTCTGGGGCGGCACCTTTTTGGCCGTGCATCAGGCGATGCTAGTCAGCGGGCCATTCTTTTTTGTCGGGCTACGTTTTGGCACCGCGACGTTGGCGCTGGTGCTGTTTTCTCTGCGTTCGCTGCGGGGGATGACCTGGTACGAAATCAAGGCCGGGGTGTTTATCGGCACCTCGATCATGTTCGGCTATGGCCTGCAAACCATGGGGCTGCAAACCATCACCAGCAGCCAGTCGGCATTTATTACCGCCATGTACGTGCCGATTGTGCCGTTATTGCAGTGGTTAGTCCTTGGCCGTATGCCGGGGATTATGTCCTGGATTGGCATTCTACTGGCCTTCGTCGGGCTGATGCTGTTGAGTGGGCCAAGCAGTTCCAGCCTGGCATTCAGCGGCGGTGAATTCCTGACGTTGGTCAGTGCGCTGGCGATCGCTATCGAGGTGATTTTAATCGGTGCTTTTGCGGGCAAGGTCAATGTGCGGCGGGTGACTATTGTGCAGTTGGCTACTGCGTCGTTGTTATCGTTTTTGATGATGGCTCCTACCGGGGAGTCGGTTCCGGCGTTTTCCAACTATCTGCTTTACAGCGCGGTAGGGTTAGGGATCGCCAGTGCGGTGATCCAACTGACGATGAACTGGGCACAACGCAGCGTTTCACCTACCCGTGCCACGGTTATTTATGCCGGTGAACCGGTATGGGCTGGGATAGTTGGCCGTATCGCCGGTGAGCGTTTGCCTGGGTTGGCGCTGATTGGCGCAGGGTTGATTGTGCTGGGGGTGATTGTCAGTGAGTTGCGTATTCGGCGTAAACCAAAGCCAGTAGAGTTGACATAGGGGCGGGCGCTGCATATAGCACCTGTAAAAACGCCGCGTGAGAACGCGGCGTTGTAATAACTAGGGTTAGGCCGACTTCTTACGGCGCACAAACTGATAACCGATCCCCAGAATGATAAACCACAGCGGCGTGACGACCAGCGCCTGGCGTGTGTCCTCGCGCAGCGTCAGCAGCACCAGCACGAATGCGAAGAACGCCATGCATACCCAGCACATCAACTTACCGGCAGGCATCTTGTAGATCGATTTCTGGTGCAGTGCCGGGCGTTGCTTACGGTAGACCAGATACGAGCACAGGATGATGGTCCAGACGAACATGAACAAAATGGCCGACACGGTGGTGACCAGCGTGAATACGGTCATGACGTTCGGGATCAGATAGATCAGCACCACGCCGCCCAGCAGACAGATACAAGAGAAGGTCAGGCCGTTTGCCGGTACCGCACGCTTGGACAGGTTGGCAAAGGATTTAGGCGCATCGCCTTCCTGTGCCAGGCCGAACAGCATACGGCTGGTGGAGAACACGCCACTGTTGGCGGAAGAGGCGGCAGAGGTCAACACCACGAAGTTGATCACGCTGGCTGCGGCTGGCAAACCAATCAGTACGAACAGCTCGACGAACGGGCTCTTATCGGCCACCACCGAGTTCCAAGGCGTTACCGACATGATCACGATCAGCGCGAAAACGTAGAACATGATAATGCGGATCGGGATGGAGTTGATGGCGCGTGGCAGCACTTTTTCCGGATCTTTGGTTTCGGCCGCGGTGGTTCCCACCAGCTCGATACCCACAAAGGCAAACACCGCAATCTGGAAGCCTGCAAAGAAGCCGCTAATGCCTTTCGGGAACATGCCGCCGTCATTCCATAAGTGGGAGAAGGAGGCTACGCTGCCGGTTGGGGATTCGAAGTGCATCGCCACCATCACCAGACCGGCGATGATCAGGCCCACTATCGCGACGATTTTGATCATCGCAAACCAGAACTCCATCTCACCGAACATTTTCACCGTTGCCAGGTTCAGGCTGAGCAGCAGCAACACGCACAGTAAAGAGGCGATCCATTGGGAGAGGTCGGGGAACCAGAACTGCGCGTAGGCGGTAATGGCCACCACGTCGGCAATACCGGTCACCACCCAACAGAACCAGTAAGTCCAACCGGTGAAGAACCCTGCCCAGGGGCCGAGCAGATCGGCGGCAAAGTCGCTGAAAGATTTGTACTGCAGATTGGAGAGCAGCAGCTCGCCCATCGCGCGCATCACGAAGAACAGCATAAAGCCGATGATCATGTACACGAAGATGATGGAAGGCCCGGCCAGGCTGATGGTCTTACCGGAACCCATAAACAAACCTGTACCAATGGCACCGCCGATAGCGATCAGCTGGATATGTCGGTTTGAGAGGTTTCGCCTTAGGTGATCTTCTGATCCGGGCGTGGCGTCCACTGCTATTTTAGAATGATCTACCATCGTATGCTGTCCTGTTTTTACCTGTCATGAGTGGAATGGCGAGCTCTGAAGTGGCTCTTTTTTATCTGTATTAGCCGGTTTTTCCGACAAAAGTAAGGTAACTCAATATCACCACCTTTGTGCAACATTTTTACAACATAATGAGGTGGGATCAAAGCCGATTATTCTTTACTCAGGGGGAGGCAAATCGGACGTCTAGGGGGCGGAAGATTACTCTTTACCGCGGCAAATGAACAGTGCCAGCAGTGGTTATCTCATTGATTAAACAGGGGCTTATAAAACTCGCATGAGAAAAACTAATGCTAAAAGGCGATTAAACTCATGCTGATGTCTGTCTGTGCTTGAGGGGCGTTAATAGCGGGTTTTGCGCGAGGAGCAGTTGAGTTCTAATCAGTTTATTGCTGCAGCTGGCGCGGCTTGGCAGTGGATCGCCGGGCGTGCAGCGTACATTTGGTTGGTTTTGCGGTTTAAATCACAAAAGTATAAATCATTGGTTGAGTCATGGTGGTCAAAAGGTCGAGAAGCCACCAGCTACACCTGTTGATCACAAAAGCATCATAAATAGGTACAAGCTCCCATTGGCCAGCGGTAAGCTGTGTTCATCACGGTAATACAGAGAGGGGATTGAATATGTACAAGACCATTTTAGTACCGGTAGATCTTGCAGAAGACGTATTGACTGAACATGCGCTCGAACACGTGGAGTATCTGGCCAAGATGTCTGGGGCCAAGGTGCATTTCTTCCATGCCTTGCCGGATGCTTCGGCGTTTGTGACCGCCTATTCGTTTGGCATCAAAGAGTTTGAAAATCAGGCTGAAGTGAAGGCGGTGGAGGGGTTGAAGAAACTCATGGCGAAGATCGACCTGCCGTTGGAGCGTCTTTCTTATACCATCAGCTTCGGTTCGCCACGTGACGAGGTGTTACAACTTGCCGAGGAAATCTCAGCCGATCTGATCGTGATTGGCTCTCGCCGTCCTAGTGTCAAAACCTACCTGCTCGGCTCGAATGCGGCCGCCATTGTCCGCCACGCCAAGATCTCGGTGATGGTAGTCCGATAATCAGTAGTTAGCCCTCATCTAACCCGGCCCGCACCTTGCGGGCCAATCACCCCCCCAAAGAAAACGGTGCTGGCCAGCATGCCCGTGCAGATACTGCGCGAAAAGGTAAGTTAATTCCTAATCTATAGGGCTATTTATTCGCGTCGTGAACAATAATGGGGTAATAAAAATCCCACAATATTATTAATGATTAAATGGGACTAATCCTATTGTTGTTTTTTCAACTAATGATTAATGCGCTAGAGTGAATGTTAGTTAAGTTAATGATAGAAAATATTCTGTTACGAAACTTATCATTCAACCGTTCAGGAGGGGCGCTAATTACATCGCCAAGCCGTTATCAGACCCCAAACGGGGGCCTGATAGCGCACGGATTATTGGCGGTAGGCGTGCTTGATCTGCTGAATACTGTTCTTGAAGATTTCAGCCTGATCCGGGTCATCTACCTGAGCGGCAAAACGTTCCAGATTGATGATCACTTTACCGGCATCAGCCTGGCCAATAGCCTTTAATATCAACGTCAAAGTCGCTTTGAGGCAGGCCACTTCGGTGGCCAGCGCTTGCGGGTTTGCAGACGTAGTGAAGTCAACGTTGCTCATTTTATCTCCTGAATTTTAAGGCGTAAGCCTGAAGTGAAATATGAAATGTGGTTTGATGCACAACAACCCGCTGCCGACCCACCCAGGCAGACCCCGTGCCTCATTTAGGGCGCGGAGTATATCACAGCATCGGCAGTTCGTATCGCTGAGGCCGCGTGGCGAGGGCACGATGCCCGTTAGGGCTGGTCGGCAGGGCATTTTTTTGCGCTAGAGGTGTAATTCCTCTGTATACTCATTTATAGTTAGCGGCGGGATGTGCGCTTTCAGATAACGTGGATTTTATAAAGTAATACTGGCTTAATTCGACGTGATGAATAACTATTTCATCTGCAAGCTATTGACATTTAGGACGGTTATTTTCTCTTGAAATGTCACCTTTTTCCCCATCTACAACGGTTATGTATTCTGAATAAGGGTTTACCTACAGCGGTTTGTACGTGATTAAAAATGGCGTAATTTTGTTATTTTTTTGTAATTCATATAGTTACAGGTGATAATTGGCAGGGTGGTTATTATCTGGTTTTGTGAAAACAGCGATTAATTTTCCCGCCAGAAGGCGTAAAATGGCGTATCATGGTGGTAATGTATTGAGCCTAATAGGCTTGATGGTTTTTTATCCGTTAACCAGTGCTTTAATCGTAACAAAGGTGGTACAGGGGTCGACAAACCTGGCCATAGTTAACCGAGAGTAAGTATTAATCTGTATTCATTCTTTGCTGAAAACCAAGTAATATCTGTTTAGATGACAGAGGCTGATTGATTGCGTTACTCCCTTATTTTGGAGAATTTTCCTTGATTAGCGTTCTTCTTGTTGATGACCACGAACTGGTGCGCGCAGGGATACGACGCATTCTTGAAGATATCAAAGGCATTAAAGTTGTTGGCGAAGCACAATGCGGTGAAGATGCCGTAAAATGGTGCCGCGGCAACACTGTCGATATCGTTTTGATGGATATGAATATGCCGGGTATTGGGGGGCTGGAAGCCACCCGTAAGATTGTGCGTTACACGCCCGATATCAAAGTCATCATGTTGACTATTCATACTGAGAATCCGTTGCCTGCCAAGGTGATGCAGGCGGGCGCAGCTGGCTATCTGAGCAAAGGCGCAGCACCGCAAGAGGTGATTAATGCGATCCGTTCGGTACATGCCGGCCAGCGCTACATCGCTTCGGACATCGCCCAGCAAATGGCATTAAGCCAGTTGGAGCCGCAGGCGGAAAACCCGTTCAGTACCTTGTCTGAGCGTGAATTACAAATTATGTTGATGATCACTAAAGGGAAGAAAGTGAATGAGATTTCAGAACAGCTGAATCTCAGCCCTAAAACAGTGAATAGTTATCGTTATCGTATGTTCACCAAGCTGAATATCAGCGGGGATGTTGAATTGACCCATCTGGCGATCAGACACGGGCTGTTCAACGCGGAGACCTTGTTAAGCAGTGAATGATCGTTTTGATGCACCGGCATTTCTTAAAACCGTAACCAGTCAGCCTGGCGTATATCGCATGTATGATCTGACGGGGACGGTGATCTATGTGGGTAAAGCCAAGGACCTGAAAAAACGTCTCGCGAGCTATTTTCGCACTCAGGTCAGTAGCCGCAAGACGGAAACGCTGGTCAAAAATATCGCGCAAATTGACGTTACCGTTACCCATACGGAAACCGAGGCGCTACTGTTGGAACATAATTATATCAAGCTGTATCAGCCCCGATATAACGTTCTGTTGCGTGACGATAAATCCTATCCGCTGATTTTTTTGAGTGCCGATAGCCACCCACGGCTGACGGTACACCGTGGTGCCAAGCATGCCAAAGGTGAATACTTTGGCCCGTTCCCCAATTCTTACGCCGTGCGTGAAACGCTGGCGCTGTTGCAAAAACTGTTCCCCGTACGTCAATGCGATAACAGCGTCTACCGCAATCGCTCCCGTCCTTGCCTGCAGTATCAGATTGGCCGTTGTCTGGGGCCATGCGTCGCCGGTTTGGTGAGTGAGGAAGATTACCGTCAGCAAGTAGACTATGTGCGCCTGTTTTTGTCCGGTAAGGATCAGCAGGTCTTGCACCAGTTGATTGCGCGGATGGAAAACGCCAGCAAACTGCTCAATTTTGAAGAAGCTGCGCGCATCCGCGATCAGATCCAGGCGGTACGGCGAGTAACGGAAAAGCAGTTTGTCTCAGGAGACAGCGACGATCTGGACGTGATCGGCGTGGCTTTCGATGCGGGTATGGCCTGCGTACACGTGCTGTTTATTCGCCAGGGTAAAGTGTTAGGCAGCCGCAGCTACTTCCCTAAAGTGCCGGGCGGTACAGAATTGAGTGAAGTGGTGCAGACCTTTGTGGGCCAGTTCTATTTACAAGGCAGCCAGGCGCGCACTTTGCCAGCCGAGATCCTGCTGGACTTTACGTTACCGGAAAAAGATCTGCTGGCTAGCTCGCTAAGCGAACTGGCTGGCCGCAAGATCCAGATCCAGAGCAAGCCGCGTGGCGACCGTGCCCGCTACTTGAAGCTGGCACGTACCAATGCCTCGACGGCGCTGGTCACCAAGCTTTCTCAGCAATCGACTATCCATCAGCGGCTGGCGGAACTGGCGAAAACGCTGAACCTGACCGAAATAAACCGGATGGAGTGTTTCGATATCAGCCACACCATGGGGGAGCAGACAGTTGCTTCCTGCGTGGTGTTCGATAGCAATGGTCCACTGCGCTCGGAGTATCGGCGCTACAATATTACCGGCATCACGCCGGGTGATGACTATGCCGCGATGGCGCAAGTGCTGAAACGGCGCTATGGTAAAGCTCTGGAAGAGAGCAAGATCCCGGACGTCATCTTTATTGATGGCGGGAAAGGGCAACTGGGTATGGCGATTGACGTGTTCAATTCGCTCAACGTGACCTGGGACAAGAACAAACCATTGTTGATCGGTATTGCCAAAGGCAGCGATCGCAAAGCCGGGCTGGAGACGTTGTTCTTCGTCCCTGAGGGGGAGGGGATTTCGCTACCTTCGGACTCGCCGGCACTGCACGTGATCCAGCATATTCGTGATGACTCACACAACCATGCGATCACCGGCCATCGCCAGAAACGGGCGAAAGTCAAAAACACCAGCGCCCTTGAACTGATTGACGGCGTTGGGCCAAAACGGCGTCAGGTGCTGTTGAAGTATATGGGTGGACTTCAACCATTATTGAACGCCAGCGTTGAGGAAATTGCAAAAGTGCCGGGTATTTCACAAGCATTGGCAGAAAAGATCTACAATGCATTGAAACACTGAGGGCAATGTAGCAACATACTCTTAATTTCCACTCCAGCCAGATAGTTACCAGCATTATGCAATTGAATATACCGACTTGGCTTACCCTGTTCCGCGTAGTTTTGATCCCATTCTTCGTCCTGGCGTTTTACCTGCCGTTCGTCTGGGCTCCCATGCTCTGTGCGGTCATTTTCGTGTTTGCTGCTGTAACCGACTGGTTTGACGGCTTTTTAGCCCGTCGCTGGAAGCAGACAACCCGCTTTGGTGCGTTCCTCGATCCGGTTGCCGATAAGGTGATGGTGGCGGTGGCCCTGGTGCTGGTAGCGGAGCATTATCACACCTGGTGGATCACTCTGCCTGCGGCAACCATGATTGCCCGCGAGATCATTATCTCGTCGTTGCGCGAATGGATGGCGGAAATCGGCAAGCGCAGCAGCGTGGCGGTTTCGTGGATTGGCAAGGTGAAAACCATGGCGCAGATGATGTCATTGGTTGGCCTGTTGTGGCGGCCGGAGCCTACGGTGGAGTATCTGTCGTTCGGCTTGCTGTACATCGCGGCCGTGCTGACCTTCTGGTCAATGTTCCAATATTTGAACGCGGCACGCCGCGATTTGCTGGAACCTTGATCGAAGCGATGTAAAAATCGGCAAACGAACCCGGTGAGATAACAATTTTATTGACTCACCACGCCAGATAAGTAGAATGCATCGCATCAGACGGCAGCGGTGAGTTGCCAAAAGATTTAAAAAAATCAGCAAGTTCTGATTAATGCGGGAATAGCTCAGTTGGTAGAGCACGACCTTGCCAAGGTCGGGGTCGCGAGTTCGAGTCTCGTTTCCCGCTCCAAATTTAGTAAAGCTGGTGATTGCGAGCTTTAGCCTGCAAAGGCAAACAGAATTAAGGCGCGTTAACAAAGCGGTTATGTAGCGGATTGCAAATCCGTCTAGTCCGGTTCGACTCCGGAACGCGCCTCCAATTTTCCCGAGCCCGGGTGGTGAAATCGGTAGACACAAGGGATTTAAAATCCCTCGGCTTATGGCTGTGCGGGTTCAAGTCCCGCCCCGGGTACCAGGAAAATACACTAAGAATAATCAAAGCAATATGTAGTAATGTCGTACCGCCGAGAGGCGGTTTTTTTGTGCCTGAAATCTGCTTTGGAACCTTTTCGGAAGAGGCTCTCGGAAGATAGAAGTCGCAGTCGGCATACTATTCAACCCCACTAGCGGCACCCCCTTCAACTTTTTCTCGTTATTCCTACTACGGAAATCTCCCAAAGAGTTTCCAGCAATCCCAACTATTAATGGACAATTAGCTATGGAATCGCAGGACCTGTATTCATTTCTCTCTGATAATCGATTGGTCGACTTGGTCGAGTGTGTAAAGGTTTCGGACGACTTTCTGGACGTTATCTCGCTGTCTGAAACACAGCACTCCGATATGCTCGCCTGGTGTCTCCATCCTAACGAAGGCCATGGGCAAGGTGATGCCGTGGTTAAGGACTTGTTGGTGGCTGCCTACAATGCAGGCGCACAGACGAATAAGTTCTCAAATAAGGCCTTCTTTGAGAAATGGACACCAGGTCGTGTACGCACATCAAGCTTCGGTTCTACGTTCATCGCCAGGGAATTCAGTTTGTCAATCAGCGAGGCCAATAAAAGGGGGCGTCTTGACCTATTTTTGATTGATCCGAACAATCGTATCGTCGTGACCATAGAAAATAAGGCTGGAGCCGCCTTAACGGAAGGTCAACTGAGTTCTTATTACACCGCTGTGAATGCTCAAATCAGCAGTCGCAAGGTGTTTAAAGATTACGACTTTGCCTATTTGGTGGTAGATCGCGATTTGTCGCAGTACACCGAAGAACATTTAAAGTCGTTAGGCAATAAGTGGGCTTTGCTCGACTATAGCTGGTTGGAAGCGTCTGCAAATCGGGCTCGCCATCACATAGAGCGTAATAACCAAGCTGCCCAACTGCTGATGGCATACTGCCAAAAGCAGACGGGATGGCAAGGCCCGAACGAAAAACGCGTTTCAGAGCTGGCGGCAGAGTTAGCTTCACAGCATGAGACTGTGGTGGAAGCGCTCAAAAAAACCAGAAGGATAGGTCCAACAGAGTGGAAACCTCTGCACTTTAGTGGGCCAGAAAGCGAACTATTGCTGTTCATTCAACAAAACCGTCAGTTATGCGATCTCTTGGTGCAAGCCCGAGGGATCGGCTCTGTTTTGGTCAGCTTGCGCAAGCAATTACCAGACCTTGATCATGAAAACATTGAGCATGGACGCTTATGGCTTAGATTTTCCACGGCAGAGATGCAATCGCTGATGCAGAGCTCTGATGGATATTGGCCAATTTATCTGAATATCTTTCGTGAGACCAAAAATGATGATGAAAAATCGAAATTCACGTTAAGGCTTATCTGGGTGAAGGACGAGTTCAATGACGATGAATGTGATAGTCAAGCGCTGAGAGAACTCATGGCGAAAAGTTTCCCTGGGTTAGAAAAATTTTGCGACAGCGTAGAGAGGCGATTAGTCGTAGGTTCCAAATTAAACGCAGGCGAGGTAGTAAAAAAAGCGGTTGAGATCGCCGCTAAAGTAGGGGCGCAAATCGACGCGGCTCGGCAAAGCGAGATACTTCGATAGCTGTGCAGATACCTGGAACATTTGATTTGCCTTGGGCGTTATCCTCGAAGGTGTAATGCAGAACAATGAGCTAGTATAATCAAGTACATAGCACGTCCTTTTATGCTGGTCCTTGTCACTATCCCATCTTCATGGTAATAACACTGAAAGGTTCGCACCATAAAAACAGGGGAGTAAGCATGAGTCAGTGGGATATTATTGTTGTGTTTTCATTGGTCATCACATATATACCCTGTTTTTGGTTTTCGGGTATGCTTGCCACCGCCCGGAGCATTGTGGAAGAGTTTGGAAATGACAAGATCTATGCGCAGCTGTTTGTACCTGGCTGGGCCAAAAAATGCGCGGGTATAGCTTTCGCAGCCCATTACTGCTTTGTTCTACTGATCGTTACTCTAATGGACTGGGTGTTTGGTTTGGCAGCGTTTGGTGCGGGCATGATCCCTTTTGTGCTCATACCTCTCCCGCTCATGGCCAAAACGTATCGTGGGATATACCGAAATAAAGCATTGAGTATTTACAAAAGTGCCCCTGACTCAGGGAAAATCATGCTGAAAATGCTAAAGGAAACCCAAAAAATCCTTTAGCGTACTGAGCTGCTGGTGCCGCTAGTTCTGCGATCTACTATTTTCCTCGTTTTCTCTATTTGGCATTAATCACTCCTTTGCTGCCTGCATCATTATCCACCCAGACATCTTGCCCCTTGAGGCGACGATCTCCTTGAATGGTATAAGTGATGGTGCCACTTCTGAACACCAGCGCGCCATCAGATTTTTTTGCCTTGACCTGCTTGCCGTTCACCAATACACGATCCTTACCATCGATACTGATTGTCGCTACCGTGGCACCTGTCTCTGGAAAGGTGGCAACCCACTCACCGGCATATGGGCTGGCACTGGTGTCAGCAGTGGGGGCGGCTCCAAAGCCGGCCTTGGCATTCTCGGCCTTGGTTTTGTGAATGTCACAGCCTTGAGCCTCGGTCACTTGGGTACAGCCAGAACGCTCCAACTGCTGGGCAAATTTTGCGTTGATGGCGTGGGCCGGGGCGATGCCAAGTAGCGTCAGTGTCAGCATAACAGCTGCATTTTTTGACATTGTAGTTCCTCCAAAATGAGCCGATCTATTGCCACGGAAACGGACCGGATATTTCGGTGGCTGAGGGGTATATCTAAATCTAGCACTCAATAGCCCTTAACGCGATTCAACAAGCAACGAAGCATTTTCTCATTCGGTGGTCGAATACAAACGGAGCGCTATGGCTTCTCTATCGTCGATTTATAAATTGAATGGATTCAGCCCGATTTTGTTGCCAGCGGCAACTGGTATGCTACAAGACTCGGCTATTCACTCAGGAGATGACGATGGAATTTGAAATTGAGATTATTAACCCGGCGAAACATCCAGAGCTAGCGGCCCAGCAGGTGGTTATCGAGTTGATCCGCGCAGGGAAAATTGACAACGCCTTTAATGGTGCCAAAGCGTTAAACACTTACCAAAACCTGGTGGAAAAGTATAAGGCATTAGCTGCAGAGCCCGGTGCTGTTCAGGCTAAGGACAACCCTACAGCGCTCCCTGCCTCGGAGGTTAAGATGGCTACATTGCCAAGTAAACCTGCAGTGGTTGCAGCCAAAGCAAAAAACAATGTCGACAAGGCCCCCGTAGCGGCAAAATCGAGGGCCAAGACATCGGCTCCAGCGGTTAAAGAGTCAACCGTTGCTGCAGAAGTCGTTGCCAAGCCAAAGAAAGCCAAACCAAACCCGACTACAGCCAAGAAAAAATAATCCTTCTATGCGCGGAGGCGCCCGTTTCCGCGCAGTTTATTTCAGGTTGAAGTTTGTCAGCTCAGGCGTGACTCGTGATCAAACGGCTATTTCGTCGAGACTATGCTGATGCCTTCGGCCGGTAGCGGCAGCGCCGTTTTATAGCGCACCTGCTTGAGGGCAAAGCTGGAGCGGATGTTGGCTACGCCCGGTATCTTGGTCAGATGATCCAGAATGAAACGCTCAAGCGCGCGGATATCGGGCACCAATACCCGCAGCAGATAATCGGCATCGCCCGTCATCAGGTAACACTCCATCACTTCTGGGCGCTGATCAATGGCCTGTTCAAAGTTACTGAGTGCACCTTCAACCTGCTTTTCCAAACTCACCTGAATAAATACGTTCACATGGAGCCCTAGCACCGCCGGTTCCAGCAAGGTGACTTGCCCCCTGATGATGCCCAACTCCTCCATGGCTTTTACACGGTTGAAGCAGGGAGTTGGGGATAGATTGACCGAACGGGCAAGCTCAGCATTGGTGATCCTCGAGTTAGTTTGCATCGAGTTCAGAATGGCAACGTCTGTGCGATCAAGCTTCTTCATATGAGAGAATTTACCCTTAAAATGTGATTTATGAGGTTAAAATGACTCATAAAAACCGATTTGAAAAACATAATAAGAGAAAGTTTCCCCGGTTATCCAGATAAAATTAGCATATTGCATGAATGGATGAGAAACCGCTGTGGATACTGAGGGTAAATACTTAACCAGCTCGCCAAGCGTGCCGAGCTATACGCCTGATAGCGTGAAAATCAAAGGCGTCCTGCTGCTGGTTGGGGCCATTGTGATTTGGGGGGCTAACTGGCCGGTGATGAAGGCAGGGCTTTCACATATGACGCCGATTTGGCTTTCTTCCACCCGATTTGTCAGTGGTGCGCTGTGCCTGTTTGCTCTACAGATATTGACCAAAAAGTTGCGATTCCCGCCCCGCAAGGATTGGCCGTTAGTGGTGAGCGTCGGGCTGCTGCAAATGCTGACATTTACCGTGCTCGGTGCTTTTGCCATGACCGAAGTGCCTGCTGGCCGATCCGCTATCCTGGCTTACACCACGCCACTCTGGGTCACGCCAATCGCAGTGGTATTTTTCCGGCAGCCGCTTTCGCGTCGGCAACTGATGGGATCGTTGCTGGGTGGTGTAGGGGTCATTGTACTGTTCAACCCGTTCACGTTTAACTGGGGCGATAAGGTTATGATTGTGGCTAACCTGATGTTGCTGACGGCCTCCTTTGCCTGGGCGATGTGCATTTTGCACTTGCGTTATCATAAAGGAGTGTGCAGCGCGTATGAGCTTGCTCCCTGGCAGATGTTGCTGGCAAGCGTACCGTTGGCGTTGATGGCTCGGGTATGCGAAGGGCCATATACCGGCGATGGTTCTACATCGTTAATCGAAATACTGCTGTTTATGGGCCCGCTGGCGACCGCGTTCTGCTTTGTTGCGGTGAATGCCGCCAGCATGTGGCTGTCGAGCACCAGCATGTCAACGGCGATGCTCGGGGTGCCGGTGATAGGCTTACTGATGTCCGTTGTCTTTCTGGGGGAGCAATTGACTCTCACGCTGGGTATTGGCCTGCTGGTCATTATGGCGGGTATTTTTATCGTGACGGTAAAACCATCGACAAATGGCATTAAGACTTCCTAGCGAATCTGCTACGGGTTCATAACCTGGCTAAGTTGAACGAGGCCGCTGACAACATCTTGACCGGCTTCATGCAGCGCCCATTGAGACTAATAAAAAGGCCAGAGTCGTTACGCTAACGAGCTCTGGCCTGTTTGTTCACCGAGGAGAATTAATCCAGTTTTGGATGCTGGTCGATCAGCGTTTGCTTTTTCTTCTCCAAATCGGCGATTTGCTGGCTGATATCTTCCACTTTCTGCTCGATATTATCGTAAGTTTCCTGCAGCAGCTCTTTGGCTTCTGAGCGGTCAGAGGCGGCAGGAGCAGCACCGCGCAGCGGCTTGTTGGCCGTTTCTTTCATATACAGGCCGGTAACCAGACCAATCGCGGCTACCACCATCAGATAATAGGCTGGCATATACAGGTTACCGGTGGTTTCGACCAGCCAGGCGGCCAGCGTTGGTGTGACACCCGCAACCAGTACCGAGATATTGAATGAAATCGCCAGCGCGCTGTAACGGATGTGGGTAGGGAACATCGCAGGCAGAATGGAGGCCATTACCCCGATAAAGGAGTTGAGCAACACGGCCAGTATCAACAGGCCAACAAAAATCAGGCCAATAACGTTACTGTTGATCAAGATAAAGCTAGGGATGGCCAGCACCAGCAGACCGAGGCTACCGCCAATGATGAAGGGTTTACGGCCAATGCGGTCGCTGGTCATGCCGACCAGTGGCTGGACGAACAACATACCTAGCATGATGGCAATGATAATCAGCACGCCGTGGTCTTCGGAATAGTGCAGGTTATGCGACAGGTAGCTTGGCATGTAGGTCAGCAGCATGTAGTAGGTCACGTTGGTTGAGATCACGATACCTACGCACACCAGCAGGCTTCTCCAGTGCTTGGTAGCGATCTCTTTGAACGAGGTTTTCGGCGGGTTCTCAATGGCCGCACGATCGTTCTGTTCCATTTTGTCCATATGCTGCTGGAACGCTGGCGTTTCTTCCAAGGCGTGGCGCAAATACAGGCCAATTATCCCCAGCGGTGCTGCCAGGAAGAACGGAATACGCCAGCCCCAGTCGAGGAAGTTGGCCTCACCCACGATGCTGGAGATAAGTACCACCACACCTGCCCCTAATACGAAGCCGGCGATGGAGCCAAAGTCGAGCCAACTGCCCATAAATCCGCGTTTACGGTCCGGTGAATACTCGGCCACAAAGATGGCTGCGCCAGAATACTCCCCACCGACGGAGAAGCCCTGTGCCAGTTTGGCCAGCAACAGCAGGATAGGGGCCCAGATGCCAATCGAGGCGTGGGACGGGATCAGGCCGATACAGAAGGTACTGATCGCCATAATAATGATGGTAACGGATAACACTTTCTGGCGGCCGAATTTATCGCCCATGGCACCGAAGAAGACACCGCCCAAAGGACGTACCAGGAAAGGAACCGAGAAGGTGGCCAGAGCGGCAATCATTTGCACGCCAGGCGAGGCGCCAGGGAAGAACACCTGGCCAAGTGCGTAGGCGACAAAGCCGTAAACACCGAAGTCAAACCATTCCATGGCGTTGCCTAATGCGGCGGCGGTAATGGCTTTCTTTAACTTGCTGTCATCAATAATAGTGATGTCATTAATCTGTAGTGGTTTATGCTTTTTTTTTCTTAGCTTCATAAATCATCCCATGCAAAATTGATCGTCGGCGAGTTCGTCGGCCCGCTCATTTTTATTGGTCAAGATATCAGTCAGGCTAATGTTACCTCTGTTTTGCAGATCGTCCTCGTGGTTTTTTTCTGAGAGTCTCATCACAATAATTAGGGTTTTAAACAAAAAATGTCATCCTTAGGATTAGTTTTTCTTGTCATATAGCTTAGCGTTATCTGGAGCTTGAATCAAACCGAGTAAAAAATGTTATGTTTTTCAGTGACTTTTACGGCAGGAAAGTCTGAGGGATGGGTGGATTTTCATCAATAAAGGGGGGGTGAAAAGTGTTCAGTATGTCCCCGAACACCTGTCTACGATGTCCCCGAACAGTACAGGAATGATACAGAGTTAAGGCCCCCACACAGACGCAAGAGCAGAGGCGGTGCTGTAAGCTGGTCGTCTGGTTAAGGCTTGCCGTCATAGCCATCCCAGTAAGTGGCGATAGCATTTTCGAGCAGGATCTCGCGCTGTTTTTTCGGCGAGTCAGCCGTATAGGATTGATTATACATCGTCGCCTTTTGTTCTGATTCAGGTAAAAAATCAGGGTTGCGGAACTCATTCACCCTTTGCTGTGCCTGTTCGCGGGTCAGTCCATCCTGGCGATCTTTTGTTCCTGCCTGGTAAAACTGCTCAAAGAATGGGATGGCGGCTTTCGTCGATTTTGAGATATCGGTGCGCGTATCAGGGCCGAAATGCGCCTCCGCCAACTGGAAGGTGGCATGGCGAGCGTGTCTTTCAACGCTACTTTGTGAGGCGGAGCAGGCGCAAAGCAACAGCGCGGCAAGCAACGGGATAGAACGATAACGTTTTGATGGCATGTGATGCTCCTTGTAATAGGTATTGAAGGTCCCAAAGGATGTGCCGCTATTCTATCCCAGTGGCAACATATTGAAACCCATCATGATAGCGCAACCCTTGCTACACTTATTACAGGCAGCGTTGCCTGGTGAGTGGAGGTGGATATGTCTGATACCGAACTGCTTCAAGTGCTTTTGCAGCGTATAGAGGCATTGGAAGCCCGTGAACAGGCACTCACTGCGGCCTCCAATGCCTACCAGGCAATCATCACCACCATTTTGGGTAATATGGATAAAACAGCGTGCGACAAGGTGATTTCGATGATCGATCAGGCACATGAAATCGCCTATGTACGTGCTGCACATCGCTGTGACGAACCGCAGAAACGTAAAATCAAGCAGGCGGATGATGTTGCACAGCGTATGTTTATGGTCGCGCAGGGGCAGGGAAGGGCATCACAGTCACGCTGATCCTATAACAGTTTGCGGCGAATAATGCAGGAATTGATCTACCTCAATAAACTGTCATTGTGATAGCTTGGGCTGAGATTGGTGATAGTCACGATGCGCTGAGGCATTAAGGTATGGCGATGGATACGATTAAGAACATCCTGGTTGCGGAGATAGAACAGATTAACCGGCGGGAAGGGCGTGATGGTAAGCCGCGCTTCAACAGCGAGTTTGCACGTACCCATCGCTGGCTGTGTTTTGCCATGTTCGCTGGCTATTTTGCGGTGATCGCGGTGATGTACCCGGTGCCCTACATGGGGCTGTATTCGTTCCTGGGTTTTACTGCCTTTGTGCTGTTTATGTTTGCCATGCTGCTGATAGAAATCAAGCCGGTTTACCGCTTTGAGGACATCGGCGTACTGGATCTGCGAGTTTGTTACAATGGGGAATGGTACTTTACGCGCGCACTGTCGCCGCAGGCAATTGAGGCACTGTTGAACGAACCTACGGTAAGCTCGGTGTTGAAAACCCGTATGCAGGAAATCATCGCCAACAAGGGCGAGATTGATTTCTATGACGTTTACGATCTGGCTTATGCCAAAAAATTAGCTACCCCGTCAGTGCCACAAGCCGCGCTGAGCTGAATAGGTTGCACCGGTGTCGAGGTTGGCTATAATAGCCGTTGGCATGAGACTATTCTTAGGAAATAGCGATGAGTGATGATATTTTTGATTTTGACATTGATGATGAATTAGCCAAAGCAGAAAAAAATGCGGCACAGAAGGCTAGGGAAGTTCCTGAAATTCTTGAGGATGAAGAAGACTGCGAAGGCTGCAAAATCTGATTGAATTGCCAAAAAAACCGCTGCGGCGGTTTTTTTATGCCCGCCCGCCAGACATAGCCTCAATCCAGCACAAAACCCCAGATCAACAGCCCGGCCACGGTAACGAGGCACAGGGCAGAAACGGTCAGCAGCACCTTTCCCAGTAAATCTTTCTCTTGTTGTTTTTGCATCAGGTTACATCATCCAAGTAGTATTCGATGGACCAAATCGGCGATACCCAAATCCAGCAAGGCAACGCTTAAAGCGATGACGGTCAAGGCTGAAAAGAACTTCGTTTTGCTGCTCAAGATCTTATCCGACGGTTGATGTGCCGCAAACGGCCCACCTCAACGCTGGGGCGGGCATTAATGACAGTCATTAAGAGTTATCCGGGCCGGATTAGTTCCCGCAACGGAAAGGTTAATGGCGATGAGCGGGTTAATCGGTAACGATCTTGACGCCTATTTTGCTGATTTGATTAGCATCCATCTCCGCGATAGTCCAGGTCAAACCATCCCATTCCACCTGATCCCCCACCACGGCTTCCCCCCCGATTAACCGGGTAACGAACTGGCCGAGCGTTTGCTGATCGTCCACACCGTCTTGCAGATTCAGGCCGTAGACCTGAGAGATATCACTCAGGCGCGCATCAGATTGCAGAATGAAATCACCGAAGAACCGCTCATCCAGCGTAACCGTAGGTGCCTGGCTGAACAGTTTACCCAATGCAGGCAGATCGTGTTCATGGCCAATAACGCACAGGGTATCGCCTTCCAACAAGCGGGTGCTGCCGCTAGGGTGTAACAGTTCTTTGCCACGGAACAGCGCGGCAATGTGCGTTCCCGGTGGCATCTTGAGTTCGCGTAGCGCCGCGCCAACGCACCAGTTTTCTGCGCTTAGCTGATAGACAAACTGCTCCCATTGGTTTTCCTGATGAACATCCAGCCCCACGCGGGAGATCGGGGCTAATGCCGGTGGCACCACCACCTTGGCCTTTTTGGCGGCAAAGGACAGCGAAGTGCCCTGCAACAGCAGTGAAACCAACACCACAAAGAACGCGACGTTAAAGAACAGATTGGCATTGGGTAGCCCGGCCATCATCGGAAACACCGCCAGGATCACCGGCACCGCGCCGCGTAAACCCACCCAGGAGATAAACATGCGTTCGCGCAGGTTGAAGTTGCGAAACGGCAGTAGGCCGATAAACACCGATATCGGACGGGCAAACAGGATCATCCACAGCGAGAGCAGCAGGGCAGGGATGGCGATAGGCAACAGGTCGTGCGGGTTAAGCAACAGGCCGAGCACCAGGAACATGCCGATCTGGCTCAGCCAGGCCAGGCCGTCGAAGGTTTGCACAATGCCGTGGTAGTTACGGATTGGGCGGTTACCCAGCAGCAGGCCGCACAGATAGACCGCCAGAATGCCGCTGCCATCCAGGGCCGTGGTCAATGCAAAGATCAAGATGCCGCCGCTTACCGCCAGCAGCGGATACAACCCTTCCGCCAGCTTGATGTGATTGATCAGCGTTATCAGCAACCAGCCTCCGCCCAGGCCGAGTACGATGCCCATGCCGAACTGCTGCAAGAGATGGACGATGAACATCCAGCTTAGCGAGGTTTCGCCAGCGGAAATCATGGCAATCAGGGTGATGGTTAAAAACACCGCCATCGGGTCGTTGCTGCCGGACTCAATTTCCAGCGTCGCGCTGACACGCTCGTTCAGGCCTTTGCCACCCAACAGTGAGAACACCGCAGCCGCATCGGTCGATCCAATAATGGCACCGATCAGTAGCCCCTGGATCAAATCGAGGTTAAACAGCCAGGCGGCGGCCAGGCCCGTCAGACCGGCGGTGATCAGTACGCCGATGGTAGCCAGTGACAATGCTGGCCACAGCGCGACACGAAAGGAGCTGACGCGAGTACGCATACCGCCGTCGAGCAGGATCACGGCCAGAGCCAGGTTACTGACCAGATAAGCGACGGGATAGTTATCGAAGGCGATGCCTCCAGGGCCGTCAACACCGGCCAGCATGCCTATCGCCAGGAAGATCACCAGAATGGGAATACCCAGGCGTGAAGAGAAAGAACTGAGCAGAATACTTGCTCCCACCAACACGGCACCGATGATGAACAAGCTATTGATCGTGCTGGCATCCAAAATAATGTTCTCCTGCGAGTTGAGCTGAAAGGGGGGAGGCGCCAAAGCAAAGACACCGCATCATAATAGCCTGTTTGTCCTGTGCAACGCCAAGGCTGATTGCCAAAAAAACGCTGTCATTATGGCTAGTTGCCGCAAAATTTGATGAAAAGAGAGGTGAAAGGTGGGTATTGCGGTTTTTGTGCCTATTTATCAGCTCATTGAGGACGGAAGGAAACAGGTTATTGATGAAAAACCATTAACCCCCAGCAGGAGGCTTAATGGTTAGCAGGCGGGAGGTTAGTGATCGAGTGATTGCAGAGCACGCTTGATTAATTCGGCTGCCAGTTTCCTTTCGGCCTCAGAGATCCCGTCCAGGTTGAGGCTGGAAAGCTCGGTGACCAATACGCTGCGATCTTTGCCACTGATAGAAGAATCCAGTGCGGACAGCAGTCTACCCAAGATTTTCAGTAGTGTGGCGTTTTCTGCTACGGCTTCGGTTGCCGCGGTCGGTTTATCGGTCATTAAAAATCCTCTCTGTCGTGACGGAAGGGAAATGTTACCGGCGCACGCGATGGTGATGCGCCATCCCTTAGGGTTCGTGAGCCCAATCGCTACCGTAAGGCAGGGATGTGGATTTTTTCTTATGCACGGTAGTTATAACAACTCACCGCAATATGCTCCAGCACAACTTTGCATCAACGGGTCGTGATAGGTTGAGCACTATGTGCCTGACCACCGATCAATTATAGCTAAGCGGGCGCAGCATGCGGCCTCCTTGAGAGGGCCACATTATGTTTGCAGGGCGCTGCAAGCAACGCCCTTACACAGGAGGTTAGGCTTTACCAGAGAACAGGAAGCGTAACAGCGGGATGCGCTTGTGCAATTCATATAACAGGAAGGCGCAAGCAAAGACGAACACCAGACCCAGCAGGAAACCCAGCAGATTATTATCGATCAGCGGAGTCACGAAGGCGCCGTATATCAGCGTCAGCGGATGGTGAACCAGATAGATAAACAGCGAAGCGTTGACCAGATAGGTAATGCGGGGCGAATGGAAATCGAGCAGCGCATGGCCAAATGCGAACACCACGTTGGCCATCAGGACCCCGAGCACGGCTTTGATCATGATCTCCAGTTCAAACCCGAAGCTGCTGTGCGCCAGCAGTTTCTGGTTGAGCATGTAGGCTACCAACAGCAGCAGTGAGCCCAGTACGGCTGGCCACGAGGGTTTGAGGAACACCGCTTTCAGCCAGGAGTACTTAAACGCATAGGCACCCACAATGAAGAACGGCAGGTAGAACAGGGTTTCCATCACTACGAAGTTGAACAGGCCGTTAGACAGTAAATGCGGGGCGGTGATTAAAATAATGCGATGAAACACGCCGTATATAAAGGCATACAATAAAAACCACAATGAGATATTGCTGAGAGTGGTCATTTTATTTATTGGCCGCGGTGCCATCGGCGTTTTTATCGCCTTAATTTTTTTAAACAGATAAAAACAGGCACAGGTCAATAAGCATAAGGTTAATAAAAACCACAGATGGGAGACCAACTCCCAAACCGCCACGTTTATTTTTTGATAAAGGGTAAAATCATCCCAACCGGTTAATTTATCGGTGTAGTTCTTGAGTAAAAAAAACTGTGGCAGGGTAATCAATGGGATAGAGCTCAACAGCGGAATGGCAACCCGCTCCAGGCGTACCTTCAACCAGCGGTGGCTGTCATAGCGTTCGTACAGCATGTAGGAGAAGTAGCCGGAGATAATGAAGAACACCTGCATGCGAAAGGCGTGAATAAAGTCGTTCAGCACCGTCAGCGAAAACGACGGGGCCGCGCTGTTTACCGCCCACGAGTGGCTGGAGTAAATCAGAGAAAGATGAAAAGGAATGCCCAGCAGCATCAAATAGGCCCGGATCGAATCCAGGAAAAACTCGCGCTGGTTAGTGCTGTTAGTCATAGGTTACCGCTGGTGGTTGCATCAGGGGAGTGTAAACCCGCTTAATAAGTCGGCAATGGGGTAATCGCAAACTCAAACCCTACTATAGCGACCGACATTTTTCCATAGCGTCTTGGAGCACGGCTTGCTACGCTGCACAACTGCTTAAACTCTAGGCCGTAAACATCAGCACACGTTTATCATGTTGTCGGCGAGCAGAATAATCCATTAATATGGATTTTGAATATTTTGAGCACACGAATAGGGGGGGATGTGCTAGTAAATCTATTATCAAAAAAACCACGCGCCACGAGCGTACGTTGGTTAGGTGCTACCGTTTTATGCACGTTGTTGAGTTCGCAGGCTTGGGCTTTTTCTATCGACGATGTGGCCAAACAGGCACAGGATCTGGCAGGAAAAGGCTTTGAAGCCCCGAAGAGCAACCTTCCTTCTCAGTTTCGCGATATGAAGTTCGCGGACTATCAGCAGATCCAGTTCAATCACGATAAAGCCGTGTGGAGTAAGCTGAAAACCCCTTTCAAGCTTGAGTTCTACCATCAAGGGATGTACTTCGACACGCCGGTTACCATCAATGAGGTCACGGCCACCAGCGTCAAAGAGATCAAATACAGCCCGGACTATTTCAACTTTGGCCCCGTCAAGCACGATCCCGACTCGGTGAAGAAGCTCGGTTTCGCCGGGTTTAAAGTGCTCTATCCGGTCAACAGTGCGGATAAGAACGACGAAATCATGAGTATGCTGGGCGCCAGCTATTTCCGCGTAGTGGGTAAAGGGCAGGTTTATGGGCTTTCTGCCCGTGGGCTGGCGATTGATACCGCCTTGCCATCTGGCGAAGAGTTCCCGCGTTTCCGCGAGTTCTGGATCGAACGTCCTAAGCAGGGCGACAAACACCTGGTGATTTATGCCTTGCTGGATTCTCCACGTGCTACCGGCGCTTATCGTTTTGTGGTTTACCCCGGCCGCGATACCACGGTAGATGTCCAGTCCAAAGTGTTCCTGCGCGACAAAGTGGGCAAGTTGGGTATGGCACCGTTGACCAGCATGTTCCTGTTCGGGCCGAGCAATCCTTCGCCAACGCTGAATTACCGCCCGGCGCTGCATGACTCCAACGGTCTGTCTATCCATGCTGGTAACGGCGAGTGGATCTGGCGTCCGCTGAACAATCCTAAGCACCTGTCCGTCAGCACTTACAGCATCGAAAACCCGAAAGGTTTTGGTCTGCTGCAGCGTGGCCGCGATTTCCGTGATTACCAGGACCTGGACGATCGTTACGATCTGCGTCCAAGCGCCTGGGTTGAGCCGCGCGGCGATTGGGGCAAAGGCAAGGTTGAGCTGGTAGAGATCCCAACTGCGGATGAAACCAACGATAACATCGTGGCGTTCTGGACGCCGGACGTGTTGCCTGATGCAAAAACGCCGTTGGCCTTGAACTACCGCCTGTACTTCACCCGCGACGAAGAGAAGCTGCATTCACAGGATATCGGCTACGTGGGTAAAACCATGCGTTCAACCGGTGATGTGAAGCAGTCAAACCTGATCCGCGAGCCGGACGGCAGCGTGGCCTTCCTGGTTGACTTCGTCGGCCCGGCACTGAAAGCGCTGGATGCCGATACGCCGGTGGCTTCTCAGATCAGCATTGGTGACAACGGCGAAATGGTGGAAAACAGCGTTCGCTATAATCCGGTCACCAAAGGCTGGCGTTTGACGGTGCGTCTGAAAGTGAAAGACGAGAAACAGCCGGTAGAAATGCGTGCTGCGTTGGTCAACGGTGACAAGACCTTGACGGAAACCTGGAGCTATCAGCTACCTGCCAATGAATAAGTCTACTGAAACTGCCCAGGAATATCTTGCGGCAATGCCCCTGACCGATGAGCGGTCAGGGGTGCTCAAACAACAAGTGATGGCGGGTGATACCCCGGCACTGGAGGCTTTGCATCGGCAGATGGGAGCCGCTGATGTCAATGTGGCGTCGCTGCCTGCCGATGACATTGCCTTGGCCTCGGTCAAGGCACGCATCAGCCAGGCTTGGCCGGATGCTGTCGATGATGACGATTTTGATTGTGACCCGGAAGGGCGCACCATTCTGAAAGCCACGCCGCCGGTAAAACGGACCACCATGTTCCCTGAAGCCTGGCGCACCAACCCGGTGGGGCGTTTCTGGGATACTCTGCTGGGCCGTAAGACGCACAATCGTCATGCCAGCAAAGAAGAAGCCGAAGCGGAAAACCGCTGGCGTATTGTCGGTTCAATGCGCCGTTACGTGCTGTTGATCCTGATGTTGGTGCAAACCGGTATCGCTACCTGGTACATGAAAACCATCCTGCCTTATCAGGGCTGGGCGCTGATCGATCCTATCGCCATGTTCGATCAGGATCTGATGCAGTCGATGTTGCAAATATTACCTTATCTTTTGCAGACCGGTATTCTGATCCTGTTTGCCATTCTGTTCTGCTGGGTCTCTGCCGGTTTCTGGACGGCGCTGATGGGGTTCCTGCAACTGCTGATTGGCAAAGATAAATACAGCATTTCTTCGACTATCAAAGGTGATGAGCCGATCGACCCAGCGCACCGTACCGCGTTGATCATGCCGATCTGTAACGAAGATGTCGAACGGGTCTTTGCCGGGTTACGGGCAACCTATGAGTCGGTGAAGGCGACGGGTCAGCTCGAGCATTTCGATATCTATGTGCTGAGCGACAGTTACGATCCCGATATCTGCGTCGCCGAACAGAAAGCCTGGATGGAGTTGTGCCGCGATGTTGAGGGCCACGGCCGTATCTTCTACCGCCGTCGCCGCCGTCGTGTGAAACGCAAGAGCGGCAACATCGACGACTTCTGCCGTCGTTGGGGCGGTGAGTACAGCTACATGGTGATCCTGGACGCGGACAGCGTGATGAGCGGCGAGTGCCTCACCGGTCTGGTGCGCTTGATGGAAGCCAACCCGAACGCCGGTATCATCCAGTCTGCGCCAAAAGCCTCAGGCATGGATACGCTGTATGCCCGTGTGCAGCAGTTCGCCACGCGCCTCTATGGCCCGTTGTTCACCGCTGGTCTGCACTTCTGGCAGTTGGGCGAATCCCATTACTGGGGTCATAACGCCATCATCCGGGTAAAACCCTTTATCGAGCACTGCGCGTTGGCACCGTTGCCGGGTGAGGGCTCGTTTGCCGGTTCCATCCTCTCCCATGACTTTGTGGAAGCCGCACTGATGCGTCGTGCTGGCTGGGGCGTGTGGATCGCCTACGATCTGCCAGGCAGTTATGAAGAGTTACCGCCTAACCTGCTGGACGAGCTGAAACGCGACCGCCGCTGGTGTCATGGCAACCTGATGAACTTCCGTCTGTTCCTGGTAAAAGGCATGCACCCGGTACACCGCGCAGTGTTCCTGACAGGCGTGATGTCCTACCTGTCGGCACCGTTGTGGTTTATGTTCCTGGCGCTGTCCACTGCCTTGCAGATAGTACATACCCTGGTGGAGCCACAATACTTCCTGCAACCCCGGCAGTTGTTCCCGGTGTGGCCACAGTGGAAGCCAGAGTTGGCGATTGCGCTGTTCTCTACCACCATGGTGCTGCTGTTCTTACCGAAGTTGCTGAGTATCGTGCTGGTCTGGGCAAAAGGCTCGAAGCAGTACGGCGGGCCGATCCGGCTGCTGATCTCCATGCTGATGGAAGTGATGTTCTCAGTGCTGTTGGCGCCGGTGCGCATGCTGTTCCATACCGTGTTTGTGGTCAGCGCCTTCCTGGGCTGGGAAGTGGTGTGGAACTCGCCGCAGCGTGATGATGATGACACCCCTTGGGGCGAAGCCTTCAAGCGTCACGGTTCGCAAATGTTGCTTGGGCTGGTTTGGGGCGGCGGCATGGCATTGCTGGATCTGAACTTCCTGTGGTGGCTGTCACCGATCGTCTTCTCGCTGATCCTGTCACCGTTTGTTTCGGCGCTGTCGAGTCGCGCTACGCTCGGTCTCAAGAGCAAGCGAGCTAAGCTGTTCCTGATCCCGGAAGAGTACGATCCGCCGCGTGAGCTGGTTGCCACAGACACCTATCTGCAGCTTAATCGCCAGCGTGCCTTGCGCAACGGTTTTATGCATGCTGCGGTGGACCCGTCCTACAACGCCTTGGCTGCCGCGCTGGCAACGGCTCGTCACCATCTGCGCGCCATTATCGATCGGACGCGGGAAGAGCGGGTGAACGAGGCGCTGGAAGTAGGGCCAGAGAAGTTGGCGAAAGCCAAACGCCTTGAGCTGCTAAGCGATCCGGTGGCGTTGTCACGCCTGCATCAGCGCATTTGGCTGCTGCCGCAGGGCGAGGCTTGGCGCGAACATTATCGGCAATTACCGCATAATGAACTGGCTCACCCCGTCGGCCAACGCTGACGGTTAGTATTAATTAAAGGGGAATGCGCACTGCGTGTTCCCCTTTTTCGTTTCAATCTCAAAAAAGTTTGGATGTTGAAAATGGCTTCACTAGTCCGTCTGGCACTGTTGGCCGCTATGGCGACGACATTATCTGGCTGCGGTAGCATTATCAGCCGTACGGTGCCTGGTGCAGGCCACGGGCACCAATATTATCCAGGGGTGCAATGGGATTTGCGTGATACTCCCTGGCGCAGTGTTATGGTGATTGATGTACCGCTCTCGCTGGTGGTGGATACCTTTATGCTGCCGTTTGATGCTCAGCACGGTCCTTACGAATAGGTTCTAGCCTCTGGTTGCGAAGACCACCAGTTGATAGCTTTGGTTATTGCAATCGAAAGTGGTCAACGCCGTCATTCCCAGGCCAGCGACATGGGCGGCCAGCGAGTGCGGGTTATCCTCATTAACAAACAGCGCGCCAACGTCAAAATCCTGCTGAGTTCGCGCTTTCACCGCTGCAAACAACTGGCGTAGCACACCTTTTCCCCGCCAATCGGCACTCAGGCATACCGGGCCGTACAGAAATACCCGTTGTTGATCCAATGCCTGATTTTGAAACCGCTGTGTGGCCAACGTGTGCAGCATGGCATCCACTACGGGCGGTCGGGGTTGGGCGTTGGTTGGCATCAGGCAGACAAAACCAGCCAACTGTTCTTCTTCGACAGCGATCAAAATACCCAGGCCGCTGTTGATACTTGCCAGCTGTTTTTCGTTCATCTGCGAGACGATAAAGCCCTGTTGCCGCTGCTGGGGGCTAAGTTGCTCTGGAGTATTTTGCGCCTGTAGCGCCAGAATTGCGGGATAATCACTGGGAACCGCTTGCCTGATGAGCATGATACCTGCCTGTGTCAAGGGGGAGAATGTAGTAGCATGCAATGCGTAGCCAGGGGCGTCAAGGCGAGGGTGGGCGACCAGGCGCCCACCCAACTGGCTCAACGTTCATCCCATTCGTCGGCAGCGCTCTGGCCTTCTTCAGTATCCAGCGGAGGATCGAGCTGAAAATCCCCTTCCTCCCACTCATGCAGCGTATTTTCGTTGATCCACTCGGCGCGGATCTCAATTTCGTCGTAGTCACCGTCAAAAATGGCCTGGGCGGCAGCACCGCTGCGCATCGTCATGCATTCGACAGACTCACCTTCCTCTTCGAAAAACTCGGCCTGCCACATCGTATCGCCATCCAGCATGATGTATTTCTGCAGGTTAAACTGTTGGGGTACCGGCGGCTCATCATCATCGCCGCCTTCCGCCGTTTCGATAAACTCTTCGCGAGCGGCTTCGATCGCTTCTTCCAGCGTGGCATACAGGCTCATGCTCATCTCCTTTTTCAATCATCTTGGGGAACATCAGCATTAATTGTTGTCGCATCGTCGCAGGATGCAAATTTTTTGTTGTCCGTTTTGCGACGATGATTGTCCATCAGCCGGGAGACGCCTGGCTACGGGCAGGAAATAATGGCTACACCCTTTGGTCTGTAGGAGAATCAGGATGTTAGCCAACCCAGCAAGCAAGTACCGGCCGTTCCCGGCCATCGATTTACCCGATCGTCAGTGGCCGGGGCGTACCCAGCAGCAGGCACCGCGCTGGTGTTCCAGCGATCTGCGTGACGGCAATCAGGCGTTGGCCGAGCCGATGGATAACGCTCGCAAGCTACAGTTCTACCAACTGTTACTGGCCTGCGGGTTTAAGGAAATCGAGGTGGCTTTTCCTTCCGCATCGCAAACCGATTTTGACTTTGTGCGTCACTTGATCGAGCAACGGCTGATCCCGGATGACGTCTCAATCCAGGTGCTGACGCAGTCGCGAGACGATCTGATCGATCGCACGATGGAGTCGTTACAAGGGGCTCCACGTGCCATCGTGCATCTGTATAACGCCACCGCCCCGATGTTTCGCGATATCGTTTTCAAGCAGGACAAGGCCGCTACCGTGGCGCTGGCGGTGAATGGCGCACGCCGTATTCGCCAATGGTGCGATCGACATCCGGAAACCGACTGGTGCTTCGAGTACTCTCCAGAGACTTTCTGCTTTACCGAGCTGGAGTTTGCCCTGCAAATCTGTGAGGCGGTGGCGGACGTGTGGCAACCTGAACGCCTGCGGCCCATGATTATCAACCTGCCGGCCACCGTGGAGGTGAGTACCCCGAACATTTATGCCGACCAGATCGAATGGTTCTGTCGCCACTTCAGCCAGCGGAAGCAGGTGACCATCAGCGTGCATCCGCATAACGATCGCGGTACCGGTGTTGCTTGCGCCGAGTTGGCCATGCTGGCGGGGGCTGACCGAGTGGAAGGCTGCCTGTTTGGCAACGGCGAACGCACGGGCAATGTCGATCTGGTGACGTTAGCGCTCAATTTGTACACCCAGGGCATCGCGCCAGGGTTGGACTTCAGCCGGTTGAAGGAAGTGGTTGAAGTGGTGGAGCAGTGCAACCAGTTACCGGTACATCCGCGCCATCCTTATGCCGGTGAGTTGGTGTTTACCGCGTTCTCGGGTTCGCATCAGGACGCCATCAAGAAAGGCTTTGCCGCCCAACAGCAGCGTGAAGATGGGTTATGGCAAGTGCCTTATCTGCCGCTCGATCCGGCGGACGTGGGGTGCAGCTATGAGGCGGTGATCCGCGTTAACAGCCAGTCTGGCAAAAGCGGTGCCGCGTGGTTGCTGGAGCAGAATCATGGATTGCGTTTGCCACGTGGCTTGCAGATCGATTTCAGCAAAGTGGTGCAACAGGCCACGGATGAAAGCGGCAAGGAGATGACGGTGGCGGAAATCTGGCGGCTGTTCCGCAACAGCTACGGATTGGTGGAACAGCCGCGCTTACAGCTGCTCAGCTATCAAACGCAAAGCCAGGGTAGGGCGGCTTACAGCTTTACGGCGCAGGTGGCTCTGGCGGGGGAACCCATGCAGTTGCAAGGCAGCGGTAATGGGCTGTTGTCCAGCGCGGTAGATGCGTTATGCCAGCGCTTTGGCCTGGTGCTGGCTATCGACGATTACCATGAACACACCCTGGGGCATCAGAGCCATAGCCGGGCAGTAACCTATATCCGTTGTACCCCAGCAAGGGGGGAGGCAATTTACGGCGTAGGGATTGACGCCGACTCGGCCAGTGCCTCGCTCCAGGCTCTGTTCAACGTGGCTGGCCGCTGTTTGCCGTGATCGCTGGCTGAGCCTGGGCAAAATAGGTGCTGGGGGAAACGCCAAGCAGGCGGCGGAACATGGCGCTAAATGCGCTGGGGCTGTCATAGCCCAGATCCAAAGCCACCTCCAGCACCGATCTTCCGGCGGCCAGGGCGTTGAGCGCCGCCAGCAGGCGGGCACGACGCACCCAGTCGCTAAAGCGTAGGCCAGTCTCACGTTGGAAGCGACGGGACAGCGTACGGCCACTGACGTTGATGTGCTGCGCCGCCAGCTCCAACTCCCAAGGCAGCGCCAAAGATTGCTGAATGTGCTGGCACAGGGCCAATAAGACGCCATCGCGTGGCTCGGGAAGGTGTAGGGGCAGGATCGGCAGCATACGCAACTCATCGAGGATCAGTTCCATAATACGTTCTTCTCGTCCGCCGGGCCGGTAGCCGGGCTGAATATCCATCGCGCTGATAATCAGTTCACGCAATAAGGGAGAAATCTGCACAACCTGGCACTGAGCAGGTAAATCGGCACGGGCCAGGGGATCGACGAACAGCGTGCGTATCGCCACGTTACCGCTAAAACGCAGATTATGTTCCACTTTGGCCGGTAACCAAACGCCACGGCCTGGGGGGGCTACCCAACTGCCCACGTGTGTATTCACCTGTACCACACCGCTAAGGCTATGGATCAGTTGAGCGCAGTTGTGGCTGTGATCCGGTTCGCTATCACCATCCTGATAGTCCTTTGAAAATGGCACGATAGACTGATTCTCTGGGAGAAAATCGACGTTAAACAGCATTGTTTCTCCTCTGGATCCTGATGACGTGTCTGTTGCAGCATGCCATGTATTGCCGCTACCGCAAAGCGCATTTCCTGTACGCCGTTTTGCCATGAAACGGCTTAGGCTAGCTGTTTGCCAACGGGAGGAAATATGGAGCTTGCCAACGCGGTATTACGGATCGCCCGGCCCACCGATCATTTGGCCGCGATTGCCAAAATGTATTGCCAGGGGCTCGGGTTTGAACAACTGGGTGAGTTTGCAGATCACCAGGGGTTCGATGGCATTATGCTTGGCCATCCGCGCCATGCCTATCATCTGGAATTCACTCATCACCGTGGTGTACTGGTTGGACGCGCACCGACACAGGACAACCTGTTGGTATTTTATGTGCCGGAAATAACATGTTGGCAGAGAAGGTGCGATCGGATGCTAGCCAGTGGTTTTGAACGAGTGCAGGCCTACAACCCTTATTGGGATGTGCATGGACAAACGTTTGAAGATTTGGATGGTTATCGCGTGGTGTTGCAAGCACGTGCCTGGCAGGCATAAAAAAGCCAGCGCTTTGCGCTGGCTAAAGGCTGATTACTTAGTGTCTATCAGGCATGCGTGACCGGTTTGTCACCGCTTTTGCCCTGGGTGTTTTCCAGCATGCGGCGGATCGGGACGATCAGCAGGATAAGCACGGCGGCACAGATCACCAGAGCAATAGAGCAGCGGGCGAACAGGGTTGGCAGCATGTCCAACTGATCCGCTTTCACGTGGCCACCGATCAAGCCCGCGGCCAGGTTGCCCAGCGCGCTGGCACAGAACCACAGGCCCATCATCTGGCCACGCATTCTATCCGGTGCCAGAAGCGTCATGGTCGCCAGGCCAATCGGGCTCAGGCAAAGCTCACCCAGCGTCAGCATCAGGATACTGCCCACCAGCCACATCGGTGACACGCCAGCGCCGCCATTGCCCAACACTTGTTGCGCGGCCAGCATCATCAGGCCAAAGCCTGCGGCGGCAAACAGAATACCAATCACGAATTTGGTGATGCTGCTCAGGCGGATTTTGTTACGGGCCAGAGCTGGCCAGGCCCAACTGAAGATTGGCGCCAACAGGATAATGAACAGTGCGTTAATCGATTGGAACCATACCGCCGGGATCTCGAAGTCGCCGATCATGCGGTTGGTGTAATCGTTAGCAAACAGGTTGAACGAGGTCGGTTTCTGTTCGAAGGCCGACCAGAAGAAGGCGGCAGAGATCAGCAGGATAAAACAGACCAGCAGACGCGCACGTTCTTTGCGGCTCAGACCAGCAAAGAAGAAGAGGTAGATAAAGTACAGCGTGACCGAGGCGGCGATGACGTAAACCAGCATACTGGCAACGGCGACCGGGTTAATCACGATGATACCTTGTGAGATCATAATCACGATCGCGGCAACGCCCACGGCCAGCGCAATCAGCCAGGCACCCACGCCATTTTTCTTGGCAACCGGGCTGTTCCAGGTTGAGTCCAGACCCACTTCGCTGTCATAGCGCTTCATGGCCGGTACTGCGAACACACGGAAAATCACCAAGGCCACCAACATCCCGATACCACCGATGCCAAAGCCCCAGTGCCAACCGTGTGAGCGGATCAGCCAGCCGGAAATCAGCGGGGCGATAAAGGAGCCCATGTTGATACCCATATAGAACAGCGAGAAGCCACCGTCACGGCGTGCATCGCCTTTTTTGTACAGGGTACCGACCATCACCGAGATACAGGTTTTGAACAGGCCGGAACCGAGCACGATAAACATCAGGCCGACGAAGAACAGGTCGTTGCCCATAATAGCGGACAGGGCAATCGACAGGTGGCCTAAAGCGATCAGAATCGAACCGTACCAAACGGCTTTTTGCTGGCCGAGCCAGTTATCGGCTAACCAGCCACCCGGCAGTGCCGCCAGGTACATACTGCCAGCAAAGATACCAACGATCGCCGAGGCGTTTTCGCGCGCCAAACCCATGCCGCCGTCATAAACCGTGGCGGCCATAAACAGGATCAGTAACGGACGAATGCCATAAAACGAGAAGCGCTCCCACATTTCAGTGAAGAACAGCGAGCCGAGAGGATATGGATGGCCGAGGAACGTCCGGCTTTCTTTCTGATTAACAGAGGATTGCATAAAGTCTTCCCAATATAATGTGCTGCGCGCTGGCAGCAGATACTGTGGTATGTCTGTGTCTGTAAGTGAGGTAATCCCGCTGATGCGGATTACCTGACAAAACCTCAGCCGCAGTGCCTATTAAGCTTGAAAACCCTGCAGGCTATTTTATTCACTTGGTCAGAATGTTACTTCTGGCGTGATATTATTTAACCATTTGATAACTGAATGGTGGCTTTGTCTAGTACCTGTATCCCATTTTTTAGACGAAAAGTCGACAAACATCTACTTTATTGGTTTTTATGTTGGTTGTGGCGTTATTTTCATTGACAGGTGGTTTATTGCTCTGCTTGTGATTTTTGTGTCTAAAAACAAGGTGTTAATAATATTATTCTTCGAGATTGGGGGCGGGATGAAGCGGGATGGTAACAATAGTAAAAGTAAGGGAAACGGGGCTTGGGCAATATTTATCAGAACAACTGGCGATAAATAGCGCTATTACTCTTCTTGCAACGTGTCTTCACGCGTTCTGGCTGGCCGCCGCTGCAGACACCACCAGGAATAGAACGCGTTAAATAGCACCACCAGCGCCGTCATGCAGAATACCGCGCGGAATCCATAGCTGGCAGAAATGGCAGCGCCGAGCAGTGGGCCGCTAACGTTGCCGATATCTCGGAAAGATTGGTTATAGCTGAATATTCGCCCGGCAACCTGATTGGTACAGTTGTAGATGAGTAAGGTTTGCACAGCAGGCAACAGTGCGCCATCGGCAGCGCCGAGCAGGAAGCGCAATACGCCGAGTTGCCACGGTGTCTGGACAAAGGCCATCGGGATCAGCAACAGCACGGAAATCACCAGCATAAACACCAGGATCCGCTCTGGGCCGATCCTGTCGCCCAGTTTGCCCAGCCGTGGCGCACTCATCAAGGCGGCAACGCCGGGTACCGAAGCGATCAAACCGCTGACAAATGCCAGATTACTGATGTTGCCCGCCAGCTCGCGCACGTAAAGCGTGAGGATTGGGGCAATCGAGCCAGTGGCGATCTGGATAATCATGGTGGTAACAAACAGGCTGAGGATCAGCTTGGGGCTTTTGAGCGAGGCAAACACCTGGCGCGCATGCAGCATGTCTTTTTTCTGTACCGGAGTGAACTGTTCCCGTACGCAGAACAGCGTCAGCAGGAAACAGATAAACAGCACCGTGGCGGTGATGAAGAACACGGGGCGCAGGCCATATTGGTCAGCCAGCAAACCGCCAATCAATGGGCCAATCAGGGCGCCACTGACGCCGCCGGTCGATAGAGTGCCCAGCGCCCAGCCGCTGCGATGGCGCGGCACCTGGGTAGCAATCAGCGCATTGGCGTTGGGAATAAAGCCGCCGAGCAGCCCCAGCACCGCGCGCAGTGCCAGAAACTGCCAGATGTTCTGCGCCATGCCCATCAGCACCATTACAATGCCCATTCCCAGCGCAGAACGCAGCAACATCAGCTTACGCCCACGGCGATCGGCGAGACTGCCCCAGAACGGTGAGGCAATAGCGGAGAACAGGAAAGTGATACTGAATACCAATCCGGACCACATATTCAGCGACTGATGGCCGGTAACACCAAGAGCTTCAACGTAAAGCGGCAGGAACGGCATGATCAGGCTAAAGGCCGCACCGGTCAGAAAGCAGCCCAGCCAGGTGATGAACAGGTTACGTTGCCAATTGATAGGTTCTGCTGCCGGAGCCATAGGTTTCCGTGCGGGGGAAGATATGCCTGGCGATTACGCAAGGCAAAAAAAGTTAGCCTGGTAAGTATGCGCCTAATAACGCAGGTTATCAATTGAGCAACTGTGTGATTTTGCGTGAAAATGAAATAAAGTTTTAAAACAGGGAATGACAATTATTCCCGCGCAGGACAACGCGGGAACGAGGGTTTCAGACACCGGCCAAGGCTTCGAATCCGGCGTTGGTGGTGGTGAGAGCGACGTTTGTCACCTCATAATTGGCCACGGCGACGAAGGGATCTTCTGCCAGGATGGCATCCAGCTTGGAGCGCTCCATGTCTTTTACCAGGATCACGCCGCCAGTACGTGGGTTCTTACGGCCAGAGGCAATAAAGCTGCCAGCTTGAAAATGGTGCTTCAACCAGGCGATATGCCCTTCAAGATGGCCTTCTACTTCTTCAATCGGGCGGTGGTAGGTCAGGCTGACGATATACATAGAAGCTCCTGTTGCTGGGAAAGCGACAATATCATGCGGGCCATCTCGGCCCGTAGCGATTAATAGAGAGAAGGCTCACCTTCTGGGCGGGTCTTGAAGCGGCGGTGTAGCCACATATATTGATCCGGCGCCATCAGGATCTCTTTTTCTACCACCTTGTTCATAAAGGCTGCAGCCTCGACTTCGTTATCCAGCGGGAAATTTTCCACTGCTGGCTGCATGATGAGTTCGTACCCTTTACCTTCTGGCAGGCGGCGTGGCGTAAAGGGAATGATCGCCGGTTTCCCCATGCGTATCAACACATAGCTGCCGGTGGTGGTCGCTGCTTTTTCCACTGCAAACAGCGGGGCAAACACGCTGCTGCGCGGGCCGTAGTCATGATCCGGTGCGTACCAGATGATCTCACCCTGTTTCAGGGCGCGGATCATCCCTTTGACGTCTTTACGATCCAGCATGGATTTGTTCGAGCGCATACGGCCCCAGGTCTGTAGCCAGTCCATCAGCTTGTTGTCGTGTGGACGGTAGACGCCGATCCCCGGATTGTGGATGCCAAAGATACGAGCACCCAACTCCAGCGTCAGGAAGTGCAGGCCGATCAGCAGCACCCCTTGATGATTGTCCCGTGCCTTTTGAATGTGTTCCAGGCCGCTGACGCTGAACCAGCGCTCGATACGCCAGTTGGGCCAAAACCAGGCCATGCCGGTTTCAAACAGCCCCATCCCCACGGATTCGAAGTTCTTGGCGATCAACGCATCACGTTCGGCTCTCGGCATATCCGGAAAGCACAGCTCCAGATTACGCTCAGTTATCGCTCGCCGGCGTTTGAGGAAACGCATTGAAAAGCGACCTAATCCGGTCCCCAAACGATAAATGATTGGGTAGGGCAGCAGGACCAGCAGGTAGAGTAAGGCGATGCCAAACCAGGTAAGCCAGTAGCGTGGATGCAGTAAAGATCGATTGAAAGAAGGAACTTGCGTCATAGGTTCTCAGCTTAGAAGCAGTCATTTAACAGTAATAACAGATAAAATGCATAGGCACGTCGAGTTGCCATAAGTCTTGTTGTGGGTCGCCATCAGAATTTTTTGCTGGCCACGGGTTGCTTGAACGACTCGGTCTATGCGATGGTTTTCTGCCGTTTATAGTAGCGTATTGTGACATTTTTCTTATGTAACAGGAAAACTCACCGCATTAAAACACCCTTTTTAGGCCTAAATCAGGTGCGGTTGTTGGTTTTTTGGCCAAGTGAAGTAAGAATCGGCCTATAAGTCAGGCAGTGTTTTATCCGTTTATTGATTCAGGAGGTAACTATGTTGACATCATGGTTAAGCGCTGGGCTATTGGTGAGCGGTGGGTTACTTGGCTGTCTTGGTGCCTATATGCAGTACAACCCTTTGCTAGCCGTAGCGGGGGGCGGACTGCTGGCTGGGGCGGTTATTTCTGGGGCAACGGAATGGTCAAGCGGGCGCTAGACACCCGCTTGAGGCCGTTTTAATGGTCTTTGAACAATCCTTTCACCCGGTGTGGTTCTGAGCGCCAATACTGCGGCGGAGCCTGCACTTGGGCCCCCAGTTTGGCGGCTGCGTGCCACGGCCAGCGTGGGTTATAGAGAATACCGCGCGCTAGCGCGACCATATCGGCCTGACCGGTGGCGACGATCGCTTCTGCCTGCTCCGGTTCGGTGATCAACCCCACGGCGATGGTTGGTATCCCTACTTTATGTTTGATGGTTTCGGCAAAGGGGACCTGGTAGTTCGGCCCCACCGGGATTTTTTGCTGCGGCGACAGGCCGCCGCTGGAAATATGAATGTAATCGCAGCCCAATTCCTTTAAAGCGCTGGTCAGCTCAACGGACTGCTGTTCGTTCCAGCCGCCTTCAACCCAGTCACTGGCGGAGATCCGCACGCCAAGCGCTTTGTTGGCGGGGAACACCGCCCGCACCTCGCTGAAAATCTCCAGCAACAATCGCATACGATTTTGCAGACATCCGCCGTATTGATCGGTGCGCTGATTGGCCAGTGGCGAAAGGAACTGGTGCAACAGGTAACCATGTGCCCCGTGCAGTTCGATCAGATCGAAGCCGAGACGGTCGGCACGCCGTGCCGCTGCAACAAATTGCGCCTTCAACTGCTCAATTTGCTCCAGGCTCATGGCCTGTGGAGCCTCATCCAGAGGGTTAAAGGGCTGGGCAGAGGCAGAGAGCGTTTGCCAACCGCCCTCACTCCTGGCCAACTGGGCTCCACCTTGCCAGGGAAGAGCGCAGGAAGCTTTGCGGCCAGCGTGTCCCAGTTGGATCCCCAAAGGCATGGTGGCGTGTTTTTTCACCGCCTGTACCACGTCGGCAAGTGCCTGTTCGGTAGCGTCGTCCCACAGGCCCAGATCCCCCGGAGAAATACGTCCTTCTGGTGATACCGCAGTGGCTTCCACAATCAGCAAACCCGCCCCGGAAAGGGACAGATGGCCAAGGTGCATCGTATGCCATTCGGTGGCTTTACCGTTGTCGGCAGAGTACTGGCACATGGGGGCGATAATGATACGGTTAGGCAACCGCAGTAGCCCCAGGGTGATCGGAGTAAACAGCTGGCTCATAATTTCCTCATGGTCCGTCAAAATTCGTTGCTACAACTTGCACTAGGCTTATCGGTATTTGCCAATAACGTCAAGCTTTGTGCGGAAATCATTGCCGCCGGGTTAATGCTGTGTTGCCGCCTATTTTCGGGTATGATGTGCGCCGCGCGCGGGCTAACGGCCCGTGGGCACTTAATCAGTCACCTCCCGAAAGACAGGAAAGTACACCATGCCAGTGTTACATAACCGAATTTCTAATGAGGAACTGAAGGCGCGTATGCTGGCCGAAACCGAGCCACGCACCACAGTTTCTTTTTATAAATATTTCACCATTGACGACCCCAAGGCATTTCGCGATAGCCTGTATATTCAGTTCGATAAGCTGAAGGTGTTTGGCCGTATCTACGTGGCCAAAGAGGGCATCAATGCGCAGATCAGCGTGCCGCAGAGTCACTTTGACGCGTTCAAAACCGTGTTGTTTGCTTCGCACCCGGCTCTGGACCAGGTGCGCCTGAATATTGCGCTGGAAGACGATGGCAAATCCTTCTGGGTACTGCGTCTGAAAGTGCGTGAACGTATTGTGGCCGATGGGATTGAAGATGAGACCTTCAACCCTGCCAATGTGGGTGAGTATCTGCAGGCCGATCGCGTTAACCAGATGATCGACGATCCGAATACGGTGTTCGTCGATATGCGCAACCACTATGAGTACGAGGTCGGGCACTTTGAGAAGGCGATCGAAGTGCCTTCCGACACGTTCCGCGATCAGCTACCGATGGCGGTGGAGATGCTACAGGAGCAGAAAGACAAAAATATTGTCATGTACTGTACCGGTGGGATCCGTTGTGAGAAAGCCAGCGCCTATATGCTGCATAATGGCTTCAAAAACGTCTATCACGTGGAAGGCGGTATTATCGAGTATGCCCGCCAGGCGAAGGCGAAGGGGTTGCCACTGAAGTTCATCGGCAAGAACTTTGTGTTTGACGAGCGCATGGGGGAACGTATCTCAGAGGACGTGATCGCCAACTGCCATCAGTGCGGTGCGCCATGTGATACTCACACCAACTGCCTGAACGACGGCTGCCATCTGCTGTTTATCCAGTGCCCAAGCTGTGCCGAGAAGTTTGCTGGCTGCTGCAGCGAGACCTGCCGTGAAGAGCTGAAATTACCGCGTGAAGAACAGCGAGCCCGCCGGGCTGGCCGCGAGAATGGCGTAAAAATCTTCAATAAGTCCAAAGGGCTGTTGCAAACCACCATGCATATCCCAGAACCGAAAGAGTAGGGTGTTGCGCGTAGGATAGAAATAGAAATAAGGGCGCTGAAATTCAGCGCCCTTGTTGTATAAAGAATGTATTACTTCTCGCGAACGCCTTCGACCGAGATGATCAGCTCAACTTCCTGGGAAGCCGGGCCGAGGTCGGTGGTGATGCCAAAGTCTTTCAGCTTGATTTTACCGTTGGCTTCGAAACCGGCGCGGTAACCGCCCCAAGGATCTTTACCTTCGCCGACCAGTTTGGCTGCCAGCGTGACCGGCTTGGTCACGCCGTTCAACGTCAGGTTGCCGACTACGGCATAACCTTCACCGTCTTTTTTCACTTCGGTAGAGGTAAAGGTAGCCTGCTTGTTCTTTTCGACGTTCAAGAAATCGGCGCTGCGCAGGTGTTTGTCACGCTCGGCGTGGTTGGTGTCTACGCTGGCTGTGTTGATGGTTACGTTGACTTTATCGTTAGCAGGGTCTTTTTCATCGAAGGTGAAGCCACCGTCAAAATCTTTGAAAGAGCCATAAATCCAGCTGTAGCCCAGGTGCTGGATGCGGAATTCGATAAAGGCGTGCTGGCCTTGTTTGTCGATTTTATAGTTGGCAGCCAGAGCGGAACCGGCGTTTAACAGCAGGGCACCCGCGGCCAAGCCTAATACGGTTTTCTTCAACATAGCAATATCTCCATAAATCCAAAGGGTTAATCGGTGCTGCGTCCCAGCATCCGTTTCAAAGTCACATCACCATCAATAAAGTGATGTTTAAGCGCGGCCAGGGCGTGCAGTACTGAAAGCACGACGACGGCCCAAGCCAGATAAAGGTGGATAGTCCCGGCGGTGTCGGCCTGCTGTGGCAAACCGGTCACGCTGGCCGGTACGTCAAACCAGCCAAATACGCTGATTGCCTGACCATCGGCGGTCGAGATCAGGTAGCCGCTGATCAGGATGGCGAACAGCACGGTATAAAGTGCGATATGTGCGAGCACGGCACTGATATGCGTAAGACGGCAATAACTTGCCAGGGGCTTGGGCGGCGGCGAGATAAAACGCCAAACCACTCGTACCACCATGACGATAAATAGCAGCGTGCCAATACTTTTGTGGATCTCCGGCGCCTGGTGATACCAAACGTCGTAGTAGCCCAGCGTCACCATCCATAATCCGAGGGCGAACATGCCGTAAACGGTCAGCGCCACCAGCCAGTGGATCAGTACAGAAACGTGACCAAAGCGGTCGGCGGTATTTTTCCAGAGCATCAGTTTTCCTTACAAAACTCATTTACCGACAGCAATACTTAAACTTTAAGAAACATAAATCAATAATAAATTTAACTAAGTAACATCATAAAAATATTAATCAGTAGATTTGTTTGAGTTGTGGCAAGTTGGTCAAAGGAATCGTTGGAGAGGGTGTTTTTTGGCGATGTTGGGGAAATGCTGGCCAATTGAAATCTATCGACTTTATTCTTCATTGTCAGCTTTTGTCATTTTTCGTAAATACCACCAAAAACCTTGGCAAATAATTGAATAACGACTAGCGACGATTATTTGTTCACCCTGTCGACCAAGATTAATTTAATTCCTTCAGCAACTTGAGGATGATATGCCTGCGACAGCAAGGAATAATTTGCTAACATGTATTTATCAATGGCCTGGCGGGCCTGTATCACACAAGGAACTTTCATGGGCATACCCGAGTTTAATGACCGCAAGCTACGTTTGATCATGATGCTGGCCATGCTGGTGGTGATCCTGGCTGGCATAAAGGCGGCGGCAGATATTGTGGTGCCATTCCTGCTGGCGGTGTTCTTGGCCATCGTGTTAAACCCGCTGGTGCTGCTACTGGAACGCTTCCGGGTGCCCAGAGCGCTGGGGGTGACGCTGTTGGTGGTTGCCATCGTCGTGCTGCTGCTGACCTTGATTGGTATGCTGGGGGCTTCATTAAATGAGTTTGCTCGCTCCTTGCCGCAGTATCGGGGCATGATGCTGGAGAAGTTGAGTGAACTGCAATACCAGGCGCAACGCTTCAATCTGGATATTACCTTCTCGGCAGATGCGGTGGTCAAATATGTCGATCCTGGCGCCACCATGAACCTGGTGACCCGCCTGCTAGGGCAACTTTCCGGCGCGATGACCAGCATCTTCCTGTTATTGATGACGGTGGTCTTTATGCTGTTTGAGGTGAAGGTCTTGCCCTTTAAGCTGCAGCAGGCGCTGGATAATCCCACCGAAGGGATGGCCACTATCCGCAGGGCCTTGCAAGGGGTCACGCACTATCTGGTGATCAAGACCGCCATCAGCCTGGCCACAGGTCTGATCGTCTGGGGCTTTTTGAGCTGGGTTGGCGTTCGTTTTGCCTTTATCTGGGGCATGATGGCGTTCATGTTCAACTATGTGCCCAATATTGGTTCGATCATTGCCGCTATTCCGCCGCTGATCCAGGCTTTGCTGTTTAACGGCTTTGCCGATGCGGCCGTGGTGGCTGCGGGTTATATCCTGATCAACCTGATCATCGGTAATATGCTGGAACCGCGTATCATGGGCCGTGGGTTGGGGCTTTCTACGTTGGTGGTGTTCCTTTCCCTGATCTTCTGGGGCTGGCTGATGGGGCCCGTGGGGATGTTGCTTTCGGTCCCCTTGACCATTATCGCGCGCATCACGTTGGAAACTATGGACGGAGGACGCAAGGTGGCCATGCTCCTCGGTGATGGGCGCCAGATAAACGAAATCACGCCGAAATGAAGCTTAAACGGCGGCCTGTAGTTCTAACGAAGCCGAACCCACCGGCTTAAAGGTGGTGGGTTCTGGCGGATAGAAATAACGCAGTATGTTATACAGTGAATAAAATTCAAGCCGGTTACGCACGTTGATTTTCTCGGTGATATGGCGTTTATGCACGTACACCGTATGGGCGCTGATCTGTAATTTTTTGGCGATGCGATAATTCGGCATTTCGGACATCCAATAGCGCATTACCGTCAATTCTTGCGGGCTGAAAAGCGAATGAGCCTCTTCATCCTTCATTAGCTCACTTGGGCTTTTACTTAGCGTTTTTAGCGCAATGGGTAGCACGGTTTTGTTGAATAAAAAAGTATTGCTGGCAATACGCAGCGGGCTTTCACTGTAGGGATAAGGAGCATCCAGATAAATATATACCGTTGCACGCCAGGCCGCCGTGATAAACGCTGAAAGCAGTTGATTGTCTGTTGTGCAGCGGCAGTAGTTGGACAGATTCACCAAAATATGGCTGGGTTTGAAACTGGCCAGTAGAGGAAGCGCGGTGTCGATGTCTGGGCAGCAGTTTACTGACGCAAACACGTTGTCAGTAAAGTGGTTGGCGATCCCAATACGAGTGAAACAGCATTCGTCCACAACGAGTAGTTTCATAGTGACGTCCTTGTTGAAGATACAAAACGGCTAGAGCCTAATTATGTAAAATAGGCCTTACCCGGTTGTGGGATCAATTCGGAAATCCAGTGGCTATAGGAAGATATTTCCGTCCATAGCTTATTTTTCATTAATATCAGTAGGTTGGTGTATTCATATCGCTGGGGTTTTCCCCTGCCGCTGGCCAGAGCGGGGCGAACAGGGGATTGAACGGTCAGAAACGCCGCAGGCTGAAGGGTGTGATATCCAGGGATGAAGGCTTATCTTGCGCAAACAGCGCGGCTATCTCACCCAGTACGCTGGCAAACTTAAAGCCGTGGCCGCTCAGGCCGGTGATCACCATCAGGCGTTGGCAGCCAGGCAGGGTGTCGATAATAAAGTCTTCATCCGGGCTCATATCATAGCTACAGGCTTCACCGTGCAGACAGACGCCAAGCCCTGGCAGGAAGTGGCGCAGAAAGCCGAATACTTCGGTACCGTCGCTGGCCAGAGAGCCGAATGGTTTGCGCTGATCCGCTGTCTCCATCGGTTGTCCACCATCGTGTTTACCGACCTTTAAGCCGTCATTCTCGGATGGGAAACCGTAGTAGTGGCAGCCGTCTTGCGCTTCAACGGTGAAAGCCGGAAAGCGGTTGTTTTCGCTGTAACGACCATCTGCCTGATACCAGGAAAACACCTTACGCACCGGTGAAACAGGAAGCTGTGGTAACAGATTTTTGACCCAGGTTCCCGCGCAGACCACGGATTTACGCCCTTGGTAGCGCCCCTCTGAAGTCACGACCTCAACCCCTTGCTCGATTGGCTCGATGGCGGTTACCGGGCAATTAAACAGTTGGGCGCAGCCCGCTTCTCTGGCCAATCTGACGTAGCTGGCAACAATCAGTTCCGAGCGCAGTATCCCTGCATCTGGTTCGAACAGGCCAACATAACCCGCTGGCGCGGTGAACTCTTGCCAGCGTTGTTGGATCTGTTCGGCGCTCAGTAACTCGGTATGGAGGTTAAAGTTTTTGGCACTGCGCTGTGCCGTGGTGACAAATTCACTGTCTTGTGGCCCCAGGGTGAGCACGCCACAGGGATGAAACAGCTTGTCGCCGCTTTTCTGCTCTAATCCATTCCACAGTGCCTGGGCACGCAGCAGAAAAGGCACATATTTTTCGCCCTCGCCGTAAGCGTGGCGGATGATACGGGTATCGCCGTGGTGGCTGCCCTGACGATGCGGGGGGAAAGCGCTGTCGATCATTAAGACCTTAAGGCCTGCGGCTGTCGCATAATAGCCTGCAGCAGCCCCAACCGAGCCACTACCCACGATGATCAAGTCATATTCCACGTGCCATGTCCTTTCTTTGATGTGTCGCTGATGGCAGATATGATAAGAGTTTGGCAGCGGTAATGCACCATGAACCGATGCGGGTCGATACAAAAGAAAAGGCGCCGGTTAATTGCCGACGCCTTAGCGGTTGAGGGTGAATGGGTTAATGTTTTCTTCGATCAAGGTCTAAATAATCCGTAGATTCTATCTTGGCGATGCCAGCCTCTAAAATATTGATTAATTGGCGGGCAACGTCTGTGGTTAGCCAAAGAGTCCGATCCACTTGCGCTTCTTCGGCTGTTTGGTCTAGTGAAGACAGGTAATGAAGGCGAATCATCATGGCATCATAAACATCGACGGTACTGATATCCCAGCCAACAAGCGGATGTGTCTGTATTACTTCATCATTTCTGTCCATAAAGACCCCTTATCAAGTAGTGACTAGCTGGAGTTACTAACGAGGATCAATGTGTCTCACCTTCATGGTGAGCTTTTACAGTATACGCATTCAGGATCTGGCGTGGGGTGTTTTCCTGCGGTTTATTGCAAATAAATATTTTTTGCGTAATTAATCGGCTAGCGGAGTGGATAGCTGGGGGTTTTAGGTAAAGGGTTGGGGCAGCTGCATGCTGCGCCCGTGCTTAAGTCATCTAACAATATTACTCTTCGGCGGCAGGAGGAAGTTTCACGTGCGCATGACTTTCCAATTCGGCTGCCAAATGGGCGAAATGCTTTTGCATTTCAGGATCGCGGTTCTGATTTTGTGCTTCCAGTTTCAGGCTGTGGATCAGCAACTGGTTGGCTTTGTCATTCAAGCCAAAAGACAAATAAGAGAAAGCGACCTCGAGTACGCTCAGTCGCCGTTTTTGATCGGCGATCAGGGCCAGCAACTCGCCAAAGGTCATCGCTTCTTCGGGCTTGTCTTTATCAGGAACCATTGTTTATACCTTTGTTGCACCATAAGTTGTCTAATCATTACAGACCACAAGTGCTGTTTCTTCCAGGCAAAACGACGATACGGCAGAAACAAAAAAGCCGGAGAGCGACCCCCGGCAACAACTACATTGCAGAATTATTCTGCACTGAACCAATCGTCGGCACTTTCCCAGGTTTCCTGGAGTATCTCCTCGATCAGGTCTTTATCTGTTTTGGCACCGCCCATGACGGAAAGGCCATTGGCACCGGCATAACGGATCTGGACGGTAGTGTCAGGAAACTGGCGATTGACCCGTTTACTGAATTCGCCGGTCAGGGCTTCGATAGCCCCCGGCGGCAGTGGTTTGGTTTTATCTATAGTGACTTCAACACGCATAATTGCCCCCGGAACTGTCTACTGGATATTTATACAGTCAACTGGCGCCGGAGGCAAGAGCAGAAATAAAATATTTAGCAGTCGGTCACTGACCAGTTAATGGTCTCACCGGCCAGGAAGGGCACCACGGCTTCATTACCCAACGTGATCTCCTCTGGCTGGGCCACCGGCAGGCGTTGCAGCGTGATAAAGTCCTGGTTAACCGGCAAGCCGTAGAAGCGGGGGCCATTCAGCGAGCTGAAGGCTTCCAGGTGCTCCAGCGCGCCTAATTGTTCAAATACGGTGGCATAGGCGGGCATTGCGTTCGGGGCGTTAAATACCCCTGCGCAGCCACAGTTGGTCTCTTTACGGTGTTTGGCATGAGGTGCCGAGTCGGTGCCGAGGAAGAAGCGGTCACAACCGCTGGCAACGGCGCTGCGTAACGCTTCCTGATGGATGTTACGCTTGAGGATTGGCAGGCAGAACAGGTGTGGCCGGATCCCGCCTACCAGCATGTGGTTGCGGTTAAACATCAGGTGCTGTGGCGTAATGGTGGCACCAAGGAAACGATTGCCTTCCTGCACGTACTGAGCGGCTTCCCGGGTAGTGATATGCTCGAATACGATTTTTAATTCCGGGAACTGGCGGCGTACCGGCTCCATCACCTGTTCGATAAAGCGAGCCTCGCGATCGAAGATATCCACGCTGGCATCGGTGACTTCACCATGGATCAGCAGCGGCATACCCATCTTCTGCATCTGCTCAAGCAGGGGATAAATCCCGGTCACATCGCTCACGCCGTGGCTGGAATTGGTGGTGGCATTGGCTGGATAGAGCTTGGCAGCGGTGAACACCCCTTGCTCAAACCCGTTGACCAGCTCCGCCGCAGCGAGGGAATCCGTCAAGTAGCAGGTCATCAACGGCGTGAAGTTATGTTCTGCGGGGAGCGCAGCCAGAATACGTTCACGATAGCTACGTGCCGCGGCAACGGTGGTGATCGGTGGGGCCAGGTTCGGCATCACAATCGCCCGGCCAAACACCTGACTGGTATAGGGCAGAACCGTTTTCAGCATGTCGTCGTCACGCAAATGGATATGCCAGTCGTCAGGGCGGCGGATTTTCAGGGCTTGGGGTTGTGCGGTCATGGTGCAGAGCTCCGGCGGTCAAAAAATCTTAATAAAAGCGAATAAACGGGGGTTATTCACGCCGGGGTGAAAGGATAAGCGGAAAACGGTTTGGATGCATCTGTTAGTTAATGACAAGTTGAAATCAGTTGGCTTAGGCGAACAGAGCAACTTGGGCATTGGGCGTTAACAAACTGAAAAGAAGGGCATGAGTGTTCAGTAGTAAGAAAAAACCCGCCATCTAGGCGGGTTTTTTTATGGCAGGGATTAACTTAGTCGTTAACCGGCTGCGGTTTGGTCGCTGGAGCAGTGGCCTGATTCGCCGCTGCATGGCCGCCAGCAGAACCTTTTCCGTCAAAGTTGAAGGAAGGGCGCTGCCACTCGCTGGTCTTCGCGGCTTCCGGCTGATAATCCGGCGCAGGCGCTTTGGTCATTGGGGCGGTAGCGATATGCTTGTAGAGTGCCGGTTGTGGTTGTGCAACCACTGGGGCCTCTTGCACTGGAGCTGGAGCAGCCTCTGGCTGTGCTGACACGACTTCCGGCTCTGCGGTTAGAGTAGCCTCTGCAGGGGCGGCCACAACGGCTTCCACTACAGTTTCTTCAACTACAGGCTCTTGCACTGCGGGCTCAGCGATAACGGGTTCAGCTTGTACCGTGGCATCTGCAACCGTCTCATCCTCAGTTGTTTCACTGACAACGGTTTCATCTACCACAACAGCGGCTGGCTCGGCAGCGACGACAACGTCGGCTACGGTTTCAACCGGGGCTTCAACTACCGGTGCTGCTACCGATTCAGCTACTGCCGGAGCGGTTTCAACTACGCTTGGCGCTTCGTTGACTACAGGCTGAACAGGAGCGGCTTCAACAGCCACCGGTGCAGCAGCAACGGCTACGGTTTCTACCGCCACTGGCGCTTGAGCTTCTTCGTGTTCAACGTAGACGGCGGCTTGTGCCACAGGATAGCTGACCCAAACCTTGCCTGAAGCCATCTCTGGTGAGGCAAACGCCCCGGCCAACGGCATTGGCGACTGGTTCGGATAACGCTCGTCACGATAGCGACGACGGCGCTGACCACTGACGCGCAGATGGCGTGGAGAACGACGAGAACGACGTGGCATGCCGTTTTCACCGTTTCCACGGTTATCAGCTTGCGCGTCATCTTCAGACTGGGCCGCAATGGTCTGTGGCAACAGTTTAACGTTCTCAGCCACTACCGGAGCCTGGCTTTCTTCTACCTTGGCAACTGGCGCTTTAGGCGCTAACAGCTCTTCAGCGGCGCGATGCAGTTCTTCTTCCGCCGACAGGACGCGAACTTTCTGCGTGAGTGGACGGCGTTGACGACGCTGCGTTGGCTGCTGATGACGGTCTTCATCTTCGTCATTGCTATGGCTGGCAACAACGACTTCCGCAGTTTCTGGCACTTTGACGTCTTGCGGAGCCTGGCGCTTTTCTTCCTGACGACGGCGTTGACGCTCGGCACGCTGTTCACGGCGCTGTTGCTGATCTTCGCGCTGTACCTTGGCTGCTTCTTCAGTCTGCACTTCGGTATTGGCAGCCGCTGGTGCGGTTTGTTGCTGTGCGTTACGGCGGTTGTTGCGGCGCTGGTCGTCACGGTTTTCACGTGGTTCACGCGGCTCGCGATTTTCGCGTGGCTCACGATCACCACGTTCACGGTTGTCACGCCCTTCGCCACGTTCTTTACGCTCGCCACGTTCACCTTTACGGCCAGAACCCTGGCGGCGTTGGCCACGACGATCCTGACGGCGGTTGTCGCTGTCTTCTGTTTTCTCAGCTACAACCGGCTTGGCTTCAACCACTGGCGTTTCTTCACCGGCGAACAGTGACTTCAAGCCACCAAACAGACGGCTCAACAGGCCAGGTTTGGCTTCAGCAGCAGGGGCTGATGCAACTGCCGGTTTGGCGGCAACGGCAGGCTTGCTAACCACAGGCTCTTCTTCCTGCGGAGGAGCATCCTGTGACAGAGAGAAGGAAGCCAGAGCCGGTTGCTCGCGTTTGCGCTCGACTGGCGCATCATCCTGCGGCTGGGCCATTTCTTCTTCATGCAGCTTCGGCAGCAGGTAGCTCAGGGTTGGTGTTTCTTCACCCTTGCGTACGCGCAGCACGGAGTAATGCGGAGTCTGCATCTGATCGTTTGGCACGATGACCGCTTTCACGCCACCCTGGCGCTTCTCGATCGCGCTGACAGAATCACGTTTTTCGTTCAGCAGGTAGGAAGCAACCTGAACCGGTACGATGGCGTGAACTTCTTTGGTGTTCTCTTTCAGCGCTTCTTCTTCGATCAGGCGCAGAATAGACAGCGCCAGCGATTCGTTATCACGGATGGTGCCGGTACCGGTACAGCGCGGGCACACGTGGTGGCTGGACTCACCCAGTGACGGGCTGAGGCGCTGACGGGACATTTCCAGCAGGCCGAAGCGAGAGATACGGCCAATCTGAATGCGGGCACGATCCTGGCGGACGGCATCGCGCAGACGGTTTTCCACTTCACGCTGGTGACGAACCGGGGTCATATCGATAAAGTCGATAACGATCAGGCCACCCAGGTCGCGCAGGCGCAATTGGCGAGCAATTTCATCTGCGGCTTCCAGGTTGGTATTGAATGCGGTCTCTTCGATGTCGCCACCGCGGGTTGCACGCGCGGAGTTGATATCGATAGCGGTCAAGGCTTCGGTGGTGTCGATCACGATGGAACCACCGGAAGGTAGACGCACTTCACGTTGGAACGCGGACTCGATCTGTGATTCGATTTGGTAATGGCTGAACAGCGGGATTTCGCCACTGTACAATTTAATCTTGCTGCTGAAGTCCGGGCGGCCCAGGGCAGCGATGTGCTCTTTGGCCAGATCGAGTACCTTCGGGTTGTCGATCAGGATTTCGCCGATGTCCGGACGCAGGTAATCGCGGAATGCTCGCACGATAACGTTGCTTTCCTGGTGGATCAGGAACGGAGCAGGGCGGCCTTCGGCGGCTTTTTTAATCGCTTCCCAGTGCTTGAGGCGGAATGACAGGTCCCATTGCAGAGCGTCGGCAGATTTGCCAACGCCAGCGGTGCGGACAATCAGACCCATGCCGTCTGGCAATTGCAGCGAGGAGAGCGCTTCTTTCAGTTCGGTACGGTCGTCACCTTCGATGCGGCGGGAAATACCACCGGCACGCGGATTGTTCGGCATCAGAACCAGATAGCTACCGGCCAGGCTGATGAAGGTGGTCAAGGCAGCGCCTTTATTACCCCGTTCTTCTTTATCAACCTGAACGATGACTTCCTGGCCTTCACGCAGCACATCTTTGATGTTTGGGCGACCATGGGAAGAGTAATTGCTTGGGAAGTATTCGCGAGCGATTTCTTTTAGCGGAAGGAAACCATGTCGTTCAGCGCCGTAATCAACGAACGCGGCCTCGAGACTAGGTTCAATTCGAGTGATTTTGCCTTTGTAAATATTCGCTTTTTTCTGCTCATGGCCAGGGCTTTCAATATCCAGATCGTACAGCCGCTGTCCATCTACAAGGGCAACACGCAACTCTTCCTGCTGAGTTGCGTTAATCAACATTCTTTTCATCTTAACTTACTCGTTTTTTTTACATTATCGACAAAGCTGCGGGCAAAATAACCTCATGGCCAGGTTAAAACCGAAAACCCCGTGTCTTCTCGCAAAGCCGTCAACCTCACGGTTGTCGCCTGCATAGGGGCGCATTATCTCGGTAAGCCTGTATTTCTTTGTGAAACACAGCGCTTTTGACTCAGGGAATAGCCTCTGATGTATGTTGACAGATCTGATTCCATTTGCCGGCCAAGCTGCAACCCGCAGCCCGCTAATTGTTTGATTTCACATTACGTCTTACGCCATTGCTGCGTTTTTGTGCAACCAGACAAACTGTATAATTCCGCAATTCTCCTCGTTTCAAGGGGATCGGCACGGAAAGTTACAGCATTATTCCATTGCAAGTACCTTTATAGCAAGGTGACTTTGCGCTAACTGTGGCGGAAACCGCAAACGATCAACCTGGCTTGCTGCCTTATTGTTCGCTGGCGTTTCTTTCACAGTCTGAGAGACAGTTAAGCACATAAAAAGAGGTGGCGCTATTGACGCGCTCTATTTAGAATCCCGCCCCATGAAAACGAACATTCCCGCAGTACAATTAGTGACGATTTCTGACGATGAAGCCGGTCAGAGAATCGACAATTTTTTGCTTGCCCGCCTGAAAGGCGTGCCGAAGAGCATGATTTATCGCATCGTGCGCAAAGGCGAGGTGCGGGTCAATAAAGGCCGCATCAAGGCTGAATATAAACTGGCGGCGGGCGACGTGGTGCGCATTCCTCCGGTTCGGGTCGCCGAGCGTGAAGATGCGCCGGTTTCTGCCAAGCTGGATAAAGTTGCTGCCCTGGCGGATTGCATCCTTTATGAGGACGATCACCTGTTGCTACTCAACAAACCTTCGGGAACGGCGGTGCATGGCGGCAGTGGCCTGAGTTTTGGCGTGATCGAAGGATTGCGGGCATTACGTCCGGAAGCACGTTTTCTGGAGCTGGTGCACCGTCTGGATCGCGACACCTCCGGCGTGTTGATGGTGGCCAAGAAGCGTTCGGCGCTGCGTTCGCTGCACGAGCAGTTGCGCCTCAAGGGGATGCAGAAGGATTATCTGGCGTTGGTGCGCGGCGAGTGGCAGTCGCACTGCAAAGCGGTGCAGGCACCGTTGCTGAAGAATATTTTGCAGAGCGGGGAGCGCATTGTCCGCGTCAACAGCGAAGGCAAACCTTCGGAGACCCGCTTCAAGATCGAAGAGCGCTTTGAACATGCCACGCTGGTGAAGGCCAGCCCGATCACCGGGCGTACCCACCAGATTCGTGTGCATACCTTGCATGCTGGGCATCCGATCGCCTTTGATGACCGTTATGGTGACCGGGAGTTCGATCGCCAATTGGCGGGCACCGGCCTGAAACGCCTGTTCCTGCATGCGGCAGCGCTGCGCTTTGAACATCCTGCCACCGGCGAAACGATGCGCATCGAAGCGCCGATGGATGACGAGCTGCGTCATTGCCTGCAGGTATTGCGCCAACGGACCGCCGCAGCCAAAAAATAAGTTTATACCAGCGGGTTGACCCCTTCAGCCCGCAACATTTCCAACAATGCGATCAGCGGCAGGCCAATCAACGCATTCGGGTCGCGGCCCTCCAACTTATCAAACAGCGCAATCCCCAAACCTTCACTCTTGAAGCTGCCTGCGCAGTTGAGCGGCTGTTCCAGGCGCACATAGGTTTCGATTTCCACTTCGCTCAAGGCACGGAAATGAACGTGGAAAGGTTCACACATCACCTGTAGGCGTTGGCTACGGCTATTATAGAGCGCCAAACCGGTATAGAAGGTCACCTGCTGGCCGCTGGCCTTACGTAGCTGCTGGCGGGCGTTCTCTTCGCTATGGGGCTTACCGGTGATTTCTCCGGCGATCACGCAGACCTGATCGGAACCGATAATCAGATAATCAGGGTAGGCCATAGCCAGCGCCTGAGCCTTGGCCGCCGCCAGGCGCAGCACTAAAGCCTCGGCACTTTCACCGGGCAGCGGTGTTTCATCGGTTTGCGGTGCCGCACAAATAAAGGGCAGGTGCAGCTTCTCCAACAGTTGCTGGCGGTAGACTGACGTTGAGGCGAGTAAGAGTCTTTGCATAATTTTTTCCACAAACCATAGCGTAAATATGTCGCTCATCTTAAACTGTCGGCCGCTCTGGAAGCGAATATTGGTGAAAGGTGCCGTTTTAGGGCCTTTTTCTTTGACTCTATGACGTTACAAAGTTAATATGCGCGCCCTATGCAAAAGGTAAAATTACCCTTGACCATTGATGCGGTACGTACCGCTCAGAAACGCCTGGACTATGTTGGTTCCTACGCGCCTGAGCTGGTTACACGTGTTGCCGACTCCGTGGTCAGTGTGGACAGTGATGTCGAAGTGCAGTTGTCGTTTGATATTGATAACCAGCGCCTCGCGGTGATAACAGGGCATGCGGACGTCGCGGTAACGCTGATGTGCCAACGCTGTGGTGTCCCGTTTGCACACCAGGTCCACACAACATATTGTTTTAGCCCGGTCGTCAATGATGAGCAGGCTGAGGCATTACCGGAAGCGTACGAACCGATCGAAGTTGACGAGTTTGGCGAAGTCGATCTGTTGGCAATGATTGAAGATGAAATTATTCTTTCACTGCCTGTCGTTCCGGTACATGAATCTGAACACTGTGAAGTGTCCGAAGCGGACATGGTGTTTGGCAAACTGCCTCCTGAGGCGGAGAAACCAAATCCATTTGCCGTATTAGCCAGTTTAAAGCGTAAGTAATCGAGGAGTAAGGTCCATGGCCGTACAACAAAATAAACCAACCCGTTCCAAACGTGGCATGCGTCGTTCACACGATGCCCTGACCACCACCACCTTGTCTGTAGATGCGACTTCCGGTGAAACTCATCGTCGTCACCACATCACTGCCGACGGTTTCTACCGCGGTCGCAAGGTTATCGGCTAAGTCAGCGATACTTTGACTCGTCTAACCCTGGCGTTAGATGCAATGGGCGGGGATTTCGGTCCCTGCGTCACAGTGCCTGCTTCATTGCAGGCACTGGCCTCTAATTTACAGCTTCATCTCCTGTTAGTCGGCGATCCCGACGTCATCTCCCCGTTACTTGCCAAAGCCGATCCGTCTGTCCTGGAACGCTTGCAAGTCGTACCTGCCGAATCGGTTATTGCCGGTGACGCGAAGCCTTCACAAGCGATCCGGGCCAGCCGAGGTACCTCTATGCGCATTGCGCTGGAGTTGATTAAAAGCGGTGAGGCGCAGGCTTGTGTCAGTGCGGGGAATACCGGGGCGTTGATGGGGCTGGCCAAGCTGCTGATCAAACCGTTGGACGGCATTGAACGCCCGGCGTTGATGACCGTGATACCTAACCAACAGCGTGGTAAAACCGTGGTGCTGGATCTGGGGGCCAACGTAGAATGCGACAGCACGATGCTGGTGCAGTTCGCGGTCATGGGAGCAGTGATGGCGGAAGAGGTATTGGGTATCGCGCAGCCACGTGTGGCACTGCTCAATATCGGCGAAGAAGAAACCAAAGGACTGGATAATATCCGCGAAGCCTCCGCCGTACTTAAAAAAACGCAGGCAATCAACTATATTGGTTATCTGGAAGGCAACGACCTGCTCACCGGTAAAACCGATGTGATGGTCTGCGACGGCTTTGTCGGCAACGTCACTCTGAAAACCATGGAAGGTGTGATAAGACTGTTCTTGTCGCTACTCAAGTCATCCTCCGATGGGGGAAAACAGGCGTGGTGGTTAAAATTGTTGGGTCGTTGGTTACAAAAAAGGGTGGCAAGGCGTTTTGGTCATCTGAACCCCGACCAGTATAATGGTGCATGTCTGTTAGGATTGCGGGGAACCGTGATCAAGAGCCACGGCGCTGCAAACCAAAACGCGTTTGCGGTGGCAATCGAACAGGCTGTACAGGCGGTGCAGCGGCAAGTTCCGGACAGGATTGCTGCGCGCCTTGAAGCTGTATTACCCAAGAGTGACTGATCGTTCATGTATACAAAGATTCTCGGTACGGGGAGTTACTTACCCGCACAAGTGCGCACCAACGCTGACTTAGAAAAAATGGTGGATACGTCTGACGAGTGGATCGTGACTCGCACCGGTATTCGTGAACGTCGTATCGCTGCCCCGGATGAAACCGTGGCAACCATGAGCTTCCATGCCGCGTCTCACGCGCTGGAAATGGCGAGTGTGGCTAAAGAAGATATCGGCCTGATCGTGGTGGCGACCACCACCTCAAGCCATGCGTTCCCAAGTTCTGCCTGCCAGGTACAGCAGATGCTGGGTATTCAGGACTGCGCGGCGTTTGACATCGCGGCGGCCTGTGCTGGCTTTACCTACGCCTTGAGCGTGGCCGATCAGTACGTCAAGAACGGCGCGGTAAAACATGCGCTGGTGATCGGCTCAGATGTGCTGTCGCGCACGCTCGATCCTGAAGATCGCGGCACGATCATCCTGTTTGGCGACGGTGCTGGCGCGGTAGTGCTGGGGGCTTCTGAGGACCAGGGCATTATCTCTACCCATCTGCATGCCGATGGTCGCTATGGCAATCTGCTGGCTCTGCCGAATAAAGATCGTCAGAACCCGGATCATCCTGCTTACGTCACCATGGCGGGTAATGAAGTGTTTAAAGTGGCAGTCACCGAACTGGCACATATCGTTGATGAAACGCTGAAGGCTAACGATCTTGACCGCAGTGAACTGGATTGGCTGGTTCCGCATCAGGCCAACCTGCGCATCATCAGCGCAACGGCAAAAAAACTGGGTATGGGGATGGAGAAAGTGGTAGTGACGCTCGATCGTCACGGAAACACTTCTGCCGCCTCGGTACCTGCGGCGCTCGACGAAGCCGTACGCGACGGGCGCATCCAGCGTGGTCAGCTGGTGTTGCTGGAAGCATTCGGCGGTGGCTTTACCTGGGGCTCGGCGCTGGTTCGCTTTTGATTCAACAGGAATAAAAAAATGACGCAAACTGCTTTTGTTTTTCCAGGCCAGGGTTCACAAACCGTTGGCATGTTGGCCGATTTGGCCGCACAGTTTCCCATTGTGGAACAAACTTTTAGCGACGCTTCAGCGGCTTTGGGTTACGATCTGTGGCAGTTGGTGCAGACTGGCCCGGCAGAAGAGCTGAATAAAACCTGGCAGACACAGCCAGCGTTGTTGGCGGCCTCCGTTGCCATCTTCCGTGTCTGGCAGCAGCAGGGCGGTAACATGCCTGTGATGATGGCCGGCCACAGCCTGGGTGAATACTCGGCGCTGGTGTGTGCCGGTGTGCTGGATTTTGCTGCGGCTATCCGTTTGGTCGAGTTGCGCGGCAAGCTGATGCAGGAAGCGGTACCAGAAGGTACCGGTGCCATGTACGCCATCATCGGTCTGGATAATGCCTCGATTGCCAAAGCCTGTGAGGAGTCTGCTCAAGGCCAGGTAGTTTCACCGGTGAACTTCAACTCTCCGGGGCAGGTCGTTATCGCGGGCAACAAAGAAGCGGTTGAGCGTGCAGGCGCAGCTTGCAAGGCGGCCGGTGCCAAACGTGCACTGCCGTTGCCGGTGAGCGTGCCTTCGCACTGCGCACTGATGAAACCGGCTGCCGATAAGCTGGCTGTAGCGTTGCAAGACATCACCTTCAACGCGCCGTTAGTCCCGGTAGTCAATAACGTTGATGTACGCGCAGAAACCGCGCCAGAAGCTATCCGCAGTGCGTTGGTTCGCCAACTGTACAGCCCGGTGCGCTGGACGGAAAGCGTAGAATTTATGGCGGCAGAGGGTGTGACTCTGCTGTTGGAAGTGGGCCCAGGCAAAGTGCTGACCGGCCTGACCAAACGCATTGTCGACACTTTGACGGCGGCAGCGGTTAACGATACTGCCAGCCTGTCTGCGGCGTTGGAACAGTAAAAGAGGATAACCATGAGCTTCGAAGGGAAAATTGTCCTGGTCACCGGCGCAAGCCGCGGTATTGGCCGGGCTATTGCAGAGTTGTTTGTTGCACGTGGCGCCAAGGTTATCGGCACCGCTACCAGCGAGAGCGGTGCTGAAGCCATCAGCAGCTATCTGGGTGAGAACGGCAAAGGCTATATGCTGAACGTGGTTGATGCTCAATCTATCGACAACGTTTTGACCTCGATTCGTGCAGAATTTGGCGAAATCGACATTTTAGTGAATAATGCCGGGATTACGCGTGATAACCTGCTGATGCGAATGAAGGATGAGGAGTGGCAGGATATCCTGGACACCAATCTGACTTCCGTATTCCGTCTGTCAAAAGCGGTAATGCGAGCTATGATGAAAAAGCGGTTTGGCCGTATCATCTCTATCGGTTCCGTTGTTGGCACCATGGGGAATGCAGGGCAGGCTAACTACGCGGCGGCTAAAGCCGGTCTGATTGGTTTTAGTAAGTCTTTGGCACGTGAGATCGCTTCACGTGGCATTACGGTCAACGTCGTGGCTCCTGGCTTTATTGAGACGGACATGACACGGGCGTTGACAGAAGATCAACGCGCAGGCATTTTGACTCAGGTTCCGGCTAGCCGGCTTGGGGAAGCTAAAGAAATCGCCAGCGCTGTTGCATTTTTAGCCTCTGACGAGGCCAGCTACATCACCGGTGAAACGTTACATGTCAATGGCGGCATGTATATGATTTAAAAAATGCGAAAACTATTTGCGTTATTTGAGGTAAAAACCGCAAAATAGCGTAAAATCGTGGTTTGACCAGCCGGGATTTAGTTGCATCTTTTTCAACATTTTATACACTACGAAAACCATCGCGAAAGCGAGTTTTGATAGGAAATTTAAGAGTATGAGCACTATCGAAGAACGCGTTAAGAAAATCATTGTTGAGCAACTGGGTGTTAAGCAGGAAGAAGTATTGAACAACGCTTCTTTCGTTGAAGACCTGGGCGCTGATTCTCTTGACACCGTTGAGCTGGTAATGGCTCTGGAAGAAGAATTCGACACCGAAATTCCAGACGAAGAAGCTGAGAAAATCACTACTGTGCAAGCAGCTATTGATTTCATCAACGCTAGCCAGCAGTAAGCGAACATATCTAGGCGGTCACTCGACCGCCTAAGTTTTTTCTATCCCTAGCGTCATATTTTCCCTCCTTGGAGGACAAACGTGTCTAAGCGTCGAGTAGTTGTGACCGGACTGGGCATGTTGTCTCCTGTCGGCAATACTGTAGAGTCCACATGGAATGCTCTTCTTGCCGGTCAGAGTGGCATCAGCCTGATCGACCATTTCGATACTACTGCCTATGCAACGCGCTTTGCTGGCTTGGTAAAGAATTTTAACTGTGAAGATTTCATCTCGCGCAAAGATGCGCGCAAGATGGATGCCTTCATTCAATACGGCATCGTCGCCGGCATGCAAGCCATGCAGGATGCGGGGCTGGATATCAACGAGGCGAACGCCAATCGTATTGGTGCCGCTATCGGCTCTGGTATCGGCGGCCTGGGGTTGATTGAAGAGAACCATAGCTCACTGGTTAACGGTGGCCCACGGAAAATCAGTCCGTTTTTTGTGCCTTCGACCATTGTGAACATGATTGCCGGTCACCTGACCATTATGTACGGCATGCGTGGCCCAAGTATTTCCATCGCTACTGCCTGTACCTCAGGTGTCCATAACATTGGCCATGCCGCACGTATCATTGCTTACAATGATGCCGATGTGATGCTGGCCGGTGGCGCAGAAAAAGCCAGTACCCCTCTGGGTGTCGGCGGCTTTGGGGCGGCTCGTGCGCTCTCAACCCGCAATGACAACCCACAGGCCGCAAGCCGCCCCTGGGATAAAGACCGTGATGGTTTTGTCCTGGGCGATGGTGCGGGGATGATGGTGCTGGAAGAGTACGAACACGCAAAACAACGCGGTGCGAAAATTTACGCCGAAATTGTCGGGTTTGGTATGAGCAGCGATGCCTACCACATGACATCACCACCGGAAAACGGTGCTGGTGCCGCCTTGGCGATGGAAAACGCACTGCGTGATGCAGGTGTGACAACGTCACAGATTGGTTATATCAACGCGCATGGCACCTCGACGCCGGCCGGTGATAAGGCCGAAACCCAAGCGGTGAAATCCGTATTTGGCAGCGATGCCAACCGGGTGATGGTCAGCTCCACCAAATCGATGACCGGCCACCTGCTGGGGGCCGCTGGGGCGATTGAGTCGATCTTTACCGTGTTGGCTCTGCGCGATCAGGCGGTTCCACCTACCATCAATCTGGATAATCCGGATGAGGGTTGCGATCTGGATTTCGTACCACACGAAGCGCGCCAGACCAAAGATATGGAGTTCACGCTGTGTAACTCCTTCGGCTTCGGTGGCACTAATGGTTCGCTGATTTTCCGTCGCGTATAATTATTGCCAACTTAAGTTGATAAAGGCCCGGTGCATTTTGACCGGGCTTTTTTTATGGCTCCAGGCCGTTTATCGTAGTATGCGCCTGTTATGCTGTAGTGATAACACAGTGAGGAAACGCATGTACTGGATCAATGGACAACAACATGACGCCCTGGCAGCCAGCGATCGCGGTTTGCAGTTTGGCGACGGCTGCTTTACCACCGCCAGAGTAGTGGATGGCAACATCGATCTTTTCCCTTGGCATCTTGAGCGCATGCAGCAGGCGGCACAGAAGTTGCTGCTGCCTGCAGTGGACTGGGCGGCATTGGAACTTGAGATGCGCCATGCGGCAGGCTCTCTGTCCCTTGGCGTGGTCAAAGCGATACTGACCAGAGGCAGCGGCGGACGAGGTTACAGCCCGCGCGGCTGCGCTGCTCCTACACGGATCGTTTCACGCAGCACCTATCCCGCTCATTACCTGTCATGGCGTGAGGAAGGGATCAGCCTGACGCTCAGCCCGGTAGCGCTAGGGCGTAATCCATTGCTGGCTGGCCTGAAACACCTTAACCGCCTGGAGCAGGTGTTGATCCGCGCACATCTTGACCAGGCCGATGCCGATGAGGCGCTGGTGCTTGACACTGCGGGTATGCTGGTGGAATGCTGTGCGGCTAATTTGTTCTGGCGTAAAGGAAAAAGCGTCTTTACGCCAAATCTGGATCAGGCCGGTGTCGCCGGTGTGATGCGCCGCCGCGTGATTGAACTTCTGGCGGGCAGCGAGTATCTACTGCATTACGTCAGTGAACCGCTGGAGACGCTGGCCGATGCGGAGGAAGTGCTGATATGCAACGCGCTGATGCCGTTGCTGCCGGTGAATAGGGCACAATCATGGCGCTACCCTTCGCGCCAACTGTATGATTTTTTGCGACCACACTGTTAATGATGGCTGATCGATGAAGAGAAAAAAGCTCAAGATTGTTGTACTGCTGCTGCTCCTGGCGTTGGCTTCGCTGTATTGGGGGCATCAGCGGATTGAACGCTTTGCCGAGACTCCGCTGGCGATTGGGCAGGAAACCTACTTCAAACTGCCCGCAGGCACTGGCCGTGTGGCGCTGGAAGGGCTGCTGGTACGCGACAAGCTGATCCACAATGGCCGTTGGTTCCCGTGGTTACTGCGCCTGGAGCCGGAACTGGCCGAATTCAAGGCGGGTACCTACCGTTTAACCCCGGGGATGACGGTGCGCCAGATGCTGAAACTGTTGGCGAGCGGCAAAGAAGCCCAGTTCAGCGCGCGCTTTATCGAGGGGTTGCGTCTGAAAGATTGGCTGCAGGTGCTGCAAGAGTCCAAATACGTCAAACATACCCTGGCAGGTAAAAGCGAGGCGGAAATCGCCAAGGCACTGGGGCTGCCGGAAGGTGGCGTGCTGGAAGGCCGTTTGTATCCAGATACCTATCTCTATACGGCGGGAACCACTGATCAGGCATTGTTAAAGCGCTCGCAGTTGCGGATGTACAAGGCATTGCAGGACGTTTGGCATGCGCGAGACACCAGCTTGCCATACAAAACGCCGGAAGAGTTGCTGACGATGGCTTCGATCGTTGAGAAGGAGACGGCTGTAGCGGAGGAACGCACCAAGGTCGCTTCGGTGTTTATCAATCGCCTGCGTTTGGGCATGCGTTTGCAAACCGATCCTACGGTGATCTACGGCATGGGCGACAGTTACACCGGGAACATCACCCGTAAGGATCTGGAGACGGCAACGCCCTATAACACCTATGTGATCAGTGGCCTGCCGCCAACGCCGATCGCCATGCCGAGCCATGCTTCACTGGAAGCCGCTGCCAATCCGGCTAAAACCGATTATTTGTACTTTGTTGCCGACGGCAAGGGTGGCCATACGTTCACCACCAACCTGGCAAGCCATAATGCTGCGGTGCGTGTCTATCGGCAGGTACAAAAGGAAAAGAATGAAAAGTAACTTTGTAGTGATTGAAGGCTTGGAAGGTGCGGGTAAAACCACCGCGCGCAATACCGTGGTCAACGTGCTTAACGAGCAGGGTATTAATGACATTGTATTTACCCGTGAACCGGGTGGTACGCCACTGGCGGAGAAGCTGCGCGAGCTGTTTAAATGCGGCGCAGACGGCGATTTGCCGACCATCAAGGCGGAACTGCTGATGATATATGCCGCGCGGGTGCAACTGGTGGAAACCGTTATCCAACCGGCGTTGGCGCGGGGAGCCTGGGTAGTGGGCGATCGTCACGACCTTTCCGCGCAAGCCTATCAGGGCGGGGGCCGGGGAATCGATCCACACTTGATGAGTTCGCTGCGTGATACGGTATTGGGTGACTTCCGCCCCGACCTGACCCTTTATCTCGACTTGCCTCCGTCGGTAGGCCTGCAAAGGGCGCGTGCGCGCGGAGAGTTAGACCGTATTGAGCAAGAAGCGCTGCCGTTCTTTGAACGTACCCGCGCGCGCTATCTTGAACTGGCGGCGCAGGATGCGAGCATCGTTACCATAGATGCGGCACAAACGCTGGAACAGGTCACCGCCGATATTCGCCAGGTGGTTGTACAGTGGCTGCAACAGCAGGAAGGGGCGTAATGAACTGGTACCCGTGGCTTAACGCTCCCTATCGTCATTTGGTGGGGCAGTATGCGGCTGGGCGTGGCCATCACGCATTACTGCTGCATGCGGCGGTGGGCAACGGCGATGCTGAGCTACTCTATGCCCTTAGCCGTTGGCTGATCTGCCAAAAGCGCAATGGTGAAAAGAGCTGCGGTGAGTGTCACAGCTGCCGGTTGATGCTGGCAGGCAACCACCCGGACTACCACGTATTGGCCCCGGAAAAGGGCAAGAGTAGCTTGGGTATCGAACCTATCCGCCAGGTGATTGAGGTCCTCTATTCCCATGCCCAGCAGGGGGGAGCCAAGGTGGTGTGGCTATCGCAGGCAGAACTGTTGACCGAGGCCGCCGCCAACGCCTTGCTGAAAACCCTGGAAGAACCTCCGGCCAATACCTACTTCCTGCTAGGTTGCCGTGAGCCCTCACGCCTGCTGGCGACACTGCGTAGCCGCTGTTTCTACTGGCATCTGGCCAGCCCGGATGAACAGCTGAGTCTGCAATGGCTTAACCGCCAGGGCGCGGGCAATTCGGTCGATCGCCTGACCGCATTACGCTTGCATGACGGTGCTCCACTCGCAGCCGAACAGTTGCTGCAACCGAATCGCTGGCAACAGCGGGCCGCACTGTGCAACGCCTTGAACACCGCTCTGCCGCAGTGCGATATGTTGGCCCTGTTGCCGGCACTGAACCATGACGACGTGGCGGACCGGCTACACTGGCTATGCGCGTTGCTGATGGACGCGATGAAATACCAGCAGGGTGCCGCGAGCTATGCTCTGAACCAGGATCAATTGCCACTGGTCCAGCAATTGGCCAGCCGTTTGAGCAGCGTTTCGCTCCAGCAAATCATGCAGCAGTGGCTTAACTGCCGCCATCAGTTACTCAGCGTGGTCGGCGTTAATCGCGAGCTGTTGCTGACAGAACAGTTACTCGGTTGGGAGCAGATGCTCGGCGCTACCGGCTACTCACCCCCTCATTCGTTGTAAAAGAGTTAATTATCATGTTATTAGTAGATTCTCACTGCCACCTCGACAGCCTGGACTTCGCCACCTTGCACCACAGCGTGGACGATGCTCTGGTCAAAGCCAAAGCGCAGGATGTGGGCTTTGTACTGGCGGTTGCCACCACGCTGCCGGGTTACCAGGCGATGACCCAACTGATCGGTCAACGTAACGATGTCGCCTTCTCCTGCGGCGTTCATCCGTTGAATCTGGAGGGGGGCTACGATTATGCCGAACTGCGCAGTCTGGCTGCGGCAGAGCAGGTGGTTGCCCTGGGGGAAACCGGGCTGGATTACTTCTATCAGCAAGACAATATCCCGTTACAGCAAGAGTCGTTCCGCCAACATATTCGTATTGGCCGGGATCTCAACAAGCCGGTGATTGTGCATACGCGTGACGCGCGTGACGATACCTTGGCCATTCTGCGTGAAGAGAACGCACAGGATTGCGGCGGCGTGCTGCATTGCTTCACCGAAGATTTGCCAACGGCGAAAGCCTTGCTCGATCTGGGCTTCTATATCTCGTTTTCCGGCATTGTCACTTTCCGTAACGCCGAGCCGCTGCGCGAGGTGGCCCGCTATGTGCCATTAGATCGTATGCTGGTGGAAACCGACTCGCCATACCTGGCGCCGGTGCCTCATCGCGGCAAAGAAAACCAACCCGCCTATGTGCGTGACGTCGCAGAATACCTGGCCGTATTGAAGGGCGTCAGTCTAGAAAACCTGGCGCAAGCGACCACCGCCAACTTTTCACGTTTGTTTCACATCGAACTCTGAACCTTCGTCTAGGCTTAGCAAACCGCTGGCGATAATCTAATTCTTTTTAAGCTCGTAATTAATCCTCGAAACGGGTAATGTTCCCACCCGTTTCAGGGGATCGGTCGGGCAAATTTTCATCTTTCTTCACAAAAAGTAGACGATTTTTGAAAAATGGCCGGTCAGATTCATCGAAACGTGACTGCCATCAAACATTGTTCAGGGTATTTATTTTACTCTGCGTAAAAATTAAAGGGGTGCTCAGACACCCTGAAAATGCAGGGGTTTTCTCTCCCCCCTCTGCAACGCGAAAATTCGCGAGAAGTAGCAAAGCACTATTACTCAGGAGCACACTCAACTATGTTCAAGAACGCATTTGCCAACCTGCAAAAAGTAGGTAAATCGCTGATGCTGCCGGTTTCCGTATTGCCTATCGCAGGTATTCTGCTGGGCGTCGGTTCCGCCAACTTTAGCTGGCTACCGCTGGTAGTCTCTCACGTGATGGCGGAAGCCGGCGGTTCCGTATTCGCCAATATGCCGTTGATCTTCGCTATCGGTGTTGCCCTGGGCTTCACTAACAACGACGGCGTTTCTGCATTGGCCGCGGTAGTGGCTTACGGCATCATGGTGAAAACCATGGCCGTGGTTGCGCCGCTGGTGCTGCATTTGCCAGCCGAAGAGATTGCGGCCAAACACCTGGCGGATACCGGTGTGCTCGGGGGGATTATCTCCGGTGCCATTGCTGCCTACATGTTTAACCGCTTCTTCCGCATTCAGTTGCCAGAATACCTGGGCTTCTTTGCCGGTAAGCGTTTTGTGCCGATCATCTCTGGTCTGGCCGCTATCATTCTGGGTGTGATCCTCTCCTTCATCTGGCCACCAATCGGTACGGCTATTCAGACCTTCTCCGAATGGGCGGCTTATCAGAACCCTGTGGTGGCATTCGGTATCTACGGTTTTGTTGAGCGTGCGCTGGTACCCTTTGGCCTGCACCACATCTGGAACGTTCCGTTCCAAATGCAGATTGGTGAATATACCAATGCGGCCGGTCAAGTGTTCCACGGCGACATTCCACGTTACATGGCGGGTGACCCAACTGCGGGTATGCTGTCTGGTGGCTTCCTGTTCAAAATGTATGGTCTGCCTGCTGCTGCGATTGCCATCTGGCACTCAGCCAAGCCGGAAAACCGTGCCAAAGTCGGCGGTATCATGATCTCCGCTGCGCTGACCTCGTTCCTGACCGGTATTACCGAGCCGATCGAGTTCTCCTTTATGTTCGTTGCGCCGATCCTGTACGTAATCCATGCGATCCTGGCCGGTCTGGCGTTCCCAATCTGTATTCTGTTGGGTATGCGTGACGGTACCAGCTTCTCACACGGCCTGATTGACTTCATCGTACTGAGCGGCAACAGCAGCAAAATCTGGCTGTTCCCAATCGTTGGTGTCATCTACGGTCTGGTGTACTACACCATCTTCCGCGTGCTGATTGCCAAACTGGATCTGAAAACCCCTGGCCGTGAAGACAATGCTTCCGAGCAGGTGGCTCAGGGCGGTTCTGAAATGTCTGCTGCGCTGGTTCAGGCATTCGGCGGTAAAGAAAACATCACCAACCTGGATGCCTGTATTACCCGTCTGCGCGTTAGCGTGGCCGACGTATCCAAGGTCGACCAGGCTGGTCTGAAGAAACTGGGTGCTGCCGGTGTAGTTGTGGCTGGCTCAGGCGTTCAGGCGATCTTTGGTACCAAATCCGACAACCTGAAAACCGATATGGATGAATACATCCGTAACAACTGATTCAGGTAGGGGAGTTAATGGGGAGGCTTAGGCCTCCCTTTTTTTATGGGTTGATTAACAACATGGGGAGGGGCGCTCATGGATCTCAGCTCAAACAACCAACAGGCGGGGCAAGCCCCGCCGTTGGGTTGCCTTACCTTAGGGATTCGTAAGCCATCATGGCCGCAACCTCCGTTTCTCCGCTACGAATGCGTATCTCACAGAGTCTTTTCCTGGTCATCCAGGTAAACACCAGTACGGTGATACAGAGAATAACCAGGGTCATTACTACTAATTTTTGCGGCATGATAGCCTCCTTGTCCTTGCCTTTCGGCGGGTAAGAGGCTACCTTTATGGTGTTCATGCATAAGAGTGGCCTCGGGTTGATTTACATCGATTCGGGGCTTTTCTCTTTCTATCCTTGCTAATGCTCAGGACAAAAAGATCCAGAGCACCCACGCGAATTTTACCCCTAATCCCGCCGGGTAATAAATCAGCGCTTTGTTACATAGAACAATTAAGCTGAACCGGCTCAGTGCTCATCCTTGTTATTTATTGGTTTTTTGCCCGTTTCTTGCGGTGACGAATTTCTATATAACTCTTTGGTTTTTTACACCTATTTTTCTTGCATATGCTATGGCGGTTGCGGGCTCTTTTGTATGGGATTGCTTAACAAGATAGGGAGGGGCGCTCATGGATCTCAGCTCAAAAAACCAACAGGCGGGGCAAGCCCCGCCGTTGGGTTGCCTTACCTTGCGGATTCGTAAGCCATCATGGCCGCAACCTCCGTTTCTCCGCTACGAATGCGGATTTCACAGAGTCTTTTCCTGGTCATCCAGGTAAACACCAGTACGGTGATACAGAGAATAACCAGGGCCATTACTACTAATTTTTGCGGCATGATAGCCTCCTTGTCCTTGCCTTTCGGTGGGTATGAGGCTACCTTTATGGTGTTTGGGCATAAGAGTGGCCTCGGGTTGATTTACATCGATTCGGGGCTTTTCTCTTTCTATCCCTTGCTTATGCTCAGGACAAAAAGATCCAGAGCACCCACGCGAATTTTACCCCTAATCCCGCCGGGTAATAAATCAGCGCTTTGTTACATAGAACAAGTAAGCTGAACCGGCTCAGTGCTCATACTTGTTATTTATTGGTTTTTTTACCCGTTTCTTGCGGTGACGAATTTCTATATAACTCATTGGTTTTTGCGCCTGTTTTTCTTACCTATGCTATGGCGGCTGCGGGCTCTTTTGTGTGGGATGGCTTAACAAGATAGGGAGGGGTGCTCATGGATCTCAGCTCAAACAACCAACAGGCGGGGCAAGCCCCGCCGTTGGGTTGCCTTACCTTGCGGATTCGTAAGCCATCATGGCCGCAACCTCCGTTTCTCCGCTACGAATGCGGATCTCACAGAGTCTTTTCCTGGTCATCCAGGTAAACACCAGTACGGTGATACAGAGAATAACCAGGGTCATTACTACTAATTTTTGCGGCATGATAGCCTCCTTGTCCTTGCCTTTCGGCGGGTAAGAGGCTACCTTTATGTTGTTGGAGCATAAGAGTGGCCTCGGGTTGATTTACATCGATTCGGGGCTTTTCTCTTTCTATCCCTTGCTCATGCTCAGGACAAAAAGATCCAGAGCACCCACGCAAATTTTACCCCTAATCCCGCCGGGTAATAAATCAGCGCTTTGTTACATAGAACAAGTAAGCTGAACGGGCTCAGTGTACACCCTGCTTAATTTGTTGGTTTTTTCCCTGTTTATTGCGATGCTGATGGCTGTCCATCGATGCTGCAAGAGAGGGAAAAATGCCCAACCCATCCGTGCTCAAACCATCAACGTTGATCGGCAATCAAATCGAACTACGACCCTTGCAGCCAGAGCACCGTGAGGCAATGCTGAGCGCCGCTGCTGATGGCGAACTGTGGAACCTGAAGGTTACCGCAGTGCCGAGTGCCAGTACGATCGACAGTTATATCGCCACCGCCGTGGCAGGCCGTGATGCCGGTTCCATGCTGCCGTTTGTCATTGTTCAGCGGGATAGCGGACGCATTATCGGCAGCACCCGTTTCTGGAAAATCGACCGGGGTAATCGCAAAATGGAAATCGGCCACACCTGGCTGAGCCAATCGGTGCAGCGCACCGGCGTGAATACCGAAGCGAAATACCTGCTGCTCAACTATGCCTTTGAGGTTTTACAGGCGGTACGGGTGCAGTTCACCACCGACGAACTGAACGACAGGTCACGCGCGGCAATTCTGCGCATTGGTGCCAAGCAGGAGGGGATTGTACGCCATGAGCGCATCATGCCCGACGGGCGCAAACGTAACTCGGTCAGGTTCAGCATCATCGATGATGAATGGTGTGGGGTGAAAGCCAGGTTAGACGTTTTGCTGAAGCGCTAAACGTGTGGAACAAACAGTGGCATGATCTCATTGGGCGCAGATGCAGCGCCCCTACAACAGCCTTTCAACTCCGCGCTAACTTCCCCACGCCACCGTCGATCAGCAGTTCACTGCCCACCATGTAGCTGGATTCGTCAGACGCGAGGAATACGGCGGCTTTGGCCAATTCCAGCGTGGTCCCCATGCGGCCAATCGGCACCAGCGCGTGGATCTCTTCGCGCAACGCCTGTTCAGCCTGTGCCGGTAAACCCAGCTTGCCCAGTGCCGGAGTTGCCGTTGGGCCAGGGCTGAGGCCGTTGACGCGAATTCCGCGCGGATGCAACTCGGCTGAAAGTGAACGCGCCAAAGACAAAATCCCGGCTTTACTGGCGGCATAGACGCAGCTTTGCGCCAGGCCAATATGCGCGCTGACGGAACCACACAGGATCACCGAGGCAGGGTTGCCCAACAATGGCAACAGAGCCTGGATCAAAAACAGTGGGCCTTTGAGATTGGTGTTCATCAGTTGGTCATAGCGCTGTTCATCCCATTCCTGCAACGGCAGGTGGGTGACATCACCGGCGTTGATATACAGGATATCCAACCGGGGCCAGCTTTTGGCCAACTGTGCAGCCAAAATCGGTTGTTGGCCGATATCCCCAGCGTCATTGTGCAACAGCACGACATCCCCTAGCGTTTCGCCAGCTGCTGTTAACCCGCCAGCGCTGCGCCCAGTGATCGCCACGGTGGCGCCTTCGGCAATAAACTGCCGGGCCGTCTCCAGCCCTATGCCGCTGGTTCCCCCGGTAATCAACGCGTATTTACCTGCTAATCGTGACATAACCCTTTCTCTCGTTGGTCAGTTACGCCATTATTGGTCTGTCAGTACCTTTTGCATAGTAGGTACCATTTGGATACTAAAGGACAAGGTGGGATGCAATGGCGTCAACAGTGAAAGGGCAGGTTGAAAAAAATTATGCGTTACCGCCTGCGGGGGAGCCGTGCCCAATGGTGAGCTTCGTCAATTTGGTTTCGGGCAAATGGGCCATCCCAATCCTGTATCGCCTGATGGTGATCGATGGCCCGATACGCTTTAGCGAATTACAGCGCGCGGTGGCGCCAATTGCGCAAAAAGAGCTGACGCGTCAGCTCCGCCAGTTTGAACAATGCGGTCTTGTCACTCGCCAGGTGTTTCCAGAGGTGCCACCACGGGTGGAGTACCAGATAACGCCGCTGGGTAAAACGTTGCGCCCCACGCTAGACTCGTTGGCCGATTGGATGCGTGACCATGCGCCTCAGTTGATCGGTAGCCAATAACCGCCGGTAAAGTCGTAAGGTTGAGTGATTCTCCATCATTCGATACGGAAAGTGCGCAATCGGGTTGATAGCAGTAGAATTTGTCACGATACTGCGTAAACCAATATTTTCGCTGAACAAGGAGTTCCAGATGGCCGAAGAAACGATTTTCAGTAAAATTATTCGCCGTGAAATCCCTGCCGATGTGGTCTACCAGGACGAACTGGTTACCGCATTTCGTGATATTTCCCCACAGGCACCGACCCATATCCTGATCGTGCCGAACGTGCTCATTCCAACGGTGAACGATGTGACCGTGGAACACGAGGCCGCATTAGGCCGTATGATCACCGTGGCGGCCAAAATTGCCGAGCAGGAAGGGATTGCCGAAGACGGTTACCGCTTGCTCATCAATTGCAATCGTCACGGCGGGCAGGAGGTCTATCATATTCATATGCATTTAGTAGGTGGGCGCGCTCTGGGCCCGTTGTTGTCACGTTAACCGAGGAAGACCATGCGCTATATTCACACGACGCGTTATTTGATGGCGCTGGTGCTCCCCGCCGCGATACTGATGGGCTGTAGCAGCCCGAAGGGCATCTCGGTCAATGAACGGCAAACGGTGGTGATGGATTCACCGGTACTGACGGCAGGTATTCTGGCGGATAACCCGTCTATTGCCGACGCGTCTGGCCGTCTGCGGGCCAGTTCGGTGCTCAGCAACACCCAGACGACGCCGGTGACCCTCCACTATCGTTTCTACTGGTATGACAAACAGGGGCTGGACATCCTGCCTTTTGAACAGCCGCGCACGGTCACCGTCGCTGCCAATTCAGACGCCGAGATTTATTCGTTGAATGGCAACCTTGATGCCAAGCGTGTACGTCTGTATTTATACTTATAAGTTTTGGGTTACGTTGGAGAAGGTAATGAAAAAGTTCCTATGGGTGGCGCTGGCCGCGTTGGTGTTAACCGGTTGTCCATCACGCCCGCCAGAGCCTACGGCACCGGTGACGGTAGAGCCACAGCCGCAACCAGAGCCTCAGCCTGAACCGTTGCCACCAACCACCGAGCCGGTGCCACAGCCGCCGAAGATCCAGCAGCTTGACTGGCTGGGCAGCGTGCAGCCGTTGGTCAATCAGATGCTGAAGGCCGATGGCGTCACGCCTGGCAGCGTATTGCTGTTGGACAGCGTGAAAAACAATACCAATGGCTCATTGAGCATCGGCAACGCTACCTCGGCGCTGCACCAGGCTTTGGCATCCAACAAGACCTTTGCCGTCGTGCCGGAGGCGCAGTTGGCGAGCGCCAAACAGACGCTGGGCCTCTCGGCGGAAGATAGCCTCGGGTCGCGCAGCAAGGCGATTGGCTTGGCGCGTATCGTCAACGCGCAATACGTGTTGTATAGCGCCGTCAGCGGCGATGTGAAGTCACCGTCGATGGAAATGCAGCTGATGCTGGTGCAAACCGGTGAGATCGTCTGGTCAGGCAATGGCGACGTCAAATACTGAATCCCAGCTGCGGCGACTCTTGAGTAACAGGCTGCCGGCGGTAAATACCGCCGGTTGTCATTTTAGCCTGGTGCAAGGGTTGAGCGGCGAGAGCTGGCGGATCGACAGTGGCGATGTGCAACTACTGGCCCGTCCGCAGACGCCGGAAAAACGCATGCTCGGCGTTAACCGTCGGCGTGAGGGGCAAGTGCTGAAGCGTGCTGGATTGGGCATAGGTCCAAAGGTTTGGTTACAGAGCCCTGAGTGGTTGATCGTCGAATGGCTTGCCGGTGAGAGCGTTGACGAAACGGCGTTTGCTTCCATACTGGCCAACGGGGAGTTGGCAGCGCTGACCGCTCGGCTGCATAACCGAGGGTTGAGTGGTTACCGGCTGGATCTGCAACAGCAATTTACCCGCTATTGGCAGCAAATTGATCGCCAGCGGATCACACCTGGTTGGCTGCGTTGGCAGCGCTATTTCATCAATGGCACCATGCCACGCCCGTTGCAGTTGGCAACGCTGCACATGGATATTCATGCCGGCAATCTGCTGCGGCAGGCCGGACAGCTCAGGCTGATCGACTGGGAGTATGCCGCCGATGGCGATATCGCCCTGGAGCTGGCGGCGATGTTTCGCTTCAATCAATTTTCCCCGGCTGTGCAACAACGCTTTTTGGAGCAATATCAACCCCACGGCTATGCCGATTTGCCGCAGTTGGCCTCACAGGTCCAGCGTTGGTTGCCGTGGGTGGATTATCTGATACTGATGTGGTGTGAAGTGCGCTGGCAGCAGTGTCAGGATGCGGAATTTTTGCGTTGGGGCGCAGCGTTATACCGGCGTTTTTGTTTATCATCGTCAAACTAATCATGAATACTGATGTGAGGTGGCCGTGGGCCCAGTAATGCTAGATGTCGTCGGCTATGAGCTGGACGCAGAAGAACGCGAGATTTTAAAACACCCGCTGGTAGGGGGCCTGATCCTGTTTACCCGCAACTTTGCCGATCCGCAGCAGTTGCGTGAGCTGGTTCGCCAGATCCGCGCGGCCTCGCATTCGCGACTGGTGGTGGCGGTTGATCAGGAAGGCGGGCGTGTGCAGCGCTTTCGCGAAGGTTTTACCCGCTTACCGGCGGCGCAGTCCTTTGCGGCGCTCAACGATGCTCAGGAAGGCGGGCGTCTGGCTCAGGAAGCTGGCTGGCTGATGGCCTCGGAAATGATTGCCCAGGATATCGATATCAGTTTTGCCCCGGTATTGGACATCGGCCACGCCAGTGCGGCAATTGGCGAACGTTCTTTCCATAGCGATCCGCAGCAGGCGTTAGTGATGGCCGAACGCTTTATCCAGGGGATGCACAGCGCCGGGATGAAAACCACCGGCAAGCATTTCCCAGGGCATGGCGCAGTCACGGCGGACTCGCATAAAGAAACTCCGCGCGATCCGCGGCCATTAGCCCAAATCCGCGAACATGATATGACTATTTTCCGCGATCTGATCCAACGCGGATTGCTGGATGCCATCATGCCAGCCCATGTTATCTATACTGAAGCAGACCCGCGCCCGGCCAGCGGCTCGCCTTACTGGCTGCAGCAAATCTTGCGTCAGGAGCTAGGCTTTGAGGGCGTGATCTTCTCTGACGATCTGTCGATGGAAGGGGCGGCGATCATGGGCAGCTATGCCGAGCGTGGCCAGGCGGCGCTGGATGCCGGTTGCGATATGATCCTGGTTTGTAATAATCGGGCAGGGGCGGTCAGCGTGTTAGATAACCTGTCCCCGGTCAAAGTAGAGAAATTGCAGCGGTTATATCATCGCGGTCAGTTCACCCGTCAGGAACTGCGCGATTCCGACCGTTGGCAAAAGGCGCATCATGCGCTGAGTCAATTGCATGAACGCTGGGAAGAGCATAAGCAACGCTCAGCGGGGTGAACGGCCAGGGCGCCGCATGAAGGCGGCGTTAATAATGGGGGCTGCCAGCGGCCCCCAGCTTGTTGCGAGGAACCACATGATTATCTATTTGCATGGCTTCGATTCCACCAGTCCCGGCAATCATGAAAAGATTATGCAGTTACAGTTCATCGATCCGGACGTGCGCTTTATCAGCTACAGCACTTTGCATCCGCGCCATGATATGCAGCATTTATTGAAAGAGGTGGACAAGGCGGTTCAGCAGGAAGGGGATGTCCATCCTCTGATCTGCGGCGTGGGTCTTGGGGGCTTTTGGGCCGAACGTATCGGTTTCTTGTGCGGTATCCGTCAGGTGATCTTCAACCCGAACCTGTACCCGGAAGAACATATGCACGGCAAGATCGACCGGCCGGAAGAGTATCGCGATATCGCCACCAAATGCGTGGAAGATTTCCGCGAGAAGAACCGCGATCGCTGCCTGGTGGTGCTTTCTCGTCAGGACGAAGTGTTGGACAGCCAACGTAGTGCCGAGTTGCTGCACAAGTATTATGAAATCGTCTGGGATGAGCAGCAGAGTCACAAGTTTAAAAACATCTCGCCACACCTTCAGCGTATCAAGGCTTTCAAGACGCTGGCGTAACAGTCCTATAACGCTTAACCAAGCCGTGAATGTTGTTCCTAAAGGGCAGCAATTGCGGCTTTTTTGTTTTTATCGTGCCCGTTTTCGTCGGTGGGCAGCAAAATGCAAAACTGTGATCTCACGCTAACTATTTGAATCACAATCCTCAAAAAAACCCTTCGTCCAGCCTTTAACCAAAAAACTTTGACGTACATCAATTTTGGTATGACCAAATAACCTCTCGTGTTATTCTGGCCCCAGATTGCAGGTTTAACTTAAGCGAACCCTATGTATTCTAAGGATATTATTTATTTACCCTTAGGCAACAATTGGTTCACATTCAGGGGGTCATTTTGACAACGCCAAAGAAGAAAATCGTTATTGTCGGCGGTGGTGCCGGTGGTCTGGAGCTGGCAACCAGCCTGGGCCATAAACTGGGTCGTAAGCATAAAGCGGAGATCACGCTGGTGGATCGCAACCACAGCCATCTGTGGAAGCCGTTGCTGCATGAAGTGGCTACCGGCTCCCTGGACGACGGTGTGGATGCGTTGAACTACCTGGCGCATGCGCGTAACCACTTCTTCAACTTCCAACTGGGTTCACTGGTCAACATTGACCGTGAAAAGAAAACGTTGCAGTTGACGCAGATCTGCGATGAGCAGGGCTGCCAACTGGTTCCCGCCCGCGAGTTGAGTTACGACATATTGGTGATGGCGCTCGGCAGCACCTCGAACGACTTTGGCACCCCAGGGGTAAGAGATAACTGCATCTTCCTGGATAACCCGAATCAGGCGCACCGCTTCCATAACGAGATGTTGAACCTGTTCCTCAAGTTCTCTGCCAATCCGGAAGAGAAGGAGAGCGTGAATATCGCGATTGTGGGCGGTGGGGCTACCGGCGTTGAGCTGTCGGCAGAACTGCATAACGCGGTCAAACAGCTGCACAGCTACGGCTTTGAAGGGCTGGATAACAGCGCCTTGAAGGTTACCCTGGTTGAAGCCGGTGAGCGTATTCTGCCAGCGCTGCCGCCGCGTATTTCCGCAGCGGCGCACCAGGAACTGAACAAGCTTGGCGTACGGGTATTAACCAATACTATGGTGACCAGCGCCGATGAGCATGGCTTGAACACCAAAGGCGGCGAATTTATCAATGCCGATCTGATGGTGTGGGCAGCGGGCATCAAGGCACCGGACTTTATGAAAGAGATTGCCGGGCTGGAAACCAACCGCATCAATCAACTGGTGGTTGAGCCAACGCTGCAAACTACCCGCGATGCCAACATCTTTGCTATTGGTGACTGCGCGTCCTGCCCACGTGAAGGCGGCGGTTTTGTGCCACCACGGGCACAGTCTGCCCACCAGATGGCATCACGTTGCTATAGCAATATCCTGGCGATGATGCACGATCAGCCGATGAAGCCTTACGTTTATAAGGATCATGGTTCACTGGTCTCGCTTTCCCGCTTCAGCACCGTAGGTAGCCTGATGGGCAACCTGATGCGTGGTTCGATGATGGTCGAAGGACGTATCGCCCGCGTGGTGTATATTTCGCTGTACCGTATGCACCAGGTAGCGCTGCACGGCTATACCAAAACCGGCCTGATGATGCTGGTGGGTGGTATCAACCGCGTGATCCGTCCGCGCTTGAAGATGCACTAATGTTTTAACCCACTAGTTCGGTTGATGAAAACCCACGTAGGCTTGCCGCGTGGGTTTTTTCTTGCCGTGAGAGAGGGGACCGGCAGGGATAGGATTCTTCTCAATTCATTGGTTTTGGCCCGTTTTCAGGGTGTTTTGCTCATTGAGTCTTATTGCGAGGGGGAACTTCCTTGTGCAGACTTTAGGGAGTTTACAGACGGCGCGTCACGCACGCCGTAAACCGGGGGAATCGCCTGTGATCGCTGCGAGCTCGCCCGGTGCATAATGCGTGGTAACACATTCAGGAGGATTTCCTGTGAACAAATCAATGTTAGCCGGTGTTGGGATTGGTATTGCAGCCGCTCTGGGAATTGCTGCCGTAGCTGGTCTGGACGTATTCACTCCCGGCCCACAATATGCGCAGGTTCTCGCCGCAACACCGATCAAAGAAACCATCAAAACCCCTCGGCAGGAGTGCCGGAACGTCACGGTGACCCATCGTGCGCCGGTCCAGGATGAAAACCGCATCGCTGGCTCCGTGCTGGGCGCGGTTGCTGGGGGGGTGATTGGTCACCAGTTTGGCGGTGGTCGTGGCCGTGATGTTGCGACCGTAGTAGGTGCGTTGGGGGGGGGCTATGCCGGTCACCAGGTGCAGGGGGCCTTGCAAGACAACGACACTACCACCAGCACGCAGCAGCGCTGCAAAACGGTGTATGACAAATCGCAGAAAACGCTGGGCTATGACGTGACTTACAAGATTGGCGACCAGCAGGGCAAAATCCGCATGGATCACGATCCAGGCACCCAGATCCCGCTGGATAGAAGTGGCCAGTTGGTGCTGACCAAGGTCTGATCTTCGGAGTTTACCCTCGGCCCAACCCTCTCCACAGGGCTGAGGAGTAATCCCCACTAATTTTTTGTTAGTGGCTGTAGAGAATTATAACGAGTGTTTTATGAGCAATTTGTTCCATTTTTTCGCAAATTAGCAGTGAGATAATTACGAATAACCTCTTCTCGTCTGCATAAGGCTGTTTTTTACCCCGTTCTTGGGTGAAAAAACAGCCTGTTTCTCGTCTCAATTTTTTTGGGGCTCCCTCAACCTATAGGGAGAGGGAGCCGTTCTGCCGTCGTTAATCGTTGATTAAGCCTTCAACGGTGCAGGTGTCCGGATACGGTCAGAACGCTCAAAGTCGGTATCAACAATTACTAATCCCGTTCAAGGTCGGCATGATAGTCAGTGATGAATGCGGCAGTTATAGCCGGAAAGTACTGAAGGATAAGTATCTGACGAGCAGAATATTTACTAAACGTATTGAACGTAATAACCTAACGTTGCGAAACCATATAAAGTGCATGGATCATAAAACAATCTGCTTCTCATGGTCGATTGAGTTGCATGAAAAGGTCATCGGGGCCTTTATCGAAAAGTACATGTTCTACTTATTGGAGTCATTACCCGCGTTAGTGACTTTTCTCAGCTTATCGGCCAGTAGTACTGTAGCAAAACGGCACTCAGATATATCCCAATACCATACGAACCGTGTGCTATCAGACTACGCTGGCGCGCTATATTAGGTTGCGGTGTCCTGGATGCTGCCAAGCCAAAACCAAATCCAGGTTGCATAATAAAGAAAGGGGCTATGACGCTGATAATGCCCATAATGAGTGCTGTCAAAAAGGTGGGGTTCTCAAGCCAGTCATGTCCCATAATACAAATAAATATCAAGGAAAAGACGACGCCAATTGCGTAGTGTGCCGTCCACCCCAGAGCCTTTTCTCCGCTTACTGGTGTTGTCTGCATGATGGTATGGTGAAAAAACTTGCCATTTGGCATGTGTCCTAACCAGCGCCCGACAAACTGATAGTTGAGCGAAGGGATATTAAAAAAGCGTCTTTGCAGTAATGCCCAGAGGTCCATTACCAAGGTTGCCCCGATACCAATCAGTACTGCACGTAATAATATATCCATTTAATGGTCCTTTTTTATACTCCTCGGGAGTGGAAAGCCTAACATGTTCTGTAACACAACCTCGATCGAAAGGTAGCAGCAGTAAACTGGTGGGCTCCTGCAACCTTTGATATACTGTCTTTCAATTATTATATTGAATGATGAGGTAGCAAAAACAATATGTCAACACTCAATGGCGAGAGTCAACGTCAAGTTTTTAACGAATTTGCAGAGGTGACACGTTCCTTGGGGAGCTCACATCGTCTGCTACTGCTTGAGCATATCGCACAGGGAGAAAGATCGGTTGAAAGGCTAGCAGAACTGGCTGGTCTTACGATAGCCAATGCTTCTCAGCATCTTCAACATCTCAAACGCGCGGGGTTTGTGCAATCACGCCGGGAAGGGAAAAACGTTTACTACCGTTTGGGTAATGGTCCAGTCCAGAATATCTTGACGGCGATTCGGCAATATGTGGAATACCGACATAGCGAGATCAGGTCATTCGTGTCTGATATTTTCAGCCAGCGTGAACGGCTGGAATCGATTTCTCGCGAAGAGCTTCTGCATCGCTTGAATGAGGGGGATATTACTCTGCTGGATGTGCGTCCCCCCGAAGAGTTTGCCTCTGGCCATCTGCCAGGAGCGGTCAATATTCCGGCCGAAGAACTAGAGGGGCGCCTATCTGAACTGCTAAAAGGACAGGAGGTGGTGGCGTATTGCCGCGGGCCTTACTGCGTCCTCTCTCTCAACGCTATGAAAATCCTGCAAACAAATGGGTTTCTTGCTCGTTGTCTAGAGGATGGGTTTCCGGAGTGGAAGGCCGCCGGACTGGAAGTGCAAATTAACCGGTAAGCCCTCGTCTTCACGGTTTACTGGTATAACCTATCACGGAAACACCACTGGATCCTGATACTCAACATTATGGTTCCAGTGGTATTTCGATTATTACGGCTAATTGATATTTTTCATTAAAATTAGTGCGCCTATCGCTGCGAGTAAATAGACGCCTCCTGCAGTGCCAAAGGCCCATGCATAGCCATTAACTGCGTTTGCCTGGGTTGCTGCTACCGCCATTAACGCAGCCAGCCCCATAGTTGGACCTAACTCCATCGATGTGTTCATTACGCCGCCCGCAAGGCCCGCTTCGTGTAGGGATACATTTGCCGTTGAAAGTACCGCACTGCCGGAAAAGGTCAAAGAAGCTCCGGCGGGGAGGATAAATAAGCCAGGAAGCAGGCCAAGCACATAGTGGGTTTGCTCATTGAGCTGAGCCAATAAAAACAGCCCCGCAGCACCGAGCAGTAGCCCGACAATTGTGATTTGCAAGGCGCCGAAGCGCATAATGAGCGCCCCGGAGGCACGATTCATAATTAGGAGTCCAACGGTATAAGGTATAAACGCCATAGAGGTTGCAAAAGATGACCAACCGCGAAATTGCTGCAGATACAGGGAAAGTAGAAAGGTAATCAAGCCCATACCCGCAGCGGCCAGTAGAATACCAATCAGGCCAGTCGTGCGCATTGGGGTGAGGATAAAACCAGGGGGTAGCAGAGGACAGCTAACATGTCGCTCGACGAGCAAGAAGGTGAAAATGAGCAGCAGGCCAGCGGCAACAGGCAGATAGACTGGCGCTGTCAGCCAAGAATATTCGCCACTCATGATCAGGCCAAAGCTAAACAGCGAAATGCCACTAGTCGCCAATAGAGCACCGCTCAAATCTAGACCAGGAGTGTCGTTATCACGTAGGGGTAGCGGCTTCATCATTCTGCGTACCAAAAGCAGACCAGACAAGCTAACAACAACCGGAACAATAAACATCCACCGCCAAGATAGCCAAGTGGTGACGATGCCTGATGAAAGAAAACCAACGGCTCCTCCCAGAACCGATACTCCGCCCCAAGTTGCCATTGCATGGTTGAACTGAGCAGCCTCGCGGTAGAGTTGGCGCAATAAGGCCATCAGGGCTGGTGCCGTAAGCGCGGCACCGATCCCTTGCAAAAAGCGAATTGCTACTAGAATCCAATAGGAGAAGGCGAACATGCCGCTCAGTGATGCAAGGCCGAAGATAAGCACCCCCAAAGTAAACATTTTTCTTCCACTGTAACGATCAGTTAGTCGCCCGCCAAACAACAACAGGCCGCTAAAGGGCAACCCATAGGCAGCACTCACCAGCACCAGTTCTGCTTGAACCAACTGGAATTCAGCGCCAATCGCAGGCAATGGGACTCCAATCATGACAATTGTAAAAATTAACGTTGCCTGAATGGTGGCGAGAATAGCAAACACTAAAGCGTTATTTTCCTCTACGGCTAATAGTGGAGCCACATCTTCAGGAAGGGCCGAATCGCGTTTGTCGGTCACAAAATCATTACTCATTTCACCACCCTACTTGTCATCTGTTAGTTAAGTTTGCTTTCTCTGATAATCAATTAGAAATTCTAATGCATTACACAAATCATTCAATTGATTAATTGAATGATGTGCGAATTTAACTGATGTTGTCAAGATAAAAACAAAAAACAGCCTAAATTTATATTAATTTTTTATTTCTTTATTGATGGCCATTACTGGTTGCCCATCATGAGTATTTAGCTACATTTAATTTAATTTATATAAAATCAGTATGTTATTGGTTGTTGGTTGTGTTTTTTATGATATAGAATTGTTACTTATTATGATGGTTATGCTTGACGTCATAAAACATAGTAATGTAGTATTTTATCAATCAATTGATGGCTTGATTGATTGGCGCAATGAAAGCATTCACGCTATTTATGTTATTGGCTTGGGGATCTCATCTATCCGATGTTTGCTGTTACAACGGTATTTTTGGGGGAGATTTTATTCCTAACTTTAAGTGATTGGTATTATTGAATATTTTGATGGATGCGTAACGCTCTCATGCTATTTTTATTGAATAATTTCAGAGGGTTTTTTTATGCGAGTCATGCAGGAATCGGCCAAGAGAATTGGCTTAAAACTTTCAGGCAAAGAAAATGACCTCATCACCCATCAGGTTGAGCATTCCGTTGAAAAAAATGTCATTAAAATAAATGAGTTGCTCAATGGTAAACTACCTGTAGATGATTCAACAACCTTTGATAAAACAGTGGAAAGAAAAGAAGATGAGTCATTTTCGCTAACCGATATTCAATACGCTTATTTGATTGGTCGCAATGCAGGTATACCTCTGGGTGGTATTGCAACGCATTACTATTTTGAGGTCGAAATTTTCAACCCTGATCTTCAGCGGCTCAATGCAGCCTTGAACCATACGCTTTCCCTGCATGCCATGCTACGCGCCGAACTGATTGATAGTGGCCGCCAACGAATTTCTGCGGCCCTTGAACATTATGAGATTGCCGTGACTGATTGCCAATACATCGATGATAATCAGTTGCAGGAGTTTATTAATAGCACACGAAGTGACATGAAAACGCATTTACGTTCGTTGGCTATTGCACCTTCTTTCGAGATTAGAGCCACCTTATTGAATAAAAAGAGGGTTCGGTTACACCTCTGCTTTGATTTGATGTTTATTGATTTGCATAGTGTGAAAATAGTGATGAAGGATTGGTGGCACTTCTATCAGAATCCAAATGTAGTAAAATCCGTGCCGGAATTTAATTTTAGAGATTATATTGAAAGAGAAAAGCAACTTCTGCAAAGTAAGCAAGGTTGCCGGGATAAGGACTATTGGTTAAATAAAGTGGATACAATGCCCTCAGCTCCTGAATTACCACTATATCAGGCACCTGAATTAATTAAAAATCCCATATTCAAAACGCTTTCACACCCGATCTCACTGGAATTAGTCAATAAGCTTCGCCAGAGCGCGACTGAACAGGGAATTACCCTGGAAACGCTCTTTCTTGGTGTTTATGTTGAGACCTTGCGGCTGTGGTCGCGACGCCAGAACTTTACTCTCACTTTAACCCAGCATGCGCGGCGTAACTATTTCCCGGATGTGCAACAAAGCGTAGGGAATTATCTTCAGTCGAGCCTGTTGTGTGTTGAAGACGGTAAGTCGGAGGCATTTGGCCAGCGCTTGGTGATGTTACAGACTGAACAGTTGTTGAACTACTGGCATTCCTCATTCAATGGGATCCAGGTTTTACGCGAAATGACGCGTCTGAGCCAGGGAGAGAGGGCGCTCTCTTTCCCGGTGGTTTTCAGCAATACCTTGAATGCGGAACTACGAGATATTGTCACCGACTATGGCTGGGAAGGCACGGCGATGGTGAAGTATAGCAGCACCCAAACGCCCGGTGTCTGGCTCGAAAATCAGTTGTTGCGTATCAATGGCGATCTGGTTATGAACTGGAACTACGTCGAAGGATTGTTCCCGGTGGGCATGCCGGAAATGATGTTTGAGGCAGCCGTTAAACTGCTGAACGCCTGTGGCGAAAACCCGCAGATTTGGTCACAACAGGGTGCGGTGGTGGCCTTGAACACGGACGACATGCAGGAGAGACTGGCTGCAAATTCGACGGATGATAGGATGCCACTGGCGTTGTTGCAGGATCTGATCTTGCATTCTGCACGTCAGTTCCCGACCAAAACGGCGATTATTCAGGGGCAAAGAGAGATTAGCTACGGGGAGTTGGTCACCAGCGGTAACCTGGTTGCCGAGCAACTGAGTGCTGCTATAGCCATTGAACCGGGTGACATCGTTGCTGTTTCTCTGCCGCAAGGGCCGGAAATGCTGGCCGCCATTCTGGGTGTACTCTTCGCGGGGGCTGCATATGTCTCGATTGATCCACAGCTTCCCGAGCAGCGTAAAGCGCGGTTGATTGAGCGCTGTGCGGCGAAAGCCATCGTGACGCCTGCTGGCCTGGAACCAATAGATGGATTAACCAACATCGGGGTGGTCATTGATAGTGCTGCACCGATGAAGTTTCCTGTGCAGGTGGCAAAACAGACATTGGATGATCTGGCCTACGTTATTTTTACTTCCGGCTCTACTGGTGAGCCAAAAGGGGTAATGATTACGCACCGCAACGCCGCTAATACGGTTTTGGATATTAATCGTCGTTTCAATGTCAATCAGCATGACCGTGTCTTCTCCGTTGCGCCAGCGGGGTTTGATCTGTCCGTTTATGATTATTTTGGGGTTCTGGGAGCCGGTGGCAGCATTCTGTTTGCTACGGAAAATGAGGCTAACGATCCGAAAATATGGGCTGAAAAGATCACCAAACATCGGGTGACTTTGTGGAATAGCGTGCCGGCACCGATGAAAGCGTTGGTAGAGCGGGCCGGTTCGCAGCTTTCTGGCAGTGCTTTGCGCCTGGTGCTGATGAGTGGAGACTGGATCCCGGTCAACCTGCCGGATCAAATCAAGGCCGCCGTCAACGGTATTGATGTGATCAGCCTGGGTGGGGCGACAGAAGGTTCAATCTGGTCAATTGTTTACCCTATCCGGCATGTAGATAGCGCCTGGAAAAGCATTCCTTACGGTAAGCCATTAGCTAATCAGAAATTTCATGTGTTCAATGAATGGTTTGAACCTTGTCCTAAGTGGGTTATTGGTGAGCTGTTCATTGCAGGCGCTGGTGTGGCACAAGGTTACCTGGGTGATGCTGAAAAAACGCAGGAGAGATTTTTTAGCCATCCGATCACGGGTGAGCGGCTGTATAGAACCGGTGATTTAGGGCGCTATATTGATGAAGGGCTGATTGAGATCTTGGGACGTGAAGATAATCAGGTAAAAATTAATGGCTATCGCATCGAACTGGGTGAAATAGAGGCTTGCCTGTTGGGGAATCCGCAGGCGAACCACGTAGTGATCAACGCGGTCAACCACCCGAAAACCGGCCAAAAGCAGCTAGCTGCCTATATTGTGCCGAAGCAACAGGCCAGCGAGAACGAAAAGAGAGTGTTGGAAGGAGCACTACGCGAACTCGCTCAAGCTCATCTCCCTTCTTATATGATACCAACCTGGTTTGTGTTATTGGACAGTATGCCCTTGACGGGTAATGGGAAAATAGACCGTAACGCTCTGCCCGTGCCATGGGGGGAATGGGTGGCTGCGGCGGATAAGAGTGAACCCGCCGATGAACTTGAGGCCTGTGTATTCGCCTTATGGTCAAAACAGCTGCAACACAGTGACTTTGATGTCAATGATGGTTTTTTCGACATCGGTGGCGATTCATTGCATGCGGTGGGGCTGTTGAGCGCGGTACGCGAAATCTTTAAGGTCGGTCCGTCCAGTGAACAGGATATGATCGAGAGCTTGTTTATGAATGCCTCAGTACGTGATTTTTCGCGCATCCTTTCCAGCGTAGCGGACAAGGCTCAGGAGCAATACGTATGACGCATCTATTTAAAGCGGCTCCAGAGCAGGTTGATTATGATTTTATTGTGGTCGGTGGCGGGACCGCGGGTTGTGTGATGGCTTCTCGTCTTTCTGAAAGTGGCAAACACCGTGTTTTATTGCTAGAGGCGGGGCAGGATTCCGACGTTGCTCAACCTGGTAGTCCGTTGCGGGATGCTTCCCGTCTGGTTCTTGAAGGCTATAACTGGCCATACGAAGCCAACGTGCATGGGACAGAGCGATTTTCTCGTTTCGTCCAGGGAGATGGTAATCAGCCGTTAGGTCGTAACCAGCGTAAAGCCTTTGACTATCGACTGGGGAAAGTCATGGGTGGATCGTCTGCGATTAACGGTGCCGTAGCCTTAAGGGCCTTTCCCAGCGATTTTAACCACTGGGTAAATATGGGGTGTCGTCAATGGGCATGGTGTGACGTTCTGCCGTGGTACAAGAAGTTGGAAAATGACGTTGATCGTCCAGATTCCGCACTGCACGGTCACCAAGGACCTCTCACGTTACGGAGGCCTTCAGGGGACGAAATCTTGCCATTGGAGAAAGCCTTTGCCGATATATGCCAACAGAACGGCATCGCTTTTGTTGACGATCTGAATGAGGGAGAAAGTGCAGCGGTGGGTGTCGTACCCGCCAATGTGGTGCAGGGAGCGGAAAGATACGATCTTTACCGTGCCTATCTTTATGCGGCACGCGAGCGGGAAAACCTTCAGATCCTCTCGCGCATGATGGTCGAGAGAGTACTGTTTAACGCAGGCAAGGCTGTTGGTGTCGAAGCGACGCACGACGGGGGCTATACAACCTATCGTGCCAACCAGATCGTGCTGTGCGCCGGGGCGATAGGATCTGCGGCGATCTTGCAGCGTTCCGGCGTTGGCGATGCGCGTTTATTACAACAACTTGATATTCCCGTAGTGGCCGATATGCCTGCTGTTGGCAACCATCTGTCCGATCACGCTTCGGTAGTACTATGGGCACTCCCAAAATCTAGAAATGGCATCCAGGAAACACCGTGGCGGCAAACTGCTGCGCGCTTGAACAGCGGGTACGATGCGCAGATTGATGTGCAATTAGGATTAATGAACAACGTGGCGAGCAAGAACGTACCCGGTTTTCAGAATCGCACGGATTACCCGCGCTTGGTGGGGGCCTCTGTGATGCTGATGCGTCCCAAGGCCAGAGGACGAGTGTTTATCCAGAGCAGGGATAGTCAGCAATTGCCGATGATCGATTTGCCTTTATCACAGGATCCAGAGGATATCGCGCGCTTGGTCGGGGGGGTACGTCAAATGTGGAGGTTGATCAATCACCCTGAGCTTGCGGCATATCTCGACGGTATCCAGTTGTGGTCTGAGGCGATGATCGACAATGATGAGGTTATGCATAACGCCATCAAAAATCTGCTCAGCCCCGGCTGGCATGCCTCTGGTACGGTACGGATGGGATGTGCGAGCGATCCGCAGACCGCAGCGGATGAACAGGGTAACCTGCACGGTCTGAGCCAAATCGCCGTTGCAGATGCTTCACTCTTCCCTTGTATCCCCTCTATGCCCACGAACCTCACTACCGTGATGGTCGCTGAGCGTATCGCCTCTTTCTTACTGAGGAGCCCTATATGAATTCGTCTGCGCCCAAGCGCATTATTTATGCCTTCCCACACGCAGGCGCTAGCGCGAGCGTCTATCGTGCTTGGCTTGGCCGCTTCAAAGGGGATTCCAATCTGGTGTTCAAGCCTATCGAGATACCTGGCCGTGACGTGCTGAGCCGTGAAAAGGCGATCGACAACCTGCCGTTGTTGGTCGATCGGATCTGCGCCGATATCCATGCGGACTTTGCCCTGCACCAGCAGGCTGGGACGACCGAGTGGGTGACGTTTGGTCATAGTTTTGGTGGCGTGCTGAGTTTTATCGTGAGTGCGGCGTTGGCGGAAAACTATGCTATGCGCCCGCTGTTTTCCGTGATTTCAGGCTCTATCGCACCGAGCGTGCAGGCGGACGATGACCGACATTTGTGGACGGACGATCAAATCATTTCAAAAATGCGTGCGGATAATGGGACGCCAGAGAGCATTCTCAATGAGCCCGCCTTCGCCCGTAGGCTGGTGACCTCGCTCCGTACCGATTATATTTTGCGCCATCAGTTCTTGGAGTTTGTGGATAAAAAAGTGTCGCAACCCTTGGACGTTATCTCAGCGGATCAAGATGAAAATGTCACTGAAGAAATGCAAGCAGCGTGGCGGAACCACACGCTTGCCACCACCCAACTACACCCTATCGAAGGGGGCCATTTCGCTATTTATAACTATTTTGACCTGGTAAAGGCACTATTTTCGCAGGTACCAGAGACTCAGGCATTGGTCGCGGAATCTTTCTGAGGATATTATGGAAAACAAAGAGTTAACACAGTTTCGACTCGGCTGCCGTGATTTCCTGGCGCGTAAGGCTAAACCCTTTCTGTCTGAGTGGGAAACTAACGGCCTGATCGGGCGTGATTTTTGGCGGCACGCGGGTGAAGTGGGGTTATTGGGGTTGGGTGTTGCCCGTGAATTGGGCGGCCAGCAGAAGCCTGATTATCACTATGCTGCTGTCCTGACGGAGGAGTTAATTCGCGCCGAGATGACCGCGCCAGTCATTATCTCTCATAATGATGTGATCGCCAGTTATATAGACAGACACGGTACCGATGAGCAGAAAGCTCGCTGGCTGCCAGGGTTGTGCAGCGGTGAACTTATTGCGGCGATCGCCATTACCGAACCGAATGGTGGTTCGGATTCGGCAGATCTTGAGACGACCGCGGTAAAGCAAGGACAGTACTTTATTGTCAATGGTCATAAAAGCTATATCACCAATGGGATTAATGCCGATCTTATTCTGACTGCGGTAAGAACCTCAGAGGCGTCACGCGGGCAGGGCATCAGTTTGCTGATCGTTGAACGAAACACCCCGGGTTTTGAGCGCGGGCCATTGCTGAAAAAAATAGGTTGGCATGCCAGTGATACTGCCGATCTTCATTTCACCGCTTGTCGGGTTCCCTGCGAAAATCTTATTGGCCGCGAGAATCTTGGCAACCTCTATTTTATGGGAGGGATGCCACGAGAAAGATTGAGCATTGCGACCGTTGCTGTTGCCACAGCGGAATATCTACTAGAAAAAACGCTGGTATGGGTAAAGCACCGTAAGGCTTTCGGGCAGCCTCTCGGATCGTTTCAAGCGAATAGATTTATGCTAGCGGAGCTGGGTACGGAAGTAAAAATAGCCAGGGTGTATTTAAATGATGCCATCGCTCGCTTTAACCAGAAAAGCCTCAGCGTGGTTGATGCGGCAAGAATTAAACTCTGGACTACCGAGCTTCAGATGAAAGTGGCCGATCGCTGTTTGCAGTTGCATGGAGGAGCTGGTTATATGAGTGATTCATATATGGGGAAAGCCTGGGCGAATAGCCGGGTGCAAACTATTTATGGCGGTACGAGTGAAGTGCTTAAAGAGTTTATTGGCAAGTCTATGGGATTGTAACCGAAGTTATTCATGTGGTCAGGAGATAATATGAGTAGAATAACCGAGCGCCCTGAAATCCAATTTCGGGTAAGCATAGCCACACCCGAAGCATGGCAGGTAGTGGAGGAAATGGCACGTCAGGAGAACTGGGATCTTGGTGAAGGAGACGCAAGTCGTTTCCTTAATGTAGATGCGCCGGGTTTTTATATCGGCTATTGGCAAGATAGGCCGATTGCTTCGATATCTGTTGTGAACCACGCGCAAAATTACGCTCATCTTGGCCATTATATTGTTAATCCCGATTTTCGCGGTCAAGGGTTTGGCTTGGCGGTTTGGAGTATGGCGATTGAACATGCTGAAGGGCGCTGTATTGGCCTGGATGGTATGCCCGCTCAAGAGGCCACTTATCAGAAGTATGGGTTCAAAACACATTATCACACTTTCCGCATGGTGGGGGCGGCTACTAAAAACATTGTCGAACTATACAATATCGAACTCGTCGATCAAAAAAATATTACTTCTGTGATTGATTATGATGCGAGTTTTGTCGGGTATTCTCGTGCCGGTTTACTTACTGAGTGGTTTTTCGGCCAAGGGCGAAAAGGACTTCTATTAGTGGGTAATAAAGGGATTGAGGGCGTAATTGGTTTACGTCCTTGCGATGGTGGGTATCGAGTCGGACCTTTCTACGCCGCTAATGAGAAAAACATGAGAGCACTGATGTTGGCCGCGATGAATGAGATGCCGCAGCAGACGAATGTCACGCTAGATATTCCAGAATACGCCCAGCAGACCATCGCATTTGCCCGCTCTTTAGGGTTCAAAACATTGTTTCATACTTGCCGGATGTATCGTGGGGAACCACCTGCAGATTATCAGCTAGGAATTAATGCTCTGGCTTCACTGGAATTAGGTTGAGTTATCAATATCGTCTGAATTATCACCAATTAACTTTACTGGAGTAATTATGTCAGAAAATACACCAACTTTATTTGAATGGATGGGTGGAAGAGAGGTTCTGCTAAAACTCATGGCGATCTTTTACGCCAAGGTTGAAAAGGATGAGTTATTAGCGCCGATGTTTGCTCATATGGCGGGTGACCACCCGGAACATGTCGCTATCTGGCTGGAAGAGGTTCTGGGTGGAGAAGCTAATTACACGGCTCATCGAGGCGGGTTTAAGGGTATGGTTTCCAAGCATCGCGGCAGGAGTATCCAACCGGATCAGCGTCAGCGTTGGGTGGATTTGATGATGGAATGTGTGGACGAGGTAAACTTGCCTACCGATCCTGAGTTCCGTTCCGCATTTGCCGCTTATATTGAGTGGGGATCGCGTCGAGCCCAAGCGAATTCGCAACCTGAAGCGCCATGCCCTAAGCGGGAAACGATTAAGAAGTGGGGCTGGGGGGAAGCACCTCCTGGTACGCCGTAATTCCTTCAGGTACTTGATGCATGAGAGTAGAGGTTGCGGCTTTTACTCTCATAGCTGTGGCTATTAGAAAGCTTTGCGTGGAGCACGAACATGACGGAGAAGAAGCGGATTTTAATTGGTGCTACTGGCTCGGTGGATATCACTTATCTTCCAGAGTACCTGAAGGCGATTAAAAAGAATATTCACTGTTCGTTAACCGTGTTGATGACTCGGCAAGCAGAGCAGTTTATCCCCGCAGAAACGCTCGGGTTGTGGGCTGACCGTGTGATTGCGGGTGAAAAAACTGCTGATTGGCCTAGCGACAAACCTTCAAAGATTGTTTCTGACCATGACATCATGGCGGTATTGCCTGCAACGGCGAATACGCTGGCCTCGGTCGCACAAGGTGCTGCGCCAAATCGCTTAACCACGGTAGTGCTTGCTGCGGATTTTCCGGTGTTGTTCTTCCCTGTAATGGGGGCCGTGATGTGGGAGAAAGCTGCTGTACGCCGCAACGTTAACCAACTGCGCAAGGACGGTTATGAAATGATTCAACCTGTTTGGCATGAAAAATATGATAATGCGTTACAGCGCATGGTGGGCCATCCATCTTTGCCCTCGGTAGATGAGGTGGTGAAGTTATTAACTGCGCGGCTTATATAAAACACTACAATGTCGAAATCCATGAGCGGTGGTATTGTCGTGCCACTCCCCCAGGTGCAGCTCGCTGCAACGAAACGCGGTGAGCATCAATAAACGCATTGCCAATGCCATCAAGGACGTTGAACGAGCTAGATCATGTCTTATCCGCTAAGGCGGAGAAGACATGATCTAAGGATTAGGGGCATTGGCCTCAAGCTGCCAAAGTATGCTCTCTGAACGCCGCCAGCAGCTCGCCGATAAACTTCAGTCGTTCGGCCCGGTCAGTGAGATCCAGCATAAACTTCAGCTTGGTTGGCCCATCCAGGCGGTAAACCTGCGGTTTGCTTTGCAGCAAGCCAATCAGATAACCCGGATCGACCCGGTTCTTCTCGCCAAACTCGATAAAGCCCCCGCGCTCGTTGCCTTCGATACGCTTGATCCCCAGTATCTGCGCCTGTTGACGCATCGCCGCGCTTTGCAGCAGGTTACGCGCTGCATCCGGCAGCGGGCCAAAGCGATCGATCAGCTCAACCTTCAGTTCCTCCAGTTCACCCTCATTTTTAGCGCTGGCAATGCGTTTATAGAAGGACAAACGGGTATTCACGTCAGGGATAAAGTCATCGGGCAGCAGCGCAGGCATGCGCAGTTCCACTTCCGTCTGATTGCTGGTGAGATCTTCCAGCGAAGGCTCACGCCCGTTCTTCAGGGCGTCGACGGCGCTTTCCAACAGCTCCATATACAGCGAGAAGCCCACGGTGGTCATCTGGCCGCTTTGGTCTTCCCCCAGCAGCTCCCCAGCACCACGGATTTCCAAATCGTGGGTGGCGAGCGCGAACCCGGCCCCCAAATCTTCCAGCGAGGCAATCGCTTCCAACCGCTTGTGTGCGTCGGTGCTCATGACCTTCGGGTTCGGGGTTAACAGATAAGCATAGGCCTGATGGTGCGAACGCCCAACGCGGCCGCGTAGCTGATGCAATTGTGCCAGGCCAAAGCGGTCTGCCCGTTCGATAATGATGGTATTGGCGCTGGGGATGTCGATGCCGGTTTCAATAATGGTGGTACAAACCAGCACGTTGAAGCGCTGGTGGTGGAAATCGTTCATCACCCGTTCCAGATCGCGTTCCCGCATCTGGCCGTGGCCAATGGCAATCCGTGCTTCTGGCACCAGCTCCGCCAGGCGTTCGGCGGCCTTATCGATATTCTCGACGTCGTTATACAGGTAATACACCTGGCCGCCGCGCAGTACCTCACGCAGGATGGCCTCGCGCACCACCAGGCTGTCGTACTCACGGACAAAGGTTTTCACTGCCAGACGGCGGGCCGGTGGGGTAGCAATGATCGACAAATCGCGCATGCCGCTCATGGCCATATTCAGGGTGCGTGGGATTGGCGTGGCGGTTAACGTCAGAATATCTACGTCTGCGCGCATCGCCTTGATACGCTCTTTGTGACGTACGCCAAAGCGGTGTTCTTCATCAACCACCAACAGCCCCAGATCTTTCCAGCGCAGATCGCTCTGCAACAGCTTATGGGTGCCAATGAGGATATCGACCTTGCCCTCGGCCGCCTCTTCCAGGATCTGCTGCTGCTCTTTGGCGCTGCGAAAACGCGACATCATTTCGATGCGGATGGGCCAGGTGGCAAAGCGATCGCGGAAGTTGTCGAAGTGCTGCTGCGCCAGCAGGGTTGTCGGCACCAGTACCGCGACCTGCTTACCGTTTTCGACGGCCAGGAAGGCGGCACGCATCGCGACTTCGGTTTTACCAAAGCCAACGTCGCCGCAGACCAGGCGATCCATCGCCAGTGGCTGGCACATATCGCTCAGCACCGCGTTGATGGCCTGTTCCTGATCTGGCGTGGTCTCAAACGGGAAGGTCTGGCAGAACAGCTGATACTGCTCACGATTATGTTTGAACGCAAAACCGCTCTTGGCGGCACGTTGGGCATAGATGTCCAACAGCTCGGCGGCCACGTCACGCACGCGTTCGGCGGCTTTCTGCCTGGCTCGCGACCAGACATCCCCGCCAAGCCGGTGCAGCGGGGCGTTCTCGTCGGCTCCTCCGGCATAGCGGCTGATCAGGTGCAGGGAAGAGACCGGCACGTACAGCTTGTCTTCACCGGCGTAGGAGAGGATCAGATATTCCGCCTTGATGCCCCCAGCTTCCAGCGTGGTCAGGCCAACGTAGCGGCCAACGCCGTGTTCCAGATGCACCACCGGCTGCCCTGGGTGCAGCTCTGCCAGGTTGCGGATCAGGGTATCGGTATTGATGGTGCGGCGATTATCCTGCCGACGGCGGCTGACGCGTTCACCGAGCAGATCGCTTTCACAGATCAACGCCCGGTCACGCAGCGTATCCAGGAAGCCACGCTCGGAGGCTCCGACCATCATATAACGGCCCGATGCTTCGACCTCATCCAGATGATGGATCAGGCTGGTACTCAGCTTGATGCGACCAAGCAGATCTTGCAGGGTTTCGCGGCGGCCTTCACTCTCTACCGAGAAGACCACGCCACCGGTGAAGCTTTCAATAAAGCGTCGCAGATTATCCAGTGGGGCCTTCTGCTGGGCCTGGACGGCGAGATCCGGCAGGGTTTGATAGCCCAGGTTGGTGCAACCGGATTTGGCAGGCAGCTCCTCGGTTTTCAACGCCATTCGCGGCCAGGCTTTCAGCTCGGCAAATAGCGCATCGACCCGCAGCCATAGGGTATCCGGGGCCAGCAGCGGCCGCATCGGATCGATCCGCCGGTTCTCATAGCGTTGATTGACATCGAGCCAGAAACGCTCGGCTGCTCCCTCCAGGTTGCCGGTGTTGACGAGTAGCGTATTGGCTGGCAGATAGCTGAACAAGGAAGGCAGCGGCTGGCTGAAGAACAGCGGTTGCCAGTATTCGATACCGGCAGGCCAGGTGCCTTTACTCACTTGCTGATAAATATGTTCGGCGTCGCGACGCACTTCAAACTGTTCACGCCACTGGCTACGGAACAGCTCAATGGCGGCCTTATCGGTCGGGAACTCGTGCGCTGGCAGCAGGTTGATGGCGTCCACTTCGCTCAACGTACGCTGGTTATCCACATCAAAGGTGCGCAGGCTGTCGATCTCGTCGTCGAAAAAGTCGATGCGATAAGGCTCTTCGCTGCCCATGGGATACAGGTCAAGCAGCGCTCCGCGCGTAGCAAATTCGCCATGCTCCATCACTTGGTCGACGCTGCGATAACCGGCCTGTTCCAACTGTGCCCGCAGCAGATCCCGCGAAAGTCGTTGGCCCTTTTTCATCACCAACGCATGGCCATGCAGGAACTCATGCGGGCAGACGCGTTGCATCAGCGTATTCACCGGCAGAATGATGATGCCGCGTGCCATGGTCGGCAGATGATACAGGCTGGAAAGCCGCGCAGAGATGATTTCCTGATGGGGCGAGAAGCTGTCGTATGGCAGCGTTTCCCAGTCGGAAAGGGTGGTCACCATCTGATCGGTAAACTGCTGGATTTCGTCACGCAACCGCAATGCATTCTGCATATCCGGGGCGATGAGCATCACCGGGCCGGGATGGCGTTCGGCGATTTCGGCGCATTCTACGGCACAGGCAGAACCGGTGAGCTGCCCTAGCTGGCGTAAATCGCCCGCGCGGTCAGGAAGAGAGTAACGGTAGGAGGATGCGGAGCTGCGGTTATTATCAGAAATGCTCATTCAGTTATCTTTAATCAATGAATTGAATAACAGTTTTTGTGGTGTTCACCGTGGCACTTGACGCGTGAATACCACAAAATCCTGTTTGCTTGTCACAAAGAATTACTCATTCCTTATACCCTATGGATTTCAAGTTGCAGCTAGGCGCCAAGCTATCTCATCCCCAGGAGCTTACTTTTGTAAGTGACTGGGGTGAGATAGTGCAGGTAACAACGCTGCAGCTTGAAAGACGACGGGTATACCTTGGTTATACTAGCCCAGCGGCGTATAAACTGACACCGGTAAAAGCGCGAGCAAGCTTCCTGTTGGCGGTAATTTAATCAATCCTGCGCCATGGCGAGGTACTGGCCGATTTTATCGACGTCCACGTTACCACCGCTGACGATCACCCCGACTTTTTTGCCCTGCAGATCGATGACCTGATTCATCGCCGCAGCGGCAGCCAGGCAACCGGTCGGTTCGACTACCATCTTCATCCGCTCCATAAAGAAACGCATTTGCTGGCACAGCTGTTGGTCGGTCACCGTCAAAATATCTTCCACATAGTGTTGAATGATCGGGAAGGTGAGATTGCCTACCTGCTGGGTTTGTGCGCCGTCGGCAATGGTTTTTGGTACCGGGATCCATACTTTTTCACCACTGCGGAATGCCTGTTGCACATCGTTGCCCGCCTCGGGTTCGACGCCAAATACCCGGCAGCCGGGCGACCAGTGATGTGCCGCAATGGCGCATCCAGAGAGCAGCCCGCCGCCACCGGTACAAACCAGCAGAATATCCAACGGGCCAACTTCTTCGATCAACTCTTTAGCTGCGGTGCCCTGGCCAGCCATCACCTGCGGATAATCGTAAGGTGGGATCACCGTTAAGCCCTGTTCCGCCGCTAGCCGTTGGGTGATGGCTTCCCGGTCTTCGGTTTGCCGCTGATAGATCACCACGTTTGCACCGTAGCCACGGGTTGCCGCCAGCTTGGCCGCGGGGGCGTCATGCGGCATCACGATAGTAACGTTCACTCCAAGCTCACGGGCCGCCAACGCCATGGCCTGCGCATGGTTACCGGATGAGAAGGCTATTACTCCGGCCTGGCGCTGAGCCGGGGTCAATTGGCTGATGGCGTTAAAGGCACCACGGAATTTAAAGGCCCCAATGCGCTGGAAATTCTCGCACTTGAAAAAGAGCTGGGCACCGGCGATCTCATCCGCCTGGCGGGAAGTCATTACTGGTGTGCGGATCGCGTGGTTTTGCAGGATTTCGGCCGCTTTGGCAATATCGGCGGCGGTGATGCAGTGGGACGTAACGGTCATGGCTACCTCATGTGGTTGGCATTGATTCGTTCAGCCTATTAATTTGCCCGTTGTAAACGGATTGTCAAACGGTTAAGCGGCTGTCAGTCGAAACAACAGTGCCATCAGGAAGGTCAAAATCCGGCATTTTCTGTAAACCCGTGCAAACATGATGAATAAAACCGGCCGGGTGGTTCCATAAACCCGGTAGAGCCTTTATTATCCTTGATCACTTTGCTTAAGCTACGGCAACAAAACGGATTTCATGTATCAACCTGTCGCGTTATTTATTGGCCTGCGTTATATGCGTGGGCGAGCCTCAGACCGCTTTGGGCGGTTTGTTTCCTGGCTATCCACCATTGGCATTACGCTGGGGGTGATGGCGCTGGTGACGGTGCTTTCAGTGATGAATGGCTTCGAGAAAGATCTCGAAAACAACATCCTGGGGCTCATGCCGCAGGCGCTGATCACCAGCAAGCAGGGTTCAATCAACCCTGAACAGCTGCCAGCCTCTGCCGTGCAAAACCTGCATGGTGTCACCCGAGTCACCCCGTTGACTACCGGCGATGTGGTGCTGCAAAGCGCTCGCAGCGTGGCCGTTGGCGTCATGTTGGGGGTTGACCCGCAGCAGCCCGATCCGCTGACGCCTTATCTGGTCAACGTTAAACAGCAACAGCTGCAGCCGGGCGAGTACAACCTGATTATCGGTGAACAGCTTGCCGGGCAGTTGGGCGTCAAGCGTGGCGATCAGCTGCGTCTGATGGTACCGAGCGCGAGCCAGTTTACCCCGATGGGCCGCATCCCAAGCCAACGTCTGTTCACCGTGATTGGCACTTTCCATGCCAATAGTGAAGTGGACGGCTATCAGCTGCTGGCGAACCAGCAAGATGCTTCCCGTCTGATGCGCTACCCGGCGGGCAATATCACCGGCTGGCGTCTGTTCCTGCAACAGCCGTTGACGGTGGACACCCTTAGCCAGCAAACGCTGCCGGAAGGCACCCAGTGGAAAGACTGGCGCGAACGCAAGGGCGAGTTGTTCCAGGCGGTGCGCATGGAGAAAAACATGATGGGGCTGCTGCTTAGCCTGATCGTGGCGGTGGCGGCATTCAATATCATTACCTCGCTGGGCCTGTTGGTGATGGAGAAGCAGGGCGAAGTGGCCATTCTGCAAACCCTGGGCCTGACGCGGCGGCAGATCATGTCGGTCTTTATGGTGCAGGGGGCCAGCGCCGGGATTATCGGTTCGTTGCTTGGCACACTGTTAGGCGTGCTGCTTGCCACCAATCTGAACAACCTGATGCCGATCCTTGGCGCGTTGATCGACGGGGCTTCTCTGCCGGTGGCGGTTGACCCTCTTCAGGTGACGATCATTGCCGTAGTGGCGATGGCGGTCTCGCTGTTATCCACGCTTTACCCTTCATGGCGCGCTGCCGCCGTACAACCCGCTGAGGCTTTACGTTATGAGTAACCATCCTTTATTGCAGTGTGAGCGCCTGTGTAAAACCTATCAGGAAGGCAACCTGCATACCGACGTGCTGCGCAATGTCAGTTTTGCCATGCAACCGGGCGAGATGATGGCGATCGTCGGTAGCTCGGGTTCCGGTAAAAGTACTTTGCTGCATCTGCTGGGGGGGCTGGATTCGCCCACTTCGGGTGAGGTGATTTACAAAGGGCAGTCGTTGAACAAGCTTTCTTCCACTGCCAAAGCCGAACTGCGCAACCGCCAGCTCGGCTTTATCTATCAGTTCCATCATCTGCTGCCAGATTTCACCGCGCTGGAAAACGCCGCGATGCCGCTGCTGATCGGTGGCACGAAACCGGCGCTGGCGAAAGAAAAGGCGCTGGAGATGCTGGCGGCCGTGGGCCTGGAAAAACGTAGCAAACACCGCCCGTCCGAGCTTTCCGGCGGTGAACGTCAGCGCGTGGCGATTGCCCGTGCGTTGGTGAATAATCCTTCACTGGTGTTGGCAGATGAGCCGACCGGCAACCTGGATAAGCGCACCGCAGACAGCATCTTCGATTTACTGGGCGAATTGAACGTACGCCAGGGAACCGCATTTTTGGTGGTCACCCACGATCTGCAACTCGCTAAACGCCTGAGCCGCCAGTTGGAAATGGCAGACGGCCATCTACAGGCGCAACTGACCCTGATGGGGGCCGAGTAATGAGCGCTTCGCCACTTTCATTGCTGATGGCGCTGCGCTTCAGCCGTGGCCGGCGGCGCGGCGGCATGGTTTCGTTGATCTCGGTGATCTCCACCATCGGCATCGCGCTGGGCGTGGCGGTGCTGATCGTCGGGCTAAGCGCGATGAACGGCTTCGAACGTGAACTGCAGAACCGTATTCTGGCGGTGGTGCCGCACGGAGAGATCGAACCGGTCAAGCAACCGTTCACCGGCTGGCCGGAGATCCTGCAACGGGTCGAAAAGGTACCGGGCATTTTGGCTGCGGCGCCCTATATCAACTTTACCGGGCTGATGGAGAATGGTGCTCAGCTACGCGCCGTGCAGGTAAAAGGGGTCGATCCTGCGCAGGAAAAACAGCTTAGCGCGCTGCCAAGTTATGTGCAGGGCGATGCCTGGGCCAATTTCAAAAGCGGTGAGCAGCAGGTGATCCTGGGCAAAGGGGTCGCCGACGCTCTGGGCGTGAAGCAGGGCTCTTACGTCACGGTGATGATCCCCAATAGCGATCCTGAGATGAAACTGTTGCAGCCGAAGCGTATTCGCCTGCATGTCACCGGTATTCTGCAACTTAGCGGTCAGCTCGATCACAGCTTGGCCATGGTGCCGTTGGCGGATGCCCAGCACTATCTGGATATGGGTGACAGTGTCACCGGGATTGCCATCAAGGTCAACGACGTGTTCGCCGCTAACAAGCTGGTGCGTGACGCCGGGGAAGTCGCCGATGCCACCGTCTATATCAAGAGCTGGATTGGCACCTACGGATTTATGTATCGCGACATTCAGATGATCCGCGCCATCATGTATTTGGCGATGGTGCTGGTGATCGGCGTGGCCTGTTTCAACATTGTTTCCACCCTGGTGATGGCGGTGAAGGACAAGAGTGGCGACATTGCCGTGCTGCGTACGCTGGGGGCCAAAGACGGCTTTATCCGCGCCATCTTTGTCTGGTATGGCTTGTTGGCCGGGCTGGTAGGTAGCCTTAGCGGGGTAGTGGTTGGCGTGATTGCCTCGCTACAGTTGACCAATATCATGAAAGGCATCGAAAAGCTGATGGGCCACTCTTTCCTGTCTGGCGACATCTACTTTATCGATTTCCTGCCGTCCGAGCTGCACTGGCTGGATGTCGCTATCGTACTGGGTACGGCAATCGTGCTTAGCCTGCTGGCCAGTTGGTATCCGGCCAGACGTGCCAGCCGCATCGATCCGGCCCGCGTATTGAGCGGGCAGTAATAAAAACCTGGGGCCGGTAGCGGGCCCCATTTTTTTACCCTGAGGGCGAGTTATGTACTACGGTTTCGACATGGGCGGCACCAAGATTGAACTTGGGGTGTTCGACGCCAACCTGCAGCGTATCTGGCAAAAGCGGGTGCCGACGCCGCGTGACGACTACCGGCAACTGCTGGCGGTATTACGCGATCTCACCCATGAGGCCGATGCCGTTTGTGGTACGCAGGGGCTGGTGGGCATAGGCATTCCTGGGCTGCCAAATGAAGATGGCACCTTGTTTACCGCCAACGTCCCGGCCGCGATGGGGCAGCCGCTGCCGCGCGATCTGAGCGCGTTGATTGGCCGTGAGGTCAAGGTCGATAACGACGCCAACTGCTTCACGCTCTCGGAAGCTTGGGACGAAGAGTTTCGCCATTACCCAACGGTGCTGGGCATCATCTTGGGTACCGGAGTTGGCGGTGGCTTGATCGTTAATGGTAAAGTGGTCTCTGGGCGTAACTTTATCACTGGAGAGTTTGGCCACTTCCGTTTGCCGGTGGATGCGCTGGAGGTGCTCGGGCGTGATATTCCTCGCGTTCCCTGTGGCTGCGGCCATGACGGTTGCATCGAGAATTACATCTCGGGCCGCGGATTTGAGTGGATGTATGCGCATTTTTATCAACAACGGTTGCCAGCGCAGCAAATCATTGCGCATTATCAGGCCGGTGAGCCACAGGCCGTGGCGCACGTAGAACGATTTCTGGATGTCCTGGCCATTTGCCTGGGCAACCTGCTGACCATCATCGACCCCCACCTGGTGGTGATTGGCGGCGGCTTATCGAATTTTGCCGCAATTTATCAGGCGTTGCCCCAGCGTTTGCCAGCCCATTTGTTACGGGTAGCCAAACTGCCACGCATCGAGAAGGCACGCTATGGCGATGCTGGCGGTGTTCGTGGGGCAGCGTTCCTCAATTTGGTGGAAAGTCATAAATAAGGAGAGTTCATGCACACTCGCCATCGGTTGTGTCAGTTTCGCAAGAGTAAGCATGTGCGGCATCAGCGTTTTCGCTCGCGGATATTCCAACGCGATACCATGGCGGCGGCAGAGCTGAAAAAGCCGTTTGTCGTGGTGCTGACGGGAGCAGGGATCTCTGCCGAGTCTGGCATCCGTACTTTCCGCGCTGCCGATGGGCTGTGGGAAGAGCATAAGGTGGAAGATGTCGCCACCCTGGACGGTTATCAGCGCGATCCGGCCTTGGTGCAGGAGTTTTATAATGCGCGCCGCCGGCAACTGCAGCAGTCGGATATCGGCCCTAATGCGGCTCATCGTGCGCTGGCCGATTTGGAAGAGTGGCTGGGGGAGGAGAACTTCCTGCTGGTTACGCAGAATATCGACAACCTGCACGAGCGTGCCGGTAGCAAGCATGTGCTGCATATGCATGGCGAGCTGCTGAAAGTACGCTGCACCAGTTCTGGGCAGGTGGTGGAGTGGTTGGGAGACCTGAGCGTGGATGAACGCTGCCACTGCTGCCAGTTCCCTGCGCCTCTGCGGCCTCACGTGGTGTGGTTTGGTGAAATGCCGTTGGGGATGGATGAGATTTACGCCGCGTTGGCCAAGGCCGATTTCTTTATCGCGATTGGCACCTCTGGCAATGTTTACCCGGCGGCAGGCTTTGTTCACGAGGCTCGGTTGGGTGGGGCTTATACCATGGAGCTGAATCTGGAGCCGAGCCTGGTGGAAAGCCAGTTCGAAGAGAAGCATTACGGCCCGGCCAGCGAGGTGGTGCCACGCTTTGTGCACAAGTTCCTGATGGGCAAGGTCGAGCGGGCGGATAAGCCTTAATCGAGCGTCGGGTTAAAAGGTGTGGGGAAATTCAATATGTTCTCCACACCTTAATCTAGGTCAGCGTCCAGCTTTTAGCTGCTGGAAGTAGGTCTCATACAGCGTACTGGTATCACCCACATCGTTTTGCCACTCACCGTTCTCAATCACCGCATCATCCGGATACAGCGACTTGTCGTTGGCGATCTCTTTAGGTAGCAGCTTTCTCGCGGCCAGATTGGGGGTAGGGTAACCGATGGTTTCCGCCACCTGCACCGCGATCTCTGGGCGCAGCAGGAAGTCGATCAGCTTCAATGCACCCTCGACGTTCTTGGCGTTAGCCGGAATGGCCAGGCTATCCATCCAGAAAATGCCGCCTTCTTTCGGCCAGACGATCTCCAATGGAGTACCGGCTTGGCGCGCGACATAGGCCGAACCGTTCCATACCATGCCCAGATCGACTTCGCCTTCCATATACGGATTACCCGGATTATCGGAGTTGAACGCCAGCACGTTTGGCATCAGTTTCTTGAGCTCGTTATAGGCAGCCTCGATCTGTTTGGGATCGGTGGTATTGCCTGAATATCCTAGTTTGCGTAGCGCGACCTGGAACACTTCACGTGCATCATCGGTGAGCAGCACGCGGCCTTTGTATTCCGGTTTCCACAGATCGGCCCAGGCGGTTATGGTGTTGGCATCAATGGCATCCGTATTGACGCCAATGGCGGTGGCGCCCCAGATATAGGGAATGGAGTAATCGTTGTTGGGATCGAACGGCTTGTGCAACAGGTTGGGATCGAGATCGTTAAAGTGGCTGAGTTTGCTTTTGTCGATCTTTTGCAGCATCCCTTCCTTGCTCATCTTGGCGATGAAATAGGTGGAGGGTACCACCAGATCGTACGCGCCATCCTGGTAGGTTTTCAGCTTGGCATACATGCTTTCGTTGGATTCATAGGTGGAGTAAATCACCTTGATACCGGTTTCTTTGGTGAACTGTTCCAGCAGCCCCGGTGGGACATACTCGGTCCAGTTGTAGAAATAGAGCGTTTTGCCGTCGTCCGCGGCGTTTGCTGAGCCAAGGCTCAGTGCCATCATCCCGGCTGCGAGCAGATGTGACCACTTTTTCATGGTGCGGATCCTTTAGCAGTGCGTGTTTTTACAGTATAGCGTGATGCGCCATACCCCAGAGAGCGGCCATTATAAGTGGCGTACCCAACGGGGTAAAGACGCTTATCCCATTGGCAAATCAGTGTTTTTGCCGGTCGCGCAACAGCAGTTGGCTGGTGAGCACCAGCGCTAGCGATAACACCAGCAGAATGGTCGCCAGGGCGTTCACTTCAGGAGATACGCCGACCTTGACCATCGAATAGATCTTCAAGGGCAAAATCTCGTAGCTCGGCCCGGTCACGAACGAAGAGACCACGACATCATCCATCGACAGCGTGAAGCTTAGCAACCAACTGGCGGCGACAGCGGGCATCGCCAGCGGCAGGATGATTTTGCGCAGGATCACCATTTCGCTGGCACCCAGATCGCGTGCGGCTTCCAGCATCTTGACGTCAAAGCCCTTCAGACGCGCATAGACGGTGACCACCACAAAAGGCAGGCAGAAGGTGATATGCGAAAATAACAGCGACCAGAAGCCCAACGAGACGCCTAGCAGCATAAACAGCACCAGCAGCGAGATGGCCATGACGATATCCGGCGACATCATCACCACAAACAGCATGCCACCGACGAAGGGTTTCCCGCGAAAACGATAGCGATATAACGCCACCGCCGCCAAAGAGCCGATCATGGTCGCAAAGCTGGCGGACAACACAGCCATGGTGAGTGAGTGCCCAGCGGCCTGCAACAGGCTGTCGTTGTTCATCAACATGCTGTACCAGTGGGTGGTAAAACCTCGCCAGTTGATGCCAAAGCGCGAGGTGTTGAACGAGTTAACGATCAGGATCACGATGGGAATATAGAGATAGGCGTAAATCAGGCTCATAAAGCCACCGCGCAACAGGCGTCCAATCATTCCAGCTCCCCCTTTTTGTTCAGCAGCTTGGCGGCTCGGTAATAGATCCACAGCATCAGCCCCATCACCAGCGTCAGGCAAATGCTGGTGGCGGCACCAAACGGCCAGTCACGGATATTCAGGAACTGGCTTTTGATGACGTTACCGATCAGCAGGTTTTTGGCTCCGCCCATCAGGTCGGCCACGTAGAACAGCCCCATAGCGGGCAGCAGCACCAACAGGCAACCGGCGATAATGCCTGGCATGGTCAGCGGAATGATGATGCGGATAAAGGTTTGCAGCTTGCTGGCCCCGAGATCGCGGGCCGCCTCCAGACAGGATTTATCCAGCTTTTCCAGGCTGGAGTAGAGCGGCATCACCATAAACGGCAGCAAGATGTAGACCAGCCCCAGCACCACGGCGCCAGAGGTATACATGATGCGTAACGGCGTATCGATGATCCCGGCCCACATCAGGAACTCGTTGAGATAGCCGCGAGTGCTGAGAAACAGCTTCAGGCCATAGATACGGATCAGCGAGTTGGTCCAGAAGGGCACAATCAGCAGGAACAGCAGCAGCGGACGCAGCCTTTGCGGCAGGCGAGCCAGAATAAAGGCAAAAGGATAACCCAGCAGCAGGCAGCACAAGGTGGCGATCGCCGCCATGTTCAGCGAGTGCAGCATCACCTGGCCGTACAGGGGATCAAACAGCCGGGTATAATTATCCAGAGTGAACACCATCTGCACCAGATTGGCATCGTCACGGGTGAGGAAACTGGTACCGATGATCATCAGGTTCGGTAGAAAAACAAACAGCACCAGCCAGCCGACGGTGCCGATGATCACCAGGTTTTGCAGCAAATTACGCGATTTCTTCATCGGCCAGCACTACCTCCCAGCTTGCAACCCAGGTTATCGCCATCTTCTGGTTTAACGAGTGGTCAAAGTCAGGATCGTCTTCATTGAAGAACTCGCTGACCATCACCATCTTACCGTTTTCCAGTTCAACCACCGACTCCAGCGTCATGCCTTTATAGTTGCGTTCGCGCACGTAGCCGATCAGGCCATCTATCTGCTCGCTGTCGTTCACCTCTTCGACGCGCAGATCTTCTGGGCGCAGCAGAACCTTCAGGGATTGCCCTGGCTCGACCGGGAGATCGGCGTAGATATCACATTCGCGGCCTTCCACACGAGCGCGCACCCGCTGCGGATCGATACGATGTAGCACTACCGCGTCAAAGATATTGATCTCACCGATAAAGCTGGCGACAAACAGGTTCTTGGGTTCCTCGTAGATTTCCCGTGGAGTGCCGTCCTGTTCTATTCGCCCGTCGCGCATCACCACAATCCGATCTGACATGGTCAGCGCCTCTTCCTGATCGTGCGTGACGAACACAAAGGTGATGCCCAATTGGCGCTGTAGCGCCTTCAACTCGTTCTGCATCTGCTTGCGCAGCTTGTAGTCCAGTGCCGAAAGCGACTCGTCGAGCAGTAACAGTTTAGGTTTATTCACCACGGCCCGGGCAATCGCGACCCGTTGCTGTTGCCCACCAGACAGCTGATGCGGGCGGCGCTGAGCGAACTCGTCCAATTGCACCATGCGCAGGGCTTCCTCCACGCGCGGCGTTAGCTCCGCCTCTGGGGTTTTCTGCATGCGCAGGCCAAAGGCGACATTTTCAAACACGGTCATATGGGGGAACAGGGCATAGCTTTGAAACACGGTGTTAACGTGCCGATGCTCGGCCGGAATAGCGGTGATATCTTGCCCGTCGAGCACGATCTGCCCGTGGTCGGCATTTTCCAACCCGGCAATCAACCGCAGCACGGTAGTTTTCCCGCAGCCGGAAGGGCCAAGCAGGGTCAGGAATTCACCATCGTTAATCTTTAGGTTGAGAGCGCGGATGATCTCTTTGCCGTCAAAGCTTTTACTCAGGGCGTTCAGTGTAACCAAAGAGGATTGTTCAGTCATTTTAGTGTCTCTATCCCGTACGGTGGTGCAGATAGAACCGCCGCTGGAAAAGACTGCGCGAGCTTACGGGAGTGACCCGTCAGGTACTGAAGCTCAAAGCCAGCGGCGCCGATCAAAAATTTAAGAGGGCGCATGATAGACGCTGAATCCGGTAATTGAAAGCCAAACCGCCTATAAGTCATGCCCGTTGGCCGATTTTTGCGTCGGTAGTTACCCTATTAAACCATCACTTGCTTTAATGATTTGTGTTAAATCTGATTATTAATGACCTGTCTCAATATTTGATCCGGATCGGTTCCGCATAATGAAACGCGAAATTCTGAGGGCGGAACCATGGATAAACTACTAGATCGCTTTTTTAACTACGTCTCATTTGACACACAGGCTAAAGCGAACGTCAAACATGTGCCTAGTACCGAAGGGCAACTGAAGCTGGCGCGTGCGTTGCAACAGGAAATGATTGGGCTGGGGTTTGAACGGGTATCGCTAAGCGAACATGGCTGCGTGATGGGCACGCTGCCTGGCAATGTGAGCTGGCCAGTGCCGGCCATTGGCTTTATTTCTCACCTTGATACCTCACCCGATTTTTCGGGTAAGCATGTGACACCGCAGATAGTGGAAAACTATCGCGGCGGTGACATTGCCTTGGGCATCGGTGATGAAGTGTTATCGCCGGTGATGTTCCCGATCTTGCATCAGATGCTGGGGCAAACGCTGATCACCACCGACGGCAAAACGCTGTTGGGGGCCGACGATAAAGCCGGGATTGCCGAGATCTTGACCGCGATGGTGCGGCTAAAGCAGCAAAAAATTCCTCACGGCGATATCCGCGTGGCGTTCACGCCGGATGAAGAGGTGGGCAAAGGGGCGCATTTCTTTGATGTTGCTGCGTTCGATGCCGAGTGGGCCTACACCGTCGATGGTGGTGGGGTGGGCGAACTGGAGTGTGAAAACTTCAATGCAGCGGCGGTGACGGTCAAAATCGTCGGCAATAACGTCCATCCAGGCAGTGCCAAAGGGGTGATGGTGAACGCGCTGTCGCTGGCAACTCGTTTCCAACAGGAGCTACCGGCCGAGGAAACACCGGAGCATACCGAGGGGTATCAGGGTTTTTACCATCTCAACAGCATCAAGGGGAACGTTGAACGTGCCGAGATGCACTACATCTTGCGGGATTTTGAGCGTGAAGGCTTTGAGGCTCGCAAGCGCAAGATGATTGAAGTCGCGCAAAAGGTTGGCCGTGGGTTACCACGGGATTGCTACATTGAGGTGGCGATCGAAGATAATTACTACAACATGCGTGAGCAGGTGGCCGAGCATCCTCATGTGATCGAGCTGGCACAGCAGGCGATGCGGGACTGCGATATTGAGCCGGTGATGAAGCCGATCCGCGGTGGCACTGATGGTGCGCAGCTATCCTTCAAGGGGCTGCCTTGTCCAAACCTGTTTACCGGTGGCTATAACTTCCATGGCAAGCATGAGTTTATTACGCTGGAAGGGATGGAGCAGGCGGTTGCGGTGATCATGCGCATTGCCACTCTGAGTGCCGAGCGCGCTAAACGGTAGTTTTTTGCGTTAATAGATTGAGTGAGGGGCCAGTTTGCCCCTCACTCATTATGATTAGTCGTTAAAATACCAGTAACCGCTGTTAATCAACGCCGTCAGCAGGGCCAGGAACGATGGGTCGTCCACCGCGTCGCCCAGCAAGGCGGCATCAACGCTGGCGTGCTGGCACAGGGCATCGGCGGCTTGCAGATGTTCGGTGTCGATTAGCTCACCGTTGACAAAGCATTGGTCGCCAACGCGCAGCACGCGCAACCCACCCAAACGTTGTAATGGCTCACCCTGTTGCAGCAGCTCATAGATTTCACCGGCCTGATAAGGCGGCTCTGGCGGCGCGATGTCCAGCTCGTGACGCGACTGCGAAATAAACTCGCCAAACCAGTTCTGGAAGTGCTCCGGCTGCTGCACCAGCTCCAGGATCATCCCACGCAGTGCATCGACCTCATGGGGGAGAACCATCGCCGGATGATCGCGCAGCGCGATATCCGGATCGGTGTAACGTTTGCTGCCTAACTCGCGCGCTAGCACATAGTCGGCATAGCCACTCACCATCTCGCGGCCATTCGGTGCGCGGAAGCCGACGGAATAGTTGAGCGAATTTTCCAGCGAGTAGCCTTCATGCGGGAATCCCGGTGGGATATACAGAATATCGCCAGGCTCCATCTCTTCGTCAATGATGGCGTCAAACGGCTCAACCTGTAACAGGTCAGGGTGCGGGCAGTGCTGCTTCATCGGCACTTTTTCGCCCACGCGCCAACGGCGGCGGCCAGTACCCTGGATGATGAACACGTCGTATTGATCGAGATGCGGGCCAACGCCGCCGCCCGGCACCGAGAACGAAATCATCAGATCGTCCATGCGCCAGTCTGGCAGCTTACGGAACGGTTGCATCAGCGCACTGGAAGGCTGATGCCAGTGATCTACGGCCTGCACCAGCAATGACCAGTTGTTCTCGCCCAGATGGTCGAAACTTTCAAACGGGCCGTGGCCAACCTGCCAGCGACCTTCCTGATGGCTCACCAGGCGGCTGTCCACCTCGTTTTCCATAGCCAACCCGGCCAGCTCATCCGGGGAAATCGGATCGATAAAGTTGTTAAAACCACGCTTGATAATTACCGGACGCTTTTGCCAATAGCGTTGCAAAAAGTCGTTCCAGTCGAGATCTAATTGGTAATCCATGTTCTATTCCAGGATAGAGTGAGCCTGCAGGGATTATAACGGAAGTTAGGCCCCGTGGATCGGGGCCTGAGCGAGAGAATTTAATCGTGATGGTGGGAGTCGTGCTGGCGGGAGAAGGTGACCTCCATCCGTGCTCCACCCAGCGGGCTGTCGCTGATGGTAATTTGTCCGTCATATTGCTCGATGATCTCGGCGGCGACCGACAGGCCAATCCCCTGGCCGGGGCGCAGAGTATCGACGCGTTGGCCGCGTTGGAAGATCAGCTCACGCTTGCTTTCGGGGATGCCGGGGCCGTCGTCATCAATGACGATCGTCAGGTATTTGTCCGAGTGCAGCGAGGTGATCTCCACAAACTCCAGGCAATATTTACAGGCGTTCTCCAGCACGTTGCCCATCACCTCCATAAAGTCGTTTTTCTCGCCCATAAAGGTGACTTCTGGTGAGATATCGAGAGTGATGACTACCCCTTTACGCTGATAGACCTTGTTCAGTGCCACGCTCAGGCTGTCTAGCAGGGCAGAAACCGAATGGATCTCGCGAGTCAGCACGGTTTGACCAGAGTTGATGCTGGCCCGATGCAGGTAATAACCAATCTGTTGCGAGATACGGCTAATCTGCTCGAGCATGATCGGCTCGACCTCTTCGATGGTGGTCTGCTTGCTGGAACGCAGCGAGCGCAGGGTGGTCTGCAATACCGCCAGCGGGGTTTTCAGGCTGTGGGTGAGATCGGACAGCGTAGTACGGTATTTTGTGTAGCGCTGGCGCTCGTTGCGCACCAGGATATTCAGGTTCCGTACCAAGCCACGTAGTTCACTGGGGGGATTTTCATCCAGTTGCTCGCGCTCGCCATTTTCCAATTCACCTACCTGGGTTATCAGCGCCTTGATCGGCCGCAAACTCCAATACGCAGCTAGCCAGAGCAGAGGCACGACCAGTAGCAGATTGGCCAGAAGTACGTAGCTGAACCATTCCCACACCACGTCCGAGCGTTGCAGCTCCTGCGGAATGCTGTCGACCACCACGATGCTCAAGGCGGGCAGGCGTGGGGTAGCGGCATAGGTATTGACGGCTACCGAGTGGGTTAACGCCTCATGGTCGGTGTCATCGTAGTCTTTCAGCTGATCCTGTGCTTTGGGATTGTCGCCCAGCACTTCGCTACTGATGCGGGTGTCGGTGTCTATCTCATAGAAACCGGACTCTTCCAGCCACTCTTTCTGGATCCGTTTTTCCAGCTCCGGTACCGAGCGCTGGCTCCACAACAGGTTGCCTTTTTCGTCGTAGATAAACACCAGCGTTGGGGAGTTGAGATCGAGATCGGGCGGGATGGCAATGGTCAACTTCTGGTCTTTCCACTGCGCCAGGCTGAAGAACAGGTTGCTCTCACCGCGCAGCAGGCGGAAGGCGGTTTTATCAAAGCTGACGATATAGCCGACGACCGCAACCAGCCCGTAGGACAGCGACAGCGCCAGGATCACCCCGGCGGTGGCCATCAGAAAGCGGGCGCGCAGTGAGAAAGGCTTTTTATCTCTGTTGAACATTATGCTCACTTGGCATCGAAACGGTAGCCCTGACCACGTACGGTGGTGATCACTTCCTGTGGGTATTCGGCCTGTAGTTTTTTACGCAGGCGGCCCATTAATACGTCGATGGTGTGGCTTTCGCGCAGTTCGGCATCCGGGTAGAGTTGCAACATCAATGAATCTTTACTGACCACTTTACCCGCGTTACGGATCAACGTTTCGATAATGGTGTACTCAAAGGCCGTCAGTTTGATTTGCTGTTCGTTGACGCTCAGCTCACGGCGTGAGAGGTCGATCTGGAACGGCGGCAGTACGATCACCTGTGAGGCCAGGCCGCTATTGCGGCGCATCAAGGCCTGCATGCGGGCAATCACTTCTTCCAGGTGGAAGGGCTTGGTGACGTAATCATCGGCACCGGCTTCCAGCACCGCCACCTTATCCTGCCAGCTTTCACGGGCGGTCAGTACCAGGATCGGCAACTTCATCTGGTTGGCACGCCAACGACGGATCAGGCTCAGGCCATCTTCACCCGGCAACCCGAGATCGACAATGGCGATATCAGGCGCATGTTCCTGCAGAAAATAGTCAGCTTCTTTGGCATCTTCTGCGGCATCAACCTGATGCCCCATTTCACGCATTTGCACACTAAGATGGTGGCGCAATAGGCCATTGTCTTCAACAACCAGTACTCGCATGGTACAGACTCCTGTTGTTTAGGCGGGTGCAACTCCAGGCACCCACACTGAAAAGGTTACACGCTGTTGGCCACGTTGTGGTAACGCGCATTAGCTGACCATTCCCTGATCGTTTAATTCTGTCATCCATTGATTATCGGCAATGGCTGATAAACGCAGGATAAACAGCGCAGTGCCAAAGGTAAACAAAACTTAAACAAAGCTGACTGCCTGAAGTGTGAGCAGGATCGCTGCAAAGGATTAAAGGTATCATTAAGGTATTATATAGGTATCGTTATGATACTAATACCAGGAACCCTACACCGCTTTCCCGAGCCGAAGCCGGGAAGGTAGCCAGCAAGGATACATAATAATGAAACGTCCTCATCTGAAGCTGTCTGTCATGATGTTTATCGAGTGGTTTATCTGGGGAGCGTGGTTTGTTCCCCTATGGCAATACCTCAACAAACTGGGCTTTACGCCGGGTGAAATTGCCTGGTCGTACAGCAGTACGGCGATTGCGGCAATCCTCTCGCCGGTACTGGTTGGCGTTATTGCCGATCGCTACTTCGCCGCGCAAAAAGTCTTGGGCTGGTTGCATCTGGCTGGCGGGGTGCTGATGTTTATCATCGCCTGGCAAACCACCTTTGCCACCTTCTTCCCGCTGCTGGTGATTTATGCCATCACCTATATGCCGACCGTGGCGCTGACCAACAGCATAGCCTTTGCCAACATTACCGATACCGAAAAAGAGTTCCCGCGCATCCGCGTACTGGGCACCTTGGGTTGGATTGCCTCCGGTCTGGTGGTGGGCTTTATGCTGCCGCCGCTGCTGGGGTTAGGCAATATTTCCGATAGCAACCTGCCGTTAATCATTACCGGCGTGGCCTCGATCGCGCTCGGTTTGTACAGCTTTGTGCTGCCCAATACGCCAGCCAAAGGCTCTGGCCCGGTGGATATCAAGGCGTTGCTGGGCCTGAACGCGCTTGGCCTGCTGAAGGACCGATCATTTGCTACCTTCGCCCTGTGCTCGTTCCTGTTCTGTATGCCGTTGGCGTTTTACTACCAGTTTGCCAATGGCTATCTGACGCAGGTTGGGCTGCCAAATGCCACCGGCTGGATGACGCTGGGGCAGGTTTCGGAAATCTTCGCCATGCTGGCGCTACCGTTGCTGCTCAAGCGTTACGGCATCAAAAAGGTGCTGCTGCTGGGATTTGTGACCGCAGCAATCCGCTATGTATTCTTTATCTACGGCGGCACCGCCGACGTCTGGGCCTACAGCATGCTGTTCCTGGGCATTTTGCTGCACGGCGTCAGCTACGATTTCTATTTCGTGACCGGCTATATCTACGTCGACAAAAAAGCGCCGCCGCATATGCGTACCGCCGCTCAAGGCCTGATCACCCTGATTTGCCAAGGGTTGGGCAGCTTTATCGGTAACTGGCTCGGGGGCCGTGCAATGACCACTTTCGCCCTCGAACAGCCGCGAGACGGTATGACGTTTGACTGGTTCGCCGTGTGGGGCGTTGGTGCGGTGATGGTGGTGGGCGTCATGCTGCTGTTCCTGCTGTTCTTCCGTGAACGCAGCGACAACATCACCCCGATTGACGTAGCACGGTCTTAATTCGTTGCGCCGGGCGTGTTGCCCGGCAAGGTAAAAATTCAGGAGAAAAAGATGAAGCAGTTAACCCAGGAACAACGCGTGGTGGGCGCACTTTATGGCCAAATGTTGGGCGACGCGCTCGGCATGCCTTCCGAGCTGTGGCCGCGTGAGCGGGTTAAGCGCCACTTTGGCTGGATCGACCGCTTCCTCGACGGCCCGGCAGAGAACAGCGCCGCCTGCTATTTCACGGCAGCGCAGTATACCGATGATACCTCGATGGCTCTGGCGCTCGCCGACGCGTTGATCGAGGCCGATGGTGAAGTGGTTCCGGAGTTGATTGCCCGCAACGTGATCCGCTGGGTCGATAGTTTTGACGCCTTCAACAAAAACATCCTTGGTCCGAGTTCCAAACTGGCACTGGGGGAGCAGAAGAAGGGCACGCCGATTAGCGATTTGGAAAACAACGGTGTGACCAACGGCGCGGCGATGCGGGTTTCCCCGTTGGGTTGTGTGCTGCCTTCTGCGCCGTTGGAGCAGTTTTGCCAGCAGGTTTGGCTGGCCTCCAGCCCGACGCATAAATCCGATATCGCGGTTGCCGGTGCGGTGGTGATTGCCTGGGCAGTTGCCAAGGCGGTCGAAGGGGCTAGTTGGGCTGAGATCCGCCTGGCATTGCCGGGAGTGGCAGATTACGCTCAGCGCCGCCAGAGCACCACCTTCAGCGCTTCTTTAGCGGCGCGTATCGAACTGGCCTTCCAGGTAGTTGAACAGGCTGGCGGTACCGAGCAGGCCTCAGAACGGGTTTACCAACTGGTTGGCGCAGGGGTCAGCACCATAGAATCCGTGCCGGCCGCGTTGGCAATGGTTGAACTGGCGCAAACCGATCCTACCCGCTGTGCGATCCTGTGCGCCAACCTGGGCGGTGATACCGACACCATCGGCGCGATGGCCACGGCGATCTGCGGTGCCCTGAACGGTATCGACGCGTTCGACGCGGCCATGTTGGCAGAACTAAAGCGGGTGAATCCGCTGGATATCAACCACTACGCGCAGGCCTTTCTCCGTTTCCGCCAGCGCTGGCAGGAGGCTGAATGAGTAACGAAAGACGCGAGTTATTGCAGACGCTGACCCAGGGCGGCTGGCATCAGCAGTGCCCGGTGACGGTGATTGGCGCAGCGGTAATGGATATGGTTGTGAGCGCCGATGCCTTGCCGGTGCGCGGTGGCGACGTGTCGGCCCAGATGCAGGGGCTGCATTTAGGGGGCTGCGCGCTGAATATCGCCGTGGCTCTGCGCCAGTTGGGCATTATCAGCCGCAATCTGCTGCCGGTGGGAGAAGGCGTGTGGGCAGAGCGTTTGCGTAGCGAGATGGCGCAGCGCGGCGTGAGTTCCGATCTGCAAGTGGGTGGTGAGGATAACGGCTGGTGTTTGGCGCTGGTCGAGCCGGACGGAGAGCGTACCTTTATCTCTATCGATGGCATTGAGAACCAGTGGCAGCCTGAGTGGTTGGCAGACGCGACGCCACAAAGCGGGCTGGTTTACCTTTCCGGTTATCAACTGGGTGCCCGGCAGGGCCACGTGCTGGTGGATTGGCTGTTACGCCTGCCCGAACAGGTGCGGGTGGTGCTGGATATTGGCCCGCGCATTGACGTGATGGCGCAGAGCCTGTTGCAACGCCTTATCCGCCCTGGGGTGATCCTGACGCTAAACCAGCGTGAAGCTCAGCACCTTGGCATGCAGGAAGATATTGCCGGTTTTTGCCAGCGGTTATGGTCAACCACCGGGCAACTGGTGGTTGTGCGCTGCGGCGGGGAAGGCGGATATTACTTTGCCGGGCCGGACGATCAAGGCTGGATCGCCGCTCGTCAGGTCAAAGTGGTAGACAGCATTGGTGCTGGCGATAGCCACAGCGCCGGTTTGCTAGCCGGGCTGGCACTGGGCCTGACCGCCCGCCAAAGCATGACGCTAGCCAATAGCATCGCCGGTTACGTGGTATCACAGGCCGGTGGGGATTGTGCGCCAACCCTGGCCCAGCTCCTGGCCAGCGAGGAACTCAATCCTCGCTGATAAACTCGTACATGTCGCTGCGGCAGAAGCTTTCGCTGTATTCGATCGGTTTTTTCCGGTTGTCGAACAGCGTTTGCTTGATGATCAGCAGCGGCATAGGTTCTTTCAACTGCAGCGCTTGCAGGGTTTCGCCGTCGCTCATGGCGGCGCTGACCTGGCTACGCAGCGATCCCAACTCCACGTTGTTCAAACGGAAGTAGTCATACAGAGAAACGCCAATATCATCAACGTTGGCTATCGCCTCCGCCACCACATAAGACACCGCCACCGACATGGGGCGCTGATCGATAAAGTGAATACGTTTGAGTTTGTACACCGGCGTATGCTCGGCTAGCGACAGTTTCTCGGCCAGTGCGCTATCCGCCGGGATTTGCTCACGGCTGATCCACATGGTGTCCGGTTTACGGCCTTGCAGCATCACTTCGCGTGAAAAGCCTTTCACATCCGCCAGCGAATAGGCCAGTTTAGGTTGAGCCACGGTATTTTGAATAAAGGTGCCATAGCCCCGCGAGCGGCCGATAATGCCGTCCTGCTCCAGGCAGGCAAGGGCTTTGCGTACCGTAATGCGCGAGATCCCCAGCCGTTCGGTGAAATGGCGCTCACTGGGCAGAAAATCCCCCTGGCTCAATACGCCAAGCTCAATGGCCTGCCGTACCGATTCGTTAAAGCGCAGGTAGAGCGGCATAGCGCCAGCGCTGCTCAGATCTTGTTGCAGTTTGTCCAGCAGGCGCTGGTTGGGATCCGTGCTCATAGTCGACCGAAATCCTGTAGCCTCAATGCGATAGCTTATTTAAGGTGATTTCGCCGGGCGGTGCAACCGTGCACGGTGAGATCGGTGGAAATGGTTGGGCCTGGCAGACCAGGCCCGTTGTGGTATTTACTACTGAGAAGGTTTGGTGGCGCTGCTCTCCCGTATTTCTTTGACCTGATCGGCGGTGACTGGAGCGGCGTTATTCCCCCAACTTGTGCGTACAAAAGTGGCTATCTGGGCCACCTGCTGGTCGCTCAGACGCCAGCCAAAGTCCGGCATGGTTAGCCCGGTAGGGGCGTCTAAAGTCATCGGCGTACGTGAACCATGCAGAATGATGCTGATCACCGAAGCCGGGTCTTCCGCCAGCAACGCCGGATTATGGGCCAACTGTGGGAAGGTATTGCGATAGCCCTGGCCATCGCTGCGGTGGCAGGCGGCGCAGTTATCCAGATAAGCCTGCCCGCCTGGGTTGCCTTGGTCGGTGCTGTAGAGTGCCAGCGGCTGGTTGGCCGTTGGCGTTTTCTGCTCATCCCCCGCAGGTAGCGATTTCAGATAGGCGGCGATCGCCTGCAAATCCTCGTCGCTCAGGTGCTGAGTGCTGTCTTGTACCACGTCTACCATGGAGCCAAAGGCGGCAAATCTGTCGCTGTGGCCGGTTTTCAGGAAACGAGTCAGATCTGCCGCGTTCCAACTACCCAACCCGCTGATTGCATCGCCACGCAGGCTGGCGGCGTGCCAACCCTCCAGCGTCCCGCCGCTCAGATAGTCGTCATCCGTCTGGTTCAGCGCCTTCTCCTGGAAGCCAATGCCGCGTGGCGTATGGCAACTGCCGCAGTGGCCCAATCCTTGTACCAGATAGGCCCCACGGTTCCATTGTGCGCTTTGGTTAGCGTCTGGCTGATAGGCGCCATCCTCGCGGAATATGCCGTCCCACATCGCCAACGGCCAGCGCATATTCAGCGGCCATGGGATATCGCTAGCCTTGTTCTGCTGCACCACCGGCGTTACCCGTTGGGTGAAGTAGAGATACAGATCGCGTATATCCTCATCATTGATTTTGGCGAAAGAGGGATAGGGCATGGCCGGGTAGAGCCGAGTGCCATCGCGCCTAATGCCTTTACGCAGGGCGTCGGCAAACTCCTGTAGATCGTAGGCACCGATCCCGGTGGTTTTGTCTGGGGTGATATTGGTGGAATAGATCGCGCCAACCGGGGTGGTCATCTTCAGCCCACCGGCGAATGCCATGCCACCTGGCGCGGTATGGCAGGCGGCACAGTCACCGGCGCGGGCCAGATATTCGCCATGAGCGATTTGCCCGACCTGGTGGGTATCCTCGGCGGCCAGAGCGCTGGCGCTTAATACCAGCAAGGCCAGCAGCGAGGGGGTTAATCCTTTCATCGTCTTCTCCTTGCGTATCAGGCCTGAACCAACGGGCCGGGGTTGTTCAGATACTGATTACGGATCGCTTCTGCTGAATAATAGGCCAGCGCACCGACGATCCCGGTGGGGTTATAAGCCAGGTTCTGCGGGAAGGCGCAGGCGCCGGTGACAAACACGTTGGGCACGTCCCAGCATTGCAGATACTTGTTCACCACGCTGGTTTTTGGGTTGTCGCCGGTGATTGCCCCGCCGGTAGTGTGGGTGGATTGATACGGGCGCACGTCATAGTGCGAACCGCTGCCCATCACCGAAATCGCCATCTGCTTCGGCTCCATGGCTTTGGCGATGTTCGCCATCTTGCTGGTAATGTGCTGGGTCATTTTGATCTCGTTAGCCTTCCAGTCGAAGGTCATGCGCAGCAGCGGTAGCCCATAGGCATCCTGATAGGTGGGATCGAGATCGAGATAGCAGTCGCGATAGGGCATCACTGAGCCTTCAGAGCCAATGCTCATCGAGTGCTGATAATTATCTTTGATACCTTGTTTCCAGCCACTGCCCCAGGTGGGGGTCCCCGACGGTAACGACATCTGTTGGATCGGGCGGCCACCGGTGCGGGTGGCGGAAATATAGGCGCCGCCGATAAAGCCTAGCGCGCCGTGATCGAAGTTTTCCGAGTTGAGATCGTCGATCACCGTGCCCGCGGCTCCTGCTCCGATAAACGGGTTGAAGTGGGTGTCCTTATCGTAAAACAGCGAAATGCCGCTGTTCATCTGATAGGCGTAGTTCTTGCCGACAACTCCTTCGCCGGTGACGGGGTCATAAGGTTTACCGATGCCGGAGAGCAACAACAGACGCACGTTGTGCAGTTGGAAGGCGCTGAGGATCACCAGATCCGCCGGTTGTTCAATCTGTTGGCCCTGGGCATCGACATAGGTGACGCCGGTGGCCTTTTTGCCACTGCTGTCCAAATTGACCTTGATGACCTGCGACTGAGTGCGCAATTCAAAGTTTTTCCGCTTCATCAGCACCGGCAGAATGGTGGTCTGTGGTGAGGCCTTGGAATACATAAAGCAGCCGAAGCGCTCACAGTAACCGCAGTAGTTACAGGGGCCGAGTTGCACGCCGTAGGGATTGGTATAAGGCTCCGAGCAGTTGGCTGCTGGAATGCTGAACGGGTGATAGCCGAGCGACTCGGCCGCCTTACCAAACAGCGAACCGGAATAGAGCTGCTTGAGGGGTGCAGTGGGATATTCGCTGGTGCGTGGCCCTTCGAACGGGTTGCCGCCTTTGATGATGTTGCCTTGCAGGTTACCGGCCTTGCCTGCGGTGCCACAGACCTTCTCGAACTTATCGAAGTAAGGCTCCAGCTCGGTGTAACTGAGAGGGTAATCCTGCAACAACATGCCTTCGGGCACCCATTTGTCGCCATACTTTTCCGTCACCGTCGTACGCATTTTCAGATCGGCGGGCAGGGCGCGCCAGTGCATGCCGTTCCAGTGGACGCCTGCACCGCCAACGCCGTTGCCGGGCAAAAAGGATCCAAGCTGACGATAAGGCACGGCGAAATCCGCTGGCGTGTGGCGCACGGTGACGGTCTCGTGCGCCATCTCCTGCTCCAGTTTCAGGCGGATGCCATAGGTCAATTCGTCGGCAATCCGTGGATAGGCAAAATCAGGGTAAGTATCGCGCTGCTCACCGCGCTCCAGTGCCAATACGCTCAGGCCGGTTTCGGTCAGTTCCATGCCCATAATGGCACCGGTCCAGCCAAATCCGACAATCACCACGTCTACCGGTGGCTTTTTTATCGTGCTCATTTATGCATTCCTTTTGCTGGAGATACTTACCGGACCAAGGGGATAGGCCTGATTAGGATGATCGACCCAGTCGGTGTAATCCGCCCGCGCACCAGGGAAACCGATCAGTTTCCATGAGGCCATCGACTGGTTACCGCCGTGCTGCGGATCGGCCAGATAACCCTCTTTGGTGTTTTGCAGCAGTTGGCTGAAAAAGGCTTGACCGGGCAGGGCTTCGGAATCCAGCTCACCTTTCTCCAGCGCCGTCAGGATTTGTTCTTGCTGGCTATGTTCCAAGTCTGCAAAGGCTTTCTGGTACTGTTGCTGGCAGTGCGCATTGAGGCCTCGAATGCCAATACGGTAGGTATCACGCGGCGTCAGTTTGGACTGATAACCCAGTTCGGGGGCCGAAGGGACAAACGGCGGGTGCATATACCACAGGCCACCGTGGCCATAAGGCGTTTCCATCTGCTTATCGATAAAAATCGGCACGCCTTCTTCGACGGCACCGGGGCCATTGCTATCGCTGGGGATCAGTCGATCACAAGCCGCCAGCAGGAAGCGCCATTCCTCGTTATTGAAATAAGCGGGAACATAGTGAGAGGAGACACCCGCCGCCGAGGCTGGTGAGGGCGTCATCATCAAAACGCTGGTGCTTCCAGCGGCAGCCAGCGGTATTAGTGCTAGCGTTTTCTTTAGAAAGTTCCGCCGAGGCGGTTCTGGAGAGTGCTGTCGAGACATAATTCCACCTTGAATATGTTTCACAGAAATACCCGCGTGGCCGCAGTCTTGGGCCGTAAAAACGGGCAGAGGGAGTTGCTATTCCATGACCAATAATGATTAGCAAGCTACTGGTATGGTGATTCAAGTTTAAGTCTTGGCAGCTAAAACAAACAATAAAGCATCTGTTTCAAAACATTTTCTTCACATTGTTTTTGATTTAGATCATTTCATTAACAATTTACCTTGACTTATGCCCTTAACAGGCGGTTGGTGATTGGTCTAGTCGCTGGGGTTAATTGGTCTGTATGCTGCGATCTGGCATCGGTATATGCTGTTGCGGAGAACCTACTTTTGCTGCAACCAGACGGAATACTTTTATGGCGATAAATCAATATGGTCAGCCGGTGGGCGAACCCTTGGTGCAATGGCATGCCTTGCCACGGCCGCAGGAGGTGACGCTGACGGGCAAATTTTGCCACCTTGCGATGTTGGACGCCGAGCGGGACTTTGCCGCGCTATTTGCGGCTTACCAGCTTGCGCCAGATGGACGTGACTGGACTTACCTGATGAGGGAGCGGCCTGAAAGCCCGCAGGAACTGCGTGCGCATCTGGAAAACCTGCAGGCCAACCCGACGCTGGTGAATCTGGTGGTGTTCGATTCAGCCACCGATCTGCCCGTCGGTACGGTGGCTTTTATGCGGATTGAAGAGGCCAGCGGCGTGTTGGAAATTGGCCACGTCTGTTGGTCACCGCTGATGAAGCAGCGCTCCTGCGCCACCGAGGCGATTTACCTGATGTTGCGCCACACCTTTGACGAGTTGGGCTATCGCCGTTGTGAATGGAAATGCGATAGCCTGAATGCGCCTTCCAGGCAGGCGGCACTTCGCTTTGGTTTCCACTACGAAGGGCGTTTTATGCAGGCATTGGTCATCAAGGGCCGCAACCGGGATACCGACTGGTTCGCCATGATCGACCAAAACTGGCCCCAGATGCGTAGTGCGTTCGAAGGTTGGCTGGCTGACGAAAATTTTGGCTCCGATGGCCAGCAGATACAGCGTTTGCAGGCGTTTATGCCTTGATATGTAGGGGGCGAACATGTGCATGTTCGCCCCTATGTAGCTTACTGTTCGCTCAGCGCCGCTTTATTTCTTACCTGTTTAGCCTCGAAGCGTGAAATCCACCACCAGGCCAGTGCCGAGAATACCGCGGTCATACAGACGTTGATAAAGAAGGCTTTCATCAGATCGACCCCCGGCGGGAATGCCGACGCCGTCATGCTGACCACAAAGATGGTGATCAGCACCGAAACCACGCTCATGCCAAACTTGCGCGATCCCATGCGGAACTCGCGCGGCGTATCGTCATGCTTCCAGCGGAACACGAAGTAGGCCACCATGATAAAGATCGGCGGCAGCATCGCCGTACCCGCCGTCAGGTTGATCGCGGTGTTCATCATCTGCTGTACCGATTCGGAACCAAAGCCGTTAACCACCAACATCACGAACACGAAGGCAAATTGCCACCATGCAGCACGAACCGGAACGCCATGCTTGTTCAGTTCGGTGGTTTTCTGGCCGTAAACGCCTTTCGGGATCTCAGAGAAGTGGATCTTCACCGGCGCAGAGGTCCACATCATCATCGAACCAAAAATGGCGATGAACAGTACGATGCCCACCAGGCGGCCTACCAGCGTTTCTGAAATGCCGAAGTACTTGGCCATCCCGGTGAATATTTCCACCATGCCGCCCGCGTAGGTCAGGTTTTCACGCGCGACAAACACGTTAACCAGCAGGGAACCGACGGCATACATCCCGCCGATAACCGCACCGGCAATGATAATCACCTTGATAAACGACTTCTGGCCCCCTTTGACGTCATTGAGGTAGGCCGCCGCCGTTTCCGCACCGCCAGCCGCCTGGAAGATCCAGCACATGATACCCAACGTTGCCCAGTTCACCGTCGGCGTCATCGCCTCCAGCGTGATCGGTTGCGCCGGGACGTGATCGCCGCTCAGCGCCATTAGTGCGCCCAACACGTAAATCGCAAACAGGGCGAATACCCCATAGGCGACGACTTCGGCAATCTTGCCCAGCCAACTGGCCCCCTTGGTGGAAATATGGGTGGTGGCGGCAAACAGGACGATCGAGATAATCGATACCATCACCGGGGAAAAGGCGTATTCGCGGCCCATAATGGCGTACGACGCATAGGCAATCACGTTAGGCAGCAGTGATACAAACCAGAACAGGTTGACGAACCAATACAGGAACGACCCCATATAGGCTGCTCGGGTGCCCAGAGGCTGTTTTAGCCAATCGTACATTCCCGACTCCGAGTTCTTATTGGCGGACACAAACTCCGCGATAATAAACACAAAGGGAATGAAGTAGACCAGGGTTGCAAACAAAAATACCGGGGCTGAACTCAAGCCCAGTTCAATGTTGTTGTTGACGATATTGCGTACGTTGAACACCGCCGCAAAGGTCATCGACAACAGGGCAAACTTGCCAATCGTGCCACGTAAAGAATCGGACATAGCGTCCTCCGATGAACGACATCAATGATGAACTCAATCTGGATTGAGCGGGAGTGATTTCCCGCCCGCTTCGTTTCATAGCCAGCAGGATCACTTGTTCAACATGTAGCCATCCTCAATGGTGACCCGCAGCACCACTTTTCTTACCCGGTTATCGCCGTGGAAACGGTAGGCTTCCTGATTATCAAAAATTGCCAGTTGCCCGGCACGTAATTCACAGGTTTGCCCGGTGCCTTGCAGGTATTCGCGGTCGGTTTCATCGCGGTAGGCCTCAACGGGGGAGAGGGCGGACTTCTGCGCGAACTCTACCGTTTCGCCGCCCTTGAGGTAGTAATGAATGGTGAAATAGCGACGATTGCCTTCAAAGGTCGAGCGATTGCGGGTGACGCCGTCTTCAATCATATAGACCAGCGTATCGCCAATGGAGTGCATCACGCCGTCTTTGATATTGGCAATGTTGTCAATGGCTTCCACACAACGGTTCCATTTACGGCCGTCACGGTAAACCACTTTGAATTGCTCCAGGTTGTCTAATACGTGCATGGATCAGGCCTCGTTGGTGGTTGGAGTGAAGAAGTCGTTGGCAAAGTCATGGTTGGCCAGCGCCTGGGCGCTGACGTCACCGGCTTGCAGTGGCATCAGGGTCAGGCCATAGCGGAAGGGCGCCATGTAAACTCGGTAGGAGTCGAGGACTTCGCTGCCCCAGGAGTTGGAACCCAGGCCCATCACCTGGTGGTCAAGGTTGAGGGTGATATAACCGCTCGGTTGCAGCTCATTGGTGTGCTGCGACTGATGCAGGTTCTGGCTGGTGTACTGCCAGGCGCTGAAGTTGATCGGTTGCTGCGGTTTGACCAGCAGGCCGGTACCGTGGCGATTGGTGAGCGCGGCCCAGCGCACATGCTGGCGGTTACCGTTGTTTTGTGGGAACGGATAGTGTTCAAACATCTCGGCCACCGTAGTCTGGTAGATATCGATCAGGTTGGCCTGCTGGCTGTCCTGATAGTTTTCTTCCGGGCCGCGACCATAGTAGTTCACCCGTTCAAAGCCGCCGTTAATGCCGACATCCAGCCCGATGGCCGGGATCACGTACGGGTAATCGCCATAACGCTCGCCGCTGAGTTCCACGTTGAGCTGGCCTTCGGCATTGATCTGGTAGCGGTAGCAACAGCGCATGCCGAAGTCGAAGACCGGCGGGGCGATGATGCTGGTGACGGTAATTTCAACGCGGCTATCGGCCTGAACGACGTCCAATGTACGGAAGTGCTCTTGCATGATTTGCAGATGAGCGGGTTCCCACAGGCCCTGATACTCCTGTTTATGGTTATCGATCATCGGTTTGAAGAAGCTTAACGTCGGAGCAGAGGCGATGATTTCTTCCCCGTTGCTCATCCAGGAGGTCAGCTTGCCGTTCACCTTGGAGAAGGTCAGCGTAAAGTCCTGGCCGCTGATGCTGTACGCCAGGCGGCTTTCTGCTACCCGTAGTGGCAGGGCATTGAGGTTGGTATAGGCTTCTGCCTGTGCCGTGTTCTCTTTGAGCTGGAACTGGTACACCGCGATGTCGTGATTGGCCGGGCTGTACAGCGTGCTGGAGTTCTTGCGCACGGTGAAGTTCACAAAGGCTTCGCGCTCATCCAGCTCAGGCAGCTCAAGGCGGATCTCCCGTGAAGAGTTGGCCGCCAGATCTTTCAGCCGCAGGGACCGCGTTGCCAGCGTTTCCCCTTCTGCGCGGATCTCGGCGGTGAGAGTGTAGTCATCCAGATTGGTAAACCACAGTTTGTTCTCAACCAGGAAGGTGCCAAGGCGAGCCTCAAGCGCGCGGATCTTGACTGGCGCAATAACCTGCTTGTACTCCCTCAGGCCCGGCCCAGGCGTTTGATCCGGGAAGATCAACCCGTCCATGCAGAAGTTGTAGTTGTTCGGATAGTCGCCGAAGTCGCCACCGTATTTGTAAAACGCCTGGCCTTGCTCATCGTGCGCCAGAATGCCGTGATCGCACCACTCCCAAACGTAGTGGCCCTGAATATGATCGTGCTGGTAAAACACGTTCTGATATTCCGTCAGGCCGCCGGGGCCATTGCCCATGGCGTGAGCGTATTCACAGATGATGCGAGGCTTGGCGTGTGGGTGTTCACCAAACTCGTTCATCAACGGCGCGCGGGTATACATGGTGGAGATGATATCCACCACCTCGGCGTCGCGGTCTTCCTCGTAGTGCACCAGGCGGGTATCGTCAATGGCCTTGGTGGCGTGGTACATCGCGTGGATGTTGCAACCGTAGCCGGACTCATTGCCCAACGACCACATCACGATCGACGGATGGTTCTTTTGCGCGTGAACGTGACGCACAATGCGATCGACGAACACCGTTTCCCAGGCCGGATCGTTGGTGATGCGGCTCAGGTCGCCCACGTTGGCAAAGCCGTGGGTTTCGACGTCGGTTTCGGCCATGACGAACAGCCCGTAAATGTCGCACAGTTCATAAAAGCGCGGGTCGTTAGGGTAATGGGCGGTACGTACCGAGTTGATATTGTGCTGTTTCATCAGGATCAGATCTTTTTCGACGCGATCCATGCCTACCGCACGGCCTTTCAGATGGTCGTTATCATGGCGGTTGACGCCGTGCAGCATCACATACTGGTTGTTGATGTAGAACAGTCCATCACGCACCTTGATATCACGGAACCCGACGCGTTGAGGTATCACCTCCAGCACGGTGCCGTTTTGGTCTTTAAGCGTGATAAACAGCTGATAGAGGTAAGGGTTTTCCGCTGACCACTGGATTGGATTTGCCAGATTGATAGCAAAATGGGTCTGGGTTTGTGCGCCGAGACTCTGCTGTACCAGCAGGTTATCGTTATCAAACAGGGCATATTCAATCACGTAGTCCGCTAGCGGTGTCCCCGATAGGTTTTCGATCTCCAGTTCGCAAGACAGGGTCGCGCTTTGGTAGTCGGCGGCAAAATCGGTGCGAACGGTCAGATCCTGCACGTGAACCGGCTCTTTCCCCACCAGATAGACATCGCGGAAGATGCCAGCTGTCCACCACATATCCTGATCTTCAATGTAGGTCGAGTCCGCCCACTGCATGACGCGCACGGCCAGCAGGTTTTCCCCTGAGTGCACGTAACCGGAGATATCAAATTCGGCGGTCAGGCGGCTGCCCTTGCTGAAGCCCACATACTGGCCGTTGACGTACACTTCAAAATAGGTCTCAACACCGTCAAATTTGATGATGGTCTGCTTTCCGTTCCACTGTTCGCTCAGCGTAAAACTACGTTGGTAAGCACCGGTTGGGTTGTCTGTGGGGACGAAAGGCACATCGATCGGGAAGGGGAAGCCTTCGTCGGTATATTGCAGAATGCCATGGCCTTCCATTTGCCACATGCTGGGCACCGTGATCTGGCCCCAGTCAGTCATCCTTTGTGAATAAAAATCTTCGGGCACCAGCAACGGATTGGTGAAGTAGTTAAAGCTCCATTGGCCGCTGAGCGCTATAAAGTGGCTGCTGAGGGCGCGCTGAAAGGTTTGGGCACGCTTGAGTGAGTCATATGAGAAGAAGTAGGCGCGGGGCGCCATTCGGTTCTCATGCAGGTGTTGAAAGTTTTCCCAATTATTCACGTCATCTCTCCTGGTCTGAATGCTGTAGGCCGCAGTCTTGGCATGGAATGCGTCAATGCTTGGAATGATTTTAGTAAAACATTTACTAAAACATAGCCGATAATTTGTTTTGCTTTAACTCGATCACGCTTTATGTTCATTGCGCTGGTGGATCTGTGATCGGGTTAAAGAAATGGCTGATTGTTGTGGTAGGCGGAGAGAAGTGGCATAAATTGGTGGGTTTTGAGGTAAAAAAGCCCGTAATTATTAGTGTTTTTTACTAATAACAGGGCGTTTGGATGCGGGATTGGTGCTTTAACGGGCGCAGCATGCGGCGCCCCAACATGGTGAGACTTGAGCGGTCAGTTACTTGGTGGTTTCACGCAGCTTTAACTTGCTTGGCACGTAGACCTGCAGCGGCAGGGCGCGGCCATCACGGAACTTCTCCAGCAGCAGGTTGACCCCTTGGATCCCCATCATTTCCGAGTGGATACGCACGGTAGAAAGCGGTGGGAAGGTAAAACGCGCGGTCGGGATATCGTTCACGCTGATCAGGGCGATGTCCTGTGGGATTTTCAACCCCAACTCATGAATGCTGCGCAGCACCCCAATGGCAATGGAGTCTGAGGCGACAAACAGCGCGGTAGGATAATCCGCGGTAGCCAGCATTTTTTTCGCCAACTCATAACCAGAGGCGCTAGAGAAGTCACCACGATAGATATCTTGCTCACGGACCACGCCTTTCAGCCGCCCATATTCTACAAAGGCCGCTTCGCGGATATCCGCTTTATTCGGCTCATCGGCTCCGCCGATAAAACCGATGCGTTTGGCCCCGTGCTCAATAAAGAAGTCGATAATCTCTTTGCTGATCCTTGCCAGATCGATATCCACCGAGTCGTATTCGGAACCGGGCTCATTAAAATCAATAAAGCAGATGTTGTCGGTTAACGCCGCTGCCTTACGCAGGGTCTCAGGCGTGGGTTTGCTGACGATCAGTACGCCGGTGATCTTCTTCAGGTCCGGTAGCTGGTTATTTTTATAGCAGTTAGTGAGTTCAATCCCCAGCCTCTCGCACTGGGTTTCGATGCCGTGGCGAATGGAAAGGTAATAAGGATCGTTGATTTCCATCTCTTGCTTATAGCTGTATAGCGCCAGCACGTGGTGCTGTACCACCGCGTTAGTCAGATGCTTTTTGGCACTGCTGGTCTTGTATTCCAGCTTTTCGGCAATTTCCAGAATGCGATGCTTGGTCTCTTCTTTGACGTTGAGCGTGGGATCGTCATTCAAAACCCGGGAGACCGTCGCTAATGAAACTCCTGCTTCGGCCGCGATATCTTTCAGCGTTGCCATATCTATCCTTATCTCACAGCCTGAACGGCAAACTTCGTTATCTGGCATTGTAAGTGATGTCGGCGAACTTTCATCAGTTTTTAGTAAAAAATAAGGGTTGTGTGATTTACGGGTTCAGTCTTTAAGGGCCGAAGGCCTGAAATCAATACCTTCAGGTCGTACTGTCAATAATACCTGGTTGGATAGCTTTTTAAACTGCTATGATTGATACTCATTAGCTTGATTTCTTTGCATTAATCGACGCGAGAAACCGTATGAAGCCTAAATCTGTCACGCTGAATGACGTCGCCGAGTATTCTGGAGTGTCGTACCAAACCGTGTCGCGGGTATTAAATCGTGCTGAACACGTTTCGGATAAAACCCGCGCGAAGGTTGAGCAGGCCATGGCTGCGCTGAATTACGTACCAAACCGTGTCGCGCAGCAACTTGCAGGCAAACAGAGTTTTACGCTGGGGCTGGCGACTACAGAACTAGCTCTGCACGCACCTTCTCAAATCGCGTCGGCAATTAAAACGCAGGCAAACCAGATGGGATTTAACGTGGTGATTTCCATGGTGGAAGATCTTAGCGTTCATGCCTGTCGCACTGCGATAAATGAGCTGTTGTCGCAAAGGGTAGATGGATTGCTGATTAATGTTTCGCTCTGCGCTGAAGATGCTCACGCAATTGAACAAGTTTGTAGCGAGGTGCCTACGCTGTTTTTGGACGTCGACCCTGATTCTGATGTCTCCAGCATTCTGTTTGATCCCTATGAGGGGGCTCGTCAAGGGGTAGAACATGTCGTTGCTCTTGGGCATCGTGATATAGCACTGATTACCGGGCCGCTGGTCTCGATTTCGGCGCGTTTGCGCTATCAGGGGTGGCTGACGACCTTAGCAGAGCATCAGCTGAAACCTTGTTCGGTGCTCCATGGCGATTGGAGTGCGGCTTCCGGTTATCAGCTTGCCGGGCAGATCCTGAGCTTGCCAAAACACCCTACGGCGATATTGGTTGCTAACGATCAAATGGCGTTAGGGGTGCTGCGCGCGCTGCAGGAGTATGGGTTGCACATTCCAGCGCAAATGTCGGTAGTGGGGTACGATGATACTGAAGACAGTGCTTATTATTACCCACCGCTGACCACCATTAAGCAGGACTTTCGGATGTTGGGGCAGGAAAGCGTTAAACGCCTGGTTCAGTGTCTGGAAGATCGACATGTGCCTCATGCCGGTTCTTTGCGTCTGACGACTAGTCTGGTGCAAAGGCATACAACGGCGGCTATAAATCAGGATAAGGTATCGCTGCACACTTTATCTCAGGAGTTGCTGCGTATCGCACGTCAAATCTCCGCGCTTGAGGGCAAATAGCCGCTAACGTCAGGGATCGGTTGCGATCCCTGAGCTTAATTTGTGACCGACCTCGCTTTCCCAAGTATATTTGCTTTACACCCCTACGCGCATTGTTCATTTTATTGTTAATTGTGAGCGTATAACATTTAGAGGGGAAGCATGAACTCATCTCAAACAGGGAAATCACTCAGCGCTGTTTTATCTCGTCGAGACTGGGAAAATCCTGCCTGTACGCAATACCGTCGCCTACCCGCGCATCCGCCATTTCAAAGTTGGCGCAATGAGCAAGATGCAAGAGAAGATAGGGCTTCAGCGCAGTCTGCTTCGTTAAATGGCACCTGGAAGTTTAGCTATTTTAGTCAGCCAGAACGAGTGCCGGAGACCTGGCTACAGAGCGACCTGGACAACGCTGATGAAATACAGGTGCCGTCAAACTGGCAATTGGCTGGCTACGATGCACCGATTTACACCAACGTTACCTATCCGATCCCGGTTAATCCGCCTTTCGTCCCGGCAGAAAACCCCACAGGATGTTATTCGCTCACATTTAATGTCGATGAGGGGTGGTTAGCACAGGGACAAACCCGAATTATTTTCGACGGTGTCAATTCTGCGTTTTATCTGTGGTGCAATGGTCAGTGGGTTGGCTATTCACAAGACAGCCGTTTACCTGCCGAATTCGATCTCAGCGACGTTTTGGTTGCAGGAGAAAACCGGCTGGCGGTGATGGTATTACGCTGGTGCGACGGCAGTTATCTGGAAGATCAGGATATGTGGCGCATGAGCGGGATTTTCCGCGATGTTAGCCTATTGCATAAACCCGCCACTCACCTGAGCGATATCTCTATCACTACGCCATTAAGTGACAGTTTCCGCCGAGGGGAAGTGGTAGTAGAGGTGCGAGCTCATCAGCCACAACAACACCAGGTGCAGGTGCAACTGTGGCGTGAAGATGCCCTGATCGGCGAAAAAACTCAGGCCTTCGGCAGCGAGATAATCGATGAGCGCGGCGCCTATGATGAGCGTACGACTCTGCGCCTGCCGGTGGAACAACCCGCCTTGTGGAGTGCAGAGGCCCCGGCACTGTATCGCGCAGTGGTCAAATTGCTCTCCCCATCAGGTGAATTGGTGGAGGCTGAAGCCTATGATGTGGGTTTCCGCCAGGTTGAAATCAGCAACGGCTTACTGAAGCTTAACGGACAACCGCTATTGATACGTGGCACCAACCGCCATGAGCACCATCCTGAGCAGGGGCAGGTCATGGATGAAGCCACTATGCGTCAGGATATCCTGCTGATGAAGCAGCATAATTTTAATGCCGTGCGCTGTTCCCATTATCCGAACCACCCGCTGTGGTACAAGCTGTGCGATCGCTACGGCCTGTACGTCGTGGATGAGGCGAACATTGAAACGCATGGCATGCAGCCTATGAACCGGCTGTCGAACGATCCGCTCTGGCTGCCTGCCATGAGCGAGCGTGTTACGCGCATGGTACAACGCGATCGCAACCATGCCTGCATCATCATCTGGTCTCTGGGCAACGAGTCCGGCCACGGCAGCAACCATGATGCGCTGTATCGCTGGGTGAAAAGCCAGGATCCTACTCGTCCGGTGCAGTATGAAGGCGGCGGTGCCAATTCGGCGGCAACGGATATTGTGTGCCCCATGTATGCCCGTGTCGACCAGGATCAGCCTTTCCCGGTAGTACCCAAATGGTCGATCAAGAAGTGGATCGGCATGCCCGATGAAAACCGCCCACTGATCCTGTGTGAGTATGCTCATGCGATGGGCAACAGCTTTGGTGGCTTTGATCGCTACTGGCAGGCTTTTCGTAAACATCCGCGACTCCAGGGGGGCTTTGTTTGGGACTGGGTCGATCAGGCACTGAATCGCACAGATGACAGCGGCCAAACCTATTGGGCCTACGGCGGCGACTTCGGTGATACGCCTAACGACCGCCAATTTTGTCTGAACGGGCTGGTATTCCCCGATCGCAGCCCGCACCCGGCACTGTTTGAAGCGCAGCGTGCCCAGCAGTTTTTCCAGTTCCAACTGCTCGAACAGCAGCCGTTAACGATTGAAGTGAACAGTGAGTATTTATTCCGTACCAGCGATAACGAGCGGCTTTATTGGAATGTAGCCTTGGACGGGAAAGCTATCGCACAGGGAGAGGCTGAACTGTCATTAGCGGCGCAGGGGACACAGAAAATCGTATTGGGTGATATTCCCGAACTGAAAGAGAGCGGTGAACTGTGGTTGAACGTGGAGGTTCGCCAAATTAAGGCAACGGCATGGTCTGAAGAGCATCATCGTTGTGCCTGGGACCAGTGGCGTTTACCTCGACCATTAACCTTACCAATCGATCACAATGACGTTCAGGCGCAGTCACCTCGGTTAAACGAGCATAATGACGCTTTCAGCATTGAGTGGGGTACACAGCGCTGGCAGTTCAATCGGCAAACTGGTTTGCTTGAGCAGTGGTGGCAGGATGAAAACGCCGCTCTGTTGACGCCGTTACGCGACAACTTTACCCGAGCACCGCTTGATAATGACATTGGTGTGAGCGATGCCGCTCACATCGATCCTAATGCATGGGTAGAACGTTGGAAGAGAGCGGGTATGTACGCGCTAGAAACGCGCTTACTGCAATGTGAAGCCGATTCGATTTCACAAGGCGTGCAGATCCGCACGGCCCATGCTTATGCTTACCAAAACAGCATCATGTTCATCAGCCGCAAGACCTATTTGATCGACTGCCAGGGTAAACTGCAGATTGATGTCAATGTTGATGTAGCCTACGGAATTCCAGCACCGGCGCGGATTGGCTTGAGCTGCCAGTTGGCGGAGGTTGCCGAACACGCAACGTGGCTGGGGTTAGGCCCACACGAAAACTACCCTGACCGCCAGCTTTCCGCTCAGCTTGGGCGGTGGACGTTACCGCTTTCTGAGCTACAGACGCCATACATTTTCCCTACGGAGAATGGATTGCGTTGCAATACTCGCCAACTGAAATTTGGTCGTTGGCGGTGGCAGGGGGATTTCCACTTTGGCCTCAGCCAATATAGTCAGCAACAATTAGCGGATACCTCGCATAACCATTTGTTGCGCCCGGAGCAGGGGGTTTGGGTCAATATAGATGGTTTCCACATGGGGGTCGGCGGCGATGATTCATGGAGCCCGAGTGTGAGCCCGGATTTTATCCTGGATGCTGAGCACTATAACTATAAGCTGGTTTGGCAGTACGGTGAATAATACTTATTTATCATGGGATGGATTCTTGGTCGCACTTGTTTACTCCAGTCACAGGGTTATCTATGTGACTGGGGTAGTGGGTTTAGCTCATCCCTGCAACCTGACTTTTTATAATACAGAAAAACATCCATCATCCTACCTGATGAATATATAAATAATATCGCGTACCTGAGTATGGACTCAAACGCGCTTGGGTTTTGCACAAGGAGTTCGCATGTACTATTTAAAAAATACCAACTTCTGGATGTTTGGGCTGTTTTTCTTCTTCTATTTCTTCATCATGGGGGCCTACTTCCCATTCTTCCCTATCTGGTTGCATGACATCAATCAGGTCAGTAAAAGCGATACCGGCATTATCTTTGCCAGCATATCCTTCTTCTCATTACTGTTTCAGCCGATATTTGGCCTGCTGTCAGATAAACTGGGGTTAAGAAAACACTTGCTGTGGATAATCACGGGGATGCTGATATTATTCGCACCGTTCTTTATCTATGTTTTCGGCCCGCTATTACGCACTAATATTGTCTTGGGTTCCATTGCTGGCGGGATTTACCTTGGTTTTATTTATAACGGGGGTGCGCCAGCCATTGAGGCGTATATTGAGAAGGTAAGCCGCCGCAGCTCGTTTGAATTTGGCCGAGCACGCTTATTTGGCTGTGTGGGCTGGGCTTTGTGTGCCTCGGTGGTCGGCATTATGTTCACCATCAACAACGAGTTTGTATTCTGGCTCGGTTCTGGCTGTGCCGTGATACTGGCGATCCTGTTACTTATCGCTAAACCTGAGGCAGGCAGTACCGCCCAGGTTGCTGACAAATTGGGGGCTAACAGTAAGCCGTTTAATTTGCGCTTGGCGTTCGAATTACTGAAAGACTCTAAACTTTGGTTTTTAGCCCTGTATGTGGTGGGCGTTTCCTGTACCTATGATGTGTTTGATCAGCAATTCGCCAACTTCTTCACCTCGTTCTTCTCATCAAGCGAACAAGGTACGCGTGTTTTTGGTTATGTCACCACCATGGGAGAGTTACTGAATGCGTCAATCATGTTCTTTGCCCCGCTCATTGTTAACCGCATCGGTGGGAAGAATGCGCTGTTGCTCGCGGGGCTCATCATGTCGATACGTATTATCGGATCTTCATTTGCGTCTACACCGGTAGAAGTGGTTATTCTGAAAACCTTGCATATGTTTGAAATTCCGTTCCTGATCGTTGGCTGTTTTAAATATATCACTTCGGTATTTGAGGTGCGCTTCTCTGCCACTATTTATCTGGTTTGTTTCTGTTTCTTTAAACAATTAGCGATTATGTTCATGTCGGTCTTTGCCGGGAATATGTATGAAAAAGTCGGTTTCCACGGAACCTACCTTATTCTGGGGCTTATTGCGCTATCGTTTACTCTGATATCAGTCTTCACTTTGTCGGGACGTGGGCCGCTGTCAGCGTTTAAACCTGAACCAGAAGCCGTAAGGAATATGGCATAGTCAACGACAAGGATAATACGATGATGACGCAACGGGAAAAGTTAGCCAGTGGGTGTTTATACACTGATATGGATGAAGGTATGGCAGAAGAGCGCCTGCGCGGAAAAGAATTGGTTTATGACTTTAATCATACGCGGCCTTCAGAGCAAAAAAAACGTGAAGCGCTGATCCGTCAACTGATGGGGAGCGTCGGCAAGAACGTTTGGATTGAGCCGCCACTGCATGTTGCTTATGGTAGCCAGATCGCTATTGGTGAAAACTTTTACGCCAACTTTAATCTGGTAGTGGTGGATGACGGTAAGGTGCTGATTGGCGACAACGTGATGATTGCGCCGAATGTCACGATATCTACCACGGGGCACCCAGTGGATCCTGCGGTGCGTATTACCAGCCAGCAGTTTTCTTTGCCCGTCACCATTGAAGATAATGTCTGGATTGGTAGTGGGGTCATCATTAACCCTGGTATTACCATCGGTCGTAACAGCGTTATTGGTGCAGGGAGCGTGGTGACCAAGGATGTGCCTGCAGACGTGGTCGCTGCGGGCGTTCCCTGCCGTGTACTAAGACCCATCGGTGAGCACGATCGAGTTTTCTACCATAAAGGGCGGCGTTTCACAGATAGCTCACTATAAACGGCAGGGCTTGTTATTTCATAGGGGGGCAGATTCAGCTCGGTTAAAGTTAACCCGCCCTTGGGCGGGTAACTAAAGAGCCTCTCAAGCTGCAAGGGAAGGCGCTTACTTCAGCTCGTCAACCATGGTGGTGGCGCGGCCAATGTAGTTAGCTGGCGTCATGGCTTTCAGGCGGGTTTTCTCGTCTTCCGGCAGTTCCAGGCTATCGATAAAGGTTTGCATACCGGCTGCATCTACGCGCTTGCCACGGGTCAGCTCTTTCAGCTTCTCGTACGGCTTTTCGATACCGTAACGGCGCATCACGGTCTGGATCGGCTCGGCCAGCACTTCCCAGTTGTGATCCAGTTCGTCCAGCAGGTGTGCGCGGTTCACTTCCAGCTTGCTGATGCCTTTCATGGTGGCCTGATAGGCAATCAGCGCATAGCCCAGGCCCACGCCCAGGTTACGCAGCACGGTGGAGTCCGTCAGGTCACGCTGCCAGCGGGAAACCGGCAGTTTGCTAGCCAGATGGCCCAGTACCGCGTTAGCCAGGCCCAGGTTGCCTTCGGAGTTCTCGAAGTCGATCGGGTTAACCTTGTGCGGCATGGTGGAAGAACCGATCTCACCGGCAATGGTTTTTTGCTTGAAGTGGTTCAGGGCGATGTAACCCCAGATATCACGGTCGAAGTCGATCAGGATGGTGTTGAAACGTGCCACGCAGTCGAACAACTCGGCGATATAGTCATGCGGCTCGATCTGCGTGGTGTACGGGTTCCAGGTCACTCCCAGCGAGGTGACAAACTCTTCGCTGAAACGGTGCCAGTCCACTTCCGGATAGGCCACGATGTGGGCATTGTAGTTACCTACTGCGCCGTTGATTTTACCGAGGATCTCAACGCGCTCTAACTGGCGATATTGACGCTCCATCCGGTAGGACACGTTGGCAAACTCTTTACCCACGGTAGACGGGGTAGCGGGTTGGCCATGGGTACGTGACAGCAGCGGAATATCACGATATTCCAGCGCCAGCCCTTTGATGGATTCGATGATTTTGCGCCAGTGCGGCAACACCACATCCTGACGCGCAGTGTGCAGCATCAACGCATGGGACAGGTTGTTGATGTCTTCAGAAGTACAGGCGAAGTGGATAAACTCAGACACGGCGTGCAGAGCAGGTACTGATTCCACTTTTTCTTTCAGGAAGTATTCCACCGCTTTAACGTCGTGGTTGGTGGTGCGCTCGATGGTCTTGATGCGCTGGGCGTCTTCTTCACTGAATTCTGCGACGATCTTATCAAGGTAAGCGTTTGCGTCGGCGTCAAAAGCGGGAACTTCTTTGATCTCTGCGCAAGCGGCCAGTTTTTGCAGCCAACGTACTTCAACCTGCACGCGGAATTTCAGCAAGCCATACTCGCTGAAAATGGTGCGCAGTGCGCTGACTTTATCACCGTAGCGTCCATCAATGGGGGAAACGGCGGTCAGTGAGGATAATTCCATCGGTAGCAACTCCTGGGAAGTTTAACAATGAGCAACGATATTTTGCGCCTGCTTGAGCAGACGATTACGGGAAAACATTAACTGCAGGCGGCTACCGCCAACCTGCTGCCACAGCACGGCGGCACGGATACCGGCGAGCAGGGTGGCACGAACCTTGGCCTGCACCTGCGGATTTTGCAGGATGGCGGGTGAACCTGTTACCTGGATGCGCGGCCCCAATGGTGCCACAACATCGACATAGATACCGGCCAGGGCGCTGATGATGGTATCTGAACCCAGTTCATAATGCGCCAACTGACGCTCCAACTGGCTCAACCGCTCGCCGAGCGTATTCATCGCCGTTTTGTTGGCGTTCAGCTTGCGCTCCAGCACCATCAGGCTGATGGTGTAGCGGGTCAGCTCGGCGGCCGGGCCTTTGTTATTGGCGTTGAGTACGCCAATCAAGGTTTCCAGCCCCATCTTCAGGTTACGCTCTTCGCCGCCGAACACCGCCAGGGTAGAAGGGGGATCCATCTGCAACAGGCTGTTGAGTGAGGTATGGAAGGCTTCGCCATCCATTTGCCCTTCGTGCGCCAACTGCTGTACCAGACGGGCCGCTTGGCTAATCCCGGCCATGGCCAGCGTGATGTCGTAATAATTCTTCGCCACGGTTACTCCTGTATACGCTGTTCAATAATGCCGCCGCCCAGGCAGATATCGCCCTGATAGAACACGGCGGACTGGCCTGGGGTGACGGCTGCGACCGGCTCGTCGAAGCGAACTTCGATGCGCTCGGCGTCTAGCGGCGTCACGGTGCAGGGAATATCCTGCTGGCGATAACGGGTTTTAACCGTACAGCGCAGAGGTTGTGTCAACGGCAGGCGATCCACCCAATGCAACTGCTGGGCGATCAGGCCGATAGACATCAGGCGCGGATGTTCGTGGCCTTGAGCGACCACCAGAATATTGTTGGCGACGTCTTTATCCACTACGTACCACGGATCTTCGCTGCTGTCTTTCATACCGCCTATGCCCAAGCCTTTGCGTTGGCCGAGGGTGTGGTACATCAAGCCCTGGTGCTCGCCGATGGTTTGGCCGTCGACGCTAACAATCGGGCCAGGTTGTGCTGGCAGATAGCGGCCCAGGAAGTCGCGGAATTTACGTTCGCCGATAAAGCAGATGCCGGTAGAGTCTTTTTTCTTGGCGGTAACCAGTTCCAGTTGCTCCGCAATGCGGCGGACCTCTGGCTTTTCCAACTCACCGACCGGGAACAGGCTTTGCGCGACCTGCTCGTGGCTCAGGGTATACAGGAAATAGCTCTGGTCTTTGTTACCGTCGACGCCGCGCAACAGGCGGCTTTTGCCGTCCACGTCCTGGCGGCGGACATAGTGACCGGTAGCGATAAAATCCGCCCCCAGATCTTCAGCCGCAAACTCCAGGAACGCTTTGAATTTGATTTCTTTATTGCACAGGATATCCGGGTTAGGGGTACGGCCCGCCTTGTACTCTTCAAGGAACAGCTCGAACACGTTGTCCCAGTACTCCGCCGCGAAGTTCACCGTATGCAGCTCGATGCCCAGCTTGTCGCAGACGGCTTGTGCATCGGCCAAATCGGTGGCGGCCGAGCAGTATTCCTCGTCGTCGTCTTCTTCCCAGTTCTTCATGAACAACCCAGCGACCTGATAGCCCTGTTGTTGTAACAGATAGGCGGTAACGGAAGAGTCGACGCCGCCGGACATTCCGACGATCACTTTTTTCTGGCTGTTGTCTGACATGGGGATCTCACGAACTTGAACACGTACTGTGCGATAAAAAACAAGCGCAGGATTTTACCACGTTGGCCGCCTGCGCGCACGGCCCTTATTTGCCGTTAAAGCGGCCAGTTAAAGCTGGCAACCAGCGACAACGGGTAGCGTTCCGGCTGCTGATAACAACGGATCGTCTCGGCCACCAGCGGTGAACGCAGGTTTTCAGCCTCCAGGATCTGCTCGGCGGTCAGCCACAGGCAGCAGTCTATATCATCGTCTTGCGGCTCGGTGGGCAGCGGCTGCTCCAGCTCAATCACAAAGCAGAAGCGCAGAAACGGCGTGCGGTCTGGCGCGATCCACTGATGCATCCGCAGAAAAGACTGCGGCTTGGCACGGATGCCGGTTTCTTCCCACAGTTCGCGCTCGGCGGCCTGGACCAGCGTTTCATCCGCTTCGAGATGGCCGGCTGGTTGATTCCACAGGGCTTTACCGTTGATGGTTTCTTCGACCACCAAAAATTTACCGGCGGCATGAATCACGCAGGCAACGGTGACGTGCGGCTTAAACATGGCGGTTCCTTATAGTGAATCGACGGTCTGCCATTCCCCAGGTTGCAAGCCCCCCAGAGAAAGATTGCCCATACTGTAACGAATCAGGCGCAGGGTAGGGAAGCCGATATGTGCCGTCATGCGACGCACCTGGCGGTTTCGGCCCTCGTAGAGCGTGATTTTCAGCCAACTGGTGGGGATGGTCTTGCGTTCGCGGATCGGTGGATTGCGCGGCCATAACCATTCTGGCTCTTCAACCCGTTCCGCTCCGGCGGGCAGGGTTGGCCCATCGTTCAGCGTCACGCCAAGGCGCAATGCGGCCAGATCGCTCTCCTGGGGTTCGCCTTCCACCTGCACATAATAAATCTTACCGGTGCGTTTGCCGGGCTGGGTTAGCTGTGCTTGTAGCTTGCCGTCGTTGGTCAGCACCAGTAAGCCTTCGCTGTCGCGATCGAGCCTTCCTGCGGCATAAACATCGCTGAAAGGAATGAATTTTTTCAGAGTGACGCGGCCTGCTTCGTCGGTAAACTGTGGTAACACATCAAAGGGTTTGTTGAAGATGACCACTCGCCGCGGCGCCTGGGATTTCTGGCGTGCTGCGGGTTTACTGCGGCTGAATCGTTTAACTTGGTGATTTTTAACAGAGAATTTAGTCATGGTCTTTGCGATTTCGAATGATAAGCGCATTATAGCCTAATCCGTTTCGGATTGGCGCGAGCTGAATATTCAAGTAGTATTGACACGCATCTTACAAAGCATTAACAAAAATTGCGCTTGAAGACAGAAAGGAGAGGTTGATGGAAAGCAAAGTAGTTGTTCCGGCAGAAGGTAAAAAGATTACGGTTGATGCCCAGGGTAAACTGGTTGTTCCGCATAACCCTATCATCCCGTTCATCGAAGGTGACGGTATTGGCGTTGACGTGACTCCTGCCATGATCCACGTGGTGGATGCAGCGGTTAAAAAGGCCTACCACGGCGAACGTAAAATCTCCTGGATGGAAATCTATACCGGTGAAAAATCCACCCACGTTTACGGGAAAGACGTGTGGCTGCCGGAAGAAACACTGGAACTTATTCGTGACTACCGCGTAGCGATCAAAGGCCCACTGACTACGCCAGTGGGTGGCGGTATTCGTTCTCTGAACGTGGCACTACGCCAGCAGCTCGATCTGTACGTGTGTCTGCGCCCGGTGCGTTATTATCAGGGCACACCAAGCCCGGTTAAGCAGCCAGAGCTGACCGATATGGTGATCTTCCGTGAAAACGCCGAAGACATCTACGCCGGTATTGAATGGAAAGCGGGTTCTGCAGAAGCGGACAAAGTGATCAAGTTCCTGCGCGACGAAATGGGCGTGAAGAAGATCCGTTTCCCAGAGCAGTGCGGTATTGGCGTTAAGCCTTGTTCCGAAGAAGGCACCAAGCGCCTGGTTCGTGCGGCTATCGAATATGCTATCACCAACGATCGTGATTCAGTGACGCTGGTTCACAAAGGCAACATCATGAAGTTCACCGAAGGTGCCTTCAAGGATTGGGGCTACGAACTGGCACGTGAAGAGTTCGGTGGTGAATTGATCGACGGCGGCCCATGGCTGAAAATCAAGAACCCGAACACCGGTAAAGAGATCGTGGTTAAAGACGTGATCGCCGACGCCTTCCTGCAGCAAATCCTGCTGCGCCCGGCAGAATACGACGTGATCGCCTGTATGAACCTGAACGGTGACTACATCTCCGACGCCCTGGCCGCTCAGGTTGGTGGTATCGGTATCGCCCCTGGTGCCAACATCGGTTCCGATTGTGCGCTGTTTGAAGCCACCCACGGTACTGCGCCTAAGTATGCTGGCCAGGACAAAGTGAACCCAGGTTCCATCATCCTGTCCGCTGAGATGATGCTGCGTCATATGGGCTGGTTCGAAGCTGCTGACCTGATCGTTAAGGGCATGGAAGGCGCTATCGCTGCCAAGACCGTGACTTACGATTTCGAACGTCTGATGGAAGGCGCTAAGCTGCTGAAATGTTCAGAGTTTGGCGACGCCATCGTTAAACACATGTAATTGTGATTTAGCGTTAAATGATAACGGGAGCTTATGGCTCCCGTCTGTTTTTCCCCCTCCAAAAATTCTTCTGCAAAACCCCTGCAAAACTCTTCTGCAAAACTGTACGAAATGTGAGCTCTTTTCGCTATCAATTATTTCTAGTAAAAACGTGATTGCATTAATACTAAACACATAAGTAGTGTGATAGTTTTACGGAATCATTAGAACAGGGAATATAAAGATGGCGAAAGCAATTGAATCAGTGCTCAGTAAAGCGCAAATTGAGTCATTAAAAATTAACGATTTTATCTTCCATATCATCCAGACTGATGGAGATGATGAAAAAACTATTTTTTTGGATTCAGTAAAACTTGCTAAAGCTCAAGAGGAATTTTTTCTAAGCAGACTTAAAGAGTGCGCAAAAGGTAGCCAATTTTTATTTGTTGATGATGTTGATAGCTTGGCAAGCAAATGTGATAATTTAACGAAAGATGCTACCAAGTTTGTAGAAATTTCACGTGATATAACACGTAGTTTTGCTAAGTTACATGTGGGATCGTCTTCAGATGGCCTCTTTGTTGTATCTGTAGTGTCGTATCTCAGTAGCCCCAATGATTATAAAAAACTTCTATTTCTCGTTAAACTCGATAAAAGTGCGACGCTAACGTACTCGTATGTTGAGGAGGATGGAAAGAGAATTGCTGTGATCAATGAGGTTCCCAATGCTCTTAGTGAGAGTAAGCAGTCAGTGCAAAAAAGCGCCTTGATTGATCTGTCAGGTACCCATAAATGGAATGTGCTAGCCTATGATCGGGTTAGCCCCACGTTAACTGATTATTTTAGATCTTTCCTCGGCGTTACTGAGAGGCAAACAGCTTCAGTGCTTACGAAGGAAGCCCATAGAGCAGTTAGGGCTTGGGCTCGGCAAGTGCCTGCTGAGTTGCTCCCTGAAGGTGAAGATGCCAACACTATGATTGGCCGCTCCTTTAGTTTCTTCACTGCGCATGAACATTTTGATACTGAAGCATTTATCGCTGCTGTTGTAAGACATGATGATGCTAAAATTAATGAAACTCTATCAAATGAGCTGTATGAAAAGTTGGCTAGCGCGGGCGTTGCTGGCCAACGGTTCGCATCAAAACCTGAGTCAATAAGTAGAAGAGAGAAAAAACAAATCTACGAGACATCAGAAGGTGTAATAATTACATTTGAAGGTGATGCGGCAGCTGCCGGCATACAGCGCCGGAAGTTGGACAATGGGAAGGAAATAATTACCATTGAAACTAATAGGGTGGAAACGAAGGTGAAATAGCATGAATAGCATTGTAGGTATGATCAAACAAATCAACGAACTAGTTCAACATTCCAATGTTGTAACAGAAGAAAGCTATCGCTTAACTTTGAAGGGGGAGAGCGTTACAGACAAAATCGCTCAGTTATGTGAGGAGCTTGGGCGGCTTAGTACTGAGCTTGGAATGTCCTGTCCCACTATGACGGTCAATGGTTCATCTGTAGATCCAGATGAAGTTTTGGATTTCGTCGGTGTATTGGATAGTTCTTGGTCAATATTGATTAGTAAAAACCTACTTGCCGAAAAGTTGAAAATTGAGGGTGAGCTTGATTCAAAGAATATTTTATTTATGTCTGAGCAACGAGCTTTAGAATGGGTTAAGGAAATAGACCCCTTCGCAGCTCCAATTAGTGATCTAGAACCACGTTTCAACGAAAAAACTTTTATTTGGGTATTTGGGCTTGATCAGCCTTTTGGTGGGAATTGTATAAGTGTAATTCCAGTTAAAGACTATAAAAAAGAAGAAGGCCAAGAGGATACTCCTACACTACCCAACTCAACTCAGGTTTCTGAATTGGTGAAGGTTTCTTCTGATGTTCTTTTGAAAATAAGACCAAATACCTACCTGATGACTTGGGGAGACATACAAAGCACGTTGGCAAAAGCTTTTATTGCATTGAGTGTAAGAAACCTTATTGCATGTATGGCATTCGAATTAAAGAAATTTGATGATTACTATGCTGTTTCATTCAAAGGTACAAAATTAGTTACTAAAGTTTTAGATAAGTTAATTGATGTGGACTGCGTTGAGCTTCAAAAGAGACTTGTTAAGACTGTAGTTTGGACTTATAAAGAACGAGCGGAAACTCGCTTGCAATTAATTATGGATGTGCTTTCATTAAATATTGAGATAGAGCAATCCGTCTTTAAAGGGGTTTTTGTCAACATTGATGAAGCATTGCAACAAGCGCAGGATAGCTATGCATTTGTAATCCTTGATAGAAAAGATGCATATCATAAAGAAATGAGAGAGTTATTAAAAGATATGCGCTCTCAGGCTGACATGTATGCTTCAAAAGTTAGAGATTTAATATCTAATATAACGAGGGATATTCTAGGCATCCTTGCCTTTGTTGGTTTTTCATTTTTGAGTAAGTTTGATAAAAAAAATTTACTGGAGTTACTTGATAGCCATGAACTCGCCATTCTAGTGAAGTTTCTAGCGGGATATTTGCTCTTGTCTTGTGTTCTTCAAATATCCGCGCATTGGAGGGATTCTGTTTTAAGCTCAAGAGAGAGCGAGCGTTGGCTTAAGGTTCTTCAGCGTTACACATCTAGGGAAGAGAATGGCGCTAACTTTCTCAAACCTATAAATACCAGAAAAACCACTCTTTATATTTCATTTGGTATCATGGTATTAGTTTATGCAGCTTTGTTTTTTGCAACTTGGAATCTGCCATCCCTGGCAAAATTTTTATTGTTTTGATTTTTAGACTACAGCTTAAATATTCACAACCCTCCATTCCTTCCCTCGATCATCATTGTAACGGTCGGTTTGACGTTGGGATTTATGCCCCAACAAATCCTTGGTATTCACTTTTTGTTCCCTGTACAGACGTTCCGCAAGCGAGCGGATTTCGTGAAAACTGGGTGGGGTGCCCTTATCCCAAACCAAGCCAGACAGATCCCGTATTTTTTTGAAGCTGCTACTTATTGTATTGGCCGTGACCATTCCACCACGGCGAGCCATCGCCGTATTGTGTGTGTAGTGAACCAGATGCGGGCTGACGATATTATCGCGGCATTGCGCGATCACCTGCCCCAGCGTCATGCCAATGGCGGTGCAGTGGAGAGATAGCGGGATCGCCACCTTCGCGCCGGTTTTTATCTGCTCAACGTGCAAATGATCATCCCAGATGTCGGAAAACTGCATCTTGCTGATGTCACCCTCACGCTGCCCAGTAACGAGGGCCAGCAGCATTGCGTTTTTCATGTACTCAAATGGTGGCGCGATCACTGCTAGCATTGCGTTGAACTCCTCTAGGATCATCCGTTCCCGATCTATCCTGTTATATGGGTTCTTTGTGGCTTCTGCAGGGTTGTAGCCTGGCGGGACTTCGCCAGCGTGCTGAGCCTCCTTGAATACATCGATCAGTGTCGTGCGTACTACCTGAGCCATTCTTGAATGGCCCCGATTTTTGTAATCGTCCAGAATGTCAGCAATATCTCGTGTATCAACTTCCCGGATCGGTTTTGTTGCCAATGCTGCCCGCATTGCTTTGACTGGGGCAAGCTTCTGCTTAACGGTATTTTTTGTGATTTCGTTTGCCTGCATCCTCTCTTCTTGGATTTTAAGGTAACGATCGAGCCACGTTGAAACGCTTATACTGCCGCCAACGGCGCGGCTCAACTTGTCACGAACGGCGAGTGTGTTACGCAGCAACTGCTCGGATAACCTGGTGTTGGCGTCTTTTGCTATTGCTGCTGCCTCTTCTTCGTTATCACCTAACCCATGAAATTTTTTAGTAATAGGGTGTTTGTAACGCCAGTACACTTTTTTTGTTCTGGCGTCCGTATAGCAGGAAAGACCAGGAACATCGACGTTGTATTTACGTGGTCTTGCCATCAGATAAAATCCTCAATAGGCGGGGGTCGTCGCTTTTTTTTATCTCTGGCTGGCAGACTAACCCGGTAAATCTTGCCCCTTTCTCTACGCGCCAATAGCGCCCAGCTTTTTGAGGAGGCGGGTATATCATTTTATTTTTTGCATACAAAAGAAGCGTTGAATAACTAGGGCAATTTTCTTTCCCAAACTCATCTATTGCCCACTCCATTAATATTTGAGTGCGTGCCATTGGTTATGCTCCTACACACAACCGACCACGATATTAATCGTGGTCAGGGTTGTGTTTTGATTTTCAAAAATCAATTTTCAGATCTATATACTTCGCTGCAAAACAATACGGCGTGTGGCCGACGAAACTGGATTGCTTCTTTCACCTGCTCGCATTCAGCTTTGATCGAGTACACCCGCTCGGATACTGGCAGCGCGTCGCATGCATCCTGGCCGCATGGGCTGACCAGCAGGACAAAGCCAATGAGCGTCAGCATGCCGCCTCCTGCGACGGCGACAGGTCATCGATCGCCTGTTGATAGCGCTGAACCTCATCAGCGCTAAGAAAGCGCTCGGAGCGATGCAACAGTGCTCCCAGTTCGGCGCGCTCCTGGTTCGTTGTGCCGCCGTTCTTGCCAGCCGTATCGATCGACGCACCCAGGGCTGCAATCGCGTTCAGACGGTGGTGCTGCCTCACGATTTTGTTTTTCAGCTCGGTGTAGAGAGTGATCCCCAACTGTGCTTTCAATTCTTCAACCGATGCGCGAAGGTCAGTTGCCTGTGCCGGGGTAGTTATCTTGTCGATGCTGCCGCGAATGTCATTAGCAATCTTTTCAGGTGCTGAATTTTCAGTAATAGGCTCTGGTGCCTTATCTGCCGCCCCAATCAACTGTCCGGCGGTTACGCGTGTATCCGGAGTGACGTCTTTTTCTTTCTGCCAAACCATTTCTTGCCCGCGTTCGAGCATTTCCATCATCTCGGAGTTGTTCGGCAGGCGGCGGCAGAGGCGGTGCATCACCGATTTTCGCGCCATTGACTCATACCAGTCGACCCATGGCCCTTTGTCGCTGTTTTTGCTGGCTGCGCGGACCTTTTCAATATCATCCAAATTCATCACTTCAAATTGCAGCTCGCCGGATTTCATCTTGGCATAGGCGAACGCGCCGACAAGTTCGCCGCGATCCAGTAGGTTCGGCTCGTAAAAAATGTGCTCACCGTTTTCGTCCATCCAGACGCGGAATTGATCGTTCTTGTACCAGGCTCGTGTGGCGATCACTGAGACTTCGCCGGACTGGCGAGCCCGTTTCATCACGCCGTCGATCATCGGCAGGTACTGCGCTTTAGGTATCCATTGGCCGTTAGCGTTTTTCGTCTTGTACACGATTAGCGCGGCTTCACGGTTATCAGGGATCAAGCCGTCTTTTGCACAAGATGAAAGGGCATTAATAACGCTTTGGCGGTCGGCACCCAATAAATCGCTATTGTTGGCTAGTGCCACCGCCGCGGCGGTGGTGAATTTTTCAAAGCTGACATGGCTCGGCAAAATTTCCTTGGCCGGTGCTAGCTCTGCTGCTAAATCTTTCTGAATCAATGCGAGTTGGTTGGTCATTGGCATGCTCCTTAAGCTACGCGCAGCGCTTCAAGGCGGCGGCGGTCAAAATCGTTCAGGTCGTCCACAATTTCTTCAGTGATCGGCGCTGGCCATATGTTGGTGTCGTACGCTTGTTTGATGTCGCGCAACACCTCTTTGTACTCAAGGCGGCCAAGTTCTAGCAGGTCGGGTGATGCTTCAACGATCGCCACCCAGTTGTAGCCCTCGTCCTTGTTCACGAAAATCCAAAAGAACTGATCGAAAGCCGCGACATCGGAATACATCGCTGCGCTAAGGTGGTAGTCGCGTTCAATGATTTCTCTGTGCAGCCTCGCTCTAACGGCTCCCTGCTTGACACTCCACATGCTGATAGTCTTAAGGTCAAACCCAATGCGGACGCCATCAAGGTCAATTTCAAGGTCAGGGCGCACGCGGATCTCCATACCGGTATCCTCGTCATACCCGAAATAGCTGGCTTCAACGGTGCGCTGAGAGTGTTGCAGCATTGGCCCGGATGATGGATGGTTGAATAAGGCGTGTTGAATGGCCTTGGCCTCCTGCATTTGCTGCTGGGTCACGAGTACGCGATCGTCGTCAGTGTTGCGCCACTGCTCGATTAGTTCGTCGGCAAAAACAGCGTTCGGTAAAATTGTCTTAATGCGGGCGGCCATATCCTCTTTGCTGCCGCTGACCGCTAGCGGGGAAGGAATGGCCAGTTCAAGTTTTACGAATTCAGGATCGATGATTGCCAATTGTTCAAGCAATGCTTCGCGGCCGCCGCTTGTTTTCAGTGGAGTCCGCAGCGTGGCGTTGTATTCCTTGATGCAAGCTTTCATCGCTGTTGCAGTTGGCTTTTGATCCTCCCCAATCCGCTGAAACTCGGCCGGTAGCAGGGTATAGAACTGCCCGATTTCGTCAGCATTTCCGCCCAAGGCATAAGGTGTCTGCAGCGTGGCGTTATGTGCATCAATGATCGAGCGCAGCGTGTCAGAATCTGTCATTTTTGGCAGACTGGCATTGTGCTTATCGATAAATTCGCGCATCGATGCGGTGGTGGTAAACGCACCTTTGGGGATAATTGGTTCGATGCTGAATTCTTGTTCCAGCTTTTCAGGCTCCAGCGCCATGGTGTGCACCAGGTTGCCCAAGTCGAGAACTTTTGAGTGCACTTTCTTGATGGTTTTTGCGACGTGACGAGCGTTGAAATACATCAATGAAACGCGGGCATCTTTCAGCATAGTGCTGCTGATACCGTTAGCAGCGTGGTAAACGTCGTTCGGGATATCGTGGTACCGGCCAGGTTCGAAATATGCTGGTGCCGTGGCGACAGGTACTTCCTGTGCGGCTGGCGCGCATTCGCCTGACAAATCTGCTGGTTTGGTTGACGAATCCAGGAATTCCCGAACATCCTTGGTTGTCAGATCCTCATTTTCCCGCAAATCGGTTGATGCTGCGTTATCAACGTTGGCCAGTGGTGATGTCGCGAACAATTCAGATACATCAAACTTGCCGCTGCCCATGGCGTGCAATTCGCCAGCAGGCTGCTGCTGGGCGACTTCCGTTTTTTCTCCCCCATTTGAGGCATCATGGCGCGCCAGTTCAGCGTTTTTATGCTGACCAGCGACGTCTGCCTGTTCCAACGTTTGGCGCGCTTCTTTCAGACAGAACTCAACGCGTTCATCGATAAGTTGGCAGCGTTCTTCTTTATCGTCGGCCCAACCCTCAAGCACATCGCAGGTGAGGTGATAAATATCGTCCTTGGCCAACTGCTTGAAAGGATCGCAGGGCTCTATTTCTTTTGTTAACAGCCTGGCAAGGTATACGTGGTTAAGATCGCCCACGTTTACCATCAACTCTTTGACATCATCCACGCTCATCACTGACGTTTTGCCGTCAAGGGCTGTCATGATTTCACGCCGCAGCCACGCGCTGCGAGTTGTTGGGTCAAGATCCTTAGCGGCGTCCACCTCTTCTTTTTCGCCATCATTTGAGGCATTACTTGCTGTCAGTTCGCCCGCCAGCGACGCGCTGCCAGCACTTGTTGCTGCGCCTGCCAGCGTTTCATTCGCAAGCTGTTCATCAACCAGTGAGTCTGCCTCGCCCTGCGGCAGCGATTGGGTTTGAGCATGGTTTTTTACCTTCGCTGTTTTGGCGTCAATCTCGATCAGGTTCGCATTGATATAGTCGCGTAGTGGGCCAGGTGTTAGGTGGAGGGTTTCCGGCGCATTGCGGATAAGCGTACCAACGGCCTCACGGGAAAAGTCCAGAATGCCGGGGGTTTCGGACAACTGTCCATACCATGCTAATGGGGACTTTTCTTTGCGCGTTTTCATCTCTTTTACTGCATTAACAATGCCGATTGGCGGCCTGCTGATATCAAAATCGGATGGGTAGTGCGCAAGGTAGGTGACTGTTTCAAGTTCGCTAAAGGACGCTATTGGCGTGCCGTAGACTGGATTCTTGCCTGTGCCGGCCAGTGCGCCGGACGACGTGCGCGGCAATTCTACTTGTGAGTTATTTGCGGCGCTGGGCGACGTCTGCCACTTGGAAATGACAGACTGGCGATCATCTACTTTCGCATTCAGGTATTCGGTTGCGAACTGACTAAGTTTACCCAGTTCTGGCGCTTTATCGAATGGTGGCCAGATAGTCTTTATGGCTGCAATGGCCACTATCGGCATGTCCGGGTAAACGTAATCGAACCCCTTAAGATTGGAGAGGGCCATGATGACGTTTTGCGGGTAACGCTGCGAGTCATCCATCATAAGCCTGGTTGCTGCTTTCAACTGCTCCCCTGTCATTTTCATGCAGTCACGGCCAAACAGCCATGCGGCGGCAATCACAGTATGCTTGTCGAGGTCTATTGCGGAAAATGTGGTTTCTTCCTTGGCTGGCGGCTCAGGTGTTTTTGCCGGTGTATCCGTGTCGGCCTTGAGCATGTAGGGGTAAAGCTTAGGGATCGCGACAGAAGGATCAACTTTGTCGCGCGGAAAACAAGTACGCCCAGAATCTCCTTCAAGTGCCCAAGATAACCAGAATGACTCACTGAATGCGCCATCTACTGGCAGACCGTCAACAACAGGGAAGTTAATGCGTAGTGGGGTAAAATAATCGGCTTTGGAATACCCAGCTTCCATAAAAAGATAATCACGCTTCGTTTCGGCATGGTCGTCTGACTTTGCTTCGAAATGAACATAGAGATGAGGCTTACCTGACTTTTGTTTTGCCCGGTATAGATAGGCGGCAACATTTTGCATTATGCAGTTCTCCTGAATTTAGGTAGAATGCAGTCGATCATTGACTGCGATAGTGGTCATTGGTTTATGCTCCGGTTGCTGGGGGTGGTTCCCCGGTAACCCGTCGCCGGGACGTTAAACCGGCACTGGCCCGCCTTGGCGGGCCTTTTACTTCTAATTGCAGTAACTGAGGCTGCAATGCGGGCAGTCGAGAACATGCGTAGTGCCAGCGGCTTCAACTGAGATGCCCGTTTTGTACCCATGTGAAACTTTTTGCCGGTAAATATTATTTGTGCAGCGATTGCAAATGCCGTCACGAGGTGCAAATAAAGGTAGGCGATTTTCAGCGCAATACTTCTTTTGTGCATCGATTGCAGCAGATGGTGAAAACATCATAATTGGTCACCATTGGTAACTGTGAATCCCTGTTCCTCTAACCATTCCTGGATATACTCTTCACCAATTGCTTCAAGCAATTCGTCTTTGTCGTATTCACCGACAATGGCTTTCGCATCAACAGCCTCTGTTAATTCAGCGGAGTTAAGTTCTACTTCTAAATTTGAGCGAAATCCGGTTTTTTCAATTGAGCCAATGCTTTCTACTTTTATGGTAATGTCGATAGCCATATATCTACTCTCCATTGATCATCAGGTTGATATTGAAATACGCCCTGCGAATTTACGCCCCCAGATAGGAAACGCAGGACGTATTTCAATAGCTTCAAAAAGCCCCGCCAACGACGGCGGGGGAAGACCACACACAGCAATCAGTGAATGGATACCACGTTGATGCTTACAGAACGGGCGACCTCTTTAGGCGTAATGAGGTTGATTTCTACCGAAAGGGGAATGCGTTCAAAGCGGCGGATAACGGCTTCGATCGCACATACCTCACAATGCTCATAGCCAATATCTTTGCCATTGTGGGTGATGGCGAAAGGTTGCTGGTTTTGATGTTCGTTATCAGGTAGTGCGATGTAACCAGCAGTTTCGCTGTTTGAAACTACTTTGGCGATGTTATTGCTGACCTGCTCTAATTTAAAAATAACAGTCTTGCTCATTGGTCATACTCCGGTTTTAGGTAATGGGGATCCATGGCTTAATTAATAAGCTGAATTAAAAATAATTAGGTTGCCGGTTACGTTTCCGGCGTCGTATTACCTACATCTGCGCGCGGGAATATACGACCGTTCCCTGGTGTTGCACTTTCAGTGGGTGCCAGCCGGTTCGAAATATGGCGGAATACTGCGAGATTCAAACGGCGACTTGATCGCCCGAAGGTTGCCGGTAGGCTCGAACCGATACACTTGGCAATGGATATCGTAATGTGCCACCCATGCAGCGCCGGTGCGCTTGTTGCGGTAGTTGGTTGCTTTACCACTGTGTGGAACGGTAGTGCTGATCATTGGCTACCCCTCTGCTGATTGGTTGAACATTGGTTTATGCTCGCCAGTCTTTCCTGGCTGTCAGAACGTTTTCACCTGCTGCTGATTTCACTTCTACAGTCGCCGCAGCGGCTGCCTGATGGAACAAGTAAACAATATCTTTACTATTTGATCAAGTAAATTTTTATGTGAGGTTTTTTGGTTGTAAAAAAACCGCCTCGGGAGGGCGGTTGGAGTGTGGCCGAAAATGTTAAAGGCCAGAGGGTTTATGTCAGCCCTCTGGCCTTCGGTACGTCTCAGATTATTTTATCGGGGATTTGTGGGGCTTTTCTTGCCTGCCTCGATACTACTCAACACCCTTGATCCTTTTGCGAGCGTACTTTTCTACATACTCATCCAATTCTTTCAGTCGAGCGCCAAAAACGGCGATCATATTTCTTTGTTCAGGTTCTGGGAGCTGGCGATAGAGCCTAAGCAACTCCATCTCATCAGCACCGAGTCCGCTCTTTTTTTCGACACTCTCACCATATAACCATGCAACAGAAACGCCTGCCGCTTCAGCAATAGCAAGAGCAGATTTTTTGCTAATTGTACCTGTCCTAAACCAACCGCTTACTGCTTGCTTACTAACCCCGGCAATGCGCGCCATATCAGCTTTGGATATGCCTTTTTGGTTTATCTCAGTGAGTCTGCTTATCAGGTCAGGTTGTTCTGTGTTCGTAGTCATAGGCTCTATTGTAAATCATTGCTTTACATCTGCAATGATTGACTTGCTTGATCATTTGGTAAATAAATGCTTTACTTCCACCGTAACTAATACGGAGGTCGTAATGACTGGTATCAACAACGCAATCCGCAAACACGGAAACGCAAATACGTTAGGCAAGGCATTAGGCGTAAGCCGAATGGCTGTTTGCCTGTGGAAAAAAAATGGTGTGCCTTCCGACAGGGTGCTTTCCATTTTCCAAGTAACAGGCGTAACTCCCCATGAGTTGCGTCCGGATCTTTATCCAAACCCAACCGATGGAATACCTGTCCAACCACAGGAAGACTGGCCGATTGTTGAGGGTTAACCATGTCATTTGCAAATGCTATCAGGGCGAGTGGCCAGCGCCTGAGTTCAGAAAATCAATCTTCCATGCGCCGCCGTGCCAGCGTCAAACCCGAGGCGGTGCGGCTGGCCGTCGAGGATTGGCAGAGCACGCTGCCGGGCCGGGCACAGGAAACTATCGCAAAGTTGATCACCGATGAATGGTTTCGACGTGACGGTAAATGCCTCCAATTGGGGAATTCTGACCGTAACAACAGACAGAACATTTTCCGCTGGTTGGACAACCCGCACCGTACTGAGAAGTACGCCGGTTACGTCCTGCAGCTGGCGCCGGTAATTGCCGACGTGATGCCGATAGAGATAGCCAGAAAATACGGATTGAAGCAGGGGAAAACCAAGCTTGAACTGGTGGCCGACGCCATCAAAGAATGCGCGGATGCCAAACAAGCGGCATTACTCGGCGCACCGTTGCGTGAGCTGGAGAAAGAAATCCGCGAGGGCATTGAATCGCTGGTAAGGCTGGCACCGCCGGATCGGTGGGCTGCAGTTATGGCCAGCGCTGCCGCAGTATTCAGCGGCTGTTTTTAACGATCGGAGCATAAACCAATGGCTAATTTTTCAAGAGAACAAGTTGAAGCGCAGATCCGCGATCAACTGGTAAGTAATGGATTTTCTGTTGAAGTCGCGCGTTCTGCCGCAGTCCACGGCGCCAATCATTACCTGGCATACCCAAATGCGACCATCGCTAGCAGCCTTGCGGTCGCAAAGACGTACGCAAAGCCGCTAAAGCGGGTGAAGGGCAAGCCAGACCGTCCGCATGTACCAGGGCGTCGCATGGGGCGTCGGTGAAAGCAGTGCAGCAGCATCAGCAAAAACAAAGGTAGTTCAGATGGCTAATTCATGGTTGCGGCTCTGGCACGACATGCCGAATGACCCCAAATGGCGAACTATAGCCAGATTGTCGGGGCAGCCTGTGGCACTAGTACAGGCGACATATTTGCACCTGTTAGTCAGCGCATCACAGAGTGTCACGCGAGGTCACGCAGATGTCACGCACGAAGATTTAGCAAGTGCGCTCGACGTGACCGAGCGTGACATTGGGCAGATTTTAGAAGCTATGCAAGGCAGAGTTTTGGACGGGAAAGATCTCACTGGTTGGAAGAAACGGCAGGTTAAACGTGAAGACTCTGGCAACCCTGAAACCGGCGCCAAGTCTGCCGCAGAACGTAAAAATGCTCAGCGTGAACGGCAGCGACTAGCCAAGGAGAAAGAAGCCCGTCACAACGCGTCACGCAATGTCACACCAGATAAAGATAAAGATAAAGATAAAGATCTAAAAGATAAAACCCCACACAACGCGCATGCGTGTGAGGGAGAGATTTTACCTGATGATCGACCGTTCCCCATGTTTCAAAACTGGCGACCGGCAATAACCCAATGGCCGGAAGTGCCACCGGATATTTTCGCCGCTGCTTTGGCTGACTTTGTCGTGTTCTGGCAAGCCGAACGTAGCGAACTGCAGCAATCGCAATGGGAGCAAAAATTTGAGCGTTCTCTCGCTCAGTTCTTGCAGCAAAACACCATCAAGCAATCACGAGGTTCAAATGCAAATGTACAAACCACCGACCCATTACAACAAGTCCGGGCCGCCCGGAATGCCGAACGTGCCAGATGTGGCTTGGAGCCTTTGGGAGACAATGGCGAAGATTTATTCCCAACGGTGGCTCCGGAAGAACGGCACCACACCCTCGACGGCCTGGGTCCAAATGATTTCAAAGCTCTCGAATAGCCAACTAAGTGCAGCAACAGCGCGCTGTATCGAGCGTTGCAACGCAGGTCACCATTGGCCGCCTGACCTTGCCGAGTTCGTGGCAATCGTCGGTGAGACAACGCCAAGCATTTTGGGCTTCAGTGCTGCTGACGTTGTGGATGAATACTGGCGATGGCGCAACGGGGCTTGGCGGTACAACAGTTCCGAGGATTTCAATTGGAAAAGCGACGTGTTGTACCACATTTGCATTGAAATGCGTCGCCAGGGTGTAGGCCGAAAACTTTCTGAGGTCGAGCTGAAAAACTTGGCTGTTCGCCAGTTGGAAAAATGGGCCAAGAAAGTTGAGCAGGGGTATTCAATTCCCCCCGTTCGCCGGGCTGAAATAAAAGGGCCACCGCCCCCAGGTTATTCCCAACAGGCCGATCCCGATGGCCGATACCGTCAGCGCGGGGATGAAATGTTGGCCAGGATACGTTCAAGCGTCAAAGACAAGAAATAAGCCGGAGCATAAACCAATGACCAAAAAAACCAGAATTACAACTAGGCAATTCGTCGATCTGATCTTGGGCAAGGAACTGAGTACCAGCGAAATATACGAGCTGGCACACCATGCTTATCCCGATGGTGACCTCACTCGCATGTCAATCCTCACTCGACTGAGGAATATGGTTCGATCTCCCCACGCTGAAATTGTTGTCAAAAGCCAGGGGAATAAGGCGCGTTACACACTGATCAGTGCCAGCGAAAGTTTTATTACGCGAGGGGAGGTAAATTATCGTTCTAATTCTCAAAACACCACCAGTGATAAAAGGCTCTGGCACTTCAACCCAGTTGAACTGCGGTTCTGCCATTTGCACAAAATGTTCGATCAGGCGCTGGCCGCTGTGCGGGGTAACGCATGATGGAAACGATCATTGATGCACTGAAAGCGATGGGTAAAGCCTCGTCCATCGAAATCGCTGCGCGGTTGGGTATGGAACGACAGGAAGTTATTGATCAGCTCTGGGAACTCAAAGAGGCCGAGGTGGTAAAGAAAGATGGCAATTGTTGGGAGCTGGTGACCGGAAATGCCTCAGGACATGTGGGGAAAACCGAAACTAAGCCAGTAAGCATCAAAGCTGAGGACCTGATCAATATCATCGCAGAAAAGGGACCAATGACGGCCGAGGAGCTCGCTGCCGTTGCGGGTGTTACGGCACGTCGCGTTGCATCTTCCCTGGCAATGGCCACCAGTCGCGGGAAGGTTGTGCGCAAGTCAGCCAGCGGTAAATTCCGTTACATGATGCCCGGCGCTGAAGTGACGCCTGCAAGGGCTGAACCTGAAAAAATTGCAGCACCGGCGCCCGCGGTTAAAACGGTGGATGTTCCAACGCTGAAAGCTGTTTTCCGCGCAGCGCCAGTTGCACCCCGAACGCCAGCAGTTGAATCAAATACCGAGACGCTGGTTATTCCAACGATCACCCATCTGCGCGAACGCATTAAGCAACAGAAAGCCGGTGCACGGCGTGATGAGCAATTACTCAAACACCTGAACCGGGTTCATCGTTTGTTGGAGGTAACCAATGGCTGAGTTTTGGGAACTGATAAAAGAACCTGGCGGCGCTATTTGGGCTATCACAGCCATCGTTATCGCATGGGTCTTATGCATCATTTTTGATTGCTTTGAAGGCGACGATATCCAGACAAAGGATCAAGGTCATGACTAATTCACCAACACGTTTTGAACCTGATGTCGGCTTCGTTACTGGCTCGCCAGAAATGTACGTAAATACGGCTGGTAGCTACATAAAGTTTGAAGATTACGAGCAGCTCAAGCGGCAACTTGATGCTGTTGTTGCAATAAACGCAAATCACGTTCAAACGCTGGCAGGCATCAGAAAAATGGACCCGGCGACCGAAGGCGAACGTATGCAGCAATGGGCCAGCGATGCACTATCAGGTTACACCGATCCTGTAGAGGCGACGGTAAAGAGCCTCATGGACGATAACCTGGCACTAACTGCAGAGAATGCGGCGACGAAAGCCATCATCGACTCCGTTACTAACTTGGATAACGAGCCCCAGTATCACCCTGAAAGTATGGGGTGTGGCTTAGAAGACCGCGGTATCACTGATCGCTACGATGCCATGCAATACGGCTGGGAGCAGGCAATGGAACGTATCTACGGCGAGGTAATCCCGTGTGCTGAGGAATTGAGCTTTCCCGCCACCTATGCCGCACTGACCCGCATCGAGGCTATAGGCGTTGAGAAGCTCGCCGATGCCTGGGACGCCGAAACAGCAAAAATCATGGAAGGGCCATTCTTCTACGGCCAAATAGAGCGGAGAGAGGCGTTTTCAAAATATGTTCGCGGGTATCTGGTCGAGCTGAGGGAGGGCCGGATATGAGCAAGCGCCGTTATGACAATCGCAAAGCCCGCATTGAAAAGAAATTCAGCACAGAGGCAATGCGTCTGCTGATAGCTCTCATGCCTCGCCAATACCCCGCTGACGCTTTCGAATTGGAGTGGGGCTATAGCAATGACGAATGGACAGTGACCACCGTGGATTATTGGGGTGAGGCTGATAGCTACGATGCGTTTTACTTGCTGCATCGTTCACTGATAGACCAAACCACAGATTGGGCAGGGATGGGGAATGCACTTGATGCGGCGGGTTGGGTGGGCGATGAAAGAGAGAAAGTTGATGAATCTCCATTCTACTCACCGTGGCGGCTGGGCGGGGAAATAACCCGCTCTGTCATCATTCGGCATTGTCGACAGTTGGTAAAAGCTGGCGTGTCTTGGGAGTACAGGTGATGAGCGAACTCAATTTTGACCCATCCGACCCGGACAAAATGAAGCTTCCTGTGGGCAAAACTTGTGGGGACTGTGCGCACATACGCCGTTGCAAAGCGATTTTCGGCCACGTCGAAACGGACACGTATTGCGATTGGTCGCCATCGCACGCGGTATTCAGCGAGGCCTATCATGAAGAGTGAGATCAAAAAATGGATGTTACGAAATCCCTGGAAAATGATATGCATCGCCAGCGGCACGTTTTGGATATTGCTGATCACAATGGTGGCGGTGCTATGGACGAAATAATTCTGAAAAACGCCATTAATCGGATCATCGAACTTGAAACCATGCTGCTGATCCCGGTTGAAAATACAGTTTGGCCTAAAGAGGTCGAGATGGTGATCACCCAAATCGACAGCGCGGAAAACTTGCCGGAGTGCCATCAAAAACGGCTACGGCACCATATCAATCGCATGTGGTTAGAAGGGATCCCTATGCCCACTGTTACTTCCGTTGCCAAAGTGCTGGCCGATACCTTGGGGCAATACCAATGAGAGAAATTATTGTTGATAACTTTGCCGGTGGTGGTGGTGCGTCAACGGGTATCGAGTTGGCCACCGGCCGCAGCGTTGATATTGCGATTAATCACGACCCGCATGCGATCGCTATGCATGAAACCAATCATCCGGACACGTTGCATTACTGTGAATCCGTGTTCGATATCGATCCGGTGGTTGCCACAGCTGGCAAGCCTGTGTGCTTGGCGTGGTTTAGCCCCGACTGCAGGCATTTTTCGAAAGCGAAGGGCGGAGCACCGGTTAAAAAAGAAATCAGGGGGCTGGCCTGGATCAAAATCAGATGGATCTTGAAGGTTCGCCCGCGGGTTACCGCAATGGAGAACGTGGAGGAATTTAAAACGTGGGGGCCGCTCGTGACAGACCAGAACGGCAATGACTACCCATGCCCAGATCGTGTTGGGGAAACTTTTCTCGGGTTTATAGCAATGCTAACCACCGGCATTGATGCAGAACACCCTGCGTTAGCTGAGTGCTGCGAAATTTTGGGTATAGCTGAGGGCAGCGACGATCACCGTCGTCTGATAGCTGGACTGGGCTATGCGGTTGAGTACCGTGAGTTGAGAGCTTGTGACTATGGCGCTCCAACTATCCGTAAGCGCTTTTTCATGATGGCCCGCTGTGATGGTAATCCAATAGTTTGGCCCGAACCCACCCACGGGGATCCGAAATCTAAAGAGGTTAAGAGCGGAAAACTCAAACCCTGGCGTACGGCTGCCGAAATTATCGATTGGTCACTTCCAACCAAAAGCATTTTTGGCAGAAAGAAGGATCTGGCAGATAACACTCTGCGCCGCATCGTTAAAGGCTTGCAACGGTTCGTTATAAATAATCCAGATCCCTACATTGTTCAAATTGGGCAAACCGGTTTTGGTGGTGATGGGCGGCAGTACGCAGCAGGGCAACCGCTGACCACGATCACAAGCAAAGCAGAACACCTTTTGATCGAGCCGTATGTCGTGAAAAGCAATCACACATCGAACAAAACCAAATACCATTGCTTCCGGGGGCAATCTGGCAGGCTTCCGCTGCAGACGATAACGCAAACCCACGGCTTTGGGGTTGCCGCCCCGGTGGTAGTACGCCAGTTCGGAAACAGTACCGGCCAACCGGTTGATACTCCGGTGGGAACGGTCATGCCTGGTGGTGGCGGGAAAACCCAAATAGCTGCGGCTGTTCTTGTCGGTACCGGTGGCAACGAAGGGCAAATGCAGCCTAAGCCAGTTAGAAAACCATACCAGACGATCACCAGAGTTTCGCGCATGAACATGGTCAGTGCTGTTCTCGTTGGTGCTGGCGGACCGAAATACTCGGGCAAACCGAGAGCTGTTGACGTACCGACGATCACCATCCCAGCAACTGCACATACCGCGCTGGCATCTGTTCATTTAATGGTTAACACCACAGGGCATCCGGGCGGAAAAGCTGACGAACCACTGCGTACAGTAACCACTGGTGGGCACCATGCTTTAGTCGCTACCAACATAGTGAAGCACTACGGCGGCAACTATACCGGCGCAGGCCTGGGTGTGGATGAACCATTGCATACGATTACCCAAGTTGACCACCACGGGCTTTGTACATCGCATTTGGTACACCTGCGCGGCACGTGCAAAGACGGCAGGCAAATTACAGATCCGGTACCGACGATAACCGCCAGTGGCCAGCATAACGGGCACGTCCAAGCTTTCCTGACCAAATACTATGGCACAGCGACAGCTGTCGACGTTGCGGCACCAGTGCATTCGGTCACCACAAAAGACCGTATGGCGATCAATGAAGCGCACTGCGGCCAGGAACCACTGACGGATGAACAGCGTTATGGGGCGTGGTGGTGCGCCCGGTTACTGGAGAAATTCAGCGACGAGCCAGACGAAAGCCACTTATTTCCCGCAGAACGCCCCAACTACATACGCGTCGGCGATTACATCATCGTTGATATCTGCATGCGGATGCTGGCGCCGAGAGAATTGTATCGAGCGCAGGGGTTCCCTGACTGGTACATCATCGAACGCGATTATCGTGGGAAAAAATACTCGAAAGAGGCGCAAGTGGCCAGGTGCGGCAACGCGGTGCCGCCGCCTTTCGCCGAAGCGCTGGTTCGGGCCAACTTACCGGAAATGTGTATTGCCATAGAGGAGCAGGCAGCATGATCGAACATCAACAGCAACCAACCTTCAACACATGCATGTCAGCTTGCATTGCAATGGTCGCGTCACGGCCGGTGGATGAAGTTGTCGAGCTTTGGCATGAAAAATTCCATGCAAAAACAGACTGGCTTGACGATGCATTGGATCACTACGGCATACCTTATTTTTACGGGCATCCTAAGCAAGGAACACTTCGCAATGGATTCGTTTATTTTCTCTCTGTCGCATCCCTGAATATTGTTGGCGGCTTACATCAGGTTATCGCCATCTTGGTTGAAGGGGATAAACCCGTTTTTCTCGATCCTGTAATGGGCAGGCCGGGGAGCAAATATTACGTTTTCGGTGAGCCCAAAACAGACAGTGAGGCATCAATCATTTCATGGACTGTCGATCTGGCAGTTCCTTTAGCCAGGGAGCAAAAAGCATGAGTGATAAATTGACGGATTGCGCAATAGAGGCAATCGGGCGACTTGAAAGCCTAGCTGATAACGATATTGACTCTGACTATTTCGCTGTTGTCAGTAATAGCGAAAACGGCCAGGAGGTCACGGAAGAGTATGTGATTACCAACGTGGCCGCTGAAACGGCGGTACTCATTAAGAAGCTGTTGGCAGCGCTAAAGCTGGAGCAAGAGCAATCAGCATACTACGAGCGGCACATGTGGGATTTCCACGGCTTGGCCGAATCTGAAAGCAAACGTGCCGATGCAGCAGAACAGCGACAACAGAAACCTATCACGTTGCCGGATCGTTATTCCGTCGATTGCGGCGTGGTTTGTGACCCCTGCGGGGAGTGGTTATCACTTGATGACGTGGTCAAGGTTCTTGTCGATGCAAGGGTAGAAGTGCGTTCCCCATGCCCACGTTGCAATCGGCTGCTTGATTTAACGAGTAGACCAGACGGCGCACATTATTGTCACCATAAGGGGGAGTAATGATTAGCGCAATAAAACCAGATGGCCCATTCGTTTTAATGACGTTCGAGGGTGATGATATTCTTTATGATGAACGCGGTATCGTGATGATGAACGGAAAACCGAAATGGGTTGGCGTTGGACGTCTGTATTTTGAGTGCGACCTTGGCGAATACAAAGCTAAATACTGGACGAAAGATATCAAAAATGCTCATACGTTCAGCACAATAGATGAGGCGACGACGCAGCTTTGCAAGATGAAGAATCCGCACTTAATCAAAGTACGCAAGTTATCGCCAGGAGCTAAGGTCAAGGGGGAATAATGCAAAGAGAAAACCGCTATATCGTCATTAAAGAGGCTGACGCAAAAAATATCCTTGGCCCTCTTAACTACAAGCTCCTGCATACGATTGCTGACAGCATAGAGCGCGGCCGATCAATTAAGGGAAAAGCGCCGTTGGAATGCGTAGTTGTTGAGTCAGATTGGCCGGAATATGAGCCTCTTTGGAAAGCGATAGAAGCCCGTGTTGATGGGGTGAAAGGCATACGTCAGCAACACGCTGAATGGTCGAATGCCACGTTCGGGAATGTTGGGCCTGTCGGTCCGTTAAAGCACCTTGCGAAAGAGGCATGCGAAGCAGCTGCTGCGCCTGACGATCTCTTAGATTGGGCTGATATGCAATTCTTGCTGTGGGATGCCCAACGCCGTGCCGGTATCACAGATGAGCAGATGATTGAAGCGATGGAGAGAAAGCTGCCAATCCTTAAAGCACGGAAGTGGCCGGAGCCGAAAGACTGCGAACCTCGATTTCATATCAAGATCGAGAGTTAGTGATGCTATGGGAGAAGTAATGTTCAAGGACTGCATCAGTCGAAAGTCAAGATAAAAAAAAGGGGGGCAACCCCCTTTTCATTACTCATACTCATCAATTTCAGCGCGAAGTTTTTTCAATAGTGGGCTTATTAGTGCCCGGCGCAGGTCACTCCCGAGCGCAGTTAGCATTAAATCAGCGTCAGCCACAGATAACCTCTGATTGCTTCGGTCATTGAGTAACCGCTTTACACGCTCATAATCTATACCTGTAGCTCCGGCCAACCATTTTCTACTATACTTCTGTTTTATAAGTAATTTCCTGATGGTGTTCTTAAGTTCCAGCTCAATCTCTTGCATAATATAACCATTAATTATCAATGGTCTGCATTATCCATGTTATTTGCGGCTACTTTCCCGCAGGGTCACTCAATGACCCACCACTTTTAGTGGTATTGATAATAATAGTTGACTGGTGCAAATTAATCTAAAGCCGCAACATATCCACACAAAATAAAGCGGTTAAGATTAAAATTTTTTTCACCAGGGATTTTAATGTATTGCCGCCGCATAGGAATGCACAGTCAATACTCCATTAATATTTCTGGGTGATTTGTATGTTAAAAAAATTGGAAGTTGCATTTTTTCTAATCTCCCATAATTTAGGGAGATGTAACCCGTGAATGGTCATTTTTTATATGAACTTCCAGTTGAGCTACCATTTTTAGGGCGATCAATTATTTATACGGAAGAGGGGAAGATAAAGGCAGTAATGCCACTTCAACCTGATCAGGTTGTCGTTGATATGGATATGATGGTAATGATACTGAGGATGGCTGGTTACATCGTCAAACGAAAGTAATGTATAATAGCCCATCAGCCTGAACAGCTGATCACCTGCTGCGCTACTGGAGAGCAACCAATGGCGCAGTTACTACAGTTAGTAAAATCCGCACCAACTATCCTGACCCCGGCAACGATCGAGGCCAGCGATTTTTTGCAACGTGTAAAGCTTGGAGAATGGATCCAGGCCGAGTTCCGTCGTGTCCGTAACTATCAATTTCACAAGCGTTTTTTCAAACTCCTGCAGTTTGGATTTGATTACTGGACACCAACCGGCGGCACATTGACGCTGCCCGAACGGCAACTCATTGATGGGTTTGTCGAATATCTCATTGATATGTCCGGCCAGCATGGAGCAATCATCAGCTCAGTTGCTGATGACTACCTGTTTAATGTAGGAAAGTTGCGCGCCAAAGAAATTGCGGTGATCAAGTCCTTTGAGCCCTACCGAGCATGGGCCACGGTTGAAGCTGGCTATTACGATGAGGTGATCCTGCCCAATGGACTACGCCAACGGGTACCTAAATCGATCTCGTTTTCCAAAATGGATGAAGACACATTCCAAGGCCTGTATAAGTCCGTTTTCAACGTTCTATGGAATTTCATCCTGTCACGGAGTTTCCGCAGTAGGCAAGAAGCTGAGAACGTGGCTTTGCAGTTGCTGGAGTTCGAATAATGGCCAATCTTAAAAAGGAGGCCAAAGGACGTGACTGCCAGATCCGCATTCCTGGCGTCTGTAATTTTAATCCTTACACCACCGTGCTTGCACATTACCGCATGGCCGGAAGCTGCGGCACCGGCATAAAACCCGATGATGCGCAGGGTGCCTGGGCCTGTAGCAACTGTCACGATGCGATCGATGGCCGCATTAAAACCGAATATGACCGTGAAACCCTGCGCCTGTACCACGCCGAGGGCGTATTTCGCACGCAAGCAATTCTGAGAAAGGAAGGAAAATTATGAATCTCGAGTCGGTAGTAAAATATTTCTCACCGAAATCTCCAATGCTGGGGTACTCGGTTCCTGCGACGGCTTCGGATTCTTTGACGATCAGTGACGTAATGGGGGCTTTGGGAATGTGTCAGGCTCAGGCGGAATTGGGCTTGTCGGCGTTCTTGGGTAAGGTGGGCATTAGTGATGCTGACAAGGTTAAGGCGGTAGTGTTGCTTGCCAAGCACAGTATGGCGCGCTCTGACAGCGTTGCAGCAATTCGCAAACTCCCGGGCGAAACCAAAGCCCGAGTGATCCTTACCCTGGCGGCATTCGCATTCTTGGATTTCTCCCGGAGCGCTGCCAGCGAGGTACCATGCGACGCATGTGATAGTGGCTTTATCGAAGAGCGGAAATTTGTCATGAACAAGCTGGCGAAGGCCCACGACACTGTCGACAGCTTTGCGCGAGGAGATTTGCCAGCGTCGATTACGCAGTTGGAAGGTCGGGAAATGCGGGTGAAGCATACTTTCTATGAAACCACGCGCAAGGTGTGCCCAAAATGCAACGGCAGAACAGTGATAAAATCCGGCTGCAATGACTGCCGCGGTCGTGGTGTAGCCATCGACAAAGATGAGTCAGAGCGCCAAGGCGTACCGGTGAAGAAACCCTGCAAACGCTGCTCAGGGCGCGGCTATGAAAGAATCCCTTCGACTCAGGCTTATAGGGCGATCGCTTGTATCACTGAAAGTATTTCGTTAGATACATGGAAAAAATCGGTGAAGCCATTTTATGACGAGATGATCACCCAGTTGGATATTGAAGAGGAGAGAGCCAATATGGCGTTAAGGGCAACGACAGGTTGACAAAATAGTGAGTGATTTTATTGCGGGCTATTTACATTTCCCGAAAGTGTGGTAATTTCTCTCTAACGATGGGTTTTTTCTGCCTGACGTTGAGAAACCCGCCCTGTGTGGGTTTTTGCATTTATGGAGACAGCCAATATCGAACAACTCACATTTAGACCCGCCAGCGAAAGACCAACCGAGGACCTTGACGGGGAGAACGTGTTAATTCTCAACCCCTGTGATGGCTGGCATGAGGGGCATATTCGGGCTTGGGAGGAAGACGCTGAGGTTTATCACGTCGGTATTTACACTTTCATGATGGATGAAATGGTCCCGCATGATTTCTACGTCGCCTTGGCCTTACTACCAGACAGCATTGTGTTGAGCGAGAAATTCGAAGCGGAGAAACACCGAAGATTGTAAAGATTTTTTGATGGGTCTTGTGTGATTATCCTGACTGCATTAGTATCCTGGCCTCGGCCCTTTAGCTCAGTTGGTTAGAGCAGTCGGCTCATAACTGATTGGTCGCTGGTTCAAGTCCAGCAAGGGCCACCAAAGCGGTCATCGTATAATGGCTATTACCTCAGCCTTCCAAGCTGATGACGCGGGTTCGACTCCCGCTGACCGCTCCAGAACAATCGAATGAGCACTTGCTGGCTTGTAAAAGGAATGATGTCGGGTCATCTTAGCGGTGAGTGCTCAACCGCTTATTCTGGCGCAACAGAGGGGCGCATTTATGTTTTGACACGCACAGTCGATCCCTTTGTCGGGTTTGTGAATGTGCCCCTCGATGTGAAGTGACAGCCGGGAAAGACTGGCACCCATTCAAGCCCTGGCCTAACCGCTGGGGCTTTTTGCTAATTGAACCAAACCATATTGAAAAACAAAAATGCTGACAAAATCGCCAGAGTGGAAACTAAAAGTAGTAATGGGAGCCATTCACGCATGATTTTTCCTAGTGCTATCTATCACATTGTTAAAGATAAAAAAATGCCCTAAGCAACTAGGGTTGTTCAGGGCTAGGCGTTCAGAAAGGCATGTTGTTATTGTTGGTTGGCATGCCACCAACTTCAGGATGGGCATCTATAATTACACTGCTGCCGATTTGAATGCAAAAAAACACCACCCTCCGTCTAGGGTGGTGGGCGTCAATATGACCAACACTAGGGAATCGGCACCACGTCAGATGGAGTATCTGTTTCATCATGGCAGTGGTAAGTATAATTAATGATTTCATAAATAAAAGCAATATATTACGCATGGTTAAATAGGTAAAAATCAACAAAACATAGGGCTGCGCTAATGCGTGGCCTTTTCTTTGACCGGATCACTGCTTGAGGAAATGCACATGCAGAACGAACCGTATTTCTACAATCTTGGCGTGACGCCGGAACAGCTTGAAGATTGGCTCGGTCAGCAAAAATTGCACCTGAGCCATTACAATCGTTTGATTTCAGAAAGAGCCGCCTTGATCAAGCGACTCACGGAAGTGGACAACGATTGAGGGCAATACGCACCTACATTGAAGCCAGAAAAGTTGAGTTTTCCTTGGGAGCCCAATCCTCTTCTGGAAGCTCTTCAAAAATAAAGGCTGCTTCTGGAAGGTTAGCTGCATTGAGTAAATGCTTTGCTTCTTCTGGCACTCTACTGAGCCTCAACTCATCCTGGATCACAAACAAGCAGTCTTCAAGGGAAAGTGATCTTATATCAGCGAGTTTCCATTTTGTTTTTGTGAGAATAAGGTGATGTAGAGCATCCTTGCCATCTAGAGGTTGAAATATCGTTGCGTACTGCAGGCGGTGTTTGTAGAGGATCATCTCTAATACGAACAGTTGCGCAGTTCGGTTTCTGGCTCGATTGCCCTCAAGGTTACCATTGTTAAAATCTAAAAGGCTAACGCCATGGTTATGACAAACCCTTGATTTGATGGCATGCCATAAATTGTGAATCGAGCTCATTAAGTTTCCCTTTTAGTTGATTTAAGCACTACCAAGATACCACCACTGCCTGAGATAAAAAATAACCAGGCTCGCAAGGCTCACTCAGGTGGGCTTTTTTTATTTCTTACGCCGGAGCACTGGTAATGGACAATCACAACCTGCCGCCGGGCTTTATCGAGGCGTTTCTTATGTGGATAAAACTTAACGCCCCTGCGGTATACGGCTCTTTTGCCGCGTTCGGCATGGCGACGCTATTAACGCTGCGCGATGGTAAATCGTGGCTTGACGCGCTTTATGCTGGCCTTATCTGTTTGTTAATAACGCTAGGCGTTATCAATTCCCTCGAGCTGTTTGGTATGAGTCAGGATAACGCACTGATCGTCGGTGTGGTCATTGGTGGCATGGGGGTAGAGAGATGCATCTCTATCCTCCGCATATTTGCCAGCATGAAGACCAATACACCGCTGGATGAAAAGGACAGGAAAAATGACCAGTAACTCTAAATTGTCAGAGCATTTCAGCAGTAACGAATTTGCATGCCGTTGCGGCTGCGGTGCGAACCAGGTATCGGCAGAACTGATCAAGGTTCTGGAAGACGCCCGCACACACTTTGCTGTGCCCATCACCATCGTCAGTGGTCGTCGTTGCCCGGCACATAATGCAAAAGTTGGCGGGGCAAAGTCCAGCCAGCATCTGTTGGGTACCGCCGCCGACATTCAGGTAAAAGGCATTCAGCCAGCCGCAGTGGCCGCGTATTTTGAAGGTAAGTATCCGGGCCGCTACGGTGTGGGGCGCTATGCCACGTTTACCCATATTGACGTTCGCACCAGCCCGTCACGTTGGAAGCAATGATGGATAAGTTCGGAACGATAGGTGTGTTGCTGTTGGCTATCTGTCTGGGCTGGTATGCATCCTTGTTATCAGACGATTTGGAAGCAGCTGAAAAGGACAACAAAGCGCTGGTAGCCATGGTGGAAGGTCGCGATGAAACGATCAGGGCGCTAAAAGGTGCCGCTGACGCTGACCGGCGCGCTAACGAGGAACAACTTAAGACTGAGCGGCAGAAGAGGGCCAAGGCCGATGCTGAAAACAGAACGTTACGCGAGGCTCTGGAACATAGCGACTTTGGCAATCAGCCTTTGCCTGATGATGTTATCGACATCTTGCGGGGTAAGGATGCCACCCGCACCAGCCCCTAAGCTGATCTACGTGTACCCGCCAGAAGTGCTATTACAACAATGCGAACAGACACCGTTCACCGGCTCGACGTTTGGTGATGCTGTCATAGCGTTGCAAGTGAGCCAAACTCAGCTTGATGTGTGCTCATCAAGGATTAGGGGATTGATTAAGTGGCACCGGAGTAGTGTAGGCAGTAGTGGATAGTTTTTTATGACTCTTTAAATGAGTTGTATCTTTCTTCTATTTGGAGGAGATTAAGAATTCGATACTAAAGAGAGGCATTCGACATGATTTACGACTTTGACAGTCATTACATATCAGATCACAAAGACGGGCGATTTGTTCGTTATGATGTCATTAAAAAACATGATGATGCATACTTAGTTAAAGTGTTTGATGAACAGCAAAAAGGAATAGCTGAGCCTAAGGTTATTATCCAGGTCGATGAGTTTGAATTAAATAGAAGTACATATATGCATGAGTATGGAGTTGGGGATATGAGGTCTGTAAAAGTAAATATGCCACCAACATTTGATGGTTATTTGCGTATCAAATGCCAAGATCATAGAAATAAATTGGATTAATAAGGTTGCCATTAGCTATTTTCATGTAACCAATAGCCTCGGCATAGTCCGGGGTTTTTATTTTCAGGTTGTTAATGAGCTAATTGTAGGTTGAGCATGTTATGCAGCAACTGAACATCGCGGTTAATTTAAATAATATATTTGCTTATAAATTCTAGGGCGTTTTTTTCTGATCTGTAAATAAAATAGAGTGCTCTATGTGCTCATTACAATTTTGTACGGGTTTGATAATGACATTCCAGTAACACGAGTCCGGTACGGCTATGTTAGCTGGAAATTCTGAATAATATCCCCCATAAAAGAAAACTGCCGTGCCCATGAGATATTTTCCATATTGGTCATCAGACATCAACATAATGATTGAAGGGTGTGAACAATGTACGACTACAACACTACCCGCTGCAAGGTATGAACGATCATGACGGGATGAATTATTTAATAGCATCTTAAGTTAACTCGATATTTTACGTTTTGGAAGTAAAAAAAGCCCCTCCTGATAAGGGGCAAGTGTTACATAGGGATATGAAGTACTAGTGGGAAAACAGCGCAAACTTATAACTCGGATTGAGTATATGGATTTAGCTTTGCATGTAAATAAAAATATTTGTGTAAAAATGAACAATAATGGTGAATTTAAATTGATTATTTGTATTAAAAAGCGTCTGCTCGGGCACTGATTAAGGCACGAAAAATCTCCGGTAGCTCCTGCCTGGTCACCCTGACCGTTATCTGCTGGTGGTTTTTATTTTGTTCTGAATTTTTGCGTTGGCCACAAAGAAAATTAGCACAAACGATCTGTATTCGTAGATGGTTGTTGGCGGATTTCCCGAGTGGGTAATCCAGAAGTCAGCAGAAAATTCTAAAGGAAGGTGGGCGGCCACCGGTAGTTAGAGCTACCGGCGGCCATTCATACCCACAAGATCGTCATGATGAGTACGAACCAAGACCCACTTGCTCTCGAGAGCAGGGTCATCTTATTGGATCCTCTGAAATGACCACAGTAAAAAATCAGCAAAAACTTGCAATCGTTTATAAATCACTCAATTCGATGATGGCTTATGCGAGAAACGCGAGAACTCACTCGACGGAGCAGGTAGAAAAAATAATCGGGAGCATTAAAAAGTACGGATGGACTAATCCGATCTTGATCGATGAGTATGGGGAGGTGATCGCCGGCCACGGTAGATTACTGGCTGCGGAAAAAATCGGTTTTGACCAGGTACCCACGATCACGCTATTTGGCCTGACGGATGCAGAGAAAAAAGCTTACCGCCTGGCGGATAACAAATTACCTCTTGATGCCGGTTGGGATATCGACCTGCTGACTATGGAATTGAGTGATCTGCTGACGGAAGGATTCGACCTTACCCTGACCGGATTCAGCGCAGAAGAGATCGACAACATGCTGAACGTCGATTTCTCACCGGGTGATGAAAGCGACCAAGGAAAGCTCGACCAACTGGAAGAAAAGCTGTGTCCACACTGCGGGGGTGTCTTATGACTGCTCTCATCGTGGATTGGGCAACCCACAAAGCAGCTGCACATGCTTGCCTGAATTGGCATTACGCAAAAGCTGTACCGGTCGGAAAGTTGGTAAAGGTCGGCGCATGGGAAGATGGCCAGTTTATTGGTGTGGTGATATTTAGCCGCGGCGCCAACAATCACATCGGCCAACCCTACAGCCTGAAGCAAGACCAAGTATGCGAATTGACACGCGTAGCCCTGAGGGAACACCAATCGCCAGTAAGCCAGATTTTGGCAAAGGCGATTAAATTCCTGGCTGCGGTTTGTCCGGGCCTGCGGCTGATCGTCTCCTACGCGGACAAAGACCAAAATCACCACGGTGGCATCTACCAGGCGACCAACTGGATTTATGAAGGTCTGGTCGGTGCAGGAACGCTGGGTGCATTCATCGTCAAAGGTAAAAAAGTCCATCCGCGCAGCGTGGCGGCAAAGGGCGTGAAACAGAGTATTGATGCCGTTCGTCAGCACCTGGATCACAACGCGCAAGAATTTAAGACGTCAGGGAAACACAAATACCTGATGCCCCTCGACAAGAAAATGAAAAAAATCCTCATCGTTCGCCATAAGCCATATCCCAAGAGGGTGTAGCTATGGATAAGCCGACGCTCGACAAAATCGAGGCATTGGCCGGGCGTGGATTGTCGGAGCAGCAAATAGCCGACGCATTGGATATCGACATTGAAAAGACGCGGACAGACATGAAGGCGATCGCCACTTACCGGCAGGCAATACGCAGGGGGAAGGCCAAGGGGATTGCAGACTTGTCGAACGCACTTTACATCAAGGCCAAGAAAGGCGACACGCGAGCCATGATTTTCTTGTTGGAGCATTTAAAACCGAAGTGAGTAAGCCGCATGAGCAAATTGGATGGGGGCGAACTGAAACGTGATTATTGTGCTGGTCTGCTCTCAATTCAAGATGTGGCAAAAAAGCACGGTATAGCGAAAACCACGTTAATCGACATGGCGAAGAAGTACGGATGGGAACGTAAAAAAAAACCGTCCAAAACTCCGACCAAAAAAACCGACCAAAACAAAAATGGTCGGACGGTCGAACCAAAGGCTTCACGGTCGGAAAAGCGGATGAGGTCGGATCAAGAAAATAGCGACACGGATTTATCGATAGACCCTGATGATTATGGAATAACGCTGCAACAGGCATGGTTTGCCCACTGGTTCGTTATCACCAAAAGCAGAGTCGAAGCATACAGACGTGCTGGGTATCGATGCGAAGGAAAGAACGCTTACTTTGGTGCATCGCAGGTATACAGAAATATTAAGGTTGCCAAAGCAATTCGCGACCTTGAGGCAAAAGCTTCGAAACGGTATCAGGCTGATCTCGATGAACTGGTTGATCAACTGGTTTCCATCATCAATGCCGACCCAAGAGAGCTATCTCATTTCCGCCGAGTTAACTGTCGTCACTGTTGGGGAGAGAACTTTTTTTACCAATGGATCGATATTAATGAGTACGACACTGCTGATGCTAAGGCAACGGCAGAAAACAAACCTAAACCTCAATATGGCGGTGTGGGGTTTGTTGAGAACGCGGATCCTAACCCTGATTGCCCACGCTGCAACGGCGAGGGCGTTGGGGAAACTTTCTTTGCTGATGTGCGGGATCTTCAAGGCCATGCGCTTCAGTATTTTGCTGGGGTAAAGGAAAGCAAATTCGGCATTGAGATCCTTACAGAAGATAAAAAAGCGGCACGTGCGCAACTGCTGCAACTCCTGACATTCCGACGCACAGAGAAACTTCATCAACTGGAAATTGAAAGACGGCAGTTGGAGATTGATCAACTGCGTAAGGAACTGAATCAGGCCGGCAAACGCGAAGGCCTTGAGGGCGATTATCAACTACAGGCATTAACTCCTGATGAACCTACGCCGGACAATCCAATCCTTTGACGGTCCCGTACAGTTAACGCCAAAGCAGGCAAATATTTATGTTTGGGGCTGGCAACCAAAGGCTCGTTTTCGTGATGCAGTTTGTGGTCGTCGATTTGGTAAAACCTTTCTTGGCAAGGCAGAAATGCGCCGAGCAGCCCGATTGGCCGATCGTTGGAACGTCAGCGTTGAGGATGAAATCTGGTATTGCGCACCGACATTAAAGCAAGCCAAGCGCGTTTTCTGGCGCAGATTAAAGCAGGCTATACCGCCGCATTGGCGAGCATCAAAGCCAAACGAAACGGAATTATCGATCACTCTCAACAGCGGTCACATTATCCGCTGCGTGGGATTGAATAATTACGATGACCTGCGTGGTTCCGGCCTTTTTTTCGTGCTGATAGACGAATGGGCCGACTGTCCGTATGAAGCGTGGGAAGAAGTTATTCGCCCGATGCTCTCGACATGCAAATACACGGTTGATGGTGTGGAGTACGTGGGTGGGCATGCATTGCGTATTGGAACGCCGAAAGGGTTTAACCATTGTTACGACACGTATTGCGCAGGGCAGGATGGTAGAGAGCCGGATCATCGCAGTTGGCTTTATACGTCGGTTGACGGTGGCAACGTACCGCCAGAAGAAATCGAGACAGCTAGACGCACGATGGATCCCCGGACATTTCGCCAAGAGTATTTGGCATCGTTCGAGAATTACCAAGGCGTTGTTTATTACTGCTTTGACCGGAAGGAGAACCACACTGACGACACCATCCAGCCTGGTGATGAGTTGCATATAGGGATGGACTTCAACGTCGGAAAAATGGCGGCAGTGGTTTACGTAATGCGTGAGGGCTTGCCGCACGCCGTTGATGAGTTAATGAATAAATTTGATACGAGGGCAATGATTGAGGAAATAACGAAACATTTTCTCGGCCACAAAATCCTCATTTATCCAGATGCCTCCGGCAAAAATCGTGGTTCAAGTAATGCCAGTGAGTCCGATATATCGCTGCTAAAAGACGCTGGATTCACGGTTAAGGCCAAGGACTCAAACCCGGCAGTTAAAGATCGTGTTAACTCCGTGAATGCCATGCTGTGCAACACATATGGCGATCGTCGGATGAAAGTGAATACGAAAAAATGCCCTAAGTTTACTCAGTGCCTAGAGCGTCAGGTTTATGCGGATAGCGGTGAACCAGATAAAAAAGGTGGGTTTGACCACGGTAACGACGCTGGTGGCTATCCGATCTTCTATCTCTTCGCCCTGAAAATTAAAGAAGCATTCAGCACTAACATGGGATCCACTTTAGGATGAGTAAAAATAATGACATAACGTTTACTCGGCCAGAGTACGACGAGGCTTTACCTACGTGGAAGCGAAACCGGGACGTGTGTAGCGGCCCGGATGCAGTTAAAGCCGCAGGCCATGAGCATCTGCCAAAGTTAAACCCGCTGGATATATCCGAAGCCAATGAGCAGCGCAACGCCAGCTATCTGGCACGTGCGGTTTTCTATGCAATCGCTGCAAATACTAAGCAGGGATTACAGGGGATGGCATTTCGCCGGGATCCGACGCTTTCCCTTCCCGAAAGTAACAAATTGGAATACCTGAAAACGAATGCTGACGGAGCCGGGACCAGCATTTACCAGCAGTCGCAGCAAAGCCTTGAATCAGTCCTTGAGGTGGCCCGTGACGGGCTTTATGTCGATTACGCAGAGGAAGGGAAGCAAGCCATTATCTTGCGTTACCTGACCGAAAATATAATCAACTGGCGAACAAAGCGTATCAATGGACGCAACAAGTTAATCCTCGTGGTATTGCGTGAATGCGTTGAAGAAGAGGACGGTTACGGCTTCAAGGATGTGATCCAATATCGTGAACTGGCGATGGAGGGGGACAAGTTCATGGTGCGTGTATGGCGGCCTTCGGGTGATGGTAAGTCGCAAAAATATGTTGCGGGTGAACCTTATTATCCGAAGCCATTCGGAGCTGATCATTGGGACGAAATACCATTCATTTTCCTCGGCGCACAGGATAACAACCCGGATATAGACAAATCCCCGCTAGAGGCGCTGATCTCCATTAACCTGGGCCATTACCGCAACAGTGCAGACTATGAGGATAGCGTGCATTTTTGTGGCCAGATCCAGCCGTGGATTAGTGGTTTATCCGAAGACTGGCGCGACTGGCTGGAAAAAAACGGCGTTAAGTTTGGATCCCGAAACCCTATGCTGTTACCGGCTGATGGGGCGATGGGGATGGCGCAAGGCCAGCCAAACATGATTGCCAAAGAGGCGATGGACGACAAAAAAGCCTACATGATTGCACTCGGCGCTCGGCTTATTGAGCAAAATGGTGCAATCAAGACGGCAACGCAGGCAAGCGGCGAGCAGGCGTCCGGCACCTCCATTCTGGGCATCTGCTGCAGTAACGTTTCCGAGGCATATACCGTGGCGGTGATGTGGTGCGCACGTTATCTGGGTATCAACGAGTTTGATGCTATCAGTTATGCGGTAACCAAGGAGTTCCTGCCGAAAGGGGCAGACGCCAATGTCCTTAATGCCATTGTGGCAGCGTGGCAAAGCGGAGCTGTTCCGACGCTCGACATGATCCGCTCACTGCAAAAAATGGACATCATCGATCCAGCGGCAGACCCGGCGACTATTTTGGATGTCCTGAGCACTTCCGGGCCTAACTTTGTGGGTGGAGCCAATGGCGACGGTCAATCAGCGGCTTAGTGATGAGGCGGTGGCGCACACAATTTTTGTAAGCCGGTACTCGACCGGCACAGCAAAAAGAATGGTGACGGTATTAAACCAGGCTGACGCTGACTTATCCGCCCGGTTGATTGTTGCCCTGGAGGATTTGGATCCTACCAGTTTCACCGTTCGCCGCTTGGAAACGCTGCTTGGCGGCGTGCGCGATATCAACCAGCAGGCTCATCAGCAGCTCTATCATTCACTCAGTGACGAGTTGAGCGATTTTATAGGGCATGAGGTTGGCTACCAGTTGAGCCTATTCGATTCGCTGCTGCCTGGGGCGGTTAAGCAGCGCTGGCCACTCATGACGATCACACCCCAGCAAGCCTATGCAGCAGCTACCGCACTGCCATTTCAGGGCCGGTTGTTGAGTGAATGGGCCGGAAAGCTTGAAGGCGACCGTATGCAGCGTATCAGCAATGCGGTTAGCCAGGGCTATTTGCAGGGAGAAACGACAGACCAGATATACCGGCGCATACGTGGCACGAAGGCGCGGAATTATCAGGATGGCGTTTTGCAAACAGGCCGAGCCAACGCAACAAGCGTCATAAAGACTGCGGTCAATCACATGTCAGCAGTAGCCCGCACTGAATTTGCTCAGGCAAACGCCGACATAGTTGATTGCAAGCAGTGGCTAAGCACGTTGGACAACAAAACCACGCCTGCCTGCATTATTCGTGATCGCCTGCGGTACACGATGGAAAACAAACCTATCGGGCATAAGGTGCCTTATGGGGCAGGACCTGGCCGCATTCATTTTTGCTGCCGTTCTACCGAAACGTTGGTGGTCAAGTCATGGCAAGACCTAGGGATCGATGCCAATGACATGCTGGAAGGCACTCGGGCCAGTATGGATGGGCAAGTGCCGGCAGACACGAATTATCGCGATTGGCTCCAGAGACAATCCTATCAGCGGCAAGTGCAGGTATTGGGCGAGGCCCGCGCACGGCTGATGCGAGATGGTGGCATGAAGACTTCTGAATTCTTCACCGATAAAGGGGAGTGGCTCACACTCGCGCAACTGCGAGAGATTGACGGGCAGGCATTTAGCCAGGCCGGAATGTAAAAATTAGATTTTCAACGAGCCCGCCATAGCGCGGGTTTTTTATTGGGCAAAGCCCGGCAATAAATCCCAAGGGGAAAGCATGTTATTCCGAAATATTGCACGTAAATATTATGCGGCAGCAGGTGAAGGCGGGGAAGGTGGCGGCGGCAGTGCTGGGGTCGAGATCACCCCGGAAATCCAAGCCATTATTGATTCCCGCATTAACGAGTCTGTTTCGGGCCTGAAAACCAAAAACAGCGAGTTGCTCGGCAAGCTCAAAGAGCAAGGCGACAACTTGAAGCGTTTTGATGGCATCGATCCCGACGCTGTGCGTGGCATTCTCAAGCGTTTTTCCGATGGCGAAGAGGCAGAACTGATCGCCGCAGGGAAAATTGATGAGGTGCTGGAGAAGCGTACCGAACGAATGCGTGGTGATTCGGATAAGAAAATCAAAGCTGCCGTAGATCGCGCTGAAAAAGCCGAGGCGCTAGCGAACAAATTCACTAAGCGAGTGCTGGGTGATGTGATCCGTTCGGCGGCATTAAAAACTGGTGTTCTGGCCACTGCGGCGGACGACATCATTTTACGCTCCCAGGGAGTTTTCACACTTAACGAAGACGGCGAGGCCGTTGCAATCGACAAGGACGGCAACCCGGTTATGGGGAAGGACGGTAAAACGCCGCTATCACCTGCCGAGTGGGCCGAATCCCTCAAAGACACAGCCCCTCATCTTTGGCCAGCAGCCGAAGGTTCGGGCGCGGGTGGGCATAAGCCTGGTGGCGGATCACTGAAGCGCTCTCAGATGTCTTCCAAGCAAAAATCGGATTACATCCGCGCTCATGGCCAGCAGGCATTTTTAAGACTTCCAAAAGAATAAGGATCACCGAACATGGCAGCAACTGTTAACACCGACCTGATCATTTATAACGATCTGGCTCAAACTGCATACCTGGAGCGCCGTCAGGATAATTTGGATGTATTCAATGCTTCATCAAATGGGGCGATCGTTCTGGATAACGCGCTGATCGAAGGTGACTTCAAGAAGCGTGCTTTTTATAACCTGTCGGGCAGCATCGAACATCGTGACGTGAATTCTAACGACCCGGTAGATAGCAAAAAAATTGGTGCCGGAGAGTCCGTGGGTGTTAAGGCACCATGGAAATATGGCCCTTACGAAACCACTGAGGAAGCATTTAAACGCCGTGGCCGCGACGTTTCTGAGTTTTCGGAAATCGTGGGTATTGATGTTGCTGATGCCACCTTGGAAGGTTTTGTAAAATATGCAATTAAGGCGCTCACAGCGGCTATTGGTGCCAATGACGAAATGGTTGTCAGTGCCAATATTGCGACCGATGGCAAAAAGACGCTCACCAAAGGAATGCGCAAATATGGCGATAAGTTTGGCCGTATCAGCCTGTTCGTTATGCACTCTGCCAGCTATTTCGACATTGTCGATGAAGCTATCGCCAACAAAATTTATGAAGAAGCGGGCGTGGTGGTGTATGGCGGATTGCCTGGCACATTGGGTAAGCCTGTGCTGGTTACGGATACAGCGCCAATCGACGTTATTCTGGGGCTTCTGCCAAATGCTATTGCGATCACTGAATCGCAAGCGCCGGGGTTCCGTTCTTTCGATGTGAACAATAAAGAAAACCTTGCAATTGGTTACCGCGCTGAAGGTACGGTAAATATTGATATGCTCGGCTATAGCTGGGATGAGTCAAAGGGCGGCGCAAATCCGGATCTAACCAAGATTGGGACACCGACAAACTGGAAAAAACACGCTACCAGCAACAAGGTAACGGCCGGTGTGATGATCAAGCTTACCGACTCCGCTCCGGCGGCCAAGGCTAAGTAATCCAAGGGGCTTAGGCCCCTAATTTTTTGGAGGCACTATGTTGTCTACCAATCCGAAAGCGCCGGAATTCAACAGCTACGCATCGGTGGCAGATCTTGAAGCATTTGTTGTTGGTCGGGGCATTACGCCCCCAGAAAGCCCCGAGCCGTTGCTGATCAAGGCAATGGATTTTCTGAGTGGCATAAATTGGCAGGGGCGAAGGGCTAAAGCCGTTCAGCCGTTGGCATGGCCGCGTTCTGGTGTGATATTCGATGGCTTTAGTTATCCGAATGACGTGATCCCTCCACAGGTCGTTACAGCGCAATGCATGCTGGCAATTGAGGCTCAAGAGGGGGATCTGTTGGCTGCCGGCAGATCGGCTTCAATAAAGTCTGAGCGTGTCGAAGGAGCGATCACCACTGTTTTTGCTATTGCTGATGGTGAAACTTTCAAGCAGACCTATCCGGCGGTAATGGCGGTATTAAACGGCTTTGTTGTCGGTGGTGGGTTTGCCATTAACGCGATCGCAACGAGATCTTGATTCGGGGGAAAGGATGGCTATCGATTATCTGGGCGCCCAGAAAAGGGCAACTCACACATTGACCGAGAACGGATCTGAATACCCGCATACCCGCGGCGGTACAGTCAGCCGCATAGCTGGTAAGGAAGTGAGGGAGCCGGAGGTTAACGGCACGGTAATCGGTGTAAAAACCGAGTACAAACCGAACGAGATCGACGGCACTTTGATTCAGGGCGGTGATGTGCAACTAGTGGCCACACATGAAACGGAAATCCGTATAGATGACCAGATCGAGGTTGACGGTAAAAAATATCGGGTAGTGCATCCTCATCCGATAAAGCCTGGTTCCATCCTGATTTGTTACCGGGCACAACTGAGGGCGTAATATGTCCGAAAATGATGCCTTTATGCAGACGATAACGGCGTTTGTCGATAAGGCAAAGGCCAATCAAGCGCAGGTGGTGCGTGCGACCAGTATCCGGATACTGGCGCAACTTGTGCAGATGTCGCCTGTTGGCAATCCTGAGTTATGGGAAGTGAATAACACGGCGGTAGCTTACAACCAGGCTGTTTTTGATCACAATGAGGCCCTGCGACAAGACTCTGCCAACCTCACCCCCACCGGGAAATTGAAAAAGCGCGCTCGGGTTTCTGACAGTATGGGGATCCGGGCGCCACCAGGTTATAGCGGGGGCCGGTTTCGCGGCAATTGGCAGGTGTCTTTTGATTCGCCGGCTGATGGTGAAACAGGTCGGATCGATAAATCAGGCGGTGCGACGCTGGCTGCGGGAAACCTGGTGATAGAGCAATTCCGCATTGGCATGCAGGCCATTTATTTCGTGAATAACGTCCCTTATGCCTATCCACTGGAATTTGGACATTCCACCCAAGCGCCAGGCGGCATGGTCCGTATCACTGCCGCAGACTTCCAGCGGCATTTCAGCGCCGCCGTATCGGAGATTGAACCGTGAGCCACACCCGCATAGCTGCGTTGCTTGAGTCCTGTCTGGGCGAATGGGCTGACGCGCATGATATTCCTGTTGCCTGGGAAAACACCCCAATGGATCCGCCCGATGGCCTGTATCTGCAAGCCTACGCCATGCCCGCAACCACAACAGCAATCGACCTTGCGGAAAAGCTGCATGTTTTGCCGGGTGTTTGGCAAATCAACGTTGTTGTGCCTGCTGGTGATGGCATCGGCCCTGCAAGGGACTTGGCCGACCAGATCTCCGCATTGTTCCCTTTGGGGATGATGCTGACTGAAGGTGGCTTAACCTGCTACATCAGCACGCCGCCCACGGTTTACCGCGGCATAACAACGGATACGCGCTACACAATCCCCGTCAGCATGAATTACCGAGCTGACATCATCACTCACTGACCGCTTCGGCGGTTTTTTTATGTCCTGAATTGGAGAATCCTATGGGATTTGCATTGCCTAACGGCGCCACGGTATTTGTGGGGTCCAAAATGGCCGCCGCGTTGCCTGCAACAGCAGTCAGCAACGCAAAGGGGGCTGTGTTTACTGTTACTGGCAGCACACTGGCTGTTGACGACATTGTTTTAATCAAATCCGGCTGGGGATTGGTTGATAATCTGGTTGCTAAGGTGACCATTGCGACCGCAACGGCAATTACGATTGGTTCCCTCGACACGTCAGATACAAACTTTTTCCCTGCTGGTGCGGGCGTAGGGTCATTAATGAAAATCACTGATTGGATGCAGATCCCGCAAATTACTGAAGTGGGTGCCTCCGGTGGTGATCAGCAATATGTTCAGGTGCAATTTCTGGAGGATGATCGCCAGCGTAACCTTGCCACGTTCCGTGCCGCAAAAAACCAGACATTTACCTTTGCGCATGATTCATCGCTGGCGATTTATAACGTTCTACTTGCTGGTGATCGCTCCGGCGATACGTTGCCATTTTACATGTATGTGCCTAAAGCCAAAGAGAAACGTTATTGGTCTGGTGTGGCATCGTTCGATCCGCAACCGGCCACAGCGGTAAACCAGGTAGAAACCGTCCAGGTATCTATCGCTGTGCAATCCCGCACCATGACGTTCTACAAAGACAAATAATTCACTGGGGCGGCAGCTGCGCCCTACTAATCAAAGGTGTCGACATGAAATTTACTCTTATCCCTAACCCTACTTTTAAAATTGATGTGACCATTCCCCGTGCCGGGGCCGAGGATGGCGTTCTGACATTCACGTTCAAGCATAAAACTCGTGCCGATCTGGAAGCGTTGGAAAAAAACTTGCGTGAAGAGTCCGAGAAGCTTGGCGAAACGGGCAAGCACACCAATGCACCGATGGTAGATTTTGTCTGCGAAATTGCCATTGGCTGGGCGTTGCCGGAAAAATTCACGAAAGAAAACGTTATGGTACTGCTGGAAAACTACCCGCGGGCCTTTGACTCGATCGCGTTGGCATATACCCGCGAACTGATGGCGTTGCGTGAAAAAAACTAACAGCGGTTGCCTCGGCATTCTATACGCCTGAACCCTCACCGGAAGAACTGGCCGCGTTCGGGTTGACTCTGGACGATATAGATTCTGACCCAGTGGAAATCCTGCCCGATGTGTGGCCGTCTTTTGAAGTGTTCCGCGCTATGGCCACACAGTGGCGCACGGGCATGAGTGGCGTCACTGGTTTGGATTACAACTGCTTGCCCTGGGTCATGAAGCTGCACGGCGTAGAGGATGAGGCAACCGCATTAACTGATATCAGGGTGATGGAAGCGTCTGCGCTGACCATCATTCACAAAAAATGAGGCCGAAAGGCAGGAGTTAAAAATGGAATTCAATGTAAATTTTCCTCAGGCTAAAGGGCTTAGATTTAGCGATGTGGCGCATGAAAATGGATCTGCAATTAGGAAGCTCAGCGCCAAGGCTGTATCTCAGATTGGAGGTGATATATATGCTTTAGTTGAGGGTAAGGTAATTTTAACAATCAATTACGTTGAAGATTATGACGAATCATCAACGTTTGCTGAGTATGAGCAGCGGGCGATAGCACACTCGAAAAAAATCATTAAACAATTGCAATGCGGCGTACAATAAGCACGCCGCAGTTTGTTACTTAAGTAGATTGGCTACGCGCTTCCCAAGGTGCACTAGCGTTGATGATGAACCATATTTACTGAGTAAAACGGTTTAATTTTTCCTTTGTTTCCTCAGCATTTGCCGATTCTTCAATAAGGAATGCGATAATTGCAGTTACAGCATCCACTCCACCTTGAGCCTTATCATCAAGCGGCTGTAATTCTCTAGGAATTCCAGGTCCCATACGTTGCATATTTTTACCTCATCCAGAGTTAATCAGCTATCCCTCTGATTTAGACGCCCATGCTCCTACATGGGCGAGCTGAACACTCAAGATAACCTTTAGTTTTCGCCAACAACACCCTGATATTTGATCATGCTGGCCTTGTGCTGGCTTTTTTGCATGGAGATACAGCATGTCAGACATTGCATCACTTTCCCTGCGCGTCGATACCGGCGATTTGCAGCGGGGTAACCAAGAGCTGGATAAATTCCAGCAGAAAGCTACCGGAGCGGCCGGTGCCGCCGATGGTTTCAATGCTTCCGGGAAGAATACGGCGAAGGTATCGAAGGAGATCGCGCAAGAGATTGAAGATACCCATCGCCGTGTTGCTGAATATGCTGCAGCGTTGAATAAGTCGCAGACGGAAGCAAAAAACCATTCGCAGGCGACAGCGCAGCAACGGCAAGAATTGCGCGATTTACTGACGCAAATTAACCCGGTTACAGCGGCGTTCGAACGACTCGATAACATGGAAAGCCAGTTATCGAAATTCAACGCAAAAGGGATTATTGATCCTGAGTCATTTGCCGAGGCTTCCCGTACCATCCAGCAGACCCGCATTCAATTGGAACGTGCGGCCACAGCCCGAACGGAGGAAGGAAAAGCCGCTGCCGCAGCTGCGCAACAGGAACGAGCCGCCACCGCAGCCAAAGAGGCATTTTTATCAAAACTCCAAGCACAGAGCGCACTTTATAAGGCATCGGCCTCTGATGCCGCTGCATACAGAGCAGCGCAGTTAGGTATAAGCCAGGAGGCCGCACCGCTGATTGCTGCAATGCGCCAGCAAGAGGAGGCGGTAAGACGCGAGGCCGATCAGAAACGGGCCGCAGCGATCGCTTCCAGGGGCTTGAAGGAAGCCCTGAAAGAGCAGGAGGCCGCAGAGCGGTCAGCCGCAGCGGAAACCAAGCGTGCTGAGTCCACACGTAAATCATTCATCGATTCGCTGCAGGACCAGGTAAACGCTATTGGTAAAACGCGTACCCAGTTGCTGGAGCTGAAAGCGGCAAAGCTGGGGGTGTCGGCTGAGTCAGCACCGCTTATTGCCAAACTGCGTGAGCAAGATAATCAGTGGAAGATTGGCACGATCTCCGCCACTCGGTACAGACAAGCGTTGAGGATGTTGCCTGCTCAATTCACCGATATTTTCACATCTATTGCAGGTGGAATGCCGCTGTGGCTGGTTCTGTTTCAACAGGGCGGCCAGATCAGTGACTCGTTCGGTGGGCTGGGTGGGATCTTACGCTACATAAAGGAGGAGATCCTTGGCTTGAAAGAGGCAACTGACGAATCATCAGGGTCGCTTTCAGAAAATGCCAATGCGTTGGCCGAAAATGCTGAACATGCGAAGGGGCTTGCCGGAATACTATCGCCAACAAGTCTTGCCATTACAGGGCTGGTTGGTGTGGCTGGCCTACTTGTCACCGCATGGCACAAAGGCTCGCAAGAAGCCGTGGAGTATAACAAGCAGCTTATACTGACAGGCGGATATGCTGGAAAAACAGCCTCTCAGTTGCAGGATTTGGCTCGCTCACTGTCACAAAATGGACTGACACAACGTGCATTCGCGAGTTCGATTGCGAAAGTGGTCGGTAGCGGGGAATTCTCTTCTGGTGCGATCAGCATGGTCTCGCGGGTTGCCGCAGAAATTGAAGACGCTACCGGGCAATCAATTGATACAACGATCCAGCATTTCAAGCGCCTACAGGACGAGCCAGTAAAGGCCGTAATGGAGTTGGATCGAACCCTCCATTTTCTTACTGCCACCCAACTTGAGCAAATGATTTCCCTCGAAAAACAGGGACGCACCGCCGATTTAGCAAAAATCGCGATGGAATCTTACGCATCTTCAATGAGCAGTCGGTCTATCGGGGTTAAAAATAATCTCGGCACACTGGAAACAGCATGGGAGTATGTGAAGGATGCAGCCTCTGGTGCATGGGATGCCATGCTTGATGTTGGGAGAGAAAGGAGTCTTAGCAGCAAGGTTGAGGGGGTAAGAAAACAACTTGAGGTTGCACGTAAGAATCTTGAGCGCCTGGAGGCTACACCGGCTGTAAACACTACTGGCTATGGCTACGGTCGGCAAAATGATTCGTTTTCGTCTAGAGAACAGAGCCAGGCGCTGGTAAATCAAAGGACTCTGGTTGGCAACCTGACCAAAGAATACGAGAAACTTCAAAAGTCGCTGACTGATGAGGGGCTTGCTGCCGGGCGGGCAAAGCAGGAGCGAGACGAGCAAGAGCGGCTCAAAAACAGGATAAAAATTGGCGAAAAATACAATCAGCAATACGCTAGTAAGGCTACACAAAGAAAAGAGGAATTAGCCAAACTTGATGCAGATCGATGGGCTTTAACGGATGCCCAATATAAAGAATATCGGGCAGAAATATTAAGGAAGCACAAAGACCCTGTGATTCCTAAAGGACCAAAGTATCAACCGCCAGCAGGAGATAGTGCCGATGAGTCAGCGCAAGCCGATCTCTTGGCGCTTCAATCCCAGTTGGATGTATTGCGTCAGCATACCGGCTTAAACGATAAAATCAGCCAACAGCGAAAGGATCTTTGGAAGGCCCAAGCCGATTTTACTGTTTTGGAGCAGGCGGCAAAAGATCGCAAATTAAAGGTTCAAGAAAAATCACTTCTCAATAGTAAAGACAGCATTCTGGCACATAAGGAAAGACTGGCGGTTCTCGGTGATGAAGTCGTACAGCAGGAACGGCTCAACAAATTGCTGGATGCTGCTCAAAAGTTTGATCGGCAGCAGCAGGCAAAACGTGCTGAGATCGCCTTTCTTGCAACGGGGGCTACAGCCAGGGATTCCCAAAGACAATCCGAAAGGGACCGGCTCACCACTGAATATGCGGATAACCCGGGTGCACAAAAGCAGGTATTGTCATCCCTTGATGAAACTTATGCGGAGCGGGATAGGTTAGAACAAGACTGGAAAGCTGGTGCGCTCAATGGGCTGAATGAGTATCTGGAGAAAGCCACTGATGTTTATAGCTCGGTGTCAAACGTGGCTATGAGTGCGTTGAGTGGCATCTCCAATATGATGACTGACTTGGTCACCACCGGCAAAGCATCATTTCGCGACTTCACGACGTCAATCCTCAAGATGATCATTGATATCATCAACAAGCTATTGGTGGCATACGCGGTCAAGAGCATGTTAGGAGAAAGCGAGGGTGGTGGTTCGATTACTTCAGCTTTAGGGAAAATTTTCAGCTTTGATACGGGCGGTTATACCGGTGATGGTGGGAAGTACGAGCCAGCCGGTGTCGTGCATCGTGGTGAGTTTGTCATGACCAAAGAAGCCACGGATCGCATTGGTGTTGATAATTTGTATGCCATGATGCGCGGTTATGCCAACGGCGGGTTGGTCGGAAATACGGTTTCTGGTTCTGCGCCGATGCATGGGCTACGCAGTTCCGAAGGTTCTCAGCTAACAATCAATGCTCCTGTAACCATCAATCAGCAAGGGCAGCAGCAAAGCCAATCAGGGAATGGTGATGCCGTGGCTAAGGCCTATCAGCAGGTGATCGACGTATCCGTTAGGGAGGGGATCGCGAGGGAGTTGAGGCCGGGAGGACAGATTTGGTATGCACAGAATTCAAGGTAATCATCAGAAAATGTGATGTCTTGATATGCCTGATGACTGTAAGTGGTGATAGGATGTTGCCACTTGTAATTTACGGAGAAGTCGGTGTGGAGATTCTGATAATTGCGGCCTTTCTTGGTCTAATACCTGCTTTTATTGCACAAAGCAAGGGTAGGTCATTCGGGGCGTGGTGGTTGTATGGTTTCTTGCTGTTCATTGTCGCTTTAATCCACTCTCTTTGCCTTAGTGGCAGCAAGCAGGATATTGAAAATATACAACTAAACCAAGGGATGGTACGGTGTCCACTTTGTGCTGAGTTAATTAGAGCTGAAGCAATCAAATGTAAACATTGTGGGAGTGACGTTAGTGCTCTTAGCGCAGGCAGGGTTGTTGGAAGTGCGAAAGTGCTTGTTGCCAGTGATTTTGTTACTGAAGACCAGGACGGTGATGTTGTTCTTAATTATGATGGCATTAAAGCTTTTGCGAACCAACTACATAATGAAATGCCGAAAAACTCAGCTCTTTCGGTAATGGTGACACACGAGCCAGTGATTCGCCGACTTAGAGATAGTCTCCCGGAAAACCTCAGGAAAAACTTTGAAGCAGAACTTGAGGGAATGCTCCGAATCCTTAAAAAACAATGAAGCGTGATAATTGGATATTGCTACTTTTTTTAAAAGGAATAATCAAATGAAAGCACTGGGGTTTTTCGTGATAATGGTTGCGTTGGCAGGTTGTGCTACTGTACAAGAATTACTGGAAGGGGAACCTGTATCAACTGGGCAGTCACAAAAAACGGCACAGGTCATGTCTGCGTGCGTTGCGGAGAAATGGAACCAGACTTATTATAATGCAACATCAGTTCCATTAGCTGATGGTTTTTCCATCCAAATACTGAGCAGCAGTGGTGCAGGTGCTGATGCTGTTCTTGATGTAAGAGAGCATGCAGGAAAAACTAATTACGTCTTATTTGAGCGTATGCCATCTATGACCAGCAATAAAATTGAAAGGGCTGTCATTGACTGTAAATAGATAACTGGATTGATTTTATTCAGCCACCTATTTCGGGTGGCTTTTTAATTTGTGGACGTCAGCTAACCCGTTTAACTGCGGGTTTTTAATGCCCGACATTTCTGTGGGCATTGCACCGGATTTTATGCACGGAGAAAACATGGCAATCGACACATTCACCTGGCGCATTCAGGGGCAGCCAGAGGGCAGCTATGCCCAGCGGGTGAGAACGGCACAGTTCGGTGATGGCTATAAGCAGGTAGCCGGTAATGGCCTCAACATTGAAACCCAGACCTGGCCGCTGTCATTCACCGGCCAAAAAGCTCAGATGCTCCCGCTGTTAGAGTTCGTCCGGTCCCACACCACTAAATCATTCTTCTGGACACCACCCTACGGGGTAAAGGGCCTATATCGCGTGGTTGCTGACTCCATCAAGGCGACTCCGGTTGGCGGCCCTGTTATGACGGTATCTGCGACATTTGAACAAGCGTTCGCGCCATAAGGAGACCATGTGGCAATCACAAATGACGTGCAAAAACTGGAACCCGGTAACCGGATCCGGTTAATCGAAGTCGACGGTACAAAGTTCGGTGCCGATATCCTGCGCTTTCACAACGAAACCATACCTCATACTCCAACGGAGATCGCCGCGTCTGGTGGCGATGAAGCCAAGTTAAAGCCAAAAAGCGTTTGGTGGCAGGGGAAAGAATACGGCGCATTTCCGTATGAGTTAAAGGGGCTAGAATCATCCAGCGATGGGGCCAGTGCAACACCGAAATTGGCGGTGTCAAATATCGACAGCCTGATCACCGCGCTGTGTTTGCGTTTTGACGATATGCTTCAGGCCAAGGTAACCATCCACGATACTTTCGCACATTACCTCGATGCCAAAAACTTTGCCGGTGGAAACCCCAAAGCAGACCCAGCCCAAGAATTTAAGCAGGTTTTCTACATCGACAGCAAAAGCGCGGAAGACAACGAGGTTATTGAGTTTACGCTGTCCGATCCAATGTCATTGCAAGGGCGGCAGATCCCAACGCGGCAAATTACGGCACTTTGCACTTGGTGTATGCGTGGGCTTTATAAAACCGGTGACGGATGCGCCTATGCGGGGCAAAACGGCTGGTTTGATAAGAAAGGGAATCCTACTGCAGATCCTTCGCAAGATGAGTGTGGGGGGCTGCTGACGGATTGCAAAAAACGCTTTGGCGAAAATAACGAACTTGATTTCGGTGGCTTCCCAGGCTCTGCGTTGGTTCGGAGGTAACCATGCGACAAAAAACTATCGATGCAATCTTGGCTCATGCTGAGAGTTGCCACCCGGCTGAATGCTGCGGCGTCATCGCCCAGAAAGGGCGCGTAGAGCGTTATTTTCCCTGTGCCAATCTTTCCCCCAAGCCTACAGAACATTTTGAGTTGGCCCCGTTGGACTATGCGGAAGCCGAAGAGTGGGGAACCGTAGCAGCTATCGTACATAGCCACACTGGCGATGGGGCCACGACGCAGCCCAGCGAACTGGACATGCTGCAGTGTGACGTTACGGAATTGCCGTGGGTGATCGCTTCGTGGCCTGAGGGTGATATCAGGACGATTAACCCACGCGGTGATCGCCCGTTGGAAGGTCGTCAGTTCGTATTTGGGCATGCCGATTGCTGGTCGTTGATTATGGATTATTACCGGCAACAGCACGGCATTACTCTGCCTAATTACAGTGTGGAGCGCCACTGGTGGGATGAAGGTGAAAACCTGTATATGGACAACTGGTATGAATGCGGCTTTCGGGAGTTCTACGGGTCACCACAACCGGGCGATATGGTCATTATGCAGATCTCGGCTTCGGTACCCAATCACGCGGGGATCCTGTTGGAAGGCAACATGCTACTGCACCATCCTTATGGGCAACTGAGCCAGCGGATCCCATACGGCGGTTATTTTCAGGAAAGAATGATAAAAATCCTGCGCTTTAAGGACTTTTTCAAATGAGTGACATTCCAATCAGAACAATCAGGCTTGGCGGCATTCTCGGAAAGAAATTCGTCAAGGAATTTACTTATCGTGCCAGAGATATACCTCACGCGATCAGGGCGCTTAAGGGGCAGTTTCCCGGTTTCGAACGTTTTATGAACGAGGCTCAAATCCAGGGGCTGACTTTTGCTGTTTTTGTCGGCCGTAAGAATGTCAGTGAAGAAGAGATCGACATGACTAAGGGCAATGGCGATATACGGATTATCCCGGTCATTATTGGTAGTAAGCGTGGTGGTGTTTTTCAAACTGTCCTTGGTGCCGCCCTTATCGCAGCTTCTTTTATCCCGTTTTTGGCTCCGATATCTCCCTATCTTCGGATGGCCGGTGCATCGATGATGTTTGGTGGAGTAGTGCAAATGTTATCACCGCAGCCAGGTGGCTTGTCGGTCGGTCAGAACGCTGAGAACAAACCTTCATACGCGTTTGGTGGCCCGGTTAACTCGACGACCCAGGGCAATCCAGTTGGTGTCCTATACGGCAGTCGAGAAATCGGCGGTGCAGTGATATCGGCGGGGATCTACGCAGAAGATCAGCAGTAAAAATATCAGTGTTCAATCAGGCTCGCTCAGGCGAGCTTTTTTTATGGGCGAAACTATGACAGACGTGATCCAAGGTCGCAAAGGTGGCGGTGGCAGTAGCCATACCCCGACAGAGTCCCCGGACAGCATCCAGTCGATAGCGAGGGCGAAGATTTTACTGGCGCTGGGTGAGGGGGAATTTGCTGGCGGGTTGGATGGGCAAAATATTTTCCTCGATGGCACCCCGGTTTTTTCGCCAGATGGAACCCTGAACTATCCCGGCTTTGAGTGGGATTTCCGTCCGGGCACCCAGATGCAGAATTATATTCAGGGAATGCCAGGTGCTGAATACGAAGCTAGTGTTGGTGTCGATCTGAAAGCTACGCAGCCTTGGGTGAGAGCGATAAATAATACTCAGTTATCTGCTGTCAGAGTTCGCCTTGGCTGGCAGACGCTGGTAAGGCAAGAGGATAACGGGGATCGCGTGGGTACTCGGGTTGATTATGCGATCGATCTCTCTACTGATGGCGGCGCATATCAGACCGTTTTAAACAGTGTGATAAACGACAAAACTACGTCACTTTTTGAGCGTAGTCACCGTGTGAATCTGCCGGCAGCAACAACAGGCTGGCAAATCCGCCTGCGCAGGATTACCCCTGACTCAACATCCAGCAATGTCGTGGATCTTACGCGTGTGATGGCGATCACTGAAGTGATCGATGCCAAGCTTCGTTATCCCAACACGGCGTTGTTATTCGTTTCGTTCGATGCGAAACAGTTCCCAAACATTCCGCAGATCAGTTGTAAGCCGAAAGGGCGGGTTATTCGCGTTCCGACAACATATGACCCGGAAAGCCGGACATACAGCGGCACATGGGACGGCAGTTTTAAATGGGCCTACTCCAACAATCCAGCATGGGTATTCTACGATATTTTGCTGAATAAGCGGTTTGGCCTTGGTGATCGCTTGGATGCAACCCAAGTTGATGAGGTAGAACTGTATCGTATAGCACAATACTGTGATCAACGTGTACCCGATGGGCGTGGCGGCTCCGGTACAGAACCACGATTTGTGTGTGACGTTTATATTCAGGCTCAGAATGAAGCTTTTACCGTACTGCGCGATCTGGCTTCGATTTTTCGTGGCATGACGTATTGGGCCAATAACCAAGTTTGCGTGTTGGCTGATATGCCGAGGGATATGGATTTTACATACACTCGAGCAAACGTCATTGATGGAAAATTTCACTACCAAGGCGGCAGTTATCGAAACCGCTATTCAAGCGCGATGGTGAGTTGGTCAAACCCTGACAATCATTATCAAGATGAAGTCGAAGCGGTTATGGAAAATGCACTGGTTGAGCGTTACGGCATCAATCAGACGGAAATTTCCGCCATAGGTTGCACGCGGCAAACGGAGGCAAACAGGCGCGGGCGCTGGGCGCTACTCACGAATAGCAACGACCGCACAATATCGTTCTCAACTGGGCTGGATGGTTACATTCCATTGCCTGGGCGCATCATTGGCGTTGCAGATCAGATGTTGGCTGGGCGTGTATTAGGCGGCCGCATATCGGCAGTTAATGGCCGGGTGATTAAATTGGATCGGGTTGCCGATGTATCGCCGGGTGATCGGCTGATTATCAATTTACCGAACGGCAGCTCCCAGGCACGCACTGTTTCCGTCGTCAGTGGTACCAACGTCACGGTCAGCACTGCTTATAACCCAAATCCAGAACCGGAGGCCGTGTGGTCTGTCGATGCTGGCGATCTGGCAGTCCAACAGTATCGGGTTTCAAACGTTACTGATAATGATGACGGCACGTTTACCATTTCTGCTGTTTGGCATAGTCCGGGCAAATACGATGCGATCGATACTGGTGCCCGACTGGATGAGCGGCCGATATCAGTGATCCCGCCTGGTGTGCAAGCGCCTCCAACCAATATACAGGTCAGCAGTTTTACGCAGATTAACCAAGGGATTGCAATCACTACGATGCGAGCCAACTGGGATGCTGTTGATAATGCTGTGGCGTATGAAGCCGAATGGCGGCGAGACGATAGCAACTGGGTTTCTATGGCGCGCACATCGGCCCTGGGATTCGAAGTGCAGAATATTTTTGCCGGGCGATATCTGGTGCGGGTCCGGGCCATAAATGCCAGTGATGTTTCCTCTATCTGGGGAACATCAAAGGAAACTCGGCTAAATGGCAAGGAAGGGAAACCACCTAAGCCAGTAGGGTTCGCAGCAACGCCCTTATTGTGGGGAATAGGGCTTTCATGGAATTTTCCTGCCGGAGCCGGGGACACACTGAAAACCGAAATTCAATATGCTGATAATGCCGCAGGCAATAACGCCATGTTGCTTTCAGATGTGCCTTACCCGCAACGTAGCTATACGCAGAGCGGATTACAGGCGGGGCAAGAGTTCTGGTATCGTGCGCGGCTCGTCGATCGCACTGGCAATCAGGGTGACTGGATTGATTGGGTGCGCGGGCAGTCTAACGGCGATGCTGATGACTATCTTCATGTGATTGGCGATGGTTTTATGTCGTCTGCTGATGGTGATCGGCTTTCTGGCCAGATCGATACCAACATCGACGCCATCCTGCAGAACGCCCTGGCCAATAACGCGACGGTTGACCATCAGTGGGCGCAATACGGCGAAGTACGAGCCGATATTCTGGTTGTAAAAACCACGATAGCCGAGGTTGATAAAGCGTTTGCTGAAATGTCCACGCAAGTGCAGGCGCAGATCGGTGACGTTACCGCGGCTTTGGAAGACAAGCTAACAGCTACTGTTGATGCTACTGGCGCAACAGCGGTGCATACGTTGAAAGCCGGTGTGCGTATTAATGGCGTGTATTACAGCGCCGGGATGTCTATTGCGGTATTGGCGCAAGCTGGCCAGCCAGTAGTAACTCGCATCGGATTTAACGCCAATCAGTTCGTACTGATGAGCGGTAGCGGGGATAAACAATATTCGCCTTTTGCTGTGGTTAATGGGCAGGTATTTATCAGTGATGCCTTTATTCAGAATGGTTCTATTACCTCAGCAAAAATAAAAAACGCCTCAATCGGTGGCGCTCAAATTACGGATTATCTCCAGTCAGATAATTACTCTCCGGGGGGCGTTGGTATGAAACTGGGGTTCAGGGATGGATATGTTGAAATCAATGGTTCAGTGCCTGGTCTTGGAAGGACTGTTGTCAATAACGATGGTGTGGCAGTTTACGACGGTGCAGGGCAAATAAGAACAAAGCTCGGGAGGATATATTGAGCCGATACGGACTTGTAGTTTATCCCAAAGACGGTGGTGCGGGTGTTGATATCAGCAACGGTTCTAAAGCCTGCGCCTATCGTGGCTTTTTTAACCCAGAGTTTGACCAAAACGGAGAAACATGGTCATACCCCGACCTCTCGCCTGGAGCCTCATTATTTATTGTCCCAAGAAGAACGGTTGCCATTATTCAAACAGGCGCGGCTCCCAGAGTAATATCATGCAGTGGTGTACAAATATCGGGAGGTACAGTGCATGCCTGGTTTGATGGATTTAATTCCAGGCAGGACAAAGGCAGGCGACCCATCGAGTTTGATGCCTTTCAGGTATCAGGCGCTGGAGGTGTACCTCGCTATGGACTCCAGCTTATCGACGCGACAGACTACAGTGAATTTAACGATCTGGCTGTTGCGGGGAAATGCGTCTGGCGTGGTGTTGTTACCGTGCGCGGTGCCTGGGCAATCCCCGATATTCCTGATCGTGCCAATGCGATTGTTTTTGCTTACTGGGATCGTGGTGATCGCGCTGTGGATTTTGACCGTGAAAGCATGACTGTGAATGTCTATAGAGAGGCAGGTAGAGATATCATCAGCGACGGCAGTGCAGATTGCCAGATGTGGATATGCATCTTTTCGAACGGCTCTTATCCGGTTCCTCCGCGTTACGGGTTGGCAATCTGGAATGCCGCAGGGCAATGCACATTCTCCTCTGATAATGCTCCCATGCTCTATCGCGGTAATTCATTAAACACGCAGCGCATACCGGGTAACTATGCATACCCCCTCATGGCGACAGCAAAGCCGCTGGTCCCACTCTGCCGCCTTGGTATTCATGATGGTATGAATCTATCGAATAACTATCTTGATTATCGCCATGCTGGAATGCGAATGGCTGGCGGTGGCGTTACTGCCTGGCGCACGAGATACATCAACAGTTACGACCATAGCAAAATCAATATTCAGTATCGGCTGACAACAATCAATCTGCCCGTACTGGACGCCGCAGATTATTTTAGTCTTTAAATAAGGGGCAGGCTATGCCAGCAGGAACTATCACGCTCACGACCAACTCGGCGATCGTTAAAGGCGCGGGTACGGCGTTCATAACAGAACTGAAGCCCGGCGATTTTGTTGTAGCGGTTGTCGGTGGTGTTACGTATACGCTGCCGGTGAAAACCGTCGATAACGCGATACAGGTGACGCTAATCCGCGTCTACGATGGCCCTACGCAAGCCGGAGCAGCATGGTCAGCCGTGCCGCGTGAAACACAGAACTCAATCACCGCACAGCTCGTCGCTGAAGCATCAAGAGCGATACGCGGGCTAAACTATGACAAGGACAATTGGCAGCAGGTATTCAGCGGCACGGGTAATGTAACGGTCAAGTTGCCCGATGGCAGCACGTTCACCGGGCCAGCATGGCGAGGTTACGCAGGACAATTATCTATTCTAAGAAATGATATTAATACAGTAGCGGAGACAACCGCAGGTAAGTTAGCAAAAGATAAAAATCTATCTGACTTAAGCGATAAAGTCGCCGCTCGTACTAGCCTTGGCCTGGGAACAGCAGCAACGGCTAACGTAGGTGCCAATAGTAATCAAATCATGTTAAATGGCGCATGGGGGCTGGGGGGGAGCTATAAAGGATTTAAAACCATTAATAGCAATAATGTTAATTACCTACTTAATGAACTTGGCGAGCGTGGCCTTACAGCCTTTAGAAACAATGCGCCAATAAATGACAACGGTGACGGATGGTATACTCCTGCTTGGGGACCGTCGATATGGTGCCGAACAGAAGACGTTTATGCTGCGTTTAACATGGCATCAACAGCAAACCATCTATCAGTATCATGTGGCAACCTTCGCGAAGGCTGGGTAATGCACAAAGTCATTTGGCATAGTTTTAATACAGTTGTTGATGGTAATGGATTTATTAAGAAAGCCTCGCCAATAACGAGTATTTATCGGGATGGCACCTGCAAAAACAATATGGAGTCGGAAGGGGTTACCTGCAAGCGGCTTGATGTAGGCATTTATCACGTTGATGGGTGTTTGGGTTTTTATAACGATAATGGTTGGAAATTCGAAGTACCCAAGGACGAAAACGGCAGTGCATTATTGTGGGTGGACTATGAAGTGAAAAAGGACGGCTCAATTATATTCAAGACGTACCACAGGACAAATGATTGTCCCATTTCTGCGTTGCAGAATAACATTGACGGTTACGCCAATGGTGACAGCATCGACATCCCTGAAGGTAAGTTTTTAATGGTTCGCCTAAACGTTCCAAACAGTCAATTCGCCGAATATGTTCCGGATGATTCAATCCCCATACCAGAGTCAGCACTAACTGACTAAAAAGTCAGGCTAGTCAATGGATATCCCAGGCTGTCGCTGGATTGATCTGCGTGTCGAGATGCCGCCGTAGATGAGCTGTATTCGGAGTTTTCACAGGGTGAAACGCCAGTCCCTATCTAAGAACCCAGGAAGTGAAAACTAGGCTAGGGTAAATACCGGTTTGCAATTTCTGAGTTATCGACTAGGTTTACTGGCGCAGTCTGGTTATGATTTAAATCAAAGGAATTGTTATGACTAATAAAGGCTTAATTATTTCCATGTTTGCTCTGGGTCTACCTTCTTTCGCTTCGATTGCTGCCGATGCTACAACTATGGAACATGAAGACGCAGCGGTTAAGCATAAAACCGCCGCGAAGCACCACAAGAAGGCTGCTAAGCATCATAAAGAAGGAAAGCACGAAGAAGCCAAGAAAGAATCAGCTTCAGCAATGGAACGCTCTAAAGTTGCTCATGAAAAAACCATGGCTGCTGATGCAGAAAGTGCCAAGAAGTAAATTTTAATAGTGCTGCCCCTGTATCATTTTGGCAATGCGTGCTGAATTTTCAATAACGATACTGGGGCAGTATTCTGTACTCGATAGCTATCTGTCAGTTCCGCAAGCGGTTATGTGTAGTTCGGCCATAATATGAATTGTCAACGCCATACTAGGAACGTTAAGACAAAAAAGGATACCGCTGAAACGAGCAGGATAATTGTGAATAACGCATCTTTGTCGAGTCCTTTTTTCACGCTAAAGCTCTTTGATAGGATTAATTTAGCAAATATAGCTGCTACACATTAATTTGCAATTTTCACGACTGAAACCAGTCATCAGCACTTTCCCACGTCTCCTGCAGTATTTCCTCGATCGCCTCTCTATCTGCCGGTGTCGCCCTGCCAACTGATAGCCCATCCATGCCAGCCATCCGAACGGTGGCCACAGCATCAGGAAACTTACGCTGTAGGCGCTTGTTCAGTTCAATGGCCAGAGCAGACGCAGCACATGCTGGCAGTTTCTTTTTCTTATCGATAGTCACTTCAATATGCAGCATGATTTAGCCCTCCACGATTTAACTGTTTATTTGTACAGCTAAATTATTCTTTGTTCAATATGGATTTTTGCAAAGCGGAAAATTTTTCGAGTAGGAAGGTTTTAAAGAATAGGTTCCAGGTGAAACGCCTGTACCTATCGAAAAAATCAAGGAGTGATTTACAACGCCGGGAAAAATTCCGGCAAACTATCCAGCCAGATATCACCATGCTAATCTGGGTGAAAAATAACCGGAGGTATCTATGGAACTGGATGAGGAAAGATGCGGGATGATAGTCGCAGAAATCGGGGCGGTGGTTGTTGAACTGGTCCATGCTGGACAGCTTGTCGACAGAATGGCTATCGTTAATGCTTTGGAATCGAAACGTAGGGCTGTAGGGAACAGACTTCATAAAGGGGTATGCCGAGATGCTGCGGCACTTGTTAGAAATAACGGTGACCGGTCATAATAAAATGCGATCAATGCATAAATTTCTTTCTGCAAAACTCAACTCAAACCAGCACCAATCAAGGCTCACTAAGGCCGATTTTTACCGACGTGAATTGGAATGTACGATATAATAATCAATGGGTTATGATTACCCAGCTATATGCTGCTGCGTCACATGGGCTGGTTCGAAGCTGCTGACCTGATCGTTAAGGGCATGGAAGGTGCTATCGCTGCCAAGACCGTGACCTACGATTTCGAACGCCTGATGGAAGGCGCTAAGCTGCTGAAATGTAGCGAGTTTGGTGACGCCATCGTTAAACACATGTAAGTGTGTTTTAGCGTTTGATGATAACGGGAGCTTATGGCTCCCGTTTGTTTTTTCCCCTTCAAAAACTCTTCTGCAAAACTGTATGAAAAAAAGCCAAAACTCGATGTTGGATCAGTTAACTGCAGTTCGAATGTTCCGCTTTTTCTTGGCAATACTTGATCTACCATTTTGACGAATCTATTCCAACCATACCCATTTGCTATTGCCAGTCTTTGCATCGTTATTATTGAGTGCAGATGTTGAGCTAACATTGGATTATGGCCAAGCAATGGCGTGCAGGTATGAGCGGTATAAGCGGGCTTGATTGCACAGTTTGCCCTGGTTGATGAAACTGCATGGCGTAGAGGATGAGGTAACCGCATTCTTAGATATCTTGGTGATTGAAGCGACGGCGCTTTCGGTTATTCATGAGAAATGAAGGGGAAAGTTATAGGAAAGCTAATTCTTACAAGGATATGGCATTATTTTTACCTCCTCAGTAGTCTACTTGTTGGTTTTGTTAGCAATGATATCCTGTTACTCTTTAGCCTAAAATATTGAAGGGATAGGGACATGAAAAGGCTACTTCTGACGTTAGGAGTGATAACTCTCACGGGGTGCGTTAACCCCTACACTTATAGAGAAGATCAAGAGATTGTCGCCTCTTTTACGACATCTAACGGAGTTCAGGAGACGCAGGAATGTATCTTGGTTGCGTGGCAAAGTAATATGACTGGGGGAGGAGCTGTTACATCACAGAAAACAGGGAAGTACTACAGCATTATTTCGATAGCGGATAATGCAGATGTCTATAGTGATGGCGGCATAACCAAGATTGATTTCTACTCGCTGAGAGGTTCACTGGACCCGTGGCGAGGAGTAAAAAAACGAACAGAAGGAATAAAATCCTGTCTATAACCACCTTCGGGTGGTTTTTTTACGCCTGGAGAAAAGCATGAGTGACATTGTAAGTATTGCTCTGCGTGTCGATACCAGCAACTTGCAGAGAGGAAACAGTGAGCTGGATAAATTCCAGCAAAAAAGCGTTGGCGCGGAGGGAAAGGATGGTCGTCTTGGCATTACAGGTACGGCTAGCGGTGCCAGTGTTGCTTTGACCGATGGTTCAGGAAATGTGCTTGAGCTGGGAAAACCCAGCAAAAACTTTTCGCTCCAGAATGGTAATAACACCCTTCCTTTTACCGTTTACCTTCAGGGAGATGGTGTGCCGGGAAATATTCAAGCGGGTGATTATCAGGCTATGGCTGGTTTCATGCTGAAATTCCAATAACTAAAAATTCACTATTGAGTATCGGGAGCCTTATGGCTCCCGTTTGTTTTCCTCAAAAACAGATCAGCAGCCAAACGCCGATGAGCTTTACCTTTGCTGCAGAGCAGTAAGTAACTTATGGGTAAGCGAAGCTATCTGCGTATCGCTGCCAAAATCCATTTTATTGGTTTTTTGTTATATATCAATTTGTTGCATGGTTTTCTTATATGGAATTGCAGTGCTGTTAGAACAATAGAGAAATCCGGTCTTTCATATAAGAACGTTGTTTAATCTATTGATTTTAATGGTAATAAATGTTTTACTCTGCATTTTATACTACTTCACTAAGAATATTCTGTTCTTGGCGATAATATTTATCCCAACAGCAAGGCAGTATGCAACACCGAACGAATGATTCGTGATGGGGTAAGGGATAAAGGTTCGCTGAAAAGGCTTTCAACACGGAACTACCATTCATTGATATCTTGTGAATGTATTTCTATTTGATTTTATTGCACCAGTTATTGTCCTGCATTTTCAATGCTGTGTTATTGACGATATGTACTCGTCATATTTATAGAGTTATGTATTGCATAAATATACCCACATTTTGTGGGTAACCTATTAGTTTAATGACGTAAGGTCACTAGGAATAAATATGAAAAAATTAACAGTTGTAGCTTCCCTGGTTGCGGTATTTGGTTCAGTGGGTCTGGCTCAGGCCGCTTCTACCGGTACCATTACCTTCAACGGTGAACTGACCGCCAACACCTGTGATGTCGTAGTCGATGGTCAGACGGCAGACGCCACTGTTGTGCTGCCAACCGTCGGCACCAGCCAGTTGAACGGCGCGACCCAAACCGCAGGTGAAACAGGTTTCGTGATGGCACTGAACAACTGTTCAGGCACACTGCAGACTGCCTCAGCCTTCTTTGAAGCGGGTGCTTCGGTAGATTCCGTTACTGGGCGCCTGAAAAATCTGACAGGCACAGCTTCAAACGTCAGTCTGCAACTGCTGGATGCGTCCAGCACGTCTCGGGCAGTGATCGAGGCCGGTAACGCGAACCAGGTGACCAACACCACTTATCAAGATGTTACCAGCGGTAGCGCTACCCTGCCTTATGCAGTGCGTTATTATGCTGAAGGAGCCACTACTGCTGGCACTGTGATCAGCAATGTAGTCTATTCTATTCAGTATCAATAAGCAGTTTTAGAAGGGGGGAGTCATCCCCCTTTATCTCCCGTAGGGTTAGGAGTTTTTTATGAAACTTTTTCCTCTAAATACTGCGCGTCAGGTTTGCACTCTTGCCGCGATTGCCCTTTTCAGTGGCAGCAGTCTGGCCAGCGTGGTACTCAGCGGCACTCGTGTGATTTATCCGTCGGACGCCAAAGAAGTCAGCGTCAAAATCAATAATGTCGGTCCCTCGCCGGTACTGCTGCAGAGCTGGATAGATAATGGCGATCCCAATGCCAAACCTGCGGCAATCAAAGTTCCCTTTGTACTGACTCCACCTATGAACCGGGTTGAGCAGGGTAAGGGCCAGACACTACGTATCAGCTATGCTGGCGGAAGCTTGCCAATGGATAAGGAATCGGTGTTCTGGCTGAATGTGCTGGAAGTTCCGGCCAAGAGCGAAGCCAAAACGAACGAAAACCGTCTGCAAATGGCTTTCCGTACCCGGATCAAGCTGTTCTATCGTCCGGCGGGCCTGCAAGGCAATGCCAATGATGCTTCTAAAGCGGTAACTTGGAACACGCAAGGCGGCAAAGTACAGGCAACCAATCCCACGCCGTTTTATGTCAACTTTGTGAACCTGTCAGTCAACGGCAAAAAACTCGATAACGCCATGGTGGCACCGCGCTCAAGCATGGTGTTGAATCTGGCTGGCAATGGGGGCAACAAAATCAGTGGGAGTGTTGTTAATGACTATGGTGCGGTCAACCCCTTCGATGCTGTAATAAAGTAACATAATAATATCTATCACTATTTTTATATTTAAGTCTTAGTGATAGACCCGGTATCAAGCTCTTGAGGGGGCGGGATGTCAAAATTTTTGCGCTACGCTATTCGTGAGCCGTTCGCCTCTTTGGCGGTAGCGGCGTTATCGATTTTTGTGGCGGGAAGTGTCAACGCGGCAACTGAAAACGCACCGCAAACCAGTGCCAAGAGCTTGGAGTTCGACTCGTCTTTTTTGAACGTTGATGACGTTCAGTCGGTCGATCTCAGCCGTTTCGCTGAAGGCGCCTCAGGGTTGCCCGGAATTTACAAAACCGCGCTGTATGTTAACGATCAACTGATCAGTAATACCGATATTGAATTCAAGTCTCGGGCCGATAAGTCGGTCTATCCCTGCTTGACCAGCGACATTATTAGAAATATTGCGTTCAACTACGAAAAACTGCCCGCCGACTTTTTAAAACAGCAGTCTAGCGGCGCCCTATGTATGGATCTGCAAAATAAGCTTCCTGAAGCCCAGGTGAATTTCGACAGTAATGAACAACGCCTGGATATCATTATCCCTCAGATTTACATGCTCAATATTGCCCGGGGCACAGTGAGCCCGGAATTATGGGACAGCGGTATCCCGGCGTTCCTGCTTGGTTACAACGTTAATGGTTACACCAGCGAATCGCACGGCAACACCTTTAACTCGCTGTTCGCCGGGGTGAACGCCGGGCTGAACGTGGGGGCTTGGTATTTGCGTCACAACGGCTCTTATAGCCAGATGAGTGACGGGCCCAGCCAATACAGCAGTATTAATACCTATTTACAGCGCGACATTCCGCTACTGAAAGGGCGAATGTTGCTGGGGGAATCGAATACTACCGGGCAATTGTTTGATACCTTGCCTTTTACCGGGGCTCAACTGGCCAGCGACGAGCGGATGTTACCGGAATCCCTGCGTGGCTATGCGCCGGAAATCCGGGGGATCGCCCGCACCAATGCTCGGGTGACCGTGACTCAGGGGGGCCAGGTTTTATATGAAACCACAGTGACGCCGGGGGAGTTCCTGATTAATGACCTTTACCCGACCGGTTACGGTGGCGATCTTGTGGTTACCGTGCGTGAGTCCGATGGCACCGAACAGACTTTCAGTGTGCCTTATGCTTCGGTGGCACAACTGCTGCGCCCGGGGTCATCGCGCTATTCCGTCACTGCGGGTCAATTGCGTAGCGAAAACCTGCGTGATGAGCCGGCTCTATTCCAGAGTACTTATCAATATGGCCTGACCAATGCCATTACCGGCTATGGTGGCTTGCAAATCAGCCAGGATTACTATGCGGTGCAGGTAGGGGCGGCATTGGGGATCCCGATAGGGGCTCTGGCCTTTGACATCACTCAGGCCGGCACGAAACTGGGTGATAGCACCGATGCGAACGGGCGGAGCCAGCCAGGCGGCACCCTAAGCGGGCAGCGTTACCAACTGAGCTACAGCAAGCTTATCAGCGAAACCAACAGCAACCTTTCGGCGGTCTTCCATCGCTCTTCTTCCCAAAACTACCTGGATTTTCTGACCGCCGCGCAAACCCGTGATGCGGCAGAGCAGGGGAATTTTCTGGACTCCATATCACGAGTCAAAAACCGCCTGACGCTGACCGCCGGGCAAGGCTTGCCGGATAACTGGGGGCAACTGTATGTCAGTGGCTCAGTGCAGGATTACTGGAATCAGGATGGCAGCGACATACAGTATCAGGTGGGGTATAACAACCGCTATAAGAGCCTGTCATACGGCATCAGTGCCAACCGCAGTCACTCAAGCATCGGGCAGATGCAAACCAACTACCTGCTAAGCTTCAGCTTGCCACTGGGCCGGAATGACGAACTCCACACGCCACAGCTGAGAATAGACCTGTCTCATGACAGCAGTGGGCGTTATGGCCAGCAGGCCACGGTATCTGGTACCTCCGGCGTGGAGAATCAGTTCAGTTATGGCATAACCGCGATGAACGCCAACCAGGGGATGGGGACCAGCGGTTCGGTGAATGGCAACTACCGCAGCCGCGTCAGCGCACTGAGTGGAACCTACAGCACCGGGAAAGGCTACCAGAGCGGCTCTGCCGGTATGACAGGGACGGTGATCGCCCACGCAGGAGGGATCACCTTTACTCCCTACACCTCAGACACCTTTGCCCTGGTAGAGGCCAAGGGAGCAGAAGGGGCGAGCGTGTCGTCGTATCCTGGGGTGAACGTTAACTCCCGCGGCTATGCAATGGTGCCTTACCTGAATCCCTACCAGATGAACGAAATCAGTATTGATCCGAAAGGCACCGCAGCGGATGTTGAGTTGGATAACACCAGCCAGAAAGTTGCACCGTATTCCGGGGCGGTGGTGAAATTGAAATACAACACTAAACAAGGGACGGCGATTCTGGTGAATGCGACCTATCAGGGGGAACCGGTACCGTTCGGCGCCGATATCTTTGATAGTAAAGGCAACAATGTGGGTTCAGTGGGGCAAGGTGGGCAAATGTATGCTCGTGTAGCGGAAGACAAAGGAGAGCTGATTGTGAAATGGGGCGCCGGTAGTGAAATGCAATGTACTGTGGGGTATATGCTGATGCCGCAGGCAAAAAACAGTCCCGTTTCGGCGATCCAGGTCTTTGATTCAGTTTGCCAATAGAGAACCGTAGTCTTAGCCATCAATCTGACGGGAGCTATGGCTCTCATCTCCTTTTCCCTCACTGAAACTCTTCCGCACGGTGGTAAAACGAGCTGCATTCATCCCTTGGTAGCTCTGTAATCATCCCGCGAACCTGTATCTATCCCTGATACTCGCAATGTCCCTCTAGACCCTAATTTTGAAGCCATTCATAACCCATTGATTTTAAATTAAGGATAGTGAGTGGATGAAAAAAGGGTTTTCCGGAGGGTTCCAAGGTTATTGTTTAAGTAACAGAGAATTAGCGCTAGGATGTAACAGTTCACTGCCGTACAGGCAGCTTAGAAATGAGCGTTATGCTCTACAAATTGTCGATGAGCGTTCACTGCCGTACAGGCAGCTTAGAAAGCACGATGTGAAGAAGCTGGCGGAGTTGATTTGTTCACTGCCGTACAGGCAGCTTAGAAATTGACGCAATATCAACGCGAGGGATAAACCGAGTTCACTGCCGTACAGGCAGCTTAGAAACGAACGTGTTGCGCTGGTTTTTTGGTGCGTTGAGTTCACTGCCGTACAGGCAGCTTAGAAACTGGTGGAACCGTCGAAAATAGCAACCATAGCGTTCACTGCCGTACAGGCAGCTTAGAAATTTCCCCCAGCGAGGTTCGCAGCCAGTGGACAGTTCACTGCCGTACAGGCAGCTTAGAAAAAGCGGGAAGTAAGCTACATTTCCCAGCTAATGTTCACTGCCGTACAGGCAGCTTAGAAAATCGACGTTTGCACCTGTAATTGGCACAACCTGTTCACTGCCGTACAGGCAGCTTAGAAATCGCCGCGCCCGTTGCATTTGCAGCAGGCTACGTTCACTGCCGTACAGGCAGCTTAGAAAAGTTCAAATATGAGCTGTTCAAGGATGCCTACGTTCACTGCCGTACAGGCAGCTTAGAAAAATGTCTACCCATGCCGCGCCAGTGCCATTTTTGTTCACTGCCGTACAGGCAGCTTAGAAAGTCACCCGCGCATCGTTACTCAGCGCCGGGAGGTTCACTGCCGTACAGGCAGCTTAGAAAAGACGGCCTGACGCAAGCAGAATACATGGATAGTTCACTGCCGTACAGGCAGCTTAGAAAGAGTGCAATACCGATAGTCTTGTTGTCAGTCTGTTCACTGCCGTACAGGCAGCTTAGAAAATCACGTAGCCAGGTACGGACCATCAATCTTTGTTCACTGCCGTACAGGCAGCTTAGAAATGGTAGCAAAGGGGCGCAATAATGATGGATTGGTTCACTGCCGTACAGGCAGCTTAGAAAATAAGGTGTGATATGGCGACTAACAGTAAAGTGTTCACTGCCGTACAGGCAGCTTAGAAAGTAACCGCGCCTCTCATCATCGAAACCATGAAGTTCACTGCCGTACAGGCAGCTTAGAAATGCCCCATGATGGTTAGCTTACGCATGCGTGGGTTCACTGCCGTACAGGCAGCTTAGAAAAAGCTCCATCACGTCGCTATCAATGAATCGCCACGGATAATCTAGACACTTCTGAGCCGTTGATAATATTGATTTTCATATTCCGTCGGTGACATCTGATCACTCGAACCATGCCGACGCTTACTGTTATAAAACATTTCGATGTAATCAAAAATATCACTGCGGGCTTCTTCCCGCGTTCCGTAGATCTTTTTCTTTATCCGTTCACGCTTCAGTAGCTGGAAAAAACTTTCTGCAACTGCGTTATCGTGACAGTTACCACGACGGCTCATACTGCCCTCCAGTCCATGTGATTTCAGGAATGACTGCCATTCATGGCTTGTATACTGACTACCTTGATCAGAATGAACCAGCACCTGTTTTTGAGGATTACGCCGCCACACGGCCATCAGAAGCGCATTCAGGACAATATCTTTTGTCATCCGGGGTTGCATTGACCAGCCGATAACTTTGCGCGAAAACAGGTCAACAACCACGGCCAGATACAGCCAGCCCTCGTGGGTTCGGATGTAAGTTATGTCCGTTACCCAACGTTCATCCGGTGCTTCCGAGTTGAACTGCCGCTGGAGCCTGTTGGGTGTCACGATACTGGCCTCCCCTTTACGAGCTCTTGGGCTTCGGTATCCGACCTGAGCCTTTATCCCGGCACGCTTCATCAGCCGCCAGACCCGGTTAATCCCGCACTGTTGCCCGCTATCTCGCAGGTCGAGATGGATCTTACGATAGCCATAAACGCAACCGGACTCCAACCAGAACTGTTTGATTTGTCCTGTCAGCCTCATATCTGTCTGATGCCGTGGTGAATGTGGCTGCTGAAGCCAGGTGTAAAACCCACTTGGATGAACATCCAGCACCCGACAGAGCAGACGAACAGGCCAACAACAGGTGTTATCACGGATAAAGGCGTACCTCAGTCGGACAGCTTTGCGAAGTACGCCGCGGCTTTTTTTAATATGTCCCGTTCGTCAGTAACTCGTTTCAGCTCTTTTTGGAGTCGGCGGATCTCGGCCTGAGCATCTGACTGTTCTTTGTTGGTGGAAGAGTCAGGCCCGTACTTCTTTATCCAGGCGTAAAGGCTGTGGGTGGTGATGTCGAGACGTGTTGCAACGCTGGAAACAGAATGGCCACGATCAACAACCTGTTTGACCGCTTCAATTTTAAACTCTTCAGGATAACGCTTACTGCTCATGTGCACCTCTCTTTAGGCCATTTTAAATGACTCTGAGGTGTCTGTTAAACCCGTGGCGATTCAGTTTCAATCCCTTGTGTCTACCAATATTCATTGCAATGCAGCCAGCACAGAAATCAACCTCGATTGTTATCGCGAAAGATCCTTTCTGCTACATTTAATGCAAACATTAAAAAGGAATTTAGACATGAAAAAACTTGCCTCTGTTTGTCTACTCAGCCTGTTGTTTGCCTCGGCCTGTAGCCCTCACAAAAGCACCAGCACAAAACCCATCGAGCTAAAGCCAGCAGAGGTGGCACCGTTCGTTGATAAACCGACCAGATACGTACGTGAGATTCAGGCAGCCATTCAAAGAAAGTTTTTTATCGAGGATGACTATCGCGGTAAAACCTGTGAAATCAACATCAAGATGTCTAAAGATGGGAAGGTATATGGCGTACAGGGCAATGGCTATCCTGCGCTCTGTGAAGCTGCGATAAAAGCCATCAAAAATGCTGACATTCCTGCGCCGTATGACGACGAAACTTACCAGCAATTCAAACAAGCAGTGCTTTTATTCCAACCGAGTTGAGCGTCAGAGGCTGGGAGTTCATACTCACGGTGTAAGCCACACTGGAAATCTCGGGATAAATTCCTAAATGAAGAGGGTGGGCATTACCCACTCACTATACATGGATATAATGGCCGTGTTTGCCATATCCATTCAAACAACGTTCCGAAGTCCCATGTGGTCTTTGCCGCGATCGAGCCCATTGATAGCGGTTTTTTGCAGCCACTCCCGCCTATCTCAGCCGACGCAGTTCGTTCCTGGCACTCTCAATCTTCGCGTTTACGGAAATAATGTCCGCAGTGGGGGCAGATCAGCGTGACGTTTTTTTTCACCTTGCTGCGATTTTGCGGCGAACTTTTTGCGCATTCAGGGCAGGTGACATCAACGGGGGCGTCACCGAATAGCTTAAAAGCATCAAAGAAAGACATCTTTTTCACCGGGTAGAGGTAGGAGGAGTTCAGTGTACCTTTATCGCTCGGTGATAGCTCCACATAGATTGGTAAACCACTGGTAGAGACGTAGCTAGCCGCGCGCTAAAAAGGGAGTAACAAGTGGGGTGAAGGGGCGAGGGGGAAGAAAAAAGCCCCGCAAAAAATGAGGGGCAAACACAACAACACCAGGGAAATCATTGATGATTAATCTGCTATTACTATATGTTTTTTGAGACGAGAGTTCATCAATAAATTGCTGCATTATTGCAACATTATAGTTAATTAATTTGTATGCATTTGGCTTTATTCATACGTTTTGTGAATTTGTTCGCTATTTGTGAGCAATAAGTCCGCATGCTGGTTGTTTTTTGTTGAATTGATGGCTTGGGGGATGGTTTCTTGCTCCATCACTCCGTTCCGGACAGAATGTGACTTGAATCACATCGGGCAGATCCCCTATATTCCCCACCCATAACGAAGTTGTCGTGCTGCGATGCAGCGGCGCAGAGAGTTTTACATTTGTCCGGAGTTGTTGATGGAGTTAACTACGCTTTTGCTTTACGTGATTGCCGTCAGTGCGGTGATGGTGACGCCTGGCCCGTCCATGCTGTTGGCGCTAAACAATGGTGCAATCCACGGTATGCGTATTGCCAGTTACGGTTTCCTGGGGGCGGTATTGGCCGATCTGTTGCTGATCGGCGCCGTCGGTTGCGGACTTGGGGCGTTGTTGCAGGCCTCTGAGCAGTTGTTTGCCGTGGTGAAATGGGGTGGTGCGTTATATCTGGTCTACCTGGCCTGGGTGCTGTGGCGAGCGCCGGTAAAGGCGTTGGCGGTAAACGCTAGCGCCGCCGCTGCGACCGGGAAAACGGCATTCCTGCGTTCCCTGATGGTCGGTTTGTCCAACCCTAAGGGTCTGCTGTTTTTCTCGGCCTTTCTGCCGCAGTTTATTCAGCCAGAAAAGCCGATCGCTATGCAATACCTGATCCTGGCATTGGTCAGCGCGATGATCGACTGCGTGATGATGACGATCTATGCCTACGGCGGCCGCCATGCGATGCGTAAATTCTCGGCGAACGTGATGCGCTGGGTAAACCGTAGCTGTGCTGGCATGCTTGGCGTATTGGCCGTAGGTGTTGCGCTTTATCGGCGTAGCGATGTGAGCTAGAGCCTATCGGTTAAATCAGCGGGCGCAGCATACTGCGCCGCTACTTGGCGAGAATGTCTAGAGTTTCAGGGAGCTTACCAGCTCCCTTTTTAATAGGTGACTGCCTGTGTTAGCAAAAGAGGACAGCTTAGGCATATGACCTACTGACGGATCTGCAGTTAACTCGCAGCCCGGACTGTTCCACGTCATAGCGGTATAGTTCGCATCTGATTGGTAGTAGTGCTGGTAGATATGAAATATATGCACCACGGTAGTCACCGTTAATATAATCACCAGCGCAATTAAAACGTAAGTGATTTTAATTTTGCTCAGAAAATTCTTTTTCTCTTTACGAGGTAATTCAGGCTCGCCCTGATTAATTGCGATCTCTTCAATGGCGACATCACTAGCTATTCTTAACCCTACTTTTGGTATGGTTTCTATGATGTTTTTATCAATACCCATGCTCTTGATGATCCGCCGTAGCGTGCTCAGGCATTGATTGAGATTATTATTGCTGGCCTGTAGACCGTAATCATCCCACACTTTTTGCAGAAGCACTTCTCTCTCAACAATTTCTCCTTTATTTTTAATAAGAAAGGAGAAAAGTCGAGCTGCAGATGAGGAAATGGTGACGATTTCTTCCTGAAGTTCCTGATGATAAAAACCGACGCTATTCGGGCAGAAAAGGACATCTCCTTCGATGAGATATTGAGGCTTTGTCATGCTGATTCACTCCATGTCAGACAGTGTAATTAACTTAATTAACGTTAATCCTAAGTCTTATAATATTGTTTTTTTGTCGGTAGAGCAACAAAGAAGCAATATAAAATATAGTGTAACCAGCAAATTTCAGTTTAAAATCCGCTCTATTTCGTAACGGCAGTTATTAATATTAAGTAAATGGCCTGTAAAATATTAACCGGTATTTAATAAAAATTTAGATCGCTAACTTACTGATAATTTTGCTAAACAAAGGTTCTAACTAGTCCGACCTCTAAGAATCAGCCTAGTTAGAAAAATGTATCAATTTAAGTAACAGATTTGTGCGGAGGCAGCGATGAATTAAACCCCAATTCGATCGCGCAGAGTGTAGTAGGCAGCACCAATGGCGGTGAAGGGGATTTGCAGGTTACGGCCGCCAAAGAACGGCAGGTGCGGCAGTTTGGCAAAGGCGTCAAAACGTTCGGCATCGCCACGCATCAGCTCTGCTATCAGCTTGCCCGCCAGATGGGTGCAGGTCACGCCGTGCCCGCTGTAGCCTTGCATGTAGTAGACATTGTTTTCCAACCGACCAAACTGCGGCATGCGCGACAGCGTCAGCAAGAAATTGCCGGTCCAGCGGTAATCAATACGTACGCCTTTCAGCTGCGGGAAAGTTTTCAGCAGCTTGGGGCGGATCAGGTTATCGATATCATCAGGATCGCGGGCGCCATAGACCACACCACCGCCGTACAGCAGCCGGTTATCGCCGGTTAAACGGTAATAATCCAACAGGTAATTGCAATCTTCCACGCAATAGTTTTGTGGGATCAGTGAGGCTGCCACTTCTGGAGCCAAGGGCTCGGTGGTGACCACTTGAGTCCCGCACGGCATACTACGTTTGGCCAGCCTTGGCTCCAGTTTATCGCCTAGATAGGCGTTCCCGGCCACGATCACGTAACGAGCGGTGACTTGGCCGTTGGCGGTGCTGACCACCGCAGGTTCTCCATGACGGATATTGGTGACTGCGGATTGTTCGAATATCCGTCCTCCTTGCAGGCGAATGGCCTCGGCCTCGCCTAACGCCAGGTTGAGCGGATGGATATGGCCGCCGCTGTGATCGAGTAACGCGCCAACATAACGATCGCTGCTGACCTCCTGGCGGATACGGTCGGCATCCAGCAGTTCAAGTTGCGTATTGCCGTAACGCTCCCAGTGCTGTTTTTGTTCGATCAGCGCGTGGTACTGTTTATTGTTCAGCGCGGCGAAGATCCCGCCGGGGCGATAGTCACAGTCAATGGCATAGCGCTTGATACGGCTGCGGATAATCTCTGCGCCTTCAAACATCATGCTACCCAGCAACTTGGCGCTTTCTGCACCGTAACGGCTTTCGATCACGTCGATGTCGCGGCTGTAGGAGTTGACCAGTTGGCCACCGTTGCGGCCGCTGGCACCAAAGCCGATGCGGGCTGACTCCAGCAGCACCACGTTATAACCGGCTTCGACCAGAAACAGCGCCGATGACAGGCCGGTGTAGCCGCCCCCCACGATACAGACGTCACAGTCGATCGATTCATTCAACTGCGGATAAGGCTGATGGTCATTGGCCGTTGCCGCATAGTAGCTTTTTACGTGTTCAGTCATCATCAATTCCTTATTCCAGTGAAATCCAGGTGGTTTTCAGTTCGGTAAATTTATCCAGCGCATGCAGCGATTTATCGCGGCCGTTACCGCTTTGCTTGTAGCCGCCGAACGGTACGGTCATATCGCCGTCGTTGTAGTTGTTGACGAACACGGTGCCCGCTTTCAACCGGCGAGCCATGCGGTGTGCCCGTGACAGATCGCGAGTCCAGACGGCTGCACCCAACCCATATTCACTATCGTTGGCCAATGCGAGTGCCTGTTGCTCACCGTTGAAGGTCGTGACGGCCAAGACAGGGCCAAAAATCTCCTCCCGCGCGACGTGCATCGCGTTATCCACCTGAGTGAGGATGGTAGGGCCGAGATAGCCTTGATGACCGCCTTGCGGATGAGCTCGCCCATCAAGGAACAGCGAGGCTCCCTGGCTCAAACCCTGTTCGATATAGCTGGTGACTTTTTCACAGTGCTGTTGGTCGATCAGCGTACCCATCAGCGTTTGGGGATCGAGCGGGTTGCCCGGTGCGAAGGCCGCTGCATGCCGCTGCAATGCTTGTAAAAAGGCCTGCTGAATACTTTCCTCTACCAGCAGGCGCGTACCGGCAATGCACACCTGGCCCTGGTTATAGAAGATCCCGGCCGCCGCGCCTTGTGCCGCCTTATCCAGGTCCGGGCAGTCGGCGAAGATAATGTTGGCGCTCTTGCCACCGGCCTCCAGCCACACGCGTTTCATGTTGGATTCACCGGCGTACGTCATCAACTGCTTGGCCACCTGGGTGGAGCCGGTAAAGGCGAGGGCATCAACGTCGTTATGCAGAGCCAACGCCTTGCCCGCATCGTGGCCGAAACCAGGAATAATGTTCAGGACGCCATCGGGTAATCCTGCCTGCTGTGCCAAAGCGCCTAGATAAACCGCGGTGAGCGGTGATTTTTCCGAGGGTTTAAGCACTACGCTGTTACCGGCCACCAGCGCCGGGCCTAACTTCCAGCAGGCTAACAGCAGCGGAAAGTTCCACGGCACGATGGCACCCACCACGCCGATGGGTTCCCGCTGGATCAGGGCGAGCGCATCATTGCCGGTTGGGGCTATTTCGCCATACACCTTGTCGATGGCTTCGGCGTACCAGCGGATACAGCGGATCGCCCCTGGAATATCGTCGCGCAGGCTGTGGCGGATAGGCTTGCCGGTATCCAGCGTTTCCAGCAGCGCCAGCTCTTCACTGTGTTGTTCCATCAAGCTGGCGAGTTTGAACAACGTCGCTTTGCGTTTGGCGGGGGAGGCTTGTGACCAGTCGCCGCGTTCAAACACCTCGCGAGCCGCCTTGACGGCCAAATCGATATCAATGTGGCTGCCACGGGCCATCTGTACCAGTTCACGAGCCCCGGCAGGATCCTGAATGCTAAAGGTTTCCCCTTCTGCCGCCGGGAGGTAGCGGCCATTGATAAACAGCCGGTTTTCAATCTTCAGGGCCTGTGCCCGTTGTTGCCAATATTCCAGGTGGTGGAAGTCCATACCTTGCTCCGTTAATCAGAATGTCGTCGGCGTATGTGCGCTGATAATTCGGCAAATGCGCGCCGAGGTGTTGCTGAAACTATGGGGGATCGCGGTGTTGATGGCGTAGCTCTGGCCTGCCTGTAGGTGAAAGCTTTGCCCGTTGACCTGCAGCATCACTTCGCCTTCCAGCAGGGTGCCAATCTCTTCCCCCTGATGTTTGAGCCGTTCACCGGTGGTGGTGCCCGGATCGTAGGTTTCGATCATCATTGCCAGGGTGCGGTTGGGATCGCCGTTGTGGATCAGCTTCATCGAAACCCCCTGGCTGCCGATTTCGATCAGATGGTCATGGTCGATCACGATCTGCGGCTCATTCGGCTGTTCCGGTTCGGTAAAGAAAGCCGATAGCGACAGCCCATATACAGTCAGCAGCTTTTGCAGCGTACTGATGGCCGGGCTGACCTTGTCCTGTTCAATGGTGCTGATGGCGCTGTGCGTCAAGCCAGACAGTTCGGCTACCCGGCGCTGTGATAGCCCTAACTGCTGGCGGATCTGCGACAAGCGTTTCCCCGGAGCCAAGCTGACGTCGCTCATAGGCGTTTTTCCTTCTGATAGTGCTGACAGGCGTTAATAAATCCTTCGAACAGCAGACGGGACAGGGCGTATTCATCGCTGTTCCATTCAGGATGCCACTGCACCCCTAAGGCAAAGGGCTGATCGCGAATGCTGAGGGCTTCCACCAGGCCGTCGGCGGCATAGGCTTCAACACGCACGCTTGGGCCGAGGGTTTTGGCTCCTTGGCCGTGCAGGGAATTCACCCAGAATCGGTGGCAATCCGGCAGCAACTGCGCCAGCAATCCTCCGTCTTGCACGGTAACTTCATGAGCCGGGGCATATTGCTGCTCCAGCGGCAGATCGTGATCTTCACGGTGCTCGAGTAGCTCGGGTTGTTCATATAAACGACGGTGTAGCGTACCTTGCGTCGCGACCACCAGCTCTTGCATACCGCGGCAAATGGCGAAAAGGGGGATGCGCCTGCTCAGTGCCTGGCCGATCAGCGCCAGGCTCAATTCATCGCGCCCAGGATCGGCGTCAGGCTCATCGCCGTTTTCACCATAAAGGTGCGGCTGCACATTACTGGGGCTACCCGGCAGCAGGATGCCGTCGAGGTGGGGCAGCAACTCTGCCAGCATTTCCGGCTCTGCCAGCGCGTGCGGCAGGGCGATCGGTAATCCTCCGGCAGCTAACACTGCATTTAGGTACTTTTCTTGCAAGGTCTGGGTGAGGTGCTGGTTTAACCTATACCTGCACATCACGACGCCGACGATTGGTCTGTTAAATATATTGCCCATGCTATCCCCTACAGGTTGTTCGAAATTATGACCGATAAGCCGTTTAATCGCCTTTTTTGTTCAATATTCACTAAATCTAGCAGTCGAATGGCCAATATTCAAACCAAAATTAACACTTGCAAAACATTTTTGTTGCATCTATGTTTCATTGGTGGACATTATATTGAGCAAGATGGTCAAAACATCGAAGCCAGTAAGTGTGAGAACCACAGACCAAACATAACGGCGGGTGAAACATGCAAACCAACATCGTAGAAGTCGAAAACTTTGTGCAACATAATGAAGAAAGGCGAAGTAGCACGTTCCAGCGCGAAGTGAAGAAGTATCTGGAACGTTATCCGTTAACCCAGCATATCGACGTGCTGCTGACCGATCTCAACGGCAGCTTCCGCGGCAAGCGCATTCCGGTGAGCGGGTTGGGTAAACTGGAGAAGGGCTGTTACTTCCCAGCCTCGGTGTTCGCGATGGATATTCTTGGCAACGTGGTGGAAGAGGCGGGTTTGGGGCAGGACATGGGTGAGCCGGACCATATTTGTGTGCCGGTAGCCGGAACCCTGACGCCATCGGCGGCCGATCCGCAATATCTGGGCCAGGTACTGCTCACCATGCTGGATGAAGATGGTACTCCCTTTGACGTTGAACCGCGCAATGTGCTGAACCGAGTGTGGCAGCGTTTGCGTCAGCGCGGGTTATTCCCCGTAGTAGCGGTAGAGTTGGAGTTCTATCTCATCGATCGCCAACGCGATCCGGAAGGTTATTTGCAACCCCCTTGCGCCCCCGGCACCCAGGAGCGTAACACCCAGAGCCAGGTCTATTCGGTAGATAACCTCAACCACTTTGCCGACGTGCTGAGCGAAATCGACGAACTGGCTCGCCTGCAAGGGCTCCCGGCCGACGGTGCGGTAGCGGAAGCGTCACCGGGCCAGTTTGAGGTTAATCTACATCACACCAATGATGTATTGCAGGCCTGTGACCATGCCCTGGCGTTAAAGCGGCTGGTACGCATGGTGGCAGAGAAACACCATATGCATGCAACCTTCATGGCTAAGCCTTACGAGGAACATGCGGGCAGCGGTATGCATGTGCATATCAGCATGCTGGACAAGCAGGGTAACAACGTCTTTGCCGATGCGGATGGCGAAGACTCCGCGTTGTTGAAGCAGGCGCTGGCTGGCATGATCGCCTTGATGCCTGCCTCTATGGCGCTGCTGGCTCCTAACGTTAATGCTTACCGCCGCTTCCAGGCGGGGATGTACGTTCCTACCCAGGCATCCTGGGGCCATAACAACCGCACCGTAGCGTTACGTATTCCCTGTGGCGATCGCGACAGCCACCGCGTGGAGTATCGCGTGGCGGGTGCCGATGCCAACCCTTATCTGGTGATGGCAACCATTCTGGCCGGGATTGTCTACGGCCTCGACACTCAGTTACCGCTGCTTGAGCCAGTCACCGGCAACGGGCTGGAGCAAGAGGGGTTACCTTTCCCGATCCGCCAGAGCGATGCGCTGTATGAGTTCGAACACCAGCCGGTGCTCAATGCGCTGCTGGGCGAACGTTTCAGCCACGTCTATCTGGCCTGTAAGACCGATGAGCTGCAGCAGTTTGAGCGGCTGATCACCGAAACCGAAATCGAGTGGATGCTGAAAAACGCCTGACGTCCTCAGCCCGATCCTACCGCGCGCCGGCGCATTCCCGCGGGCTACCTGTGGCCTGGCGAAGCCGTGCGCGACGGTGATGACTTCTTCCAACTTGGCGTACAGGACGCCGGTGAGGAATAACCCAATGACGATAAGTGCCATCGACGATAATGGCGCGGGCAAACCGCAACTGCGCAAGACATTGAAACTGTGGCAAGTGGTGATGATGGGCCTGGCCTATCTGACGCCAATGACGGTGTTTGACACCTTCGGTATCGTTTCTGGCGTGACAGACGGGCACGTTCCGGCGTCCTACCTGTTGGCATTGGCCGGGGTGCTGTTTACCGCCATCAGCTATGGCAAGCTGGTGCGCCAGTTCCCGACTTCGGGCTCGGCTTACACCTACGCGCAAAAGGCTATCAACCCGCACGTGGGGTTCCTCGTTGGCTGGTCATCGCTGCTGGATTACCTGTTTTTGCCGATGATCAATACGCTATTGGCCAAAATTTATCTTACGGCCCTGTTCCCAGAGGTTCCGCCGTGGGTCTGGGTGGTAGGCTTTGTGATCCTGATCACCGCGATCAATCTGAAAAGCGTCAGTCTGGTGGCAAACTTCAACACCCTGTTTGTGGTGGCGCAGGTGGCGATTATCGTGGTGTTTCTCTTCCTGGTGGTACGGGGGTTGCACAATGGCGAAGGGGTTGGCCAGGTGTGGAGTCTGCAACCCTTTATCAGTGAAAACGCCCATTTATTGCCGATTATTACCGGCGCCACCATCCTGTGCTTTTCGTTTCTGGGTTTTGACGCCGTCACTACGCTGTGTGAAGAAACGCCCGATGCCGCCCGTGTGATCCCGCGCGCTATCTTCCTTACTGCACTCTATGGTGGGGTGATCTTTATCACCGTGTCGTTCTTTATTCAGCTGTTCTTCCCGACGCTGGAGCGTTTCAAACAGCCTGATGCGGCACTGCCGGAAATCGCGCTGTATGTGGGCGGCAAGCTGTTCCAGTCGATCTTCCTGTGCATCACCTTTATCAACACCCTGGCTTCTGGCCTGGCTTCCCATGCCAGCGTGTCCAGGCTGCTGTATGTGATGGGGCGCGACAATGTGTTCCCGGAAAAATTCTTTGGTTACGTGCATCCTAAATGGCGCACGCCAGCGCTTAACGTGCTGCTGGTTGGTCTGGTGGCGTTATCGGCATTATCCTTCGACTTGGTGACGGCGACCGCCCTGATCAACTTTGGCGCGCTGGTGGCCTTTACCTTCGTCAACCTTTCGGTGATCAGCCACTTCTATATTCGACAAGGGCGCAACAAGAGCTGGAAAGACCGCTTCCATTACCTGATCCTGCCGCTGGTGGGTGCGTTGACGGTAGGGATCTTGTGGCTGAACCTGGAAAAAAGCTCCCTGACCATGGGGCTGCTGTGGGCGGCGCTCGGGTTTGGCTATCTAGCCTATCTTACCCGTCGTTTCCGCCAGCCGCCGCCGCAGTTGGAGCGCCAACCTCAGCAGTAAAGGCATGGGCGCAGCGTTGCGCCCTTTCTTTTTCCCTGGTAGGGCAGTAGAGTAAAAAATCGTATAAAAATAACCAATTGGATCCTACGCTAATGCCTCCGTTGTCTGCTTCCCATAAAGCTACCTTGCTCGGCCTGCTGGCCATTGTGTTATGGAGCAGCGTGGTTGGCCTGATCCGCAGCGTCAGCGAAGGGTTGGGGGCGGTCGGCGGGGCGGCGATGATCTATAGCGTGGGCACGCTGTTTCTGCTGGGGGTGATGGGCATTCCCAAGCTGCGCGAGTTCCGCCGTTCCTATCTGATCCTCGGCAGTCTGCTGTTTGTGCTGTATGAGATTTGCCTCTCGCTGTCGCTGGGCTATGCCAACAACCGTATGCAGGCCATTGAGCTGGGGATGATCAACTACCTTTGGCCCTGTTTTACCGTGTTGATGGCCATTCTGTTCAATGGGCAAAAGGCCAAATGGTGGGTGGTGCCTGGTTTGTTACTTTCCCTGTTCGGGATTGGCTGGATCATGAGTGGCAGCGGCGGTTGGTCACCGGCACAAATGCTGGCCAACGTGCGCAGTAATCCGTTGAGTTACGGGCTGGCATTCAGCGGTGCGGTGATTTGGGCCATCTATTGCAACGTGACCAAGAGGATCGCCCAGGGCAAAAACGCGGTAGTGCTGTTTATCTCGCTGACCGCGCTGGCGCTGTGGCTGATTTATCCTTTCAGTAATGAAAGCGGCATGCACTTTAGCCTGCCGGTTGTGGTGGCGTTGCTGTGCGTGGGGACGGCGATGGGGGCTGGCTATGCCGCTTGGAACGTCGGGATCCTGCATGGCAATATGACGCTGCTGGCGACCGTATCTTACTTTACCCCGGTATTGTCATCGGTGTTTGCCGCCGTGGTACTTAGCACCGCGCTGACCCTCAACTTCTGGCAAGGGGTGATGATGGTCACGCTAGGATCGCTGATTTGCTGGCGGGCCACCCGCGCCGACTGAGGCCTATTTTTTACCTGCGCAGGCGGCAGAATAATGAATTTCGAGCTAATCTCAAGGTAAGTGTTCTGCCAGAAGGAACGGGAAAATGAGAAAAGATATTCAATTTATTCAGCAGCCAGCGCTAAATGGCCATAGTTTCAGCACCGGCGATATCGTTCGTCTAACCACCGCTAACCTGCCGCATGAATACCAGTTGGATGTGATGATCCTGCGCCGTGACGATAAGCTGATCTACGGCTCGGTAGTCGTGGCCTCGCCGAAAGTCGATATCCCGGTCAGCCAATGGGAAATTGCCACGGGGGATGAGGTGGTATTCCGGCAAGAGAACATTGCCAAGGCCGTACCCGGAGCCCGCTGAAAAAACCAACCTGTTCGCCCTATAAAGGGGGGCCGTATCCTGCGCCCGCCTGCCACTAAGCCGACATAAGCGTCGGCTTTTTTACGCGCTTTTTAACCCCAGGTTAAAATTTGGTGTTGTACACCAAGACACCAAAAATCGTCATTTGAAACTTATCGACATGATGAAAATCACATCAAAAATGTTTTGTACTGCAATTTATTTTAAAAAATGAGAACGCAATCGATTACGCGATGGTAAAATGCCTGACTGGATCACAGATTATTACAGTGAGAGCTTTCTATAATGCGCACGGCTAACGGCAATAGGTAACCGTTCGTTTACAGCAGGCGTCGCCAGACACATATCATTCCAACGGGCAGGGAATTGGCCCACTCAGCATGTGGTAATAAAATGAAGAAAATAGCTCTCGCAGCAGGTGTGCTTCTTTCCGCGTCTTTCAGCCCCGCTTCCATGGCGGCAGAAAGCAAAGACAGCCAGTATCTTTCAGACTGGTGGCATCAGAGTGTCAACGTAGTAGGCAGCTACCATACCCGCTTCGGGCCGCAGCTGAACAATGACGTGTATCTGGAGTATGAAGCCTTTGCCAAGAAAGACTGGCTGGATTTCTATGGCTACGTGGATGTGCCAAAGTTCTTCGGCACTGGTAACACGCCAAACCGTGGTATCTGGGATAAAGGTTCACCGCTGTTTATGGAGATCGAACCGCGCTTCTCCATCGACAAACTGACCGGCACCAACCTGGGCTTTGGGCCGTTCAAAGAGTGGTATTTTGCCAACAACTACATTTACGACATGGGGCGTAACAACGCCTCCCGTCAAAGCACCTGGTATATGGGCCTAGGCACCGATATCGAAACCGGTCTGCCGATGAGCCTGTCGATGAACATTTATGCCAAATACCAATGGCAGAACTATGGTGCATCCAACGAGAACAGCTGGGACGGCTATCGCTTCAAGGTGAAATATTTTGTGCCGTTGACCGAAATGTGGGGCGGCAACCTGAGCTATATCGGTTTCACCAACTTTGACTTTGATTCCGATCTGGGCAGCGACAACTTCGTGGTGGATGGCCGTCAGGCACGTACCAGCAACTCTATCGCCTCCAGCCACATTTTGGCGCTGAACTACGATCACTGGCATTACTCCTTCGTGGCACGTTACTTCCATAACGGTGGTCAATGGAATGATGGGGTGGACATCGGTACGCCGCAGGGGCCAATCAAGTCTACCGGCTGGGGTTACTACCTGGTTGCCGGTTATAACTTCTGATTTTTCGTGGTATCAGAAACAGGAAACCCCGCGTTGGCGGGGTTTTTTTTCATCATTATGGCTAACTTTCCGCGGGTAAATGTTTAACCGGCATAACCAATTTACCCTTGATAACGTAGCACTCATTGTCGATCCACTTGAGGATTTGCTCACGGCTGACACCTTCAAATTGCGCATAGCGATAAATATCACCATTGAAGTGCAGCTGGATGTACTCCATCAACGTCATGTGCATGGTTATAACTCCTAAACGCCCAGAAATAGCGGTTTCGCCACGCTGAGTGGTTGAGCTTTTCAAGGCCTAAAGGTAAATTATTCGCAACAAAACAGCAACAAAAAAGACTAAAAAGTGGCGTTATAGTAGTGAAAAGTAGTAAAAGAAATCCCGCACGGGACGGCGGGAAATTGAGTAGTATCATTTATCGATGACATAAGATGGGTTTTGAGGTGCAACGAAAAAGAGCAGGTTTACTCATTTCTGTGGCCGACTAAAATTACTGGATGGCTTATTTTGCCGCAAGAAAAATCTACGGCATTTACTCGGATATCATGAGTAGTTTTGCGCGTGAACAATTTTTTGCCTGATAGCCACGACCTGTTTTTTAATAATTGGTGTGAATGATATGTCGGGCTGATAGGCGGGCGCAGCATGCAGCGCCCCGTCATGGCACGGCGAGCCTTTACGCTCGGGCGCAGATGTTCTTTTTGAACGTGAGTACACGGCTGCGGCTGGCGATCAGATCGACCTGGTAACCGCGGAAATACAGACAAAACCGATTCAGGTTGGGCCCATCGTTGCTTTCAACCAATATCCTCCCATCCCCCAGCGAACTTAGGGTGCCGGTTTGCACCGCCGGGCCGACCCCAATGTGGATCTGGTTGCCGCAAATTTCAAACGCGGTGCGGTATTGTGGATGATACCAGTGCCCTTGAACCTGCTTGAGACAAACCGTTTCGCTAGCGACCGGCAGAAAGCGGCGTGCAACGTGGCCAACTTCACCTTCTATGGCTTCACCTGTCCACTTAAGGCGCATTGGCTGATGGGCCGAGAGCGATACTGCATAACCGTCTTCACTTTGATACAGCGGTTCGTTGGAGCCCAGATAGGCCACGTTGCCCCCTTTAACTTCCAACCAATAGGGTTCCGCCCGGGTGGCGTAGATGCCATCTGGGATCGCCGTGCTACGTTGGGGCAGCGGTTCGTTCAACAGCGCCGCCATCACCTGTAAAATGATGGCAAAGCTGTCACAATCTTCACGGTTGGCGACCAGCAGGGCACCTGCTTGCCGGTCAGGCGCTAGCAGAAAATAGGTCTTATAACCGGCATGAGAACCGCCATGGCCGAGCAATATCTGGCTGCCAAGCGGCGTTTGCGCCAGCCCTAGTCCGTAACGGCTGACTTGGCCCTGGCTGAGCCGACGCGGGGCACTTAGCTGCGTCAGGACCCCTTTGCCAGGGCCGTTATTGGCCAGCAGGCATTGCAACCAGCGGGTGAGGGCGTTGGCGCTCCCTGTCAGGCTGCCAGAGGCGGAGAGATGCAAGCCGGCGCTGGTCTGTTGCCAACCATTGGCCGTATGCCAATAGCCGGGAGCTAGCCCAGACACCACATCAAACCAGCTTTCGGGGGCTTGTAGCTGTACGTCCAGAGGGCGGGCCAGATGCTGCTGAACCAGATCATCAAAAGCGTACCCTTTAGTCTTCAGCGCCGCTTCTACCAGGCGGTAGCCGGTATTGGTGTAGGTGATCTCACTGCCTACCGGGTAGTTGAGCCGGGTTAAACCATGGATAAACTCCATTACTGGCTGGGCCTCACTGACGGTGTTGACCGAGACGCCAAGCAGCCCCAGCGTTTGCCGAATATCGGGTAGCCCGCTGGTCATGTCCAAAGCCTGGCCAACCGTCACCTCCGCCAATTGTCCCTGCAATTCGGGCAGTAGACTGCCAAGGCGATCGTCAAGCTGCAGAGCGTTATCGGTGGCATTAAGCGCCAGCGCGGCAAAAATATGTTTGGTGATGGAGGCATAGCGCACCACGGTATCAGCAGTGAAAGGATCGCGGCGTGCCAGATCGGCCAGCCCAGCACACACCACTGCCTGGGTGTTATCAGTGTCAAACAGGGTGATAGCCCCACCGGGTTGGCCTGCGGTTTGCCAGCCTGCCAACAGTTGAGCGGCGGTTGCCTGTGCGGCGCGCCAGTTTAGCGGGGTGTCAGACATAGTTTCCTCCTGAGATAACGAACGCCACACATCACCGTGGCCGACTACACACGAGTGTCTACCACAGCCACGATAGAGACGTGGATGGCGGGTAAGGCAAGGGTGGTCTTTCAATCCCTGATCTCTGGCCAGCAACGGGTGGGCATGGGATGAAAGAGGCCCAATTGTGGCGCAAGGCAAAAGTCACGGGCCGCTGTTTTGTGCGCTGTTCAGACCAGTGGGCAACCTTTCCATCAAAATTGGGATGCAGTGCTCAAATCGTCATGGAAGGGTATGAAAGACAGGAGGGGATATCGGTGAGGGCAAGGTTGACTCCGGCGCGATAGCGGCACCGGAGTTGTGGCGGATTAGCGTTGTTGCTCGCCCCAGGCCAGCATGCTTTCTATCATCTGCTGCAACAGGCGTTGTAAAGGTGCGGCACGGGCGGCATCAAACTCAAATGTCTGCTCGGACATATAGTTCACCTGCGCCAGCTCCAGTTGCACCGCGTGCTGGTTTTCCTGCGGTTGACCATAGGCACGGGTAATGTAGCCCCCTTTAAAGCGCCCGTTGAGCACGTGGCTGAACTGCTGTTGTTGCTGACAACAGGTGACCAGCCTGTCACTCAGTGAGGAAGGGCAGCTTTCTCCCCCGTTGGTGCCCAGGTTGAGATCGGGTAGCTTGCCGTCGAACAGGCGCGGTATCACGGAGGCGATCGAGTGGGCGTCAAACAGTAAGGCGTAACCGTGTTGGGCTTTTAGCCGTGTCAGCTCATTCTGTAGTTGCTGATGGTAGGGCTGCCAGATGTTCTGCAGGTATCCGGCCCGTTCTTCGTCCGAAGGGGCGGCGTCTGGCAGAAAACTGGGGCGGCCATCGAACAACACATCCGGAAACAGACCGGTGGTGGCGGTAGTGTAGAGCGGTTTGTCATCTGCCGGCCGGTTGAGGTCAATCACCAGGCGCGAATAGTTACCCACCAGGATGCTGGCACCCATGGCACGGGCAAAATCGTAAAGCCGTGGAATATGCCAGTCGGTGTCTTGCAGGGGGCGGGCCTCATCGGTGAGCCCTTTCTCAACCGCTGGCGTCAAGCGGGTGCCAGCATGGGGAATACTGATCAACAGCGGCAGTTGGCCGCTCTGGAACTCGAAAGGATCGCAAATCATTAACGGACTTCTCCTCGGAAAATCACCGTGCAGGGCAGTTGGCCGCCCAACCAGTAAGCCAGCTCTGCCGGGCGTGCCAGCGGCCAGTGAACAAAATCGGCCACTTTGCCCACTTCCAGCGAGCCGTGGGTTTCCTGCAGGCCCAAAGCCTTGGCGGCATGCAGCGTGACGCCTGCCAGCGCTTCTTCCGGCGTTAGGCGGAACAGGGTGCAGGCCATATTAATCATCAGACGCAGCGATAGTGCGGGTGAGGTGCCAGGGTTGGCATCACTGGCAATGGCCATCTTGACGCCGTGTTTGCGGAACAGCTCAACCGGTGGGCACTGCGTTTCTCGTAACAAGTAGTAGGCCCCCGGTAACAGTACCGCCACGGTTCCGGCCGCTGCCATCGCCATTGCATCTTGTTCGGTGGCATATTCCAGGTGATCGGCGGAAAGGGCATGATGCCGTGCCGCCAATGTGCTGCCACCCAGAGCCGAAAGCTGCTCCGCGTGCAGTTTCACCGGCAGGCCAGCTTGTTCTGCGGCTGCGAAAACCCTCTCAACCTGCTCAGGGGAGAAGGCCAGATGTTCGCAAAACGCGTCTACTGCATCTGCCAGACCTGCTGCTGCGGCTTCAGGGATGATGGTATTGCACACCAGATCGATATAGTCGTCGCTGCGTCCGGCATATTCCGGTGGCAGGGCATGAGCGGCCAGGCAGGTGGTTTTCACTTCGACAGGTAATATTTCTGCCAGACGACGTGCGACACGTAGCATTTTCAATTCGCTTGCCAGCGTTAAGCCGTAGCCGGATTTGATTTCTACGCAGGTGACACCCTCTGCCAGCAATGGCCGCAGGCGGAACAAGGCTTGTTCCAGCAACAACTCTTCTTGTGCATCGCGCGTGGCCTTGACCGTGGAGATAATCCCTCCGCCCTGAGCGGCAATCTCTGCGTAGCTTACCCCGTTTAGTCGTTGTTCAAACTCACCACTGCGGTTACCGCCAAACACCAGGTGCGTGTGGCAATCCACCAGGCCAGGGGTGATGATGCCACCGTCAAGCTTCACCGTTTTGGTCGCGGCCAAGGCTGGCATGGCGGCCTGTTCACCCATCCAGACAATCTTGCCTGCGCGTACGGCGATCGCCCCTTTGCTGATGATGTGATACTTGCCGTCACGCATGGTGACGATATCGGCCCCGTGCCACAGGCTGTCGCAGTGGATCTCAGACGTCATGGTGTTCCCGCTCCCACATGGTTGTATATACAATTAAAAACAACCTAGCGCATTCGCCGGGCTGCGACAAGAGAGGGGATAAATATTTGTTACCGAGATGTGATGAAACGCGAAAAAGGCAGGGTTTAGCGGTACCGGAAACGGCACTAGGGGCGCTGCACATGAACTGCGCCCCCTGGGTAGCACGCTCTGTCCAACTTAAACCTGATTGATAAAACGGCCAAACAGCTGATAGCGGCTGCCTGGATAGAGCAGGCGCGCAGAAGTCACCACCATTTTGCCAGACCAGGTGCGACGATGGATCAGCAGGCCCGGCTCGTGGTCTTCCAATTGCAGCAGTTCGCGCTCCTGCTTGGTTGGCACCACGGCTTCGACAATATGTTCACCTGCAGTCAGCGGAGCGGACTGGGTCAGGTAAATATAGGGCGTAACCCGATCGAAATCCTGCTTCATATAATCTGGGGCCGCCAGCGGGTTGACGCAGCGATCTTCCACCTGCACCGGCACGTCATTTTCATAATGCACAATCTGCGAGTAAAACAGCTGCTGGCCCGGCGGGATCCCCAATGCCGTCGCCTCCTCTGCGCTGGCCGGGCGGGCGGTCAGCTGCAAAATTTTACTGCTGTGGCGGTGCCCTCGGGCGGCGATCTCATCGGCAATATTATGTACTTCCAGCAACGCGGTGTGTGCCTTGGCCTCGGCCACGAAGGTGCCAACGCCCTGCATGCGGATCAAAAAGCCCTCGCTGGTCAATTCACGCAAGGCCCGGTTGATGGTCATGCGGCTGACGCCCAGCTCGCTGACCAGTTCACTTTCCGAGGGAACGCGTTGGTGCGGCTGCCAGTGGCCCGCACGGATTTGGCTTACGATGGCCTGTTTGACCCGTTGATAGATCGGGGCGGGGGTTTCGCTCATTGCTGCAGCCAGCTGCAACACGGTCTGTTGATCTACCACGACGTTAACCTCGTCAAATAAAAAAATAATAACACCAGTTTACTGTTGATGTTGAAGATATGTATATGTATATACAAGTAAGCGTCCGTTCACCAGATGAATGAAACTGGTTTACAAATTTTTTACCTGCGCGGCGTGACAGTCGTGCGTTCTTAGCCGTTACACCTACTTTGGAATACTGCTATGCCTGCTTATTTTGCCTCTCGCGCACTGCTTCCGACCGGTTGGGCCCATAACGTACGGCTTGAAGTCGATGCTCACGGCCAATTGGCCCAAGTGACCCCCAATACTGACTCAGACGGCTGCCTGCGTCTGCACGGCGACGTGGTGCCGGGCATGCCGAACCTGCACTCTCATGCCTTCCAGCGCGCGATGGCGGGGCTGGCGGAAGTCGCGGGCAACCCACAAGACAGCTTCTGGACCTGGCGCGATCTGATGTATCGCCTGGTTCAGCGCTTAACCCCGGAGCAGGTTGGGGTTATCGCCCGTCAACTGTATATCGAAATGCTCAAGGGCGGCTACACCCAGGTTGCCGAGTTCCATTATCTGCATCACACACCGGAAGGAAAAGCTTACGCCGACCGGGGCGAGATGACAGGTCGCCTCAGTGAGGCAGCGCTTCAGGCAGGCATTGGCATGACCCTGTTGCCGGTGCTTTACAGCTACGCCGGGTTTGGTGCTCAGCCTGCGCAAGCGGGGCAACGGCGCTTTATTCAGAGTGCGGAGAGCTACCTCGAACAGCAACAGGTGATAGCCCGCCAACTGGCAGGCCAGCCATTGCAGAATCAGGGGTTATGTTTCCATTCGCTGAGGGCGGTTGAACTGGGGCAGATGCAGCAGATCCTGGCGGCCTCTGACCAGGCCTTGCCGGTACATATTCATATCGCCGAGCAGCAAAAAGAGGTCAACGACTGCCTGGCCTGGAGCGGTCAACGCCCGGTGGCCTGGCTGTATGAACATTTGCCGGTGGATAGCCGCTGGTGTCTGGTGCATGCCACTCATCTGGATCGTGAGGAGCTTGAGCAACTGGCTCGCAGCAAAGCAGTGGCCGGATTATGCCCGACTACTGAGGCGAATCTGGGTGACGGCATTTTCCCAGGTGACAGTTATTTGCACCACCAGGGGCGCTGGGGGATCGGTTCGGACAGCCACGTTTCCCTAAACGTGGTGGAAGAGTTACGCTGGTTTGAGTATGGGCAGCGGCTGCGCGATCAGCGCCGTAACCGCCTGACCACGCCAGAGCAACCCGCTGTGGCAGACGTGCTTTATCAACAGGCATTACGGGGCGGTGCTCAGGCCTGTGGTACGGCAATTGGCAAGCTGGCGGTAGGCTATCGTGCGGACTGGTTGGTGCTGGATGGTGACGACCCGTATCTGGCATCTGCGCCTGATGCCTCTATCCTCAACCGCTGGCTGTTTGCCGGGGGCAAAGAGCAGATCCGCGACGTATTTGTTGCTGGCCGGCAGGTGATTGAGCAGGGACGTCACGCGTTGCAACAGCAAAGCAGCGCTGAGTTCCTACAGGTGCTGAAAACGTTCCAACAGGAGGCGTGATGAAACTGAACCGTTTCGATTTTGCCGAGCTGCCGGTGAGCCCTTGGCGTAATGGCGGCGGAGAAACTCGCGAAATTACCTGCCAACCGCCGGGCAACACCGAATTCGGCTGGCGTGCCAGCATTGCTACCATCGCGCAGAATGGGCCTTTCTCGGCCTTTAACGGCATTGACCGGTCCATCACTTTGCTGGAAGGCGATGGCGTACATTTGTTCAGCGAAGGCCTGATCGATCACCGGTTGCAGCGCATCGGTGAGCCGTTTGCTTTCTCTGGGGATGTGGCGCTAGAGGCCAGATTATTAGGCGGCAGCAGCCAGGACTTCAACATCATGACGCGGCGTGGTCACTACCAGGCGCAGGTGCAACGCATTGCTGAAACCATCGGGCTATCGCTACAGCATGCCGGTGTGTTGTATGTGCTGCGAGGGCAATGGCAGTTGCCAGACGGCAAGTTGCTGGCCGCACGACAGGGTTGCTGGTGGCTACCAGGGGATGGCCCGCTAAGGCTGGTGGCTCAGGGCAATGATGCGCGGGCCTTATGGGCCGATATCGTGCCTGCCACGCTGTTATAGGGGGCTGTAGGCCGAGCCTGCGCATTCTTTGTCACCAATCTGGACTATTCCGATTACTCTGCCAGGGCTGACGTGAGAATATAACACCAAGAGAGGCCGGGCTTGCATACCTTGGGCTCTTACAGGATCGCCAACCATTTCGGTTGGCGATTCACTTTCCCTTTTTCAGCATGTTGATCGCTGCACCGATCAGGATGCGCTGCTCGATATCGTGGCTTTCCGCCAGATGCTGCGCCAACTGCCTGGACAGGCTCTCCACCGACAATTCCTCGCCTCGATGACGCAACTGCATCACGCTGTCGCCAATCAATCGGGCAACCTCATCCCATACTGGTTTGATCTCCTGTTCCGAGAACTTCATCGCCAACCTCGGCTGGGTGATTTTTGCTCAATGTAGCAGTTGCCAACCGGCTACGCCAGCCGTCAGGCCATAGAGAAAATAAAACCGGAAGTATAAAAATCATCCCATCAGTGTTTCTTCTGGTTTTTATATTCAATACTGGATTGGTCAAATCAACGAGAGGGGCGCAACCATGAAACTGGTCGAACAATTAGCGGCTTATTATCAACTTAGCCGAGATGCCGAAGTGAAAAACCGCTGGTGTCGTTGGTGGCTACCACAGGGGGAGGCCCGCATCGCCTATTTGCGTGAGCTGTTGGAGCCAGTGGCCAAAGCGTCTCCTACCCGAACGGGAGAGGCGGTTAACAAAATGCAGGATTAGCCGAAGACGATAGCTGCCCAGCGCAATAGCAGCAGGGCCAGACAGATCAGCACCAGGATCACAAACATTTTCCAGTGTTTGGTACGCATACGCTTGGTTGGCAATTCGGGGTTCCTTATTTTTCTTTAGACGCAGAGATACCAACTACCCAGAGCGATGAGGATGATGGCTATAACTGTGATGACTTTCAGTAAATCACTGAAGGTGTCATCGGGATCTTGCTCTGCCTGGTTCATTTTATTGCCCTGGCAGGTTGGCTGCCATTGAGGACGTGTTGATGCACAGTATGAATGCTGCACTGCGATACGCACAGAACTTTACCGTAAAGTCAGGTAAAAAGCAGGGGCTGCGAGCCGGTGCGGCAACGTGATGGATGCAGACGTGAGGGAATACGGTGTAATATTGCCTGAGCACCTGTGACTCAATCAATAAAGGTAAAGCAATGGCCATTCCTGAAAAGTATGAAAATGTAGAACGTTGGGCGTTTGGTGATACCGAACAGCAGGCGGATGAGTTGGTGAAACTGGTGCTGGATGGCGTCAAGACCGCCACCTGCTCCAATCTGGATGGCGAAGGTATTCCGCAGCCTGGCGATGTCTTTGTGGTGGTGGACGGCAAGAATGAGCCGGTGTGCGCCATTGAGCTGACGAAGGTGGATATGAGCACCTATGAGCAAGTGGATGCTGCTCATGCTCTGGCTGAGGGGGAAGGCGATCGCTCGCTGGATTACTGGCGCAAAGAGCACAAACGCTTCTTCGAAGAGTATGAACTGTTCTCACCGGATATGACGCTGGTGTTGATGCATTTCAAGGTTATCGAAAAGTTCTGAGTGATGTCTCAGCCTGAAGTGCCCTACGTGTGCCAATGGGCGACGCCAGAGCTGGCTGCCGATCTGATTGCCGGGCGTGCCACGTTGGCGGATGATGCCAATTGGGTGCAGAGCGGGGCGGCCAGCCAGGCGGAATATGTTGAGTGGGCCAACCACGTGTGCGGCATGGCCTGTCTGAAAATGGTGCTGACGCACCGGGATGGCACGGCGCCGCCCTTGCTGGAGCTGGCACGCCGCAGCATGCCTTACGGGGCCTATGTGCGCGACGGCGAACGGATCAAGGGGCTGATTTATGCGCCCTTTGTGGTGTTTGTGCGTGAACAGTTTGCGCTAACGGCAGAGGTGCGAGTCAATCTCGATGAAAGTCAGTTGCCGCAGTTGCTGGAGCAACACCGCTATTTTATCGCCTCGGTGCATCCGAGTATCCGGCAGCCAGCGGCACAGCCGCCAGCGCGGGGTGGGCATCTAGTGTTGGTGTTCGCTGCAGATCGGCATAGCGTTACCTTTCATAATCCTTCCGGTGATAGCCTTGTCAGTCGCCAGAAGGTGACAATGTCACTGGCAGATTTTGGCCGTTTCTTTGCCGGGCGCGGTATCGCCATCGCATAAAACAACGTGCCGTGCCCAATGGGAACACGGCGCGTCTTTTCTCCTGAACCTCTCTACTCCAGCCGCATCACCCAGGCATCCGCATGTCGATCGTAATGCTGTTTGTACAGCAGCGACTGTTGGCCATCCAGCATAGCCGGAATACTGGTGTGCTCGTCCCAACCGTCTAGCTGCATGCACAGGTCGGGGTCCGATTTGCAGGGGATCGCCAGGGTGCTTTTCCCTTCGGCGTGTTCAGATGCTGGCGTTAAATGCGCGTCATCAACCTCGAAGCTGCCTATTTTCACGACGGTTTTGCCCATTGGAACTCCTTGCTGAAAGTAGTGGTATGAGGTGTGACCAGTTGTGACCACCCAATAAGCATAGACAAACAGGCGAAGAAGTCACAAAAAAAGTAGCCATTGGTCCGCGGGACGCTGCCGTGGCACTAGACCCAACCATCAATGCTTACTTAATAGTCACGATAAATATTAACGTTCCTCACTATCGCACTCCTTAACCATTTTAAAGTCGAGCTATAGCGCGCTTTTCTGGAGTAAAGTTTGTTAATAACATGGAAAATGGTTTTTTATTCTTATTTCATTCAAGGCAGATAAATTCCGCTTAAGCTAAATTTATTAATCTATATTTAACCACGATAGCCTATTTCATCAGGTTGTTACCGTCAGGGTTCCCTTGCAAAAAAAACAGAACCCGGCTTGAGCGTCGTCCTTTGGCAGTTTTTGGCAGTGCGTGAGTCCACCAGAGAATTTCCATACGCAACCTGGTTGCATGAATACACATCGGTGTAAGTTGTTATTGGGAGTTATCATGGGCGAAAAAAAACGTTTATTACTGGCCTTGTTGGCTGCTGCAACCTTGACGTTGGCTTCTGGTGTGCAGGCGGCGGGGACCTTGACAGGGCAAGTCGGTATTCAGTTGACGATCGGTAGCGGCTGTACCGTGGGTAATGGCGGCGCGACTGGCGGCACCAACCAATGGGGGACCTTGAACTTTGGCAGTTACTCCGATCTGACCAGCGTAATCAACGGTACGGTGTTTGGTGCCAATGGCTCCAGCGCGGTCACCATCACCTGCAGCAACGGCCTTAGCCCGACGCTGTCGCTCAATGGCGGTCTGGCGGCAACGGGCGGGCTGCGCGCCATGAGTTCCGGCGGCGACACCATTCCTTATCGCCTCTATTCTGATAGTGCACGTACCACGGAAATCGCCATTAATACGCCGATTGCTTTAACGACGGGCACCACGGCGCAAAACATCCCGATTTATGGCCGCGTATTACCTGGCGACCAACTCAGCACCACACCAACCGCAGGGACTTACAACGATACCGTAGTCGCCACGCTTTCCTGGTAAGGCTGTTATTCCGCCGGGGGCGAATCAGCCCCTGGCTGGTTTTCTATACGGGAAGGAATGAGCATGGGGATCAGGGTATTGCTGCTGTTGCCAGCGATCTTGTCGCAGTCTTTGCTGCTCAACATTTCCTTAGGCCAGGCGGCGACGATCGGTATTGCGGCTACGTTGCTGCCCGCCTGTGAAGCGGGAACAACGACGTCTGGCAATACCAGTTTTGGCACGATGAATTTCGGCAATTTTGCCGCTGTGAACACAGTGATCAACGCGACCAGCGCCCAGTTGGCCGGCTCAATCCGTGTCAAATGCGTCAGTGGTCTGAGTTATAAAATCTTGCTGGATGGGGGCAGCAGCGGCGTGGTTACGAATCGCAAAATGGTAAATACCACCAATAGCTCGGCTAGCGTGTTGTACAACCTTTACACCAACCAACCTGGGGGAACGATTTGGGATAACACCACCGGGTTGAGTGACACTGGCAACGGAGCCGATCAATGGCACACCGTCTATGGCCGTGTTCCGGCGCAAACCACACCGGCAGCCGGTATTTATCTGGATACGGTGAATGTCACCGTGTCCTGGTAGCGGGGGCATTGATGCGCCATGTCTCCTTGCTCATGCTGCCGTTGATGATGTGCGGTGCGCTACGTGCTGCCACGCCAACTACCACCACCTTTACCGTGACGGCAACCCTGACCAACGGCTGTGCTTTTGGCAGCTCGTTTTCCAGCCCCACATCCAACCTCGGCACCATCAATTTTGGCACCATGACGACCCTTGCCAGTAATGTCGATACCGTGAGCACCGCCGGTGCCGGTTCGGTGGTGGTGACCTGTACGCCGGGAGCGACTGTCAGCATAGCCATGGATTACGGCATCCACGGGGGCAGCGCTACCCGGCGTTTTATGCAAAACAGCGCCAATAGCGACACGCTGGGTTATCAGCTGTTTCGCGATGCCAACCGTAGTCAGGTCTGGGGCAATGGCGCATTGGTGATGTCTATCCCCAGTTTTCCCAGCACCACACAAACTTACCCGGTTTATGCCCGGTTATACGCCGTGACCACACTGCCTTCGGCAGGCACTTATACCGATACGGTCACCGTAACATTAACTTATTGAATCATCAGGATATGAGCCATGTCTACCTTGTTTACCCGTATGATCAGCGCTGTAGTACTGAGTTACACCCTGTGTGCTTCAATCACGGCACAAGCCGCCAGCTCGGTGCTGGTCTGGCCGGTGTATCAAATCATTGAGTCCGATCAGAACGGTTCCGCCTTATGGCTGGAAAATCGCGGGGCAGAACCCGTTTCTCTACAGGTGCGGGTGCTGGCGTGGAAACAGGAAAATTTTAACGAGCGCTATGCCGATCAGAATAACGTGGTCGCCAGCCCACCTTTTGCCACCGTACCACCGGGGCAACGCCAACTGATCAGGCTGATCCGCAATACGCCGGTACCGGCCAATACCGAGCAGGCCTACCGCATCATCGTTGATGAAATCCCGTCGCCGATCAACGGCGCTGCCGGGGGGCAAAGTAAGGCGGTGGTCGGGCTGCAGTTACAGATGCGCTATCTGCTGCCGCTGTTTATGGATGGTGGCGGCTTATGGACCAACGAACGTAGCGATATCAAACGTGATGCCGCCACGGCGACGCGCCCAGTGTTGCAATGGCATACGGTCAATGACGGCGGAAAAACCTATTTGCAGGTGCGTAATAGCGGCATTGTGCATGCGCGGCTGAGTAATGTGTTCTGGTCAGAGAAAGGCAACCAACAGCAGGGCGTGAAAACCATGATCGCGGGTTTTATGGGCTACGTCTTGCCTGGGCAGTCGATGCGCTGGCCGGTTCCTGCCGGGGTTAGCCCTGGTGCGCAACTCAATGCGCAAATTGCCGATAACACCAAACCCATCGTCATTCCACGCGGCGAATAGCGGCAGGAAGCGCGACTAATGCCGATCCGAGCCATTACTCGTTCCGGTCATCAGTATCCGCTGAATTGCCGGGGCGGTCTGTGCCTGCTTTGCCTGAGTACCTTCTGCGTTCAGGCGCAGGAATACTCATCATTGCCCGATGCCCCGCGTGCGGCACCGGTGATCACCAATGCGATGTTCTACCTGACCCTGGTCGTCAATGGTCAGAGCGACGGGCAGGTGGTTCCTGTGACCTATCGGGACAATGCGTATTACGTGGAGGCCGGCGTGCTGGCAAAGAACCATGTGCAGACCAAGGGTCAGCAAGGGTTGATTAAGGTCGAGGAGTTGCCTAGGGTGAAGGTGAAATATGATTCTGCCGCCCAGCAGCTGATTTTTCAGGTACCGGATGCCTGGCTGCCAAAACAGGACGTCGGCGGCGGCGAGCTGATGAATTACACGATGGCCCAAAGCAGCACCGGTCTGTTGCTAAACTACGACTCCTATTATACCGACCCCCACGAAGGCTCCAGATCGGTTGCCACCTGGATGGAGCAGCGTTTGTTTAGCAACCTGGGGTTTATCAGTAACACTGGGACCTATCGCTACAATATCGACACCGCATCGGGCGAGGGCGGCAGTGCCGTACAAGACCGCTATCTGCGCTACGATACGTTCTGGCGTTATAGCGATGAACAAGATTTGATCAGCTACCAGCTTGGGGATTTTGTCAGCAACTCGCTAACCTGGAGTAATTCGGCCCGCATGGGGGGATTACGCATCAGCCGCAATTTTGCCCTGCGCCCGGATCTGGTGACCTATCCGCTGCTGCAATATAGCGGTACCGCAGCGGTCCCCAGCACCGTGGATTTATTTCTCAACGGCTTTAAGGCCAGCAGCAATAATCTGAACTCCGGGCCGTTTACCCTTACCAATGTGCCTTACATCAACGGGGCTGGTGAAGCGACGATCGTCACCACCGATGCGGTCGGGCGCCAGGTATCGACCACGGTGCCGTTTTATGTTTCCAACACCCTGTTGCGTAAAAACCTGAGCGACTTTGATGTGTCACTCGGCGCGGTGCGCCAGGATTATGGCATCTCCAACGGCGATTATTCCGACGCGGCTTTCAGCGGGATTTACCGCTACGGGCTGAGTAATTATCTGACGCTTTCCGGGCACAGCGAGGCCACGCAAGGGCTGGCACTCGGCGGGTTGGGGGCCGATATCGCGGTGGGAACATGGGGTACGCTCAGCCTGTCTGCCAGCCAGAGCAAGGCTAATCATCCGCCGGTGGCGACCAGCGACGTGGTGAACGACCAGATTGTCCGGCCGAATACGCCAGGTATGCCCCACCCCAATCAGAATATAGACAATCCGCTGGGCACTAACGTGACGGACAAAAAAGACGGTAGCCAGTACACACTGGGCTACTCCTATAATTCGACGCTATTTAGCTTTTCGGCACAACGTGCTTCGCGCACCGTGGGTTATCAGGATCTCACGTCTTACACCAGCAATACCCGCCTGAGCCGCCAATCCGATCAGGCCACCTTCAGCGCTTCGCCGTTTGGCTCGAGTAATGGCACCTTGGGCTTGGGCTATTACGACGTGCAGGCCTATGACAACTCGCATACCCGCCTGGTGAACTTCTCTTACAGCCGTGCCCTGTGGGGCCAGAGCAGCATGTTTGTCTCACTCAATAAAACGTTGGGGGATAACGGTTACAGTGCGCAGCTGCAATTCATTATTCCACTGGGTAGTGATGTCAGCCTCCATGCAGGGTTAGCACGTAACAATAATGGGCATTATCAGCATCAGGTGGGGGCCAGCAAGGCGGCTCCCACGGATGGCGGCATGGGCTGGAACCTGGCTTACAGCGGTGGTGGCGATGCCTATCAACAGGCCGATGCCACCTGGAAAACCCGCTATGCCACGCTGCAAGGCGGCATCTTCGGCCCACAAGGAGAATATACCAACTGGGCAGACCTGAGCGGCTCAGTGGTGTTCATGGCTAACTCCTGGTTCCTGTCGGACAAGATCAACGACGCGTTTATCGTGGTGGATACCGATAATTATGCCGGGGTTTCGGTGCTGTATGAGAATCAGAAGATGGGCACCACCGACAGCAATGGGCACCTGTTGATCCCGTCGATCAGTTCGTACTATCCGGCCAAGGTCGAGATCGACACACTGCCGTTACCGGCGGACGTGGTGGCTAACCAGGTCAACAATCGCATTGCCGTTAAGCAAGGCAGCGGGATGGTGGTGAAATTCCCGGTACAAAAAGTCCTCTCGGCCAATATCACGTTGCATGACACCGCCGGGCAACCGCTGAAATTGGGCACGTTGGTCACGGAACAAACCACGCAACAAACCACCGTTGTCGGCTATGACGGGCTGGTGTACTTCTCACATTTACAATCCCACGGCCAGTTAAGTATTCAGCAGGACGACCGCTCAATGTGCCGTGTGGATTTCGACCTGAACCCCAATTATCACAGCATTGAACAGGTCGGGCCGCTGGTCTGCCAAGGCAGTGCCGAAGAGAAAAAATCATGATTATGTTATTACGATGGATGCGAGCAGGATTGGCATTGCTGCTGTTCGTGGGGGTTATGCCATTCGGTTGGGCGGGCTGCACCGCCCCTGCAACCGCGGGCAGCCTGGGCACACAAAATTCCTTTGACGTCAGCACGACTCCGTTAACCACCTCTGTCAGTAGCGGGCTGAAATGTACCGGCTCGCTGCTTAATATTGGCGGTACTAACACCATTAAGGCCACCATCGGTGCGACTTTACATCCAGTTGGCAACCAGCCGCGTTTATACAGTGCGGCAACCGGCCAGTATCTACCATACAGTCTGTGCAAGGATGGTGGCTGTAGCACCCTGTATAATCAGGGCAGCGTCATTACCTGGACCAGTACTACCGCACTGGATTTACTAGGCCTGTTTACCGGGCCAAACAGCACGCTGCCGATTTTTATCCGGCCACAAATGAACTCTAATCTGGCTGCTGGCACTTATACGGATACCATTCCGATCGCTTGGGACTGGAGCATCTGCTCGATTGCGCTTGGCCCCATTTGTGTCGCGGACACCGGGAGTATAACGTCCGGCGCCAATATCACCCTGTCGCTGGTTGTCACCAATTTTTGCTATATCGACAGCGCGCCAAATGTCGGGTTCGGTAGCGCGGCGTTGCCGTCTGGCCTCACTACGGTTGTGTCCAATACCCTCAGCGTACGTTGCACCCTCAACGCCAGCTACTCGGTCAACCTGACCAGCAGCGTCGCCAGTTCGGGGCAATATCGGCAAATGGCGTCTACGGTAAACGGCACCACCAGCTATATTCAGTATCAGCTGTTCAAGGGGGATAGCACCGTTTGGACCGCCGCCACCAATAGCAACGCGACGGGCACGGGTACCTCGCAATCCTTTCCCTATACCGCCTCGGTTAACCTGTCGCAAAACAACCAGCCAGCGGGGAGCTATAGTGACACCGTCACGGTTACCGTCGCCTATTAGACGTTATTGATGGAAATCCAGTACTCCGTCGCGCACCAGTTCGCGGGGCAGGCTGTTTTTAATCCGGCTGCCGATCAGTTTGGCCAGCCCTAGCGGCTGATGCTGATAAGTAACGATACACTCATTGCTCTGTGGGGGTTGCGCGGGATAGAGATCGCGGCCATGGAACCATTCCTGGGCCAGTGCTGCATCGAGCTCAAAAGTCTGTGGGTTGTCACTGGCCGCCAAGGCGATCACCGCCTCATGCTGCCAGCGGAACCCTTTTGGGAAGCGTTCCGCCAACTTTACGCCAATGCGGGAAAAACGCACTTTGCTGACCAAAGGCTCCAGCGCGGCTGGAAACAGCCAGATTTCTTTATCCCGCGCCCATAATTTACTGGTTTCATCCCAGACCAAACCCGAGGCTGCGGCAGCCTGCGCCACCAGTGCGGACTCCTGGGCCGAAAGTGGGGCGAAAGGGAACTTGCCCAGCTTATAGCTCGGTTTGGCCAATGCCGGAACGCTGTGATTTTTGCGTAGCCGGGCGACGAAGAAGCCTTCACTGTCATAAATCTGTGGGAATACGTGCAGGAAGCCTTCTGGAGTGAGGGCCAGTTGCGCTTGTGGGAACAGGTCACCCAGCGGCTCAATGCTGACGGCGTCGCCATAGGTTGCCAACAGTTGATGTATCACCTGTTGATTTTCCTGGGCATTCAGCGTGCAGGTGGAGTAAACCATCACGCCGCCGGGGGCCAGGGCGTGGAAGGCGCTGTCGATCAGTTCCCACTGGGTTTGCGCGATGCTGGCTACGCTTTCTGGCGACCAGTTGCTCATGGCATCCGGATCTTTACGCACCACGCCCTCACCAGAGCAGGGCGCATCCAGCAGGATGGCATCAAAGCTTTCCGGTAAGGCTGCGCCAAACACCCGGCCGTCAAAATGGGTCAGCGCCGTATTTTTGACGCCGCAGCGGCTGATGTTGGCATGCAACACCTTGACTCGGCTGGCCGAATATTCATTGGCGACAATGCCGCCCTGATTGCCCATCAACGCGGCGATCTGGGTGGTTTTGGAACCCGGCGCTGCGGCGACATCCAGCACTCGGCGCGGGGTTTCACGCTCGGCAAACAGGGCGCTCACCGGCAGCATGGAACTGGCTTCCTGAATGTAGAACAGGCCGCTTAGATGCTCCGCCGCGCTGCCCAGCCGTAATGCATCGTCATCGCGCTCGATCCAAAAGCCTTCGGGGCACCAGGGGATGGGTTCCAGCCGCCAGTCGTAGTCTTTGACCAGCACCAGAAAGTCCGCAACGCTGATTTTCAGCGTGTTGACCCGCAGGCTACGCCGCAAGGGTTGCTGGCAAATAGCGATGAAGTCATCCATGGATAAATGGTCAGGCATGATGGCGCGAGTTGCGTCGAGAAAAGCAGGAGGCAAAAAAGCAGGGGCAGGTTTAGCCACAGGGAGCTCTCAGGGCGGAAAAAAATCGAAGGGGCTAGTTTACCATAAACTGCCTGCCTGAGAATACCGGCAAGTTTCGATCAATGGGATGGATGGCAAAGCAGTAATGGTATGGATTATCTTGGGGGGAGCGGCAGGGCTCAGAACATTGAACCCTGCCGAGAACTATCAGTTGTCCCTAGGGATAGCGGTGCCCCATTCGCGCCAATCTTTCGGCTCTTCTGCATTCAGCAGGAAGTGTTTGTTCGGCGTGGCTTTAGGGGCCAGCGGAATGCTAGGTGGGGTGGCAAAGGCAATACCGCCGCGAATAAACTGCTGGAAAGTACCGCTCTTGATCACGCCGCCCGTCAGGCCAAACTGCAGGTTATAGCCAGAGGCCAGCCAGAAGACGCTGTTGTTACGTACCAGATGCTGGTATTTCTTGCTGACTCGCAGCGAGACGTGCACGCGATCTGACATCGCCCCCAGATAGAAACCGGTCACGGTACCCACTTCAATGCCACGGAACAGGATCGGCGTGCCGATTTGCAGCGAACCGGTCTCGGCGGCGTCCAGGATCACGCTCAGGCCATCCAGGTAGCGGGAGTCGGTAATGCTGGCTTCCTGCAGCTCAAAAGTACGCATTGATCCGCCGTGGCCGGGTTCCACGTTGATATAGGGCTGCAACAGGGAGTCAAGATTATTGACCCCAGCGGCAGAAATCTCCGGTGAAACGATGGCGAAACGGCTGCCGAGACGGGCAAAGGTTTTCACATACTCTGGGTACAATACTGCTTTGGCCAACACCTCGTTACGCTCCGGTGCCAGTTTCAGTGATTCAAGCTGGCCGATATCAATGCCCAGATAGCGTATTGGCATGCCAGGGGATAGTTTGCTGGCATCATAGGTGCGTAACGTGATCTGGCTACCCACGGCGCGAGCGGCGGTTTCTGAGGCGTACAGCACGCGTTTGGCCCCTTTATCCAGCGTTACGCCCTGCAGGTTATCAAAGCTGATAGCGCCTTTCAGCGCGCGGTTGAGCGGGGAAGCCTGCACTGTCAGGCCGCTGCCGTTCAATTGCACCTTGGCACCGCCTTCCGCCCAGAAAATGCTTTCGCTGGTTAACAGCTTGCGGTATTCCGGGCTGATATAAACCTCAACGTCAAACTCGTTGGCCTTGGGCCGTACGTTGACAATCTCCCCCACCTGGAACTTGCGGTATAACACCACCGAGCCAGCTTGCACATCTGGCAGGCTGGTGGCGGTAAGCGTCAAGGTGGGCAGTGGGCTGTTGCCGACGATGCCCTCGGCGGCTTTTTCCACGTTGCTGTACAGCGGATACTGCGCGTCCGGTTCGCCTTTACCCCCAGGGATCAGGCGTACGCCACCGTCTAGCCACTCCTGAGCGCTGGCACCTAACACTTGCACGCCGTCCAACCCGAATTTGACATCCACCCGGCTGTTGACCACGAATTTACTGTCTTTATGCAGCAAGCTGCGGTGCTGAGCTTCGATCGCAGCCGTAAAGGTCACACCGCCGTCGGTCAGGGTACGGGTCAGGATTTGCCCGACCTTGATACCGTGCACGATTAACGGTTGCCCAACGTCGATGCCGTAGCTTTGCGGGGCATTCAAGGTGACCGTCACCACGCCAGGCTGTTGCAGCAGCGTTTTACTACTGTCCAACACGGTAAAATGCTGCTGGGGTTCGCCTTCACCCGGCACCAATTCCAGGGTGTTACCGGTTAACAGCTGACTCAGCTTGGCGTCGTTAAGGCTGACTTTTGGGCTACTCATCTCAATGCGCGTGCCGCTGCGCATCAGATCGACCACCGAAGGATCGATGGTGAGTTCGCCGGTGACCTTGCTATCCTGTTGCAGGGCCAGGCGAGTCAGCGTGCCAACCTGCAATCCTTGATACATCAGCGGCGTGCGGCCCTCGCTCAGGCTATTGCCGTCGGGCAGGTCCAGTGAGATGTTAACCCCACGCTGGCTACGGGCCAGATCCGGATACAGCGTATAGTTTTGATCGGCCTTGGCCTGCTTGCCGTCTAGCGGGGAGTCAAAGGCTATCGCACCGTTTACCAGCGCGGCCAGGCTCTCCATCTGCACGCTGGCGCCGGACAGGCTGAAATCGCCTTTAAAACCGGAAACGTTCCAGAAACGGGTGTTGTCCTTCACCAGATTGGCAAAGCGGCGGTCGATCAGCACGTCGATGATCACGCCCTTGTTACCCGGCGAAATAGTGTAGTCATACACTTTACCGACCGGGATCTTGCGATAATAGACCAGCGAGCCAGTGTTCAGGGAACCGAGGTCGTCTGCTTGCAGGTGGATCATCAACTCGCCGGTATTCAGGCGGTATTTCGGCTGCGTATCCAGCGCGGTGAAGTGGGTTTGCGGTTTGCCACGGCCCGGCATCATGCCGATGTAGTTACCACCGACCAGTGCATCCAGGCCGGACACCCCAGCCAACGAGGCTTTGGGCGTGACCAGCCAGAATTGTGTGCCTTCCCGCAGTGAGTCTTCCAGATCGCTCTTGATGCTGGCTTCAACCACGATACTCCGCAGATCCTTGCTCAGCGAAATGCTTTGCACGGTGCCCACGTCCACACCCTGGTAACGTACCGGCGTACGGCCAGCGACAATACCCGCCGCAGACTGGAAGTCTATGGTGACACTATTGCCGCTCTCCTGGTAATTGGTATAGACCAGCCACCCGGCAATCAGCAGGGCGATAAACGGCAGTAACCAGAATGGCGAGATTCGGCGCTTGTTTTTGACCCGCGCCTCAGTCGGCGTATTCGGCGTTTCCTGTTGCATGTGCATCCCAAATCAATCGGCTGTCCAGCCACTGTACGGCAAGGATAGTTAAAATAACCGCAGACCCAAAGTAAAAAGCTGCTGGCCCCATAGTAAAAGAAAACAGTTGGTCGCGATTGATCAGCGACATCATCAACGAGATCACGAACAGATCGAGCATCGACCAGCGGCCAACCCAGGTGACCAGCCGGAGCAACCGGATGCGGGTTTTGAGGCTGTGCGACGTTTTGAAATGAATGCTGAACAGCAGCACCAGCAGTACGATCACCTTGGTAAAGGGCACCAGGACGCTGGCGATAAATACGATGGCGGCGATTGGCATGTTGCCCGAGTTGGCCAGCGAAACGACGCCGCTGAAAATGGTATCTTCCATACGCGCGCCATTGGCGTAAACCACCGAGATCGGCAGCAGGTTGGCGGGGATCAGCAGCACGATGGCGGCAATCAGCGCGGCCCAGGTTTTTTGCAGGCTGTAAGGCTGGCGATGGCGCATCGGCACATGACAGCGGGGGCAGCGGCCACGCTCATCCTGAAAACCGGTAAAATGGCAGGCCAGGCAGACGTGTAACGCCTCTGGTTTGCCCTCTGGCTGTTCCTGCGGATAGTAGCGTTCCCACATCTGCTCCAGGTTCATGTGGATCAGCGTCAGCAGGCTGAGCAGGGTCAATGCCAGATAGGCAATCAGGGCGCTGCCAGGTTCAATATCTGCATATTCCTTGACCTTGATCGCCGCGACCACCATGCCGATCAGGTAAATATCGAGCATGATCCACTCTTTCAGGCGTTCCAGCATCAGCAGCACTGGCCGCAGGTTCATGCCGAGCGCATGGCCAAACCACAGGTACAGCAATGACAGTGATAGTGTCAGCGGCGCGCCGATGGTGCAGAAGGCGACCATGCTGGCGGTAAACGGATCCCCCTGGCTGCTCATTTGCCAGATGCCTTCCAACAGGCTAGCGTTAATCTTCGTGCCGAGCAGGCGGATGCTGATCAACGGCTCGCTAAAGGCAAAGGGCATCAGTAACAGCATGGTGACGGCTACCGCGGTCAGGCGGGTCATTGACCAGTCGCGGCCATTCACCACTTTGGCGTTGCAACGTGGGCAGTAGGCGGCCTGAATGCGGGTTAACGGCGGCAACGTGAACAGCAAATCGCATTCACAACAGCGTTGGTGGCGAGCCTTGGAGAGCGGGCCGGTAATGGCGAGTATCTTCATCATGAATGCTGTTTGGCGACCTGAGGTCTACTTAGCGTAGCTTGAAAACCAACCCGTCAATGCTATCAACCGGTAAAAAGGGATTAGCATCGCAGGTTACAAATGATTTTTAGACGGCAAACATACCCTGTTGTACCGTGTTTTGTGAAGCAACAGATGATTAACCTTGTGGCTATACGCATTTAATGCTTATTTTATACGGGTTAAGTCGGGGCTATTTGAGTATTTGAACGGTTAATCATGACTAAAGAATCATTCTACGCGGAATTAAAACGCGATTTGAGCGCATTGCTGGATGGGGAAGATAATTTTATCGCCGCATTGTCTAACGCCAGTGCGCTACTCAATGAGCGTCTTGATGACGTAAACTGGGTCGGTTTTTACCTGATGGAAGGCCATCAACTGGTGCTAGGTCCGTTCCAAGGCAAGATTGCCTGCGTGCGGATCCCGTTGGGTAAGGGCGTGTGCGGTACGGCAGCGGCGCAGAATCAGGTGCAGCGCGTTGGCGATGTTCATGCATTTCCTGGACATATCGCCTGCGATGCCGCCAGCAACGCGGAAATTGTGTTGCCGTTAGACGTCAGTGGTCAGGTCATCGGTGTTCTGGATATCGACAGCACAGTTTATCAACGCTTCGATGAACAGGACGAAATCGGCCTGAAAGCAGTGGTGGCGGGGCTTTGCGCACGGCTGGCACAGAGCAATTTTGCGAAATATGTCACTGTAGCGGCAAGTTGATCTACGGTTAACGTGGCATTTAGCGATGGCGTCATTATAATGACGCCTGTTCATGCCTGCGGCTTGTTGGCAACCCGTTGTAATCAGGAAATTTCATGGAAAATCAACACAAGTTGAACACAGTTAAAGAAGTCATTGCTTTTCTTGCCGAGCGTTTCCCGCTCTGCTTTAGCGCCGAAGGCGAAGCACGCCCGCTGAAAATCGGTATTTTTCAGGATCTGGTAGAACGTGTACAAGGGGAAGAGAACCTCAGCAAAACGCAGCTGCGTTCAGCTTTGCGCCTGTATACCTCAAGCTGGCGTTACCTGTACGGTGTCAAAGTTGGCGCCCAGCGTGTAGACCTGGACGGTAACCCGTGCGGAGAGCTGGAACAGCAGCATGTTGATCATGCTCGCCAGCAGCTTGAAGAAGCCAAAGCGCGCGTTCAGGCACAGCGTGCCGAACAGAATGCCAAAAAACGTGAAGCTGCTGGTGAGTCTGCCACTGCCGAGCCTCGTCGTCCGCGTCCTGCCGGCAAAAAGCCAGCCGTACGTCGTGAAGGCGGAGCCGCAGCAGAGAACCGCAAGCCGCGCCCACAACAAGCACGCCCACAGCAAGCTCGTGAACCTCGTGTAGCCAAAGAGGCCAGCCAGCCGCGTCATGTGCCAGTCACAGACATCTCAAAACTGCAAATTGGCCAGGAAATCAAAGTCAGAGCAGGTCAGAGCGCGATGGACGCAACCGTACTCGAAATCGCCAAAGATGGCGTTCGTGTACAGCTCTCCTCCGGTCTGGCGATGATTGTGCGCGCAGAACACTTGCAGTTCTGATACGGAGGCCAACCAAGGCATGAACAAATTTGTCAGATTAACCGCAGTTGTGGCTTTGCTGTGGGCGGGTGTCAGTTACGGAGCGGATACAGCCAACATCCGCATCGATCAACTGCCCAAGCTTGAGCAGGAAGCTGAACATGCAACCGTGAGTGAGCGCGTAACCTCGCGCTTCACTCGCTCTCATTATCGCCAGTTTGCTCTGGATGCGGATTTTTCAGGCAAGATCTTCGATCGCTACCTGAATATGCTGGACTACAGCCACAATGTGCTGCTGGCCTCTGACGTCGCGCAATTTGCCCACAAACGCAGCACGCTGGGTGAAGAGCTGAAATCCGGCAAACTGGTTACGCCTTATGCGCTGTTCAATCTGGCGCAAAAACGCCGCTTTGAGCGCTATCAGTATGCGCTATCGTTGCTCGACAAGCCGATGAACTTCACCGGCAACGACACCATTGACGTCGATCGCAGCAAAGCGCCGTGGCCGAAAGACAAGGCAGAATTGGACCGCCTGTGGGATGCCAAGGTCAAATACGATCAGTTGAACCTGAAGCTGACCGGCAAAACGGATAAAGAGATCCGTGACACACTGACCAAGCGTTATCAGTTTGCGATCAAACGTCTGACGCAAAGCAACAGCGAAGACGTGTTCTCGCTGATCATGACCGCGTTTGCCCACGAAATCGATCCGCACACCAACTACCTGTCTCCACGCAATACCGAACAGTTCAATACCGAGATGAGTCTCTCGCTTGAAGGGATTGGTGCCGTGTTGCAGATGGATGATGATTACACCGTGATCAACTCCATGGTGGCAGGCGGCCCGGCAGCCAAGAGCAAGGCGATCGCCGTGGGCGACCGTATTGTCGGCGTTGGCCAGGCAGGCAAACCGATGGTGGACGTGATCGGCTGGCGTCTTGACGACGTCGTCTCGCAGATCAAAGGGCCGAAGGGCAGCAAGGTTCGCCTGGAGATCCTGCCGGCAGGTAAAGGCACCAAAACCCGGATAGTTACGCTGACTCGTGAGCGTATACGCCTGGAAGATCGCGCAGTTAAAATGACTATCAAGACCGTCGGCAAGCAGAAGGTCGCAGTGATGGACATCCCTGGCTTCTACGTCGGCCTGACCGATGACGTCAAAGTCCAGCTGCAAAAGATGGCCAAGCAGAACGTCGACAGTCTGATTATCGATCTGCGTGGCAACGGCGGTGGGGCATTGACCGAGGCGGTATCGCTTTCTGGTCTGTTTATCCCAAGTGGCCCGGTTGTTCAGGTGCGTGATAACAACGGCAAGATCCGCGAAGATGCGGATAACGACGGCGTAGTCTACTACAAAGGCCCGCTGGTGGTGCTGGTTGACCGCTTCAGCGCCTCCGCTTCCGAGATTTTTGCTGCGGCAATGCAAGACTATGGTCGTGCGCTGATCGTGGGCGAGCCTACCTTTGGTAAAGGCACGGTGCAGCAGTACCGTTCACTGAACCGGATTTACGATCAGATGCTGCGTCCTGAATGGCCTGCACTGGGTTCTGTCCAGTACACCATCCAGAAGTTCTATCGCGTTGATGGTGGCAGTACCCAGCGTAAAGGCGTTACGCCAGATATTCTGATGCCAACGGGGATCGATCCGGCAGAAACCGGCGAGAGCTTCGAAGATAACGCCATGCCGTGGGATAGCATTAATGCAGCTGCCTACACCAAAACCGGTGATTTGAAGCCGTTTGAACCGCAACTGCTGAAAGACCATGCGCAGCGTATCGCCAAGGATCCCGAGTTCCAATACATCGCGCAGGATATTGCCCATTACAAGGCGTTGAAAGACAAGCGCAACATCGTTTCTCTCAATCTGGCTACCCGTGAGAAAGAGAACCATGACGATGATGCTACGCGCCTGAAGCGTATTAATGAGCGTCTGGAGCGTGAGGGTAAGAAACCGCTGAAGTCCCTGGAAGACCTGCCAAAGGACTACAAGGAACCGGATCCGTATCTGGATGAAACGGTCAAGATCGCACTGGATCTGGCCAATAACGAAAAGCAGCAGCCATCGCAACAGACGGCCGCCGCCAAGTAAGTTATTTGCGGGTTTAACGCTATCGAGCGCACCTTCGGGTGCGCTTTTTTTTTTGCCATACCCGCACTAAAATTTCTGTTGAGGTCTCCACTCTGGGCTCAGAAATCGTTTACACTTTGTAAAACCCTTGTTTCTTCGTGACTTTGTAAAGTTACGTATTTTTAGTGGCTTAATGGCCTGCCAATCTTGAAATTGTGACCAATGCCCATAAGATCTGGGTATCTGAGGTCGCGTTTTGTTAACAAATAACGAGGAAGTAAACATTTTATGATGCGTATAGCTTTGTTCCTGCTCACCAACCTGGCGGTGATGTTGGTTTTCGGGCTGGTGCTTAGCCTGACAGGGATCCAATCCAGTAGCGTTCAGGGCCTGATGATCATGGCCGGTCTGTTCGGTTTTGGCGGTGCGTTTGTTTCACTGCTGATGTCCAAATGGATGGCGCTACGCTCCGTCGGTGGGGAAGTGATTGAGCAGCCGCGTAACGAAACCGAACGCTGGCTGTTGGACACGGTGCGCCGCCAATCGCAGCAGGCGGGTATCGCCATGCCGCAGGTGGCCATCTACCAGGCACCGGACATCAACGCCTTTGCGACCGGCGCTCGCCGCGATGCATCGCTGGTGGCGGTCAGTACCGGCCTGTTGCAAAGCATGAGCCGTGATGAGGCGGAAGCGGTGATCGCCCACGAAATCAGCCACGTTGCCAATGGCGACATGGTGACCATGACGCTGATCCAAGGGGTGGTGAACACCTTCGTGATCTTCGTGTCGCGCCTGATTGCCCAGGTGGCCGCCGGTTTCCTAGGCAACCGTGATGGGGAAGGCGAAGGTAACGGCAACCCGATGATTTACTTCGGTGTTTCGATGGTGTTGGAGCTGGTATTTGGTATTCTGGCCAGCATTATCACCATGTGGTTCTCACGTCATCGTGAATTTCACGCCGATGCGGGTTCAGCCAAACTGGTCGGCCGCGAGAAGATGATCGCTGCGCTGCAACGTTTGAAAACCAGCTATGAACCGCAGGAAGCGGGCACCCTGATGGCTTTCTGCATCAACGGCAAATCCAAGTCGTTCAGCGAGCTGTTTATGTCACACCCGCCGTTGGACAAGCGTATCGAAGCGCTGCGTTCCGGCCAGTATCTGAAATAACGTTGTATCAAACGAAAACCCCGGCTCGCCGGGGTTTTTGCTATTCAAGCGGGCGCCGCAGATAACACGCATGCTGCGTCCGATAAGCTATTTGCCAGGTTCAGCGAGATTCGCACGGGGTTGAGTGATACGCAGGCAACTCACTACGGCAGCGACGCTGGCGAAGATCCCCGCCAACACCAACGAAGCGTGTGTGCCGCTGGTGGGGAACAGGTTGAACATCAGAGCCACCAGCGCCGCGCCAGAGGTTTGCCCCAATAATCGCGCAGTGCCCAACATGCCACTGGCTCCGCCGCTGCGGTGGCGTGGGGCGGCAGAAATAATGGTGTGGTTGTTGGGCGACTGGAATAACCCAAAGCCCGCACCGCACAGCACCATGCGCCAGATGATATCCAGATCCGTCGGGTTATGTGGCAACAGCGCCAGCAGGAACAAGCCGAGCGCGAAGGTCGCCAAACCAATCCCTCCCAGTAACCCTGCATGAACACGTTCCACCAGGCGGCCTGCAATCGGCGCCATCACGATAATGGCCAGCGGCCAGGGAGTTAACAGCAAACCCGTCGCCACCTCGTCACGGCCCAGAGAGGCCTGCAGGAAGAAGGGTAACGACACCATGGCCAGCATCTGGGCGGCAAAAGAGCAAATCGAGGTGCCCATCGACAGCGCAAAAATAGGGATGCGCAGCAGATCCACCGGCAGTAAAGGGGATGTCTGCCGCAACTGACGGCGCACAAAGAAGTAACCAATCACCAGCAACGCCGCGATTTCAGCGGCAATCAGCAGCAGGCTTTGGCCTTGGGCAAAACCGCTGATGGCGGTGATCAGCAGGCCAAACGTCAGCGCATTCATCACCGCGCTGGTAGGGTCAAAGCGCTGATTGCTGCTTTTCTGACTGTTGGCCGGCAAAAATTTCATCCCTAGCATCAGTGCGACGATGCCGATCGGCAGGTTGATGGCAAAGAGCCACTGCCAGGAGGCCACCGATAAAATGGCGGCGGCGACCGTAGGCCCGGCGGCGGAAGAGAAGGCTACGATCAACGAGTTTATGCCGATGCCACGGCCAAGAAAGCGCTGCGGATAGATAATGCGGATCAGGGCGGTATTGACGCTCATAATCGCTGCGGCACCAAACCCCTGCAGCACGCGGGCAATCGTCAAGGTGAATAGCGAATCGGACAGGGCGCAGAATAACGAAGTAATGCTGAATACCAGCAGACCAGCCTGATAGATGCGGCGATAGCCAATCAGATCGCCCAAGGAAGCCAGCGATAGCAGCGAGATGGTGATCGCCAACTGATAGGCATTGACCACCCAGATCGAGCTGGCCGGGCTGGCGTTAAGATCGCGGGCGATGGTCGGCAAGGCCACGTTGGCGATCGCTCCGTCAAGCACTGACACGGTAATGCCTAGCGCAATGGCCAGGATTGCTCCGTAGCGTTGCGGGACCGGTAAGCCGTCGGAATTTGCAAGCGTTGTCATGGAGGTAGTTATTAAACAGGGGGAATATTACAATGCTAATCATATTTCCCGCCGAATGCACCCGCCGTTTCTGTGCTAAATGTAAAAGTAGTGGGATGTCTGCCGCTAATCCCATCAATAATGGCGAATATTGCGCAACTTCCATTGCATGGGGTGAAATGTTCCGATTATACTGAAACTCTTGTTCAAATTTCCTAAAACAAAAATAGTTAAGTTAAGGTATTAACCATGGCTAACGCAGATCTAGACAAACAACCGGATTCCGTTTCATCAGTGCTGAAAGTGTTTGGCATCCTGCAGGCACTGGGTGATGAGCGTGAGATCGGCATTACCGAGCTTTCACAGCGGGTAATGATGTCCAAAAGTACCGTTTACCGTTTCCTGCAAACCATGAAGTCGCTGGGCTATGTCTCACAGGAAGGGGAGTCGGAGAAATATTCGCTGACCCTCAAGCTGTTTGAACTGGGTGCCAAATCGCTGCAAAACGTCGATTTGATCCGCAGTGCAGACATCCAGATGCGTGAACTGTCTAACCAGACGCGTGAGACCATCCACCTGGGGGCGCTGGATGAAGACAGCATCGTCTATATCCACAAAATCGACTCCATGTATAACCTGCGTATGTATTCACGCATCGGTCGCCGTAACCCGCTGCACAGCACCGCGATTGGTAAAGTCTTGCTAGCCTGGCGCGATCGCGGCGAAGTGGAAGAAATCCTGTCCCATGTCGAGTTTACCCGCAGCACTCCGCACACCATCGCCAGCGCTGCTGAGTTACTGCCGCTATTGGATAAGGTACGTGAGCAGGGGTTTGGCGAAGATATCGAAGAACAGGAAGAAGGCTTGCGCTGCATCGCGGTGCCCGTGTTTGACCGTTTTGGCGTGGTGATCGCGGGCTTGAGCATCTCCTTCCCGACTATCCGCTTCTCTGAAGAAGGCAAAGAGGGCTACGTGGCGCAGTTACATACCGCCGCTCGTCTGATTTCAGCGCAAATGGGTTATCACGACTATCCGTTTTAAGCTTGCCGTAGTTGTAGGGGGCTGAGCATAGCTTCGCCCCTACGCTTTCTCGCCCAGCCTTCGAAATCTCTCCTCGGTTTATAAAATCCAACTACTCTGCTATCCGCCTATCTTGCACTCTTTGAACAAGTGACGTGGAACACCGGCAATGGCTGGACGAATGGCATCACGGCCCTTGGCCGTAGCGACACTGCTAAAGTGTTTTGAGATAGTCCTCAAATAATTTACCGCTCTCTGCCCTAAACTGCTGACCAGTGCTCACCGCCGAAGTTATGTTGTCGACCCTCAGATTACGAAAACCTGAGCGATTTTCGCACCAGATAGTCAGTAGCCACACAGCATCGAATATTGTCAGGCCGAGCGGGCGTGCGATTCGGTTGCTCTCTCTTCCTTGTAAGTCAATATAATGAATATTCAGTTGAAGTCTTTTACGAATAGCAAGACGGAGAAAAGCTAAGTGTTTGGCTGCCTTCTCGCTTACTTCTGTGCGCCGAGAAGCCGCTCTAAAAGGGAGTTGCTTGTAGGTGTCTATCTTTTTGACATCGATCACAGCGCTGATCTTCGCTGAAACTCTTTTTGCCGCTGCTGAAAGCATGTCATCTCCCCGAGCCCCTATCAGCCGTATTCCCAGCATAATAGCGTCCAGCTCATCAGGGTCAAAGTTAAGCGGCGGAAGGAAATAATCTTTTTCAAGCACGTAACCTAGTCCTGATTCACCGCGAATAGGGGCGCCTATGGCCTGCAGAGTTGCCATATCCCTGTAGATTGTTCTCACAGAAACATTCAAAGATTGTGCTAACACCTCAGCGGATACTGGATGTACACGACCGCGAAGATGGTCAAGTAAAGCGAACAGTCGGATAGTTTTCATTAGTCGATATTACACGCCCCTGACAGAAACTGTCAGGGGCGTGTAATACGATTCAGACTTCATATTGAATCGCCACGGATAATCTAGACACTTCTGAGCCGTTGATAATATTGATTTTCATATTCCGTCGGTGACATCTGATCACTCGAACCATGCCGACGCTTACTGTTATAAAACATTTCGATGTAATCAAAAATATCACTGCGGGCTTCTTCCCGCGTTCCGTAGATCTTTTTCTTTATCCGTTCACGCTTCAGTAGCTGGAAAAAACTTTCTGCAACTGCGTTATCGTGACAGTTACCACGACGGCTCATACTGCCCTCCAGTCCATGTGATTTCAGGAATGACTGCCATTCATGGCTTGTATACTGACTACCTTGATCAGAATGAACCAGCACCTGTTTTTGAGGATTACGCCGCCACACGGCCATCAGAAGCGCATTCAGGACAATATCTTTTGTCATCCGGGGTTGCATTGACCAGCCGATAACTTTGCGCGAAAACAGGTCAACAACCACGGCCAGATACAGCCAGCCCTCGTGGGTTCGGATGTAAGTTATGTCCGTTACCCAACGTTCATCCGGTGCTTCCGAGTTGAACTGCCGCTGGAGCCTGTTGGGTGTCACGATACTGGCCTCCCCTTTACGAGCTCTTGGGCTTCGGTATCCGACCTGAGCCTTTATCCCGGCACGCTTCATCAGCCGCCAGACCCGGTTAATCCCGCACTGTTGCCCGCTATCTCGCAGGTCGAGATGGATCTTACGATAGCCATAAACGCAACCGGACTCCAACCAGAACTGTTTGATTTGTCCTGTCAGCCTCATATCTGTCTGATGCCGTGGTGAATGTGGCTGCTGAAGCCAGGTGTAAAACCCACTTGGATGAACATCCAGCACCCGACAGAGCAGACGAACAGGCCAACAACAGGTGTTATCACGGATAAAGGCGTACCTCAGTCGGACAGCTTTGCGAAGTACGCCGCGGCTTTTTTTAATATGTCCCGTTCGTCAGTAACTCGTTTCAGCTCTTTTTGGAGTCGGCGGATCTCGGCCTGAGCATCTGACTGTTCTTTGTTGGTGGAAGAGTCAGGCCCGTACTTCTTTATCCAGGCGTAAAGGCTGTGGGTGGTGATGTCGAGACGTGTTGCAACGCTGGAAACAGAATGGCCACGATCAACAACCTGTTTGACCGCTTCAATTTTAAACTCTTCAGGATAACGCTTACTGCTCATGTGCACCTCTCTTTAGGCCATTTTAAATGACTCTGAGGTGTCTGTTAAACCCGTGGCGATTCATATCACATGATAACGGAGTTACTAATGACTGCACCCTATTACGAAATAGTCACCTATCGGGTTGAAAACTTGACACAAGCCGATTCAGCAAGAACATCGGCACAGCAGCTTTTAAAGGGTTTTCCTGGCTTTATCGACTGGATTGCATTTACAGGAATTGATAGCTCTAGCGAACGTGTCGATTTCGTTGTTTGGAGTGGTGCTGAAGAAGCACTGGCCGCAGCAAAGGCTGTCGAGAGCCAGCCTGAATTCTCATCTTTTCGAGCCTCTGTCAGTTGTTTGCACCAGATGGGGCACTATACCGCTCAAGAGAATCTGCCATCATCACTGAAAGTAGGGTGTGGCATCGAAATCGGGAGATTTCGTCTGAAGCCGGGTATTCACGAGAGTGAAATGCATAAAGTTTATAACCAAATGGTAGGAAATTATCTTGCGTTTCAAACTGGGTGGAAAAGCCAGCATCTGGTCAGCCTGGGCAATGGGGTATTTGTCGATCTTGTATTCGCCGATAGTCAACTAAGAGCAAAGTCAATTTGTGCATCCTGGCAGGGACAAGCTGTATGTGATGCCTTTCTGGAAATCATTGAGCCGGAGAGTATGGAGTTTGGTTCGTTATGCTAAATGTGTGAGGGGGAGGGCAAAAGGCTCAAATCTGCATTAACGTATGTCATCAACCCTCCGTTTCGCAAGGCTAAATAAACTGAACCGGCGCCTGGGTGGGCGCCGGTTCAGTTGCAAATCAGTCTAGGGTTACCGGTGAGCCAGTTCCGCTTCGTCTTCGCTGTCCATAATGGCTTTGTCGGTCTGCTTCATCAGTTGGCTGGTGACGGTACCTGCGGTCATCGAACCACTAACGTTCAGCGCGGTACGGCCCATGTCGATCAACGGCTCAACCGAAATCAGCAGGGCGACCAGGGTCACCGGCAGGCCCATCGCTGGCAGTACAATCAGCGCAGCAAAGGTCGCGCCGCCGCCCACACCGGCAACACCGGCTGAACTGACGGTAACAATGCCGACCAGCGTTGCGATCCACAGTGGGTCCAGAGGGTTGATGCCTACGGTTGGCGCAACCATCACCGCCAGCATTGCCGGGTAGAGACCCGCACAACCGTTCTGACCAATAGTGGCACCAAATGAAGCCGAGAAGCTGGCAATCGACTCCGGCACACCCAGACGGCGAGTCTGTGCTTCGACGTTCAGCGGGATGCTGGCAGCGCTGGAACGGCTGGTGAAGGCAAAGGTCAGCACCGGCCACGCTTTGCGGAAGAATTTCAGCGGATTAACGCCGGTGAAGCTCAGCAGCAGGCCGTGAACCACGAACATGATCGCCAGACCAAGGTAAGAGGCAACCACAAAGCTGCCCAGCTTGATAATGTCGTGAATATTGGAGCCTGCAACTACCTTGGTCATCAACGCCAGTACGCCGTAAGGCGTCAGCTTCATCACCAGACGGACCAGTTTCATCACCCAGGCTTGCAGGGTATCGATAGCTACCAGCACGCGCTGGCCCTTCGGTTGGTCATCTTTAAGCAGTTGCAGCGAAGCCACACCCAGGAAGGCAGCGAAAATCACCACGCTGATGATTGACGTTGGGTTAGCCCCGGTCAGATCGGCAAACGGGTTTTTCGGCACGAATGACAGGATCAGTTGCGGTACGCTCAGATCGGCCACTTTACCCGCGTAGTTGGTTTCGATCGCCGACAAACGAGCCGTTTCTTGTGTGCCCTGGACCAGACCTTCTGCAGTCAGCCCGAACAGGTTGGTGACCAATACGCCCACCAGTGCGGCAATCAGCGTGGTAAACAGCAGGGTACCAATGGTCAGGAAGCTGATTTTTCCCAGCGAGGAAGCGTTGTGCAACTTGGCTACCGCGCTCAGGATAGAGGCGAAAACCAGTGGCATCACGATCATTTGCAGCAGCTGTACATAGCCGTTACCGACGATGTTAAACCAGCCGATAGACGCTTTCAGTACCGGGTTGTCCGCGCCGTAAACCAGTTGCAGTGCCAAACCGAACACCACACCAAGTACCAGGCCGACCAGCACTTTTTTAGCCAGGCTCCATTGCTTATGGCGGGTTTGCGCCAACAGCAAAAGGAGGGCGGCAAAAACCAGCACGTTTAATACGAGCGGTAGATTCATCCCCAATGTCTCCAATCTTGTTTTTTTATAATTAAAGGTGCCAAGCACCGATGTAATGCGATGTAAATATCGTAACAGTTTGCGATGAAGCGCACTTATATCTAAAAAGAATTTAATATAACTTTTGGCTTGAAATCGTCGATGTAATGAGCGGAAAGGCGGGAAAATAGACGGTTTTTTGTGATCACAGCCGGATATTTTTTATTTGCTCAAAATACGACTGCACGGGAAAGGTGTAATCCCCTTGCCAGAAGATGGCGAAAGCCACCAAAACTATACACAGTACCCGCTCCAGCTGGTTGCCTTTTTGTGAGTTCAATATTGGCAGGCAGAAACGCCAGCGGCAGGGCCAAAGCAACGGCACGCCGGCAGGGGTGAGCATATCGGCCAGCAGGTGGCTGAAATAACCGATAATCATGGCGTGCAGCACGTCTGCGGGGATGGGCCAACCGCGCGGCACCTCTAGCTGAAATAGCCACATGCCGCCGACGATCGCCAACAGGCTATGGGTGAAACCGCGGTGACCAAAGGCGCGAGATATCGGGATGGCTATCCAGCGCAGGCGCTGGCCCAGGATGGATTTAGGGTGATCGATATCGGGTAGCAGTGACGTCAGTAGCGCGGCGGGAATGATGTGCCACCAATCGCCAGCGGCGAGCACGGGTGTCACCTCCGCTTTCTTGGCAAAGATCGCGCAGGCAACAGAGAATATGAGATGTCCTTCCGCGGTCATGTTGCTAAATTCCGGCCACTAAACTGTTAATTTATCCAGTATATGGGAATTTTTACAGTTACGGAAGCGGTTACCCTGTAACGAGTTGTTAATTTAACGCCGTTTTACAAAGGGTTGAAACGGTGTTTATGACGGACGAGGTATACAGGAAGACTGGTAATGTAGGGGCGCTGCAAATGCTGCGCCCGCTCAAATTCGGAGGAAGGATATGTTCGCAGTGGAGATCAGCGAGCGAGCCAGCCACCGTCTACCGCGAGCGTGTAGCCATTAACGTAGTCGGACGCTGCCGAGGCAAGGAAGACGGTCGGGCCCATCAAGTCATCCGGCGTTCCCCAGCGCCCTGCCGGGATGCGCTCGAGGATCTGCTGGTTGCGGTCTTCATCGGTACGTAGTTGCTGGGTGTTGTTGGTGGCCATATAGCCCGGTGCAATGGCGTTAACGTTAATCTGGTACTGTGCCCATTCATTGGCCAATAGCCGGGTGATGCCGAGTACCGCGCTTTTCGACGCGGTGTAAGACGGTACGCGAATGCCGCCCTGGAAAGAAAGCATCGAAGCAATATTGATAATTTTACCGCCGCTGCCCTGGCTGATGAACTGTTTGGCCACCGCCTGTGCCATAAAGAACAGGGTCTTGATATTGACGTCCATCACCGCATCCCAGTCTTGTTCACTGAAATTCAGGGCATCTTCACGGCGGATAATTCCTGCGTTGTTCACCAGGATATCGATTCTGCCAAACGCCTCAACGGCGGTGGCTAGCAGAGAAGGGATGGCGTCGATATTGCCGAGATCGGCGTTCAGATTCAGGAATCGACGCCCAGTCTGGGTAACTTTGCTCATGGTCTCAACGGGCTGACTGCGGTTCACGCCGATAATGTCGCAACCGGCCTGCGCCAACCCAATCGCAATGCCTTGCCCCAGGCCGGTATTACAGCCGGTGATCAGCGCCACTTTGCCGGTTAAGTCGAAGGAATTCAGAATCATAGCTTTGCTCTCTTGCCGTGAGGGAAGAAAGCACCGGGCTTTCGATGGCAACTGCGTGGCAGTGACAGTGTCACCTAATGGCCCGGTGTTTTCTTTATGCGACTAGCATAATTTGAATGGTGTCTTAATTCAATAAAAATGAAATGGTGTTTTATTTATTTTGCGAGTGCAGGGGGAGGGAAAAGGGCACCGGCGGGGCCGATGCCGTCAAGATCAGGCCAGATGGGCGGCAGTTAACTGCTCTAGGCTTTGCAACTTAAGGTCGGCCAAGGCCCAGCGCGGATCCTGGCTGTATTCGTGCGCAGGGATCACGATCGATTTCATACGCGCTGCTTTGGTGGCAATCATACCGTTGAAGGAGTCTTCCAGAGTAATGCAGTGCTGTGGATCGCTGCCCAGGCGTTCGGCGGCGATCAGGTAGACTTCCGGGTGCGGTTTGCTGTACGGCAGGTATTCGGCTGAAACCAACTGATCGAAATAGCTCTCCAGATCGAACATCTTCAGCACCTGCTGCTGCATATGTAGCGGAGAGGCGGAGGCCAGCCCAATATTTAAATCCAGGCTACGGCACAGTTCCAGCGCTTGTTGCACCCCAGGCAGCAACGGGCGCTTTTCCCGTACCAACTCGATGGCCCGCTCGATAATGCGGCCAGCCACTTCCTCCTGAGAAGGCCCTTGCCACGGCATGGCCTGGAACCACATTCGTACCACCAGATCGATGCGTAAACCCAGCGTATCCGGCAGGTTGTGACGATCGGACAGATCCAGGCCCAATGAGCTGAAAATATCCATTTCTGCCTGTAACCACAGGGGTTCAGAGTCGATCAGTAGACCGTCCATATCAAAAATTGCGGTTGCTATGCGTTGCGAATAAGCCATTAACAATTAACTCCTGCAGCACCAGTAAAAGAAAATGTTTTCGCCACTCTATCATTTTTGTTCAGGTACCTGCACCCTTCGGGCCCGGGGTGTTTTCCCAAAGTACAGGATCTCTCTGGAACTGGGGGGAAGATAAAGAAAACGGTGGGCGAGTTTCATTAACTACAGGTAGACTTAGCGCAACAACGATTGCGTCGCTTACAAGGGGAACACATGACGTATCAACAGGCTGGGCGCGTTGCCATACTGAAACGCATTTTCGGATGGGTCGTTTTCATCCCGGCGTTACTGTCAACGCTGGTTTCACTGCTGGGTTTTGTTTATCAACACAGTGAGAAGTCCAGAGGGATCAACGCCGTGATGCTGGATTTTGTCCACGTCATGGTCGACATGGTGCGCTTCAATACGCCATTCCTGAATATTTTCTGGTACAACTCACCGGTACCGGACGTGGATAAGAGCCTGTTTAGCGGCGCTAATCTGATGTTTATCATTATCTATTTCCTGATTTTTGTCGGCCTGGCATTGCAGACTTCCGGTGCGCGCATGTCGCGTCAGGTGAAGTTTATCCGTGAAGGATTGGAAGATCAGATGATCCTGGAACAGGCCAAGGGCAGCGAAGGGCACACGCGTGAGCAATTGGAAGAGCGGGTGACGTTGCCACACCACACCATTTTGCTGCAATACTTCCCGCTGTATATCTTGCCGGTGGTGATCGCCGTGGTGGCTTATTTTGTGCTCAAGCTGCTAGGGCAAATGGCCGGAGTGGCGTAGATCTGCAAAGAACGGGCGCCCTATGCGGCGCCCATGACATTACAGCGTCTCTGGATGGAGCAGCTTGTCGATGGCCCGCTGCGCCATGACCAGATGTTGGCCGCCAAACAGGTTGCTGCGGTTGAGCAGGTAATAAAGCTGATACAGCGGCTGGCGTTCGATAAACCCGGCCTCTAGCGGCCACACGCTCTGATAGCCGTCATAAATCTGGGCGGGCAATTCAGGATAAAGCGGCAGCATCGCCAAATCACACTCTCTGTCGCCCCAGTAGCAGGCTGGATCGAACAGCAAAGGCCCATCCGCGGCCTGAGCACAGTTGGCTGGCCACAGATCGCCGTGCAGCAGGGAAGGCTGCGGCTGATGGTGTTGCAACCGCAGATACACCACGTCAATAATTTCATCGATATCTCCGAAGGTCATGCCCTTTTCCGCCGCCAGCTGTAGCTGCCAGCCGATGCGTTGCTCGGCAAAAAATTCCGCCCAGCGGCGTTGCCAGGCATTGGGCTGCGGTGTGGTGGAAAGGTCGTTATCGAAGTCGAGGCCGAACTGCGGTTGTTCGCTCCACTGGTGCAGGCGGGCCAGTTGTTGCCCGAGGCAGTGCGCCCCGTGCGCATCCAGCGGCTTAAGGGGTTGATACTCCAATAGCAGGAAACTGTAATCGCGATCGCTGCCAACCCCATACACCTCGGGGACGCGCACGGTCTTACTGCGAGCCAGCAAGGCCAGTTGATCGGCCTCCGCAGTAAATATCGGCAGCATTTCGCGGGTATCACATTTAACAAACACCTCGCTGTCACCGTAACTCACGCGCCACGCCGGGTGGATTTCTCCCCCGGGCAGTTCAGTCCTTTCGCGGATTTCTGCGCTGCCAAGATGTTCACTCAACAGACGGCTAACGGCTTGCCACATAGTAATCCCCTTCTGTGTTGCCTGCGATTTCATTAGGTTAGCGTCTTTCCTGCTGCGAAAACACGATGTGGCGCACAGCTGCGCCATCTATTGACGAAAATATCATCGCCGCGTGTCTGGTCAAAGTATATACGCTATTGATTAATTTAAGTACGCTTATGCTGAATGCTGCTTGGTTCAGGCTAACTTGCCGAGTTCCTTGTTACACGGGAAACGTCATAGTAGGGATTTTCCCCTCACCCCAACCCTCTCCCACAGGGAGAGGGGGCTGGAGCGGAGCCGCGGGTAGGGGCAGGAGTCAGTCTGTGGCACGTTTTGTTCTCTTTCCCACAGGGAGCGGGTGGCGTAAAAACCGTTATCGGTGTTCGATAATACTAGACCACATCAGGGAGCGGGTGCGGAGCCGTGGGTAGGTGCAGGAGTCAGTCTGTGGCACATTCTGTTCCCTCTCCTGGGGGAGAGGGTTAGGGTGAGGGCGGCTTAATGGTTTTTAACTACGGTGATTTCGTTGCGTTGCACGGGTTTGAAGTGGCTATAGAGCAGGGCGATGACAAACAGCAGCGCCTGTACGATCACGATGCACGGCCCGGTTGCGCCGTCGATATGAAAGCTGATCAGTGTACCCAGCACACAGGAAAAAACCGAAGCGATGGTGGCAACAATCAACATCCGGTTGAAACTGCGGCACAGCGTGAACGCAATAATCCCCGGTGCGATCAGCATCGCAATCACCAGGATCACCCCCACCGCCTGTAGCGAGGCCACAATGGTTAACGCCAGCAGGCACAGTAAGCCGTAGTGCAGTAACTTCACCGGCAGGCCGATAACGCGCGCATGATTGGGATCGAAACAGTAGAGCATGAAGTCCTGGCGCTTGAGCAGCACGATCGCCAGCGTGATCCCGGCGATCCACAACGTTTGCCGTAGCTCACCGTCGGTGATCCCCAGCATATTGCCGAACAGGATATGGCTGAGGTGTTGATCGGTATCGATGCGGGCAAACAGCACCAGCCCAAAGGCAAACATGCCGGAGAATACGATCCCCATCACCGTGTCTTCTTTTACCCGGCTGTGTTCTTTCAGATAGCCCGTCGCGACCGCGCAGAAAATGCCGGAAAGAAATGCGCCAATCACCAGCGGAATACCGAACACAAAGGCCAGCACAATGCCGGGGAGCACGGCGTGAGAAATGGCATCACCCATCAGTGACCAGCCTTTCAATACCAGATAGCAAGACAACACGGCGCAGACGACACCGGTGACGATAGCCGCGATGATGGCGCGTTGCATAAAGGGATAGGCGAACGGCTCAGAGAGCCATTGCAACAGGAGTTCCATCAGTTGCCCTCCGGAGAATTGCTACGGTTTACGCGACGTTTTGAGGCTAACAGCCCGTGCTTCGGTGCGAACAGGAAGGCCGCCAGGAACACCAGCGTTTGCAACGTGACGATCACGCCGCCAGTGGCCCCATCGACGAAGAAGCTGAGGTAGGCACCCAAGCCGCTGGTCAAGGCACCGATCGCGATGGCGATAATCACTAGCCGGCCAAAACGGTCGGTCAGCAGATAGGCGGTAGCACCGGGAGTGATCACCATGGCGATCACCAGGATGGCGCCGACGGTTTGCAGCGCGGCCACGGTGCAGGCGCTAAGCAGGGTAAAGAACAGTATCTTCAACTTGAGTGGCGAAAGCCCGATCGACACCGCGTGGTTTTCATCGAAAAATACCGCCAGCAGGTCTTTCCACACCAGGCATAAGATCAGTAACGAAACGCCGATAATAATCTCCACCTGCAACACGTCTTCATCTGCGATGCCGAGAATGTTGCCGAAGATGATCGACTGCACGTTCACTGAGGTAGGATTGAGCGAAATGATCAACAGGCCGACGGCGAAAAAGGTGGAGAAAATAAAACCGATAATCGCATCTTCACGCAGGCGGGTAATGTGGCGTACCAACGTCATCGCCAGCGCGGCCAGCATGCCGGTGAAAAACGCACCGGCTGCATAGGGCAGGCCGAGGGCATAGGCACCGGCCACCCCAGGCACCACGGAGTGGGAAAGCGCATCCCCCATCAACGACCAGCCTTTCAGCATCAGATACGCTGACAGAAAAGCGCAGGCCGCACCGACGATGGCGCTGACCCACATCGCCTTGACCATGTAGTTGTAGTTGAACGGTTGCAGCAGGATCTCGAGCATCAGGGGTTATTCTCCTTTTGCTGACTTTGCGCCGGAGGATCGCTCTTGGTATGGCCATAAAACACCGCAGGGCGCTCGTCATCGGTGATTACCGTCACGGTGCGGGGATCGTTGTCATCGTGCAGATCGGGCCCGGAGAGGTTGATATGGCGCAACACGCCACCGAACGCCAGTTCCAGATTGCTTTGCGTGAACGTGGTCTCGAGCGGGCCGGCGGCAAGCACGGTACGGTTAATCAGGATCACTCGATCGCAAAACTCCGGTACGCTGCCGAGGTTGTGGGTCGATACCAGGATCAGGTGCCCCTCATCGCGCAGCGAACGTAACAGATCGATAATGGCGTTCTCGGTTTTGACATCTACGCCGGTAAAAGGCTCATCAAGCAGCAGCACCGTTCCCTGCTGAGCCAGGGCACGGGCCAGGAATACGCGCTTTTTCTGCCCGCCGGAAAGCTCGCCGATCTGTCGGCTACGTAATTCAGTCAGGCCAACGCGTTCCAGCGCCTTATCGACCCGCAGCCGGTCTTCCTTGGTAGGAATGCGCAAGAAGTTCATTTTGCCGTAGCGGCCCATCATCACCACGTCTTCCACCAGCACCGGGAAGTTCCAGTCAACCTCCTCGGTTTGCGGCACGTAGGCGATAATGTTTTTCTTCAGCGCGGCGACAACCGGCTGCCCGCTCAGCGTCACCTGGCCAGATGTCGGTTTTACCAGGCCCATGATGCTTTTGAAGAGGGTCGATTTCCCGCTGCCGTTAACCCCTACCAGCGCACAGATCGAACCACCGCTAAGGGTAAAACTGGCGTTATGGATCGCCGTATGGCCGTTGTTATAGGTGACCGATACGTCATCCACGCTAAGTTCGGGGCGGATAAAGGTCTCTGCACTCATTGATTGAATCCTTTGGCGATGGTCTGCACGGTGGCATTGAGCAGATCGATATAGGTGGGCACCGGCCCGTCGGCGGCAGACAGCGAATCGACGTACAGCACGCCGCCGTATTGTGCGCCGGTTTCTTTGGCCACCTGCTTGGCAGGCTTATCCGAAATGGTGCTTTCGCTGAACACCACCGGAATGTGGTTGGCCCGCACGGTATCAATCACCCGGCGCACCTGCTGCGGTGAGCCCTGTTCGTCGGCATTGATTGGCCACAGGTAGACTTCTTGCAACTGATAGTCTTTGGCCAGATAGCTAAAGGCGCCTTCGCTGGTTACCAGCCAGCGCTGGGCTGCCGGAATACGCGACAAACGCTCGCGTAGCGGGGCATCCAGCGCCGCGATTTTTTCAGCGTAGGCTTTGGCATTGCGGTTATAGGTTTCGGCGTTATCAGGATCGTGCTGCACCAGCGCTTTGCGGATGTTCTCGATGTAGATCAGCGCATTGCTTGGCGACATCCAGGCATGGGGGTTTGGATTACCGTTATACGGGCCTTCGTGGATCGGCAGCGGGGTGATCCCTTCGGTTACCACGGCGGCGGGCACCTGTTTGATATTTTCGAAGAAGCGTTGGAACCAGCGCTCCAGGTTCATCCCGTTCCATAAAATCAGATCGGCGTGCTGTGCCTTAACGATATCCCGCGGCGTGGGCTGATAGTCGTGGATTTCCGCCCCAGGCTTGGTGATGGACTCCACTACGGCAGCGTCGCCCGCCACGTTCTGGGCGATATCCTGGATAATGGTGAAGGTGGTCACCACGCGCAGCTTTTCCTTTGCCGAAGCCGGTTGGCTCACAGCAACAACGCTAAGGCATATGCAGAGCAGGGCAAGGGGGCGAAAGTGGGACAAGCTAAAACGACGACGAGTAAATACGTTGTTTTTCATTGGCATGATGACGTCTCCTTATTCAAATGAAAATGATTATCAATATCAATTGAGCGGAAGTCAAGCATCACCAAGCTTTGCCAAGGGGTTATGTTGTTGTTAATGAAATAGTACCGCCGTGTGAGTTATAACATTTTATGTATCGGGATGTAACCGCTTAAAGTAATCACTGCCAGTGACTATTTCCACTTCGGGTTTTGCCCCCAATGCCACCTCGCCCAAGCCTTGTGCCAACTGTTTGACATCTTCTTGATTTAATGGCGTTGTTAGCGAAAAACTGTTGATCCCCAGCTCATGGGGAATGCCGTTGCTGTCGCTGAGCATGGTGGAAAAACCGGCCAGCGTCATTTGTCCGGTTAATTTGGCTAAATCGGTTAAGCTCTGTTCCGGATAGGTGAAAGTCACCACAAATCCTATGGACGAAGATTGACTCATAAATCACCTCTTGGTATATGGATAGCCTGAGAATAGACCAAAAAAGTTATGCAGGTATCCTTACCCGTTGTATATGCTACGCAACTCATTGAAAGGAGTGAGGGATTCTGTGAAAACAAAAATAGGTTGCCTGATGGCAATCGTACTATTAGCCGGTTGTGCGAAAGATCCGCAAACAACCGGCAACCAGGCAGGCAGTGGCACTTCGGGCGGTTGGCTCAAAACCCCAACGCAAACACCAAGCAACCGTACCGGGACACCGGTCGCTTATAACGATTATATCCGTCAGGCTGCCAGCAACTATGGCGTCGACGAAACGCTGATTAAGGCGATCATTCAGGTGGAGTCCGGGTTTAACCCGAACGTGGTCAGCACCTCGAATGCCGTGGGGCTCATGCAGCTGAAAGCCTCAACCGCTGGACGCGATGCTTACCGTATGAAGGGAAAGAACGGGCAGCCAAGTTCACGTGAGTTGAAGGATCCGGCGGTCAATATTGATCTGGGAACAGCCTATATCAATATTCTTCAAAGCCAGCAGCTAGCCGGGATCACCAATCCACAAACGTTACGCTATGCCACCATCGTTTCCTATGTGAACGGGGCAGGCGCGATGTTACGGACCTTCTCATCGGATAAACGTGTGGCGGTAAACCGCATCAATCAGATGAGCCCGGACGAGTTTTATCAGCATATCCAGAAGAAACACCCGGCACCGCAAGCGCCGCGTTACTTGTGGAAGGTTACCACTGCTTATCAAGCGATGGCTGACTAGCCTCAGATTGCCTACAGCCGGCCCCAATAAAGGGCCGGTTTTGCTATTTCTTGCCGGTAAAAATGTGCTCTGCATCCCATTTCCGTTGTTCTCCCGCCTTTTGAACTAAAAAACCGCACAAATTGTTAATTTTACATTAACAAAGAAAACTTTACGCTCAATCAAATAGTTACCGGTAACATTGCTGCCAAAGCTCACATTCTGACCTTCAAAAAATAAACAATTACGTAACAATATATGTTTAAACTCCGTATGGAACGCGAGGTTGAGGTTAAATAGTTGTGATTTTTTTTGGAAGGAATGTGCTATGTCGAACGATAAAACCAACAACTCCCGGCGTGATTTCTTGCTGAAGTCGATGACGCTGATCCCCGCAGCCGTTATCGGTGGCAGCGGTGTGAGTGCCCTGACGGCGCCCACACCCGTGCTTGCCGCTAGCGACACCCCCAAGCAGGCTGACTATCAACCAACCTTCTTTACCCCCGAAGAGTGGGCCTTTGTCCAGGCGGCGGTCGCGCGTTTGATCCCTGCGGACGAGCGCGGCCCGGGCGCTTTGGAAGCAGGCGTGCCGGAGTTTATCGATCGGCAGATGAATACGCCTTATGCCACCGGCTCAATCTGGTACATGCAAGGGCCGTTCAATCCCGATGTTGCACCGGAAATGGGTTATCAACTGCCGTTGGTGCCGAAACAGATTTATAACCTGGGTATCAGCGACGCGGATGCCTACAGCAAGAAAACGGCAGGTAAAGTATTCGCCGAGCTGGATGGCGCACAACAGGATGCGCTGTTGCAGAAGTTTGAATCCGGTGAGGCCGAGTTTGCGCAACTGCCTGCCAAGCTGTTCTTCTCTTACCTATTGCAAAACACCCGTGAAGGTTTTTTCAGCGATCCAATCCATGGCGGTAACAAAGAAATGGTGGGATGGAAGCTGATTAATTTTCCGGGCGCGCGCGCCGACTTTATGGACTGGGTTGAGCGAGGGGAACGTTATCCCTTCCCACCAGTATCGATTCGTGGGGAGAGGGGGTAATTATGGCAACGGTAATGAAGAAGCAGGATGTGGTGATCGTCGGTTTTGGTTGGGTTGGTGCCATTATGGCCAAGGAGTTGACCGAGGCCGGGCTAAACGTGGTGGCGCTTGAGCGTGGCCCGATGCGCGATACCTACCCAGACGGCTCCTACCCGCAGGTGATCGATGAACTAACCTATAATATCCGCCGCAAGTTGTTCCAGGACCTTTCTAAAAGTACGGTGACCATCCGTCACAACACCAGCCAAACCGCAGTACCTTATCGCCAGTTGGCGGCTTTCCTGCCGGGTACCGGAGTGGGCGGAGCTGGCCTGCACTGGTCTGGCGTGCATTTCCGTATCGATCCTATCGAGCTGCGTATGCGCAGCCATTATGAAGAGCGCTACGGTAAAAGCTTTATTCCAAAAGACATGACGATCCAGGATTTTGGGGTGAGCTACGACGAACTGGAGCCGTTCTTCGATAAGGCCGAGAAGGTATTCGGCACCTCCGGCACAGCCTGGTCGGTGAAGGGGCAGTTGGTGGGTAAAGACAAAGGCGGAAACCCCTTTGCACCAGACCGTTCTGACCATTTCCCACTGCCAGCGCAGAAGAACACCTTCTCCGCGCAGCTGTTTGAAAAGGCGGCGCGTGAGGTGGGTTATCACCCTTACAATCTGCCCTCTGCCAATACGTCAGATTCCTATACCAACCCCTATGGCGCGCAGATGGGTCCTTGCAACTTCTGCGGTTACTGCAGCGGTTATGCCTGCTACATGTATTCCAAGGCGTCGCCAAACGTCAATATCTTGCCAGCACTGCGGATGGAGAAGCGCTTTGAGCTGCGCACCAACGCTAACGTGCTGAAAGTTAACCTGACCGCTGACAAAAGCCGGGCGACCGGGGTGAACTATATCGATGCCCAGGGGCGTGAGATTGAACAACCTGCCGATCTGGTGATCCTCGGGGCCTTCCAGTTCCACAATGTGCATCTGATGCTGCTCTCCGGCATTGGCAAACCTTACGATCCACAGACCGGTGAAGGGGTGGTTGGGCGTAATTTTGCCTACCAGAACATGACTACCATCAAGGCGTTCTTTGATAAGGACGTCCATACCAACCCGTTTATTGGCGCGGGCGGTAACGGCGTCGGCGTGGATGATTTCAACGCGGATAACTTTGATCACGGCAAAGAGGGCTTTGTCGGTGGCTCACCGTTCTGGGTCAACCAGGCGGGTACCAAACCGATCTCCGGCCTGCCAACGCCTCCTGGTACTCCAGCCTGGGGCAGCAAGTGGAAAGCCGCGGTGGCGGATGCCTATACGCACCATGTCTCTATGGATGCGCATGGCGCGCACCAGTCCTATCGTAGCAACTATCTCGATCTCGATCCGACCTACAAGAACGTCTTTGGCCAACCGCTGCTACGCATGACCTTCGACTGGCAGGAAAACGACATCAAGATGGCGCAGTTTATGTTCAACAAGATGGCCCCGATCGCCAAGGCGATGAACCCGAAACTGATTTCCGGCAGCCCGAAAAACGCCAACAGCCATTTCGATACCACCAGCTACCAAACTACGCACATGAACGGCGGGGCGGTGATGGGAGAAGATCCCAAGACCAGCGCGGTAAACCGTTATCTGCAAAGCTGGGACGTGCATAACGTGTTCTCGATCGGCGCATCGGCCTTCCCGCAGGGGCTAGGCTACAACCCGACCGGCACCGTTGCCGCGTTGGCCTACTGGTCTGCCCGTGCCATTCGCGAGCAGTATCTGAAAAACCCAGGCCCATTGGTGCAGGCATGAGGATGCGAGTGATGAAAGCTTTGGTTCCCGCACTGGTACTCAGTGCACTGAGTTTTTCCGTTTTGGCGCAGGACGCGACGGTCAGCAGCGAATTGCTCAAACGTGGTGAATATCTAGCACGTGCCGGTGACTGTGTGGCCTGCCACACCAATGGTAAAAACGGTGTGCCCTTTGCTGGTGGTTTGGCGATGGAAACGCCGATTGGCACTATCTATTCCACCAACATCACCCCGGACAAAACCACCGGCATTGGCGATTACAGTTTTGCAGATTTCGACAATGCGGTACGCAAAGGTGTCGCCAAGAACGGCAGCACCCTGTACCCGGCGATGCCTTATCCTTCGTTTGCGCTGGTGAAAGAGGAGGATATGCGTGCCATGTATGCCTATTTCATGCACGGCGTGCAACCAGTCGAACAAGCGAACCAAGACTCCGATATTCCCTGGCCGCTGTCCATGCGTTGGCCACTGCACATCTGGCGTTCGATGTTTGCACCAACACCGGCTGATTTTGCGGCCAACGCCAACGCCGATCCGGTTATCGAACGTGGCCGCTATCTGGTCGAAGGGCTTGGGCACTGCGGGGCATGCCATACGCCGCGCAGCCTGACCATGCAAGAGAAGGCGTTGAGCAACACGGAAGGGGATGACTACCTGTCTGGCAGTAACGCGCCGATCGACGGTTGGGTAGCATCCAGCCTGCGTGGCGATAATAAAGATGGCTTAGGCACCTGGAGCGAGAGCGAACTGACCGAGTTCCTGAAAACCGGCCGCAACGATAAGTCGGTGGTATTTGGGGGCATGAGCGACGTGGTCGAACATAGCTTGCAATATCTCAGCGATGAGGATTTGACCGCGATCGCCCGCTATCTGAAAATCTTGCCGCCGAAAGACGGTAAACAGCAGGCCGCTCCGGTTGAAGACAGCGTCGCCAAAGATTTGTGGCGTGGTAACGACAGCAAGCCCGGAGCCGCGCTGTACGTCGATAACTGTGCCGCTTGCCACCGTACAAATGGTGTTGGTTACAAGCGTGCCTTCCCGGCACTGAAGGGCAACCCGGTGGTGCAGACCGAAGACGCGACCTCGCTGATCCACATTGTGCTGGTCGGCAATACCACGCCAGCAGTGAAGGGGGCGGTTTCCAACCTCACCATGCCACCGTTTGGCTGGCGCTTGAACGACCAGCAGGTAGCTGACGTGGTGAACTTTATCCGCTCCAGCTGGGGTAATAATGCCAAAGCCATCAGTGCTTCCGATGTAGCTGACGTGCGTAAGGATCGTTCAATTATCCGCGATGAGAAGGCGATGGGCAGTTCTACTGTCCCAGAGCCAGCGCCTGTGGGTGTCAAGTAATCCTCACAAGGGCCTCGTTCGAGGCCCTTTATTTATCTCAACTATCCTTAAATAAGTTAGAGTTGCTAATCATTTCATGGTGTGTGATTTTTAATCACTTTTAACAGCCCATTCCTGGGTCTTTAGACTATTTGACCTGAGATTTTTACCTTTCTGCGAGATATTGCACTTCATATTTGTTCTATGTCACTGTTATTGATTGAGTTGTTCTAATTTTATTTATTGGTGAATAAAAATTTCATTAATGTTATTAATGTTAATCGCAAGGGAGCGTTGAAACCAAAGGGAGGCTATGGGCGTGATGGTAATAGTTTTATTAATTGTGGTGTACGTTTCCATCGCTTTTGAGGTTGATAGACGTAAGCGTATCTGTATTAGTCTTGGTCGAAAATATACCTACAGAAAGCGCATCAAGTTCAAAAGGAAATGTGCGAGGTTAATCGATACGCTGCTTTTCCGAACATGATGCGTTGCGGTTTGCCATCTTTGGCAAAAAAGCAGATTTCATCAGGTGAGATGCCCTGGAAAAGTGGGGCATTTTAGATAGATGACCAAGTAGCCACAGCTATTTGGCACCGTCAATGCCTGTTAACAGTCTGCACCGTTATCCATCTCGTCAACATGTCGATCTACATCCCGTGAGCAGACCCACGCTTTTGTGATCCTGACGATACAAAGTGTCAAATCCACTGTATGCATTCAAGGGCGGCTTTAGTATGGTCTTGGTTTGAGCATTCGCCAAAGGACATTGCCATGGAAAAAATCGACCTGCATATGCATTCCAACTACAGCGATGATGCAGACTTCCCGGTTGAGACGCTGATTGCACGCTGCCTGGCCAACGGCATCAGTACGTTGGCGGTGACCGACCATAATAATGCCAATTCGGTGCCGGAAGCCAAGGCGCTGGCATCGTCCAGCCTCAATGTCCTGTCTGGTATCGAGATCGACTGCACCTTCGCTGGGCGCAACTTCCACCTGTTGGGCTACGGGTTTACCCCCAGCAATGACTTTGTTGAAATCTATAACAATTTCAGCAGCATTCAACGGGAACTGACGCCGCAGAAGTTTGCCAAGCTGCGTGGGTTGAAATTCCATCTGGATGAGCAACGCCTGGAGCAGGTATGCGGTGGCGCTATCCCGCAGGAAGAGCAGATGGGCGAGGTGATACTCGACGATCCACGTAATGATGGGCATCCATTGCTGATGCCTTATCGACCCGGGGGGGAAAGGGCCGATATGCCACTAATCAACTTCTACTGGGACTTCTTTGGACCAGGGAAGGTGTGCTATATGCCAGTCACCTATCCCGCCATGAACCGCATGGTGGAGGTGATCCGCCATAATGGGGGAATACCGATCCTGGCGCATATCGGTGCCAACGTTAAGCAGGACCATACTCAAGTCATCGATGACATGCTGAAGATTGGTGTGATGGGGGTCGAGGTGTTCTCAAGCTATCATTCACCGGAGTTGGCCAGCCAGCTGTATGAGTTTGCCCTGAGCCGCTCGGCGTTTGTTACCTGTGGCAGCGACTTCCATGGGCGTAACAAGCCAAAAATAGAAGTAGGGCAATGTAGTTACGGCCCGCAGCATATTGGCGAAATACGCCGGTTTGTCGCCGCCGCCAGCGCCTAAGCTTTGTTTCATTCCCTATGGCTCGTGGGCGGCATAGGCTGCTCACGAAGCGCGCAGTTAACCGCCGAAATATAGACCATTCCAGAGATTTTCTTTATCCTTTGCCGTCCTTTTATCAGGTAGGTGAATTTCTCTCGCCATTAATATCCTGTTTTATATAAACATTCTACGGAGAAGGGAGTTTCCGTCGGGCGCAATCGTTGGCGCTGTAGATTAAGGTAAGCTGTCTCATGAGTACGATTTCTCCAGATCATGGCAGGTTGGCCATTGCTCAACCTGCCAAATGGAACAAGACCGACACCGTCTGGATGTTCGGGCTTTATGCCACGGCCGTGGGTGCCGGCACCCTGTTTCTGCCGATCAATGCCGGTCTGAATGGCCCATTGGTGCTGCTATTGATGGCACTGTTCGCTTTCCCTCTGACTTATTTACCCCATTTGGCACTAACCCGTTTTGTCCTTTCCGGCTCGAGCCGCGATGGCAACATTCAGGACGTGGTGGTCGAACATTTCGGCGTGTTAGCCGGCAAGATCATTATGGTGCTGTACCTGATGGCGTTTTTCCCCATCGTGCTGGTCTACAGTATTTCCATCACCAACGCGTTGGACAGCTTTCTGACCCATCAATTTCACTTTGCCCCGGTACCCCGCATCTGGCTGAGTTTGGCGGTGGTGGTGGTGCTCAATTTGGTACTGCTGCGTGGAAAGGATACGATCGTGGCCGCGATGGGCGTTCTGGTATTCCCATTGCTGGTGTTTCTGATGGGGATTTCGCTGTATCTGGTACCCACCTGGCAGACCGAGAACTTTGTCAGTGGTTTGGCCAACACCCAATTTGACAGCCCCGACCTCTGGCATTCGTTGTGGTTGGCGGTCCCGGTAATGGTATTTTCCTTTAGCCATGCGCCGATCATTTCGTCGTTCGCTTCCACCCAGAAAAGCTTATATGGTGACAACGCTGAGCGCCGTTGTGCGCGGATTATGCGTTACAGCTACCTGCTGATTTGCGTCACCGTGCTGTTCTTCGTGTTCAGCTGCGTGCTGAGTCTTTCGCACCAGGAGATGGAGCAGGCGAAAGCACAGAACATCACGGTGTTGACCACCCTGGCCAACAAATTTTCCAACCCGCTGATTGCCTATCTTGGGCCGGTGATGGCGATGTTGGCGATGGCAAAATCCTATCTTGGTACTTCATTAGGCGTTACCGAAGGGGCAACCAGTCTGATCGATGGGCTAACACGCGCCGTTGGCAAGCCACTCACTGCAGTCACAACCCATCGTATTTCCGGTGTGGTGCTGTTCTTGCTGACCTGGGCGGCCACCGTTTGGAATCCGAGCGCCTTGCATATCATTGAAACCATCAGCGGTCCGCTGATTGCGGTGATCCTGTTTATTCTGCCGATGTATGCGGTGCGCGCGGTTCCGGCTATGCGCCGTTATCGAGCATTGAGCAATGTCTTTGTGCTGGTGATGGGGCTGATTGCGCTTTCCGCTTTGGTTTACGGTTTGGCATAGGGAGCAAGTTGGCCCCGCAACAGCGGGGCCGGTAGGGTTAGGTCATTGGTACGTAGGTAGAAATCAGCTCCAACACGCCGTTGATAATAAACTGCACGCCCATACACACCAGCAGGAAGCCCATCAGGCGGGAAATGGCCTCAATACCGCTTTCACCAACCAGTTTCATGATCGCCGTGGAACTGCGTAAACAGACCCACAGAATGATCGCTATCGACAGGAAAATGGCCACCGGTGCGGCCAGCAGCACCCAGTGGGCAAAGCCCAGGGTATTTTCGTGGACGCTGGATGAGGTACTGATGATCATGGCGATAGTACCCGGCCCGGCGGTGCTTGGCATGGCCAGCGGGACAAACGCGATATTGGCCGAGGTTTTCTTGTGCAGCTCTCTGCTTTTGGTTTCTACCTCCGGTGTTTCATCGGCACTTTGCTGTGGGAACAGCATGCGAAAACCGATAAAGGCGACAATCAACCCTCCGGCGATCCGCAACCCGGGGATGGAAATTCCAAAAGTGCTCATCACTAGCTGACCGGCATAGAACGCGACCGTCATGATGCAGAACACGTAGACCGAAGCCATCAGCGACTGATGGTTGCGTTCTTCGTTGGTCATATTTCCCGACAGACCGAGCAGCAACGCCACGGTGGTTAGCGGGTTGGCCAGTGGCAACAGTAGGGCCAGCCCAACCCCGATGGCCTGAAACAACTGCAGAATACTCGACATATAACAAACCCCAGCAAAAGAATGAAATGGGGGCGCAGTCACTACGCCCAAATAAGTACTGTGGCTATCCGTGTCAGACTAGACGCTCAATTTTTCTGTTCCTCCATACCAACCTATAAAACGTTGTTTGCAATGCCAGCATTGTCAAATAGGCGATAGGGAATGCCATCCATACCCCCTCCAAGCCAAAGTGATTGCTGAGCAGGTAGGCCGCTGGCAACTGTACGGCCACGATGCAGAGAATGGATATTGTCACCGGTACCAACACCACGCCACTGGCGCGCATGATGCCGCCGACAATCGCCTGGAAACCAAATACCAGCATGCTCCACAGCATGATATGCAATAAATGCTCCGCTTCTGCCAATACTACCTGGCTGGTCAGGAACAGACCCAACAGCCAATGTGACAGCAGGTAGACCAGAATAATCAACGAACCGGTCAACCAGAGGTTGATATACAACCCGGTACGCAAGATGGGGGCAATGCGTTCGGTTTTGCCAGCGCCGATGGCCTGAGCACCCAAAATAGAGGCGGTGATGGCAATCGACAGGGCCGGGAATTGCACATAGTTAACGATCTGTGTCACGGCGCCGTAGGCTGCCGTGGCATCCGAACCGTGGCGGTTGACCAGCGTCAGGATGATCAATTCAGAGATAGAAATTACCACCATTTGTAAACCGGTGGGCAGGCCAATACGTAACACTTTGCGTAGCACCACCGTATCCAGCTTGAGCGCGGCCAGCATGGCCCGATCGGGGGCCAGCACGTGTTTTTTGCGGCGCAGGCGCAATGTCAGATACACCATCGCCACTGCGTTACCGACCATACCCGCCAGAGCCGCGCTCTGTATGCCCATGGGGGCAAAACCCAGCCAGCCACGGATCAGGGCCGGGGTGAGCAGCAAGCCGACGATGGTAGACAGCAGTAGGGCCAAGAGTGGGGAGATCGTGTCACTGACGCCGCGCAGCAACTGGGTGAACAACACAAATACCAGCAGCAAGGGCATAATCAGCATCATGATGCGGGCGTAAGAAACCGCCTCTTCCAGCACGTCCGCTGGCGTGCCTAGGGCTTGTAGCGCCTGGCGAGCGAACAGACTGCCAAATACTGCCGCCAGTAAGCCAAGCGTCACGCCCAGCATCAAGGCCGTACCGGCAATGGTTTTGACTTTTTCTGGTTCATTCGCGCCCCATGCCTGCCCAATCAGCACCGAGGCACCGGCACCAACGCCAATCACCAGTGAGATAAAGAAGAACACCACCGGGAACATGCCAGAGATGGCGGCCAGTGCAGGGGTGCCGAGCATCTGGCCGATATAGATGCCGTTCAGCGTGCCTGAAAATCCTTGCAGGAAGTTGGACAGCACCATAGGCACCAAAAAGATCAGATAGATGCGCCAAAGCGGTGGCTGCTTGTGCTGCGGACGGGTTTGCATTTAATCGTTTTTCCTGCGCCTGAAAGACGTATAAAGAGCTCTAGTGATACTGAAACTCATATGTAGGGGCGCCGCATGCTGCGCCCGCCGGGTTATTATCACCGGGGGAAGGCATCGCGAGTCATCCAGGCCAGATGTGCCTGGATATCGGCAGGCCAGTGCACAATGCGTTCGGCAAACAGCTTGCCATCGTGGCCAAACAGTGCACGCGTGGCTTCTTCATAGCCTGGTAAAGAACCGGCGATGGCGCTCATAAATCGATAGCTGTTCTCTTTGATACGGCGTTCATTATCCTGCTCGACCGAGGTGCGCCGGGCTTCATCAACCAGACGACGTAGTGCCGCAGAGGCTCCACCACGCTGTTGTGCCAGCCATTCCCAGTGACGGGGAAGAAGCGTCACTTCGCGGGCTACCACGCCGAGCCTGGGCCTCCCAACCGAGGGCTGAGCTGCCGGTTCGCCATCAAGCTCAGTGACATCGCCATCAGGCTGGGGCCAAACGTAGCCTGCTGGCCAAGGGTAATCCACTTGGGAGCCGGTAGCATCATCAAACACTAACAGTCCTCCGGCAGTGAGATCCAGCGCAGCCAGTGCTTGTGCAACTTCGGCATAAGACCCGGTGGCTACCCGTTGATGCTGCAAAAATGCGGTGCAGCTTGGCGTATTGATGGTTTTCATGTTTTATATCCGGGTTAAATTATTTTACCCGGGTAATTTGACCGAGTCATCGTGGTAAGTCAAGCCCAGATCGATTCTGCTGCAGAGTAAACTGCGCTTTATTTATCCTCTACAGTTTTAATGTTACTATTCGCAAGGCTGTGAACAGCCACTGGAGGTTCGCGTGTGACTAACGGACCAAGTTGTGCGTCAATCTGGCAATTGTGGGCGAGATATGAAGCATAACTGACTCAACACTAACCAAAATATCTGTACTGCATGTGATCTGTCGTGTGGGTCACCACTGTAGATAAGGAATTATGAATGCCTGTTATTACTCTTCCTGACGGAAGTCAGCGTCAATACGACCATGCCGTTTCCCCGATGGATGTTGCCCGTGATATTGGCCCTGGCCTTGCCAAAGCCTGTATTGCCGGCCGCGTTAACGGTGAACTGGTCGATGCCAACGATGCTATCGAAGCCGATGCACAACTGGCTATCATCACCATCAAAGATGCCGAAGGCCTGGAAATCATGCGCCACTCCTGTGCGCACCTGCTGGGTCATGCGATCAAACAGCTCTGGCCCGATACCAAAATGGCCATTGGCCCGGTGATCGACAACGGTTTCTACTATGACGTTGACCTCGACCATACCCTGACGCAGGAAGATCTGGATCTGCTGGAGAAGCGGATGCATGAATTGGCCGACAAAGATTATGACGTCATCAAGAAAACTGTGAGCTGGCAGGAAGCCCGCGACACCTTCGCAGCCCGTGGCGAAAGCTACAAGGTAGCGATTCTGGATGAAAATATCAGCCATGACGATCGCCCAGGCCTGTATCATCACGAAGAATACGTGGATATGTGCCGTGGCCCGCACGTGCCGAATATGCGTTTCTGCCACCATTTCAAACTGCAGAAAACCTCCGGTGCCTACTGGCGTGGCGACAGCAAAAACAAAATGCTGCAACGTATCTACGGCACTGCCTGGGCAGACAAGAAGCAGCTGAATGCCTACCTGCAACGCCTGGAAGAAGCGGCCAAGCGTGACCACCGCAAGATCGGCAAGCAGCTCGACCTGTATCATATGCAGGAAGAAGCCCCTGGCATGGTGTTCTGGCATAACGACGGCTGGACCATCTTCCGCGAACTGGAAGCCTTTGTGCGCATGAAGCTCAAAGAGCACCAGTATCAGGAAGTGAAAGGGCCGTTCATGATGGACCGCGTGCTGTGGGAAAAAACCGGCCACTGGGAAAACTACAAAGACGCCATGTTCACCACGTCTTCAGAGAACCGTGAATATTGCATCAAGCCGATGAACTGCCCGGGCCACGTGCAGATCTTCAACCAGGGCCTGAAGTCTTACCGTGACCTGCCGCTGCGTATGGGCGAGTTCGGTAGCTGCCACCGTAACGAGCCATCAGGTTCGCTGCATGGCCTGATGCGTGTGCGTGGCTTCACCCAGGACGATGCCCATATCTTCTGTACCGAAGATCAGGTGCGTTCCGAAGTGAACGACTGCATCAAAATGGTCTACGATATGTACGGTGTCTTTGGCTTCGAAAAGATTGTGGTGAAACTGTCCACCCGTCCAGAGAAGCGCATTGGGACTGACGAAATGTGGACTCGAGCCGAAAACGATCTGGCCGCTGCGCTGACTGAAAACGGGATTCCGTTTGAATATCAGCCGGGTGAGGGCGCTTTCTACGGACCAAAAATTGAATTTACCTTGCATGATTGTTTGGATCGCGCATGGCAATGTGGTACCGTGCAACTCGATTTCTTCTTACCGGGCCGTTTAGGCGCGTCGTATGTTGGCGAAAACAACGAACGCGTGGTCCCGGTAATGATACACCGTGCTATTCTTGGCTCCATGGAGCGCTTCATCGGTATCCTTACCGAAGAATATGCCGGTTTCTACCCGACCTGGATTGCTCCAGTGCAGGTAGTGGTGATGAATATCACCGACAGCCAGTCTGATTACGTCCAGCAATTGACCAAAAAACTGCAAGATGCAGGCATTCGGGCAAAAGCGGACTTGAGAAACGAGAAGATTGGCTTTAAAATTCGCGAACATACTTTACGACGGGTTCCATACATGTTGGTGTGCGGTGATAAAGAGGTCGAATCAGGCAAAGTTGCCGTTCGTACCCGCCGTGGCAAAGACCTGGGGAGCCTGGACGTACAAGAAGTCGTAGACAAGCTGCTACATGAGATACGCAGCCGAAGTCTTCATCAACTGGAGGAATAAAGTATTAAAGGCGGAAAACGAGTTCAACCGGCGCGTCCAAATCGCATTAACAAAGAAATTCGCGCGCAAGAAGTTCGCCTAACCGGCGTCGATGGCGAGCAGATTGGTATTGTCAGTCTGAATGAAGCTCTTGAAAAAGCTGAGGAAGCGGGTGTTGATTTAGTAGAGATCAGCCCAAATGCCGAACCGCCAGTTTGCCGGATCATGGATTACGGCAAATTCCTCTACGAGAAGAGCAAGTCGACCAAAGAACAGAAGAAGAAGCAAAAAGTTATCCAGGTTAAGGAAATCAAATTCCGTCCTGGCACCGATGATGGCGACTATCAGGTCAAACTACGCAACCTGATTCGCTTTCTGGAAGACGGCGATAAAGCCAAGATCACCCTGCGTTTCCGTGGGCGTGAAATGGCGCACCAGCAGATCGGTATGGAAGTGCTTAACCGCGTCCGTAAAGACCTGTGTGAAGATATTGATCTGGCAGTGGTCGAATCCTTCCCAACAAGGATCGAAGGCCGTCAGATGATTATGGTGCTCGCACCCAAGAAGAAACAGTAAGGCTTCCAAGTAATCGAACCCACGCCGTGCAAGCGTGCGTGGGTTTTATTCGCCTCACTGATTCGTTGTTTAACAATGCGAAGTGGATTTAATTAACATGCCAAAGATTAAAACTGTACGTGGTGCAGCCAAGCGCTTCAAAAAGACCGGCAGCGGTGGTTTTAAGCGCAAACATGCTAACCTGCGTCATATTCTGACCAAAAAAGCAACCAAGCGTAAACGTCATCTGCGTCCGAAAGGCATGGTGTCTAAAAACGATCTGGTCCTGGTTACTGCGTGCCTGCCGTACGCATAAGCCATATTTTTTGAATCTAGAATAAGACTTTAGGAGAGAGCATATGGCTCGCGTAAAACGTGGTGTAATTGCACGCGCACGTCACAAGAAAATACTGAAACAAGCGAAAGGTTACTACGGTGCCCGTTCGCGCGTTTATCGTGTTGCCTTCCAGGCAGTAATCAAAGCAGGTCAGTATGCTTACCGTGACCGTCGTCAACGTAAGCGTCAGTTCCGTCAGCTGTGGATTGCACGTATCAACGCAGCTGCTCGTCAGAACGGCTTGTCTTACAGCAAATTCATTAACGGCTTGAAAAAAGCTTCTATTGAAATTGACCGTAAGATCCTGGCTGACATCGCAGTATTCGACAAAGTGGCCTTTGGCGCACTGGTTGAAAAAGCGAAAGCAGCACTGGCGTAAGCTGGTTGAAAAGAGGGAGCTTGCTCCCTCTTTTACTGTTTGTTCCCAATACGGATATTGACTTTTATCGGCTGGCGCTATCACACTGGTTGCCAATCCATCGACAAGGTACTACCAACATGCACGCTGTTATTTTCCGCTTCTTTTTTTACTTTAGCGCCTGACTTCAGGAGGCTTTGCGCGTAAGAAAAGAAACGGAAAGTAGCGCCCAAGCCTCCCAAGTGGAGGCTTTTTTGTTTTTGGCCACCTTCAGCGCCTTTCAGGCCCACGGCACTTGCCTGGCTACGGCTTGAAATTCTTTGAAGATCAACCAAAGGCGTGTTGGAATAATAGATAACAATTACTTAGGGCCACAAGGCCAGAGGAAGAGGAAAGCAATGTCACATCTCGCAGAGCTGGTTGCCAACGCCAAGGCAGCCGTAGAAGATGCCCAAGATGTTGCCGCGTTGGATTTGGTACGCGTCGAATATTTTGGCAAGAAAGGTCATTTTACCTTACAGATGCAGTCCCTGCGTGAAGTGCCAGCGGAAGATCGCCCGGCAGCCGGGGCGGTGATCAACCAGGCAAAACAGGAAGTTCAGGATGCGCTGAACGCGCGTAAGAACGCATTGGAGTCTGCGGTGCTGAACGCTCGCCTGGCGGCGGAGACCATCGACGTCTCGCTGCCAGGGCGTCGCCTGGAGAACGGTGGCCTGCACCCGGTTACTCGCACCATCGATCGTATCGAAACCTTCTTTGGCGAACTGGGCTTCTCGGTAGAGACCGGCCCGGAAATCGAAGACGATTATCATAACTTCGACGCGCTGAATATCCCAGGGCATCACCCAGCCCGTGCCGATCACGATACCTTCTGGTTTGACGCGACGCGCCTGCTGCGTACCCAAACCTCTGGCGTGCAGATCCGCACCATGAAGAACCAGCAGCCACCGATCCGTATCATCGCGCCGGGCCGTGTGTATCGTAACGACTACGATCAGACGCATACCCCGATGTTCCACCAGATGGAAGGGCTGATCGTCGACAAGGACATCAGCTTCACCAACCTGAAAGGGACGCTGCACGATTTCCTGAACAACTTCTTTGAAGAAGACCTGCAGGTTCGTTTCCGTCCTTCCTATTTCCCGTTCACCGAACCTTCTGCCGAAGTGGATGTCATGGGCAAAAACGGCAAGTGGCTGGAAGTGTTGGGTTGCGGCATGGTGCACCCGAACGTACTGCGCAACGTGGGCATCGATCCGGAAATCTATTCCGGTTTTGCCTTCGGTATGGGTATGGAGCGTCTGACGATGCTGCGTTACGGCGTCACCGACCTGCGTGCGTTCTTCGAAAACGATCTGCGTTTCCTCAAACAGTTTAAGTAAGGCGGGAATATCACATGAAATTCAGTGAACTCTGGTTGCGCGAGTGGGTAAACCCGGCCATCAGCAGCGAAGCATTATCCGATCAAATCACCATGGCCGGCCTGGAAGTAGACGGCGTTGAGCCGGTGGCTGGCGTGTTCAACGGCGTGGTCGTGGGCCATGTGGTGGAGTGCGGTCAACACCCGAACGCCGACAAACTGCGCGTAACCAAAGTCGACGTGGGCGGTGAGCGCCTGTTAGACATCGTTTGTGGTGCGCCAAACTGCCGTGCTGGCCTGAAAGTAGCCGTTGCTACCGTCGGTGCCGTGTTGCCTGGTGACTTTAAAATCAAGGCTGCCAAGCTGCGTGGCGAGCCTTCTGAAGGCATGCTGTGTTCGTTCTCCGAACTGGCGATTTCAGACGATCATGACGGCATCATTGAGCTGCCGGCAGATGCGCCGATCGGCACCGATATCCGTGACTATCTGCAACTGAACGATAGCGCGATCGAAATCAGCGTCACGCCGAACCGTGCCGATTGCCTGGGCATCATTGGCGTCGCGCGCGACGTTGCCGTGCTGAACCAACTGCCGCTGAGCGAGCCGGATATGAGCCCGGTAGCTGCCACTATCACCGATACTCTGCCAATCCGTGTAGAAGCCCCTCAGGCGTGCCCACGTTACCTTGGCCGCGTAGTGAAAGGCATCAACGTGAAGGCACCTTCACCGCTGTGGATGCGCGAGAAGCTGCGCCGCGCCGGTATTCGCTCGATTGATGCCGTGGTTGATGTGACCAACTACGTGCTGATGGAGCTGGGCCAGCCAATGCACGCCTTTGACCTCAATCGCATTGAGGGCGGTATCGTGGTGCGTATGGCTCGCGAAGGTGAAACCCTGCGTCTGCTGGATGGCAACGAAGCCAAACTGCAGGCAGACACCCTGGTGATTGCCGATCAGCAAAAAGCGCTGGCCATGGGCGGTATCTTTGGCGGTGAACACTCTGGCGTGAATGATGAAACCCAGGATGTGCTGCTGGAGTGTGCTTTCTTCAGCCCACTGTCGATTACTGGCCGTGCTCGCCGTCATGGCCTGCATACCGATGCTTCACATCGTTACGAGCGTGGCGTAGACCCGGCACTGCAACATAAAGCGATGGAGCGTGCCACACGCCTGTTGATCGACATTTGCGGTGGGCAGGCTGGCCCAATCATTGATGTTAGCGATGAGAGCACCTTACCGAAGCGTGCCACCATTGCGCTGCGCCGTGAAAAGCTGGACCGTCTAATTGGCCACGTGGTGCCAAGCGAGCAGGTGAGCGATATTCTGCGTCGTCTGGGTTGCCAGGTTACCGAGCAGGGCGACAACTGGCTCGCGGTGGCGCCAAGCTGGCGTTTCGATATGGAGATCGAAGAAGATTTGGTGGAAGAGGTGGCCCGTGTCTATGGCTACAACAACATCCCGGATGTGCCAGTGCGCGCCGATCTGGTGATGACTAAACACCGCGAATCCGATCTGACCCTCAAGCGTGTAAAGACCATGTTGGTCGATCATGGCTATCAGGAAGCAATTACTTACAGTTTTGTCGACCCGAAAGTGCAAGCGTTGCTGCACCCAGGTGAAGAAGCCCTGATCCTGCCAAGCCCTATCTCGGTAGAGATGTCTGCAATGCGTCTGTCACTGTGGACTGGCCTGCTTTCGGCGGTGGTATACAACCAGAATCGCCAGCAAACTCGGGTGCGCCTGTTTGAGAGCGGGCTGCGCTTTGTGCCTGATACTACGGCAAATCTGGGTATTCGTCAGGATGTCATGCTGGCTGGCGTGATTGCCGGGCATACCCATGATGAGCATTGGGATCTGGCAAGAAAGCCGGTGGACTTCTATGATTTGAAAGGGGATCTGGAATCGGTATTGGAGCTGACCGGTAAATTATCCGAAATTCAGTTCAAGGCAGAGTCCAATCCCGCCCTGCATCCTGGGCAAAGTGCGGCCATTTATTTACACGGCGAACGTGTCGGTTTCATCGGTGTGGTTCACCCAGAACTTGAACGTAAACTGGATCTTAACGGCCGTACTGTGGTATTTGAATTGGAGTGGAACAAGCTCGCAAGCCGCGCCGTGCCTCAGGCCCGAGAGGTTTCTCGCTTCCCTGCAAACCGCCGCGATATCGCCGTTGTAGTGGCTGAAAACGTCGCCGCAGAAGATATTTTGGCAGAGTGTAAGAAAGTTGGCGCAAATCAGGTAGTTGGCGTAAACTTGTTTGATGTGTACCGTGGCAAGGGCGTAGCTGAGGGTTATAAGAGCCTGGCTATCAGTCTGGTGTTGCAGGATACCGCCCGTACACTGGAAGAAGAGGAGATTGCCGCTACCGTTGCAAAATGTGTAGAGGCTCTAAAACAGCGATTCCAAGCATCCTTGAGGGATTGAACCTATGGCGCTTACTAAAGCTGAAATGTCAGAACACCTGTTTGAGAAGCTAGGGCTTAGCAAACGGGATGCCAAAGATCTGGTTGAACTGTTCTTTGAAGAGGTCCGTCGAGCTCTGGAGAACGGAGAACAGGTCAAGCTGTCTGGTTTTGGCAATTTTGATTTGCGAGACAAGAACCAACGTCCGGGACGCAACCCGAAAACCGGTGAGGACATTCCGATTACGGCGCGCCGCGTGGTCACTTTCCGTCCGGGACAGAAACTGAAAAGCCGGGTGGAGAACGCCAGCCCGAAAGAGTAGGTTACACAACGCCAAAAAGGCCGCGCAAGCGGCCTTTTTCTTTGGGCGGTTTACCAACCTCAATTGGTCAGCGCTGCATGCTGTTGCCATCTATTCCCATCATCACCTCGATGATCGGTATTGCCAGCCGCTGCTTTCCCCACCATTCGTTCACTCAGTTCTTCCCCTAAACGCCCGAACCTCCTACTATTTGCTGCAAGACGTTATTTTCAGGCCGCTATCGGCCAGTAGGGAAGTTGTGTAGTTATGCCGAGCAGTCAGACCTTCACTTTGTTACAACAGCATCAACACCGCCGTGATAAACGCTATTTGGCCTGGCTGACGCTGGGCGTCGTACTGGCATTTTCCTTCAGCCTGAGCGCCGGGGATCTGTGGATCTGGCCTGCGCAGTGGTTGGGGGAGCCTGCACAGCTGTTTGTCTGGCAATTGCGCCTGCCACGAGCGCTGGCGGTGATGCTGGTGGGGGCAAGCCTGGCGGTGGCCGGGGCGGCGATGCAGGCTCTGTTTGAGAACCCGTTGGCGGAGCCTGGACTGCTTGGCGTATCCAACGGTGCCGGAGTGGCGCTGGTGCTGACGGTGCTGTTTGGCAACGGCCTGCTGCCGGTGGCGCTGATGAGCATGAACGCCATCGCAGGTGCCCTGGTGATGACCTTCCTGTTGCTGATTTTTGCCCGCCGTCGCCGCTTGAGCAACGCACGTTTGCTGCTGGTGGGGGTAGCGCTGGGGATTGTGTGCAGCGCGATTATGACCTGGGCCGTGTATTTCAGTTCGAGCCTCGACCTGCGGCAACTGATGTACTGGATGATGGGCGGTTTCGGCGGGGTGGATTGGCGGCAGAAATGGCTGTTGTTAGCCCTGTTGCCGGCGCTGCTGTGGCTATGTGCGCAAGGCAAGGTGCTGAACTTGATGGCGCTTGGCGAAATGCAGGCGCGGCAGTTGGGTCTTTCCCTGCACGTATGGCGTAATCTGCTGGTGCTGGCCATCGGCTGGCTGGTGGGCACCAGTGTGGCCTTGGCGGGTGTGATTGGCTTTATCGGCCTGGTGATCCCGCATATTTTGCGCCTCAGCGGTTTGACCAACCAACGTTATCTGTTACCTGGCTGCGCGCTGGCGGGCGCGGGCGTGCTGTTAGTGGCTGACGTGGTGGCGCGGATTGCGCTGTTTTCGGCAGAATTACCCATCGGCGTGGTTACTGCAACGCTGGGAGCGCCTCTTTTTATCTGGTTACTGGCCCGGACAAAAAGCGTAAGGTAAACCGGCTGCCGGTAATGACCGGCGGCGTTTTTCTGTCTCACCTGCAAATAAAACCAAAGGAAAACATCTGATGAGCAACCCCATTTATGCCATTCCCCTGCAAACCATTGAGAACCAATCTACCACGCTGAACGCCTATGCCGGCAAAGTACTGCTGGTGGTCAACGTAGCGTCGGAATGCGGCCTGACCAAGCAATATGAAGGTCTGGAAAAGCTTTATGAAACCTGGCGTGAGCAGGGTTTTGCGGTGTTGGGCTTCCCTTCCAATGAGTTTCTTGGTCAGGAACCGGGCAGTAATGAGGAGATCCTGGCGTTCTGCCGTGGCACCTTTGGCGTCCAGTTCCCGATGTTTGCCAAAATTGAAGTCAATGGTGAGGGCCGTCATCCGCTGTATCGGGAACTGATTGCCGCACAGCCACAGGCCGTCGCACCAGAAGGCAGTGGTTTCCTGGAGCGGATGAGCAGCAAAGGCCGTGCGCCGAAGCAGACCGGCGATATCCTGTGGAACTTTGAGAAATTCTTGATTGGCCGCGACGGTCAGGTGATCCAACGCTTCTCGCCGGATATGACGCCAGAAGATCCACAGGTGTCCGAGGCCATCAAACAGGCTTTGGCCAAGTAAAGGAGCGATCAGAACCATGCTGCAGCTCAGTGAGGTAGGGGTAGAAGGGCGATTGATGCCGTTTTCTGGGCAGATCGCCGCTGGGTTGCAGGTGCACCTGATCGGCCCAAACGGCGCGGGTAAGAGCACGCTGTTGGCCAGATTGGCGGGTATGCTGCCAGGGCTTGGCGAAGTTTGGCTGTCTGGGCGTTTGCTGGAAGCGTATACGGGGAATGAACTGGCAAAACACCGGGCTTATCTGTGCCAGCAGCAGCCTCCGGTTGCGCTGATGCCGGTATTTCAATATCTCGCCTTACATCAGCCCGCCGGGGCGGACGAAGGTGACCTGGAAAAAGCCATCCTGTATTTGGCACGTAGCCTAAAGCTGGCGGATAAATTATCCCGCATGTTGACTCAACTCTCTGGGGGGGAATGGCAACGTGTGCGGCTGGCCGCAGTATTGTTACAGGTTTGGCCAACGGTTAACCCGCTAAGCCAATTACTGCTGCTGGATGAACCGACCAACAGCCTGGATGTGGCGCAAAAGGTGGCGCTCGATCGCCTGTTGCGCGAATTTTGCCAAAGTGGCCGCAGCGCCCTGGTTTGCGCTCACGATCTCAATCATACCTTGCAACAGGCCGATCGGGTCTGGTTGCTGCAAGCCGGAAGGTTGGTCGCCGAGGGGGGGACCCACGAGGTCATGGAGCCGGGGTTATTATCCAAGGTTTATGACGTGGATTTTCATCTGCAGGCGGTAGGAGAGCAGCGCTGGATTATGACCAAAACGGCCTAGCGATGTTTAGCTGCTATTTTAATCGGTTAATTAGAAGTTAAACGGAAAGTAAACGTGCTCGATATAATTCCCCTGCATGGGGACAAATTCTCTGGTTAAGCTCACAAAATAAGATGGAAAATCCACGATTACCTGCTACGCTGATCGGGTTGAAAAAAATAAGTAAAAAAATATAACTGCATAACTCAATGATTATAAAACTAATTATAAGTTCCTTGATGAAGAAGTTTTACAGAAGGTTTCCTGATAATAATTTCTCCCTTAAGGTTTAGTTAAGCTTGCCCAAGTACATTGGCAGTTAATCCACCAGTGATCATTCTTTGCGACGTTTACTATTCGTTAAATGTAAAAGTCTTACAGTAGTTTAAAGAAAATCGAGACGTTTGGGGTTTAATTATGGATCAATTCCTGCCTTTTTCACGCCCGGCCATTGGGGATGAAGAAATTGCGGCGGTAGAAAAGGTGTTGCGTTCTGGCTGGATCACCACCGGGCCGCAAAATCAGCAGTTGGAAAGCGAGTTTTGCCGAACTTTCGGCTGCAAGCATGCGGTTGCCGTCTGCTCCGCAACGGCGGGAATGCACATCACTCTGATGGCTCTGGATATCGGGCCAGGGGATGAAGTCATTACCCCTTCACAAACCTGGGTTTCCACCCTCAACATGATCGAATTGCTTGGCGCTACGCCGGTGATGATCGATGTTGACCGGGACACTTTGATGGTCAGTGCAGCCGATGTTGAGGCGGCCATCACCCCACGTACCAAAGCGATTATTCCCGTTCACTATGCGGGCGCACCATTACCGATGGATGAACTGCGCGCAGTGGCTGAACGCCACAACCTCCCCCTGATTGAAGATGCGGCTCACGCCGTAGGCACCCGTTTCGATGGTGAATGGGTGGGCGCGCGGGGTACTGCCATTTTCTCTTTCCACGCCATCAAAAACCTGACCTGTGCTGAAGGCGGCCTGATCGCGACCGATGACGATGAACTGGCCGATCGCGTCCGCTGCCTGAAGTTCCACGGCCTGGGCGTTGACGCTTTTGACCGCCAACTGCAGGGGCGTAAGCCGCAGGCAGAAGTGGTTGAACCTGGCTACAAATACAACCTGTCAGATATTCATGCGGCGATTGCTGTGGTGCAGCTGGCGCGTTTGCCAGAGTTGAACGCCCGGCGCAAGGTGCTGGCGGAACGTTACCTGGCCGCGCTGCAAGATTCGCCTTTCCAGCCGTTGGGGTTACCAGATTATCCGCACGATCACGCCTGGCACCTGTTTATGGTGCGTGTTGATGAACAACGTTGCGGCATTGGGCGCGATCAACTGATGGAACGGCTGAAAGAAGTTGGGGTCGGCACCGGTCTGCATTTCCGCGCCGCCCATACGCAAAAATTCTACCGCGAACGTTACCCACAGCTGTCACTGCCCAATACCGAATGGAACTCGGCACGCCTGTGCACTTTACCGCTGTTCCCAGATATGACCGAAGCCGATGTCGATCGCGTGGTCAATGCCTTGTCTTCCGTATTGGAGTCTTCCCGTGTCTCGCGCTGAACCTATTAGCAAAGTTTCGGTGGTGATCCCGGTGTACAACGAGCAGGAGAGTTTACCTGCCTTGTTGGAGCGCACCACCGCCGCCTGTAAACAACTATTGCAACCTTATGAAATTATTCTGATTGATGATGGCAGCAGCGACAACTCTGCCGCCATGCTGACCGCTGCGGCGGAACAGCCTGATAGTTGCATTATTGCCGTGCTGCTGAACCGTAACTACGGCCAGCATTCCGCCATCATGGCGGGCTTCAATCAGGTCAGTGGCGATCTGGTGATCACCCTGGATGCCGATTTGCAAAACCCGCCGGAGGAAATTCCCCGTCTGGTCAGCGTCGCGGAAGAGGGTTATGACGTGGTGGGGACCGTGCGTGCCAACCGTCAGGACTCCTGGTTCCGCAAGACGGCTTCCCGCATGATCAATATGATGATCCAGCGCGCGACCGGTAAATCCATGGGCGACTATGGATGCATGCTGCGTGCCTATCGCCGCCATATCATTGAGGCGATGCTGCACTGCCATGAGCGCAGTACTTTTATTCCGATCCTGGCCAACACCTTTGCTCGCCGTACCACGGAGATCGAGGTGCGTCACGCTGAGCGCGAGTTCGGTGACTCCAAATATAGCCTGATGAAGCTGATCAACCTGATGTATGACCTGATCACCTGCCTGACTACCACGCCGTTGCGTCTGCTCAGCGTGGTAGGTAGCGTGATTGCGCTGTCAGGCTTCGTGCTGGCGGTGTTGCTGATCGTGCTGCGCTTGGTCCTGGGGCCGGAATGGGCGGCAGGCGGAGTGTTCACGCTGTTTGCGGTGTTATTCACCTTTATCGGTGCACAGTTTGTCGGTATGGGATTGTTAGGGGAGTACATCGGCCGGATTTATAACGACGTCCGCGCTCGTCCCCGCTATTTTGTCCAGAAAGTGGTCGGTGCCAAACCAACCCAAAATAATCAGGAAGAAGAATGATGAAAGCTATTGTATTTGCTTACCATGATATCGGCTGCGCAGGTTTGAAAGCGCTGACAGAAGCGGGCTATGACGTACAGGCCGTATTTACCCATACCGATGATCCAGGTGAAAACAACTTCTTCTCTTCCGTTGCTCGCCAGGGTGCTGAACTGGAGCTGCCGGTGTATGCGCCGGAAGATGTCAATCATCCGCTGTGGGTTGAGCGTATCCGTGAACTACAGCCGGATATCATTTTCTCTTTCTACTACCGCAATATGTTGAGCGATGAGATCCTTTCTCTGGCTCCTAAAGGCGGTTTTAACCTGCATGGTTCACTGTTGCCACGCTACCGTGGTCGCGCGCCGATCAACTGGGCGCTGGTGAACGGCGAAACCGAGACCGGTGCTACGCTGCACAAGATGGTCAAACGTCCGGATGCCGGTGATATCGTAGGTCAGCATAAAGTGGCGATTTCCGAGCAGGACACCGCGCTGACGCTGCACAAAAAAGTGTTGGAAGCGGCGCAGATTGTCTTGAAAGAGCAGTTGCCGAAACTGAAAAACGGTACGGCCAGCCTGACGGTGCAAAACGAAGCGGAGGCCAGCTATTTTGGCCGCCGTACCGCTGCCGACGGTGAGATCCAATGGCACAAGTCTGCTCATGAAATCAACAACCTGGTACGTGCTGTCACCGAACCTTATCCGGGCGCATTCAGCTATCTGGGCCAGCGCAAAGTGATCGTTTGGCGCGCACGCGTGCTGGACACCGCGCATGATAAGCAGCCTGGCACGGTGCTGAGCACCACCCCATTGGTGATTGCCTGTGGTGAAGGCGCGCTGGAAATCGTGGCTGGCCAGAGCGAATCTGGTTTGTATGTACAAGGCAGCCGTCTGGCAGCGGAAATGGGCATGGTGAGCGACGTACGTCTGGCTGCCAAGCCAAACTCTGTGATGAAGCGCCGTACCCGCGTGCTGATCCTGGGCGTGAACGGTTTTATCGGCAACCATCTCACTGAACGCCTGTTGCGCGAAGATCGTTATGATATCTATGGCTTGGATATCGGTTCTGATGCCATCAGCCGTTTCCTGGATAACCCACGCTTCCACTTTGTGGAAGGGGATATCAGCATTCATTCCGAGTGGATCGAATATCACATCAAGAAGTGCGACGTGGTTCTGCCGCTGGTGGCGATAGCCACACCGATCGAATACACCCGTAATCCGCTGCGCGTGTTCGAGTTGGATTTCGAAGAAAACCTGAAAATCGTTCGCGACTGTGTGAAATACAACAAACGCATCATCTTCCCGTCCACTTCAGAAGTTTATGGCATGTGCGACGATAAAGAGTTTGATGAGGACACCTCGCGTCTGATCGTCGGGCCAATCAATAAACAGCGCTGGATCTATTCGGTTTCCAAACAGCTGTTGGATCGGGTGATCTGGGCTTATGGGGCCAAAGAAGGCCTGAAGTTCACGCTGTTCCGTCCGTTTAACTGGATGGGGCCACGCCTGGATAACCTGGATGCGGCGCGTATCGGCTCATCGCGCGCGATCACCCAATTGATCCTGAACCTGGTTGAAGGCTCACCGATCAAGCTGGTGGACGGTGGGGCGCAGAAACGCTGCTTTACCGATATCAACGACGGTATTGAAGCGCTGTACCGCATTATTGAAAACCGCGACGGCCAATGCGATGGTCAGATCGTCAACATCGGCAACCCAACCAACGAAGCCAGTATTCGTGAGCTGGCGGAAATGCTGCTGGCCAGCTTCAATGAGCATCCGCTGCGCGGCAATTTCCCGCCGTTTGCCGGTTTCAAGGACGTGGAAAGCAGTAGCTACTACGGCAAAGGGTATCAGGACGTTGAACACCGTACGCCAAGCATCAAGAATGCTCGCCGCCTGCTCGGCTGGCAGCCGACGATCGCTATGCAGCAAACCGTTGCCGAGACGCTGGACTACTTCCTGCGTACCACGGTAAAGGAAGGTGATGGTGCATGAGGAAGGTCGGCCTGCGAGTTGATGTAGACACCTTTAGCGGTACCCGTGAAGGGGTACCGCGCCTGCTGGAACTGTTTGCCAAATACGATATTCAGGCCAGCTTTTTCTTCAGCGTCGGGCCGGACAACATGGGGCGCCACTTGTGGCGCCTGCTTCGCCCCCAATTCCTGTTGAAAATGCTACGTTCCAAGGCCGCTTCCCTGTATGGCTGGGATATCCTGCTGGCGGGAACTGCGTGGCCTGGGCGGAATATTTCCCGATCTTTGGGGCCGTTGATGAAGCGCACGTTGGAAGTGGGCCACGAAGTGGGGTTGCATGCCTGGGATCATCAAGGGTGGCAGGCCAAGGTGGGGCAGTGGTCCAAACCCGAGTTGACACGTCAGGTTCAGTTGGGTGTTGATGCACTGGCCAATGCGATCGGCCAACCGGTCCGATTTTCGGCGGTGGCGGGGTGGCGTGCCGATCAGCGCATCGTGGAGGTGAAGCAAGGTTTTGGTTTCGAGTACAACAGTGATTGCCGCGGCACCCATCCTTTCCGTCCGCTATTAGAGAACGGCCAGCCGGGCACGGTGCAAATCCCCGTTACGCTCCCCACCTTTGATGAGGTGATTGGCCGTGAAACCAGCATGGCGGATTTCAATGATTATATTCTGCGAGCGATAGAAAACGATCGTGGGGTGCCAGTGTACACCATACATACCGAGGTGGAAGGTATGTCGCAGTCGGCCATGTTCGAACAGCTATTACAGCGTGCAAAACAGCAAGGCATCGAGTTCTGCCCGCTGAGCGCATTGCTGCCCCAAGACGTGTCATCACTGCCGCTAGGCCGCATTATACGCGCACCATTTCCTGGCCGAGAAGGCTGGTTGGGTTATCAAACCGAAGTTGGGGGAGAAAAGGTTTCATGAAAGCGTTGAAAGGATCCTGGGCCATCGTGTTGGCCATTTTTTTTGCCCTGGTGTATCTGCTGCCGGTGAATGGGCGGCTGCTGTGGCAGCCGGATGAAACCCGCTACGCCGAAATCAGCCGTGAAATGCTGGCACGCGGAGATTGGATAGTGCCTAATCTGCTCGGCCTGCGCTATTTTGAAAAGCCGGTCGCCGGTTACTGGTTTAACAACATTAGCCAGTGGTTGTTCGGCGATAGCAACTTTGCCGTGCGCTTTGGCTCGATATTCAGCACTGGCCTGACCGCCTTGCTGGTCTTTGCTCTGGCCTGGCTGATGTGGAAAAATGCGCGTCGTGCCTACCTGGCGGTGCTGATTTTCCTGTCAATGGTGCTGGTTTTCAGTATCGGTACTTATAGCGTGCTCGATCCGATGATCTCGCTGTGGCTGACGGCAGCCATGGTCAGCTATTACCTGACGCTGAAAGCCACCACAGCCAAAGGTAAGCTGGGTGGCTATGTGTTGCTCGGGCTGGCCTGTGGCATGGGTTTTATGACCAAAGGCTTTCTGGCGCTGGCAGTGCCGGTGATTGCCGTTATCCCCATTGTTATTCAGCAGCGTAAGGTCAAAGATCTGTTCTGCTATGGGCCAGTGGCGATCGTGGTGGCGGTACTGCTCAGCCTGCCGTGGGCGCTGGCAGTGGCCCAACGAGAGCCGGATTATTGGAACTACTTCTTCTGGGTGGAGCATATTCAGCGCTTTGCCGAAGAGAATGCCCAGCATAAGGCACCTTTCTGGTATTACATCCCGATCCTGATCGCTGCGGTACTGCCGTGGTTGGGGTTGTTGCCAGGTTCCCTGCTTAAGGGATGGCGTGAGCGTGTGCAGCGCCCGGAGCTGTTTTTCCTGTTGAGCTGGGTGGTGATGCCGCTGATCTTCTTCAGCATCGCCAAAGGCAAGCTGCCGACCTATATTCTGCCTTGCATGGCGCCGTTGGCACTGCTGATGGCGGCTTACGCCGAGGATTGCGCGGGGCAGTTACGTACTCGCGTCTTTAAGGTGAATGCCCTACTGAATGGCCTGTTTGGTCTGATTGGCATTATCGCGTTGTTGCTCATCGGCTCCGGTGTGTTACATAAAGTGCATCTGTTTACCGCCGATGAGTGGCCAAAAATCGTGCTCGGCCTGATTGCCTTTGGTGGTTGGCTGTTGTTTGCCGTGATTTCCGCTCGTGATAACGCAAAACGCTGGACCTGGGCGGCCGCCTGTCCGCTGCTGCTTTGTCTGTTGATCGGCTATGCTATTCCGCAGCAGGTGATCGACTCCAAGCAGCCGCAAAACTTCATTCGTGACAATATCGCCACGCTCAGCCAGAGCCAGTTTGTGTTGGCCGATCGTGTGGGTATCGCCGCTGGCCTGGCTTGGGAACTGAAACGCAGCGATGTGCTGATGTACGGTGAAAAAGGCGAGCTGAGTTATGGCTTGGCGTATCCCGATGCACGTGGCCACTATATCGGCGAAGAGGATTTTGCTGGCTGGTTGGCTCAGGCTCGCAAACAGGGGGATGTGTCACTGGTAATGCAACTCTCCCGTGGTGAGCACGTGCCGACAGATTTGCCACCGCCAGACAGCGTGGTCGAGATGCACCGCATGGCATTGGTATGGTATAAGCAGCAACCATGATGGGGTATTTGTTGGTGATCCTGGTTAGCCTGTTCACCTGTGCGGGGCAGCTGTGTCAGAAACAGGCTGCTCTTACCTGGCAACAGGCTGGCGATCGGCGGCGGGCTTTAACGCTGCGCTGGTTGGCGCTGGCGGTGCTGCTATTGGGGCTGGGCATGCTGGTATGGCTAAATGTGTTGCAGCGCCTGCCGCTCAGCCTGGCCTATCCGATGCTGAGCCTCAATTTTGTCCTGGTGACGCTGGCGGCACGCTGGTTGTTTAACGAGCCGACTACGGTGCGTCACTGGTGCGGCGTGGCGTCGATCATGCTGGGGATCCTGCTGATGAGTCTGCAATCATGAAAGGTTATCTTTGGGGGGCGGGCAGCGTTCTGTTAGTGACGCTGGCCCAGTTGCTGATGAAGTGGGGCATGGGGCAAATCCCGTTGTTGTCGTTTGCCGATGTTACCTGGCCGTTACTCAGCCAGTACGGAATGGCCTTGATAGCGGTGGCCGTTGGCATCTTCGGCTATGCATTATCAATGCTGTGCTGGTTCTTCGCGCTACATTATCTGCCACTGAACCGGGCTTATCCGCTATTGAGCGTCAGCTACGCGCTGGTTTACCTGGCGGCGGTGATCCTGCCCTGGTTTAATGAATCGGCCACTTTGCTCAAAACGCTGGGGACGCTGTTTATTCTGTTCGGCGTCTGGTTGATTAACAGCCATCGGGCGGCAAAAAATCGTTAATAGCGGAAAAAACGCTGTTGATTCGAATATCTCATGGACAAAACTTGCCTTTTTATTATCTTGAGCGATAAATTAATGCCAAACAGCATTCTCCTTACCTGGGGTGGCGTGGTGAAATATCGCAGGCGGTTGATCCGCTTCGGTGTTCAAGTGAAAGGTAAAATGCGATGCGTGTGTGGTTTCTATTAGCCAGTTTAATTCTCGCCGGTTGCAGCAGCCATGCGCCACCGCCGAGTGGCCGTTTGTCCGATTCCATCGTGGTGGTAGCGCAATTGAACGAGCAACTGCGTCAATGGTATGGCACCCCGTATCGCTACGGTGGGCTAGATCGCGGCGGTGTTGACTGTTCCGGCTTTGTCTATCGCACCTTCAGCGATCGTTTTGATATGCAATTACCGCGATCCACGGCGCAGCAAACCGGGCTGGGGACCAAAGTCTCGCGCGACGAGCTGATGCCGGGCGATTTGGTGTTCTTTAAAACCGGCAGCGGAGAGAATGGCCTACATGTGGGGATCTACGATACCAACGACGAGTTTATTCATGCTTCTACCAGCAAAGGCGTGACGCGTTCCTCACTCAACAACGTTTACTGGCGTAAGGTGTACTGGCAGGCGCGCCGGATTTAACGCCCCAAACCCGCTATCTGGTGTATTATGGCAGCACTGCATGATGAGGTGACTGCCATGAATTCCTTACGTTTATTGATTTCCGATTCCTACGATCCCTGGTTTAATCTGGCGGTAGAAGAGTGCATCTTCCGCGAAATGACCACGCAAAAAATCCTCTTCCTGTGGCGTAATGCCGAAACCGTGGTGATCGGCCAGTCGCAGAACCCGTGGAAAGAGTGCAATACCCGGCGGATGGAACAGGATGGCATTCGTCTGGCACGGCGCAGCAGCGGCGGCGGGGCGGTGTTTCACGACCTGGGCAATACCTGCTTTACCTTTATGGCCGGTAAGCCCGGCTATGATAAAACCGTCTCTACCGGCATTATTCTGGCGGCGCTGAAACAGCTGGGTGTTGATGCTTCGGCTTCCGGACGTAACGATTTGGTGGTCGAAACGGCCGACGGAGTGCGCAAGATCTCCGGCTCAGCCTACCGCGAAACTCAGGATCGCGGTTTTCATCACGGTACGCTGCTGTTGAATGCCGATCTCAATCGCCTGGCAGACTATCTCAATCCCGATCCGAAAAAATTGCAGGCGAAAGGCATCACTTCCGTGCGTTCCAGGGTCGCCAACCTGGCCGAGTTTGTGCCAGAAATCGACCATCAGCAGGTTTGTGACGCCGTCATTCAGGCTTTCTTCGCCCATTATGGTGAAACGGCACAGCCGGAAGTGATCTCCCCGGATGTCTTCCCAGACCTGCCTGATTTTGCCCAGCAATTTGCCAAGCAGAGCAGTTGGGAATGGAATTTTGGCAAAGCGCCAGCGTTTAGCCACTTGCTGAATGAGCGCTTTACCTGGGGTGGGGTGGATATCTTCTTTGACGTGGAGAAGGGCGCGATTGTACGCGCGCAGATCTTCACCGACAGCCTTAACCCTGCGCCATTACAGACTTTGGCCGAAAAGCTGGTGGGCTGTGCCTATCGCAGCGAGGCGTTGGCAGACTGTTGTGCACAGCTGGTAGCGCAATATCCGCAGCAGGAGAACGAGCTTAGTGAGTTGCGGCGTTGGCTGTTGGAAACCATCAAGTAGTGCTGTGTGGCAAATAAATTAGGAATTTTATTAATAAAATCAGGTGGTCGCCGCATCACCTGATCGTTGAACATCAAAAATGAATTCACACCTTGCATAAGGCTATTAATTTGTAACGATAGCTGCCGCAAAGTAAATTAACGCATCTGACTGCCTGCACAAAAAAACATCGCTAAAACTATCAATTACTTGGCAATGCCTGGCTAATCGCATTACTATTTCTGAACTATCTCCCAGGGATTGATCGGTATAACTTATTGTTATAGGATGTTTTGCACGCCATTAAGCCTCTGGCATTAAAATGAATATTCAATCTGACGTTGATTTTATTAGTCAGTATGTCTTCCTGCCGATTTACGCCATGACGGGAAGATTACTGGCGGTGGAACTTCTCACCCGTTTTACTGGCTCGGGCGATAACCTGGCGATGCCTACGGAGATCGGCCTGCGGTTATTAACCCCGGAACAAAGGATTGAGTTATTCAACGACCAGTTAATGCTGGCCGAAAAGCAGGCCTCGTGGTTTGTTGCCAACAAGGTGCTGTTGACCATTAATATCGAAGAAACGGTTGTCGATTGGCTGCTTGGCAGCGAAGAGCGTCGTCAACGCGTTCAGCAGTTGCCGTTTATTGCCTTTGAAATCAATGAGAGTTTCCCCAACCTTTCCGCGGGGAAAGACAACGGGAAAATCCGCTTGTTAAGTGCTTACTTTTCGCTGTGGCTCGATGGCTTCGGTTCGGGCAAAGCGACGTTGACCGCCTTGTACGATGGTTTATTTGATGTTGTGAAGATCGACAAACGTTTTTATTGGCAATTGGTTACCCAACAGGGATATGACCTGGTTATCGATTCACTGCTTAAGAATATCAATCAACTTTGTAAGGGAGTTATTGTTTGCGGCATTGAGAAACATGAGTATTTCAATAAACTGACCAACACCGGTGTTTTAGGGCTACAGGGATTTTTATGGCCTGCCATCAGTGTGGATAATCTGCGGTCTCTACGCAGGATTGCTGAAGAGTTCGATAATAATAACTGATTTTTGCTTACACACCGGGGTAAATAGTGGACTGGATGATTTTTACCGTGATCCCAGTACTGATAATTATTGTCGCTTTATCATTGATAAAGCACTTTAGCCATGCGCGTAGTAGGTCATTAAAAGACTCACGTCGCCGGCGCTAAATAACCAAGCTAACAGGGCTCACCACCGCTTTTTAGTCTACCACGCCCCTGCTGCTTTCCGGCCAGGGGCGATTCCCTTGTAAATCCTCCGTGTTAATCCGCTCCTCCAGGCTCTACACTAAGCGTTACGGAGGGCCTATGCCGCAATTTGAAAACGCTTATTACCAACAGCTGCCTGGTTTTTATACCGCACTGCAGCCGACGCCGCTCAAAGCGGCCCGTTTGCTGTATTACAGCCAGCCGCTGGCTGAGGAACTGGGGTTGGACGCTAGCTGGTTTACTCCAGAGAAAACGCCAATCTGGGCAGGTGAAACCCTGTTACCCGGCATGCAGCCTTTGGCGCAGGTTTACAGCGGCCATCAGTTTGGTTCCTGGGCGGGGCAGTTGGGAGATGGCCGGGGGATCCTGCTGGGTGAACAGCGGCTCGCGGACGGCCGCAGTATGGACTGGCATCTGAAAGGCGCTGGGTTAACGCCGTATTCCCGCATGGGCGATGGGCGGGCGGTGCTGCGCTCGGTGATCCGTGAATTCCTGGCCTCCGAGGCGCTATACCATTTAGGGATCCCGACGACGCGGGCCCTGACAATTGTCACCAGCGAGCATCCGGTGTTCCGTGAACAACCGGAGCGCGGGGCAATGCTGCTGCGAGTGGCGGAAAGCCATGTCCGCTTTGGTCATTTCGAACATTTCTATTACCGCAAACAGTCGGAACAGGTCAGGCAACTGGCGGACTTCGTTATTGCGCGCCATTGGTCGCAATGGGTTGATGAACAAGATCGCTATCTGCTGTGGTTTACCGATGTGGTGGAACGTACCGCACGTATGATTGCTCACTGGCAGTGCGTGGGGTTTGCCCACGGGGTGATGAATACCGACAATATGTCGATCCTCGGCCTGACGATGGATTATGGGCCTTATGGATTCCTTGATGACTACCAGCCAGACTATATCTGCAATCACTCCGATCATCAGGGCCGTTATGCGTTCGATAACCAGCCAGCCGTGGGGCTATGGAATCTACATCGATTGGCGCAAACGCTGTCCGGTTTGCTGAGTGCCGAGCAGTTACAGCAGGCGCTAGCCGCCTATGAACCGGCGCTGATGCAGGCTTATGGCGAGCAAATGCGTGCCAAACTGGGCTTCTTCACCCCGTCAAAACAGGATAACGATCTGCTGACTGGCTTATTGAGTCTGATGGCACAAGAAGGGCGTGACTATACTCGCACCTTCCGTCTGTTGAGCGATGTTGAGCAGCAACAGTCGCAAACGCCAATGCGCGATGAATTTATCGATCGAGAGGCGTTTGACGGCTGGTATCAACAATATCGCCAGCGCTTACAGCTTGAACAGGTGAGTGATGCCGAGCGCCAGCAAGCGATGAAGCTGGCGAATCCTAAACTGATCTTGCGTAATTATCTGGCGCAGCAGGCCATCGAAGCGGCAGAGCAGGACGATGTCACTAAGCTGGCACGTTTGCACCAGGCGTTGCTGCAACCTTTTGCCGATGATGCCCAGTATGACGATCTGGCGGCCTTGCCACCGGATTGGGGCAAGCATCTGGAAATTTCCTGTTCGAGCTAAATGCAGCAAGCCCTCCATGGCTTACCGTTACTGACGTAAAAACACCTGCGGCAGTGCGGTCTCTGGGTGGGCGGCGACACTGAGATCTGCCTGATACCAACGCGTCAGGATATCCGTCTGTAATACCTGCTGCGGGGTACCGGAAGCGACCAGGCGGCCCTGATGCAACAGCAGAATGCGATCGGCGTACAGCGCGGCCAGATTAAGATCGTGCAATACGCAACAGACCGCCAACGGCTGCTGACGCGTCAGGGAGCGGAGCAGGCGTAAGGTATGTTGTTGATGATACAGATCGAGCGCCGAGGTGGGTTCGTCAAGGAATAACCAGGATGGTGCAGGTTGTGGCTGCCACAACTGCACCAATACTCTGGCCAGTTGCACCCGCTGCTGTTCCCCGCCGGAAAGCTGGCGGTAATCACGGTGGGCCAGGCTGGTGCAATCGGTCTGCTCCATCACCTGTTGGATCGCCCGTTTGGCATCGCGCCCGCTATGCGGAGAGCGTCCCATGGCCACCACTTCTTCTACGGTAAACGGAAAGGCCAGCTCGCTGTGTTGACGCATTACCGCCCGGACCTTGGCCAACTGCTGCGGTTGCCACTGCTCAAGCGGTTTACCTTGCAGACGGCACTCGCCACATTCAGCGGCCAGATAACCGGTAAGTAAGCGAAGCAGGGTCGACTTCCCCGCGCCGTTGGGGCCAATAATCGCCACCATCTCACCGCTGGCGATGCTTAGGGAGACATCGGTGATCAGCCGGCGATCCCCCAGGTTGTAACGCAACTGCCGTGCTATCAGCATTGATGAATCATCCATCGGAGCGCTCCCGCTGGCGCATCACCAGCCACAGAAAATAGGGACCACCGATCAGGCTGGTCATCAGGCCTACCGGCATTTCTGCCGGGGCGACCAGCGTACGTGCCAGGGTATCGCTCACCAGCAGCAGGCAGGCACCGCCGAGTGCAGAGGCTGGTAACAACCAGCGGTGATCGCCCCCAAGCCGAATGCGCACCAGGTGGGGGACCACCAGGCCAATAAAGCCGATCACGCCACTCATCGCTACGGCGGCCCCAATCAGCAGGGCGCTGAGTAATAGCAACTGCAGCTTGGCGCGTTGCACATTGACCCCAAGGTAATGTGCCTCTTCATCGCCCAGCTGTAGCAGATTCAAACGACGAGCCTGTAACAGCGTCAGCAATGCGGCAGGCAGGATCAGCGAAGCGGATACCACCAGGGTGGGCCACTGTGACTGGCTAAGGCTGCCCATCATCCACAGCGAAAATTGACGTAATTGCTGGTCGCTACTGAGGTACGACAGCACACCAATCGCTGCCATGCACAGCGCATTGATGGCGATACCGGCCAGCAACAGCCGCGACAGGCTGCCGTGTCCGCTGCGGCTGATGCCATAAATCAGTATTGAAACCAGCAGGCTGCCAAGAAACGCCGCCAGCATATGGCTATACAGAGCGATGAGCGGGGGCAGGGCCAGCGGCATGACGATCACCAGGGCGACTAACAGTGCGCCGCCGCTGCTGATCCCCAACAGGCTGGGATCGGCCAAGGGGTTGCGGAACAATCCCTGCATCACCGCCCCGGAAACCGCCAACGCGCAGCCGATCACTACGGCCAATAGCACGCGTGGCAGGCGAATATTCAGCCAGATATGCCAGGAGGCATCGCTGAAAGGAGCCTGCCACAGGGTTCGAAATGACAGTGTCAACGCCCCAAGGTTAGCGGCCCCAAGCGCCAGGATCGTCAGCAGGATCAGCAGGCTGACGATCGCCAGGCGGGGTGAGGTTCGGCAACGCATTACTTTTGCTCCGCCGCTTTACGCAACAGGCCCAGCGCCTGCGGCGTTTCCAGACCAAAACCGAGCAGTGCCATATCATCAACGATCAGCACGCGGCGATTTTTCCCCGCCGGTGTCAGAGCCATGCCGGGCAACAGCCACAGGTTTTCCTGGCCACCGATGGAGCGAACGCCATCGGTAGTCACCAACAGCAAGTCTGGTGCGCTGGCAATCACGCCCTCTTGCGAGAGCGGGCGGTATCGGCTGAAACCTTGCATCGCGTTTTTCAACCCAGCGGCTCTGATAATGGCATCTGCCGCGGTTTGCTGGCCCGCGGCCATGGGGGTGATACCTCCGTGACTCATCACGAACAGCACTTTCACCGGTAGCGGCGTATTGGCTATCGCTGCCAACTGTTGCTGATAGCGTTCGGCCAACTGCTTGCCTTGGCTACTGCGATTGATGGCATCGGCTATCACGCTGATTTTTTCGGGCACCGCCTGCACGGTGGTATCCCCAGGGATACGCACCACCTTTACGCCACTGTCTTCCAATTGCCTGAGTACCAACGCTGGCTCTGCCAACTCGGTAGTCAGGATCAGGGTGGGTTTCAGCGCCAGAATACCTTCGGCATTCAGCTGGCGCATATAGCCTACGTCGGGCAATTTCTGCACCGCAGCAGGGTGCAAACTGGTACTGTCTCGTGCCACAACTTCATCGCCCGCGCCCAGCGCGAAGGCAATTTCGGTCACGTCACCACCTATCGAAACAATCCTCTCGGCCGCCACGGCGGCTAATGGAAACGCCAGGGCGATGCACAGCGCCAGGCGACGGGGCAATGAAGCTATCATGCGGCGACTTCCTTCGGTTCAAGTGCAGCAACCTGCTCACGCCACTGGAGCTGCTCCGGTTGGCCTTCGGTACGCTGCCCGTAAAGTTGCGCGATCTGGGTGCCATCGGCAGCAAACAGCTCCAGGCTGGTGACCACGCCATCTTTGGTTGGTTTGCGGGTGATCCAGCTTTCGGCGATCGCCCCTTCAATCAGGTGCAGGGTAAAGTGGCGATTGAAGATGTTGACCCAGCCGTCCTGCGGCATCAGGCGCTCAATCTGGCCGGTAAAGATTTGCACACAGCCCCGGTTGCCGACGAAGATCATGATTTCGTTCTGCGCAGACTTGGCGGCTTCCAGGAGCGCCGTCAGCGCGCTGTTGTCCACACGATAGGCCAGATCGTTACCCACGGCGCGGAAGGCCTGTTGGCGGGTCAGATTATTGCGGCTCAGCAGTTGGAAGAACTGGTGGACGTCGGTCATGGCTCGCCAGTCGGCATCGATTTTGGCGGCATCTGGTGCGCTGTTGCTCTCTTTAATTTCGGCCGCTTGCAGCTCCAGTGTCGGGTTTTCCGCACTTCGATGGCGCTCGACCAGGGCGAACCAGGCGGCGAGATCGGTTTCGTCTGTGGTGTAGACCTTATGCAGCGCGTCGCCTTGATGATCAAAGAACTGAATGCTGTGGCGCACGCCACGCTTGTTGGTTTCACTCAGGGCAAAAACGCTGGCCCAGTGGTTGAGGAACAGGCGCAGATCCAGCTCGCGCGGATTGAGGATCAGCCCGGCATGGCCATTGAGGTGCTGATTCTGATAACGCCCAACCTGCTCGTGTACCGCATAGCTGTTACGCGTGATGGATTTGGTGACGCCAACCTGTTCCAGTTCGGTCAGCAGCGTACGGGCATCGGCCTGCAGGCGACGAGCATCGTGGCCGACGCGGGCGTGGGTCAGTTCGCCTTCGCTGATACCCAACAGCTCGGCCAGATCGCGGGCATATTTACCTGGGTGATCAATTTTCGCCTGTTCATAACGTTGGTATAGGGTCTCGCTCATTAATTTGATTCCTGTGTTAGTGGGTGAGGAGCGGGCAAAAACGGTCTGCCCGCTGTGGTTCAAAGGGTTACCACTGATAGCTGACCAGCAGTTTGGCGTTACGACCATCCTGCGGAATGCCCTGTGGTGAGTAATATTCTTTATCGAAAGCGTTCCCCAGTACCACGGTAGTGGTGACGCCCTGCAGGTCTTCGCGGCCTTTATAGCTTAGGTAGAAATCGTTCACGCCATACCCGGCTTGCTTGCTGTAGCCGGTAGCTACGTGGTGCGCACTCTGGGCAAAGGTTCCCACCCAGCCGGTGGATAAACCGGTCTCGGCAATAGGAATATCCAACACGCTGGTGACCGTATCCGGGGTGATACTGGAGAGCCAGTCACCCGTCGCTTCATCTTTACCACGTGTGCGGTTGTAGGCCAGATCCAAACCGAACCACCGGGTTTTATAGTTCAGCGAGGCATCCCATCCCCAAATCTTGGCGCGATCGATATTGGTTGAGAAGGTAGTACAGCTGATGCAGTACATACCGCGTGGGCCACGGCCTAACTCCATGGTGACACCGGTAGTAATATAATCTCTGGCTTTGGTATCGAAGTAGCTGGCCTTGAATTGCAGGCTGTCATCGGCCATTAACAGATCGTCAAAGCGCAAGCCGAAGCCGTATTCCTGCGTAGCGTTGGTTTCCGGCTTCAGATTCGGGTTAGGCACCCAATAGTTGGTGATGGTGGTCGGGCCCATCGGGATCGAGAAGTGCTTGGAGTCGTTGTACATCTCGCCCATGGTTGGTGCGCGGAACGCCTGAGCATAGGAGGCGAACATCATCAGCCAATCGGTAGGGGTAACGCTCATCGCACCACGTGATGACCACTTGTTGGCATTGACGTCGTCATAACCGTCGCTAGAGCCTTTGTAGTTGTCATAACGCGTCCCGGCCAGGAAAGAGACGGGCAGGTCACGCAGAGTGATCTCATCCTGCAACCAGCCGGAAGCGAAGTTGATTTTGGCCTGCGGGAAGCTCTCTGTTGCCCCCCCTGGCGTCTGTTCCTGTCGGTAGGCTTCGCTACCATAGGTAAACAGGTGCGAAGCGAAGCTGTCAGCAAACAGGCGGGTACGGTTTTCCAGCTTGCCACCTTTGGTAGTTTGTTTGCGAGCTTCATCCGTGCTGCCGTCGGTATGCGCATTGATCTCTACTTCGGAGTAATAGAGCTTGGCATCGGCATCCAGCCAATCCTGGCCTGTGGGCTTGAGCTTATAGCCGAGCTGTGCGTCACGCTGAATGGTGGAACGGTCGGTTAACACATTGCTGCTGGAAACATCAGGCGTTTGCGGATTCTTAGGTTCTTGCGCCCGGTTGTTGTAATAACGCAGATTACCGCTCAGGGACTGGTTGTCATCGATGGCCCAGGTGCCTTTGGCCAGAACGTTGCTGATGGTCTCGTCGTTCGGTGCATTAAAGCCATCGCCCTGGCGAATATCGCCAATATCGCGGGTGCCGAAAGAGATCAGACCATCGAGAACGTCAGTTTTACCGTAAGCGCTGGCGCCCATGCCCAGGCTATGATCGCCGGTAGCCGCTGTGCCGAACACGCGGTAGCCGGTGTTATGGCCGGGCAACAGCAGATCGGCGGCATCCACCGTTTCATAGGAGATAACCCCACCTAATGCGCCACTGCCGTACAACAGTGCCGATGGGCCACGCACTACTTCAATCCGTTTTACCAAGCCAGGATCCAGGAAGGTGCCATTGATATGGCCGGTATCGGTTCCCTGACGAATACCATCAACCAGGATCAACACGCCACGGCGATCGTAACCCCGCATCATAATGTCTTGCCCATTGCTCCGGCCAGTACCGGTTACGGTAACCCCAGGCACATGACGCAGCATATCGCCGGCGGTGGTGGCGGTTTGGCTCTGAGGGCTGTTGCCGTCGATCACCGTCACCATCATCGGCGCTTCAAAACTGCTGCGCTGATTACCGGTGGCGACCACGGTCATGGTCTCATCTTTGTTTTTTTCTTGTGCCTTGGTGGCAGCGGAAACACTGGTGTCGGTCTGGGCAAAAACCACCGTAGGCAAAGCGCAGGCAATGGCCAGGCTTAATGCGGATAAACGCAGCCGGGAGGCAAAAATGGCAGGCATGTGGCAACTCTCCGTATGTTTTAAACATATCAATAGATTTGCTGGCTGCCTGGATCGCAAGATCGGGGTGGCTGGCGTTAAAAGGAACTAAGACGTTATTTGGTTAAGATCAATTTTCCCGCTTTGGTTTGGCGAAGTTGATAGCGTTGCCCTTGATGGATGATCACCGCCAGCCCATCGGTGCCCAGCAGCTCGGCACTGTCGAAGCAGGGCGGTAAAGCGGCAGGAGCACTGCCGTCAGGAGTCACCAAAGCGTTGTTGGACTGTTGGCAATTATTGAGATTGTCCATAAATTCAACCGGTAAATGGTAATTAATATCAAATTGATAATCATTATCATGTTAGCGAAAGGTTACATCAAGGGAAATTTTCTTACCGATGGAACCTTTTTGTCGTCATGCTTACCGGGGCTGGATTGATTGCGACCAATTTGCTGATAAAACGGCTATTTCAACAAAGTTTCGATACGGCTGAACAGGCGCTCAGGTTTGGTGATGGGGGCAAAGCGTGTGATGCGCTCGCCATCGGCGGTGAGCAGGAATTTGGTGAAGTTCCACTTGATACGTTGGCTACCTAACAGACCGGGAGCACGGCGTTTTAACTCGCTGAACAGGGGATGCGCCTGCGCGCCATTGACGTCGATCTTGCTGAACAGCGGAAAGCTGACGCCATAGTTGAGGGTGCAGAAGTTGGCAATCTCCAGCGGATTGCCCGGCTCTTGTCCGCCAAACTGATTGCAGGGGAAGCCCAGCACCATCAACCCGCGTGAGCGATAATACTGCCACAGCTTTTCCAAGCCCGCATACTGCGGGGTAAAGCCACACTTGCTGGCGGTATTGACCACCAGGTAGGCTCGCGCCGGGAAGTCGGCCAGCGTTTTATGTTCCCCTTGCAGGGTGATACAGGGAATGGACAGCAGTGAATGGTTCACGGAAGAGGGCTCCAGATCGGTTTAGTTCAGATGTTTGGCAAGTATAGCGGAATGACGTAAGAATACTTCGTAGAATATGGCATCAATAACCTGATTTAGGTGATGAAGATCCGGTAATGCAGTGTTTAAGATCCCCACTTACTCGTTGGAAAACAATAATTAAATTAAAGCAAGCATCATATGCAAATGCCATTTTATATTTAAAATGTTTAATTGAGTGAGTAATCATAGGTGTTCAGCTTTTATTTTACAGGCATTGACGCTTGGGTTTTTGAATGTGTAATGTTATTTTTTTTGTGGTATCTACGTAAATAGGGAAAGTATGAGCTAATTGTTACATAGGGAGATGATGTGAATGTGTTAATTGTTATTTTTCTAATATTATCAGTGTGTTGCCACTTCTTTGTGGGGTTGGGAGTATTTCCAGACGTTAAGAGGAATACAATGGCACTTGCCTCTTTGATGCTTTTGTTTGCAGGGGTATCTAGTGGCTATAAGATTTTCACTGCAAATTTTTGCATTATTCTCATGCTATTGGCTTGTGTAATACGGTGGGGTAAAGGAAAGAAACGTCTAAAAGAAATAGATAACATAGGTATGTTGTACGTAACGCTTTCTTTCATCCCTTTTTTGGTTTTTATGATTGAGTGGATGAATTATTGAGTTTTCAATCCCATCACGAAAGTGATACTGCGTGAACGGATAAATGAGAGCCAGCAGGCCAAAAGCATGCTGGCTAAAATAATCAGAAACGGGTATCCACCGCATCGGCCAGCATAGCCAGCAACTGCTCGCTGTCCGACCAGCTCAGGCAAGGGTCGGTAATGGATTGGCCGTAGGTTAGTGATTGGCCAGCCACGATCTTCTGCGTGCCTTCCACCAGGAAGCTTTCGGCCATCACGCCTGCGACGGCCACGGAGCCTGCACGGATCTGTTGGCAGACGTTTTCCGCCACTTCCAACTGGCGGCGATGCAATTTCTGGCAGTTGCCGTGGCTGAAGTCGATCACCAGCTGTTCAGGTAAATCGAACTCGCGCAGGCTATCACAGGCGGCTACCACATCGGTCGCGTGATAGTTTGGCGTCTTGCCGCCGCGCATGATGATATGGCCATAAGGATTACCGCTGGTCTGGTAAATGGTCATCTGGCCGGTTTTGTCTGGCGACAGGAACATATGACCGGCGCGCGCGGCACGGATGGCATCAATGGCGATGCGGGTATTGCCGTCGGTGCCATTTTTGAAACCGACCGGGCAAGAGAGCGCCGAAGCCATTTCACGGTGGATCTGGCTTTCGGTGGTGCGAGCGCCAATCGCGCCCCAGCTGATCAGGTCGGCAATATACTGGCCGATCACCATATCCAGAAACTCGGTCGCCGTTGGCAGGCCAAGCTGGTTTACTGACAATAGCAGCTTGCGCGCCATCTCAATACCACGGTTGACCTGATAGCTGCCGTCCAGATCGGGATCGGAAATCAAGCCTTTCCAGCCCACTACGGTGCGCGGTTTTTCAAAATAGGTGCGCATCACGATTTCCAGGCGATCCTGATAGCGCTCGCGCAGTACGTTAAGACGGGTGGCATAGTCCATTGCCGCATCCAGATCGTGAATGGAGCAGGGGCCAATCACTACCAACAGGCGCTTATCTTCGCCGGTGAGGATTTTTTCAATACGTTTACGTGACGCTGTCACGTTATCGGCTACCGATGCTGAGATCGGCAACTTTTCTGCCAACGCCTGAGGCGTGACCAAGCTGTCGATGCGCGCGGTCCGCAGTTCATCTGTTTTGTGCATGATTGTCTCTAAAACTGTTCTTCGCGACGGCAGGAATACCGGGAAGTGATGGCGATCACAATAACGCAAAAACGGCTGATTTCAACCGTAGAGATTGTGATCGGCTGATTAAAACCGGTAAAAAAGCACAAAAGAGGGGGGATGGACGACTATCCGGCCAGCCCCTACTATCAGAACATTCGCCGGCTCATACCGAGGATATCGAGGATCTTGGTGGAGATCTCCTCCACCGAATAGTTGGTGGTATTGAGGTAGCGGATCTGGTTTTTGCGAAACAGTGCTTCCACTTCGGCAACTTCCATCCTGCATTGGCGCGGGGAAGAGTAACGGCTGTTTTCGCGGCGTTCTTCGCGGATCGCCGTTAACCGCTCTGGGTTAATGGTCAACCCAAATAATTTATGTTGAAACGGCTTTAGCGCGGTGGGTAGCTGCAAATTGTCCATATCATCGGCCGTAAACGGATAGTTGGCCGCGCGGATACCAAATTGCATCGCCAGATACAGGCTGGTAGGGGTTTTACCGCAGCGGGATACGCCGAGCAGGATCACCTGCGCCTGATCGAGATTGCGCAGCGATATGCCGTCATCATGGGCCAGGGTGTATTCAATGGCCGCGATCCGGGCGTCATACTTGCCCAGATTGTTTTCCGTCAGCCCGTGGGTGCGATTAGGGACCGGCGTTGGATCCACCGCTAATTCCCCCTGCAGCGGGCCAACCAGGGCTTGCACGATATCCTGGCAGAATCCTTCACTTTGGGTGATCACCTGGCGAACCTCCGGCGAGATAATCGAATAGAACACCAGTGGGCGCACACCGGTTTGTTGGTAAATATCATTGATCTGCTGGCATACGCCCCGCGCACGCGCTTCGGTTTCCACAAAGGGCAGAGTGAAAGTGGTGGCCTTGACGGGAAACTGTGACAGCACCGCATGCCCCAATACTTCGGCGGTAATGGCCGTGCCATCCGAGATATAAAAAACGCTTCTTTCCACCCATAACTCCTTAATGCCTGAAACGACGGATAGCAACATCATGGTCTGCATACCCACATACGGTAAAGAGGAGGACAGAAATTTTGTGACGCTGGGGATCATTCGCGGCAATTGAATATATTTAATAAAACTATATTTCATTTTTAATAAAATGAATGGTGCTATTTTAACTACCTGCTCCGACGCAAATTGGCGCTATTTTCGTCAAATCAATCACTAAAATTACGGGTATTTAAGCAAAAGTTTAAATAATACATAATTTGTTGAATTGTAAGCTTTTAGCCAGTTAGGGAACGATCCCTAATAAAATTGTGCTCGCTGGAATTCTCTTAATTGCTATTTTCTTCATTGGCTTGATCGATTCACCTGTCTATTGTCTATGGATCATTGTGCTAGTGTGGGTGGGTGCCGTTTTTGCGGTACCCGTCAAAAATCCGTCAATACCCTACTGATAGCAATAAGGATTGTCTCGATGTCTAACAATGGCCCAGACTTGCGTAATGTGCTTTGGTACAACCAGCTTGGCATGCACGACGTTGACCGTGTCGGTGGCAAAAATGCCTCCCTCGGTGAAATGATCACCAATCTCTCCGATTTGGGCGTGGCCGTACCCAACGGTTTCGCCACCACCGCCCAGGCATTTAACGATTTTCTTGAGCAAAGTGGGGTTAACCAGCGCATTTATCAGCTGCTGGATCAGACTGACGTGGACGATATTGCTCAACTGTCCAAGGCCGGTGCGCAAATTCGCCAATGGGTGATCGATACGCCTTTCCACGCGGAATTTGAACGTGAAATTACCCTGGCGTACCAACAACTGTCCGAGGGCGAAAGCGAAGCCTCCTTTGCCGTGCGTTCTTCCGCCACGGCCGAAGATATGCCAGACGCCTCGTTTGCTGGCCAGCAGGAAACCTTCCTCAACGTGCAGGGCATTGATGCGGTGATGGTGGCGATCAAACACGTCTTCGCCTCTCTGTTTAACGACCGGGCCATCTCTTACCGTGTGCATCAGGGTTACGATCACCGTGGCGTGGCGCTTTCCGCCGGTGTACAGCGCATGGTGCGCTCCGACCTGGCTTCCTCTGGGGTCATGTTTACCATTGATACCGAATCCGGCTTTGATCAGGTGGTATTTATTACCTCGGCGTTCGGCTTGGGGGAAATGGTGGTACAAGGGGCGGTCAACCCGGATGAGTTTTATGTCCATAAACCGACGCTGCTGAAGGGCAAACCGGCCATTGTGCGCCGCAACCTTGGCTCGAAAAAAATCCGCATGGTGTACGCACCTTCACAGGATCACGGCAAGCAGGTCCGTATCGAAGATGTGCCAGAAGAGCAACGCAATCGTTTCTCTTTGACCGATGATGAAGTCCAGGCACTGGCACATCAGGCGTTGTTGATCGAAAAACACTATGGCCGCCCGATGGATATCGAGTGGGCCAAAGACGGCCACACCGGCAAGCTGCTGATAGTCCAGGCGCGGCCAGAAACCGTGCGCTCCAATGAGCAGGTGATGGAACGCTACCAACTGAACGGTAACAGCACCGTGCTGGTAGAAGGGCGAGCCATTGGCCATCGTATTGGGGCAGGCCCGGTGAAGGTCATCCACAATATCAGCGAAATGGATCGCATCGAGCCGGGCGACGTGTTGGTCACCGACATGACCGACCCGGATTGGGAACCGATCATGAAGAAGGCGGCAGCGATCGTAACCAACCGTGGTGGGCGTACCTGCCATGCAGCGATCATTGCCCGTGAACTGGGGATCCCTGCCGTTGTAGGCTGTGGCCACGCAACGGACCTGCTGAAAGAAGGGCAGAAAGTCACCGTCTCCTGCGCCGAAGGCGACACCGGCTTTGTCTACAGCGACATGCTGGAATTCAGCGTGCAAAGCTCGGAAGTCACTGAACTGCCGGAACTTCCGTTGAAGATTATGATGAACGTCGGAAACCCTGACCGTGCGTTCGACTTCGCTCGCTTGCCAAATGAAGGCGTAGGGCTGGCCCGGTTGGAGTTTATTATCAACCGCATGATCGGCGTACACCCGCGTGCCCTGTTGGAGTTCGACCAGCAAACCCCAGAGCTGCAGGCAGAAATAAAAACGCTGATGTTGGGCTATGACGATCCGGTCGAGTTCTATGTCGGTCGTTTGACTGAAGGGATCGCCACGTTGGGCGCGGCATTCTGGCCGAAGCGCGTGATTGTGCGCCTTTCCGATTTTAAATCTAACGAATACGCCAACCTGGTAGGTGGCGAGAAATATGAGCCGCACGAAGAAAACCCGATGCTAGGTTTCCGTGGCGCGGGTCGTTACGTGGCGGACAGCTTCCGAGACTGCTTCGCCATGGAATGTGCCGCGATGAAGAGGGTACGTAATGAGATGGGCCTAACCAACGTTGAGGTGATGGTGCCGTTTGTGCGTACCGTGGCTCAGGCGGAGGCCGTGGTGGCAGAGTTGGGGCGTCAAGGGTTGAAGCGCGGCGAGAACGGGCTGAAAGTGATTATGATGTGTGAGATCCCTTCCAACGCCTTGCTGGCCGATCAGTTCCTTGAGCACTTTGATGGTTTCTCTATCGGTTCCAACGATATGACGCAGCTCACGCTGGGGCTGGATCGCGATTCCGGAGTGGTCTCTGAGCTGTTTGACGAGCGCAATGAGGCGGTCAAGGCGCTGCTTTCCATGGCGATCCAGGCGGCCAAGCGTCACGGCAAATATGTCGGCATCTGTGGACAAGGCCCGTCAGACCATGCGGACTTTGCCGAGTGGCTGATGGATCAGGGGATTGATAGCCTGTCGCTTAACCCGGATACCGTGGTGCAGACCTGGGTTAATTTGTCACAAAGAAAGTAAACCTGAATAACAACGTCTATTGAAAACATAAAACCGCCGGTTAAACCTGGCGGTTTTTTTATATTGGCGGGTTATTTTGCACAAAAAAAAGCCCATCAAAAGACGGGCAAAGACTACACACAGCAATTCAGTGATTCGAGGTTACCTTGTTAGCTGACTTGACTGGCAAGCAATGCATGGAAAGCAATGATTTTCAGCAAGATAGAGTTTCATACTAGGCAGTTATCTGGCGCGCGTCATTAAGAATCGTCCCAATCAAACAGCCTGGTTTGTAATGGTTCATTGTGAGAACAGGTACTTGAATGGCATCTATTATTGCAGCAGGTGAGTCAGCAGAATAATTATCGGGAACGATGCGGTGGGGAATGGGAATATTTTGATTAATCGCCTGCCCAATGAATGAGCAGGCGATGTAGGGATCACAACTGTTCTAAATCTTTGGCGACTTCTTCCAGATCGGCGGTGGGCTCTGGAGCTTCGTTCACCCAGGCGCTAACCAACCGATAAGAGACCGCCAACACGACAGGGCCGATAAACAGGCCAATCATCCCGAAGGCCAGCAGGCCACCGATAACGCCTGACAGGATCAGAATCAACGGCAGGTCGGCACCCATGCGGATTAGCGCCGGGCGCAGGAAGTTATCCAGAGTTCCGACCACACAGCTCCACACCAATAGCACGGTGCCCCAGGTGGTATCACCGGTCCAGTAAAGCCAGATAATGGCCGGGACCAAGACCAGCAATGGCCCCAGTTGAGCGAGGCAAAAGACGAACATCACTACGGTCAGCAAGGTGGCCGCCGGAATGCCGGAAACGGCCAGCCCAATACCGCCCAGGATCGACTGCACCAATGCGGTCACCACCACGCCTAATGCGACTGCACGGATCGCTTGCCCGGCCAGTAACACGGCCGCGTCGCCCCTAGTGGAAGCAAGGCGCACGGCAAAATGGCGGATCGCCATGCCAACCTGCTCACCGCGGGCGTACAGCAAGGCGCTGAACAGTAACATTAGCGAACAGTGGATCAGGAAACGGCCAATATGCGCTGCCTGGGTGACAAACCAGGTGGCGGTCTGGCCAAAGTAAGGTTGAATTTTGGCCACCAGAGCGTTACCACCGGTGTTCACCAACAGATGATAGCTGTTATAGACTTTGTGCCCGATCACTGGAATGGAACGCAGCCACTCCAACTGTGGAACGTGGAGCTGGCCCGGAGAGTTCACCCAGGCTACGATTGGCGCGCTGTTGTCCACCACGCTGCTGATCAATAGGGCAATAGGCAGCACAAACAGTAAGAGCAGCAGGATGGTCATCACCAGCACGGCTAGCGACCGGCGGCCCCAAAGTAGGCTCTGTAGTTTAATCAATACCGGCCAGGTGGCGATCACCACCATCGATGCCCAGGCAAATCCCAGAATAAAGGGTTGAATGACCCAAAAACTGGCGACGATCATAATGGCGATAAACAGCACACCAAAAATTATCGTCGGTAAATCGTAGCGGCGTTGCGGTTGTGTCATGAATGCGTTTTCATCCTAGTGAGTTAATTCCTTGGTACCCTTTTATCATGGAGCATTTTTGGCAACTTTCACAGTCAGCAGCACATTTTGCCGTGGAACGTCATCAGCGGTACCGCCTTTCACTATTAAGCGCAGTGGAATAACCGCCAGATTTTCTTCTGCCGATAGCGCAGCCATCGGTTGCGCTATCATTTTCCCCGCCAAATAATGCCAAATTCAGGATGTACAAGCGGCAAAACACCCGCCATTATGAGGTAGATAGCGATGATGCAGGGGCGGGTAACGGCCCTTGCGGTTATCGTGATAATAAAAGACAGGGGAGGGTCAGTTCCGGGCCCGGTTAAGCAATGAAGAGCAGACAGAGTCAAACAAGCGAATGATCCCACAAATTTCTCAGGCATCCGGCCTCGTTCAACGGGTGCTGGACTTTTTGGCCGCGTTAAAACAGAGCGGATTCAACGGCGATACCGCCACTAGCTATGCCGATCGGTTGACGATGGCGACGGATAACAGCATTTACCAGCTGTTGCCCGATGCGGTGGTGTTTCCTCGCTCAACCGCCGATGTGGCGCTTATCGCCCGGCTGGCCGACGAGGAGCGCTTCAAGGCGCTCACCTTCAGCCCGCGCGGTGGTGGCACCGGCACCAATGGGCAGGCACTTAACACCGGCATTGTGGTTGATATGTCGCGCTACATGAACCGCATTCTGGACATCAACGTCGAGCAAGGTTGGGTGCGGGTAGAGGCCGGAGTGATTAAAGACCAGCTTAACCAGTATCTGCGGCCGTTCGGCTATTTCTTCTCGCCGGAGCTTTCTACCAGCAACCGCGCCACCCTAGGTGGCATGATCAATACCGACGCGTCTGGCCAGGGCTCGCTGGTGTACGGCAAAACCTCAGACCACGTGCTGGGGCTGCGGGCGGTGTTGCTGGGGGGCGAAATGATCGACACTCGCGCCATGCCAACGCCGCTGGCGGAAACGATTGCCCAGGAAGATACGCCAGAGGGGCGGATCTACCACACCGTGCTGAACCGTTGTCGCGAGCAACGCGCACTGATCCTGGAAAAATTCCCCAAGCTTAACCGCTTCCTAACCGGCTACGATCTGCGCCACGTGCTGAGCGACGATCTGCAAACCTTCGATCTGACCCGCATTCTTACCGGTGCCGAAGGGACCTTGGCCTTTATCACCGAAGCGCGGCTGGATATCACACCGCTGCCGAAGGTGCGGCGGCTGGTAAACGTCAAATATGACTCTTTCGATTCGGCCCTGCGCAATGCGCCCTTTATGGTGGAAGCCAAGGCGCTGTCGGTGGAAACCATCGACTCTAAAGTGCTGAATCTGGCCCGCGAAGATATCGTCTGGCACTCGGTCAGCGAACTGATCACCAACGTGCCCGATAAAGAGATGCTCGGGTTGAACATCGTTGAGTTTGCCGGTGACGATAAAGAACTGATCGACGGCCAGATGGAAGCGTTGTGCGAGCGTCTGGACGATCTGATCTCCGAGCAACAGGCTGGGGTGATCGGCTATCAGATTTGCGGCGATTTGACCGGCATTGAGCGTATCTACAATATGCGCAAAAAGGCGGTTGGGTTGCTGGGTAACGCCAAAGGGCAGGCCAAACCCATCCCGTTTGCCGAAGATACCTGCGTGCCGCCGCAGCATCTGGCCGACTATATCACCGAGTTCCGCCAACTGTTGGATAGCCATAACCTGAGCTACGGTATGTTCGGCCACGTTGATGCTGGTGTGCTGCATGTGCGCCCGGCCTTAGATATGTGCGATCCCCAGCAAGAAGTGCTGATGAAGCAAATATCTGACCAGGTGGTGGCGTTAACCGCCAAGTATGGCGGCCTGTTGTGGGGAGAACACGGGAAGGGCTTCCGGGCGGAGTATAGCCCGGCGTTCTTCGGCGAGGAGCTCTATGAAGAACTGCGCCGCATCAAGGCCGCGTTTGACCCGCTCAATCGCCTCAATCCGGGGAAAATCTGCCCGCCGCTGGGCGTAGATGCCGTGATGATGAAAGTCGATGCGGTGAAACGTGGCACGTTGGATCGCCGCATCCCCATCGATGTCCGCACTTCGTTCCGTGGCGCGATGGAGTGTAACGGCAACGGACTGTGCTTTAACTTTGATGTCCACAGCCCGATGTGCCCATCGATGAAGATCACCGCGAATCGGATCCACTCGCCGAAAGGCCGAGCGGCCCTGGTTCGCGAATGGTTACGCTTATTGGCAGAGCAGGGCGTGGACCCCGTCGCACTGGAAAAGCAGTTGCCGCAGCAGCGCCTCAGCTTCCGCACGCTGGTTGAGAAAACCCGTAATAGCTGGCATGCAGGCAAGGGCGAATATGACTTCTCCCATGAAGTCAAAGAAGCGATGTCTGGCTGCCTGGCCTGTAAAGCCTGTTCGACCCAGTGCCCGATCAAGATCGACGTGCCGGGCTTCCGTTCGCGCTTCCTGCAGCTTTATCACACCCGTTATCTGCGCCCAATGCGTGACTACGTGGTCGCTGGCGTTGAGAGCTATACCCCGTTGATGGCCAAAGCGCCAAAGGTGTTCAACTTCTTCTTCAAGCAGCCATGGGTGCGCGAACTGAGCCGCAGCAGCATAGGTATGGTGGATTTACCGCTGCTATCGAGCCCAACGTTACGCCAACAACTGTCGGGCCATAGCGCGTTCAGCATGACGCTTGAACAGTTGGAAGCATTGAGCGAAAGCCAGCGCGAACAGCATGTGCTGGTGGTGCAGGATCCGTTTACCAGCTATTACGATGCCCAGGTTGTGGCAGACTTTGTACGGCTGGTGGAAAAGCTGGGCTACAAGCCGGTGCTGTTGCCATTCTCACCGAACGGCAAGGCACAGCATATCAAAGGGTTCCTGACACGCTTTGCCAAAACGGCGCGCAAGACAGCGGACTTTCTTAACCGGGTAGCCAAACTGGGGATGCCGATGGTGGGTGTCGATCCGGCGTTGGTGCTGTGTTATCGCGACGAGTATCAAGAAATTCTCGGGGCCGAGCGGGGTAATTTCCAGGTGCAACTGGTTCATGAGTGGTTGCAACAGTTGCTGGCAGAACGAGCAGAACAGCCTGCGACCGGTGAAGCCTGGTATCTGTTTGGCCACTGTACCGAAACTACCGCATTACCGGCGAGTACCCAGCAGTGGGCCGCCATCTTTGCCCGTTTTGGCGCCAAGTTGGAAAACGTCAGCGTGGGTTGCTGTGGCATGGCGGGCACTTACGGTCACGAAGCCAAGAATCTGCAAAATTCCCTGGGGATTTATGAGCTATCATGGCATCAGGCGCTACAGCGTTTGCCAAGGCAACGCTGTCTGGCGACCGGTTATTCTTGCCGCAGCCAGGTAAAACGCATTGAAGGCAATGGCGTGCGGCATCCATTACAGGCACTTCTGGAGATGATTGCGTGAAGCTGTGGAAACGTGAAACAACGCTGGAACAACTCAACCAAAGCGGTGAAGGATGCATGGTGGCCCATGTGGGCATTCAGTTTACCCGCTTGGAAGATGACTATTTAGAGGCGGTGATGCCCGTCGATCACCGCACTACCCAGCCGTTTGGCCTGTTACACGGTGGGGCTTCGGTGGTGCTGGCCGAGTCGATGGGCTCAATGGCGGGGTATCTGTGCACCGAAGGGGAACAAAAGGTGGTGGGGTTAGAGATTAACGCCAACCACCTGCGCGCGGTATTTAAAGGGCAGGTGCGCGGGGTTTGTCGTGCATTGCACGCCGGCCGCCGCAATCAGGTCTGGCAGATCGAGATCTTCGACGATCGCGATCGCCTCTGCTGTACCTCACGGCTGACCACGGCAGTATTGGAGTAACACCAACCCCGCAGGTTTTCGCCTGCGGGGTAAACGTTACAGCTGGAACGGCACCCGTTTCACAAAATCCTTCTGAAAAGCGGTAGCCTTGTCCCAGCCGCCTTCCATCGAATATTTCTGGCAAATCAGCGTTAGCGTATGCCGGGCAAAATGATAGCACTGCACGCGGAACAGCTGACAACGCTGTGGGTTGTTGATCTCGACAATCAGCCGGTTATGCAGTTTGCTCAGCGCATGCAGGTAGCTCTCGTCATCGCCATTTTCCAGGCATAAATTCGCCATGCCAAGGCTGACACCGTTGTAACGCTTCAGATGATTGATGTTGCATTCAGGCCGCTGTAGCGCTGCTTCCGCCATATAGAAATCCACCGTGGCATCACGGATGTTGAACTTGTATTCATCAATTTTGCTCAGCAGCCACGCATTCATCGAGATAGCCATAGGTCCACGCCCAATTAAAGCTTAATGATAATCATTATCATATTTGTAGCTGTGGCGATGATCAATGCTCCCCGCAGATTTTTTTCTGTAGTCGGTCTTTTGACCGCCACGGGCTAAAAACACGCGAGCGACTAGACTTAAAGCAGGGAAAGGCATTTTTCAGACAGACAAAATGTAGAAATAGGTATTTTCTATGAATGTTTAAAACAGACGACTTATCCGGCGCTATAACCTTGTCGGAACAGCGGGATAAGCCGTACGAGATATGATGAATTGCTATCAATTCAGAGGGATAAAAATTATCCCCATATCTATTTTGCTTGGATACGCCATCGATTTATCGTGTTGCCGAGCGTAAATCCGGGCGTTTGGTAAATACCCCCGCAAAACAAAAGGTTGAAGTGATAATCATTATCACTAACATGGGCGGTAAGCCAGATCGGCTGTAGTAAACACGAATGTGAGGTAGGTCATATGCATACGGAAGATGTTGGTACTTTTTCTTTGGCAGACAACGTCTGGCAAGGCATTTCGCTGAGCGACAGCGCGGTGAAGCAGATAATCAGACTCATGCAGCAGGATGCTCAGGTGAAAGGGCTGCAACTCGGCGTCAAACAATCCGGCTGTGCGGGCTTTGCCTACGTACTGGATTTGACCCGCGAACCGGCCAGCGACGATCTGTTGTTCGAACGTGACGGGGCCAAGCTGTTCGTGCCGCTCAAAGCGATGCCGTTTATCGATGGCACCACGGTAGATTTTGTTCGGGAAGGGCTGAATCAGATGTTCAAATTTAATAACCCTAAAGCTCAGAACGCCTGCGGGTGCGGTGAGAGCTTTGGCGTTTAAGCGATGCAATCAACATGACACGAAGCAACGTAGAAACAGCGAAAGATGTACCGGCTTGGGTCAGCGAAGGTCGCTATAAGGAAGGATTCTTTACCCAACTGGCCACCGATGAGTTGGCCAAAGGTATCAACGAAGAGGTGGTACGCGCCATCTCTGCCAAGCGTAACGAACCCGAGTGGATGCTGGAATTCCGCCTGGAGGCTTACCGTGCCTGGCTGCAAATGGAAGAGCCACACTGGCTGAAAGCCAACTATGACAAGCTTAACTATCAGGATTACAGCTACTATTCAGCGCCGTCCTGCGGTAGCTGTGATGACTCCTGCGGTTCTCAGCCTGGGGCGGAGCAGCAGCCTGGTGCCAGTTCGGAGAACGGCTACCTGACCAGCGAGGTTGAACTGGCGTTTAATCAGTTGGGTGTACCTGTGCGTGAAGGTAGTGAAGTGGCGGTAGATGCCATTTTCGACTCGGTTTCTGTCGCGACCACCTACCGTGAAAAGCTGGCAGAGAGTGGGGTGATCTTCTGCTCGTTCGGTGAGGCCATTCACGACCATCCAGACTTGGTACGTAAATATCTGGGCCGAGTGGTGCCGCATAACGACAACTTCTTTGCCGCACTTAACGCAGCAGTGGCTTCTGACGGCACCTTTGTCTACGTGCCGAAGGGCGTACGCTGCCCAATGGAGCTTTCCACCTATTTCCGTATTAACGCCGCGAAAACCGGCCAGTTTGAACGCACCATCCTGATTGCCGATGAAGGCAGCTATGTCAGCTACATCGAAGGCTGCTCAGCGCCGGTACGCGACAGCTATCAGCTGCACGCGGCGGTGGTTGAAGTGATCCTGCATAAAGACGCCGAAGTGAAGTATTCCACGGTGCAAAACTGGTTCTCCGGCGGCGGCGAAAGCAAGGGCGGTATTCTCAACTTCGTCACCAAGCGGGCGCTGTGTGAAGGCTCAGGGTCCAAAATGTCCTGGACACAGTCTGAAACCGGCTCGGCAATCACCTGGAAATACCCAAGCGTGATCTTGCAGGGCGACAACTCGATCGGTGAGTTTTTCTCGGTGGCGCTGACCAGCGGCTACCAACAGGCGGATACCGGCACCAAGATGATCCACATTGGTAAAAACACCAAGTCGACCATTATTGCCAAAGGGATCTCCGCCGGACACAGCCAAAATACCTATCGTGGGCTGGTGAAAATCCTGCCTGGGGCGGAAAACGCCCGTAACTTTACCCAGTGCGATTCAATGCTGATCGGGCCCAACAGCGGGGCACATACCTTCCCCTATGTGGAAACTCGCAACAACAGCGCCCAGCTTGAGCATGAGGCTACCACCTCGAAAATCGGTGACGACCAACTGTTCTACTGCCTGCAACGGGGCATCAGCGAAGATAATGCCATCTCGATGATCGTCAATGGTTTCTGCAAGGACGTGTTCTCCGAGCTGCCGCTGGAGTTTGCCGTAGAGGCACAGAAGTTACTGGCTATCAGCCTGGAACACAGCGTCGGTTAAGCACCCGTATTTATAGCGCAGCAGCGCGATCAGAGGACACAGCATGTTAAGTATCAAGAATTTGCACGTCAGCGCCGAAGGTAATGAGATCCTCAAGGGGCTGAGCCTGGACATCAAACCGGGCGAAGTGCACGCCATTATGGGACCCAACGGCTCTGGCAAAAGCACGCTTTCCGCCACGCTGGCTGGCCGGGAAGAGTATGAGGTCACCGCAGGGGAAGTGACGTTTAAAGGCAAAGATCTGCTGGAGCTGGCTCCTGAGGATCGGGCCGGTGAGGGCGTATTCCTGGCGTTCCAGTATCCGGTAGAGATCCCCGGCGTCAGCAACCATTTCTTCCTGCAGACCTCGGTGAATGCGGTGCGTAATTACCGTGGCCAAGAGGCGCTGGATCGCTTCGATTTCGCCGACTTTATCGAACAGAAGATCGAGTTGCTGAATATGCCAGCGGATTTGTTGACCCGTTCGGTCAACGTCGGTTTTTCCGGCGGTGAGAAGAAGCGCAACGACATCCTGCAAATGGCGGCGCTGGAGCCGGAGCTGTGCATTCTGGATGAAACGGATTCCGGGCTGGATATCGATGCCCTGAAGATCGTCGCCAACGGCGTCAATTCGCTGCGTGACGGCAAGCGCGCCTTTATTATTGTCACCCACTATCAGCGCATTCTTGATTACATCAAGCCGGATTACGTTCACGTGCTTTCCCAGGGGCGCATCGTGAAGTCCGGTGATTTCTCATTGGTGAAACAGTTGGAGGAGCAGGGCTATGGCTGGCTTTCCGACCAACAGTAATTCACGGGCACTACAGCAGATGTACAGCCTGTTCGAAGCCCGCGGCGGCGAGCAGTCTGCGCATGCGTTAGCCCATTGGCAGCAGGTTTTGCGCCAAGGCTGGCCGACTCGCAAGCAGGAAAACTGGAAATATACCCCGCTGGAAGGCTTGTTGGAGCAGCAGTTTCTGGAGCCTGTGGACCACGTGATTAGCGAGGAGCAGCGTGACCAGTTAGCGTTGAAGATTGATGCGTATCGCCTGGTGTTTGTCGATGGGCGCTTATGTCCGCAATTGAGCGATGAGGATCTTGGTGACTACCAGTTGAACAGGGTGACCTATGATGCGCCAATAACGCTGCCAGAACCGATCCAGCCAGAAATTTTTCTGCATTTGACCGAAAGCCTGGCGCAGGAAACCAGTGTGATTAGCCTGGCGGCAGGCAAAGCTCCGGCTAAACCGCTCTATCTGTTGCATCTCAGCACTGGTCGCGAGCAGCCCGGAGAAGTGAATACGCTGCATCACCGGCACCACCTGGAGATTGCAAGTGGTGCACGAGCTTCGGTCATCGAACACTATGCCAGCGTCAGCGCTGCGGCCCACTTCACCGGTGCGCGCCTGACCGTGACGGTGGGTGATAATGCCGAGCTGCATCATTGCAAACTGGCGTTTGAGAGCCAGGCCAGTTATCACTTTGCCCATAACGACCTGCTGGTTGGCCGCGATGCGCGGGTTAAAAGCGACAGCTTCCTGTTGGGAGCGGGGCTGACACGCCACCACACCAGTGCACAGTTAAACGGTGAGGGGAGCAATCTGGTCATCAACAGCCTGGTGCTGCCGGTAGGTAAAGAGGTGTGCGATACCCGTACCTATCTGGAGCACAACAAAGGCTACTGTGAAAGCCGCCAACTGCACAAAACGGTGGTCAGCGATCGGGCCAAGGCGGTATTTAACGGCATGATCAAGGTCGCGCAGCACGCGATCAAAACCGACGGCCAGATGAACAACCACAATCTGTTGTTGGGCAAGGTGGCGGAGGTCGATACCAAACCGCAGTTGGAAATCTACGCCGATGATGTCAAATGCAGCCACGGTGCCACCGTGGGCCGGATCGATGAAGAACAGCTGTTCTATCTGCAATCGCGCGGTATTGATAAGCACGCGGCGCAGCAGATGATCATCTTTGCCTTTGCCGCTGAACTGACGGAGGGCATTGCCGACCCGGTCATTCGGGAGTTGGTGCTGGCGCGTATCGCCGATCGTTTACCCCAGGAGGCGGCATGAGTTATCCCCTGGAACGGGTACGTAGTGATTTTCCCCTGCTGGCTCGGGAGGTCAATGGGCAACCGTTGGCTTATCTGGACAGTGCTGCCAGCGCGCAGAAACCGCAGAGCGTGATTGACCGCGAACTGGATTTCTACCGTCACGGTTATGCCGCGGTTCACCGCGGCATTCATACGTTGAGCGCCGAAGCTACCCAGCAGATGGAGGGCGTGCGTGAGCAAGTGGCGCGCTTTATCAATGCGGGCTCGGCGGAAGAAATCGTGTTCGTCAAAGGCACCACCGAAGGCATCAATCTGGTGGCTAACAGCTTTGGCCGCCATTTGCTGACGGCGGGCGACAGCATCATCATCACCGAGATGGAGCACCACGCCAACATTGTGCCGTGGCAAATGCTGGCGCAAGAGCGAGGCATCACGCTGCGTATCTGGCCATTGCAGCCAGACGGCACCTTGGATTTGGCACAACTGCCGGATCTGATCGATGCCTCCACCAAGCTGTTGGCGATTACCCAGGTATCGAACGTGTTGGGAACCGTCAACCCACTGCATGAGATCGTTCCCGTGGCCAAAGCTGCTGGGCTGAAGGTGCTGGTGGACGGGGCTCAGGCGGTGATGCATCAGCGTATCGATGTCCAGGCGCTTGACTGCGATTTCTATGTGTTCTCTGGCCACAAGCTGTACGGGCCTAGCGGTATCGGCATTCTGTATGGCAAGCAGTCGTTGCTGGAACAGATGCCACCGTGGGAAGGCGGCGGCGCGATGATCCAACGGGTCAGCCTGACGCAAGGTACTACCTTTGCAGCGCCGCCATGGCGGTTTGAGGCCGGTTCACCTAATACGGCGGGTATGATGGGGCTGGGGGCTGCCATCGACTATGTCGAGGCTCTGGGGCTGGAAAATATCCACGATCACGAGCAATCTCTAATGCGCTACGCATTGGATGGACTGCAGCAGGTGCCAACGCTGAAGATTTATGGCCCTGCGCAGCGTGCCGGCGTGATTGCCTTTAACCTGGGTGAACATCATGCCTACGACGTGGGCAGTTTCCTGGATCAATACGGCATTGCGATCCGCACTGGGCACCACTGCGCCATGCCGCTGATGGAGTTCTACCAGGTACCAAGTATGTGCCGTGCCTCGCTGGCGTTGTACAATACCCGTGAGGAAGTGGATCGGCTGGTCGCCGGTTTGCAGCGCATCCACAGCTTGTTAGGCTAATCATTAAAGGGAACCCCATGGCGCATTTGCCAGACAAAGATAAATTGGTGCGTAATTTTTCCCGCTGCCTGAACTGGGAGGAGAAGTACCTGTATGTGATCGAACTGGGTAGCCAGTTGCCACCGCTGGATGAAAGCGAGCGGCAGGCGGCCAACCTGATTTCCGGCTGTCAAAGCCAGGTCTGGATCGTGATGAGCAACAACGCGCAAGGGCAGGTTGAGTTTCATGGCGATAGCGATGCTGCTATCGTCAAGGGGCTGCTGGCGGTGGTGTTTATTGTTTATCATGAGCTTACGCCGCAGCAAATCCTCGATCTGGATATACGCCCATTCTTCAGCGAACTGGCCTTGAGCCAACATCTGACGCCTTCTCGTTCTCAAGGTTTGGAGGCGATGATCCGCGCTATTCGCGGTAAAGCGGCACAGCTCGCCTGACCGGATATCCCAAGGCTTATTGATGACAGGTTATGTCAATGAGCCTTTACAATTCCTGCCAAGCTCCGCCTGTTTTCCGCAAATCCTAGCTATTTCAGTCAGTTACTCGTTGACGATGCATTGACAATTCCTGCGTTTGATTACGTTATAACATGTTGATTTTTTGCAATTTATTGCCTTTAAATCGGATCTTGCTAATATCGAACGAGCATTTATCTTATTTACCTGCTGGCCAGCGATCGCTAGCCTTGCAATGAACCGTAATAACAATAGGGATCAGAATGAAACGTGCGTTGACTCTAATGGGCGTGCTATTCGCCACTGTACTGACCGGCACCCAGGCCGCCAGTGCGAACGAATACCCATTGCCGCCGCCAGGCAGCCGTCTGATTGGTGAGAATACGATTTACAACGTGCCAAACGATGGCCGTTCGCTGGAAGCCATTGCGGCTGACTACAAGATTGGGCTATTGGGCATGCTGGAAGCCAACCCGGGTACCGATCCCTATCTGCCTAAACCGGGATCGGCGCTGACGATCCCGACACAGATGCTGCTGCCGGATACCCCACGTGAAGGCATTGTGGTCAATCTGGCGGAACTGCGCTTGTACTATTACCCGAAAGGGGAAGATAAGGTGATCGTCTACCCGATCGGTATTGGCCAGACCGGTATGAATACGCCGCTGAAGGTGACCTCGGTCAGCCAGAAGATCCCGAATCCAACCTGGACGCCCACTGCCAACATCCGCAAGCGCTACCAGTCACAGGGCGTGACTTTGCCTGCGGTAATACCAGCCGGGCCAGAGAATCCGATGGGGTTGTTTGCCATGCGTCTGGCCATGGGGCGCGGTGAATACCTGATCCACGGCACCAATGCCAACTTTGGTATCGGGATGCGTGTGAGCTCAGGCTGTATCCGCCTGCGCCCGGACGATATCGAAGCGCTGTTCAACCAGGTGCCACAGGGCACCAGAGTGCAAATCGTCAATGAACCGCTGAAAGTCTCCGTTGAGCCAGACGGCAAACGCTATGTAGAAGTGCACCAGCCATTGTCCAGAGTGGCCAGTGACGATCCGCAGACCATGCCAATCGCGCTTTCTAAAAATCAGAAAGCCTTTGCTGCCGATCCACAGACCGATAAGGCAATGCTCGACAGCGCCATCGTACGGCGTTCTGGCATGCCAGTGCTGGTAAGTGTAGGGCAAGACCCTTCCGAGGTCACTACACCGCCTACAGCACTTCCTGGTGAGGGTGCTGATACCTCTGGCGAGTCTGGTGCACCGATTAGCTCAGTGAACTAAACCTTGATGGTGAGAAAGTCATGGGGTCCGGCATTGAGCCTGGCCCTTTTTTTGTGCCTAAGGTATTGGATAGGGTGATGTGCAGGGGAATTTATAGGCAAAAAAAAACGGTGCACAATGTGCACCGTTTTCAATAACCGAAGCAAACTTACTTTTTGTAAGCGTGTGCTTGGTTGTCCAGACGCTGGTTAGCGCGCGCTGCGTCGTCTTTAGCTGCTTGAACGTCAGAACGGATTGCGTTCACGTCGTTGCTCAGCTGATCAACTTTAGCGTTCAGAGTCTGAACGTCAGAAGACAGTTGATCGATTTTAGCGTTGCTTGAGCAACCAGCCAGCATAGTAGAAGCCAGGATTACCGCGCCCAGTACCAGTTTAGTACGATTCATTATAACACCCTCTAGATTGAGTTAATCTCCATGTAGCGTTACAAGTATTACACAAACTTTTTTCGAAAGAGAATAAATTTTTTGTATTAGGGCCCTTTATTTTGATCGTTCGCTCAAACTTGCATCTTCTTTTGCAAAATAGTTAAAAAATCGAAGGAAAACAGCCTGATTCTATGGGACAACTCTCAAATGAAATTGGCGAAATAAACCGCTTTAATGGTTGCGTTTTTCTGAAAGTGCGTTATTGCAGATAAAAAAAACGCCGCTAAGCGGCGTTTGGGTCACAGACTGGTTGTCACGTTTATTATTACAGCACGTGAACCGAGGCAGTATTGGTCGTGCCGCTTGGTACCAGAGCACCAGAAACCATCACCACGACGTCGCCTTTCTGTGCCAGGCCGCTGGCCAAAGCAACTTCTTTACCAATGCGGTAGAAGTCGTCGGTAGAAGCGATTTCTTTGACCATCTGAGTGGTGATACCTTTGCTCAGGATCAGCTGACGGGCAGTGACTTCGTTGGTCGTCAGCGCCAGGATCACGGCGTTAGGGAAGTACTTACGCACGGATTTGGCTGATTTGCCGCCGCTGGTGGCAACCACGATCAGTGGCGCGTCCAGTTTTTCGGCAGTTTCTACCGCACCGCGGCATACTGCTTCGGTGATACGCAGTTTACGGTTGTCGTTCAGGGTGTCGATACGGCTAGGCATCACGCGATCGGTACGTTCGCAGATGGTTGCCATGATGGTAACGGCTTCCAGCGGGTATTTACCCTTGGCGCTTTCACCAGACAGCATCACCGCATCGGTACCGTCCAGGATGGCGTTGGCAACGTCACCGGCTTCTGCACGGGTAGGGCGCGGGTTCTTGATCATTGAATCCAGCATCTGGGTCGCGGTGATAACCACTTTGCGTGCACGGTTACACTTCTCGATCATCATCTTCTGCGCGAAGATCACTTCTTCAACCGGGATTTCAACACCCAGATCGCCACGAGCTACCATGATGCCGTCAGACGCTTCGAGGATCTCGTCGAAGTTGTTCAGGCCTTCCTGGTTTTCGATCTTGGAGATGATCTGAATGTTTTCGCCGCCGTGAGCTTTCAGGTGCTCACGGATTTCCAGCACGTCGGAACGCTTACGGATAAAGGAAGCCGCAACGAAGTCTACGCCTTGCTCACAACCGAAGATCAGGTCACGTTTGTCTTTTTCGGCCAGCGCTGGCAGCTGAATGGATACGCCCGGCAGGTTAACGCCTTTGTTTTCGCCCAGATCGCCGCTGTTCAGTACCTTACAAACCACTTCGCTTTCGGTAACCGCAGTCACTTCCATACCGATCAGGCCATCATCCACCAGTACGGTGTTGCCAATTTTCAGGTCGGCAGCAAAGCCAGGGTAGGTCACCGCAACGCGTTCGTTGTTGCCGATAACGCTCTGGTCGGTGGTGAAGGTGAAGGTCTGGCCAGCAACCAGGGCTGCATCAACGCCGCCTTCCAGTTTCATGGTACGGATTTCCGGGCCTTTGGTATCGAGCAGGATACCGGCGTTTTTACCGGTTTTGGCAATTACCGCACGCATGTTCTTGATGCGGTTACCGTGTTCTTCATAATCGCCGTGGGAGAAGTTAAGGCGCATTACGTTCATGCCCGCGTTCAGCAGGCTGGTCAGCATTTCTTCCGACTCGGTTTTCGGGCCGATAGTACAAACAATTTTGGTCTTTTTCATGACGATTTTTTCTGCAAGTTGTGATGGATTATAAAACTAACGATACCGGTGGCTAGGCCATCGGTAAGGGATTTGGGCTGTGCCTGGCAATGCAAAACATAGTTAAGGATAGGTGACCTTGGTCGAAATGGGGTGGAAAAATTCGGCCGATGCCCAGGTGCGGGTAGGCTGCGCAAAAAGCGAGGATGAGAATTTTTTGTAATTGCGTTTTCGCAGATCAAGGGCTGAAACCATTCAACTGAAAGACGTTGCGCATTATAAGGCTATGCGGCTGGAAACAAAACAAAAAACCGCAGTCGTTGGCAGTTTTGTACATAAAGTCAGCAAATGTGGCGCAAATAAGCCGCCTGCTAACGGGTTTGTTGCGCAATTAGCATTACTGTAACGGATTATGTTTTCGAAAAAAATAAAGTGACGGCGATCGCGTTTTCAAACATTTTTCTGGATTTCCAGCAGGACTCCGTCATCCAGACAGAAACAGCCAAAAACGGTAGTGGCAGGGATCGCCAACGTTTCCTGGGCCATCAGAGTATGCACGTCACTGCCGACGGTGAATTCGAAGATCCCAGAAAGGACGCGGATGTGTTGGGGGTAGGGGCGTTTTTGCAGTTGGTCAAAGGTGCCTGCGGCAAACTTGACTTCCCAGGCGGTGCTCCCATCGCTCATTAGCCCTTGGCGGCGGGCGAGGCCATTGTCGAGTTGTTCGAACGGCAGCTGTGATTTAAAAACCGACATCAAAATTACCTCCATCAGGATACTGTGCTGATGATACGCGACGGGCTGACGCTCTGTCCGGTATTACTGTTAAATTGGGTTACCGTTAGGCGAGAGATAATACTGGGAAGCGAAACAAGAAGTGGTGCGTCCGAATGGACTCGAACCATCGACCCCCACCATGTCAAGGTGGTGCTCTAACCAACTGAGCTACGGACGCACTGTGCTACTTTCAGGAATTTGGTGCGTCTGAATGGACTCGAACCATCGACCCCCACCATGTCAAGGTGGTGCTCTAACCAACTGAGCTACAGACGCATCTTTTTCCTCTCTGTCATGGCTGACAGCGGGGACGAATATTAACGAGCAACCTGGCCGCTGGCAAGGGGAAAAACGCAATTTTATTTGGTATTTCACGCGATTGCTGAGCTTATGTGCAGTAAGGCGGTTTTTTCTGCAATGGCTGGCGAGGAACTCGCCGGTTTGCCTGTGACAAACCGGCGAACGCTATTAACGTGTGGAACGCTGCAAAATCAACGCCGGGGGTTGGCGTTGTAACCAGCGCATCCGAAATACCATCATGATGGCGGCGAAGGTCAGGCCGATAATAAAGCCGAACCAGAATCCGCTCGGCCCCATCGCCGGCACGATGTAGTCCGTCAGCGCCAGCAGATAGCCGCTGGGCAATCCGAGAACCCAATAGGCCACAAAGGTGATGTAGAAGATCGCCCGGGTATCTTTATAGCCTCGCAGAATACCGCTACCGATCACCTGGATAGAGTCGGATATCTGGTAAATCGCCGCCAGCAGCATCAGATGGGAGGCCATGGTCACGACCGCAGGATTATCGTTATACAGCAGGGCGATAGATTCGCGGAAGGCAGCGGTGAACAACGCCGAGCAACTGGCCATGGCGATGCCGACGGCAATCGCCGCATAGGCGGCAATCCGAGCGCCCTCTACCGAGCCTTCGCCCAGACGGTGCCCAACGCGAATGGTGGCCCCAACGCCGAGCGACAGCGGCAGTACAAACATCAGTGAGCTGAAGTTCAGGGCGATCTGGTGCCCGGCCACCGCGACGATGCCTAGCGGTGAAACCAATAATGCCACCACGGCAAACAGCGTCACCTCAAAGAACAAGGCCAGGGCAACCGGTAGACCAATGCCGATCAGGCGTTTTAACGCCTGCCAGTCCGGGCCACGGCGTGCGCCTTCCTCCAGCTTGATATCCCGCAGCGAGGATGCACGTTTGGTATACCAGCGCATCATCAGGAACATCATCCAATACACGCTGGCGGTGGCGACACCACAACCGACGCCGCCCATTTCCGGCATGCCAAACTTGCCGAAAATCATTATGTAGTTGATCGGGATGTTGATCAACAGCCCCAAAAATCCTATTACCATGCCGGGCTTGGTTTTGGATAAGCCTTCACACTGGCCACGGACGACCTGGAAGAACAAATAGCCGGGAGCTCCCCACATAATGGCATGCAGGAAACCAACGGCCTTTTCAGCCAGCAGCGGATCGATGTTGTGCATCATGTCGATCACCAACTGGCTGTTATAAATCACGGCGATAATGAGGAGTGAAACCCCCGATGCCAGCCAAAAGCCCTGACGCACCTGATACGCGATACGATCGCGGCGGCCCGCGCCGTTGAGCTGGGCGATAACTGGGGTCAAGGCCAGCAGTAAACCGTGGCCGAACAGAATGGTCGGCAGCCAGATAGAGGTCCCGACGGCAACGGCGGCCATATCCGTGGCGCTATAAGAGCCAGCCATGATGGTATCGACCACGCCCATTGCGGTTTGGGATATTTGCGCGATGATGACCGGAATTGCGAGGGCCAATAAACTACGCGCCTCAATAAAGTACTTCTGCACGTATACACCTTTCTAATTATTTATGGGAAGGGGTGTCGCTGCATCAGCAACAACTAAAAACTGCGGAATATGCCGAAAAGATTGTACCTGCTAGTCGGGGTTAAGCAAAGGTTGTAAAGAAATAGTTATACTCGTCGTCTTTCAAGCTGTAGCTTGAAATCCAAGAGTCTCTATTCGTCGCCTTGAAACTACAGCGCAGTTAGCTGAGGACGCTAACCCCAGGATATAAACTAGGCAAGCACTGCTTTTTTGCCGCTGTGCGTTTGGTTTTCTGCCATAACTGGGGCAAACTGCTTACAGCGCGTTGAACATAGTCATAAAGAAGAGGCCAACATGTTTACCGGTATCGTACAAGGCACCGCCCCGCTGGTTGCCATTGATGAAAAACCCAACTTCCGTACCCACGTTGTTGAAATGCCTGATGAGCTGTTACCAGGGCTGGAGTTGGGGGCCTCGGTAGCCCACAACGGCTGCTGTCTGACCGTCACGGAGATTGCAGGCAATCGCGTCAGCTTTGATTTGATCAAAGAGACTCTGCGGTTGACCAATCTTGGCGATCTTAAACTGGGTGATGTGGTCAATCTGGAAAGAGCCGCCAAGTTTAACGATGAAATCGGCGGACACCTGATGTCCGGGCATATTATCTGTACGGCGGAAGTCACCAAGATTTATACCTCGGAAAATAATCGTCAGATCTGGCTGCGTATGCCGAATATCGATTTGATGAAATATGTGCTGCATAAAGGGTTCATCGGCATCGATGGCATCAGCCTGACCATAGGCGAGGTGGTCAATAACCGTTTCTGTGTGCATTTGATCCCGGAAACCCTTGAGCGCACCACGCTGGGTAAAAAGCGCCTGGGCGATAAGGTCAATATCGAAATCGATCCGCAAACTCAAGCGGTGGTGGATACCGTCGAGCGTGTGCTAGCTAATCGTGAGGCTGCGTTAGCTGTCACCAAGCCGTCTGTACCCAAAGTCTGATAACCCTGCACCAATAACCACACATAGGAGCCAAACGTGAAGTTTTACGGGAAAACGATGATGCTAGCGGCGCTGTTGGCGCTGACCGCCTGTTCAAGCTCCCCGGAACAGGCGAACTCACAGTCTGCCGAGGCCGAAGATGATACCTGTGGTGCATCGCAGTATCAGAATTATGTGGGTAAACCGCTGTCTGCGTTGGACGGGGTCAATATTCCCCAGCAGGTACGGACTATTCCTTATAACTCTATGGTAACCATGGACTTCAATCTAAAACGCTTGAACTTCCTGGGTGACAGTGAAGACAAAATCATTCGCGTTTATTGCGGTTAATAACCCTTTACCCCAACCCTGTGGGTTGGGGTAAAGGATTTTAGCGGGGAACTCGCAGGCCGCCTTCAACGCCTTTAGGGCTGAATACCACCTGCCAAAGTTGAATATCGCGAGCGCGAAACGCTCCTGCGCAGGCATTAAGGTAATAACTGAACATCCTTTCAAAACGTTCGGAATAGCGCGAAGCCAGCTGTGGCCAGCTCTGTTTGAAACGTTCATACCAGGCCATCAGGGTGCGATCGTAATCTGCGCCGATATTATGCCAATCTTCCATGACGAAACGGCCTTCGCTGGCCTGGGCAATATGTTTCACCGACGGCAGGCAACCGTTGGGGAAGATATATTTATTGATCCACGGATCAACGTTCATATCGGTCTCGTTGGAACCAATGGTATGCAACAGGAAAATGCCATCGGGTTTTAAATTACGTTCCACCACCTCGAAATAGGTTCGGTAGTTTTTCGGCCCAACGTGTTCGAACATGCCGACCGAGACGATGCGGTCAAACTGCTGGTAGAGATCGCGGTAATCCTGCAGCAGAATTTCCACGTCCAGCCCGGCACAGCGCTCTTGCGCCATTTTCTGCTGTTCGGCGGAGATGGTGACGCCCACCATGGAAACGCCGTAGTGCTTGGCCGCATAAGCAGACAGACCGCCCCAGCCACAGCCGATATCCAATACCCGCATACCGGGCTGCAGGTGCAGTTTTTCGCAAATCAACCGTAACTTGGCCTCTTGTGCTTCTTCCAACGTCGTGGCCTGTTGCCAATAGCCGCAGGAATATTGCATATAGGGATCCAGCATCTGGGTAAACAAATCGTTACCCAGGTCGTAATGCTCTTTGCCAACAATCCAGGCACGTTTTTGGGATTGCAGGTTGGTCAGGCGGGCGGCGGCAATACGCAAGATATCCTTCAGGTGGTGGGGCAGTTTCTTTTCCAGGCCAGCTGCGACAACCCGCTGAAAAAATATGTCTAGCCGTTCGCACTCCCACCAACCGTCCATATAGCTTTCGCCCAGCCCCAGAGAGCCGTCTTGCAGTACGCGTTTAAAGAAATTGGGATTATTGATCTGAATATCGAAAGGGCGTGAACCATTGATTTCAATGCCGGCCATGCTAAGCATTTCATGAGCGATACGATACCAATGGTTGTCCTGGATGCTCAGATCTTCTATACACGATGAACTCATAGCTTCTCCATCACCTTCTTCTGACTTATGATCCTGCAGAATTTAGCGTAGACAATTTCTACAGGGACATACGTATACCTACGGTAAAAATTCACCGTGGTGTCTGAAATCCGACTTGAACAGAGGAAATTTAAGAGACTCCCTGCGTCAAAGGACGCGGGTAAATGCAACCTTAAATAAAGTGTGATGCCATCCACGTACGCAGCAGTTGCTGCAATAAGAACTTAGTATAACTGTTATTCTAAAAGGTCGTTTTTGAGTATAGGCTTGCCGAGGCGTAGACTCAACTGCAAATCGCGCTCGGCAAGAATTTTCATTAAGTGACTATTTACAGAGACAATTATGACACGGAGTCGGCACGCTTCTGCTGTGTCATCTGAGTTTCATCCGTTCCTTTCCCACGCTGGATCAGATAGCCCAAGGCTGCTAAAAATACGGTAGCCACCATTACGGTAGCCGTGGCTAACAGCGGTTGGGCGATAAATGCCGAAACCAACAGGCTGGCGATAAAACATAATCCCAACTGTAGCGTGTTTTGCAGCGCAGCGGCTTTGCCACTGTTGTTGGGGAAGGGCATCAACGCATTGGCCACTAGAATAGGATAGCTGGCACCGTTTACTAACGCCATAAAGCAGAACGGGATCAGCAGAGTGGTCAACGTTGGCTCACTTAGCGTGGCGATCAGATACAACGCCACCATGCTGACACCGTAAGCTAACAGCAACCACGGCAGCAAGGTTTTGCCAGAGATGCGATTTAAGGCGCTACGGCAGCTATAACCCCCTAATAAGAAAGCCAGCGTTTGCGGCACATAGCTCAGGCCAATATCGTTGGGGCTATACCCCATATCGCCGAGGATAAAGGGTGAACCCGTCAGCCAGGCGAAGAAGCCAGCAGAACAGGCAGCAAAAACCATCACGTTGCCGCTGAACACCGGGGATTTCAAGATCTGCATAAAGCCAAGGCTCGGCTTTTTATCGGCGGAAGGTACCAGTCTGCTCCGGTCTTTCAGCAGCAAGGTGGGGATCAGCAGCAGGGCGGTGATCCCCAGCAGCACGGCGAAAATGGCCCGCCATCCCATATGGTTGAGCAACCAGGCACCCAGCAGTGGGGCCAGCGCCGGAGAGAGGGCGACCAGCGGCATAATGGAGGCGAAAACACGGTTGGCTTTGCCATCGCGGTAGCGATCGACCACGATCGCCTGCCAGGTGACGGCGGCGGAACAGACACCAATGGCTTGAATGAAGCGCAGTGACCACAGCTGTGCCACGTTCTCGACCCAAAGCATACCGAGGCAGCCAACGGCGAACAGCGCCAGGCCAATCAATAACACGGGCTTACGGCCAATACGGTCGGACAGCGGCCCCCACAGCAACTGGGCGAAGGCAAAGCCCGCCAGGAAGATACTCAGGCTGGCGCTGATCGCCCCAGCGGAGATTTGCAGATCCTGCTGCATTGCCCCAAAGGCGGGCAGGTACATATCGGTAGCCAGATAGCCCAACATACTCAGGCCGGCCAGGTAGAACATAAATCCAAAATTTCGCATTGCTATTTCTCGTTAAAATTATGTTGTCGCAGGTTTTGAAGCGCCGGCAAGTGTATACGGCTGGATCTCTGCTTGTGAAACGGTAATATTTGCAAGGTGCTGTTAAAAAATTTGAAGGCAAACATATGTGGTCAGAATATTCACTCGATGTGGTAGATGCGGTAGCGCGGACCGGCAGTTTCAGCGCGGCGGCACAGGAGTTGCACCGCGTTCCTTCTGCTGTGAGCTATACGGTGCGTCAACTGGAGCAATGGCTGGCAGTGCCTTTGTTTGAACGCCGTCACCGCGATGTGGAACTCACGCCAGCGGGGGCGCTGTTTATTAAGGAGGCGCGAGTTGTTATCAAAAAAATGCTCGATACCCGACGGCAGTGTCAGCAGGTGGCCAACGGTTGGCGCGGGCAACTGCGGATTGCGGTCGATCTGATCGTCAAACCCCAGCGCAGCCGCCAGCTGGTGCTGGATTTTTATCGCCATTTCCCCGACGTGGAACTGATGGTACAGCCGGAAGTCTTCAACGGCGTGTGGGATGCGCTGGTCGATGGCCGCGCTGAGATGGCCATTGGTGCAACACGGGCGGTACCGGTAGGCGGCGGTTTTGCCTTTCGCGATATGGGCTTTATGAATTGGCTCTGCGTAGTCCATGCTAAACATCCGCTGGCCGCCTTGCAAGGAAAGCTGCGAGACGATCAGCTACGACCTTATCCCTCGTTGCTGTTGGAAGATACTTCGCGCAATTTACCCAAGCGGGTGACCTGGTCGTTGGACAACCAGCGGCGGTTGACCGTGCCGGACTGGGTTTCGGCGGTAGATTGTTTGCGTGCCGGGCTGTGTGTGGGCATGGTACCCGCGCATCGGGTATTGCCGTTGGTACAAAGTGGCGAACTGGTGGTATTACCACTGCATGAGCCTTTCCCGCCTAGCGCCTGCTGCTTGACCTGGCAGCAAAACGCCCAGTCTCCGGCCATGGCCTGGCTGTTGGACTATCTGGGCGACAGCGAAACGCTCAATCAGGAATGGCTCAGTGAAGAGGAGTCGGGTGCTTAATCGGGCGCAGTATTGCAGCGCCCCAACAGGAGTTAACGGCGGTAATCGACAAAAGGACCATCGGCGACTGAGCGGCGCTCGATGAGTTTTGGATGCACTTCAATCACCTGCGATTCTTCACGCTTGCTGATAATGCGATCCAACAGCATGGTAAAGGCCATCTCGCCCAGACGCTCTTTCGGCTGGTGAATGGTGGTCAGCGCCGGGGTGAAGTAGCGGGCATTACGCACGTTGTCGTAGCCAATCACCGAGATATCCTGCGGTACACGCAACCCCAGCTCATCGGCGGCGCAGATCGCCCCCATGGCCATAATATCGCCGCCACAGAAAACGGCGGTTGGACGATGCTTTTGCGACAGGATCTGATGCATGGCTTTGTAGCCAGATTCAGGCTCGAAATCCCCCTGCACGATCCATTCTTCGCGCACTTCGATGTTGGCTTCCTTCATGGCTTTCAGAAAGCCCTGGTGGCGACCTCCACCGGTATTACGCGCCAGTTGACCAGGAATGGCACCGATGTCACGGTGGCCACGTTCGATCAGGTAGCGGCCTGCCAGGTAGCCGCCCTCGAAGGCATTGTCGATAATGGTATCGGTGAAGTCTCCGCGCGCGGTACCCCAATCCATCACCACCATGGGAATGTTACGGTAATCTTCCAGCATGCCCAGTAGCTGATCTGGATATTCTGAGCACATCACCAGCAAGCCATCGACGCGTTTTTGCGCCAGCATTGCCAAATAGGCTTGCTGTTTATCCAGATTATTGTGCGAGTTACACAAGATCAGGGTATAGCCTTTGCTGTAGCAGCTGTTTTCCACCGCTTCGATCACTTCGGCAAAATAGGGGGCCTCGCTCGAGGTGGCGAGCAAACCGATCGATTTGGTGTGGTTGACCTTGAGGCTGCGGGCCACGGCGCTAGGTGAATAGTGAAGCTCTTTGATGGCGGCCCAAACGGCCGTTTTGGTATCTTCGGCGACGAAACGCGTTTTATTGATAACGTGCGAAACGGTAGTGGTAGAAACGCCAGCGCGTTTGGCCACATCTTTAATCGTTGCCATGTAAAAAATGACTCCTAAACCCACATGTTACAGCATGTAAGTATGATGTTAATCGTTTGCCTGCGTAGATCCTTCCCCAGATAAGCGAAAACTGAGTTTTTAGTGCTGAAGTCGTAAATCGCTTGAACAGGGAGGGGCAGTTTATCGGTACGCAGTTGTGAACTGCGGATTTTGTCGCATATTGAAGAAAAGTGGAAGAGCTAATCGGTAATTATCAGCGGGGAAATCATAACAAGATTTTAATCACGAACTGTGGGAAAATGATTTGACGTATAAACTGTGTGGCTTATGCTCTGGAAAAGCCAATCTGAGAGGGAGTTGTATATGGATACCAATTTGAAGATGTCATTACTCACCACCGTGGGTGCTTTGGCAATGATTATTGCTTTCAGTTTTATTGCCGCATTGAACTGATCCGCAGCAGAAAAACAAAGGCGCAGCTTGATGCCGCGCCTTATTATTAGCTAGTTACCCGCCGTTAAGCCAGGTTTTCTGCCACGAATGCCCAGTTAACCAACGCCCAGAAGTTTTCCAGGTACTTTGGCCGCGCATTGCGGTAGTCGATATAGTAAGCATGCTCCCACACGTCAACGGTCAATAGCGGAACGTCTGCGCCGGTCAGCGGGGTTGCCGCATTTGAGGTGCTGACGATCGCCAGACTACCATCCGCTTTTTTCACCAGCCAGGTCCAGCCCGCGCCGAAGTTTTTCACGGCGGCATCGGTGAACTGCTCTTTAAAGGCGGCGAAGGAGCCGAATGACTTATTGATGGCCTCTGCCACTGCACCCGTTGGCTCGCCACCACCTTGCGGTGATAAGCAGTGCCAATAGAAGGTGTGGTTCCAGACCTGAGCGGCGTTGTTGAACACGCCGCCGGTGGAGGTCTTGACGATCTCGACCAGGGATTTGCCTTCGAACTCGCTACCTTTCACCAGATTGTTCAGGTTAACCACGTAGGTGTTATGGTGCTTGCCATAGTGGTATTCCAGCGTTTCTGCGGAAATGTGCGGTTCGAGAGCGTTTTTCTCATATGGTAATGCAGGTAATTCAAACGACATTGCTTTCTCCTTTTATAGACAATACGCCTCTCCGACGCTGCAGGCCTAAGGGGCCGAGGGCGGAAAAACGCAATTGCACCACTTTTGTTATGGTTATTAATCTTAACAACTTTCCGAGCGAAAAGAACATCCAAAGTGTGCCAAGTGACTGATTGTTTAAAGTTGCAGCGGGTGATAGAGAGCACGGCCGAGCAGTTAGCTCAGCCGTGAAAGGTTAACGGATGGTGGTAGGGGTCACTACGCGGCGGGCACCAATGTAATGGTTTTGCCAATAGTCGTTATCTAACTGACTGATGCGAATTTCTTCACCGGTACGCGGTGACTGGATGAACTTACCGTTACCAAGATAGACGCCAACGTGATCGGCGGTGCCACGGTTGTTGATGCGGAAGAACACCAGATCGCCTTTCTCAAGCTCATTACGCTTGATCGGCGCTGCATCACGCAGGTGGTACATTTCGTTGGCGGTACGCGGCATTTTGATTTTCACCACGTCTTTGTACGCGTAATAAATCAGCCCGCTGCAGTCGAAGCCTGTACCAGGTGAAGACCCACCCCAGCGGTAGGGCTTACCCATTTGCCCCATCAGCTTGGCCATGGCGGTCTGCTTGGCGTGCTGATAACGTTTTTTGTGAGCGGCGGAAAGTTTCAACGGCTTTTCGCGGCCAGCCAATTTTGCCGTAGCTTTGCCTTCTTCACGATGGCGACCATAACCTTTTTTATAGCCTTTTTTAGGCGGAGTTACTTTTAGCTTGGCCGTTTTGGTTGCCTGGCTTTTGGTTTTAACGCTGGTGGTTTTTTTTGCGGTCTTTATCGTTGCTGGTTTGGTTTTTAGCGTTTTCGGAGGGGTGGCTGCCTTCACTTTTTTATTGGCTTTCTCCGCTTTCTTTTTCTTGCGGTCGTCTGGCCGGGCTTCATTAACGTGACTCTTGCGCTGCTCGGCAGAAACACGTGCCTGTGGCGCAGCGTGCGCCAAATTGAAGAAGAGCTGCGTAAATAGCAGCACAAAAAGTGTAATAATTAACCGCATATCGACGTTACCAACCTTGGCTCCGAAACAGAAATCGAATGAGTCACAGTATTCCCGAAATTCACCCTATAAAACAGCGTGGATCTCATAAATACTAATCCATATTGTGAGAAAACGTTAATGGCATTTTTATTGTTGCAAAATCAAACGCCTGGCGCCTAAAAAAGCGACAGAGATCATGTGGTTGGCTTATTGTTCGCCGGCATTGGGCAGGGCAAAGATAATAGTGAAACGTCCCGATTAAAAATGTTATTCTGGGGCCATGTTTTAACCGGTTCGGTGTGTCCGCCGCTTTTGCTAAGGCAATCAGAGAATGTCCCTGCAAAAGATGGCGTTTTCTTGGCACCGGTCCTGCCGCTACAATAGCCAGTGTGATGCATGTTGTAGCCATGATGTGGCTTGAGGAAGCAATAATGACGACGATTGAAAAAATTCAGCAGCAAATTTCTGCCAACCCGATCCTGCTGTATATGAAAGGCTCACCGAAATTGCCAAGCTGCGGTTTCTCTGCTCAGGCCGTGCAGGCGCTTTCAGCCTGTGGTGAACGTTTTGCCTATGTTGATATTCTGCAAAACCCGGACATCCGCGCTGAGCTGCCAAAGTACGCCAACTGGCCAACCTTCCCGCAGCTGTGGGTCGATGGTGAACTGGTTGGCGGCTGCGATATCATCATCGAGATGTACCAGCGTGGTGAACTGCAGCCGTTGATCAAAGAAACGGCCGAAAAGTATAAAGATCAGGAAGACCAGCAGCCTTAATGGCGCAGGGTTTTACCCAATAAAATCGGGCGGCACCTTTAACAGTGCCGCCCGATTTTTTATGTCTGTCAGTTTGCCAGCAAGCTATTGCGATTCAACGTTGGCAATCGGCCAGCCACCGAGACGTTTCCAGCGGTTGACCAGTTCACAGAACAGTTGGGCGGTTTGCTGGGTATCATACAGGGCTGAGTGTGCCTGGCTGCTATCAAACGGCATACCGGCGGCGATACAGGCTTTGGCCAGCACCGTCTGCCCTAATACCAGCCCACTAAGCGCAGCGGTATCAAAGGTGGCAAACGGGTGGAACGGGTTGCGTTTCAGGCTGGCGCGCTCGGCGGCGGCCATCAGGAAACTGTGATCAAAGTTGGCATTATGCGCCACGATGATCGCCCGGTTACAGCCCTGATCCTTAATGCCTTTACGCACGGCTTTGAAAATCGCATGCAGCGCATCATATTCACTCACTGCACCACGCAGTGGGTTATGTGGATCGATACCGTTGAAGGCCAGCGCTTCCGGTTGCAGGTTCGCCCCTTCAAACGGTTCTACGTGAAAATGCAGCGTTTCATCTTGCTGTAACCAACCATTTTCATCCATTTTCAGCGTGACGGCGGCAATCTCTAGCAGCGCATCGGTCTGAGCATGAAACCCGGCGGTTTCCACATCAATAACAACGGGATAAAACCCACGGAAACGGCCACTCAGGGCGTTAAGATCACTTTTTTCGGCCATCAGTTTCTTATCTTTAGCGAATTCAGCGCGCATTATGACAAATTTCTTGTCTTGGTGCAGCGGAGATAGAAAGCAGGGCGCATGGCGCGCCCTGGAGAAACCTCAGTTACCGAGGCCGTGACCTGCATGCTTGTTCTCGATCAGTTCGATCTTGTAGCCGTCTGGATCTTCGACGAAGGCAATCACGGTGGTACCGCCCTTGACTGGACCGGCTTCGCGTGTGACTTTGCCACCGGCCTGTCGGATGTTGTCGCAGGTGGCGGCTACATCATCGACGCCCAGAGCCAGATGACCAAAGGCGGAACCCATGTCGTAGCTGTCGACGCCCCAGTTATAGGTCAGTTCGATAACCGAGCCTTCGCTTTCATCGCTATAACCCACGAAGGCCAGCGAGTATTTGTACTCGGTGTTTTCGCTGGTACGCAGTAAGCGCATGCCTAATACCTTGGTATAGAAGTCGATGGAGCGTTGCAGATCGCCGACACGGAGCATGGTATGGAGTAAGCGCATAATTTCCTCTGATTGGATATGCCGCGGCTGACGGCAGGTGACTTGAACAGCGTCAGACAGTATAGCCTTGTCGCATAAGGCAATTCAACGCGTGCGGTTGGTGATAGGGTAGGTTACGTTGTCACAAACAAAAATAGCTGCGGATAATAGTGCAGCAGGCGGGAGCCATACAGAATGCCGACACGCCGTGGATCCTTCCATGGAGGCTCGTATCGCGCGTCGATGCGCTCAACGGTCGGCTAACCTGTATGACCCCACCTGTCAGAGGCTTAGTGTATTGCGGTATTTAGCGCCCCTGTTTAGCTGAGCGTTACAGTGTCGGATAATCGGTATAACCCTCGGCACCGCCGCCGTAGAAGAAATCGGCACGCTGCTCGTTGAGTGGAGCCTGCTGTTTAAAGCGTTCCACCAGATCTGGGTTGGCAATATAGCTGCGGCCAAAGGCGACGGCATCAATAAAGCCTTGGGCGATCAGCTCTTCCGCTTTCTCCGCCGTATAGGCACCCGCGCCAATAATCACGCCTTGGAAGTGCGCTCTTACTGCATCGCGGAACGCGGTTGAGTAAGGCTTGCCACCGGCCCAATCCGGCTCGGAAATATGCAGGTAGGCGATACCGCGCTTGTTCAGCTCTTCGATCAGATACAGCGCCGCTTCTTCCTGATCTTCGCCGTTGTCCAGGCCATTGAACGGGCCCAACGGTGAGATACGGATACCAACGCGATCGGCTCCGATTTCAGCAATGCTCGCATCGACCACTTCCAGCGTCAGACGGGTACGGTTTTCAATGCTGCCACCGTATTGGTCAGTACGTTGGTTGGACGCCGGAGACATAAACTGGTGCAGCAGGTAACCGTGCGCGGCATGCAATTCAATATAGTCAAAACCGGCTTCACGCGAGTTGGCCGCAGCCTGGCGGAAATCGTTGACGATCCCCGGGATTTCGTTGGTTTCCAAAGCACGTGGGGTAGAGGTTGGCACACGGACCCAGGCACCGGTTTCATCACGCACCGTGGTGCGGGTTTCGGCATTGATCGCTGAAGGTGCGACGGGAGCCTGCTGGCCCGGCTGCAAGCTTGAGTGGGAGATGCGGCCTACGTGCCAAAGTTGCACAGCGATATGACCCTGTTTGTCATGTACCGCCTGGGTGATTTTTTTCCACGCGGCGATTTGTTCTGGGGTATGCAGACCGGGAGCTCCGGCATAACCTTTCGCCTGGAAAGAAATCTGGGTGGCCTCGGTGATCAGCAGGCCAGCGCTGGCACGCTGAGCATAATATTCCGCCATCAACGGCGTAGGGATGTCACCTGGCTCGATGCTGCGCAGACGAGTCAGCGGGGCCATGAACACTCGATTGGGTAAGGTGGTGTGGCCAACTTTGAGCGGAGAGAACAATTTTTCAATCTTCATAGTGCATCCTATAGTATTAGACCAGTCGACTAGTGATGATAAACAATATCGCTACAATGTCTTTCGGGTAAAAAAAGGGAGTTTATGGCTGCGCTGGGCGCAACAGCAATTCGATACTTTCCAGCGCACAGGTCAGTGGGGCGACAGAGTGGCGGATTTTAGCCCGCAACGATGCGCCCAACCACAGCGAATACAGCGTTTCCGCCGTGGCCGCCGGGCTCATAGTGATAGCAAGTGAACCTTCACGGATACCACGTTCGATAGCGTCTTGCAGATGACCAATCACGCGGCTGGTGCCAGCTTCCAACGCATGGCGCATAGGTTCAGAAAGATCGCTGACCTCTGCGGAGAGTTTCACTGCCAGGCAAGCGTTATGGCACTCACTGCGGCAGTGGAAGCTGATGGCCTGGGCATAATAACTTAATAACTGATTACGCGCGTCGCTGCGAGAGTCGGCAAAAAGCGCCTGCATTTGAGCGTCGTAATGGGCAAAATAGCGTTGCAACATCGCTTCGCCGAAGGCTTCCTTCGAGCGAAAATAGTGATAGAACGACCCTTTGGGCACGCCAGCTGTAGCGAGCAACTCACTGAGGCCCATGCCGGTAAAACCAAGGCGTAGGCTGAGCGTTTCGCCGGTAGCGAGCAGATGTTCTCGGGTATCCCCGTTGCAATTCGTCTGTTTTGTCATAATGAAAATGAGAATAATAGACCGATTGGTCTAGGTCAAGTCGCAGATAAAAAAAACCGGGAAAAAAATCCCCGGCTCTGACGGTAAAAACGTCGACTAACTTACATTCTATCGAGTTGCTGCACAAGACCTCATGCCGGTGCGCAGCATGCTGCGTCAGTCTAGCTGCGGCAGCGCTGCAGAATATCCAGGTTGGGCTGATATTGCTGTGTCTGCACGTTCAACATGCCCAACAGGGTATGGAACAGATTATCCTGTGAAACCTTGTCGTTATCCGCCAAGGATTGCAGGCATTGGCGGTTAATGCCGAAATTGCGTTCATAATCGGCCGACATCCACATCAGGAAAGGCACGTGGGTCTGCTGAGAAGGCGCGAACATATAAGGCGTACCGTGCAGATACATGCCATTCTCCCCGAGCGATTCGCCGTGATCGGAAAGATAGACCATCGCCGTATTGAATTTGCCGCTGTATTGCTGCAACAGCTTGATGGTGCTGTCCAGCATGGCGTCGGTGTACAGTAGCGAATTGTCGTAGGTATTCACCAGTTGCTCGTGGGTACAGTCCTGGATCTGGTTGCTGTCACAGGTGGGTGAGAACTGGCGTAATTCGGGCGTACTGCGGCGGTAGTAGGCCGGGCCGTGGCTTCCCATCTGATGCAGTACGATCACACCGTCCCCTTTCAGGCCGTTGATATAATCGTCCAGTTTATGCAGCAGCACGTTATCCATGCAGACATCGCCGTCGCAATACTGTGAAAGCTTCAGCTTGGTCATGTCGATATGTGGGATGCGATCGCAGGCCCCCTTACAACCGCCGTCATTTTCGCGCCACAGCAGGTTCACTCCGGCATGAGCCATCACGTCCAGCATGCCTTCCTGGTGTGCGGCCAAGGTGGCGTCGTAGTCGCCGCGTGGCATGTTGGAGAACATGCAGGGCACGGAGATAGCCGTTTCGGTACCGCAGGAGCTGGCATTCTTGAAATAAACCACATGGTCCTGCTTCAAGCGGGGATTGGTCTCCCGTGAGTAACCACCTAGCGAAAAATTCTCTGCCCGCGCGGTTTCACCGACCACCAGTATCACCAGGGTTTTCTTGGTCTGGCTGCTAATGACTGGGCCTAAATGAGCATCTTCACCAATCTTGACCAGCGGCAGATTTTGGTGGAAATAGCGGTGTTGAGCGTACTTGATGGTGCCAGACACAAAATTGCTTGGGGTGAGCATTTTCACCACGCTTTTATTGTTGCGGATCAGCGAGGCGTAATCTTTATAGAATAACGCTGCAACCAACAGGATCACCACCACGGAAAGCATCACATTGGCCGCGCGCAGGCCAATCATGTACCACCAAGGGCGGGTTTTATTGATGCGGACAAAGCACACGAAAACGGCAGGCAAAATGCCCAGCAACAGCAGCCATAGCCCCATACGAGGGGTGAGCAATGCCGTCGCTTCCTGAGGGTTGGTCTCGAAGGCGTTCTGCATCATATTGCCATCAATCACCACGCCGTAGCTGAACATAAAATAGTTGGCCGCCGCGCTGCCGAGCAGTAACAGAATAACCAGGGGTTTACGCAGGAACGGAATGGTTAATACGCTGAAGATAATATTCAGGGCACAGAAAATAACCACTGGCATAGTCGCCGCAAAAATGACGCTATGTACGCTATCAAAGGTGATATATGACCAGGCCTGGTGAATAAATAGCAGATTCTGGAAAACCGTGAAGAATAGGGCGCAAGCCAGGATAAAACCCAAGCTGTTGCATTGTAATGATGGACGTAAGCGCATTGCCAAATCTGGATCCTGCCATGAGGTAATGCGCCGAAATTTATCAGATGAAACTTAAGATAACCTTAGACGTAGTGAGTGGCAGGACAGCGGCTGCAACGATTACAGCCGCTGGCGGACGATTAATAGGCAGCGGTAAACTGTGCCTTGATGAACTGCGGTTTTTCCACTTCGTCGATAATGGCAACCGCGAGGTCTTCTACCGAAATACTGGCCGGCGCGTCACCCTTCATCAACAATTGTGTCGTGCCCAAACGGAACTGACCGGTACGCTTGCCGGGTTCCAGCAACGCGGCAGGAGAAAGGTAGGTCCAATCCAACTGGGTTTCTTTTTTCAATGCATTACGTAAATCTCGTACCGCCTGGGCCCCTGGACGAATATTTTCCGGGAACTGCGGAGTATCAACCAGCTCAACTCCCGGAGCGACTTCCAGGCTACCGGCACCGCCAACGTACAGCAGGCGTTTAACCGCGGATTGTTTTACCGCCGCCAGGATTTGTTGGGCACCTTTAGCGGTTTTCTCATACAGGTCCGTTTCTGCCCAACCTGGGTTATAGGCGCTGATCACGACATCATGGCCAGCTAACTGTTGTGCCAGCCACGGGCCGTCGGCCACGTCACCCAGGGCGACGGTGAGATTGGCATTATCCGGCAGATCTTTTTTCTGACGGGCGATGGCGGTCACTTGCAGGCCGCGGGCCAAAGCTTCATCCACTACGCGGCGGCCAACAAAACCGGTTGCTCCAATAATGGCGACTTTCATGAGGTCTCTCCTGTGAAATATTTTTTAGCGGGTTGCCGTACCACTCAGTGGCGGCGCAGTAGAAATACTATAAGCCTTAACAATGCGGCTGATTAGTGCCATATTTATGCTTTCTTGATTAAGTAAAACTTCATAATCATGGATAAACTGAATCGAATGGCGGTATTTGCCACCGTGGTGGCCGAGGGATCTTTTGTTGCGGCGGCCCGTCGGCTAGAGATGACGCCTTCTGCGGTCAGCCAGCATATGAGGTCGTTAGAAAAGTCGCTCGGGATGCCGTTATTGCACCGCTCGACTCGCCGCTTGGCACTGACCGATGCGGGGGAAGCCTTTTATCCCGGTTGCGAAGCCATGTTGCAGGAAGCACAGCGCGCGGAGCAGCGGCTGGCGGAACTGCGGGATACGCTGGTGGGCGAACTACGTATTGCCACCACCGTCGGGATCGGTAGCGGCCCCTTGGCTGAGGCTCTGGCTCCCTTGCTGCTGGCGCACCCAAAGCTGACGCTGCGCATTCTGGCAGATGACCAGGTGGTGGATATGATCGAGCAGCGGGTAGATATCTCGCTGCGCGTAAATCTGCAACTGGCAGATACCAACCTGATTGCTCACCCGCTGACCGCCTGGCCCATGGTGCTCTGCGCCGCGCCGCGTTATCTTAGCCAGCATGGCGTGCCGGAAACGCCCCAGGAGCTGGTGCAACACCGCTGGATCACTGGTAGCGGTCACGGGCTGCATCTCGATTTACATCACCATGCGGGCGAAACATTCAAACTACGCCTGGCGGCGGGGCAGGTTGTCAGCGGTAGTATGAACGTGATCCGGGCCTTTACCCGCAATGGTCTGGGGATTTCCGGTCAACCGCTGTATGAAATTGGTGATGAACTGCGCAGGGGGGAATTAATCGCCCTGTTACCGCAGTGGAGGCCAGCGCCATATCGGCTGCATGCGTTAACTCTGGAGCGGGTTCTACCGGAGAAAACGCGCCAGGCGTTGCACTATTTGCGAGAATATTTTCGCCGTCATGGGGAAAAGCCACTTGCCAATGGCCCCGATGACGTCTTCAATTAGCATGACAACGCAGGAGGACGTGTGGCGCAGCAACTCGAGTTCTTTGACATCCCAAGCCCGTGTCGTGGCATTTGCCAGGCCGATGAGCGCGGCTATTGTCGTGGTTGCCTGCGCAGCCGCGAGGAGCGCTTTGGCTGGATGCAAATGAACGATGTCCAGAAAAAGGACGTTCTGCGCCTGTGTCGCCAGCGTTACCTGCGCTCACTGCGTACCGGCAAGCAGCCGGAAGAGATCCCGCCAGAGCAGCCCTCACTGTTTTAACTTTAATGCTGATTTTCTCGATCTGCCGCACGTAAAGGCCACTTTTGCGTTTCCTACGTCTTGGACGCTTGTGTATGCTGGCGTTAACTATTGTCATGAGGTTTAACAATGCTGAATCGTACTAAGCTGGCACCCCTTGGGCCAGAGTTCTCACGCATGATTTGCGGCTACTGGCGTTTGATGGAGTGGGGCATGTCTCCGCAGCAGTTGCTGACGTTTATCAAGCAACACGTTGAGCTGGGGGTGACCACGGCGGACCACGCGGATATTTATGGTGGCTATGCCTGCGAGCAGGCCTTTGGCGAGGCTATCAAGCTACAGCCCTCGGTGCGCCAGGGGATGGAGCTGGTGTCGAAGTGCGGCATCGCGACCACCGCCAAGCCGGGTAACCCTATCGGGCATTACATCACCGATCGCGAGCATATCGTGCATAGCGCAGAGCAGTCATTATCGCACCTGCATACGGACTACCTGGATTTATTGTTGATCCATCGCCCCGATCCGTTGATGGCGGCCGATGAGGTAGCAGAAGCTTTTGTGGCGCTGCATAAAAGCGGCAAGGTGCGCCATTTCGGCGTTTCGAACTTTACGCCAGCACAGTTTTCCTTATTGCAGTCGCGTCTGCCGTTCTCGCTGGTGACTAACCAGGTCGAAATTTCCCCGATCTATCAGCCTGCGATCCTCGACGGCACCTTGGATCAATGCCAGCAGTTGCGTATCAAACCGATGGCCTGGTCTTGTCTGGGTGGCGGGCGGTTGTTCAGCGATGCTGAGTTCCAGCCGTTACGCGATGAACTGCAAACGGTGGCGCAAGAGATTGGTGCCGAAACCATTGAGCAGGTGGTGTATGCCTGGGTGATGCGTCTGCCTTCGGCACCGCTGCCAATTATCGGCTCCGGCAAGATCGAGCGCGTACGTTCGGCCCTGAAGGCGCAAGAGCTGACCTTGAGCCGCCAGCAGTGGTTCCGCATTCGTAAAGCGGCACTGGGTTACGACGTACCTTAAGTTGAGCGGGTAAGGCTGGCATCGTGCCAGCCTTATCCGATGTCCTTTGCCGATACTTCACTTGCACCCCTTGGCTAAATATTATCAGTAAGCTTGCAGCCCAAAACATTAAGAATGCCAGTATCTTTATGTTAATGACACTTGCCGACGCAGGGGGGCAGAAAACCAAGGAATACGAGAGCAAGGTCACAAAATATTATAACCGGCTCAGTGGCTGCGCTGATTAACGACGGTTTCCCCTGTAGCAAGGTTTAATCGGTATATACTCCCTAAGGACTATAACTATCGCATGGAGATTGAGTGATGAAACGTTATTGGTGTGCGGCATTGGGTTTGATGGCCTGTGGCGTTGCGCAGGCGGCAACGGTTGATGTCGAAATGAATCTGGTGACCGGCCAGGGAATTGGTCAGGACATTGGTAAAATCACAATTAGCGAAACGCCTTACGGCCTGTTGTTCACCCCGCAACTGAAAGCCTTGCCTGCCGGTGTGCACGGTTTTCACGTTCATGAGAAAGGCAGCTGTGAGCCGGGTATGAAAGAGGGCAAGGCGGTAGCCGCACTGGCTGCGGGGGGCCACTTTGATCCTGAGAAAACCGGCAAGCATCTCGGGCCTTATGATGCCAACGGGCATTTAGGCGATTTGCCAGCAATCTATGTCACGGCGGACGGCATGGCTGACACTCAGGTGCTGGCTCCGCGCTTGAAGAAAATCAGCGAAATCGAAGGCAAGGCGCTGATGGTACACGCCGGGGGGGATAACCACTCCGATCAACCCAAACCGCTGGGTGGTGGTGGCGATCGCTTCGCCTGTGGCGTAATCAAATAAATCAGCTGCCCGCGTCAGCCTGGCGTGGGCGCTGTTATCGCTTCCGGTGGAATGATCGCCTGCTGTAACTGCTGCAGTGAGCAGTACAGCCGCCAAATCAAGCCCGCCAAATCACGTGCTGCCTGTTCAGGATGTTGGGCAAGTGTGTTACTCATACGCTGCAACTCCTGCAAGGTGGCGTCCAACGACGCATGCTGCACTCCTTTCTCAGTCATGACTCCCTTCAAACAATGAATACAGACGTCACGTACGGCGGCCAGCGGATCTGATCGGGTTTGCCAATCACGCAGTTGCCAGACCACGTGGCTGCAGTTCAGCAGCACTACTCCCCAACGTAATAGCCAGGTGCGGGCCTCCTGATCCAGGCTTTGATTCAGTTGACTGATGCGGTGATAGATACGCGACTCAAACTGGCTTTCGCTTTGCTGCGGTTTCTTACTCAACTGATCGATAAAATCACGGCGTAATGCGCGGATAATCCGTCGGCTTTTACGTTTGTCCGAACTGGGCCGCAGGATTTGGAACGCCAGCCCTGCCAACAGCACACCGGCAATCTTGGCGAGACTGTCATTGATATAGCCTTGATAATCGTAGCTCGGCGGGTTGGTCACGGCGAGAAACGATCCCATAAACACGATCAACTGACCCCAGAGTGGGGCATAGGGGGGATTTTGCAGTTTCATCATCTGCATCGTGACCAGGGTCGGGAACAGGAAGGCGCAAAACACCCAGAAGTCGTCGATCTGGATCATCAGGCCAAACTTCATCACAAAGCAGAAGGCAAACAGCAGGGAAACGGCCTTCAGTAAGGTGGTGATGGATTTGATCGGCGAAGGGGTAGAAGAATAGAGCACGCAACTGATGGCGATCAGCGTCAGCGCAGAGCTACCTGCGTCCCACTGGGTCGTGATCCAATAAGCGCAACCGATCAGGATACACAAGAAGGTGCGTAGCCCGTTGTAGGCGGCCTCAACGCTGTCTGTATGGCGCGCTAGTGAGGTAACCCGCGGTGGTTCGATATCGCTGACCTGGGTAGCGCTTTCCAGCCGTTGCAACCAACGGGTACAGCGCAGATAGAGCCAGCAAAAGTGGCGCAGGCGCAGGAAGAAGGCCCGATGGCGATAATCTGTCGGATCCTGAGGGGCGATGGTGACCAGAATATGCGCCAGCCGATATTTGTCCGTGGTGGGAACGCGTAATTCATTCAACAACTGCTCTAACACCGCCGCCAGATTCTCCGGGCGGTCTGGCCAGTTTAACAACATGCGGCGCAGGCTGGAGATAACGCTGGTGATGCGCAATTGCTGGTGCAGCATGTAATTGAGGATATTGTTTTGCCGACGCAGCCGGTAATGGCTCCAGAAGGCCTGAATACGCAGCAGGTTCATGGTCAGGATCTGTCCGATAACGCCCTCGTGGGAGGTACGCATCCGCAGGCTGATTTCCGGTTGCCACAGCATGGCGGCGTGTTCCAGCAGGCGTAAGTGCATGCGGCGTAGCGATACCAGCAGAGTTGCGCCATCCGAGGTGCTTGGCAGGATCATCATCATCAGGCCGCCGCACAGGATACCGGTGATCACCTCACAGACGCGTGCCTGGGTGATATCAAAAATTTGCTGGGTGTCGGTAATATTAACCGTGCCAAACACGATGATAGCGGCGGTATAGCCCGCCAGGGCAAAGGCGTAGGAGACATTGTTCTGGTAGTGGTTGGAAATGTAGGTACACAGCCCCAACCAACTGGCAATCGACAGGGTGAACAACCAGGGATCGTTCAGACAACCGGCAATCAGCAGTGACGCCATGGCACCAAGCAGGCTGCCAAAAATGCGGCCAATGCTCTTGCTGATCACGCCGCCAACCGTCGGGAAACTGACGACGGCGGCGGAGGTCAGCGCCCAATAGGGTTCATCCAGCTGTAAAACGAAGGCGACCCACAGCGCCAGGCACATTGCCAGGGTGTTGCGTAACGCATAGCGCCACTGCCCTGCGGTGGCTTTACCCCAGGGCGAACGCTTCCATTCAAGAAAGGGCAGGTTCACACATTAGTCCTGCTGATGAATTGAAATGGTGCAGGTGGTACCGGCTACCAGAGTCAGGTCGGCCGGAATATCGATCAGCTTGATACGTACCGGCACCCGTTGTGCCAGGCGCACCCAAGGCACGTTGGGTTTCACATCCATCAACAAATCACTGCTGCTGTCAGCGCTTTGGTCGTAAATGGCCCGGCCAATGCTTTCGACCACCCCTTGCAGCCGAATATTGCCGTTATACAACACGATATCCGCTTTGCGGCCCTCCCTGATATGCCTGAGCTTGGTCTCTTCGAAATAACCGAGCACATAGAACGAATGGGTGTCTACCAGCGCCACCAACGGCGTTCCTGCGGTGGCGTAGTTGCCGACTCGGGCCTGTAAGTTGGTAATGTAACCGTCGGTTGGGGCATAGATCCGCGTCTTACTGAGGTTCCATTTGGCCTGTTCCAGATTGGCCTGAGCCGCCTTATACGAGGCTTTCATGGAGGCGGCAGCCAGGTTTGACTCATCCAGATCTTCAGAGGAGATGACGTTACGGGGCAGGCTACGGCGACGGGACGCTTCGTGATCGGCCTTGGCCATATCGGCCTGTGCTTTGGCCAGCGCCGCCTCGGCATTGTCCAACGCAATTTGGTAAGGCACTGGGTCAATGCTGAAAATCAGGCTGCCCGCAGTAACTAACTGGTTATCATGAACCAGTATCTTCTCCAATCTGCCAGAGACTTCAGGGGTAATGTTGACGAGCTCAGCCCGCACTTTACCGTCGCGTGTCCAAGGGGATTGCATGTAGTAATTCCATAACCACCAGCCGGCACAAAGCGCGATGGCGCAAACAATAACCGTCGAAAAATACTTTAATGTCTTATGCTTCATGAGCTACCAACTCGCTAGGAGCCACAGGGAACCGCTGACGGTAATGACGAAAATGGACAGATCCATCAGCATAGGGTGCCAGATATCACCGGAGTACATCCAGTCGCGTAGCAAATGATGCACCAGCAGCCAGAAGACTAATCCGAGTAAGAAAGCTTTAAAGAGAGGAGGGAAATAAAGCGATGCACCCAGCACCAGATCGGGCAGTGGTGACGCAGTGTGGAGCCAGGTCGTATTCACGTTAGCAATCCCGATGAGTGAATATGAAGGATGTTTGCATAGAGGATAACCAATTACCGAGAGAAATGTGTCTATTTTTGCGATTTGGATTATATACATTTGTGTTTTTAATGTTAATTAACCAAAATGGGCTACACTTTTGGGAGTAATGTTAGCATGCTAACTATAAGGAGGGGGAAGTGGAATCAACGTTAGGTTCAGATTTAGCACGATTAGTTCGTGTTTGGCGTGCGCTGATCGATCATCGGCTAAAGCCGTTGGAGCTTACACAAACGCATTGGGTGACATTGCACAATATCAATCGATTACCGCCTGAACAGTCGCAAATCCAATTGGCAAAAGCGATCGGTATTGAGCAGCCTTCCTTGGTACGTACCTTGGATCAGCTGGAAGAAAAAGGGTTGATCACCCGTCACACCTGCGCTAACGATCGACGTGCCAAGCGCATCAAATTGACCGAGGCGGCAGAGCCGATTATTCGTGAAGTGGATAGTGTGATCACGTCGACCAGAGGCGAAATACTCAGCGGTATCTCGGCAGAAGAAGTGAGACTTTTAGTTGGTCTGATTAGCAAGCTGGAACAGAACATCATCGAACTGCAAGAAAAACAATAAATCCAGCGCCTTTTTATTATGCTTAGTCACAGCAACAAACAGAAACCGGAGGCCCAGGGGCCTCCGGTTTTGCATTCAGGCAAGGACGTTACAGTGGAGAAACGGTAACGGTACTGCCATTTTGCGCCATACGAACGCGCTGACCTGGGCTGAATTTAGTTGACCCGGCTTTCTGTACCACCACGATATTTTCTTTGTTATCGGTTTTGATTTCCAGCTCCCAGGCGTTGCTACGGCTAGCAGCGCTACCGACGCTATCGCCTACCACACCACCGGCTACGGCACCCGCTGCGGTTGCCAGGCTACGGCCAGTACCGCCACCAATAGTATTACCCAGGAATCCACCCAGGACTGCGCCGCCGATAGTGCCAAGCATGCTTGAGCCTTCACCGCCCTGAATTTGCACCGGGCGTACGGATACCAAGGTCCCAAAGGTCACGGTTTGTACCTGTTTGGCCTGAGAGGCGGAATAGACATCACCGGACGCGGTTTGGTTTGCACAGCCCGCCAGTGTGACGGAGGCGAGAGCGACAACAAGAAGACGCTTGATCATATAAAGCTCCTGCAGTTGGTAATCCAGATCTGGGAGATAGACCCAAACCAAGTTCTATAAATATTACAGCAATGATGGTTGAATCGGTTTGATATCACCCATGTGTTGCCTTCTGTATACAGCTTAGCTTTTCTCTGTTCAACCAATAATAAACGGTGGTTTAACTTTGTGACAGAACTGAAAACAAATAACCGACGCTTTATCCTCCCTTGAGTTGCTTATTATGTAACCAACGCTCGACATAAAATAAACAACTTCGCTCACAGCCTGTAAAAAAGACATCATAATTCATGGCGTTAATCGCACAATTCTGGTCTATTTAAAGGGTGAAAACGGTTGCAACCTGGAAAGGGTAAAGGATAGTGCTGATGAAGTCAGGCCGCTATATTGGTGTTATGTCCGGCACCAGTCTGGATGGGATCGACGTGGTGCTTGCCGCGATCGATGAACGTATGGTGGCGCAACAGGCAAGCTATAGCCACCCAATGCCGATCCAACTGAAAAAAGATATTCTGGGGATGTGTCAAGGGCAGCAGACGACGCTTTCTGCCGTAGGACGGTTGGATGCCCAGTTGGGCACGCTGTTCGGTGAAGCGGTGCTGGGGTTGTTAAAACAGACCGGTATTCCGGCCCATGAAATCACCGCCATTGGCTGTCATGGCCAAACGGTGTGGCATGAACCGGAGGGTGAGACACGCTTTTCGATGCAGCTAGGGGACAATAACCGGGTGGCGGCATTGACTAATATCACTACCGTGGGGGATTTTCGCCGCCGTGATATGGCCTATGGTGGCCAAGGGGCGCCCTTGGTTCCGGCGTTTCATCAGGCTTTGTTAGCTCACCCAACCGAGCGCCGCATGGTGCTGAATATTGGCGGCATCGCTAATTTGTCACTGCTACTGCCCGGCGCACCGGTGCGCGGTTTTGATACCGGGCCGGGGAATATGCTGCTGGATGCGTGGGTATGGCGCCACCGCTCGAAACCTTTTGATAAAGATGGCCTTTGGGCGATGGAAGGGCGCGTTTGCTTACCGCTATTGCAGCAGATGTTGGCCGATCCTTATTTCGCCTTACCGGCACCGAAAAGTACCGGTCGTGAATATTTCAATATCAGCTGGCTGGAAAAACAGCTGGCGACGTTGCCGGGGTTAGCACCGGTGGATGTGATGAGCACGCTAGTGGAGCTGACCGCCACCACCATTAGCGAGCAGGTGATGCTGGCTGGGGGCTGTGAGCGGCTGCTGGTCTGCGGTGGTGGTGCCCGTAATCCACTGCTGATGTCGCGAATGTCCGCTTTACTGCCGGGGACCGAGGTGGCTACCACCGATCACTTTGGCGTCAGTGGGGATGACATGGAGGCGTTGGCCTTCGCCTGGCTGGCATTCCGGACCATTTCCGGTCTGCCGGGAAATCTGCCTTCGGTTACCGGTGCCAGTTGTGAAACGCTGCTGGGTGGGATTTATCCGGTTTTGCCGTTGGGCCACCGCTAGCTCTGTTAGGATAAAGAAAGGGTTAATATCTTAAGGAGCACCTGATGAAAAAAATAGTGATGGTTGCCGGGGTTCTCGCGTTGGCGGGTTGCAGCTACGTGGTTCCACAAAAGAGCGAAACGCTGCATTATCAATGCGGAACGACACCGCTCACCGTGGAGCTCAATGGTGAAGAGAGCACGGTCAGCTTCCTGATGGACGGCGAACAGCTGAAGCTGAAACAGGTGGTGGCGGCGTCCGGTGCCAAATACAGCGACGGTAAATACACCTTCTGGTCGAAAGGGCCAAACGCCTTTGTCGAGCGCAATGATAAAGTGATCATGAGCGACTGCGTGCTGGCTCAATAAACCTACCTTGTAGCAGCAGAATGATTGAGATCCTGCTGCTACAGGCGCAGAATATGACAACGAATTTACCGCTTGGTTGCTAATCCAGATGACTGATAATAATGAGTTTGATGTGGCGGATCTGCGCCGTGAATATACCCGTGGCGGGCTGCGCCGTAACGATCTGACCGCCAACCCCCTGGATTTGTTCGAACGCTGGCTCAAACAGGCCTGTGAGGCGCGTCTGGCGGATCCTACCGCCATGTGCGTCGCTACCGTGGACGAGCAGGGACAGCCTTTCCAACGTATCGTGTTGCTCAAGCACTTCGATGACCAGGGTCTGGTGTTTTATACCAACCTGGGCAGCCGCAAAGCGCAGCAGCTGGCGCAAAACCCGCATATCAGCCTGCTGTTCCCGTGGCATATGCTGGATCGCCAGGTGATCTTCCTCGGCAAGGCCGAGCGGCTATCGACGCTGGAAGTGATGAAGTATTTCAACAGTCGGCCCAAAGACAGCCAGATAGGCGCTTGGGTATCGCAACAGTCAACGCGCATTTCTGCCCGTGGCATCCTCGAAAGCAAGTTCCTCGAACTGAAGCAAAAGTTCCAGCAAGGAGAAGTGCCATTGCCCAGTTTCTGGGGCGGTTTCCGCGTCAGATTCGACTCCGTTGAATTCTGGCAAGGGGGCGCGCACCGCTTGCATGACCGTTTCCTGTATCAACGCGAGGGAAATGACTGGAAAATTGACCGACTGGCACCCTGATAGACGGAAAATCCCCCTTAAGCGCTGGCACTGATGCCGCTGGCGCTTTATTCTATGCGCTACCCCGAATTTTGTGATTTTCGCCAATGGGCGAAGGCCGTGTACCGGCAAAGGTGCATTCGTTTATACATGGAGAAATTGATGGCTAGCATCAACCTGATTCAACAACTGCAAGAGCGGGGCCTGGTGGCTCAAGTGACGGACGAGGAAGCGTTAGCAGAGCGACTGGCGCAAGGGCCAATTGCACTGTATTGCGGCTTCGATCCGACCGCTGACAGCTTGCATTTGGGCCATCTGGTGCCTCTGCTGTGCCTGAAGCGTTTCCAACTGGCCGGCCATACGCCGGTAGCGTTGGTAGGTGGCGCGACCGGTATGATCGGCGACCCAAGCTTTAAAGCCGCCGAACGCAAACTCAACACCACGGAAACGGTCAACGAATGGGTCGAGAAAATCCGCAAGCAGGTTTCTCCGTTCCTCGATTTCGACTGTGGCAGCAACAGCGCCATTGCGGCCAACAACTACGATTGGTTTGGCGGCATGAACGTGCTGACCTTCCTGCGTGACATCGGTAAACACTTCTCAGTAAACCAGATGATCAACAAGGAAGCGGTCAAGCAGCGCCTGAACCGTGATGACTCCGGGATCTCCTTCACCGAGTTTTCCTACAACCTGCTGCAGGGGTTCGATTTCTCCGAGCTGTATAACCGCCATCAGGTGGAGCTGCAGATCGGTGGTTCCGACCAGTGGGGCAACATCACCTCGGGTATCGACCTGACTCGCCGTATGCACCAGAAACAGGTGTTCGGCCTGACGGTGCCATTGATCACCAAGTCAGACGGTACCAAGTTTGGCAAAACCGAAGGCGGCGCAGTATGGCTGGCTCCGGAAAAAACCAGTCCGTACAAATTCTACCAGTTCTGGATCAACACCGCGGATGCGGACGTTTATCGCTTCCTGAAGTTCTTCACCTTCCTGAGCATTGAAGAGATTAATGCGCTGGAAGAAGAAGACAAGAACAGCGGCAAAGCACCGCGCGCCCAGTATGTGCTGGCAGAAGAAGTGACCGGTATGGTGCATGGCGCTGAGGGGTTGGCCGCGGCGAAACGTATCACCCAGAGCCTGTTCTCTGGTGCTCTGCACGAAATGACTGAGGCGGACTTTGCGCAGTTGGCTCAGGATGGCATGCCAACCATCAAGCTGGAGAATGATGCGGATCTGCAACAGGCGTTGGTGAATGCAGAGCTGGTTCCTTCTCGCGGGCAGGCTCGCACCATGATCGGTTCCAACGCGGTGACCATCAACGGTGAGAAGCAGTCCAACCCTGAATATCTGTTTACCGACAGCGATCGCCTGTTTGGCCGTTACACGCTGCTGCGTCGTGGCAAAAAGCATTACTGCCTGGTTGACTGGAAATAATCTGTTTTGATACTGACAAGGGGCCCAATGTGGCCCCTTTCTTTTATTCAGGCTTTATAGACCTTCGGCACTCAACGTGGCTGCCACTGCCGGGCGAGCCGCTACGCGATCGAAATAAGCCGTCAGGTGTGCGTGCTTCGTGAGATCAAACTGTAACGCCTTCGCCCAACGCAACACGGTGAACAGATACGCGTCCGCCACGCTGAAACGCTGGCCCAACAGGTAATGCTGCTTCTCCAGCACTGAATCCAGGTAGCTGAACTGGCTAGCCAGCTTATCGCGGGCAATCGCTTTGTATTCGTCCGGCGTCTTCGGGTTAAACAGCGGGCTGAAGCCTTTGTGCAACTCGGTAGCCACGTAGTTCAGCCATTCGATCGCATGATAGCGAGAAAGCGTGCCAGCGGCCGGGATCAGGTTACGATCCGGTACGCGATCCGCCAGGTATTGCACAATCGCCACGCCCTCGGTCAGCAGGCTGCCATCGTCAAGTACCAACGCCGGGACTTGCCCCTTCGGGTTGATCGCCAGATAGTCGGCACCACTTTCGGTTTTCTTGTGAGCTAAATCGACTTTCTCTGCGGTGAAATCCAACCCGGCCTCACGTAATACGATGTGAGGGGACAGGGAACAGGCGCCAGCTTTATAGAACAATTTCATCGAAAACTCCTTGATGGTGATGAAGGACAGGCAGGTTTAACTTCCCATCCTAGTCCTAGGCCGGAAAAATTACAGCGGTTTTGCGAACAATATTTTATTACTCCGCCAGGGCGAGAGGTTGCAACTGCGCCAGTAAATCGGCGATTTGCTGCTGCAACGCCTGTGGTGCGGTTTGCATTGGGGAACGAAGCTCGTTTTTTATCAGCCCCTGCTGCGACAGTGCCGCTTTAACCGGGCCTGGGTTCGGGTAGCTGAACATCTGCTGGATCATCGGCAGCAGGGTATAGAAATTGCTGCGTGCGGCGGCCAGATCCCCTTGCGCGACTTGTTCCACCAGAGCAACAAAGCGTTCCGGGTGCAGGTGTGCCGCAGCGGAAATTGCGCCACTGCCCCCCAGACATAGCGTGGTCAGGATCAGATGGTCTTCGCCGGTCAGCACGTCGATCTCGCCGTCGTGGATCAGCGCCATGGTGGCCTCAGGGCAGCCGCCACAATCTTTGATCGCCTTGATTTGCGGGTGACGGGCGAGTTGCCGCAGCGTTGCCAGCTCAAAGGTTGCTCCGGTGCGATAAGGCACATTATACAAAATCACCGGCACGCGAGAGGCATCGGCAAGGCGGGTAAAATACTCCACCAGGCCCGCCTGCGAAGGGCGAATATAGTATGGCGCGGGGATCAGCACACCGGCGATATCGCGCTGGTTGATGGCCTGCTGCATCTGCAAGGTGCTAGCCATGTTATTACCGGAAAGGCCCATGATCACCTGGCGGGCTGGCACCACTTCGAGAACGGCATCCAGCACCGCCAACTGTTCTTCTTTGCTCAGGGCCGCGGCTTCGCCGGTCGAACCGCAGACCACCACGCCAGCGACGCCTTTGGCGATCAGATGCTGAGCCAGCCTTTTGACTGCCGGGAAATCAACGTCGTCATGATTGAATGGGGTAACCAGTGCTACCCAAATACCGGAAAATGAAGCCATGTAAAACTCCTGCTGCGTGACCGACTAGGAGTCAGATGAAAAAACCAGAGAGGGGTATCGCGTTGCACACCATCCAGTCAGCTCATCTGACGGGACAGCGCGCCCCGGTCAAATGAGCGGCTGTTTCTTCGAAGTAAACGCCAAAGCTTCACCCACGGTCAACGCGGTTTGCTGCGGTGTGGCCTGTTGGATGAAAGGGGACATGGCGATCTCATAACCTGTGAATGTCCCCCGATAGTGGACAGGTCACGGTTAACTGTCAATGGATAACCGGATGATAATAGGGATATTAATAATGGCAGGGCGTAGATGAATCTGGCTTATCAAACAGAGACCCCGCCGAAACGGGGTCTGTGATCAACGATGTGGGCGCGTGCTGATGGAAGCAGTCCAACTGAAGGTGGCACCTGTTGGCTGTGCCCGGTTGGCTTTGCGTTCTGCGCGGGTCGCTTTGGCAATCTTTTCACGTGCGGCCATAATGCGATCGATGGCTTCGTCTTTAATTTTATTATGTTCGGAGTTGGTTAACTGGCGCTCGAGGTTTTTGCTTGCTCTGTCCAGATCGGTCTTTACTTCACGTTGTTCGCTTTCTGTCATCTCTTTCAGCGTTAGTCTCTTCATTTTGGCAACCTGTGTTGTGAAGTTGACTTTCAGTGTACAGCATTTATGGCAAAGATATTGCTCTGTAGTTATCAAACTTCTTCCAGCAGTTCGCTGAGAAAGCGGCGCATGCGTTGCGTGCGTAATGCCGCCATCCTTCGGCCTGCCTCAGTCTGAAACCCTTCCTGTAGTTTGAACAGCTTGGTTTCGAAGTGATCCAGAGTGAATCGCTTGTCATCATACTGGCGCTGTTGCGCCAGCGGGTCGGCGGCATCGTATAAGGCGCTACGCATGCGGCCACCGATGTAGAAACAGCGGGCAACGCCGATCATGCCAATCGCATCCAGTCTGTCGGCATCCTGCAGGATTTTGGCCTCCAGCGTTTGCGGGGGAATAGCGGCAGAAAAGCTGTGGGCTTCGATCGCGTGAGCAGTCTTGCTGATATCGCCAACAGACCAACCAAGGCTTGCCAGCGCGATGCTGGCTTTTTCTGCCGCCATGCGTGAGGCCAGGTGGCGCTGAGGAGAGTTTTTCTCTACCGCAACGCAGTCATGCAGCAACACGGCGGCACACAGAATTTGCTGGTCTCCTCCTTCATCCTGACTGATTTGGCGGCTATTTTTCCAAACGCGGTGCAGGTGGGCCACATCATGCGAGCCATCATCGCCCTCTAGCGTCAGAGGTAGTAGCTCTTGGGCTAATGCCTGAAACGGAGTGAAGGGTTGTAGCAGCTCTGGGGAGACAGTTGGAGAATGCACAAATCGATCCTTATCAATAGGCTGGAAGTGAGGAGGGATTACTCGTGGCGAGAGTTGCCGTATTTGTCGTCGTACTCACGCCGATAGCCGCGTGCTTTATTGCGATCGCGGATCCACAGATAGCCGCAAACCAGGGCCACCAGGGTTGAAAATGAAACATTACGCATATCCCGGTCATAATAAAACACCAACAATGCATCCAGCGCCGCCACCAGGGCAATCCACTTATACATGTGCGACTGCCGCCGCGTTGCGGCGTTAAGGCGTTTCAACTGTCTGGCTTCGTGCAAAACCGGCTTTTGCTGCATAGTCACTCATCATCAATCAGTCCAGTTGCTAAATTAGCAGATTATTCCCGACAGCGTCATAGCGGATAAGGGCTGTCATGTTACTTTCTGCATCGGTTTAAAAATCACGCGTTGACGGATTGAAATCGGCTAAAAACATGATAGGTTATTTATTCACTATTTCCGGTTTTATATTCAGTGGGTGGCGATGATTGTCAGAACCTGGCACGGCTGCGTGCCGCTACAACATCGGCAAGGATTTGCCGATCATTTGCATGTCACAGGCGTCAAGCATGCTAAAGCGATTGCGGGCAACCGTGGGGCTTTTGTCAGGCAAGAGGTGCAGGGAGACTATGCGCATTTCTTTCTGGCAACTTATTGGACCTCGCTGGAGGCCATCAAATGTTTTGCCGGTGAAGCCTATCAAGTTGCGGTCACTTATCCGGATGATGAAGCCTTCGCGCTGATCTCCGATCCTTACGTGTTTCACCATCAGGTTGATAAAATCGTCGAGCTTTAACCTCGGACTCAACGTTATGCAGGGGATTACGATGAACAGCAAAACAGTACGCCCAGAAGAGATCGTGCAACAGCAGCTTGATGCCTACAATGCCCGTGATATCGACGCCTTTATGGCCTGTTGGGCAGACGATGCGCTGTATTATCAGCATCCGGATACGCTGCTTGCCCGTGGTAAAGGTGAAATTCGTGAGCGTCATCTTGCCCGCTTCCAAGAGCCAAGCCTTTACGGTGAGCGTATCAAACGTATGGTGGTTGAGAATTTGGTCATAGACCAAGAGGTGGTCACGCGCAATTTTCCGCAGGGACGCGGGAAGATGGACGTTATTGCCATCTATGAGATTGAGCAAGGGAAGATCGCCAAGGCCTGGTTCAAGATTGGGCCTTGTGAACTGGATGAGGGCGCGTTATAGCGCCCCCTGATTTACAGTGCCAAAATGGCTTCGATCTCGACGTTCAAATCGGGCGAAAACAGGGCGCTGACGGCAACCAGAGAACTGGCAGGGAGTGCACCGTCCAGATAGTCGAACAGGACGTCACGAATGGCGGCCAAGTCGGCTATTTCGGTCAGAAAAACGGTGATCTTGATCAGTGATTTAAGATTGGTGCCCTCACTGGCAGCCACGGCCGCAAGTTGTTCCAGTATGGCGCGAGCCTGGTCTTGTACCGCTTGCCCCTGGGCTTCGGTGGCAAAGGCGGTCAGGCCAGAGACGTACAGCGTATCGGCGTGGCGTACCGCGTGCACATAGGGCCCACCCGGCTTAGGTAATTTTGCATAGTTGGTGCGTTTTAATGACATGATGACCCCACGAGATGACCAAGAGCACGCACTCATCAGCGCGTGCAGCCGAAAGTTTTGCAGGATGCTGCCTGGTAATACTATCATCCCAGGCAGTCGTTCACGCAATAAGGGTGCATAAGGGTGATCAACCAGGCATTTATTCCTTATCTGCAACGTTGGCAACTTGAGCCAGACGGGCCAGCGTTTGAAACCCACAGCAGCCTGTTGATGCCGGTACGCTATCAAATGATGCCCGCAATGTTGAAAATTGCCCGCGAACAGGAAGAAAAATTTGGCGGCCTGCTGATGTGCTGGTGGCGTGGAGAAGGTGCTGCGCGGGTGCTGGCCTGGCATGATGACGGCATTTTGCTGGAAAGGGCTATGGGGCCTTTGTCATTGGCACAACTGGTACGCAACGGTGAAGACCAACGGGCAACCGCTATTCTGTGCCAGGTTATTGCCCAATTGCATGCGCCGCGAGATGAGCCTTATCCCGAACTGATCCCCTTGCATCAGTGGTTTAACGCCTTATGGCCCGCAGCACAGGCTCATGGTGGTATGTTGCGTCTGAGTGCTACCGCTGCGGCAGAACTGTTGACCAGCCCAAGGGATCAAGGGGTGTTGCATGGGGATATTCACCATGACAACGTGCTGGATTTTGCCGAACGCGGCTGGCTAGTGATCGATCCCAAGCGTCTGTATGGCGAGCGTGGATTTGATTACGCCAATATCTTCTGCAACCCCAATTACGGTGTCGCCACCGATCCCGATATCTTCCATCGTCGCGTTGACCAGGTTTGCTCCTTGGCTGGTTTGGAACGTTACCGTCTGCTGCAGTGGATCCTGGCCTGGGCGGGGCTTTCCGCGGCCTGGTTTTTGGAAGATGGTGAGCCAGCGGATATCGATTTTCGTGTAGCAGAACTGGCAGCGCGTGCCTTGGGTATCGCGCTGCCGCAGGGTGATAGCGGATTTATCCTGCCAATCGTTGAGAGCCAATAGCGGGATTCAAGGCATTTTGCGCCGTGGTAATGAGAAAATAGCGTAAGCCAGTACACCGCCAATCAGTCCCCAGAAGGCAGCCCCCACGTTTAACAACGTCAGCCCGGAAGCGGTGATCAGAAAAGTGATCACCGCAGCGTCCCGCTGTTTATCATCCTGGAGCGCGCGTTGCAAACTACCGGCAATGGTGCCTAATAACGCCAGCCCGGCGATGGTATGGATCAAGGTTACCGGCAGCGCGCTGAACAGCATGCCAATGGTACCGCCGAACACCCCAGCTAACAGATAAAAGCCGCCGGCGGCCACGGCAGCCATATAACGGCGCTTGGGATCGGGATGTACGTCCGGCCCCATGCAGATGGCGGCGGTGATGGCGGCAATACACACCGTGAAGCCGCCAAAGGGGGCCAGCACCAGAGCCGTCAGGGCAGTCCAACTAATTAAGGGGGAAGTGGGAACGTCATATCCGCCGGCCTTGAGAGTGGCGATGCCTGGCGCGTTCTGCGAGGCCATCGTCACGACAAAGAAAGGAATACCTATGCCCAGCAACGTCGACAGCGTGAAGTGCGGAGCGATAAATTCCGGCTTGGCGAAGGACAGCGTTCGTTGGGTGAAATGAATGTTACCCTGTAACGCCGCGATGATCAGCCCGGCCAGCAACGTCAGAACGATCCCGTAACGTGGCAGATAGCGGCGGGTGAACAGATACACCAGGCACATGCCGGCGCTGAGTGAAAAATTGATCTGCAAGGAAGCAAAGGCATCTAACCCGAAGCGGAGCAATATGCCGGCCAGCATCGCTGCCGATATGGCCTGCGGGATATGATTCATCAACCTGGCAAACAGGCCGGTGACACCACACAGCAGGATTAGCCCGCTGGCAAAAATAAATACCCCGATGGCCTCATTGAGCGGGGTTCCAGGCAAGCTGGTGACCAGTAACGCGGCACCAGGCGTGGACCAGGCGGTGAGGATTGGCGTACGGTAATAGAGTGAGAGCCCCAACGAAGTGATACCCATACCTAGACCAAGCATGCTCAGCCAGCCGCCAATTTGTATCGGGCTAGCCCCTGCGGCAGCAGCGGCCTGGAAGATAATCGCTGCAGAACTGGTATAGCCGACCAGCACGGCGACAAAACCGGCAACGATGGCAGAAAAGGAGATATCACGTAATGAGAGTGCAGGACGCATAACCGCTCCCGAGTCAGTGTGCGTTATAACGTACGAATTGACGGAGCATAGCATCGTGCGTTATAGCGCACAAGGGGCTATAATCGCCGCAGGTTTATCAGGAGAACCGCTATGCAGGATCTTGCCAGCCATTTGGCGCAAACGCTGAAGTCATTACGTACGCAACGCGGTTGGAGCCTTAATCAGGCTGCCGAAAATACGGGCGTCAGCAAGGCTATGCTGGGGCAGATCGAACGGGGTGAGTCCAGCCCAACGGTGGCGACCTTATGGAAAATTGCTACCGGGTTTAACGTGGCTTTCTCTGCCTTTCTGGAAACGGCGCCGCTGCAACCGGCGGCTATGCTGCATCGTTATGGCGAGTTGCCAATCTTCAATCAAGACAATGCCGACATGCGTGTGGTGCCTCTGTTCCCATTCGACCGCCAACTGGGTTTTGATATGTTTGTGATCGACTTGGCTCCTGGCGCGCTCAGTGAATCCTCGGCTCATGAGCCGGGCGTGATTGAACATGTCATTGTCATTAGTGGCCAACTGGAACTGGCGATTAATGGCGAGTGGTACAGCCTTGCCAGCGGCGAAGCCATGCGTTTCCAGGCGGATTGCCCACATGCGTATCATAATGCCAGCGTAGAGCCGGTACGCATTCACGACTTGATCCATTACCCACGGATTTAATCGTAGCCGTGAATTTTGATGTGCAAAAAAGGGTGCTCACGGAACGTCTCCCAGCAAGTTACGGACGGGGCGCACCCCATCCGTGGGATCGCATTACCGCTGTTTCAGGCAAGACAGAATGGCGGCAATTTCCGTTGTTCCTTGCCTGACACGTAACTCACACAGCGAATCACGTGTTATCCAGGTGAATGCGATCAGCGTCACACAGATAACGATCAGGCATAAAACCAGCAGTTTTTGCGGCATTCTTAACCTCCTTGTCCCTTGATTTTGGGATTTTAAGAGGCTAACCTCACCTTGCTTAGGAGTGAGATCGGCCTCGGATTGATGTAAATCGGTCCGGGGCTTTTCTCTTTCCATCCTTTACCAAATGCTCCAGACGGAAAGATCCAGAGCACCCACCTGCAGTCTACTTAATACCCATGCTGTTGAATGCACTCGATTGTTCAGATAGCGAAGCGTTTCGCAATTTTTCTGTGCACCATAAAAAAACGCCGAAGCTAGGCTCCGGCGTTTTTGAGGTCAGGTTACAGCAGAGATTAGAGAGCTGCAGCTTTCGCTTTGGCTGCCGTATCTTCTGCGGTATCCAGCGTCATGCGGTACAGCTTCGGTGCGGTCAGCATCATCAGCACGGCGATCACCGCCGTGGCGATACCAATCTGCATAAACACGTGGCTATAGATAGCCAAAGAAGCATGCGCATCGTTAATGTCGCTTGGGACGGCGGTCAGACCCGCGACCTTACCGGCGATCAGCGCGGCGGCGGCGGTGGTCAGGAACCAGGAGCCCATGATAAAGCCCATCAGGCGCTGTGGCACCAACTGAGCCACCATAGCCAGGCCCAGACCAGAGATCATCAGCTCACCGATACTCTGCAGCGCATAGCTCAAGATTAGCCAGTTAACGGACACGATGCCCTGGTCGTTGGCGAAGCTTGCGCCCCACGGCAGCACCAGGAACGCCCCGGAGCACAGGATCATGCCGAAGGCAAACTTGTGCGGCATCGGCAGACGATCGCCCATCTTGTTATACAGCGCAGCGAGAATAGGGCTGGCCATCATGATCCAGAACGGGTTCAGTGCCTGATACTGCTCCGGTTCAAACGCGATCCCCAGAATATTGTGCTCAACGTTGTGGATAGCAAAGAAGTTCAGTGAGGTTGGCATCTGGCTGTACAACACGAAGAACACCACCGCTTCGAGCATCAGCAGGAAGGCCACGATCATTTTACGACGTGCTGCGCCGTGCAAGGCGAAGGTTTCCTTGGCGAACACGATGACGATACCCACAGAGATGATAGCCAGTGCCCAGCGCGCGATAATCTGGTTGTGCAGCAACCAGCTGGAAACCGCGATCAGTGCTACCACACCAACGATCACCATCAGCAGTTTTTTGACCTGCAGGGGCTTAAAGTCAGGTTTTGAACCGTATTGTTTAACCCAGCCGTGGCACATCATAAAGTTGACCAGGGTGATCAACATCCCCACCACGCTCAGTGAGAAGGCGACGCTCCAGCCATATTTGGCCGCAAGCCACGGGGTTGCCAGCATGGAGAAGAATGAACCGATGTTGACGGACATATAGTACATGGTAAATGCACCGTCCAAACGCGGATCGTCTTTCTCATAGCAGGTAGACAGCAGGGAAGAAGGGTTGGCTTTAAACAGACCGCTACCCACGGCGATGGTGGCCATCCCCAGATAAACCCAGAAGATATCATGACCAGAATAGGCCACCATGGCGTAACCGGCGGCCAGCACTATGGCCCCCAAGACGATCACACGCTTGGAGCCAAGAACTTTATCCCCCAGCCAGCCACCAATGGCCACGAAACCGTACACCAGCGCACTGAATGAGGAGAACAGCGTAATCGAGTCGGCTTCACTCAGGCCAAGCATCTTGACCAGATAGACTGCCATGATGCCTTGCAGACCGTAGTAGCCGAAACGTTCCCAGAGTTCAATCGAGAAGATCAGGTAGAAGGCCTTAGGTTGCTTAAACGCGTTAAGGCTAATGTTTTCCGAAGAATTGTTGTTTGCAGTTGACACTGGTACCTCTGGTTTTTTCACTACCCGTATTGTCAGGACGGGAAATAGCAGAATGTGATGCAGGGCTGCACACTTCTGCATTGTTATAGGATGAATGCCGGCGGTTAATGTTCACTATCTTTGTCAACGTGGCAAGCTTTTTGACATGTTCTGTTACATATAACATAGGCAGCGCTATGCAACTATGTTGCAAATGTTATGCAGTATTAACGTTTGCCATTTTTAAATTTGCCGAGTTTTTGTTTTGATTAAAAGCTATCCTGAATTAATTTAGTTATATCTTCTGCTATTTAAGCCATATCCAGTCCATACCAATGCTCATGATTGATTAGGCCTTGGTTTGTTGTGCATAAATTGGGTTATGCAAAATTTCTGAAAATGGACAGATCGGTAGTGAGGTTTGTAAATGAGATGTGATCGTCAAGACGTGAGGTTAACCACAATTTTTGACTAATTTTACGGTTGAAAATATCTGAAACAGCGAGTTTGTAGGGTAATCCCGGATTCCACCAAGGTTAATGCTGCCCGATGTCACATTTTTGATAAAAAACCGGAGGGAAGAGTCGCGGACACGGATCGCCGTGCCCGGTACTTTCAATCAAGCGGATAGACCTTCTCTTTAAACTCGCACAGGTCTTCGATAATGCATGAACCGCAGCGCGGTTTACGGGCGATACAGGTATAGCGACCATGCAGGATAAACCAGTGATGGCAGTCGACTTTAAACTCGGCGGGAACCACTTTCAGCAGCTTTTCCTCTACCTGCTCCACGTTTTTCCCTGGGGCGAAGTGGGTGCGGTTACAGACGCGGAAGATATGGGTATCAACGGCAATGGTCGGCCAACCGAAGGCCGTGTTCAACACTACATTGGCCGTTTTACGCCCCACGCCGGGCAGGGCTTCGAGTGCTGCGCGATCTTCCGGCACTTCACCGTCATGCTTTTCCAACAGAATACGGCAGGTTTTGATCACGTTCTCGGCTTTGCTGTTAAACAGGCCGATGGTTTTGATGTATTCTTTGACGCCGTCTACCCCTAACGCCAGCAAGGCCGCTGGCGTGTTGGCAACCGGGTAGAGCTTGGCCGTGGCCTTGTTAACGCTGACGTCGGTTGCCTGAGCGGAGAGCAGCACGGAAATCAACAGCTCAAAAGGTGTGGTATACACCAGCTCGGTGGTCGGATGCGGGTCGTTATCCCGCAAGCGGGTCAGGATCTCCAGGCGTTTCTCTTTATTCATAGCGCTTTCTCTGCGTGTCCCTGTTCCATGTTAGCTTCAACTGCCAAGGCCTTGGCTTTACGCGCCTTCATTTTTTCATCAATCAGATATTTGGTTGCCAGCATCAAGCCCAGACCGATAAAGGCACCTGGTGGCAGCATGGCCAGCAGGAAAGGGGTGTCGAAATGGACAATCTCAATGCGCAACACCTTGGCCCAACTGCCTAGCAGCAGGTCAGCGCCATCAAATAGCGTACCGTTACCAATCAGCTCGCGTAGCGAGCCCAGCACAAACATGGCACTGGTGGCACCAAGGCCGATAGCCATACCGTCGATCAATGCCAGTCCTACCGGTTTTCGCGCCGCTACTGCTTCAGCCCGGCCCACCACGATGCAGTTGGTGACGATCAGCGGGATAAAAATCCCTAACGACTGATACAGGCCGAAAGCGTAGGCGTTGATCAGCATCTGCACGATACTCACTGCGGCGGCAATGATCATCACATAAATCGGAATGCGGACCTCGCTCGGGATCCAACGGCGCAGGGCGGAGATGGAACCGTTGGTAATGGTCAGCACCAGTGTGGTAGCCAGTCCAAGCCCCAAGGCGTTGGTGGCAGTTGACGTTACCGCCAGCAGCGGACACAGCCCCAATAATTGCACTAACGCAGAGTTGTTTTTCCACAACCCCTGTACGATTAACTCTTTGGCTTCACTCATTCGCTGGCTCCGCAGGCAGGCAAAGTATCCAGTTTAGGCGGCAGCGTCTCCATAAACAACGCTGTACGACGCACGGCGTTGACCACCGCTCGCGGGGTGATGGTGGCCCCAGTGAACTGATCAAACATGCCGCCGTCTTTCTTCACTGCCCAACGTTTATCATCCGGGCCGTCGATCTTTTTACCGCTGAAGAAGGTGATCCAGTCGGTGATACGTAATTCGATTTTGTCGCCCAGCCCAGGCGTTTCGTGATGTTCTATTACGCGGGTTCCCAATACCGTGCCGTTAAAATCGGCCCCGACCAGCAGTTGGATCGCCCCAGAATAACCGTCTGGCGCGGTCGTTTCCAACGCGGCTGCCACCAGTTGACCATTTTTGCGGGCCAGATACAGATGGTGCGGCGCGCCATTGCCTAAAGCCGGATCGCTGACTAGCAGGCATTCGCTCTGCATATCATTGTCATAATGTTCCGGCGGGACGACCTGGTCCAGCAACGCTTTTTGTTGCAACGCCGCCTGATGTGCAATGGTGGTTTTGGTTAACTGGTACACCACGGCGGTCAGGCCGGTGGTGACCGCGGCAAACACGGCCAGTGTGGTGCCATGCTTTCTCATGGAATTAAGCATAATGACTCCTCAACGGTGGCCATACACGCGTGGCTGCGTGTAGTGATCGATCAACGGTACGGTAATGTTGGCCAGCAGTACGGCAAAGGCTACCCCGTCGGGATAACCGCCATACACGCGGATCAGCCAGACCAGCAAGCCAACCAGGCCGCCGTATATCAGCCGACCTTTGGGCGTAGTAGAGGCACTGACCGGGTCGGTGGCAATAAAGAAAGCCCCGAGCATAGTGGCCCCGGAAAACAGATGGATCAACGGGGAAGCCTGATGGGCCGGATCCAACGTCCAGGCCAATCCTGAGCACAAGGCAATGACGGCCAACATGCTGAACGGGATTTGCCAGTGGATCAGCTTACGGCCCAGCATAAACAGGCCGCCGAGCAGGAAGCCCAGGTTAATCCACTGCCAGCCGATACCGGCCAGGGTGCCACCGAACAGCGGTTGCTGGAGCACTTGCTCGACCGAGTGGCCGCTGCGTAGGCCGGTTTTAAAACCGTCTAATGGCGTGGCCTGGCTGATGCCATCGACGCCTATCTGCAATTCGTGCAGAGTGGCCCCCTGGGCAGTGTGGCCGCTGAAAATAGCTAGCAGGGTATCTGGCAGGGTCAGGGCGGTTGCGCGCAGCTCTTCCGGCGGTAACCAACTGGTCATCTGTACCGGGAAGGAGATTAACAGCACCACGTAACCCACCATGGCCGGATTGAAAGGGTTTTGCCCAAGTCCGCCGTATAGCTGTTTGGCGATCACAATGGCGAAAAAGGTGCCGATAACGATCATCCACCAGGGAGCTAGAGGTGGCAGGCTAATGCCCAGCAACAGCGCAGTGAGCAGGGCGGAATTATCTGCCAGCCGAGCCTTGACTGGCTGTTTACGTAGCGCAAGAATGGCGGCCTCGGACCCGAGGGCGGTCACCATGGCCAGCGCGGTCTGAACAAGGTTGCCATAGCCAAAGAACCATAGCTGTGCTGCCATGCCGGGAATGCAGGCCAGCATCACCCAAAGCATGATGCGGCTGGTGCTTTGCTGGTTATGGGTAAACGGAGAGCTGGCGATGTGTAAGCCCTTGGGGGCTGCCTGTTGTACCGGCCTGAACTTCATAGAATAACTACCATTTCTTTGCCATGTTAATCAGTGCATTCACGGTGCGGGCACCGGGGGAAATTACAGCGCTGCATTCTACCTCAATCATATGCCGGGTAATACGTGCTAATCATAAGGATATTCAGCTTTTGCGGTGAGAAAAAGCCAGGCTGGGTGTAAAACGTGCAGTATGGGTTGTCATACTGATGATCGAGCTGCTATTTTTGGACTGCTTGGCGCACGGAATAACAACTTTCATATAATTAACGTAGGTTACTATCCTGAGCATTTTTGAAGTAGCGAACAATTAATAATGACTAATGAAGATATTTTATTTATTGAAGAACTGATTGAATGGGTCGAAATTCATCTGGAGACTCGGCCAAATCTGGATGAAGTTGCGCGTATCTCCGGCTACTCCAAGTGGCACCTGCAGCGCAAGTTCAAGCGAATCACCGGTATCCAGCTCGCCACCTATATTCGCTCACGCATTCTTACCCGTGCGGCGGTCGCGCTGCGTATCAGCAACCGTACGATTATCGATATCTCCGATGAGTTGGGCTTTGATTCACAGCAGACCTTTACCCGGATGTTTAAGCAACGTTTTGGCATTACGCCAAACCGCTACCGTACCATGGAAAAATGGGACGTGAAGAGCCTGATGCCGCGCTTCGACTTCGAAGCCGTGTATGAGGCAGGTTTTTATCCGGAGATACAACGGCTGACGTTACCTGATACGCACCTGGTCGGTTTTATGCGTGAGATGGAATTTGATACTGCCCAAGAGATGGCTATTTCTTCCTGTATCGCCATGAAGGGGGAAATCTTTAATGACTTCTTCAAAGGGCTGAATATGGAGTGCCACAAGGTTTACAGCATCCATTCTGCCAATGAGCGTGGCGAAGGCGAGTGTTCAGTCACGCATACTATGGCGGTGGAGCCGGAATTCAAGAAGGACATCCTTTCTGGCCACAAGATTGAAGATATTCGCTTGCCAGCGCGCGAGTACATCGCGATTACCCATCAGGGGACGGCCAAAGAGTGCGTGAAATTTATCTCTTACCTGATCTCGCACGTGATGCCAGGGCTGCGCAATGAAGTACGCGGAAGTGTTGAGATGGAGATAATCGAAGCTAAAGCGTGGAATCAGGATGCCAAACTGCGGCAGATCGATGTCAATTACACCTACCTGATTTCTATCGATTAAGTGGGGCCTTACGTTCGGCAAGACCCCCATACCGCTTACTCTTTATCTACCGTAGCTAGCTGTTGTGCGGCCTTTTTAGCTTTGACTCGGGCCAATGCTGCGGCAACGGCAGCCTTGCGTTGATCCTCCGGTTCAGCCGTTGGGATAGGTTCCTCGTCAACTAGTGGTTGAGAACGCTCAGCTTGCTGCGCCGCTTTTTTGGCTTTGACTCGGGCCAGCGCGGCAGCAACGGCAGCCTTGCGTGGATCCTCCGGCTCAGCCGTAGGGATAGGTTCCTCGTCTACTTGCGGTGGTGAAAGCTCGGCTTGCTGCGCCGCCTTTTTCGCCTTCACGCGGGCTAATGCTGCCGCTACTGCAGCCTTACGAGGATCCTCTGAAGCTACCGTTTCCGCCACGCTCTCTGCGTCTTGTGCCTGCGCCGCTTTCTTGGCTTTGACTCGAGCCAACGCCGCAGCCACGGCCGCTTTACGCGGGTCCTCCTCTTGCACCGCTGTCGCCGCAGGCATTTCGCTTGCTCGCTCGAGCTTGCGCTCTCTGGCCTGTGCCTTACGCGCTTCGCGGGCAGCTATGGCAGCGCTGTTATCCGGCTCCTGGCCACTGATAGCAATGCCAGCAGCCTCACTGTTTTTGCTGCGCACGCGAGCCAAAGCCGCCTGGACGGCATCTTGATCGCTGTCGGTCAGTTTCACCGCGGCCTTTTTATGACGCTCTTCGCGCGCCAGCTTCTCACGTTCTAAACGGGCCAGCTTGGCTTCATAACGTGCCTTGGCTTCGGCGGTACGTGCCGCTTCCTGATCCAACGCGTTAATCTCAGCCTTCTCTTGGCGATAATATTGCACCAGCGGAATATTGCTGGGGCAGACGTAGGCACAGGCACCACATTCGATACAGTCGAACAGGTTGTGCTTACGCGCCTTCTCGTGCTCTTCGCCACGGCTGAACCAGTAAAGCTGCTGCGGCAACAGCCCGGCAGGGCAGGCATCAACGCACAGGCCACAGCGGATACAGGACTGCTCTGGTTCTTGTACGGCCATTTCGTCAACCGTCGGGGCCAGTAAGCAGTTGCTGATTTTGACGATCGGCACGTCTAACGTTGGCAACGTAAAGCCCATCAGCGGGCCGCCCATTACCACCATCTGTTGGGATTGAGGTTGATAGCCGCCAAAGGCCAGCAGGTGTTGCACTGGCGTGCCGAGGCGCGCCCAGACGTTGCCTGGTCGGCTCATGGCCTCACCGGTTAAGGTGACGACACGTTCAATCAACGGCTCGCCATCGACAATCGCCCGCTTGATGGCAAAGGCGGTGCCCACGTTCTGCATCAGCACGCCGATAGTGGACGAACGCTTGCCGTGAGGCACTTCTTTGCCCGTCAGAATTTTGGTTAACTGCTTGGCACCACCGGAAGGGTATTTGGTGGGGATCACCCGCAGGGCGATGCCATCCTGCCCGCGCAAAGCGGCTTTCAGCGCGGCGATGGCTTCCGGCTTGTTATCTTCGATGCCGATCAACGTCACTTTGGGTTGTAACAGGTGGCGCAGGATCTGGGTGCCTTCGATAATCTGAGCGGCCTGTTCCTGCATCAGCCGGTCGTCGGCGGTGATATAGGGCTCGCATTCGGCAGCGTTGAGGATCAGGGTTTCCACCTCTTCACGGCCACCTTGCAGCTTACTGGCCGTTGGGAAACCCGCACCCCCCAGTCCGGCAATCCCGGCCTGATGAATACGTTGGATCAGCTCTGCCGCATCCAGTTGGCGGTAATCGGCGACCGGCGTCAGTTCGCACCAGCGATCTTCACCGTCGGGATCGATAATCACGCACAGTTCCGCCAGCCCTGAAGGATGGGCGGTAACGTGAGGTTCAATGGCGCGGATGGTGCCCGAGGTTGGTGCATGTACCGGCAAGGTGCGGCCACGGCCAAAGGTCAGTGGTTGGCCTTTCAGTACGTGGTCACCGGCTTTGACGCACAGCTCACCTTCTGGTCCCAGATGCTGTTGCAAGGGGACGATAAAAATGTCGGGCAGGGGAGCCACGCGCAGTGGCACACCGCTGGACTGGGTCTTCATTTCGGGTGGATGAATGCCACCGTCAAAATCCCAAATCCGATCTTTTTTCAAAGCGGCGAACAGATTAAACATGTTGCTCCACGGGGATCACTTGCACCGGAATGGTTTGCATATCCCACTTCCAGCTGGCGGTCGTGGTGGCGACCGGTTTCATTTCAATACAATCGGTTGGGCAGGGCGCAACACACAGATCACAGCCGGTACAGAGATCGGTAATGACCGTGTGCATGGCGCGGGTGGCACCCACGATGGCGTCCACCGGGCAGGCCTGAATGCACTTGGTGCAGCCGATGCAGTTGGCTTCGTCAATAAAGGCGACCTTACGCACCGGCTCTGCCACGGCGGCACCGCCGTCCAGCGGTTGTGGCTCGACGTTGAGTAATTCGGCCAGCTTGAGCATCACCTGCTCGCCACCCGGGGCACATTTGTTGATCATCTCGCCATTGGCAACCGCTTCGGCATAGGGGCGGCAGCCGGGATAACCGCATTGGCCACATTGGCTCTGCGGCAGAATTTCGTCGATCTGTTCGGCAACCGGATCTTCTTCCACTTCAAAGCGGCGTGCGGCAAAACCCAGCACCAGGCCAAACAGCAATCCCAAGGCGCTTAATGCCGCCACCGCAATCCACAACGCAGTCATTAGAATCTCACCAGCCCGGTAAAGCCCATAAAGGCCAGAGACATCAGGCCAGCGGTGATCAAGGCGATAGAGGAACCACGAAACGGCGCGGGCACATCGGCGACCGCCAGGCGTTCACGGATGGCGGCAAACAGCACCATCACCAATGAGAAGCCTGCGGCGGCACTAAAGCCATAAACCGCAGACTGCAGGAAGTTGTAGCCAAGGTTGACGTTGAGCAACGCCACGCCTAATACAGCGCAGTTGGTGGTGATCAGCGGCAGGAAAATCCCCAGCAGGCGATATAGAGCCGGGCTGGTTTTACGCACCACCATTTCGGTGAATTGCACCACGACGGCGATCACCAGAATAAAGGACAGCGTGCGCAGATAAACCAGATCCAACGGGATCAGGATAAAGCTGTTGATTAGCCAGGCGCAGACCGAGGCCAGCGTCATCACGAATGTGGTCGCCATGCCCATGCCGATGGCACTTTCCAGTTTCTTGGAAACGCCCATAAAGGGGCACAGGCCCAGGAATTTCACCAGGACAAAGTTGTTCACCAGTACGGTGCCAACAAACAAGAGCAGGTATTCGGTCATTGCAATGCCTAAAAAAATAAAAGCCGCCTATTATCGGTAATCGGCGGCGTAACGACAACATACTAATCGCAAGGGTATTGCGCTTTTTTGCCTGTTTTGTTGAAAATTTACACAGCAGGGCGATCAAATCGTGCCTTGCCGTGGTTACTTCTCGGTGAAGGTGCCTTTCACGCGCTGGGAACGCTTAAAATAGGGCACCAGCAGGGCGGCCATCACCAACGGCCATAGCAGGCTACGCACGGCAAGTTCATCGGGCACGGGGGCAAAGGCGAAAGCCTTGATCGCCAATAGCACGGTGATCAGCAGCCAGACCAGGAACAGCTTTGGAAAACGTTGTGAACGCTGGCAGAACAGCCACAGCAGGTACAGCGTAAAGCACCACATTACCAGCGTGGTGAGCACCGATAAATACCACTGCGTGGAGAAAGCCTGAGCATTGGTGCTCAGATACTCGCGTGATTCCGGCATAAAAATGGCCATACCGTACAGGGCCAACATCAGGCTGGCGCTGAGCAGGGTAACGATCAGATAGGCCATCGGGGCTAGCAGCCAACCGCCGATGCGCGAATATTCAGCTTGGGTCATACGAGATCCTGAGTGGTATTCCAACGAAGTAAGCGGCATAGCTTACTCAAATATGTGCCAATGCGCGAGGAGAAGGCGATTTCGTTGGCCTAACCTATAAAAATGTTAGTCAGGTTGGGTCGCTGCAGGTAATGGTGCAACAGGTGAGAGTCATACAGAACGCCGACACGCCGTGAATCCATCCCTGGAGGCTCGTATCGCGCATCCCTGCGCTCAACGGTCGGCTAACCTGCAATGACTCCCACCTGCCTCAAGCTCGGGTGTTGCGGTATTATGTCCAGTAACAATGGGAATGTGATTAACGTTCCGCACCGTTGCTGGCGATCAGCTTCTGGTACCAGAAGAAGCTTTTCTTACGCTGGCGTGCCAGATCCTTGTTGTGGTCAACGTAGATAAAGCCGTACTGTTTCTGGAAACCGTTGAGCCAGCTCAGCAGATCGATAAACGACCATGGATAATAACCTCGTACGTCAGCCCCCTGTTTGATAGCGTCTTCAATGGCACCAATGTGCTGGCGCAGATAGTCGATGCGATCGTCATCCACCACTTCACCGTCGATAATCGGATCTTTGGCTCCCAGACCGTTCTCGGTGATGTAGATAGGGATATCGCCGTAACGCGCCTTGATATTCATGATGCCTTCGGTGAGGCCCTGCGGATAAATTTCCCAGTCCCAATCGGTATACACGCCGTTCGGGTTGCGGACGAACTTGAACAGCCCCTTAAAGCCGAATTCGTTACCCTGCTGGTGGCCGCTGCCTTTCTCACCGGTGGTGTTGATGGTCAGATGTGACTCTTGATTATTGGCCGCGATGGTTTCACGTTTGTAATAGTTCAGGCCAATAAAGTCACAGATATTGTCGCGCAGTAGTTGTTCATCACCAGGGGCGAATTGCGGCACGCCCCACAGCGCCTGAGTCTGTTCTAGCAGTTCAGCCGGATATTCCCCTTTCAGCACAGGATCGTACAGCCAGTGGGTAAAGATCCCTTCGGCCAACTGATAGGCCGCCAGATCTTCCGCTGATTGGCTGAGCGGGGTATGGGTTTGCAACACGTTGACGAAGCCGATTTGGCCGGCAATGCCGCTGGTACGGAATGCGGCTACCGCTTTAGCGTGGGCTACAAAGACGTGGTGACAGGCCTGGATCGCACGTGCCGGGTTCTGTACGCCCGGTGGGTGGCCGCCGGTGATGTAACCGAAGCCGATAAAGCACACGGTTTCATTGAAGGTAGACCACAGTTTGACGCGATCGCCGTAACGTTGGTAACACAGGCGGGCATACTCTTCAAAAGCCTCCGCAGTGCTGCGTGCTTCCCAACCGCCTTCATCTTGCAATGCCTGCGGCAGATCCCAGTGGTACAGGGTGATCATCGGTTCAATGTTGTGTTCCAACAGGGCATCAATCAGATCGCTGTAGAATTTGACCCCGGCCTCATTGATGGTGCCCCGGCCCTGTGGCAGCAGGCGCGGCCAGGAGATTGAGAACCGGTAGCTCTGCATCCCCATTTCGGCCATCAGCGCCACGTCCTCACGGAAGCGGTGATAGTGATCGACGGCAACGTCGCCGTTAGTGCCTTGGTAAGTGGTACCCGGCAGGTGGGAGAAGGTATCCCAGATGGATGGGCCTTTACCGTCGGCATCGTGTGCGCCTTCAACCTGATACGCCGCGCTAGCCGCGCCCCAGAGGAACGCTTTCGGGAAAGCAGACATAACTATTCTCTCTATACGTTAAATATTGAGTCTAGTTTAGGTCGAGTTGAAATGAGTTTGCAACCGGTTTCTGAAACCGGTTGCAGTTTTTGCGGGAGCGTTTAGCGACGGTTGATTTGGTAGTAGGTTTCATTCCAGCGGATTTCGTTCTTGAACGCTGGTAGGGTGGTGTCGTTGTCGATCAGCAGGAATTCGATGTTGTGCATCTCGGCATACAGGCGCAGGTAGTCGGCGTTTAGTGACTGTGAGAACACCGTGTGGTGCGCACCACCTGCCAGGATCCAGGCTTCTGCGGCCGTAGCCAGGGAAGGCTGAGCGCGCCAGATCGCCCGGGCCACCGGCAGCTTAGGTAATGGTTTAGGCTGCTCAATAGTATCAACCTGATTGACCAGCAGGCGGAAACGATCGCCCATATCGATCAGGCTGGCATTCACCGCCGGGCCTGCCGGGGTAGAGAAGATCAGGCGGGCCGGGTCGGCCTTGCCACCGATGCCAAGATATTGAATATCCAGCAGTGGCTTCTGTTCTTTGGCAATGGAAGGGCAGACTTCCAGCATATGGGACCCCACCACCAAATCGTTGCCCGGCTGGAAGTTGTAGGTGTAATCCTCCATAAACGAGGTGCCGCCATTTAAGCCGCTGCCCATCACTTTCATAATGCGCAGCAGGGCCGCGGTTTTCCAGTCGCCCTCACCGGCAAAGCCGTAACCTTGCTGCATCAGGCGCTGTACCGCTAAACCTGGCAACTGCTTCATGCCGTGCAGCGTTTCAAAGTTGGTAGTGAAGGCGTGGAACTTGCCCTGTTCGAGGAAACGTTTCATGCCCAGTTCGATGGCGGCTGCATCAATCAGGTTCTGCCGTTTGGCCCCGTTAACTTTTGCTACGTCGCTCAGCTCATAGCTGGCTTCGTACTCTTCGATCAGAGCATCGATATCGCCCTTGCTCACTTCATCGATCACGCTAACCAAATCGCCGATGCCATAAGCATCCACGGAATAACCAAACTGGATCTGCGCGGCCACTTTATCGCCATCGGTCACGGCGACCTGGCGCATGTTGTCACCAAAACGCGCCACCTTCAGCTGTTGGCTTTCCTGTTTGGCACAGGCAACACGCAGCCATTGAGCGATTCGTTCCTGGGCATTTTTATCTTGCCAGTGGCCCGCGATTACGCTGTGCTGCTGGCGCATACGGGCACCGATAAACCCGAATTCGCGGCCACCGTGGGCGGTCTGGTTCAGGTTCATAAAATCCATATCCATGCTGTCCCACGGAACCTCAGCATTAAATTGGGTATGGAACTGGAGCAGCGGTTTATCGAGAATAGACAGGCCGGCAATCCACATTTTGGCCGGTGAAAAAGTGTGCAGCCAGGTGATGATGCCGACACAGTCCTGGTGATAGTTGGCATCACGGCAAACGGTGGTGATTTCGTCCGGCGTGGTGACCAGCGGTTTTAGCACCATCTTCACCGGTAAACCTGCGTCGCGGTTCAGGCTGTTCACGACCTGCTCGGCATTTTCCATCACCTGTTGCAGGGTTTTGGGGCCATAAAGATGCTGGCTGCCGATCACGAACCACACTTCACGTTGCTTAAAGATGTTCATCAAAAACTCCTGGATCTAGAGGTTTTATTGAGCCGAGGGGGGTGCCCCGGCATATTAATTTTTGGTGATTGCGGCAAAGCGCGGCTCTGCGGCCTGGCACCACTGCTGATAGCGTTCATAAAGTTGTTGGTAGCGCGCGACGTTTGCGGGATCGGGCTGCAAAGTACGTTCAATACTACAAGCCATATGCAGCTGAGCTTGCGGAACGTCGCTGAAATGCCCTGCGGCTACGGCGGCAAAGATGGCCGCACCCAACGCGCAGCACTGGTCGGAGGCGACAATCTGTAGCGGACGATCCATCACATCGGCGCAAACCTGCATAATCACCGGTGACTTGCGGGCAATACCGCCCAAAGCCAGCACGTTATCGACGGGAATGTCCTGCTGTTCGAAGCACTCCATGATGGCGCGGGCGCCAAATGCCGTTGCGGCGATAAAGCCACCAAACAGCGTGGGCGCATCGGTGCCGAGGTTGAGATCGGTGATCACGCCTTTCAGGCGTTGGTTGGCGTAGGGGGTGCGGCGGCCATTGAACCAGTCCAATACCACTGGCAGATGGTCAAGAGACGGTTTTTTGGCCCAGGCGGCGGTCAGGGCGGCCAGCATGTCATGCTCGATTTGTTGCAGCTGTGTCTGGAGTTGCGGCTGCGTCTTGGCGGCTTCACGCAGTGGCCAGCTCAGCAGGCGGCTGAACCAGGCATACATATCGCCAAAAGCGGATTGCCCGGCCTCCATCCCGATGGTTTGCGGCACCACGCTGCCGTCCACTTGGCCGCAGATGCCGCTGATGGCGCGATCGCCCACGCGCTCACGATCGGCGATCAGAATGTCGCAGGTCGATGTGCCAATCACCTTCACCAGCGTATAAGGCTGCGCACCGGCTCCCACTGCCCCCATATGACAGTCAAAGGCGCCCCCGGACAGCACCACGCTTTCTGATAGCCCAAGCCGTGTGGCCCACTCCTTGCTCAGCGTCCCTACCGGCAAATCGGCAGTGTAGGATCCGTTGAACAGTGGATAGGGCAAATCTTCCACCAGCATCGGATCCAGGGCCGCAAAGAAGGCTTTCGGTGGCAAACCGTCCCAGTCTGGATGCCACAGCGTTTTATGCCCAACGCTGCAACGTCCGCGCTTTAACCGATCCGGTGCCGTAGTGCCAGAAAGCAGTGCCGGTACCCAGTCGCATAGCTCAACCCAAGAGGCGGCTGCGTGGCGTACCGCCTCGTCCTGGCGTGAAACGTGCAAGATTTTGGCCCAGAACCACTCAGAGGAATAAACGCCGCCGATATAGCGCGAATAATCGGGGAAATCACCACGGCGACAAAGCTGGTTAATTTCCTCCGCCTCCTCGATGGCGGTATGGTCTTTCCACAACACAAACATGGCGTTGGGATTGCTGGCAAACTCTGGCCGCAACGCCAACACGTCGCCATGTTCATCAATCGGGGCGGGAGTGGAGCCGGTGGAATCTACCCCAATCCCGACCACGCTCTGCCGCTGTTCCTGGCTCATGCGCTGCACCACGGCGACGATGGCTTGTTCCATGGCTTCGATATAGTCGAGTGGATGGTGGCGGAACTGGTTCTGCGCGGCATTACAGAAATCACCACGCTGCCAGCGAGGGTAGTAGACCACCTCGGTATCCAGTTCGTTACCGTTTTGACAGTCGACAGCCAGTACCCGCACTGAATCGCTGCCGAAGTCTAATCCCAGGGCAATAGCACCTGCCGTCATGATGCGGACTCCTTACTTGTTAGGTTGAGATTAACGATAGGAGCGGGACGGGGAGGCAGGTGAGGAAGCATTGGCTGGAAGTATGCACTTTTCTGCTTGCTACAGTGATTTTGTGATGGGGGTCAAAAGTTATCACTTGGTTAAATTTGCTAAATGTATGCACATATCTGCTGTTATCTCGGGATGTGATAGCGCTCTACATTTAACTAACAAATACCGGCTAAAACTGTTTGCGTCTTACCTGAGTCGACGGCAATAAGCGAGATGCAAGGCCATTGCCGTGACAGGATCTCATAATGATAACGTTTTCACGGCGGCCCGATTTTTCTGCCGATGGAAGCAAAACAGCGGAGAGTACCATGCATAAATTCACTAAGGCGTTGGCAGTGATCGGTCTGACGGCGGTTATGTCACATTCAGCTATCGCAGAGACCATGAAACTGGGTTTTTTGGTTAAACAGCCAGAAGAGCCCTGGTTCCAGACCGAATGGAAATTTGCCGACAAGGCGGGTAAAGACCTGGGGTTTGAAGTGATCAAGATTGCCGTGCCGGACGGCGAGAAAACCCTCAATGCCATCGACAGCCTGGCGGCCAGCGGGGCCAAGGGATTTGTTATCTGCACCCCAGACCCAAAACTCGGCTCGGCGATTGTCGCCAAGGCACGCAGCTACGACCTGAAAGTGATCGCGGTTGACGACCAGTTTGTTAATGCCAAAGGCAAGCCGATGGAGAGCGTGCCGCTAGTGATGATGGCGGCCACCAAGATAGGTGAGCGCCAAGGTGCAGAGCTGTGGAAAGAGATGAACAAGCGTGGCTGGAAAGTGGCAGAGACCGGCGTAATGGCGATCACCTCCGATGAACTGGACACGGCACGCCGCCGTACCGGTGGCTCGATGGACGCATTGAAAACTGCGGGTTTCCCAGAACAGCAGATCTACAAGGTACCAACCAAATCCAACGATATTCCAGGGGCGTTTGATGCCGCCAACTCGATGCTGGTGCAGCATCCTGAAGTGAAAAACTGGCTGATCGTCGGGATGAACGACAACACCGTATTGGGCGGCGTGCGTGCCACCGAAGGTCAGGGCTTTAAAGCGCCTAACGTGATCGGCATTGGTATCAACGGCGTTGACGCGGTAAGCGAGCTTTCCAAGAAACAGGCAACCGGCTTCTACGGCTCACTGCTGCCAAGCCCGGATATTCATGGCTACAAGAGCATTCAGATGCTGCATGACTGGGTAGAGAAAGGCGTGGAACCAGAGAAATTCACCGAAGTGACCGACGTGGTGCTGATCACCCGCGACAACTTCCAGGTGGAACTGCAGAAAAAAGGCCTGATGTAAGGGGCGTGCCGCCTGTACCAAGCGGGCGGCTATTTATCGCACAGCATTGAGGAAAGCACTATGACTGCCGTCACGCCCTATCTGGCTTTTAAAGGCATCGGTAAAAGCTTCCCTGGCGTCAAAGCGCTGGATGATATCAGTTTCAGCTGTCAGGCCGGGCAGATCCACGCACTGATGGGGGAAAACGGCGCCGGGAAATCGACGCTGCTGAAAATCCTCAGCGGCAATTACGCCCCAAGCAAAGGGGAGATCCACCTCCAGGGGCAAGCCGTAAAGTTTGCCAATACCACCGACGCATTGAACGCCGGGGTGGCGATTATTTACCAGGAACTGCATCTGGTTCCGGAAATGACCGTGGCAGAGAACATCTACCTGGGCCAGTTGCCGACCAAACATGGCCTGGTGGATCGTAAACTGCTGCGTTATGAATCCCGCTTACAGCTGGAACATCTCGGGTTGGATATCGATCCGGATACCCCGTTGAAGTATCTGTCGATTGGTCAGTGGCAGATGGTGGAGATTGCCAAGGCTCTGGCGCGTAACGCCAAAGTGATTGCGTTTGATGAGCCGACCAGTTCGTTGTCGGCACGTGAAATTGAGCAACTGTTCCGGGTGATCCGCGAGCTGCGGGCCGAAGGGCGAGTGATCCTGTATGTCTCACACCGGATGGAGGAAATCTTTGCGCTGAGTGACGCCATCACCGTGTTTAAGGATGGCCGCTATGTGCGCACCTTCGACGATATGCAACAGGTAAACAATGAAGTGCTGGTACAGGCGATGGTGGGCCGCGATCTTGGCGATGTCTATGGCTATCAGCCACGCGAGCTGGGAGAGGTGCGGTTGCAACTGACCGAACTGCAGGCCGTTGGGGTGAAAACGCCTATCAGCCTTAACGTACGCGCTGGAGAAATTGTTGGCCTGTTTGGTCTGGTGGGTGCAGGGCGCAGCGAATTGATGAAAGGGATTTTTGGCGCTACGCGGGTCACTGCGGGCCAATTGATGCTTGATGGCAAGCAGCTTGATGTCCGTTCACCGATCGATGCTATCCGTGCGGGCGTAATGCTGTGCCCGGAAGATCGTAAGGCCGACGGCATCATTCCGGTGCACTCGGTGCGCGACAATATCAACATCAGCGCACGCCGCAAAAGCATCAAGGCGGGCTGCCTGATTGATAACGCCTGGGAAACCAGCAATGCCGATCACCATATCCGCGCGCTGAATATCAAAACCCCCACTGCCGAACAGCTGATCATGAACCTCTCCGGTGGCAATCAACAGAAGGCGATCCTGGGCCGCTGGCTGTCGGAAGAGATGAAGGTGATCCTGCTGGATGAGCCGACACGCGGTATCGACGTTGGCGCAAAACACGAAATCTACCACGTGATTTATCAGCTGGCGCAGCAGGGCATTGCGGTGCTGTTCGCCTCCAGCGATTTGCCCGAAGTGCTGGGGCTGGCGGATCGCATCATCGTGATGCGTGAAGGGGCGATCTCTGGCGAGTTGACCCATAGCGAGGCCACTGAGGAAAAAGCCCTCAGCCTGGCGATGTTACGTACCCCCGATATTGCTTCGGCGATAGCCTGATTGTGAAGGAGCAAGAGATGTCGAGCATGACAACCAATTCTGTGAAAAACCGCGGTGGCCTTGGGTTGGCGCGTATCTGGGACAGCTATGGCATGCTGGTGGTATTCGCCGTGCTGTTTGTCGCCTGCGTGGCGTTTGTGCCGAATTTTGGCAGTTTTATCAATATGAAAGGTCTGGGGCTGGCGATCTCCATGTCCGGGATGGTGGCGTGCGGTATGCTGTTCTGCCTGGCCTCGGGTGATTTTGACCTGTCGGTGGCGTCGGTTATCGCCTGTGCGGGTGTCACCGCGGCTGTGGTGATCAACATGACCGAGAGCCTGTGGATCGGCGTGGCTGCCGGTTTGCTGTTAGGTGTGCTCTCTGGGCTGATCAATGGTTTTGTGATCGCCCGGCTGAAGATTAACGCGCTGATCACCACGTTGGCCACCATGCAGATCTTCCGCGGCTTGGCCTATATCATTTCCGATGGGAAAGCGGTGGGGATCGAAGATGAGCGGTTCTTTGCGCTCGGCTATGCCAACTGGTGGGGGCTGCCTGCACCGATTTGGATCACTATCGGCTGTCTTATCCTGTTTGGTTTCCTGCTCAATAAAACCACCTTTGGCCGTAATACCCTGGCTATCGGTGGCAACGAGGAGGCGGCTCGTCTGGCCGGGGTGCCGGTAGTGCGTACCAAGATCATCATCTTTGTGCTTTCCGGACTGGTATCTGCCGCTGCGGGCATTATTCTGGCTTCGCGTATGACCAGCGGCCAGCCGATGACCTCCATCGGTTATGAGCTGATCGTGATCTCCGCCTGCGTGCTGGGGGGCGTTTCGCTCAAAGGCGGCATCGGCAAAATTTCCTACGTTATCGCCGGGATCCTGATCCTGGGTACGGTGGAGAACGCCATGAACCTGCTGAACATCTCGCCGTTCTCGCAGTATGTGGTGCGCGGCGTGATCCTGCTGGCCGCGGTGATTTTTGACCGCTACAAGCAACAAGCGAAGAGCAGGGCGTGAAGACCCATCACAATTTTGTGATTGCTATGAGCAGCATTTTGCCGAATGGGTAAACTTGCTATAGGTGGATAGTGTTTTGTCGTTTATTCAGCAATCTCTATTTTCCCCTCACCCCAACCCTCTCCCCAAAGGAGAGGGAGCTGCACGGAGCGCGTGGTTGGCCCGTGCAGCTTCGGTAAATAGGTAGTAAGAGGAAAGGCAGGTATTACACAGAAAAATCAACGAACTCGATCGGTTCCCTCTCCCTGTGGGAGAGGGTTAGGGTGAGGGAAGCAGACCACTCATCTTGCCAAGTTTTGGGATAAAGAAACGACACATTCGGAGGCCAGATGTATCATCGCATGGTTCAGGAACCCCAACCGAACCCGTTGTTGCCGGGTTACACCTTTAACGCCTACCTGGTTGCCGGGTTGACGCCGATTATGGCGGACGGGCCGCTGGATTTCTTTATCGACCGCCCCGGCGGCATGAAGGGTTACATCCTCAATCTGACCATTAAAGGCCAGGGCAAGGTGTTTGACGGTGAGGAAACGTTTTACTGTAACCCCGGCGATCTTCTGCTGTTTCCGCCCAAGGCGGCGCATAACTATGGCCGATCACCGGATAGTGACTGCTGGTATCACCGTTGGGTTTATTTCCGCCCGCGGGCCTATTGGGCCGACTGGCTGGAATGGCACAGCAAGGCGCATCAGGTGGGGCGTCTGACGTTGCCCAACAACCCGTTGCTGACCGAGTTTGACCGGCTGTTTGCCAACATTGAGCAGACCCAACGCTCCGGCCGCCGTTTTGCCGAAGAAATTGGTATGAACCTGCTGGAACGGTTGTTGCTGCGCGCGATGGAGGAGGATCCCCTCAGCCCACAGAAGATTATGGACCCACGGGTGATTGAGGCCTGCCAGTTTATTACCGGCAATCTGGCAGGGGAGCTGCGTATCGATGAAGTGGCCCGCCACGTTTGTCTTTCGCCATCGCGGTTGGCACATCTGTTCCGTGACCAGGTCGGGATAAATATCCTGCGCTGGCGTGAAGATCAGCGAGTGATCCGCGCCAAACTGCTGCTGCAAACTACCCAGGAATCGATTGCCACCATTGGCCGGGTGGTTGGCTATGACGATCAGCTCTATTTTTCCCGGGTGTTTCGTAAGCGAGTTGGCGTCAGCCCCAGCGATTTTCGCCGCCGTAGCCTGGAGATCAACTACCCGGTGAACCATTCCAGGGAGCGGCCACTGATTGCCGCATCCCGTTAACCGGCCTGCGGATACGATCGTTGTTGGGGGCGTCGCGTGCTGCGCCCGCTTTGTTGTATTGCCCGTTTATTATCGATTTGCATTTAGCTCTTGTTCCAGCCCGCATGATGGTGTCAAATCGCATCAATCCCCACTTCATTTTTTCTAGCAGCAACACTCAGGGGGGGCTATCTTGCCCCAACTTACACGGACGTAGCATTTCATCTGCCTGGAATTGATGCGTATATCGCCCTGTATGAGGAAACAAGATGTCTGAAACAATCCGCGTTGGCCTGGTGGGCTATGGTTACGCCAGCAAGACCTTTCATGCTCCGCTGATCGCAGGAACGCCTGGCATGGAGTTGGCCGCCATTTCCAGCAGCGACGCCGGTAAAGTCCACGCCGACTGGCCGATGATGACGGTGGTCAGCGACCCACAGGCGCTGTTTAACGATCCTTCGATTGACCTGATTGTCATTCCAACACCGAACGATACCCACTTCTCATTGGCACAACAGGCGATGGCGGCGGGCAAAAATGTGGTGGTGGATAAACCGTTTACCGTGACACTGTCACAGGCGCAGCAGCTACAACAGCAGGCAGCGCAGAGTGGACAACTGCTTTCAGTGTTTCACAATCGCCGCTGGGACAGTGATTTCCTGACCTTAAAAGCCTTGCTGAAAGACGGCGTTTTAGGTGAAGTGGTCTATTTTGAATCCCATTTCGATCGTTTCCGCCCGGAAGTCCGCCAGCGCTGGCGTGAGCAAGGTGGGGCTGGCAGCGGTATTTGGTACGATCTGGGGCCGCATCTGATCGACCAGGCGTTGCAGCTGTTTGGCAAGCCACGAACGCTTTTTGTCGATCTCGGCGAGCTACGCCCGGGTTCACAATCGGTAGATTACTTCCATGCAGTGCTCAATTACGGCCATCGGCGTGTGGTACTGCATGGCACGGTGCTGGCCGCGGCAGAAACAGCCCGTTACATTGTGCACGGTACGCAGGGCAGTTTTATCAAATATGGGCTGGATCCGCAGGAAGACCGCCTGAAAGCCGGTGAGCGTTTGCCGCAGGCCGACTGGGGTTACGACATGCGCGACGGAGTGGTGACGTTGTCACGTGGTGGCGTGTTGGCTGAACAGCCGCTGTTGACCATTCCGGGCAATTACCCCGCCTATTACGCCGCCATTCGTGACGCAATTTCCGGTGCCGGTACCAACCCAGTTCCAGCCAGCGAGGCGATACAGGTCATGGAAATGATCGAGCTGGGCATTGAGTCGGCCAAACAGCAAAAAGCGCTACCGGTCAGCTAATATCAATAATAACAGTAGGGTTCAGAGCGCTTCTGAACCCTTTTTACGTATTAAATAGCAAGGAATTTTGCAGGATGTCCTGGTTACAACGTCTACGTATCGACAAGTTTTTACTGGTACTGCTGATGGTGGTGCTGTTGGCCTCATTGCTACCCTGTGAAGGGATTTGGCAGACTTTCTTCGAACATTTAACTACCGCCGCGATAGCCTTGTTGTTCTTCATGCACGGGGCGAAACTCTCCCGTGAGGCGATCGTTGCCGGCATGAGCCACTGGAAGCTGCACCTGGTGGTGTTTCTCAGTACCTTTGCGCTCTTCCCCTTGTTAGGGTTGTCGATGAACCTGCTGGTGCCGGGCTTGATGACGCCTACCGTTTATCTGGGTTTCCTCTATCTGTGTGCTTTGCCTGCCACGGTTCAATCGGCAATCGCCTTCACCTCCGCAGCAGGAGGGAACGTGGCGGCGGCGATCTGCAGCGCTTCGGCATCCAGCATTCTTGGGGTATTCCTGTCTCCGCTGCTGGTGGGGGCATTGATGCATACGCAAGGAGGCAATACTGACGTACTGCATGCCATTGGCTCGATTATTCTGCAACTGATGGTGCCGTTTGTTATTGGCCATCTGGCGCGCCCGCTGATTGGCAAATGGATCGATCGCCATCGTAAACTGATTAACCTCACCGACCGTTCCTCGATCCTGCTGGTGGTCTATACCGCGTTCAGCGCGGCGGTGGTTGAGGGGATTTGGCACACCATTGACGGCTGGTCGCTGCTGACGATCCTGGTGATGTCGCTGGTGCTGTTGGCGGTGGTACTGGTTATCAACACCTATGCCGCACGTTGGCTGGGCTTTGATACCGCCGATGAGATCACTATCGTGTTTTGTGGTTCGAAAAAGAGCCTGGCCAACGGCATTCCGATGGCCAACGTGCTATTTCCTGCTGCCGCCGTTGGGGCGATGGTATTACCGTTGATGATTTTCCATCAGGTACAGTTGATGGTATGTGCGGTGCTGGCACAGCGCTATGCGCGTAAAACAGCCCAGCAGCGTGAAGTGGCCGTAACTAAATAACAAGGACGTAGCATGAGCAAGGTAGTCGAGATTTTGCAATATCGTTTACAAGCGGGTAGCGGCGAGCGTTTTCACCACATCATGCAGCATGACAGCGTGCCGCTGCATAGGGCCGCAGGGATCACTGTGCTGGAGTACGGTGTCTCGCTACACGATCCCGATGCCTATTACCTGCTGCGGCGGTTTGACGGCATGGCGGAAATGGAACAGGTATTGCAGGATTTCTACCGCAGCCAAGCTTGGTTGGAGGGGCCACGAACGGAAATTGTGGCCCTGATCGAGGAGAGTCACCGGGTGGTGCTGCCGTATCAACCCGCTTTTGTCTAATAAGCTGAGGCACTGGCGGTATTTACGCCGGTATCTGTCTCTGCTTATACCAATTTTGCTTCGTCGATAATCTCTACTAAAAAATCAGCCACGGCCCGGATACGGGTCGATGCAGTCAAATCGGGATGGCTGACCAACCACAGATCTTCTGCAAACACCTGTTCTGTAGGGATGACCTTGACCATCTCACTGTTTTGCGAAGCGATAAAACAGGGTAAAACGGCCAGACCCAGATTGGCTTTTACCGCAGCAATCTGTGATACAACGCTGGTTATGACCAGCGTGGCAGGGGCATTCGGGTAGTTGCCGGTAAGCCATTTTGCTGACGGCAGGTGGTTATAAGAGCTATCCCAGGTAATGAAGCCTCGCCCATCCAGCGGATGGGTTTCAAGTGTTGGATGCTGCCGTAGATAGGTTTCAGAACCATAGACTGCCGATGCCATTCGGCCCACCCGGCGGATTTTAAGTGAGTTCTGTTCCGGGCGTACCAGACGGAGTGCAAGGTCGGCATCGTGACGGGTGATTGAGACAGTATTGACACCAGTAATGATTTCCAGCGTTATATCGGGAAAACGGGCGCTAAAGCGTGGCAAGGCCGGAATAATCAGCTGGCTTGCCAGCGTCTCCGCCGTTGCTAGCCGTACTGTCCCCACTGGCCGAAGATCTAGCCCAGAGACTTGACTTGCCAACAACAAAATTCTCTCTTCCACTTCTTCGGCATATTTTAATATGCCCTGACCTGCATCGGTCAAAAAATAACCGGTCTGGTGGTGTGCAAACAGGCTTGCCTGCAGGCTGTTTTCTATTGCCTCAATTCTTCTGGCTACCGTTGATTGGCTGACTTTTAGCGCCGTGGCGGTTTTAGTTAAACTCTGCGTTCTCGCTACGGTGAGAAAGAAACGTAAATCATTCCAGTCCAACTCTGTTGTGGTCATGTTATTTTCTATTTATGGAAAATGATTTCCTGATTGTGTACGTATTTATGCATATTTGGAATACATATAATTTGCTCACTCACCATCAACCGATAATGACATTGGTGATGTAGTCTCACTAGGAGTGACATAGTGGAAATTCTTGATCGTAGTACGGCTCCAAAGTTGAATGCGAAAGAAGTGGTACAGCGTTATTTTTCTGCGTTTGCACAGGGGGATATTAATCAAATCATTGCGTTGCTGGATGATGAAGTTGTCTGGCATATCGACGGTAGCCCGCATGTTTCTACCGTGGGAATACTGCAAGGGAAGGTACAGGTCAGGCGCTGGTTCGAGAGCTTCCCCAAAAACTTCAAGCCGCAAGAGTTTGTCATTAACGAGCTGTTCGAAAATAACGATAATGTCGTGGCTCTGGGGCGTTTTCGTCATACCTTGTTAAGTACCGGGAATACCGTGGGCAGTGACATGGTGATCCATTTTAAAGTCGCTAATTCGAAGATCGCTCGCTATCAGATCTTTGAAGACTCTGCGTTGCTTGGCCGGGCTTTTGACCCTGTAGATAACTGGCAGCAGCAACAGCTTAAAGTTAACCAGACCCTCTATCGTTATTGGGATCGCGGCGAAGGTCCGACGCTGATTTTTGCCCATGGGCTGTTGGTTGATCATGAAGCTTTTGCCGCGCAATTTAACGCGCTGAGTGAGTCATACCGCTGTATTGTGCTTGATATGCCAGGCCATGGGCAAAGTGGCTACCATCCTGACGGGTGGACGCTTGACGATCTGAGCCGAGATTTGGCGTTGATGATCCAGGAACTGTCACTGGGTAAAGTCACCTTTATTGGTCAAAGCCAGGGAGGGATGGTTGGCATCAGGCTGGCGGCACGTTATCCGGAACTGATATCGGGATTGATCCTGATCGGCACTAGTGCCAGAGCTGAGTTTCCTGAACGGTTGGTACATTGGCAACAACGGCGTGAAGTCATCCTCAATGGGCCTGAGAAACAGCGTGCAGCGGTATTTACCGCCATTCAGCTTCGAATCAATGGCGAAGCGTGGTTATCGAGTAATCCTGCTGAGGTGATCCACGAAAGGAGCGTTATGTTGGCTCACGATCGAACCGGATTGGCACTGGCTCTTGACGCTGCTGTGATTACCCGGGGCGACGTGCGTAATTTACTCCCCCAGATTAAGGTGCCTACGTTGGTTATCTGTGGCGAGCATGATACGGCAACCCCTGTTGAGCTGAGCCATGAAATAGTGAGTGCTATTGAGAATGCATCGTTGCTGACCTTGGCCAACGTTGGACATCACCCGATGATTGAAGCCCCTAAAGAAGTGACTGAAGCGATTAGCGAGTTCTTGCGTTTACTATGAGGAACAGGCTTAGCGACCTGCAAGGCCGCTAAGCCTGCATCGCGTGTTAACCAAGCACTTTCGCGCGTAGCGCCTGTTTTTCCTGCTCGCTGAGGAAGGCCATCTTCAGGCCGTTTTCCTGGGCGGTGCGGATTTCTTGCGGCGTTAATCCGGCCTGCGGCGCCGCTACGCGGTATTCGTGTTCAATCTCAATGCCTTGCACAGCTGGATCGTCGGTATTGAGGGAAGCTACCACGCCATGGCGCAGGAAGGTGGCCAGCGGATGTTGTGCCAACGAAGCTACAGTGCTGGTTTGAATATTTGAAGTCAGGCACGACTCAATGCCGATGCCATGCTGCGCCAGATAATCCATCAGTGCTGGATCCTCCACCGCTTTAACCCCGTGCCCAATGCGCTCTGCACCCAACTCACGGATCGCCTGCCAGATGCTTTCCGGACCAGCGGCTTCACCGGCATGAACGGTAATGCGCAGGCCAGCGTCACGTGCACGGTTGAAATGGCTAAGGAACAGGCTGCCAGGGAAGCCTAGCTCATCGCCAGCCAGATCCAACGCGGTGATGCCGTCGCGATGGGTCAGTAGGGCGTCTAGCTCTTGCAGGCAGGCCGCTTCGCCGAAGGTACGGCTCATGATGCCAATCAGGCGTACGTCAATATCGCGGTCGCGGCAACCAGAGCGAATGCCGTCAATCACCGCTTCCACCACGCCAGCCACCGGTAACTGGTGCTTCATCGCCATGTAGTAGGGGGAGAAACGCAGCTCGGCGTAGTGCAACCCGGCATTTGCCGCATCGTCCACGTTTTCATAAGCCACGCGACGGCAGGCATCCAGATCGCCCAGCACCGCGACTCCCCAGTCAAGCTTTTGCAAAAAGCTCATCAGGTCGGGTTCGGTATGGGTGATTTGCACATGGGGAAGCAGGGCAGCCAGCTCGTTGGCTGGCAGGGCTAGGTTGAACTGGCGGCCGAGTTCAAGAATGGTTTGCGCGCGGATGTTACCGTCCAGATGACGGTGAATATCGGTAAGGGGCAAGCGGGAGTCAATCATGGCGGCACTCATTATTTTTGTATAGGTAAAGTGCGGATCAGTATAAAAACAAACGAATGAAAATAGCTATTGAGTTGCATAAAAAAGTGATAATTGTCACATTAAATCGCAAGTTCGCCGTTCAGGATAAAGCGACGATGGACTCCCCCATGCGTTTTATATTTAGCCACGGTTCTTTATGGCTTGCGCTCAGGTCTTTTCCAGATCCACCGGCGCAGGGCCACGAAATGCCCGGCGCCATTCGCTTGGGCTGACGCTGAATCTCGCCTTAAAACTCTGGCGGAAAGAAATCGGCGACTGAAACCCCGCCATGTCCGACACACTTTCAATGCTGTCGTCCGTGGTTTCCAGCAATTCCTGGCTTCTTTGCAGACGCTCTGCGTTAAGCCATTCTCCCAGCGTGGTTCCGGTTGCCTTGAAAAAATGACGGGTTAACGTTCGCCGGCTCATGCTGACAAACCCGGCCAGTGAGTCGAGATCGTGCGGCTTGTCCAGATTGCGACGCAGGTAGTCCATCAACTCGTTCATTTTGCTGTCACGCGTCGATACCGGTATGGGGCGTTCAATAAACTGAGCCTGACCGCCTTCCCGGTAGGGAGGAACAACCATTCTTCGTGCCACCCGGTTGGCAACCGCAGTTCCGTAATGGTCACGGATAATATTCAGGCAGCAGTCAATGCCGGCGGCGGTGCCGGCAGAGGTAATAAGACGTTCATCACTGGTATACAGCGAGTTGCTGTCCAGATGCACGGCGGGAAATCTTTCAATAAAGTCCTGTTCGTACTCCCAGTGCGTTGCGGCGCGGTGCCGATCAAGCAAACCGGAATAGGCCAGCACGTAAGCGCCGAGACAAAGGCCCACCACTTCTGCGCCGCGCTGCCATGCGCTTATGAGCTTATCCAGCAGCGCCTGCGAGGGTCTTTCTTCAGGATGATGCCAGTAGGGCACGATAACAATGTCTGCGACGTCAAGCCGCTCAAGGCCATGCTCCACATTGATGGACAGGCCAATATCAGACAGAACGATGCCCGGTTGTTCAGCACAGATTTCGACGCTGAATAAATCCGGCTGCGGCATCGACTGTCCGAAAATAATACAGGGCACTGAAAAGTGAAACGGGCTAAATCCGGCCGTGGCGATCACGGCGACCGTCAGTGTAGACATAACGTTAACCTTACCGTAAATGACAACCGCCGGATCACCGACGGCTAACATGCTGATTTTGACTGACCAAAGGATTCGTAATGGCATCCTTTCCTCAATCAGACGGCGTGATTGATCAGAACGCCATTGTTTCACCGTCTGCAGGAATAAGCACTCGATCATCAATGCTGTGTTCAAGGGTGAACTCTTTTAACTCCGCGCGCGTAAGAAGGCAATGGTTAATCGATTCCATATGAGACGCCACGATGGTGGCAGTCGGCAACATCTGTAGCGTGCGCAGCGTGTCCTCTTTGCCCATGATAATCGGGCCGTAAAGGTCGTTGACAGCATAGCCGGTGTTTAGCACCACAATCTCCGGCTTGAAGCGTTGCAGGCTTCTTACATAAGGTACAACCCAGACGGTATCACCCGCGATATAAAGCGTTTTTTCATCATGATGAGTGAAGACCAGCCCGCATGCATCACCCAGTAAATCACCCCATTGGGCATCTGCGTACAATTCGTTACTGCCGTGCTGGCCGTCCGTTTTATAAATAGTCAGACCGTCAACGAAATGATTTTCATCTTGCAGCACGCGAATGTTGCGAAAGCCCTGGGAACGGATCAGCGCCGCGTCGTTCTCATCCTGCGTGTAGATAAGCATGTCTTTGGGTACAGCCTGCTGTGCCGCCTCATCCCAGTGATCGGTGTGGGTGTGGGTCAGGATAACGGCATCAACAGCCAGTAAATGCTCTACGGCCACAGGCAAAGCAACCATGGGATTACGCAGGTGCGGGCGAGCATTCCCGGCAAAGCCATCCCAGGCTTCCTTTTCTGCCAGCATCGGGTCGATAAGAAATTTTTTACCGGAATATTCCAGCACGAGCGTAGCATTGCGGATTTGCGTTAATTTCATCGATTGCTCCAGTCATTCATCAGATATTGAGGCTAATCCATCGTGTTTGCGGTTGTCCGACAGGATGGATGCGAGTGGGCTTACTATAAAATGGGGCAGGGATAAGCCGTGACATGCTCTCGGGTCATTAGTCGATGAAATCAGGTCAATCGCAATGGTTCTGGTTTAAACGGGTAGCCTGACAATGCTGAGGGGCGTTGACGCTCAATGAAAAACCAGGGGCATTACGCCCCTGGCGATATGACTATTTGGCGTCCAGGACAAATTGCAACGCGGCGATCAGCTTATCCATCCCGGCCTCAACCTTGCTGCGCGGGCAGCCGACGTTCAGGCGCAGGAAACCACGGCCCTCTTCGCCATAGGTAAAGCCTGGCATGATGGCGACTTTCTCTCGTTCGATCAGCACCTGCTGCAATTCGCGGTCGTCAATGCCTAACGGGCGTATATCAATCCACGCCAGATAGGTGGCCTGCGGTGGCTGCCAGTTTAGCTGCGGTAACGCCTGCTTGAGCCGTTCGGCCACGTAGGTCAGGTTATCTTGCAGATAGTCGCGCAGGGCGTCTAGCCAAGGCTCGCCGTGGCGGTAGGCGGCAATATGGGCTGCAACTGCCAGCACCGCAGGGGAGGATAATCCATCGCGGCTTTTTAGTGCCTGAACGTAGCTATCCCGCGCACTATCATCGCTGATAATGCCATAGGCCCCGGTGAGCGCCGGAATGTTGAAGGTTTTAGAGCCGGAAGTCAGCAACGCCCACGGGGTGGTGGCCACCTGGCTCCATGGAGTGTGACGATGTTCTCCCCAAACCATATCCATATGGATCTCATCGCTGATCACCTTCACGTCATGGCGTTCGCACAGCTCTGCCATCTGCTCCAGTTCATGCTGTGTCCACACCTTACCAGTGGGGTTTTGCGGGCTGCACAGCAGCAGGATCTTGGTTTGTGGACGGGCCAGCAGGGCTTCCAGATGGGCCATATCGCATTGCCAATCGTTATCCACTTTGTGCAGCGGGCAAGGTAACACCTGACGCTGATTACCCAAGATCACCTTATAGAACGCATCATAGGCTGGTGTATGGGTGACCACATATTCCCCCGGAGCCGACCAGATACGCACCAGCTGCGCCACCATGTAAATCACCGAGGGGCCATAGACCGCCTTGGTCGTTTCGATGGGGGCATTGAAGCGTTGTTGATACCAATGCCGCACCGCGCCAAGAAAGTCTTCATGCTGCCAGCGGCTGTAGCCCAACACGCCGTGTTGCAGACGCTGTTGCAGAGCTTCAAGAATGCAGGGGGCGGTGGCGAAATCCATATCGGAGATGGTGAAAGGCAGCAGATCTGCGGTGCCAAAACGGTCGGCGATGTAGTCCCACTGGGTGCACCAGGTACCGTGACGATCTACCGGGGTAGAAAAATCAAACATGTGAAACTCCGGACAAGGGCGCAGCAGGCTGCGCCCGGGGGGGAAGGTTATGCGTTGGCCATCAGTGATTCTAACTCATCTTTCACCGATTGCACCTGCGGGCCAATCACCACTTGCAGGTTATGGTCATTAAGGTGTACCACGCCGATAGCCCGGTTGGCTTTCAGCACCGCATCATCCACCTTGCTCATATCGTTAACTGACATACGCAGGCGGGTAATGCAGTTATCCAGCGAAACGATATTCTCTTTACCGCCCAACGCCGCCAGGATAGCAGGCACGTTATAGCCGGATTTACCCACGGCACCGACAGGGGCGCTCTGTGTAGCGGTGGTTTCCGCCTCACGGCCCGGCGTTTTAATGTTCCAGCGCTGGATGGCGAAGCGGAAGATCGCATAGTAGGCAACAAACCAGATGGCGGCCACCAACGGCACCAGATACCACTTGGTTGCGGTGCCGTGCAGGATACCGAACACCACGAAGTCGATAATGTTGCCGTCGGTGTTACCGATAGTGACGCCCAGCAAGGCCATCACGGTGAAGCCCAGACCGGTCAGAATAGCGTGGATCAGATACAGGAACGGAGCCACAAACAGGAACAGGAACTCGATCGGTTCGGTGGTACCACCGACCACACAAGCCACTACACCGGAAATCAGCAGCCCTTTGATCTTGTGACGGTTCTCCGGTTTGGCACAGTGGTACATGGCTAACGCCGCACCCGGCAGGCCACCGAGGAAGGCAGGCATTTTACCCTGGGATAGGAAGCGGGTAGCGCTTTCGGCAAAGCCGTGGGTGGTTGGACAAGAGAGCTGTGCCTGGAAGATGGTCAAGGCACCGCTGACTTCACGGCCACAAACGTCCAGCGTACCGCCCGCTTCGGTAAAGCGGATCAGCGCTACCAGAATATGGTGCAGCCCGAAGGGCAGCAGCAGACGCTCGCCGGAGCCGAAAATCATCGGCCCAAACATGCCAGCGCCGTTAATCATACGGCCCAACCCGTTAATACCTGCAGCGAACCAAGGCCAGATCAGCGGGATAATCAGGCCGCACAGGCCCAGTACCACAGTGGTGACGATTGGGACGAAGCGAGTACCCCCGAAGAACGCCAGCGCATCCGGCAGGCGGATGGTGTTGAAACGCTCGTGCAGCAGATAAACGATGATCCCGACGATCACCGCACCTAGGATACCGGTATCGATAGACTGAATGCCCAGAATGTTCTGGATGTTATTGGCTTTCAGCACCAGCGGATCGACGGTAGGCAGCACGCCTGACGTAGTCAGGTAGAAGTTGGTCGCCAGGTTCAGCACGGCAAAGCCGACAAAACCAGAGAAGGCGGCCACGCCTTTGTTCTCACGCGCCATGCCCAAAGGAATGGCAATGGCGAACATCACCGGCAGGAAGCTGAAGGCAAAGGAGCCGATCTTGCTCATCCAGGTGAACAGCAGTTGGAAAGCCGGATGACCAATGAAAGGCAGCAACGTGATCACGTCACGGCTGCTTAGTGAGCTACCGATCCCCAGCATGATGCCGCAGAATGAAAGCAGTGCGACGGGCAGCATAAATGTCTTGCCCAGGCTTTGGAAAAACTCCCAAAGCGTAATTTTTTGTTTTTTAGACGCTGGCATAACCGACGACTCCTGGCGAAAAAGCATGCAATGTTGTGTGTACCTGATTAGGTAAAAATAAGATAAAACGTTTTACCTAGTAAAAATGCGTCCCTAATCACAATTATGAACGGTCCTTTGCGGTGACAATACTTATGTGGGTAAATCGTTTTACTGCATTGAGAGATTCGGTATACCATTTGTTATCAGGGTGAAACTCGCCCTGATAGGGCATTGCAGAGGTTATAACCATCAAAAAGATCACTATCACTGACGTCGCACAGTTGGCAGGCGTATCCGTGACCACCGTTTCCCTGGTGCTGAGCGGTAAAGGGCGTATTTCTCCCACCACCATGAGCCGTGTGAATCAGGCGATCGAGCAGCTTGGCTATGTTCGCAACCGTCAGGCCGCGACGCTGCGGGGTGGCGAATCGGGGGTGGTAGGGCTAATCCTGCGTGATATCTGTGAGCCGTTTTATGCCGAGATGACCGCCGGGGTGAGTGAGGTTCTGGAAGCCAATGGCAAAGTGCTGTTTCTGACCCAAAGCGGGCGCGAAGGCAAAGGGCTGATGCGCTGTTTTGATATGCTTCTGGAGCACGGCGTCGACGGCATGGTACTGGCGGGTGGGGTACGAACAGCGAAAGGGCTGAAAGAGAAAGCCGAAGCTCAGGGGGTGCCGCTGGTGTGTGCCGCGCGTTCCAATGGGCTGGAAGGTGTAGACGTGGTGCGGCCAGATAATATGCAGGCCGCGAAAATGGCCACCGAATTTTTGATCAAACGGGGCCATAGCCAGATCGCCTACCTTGGTGGACAAAGCGATTCACTCACCCGCGCCGAACGCCTGGGGGGATTCTGTGCCACCTTGGTGCAATACGGCCTGCCATTCCGCTCAGAGTGGATCGTCGAATGCGATTGTCATCAACGGGCAGCGGCTGAAGCTGCCGAAAACCTGTTGCGTCAGTATCCCAATATCAGTGCGTTGGTGTGCCATAAGGCCTCGGTGGCGTTGGGTGCCTATTTTGGTATCGTGCGCAGTGGCCGTAGTATTGGTTCGGAAGGGATGGACAGTTTCTATGGTCAACAGGTGGCGCTGATCGGTTTTGGCGATGTGCCGGAGGCCGAACTGACCGAACCCCCGCTGACCTTTATCTCCAGCTCGGCTCGTGAGGTTGGACGCAGTGCTGCCCTGCGGCTGTTGCAACGTATTGGCGATGATTCATTGGCCCCGCAGAATGTGATCCTGTCCCCAGAGCTGATCAAGCGCGGATCGGCCTGATCCGCCGCTATATCTCCAATCTTGCCGTTGTCCCAGTCTTGTAAATTCTCAGGTGTTTCTAAATAGGCTTGCTCTGATGCCGATTAAATTAAAGCGAAATTTTTGATATAACCGACGCGGTATGAGATTTAATTTGGGAGCGGCTATGAACAAATATGGGATATTTGGTTTCTGCATGGTGAGCTTCCTGGTCGTTTTTTCACTGATTCGGTTATCTGAATTTGAACTTTCCGATGATGGTCACCAACGAACTATCAGCTTTGAGCATCATCAGGACATTCTGGAAGGCACATTAATCCTCCCTTCTGGGAAGATATCGCCACCGCTTGTCCTGCTGGTTCATGGCGATGGCGCTCAAGACCGCTGGTCTGAAGGCGGCTATATTCCGTTGGTGAATTTCCTGGTTGCCCAAGGAGTAGCGGTTTATTCATGGGATAAATCCGGCGTTGGGGCCAGCAGTGGTAACTGGCTGGCACAAACCCTGTCAGATCGTGCAGAAGAAGCAGTATCTGCTCTGAGAAAACTGAAACAGGAACCGGAGTTTAACCACAGCGATATAGGTTTTCTTGGCTTTTCTCAGGCGGGTTGGGTTGTGCCAAAGGCCAGCCAACAGGTAAAAACCGACTTTGTCATTCTGGTGGGGGCGGCGATAAATTGGCGAGCTCAGGGGATTTATTATACCGGGCAACGTCTGCAATCTGAGGGCCTGTCAGCTGAAAATATCGTGAAGGCGCAAGAACGTGAAGCCGCCGCTTTTGACAGGCAGTTTACGCAGGAGGCAGCCGCATCTCCCTGTATTTCTCGTTGTACCCGGCAGGACTTTGAGCGTCGAAACTCACAGGCCGATGCAAGGAAAGCTATTTCAGCGATGCAAACGCCGGTAATGATCCTGATGGGGGCGGACGATCGGAATGTCGATCCGCACGAAACGATCGCTGTCTGGAGCGAAGCGCTACCGGCCAAAACACCTCGCTGTATCAGACGGGTCGCTGATGCTACCCACGGGCTTTTACGGAGCGAATGGTTTGACTACCAGCTATCCTCTCAGTGGCCTTGGTGGAAGCAGGGCGGATTTCTTCTGGCCGGACAACAGGCTTACTCGCCAGGTTCCCTAAGTGCTATTTCTGCCTGGATACTTAATCAGCAATGTCATGAGTGAACCGCATTCTGATGCCACGCTGAAAGCAAAAAGTGAAAGATCCCTCCCAGGTCTTCAATGACCCAGTAGCTCAAGCGCGGATCGGCCTGATCTGCTGCTCGCGTTTTTCCCGCATAAAATCGATAAAGACGCGCAGCTTGAGCGGCATATGCCGGCCTGCCGGAAAGTAGATAAAGAAGCCGGGCGCGACGTGGCTAAAATCCCGCAGAACCTCTCGCAGTTGCCCGCTCTGCAACTCTTTGTGTACGGCGGCCCGAAAGCGTTGGGTGAGCCCTAATCCCGCTATCGCCGCGTCTTTAAGCAGCTGGTTTTCATTGAAGATCGGCCGCCCGTTGACCTCCAGCGTCAAATGCTCAGTGCCGTTGCTGAAATACCAGGGTTCCAGTTTGCCACTGCCGGGAAAGCGGTAGCGCATGCAGTCATGCTGCTGCAACTCCTGTGGCGTTTTGGGCTGGCCGTGTTGTGCCAAATAACCTGGAGAAGCCACGACCACATGTTGTTGGCCGTGGTCGATAGGGACGGCCACCATATCTTTTTGCAACATCCGCTGCATGCGGATGCCCGCATCAAAATTATCCAGCACCAGATCGGCAAAACGATCGTCGGTAAACAGCTCCAGCTTAAGTTCAGGATAGCGCGCATGGAACTCCGGCAGATAGGGCATGACCAGCATCGACGCGGCCAACTGCGGCAAGGTAATTCGTAATAAGCCGCTTGGCTCACCACGTTGGCTGCTGACATTCTCTGCCGCGATCTCAATCTGGCCCATAGCGGGGGCGATTCTTTCATAAAATGCCAGCCCTTCATCGCTTAACCTGACTGAACGGCTGGTGCGATTGAACAGGCGTACTCCCAGGTGAGCCTCTAGCGCGCGGATATTTTGTGACACCGCAGGCGGTGTGACGCCCAGATGATTGGCCGCCTGGGTAAAGCTGCCCAATTTGGCAACGGCGTCGAAAAACGGCAGTAATTGCAGCAGTGAGCTCATCTATTGATAATTCCAGCTTAATGATTCATTAAATTTTAGCCTGTTTTATTTAATGGTCAACACCGTAGACTGGCCTGATTACCTAAAGAGGATCACAGTTATGGCTCAGGCATTGACACAACGGATAGAGGCAGTCAATCAGCAGGCGATCGCCGAAGGGCGGATCGTGGGTAGCGTGGTGCTGGTGGCTCAGCATGGGGCGGTGATTTACGCCGGTGCCAGCGGCTATGCCGATCGCGAACAGCGGCAACCCATGCAGAGAAACAGCCAATTCCGGCTATCTTCGGTCTCAAAACCTTACATCACGCTGGCGGCGCTGCGCATGGTAGAACAGCAACTACTGAGTCTGGATGATGCCGTTAGCCGTTGGCTACCGTGGTTTACCCCGGCGTTGCCCGATGGACGGCGGCCAGCGATCACCATTCGTCACCTGTTAACCCATACTGCCGGGCTGGATTACCGTTTCAAGCAACCAGCGGGCGGGATCTACCAGCGGTTAGGGGTCCACGACGGCATGGAGAGGTCCTCGTTAACGCTGGAGCAAAATCTGCGGCGGTTGGCACAGGCTCCGTTGCAGGCTGAGCCGGGGAGCGAATTCAGCTACTCACTGGCAATTGACGTATTGGGTGCGGTGTTGGAGCAGGTAGCGGATATGCCTTTGCCGCAGCTGTTCGAGCGCTGGGTTGGCCAACCGCTAGGGCTGGGGAATACCGGTTTTTATACGTTGAGCGCGGATAAGCTGGCTCCTGCCTATTACAATGCTGAACCGCAACCGGCAGCGATGTATGACGGCTTTCTACTGAGGCTTCCTGAGGAGTTTGGTTTTGACGTGGAGTTTGCGCCTTCGCGAGCGCTTGACCGCCATGCTTATCCTTCGGCTGGCGCGGGAATGGTTGGCGACGCTGACGATGTGCTGCGCCTGGTGGAGACGCTGCGTAATGGTAGCAATGGAGTTTTGCAGCCAGAAACCGCCGCATTGATGCGACAACCCCATGTAGGAGCGCAGGCAGAAATTCAGGGGCCGGGTTGGGGCTTTGGTTTTGGTGGCGCGGTGCTGGTGGATGCCGCATTGGCAGCCACGCCGCAGAATAATGGCACTATGCAGTGGGGCGGCGTATATGGGCACAGCTGGTTTTACGATCCGGTCGCGCAGTTGAGTGTGGTAGCGCTGACCAACACCGCAATTGAGGGTATGGGCGGTTTATATCCCATGCAGATCCGCGATGCGGTTTATGGATAAAAATAAAGGGCCAGATATCGTCTGGCCCTCGAGGGTTTTTATTGCCCTTGCAGAGTTGGCTGCTCAGGTGCCGGAGCGGCATCCTGCTGATCGGGTTCTGGTGCACTGTCTTCTTCTGGTGCGGAAGCGCCGCCCAGCATCCCGAACATACCCACGAACTCCGGCAGCGACATTTTGGTGCCGTTCAGCTCAATCTGGTTATCGGCATATTTGAAGCTGCTGCCAATCACGTTATCTTTCAGCGTGGTGATCTTGAACATCTCGCCCATTGCCGCCAGGCTTTTCACCTGCTGCTCGGCCTGCTGCTGTGCTTGTTGTGCACTGGCACCTTGCAGCTGTGCCGCTTGAGCCATGGTTTCCTGCGCCATAGCGACCGGAATAGTCAACTGCGCGTCGATTTTCTTGACCGAACGGGCAAGCTGTTGGTCCGGTGATTCGGCCGCAGCGCCAGCCTGTGCGGGATCCAGCAGATCGAGGTTAAGGGTAAAGGCACTTTCACCCTTGGCATTTTTCCAGCTCAGCGGTGCGATGCTGATGGTTGGGTTGCCTTTCAGCAACAGCGGCAGGTTTTGCACCAGCATCTCAGCCGTTTGCTGCTGGTAGGCTTCTGGCGACAGCGTTTCTGCCTGTTGCAGCAAGGCCATGGCCTGCTGGTTGTAACGATCGGCAAACTCTTTCAGCCCTTTACCGTCCAGGTTGTCGATTTTCAGCAGCAGCTTACCCGCGCCAAAATCGGTGCCCTGAATTTTCAACGCTGCCATGGTGTAGTCCAACTGACCTGCGAGGCTGTTGCCTTTCTCGCCGAACTGGCTGGCCAGGTTGAAGCCTTCCATCGTCATGGCGTCTTTACCGTCGATAGCCATGGTCAGTTGCTTCATGCCCAGCGCTTGCTCACCCAGGCTCAGACCGTATTGGCCCAGATGCGTGTTGCTTTTGAGCGTCAGCCCTTGCATGGTCATCTGCTCGTTCTGGCCAGACTGATTCGGGCCACTGATCACCAGGCTGTCACTGCTGGCATCCAGGACAGCGGTTTGCATATCCTTGCCGATATCCGCGTCAATTTTGGCACCGCTGAATTTCAGCGAGGATTTGTCTTTCTGGTATTCCACCGGGATCACATCGATGGAGCTGGCGACATCGCCGCTGTAGGCAATGCGTGAATCGGCGCTGAACAGCGACTTGCCTTTGGTGATTTCAAACAGGGTTTTGACTTTTGGCGTGTTTTCCAGCTCGGTATGTACCGAGGCCATGCTTGGGATCAGGTTGAATTTTTTCAACTGGGCCAGCGGGAATGGGCCGTGATCGACGGTTTCAATGAAGGCCACTTCTTCGCCGGACTTCAGCAGGGCATCGTCGGTGGTGATGCTACCATCGGCACGCAGCACAAAACGGGCTTGGCTGCTGAAAATCCCGCGTTGGTAGTTTTCATAGCTCATCTTGACCCCGGCCTTAGGCAGGATGGTCTTCAACTGGCTATTGGCGGTGTCTACCATTTCCCCCATCCGTTGCTCGATAAGCTTGCCGGTGTACCAAGAGGCTCCAGTCCATGCTGCGCCGAGCACCACAATGACGCTGACAGCGACTAACGATTTTTTCATAGTTCTGTTATTCCTTTGTAAAGCCGGTAGAGGGCAGGGCGACCAATTGGGCCTGCGAAAAAACGCCCGTAGGCGTTTTTATTGTGTAGGTAAACTAATCATCTTAGCAACTTATTTACCTATATTTTACCGTCAATTAGGGCAACTGATTATAAACGCGGGCGATACGGCCACTCCCGGTGACGTTAACCGGGGATTCAAAGGCGGCAATAAAGCAGGATTCACCTGGCTGCAAGATGACCTGTTGGCCCTGTTTCTCCAGCGTTGCTTCACCTTCTACGCAGAACACGATCGCCGCGCTGTTTTGCGCCAGTGGTTGCGGTATGGCATCGAGATCGTGTAACGAGAAGGCAAAGTCCTCAACGGGGATCGGGAAGAACAGTTCTTTGCCACGTTGCTCTGGCTGAGTCAGCAGGCCAGATGCCGGTTGTGGGCGGAACTGCAGGTTGGCCAGCAGTTCAGGAATATCGATGAATTTGGGCGTCAGGCCCGCGCGCAGCACGTTATCCGAGTTTGCCATCACTTCCAGCGCGACGCCGTTCAGATAGGCATGTGGGGTCTCGGCATACAGGAACATGGCTTCCCCCGGTGCCAGTTTGACTACGTTCAACAGCAGCGGAGAGAACAGGCCGCTGTCGTCGGCATAGAAACGAGCGATAAAGCGGATGGTGTCCCAAGGCTCACCCTGCTGGTTGTTCAAGGCGGCTTTCAGCACGCCAAGCGCCAGCGTTTTTTGCTCACCGCTCATTCCCAGCAGGCTGGCAAACAGGGTCGCCAGGTGGGCGGTATCTGGCTGTTGCAGGAAGGCGGCGATATCGTGATGTGCGCCGGAAAGGGGTTGTAACAGCGCAACGATATCATCCAGTTCGCGGAAGCCATTCATCGCCAGGAACGGTGTCAGGGCAAACACCAGTTCCGGCTTGTGATTCGGGTCTTTATAGTTGCGTTCTGCGGCGTCAAACGGAATACCGGCGGCATTTTCTTTGGCAAAACCTACCTCTGCGGCACTCTTGCTTGGATGGACCTGAATGGAGAGCGGCTGGTCGGCACACAGCACCTTAAACAGGAACGGCAGTTCACCAAAGCGTTGTGCCACTTCGGCACCCAGCTGTTTAGGCTGGTCGGTATCAATCACTTCACGCAAAGAACGCAGGTTTCCTGCCTGATCGGTGACCTGTGAGCTGCTTTTAGGGTGGGCACCCATCCACAGTTCGGCCATTGGCTTGCCTGTCGGGTTGGCAATGCCATACAGCTTGGTTAACGCATCAACGCTGCCCCAGGCGTAGTTTTGGATGGCATTAGTCATTTTTTGCATGATCGTATCCCTGCTTTCTCAAGAAAATTGCGCTAAGTAAACAATGTGGCGCAGGCGCATGCAAGCCAAGATGGCTAAAAATGCTGTTTGCGCAGGACGTTAATGCGAATAGTTATTATCTGGCTATACTGAGGAGGCTCGCCAACGGGCTATCACTCGTTGGCATTTCCCCTTCATTTTAGGAATTGTGCTAAGGAGACCGTGATGGCAGGCGTTCGGATTGAAAAAGACTCAATGGGCCCCATCGAAGTACCCGCCGACCAACTGTGGGGCGCGCAGACTCAGCGTTCGTTGGAACATTTCCGTATCTCGTCAGAAAAAATGCCCCCGGCGCTGATCCATGCGTTGGCGATGACCAAGCGTGCGGCAGCCAGCGTCAATATGGATCTGGGGTTGCTGCCAGCAGAGCGGGGCAAGGCGATTATCCAGGCTGCCGATGAAGTGCTGGCGGACAAGCACCCCAATGAATTCCCATTGTCGATCTGGCAAACCGGTTCCGGCACCCAGACCAACATGAATATGAACGAAGTGCTGGCCAACCGTGCCAGCGAGTTACTGGGGGGCGAACGCGGTGATGCGCGGCGGGTCCATCCCAACGACGACGTCAATAAAAGCCAGAGCTCCAACGACGTTTTCCCTACTGCAATGCATGTAGCGGCAGTGATCGCGGTGCGCGAGCATCTGATCCCTGAGTTGAAAGCGCTGCACCGCACGCTGCATGCCAAGGCAGAAGCTTTCCACGATATCGTCAAAATCGGCCGCACCCATCTACAAGATGCTACGCCGCTGACGCTGGGTCAGGAAATCTCCGGCTGGGCGGCGATGTTGGAATATAACCTCAAACATATCGAAGCCAGCATCCCGCATCTTAGTGAGTTGGCCTTGGGCGGTACGGCTGTGGGGACCGGGCTGAACACTCATCCCGAATACGCTGTGCGGGTGGCGAAGGCTTTGGCAGAACTGACCGGGCAGCCTTTTGTCACCGCGCCGAACAAGTTCGAAGCCTTGGCAACCTGCGATGCGCTGGTGCATGGCCACGGTGCCTTGAAGGGCTTGGCCGCCTCGTTGATGAAGATCGCCAACGATGTGCGCTGGCTGGCCTCTGGCCCACGTTGTGGCATCGGTGAGATCGCCATTCCTGAAAATGAACCGGGCAGCTCGATCATGCCGGGGAAGGTCAACCCCACGCAGTGTGAAGCGATGACCATGCTCTGTGCGCAGGTGATGGGCAACGACGTGGCGGTGAACATTGGCGGCGCGTCCGGTAACTTTGAGCTGAACGTATTCCGCCCGCTGGTTATTCACAACTATCTGCAATCTATCCGTTTGCTGGCAGACGGCATGAGCGGCTTCAATGAGCACTGTGCGGTGGGGATTGAACCGAACCGCGAACGCATCGGCCAGTTGCTTAACGAGTCGCTGATGTTGGTTACCGCCTTGAATACCCATATTGGTTATGACAAGGCGGCAGAAATCGCCAAACAGGCCCACAAGGAAGGATTAACCCTGAAAGCCTCGGCGCTGAAGTTGGGCTATTTGACCGAACAGCAGTTTGACGAGTGGGTACGGCCAGAGGAGATGGTCGGCAGCATGAGGAAATAAGGCCACAAAGGCCAGGCGCGGTGATAGCGCCTGGCAGCGCGGCTCACCCCTTCAGCAATGAAGCCAACGCCAGTGGATCCGCACGCTGGGTATAATCCGGGTTAACTTCTGCATAAATGATGTCACCGCCAGGCGCGATAACGAAGCGGGCAGGCATCGGCAATGTCCATCCACTTTCGTCGTTAAGCTTGGTCAGGTCGATACCCAAGCTGTTGGTGTAAAGCTCGACAAGATCATTCGCCAACGCGAAACGTAAACCAAACTGTGCTGCCAGGCTATTGCCGCTATCCGTCAGCAAAGGAAACGTTAAGCCATGCGCTTGCTGCATTTGCTGGCCGTTAACCGGCAACTGTGGCGAGATGGCCACCAGGTTGGCACCGTCACGCAACTCAGGCAGAACTGCTTGCAGTGCCTGGAGATCCATATTGCAGTATGGGCACCATCCTCCCCGATAGAAACTGACGACCAGCGGCCCTTGAGCCAGCAATTGCCGGGAAGAGACTGGGTTACCCTGGGTATCCGGCAAAGTAAACTCAGGGGCGCGATCTCCAACCGACAAGGCGTTGTTGGCCATTTCTGTACTGATAAGCTCGTCGATACCCTGACGTAAGAGTTCATGGTCCGAGGGCGCAAGCTTGAAGGGCAGTTGGCCTGCTTCAAAAGCGGCTTTGAACGCGTCGAGCTGATCCTGAAGTTTCATGTTGTTCCTTAAAATAGCGAATGGACAGCAACCAGTTTGCCTATTGTCGTTGTATGGGGGTAGAGTGCGGTGATCACTAATGGTTATTCCAGTGGGGAATGGCAGGATGGATAAGCTAGGCGACTACGCCACCTATATCAGCGTGTTTGAGGCAGGATCGTTTTCCGTTGCGGCCCGGCGGCTTAACGTGGGTCAACCGGCGGTATCCAAAGCGATTGTCCGGTTGGAACAACAGCTGAATACGCGCTTGCTCCTTCGCTCTACTCACGGTTTACGGCCGACGGAAGCGGGACAACAGCTCTATCTGCGGGCCAAGCACATCTTGCATGAGGTTGCGGAAACCGAATCGGCCGTGTCAGGCGTGGCCGAGGTGTTGACTGGTCGGCTGCGGGTCGCTTCGTCTGCGGTGTTTTCCCGTATGATTGAACTGCCGGACTTGAGCCGGTTTCTACACGAAAACCCGGAATTGGCAATGGATCTGCTGCTTGATGAAGGCGAGTTGGGGCTGATCGCCGAGGGGATCGATATCGCTTTGCGTATTGGTGATTTAGCTGACTCCGGCTTTACCGCCCGCAAATTGGGCTCAGCAACGCAACGAGTCATCGGGGCACCGGCGTATTTTGCCAGAGCAGGGATGCCCCAAATGCCACGGGAGTTGCTACAGCATGATATGGTGATCCATCACCGTGCGGGTGGCGCTGAGGAGTGGCTGTTCACCCATGAACAACAGCAGCAACAGGTCCGATTGCAGGGCCGGGTACGCGTGAGTGCAACCGAATGCTTACGTGAAATGGTGGTGGCTGGCTTTGGTGCGACGGTAGCCTGTGAAGGGCTGTTTCGTAGTGAATTACGTGAGGGCAAGGTGGTTGCCGTCTTGCCGCAATGGCAGTTACCACCGTTGGCGCTGTGGGCGGTGTTTCCCAGTGGGCACTTCATCTCGGCCAAGGCCCGTGCCTTTGCCGACTTTATTCAACAACTGCTGCAACGAGAGTAACCCATGTCCCGCACTCAACGCCTGTTCGATCTTATGCAGATCCTGCGCCGCCATCGTTACCCGGTCGCTGGGCATTCCCTGGCCGAAGAGCTGGGGATCAGCATGCGCACTTTATACCGCGATATCGCCACCTTGCAGCAGCAGGGGGCAGATATTGTTGGCGAAGTCGGGATCGGTTATGTATTACGGCCGGGATTTATGCTGCCGCCGCTGATGTTCTCGCAAACTGAGATCGAAGCGCTGGTTCTGGGTATGCGCTGGGTAGAACGCCGGGGTGACAGCCAGCTTGCCGGGGCGGCGACCAATGCGTTGGCAAAAATTGCCGCCGTGTTGCCTGCGGAACTGCGTGAAGAGCTGGATGCCAATACGCTGCTGATCGGCCCGGTGCCTAATGTCTATGTGGCCGATGAAACGTTGGTGACGATCCGTGAAGCCATCCGTTTGGAGCGTAAAATCAAGGTGGAGTATCGGGATTATGCCGGTAATGGCAGCGAGCGTATCTTGTGGCCATTTGCCATGGGCTACTTTGAACAGGTGCAGATCCTGATGGCCTGGTGTGAATTGCGTGGCTCGATACGCCATTTCCGCCTTGATCGTATTGGCCACTTGACGCCGCTAGAACTGCGTTACCCGCGCGGCCGCCGGGCACTGATGAAGCAGTGGCGGGAAAGTGAGGGCATTGCCCAATGATCCTGCTGCCATAAACTGACAGTAGGGGGCACTAGAGTGACGTTATCAGGAGCCAGCCGGTTCCCATTCAGAGGATAACGTGATGACAACCCCAAGCATGACCATGATTTATGTCGATAACCCAGAAAAAAGCGCCGAATTTTATCGCCAGCTGTTGGGAACCGAACCTGTCGAGCAGTCTCCCACTTTTGCCTTGTTTATCTTGAATAACGGTTTCAAGCTGGGCATGTGGTCAAAACATACCGTTGAACCTGCGCCAGCGGCGACCGGTGGCGGTACAGAAATCTGCTTTATGTGTGAACAACCGCAACAGGTCGATGCGCTCTATCAACAGTGGCGGGATAAAGGATTAACTATCGTGCAATCTCCGGTCGAGCTGGATTTCGGCTACACCTTTGTTGCGGCCGATCTTGATGGCCATCGGCTGCGTGTTTACAAGCTTAACGACGAGTAATTCTTCCACTGCTAGATTCGCCATACGGGGCACACATGCTGTGCCCGTTCAACCAAATACCGCGATAAACTGATTTTACGCCCGTTAATCATCCCTCAACATCGGTATACAGATGCAGGCGTTTCACTAGCAGGCGCAGAGGCTTAGCCTCCGGCTTATATTTGTGTTTTACCGCCGTCACGTCGTAATTGAGCAGTTCACCGATCTTCGGCACCTGTGCGCCCATCTCTGGTTGGCACAGGGCAATCAGCGGCAGCGGGCAGGGGTGCTGTACCTGTTTTTGCTGCGGTTGATACCATACGCGCGCGATTGGCTGCACCTTTACCGGCCGTTTGATTTTCAGCGTGGCGTTCTGCGGCAGGCGGCTGACGTCGTCAATTTCGCGGCCCACCAACTCGGCCCACTGTTCGCGGTTGTAGGGCGGGACGGCGCGTCCGGCTTTCTGGCTTTTCTCTAATTGCGCCAGGATATCGTCGCGCTTCACCTTTTTGATGATGTGCTTGTTGGCCCAGCCAAAACGCACCGAGTCCGGGTTGGTGAGCAGGGTAATGGAGCGATAGGCGCTAAGGGTGATCAAACCATGCAGGTGGGTGTGCACAAACTCAAAACGTTGCTCAGGAGCCAGGCCAGACTCGATGGTAATGATCTGTTCTAACTCCGCCTTCAGGCGGTTGATCAGGGCGATCTGCTGTTGTAGTGCCAGATACTCGGCTCTTTCGGTCTCAAGGCAAATGACACCGGGCAATCTTACCGCCGCCTTGCTGCTGATATGCTGGCGGTTGTGGTGGATAAACAGCCGTTGGTAGTGTTCCAGTGCAAGGTCACGGGCAGCCTGGCCCACATGTTGCTCCACGCTGATCTGTTCGATGGCGGTATGTTCCTTGCCTTTCTCGATTTCTGGCAGGCTGAATACCCTCGCTGCCAGCAACCGCAACGGCTGGACCTGCTGGTGGAGTTGCGCCAATGCCTGTTCCAGCTCGCTAAAACGCGCATTCATTCTGCCGATCAGGCTGTACTTATCCATCATTACCTCGCATTTTAGTTACAACATACATTGTAGAGCAGTGTAACCAGAGTGGCAACTTCAGCCGCATCATCGTCATTAGCAATGAGTGAACTTGGCTGAACAGGGAGCTAAGGTGGACCCTTCCCTGAGCGGAAAGGGTCTGGAGGTTAGATACGCGCGGCTTCCGGCAATTTCTTCAGGTAGTGGCCAACCAGCAGGGCCAGCAACAGCATCACGCTGATAAAGGCGACTACGCCGCCCCAGCCAAAATTATGCCAGAACACGCCACCCAGCGTTCCGGCAACGCTGGAGCCCACGTAATAACAGAACAGATAGAGCGAAGAAGCCTGGCCTTTGGCCCGGCGTGCGCGGCGGCCAATCCAACTGCTGGCAACCGAGTGGGCGGCAAAGAAACCGGCGGTGAACAGCATCATGCCAATAAAGATCACAGTGACAGGGGCCAGGGCGGTGATCAGTATCCCGATCAGCATAATGATAATGGACGCCAGCAGCACCGGGCCGCGGCCAAATCTGGAGGTCAGGGCACCCGCTTTGGGTGAACTGTAAGAACCGGTGAGATACACCACCGACAACAGGCCCACAATTGCCTGGCTAAGATGATAAGGATCGCTCAGCAGGCGGTAGCCAATGTAGTTGAACATTGTCACAAAGCTACCCATTAGCAGGAACCCTTCGGCAAACAGCAGCGGCAGCCCCTTATCGTGCCAATGCAGCTTAAAGTTAATCAGCAACGTTCTTGGCCGCAATGAACTAGCGCGGAAGTGCTTGGATGCGGGCAGAATGCGCCAGAACATGCAAGCCGCCGCCAGGGCGAACACCCCAATCACCGCCAGCGAGATCCGCCAGGAGAAGAAATCGGTGAGCACCCCGGTCACCAGGCGCCCGCTCATCCCACCGATGGAGTTGCCGCTGATATAAAGGCCCATAGAAAAGGCCACGAAGCTCGGGTGGATCTCTTCGCTCAGATAGGTCATACCGACTGCCGCAACCCCGCTCAGCGAAAGCCCAATCAACGCCCTCATCACCAAGATGCCGTGCCAACTGGTCATGAAGGCACAAATCAGCGTACAGATTGCCGCCAACAGCAGGGCCACCACCATCACCGACTTGCGGCCGATCGCATCTGACAGCGGGCCGGTAAACATCAGGCCGATGGCCAACATCCCAGTGGAGAAGGAAAGAGAAAGGCTGCTCTCCGCTGGGGAGATACCAAAATCTTGCGAAAGCACCGGCAAGATCGGTTGCACACAGTACAGCAACGCAAAGGTAGCCAGCCCGGCAGAGAACAGCGCCAAGGTCACACGCATAAACTGCGGTGTACCGCGTTCGATGTAGGGGAGTTTATTCAGCGTGGTGCGTTTGGTTGTTGGGGCACTGTCAGGCGCAGGCAGCGTTTTTGGCATACTGGCCGCAGAACGCGAAGCGGTTGTCACAGCGGTTCCTTACCGGGTTAGGGAGATAAAAAATACGTCTTGAGTCACAAAATCATAGGGAGCGGCCAGTTTTTTGTCTAATATATTAATCATCCTAATTAAGATGTTTAAAGTATGAATATCGAGCTCAGACATTTGCGTTACTTTGTGGCCGTCGCTGAAGAACTGCATTTTGGCCGGGCGGCGGAGCGGCTACGGATCTCCCAGCCGCCCCTTAGCCAACAGATCCAGGCACTGGAGGATATGGTGGGCGCGCGTTTGCTGGCACGCAATAACCGTAACGTCAGCCTGACTCAGGCGGGGGAGATGTTCTTGAAAGAAGCCTATCAGGTGCTTGCCCAGGTCAACCGGGCAGCAGAGAAGGCGGCGCGCCTGGAGCGTGGTGAACTGGGTGAACTGACGATTGGTTTTACCTCTTCGGCTCCGTTTATCAGCGTGGTTTCCCGTAGCTTGCGAGCCTTTCGCCAGTTATCACCGGATGTGCATATCAAAATGCGTGAGGTGAACACCAAGCAACAGCTTGAACCGCTGCTCAACGGTGACCTTGATCTGGGCGTGATGCGCAATACCCGCTTGCCGGATGCGCTGCAGCATCAGTTGTTATTACGCGAGCCCTTGCTTGCCGTAGTGCCGAATGGCCACCCGTTAACCCTAAAGGCATCAGGCACGCTGCGTTTCAGCGATTTGGCCCAGGAACCCTTCGTGTTCTTTTCCCGCGAAGTGGGCACCGCGCTGTATGACGAAATTCTGGCTTTACTGGCCAATGCCGGGATCGCCCCTTACATCACGCAAGAAGTGGGGGAAGCGATGACTATTATCGGTCTGGTCGCGGCCGGGTTGGGGATTTCCATTTTGCCGATGTCATTTGGCAGAGTGAAGATCGATGGGGTGACCTATCTCCCCTTAGCCGAGCCGGAGGCGATGACTGAGGTCTGGTTGGTGCATCATCGCAGCAGGCCGTTAACGGCAGCGGCCAAGGCGTTAATGGCGCTGATGCTCGAACCCAAAGCTGGGTAAATAAGAGGCGTTTTTGGCGGAAAGCTCGGTGAATTTGTGCTGTTAATCACATAACGAATCAAATAGTTGACGCTGTATTCCAAAAGCCCCACCATAGCCCCTAATCTTTATTTAGAAGCGCGAAAAATAGCAGGAGCGGGTGTGTGATTGCGGATGGGCAGCCTGGGCATATTGATCAGATCAAGCAAACCAATGCAGGGGCAGTTTACCGGCTGATAGATCGGCTGGGACCGATTTCGCGCATCGAATTATCCAAGCGGGCACAGCTGGCACCTGCCAGTATCACCAAGATAGTGCGTGAGCTGCTCGAAGCGCATCTGGTTAAAGAAACCGAATATCAGGAAGTGGGCAGCCGTGGCCGACCGGCCGTTGGCCTGGTGCTTGACACCGAAGCCTGGCATTACCTCTCTGCACGTATCAGCCGTGGCACCATTACCCTGGCGCTGCGCGATCTCAGTAGCAAGATGGTGGTTGAAGAACTGCTGCCGTTAAAAGCCGAACATCCCGAACCGTTATTACAGCGTATCGTTAGTGAAGTCGATCAGTTCTTTATCCGTCACCAAAGCAAACTGGAACGTTTAACCGCCATCGCCATCACACTGCCCGGCATGATTGATACCGCCGCGGGTATTGTTCACCGCATGCCGTTTTATGACGTCAACGAAATGGCATTGGGGCCAGCGCTAGAGGCACTGACGGGCCTGCCGGTTTATGTTCAGCATGATATCTGCGCCTGGACGATGGCAGAGGCGCTGTATGGCGCATCCCGTGGCAGCCACAACGTCATTCAGGTCGTCATCGACCATAACGTTGGTGCAGGGGTGATCACTAACGGACGCGTACTGCATGCGGGTAGCAGCAGCGTGGTGGAGATAGGTCACACACAGGTCGATCCGTACGGTAAACGCTGCTATTGCGGCAACCATGGTTGCCTGGAAACGGTCGCCAGTATTGAAAACATGCTGGAAATTGCCCAGCAACGTTTGGGAGGCTCGATGTCTTCCATGCTGCATGGCGCACCATTGACCGTGGAATCGCTATGCGATGCGGCAATGGCTGGCGATCAGTTAGCCAAAGATATTATTCTTGGCGTCGGGCACAGCGTCGGGCGCATTGTGGCGATCATGGTCAACCTGTTCAATCCGGAAAAAATCCTGGTAGGTTCACCGTTGAACCGGGCCGCTGAAATTCTGCATCCGGCGATTGCTTCCTGCATTCGTCAGCAATCCTTGCCTGCGTACAGCGAGCATGTTCAAGTTGAATCCACCCAGTTCTTCAACCAAGGCACCATGCCGGGAGCCGCACTGGTGAAAGAAGCCATGTATAACGGTTCTTTGTTGGTGAAGTTGCTACAAGGTTGATTTAGCCTGTGGCATTAACTACCCGGGAATTGAACCCAAAAACTACGCTTCCACTGTCTCGTTGGCAGGGCTACGCTTTCGACCGATCCTAAGTGCTTCAAGGACCAACGAGAATGCTGGAGAAGGCTGTTTGCGACTGGGATAATACAGATAGTAGCCGGGGAAGGGCTTGCACCATTGCTCCAGCACACGCACCAGATTACCTTCTTTAATATGTGATCCAAACTCTTCTTCTGGCAAAAAAGCAATCCCGTGTCCTGCAAGCGCCGCAGCAACAATATGTTCAGAGGTATTGAAAATGAGCTGTCCGCTGACGCGAACATTAAGATCCCCCTCATCCTGATCGAAATCCCAGATATACAACCCCCCAGACCTGACCATACGTTGATTTATGCACCTGTGCTGCGTCAACTCATGGGGGGTGTTGGGGATAGGATAACGTGAAAAATAGCCCGGAGATGCCACTGCGGCCATACGTAATTTGGGCCCGATGGGTACCGCTATCATGTCTTTATCAATGGTGTCACCCAGTCGAACGCCCGCATCAAACCGATCTGCCACGATATCGCGAAAACCATGGTTTGCGTCGAACTCGATATTAATATCCGGGTACTCATGCAACAGCGGGGTCAGTTTTGGCAGCAGGGTACTGTGTAAAACATTTGGCCCGCAGGTGATACGGACCGTACCTGCAGGCTTATCGCGCAGCTCGGTCAGCATATCCAGTTCGGCTTCAATCTCATCGATGCGATTACCAATAGCCAGTAGCAACCGCTCTCCGGCGGAAGTCGGCGATACGCTACGGGTGGTACGCGTCAGCAGGCGAATTTGCATACGATCTTCAAGTGCAGAAATCGCCTGGCTGAGTGCAGGCTGCGTTACACCCAGCTGTGCTGCGGCACGGGTAAAGCTGCTTTCACGTGCGACCGTGACAAAATAGAGCAGGTCGTTCAGGTTGCGTTTCATCAGGTATGGCCCGTCTCATTAATAAGCTACAGTTATAAACCTATTAAGTATTCATTAGCTAGTAATGATGCACCCTGAGTGTAAAATTTCCAGCAAGAGATTATTAAGCGATGGTGGATAAACGCTGTTGCTCTTTCCATTTTTACTTTCCTGGCGTTATTCCTGCGAATAGCGTTTGGCCGCGGTTTACCTGAAAACTGCCGGGGGTTATTCGGAGTCAGCAATTTATGCCCATCTTGTCGAACGATCTATCACCTCATAAAGAACGCGCATACTGGAGCGGAGTATTTGCCATGACGTTGTGTGTCTTTGCGCTCATTGCTTCGGAGTTTATGCCTGTCAGCCTGCTGACACCCATATCGGGAGATCTAGGCGTCAGTGAAGGGTTGGTTGGGCAGGGGATCGCTATTTCGGGCGTATTTGCGGTGCTGACGAGTCTCTCCATTTCTACACTGGCCGGAGGTCTCGATCGCAAGACATTACTGTTGAGCATGACTGCGTTGATGGCGTTCTCCGGATCCATTCTCGCGTTAGCACCCAGTTACCTGATTTACATGGTTGGCCGTGCCCTGATTGGTATTGCTATTGGTGGGTTCTGGTCCTTATCAGCCGCTACTGCTCTTCGCCTGGTTCCGCAACACCAGGTTCCAAGTGCGCTGGCCATCTTTAACGGGGGTAACGCCTTGGCAACCGTTATAGCCGCACCACTTGGCAGTTATCTGGGCTCGATTATCGGTTGGCGAGGCGCATTCTTTTGCCTTGTTCCGGTTGGAGTGATTGTTTTTATCTGGCAGTGGTTCAGCCTGCCTGCAATGAAGGCTGATAAAAGCGATAAGCGTAACGGTACTGTTTTTCGTCTTTTGGCTAACCCGCTTGTGGCGATGGGGCTTGCGGCCTGCGGATTATTCTTTATGGGCCAATTTGCTTTGTTTACTTATCTACGTCCGTTCCTTGAGAGGGTAACGCAGGTAGATATCACTACGTTGTCGCTTATTTTACTGGCAATAGGAGTTGCTGGCTTTATCGGAACCCTGGTGATTAGCGCATTTTTGGCATCAGGTTTTTACCCCACACTCATTGCCATCCCTTTGCTAATGGCCGCTATTGCCGGAGCACTGATCGCTTTTGGTCAGAGTGTTTGGATTGTTGCAACACTGCTTGGTTTATGGGGCTTAATCGCCACTGCTGCACCCACCGGTTGGTGGACGTGGATCGCTAGAACACTGCCGGAAGATGCGGAGGCTGGCGGTGGCCTGATGGTTGCCATAGTGCAACTGTCCATCGCATTAGGCTCCACAATCGGCGGGTTAGCATTTGACCACAGCGGTTATCAAAGCACCTTCACCATCAGCGGCATTTTGTTAGTGATAGCGGCCGCCCTGGCGTTATTGACGTCACGTAAAGATATCCACAAAACCCAATGAGGAGTTCTCTGATGAGAAAATTTACCATGCTGTTAGGGCTGTTAATCAGTTCATTTGCGGCAGTTGGCGCCGATATGTCTAACGGAGCCGATAATTTTTACCAAAGCGATAAAGTCACCCAGCAAAAGGTGACCTTCAAAAACCAGTATCAGATGAGTGTGGTCGGCAATCTGTTTATACCGAAAGGGATGGATCAGAATTCACAAAACCCGGCGATTGTCATTGGCCATCCGATGGGGGCGGTAAAAGAACAAAGCTCAAATCTGTATGCCCAGAAACTGGCCGAGCAAGGGTTTGTGACGTTGGCAATTGATCTTTCCTTCTGGGGAGAAAGTGAAGGAAAACCCGGCCATCTTATTTCTCCGGAAATCGAAAGAATTTAGTGAAGATGCTTACAAACGTGCCGGACAGCCGAAAGAGTTGTACATCGTGCCGGGGGCAGGCCATGTCGATCTTTATGACCGTAGCGACATGATCCCATTTGCCAAGCTGACGTCGTTCTTTAAAGCTAATCTCAAATAATGTCAAAAGCCGCATCCTGACGGGTGTGGCTAATTTTTTTGGGTTTATCGCATGAAATATCAGAACACATTAATACCGGGTCTGCTGCTGGCTTGTACTTTGGCAGGCCATGCCGACATGATCATTAACCCGCCCCTTAAGGAGAGCCCGATGATGGTTAAAATGAATATTGATGACCAACAATTTGAGGTCAAACTTCACGACAATCCAGCGGCTAAAGCATTTGTTAATTCTTTACCATTGCAACTTGGTATGGAAGAGTTGAATGGGAATGAGATATTTGCCGAACTTCCCCATAAGTTGCCTTCAAGCCCTGTACGGCCTGGGACTATTCAGGCAGGCGATCTCATGTTGTACGGTACGCAAACGTTGGTGTTGTTCTATGAGTCATTTGAATCATCCTACCGCTATACCCCCATCGGGAAAGTTATTCACCCAGAAAAACTCCCCACCAGTGTGGACAAAAAGAAAATAGGGGTTAGGTTCAACGACCATTAAAACCACGGTAGTTAGCTCCCTGGATCATGCCGATACGAGGCACTCGGCGCCACAAAAACCTGGGTACGTTTTCGTTCCTTTGACCTTGATACCCCTTATCAGAGTTTCTTATTATTTACCGCCAAAAGATTGAGCTACCTCAAGCCCCCGTTGAGTTGCATCCCCTAGACTTTTCCCGTAGGACGACTCTCGTCGTGATTTACGGCGGTTTTTTAGGTTAACGAGGCATTTCAAGGCAATCTATTCATGTTAAAGCGTTTATTTGTTACAGGCACGGATACCGACGTAGGTAAGACAGTGGTTTCCCGCGGTTTATTGCAGGCTTTCGCCGCGCAAGGTCGCTCAGTGGCGGGTTATAAGCCCATTGCGGCGCGCTGCCATGAAACCGGTGAAGGCATCCGCAATAGAGACGCTTTAGTTTTACAGGCCTCTTCCTCACTGCCGCTGTCCTATGATGAAATCAATCCGATCACCTGTCTGGATGAGGTGTTTCATGCCCATGCAACCCAGGATATTGATTACGGACTGATGAGCCGTGGTTTGCACCATCTCGCCGCCAAGGCCGATACGGTAGTGGTGGAGGGCAGCGGCGGCTGGCGGGTATTGATGAACGATCTCCGTCCTTATGCCGAGTGGGTGGTACAGGAACAACTGCCGGTTATCCTGGTGGTCGGGATCAAACTGGGCTGTGTCAGTCATGCGCTATTAACTGCACAGGCAATTATTAACGATGGCTTACCATTGCTGGGCTGGGTGGCTAATCGTATCAACCCTGGTTTAGCTCACTATGCAGAAACTATCGATGCGATGCAGCAGCGTATTCCGGCTCCATTGCTGGGTGAGATCCCGTATCTGCCGCGCGCAGAACAACGTGAGCTGGCACAATATCTGGACGTTTCGCAGCTGGTTGACCGTTACGCGTTGTGATAAACCGACTGTGGGCGTAGCCCGCGAGCAATGGTAGTGGCGATAACGCAAGCCAACAGAATGCCTGGCAGCAGGGTATATTCCCCGGTCATCTCAAACACCATTAATGCTGCCATAATGGGCGCATGAGTGGTGGCAGCCAGCAATGTCGCCATACCGGTCAGTGCCAGCAGAATGGGCACTGCAGTACCCAACTCTGGCCATAGGCCAAACATCTGGCCCACTACCGAGCCCAATGCGGCCCCCACGAATAATGTCGGCGTGAACACGCCCCCAGGTGCACCTGATCCACTACTGGCCAACAGGGCTAACAGTTTGCAAATCAGGATCGCACTGACCAGCAGCATCCCTGGTGGTGCCGAGAGCAACGATTGCACCACGCTATAACCATTTCCCCAGACTTCGGGATACAACAAGGAAAGCAACCCGACGATCAGCCCGCCAAGCGCCAGCTGTAATGGCGGTATGAGATTGAGCGAGCGAAATGCCCGCCCGCTGGCCGCCATCGCCCACAGAAACAACGGGCCACAAACTCCTGCCAGTATGCCCACCAAGGCCATTAACAGATACTGCACCGGCCAGGGAGCAGCAAGCGGCTCCACGATATAGAGCGGAGCCTGGCCACCGTTCAGCAGATTGGTCATCAGTAGCGCGCTCACGGCGGCGATCACTACCGGGCCAAGCGAGGCCAGCATCAGCGAGCCAAACAGGATCTCCGCGATAAACAGGCTACCCGCCAACGGGGCATGATAGGCGCTAGCCATCCCGGCTGCGGCAGCGCAAGCCACCCACAATTTCCATTCTTTCGCTGGGGTAAAGCGCTGGGCAAATACCGACCCCACCAACGCCCCCAGCAGGATCATCGCCCCCTCGCGGCCAATGGTGCTACCGCTGGAAACCACCAACAGTGAGGCCAGGCATTTTATCAGGCTGGCGTTAACGGCTAGCCGTCCGTCACCGGCTTCAATCGCTTCCATATAATCCGTTGGCGCGATGGGTCTTTGATGTTGGTAACGCTGGTAGATCCACAACAAAAAGCCAGCGGCTAATCCACCCAATGCTGGCGTCAACGCTCTGCGCCATCCGGGTAGTGCAGCGGCAGCGGCCACCAAACTGCCTTCCTCGTGATCCAGCAACAACCATTCAAGCCCGAACATGGCGCGGTGAAATAACCACACGGCCAGCGCAGCACAAATGCCGAGCAGGATGGCAATAAACAGATGGCGCAGCAGGGCGCGATAGTGGTGCAGAGGGACCAATTGATTCATGTGTCGGCAGTGATGAAGAATAAGAGGTTCAGGTGGGCATTGTGCTTGTCTACCCACCTGAAAACCAGAGAATCTTTATCAGAAACCTGGCGTTGTGGCTACAGTATCAACCGCCCGGAGGCGTGGCAGGCTGATATTTACCGCTCATGCCTTCCAGCAGCGCGACCAGATCCTTGATATCGCTTTCTGGTAGGGTAACGCCGACCTGATAGGTCAGCATATCCTTGACCGCCTGGTGCAGCGAAGTCACGCTGCCGTCGTGGAAGTAAGGGGCGGTTTGAGCGATGTTTCGTAACGTTGGGGTTTTGAAACGGTGGCGATCGTTATCATTTTTAGTGACATTGTAACGCCCAAGGTCGGCCTCGGTGGGGTTGCCGCGAGCGGCAAAGTAATCCGCTTTCAGCCCCATGACCTCATAGGACTGGCCCCCAAGGTTGACCCCGGTATGGCAGGTGCCACATTTGTTTTGCTGGAACAGTTGATAGCCGTGTTTTTGCTGTGCCGTTAGGGCGTCATTATCGCCTTTCAGGTAACGGTCAAACGGGCTATCTGGCGTGATCAGCGTCTTTTCGAACTCGGCAATGGCGTCGGTAATGTTATCGCCGGTGAAGCCGTTAGCATAGACGCGCTGGAAGTCGGCCTTCAGCAAGGCGTCCTGATCCAGTTTAGCGATGATTTCATCCCAGGACTCGGAGGCCATCTCGATCGGGTTCATCGGCGGGCCACCGGCCTGGGCCTGTAAATCTGCCGCTCGGCCATCCCAGAACTGCGCCATATTGAAGGCCGCATTAAACACCGTCGGGGCGTTGATTGGCCCGACCTGATCGCCAACCCCCAACGATGAGACGCGCCCATCCACGCCACCTTCGCCCAGCTTATGGCAGTGGGCACATGAGATGCTGTTATCTTTCGACAGGCGCGGGTCGTGGAACAGTCGAAAGCCCAGCGCCACTTTCTGCGGATCGGTAGGTAGCGAGGCTGGCACCGGCTGTAAAGCGGCACCGCGCAGTTCGGCTGGCGTCTCTGGCAAAGTGTAGAACTGTTCGCGCTGTTGACGGACCCAGCTCAGTAGTTCATTACGATCGCCGTCGCTGACGTTTCCGCCCCAGTGGACCATCTTATACATTGACGGTGGCATCTCCTGGTTTTGCAGTACGGCTTCCAGCTTAGCCAGATCGACTTCAGGCACCGCAGTTTTTTGTTGCAGAGCGGAGCGGGTAGCATCGAGGTTGAAATGCTGATTTCCACTGAGGATATCCTGCGCCATAATTTGTTTGGCGATCGGTAACTCGGCATAGAAGGGAAGCTGAGCCGAGTTGGAGTGACAATAGTCGCAGCCATTGCGGGTTAGCAGGGTATCGATTTGATTGCCAGCAACGGCGGGGTTACGCTGTTGATCGTAATGATAGACATAACCGACGGTCCCCAAATAGCCGATGACGGCGGTAACGGCACAGCCCAGAATAATTTTTTTAATCATGTTCTCGCTCCAATGAGTTGATTTCCAAATAGCCCTACATATTAAGAGGTAATGGTGAGGGTAAAATCAGATTGTCACGGCCCGGGGCGGTTAGCAACTTGATTAAAATCAATCACTATCATTGGTATGCACTATCGTTCAGATAGGTTTTAACGATAAAGCAGGTGTGGCTTGGCTTACAGGCCGCCCCTAAGAAATACCTTATTATTCAATGGGGTGCTTATTTTTTGTGTGACGCTGTAACAACACGTTCAATTGCTGCTTCGTTGCGGGATTTTTATTCACAACATCCCCTGACAAACTACAGCGCCCCCCCGGCTGTTATACTGCGGGTAAAATAAAAGACATAGGGACACAGGGTAAACTGATGACCACTAACACTTCTTCGAGCACTGCCCAAGTGGCTCATCGGCCGTTGATCCTGCTTGCCTGCATGCTGGCGATGTTCATGTCTGCCATCGAAGCGACCATTGTTGCCACCGCGATGCCGACGATTATTGGCGATCTGGGTGGTTTTTCGTTGTTGGGCTGGGTGTTTTCGGTCTATTTGCTGGCACAGGCCATTACCATCCCGATCTACGGGCGTCTGGCAGATTTATACGGTCGGAAACCGATCTTTTTCTTTGGCGCCACGCTGTTCCTGTTGGGGTCGGTCCTGTGCGGTTTCTCATCGAATATGTATTGGCTGATTGCCTTCCGCCTGCTGCAAGGACTGGGCGCCGGGGCGATCATGCCGATCGCCACCACCGTGATCGGTGATATTTACAGCGCCACCGAACGGCCAAAAGTGATGGGGTATCTTTCTAGCGTCTGGGGTGTTTCGGCTATTCTTGGCCCGTTACTGGGGGCATTTATCGTGCAACACACGACTTGGGCTTTGGTATTTTGGGTCAACCTGCCCATTGGCCTGCTGGCGATGTATTTCCTGGGGCGCTACCTGCCTGACCTCAAACAGGGGCGAAAACATGCGCTGGATCTGGCGGGAACGGCCTGGCTGACGATCTTTGTCGCTGCATTGCTGCTTTCACTCTTGCAGGCGGAAATGCTGGGATGGTGGGTCATACCGTTGCTGGCGTTGGCGTTAGTGGCGCTCAACCGGTTAATTCGTCAGGAGCGCCGTGCTCCTGAACCGTTGTTCCCATTGGCCCTGTGGCAAAACCGCGTGATTGTGGCTGGCAATATTGGCGGCGTGGTGATCGGTGCTGCCATGATGGGCATCAGCGCCTTCTTGCCAACCTTTATCCAGGGTGTGAAGGGCGGAACCCCGCTGGAAGCCGGAACCACGTTGGCCTTAATGTCGATTGGCTGGCCGCTGGCCAGTATGCTGAGCGGGCGTTTGATGCTGCTGACTTCTTATCGCACTACAGCTCTGCTTGGTGCGCTGCTGTTGGCGGCCGGTGGCTTTATCCTGCTGCTGTTACAGCCTTCGGGTGGGTTACTGTGGGGGCGGGTTGCGGCGTTTATCATCGGGGTCGGCATGGGGTTGTGCAATACCACCTTTCTGGTCTCGGTACAGAATGCGGCACATTACAGTATTCGCGGTATCGCAACTGCCTGCACGGTATTCACCAGGATGGTCGGATCGGCTATCGGCACCGCCATTCTGGGGGCCACGTTGAATATCAACCTGCATTTGCGTCTGCCACAAACGGTTGATCCGGTGCAGCAGTTAATGGAGCCAGAGGTTCGCAACACCATGCGGCCAGAGGCGCTGGCGGATCTCATTGGGCATGTTGCCGCCTCAATGCATTGGGTATTCCTGGTCTCGGCGTTGATATCGCTGTTTGCCTTGGGCGCGGCTATGCTGATCCCGGCGCGTCATCGGCCGCAGGGCGAAGGTGAAGAGGTTAAACAGGCTTAATAAAGAGGAGGGGCGCAGTAACAAACCGCGCCCTGAAGGCGGTTACTGCGGGGCTTGGGTATCCTGGCTGGTGCCAGTTTGCGCCGCGTCGCCGCTGTCGTCGCCGTTAATCAGGCGGGTATAGACGATTTTCTGCGTGTCTTGGCCACAATGGCCGACCACCTGTCCACCGGCAAGGTTCGCCTGATCGTTAGGCACGATCTCCAGCTTGAAGCCGGATTCCGGTACGCCGTTATTGACAATCTTCTGGGCAATATCCGCCTTTATGCTCTCACATGAGGCAAAAGCGGCCAGCGGCGCGGTGGCTAACAGCAGTACACCTACTACAAGCGCTTTTTTCATCATTGGATCCTTATTTGAGACGAATGTTCTTTGTCAGGATAGCAGCATCAGGTTGAATAGTTTACCCTTACTCGCTATTACTGCGTGACTGGACGCCCAGTGGTGCGATCCAGACACTTACGGGTTGACGGTTCCCAATAGGCATTGACGTTGTAGCTGTTATCACAACGATCTTCGTCATCAATAGCACGGTCAACCTTGTCAAACTCCTTCTCGACACGGGTGTTCACCTTGCTGCGCAGCGATTTGGTTTCGTTCCACTGCTCTTTGCTTTGGCGAGCTTGTTCATTGCTCATGGCTGCGCCGCCGCTGCCATCAACCGTGACGCAGGTGCTGCCTTGGGTGCAAGAGGCAGCGAAGGCAGGAGCTTGCCAGGCACCGGCCAGCAATAACATGGCGACAGGTAACATCAGGCGCGGAAGAGAAAGTAATTTCATCGTTTCATCCTTATAAGTGAGTGTTGCATCCACCAGCAACACTGGCTATAGCATGGGTTAAATATATCACCGTGCCGTTATATTGCACCAGCGCATCGCCTTGTTCGTTTAATTTACTGAGAGAATAGCGGTAATGCTAAAAACCACTTTACTGTTTTTTGCCACGGCATTGGCCGAAATCATTGGCTGTTTCTTGCCGTATCTGTGGCTAAAGAAAAACGCCAGCGCCTGGTTGTTGCTGCCGGCAGCCCTCAGCCTGATGCTGTTTGTCTGGTTGTTGACACTCCATCCTGCGGCCAGTGGGCGAGTCTATGCCGCCTATGGTGGCGTTTATGTGGCAACGGCGCTGCTTTGGCTACGGGTGGTAGATGGCGTGAAGTTGTCGACTATGGATTGGCTGGGGGCCGGGGTGGCTCTGCTAGGGATGCTGATTATCGTTACTGGTTGGCGCACTGCGTGAACTGAGATGGCAGGGCTGGTTACCCTGCCACAGAGAAAAACCATTAACCGCGATGAATGCTCAGCCCGGCAAAGGACTGGCTGACCGGCATCATTTCCAAGGTATTGATATTGACGCGGGCAGGCAGCGTTGCTACCCAGAATACCGCTTCGGCAACATCATCCGGCGTCAGGGCATCTACCCCTTGATAGGTTTTATCTACCTTGCCGTCATCCCCTTTGAAACGCACGTTGGAGAACTCGGTGCCGCCAACCATGCCTGGCTCAATATCGGTAACGCGGATATGGGTGCCGTGCAGATCGGCGCGCAGACCCAGGCTGAACTGTTTAACGAAGGCCTTGGTAGCGCCGTAAACGTTACCACCGGCATAAGGCCAGTTGGCGGCGGTGGAGCCGATGTTGATCACGTGGCCAACGTTGCGTTCCACCATGGCTGGCAGCAGCGCACGGGTCATGTTGACCAACCCTTTGGTGTTGGTATCGATCATGGTTTCCCAATCGTCCGCATTGGCTTTGTGTGCAGGTTCCAGGCCTAACGCCAGACCGGCGTTATTCACCAGCACGTCGACGTTGCGCAGCGCTGCGGGTAACTCTTCGATGGCTTGCTGGATCGCCGCACGGTTGCGGACATCCAAACGCACGATATGCAGTGCCTCACCTAATTCTGCCTGCAGCGCCTCCAGGCGCTCCACACGACGGCCAGTGGCAATCACCTGATGGCCTTCACCGATAAACTTGCGGGCAATAGCTTCACCAAAACCGGAGGTAGCGCCCGTGACAAAAATAATCATGCTGCTGTTCCTTAACTGTTTTTAGCCTGCATCCACTCTAACGCGGTTGCGTTAACCCTGCAATTTTAACCGGTGATGGCCGGTACGTGGTAAACCACACAGTCGTATTTGATATTATCGCGGCGGCCTTGCACGGTGCCACCCAGCGATTCGGCAATGCGGCGGCTTGGCGTGTTCTGCTCGGCGACCGGGTAGATAAAGTACGGTGGCTGGTAGCGTGCGCTGGCCCAGGTAGCCATGGCGTGCACGATTTCGCGCCCATAACCCAAACCATGCAAACTTTCTTTCACCCAGATACCCAGTTCAGGCGTCTGGTTGTGCAGATTATGCACGCCGCCCAAGCCAACGAATTGCTTGCTGTCACGCAGCCGTGCCACAAAGATGACTTCTTCACCTTCGCGGATCAACGGCAGCCAGCCTTCCCAGACGTTGGCAAACGCCTCGGGAGACTCTTCTGGTTCAAAGGTTAAAAAACGCGTTAGCGTAGGGGTGATCGCCTGGTAAACATCGTCGGCGTCTGCTGCGGTAAAAGGGGCAATCAACAACCGATCGGTGTTCACACGGCACTGAGTAAGGTCACTGTGCATCATTATTATCACCTCGCTTTTCAGGCCTAAAACGGCAAAAATCCGCTCCCGTTAAAACGGGGCGGATCATCGATATTACGTTGATTAGCGGCAGATGCGACTTATTTTTTTACCCGGTGAGGGGCAAGGAGCAAAAGGTCGGCCGCAGAGAGACGATCCGGTGCGGTTGAGGCTTGGTGCCAGTAAGGATAAATCAGCGGCGGGCGGCTCACTTCTTCCAAGCGCTGCAGCTCTTCTTCGTTGAGGATCAGGTTGGCGGCGTGCAGGTTATCTTTGAGCTGTTCCGCATTACGGGCACCGATGACCACCGAGGTTATCGTTGGGCGGGCCAACAGCCAGGCCAGCGCGATTTGTGCCGCAGAGATACCACGGGAGTGGGCGATATCCACCAGCACTTCGACAATATCAAACAGCGCATCTTGATCACGCACCGGCGGCTCACCCCAGTTGGCCAGATGGCGCGTGCCTTCCGGTGTGGGTTGATTACGGCGGTATTTGCCCGAGAGCAGGCCACCGGCCAGAGGGCTCCAGACCAGCACACCAAGCCCCTGATCCTGAGCAACAGGCAGCAGTTCATATTCCGCTTCGCGCGCCTGCAGACTGTAATGGATCTGTTGGCTGACCGGGCGGACCAATCCCAACCGTTCGGCACTGCCTAGGTGTTTCATCAGGTGCCAACCGGAGAAGTTGGACAAGCCGGTGTAGCGCACCTTGCCGCTGCTCACCAGATCCTCCAGCGCCCGCAGCGTTTCCTCTACCGGGGTGATGCCGTCCCACTCGTGTAGCTGATAGAGATCGAGATAGTCGGTATTCAGGCGTCTCAGGCTGGCTTCGCAGGCGCGGATCAGGTGGTGGCGTGACAGCCCGGCATCGTTCGGGCCGCTGCCCATGGGGAAACGGGCCTTGCTGGCGACCAGCACTTCGTGGCGTTTACTGCCCAATGCCTGGCCGAGGATCTCCTCCGATTGGCCTGCTGAATAGACGTCGGCGGTATCGAACAGGTTGATCCCCGCATCAATACACATGGCGATTTGATTGCGCGCCTCGTTAACGTCTGTCGCGCCGGTTTTGGCGAACTTGCCTTGTCCTCCAAAGGTCATGGTGCCTAAACTTAGAGCCGAAACTTTCAGGCCGGACCGGCCAAGTTGACGGTATTGCATCGTTTAACTCCTTACTTTGGTTGCCATAGATTTTTCAGACGTAGGGGAGCTTTTCCTCTGGCGGATTTCATTGCCCGCCTCTGCGCCAAGCGTAAAGCTATCCAGCACCGCCACCAGGGCGATCACGCCAATCACGATAAAGGCCAGTTGGAAGTCGGCCAGCGGCACTGCGCCCTGTTGCTGCGGCATCAGCATCTCCGCCAGCCGCAGCGCCAACGCGCCGATGGCGATACCCAATCCGCTTCCCATCTGCTGGGCCATATTGAACAGCGTGTTGGCACCGCTCATGCGCGGTTGCGGCACTTCGGAAAACGCCAGCGTATTCAGCGCGGTGAACTGCATTGAACGCGTCAAGCCACTGACAAACAGCAGCGTCAGGATCAGCCAGGTGGGGGTCTGCGGGGTTAGCAACGCGCAGGCAAAAATGGTGGCGGCATTGAGCAAGCCGTTGACCACCAGCGTGGTACGAAAGCGGAACCGGTAGAGGATGGGTGAGGTGAACGGTTTCATCACCAGGTTACCGGCAAACACTGCCAGTACCAGCAACCCCGCATCGAAGGCATTCAGCCCAAAGCCGATTTGGAACAGCAAGGGCAGCAAGAATGGCACTGCACCGATGGCGATGCGAAACAGAGTGCCGCCCTTAATAGTGACGGCGTAACTTTTTATCCGCATGGCCCAGAGGTCCATCAAGGGATAGGCGTGGTGTTTGGCGTGACGTATCGCCAGGCTTCCCAGCGCCAGGCAGGCAGCCAGACATAACAGAGGCACCAACCAGGAAAGTTGCGGACTGTTGATCAGATCTAACCCAAACATCAGCCCAAAGCAGGCGACTCCGGTGAGTGCAAAACCTAGTCCATCAAAGGGAACGCCTTTCTGCGCGGGCTCATGAGGGATCAAACGCCAGGCGAAGAACAGGGCCAACAGGCCAAGCGGCACGTTGAGGATAAAAATCCAGTGCCAGGAAGCGTAGGTGGTGATAAAACCGCCAACCGGTGGCCCCAGGACCGGAGCGGCTAACCCCGGCCAGGTGATAGTGGCAATGGCGTTGATCAGATCGGGTTTGGCGGTATTGCGCAGCACCACCAGGCGGCCAACCGGCACCATCAGCGCACCGCCAAAGCCTTGCAGGATACGAGCCGCGGTAAACTGCGGCAAGGTGGTACTGAGGGCGCATAGCACCGAGGCCAGGGTAAAAATAACGATGGCGGCGGTGAAAATATTGCGGGCACCAAAGCGGTTGGCGATCCAGCCGCTGGCGGGGATAAATACCGTCAGGGTAAGAATATAGGCCGAAACCCCGATGTTCATATCTACCGGCTGTACGCCAAAGGCCGCCGCCATTTGCGGCATCGCGGTAACAATCACCGTACCGTCCAGGTTTTCCATAAAGAATGCCCCGGCAACCAGCAGGGGAAGCGCGCTAGCGCGCGAGAACCAACTCATGGACGGCTCCGGCTGGAGTACGGTAAATAGGCGGACATAACAGGAATCCCGTTTCAAAAATCACCACGTCGGATTTTTGAGCATAACGCATCACGGGGAGGTTAAAAAGAAGTTAATAAGGTGATTATTAGCGGGCACAGCAAGTGTGCCCATCTAGATGCATCGTGTATCCGCCAGCGTGCGGTAATTACCAGGATAAATGGATGATACCGTCGATAAACTCGGCTTTAAAACTACTCAGGTCAGCCACGGTAGCCTTGATTTGCGGGGAGGAAATCGGCACACCGTCACCGATGACGATCACTTGCCCTCCGGCGGCAATGGCGGAGTTCACGCCAGAAATCGCATCTTCAAAAATCACGCATTTCTGCACCGGCAGGCCAAATCCGGCTGCCGCCATCAGATAAGGTTCTGGATGGGGTTTGCCGTACACGATATCTTCCGAAGTGATCATCATGTGCGGGTGTGGGATGCCTGCGCTGATCATGCTTTGCATCGACACTTTCTTGGCGCCGGAGGTAACAATTGCCCAGCATTGCGGCGGCAACTGGCGCACCAGCTCAACGGCACCGGTAATGGCACCCACCTGGCTGAGAGCCTCGATGGCGAGCGTTTTGACTTCATCAACGCACTGTGGGTTGTCAAAGTAAGGGGAGACGAGCCGCAGCGTTTCCTCGATGGTGCGCCCGTGAATATTTGCCAGGACATAGTCCACATCCAGATGATGCCGGGTTGCCCATTCAGCCCACAATGTCTCAATACAGGCTCCTGAGTCCACCAGGGTGCCGTCCAGGTCAAACAGTACTGCCTTGCAAGCGATAGCGTTCATAAATCCCTTATGATTTAAAGCCTCGGTTTCCCAATAACAACAGAGTGGCGCTAAGGTCTTGTTGACGGAAATCAAGTGATGGCCTGAACCACCGCCGGAAAGTGAAAAAATGCGGCCCAGGTTGTGCCTTACCGAATCGCGCGCGCGCGGGGCATTTCGCGTCTTAGCCTGGAAACGGGGACACAACCGGGATTTGCCGCCTGTCATCAGCTTTACCGCAATCATGGTTTTGTGGATTGCGAACCGTTCGCAGAGTATCAGCCTGATCCAAACAGCAGATTTATGACGCTTGTTTTGTAGTTGAAGCAGGGACGGAACGGATGTATTTCATTTTATGTCTTTATTAAAGAAATGATTGGCAATGTTTTGAAATCGTTTTATTACACTCATGGAGTGAGTAGCATAAGCTTATATAAAGTCAACGTGAGCTATTCACTTTATTAATTGGTGTATCGGTAATGAATTATCAAAATTCCAACCTGTTGCATCAATTATGTTTTTTATCCTGACATAACTCTCCTTTATCCATTACGCCAGTTTAACCCGGTCTTAGACACTCATGCACAGTCAAAAAACAACCAGTCGACCTTGCATTCAAGGCATGGCGGTATAAATTAATATCATTACCGCCATTAAAACGGTAATAGACCCACGAGCTAATCATGCTCGTAACAGCAGTGGCTATAGCACGACATAATAATAGAGGATAATCACGATGAAACTTCGAGTACTCTCTCTGATGGTGCCTGCTTTGCTGATGGTTGGCAGCGCAGGCGCCGCTGAAATCTACAACAAAGACGGAAATAAACTGGATTTGTACGGTTTAGTCGATGGCCTGCACTATTTCTCTGATAACAATAGCGTTGATGGCGACCAGTCCTACATGCGTATGGGGCTGCGTGGTGAAACGCAGATTAACGATCGGCTCACCGGCTATGGCACGTGGGAATACCAGGTCAACGTCAATACCCCGGAAAGCGAAAACAATGCCTTCACCCGTTATGGTTTTGCAGGGCTGAAGGCCGTTGATTATGGCTCATTCGACTATGGCCGTAACAATGGTGTCTTGTATGACGTGGCGGCTTATACCGACATGCAGCCGGAATTTGACGGTTCCACCTATGGTGCCGACCAGTTCATGTTCCAACGCTCAAACGGTCTGGCAACCTATCGTAACAACGACTTCTTTGGCCTGGTTGATGGCCTGCATTTTGCTGTGCAATACCAGGGTAAAAACGGCAGTGCGGAAGAAACTAATAATGGTCGCGACGTTCTGGGTCAGAATGGTGATGGCTATGGTATGTCGGTGAATTATGATATTGGCTATGGCATTAGTGCCGCGGGTGCCTTCTTTAATTCCAAACGTACCAGCGAGCAAAATGGCGGTGGCGCATATAGCGGCATCATGGGGCGTGGTGACCATGCGGAAGGTTATTCTGGCGGCCTGAAATATGACGACAGCAGTACCTATGTAGCCGTCATGTTTACCCAGTCCTATAATGCAGCGCGCTTCGGTAGCTCAAACAGTGAGGCTTATGGCTACGCCAATAAAGCGCAAAGTTTTGAGGCTTATGCACACTATCTGTTTGATTTTGGCCTGCGCCCATTTGTAGGTTATAACCAAACCAACGGCAAGAATCTGGGGCAAGCGGCCAACGGCAATACCTACGGCAGTGAAAACCTGGTCAAGTTTGTTGACTTGGGTACGACCTATTACCTCAACAAAAACATGTCCACCTATGTGGATTATAAAATCAACCTGTTGGATGAAAACGACTTCACCAAATCGGCCGGTATCAATACCGACGACGTGGTTGCTGTCGGCCTGGTTTATCAGTTCTGATGACAGCGAAATAAGTCAGCTAACGCGGCCTTCTGGCCGCGTTTTTTCTTTATTCTTTCCCCTGCTAGCCTGTTTAGCCATTTCCAGTTTTTTTTGCTCAAACGACCATCTGAGCCTAAGCTAGGCTATGTTGCTGAATTTGCAGCTTCTATCCAAGTGGACGCAGCGTCCCTGGATTAAGACATGGAGGAGTTTCAATTTGATGCGTTTATCAACCCTGGTACTGGCGACCGGCGTTGCGTTAAGCATGCCCGCGCTGGCAGAAACCCATACCCAGACAAAGGAGGCGAAAGTGGCCGGAGAAGTTAAACAGGATAAGCAGGGAGAAAACCCGTTCTTTGCCGCCAGTCAGTTGTCATTCCAGGCCCCTCGTTTTGATGTCATCAGCGAAAGCGATTATGCCCCGGCCATTGCCGCCGGTATCCAGCAGAAACTGGCAGAAGTCGAAAAGATCGCCAATAACCCGGCTGAGCCTACGTTTGACAATACCTTCGTGGCGCTGGAAAAAAGTGGCGCACTGCTGACGCGCACCATGAACGTGTTCGGCGCGATGACCTCCGCCAACACCAGCGACACACTGCAAAAGCTGGATGAAGAAACCTCACCGAAGCTGGCGGCGTTAGACGATGCCATCATGCTCAACAGCAAACTGTTTGCGCGCATCAAGGCGATTTACGATCGGCGTGATAGCCTCAACTTGGACCCCGAGTCCTTGCGGCTGGTAGAGGTTACCTACAAGAACTATGTGCTGGCCGGGGCCAATCTTTCTGAAGCGGATAAAACCCAACTGAAAGCGTTGAACCAGGAAGCGGCGACGCTGAGTACCCAGTTCACCAATAAATTACTGGCTGCCAGCAAAAACGGCGCGTTGGCGATAGGTGATAAAAACCTGCTGGCCGGGCTTTCAGAGGGCGAGTTGGCGGCAGCAGCGCAGGCGGCCAGTGAACGCAAGCTGGATAAGCAATGGCTGTTGGTATTGCAGAACACCACGCAACAGCCTGATTTGCAAAACCTGCAAGATCGCGATACTCGCCAAAAGTTGTTCAAAGCTTCGATCAACCGCGCAGAAAAAAATGACGCCAACGATACCCGTCAAACCCTGGCGCGGTTAGCTAAAGTGCGTGCCGAGCAGGCCAAACTGCTGGGCTTCCCGAACTATGCCGCCTGGAAGTTGCAAAATCAGATGGCGAAAACCCCGGATGCGGCGTTGGCGTTTATGCGTAATATCGTGCCTGCCGCTACGGCCCGGGCAGAGCGTGAGGCCAAAGACATTCAGGCAGTGATCGATCGGCAAAACGGCGGTTTTCAGCTGGCCGCCTGGGATTGGCAGTTCTATGCCGAGCAGGTGCGTAAAGAGAAGTACGATCTGGATGAATCACAGATCAAGCCTTACTTTGAGATGAACAACGTGCTGCATAACGGCGTATTCTATGCCGCCAATTTGCTGTACGGCATCAGCTTTAAAGAACGTAAAGATATCCCGGTTTATCATCCTGACGTGCGGGTATACGAGGTATTTGATAAAGACGGCCAGTCTCTGGCGCTGTTCTACACCGATTTCTTTAAGCGAGACAACAAGGGCGGCGGCGCCTGGATGAGCAACTTCGTTGAGCAGTCCAAACTCAACGGCACCAAGCCGGTGATTTACAACGTCTCCAACTTCACCAAACCCGCATCGGGCCAACCAGCGTTGCTGTCCTATGATGACGTAATCACCATGTTCCACGAGTTTGGCCATGCGCTGCACGGCATGTTTGCCGATCAGCAATATCCAAGCCTGTCCGGTACCAACACTGCCCGCGATTTTGTCGAGTTCCCGTCGCAGTTTAACGAGCACTGGGCCAGCGATCCGCAGGTATTTGCCCACTTTGCCAAGCACTACCAAACGGGTGAAGCGATGCCGCAGGCGTTGGTCGATAAAATCAACAAGGCCGACAAGTTCAACAAGGGTTACGCCATGACCGAACTGTTGGCCGCCGCGCTGCTGGATATGCATTGGCATATGCTCTGCGCCGATCAGCCGCAGCAGGACGTGGACAAGTTCGAGGCCGCATCGCTGCGCCAGGACAAGATCGACCTCAGCTATGTGCCACCACGCTATCGCTCCAGCTATTTCCAGCATATCTGGGGCAACGGCTATGCGGCCGGTTATTACGCCTATCTGTGGACGGAGATGTTGGCAGATGACGCCTTCCAATGGTTCAGCGATAACGGCGGATTAACGGCAGAGAATGGCCAGCGTTTCCGTGAGCAGGTGTTGTCACAGGGCAACAGCCAGGATTTGGAAAAGCTGTACGTTAAATGGCGTGGGCAGGAGCCGAGTATTGAACCGATGCTGATCAACCGCGGGCTGAAGGATAAGTAACTACGTTTAACGCTCTCCGAGGGCAGGTGACTGCTCTCGGATGGCTATAATCGATGCCATGAAAGAGAATTGTGTGAGGCCGATCGTTTTTCTGTGTAACCGAAATTAACCGTAGTGAGATTAATCCTTGTAATTAACAGGGCTACCAACACGTGTTGGTTTAAATAACCGCGAAATCCATCCTATTGTTTTAATGAGTTTATCTTCAGCATAAAATTTCCCCCTGGTATAAAAACCATAAGGAAAGGTGTTTAACGCCTGGATTAATATGATTAACGTCACAGATTAACCGCTGAAAACGGTGCGGCGACAAGTTACGATCATAATCTCAACTCCGATAGTTGCCGCTTTACTGTTGTCGGGTTCCGATTTAAAACAAACACCTGTTCAAAAACAAACAAGTGTTAATTATGACCAACCGGGAAAAACAGATACTGCAACTCCTTCGGCGGGACCCGTTGATTCAACAACACGAAATCGCCGATATTCTGGGTATTAGCCGTTCTGGTGTGGCAGGCCACATCATGAATTTGATGAATAAAGGTTATATTAAAGGTAAAGGCTATATTCTCTCCGAACATCGTTATGTGGTCACCGTTGGCTCGGTAAACATGGACGTTTGTGGTTATGCCAATACGCAGTTGGTTTATGAAGACTCCAATCCAGGGAAAATAAAATGTACCCCAGGCGGGGTTGGGCGAAATATATCACAGAACATTGCGTTATTAGGGGCCGAATGCCACCTGGTTTCCGTGGTTGGTGACGATTTCTACGGCACGACGCTATTGGAACAGGCAAAACTGGCGGGCGTCAACGTGGATAATTGCCACCGACTGCATGGTGAGAATACCTCGACCTACGTTTCGTTGCTGGATGGCAGTGGTGAAATGCTGGTCGCTATCAACGATATGCGCATCCTGGAAAAATTGACCCCGGCGCTGTTATCCCATTCCAAAGAGTTAATTCAGCACTGTGGCGTATTGGTGCTGGACTGCAACCTGACGGAAGACGCGCTGGCCTGGTTATTTACCAATGCCGGTAATGTGCCGGTATTTGTCGATACGGTTTCCGCTTTTAAAGCGCCAAAAATCAAAAACTGGCTATCGCATATCCATACGTTGAAGCCGAATCGGATTGAGGCGGAAATCCTCAGCGGGATGAAAATAGCCCAGACTAGCGACGCACCGGCGGTGGCCCAATGGTTTCACCAGCAAGGAGTTCAGCGTTTGGCGCTGAGTATGGGGAGCCACGGCGTTTATTTCAGCGAAGTAGATGGCCAGCACGGTTGGTCGGCACCGCTGCCGACTCAGGTTGTCAACGTCACCGGAGCCGGGGATGCCATGATGGCGGGGCTGGTGAGCTGCTGGCTGGAGGATTTCCCACTCGATCACAGTATCCGTTTTGCCCAGGGCTGTTCGGCAATGACCCTGGCCTCTGAGTTCACCAATAACCCGAACCTGTCGCAAGGCAGCGTTCAAAAACTTTTGGAATTACAATCATGCAAAATAGCCTAATCACCCATCAATATCTGGATATCGCTCCTGAAGTGGCGCTTGCTCTGGCCGAAAATCGGCCGGTGGTGGCGTTGGAATCGACGATTATTTCCCACGGCATGCCTTACCCGCAGAACGTTGAAACCGCCTTGCAGGTAGAGGAAAAGATCCGTGCCAACGGGGCGGTGCCAGCGACCATTGCGGTGATCAATGGGCGCATGAAGGCGGGGCTATCCCATGATGAGATAGAAGCGCTGGGCCGCGAAGGGCACCGGGTCGCCAAAGTGAGCCGCCGCGACTTGCCGTTTGTGATTGCCAGTGGCAAAAACGGCGCAACCACCGTGGCTTCTACCATGATCATTGCCGAACTGGCCGGGATCAGCGTATTTGCCACCGGCGGGATTGGCGGTGTGCACCGTGGCGCGCAGCAGACGTTTGATATTTCTGCCGATTTACAGGAATTGGCACAAACCAACGTGGCGGTGATTTGCGCCGGTGCCAAATCAATTCTGGATCTCGGTTTAACCACCGAATATCTGGAAACCCACGGCGTGCCTTTGGTGGGGTACGGCACCGATAGCCTGCCCGCATTTTTCAGTCGTACCAGCCCTTACTCCGTTAGCGTACGCCTGGATACGCCGCAGGAAATCGCCCGGGCAATGGCCGCCAAGTGGGCGGCTGGCTTGCAGGGCGGAATGGTGATTGCCAACCCAATCCCAGAGCAGTACGCCATGCCTGAAGAAAAGATCAACCAGGCCATTGAGCAGGCGGTTCAGGAATCGGTGGAACAGGGGGTGTCCGGCAAGGAGAGTACACCATTCCTGCTGGCCAGAGTCGCTGAATTGACCGGCGGCGACAGCCTGCAGGCCAATATTCAGCTGGTGTTTAATAATGCTGAGCTGGCGGCCAAGATCGCGGGTCATTATCAGCTAAATTGCGCTTAACGCTTAAATTAGCACTCTACGTTTGTCCTTGATAAATCACTTCTGCCTCGGCAGGCGGCAGGCTATTGCCGTTTGCCGAGTAAAGAAGGAAGTAAACAAAATAGAAGGGGGCCTTATGGAGTTGTTGCGCAGTCTGGCAGGTATGTCGATCCTGTTATTCATTGGCTTTGTGTTTTCAGTCAATAAAAGAAAAATAAGTTTGCGTACGGTCGGTGCGGCATTGTTACTTCAGGTATTGCTTGGCGCTATTATGTTGTATGTCCCTGCAGGTAAATGGTTAATTAACACCATTGCCAGCGGCGTCAATCGCGTGATTTCGTACAGCGATGCGGGGAGCGCATTTATTTTTGGCGGCCTGGTAGGGCCGAAAATGAATGAGCTTTTCGATGGGGCAGGTTTTGTGTTCGCTTTTCACGTGCTACCTGCCATCATCTTTATCACCTCATTGATTTCTATTTTATATTATCTTGGAGTAATGAGATGGGTGATCAATATTCTTGGCTATGTCTTTCAGCGCCTTATGAATATCAGCAAGGTGGAGTCCTTTGCCGCCGTTACCACCATTTTTCTGGGGCAAAATGAGCTGCCTGCGGTATTGAAGCCGTTTGTTAAAAACATGAACCGCAATGAACTGTTCACGGTGATCTGTAGCGGTATGGCCTCGATTGCCGGTTCGATGCTGGTCGGTTATGCCGGTTTGGGCGTCCCCATTGAGTATCTGTTGGCAGCTTCCCTGATGGCTATCCCGGGGGGGATCCTGTTTGCCCGTTTGCTCAGCCCGGCGACGGAGCCTTCCCGTGTTGAGTTCAGCGAAATGTCATTCAGTGATAAACGGCCAGCCAGCATTATCGAAGCAGCAGCCAACGGCGCGATGTTGGGGCTGAAGATTGCGGTGGGTGTTGCCACGGTCGTGATGGCCTTCGTTGCGCTGATCGCGTTGATCAACGGCATCATCGGCGGCGTGGGCGGCCTGTTTGGCGTTGAAAGCGTCAGCCTGCAAAGTCTGCTGGGCTATCTGTTTGCTCCGTTAGCCTACATCATGGGCGTGAGCTGGGAACATGCCGATCTGGCTGGGGGGCTGATTGGCCAGAAGCTGGCGATTAACGAGTTTGTCGCCTATCTCAGCTTCTCTCCTTACCTGAAAGAAAGCGCAATGCTGCTCGATCCGAAAACCATCGCGGTGATTTCGTTTGCACTGTGCGGTTTTGCCAATTTTGGTTCGATTGCCGTGGTAGTGGGGGCATTCAGTGCGGTGGTACCGGAAAGGGCCTCGGAAATTGCCCAGTTAGGGTTCCGGGCCCTGTTGGCGGCGACGCTGTCCAACCTGATGAGCGCTACCATTGCCGGGCTGTTTATCGGGTTAGGGGGGATTTGAAGAACTGGGGCAATTGCAGGCTAATCCGTCCCCGATTGCCCCTCACCCCAACCCTCTCCCGTAGGGCGAGGGAGCTGCCCGGCTTTTTTGATGAGGTTGTGCTGCTTCGGAAAGTAGGGAATAAAAAACAGAAAGGCCTGTGGCGTAAAAAACCTTAATCGGTATTCGATATTGCTAGACCACAACACAAGACAATTAACGTTTTAGGTATTACTCAAGACAATCAACGCACTCGATCGGTTCCCTCTCCCTTTGGGAGAGGGTTAGGGTGAGGGGTATCACTACTCCAGCAGCCCACGTTGGCGCAGCGTGAATCGGGTCGCCTCGTTCAGATCGTAACTGGCCAGTTCTTCCTTCCGCACCCAGGCATATTCTTCAAACTCATCGTTAAGCGTGATGGTGCGGTTGGCCGCGTGGCAGTCAAAAATCAGGTAAATCATATAGATTTGCTCTTTGCTGCCGTCTGCATAGGTTTTCACCCGCACGTCGTCACGAAACGTCCAGGGTTGAATGCGGTCCAGCACCAGATCGCTACCCAATTCTTCACTGACTTCACGACGCAACGCCTGCTCGATGGTTTCTCCTGGCTCGGTACCACCGCCGGATAGCGCCCACTGGCCGGGGAAAACCCCTTTATGGGCCGCCATTTTGCATAGCAGATAGGCGTTATCGTTTTCAATTAACGGGCAAACAATAATACGTTGACGCATCGTAACTCCATGTTTCAAGGGCATCATAGTGGTGCAACGCATTATACGCCAGTCAGCAGGTGGGAGTTGTTAATTCTCATGAGCGTTAACGGGGATGAGAACCGCGATCCTCATCCCGCTGGCTTACAGTTTGGCCCGGTACTCGTCTTCCAACCGGCTCATTGAGGCCCAGAACGGGCTTGGTGTCCGCTCCAGCAGGCGATCGGCCAGCAGATCCAGATGGGTGTGCCAGCCGCTGGCGACGCTGAGCAGGGTCTCGCGGTTGGCCAGGCGGCGATGGGTAAGGGTCAACAGCACCTTATCCTCTTGCTCGGTCAGTTCAATAGTGACTTCAGAAGGGCGGGCTTCCCCTGTTTCTGCCCAGGTAAAGCTCACCAGGCGTGGTGGCAGAATGCAGGTGATATGACCCATCTGGGCAATTTTACCAGCACAGGATTTGTATTTTGCCGGCGGTTTTTCATCCACACCGGCCAAATCGGCATTGCAGAACAGCAGCTCGATCTTGGCCCCGACCTGCATGGGCATCTCACCGGCGGCCAGCCAGCTGGCACGTTTATCCGATTCGATCAGGTAGGCCCAGACGCGTTTGAGCGGGCCGGGCAGCAGCCGCTGGATCCGCAGCGTACCGGTTTCAATAATCATACCGTAGTCGTTCATGGGTTCACTCCGTCGGAGGATGCGAGTCGGCCTGCAGCAGCGCTTGTTCTAGCGCGTCCAGCCGCTCATTCCAGAAATGTTCGTAGGTTTGCAGCCACTGCATGGCCTGCACCATTGGCTCGGGATCGAGCCGGCAGATATGGTTTCTTCCCTGCACGGTGCGTTGCACCAGCCCGGCAAGCTCCAGCGCTTTGATATGCTTGGAAGCTCCGGCAAACGACATCTCGAACGGCGCCGCCAGTTCACCGATGCTGTGTTCGCCTTCGGCCAATGTGCGCAGAATGGCGCGCCTTGTCGGGTCGGCCAGTGCGTGGAAAATGGCGTCCAGCGGTGAGGAAGATAATTTAACCATATGGTTAAATATAGAACGTCAGCGTCAATACTCAACTGGTTCGTTGAATATTTTTTAATCTTGTCACATTAAAAGTGTGGGTATGACTTTACGCCGGGGGACGATCGAGCATAGTAAGGGCGACTTTCACCGCTTTTTCCAGCCGGGCACGGCTCACACCATCCCGAGCCTGAACGGACAAGCCATGCAGGAACGCCGCAAAATAATCGCCAAGGCTTTCTGTATCGGTGTTGGCGGGCAGTTCACCAGCCTGAATCGCAGCCTGTAATCTGTCGATAATGCCTTGGGTGCGTTGTTGGCGATGCTCCATCAACCAGCGCATGACGCCCTGATTATCTTCACTGACGCTGACCGCAGATGAAACCACCATGCATCCTTGGGGAAATTCACCGTGGCTGTAGAGGGCAACGGCGTCGAGCAGCATCTGTTTGATGGCTTCACGCACACTGGCCTTTTCTTCGAAAGCGCGCTCGGCAAAGCCGCCTTCGTGGGCTTCGTAGTGTGCTATCGCTTCACGAAACAGTAGCTCTTTCGAACCAAAGGCCTTGTAGATCCGTGCCGAAGCAATGCCCAGTTCGGCCACCAGGTCGGACATCGAGGTGCCTTCAAATCCCTGCCGCCAAAACAGGTTCCGTGCTTGTAATAGGGCCTGTTCACGATCGAACTCTCTGGGTCTGCCTGCCATCGTCATCTTCTCCGGTGATTTATCCGCGGGCTACAGGATCGCTTAAATGGCGGATAACGCCAACGAATTTCAAAATCCTCTTGCCGATGATTGGATTTAAGTCTATTGTTTGTCAATCGACAAACAATAGGAAAGACGATGAAAACGATAAAAGGCCCCAGCCTGCACCTAGCCCAATTTAGTGATGCTGCTCCCCCGTTCAACAGCCTGCCAGCGATTGCCGCCTGGGCAAAAGAGACCGGCTTTAAAGCTATGCAGATCCCCGCGTGGGATAGCCGTTTGTTTGATGTGAAAACGGCGGCGGAAAGTCAAAGCTATTGCGATGACATCACCGGCATGCTGGCGCAGCACGGCCTGGTGATCAGCGAATTGACCACGCATATTTTTGGCCAACTGATGGCAGTGCATCCAGCTTATGATGCGCTATGCGATAGCTTTGTACCGGAGGGGCTGCGTGGCGATCCGCTAGGGCGAACGCTTTGGGCCAAACAAAACCTGCTGTTGGCGGCAAAAGCATCGGCCCGCTTAGGCCTGACTGAAATGGGCACCTTCTCCGGTTCGTTGGCTTGGCCCTACCTGTTTCCATTTCCGCAACGGCCAGCAGGGCTGATTGAAACGGCCTTCGATGAGCTGGCCAAACGGTGGTTACCGGTGCTCGACGCCTGTGATGAGCAGGGCATCAACCTGTGTTATGAGATCCACCCCAGCGAAGATCTGCATGATGGCATTACCTTTGAAATGTTCCATCAGCGCGTTGCGGCTCATCCACGCTGCCAAATGCTGTTCGATCCCAGCCATTTCGTGCTGCAACAGCTCAACTATCTGGAATTTATCGATATCTATAAAGATCACATCCATATGTTTCACGTTAAGGATGCAGAATTCAATCCAAGTGGTCGGCAGGGGATTTACGGCGGCTATCAGTCCTGGGCGGATCGTGCAGGGCGATTCCGTTCATTAGGGGATGGGCAGGTGGACTTTAAAGGCATCTTCTCCAAACTGACGCAGTACGATTATGCCGGCTGGGCCACGCTCGAATGGGAATGCTGCCTGAAGCATCCACAAACCGGGGCCGAAGAAGGCGCCGCGTTTATCCGCAATCATATTATTCCGGTCACGAATAAAGTGTTCGATGACTTTGCCGGTGCGCCGGTCAACCAACAACAAATCAACGCCTTGCTGGGCATTCGCTAACCTCTGGAGCACCTTATGACTATGCTGACTCACGGGCCATTATCCAATGGGCTCGAGGCCGAACACGTCTATATTAAAATCAACGGCCACCGTATTCACTGCGCCATCGCCGGAAGTGGGCAACCGGTGCTGCTGATCCCTGGCTGGCCACAAACCTGGTACACCTGGCGTTACGTCATGCAGGCGCTTGCCAATGCGGGCTTTCAGGCTATTGCTGTAGATCCTCCTGGTATAGGAGACTCGGACAAACCTCTTGGAGCCTATGACACCGGCAGCGTTGCCGAAAAACTCCATCAGGTCATGATGCAGCTGGGGCATCAGCGCTATGCGGTGATCGGCCATGATATTGGCATGTGGTTGGGTTATGCGTTGGCCAGCGATTACCCTCAGGCGGTTAGCAGGCTGGTGCTGACCGAAGCGGTGATCCCCGGTTTGGCAGAAGCACCGCCGATCTTTGTTCCTGCCGAGGACAACATCTTCCTGTGGCATTTTATGTTTAACCAGTTAACCGACCTGCCCGAAGCCCTGACCACTGGCCGAGAGGCTGAGTATCTGGGGTACATTTTCAACCGCTGGTCTTACCGGCGCGATCGAGTCGCTGCAGATACCTACATCGCGGCTTACTCGGTGCCTGGTAGCTTGCGGGCCGGTTTTGATTATTATCGGGGCATTCCTGAGACCATTCGACAAAACCAACAGCGGGCTAAAACGCCTCTAACGATGCCGGTGATGACGATTGGCGCAGAACATGCAACACGCGATGCCCCCTTCCTTACCTTGGAGGGCAAGGCTCGTCAACTCCAAGGGGAAGTGGTGCCTGGCTGTGGGCATTTCATTACCGAGGAGTGCCACGAGGAATTTATCGCCCTGATCCTGCCTTTTTTACAGAAGGGTAAAGTCCATGCCGCTGGATAAGCAGATCGCGCTATTTTTGCAGCAACAGGCCGATGCGCCCGCACCATCCTCACTGGAAGAGCTACGTGCGCAAACGGCAGTTGGGTTACAGCGCTTGCAGGGGGCCCCCCAGCCCGTCAAAAAAATAATGGCGTTCCACCTCCCGGTTGGCGGCGGGCAAACTATTAGCGTGCGAGGTTATATTCCCCTAAATGCGCCAGAGGATAGGCCGCTTCCGGCGATGGTGTTCGCTCACGGTGGCGGATGGTGTCTGGGCTCGCTTGACGTTTACGATGGACCTTGCCGCGCGTTGGCCAATGCCACTGGGCGAGTGATCCTGTCTGTCGACTATCGCCTGGCACCGGAATATCCTTTCCCGACGCCGTTGTATGACGTTTATCAGGCGCTATGTTGGGCCTCGGAACAAGCAGCGCAAATCGGCATTGACCCTCTGCAAATTGCGCTTGGCGGGGATAGTGCGGGGGGCAACCTGGCGGCTGCGGCAGCTCTGATGACCAGGGATCGTTCAGGGCCAGCCGTAGAACACCAATACCTGCTTTACCCTGCATTGGATAGCGAGATGGCCATGCCCAGCTTTGCCGCATATGGTGAAGGTTTCTACCTGACGCGGGAGATCATGGGGTGGTGCTGGGCCAATTACCTAGGGCAGGATACCGACGCTCGCGAGCCTTACGCTTCTCCTTGGTATGCGTCAACGCTGGCGGGCTTACCACCAGCGACGATCCTGGTGTGTGAATACGATCCGCTGCGGGATGAAGGTGAGCGCTATGCACAGCGATTGCAACAAGCCGGCGTTAAGGTGAATTGCCAGCGTTTACCTGGGATGGTGCACGCTTGTATGCATATGACCGGCTTAACCCCGGCTGCCCAGGTTTTATTTACTGTGCTGGAGAAATTGCCTTAGTTCTTGCTGACCGCCAGGGAAGGCGGGACAACGTGGTATTAAAATGATAAACCTAGTGTTGCCGAGTCATTATCAGCCCGGCGTATGCCAACCTTAAAACGTAACAGGAGCCAGGGAAGTGCAAGGTGTGCCAGAACAGTTTCCGTTTGAGAAAGATCGCGCCCAGTTTCGGCATTTGCCGCAGTTGCCGGGCGTGGAGCTTTATCAGGCCCATATCGATCGCTATGCGTTTGAGCCACACGCCCATGATGCGTTTGGCATCGGCACGGTGGAAGCCGGAGCGGAGCGCTTTCGCTACCGTGGGGCACAGCATTTAGCCGCTCCGGGTGCCTTGGTGCTGATGAATCCGGACGAGCTGCATACCGGTGAAGCGGAAACGGCAGGCGGTTGGAACTATCGGATGATCTATCTGGAGCCTGCGGCGCTGGAGCGGATTTCCGGTGAGAAGGGCTGTTGGTTCAACGACGTGATCCACCATGATGCAGTGGCGGCCAAGCGGCTTTCGCAAACGCTGGCGGCGTTATGGCAAACCCGGGACACGTTGGCGCTCGATAGTTTACTGCTGTCCGTCGTTGATATTTTGCGCCCTCATGCTCGTATTGCTCAGCCGCAGCAGAATGAAGCCGCTCACCGTATGGTGATAGTTAAGGAGTATCTGCGGGATAACTTTGCTTTACCTATTACGTTGAGCGATCTGGCGGCGCTGGTCTCGCTCAGCCCGTATCATTTCCAACGTAAATTCAAAGCGCAATTCCATGTCACCCCACATCAGATGCTGATGGCGATCCGGCTCGAAAAGGCCAAGCAGATGCTCGGGCGGGGAATGCCGGCGGCCCAGGTGGCCGTAGCTGTGGGGTTAAGCGATCAGGCACATCTTACCAAAGCGCTGGTTAATCGTTACGGTGTCACGCCTGCGCGCTACCAAAAGCAGGTGATGCGTTAACTTCTGCCGCGAAAACGGGCGTAAAACAGCAACCTGATACAATATTCTGCCTCCACGTCCCTTTATCCTGACACCACTTGAGAACTGCTTTTGATGATGGTGTCACTATGTTTGTCGGTGTGATGTTTGCTCTTATTGCCGGGTTGATGTGGGGCCTGATCTTTATTGGCCCGGTATTGGTGCCGGACTATCCAGCCGCGTTGCAGTCCACCGGGCGCTATCTGGCTTTTGGGCTTGTCGTGCTGCCGTTGGCCTGGCTGGATCGTCGCCGCCTGCGTCAGTTGCTGGCAAAAGATTGGCTAGAGGCGTTAAAACTGACCGCAATCGGCAATCTACTGTATTACTTGTGCCTGGCCAGTGCGATCCAACGTACCGGAGCGCCGGTATCAACCATGATTATCGGCACGCTACCGGTGGTGATATCGGTCGCCGCCAATCTGTTTTATGGCCATCACGACGGCCGTCTCTCCTGGCGAAGATTGACTCCGGCCTTGCTGGTGATTGCCCTCGGGCTGGTGCTGGTCAACGTTGCGGAACTGCAGGGGAATAGCGAGCCTATTGATGTCTGGCGTTATACTAGCGGCTTGGGATTAGCACTGTTAGCGGTGGCGTGTTGGACCTGGTTCCCTCTGCGTAACGCGCGTTGGTTACGTGATAACCCAGATAAACGGCCCACGACCTGGGCCACGGCGCAGGGGATTGTGACCTTACCTTTGGCGTTGGTGGGCTATTTGCTGGTTTGCGGACAATTGGCGCTGACACAGCCGCAGTTCGCGCTGCCGTTTGGCCCCCGGCCACAGGTGTTTATCCCGTTGATGATTGCTATTGGCGTCTTGTGTTCTTGGTTAGGTACGTTGTGTTGGAACGAAGCGAGCCAGCGTTTACCGACGGTGCTGCTTGGGCCGCTGATCGTGTTCGAGATCCTGGCAGGATTGGCCTATACCTTTATGCTGCGCCATAGCTGGCCACCACTGCTGACGCTATGCGGTATTGCCTGCCTGACGGTTGGGGTGATTTACGCCATGCGCATCAAACTCGAACCGATGGTGGTTGCGTTAGAGGAGACACGTTAAAGGCTTAGGGGCGCCGCATGCTGCGCTCGTCAAAATATGAGGCTACGGGTTTCCCCGTAGCCGTTATCATTTAACGTTTGCTGTGGTGGATAATCTCTTCGGCCACATTGCGTGGAGCTTCTGCGTAGTGGCTGAACTCCATGGTGTAGGTGGCACGGCCTTGCGACATGGAGCGCAGGGTGGTGGAATAACCGAACATCTCAGACAGCGGCACCTTGGCATGGATCTCTTTGCCTCCGCCACCGGGGATATCCTCCATCCCTTGCACCATTCCGCGTCGTGACGACAGATCGCCCATCACGTTACCCGCGTAATCCTCCGGCGTTTCCACTTCTACCGCCATGATCGGCTCGAGGATCACCGGGCTGGCCAGGCGACAGGCCTCCTTAAACCCAAAGATAGCCGCCATACGGAATGCCTGCTCGGAGGAGTCCACATCGTGGTAGGAACCAAAGGTCAGATGTACTTTGACATCGACCATCTGATAACCCGCCAGCACGCCATTATTCAGCGCCTCCAGAAGGCCTTTTTTTACCGCCGGAATATATTCACCGGGGATCACGCCGCCTTTGATCTCATCAAAGAACTCAAAGCCTTTACCGGGCTCATTGGGTTCCACCGTCAACACCACGTGGCCATATTGGCCTTTACCGCCGGACTGACGCACAAATTTGCCTTCTACGTCGGTCACTTTCTGGCGGATGGTTTCGCGGTAAGAGACCTGCGGTTTGCCGGTGTTGGTTTCAACGCCAAACTCGCGCCGCATCCGGTCGACTATGATCTCAAGGTGCAATTCACCCATGCCATAGATAATGGTCTGGCCGGAGTCTTCATCGGTGCGTACGCGAAGCGAAGGATCTTCCGAAGTCAGGCGTTGCAGTGCAATCCCCATTTTCTCCTGGTCGGCCTTGGTTTTTGGCTCGATGGCCTGCGCGATAACCGGCTCTGGAAACACCATGCGTTCCAACGTGATAATGGCATTGGGGTCGCATAGCGTATCGCCGGTGGTCACATCCTTCAGGCCCACACAGGCGGCAATATCCCCAGCGTGCAGCTCATCAACTTCTTTACGATCGTTGGCGTGCATTTGCACGATACGGCCAATACGCTCTTTTTTGCCTTTTACCGGGTTATAGACGCTATCGCCTTTGGCCACGATGCCGGAATAGACGCGCACGAAGGTCAACTGGCCAACGAACGGGTCGGTCATCAGCTTGAATGCCAGCGCCGAGAATTTTTCATTATCATCGGCCTTACGGGTGATAATGTTATCGCGTTCGTCATGGCCTTCCATCGGCGGTACATCCAGCGGAGAGGGCATAAGTTCGATCACCGCGTCCAGCATGCGCTGGATCCCCTTGTTGCGGAATGCCGAACCGCACAGCATTGGCTGGATCTCACCGGCAACGGTGCGGGCGCGCAACCCCTGAACGATTTCCTCATTGGTTAATTCGACCTGATTGAGGTATTTGTCCATCAGCGCTTCGGAGCCTTCCGCCGCAGCTTCAATCATCTTGTCGCGCCACTCTTGGGCCTGCTCGAGCATCTCTGCTGGGATCGCCTCGAAGCGGTAGGTCATACCCTGAGTCGCTTCATCCCAAAAGATGGCCTGCATGCGGATCAAATCCACGACGCCAGCAAAATGGTCTTCTGCACCGATGGGGATCACGACCGGCACCGGATTGGCCTTCAGGCGCTCGATCATCATATTGCGCACGCGGAAAAAGTCCGCGCCCGTGCGGTCCATTTTGTTGACGAAGGCCAACCGTGGCACCTTGTACTTATTAGCCTGACGCCACACGGTTTCAGATTGCGGTTGCACGCCGCCGACCGAGTCATACACCATCACGGCACCGTCCAGCACGCGCATCGAACGTTCCACCTCAATGGTGAAATCGACGTGCCCGGGGGTATCGATGATATTGATCCGGTGCTGAGGATAATTATGCTCCATGCCGTTCCAGAAGCAGGTAGTGGCGGCGGAAGTAATGGTGATCCCGCGCTCCTGTTCCTGCGCCATCCAGTCCATGGTAGCGGCGCCGTCGTGGACTTCGCCCAGCTTGTGACTGACCCCGGTGTAAAACAGAATCCGCTCGGTCGTCGTGGTTTTGCCGGCATCAATGTGCGCCGAGATGCCGATATTGCGGTAGCGTTCGATGGGGGTAGTGCGTGCCATAATCAACCTTTCTTAGCCTTGTGGCGTACGGCTTTAACTGTTTACGTAAAATGATATCCCTCAATGGGTTATCAGCCAGGCCATGATCAACCATGTTCTACGGCCTCAGAGTAATCGTAGCTGATGGTATTGACTTTATTAACCTATGACTGTGATAGGTCGTTTAAAAATCAAATACTACAGGTCACAAGGTTGTTCTGCGGATGGCACTTGCTAGGGTGTGAAAGGGGGCAAACTGAACGGTCACACAAGAAATTTCCAGCAAGCCATATAAATAACGTTCAGGATGCCTAAAAAACAATCTGACTTGCTTGTTGCTATCAATTTTTCTGTAGAGGAATTGATATTTATGTGAAGTAGATCGAGACATCCCACAAACTTCATGGTTAAATTCCGAATTCGCTCAAATAGCACATTATTTTATTGCAGAGCGAATTTTATTGACTCATGGATTAAGAGATTAACATGCAAAAAACATATTTATCAGTACTTCTGGCTGGCGCAATGGCGTTGTCTTTCGGCGTTCAGGCTGCAGGTGAAAGCACCATTTCTTTAGGTTACGCTCAGAGTCACGTGAAGGTTGATGGCAACAACCTGAATGAGAACCCAAAGGGTTTTAACCTAAAGTATCGCTATGAAATTGATAACAATTTAGGTTTTATCACTTCATTCACCTACACCACGCAGTCGTATGATTTCTATTATGGCAGTAACAAAGTGGGCGATGGTGATTTAAAATATTACTCACTGACTGCAGGCCCAGCTTATCGCTTTAATGACTATATCAGCGCCTACGGCTTAATCGGTTTTGGCCACGGCAAGGCGACATCCAATATCTCTATGCGGGGTTACTCTTCTAACACCGACGAAAGCAAGACCAGCGTTGCTTACGGTGCTGGCTTACAGTTTAACGTCACCCCTAATATTGCTCTTGATGCTCATTACGAGTATTCAAAACTGGGTGATTTTAAAGTCGGTACCTGGACCGTTGGTGCTGGCTATCGTTTCTGATAGAAATGCCCTAAAGGGTTTTGAGGGGGCAGTGCTACGCCATTACTGTCGGTAAAAATGGTCTGGCCTTCTCGAAACCTCGGAGCCGCCGCTACCCGCGTCGGTTCCGGTTTTATCCTCCTTCAAATGCGTTCTTTTTCAATGACCCTTTCTTGCCGCTTGGTATACGGTTCCCTCGATACCCCTTCCATGATCTGTTGGCAGGCGGTTTAATGTATCGACGTTAAAATCCAGAATAACCGTTTGCTGAAAGGACTCGTCATGTCTGCGTTTCGTGTTCTGTTTTTGCTGGCCGTGGTGCTCCAACTGCCAGCCTATGCCAAGCCTTTGGTCAAACCAACCGGCACTGCACCAGGTACCATTCAATGGCAACCCTGCAACAGCATCGCCTTTCAGCACTGGTTCAGCGATGGCCCGCCTCCGGCCGGGTTACAATGTGGCTATGTCGACGCGCCACTGAGTGACCAGAATGCAGCACAAACCGTTCGGCTGGCTCTCACGAGGTTACCTGCGGTAGGCCCAAGAAAAGGCAGTGTGGTGATCATCGCGGATGGACCTGGCTCGCCAGGGCTCAATCCAAAAATTGCCGAGCAGGGTCCCGCCTGGCGGTTGCAAAAATCTTACGACATCATTGGCTATGATCCGCGCGGCGTGGGGAAATCGACACCCAAAATTTCTTGCCAACCAACAGCCAGTGAGGAAACACCGTCACCCGATGAAAACGATATTCCTGGTGCAGAGCAACAGGCACGGGATAGGGTGGCGGCCTGCATCAAGCAGACTGGAGCCGACGTGGTGCAACATATGGGCACCCACGAAGCTGTTAACGATCTTGATACCGTTCGCCGGGCGTTGGGTGAACCCGCGTTGACCGCCGTGGCGTATTCTTACGGTACCAAGGTCGCGGAGTTGTATGCCGAGCGCTTCCCCAAGAAAACCCGCGCGTTGGTGCTCGATGGCGTAGTGAACCTGAAAGAAGATGACTTTAACCAACGCATCAATCAGGAGCGGGGTTATCAGCAAAGCTTCCTGCGTTTTGCCGACGACTGTGAGAAAAATGGCTCATGTCCTTTAACCAGCGAACCTAACTGGGCGATCCAGCGGTACCACAGGATGCTGCGCAAATTGCACGATGCTCCTTTCGTTACTTCGTCGGGTTATGAAATCTCTGCCGATGACGTGATCACACTGACGCGTAACCTGTTGCCCTGGCGGGAACGTTGGCCAGAACTGGCCACCGCCTTGCGTAAAATTGATGAGGGCAAAGCCGATGATGCAGTGACCGATCTTATCGACGAAAGCTATACCCCAGACGCTGATGATGCGCGAATGGTGATCACCTGTGCAGATATGGCGAAGCCTGATGCCGACCAGCAACTATTACGCCGGCAGCGCCAACAAATCAATACAGCAGCCTCGTTTCCCAATTACTTACCGCTGCATGAGTATCCACTCGAGACCTGTGATTTCTGGCCATATCCTGGCCATCTGGAACAACCCCATGCTCCAGTACTTTCTACCGCTCTCCCGCCGTTGTTGTTCGTTACCCAGCGCTATGACCCGGTTACGCCATATCGTAATGCCCGTGAAATGGCTTCGAGTTTTAAAAGCCCGCTGATTACCCGCGAAGGGGATGGCCATACGCTGGCGTTGACGGGCGTAGACAGCTGTGTGGATGATGCAGTAATAGATTATCTGTTGAGTCCAAAAAAGCCACGACGGGATAAAACCTGCCGTTGAGCGTGGGTTCTTTGGGTAATGATATGTGCCTCCACGAGGCTGACAGAAACACGACTCAGTAGCGTTCTAAAACTACATTCTGGGAGGGAAATACTAAGTTATGTCAGTAGGGGCAGGACTGCGATTTTTACTAAGGTTATTCTGCCCCCCTGATGAAGTAAAGGATCAGGCTGAATGTCTGGTAGGGATACAGATTTTCCCGTTAATGATGTGCGCATCCCGGCGGATCCACTCATTAACTTTGTAGACACTGGTTCTGTGCAATTGTGCGAATGTCTTAATATCGCCGTCATGCTTTCTATATATAAACTCTCTGACACTGGTCAATGTACAGTTCTCCATGAAGTGTGGCTTCCTAGGTGAAGGGTATCTGGATATCTATTATTAGGTTGGTACTGTTATAGGATAGAGCGTAACATAAAGTTTTAAATACGTGAATTAAACTTTGCTGTTATATACGATATTTTATCGATCTGTTTTTTAATTAGATACGCTTAGGTGATGAATAAATACATGCTCAGGATAACATAATAAATAAAATAAATATTTATTTAAAATCAATTAGTTGGTGTTTTGCGTTGTGCTCGAACATCGCGATCTTAGAGGGCTGCATACTGAAATCGATTAATAATTTACATGGGTTTGTCGATAAAAAATATTTTTCCAACCTGCTTTATTGCAATAAATAATGCACAACAACAAAATCAAGAATAATCCTAATATATTAAGTGGGATTATTCTTGGATAACAGTGAGCTTTCTGAGTTTATTCCTAGTTAAAAGCAGGTAGAGGGGAGGCCTTACGATTTATCTGAATTTTTCCATCAAGATGTCGTTGATGATCAACCCCATCGTGATTTGTTAACACTCCATGAGTCTGGATAAAAGACTCATGGATGGCGCGACCAGCAGATGACCGAACTCAATTTGGTTCATACGCTAGTCGCGCGCATAGTTGGGTTAAATCAACCCAAGTTTGCCATTAATCTCCGCGATCTCGCGCCGCCATTGCTGCTGCAACAGCGGCTTTTGATGTTTGGGTTTACGCGTTAAATCCTCCTCAAGTTTGTGTTCCAGAGTAACCAGAGTCGCCAGCAGGTGATCTTCATTGGTCGATATCGCCGGTTCAGCGACCAGCTCGTGTTCAGGGGATATCACCAGCTCAGCATTACCGACACCACCCAGGGTGGTATAGATGGATGAAAGATCGTGCCATTCTCTCAGTTGGCGATCGTCTATCAGCCAGTAGCGATTACAGCTTTGCTCCATCAGCGTCCGATCGTGGGTGACCAGCAGCACGGCTCCCGCAAACTGTTGCAACGTTGCGGCCAGCTCTTCTTTACCTTCCATATCCAGATGGTTGGTCGGTTCGTCGAGCAGCAACAGTGAGTAGTTGGCCAGAGTAAGCGCAACAAACAGTAACCGCGAACGCTCGCCACCGCTCAGCGTAGACACTTTCTGTTGATGGCGCAGGTAAGGGAAACCGGCACCGATCAGCGCCATCTTCCGTTGATCTTCGGTCAGGGACGCGAAGTGGCACAGAGCATCGCTTAACGAGTCCTCATCGTTGAGCTGTTGCAGACTCTGGTCGTAATAACCTATACGCACGCGAGGGTGAAATATCGACCCTTGGCAGCTTGCTTGCTGGTATTGCTGCCAAAGGAAGTGCAGCAATGAAGACTTACCACAGCCATTACGGCCTACTAACGCGATGCGGTCGCCACTTTTTACCTGGAGATGATCCAGACTGAACAGCACCGGCGCGGTGGGAGCAGGGCGAATGGCTAATTGCTCCAACGCCAGCAGTCGATCGGCAGGCAGTGCTTCACCACTGAGCCGGAGCCGCCACTGGTTGCCTGTGCTCAAGGTGGTTTGCTGGTCTTTTAATCGAACCACCTGTTTTTCCATCTGCTTGGCTTTACGCGAGAGATCTTCGTTGTCATACACCTGGCCCCAGACAGCCAGGCGTTTGGCACTTTTCTCTACGCGATCAATTTCCTTTTGTTCAGCCTGATGGCGGTGCTCATCAGCCAAGTCCTGCTCTTGGAGGGCGATGCGCGCCTGCGAACAAGGCAAACGGAAATACTGCAGCGTTTTGTCACGCAGGATCCAAGTACAGTTGGTTACGCTGTCCAGTAACCGGCCGTCGTGGGAAACCAGCACGAAGCTACCGTTCCAGCCATTGAGGAATTGCTCCAGCCACAGTAGCGTCGGCAGATCCAGATGGTTGCTGGGTTCATCCAGTAGCAGCAAATCAGGTTGGCGGATCAGCGCCCGGGCTAATAACAAGCGGGTATGCTGGCCACCGCTCAGGGTGCCGGCCGTCAGATCCCATGCTGTTCGGTCGAATCCCAGTTCAGCGAGTAACACTTCTCCTTGCCAACGTTCAGGCTGGTGTTGCCCATCAGCCAGGCCTGTGAGCACTGCCTCCAACAGAGTGCAGTGATACAAGGCTTCGGGCAGGTGTTGTTCAACCCGAGCCATCAGGCAATGGTGTGATGGGGTGACAGTACCCGCGCTGGCAGGCAGATCGCCACTGAGAATTTTAAGCAGGGTGCTTTTGCCACAGCCGTTATGGCCAATTAAACCGATGCGGTCGCCCTTTTTCAGGCTAAAGGAAACCTCAGCCAGCAGCGGGCCGAAAGCGGTATCAATACCAACAGATTGTGCAGAAAGTAAAGTCGTCATGGTGCTTACTCAAGGTTACAGGCATGCAGATGCCTATCGTCAAAAAATTGCCGACGATAACCCGGTAAGCCGGAGGGAAGAACTTTGATGTGAGTAAACTTCGCTCAAGCTTAGGTTATCGGAGCACGATACCGGTAATGCTTGAGCAGCGACGATCACCAAGGTGATGTGAAAGTATAAACAATTCACAAGACAGCATTGGGGACCTCCTTTTCATTATTATAGGTTGATAGGTGAATGGATTATAAAGGGGATTGGTGGTTTCTGCTACTGGCCTACCTGTTAGTTTGAGACGACTAACAGATCTCCACCGGCTCAGTAGGTAGGGCGCTGCATGCTACGCCCGCTTGGTGAAACAATGGGTTGGGTTACGTTTTGGGCCGATCACTCATCTTCTGCGTAGATTTCTGGGTCCTGAATATGTTCCAGCACGTCCCCAGGCTGGCAATCAAGATAGCGGCAGATAGCATCCAGCGTAGCAAAACGTATCCCTTTCACCTTGCCTTGCTTTAACAGCGAGAGGTTTTGTTCGGTGATGCCGGCTGCGGCGGCCAGGTCTTTGGATTTGACTTTGCGTGTGGCTAACAACACGTCTAGCCGGACGATGATCGACATAATGGGTTAACCTCATACGAACTGTTGATTTTCATAATGCAACTTGCTGGCCTGTTTCAGGATTTGTGCAATGACGGCAATACAGGCCGCGAGAAACAGGGCAACAATATTCCCTGTATCGATCCCTAATGTCACCATCCGTTGGCCAACAGGCTCATGCATGGTTATCCAATAGCTGAGAACGGGCTGGCACAATAACTCCAAAATCGTCCAAAGGGCGACATATTGACCCATTTTCCCCAAATGGTGCGCCGCTGTACCTGAAAAATAGGCACGTTGAGCATAGGTTTGGAACAGCTTGCGTAAATGATACAACCCGAGTGCCAGTGCCAGCAGCGGCACGCTCGAAAAGATAATGCCACCGGCAATTTGCCACCAGGGGAAGAGGTATAAATCAACACCCAAGGCGCTGATTAAATCGTTTGAGATGGAAACATGAAATCCGTAGCCATCATTAGCAGCGAGGCTTGGGAATAACCAATAGGAAGCATTAAACAGCAACATGGCGAGTAACAAGCACAATGTGATGGTGGCCATACGTTGGCTGAAGCGGGTAAGGCGATCTAATGTCATAAAAACCTCAAGTCGTTGAATGGAAATCGCAGTGACTTTAATCCATTAGTTATCGTAAAACAATAATAAATTATCGAAATGCGATCATGTAATGATTTTTATGTTCATAAAAAGACCGTCTAGCGGTTTCTTTTTGAGCTGTAAACGGTTATGGAGAGGGCGCTATAGGGGGGTAAATAAGGGCAAGTGAGGCGTTAGCTAAAATTTCTACTAACCTTCTAGGATTAATGCGCTTTTTCACTGAATAGCTTGTTATTATACTCATCGCTTATTGTTGATCAGGCGCAGTGATATTCATCATTTCGCCTGTTGCGTTTATCGCCAACCCCATGCTGAGCATTCACCGTTATGATCAAGTCATTACAGATTTTCCTGTTCACCTTTTTGTTGTTCGGCTTACCGCTGGCCCCGTTAGCCAATGCAGCGCAGCAGAATGCGGCTGCGGTTGAACTCAGCCCGCAGGAAATAGCGGCCTCACTGAAAAGTTATCAAAAACAGCTGGATACGATTAAACAGCAGGTCTCAAAGGCGGGCTCTGATGGTCAGTTGAACAAGCTGTTTGACGCCACGCAGGTCTTGGCCACGGACGCAGAAAAGCTGACCACCGACCTGCAACCCATGCAGGTGAAGTTACAGGCACAGTTAGACGTGCTTGGCCCGCAGCCTGAACCTGGAGTAATGACCGAAACCGCCAGTGTGGTGCAACAACGCAATACGCTCAATAATGCCAAAAAACAGTTGGACGATGCCGTAAAACGCTCGCAAGCCATCAGAACGGGGGCGCTCGACTTAGGGCAACAAATTACCGATCTGCGCCGCGTGGCCTTCAAATCCCAGTTGGCGTTGAATACCGGCAGTATTCTTAGTTCGCAATTCTGGTTACCAGAGTCTTCTTCACAGGTTGAGGATTTAGCTCGTCTTAATGACTTTAAGCAGCAACTGGAGCAAACCCTGGAAGCCAGTTGGCAAGACGAATGGCGCTACGGGACGATAGCTTTACTGATCCTGGCTGCGGCTTGCTGGTCTCTCGGGCGTTATTTCGTGGAGCAGTTTTTTGCCTGGGTGTGTATCCGCTATTTACCCGACGGCCGCTTGCGCCGCAGTTTTATGGCATTAATGACCGTGCTGATCACGCTGTTTGCCACCACGCTGGCGCTAAATCTGCTGATTTCTGCGTTTGCTCGTGTTCAGCCGCTGACGTCTCAGGTTCAGGATTTCGCTGATGGTTTTATGCAGTTGGGGATTTTCTGCGCGCTGATCGCGGGATTAGGCAGGGCGTATCTTTCGCTGAGCCGCCCATCATGGCGTCTGGCGCAGATGGATGACGCCATTGCGAGCGGCATGCGTTTCCTGTCGCCGTTATTGGCCGGATTGGCCATGGCTTTTGGCACCGTGGAACTGGTTAATAACGTGATTGGTGCCAGTCTTGGCAGCACGGTGCTAGGTAATGGTCTGGCTACCGCATTGATGGCATTAATCTTGTTCGCAATACCGGTTCGGGCACGCCGTATCCGCTATAAGCTAGAGCAGCAGGGGATGCATCTGGAAAAACGCTCGGTGATTGCCGGGATAGTCCATATCGTTATTGTGGTATCGGCAAGCGTGATCCTGTTATCACTGTTGATTGGCTATGTGGCTTTCGCTCGCTTCCTGACCTATCAGTTGATTTGGGGGGCACTGGTACTGATGGCGTTCTATTTCCTGGTGATCTTTGCTACCGATTTCTGTACGGCCATCTTCTCTCCCCAAACTGCCAGCGGCCGGGCACTGAAAAAATCGCTCCACTTTAAAGATCGTCATCTTGAGCAACTGACCGTCATCTTCACGGCGTTGTCCAAATGTTCTTTGATATTGTTGATGATTGTTGCCCTGATCAATGGCTCTTTTGGCACCACCACGCCCAACTCCTTGTTGCAAAAGATTGTTGCCATCCTGAGCGGCGAAGGCCTGAAGCGGCTGAATATCGTGCCAAGCAACCTGCTCAATGCGGTGGTTTGCCTGGCGATCGGTATCTATGTTCTGCGGGTCACGCAACGTTGGTTAAGCCATGAGCTGCTGCCAAAAACCATCAGTGATATCGGTATCCGCGCCTCGCTGGTTACCTTGTTCAGCAACGTCGGCTATGTGCTGCTGATCCTGATCACGCTGGCGACGTTGGGTATCCAGTGGAATAACCTGGCCTGGATCGTGAGTGCGCTATCGGTAGGTATCGGTTTTGGCCTGCAGGAAATCGTGAAGAACTTTATCTCTGGCCTGATCCTGTTAACTGAGCGCCCGGTTAAGGTCGGGGATATGATCGGTATCGGCGGGGTTGAAGGGGATGTACGGCGCATCAATGTACGCGCCACCGAGATCCAACTGAGCGATCGCTCGACCATGATAGTGCCTAACTCTCAGCTAATCTCGCAGAACGTGCGTAACGCCACCATGGGGAATGCTCAAGGGGTGGTCACCGTCGCGCTGACTTTCCCCACCGATATCGATCCCGAGCAGGTACGCAACGTGTTGTTGAGTGCCTACCATGAACACGAATCCATTCTGGAAACGCCTGCTCCGTACGTTCGTTTCAGCCAGCTCGGCCCAGACGGGATTATCCTCAGCGTGACCGGTTACGTTGCCAGCCCACGCATGGTCGGCTCTACCAAGAGCGATCTGCTGTTCAATATTTTGAAGCTCCTGCGTGCTCATAACGTCAACCTGTCCAGCCCGAAAGAGGTGGTGTTTATGAAGCAACGGGCAAAAAGTCTGGTTGATGAAGAAGAACATTCATCCTGATGAGTAACTCAATGGCCGATAACATCATCGGTATCTATCAACGGCATGCCGGGGCGTTTGAGCAGAAACGGTCAACCACGCTGTTTGAGCAACCCTGGTTGGAGCTGTTCTTGTGCCTGTTACCCAACAACGGACGGATCCTGGATATTGGCTGCGGCAACGGCATGCCGATCGCTGACTATTTTATCCGCCAGGGCTTTCAGGTGACGGGGGTGGACAGTTCGCAACCGATGATAGACCGCTGCCTGTTACGCTTCCCGGAGCAGAACTGGGCAGTAGCCGATATGAGAAGTTTGGCGCTAGCGGATAAATTTGATGGGCTAATTGCCTGGGACAGTTTTTTCCATCTGACGCGCGAAGATCAGCGCAAAATGTTTAACATTTTCCGGCAACATGCCAATAGCCAGGCTGCATTGATGTTCACCAGCGGTACCAGCGATGGTGAAGCGATAGGGACATTTGAAGGCGAAGCCCTTTATCATTCCAGCCTGGCACCCGAAGAATATCGGCAGCTATTGCAAGAGCAGGGATTCCAGGTGGTCAGTATGGTGGCCGAAGATCCCGACTGTGGTGGGCGAACCGTCTGGCTGGCGCAACTTGGCGAATGATCCCTGCATCACATTCAGCTACAGTCCACTATAAATAGGCCATCGGCCAAGTCATGGTGTTGAAATGATGAAAGTTATGAAAATCGTGAGAGTAATAGAAAAATACTTACCACCCACGTTTATCCTGGCGTTGATGGTTGCGCATAATGGGTACTTGGTACTCAGCCCGATCCTGTGGCATGGGCTGCAACATTCTCAAGATTTTGTGGAAAATTTCAGTTCCTGGCAACAGGCGCTGGGCTTTCTTGATGCGATGGATATTCCCCGCTTTATGATTGGCACCGTGCTGTTCTTTATGGCGGGTATGTTGCTGTTAAGGACGCGTATTGCCTGGTTTTTCTCGTTACTGCTGCTCAGCTGCATCGTCATCGTTGATATCGCTATCTATAAGCAAATCACAGTGTTGGCAGGGTATTCACTGGTTACCCTATTGGGAATGATCATCTACTGGCGCCGTTTCGACCAACGTAAGCTGGCGAGTACCAGTTTTTTTGCCGTCACCAGCATAGCCTCATTGATTGTCTACAGCATGTTAGGAACGCTGTACATTGGCGATCAATTCACCCCCGCGGTCACCGACTTACCTACGGCGTTTTATTTTGCCGTGGTCTGCATGTCTACTGTTGGCTTTGGCGATATCATTCCGCATACCACTGCTGCGCGAATGTTCACTCTCACGGTGATTATCTTTGGCATTACGGTTTTTGCCGCTTCTCTGGCCTCGGTTGCTGGCGTGCTAATCAGTCAAAATCTTCAACGTATTATCAAAGGGCGGTTCTCTCACATGGTTCGCAAAAATCACTATATTATTGTTGGTACCTCTTCATTGGCACAAAATGTCTATCAGGGATTGATTGAAAGCGGCGGTAACGTGACCATTGTTTGCGAGCCAGGCAATAAGCAACATTACCCTGACCATGCGGATGTGGTTGAAGGCGATCCTTCCGCCGTTGCGACGCTGGCATTAGCCGGGGCAGAAAAGGCAAAATACATTGTTGCCTTGACCGAAAGCGATGCGGTAAACGCTTTTATCATATTGGCAGCCAAAGAGGTGGGTGCGGCAGACACCAAAACCATCACGTTGGTCAACGAAAGCCAGAATATGAACAAGATCAAACGCGTCAAACCCGATGCCGTACTCTCACTGCAACTGTTAGGTAGTGAGTTGCTGGTACGATCGCTCAATGGTGAGGTGGTTAATCACGATCTCAATATTGATGCGTTTTTCAGCAACGGTGAGGGTGATAACAAGGGCAGGTAACCGGGTTGTTCCCGCACCGCCGAAACGGTGCGGGGACGATTGTTTAGCGATCAAATCCCCATTCAGACCATTTGCTTTTGATTTTCTCCTGCAGCGGCAGCGGATAATTGGTGGCAAAGCTCAATACCTGCTCCAACGGCTGGTTAACCTGCTGCTGGATCTGCAGGCAACTGTAGGCCACCAAGCCGCCGCGCCCGCGTAGTTTGGTGGCTACATCCAGGTAAATCTGTAACCCGGTACCGTCGGAGTCATACTGCGGATAGTGAAACACGCCTTGCACCGGGTTATTGCGTGTGGCCAATGCCCAGGTCACTTTGTTGCTGTCATCAGGAGGAATATCTTCGCCTACGATGATCAGCTTGGCGGTGGTTTTACCAATATGGTTGGTCCAGAACACCTCGGCAATCTTGTCAATAAAGGCTTTGACCGTCATGCCGGTGATTTTATGCCAGTCGTCACGTACCCGGATCACCAGCCAGTGGGAAGAGGCCTCCAGCGGGCTGAAACAGTCGATGATCGGCAGACCGGACTTTTCAAAATACACTCTGGCGGTGGCGGATAAACAGAAGCAGCCGAGCATCAGCGTAGAGTCGATCGGAACACCCGGAATGCAGATCGGCAAGATAGCCTCATCGCGGAAGGTGACACAGGTGATTTTCGCCAGTGGTTTCAGGCTGGACTGGTTGGAAAGGTAGCCGGGGAACTCGCCAAACGGGCCTTCAGCCACGGATTTATCCGCGCTGACATAGCCTTCGATGATGATTTCACATTCGGCTGGCACCAGCACATCGCAGGTTTCCGCTTTCACCATTTCGATGCCGTGGCCAAGGAACGCAGACGCATAGTTGTATTCATCATGCCAAGCCGGCGGAGCCGCAGAAAGCAGCATGGTGACTGCCGGGGGTACCCCAAGGGCAATCACAAACGGGCAGTCTTTCCCCTGGGCCGTCCACATGTTGTAAATCATGCCGTTATGCTGGAAAGGCAGCCACAGGCCGACAATATTGTTCTTCGAATAATGCGGGCCATTGCCGTGTGCTACGCCGACCGAACTGGCGTGAGGCGGTTTTGGCGTTGGGTTATTCTGCGGCCGTGAACCGGCGATCATCGCCCGGCTGAAGGACCAATTGGTCCAGGCGTCCTTATCTACCGTGTATGCGTCCTCCGGGACAGGTTCACCCGGTGGAGTACGCACCATGATGGCTCCGGCTGTCTGGAAATAGCGGCCACCGTCGCCGTCGTGCAGGATAGGGGCCGGGATTTTGGTCATATCCACCTGATCGCCCACCCATTTGTTTTGCTTGCACGGGGCAGTAGCCGGATCGACCATCACTGGCGGATGTGGCTCCTGACCGATGGCATCCAGAAAGGCATCCTGGATCTCCAGCAACTGGGCATCGTCCGGCAAACCGAGCATCAGCGCCAGACGCTGCCAGCGTTTACCCGGCACGCGGCTGACCGTCGGGCCCATTTCTGCTGCCCGAAAACCGGGTGCGCCCTTCACTTTGCTAAACAGCGGCATCGGGCTTTCCGTTTCGCAGGCGTGGCGCAGAATGGCGCCGATCTCCAGATACCAATCCACCTCGTCGGGGATCGCTACCACTTCGCCCTTGCTGGCCAACAGTTCCAGATAGGCGCGGTAGGATTTGGGGACTTTCTGCACATCAATTTTCAGTTTACGTCGCTTCATTGATTTTGATCCTGATGTGGGCCACTGAGTTCATCGGCCAGGGCGAAAGACTGGGCTACGCCGGTCAGCGTTGGGTTCCATGAGCCAGGGCGGGGGAACAACATGCTGCCCAGCCCATATACGTTTGGGTAACGGTGCATCTGACCGTTGAGGGCGGTGACCGAGGTGGCCGGATCATCCCCCATCCATAAGGTGCCAGCTTCATGCACCAACCCCTGATTGCGAATATTGTCTGGCGGTGAAGGTTCCCAGGTGAAGCTGCCGTCCGGGTTATTGTGCTGGTACTCCAGAGGGGCATCTCCGGCAAGAGCGTACATCACGTCATAGGTGGTTTTATCCATCGCATCCCAGAACTGACGGTCGGTTTCCTTCATCTTGATATACACCTCGGCCTCGCCCTGCGGGTTGGTCGTGACGTAATTCCACGAGTTTGCCGAACGTTCCCCCAGGAACTCCCCCATGGAATGCAGCATGATCACCACGTAGTCAGGGTCCTGATAGGTGGCAACGGCTTCTGGTGAAGAGGCATCTGGCAGAATGCGATACAGTACGTCGTAGCTTTCTGCGGGTTGCGGGTTATGAACCACGCTGATGTGGGTGTGCATCAGGCGGTTGGTGGTTTTATCGATGCCAGGCAGGTAATAGGCCACGGTTTGCAACTGGTTGGTCAATGCCGGCAGGCTGCTGGCGGGGATACGGGCGGCCAGCCAGGAACGGATATGACCACACAGGTTTTTCCCCACCAGTTTATCGTCAGGGAAAGACTTGGTGAGGATAAACCCGGCTTCCAGCGTGTTGCAGGCCAAAATCACTTTGGCGTTGCCGACGCTTAGTGACCCTTCTTTAGTGATGATTTCGGTGACAACGTCACTTTCTGCAATCAGTTTTTCCACTTCGGCATTGACCACAACCTTGAGTGAGGCGTAAGCCTGCACATCATTCACCAGTACTGAAATGGGCGAGAACTTGGCCCAATCCTCTGGTGCCACTCCCTGGCCAGTTGCCATGGCCGAGTCCAAAGCGCTCGGGCTTGGCTGCGGCTTGGCTCCGCTGATATTGGCCAACTGCGAGAACAGGCGTTCACCCATAAAGCGATTCAGTGACTGGTTGCGATTGCCGGGGATGTCCAGGGAGTAGCGCCTCCCCATAAATTCGCCGGTGGGATACCACTGATTATCCAGACGCTCGATCGCCTGCGGTGGCCAGTCCGGCATTTCGCTGCTATCGGGTTGCGGTGTCCAGGCGTTCCAAAACAGCGCGCGGCCGCCCACATAAGGGATCTGCGGCATAAAGTTGAGGCTGAGTTTCATATCGGCAGAGCCATGGTAGGTCCATGGTCGGATACCCACGCTGGTGTTGAGTTTGATGTAGGCCGGTGGAATGTTCTGAATATGGTCGGGGATCAGGTAATCGCCTTTCTCCAGCACCAGAATGCGGGCCTGGGGATTATGTTGCAGCACCCGGTGGGTAAAGCTGGTGCCATAGGCACCGCCACCAATCACGATATAGTCAAAAGACTGCCCCTTGATCTGGGCAAAGCGGGAAAAGTAGATATTGTCGACTTCACTCATAGTTGGCTCCCGGAACGTGACATGCGAAAAATCATCCCCGCCCCGAACCGGCGGCGGGGCAAACGGCTATGGGTAATAGGCGCGGCTTTGAATGGCCGCCGGGGCTGAGTTGAGGGTTTGTACCGCCACGGGAGCGCAACCACCGATCAACTGCTCCAGATCTTTACGCATGGGGTGGCTGCTGGTACCCAGCACCAGCTTTACTGCCTCACCGTGGCCGCCGTTGAGGAAATAGGTATCCATCGCCTGCAGGATGTTCCAGCGGCAACCGATCAGTTTGTTGTCGTGAACGCCATATTCGGTAATCGGCGAGATGTTGCCCGGGATCGACTTGATGCCCAAGGTGTTGACGATGCAGGTGAAGATCGCGGTGTTGGCATCCTTGGGGTCGTCCACCCGGAAGCCCCAGGTTTCTACCCACTCGGGTTGATAGACCGCAGAGTTGGTTCGCACCGGATTTTGCGAGGCCAAATTAACCTTGAAAGTGGTCTGGAACTTAGGCTCGCCAAACAGCTGCTCACCGGCGGCGATGGCGATGGGGGCATCGCAAGGCACCCAGACGCGATGATTGCCGTACAGCTTGGTTTGATCGCCGTCCTGGATAAACTCCTGATAGCCAATCGGGGCCAATTGGTCTTTACGGTGCTCAGGATAGGCGACAATGTTGAGCTCAAGCTCCTGGGTGATCGCCGCACCGCTGCTGCCCCATTGCTCCGGCGGGGTATTGAGGCCAGAGGCAAACTGTCCGGCATACAATTGGAAGTTAAAGCTCACCATCGCCTTGTCGCCAAACCGCGCCGGGCTAAGCCCGGTTCCCTGCAAATAAGGTTCCACACGGCTCAATGGCACCAGATAATACACGCCAACGTTGGTCAGTGAGGCGTAGTAGAACGGCATGGTGAACGGCGACGGGATGCTGGGTAAATCATTTTGCTGATTAGACATGTGCGTGGTTCCTACTGTTGTTGGGATTGAGGTTTGGCCGAGTGTGGGCAAGCCGCCGGTACCGGATAAGGCGCGGCCTTCAGCGCCGAAAGAATGTTCAGTGGGTTGAAGTACTGACGCATCAGGGTGATTTGATGCTGTTCATTGAATTGATAACGGATCGCCCAGTCGTAGCGATAGGGTACGCGGCCGCATTTGGTCGTGCCTTGTTCGCCTCCGTAGGACATGGCCTGATCGCCGCTGAAGAAGGATTTCTCGACGCCCGCGCTGCCAAAATTCACCGTTGCACCAAGCAGCGTCCAAAAACGGGTAAACCCCTCGTGGCCGTAAAACACGCCCAGATAGGGGCATTCGCTGGGGCCGGAGATATCCCAGATCACCTCGTCACTCATGCAGGAGAGAGCCAACTGCAGGTTACCGGTGGAATAGGCTTGCTGCAGTTGATCCAGAGTGGCCTCATTGCTGGCAGTGGCATCTGCACTGGCATCTGCACTGTCGGTTAAGGTTACGGCTGCGGTGGCCGGAGCAGCCATCAACACCTGTTTACCCAGCAGCTGGTGGTTAGCCACGGTGTACTCAAACGTGGGGGCGCAGTGAAATAACTCCTTGCCGGGGAACGGGTTGGCGGTTATGGCGCGGAAATCATCCCGCAGCGCACACATCGCCACCACGGCGGCCATCAACTTGTCTGGGGCACCAGTAAATGCAGTTTGCAGATCGCCGAGTAACTGACAATAACGCTGGTTAAACCGGATGATGGCGTCACGAACTTCACCGGGTGGATAATCACTGACCTTGGCATTGCTGTCGATCAACACGCTTTTGTTCCACGGCACCGGGAAGGGGTCGCCGGTAGGGCCACTGGCCACGGTATCGCCTTTTTGATACAGCCGTTCATTGTAGATCTGGCTAAAACGGAAATAGTGGGCCAGCTCATCTTCATCCACGACCCAGATATCGTTTTCTGTACCTTCGCCCTGATCGGTGATCAGTTTCATGGCGGCAATCGCGGTCTTCAGATCGCTTACTTTCAGTACGTTGCCCCCGCCGCCGTAGTAGAAAACATCCGGCGGGATCTGGCGCTGCGGATCGCCGCAGAAAATCGCCCGTTCTCCATGGGTTTCCACCGCTGCCCGCAGCCGCGATTCGATGTAAAGATAAAACTCACCGATGGTCATATCGCTGGGGACTTCATTGGCGATGGCGCGCGGGCGGACATCTTTCGGATGCTCGATCACCATGCCCTGGAAGATGCCGTTTTTGGAGAAGCCGTACAGATTCACTTCAATATCATCAATATCGTAAGGCAGCCGCGCTGGATAGCTGGGCAGGAAATCGGGCGAATCGACTGCGGGTGTCCCGCCGATGGCGTTGAGCAGGTTGGCCGTCAGGGTGAAGTGCAGCATTTCCTCCACCACCACCGAACGCAGGGTTTCGATGATGCGCCAATCAACGTCGTCATCCAGGGTATAGAGCATCGTCAGATAGGGGGGAATGGTCGCATGCTCCAACTGCATGGCGTTTTGCAGCAGATTGCGCAGTTCGGTCAGATCCTGCGCCAGGCTTTTTTCGTCGGCAAACTGCACATAGCCGAGTTGGGCAAACGAGGTTTCAGCAAGCTGGAAGGTCTTGGCTTTTGCGGTCATGTTCATATCAATGTTTCCGTCCGAGTATATGGTCGGCAGTGGCGAAGGTCAGGGCCGTCATGGTGAGCGTGGGATTTGAGGTGCCCAGCGTTGGCATGCTGCCGCAGCCAATAACGTAAAGGTTGGGGTGATCCCAGCTTTGCTGGTGCCGGTTGACTACCGAATTCTCTGGCCGCGTTCCCATCCGGTGGGTGCCTGCAATATGGCCAACGCCCGCCCAGATGTAACCGTTACCTTGCCAGGTGAAATAACCGGGGTTGTCCGACTGGTAGTGGGTAAAATCCTTGATGCCCAGTTGGCTGAACAGGCTGCTGGCCACTTCGCGGCCAAACGCCATCCCGCCTTGGCTATAGTCGTCCACGTTGTAGTGGATCACTGGCCGGTAATTACCGAGCGGATCACGCCAGCGATCGTCGATGGTGACGCGATTGGCGGCATCCGGCAGCTGTTCGGTCATCATGTCCAGGCGGATTTGCCGGGGCAGTACCTGCCCAAGCTGCTGGCGTAACGCCTTGCCATACAATCGCTCGTCATCCACCATATCCAACGTGCTGTCCACCGGTTCGTTGCGTGGCCAGCTCCAGCCCCAGTTGCCGATCTCCAGCACAAAGGCGGCGCGGTCGCGGCGGAATTCGCCACCCCGGTAGTTCACCAGCGTTGACGTCAAACCCGGCCCACGAAATGCGCCTATCGCTTCCGGCGCTAACCCCCAAGACAAGATGGCGGGGTGATCCATCAGGTTACGCCCCAGCTCTCCGCTGGACTGACAGGCCTGTGATGCCTGTAATAACACGGCATTTTCGATGGCGTTGGCGGCCAGAATAAACAGCTCGCTGTGTAAGGTGATCGGCTCAAAGTCATGGCTGCTGTCGTTCTTCCACACCTTGCAGTCCAACGCGCTGATTTTCCCCGTCTCTGGCGCGATATGCAGACGAGAGGCAACCGCCTGGATCAGCAAATCGGCATCCGTTTCCACCAGGGTTTTTAACGCGTTGTAACGAGCCTGGATCGGGCAGATCGGAATACAGCTGGAGTTGCCCATGCAGCGGCGACCCACGGCCGGATTTCCCACCGCACCACGCGGGGTATAACCTGCATTGGGCACGCTGTTTCTGCCTTGCGGAATAGAGCGGATCTGGGCTTTGTCTGCCGTACCGGGTAATTCGGCCTGGGCCAATCCGGCGATCATCCAGCGATCCAGATAGCTCTGGGGGATCTTTTGCATCGGGTACTGATAGCCCTGCGCAAAATGGATGCCGTGGTATTGCTGATCCTGCACATCGGCGGAAACGCCAATTTCGAGTTCAGCGCGTTGATAATACGGCAGTAACTCTTCATAGCTCAGCGGCCAGTCCACGCCACGACCAAACAGCGTGGCCATGGCAAAATCCTCCGGCAGCATCCGTGGACAGCTGCCAAACCAGTGCAGCGAAGTGCCACCCAGCCGGCGGGTATAGTTACTTTCAAAGGGATAGGGCCCCATCTGCACGAAATACCCTTTGTGCGAAGGCTTACCGGGCGTGATGGGTTCAACGTCAGTCACTTCCGGCTGTGGTGCGTTAGGGGAATCGGGATAGGGTGCGTTAGGTGTTTTTGCCACGGCCTGCATAAAGGTTTGCACATGATCCAGGTGCTGGCCAAAGCTGTCGTTGCCCGTCCCGGCTTCGACGATCAGCACCCGGCGGCCAGCGCGGGTCAACTGCTTGGCCATGATACAACCGGCAAATCCTGAACCTACGATCACCGCATCATAGGGTTGGGCGGTGGCTTGCTGCCAATCAATCTGCCGCATGATGCCCCCCGTTCAGATCCTGCAGGATGTTGTGTGCAGCCCAACAGGTGAGCGCCGACATGGTTAACGTCGGGTTTGAGGTACCCATGTTGATCATGTTGCCGCAGCCCACCAGATAGAGGTTGGGATGCTCCCAGGTGCGCTGGTCCTTATTCACCACTGAGCTTTCTGGTGAATCGCCCATGCAGTGAGTTCCGGCAAAGTGCCCGGCACCGTTAAAGGTGAGAGTTCTGCCGTCTGGGCAGACGAAGGCTCCGGCATCCTCTTTTGAGTAGGACGAGTAGTTTTTGATATCGGCCTGGTCGAAGATTTTCATCGACATATCGTAAGCGCTGGCGAAACCGGCTCGGGTATAGGGCGATAAATCGTAGTGAATGACCGGGCGGTAGTTACCCATTATGTCTAGATAATTCGGATCGATGGTGACGCGGTTATCGTACTCCGGCAGCTGTTCCACCAGGATGCCGAAGCGGAATTGACGTGAAACCTGGTCTTTGAGCCTTTGACGTAACTCTTTACCGTGCAGTTGCTCGTCGTCTACCAGAGTGATCACATCTTTCGATGGCGCCTGAGCTGGCCACAGCCAACCGTCGTTGCCCATTTCGAACCGATACGGTGCGTGGTGTTTACGGAAGCTGCCACCGCGCAGATCCTCGATGCCGGAGGTCGCTAATGGGCCACGTAGCGGCCACAATGGCGTTTTTTTGGTAAGCCCCCATGTCAACAGCTCTGGGTGATCCATCAGATGGCGGCCAACCAGATCGTTGCCTTTACAGGCACCGGAGGCCAGTAATAGCACCGCGTTGGCGACAGCGTGGGCGGCGAGCACATAGCGTTTGCCCTTCACCGTATGCAGGCTGTAGGAGTCATCGCCAGGATATCGATAGTGTTTGAACTGAACGCTGTTGATCGCCTTGCTGTGTGGGTCGATATCCAATTGGAACGCCACGCTCTGCAACACGATATCGAGCATTTCGTGGTTGGCGGTGTTCAGCGTTTTCAGTGCATTATATTTGGCCTGAATAGGGCAGATAGGCACGCAACTGGAGTTACCCATGCAACGGTGGCCCACTTTGTCGTTACCCACGGCACCTTTTGGGGTATAGCCCCGGCCCTGATCGTAATCACTATTGGGAACGCTATTGCGTGAGGCGGGCGTTCCGCGCACTTTCAGGGTGTAAGACTTACCGTCATCTTCCACCTGCATGCCATCGATACGGCTGGCCAGTTGCTTGTCGCTCCAGCTCGCGGGCAGGCCGTGCATTGGATAAACATAGCCAGGTGGGAAGGTGACGCCCAGGTAAGACTGTTCTTCTACATTGGCGGAAACCCCAAGCTCCAGCTCCGCCTTGCGGTACCACGGCTCCAGCTCTTGATAATCGATCGGCCAATCGATACCCACGCCATACAGCGACTTCAGGCGAAAATCCTCTGGTAGCATGCGCAGCGAGGTGCCGAGCCAGTGCAGGGTGGTGCCACCGAGATAACGGGTGTAGGTCGAACTGAATGGCAGCGGCCCCCGCTGGACAAAGTAACCTTTATCGCTTGGCGTCTTGCTGACTTCGGTTTCCAGCGGTTCCGGGGCATTAGGATTGCTTGGGTAGGGCGCATTGGGGATTTTGATGGTGGCGGTATAAAAGGTGTTGAGGTAGTCCAGATAGCCTTGATAATCCGTCCCCAATCCGGTACCGGCTTCGACAATCAGGCAGCGTTTTCCCGCTTGCGTCAGGGTTTTGGCAACGATGGCGCCGGAGATCCCACCCCCTACGATCACCACGTCGTACTCGGTTGTCTCTGCTTGTTCAGGAGTGATGATATTCATAGTTTCACCACTGTGGATGTGGTGACTGGCGGTTCAGACCAGGCACCAAAGCCTTGTTGTTTGGCACCCTGTGGATGGGCATGGATCGCATCCCATACCAAGCCCTGTTGATAGCTGTTAGCACTGGGGATCTGGGTATCATTCGGGTTGTCTGGCGAATACCACTGGCCTAGGTACCACAGTTTGATAATGCTGCTCACCAACGTTGACAGCTTTTCAGAACCCAGCAGTTGGGTTTCTACAAAGTAAGAGTGCTGTGCAGCATCTGCCGGGAGATCGCCGTACGTTGCCAACAACGTGGCAAAACGTTCTGCCGCGTGCGTTTGTACCCAGTCAAAATAAAAGGCTGCCTGACCCGTACCGAGTAACTCAAAGCGGTCGAAACCGGTTAATAAACGGGAAAGATCGATAAATTGCTGTAGTGCCGCATCGGATGCAAATTGTTCATCGCTCATAAGGTGCTGCCTGTATGGGTTTTTATTATGGTGGCCTTAATACTGCCACCGGGAAAAATCAATAAAACAGGTTGCATTAGTCATTCTATTTATTGCTATGGATTAATAGGGCGTATTAATCCCTGAGCCTCCAGTAACGTGGATGTTCATAATTTTTGTTTTATAGATGCACTGAAAATAACGCTATTGTAAAAACAATAACGGTAATTTGATGCATGTTAACCTTTTGAATTTAAATGAATAGCCTGTGCTGCGCGCAAGCAAGATCGCCGCTGGTGGCGAACAGTTACGTGAGGCTCACAAAGTTTACTTCCCGGGCTAATGATATTAGCGGTGAATTGCTATGCTAAATAAAATGAAATACACAGAGCGGGCCAGCATTGCGCAGGCGCGTGGTACCTCATTAAAATAAAAGCTCGTTCCGAATGTTACGGGTTAAAGTACGTGGTTAAGTTTTTTATTTCTCTTAATCCACCACATTCTTCAGAGTGTAATAAATATGGTATGAGAGGCCATATTCCGCAAGCTTAAGCATTAATAAAGTATTTAATGATATATAATCCCCACGATGGCGATATGTTTAGCTGCCAAAAAACCAATGTCAGCATAAAATGCCAATTATTAACATTTGATCCCTATAGATAGAAAGATAATTCTTCTCAAGCTTACTATAACGCCGCGATCTAAGGAGGCGGGCATGCAGGTGGCATCGGTTTTTATGAAAGTTTATTTAATGTGTTAGATCAAGGTTTACTACGAATTTCGTTGTAAAAATGCAACTTAGGATTAGATTGATTGCGATTATCATTAACTCTCAATAGGTGCAACATGGTGAATTGGTTTAATCGTGTCATGGATCGTCCGGATCTGGGCAAACTGATACTGCGCTTGGCGTTCAGCATTATGATGATATTCCATGGGTGGCATAAACTGATCGGCGGCATCGATTATATCCAGGGATTGCTGACTCAACATGGGTTGCCAGGATTTATCGGTTACGGCGTTTTCGTCGGTGAGCTAGTAGCTCCACTGTTGATTATTTTGGGGATTTTTACCCGCCCGGCGGCGTTGGTGTTTTCATTTACCATGCTGGCGGCTTACCTGCTGATCGATCCCGGCAAGGCGCTGATGCTGACCAAGGTAGGGGCCTGGGGAGCAGAAGATATGGCGGTGTATTTCTTTGCCGGGCTGGCCATCGCCTTCCTTGGCAGCGGTCGCTATTCGGTAATGAAGGATCCGAACTGGCGCTGAGGTAGGCTAGCCGGTATCGCTAGGGCTCACTCCGTGGCATTCCAGTGCTGAATGCCACTTCAATATTTCTCAACATTAATACTTAGCTTTTCAGCGCGAACACAATTCGCCAACTGGTATAGCTCCAGTGAAAGCCCGATTGCTCTCTCTGTAAGAACCCGTGTGAGATAGGCCGATGATACGCATTGGCATCGATTTCGTGATGTTTACGTTTAACATGCTGGTGTCCACTGGCTTCTTCAAATTGGTCAATTTTTGACAGTTTGTCGTAGAGAGTTTAGTCTGGTTCCGGATACAACCCTTAATAAAACATGGAGTAATGTCATGGAAGAGGCTGACAAAGAGGCTCGCAGGATATGAGCAGAGGAATGAACTACCAGGGAATATCGGTCATTTGCCAGGGCGATACCACCACCACAGGGGGGCGGGTACTGGAGGGGGTTCTGGGAAATCGTTACACGTGTGATGGTATTCCCGTCGCGCTGAAAGGGCATAAGGTTTCGTGTCCGGCTTGCGGGAAAATCGGGGTTATTGCCGAAGGGGAAGTAAACTTAAGTTTTTATGGTGTACCAACGGCACTTGACGGCCATCGTGTGGCTTGTGGTTGCCCGGCTGGTAGCCATCGTCTTGTTGCGAGCAGTCAACCGCTCTCGGTTGCCCCATCTATCTCTCCGCGCTCAATGCCGATGAATAGCGGACCGGCAGCGGCGCCAGCGCAGTATGCTCAAAGCGCTAAGAAACAGGCAGCAGAGCCAGAGCAGCACGCACAGGCGGCCAAAAAGGAAAGGCAGAAGCGGGAAATTACCCTGACCATCGGGGTGTTTTTCGACGGCACCGGCAATAATGCGGATAATACTGCAGCCAGCCTTGATGCCTGCTCCGGAGAGCATTTTGGGATGAACAATGCCGATGCTCAGTCAGCTTATTTCCAATGCGTTCAACTAAAAAGCGGACACAGCGGCTTCGCAGCAGGAAGTCATCTCGGCTATTACACCAATGTTCACTGGCTAAATATTCTGTATAACCAAAAACTCACTGCCGATACGGGATACGGCCAGCGTGCAATTTATATCGAGGGGATTGGTACGGAAAGCGGGGAAGGCGACAGTACTTACGGGATGGGCACCGGCAGAGGTAACTCCGGAGTGGTGAGAAAAACCGATAAGGCAGTCGCTATGCTGGTTGCTGCTATCAAAGGTTATCTGGATAACCTGCCTGACGCCAGTTCCTGGACCATCAAAGAATTGCAGTTTGATATTTTCGGGTTCAGTCGGGGAGCTGCAGCGGCACGGCATTTTGCCAACCGGGTATTCAGTCAGGATCAGGCGATTATCGCTGCCATCAAGGCCGGCTTGGGAAGTATTGAGTTCTCAGGCACTCCCGGCGGTAAAACCCGTTTTCTGGGGATATTTGATACGGTGGCTGGCATCGGTACGCCGGTCAACGGGTTCAATCCGCACAGCGCCGATACGGGCGAGGTGAATATTGTGCTGCGTCCGGGGGTGGCCGAGAAGGTTTTTCATATCACCGCACAGCACGAATGCCGGTTTAACTTTGCGTTGAACAGCGTGAAACCTGCATGGCCGGAACTGGCTTTGCCCGGTGCACACTCTGACATTGGTGGCGGTTATAACCCTGATGAGTACGAAGCCTATTTCATCACCCGTCCGCAGTTTGAAACCGTACCCTTTTCCACACCTGATACGAAAACGCGGGTTTATCAGCAGGCCTGTGAGCAACTCAGTGCGATGGATACCTGGCCAGCTATTGGCCCTTTATTGCAGGCAGTGGAGATTAACATTGATACTTGGCACGACGAGCGGATGCCAGCCGATCGCTACGGCATGCCGCAAAAACGCAGCGGGGCGGCAGCGGTCATTGAGCGCCCGACGCGCAACGACTGGTCGAGAGTGGTGCTGCGGGTAATGATCGATGCGGCGCAGGACGCAGGCGTGGCATTCGATCCTATATTACCTAAAGACGATAATCTGTCACTGCGAGCTGATCTGAACAGCCTGTGTGAAAAAGCGATTGTGATGGGCCGCGCAGTACGGAATGGGGCATCTGCTCCCGGATTCACTAGTCAGGAAATCGAAATGCTGGCGGAGAAAGATATCCATTGTTCAGCCAACTGGAACAGTGTGGTCAGAGACGGTGAGGGGATGATAGCTGGGGCAGTCAAACCGGCGAAGCTGGTAACCTTTACTAACCGTCCTGACGAAAGCTGGCAGAGAACGGTATACGATATGGATGGAAATAAAATATGAAAATAACCTGTCTGGCGGGGCTTCTTCCGGTACTGCTGCTGACTGCGTGCCACAGTCACAGTGCGGGCAAGCCCGAGGCTTCTGTGCAAAACGATGTGCCCACCGAGTGGAAATTTAATTTTTTCACGCCCAAGGCTCTACCCGCACTGGTAACGTTTGTCGCAATTCTTGATGCTGACGGTATTGATTACCGGTTTAATACGTTGGACAGCACCCCGGACCTGGATAAAGTGATCGATAATTGGAATGATACCGATCGAGCACCCGGAGGGCACTGGAATCACGTTAAACATCCCCCTAGGCATATTCTTTTTTGCTGGGATTCCGTGATTGATAAAAGAGTGTATGAAACTCGCCTGACCCTGTCTGACGCCGTTGTGGATAAAATGCGCAAACCCAGCGTGTATAAGGATTATCAGGGTAATATCCGGTATTACGACAATATACAAATTGGTCTGGCTCCGGAAGGTAAGGTTGCAGTCTGGCTACGAGGTATCGGTAGTCAGCCTAATTATCGCGTGACGCCATCAGTCTTAAAGACCGTGTCCGGGGATAAATTAGAGCTTTGCAAAGGAATAACACGGTTTTCTAACGGCTATGAATATGGGGAGAATACTGAGGATTTTATCAGAGGGAAAACCTATCCCTACGGCAATTGGTAGCAGACATTGTTCCTAACCCGTCTGGCAGGGCTTCTTCTGATACTGGTGCTGATGGCATGCCACGGCGCTGGCCAGCCCGATGCTTCAGTCCAAAACGACGTGCCCACCGAGTGGAAATTTAATTTTTTCACGCCCAAGGCTCTACCCGCATTGGTAACGTTTGTCGCAATTCTTGGTGCTAAGGGTACTGATTACCGGTTTAATACGCTGGACAGCACCCCGGACCTGGATAAAGTCATCGGTAATTGGAATGATACCGATCGAGCACCCGGAGGGCACTGGAGTCACGTTAAACATCCCCCTAGGCATATTCTTCTTTGCTGGGACTCCGTGATTGATAAAAGAGTGTATGAAACTCGCCTGACCTTGCCTGACGCCGTTGTGGATAAAATGAGCAAACACAGCATGTATAAAGATTATCAGGGTAATATCCGGTATTACGACAATATACAAATTGGTCTGGCTCCGGAAGGTAAGATTGCAGTCTGGCTACGAGGTATCGGTAATAAGCCTAATATTCGCGTGACGCCATCAGTCTTAAAGACCGTGTCTGGGGATAAATTAGAGCTTTGCAAAGGAATAACCAAGAGTGATTTTTCTTATGGATATGACAAAGACATAATAGATTTTATTAAGGGGAAAGCGTATCCGTATGGTAATTGGTAGCAGACATTGTTCCTAACATGACAGTTTTGCTGTTGAAGCACTTGGGTGAAGAGCGGTAACGACGAAAAGGCTAGAACGAGTCATCACAGACATACATTTTGGTGAAATCTGCACGGTTAGTGTAGCCATACCATTTCAGATTTCACGTAGCACGATCAATAAAGCAGGGGGTTTTGGTCTGTTGATGAGGTAAAAATGGTCAACAGGTTGGTTTTAGGTATCTGTTTGGCCATAGTGTTAACGTGAAGATTGCGAAAACGAAATCCTGCCCGATCACCATTTTGAGGCTCTAAATGCTCTGGCAGAGAAAGTTATGTTTTTGTTGGATAGGCTTCTTGATGGAAAGCTTATCTTTGTGGCTCGTGATGATGGGATGCTGGCCAGGCTTGGCAAGGGTCGAGACAGTTGGGCACTCGAACAACCAGAAATTGTTCCAATGATTTCGTGTAGTCGTAGAATCTAGGGATGGGTGCAAGCAGGAGCGTCAACTTTCGGGGATGATGTATTACGCCGGAAACTAATAGACTCAGTTCTCGACTTGCCAACCAACTGCTAATGAAGAGCAAGCTTTGTCGGTTGCATCAGCGGATTGCTTGGATGAGATTTGCTACTGAAAAATCAGATAAGAGCATGAGGTTGACTGACCAATGACAGTACCAGATAGCCAGATTCCACGCATTGTTGCTTTTGTCAAGGCTCAATAGGAATGTCTATACGCTGGCTCATTAGAAATGTCTAAGGTTCAGTGCTCTTATCCAGAACGGCGTGAGATATTCCAGTTTCTCTATCAGGTGAGAGATGGCGATGGTACTAGGTTTCCTGTTAGATATCGGCGTCCACGGACAAGTTTGTCTATACAGTCATGGTCACAGCCGTCAATCTGAATCAGCTCGCCAGTGCAGGGCCGCCGGTATCTGGGCTGATGAATTTTCGGAGGACGCATTTTTCTGGGAACCCATAAACCAGCGTTGATCATCAGCCTTCGAACAGTCTCTTTCCCCAAGACCAGCCCGTGAATTTCTTCGAGTTTTTCTCGCGCTAGCGTTGGCCCAAAATCAGGGTAGTTTTTCCTTATGATCTCCAATACCTGATCAGTAAAACCCCTGGGAAGTAAGCGATTGCCGGGATTTCCTCGGCTACGATTGTTTATGCCAAGCGGACCGTGTTCACGGTAGCGTTTAAGTAATCGACTACAGTGACGGGGTGTGATCCCGAGATGCTCAGCGGCTCGGCCAGGCGTGAGCCAGCGGTCAATGACATCCTGTAGAGTTTTGATGCGATTAATCTCTTTCACAGTAAACAGTCCTGAGCTTTCTGTGCTCATGGCCATTTCTCCAGGCAGTTTCTTTTTTTACCCCCACAGTAAAAAGAAAGTTAACCCCCGAAAGACAACCATAGCGCAGACATTTGGATTGAGCCAGAATTAGACATTAGCATTGAGCCTCTACAGCTTTGGTGCGCATAATGTATATTATGTTAAATTGAATTGGCAATTACGCACCGGGTTATCCCGCTATGTTTATCTCTCCTCACCTTCACGCTTTGTCTGCTTGGTTTTCTTGAAGTTGGTTCATGGGTGGCGATTATTCGAGTTGATACACAGTTGGCTTCAATCCTCGATCTGTGTTCCTTGATGAAAACGCATCTGCCAATGGCCTCCGCGCTCTTGTGACGATTGCAACCAGATCGAAGAACGCTCGGCACGGCGAACTATGCTGCCATCCGCATCACGTTGAAAACTTTTATACCTCAACAATACGGCACCATCGGCAATCTTCACCAGTTTGAATTCTTCGGCAAAGATCTCTGGCTGGCCGCTTTCCAACTTTAGTGCCGCAATGGTTTGCTGCCTGTCATAGTGCAGCCCGGAACAGCCGATCTCTTCAAAATCGTCATGCAGCAATTCTCCGACGAGATTGGCATCCTTGCGCGTTGCCGAATGATGGAGCTGAACCTCCAGTGATTGGATTACTGGCAAAAGCTGTGCAATATCGTTCAAAACGCCCTGCTTTTTTGATCGCGCTACGTGAAATCTGAGAACTAATGGCTGTCATTACCCAACAGATTTCACCAGAGGAAGCCTTTTGGCTGCGCCGAATTGACTAGCAACTCGACGCAGATTCGGGTACTAAAGGATTACGCGTTGAGCAATTTTTCAGCCGTCTCTTTCACGCTTGTCAGCAGGACTTTTACGTCCTCCAGGCAAACCGTTGGGTTCAGCAGCGTTAGCTTCAGACATGTTACCCCATCTGCTTCCGTTACCCCAACGTTGGCACTACCTGATGCCAACAGAACATCGCCGATACGCTGGTTCAACAGCGCGATAAACGCACGATCGTCGCTTTTCGGGCAGAAACGGAACAGTACGCTTGCCAACTGTGGCTGCATAACCAGTTCCAGATGCGGTTGTGCAGAGACATACTCAGCCACTTTCTGTGACAACGTAACGCCGTTATCAATGATTTCGGCGTACTGCTTTTTACCCAACGCTTCAAGGCCCATCCACAGTTTCAGGGCATCAAAACGACGTGTGGTTTGCAGTGATTTTGACACCAGGTTCGGTACGCCCTGCTCTTCGTCAAAATCAGAGTTCAGGTACGCCGCCTGATAACGCATCAGCTCGTAATGGCGTGCGTCTTTCAGCAGGAATGCACCACAGCTGATGGTCTGGAAGAACTGCTTGTGGAAATCCAGTGTCACGGAGTCTGCGGATTCCAGGCCGTTCAGGTAGTGGCGATACTTCTCAGAAAGCAGCAGCGCTCCGCCCCATGCGGCATCAACGTGAACCCAGATATTTTCCTGCGCGGCCAGCGCGGTGATTTCCTCTAACGGATCAATCGCACCCGCATCGGTCGTACCGGCGGTGGCCACAATCGCCAGCACCTGCTCACCGTTGGTTTTCGCCTGCGCCAGTTTGGTTTTCAGGTCAGCGATATCCATACGTGAGAACGCATCGGTTTTCACCTGGGTCACTGACTGATAGCCCAGCCCCATCAACGCCATGTTTTTTTGCACGGAGAAGTGTGCGCTTTCGGAGCAAAACACTTTGATTTTGCTCAGATCGCCCGTTAAACCCTGCTGCTGAACGGAGTGCCCCTGACGCGCGAAGAAAGCATCACGCGCCAGCATCAGCCCCATAAGGTTACTTTGGGTTCCGCCACTGGTGAACACGCCGGCATCACCGGCGTTGTATCCTATCTGCTCACGCAGCCACTCGATGAGTTTGATCTCAATGATGGTGGCTGACGGGCTTTGATCCCAGGAGTCCATGCTCTGGTTAGTGGCATTGATCAGCACCTCTGCTGCCTGGCTAATCACCAGGCTCGGGCAGTGCAGATGCGCCACACATTGTGCGTGATGTACAGAGAGGCTGTCCTTGAGGAAATACTCAACTGCACGCTCAATGGCGGCCTGGTTACCTAGGCCCTGAGAGGTAAAGTTCAACTGGATGCGCTCGCGCAACTGGTCGACGGTTTTCCCCTGATACATTTCAGGCTGCTTTAGCCAGTCGATCACGGCTTTGCTGCTCTGCTCAATGGCATCCTGATAGGCGGCGATACTTTGCGCCGAACCGGACAAAATTGGGTTGTTATCAGACACGATCGTTAACTCCGATTAAACCGGCTCCATGCCAGTGGCCAGCAAGGCGTTTTCAAATTTATCGAGGAAAATTTCCAGCTCAGCGTCGGTGATCAGCAGTGATGGCAACAGGCGCAGTACGCAACCATGACGGCCGCCTCGCTCCAGAATCAGACCGGATTCGAAGCATTTTTTCTGCAGCAGTGCCGAAAGCTCGCCATCCGCCGGGTAACATCCCATGTGATCCTGCGCTTCGTTAGGCTTCACGATTTCAATGCCGATCATCAGGCCCAGGCCACGTACGTGACCGATAACCGGGAAGCGTTTTTGCAGCTCGACCAGTTTGCCTTTCAGCCACTCGCCCTGGGCGGCAACTTTATCCGCAATGGCGTTGTCTTTAAGGATCTTAAGCGTGGTCAGACCGGTGGCCATTGCCAGCTGGTTACCGCGGAATGTTCCGGTATGGTGGCCTGGCGCCCATGCATCAAACTGTTTTTTGATGCCCAGTACGGCCAACGGCAGACCGCCACCGACAGCTTTAGACATAACGATGATGTCTGGCTCGATACCTGCGTGTTCAAACGCGAACAGCTTACCGGTGCGTGCAAAACCAGCTTGGACTTCGTCGATGATCAGCAGAATTCCATGGTCTTGCGTGACTTTACGGATGCGCTGCAGCCACTCGGCCGGAGCCGGGTTCACGCCGCCCTCACCCTGCACCGCTTCGAGGATCACCGCCGCTGGTTTGCGTACGCCGCTTTCCACGTCGTTGATCAAGTTATCGAAGTAGTACGTCAGCGCTTTAACGCCTGCGTCGCCACCGATACCCAGCGGGCAGCGGTACTGATGCGGATAAGGCATAAACTGCACTTCCGGCATCATATTGCTGACGGCTTCTTTTGGTGACAGGTTACCGGTTACGGAGAGCGCACCGTGCGTCATACCGTGGTAACCGCCGGAGAAACTGATGATGCTTGAACGGCCAGTTACCTTTTTGGCCAGTTTGAGCGCGGCTTCAACGGCATCAGCGCCAGAAGGACCGGTGAATTGCAGGCAATACTCTTTGCCCTGGCCCGGTAATAAAGAGAGTAAATAGGAGGAAAATTCGTCTTTCAGAGGTGTGGTAAGGTCCAGCGTATGTAACGGTAAGCCGCTGCTGATGACACTTTGAATGCTTTGAAGCACGTCAGGATGATTATGACCCAGCGCCAGAGTCCCGGCGCCTGCAAGACAATCAAGATATTGATTATTTTCAACATCAGTAATCCAAACGCCCTGCGCTTTGGCAATTGCCAATGGCAGTTTCCGTGGATAGCTTCTGACGTTAGACTCAAACTCAGCCTGTCTTGCTAAAAAGGTATCATTGCTTTGTGGTAATGAACGAGCACTTAAAGTATCAATACGGACTTTATCCGTCATCATATCACTCCCACAACCTCGGGTATTATTAACGCCGGGTTGAATAAAAGGTTAAGGGGATTGCCTGTAAAAACGCGGCCAATATATAGCATTTTAATGGTGTACTCAATCATTTGTTTCAACATGCAATTAACCCTTTAAAGTCAAATCATAACAATAAGTTACCTTTCGCTGTGCATTAATTTTTGTTACCAATATCGCACAAAGCGTTACGAATGCCCGGATTAGATACAACGTCATGAAAACCATCGTTTTGCTATGGTTTTATTCTTTTGTTACACGATTTTACCGTTAAGAATGTTAGGTATTGGCCTGTAAGGCATTCTTTTTTACTGATTTATTGCGAAATAAAATAAAAATGTCGATCCATTAAGATAAATCACTTACTATGGCGCGCTTATTTTACTCTCCGTAAATAAAGAATTAATGCGCATCACACCGGTAACGCGTAAGAGGCAATACATGTTATCGACAACAGGAGGCTTTCCTGGGTTGTCATCAGAAATGTTCGCGGGCGGACATTTCGTAAGGCGAAGCGTGCTTCCCCTTATGCCGAGAATGAAAATTTTCTTGCCATTTTTTATGGCGCCCTGATATGAGATTGTTATGACACGCATTTATCCACAATTCGTCGTTGCCAAGTTTGGCGGTACCAGCGTTGCTGACTTTGACGCGATGAATCGCAGTGCCGGCATTGTTCTTGCTGATGACCACGTCCGCCTGGTCGTTTTGTCTGCCTCCGCAGGGGTCACAAATCTATTGGTCGAACTTTCTGAAGGGCTGGAAAGTCGTGATCGTATGGATAAAATTGATACCCTTCGCACTATCCAGTACAACATTATTTCCCGCCTGAAAGCGCCGCTGGTCATCAGCAAAGAAATCGATCAGCTCCTTGAAAATATTGCCCGCCTTGCCGAGACGGCATTGACAATGCCTTCCACGGCGCTGAGTGATGAACTGGTCAGCCATGGCGAGTTGATGTCGAGCCTGTTATTTGCTGAAGTGCTTCGTGAACGTGAAGCGCAAGCAGAATGGTTTGATGCCCGTAAAGTCATTCGAACCAACAACCTCTACGGTTGCGCCGAACCCAATATCAACCTGGTCGAGGATCAGGCAGAAGCCCATCTGCGGCCGCGTATTGAGCAGGCGATTGTTATCACCCAGGGTTTTATCGGCAGTGATGACGCCGGGCATACCACCACGCTGGGCCGGGGCGGCAGCGACTACACCGCCTCCCTGCTTGGGGAAGCATTGCAGGCCGCACGTGTCGATATCTGGACTGATGTGGCCGGGATCTACACCACCGATCCGCGCATTGTGGCGCAGGCCCGGCGTATTGACCATATCTCCTTTTCCGAAGCCAGCGACATGGCTGCTTTTGGTGCGAAAGTGCTCCACCCGGCGACCCTGTTACCCGCGATGCGGAAAAATATCCCGGTCTTTGTAGGTTCCAGCAAAAATACCGCTGCCGGTGGAACGCTGGTTCGCCGTGAGACAGAGAATCCGCCACTTTATCGTGCGATTGCCATTCGCCGTAAACAGACGTTGTTGAGATTGCACGACCTGCATACGCAACCTGCATACAGATTCTTTGCCGAAATGTTCGCGATTCTGGCAGAACATCGGGTTGATGTGGACCTGGTTACCACCTCCGAGAGCTGTATAGCGCTAGCCCTGAATTCCACGGGATCCACTTCGGGAGAAGATCACACCCTGACCACCGCGTTGCTTACAGCACTCTCTTCTCATTGCCGAGTTGAGATTGAAACCGGGCTGGCCTTGGTCACGCTGATTGGCAATCAACTCCATCGTGGCGCGGGCGTTTGCCGGGATACATTTGTGGATCTGGATGAGTATGCCGTGCGCATGATTTTCCATGGCGCATCGAATGATAATCTTTGCTTCATGCTACCAAGCGAAGTCGCTGACAGCGCGGTTGTAGCGCTACACCGTAGGTTATTTGAGTAAGTTAAATGGGGCGTTTGCGCGCCCCTGAAGCTCGCCTATTTGGGCTCCTATGACGCCATAAATATCCGTACAAAGCGCTCAACCGGCCATTCCTTGATGTCGGATACCTGCCCATCCCCGATCTCTATAAGCCGGAGCTGACCTGCATCATTTTCAATCATATCGATGGAGAAAAATGGAGCATCGACGAGCTGCGCGATTTCAATAACCACCTCTGGAATAATTCCGTCAGCAGAGAAAACCTTGCCATTCAATGAAAAATATCTGCGCTCACTCTCGGGGACAAAATTTTCAAAACGTCTAAGGCTGACTCCCCCTTCAATCTTCCCTCGGAAGTGCTCAATGGATTTCAACACTTCGCGGATCTCATCGGCATTTGCGGCAACAGAGCCTCTGGAAGTTGTCAGTGATTTAACATAATCCTTAACGAAGTAACACGGCCACTTAAGCCGATCGGTCAGCATATCGAAATCAGCATCTGCACTGACCAATACGGTTTCCGGCGTATACTTTTGGCAAATTTCGTACCAGCCGGTGATGTAATGACACCGAATATAATCATCAAATGATTCAAGCATTTGCCCGCCACTCAGCGAAACGGCTCTATGCAGTTGTTGATACTCTTCCGGGCTCAGCATCCATCCACGCCATATCACGGGGACATCTGGCCCAAAGCTGTGAGAGAACTTGTACTTTCCCATCGAGGCGTGTTCAGAGGACAGCAGCACACAGGTTAATCCGTTCTGCCTGGCACAGTTAAACTCCTGCTCAAAGGTTTCATCAGCCTTGGAGGGGTTAAAGTAATCACTGGGATAAATCAGCTGCATTTAAATTCACCCTATTTCCTTCTATTTTGCGTACCGCAGGAGCATATATTACAACAACTCGACCAGCTCAAACTCTTCTGGTAGCAGGCAAAATTATCTCTCCACTATTTCGCGCCAAGCGATTTTTTGAAGAAAGTTGCTACCTCGGTAATAATGTGTTGATGGATTGCTACACGATCTATGCCTTTACGATCCGTACATAAATCCGGCATTGCACGGCTCATATCACGTGAGCATGATGATAAAAACGTGAAATGGCCAGCGTTAGGAATGACCTGTAACGAAGCCTCTGTCCGCTTCGCCAATGCTATCGCGTTATCATCAGGAGATAATTCCTCATCCTTATCCCCGACAAAAATAAGTAACGGTGACTTAACAGGCTTCAATCCCTGTGGTGTAAAAATGACACTTAAGGGAGCTAGCAGGACGAATGACCGAATACGCGGATCGGCAGACGGGGCTAGTTCGGGATGATCAAGCCTGATATGCCCCTTCGCTTCGCAGACATGATGGTCGTTGGGACGCTTAGCGCAGTACTCCACAAGGCGAGTAAGAGTCGGCTTGCCTCCTGCGAGTATCAAACCTGTTGTTCCACCGGCAGAAAACCCCAAAAATCCTATTCGATCTTTATCAATATGTGGTGCAAGCATCGAATCTTTGAGAGCAGCAGATATCTGCAAGGGGCGTCCGTAGATCGCGCTAGTAGCCCCGGCTCGGCTCGAATTCTGAAAATTATCGCCCGGATGGGTCACGCTTACGACGATGTATCCTTGCTGAGCGAGGGCTGTGGCCAGATCATGATGTCCCCACATGCTTCCCATGTTTCCATGCGAAAGCAGAATCAACGGATATAAATCGCTCCCAATTGAGACCGATTTGGACGCTGAAATCTGATAGGGACCGATGCTTGTAACCCCCGAGGGCCCAGAACTTGGAAAGAACGCCACCGTTTCCATTGGGTGATTATCAATAGGGTCGACAACTTCAAGCTTTTTGATCCCAACGCCATTAATGTTTGCGGCATTTGCACCTGTAACATATAGCATTAGAAACAATATCACTGGCATGAATTTAAGGAGAATATCGCTAAAATCCGGTACCCTAGCATAGTCTAATAACGCCATGTAAGTCTCACAAATCCTTTTTGATACATGAAAGTATCATATGTACAAAATACGATTTCTGATACCTAATTGTCCGTTTTTTCCTCGCGCTGCATGAATTCAGAGAAACAACGGCCGCAGACAATTCCACTTGGGTTCAGTCCCCCAACGTCGGATGACAGACACAGCTACCCTGCCATCCAATCGTCCCAGACAGGCGTCGATGAGATTTTTTCCACAATAAAATCAATAAAGCTTCTCACCTTGGGGTCTTGATAATGCCCTGGATGGTACAGTGCGAAAAGATGGTACTCATGCTCTTTAGCTTCGTGATCCAGCAAAATGGGGATCAACTCGCCATCAGCGATATGGTCACCCAGCATGTAGGTTGGCAGATTGACGATCCCCTGATGATGGAGCGCAGCCTGTAGCAGCCCCAAGGTACTGTTCACCTCGACGATGTTATTGATTTTTAACGAATGCCCATCGCCGCCAATAAAGTGCCAGTTATCAGAAACGTTTGGATTGATCAGGCAGTCGTGATCCTCCAGGTCTGCCAGGGTTTTCGGCAGGCCACGGCGTTCAAAGTAGCGCCGGCTGGCGCAATAAACCCAGTTGATCTTACAGATTTTGCGCAAAGCAAAATTACTCGGCGGGTGTGCGGTAATACGCAGCGCAATATCGATATTCTCTTCGTTAAGGTTGACGCTTTGGTCATTTAAATCGACAGACAATCTGACGTCGGGGTTGATCTCTCTATAGTCACTGTACAAACGCATCAGATGGGTAACGCCGAAGGCAATTGAACAGGTAATTTTGAGCTGGCCCTGTGGGTGGCTGCGGAAACTGGAGGTATTAACCAAGGAGTCATCCAGATCCGCCAGCAGGTGCTGCGCCCGGAACAGCAGATATTTGCCTGGCTCGGTCAAAATCAGGTTACGCGTGGTCCTTTTCAGCAAAACGATGCCAAGATACTCTTCCAGTTGGGAAATGCTGCGGCTCACCGAAGACGGCGTCAGGTTCAACTTCAGCGCTGCGGCAGAAAAACTGTTACATTCAACGACTTTGATAAAGATTTCCAACTGCCGGAAGATGGCGTAGTTGTCGATTTTTGCCTTGAATGAAACGGAACCCCTGGTTGACGACATCATCTGCCGATACCCCTTTGTGAATTTATACGGCCGCATGGATCTGATATCAGGCTAGCAAAAAAACGCTAAGTCAGTAAAATTCCTATACATTATAATTGACTATACTCACTAGATAGCGACGCTACCAACCCTTTCAGTCAGTTTTCATAAAAAGCACATAAAATAGGACAGCCATCAACTTTTGCGTTTTACGCACAAGTATTTTCATTTAATAACACCGCTCGCTGCTTTAAGTTTTACTTACCAGTACGTACTATGTTTCTATGTCAGATAAGGTTACCTCTGACAAACGCGATGTTTTACATAACTTCTCATTTCGTGAGAGCACGGCTGTGATCATCTTGCGACAGGAAGACAATGATGAATAGCATAATAAATACAGATATCAAGTCCAAAGACGCGTATAAAAGCATTCCGTTTACCCGATATGACTTCGGCTGGGTTATTCTCTGCATAGGTATGGCCATCGGTTCCGGCATTGTTTTCATGCCGGTTCAAGTGGGCATTAAAGGCATTTGGGTATTTATCACTTCGGTTATCATTTCTTATCCAGCGATTTATTTGTTGCAAAGTCTTTACCTTAAAACATTATCAGAAAGTGAAGATTGCCAAGACTATACTAACGTCATTACGCAATACCTCGGAAAAAACTGGGGATTTTGGCTAGGTATTGCCTATTTCCTGATGTTACTACACGGCATGTTTTCTTATTCCCTGGCCGTTACTTTTGACAGCGCCTCCTATATTCAGACCTTTGGGCTGACGGACGGCTTGCTGTCAGACTCCATCTGGTATGGGTTGGTGGTGCTGGTTGCCTTGGTCAGCATTGCCGCTCAAGGGGAACGGTTGTTGTTCAAGGTCTCCGGCCCGATGGTGTGCGTTAAATTTGGGATTATCGTTGTATTAGGGGTCGTGATGGTTCCACATTGGAACTTGAATAATATTACTGCTTTCCCTGAACTGCTGCCATTTATGCGCGACGTGTTTTTGACGTTACCCTTTACCCTTTTCTCCATTCTGTTTGTTCAGATACTTAGCCCGATGAACATTGCTTATCGCAAAGTTGAATCGGATAAACGTATTGCCACCTATCGAGCTATCCGCGCCAACCGTGTTGCTTATATTATCCTGGCGGTTGCGGTATTGTTCTTTGCCTTCTCGTTCACTTTTGCTATCAGCCATGAGCAGGCCGTTTCCGCTTTTGAGCAAAATATCTCTGCATTAGCTATTGCAGCCCAGGTTATTCCCGGATCTGTTGTGAGAGTAATGAGCGCCCTGCTGAATATTTTTGCCATCTTAACGGCGTTTCTCGGGATTTATTTAGGGTTCCAGGAGGCGATCAAAGGGATTGTGACTAATATTATCTGCCGTTTTATTCCGGAAGAAAAAATCAATCAAAAAGTGCTTCACATTGCCATCAGCGTTGGCGTTGTGCTGGGGTTATGGGCGTGGATTTCAACCCGCTTCTCTATCCTGTTCTTTATGCAACTGGGGAGCCCTTTGTTCGGGTTGGTATCATGCTTGATCCCTTGCTATCTGGTGTATAAAGTCGAAGCACTTCATAAGTTTAAGGGACCCGCAGTTTGGTTTATCACTTTCTTCGGTATTTTGCTTTGCCTGTCCCCCTTCTTTAAATTTTTCGAATAAACGATGAGGTTAGCAATGAGTAAATCACCAAGCTCGGATTTCAGCATCGGCACCCGGATTACACAGATCGGCCGAGATCCCGCCAAACAGGCCGGATTTGTCAACGCAGCGGTTTATCGGGGTTCAACGGTTATTTTTCCTACCGTCAGCGATATTGAGCATAACCGAGCCGAGTTTAACTACGGGACGATGGGCACACCCACGATCGCTAATCTAGAAAATGCGTGGAGCGAACTGGCTGGAGCGGCAGGGACAGTGCTCTCACCCTCCGGGCTGGGCGCAATTGCGCTGGCATTGCTCACTACGTTGAAAGCAGGCGATCACCTGTTAATGCCTGACAGCGTGTACAAACCTACTCGCCTGTTTTGTGCTGGGATGTTGGGCAAAATGGGGATCGAAACCACCTACTATGATCCATTGATTGGCGCAGACATCGGCACCTTGTTCCGCCCTAACACTACCACCCTGTTTTTAGAATCTCCTGGCTCTCAAAGCTTTGAAATCCAGGATATTCCAACCATGGCGGCGCTGGCAAAACAGCAAGGGATCGCCACCATTATTGATAATACCTGGGCAACGCCGGTATTTTTCCGCGCCCATGAACATGGTTGTGATATTTCCGTAGAGGCGGGTACCAAGTATTTGGGCGGGCATTCCGATTTACTGATGGGCGTTGTTTCAGCCAATGATGCCTGGTGGCCTAAATTACGCGAAGCCTATGATCTGATGGCGATGTTGCCGGGCGCAGAAGACTGTTTTCTCGCCCTACGGGGTTTGAGGACCATGTACTTACGCTTGAAGGAGGCAGAAAAGCGCGGGCTGGAGATGGCTCATTGGCTAAAATCCCGCCCGGAGGTATTGAAAGTGCTCCACCCGGCCTTCCCTGATTGCCCAGGGCATGAATTCTGGAAACGAGACTTTACAGGTTCTTCGGGCCTGTTCTCTATCATTTTGCAGCCGGAATATACCAAGGCTGGTGTTGATAACATGTTGGATAACATGTCGATTTTTGCCATGGGTTACTCGTGGGGAGGTTTTGAAAGCCTGGTGATCCCGTTTAACTGTGCCGAATACCGCACCGTGACGCAGTGGCAACCCGGCGGCCGGGCGCTGCGCTTGCAGATTGGGCTGGAGGATATGGATGAACTGAAAGCCGATCTGGAGCAAGGCTTTGAAAGATTGAAGCAATTTAGTTGAGACGTGATTTTTGCCAAGGTGACCGCATAGTCGGTCACCTTCCCTTTCCTAGTTATTTCGCGCTTTGCCGCCGAAAGCGTACAAGCCAAGCCGCCAGCAAAATGGCCGTTATCGCGATGCCTGCGGCAACGAAACCGATGTTTTCCAATCCCCATTGAGGGATCACCAGACCACCGATAATGGCGCCAAGGCCCGTACCGGCATTGGCAGCAGAGACGTTCAACGTTCCGGCTAGCGCCTGAGCGTGTGAGGCGGACTTCATCACCCGAACCTGACAGATTGGAAACAGTGCAGTATAGGCAATACCCCAAAGCGCAAGTGCCAACCATAACAGAATGAGCGAGTCTGCCGCTGGTACGCTGGCCATCATGCCTATGCCCAGCAATAACGAGAATATGGCGGTAGCGCCCAGTGGGTTGCGGTCTACAAAGCGCCCGCCCAGCCAGTTACCGACCAGGCCGATAGCACCGAAGCCCATGAGCCACCAACCGACTTGCGCCGGAGCCACACCGGCGATGCGCTCCAGCATGTCGGCTAGATAAGTGTAAGCCGTAAACATTGCGGTGAACACAACGACCGATAACACAACGTTACCGACAAAATACGGGTCTTTGAGAATGCGTGTCTGTTCTGCCAGCCTTAGCCGTTCGGGGCGTGCCAGGGTCGGCATGAAGATCGCCAGGGCCAATGTCATAACCAGCGACAGCCCGGCCAGTATCCAGAAGGTGCCACGCCAGCCGATAAGGTCTGACGCTAGCGTTCCCAGTGGAATACCAAACAGTAAGGCGGCTGAGATCCCCAGATACACCTGCGATACTGCGCGACCGGCACGATGCGGCCCGGCAATCTGTCCGGCCGTCTCGCTGGCCGTCCCCCAGAACACGGGCAGCACCAGCGCGGGAATGAACCTGGCAATCGCAAGCACCCAAACGTTCGGAGCGATTGCGGCCAGGGCGTTTGAGAGGCTAAAGATCATCAGAATCGCAATGAACAGGCGCTTACGTTCAATGTGTGACAACAGCGCAGTCAGCACAGGGCCGAACAGCATCACCGTGAAAGCGAACAAGGTAACGAATTGGCCAGCAGCGGAAATTGAAATATCCAAGTCGCGTGCCAATGCTGGCAATAGTCCGACGATCAGGTATTCGGTCGTGACGATGACGAAAGCCGCCACCGCAAGAATGACGATGGAAAGACGGCTACGGCTCGCCGAAATGGCGGTGCCCGGTACGGTAATCGAAGACATCAAAAAGGCTCCTGCATGGGGATTTGCTGTTGCCCTTAGTATATTTAAGAAATATATTCTCATTATTGATATATTTTACCGACATTATTGAATTTAATTCCTTAGTAAGTGAGGGCAGCATGATCCCATCGGAGCGGCTTAAGGGCATCGAAACCTTCGTGGCGACGGCCGATGCAGGCAGTTTCACGGCAGCGGCAGAGCAATTGCACCTGACCAGCTCTGCCGTCAGCAAAAGTGTGGCGCGCCTTGAAGATCGGCTCGGGACCCGGCTTTTCGAACGCACCACCCGCCGTTTGGCTCTGACGGATGCAGGGGCAGCGTTCTACCGCACTTGCGTACGAGTGCTGGCCGATTTGGAAGAAGCTGAAGCCGTGCTCGCCGCACAGCACAGCGAACCGATGGGTCGTCTGCGGCTAGATGCTCCGGCGACATTTGGCCGCCTTCGGGTTTGGCCGCTGCTGCTCCAGTTCTCACAGCAGCACCCGCACTTACGCCCGCATGTCTCTTTGACCGATCGCTTCGTTGATTTGCTTGAAGAAGCTATTGACGTGGCGGTGCGTATCGGTGGCCCGGATCATTGGCCTACCTCAGTTGGCCATCGCTACCTGGGCTGTGAACGCCTCATTTTCTGCGCCTCTCCCGATTACCTGGCCCGCAACGGGACACCGACATCGCCCGCCGAACTGTCTCGCCATGATGCCGTGCTCTATGGTAAGGCCGATGGAACCACGGGCCCGTGGTTGATCGCGCATGATGCTGGAATGATTGAGCGGCGCACAATGGAGGGCCGCATTATCGTCGGAAATGGCGAAGCTCAGGTTGCCGCCGTTAAGGCTGGGTGCGGTATCGCACAGTTGGCAACATGGCTGGTCTGCGATGAAATTGCACGTGGTGAATTGGTGCAAATCCTACCGGAACTGACGACTGACGGTCTGCCGCTCAATCTGGTGTGGCCTATTGGGCGGCAACTGCAGCCAAAAGTGGATGCCATGCTGGAGCTGCTTGCTGCCGAATTGCGGATCGACTAGCAATGCCAAGCCCTTCACGTTCACCACGCCGTGGTGAATTGCCGGTTTCCTTGCATGCGAACAAACAGCATTCCACCAGCGAACATAGTCACAATCTGCGAGGCCACCAGCACGGAAAAGCCTGAAGAGACGGTGCCAAACGACATCATCACCAGCCCCATCAGTAAGGGAATAAATGCCGAAAAGATATTCCCCACGCCGTTGATCAGCCCGTAGGCAGAGCCAACGCTTTCTGCTTTGGCATGGTGTTGGATCAGGGTGGGAATTGCCGCACCTTGCGCCCCCCAACAAGCGTTAGCCGATAGCAGGAACACGGCCAGCCAGCCACTTTGTGAGCTCAGCATCACGCCTAACATGCAGATAGCCGTTGCTGCCCCGCCAAAGGCAAAAATCAATGGCATCTGCTGTGGCCGAACGCGATCCAGGATCACCCCGCCAAGATACTTGGAGAAGATACTGATAATAAAGGGTAGCGATGCTAGCCAACCCATTTGCTTGATGGAAAAGCCACGCTCATTGGTCAGGTAAGCGGGCAGCCAGGAACTGGAACCCCAAAGATAACTGAGCGTAGCTATCTCAACCAGCATGATCCAGCCGAGCATGGGCGTTTTCCAAGCCAGAATGAAGATATGGCAGACACGTTGCATCATGGATTCACTGCTGCGCTGCACCACTCCGGTTGTTCTAGGATGGATAAACACACGCACCAAAAGCAAGCCGACCAGGAGATTGATTAACGCCAGAACGTGAAAAGAAAGGGCCCAACCGAGATGACTCATCAGGAAAGTCACCAGCGGAAAACCAATCACCAAACCTAAAGACACGCCTAATGCAGAGACCGCATTGGGCTTTCCCCGCTCATTGGCGGCGAAATGGTCACTGATGTACATGGTTTTCAGCGAGAAAAGTGGCCCTTCACTGACACCGAGGAAGGCCCGCACGACCAGTAAAATGATGAACGATCCGACCAACGGAGAAGCCGCGGTAAAGAGCGCCCAGAGAACCACACTGAGGGTCAAGCCTTTACGATAACCGAATAGCGTTTCCAGAAACGGCGTCAACAACATGGCTGAAAGGCCATAACCTAGCAGAAAGGCGGTCATCAATGTGCCTTGATAGGCGCGATTGTCTACCAGGCCAAAGTGATTGAGAAACTCGGGGTTAACCAGCATGACGGAGATATTTACCCGGTCAGCATAGGCTATCACGATGAGGAGCAATGTCGCGATGACTCCCCACCAGCGTTGTTGTCTCATGCCCTGCTCCTTGAAGAAATGTGTCAACCAAATATCCGGTAACGCCGCTTGCTCGTTAACCGTCCCCACCATTTACCGCCGAATTGATTGTTTCAATATTGTTAACATATTGTTGTGCGTATATCTACACTACAGCGGCAAGAGAGGAATGGGAGCACATCGGCCCATCGGTAAACGATGAGCCTGCTAGGGATTACTGACACAACGCCACAATCTCTTTATATAACGTCAGCGGTAATGTCACACCGAACTGCTCACTGTGCTGACGCGCCTTAAAACGCCGCTCCCCAGGAATACGGGATCCTTGCTCTGCCATATCATTAAAAAGCCCTTCCGCTCTGGCGAAATGCTCTTCCTTCTCCGCCCCCAGAAAACGCTCAGGATCCATGGCAATGATCAGCTCTCCGCCATAAGGTGAAGAGCCTGTTGATTGGTCGTAAGCTAACGATTCTTTACTGGTCATATCACCAATCAACGGCCCGGCAATCAGCTCCACCATCGCTGCCAATGCTGAGCCCTTATGGCCACCAAACGTCAACATTGCGCCTTGCAGTACGCTGGCGGCATCAGTGGACGGTTTGCCGTGACTATCGATTCCCCAACCTTCTGGCAGCGGTTTATTCGCTCGGCGATGCAGCTCAATCTCACCGCGTGCAGCTGCGCTGGTCGCCATATCAAACACAAACGGGGCTTGTCCCTGGCGTGGCCAACCAAAGGCGATCGGGTTGGTACCAAACAAGGGCTGGCTCCCCCCGGCGGGCGTTACCCAAGCATGGCTTGGGGTGCAAGCCAACGCTACTAATCCCTGTTCGGTAAGCGGCTCGATATCCGCCCACAGCGCAGAGAAGTGGACGCAATGATTGATCGCCAATGCGGCAATACCACAGTGACGAACTTTGGTGATAAAGGCAGGCAGCGCCGCTTGATAGGCCACCAACGAGAACGCACCCTGCGCGTCTACGCGTAAAATCGCCGGAGCGCTGTCGGTGAACGTCGGTTCGGCATCAGCCATCACTTTGCCGGCATGCAGCGACCGGACACAGCCCAGTACACGATACAAACCATGGGAATGGCAGCCATCGCGTTCACCGGCGGTTACGTTCTTTGCTACAGCATCGGCATGCTTGGTGCTGAAACCATTACTGTGCAAGGCTCGATACGCCAGTTGATAGGCCTCTGACAACGTAAGATTGACGGTGTTGGTCATGATCGTTTCCTCCTTTAGCATTACTCTTCCTCGTCCCCGACAAAATTTGCCTGAGGTAAACAGGTGTAAGCTCCCCAGTAATAAATCAGCAGCGCGATGGCCGCTACCAGCAAGGTGTCCCACGGGTGGCCAATAGCATTGATGCCGCCAAAACTGCCGAGATAGGAAGCCACGATGATCAAGGCGTAGAAAGCGATCAGCCACAGCGAGGACCAAATCTGCTGCTTCAGGCTGACGGCGTGAGTCGGCACTTTGTTTTTAAACAGAATATAGACAAAGAACATCAGAATTTGCAGGCCAAGCAGCCAGGAGACGGTGTTCCAGCCTGACCAGTAAACGATCAATGCCGAAATGATGAATGACACCGGTCCTAACACGCTAAATCCCCAGACAAAGAACGGCCGCGGCAAATTCGGTGCATTACGGCGTAGCCCGGCGGCGGTAACCGGGGCAATGGCATAGCTAAGTACCAGTGCGGCGGAGACCACTCCGATCAGCTTTTCCCAGGAAGGGAACGGCAACGTCCAGAAGATAGCCAGCCCGAAAGTCAGCCAAAGTGCAGGACGCGGGATCCCCGACTCACCATCGACGCGGGTAAAAATTTTGAAGAAAGTCCCTGCCCGCGCCCAACCATACACAACTCGCGGCGTGGCATTCATATAGATATTGCCCGTGCCGCTCGGTGAAACGATCGCGTCACTCACCACCAGAAAAGCCAACCACCCCATCCCCAGCGTAACGGCAATATCGCGGTACGGCAGCGAAAAGTGCTTGCTGATATCCTGCCAGCCACCGCTCAGCATTTCGCTTGGAATACTGCCGAGGAAAGCCAGTTGCAGCAGCACATAGATAATGGTGGACAGCACCACCGAGAGGATCAGCGCGATCGGGATGGTACGCTGCGGCTTTTGGACTTCGCTGGCCACCGAAATAATTGGCGTCAGCCCCAGATAGGCGAAGATGATCCCACCGGCGGAAATCGCCGCTTCCACCCCGGCGGAACCAAAGGGCGCAAAGCCTTGGCTGTGCAGGTTTTCAGGCTTGAAGAAAGTGAACAGTACCACGATCACCAGCACCGGCACGATGAACTTGAGTATGCTGATCAGGTTGTTGGATTTGGCAAACGTCTTCACGCTGTAGTAATTCAGCGTAAAGAACAAACACAGCAAGATAAATTGCGTCAGCCAACCGATCAACGTGGGATCGCCCGAGCCTGGCTGGCTGAGAGCGGGGAACCAGGCTGCTGCATATTGCCGGGCGGCGACGACCTCGATCGAGATCAGGCTGGAGAACGCAATCAGTGTGATGAACCCCAACAGATACCCCATCAGCTCCCCATGGGAAAACACCGGGTAACGAATGATGCCACCGGCACGGGGAAGCGCGGCACCCAGCTCGCAATAAACAATGCCCAGCAGCAGTACAGCGAGCCCGCCGATCAGCCACGAATAGATCCCCGCAGGGCCCGCGATGGCAGCAACATGGCTGGCGGCGAACAGCCAGCCGGAACCAAAAATCGCGCCCAGGCCGATAAACGTCAGATCGGTTAACGTCAGCTGCTTTTTAAATTTTCCCTGTATTGTCATAGCATTACCTTTCGAATTATTTCATTGCCGCAGGTGAATGGAGGGCTGCGCGGGTGTATTCACCGTTGACCAGGCGCAACAGGTTCAGAGGATTGCTGTCTTGCAGCGCGGGGGGCAATAACGCTGCCGGGTAGTTTTGCAGGCAGACCGGGCGCAAAAACCGCTCGATAGCCAGCGTACCAACCGATGTGCCACGGGGATCGCTGGTCGCCGGATACGGGCCGCCGTGCACCATGGCTTCGCAGACTTCCACGCCGGTCGGATAACCGTTAAACAGGACACGCCCCGCTTTGTGGATCAGTAATTGCGCCAATTCACTCGCCTCACCAAGATCTTCCTGTTCAGCCAGTAGCGTGGCGGTGAGTTGCCCTTGCAGGTTTTCCAGTGCGGCAAGCAGTTGCGCCCGGTCCGCGACTTCAACCACGATCGCCACGGGGCCAAAGACCTCCTCCTGCAACAGCGGATCGGCGTTAAGTAACAAGCCACTGTCTGCCTGATAGAGATGGGCTACCGCCAGATGGGGGTGTTCTGCCCTGCTTCCGGCCAGATGCCGTAGCTGAGGATGTTGATCCCATCTCTGCAAGCCACCCAGATAATGATCCCGCGTACCGGCATTCAGCATGGTTTGTGGCGGGCAGGCATTAACCTGAGTTTGTAAATCGGCGATCAACTGGCTGAAGGCAGGGCTGCGCTGGCCGATAATCAGCCCCGGCTTGGTGCAGAATTGGCCGCAACCGAGCGTGAAAGAGGCAACCAACTCTTGCGCAATTTTTTCACCACGCTGAGCCAATGCCTGTGGCAAGACCACCACCGGGTTGATGCTCGACATTTCGGCAAACACCGGGATGGGGTGTGGACGTTGCATCGCCAAATCAAATAATGCCCGGCCACCTTGCAACGAGCCGGTGAACCCTACCGCCTGGATCGCAGGATGTTGCACCAAATCGGCACCGATGCTGCTGCCGAACACCATATTGAAGACACCGGCAGGCATCTGCTGTTTTTGCACCGCACGTTCAATAGCCTGCGCGGTCAATTCCGCCGTGATCATATGGCCACTATGTGCCTTGAACACCACCGGGCAACCGGCGGCCAGCGCGGCAGCGGTATCACCCCCGGCGGTAGAGAACGCCAGCGGGAAATTACTGGCACCAAACACCGCCACAGGACCGATGGCGACGCGATACTGGCGTAAATCAGGCCTTGGCAGCGGTGTACGCTCTGGTAATGCGCAATCAATTCTCGCCCCGTGCACGCGGCCGCTGCGTAGCAGTTCGGCAAACAGTCGCATCTGCCCGCTGGTTCTAGCGCGCTCACCAATCAGACGAGGGATAGGCAGCGCGGTCTCTTGTGTGGCAAAGGCAAAAAACTCCTCCCCTAACGCGTCCAATTCATCGGCTATGGCGGCGAGAAAATCCGCTCGCTGCTCGGCGCTGGTTTGGCTATAGGCGCTAAAGGCTCGGGCAGCGGCCTGCGCTGCGGCATCAACCTCTGCAATGCTGGCCTGATGGAAGCGATAGCCTATTGGCTGGTTATTATCGGCCCGCAGGCTGATGAGTTCGGCGTGACCGCTAGCTATCCGCTGCCCGCCAATAAACTGTTTGCCGCTAAGGGCGTATGTGTTGTGAGTTGGCATTGGTTTCCCCTGTTCGATTGCCTGTTATAGCCCGGCTGAATACCGGGCCTCCTTGAGAGATCACAGGCCGACATCTGGCAGAGTCGGACGGTTGGCCAGAGCTGTGTTGATAACCGTCGTCACCTCTTGCAGCGTTTCTCCCTGCAGTGCCAAACGCGGTGGGCGGGTCACCGCGCTGCCACGGCCGACCAGTTCTTCACAGAGCTTGATGCACTGCACCAGGTCTGGACGGGCATCCAGATGCAGCAACGGCATAAACCAGCTATACAGGGCCAGTGCTTCTTCGAAACGCTTTTGCTTCGCCAGCCGGAACAAGGTTTCCCCTTCGCGTGGGAATGCGTTGGACATGCCGGATATCCACCCTTCTGCTCCTACGGCGAGGCTTTCCAGGACCACGTCGTCCAACCCGGCGAACAACACGAAACGATCGCCAACCGCATTGCGTAAATCGATAAAGCGGCGGGTATCGCCAGAAGAGTCTTTGAAACAGACGATGTTGTCGCAGTCGACTAACGTAGTGAGAATGTCAGGTGTGACATCGTTTTTATAAATCGGCGGGTTGTTGTAGACCATGATCGGCAGATCGGTGGCGGTGGCCACGCTGCGGAAGTGTGCTGCAGTTTCGTGCGGTTTGGATGAATAAACCAGCGCAGGCATCACCATCACGCCGTCGATACCGGCTTTTTCCGCTTCGCGCGCCATATTCTGTGCAAAGGCGGTGGTGAATTCGGCAATCCCGGCGATCACCGGTATTTTGCCTTGTGCGGCGTCTTTCGCCACCTCGATCACCGCCAGTTTCTCCTGCATCGTCAGCGAGGTGTTTTCACCCACGGTGCCGCAGACGACCAGGCCAGAGACACCGTCTTTGACCAGGTTTTTGATCACCGCATGGGTAGCATCAAGATCCAGAGAAAAATCGCTGCGAAATTGCGTACTGACTGCCGGAAATACCCCACTCCAGTTAATCGCTTTATTGCTCATCGTATGGGTCCCTTTTGCTTGAAATGTTAACTGCCGGTTAATTTATGGTGAAATTCAATAACAGATTGACCGGTATTCTCGGCAGCGGCTTGACGGTTTTCACCGAATGCGAGGACGAAATTGGCATAATGAGGGGGAATTGCGCGCAGCGAAGCCTGTGACGCAGTTGCATCATAAAATTCATAATTTCAGCTAATTAGGGAACTAATGTGGCCCGAAAATCGCGGGGGCTAGCACCGGTCATGGCCTTGAACTGGCGGCTGAAAGCGCTGTGATCGGTATAACCGCATTGCAATGCGATATCGGTAATTGGCATATCACTGGCCAGGAGTTCTGTGGCTTTCTCTAGCCGGACTTTGTGGATCATCTGGCGCGGCGTCAGGTGGAAAATACGTTTACAGTAGCGCTCGATTTGCGCCACGGAAAGGCCAGTCAGCGCCCTCAACTCTTCCATCGCGATCGGCCTGCCGTAGTGCTGACGGATATAAACATCCAACGCCGCCAATCGCTGATAGGCCGGGTGGTTAGCCTTTGCTTCCTGCAAATCATGTGAGATCCCGGCCATGCCGATAATCTTGCCCTGCTGGTCATACAGCGCCAGCTTTTGCGTCAGGCACCAGCCCGTTTCACGGCCGCTGTATAGGTGCATTTCAAGCTGATCCTGGATCTGTACCCCTTGGTGTAACACCCGCAGATCTTGCTCGGTATAGCCTGAACCCAACTGGGTTGGGAAAACGTCTGCCGAGGTTTTGCCCAATAGCGGCGTCACCGTTTTAAAACCACAGCGTTTGGCCAAGGTGAGATTGGCCAACAGATAGCGGGCCTGCGCATCCTTGATAAAAAACACCACATTGGGAATGGCATTAAGCAGCGGCGCAATCAATGCCAGCGAGTTCAATACGCTATGTAACGAATGGGGACGCTGTTGCACCAACCCATCACAGAACTGGGTGAGGTGTTCGACAGCAAAGCACTCTTGTGGTTGCTGCTCAACAATGCAAGGAGTGAGCGGAGGAGCCTGAAAGCTTGAGGTTAATCGCATAGCAATACCCTTTTCAGCAAGTGGTCATAATTGGCTATTTTTAACTCACCTGGATCAGTATTAACTTTTCTGTAACTTATCAAGCGCGTTGTTTCCAATATGCGGATCACCGCAAACTTTTGGCAGGTTTCAGGCTATCTAATCAAATTTTGGCGCTGAAAAATAATTAATATTCTGATAAATAGATACTTTTTATTACCCTCTGAATGATGGGTTCGCTCAGGCAATTTAGCACTGTGCTGATTTCGGCATGGCCTTTGCCGAAACAGGTCAAGCCGCAAGGGTAGCTTTCGGTCAGTCTTAGGTGGTTAGTAACAATTAATTAACCTTGAGAGGCTCCGATGATACCTGCATCCCCCTTCATCACCTTACGAGCGATCGATTCCCATACCGGCGGTGAACCCACCCGGCTGATTATCGACGGTTTTCCCGACCTGGGCAGTGGCAGCATGGCCGAGCGAAAGGCGCTTTTCGCACAACGCTATGATGACTGGCGCAGCGCCATCATTCTGGAACCCCGGGGCAACGATGTCTTGGTGGGAGCGTTACTGTGCTCGCCCTGCTCACCGCAAGCCGCGGCCGGGGTGATATTTTTCAATAATGCCGGATATCTGGGCATGTGCGGCCACGGCACGATTGGATTAATCACTTCCCTGGCTTACCTGGGGCGCATTAGCGCTGGCGAACATCTGATCGAAACCCCTGTTGGGACGGTGAACGCCACGCTACACGCCGATGGCAGCGTAACCATTGAGAATGTCCCCGCCTATCGTTACCGCCAGCAGGTAGCCGTGACCGTTGACGGCTATGGCGAGGTAGCCGGCGATATCGCCTGGGGGGGCAACTGGTTCTTTCTCATCAGCGATCATCATTTGGCGATCGACACCCACAATCTGGAAGCGCTAACGGCCTTTAGCTGGGCGGTACGGCAGGCGCTCGAAAACGCGGGGATCTACGGTGAAGACGGAGGGATCATCGATCATATTGAGCTTTTTGCCGCCGATCAACGTGCCGATAGCCGCAATTTCGTGTTGTGCCCAGGCAAGGCCTACGATCGCTCGCCGTGCGGCACCGGGACCAGCGCCAAACTCGCCTGCCTGGCGGCAGACGGTAAATTACAGCCAGGTGAAGTATGGCGGCAGGCCAGCGTGATCGGCAGTGAATTCAGCGGATATTACCAGCCTGGTGAAGGCAACCGCGTGACGCCGTTTATTCGCGGGGAGGCTTTTATCTGCGCCGATAGCCAACTGTTGCTGGATGAGCGTGACGCTTTCGCCTGGGGGATACGTTAATGGCAACCGCCGATGTGATAGTCATTGGCGCAGGCATTATCGGTGCTGCCTGCGCGTGGCAGTTAGCACAACAAGGGTTACGAGTGTTACTGATTGACGATCGCCGCCCTGGCGCCACCGCTGCGGGCATGGGCCATTTGGTTTGCATGGATGACAACCCCGCAGAGCTGGCGCTGAGTGCCTACTCCCTACATTTGTGGCGCAGCGTGCTGGACCGTATGCCGGATAACTGTGCCTGGCGCGGCTGCGGTACGCTGTGGTTGGCGGAAAAACCGCAAGAAATGGCGATTGCCGAAGTGAAGCAGCAGCGGATGGCAGCACTTGGGGTCAACAGTGAACTCATGGACTCACAACAAGTCGCACAGCTTGAACCTATGTTGCGTAGCGGCTTGGCCGGAGGATTGCGCGTGCCGGGGGATGGCATTATTTATGCCCCTAATGCTGCGCGCTGGTTGGTTGAAGATGCGGGGGATGCAGTACGGCGGGTTTACGGTGAAGTGGTCGCGTTGGAACAACAGGCGGTGATACTGGCCAACGGGGAGCGACTGAGCGCACCGGTGATAGCGTTAGCCTGCGGATTACACGCCGACAAGCTGTTGCCAGCCCCGCTGCTCAGAGCGAAAAAAGGCCAACTGGCGATCACCGATCGATACCCGCAACGGGTTAGGCACCAATTGGTTGAGTTGGGTTATGGGGCTAGTGCGCATGCCTCTGATGGGACCTCGGTGGCCTTTAACGTTCAGGCTCGCCCAACCGGCCAACTGCTGATCGGTTCCTCACGCCAGTTTGATTCGCTCGATCCGGCAATCGACATGCCGTTGCTCGCCACCATGCTCAAGCGTGCCGCAGAGTTCCTGCCCGCATTGGCAACCATGAGCATCATCCGCTGCTGGGCGGGGGTTCGGGCAGCATCGGCGGATGGTTTACCCCTGTTAGGACCCCACCCGGCTTATCCATGGCTGTGGTTGGCTCTGGGCCATGAAGGGCTGGGCGTCACCACGGCAATGGGCAGCGCCGCCTTGATCGTCGCACAAATCCAACAGCAGCGCACAGCAATTGATGACTCTCCTTATCGAGCCGCGCGAATGTTCACTACAAACGAGGTCCACCAATGAAACTGATCGCCTTAACCATTGCCGGGCAACCTTATCAGGTACAGGAAGGTATCACCGTGGCCGCCGCACTCAGCTTAAGCGGACAAGATCATTGCCGGATCTCCGTCAGCCAGCAGCCACGCGCGCCCTTTTGTGGCATGGGCGTGTGCCAGGAATGCCGAGTGATCATCAATGGCGTACAGCAGTTGGCCTGCCAAACCTTGTGCCAACCCGAGATGAGTATCGAAAGGAACGGAGAGAAATGAACAACCTGCAATGCGAAGTGTTGATTATTGGTGCTGGCCCTGCCGGATTGGCAGCAGCGCTGGCCGTAGGCGAAAGCCGGCAACGCATAGTCATGCTTGATGATAACCCTCGGCCTGGTGGGCAAATCTGGCGTGATGGGCCAGCGGTCACCTTACCCGCGATCGCCCTACGCTATCGGCAAGCCGTTGAGGCGTTGGATAACGTCACCCTGCTCAGTGCGACAAAAGTCGTGGCGCAAAGCGGACCACAGCAACTGCTGTATGAAAATGCCCAGGGTTGCGGGACGATCAACTATCAGCGCTTAATCTTATGCTGCGGTGCGCGCGAGCTGTTATTGCCCTTCCCTGGCTGGACGCTACCGGGCGTAACAGGGGCTGGCGGCTTACAGGCGCAGCTCAAAAATGGCTTATCGCTGCAAGGCGAACGGATCGTCATTGCTGGCAGCGGACCGTTGCTACTCGCGGTTGCCGATAGCGTCACCAAAGCGGGCGGTAAGGTCATACTGCTGGCCGAACAAGCCCCGATGAAACGCCTGGCGAGATTCGCCAGCGGGTTGTGGCATTGGCCAGTGAAAGTACGGCAGTCATTCCGCTTGATTAACCGCCGCTATCGTCCCAATAGCTACGTAGTGGAAGCGCTAGGCGAGCAGCGGCTGACCGCAGTTCGCGTCCAACAAGGGGAGCAGGTTCGTACGATCGCCTGCGATCGACTTGCCTGTGGATTCGGGCTGGTGGCGAATATCGAATTAGCCATGCTATTGGGGTGCAGAATAGAGAATGCGGCCATTGCCGTTGATGCATTGCAACAAACCAGCGTGGCCAACCTGTATGCTGCGGGTGAATGTACCGGTGTGGGGGGAAGTGAACTGGCTTTGGCGGAAGGCGCGATTGCCGGGTATGCCGCCAGCGGTAATAGCGTACGTGCTCAGGCACTACTGGCAAAACGGAATGTATGGCAGCACTTTGCCGCCGCAGTCAGCCAAACCTTTGTACTAAACCCAACGCTGAAAACCCTCGGCGCAGCCGACACCTTCCTGTGCCGCTGTGAGGATGTAGCGCTGGGGGAGATTGATGCCAAAACGGGTTGGGCAGCGACCAAACTGCATAGCCGCTGCGGTATGGGGGCTTGCCAGGGGAAAATTTGCGCCACGGCGGCCCGACATCTGTTTGACTGGCCCCTACCGCAACCAAGAGTGCCTTTGACCCCGGCACGGCTTGAGACACTGGCTTTACTGGCCCCTCACCCCAACCCTCTCCCACAGGGAGAGGGAGCTGGTACAGTGTCGTTTTCTGGTGTAAAGGTGATCTGCGATAGAGTTGATACAGAAGAGGAGTTTACTAAATAAATTGTGGCATTTTCGGTCCCCACCAAAGATTTCGTTACCCGCAAAATCCCATTTTGTGCTCCGGGCGTTGTATCAGCCTGGAGCACAGCTCTTTGCATCAAAAATGCAGACTTCAGAAACGCGGCCTGTTATTTATAGCCAGCTGGTGTTTTTCCAACCTTTTTTTGCCATGCAGGCAGTAAATGCGGCTTTCCGGCTATTTATATTCACGTCCAAGGGGTAGCTTTCAACGCCTAATTTATTTTCATATTTATAACCACTACTATTACAACCATCGTCATCTTTATTGCATTTCAATGAAACCTGCTTTTCAACGCTTCTGGTAGCGACCTCATTTTTAACCGGGTACTGAGCTAATGACTCAGTTTCGCAAAGGTTATTCGCCTCTTGCAGGGTCATTGTTGGCGTACCTAACGGTTCCCATGTGGCAGCACAGCCTGAAAGAATAATGGCGGGAAAAACAGCAAATAGGCGTTTGTTCATAAAAGATTCTTTAGTTAAATTGAAGGAGTAATTTGTTAGCAGAGGACGCTTGTAAACATAACTTACTGAGATCGAGATCTTTATCGGACAAGTTAGTCACTACAACGGTGAAATCCTTGGGATAGAAGACATCATAGTGTAACGGATTTAAACGGCAGATTAACGGCCATACTCCAATCCAACTCCTTGAGAGGAAACGATGCAGCAGGTCACCACAATCAGCTGGCGTCCAATCAATCTGCCCTACCGGTATTGACTAAAATTCGAATAATAAGAGAATGATAAGATTGTGTTGGGGCTATCCCAATGAGTAATCAATAGAAGCCGGAGCGAATCATCGCCTGTTCTCATAGCTTTACCAAAGTTAAACAGCTAATCGTACTTCTTGCCGGTGTGCTTTCACTGGCCAGTTGCACCTCCGAACCTGCGAAATCCTTAGTCACTCCGTTGCCTTCGGTGGCAAAACAGCCACTACCGGGTAAATCACAGCAAAGCCAGGACCCCGTGCGCGGCATCTGGCTGGCAACCGTTTCCCGCTTAGACTGGCCGCCAGTGACATCCGTCAATGTCGACAGCCCTGCAATCCGCATTCGCCAACAGCAAGAAGCATTGAAAGGCAAGCTGGATAAACTGCAGACGCTGGGTATCAACACCGTTTTTTTTCAGGTTAAACCTGATGGCACTGCGCTCTGGGCATCAAAAATTTTGCCATGGTCAGATGTGCTGACGGGGAATATTGGCGACAACCCAGGCTATGATCCGCTGCAGTTTATGCTGGATGAGGCACACAAGCGTGGCATGAAAGTCCATGCCTGGTTTAACCCCTACCGGGTATCCGTCAACACCAAGCCAGTAACCATTGATAAACTGAACCGCACATTGTCGCAGCAGCCAGCCAGCGTCTATGTGCTACACCCCGACTGGATCCGCATTGCAGGCGACCGATTTGTGCTCGATCCAGGTATTCCGGAGGTGCGGGACTGGATCACCAGCATCGTGGCGGAGGTGGTTGCCAACTATGATATTGACGGCGTGCAATTTGATGATTATTTCTATGCGGAGTCCCCTGGATCCGTGCTCAACGACAGCCAGACCTTCAAAAAGTATGGGCAACATTTTGGATCCAAAGCGGACTGGCGGCGAGACAATACTAAGCAATTGGTTGGGCAAGTTTCTCGGACTATCAAGAAGTTGAAGCCCGACGTTGAATTTGGTGTCAGCCCTTCTGGCGTATGGCGTAACCACTCACACGATGCGGCAGGTTCCAATACGCGAGGGGCTGCAGCCTATGATGAATCTTATGCCGACACCCGCAGTTGGGTACAGCTTGGTTTACTGGATTACATTGCCCCACAGCTGTATTGGCCCTTCGCGCGTGATGCGGCCCGTTATGATGTGCTCGCCAAATGGTGGGCGAATGTGGTGGCCTCCACCAATACGCGTCTTTATATCGGCGTTGCACTGTATAAAGTTGGGATCCCGTCAAAGAACGAGCCAGATTGGATGGTCAACGGTGGCGTGCAGGAGTTACAAAAGCAGCTGGATTTGAACGAGTCCGTATCGCAAATTAAAGGCACGATCCTGTTCAGAGAGAACTATCTCAATCAGCCACAGACCCAGCAGGCAGTCAATTACCTGAAAAGTCGCTGGGGTAGTTGAGGAACTTGGTGGGTTTTGTCATTGATTGTGCGTTAGATCACCCACATTCACCCTACTTGCATACCCAAGCAGAGAGATTAAGGTGCCACCTTTTAAAGGCAACGGCACCTTGCTACTTTTACCGAGTCGTATCAGTTGTCGCAACGTCCTTCTTTGGCAAGCTTAACTCCTGGCTTTGAGATCACTCTTTTCCCTTCCTCTTCTGTCGACTGACTGAGGCCAGCACCACCAACAAAAGCACCCATCTTTATATATTGCCTTACGAAGTAATTCTTTCCAGACTCAGTGAAGATGGACAGGTCATTTGGAGAAAACTCTGACTCCGTTGAAATCTTGTGCTTTTCCCCACCAGTTACCTGTGTGTAGAAAAACGTTTTATCTGCTGTTTCACCGATGCATTTACCATCAACATAGATATCTTTTTTTAGCGCTTTGCCAACAAAACTATCCCTATAAATATACAAACCAGCTTTATTTTCATCCGGAGTTGTGAAGCTTTTAGCTTGTACGGACTCTTGCTCTGTTGCAAGTGGGACACTAGCACAACCACTTAGAAGTAAGGCACCCAAAATAGATGCTGATAAAAATAAACTTTTTATATTCATGAAAATACATCCCTTTGAAAAATAATAATATACTTTATGATATTCAACCTATCCCCAACTGGCATAAACTTTCAATAAGAATAGTTACGGTCATTGATTACCCTTAGTGATTAATCAAGATCAAAACCAATTTTTGCTGAAGTTTGTCCTAGATAAGGTGTGTCTGAATGTTGCCACAAATTAATGATAGGTCAAGATAATCAATCAGGTATGCAGTAAACTTATGATAAAGCTCAAGGTTTACGTGAGCGAATGCTTTTTAAGTAACCATAATCACCCTTCGTATAGAACAGAGCTAGCTAGGCTGCCAGTTTGATTAAGGCGATTGATCTGGTTTTTGTGATGGAAAATAACTTGGACTTGGGTTAGATCAGGGGACAATATGCCCCCTGAGACTGCTGGGCTAAAAATGTAGGGCCGCTGCACATGCTGCGCCCTTCTAATTCAATTACTTCCGCAACGCCTCAAGAATGCGATAAGCCGCCTCAACCCGCACAGGATTAGGATAATTTTTGTTAGCCAGCATCACGATGCCGAGATCCTGTTGAGGAATGAAGGCTACATAGCTGCCAAATCCACCGGTTGAGCCAGTTTTATGTACCCAAGAGGCGCTTGATAGTGGCGCTGGCGGAGTGATTTTTGTGACGCTCAGCGCTGCCAGTGCGTTTTTATTATCGCTACCCTCGACCACGGTTTTCTCTTTAACCGGCCAGTTCAGCATTTCCCAACCCAGACCTTGATACATATCACCGGCATGCCAGTAGCGCGACTGGGCAAGCGTAATCCCCTTCTGCAGCGAGGCATCCTTCACTTTAGCAGGCGCCATGTTAGCCTGAACCCAGCTTGCCATATCCTCTATCGACGACTTAACGCCGTAGGCTTCGGCATCAAACATGCCCGGAGAAACGCGAACCGCTTTCCCATCGCGATAGCCCCAGGCGTAGTGCTTATCTTCCTGCTGCGGCACGTTTATCCAGGTTTGCGATAGCTTCAACGGTTGGAACACGCGTTGGGTCATCGCCTGTTCAAAACTCATGCCTGACGGTTTGACCATCAGTGCGCCAAACAGGCCAATACTGGCGTTCGAGTATAGGCGCTTGGTGCCCGGAGCCCACTGCGGTTGCCAGGTTTGATAATAATTCTGCAGCGATGCTTCATCGGTAACATTTTCCGGTATCTGCAGCGGTAAGCCACCGGCGGTATAGGTTGCCAGGTGCAGCAAGGTGATCCCCTGCCATTGCTTGCCAGACAGTGCTGGCCAGTACTTGCTCGCCGGATCGCTTAGGTTGATTTCACCGCGAGCAATGGCATCACCGCCCAGCACTCCTGTGAACGTTTTACTGACCGAACCCAGCTCGAATAAGGTCTGCTGCGTGACTGGCTTTTTGCCCGCAACGTCTGCCAATCCCCAGGTGAAGTAGTAAGGCTGCCCCTGATAAATCACCGCCACGGCCATGCCGGGAATGCCCTGCTCTTGCATCAATGGCGCAACGGTGCGATTAACAATGTCGGCTATCTGTTTTTCCGTTTGCGGTGCTGCAAACAATGAACCTGAGGTGGCGAGTAACAGCACACAGGATAGGGATTTCTTCAACATTGCTATTTTTCCATCATTGAGGGCTAAAGGTTCTATCAGACGCGCTTAGTTTGTAGAACTTGATGATCGGCGGCAAACGGTAAAATTTAGCATCTGTTAAAAGTTTTTCTATTGGCTTGGATGATAACCGATGGTGTTAAATCAATCGTTAAATGCCTTGTGTAACACCACGGCAAATGCCGACGGATTCTCCCAGGACATAGAGTGCCCTGCTTGTGGCACTGTTGCTACAGATATACCCTGATGGCTGACATACTCAAAGTCACGGTCCGGTAAGGATTGTTCGCCAAAAATCAGTGAGCGTGAACAGGACAGATTGAGGAAAGTCTCCATCCATGGCGGTGAAGCTCCATCAATCAGGCTTTTGGCTCCCCGCCACATTGCCCAGGGGGCCGCATTTTGGGCCGAACCTTTCCAGGGGGATGTGTGGTCTGCCAGCATTTCGTCGTACACATGCGAGATAAATTCAGCTTCCGGTCTCTCCACCAGTAGGCGACTGTATACGCCGCCACCGGCATAAAAGTTAGGTTCCGAAACCACCAGTTTACCTATCCGTTTACCCAATCGTTCTGCTACTTCAATCGCGATACTGCCCCCCATGCTGTGACCATAGAGATGGCAATGTGACAGATTCAATGCAGTAATCACTTCGATCACAACGTCTGCCTGATGAGCAATGCTGTAATCAAAATCACGAGGTTTATCGCTAAAGCCATATCCAGGAAGGTCAATCAGAATCGCGCGTCGTCCCGCAAATGCCGGATCTGCCACAATGCGTGGATACTCATAGGAAGACGCGCACCCAAGCCCATGAACAAACACAATCGGGATACCCTGGCCTGGCAAATCGTGCCAACGCACACAGGCGCCAGCGGTTAACGAAAATAAACTCTGCATGTAGTATTCCTCTGTTAATTTCCGGGGCTGCCTCAATGAGTGCCAACGTATCACAAAACCCAACCATTTTAAGGTATTAGCAATTGATGTGCGTCATTTAATAGCGCTATCATCAAGCCTTATACCTAGCGGATGACGTCAAATGCTCAGAAAAGATGATGTGAAACCTCGCGCCTACAAACAGGTGGATGTATTTACCACTTCGCCATTGCAGGGGAATCCCTTGGCGGTGATCCTGGAAGCAGAGGGCTTGAATGAAATGCAGATGCTTTCGTTAGCTCGCTGGACCAACCTTTCGGAAACGACGTTTGTTTTCAAACCGACTAATTCGCTAGCCGATTATCAGGTGCGCATTTTTACCCCCGAAAAAGAGCTACCCTTTGCCGGGCATCCGACTTTGGGTACGGCCCATGCATTATTGGAGGCTGGGCTGGTGACCAAACAGCCGGGGGTGGTGATGCAAGAATGCGGGGTTGGTCTGGTTGCGGTCAATATCTTAGCTGAAGGAACGCTGGCGTTTGCTGCGCCGGCGGTAACGCTTCGAACGCTGACTGCAGCAGAAAGGGAAATGCTAATGGCCGCTTTTCAACCTGCGGTTATCGAAGCCGATACGGTGCCGGTCATTGCCGACATGGGTATTCGCTGGCTTATGGTACGTCTGCCAAGCGCTCAATCCTGCCTGACGATGACGCCGGATCATGCCACGATTAAGAAGCTGCAAACCGATCATGAGGTTGATGGTGTGGTGATTTATGGTGCCTATTCATCGGGTGAGCCAGCAGACTATGAAATGCGAGCGTTTCTGGTTGAAGGGGGTAAGTTGGTAGAGGACCCAGTGACTGGCAGTGCCAATGCATGCCTGGCCCGTTTGTTGAAGGAGAATAATTTCCCCGACGGTGGTTCAACGGCGCAGGGGTATCAGGTTCGACAAGGCACCCAACTACATCGCGATGGCCGGGTTAGCGTTCGCTTTATTGACGGTGAGCCTTGGATTGGTGGGCAGAGCTGCACGCTGATTAATGGTCAGTTGCACATTTAGCTGTGGCGATAATTTACGGAGTATCGACATTGTGACCGGGTGCCCTTTCCCGGTTTTAATGATTGTTCATGACGAATCACAACAGCTTAAGTAAATGTGTCGCGATCCCCCATCGCAGAGAGACGCATTTATCCCCAACCAGGTCTAAAACAGAGTAGCTCGCGTTCGGTTGAGCATAACGGAGAAAATTATCGATTCTTCCCTCTTTGAGCAAGGCCAGCACTCCCTGGCTGACTTGGCCATGAGATACAATACATATTGTCTGGTGTGGAGCCACCACTTGTTGGTGGTGCAAGAAATTGATAACTCGCTGAGAAGCCTGCGTCAGCGACTCGCCGCCAGGGGCACAAAATTGCGCATCTCGCCCAAATAGCGACTCTGCTTCACTGGGATGGTCATATTGTATTTGTTCCCGTGTCATCCCTTCATAATGACCGAATGCCTGCTCCTTCAGCGCAGGTTCCGCAACCAACGGGCAGAGAAAACGGTCCGCCAGTGCCTGCCCCATGTGCCAGGCACGCCCAAGGGGAGATGCGTAGACACAGTCTGTAGGGTAAGCGGCGTCTGTTAATGCTGCCAGTAAAGCTGATGTCTCAAGCACACCTCGTTTAGTCACCGGACTGTCCATATGCCCCTGGATAATACCGCGCTGATTCCATTCCGTTTGCGCATGTCGTACAAGTATCACTTTCATCAAAAATTACCGTTGCTCAATCAGGCTAAAGGCCAGATTCGCCAGCCTGCTGAAAATTCGTTATTATCCACATCCACTCTCTATCCGGCAGCATGATGTCTACGATTTTCGATACTTTTATTGCCCCACCGTGCCATGACGAGATAGAGATCCTCTATCAGGACGATCACCTGGTGCTCATCAATAAGCCCGCCGGGCTGCTCAGCCTCTCGGGGAAGAATCCGCAAAATCTCGATTCGGTGCATCATCGGTTGGTACAGATATTCCCCGGCTGCACCCTGATTCACCGCCTTGATTTCGGTACTTCCGGGCTGATGGTGGTTGCACGCAATAAGACTATCAACGCAGCCCTCTGCCAGCAATTCAGCCAGCGCACCGTGACCAAAGTTTACAGCGCACTGCTCTGCGGACACCTGAACGACAACAACGGGGTGATAGATGCTGCGATTGCCAAAGACCCGGCGTTGTTCCCACTGATGTCGATTTGCTCAATCCACGGCAAGCCCGCCCGCTCCCGCTATCGTGTCGTTGAACGCTTAAATCACGAGTTGGAAGACGGGACGTTACTGCCTTTGACGCGTGTAGAGCTAACCCCGGAGACCGGGCGCACCCATCAATTGCGTATTCACTGCCAGCAGTTGGGACACCCTATTTTGGGCTGCGATCTGTATGGCGGTCTCCTAATACCTGGCACCGAACGGACGCCGCGGCTGATGCTGCATGCCAGTGAGCTGCATTTTGTTCATCCTATTAGCGAAGCGTTGATCAAAGCCAGTAATGCCTGCCCGTTTTGAAAGTGAAGGTATCTATCGTGGTGTCGTGACCTGCACCCGTTGATTAACTCGGCGTAGTGCTTGCAAAGTCCAATGCTGGCATTGTCCTGTCCACTGGGCGGAACCGTGTCGGCTATGAGCGAAAAGCGGACATTGTGCATTTAGAGACTATTGTAACACCAGGACTCTCTGTGGCTGTTTAATGTAGCCTTAGGTTGCTAAGGATGTATGGCTCAAATTCTGCTGTATGTAATCAATGAGCGCTCGCGTTTTAGCTGGCAAATAACGCCTGTCAGTATAAAGTGCAAACAATTGAAGTGGGGCTGGCGGTTGTTCAAACTTAATCTCGATCAGCCGTCCATCGTCGATGTAGGGTTGGCAGGCCTGTCTCGAAAGAATGGCGAAACCAACACCCGCTACCGCCGCGCGTCCTGCCATCTCTCCGCTGTTTACCCTGTAATGGCCTTTAACCTTAATCGTCTCGAATCCCCCCTTTTTATTCATAAACTGCCAAGGAGCACCTTTAAGTGCATTTACCGTGGTAATGCAGGGTAATTCTTCAAATTGCTGTATACGAGAAGGGATGCCATAACGCTGAATGATGGAGGGGGCTGCAACGATAGTGCAAGGGATTGTCACCAGATGACGGGCTATGTAATCACTGTCATCCAGTTGGCCACGGCTCACAATGATGGCTAAATCCAGATCGTCTCGCAGGGATTCAAAACCAGACAAATTTGTGACACTGAATCGCCACGGGTTTAACAGACACCTCAGAGTCATTTAAAATGGCCTAAAGAGAGGTGCACATGAGCAGTAAGCGTTATCCTGAAGAGTTTAAAATTGAAGCGGTCAAACAGGTTGTTGATCGTGGCCATTCTGTTTCCAGCGTTGCAACACGTCTCGACATCACCACCCACAGCCTTTACGCCTGGATAAAGAAGTACGGGCCTGACTCTTCCACCAACAAAGAACAGTCAGATGCTCAGGCCGAGATCCGCCGACTCCAAAAAGAGCTGAAACGAGTTACTGACGAACGGGACATATTAAAAAAAGCCGCGGCGTACTTCGCAAAGCTGTCCGACTGAGGTACGCCTTTATCCGTGATAACACCTGTTGTTGGCCTGTTCGTCTGCTCTGTCGGGTGCTGGATGTTCATCCAAGTGGGTTTTACACCTGGCTTCAGCAGCCACATTCACCACGGCATCAGACAGATATGAGGCTGACAGGACAAATCAAACAGTTCTGGTTGGAGTCCGGTTGCGTTTATGGCTATCGTAAGATCCATCTCGACCTGCGAGATAGCGGGCAACAGTGCGGGATTAACCGGGTCTGGCGGCTGATGAAGCGTGCCGGGATAAAGGCTCAGGTCGGATACCGAAGCCCAAGAGCTCGTAAAGGGGAGGCCAGTATCGTGACACCCAACAGGCTCCAGCGGCAGTTCAACTCGGAAGCACCGGATGAACGTTGGGTAACGGACATAACTTACATCCGAACCCACGAGGGCTGGCTGTATCTGGCCGTGGTTGTTGACCTGTTTTCGCGCAAAGTTATCGGCTGGTCAATGCAACCCCGGATGACAAAAGATATTGTCCTGAATGCGCTTCTGATGGCCGTGTGGCGGCGTAATCCTCAAAAACAGGTGCTGGTTCATTCTGATCAAGGTAGTCAGTATACAAGCCATGAATGGCAGTCATTCCTGAAATCACATGGACTGGAGGGCAGTATGAGCCGTCGTGGTAACTGTCACGATAACGCAGTTGCAGAAAGTTTTTTCCAGCTACTGAAGCGTGAACGGATAAAGAAAAAGATCTACGGAACGCGGGAAGAAGCCCGCAGTGATATTTTTGATTACATCGAAATGTTTTATAACAGTAAGCGTCGGCATGGTTCGAGTGATCAGATGTCACCGACGGAATATGAAAATCAATATTATCAACGGCTCAGAAGTGTCTAGATTATCCGTGGCGATTCAAGGCTAGGAATCACCCTCCCCTCTCTGGTACATTTGATGCCTTCACGCGGGGTGCTTTTCTACCAAACAACGGGATTCAGAATGTCAGAGAGTAAGCAAATTCATATAGCTGCGGCCGTCATCACCGATCGGGCTGGCCGGATCCTTCTGGTCAGAAAACGCAACACGGAGTGGTTTATGCAACCGGGTGGAAAAATTGAATCCGGCGAGCGGCCAGAGGTGGCACTTGCACGTGAACTGGAAGAGGAACTGAATGCCTCCTTCAATCCTGATGAGATGATCCCACTTGGGCGCTTTACGGATCTCGCAGCAAATGAGCCTGGGCACATGCTGATTGCTGACATGTTCAGAATCAGCACCGAAGAGACCCACTTTCTACCCGCTGCAGAAATCGAAGAAGTGATATGGTTTGAACCTTCTAGCAACCAGCAGGTGCAACTGGCCCCGCTTACCAAAAATCATATTCTTTCTATGCTGGAACGTTAACGGGTCATTGGTAGTATCGATCCCTTCACCATAACAACAAATTAGAAAAGGATAATTTCTTGCATTCGATTACCCTGCCATTCTCCACCGAGCGCCTGCGGCTACGCCGCTTTACCCCTGACGATCTCCACGCCTATGCGGCTTACCATCGCCTGCCTGAAGTCTACCGCTACTTGTATGCTCCACCGCCGGAGCAGGCGCAAATGGAAAAGCGGTTGGCAAAGGCCGTAGCCTCTCGTTTTAGTGAAGATGGTGACACTTTTTATTGTGCCGTCACATTGAAAGATAGCGGCGAACTCATTGGTGAAGTGTTACTGAAACTGGCCAGCAGCGCGGCACTGCAAGGAGAAATCGGTTATATCTTCAATCCGGTTTATGCCGGTAAAGGCTATGCGGCAGAAGCGGTACGTTCGGTGCTGGAACGCGGCTTCACCGAAGTGGGTTTCCACCGCATTTTTGCCCGACTTGATGCAGCCAATCGCGGCTCTATCGGCGTGGTCGAACGCTTGGGTATGCGCAAAGAAGCACATTTACGACAGAACGATCGCTTTGATGGTCAATGGGGCGATGAACTGATTTATGCATTGCTGAAGCAAGAATGGCCACAAAACTGATGCCGAGGGGTTACGGCGGATTCGCTGATATCTAGGAGTAGGCCCTTTTATATGAGGAAACTTCCTGAAAGCTATCGGCCTACCCGTTTAACGACTCGATCGTCTGGTGCTTATTAATAACTGCTCAGCCTCCCGGGGAAAATATAACGGGCCGTGACCTGCCCCCATGATTACTCCGTGAGGCTTTCTTTTCTTAGGCGACTGGTTCCTATTTCTTCGCCAACCAGGGAGACGTCGTGCTCCAGAAAATGATATCTGCACCGAGATAGTCTTCTGCGAATTGCACAAACTCATCCTTGCTAAATGGCTTGCCCGTATTGGGGTTCCTATAGGTCAAGGTCGGCTCTTGCACCGCCATGGCAACGAGTACCAGCTTATTTTTGTATTTGTTGAAGAACGGATAGGAGTTCTTCATTTGCGCCTTGCGGTTGGGAACAATATCTGGGCCGCCAAGCCCAATGTTATTGGCACTTGCGAACTCAAACAGTCGCCCCATGTAATTGTGGTCGTTATTCCATTCGCACGGCCAGAAATTAACATATTGCACCACATGTGACTTGGTGAACACCTTGCGCGCAAAGGTGAGATTTTCCATTTCGCCTGCGAAATAGTTATCACAGGTAAATCCCTTGGGTAGCTTTTTCTCATCAAGATCAATGGCTGTTTCGGGTAAGTTCACACCATAGACTCGGCCATCGAAACGCTCTGCAAGCGCTGCCAACAGAGCCTGATAACGTTGGCGCACAGCGGGATCCCACTGCTGCGCCACCCAACCCGAGCCAATCGGCTTTCCTTCGCCAGGATTGTCAAATTGTGGCGATATCCCACCACCGTACCTGGCATCATTCATCAGATAGTCAGGAACGTATCGGGCATTCTGTTCGAAAAACCGATCCTGGATCTGGATGAAAAGTTTTTTCTTGGCTCCTTTAAGACGAGCAAGATCCTGCTCAATCTGCGAAAAGTTGTACTTGTTCTTCTCAGGTTCGAGTGAGCGCCAACTGTAAACGATCTGCGCACCGCCAATGTCGCTACGCGCCATAATGACTGACGCCGCTTCAAGATCGCCTGAGCTGGTATAGACAAAGTTTTCTGGCATTTTAGCTAATACAGGCAGTGTCGCAGTAAGCAATGTTAGTGCGACAGTGAGCCTAATGCGTATGGTCAAGAGGTTATCCCTTTTTAATGGTTTGGTTTGCCGTGTGATGCCTGGCCCTTGGCACAGAGCACGAGTGTGCATACATGCAAAGCCTGTCGCTGAAAACTACCTGAAACTCCATTGTGCGCTAACGACAAAGATTGAGGGAAGAATAATACCACTTTCCACCCCAAAGTAGCTGGTAAAGTTGTATTGAACCGCATGATAGATATAGGGAGAGAACCCCACGCCGGTAGTATCCTTGAACTTTTTATATGAGCCGTCATTACCACATTGACTGAAAGCATCAAAAAAGAACTCACCAACATATCCGTAAACACCCTTAAAAACCCATCCAGAGTCATTAGACATCCAGTCTCTTCGCAGACCCAGTGCGATACAGCGGTCATTGAAACTGTTTTTCATTGTGCCAACCAAAATACTATATTTTGAATCCTCAGAAAACTTTCGTTCTACGGAGAAAAATTTGTTATCAAAGTTCTCCGTGTATTGCCCCTCATTGTTTATCGTATGATACACAAAGGAGCCGGTGTTAATAGAGTATAAATTTATTTCACCTGCGACACATGCGGGCACCACTGTTAACAAACATACCATAGCCACTGACTTATTAAGCATTTAAATGACCTCTTTAAATATGAGTGGTGTTGTTTGAGAGCCCTCTTCTCCTGAAAGATACGGTGCAGTGACTCTGTACGTTTTTCTCTCAGTAACGGTTAGCTCAAGTAGCGCTACAGCAGACAAAGGGGCTGCAATGACCAGCAGGCACACGGCAATCAAACGGGGGAACGAAGGTTTTGCCATACCAAGCTTCTTCCATCACGGATACATCTATTAACAGTAGTACATTCTTTATGGCGGACAAGGATGAACAAAGTGGTGAATTTCGCCTCCCAGCACCCGGTAGAGAACTCGCTCGGAGAATGCATCCCCCCATCTATTCACCACATCCCCGATCGGATAGTATTTCCCCACTGAAGGAATAATCAAAAGCAGCGATCCATGGACATCTCAGACTTAGGCCAAGCCCGCAGTAATACCGTCAGTAAGCTCCTCAATGCGCCAGATTTTGCGGCCTTGCTGATTGAACACGGTTGGGCGGCATTCCCAGATCGTTTTTTAAAAGCCGTCGCTAATGCGCAAGATACCGCCACTCAGGTTCTGCTAGATGTGCTGCCCGCCTTGTCGCTGGATGTGAAAATTCAGGTGGCGCAGCAAAGCAAACAGCCGTTTATCGTGCCTTGCATGGTATGGCCAGAGTTGGTCTGGCGTTGGCAACCATGGCAGTATGCCAGCGAGGCATTGGCATGGGAGGCGTTGAATTCCCACTATCCAACGCTGGTAGAGGGGCTTACCAGCCAATCAATGGCTTCAAGAGCAGACCATGACCGCGCTGCGGACAAAGTGTACTCAGACTATTTTTTGGACCCCGTTGGCCCTATCCTTGATAAGTCGGCAGCCAACCCGGCATGGCCAGCATGCTGGGCAAATATTGCTATTCATCATCCGGATGAGGCCGTGCGTGAAAATATGATTTTCCGGCTGGTTAATCCCTCTAAAGCCCTGTTGCAGTCACTGACCAAAGATCCTTCTCATTTGGTCAGGTGCCGGCTGGTTTCTCGCTATCATGAAGATGAAGCGTTGATGATGGAGCTACTGGACGACGTCAATGTATGGGTCAGAGGTGAACTGGCGGAACGTGCCATATCCAGCCATATATTGACCCAGCTTAGTCAATCGATGGATCTGTTTGTCCTGAGCAGGCTGGCTCATAACCGGCAGTTTTTCCTTAATCCAAATCCGAGCCCAGGCGCCCGACTCGTATGGCAAAAGCTGGCGCAGCATCCCTACGTGTTTACCGAGGAGTGCTTTGCCGGTATGGCAGCACTGACGGAAGATGACATGATAGATTGGCCAATCTTTTCTCGTTGGGTGGAACAACTCGCGGTTAGGTGTCCTCAAGTACGCGATAAAACGCCGCCGTTCCGCACCTTTGGCTATGCTGAATTTCCGGCTTCTGATACCAATTTGTACGACACTGCCAGCAGCCTGTTTCAGTTTAACCGTTCGCTGGCACTCAACCCTTTGACTCCAGTAGCGATCCTCCGCTTATTCAGCCAGTGCCCATTTGAGGCGTTGAGGCAAGAGGTAGCCCAGAATCCAGTCTTGCCTGCATGCTAATACGCCTGATGATAAAGTGGTGAAGTTCGCCGAAGAAGCGCAAGTCGCAAGACTGCTGACAACACCCAACAGGCTCAAAACGTAGGGGCGCTGCATGCTGCGCCCGCTTAGCAAACCAAGGATATCGAATGTCGAAGTTAATTTATTATGTTGCAGCATCTATGGATGGCTACATTGCCACCCAGGATCATGAGCTTGACTGGCTGACTAATTTTATTTTAGGCGATGATGCTACACCCTATGATGACTTCTACCAGAGTATTGGCGCAGTGATTATGGGAGGAAAAACCTACAGCTGGATAATGGAAAATGCCCATGGCGACTGGCCTTATCAAGATATTCCGGCGTTCATTTTGACAAGTCAGGATCTGGCAATACCGCAAGGCACAGGCATAAGTAAAGTTTGTGGCAATGCTAATGATATTGCCAGGCATGCAAAACTGGCGGCAAAAGGTAAGGATGTTTGGGTCGTTGGAGGGGGTCAGTCCGCTGCATTTTTCGCCGATGCTGGTGAATTGGACCAATTACATATCACAACCATTCCCGTATTTCTGGGTGAAGGGATCAAGATCCTACCAGTCAACCGTAACGTGGTTGTGACACCAGTGACCAACAGGTTTTTACAAAGTGGTGCGTTAGAAAGCGTGTTAACTATAAGAAAGTAGTGCCGATTAGACGCAGTGGAATGTGAGCGGCGGATAAAACGCAGGCTATGTACGTCCTAAGAGCTGTAATGGCGGTAGCCCGCATCCGACCGTATGGCCTAGGGGAGCAAACCGGTCTGTTCGTAGTAGCGGATCATTTTGGCTGAAACGCCGGAGGACTTGGCTGCTTGACCGATATTCATCGTTCACTCCTTCATAGGGCTACAGTTAGCGTTATTGTCACTGGTCTCCCTCACCCCAGCCCTCTCCCCAAGGAGAGGGAGCTGATTCGGAGCTGCGGTCAGGTGTGGAGATCAACTTACACAGCCTCGAAGCTCCGGAGCTAAGGTAAACACTTGAATCCATTTGTAGCACGGTCGGTCCCCTCTCCCTGTGGGAGAGGGTTAGGGTGAGGGGCATCACCATGGCCCGACATCGGTCATTTACTTGCGGTAACGGGGATAATCTCCGCCCCGCTTTCCGCCGTCCCGCTAGAAGCCTCAACCGTCATCGGAGCCTGGAAGCGCTTAAGCCGCAGCGCGTTGCCGAGAACAAAGACGCTGGAGAGCGCCATCGCCGCCGCCGCGAAGATCGGCGAAAGCAAAGTGCCGTTCCATGGATAAAGCGCACCTGCCGCCACCGGGATCAGCACCGCGTTATAGGCAAAGGCCCAGAACAGGTTCTGTTTGATGTTGCGGATCGTCGCCTGGCTGAGTGCGATAGCGTTCGGCACCCCGCGCAGGTCGCCAGACATCAACACTACGTCGGCCGCCTCGATAGCTACATCGGTACCGGTGCCGATGGCTAGCCCTACGTCCGCTTCCGCCAACGCTGGGGCGTCGTTGATACCGTCCCCCACAAAGGCTACTCGCGCCCCGTTGGCCCGGAACTTTTTCAGCGCAGCAACCTTGCCGTCGGGCAATACCTCTGCCGCAACTTCATCAATACCGAGCTGTTTGGCGATCGCCGCCGCCGTTGCCGCATTGTCGCCGGTGATCATCGCCACTTTGAGGCCCAGCGCGTGCAGCGCCTTAATAGCCTCTGGCGTGGTTTCCTTGATCGGATCGGCAACCGCAATAATCGCCGCCAGACGACCGTCGATAGCGGCATAGAGCGGGCTCTTACCCTGTTCACCCAGGCGCTGGGCGGCAGACTTGAAGCTCGCCACATCAAGGCCAAGCTGCGTCATGAACCGATCCGCACCGACGGAGACCACCCTGCCATCAACCTTGGCCGTTACGCCAAAGCCCGGCACGGCGTCGAAGCCTTCAACGGGGGCCAGCGTGATGCCTTGCTGTTTGGCGGCCAGCACAATCGCTTCGGCGATCGGGTGCTCAGAGCGGGTTTCAACCGCCGCCACCAGAGCCAGCGCTTCGCTGTACTCAAAACCCTTGGCGGGAACGAGATCGGTGAGTTCTGGGCGTCCTTTGGTCAAGGTGCCAGTCTTGTCGAGAGCAATAACGCTCACATCACGCAGCGCCTGCAAGGCTTCCCCCTTGCGGAACAACACGCCAAGTTCAGCGGCGCGCCCGGTACCGACCATAATTGACGTCGGCGTAGCCAGCCCCATGGCGCACGGGCAAGCGATAATCAGCACCGCAACCGCATTCACCAACGCAAAGGTCAGCGCCGGATCCGGGCCGAAGATCAGCCAGACCAGGAACGTCAGCGCGGCGGCAGCCATCACTGCCGGTACAAACCACATGGTCACCTTATCGACCAGCGCCTGGATCGGTAGCTTGGAGCCCTGCGCTTCCTCAACCAGGCGGATGATCTGCGCCAGCACGGTATTGGCCCCAACCTTGGTGACGCGGAAGCTGAAAGCGCCGGTCTTGTTGATGGTGCCACCGACAACGGCAGCGCCTACGCCCTTCGATACGGGTAACGGCTCGCCGGTGATCATGCTCTCATCCACATAAGATGCCCCCTCGACGACCTCGCCATCGACAGGGATCTTCTCCCCTGGACGAACGAACACCACGTCACCTGTGGTCACCTGATCGAGCGGGATCTCAACGGTATCGCCGTTACGTTCAACGCGCGCGGTCTTTGCCTGAAGCCCGACCAGCCGTTTGATGGCCTGAGACGTTCGCCCCTTGGCGCGAGCCTCCAACGTGCGCCCAAGCAGGATCAAGGTCACGATGACCGCGGCGGCTTCGAAGTAAACGTTAGCGGTTCCCTTAGGCAGCACCTCGGGAATGAAAGTCGCCACCACCGAATAGCCGTACGCCGCTGCCGTACCCACCGACACCAGCGAGTTCATATCGGGAGCACCACGCAACAACGCCGGGATACCCTTGCGGAAAAAGCGCAGGCCCGGGCCGAACAGCACCAGGGTGGCGAGTACAAACTGTATATACCAGCTCGTCTGTTCACCTAAAACGCCTTGCACCCAATGGTGCATCGGGGGAATAAGGTGCGAGCCCATCTCAAGGATAAAGACCGGCAAAGTGAGAATGCCCGCAATCAGCAAAGAGCGGCGTAAGCCGCGCGCTTCATTCTCGCGGCGTTCGGTATCCTGATCGTTCACATTCGGCGTTTCGGCAGACAAACGATGTGCCTTGTAACCCGCCTGCACAACCGCCGCTTCAAGGTCAGCGGTGGAGATAACCCCGGCGAGGTGCCGTACCCGCGCACGCTCGGTCGCCAGGTTGACGCTGGCAGAGAGGACGCCTGGAAGTTGTGTCAGCGCCTTCTCAACTCTTCCGACGCAGGATGCGCAGGTCATTTCTTCGATCGCCAGTTCAGTAGTCTCTTCACGGACGGCGTAACCGGCGCTCTCGATAGCACTAACGGTCGCTTGTGGATCGGCCACGCCGCTAAAGGTGACATCTGCCCGCTCGGTGGCAAGATTGACCGTAGCTGTTTGCACGCCTGGAACGGCTTTTAGAGCGCGTTCGACACGGCCAACGCACGATGCACAGGTCATTCCTTCGACCGGCAGGCTCAGACGAGCCGCTTGATTGGAACCTGATGGGACGAAAACGGAAGCCATGGTTCTACTCCTGGGAAGTTTCGGTAACAAAAAGCTTAAACCTTCCCACAAGGGGAAGGTCAAGGTCTGTGAGCAATCAGTTCCGTGGGGGAGTGAGCAGGGTTATCGCTTTGACCTACATCGGATTGCAGGGATGGTAATTATTTAGCCGCTAAATGAGATTGAGGCGATAATATAAGCGAAATAGAAAGCCCCATTAATAAATAGCATCCACACTTTCAGATTTTTGTTTCTGGCGTTGATCCACAGCCAAAATGCCGATGAAAGCGTAATAAACACCCCGATCAGCACTTCATGCCGGGGTTGCCATGGCGTCAATAATATCCCGATGGCGGGTAATATGGTGCCTTGGAAAACCATTGCGCCGGTAATATTGCCTAATGCCAGAGTATCCTTCCCTTTGCGAATCCATAGAATGCTGTTCACCTTCTCTGGCAATTCGGTAGCTATAGGAATGATAATCAATGACAGTAACAACACAGAGATGCCAAGCTTTTCCGATACTGCGGCAACGCCGTCTATAAAACCTAAAGCCCCCGCCACCAATACGCCCAAACCAATTAAAGTTTGCAGGATGATGGTGAATAGCGTGGTGGGCAATCCCACTCGGGATAAGAACATGACGTTATCTGCTGCGGTTCCATTGCCTTCAGCCACTAATTTTTTCGACGCGTGTAAGGTTTTTACCATGTAGGTGACATAAAGCAAGACCAACAACACGCTGACGCCCATCCTGGCGACTTTCATCTCTACAGGAATGAACAAGGCGATTGCGGCTAACACAAAAGCCAGCAGGAAGAAATGCGTATCTCGTATAAACCCGGTGGGCTCTGGGGTGATTGCCCCGTTAATACCCCGCCGTCTTACCACAGCCAGCGCCATCAAAAAGACAGACAGCGTAGACAGCATCAGCGGCGCGCCCAATATCGCCCCCACGCCAATCTCTTCGTTAACATTAGCCGCCGACGTGCCGGCAACCAGAGCCAAAATGGGTACCATGGTTTCAGGCAAGGCGGTGCCAATAGCGGCAAAAAGCGAACCGGTTACCCCTTCAGAGATCTTCAACCTTTCGCCAAGGTGTTCCAGGGCATTGGTGAAAATTTCAGAGGCAATCAAGATGATGATTAAGGATATCGCGAGCTGAAAAAATGACAGTGTCATCCTTTAGCCCTCAATTTGCCCGGTTTTTTGCTGAGGTAATTTGAGAATAAAACAGAAAAAAGGGTCATGATGGAAATACCGACTGGACGTTGTAAACCATGGTGTAATATTCCTCGTCCAATCCAAAAGAAATATTACCCCTATGGTCTCGCCAATCTGATCGACGGATGTGCCACAGCAACTTGCTGAGTATGTTGACACATCCTCCTTCATGATGAAGGAAGGCTACTCCCCAAATGAGTGGGGCAAGCTTAGTCGAACTGTCATGGCGCTGTCAAAGTCAATTACTCTGCCGGTCTTTCACCAGGCGCAGCGTTTGATAAATCGTCATCAACCGGTGGACTAATTCTGTGTGGTTATTAGAGCGAATACGCTCGGGTAACTCGTTTAACCCTGCAGACAGCTGCATCAGGCCATAGCCATTTAGCGCCTCGGCCAGGATTTCCACCCGCTCAATCCCACGCCCCCCAAGATGCCGGATCCCCTGCTGTAACCACTGTGCCAGCAACGTTTCGGTGTCTGCCAACGCTTGCTGTATATCCGAACGCTGTTGCAGATCGGCCTGGCGCTCCATTGGAAAAGGCTCAGCCTCATCGGCGCACAGTGAGAATATCTGGGTGTCACTGGCTACGGCCAACGGCTCGATAAACAACTTTCCTGACTCGATCTTCACCCTGCCTGAAATCAACCGTGGCGGAGTTGCTGACGTGAGCATTGCCCTGGCCAATAGCTCTGTAGCCTGAGGGGTGGCACTATCGTAATTTAGTGACACTGTCACAAAATTATCATCACGATCCTCTCCGCTTAAGATATCAATCTGCAAGCACTGTAATGCCGGGTCCCAGCACCAGTCGAGCACCTCACTAATCGGTAAGATATGCAGCTGTTCGATCGGCTGCCTGGGGCGTACAAAATCTGGCAATGCCTGCTGGAGATGACGTTTCAGCGCTGCGGCATCAGGCTGCCTGAGCGGTTCCCCCAACAGCTCCCACGCACGGGCAGAGAGCGGCAACACGCTGGTATATTGCTTACCGCTGGCAATGTCCAACGCCCCGTTTGCCCGGCGCTTGGCGGCATTGGTGATCACCTGGCAAGCCGCCAGTTTTTTTACCGGGTGACCAGCAATCCTGCGGCTGCCTATCGGCGTCGCCACGCCTTGTGGATCGCTATTTTTAAGCCACTGGCGTTCGATCACCATCAGCGCTTGGGAGTCCGGGTCGGTGTAGATCAGATCCACCCCTTCCTGCTGCTCGTCGGCCCAATAACGTGCACCGAGTGACACCAGTTTCAGATGTTCCAGTTGGATCTCACCTTTGACGCCCAGACCAAGAATTTCAGCCGCTGGAAGGCGTGGTAAGCTCTGCTGCTGCGCCTGTTGGTCCATGCACCTGGCCGCGACTAGCCGGGCGGAAAGCCCGCTGATGCGCTGCAAGAATTCGACCGGATGATAGCGGCTTGAACGATTATGCTGATCGGCCATCCCTTGCTGAATATCTGCCAGGCTTTCGCTTACCCAGCGCCACTGAAGCTGCTGGGCATGGCGACTCACTTCCGCCATCAGCGGTTTGATGGCCCTCTCTGGCTGGCTGCTGCCGTCCGACCACAGTTTGAGCAGCAATTTATCCAACGACGTTTGTAATAGCACCGCCTCTGGCTGGTCAAATAAGGCGTTTGCCTGCTCCTGTTCACCGTCAGGCAAGCGGATTTGCAGCGTTAACTGCTCAAAGTCTGGCTGGCTGATCTCGGCCTGTTCAAAACCCCAGACCGCCATCACAATATGTTCGCAAATCGTCTCCTGAATACAGTCACAGCGTGCATGGGCCAGGCTGCTACGGGAGAAAAACCGCACGTCACACATCGGTAAACGCGCTGACGGAGTGGCTTGCGCCCCGCTACCTTTGCTCAACTGCACTACGACGCTGCCTTGGATCAACTTTTTCGCCCGGCTAATGACCGAGAGCGGGACATCACTAAGCTGTTCGCTAAATCTGGCCGGTGACCAAGCTGGTACAGGTCCTTGCGGCTGAACATCGTCAGCTTCTGGGGGCAACCCGCTAGCATGTAACGCCTGATAGGCCAGGACCAGCGTGACCCGATGGCGGCACATGCTGCTGGCCGGGCAGCTACAGGCCGCATCCCGCAAGGTTTTTCCTGGCGGAAAAGTGACTTGGTTGCCGTCGCCGAACTTGGCCTCAATACAGCCGTCATGACGCTCTGTCAGTTCAGGCTGTTTTCCTTCTGCGACCTCTTTCTGTGCGCGCTTGACGAAGCCCGCGTTGCTTAACGCCATCAGGGCTTCCGGCGTGAGTTCGAGTAAATCGGAACGTTGAGTCATCCTTGTACCTTTTCTGCCAGCCAGGCTGCCAGTTCGCCGGGCGTCATGGCGCCAATTTGTGCGCCGACCGCGACCAGCCGGTTAGCCATATCACGATCGTATTGTGGATTGGCCTGATGATCCAACGCCGCCAGCCCCAGTACTTTGGCTCCGGTCTGAATGCAGGTACGCACCCGCCGGACCAGCTCACTTTCGCTGCCGCCCTCAAAGAAATCGCTCAGCAATACCACGATCGTGCGTTGGGGATTGGTGATGCAGGACTGGGCATAACCCACCGCCTTGGCGATATTGGTGCCGCCACCGAGTTGCACCTTCATCAGCAGTTCAACCGGATCGCTGACGTCTGCGGTCAAGTCCACCACGGCGGTATCAAAGGCGACCAACCGCGTTTGCATGCCCGGTAAATTCCACAGGCAGGCCGCCATCACGGCGGCATGGATCACCGAATCCACCATGGAACCACTCTGGTCTACCAGCAGGATGATGTCCCAACGTTCACTATGGCGTTTAACCCGGCTCATAAACGCCGGGGTTTCGATAAACAGCTTGCCGTGCTGCGGGCTCCAGCGGTGCAGGTTTTCGGCAACGGTGCGTTTAAAATCAAAGTTACGCGCCACTTTGGCCTGCGAGGGGCGGCGCCGGTCGCGGCTGCCGGAAAATGACTGACGTACGTCACGCGCCAGGCGCTCCATGATCCGCCGTACCACTTCCGCCACCAACCGGCGTGCGGCGGCCAACACCTGCGGGTTCATCAAGTGTTTGGTATGTAACACCGCTTTCAGTAACGCTTCCGAGGGTTCAATACGTTCCAGCACGTCAAGATTGGTGACCACATCGTCAATGCCGTAGCGCTCAACCGCGTCCACTTCCAGCCGTTCGATCACCTCTTTAGGGAACAGTTGCTGAATCTCATTAATCCACTCAGGCGTGGTCAGGTTGGATTTACCCAGGCTGGCCCCGCGTTCACCACGGGCCAAACGTTCCGGATCTCGGCCATACAGCCATTCCAGGGCGCTATCAACTGAGCGATAGTGATCGTCTAGTTCACCCAGCGAGGCCTCGGCGGCTTCACCTAACAGCAAGCGCCAGCGTTGTAACTCTGGAGTCAATTGATTTGCCATTACACCAGCCCCCATTGGCCAAGGATTTCCAGCGCCCGCTTTTCTGCCTGCTGCATAGCGGCAATCTCCTGCGGCGTTGCGGCAGTAATTTCGCGATTTAACGACGAAACCGGTAGATGACTCGCCTGATGAAGTTCCAGTATCTGACGGGCAAACTCACCGCGTTCCCTTGGTGGCAGCCAGGCAAATGCACCGCGCATCGCGGGCAAGGCCAGCAGGAAGTCTTCGTCGTCCAATGCGGTAACCAGCTGGTTCAGGCCGTGAACAAAGGTTAAATCCTGGGTCAAGTGGTGGCGCGCCAACGCAATTAATCCGCTGAGCGCATCGCCCATTTTATTGGCTGCCAGGGTGGCCAGCAGCGCTAGCGGCTGTGCGATCGGCGATGCGGAATCAGGATGGGTGTCATTCAGGCTGAGTAATGCGCCCAAAGCCGCACCACGGCTTAGCGGATCGGCATCGGTAGACGCGGCTTTTCTTTGCCAAACGGTGAGCGCGCGATCGGCTTCCAGCGTGGGAAATAACGTATTGCGGTCGGTATCAGGCAGTGCGAGCAGATCCCGCGTCACCAAACGGATCGCCTGAAATGCCGCAATGTGCCGATGGCTGTCGGCGGGGTTCACGCTGCCATAGCTTTCACATAGCCACAGCGCGCGGTCGAAGGTTATCTGGATCACCGTCAACAAGATCGCTGATCCTTGCATACCCACGCTTTCACCGTGGCGATACAGCGTGTGGGCCGCTTCCAGCGCGAAGCCGATGTCCTCAAAACTCCCTTCCTGGCTCACCGCCGCAGTAAGCTGTTCTACTACTCGGCTGCTGAAATCCGCCAGCCCGGCCAATGCCGCCTGATTCAGTAATTTAACCAGCGCCACCACCATCCCCTGGCTACCGTGCAACTCCAGCAAGGCTTCTTCCAGCTTGGCCAGTGCCGCATCAGACAGCGTAGCGCCGTAGGAGGCCGCCTCAATCAGCGCAGCAACCTGCTCAAGCGGTGCTCGAAGCTGCCAGTGTTCGCTCATTTCACCCGACATGGCTTGCCCAACGCCCTTCAGGCAGTGGATGCCCGGGATCGCCAATAGCAATAACTGATGTAGGGCTCTGCTGCGCTGGCGATCTTCAGGTTTAAGCAGGTCGAGCTTGACCTCTGAGGGGATCGTAATCGCCAACCGTTCAAGTTCGAGCTCCAGCGAAATCAACAACGGTGGGCGTGGCGTATTGTTTGCCAGCTTGCCGTGAGACTCTCCGGCCAATACCGCCATCATTTGTACCAGAATGGGCTCGGTTCCTGGCCGTAAAGGGCCGCGATAGGTCCACGGCAGCGGGACATCCATCGCCTCTTTCACCAGCGAACCGGCCATGGCATCCAGCCAGTCATTACGTAACGGCAACTGGTGGCCGCGCAGCCGCGCAAGTGCCTGAACCCGTAGATAAACTGCACCCATATCAGCGGTCGACGCCGGAAGGTTAAGCTTGCGCAACCGCTCTAGTATGCGCTGGAAAGCGTATAGTCCTGCCTGTTCCAAGCCAAATTCCCACACCCACTGCTGAAACGCCGGTGACGGCATGCCGGAAGCATAGCCAGTGAAAGCATCCAGCCGCTTATAGCTGTAGGGCACCAAATAAGAGCCGGTGGTGTATTGAGCGTCGCCTTGCCAATCGTCAAAACATTGGCTTATAGCGGGCAGCTCAGGCTCATGTTCTTCACTGGGGAGGTTTTGCCACAGCTTCATCAAGGCAGGTGCGTGATAGCCGCCACACACCACTAACACGGCGCCGTCCCGTTGATCCATGGCCCAGCGGATCCAACGGGCCATCATTGCTTCACGATCCTGGTTGCCCTGCGAGCCGGGAACCTCTTCGCGCAGCCGTTCGAAATAGTGGCTTAGACGTTGTTCCAGCTCCCTCACATCGCACTGATCTTCAAATAACCGATCCCAAAGCGCATCGCTCCCCTGAATGCCCAGCTCTTGGCTCAGTGCCTGTTCAAAATCCTCTGCCCGTTGCTGCTGTTCGGCATCGGCTAAATCGGCGTAGCGGTTAGCAATATCGGCAAACGCAGCATGCCAGGCCGGCAGATCCATAAAGCGTATTTCCGCCTTGATCGCCCGCGCTTGTTGCAGAGCCTGCCACTCTGGAGAATGCTCGGCAAACGGTGACCAGGAACCTCTGCGCACGCCCTGCCCAGGCTGTTGCGGCACGCCATAGCTATAGATAGCCAGCGGCAGCTTATGGGGCAAAAACAGCTCATCAAGCCGGGAGTTGAAGTCCATCGGCCCTTCTATCAGCACGTAGCGCGGTTTTAGCGTGTTAATTCTCGCCGCTACCAGCCGGGCACAGGCCGGGCTATGGTGGCGAATACCGATGATTTCCGGTGATTTATTCATTACGCAGCGCCTTTAAGGCAAACGGTGTCTGGCTTGGTAATAGGCTCGCCAGTGGTTGCCGGGCTTTTTCGCGACCTTCTGCTCAAAATAGCGCCTGAGTTTTGCTCGATCGTCCGCATTGTCTTTGACCACCGTCCCGGCGATACACTCCACCAGATCGGTAGGCTCACCGCTGCGTTGTTCAAGAAACCACGCCCGCACTCCCACCGCATGGGCTACGTTCACCGCCTCGGCGGTCGACATCACGGCGGTTAACCGATCCATGGCGCTGTCGCCGCCTTTACCCGCTGATTTCTCACCGCCGCGCAGATCGCGGAAGGTGGTGACCAGCAGTTCCAGCACCTCAACGGGGACGGTATGAGGAATGGCGCTCTTTTCCAACAGCCGGTTGGAGGCCGTAGCCACCAAATCCAGTTCCTGTTGGAAGTCCATGATCGGAAATACGGTCTCAAAATCAAAGCGGCGCTTCAGGGCGGCACTCATTTCGTTCACGCCGCGGTCACGGGTGTTGGCAGTACCGATAATGTTGAACCCTTCCTGCGCATACAGCAGGTTATGGTCATCATTCAGCTCGGGGATGGTCATCACGCGATCGGACAACATGCCCAGCAGGCAGTCCTGCACTTCCAACGGCGCACGAGTGATCTCTTCAAAACGCACGATTTTGCCGTCGCGCATGCCTTGATAAAGCGGTGCCGGAACCAGCGCTTTCAACGAGGGCCCTTCGTTAATCAGCATGGCGTAGTTCCATGAATACTTGATCTGATCTTCGGTAATCGATGCCCCGCCCTGGATCGTCAGGCTGGAGGTGCCAGAAATGGCGGTCGCCAGCAGTTCAGACAGCATGGATTTGGCGGTGCCCGGCTCACCGACCAACATCAGGCCGCGGCCAGTCGCCAGCGTCACCAGCATCCGCTCAATCGAGGCCACGTCGGCAACGATTTTGCGCTCAATGCCCAACTTTTCGTCACCCAGAATAAAGCGCCGGGCGGCATTCAGGCTCAGTGCCCAGCCCGGCGGGCGCGGTTGGTTATCCAATTCAGCCAACAGGGCAAGTTGTTCTGCGTATTGAACTTCCGCTGGTGGCCGCTGCATTTTTTGTTGTTCAGACATAGGGATGGATTCTCTTGGTAGGCGGTACGATCCCGACATACGTCGGGATCAAGGCAAGCTTAGGCGCGCAGGGCTTCCATATCGCGGATCAGTTCGCTGATGACGATGTCATCCACAATAGTGAACGGTTTGCGTTCTTCGGTTCGCTGCCAGTAATACTGGCCGTCGTCGATCACCACCGTCTCCAGCGTCTGTTCAGGGTATTCATCGACCATGCCCACGATAATGCAGGGTTCAAAGGACAGGCTAAACCCTAACCGGCGATCGATGGGTTTGATAAAGTCCATGATCGCGCCGCCGTCCTGGGCATCGCCACGGCGCCAGCCTTTGTTAGCCAGCCCAAGAATACGACCAGTGGGGACTACGGCCCCTTTCCAGCGCAGCAGCTCACGGCTTTCCCGCTCTTGTTCGGTCAGGCTGTAAGTATCACGGCCTAACTGCACGAACGGTTGCAACAGCTCATAGTCGGCAAACAGCTGGCCGAAACCTGCCGCCTGGTGCTCAGGCAACTCCAACGCGTGCGGAATACCAACGCGCACGTTATCGCCCTGCGGCAAGGTGTATTCATCATCCTCTGCGGTGGTCAGGCTGCCGTCTTCGGCAACGCGGAAACAGTCCACCAATTTGCCGCCGTGTGTAGAATCATCGTCCACCAGATAGACGCCCCAAGCCAGGCGTTGCACCAAGTGGCGAACCAGCGGATGGCGCACCAAGAACAGTTCGAACAGCTCAGGTGTCCAGCGGCGACGCTGGCACATGGCAATTTCCAGGCGCACCACTTGCTGGGCGGCCACGGTGCGGGCATCTTTTTTCAGCAGCTTGAAGATGTTCACCGCTTCATTGGCCAGTTCCTGATTGTCGGTCTTTTTCGGCTTCGGCAGGTCTTTCAGGCGGGTGCCATCCATATCGCGCACGAACGGTTTCAGGGTTTCATCGAAGCTGACGGTAAACTGGCGATCGCCAAAGTTCAGCCGCAGCGAGCCGTTTTCATCCAGCCCTAAATCCGGCGCTAAACGATCCTCCAACTCCTCAATGGTTAACTCGCGGGCTTCGGCAATGGCCGCAATCTTTTCCCGCGCCCGATCCTGTAAGCCTTTAAATTTGACCTTCTGCGCGATACCGTTCAGCAGCATCAGCGCCACGTCGGAACCAATCTGATTCAGCACTTCCAGGCCGTTAACCGCCCGCTGGTGCTGAGCCTCTCCCGGCCAGGCACGAATAAACGGCGTGAGCTTGCGTGCGGTGTCATCGGTACCAAACAGGCCGAGAGACATAAAGGCCCAGCCCTCTTTTGACGGCGCTGCAGCAAATAACCATGCTGAGAACATATCCCAGGCAAAGTCCGCCAGTGAGTCTGGATCGCAAGCCTGTTTTACCTGATTGATCCCTTCATACAGCCCCTCACTGACCGGGAAACGCAGCATGGTACCTAAATGTTCCAGCGCGCTGTCCGGCAGGGCTTTTTTACTCGCTTTGAGTAACGGACGCCGCCAGCCAGCGGGTTGATAAAAGTCAGGAGATTTGCTGATTTTACTCGGGAAGCGATCGAGCGGATCTTCATCCAACATAGCGCGCAGTGCGTCGGTTACCTCTGGATCGCCGTAAGCCTCACCGGTCTGCATAATCAACGCTTCGTGCCCCTGCGTGGCCAGCATCCGTAACGCCGAGGTAGCACAATCTTTGGCTTCCCCTTTTTTGCCTAATGCCGCAGGGATCAGGCCGATAGCGCTATGGTGCGGATATTTACACAGCCACTGTTGGGCTTCGCTACGCAGCGTTTTCAGCTTGAGGTAGGCACGGGCAATCAGCGGGGCCAATTCGCTGGCGCCCACGTGGCCCCAGACATTGGTCAGTTCTGTTGGGCGAGAGCGCACCGCGTTGATCAGGCCAGGTAGCGCCGCTTCACCAAATTTGGCCACCATATACTCCTCACCGCTACATTGGTGAGTAGATAAACTGCTCCATAACGCCAGTGCCATCTCATCGGGCAACAGCGAGGTAAAGCGCATACTAAAGTTTGACCAACTGGTTTGTTCAAGCTGAGCCTTCCAGGCATCGATCAGGCCTTGGGTATCGCGGTTTCTGATGGCAATGGCTGCCGTTTCGTTCTGGCTCTTTCTGTTACCTGATTGATAAATCTGGAAACCCAGCTCATTGGCCAGCGTATTCATATTTTTTGCGGCAGCCTGATAGCGTTTTTCTTCCCAGCCATTCAGCGCTAACCACCGTTTTTTCTCTTCATCGGTTAAATCGAGTACCGGTGCCAGTACCTGTGGCTCAAGTACCAGGACTGCCGCTTCGCGTTTTTTCTTTTTCTGTAGCCAAGGCGGGCTGACCAGCACCAGGGGTAAATCAGCCTCATCGGCCAATTCAACCGGGCCAGATACGCGGGCAATCAAATCTTGCACCTGGGCTTGCGCGGCCCCGCTCATCCAGGGAAGCAACTGGGCCACTTGCTCAGGATTGGCCAGCAGCAGATTGCTCAAGCAAGCGCTCAGCATGCCGCTGTCTTTATTGTTAGAGGCCAACAGCTCGGCAAGCGCCGGGATCGATGCCAACGGCCAGCGGTGCGCGGCGTCGATAAACCGCGCCAGAAACGCTTTACCCTGGCCGGAAACCTGTGCCAGCGCGGTAATTGCTGCTGGCGTGCCAATACAGGCCAGAGCATCACCGGTAAGGGTTATTTCCGGTTGGTAGGCCAGGATTGGCACCGCGTTAACGCCGCGCTCTGCAATCAGCGTAGCGATACTAAATTCACAGTTAAGGAATGCCGCATGACGATAGGTAGAGCGGCTCATTACGCCTAAAGACTTCAGGACAGCCTCGTCGGTGGCGACCAACTGTAGCCATGGCGTGACGTCACTATCCCCCTGTTGAAGCAACTCACTGGCTAATCGGTTGGCGATATCCGGGCGCTCAGGCAACAACAGAGCAATTAACGGCTGGCGGCTGACATGCAACTGCGGCAAGCCCGCGAGCAGTTTATCCACGCAAATCTGCCATTCGGCCTCATCGGCACAAGCCAGGAACTTACGGAAATGCAACTCAGCGCAGCTATAAGGGGACATCCACGAACCGCTTAGCGGATCTACGATATCTGTATTGAGGTAGTAACTGTGCTTTTGCGCATCACTATCCCAGTTTGATTCAACACAGATACCTTGCGCCAGTAACAGCACATCAATCGCGTACGGCAATCCCTTTCTGGCCACTAAAAAGTCGGTGATATCTGTCTTGTTATCGCCGTAATAACGGTTGCTACCGGCATTGCATGCCAGGGCAAACAACACCGCATCTGACTCAATGGTGCCGTCCATCTGCTGATCGGCCAACCGTTGCCAGCTTGCAACATAAGTCTGGCGCAACTCCGCAGACGAAGAGTCAAAGTCAGTCTGAAAATCGTCACTTTTATAGAGGTGGTTGCGAAGCTTGATCCAGCTCTGCTTATCGTTTAGCTCTGGCTTTTCGCCCGGATGCGCGCGGTTGGCCAATGCCTGAACGCTTAAATTCTTCGGTAAGGAAATCGGTTCACCATTGGCTAACCACGGTGGTGTTTCGCCCGCAGGTTTAGCGATGTCCGAAGAGGTCACGGATTGCGAGAGTATGGTGGCAGCAGAGACCGGAGGCGCACTTTCTGCTGGGGTATCGCTTATGGACTCAGCGCGGGGTTTTTCTGCTGGTTCGACCTTTGGTTTTGGCGCTGTGGCGCCAATCGTGGCGTTTTCATCAACGGCGATTTCAACGTAGCCTTTGCCGGTTTTTTCCTTCACCAGCTTGGTCATGGCAGCCGAGGCCTTGGCTTCGTTATCAAAACTCTTGGTCTGGCTTTGCCCTTGCGTACCAATCTTGCCCCAGCGCAGGTTTAAGTCACTGTCCGACTGCTCGATTTGCCAAAATTTGTTTGATTTATCATCTTTGAATTCGAAATGACGCACCGCTGTCTCCCTGGGGATCAATTTTCCATAAAATAACGCGTGGGATTAAGTTATCAGATATTTAGGCTATGAATAGAGGGACCGCATGGAATTTGGGAAAAACGCCATGCGGTAAGATTGATGACAAAGCGATGCGCACACATGCTGCGCCCACGGCCCCTCTTAAAGATAACAGTGCAACTGTATGACCCGCTTAATCGTTGTTAATGCCTCTCGCAAGGGTCACTTCACCTTGGCCATCAGTGATTCACCGATGGCGTAGAACTGCCCGCCGGCAATATAGTGCAGGCTTCGCAGTGCTGGTTCGGCGGTGTCAAAATGCCAGTGGCCATCTTTAAATACCCGCGTATCGGACCAGGCACCGGTCACTTCGCCAATAAACAGATCGTGGGCCTGCTGATTATGGGGCTCCGGGATCAGCCGACACGCCAGCCAGGCGGAGCATCCGGCCACAAAAGGCAGTGGCCGATCGTCAAAGCTGAACAACTCGACGCCACAGTTTGCCAGTTTGTCGGGTTCGGTATGCAGGCTGCGGTTACCGACCTCATAGGTCAGCTGTAGCTGAGCCGCAGTGGGTATCTGGATCACAAAGCACCCACTTTGCTCGATCAGCTCACGGGTTTTGGTCATCTTGTCCAGCACAACCGTCAGCTTCGGCGGCGAGAAGTCCAGCGCACAGGCCCAGGCGGCGGCCATCACGTCAATAACACCGTCGTGGCCTGCGGATACCAACACCGTTGGGCCGTGGTTAAGCAAACGATAGGCCTTTTCCAAGGCCACGGTGGCAATTGGTTGGTTCATCATTTCTCTCTTAACGTTAGTCTGGGCCAGATACATTATCGTAGCGCAGCCGCGAACTATTGTGAAAGAGATGTTAGTGGCAGCAGAATGTGTGACAACGTCACTCTTGCGTGGCAGGCTGCCCCTTGCAATAAAACTGGCTCCACAGCGCCATCAACAACCCGAGCCCCGCTAAAACGGCGGCCACCAGATAGGTCAGCTGTAAACCTGCCGCGCTCCCCAACCGTATATCGCTGGCTGCCGAGGCCAAGGCGAATATGCCCCCCATGGCGGAAGCCCCGATGATAAAGCCAAGGTTGCGCGCCAGATTTAACAGACCGGAAGCCACCCCACGCCGCTCGATGTTAACCTGTTTCATCACCGCCGTGTTGTTGGCCGCCTGGAACAAGGCATAGCCTGCGGTGATCAGGCAGATCGGCAAGATATAGCCCAAAACGCCCTGCCTGGCTGACACCATCGATAAGGTTAATGCTCCCAGGCAAACTCCAAGTAATCCCAGGCTAATCATCCGCGGTGCTCCGAAGCGGTCGACCAGATATCCCGATGGCACACCCGCCAATGCGGCGATCAGCGGCCCGGCGGACATTACCAAGCCAACCTGCTGTGGCGCTAACTCTAGCCCGTGTGCAAGATAGAACGGCCCTACCACGAAGGACGTCATGATCACCGTACTCACCAGCATATTGGTTAGCAGGCCGCTGTTCAGGATTGGCTGACGCAGCAGGGCCAGTTGGACCAGCGGGCTTGCCACTTTTCTCTCAACCCAGACGAACGCGCTGGCCGCAACGGCGGTTCCCAACAGCAGCAGGCTATTGAGCGAGCCGAAATGGTCGTGCCCTAACGTCATGGCCAGCGAAAATAGCGCCAGCGTCAAACCGAGCAAGGCCATTCCAACGAAATCAAAGCTCCTCTGTTTTGTTACCTGCTGCGGATCGGTTTGCGGGAGATAGCGATAAACGCAAAATAGCGCAACGCCCCCCAGCGGCAGGTTGATCAGGAAAATTGACTGCCAGCCGAACCCGGCAATCAAAACGCCACCCAGCGTAGGGCCAAGCGCGGTCCCCACTGCGGACAAGGTGCCAAGCAACCCCATAGCCCGTCCGACCTTATCCTTGCTGATGGTTTCACCAACTAGCGCCAAGGTGATGGCCATCATCACTGCTCCCCCTACCCCTTGCGCAACGCGGGCCGCAATCAGCCACCAGATGGTCGGAGCGACAGCACAACCCAGCGAGGCGAGCATCAACAGGCCCAGTCCGACCAGTAACAACTTGCGACGGCTGATGATATCCCCCAACCGCCCGACGCCCACAATTAGCGTGGTGATCGCCAGCAGATAGGCGATCACCACCCACTGCACATCTTGAAACGAAGCGCCGAACACCTGCGCTAATGTGGGTAGGCTGACGTTGGTGATGCTGCTGCCTAGCGAGGAAAGCAGCGTTGGCAAGGCCAGGCTGATTAACCCGCCACGCAGGGCTGAGGGTGAAAGAGATAGGACGTTTGGTGCGTCGGTTTTCATGGTGGTTGGGCTCCTGAGTAAATTTTCAGTCAGCCTAGGGCAAACCATGACATGGCGGAAGACGCAGGGTATGCAGTTTATAAGTGCACTAAACGCCATGTGTAAGAGCGTGCGTCCTACGATAGAACATGTTCGATTTAGCAATACCTGTGAGCATTCTCACAACTCCGTGACAAAGCCGGGGGCGAGCAAAAAATAGGAACTGTATAAACAACCGCTGGCAAGCCACTCTTGGCGCTCTCGGTATACTCAAGGCGAATCAACCTGAGTGAGTAAGTAAAATGAAAACAACAGAAATCGTCTCAGACAGTTATGTGAAGGTCGGCGTACGGGAAAAGATGGGCTATGGCTTCGGCGATCTGGCCTCCAACCTATCGTTTGGCTTTGTCTCCCTGTTCTTACTGTTTTTTTATACCAATATTTACGGCATCAGCGCGGTACAGGCGAGCCTGATCTTTGTGATCGCCCGTGTACTGGATGCGATTTTTAATATTTTTGTCGGTTACTTTATTGATAAAACCCAAACCCGGCACGGCAAGCTGCGCCCTTACCTGCTGTACGGCGCGGTGCCCTTGGGGATCTTGACGGTCCTGTGTTTCAGCACCTTCGACAGTGACTATAAATTTTATTACGCGCTGATCACCTAAACCCTCTATTGCCTGGCCTACACGGCGGTCAACACGCCCTATTCGGCCATGACCAATATGCTGACTCAGCACGAAGGCTCGCGGGCTTCGCTGTCGGTTTACCGCTTTGTGTTGGCCATCGTGGGTTACTTGATTGTCTCGACCACTGCCGACATGCTGATTTCACAGTTTACCGATCAGAAGATGGGCTATGTGTTTGCCGTCAGCTGCTTTAGCCTGTTGGCCACCTTTTTCTTCCTGGCCTGCTTTGGCATGACCAAAGAGCGGGTGAAAAGCCCGCCAGATCAACAGGCTCCCACGCTTAAAGAGATGATCACCGCCGTTTCCGGCAACCTGCCGTTAATCCATCTTTCCCTGTTCACGGTGTTTTTCTATATCGCCTATACGGTATGGATGGCCATTGCGATCTACTTCATCAAATACACCCTGGGGGATGAAAGCTTTACCGCCAAATTCTTCATCATCCAATCTGCGGCCTATGTGGTGGGGACGGTGATTTCAGAAAAAATCATCAGCCTGATGGGCAAAAAGAAAATGGTCCAGTTGGGGCTGCTGATCGGGATTGTCGGCTTGCTGTTCCAATACTTCCTGGCAGGAGATAACGCCTACCTGATTATGACCGGCGTGTGCCTGTACAGCATTACTCTGGGGATGGGCTTTGTCGCGATGTGGTCGATGATTGCCGATACCGTTGAGTATGCCGAATGGAAACACGGCGTACGTACCGAAGGGGCAATTTATGGCTTCTTTAATTTCATCACCAAAATTGCCATGGCGATTGGCGGCGGCTGTGCCGGCTTGATGCTCGATTACTTTGACTATTCGTCCGAGCATATCAGCGCCAACGCGCTCAACGGCATCAATATGATGATGACGCTGTTCCCCGGCCTGATGTTTGCCCTGGGGATGCTGTTTATCTTCTTCTACCAGTTGGATGAGCACACCTACCGAAATATCATCAAAGACATTGAATTGCGCAAAGCGAGCGCGCAGTAACCAGCAGGTATCCCTATGAAAAAAGATTTCCACGCCATCATTGCCGCCATGACTGCCGAAGAGAAAGTGGCGCTGCTCAGCGGTAGCGGTTTGTGGCGCACAGCCAGTTTCCCGCAGCATGGCATTAGCGACATTGTGATGACGGATGGCACCTACGGCGTCCGTTACAGCACCAGCCAGATCGAACAGGGGGAAAATTGGCACATTAGCGATTTCCTCGCCGTGATTGGCCAAAGCGCAGGCGAGGTAGAGCAGGAAGAACAAAAAGGTGGCTCTGAGGCGCTGTTCAGCAAATCCAAACCGGCCACCTGCTTCCCGAATGGTTCAACCCTCGCCTGCAGTTGGGACGTGGATCTGGTGTACCAAATGGGTGAGGCGTTGGCCAAAGAGTGCCAGGAGATGGGCGTAGGGATTCTGCTTGGGCCGGGGATCAATATTCGTCGCACGCCTTTGGCAGGCCGTGGCTATGAATATTACTCGGAAGATCCGGTGGTCAGCGGTGACGTGGCCGCAGCTCTGATCAACGGACTGCAGGACGGTGGCGTGGGTGCCAGCCTGAAGCACTTTGCCGCCAACAACTCAGAATACCGCCGTACCGAAATGGATTCGGTGGTGGAAGAACGGGCGCTGCGGGAGATTTACCTCTCGGGATTCAAGCGGGCAATCGACAAATCCAACCCCTGGACGGTGATGTCGTCCTATAACCGGCTCAATGGCGTGCAAACCTCGCAACACCACTGGTTGCTGACCGAGGTACTGCGCAATGAGTGGCGTTATGATGGGCTGGTGATGTCCGACTGGTACGGCATCAAAGACCGCCCCGCTTCTTTGCTGGCGGGTAACGATTTGGCCATGCCGGAAACCCAGCGTGATAAACAGGAGCTGTTGCAGGCGATCGAACGCGGAGAGATCCCTACAGAGGTTCTCGATACTGCCTGCTTGCGGATGTTAACCCTGCTCGACAAGGTGCAGCGCCACCGCAAGCCGGGCACCAAGGCCGATTACCCGCAACATCATCGCTTGGCACAACAGTTGGCTGTCGAATCGATGGTGTTATTGAAAAACGAAGGGAATATCCTGCCGCTGCAAGCCGGCAAGAAAACCACCATCGCCGTATTGGGTAAACCGGCGCAGGAGCCGGTGATCCAGGGTTCGGGCTGTGCTACCACCGTGCCTTACATGCTCGATCGTCCGCTGGATGAAATTTTCGAGGTGGCTGGTAACGACTTCCAGATCGATTATGCCATCGGCACACCCGATGATAATCACGTCGACCCGCAAGCGCAGGCACATGCGGTTGAGCTAGCCAGCAAGGCGGACGTTGCCGTGGTGTTCGTCAGCACTGCCATTGGCGAAGATGGCGAAAACGGCGATCGCCGGGATCTGAATATCTTGCCTAGCCATGAAGCGCTGATCCGTGCGGTAGCCAAACGGCAGCCTAATGTGGTGGTCGTTTTGGCTAACAGCGATGCGGTGGTGATGCCTTGGCTATCAGACTGCAAAGCCCTGCTGGAGACCTTCTTTGCGGGCCAGGGCATGGGCCGTGCGGTGGCGGATATTCTATTTGGCCGGGCCAACCCCTGTGGCAAGCTGACGGTTACGGTGCCTAACACTCTGGAAGAAACTCCGGCCTGGCTCGATTACCCAGGTGAAAACCTGCGCCATCACTACAGCGAAGGGCTGTATGTCGGATATCGCTACTACGACCGACGTAAGCTGACGCCGCAGTTCCCATTCGGTTTTGGCCTGAGCTATAGCCAGTTTAGCTATGCCAAGCTGGCGACTTCGGTCACGGAACTTGAGGAGGGGCAGCCCTTAACCGTCAGCGTTGAGGTGACCAACCGTGGCGATCGGGCCGGTAAAGAGATCGTACAGCTTTACCTGACTGCACCGCAGGGAGATCTGGCACGTGAAGTCCTGGCGTTGAAAGCCTTTGCCAAAGTGCACCTTGAGGCGGGTGAAAGCAAAATGGTGACTATGACGCTCGAATGGCCGGACTTTGCCTGTTTCCATCCAGGCATGGCCGCTTGGGTGGTCGATCCTGGCGAGTACCAGCTTCACGTAGCGCGTTCTTCGCGGGATATTGCACTGAGCACGGTGGTCAAGCTGTGCGCCAAGCCCTATTATTTACCGCTAAAGGTGGATAATTCGTTGCAACAGCTGATCGCTACCCCGCCGGCTTTTGACCGCGTGGTGAAGTTATTGGTCAGCAAAAACGGCATGCCGGAGGCGCTGATGCGCGAAAAGCTCATCGCGATTGCTCCGGATCTGTTCTGCGGCCTGTTTATCGCCCTGACGGAGTTCCTGGCTATTGCTATTACTCAGCAGGAGTTGGAGGCTGTATTAGCGGAGCCTGCTGGGAGCCATTGAGCCGCCAGCCCCTCACCCCAACCCTCTCCCACAGGGAGAGGGAGCTGGTACGGTGATGTAATTTGGTTAAGAGCGATAGGTATGAGGTGTTGGTTCGATGCAAAGGTTGAACACAGGGATCACACGGTGGCACGGGCTGTCCCCTCTCCTTGGGGAGAGGGTTAGGGTGAGGGAGAAAGATCCCACCCCCGTATTTTCATCACCAGCCTCTGGGGATAAATAAGCCGATGTTTCCTTTCTCTGTCACCCGGCAACCCAAGCCGCAATCCCATCCGCAGGCGCAAGCAGCGATCCATGAGGGCAGCGGCTATGAACTGATCTCGTTTGACGCCGAAAAGCTCAACGTTTTCGCCGCCGAGGTTTACTACTGCGAACCCCATTGGCACTCTGCCCCTGAGCTGATCTGCATCTTGTCCGGCGAGTTTTCCGTGACCCTAGGCCATGCCACCTCGGTAGCCAGTGCGGGCAGCATGTTGTATATCAACCCGGATGAAATTCATTCTCTTGAAGCTCGCGCCCCAAACAGCCAACTGCTGACCATCCAGTTTTCCCCCCATCTGTTTGATGAAACCCATCCGGCCCCGCTGATATTTAATCAGGGCGACCGCGCAACAGAGCGGCAAATTAGCAATGCCGTGATCGCCCTGCTCGATAACCTGGTCACCGCACCCCCCTCGTTTACCCGCATTGCCCTGGTTTATCATCTGTTGGGCACGCTTGCCGCCGCAGCGCCAAACCAGGCAGATCAACAGCAGGTTGGCGTCAGGAAAAAAGACCAACAGTTGGTCAAATACGGTATTGAGTTTATCAACCAGCATTTTGACGATGAGCTCAACCTGGCCACCATTGCCGAGCACGCTGGCGTCAGCTACCACCACTTTTCCCGTATCTTCAAAAAGATCAGCGGCTACAATTTTAAAGAATATCTGACCATGATCAGAATTAATAAGGCCAAACTGCTGCTGAAAGACACCAATATCCCGATCACCGACATCAGCTACACCTGCGGTTTCAGCGGCCATAAACAGCTGATTTTTGCCTTTAACAAATATTGCCGCATGACGCCAACCGAGTTCCGAAAAAGCTACCTTACCGCCATCAATTCGGCGGCAGAGCTGCAGATCATGACCGATTTCCGCTGTCTGCCACTGGATCGGCAGATCGTTGCACGTTTACAAAGCTTCAACGCTGACCCGCAATAATTAAAATAATCATTGCCCTATGCCGCCCATGGCTATACTTACCGCAGTAGCTACCGCAGGTATCGCCGTTGCCTGAACTGTCCTGTCTTAACTGTCTGTGGAGCCGTGCCCATGAGCAAATCAGCTAAAACTCCCCGCCCTGTTAAAGCCCCAAGCTATCTGGATGCTCTACTGCCGATAGTGACGTTGATTTTGCTGGTCGGATCTTCCGTTGCTCTGTTTGGACTTGAAGCCGTCAACGGTCCTTTGCAGGTGGCCATCATCCTAAGCACCATGATCACCGCTATGGTCATCCTGAAGAATGGCCATAGCTGGGAGGAGGTTTCCGAGTCTGGCCGCAAAGGTATTGCCACCATCTCGGGGGCCATTTTTATCCTGTTTTCCGTTGGGGCGCTGATTGGCACCTGGAACATGTCCGGCACCATTCCTACCATGGTGTATTACGGCATTATCATGATCACCCCCAACTGGTTCTACCCGATAGCCTTTTTGGTCTGCGTTGGCGTCTCTTTAAGTATTGGCAGCTCCTGGACCACGGCGGGCACCTTGGGAGTCGGGTTGGTTGGGCTGGCCAATATGCTGGGGATATCACCAGAAATTACGGCTGGTGCCGTAATTTCCGGGGCTTACGTGGGTGACAAGATCTCGCCGCTGTCTGAAAGTACCGTATTGGCCGCTCAGCTCAACGGCGTCGAATTGTATAAACATATTCGCGCCCAGCTTTGGACCACCATTCCGGCGGCGGTCATTGCCCTGATCGGTTTTATTCTGTTAGGGCTAAATCAGCACAGTGCCTTTGATGCCACCATCACCAACAACGAACTGACCCGTTTTAACGAACTGTTCCACATCACCCCGTGGAACCTGTTGCCGCTGGTTTTCCTGTTGGCATTATCGGTAGCCAAGGTGCCCGCCCCGTTAGCCATCATGTGCTCGGCCTTGATGGCGGGGATCATGACGTCCTTTATGCAACCGCAGGTGATCGAACGCTTTATTGTCGAACCCGGTCTTGCCAGCCCGCTGTTGGCCATCAAGGCGGCCTGGCTGGCGATGGCGACCGGCTTCCAGGAGAACTCAGGTATAGAACAGATTGATGCCCTGCTGTCACGCGGCGGTATGGACAGCATGTTGTTTACGATCTGGCTGATTATCGGCGCGGTGACGTTTGGTATTATGGTGGATGACTTCGGCCTGCTGAACAAACTGGTTACGCCGCTGCTGCTGCGGGCCAGAACCGTGGGCAAGCTGTTTACCTCGGTGGTTGCTACCGCGATTGGGCTGAATATTGCCGCGGGCGATCAGTATATTGCGCTGCTGCTACCTACCCGGCTGTACCGTGCCGAATTTGCCAAGCGGGGGCTGGCCCCTGAGAACCTGTCGCGCATCGTTTCGGATGCCGGGATTGTCACCTCACCGCTGATCCCCTGGAACTCCTGCGGCGCTTATATGGCTGCGGTACTGGGTGTCTCGACCATGGCCTACATGCCGTTTGCCATCTTTAATATTGCCGCACCGCTGATCACTCTGGCACTAGGCATCACCGGCTTTAATATTCGCCATATCTCGGTGGCTGCCCCGTCAGAAGGAGATAATCCGAGCCGTAAAGCGGTTGAGTAACAACAACCGTGAAACCAATACCGAGGCCACAAAAACCAGGACCAGTAAGGTAAATTTAAGCGTGGCGTCATTAAAGTCATACAGCGTAGTAATGAAATAGAACACGCTGTAGTGAACGATATAGACGCCCACCATCGCTGGGCTGATAAACTCCACGACGCGGGTAAGCAATCGGCTCTTGATGGCGATATTATCAAACAGGATAAACAGCGCCAGGCTCATGCCCAACAGGTGCAAGTGCTCCAATACAAACCAGCCGGCGACGCTGATCTGGGTATGGGTTGATAGGTAAAGTTCGTAGAAATACATGGAGATACCGATGGGGATCACCAGCAGCCTGGCGGCCCACTGCACGCTGGGTTTTTTGGTGAACCTGCGACCCGGTGCTTCCCCCAGCACATGGCCAATAATGTAGTAGCCGCCCCAGACCCAAATAAACGAATAACTGGAGATAAACAGCGGGTCATCTTGGGTATCCAACGGGCTGAAAATGTCCAACAGGGCAATAACGGCAACCAGCCCGGCAAACACGGCCGCAGTGATTTTCAAATGTTTAATACCCTTAAGGATGATGGGGTAAATTAAATAGATGATCCCCATGTTGAGTAATATGCCATTTTGTAGAATATATCCCTGATGAATGTATTGGGTTTTGATCAAGGATGAAACAATGTTCCAGAAAATCATGATCAGGATAATGGATTTTATTTTCACCATGATTTCTTGTCTGGTGAGTTTCTCCACCTCATCCATATAACCGATAATGATAAAAAACAACGGCTTGGCGATAATAGATACAAAGTACAATACGCCCATGGTATTCGCATGGAGGAAACACTCGAAGGCACACATTTGGCTGGTCGAGAAGAAGGTGACGGCGGCAAAACAACTTAAACTCTTTAATGCCTGCTGGCTGACATTGTTGATCATGGTTTTCCATCCATCACCGGGTTGACGTGACACACCCTACTGTTTTTTATAAAAATAATCTTAGTACATTAACACTCACTGCACAACGCGCATCTTTAACCATGATCCGAATGACTACTCATATCATAGGAGTTTTCCTAGAATCCGATAGACAGGTTTTGATATATTAACTATTTTTATACAACCTGCATTTTTATGCTTGAAATACATTGCCCCCAAGCCAGTAACAACCCGCTACTTTTTATTATGTGATTGATTTTATTTAAAAAAATGACAAATACAATCATATCTGCAAGTTACAACCCGCCAAAATAAAGCATTATCATTAATTTCATTAGCTTTAAAGGATTGTTAATCAAGAATATTCTCGTGATTGGTTTTTTATTCCGTCAGGCGACAGCATTTCACCTACAATCGGAATCAACAGTGCTGATGTTGAAGAAAAAAGTTATTTGCGACAGGAAAATTTGCCGGTTATGACTATGATTTAATCGTAAGTCGGTTGGTAACGTTATCCTTTAATTACGCAATACTTTATTTGACTTGGTGTCAGTAAGGAAAACCATGACGAGCTCATCAACGAATAAACTGTCCCTATGGTCACTCACCGCACTGGTAGTGGGCTCCATGATAGGGGCCGGTATATTTTCTTTACCGGCTACCTTTGGACGCGCTACGGGAGGGTTTGGTGCCATTATCGCCTGGTGTATTGCGGGCGGCGGGATGTTAATGCTGGCCTTTGTGTTTCAAACGCTGGCGCAACGTAAACCCGATCTCGATTCCGGCGTGTTTATCTATGCCAAAGCCGGATTCGGTGATTATCTAGGATTTGCCTCTGCACTTGGCTTCTGGGCCGGGACCTGTATTGGTAACGTCTCTTACTTTGTGCTGATCAAATCTACCCTGGGGGCCTTCTTCCCGATATTTGGCGACGGCAATACTATTCCCGCGGTGTTGTTTGCCTCGGTCATTCTTTGGGGATTCCACATTCTGGTACTGCGCGGGGTTAAAAGCGCTGCGGCGATCAACACCATTGCCACCATCGCCAAAATCCTGCCGATCCTCATCTTTATCATTGTGCTGATCTTTGCCTTCAAAAGTGACGTGTTTGCACTCAACTTCTGGGGAACACCAGAGACCGCAGCCTCTGCAGCCTCTTTGGCAAGCGTGGGCGATCTCTCTCACCTTAACGACTACGGCTATGTAGGTCATGCCGCCGCCGCCATCGTCCCGACCGCGGAACCCGAATCCCTGTTCAGCCAGGTGCGCAGCACCATGTTGGTAACGGTATTCGTCTTCCTGGGGATTGAAGGTGCCAGCGTCTATTCCCGCTATGCCAAAGAACGCAGCCACGTGGGGATTGCCACGGTGTTGGGGTTCATCGGGGTGCTGTGCCTGTTGGTGCTGATCACCATGCTGTCTTACGGCGTGCTGCTCCGTCCCGATCTGGCGGCGTTGCGCCAACCTTCGATGGCGGGCGTGTTGGAAGCTATCGTTGGGCGCTGGGGGGCGATCTTCATCAGCGTGGGCCTGATTGTTTCGGTACTGGGCGCTTATCTCTCCTGGTCTTTGCTGGCGGCAGAAGTGCTGTTTTCCGCCGCGAAAAGCAAGAGTATGCCGAAAGTATTCGCTACCGAAAACAGCAATGCGGTGCCCTCTGCTGCCGTCTGGCTGACCAACATCACCATTCAAGTGTTCTTAATCCTGACGCTGTTTAGTGATTACGCCTTCCAACTGGCGCTCGAACTGACCAGTTCCCTGACGCTGATCCCGTACCTGTTGGTGGGTGCCTATGGGCTGAAGCTGGCCATGACCGGCGAAACCTACGAAACCGACAAACGCGATCATAAAAAGGATCTGATCTTCGCGCTGATCGCCACCTTCTACGCACTGCTGATGCTGTACGCCGGTGGTATGAAGTATCTGCTGCTCTCCGCCATCATCTATGGCCCAGGCACGCTGCTATACATTATGGCCAAACGTGAACAGCACGCAAAAGTGTTCACCCCGGCCGAGATGGGGCTCTTTGTAATCGTTATGGTCGCCGCCGTTGCTGCAATCTACAGCATTGCCACTGGCGTTATCACAATCTGATCGAGGCAAGTCATTATGTCGACTAAAAAAAAGACGCAGTCCAAGTTTGGTGTTCATTCAGAAGTAGGGAAATTACATAAAGTCATGGTCTGCGCCCCTGGCAAGGCGCATAACCGGCTAACGCCGAGTAATTGTGATGAGCTGTTGTTTGATGACGTGCTGTGGGTTGAGCGCGCCAAGCGTGACCATTTTGACTTCATGACCAAGATGCGTGAACACGGCGTGGACGTGGTGGAAATGCACAACCTGCTGGCTGAAACCCTGGCGCTGCCCGAAGCCAGAAAGTGGATCCTGGATCAGCAGATTGTGCCTAATGAAGTGTCACTGGGGATCTTGAATGAAACCCGCAGCTTCCTTGATGGCCTGGCACCACGGGCGTTGGCGGAGGTGCTGATCGGTGGCCTTTCCACTACCGAGCTGGCCAAAGAAGGCTATGCCGACCACGAAGAGCTGAAACTGATCCGCGAAGCGGTAGGCATTACCGAATACCTGCTGCCACCGCTGCCGAATACCTTATATACCCGTGATACCACCTGCTGGATCTACGGCGGCGTGACCTTGAACCCGCTGTATTGGCCTGCCCGTCACGAAGAAACCATTCTGACCACGGCGATCTACAAGTTCCACCCAGACTTTGGCGAAGCCAATGTTAACGTCTGGTGGGGGGACCCAACGGTGCACCACGGTACCGCCACGCTCGAAGGTGGGGACGTGATGCCGATCGGCAACAAAACGGTGCTGATTGGGATGAGTGAGCGTACTTCGCATCAGGCGATCACCCAGCTGGCCGCCGCGCTGTTTGCCAACAAACATTCCGGCGTTGAACGAGTGATGATTGCCGCCATGCCGAAACTGCGTGCCGCCATGCACCTGGATACGGTCTTTACCTTCTGCGACCGCGATGTAGTGACGCTCTACCCGGCTATCGTCAATCAGATCAAAACCTTCTCGCTGCGCCCGGATTCTGGCCCAACCGGCATGAAGCTGAGCCGCGATAAAGGCACCTTTGTTGAAGCCATTGCCGGAGCACTGAACCTGAAAAAACTGCGGGTGGTGGAAACCGAAGGCAACGACTACGACACCGAACGCCAACAGTGGGACAGCGGCAACAACATGGTGGCGCTCTCTCCTGGGGTGGTGCTGGCTTACGACCGTAATACCAAAACCAATACCCAACTGCGTAAAGAAGGGGTTGAGGTGATTGAGATTGTCGGTAGTGAGCTGGGCCGTGGCCGTGGCGGCGGCCACTGTATGACCTGCCCGATTATCCGCGATGCCATTGATTACTAATCGCCAGGCGTGATCGGAAAAGGCCGGATTTTCCGGCCTTTTTTATGCTGAAAAAATCACTGCGCATCTACGCGATGAATATCCCCGATTCAAAGTCCTGCGGTGACAATTTTAGCAGCCGCAGCCAACACGTCTTTGCGGGCTTCGGCATTCTGCTGTGGCTGCGTGAAATAGGTCACCAACACCAACGGTGCGTGGTTAGCTGGCCAAATCACGGCGATATCGTTAGTGGTACCGTAATCACCGCTGCCGGTTTTATCACCGACCACCCACGTGGTTGGCAGACCTGCGCGAATGCTGGCTCCGCCGGTAGTATTCCCCTTCATCCATTCAACCAGTTGAGCACGCTGTGGTTCAGCAAGCGCTTTGCCCAAGGTCAGGTTTTGCAGGCTTATTGCCATCGCCTGCGGCGAGGTGGTGTCACGCTTATCACCCGGGATGGCGGTATTTAAAGTGGGTTCGGTACGATCGAGACGGAAGGTTTTATCGCCGATAGTACGCGCAAATTCTGTCACTTTTGCCGGGCCGCCAAGATGCTCAAGGATCTTGTTCATCGCCGTGTTGTCACTGTACTGGATAGTGGCGGCGCTGAACTCGGCCAGGGTCATCCCGGTATCCAGGTGTTTTTCGGCGATCGGGTTGTAGTTGACCAGATCGGATTGTTTGATCTCCATCCGCTTAGCCAAAAGATTTTTATCCGTCTCGCTCTGTTTTAACAACGCCGACACTGCCATCACCTTGCTGGTGCTGCACATGGGAAAACGTTCATCCCCACGATACAGGATCTGCGAATTATCGGCGGTATCGATCAGCGCCACGCCCAGGCGGCCACCGGAGTTTTTCTCCAGGTCAGACAGTTGCTGCTGAATATTGGCCTTGGCATTAGCGGGTTGCGCCCATAACGGTGCGCTACCGAACAGCAACGGCATAACCGTAGCGACCATCAGGGTGGTTTGACGTAATGTATTTCTAACCATGTTTTGCCTCACATAAAATGGATTAACGCAGCGGAGTTCTTTTCGGATGGCGGGAAATATCCTCTGTTAGGCCGTTATTGACAAGCGACAAGAATTTTCTCTAGCATAAAGAAAATCTTTTGGATAATACCCATGCGCTCTAATCTTCCCCTGAATGCCCTACGTGCTTTTGAGGCCTCTGCCAGACATTTGAGTTTCACACGGGCAGCGCTGGAGCTCTATGTTACCCAGGCCGCCGTTAGCCAACAGGTGCGGCTGCTTGAAGAACGCCTGGGCATGGTGCTGTTTAAACGCTTACCCCGTGGTTTAGAAATGACGGAGGAATCACGGGCGCTGTTTGCCGTGTTAACCGACGCCTTTGGTCATATTGAAAAAGCCTTCCGGCAGTTTGAAGGGGGACAATTCCAGGAGGTGCTCACCGTGGCCGCCGTTGGCACCTTTGCCGTGGGCTGGCTGTTGCCGCGTCTTGATCGGTTCAGGCAAGAGCATCCTTTTGTCGAACTGCGGTTGCGCACCAACAATAACGTCGTCAATCTGGCCGCCGAAGGGCTGGATTTCGCCATCCGTTTTGGTACCGGTTTGTGGCCATCAACCCATAACGAAATGCTGTTTGATGCTCCGTTGACCGTGTTGTGTACCCCCGCTACGGCTAAGCGGATCGTTACCCCTGCCGATCTGCTGCAGGAGGATTTGCTGCGTTCTTACCGTGCTGAAGAGTGGGAAAACTGGTTTGCCGCCGCTGGCCTGCAGGCGGTGAGAGTGAATGGCGCCATCTTTGATTCATCCCGTCTGATGATCGAGAGCGCCATCCATTCCGGTGGTGTGGCGTTAGCCCCAGCGAAAATGTTTGCCCGGGAGCTCGCCACCGCACAGTTGGTGCGCCCTTTTGCTACCGAAATCAACATGGGCAGTTATTGGTTAACCCATTTAAAATCGAAGGCAATGACCCCGGCGATGGAAATATTTAGCGAATGGTTACTGAAGGAAGCGGCAGAAGATAATACGTAGGGGCGCAGCATGGCTGCGCCCCTCGAGTTTCCAGACTTATTGCAGCTCCTCACGGATCCGTTTGGCCGCGCTTTGCAACAGCTTATAGGCCTCATAGCGGTTAGCGTGCAACGGGTGGAAATCCGCATTCGGTTGATATTGGCTATCCAACTCGGAAAACTGCGCCATCGCCTGCTCCACCGAGGCGGCAACCTTCCCCGCCACAGCACCCAGGATAGCCGACCCCAGCAATACCGGTTCTTCCGCCTTGGTTGTCAGCACGGCGCAACCACAGCTATCCGCCAGCAACTGCCGCACCAACGGATGACGGCCAGCCCCGCCGCTGATCACGATCTGCTCAACGGTGACGCCCATCTGAGACTGGGCATCGAGGATTTGCCTGAGTCCATAGCCAATCCCGCAAATGCCAGCAACATACAGGGCCACCAGATTATCGAGATTGCTTTCCATACCCAACCCGGCAACCACGGCACGGGAATGGGGATCGGCAAAGGGGGCGCGGTTGCCAAGGAACTCGGGAACCACATGCAGGCCATTGGCGAGTTTTGCCGCTTCCGACGCAGAAACCATTTTGGTCAGCGCCAAATCGGCCAGCAAGGTTGGCAGTGAAATACCCAATGCCTTAGCCTGCTCCGTTGCCTCTGGTGCCGCGGGGTGGAACGAAACCAACTGCTTGATCGCCGCCCCCGCCGCGCTCTGCCCACCTTCATTCAACCAATATCCCGGCACCATTGCAGAGTAATATGGCCCCCAAACGCCTGGAACAAAGGCCGGGTTTTGCGTGGTTGTCATCGTGCAGGACGACGTGCCAAACACGTAAGCCAGGTTATTGGTGACGCCACCGCCGACACCGACGGTACCAATCCCGCCAGCATGGGCATCAATCAAGCCCACGGCGACGGGCGTGCCCACTACTAATCCCATTTCTTTGGCGGCTTCTGTCGTCAAGCCTTCGCCACAAGGCGTACCGGGCTCTTGGATGCGATCCCCAATACGGCGGAACGCTTCGTCTGCCAACTCTTCAAGGCCGATGGTACGGAAATAGTCCGGATCCCAACGTTTCTCATGGGCCAGATAGGTCCATTTGCAGGTCACCGTACAGACGGAGCGAGCCAAGTCCCCAGTGGCACGCCAGGTCAGGAAATCGGCCAGATCGAAGAACTGCCAGGCGCTATCGTAGACCGTACGACGGTTCTCCTTCAGCCAAAGCAGCTTGGGCGTTTCCATTTCTGGGGAGATTTTACCGCCAACGTAGTTGAGCACCGGATGTCCGGTGGCGTTGATCCGCTCGGCCTGCTCCGTGGCCCGATGGTCCATCCACACAATAATGTTACGGTCGGGATCTTCAGATGGCCCTACTGCCAGGGGGTTGCCGTCTGCATCGAGTACCACCAGGGAACAGGTGGCATCAAAGCCGATGCCTGCCACATTGTCTGGGGCAATACCGGATGCGGCAACCGCCTGCTTGATGCTGGCACACACCGCTTGCCATATCTCACGGCTGGATTGTTCAACATAATTTTCCGGACCGCGGAACAGGGTGATCTCTTGGCTGGCATGCGCCAACATGGTACCCGAGAGATCAAAAACCCCTGCCCGTGCGCTGCCTGAACCCACATCGACACCAATAACGACCTGCTGTTGATTGTTCATCATTTTCACCTATCAGAGATCGACGCTATTTGGCAGGATCACCAGATCACGTACGGTGACATGCTTCGAGCGCGTTACCATAAACAATACCGCTTCGGCCACTTCCCTTGGCTGCATCAGGCTGCCGTTGGCCAGAGCCTCTTCCATCTTGGCTTTTGGCCAATCGTCCAACAGCGCGGTAACCACCGGCCCCGGCAACACGGCGCCAACCCGCACACCATATTGGGACACCTGTCGGCGTGTGGAGTGCACAAATGCCTGAACGGCAAATTTTGAGGCGGTATAAATCGGTTCCCAGATCACCGGGACGACCCCGGCAATCGAACTGGTAAACAGAATATCGCCAGACTTTTGCTCGATCAGATGCGGCAGCACTGCCTGCACAGAACGGAACGCGGCGTTAATATTGAGATTAAGCACGCGATCCCAAACGTCCGGATCCCCTTCTGCCACCGGGCCGCCAATATAGGCGCCGGCATTGGCGTGAAAAATATCGAGTCGCCCGGCCGCCGCTAAAATACCGGGCAGCATGCCGGAAACCTGCTGCGGGTTGAGCAAATCGATGACCAGTGGATACGCGTTTTCGCCAAGTTCATCGGTCAGGCGTTGCAGCTTTTCCTGGTCACGGTCGATCAGCACCACTTTAGCCCCGGCCTGCAGGAAAATACGCGCACACTCCAGGCCGATACCCGAGGCCGCGCCGGTGATCGCCGCGACCTTACCTTTGAGGGAGAAATTCAATTGGGTGAAATCTGTCATGGTTGGGTTCCTTTATTAAACAAGAGATCAAATTTTCACGACGAAGTCACCGCGTGTGAGTTCATCGAGTTAAGAAATTTGGCTGTCAATATTGCCCCTCACCCTAACCCTCTCCCAAAGGGAGAGGGAACCGAGCGTGCCACGGATTAGCTATCGAGCCTAACTTCAGCACCGAATTCGCAAGGGCTAAAACGTACCCCTTTTCCTGACCCAGCCTGATATTTGCAAGTGTTGGAAACGCACCACAGCCGCTGACCTCAACGCCGTACCGCCCACTCTCCCTGTGGGAACCGAACGTGCCACGGATTTGCTCCCGTGCCTGATTTCAGCACCGAACTCGCAAGAGCTATAACGTACCAAGAGCTATAACGTACCTTTTCCTTACCCGGCTTTATCTTTGCAAGGGTTGGAAACGCACCACCGCCGTTGACCTCAACGCCGTACCGCCCACTCTCCCTGTGGGAACCGAACGTGCCACGGATTATCTATCGAGCCTAACTTCAGCACCTAAATCGCAAGGGCTAAAACGTACCCCTTTTCCTGACCCAGCCTGATATTTGCAAGGGTTGGAAACGCACTTCCGCACCTGACCTTAACGCCGTGCCAGCCCCCTCTCCCTGTGGGAGAGGGTTGGGGTGAGGGGACGTTTACGCACCGTGTCATACTCTTTGCTCACGACGCTCAATCGATTGAGCATAATTGCTACTTTTTATTTTTACTGTCAAGATATAGAAAATTGGGGAGCGAAATTTGTGACTGGGTTCAAAGCAAAAAAAACGACGATTTACGATCTGGCCGAACTAGCCGGAGCCTCCTCAAGTGCGGTCAGCGCCGTGCTCAATGGCAGTTGGAAAAAGCGCCGCATTGGCGCCCAACTGGCAGATAAAATCCTGCGCCTGGCCGAAGAACAAGGCTATACCGTCAATCAGCAGGCCAGCCTGCTGCGCCGCCGTAAATCAACCATGATCGGCATGATCGTCCCCAAGTATGACAACCGTTATTTCGGTTCGATCGTCGAGCTATTCGAATCGATGGCCCGTGAACGCGGCCTGTTCCCGGTGATTACCTGCACCAGCCGCGATCCTGAACTGGAAATCGAAGCGGCGCGCACCATGCTTTCCTATCAGGTTGACTGGATCATCTCCACCGGTGCCACCGCCCCCGACAATATCACCGAGATCTGCGCTGCTTCCGGTATTTCAACGTTGAATCTCGATCTGCCAGGCACCCTCGCCCCTTCGGTGATCACCGATAACTATGCCGGTGCCAAAGAGCTGACGTTACGAATTCTGGCCAACTGTGAAAAACGGCTGGGCTACCTCAAGCCACTGATCTTTGTTGGCGGGCGCGGGGTTGACCATAACACCACGGAACGCCTGCGCGGCTTCAGAGATGCCCACCGGCAGTTAGGCGTTGAGGTCATCGAAGAGAACCTGTTGGCCTGCGGCTATTCCCCAGACAAGGCCGAACTGGCGATGAAGACCTTTATGGCTCAAGGCGGCGATCTGCAAACCGGGCTATTCGTCAACTCGACGATCTCGCTCGAAGGCGTGATGCGCTGGTTGGTGGCGTCTGGCTATCGCGGTGATAAGCAGCCAGTGATGGGCTGCTTTGACTGGGACCCTTTCGTACTGCTGTTAGGCCATGACATCGTGATGGTGAAGCAGGACGTCAACAAGATGTTGCAGGCGGCGTTTGCGCTGATCGATGCCAACTCCCAAGAAAAGCAACTGATTGAAATACCGCCGATCTTCCCAGAGATGATTTGAGGTAACTACGATGGGTAGGATTAAGCAAAGTACATGTCCATCAAGACATGCTCAAACAGATCTACGCTGCATGGATATGTCCATTGAGCTATGAAAATCCGCCATCTATAGCTCCAGGTTGATACCTCCACAACCTTTAACAATCATATTTTCCCTGGCATATGACGACAATCACCATATGCCAGAAAGTCTACTTCGCTCACACCAGACTGTCAGGTTTGATGGTGTTCTATCTACTAAACCTGTCAGCTTAAATCTAACATGACACAGCTAATCAGTAGGTTGGGAGCATTACCGTCAATTGCATTGGGTTATTATAACTGGACACGAAAGCCATTTTGTTCTGCTATTTTCCACGCTGAAGCCAACTCAGTTGGCGTTGGTGGAATAATATCAAACCAGTGAAAATTAAATACTTTTTCTCTCTGTTTATGTAAATCACCCATCGTATCAAACCCATCTCCAGGCAATCCTGTCTCAGAATTTACAACCAATACACTTAATGGTGGTAATTTGTTTTGAGCACAAAAGTGAAGAATATGACCTAGTTGACGATCCATTGTACCTGCACCTTTATAACCAAGAATATCAGCAATCTCTCCATATGTAGTTATCTTACGCTCATAAGCGAATCCGATAAGAATTTGCCATATTTGTAATGCTCTATTCTCAAGGGTATTTTTTTCAGAAAAATATTGGATCATAGATTCCTCTTCAGAGTTATAACACCGGCAACAGGGCCGACCAAATAAGCGCAGCGTTTTGTGTGTCCCGCGACCACAGGGAGCACACTGCTTGCGATAGCTATTCCTAGAATAGGATATCATGATCAAGGTCGTCCACCATTCCCCTATTTTCAGTAGCTCAGGGCTTTAGAGTGGGGACAACTGTCAAAGGTAGCAATTCGCTCTCGAGGGACAGCCATAATCAAATCTCCCACACCTCAGGAGGTTTGATTATGAACACGTCACCGTGGAACAAAAATCGTATCATCGGCCAAAAAAAGCCGCTTCAGATATCCCAAATCTGGGGGATCCGCATCAGACTTGAGCTGGAAGGTAAAACGCGCGATTTGGCTCTGTTCAACATGGCTTTGGATAGTAAGCTTCGGGGCTGCGATCTGGTTAAGCTTAAAGTATCGGATGTTGCATATAGCGGTTCTGTTTCAAGCAGAGCAACGGTGTTACAACAAAAGACCGGTAGCCCTGTCCAGTTTGAGTTAACCAAAGGGACAAGAGAAGCAGTTGCAGCATTGATTAAGCTAGGCAATTTGCACAGTAAAGACTACTTGTTCCAATCACGGGTCGGTTCTTGCCAACATATCTCAACCCGACAATACAGCCGTATTTTTCATGGATGGATAGCAAAGCTTGGTCTCGAAGATTCGCTTTTCAGCACACATTCCATCAGAAGAACAAAACCTTACCTGATCTACAAGAAAACCAAGAATCTCCCGGTGATCCAACTTCTGTTGGGTCAACGGGCAAATGATCATTAGCAAGAATGAAATGCCGCCATTATGTTGTCAGTTTATGGGGAGGGCAAAAGTACAAGCGTCCGCTGTTCGCTCATAGCGGCCCGTCAACGCCTATCGGCTTAAAAACAGGCTTAACGTGGGATGTTTTCCGTTTTCTAAGCGGATCCCTTAAACTACACCGCACAGGTCACAACATATGGGCAATGACCATAAAACGGCTGTAATCCTGGGTTTTAGACCCGTGAGTTAAAATCATTGCCAGAAGGTTCTTCAGTGTCTGTTTATAAGAGCCCTCTATTCGGTTCGCGCTGACGCGCCAGGCGGCTCCGACGAACGAGAAGAGGCGCGTTATTCATACGAAGGAATGTAAGATGCTTTTGCCAGATTCAAGCTTTACAAAAACCGTATATCCATCGTCATTTAAAGAATGAGTCGTCAGCTATTTATTTCTCTGGATGGGCCCAAGGGAGCCGGTAAAACCACACTTTTGGAGGCCATTACGAAAGTACTAAGGGCAGACAACAAGAAGGTGATCCGACTTTGCGAGAAAAAAAGCGATCCCTACAGGAGGGAAACAATGGCCCTCGTTAACAAGCTCGCCAGAAATCCCACCCTGGATTTAGAATTGGAGGTTTGTGAGCGCTTTGCTGATAGCCGTGCCTGGATTTCCCAGCAAGTCCTGACTAAACAGCCACCGGACAGCATTATCTTGATGGATCGCTGGTACCCATCGGATGCGGCGTTTCGCCGGATGGTTCCATTTGCAGAGATTTTACAGCTTAACATTGAACGAAACGTGCGAACACCAGACCTGCATGTCGGGGTTGTTACTGCGGCTGATATTTCATGGGCAAGGGCCGCGGCCCGACCGCGTGGGCTAAGTAGTACTGTGATTTATAAGCTGGAAGATCATGTCGCTTGTACCAAGGCGTTCGAGCGAGAAATTGCAGATAACGGCTGGTTTTTATGCCGAAATGAAGGAACGATCGAAGACGCAACGATGAAGGTGATTTCTGAGATCTACAGAGTAGAGTGTTTGGATGCCCCATAGGCATCGGTTTTGCGGGCTGGGCTCTCGCCGCATGTCGCTGTACGTACCGAGTCTGGGCTTTTCATCTCGCAAGAAAAGTGTTCACCATGTCCTTGAACATCTGTCTCCCCTGTCTGCGGTCTGTACATCATTTTGGTGCGGCGAATAACTTGCCGATTAACTCCGCATACACTTGGATTTCTTGATCCGGTACATGGTGGAGTCCCCTTCTGCCAGCAAGGTTTCCAAGCTATGGGGCGTGGCGGGATCAAACTCGACGATGCCATAGGAGAACGCCAGTTGGTAAGGGGTGATCTGCGAGGCATTATGTTCATCCACGTAGCGTTGCAGGGCTAAAATCCCCTGTTCGGCTTCGCTTTTGCTACGGCTGCCCATCAGCGCGACAAACTCGTCACCGCCCAAACGGGCTATCACGTCAAAATAGCCAAACACCCGTTTCATCAGCTCGGAAAAATAGATTAACGCCCGGTCACCTTCCCCATGGCCGAAAGTGTCGTTAATCAATTTGAATTTATCGAGGTCGATAAATATCAGGCTGGCCTTAACCCCTTTCATCTGACAATGTTGCAGCATATGACCTGCCAGGGAGATAAAGCCACGGCGATTGGATATTTGCGTCAGTTCGTCAGAAGTTGATGCCTGAAAGGCACGTAGCTCATCTTCGACCATCGAGGCCAGATCGCGCAGCGCCACCGCATCTTCGGCATCAAACTGCCGGGGTTTATCGTCGATCAGGCACAGGGTCCCCATCTTCAGATCGCCGGAGTAGCTCAGTGGACAACCGGCGTAGAAACGGATGTGTGGCGAGTCTTTGACCAGAGGATTATCCGCAAAGCGATCGTCCTGCAGCGTATCGGGAATGAACAAAATATCGTTACCCAGAATGGCGTGACCACACAACGAAATATCTCTTGGCGTTTCCGTAGCCGCTCCCAGCCCACAGTTGGACTTGAACCATTGGCGGTTTTCGTCGACCAGACTCACCAAGGCAATGGGGACACCGAACAGCCGGCGGGCCATGCGTGTCACCCGATCGAAGCGCTCTTCTGGCAGAGTGTCCAACAGATGCAGGGAACGCAGAGCCTTCAATCGCTGTACTTCATTCGCAGGTATCTCTGGCGTTTTCATCGCTACATCCACTCCAATTAAACTCAAGGTCTTTCTCGGGAAAGCAAGACAGCTAGTTGCAGGATAATATCGTTCGCCACCGCTGGCAATCCGATGCACAAAACAGATGCCACTTTGCCCCTGTTTTCAGACGTTTGATTAGGCTATCGCCACCTAAACTAGCCGTTTAGGCTTAAAAGCAAGGCATCCGGTGTGGCAAAACCCTTTTTACGCAGTGGCAATCTAGATGACGTTCTTACATTGGGCGAAAATGGACAACCTGTTTATGCGTTGGCGTCGCAGTTGCGTGAGGCGTTGCGCCTTCAGCAACAGTCAGCCGTAGCGGATTGCCTGGCGATCCCGATCCCCAACGCGCAAGGCGATCGTATTGACTGGTATGCGCCCATTGCTGGGCGGGCGATCTCTTGGCTGGCGGCTGATGACGACGCCCGAGCGGCTGCCTTGCCGCTGCTGGAACATTTCCAGACCACCGCAGAAGCCATCAGTCTACGCGCTCGCCACAGCGGTAAAGCCAACTTGCAAATGTTTGCGACGCTGCTCAGCAAGGCCATGCAGTTCCCGGATCAGAACGCCGTTTTCCTGGTGGATGGCAAACCGGTGATCACCTTCTGGGGCTGCGTGAAAGCCGATGGCAAGATCAGCAACGCGCCTTTGGATTGCCTGCGCCCGAAAGATCGCCCTGCGCCCCCCATCGCCCCGCCAATTATTGAACCCATTGCTGAGCCCATTGCTGAACCGCAGCCGCCCGCACCTCTGCCAACCACGGCGGATGACAAGCCTCACCATGCCTGGTGGCTGCTGCTACTGCCTGCTGTTTTCATTCTGGCCGCCGCGATTTGGTTGTTGCTCCCTAAACCAACCCCTCAGCCAGCCATAAAAACGGTTGAGCCAGCCAAGGTACAACCCAAGCCGGTTGTTACTGCGGCCGCTCTACAGTTGCCATTAGGCTATGCGGAGGTGCTTCCTCCGCCGGTCCTCACGCCGGTAGTGGTCGATAAACTGGCGCTGACGTTACCCGCCGAAGCGGTAAAGGTCGGTTCTACCGCTTTCCTCAACGGCAAATGGCGCGTCACCTTGGCGATCAAGGATCCGCTGACCGGCAAACCGCCGAGCCTGCTATATCAGTTTAGCCGTGGCAAGGGCACCGCCAGGATCGTACAGGGTGACAAAGTCACCTGCCGGGTCGAGGTCAACGCCGGCCTGATGCAGTCCGGCAATCTGGTGATCAACAGCCGTACCAAGGCCCGTTGCAGCGACGGTTCCCGTTATCAAATGCCGGAACTGGTGTGTAAGCAAGGTGAAGCTGGCGCCGCCGCAGAATGCAGCGGGCGTTATGGCAACAACGAAACGGTATTCCCTATGACGATCAAGCGCGAGAGTAAATAATGTTGGCGACCCCCATCGCATATCCGCAGCGCGTTACGCTGATACCCAACAGCGGGATCCAATTTCTGGACTTCTCCCTTACGCCGGTGTTGGACGCCGAGCGACCGGGCAAATTTGTCCGTCAGACTGCCAACGGCCCACTGCTGCGGCTGAACTATCATCAGGCCAAGGATCGCTATTTCCTGCCGGTGGCCCCCGGCGAACCGGCCGAAATGGTACGTCCGGAATTCAGCTTTCCTCTGGAACAGTCATTGCGGCTGCTTGATCGCGTTTGGTTACCGCTGCCGTTCTTGCGCTTCAACCCGCCAAACAGTTTTCTCAGCGGGCCGGACAACTGGGCGCGTATGCAAATCAGACGGTTGGAGCAGCCGGACCGGCAAGGACATACGCTGCGCATCACGTTGGCATTTGATACCCAAACCTATCCAGCAGGACATGAAAGCCAACAGTTGGCTCCTAATCAACAGGATATCGCCACCGGGCTGAGCTATGCGCTGGCACACCATAGCCAGGATCTGGGTGATTTCCTCGATGCTACCTGGGTGGACGGCTGGCTGCGCGAGGCATTCACCCAACAGGCCGCCGCCCTGGAGAAGCGCCCGGAGCGCAACATCAACGCTTCGCTACGTGAATTTGAATACCAGGCGCATTACCTGAACCTGCTGGAACTGCTGGCCAGCCAGCTAAGCGTACCTAATATCACTCTAGGTAGCGATGTGCAGCAACCCGCAGTGAATGTGGATTTGATCCTCGATGTCGGCAACTCCCATACCTGCGGCATCCTGGTAGAAGATCACCCAGCGGAACGCAACGGCTTGAAACACAGCTATGAACTGCAACTGCGCGATCTCGGCGAACCGCATTATCTACACCAAGGCCTGTTTTCCAGCCGCACGGAGTTCGCCCCCGCCAACTTTGGCAAGGCGAATTACTCGTTTGAAAGTGGCCGCGACGATGCGTTTCTCTGGCCTTCCCTGACCCGAGTCGGCCATGAAGCCTGCCGCTTGGCTCAGCAGCGGCAAGGCGATACGGCATCAACCGGCCTGTCCAGCCCACGGCGCTATCTATGGGATGAGGAGAGTTACGGCCCTGGCTGGCGCTTCAACCGTACGGCAGAGCACTGCCTGCAGGAGCCGCCTGCTATCGCGACGCCATTGGCTCAGTTGATCAATGACCAAGGCCAGCCGTTATCCAGCCTGCCACCGGAAGAACGCCTGCCGGTTTTCACCCCAAACTACAGCCGCAGTTCGCTGATGGCCTTGATGTTGAGCGAATTGTTGGCCCAGGCGCTGATGCAGATCAACAGCGTGGCCCAGCGGCTCTCTTTGCGTGACGGCGCAGCACCTCGCCGTTTGCGTAATATCATACTGACCCTGCCTTCCGCCATGCCGGTACCGGAACGTGAAATCTTCCGTCAGCGGATGCATGAGGCGATCGCGCTAGTGTGGCAAGGCATGGGTTGGCATTCGGCAGATGAAGACTTGAACGGCATAGCCAGTTCGGTGCCGGTCCCCGCCGTGCAGATGGAGTGGGATGAGGCCACCTGCGGCCAGATGGTCTATCTGTATAACGAAATCCAGGTCAACTTCGCGGGTCAGGCTGAGGCGTTCTTTAGCGCCATGGCACGTCCGGACTCCGCTGAACCGGGGAAAACGCTGCGTATTGCTTCGGTGGATATCGGCGGCGGCACCACCGATTTGGCGATCACCCAGTACCGTCTGGAAGAGACGGCTGGCAATAACGTCAAGGTGACCCCGCATCTGTTATTCCGCGAAGGGTTCAAGGTGGCGGGCGATGACATTCTGCTGGAAGTGATCCGCCTGTATCTGCTGCCCGCCCTACAGGCCGAGTTCAAACGCGTCGGCGTGGCGGAACCGACAGCCCTGATGGCAGAACTGTTTGGCCAGGACGAGAGCCCAGTGCTACAGCAACAAGTGACACTGCAACTTTTCATCCCGCTCGCTCAAGCGATCCTGGAACGTTATGAAAGCTTCACCCCGGTGCAGACTCGCAGCGAGATCGACGCCGTGCTGGGCGAACTGTTAACGCAAAGGCCTACCGATAACGTATTGAAATATATCAATGCTGCGGTACAACGCGGTTTACCGGCAGAAGCGGAACTTTTCGATGTTTTGCAGACGCCGCTCATTCTACGGCTGAGCCACTTGCATGGTGAATTCCTGGCACCGCGCATGGCGCTTACCCGCAATCTGCGGTTGTTGACCGAGGTGATCGCCCTGCACAACTGCGACGTGCTGCTGCTCACTGGCCGCCCTTCCCGTTTCCCCGGCATTCAGGCCCTGTTCCGGCAGCTACAGCCGGTGCCGATCAACCGCATCGTTTCGCTGGATGGTTATCACACCAGCGGCTGGTATCCTTTCAGCCAGCAAGGGCGGATCGATAATCCCAAATCCACTGCGGCGGTCGGTGCCATGCTGTGCCTGTTAGCGCTGGAATTGCGTTTACCAGGCGTTTACTTTAAGGCGGCCGATTTCCGCCCTTATTCAACCGTGCGTTATCTGGGCCGCCTGGATGCGGATAACCGCTTGCCTGCCAATCAGGTTTTCTATGCCGAGCTCGATCTGGATACACCGGATGGCGGTTTGGACAGCAACGTCAGCTTTGCCCTCAACGGTGCGTTGTGCCTGGGATTCCGCCAGTTAGATAACGAACACTGGCCCGCCGCCCCGCTGTTTACCCTGACGATTATCGATCCGCAGCTGGCGCGTAACCTGGCTGGCGATAACCTGTTACGGGTTAAAATTGCTCCGCAGCCGGACTTTCCCGCTCGCTGGAGCATCACTAGCGCCGAACTGGAAGACGGTAGCCCGGTGCCCACCGAACATCTGCAACTCAAATTGAATACGCTGATCGACAGTGCCACCGGGGCTACCCACTATTGGATCGACAGCGGGAGCGTTTTTGCATGAAGTCAGCCATTTCCCCAATCTCCCCGCTTAGCCAGCGCTGGCCGTTATTAAATCAAGGTATCGCTCAGGCGCTGGCCTGGGCGGATAATACCCGCCTACAGACGCCCCGTTTCGCACTGGAAGCGCCTACCTTGATGCTTAATCTACACCGTTGCCGCATCCGGCTTCAACGGCTGGCGGTTGCTGCTACTCAACGCGGAGCACTGGGCTTTTATGGCCGTTCGCAAGCGGCAAAACATCATCTTATCGCCTCGCTAGCTACGGCCGAGCCAGACTGCCTGGCGACTACCTTCGCCGGTAAAACGCTGGATTACCTGACGCATATTCGTCCGGGACACTCCGCCGTAGGGATAGCGATCCGCTTTAGCCACGCCGTACCTCAACAAGATCCTGATTATCCGGTGCAGCTTCAGTTGCTGACGTCGGTAGAGTTAGTGTGGATGTTGGCGCGTAGCAGCCATACGCAACAGACAATAGAAAAAACAGAGGTCGAAGAGCTCATCGCCTCTTTGACAAAACGTTGCCAACCTCAGGCAGTGCCAGGTATCGGTGCCGATGATATCGTTACCCTCTGGGATAGCTTGCGCAGCGACGACCCACAGTTACAACATCGTTGGGACAGCGAATACTGGCCAAACGCCTTGGCTATCGCTCCCTATCTGTCCGTTGACGACCGGGCGCAGCTGTTTGCTCCGCTATGGGGGAAAGAACCGGCATTAACCGCATGTTATCGCCGTCTGGCTTACCGCTTGGATCAACTGGAGGGCGCATCAAGCGTACGGGCTCCGCTCAGCCTGCTGACGGATGAAAATCAGCAGCCCAGCTATGGCATCCTGATGCCAGCAAGCCTGGAAGAGACCGATGACAAGGTTCAGCTCAAACTCGATAACGGTATGATGACGATGCCCTCGGCAGACCTCAGATTATTGACCGCAGAGTTGTTGATCCCTTTACAGAGCCACCCGGTCCATAGCGGCTTTGCGTCAACCGATTATCTGGATCTACCTGCCTATAGGGCAGACGACGAGAGTCTGCAGCAGGCCAAGAGCCTCACGCTGCTGCAACGTTATAGCGACCAACAGGCTATGCAAGCCTTGATCGTCTGCCATGCTGCGGCCTGCCGTGAAGAAGCCACAATGGTCGGCCAGGCGCTGGATCATTGGGTACAACAACATCAGGAAGCCGATAGCCGTGGCCATCCCGATTTGATCTGGGCATTTACCCCGTGCGATCGGCGTTCGTCGGCCCATTTTGACCAAGCCATACAACGGTACGTTGGCCAACCCGGCGAGGTTTGGGGAACGCTACTGGCGATGAATGAAGATGAAGTCCGGCGTATGACCGACTACCTGCTCACGTCGGTGAATGTCGCAGCCCGCCATAACCGCCTGCAACAACATTTCGATCGTCATGAGCAAGAGTTACGGCATAACCTGCTTGGCCGCTGGTTCAACGTGGCAACTGAGGATAAAGCGCCCCTCGCCAAGGCTACGGTAAAAGCGTTGCAGGGCCGCACCACGCTGCATGGCGAACTGCTGGAGCACCTGTTGCCAGACCGCAACGTCCTACTGCCTCTCTTTTGCCAGCAGCAGCAAGATCGCCCACATAACGACGATCCTTTGGCGATCGAGCTAGATCTGTTTGACGAGCAACCTGTAGCGGCATCTCCGCTGGAGTCTGGTGCTAACGTGGTTTTGCAGGTGCAACAGCTATGGATCACCCAACTGCGTAATCTGGCCGATCATCGTGCGTTAATCGACCTGCTGGCGGTTGAAACAGCCACCTTGACCACGCTGGCCGATGAGTTGATCACCGCCAGTTTCCGGCTGGGTATCTGGCAACGCTTAGGGAATGCCTTGGCCGAACCGGGACTCGTGGGCCACAGCAGGGAAAATCACGTCGAGCGGCAAATCGCCGGTACCTTGACGGTGCTGGGGGATTTTGTTGCCTGGCTTGGCTTCCAGCTGCGTCCGCAGGCGCAACGGCCAGAAAGCCGCATTAATCGCGGCCATAAGATCTTTACCAAACCCAGCCAGAGCGCCGAGCTACGCATGACCGCATTACCTGTCGAGCCGATCAATAACACGGCGCTGTATATATACGATTGGCTGGTGGGGTTATATCAATTAATCACAGAGAATGCGGGCCACGGCGGTGGGCAAGCGCTGAGTGAACAACAGCGTGAACGTTTGGGAAAAATTCTTCAGGGGATGGGTTAGTTCAGCAACCTCTCTCCCTTCGGGGAGAGAGGCAATTCAATTAAAAACGGTCGATCTGCACAATCTCATCAACCGGCAACTTACCAATGCGCGGATAAGGTTGGCCGATGCCCTTGCCAATCGCCACCATCAGCGCAATCTGGTAGTGCTCTGGCTTATTGATGATTTTGCCCACGGCGTCAAAATCAAAGCCGTCCATTGGGCAAGAGTCATAACCCTGAGCCTTGGCTGCCAGCATCAACGTCTGAGCAAACAGGCCGCTGCTGCGCATCACTTCATCACGCTGTACCTGAGCCTTACCACGGTAATATTGGTCGACAGCAGGCAACATAAACTGTTGCACCGGTTCCGCCGCTTCACGCCAGATGTTTTTCACCTGGGATTCCCAACTGGACAGATCGCCACACAGCACAACCAGCATCGAGGCATCAGTCACCTGCGCCTGGCCCCAGGCCACCTCGCGGATATGCTCACGCTGGGCACGATCTTCGATCAACAACGGGCGCCAATGCTGCAGGTTGAAAGCACTAGGGGTGTTTTGCAGGGCAATATTGAGCAGCGCCTTCTTCTCATCCAGCGTCATTACATGCTGGGTATCGAACTGTTTGGTCGCGCGGCGTTGCTCAATAGCGTCAAGTGTATGCATTACTTCATGTCCTTTGATTAAGTTAACCCGCTTATTGTCGCTTTTTCGCAGCCTCTGTCCACCGGGATTTGTGCTCCGTTTGGCTCAGGGCATCCCCTGCCGCCGTCAAGTAAAATAGCAACGTCTTTTTTCACATTTTTACCCTCCCCCCATCAGGCATAGATAAAAGCGTCAATAACATTCATTTTTATAATGAAACAATGGGCTGATATTTTAATTTTGAATAACAGAAACTACTACGCATGCATTTTTATAGACAACCCCAGTTGTTTATAGTTAATCTGTATTACTGATGACAAGGGTGGGTCCCACTGTGCTAATCTTGGCAATATTGTTAAAAAAGCATACTTAGTGTACACTTTTTCAAGCTTGGGCTTCCGCCCTAATAAAGGGAGTGACTCAGATGGACAAAGAGAAAGAAACACGGACTTTTTTCGGTCATCAATCCCCGGCCATGGCTGAATTGTCAGAACAAATTAGCCATAGTTTGAGTGAAAGCCCATTAGCGCCTGAAGAAAAAATGGCGCTAATGATGAAACGATGTATTTCGTTGTTTGGCATAATGAAAACCGACTCCGCTGAAATGAAAGTCTCAGATGGGCGTACACTCAAGCTTACGCTTGAAAAAATATCCTCACATTTTCATTGATATCGAATTTTACTGGTTTTATTACTAATGGAGTCAGTGATATGGAAATTGCTGAGAGCTTTTTAGATAAAGTGAATAACGAGTTAAAAGATGAGTTTGTGAGTCAGTTAGATCAACAACTCAGGCGTATCGTTAATGATAGCGTCATGGCTCCAGAGGAAGCATTATTAGTCATGATGGAATCAATATTTACACTGTTTGCTGAAACAGAGGGCCATTACGCTGAGATGAAGTTCTCTGATGGTAATGGCGTTCACCACAAATTCACGTTGGAAATTAAAGTTCCGACAGGGTTGTAATAAAGTGATCTCTACTTATATAAGGAAATACTATGTCTAGCCTGATTTATGTGAGTCTTAAAGGAAAAAAACAAGGTTTGATTTCCGCCGGATGTTCATCATTCGACTCTATTGGTAACAGAACCCAGACAGGTCATGAAGACCAAGCACAAGTATTAGAGTTAGATCATAGTATCACGCGTGAGCAGAACGTACAGCATCATCCTATTCACTTTATTAAACCTATTGATAAGTCCTCGCCCCTGTTAGCGATGGCAATTTCTGACAATGAGCTTATAGAAGCGATATTTTATTTTTACAGAATAAATACGACAGGACAGTTAGAGCTTTACTACGAAATTAAACTGACGGAAGCCAGCATTGTCGATATTACATGTATCTATCCGCATTCCATAAATGATAATGATATGATGCCGCATGAGAAGATCGTCCTTAAATATAAATCCATTTCCTGGAATCACCGGATGGCCGGTACGTCTGGTTATAGCATTTGGGATGATAGGGTCTTTTAAGCGTTAACGGCATAAACCGTGTCTATAACATAATCGTATAGGCTGTATGATAAGACAGGGGGCAGTGAATCTCTTATTGATACAGCCATTTTCCCGCTTTTGCGGATTCTATGAACATATTGACCGTGAGTGGTTTGTATACTCTTCGTTGTAGCTTCTTCCACCACAACCATACAGGCCATTCCGGTTCAAAGTATTCATCCAAATCAAAGTTATCATGCGATATCTTGTAACGTGTGAACAGGTCAACGAGCATTTCCTCTAACTCTTCCTGAACAAAATTAAAGTGCTCTTGAAAAGTCCATTCTTTAAGGACGGGCTTTTTATGCAGACTATATTTTTCAGTGAGGTATGTTAGGATTTCGTTTTCATCGACCATTAGAAAGGCGTCCATTCAATACGGTGTTCAGGTCGTGCAATCAGATTGTATTTATTCCGTGTTTCTTTAGCTATGATGCTAAAAACGATCATCGCCTGTGCGTAACCCACATAGGGGGCATATCGCCCTACGGCTGTCCCGATCTTGCTGGTCATACGGGTTTTCATAAAACCGACAGGCGTTTCTACTTGTCCAGCAAAACGCATATCTTTAAAGATCCTTCGAGAGGCTATAGAGGCTATGCTTGTCCCCCAGGTTGATTTCCCTAACCCTTTTTGTTTTGGTATCAGAGGCCAGCCAATGATGATCATCGCCGCGCTTTCTATGGTAAGCCCTTCATGCTTGGCAAACTCTTCTACAAAAATTATCCAAAACAATTCTTGAGCGGTGACATTGTCTATTCCGTGATAGTAATACGTGCCATTGAGTTCTTCGGTAGTATCCATTCTACTCATTCTCCACATCAAGTAATGGTTATCATCATACCACTTTCAACAATGAGTTTAAAACTGGTGCGCACTGGCATTCTGCTGGCGTTCCCAACGCATCAACAAGCGGTTGCTTACCTTAGGCAGCGGGTTGATTGTGGTCGCTGAAGTGCTGTTGCGCGTTGGCTTCTTCAATATCCAATAACCGCAGACTTCCCTAGTCACATGGGGGGCGCCAGAAGCCCCCCATGAATTACTTCATCGTTTTGGCATCGTTATTGGCATACACCTGATGGCGTTTGTGCATTTCCAGCGCGTCATTGTAGTTGTTATACAAGGTCTGATAGCGTTCCGCACAGTAAACGACCAGCAACGGCAACAATGCACAAAGGTATAGCGGGATAAATTGCGCAGTGTTCTGCAATGCCGCAAACACCAGGCAGATCGCAATAGCCCACAGCTGCGAAGCCAGCAGCCAGAGCAGACCACGTTGCCAACGCGTCAGCTTGCCGGTGAACGCCCAGGGAGCAGCAGGCACAGAGTGGGCGTCCAGCGTGCCATTGAGTAACTCCCCAAACAGCACATAACGTCGTGTCCGGCTGGCAAACGCCAGCATAAACAGCGTCACCGCCCCCACCAGGATCATAAACGCGACGATAAAAGCAGGATCGGCATAGCCGGGAACCAGGCTAAATGCGGGCTTACGGGCAATCGGCAAGACCAGGGCGAAATTGGTTAGCAGATTCAATAGCAAATCTTCGGCCACCAATCTTGGCAAACGGCGCTGCCGAGGGCGATAGCTTTCGGGCTCACTGTAGGACTTCAAGGCCAGCAGGATATTGAACGGCGCTGATTTGCCTAACTGAACCACCATCAAGGCTGGCAGCACCAAGACACCAAGCAGCACAATCAAGGGATAATGCCAGTCTGGGGCGCACAGCCATATCAGTCCGCTCAGTGCCGCCGCCAGGCACAGTATGACCAAAGAAGCCCAGCCAGGCTGGTACAGCAATTTCGCCATCCCTGCTGTTTTACGCTCTTTATACTGGCCCGCGACCGCTTGCGGGTTTTTAAACACCCGCAAGGTAAATACGCTGTACGCCCAGTAACCTTGACCATCGCGCATCATGCTCCAGACAATCGACAGACAGATCGCCCCCAATCCGGCAATCATCTCCGGCAGAGTAATGTCAATGACGTTGCGGATCAATGACGAGGTCAGAATAGCGGAGACCAACACCACGGGGATCACGGCTCCTCGCATGTATCTTTGGCTGAAAGTAGTCAATATTGGCATCATATCGCCCTTATCCCGCATGCTTAACGCTGCTGCCAACGATATGGTAATAGTGTTGGATATGGTAATCCTCGACAGCCCCGTAGTGCTCCGCCAACAGGTGGCTGAGGATTTTCTTGTTGCTGATCTCCAGGTAGCGTCGATGTCCCATCTGGGCCCACCGATCCATACTTTCACGCCAGCGCACGGTATGGATAAGGTGCAACGCCAGGTTTTCCTTGATCTGCGCAACGCTATATTCCGCCTTGCCACTGCTGTTCATGATCAGCGGGCAAACCGGCGCAGAAAATGGCAGGTCGGCCAATGCCTGGCGCATCTGTGCCACTCCATCATGCATCAACGGTGTATGCCAGGCGCCATTGACGCCCAACTTGATAGTATTTACCCCATGGCGCGCCAGATGATTAACCAGGGTTTTAACTGCTGTCAGTTCCCCTCCTACCACTTGCTGTTGATGCCCGTTGTCACAGCACACGTTGAGTACGGTTCCCAACCCAAGATTGTCGATCTGCTCGCGCAGCGCATCATGGCTGTAGGGTTTGACCACATACATCGCCCCTTTGCGCTGTTCGGCCAGGTTTTGCATGATGGTCGCGCGCAGTGTGATCGCGCGGAACAGCGTTTCCAGATCCATCACCCCGGCGGCATACAGCGCGGTGTATTCACCTGCGCTATGCCCGGCATAACCGCTTTCCAACACGGGAGTCCGTTCGCGTAACAACGTCAGCATGGCGGTGTTAACGGTGGTGACGGCCAACTGCTGATAAAGGGTTTTGGTCAGGCGTGTCATCGGCCCTTTCTGGCATAGCTTGCGTACATCCAGCCCGGAAACATCGCTGGCACAATCCCACACCGCCTTGGTGCCCGGTGAAACATCACAGACATCGCTGCCCATGCCGATCGCCGGGGATCCTTGTCCTGGGAAAATCATAATCCAACCGTCCGCGACGTTCGTTGCGGACGGTGTATTACCAATTGATTCGCATACCTGCATAGATATTTCCTTTTTCTCCGAAGGTGCCAAATTCACTCTCTTTACTGCCGAAGCTGGCGGCAACGCCGGTGTAAGCATCAATGTTGTTTTTGAGTGGCGTGCTCAGGTGCAGATTCAGCACGTTGCTGCCATCCACCAGGTTGACCATGCCGGAGACCGACCAGTCGATACTGCCGACCTGCTCTTTATTGGTGCGCGTATAGAGGGTGAGGTAGTGTTTGCCGAGCAGGTCGCCGCCGCGCCCGACGTTATCGGTTTCTGCCGCCATCATGCGGGAGTACTGCTGATAGCCGTTACGGATATCCGCCATGAACGATGGCGGTAGCGGTGGCAATGACTGCCCGTAACCCCCATTAACGAAGCGAATGGTGTCGACGTTGTCCTGCCACTCACTGCGGCTGTAGCCCTGGCTCTGACCATAATATTCCGCGCCGTATTCGCTTTGGTCGCCAGTGGTGTAACGCAGGCCAACGCCGATATCCGCTTGCACACCATTGGCGCGCATTTTGTACGGCTCCTGCACATTGGCAAGTTGGCGCATGGCACGTGCGCAAGCCATGTCCAGATGGCGCCAGGTCTGCCCATGGGAAATCGCCCCCTCAACGCTGAGGATCAGCATATCCGTCAGGTTGCCACTAGTACCTAACGCCACGGTTTTCCGATCGCCAGCCAGTAGCGAAAAAGTCGGGTTGAACGCCTTCAGACCGGTCGCAGTGTAACTGGCATAGTATCTGTCGGTACTGTTGGTACGCAGGATCGCGTCCCATTCCGAAGCGGCTTCCTGACGCTGGTTGTTGCGCTTGAGGCGCGGAAAGGCCGCTAACGTAAAGGTCCCTTCGTTGCGGTACCATGAGCTGCTGATGCCATACGCCCCTTCATCGTAGAAGTTGCGCCCGCGCTCCCCCAGGCCAAACACTCGTACGCTACGCATATTGCTGCTGATATTGCGCAGCAGGTCGAGCGGCGCAACCGAGAACAGATAACCACTGGTTTTACGTACCTTACCGGCATCGATGTACCCACTGTCGCTGACCGCCCAACTGGCAGTAGCCTCGTTGAGTATGCCCAGCCCCTGGCGGCGTTGATCCTCCAGAACTCCCGGCTGACGTGCCTGGATAGCGTACTCACCGCTGGCCTGCGCCTTGACGCTGAGGGTTTCGGTCAACGTGCAGCGCGCCACGCCGGAAAGGTACAGATTGGCTATAGCGTTGTTACGAAATGCCGGGGCGTCAAACTGCCATAATGAGTCCGAGGAATGGGACGATATCCCCTCCATGCCCGCGTAACCGCGCTGGATAAGACAGTCAACCGCCCAACCGCTGCTACTATAGGCACCCACCAGCAGCAGAACCCCGCTCATCGGGGATCGCCTGCTCGCCATCAACCGTTCAACCTCAGCAGATACTCTTTCTGAAAGTTGCTTTCCGGCAACGATTCCAACCGGATGTCGCTGTAACGCATGGTGGTGTAGTTATCCTTGCGCAGCGCGTCTTCCACCACGATGGTAGTTGGCCGCATCTGGCCCAACACCTGCTGATAATCGCGATAGTACGAACGCTTGATCGGCACACCGTCGGCGGAAAGGAAATCGGCCCGGCTAGGGAAACCAGTGTCTTTTTCCACCCAGTAACCGATCGCTGGATAAGTGACATAGGGCCAACGGCGCTGTAACGAAAGTTTGTAGCAGATCGTCTGGCCACAGGCCTCTTCACCCACCAACCGGGAGATATAGGAGTAATCAAAGTCTGCGGCAACCACGTCACCGTTGGAGATCTGCCCCACCAGGCGTTGCTGGCGGGAAATGGGGATCGGCCGCCGCAGGTCTGGTGCGTAATACCACATTTTGTCCAAATCGGAGAGCAAGGCTTTGCCTTTGTCACGTGCCGGGGAGATAAAGCGCACCAGCGCACGCGCATCCCCTTTCTCTACCTGCTCCGAAGGCTTATAGAAGCGCATGGAAATATCCAGCACCTGCTGGTTCTCCGTGACATCACGCCCTCCCTTATGTTCCAGCAATGTCAGCGTATAGCGGAAAGGCCGGTCGGGTGCCCTCACTCTATCGGCACGACGGATAATCTCACGGGCCTGCAGATCCTCCTGGATCAGGCTATTCAGTTGATGACGATCCAACGGATCTGCCGCCTGAGCCACAACCGACAGACCCAGTAAAATCAGGCATCCAGCTAATTGATATTTCATGGGAACGCTCCTTGTTTATGGGGCTATATATCCAGCATCATGCCAAGATCGGCAATCAGGGTGCTGCCACGTATCGCACTCGACTGGTCAGAGACCAGAAACGCGGTAATGTTGGCCACCTCTTCCGGCTCCACCTTCCAGCGGCGCGGTGCGTTATTCCAACGTTCGAACATTGCTGACCACAGTTCGTCCAGGTACGGCAACATATCGGTATTCACCACCCCGGCGCAGATGCCGTTGACCCGGATATTGCGGTCATACAGTTCCACCTCCAGGTAGCTCACCAGATTTTCCAGTGCCGATTTAGCGATGCCGAGCGGGTATTTTTCCAATACGCGCTGGCTGCCTAGACTGGAAATCACGCAGATCGTACCGCCCTGAGGCATCATCGGTACCACTTCCTGTACGCAGGCGGTGTTGCCGATCAGGTTGGTATTGAGCAACAGCTTCCAGTCGCTGCGCGTCATGTCCATAAAGGCTTTGAACGGCGCGGCGGCGGCATTCAGCACCAGATGATCGATATGTTCGATCCCCTGCTGTCTGAGCTTTTTCACCATTTCACTGATATCGCGCGGTTCGGCGATATCCGCTTTGGCCAAGGTCACCTTCACGCGGGTTTCTGCTGCGACAAAGCGTTGCAGATTGGCCGCACTTTTCCCCTGATCCTTGCGGTAGTTGAGGATCAGGTCATAGCCCTCTTGCGCCAGTTTTTCGGCGATCGCCATACCAATGCCACGGCCTGCGCCGGTAATGAGTACGGTTTGTCCCTTTGACATGTCTCTTCTCTCCCTGAGGGTTTAAACAAAGCGGAATGCTTGCGCTATAACCAGTTTCGATGCCCGGCGTGCCGGGATAATGGACGCTATCAATGCGGTCACCAGCGGCAACGCACAGGAGAACCAGAACAGATTGAAGTCCTGATCCCACAGCACAAAGGCCAGATAGCCCTGGGTATAACCAGGCGAAGGCGGCATCGGTATGCCGTTGATATTGATCAGTGCAGCGATAAGCATGCCGAAGCTGACGCTCAGCGCCGAGCCAATAATGCCAATGATGATCCCTTCCAGCACAAACAGGCGGCCAATATAGGATTGGTTTAGGCCCAGTGCGCGCAGCGTGGCGATTTCGCGCGTACGCTCAATGACATTCATCATCAAGGTGTTGCCGATCATGAACACCACGATGACGCTGACGATGGATTTGATAAACAGGAAGATCCCTTCAAACAGGTTCACCACCTGATGATAGAAAATGGCCAACTCATCCCAGGAGCGCGCTTCCAGCTTGAACTGATGCTGTTCAATCAGCTGATTGATCCGCGCCAGCACTTCCTCGGTTTGGTTGGTATCCTGCAGCATGATGATGATTTTACTGACATCCTGGGTCTGCAACAGACGCTGGGCCGTTTGCAGCGGCATCTTGATCGCCGTATCGTCGTATTCTTTGATGCCGGACTGGAAGACGCCGCGCACCTGAGAAGACATGGCGTTTTGCCCACCTTGCGGGTTGACCACCAACATATCGACCCAGTCGCCATAGCCCGCCGACAAGGCATTAGCGATACCAGAACCCAGGGTGATGTCCTGCTGCTCAACCCGCGACAGGTCGCTACCAGAAATGATTTTATCCAGCGAGCCCAATACCAACGAGGTTAGAGGTTCGATCCCCACACCGGTAAAGAAGGTGGAAGCTCCCTTGTCATACTGGGAAATGATGCCGGTAAACGCCAGTTGCCCGGTAATGGTGGCGATCTTCGGGGCAATCACCGGATCGGCCTGCAGGAGCTGTTTCACCTCATCGTAATTATCGATGGTGTACTGCAGCGAATTGTTGGCCCCGCTGCTGAGGTAACCTTGCTGATAAAGTTGAATATGCCCCAGGTTGGTACGGATGGTTTGTTCACGCAGCGCCCAGAACGAGTAATCGACAAACCCGCCAAAGATAAACACCGCCACCCCGCCCAGGGTGATCGCCAGTAGCGTCACCCCGGAACGACGGCGCTGGCGAAACAGATTGAGGAAGGTATAACGGATATCGGTAGGTTTACGGATCGCCGTCACGATCACCACCAACAAAGCGTAAATGATAATTATGTTGGCAACCCAGAACAGGATATTCATCATAGCGGCACCTCCGTCAGCGGCTGGATGATGGCGTTCAGTTCAGCAGGCGTCCATTCAGGTGCCGTACTTTGCTCGGACAGACGTTTCCCCTCTGCGCCCTGCTGTGCCAACGCCGCCCAGGCCGCCTTGGCATCGGCCACACGTTGGCAACTGGCCAGCGCATGGGCGGACATCAGCGTGATCATCGGTTTTAAATCAGCGGGCACCGCCGGGTTCTGCTGCAAATAATCCAGGTCTTTCAAGGCCACGACGCAACGGCCATGGCTGGCTGGAACAAATGCATCCATCCGCACACGCAGAAAGCGCATCTGCCAGTCGCTCTCTTCGCTTTCCGCCGCTTCATCTATGTAGAAAAAACCCAGTTTTGAGGTTTCTGCCGCACGCATATAATTCTTCTTGGCCAGAAAATCCGTGGCCATAAACAGTTGCGCATAGCCATAAAACATTTTGGCAATGCGACGATCCGGGTGCTGTTGATACAAGGCTTGCAACCGGCTGGCCGCACGGGTCAACGTGCTCATTGGCGCTTGAGAATTTACCGCCAGGATCGCCTGTAAGTTGGGGTTGTCCTGCGCTTCCTGCAAACCTGTGGCCTGCGACAGCCCACTGACCAACACCAATAAAGTGACAGCGTAACGCCTAGATGATGACAACATCATTTTCCAACTCCCCATCCCTGATTTCCAACACCCGTTTGGCCCGATCGCGCAGCGTCAATGAATGGGTGGAAATAACAAACGTGGTTTTCAGTTCCTGATTCATGGTAAGCAGCAGATCGACGATCTCCTGCCCGGTACGAGTATCCAGATTGCCCGTGGGTTCATCGGCAACGATCAAGCGTGGACGTTTCACTAGCGCACGGGCGATCGCCACGCGCTGCTGCTGCCCGCCGGAAAGCTCGCCGGGCGTGCGTTTGTAGTGCGCCGCCAACCCCACTTTTTCGATCATGTCCATCACCTGGTCCTGCGCAACGCGGCGACTGAAGCCGTTAAGCATCAGTGGGTAATAAACGTTATCGAACACGCTCAGTACCGGCAGCAGGTTAAAGAACTGGAATACGAAGCCGATAGCATCAGCACGCAGGCGAGCGGTTTGTTGGTCATTGAGCGTGGAAAGATCGTTACCCAGCAAATAGACATGGCCACTGGTGGGATAATCGATACCGCCCATCAGATTGAGCAACGTGCTTTTACCACTGCCGGACGGCCCACATAACGCGATAAACTCGCCGTCATGGATTTCGGTGGTAATCGATCCCAGCGCCACAATGGCACCCGGCCCTTTACCAAAGCGTTTGCCTGCCTGTTGCATCGACACCACAGGCAGAGGTTGTGCACTATGTAGGGTGGTCATGATGTTCCCCGATGATTTGACAGTAAGTGACAGGCTTGTGGTATCCAGTTCTCCAGCAACCAGGCTCCTCCCTCACCGTCGAGCACACTCAACAAGCTGTGCCCGGTGATATTGCTTTGCAGTAGGTACTGCCAGGCCAACGCCGGATTCATGCAGCCGCTGTCGCCGTAGAGTTCACTGAGCGAGACGCAAGCCAGATCGGCAGGTAACTGTTCAAACGCTTGCCGCTGCACGGCGCGAAATGACAGTGCCGGTGGTGTTACGCCCAACACGGCCTGGGTATCCGTAGCCAGATACCGCTTACAGTGGTCTGCCAGCTGCAGCGCGCGCCGCTGGGTAGAACCCGACAAGGCTTGATAATCACTCAAATGCAGAGCAACGCCCTGGCCTGGTTGCTTCTTGAGGATCAGGCAACCGACCCGCTCAACGCTGAACTGACTGTTGGCGGGGATCGGCCCCCGTTTGCTGGATGAAGGAAAGTGTTCGGCCTCAGAGAAAACCAACACCGGGAAGCTGCGGAATTGGCCACAGATGATGACGTTATCGGCCATATTACTGTTCAGGCAGTCCTGCGCCATCCGCAACGCACTCAGCAAGCCGTTACGCTCACCGCGCAATTTGCAGGTGAAATCCTTGATGCCGTAATCCCGCACGATACCTTTGGGCAGAATATCGACGCTCAACGAGTCTCGCCAGCTGTTGACCCCTTCAAATACCGATGCCTCTCCCCAGGAATCACAATAAATCAATGCATTACGCTCATTGCGCAGGCGAAACTCACCCTTGCTCCCCAACTGTGCCACCGCCTGAGCACAGGCCGCACTCATGTCGTTCAGCCAGCCACGATAATTGGCTTTACGCAGCGCCTCTTCAGGCAGCATTTCACCGTCAATGCCGAAACGACGGAACAACCATTGGTCGCTGCCCGCTTTGGCATTGGCTTGTTTATGCAACCAAGCTTCCCATACGTTGTACCAGCTGGGAAAAAACCGGTGCATCGGCGTGCAGGGTTCCAGCAGGGAAAACCCCACCAGATTGATGGCCGCAGCCGGTATCACTTGTTTAACCGTGTTCATCAGCATCCTCTCTGTTCGCGGAGATCACCATGGCGATGGCCGAACCATCGAGCCCGATGCCAGACTTGAGGATGTGCTGCCGTTCCAGTGCCAACGGTGGGCTATCGGCATGAACATGAATTTGCAGACTGTCGTTAATCGGGTAACGCGTGGTCAGCGCCAGCAAACGACGTTGTTGTAGCGCATCCGCCGCCAGCATCAGATCCAGCAAACCACAGCAGCTCTCCATGTAACCGACCTGCCCCTTGTAACTAACTACCGGAACCCCGCCTTTCCCCCAGACTTTTTGCAGCGCCATAGCTTCTGCCTTGTCGCTGGCAATCACCCCATTGGCATGAGGGAAAACGCAGGCAATATCTTGCGCGGTGAGCCCGGCTTCCAGTAGTGCCCGCTCAAACGTCTGGGCAATAGTGCGGAAATCCGCCGTGAAGGAACTGCTGCCCCTGGCACCGCTGCTCTGGCAAAACACTGAGCTACGCAAATTGACAGGCGAAGTAAAGTTGCGTTGACGAGCGTGTTGCTCGCTTTCAACGATCAGCGCCACGACACCGTTGGTGGGTAGAATGCAGCTGTTATGGCTGCTAAACGGTTGTGAACCCTCTTCCCCCAGCATGTCCTGGCCACCCAGGAAGACAATGTCCTGCGTCAGCGTTTCAAACCAGCCAATGACCAGCACCAAATCAACCTCATTGGCAGCAATGGCCGAGTGGGCCAAATGGACCGCGGCTAAAGAAGAGTTGCTGGCGCAATAAAGCGAAACCGGTGGCCAACTGAGCTGATAGCTCTGCGTCAGTTGCCACGCCAGCCGATCCTGACCGTAACTCTTGGCATGCAGCCGTTTGATTTTTGGGAATAACCGCAGTTCTTCCTGGTCGTTGCGATCCTGATACCCCATAAAATCAGCAATGTCTGGCCGTTCACCATGGCCTACCAGATAAACCCGAACCCGCTTGCCCTGCAATTGATCCGTTGTCATCCCAGCTCCAGCAAGCGCCTGATTGAAAACCGGCTGCAGGCGGGTCAACATCGTACCGGCCGGCAGAGGGTCAGCAACATGGTGCGGGTTGCAACTCAAACGCAGATCCTGCCATTCGCTTTCGGTGGCGAACCAGGGCTGTGTGCTGGCCAACCTGCTTTCGCTCAGCCCCTTGATCAGCGCCGGAAAATCCGGCGCATAAGCACTGGTGACGCCCCAACCACTCAGGACGGCATTCTGGATCACGCCATACTCCTCAGCACCACGGCATAGTGATTACCGCCTTCCGTTGCACCCAGCACCAGAGCGTTACGGACGGTTTTCTTCAGCGGTTGGGTGACAAAGGCGATATCCTCCGCACAGAAGTTTTCGGTGTAAGGGATCGGCAGGATTTCACCCCGCTTCATAATCTCCGTGACCACCGCGATATTGAGGATACCGACGCAGGACTCCACCAGACCAAACCAGGCGTTGTAGTTAACAAACGGCAGGTTACGGCGAGCTTCTCCGAAGGCGCTTCGGATCGCCCCAATCTCAACGGCATCACGGGCGGCGGTACCATCACTGGTGCCACAGATCAGATCCACCTCTTCCGGTGCCATATCTGCTTCGTGCAATGCCTGACGAATGGCCACCGCCATGGACTCGATGCGGGCTGGCATATCATCCTTGGCAAAGTAACAGCCATCGCTGGATTTGCCATAGCCGACAATCTCGGCGTGAATGTGGGCCCCACGATCCTGTGCATGCTGTAAATCTTCAATCAGCAGCATGCCCGCACCTTCACCTGGGATATAGCCTGTGCCGTCCTTGCTGTAGATCTGGAAATCAGCCGGGTCGCGTGTCAGCAGCAGATCGCTGTTCAGTGCCTGCAGGCAGATGACGAAGGTGTTCATATTTTCATCCGCCCCCCCTACAATCATCTGCGTTTGCAGATCCTGGCGGACCAATTCGTAGCCGTAAGTCAAAGCACCCAATCCGGCATTGATACCTGTGGCCAGCGAGGTGTTATAGCCCTTGATCCCTTCGGAAATGGAACAGAACGTCGAAATGGCATTCATCAGCGCACCTGGAAACTCGGAGGTCCGCACTTTGGTTGGGTCTGGGAACAGGCTTTGCAGATAACGATCCACCGTCGAATGCGGCCCTTTGGACATGCCAAGGATCATGCCAATCGTCTGGCCATCCCGTTTGATCTTACGCCCGGCGTCGTTCATGGCTTGGGTAAGAGCCAGTAACGCAAAGGTACTGATGGTATTGGCTTTACGCGGATCAAAGCGGCGTAGTGTCTTACGGGCATCCAACCCTTGCACCTGATGCACCCCGCCCGGTTTGTTCAGCTCGTATTCCACATCCTGTGCGCCGAAGCGGTTACTCATGTAGTTAGCCACACCCTGGTTTTTCAGCATGACATTGAGTAATTCACGAAATCCATGGCGCGTATCGTCATCGAGCTCCGGTGAGAAAAGTTGTGACAGTGGCTCCTGCGCCCACATTTTTTCCAGCATGGTTTGCAAGGTGTGGCCCACGGAGCTGACCGCCCCCATGCCGGTGATCGCAACGCGTTTGGGTTGATAATGCGTTACCGGACTCTGCTCTGGCTTGACGCTGGCAATCACACAGCAGTTGTTACCGCCAAAGGCATAGTTGTTCTTCATGAACATCTTGACTTCGGCTTCCTGGAACTCGTTGGGCACGTAGTTGAGATCGCAGTTTGCGCGCGGCGTAGTGAAGTTGAGCGTTGGCAGGATCTTGTTTTCCGGCAAGGTCAGGAAGCAGGCGGTCAGCTCAATAATCCCGGCGGCGCCGATGTTGTGTCCCACATAAGCCTTGGTTGAACTCACCGGAATAGCCATGATATTCGGGAAGACCTTCTTCATGGCCAGCGTTTCGCAGCGATCGTTAGCGTCCGTGCCGGTACCGTGGGCGTTGATATAATCAATATCCTGCGGCCCGATCTCGGCATTCTGCATCGCATGGCGCATCACCTGTACCGCCCCTTCGGCCCGTGGGTCTGGGGCTGTCTCGTGATAGGCATCGCAAGAGGTGGCGTAAGAGATCATCTCACCATAGATCGTCGCGCCACGAGCGACGGCATGTTCGTATTCCTCCAGCAACAAAGCGCCAGCACCTTCGCCAACCGACATCCCTGGGGCACCGGAGAACGGGCTGGACGGCGTACGTTTCATGGCATGGAGCGCGTAAAATCCGGCAAAGGTCGGCAGATAGACAGGCTCGGTGCCAACTACCAGCACCGTGGCATTCTTGCCGTTCTGGATCAGGTCATAACCTATCCCCATCGCATTGGTACTGGCCGTACAGGCGGTAGCGACCAGTTCAAAGCCCCCTTTCAATCCCAGCAGTGAAGAGACAATGGCGCTACAGGAAGAAAAACTGCCGGAGATCATGGCCTTCTTCAACGAGAAGCGCTCCGTCTGGCGTTCGATCAATGGCATAAAGGGCTCGGTACCGGCAGAGGAAACGCCGATGATCAGCCCGGTTTTATCCCGTAGTTCTCCGCGTGGTAACTGCCCTTGCTGCAAAGCCTCATGGCCAACCTTATAGGCCCACAATGAAGCATTATCCAATGAGGCTACGATATCAGCCGGGAGGTCGGGCCAACTCAGAGGCTGTAATACCTCGGAGGCGTTCGCATCCTCGAACCATTCCAGGTACTTTTTGCTGGGCTTGATCCCGCAGGTTTTATTCAGCAGTGCCTGTTTGAACTCGGCAGCGTTAGTGGCAATGGAAGAGAGGTGACCCATACCGGTGATCACCACTCGTTTACGCGTGACTGTCATAGTGTCTTCCGTGTCAGCAAACCAGAAATCAAATGTGAGTGCGCCATGCTGCCATGGCGCAAAATAACGTGATGTTTTAGGGGGGGTTCGGCTTACTCGTTCTCTTCCCTCAGCTTTTGCCATTCAAGCTGTTGCAGTAGATTGCGTGGGCGCGAGCTGTCGACATAACTGTGTTCAGAAGGATTAATCAGGAAGCTGTAGTTACGCGCGAAAGGCACCGCCGACGTAGTCACCGCCACCGGGCCATTAGCCGTTACTACGTGATAGCCATCAATGTCTGCCCAAGCCCAGGCGTCGGTCAGGAACAAACGGCCCACACAGGCTTGCAGGTCTGCCGAGTAATCGCAGACGATCACTTCACCGATGCAGTTACCGTCAAACATCACTTTGTCGCCACGCTGCGGGATGGCGTCCGGTTTCCCAGCAATGCTCATCCCCACGATGCGGTGGCTGCTGCCCTGCTCTACGCGTTCGCTCAAACTCGCCAGGCCGGTGAAGGCTTCTTTGTCGTAACGCACTGCCCACTGCATTTGCAAAGCAATCGGGCAGCCAGTGTATGAATTGAACATGCCAGGTTCCCAGCAAGGGTTTTCCAGGCGTACTTTCCGCTGGTAGTTCAGCCCGCCGGTACGCATGTCGTACCTTTCGCCAGCCTCCAGCATCTGGGTCCAAACATCGGCCAGCAGATCCTGTGGCCCCATCAGTTTGTAAGAGTACTCGCCGTGTTTGCCGCTGCGCAGCAGGATCAGATCGTCCTCAACGTGCATGTGTTCCTGGTATGGCAGGCCAATCACGTCCATCCCATAAACTTCGGCCAACAGCTCCCAGGCATATGGCCCTTCGAAGTGCAACATGCCCCACTCTGGCGTCAGCGATTCGATCGAGTCGATATCCTCAAACTCGTCTTCATTGCCTGCCAGCTTGGCACGCAGCATCTCGCACAGCGTTTCACCGCTGACCCACTCCGACAGCAACAGAAAACGTTCGTCATCACAGGCGATATACAGGTCGGTAATGATATTGCCTGCTTCATCGAGGATCAGGCTGTACATGGCTTGCTCATCCCGGATCGATGAAACATCGCCGGAAACCAGCTGGTTGAGCAACGACCAGGCGCTGTCACCGTTGATGGCCGCGATGCCAAAATGGGAGTAGTCGGACAGCAGAATGTGTTGACGTACCGCCTTGTGCTCCTCCTCCGCAGCAAAATAACTCAGGGGAATAGCAACGCCGTTACGCTCCCCCATTACCGCCCCATTCTGCTGATGAATGTCAGTGAGTTTGGTCATTCCTTGTCCGCTCCTGTTGCTGATCCGTTGGTGGTTTCCCCCTGCTTGGCGATAACAAACGAAGTCAGGGTGTTGACGCTACGCATGTAGGAAGGATCGTCACCTTCTGTCACACGGATGCCGAAAATTTCATCCAGCAACACGACGACCTCGGTGGCATCCACCGAATCCAGCTTCAACCCGCTACCAAACAGCGGTGTGTCATCGTCAATCTGATTGACTCTCTGATAGAGGTTCAGGCGTTCTATTAGCCCCGTTTTGATTTTCTCCAGCACAGACTTGCGCTGTTCAATCCTTTCAATAAGCGCGATGTTGCTCATAGCGGCATTACTCCCTGTTAGTTAAACGTACATACCTTTGCCTTCAGCCAGAATGCGATCGGTACGAAAATTGACGATCCGCCCGACGCACGCCACATTCCGGCCAACCCGCGCCTCCACTTCGTAGTGGTGGAACCCGTTCATATCGGCGAACGCCAGGCGGCTGTTGACTTCAATGGTGTCGCCCGGCGCGACCATGCTTTTGTACTTGACGTCCTGAGAGGCCAGCACGCCTAACACGCGCGCCCGCTCGGCTATCACTCGTGCCGTGCCCTCTGGCGTCTGCAACGCCCGTGATACCTCATCAAATTTCTTCAATGGTTGCTGGGTTTCACGCTCATGCAACTGGCAGAAATCGTTCAGCAAACTCAGATATTCACTAGACTGGCCGAAGATCTCGGCGATCATCACGCCAGGCATTACCGGGTTGTCTGGAAAATGCCCCGGAATATAGGATTCATTAAAGGTGACGTGCTTGATCACGGTAATCGAGCCCCTTTCTCCCGGTGAAAAGTCCACTATGCGGTCAACCATAAATATCGGTGCACGCCAGGACCCCATTTTCAGCAGCAGATTGGGCTGGACTAAGCTCTTGTTATAATTAGCCATATAACATTCCTGTCGGTTAACGCATCACCAGGCCGCCATCGGCCACCAAAGTCTGACCAACGATATAGCTGGATGCGTCTGAACTTAAGAAAGCCACCACGTTGGCGATCTCGTCGACACGACCAAGACGTTTCAACGGAATAGCGGACATGACGTTGCGCACGATCTGGCGCGGCACTTTTTTCACCATTCTGGATTCAATCATCCCCGGTGCCACGGCATTGACGCGGATCCCCTTCGAGGCCATTTCGCTGGCCAAGGTGCGGGTAAGGCCAATAATGCCGGCCTTGGCAGCGCTATAATTGCTCTGGCCAAAGCTGGAGGTGATACCGGATATCGAAGATATATTCACCACCGTTGAATTGCGGGCATGGCGCAATAATGGCAACAGCCGTTTGGTCATAGTGAAGGTGCCGTACAGATTGACCTTGATAACCTGATCAAACTCTTCATACGTCAGCGCGGAAAATACGTTGTCTTTGTAGATCCCGGCATTATTAATCAGCACATGTACCTCATGAGCCTGTTTCTCGAGCTCATCGGCCAGTCTGGAAGCCTCACTAACATCGGCAACATTGCACTGCAGGATATGCAGATTATCACCTTGCGGATGAGAGATTTTTAATTTTTCCAGACCGCTATTGTCATGATGGTAAATAGCGAAAACCTTAGCCTGTTGCTCAAGATATTTCTCGCAAATAGCTAAGCCAATATCACCACTCGCGCCGGTGACAACCACATTTTTACCCCCGATATCGGGATAGTGAAACATAGATATTCCCTTATTTTATAATTAACCCAATGCCGCTGCGGCAATGGCATGTGACTGACAGTGAGAAATGCTCAGCGTGGCATGAGTCAATTTTTTTTCCTGCATCAATCTCGCAAATTCACCGCTAAAGAAATAATAAGGGCAGCCCAACTCATCGTGTCTGATTTCGATGTTGTGGAACAGGATCCCCAGGCGGAACCCGGTACCAAGAGCCTTCACGGCAGCTTCTTTGGCTGCCCAGAAGCCAGCCAGTCGTTCGACATTGTCGGCCAAATCCCCCAGTACCTGCTGCTCTGCCGGGGTTAACAAACGCTGTGCCAGCCTATTGCCACTTCGCATTAATGCGGTGTTTACCCGTGCGATCTCAATAATATCCACACCAAGATTCATCCTTTCTGACTCCCATCGTCAAATCCATTGAAGCAGCTTCGTGTGAAAGTGACATAATACGCAGATACAATATGGCAATGATGTCAGAACCTATAACACAATAAAATTGCAATAGGGAATTGTCTGCATTGCTTAAAGAGAATGTTATCGCGAAATGTTTAAAACAATCAATAAAGCCTCAGTAAAAAATATCATCAACAAATAAAATAGAGCATTATTCTAATTGTGAAGCATAAATACAGAATAAAAACCCATAACGCCATTCTAGCTGGTCATATATGTCATTTTTTTATTAATCAAACGGGATTTATTTTTGCAAGAACAATCCCACCAATTAGGATTATTCAAAATAACAACAGATTAAATTCAGGTTAATTCGAGAAATAACCTGAATCAAAGTATTTTACTTTTCATCCTATTTAAAAAATGGCCATTATTAAACTTTCATTCCCGCTGATTTATCTGGATGATCGATAAGTGTGAAGAGTTTTGCATCGTGTCCTGCATTGCGTTGACGCATAATTTTCAAACAGAAAGCGTTTTCAACCATAATGCACCGCTGAAATTCAAACTCCGTCCCCAAAAGAGCCATGATCAAACGAACATCACCTTTGGCAAACCAGGGCTTTGGGAGGCGCAACCTTCCTTTCCGCTTCGCTACTCATTTTTTAATCAATAATCTCTTCGGCTTAGCAGGCCAGTCTGTTACTCTGCCCGACAGTGCTGGGGCCATGGTTCACCCGCAGAATCGGCCAGACTATGAAAACAGCCTAATCAGACTTATCCATGTTAGTTTCGTAGTTTAACAAGTTGAACTGACCATACTCTGCGGTGCAGAATACGCGCAGATGAAATGGAGGTTCGAATGTACCAGATGGGAAATGTCATTAACCAGCAGATGGCGGCGATCTCGCCCCAGGTGCTGACGGTGTTGGAACAAAAGCTGGTAACGGCTAAAGAAAAGATCGCGCTGTGCCTTAACGGTATGGGTGCCCTGATCCTGCAAAAGACCCGCGACTACCTGCATCGCAATGACAACTCCCAACGTTTCCGCCAGTTAGTGGGGCGCACTCCCCCCTTCGAATTGCGCTTTCTGGATGAAGCACTGGGTAAATTCAGCCCTGCATTGCTGACGATGGTGCTTGGCCACAAAGTGAAGCGCCTCACCCAGCTGTTTGTGAGCTTTTATGTGCTGGAAAAACAGGTCGCCGAGCGGCTGTTTTCCGTGGCCTCCGCGGTGGTATTTGGCCTGTTGGGCGAATATCTTCGCCAACGTTCTCTACAATCACCGTCGTTAAAAGGCTGGCTCGAGTGGCAGTTGCCGCAGATTGCCGCAGCCCAACCAACGGCGGTGCTCAACCAGTTGCCTGCGCTTATCCCAGCCGATCCGGCCGTTTCCCGCACCGGGTCGCTGGCGCCCCCCAAACGCCGTATCTGGCCGTGGCTAATGCTGGCGCTGCTATTGGTATCTCTGCTGTTCTCACTGCGCGGTTTTAGCGTGTTACAACCCATGCAGGCCAGCGGCCAGAGCGATGTGACCTACCGCCGGTTGGCCGATGGCAAGCAGCTTCTGTTGTCGCAGCGTAGCGTCGAGAACCTGCTGATCACCTATATTGAGAGCAATGCCCCCACTAGCGAAAAACGTTGGTTTACGCTGGATCGCCTGCAGTTTGACACCAACCGCACCGAGTTAACCCCTGCATCACAAGAACAGCTGAGGAACATCGTCGATATTCTGCGTGCTTATCCGGATGTGGAGATCCAACTGGGGGGCTATACCGATAAGTCGGCCAATGAACAGATGGACCGGCGTTTATCGCAAGATCGTGCCGATGCGGTACGCATGGCGTTGGTCAAAATGGGGATTGGGGAAAGCCGTATCAGCGCAGAAGGTTACGGCTCGGCTTACCCCTTGGTGCCTAACGATAGCGAAGCCAATCGTATCAAAAACCGCAGAATCGATCTGCGGGTAGTTGAGAAGTAATGGCCACTCAGCCCTTGGCTACTGCCACCACCTTCAACGGCTGAGCATCTGGCAAGATATTCATATGCTCCAGCACCTGAGCCATAATCTTGCCAAATACCGGCCCCGCCACCGAGCCACCAAAGTGTTTGCCTGCCTTGGGGTTATTGACCATGACCACCAGGGCCACCTGCGGATCGCTGGCCGGTGCCACGCCTGCGGTGTAGTTGATATAGCCACCATCGTACTTGCCGTTTGGCCCCATCTTCTCAGCAGTACCCGTCTTGATCGCCAAGCGATAGCCAGGCACTGCGGCACTGAGGCCGCTGCCCCCAGGTAACGCATCGCTCTCCATCATGTGCACCACGGTTTTTACCACCTCTGCAGGCATGACTTGCTGCCCCATGACCGGCGGCGTGACTTTAGTGATGGAAAGCGGACGATAAACACCGAATGAACCAATGGTGGCATATTCGCGCACCATCTGCAGCGGAGTGACGCGCAAACCGTAACCAAAGGAGAAGGTGGCTCGTTCAATATCAGCCCAGCGCGCGCGGTGAGCGGGCAAATAGCCGCTACTTTCGTTACCAATCCCCAAATCGGTTGGCCGCCCAAGGCCAAAACTGCGATAAACGGCAGGCAATACCGTGGCAGGCAGAGCCAACGCAATATGCGAAACCGCAATATCGCTGGATTTTTGCAGCACGCCGGTAATGGTCAATTTCGACCAATGGCCTACGTCTTTGATCAGATGGCCGTTCACCGTATAAGGCGTAGTATCCAGCACGGTATCTGGCCGGATCAGCTTGTGATCCAATCCCACCATCACCACTACCGGTTTAACCGTCGAGCCAGGTTCAAAGCTGTCGCTGCTGCAGACATTGTGTATGTCTTTCACCGGCGTATTGGCGTAGTTGTTGGGGTTGAAGGAGGGATAGCTGGCCATGCCGAGGATCTCACCGGTATTCACCTTCACCAGCACCGCACAGCCGGAATCGGCCTGGTTGGCGATCACTCCATCGCGGATCTGGGAAAACAGCACGTACTGAATAAATTTGTCGATGCTTAACGTCACGTTCGGTGGCGGCACTGGATCTACGCTTTTGATCACGCCGATGACCGCACCGCTGCCGTCTTTCTGATAGACACGCAGGCCGTTTTTACCCTGCAACAACGGGTTGAAACCCAGCTCAATCCCTTCCAGCCCCTGATTATCCTGCCCCACAATGCCAATCAGCCCGGCGGCGTCTTGCCCCATGGGATAGAAACGGCTGAAGTCCTGCTCGGTGCTAACGCCGGTCAGGTGCAGTTTGCTGATATAGGCCGCATTGTCATCCTCCACCTTGCGTGCCAGATAGACAAAGCGCTTACGGGCGTTGGCCTGGATCAGGTGCTGAACATCAGCAAGCGGCATTTGCAACACGTTAGCCAAACTCTGCCAGCGCTCGGTGCTGGTATCGGTTTGGGTATCGAGGATATGTTTGGGATCCAACACGATGTCTTTGGAAGAGACGCTGACCGCCAGCGCCGCATCGTTACGGTCGGTGATCATCGCTCGGTTGGTGGGCACCACCTGGGTTCGAATGGAACGCTGATCAGCCTGATCGGCCAACTGTTGGTGTTCCAGCAGCTGTAAATAGCCGACCCGGAACATCAAGAGAAAAAAGCAGACCAAGATGCCCGCGCAAATCCAGCCAAAACGCGCTGTCGAGTAGTTTTTACCGTTTTTCTTGGTTGGAGGAGCCACTGTTAAGCCTACGTTTTTAAACTGATTATTTATCCGCTAAGTCTAACCTGAGTCAGATTGCCAGAAGGTTGCAGTTTGTAAGAAAGTAAAAACAAACGCGTTTAATGTTGCACATCGTCACTGTCTCCCAACTGCTTCTGGGTAGCGTCGTTTTCCCCCGGCGCTGGCGCATTGGCCGGGTCGAAAATGTGGTCCAGGATTGCCCTGGCCGTCGGCCCTGCAACTACGCCATCCCCACCCCCGTTTTCCAGAATTAGAGCCATCGCCACCCGCGGGTTTTTATACGGCGCAAACAGAGTGTAGAAAATATGGTCACGCAGGCGTACCGGGATCATTTTGGCATTGTAAGTCTGGTTTTCTTTCAGGCTGAAAACCTGTGAGGTCCCCGATTTGGCCGCTATCTGGTAGGGCGCAGTATGGAACAGCTTATACCCGGTGCCGTTAGGCAGGTTCGCCATGCCATACATACCGTTGCGCACAATTCCCCAATACGGCGATTTGGCCTCGCCAATCTGCACGGCCTGCTCTGGTGGCTGGTAGCGTTCGACTTCCCGGCCCCGTTTCATCGAATACAGCAAATGCGGCGTTTTCACCCTGCCGCTGTTGATCAGCGTGGTCAGCGCTTTCACCATCTGGATCGGCGTAGCGATCCAATACCCCTGGCCAATACCCACCGAGACGGTATCACCTTGGTACCAGCCTTTTTTATGTACCCGCTGCTTCCATTCCCTGCTCGGCAGCACGCCGCGATATTCCTCGTTCAGATCGATTCCCGTCGCCTTGCCATAGCCAAACTGGCTGAGCCACTGATGGATCCGGTCTATCCCCATCTCATAGGCAACTTGATAGAAGAAGGTGTCGGCCGACTCCTCGATCGCCTTGGTGACATTCAATAGGCCGTGCCCAGTTTTCAACCAGTCACGATAGCGACGCTGCGTTCCCGGCAAGGTCCAGGTGGGGGCACCAAAGAAAGTGGTGGTTGGGGTAATGACACCGGCAAACAGTGCCGATACCGCCATATAAGGTTTTACCGTTGATGCAGGCGGGTATAACCCCTGCGTCACGCGGTTAATCAGCGGTAAATCCGGGTTGCTGAGTAGCGACTTATAGGCCTGATAGCCAATACCTTTGACGAACGGGTTGGGATCGTAGCTAGGGCTGGAGACCATCGCCAGAATACCTCCGTCGCGCGGATCGGCAACCACCACCGCCGCCCGTTGCCCTTTGAGCAAGCCTTCAATGTACTGTTGCAGGTGCAGATCCAGCGTCAGATAGATATCTTTGCCCGCCTGGGGCGGTTGTTCCTTCAGCAGGCGAACGATACGCCCGTGGTTATCCACCTCCACTTCCTGATAGCCGGTGGTGCCGTGTAACTCTTTCTCGTAATAGGCTTCCAGCCCCTGTTTGCCAATATTGTGGTCGGCCGCATAGTTTTGCTCCAGGCCCTGCTGCTCCAGCTTTTTAACGTCGTTATCGTTAATGCGGGAGACATACCCCACCACATGAGCCAACTGTGCCCCGTAAGGATATTGCCGCTGCTGGTAGGTCTCGATGGTCACTCCGTCAAAGCGATACTGGTTTACCGCAAAACGAGCCACCTCGGTTTCGCTAAGCCCGGTCTTCAGCGTAACTGGCTTATAGCGGCTATTGTGACGCATATCGTCACGGAACGCGGCGATATCATCCGGCGTCAAATCTACAATGGGCGTCAGGTTTTGCAACAGCGTTGCCATATCGGCAATCTTGCTGGGGGTCACTTCAATCTGATACAGCTGTATATTGCGTACCAACGGGATGCCGTTGCGATCGAAGATCAGGCCACGATGGGGGGCAATGGGCAGCATCTTGATGTCGTTTTGATTGGAGCGCGTTTGGTAAAACGCATGCTGTTTGATCTGCAACTGATACAGGTTGAAAACCAGCAAGCCAAAACAGGCGACGACCAGCACCATCGCCACGCAGGCACGGCGAATGAACAACGTTTCTTCGGCGGGATGGTCACGGAATGGATCTTGCAATTGGGCCATGCGCAGAGTCTTACCTGTTTGACTGGGCGAAAAGCCGGCAAGCATAGCGTTAATAATCCGGGGGCTACATTAAAAGGTTGCTAATGAGTTGGCATAAATGTTTCAACATATTGGAATGTTGCCAGGATTTGTCAGACAGGCCATAACGACTATTGAGACGCCAATTATTCCAATGCTACAATGTGACGCAGATCACACCAACAACCTAAACCACCGTCTATCCAATGCGCATTCTGCCCCAAGGTCTGATACCTGGAGTTGGCTGCGGCATGTGTAGCAAAGGATCACCTTCGATGAGTACCATAGCCACTGGCTTTATTATGATGCGCTGGGAATTACTGAGCGCAGTGATGATGTTTCTGACCAGCCAACTGAATGTGGTGTGCCGCAAGGCCAGCCGTAACGGCATGGCGTTTGTGTTCAGCAGCCTCGGGTTGTTCACTAGCTGCTGGTTTGTAATGGGGCTGATGGGCATGTCCTTCAACCTGGCAGGCATTATGCAATTCTGGGCGTCATTCAAAGACGTTTTCATCGATGTCATGAGCCAAAACCCGACCGCCTTCCCTCTGCCATAACCGTTTTTCCAGTCTAGACGGGCGCAGCTATCGCGCCCCTTGTCGTAAGCGGGCTATGGGTCAACCAAGGCGAGCACGCATCAACCTTATCTTATATTGAGGGTGTACTCTTTGAACGGTTGCCTGAAGTGGACAATTCCGTGCGCATTTACCATTGCGTAAACCGTCAAAATTTTTTGTCCTTCGTAAATATCACCGCCATCGTCCACTTCCATCACAACTTCCAGGCAGTCCCCTTGCTGGTAACCTGTGGTTTTTAACAGCAGATCGGTCTCACTGTAAAACAGGGCTTCGGCGTTCCCCTCTTTGATTTCGAGAGGTGTTAAGTCAGCAGTGTTGACCCATACCATCTCATCAACTTTCCCCGTCAATCTAAAAACCGGCTTACAGTGAAACAAATCCCGATACACTCGCGGGTATATAGGCAATAACGTTGCCTGGTTGTCCGGGGTTATGGCTGGCCCATATTTGAACGGAACAATTCGCCCATGCCCCCGGATAGGCGACTCTTCGGCAAGTGCGGAGAAGGAAAGCATGACCGATAATAGAGTGCTGATGTAGTGACAGAATTTCAATGGTCGCTCTCCTTAGCGCACAGACCAAAACAATGCCGACTTGCTTAGCCGCGCATCCAGGGAGTTAAGGTTACGCCGACCAGCAAGCCTTCCGGGCTTAGCAGACGGGTGACGCTCTGGCCCCACGGCTCCAGACGGTTGGCTACCAGCAGTTGATAGCCCTGATCCAGCAGCGTTTGGGTAGCCTTCGCCATATCTGCCACGTCAAACTCCATCCACGCCTGTGGCACCGGCAAATCTTGTGGCCATTGATCCTGGCCAAAGCAAGATTGAGCCGCCTGCGCCAGTGGCCACAGCGCAAAGTGCTTCACGCCCGCCAAGGCATCGTGCTCGGTCAGCAGATAGTCCTCATTCCCTTCCATTGGCTTTAGCGGCAACCCCAGCGCTTGCTGATAAAACGCGGCACTTTGGCTGGTGTTTTGGGTGATCGGGCCAAAACCCGCGACAAAAAGTACCTCAACACCACAAAATGGTTGTTCCATATCCTTTCTCCTCAGGGATTAACGGCTTTGCTGCCGCAGCCGTATCGGCGTATAGCCATAGAATGCCTTGAAACGGTGGCTGAAATGGCTGGCCGAGCTAAAGCCGCAGTCCAGCGCAATCTGGGTTAGCGGCATCAGCGTGTTGCGCAGTAATTTCTCCGCCTGCTGCAAACGCACCTGCATCACATATTGATGCGGCGCCTGCCCGGTGCTGTGTTTAAACATGCGGGCAAAATGAAACTCGCTTAATTCCGCCTGAGCGGCCAAGTCTGCCAGCACCAAGGATTGATCGAGATGGTGATAGATAAACTCCTGCACCCGCTTCAGCACGGCCGGTGCCAGCCCACCACGCACGCTGGGCAGCCGCCATTGCAACTGGGTGTAGCGCTGAAGCATATGCGACATCAACAGCGTAGAGGCGCTGCTCAGTGCCAGTTGGTTGGCGCTATCTTGCCAATTGTGATTAAGTAAAAACTGGCGATACAGCAGCGTGATTTGCGGATCTTCCGCAAACGACAGCGGCTCTACGTTGATGGACGCCGGGCTGCGATCCCAGGTCTGCTCCACCAAATGGCGCAAATGCTGGTCGGTACAGTACAGATGCACAAAAGAGAGATTGCTGCGGACATCCCAGGTGGATTCGTAATGACGCGGCATGATGCAAAAACGATCCGGGCCGCCGCCGTTCTGCCACCCCCCTGGTACCTTCTGATAGCACTCATAACCATCCGCCACGTACAGGCTGAGGGTGTGGTGATCGGCACTTTCCTGGGTGATACGGTCGTTGCAGTTGGACCAGGCCGCAAGTTGCACGCCAGATCCCAGTTGCACGCTATTGTGCAACCGGGCTTTATGTTGGTGCAGTGTTTCAAATGCCAGGTATGCCATAGCTGCCCTATTCCTGTGATCCAAGCCGTTTCAGTTTAAAGAGTGCTGGCGCGGGATACCAGTTGTCACCGGGCGCTTTTAACAAAAAAAAGCGCAAGAATATGCAATTGGCCGCAAAAGGCTGAAAGCGTTACGGCGCAAAAAGATGAATACTCCCGTCATCATTCACAGGAGAATTTATGAATACGCTGTTGTATCTTGCCGTGGTGCTGATTTGGGGCACCACCTGGATTGCGATTACCCTGCAACAAGGCACGGTGGCGATCCCCGTTTCGATCGGTTACCGCTTCCTGCTGGCTGCCGCCGTGATGTGGCTGGCCATGCTGGCGCTACGCCGTCTGCGGGCCATTAGCCTGCGGGACCACCTGTTCTGCATGTTGCAGGGCTGCTGTGTGTTTGGCTTTAACTTTTACTGTTTCTACCTGGCCGCAGCCTATATCAGCAGCGGGCTGGAATCGGTGATTTTCTCGATGGCGGTGTTGTTCAACGCGGTTAACAGCATGATTTTCTTCCGCCAACGCCCCAGCCCCAACCTGCTTCCTGCGGCGCTGTTAGGCATGATCGGCATCGTGGCGCTGTTTTGGCAAGATCTGATGGCGACCCAGATGGCGCCAGAATTGCTTAAGGGGATCGGCTTGAGCGCCCTGGGCACCTATGGTTTTTCGCTGGGGAACATGCTCAGCACACGCCATCAACGCCGTGGACTGGATATCCTTTCCACCAACACTTACGCCATGAGCTACGGCGCACTACTGATGTTTGCCATCGCACTGGCACAGGGCGCTTCATTGCAGCTCGAATTCACCACTCGCTATCTGGGTTCGCTGTTCTATCTGGCGATTTTTGGCACGGTGATCGCCTTTGCCGCCTATTTCACCCTGTTAGGCCGCATCGGCTCAGGGGCCGCCGCCTATAGCACCTTGCTGTTCCCGTTGGTGGCGCTGACGATCTCCACTCTGTATGAGGGTTACCAGTGGCATCTGAATGCGGTGATCGCCCTGTGTCTGATCCTGCTGGGCAACCTGGTGATGTTTTCCAAGCCGGGGAGATTCAATCTATATCGATGGAAACGTGGAGTTCAGTGACCGTATTAAATATAAGTGTAGGGATACCGTTGCCCACTTAAGATAATCCATGAATTAACACAAAAATCATTGAGGTGTGAGGTAAACCACCTCAATGATTGCCCCACTATCACGAAAGATTACAGCCCATTGCAGTAGGATTCGTATTGACCTTGTTTACTCATACATATTAATGGCTTATTAGCTTCCTGCACCTGAAACCAAATTAACTTCATCAAAGCTTAAGACTTTCATTTAAAAACTCCTGTTGCTTGATAATAAATAAACATCACGATTGCTATGCCAGTAGAAATAGCCAAGGACTGAAATAACGGAGATGCGTTAAAGCTTCTCGCAATAGAACCTATGGCAACCCCAAGAAAAACACAAAAAAAGACAAATAGAATGTTTTTCATTACCCCCCTAAAATGTAAGCAATGAACCTATTTTTAAAATCACACTATTGATTTCAATGAATATTATAGAATAAGAGAGATTGTTCAGGCATTGTAAAAATGTCTGAAGGTGCTAACACCTACTCATTTCTCAAATGAGGTCATCACAGAATAACCTTCCAGAAACTGATAATGACTATCATTCTAAATTATTTTATCAAGGTCAAGTTGTTTTTATTCGACAGTATATGCCTATTAATCATTCCTATAATGAAAACCGTTAAAACGATATGGTAATTTTATTAACAACAATCAAAGTAAGCAGCGGGAAATAAATCGATAGCCATGGTCTAAAGTAATACGGAAGAACCGTAATTGTGTTGGATTCCTCCCCCGCCTATGCCTGAGCCGATTTTACGATAAAAGGAGTGACGAAAGTCCGGCACCGCATCGTCATTTATGTCGAAAAACTGTCGAAACATCATCACCCCCCCTGCAACCTACTGTTATAAAAAATATTTCCTGGTTGGCATGTTTTATGTATTGCCATAGGCGGAGCATAAACCTTGCCATCCCCGAAAGCTTTTTAGCTGCGCTCAAAAGTTACAGGGGTAATCCGGGAGTTCACCATGAAAAAAATCACCACTGTCTGCCCTTACTGTGGCGCAGGCTGCAAACTGAAACTGGTAGTAGAAAATGGCAAAATCCTGCGTGCCGAAGCGGCAGACGGGGTAACCAATCAGGGGGAACTTTGCCTGAAAGGCTACTACGGCTGGGACTTCCTCAATGATACCAAACTGCTGACTCCGCGCCTTAATCAGCCGCTGATCCGCCGTGTGAAAGGTGGCAAATTTGAGGCTGTCAGTTGGGAGGAGGCTATTCGCTATACGGCACAGCGTCTGAAAGAGATCAAGCAGCAATATGGTGCGCGTGCCATCATGCATACCGGTTCATCGCGCGGGACGGGTAATGAAACCAACTATGTCATGCAGAAATTCGCCCGGGCGGTGATCGGTAATAATAATGTCGACTGTTGTGCCCGCGTTTGCCATGGCCCCTCCGTTGCAGGTTTGCAAGCGACTCTGGGTAACGGCGCGATGAGTAACTCTATCGGCGATATCGAAAACTCCAAGTGCCTGCTGATCATCGGCTACAACTGTGCAGACTCGCACCCTATCGTGGCTCGCCGAGTGTTGAAGGCCAAAGAGAAAGGTGCACAGATTATCGTATGCGACCCACGCCGCATCGAAACGGCGCGTATTGCCGATCTGCATTTACCAATCAACAACGGCTGTAATATGGCGCTGGTGAATGCCTTCGCTCACGTTTTGATTGAAGAAAACCTGTATGACCGCGATTACGTTGCCAACTATACCGAAGGTTTCGACGCCTATCGCCAGCAAGTGGCAGACTATTCTCCAGAAGCGGTGGAGCACCTGACAGGGGTCACTGCCCAGCAGATCCGCCAGGCAATGCGTATCTACACCAGTGCCCCTTCCGCCACCATTATGTGGGGCATGGGCGTAACACAGTTTGGTCAGGCTGTCGACGTGGTGAAAGGCATTGCCAGCCTGGCACTGCTCACGGGTAATTTGGGGCGCGCCAACGTGGGGGTTGGGCCGGTTCGTGGACAAAATAACGTTCAGGGAGCCTGCGATATGGGGGTTCTGCCAAACGAATTCCCTGGTTATCAGGCCGTGACCGACGCCGCAGTACGAGCCAAATTTGCCGCAGCCTGGGGGATTGACGCCGCACAGATGGACGCCGAAGTAGGCTACCGTATCACCGAAATACCGCATCTGGCCCTTGAAGGTAAAGTCAAAGCCTACTACATCATGGGGGAAGACCCATTACAGACCGAGGCCGATCTGAGCCTGGTCCGTCGTGGGTTTGACGCGCTGGACTTTATTGTGGTGCAGGATATCTTTATGACCAAAACGGCCGAACAGGCCGATGTGATCTTGCCTGCCACCTCATGGGGGGAGCATGGCGGAGTGTTCTCCTGTGCCGACCGTGGTTTCCAACGTTTTGAGAAAGCTATCGAGCCGCAGTATAACGTCAAACGTGACTGGGAAATTATCAGCCTGTTGGCGACTGAAATGGGTTACCCAATGCACTACGAAGATAACCAACAGATCTGGGACGAGATGCGCGAGCTGTGCCCACTGTTTTACGGAGCCACTTACGAAAAAATGGGTGAGCTCGGCCATGTGCAGTGGCCTTGTACCACCTTGGACAGCCAGGGGACACCTTACCTGTATCAGGGGAACCAATTCACGACCCCTTCCGGCAAAGGTCAATTGTTTGCTACAGCCTGGCGCGCTCCCGCAGAAATCCCTGATGAAAACTACCCTCTCGTGTTGTGTACCGTGCGCGAGGTCGGCCACTACTCATGCCGCTCAATGACCGGCAACTGTAAGGCACTACAAACGCTGGCGGATGAGCCTGGTTTTGTGCAGATCCATCCGCAAGACGCCGCTGAGCTGGGCATTGCCGACCAGCAACTGGTTTGGGTGGCCTCCCGCCGCGGCAAGGTGATTTCCCGAGCCAACTATAGCGAGAGGATTAATTTGGGCGCGGTTTATATGACCTACCAGTGGTGGATTGGCGCCTGTAATGAACTGACCCAGGATAACCTGGATCCGATCTCGAAAACGCCGGAAACCAAATACTGTGCGGTGAAGCTGGAAGCCATTGCCGATCAGCAATGGGCAGAAAACTATGCTCAGCAGAGTTACTGCACCATGAAGGCCCGCCTGCGCAGCGCCGTGGATGACTTGTTATTGCCGTTAGAAGCTTAGGTTAATTATCGGATTAACGCGGAAATCATTGAGGTGTGGTGTACAACCCCACCTCATTATTTACTTGGCCGTCATTGACCTTGTTGACTCATGCAAATTAATGGCTTATCAGGTCGACCAATCCATATTTCACGCACCAGAAAGCGATTTTAGTACCGCGCCCTTAGTGACTCCGGTGACTGAATTTCTGCGCTGATATTGTCACTTCATTCCGGTTGGACAAGTATCCGCGACGTTGTTAAGCCCTTCGGTTTGACGCTCGAAGCGGATCTTGTTGGCGGACGCGTCATGGTTAATGGTCAGCACATAGATACCGTCAAAATCATTCCCCGACCATTTGGTAACCTGTTGTGGGTTACCTCCCTCGGCGGTGATGATATTTTTTACCACCTGCACCAGATTGTGATGTTCCCAAGAGACATACACCACGGCATTGCGGAAACGATCGTCCAGCAGAGCCGCCTGCAAATCAGCAATGTCATCGGCGTGATACTGGATATTCACCGGCAGTGAGAGCCGAATGGCCGTTGGGGTGATGGTGGTCAATGCCCGCATGGAGCTGCCCAGCTTATTTTTCTTGGGGCCAGCGGCATAAATGGCCTCAGGCTTACCGAAGCGGGAAATCAAGACCTCCGGCAGTGCCAAGGCGCGGTTAAAACCTTTGCAGGTCAACTGACCACTGTTGTTGTCTGGCTTCTCACCGTGGCGAACGAAAACCAGGGTTTGCTCACTCCAGGCGGCCCCTGCCACGCTGGATAACAGTAACGCCAATATGCCGTTTTTAAACGCTTGCTTCATGGTTCTTTCCACCCATATTTGCCCTTAAGAACGCCGCCAGGTAAGGCCACGTGCTTGCAGGCCATTGTCGTGACTAATTAAAAAAGCCACCTGCCAAAACGGGTGGCTTGAGATTAATGATCAAGGACGCAGCATGCGGCCCCTTTTAGAAAGTTAAGGCGTCACCCAATCACTAATCCCAGAACCGCACCGCCCGCTAGGATCCATAATGGATGAATACGTTTATTCATACTCAGCAGCGTCGCTAACACAATTAATATCGCCAATCGCCAGCTGGTCGCTGAAGCCTGGGCAATCAGCACGCCGCTGGCGGCAACCAAACCGACCGTGACCGGCACCAGCCCAACCTGCACGATACGCCGCCAGGGCTTATCTTTAAAACGCCGCCATGCGCCCATCACCAAAATGGTAACGATGGACGACGGCCCAAACTTGGCTACAGAGGAAACCAACAGCCCGGCCCAGCCCGCGACGTGCCAACCAATCAGCGGCACGATCATCATATTCGGCCCCGGTGCCGCCTGTGCCATGGCGAACAGCGCGCTAAATTCCTGGGCGCTCATCCATTGATGCACCTCCACCACCTGGCGCTGCATTTCCGGCAGGATACTAAAGCCGCCGCCAAACGCCATCAGCGAAAGCTCGGTAAAAATGATCGCCAGCGAGATTAACACCGCCATCATGAAGGTTTCCTCCACGCCAGCAGAATACTTAGCGGTGCCAGCACCAGCATGGTGGGCAGCAATGGCAAACGTAGCCAGGCAATCGCCACCAAAGCAATGGCGACAATCGCTAACGGCAACCATTTTCCCCACAGTGGCAGCAGCATTTTCAATGCGGTAGAGAGCAGTAAGCCCGCCGCAGCTGCGGCTAAACCGGCAAACACGTGCTGCACATGAGCATCGTCTTGGTAGCGGGCATAAATCACGCCTAGACCAACCACAATTGCCGTTGGGGCGCAGATCAGCCCGAGCAAGGCCGATAGCGCACCACGCAATCCGCGAAACTCCATCCCCACCGCCACGGAAAGGTTAATAACGTTGCCACCCGGCAGGAACTGGCACAGTCCCAGCAGTTCGGTGAACTGTTCAGCGGTTAACCAGCGGCGTTGTTCCACCAACATACTGCGCGCCAGCGGCAGCACCCCGCCAAAGCCGATCAGGCCCAGCATCAGAAAGCCGGTAAACAGTTGAGTATTGCTCGGCGGCTCGGCGATCTCCTGGCCCTGTAGCACATTAGGATCTGACATGGCGTTTCCCACATTATCTCAGTTGTTATCTGGCATAATGCACGCGGCCAAGCCATGATGTCTAATGCATTTCAGAGCCATTATCGCTACGGTGTAGGCGCCGTAGAACAAGCTTAATCGTCCCGATCGACAATCCGCGTCAGGTGGATGACCAAGTACAGCAGCTCGTCGTTGGACATCTCCATTTCCAGCAGATTTTTCACATAGTCACGGATCACCAGTGCACAACGATAGGCATCTGGGTACTCTTTCGTCGCCTGCGAGAACAGGAAATCGTCTTTCGACTTTACCTGTTTGTTATCGATCATGCGTTGAATGAAAAACTGCATATGCAGCAGGAAACGCGAGTAATTGAGCGAGTCTGTGGCGATATCGATGCGGAAATGGTATTTGATGATGTTGAAGATATCCTTCAGCATCTTCACCGCCAGCAGCGTGTGCTCCATGCTCTGCACGTCGGTTTGGCCATTGACCAGATGAAAGGCAATGTTCCCCGCCTCTGCCTCCGGCAACAGGATATCCAAGCGCTCGTTGATCTGCGCCAGCGCCTGTAATGCTACGGCAAACTCCTGCGGATAAAAGCGTTTTACCTCATGCAACAGCCGGTTCTGTATGACGATGCCTTTACGGCAGCGCTCAATCGCAAAACTGAGATGGTCCACCAGGGTGAAAAAGATCTGTTCGTTGACCCGGCCGCCAAGCTGGCTGTTGGCAAGCCTGAGGATCATCTGCACCAGTTCAATATGCTGCTCCGGCGTGGCTTCTATCAGGCGCAGATGGTCGTGGCCGGTTTGACCATTCTGCACCACATAGACTTTTTCTATGCTGGCCGCAGCCAGCACATCTCCCACTTTGCTGTTAAACCCGATGCCCTTGCCCATCACGATAACTTCGCGGTTATCGCTGTCGGTGGACAGCACCAGGCTGTTATTGAGCACCTTGATGACTTTCATCATTAAACTGTGTTATCCACGTTGTTGGCCGTTCGAGGCAATCAGGCGCTGATACCAGGCGAAACTGTGCTTCTTGATACGCCGCAGATCGCGCAGATCCTGTTCACCACGGTTGACATAGATAAAACCGTAGCGCTTGGCGTAGCCCTGATGCGTGCTGACCAGATCGATCGCCGCCCACGGGCAGTAACCCAGCAGATCGACACCATCGTTAATCGCCAATTGCATCTGTTCGATATGCGCACGCATAAAATCGATGCGGTAATCATCATTGATGATATCCCCAGACAATAGCTGGTCCGGCGCGCCGATGCCATTTTCAGTAATTAAAATCGGCAGATGATAACGTTCATAAACCTTGCGCAGCGTCAGCCGCAGGCCCACGGGGTCGATCACCCAACCATAGGGCGTTTTGTCGACATACGGGTTTTCCGCTGCCCGATATACGCCCGGTTCACCCAGCATGATTTGCTGATCCCCCGCTCGAGCCGTAATATCCGAGGCATCACCACGGCTGGCTGCGATAGTGGCAGTGGAATAGTAGTTAATCGCCACATAATCCGGCCGCCCTTTCAGCAGTAGCTCCGCATCTCCGTCTTCAATCACAGGGGCAAGGCCACGATCCTGCAAATATCGCCAGGCCAACGCATTGTATCGGCCATGTACCGCGACATCCAGAAAGCTCCAGCAGCGCAGCGTTTCCCAGTTGTGGGCGGCGATGGCATCCAACGGGTGGCAGGTTTCCTGATACATGGAAGTGGTATTGATCGCCGGGCCGATTTTCCCCTTGGGGCAACGCTGATGGCACAAAGCCATGACCCGCGCCTGCGCCACCAGCATATGGTGGCTCTGTTGATAAAGCACTACCTTGGAAGGCAACTCGCCGCCCTTCGGCACACCGATGGCTCCTGGGTGCAGGATCATGGTGTTCTGCTCGTTGATGGTCAGCCAATATTTGACCTTATCGCCAAAGGCAGTGAACAGCACGTCCGCATACTTGACAAAGGCATCGATTGTCTGCCGATTGCTCCAACCGCCCTGTTGTTCCAGCACATAGGGCAGATCGAAATGGTAGAGTGTGACCACCGGTTCAATGCCGTGCTTGAGCAGTTCATCGATCAGGTCACGATAAAACGCCAGGCCAGGCTGATTCACCTCACCCGTGCCGTTGGGCAAAATGCGCGTCCAGGCTACGGAGAAACGGTACGCCTTCAGCCCTAATTCGGCGAACAGCTTAACGTCCTCACGAAAACGGTGGTAATGGTCGCTGGCCACCTTAAAATCCGCCGTCTCGGCGGGATGATCGAGCATATCAACAATGGAAGGACTTTTGCCGTCCTCGTCCCATGCCCCCTCAACCTGATAAGCCGAGGTTGAGGCCCCCCACAGGAAGCCTGGTGGAAAATCGTTCAGCTGTTGGTAAATCATACTTTTTGCTCCTGAATAGTCAGCGCGACAATTTGCTCACCAAAGTTCACCGGGCCAGGCTGCCGACAGCTAAGGTGCGGATACTGCTCACTGTTGACCACCAGCACCGGGGTGATGATGTCGTAACCCAGCGCGGTAATCGCAGCAATATCAAAGCGTACCAGCTCATCACCGGTTTTCACCCGATCGCCCACCTGCAGTTGAGAGCTGAAATGCTCACCGTTGAGATTGACGGTATCGATGCCGATATGCATCAGCACTTCCATACCGTTATCGGCCTTAATGCCTACGGCATGCTTCGAAGGCAGGAAGGTCACGATTTCCCCGTCCACGGGCGCGCGCAACACACCTTGTTCAGGCACAATCGCCACACCCTTGCCAAGTAACCCTTGTGAGAATACGTCGTCATTCACCTGTTCCAATGCCACCAGTTGGCCTGCCAACGGGCTGTGTAGCAACGCGTCATCAACAGACGGTGCGCTGTCTGTCACCGTTGACTCTTCTTCATCAACCGGATCTTCAAAGCCCAGGATCCAGGTCAAGGCAAAGGTCACGACGATAGCGATGACGCAGGTGATGAGGGCGTGCACGATATTCATCGGGTTTTCGCCGATAAAGGCCGGCAATGCCGCCAATCCCGGCGAAACAAAGGCATAGCGCACCAAACCGCTGACACCCGCGTAGACACCGGCACAGCCACCGCCAATCATGGCCGCGATCAGCGGTTTACGCAGTTTCAGCGTGACGCCGTACAGTGAAGGCTCGGTGATCCCCAACAGCGCGGTGAAACCGGCGGATGAGGCCAACTGACGCAGATTTTTGTTCTTGGTGCGGAACGCTACGCACAGGGTTGCCGCGCCCTGGGCGATGTTGGAAGCCAACATACCGGGGCCATTAATCATCTCAAAGCCGTTTTTACTCAACTGGCCGGTAGCAATAGGCGTCATTGCCCACGCCGTGCCGGTGATCACCAGGAACGGTTGCAGCCCGCCCATTAACATCGGGATCAGCCAACTGGCCTTGCCATCGATGATCGCCGCGCCGCTGGCTACCAGATCGTTGAGGTAAATACCGAACGGCCCCACCGCCACCAAGGCTAGCGGCGTGGTCACCAGCAGGATGATCATCGGTTTGGTGAAGAATTTAATCATGGTCGGCGAGACTTTTTCGGCAAAGCGCTCGATATAGGACATCAGCCACACCGTGAAGATGATTGGCAGCACTGAACCGGCATAATCGGCCAACCGCACCGGGATGCCAATAAAATCGATTGGCGAACCGGCAGCCAGCATCTGGGCAAGATTGGGGTGCAGCAAGGCTCCCGCGATGGTCATGGCCAGAATAGGATTACACTCAAACTTGATTGAGGCGCCGTAGGCCAGCAGCACCGGCAGGAAAAAGAAGGCGGCATCGGCGATGGTATCCAGCAGATGGTAAGTTGGGCTGGCCGCGCTGATCGCCCCAGTTAACTTGAGGATCGCCAGCAGCGCCTTGATCATCCCCGCGCCGGTAATAGCCGGGATCACTGGCGTAAAGGTGGTCGAAATCACGCTGATAATCTGCGTAAAGACACCGCCCTTGGCCTTGTTTTTCGGCTGTCCGTCAGGTTTGCCCAACGGTTGGCCAATCGCTTTTTGCAACGCGCGGAAAGTCTGCTGCACGTTGTTGCCCACCACAATCTGGAACTGTCCACCGCGCTCGACTACGCTGATCACGCCGGGCAAAGCTTCAATCGCCTTCGCATCTACCCGACTGTCGTCGTTAAACTCCATCCGCAGGCGGGTGGCGCAATGCGTCAGCTTACTGACGTTACCCTTCCCCCCGACCAGTGCCAATATGTCCAAGCCCAACTTGTTATAATCCATAGGTTTTCCCCGGCAAAAAAAGCAAAAAAAAAGACCAAAATGAAAATGCTCCCCTTCGGCAGAAGAAGTGCATTTCTATTTTGGTCTTGCCTGCTTGCGCAGTAACACGCCATCATAAAAATGATTGAGTAGCTTATTAGGCTACGGCGCAAGTAATACCGCGGACGCGATCGCCAGGCAACCGGCAACGGCAAGCTTTGTGATTCGCATCACGATTAGCCGCAGGAAAACTCGCAAGCGATCCAACGAAAAATCATCAAACTCTCCCGCTACATACTGTAGCCATGCCCTTCAATAGGTTAAACTTCCCTACCTCGGCGAGTTACCTCTGCCGACCGTTGCGCTTGAATAACAATGAACCAAGGAAGTCTACATGCAACAAGGCTCTAAACTGCGGCCACCACCCATTGATGTGATCACCATTCAGTCGCAGGTGGTCTACGGTAGCGTGGGGAATGGCATTGCCTACCGCACGTTGTTGAAGAAGAACCTGGAGGTGTTGCAGGTACCGAGCGTGTTGTTTGGTTGCCCGCCCTATTACGGCGCGCCGCACGGGGGAGCGATCTCCAGCGAATGGTTCAGCGGTTTTCTGGAAGATCTGATCGCCCGTCAAGTCGTGTGCCGCGCGCGGGCCATCATTATCGGTTACCTGGGTGACGTGGCGCAGTGCCATATTCTGGCCGACTGGCTGCCACGGGTGATTGCCCTCAATCCAGGTATCAAGATCTATATCGATCCGGTGATGGGAGACTATGGCGAAGGGGTTTACGTCGATAAACGTCTGGTTGAAAGCTATCGCTCGCCATACCTAAATCTGGCCCATGGCCTGACGCCAAACGGATTCGAACTGGAGCAGCTGTGCGGCATGGCACTGAGCACGCGTGAGCAAACCGAACAGGCTGCGCGGGCGCTACTCAAAGGTAATACGCAGTGGGTGCTGGTTACCAGTGCACCTGGCGTGGCAAACGGCGATCAAGAAGTTGGCCTGTTGCTGGTCACTGCCGACGAGGCGCAAAGCTTCACCCATGCCAAAATCGATTCGCCGGTGAAGGGCACGGGTGACATGTTCACCGCGCTGTTAATTGCCCATTTGCTGCAGGGGGAACCTTTCAGCAAGGCAGTGCCGACGGCGATCCATGAGGTGTGTGCGGTATTGGAAGATGCGGCGCGTCACGGTTGGCAGGAGATCGGCCACCTGCGGGCGCTGAAATAACGGCAGACGGCGCAGGTAGCCCCTGCGCCATGGCCACTCAACGCTTTTTCTTCTTGTTGAAATCCAACTCAAAAGCAAACACCGCGCTTTGAATTTTGCGTTCGGTCAGCATTCCCATCTTAAGAAAACGGCAGGACAGGCGCATGAAATGCTGCGTTTGGTCTTCATCAATATCGTGATCTTGATTCACGGCAATCAGTTCCATATTCACCTTGAACTTGCCGTAATCTCCCAAATCCAACTGAGCCTTATTGAACACCAGCCCCGGCTGCATATAGTCGGGTACCGCGCCATCAATACGCAAACCAACGCCACCCGGCGAAAGATCGTGGATACGCAGTTGGTAAGGGGTGCCATCGCTGTGTTCACCGTTACAGAAGAATTCACGCCAATAAGGCGTGGTGATACGTAACTGGCGGCGGCGCTGGATATAAACCAGTTGTTTCGGCAGGCACGCCTCGTAAACCGGCATGGCGTTATGCTCGGTCAGTTGCGCCTGGTCAACGGAGAATTCGATTTTTGCATCATGGTTTTCAATCACAATGCTGAATTTCCCACCGGAGAGCTGCTCTGGAGCATCGCAATCAAAGACGATGTTATCAGCGCCAACGCTTAATAATTGGCCAATGAATTCGTGTTGTTGATTAACGACACGCAGCGGCGTTCTTTGCTTATAGATGTCGCGCAAGATTGCCAGAACTTCAAAACGCTCCTGCTTGATAAACCGTCCGTTATCAATATGTTCCACCCGTCACTCCCAGCATTGTCCATCGACGCTAACGCTTTCCTTACGCAATCATCACCGCCATCAATACTAAAGTCAAATTTCCCAGCGTTGCCATAATAATGGCAATAGTCGGCCAAAACGAGCCGCCCATGCTGCCTGGCCTGCACTATCCCCGATGAGATCTTGGCGGATCTCGATGCCAACATAGGGTAATTCATGGCGTTCCGCATGTACCGGCAGCGTGTAGTCGGTCGCATCAGTCATCGCATAAGGCTCGTTGATACCAACCTGTAAATCCCCTTCTGCACGCAGCAACTCCGCCAACAGCAGGGCAAATTGTGGATGGCGGTTAAACAGCAGCCCAACCTGCCACGGCCGCGCATCGCCTTTAAACACCGGCGTAAAGCTGTGCATAGCGATCACCGCGCTGGGTTGGTTATTGGCGCGGCGAGCGGCCAGCGTGTGATTGATGGCCTGGTGGTAAGGCTGAAAAATTTCCTGTTCGCGGGCGCCCGCTTCGGCCGCGCTGATCCCTTGGTTGCCAGGAATTGGCGTAACTTCCGATAACGGTGGGATAGAACTGGCAATCCCCGGCATACGGTTACAGTCGATCACCAAACGTGAGTAGTGCTGATGGATCAGTGTCGCATCCAACTGCTGAGCCAGCAGACGGGAAACCGCCAGCGCACCGATATCCCAGCCGATATGCCGATCGATATCGCCGCTGGCCAGACCAAGATCGCCCAAACGTTTTGGGATGGCCTGCCCCGCGTGATCGCACAGCAGTAAGAAAGGAGAAGTCGCCTGTGGCAGCTCAACGCTCACGGCCGCAGGCTCATCGGCAGACAACAAAGTTGGGGTATAGGGGTGATACATTGGGCACTCCGGCGTAAGAAAGCGCTAATTCTAGGCGATCCTCTCACCGGCTACCAATATCCCATGGGAGAATTTGGCGCGGCCGCACTTTCGGTCAAAGCGGAGCCGGTGTCATGACCCATTGATTTTATGAATGGGCGCGCCCTCCCTCACGTTGTTAGCCGATCTAAAGATGAGCGGCAATATAGCGCTGATAGCGGGCAGGCTTCAGCCGCGTCAGATCGACTAACACTAAACCATCGATACAGTGGTTAAACGCCGGATCGGTACCGAAGTCGATAAACTGCACGCCACCGGGCTCACACAGCTCGGTGTATTGCTTGTATAAAGTCGGGATCGAACAGCCGAGGTTGCTCAACAGGCTTTTCAGCAGCAGCAAGTCTTGCTGATAATCATCACCGGCAAACTGGGCCAATATCTGTGGTAAAGAGGCCGGATAAGGCTGCCGTGACTGGGCCATGGCATGGTCTGGAGCGAAATAGAGGCGATAGAAGGCAATCAACAAATCGCGGGCGGCAACCGGCATGCCTCCTGAAATGGATACCGGGCCGAACAGATAGCGATACTGGGGATATTTGGCGAGATAGGCACCAATACCGAGCCACAGGTAATCCAGACCGCGCTTCCCCCAATAGGCGGGTTGAATAAAGCTGCGGCCCAACTCAATCCCCTGTTCAAGGATCGGTGTCATATCGCGATCGTAATGGAACAGGCTGTTGCTGTAGATGCCTTCCAGTCCTTTGCTGGCCAACTGCGGTGCCGTGGGGATAAAGCGGTAGGCACCGACAATCTCCAGTTCCTCCTCATCCCATAGCACCAGGTGATAATAGTCGTCGTCATAGCTGTCCAAATCGCGCCGCCGCCCCGAGCCTTCCCCCACGGCACGGAAAGCGATCTCACGCAGGCGGCCAAGCTCCCGCAGGATCGGTGCTCTGGCCTCCCCCTGACGGCGATAAAGGAAAATGGTTTTGCCATCCGGCGTAACACCCAGTCGCTCGCAGGCCGCCAACGCTTTTTTCAACTCGAGGCGATCTTCCGCCAAGGCGATGGCCGATTCGCTGGTAAACAGCCCTGGCTTTCCTTGACCCAACCGATAGACATGGCGACGGAAACGCTCGGCGAGATCGCGTGCTTGAGTATGGCCATCATGCCAATGGGCAAACGGAATGCGCCCGCCGATGCGGATTTTGATCCGTCCGCCCTGCTGTTTGAACATCTCTCGCACCAATAACAAGGTGGATAACGGGCGATAAATCAGCGAGGTCAAATAGAACAGGCCGCTGTTTCTGGCGCTGATATGGATCGGTACGATCGGCGCCCGCGCCTTGGCGGCCAGCCGCAGAAATCCGGTATGCCAGTGACCATCGCGTATTCCTTTGGGACTCATACGGGACACTTCCCCCGCTGGAAACAAGATCAGCACGCCCTGATTATCCAATTGGGCCTGCATGGCTGAGATTTGCTGGCGGTTGGTCCGGTTGCCCAGGTTATCAACCGGTACAAACAGATGACGTAAAGGTTCGATACAGCTCAGCAACTGGTTGGCCACTACCTTGACGTCTGGCCGTACCGCCGCCACCGTCCGCAACAGCACCAAGCCATCCAGCGAACCAATGGGATGGTTGGCAACCAACACCACCGGGCCTTGGCTGGGGATGTTTTCCAGATCCCCATCCACCAGTTCGCAGCTCAAATTAAAGTAGTCCACCACCTGTTCGATCAGATCCAACCCTTTCAGGTGAGGATAGTCGGCGGCAAACTGACTGAATTCTTTTTCACGCAGTAAGGTTCTTAGCAGGCTACGCTGCCAGGCAGGGGGAGAATGCTGTGGGAAGACATCTTGCAGCAGGCTATCCAAAGTAAACATCGGGTCATCTCCTGGCCTAGTCGCTGCAAACTTAATCCAGCGTCATGACCTGAACATGACCGTTTGATGACGGAAAGATGAAATCAGGCGTCAGGGGCGAGAATGCTCGCCCCTCTATTCTCTGGTTTACAGAGCGGCCTCTATACGGGCGTTGACCTGTTCCCGCAGCCGCAGTAGCACAGAGGCTTGATGAGGGTAACGTTTGAAGGTGATGCGCATCCCCAGCTCTTGATCGATCAACTGCTCCACCGTGGCGCGATCGGTCAGGCTCTCCAACAACTGCAAGGCCCGCAGATCCTGCAACCCCTGATGGAATACCCGCAAACGCAGCGACTCTATCGGCATGAAATTCGGCCCAGGGTAAACCACAAAAGGATCGCCAGAGGGGAAGGCGTTGCCGCTGTCGGTAACCGCATAGGGATTCAGTTTCTCCCGGGAATGGCTGCTGTTATAGAAGTTGTAGCCCCAGTGGAGGAAACCGCTGATGTTATAGAGGTAAAGCTGGATACCCAGAATGCGGTTGCGGGCCGAAGGCTGGGCAAAGAAGCGGTTGGCTACCTCGGTTCTTTGCACGCAGCAGTAATAGGCCCACAGCTGCGGGATTTGATGCTCGAGGAATGGCTCGATATGATCGGTGGCGACTACCGGAGTTTCTACCAACCCACGCTGATAGAAGTCAAAGTCGGAGAGTGCATCGAAGGTACGGAACCCCTCTAGCAACGGCTGCAGCGAATCGCTGGCACGTTGGTAGGCGGCGATATTTTCCAGTTTAGGTTCATCCGAGATGTGGAACCACACCTGCCGTTGCAGAGCCCGTGCCCGGAACCAGCCGGTTAACGCTGGCATCAATGCCTGCAGAAACTGCTGATATTCGCTGCCGTGGGCATCGGTATGCCAACCAAACAGCGGCTGCATTTCCCCCGCGACCTCAACCATAATTTTTGGCGCATGCGCTGCGCCCCATTGGGTAAACAGGTGGGCAATTTCGAAGTGTTCGATCCCCTCCTCCTGCGCCAGCGCTACCCACTGCGCCAATCGTTCAAAATCAAATTGGTAACCTGCAACGGTGCGTTTCACCCCAACCAGCTGCACGGTGGTGCGTTCGCCGCCGATGGCGGTATCCAGCGGCGGCGTAAAGATCGGCGTTAGCAGCATATTCACGCCATTTGCCACCGCGTTGCGGACCAAGTTACGCACCGCCTGCCAGTATTGCGGGCTGAACACTGCAATCTGATAATAGTCCGCCAAACAGTCGGTATGTAACCATTCGGTATGCAGCAGCCTCTGCTTTGGCAACGCGGCAGGCACCACATGCAGCATCATACTGGCTGCGGCCAACTCTTCCCCCGTCTCTTGATCAAACAGCCGCAGCGTTAGCGGATAGTCGCCACCGGCAATACCCTGTGCTGGCGGCGTAAAGGTCAGCCACAGGCTAGCGTAATAACGGCAGGCGGCAAAAAAACGCCGATCCTGGATGGGCATCAGCGGGTCGGGAAATAGGCCAGGCTCGGTCGTCAGATAGTTCTCATCGGCCTCGGCATAACAGGGAAAATGGCTGGGCACCGACTGCACATGGCGCACGCTGATATCATCGGCCAATTGCCCCTCAAGTTGATAACGTAATTCCCGGCGGGTTTCATTATCCTCGCGGTACAGACAATACACGCCTTGCCATGAGAGGGTTTCATTATTCAGGCAGCTGAATTGGTTTTGCTGTTCTACCTGCGGTGCGGCTTGACGATGAAATACCTTCTCCAGGCAATGGGTAAATAGTAGCGTGAGACGCATAATAGCTGCCCTGTATTATTTTACGGTGGGATTGAATTAATTTCAGGCTAGCGCGTTTTTTCACCACAGGCAATATAGGCCAACGAAAAAAGCTAGCGAATGCCCTCTCGTCCGGCAAAAAATTAATTTTTTTGTTTATTTGCATCACAAAAATGAAAGATGCCGCGGCCTGCACAATAAAAACGTTTTTAATCCCCATTATGGTGCAAGGGTTATCAGTTAATCCTATGACCCCAGCAAGCCATAACTGCCGCCCGACAACGGATTTTCGCCGTTCGACATTAACAATTCATCAACAAAAAAGCCTTTCGGTTGGTGGCTTTGACCTTTCGTTGTTAACAACAGTGAAAGATACGCGCCCCATTTTTGGGCAAAAAGGCTGCATTGACACATTGAAAGTTAAGGGATAGAAAGAAATCACGTTCACCAAAAAATGTATTCGCCAACACCGAGGGTAAAGCAATGTCACCTAGAAAAAACGCCGGACGTTTTCTGTTGCATTCCGCTGTTGCAGCCGCTTTATTGTTGCCGACCATGTTATATGCCGCCGACCAGATAACATTGCGTTATGCGGTTTGGGATCGAAACCAATTACCTGCCGAACAGGAAATTGCCAAGCGATTTGAGCAGGCCAACCCGAATGTCAAAGTGGAAATAGAATTAACGCCCGCCGCACAATACTTTGTTAAATTAGACTCCTCCGCCGCCGGCGGTGTCGCACCGGATATATTCTGGATTAACATGCCCTATTTTGTGCAATATGCCAAAAACGGCATTATGCAACCGCTGGGCGATTATTTAAAAGACGGCACGGTCAATCTGGATAATATCGTTGCCAGCTCCGTTAAGGCTTATCAATACGACGGCCAGCAGATGGCCATCCCGCGCGACGTCGACTCCATCGCCGTGTGGTACAACAAAAAACTGTTCGATCAGGCTGGCGTCAGCTATCCCACCAGCGACTGGACCTGGGATGACATGAAGAAGAAGGCCGCCGAATTGCAAACCGGCCTGAAGGGCAGCGCCTTCCCGCTGGTGATGGATCTCAGCATCGACGGCCAGGACAGCTATATGAACCTGCTGTTCCAGAAAGGCAATCATATCGTGCCAAAAGATGGCCAACCGACCGATATCGCCAACGACAACGCCATCTGGGTCTACCAGCAGCTACAAGGGATGATGAAAGACGGCCTGATGCCGACCGCCCAGCAGATGAGCGAAGTGAAGACCGAGGACATTTTCCAGTCCAACCGCGCCGCCATGGTGTATGCCGGTTCCTGGCTGGCCGCACCGTTCGCCAACAATCCGCTGATCAACGACCATATCGGCGTGGTGATGATGCCGAAGATCGAGCGCCAGTCTGGCGTGGCTCACAGCCTGGCCTATGCCATGTCCGCCAAGAGTAACCACAAGCCAGAAGCCTGGAAGTACATCGAGTTTATGAGCAGCGAAGCCTCGCAGGCCACTTTGGCGAAAGTGGTGATCCCGGCCAACAAGGTCGCGGCTAAAGCCTGGGTGGAGGAAGTCAAAAAGGTTGACGTCAGCCCGTACATCCAAACGCTGGAAGTGACCGAGGCCTATCCAACCGCAGGCACCAACACGCCGAAGTGGCAAAACATGTGGATCGGCAGCCTGAAGAAAATCTTTATGGGCGCGGATGCCCGTACGGAAATGGATAAATCGATCAAGAAGATCGAACGCATCATGGAGCAGTAATTCCCCCCGCTGCGACCTACCTACCCGAGGGTAGGTCGCAGCGGAAACACTGAGCAGTCAAAGGTGAGGAATGGCGACATGTCGCTGGCAGAAACGGCTACGGCCAACATAAAACAGGCAAAGAGCAAACCTCGTGCCGCATTAAGCCGCCTGGAGCGGGCCGAACGCTTCTGGGGCTGGGTGATGATCCTGCCGCTGGTGATCGGCCTGACGGTATTTTACTTCATCCCGTTTTTACAGAACATTTTTTACAGCTTTACCGACCTCAACCAGTTTATGAGCTGGACGACCATCAGCTTTGACAACTACATCAACCTGTTTGAGGACGATGACTTCTATACCGCCGCCTTCAACACCCTGTTTTATGTGGTGGTGTGCGTGCCGGTGATCCTGCTGCTGTCGTTGCTGCTGGCGATTGGGCTTAACCAGAACATTCGTGGCAAAGCGTTGTTGCGCACCCTGCTGTTTCTACCGGCGGTGACCATGCCTGCCGCAGTGGCAATGGTGTGGCAGTGGTTGTTCAACAAGGATTTTGGCCTGATTAACCAGGGGCTAAACCTGTTGCATATTACGCCGGTCGCCTGGCTCTCCGATCCGGACGTGGTACGCATCAGCGTGTCCATCATCATTATCTGGTCGTCGCTGGCGCTGAAAATCATCATCCTGCTGGCCGGTTTGCAAAGCATCCCCCGTCAGCTGTATGAAGCCGCCGATATCGACGGTATCAGCACCCTGCGCCGTTTCTTCTTTATCACGCTGCCGATGATGGTGCCGACGCTGTTCTTTGTATCGGTGATGAGCTTTATCGAGATCCTGCAAATCTTCGACGTGGTGTTCCTGATGTTCGACCGCGCCCTGGTGGAAGGTGACGTGATGACCATCACCAACCTGTTCTACAAATACGCCTTCTATCTGCAAGAGAAAGGTTACGCCTCTGCCATTACCGTGGTGCTGTTCGCCGTGACGCTGGTGATCACACTGGTGCAGATGGCGATCGGCAAACGCCTGAGAGTGAGCTGAGGAGCCATTGATGACGATAAGCAAACGAGCCCTGGTCTATCTGTTTATGACGCTGGCGGCGCTGGCCTCGGTGGTACCCTTTATCTGGATGCTGGTGACTTCGCTGAAAACCCAGGCCGAAAGCATTCAGATCCCGCTGACCCTGCTGCCGGAAAATCCGAGCTTGCAGGCCTACGGCAAGATCATGCGCGAGATCCCTTTCGCGGATTTTTATATCAACTCACTGCTGGCCACCTTCTCCACCGTGACGCTGCAAATGGTGATCGCCACCATGGCCGCGTATGGCTTCTCCCGCCTGCACTTTCGTGGCCGTGACGCGGTGTTTCTGGTGTGCATCTCGATCCTGATGGTGCCGGGCCAGGCATTTCTGATCCCGCAGTTCCTGGTAGTGCAGAAGATGGGGCTGGTCAACAGCATTACCGGCCTGGTGCTGCCGGGGATCTTCAGCATTTACGCCACCTTCCTGCTGCGGCAGTTCTTCCTGGCAGTCCCTAAGGAGATGGAGGAAGCGGCGCTGATCGACGGCTACAGCTACTTCGCCATCTTCTGGCGCATCATGCTGCCGCTGATCCGCCCCGGCATCATCGCCTGCATCATCATTAACGGCTTGTGGAGCTGGAATAACCTGATGTGGCCATTGATCGTCAACACCACCACCGAAAAATTGACGCTGCCGGTGGGGTTGGCTTCGCTGTCCAGCCGTGCCGGAGTGGAATACCCGCTGCTGATGGCCGGTGCCTTGATGGCAGTGATCCCGATGCTGATGCTGTTCATTCTTTTCCAACGTTATTTCATCCAGGGCATCGCCAGCGCTGGCGTTAAAGGCTAACCGCGAACAATAAGGTAAACAGACATGGCCGGTATTCAATTAAACAGTGTGAAAAAGGTCTATCCCAACGGTTTCCGGGCGTTGCATGGCGTGGATCTGGATATCAAGGACGGTGAGTTTATGGTGTTTGTCGGCCCGTCCGGCTGTGCCAAATCCACCCTGCTGCGCATGATCGCCGGGCTGGAAAGCGTCAGCGAAGGCCAAATCATGATCCACGACCGCTGCGTTAACGATACCATGCCCAAAGATCGCGGCATCGCCATGGTGTTTCAGAACTATGCGCTCTACCCGCATATGACCGTCTACAAGAACATGGCCTTTGGTCTGATTGGTAAAGAGAGCAAGGCTGAAATCGACCGGCGGGTACAGGATGCTGCCGAGAAGCTGGAAATCACCAATCTGCTGCATCGCAAACCCGGCCAGCTCTCCGGTGGCCAGTGCCAGCGCGTGGCAGTTGGGCGTGCCATCGTGCGTAAACCCAAGGTGTTTCTGTTCGACGAGCCGCTCTCCAACCTGGATGCCAAGCTGCGCGTTTCCATGCGCGTGCAGCTCATCGAACTGCACAACCGACTGAAACAGGAAGGTGCTGCCGCCACCATGGTGTATGTGACGCACGATCAGGTTGAGGCAATGACCATGGGCGACCGCATCTGCGTGATGAATCGGGGCACCATCATGCAGGTAGACAAACCGATCAACTTGTACCACCACCCCGCCAACCGCTTTGTCGCCGAGTTTATCGGCAGCCCGTCGATGAACCTGCACGATCTGGACTTGCTGCGTAATGCTCAGGGAACACAGCTGCGTATCGACGATCGCTATCTGCTGACCCTGCCGCCCGCGCTGGAAAAACAGTTGGAAGACTATCCGCACCAGCGCGTTTGCCTGGGTATTCGCCCTGAAGCGCTGCGCCTGTGTGCTGCCTGTACCCAAAACTGTTTCCCGGCCCGTATCGCCACTATTGAACGCATGGGCAACGAAGAGTTGCTGCACTGTGAACTGGCCGGATTACGCTTCGTGCTGCGGATTGCGTCTCAGCCAGACTGGGAACCGAGCATCGGCGAACAGATCCATTTGACGTTTGATTTGGCCCGCGCCCACCTGTTCGATCAGGCCAGCGGTGACAACCTGAATAATAACGCTACCCAGTCACTGGGATAATTTGGGAGTACTTTGCAATGTCTAATGACTTTACTGGCCGTCCGGTACGCGTGTTGGTGATTGGTGCCGGTGCTCGTGGGGAGATTTACTCTCGCTATGCATTGGCTCACCCAGAACTGATGCAGGTGGTGGCGGTCGCTGAACCGCGCGATACCTATCGCCAGCAGTTTGTAGCCCAGCACGACATCTCGCCCGAAAACGTCTTTACCGACTGGCAGCAGGCCGTGGCGGCAGGCAAACTGGCCGATGCGGTGATGATTTGCACCCAAGATACCCTGCATCTGGCACCGGCCCTGGCCTTCGCCAAACAGGGTTATCACATGCTGCTGGAGAAACCGCTGTCACCTGATGCCAGTGAGTGCCGCACCATCGTTGAAGAAGTGGAGCGCCAGGGGATCATCTTCTCCGTCGGGCACGTGCTGCGCTATACCCGCTATACCCAGAAACTCAAGCAACTGCTGCGTGATAAGGTCATTGGCGACATCGTTAGCCTGCAACATCTGGAACCGGTGGGCTATTGGCATCAGGCCCACTCTTTCGTGCGCGGCAACTGGCGCAACGACCAGCAGGCAGCCTTTATGCTGCTGCAAAAATCCTGTCACGATATTGACTGGATCCGTTACGTGATGGATACGCCTTGCGAGCAGGTCAGCTCATTCGGTGGATTACGCCACTTCCGCCAGGAAAACCAGCCTCGGGGCGCAGCGGATAACTGCCTGGACTGCGGCGTTGAGGCCGAATGCCCCTATTCCGCCAAACGCATCTACCTTGGCGAAAACCACAAGGCAACGCCGGGCTTCCTGCGGGTGCTGACGCCAGAAGTCGATCAGGAACATCTGGTCGCCGCGCTGCGCAACGGCCCTTATGGTCGCTGTGTCTACCGCTGTGATAACAACGTAGTGGATCATCAGGTGGTGAATATGCAGTTTAGCGGTGGCCGCACCGCCGCCTTTACCATGACCGCCTTTACCAAAATGGAAGATCGCAAAACGCGCATTTTTGGCAGCCAGGGATGCCTGGAGGGCGATGGCCGCTACATCCGCATCACCTCCTTCCTTGACGACCGCGAAACGCTGTATGACGTGGACGAGGCCGAAGACCTGCACACCATGTCTGGCCACGGCGGCGGCGATTATTATCTGATGCAGCACTTTATCGCTGCCGTGCGCGCCAACGATCCTTCGCAGGTGCTGTCTGGCCCGCAGGAAACGTTGCAGAGCCACCTGATGGTCTTTGCCGCCGAACGCGCCCGCCGGGAAAACGCCGTCATCACCTTGGGTGAGGAGTAAAGCCGTGGCTACTCATGCTATGCGTTACGGTTTTGATATTGGCGGCACCAAAATCGAAATGGCCGCCTATGATGCCCAGTTGAATCAGGTGCTGTGCCAGCGCGTCAGTACACCCACCGGCGACTATCGCGAGTTTCTCGCCTGTATCGCGCAGTTGGTCAGCCAGGCCGATCGCAGCCTGCACACCCAAGGCAGCATCGGCATTGGCTTGCCGGGGATCACCGACCCACGCAGCCGCAAGCAGTTGGCGGTAAACGTGCCCTGCCTGACGGGCCACTGCCTGGCGGACGATCTAACTCAAGAGCTGTCGCGACCGGTAGAGATTGAAAACGATTGCCGCTGTTTTGCACTTTCGGAGGCCAGCACGCCCCAGACCGAACGGTTGGAAGTGGTGTTTGGTGCCATCATCGGTACCGGCGCTGGCGGTGGGCTGGTGATGAACAAACGGCTCCACAAGGGCCGCAATGGGCTGGCTGGGGAATGGGGGCATACACCCATCTCGGCCCAGTTGGCTCAGCGTTACGATCTGCCGCTGTTTGTCTGCAACTGCGGCCTGACCGGTTGCTTTGAGCGTTATGTCTCCGGCAGCGGTCTGCTGGCCCTGAGCCAACACTTTGGCCATAGCGCCGCCAACGTCCCGGCCCTGATCGCCAGTTACCGTCAGGGCGATCCGTTAGCGCAACACCTGATGGGGATCTACATCGATATCCTGGCCAGCGCGTTGGCCAACCTGCAACTGTTGCTGGATGTGGACGCTTTCGTGTTAGGGGGCGGGCTTTCTAACGTAAGTGAACTCTATGCACAGTTGCCCGCCGCCATGTGCCGCTGGCTACTGCCAGGGACAGAACCGGCGATGGTTTATCCCCCGGTGTATGGCGACAGCAGTGGCGTACGCGGTGCGGCACTGTTGCGCCAAAGCTGGCAATAAAAAATATAAGGAAAGCTCACCCGCATTATTCATCGTGGGTAGCTTTCATCCACGGCGGAATTAATTGGCGCGGCAAAAGGGATATTAGCCGAATAAATAAGGCATTACCGGTTTTCAGTTTATTTCCATGCGGCTTTCGATTGATGACCAACCGAAAGATGTGGCAACAATAACCGGTTGAAATATAAGATTATATTTAAATTTTTCGATTGCGTTGCGCGGTTTCGTTTGCTGTAATTTGCAACGAAAGACTGAAAATACGCCTGTAACGGTTGCTGTGGCCCCTATGCCACGGCCGGGGTTTGCTACGGGTAAATCAGGAGTCAGCTATTCATGATCAATACCGTTAAACGGCGAGAATTAATTATCGACCAGCTGTGTCGTGAAGGCACGGTGCGCGTGGAACAGTTGAGCAGCCAATTTGCCGTCTCTACCGTCACCATTCGCAGCGATCTGCGCCATCTGGAAAAAAGTGGCTGTGCGGTTAGGGCTTACGGCGGTGCGATGCTCAATAAACAGTTCGCCTTCGATCGCCCGCTCCAGGACAAGGGGCGCATCAACCGCGATGTGAAATTCGCCATTGCCTGTGCCGCGAGCGCGTTGGTGAACGACGGTGACGCGATCATTCTCGACTCGGGTTCCACCACTAGCCAGATGGCCACCCAGTTGGCCTGCAAGAAAGACCTGGTGGTGATGACCAACGCCTTGAATATCGCCTTCGAATTGGCCAGTAACGAACAGGTGGATTTGATGGTGGTCGGCGGCAGCGTGCGGCGCAAGTCCTGGTCGCTGTATGGCCCCGCTGCCGAGCAGCACATCCGCCAATATCGCTTTGATAAATTTTTCCTCGGCGTTGACGGCTTTGATTTGGTGGGCGGTATCACCACGCCAGATCCTGGTGAGGCCCAGCTTAACCGCGCCATGTGCGAAGTGGCCCGCGAAGTGATTGCGGTGGTTGACGCCAGTAAGTTTGGCCGCAGCAGCTTCTGCATGATCCGCGAGATCGGCCAGATCCACCGATTGGTGACCGACAGCCGCATTCCAGCCAATTACCTGCATGCGCTGCAAAACCTGGGGGTCCAGGTGATTATCGCCGACCACTAAATAGGCATCAACAGGCATTTATCAGGTATAAACCGATTGTTTTTTAAGGAGTTACCATCATGACAGGTTATTTTTCTTACGATGCGGACTGGCTGGAGCAACATCATGCGCTGCATACCGCCCGTGAGATTTGGCAGCAACCGGACCTTTGGGCGGCCTTGCACCAGCAGTTGGTCGCCCAACAGGAGCAATGCTCCGCTTTCCTGACGCCTCTGCTGCAAAACCCGCGCCTGCAGATTGTGCTGTGCGGTGCTGGCAGTTCAGCCTTTGCCGGCCGGGCCTTGGCCCCATGGCTGAGGGAAAAAACCGGCCGGGATGTTGCGGCCTATGGCACCACCGATATCGTCGCCAATCCGCAGCAGTTTCTCGACCCATCACGCCCGACGCTGCTGGTCTCTTTCGCCCGTTCCGGCAATAGCCCGGAAAGCGTCGCCACGGTAGCGCTGGCAGATCAACTGCTCCCCCAGTGCTATCACCTGATGCTGGTGTGCAACCCGGATAGCCAGTTGGCCAACTATGCCCACGGCCGTAAAAACGTCTGTGCCCTGGTGATGCCACAGGGTTCAAACGACCAGAGCTTTGCCATGACCTCCAGCTTCAGCTGCATGATGCTGAGCACCGCGCTGCTGTTAGGCCCTTATTCCCTGGACGCCGCCAAGCAACCACTGGCACAGATGATCGAGCGCTGTAGAGAACTGCGTGAATCGCTGCAATCCCAAGTAAAAACCCTGGCCAGCAGCGGCTTTAGCCGTTACATCGTGCTCGGCAGTAGCTGTTTCACCGGCCTGGCGGAGGAAGCCTCGCTGAAAATGTTGGAACTGACCGCCGGGCAGATCGTCACCCGCTATGACTCGCCGCTAGGCCTGCGTCACGGCCCTAAATTTATGGTCGATCCACAGACGTTGGTACTGCTGATGCTCTCCAGCAACCGCTATACCGAGCCTTATGAGCAGGATCTGTGGGACGAACTCCAGCGTGACGGTTTGGCCAGGCAAATGGTTGGTCTTGGTAATTCGCCAACGGAGAAAACGGGCCAGTCCGATTTGCATCATGCCGACGACGATATCTGGCTGTTGTTCCCCTATCTGCTGTTTGCCCAAATGCTGGCGTTTGAAACCTCGCTGGCGCGCGGCCTGACGCCGGATAACCCCTGCCCAACCGGGGAAGTCAACCGCGTGGTAAAAGGCGTGACCATTTATCCCTACTCTGCTACCGAGCTGTGAGGAGCCGTTATGTACCTGATATCCAACCGTGAAATGCTGTTGAAAGCGCAAAGGCTGGGCTATGCCGTGCCAGCGTTCAACGTACACAATCTTGAAACGGTGCAGGTAGTGGCAGAAACCGCCGCTGAACTGCAATCCCCGGTGATCATGGCCGGGACCCCGGGCACCTTTAGCTATGCGGGTACCGACTATCTGGTGGGAATTTGCCGCTCGGCAGCCCAGCGCCATGACCTGCCGCTGGCGTTGCATCTAGACCATCACGAAGAACTCGAAGATATCGCCACCAAGGTCAGAGCCGGGATCCGCTCGGTGATGATCGATGGCTCGCACCTGCCTTTTGAGCAGAACATCGCGCTGGTTGCGCAGGCCGTCGCGTTATGCCATCGCTATGGGGCTAGCGTAGAGGCGGAACTAGGCCGCCTGGGTGGCCAGGAAGACGATCTGATTGTCGATGCCGCAGACGGTTTTTATACCGACCCAAAAGCCGCCCGCGAGTTTGTCGCGGCTACCGGGATCGACTCCCTCGCCGTCGCCATCGGTTCGGCTCATGGGCTGTACCACGGGGAGCCCAAGCTGGATTTTGACCGTCTGGCGCTGATCCGCGAACAGCTGGAGATCCCGTTGGTGCTGCACGGTGCCTCCGGTATCCCGGAAGCGATGGTCAAGCGAGCCATCTCGCTGGGGGTGTGTAAGGTCAACGTGGCTACCGAACTTAAAATCGCCTTTGCCGATGCGGTGAAGAGCTATTTCTCGCAACATCCCGAAGCCAACGATCCGCGCAAATACATCGTTCCGGGTAAATTGGCGATGAAAGAAGTGGTAGCAGAAAAGATCCGTATCTGTGGCAGCGCAGGGATGCTGTAACTCCAAAGCGTTAGATTAAGGGCCGCAGAATAACGATAAATATGCGGCCTTAACATTAATATCGCTATTTAAAGTCACACCCGTTATTATAAGCAGCATCAAAAGTAATAATCCTCACATCGCCCCTAAATTCCCCCCACTATGATCTAAATCATGGTTTTACTGCCTGGCCATCCCTACTATTAAATTCAATTAACGAACGATTGCTGTTATTATTATTTACTCAATACATTATAGTCACGTTGGAAATTAAATCACCAGACAATGGAAGTTTGTTTTTTAGACAATAATCGACTTTTTTGTTAATGGATGGTTTTACTTTATGCTAATAGGAATAGCTTATGAAATCTATTATTACGGCTTTGGCCATGCTGGCAGCACTACCCCTTTCAGCTCATTCAAAACAAGAGGTTAGCCACAACTCCATCTCAGGGAGCATCCAGTTTTCCGGCAAAATCAGCGCCCCAACCTGCGAGATTTCGCGCAATGATGGTCAATACATATCCAGTTGCTATCGTGAAACCGCCTTCAACACCAATGAATTTATCCAAATGCCATTGGATAATATGGGTTCGGAATTAATGGGAAAACCCATTCGTGAATCAGTGTTTAATGACCCTTCTCTACAACGAATTACGTTAATTTACAATTAATCCTAATCGACGGAATTATGTCATACAATTAGTCATCGAAAATGACTTTGTGGTTTTACTAACATTTTGGCGTTTCACCTCTCGGGGTATACCTACTTGGGTGTACCCTGTTTTTCCCTATAGCCCCCGCCCCATCAGCATGTCCGAAATCCGCCATCACATCCGGCTCTTTCATGTAATAATCGCCCTATCAAACGCAAGGAGTGAACAACATGCTGACCTTTTTTATTGATCGTATGCCGACGCCGGTCGGTGAACTGGTGTTGATCGGCGATGAGCAAGGACGGATGCGCGCGCTGGACTGGACCGATCACGAGGCACGCCTGATGAAGCTGCTCAACAGCCATTATCGAGCCTCTCCCTTCGTGATACAGGAGCAAGCCAACCCCGGCGGCCTGACGGAAGTGATGCAGCGCTATTTTGCTGGCGAGTTGGCAGCCATCGACACTGTGCCGGTGATGACTGCGGGCACCGAGTTCCAACGCACCGTTTGGCAGCAACTGCGGCAAATTCCCTGTGGGGAGATCATCACCTACGGGGAATTGGCCAAGCGCATTGGCAGGCCAACCGCATCACGCGCAGTTGGCATGGCTAACGGCACTAACCCAATCAGTATCGTAGTGCCCTGCCACCGAGTGATCGGCTCTCAGGGAGCGCTGACCGGTTACGCCGGAGGGGTCCAGCGCAAACAATGGCTGCTGAAACATGAAGGTTTCCTGCCCCAGGATCTGATTTAATCGGCCAGCAGCGCCAACGCGCTTTCCTCATCCGTCACCAGGCCGTTGATCCAGCGGCCTAGTAAGGCCGCACGAATGGCCTGATGTTTTTCCGTACCACCTGCCAGAGCAATCACCGGTTTTTCCGGCCGTTGGTGCAGATTAACGCTGGTTAGCCGCCGATCGAGTTCGCTAGCCACCCGCTGGCCCTGCGGATCGATAAAATGGCCGAGCATTTCTGCCACTGCGTTAGACTCACAAAGACGATCGACATCTTCTGCGGTGATAAACCCATCCTTGTGCAGTGGGCAGTGGTATTCGATGGTGCCAATGCCAATAAAGGTCACATCGGCCTGGCTGGCCTTGTCGTTCACCGTGCGATAAATGCGGTGGTTGCACCACAGGGCGCGATCCTGTTCGCTATCCGCAAACAGCGGTGCGGGCAGGATAAAGTAGCGGCCCTGGGTTTTCTCTGCCATCCACAGCGGTACGTCATAGCGGGTACAGGAGCCATCAGCCGCGATCGCCCCGATCAGCGAAACGCAGCTATGCTGTGGCCGCTCCAATTCCGGCAGCTCATCGATCGCCGCCTTCAGGCTGCGGCCTGAACCCACCCCAATGTTCAATGGCTGTTCACTACGCAAAAACTGCGCCATCACTTCAGCCCCGGCTACCGCCACTGCGCGGTTTATTCCGGCACTCTCCATTCCCTGACTAGGCACCACCTGGCACAGCGTTAAGCCATAGCATGCGCTAAGACGGGCCGATAATTCCATGCAGCGCCCTACCGGGTGGGAAATGTTGACGCTGATCAGACCGCTGTCGATCGCCAATGCCACCAGCCGCTGTGCAACCTGGCGCGATACGCCCAACGCCTCGGCAATTTCATTCTGAGTCTGTCCGGCCACGTAATACATCCAGGCGGCGCGCGCCGCCTGATCCAGCTTCTTATCGTGTTTGACCATGTTGTTTCACCCGCTACCCCTGATGGCGTCATTTTACCGGCATTCCACCTGCCCGCAGAGGCCGATTTGCACATTTGTGAGCTAAAGCCCATTTAAAGGGCAAAAGTTTATTTAATCTATCGCCATCAATGGAGCAAATGCCCAATGCAAGGGCGGATGCCCTAAAATAACCTTTAGTGGAGAACGTTATGAGCAAACCAGTGAACTCTTCCCAGGCCATTTGGCTGCATATTGGCGCCGGATCTTTCCATCGTGCTCATCAGGCCTGGTATCTACATCGCCTGATTGCAGCGGGCGATAGCCGCTGGTCGATTGCGCTTGCCAACATTCGCGATGACGCCACGCCGTTACTGGATACGCTGGCTGAGCAACAAGGCCAATACGTGCTGGAAACCGTCACCCCACAGGGCGTTCGCCAGTACGAAACCATTACCTCCATCAGCAAGGTCATTCCCTGGGATAACGAACTGGCTGCGTTGACAGCGCAAGGGGCCAAACCAGAAACCCGAGTCATTTCCTTCACCGTTACCGAAGGTGGCTATTATCTGGATAACCAGTTTAATCTGGATCGCGCTAACGCCGATATTCAGGCCGATCTGCTGGGCGCCTGCCGCACTATTTACGGCACCATGGCACAGCTCTTGGCACGCAGAAAGCAGCTTAATGGTGACCCTGTCACGTTATTGAACTGCGATAACCTGCGCCATAACGGTGAACGCTTCCGTCACGGCCTGATGCAGTTCCTGCAACTGCGTAAAGAACCAGAGCTGATCGCCTGGATCGATAGCCACACCCGCTGCCCCAACACCATGGTTGACCGCATCACACCACGGCCAGCGCCGGAGGTTGCCGAGCGCGTTGCCGAAGCCACCGGCTTCCAGGATCGTGCGCCTGTAATGGGGGAAGCCTTTATCCAATGGGTGATCGAAGATGATTTCATCAACGGGCGGCCAGCGTTGGAGAACGTCGGCGTCGAAATGGTTGAATCCGTGCTGCCCTATGAAGAAGCCAAGATCCGCATCCTCAACGCCAGCCATAGCTGCATTGCCTGGGCCGGTACGCTGATTGGCCAAAGCTTTATTCATGGAAGCACCGGCACCCCGGCCATCCACCAGTTGGCTTATGATTATGTGACCCAGGACGTGATCCCTTCCCTGACGCCTAGCCCGCTAGATCTGGCCGCCTACCGTGACGTGGTTCTGGAACGCTTTAGCAACCCCTATATTCGCGATACCAACCAGCGCGTTGCCGCCGACGGTTTTTCCAAAATCCCCGGTTTCATTACCCCAACGCTGCAAGAGTGTTATCAGCGCGGCCAGGAGCCGAAAGCCACGGCCATGCTGCCTGCCCTGTTCTTTGTCTTTATGCAGCGCTGGCACCAAGGCCAACTGCCTTATGAATATCAGGACGGTATTCTGGACGCCGCCGCTGTCCACCAGATGTTCGCAGCGGCCGATCCGGTGGCGGTATTTGCCTCAGATGAGAAATTGTTCAGCACCTTGGCCCACAGCCGTGCCTTTAGCCAACTGCTGCGCCAATCCATCGATCGGGTTAATCACTGGCTGGCGCAATAAAGGGAGCGAACCATGTATCTAGGACTGGATTTAGGCACCTCAGAAATCAAAGCCGTGGTGATTGATGACAACGGCACCCTGATCGCCAGCGCCGGTGAGCCGCTGGAAGTACAACGTCCGCATCCCCACTGGGCAGAGCAGGACCCGGCCGATTGGTGGCGAGCAACGCAGGCGGTAGTGAGCCGTTTGCGCGCCAAAATTCCGCAACAGTGGCCGCAGATCCGCTCGCTGGGGCTTTCCGGTCAGATGCACGGAGCGGTGCTGCTCAACCGTGATAATCAGGTTTTGCGCCCGGCGATTTTATGGAATGACACTCGCAGCGCCGAACAATGCAAGCAGTTGACGCAGAACGCACCGGAGTTGCATGACATTGCCGGTAACCTGGCGATGCCGGGATTCACCGCGCCCAAGCTGTTATGGGTTGCCAGGCATGAACCGGAAATCTTCTCGCAAATATCCACCGTGCTGCTGCCCAAGGACTTCCTGCGCTGGATGATGAGTGGCGACAAGGTTTCGGATATGTCGGACGCGGCTGGCACGCTGTGGCTCGACGTGGGCAAGCGGGATTGGTCAGATTCCTTGCTCGCTGCCTGTGGCCTCAACCGCGATCAGATGCCGCGTCTGGTAGAAGGCAGCGAAGTCTCCGGCCAGTTGAAAGGCGATATTGCGCGCTCCTGGGGCCTTGCTGACAATATTATCATTGCCGGTGGCGGTGGAGATAACGCAGCCAGCGCGGTGGGCATTGGCGCGGTTAATCCAGGCGATGCATTTATCTCGCTGGGGACCTCCGGCGTGCTGTTCGCCGTGAACGATCGCTTCCGCCCCAATCCACAATCCGCCGTCCATGCGTTTTGCCATGCCTTGCCTGAGCGCTGGCATCAGATGAGCGTGATGCTTACCGCCGCCAGTGCCCTGCGCTGGTTCTGCCAACTGGTGGGCAGCAATGAACCCACGCTGTTGGCCGAAATCGCCCAGATGAACCTGGCGGAACAGCGCCTGGCCCCGGTATTTTTACCCTACCTGTCCGGTGAACGGACGCCACACAACGATCCGCTGGCGACCGGCGCGTTCCACGGTCTGACACACAGCCATCAGCGTGCATCAATGGGCTATGCGGTGCTGGAAGGCGTGGCATTCGGTATGGCGGACGGCCTGGACGTTCTTTCGCAAGCCGGAACTCGGCTGGAACAATGTTCACTGATTGGCGGTGGCGCTCGCAGCGAACATTGGGCGCAACTGATGGCCGACGTGCTCGATCTGCCGGTGGTCACCCATCTTGGCGGTGAAGCCGGCGGCGCTTTGGGCGCGGCGCGGTTGGGATGGCTGGCAGCAGGTGGAACGGTGGAGCAGGTTTGCCACAAACCCGCCATCGATCGGCGCTTCCTGCCGGACGGCGAACGCCAACCTCTGCTCGCGGAACGTCTGGCCACCTACCGTCAGCTCTATCAACAACAAATGGCCCTGCGCCGGGCATGATCCCGGCGCGGTAAAAAATAATAAGACTGTACCCTTACACCTATCCTGGAGTTTGTTATGCCACAAACACATAAACACTGGTTCGGCCTGCCGATGAACCTGTTCTGGGGCTACATCGCCATTGCCATTTTCATGAGCGGCGACGGCTTTGAGATGGCCTTTCTGTCTAAACACATCACCGATATGGGGTTCACACCGGCACAGTCGGCGCTGGTGTTTACCGTGTATGGTCTGGCAGCGGCGCTGGCGGCCTGGAGCTCCGGCGTGGTGGCCGAAATCATCACGCCACAAAAAGCCATGCGCATCGGCTTTATCCTGTGGCTGGTAATGCACGTGCTGTTTATGCTGTTTGGCTTGGGGATGCGTAACTACCCGTTGATGTTGCTGTTTTACGGCATTCGTGGCCTGGCCTATCCGCTGTTTATCTATTCGTTTGTGATGTTGGTGGTGCAGAACGTCCCTAAACAGCAGCTCTCTTCCGCGATGGGCTGGTTCTGGGCTATGTACTCGATCGGCATCGGCTGTGTCGGCAGCTATCTGCCCAGCTTTACCATTCCGTTGATGGGCGAAACCGGCACTCTGTGGTTTGCCATTGTCTGGGTGGCTGCCGGTGGCTTGATGGCGATGTTCCTGCTGCGCAACGTGGGTGAAGCCAGCTCCAAGGCCGATCTGTCACCGCAGGAGAAACTCAAAGAGCTTTCCCGCGCGGTGACGATCCTGTTCACCAACCGCAATATCTTCCTCTCCTGCCTGATCCGCATCATCAACACACTGTCGCTGTTTGGCTTTGCGGTGATTATGCCGATGCTGTACGTAGGCCGGCTGGGCTTTAGCATGTCCGAGTGGCTGCAAATTTGGGCGGTGTTCTTCTTTGTCACCATCTTCACCAACATTATGTGGGGCATTCTGGGGGAGAAAATCGGTTGGCTGCGCCAGGTGCGCTGGTTTGGCTGCATCGGTTGCGCCATCTCCAGCCTGGCGTTTTACTACCTGCCGGTGCATTTTGGCCATAACTTCTGGATCGCGCTGGTGCCCGCAGTGATGCTTGGGATCACCGTTGCGGCCTTCGTCCCTATGACCGCAGTGTTCCCGGTACTGGAACCCAACCACAAAGGTGCAGCTATATCGATCTATAACCTTTCCGCTGGCCTGAGCAACTTCGCGGCCCCGGCCATCGCTTCTATAGTGCTGCCCTTCTTTGATATCGAAGGCGTAGTGTGGGTGTATACCGGTTTGTATCTGGTGGCAGCGGTGTTGACGCTGATCGTCAAAGTCGACCAGCCAGGACATAACAACGTCCCGCGCTATGTTCCGGCTAATGATGCTTTGGCTAAAAATAGCGCCTGACTTTAAAGCTGGGCGCAGCATGCTGCGCCCGTTCGCTCCTGCACAGTACGGTCATCACTGGCGGGCTCATTCACCGCACGGATTTGTGTAGAAATATTTACTCGTTAACCTACGTTACCATCACGGATGAAAGCTATCTGCCCACCTATGCCCCTACAATCGATAAGACTAATCGCAGAAAGCCGATGATAATGCGAGATTTATTCGTTTTTCATATGGTTTTAGTCAATATCAGCCAGCCTTTCCCGAAGTCAATAAATCACTAAACATCAGTATGCTACGGAATGATGAGCAATAGTCCTATTTAAAAATCACACAAAATGTCGCCATTGTTGTTCTTGCTGTACTTATCACCTGCCGCAAAAGATGTTAAAATTGACTCATATCAATTATTGCGTGAGCTTAATCTATGATCCCGGAAAAACGCGTGATTCGTCGTATCCAGTCTGGTGGTTGTGCGATCCATTGCCAAGACTGTAGCATCAGCCAATTGTGTATTCCTTTTACGCTGAATACGCATGAGCTGGACCAACTCGACAACATCATCGAGAGGAAAAAGCCGATCCAGAAAGGCCAAACGCTGTTTAAAGCCGGTGACGAACTGAAATCACTGTACGCCATCCGCTCCGGGACCATCAAAAGCTACACCATCACCGAACAGGGTGACGAACAAATTACCGGCTTCCACCTGGCGGGCGATCTGGTGGGCTTTGACGCCATCGGTGGCCTGAAGCACCCAAGCTTCGCTCAGGCGCTGGAAACCTCCATGGTCTGTGAAATCCCGTTTGAAACGCTGGACGATCTCTCGGGCAAAATGCCTAATCTGCGCCATCAAATCATGCGTTTGATGAGCGGTGAGATCAAAGGCGACCAGGATATGATCCTGCTGCTGTCGAAGAAGAACGCCGAAGAGCGCCTGGCCGCTTTCGTCTATAACCTGTCGCACCGCTTTGCCGAACGTGGCTTCTCACCGCGTGAGTTCCGTTTGACCATGACCCGTGGCGATATCGGCAACTATCTGGGCCTGACGGTGGAAACCATCAGCCGCCTGTTGGGGCGTTTCCAGAAAAGCGAAATCCTCAGCGTGAAAGGCAAATACATCACCATCGAAAACGCAGACGCCCTGTCACAACTGGCGGGTGCCGCACGCATCAACGTCTCCGTAAGCGCCTGATCCCCTACTGGGCCAATAATTCGCTGAAATTGTTGGCCCAGCCCCCCTCTGCCGCTGTTCTGTTTTTCAATGTTGGGTTACTCTGTATGTGAACAGACTGTTGATCTACAGCTGTAAGGAGGCCCTATGGCGAAGTATCAGAATCTACTGGTGGCTATTGACCCCAATCAGGACGATCAACCGGCGCTGCGCCGGGCAGTTTACCTGATCAAGCGGAACGGCGGGCGGATTAAGGCCTTCCTTCCTATCTATGATTTCTCTTACGAAATGACCACCCTGCTTTCCCCTGACGAAAGAACGGCGATGCGGCAAGGGGTGATTAGCCAACGGGCGGCGTGGATTAAAGAGCAATGCCGCTTCTATCTTGAAGACGGTGTCCCCATTGAAATCAAAGTGGTGTGGCACAATCGTCCCTATGAGGCGATCATTCAGGAAGTGCTGAGCGGCAAGCACGATTTGCTGTTGAAAATGGCCCATCAGCACGACAGGCTGGAATCCGTGATTTTCACCCCGACGGACTGGCATCTGCTGCGCAAATGCCCTTGCCCGGTGTGGATGGTGAAAGACCAACCCTGGCCTGAAGGGGGTAAAGCGTTGGTGGCGGTCAACCTCTCCAGCGAAGAGCCTTATCATGACCCACTCAATATCCGGCTGGTGCAAGAAACGCTCGAACTGGCGCAAAACGTCGATCAAACCGAAGTACACCTGGTGGGTGCCTACCCGGTTACTCCGATCAATATAGCCATTGAACTGCCCGATTTTGATCCCAGCATCTATAACGATGCAATCCGCGGGCAGCACCTGATCGCCATGAAGGCGTTAAGGCAAAAATTCCACATCAACGAAGAGTTCACCCACGTGGAGAAAGGCCTACCGGAGGAGGTGATCCCGGATTTGGCCGAGCATTTGCAAGCGGGCGTGGTGGTGTTAGGTAGCTTGGGGCGCACCGGTATTTCTGCCGCGTTTATTGGCAATACCGCGGAACAGGTGATCGACCATCTGAAATGTGACCTGCTGGTGCTCAAGCCGGATGACTTCGACTGCCCGATCGTGATGGATGAAGACGACGAGCACGACGATGAGGATTGATTTCGGTGCGTTATAAAACAAACAGGGCCCAATCGGGCCCTGTTTAACTTTCTGGGGTAGGAAATTAAAGCTCTACCACATCGAAACGTACGTCTGGATTAACGTCCGCGTCATAGTCCACTTCTTCCAGACCAAAACCGAACAGGCGCAGGAACTCCTGCTTGTAGCCGGTGTAATCGGTCAGTTCACTCAGGTTTTCCGAAGTGATTGACGGCCACAGATCGCGGCAGGCCTGCTGCACATCATCACGCAGTTCCCAGTCATCCATACGGATACGGGCATGATCGTCCAGCGGCATCTCTTCGCCGTACAGACGGGTGTGCATCAAACGGGAAACCTGTTCCATGCAGCCTTCGTGAATGCCCTTCTCTTTCATGATCTTGAAGGCCATGGAGATATACAGCGGCATTACCGGAATGGCCGAAGAAGCTTGAGTGACCACGGACTTCAGCACGGCAACGTGTGCGGTGCCGCCCTTGGCAGCCAGATCGCCACGAATAGCGGTAGCTGCACGATCCAAATCTTCTTTGGCGCGGCCCAGCGTACCGTGCCAGTAGATTGGCCAGGTCAGGTCGGTACCGATATACGAGTAAGCAACGGACTTGGCACCTTCGGCCAGCACGCCCGCTTCTTCCAAAGCCGACATCCACAGTTCCCAATCCTGGCCGCCCATCACGGTGATGGTGTTCTGGATCTCTTCTTCGCTCGCCGGTTCAACCGTAGCGGTGATGATTTGGTCTTTGTTGGTGTCGATAGCGGTGGTGGTATAAACCTCACCGATTGGCTTCAGTGCGGAACGCACTACTTCGCCGGTATCTGGCATTTTACGCACCGGCGAAGCCAGTGAGTAAACCACCAAATCAATTTGGCCCAGGTCAGCTTTGATCAGCTCAATCACCTTGGCACGGCATTCGTTGGAGAAGGCATCGCCATTAACGCTTTTCGCGTACAGGCCAGCTTCTTTAGCGGCTTTATCGAAAGCGGCCGAGTTGTACCAGCCAGCGGTGGCGGTTTTGCTTTCGCTGCCCGCTTTCTCGAAGAATACGCCAATGGTGGCAGCGTCGCTGCCAAAGGCGGTGGCAATACGGGAAGCCAGACCATAACCGGTAGATGCACCGATCACCAGCACACGTTTAGGGCCATTGGCAATCTTGCCCTGTGCCTTGGTGTAGGCAATCTGACGACGAACATTGGCTTCACAACCGACCGGATGAGTGGTGGTGCAGATAAAGCCGCGAACCTTAGGTTTGATAATCATATGGGTCTAGGATCCGTTAAAGGGATGAAATCGGGACATAAGATAACTCATTGTGTCCCTTTTTTGTGATCTGATGTGTTAGATTGCACAAATGTTGCGCAAATCTTGTTAAATTAAGCACAAATTCCGTCAGGGATCTGCCTTGTTTAGCAAAATCACTCCTGCGTCACAAACCCCAATTCCTGAGAGATGCGCCGCGTGGTCTCCAGCAGCGGTTTCATCAACGACTCTACGCCAACCTGTTGCAGCTTGGCCGTAGGCAGCGAAACCGAAACGGAATAAGGCACCCGTTGCTGAATATCGAACACCGGGGCAGCAATACAGGACACGCCCAGCTCGTTTTCTTCGCGATCCATCGCCACGCCCTGCTTGCGGATATCCGCCAACTCCTCATACATCTTCGGCAATTCGGTAATGGTATTACGCGTCAGTACCTGGATCTCCTGCTGATGGGTTTGCCAATAGTGATCCGGATAGTCGCTCTTGCCATAGGCCATAAAAATTTTACCCATCGCCGAACAGTACAGCGGCATATGCTGGCCGATATAGGCACGGGTACGCATCATGCCGGTGGTCGGTTCCAACTTGTAGATCAGGATCACATGATCGTCTTCCCGGCTGGAGAAGTTGACCGTTTCCCCCACTTCCAGGTTCAACTGCTCCAAATGCGGCGCAGCCACGTGGATGATGTTCAATGAGGAAAGCGCCTTTTGACCAATAGAAATAAATTTGGTGGTCAGGCGGTAACTGCCTGGGGAGGGCGCCTGCGTGACATAGCCACTGGTATGCAGCCCTTGTAACAGGCGATGCACGGTGCTTTTGTTCATCTCGGCCAGCTCAGACAGGTGCGCCAGCGGGCAGCCATTAGGGAAATTGCTCAATATTTCAATCAGCTGCAAACCACGAAACAGGCTTTGGCTGCCCAGGGGTTTGTCTTTTTTGTCATCTTTTTCGTCAACAGCTTTCAGGCTCATAGCGAAGTCTCTCCATTGTTGAGCCGCCAGCCGTTGCCACGGCGTAAGAAGCGGACCTACTGGAGGAGAATGTTACTCCAAGGGCCGCATCAGGTGAAGTTGGAACGCCGTATCATTTTCAGTAGTGAGGTTAAAACCCGCAACATTCCGGCAACCTTATAAGTGAGTTGTGCGTCACAAATTGACAAAATTAAAAATAATCTTTTGTTTATTAAGGAGAATTAAAACCGTCCCGGCTTTGCTTTAGCTCGACGTTAGGCATATCATTTTTGAAATCTGATTTCGTATAATGAAATTTAGGGTTGTTTTAAACAGCAGCAGTTCACTTATTGGCATCGCGCTAATTGCGCGAACCGACACAGGGGCGCATCACATGACTCAAGGCAATGCGGATCAACCCATTCTTACGCTCAGCCATATCGTCAAGCGTTTTGGCGGCAACATCGCGGTTAACGACGTCAGCCTGCAGGTGATGCCCGGCGAAGTGCTGGCGCTGCTAGGGGAAAACGGCGCGGGTAAATCCACGTTGATCAAAGTCCTGGCTGGAGTGTATCCCCGCGATGGCGGCGATATCCACTTTCAAGGTAACAGCATTGCCTCGGCGGCGGCGATTAAAAGTGATAGCCGCCAGCCGATTGCCTTTATCCATCAGGATCTGGGCCTGATTGAATGGATGACGGTAGCGGAAAACATGGCGCTGGTGATGGGGTTTCCCCGCCGTTTCGGGCTGATCGACTGGCGAGCCATTCGCCGCCGTGCGCTGGAAGCCTTGCAGGATGTGGGGATTGCCCTGGACCCAGACGCACGTGTATTTGAGCTTTCCCGCACGGAAAAGTCATTGCTGGCCATTGCCAGGGCGGTGGCGGTGAATGCCGAACTGCTGGTGCTGGATGAACCTACCGCTTCCCTACCCGCCAACGACGTACGCCACCTGTTTGCGGTGATCAACCGGCTGCGTGCCAAAAAGGTCGGCATGATTTACGTCACCCATCGCCTGGATGAAGTGATTGAAATTGCCGATCGGGTTTGCGTGATGCGTGACGGGCGCTACGTTGCCGGGGGCAATACCGCCGATTATTCCCTGCGCGATCTGGTGCAGATGATCGTGGGTGAAGCGATGGCGGAAGATCAGCGTGAACCGCTGCCGCAGCACCAGCCGCCGGTATTGCAACTGCATAACATCACCGTCGGGGATATCGGCCCGGTCAGCTTTGAATTGCAGCCGGGTGAAATGCTCGCTCTTGCCGGGCTACGCGGCGCTGGCCAGGAGGAGATTGGCCGCCTGCTGTTTGGCCTGCGCCAACGGGACAGCGGAGAAATCCAGTTTCGCGATAAACCTTACTCAGCCACCACGCCGCAGCAGGCTATGGCCTGTGGAGTGTCGCTTGTCGCTGGCGATCGCACCGGCGAAAGCCTGGTGATGTCGATGAGCGTACGGGAAAACCTGTTTATCAACCCCTGCGCCAGCGGCCATAAGCTGTTCTCGCGCTATAGCCGCCGAGCCGAAATCGGTGCCAGTTGGTGGAAGGTGCAGCTGTTCGACGTGCGGCCCAAAGACGTCAATATCGATATCAGCGCCCTGTCCGGCGGCAATCAGCAAAAAGTGGTGATGGCCCGCTGGATGCATCTTGCGGCACCGTTGCTGATCCTGGAAGACCCTACTGCCGGGGTTGACGTGGGCGCCCGCGCCGAAATCTATCATCTGTTAAATAAATCCCTGGCAGCCGGCGTGGCGGTATTGGTGATCTCCAACGATTTTGAAGAGATCGCGCATATCTGTAACCGCGCCCTGGTGTTTAACCGGGGGAAAGTGGTGGGCGAATTGAAGAACCAACAAGTCTCGTTCGCCAATTTATTGGAGCTGGCCTCTGCCAGCGCTGGGGAAGCCGTTGTGGAGGAATACCATGTCGAATAAAACGTCCGTCAAATCAACGGCGCTGGAACAGCGCGTCAGCCTGGGACAGGACGGCGTTGGCCCATGGCTGATGCAAATCATTACCCGTTATGGCCTGCTGCTGCTGTGTATTGCGTTGGTGATCGTCTTCTCGCTCACCACGCCGTCGTTCGCCTCGATGCTGACGGTACAGGCGATCCTCTCCAGCAAGGCCAAGATCGCCCTGCTGGCGCTGGCGGCCACCATTCCGATGATCGTCGGCAAGATCGACCTGAACGTCGGTTTCGGTATCGTACTGTGGCACATTCTGGCGATCACCTTACAGGTGGAATATGGCTTCTCCTGGCAGATGGCGGTGCTGACCGTGCTGGTCATTTCCGCGCTGTACGGCCTGCTTAACGGCATCCTGGTAGCGCTGGCGGATATCGACAGCTTCGTGGCCACCCTGGGTTCAGGCACCGTGCTGTATGCGCTGGCGCTATGGCACTCCGGCGGGCGGCAGATTGTCGGCGACCTGCCCGACGCCTTTATCGCCCTGCATCACACCGAAATCGCCGGGATCCCGATTGTGGCCTTCTACGTGCTGATCGTCGCCGTCATCCTGTGGCTGATCACCGAACATACCCCGCTGGGCCGGTGCATGTATGCGGTAGGCGGCAATCCGGCTGCGGCGCGGCTCAACGGTATTTCGGTCAATCGCTTCACCATTGGCGCCTTTATCGCCTCGAGCGTGCTCACCGGTTTTAGCGGCGTGCTGATCGCTGCTGAACAGGGGGTGGGCCAGGCCAGCGTCGGGATGGATTACCTGTTACCCGCCCTGGTGGGGGCATTTCTCGGCAGTACCACCATTCGTCCAGGCCGAGTGAACGTCTGGGGCACCGTGGTCGGCATTGCCATTCTGGCGATCGGCATCGCGGGGATCCAGCAGTTTGGTGGGGAGTTCTGGGTCGAACCGTTATTCAACGGCGCGACGCTGCTGCTGTCCATCACGCTGGCGGGCTATGCCCAACGCCGTCGGTTACTTAATCAGAAAGCAGTACAACGCAGTCAGGCGGCATCTGCCGACAACAACAACCAAAAAGCGATCAATCCTTAATCAGGAGCACAGCCATGAAACATTGTTGGATTTTGCCCGGGATCACCACTCTGCTGTTGGCCACCTCACCGGCCTGGGCAGATGCCTATCTCGATCAGGCCACGGCGGCGGTAGCCAAAGCCACTGCCAGCAGTACCCAATGGGATGGCCCTACCAGCGGGCCGCAGCTGCAGGCGAACAAGAAAATCATCTTTATTGCCTCTGACATGAAGAACGGCGGCGTGCAAGGAGTGCAACAAGGGCTGAGCGAAGCAGCCAAGGTGGCGGGCTGGCAGTTGGAAACGCTGGACGGCGGTGGTTCGGTGAAAGACCAACTGTCGTCGCTGAATCAGGCCATTGCCCAAAAGCCGGACGGGATCGTGATCGGCGGCTGGAACCCCAACGTGGCTAAAATCCCGCTGAAAAAGGCGGTGGCTCAGGGGATCGTTCTGACGGCCTGGCACGCGGTGCCGGAGCCCGGCCCCATCGCCAAATACGATGTGTTTTATAACGTCACTTCCGATTCCAATGAGGTAGCACGCATCGCCGCACAGTACGCGGTCGTGAAATCCGGTGGGCAGGCCAGCGTGCTGATCTTTACCGATTCGCTGTACCAAATCGCGCTGGACAAGGCCAACGTGATGAAAGAAGAAGTGGCCAAATGCAGCGGCTGTAAACTGGTGGAATTTATCGACACCCCGCTGGCAGATACCGCCAGCCGCATGCCAGCCATGACCTTCAGCCTGTTGCAGAAATACGGTGACAAGTTCCAGTACGCGCTGGCAATCAACGATTTGTATTTCGATTTTATGGCTCCGGCGCTGAAAACTGCCGGTAAAGGCGGAAGCAATGCGCCGTTTAATATCTCGGCCGGTGACGGCTCTATTTCTGCCTATCAACGCATTCGTTCCGGTGACAGCCAGTCGGCCACCGTGCCCGAGCCGCTGAAACTGCACGGCTGGCAGTTGCTGGATGAGTTTAACCGTGCCTTCGCCAAGCAGGCACCTTCCGGTTACGTGACTCCGGCCCATCTGGTCACCCGCGAGAATATCGCCAATGACGGTGGCCCAAATAACATGTATGACCCACAAAATGACTATCAGGGGCATTACAAAACGATTTGGGGTGTGAAGTAATCAGGAGGCTGAGATGATCGAACAACGACTGGAACGTTTGTGTTCCCCCGCCGTTTGGGCCGAAGGCCCGGTATGGCTACCACAGCAGGATGCGGTGGTATTCAGCGATGTGAAAGGCAACCGCATGTTCCGCTGGGCCCGCAATGGCGAGCTCAGCGTATGGCGAGCGGCATCCAACTATGCCAACGGTAACGCCCGTGATGCCGAGGGGCGTGTCATCAGCTGTGAACATGGGCGACGGGGTATCAGCCGCACCGAGCACGACGGCAGTGTCCAACTGCTGGTCGACCGGGTGGACGGCAAACGCTTCAACTCACCAAACGACATCGTGGTGCGCTCCGACGGCACATTATGGTTTACCGATCCGCCGTACGGCATCATCGGCGATGAAGAGGGCTACAAGTCGGAAAGCCAGGTGATCGGCTGCTATCTGTATTGCTTCGATCCCCGTGATGGCTCGCTGAACATTGCCGCCAGCGATCTGCAGCGGCCCAACGGCCTGGCCTTCTCTCCGGATGAAAGCCTGCTGTACGTGGCGGATATGTCGATTATTGACTTCCCTACTCTTGGACGTCGCGAACTGCGGGTGTATCAGGTGGAAGGACGGGAGTTGAAGGCTGGCAGGCATTTTGCCCAGGTCGCACCGGGGATCCCGGACGGCTTCTGCCTGGATAGCGCCGGTAATCTGTTTTGCAGCTGTGCCGATGGCGTGATTATCTTTAATCCTCAAGGGGAACAAATTGGCAAAATCCCGGTGCCGGAGTGCGTTTCCAACTGTACCTTCGGCGGGCCGGAAGGCAATGAGCTCTACATTACCGCCACCACATCGCTGTACTGCATTGTCCTGAATACCCACGGGTAATCATGGGCTGGCCATCACGCAGGGGGAGTTCGCCTCTCCCTGCTTTGTCACGTCTGTAGCACGTCATTACCCTCAAACTGTGTTGCCGATCACATAATCACCAGGTTAATTTAACTGATTGTTTTTCAATAAATATTTACTTCACTCTGGCTTTGACTTCATCCCGACAGGGGTATAGCATTTATTTGAAATGCAATTTCGCATAATGAAATCAAGAGAACATAAAACACTCAATTCACCATAAGGGAGAAGCAGTATGAGAGTGAGCTATACCGAATTAAAGCAGCAATTCAAACGCGTGTTGCTGGCACGGGGAGTGGCGGAAACCACGGCAGATGAGTGTGCTACTCTGTTTGCGGATACCACCGAAAGCGGCGTCTATTCCCACGGGATCAACCGCTTCCCACGTTTCATTCAGCAGTTGGACGCAGGTGATATCGTGCCTGACGCCGAACCGAGCAAGCTACTGTCGTTAGGCGCCATCGAACAGTGGGATGCCCATCAGGGCATTGGCAACCTCACCGCCCGTAAGATGATGGATCGTGCCATGCTATTGGCGGATCAACACGGGATTGGCCTGGTAGCGTTGCGTAATGCCAACCACTGGATGCGTGGCGGAGGTTACGGCTGGCAAGCTGCAGAACAAGGCTATATCGGCATTTGCTGGACTAACTCGATCGCCGTCATGCCGCCTTGGGGGGCTAAAGAGTGCCGTATCGGCACTAACCCGTTGATCGTCGCCGTGCCAAGTAACCCGATCACCATGGTAGATATGTCGATGTCGATGTTCTCCTACGGCGCGCTGGAAATGAATCGCCTGGCGGGCAAAAAACTGGCGGTAGACGGCGGATTCGATAACGACGGCAACCTGACGCGCGATCCGGCCACCATTGAGGAAAATCGGCGTATCTTGCCAATGGGCTATTGGAAGGGGTCTGCGCTGTCGATAGTGCTGGATATGATCGCTACCCTGCTCTCTGGCGGTTCATCAGTCGCAGAAGTTACCGAAGATAACCGTGATGAATACGGCATTTCGCAGGTGTTTATCGCCATTGAGATCGACCGCCTGATCGACGGCAAAACCCGTGATGAAAAGCTGCAGCGCATAATGGATTACGTTACCAGCGCCGAGCGTGATAACCCAGAAGTCGCCATTCGCTTGCCAGGCCACCGCTTCCCGCACGTCCGCGCCGAAAATCAACGCGATGGCATCCCGGTAGACGATCGCGTCTGGGCCCGCATTAAGGCACTTTAAGGAGCTGTTTATGATCTTCGGCCATATTGCCCATACGGCAGCAGAACACTACCCCCCGGCGATTGCCAAAGCCGTGGCCTATTTGCAGAACACCGACTTTACCATTCTGTCTGCCGGGCGTTATGAGGATCCGCAAACCGGTTATGTAGTGCAGGTGCTGGATCTTCACACGCAACATAAAGATGAGTTGCGCCCTGAAGTACACCGTAAAAATATCGACGTGCAGTTCCTGGTAAGCGGCACTGAATTAATAGGCGTTGCGGCAGACAGAGGAAATAACGTTATTCATCAGGAATTATTAGCGCAGCGTGACATTATTTTCTATCAGGACGTAGAAGACGAATCCTGGTTAACCATGCAGCCCGGTAATTTTGCGGTATTTTATCCGCAGGATATCCATCGCCCTGCCTGTATTAATCAAACGCCCTGCGATATCAGAAAGGTGGTAGTGAAAATACCGATAACATTACTTTCCAGCACGATGAATTAAAGACTGTCTCATAACGTGAATTTAGCCGTTTCATTGATTGCGATAATATCAGGTGAAAAATATGGAAAACACAACGCCGGGCTTTATTATTGGTGCTTATCCTTGCGCCCCTTCATTTCATCAGCTCGAACGTGAGAAGGAAGTTCAATTCTGGGGCCGGCTGGCTGAACTGCCGCTGATCCGTGGGCTGGAGCAGCCTTGCCTGGACGAACTGCATCCTTATGGTGACGATTTCTTGCTTAAGCAGATCCCCAGCCACTGGCAACTGGTGCTTACAGCAGTAATGGGGACCATGCAACGACGCGGCAGCGGGCGGGATTTTGGCCTCGCCGCCCGTAATGAGGAGGAGCGCCAGGCAGCGGTGGATTATATCCGTTCAATACATGACAAAGTTAAGCGCACCAACGATCGCGCCGGTCGCCAACAGGTGGTAGCCCTGGAGCTTCAATCGGCCCCCAACCGGCAGGAAAAAGACAGTGCCGCGGCGCGGCAGGCCTTCATTGCCTCGTTGGAAGACATTGCCGGTTGGCACTGGGAATGCGATTTGGTGATTGAGCACTGCGATGCGCTGACAGGGCCCATGCCACGCAAAGGTTTCCTGACGCTGGAAGATGAGATCATCGCGGCACAGGCGATTAACCGCCACTTTGGCGATACGCTAACCCTGGCCATCAACTGGGGCCGCTCTGCTATTGAGGGGCATAATGACCTCCTGCCTTTACAACAGGTGAAACAGTGTCAACAGGCAGGGTTATTAAGCGCCCTGATGTTCTCCGGCACCGCCAGCCACGGTGCTTATGGCGAATGGGAGGATACGCATGCGCCCTTTGCCCCATTCGATGGGAGCCATTATGTTTGCCATGAATCATTAATGACGCTGGACAGTGCTCGGCAATTATTTAATCAGGCTCCGCTGGCAGAATTAAACTATGCAGGTATCAAATTACTGTCCACCTCGGCACAAGAGAGTGTCGAACAAAGGATCGCTATTATCAAGGATGGTATCAACGCCCTGGCGTTAAGCAGTGGCCTAATCACAACACCAATAAGATAGAACATCAAATAATACCTATGAAACGGTAAACAATAATACGGATTTATTCCGAGCCCCCTACTTATGCGAAGGTATCAATAACATGAATACTGCTTCTGTTGCTGTTAGCCAAAGTCAGGCCATACCCAAATTACGCTGGCTGAGAATTGTGCCGCCTATTCTGATCACCTGCATTATTTCTTATATGGACCGCGTTAATATCGCCTTCGCCATGCCTGGCGGCATGGACGCCGAATTGGGGATCACCGCCTCCATGGCCGGCTTGGCGGGCGGCATCTTCTTCATCGGTTATCTGTTCCTGCAAGTGCCCGGCGGCAAGCTGGCGGTTAACGGTAACGGCAAAAAGTTTATTGGCTGGTCGCTGCTGGCCTGGGCGGTGATCTCGGTGCTGACCGGTTTGGTGACCAATCAATACCAACTGCTGTTCCTGCGCTTTGCCCTGGGTGTTTCAGAAGGCGGTATGCTACCGGTAGTGCTGACCATGATCAGCAACTGGTTCCCGGACAAGGAACGTGGCCGCGCCAATGCCATCGTGATCATGTTCGTGCCGATCGCCGGTATCCTCACCGCCCCGCTATCCGGCTGGATCATCACCGCCTGGGACTGGCGCATGCTGTTCCTGGTAGAAGGTGGTCTATCACTGGTGGTGATGGCGTTATGGTGTTTCACCATCAGCAACCGCCCACAGGAAGCCAAGTGGATCTCACAGGCTGAAAAAGACTACCTGATCAAAACCCTGCATGACGAACAGTTGCTGATCAAAGGCAAAACGGTGCGCAATGCTTCGCTGCGGCGCGTGCTGGGCGACCGGATCATGTGGCAACTGATCCTGGTTAACTTCTTCTACCAAACCGGGATCTACGGCTACACCCTGTGGCTGCCCACCATTCTGAAGGGCCTGACCAACGGCAATATGGAACAGGTGGGCTGGCTTGCCGTGCTGCCCTACATTGGCGCCATTCTCGGCATGCTGATCGTTTCCACCTTGTCCGATCGCACCGGTAAACGCAAAGTGTTCGTTGCCCTGCCGCTGGCCTGCTTTGCTATTTGCATGGCGCTTTCCGTACTGCTGAAAGATCACATCTGGTGGTCTTATGCCGCGTTAGTCGGTTGCGGCGTGTTTATTCAGGCGGCCGCAGGCGTGTTCTGGACTATTCCCCCCAAATTATTCAACGCTGAAGTGGCCGGTGGCGCACGCGGTGTGATCAATGCCTTGGGCAATCTTGGCGGTTTCTGCGGCCCCTATATGGTCGGCGTGCTGATCACTCTGTTCAACAAGGACGTTGGTGTTTATAGCCTGGCAGCCTCACTGGCGATCGCCGCAATGCTGGCGCTGATGTTGCCAAACAGGTGCGACCAGGTCGCCGGGAGCGAGCAATGAAATACTGGCTCGGGCTCGATTGCGGCGGCACCTTTATCAAGGCCGGATTGTATAACGCCGAAGGTAAAGAACTGGGCATTGCTCGCCGTAATTTGGCGATCGTCGCCCCACAGCCTGGCTGGGCGGAACGGGATATGCCCGCACTATGGCAAACCGCCGCCAGCGTGATCCGCGAGGTGTTGGAACATAACGATGTCGCCGCGGCAGCCGTTCACGGGCTGGGGATTTCGGCCCAGGGCAAAGGCGTGTTCCTGTTGGATAAACAGGGAAAACCGCTGGGTAACGCCATTCTGTCTTCCGATCAGCGGGCACTGGCACAGGTGATGGCCTGGCAACAAGCGGGCATGCCGCAAGCGCTGTACGAGCAGACTCGCCAGACGCTATGGACCGGCCATCCGGTTTCGTTGCTGCGCTGGATCAAGCAGCATCAACCCGAGCGCTACGTCCAGATCGGCAGCGTGCTGATGGCACATGATTATCTGCGCTATTGCCTGACGGGTGAACTGGCCGGTGAAGAAACCAATATCTCCGAATCCAACCTGTATCAGATGGAGCGCGGCTGTTATGACCCGGCACTGGCACAGTTGCTTGGCATCGACGAGATCGTGACAGCCCTACCGCCAATTGTCGGTTCTGCCGAGGTCGCCGGGCGCGTTAGTGCTGAAGCCGCGGCGCTCACCGGCTTGCCAATCGGCACCCCGGTGGTGGGCGGTTTGTTTGACGTGGTATCCACCGCACTCTGTGCCGGGCTGCAGGATGAAACCCGACTCAACGCGGTGATGGGCACCTGGTCGGTCACCAGTGGGATAACCGCAACGATCGCTTCCGACTCCGGCTATCCGTTCGTTTATGGCCGCCACGCCGAGCAAGGCAAATACATCGTCCACGAAGCCAGCCCTACCTCCGCTGCCAATCTGGAGTGGTTTTGCCAGCAATGGGACCTGCACGACTACGCGCAGCTCAACCGCTGGGTGGCAGACCTGCCCAAGGCTGGCAGCCAGTTGCTGTTTGCCCCCTTCCTTTATGGCTCCAACGCCGGGCTGGGATTGAGTGCCAGCTTCTACGGCATCCAGGCCTTCCATCAGCGCGAACATCTGGTCCAGGCGATTTTCGAGGGCGTGGTGTTCTGCCATATGACCCACCTGAACCGTATGCGGCAACGTTTCCCCCAGACCAAGGCACTGCGCGTCACCGGGGGGCCAGCTAAATCGGCCCCCTGGATGCAAATGTTTGCCGACGTCAGCGGCTTACCGGTCGAGCTGCCGCAGGTGGAAGAAACCGGCTGTCTGGGCGCGGCGATGGCCGCCATGGTGGGTACCGGCGCTTTTAGCGACTTTGCCGCCGCGCAGCGGGCATTGGCTCCACGCATCGAAACCGTTCTGCCAGATCCCGCTGCTCAGGATGTTTACCACCGCAAATACCAACGTTATCAGGCGCTGGTTGCCACGCTACAAACGCTGCAACACGGCGACTTTAAGGAGGCTTTATGACCATCAAACCGCGCCTGCAACTGGCTCTCGATCACACCCGGCTGGATGCCGCTCTGCAAACGGTCGACCGTTTGCATCCGTACGTCGACATCATCGAGGCAGGCACCATTTTATGCATCAGCGCCGGGATCCAGGCAGTGGGCGCCCTGCGTGAACGTTGCCCGCAACATACGCTGGTCGCCGATCTGAAGGTGGCCGATGCCGGAGCAACTCTGGCCGAACAGGCTTTTTCGCAGGGCGCCGACTGGATGACCGTGATATGTGCAGCTCCCCTAGCCACCATGGCTAGCGCGCTGGAGGTGGCCGAACGCTACCGGGGCGAAATCCAGATCGAACTGTTTGGCCGCTGGACGCTGGAAGATGCCAAAGCCTGGCGCGATCTGGGTATCAAACAGGCGATTTACCATCGTGGCCGCGATGCTCAGGCCAGCGGGCAAACCTGGGGTCAACAGGATCTGGACACCATGAAGGCGCTGTCCGATCTGGGGATTGAGCTTTCGGTTACCGGCGGGATCGTCCCGGCCGATTTGCCGCTGTTTAAAGACATCGCCGTGACGGCGTTTATTGCCGGGCGTGCGCTGGCCGAGGCTGCCGATCCGGTGGTGGCCGCACGTCAGTTTCATACCGCCATTGATGACATTTGGAGATCTTGATATGCGCCAGCATCCGTTGGGAATTTACGAAAAAGCGCTGCCGAAACACCTGAGCTGGCCAGAGCGGCTGGCATTGGCCAAGGCCTGCGGCTTTGATTTTGTCGAGATGTCGATCGATGAAAGTGATGAACGGCTGGCACGTCTGAGCTGGAGCAAAGAGCAGCGTCTTTCGCTGGTCAGCGCCATGTTGGAAACCGGCATCAGCATCCCCTCGATGTGCCTTTCCGGCCATCGCCGCTTCCCGTTCGGCAGCCATGACGAAGCCACGCGGCAACAGGCTTATCTGATCATGGAACAGGCTATCCAACTGGCCAAAGACGTTGGCATTCGCACCATTCAGTTGGCGGGTTATGACGTTTATTACGAGCAGCAGGACGAAGGAACTCTCGCCCGCTTTACCGAGGGTATGCAATGGGCGGTGGGACGTGCCGCTGCCGCACAGGTGATGCTGGCGGTCGAAATCATGGATACCGAATTCATGAGTTCCATCAGCAAGTGGAAAAGCTGGGACTCCCTACTGGCTTCCCCTTGGTTCACGGTATATCCAGACGTTGGCAACCTTAGCGCCTGGGGTAACGACGTCGCGCAAGAATTGCAGCTCGGCATTGACCGCATCGCTGCCATTCACCTCAAAGACACCTTCCCGGTCACTGAGACGTCACCGGGTCAGTTCCGCGATGTGCCATTCGGTGAAGGCTGTGTGGATTTTGTCGCCCTGTTCCGCACGCTGAACCAGCTCAACTATCGCGGCGCTTTCCTGATTGAGATGTGGACCGAAAAGGCCGACGAACCGGTTGCCGAGATCGTGCAAGCCCGCCGTTGGATTGAACAACAAATGCAGCAAGGAGGAATGACATGCTAACTCTGCCACAGCTTAAACAGCAGGTATTGGAGGCCAACCTCGACCTTCCGCGCCACAAGCTGGTGACCTTTACCTGGGGCAACGTCAGTGCCGTTGACCGTGAACGCGGATTGGTGGTGATCAAGCCTTCCGGCGTGGAATATGCGCATATGCAGGTGGAGGATATGGTGGTAGTCAATCTGGCCGATGGACAACGAGTTGAGGGTAACAAGAAGCCTTCTTCAGATACCGCTACCCATTTGGCGCTGTACCGCGAGTTTGCTGACATCGGCGGCATCGTGCATACCCATTCACGCCATGCCACTATCTGGGCACAGGCCGGGTTGGATATCCCTGCCTGGGGGACCACTCATGCCGACTATTTCTACGGCGCGATCCCTTGCACCCGGTTGATGACCGCAGACGAGATCGAGCACGATTATGAACTGGATACCGGCAAGGTGATTATTGAAACCTTCCGCCAGCGCGGCATCAGCCCAAGCGCCATTCCGGCGGTGCTGGTCAATGCCCATGGGCCGTTTGCCTGGGGTAAGGATGCGCATGACGCAGTGCACAACGCGGTCGTACTGGAAGAAATTGCTTATATGGGGATTTTTTCGCGGCAGTTGTCGCCGGGGATTGGCAACATGCAGCAGGTGCTGTTGGATAAGCATTACCTGCGCAAGCACGGCAAGAACGCCTATTACGGCCAATAGCATCCCCTCACCCCAACCCTCTCCCACAGGGAGAGGGAGCTGTTAGCCCCTGCGCTTTTGGAAGTAAAGAGGTCATCTCAGCAAACTCGATCGCTCCTCCTTCAAAGTGAATGACTACCATTTCAAACACACTCGATCGGTCCTCATTCAAAGTGGGTTAATACCATTTCAAACACACTCGATCGGTCCTCATTCAAAGTGGGTTACTACCATTTCAAACACACTCGATCGGTCCTCATTCAAAGTGAGTTACTACCATTTCAAACACACTCGATCGGTCCTCATTCAAAGTGAGTTACTACACTTTCAGCCCAACTCGATCGGTCCCCTCTCCCTGTGGGAGAGGGTTAGGGTGAGGGGTCAGTTCGATAAAAAATGCCAGCCACTGAGAAGTGGCTGGCATTGTGTTTTTCCTACAGTGATATTACAGCGCGCGCAGGATCGCTTCCACGCTGGCCTTGGCATCGCCAAACAGCATCTGGGTGTTCTCTTTAAAGAACAGCGGGTTCTGCACACCGGCATAGCCGGTATTCATCGAGCGTTTGAACGCGATAACGTTTTGCGCTTTCCACACTTCCAGCACCGGCATACCAGCAATTGGGCTGCGCGGATCTTCCAACGCCGCCGGGTTCACCGTGTCGTTGGCACCAATGACCAGGACGGTATCGGTGTCCGGGAAGTCATCGTTGATTTCGTCCATTTCCAGCACCACATCGTACGGCACACGGGCTTCCGCCAGCAGCACGTTCATGTGGCCCGGTAAACGCCCCGCCACCGGGTGAATACCAAAGCGCACCTTGATGCCACGCGCACGCAGCTTCTCGGTGATTTCCGCTACCGGATACTGCGCCTGCGCCACCGCCATGCCGTAGCCTGGGGTGATGATCACCGAGGTGGAGTTACGCAGCTGTTCAGCCACTTCTTCCGCCGTGGTTTCGCGGTATTCGCCCATTTCTTCTGCGTCGCCGGTTGAGGAACCATCGGTACCAAAACCACCGGCAATCACGCTGATAAACGAACGGTTCATCGCCTTACACATGATGTACGACAGGATCGCACCGGAAGAACCGACCAGCGCACCGGTCACGATCAGCAGGTCGTTGCTCAGCATAAAGCCTGCCGCCGCCGCTGCCCAACCGGAGTAGGAGTTCAGCATTGATACCACCACCGGCATGTCAGCCCCACCGATTGATGCAACCAGATGCCAGCCGAAGCCAAGAGCAATCACGGTCATGATCAACAGTGCGAACACTTCCCAACCAACGCTGTTGGTACGCACGAACAGCACCATCAGCAGGAAGGAAACCACCAGGGCAGCCAGGTTCAGCTTGTGACGGTTAGGCAACATCAGCGGCTTGGAAGAGATAATGCCGCGCAGTTTGCCAAAGGCCACGATAGAACCGGTAAAGGTCACCGCACCGATGAAGATGCCGAGGAACACTTCGGTAAGATGGATATTTTCCATCACCGGTTCCATGGCGACCGTGCCATGATCCAGGTAGCTGTTGAAGCCAACCAGCACCGCAGCCAGACCCACGAAGCTGTGCAGCACCGCCACCAGTTCCGGCATTTCGGTCATTTCGACCTTCTTGGCCAGATACACGCCAATGGAACCACCGATGATCATCGCGATAATGATCCAGCCCACGTTACCGGAATCCGGCCCGAGGATGGTGGCGATCAGCGCGATCGCCATCCCGGCCACGCCGAACAGGTTACCCTGCTTGGACGTTTCATGGCGCGAAAGACCGGCCAGGCTGAAAATAAACAGAATAGCGGCAACAATGTATGCAGCTGTAACTAATCCACCAGACATTTTTGCTACCCCTTAGTTTTTGCGGAACATCTTCAGCATGCGCTGAGTGACGGTGAATCCACCAAAAATGTTGATGCTGGCGATCAGTACCGCGACAAAGGAGAGGAAACTCACCCAGCCGCCATGACCAATCTGCAACAACGCACCGACCACGATAATCCCTGAGATCGCGTTGGTGACCGACATCAACGGGGTATGCAATGCATGGCTGACGTTCCAGACCACGTAGTAACCTACCACGCAGGCCAGCGCAAACACGGTAAAGTGAGACAGGAATTCTTTCGGTGCCGAATTGGCAAACCAACCGAACAGGATGATCGCCAGTGCGATCAGACCGTATTTCACCATTGGTGAGGTTGGTTTCTTTTCAACTTTCTCGATTGGCGCGGCGGCAGCCTGCTTAGGCTGGGCGGAGACCTGGATCGGCGGTGCTGGCCAGGTAACTTCGCCATCGCGAACTACGGTCACGCAGCGGATCACGGTGTCTTCGAAATCGATATTGATTTCGCCGTTTTTCTCTTTCGACAACAGCTTCAGCAGGTTCACCAGGTTGGTGCCGTATAGCTGTGAGGACTGCGTCGGCAAGCGGCTTGGCAGATCGGTATAACCGATAATCTTCACGCCGTTTTCGGTAACGGTCACCTGATCGGCCACGGTCAGCTCACAGTTGCCACCGGTTTGCGCGGCCAGATCGACAATCACGCTGCCCGGCTTCATGGAAGCCACCATCTCTTTGGTAATAAGCTTTGGTGCCGGGCGGCCAGGGATCAGCGCCGTGGTGACGATAATGTCCACTTCCTCTGCCTGAGCGGCAAACAGCGCCATTTCCGCTTTGATAAAGGCTTCAGACATCACTTTGGCATAGCCATCGCCGCTGCCTGCTTCTTCCTCAAAGTCCAGCTCGAGGAATTCTGCGCCCATACTCTGCACTTGCTCTTTCACTTCCGGGCGGGTGTCGAAGGCGCGAACGATCGCCCCCAGGCTACCAGCCGCACCGATAGCGGCCAAGCCAGCAACCCCAGCACCAATGATCATCACTTTGGCCGGGGGAACTTTACCGGCGGCGGTGATCTGGCCGGTGAAGAAACGCCCGAATTCGTGCGCCGCCTCAACGATAGCGCGATAACCGGCGATATTGGCCATTGAGCTCAGAGCATCCATGGACTGCGCACGTGAAATACGTGGCACGGAATCCATGGCCATAGCGGTCACGTTGCGGGCCGCCAGCTTCGCCATCAATTCTGGGTTTTGTGCCGGCCAGATAAAGCTGACTAACGTACTGCCTTCACGCATTAACGCAATTTCTTCCTCAAGAGGTGCGTTAACCTTCAGGATCAGATCCGATTGCCACACATCGGCTGTATCGGTAATTGTCGCCCCTGCGGCTTGATAAGCTGCATCTTCAAAGCTTGCCAGTTTTCCCGCCGCGCTTTCGATCGCGACGGTAAAGCCCAGTTTCAGCAGTTGTTCTACCGTTTTCGGCGTTGCTGCAACTCGGGCTTCATTGGCCAACCGTTCTCTTGGTACACCAATACGCATAATGTTCCCTTCTCACCTGTTCTGATGATGTTTATTATCGTGTTACCCATAGCGATAGCACCGGCTGGCAAGTTTTTTATCAGCCTTGCCTGTCAGCAAATTAAGGTGCCACCTATAACCTACTGAAAATGTGATCGATGATCCATAATTGCTTACGTTTACCCGTCAGTTTTTACATAAAAATGCAGCTAAGGCTATGACAAATCTCAAATCTGGATGCAAAAACTGCCTGGAAGGCCCTTTTCAACGCACTATTGTGCAGAACCCGCCCTAAGCCATTTCCTGTCAGCCGCGGACAGCGAGCATAAAAGTTATAAAATTGTGAATAATTAACATTAATGAGATTAAACGCTTTATTATTGAAACTTATAACCTGTTGGCTCAATGTGGCTCATCTAGTGTGGCTCGGCTTTGTCGCATCGCATCACATAAAATGCTGAGACACCTGCCAAGGTTACATGGCATAATCTGCGGCTGAATTACACCTAAACTGTTCAGCACGTTATAAACGTTACTGCGCTTGGCGAAAGGATTTTTTATGAAGCTGAAGACCACGATCATCGCATCAGCCTTGTTATCACTTACTGCGCTGTCTGTGCATGCCGCGCAAGAGTTAACTCCTGAGAAAGCAGCGGCCATCAAGCCGTTTGATCGCATCACCATTACCGGCCGTTTTATTGCCATCAACGAAGCTGCCGATGCCGTATCCCGCCGTGCAGATAAAATGGGGGCCGATGCCTTCTATATCCAGGACATCAACAACAGCAACAATGGCGGCAACTGGCGCGTCACCGCAGACGTCTATCATAAAGATGCCCCAGAAGTCAGCAAAGAGACCAAATACCGCGTGATTAACGGCGTGAAAGAACTGCCGAAAGACGAAGCCTTCCTGCTTGAGCCTTACGATACCGTCACCGTCAGCGGCTTCTACCGCAGCCAGCCAGACATCAACGACGCCATCTCCAAAGCCGCACAGAAGAAAGGCGCTGCCTCGTTCTTTATCGTGCGTCAGGTGGATGCCAACCAGGGCGGCAACCAGTTCATCACCGCTTACATCTATAAAGCCGATGCGCCGAAGCGTGTGGTGCAGAGCCCGGATGCCGTACCTGCCGATTCTGAAGCCGGTAAAGCCATGTTGGCTGCTGGTGGTGCAGAAGCCGCCAAGGTCGAGATCCCTGGCGTTGCCTCTTCCGGCTCGCCAGCCCGCGACGTTGGCCGCTTCTTCGAAACTCAAACCTCTACCGGCCAGCGTTACACTGTAACCTTGCCGAACGGCACAAAAATTCAGGAAGTGAATAACGTCACCGCCGCGCAGATGGTGCCGTTTGATTCCGTGACCTTTACCGGCCACTTCAACAGCATGACCGACGTCTCTACCGAAGTGGCGAAACGTGCCGCAGAGAAAGGCGCCAAGTACTACCATGTGACCCGCCAGTGGCAGAACAAGAGCGGCGGCAACCTGACCGTCAGCGCAGATCTGTTCAAATAATCCCAGCTGTCACCTTGATCGAAGGGCTGCCACCGTGCAGCCTTTTTTTATGCCGCTGCTGAATAAGTTTTTATCCATTGCGCATAACCAATCATTGCATCTGCAAGCATCTCCCCTTAGAATTTGCGCCAATTTTTAGCTTCATTACCTGCCCTTGCGGTAATTGCCATGACGTTATGGCTGGCCTGCACGGAACGCATAGTTGTTTATTCTGTCTCGGGATCCATCATTGGAAAGAAAACTTGGTCTTACCGCGTTAACCGCCTTGGTGCTCAGCTCAATGCTGGGCGCAGGCGTCTTTAGCCTGCCGCAGAATATGGCCGAGGTTGCCAGCCCGGCGGCCTTGCTGATTGGTTGGGCCATCACCGGCGTCGGCATTCTGTTCCTGGCGTTTGCCATGCTGTTACTGACCCGCCTGCGCCCCGACCTGGATGGTGGCATCTTCACCTACGCCAAAGAAGGCTTTGGCGAACTGGTGGGCTTCTGCTCTGCGTGGGGTTACTGGCTGTGTGCGGTGATCGCCAACGTTTCTTATCTGGTGATCGTGTTTGCTGCACTAAGCCTGTTTACAGACCGCAGCGGCACGGTGATCCTGGGCGATGGCAACACCTGGCAGGCGTTGATCGCCGAATCCTTGTTGCTGTGGATCGTCCACGCCTTGGTATTGCGCGGCGTGCAAACGGCGGCCAGTATCAATCTGGTAGCCACCCTCGCCAAGTTGCTGCCGCTCGGCCTGTTTGCCGTGCTGGCCGCTATCGCGTTCCGCATGGATACCTTCACGCTGGATTTCCACGGCGTTGCTCTTGGTACGCCAGTTTGGCAGCAGGTTAAAGACACCATGCTGATCACCCTGTGGGTGTTTATCGGTGTTGAAGGAGCCGTAGTAGTTTCCGCCCGCGCCAGGCAGAAAAAGGACGTTGGCCGCGCCACCATGCAGGCCGTGATTTCCGCTTTAGCGGTGTATCTGGTGATCACCCTGCTGTCGCTCGGCGTGGTGCCACGCAGTGAGCTGGCTGAAATGCGCAACCCGTCAATGGCGGTGCTAATGGTTGACCTGATCGGCCCTTGGGGTGATGTGATCATCGCCACTGGCCTGATCGTTTCGGTTTGCGGGGCCTACCTGAGCTGGACCATCATGGCGGCCGAAGTGCCTCTGCTGGCCGCTCAACACGGCGCATTCCCCAAAATTTTCCGCAAGCAAAACCAGAACCACGCCCCGTCAGCCTCTTTGTGGTTGACCAATGGTGCGGTGCAAATTGCGCTGGTAATTATCTGGCTGACCGGCAGCAACTACAATTCGCTGCTGACCATCGCTTCCGAGATGATCCTGGTGCCGTATTTCCTGGTGGGAGCCTTCCTGTTCAAGGTGGCCCGTCAGCGGCAGGATAAGCGGCTGATTTTCGCCGCCAGCGGTGCCTGCCTGTATGGGCTGTGGCTACTCTATGCTTCAGGTCTGATGCACCTGTTGATGTCGGTGCTGCTGTATGCACCTGGCTTGCTGGTGTTTATGTATGCCCGCAGTGGACATCAGGAGGTGAAATTGCTCAACCGACTAGAGAAAGGCACCGTTATGCTGCTGTTGGCTGCAACCCTCCCGGCCGGATGGTTTATGTTGCATTGATCGACTCCATTAACCGGGTGACCTCACCCGGTTAATTGCCAGGCACCGGTTGGGCGTTAATGGTGATCCTCTCACCCACCTGCGTCACTAGCACTGATTCGCCGCACTTTTTCTCAATGGCGTCCAACTGCTCCGCCGCCAGCGGATACGGCAGTTGAATATCAAACACCACCAAACGCTGCTGCCGAGCCAGATCGATCAGGCGAATAATATTGACCTCATCGCTGACCTGCGTCGAAACCACCTGTAACGCCAACTCTTTCAACTGATCCTGACGCGAGCGTGAGTCTGCCACGCGCGATTTCACGACCATGCCAAAAATGGGCATCACACCATAGATTGCATCTATAAAGCGCCACTGCTTCTTGCAGGAAGCAGATAAAAAATGGGTGTAGTCAAAACAGACTCTCTCACTGCGCGCGACGAATGCAAGATGATCGTTGTTCATCTTCGTTACCCTTCTGGTGGCCAGTGCTGAAATGTTATCGATGGCAAGCGTTATCCGCTTTCTGACGTATAATGGCATAATTACCTTAATGTTTGCCAGTTTGCTCAGGAGCTTTACTCGATGGTCTCTCACAACTCGGCCCCTGTGCTGATCACCGGCGGTGCCCGCAGAATTGGGCTGGCTCTGGCCAAGTCGTTCTTACAACGGGGCGTTCCGGTCATTATTGCCTATCGCAGTGAATACCCGGCGTTAGCCGAACTCCAAGACCTTGGTGCGATCTGCCTGCAGGGTGACTTCTCTGCCCACGAAGGGATCTATCGTTTTGCCGATCAGGTGAAACAGGTCGCCCCAAAGCTGCGTGCCGTGATCCATAACGCCAGTGCCTGGTTGGCAGAATCGGCCGATACTCCGCCGGAACAGGTGATGGCTTCGATGCTCCAGATCCACGTTTACACGCCCTACCTGCTAAACCAACTGCTGGAACCCTGCCTGCTTGGCCAAGGGCAAGCCGGTGCCGATATCATCCACCTGACGGATTATGTGGTGGAGAAAGGCAGCGACAAGCACATTGCCTATGCCGCCAGTAAGGCCGCGCTGGATAATATGACCCGTTCCTTTGCCCGTAAACTGGCCCCCGAAGTCAAAGTGAATGCTATTGCCCCGGCGCTGATCATGTTCAACACCGGTGATGATGAAGCCTATCGTCAGCAGGCACTGACCAAATCCCTGATGCAGATTGCCCCAGGGGAAAGCGAAGTGGTCAATCTGGTGGATTATCTGATGGGCAGCCGCTACGTCACCGGGCGCACTCACGGCGTGGATGGCGGACGACCGCTGCGCTGAATAATGGGCATGGCGCAACACCGAGCAGCGCGCTATGCTGGATGCCGTTTTTCCTATAAAACCACCCTATTATGACTAAAATTGTTTTTGTAGAAGACGATCCTGAGGTTGGCAAACTGATTGCCGCCTATCTGGGCAAACATGACATCGACGTCATCATCGAACCCCGTGGCGATACGGCACAGGCCTGTATTGAGCGGGAACAACCAGACCTGGTGCTGTTGGATATCATGCTGCCCGGCAAGGACGGCATGACGCTGTGCCGCGATCTGCGCCCGGTTTATCCCGGCCCGATCGTGTTGCTCACCTCGCTGGACAGCGATATGAATCACATCCTGTCATTGGAAATGGGTGCGCATGACTACATCCTGAAAACCACGCCGCCTGCGGTGCTGCTGGCTCGCCTGCGTTTACACCTGCGCCAACACGGTGGCAACCAGCCAAAAGAAGAGCAAACGCAGAACATCACCCAACATAATGCCGTGCATTTTGGTTTGTTGTGCATCGATCCGGTCAACCGCCAGGTGACGCTGGGGGAAGAGATCGTCACCCTCTCCACTTCAGATTTCGATCTGCTGTGGGAGCTGGCCACCCATGCCGGGCAAATCATGGCCCGTGAAGCGTTGCTGCAAAACCTGCGCGGTGTCAGCTACGACGGTATGGATCGCAGCATCGATGTGGCCATCTCACGCCTGCGCCGCAAACTGTATGATAATGCCCTGGAGCCGTTTCGCATCAAGACCGTGCGCAACAAGGGCTATCTGTTTGCCCCCAACGCCTGGGCATCGGTGCAACAATGAGAAAATTGTTCGTGCAGTTCTTTTTACTGCTGTTCGTCTGCTTTCTGGTAATGGCGATGCTGGTTGGACTGGTTTACAAGGTCACCGCCGAACGCGCCGGGCGCCAATCGATGGACGACCTGATGAAGAGTTCGCTGTATCTGATGCGCAGCGAACTGCGGGAGATCCCGCTAAAAGACTGGAACAAAACCATCGCCACCCTGGATCTAAACTTATCGTTCAAACTGCATATCGAGCCGCTCGGTAAGCAGAACCTGAATGAAGATCTCACCAAGCGTCTGCACATGGGAGAGATTATTGCGCTGGACGATCGCTACACCTTTATGCAGCGCATTCCCCGAAGCCACTACGTGCTGGTCGTTGGCCCCATCCCTTATCTGTTTTATCTGCACCAGATGCGCATCCTGGATTTGGTGCTGCTGATTTTTATCGGCTTGTCGCTGGCCCTGCCGGTGTTCCTGTGGATGCGCCCGCATTGGCAGGACTTGCTGAAACTGGAAAATGCCGCCCAACGCCTGGGGGCCGGGCATCTCGATGAACGTACACACTTTGTACCCACCTCGAGCCTTTACCGGCTTGGCGTTGCCTTTAATCAGATGGCCGATAACGTCAACACGCTGATCGTCAGTAAAAAACAGCTGATTGACGGTATTGCCCATGAGCTACGGACTCCACTGGTACGCCTGCGCTATCGGTTGGCCATGAGCGATAACCTGACCGACGGCGAGCAGCAGGCGTTGAATCGGGATATCGGCCAGCTAGAATCCCTGATCGACGAGCTATTGACCTATGCGCGTCTGGATCGACCTCAGGTAGCCTTGAATATTGAACCTATCGATTTACCCGGCTGGCTACAGGATAAGGTTGCCGATATCCAGTTGATCCACCCAGAGCGCGACATTGAGCTGAACATCCCGCATGTCGGTGACTTTGGCGGTGTCGATCTGCGGCTGATGGAACGCGTGTTAGACAACCTGGTCAACAATGGCCTGCGCTATAGCGAACGGCGTTTACGCGTCGGCCTGTGGTTTGACGGTGACGCCGCATGCTTGCAGGTGGAAGACGATGGCCCTGGCATTCCGCCAGAAGAGCGCGAACGGGTATTCGAGCCCTTCGTCCGCCTCGATCCCAGCCGCGATCGCGCTACCGGCGGCTGCGGGCTTGGGTTGGCGATCGTGCATTCCATCGCCGTGGCTTATCAAGGCCAGGTCTTTGTGGAGGCCAGCTCTTTGGGCGGCGCCAGTTTCCGCTTCTGCTGGCCGATTAAACCCCCTTTAGATACCAAAACAGAGCCGGCATAACGATCCGGCCCCGTTGGCTCAACGGATCCACTATGGAGTTGAACAAATGACATCTGCATCATCCACTACGGCCTACGGCCAACTTCGCGCCCTATTCACCCGCCTTTCGCGTTTTGACCACCTCTCGGCCATCAGCGGCTGGGATATGCAAACCATGATGCCGCCGGGGGGCAACAAGGCGCGTTCCGAAGCCCTGGCGGAATTGAGCGTGTTGAAGCATCAAATCCTGACGGCACAGAAAACGGGTGAACTGCTCGACCGCGCGCAACAAGAAGCGCTAGATGAATTTGACCGTGCCAACCTGCTCGAAATGCGCCGCCAGTATGACAATGCCGTGCTGGTGCCAGAAGCGCTGGTCGAAGCCAAATCCCTTGCCGGTGCGCGCTGCGAACATGCCTGGCGAGCACAACGCCCGGCCAACGACTGGGAAGGTTTTAGCGATAACCTACGCCAGGTGGTCAAGCTAAGCCGTGAAGAGGCGCAGATCCGCGCACAGGCAGCGGGCGTCAGCCGTTATGATGCGTTGCTCAATCTGTATGAGCCTGGCATGCGCAGCAGCGATCTGGACCGTATCTTTGGCGATCTGAAAACCTGGTTGCCCGACCTATTGCAAAAGGTGGTCGCCAAACAGCAACAGGAGACTTGCCTGATCCCGCAAGGTCCGTTCGATGTCGACACCCAGCGTAAGCTGAGCCTGAGCGTGATGAAACTGCTCGGCTTTGACTTCGACGGCGGCCGGGTTGACGTTAGTGCTCATCCGTTCTGCGGCGGCGTGCCGGAAGATGTGCGTATCACCACTCGCTACAACGAGAAAGAGTTCCTTACCGCGCTGCTTGGCATCGTGCATGAAACCGGCCACGCCCGTTATGAACAAAACCTGCCCCGTGAGTGGCTGGGCCAGCCAGTAGCGCAAGCTCGGTCGACGGCGATCCACGAATCACAAAGCCTGTTCTTTGAAATGCAGCTGGCTCGCGGTAGTGACTTCCTGAAAGTCCTGCGGCCGCTGATCGTCAATCAGTTTGGTGAACAAGCGGCCCTGGAAGAGAGCAACTTTATTCGCCTTAATCAGCGGGTGAAGCCGGGTCTAATCCGCGTCGATGCCGACGAGGTCAGCTACCCTGCCCATGTGATATTACGCTATGAAATCGAGCGTGCATTGATTGAGGGCGAGATCGAGGTAGAGGACATTCCAGCGCTGTGGAATGAGAAGATGCACAGCTACCTTGGCCTGGATACCGTGGGCGATTATCGCAACGGCTGTATGCAGGACATCCACTGGACGGACGGTGCCTTTGGTTACTTCCCAACTTACACCTTGGGTGCCATGTATGCGGCCCAACTGTTCGACAGTGCACGTAGCGCAATGCCCAAGCTGAGCGAAGATATTGCTGCCGGTAATTTAACCGAGCTATTCCATTGGTTACAGCAAAATATCTGGCGTCATGCCAGCCGTTATCCTACCGATACATTGATCACCAACGCCACGGGTAAGACGTTAGACCCAAGCTATTTCCGCCGGCATCTGGAAAGCCGTTACCTGTAATCTCCGCCTCCTCCGTACGTTAAGGTGTTGCTGTTATAACTTAACGTACGGATTTGCAAAATAGAGTCCACATGACCTTAACCATCAGTGTGTTACTTGAAAATCGCCTGGCTGCCGGAGCGGATAAAGCGTTAATCGCCAAAGCAGGGTTGAGCCTGTTAGTGCAGGATGAATCGGACAGCGTGCTTTTTGATACCGGGCCGGACGGCAGTTTTTTACAGAATGCTGCACAAATGGGGATTAACCTCGACAGCCTGACCGCTGCCGTGCTCTCTCATGGCCATTACGATCACAGTGGTGGCGTACCTTGGTTGCCCGATAACAGCAGAATAATTTGCCATCCCGGCGTGCAAGACGTGCGCTATGCCGCCGTTAATCTTCTGGGCCGGATAAAGAAAATCAAACGGTTATCGCCGGAAGTGGATTACTCGCGCCACGCCATGGAGCTGACCAGAACCCCAATGCAAATAAGTGAGCGGTTCCTTTGGTCCGGTGAAATCGAGGTGCCTGCCCCCAAAGCCTACGGCATTATTGAAAATGCGCAACAATCCCCTGATTACATCGCCGATGAAGGTGTGCTGATTTATAAATCCGATCGAGGCCTGATAATCATCACTGGCTGCGGCCACCGGGGAATAATCAATATTGTACGGCACTGCCAGAAGATCACCGGTATCGATAAGATCCACGCGCTGATTGGCGGCTTTCACCTGAGATATGCCTCACCGCTGCGATTATTGCAGGTACAGCGTTTTCTCAAACAAATCAAACCTGAGAAAGTGATGGGCTGCCATTGCACTGGCTCTTGGGGGCAGCTGTGGTTACCTAATACGATTAGCCCGGCGACGGGGGATAGGATTACGTTAGCGTAATCCTCTAGCTAGGATCGGAAAGGCGTAATTCCTCTTTACTATCCGAACCGTTAATGATTGATTAAAACTTCGATGATACACTGTATCAGAGGCGAGTTAGGCGGCGAATACTAAGGAGGAGTAACTATGACATGGAGTTACTATTTAAAAAATATATTGTGGGGATTGTTTTATACAAGTGCCGTATACGGTGCATGGTACAAAAACCCAGAAAGCGAGAGATTAACCCTCATCCTCATTCTATCCGTTATTAGCTGCGTCCTTACCCCGTTCGCAAAAAAGTTGATTGAAATAGTAGTATTGAGATATTCCACTAAAGAATTTTGGCAACAGGATTTTTTTGTAAGCTCTGTCGGCGGGAGTGTGCAAGTGATCTATGATTTATTCTGTCTTATTTTTTCCATACCTTTAGCAGCCCTTTACTTATTTATGCATATATTCAAAGCTCTAAGGCATAAACCTTAGAGCTTTGCATTTTAAATGCCAATTAATTTATTCACTTTTTCCATTAAAGAATCATCGATAAAAGCACTAACCAATGTCATTATAATGGCATAGCCTAACACTCCTAATGGAGAGCCAAGAATAACACTAAAAGCAAAAGCAGTTAGCGCCGTTGCAGCCCTTCCTGCGGCTAAAGATTCCAACTGAACAAAAACTGGTCGCCAATTATTACTATCAAGCGCTTTCTCTATTTCTTTCACGGTATCGTAACCAACTATTGTCCAACCAACATAGTTAAAAGCCTTACTAAACTTGGCTAAGCTTTTGGCCATCTGATCACGATTAAGCGACTCAAGCGCTTTGGCTATCGCCTCACGATCTTTAACACTGAATTTTTTATTTAGTACATCCTTATACTTATTAAAGGCTCTCAGTGCTTCATCTACACTGCGGATCTGCTTGCCTTTAGCCGCATCCGCCAACTCTTGTGCAACTTTAGCCGACTGCTCACCAAATCTACCGGTTAATTCCGTATAAAAATTAGCCGTGTACTTGACTGCATCCTTAACACGGTCTTCTTCGGCCTTGGTTTCTGCCTCTTGTTTAGCTTTAGTGTTAGCCTGTTTCTGAGTTTGTACATCCGCCAGCGTTTTTCTGGCGTTATTGAGTCCGTTCTCCGCGTTAGCTTTGTCTCTTATTGCCTGTTCAAGGCGGTTTGCTGCGCGATTGGCCGATTCTCTAGCGGCATTCATCTGGCTTATTGCGGTATCACGCTCACTCGCCAAATTTGAGATCAAATCCATCGCACCATCAAACTCTGCCCACCACGCCTCTTTGCCATAATCAACCTCGGAGTTCCATTTAATAAAGTTATCCAACAGATCACTGTGTCTTTTCCTTTTAGACTCAGCCTGAGCTGCTTTATACTCATAGTCGCGGGAAAGATTTTCAGCATTCGCCTTGTCATTGGCGGCTTGATTAATACGATTATTCGCATCATTCAACGCATTTTGTGCGGTTTTTTCGTTTTGACGTGCATCACTTTCAGTACGTAATAGACCTGTTTCGGTAGTAAGGTCTAAATCTTTAAGCCGATTGACTTCATTTTCTTTTTGGCGCTGTTCGTTTTCCAGTTGTTCCAACCTGTTTTTTACAGCATCGATATCCGTTTGAATATTTTTGACCTGATCTCGCGCTTTGCCCATTTTCTTTCTGTTTAATGATTGCTGTTCCCTAACCCAGGGAGTGGGCTTCTCTCTCGAATAGAACCAATTTTCATTGTTGAGCTTCAAGTATTCTTGTTGCACTCGCCTTTTGTTAGCTTCATGGCGCAGCACGGTTAAGCGTTCCTTACTAACTTTAAGTTTACTGATAATGGCGTTAAGGTTAGCTTTTTCTAATATCGTCTGATTGTTTTTCGCTAACTGGCCGTTTAACTCATCAATATCCTGTTGCATTTCCTTAATTTGATTATCAAGGTCTTTGACCTTGTTCGCTGCAAACTCAATAGCCTTATCGGAGTCTTGGCGGAAACTTTCTTTGGCTTCATTACTGAATGGGACAACATCATCATCTTCCGGATCAAAAGCGCTTATCGGTTTATTGATATCGGAAATCTTCTGATCCCACAGATGCGTAATGTTACTAATTTCTTTTTGCCTCTCCGGTAAGCGATTACCAGACCATGCTTCAACCACCATGTTGCCATCTGACAGATCAAACCCACGCTGCCAGCCATGACCATTCCAGTAATACCCCATTGAAGTCAAAACATCGCGTTCGTACTGTGTTGTATCTTCATATCGAGCCATCATTAAATTTCCTTTTCAAATAATAGACGGATTTCAGTGATATCAACCGTATATAAATACGGCCTTATCCACCTTATGGCGCCTCTTTTTGCTCGTCAATATGAATAGAAATCATTCTCATTTATATGCGTACCACTACGCAAAAAAAGATATTCATCAAACTGGTGACAAATTGGCAATGTTGCTGAATTAGCCCTTAACAACCAGCTATGTTCCATAGTGCACGCCCTTCCCCAGAGCACCGGGGCTGCAGGTTGCTGGCTTACAACACCCATAATGTATGTTGTAACTAAAGAGAGATAAAAAAGACCAATAAAATCCTCCTGACCTACCGTTCCACAAGTTCAGCACTCGTACATTAGGTTACACGCCGAAACCAATCACTCACGGAAAGTAATCCTCGGTTTGCATAAGATTATTTCAACGGCCCCGCAGTGGGGTTACAAACCAACAGATAGTTGAGGATCTACCGATGAAAAAAGTATTAGCTCTGGTTGTTGCCGCTGCAATGGGCTTGTCATCTATCGCTTTCGCCGCTGAGGCCGCCGCTCCTGCTGCTGCACCAGCCGCCACTACCCAAGCCGCACCAGCGAAAACCACCCACGTGAAAAAACATCACGCCAAGAAAACGACCGAGCAAAAAGCTCAGGCAGCCAAGAAGCATCACAATGCCAACGGTAAAAAAGCCCCGGCCCAGAAAGCTCAAGCAGCTAAAAAACATCACAAAAAATCCAGCAACAAAGCAGCAACTCCGGCAGCCTGATAGTCAACCGGCGTGAGGCACCCCTCACCTGTTTTGATAAGAGTTGTCAACACCCGGTTCGCCGGGTGTTTTTTCATCGGGGGTTGTCTATGCTGCGTCGCTATCGGTTCGAAATCATCCTTGGCACCCTGATCGTTTGCGGGCTCATCGCCAGCTTTTTTTATCTGTAATCTCCGATTTTTCTCAGGAAATTATCGGAAAATCAATCACCGACCATCTACACCGCGGCTAAATCAGTCTATAGTTAGCATTCAGTGTGTCTATGGATGATCCGAATTTGTCAGGCAAGAAACCTATGCGCATCTCTGTTTTACTGTTGTTGTGCTCATTTCCTTTGGCTTTATCCCATTCTGCGCATGCTGATAGCCCTTCCGAGGCGTCTGCGGCCGATCAAACCCGTCTGTTTTTTGGCAAAGATAACCGTATTAAAGTCACCGAAACCAGCGGTTGGCCGTGGCAGGCTATTGGCCAGGTAGAAACCGCCAGTGGTAACCTGTGTACCGCTACGCTGATCTCTCCCCATCTGGCGCTAACCGCAGGCCACTGCGTACTGGCCCCTCCTGGCAATCTTGATAAGGCCGTGGCGCTGCGCTTTATTTCCGGTAGCAAAGGCTGGCAATACCAGACGGAAAATATCGAAACGCTGGTCGATAAGTCATTAGGTAAAAAGCTGAAGGCGGATGGCGACGGCTGGATCGTGCCACCAGCGGCGGCAGCGTATGATTTTGCGTTGATCAGGCTAAAAGATAACAAACCGCTGGCGATTAAACCGTTGCCATTATGGCAAGGTGACGGAAAAGCGTTAACGCAAACCTTAAAGTTGGCAAAGCGCCTGGTCACCCAGGCCGGTTATCCAGAAGATCATCTGGACGATCTGTACAGCCATCAAAATTGTAAAGTCACCGGTTGGGCACAACAAGGCGTGTTATCACACCAGTGCGACACCTTACCCGGTGACAGCGGCTCCCCATTGATATTGAAGACCGCAGAAGGCTGGCGACTTATCGCTATCCAGAGTTCTGCACCCGCAGCACAAGACCGCTACCGGGCCGATAACCGCGCACTGTCAGTTACCGGCATTCGCGATGCTTTGGATCTCTTAGCCGCCGGTAAGTAACTCCTCCGAACAGCGCAGGCCACCGTTATCCCACCGGAGGGTAATGGTGGCGGGCAAACTGTGCTGCAATACCCTATCAGCGTTTGGCCCATCGGTTTGCTGATAAAAGGTGCCGGCCTGCTCCAGTGATGAACCACCACGCATTTTACGCTCGATCAGCCGTGCCCGCAGTTGCTGTGCTGGTGCCTGAATAAATAGCGTTAAGTCGCTGTGACGGGCCAGATCGCGCCAACCTGGCTCATCAAGCAACAACCAGTTACCTTCTACGATCGTTACCGGTGCAGTCACCTCGATAGCGTTGGGTACCGGATCGTGCAACACGCGATCGTAAGTAGGCCACAATACACGTGGTTGATCGAGTGAAGCCAACGCCAACTCAAGCTGCTGACGATCAAAGGTTTCTGGCATTCCCTTCTTGCTGCGCAACCCTTGCGCATCAAGCCAGGAGTTAGGACGGTGAAAGCCATCCATCGGCAGAGTTTGCAAGGCCGGTAATTCATCATGCTGTGCCGATAAATGCTGCCAGAAGGCCGTCAGCGTCGATTTACCGCTGCCAGGAGGTGCCGCCAGGAAAACCACCAGGCGCGCCCCCTTTTGCTGCTGCTTTTGGGCCAACAGGCGCAGTAAAGGTAAGTGCACCTGTTCGACCTCCTCATCGTTAAAAAAGGCATCGATCGTCAGCCCATTAACTGTTAGCGCTATTTTCATTGGTCAGTTCCTTTAACAGCGAAGTCACCGCCAGCGTTAATCCGGTTTTAATCATGTTGCCGTAGCGCTCGTTATTAAAAACCTCAAAGCTGGAAAACTTCATCTTTCTTATCGCACTGAAAAGTTGTTCGTTTTCCGTAATGGCATTCAGGTTGGAAATAAAATCAAAGGTCATTTCATCATGAAAGCTCAGCGAGCTATTTTCCGCCTGCACATGCTGGCTAAATTGTGAAAGACAGATGATATCGGCATAAACGGTTTTTTTGATTTTCCCCAGTGCATACAATAAGCGCAGGGAGACATCCATATTGTCCAAAGGGCCGGATTTTGCCAGCAATGGCTTTACCGCATATTCGAGTATGTCGGGATCGTTATTGACAAACACCTGTGGCAAATAGGTTTTGACAGCAGAAAATAAAATCTCATTTGCCTTCTGTAACCAATTGAGCAATTGTTCCTGCTCGTCCAGTTGTTCAATTATTTCATCTTCTGTCAGCGTTTTCATTCGTCCTGCGATACCATCAATGCAAGTGTAACGTATGAATTCTATTACACGACCCGTCGGTACCATTAATCATAAGGGTTTCTGTGCTCAAGTACCCCTCTTTTTGTTTTATTCCGCCGATAATGTCACCTTTGGTTATCCCGGTTGCCGAAAAAATCACCTCATCACTGGCGATCAGGGCATTGAGCGGCAAAATGGTGTTAATCTCAATTCCCATATTGCTGCAGCGCCGCCGTTCTTCCTGCGCCAATAATCTGTGCTCTGGCGTATCGCCTTTCGCCTGGCAGAAATCGATCAGCTCGGCTTGCATATCTCCGCCCAGCAGACGCACCGCACAGGCCGATATGACCCCTTCCGGCGCGCCACCCAAGGTATACATGATGTCGGCTTCACCACCTGGTAGGCAGGTCATCAGGCTGGCGGCCACGTCACCGTCAGGAATGGCAAAAATCTTCACCCCCAGCGCCTGCGCCTGTTGGCGGATCAGTTCATGGCGCGGTTTATCCAGCGTGATCATGCGCAGTTGATGCAATGGCTTACCCAATGCCTGCGCTACTTGCCGCAGATTTTGCTCCAGAGGCAACCGCAAATCGATAGCCCCTTTAGCTCCTGGCCCCACCACCATCTTGCGCATATACATGTCTGGGGCATGCAACAAAGCATTGTGTGGGGCAAAGGCGATCACGGCCAGCGCATTATATTGGCCCATGGCCACCATCCGCGTGCCTTCGATAGGATCAACAGCAATGTCCACGGCCGGGCCATTCCCGCTCCCCAACCGCTCACCGATATACAGCATGGGAGCCTGATCGATTTCGCCTTCACCGATCACAATCTGCCCCTGCATGGCCATACCACTCAGTTGCTGACGCATGGCCGCGACGGCCACCCCATCAATTTGATTTTTATCACCACAGCCCAGCAGCGGCCAGGCAGCCAATGCAGCCTGTTGAGTGGTGCGTACAATGTCATAAGCCAGCGATTTCATCGGCAGTTATACCCCTGTTTCCACGCCAAAATGTTGCAGCAGGAAACGCTCGGCCTGTTCGTTCCAAACGCCGTGGCTTTCAGCCACCAGTTCCGCCAAGCGGGCATAGAATGGGTCTGTTTTCCCGAGTTCTGGGAAGTCGGCAATTGCGGTTAACGGCATGGTGGCAAAGTTATAGATCAGCTTTTTCCCGCCGGGGATCGAAGGTAGATTGATGATGGTTTCCGGCACGGCATCCAGCCCACCTATATGGGTGATCATCACCGAAGGATTAATGCGGCCTTCAGCGGTCAGTTGCAGCGCCTCCAACATATCTCCCGTCGAGCCCCCCGAAGTGCCCACGACATGTGTGGATGCATAATGCACGTTGTAAAAGTTAAACGGCACTTTGAATTCACTGTCGGTTGGGCCCGCAAAGAAATTCAGGCAACCGTCTTCAGCCAGCAGATCATCCCCCAGCACCAGCACATCGGCCACCGCAGCATAAACGAAGACATCGTCAAAGCCGTGGCCCTGCGTCAGGTCACGTAAGGCAGCCACCGGGTCGGTAACCTTGCTGCTGTTGAAATACACCAGTTCAACGCCTTTTTCACGCGCTACGCTTTCCGGCAATAGTAATCTGGCCCGCGCCAAACGCGCCTCGTCGATATCCACGACCACTACCCGCGCAGGGCGGATGTTACCGTTGATGGCATAATCGATCGCACCAATGCCCATCGGCCCGGCACTGGCCAATAACGCCACGTTGCCGCCGGGTTTGATCCCCATGCGATGCTCATAGACATATTGCGTCGTATGGTAATTGGCATGGTAGGCACCTATGATGCAGCACATCGGCTCTGCCAAAGAGGCCGCCGCAAAATAACTGCCTTCATACGGTAATACACAACCTAGCTCCACAGCCTGCTGTGGAATAATCATATAGGTGGCATTGCCGCCGAAAAACTCGTAGCTATAACCCGCCGAATAACCACTCGGCAATCCCATCGCCGGTTGCAGCACAAAACGTTGCCCAGCCCGGTAGCGTTGCTGTAGGTTTTTGCCCACCTGCTCAATGATCCCGGCACATTCATGGCCAGTGATCGCAGGGTGTTCGGCAACGTCATCAGGTACCCGCTTGTGGTTAGCCCCCAATTTGGCGGCCTTCCAGGTAGACAGGCACACACTGTCGGAAATGACCTTAACCAACAGTTCATCATCACCTAGAGGCGGTAATTCAAACTCACGCAGGCGAACGTCGTTTTGGCCATAAATAGCGGCGGCTTGGGTTTTCATACGGCTTCCTTTTCTGAGTGTGTGGCAACCAGTTGTTCCAACAAACGATCGAGATTGCTGTCACCGAGATAATTGCTGATCAATACTTTGGGTTTATCACTCACCCGTTCGGCTCGCCCTTCCAGGCTAGAGTGCGTCACGATCAGGTCGGCTTCCGGCGGAATATTTTCAATGGCGTAGTGCTTCACGCTGATCGGCACCCCGGCTTTCTCCAAACGTTTACGGAAGGTGGTTGCCCCCATCGCGCTGGAACCCATGCCTGCATCACAAACAAATGCGATGTGACGGATCGGTTGTGTTTGCCCTTTGCCCGCAGCTTTCAAGGCTTTCACCTGCCGCTGTGAGTCATCAAAACTATCTTCGGTCACCTGCTTTTTCTCGGTTTTCAGGATCAGTGCGGCAATCAGGAACGAAACCAGCGTCCCGGCGGCGACGCCTGCCAAGGTACCAGCAAAGCCACCACGCGGCGTCAGAGCCAGATAGGCAAAGATTGAACCCGGGCTTGGCCCGGCAACCAAACCAGCACCCATCAGATCAAACACGTAGATCCCCGCCATCCCGCCAGCAATCATGGCAATGATCATCAGCGGCTTCATCAGCACATACGGGAAGTAGAGTTCGTGAATACCCCCGAGGAAATGGATAATCATCGCGCCCGGTGCCGACTTTTTGCTCATACCCTGGCCAAATAGCGAAAACGCCAGCAGGATACCAAGCCCTGGCCCTGGGTTAGAGGCCACCATAAAGAACACCGAGCGGCCGTTCACCGCCGTATCCTGCATACCCAGCGGGTAATACACCCCCTGGTCGATGGCGTTATTCAGGAATAACACCTTCGCCGGTTCGTTGATAATCGACAACAGCGGCAGGTATCCAGTGGCTACCAGAGATTCAATGCCAGCACGTACCAAATGGTTAGCCTGCTGTACCGCTGGGCCAATCACCTCGTAGGCAAACAGGCACAAGAACATGCCGACAATCCCCAGTGAGAAGTTATTGACCACCATCTCAAAGCCAGCGGGGATACGCTTATCCAGCTTGGTGTCGATATATTTGATGATCACCCCGCCCAGCGGCCCCATCACCATCGCGCCGATGAACATAGGAATATCTGCCCCCACAATCACGCCGATGGTGCCAATCCCCCCCATCACCGCGCCACGTTTTTCCGCGATCAGGTAGCCACCGGTGGAGCCGATCATCAGCGGTAGCAAATAGGTGATCATCGGACCGACCAGTTGCCCAAAGTGGGCGTTAGGCATCCAGCCGGTGGGAATAAACAGTGCCGTAATAAATCCCCACGCAATAAATGCGCCGATATTAGGGATTACCATAGCCGTCAGGAACCCGCCAAAAGCTTGCACTCTGGCTCGCATTGTTTTATTGGCCATTATAATGATCCTTGAGTGTATAAAATCAGAAGCGCAGAATGATTTCTTTTATTTCTGATACCTTGGTTGCCTGAGTAAGCTGTTCAATTGCCTGGTCATCACAGAACATTTCACTCAATAACTGGATGGCATTGATATGGCTGTCGGCATCTTTTGCCGCCAGGCCGATTAACACTTTCACCTGCGGATTGTCATCATTGAAATAAACCCCCTGCGGCAATACCGTTAGGGTTAATGCCGTGCCCAAAGCCCCTTCTTCCGGACGTGCATGGGGCATAGCCACTTCCGGTGTAAGAATATAATAGGCGCCATTATTTTGCGTACTGTGCTTTATTGCCGCCACATAACGTGGCTCAACGATATTATTTTCCAGCAGACAGCACATCGATAAATCAATAGCCTGCTGCCAGTCGCAATTTTGCTGGTGAACGGTAAATGCATTTTCCGGGAAGTAATCTATCAATCCATTCATGTGTTTTTCCTATCGTTATTCCAAGAGGATTGGGAATTGCTTTGCAGCTTATGGAGTAATAATGGGAAACGCAATCCGATGCCATTTCGTGATTGAAATCACTTTTAATTTGAAATACATTGCAATTGAAGATCTGGTTCACAAAAAATTGATTGAAATTTTCAAATTATAGATTTGTCAATAGTTAAAATGTGACCACTATTGCATTTAACTAATTTTATAAAAATAGAAATATTGTGACATTAATCACCATTGCAGTATTGCCAATCAAGAAAAATAGCAGGAATTACTCAATACTTCGTATCCCACCCGCCATAAACCGCTTTGGCGTGGTGCCGGTATACTGGCGGAAAAAGGCGATAAATGCGCTGTCGCTAGAGAAGGCCAACCGCTGTGCAACCGCGCTTACGGAAGGCAATTGCGCCAGTAACTCAATGGCGTGCATCAAACGCCATTGCTGGCACCACTGCTGATAGCTCAGCCCGGTTTCCCGCTGGAAGATTCGCGTTAACGTTTTAGGATGGAGATTGATCGCCTTGGCTAATACCACCAGCCCAGGGAGCTGATCGACGCCGTTTAAGCTATCAATCCAGGCCGCTATGCGCGGTTCGCTCGGCAGTATCAAGCTGGTATTTTCCTGCTCCGCCACCCTCAGTTCATTGCGCAAGACTCGCAACAGATCTTCCGCCTGGGGATGCTGCTGCGCGTAGTCAAACGGCCAATGTGCGATGCGTTCTATCACCGCGGCCAGTAACGGATTGGCGGCTAACACCGCACTGTGCGGCATTGCCAGCATCGCGGCATCCGTAAAATAGAGCGAACGGTAAGCCACCTGCCCGCGCAGTTGCACGCGATGCCTCACGCCGCTCGGTATCCAGATAATGCGCGTTGGCGGCAGGATCAGCCAGCGTTCGGCTAACGTCACCGTCATACAGCCACGTGGGGCATAGAGGATCTGGGCCCGTTGATGCTGATGTACGCCAGAATCATGTTCCGCCAGTTCGGCACTAATTCCCACCACCGGAGCGAAGTAACTATCCGGATCAAAAACCTGATGTTGCAGGATCAGTGCCATGCCGCAGTCCCATTTTCATTGTTTTTTGTCCTGATGATTGTAATCGAACAATCGCCATCTCCCTATACTGCTGTCACTTATTTGGGAGAATGCTATGTCCGTCAAAAATCTGCCTCTGCCACTGATCATCGTGATGATCATGGCACCACAAATCCTGGAAACGCTCTATAGCCCGGCGTTAACCGCTATCCGCTTTGATTACCATATCGATGCCACGCAGGCCGGCCACACGCTGTCGGTCTATTTTTTCGCCTTCGCTTTCGGCGTGGCGTTTTGGGGAACGATCAGCGACAAATATGGCCGTAGAGCCGCCATGCTCGCCGGTTTGCTGCTGTATACGGCAGGAGCCTTGCTGGCGTTGCTGAGCAACTCTTTCACGTTGCTCATCGTCTCGCGCGCCGTTATCGCCTTTGGTGCCGCCGTTGGTTCTGTGGTGACGCAGACCATGCTGCGCGATGTCTATCAGGGGCAGGCGTTAGGCAAGATGTTTGCGATCATTGGTATGGCATTGTCGATAAGCCCGGTGTTGGGGATGTTTAGCGGCGGAATGCTGGTGTTTTGGGGCGGTCGCATGGCCATTTTCTCCGCGCAAGCAGGATTGGCGCTGTTGTTGCTGATCTGGTGCTGGCGAGCGTTGCCAGAAACCCGTCAGCAAACCACCGGTATCGCTTTACTCCCCTGTTTGCAGGAGATGCTGCGCGATAGGCAAATCTGGTGCTCGGCGTTGCTGGTTGCCAGTTTTAACATCATGGCGTTCAGCTACTTCAGTCTGGCCCCGTTTATTTTTGAGACCTTGGGGCTGACCAGCGAGCAGTTTGGTTATTCGGGGATTGTTTTGGCCTTTGGCAGCCTGTGCGGCGCAGCGGCAAACCGCTATCTTCTGCAAAAAGGATTATGCGCTTACCGGCAGATCCAAATGGCCAGTCTGTTAGCCCTATTGGCCGCCGTGGGTGCGTGGTATTGGCAGGCAAGTCTGATGATCCTGCTGCCCTGCATGGCGGTGACCGTTGCTTTTGGCTTGGCCATTCCCAATATTCTCAGCCAGGCGCTGAAGCATTACCGCAACCGGCTGGGTGCTGCCGGAGCGGTATTGGGATTACTCTATTATCTGCTGATCGCTGGCGGCCTGGCACTGGCCGCCATGGGCCAGCACCTGCCGTTAACGCTGCTGGGATGTAGCCTGTTAAGCCTCGCCTGTTCAGCAAGGCTTAAAGGTTACGCAGAGAGCTGATCGATGGTCTGCAAGATACGCTTCTCAGAAATCGGGTAAGGCGTACCCAACTGCTGAGCGAACAGGCTGACGCGCAGCTCCTCAATCATCCAGCGTACTGCCTTCACCTCTTCATCCTGCTGGCGTTTTGGCGGCAGCTTGTTCAGCCACTGCTGCCACGCCTGTTGGACCTGTTCCACCCGGATCATCTGAGCGCGATCGCGGTGCGGATCGTTCGCCAGCTTCTCCAGGCGGCGCTCAATCGCTTGCAGATAACGCAAGGTGTCCGGCAGGCGGCTCCAACCGTTATTGGTGACAAAGCCACGGTAAACCAGGCCATTAAGCTGGGCCTTGATATCGGACAGCGCCAACGCCAACGAGATATCAACGCGCCCTTTCAGACGCTTGTTGATGTTGAAGACCGTCGTCAGGATCTGTTCCACCTGTTTGGCCACGCCCACCACGGTTTCGTTCAGCTCGGCCCGCACCAACTCTTGCAGCCGGGCAAAGTTTTCTTCCGCCCACACCGGCCCGCCGTGTTCGGCAATCAGCTTGTCGATGCCGCAGGAGATACAGTCGTCGATCAGATCCAGCACTTTGCCATACGGGTTGAAATACAGCCCAAGCTTGGCCTTGTTCGGCAACTTCTCATGCAGATATTTGATCGGCGACGGGATGTTCAACAGCAACAAACGGCGCGTACCTTGCCACATGGCCTGCTGCTGCTCCTGTTCGCTGTCAAACAGACGGATGGCTACGCTATCTTTTTCGTCCACCAGCGCCGGATAGGCCTTGACCGAGTAACCACCACGCTTCTGCTCATAAAACTCAGGGAGTTTGCCAAAGCTCCAGATATGCAGATTGCTCTGTTCCAGACCATCATCAGCCACGGCCGACAGCGTCTCTTGTACCTTGTCTTTGAGCTGGACCCTTAGCGCGGCCAGATCTTTGCCTTCGCGCAGGGTTTTGTGTTTCTCACCCACCACGCGGAAGGTCATTTTCAGATGATCGGGCACCTGATCCCACTGCCAATCCTCACGTGACACCGTCACACCAGTCATGCGGCGTAGCTCGCGCTCCAGCGAATCCAGCAGCGGCATTTCCAATGGCGTTGCCCGGCCAAGGAAAGCTTCAGCGTAGTTCGGCGCTGGCACAAAATTGCGCCGTACCGGCTTGGGTAAGGATTTGATCAGTGCGATCACGAGTTCACGGCGGATACCGGGGATTTGCCACTCAAAACCGGCCTCTTCCACCTGATTGAGGATCGGTAACGGGATGTGCACGGTAACGCCATCGGCGTCAGTACCCGGCTCAAACTGGTAGGTCAGGCGCAACTTGAGGTTGCCCTGATACCAGTAGTTCGGATAATCCAGCGCGCTGACCTTATTGGCTCCATCCTTGATCAACATCTCTTTTTCAAAGTTGAGCAGCTCAGGGTTCTGCTTCCCGGCGGCTTTCCACCACTGGTCAAAATGACGCCCGGACACCACATCGCTCGGAATGCGCTGATCGTAGAAACTGAACAGCGTTTCGTCATCCACCAGAATGTCGCGGCGGCGCGATTTGTGTTCCAGCTCTTCCACTTCGGCACGCAGCTTCAGGTTGGCGGCGAAGAACGGGTGCCGCGTTTGCCAGTCACCCTCCACCAGCGCATGGCGGATAAACAGTTCACGGCACAGCAGCGGATCGATGGTGCTGTAATTTACCGGGCGAGCTGCGACGATCGGCAGACCAAACAGCGTGACCTTTTCACTGGCCATCACCGCGCCCTGGGATTTGGACCAGTGCGGTTCGCTGTAATGATGCTTGACCAGGTGCTGAGCCATCGGCTCAATCCATTCTGGCTCGATACGCGCGGCAATACGGCCCCACAGGCGGCTGGTTTCCACCAGTTCTGCCACCATCGTCCACTTAGGCGGCTTCTTGAACAGCCCGGAGCCCGGGAAGATGGAGAAACGGGCGTTGCGCGCACCGGTAAACTCTTGCTTATCCGCATCCTTCTGGCCAATGTGCGATAGCAGGCCGCTCAGCAGCGCGGTATGTACGCTGCGGTAGTCCGAAGGCACGCTGTTGACCGGCAGGCCCAACTCTTTCACCACCTGGCGCAGTTGGGTGTAGATATCCTGCCATTCACGCACTCGCAGATAGTTAAGGAAATCGTTGCGGCACAGGCGGCGGAACTGGCTGGAAGAGTTTTCCTTCTGCTGTTCCTTGAGATAATCCCACAGGTTGACGAACGCCATAAAATCGGAGTCTTTGTCGGCGAAGCGGCGGTGTTTTTCATCGGAGGCCTGTTGCTTATCCATCGGCCGCTCGCGCGGATCCTGGATCGACAACGCCGAGGTGATGATCATCATCTCGCGCACGCTACCACTCTTCTGGGCTTCCAGCACCATTCGAGCCAAACGTGGGTCGATCGGCAACTGCGCCAACTGACGGCCCTGCGGTGTCAGCTGATAGTGGCCGTTTTCCGCGGTTTTGATGGCCCCCAACTCTTCTAACAGACGCACGCCGTCCTGGATATTGCGATTATCCGGCGCTTCGACAAACGGGAAGGCGGCAATATCGCCCAACCCCAGCGAGGTCATCTGCAATATGACCGAGGCCAGGTTAGTTCGCAGAATTTCCGGATCGGTAAACGCCGGGCGCGACAGGAAATCCTGTTCCGAGAACAGGCGGATACAGATACCGTCCGAAACACGCCCACAGCGGCCCTTACGCTGGTTAGCAGAAGCTTGCGACACCGGCTCGATCGGCAAACGCTGCACTTTGGTACGGAAGCTGTAGCGGCTGATACGCGCCGTACCTGGGTCGATAACGTATTTAATACCCGGCACGGTCAGCGAGGTTTCTGCCACGTTGGTCGCCAGCACGATGCGGCGGCCGTGGTGCGACTGGAACACCCGGTTCTGTTCACTGTTGGACAAGCGGGCATACAGCGGCAGCACCTCGGTATGCGGCAGGTTGAGCTTGGTCAGCGCATCGGCGGTATCACGGATTTCACGTTCACCGCTCATAAAGATCAGGATATCGCCTGGCCCTTCACGCCCCAATTCGTCCACTGCGTCGAAGATAGCCTGAAGCTGATCGCGTTCGGTATCATCGGCGTCGTCCACCACCGGCCGATAACGCACCTCGACCGGATAGGTACGGCCAGAAACCTCAATGATCGGCGCATTGTTGAAGTGGCGAGAAAAGCGCTGCGGATCGATGGTGGCCGAGGTAATGATCACCTTCAAATCCGGGCGTTTTGGCAACAGCTCCCGGAGGTAACCCAAGATGAAATCGATGTTCAGGCTGCGCTCGTGCGCCTCATCGATGATCAGGGTATCGTACTGCATCAGCAGGCGATCCTGCTGGATTTCGGCCAGCAAGATCCCGTCGGTCATCAGTTTGACCAGGGTATTTTCACCCACCTGATCGTTGAAGCGCACCTTGTAACCGACGCTGCCACCCAGCGGGGTTTCCAGCTCATCGGCAATGCGGTTGGCAACGGTGCGTGCAGCCAGGCGGCGCGGTTGCGTGTGGCCAATCAGGCCTTTGACGCCGCGCCCTAACTCCAGGCAGATTTTCGGTAGCTGTGTAGTCTTCCCTGAGCCGGTTTCACCCGCCACGATCACCACTTGATGATCGCGGATGGCGGCAAGAATGTCCTGCTTCTTCTGGCTGACAGGCAGGCTTTCCGGGTAAGTGATTTTCGGGCACGAGGCCGCGCGGGAGCGCACCTTCAGCATGGCTTGCTCGATATCACCCGCTATTTCTGCGGCAACCGCCTGTTGAGCTTCGGGGCTTTTGACTTTGCGCGCACCTTGCAACCGGCGTTGCAGGCGCTGCTGATCACGGAGCATCAAGTCTCCCAGTTGGGATGACAATGCCGCGAGCGTAGATTTCACGTTCGGTGTTCCTTGTTTCTTCGCAACTACTGCTTAACGTCAGGGACTAGGTTTGATGTTATAGCTGACGTGTCGGTGCCAATAACTGCGTTTATTAAATTAGGTTTATCGATTTTTTGACTTAGCGCAGCAGGATACCACAATGGCATTTCTCCCCATAATCCATCCATTTAACCTGGGTTTTCTTGTTCAATAAAATCGAACGTAGATCTCGAAATATTCCGCTATCCCTGTTGGAACAATATGAATAGAGTGTACCTCATGCAACGGGCGACCAGCCCTGATGTCACAGTCAACACGAAAGGAATTATCGATGAGCAACGTATTGGTTCTAAAATCCAGCATCCTGGCAACTTATTCTCAGTCTAACCAATTGGCTGATTTCTTCGTTGAGCAGTGGGCCAATGCTCACAGCAACGATACCATCACCGTGCGTGACCTGGCTGCACAGCCGATCCCGGTGCTGGATGGCGAACTGGTTGGCGCAATGCGTCCTTCAGATGCCCCGCTGACTCCACGCCAGAAAGAAGCTCTGGCCCTGTCAGACGAACTGATTGCCGAGCTGCAAGCCAACGATACTATCGTTATCGCCGCTCCGATGTACAACTTCAACATCCCAACTCAGTTGAAGAATTATTTTGACCTGATTGCCCGTGCCGGCGTGACCTTCCGTTACACCGAGAACGGCCCGGAAGGCTTGGTAAAAAACAAACGTGCCATCATTCTGACCAGCCGTGGCGGCATCCATAAAGGCACCCCAACCGACCTGGTAGAACCTTACCTGCGTCTGTTCCTGGGCTTTATCGGTATTACCGAGGTTGAGTTCGTCTTTGCCGAAGGGATTGCCTACGGTCCAGACGTTGCGACCAAAGCCCAGGCCGATGCCAAAGCGTTACTGGCCGAAGTGATCGCTGCTTAAATAGCGATGCCCGGGCGCAGAGATTGCGCTCTGGTAAGTCACACACCTGCAAAATCCGTTTTACCCTCAGAACAATAAGTCGTTTAAATTCCGTTGCGCGCCCTAGGGCGCGCTTTTTTATTTCTGCAACCACTGGCCGTTAATGCCACGGACATATTCCCCTGCTGGCGCTCGTGTCACCAGCTTCTGCCCGGCCATCCGCGCAACTTCATCGATGGCAATATAATTGCTGGCGGCCACCTGTTGGTATTTCTCGGCACGCCCGGCATTGATTTTTTTCACCAACGCCTGAGTCTCCGCGTCCTGCTTCACCGGAGCGATATAACCACTGAGCGTTTCACCAACCCGCCCTTGCTGCTTGGCTTCATCCAGCGTCAACGCCTGAGCCATCCCACTGAATAACCAACCGGCGGCAATCAACCACAGATAACGTTTTTTCATGCTGGCTCCTAGAACAGACCGCTTTGGTCTTTCAGCAGGTTCTCAACGTCCTTATCCACTTTGATACGGATCTCATGTTCAATTTTGACGTTCATATTGATGGTGATGGGATCTTTAGGCGTCGCCACCTCAATGCGCGGTACGCAACCGCTCAGCAAGGATGCGCCCAACACGGCTGCCAGCAATGGCCCTGTCGCGTTCTTCATTGTTGTTCCTCGGGTTTAGAGAGCGTCTGCTCCAGCCACTCTTGTAAATTGTCGCCGAAGCGCAGGCTGCGCCACAGCTGAAACACGTTTTCCTGATGGCTATAGTTAAGGATAACCTCACGCTTGGCATTTTTCTGCGGATTTACGCCATCGATATGCGCCTTTAGCGTCAATTCGCCCAGGTTATCGAGATCGACCCGCGCCTTTGAGCGGTTGATTTCCATGTAGCGTAGCCAGTCGATGGCGGCACCGGTGGCCAGGTTATTGCTGCCAATGGCATCGGCCATATCTTTATCCAGCCGCAGCGTCATGACCCCCGCATTGGCGATCCAGCCATTTTGCACCAGCCATTTGGGGTGGTTCAGGTAGAGCGGCAACTCGCCGTTGATGCGGCCAGACATGGCGAACTGCTTCGGTTTGAGCGCGGTAAACAGTGCGCTGAGGTCGATTTCTTCCAGTTTGAGCACCGCCGCATCATGCTGCGGCATCCGTAATGCCGAAAGGCTGATATGACCGTTCAGCATATCCACACCGATGTTGCTCAACGTCAACGGATACGCTTCGCTGTAGGGATAGGTACCTTGCAGATCGGCGGTAATATTCTGCATCTCAAACAGCGTCTTGATGGATTTGATGCGCAGCATGATCGGCCGTTTGGCCCCAAGCTGCCACAGGTGGTTCTTAAACCGATAGGGCAAGACAAAGTCCAGCCCGCTCAATTCGCCATCTTGCAGCCACATGCCGCCATTGCGCACCACCCAGTGGCCACCGGCTTCAAACCCCTGTACTCGCGCAGCAGAAAATGCCGACTGTGCATAGAACTCGCCTGCCCGCAGTTTGATGTTCAGATCGGGTGAAATCAGCGGTTGGAATACCGTTAACGACTGTTTTGGCCACCAGCCTTCACCCCGCAGGCGTTCACCATCCCAGCGGCCCCGCAACTTGATTGGACCAATCTGCTCGGCCTGCAACGCGCCTTGCCATTGGAAACTGTCTGGCCCCGTACCTTGCAACTGCAAATCCAGTACCGAAGGCGGCAAATAACGGCCTGCACCAAAACTGGTTTTGTCAGCCACCAGTTGCACACCGCCGGTAAGGCTCGGTGCTTTGCTATCCCGCTGCCACTGGATCGGCTGGCTGAGCGTCATGCGCGGCGTCGCGACCGTGACCATGCCGTACTTCAACCGATCAAAACCGGTGGAAAGTCGATCCAGGATGATGCTGGTGTCCTGCCAACGCCCACTGCCTGCAACATCCCAGGCGGCCTGTAGCGGGGGTAACTTGCCGTTACCCCAAGCGCGCCATTGCCACTGACCATGATCTGGCCAGAAATCTTGTGCCTGACCGTCCAAATGCAGCTTGAAACGGCCCCAGTAACTTTCGCTGGCGCTGATAATCGCCTGCAAACGGCCACTGATCCCAAGAGCGGTGACTTTTACTCCAGCCAGCGGCAGCCGAGCCTCTTCCAGTTTTATGTCCGGTGCCGGGCGGCCCCAGGCGCGCAGTAAAGACCCCGGCTGTAGCACCAGCGTTGGGTTAAGGACCGAGCCGCTGATAATGCCGGGGATTGACGCCGTAAGCGAGAGATTGGCCAGGTTTGCCTGCCCGGTCAGCTGGAATCCCAGATCGCTGTTGGTCAGACTCAGGCTACCCGGCCCCAACGTCAGCACCGCGTTGCCCTTGCCGTTGTGCCCGGCGGTGATCACGTTCAAACGTGCGGTAATTTGGGTTTCGTCAAACCCCTGGCTCCAGTCATGCAACGCCACATTCAAACCACCGCTGAGCGGTTGCTCCAGATAAGGCCAGCGCCATTCGCCTTTTTCGATGCTGATCTGTTTTGGCGTTAGTGCCCAAGGGAGCGTCGCCAACGGTTGGTCGCTGCCCTTTTCCGTCAGGGTCAATACGCCCTGCTGCTGTTGCCAGTGCAAATCCAGCAGCAAGGGTTTTTCCAGATAGGCGGTTTGTATCTCACCTTGCAACGCCCCTTGGATCGGCAAACTGTCCATATCCAGCGGTACGGTGACTTTGCCTGTCAGTTGAACAGGAACCGTGCTGTTGGGTGGCGTGATGCTAAGCTTGCTTAACGTCAGTTGCTGATGTTCATCCAACTGCGCCTCGGCGGTGACGTTCTTACCTTGATAATGCAACCGTTGGCCAGTGGCCGCAGACGACAGTTGCAATTTACCGGCGTAGGCTTGCCATGGGGTGAGCGTGAGAAGATTGATATTCAGGTCAAACGGCGGCAGCATCGCTTGCAATCGGTCTAGCGCCAATGGCGTGCTGTCCCCCTCGGAGGCGGGCAATTTTGACAGGCAGGCGGTATCCACGTCCGCTCGTTCACCCTTTAAATGCCAACTTCCCATTTGGTAGGCGAGTTGCAGTTCACTGACATTGGCGATGGCGCAGCCTTGGGCGCTGAACTTCAGCCCATCAAGATGCAAAGCCCCCTGCTGCCAACGCAAGGGCCCTTGCAAAACCAGCTGGCTACCCTGCGGTAACCAAGGCGCTATCGCACGCGGCAACCAACGAGGCAGGGTTTGCCACAGCGCGATGATCAACAGGATGATGCCCGTTACGATCGCTACAAATACTTTTAATCTCTTGGTCATTAAGCGCAGGTTTAGTTCCTGATAAACATCGATTAGCCAAGTGCAATGATGACACGGATCCCCTGGCAGGTGAAGGTGAACCCATCTCATCATTTATAGAGCAGGTTTCGCAATTTTGATATTTACCCAGTGAATATAGAAAATGGCTAATACACTGATTATCAGCATAAAACCCTAAAAGACCTGCGCCGTCACAGGTCGCTAAACCATTGTCGTATTTGGCAAAATATGTTAATTTGATCACATAATCACGCGGGAGAAACCACGATGAAAATGGCGATTTACAGCACCAAACAGTATGACCGTAAGTATCTTGAATTGGTAAATCAGCAGTTTGGTTATGAGCTGGAGTTTTTCGACTTTCTGCTAAGCAAGAAAACCGCCAAAACGGCTATCGGCTGTAAGGCCGTATGCATCTTCGTCAATGACGACGGTAGCCGGGAAGTGCTGGAAGAACTGGCCGCGCTTGGGGTCGAGATCCTCGCCCTGCGTTGCGCCGGGTTCAATAACGTCGATCTGGATGCGGCGAAAGAGCTGGGTATCAAGGTGGTGCGCGTTCCAGCTTATTCACCTGAAGCCGTAGCCGAACACGCCGTGGGCATGATGATGTGCCTGAACCGCCGCATTCATCGTGCTTATCAGCGCACCCGCGATGCCAACTTCTCGCTGGAAGGGCTGATCGGCTTCAATATGCATAACCGCACCGCAGGCGTGATTGGCACCGGTAAGATCGGCGTAGCCACCATGCGTATTCTGAAAGGCTTTGGCATGAAGCTCTTGGCCTACGATCCCTACCCAAGCGCGCAGGCGTTAGAACTGGGTGCCGAATATGTCGATCTTAAAACGCTGTATGCCCAGGCGGACGTGATCACCCTGCACTGCCCGTTGACGCCGGAAAACCATCACCTGCTGAATGCGGACGCGTTCTCCATGATGAAGGACGGCGTGATGGTGATTAACACCAGCCGCGGTGCCTTGATCGACTCTTCCGCCGCTATCGATGCCCTCAAACAGCAGAAGATTGGTGCGCTGGGGATGGACGTATACGAGAACGAACGCGACCTGTTCTTTGAAGACAAATCCAACGACGTGATCCAGGACGACGTTTTCCGCCGCCTGTCCGCCTGCCATAACGTGCTGTTTACCGGGCACCAGGCGTTCCTGACGGAAGAGGCGTTGACCAGTATCTCGCAAACCACGTTGAAAAATATTGAACAGCTTGCGCGGGGTGAAGCCTGCCCTAATCAGCTTAATGCCTAATACTTTGGGGCGCGCTTAGCGCCCCTGATCCTTCCGACAAAACCTGAACAGGTTCACAATAATGAAAAAACTGATCCCTTTAGCAATGGCCAGTGCGCTATTGGCTGGCTGTGGTTCCGCGCAAACCAAACAACAAACCGTAGTAGAAAGCGATCTGCTGCATCATAACTTTGTGTTGCAAAGCGTGGATGGTGTAGCGGTTGAGGCGAAACAAGGCAGCGGCCCGAGCATCGAGTTCGGCGAGAAAATGAATATTTCCGGATCTATGTGCAACCGTTTCTTCGGCCAGGGCCAGTTAGAAAACGGCGTGCTGACGGTGAAAAACCTCGCCACTACCCGCATGATGTGCGCGGATCCGCAACGTAACCAATGGGATCAAACCATAGGCACACTGCTGGCTAACGGTGCAAAAGTCTCTCTCAACGGCCAACAGCTGACCCTGAGCGGCAGCGATCACCAACTGGTATATACCCTGAAAGACTGGGTCAATTAATTTTCCCCCTCACCCCAACCCTCTCCCAAAGGGAGAGGGAGCTGGCACGGTGATGAAGGTAACAACGGTTGCCAACCTGTAGCACGCTACGTCCGGGATAAAATGGACTTACCGGGAACAGGCTCCACGGCCCAGCGCCGACTCTTCGCACTGCTTGCCGTTCGGCATCTGACACATTCTGAGCGTATCGCCGTTGAGCGAATGGGCAATGGTGGTTACTCCGCCCACGCTGGCACAGCTTTCGCTGGTAGGTATCGCACCAATATTGGCACTGGTGGCGATCTGCTGTGGTTCTTGGTCGTTATTGCTGCTGCAGGCAGCCAAAGAGAGTATGGCGCCGGCAAGCAGCCATTTTGCTGTGATCATTATTCATACCCCTGAACCGAAACGATGCTGTGTAATTTTGCCATTGCTGATAACCCGAGCCACTGGAACGATGGGCCCGTTTGGTTATCTTTGATGTCCACCCGTTGAGCTTCAAGTTGCCGCCTGCTCATCATCAAGCGGCAACCGGAAAGACAACTTTAGTAATCTAGCTTGTTAGCTTAATAATAGAAATATGATTAGCCATTAATTTGGCTTTTTTTTGACCTGAAAGCATTTCGCTCTCGATCAGTGCCCTGCCGACTTGGACAGCAGATTAATTACCAACACCCCGGCAATAATCAGCCCCATACCAATCACCGCAGGCATATCCAGCTTCTGCTGGTAAAAAAACACCGCGGCAATCGACACCAGCACGATCCCCAATCCCGACCAGATGGCATAGACAATCCCCAGCGGCATGGTTTTTACCACCATCGAAAGCCCCCAAAATGCTACCGCGTAACCCAACACGACAAACACCGATGGCCACAAGCGGGTAAACCCTTCAGAGGCTTTCAGCAAGGTGGTGGCAATCACTTCGGCGATAATCGCCATGGCTAAATAGATAAATGCGGTCATTTTCAACTTCTTCTTTCTGTTTCGCGTCACATCAAAATTAGGACGCGGAGATTAAATTAGCGTTACATCGCGGCAACGCTTTACCATTACGCTGCAAATAGTAATTATTTTTTAACGAAATATCACCTTACATCCAGATTTTGTGCGCCACACAAATGCGATAAAGCACAAATAACCCCCTCTGTTAGACTTTACTGATGATTATAAGAAGCTGACTTTTGCAGCTTTGTGAGCACAGAAAGGTACTGCAGATGATTACTACAGATGGTAATAACGCTGTCGCTTCCGTGGCTTATCGCACCAGTGAAGTGATTGCCATTTACCCAATTACCCCGAGTTCGACCATGGCGGAACAAACCGCTGCCTGGTCCAGTGACGGCAGGAAAAACATTTGGGGCGACGTCCCCAACGTGGTGGAAATGCAGTCCGAAGGCGGAGCCATTGCTACCGTGCACGGTGCGTTGCAAACCGGCGCACTTTCCACCTCCTTCACCTCGTCCCAGGGATTGCTGTTGATGATCCCTTCGCTGTATAAGCTGGCCGGGGAGCTAACGCCATTTGTCCTGCACGTTGCCGCTCGCACCGTCGCCACTCATGCATTATCCATCTTTGGCGATCACTCCGACGTGATGGCCGTACGCCAGACCGGTTGCGCCATGCTGTGTGCCAGCAACGTGCAAGAAGCGCAGGATTTCGCGTTGATCGCCCAGACGGCCACGCTAAACAGCCGCCTGCCGTTCATCCATTTCTTCGATGGTTTCCGCACCTCGCACGAAATCAACAAGATCGCCCCGCTGAGCGACGAAACGCTACAGCAGATGATGCCACAGGACGCCATCGACGCCCACCGCAGCCGGGCTCTCTCACCGGATCATCCCGTCATACGCGGCACGTCAGCCAACCCGGATACCTACTTCCAATCGCGGGAAGCGACCAATCCGTGGTACGACAATACTTACCAGCATGTGCAGCAGGCGATGGACAAGTTTGCGGCCATCACCGGCCGCAGCTATCAGCCGTTTGAGTATTACGGCCACCCGCAGGCCGAACGCGTGGTGATCCTGATGGGGTCCGCCATCGGTACCTGTGAAGAAGCGATCGACCACCTGCTGACCCGCGGTGAAAAAGTGGGCGTTCTTAAAGTTCGGCTTTACCGTCCTTTCTCCGCCAAACATCTGCTCGCCGTACTGCCGGAAAGCGCACAAAAAATTGCGGTACTTGACCGCACCAAAGAACCGGGTGCTCTGGCCGAGCCTTTATACCTGGATGTAATGACCGCGCTGGCAGAAGCCTTTAGCCGTGGTGAACGTGCCAGCATGCCGATGGTGATTGGCGGGCGCTATGGGCTATCTTCCAAGGAGTTTGGCCCAGACTGCGCGTTGGCCATTTTCCGCGAGTTGATGCTGGATAAGCCCCGCCCCCGTTTTACCGTGGGTATTTTCGACGATATTACCGGTCTGTCACTACCGCTCCACGAAGAAACGCTCCCTCAGCGGGCCTCGTTGGAGGCGCTGTTCTATGGTTTGGGCAGCGATGGCTCGGTTTCTGCCACCAAGAACAACATCAAAATTATCGGCAACAGCACGCCGATGTTTGCCCAAGGCTACTTTGTCTACGACTCGAAAAAGGCCGGCGGCCTGACCGTGTCACACCTGCGGGTTAGCGATAAGCCGATCAATTCGGCGTATCTTATCGACCGCGCCGACTTTGTCGGTTGCCACCAATGGCAGTTTATCGACAAGTATCAAATGGTGGAGCGGCTAAAACCTGGCGGTATTTTCCTGCTTAATACCCCTTATAGCGCGGATGAAGTCTGGTCGCGCCTGCCGCAGGAGGTCCAGGCGATCCTGCATCAGCGCCAGGCAAAGCTTTACATCATCAACGCGGCCAAGCTGGCGCGCGAATGTCATTTGGGTGCTCGCATCAATACCGTTATGCAGATGGCCTTCTTCCATCTGACAAAGATCCTGCCGGGTGAAGTGGCGTTGCAGGAGCTACAGGGAGCGATTGCCCGCAGCTACAGCAACAAGGGCCAAGAGGTGGTCGAACGTAACTGGCAGGCCTTGGGCGCCACGCTGAGTGAGCTGACGGAAATCCCGCTGCGCCCACTCGACAGCAACAGTCCGATACGTCCACCGGTGGTTTCCGACGCCGCGCCGTATTTTGTCAAAACCGTTACCGCCGTGATGCTGGCGGGGCTGGGCGATACCCTGCCGGTTTCTGCATTCCCGCCGGACGGCACCTGGCCTGTAGGCACCACGCAGTGGGAAAAACGCAATATCGCCGAAGAAGTGCCGATCTGGCAGCCGGACCTGTGTACCCAGTGTAACCACTGCGTCGCCGCCTGCCCGCATTCTGCCATTCGCGCCAAAGTGGTTCCACCAGAAGCCATGGAGTACGCCCCTGCCACGCTGCAATCGCTGGATGTAAAATCCCGTGATATGCGCGGCCAGAAATACGTATTGCAGGTCGCCCCTGAAGATTGCACCGGCTGTAACCTGTGCGTAGAGGTTTGCCCGGCGAAAGATCGCCAGAACCCGGAAATCAAGGCGATCAATATGGCATCCCGCCTCGATCATCTGGCAGAGGAAAAGGCTCATTATGACTTCTTCCTGCAACTGCCAGAGATCGACGCCTCGCAGTTGGAACGCATCGATATCCGCACCTCACAGCTGATCTCTCCGCTGTTTGAATATTCGGGTGCCTGTTCCGGCTGTGGCGAAACGCCGTATATCAAGCTGCTGACCCAGCTATATGGCGACCGGTTGCTGATTGCCAACGCCACCGGCTGTTCTTCTATCTATGGCGGTAACCTGCCCACCACGCCTTACACCACCAACGCCGATGGCCGTGGCCCAGCCTGGGCAAACTCGCTGTTTGAGGATAATGCCGAATTTGGTCTGGGCTTCCGCCTGACGGTGGATCAGCACCGCCGCCGCGTATTGCGCCTGCTCGATACCTTGGCTCCGCAATTACCTGCCCAGTTGGTGGCCTCATTGCAGGTAGACGAGATCGCCACCGGCCCGCGCCGCCAGCAGATCGCCGAATTACGTAGCCTGTTGGCTAACGTGGCAGGTAACGACGCCCGTCAGCTAGCTACCGATGCCGACTATCTGGTAGATAAGTCTATCTGGCTGATCGGCGGTGACGGCTGGGCCTACGATATCGGCTTCGGCGGTCTGGATCATGTGCTGAGCCTGACGGAAAACGTCAACGTGTTGGTGCTGGATACGCAGTGCTACTCCAATACCGGCGGGCAACAATCCAAGGCCACTCCACTGGGGGCCGTGACCAAGTTTGGTGAACACGGCAAGCGCAAGGCTCGTAAGGATCTTGGCGTCAGCATGATGATGTACGGCCATGTGTATGTTGCGCAGATCTCGTTGGGGGCGCAGCTTAACCAAACGGTGAAAGCGATTCAGGAAGCGGAAGCCTATCCCGGCCCTTCCCTGATCATCGCCTACAGCCCTTGTGAGGAACACGGTTACGATCTGGCTCTGAGCCACGACCAGATGCGGCAGCTAACCGCGACCGGCTTCTGGCCGCTGTATCGCTTCGATCCACGTCGTACTGCGGAAGGCAAAGCCGCGTTGGCGCTGGACTCCCGGCCACCGAACAGTGAGCTGACGGCGACATTGAACAAGGAACAGCGTTTCCGCCGCCTCAACACGCAGCAGCCTGAGGTTGCCGCCGCGCTGTATGAAGCAGCAGAAAAAGAGCTGAAGGAGAAATATGATTTCCTAAGCCTGCTGGCTGGGAAGTCGGAGAAGGCAGCTTCGGAGTAACACTTTTGAGGGCGCGGTTTCGCGCCCTTTTTTGCTCTGGTTCGCCATGAAGAAGCGCTGCATGCTACGCCCATACAAACGATCGTGGTCACCTGAACACTTACGAGCTGTTTTTTAATATCAGTGAGCAAGTGTATTCGCACTCCAAGAGCCAGAAAAAGCGCTTTGCGGTTTCCCTGATGTAATCACACTGTTTTTGACGTGGAATGTCGAAGTGCCTTGGGAACATAACATGTAAATAACCATACTCCTCATCAAAGCAATCAACGAAATCGCTTCGGACCCCATCCCAATAGTTAACAATTCGACTTAACATTGGGCTATCAAAATCATACCAGCGATCGAACGTGTCGATTAACGCGCCCCAAACGACGTTTTCATCCTCAGACCAGGCCAAAATCTTAAAGCATCGTCGAAAATAGTAGACCGTGGCCTCCAAGCTATCTGGATAGGGCTTACCGATATCTTTGAGGTATGCAGCAAAATAAGTTTGTACCTCTTCCCTGACTAAATCCTTGTCCAGCCCTAGCGAAGCCAATATCAGCAAATTGCTAGAAGGATCACCAGCCAATACCCTCTGTTCAGCCCAGTCAGTGAAGTCACGTAAGTTTTGAATGGTAAAATCAGGTCTCGTCTTTGCGAGGAGATCCTTTAAATCTGTTGTGTTGCCAACCACAGTCTATCCCTGAATGGCCATGAACCTTGACCTGACATTACCACAGCTCAAACGAATAATGACCAAATCCTCCCAGAGAATGCTAAACTTGCCCGCTAAAAGTGTCATACCGCCGTAGCGCACCCAAATGAGAACGAGCACGATTTAAATGTCAGAAAATCAAACAATTAGCCAAAAAGCTCAGTACAACCTGAACAAACTGCAAAAACGCCTGCGCCGCAACGTGGGTGAAGCCATCGCCGCCTACAACATGATTGAGGAAGGCGATCGCATCATGGTTTGCCTGTCCGGCGGGAAAGACAGCTATACCATGCTGGAAATCCTGCGCAATCTGCAAAAAAGCGCTCCGGTGAATTTCTCATTGGTCGCGGTGAATCTCGATCAGAAACAGCCCGGCTTCCCCGAGCACATCCTGCCAGCCTATCTGGAAAGCCTGGGGGTGGAATATAAGATCGTTGAAGAGAACACCTACAGCATCGTGAAGGATAAGATCCCTGAAGGCAAAACCACCTGCTCCCTATGTTCACGCCTGCGCCGCGGTATCCTTTACCGTACCGCCACCGAGCTGGGTGCCACCAAGATTGCCCTTGGCCACCACCGTGACGATATCCTGCAAACGCTGTTCCTCAACATGTTCTACGGCGGCAAGCTGAAAGGTATGCCACCCAAGTTGATGAGCGACGATGGTAAACACGTGGTGATCCGCCCGCTGGCCTATTGCCGCGAGAAAGACATCGAGCGTTTCTCGGTAGCGAAAGAATTCCCGATTATCCCGTGCAACCTGTGTGGTTCACAGCCAAACCTGCAACGCCAGGTGATTGGCGATATGCTGCGCGACTGGGACAAACGCTACCCAGGCCGCATCGAAACCATGTTCAGCGCCATGCAGAACGTGGTGCCTTCGCATCTGTGCGATACCGAACTGTTTGACTTCAAAGGTATTCACCACGGCAGCGAAGTAGTCGATGGTGGCGATTTGGCGTTTGACCGTGAAGATATTCCGCTGCAGCCGGTGGGTTGGCAGCCGGAAGACTCGGATGACAACGGCTCGCCCGCGTTTGAACGCCTGAACGTGCTGGAAATCAAATAGTCCCTCTCTCCGCCTGTGCCCGCAGGCGGAAGTTTTTTCCCCGCTTAATGTTAGATCCTGTTCACAATTCACGCATAAAATGCCTGACAGTGCGGCTTTTACCTTATACTGTTTATTTATACAGTCAAAGGAGACCAACGATGAATATCACCCCCTGCCTTTCCCACGTCTCGCTGGGAACCAACAATTTCAATGCCGCCGCGCAGTTTTACGACCAGGTTCTCGGCGCGTTAGGCTGCCGACGCGTGCTGGAACACCCTGGCGCTATCGGCTATGGCCGTGACTATCCTGAATTTTGGTTGCAACTGCCGATAGACGGCAAACCCGCAGGCACCGCAAACGGTGTGCATGTTGGCTTCTTCGCCACCAGCAAGCAGCAGGTTGATGAGTTTTATCAGCAGGCGGTCGCCGCTGGGGCACAAGGAGACGGTGCACCGGGGTCACGGCCACATTACGGTGCCGCCTATTACGGCTGTTTCGTCCGCGATCTGGATGGCCACAAGATAGAGGCCAGCTTCTGGGACGAAAGCGCGGCTTAGCCTAATCGAGGCGACGTGTTGTTAATTGGGCGATCTTGGACGGCATGTCGCTAACTGGGCGCAGCATGCAGCGCCCCTACGGAGTGAGCCGGTTGTTTGGGATTCGCCAAAGGGAAAAAAGCATAAAAAAATGCCGGTGATTAAACCGGCATCGTATTGAATTAAATGTGCTATGCAATAATTCTAAAAATAAGTAAATAAAACAATTATGGAGCGCAACGCCCATCGCTTGACGTTGCATTCACCTGCGGGAGTAAGAATGCCGCAGTTCGCGTAAGCAAATGTTGATACTGCTCAACTTTACTCGCGTTTTCGCCACTATTTGTCGTTACAACCAGCGGCTACGCCTCAGCCACCAGGCAACGCCCCCGACCAATGCCACTAACATAAAGCAGAAAGAGGCAAACGCCAGCGGGCTACCGCTGCCTGGGATCCCCCCCAGGTTGACCCCGAACAGCCCAGTCAGGAAAGTGGTTGGCAGGAAGACCATCGCCATCAGCGACATGGTGTAAGTACGGCGGTTCATGGCATCGGCCATTACGGTAGTGATCTCATCAGACAGGATCGCCGTGCGGGCGATGCTGCCATCCAGATCATCTAATCCGCGCCCCAGGCGATCGGCAATGTCCTGCATGCGGCGGCGCTCATCGTCATTCATCCACGGTAGGCGGTCACTTGCTAAACGCGAGAAAACATCGCGCTGTGGCGCCATGTAGCGGCGAAGCACAATCAACTGTTTGCGGATCAGCGCCAATTGCCCACGCTCAGGGATTTGCTGCTCTAATAGTGCATCTTCCAGATCGATGATCTTGTCATGCAGATCTTCGATGAATTCACTGGTGTGATCGGTGAGAGCATCAGCGATTTCTACCAGCCAGTTACCGCTATTAATCGGCCCCTGGCCATTGCGCAATTCATTGACCACCTCATCGATCGAGTAGACCTTACGATGGCGGGTGGAGATAATCATCTTATCGTTGATATAAACGCGGAACGTCACCAGTTGGTCAGGCCGCGAGTCCGTGTTGAAATTGATGCCACGCAGCGTGATCAGCGTCCCGTCGCCCAACCGGGTGACGCGTGGTCGGGTGCTTTCCCCCGCCAGCGCTTGTCTTACCAGATCCGGCAGCAGAGGCGTGTTGGCAAGCCACTCGGCGCTGGCCGGGTGGGCGTAGTCCAGATGCAGCCAGCACGGCTCCTCGCTGGTGATCTTATCGTCATTCTCAATTGGCGTGGTGCCACCCTTGCCGTCGAGTTGATAGGCATAGACCGCGTCGGGCACCTGCAGTTCGCGCCCCTCAATGACATCCATTCAAAACCCTCATTATTTTGCCGTTGATACAGAGTCTAGCGTTATTGCCTTAGGGATCAAAGTGGCAACGCCATAACGGGATCTTAAAGTAAAAAGCCCCCGCGTTGGCGAGGGCTTGGGCAGGCGTCAGGACTCTGAACATCAATGTTTCAGAATATACATTTCCTGACTGTAGGCGACATCTTCTGGGTTAGTGATTGGGTAACCTTTCACCCAAGGCTTGATCAGACGCCCGTTGGTATATTGATAGATCGGGGCGATCGGAGCCTCGGCCGCAATCATCTGCTCGGCCTTGTTATAATCCGCGGTTAACGCCGTTGGATTAGTCTCGCGACTGGCATCGGCCAACAGACGGTCGTATTGCGGGCTGTTAAATTTGGCGATATTCCCGCTGTGTGAAGAGGTCAGCAGCGACAGGAAGGTCGAGGCCTCGTTGTAATCCCCCACCCAGGAGGCGCGAACCACGTCGAAATTTCCGGTGTTACGGCTGTCGATATAGGTTTTCCACTCCTGATTTTGCAGTTTAACGTCAACACCCAAGGTTTGCTTCCACATTGACGCCACGGCAATGGCAATCTTTTGGTGGCTCTCTGAGGTGTTATACAGCAGGGTCAATTTCAGGGGATGGTTCGGGCCATAACCCGCCGCCTGCATCAGCGCCTTGGCTTGCTCGTTCAACTCTTCCTGCGACTGTTGCTGCAGCAGGCTGGTTTCCGGCTTAAAGCCCGCAGTGACATCAGGGGTGAAGTGGTAGGCCGGTTTCTCGCCGGTGCCCAGCACTTTTTCGGCGATGATTTTACGATCGATAGCGTAAGACAAGGCTTTGCGCACCCGTACGTCATTGGTTGGCGCACGTTGGGTATTGAACGCGTAGTAATAAGTGCCGAGTTGATCCGGCGTGTAAACCTGGTCTGGGATATCCTTCAACAGCTTCTGGTACATGTTTTTCGGGAAGGATTCGGTAATATCGATATCACCAGCCTGATAACGCTTGGTGGCGTTAGATTCCTGGTTGATCGGTACAAAGGTCACCTTGGTCAACACCGTGTGTTTATGATCCCAATAATGGTTGTTCGGCACCAATACCAGTTTCTCGTTAACCACTCGCTCTTGCAGTTTGAATGCGCCGTTGCCTACCAGATTACCCACTTTGGTCCAATCGTTGCCGTATTGCTCAACCACGGCTTTGGGGACTGGGAACAGGCTGAAGTTCGCCGTCAGGCTGACAAAATAGGGCACAGGCTTGTTCAACTGCACTTTTAGCGTATGGTCATCCACTGCCACCACGCCAAGCTTATCGATAGGCAGCTTACCGGCGATAATCTCTTCGGCATTCTGGATCCCGGCTAGCTGAGCAAACCAGGCAAACGGCGACAGGCTTTTCGGATCGACCAGCCGTTGCCAGCTATAAACGAAGTCTTTCGCCGTGACAGGGTCACCGTTGGACCAGCGGGCATCTTTGCGCAGCGTGAAGATATAGGTCTGGTTATCCGAGGTCTGCCAGCGGGTGGCGACACCGGGGATCACTTTGCCATGCGCGTCCTGATTCACCAGCCCTTCAAACAGATCGCGTGCCACCTGCGCTTCTGGCAGGCCCACGGCTTTAATCGGATCGAGCGACGCCGGCTCATCTTTGATGTGCCGCACGATCTCCTGTTTCTCCGCCAGAGCGGTACCTGGGGGAACCTGAGCTGCCATAGCGCCACTAATACCCGCGCTGATGGTGACCGCGCAAAGCGTTAAACGAAAACTCGCCAGAATTTTTCTTCTCGTCATGTTAGATATGCCCCAGTTAACCCCATGAATTTTTTATCATATAGCACAAAGATGCCCGCCACCTATAGCCTGGCGTAACAAGAATGTAAAAAGTGGATGTTTGATCCAAAAAAAAGCCCGCAGCCATTATCGGCAATGCGGGCTGATTGCTTAGGCAGGATCAGTCGTAAAGATGAATACTGGCGATCTTATAGCTGAACTCTTCCCCTTCTTCTTCATCGAAGATGGTGAAATAGCCTTTCTCTACCAACGGGTTGAGATGGATATCGGTTTTTTGCAACTGGCGTGATTCGGCGTCGTCAAAACCATAATCGAGGAAAAACTCCCCTTTCTGATGATCCACGTGCAAGGTGAACGGATAGTTGGACTCGTCACCACGCCCATCGTCATTTTTCACTACGCCAAACCATTCACCCTGGCGGATCTGGTTTTCTGCATCCACGCCGCACAGTAGGGTGATGGTGTCTTTTTCGTTTTCGCTGTAACGCGCGACTATTCTGGCAACTGGCATGTTAAATCCTCTTTATCGTTAGCACTTGCCGATAGTATAACAATAGACATCACTTTATTCGCTTAACAGACTGGGAAAGATGAGCGAAAGCGTAATACACTCAATAACATCGCATTTCTTTCTGACTTTGGCTTAAAGGGAAACCCCATGACCCAACACAGACCGCGCAGTGAGCGTGGCCAGCTGGCAGTTGCAGGTGAAACTTACGGTAAATCGATGTTAGGCGCCCCACTGCTGTATTTCCCGGCGGCCAGAAGCGGCCCGGATACCGGGTTGGTGATTGCAGGCACCCACGGGGACGAGACTGCCGCAGTGGTGACGTTATCCTGCGCATTGCGCAGTATCGCCCCCGCCCAACTGCGCCATCATGTGATCCTGGCGGTCAATCCGGATGGTTGCCAGCTTGGGCTGCGCTCCAATGCCAACGGCGTCGATCTGAACCGTAATTTCCCGTCGGCCAACTGGCGCTCAGGCGATACGGTCTACCGTTGGAACAGCGCGGCGGAGGCTCGTGACGTGCGACTCTCCACCGGCGGCAGGCCAGGTTCCGAACCGGAAACCCAGGGATTATGCCATCTGATCCATCGCCTGAAGCCACGCTGGGTGGTGTCCTTCCATGAGCCATTGGCCTGTATAGAAGATCCGGAAAGCTCCGCGCTGGGCGTTTGGCTGGCGCATAAGTTTGCCCTGCCACTGGTGACCAGCGTTGGCTATGAAACCCCGGGTTCATTCGGCAGTTGGTGCGCAGACTTGTCCTTGCCCTGCATCACCGCCGAGTTCCCGCCGATCTCAGCCGACGCCGCTAGTGAAAACTACCTTGCCGCCATGGTCGAGTTGCTGACCTATGCTGACTAGCGTGAAAGCTCAATAGCACCGCACTCAAAGGCCAAACCGGGCACTACGTCTTTTGCCAGCCAGGTTGGGCCATCGAGATCCACAAAACGGGCACCAGGCACCAACGGCAACGCCGCCGTAATGGCTCTTGAGGTGCAGAGCATACAGCCAAGCATGATCTCGAAGCCCTGCGCGCGTGCCTGTGCGGCAAGCTGTAATCCTTCGGTCAGCCCACCGGTTTTATCCAGCTTGATATTGACCATCTGATAACGCCCCACCAACCGAGGCAGATCGCCGCTGGTATGGCAGCTCTCGTCGGCGCAAATCGGTAATGGATGGATGAAGTTTTCCAGGGCGCTGTCGTCGCTGGCCGGTAAGGGTTGCTCCAGCATCGCCACGCCTAAATCCGCCAGCAGTTGGCAACGCGATGCCAAACCTTCCGCCTGCCAGGATTCATTGGCATCGACGATCAACGTCATCTGCGGCACCGCCGTGCGGATCGCCACCAGCCTTTCGCTGATCAGGTGATCGTCGAGCTTGATTTTCAGCAGCGTCGCGCCCTGTTGTTCCAGCTCTTTAGCGGCAAACGCCATCGCTTCCGGCGAGCCAATGCTGAGCGTTTGCGCCATCACTACTCGTTCCGGCGCGGTAACTCCGCTCAATTGCCACAGATCTTTGCCCGCAAGGCGGCATTCCAAATCCCATAATGCCGAATCGACCGCGTTACGAGCCGCCCCTGCGGGCATCAGGCGCTGCAACTCCTGCCGGGTTACCCCTTGTGCGATGGCCGTGGACACTTCGGCCAGCTGCTCCATCACTGAGGTTTCGCTCTCGCCATAGCGCGGATAAGGGGTGCATTCACCGACACCGCACATCCCCTGCTGTTCAATCTCTACCACCACGACTTTGGCTTCGGTCCGGCTACCGCGTGCGATCACAAAGGCGGTATGCAATGGCCAGGCTTCAGGGTAAAAACGCATGCTTCTCATAACGGCTCCCGAGCGAAAAAACCACATAAAGTCAGTCCACTATACCTGCAGTTTATAAACTTTATCTATCCAAGGTGCGATTGTTGCCTTAAACTGCTTCGAGATTGTGAACCCGGTGTTAATCGGCTTCACATCTTTGTATAAACATCGTTGAAAGGAACCGAGCAATGACTCAGACCGTACATTTTCAAGGCAACCCTGTCACTGTAGCAGGCAAACTGCCACAGCAGGGCGAGCAGGCAAAAAGCTTTACCCTGGTTGCCAAAGACCTGTCAGACGTTGCCCTGAGCAGCTTCGTGGGTAAACGCAAAGTCCTGAACATCTTCCCAAGCATTGATACCGGCGTCTGTGCCGCATCGGTGCGTAAATTCAACCAGTTGGCGAGTGGCCTGGATAACACCATGGTCCTGTGTATCTCTTCCGACCTGCCGTTCGCCCAGTCACGCTTCTGCGGTGCAGAAGGCCTGAACAACGTGGTTACTCTGTCTACCCTGCGCGGCGGTGATTTCAAGCAGGCGTATGGTGTAGAGATTGCCGAAGGCCCGTTGGCCGGTCTGACCGCCCGCGCCGTGGTGGTGCTGGATGGCCAGGACAACGTGCTGTATAGCGAGCTGGTAAACGAAATTACCACCGAGCCAGATTATGATGCCGCGCTTGCCGCGCTGAAATAAGCCTGTAAATACCAAAAAGCCCGGCTTATAAACCGGGCTTTTTTATACCTGAAATAAAGTAGCGCTATTCTTCGCTGTCGTCGGTCAGTTTGCGATTGCTCAGCCCGTACTCCCGCAGCTTATTGGCAATTGCCGTATGCGAGACGCCCAAGCGCTTGGCCAGTTTGCGGGTGCTGGGATAAGTGCGATACAGACGAGTCAGCACCGAGCGTTCAAAACGCTTGCTGATATCATCCAGCGAGCCTTCCATCACTTCATCCCCTAGCGCTATCTCCACCTCAAAATCCGGCAGAACGATGTCTTGCGGGCGCAGCTCGTAGCCGTCCGTTTGGGTCAAGGCACGATAGATAGCGTTCTTCAGCTGTCGCACGTTGCCCGGCCAGCCGTACTTGCAGAGGAAGCTACTGAGATCGTTGGCCAGTTTCGGCCTGGCGACCCCTTGTTCATCGGCAAAACGCGCCACAAACAGCTCGGTGAGCGGCATGATATCCTGCGGGCGTTCGCGCAGCGGTGGGATGGTGATGGTCAGCACGTTCAAGCGGTAATAGAGATCTTCACGGAATTCACCGCGCTGCACCAGTTCGGTCAGGTTTTTCTGCGTGGCACAGATCACCCGGACATCCACATGCACCTCATGCTCTTCCCCTACTCGACGGAAAGTACCGTCGTTGAGGAAACGCAACAGTTTGGTTTGCATCCGTGGCGACATCTCGCCAATCTCATCGAGCAGCACTGAGCCACCGTTGGCCTGCTCAAAGAACCCCTTCTTACCTTCCAACGCATTCGGATAAGCGCCCGGCGCATGGCCAAACAGTTCGCTCTCCACCACATCATCAGGCAAGGCGGCACAGTTCAGCGCCAGGAACGGCTGTTTACCACGTGGGCTGCGCAGGTGGCAGGCCCGCGCCAAAATATCTTTCCCCGTGCCGGTATCGCCCACAATCAGCAATGGGGCATCCAGCATGGCCAACTTGCGCGCCTGCTCCAGCACGTGGCGCATCTTCGGGCTGACGGCGACAATATGGTCAAACTCGGTATCGTCATTAACCGACAGGTTCTGCAGTTGGCGGCCCATGCGGGCGGTGGATTTGAGCATGACCACGGCGCCCACAGGGGAATTCTGTTGTTGCTCATCTTCCAGATAGATCGGGGTGATATCCATCAGGAAATCCTGGCTGCGGATCACCACCCGCTCGGAATGCGGCTTAGTGTCTTCACTCTCCAGCCAGCGGCTGAAGTTATAGCCGCCAATCAGCTGGCTCGCCGTTTGATTGCGGATCTTGTCTTCGCTGAAGTTGAACAGCGTCTGGGCCGCCGGGTTAGTCAGCTCCACCTTGCCTTTCATATCGATGGAAAACACCGGTTCCGGCATCGACTCCAGCAACGCACGTAACGCACGGTGTTCACGTTCAGAAGGCATAAAGTTAACGGTGCGCACATCGGTCACACCGCTGATGCGCCGGATCTCCGCCATCAGCGCGCGGAAGGTATCAAAATCCAGCTGGGAAAAATTGAGGTAAATACGGCCGATAGGATCTATTTCGATGCCGCGCAGGTCGATACTGCGCGATACCAAAAGATCGAGTAATTCTCGAGTGAGACCGAGACGGTCTTCGCAAAATACTTCCAAACGCATCAGTATTGGCCTTATCTCTGCAGGTGCGGGGATGTCTGGTGATGATGATAACCTCTCACCCCGGAAGGAAGAAGCGATCTGTCAGCAAAAGTTGACAGAGCTCCAGTTTATCACTGCTATTAGCGGTTTTAAACGCCAGCCAATAACACCATCGGCGTAATTTTAGCTTATTTCTAGAGAGTTATTATATTCTGCATTATTTTGGCAGCGGATTATCACGCGATTACAGGCGGATGTTCTTTCGTCAATCTGTGGTTACAAACTAAAAAAAGCGACCTCACTGGTTACAAATGATAGTAATTCTCGTCTGACTATTTTATAGTTGCGCAGAGTAACTATTAACGGGAAATTGACCATGCTTAGAAAGCATACACTGGCAGCATTCTGCTGCACCACGCTGTTGTTGAGCGCCCCAACCCAGGCGCTGGACCTATCCTACAAGGCGCCGGAACCCAGCATTAAAGACGCCCCCGCCCCCAAGGCGACACCAGGGCCCGCAGAAAAAACTGCCAAGGCACCAATGGTTTGGTCAGAATCAAAAGATGAAACCGGCTTCAGTGCCAATCTTGAATGCGACCATCCCAGCTGCAGCCGCCCACGCGACAAATCGTATTCTAGGCTTAATGGCCCGGTGAAAAAAACCGATCGCCTGCGCCAGTCCGATCCCTACTCCACCAATCAGGATCCTGATTACAGCGTGAACATGGGCTATAAATGGTAATGATGCTTTAAGCGTCCTGATAGTAGACCTGTTCAGCCGCATGATCGTGGGTGTCCAAGTAACCTTGCTTACCCAAAAGAGCAACCCCTCTCGCTCATTGAGAGGGTTGCAGGGGGAGGTCATTAATTTAGCGGCGTCTGGCTGGTTTCCTTGATGTACAGGAAGGCAAACAGCGATAAAACACAGCCAGCAATCACGTAAAACGCCGGAGCCGTAGTATTGCCGGTTAGCTTGATTAGATAGGAAGCCGCCGATAGTGAGAAACCACCAAAGATCCCCACGGCAACGCTATACACCAACGATAACCCGGTGGTTCTTACCCGTCTTGGGAATATTTCCGGCAAAATGGTGATGGAAGGCGAAGCACCGATAATATTGATAATGCTCAGCACAATCATCACCGCAAACAGCATTTCAACACTGGGGTGAGTGCTGAGTAAATAAAAGGCCGGATAAATCAGTACAACAATCGCTATTCTCGCCCACGCAATCAACCGAACTCTGCCGACCTTATCTGACCACATCCCGGCCAGCGGGCCACCAATCAACGTAATCAAACCGGCGACGGCACCAATCAACATGCTATAGCTGGTATCCAGCTTTAATATGCTGATGGCGTAGTTGGGAATATAAAACATGATGATCATATGCGGAATGGTTCCCCCCATCGTCAGCAAAATTCCCGCCAAGGTTTCTTTATAGTAGGTAGTTATCACTTCCAGCAGGGGGATTTTGCTGACGCTTTCGCTGGCCGTTGGTAAGGTGTGAGTGGCGGTTTCTTCCAGCTTAAAGCGAATATACAGCCCCACCGGAACAATCACGATGCCAAACAGAAACGGAATACGCCAACCCCAGGCTTCCACACTCGCCTCTGGCATACAATTGACCAGGATCACCAACGTCATGGCGGCAAATACGTTGCCCGCACCTTGGCTCGCGACCTGCCATCCCCCGTAAAACCCGCGATTATGGGGTTTAGCATACTCCACCAGCAGGGTGGTTGATGCGCCTAACTCACCGCCTGCGGAGAAGCCTTGCATCAGCCTGGCCAGGGTAATAATGATCGGGGCCGCAGTCCCGATGCTCTCATATGACGGGGTGATACCAATCGTCAGGGTACTGAGCCCCATCAGCAGGAACGTCAGCGTCATGGCGGGCTTGCGCCCTTTTTTATCGGCATAATGGCCGATGACCAGCGCCCCCAACGGCCTGGCAAGATAACCCATCCCAAAGATCAGGAAGGTCATCGTCATGCTCACCAAAGGATCTGTCGCGGGGAAATAAGCTTTTGCAATGTAGGTCGCAAAAAATGCGTAAAGCACCAAATCAAAAAACTCTAAGCCATTGCCTAACGTGGTAGCCACAATGGCCCTTGCCGGGGACTTTCTTTCCTTGACGCTATCCATGGCCTGTCCTTTTATGTAGGAACGCCACATGCGGCGTCCGTCCAGATAATCGATGTTATGCCAGGATCAAACATGTTCGACCCCGACAAATTCAGCAGCATTAGCAAGTTATTAAAGGCCGAGGTTTATTCCTTCAGGAATTCCTGCGTCAACGCAGACCAATAGGCGATCCCTCTGAGTATAATTTCATCATTAAAATCATAGCCGGGGTTATGTACCATGCAGCTGTTTTCACCCTTGCCGTTACCTAATAGTAAATAACTGCCAGGGCACTGGTTCAGCATAAAGGCAAAGTCTTCGCTGCCCATCAACGGTTCTGGAATATCAATTACCTGCTGCGGATGGCTTTCACCCATTAAATTTTGCGCCACCTGCTTGGCAAAACGGGTCATCTCCGGTTGGTTAACCAACACGGGATAGGTGTGATCATAGTCAATATCGATCCTGGCACCGTATGAGGCCGCCTGGGCCGCCACTAACGTCTTGATGCGCTCTTCCAACAGCTCCCTGACTTGCGGATCCAACGCGCGTACACTGAGTTTTAATACCGCAGAGTCGGCGATGACATTACTGGCCATGCCTGACTGGAATGAACCTACGGTGATCACGCCCGGCTCTTGCGCCCCCAAATTACGCGCGACGATCGTCTGCAATGCCATCACAATGCTAGCTCCGACGACCACGGCATCAACGGTGCCTTTCGGCATCGCTCCATGGCCCCCTTTGCCGTGAATGGTGATGGTGACCGTATCACTGGAAGCCATAAACGCCCCCTCACCAAAGACAAACTGCCCCTGCGGGAAGCCCGGCATGTTGTGCATGGCAAAAACGGCGTCACAGGGGAAGCGTTTAAACAGGCCATCGTCGATCATCTTCTGGGCACCTGCCAACCCCTCTTCTGCAGGTTGAAAAATGAGATGCAAGGTGCCATCGAAACAGGCGTGATCGGCCAGATAATGTGCCGCACCAAGCAACATCGCGGTGTGGCCGTCATGCCCACAGGCATGCATGATGCCTTCGTGCTGGCTGCTGTAAGGGAGTTGCGTATTTTCCAGGATCGGCAAGGCATCCATATCTGCCCGAATACCTAACGTGCGGGGGCTGTTACCTCTTTTCAGCGTCCCAACCAGGCCGGTGATACCGAGCCCACGTGTCACCTGATACCCCCACGCCTCAAGCTTTCCCGCCACCAGATCGGCGGTTTGTCGTTCCTCAAATCCCAGTTCAGGGTATTGATGAATATGTCGACGGAGGGTTTGGCTTTCATCGGCATAGGGTTGGAAGGTCTCTAAATTTGGGTCACGGTGCGGCATGTTCATTACCTCCTGTCCTTGGGATTGATGTCTTGGTGCTGAAGCAGCAAGTGAATACGGCGGGATTACCCGCTGGCGTAGTCAGATATTCAGATTAATTGTTAGTCAAATATACCGTCTTCTTTGCCGCGGTCCGTGGGATTTTTCGTGACCAAGACCGCAAAACAAACACTTGATTAACTTATCATTAACAATTAATGGGTATTGCAGCGGTGTACAAAAAGAAGGGAGTTTTGGACGGTGCGGCCACCAGGCTGCGTCTGATTGACGCAGCCTGGTGGAGTCAGACTTTGCTTTGACCTTTTTTCATGGTGTCTTTCAGTTGGTTAATCAATTGACCACGGAAATCACCCAGTTTTGGCTTATCGCCTTCTAACCAGGGTAACGGGCGGCAGAGTTCCATCGCCTTGATGCCCAATCGCGCCGTCAACAGACCTGCCCCAATCCCCTGCGCTGCCCGCGCAGACAACCGCGCCGCAATATCCTGCGACATCCAGTCCATACCCACTTCCCGAACCAGCTCGGAGGCGCCAGCAAAGGCGATATTCAGCAACACCAGACGGAACAGACGAATACGGCTGAAATAGCCCAGTTCGATGCCATACAGGGCCGCAATGCGGTTAATCAGGCGGATATTGCGCCAGGCGATAAAGGCCATGTCCACCAAGGCCAAAGGGCTGACGGCGATCATCAGCGTCGACTCTGCCGCCGAACGGCTGATTTCGCGCCGCGCCTGATTATCTAACACCGGCTGCACCAGCTTGGCATACAGCGCAACCACTTCGCGGTCGTTCTGGGTTTCATGCAATGAAGCCTGCCAGCGTTGCAAAGCGGGGTGCCCTTGATCCAACCCGGCCTGACGCGCCAGCTTTTCACAAAACTCTCGCCCTCTCCCCAGGCCGTGGCTATGCAGCAATTCCCGAGCTTCGTCACGCTCTTCTGCCCGTTGGCGTAGGCGGTATAGCCTGCGCCATTCCCCGACCACCGAACCGATACCGGCGAAGACGATCAACCCACCGGCGATCCCACCACCCAGCGCAATCCAATCCTGCTGCACCCAGGAGGTATGCACCCACTGGACACCTTGAGCCACCACGCTGACGCCAAACAGCATCAACCCGGCGTTAACCATTTTGCGCCACAGGCTGCGCTTGGGTTTCAACGCGGCGTTAACAATGCCTTCCGCGCGCCCTTCCTCCTCTTCCAGCTCCATCTCTGGCGCTGCCGGATAGAATTTCTCGGCTTGCTGTTCGTCAAATTCCAAGCCTGCGCGCAACACCGGTTCCTGTGGCGGCTGCAACGGCTCGGCAAAATCGATACGCGGTTTTAACGGCTCGCTCATCGTAATTTATCTCCCAATAAAAACTCCATCACCGCGTCCAGACGGATATGCGGCAGCGGGCTGTCAACGCTCATCATACGTGGGCGGAACTGGTCAAAATGGAACCCTTGTTGCTGCCAGAACGCCGGGCCAGGCAGGCGCGCAGGCACTTCGCCGGGGAAGACCGTCAGCGGTGCACCATCGTCCAGGCGGTGGCCTTTCAATGCCGGGATCGGCTGCCCATGATGATCGACAATGCCGCTTTCAGTCGCCTGTACCGAAGCCAGGCCGACGCAGTCCATGCTGATGCCTTCAAACGCGGCATTCTGCCAGGCCTCCTGCACCAGTTGCTGTAACAGCGAAACCAGATTGGCGTGCTGATCGGCGGTGATATGATCCGCCTTGGTGGCCGCAAACATCAGTTTGTCGATGGTCGGCGAAAACAGGCGGCGGAACAGCGTACGCTTGCCGTAGTGGAAACTTTGCATCAACTGAGTCAGCGCCAAACGCATATCATTAAACGCCTGCGGCCCGCTGTTGAGCGGTTGCAGGCAATCCACCAGCACGATCTGGCGATCGAAACGCACAAAGTGCTCTTTATAAAACGCCTTGACGATCGACTGACAGTAATAGTTAAAGCGGGCGCGCAACATGCCCGCATTGGTATGTTTGTCCGCCTGTGCCAGGCGCGATTCCCCTGCCGCATCGACGTTCGGCCACGGGAAGAACTGCAGCGCAGGCGCTCCGGCCATATCGCCAGGCAGCACAAAGCGCCCAGGCTGAATAAAGTGCAATCCTTCGGCCTTACAGCGCAGCAGGTAGTCGGTATAAGCCTGGGCGATTGCCGCCAGCTTGTTTTCATCCGCCGGGGCCAACGGATCGAGATCTTTGCACAAGGCCAGCCAAGGCTCGGCCCAGCGCGCGCGGTCGCCCTGCAACAACCCAGCCATCTGACGTGACCAGGCCAGGTAGTCCTGTTCCAGCATCGGCAAATCCAGCAGCCATTCGCCCGGATAGTCGACGATCTCCAGATACAGCGTGGAGGTTTCTTTAAAATGGCGCAGTAGTGAATCATTGGAGCGATAGCGCAGCGCCAAGCGGATTTCGCTGACGCCACGGGTTGGCGTTGGCCAACTTGGCGGATTGCCATACAGCTGCGCCAGGCCTTCGTCGTAGGTGAAACGTTGGATACCGAGGTCGCGTTGAGGAATGCGTTTCACCCCCAACAGCCTTTCTTCCCGCACAGGGGAAAACAGCGGCATACGTGCGCCGCTGTGAACATGGAGTAATTGATTGACCAATCCGGTGATAAACGCCGTCTTACCGCTGCGGCTCAAGCCGGTGACTGCCAGCCGCAGATGACGATCCATCCCGCGATTGACCAGCGAAGTTAACTCATTTTGCAGTCGTTTCATTGTTCTCCTTGGCATAGCGCCCGAACGCCTTGTTCAGCCCTTTGCGAACCAGCGGTTCCAGCAACAGGGCCAACACGTAACGCAGCGGTTTGCGGCTGACGGTTTTCAGCAACCACGCGGTTGCCCCCGCCGGGCCATAACTCATTAGCGCTATGATGATGACTTTCGACAAGGTCTTCAACAATGCACCTACTCCCCATTTTGGTGAAGCAGTTTTTGGGGCATTAATCGCATAGGTTTTGCTCATGGTTGCGGCCCTCTGGCAAATGTTGGGGAAAAAGTCGGTGCAATGCCTGACCTGCGGCATACGCAGGCCCGTGCATCGTTAAGAGAGGTTACAGTTGGCGAAAACGGCTCTGCACGCCAAAGGTGTCAGACGTGACGTAGCGCTCGACCTTGCGCAACTGCTGCTCCCCGCTGCTCAATTCGTATTCCAGCTTATCGAGCAACTGGCGCGGTGTGGCCTGATGTTCATCCTGATAACGGCTGGCTGGAGCCTCCTCAAGCACGAAGACCAAGGCGATATAGGCGACCACCGTAATGAAAAACAGCCCGAAGAACAGCGACAGCACGGCAATCACCCGGATCAAACGCACGGGCACGTCAAAATAGTGAGCAAGGCCAGCGCAAACGCCCTTCAGCATGCCTTCTTCAGGCACACGGTACAGTTTTTTACTGCCTAACGTGTTGCCCTTGTATGAACCGCTGTCGTCGTTGTAGTAAGAACGATCGCGACGATCGCCAAACTTTCCTCTGTCCTGGTCTCTACGCATTACGACTGCCTCCAATTCGGGTGTTCCGCATCAAGAATGTCTTCCAACGCCTGAATACGATCGCGCATGCGTGAGGCCTGCTCCGCCAGCTGCGTCAGACGTTGCATCTCCTGATGACTCAGTTGAACGCCGCTCTGTTGCCGGTTGCTGTAATGCAACCAAAGCCAAATCGGTGCGACAAACAACACAAAGATTGTCAACGGGATGGCAAGTAATAGAGCACTCATCTCAATTCCTTCTTATTGGCCGTAGTGTGGCGGCCACGCTGGGTGGCCGCTTAAGCATTATTCCGGGCGGTTCATCTTGGCTTTCATTGCCGCCAGTTGCTCACTGATGGCATCATCCGCCTGCAGTTCGGCAAACTCCTGATGCAGGCTTTTCTTTTTGCCAATGCTGACGCTTTCCGCTTCGGCTTCCATATGGTCGATACGGCGCTCAAACTGTTCAAAACGCGCCATCGCCTCATCCAGTTTACCGCTGTCCAGTTGGCGACGCACATCCCGTGAAGAAGAAGCCGCCTGATGGCGCAGCGTTAATGCCTGCTGACGCGCACGCGTTTCGGTCAGCTTGTTCTCCAGCTCGCCAATTTCACTCTTCATGCGGGCCAGCGTCTCTTCTACGGTAGCCACTTCCTGGCTCAGTGTAGCAAGCAGATCGGCCACTTTCTGTTTTTCGATCAGCGCCGCACGGGCCAGATCTTCTTTATCTTTACGCAGCGCCAGTTCGGCTTTGTCCTGCCAGTCATTGATCTGGTTTTCACCCTGCTCAATGCGGCGCAGCAGCTGTTTTTTCTCCGCCAGGGCACGCGCTGAGGTGGAGCGCACTTCAACCAGCGTGTCTTCCATTTCCTGGATCATCAAACGCACCAGCTTTTGCGGGTCTTCTGCTTTATCGAGCAGAGTATTGATGTTGGCGTTCACGATGTCGGCAAAACGAGAAAAGATACCCATAATTTACTTCCTCTTGGTTCTGAAGGCGTCTGAAGCGCCGAGTTAAGTTATACAACTTGCCCTAAGAGTTAATCAAGAAGCGTGCCAACTTTTATTTCATTGAAATACAAAGATTATTTGTTTTTGACTCTCGCCACGCTTGCTGTAGAGTGAGTGTTTTCACCAAACATTGGCGAATTTCATCATGAGCGAACCGTTAGAGAACCTGTTGGGCGAGGCCAACGCCTTTGTGGAGGTGCTGGAGCAAGTTTCACAGTTGGCCAAGCTCAACAAACCGGTGCTGGTGATCGGTGAGCGCGGCACCGGTAAGGAGCTGATCGCCCACCGATTGCACTATCTGTCCAACCGTTGGCAAGGACCGTTTATCTCCCTCAACTGTGCGGCGCTGAATGAAAACCTGCTGGATTCGGAGCTGTTTGGCCATGAGGCTGGCGCGTTTACCGGCGCACAAAAACGCCATCTTGGCCGCTTTGAACGTGCCGATGGCGGCACCCTGTTTCTGGATGAATTGGCAACCGCGCCAATGCTGGTGCAAGAAAAGCTGTTGCGGGTGATTGAATACGGCCATCTGGAACGCGTGGGTGGCAGCCAACCGCTGCGGGTGGATGTTCGGCTAGTGTGCGCCACCAATGACGATTTGCCCGCGCTGGCCGCCGCCGGTAAATTCCGTGCCGATCTGCTGGACCGCCTGGCGTTCGACGTGGTGCAACTGCCGCCGCTGCGCCAACGCCAGCAAGACATCATGCTGTTGGCCGAGCATTTCGCCATTCAGATGTGCCGCGAGCTGTCACTGCCGTTGTTCCCCGGCTTTAGTGAACATGCGCGGGCGACGCTGCTCGGCTACTCCTGGCCGGGTAACGTGCGTGAGCTGAAAAACGTGGTTGAGCGCTCCGTTTACCGCCATGGTTCAGGCCAGGATGAACTGGATGAGATCATCATTAACCCCTTTGCCAAGCGTTCAGCGCCGCTTGATGATGAGGCAACCGCGCCGACCAGTGAGTTACCTGCATTGCCGCTGGATTTTAAAAGCTGGCAGCATCAACAAGAGAAAACCCTGCTGGAAATGGCATTGAAACAGGGCCGTTTCAATCAGCGCAAAGCCGCCGATTTACTGGGGCTGACCTATCATCAGCTCCGCGGCATGTTGAAAAAGCATGCGCTGCTGCAAGGTAGCGACCCTGAGGGAAGTTAAACCGACTGGGCGATCAATTCGCGTAACCATTGATGGGCGGGATCGCGATGCGAACGCTCATCCCATAGCATTGCCAGCTCATAGCCTGGGATCTCCACTGGTGGCTCGGCAATCTGTACCTCAGGGCTGTCTCGTACCAGGCGTTCGGGCAACATCGCCACCAGATCCGTCTTGGCGATCACCGATTTCACAAACAGAAAATGCGGGACGGAAAGCACCACCCGCCGTGAAAGCCCAACCTGATCCAGCGTGTGATCGGTGATGCCGCTAAATCCCCCGCCGTTTGGCGAAACCACCACGTGCTCCAGTTGGCTAAATTGCGCCAGCGTGGGGCGAGCCATCAACGCAGGATGACCGAAGCGGCCCACCAACACATACTTCTCCTTGAATAACACGCGTTGACGCATCCCCGCCGGCGCACTGTCCGGAGTGTGAAAGGCCAGATCGATCTCCCCCATCTCCGCCTGCCGGGCAATCCTGGTCGGTGCCAGTTCCAACACCGCCAATCGGCTGTTGGGAGCAGCCTGACGAAGCCGTGCCAATGCAGGTAACAGCACCGTAGATTCGCCATAGTCGGATGCGGCAACGCGCCAGGTGATATTCGCGCTGGCCGCCTCAAAAGGGCTGATGGGTGAAACGGTGTGTTCGAGCACTTCCAACGCCTCCCGCAAAGGTTCACGTAAAGCCTCCGCCCTGGCCGTTGGCCGCATTCCTCTTGGGCCAGGCAGCAGCAGCGGATCGTCGAAAAACGCTCTCAGTTTGGCCAGATGAGCACTTACCGAAGGTTGCGACAGCGACAACCGCTCCGCCGCGCGCGTAACATTCAATTCCATCAGCAACACATCCAACGTCACCAATAGATTGAGATCCAGTCTGCCGAAATTACTCATGCAAATACCTGTCATCATCTAAATCAATTTTAACTATACCTGGCGCTAACCTACTCTGTTGCTCTCTTTACAGCAATGGAACTTAATGATGAATATTCTGCTGGTCTACGCTCACCCAGAAGCTCAATCGCTTAATGGCTCACTAAAAAACTTTGCGGTCAAACATCTGCAGGACGCTGGGCATCAAGTACAGGTTTCCGATCTGTACGCCATGAAATGGAAAGCTTCTTTGGATGGTGAAGACCGTACGGATCGGGATAGCGCTGCCCGGTTTAATCCGGCGATGGATTCCCGGATCGCTCTGGAGCAAGGAACGCAAAGCGCAGATATTGCGTTGGAACAGGAGAAGTTACTCTGGGCGGATACAGTGATCCTCCAGTTTCCGCTGTGGTGGTTCTCCATGCCAGCCATCCTCAAGGGTTGGGTAGAACGCGTGTATGCCTATGGCTTCGCGTATGGCGTTGGCGAGCATTCCGATACGCATTGGGGAGATCGTTATGGCGAAGGTACGCTGGCAGGGAAACGGGCTATGCTGCTGGTCACTGCGGGCGGTTGGGAGTCTCATTACAGCCCACGCGGTATCAACGGCCCGATAGCGGATATTCTGTTCCCGATTCACCATGGCATTCTGTATTACCCCGGCTTTGACGTGCTGCCACCGTTTGTGGCGTACCGTACCGATCGCTTCGACGAGGCGAAATTTCCTGAGCTTTGTGCGGCGCTGGGGGAACGACTGGATACGCTGGCAAGCACCGAGCCTTTGCCATTCCGTAAGCAAAACTTTGGCGATTATGCGATCCCACAGTTAACGCTGCGAGAAGACATTGCCCCTGGCCGCGCCGGTTTTGCCGTTCACCTGAAATAGAGGCAAAAAAAAAGCCAGCACCCGAGCTGGCTAAGTAAACACTGGAAGCAATGTGAGCAATGTCGTGCCTTCCACAAAGGGCCACAAGGTGTGGCCTTCCGTGAACTGCCAAATGATGATAATAGTTCTCAGTATCATCTGTAAAGCACTTTGTTGAGAATTTTTCTCATTACCACACTAAGCTTGGGTCATTATCCACCAGCACGGATTTCGGACGGAGGCCGACACGCCAGAAAACAGCGGCAAGCTTAACCAAACCGCCGAAATTTCAGCCATTTTGCTCAAGGAATTGGGCTGTTGGTCAGAGTGCGATACACTAACGTTATTGCTTAATAACCCATGAAGCGTCTATGCGTGGTTTACCTCTTTGGATAATGTCGCTCGGCTGCCTGGCAACGTCTGCCCTGGCCGCGACACCGGCTGTGCCCAGCGCAGCACCACCGCCAGCAGACATCCGCCAGAGTGGCTTTGTCTATTGCGTCAGCGGCATTCTGAACACTTTCAATCCGCAGATGGCCAGCAGCGGTCTGACGGTCGATACCCTGGCCGCCCAGCTTTACGATCGGCTGCTGGACGTCGACCCCTACACTTACCGCCTGATCCCGGAATTGGCAGAAAGCTGGGAAGTGCTGGACAACGGTGCCACCTACCGCTTACACCTGCGCCGGGATGTGCCTTTCCAGACCACCGCCTGGTTCCAGCCCACGCGCAAAATGAACGCCGACGATGTGGTATTCAGTTTTCAGCGGGTGTTTGATCAGAAGCATCCGTTCCACAATGTCAACGGCGGTGAATACCCATACTTCGACAGTTTGCAGTTTGCCGACTCCGTGCAAAGCGTGAAAAAGCTGGACCCATACACCGTCGAGTTCCGCTTGCAGGCGCCGGATGCGTCCTTCCTGTGGCATCTGGCGACCCATTATGCACCGGTGCTATCGGCAGAATATGCCGACAACCTGACGCTGGATGGCACCCAGGAAATGATCGATCGTGAACCGGTCGGCACCGGCCCATTCTTGTTGAACGAATACCGTTCCGGGCAATATATTCGTCTGGCACGTAATGACGTTTACTGGAAAGGGAAACCGCGCATGCCGCAGGTGGTGATCGACATGGGGGCCGGGGGTACGGGCCGCCTGTCTAAATTGCTGACCGGCGAGTGCGATGTGCTGGCCTACCCCGCCGCCAGCCAGCTTTCGATCCTGCGCGACGATCCGCGTTTACGCCTGACGCTGCGCCCTGGGATGAATATCGCCTATCTGGCCTTCAACACTCGCAAGCCACCGCTGGATGACCTGAAGGTGCGCCAGGCCATTGCGTTGGCCATTAATAACCAGCGCCTGATGCAATCGATCTATTACGGCACGGCAGAGACCGCCGCCTCGATCCTGCCACGCGCCTCCTGGGCCTATGATAATGATGCCCACGTCACCGAATACGATCCGGCCAAGGCACGAGAAATGCTGCGTGAAGCCGGTGTGGGGCCATTGGATCTGAAGCTCTGGGTGCCAACCGCATCGCAATCCTATAACCCCAGCCCGTTGAAAACGGCGGAACTGCTACAGGCGGATTTGGCTCAGGTCGGCATTAATGTCACCATCGTGCCGGTAGAAGGCCGCTTCCAGGAAGCCCGGCTGATGGAAATGAACCACGATCTGACGCTCACCGGCTGGTCAACCGACAGTAACGATCCGGACAGCTTCTTCCGTCCGCTGCTGAGCTGTGCGGCAATCCGTTCGCAAACCAACTATGCTCACTGGTGTGATCCCGCTTTTGATGAACAGTTGCAGGACGCCTTGTTGTCACAGCAGTTATCACAGCGTATCGAGCATTATCAGCAGGCGCAGAAGATCCTCGAACAGCAGTTGCCGGTATTGCCGCTGGCCTCCTCTTTGCGTTTGCAGGCCTACCGTTATGATATTAAAGGACTGGTGTTGAGCCCGTTCGGCAACTCATCATTTGCCGGGGTATACCGTGAACCGGCGGAGGCCGCGAAAAAGTGATTATCTTTACCTTACGCCGCATCCTGTTGCTGCTGATCACGCTGTTCTTCCTGACGCTGGTCAGCTTCAGCCTGAGCTACTTTACCCCGCGCGCGCCGTTAAACGGTGCCGCCTTGCTGGATGCCTACCAGTTCTATTTCGTCAGCCTGCTGCACTGGGACTTTGGCGTTTCCAGCATCAATGGCCAGGCGATCAGCGAACAGCTGCGCGAAGTGTTCCCGGCCACCATGGAACTGTGCATTTTAGCCTTTACGCTGGCCCTGTTTATCGGCATTCCGCTGGGCATTATTGCCGGTGTGATGCGCGGCAAGTGGCAGGATACCGCCATCAGTACCTTTGCCCTGCTGGGCTTTTCCATTCCGGTGTTCTGGCTGGCACTGCTGCTGATGCTCTATTTTTCACTGCATCTTGGCTGGCTGCCAGTGTCGGGCCGTTTCGATCTGCTGTATCAGGTCAAGCAGGTCACGGGTCTGGCGCTGGTTGACGCCTGGCTGTCTGACTCGCCTTATCGCAATGAGATGATTGCCAGTGCACTGCGCCATATGGTGCTGCCGATTGCCGCTCTGGCGGTGGCCCCAATCACCGAGGTGATCCGTTTGATGCGCATCAGCACCGACGATGTCCTCAGCCAGAACTACATCAAGGCTGCCGCAACCCGTGGCCTGTCACGTTTTACCATTATCCGCCGTCACGTGTTGCACAACGCGTTACCGCCGATTATCCCAAAACTCGGTCTGCAATTTTCTACCATGCTCACGCTGGCCATGATCACCGAGGTGGTGTTCAGTTGGCCAGGGCTGGGGCGCTGGCTGATTAACGCCATCCGCCAACAGGACTACGCGGCCATCTCCGCAGGCGTGATGGTGATCGGCACGCTGGTGATCACCATTAACGTGCTGGCCGACATTCTGGGCGCGGCGACCAACCCGCTGAAACATAAGGAATGGTATGCCCTTCGATAACGTATACCGCGAAAAGAAAATGCCTAGTCCGCTGCTCTATACCTGGCGGATTTTCTACGGCGACACTTTGGCGATGATTGGTTTTTATGGGGTGCTAGGCCTGCTGTTTCTCTCCCTGTTCGGCAGCCTGCTGGCACCTTATGCCCTCGATCAGCAGTTCCTGGGATATCAGTTGCTACCGCCGTCCTGGTCACGCTACGGTAACGTGTCGTTCTTCCTGGGCACCGACGATCTGGGCCGCGATATCCTCAGCCGCTTGCTGACCGGCGCCGCCGCTACCTATGGTTCGGCACTGATTGTGACCATTGCCGCCGCCGTCTGTGGTGTGATCCTGGGCGTGTTTGCGGGGGTCACCCGTGGCCTGCTGTCTGCGATGCTCAACCATATTCTCGATACCCTGCTCTCCATCCCTTCACTGCTGCTGGCGATTATCGTGGTGGCCTTCCTCGGGCCGAAGCTGGAGCACGCCATGCTTGCCGTTTGGCTCGCACTGTTGCCACGGATGGTGCGTACCATCTACAGCGCAGTGCACGATGAGCTGGAAAAAGAGTACGTGGTCGCAGCCCGTCTGGATGGCGCTTCGACGATGCAGATCCTGTGGTACGCCGTGGTGCCGAACATTGCCGCCGTACTGATCACTGAATTCACCCGCGCGTTGTCGATGGCCATTCTCGATATCGCGGCGTTGGGCTTCCTCGATCTGGGGGCGCAGTTGCCTTCCCCGGAATGGGGAGCCATGTTAGGCGACTCGTTGGAGTTGGTCTATGTGGCACCTTGGACCGTGATGCTGCCCGGTGCGGCTATTCTGATCAGCGTATTGCTGGTTAACCTGTTGGGCGACGGAATACGCCGCGCGATCAATGCGGGAGTGGAATAATGCCGTTACTCGATATCCGCAATCTGACGATTGAATTTATGACCGCCGAAGGGCCGGTGAAGGCCGTCGATCGCGTCAGCATGACGCTGACCGAAGGTGAAGTGCGCGGCCTGGTAGGCGAATCCGGCTCAGGAAAAAGCCTGATTGCCAAAGCCATCTGCGGCGTGACCAAAGATAACTGGCGTGTTACCGCCGACCGCTTCCGCTTTGACGACATCGACCTGTTGCAGCTCAGCCCGCGCGAACGGCGCAAACTGGTGGGCCACAACGTTTCGATGATCTTCCAGGAGCCGCAATCCTGTCTTGATCCTTCCGAAAGCATTGGCCGCCAGTTGGCCCAGGCCATTCCCGGCTGGACTTACAAGGGCCGTTGGTGGCAGCGCTTTAACTGGCGCAAGCGGCGGGCGATTGAGCTGTTGCACCGCGTCGGTATCAAGGATCACCTCGATATCATGGGCAGCTTCCCTTACGAACTCACCGAAGGAGAATGCCAGAAGGTGATGATCGCCATTGCGTTGGCCAATCAGCCAAGATTACTGATTGCCGATGAGCCAACCAACGCCATGGAACCCACCACGCAGGCGCAGATCTTCCGCCTGCTGGCGCGCCTGAACCAAAACAATAACACCACCATCCTGCTGATCAGCCACGATTTGCAGATGATGAGCAAATGGGCTGACAGGGTTAACGTGCTGTACTGTGGCCAGACGGTGGAGAGTGCGCAGTGTGAAGATCTGCTTGCCGCCCCTCATCATCCTTATACCCAGGCGCTGATCCGCGCCATGCCGGACTTTGGTCGTTCACTGCCGCATAAGAGCCGTCTGAATACGCTGCCGGGAGCGATCCCCTCATTGGAGCATCTGCCGATCGGCTGCCGCCTGGGGCCACGCTGTCCGTATGCGCAAAAGCAATGTATTGAAACCCCACGCCTGCGCCCGGTGAAGAATCACCTGTTCGCCTGCCACTTCCCGCTGAACATGGAGGAGCAATAACATGGAAACGCTGTTGGAAGTGCGCAACCTGACCAAAACCTACCGCTATCGTACCGGGCTGTTCCGCCGCCAGCATGTGGAAGCGGTCAAGTCGGTCAGTTTTACCCTGCGTGAAGGCCAGACGCTGGCGATCATCGGTGAGAACGGCTCGGGTAAGTCAACTCTGGCGAAGATGCTTTCCGGCATGGTGGAACCCTCTTCGGGTGAAGTGCTGATCGACGACCATGCGTTGACCTATGGCGATTATCGCTACCGCAGCCAGCGCATTCGTATGATTTTCCAGGATCCGAGCACCTCGCTCAACCCACGCCAGCGCATCGGTCAGTTGCTTGATGCTCCGCTACGTTTGAATACCGATCTGGAAGCCGCAGAACGCGAGGTGCGGATCAACCAGACCCTGCGCCAGGTGGGGATGCTGCCGGACCATGCTTATTATTATCCGCACATGCTCGCCTCCGGGCAGAAACAGCGCGTGGCGCTGGCTCGGGCGTTGATCCTGCAACCCAAGGTGATTGTTGCCGACGAGGCGCTGGCTTCGCTGGATATGTCGATGCGTTCGCAGATCATCAACCTGATGCTGGAGCTCCAGGAAAAGCACGGTATCGCCTATATTTATGTGACGCAGCATCTGGGGATGATGAAGCATATCAGCGACCAGGTGATGGTGATGCATGAAGGGGAAATCGTGGAGCGTGGCAGCACCGCCGAAGTGCTGGCCGCACCGCTGCACGACCTCACCAAGCGGCTGATTGCCAGCCACTTTGGCGAAGCGCTCACTGCCGATGCCTGGCGACGTGACGGCGGCAGGTTTTAATTCCGCTAACACTCGATATCTTACTGTGCCGCAATTAGTTGCCAAAATCCGTGATAATTACCCATAACTGGCGCTAATCTAGCGCCATTACAACCATGGCACGGCGTAGTTATGCCGTGCCATGGTGCAAATCTTGAGCAAGGTTACATCATCTCAGTAAACGTTTAATTACCAGCCATGTTGTATGCTGCGGTAGTTGGAGCCTTGGGGATGCCATCTTGCTACTCATCGATCCGACCGCTAACTATTTTATTCCTTTACGTTATTAATTAGCACTTAACATTATTTTATCTCGCCAAACGAATCGGTGAGGATATCCGCTACGTTGAGCCATGCAAACAACAGGATATCGCGCTGATGAACAATGCTCGCCACCAACGCCTCTCACAACTGATGCTCATCTTCGCCGCCGGCTTCGCTATTTATGGTCATGGTCTATGCAGCCATGACTGACGCCTGCTCCGTGGTTTTTTACCCTGCCACCGTTGCCAACCGCAGCGGTGGCTTGTTGTATTGAAGAAGGATTTTATCCGATGGACCATCGCCTAACCCCTTTCCAGTGGTACCACGAAACCCAGCGTAGTTCAGGCGACAGTTCGCCACTCGAGCCTGCCGCCGCAAGCTTGCGGGAGCGTTTTTTGTTAGGCCTGGGTACGTTTACCGACGAGGGATTGAACGCCGCCCTCAGCCATCGCATTGACGTTTTTACTGCGTCTTCGGCCTGCTATTCAGTGCTGTTCCCCGAGCAAGTTATCGCTTCGCGAGAAGTGACATTGTCACCTTACGATCGTCTGTCGACGGCCCTGACGGTGGCGCAGGTCACCGGCGTACAATCGCTTTGTAGCCATTACGCCGCTCGCCTCGCCCCTCTGGACAGCCCGGATGCTACGCGGGAAAGCAATGTCCGCCTGGCACAAATCACCCAATACGCCCGCCAACTCGCCAGCCAGCCGACCCTGATTTGCTCCAAGGCTATACAACAGCTCGGCGAAGTTGGCCTGAGCACGCAAGATACTGTGACCTTTTCGCAAATCATCGGTTTCATTAGCTATCAAGCACGGGTGGTCGCCGGTATTGCAGCACTTGCAGGCAGACCCGCCGTGGTGTTACCCGGTTTTCCCCAAATCGAAGATGCCGCTCCGGCAGGATTTTCCTGTACGGAACGGTCATGGCAAGCTCGCCTGCCGGAGATCGTTGTCGAGCAGGCCCAGGCTCGGCAGCTCGACATTCTGGACCAAAGCCACCCGGACGCCCGCAGCGAGTCTTATTACCTGCTGTTGGCTCACGACGCGCCTGCCCTACATGAGCGCAATGCGGTATTTAACAGTATTAATCACCCAGTTAACGGACTATCTGCACGCCTGAAGGCTTTGGTTGCTCTGGTGACATCACGCATTAATGGCAGCCATTACTGTGCCGGCACGCTAGCCCATAACATTGCCGATCGGGAGTTGGCACTGGCATTAGTGGCTGGGATTGATAACGCGCTTGAGGTGGCCGACGATCCGGTGACCGCTGCCGTGATCGGCGTGACAGCCGATCTGACGCGAACACCTGAGAAATTCACGGCACAAAACGTGCAGCCGTTGCTTAACAGCGGATTGGATCGGTCGCAGGCATTGGACGTAATTTTAACCGGCGCGCTGTACGCCTGGGAAAACCGGCTGCGTTACAGTCTTGGCGATGCAGTAGAAGTCGAGCTAGCGCAATAACCACGCCTGAGCCGCATCAAAAAAGTGCTGTGCCAGCGGCGTGGCCCTTGCTGGCTCGGCGATCACCAAGGCGGCATGACGTGACATCGGCGCAATGGCAACGCTGCGCCGTTGCAGCTGCGGCACCATTTCCATCTGCAAATTTCCGCTGGGGAATAACCCGCATCCCAAACCGACAAAAATCCCCTGTAGCAGTTGGAAGATCGAGGTGGTTTCCATCCGGGTATGCAACGTTAAGCCCTCATCACGAAACTGCTGATCCAGGTAACGACGGAAGTAACGCGTCGGTTCAGCCAGACATAATGGCAGTTCGGCCACGGTTGCCAGCGTTAGTGGACTTTCCCCCACCAGCTCGGGAAAATGCTGCGGATGAAACACCAGGTCAATGCCGCTGTCGGCCAAAGATTGGGACTGGAAATGCAGTTCCTTGAGCGTTGGTAGCTCAAAGAAACCGATGCCGATATCCACCGTGTGCGCGGTCAGCGCTTCCAGCAGTTGATCGGCGCTCAATACCGCTACGCGATAGTCCAACTGCGGGTAACGCTCGCTGACCGCCTTCAACATTTGCGCTAACGAAATGCTGCACTGCGGCACGGTGCCGATGCGCAACGTGCCGTTCAACCCGTGTTTCAGCGACTCTACTTCCAGCTTCAGCCCCTGATAAACGGAAACAATTTCCCGCGCCCAAGCCAAGACCCGCTCACCTTCGGCGGTGAAGCCCTCAAAGTTGTTGCCACGGTTGATCAACGAGACACCCAGCTCTTTTTCCAGATTTTTCAGCCGCATGGATAAGGTCGGCTGGCTGACAAAGCTGGCCTCTGCGGCGCGGCCGAAGTGGCGTTCCCGCTCAAGATTACACAGGTAGATCAGTTGCTTAATATCCATGTATTGGCCCGGAAAATGGTTTCTGCACGAAGTATATCATTTGCTATGGCCTTGCTGGCAGTTGCGATAAGTGTCGTCTATCCCATCATTGCTCTATTCGATTAGACGCCAAGCCCTCACGCCCCTAGACTTGCCACATAAATACTCAAAATGCTTAAAAAGGCATTTACCTTTTAGCTACATTAATCACCTGCGAAGAAAATCATGAAATTTAAACCGTCAATCAAGCCTTATCGCGGCGCGGCGGGCGGCTGGGGCTCATTGGAAGCCACCACCCGCTATGTGTTCGACAGCAAACAGGCGCTAAAAAATCTGCGCAACCTGATGCGCGTTAACAAAGCGCGCGGTTTTGACTGCCCCGGCTGTGCCTGGGGCGATGACAACCACAGCACCTTCAGCTTCTGCGAGAACGGGGCCAAGGCGGTCAGTTGGGAGGCGACCCGCAATGCGGTGGAACCGGCATTCTTTGCGGCCCACAGCGTCAGCACCCTGCGCGAGCAAAGCGACTACTTCCTGGAGTATCAAGGCCGGTTGACGCATCCAATGCGCTACGACGCCAAGACCGATCGCTATCAGCCCATCACCTGGCCGGATGCCCTAAAACTTATCGCCAGCCATATCCAGGCAATGGATAATCCCAACCAGATTGAGCTGTACACCTCAGGCCGCGCCAGCAATGAAGCCTCCTACCTTTACCAGCTGTTTGGCCGGATGCTGGGCACCAGCAACTTCCCGGACTGTTCCAATATGTGCCACGAAGCCAGCGGCGTAGGCCTCAAGCAGAGCATTGGCGTCGGCAAAGGCACCATCCGTATGGATGACTTCGAGCAAGCCGATGCGATTTTTGTCTTTGGCCAGAACCCCGGGACCAACCATCCGCGCATGCTGCACAGCCTGAAACACGCAGCCAGCCGGGGGGCACGCATCGTCAGTTTCAATACCCTGCGCGAACGCGGGCTGGAAAGGTTTGCCGACCCGCAAAACCCGATCCAGATGCTGACGCCCAAATCCTCCCCCATCAGTTCGGCCTACTTCCAGCCCAACCTGGGTGGCGATATGGCGGCAGTGCGCGGCATGGTGAAGGCACTGCTGGAAACCCATCGCCAGCGGATTGCCGCCAAAAAACCAGGACTGTTCGACCAGCCGTTTATCGATCGGCATTGCGTGGGCATCGAAGATTATCTGGCTCAGGTGGATGCCACCTCATGGCAACAGATCACCACGCAATCCGGGTTGAGTGAAACCCAGCTACGTCATGCGGCGGCGATTTACCAAGGCGCAGAGCGAGTTATCTGCACCTGGGCGATGGGCGTGACGCAGCATAAGCACTCCGTACCGACGGTGCGCGAGATCACCAACCTGCAATTGCTGTTCGGCCAGTTGGGCAAGCCAGGTGCGGGCCTATGCCCGGTACGCGGCCACAGCAACGTGCAAGGCAACCGCACCATGGGCATCGATGAGAAAGCCCCCAAGGCGCTGTTGGATAGTTTGGAGCAGCATTTTGGCTTTAGCCCACGCCGCGAGATCGGTCACAATACGGTCGAGGCCATTGAAGCGATGCTGCGTGGTGAGGTCAAGGTGCTGATTGCGCTTGGAGGTAACCTTGCAGCAGCGGCACCGGATACCGAGCGTACCGCTCAAGCCCTGCGCCGTTGTGATTTGACGGTGCATATCAGCACCAAACTGAACCGCAGCCATCTGATCACCGGCAAAGATGCTTTGATCTTGCCGACGCTGGGGCGTACCGAGTTGGATATGCAGGCCAGCGGCCCGCAATACATTACGGTGGAAGACTCCTTCAGCATGGTGCACGCCTCCGAAGGCATCGGCAAACCGCTGGCAGACACCCAGCGTTCTGAAACCGCGATTGTCTGCGGCATTGCCGACGCAGTGCTGGGCAACCAACAGTTGGACTGGCTGGAGCTGGCCGACGATTATTCACTGATCCGCCAGCATATCCAGGCCACCATTCCCGGCTTTGAGAATTTTAACCAACGCTGTGAGCAACCAGGAGGATTCTATCTGGGCAACGCCGCTGCCGAATTGCGCTTTGCAACTCAGAGCGGCAAAGCTGAGTTCAGTGCCGCTCCACTACCCGATACGCTGTTCCCGCAAATCGGGGCAGAAAAAGCGCCGTTCGTACTGCAAACCCTGCGTTCACACGATCAGTACAACACCACCATCTATGGACTGGACGATCGCTATCGCGGTGTTTACGGCCAGCGCGAAGTGCTGTTTATTCATCCCGAAGATTTAGCCGATCTTGGTCTGCAGGATGGGGAATTGGTGGAAATCGAAACCTTGTGGAACGATGGCGTAACCAGAAAGGTCAGCGGCTTCAAGCTGGTTAGCTACGATATCCCACGCGGTAATCTGGCAGCCTACTATCCCGAAACCAACCCGCTGGTGCCGCTGGCCAGTTTTGGTGATGGCACCGGCACGCCGACCTCCAAATCGGTTCCCGTCGCCATCCGCCGCTGCGCTCAAGCCCCTACGTTGCGTATCGTTTAGTTTGAACGGACGTGGCATGTCGCGTCCCTGGAGCAGTATTGCGTTAATAATCGCGAGCCTTCGTCGGAAAAGCGTGACGTTTGGCTTGCCCGCAAGGAGTGATTCGCGTAAAACTGTCAGCCGCAAATCTTGCCACTCACAACCCATTCACTGGACGATATGTTTCAAGATAACCCGCTGCTGGCGCAGCTTAAACAGCAACTTCACTCTCAAACCCCGCGTGTTGAAGGCGTAGTAAAAGGGACTGAGAAAGGTTTTGGCTTTTTAGAAGTCGACGGGCAGAAAAGTTACTTTATTCCGCCGCCGTACATGAAAAAAGTCATGCATGGGGATCGTATCGTCGCCACCCTGCATACCGAAAAAGAGCGCGAAATCGCTGAACCGGAAACCCTGGTTGAGCCTTTCCTGTCGCGCTTTGTTGGCCGGGTGCAGAAAAAAGACGATCGCCTGTCGATTATCCCCGATCATCCGTTGCTGAAAGACGCGATCCCATGCCGTCCGGCGCGTGAAGTCACCCATAACTTCCAGGCCGGTGACTGGGCCGTCGCAGAAATGCGCCGTCATCCACTGAAAGGCGATCGCACTTTCAATGCCGATCTGACTCAGTTCATCACCGACGGTGAAGATCACTTCGCGCCGTGGTGGGTCACGCTGGCTCGTCATAATCTTGAAAAAGAAGCGCCAGACATGGTCGCGATCTCCGAACAAGAGACCGCTCTGATCCGTGAGGACCTGACCGCGCTGGACTTCGTCACCATCGATAGCGCCAGCACCGAAGATATGGACGATGCGCTGCACGTGCAAGACAACGGTGACGGCTCGCTGCTGTTGACCATCGCCATTGCCGATCCTACCGCCTACGTCGAGCAAGGCAGCAATCTGGATGAAATCGCCCGCAAGCGCGCGTTCACCAACTACCTGCCGGGCTTCAATATTCCGATGTTGCCGCGCGATCTGTCCGACAACCTGTGCTCGCTGCGCCCGAATGAACGCCGCTCGGTGCTGGCTTGCCGCGTGACTATCGCCGCAGACGGTGCGCTGGGCAACGATATCCATTTCTTCGCCGCCGAAATCGAGTCCAAAGCCAAACTGGTTTATGACGAGGTTTCTGACTGGCTGGACGGCGTCGCAGGCTGGCAGCCACCGAGCGAGAGCATCGCACTGCAGATCACCTTGCTTAAACAGGTTTGCGATGCACGCAGCGCCTGGCGCCATCAGCATGCCCTGGTATTCAAGGATCGCCCGGACTACCGCTTTGTCCTAGGCGAGAAAGGCGAAGTGCTGGACATCGTGACCGAACAGCGCCGCACCGCCAACCGTATTGTTGAAGAGTGCATGATCGCCGCCAACGTCTGTGCCGCCCTGGTGCTGCGCGATCGTCTGGGCTTTGGCATCTATAACGTGCATAACGGCTTTGATCCGGCCCTGGTTGAGCAAGCGGTCGCCGTATTGCAGGCCAACGGCGTTGAAGCCGATGCCGAGAAGCTGCTGACCCTGGAAGGATTCTGCGAACTGCGCCGTCACCTCGACTCGCAGCCAACCCAGTTCCTGGACAGCCGCATCCGCCGCTTCCAGACCTTTGCCGAGATCAGCACCACGCCTGGCCCGCACTTCGGTCTGGGGCTGGAGGCGTACGCCACCTGGACCTCTCCGATCCGTAAGTATGGCGATATGGTCAACCATCGTCTGCTGAAAGCTATTATCAGCGAGCAGGCAGCGGAAAAACCGCAGGACGACGTCACCGTGCAACTGGCCGAGCGTCGCCGTTTGAACCGCATGGCAGAGCGCGACGTTGGTGACTGGTTGTATGCCCGTTTCCTCAAGGATAAGGCCGGAACCGATGAACGTTTCAACGCCGAGATCATCGACGTAACCCGTGGTGGCCTGCGCGTACGCCTGTTGGACAACGGCGCGATGGCCTTTATCCCTGCCCCGTTTATCCACGCGGTTCGCGACGAGATGGTGTGTAGCCAAGAGACCGGCACCGTGCAGGTGAAGGGCGAAGTGGTTTATCGCCAGAGCGATAGTCTGCAGGTGAACATTGCCGAAGTGCGTATGGAAACCCGCAGCGTAATTGCCAGACCGGTGGCCTAACGTTATCCGTGTTCGATCAAGGCGATACTTCGGTATCGCCTTTTTTTATGCCTGCAACAACCTATTCTGTCCCCGTATGGCACGCTTCTTTCAGCAAACTCCAACTGAGTTCACATTTCTGATCCGACCAGCCACCGTCCGCGTTCAAACCTCCTACGTTTAATGAGTCGTTAACGTTTTGACGGACTCACAAACTAAAAAAATCACCTTTCTACCTCTGCACAACAAGGAGTTGCGGAACATGAAAAACGTCAAGTCAGCCATAATCTGGCTCGCGGTGGCGCTGGTCGGTGCCTTCGCTTTCGGCATGCTTGCCTTGAGCCGTGGGGAACACGTCAACGCTGTCTGGCTGGTGGTGGCTTCCGTCGCCTGCTACAGCATTGCCTACCGCTTCTATAGCCGGTTTATTGCCAAGAACGTCTTTGAACTCGATGACCGTCGGTTAACGCCAGCGGAACGCCATAACGATGGCCTGGACTATGTACCCACCAACAAATGGGTGCTGTTTGGTCACCACTTTGCCGCGATTGCCGGTGCTGGCCCGCTGGTTGGGCCGATCCTGGCTGCGCAGATGGGCTTCCTGCCTGGTACCATCTGGATATTGGTTGGGGTGATGTTGGCTGGGGCGGTGCAAGATTTCCTGATCCTGTTTATCTCCACCCGCCGCGACGGACGCTCGCTGGGGGAAATGGCCAAGCAGGAGTTAGGCGCCTTTGCCGGTGTGGTAACCATGCTGGGCGCACTTGGGGTGATGATCATCATCCTCTCGGCGCTGGCGTTGGTGGTCGTTAAAGCGCTGGCAGACAGCCCTTGGGGTCTGTTCACCATTGCTGCCACCATCCCGATTGCGCTGTTTATGGGCGTTTACATGCGCTTTATCCGCCCAGGCAAGATTGCCGAGGTTTCGCTGATCGGCTTTGTGCTGATGATGATGGCGATCATCTACGGTGGCAACATCGCCATGCATCCATACTGGGGGCCGTTCTTTACCCTGCACGGCACCACCCTGACCTGGGTGCTGGTGATTTATGGTTTTGTCGCTTCGGTGCTGCCGGTGTGGTTGTTGCTTGCTCCGCGTGACTATCTTTCTACCTTCCTGAAAATCGGTGTGATCGTGGGGCTGGCGGTGGGCATTGTGTTCGCGATGCCGGAAATGAGAATGCCGGCGGTGTCACGCTTTATCGATGGCAGCGGCCCGGTGTTTGCCGGTTCACTGTTCCCGTTCCTGTTTATTACCATTGCCTGTGGCGCAATCTCCGGGTTCCACGCCCTGGTCTCCAGTGGCACCACACCGAAGCTGGTTGAGCGTGAGAGCCATATCCGCTTTATCGGCTACGGCGGCATGCTGATGGAGTCCTTCGTGGCCATCATGGCGCTGATTTGCGCTTCGGTGATCGACCCAGGCGTCTACTTCGCCATGAACTCACCGGCGGCGCTGATCGGCACCACGGTGGAAAGTGCTTCACAGGCAATTAACAGCTGGGGCTTTATGGTCACCCCGGAAACGCTGACGCAGATTGCCCATGATGTGGGCGAGAAGTCGGTGCTGTCCAGAGCCGGTGGCGCGCCAACCTTTGCCGTTGGCATGGCTCATATCATCAGCGAGGTGTTTAACAGCCGGGCGATGATGGCCTTCTGGTATCACTTTGCCATCCTGTTTGAAGCCCTGTTTATCCTCACTGCGGTGGATGCGGGCACCCGCGCCTGTCGCTTTATGGTGCAGGATCTGGTTGGCGTAGCCATTCCACGACTGGCGAACAACCGCTCCTGGTTCGGCAACCTGGCTGGCACCACCGTGGCCGTGGCCGGTTGGGGCTTCTTTGTTTATCAGGGCGTCGTGGATCCGTTAGGTGGGATCAATACGCTGTGGCCGCTGTTCGGCATTGGTAACCAGATGTTGGCTTCAATGGCGCTGATCCTGGGCACCGTAGTGCTGTTCAAGATGAAGAAACAGCGTTACGCCTGGGTGACCATTTTGCCGACCATCTGGCTGTTTATCACCTCAATGACGGCGGGCTGGCAAAAGATTTTCCATGAAAAACCAAGCATCGGCTTCCTGGCGCAGGCGAAGAAATTCTCTGCCGGGATTGAATCGAACACGGTTATCGCCCCGGCCAAATCCATTGCGGATATGCAGACCATCGTGTTTGCCAATCAGATTAACGCCGCGTTGTGCGCCTTCTTTATGCTGGTTGCGGTGACGATGCTGGTTTCGGCCTTCTTCGTGGTGCGCCGCGCGTTGGGTTCCAAAACGCCTACGGTACGTGAAAGCACTATTGTACTGCGTGAGGAAACCGGGCGTGTCTAACTGAACGGCCAGGCTACGGGATGAGCCAGTTGAAACAGTCTCATCGAATGCCTACAAGGGCGGCCAGGTGCCGCCCTTTTCAATGCACTTTAGCTTATCAGCGTCGTGCCGAAAGCCCCCTGCCAATCCTGTTCAAACTTCTCTACCGCCGCCTGAACCGCCGGAGTGGAAATAAACTGTTCTGCCACATCCACCGGTAAAGTGATCGACTGGCAACCTGCCAACAGACACTCCAACGCCTGACGTGGCGTTTTGAAGCTGGCCGCCAACACCTTGGCGTGAGGAGCATGCAGCGACAACAGCTGTTGTAACTCGTGCACCATTTCAACGCCGTCGCCACCCTGTGCGTCCAGACGGTTAACGTAAGGTGCCACATACTCTGCCCCGGCCAACGCCGCCAGCAGCCCCTGACCAGCGCCGTAAACGGCGGTACCCAAAGTGGGGATCGACATGGATTTCAGCTTCTTGATTGCCGCCAGCCCTTCTGCGGTGGTGGGGATCTTGACTACCAGGCCCGGCACCCGTTGACTCAGCAGGACGGCTTCGGCAACCATACGTTCTGCGTCGTTAGCCATCACCTGGGCAAACAGCTTGCCGGTACCGCCTAACGCATCACGCAAGGCCGGCAGAACCTCCCAGATCGGCTTGCCTTCTTTGGCAACGATGCTTGGGTTGGTGGTCACGCCGTGCAGCGGCAAGACGCGCGCCAAACGTTTCACTGCGCTGACGTCGGCGGTATCGAGATACAGTTCCATAACCTTCTCCTGATTCTTTTGTGGGCAGATTCAAACTCTGAACATAATAAGCGAAAAAAGCCGCCATCATTTGATTAAAATCAAATCAACTTTCATTCGAAACCTATTTAATTTACGTAAGAAGATTTTAGACTTCACAGGTGACGAATGCTTTTCAATCTACAGCGCTACTCAACACATGACGGCCCAGGCATCCGCAGCGTGGTGTTCCTTAAGGGCTGCTCGCTTGGCTGCCGCTGGTGCCAGAACCCGGAAAGCCGTTCGCGCCAGCAAGAACTGCTGTTTGATGAGCGCCTGTGTCTGGCGGCCTGTACCCTGTGCAGTGAGAGTTGCCCGCACGCTATCACCCGCGTTGACGACAACACCCTAACCCTGCAACGTTCGTTACTGACTGCCGCCGATTATGACGCATTAAACGGCTGTTGCCCAACTGGCGCGCTGAGCGTCTGCGGCACGGCGCTCGACCTTGATGCGGTGATGGCCGAAGTGATGCGCGATAAACCTTACTATCTGCGTACCGGCGGTGGCCTGACGCTATCCGGTGGCGAGCCGTTTATGCAGCCAGAGGTTGCGGCTGAACTGCTCAAACGCGGGCGCGAGGCCGGTATCCATACCGCCGTAGAATCTTGCCTGCATACGCCTTGGTCCTATATCGAGCCATCTCTGCCCTGGCTAGACCTGATGCTGGCCGATCTGAAACACGTCGATCAAGTTCGCTTCAAGCAATGGACCGAAGGCTCCGCCAAACGGGTGATGGATAACTTCCTCCGTTTGGCCGCCGCTGGCACTCAGATCACCGTGAGGGTGCCGTTAATCCCCGAATTTAACGCCGATCGCGACTCAATCCGCGCCATTACCGACTTTGCCGCCGATGAAATCGGCGTCAAAGAGATCCATTTTTTACCGTACCACACGCTGGGGATGAATAAATACCATCTGCTCGGCGCGCCTTATTACGCTTCCCGTACCCCACTTGACGACCCCGAACTGCTGGCCTATGCCGAAGATTACGCCAGCGCCAAAGGTCTGACCGCCATTTTGCGAGGATAACACCATGACAACGCTGGATCTGACTACCCTGACCGAACGCACGCTAGCGCACAAGAACGCGCTGATCCATATCGTCAAGCCACCGGTCTGTACCGAACGCGCACAGCACTATACCGAAACGTACCAGCAGCATCAGGATAAGCCGCTGCCGGTAAGGCGTGCCATGGCGTTGGCCAACCATCTGGCCAAACGGAGCATCTGGATCAAGAATGATGAGCTGATTATCGGTAACCAGGCTAGCCAGTTACGTGCCGCGCCGATCTTCCCGGAATACACCGTCAGTTGGATCGAAAGCGAAATTGACGAGTTGGCCGATCGCCCCGGCGCTGGCTTCTCCGTCAGCGAACAGGATAAAAAGGTATTACACACCCTGTGCCCATGGTGGCGTGGTCAGACCGTGCAGGATCGCTGCTACGGCATGTTCACCGATGAGCAAAAAGCCCTGCTGGCTACCGGTATCATCAAGGCGGAAGGCAACATGACGTCTGGCGATGCGCACCTGGCGGTCAACTTCCCGCTGTTGCTGGAAAAAGGTCTGGATGGCCTGCGTGAGAAAGTGTCTGAGCGCCGTGAACGCCTGCACCTGACGGACTGGGACGACCTGCATAAGGAACAGTTCCTCAAGGCCGTCGACATCTCGCTGGACGCTCTCAGCGAGCACATCCTGCGCTTTGCCCAGTTGGCCCGTGAAATGGCCCAGGCAGAGCAACGCATCTGGCGGCGTGAAGAGCTGTTGACCATGGCAGCCAACTGCGAACTGATCGCCCATCAACCGCCACAGACCTTCTGGCAGGCGCTGCAACTGTGTTACTTCATTCAGCTGTTCCTGCAGATCGAATCCAACGGCCACTCGGTTTCCTTCGGCCGCCTCGACCAATATCTGTATCCTTGGTATCGCCGTGACGTGGAGCTGGAGCAAAGCCTGCCGCGCGAAAAAGCCATCGAGATGCTGCACAGCTGCTGGTTGAAACTGCTGGAAGTGAACAAGATCCGTTCCGGCTCGCACTCCAAAGCCTCCGCCGGTAGCCCGCTGTATCAGAACGTCACCATCGGCGGCCAGAAACTGGTCAATGGCCAGCCTTGTGACGCGGTCAACCCGCTCTCTTACACCATTCTGGAATCCTGTGGCCGTCTGCGTTCAACGCAGCCTAACCTCAGCGTGCGCTATCACGCCGGGATCAGTAATGATTTCCTTGACGCCTGCGTGCAGGTGATCCGCTGCGGCTTCGGCATGCCGGCGTTTAACAACGATGAGATCGTGATCCCCGAGTTTATCAAGCTGGGCGTCGAACCACAGGATGCCTACGATTATGCCGCTATCGGTTGTATCGAGACCGCCGTTGGCGGCAAATGGGGCTACCGCTGCACCGGGATGAGCTTTATCAACTTTGCCCGCGTGATGTTGGCAGCACTGGAGCAAGGGCGCGACGCCACCTCCGGCAAGATTTTCCTGCCGCAGGAGCTGGGGCTGTCTCAGGGTAACTTTAGCCAGTTTGACCAGGTGCTGGATGCCTGGGATACGCAGATCCGCTATTACACCCGCAAATCGATTGAGATTGAGTGTGTAGTCGATACCGTGCTGGAAGAAAATGCCCACGACATTGTGTGCTCGGCTCTGGTGGATGATTGCATCGAGCGCGGCAAGAGTGTCAAACAAGGCGGTGCGAAATATGACTGGGTATCCGGTCTGCAGGTCGGGATCGCCAACCTGGGTAACAGCCTGGAAGCGGTACGCAAGCTGGTGTTCGATCAGGGGATTATTGGTCAGCAACAGCTGGCTCAGGCTCTTGCTAACGATTTTGCTGGCCTGGACGGCGAACAGCTGCGCCAACGCTTGATCAATGCGGCGCCAAAGTACGGCAACGACGTGGATGATGTCGATCAGCTGCTGGTACGTGCCTATCAGACCTATATCGACGAGCTGAAGCAGTATCACAACACCCGCTTTGGCCGTGGCCCGATCGGAGGTACCTACTATGCGGGCACCTCCTCCATTTCGGCCAACGTTCCGTTTGGTGCTGCCACCATGGCTACGCCAGACGGCCGTAAAGCGCATACGCCATTGGCGGAAGGGGCTAGCCCGGCTTCCGGCACCGACCATCTAGGCCCAACGGCAGTGTTCAACTCGCTGAGCAAACTGCCTACCGAATCGATTCTGGGTGGCGTGTTGCTGAACCAGAAGCTGAACCCGTCCACGCTGGAGAACCCGCGTGACCGAGAAAAATTGATGCTGATGTTGCGCACTTTCTTCGAGGCTTACCATGGCTGGCACGTGCAGTATAATATCGTGTCGCGGGAAACGCTGTTGGCCGCGAAGCAACATCCTGACCAATATCGTGATTTAGTGGTACGCGTAGCTGGATATTCTGCCTTCTTTACCGCATTATCCCCAGATGCGCAGGATGACATTATCGCGCGTACCGAACATACTCTTTAATCAGTGAATCGTTGCGGTCACCCTTTGGTGGCCGCCTATCAGGCCGCTATGAATTCAAGACAACAAACCATTTTGCAGTTGGTGAATGACCGCAGGCGCATCAGCGTTGGCGAACTGGCGCGCGCCTCTGGCGTTTCTGAGGTGACGATCCGTCAGGATCTCAATCTGTTAGAAAAACGCAGCTATCTGAAACGCGTTCACGGTTCTGCCGTTGCGCTGGAAAGCGACGACGTTGATGCCCGCATGATGTCCAACTTCACGCTTAAGCAGAAGCTGGCACAAAATGCTGCATCGCTGGTCAACGATGGCGAAACCATCTTTATCGAGAGCGGTAGTGCCAACGCCTTACTGGCCCGCTATCTGGCCGAGCGCAAGCGCGTCACGCTGATCACCGTCAGCCATTACATCGCCCATCTGCTGAAAGAGACCGACTGCGATGTGATCGTTCTCGGCGGCATGTTCCAGAAGAAGAGTGAAACCGTGGTCGGCCCGTTAACCCGCATGTGTATCCAGCAGGTGCACTTCAGCAAGGCGTTTATCGGGGTGGATGGCTATCACGCGGAGACCGGCTTCACCGGCCGCGATATGATGCGTGCCGACGTGGTCAATGCGGTATTAGCCAAAGGCGTAGAGAACATAGTGCTGACCGACTCGTCAAAATTCGGCCAGATCCAACCTAATCCATTGGAACCCATGAGCCAGATTGGGCGGGTGATCACCGACTCGCGTATCGCCAACGACTACCAGCAGTTGCTTAAACGCCAGGGTATCAAGTTGGATCTGGTTAACGAATAACGGCTGCGGGGCCGTTCGGCCCCGTGGTGAGATTACTGCCCGTAATAGGCATGTGCTCCGTGCTTGCGCAGATAGTGCTTGTCCAACAGGCTCTGCTGCATATTGCCCAGCCCTGGCGCTAGCTGACGCGAGAAGATCCCCATATAAGCCAACTCTTCCAACACCACGGCATTATGCACCGCGCCGTCAGCATCTTTGCCCCAGGCAAATGGACCGTGGGAATGTACCAGCACCGCCGGGATCTGAGCGGCATCCAACCCACGTTCTTTAAAGGTTTCGACGATCACCTGCCCGGTTTCCCACTCATAACGGCCATTGATCTCTTCGTCCCGCATTAGCCGAGTACAGGGAATATCACCATAGAAGTAGTCTGCATGTGTCGTTCCCCACGCGGGGATGGCTAATCCGGCCTGTGCCCAAATGGTGGCATGGCGCGAGTGGGTATGAACGATCCCACCCGCTGCAGCAAAGTTCAGGTACAGCACCCGGTGGGTATCCGTATCGGAAGAAGGCTTTTTACTCCCCTCCACCACCTTGCCGCTCTCCAGTTCCACCACCACCATATCCTCACGGGTCATGGCATCATACTCAACGCCGGAAGGTTTGATCACCATCAGCCCCTGCTGGCGGTCTACGGCGCTGACATTGCCCCAGGTAAAGGTCACCAGATGATGGCGCGGAAGTTGAAGGTTGGCTTCCAGCACCTGTTGTTTTAGTTCGTTGAGCATGATCTTGTCCTTGTGGCTTGGTCTGCGACTATTGTCAGCAGGTGGGCAACAAGCCGGTATGGGATAGATCGCTAAAGACCACGTAGATTTCTGCTGGATACACCAAGATGTGTGGCGGCGGATTCGGAATAATCGCCTGCCGACCTAGGCTAAATTAAGACTATTTCCCTATTTATCCCTCGTCAGAGATTTATACTGAAACAAGGCGAAAAAACCGCCCTGATTTTTTATTTGCCCTGTTTTGTGCAATAAATGCCATTTTTTATTTCAAGGTCGTCTGGAAGACAGTCTCAGGCCAGTTTGCTGATTACTGCCTATACTAAAGCTGTGCTATGCCAGTAAAGTAGTTCCATATAGCCGATGCTAAGGAGAATTCATTATGATCATTAATCAACGTTTGGCCACTGCCGCAGTGGTGATCACCCTGGCTCTGTCGCTGAGTGCCTGTTCGAATATGTCTAAACGTGACCGCAACACGGCGATTGGTGCTGGTGCAGGTGCGGTAGGCGGTGCGGTGCTGACTAACGGCAGCGCGTTGGGGACCGTCGGCGGTGCCGCTGTTGGTGGCATCATCGGTCACCAGGTGAGTAAATAAGCCACGGCTTGCTGATACCTCTGCCGATAGGCTGACAAAAGCGTTCACGCTTTGACGTCTAATTGAAAAAAACTTTCAGGTCTATTTTTACGTTTATCATTTCGATGAATGCAGCCGCAGTGACACACTGCGGCATATTTCATTTAGCTGCTCAACCGCCAGCCAGCTTAACCTTCATGCCCTTGGCTTCCAGTAATTGCTTTAGCAGGTCACGTTTGTCGCCCTGGATTTCGATCACACCATCCTTCACCGAGCCACCACAACCGCATTTCTTTTTCAGTTCGGCAGCCAGTTTATCCAGTGCCGCATCATCCAGATCGACACCGGTGATCAGGCAAACCCCCTTGCCTTTTCTGCCGCTGGTCTGGCGTTGAATACGCACGATGCCATCGCCTTTGACACGCTCTGGCTTGGCTTCTTCCTGCTTGATACGCCCGCTGTCGGTAGAGTACACCAGGCGGCTGTTATCATCATTCATGCTGGGTTCCTTAAACCAGTGAGGCTCGAATAGCGCTGAGCGCTGCCGCGGGATCGGCGGATTGCGTAATCGGACGGCCGATCACCATATAATCAACTCCGGCGGCCAGAGCCTGCACCGGTGTCATCACGCGGCGTTGATCGCCTGCGGCACTGCCTTCAGGGCGAATACCAGGAGTAACCAGTTGGAACTGGTCGCCACAAGCAGCTTTCAGGCGTGAAGCTTCCTGCGCAGAACAGACCACACCGTCCAGGCCACAGTCGCGCGTCAGGCGAGCCAGTCTTTCCGCCTGCTCTGCCGGGCTGAGTTCGATACCAATGGCGCGCAGATCTTCCGCCTCCATGCTGGTGAGCACGGTGACGGCAATCAATAGCGGTGCATCCGCGCCATAAGGCAGCAGCGCCTCTTTGGCTGCGTTCATCATGCGAGCACCACCGCTGGCATGTACGTTCACCATCCATACGCCCAACTCCGCCGCAGCGGCTACGGCATGCGCCGTGGTGTTAGGAATATCGTGGAATTTCAAATCGAGGAACACCTCAAATCCGCGCTGATGCAGATCGCGCACGATCTCAGGCCCGAACAGGGTGAACATCTCTTTACCCACTTTTAGCCGGCAATCTTGCGGATCGATACGGTCGGCAAAGGCCAATGCGGCGGAACGGTCGGCGTAATCCAATGCCACGATGATGGGCGATGATTTTAAGTCATTGTTATTTGAGTTATTTTCAGACTTCATAGCTTCTACCTTGTGTGAAATGGACGTGATGAGTGAGCCGCCAGCAAAACTGACCGCCGCATTCTACATGCCAGACAGCGGAAATCCCAGTCACGCAACCCGTTGCCGTTACGTAATGTTAACACAGCGTTGGTCATCGACTGTCAATAACGCCTTGCGCCCTTAACCCAGGGTGAGTAAAACGCGGTAAAGAAGCGTAAATTCTTAATCAAATAATTTGATTAACATGCTCAAGCCTATCCGATTTCATCCGTTTATAAATGCTATATCATTCAACACATCGAAAGCGGAAACACTTTCACCCTCAAAACCAAATTGGAGATACTCATGAAAGGCATCAAATATTTTGCAGCAGCTACCGTTCTGGTCCTAACCTCATTTGCCAGCGTTGCCGCTGAACCAGTCAGCCAGCAACAGGCACAGAGCCTGACTGAAGTTGGCGTAGTATCTGCCGGTGGTGTTACCACGCTGAGCAGCCTGGAAGCCAAGCTGGCGGCTAAAGCCAAAGCCCAAGGCGCTAGCAGCTATCGCATTGTCGCCGCCGGTGGTAACAACATGCTGCATGGCAACGCGATCATCTATAAATAAGTTCGAGTCACCCTCTAGATTATCTGAACGGGCGCTGCATAAGGCGCCCATCCCCTTCGACACCACAGCCCACCTGTTTTTATTCTGGTACCAACTTGCGACAGACATTCAGTACCAATTGCCGCAACCAACGATGAGCCGGATCCGCCTCGGCACGTGGGTGCCACAGCTGCGATATCGTAATCAGTCTGGTCGTAACCGGCAGTTCAAAAGCCCAGAGTGTCGCTACGCCCCCATCAATATTGGTCACTGGTTGATTGATAAGGAATGAGGCAGGCACCAACGCCACCAGATCGGACTCCTGAGCGACGGCCAAGGCTGCCGGGAAACTCGGTACCACGGCGGCAATGTTGCGCCGCAAACCTAGTTCAGCCAATGCTTCGTCTACCGGCCCGTAGGTACGCTCACGCCGGGAAGCGACAACATGGCCCAACGCGGCATACTGGCTGGCCTTCACCTCTGGTTCCCGCGCCAGCGGATGCCCCGCTCTTACCACACCAACGAAGCGATCCCTAAACAGCGCCTGCACGCGTATTTCCGGCCCCATGGTCCCCAAAACACCAATCTCAAGATCAACCAGACCTTCACGCAGAGGCTTTGAGGTTTTCTCTGGCTTGGGCGAAAAACGCAGGCGCACCAAAGGCGCAGCCTTGGCGGCTGCCGCAATCAGTGAAGCTCCAAATGCCTCCACAAACCCCTCATTGGCACGAATATTAAAGGTGCGTTCCAGCGTGGCGAGGTTCAATTCTGTGGCGGATGGGCGCAGCACCGAACGCGCCGCAAATACGGCATTTTGCGTACGTTCCCGCAGCTCCTCGGCATAAGGCGTCAGCACCATGTGGCGGCCGGCACGCACCAACAAGGGATCTTCGGTAACGGTGCGTAGCCGGGTGAGCGTGCGGCTCATGGCAGAAGCGCTTAAACCAAGACGACGCGCAGCACCAGCCACGCTGACCTCAGCGAGCAGCGCATCAAGGGCGATAAGTAAATTGAGATCGGGTTCAGTCATGGCTCATAGTATCTCGGCCAAAAAAATGAGGAAAGCGTAGCGCATTGGTGTAGCCCATTTATGTTACAAAATTATTAAATTTTTATTACACACTGGACAGATCTGCACGGCTGACTTAGCTTGATGGTAACCTCCCGCGTAAAAGGCAGCAAAATGAGCGAGATATCGACACTAACCATCAAGATCCCTCTGGCACTGAAAGAGCAAATCAAGGCGATTGCCTTGGAGAACCAGCTTTCATTGAGTGCAGAGGTTTGCCAACGGCTGGAACATAGCTTCGAAGTCCCTGCCAAAGCCAGTAAGAAAGCGGCTCCGCTGCATCATGACGATATCGATAATCAGGGCACCGAAGAGGAGATTGAACAACCTCTTAGCCAGAAAGAGCTGAAGAAGCTGCGTCAACTGCTGAAAGGCGGCGCGAAAAGCGGCAAGAAAAAGTAACCCGGACAATCTTGGCGGGCGCCGCATGTGCAGCGTCCCTAGCTAACAAGCTGTTTTATTGCCCGTCCAGCCCGCGTATCGGTTTAACCGAAGACCAGGCCCGGCACGAAGGACAATGCCAGTAAAGTGAATGGGCGGTAAAACCGCATTTGTGGCAGCGATAGCGCGGTTTGGTACGGATCTGCTCGCCTACCATATCCCGTAGCAACAGCAGGCTTTCTTTGGCGCGACCGTCTTCTGCATCAGCCAGATGATAATCCATCAGGCGATAAAACACGCGCATGGTCGGATGGCGCTGCAGCTGGCGATTGATGTACACCTGTACCACATCGCTCCCTTCCCGTTGCTCGATCACTTCCGCCAGCATCAATTCTGCCGTGGCTCCGGTATTCTCCGCCACACAACGTTTGAGAAAGTCCGCCCAGTCTTGCTCTTGTTGAGGCAAATGCTGGTAGCACTCCTGCAGCATCGGTAACGCTTCGCTGACCAGCTCTTTATCTTGATCCAATACGCGCGTCAGGGTTTCTACCGCCTTGGCATACTCCTCTTGCGCCATGAAGATACGCCCAACCATGATCGACACACGGGCGCACTGTTTATCCGCCGAGGCCGCGCGCTTGAGCAGGCCCATCGCCTTGTCCAGATCGTCACTGCCCATCGCCTGCAGGGCCAGCTCACAATAAAAATGCGCGATCTCGACGCGCTGCTTTTCCTTACCCAGCTTGACCAACTTCTCTGCCACTTCGATGGCTTTCTGCCAGTCGCTGGTGGCCTGGTGGATCACCAGTAATTGCTGCAGCGCGGAAACTCGGAAGTCTTCTTCATTGATCAACTGGCTGAACATGTCCTCGGCGCGGTCATACAACCCGGCGGCCATATAGTCACGCCCCAGTTGCTGTATCGCCAGCAGACGCTGTTCGAAGGTTAAAGAAGCGCTTTCCATCAAGGCCTGATGGATGCGGATGGCGCGATCGACTTCACCACGAGAGCGGAACAGATTGCCCAACGTAAGGTGAGCTTCAACGGTATTGCTGTCCTCTTTCAACATGTCGAGAAACAGATCGACCGCTTTATCCTGCTGGTTGGAAAGCAGGAAGTTAACCCCAGCCACGTATTCACGCGACAGGCGGTTGGCTTCCTGTTGTTTATCCTGCTGAGCACTTCTGCGCCCCATGTACCAACCGTACGCGGCAGCTACAGGCAGCAACAGAAACAGCAGCTCTAACATAACAGATTATTCCTTGCTGACTGCGGGCAACGATGCCGGCTCGACAGGTGCTTCGAGCTGCAGTTCCAGCCTTTTGATTTTCCGCTCTGCACGCCCAAGAGCGATGCGTGTGCGCAGATAAAATAACCCACAAATAATCCAACCCAGCACAAAGCCAGCACCAAACAGGGTGGCCAACAGGGTTGATACCGGATATTCGCCCTGAGCAACCAAATAGTTAAACGTCACCACCTGGTCGTTATGCGCGCCCAGCGTGACTGAAGCCACGAAAATCACCAGAACCAGTAAAAAAATCAGTAAATATTTCACATTCTTTCCCGCAATGCCGAGTGAATCGGATGAACTCTACCCTCAAGGCCACAAACCGGAACCCAATACAGGGTTTGCCGCCCACGGGTAATTGCCGCTAAGTGGCGTCCCTATGACTTAAGTTAGCATTTCCCGTCGTAGCAGGGAAACCCTGGCAGACGATAAAACCGCAGATCTGCTGGGATATTCAGCAACAAATGCAGCGCCTGAGCAAATTAATGAGAAAGCTTCTCAAAATCACGAGTTTGATAAGATATGGGGGCGAAAGGACAGATTGCAATGCAGGGTAAAAACCCGCGTTGATGCGGCCCCGGGTTGGAGCCGCCATTAGTGACAACGTCACACTACGCTTTCATCACCTCTCCTGCGAAATTACTGCTCGCCTTCCCGCTCGCCGATTTCCTGCTGCTCCTTCGGTGGAATGGTGAGTGGCCCAAACCAACGCTGAGTCAACCAACTGGCCAGGGTAACCAGCAACCAGCTAATGACAATCGCCATCGCCAGATCCCGCGGCCAATGCATGCCGAGCATCAGGCGGCTCGCCATCACGCCAAATGCCCAAATCATCAACACCGCTACGGTTTTATAATGCCGCCGCGGCCACAACAGCCCAACCCCCAGCAATGCCCACATAGCGGCAAACATCGTGTGCCCTGAAGGGAACGAGAAGCCGGTTTCAAACTGCCAGTGTTTACTCAACCATTCAGGTACCAGCGCCTGGTCCAGCAACTGCTCTTTGACCAGCGCGCTACGCTGCTTCCTGTCCAGCGAGTAGAAGTATTTTTCGTCAATCTGATGGGTCGACTCCAGCCATACGACAAACGGCCGCGGTGCCTGTACCTGCTCTTTGATGGAAGATTTGATCGCCTGCCCAATCCCGATTGCCGCAGACAACAGGATGAACAGCCCTACCGCCGCTTTCAGCCGAAAGCGTAGACACCACAGAAACCAGGCCGACAGGATCAGGCTGGTGAGAATACCCCAGGGCGCAGTGACGGTTTCCGTTACCCAGAACAGCGCTTTTAACAGGCCGTCATTACCGCCGGGTTGCCAGTGCCAGCCAAACAACCAGACCGCCAGCGGCAACAACATCAGCACAATCGCTCCACCCGCCGTGCGTTTTGCTATCTTTAACATCCCATTATCCTTCCACTGTGGTTAACCCGCAGTGTAACAATCTTGATAACTCAGCAAAACAAGAGAAATTAGATAGATAACTGACCTATTGCAACAATAGGAGCGGTAAAACACCATATGCTGCTTTGCTGAGCACCGCTCGGCCACAAGTTATGGCAAAATAGCTGACAATGAATGAAATAGCGATCGTCGCCGTCTGTTTTAATGCTGGTCAGTCCCCTGTTCCAGTCGTAGGATGCACGCAGCGATTTGACAGGTAGTGTTTTTGGAGAGTGACATGCAGCTTAAACGTGTGGCGGAAGCCAAACTGCCAACACCATGGGGTGATTTTCTGATGGTGGGGTTCGAAGAACTGGCCACCGGGCACGATCATCTGGCACTGGTTTTCGGCGATATTACCGGCGAAACACCGGTCCTCTCACGGGTTCATTCCGAATGTCTGACCGGTGATGCGCTGTTCAGCCTGCGCTGTGACTGCGGTTTTCAGCTGGAAGCCGCGTTGGAACAGATCGCCGAGGAAGGCCGCGGCATTCTGCTGTATCACCGCCAGGAAGGCCGTAATATCGGTCTGTTGAACAAGATACGCGCCTATGCCTTGCAGGATAAAGGAGCGGACACGGTGGAAGCCAACCATCAGCTAGGCTTTGCCGCCGATGAGCGAGACTTCACCCTGTGCGCCGATATGTTCAAACTGCTGGGGGTGGATGCAGTGCGCCTGCTGACCAATAACCCGAAGAAGGTCGAGATCCTGAGCGAAGCGGGCATTAATATCTCCGAGCGCGTGCCGTTGATCGTCGGCCGTAACCCGAAGAACGAACGTTATCTGGCCACCAAGGCCGCTAAAATGGGCCACTTGCTGGACAAAAAATAACAACAAGGGCGCCTTTTGGCGCCCTTGTTCTCTCTACAGCATTTTACGGATAACGTAGTGCAGGATGCCGTCGTTCTGGTAATAAGTCAGCTCATTGCCGGTATCAATACGGCAACGGGTATTCACCACCACCTGCCGACCATCGGCATAGGTGATATTGACCGGTACCGTCTGGCCGGGTTGCAACGCCTGCAAACCACTCACGTCGATCAGTTCCTCCCCCGTCAAACCCAGCGTTTTGCGCGTTATACCCTGCGGAAATTCCAACGGCAAGATGCCCATACCGATCAGGTTGGAACGGTGGATGCGCTCAAAGGATTCCGCGATCACCACTCGCACCCCCAATAAACGCGGGCCTTTGGCTGCCCAGTCGCGGCTGGAGCCAGAGCCATACTCTTTACCCGCAATCACCGCCAGTGGTACCTGCTCCTGCTGATACTGCATGGCGGCATCATAGATCGCCATCTGATTCTGCGAAGGTAGATGGCGGGTATAACCGCCCTCCACGCCCGGAACCATTTCGTTACGGATACGGATGTTGGCGAAAGTGCCCCGCATCATTACTTCATGGTTACCGCGGCGCGAACCGTAAGAGTTGAACTCTTTCACCTCGACACCACGTTCGCTCAGGTAGCGTCCCGCCGGGCTGTCACGCTTGATGTTGCCCGCAGGCGAGATATGGTCAGTGGTCACCGAGTCTGCCAGGATTGCCAGAATACGCGCGCCGTGAATGTCCTGCACCGGATCCGGTTGCGCCTTCATGGTACTGAAAAATGGCGGATGGCGAATATAGGTAGAGTCGGCTTGCCATTCGTAGGTCGCGGAACCGGTCACCTGGATCGCTTGCCAACTGGCATCGCCATCAAACACTGCACCATATTCCTTATGGAACATTTCGGTGCTGACTTCGGCCACGGCCTGGGCAATCTCCTGGCTGGTAGGCCAGATATCCTTCAGATAGACCGGTTTCCCGTCGCGACCTACGCCCAACGCATCTTTGGTCAGGTCAACCTTCATGTTACCTGCCAGCGCATAGGCAACCACCAGTGGCGGCGAAGCCAGCCAGTTGGTTTTTACCAGCGGATGGATGCGCCCTTCAAAGTTACGGTTACCGGACAGCACGGCCCCGACGGTGAGATCCCCTTCCTTGATCGCCTGCTCAATCGGCTCGGGCAACGGGCCAGAGTTACCAATACAGGTCGTACAACCATAGCCAACCAGGTTAAAGCCCAACTGTTCCAGGTACGGCGTCAGTTTGGCGCGGTCGAAGTATTCGGTCACCACTTTGGAACCCGGTGCCAGTGAGGTTTTCACCCAAGGCTTGGTCTTCAAACCCTTTTCAACGGCCTTTTTGGCCAACAGGCCAGCGGCCATCATCACGCTCGGGTTGGAGGTGTTGGTACAGGAGGTAATGGCTGCGATCACCACCGCGCCAGCATTTAGCTCCAGGTTTTTGCCACCCAGCGTGAAGCTTTTCACTTCCTGCTTATCTTTCTGACCGCCAATTTCCAGCTCGGTCGCGGCGGTGAATGCTGTTGGCACCTGCGGCAGCGCGACGCGATCCTGCGGGCGTTTTGGCCCTGCTAGGCTTGCCTCAACCGTTGACATATCCAGCGACAGCGTGCTGGTAAACACCGGTTCATCGCCTGGATTGCGCCACATCCCCTGAGCCTTAGCATAGGCTTCCACCAATGCGATCTGCTCAGCGCTACGACCACTTAACTGCAGGTAGCTCAGCGTCACGTCATCCACCGGGAAGAAGCCACAGGTTGCCCCAAACTCTGGCGACATGTTGGCAATGGTTGCCCGGTCCGCCAGCGGTAAATCGGCCAGCCCATCACCATAAAACTCAACAAACTTGCCGACGACGCCATGCTTACGCAGCATTTGGGTGACCGTCAGCACCAGGTCGGTGGCCGTAATCCCCTCAGGTAACTTACCGCTGAGTTTAAAGCCCACCACATCCGGGATCAGCATCGAGACCGGCTGGCCCAACATGGCAGCTTCGGCCTCAATACCGCCAACGCCCCAACCGAGGATACCAAGGCCGTTAATCATGGTGGTGTGGGAGTCGGTCCCCACCAGGGTATCGGGGTAAGCAATGCGTTGGCCATTCTCTTCGGTATGCCAAACGGTTTGCCCCAGATACTCCAGGTTCACCTGATGGCAGATGCCGGTGCCGGGTGGCACCACGCGGAAGCGGTTGAAGGCCTTTTGCCCCCAGCGCAGGAAGGTGTAGCGCTCGTGGTTGCGCTCCATTTCGATACGCACGTTTTCGCCAAAGGCGTCATCGTCGCCAAACTCATCGACAGTGACCGAGTGGTCAATAACCAGATCGACCGGTGACAGCGGATTCACCTGATCGACTTTCCCGCCCAGGCGCAGAACGGCCTCACGCATTGCCGCCAAATCCACCACGGCAGGCACGCCGGTGAAGTCCTGCATCAGCACCCGCGCCGGGCGATAAGCAATTTCGCGATCGGCATGGCCGGTTTGCAACCAGCCTACGATCGCCTTCAGATCGTCAACCTGTACCGTATCACCATCCACATGGCGCAACAGGTTTTCCAGTAACACTTTCATCGATTTCGGCAGCCGGTCAATATCCCCTAACTGTCTGGCCGCCAGTGGCAAACTGTAATAGTGATACTCACTACCCAGTGCTACCAGCTTATCCATACTCGTTTTACGAAGATCGGACGACATAGCTCCTCCATTTTTTATTATGTCAAACCAGGGTGATTTCTGAGGTGTTATTTAAAGATAACACAAACGCCATGTAACGTTTTGATAACAACACGTATTGATCATAACGATAGGCAAGAGCAATCAAAGGCGGGAAGCTACTGGTAGGTCAATGAGTTAGCAGGTATCAGACAATGGAAAACCGCCCTTCGGCGGTTTAAATGGTGTAATGCGGCTCAAGTTAACGGCCTATTTGGTCGGCAGTTTGATGTCCTTGAACATGGCTTCGATCTCATCATTGGTGCGTAAAGCCACGGCGGTATCGACCACGTCGCGCGTCAGATGCGGAGCGAAACGCTGGATAAAATCGTACATATAGCTGCGCAGGAAGGTACTGCGACGGAAACCGATCTTGGTGGTGCTATAGGTAAAGATATCGCGGGCATCCACCATCACCAAATCCGGATCCTGCACCGGATCGACCGCCATGCTGGCGATCACGCCAACCCCCAGCCCCAGGCGTACATAAGTCTTGATCACGTCGGCATCGGTAGCGGTAAATACGATGCGCGGCGTCAACCCCGCCCGGTTAAACGCAGTATCCAGCTCTGAGCGCCCGGTAAAGCCGAAGGTGTAGGTAACGATAGGATACTCGGCCAGCTCTTCAATGGTGATGTGGCTCTTTCCCGCTAAAGGATGATCGGGCTTCACTACTACCGCCCGGTTCCAGTGGTAGCACGGCAGCATGATTAAGTCGTCATACAGATGCAATGCTTCGGTAGCGATGGCAAAGTCTGCCGAGCCTTTGGAAACCGCTTCGGCAATCTGCGTTGGCGAGCCCTGGTGCATATGCAGCGACACGCGCGGATAACGCTCGATAAAGCCTTTGATCACATTGGGCAAGGCGTAGCGTGCCTGGGTATGGGTGGTTGCCACATACAGCGAACCTTTGTCCGGGTAAGTATGTTCCCCGGCAACGGCCTTGATGGCCTCCACTTTGGACAGCACTTCGCGAGCAATGCGGATAATTTCCTGGCCAGCAGGCGTCACCTGGGTAAGGTGCTTGCCGCTACGGGCGAAAATCTGGATGCCGAGCTCATCCTCCAGCATCCTCACCTGCTTGCTGATACCCGGTTGCGAGGTATAGAGCCCCTCAGCCGTGGAAGAGACGTTGAGGTTATGATTCACCACTTCTACGATGTAACGAAGCTGCTGCAATTTCATATTTGAATACCATCCTAGGTTAAAACACTGCGGCTTGCCGCAGCCAGGTATCTCGGTGTTGCCCGGTATGCTTAATTCTCACAAGCCTTAAACACAGTGATTTCGCCCAGATGCTGATGAAAACGCCGTTGCTAATAAGCTTTAATCATAAAAAACATTTTTATATAACCATTATATCATGTCGCGCGACCAAGTATAGAGCCGCTTCACAAGATGATAACGATCTTTTCGCATGATTATCAACGCCGAGCCTTGCCGATAAAAATAAGAAAAAGCAGAGAAGAATAGATCCGCCAGCCGATTTACGCCAATAAAAAACCAGCTCAGTGAGCTGGTTTTTTGCTGTTGCCTTGCGTACGGGTTACTTCTTGCCTTCAACCCATTTGCCATCAACGAAGAATGCGGACCAGCCGGTGGCCTTACCGTCTTTCTCTGATGAGACATACTGTTGCTTGGTTTTACGGCTGAAGCGCACCATCGTCTTGTTGCCTTCCGGATCGGCCACCGGCGCATCGGCCAGATAGCGCAATTTCTCCGGCAAACGATCTTTGAAGCGCAGCAACTCTTCCACTAACGGCGCACGGGTTTCGCGCGATTTAGGGAAGGTGTTGGCCGCCAGGAACACGCCTGCCGCCCCATCACGCAACACAAAGTAGGCGTCCGATTTCTCGCACGGCAACTCTGGCAGCGGGACCGGATCCTCTTTCGGCGGCGCAACTTCACCGCTGCGCAGGATCTTACGGGTGTTCTTGCAGTTTTCGTTGGTGCAGCCCATGTACTTGCCAAAGCGCCCCATTTTCAGGTGCATTTCGGAACCACATTTTTCACACTCAACGATCGGGCCGTCGTAACCTTTCAGGCGGAATTCGCCTTGCTCGATTTCGTAGCCGTCACAGGCCGGGTTGTTACCACACACGTGCAGCTTGCGCTGGTTGTCGATCAGGTAGCTGTCCATCGCGGTGCCGCACTTCTGGCAACGCTTACGGGCACGCAGGGCGTTGGTTTCTGCATCATCCCCTTCCAGGATGTTCAGCACTTCCGCTTCCGGCACCAGATTGATGGTGGTTTTACAGCGCTCTTTCGGCGTCAACGCATAACCGGAGCAACCAAGGAACACGCCGGTACTGGCGGTGCGGATACCCATTTTGCGGCCACAGGTCGGACAGTCAATGCTGGTCATCACCATCTGGTTCGGGCGCATACCGCCCTCTTCAGGGTCTTTCTCGGCGGTTTCCAACTGCTCACTGAATTCGGCAAAGAATTCGTCCAGCACCGCTTTCCATTCCGCCTGGTTGTTGGCGACCTGGTCCAGGCCATTTTCCATGCGCGCGGTGAAGTCGTAATTCATCAGCTCACGGAAGTTTTCTTCCAGGCGGTCGGTGACGATCTCACCCATTTTTTCCGCGTAGAACCGGCGGCTCTCTACCCTCACATAGCCACGATCCTGAATGGTCGAGATGATCGAGGCGTAAGTAGATGGACGGCCAATCCCGCGTTTTTCCAATTCTTTAACCAGTGAAGCTTCACTGTAACGCGCCGGTGGCTTGGTAAAGTGCTGGCTCGGGATCAGCTTTTGCAGATCCAGCTCGCTGCCCACTTCCACAAACGGCAAGGTGCGATCTTCATCGCCCTTACGCAGCGCAGGCATCACCTTGGTCCAGCCATCGAAACGCAGCGTACGACCTTTGGCACGCAGCAGGAAGTCGTCCGCTTTCACCGTCAGCGTGGTGGAGTCGTATTGCGCTGGTGTCATCTGACAGGCGACAAACTGACGCCAGATCAGCTGATACAGTTTCTGCGCATCCGCTTCCATATCTTTCAGCTGTTCAGCCAATACGCTGACATCGGAAGGACGGATCGCTTCGTGCGCTTCCTGGGAGTTTTCTTTGCTGCTGTATTGGTTAGGCGCCTTCGGCAGGTACTTGTCGCCGAAGTTGTCACCGATATAACCACGCACCATGTTGACCGCGTCCTGGCTCAGGTTGGTGGAGTCGGTACGCATATAGGTGATATGACCGGCTTCATACAGACGCTGCGCCATCATCATGGTTTTCTTCACGCCGAAGCTCAGGCGGGTACTGGCAGCCTGTTGCAGCGTGGAGGTGATGAACGGTGCACCCGGTTTGCTGCTGGTTGGCTTGTCTTCACGATCCAGCACCGTATAACGGGCTTTTTCCAGCAGGTTAAGCGCGGCATGAGTCTGCTCACGGTTAACCGGTTTGAACGGCTTATCGTGGGCGTGGGTGACTTCCATCTGCAGCGCGATTTCGCCTTTCGCCAGCAGATCGGCATGCAGTTCCCAGTACTCTTCGGGTACGAACGCCTTGATGTCGCGTTCACGCTCCACCACCAGCCGAACCGCAACGGACTGCACCCGGCCAGCGGACAGGCCACGAGCAATTTTTTTCCACAGCAGTGGCGACACCATGTAGCCCACCACGCGGTCCATAAAGCGACGCGCCTGCTGTGCGTTGACACGATCGATATTCAGCTCGCCTGGCGCTTGGAACGCCTGCTGGATCGCGTTTTTGGTGATTTCGTTAAACACCACGCGGCTAAAGCGCTTGTCGTCCCCACCGATCACTTCCCGCAGGTGCCAGGCGATGGCTTCCCCTTCGCGGTCAAGGTCGGTTGCGAGGTAAATGTGGTCAGCATTTTCGGCTAACGACTTTAACTCGGCGACCACTTTTTCCTTACCGGGCAAAATCTCATATTGCGCTTCCCACCCGTGGTAAGGATCGACGCCCATGCGATTGACCAGCGCGGTCTTTTCATCTTTCTTGACTTTCTTTTTGGCTTTGTCTTTGGTTTTGTCTTCGGTTGACTCAGCGCTCTTTTTGCTAGCTGAGCCACTGGTCGGCAAATCACGGATATGACCGACGCTGGACTTCACCACGTAGTCATTACCTAAATATTTATTAATAGTTTTGGCTTTTGCCGGGGACTCAACTATTACGAGAGCTTTGCCCATAATTACCTTTACCTGAATTTAATACTTCTAAAAAGAAGCCATTTGTCTCGCCGTACCGCGGCAATTCGTATCTCTTATTTATATTGCGGTACTCTGGCAAGAGATCAACCTGTTTTTTTCTAATGGTTGCCTAACTGGTCAACCTGAACGCATTTCACCAGCCTAACCTGTTCACGCCAAACCCCAGAAGCCAGGCCAGCTATGACCTGCGTTGAGCGTAAACAAATCCTTCCACCGGAAGCCGCAAAATCCCACACTCTACCTGATAACAAACGCGACGCAACTTAATTAGCGCGGAAAACCTCATTTCGCCACGGACGGTCAAATCACTGGCTGTCCAGACGGCAATTAAACCTTAGCTGGTTTGCGGATAAACGCGAACCCGCGCTAGAATACGTTCAGAATTTTCGCTAGCAGGAGAAATAAATGCGTAACAACACTCAACCCATCGAACGAGCAGATCTGCTTACTGAAGCAAATAACATCATCCGCCAACATGAAGATTATATGCACGGCATGGTGGCCACCGACGTTGAGCAGAAAGGCAGCGTGTTGGTTTTCCGCGGCGAGTTCTTTTTAGATCCCGAGGGTCTGCCAACGGCAAAAACCACCGCCGTATTTAATATGTTTAAGCACCTGGCTCATGTGCTTTCCGAGAAATACCATCTGGTGGGTTAACCATTAAAAACGGGGCCATCAGGCCCCGTGCATTCACCGATTTACCGGCTTACAACAGCGGTTTCTCACCGCGCTGCCACCAGCGCAACAGCAGACGATCGACACTCTCTGCCGCACTGCCGGTAAAGCGATCGATCAGGCGTTTTCGGCGGGCATAGCGTACCCCCACCACTTCATGGTTTTCCATCTCGGCAATCAGCAGATCGTCACTGGTGCCGACCGCGTCAACCAGCCCTTTATCTTTTGCCTGAGTGCCATACCAATGCTCACCGGTCGCGACCTCTTCGATAGCCAATGAAGGGCGTTGCTGATGAACAAACTGTTTGAACAACTCGTGGGTTTCGTTGAGATCTTCACGGAACTTTTCCCGCCCTTGTTCGGTATTCTCACCAAACAGGGTCAAGGTGCGTTTGAACTGGCCCGCGGTGTGCAATTCCACATCGATATTGCTCTTTTGCAGCAAGCGATGGAAGTTGGGGATCTGCGCAACCACGCCGATCGAACCAATGATGGCGAACGGTGCTGCCACAATGCGGTCGGCCACACAGGCCATCATATAACCGCCGCTAGCCGCGACCTTATCCACCGCCACCGTCAGGCGGATACCCCCCTTGCGCAGACGCTCCAGTTGCGACGCTGCCAGACCATAGCCGTGCACCACCCCACCAGGGCTCTCCAAACGCAGCAACACCTCGTCCTTAGCCGTAGCTACTGCCAACACGGCAGAGATCTCTTCACGCAGTGAGCTGACCTCATGGGCATCCATGCTGCCCTTGAAGTCCAGTACATACAGGCAAGGTTTGACGGCCTCTACCGCACCGGCCTTGGCACGCTGTTTTTTCAGCTTGTCGTCGGCCTTGTTCTGCTTTTTGAACTGCTTGCTCCAGGCCTTCTGCTCTGCCGCCCCCATGCGGGCAAGGCGCATTTCCCGCTGCATTTCACGATATTGCTCACCCAGGTCGGTAAGCTGTAGTTCCCCTTTCTGCTGGCTCTTGCGCTGCCCGAGGCTCACCGCCAGCAACGCCAGCGCGGCAATAGCAATCACCACCGTGGCAACTTTGGCCAGGAAAAGGCCATAAACAGATATAAACTCCACAGATACCGCCTTTATTTACAGTTTGTTAGTTGAGCGGGCGCAGCATGCAGCGCCCCTACGTACTTTTTAGCAAATGGCACCACGGCTGTCGCGCCTAAATGAAAATTCAGATTGATGAGCATGCGGCACACCTCTGTGCTATGGGGTTGCCCGCAGCGGTAACCAAGCCGCTATTGTACCGTTTTTGTTACAAAAGAATGCCGTTTCTGTAGGTTACTCATTGAAAATGCGATCCATTTCAGGCATATAACAGACATTATTCATTAAATTACTGACAAAAATTCGCAGCGGATCGCCATTGTGGTTGAGCAACCCTGCTCCTGCCAGCGATCCGCAATCCACCCAAGCTCCCAGCCATAGCGCGGGAGCCGCCAAACAGGCGCGAGGAATTATTGTGCATTACCAACCTAAGCAGGATCTGCTCGAACAACGCATTATTCTGGTCACCGGGGCGGGCGACGGCATTGGCCGTGAAGCGGCGCTGACTTACGCTCGTTACGGCGCACAGCTAGTGCTGCTTGGCCGCACGGAAAGCAAACTGCAGGGCGTCCAGGCCGAAATTGCCGCCATCTCCAGCGCCCCGACGCATATCGTAACGCTGGATTTGTTACACACCACGCCAGAGCAGTGCCAAACCCTGGCGGAAGACTTGGCCACCAAGGTGCCACGTCTGGACGGCGTATTGCAAAACGCTGGTCTGTTGGGCGACATCGCCCCAATGGCCGAGCTTTCGATGACCATGTGGAACGAAGTGATGCAGGTCAACGTGAATGCCACCTTCATGCTTACCCAGGCGCTGCTGCCGTTGCTGCTGAAATCCAATGCGGGATCGTTGGTGTTCACCAGCTCCAGCGTCGGCCGCACCGGCCGTGCTGGCTGGGGGGCCTATGCCGTTTCCAAGTTTGCTACCGAAGGGATGATGCAGGTATTGGCCGATGAGTATAAAAACCGAAACTTGCGGGTAAATTGCATCAATCCTGGCGGAACTCGCACCAAAATGCGCGCATCTGCATTCCCACAGGAAGATAAAAACAAGCTGAAAACACCGGCCGATATCATGCCGCTCTATCTGTATTTGATGGGCGATGACAGCCGCCGTAAAACCGGCATGAGCTTCGATGCTCAACCCAACCGTAAACCCGGCGCTGCCGAATAAGGAAGCATTTAACATGGCTGAAGATCGTCACCAACAACGCCAGCAACGGCTGAAAGAACAGGTGGATGCCCGCATTGCCGCCGCGCAGGAAACCCGCGGTCTGTTGCTGGTCTTTACCGGCAATGGCAAAGGCAAGACCACCGCTGCATTTGGCACCGTCACTCGTGCCGTCGGCCACGGGATGAAGGCCGGAGTGATCCAGTTTATCAAAGGCCAGTGGCCCAACGGCGAGAAAAACCTGCTGCAACAGCACGGCGTGGAATTTCAGGTCATGGCAACCGGCTTTACCTGGGAAACCCAGGATCGGGAAAGCGATACCGCCGCCTGCCAGGCCGTCTGGCAACACGGTAAGCGGATGCTGGCCGACAGCAGCCTGGATCTAGTGCTGATGGACGAGTTGACCTATATGGTCACCTACGGCTATTTAGAGCTGTCAGAGGTGCTGGAAGCCCTTGAGCAGCGTCCTGCACACCAGACGGTGATTATCACCGGGCGTGGCTGTCATCGCGATTTGCTGGAGCTGGCGGATACCGTGACGGAGATGCGGCCGGTGAAGCACGCGTTTGAAGCGGGGATCAAGGCTCAGCAGGGTATTGACTGGTAACTGAATAACCCGTGGCCAAGCCAGAAGGCAAGGCCACGGTGATAAATTTAGCTACGCTTGGAAGGCTTGGCCGGTTTACCCGGTTTGCTGCTGCCTGGTGCACCACGACGGCTGCCGGGAGCGACCTGGCTGTGACGTTTTACCGCACGGCGGATCTGGTTGGCCTTCACACGGCGACGATCGCGTTCTACCGGCAGTTTGCTGACGGTTTCCGGCTGCAGTTCCACCAGCTCACGCAGATAGTTGATCGCCTTCAGATCCAGCTCGGTATAGCCGCCACGAGGCAGGCCTTTTGGCAGATCGATATCGCCGTAACGCACGCGGATCAAGCGGCTTACCTGCACGCCAACGGCTTCCCACAGGCGACGCACCTCACGGTTACGGCCTTCGGTCAGCGTGACGTTGTACCACTGGTTGATCCCTTCGCCACCCTGGAAGGTGATGGTGCGGAATGCCGCCGGGCCATCTTCCAGTTGGACACCTTTGCTCAGTTGCTTGAGCTTTTCGTCGTCGATCTGGCCGAACACGCGCACGGCGTATTCGCGTTCAACTTCGCGGCTTGGGTGCATCAGGCGGTTAGCCAGTTCACCGTCAGTGGTAAACAGCAGCAAGCCTGAGGTATTCACGTCCAAACGCCCTACCGCTACCCAGCGAGAACCACGCAGTTTTGGTAGGCGATCGAAGACCGTTGGGCGACCTTCTGGATCGCTACGGGTACAGAGTTCACCTTCCGGCTTGTAATAAGCCAGCACGCGGCAAACCGCTTCTTCGGATTCTTTGATCGAGACAACATGACCGTCCAGGCGAATTTTCATCCCGGCGACCACTTCAACGCGGTCGCCCAGTTTGGCGATCTTGCCGTCGACGCTGATGCGACCTGCCTCAATCATGGTTTCTATTTCACGACGCGAGCCATGGCCAGCATTCGCTAATACTTTCTGTAACTTTTCGCTCATTGAGCAACCTCTAATGTCGCCTTCACAGGCGTCGGGGGGACTTTGCCGCCACTCTCAGCAAGGAGAGACGGCCGCAAAGATTAGCACTTGGTCAAAACCAACCGCTTATTATACAGGCTTTATCCCTCCTTGGCACTGACTTCGTCCGGCAGTTTAGCGGAAAGGCGCTGGATCGCCCGCACCTTCACGGATCACTTCTGGGGAGGATTCTGTCAGGTCGATAACCGTGGTTGGCTGCTGGCCCAGGAAACCGCCGTGGATCACCAGATCCACCTGCTTGCCAAGGTGTTCGCTGATCTCTTCCGGATCGGATTCGGCAAAGTCATTGCCTGGCAGCATTAGCGTGGTCGACATCATTGGCTCATTGAGCACTTCCAGCAATGCCAGAGCGATCGGGTTGGATGGCACGCGCAAACCGATGGTTTTACGCTTGTCATTCATCAGGCGACGAGGCACTTCTTTGGTCGCTTTCAGGATGAAGGTGTAATTGCCAGGCGTATTGTTCTTGATCAGGCGAAACGACGAATTGTCCACATAGGCATAGGTCGACAGCTCGGACAAATCGCGGCACATCAGCGTGAAGTTGTGGTTACCGTCCAACTGGCGAATGCGGCAGATACGCTCCAACGCCGTCTTCTCTTCAAGTTTGCAGCCCAGCGCGTAGCCAGAGTCTGTTGGATAGACGATCACGCCACCCTTGCGCAGCACCTCTACGGCCTGATTGACCAGGCGCGGCTGCGGGTTGTCCGGGTGAATATAAAATAGCTGGCTCATCTCTAACTCCTGAAAATGATGCACGCGCAAAACAACGCCCGCGTTAAATCAATCGACTAAGTTCTGTTGGGGCTGTGGCCAATCACGCCAAACCGGTTCAACACCGCCGGGTAACCACAGTTTGCGCCCCAACTCAATCCACGAACAGGGCTGATGGAAATCCGAACCCTGAGACGCCAATAATTGGTAGTCCTGCGCATATTTAGCCAACACCGTACGCTCATGGGGGGCTTGTTGACACTGCGCCACCTCCATCGCATCACCGCCGTGTTCGGCAAAATAGGCCAACAGACGTTTCAGCCATTTTGCCGTCAGATCGTAACGGCCCGGATGCGCCATCACCGCTTGGCCACCGGATTGATGAATGACATCAATGGCTTGTTCTATTGTACACCACTGTGGCGGAACATAGCCGATTTTCCCTTTGGCGAGATACTTCTTGAACACCTGCGCCATGTTACCAGCTATGCCCTGCTGCACCAGAAAACGGGCAAAATGCCCTCTGGTAACCGCCCCATCCCCCGCCAGCAGTTGCGCTCCGGCATAGGCATCGGGAATGCGCGCTTTTGCTAACCGAACGCCGATTTCTTGCGCCCGCAGATTACGGCGCTCGGTCTGTTCGACCAGCAGCTGTAACAGCGCCGGATGGGTGATATCGAGCCCCAGCCCAACAATGTGGATCTCATGGTTTTCCCACAGCGTAGAAATCTCCACGCCGTTAACCAACTGCAAGGGCAAGGCAAGATCGGCTATCGCGGCCGCGGCCTCTGCCAATCCGTTGGTGGTGTCGTGATCGGTAATAGCCAGCACGCCAACGCGCATCTCAACGGCTCGCTGCACCAGTTGAGTCGGCGTTAAGTAACCGTCCGAAGCGGTGGTGTGGCTGTGGAGATCGTACAGGGTAAAAGCGGAGGATTGTGGGCTGCTGTCTGTCAAAAGGGATATCCTGCGATGGCTTGGCTTTCTATCATACCCGTTATGGTTGGCCGGACGGAAATCTATTCTGCCGATGGCGCTCCCGCCAGATTAACGATTCCACGCTGGCCGCTAACATATTGTGCAAAAAGAGAGTTGACATTGCCCCTTCGTTCCAGTTAACTAGTACACAAGTTCACGGCAATAACCGTGTTGGATGAAAATACAGAGAGCAACATGATGACTAAGCACACTTCTCTTCTTCGCTGGTGGCGTACTTCCCAATCAAGGGTCGAGTAATCACGCATACCTGTCATCTGACACTGCAGATTCCCTAGGCCCGCTCATTACAGCGGGCTTTTTTATGGACAAGATTTGACTGGAACTACCGAAGATGAACATCAAACCACAGCTCAAACTCCTCACGGCACAGGCCGGTTACCGCAGCGATCCGACGGCAATTTTTCATCAGCTGTGTGGCGCGCGCCCTGCCACCCTGTTGCTGGACTCGGCGGAAATCAACAGCAAGCAAAACCTGAAAAGCCTGCTGATTGTCGACAGTGCCCTGCGCATTACCGCCTTGGGCCGTAAAGTCAGCCTTCAGGCACTGACTGCTAACGGTGCAGCCCTGCTGCCACTGTTGGATGAAGCCTTGCCTACCGACGTACAAATCCAGGCTCGCCCTAATGGCCGTGAGCTGACCTTCCCGGCAATTGATACGGTACAAGACGAAGATGCCCGCCTGCGTTCACTGTCAGTGTTTGATGCGTTGCGCACGATGCTGACGCTGGTCGATGCTCCTGCCAATGAACGTGAAGCGATGTTGCTCGGCGGCCTGTTTGCCTATGACCTGGTTGCTGGCTTTGAAGACCTGCCAGAGCTGCGCCAAGACCAACGCTGCCCGGACTTCTGTTTCTATCTGGCGGAAACGCTGCTGGTGCTGGATCACCAACGCGGCGTAGCTCGTTTACAAGCCAGCGTATTTAACGGTGACAACGCTGAAACCCTGCGTTTGCAGCAGCGTCTCGAACAGCTTCAGGTGCAATTGCAGCAAACTCCGATCGCCATTCCTCATCAGAAACTGGAAGACATGCAGCTAAGCTGCAATCAGAGCGATGAAGAGTACGGCGCGGTAGTCAGCCAGTTGCAGCAGGCCATCCGCCACGGTGAGATTTTCCAGGTGGTGCCTTCTCGTCGCTTCTCTCTGCCTTGCCCTAATCCGCTGGCGGCTTACCAGACGCTGAAGGAAAACAATCCAAGCCCTTACATGTTCTTTATGCAGGACGACGAGTTCACGCTGTTCGGTGCCTCGCCGGAAAGCGCGCTGAAATATGAAGCCACCAGTCGCCAAATTGAAATCTACCCGATCGCCGGTACTCGTCCTCGCGGACGCCGCGCCGACGGTTCGCTGGATCTGGATCTCGACAGCCGCATTGAGCTGGAAATGCGTACCGACCATAAAGAGCTGGCGGAACACCTGATGCTGGTCGACCTGGCCCGCAACGATCTGGCCCGCATCTGTGAGGCTGGTAGCCGCTATGTTGCCGACCTGACTAAGGTAGACCGTTACTCATTCGTGATGCACCTGGTCTCCCGCGTGGTCGGCAAGCTGCGTGGCGATCTCGACGTGCTGCATGCCTATCAGGCCTGTATGAATATGGGCACGCTGAGCGGCGCGCCGAAAGTACGCGCCATGCAACTGATTGCCGCCTCTGAAGGCACCCGTCGTGGCAGCTACGGAGGCGCAGTGGGTTACTTTACCGCTCACGGAGATCTCGATACCTGTATTGTCATTCGTTCCGCGTATGTTGAGGACGGTGTTGCCACCGTGCAGGCCGGTGCCGGTGTGGTGCTGGATTCCGTTCCGCAGGCAGAAGCCGATGAAACCCGTAACAAGGCACGTGCCGTGCTGCGTGCCATCGCCAGCGCGCACCAGGCCAAGGAGATTTTCTAATGGCCGATATCTTACTGCTCGACAACGTCGACTCCTTTACTTACAACCTGGTCGATCAACTGCGTGCCAGCGGTCATCAGGTAGTCATTTATCGTAACCAGATTGCCGCCGAGATCATCATCGCGCGCCTGCAACAGATGGAGCAGCCTATTTTAATGCTGTCCCCAGGCCCTGGTACTCCAGCCGACGCTGGTTGTATGCCAGAGCTGTTGCAACGCCTGCGCGGCCAGATGCCAATCATCGGGATCTGTCTCGGCCATCAGGCGATTGTGGAAGCCTATGGCGGCCACGTTGGCCAGGCCGGTGAGATTTTGCACGGCAAGGCTTCTTCCATTACTCACGATAACCAGGGGATGTTTGCCGGTATGGCCAACCCGCTGCCGGTCGCCCGCTATCACTCGCTGGTCGGCAGCAATATCCCTGAAGGGCTGACCGTCAATGCTCGCTTCGGCGACATGGTGATGGCAGTGCGTCACGATGAACACCGCGTATGTGGTTTCCAATTCCATCCAGAATCCATTCTGACCACCCAAGGCGCGCGTTTGCTTGAGCAGACGTTGGCCTGGGCGTTGGCGAAATAATCAAGGGGAACCGACTATGCAACCTATTCTTGAAAAACTGTATCGATCGGAGTCGATGAGCCAGGAAGAAAGCCAGCAGTTATTCAGCGCTATCGTGCGCGGTGAGCTGGAACCTAGCCAACTTGCGGCGGCCTTAATCAGCATGAAGATCCGCGGTGAGCACCCGGAAGAAATCGCCGGAGCTGCCAAGGCACTCTTGGCCGATGCTCTACCGTTCCCACGCCCGGACTATGCCTTCGCGGATATCGTCGGCACCGGCGGTGACGGCACCAACAGCATCAATATCTCTACGGCCAGCGCTTTTGTCGCCGCAGCCTGTGGGGTCAAGGTGGCCAAGCACGGCAACCGCAGCGTCTCCAGCCGTTCCGGTTCATCCGATCTGTTGGCCGCCTTCGGGATCCGTCTGGATCTGCCTGCGGAAGAATCCCGCAGGGCTTTGGATGAACTGGGCGTATGTTTCCTGTTTGCGCCGCAGTATCACACCGGTTTTCGCCATGCGATGCCGGTACGCCAACAGTTGAAGACCCGCACGGTGTTCAACGTACTCGGGCCGTTGATTAACCCGGCTCGCCCACCGTTGGCGTTGATTGGGGTCTACAGCCCGGAGCTGGTGCTGCCAATCGCCCAAACCCTGCGCGTATTGGGTTATCAGCGCGCCGCCGTCGTGCACGGTGGCGGTATGGATGAAGTGGCGATCCACACCACCACTCACGTCGCCGAGCTGAATGACGGCGAAATTGAAAGTTATCAGCTGACACCTAAATCTTTTGGGTTGGACAGCTACCCGCTGGGCTCCCTGCTGGGAGGGTCGCCGGAAGAAAACCGTGACATTCTGGCAAGGTTGTTACAAGGTAAAGGTGAGCCAGCGCACGCCGCGGCGGTCGCCGCCAACGTCGCACTGTTGCTGAAACTATTCGGACAGGAAGACCTGCGCCAGAACGCGCAGCAGGCATTGGAAATGATCCACAGTGGGCAGGCTTACCAGCGTGTCACTGCTTTGGCAGCAAGAGGATAAATGATGCAGGAAACCGTGCTCAACAAGATTGTTCGTGACAAGGCGCAGTGGGTCGCGGCACGTAAGCAACAACAGCCATTAGCCAGCTTTCAAAACGAAATCGTGCCAAGCGAGCGTAGCTTTTATCATGCGCTACAAGGCGCCAGAACGGCATTTATTCTCGAATGCAAAAAAGCCTCTCCTTCCAAGGGGCTGATCCGCGAGAATTTTGACCCGATGGAAATCGCCTCGGTGTATAAGGACTTCGCCTCGGCGATCTCGGTGCTGACCGATGAGCAATACTTCCAGGGCAGCTTCGATTTTCTGCCGCTGGTGAGTAAAACCGTGACCCAGCCGGTGCTGTGTAAGGACTTTATGATCGACCCTTACCAAATCTATCTGGCACGTCACTACCAGGCCGACGCCATTCTGTTGATGCTGTCAGTGCTCGATGACGAACAGTACCGCCAACTTGCTGCGGTGGCACACAGCCTGAATATGGGCGTGCTGACCGAGGTGATAAGCGAAGAAGAATTACAGCGTGCGGTACAGCTGGAAGCCAAAGTGATTGGCATCAACAACCGCGATCTGCGCGATCTGTCTATCGATCTGGATCGCACCCGCACCCTGGCTCCAAAAGTGCCACATGGCGTGACGGTGATCAGCGAGTCCGGCATCAATAACTATCGCCAGATCCGTGAACTCAGCCGCTATGCCAACGGTTTTCTGATCGGTAGCGCATTGATGTCGGAGGCCAACCTGCGCAGCGCGGTACGCCGCGTGATCCTCGGTGACAACAAAGTCTGTGGCCTGACCCGGCCGCAAGATGCCGCCGCCGCTTATCAGGCAGGTGCCAACTACGGCGGTCTGATCTTCGTTGGCCGTTCCCCACGTAACGTGGACATTGCCCGCGCCAGGGAAGTGATCGCCGGAGCGCCGTTGAAATACGTGGGTGTTTTCTGTGATGCGCCCATCGCTACGGTAGCGCAAACTGCTGAGCGCCTTGGTCTGTATGCGGTGCAACTGCACGGAGCGGAAGACCAAGCTTATATTAACGCCCTGCGCGCCGAGCTGCCTGCCACCTGTCAGATCTGGAAAGCCTTGAGCGTAAAAGACAGCCTGCCCGCTCGCGATCTGCAACAGGTCGATCGTTACCTGCTGGATAACGGCGCTGGCGGTACCGGAGTTCGCTTTGACTGGTCGGTGTTGCAGGGCCAAACGCTGGACAACGTGATGCTGGCTGGCGGCCTGAGTGCAGACAACTGCCTAGATGCGGCCCAACTGGGCTGTGCGGGCCTCGATTTCAACTCTGGCGTAGAGAGCCAACCCGGCATCAAAGATGCCGAGCGTCTCGCGGCGGTGTTCCAGACCCTGCGCGCCTACTGATTGCGAACCTCATTTAACGGATAATAACGGGAAAAATAATGACGCTGCTTAACCCTTACTTCGGCGAATTTGGCGGTCAGTACGTGCCGCAAATTTTGATGCCAGCCCTGAAACAACTGGAAGAAGCCTTCGTCAGCGCCCAGCGTGACCCTGAGTTCCAGGCAGAGTTTATCGATCTGCTAAAAAACTATGCGGGCCGCCCAACGGCACTGACGCTGTGCAAAAACCTGACTGCCGGTAGCAAAACCAAACTCTACCTAAAGCGTGAAGATCTGCTGCACGGCGGTGCCCATAAGACCAACCAGGTATTGGGCCAGGCGCTGCTTGCCAAACGCATGGGCAAAACCGAGATCATCGCGGAAACCGGCGCTGGCCAACACGGTGTGGCCTCTGCGCTGGCGTGCGCCCTGCTCGGTCTGAAATGCCGTATCTACATGGGTGCCAAGGACATTGAACGCCAGTCACCTAACGTATTCCGTATGCGCCTGATGGGGGCTGAAGTGATCCCGGTGCACAGCGGTTCTTCCACGCTGAAAGATGCCTGTAACGAAGCGCTGCGCGACTGGTCTGGCTCTTACGATAAGGCCCACTACATGCTGGGCACTGCCGCAGGCCCACACCCGTTCCCGACCATAGTGCGTGAATTCCAACGCATGATCGGTGAAGAAACCAAAGCTCAGGTGCTGGAGCGTGAAGGCCGTCTGCCGGATGCCGTATTGGCCTGCGTTGGCGGTGGTTCCAACGCCATCGGCATGTTTGCCGACTTTATCGATGATGACAGCGTTGGCCTGATCGGCGTTGAACCCGCTGGCCTGGGGATCGAAACCGGCCAGCATGGTGCGCCGCTGAAACATGGCAAGGTGGGGATTTACTTCGGGATGAAATCGCCGATGATGCAAACCTCTGAAGGCCAGATCGAGGAGTCTTACTCGATTTCCGCCGGTTTGGACTTCCCTTCCGTTGGCCCGCAACACGCCTATCTGAACAGCATCGGCCGCGCAGAATACGTGTCGATCACCGATGATGAAGCGCTGGAGGCTTTCAAAGCGCTTTCCCGCCACGAAGGAATTATCCCGGCGTTGGAGTCTTCCCATGCCCTCGCACACGCGCTGAAAATGATCCGTGAAGAGCCGCAGAAAGAACAGATCCTGGTGGTTAACCTGTCCGGCCGCGGCGACAAAGACATATTTACCGTTCACGACATTCTGAAAGCACGGGGAGAAATCTGATGGAACGTTATCAGCAACTGTTCAAACGGTTGGAAAATAATAAAGAAGGCGCCTTCGTGCCGTTTGTCACCCTCGGCGACCCAAACCCGACGCTATCGTTACAGATTATCGATACGCTGGTGGAGAACGGTGCAGATGCCTTGGAGTTGGGGATCCCCTTCTCGGATCCGTTGGCCGATGGCCCAACCATTCAAAGTGCAGCACTGCGTGCTTTCGCTTCTGGCGTTACGCCAACGCACTGTTTTGAAATGCTGACGGCAATCCGCCAGAAGCACCCTGATATTCCGATTGGCCTGCTGATGTACGCCAACCTGGTGTTCCACGGCGGCATTGACGCATTTTATCAGCGCTGTGCGCAGGCCGGTGTAGATTCGGTGTTGATCGCGGACGTACCTTTCGAGGAGTCCGCACCTTTCCGCGCGGCAGCAACTCGCCACGGCATCGCGCCAATCTATATCTGCCCACCAAATGCGGATGAGGATTTACTGCGTGAAATCTCGTCCCACGGCCGGGGTTACACTTACCTGCTGTCACGCGCAGGAGTAACCGGGACGGAAAGCCGGGCGCAGTTACCGCTGCACCACCTGGTCAATAAGCTGCGCGAGTATCATGCGGCACCGCCGCTGCAAGGCTTTGGCATCTCTGAACCCTCACAGGTCAAGGATGCGTTGCAAGCCGGGGCCGCCGGGGCAATCTCCGGTTCGGCAATTGTTAAGATCATCGAACAGAATCAGGCACAACCGGCAGAAATGCTGGCCAAGCTGGGCAAGTTTGTACGTGAAATGAAAGCCGCTACCCGCGTTTAATCTCCCGCTCTCAATCACCGGATACTACGAAAGTATCCGGTGATAACACATTGTTTAGCCTCATTCTTGCCAAAGATATTTTTGCAAACAATTTGAACAAACCAGCAACCTGCCCCACAATCATATTTGCCGCTAAATATTCAGTGGCTCAGTGCATACGATTTCGTTAGCTGATTGAAATCAGCATTTAATTTCAACAATAACATTTGCAAGGAGAGTCATTTATGAAGCTATTTAAAACCCTTTCGGCGCTGTGCATGGCAGCTATTTTGGCGATGGCAGTTTCTGCCTGTGCTCCAACGGCAAAATCAGAGGGGACTGGCGGTTATATTGACGATACGGTCATCACTACCAAGGTGAAGTCAGCACTGCTGGCGGATAAAACCATCAAATCCACCGAGATTAGCGTCGAGACCTTTAAAGGCAAGGTTCAGTTAAGCGGTTTCGTCAGCTCTAGCGCCGATGCCAATCGCGCCGTTCAGGTGACTCGCGGCGTGGCAGGGGTTAAATCTGTCGAAAACGATATGCGCATTAAATAACTGAAGAGGGAGGCGCCGAACAGCGCCTCCTTTACTGCTGGCTTAGAAGCGGTAGCCTGCACCAAACATAAAGACAAATGGGTCCAGACGAGTGTCAATACTCTGATGTTGATCGCCAGCGTCGAAGCGTACCTTGGTTTCGATATTCATCCACCAAAGCGACATGTTCAACATCCAGTGCTCATCCAGGTTGTAATCCAGACCCGCCTGCCCGGCTACGCCCCAGGAATTTTTCAGATCCAGGTTGCTTAAACCCGCATCCTTGCCGTTGTCGTTGAATTTCTCGTCGAAGAACATGGTGTAGTTCACACCGATGCCCAGGTATGGACGCAGCTTGTCTTGCTTGTCGCCAAAGTAGTACTGCGCCATCAGCGTTGGTGGCAGTTGACGAACGGTTGCAATATCCCCGTTGACCGCTGGGCCACCCAGAGAAACTTTATGGCGGAACGGCGTTGCAGCCAGTAACTCGACGCCGATATTGTCCGTCACCATATAGCCAAAAGTCAGACCCAATTGGGTGTTGTTATTGGCGTTGAACGATCCTTGGCCTAAAACGTTGTCCGAACCTGCATTAGGACGAACTGTTGCAGTCCCTGCACGGAACAGGAAATCACCCGCTTGATGCGCGCTTGCTACCATAGGAGCCATCAGAGCCCCTAACACCACCAGAGTTGTCTTTTTCATTATCCATTCCATTTGTGTGGTTTACAGTCCCGATGAATATACCTATTAACAGGTATTTATGATCCCATCGAGATCACATCTTAAGTGTAAAAATTTAAAATCCCACCAAAAACAAAGCCACCTAAGGTGTTAATAAATCGATAATTGATCTGAATCAATAAACGCCTTTTGTTGCAAATATGATGCATGTTTGAATTTCTGTTACCGAAAAAAAGTTGCTAAAAAAAATGCCACTGCGTAATTTCATTATTCCTGTTGGTTTTGGTTGGGCCGGTAAGGAGTCGGTGGCAATCAAGATGAGCGAAATTCAAAATCCCTGCACCAGCTGCGGCGCCTGCTGCGGTTATTTTCGAGTATCATTCTATTGGGCCGAAGCGGAAGATGGCGGCGGCGTGGTACCTATATCCTTAACTGAACCCTTGAGCCCCTTTCTGCGCTGTATGCAAGGGACCAACAGCAAGTCACCACGCTGCACCTCGCTGGTAGGTGAGATTGGTCAGGCGGTGTCCTGTTCGATCTACCCCAATCGCCCCAGCCCCTGCCGCGAATTCGATCAATCCGGGGAAAACGGCCTACGCAATGAAGCCTGCGATCGGGCCCGTGAGCGCTACGGCCTGCCGCCCTTGCCGGTTCCCCTGCCATTATCATTGTCAGAGACCATAATCGCCCAAGAAATCAGCACAGTGCCATTCGCGGGGTGCCACAGCGGCGCGGAACAGGGTACAATCGCCCACTGATTTAACTACGTTCCCGACGCCAAGGAGTCTGCATGCCAAGCATGCCAATTACGGCCAACACGTTGTACCGTGACAGTTTTAACTTTTTCCGTAATCAGGTTGCCAGCATTGTGCTGTTGGCACTGCTGACCGCATTCATTTCTGTGCTGCTTAATCAGGCGTTTAGCCCCGATATTGAGCAGTTGAAGATCCTGACCGCGACGGAAAGTGATCTGGCCTCCAACGCCGGTGCCGGCATGGGGATCCAGGAAATCATTCAGCAAATGACGCCTGAACAGCAGATGGTGCTGTTGAAAGTGTCCGCCGCCGCGACGATTTCCGCTTTAGTGGGTAACGTGCTGCTGGTGGGGGGCATGTTGACGCTGATCCGCCTGGTTTCTGAAGGCCAGCGTACCAGTGCGCTACGGGCTATCGGGATATCTGCCCCGCTATTGCCGCGTTTACTGCTGCTGCTGTTTGTCTGCACCTTGCTGACCCAGCTTGGCCTGACGCTGTTTGTCGTGCCCGGTGTGATCATGGCGATCTCGTTCTCGTTGGCCCCGGTGATTTCCGTAGCCGATGGGAAAGGCATGTTTGCCTCACTGAAACTGAGCTGCAAGCTGGCCTTTGCTAACGCGCGGGTGATCGTACCGGCGATGATGCTGTGGTTGGCGGCCAAACTACTGGTGCTGTTTATGGTCAGCCACTTGTCGGTGTTGACGCCACACGTTGCCAGCATCGTTCTGACTGCATTAAGCAACCTGGTTTCTGCCTTACTGCTGATTTATCTGTTCCGGCTGTATATGCTGCTGCGGGACACAGCGCCCACTTCTGGCGTGTCCTTAGATAAAAGATAAATAGGGTCGGTTGACGTTTAAGGGCACGCTTTTAGCGTGCCCTTTTTATTTACTGTGCTGTGCCCGGTTCGGCCTGTTCCTTACTTTGTATCAGCTTGAGTGCCAGATAAAGGTCGGGCACCAGGATCAGATCCTTATCGCGCCCCACCTGATTGATACGGAACCAGCGCGTTAACTCGGTGCGCCGTCCGGCCAACACCAGCTTAACGTTACGCTGTAACAAGTCACGCTTTAACTCGTCAATGGCCGCCAGCACGCTGATATCCGCATGGGTAAAACTGGCCACCGCATCCACTACCACCCAACGTGGTTGGAACGGCGTACTGTCGACCAGATTGAGGATGCGCCGTTTGAAGTAAGCCACGTTAAAATAGGTCAGCGGGGAGTTAAAGCGGTACATCATCACGCCCTGCACCGCCTTCACCCCGTTGTTGTTGCCCATTGAGTGGATCATGCCTTCCTCATTGACCCCCAGCAGTTGCTCCGTGGGGCGGAACACGGTGCGCAGAAACTGCATCAGGCCAAGCAATACCGCTAAGCCAATTCCGCTGATCACCCCCACCAGCAGCACGCTGACGAAGGTGAAGGCTGCCAGCCTGAACGCCTGGGCATTGCGCTTGCGCAGGATCCAGATGCCGCGAATGTCGATCAACGACCAGGCAGCGTACATCAGCACCACGCCTAATCCGGCTACCGGAATAAATTGCAGCGGAGAAGTCAGGAACAGCAGCACAATGCCGATGACGATGGCGGCAATAATTGATACCAGTTGGCTCTTGCCGCCGTTGGCATCGTTTACCGCCGTACGCGAATCGGCCCCGCTGATGGCAAACCCTTGCGACAGCGCAGAAACAATGTTGACCAGCCCCAGCGCACGGAACTCCGCATCGGCATTGACCTCGTAGCCATTTTTCGCCGCAAAGCTGCGCGCCGTTAGCATCATGCTGACAAAGCTGACCACCGCCAGGTTGAGCGCCGGTATCACCATGTCACGCAGTAAGCCCGGCTGAAAATCCGGCCACTGGACGATAGGCAGCATGCCGCTGAAGCCCCCTACGGTAATAATACCGTGCTGCTGCAAATTAGCCGCCCAGGTGATGAAGGCGACCAGCACGATGGCAAACAACGGCGCAGGCCAGTTAGGCCGCAATTTTTTAACCCCCACCAGCATTGTCAGCGTAAGCAATGAAATGCCCATCGTCGGCCAATCGCTATGCAGAATGTTACCGGGCAAGGCATAAATACGTTCAATCAGCTGCGCCGGTGGCGTACCGAACCCCAGCACTTTGCCGATCTGATCGACAATGATGGTCACCGCTACGCCATTCAGCAATCCGCTGAGGATCGGGCGCGAAAGCAGGTCTGCCAAGGCCCCGAGCCGGAAGCGGCTAGCCAGCAGACACCAAGCCCCCGTCATGGCGGTCATCATGATGGTGAGCTGCCAGTGCAGCTCCATACTTCCTGCGGCCAGCGGAGTCACCACGGCGGCGATCACCGCACAGGTGGCCGCATCCGGCCCAACAATCAGCTGCCGCGACGAGCCAAAAATGGCATAGGCGATCATCGGTAAAATACAGGAGTAAAGCCCGACCACCGGGCTGACACCGGCCAATTCGGCATAGGCGATCGCCACCGGTAAAGCTACCGCTGCGACCGATAACCCCGCACGAATATCCGGCTTCAACCAACTGCGTTCATATCCTAACAAATGCGTCAAACCGGGCGTCCACGCCCGCAGAGACTTCCACTGCATAGCTATTTTCCAGGGTAAATTATGCGGCTATTATTATGCTTAATATGCGTGGTACACCCAGCGCTTGCAAATAACCGAGGGTAACAATCGTAAGTTTATGCAAATTCTGGCGTTTACAGCAGCAATCTACCGGACGAACACCGATAATCTGCCCTTTAGTGCGATACACAGAGCGCGCCAAATCCGGTATAGTCGCCCGATGAACCTATGATGGATTGATTTATGAAGCAGTTTCTTGATTTTTTACCCCTGATTGTCTTTTTTGCCTTTTATAAGCTTTACGATATCTACGTCGCCTCGGGTGCCTTGATCGTCGCCACCGCCCTGGCATTGGTCTTTACCTGGCTGAAATATCGCAAGGTTGAGAAGATGACGCTGATCACCTTTGCCATGGTCGCCGTATTCGGCACCTTGACTCTGGTGTTTCACAACGACCTGTTTATCAAATGGAAGGTCACGGTCATCTACACCCTGTTCGCCCTGGCGCTGCTGATCAGCCAGCTGATCCTGAAAAAGCCGCTGATCCAACGCATGCTGGGTAAAGAGCTGACCCTGCCGGACAGCGTCTGGAACCACCTTAACATTGCCTGGGCCCTGTTCTTCCTGGCCTGCGGCTTGGCCAATATCTATGTGGCATTCTGGATGCCGCAGGACGTTTGGGTTAACTTCAAGGTATTCGGCCTGACCGTGCTGACGCTGGTCTTCACCCTGTTGAGCGGTATCTATATTTACCGTCATATGCCAGAAGAGCAGAAGAAATAATGACCGAACAACGACCTTTGCCTAGCGGTGAGCTGGTGCTGCGCACGCTGGCCATGCCGGCAGATACCAATGCCAACGGCGATATCTTTGGCGGCTGGCTGATGTCGCAAATGGACATCGGCGGCGCGATCCTGGCCAAAGAGATTGCCGAAGGGCGCGTGGTTACCGTGCGGGTAGACGGCATGACCTTTCTCAAGCCGGTCGCTGTGGGTGACGTGGTGTGCTGCTATGCTAACTGTATCCGCAGTGGCCGCAGCTCCATTACCATCAATGTGGAAGTTTGGGTCAAGAAGGTGTCTTCTGCCCCGATCGGCCAGCGCTACCGTGCCACGGAAGCGGTCTTTACCTATGTAGCGGTAGATGATGGCGGCAGCCCTCGTGCCCTGCCAGACGGTAAGATGAACTTCCGCGTTGGTGAGTAAGCCTACGTCAGATAGCAAAAAGGTCGCAAATGCGACCTTTTTTATTGCTTACTCAACCGTCGAACCTTCCATTTTGAAGACGATGGTCTTCGTCAGGTTCTGCGCGGCTTTGGCTTCATAACGCCATTTACGCATTGCCTGCTTCACTTCACGTTCGAACATATTACGTGGTTCCGCAGACAGAATACGCACGTTTGTGACCCGCCCGTCGCTATCGACATCGAACTGAACCTTGACATTGCCTTCAATCTGCAATGCCCGGGCGCGCGGTGGATACATCGGCTTGCCGATACTCAGAGCTTTCGGCCCCAACTCACGGGAAGTTCCCGGCGCAGGTGCTGATGGTGCCTGTTTAGCCGGTGCCTTGTCGATCGGCTTGGCTTCGGATTGATTGTCGAACGGCGAAGGTTCACGCGGTTCGGTCTTCTTCACTTCACGCTTGACCGGCTTCTCTACCTTCGGCTTAGGTTTTGGCTTCGGCTTGGGTTTCTCCGGCTCCGGTTTAGGGATGGCTACCGGTACCGGCGGTGGCGGCTCTGGCTCCGGGATTGGTTCTGGCTCAGACTCAGGTTCTACCTGTGGCTCCGGTTCCGCCGCAGCCGGCGGTGGCGGTTCTGCCAGCGCGGTCATATTCACCATCATTACGCTGATAGGGGCATCTTCCTGCTTCGGCAGCTCCAACACTTCGTTGACGGAAGCGTAGAGCAAGGCGGCCACCAGGGCACTGTGCAAACCAACGGAGAGGACAATTGGCACGGAAATTCGGCGAATAAGGAACATTTTGTTTAGCGGCATAATGATTCTGTTTCCTCTGGTGCGCCAAGTTTAAATGCAAATAGCAATCATATTCAATAACGAAAGACAAACTATCGCTTTAATCGGCATCATTAGGCGCTAAAACCAGCAAACTCATAGGGATATTAACGTTTAATTAGCCTTTTATTGAGCTTTCATACGGATTGTTAACCAATGTGTTCCCTCACTCGTCAATCGCAGCACACGCAGCTATCCTCAACACGGTAATGAATTTTTATCTGGATTGGCATTCCCTTGTCACAGGTTTTGCGCTACTTTGTGATTACCGTTGTATGGCAATGATTTTAAAGGTGAAATATGCTTTATCTGATCTACGCACAAGACGTACCTGGCACGCTGGAACAGCGAATGGCGGTTCGCCCCGCCCATCTGGCTCGCCTGCAGGCACTGCGTGATGAAGGCCGGTTGGTGGTCGCTGGCCCTAACCCGGCTATCGATAGCAACGATCCAGGCCAGGCTGGATTTACCGGTTCTACTGTGATCGCCGAGTTCCCTTCGCTGGAGGCGGCAAAATCCTGGGCAGCACAAGACCCGTACGTGGACGCTGGAGTATACGGCGAAGTCACGGTGAAACCCTTCAAGCAGGTATTTTAAGCAAAAAAAAGCCAGCACGGAGGTGGCTGGCTAAAAGTGGGTTCTTCGAGGGAATATCTTTATTCGCTAAACATACTCGCCGAGCGAGGTGACCGCCATCTATCACTGCAATAGGTCAACCATTGCGAGCCGTATCGTTAAGAACCCACTTTTGCAGATCGGTAAACATCGCTTCCCATTCCTGCTGAGTGATATCCATAAAGCCGAAGAAGCGCAGCATGAAGGCTCCCTCGGTGGCCAGGAAGGCCAATCGCGCCTTTCTCCCCGCCTCGGTAGTCAGATCCAAACCTGCTATGCGGCTGCGATACCATTCTCGCGTACTGTCCAGGTGTTCTGGCGTCTGAATTAACGTCGCCATCAACCCGGCCGCCTTGGCGCTGGAAGCCTGATCGGAACTGCGGGTAGCCTGCATATGCGCCTGGACAATGGTTAATGGGTCCGGATCGCTGCCCGCAATATCGTCAAAAACCTGCTCATAAACCTTACCCCAACGGTCAAACATCGCATCGATGAGCGCATCTTTGCTACCAAAGCAATATTGCACTCCCCCCTTGGAGATCCCCATGGCTTTAGCCACCGAATCGATGGTCAACCCTGCCGCACCTTGGGTCGCCACAATCTCTTCTGCGGTATCCAGCACCTTGTCACGATCGATACTCCGTTGACGCCCCATTGAGAAAGCCCCTTTTCAATACGTACGTATGGATTTATATTATAGCAGTATACCACCGGTACTACCGGGTGGTTACCGTAAGGTGACGCAGCCGCGTCATCGGTTTACTAGGATACTCTTTATGCACGCCCAAAACCGCTGGCTGATCCTGGCAATGATCTCCAGTGCGCTATTTTTAATCATTACCGATATGACGGTGCTTTACACCGCGTTGCCGCGCCTGACCCAGGCATTGGATGCCACAGCCTCACAAAAGCTGTGGATCGTTAACGCCTACCCGTTGGTGGTTGCTGGCCTGCTGCCCGGCGCTGGCATGTTAAGCGACCGTCTTGGCCACAAGAAAATGTTTATCGCCGGTTTGCCGGTCTTTGCCTTGGCCTCACTGTGCGCCGCGTTCTCCCCCAGTGCCGAGCTGCTCATTGCGTCACGGGCTTTCCTGGCCATCGGGGCTGCGATGATGATGCCAGCCACGCTATCCATTGTGCGCCACGTCTTTACCGATGAGCGTGAACGTGCGCTGGCGATTGGCATCTGGGCCGCCGTGGCCTCCGGCGCCGCCGCACTTGGCCCGGTGGTAGGCGGCGTTCTGCTGTCCTATTTCTGGTGGGGCTCGGTATTTCTGATCAACGTGCCGGTGGTGATGCTGGTTCTGCCGCTGGCGGTCTATCTGATCCCTCGTTGCGGTGGAGACAGTCAACGCCCCTGCGACTTTATCAGTTCGCTACAGATCATGTTCGGCCTGGTGGCGTCGATCTATGCGCTGAAAGAGCTGAGCAAACCCGCGTTCTCCCTGAGTGACTTCGCCATTGCGGCGGCGCTCGGTACGCTGTTCCTGACGCTGTTTGTCCGCCGTCAGCAGCGGTCGCAATACCCCATGATCGATTTCTCACTGTTCCGCAATCGGCTGTTTGCCAGCGGTGTCGGTGTGGCGATCGTTTCAATGATCGCGCTGATAGGGGTCGAGCTGGTGTTAAGCCAGCGGTTACAGTTGGTGCTAGGCATGACGCCGCTGCTGGCCGCGTTGTTTATTTTACCCATTCCGGTAGCCTCGGCTCTGGCTGGCCCGTTGGCTGGGGCCTTGCTACCGCGTTATGGCGAGCGCTCCATGTTGGTTGGCGGCTTTATTCTCACCGCCTTAGGCATTGCGGGTGTCGCGCTGTGGTATCAAGGCAACGTCATTATGCAGTTGGTCTGCCTGTTTGTGGTGGGCTTTGGCCTCGGCGGTGCCATCACAGCCGCCTCAACGGCCATTATGCTCAACGCCCCGGAAGACAAGGCGGGCATGGTCGCCGCCATTGAAGACGTCTCGTGGGAGTTGGGTGGCGTGTTAGGCGTCACGCTGCTGGGCGGGTTGATGACGGCGGTCTATAGTCACAGCCTGATATTGCCTGCCAATCTTCCTGCAGGCGATCTCGCATATGACAGCATTGATGAGGCGCTACGGTTAGCCGGAAATATGGGCGCAGACAGCGCAGAAAGGCTGATCCAGCTGGCTAGAGGCGCCTTTGATCAGGCCTTTATTGCCGTGCTGATCGCCGCCGCATTGCTCACCAGCCTGAGCGCCGGTGTGCTAAAATTTGCTTTGCGCAAAAGGGCGCAGGTGTAATTTAATCGATGAGGTTAAGTGGGCGCAGCATGCAGCGCCCCTACCCGATTAGCCAATTGATGAATGTAAGCAGCTTGAAAGATGACGGGTAAATTGGTTTGAACGATTGAATTGATGCTTAGTAGCAACTTTAACCTTATGATAGATGCGGTTAACCTGTTTTGTATGGATATCAATCTAGATAATCGAAACAAATAATCAGGAGAAGATTATTATGGCAACGGCAAAGAAAGCGACCAAGACTCATATCGGCCTGGACACCAAACAATCAGCAAAACTCTCTGAAGCACTGAACGCCCTACTGGCTAACTACCAGGTGCTGTACATGAACGTGCGCGGCTACCATTGGAATATTTCCGGCCCGCACTTCTTTGAACTGCACGTCAAGTTTGAAGAAACCTACAATGACCTGCTGACCAAGGTGGATGAACTGGCAGAGCGTATTCTGACTCTGGGTTCACAGCCTCGCCACGCCTTCAGTGACTATCTGAAAACGGCGGATATCAAGGAAGACACCAATGTCACCGACGATAAAGGCACCCTGCGCGGCTTGCTGGAAGGTTACGCCATTTTGTTGCAACAGCAGCGCGAACTGCTGACGCTGGCCGCAGAGGCCGGTGACGAGGGTACCTCTTCGCTGATGAGCGATTACATCAAAGAGCAGGAAAAACAGGTGTGGATGTTGAACGCCTATCTGGGTAAATAACCCAGGTCCAGCCAATAGCAGAACAGCCCATAACGGGCTGTTCTTGTTTTACCACTCGTAAGCCACAACGAACAATAAGGCTCTGCGGTGTTGATCGTCCAAACGACGGCGAACACGAATGATATGCCGATTACTGCACGACTGGCGCTCTAACCAACGGTGCCTGCGCCGCTGGCTCTGCCGTAACATCCTCCAGCGGCCCACTTCATTTCTACTGCGTCTCATTTTACGTTACCCATCAATGCCAACCGCGGGCATTATATCCCTTTCAACGTACGATCCAAGTCGCCCTTTCACCACATTAGCTCTATCAGAGACGACAAAAAGTACGGTTTTTATTTTCAGCAAGTTCCTTTGGTCAATCATTTTTATGTAACTTAACTACCGAGAAAAGGTTTCACCTTTGTTGTTCTGTGCGTACACTCATTATTGGTGGCTTACCAACGGAAATTTTTGCCTTTATGACAACCTTTTATACCGTAATTAGTTGGCTTTTGGTGTTTGGCTACTGGCTGCTTATCGCCGGGGTCACATTGCGTATTCTGATGAAACGACGCACCGTGCCTTCGGCCATGGCCTGGCTGCTGGTGATCTATATTCTGCCCTTGGTCGGTATCGTCGCTTATTTATCCTTTGGCGAACTGCACCTGGGCAAGCGCCGCGCAGAGAGAGCCAAAGCCATGTGGCCCTCAACCGCTCGCTGGCTGAATGAGCTTAAAGGAAGCAGCCGGATTTTTGCTACCGAGTACAGTGAAGTGGCCCGCCCGCTGTTCCAGCTTTGCCACCACCGCCAAGGGATTGATGGCGTCAAAGGCAACCAGCTACAGTTGCTGACGACCACCGATTCAACGATGAATGCCCTGGTGCGGGATATCGAACTGGCACGCCATAATATCGAGATGGTGTTTTACATCTGGCAGCCAGGTGGGCTGGTCGATCAGGTCGCCGAATCATTGATGGCCGCCGCACGCCGTGGCGTACATTGCCGTTTGATGCTGGACTCGGCTGGCAGCGTACAGTTCTTCCGCAGCCCTTATCCCAGCATGATGCGTAACGCCGGTATTGAGGTGGTTGAGTCACTCAAGGTGAACCTGTTCCGCGTATTCCTGCGGCGTATGGACCTGAGGCAACATCGCAAAGTGGTGCTGATCGACAATTACATCGCCTACACCGGCAGTATGAATATGGTCGATCCACGCTTCTTCAAGCAAGATGCCGGGGTTGGTCAATGGATCGACCTGATGGCACGCATGGAAGGCCCGGTGGCAACCACGATGGGTATCGTTTACGCCTGTGACTGGGAGATTGAGACCGGCAAACGCATTTTGCCACCGCCACCAGACGTGAATATCATGCCGTTTGAGCAGGAAAGCGGCCACACCATCCAGGTTATTGCCTCTGGCCCGGGATTCCCGGAAGAGATGATCCATCAGGCGCTGTTGACGGCGGTCTATTCCGCGCGTGAGCAGTTGATCATGACCACTCCCTACCTGGTACCAAGCGACGATCTGCTGCATGCCATCTGCACGGCTGCGCTGCGTGGCGTTGACGTCAGCATTATCGTTCCACGCGACAACGATTCAATGATGGTGCGCTGGGCCAGCCGTGCCTTCTTCTCAGAGCTGCTGGAAGCGGGCGTGAAGATTTATCAGTTTGAAGGCGGGCTGTTGCACACCAAGAGCGTGTTGGTCGATGGCCAGCTCAGCCTGGTCGGCACGGTCAATCTGGATATGCGCAGCCTGTGGCTGAACTTTGAGATCACCCTGGTGATTGACGACAGCGGCTTTGGTGCCGATCTGGCCTGTGTGCAAGATGATTACATCGCCCGCTCGCAGCTGCTGGATGCCGAGCAATGGTTGAAGCGCCCGTACTGGCACCGCCTGGTCGAACGCCTGTTTTACTTTTTCAGCCCGTTGCTGTAAAAGCGGCAACGAGCATGGTTTAATAGCCTCAAATCATTTGTTATCAGGATTTTTATATGGACTTGAATAATCGCCTTACCGAAGATGAAACGCTGGAACAAGCCTACGACATCTTCCTTGAGCTGGCAGGCGACAATCTGGATCCCGCGGATATTCTGCTGTTCAATTTACAGTTTGAAGAGCGCGGCGGTGCCGAGCTGTACGATCCGGCAGAAGACTGGCAGGAACACGTGGATTACGATCTGAATCCGGACTTCTTTGCCGAGGTGGTGATCGGCCTGGCGGACAGCGATGGCGAGCCTATCAACGATGTCTTTGCCCGCGTGCTGATCTGCCGCGAGAAAGATAACAAGCTGTGCCACATTTTGTGGAAAGAATAAGCCGGTGAACGGTACAAAAAAACCTGCCAAATGGCAGGTTTTTTATTATTAATCAATACATTACAACGGATCGACTTTCAAGCACGATACCGCATGACGGAAGCTGCCTTCCAGCAATGGGCGAGTTTTAGCGCACTCCGGCCCGGCAATCGGACAACGGGTGCGGAACACACAGCCCGAAGGCGGATTGATCGGTGATGGCAGTTCCCCTTCCAGCAGTTGGATCTGCTTTTCCTTCTCCTTGTCAGGATCCGGCACCGGAACCGCCGACATCAGTGCCTTGGTGTAAGGATGCTGCGGGTTATGATAGACCTCATCATAGGTTCCCAACTCCACCGCATGGCCCAGATACATCACCAGCACCCGATCGGAAATGTGTTTAACCACCGCCAGATCGTGGGCGATAAAGATTAGCGATAACCCCATCTCACGCTGCAACTGCTGCAGCAGATTCACCACCTGTGCCTGGATAGACACGTCCAGGGCGGAGACCGGCTCATCACAAATCACCAGTTTCGGCTCTAGGATCAAGGCGCGGGCGATGCCAATACGCTGGCACTGCCCGCCGGAGAATTCATGCGGATAACGGTTGATCAGGTTCGGCAGCAGGCCCACCTTCAACATCATCGCTTTGACCTTATCCTTCACTTCCTGACGCGGCATTTTCGGATTATAGGTACGCAGCGGTTCGGCGATGATCTCACCGATGGTCATACGCGGGTTCAGCGAGGCCAACGGATCCTGGAAAATCATCTGAATATCGCTGCGCGTCTTGCGCCAGTCGGCATCGCTCATGCCCAGCAGATCTTTGCCCAACCAGGCAACGCGGCCACTGGTCGCCTTCACCAGGCCGATAATTGCCCGTGCGAAGGTGGATTTACCGCAGCCTGACTCCCCTACCACCCCTAGCGTTTCGCCTTCAAACAGGCGCACGGTGACACCGTCAACCGCCTTCAGGGTTTTCGGTGCCTGCCAGAACCACTGCTTGTCATCATGAATATCGAAGTGAACTTTCAGGTCTGCGACTTCCAGCAGCACTCTTTTATCGGTTGCGGTCATACCAACGCCTCCACCGGCTTGAAACAGGCGCGCAGGCGCCCCTCACCAAACTGCTCCAATGGCGGAGCACTCGCGCACTGCTCCATCGCATGCGGACAACGCGGCTGGAACGGACAGCCTTTCGGCAAACGCAGCAGGTTCGGCGGATTACCGGGGATGGTCATCAACGCTTCACCTTCAGCATCCAGACGCGGCACCGCGTTAAGCAGCCCGATAGAATATGGGTGGCTCGGATGATAAAACACATCGCGGGCGCTACCGTATTCCATGGTGCGGCCAGCATACATCACCAAAACCTTGTTACAGATCCCGGCAACCACGCCCAAATCATGGGTGATCATGATGATCGCCGTATTGAACTCACGCTTCAGTTCGTTAAGCAGCGTCATGATCTGTGCCTGCACGGTAACGTCCAGCGCGGTGGTTGGCTCATCGGCAATCAGCAGTTTTGGCCGACACAGTAACGCCATGGCGATCATCACGCGCTGGCGCATCCCGCCGGAGAACTCATGCGGATACATCCGCATACGCTTACGGGCTTCCGGCATTTTGACCGCATCCAGCATGCGTACCGATTCTTCAAACGCCTCGCTTTTGCTCATTTTTTTATGCAGCATCAGCACTTCCATCAGCTGCTCACCAACCCGCATATAAGGGTTCAATGAAGTCATCGGGTCCTGGAAGATCATCGAGATCTCTTCGGCCCGCAGCTTGTTGAGCTGGCTTTCTGGCAGGTTGAGAATTTCACGGCCGTTGAATTTTGCCGAGCCACCGATGCGGCCATTGCTGGCCAGCAGGCCCATCAACGCAAATGCCGTCTGTGACTTGCCGGAACCCGACTCCCCGACGATGCCCAGGGTTTCACCCGCGCGCAGATCGAAATTGAGATCGTTCACCGCGGTAACATCGCCGTCTGGCGTACCGAACGTCACACGCAGATCTTTGACGTCCAGCAGCAGTCCGTCTTGTGGTTGAGAATTAATGCTCATGGTTGCACTCCTTAACGATCTTTCGGGTCGAGGGCATCACGCAGGCCATCGCCGATAAAGTTGAAACAAAACAGAGTGATAACCAGGAAACAGGCTGGGAACAGCAGCAACCACGGTGATACTTCCATTGAGTTGGCGCCATCGCTCAACAATGCGCCCCAACTGCTCAACGGCTCCTGAGTACCTAGCCCCAGGAAGCTGAGGAAGGATTCAAACAGGATCATGCTCGGCACCAGCAGCGAGGCGTATACCACCACCACGCCCAGTACATTTGGCACGATATGCCGCAGGACGATATTGCGAGTCGATACGCCGCACACCAGCGCTGCTTCGATAAACTCTTTACGTTTCAGGCTGAGCGTCTGCCCGCGCACAATACGCGCCATATCCAGCCACGACACCATGCCGATCGCCACAAAGATCAGCAGGATGTTTTGCCCAAAGAAGGTCACCAGCAGGATCACAAAGAACATAAACGGGAAGGAGTTCAGGATCTCCAGCAAACGCATCATCACCGAGTCGGTCTTGCCGCCCAGATAGCCAGAAAGTGAACCGTACAAGGTGCCCAATACCACGGCCACCAGCGCCGCAGCAACCCCCACCATCAGCGAGATACGCCCACCAATGGCCACGCGCACCAGCAGGTCACGCCCTGAGGAATCGGTACCGAAATAGTGCCCGGACTCCAGGTTAGGCGCGGCAGACATCATGGCCCAATCGGTGTCATCATAAGCAAACTGCGACAGCCAGGGGGCACAGATCACAAACAGGGTGATCAGCGCTAACACAAACAGGCTGGTCACCGCCGCACGGTTGTGCATAAAGCGGCGGCGAGCGTCCTGCCAAAGACTGCGCCCTTCAACTTCCAGCTGTTCGCTGAAGTTTTCCAGAGCTTCGCTGTTCTTTTTCGTCAACATCTTGCGTGCTCCAGCTTAGTAACGGATTTTCGGATCGATCACGGCATATAGCACGTCGACGATCGCGTTAAACAGGATGGTCAAGCCGCCGACCAGAATGGTCAGGCTCAACACCAGCGAATAGTCACGGTTCAATGCACCGTTAACGAACAGTTGACCAATTCCTGGCAGGCCGTAAATAGTCTCAATCACCATCGAACCGGTGATAATCCCAACAAACGCTGGCCCCATATACGACAGCACCGGCAGCAGCGCGGGTTTTAATGCGTGACGCAGAATGATGCGGCGCATCGGCAAACCTTTGGCACGGGCGGTACGGATAAAGTTGGAGTGCAGCACCTCAATCATCGAGCCACGGGTGATACGCGCGATGCTGGCGATATAGGCCAAAGACAGCGCCACCATCGGCAGGATCATGAACTTCAGCGCCCCACCGTTCCAGCCTCCACCGGGCAACCACTTCAAGGTAATGGCGAAAATCAGCACCAGTAAAGGGGCCACGACAAAGCTGGGGATCACCACACCGGTCATGGCGAACCCCATCACCGTATAGTCCCACTTGGTATTCTGATTCAACGCGGCAATAACCCCAGCGCTCACCCCCAGCACCACCGCCAGAACAAAAGCGGCAAAACCCAGTTTGGCTGAAACGGGAAACGAAGCCTTGACCAGGTCATTAACCGAATAATCTTTGTATTTGAATGAAGGGCCAAAATCGCCCTGCGACAGCTGCACCAAATAGTGTCCGTATTGTTTCCAGATCGGATCGTTAAGGTGATATTTGGCTTCAATGTTGGCCAACACTTCGGGTGGCAGCGCACGCTCACCGGTAAACGGGCTGCCGGGTGCGAGGCGCATCATAAAGAAAGAGATGGTAATAAGTATAAATAGTGTCGGGATCGCCTCTAACAGGCGACGAAAGATAAATTTAAGCATTGCCCTAGCCCTGTGCTTCAGCCTGATAACGGCTTATTGTCTTGAAATGGGCCGGCGACCTGTGCCGCCAGCCCTTGCCGCATCAATGTTTGATGATGTACAGGTTTTTGTCGTAAACGTTATCCAGTGGATCTTTGCCTGAGTAACCACCCACGTAAGGTTTCACCAGGCGAGCATTCACATAGTAATAAAGCGGAACGATGGCAGAGTCTTTATCCAGCTGAACTTCGGCTTTCTGATACAGATCGGCACGCTCTTCTTTGGTTTTCGCCGTCAAGACGTTGCCCATCAGCTTGTCGAATTCTGCGCTCTTATAGTGCGGGGTGTTACTGCTGCTGTCGGACAGCATCATGTTCAGGAAGGAGCTTGGTTCGTTGTAGTCCGCACACCAGCCAGCACGTGACACGTCATAGGTGCCCTGATGGCGTGTATCCAGGAAGGTTTTCCACTCCTGGTTCACCAACTTCACGTCCACGCCCAGGTTTTTCTTCCAGATAGACGCAGCGGCAATGGCCAGTTTCTTGTGCAGATCGGAGGTGTTGTACAACAGTGAGAAGGTCAGCGGTTTACCAGGGCCATAACCGGCTTCGGCCAGCAGCTTCTTGGCTTCTTCGTTACGCTTTTCCTGCGTCCAGCCAAACCATTCTGGCGGGGTCAACTTGGCACCATCGGTGTAAGGAGGAGTAAAGCTGTAAGCTGGCAGGTCGCCCTGGTTCTTCACCTTGTTGACGATGATATCGCGATCCATCCCCAGCTTCAGCGCTTCACGTACGCGAGCATCGGTGAACGGGGCTTTCTGGTTGTTGATTTCGTAGTAATAAGTACACAGGTAAGGATCGACGTGCACTTCGTTCGGGATCTCTTTCTTCAGCTTCTGGAACAGTTCGATCGGCATGTTGTTATAGGTCATGTCGATTTCGCCGGTGCGATAGCGGTTGACGTCGGTGACTTCTGACGCGATCGGCAAGAAGGTGACTTTATTAATGACGGTTTTGGCGTTATCCCAGTATTGCGGGTTACGTTCCAGCACGATACGTTCGTTAACTACCCAGTCTTTCAGCTTGTACGCGCCGTTGCTGACGTAGTTCTGTGGCAAGGTCCACTTCTCACCAAACTTCTCTACCGCTTCTTTATTCACCGGCTTCATGGCGTAGTGCGGAGTCATTTCTACCAGATACGGCACCGGCTCGGTCAGCGTTACCTGGAAGGTATGATCGTCGATGGCCTTGACGCCCAACGTCGATTTGTCTTTCTTACCCGCGATGATGTCATCCACGTTTTCTACATGAGCATATTGCAGATAGCTGGCATAAGGTGAGGCGGTTTTCGGGTCAACCAAACGCTGCCAGCTATACACGAAATCTTGTGCCGTTACCGGCTCACCGTTCGACCATTTGGCGTCTTTACGCAGGTGGAAGGTCCACACTTTAAAATCTTTGTTATCCCAGCTTTCTGCGACACCCGGCACCACTGAACCGTCCAGGCTGTTATTTGCCAGACCTTCAATCAGATCGCGAGTGACGTTGTTTTCAGGCACGCCTTCGATCTTGTGCGGGTCAAGGGATTGTACTTCGGAACCGTTGTTCTTGACGATTTCCTGCTTGTCTGCCAGCTGAACGCCCGCTGGCACATCGGCCGCAAAAGCAGTTCCTGCCACCGTCAAGCCTAGCGCCGCAATAATGCCTGCTGCCAGCAGGGACTTCTTCGTGATGTTGGTCATGTGGTTAAACTCCAGTTTTTATTATCACAACTCCGTCGTGGGAGCTGCGTTGCCCGTTAACCGGGGGTTGCTTTGGCTGGACGTCGTGGAACGAAACGACGCTGCCTTTCCTGTGTATTACCGGCTGCTATCACCGCCGGTAACACCCTTCATTACTGTTTGATGATGTAAAAGTTTTTCAGATCGATATAGTCTTGCGGATCTTTGCCGGTGAAACCGCCAACCGTAGGTTTGACCAGCCGCGCACTGACCCGATAATAAACCGGGACCAACGCAGAATCTTTGTCCAGCAAGGTCTCCGCCTGCTGATAAATCGCCCCTCGTGCAGCGGCGTCCGGTGCTTGCAGGGTGCTGGCCATCAGCGCATCGAACGCCGGGCTTTTATAGAAGAAGGTGTTATTGCTGCTGTTGGAAAGCAGCATATTCAGAAACGCGCTCGGTTCATTGTAATCGCCGCACCAGGTGGCACGAGCCACATCAAACTGCCCTTCATGGCGGCTCTGCAGCGAGGTTTTCCATTCCTGATTTTGCAATGTGACCTGTGCGCCGAGGTTCTTCTTCCACATTGAGGCAGCAGCGATGGCCTGCTGTTTATTTTGATCGGAGGTGTTGTACAACAAGGTAAACTTGAGCGGTTTCTCAGCGGTGAACCCGGCCTGCGCCAGCAGTTTCTTCGCTTCTTCGTTGCGTTTTTCCTGCGTCCACCCAGCCCATTCTGGCTGGCTGAAGTTGCCCCCCTCGGTAAAGGTTGGCGTAAAGCTGTAGGCCGGGATTTGGCCCTGGCCCATGATCTTGTTGGCAATAATGTCGCGATCCAGCGTCAACTTGACTGCCGCACGTACGCGCTCGTCGGTAAACGGCGCACGCTGATTGTTGATCTCGTAATAGAAGGTGCACAGGTAAGGGTTAACGTGCAACTGTTCCGGGATCTCACGCTTCATTTTGGCATACAGATTCGGCGGGATGGCACTATTGGTAATATCGATTTCACCGCTGCGGTAGCGGTTAATATCGCTGACTTCTGAAGACAACGGCAGGAACGTGGCCTGCTCGATTACCGTCTTGCTGTTATTCCAGTAGCTCGGGCTGCGTTCGAGCATGATGTGTTCATTGACGACCCACTCGGATAAGCGATATGCCCCGTTGCCCACGTAGTTTTGTGGCAGTGTCCACTTATCGCCAAATTTCTCAACCACGGACTGTTTCACCGGTTTCATTGAGGTATGGGACAGCATGCTGACAAAATAGGGCACCGGCTCGCTGAGCGTCACCCTCAACGTTTTATCATCAATGGCGCTTACGCCAAGCGATTCAGGCGGTTTTTTACCGGCAAGAATAGCGTCAATATTCTCAATTCGGGCGTATTGCAGATAGCTGGCATAAGGGGAACCGGTCTTGGGATCCGCCAGCCGCTGCCAGCTGTATACGAAATCCTGTGCGGTCACCGGAGAGCCATCACTCCATACCGCCCCTGGACGCAGGTGGAAGGTCCACGTCTGGTAATCGGTATTTTCCCAGTTTTCCGCCACTGCAGGGGCCAGATGACCATTGGCATCGGTGCTGACCAACCCTTCAAGCAGGTTGAGGATAATATTGCTTTCAGGCGTTCCTTCGACCTTATGCGGATCCAATGAAGCGACTTCTGAACCGTTGTTGATCACCATGCGCTGCAGTGGTGCCAATTGCACCCCGGCCGGAACCTCAACGGCCTGCAGGTTTTGGCTGGCGCTCATCCCCAACACGGCGGCGATGATAACGGCCAACGGTTGATGCTTCGTGGTTTGCGGCATACTACAGGCTCCTTTTCACGGCTAAGCAATAATTGTGAAATAGTTATCAAGCGGGCTAAATATACGGATACCAGCAAAAATCATTCCTACTTGGCGCGCCAAAGATAAGATTTTTCTTTCCAACGAGTTGCTCGGAAATTAGCAGAAGCAAAAATTCATAGCTAATAATTTTTACAGAAATGTTAAGCATTTCTCTTTTATTATCCCATGGCCCTACAGACACCTAGCCTTCCTACCTGCCCGAAAACCGATTAACACCATGATTTTACTGGATAAGTAACAGCTTCATTTTTAACCTTTTCTTCACGGATGAAAAAAACCACTCAAAAGAAACATTCAGTTAACAAAAATGCCGTTCAGAGAATAAACACCTGCCTATCCGTGGTTAATCACTAATAACACCTGTGTGAAACGGAGACAAGCCCTACAGAATGATGTGATTAAATTAACAACAATTTTACCCATAGGGAGACAAAAACCCCGTCACGCGGTTTTTAAAAGTGGAGAAAATAACATCTTGGTGCTTTATCAACCGATAAAGTGAGATTTGTGCCACAGGGTGGGGCAATAGAATAAAAAGCAGGCAGCTGATGCACTTTAATAATGCATCAGCTGGGATAATTTGAAAAATTAAAAATAACTTAAGCCGCAAACAGGATTATCCGCGGCTTTATTAAGGTTATAACAACCCAGGAAAAATGGCTTTGATGCCGGTGACAATAAATTCGATCCCCAGCGCCATCAACAATAACCCCATGATACGGGTAATGACGTTGATGCCGGTTTGCCCCAGCAGACGCACCAGCAGCGGAGCTGCCCGGAACAATAGCCAACAACAGAAAGCGAACAAGGCGATCGCCACGGTAAAACCTAACAGGTTCTGCCAGCTGTGGTAACGAGAGCTCCAGACAATGGTGGAACTGATAGCACCCGGCCCGGCCATCAGCGGCAGAGCCAAGGGAACAACCCCGATGCTTTCACGGATCGCGCTCTCTGACTTTTCCTGCTTGTTCTGTTTGTCTTCACCCAGCTTGCCGCTGATCATCGACATGGCGATGGTCACCACCAGAATGCCACCAGCAATACGGAAAGAATCGATGGAGATACCAAACATACGCAATATACCCTCGCCCAGGAACAGCGAGGTCCACAAAATAATCGCCACCGACAGGTTAGCCGTCAGGTTGGTTTTGTTACGCCCGACCTCGGCCTGATAGCTGGTCATACTGATAAACACCGGCAGAATACCTACCGGGTTGACCAGCGCAAACAGGCCGACAAAGAACTTGATGTAGCCGGAAAAATCCAACAGAGATTGGCCCACGAAAAACTCCGCATAAATAGCTGTATAAAGAGACACTGCCGATGCGCGCTAATGTAATGGAATTGCGCCAGCTAATCCATCCACTCGACCAGCATTTTTCCCTACCCCAACAGAATGTTACAAAACAATTCGCTATTGTTAATGCTTTGTGTGTTGCATGCTGTTATCAAGTATCATCGCGTCATCGTCAAGCACCTTGTTGATAATTACTCTCAACAAACACCAGCTGAAAGGTGTCAGCTTGCGATTTTTATGATGTACATCACGAAATATCTACTCAGGAATAGTTAAGCTCTTAGTCGTAGTCAAAAGGGAGTACGAGGTATGGATACCGATTTCCGTCTCGCTTGCCTACTACCAACTTGCACTTGGTAAAGCTCTTTAAGTAAATCAGCAGTATGGGTCGCTAACTGCGGGAAAAGTCTCATGATCTAACAGACGCCTTCCTGACAGATGTCTATACTAGTTCCTCGAACGGCTTATTTACTGAAAGAGTTTAACATTTATCAGGAGAGCATCATGGCTGTAACGAATGTCGCTGAATTGAACGAGCTAGTTGCACGTGTCAAAAAAGCCCAGCGCGAGTATGCCAACTTCTCACAAGAGCAAGTTGATAAGATCTTCCGCGCCGCTGCCCTCGCCGCCGCAGATGCCCGTATTCCTCTGGCTAAAATGGCCGTTGAAGAATCAGGCATGGGTATCGTTGAAGACAAAGTCATCAAAAACCACTTCGCTTCCGAATACATCTATAACGCCTATAAAGACGAAAAAACCTGCGGGATCCTCTCCGAAGACGACACTTTCGGTACCATCACCATTGCAGAGCCAATTGGCCTGATTTGCGGTATCGTGCCAACCACCAACCCAACTTCTACCGCGATCTTCAAAGCGCTGATCAGCCTGAAAACCCGTAACGGCATTATCTTCTCTCCGCACCCACGTGCCAAGAACGCCACCAACAAAGCCGCTGATATCGTGTTGCAGGCTGCCATTGCTGCTGGCGCGCCGAAAGACATCGTCGGTTGGATCGACCAGCCAACGGTGGAACTGTCCAATCAGCTGATGCATCACCCAGACATCAACCTGATCCTGGCAACCGGTGGCCCAGGCATGGTTAAAGCCGCTTACAGCTCTGGTAAACCCGCTATCGGTGTTGGTGCCGGTAACACTCCAGTTGTCGTCGATGAAACTGCCGACATCAAACGCGTTGTTGCTTCTATCCTGATGTCAAAAACCTTCGACAGCGGTGTGATCTGTGCGTCTGAACAGTCCGTGATTGTGGTGGATTCCGCATACGATGCAGTGCGCGCACGCTTCGCTTCCCACGGCGGCTACATGCTGCAGGGCAAAGAGCTGAAAGCCGTTCAGGACATCATCCTGAAAAACGGTGGCCTCAACGCCGCTATCGTTGGCCAGTCTGCACCAAAAATCGCTGAAATGGCCGGTATCAAAGTGCCAGCCAACACCAAAATCCTGATTGGTGAAGTGAAACTGGTTGACGAATCTGAGCCGTTTGCTCACGAAAAACTGTCACCTACCCTGGCGATGTACCGGGCCAAGGACTTTGAAGACGCCGTCAGCAAAGCCGAGAAACTGGTCGCCATGGGCGGTATCGGTCACACCTCTTGTCTGTACACCGATCAAGACAACCAGACTGCACGCGTGGAATATTTTGGCGACAAAATGAAAACCGCACGTATTCTGATCAACACCCCGGCTTCTCAGGGGGGTATCGGTGACCTGTACAACTTTAAACTCGCTCCGTCACTGACGTTGGGCTGCGGTTCCTGGGGGGGTAACTCCATCTCTGAAAACGTCGGTCCAAAACATTTGATCAACAAGAAAACTGTAGCGAAGCGAGCAGAAAACATGTTGTGGCACAAACTTCCGAAATCAATCTACTTCCGCCGTGGCTCACTGCCAATCGCGCTGGAAGAAGTGGCTACCGACGGGGCAAAACGTGCCTTCATCGTTACCGACCGCTACCTGTTCAATAACGGCTATGCCGATCAGATCACCAAGGTTCTGAAATCGCACGGTATTGAAACTGAAGTGTTCTTTGAGGTTGAAGCTGACCCAACGCTGAGCATCGTACGTAAAGGTGCCGAGCAGATGAACTCCTTCAAACCAGACGTGATCATCGCGCTGGGTGGTGGTTCACCAATGGACGCCGCGAAAATCATGTGGGTGCTGTACGAACATCCTGAAACCCACTTCGAAGATCTGGCGCTGCGCTTTATGGACATCCGTAAGCGTATCTACAAGTTCCCGAAAATGGGCGTGAAAGCGAAAATGATCGCCGTCACAACCACTTCAGGTACCGGTTCAGAAGTCACGCCGTTTGCGGTAGTAACCGATGACGCCACCGGCCAGAAATACCCACTGGCTGACTATGCTCTGACCCCGGACATGGCGATTGTCGATGCCAACCTGGTGATGAACATGCCTAAATCCCTGTGCGCCTTCGGCGGGCTGGATGCGGTCACTCACGCCCTGGAAGCCTACGTTTCCGTACTGGCTAACGAATATTCCGACGGCCAGGCGCTGCAAGCGCTGAAACTGCTGAAAGAATATCTGCCAGCCAGCTATCACGAAGGGGCGAAAAACCCGGTTGCTCGTGAGCGTGTACACAACGCCGCTACCATCGCCGGTATCGCGTTTGCCAACGCCTTCCTGGGTGTCTGTCACTCAATGGCCCACAAACTGGGTTCTGAGTTCCACATCCCGCACGGCCTGGCTAACGCCATGTTGATCTCTAACGTTATTCGTTATAACGCCAACGACAACCCGACCAAGCAGACCGCCTTCAGCCAGTATGACCGCCCTCAGGCTCGTCGTCGCTACGCGGAAATCGCAGACCACCTCGGCCTGAGCGCTGCCGGTGACCGTACCGCGCAGAAGATCGAAAAACTGCTGAAATGGCTGGACGAAATCAAGGCAGAGCTGGGTATTCCAACCTCGATCCGCGAAGCTGGCGTACAGGAAGCCGACTTCCTGGCCAAGGTCGACAAACTGTCTGAAGATGCGTTTGATGACCAATGTACCGGTGCTAACCCACGTTATCCGCTGATTGCCGAACTCAAGCAAATCTTGATGGATACCTTCTACGGTCGCGAATTCAGCGAAGCGACTGAAGAAGAGGCGGTAGTTGCGGCACCAGTTGCAGCCAAAGCGGAAAAAAAGTCCAAGAAATAACCGTTCTCTGAATGGTCAAAACCCGCCGAAAGGCGGGTTTTTTTATGCGTGAGACAAATTGTTCCCAATGAGCACCACACGATTTTGACAACGATACTACCCTACCCCACAGGTCGGCATTCAAAAACGCCGCATAGGCCTTCTGCGGCGCTTCTGGCGCAATATCACTCTGGGGTCTTGATCGCTTCCTTGTAGTGTTTGCGGCATACCGAAACATAGCTTTCGTTACCCCCGATCACCACCTGCTCCCCCATATGCATCGCCTTGCCATCGTCCCCCAGGCGTAGCACCATATTGGCCTTACGCCCGCAATGACAAATGGTCTTCAGTTCGACCAGTTTATCGGCCCAGGCAAGCAGATGATGGCTGCCAACAAACAGTTCCCCAAGAAAATCCGTACGTAAGCCATAACACAGCACAGGAATATCCAGTTGGTCGACCACCTCGCAAAGTTCTTCAACCTGCTCTTTGGTCAGAAACTGGCTCTCATCCACCAGCACGCAATGCACGGGCTGCTGCTGATGTTCCTGATTAATCATGGCATACAGCTGGGTGGCGTTATTATAAAGCTGTGCCTGCGACGACAACCCAATCCGCGAACTCACTTTGCCCACGCCGAAGCGGTGGTCGATTTCCGCGGTGAACACCAGCGTGCGCATACCACGTTCTTGATAATTATATGAAGATTGTAACAGTGCCGTCGATTTCCCCGCGTTCATAGCGGAATAATAAAAATAAAGCTGAGCCATGTGGCCGCGACTCCAATGGTTTAAAATATATACCCTAAGACTTTCTGGTTGTAGCTGAGCCCCCCGCTGACTCATCATCTGGTCTAGCTGGCGCGCTTCACTGCGCCCTTGCCAATAAGGGAGAATATATTCGCCCCCGGTTGATGAGTCTCTGTTGCGGTTAACAACGCTGCGGCCTGAAAGACGACGGGTATATACTGTCGGAAGGTGCAGGTTGACAGTGTAGCATAGACCCTGGTCAGACTCAGCAAGCGGGCTGACATTATCTTGACCTAAGAAAATAGCCATAAGCCAAGTTTCATGTGAAACATTTTACACGCGCAACGGACACTTTTACATCTATTTACAGATTACTGTGGTTTATCAAGCACAATTAATTTTTGTTAATGATTAACTAAATTCATTAATGCTCAAACGGATATGTCCTGCCAGCGAGCAAACAGCCTGCCCAGTCCCTCCCGCCAACAATGCAATTAAATGTGTTTTGAGCGATGACTACCCGGTTAATTGGAACGCTTAACAACTTACTCTCTCCTGTCAGGCTGTTTACCGCTATACCCCCATTCTTTACAGTACTAGTCCTTTTGGGGAAGTGATTATGGACACAAATCCTTCCCGATACTGTTATAGAGCATAATTATGACGAGCGGACCAAAATGACTTTAAGCTCGGCGATTATGCCATCCGGTTGGACAATTTGGCATAAAAACCAGGGGGGATTAAAGCCTGATCCCCCTATGTTATTAGTCGGACAGTTCTCAATATCGGTTTTTTAAAGATAAATTTAGTCACTCTTTCAATTTGGCTATTGCAGAAAAGAAAGGAGCACTCTATTATTATCGTCACGCCCCCCCACCAATATAATTTGAGAGCTAGAACAATGAGCGAAGCATTGAAGATTTTGAACAACATCCGTACTCTACGTGCACAGGCAAGAGAATGCAGCCTGGAAACACTGGAAGAGATGCTGGAGAAGCTGGAAGTTGTTGTTAACGAACGCCGCGAAGAAGACAGCCAGGCTCAAGCAGAAATTGAAGAGCGCACTCGTAAACTGCAACAATACCGCGAAATGCTGATTGCAGACGGTATTGATCCAAACGAACTGCTGCAAACTATGGCTGCTACCAAAGCCGCTGGTAAAGCAAAGCGTGCTGCACGCCCAGCTAAATACCAGTATAAAGACGAAAACGGCGAAATGAAAACCTGGACTGGCCAGGGCCGTACTCCAGCCGTGATTAAAAAAGCTATCGAAGAGCAAGGCAAATCTCTGGACGATTTCCTGCTGTAATAGCATTTTAGTTACCTTCAAAAGGCTCCCTATGGGAGCCTTTTTGCTTTGCAGCCACGGTAATCCCCCTGACCTTCACACGAGTTATTCCGGTTGACTAGCAAAATTCTCATGTACAGGAAAAGAAAAAGGGGCCAAAGCCCCTTTATTCTACCCTTCTATCGTTCGGTTACTGAACGTTATAAAACGCCCGATACCAATCAACAAACCGTTTAACCCCTTCATCAACGCTAGTCTCAGGTTTAAACGCGATAGTCTGGTACAGCTCCTCGGTATCCGCGCTGGTATCCAAAACGTCACCAGGCTGCATCGGCAGCATATTTTTGCGCGCCGTGATACCTAACGCAGCCTCCAGGGCATGAATATATTCCATTAACTTAATAGGGCTACTATTGCCGATATTATAGACATGGTAAGGCGCAGAACTGCTGGCTGGAGACCCTTGTTCCACCGTCCAATTGGCATTGGGTTGAGGAACAATGGCCTGCAAGCGCACTACCGCCTCGGCAATATCATCAATGTAAGTAAAATCACGATGCATCTCACCGTGGTTATATACATCAATGCTCTCACCGGCCAATATCGCCTTGGTGAATTTAAACAGCGCCATGTCAGGACGCCCCCAAGGGCCATATACGGTGAAAAAGCGCAGGCCAGTGGTTGGCAGACCATATAAATGCGAATAGCTGTGCGACATAAGCTCATTGGCTTTTTTCGTCGCAGCATACAGGGATATTGGGTGATCGACAGAGTCATCCGTCGAAAACGGTAGCTTGCGATTCAGGCCATAAACCGAGCTGGAGGACGCGTACAGCAAATGCCCAACCTTATTATGCCGACACCCTTCAAGAATGTTCAAATGGCCAATCAGGTTAGAATCCGCATAAGCCAAAGGGTGATCCAGCGAATAACGCACCCCGGCCTGGGCGCCGAGGTGAATGACCCGCTCAAACTGATGTTCAGCGAACAGCTCGGCAATTCCATTGCGATCGGCCAAATCCAGTTTGATAAACTGAAATGCTGGCTGATTAGCCAGCATGTCGAGCCGTGCCTGTTTCAGGCTGACAGCGTAATAATCATTCAGGTTGTCGATACCGACAACCTGATACCCCATGGCTAGCAGGCGCTCCGTTACGTGATAACCAATAAACCCTGCAGCGCCTGTAACCAGGAATTTCATGCTCACCTCTTAAATGACCGGCTTAATCGATGCGCCACGACCAATACCATAATAAGTAAAACCGCGAGCTTGCAGTCGTTCTGGATCATACAGGTTACGGCCATCAAAAATGACAGGCTGCTTCAAGGCTGACTTAATCGCATCAAAATCCGGAGCACGGAAATTCTGCCATTCGGTACAGATCACCAACGCATCGGCTCCCTGTAACGCCGCCTCCTTGGTACCCATCAGTTTCAGATCGGCACGTTGCCCATAGATACGCTGCGCTTCAGCCATGGCTTCCGGGTCATAGGCTTGCACGCTGGCGCCTAACTCCCACAAGGTTTCCATCAGCACGCGGCTTGAAGCTTCACGCATATCGTCAGTATTAGGTTTAAACGCTAGGCCCCACAGCGCGAAGGTTTTCCCTTTTATATCATCAGCAAAATGATGCTTGATGAACTGGGTCAGCTTATATTTCTGCTGGTTGTTCACCTGCTCTACCGCTTGCAACAGTTTCGGTTGATAACCGATATGTTCTGCGGTGCGGATTAACGCCTGAACGTCTTTCGGGAAGCAGGAGCCGCCGTAGCCACAGCCTGGATAAATGAAGTGATAGCCAATACGTGAATCCGAACCGATCCCCTGACGCACTTTTTCAATGTCCGCACCCAGCATCTCTGCCAGATTGGAGATTTCGTTCATAAAGCTGATTTTGGTCGCCAGCATGCAGTTGGCGGCATATTTGGTCAGCTCTGCGCTGCGGATATCCATCAGGATCATGCGGTCGTGATTACGGTTGAACGGCTCATACAGCTCACGCAACGGCTCAATGACGTCTTTGTTGTCTGTGCCCAACACAATACGCTCAGGGCGCATACAATCGGCAACAGCGGCCCCTTCCTTGAGGAACTCTGGGTTGGAGACGACATCAAACGCCAAGTCGCTGCCGCGCTTGCGCAGCGTTTCGGTCATCACTTCACGAACTTTATCAGCGGTACCTACCGGTACGGTTGACTTATCGATCACCACTTTGCGGTCTGTCATATGTTCGGCGATGGTGCGTGCCACGGCGGTGACATATTTCAGATCGGCAGAACCATCTTCGTCCGGTGGCGTTCCCACGGCGATAAACTGGATAGCGCCATGAGCAACACCGGCTTTTGCATCGGTAGTGAAATGTAGACGACCGGCTTCATAGTTTTGCTGTACCAACGAGGTCAGGCCCGGTTCAAAGATCGGAATATTGCCTTTTTTGAGGTTTTCGACCTTCTGTTCATCGATGTCGATACACATGACATCATGACCCACGTCAGCCAACACGGCTGCCTGTACCAGGCCAACATAGCCAATACCGAAAACGGTTACTTTCATCGGGAAGTCCTAATTTTCAAATTTAACAAAAAGTTATCAAGCTACTTCTGTTTGTCCGCCGCCCTAGGCCGCAGCCAAACCAACAATTCTTTACCCGTGTTGGGTGGTCTTTTCGTCTCGACACGCTATGGGTCAAAGAGCTCACCAACGAGCTTATCACCCGCAAATGGCTACTGAAGTCCTGACGATCTTTCTAAGTAGCTCTCTTTTCGCTCTCAAATTGCGCACTTACTCCGCCATACGAAAAACCCGCAAAGTATACCAGCTTAAATCCGCTGAGTATTACCCCAAGCTCAAATAGCAATAAATTAAGACAACTACCTATGGAAACGACGTTAATGGAGAATAGGCAGAGGCAATTGCTGGAGTTCCATTGATGATTTATTCAGCACTCAGCATCAGACGTAACCGACCGCCGCTCCCCCAGACTTGGCACTGCCAGGCATCACAGCGTTGGCTTATTTGATTCATGTAAGTGGTGCCAAGCGTGCCCAAGGGGACGCCATTACTTAATTGAATCAGGTTATCCCCTGTATTTACATTGGCATGCAAACCGGCAGAGGCCAGCACCAGATTCTTATATTCGGCATGATAATAGCCCACCAACAGCGGAAATTGGCCTTCCAACTTGCCTTGGCGCAATAATTGGTTAACTTGTTTTAACAATGCAGACATTTGCGGCAGGCGATGCTGTTGATTGGCTAAATGATCTTGTAGTAAGCCGTTGAATAAAGCACGCAACAGCAAGGCAGCCATCACGCCATTATCTCCCGCACGGGTGACATCCAGGCAATAAAACGCCAGGTCTTTATCCGATAGCGCCGCGATATCCAGCACCAACCCCGGATTTTCGCTGGTGGTTAATTGCCGATAATTAATACGGCAACCGGCAATAGACTGCTGCACGGGTGGCTGTAACTGCTTGAGTAATCTCACGGCCTCGGAGGGGTTTTGGCTTAATGCCTGCCAATCCTGAAACAGCTCAGCCTCTTCGATCGCCTGCGAAGTAAACATATTAGGATAGAGGCAAGCCAGTACCGCTTCGCGCAGCCGATTGAGATCGCTCAACGGTTTCAGCAGCACATCCTGAACGCCGAGCCGCAGCACCTTGGCGATATCCGCCATTTTATCGGTCGCCGAGATCACCAATACCGGGATCTTTATCCCTTGCAAGCGCAGATGCTCAACAAACTCGATGCCGTCCATTTCCGGCATGGCGAGATCGCACAGGATGAGATCGGGAGCGAACTCTTCAACCGCACTCAACGCCACAAGGCCATTGGCCGCCTCGCTGGTTTGTGCTCCCAAGGATGCAAGATAACCTACAAGCACAGAACGGAAAACCTGTTCGTCCTCAACGATTAAGATGCGCTTGCTTATCAGTGGTAATGCCATCGACCCAGCCTCTTCCCTTTTGATGTTGTAATAGTGGCTCATAATGAGCACTTGTGCCTGTCGAAAACACGCCCAATAGCATCATTCCACCCTAACAAATGGTAATCATTTATTTTTTATCAATGGTGCCAAAACATCTATCTGTTTTTCGACTGCCAAGCGGCCCGCCTCTATCGCCTCGCTGGCGCGATGGAAATCCAGGGTAGATATCTGTGGGCAATACGGCTGGATCAGTACGTCCGGCGGGTCACTGGCCATACGGGTTCGCTTCACTCGATTCTCCAGCATCTGAATCGAGGTGCTCATGATTTCCATCGCCGTGGGGGTGAAGGTGGTTTTCTTCAGCATCATTTTATTCATGCGTTCCCGCAGGCGGTCGCGCCAGTTATTGGCATCGCTAATGCTTGTTTCACTCTGCTCGCGAGCATCATTGCGTACCGAAAACAGATCCTGCTGCATCAGGTGCGCGTCATGTTGCAAATCCACGGCAATCACGATGTCTGCCCCCATCGCCCTGGCCAATGAAATAGGAACCGGGTTGACCAAGGCACCATCCACCAACCAATATCCGTCAAACCAGACCGGTGCCAACAAACCCGGCATGCTGCAGGAGGCACGAATGGCCTGGTGGATATCCCCTTTGGTCATCCACAGCTCACGGCCGGTACTGAGGTTGGTGGTCACCGCACCGAATTTCAATGAGCAGTCGGTAAAGTCGTTAATTTTCAGTATTTGGCCAACGACGTTAAATACGCGTTCACCGCGTAATAAACCACCGCGCTGCCAGGACAGATCCATCAGTCTGATTACGTCCCAGTAGCTGAATGATCGTACCCACTTCTCCATCGCTGGCAACCGATAGCTGGCAAACGCCGCCCCAACCAGTGCTCCCACGGAACATCCTGCAACAATATCGGCTTCGATACCCAGCTTACGCAGTGCGTTAATCACGCCGATATGCGCCCACCCCTTGGCGGCACCGGCCCCTAATGCCAACCCGATTTTAACTTTCCGCATGCTTTGCCTATCCTTTGCTCGGTGAATTCACTCAACCCAATCGCAGGGTACATTGTCATCAACGAATGATGTTAGGTAACATATGCGTTAAATTGATTTTAGCCGCGGCTATACATCGTGCGAGCTAACTACTGAGAGGCGTTATTTTGACTGAGCTATGCCCCTGCGGCAGCGGGCAGGACTACAGCGCTTGCTGTGCGCCCTATATAACAGGTACTCAATACGCTATGTCGCCGGGCATATTAATGCGTTCGAGATATTCCGCCTATGTAAAACGGGATGTGGATTATCTAATTGCGACCTGGCACCCAGACTGCAACCCCGAAGAGTGGCGCAGCGCCATCAGCAGCAGCTTTGGCGATACCGAATGGCTTGGGCTGACGGTGGTAGCGGAAACCGCTGGCAATAGCGCCGATGAAGGGTTCGTGGAATTCATCGCCCGTTCGCGCGATGGAGAAAGCGAGAGTGCCATGCATGAGCGTTCCCGCTTCCTTCGTCTTGAACAACGCTGGTACTATATCGACGGAACCAAACCTCAACCGGGCAGAAATGCCGTTTGCCCCTGCGGTTCAGGCAAAAAATATAAAAAGTGCTGCGGGCAATAAGCCTGCGGGTTCAGAATCAGACGGAATCGACACACTCATGCCACAGCAAAACGTACAAAGAAAAATTTTACGCACCATCTGCCCCGATGCCAAAGGGCTGATCGCCAAGATCACCAACATTTGTTACAAGCACGAATTGAACATTGTGCAGAACAATGAGTTTGTCGATCACCTCACCGGTCGTTTCTTTATGCGTACCGAGCTGGAAGGGATCTTCAATGATACGACGCTGTTGGCCGATCTGGACGGCGCGTTACCAGAGGGTTCGGAGCGCGAACTGCACAGCGCAGGCCGCCGCCGTATTGTGGTGCTGGTCACCAAAGAAGCCCACTGCCTGGGCGATCTGCTGATGAAAAGCGCCTATGGCGGCCTGGACGTTGAGATTGCCGCCGTCATTGGCAACCACACCACGTTGCAGACGCTGGTTGAACGCTTTGACATTCCGTTCCATCTGGTCAGCCACGAAGGGCTGACGCGTGAGCAACATGATCAACAGATGATCGCGCAGATCGACCAATATCAGCCTGATTACGTAGTCTTGGCCAAGTATATGCGCGTGCTGACCCCGGCTTTTGTTCAGCATTACCCAAACCAGGTGATCAATATTCACCATTCGTTCCTGCCAGCCTTTATCGGTGCACGCCCTTATCACCAGGCTTATGAGCGTGGTGTGAAGATCATCGGGGCAACGGCGCACTATGTGAACGACAGCCTGGATGAAGGCCCAATCATTATGCAGGACGTTATTCATGTCGATCACACCTATTCGGCAGAAGATATGATGCGTGCCGGGCGTGACGTGGAGAAAAACGTGCTTAGCCGCGCACTGTATCGTGTACTGGCTCAACGCGTGTTCGTCTACGGTAACCGCACGGTGATCTTGTAATTGGTTAACAAAGCGGTGTCTTTCGTTCACGGAAGCACCGCTGAGAATAAAAAAGCGACAAACAATTCATTTTCTGCATTTCAATGCTTTACACAAGCGCTTCATTTGATATGATGCGCCCCGCTTACCGAGACAGACGTTTCGCAAGCAATGATGTAGTACAAAGGGATCTAGCCGATTCCCAGTAAATAGTAGTGAACCATGAGCATCATGGTGGGGTTCCCGAGCGGCCAAAGGGAGCAGACTGTAAATCTGCCGTCACAGACTTCGAAGGTTCGAATCCTTCCCCCACCACCATTATTTTATGGCAATGAGCAAACAGAGAAATCTGAAGCCTCATGAATCACTCAAAGTAAAGTTGTTTCAGTAGTACCAGAGAGAATTTGCCAACTTTCTGTTCAAAATTAGCAACCATGAATACCATGGTGGGGTTCCCGAGCGGCCAAAGGGAGCAGACTGTAAATCTGCCGTCACAGACTTCGAAGGTTCGAATCCTTCCCCCACCACCATCTCTTTATATACCTCCCCAGTTTTAAATCATCATCTCATTACCATACAGCCCTGAGCAGGGAAGGATGAGAAGCTTCGACCAAGGTTCGAGTCCACGCAGTGGACAACGCGCTTGCGCGGTCATCCTCCCCACCACCATCTCTTATATACCTCCCCAGTTTTAAATCATCATCTCATTCCCATACAGCACTGAGCAGGGGAGGATGAGAAGCTTCGACCAAGGTTCGAGTCCACGCAGTGGACAACGCGCTTGCGCGGTCATCCTCCCCACCACCATCCTTGTATACCCCTCACAGACTAAATATTTCCGTCAAATCATCATGTACCACCGAACCAAATAGCTGCTCCTTATTGTGCTACAGGTGGAAGTCATGCAGAACGCCGACACGCCGTAAACCCGTCCCTGGGGGCTCGCAATCGCGCATCCATGCGCTCAACGGTCGGCTAACCTGCAATGACTCCCACCTGTCTCAAGCCTGGGTGTAGCGGTATAAAACACTACCTAGTTTCATCCCTACGAAGTTATCCTTCCCACCACCATCGCAATACCAATTCCCCTTGAACTAAACCCTACAATTCGCTATACCACTGGCTTCGTTAAAAGCAGCAAGGGAAAGTCATGCGTAACAACATTTGTATCTTTTGTGGTGCCAGCGAGGGTAATAATCCAGCCTATGTCGAACATGCCCGCCAATTAGGTCATCTGCTTGCCACCCAAGGGCGGCGTCTGGTGTATGGCGGTGGTAAAAAAGGGTTAATGGGTGTGGTAGCGGACGCGGTGCTAGAGGCCGGTGGCGAAGCAATAGGCATCATTCCCCAGCGATTGGTCGAGGCCGAAACGGCACACCGTGGCCTGACCGAATTGGAAATCGTCCCTGACATGCACACCCGTAAAGCGCGGATGGCTGAACTGGCCGACGGCTTTATTGCCCTGCCTGGCGGTATCGGTACGCTGGAAGAGCTGTTCGAAATCTGGACCTGGGGGCAAATCGGTTACCACAGCAAGCCGGTCGGGCTGCTGGATGTTAACGGTTTTTACCACCCGCTAAGCCAGTTTTTACAGCACGTCGCCGATCAAGGCTTTATGCGACATGATTATCTCAAGACCCTGCATATCAGCGATTCTCCGGCAGCCTTAATCCAGCAGTTTGATGACTATCAACCGCAGAATTACGACCGCTGGGCGAAATAATCCCTGGCCACCAGCGGCATACTGCCGCTGGTCCGCGTTACATTTTCGGCCAAACTCTGCTACTATCTGAACACATTTTTTCGGATAAAAACGGCAGCGCTCATGAAGTTTGTTTCTTTTAATATCAATGGACTGCGTGCACGTCCGCATCAGTTGGCAGCAATTATCGAGCAGCATCAGCCGGATGTGATCGGCCTGCAGGAAACCAAAGTCCACGACGATATGTTCCCGCTGGAAGAAGTCAGCCAACACGGCTATCACGTGTTCTATCATGGGCAGAAAGGCCATTACGGCGTGGCGTTGCTGACTAAAGATGAACCTCTTGCCGTACGCCGTGGTTTTCCTACTGATGAAGAAGATGCGCAGCGTCGTATCATCATGGCCGACCTGGCAACGCCACAAGGCACATTGACGGTGATTAATGGTTACTTCCCGCAAGGAGAAAGCCGCGACCACCCGATCAAATTCCCAGCCAAAACCCGCTTTTATCAAGACCTGCAAAATTATCTGCAACAACTGCCGGCAGAGTCGCAGGTATTGATCATGGGCGATATGAACATCAGTCCAACCGATCTGGACATCGGTATTGGTGAAGAGAGCCGCAAACGTTGGCTGCGCACCGGCAAATGCTCCTTCCTGCCGGAAGAGCGTGAGTGGATGGGCCGCCTGCTGGACTGGGGTCTGGTAGATACCTACCGGCATGCCAACCCTGAGCGTAACGATGAGTTCTCGTGGTTTGACTATCGTTCGCGAGGTTTCGATGAAAACCGTGGTCTGCGTATCGATCTACTGTTGGCTAACACCTCATTGGCTGCGCGCTGTACCGCCACCGGCATTGATTATCAGATCCGTGGTATGGAAAAACCCTCAGACCATGCTCCCGTCTGGGCCGAGTTTGCACTGTAATCCCCCTGCCCCGATGCACGTCGGGGCGATATAGAATCCAAGCTATGAAAATCATTGATGTCGTTGCCGCCATTATCGAACAAGACGGCAAGATCCTGCTCGCTCAACGCGATAGCAGCAGCGATCAGGCTGGCCTATGGGAGTTTCCCGGCGGTAAGGTCGAAATGGCTGAGAGCCAGCCCCAGGCGCTCGCCCGTGAACTGAGGGAAGAGCTGGGCATTATCGCCAAAGTGGGGAGTTTTTTGGCCAGCAATCAGTGGCCGCAAAAGGAGAGGATTATTCGGCTACATGCTTGGCAGGTTGTCTCCTTTAGCGGGGAATTACAGCTACATTGCCATAGCGCATTTGCTTGGGTTACTCCCGAACAGGCCAGAAACTACCCGCTAGCCCCCGCCGATATTCCCTTGTTGGAAAGCTATATCCGCTTACTATCCGACTAGGGGCAGCCAGTGCCCCTACACACTCTGCAATCACCGCTTGAGGCGGATCCAGATTAACGGATTGGTGCCCGTGACGTTAGGGTCGCGTGCGCACTGCATCATCTCGTCACCCACTTTCAGCAACGCACCTTCAGAATAGTTTTGATTCTGATAAATGCAGCAACGGTTGCAAGGCGGCGGCGTTGCCGTGGTACGTGCGGTGCCCCATATTTCAGGGGAAACCGGCACGACGACATCGACGTTACCACGATTGGCCAATACGCCGGTGGAAAACAATGCCAAACAACCAATCAACAAGGGTATGCGGCTCATTCACTTTTCTCCCGTGCCTTTCCGGCACTTTTTTTACGCTTTTTCGCCCCGGCTGACGGTGCAGGCGACAAGCCACGAAACGCTATACTGGCCCGGCTCTGCTTAGCCTGATAGATCAGCTGTTGCAGCGTGCCTTCCAGCGGTTGCATAAAGTCCTGATAACGGCAGGATTTTTCGCTGATTTGCGTCAACGTAGACTCCCACTGCGCCGTCATATCAGGGCGTGCCGCCAGGTCTGGCAATGAATGGATCAGTGCCCGCCCGGTTTCGCTGGAGTGAATATAGCGCCCTTTCTTGTAGAGGAACGCCCGCTTGAAGAGCAGCTCGATAATGCCTGCGCGCGTTGCCTCTGTCCCTAAACCATCGGTCGCTCGCAGGATTTTCTTTAGCGCTTTATCCTGCACAAAACGCGCAATCCCGGTCATGGCCGACAACAGGCTGGCATCCGTAAAAGGCCGTGGCGGTTGAGTCTGGCGTTCTACCACTTCGCCACGCTCGCACAGTAATTCATCGTCTTTGGCGACAACAGGCAGCGGTGCACCTTCGTTTTCCTCATCACGCTCTTTACTGCCCAGCAAGGTGCGCCAGCCCGCTTCGGCCAGGAAACGTGCCTTGGCGATAAACTTGCCGCCAGCGATATCCAGCTCGATGACGCACTTGCGGAACATCGCATCCGGGCAAAACTGCATCAGATACTGCCGGGCCACCAAACTGTAAACGTTTTGTTCATCCTGGCTCAGGCTGGCCTTGCTGGCACGCGCCGTGGGAATAATCGCGTGGTGCGCATCAACCTTTTTATCGTCCCAACAGCGGTTACGGCGTTCACTATCGATTATTTCCTGTGGATAGAGATCCGGCTGATGTACGCTGATGGCGTTCAACACGGCATGACGCCCTGCAAAGTGTTCCTCTGGCAGATAACGGCAGTCAGAACGCGGGTAAGTGATCAGCTTGTGGGTTTCATACAGCCGTTGGCAAACGTCCAACACCTGCTGGGCGCTGAGGTTAAAGCGTTTCGACGCTTCAATCTGCAGCGTTGAAAGGGAAAACGGCAGCGGAGCGGTATCTGATTCCCGTTTATCATTATACGAGGTGACCAGCGCCGGTGCGCCTTCGATGCGTTTAACCACGTGTTCGGCCAACGGCCGGTGCAGTAAACGCCCCTCCTCATCCTGATAAGGCTCACAAGATTCACTCGGCTGCCACAGGGCGACAAAGCGTTCTTCCTTCGGCGTGACGATATGCGCTTTCACCTCAAAGAAGTCTTTGGAGACGAAGTTTTCGATCTCTTCATCGCGCCGCACCACCAGCCCCAGTACCGGCGTCTGTACCCGCCCAACCGACAGCACGCCGTCGTAGCCCGCGTTACGCCCTAGCAGCGTATAAGCCCGGGTCATGTTGATGCCGTAAAGCCAGTCGGCACGCGCACGCGCCAACGCGGAAACGCACAGCGGGATAAAGTCACGGTTATCACGCAGACGCTGTACCGCACGCTCCACCGCCTGTGGGTTAAGATCGTTGATCAGGCAACGCCGCACGTTCTGGCGCTTTTCCTGCGTCAATGCCAGATAATCCAGCACCTCATCCACCAGCAACTGCCCTTCCCGATCCGGGTCACCCGCGTGGATCACTTCGTCGGCTTCTGCCAGCAGCTTTTTGATCGCGTTCAGCTGCTTGCTGACCGAAGGGCGCGGCTGCAACAACCACTTCTGCGGGATTATCGGTAAGTCGGCCAACGACCAGCGCGCGTAACGGCTGTCGTAAGCATCCGGCTGGGCCTGTTCTAACAGGTGCCCAACGCACCAGGTCACCACATCGTTGCTGCCACAGGCAATAAAGCCGTCACCCCGACGATGGGGCTTGGGTAAGACATCAGCAATGGCGCGGGCCAAACTCGGTTTTTCGGCTATAAACAGTCGCATTATTCACCGTTATTCTGGCTATACGTCATCAGGAACTCTCTGACTTGCGCGTAATTACCGCGAAAGATCACACGTTGGGTTTTCTTCTCTAATTGGTAGCGATACATCGGATCGTAATAGTGTTGCAGCAGCGGCACCAGCCATTGTTGATGCGCTTCGCTTTGGCCAGTGAGCCGTTGTACCTGCAGCGCCGATTCGAGACGCAGCGTCAACTGCTGGAACAGTTCCAGTCCCAGGCGGCGGCGGATGGCAAACAGGCCATGGTGCAAATATTCATCATATTGCCGCCAGCCGTCTTGCTCGCCATAGGCTTGCTCAAAGGCAATGCGCATCCGGTCGATATACTCATCTTGCAGGCGTGCCACTCTCACATCAAACGGATCGTCAATCACCACCAGGGCAGCCTGTTGCATACCATTGAACAGCCCTAATGGGAGATTATTCGAACCGATGATCCGGCTTTCATCCTCCAGCACCCAATGGCGGCAGCCACCGTGCTGTTTCTTCAACATGCACGTAGCCAGCTGATTCTCAAAATTGATTTGGGTGGGCTGTTTCACCAGCGTACGGCCAAAAGACGAACCGCGATGATGAGCGATCCCTTCGAGATCGATACCGGCTGCCAATTCATTAATCAGCAGCGTCTTGCCACAACCGGTGTTACCGCCAACGATCAGCATAGGCAACGCAGCGGCGGCCTCAAGCGCACCGAGCAAAAAATTGCGCAGCGCCTTATAACCGCCTACCACGCGTGGATAGTCAACACCAGCCTCTCTCAGCCACTGTTGCACCAATTGCGAGCGTAGACCACCGCGGAAACAGTAGATATAACCTTCTGGCTGCCGGGCACACTGTTCGATCCAGGTCTGCGTGCGCTGCTCACGCAGTTTACCATTGACCAGGCTGTGCCCAAGAGCGATCGCAGCTTGTTGACCATGCTGCTTGTAGCAGGTGCCCACCGCCTGACGTTCACTGTCGCTCATCAACGGCAGATTAACTGAACAGGGGAATGCCCCCTGCGTAAACTCTATCGGCGCGCGCACGTCAATCAGCGGCACATCCTGTAGAAAAAGGCGCTGGTAGTCTTGCGTATCCTGTCGAGTCTGCACCGTTGACACTAGACAACCTCGATCAGTGGTTTACCCGCCTGTGCGGCCTGCAATTCACCAATCGCGTTCAGCGTGATGCCATGACGGGCCGCTATCGCCTGCACTTCGGCTTCGGCTTCCGGCAATACTGCCAGCAGCAAACCGCCGGAGGTTTGCGGATCGCACAGCAATTGACGTTGCAGATCGCTCATGGCGCCAACCAGGTGACCATAGCTTTCAAAGTTACGCCCGGTACCGCCCGGTACGCAGCCTTCGCTGATATAACGTTCAACATCCGGCAGTTTCGGCACGCATTCGAACCATACGGTTGCCTGCAGATCGGAGCCCTGGCACATCTCGCTAAGGTGGCCAAGCAGGCCAAAGCCGGTAACATCGGTCATCGCCGTTACGCCTGCCACTTCGGCAAAGTCTGCCCCAGGCTTGTTCAACTGGCACATGACCTCAGTAGCCAAGCCTTGGTGTTCGGCCAGCAGTTTGCTTTTCTTCTCTGCGGTGGTCAGCACGCCAATGCCCAGCGGTTTGGTCAGGAATAGCTTGGTGCCTGCCTGCGCCGCACTGTTTTTCTTCACCAGCTCGGTTTTGACGATGCCGGTTACCGCCAAGCCAAAAATCGGCTCTGGGGCATCAATAGAATGGCCACCCGCCAATGCAATCCCCGCCTGCTGGCAAGCATAGCGGCCACCGTCGATCACCTGTTGGGCAACCTCTGCGGGCAGCTTGGCAATCGGCCAGCCAAGAATAGCGATGGCCATGATCGGTTTACCGCCCATGGCATACACGTCGCTGATGGCGTTGGCTGCCGCAATACGGCCAAAATCAAACGGATCGTCGACGATCGGCATAAAGAAATCAGTGGTGCTGATAATGCCCACGCCGTTACCGATGTCATACACTGCGGCATCATCACGCGTTTCATTACCCACCAGCAGATGGGGATCGATAAACTTTTCCTGCTCGCTGTGCAGTATCGTTTCAAGCACTTTGGGTGAGATTTTACAGCCGCAGCCAGCGCCGTGGCTGTACTGGGTCAAACGAATGGCCGGCGATGTCATAGTCCACTCCCTCTGGGTAACAAACGAACGTAAGGATATCACAATGGGATATAGGGTAGCGCTTGCCGAGGGGATTGATAAGAGCAGGTTGGCATTATGCGTGCGACCTGCTCAGAAACAGTACAAAACTGCGGGTTATCGCGCATTCTCGGCGAGCTCCCGCATGGCGGATCAGAAGTAGCGGACGAAAGGCGTACTGTCCGGAGCGACCACTTTAGTTGAACCTTTTAACTGCGGCGTGCCTAGATAGAGGAAACCGACGATCTCGTCCTGCTCGCGGCAGGCGAAGGCTTCGCGCACCAACGGATGCTCTGTCCAGGCACCGCTGCGCCAGATGCCATTAAAGCCCTGCGCCAAAGCCGCCATTTGCATCGCCTGCACCGCGCAACCGGCAGAGACAACCTGCTCCCAGCGCGGCACTTTCGGATTTTCACTGCAATGAGCAACCACCGTGATAATCAATGGTGCACGAAAAGGTGCCTGTTTGGCCTTTTCTACCGCACTCTCATCCAGTTCATCTTGTCTGGCGGCGGCTTGCAGCAATTCACTGAAACGTTGCAGACCCTGATCCTCGATCAGGATAAAACGCCACGGCTGTAACGTACCGTGATCCGGCGCGCGCAGCCCGGCGTTGATGATATTCTGACGTACTTCACCTGCGGGTGCCGGTGCGGTCAGGCGTGACGCAGAACGGCGATTGAGTAAAAGATCCAGAGCATCCATCATTAACTCCTGATAACAATTTTCGTTTAAATCACGTTAACATAGCTCTACATAGAGTTACAGCCTCTGTAATACTGTCTATACCCGTTGCCACTCAGGCTGCAGGGGGATAAATGGCAGATGATTTAAAGCTGACATTTCTTCGGCCGCTCATTAGGATAGCGGAACATTCTAGACTCTTGTTGGAGAGCACATGCGCACATTGGGGCGAATTATTGCTGGTATTTTCAGATGGACATGGCGTCTGCTGAATTTCGTCAGGGAACTTATCCTGAACTTGTTCCTGATTTTCTTGATCCTGGTCGGGGTCGGTATTTATCTTTCACTCCAAGGCAATTCTTCGGCAGTAACACCGCATGGCGCACTGCTGGTCGATCTCAGCGGCGTGGTGGTCGATCAACCTTCGGTAAACAACCGGGTTCGTCAGTGGGGACGCGAACTGTTGGGCGCCTCCAGCAACCGTCTGCAGGAAAACTCACTGTTTGACGTGGTGGATACCATTCGCAAGGCCAAAGAGGATAAAAACATCACCGGTATGGTGTTGCAGCTGAATGATTTTGCCGGGGCGGATCAGCCTTCCCTGCAATACATCGGCAAGGCACTACGTGAGTTCCGCGACAGTGGTAAACCGATCTTTGCCATCGGCGACAGTTATAACCAAACGCAATACTATCTGGCCAGCTACGCCAACAAGATCTACCTGTCACCACAGGGTGCCGTCGATCTGCATGGTTTCGCCACCAACAACCTTTATTACAAATCCCTGTTGGAGAAGCTGAAGGTCACCACCAATATTTTCCGCGTGGGCACCTATAAATCGGCCGTAGAACCGCTGATCCGTGATGATATGTCACCGGCTGCGCGGGAAGCCGATAGCCGTTGGGTTGGCGGGCTGTGGCAAAACTATCTGGATACGGTGGCGGCTAACCGTCAACTTACGCCAGATCAGTTGTTCCCAGGCGCAGCAGATATTCTCAGTGGTTTAAAGGCGGCGGGTGGCGACACCGCGCAGTTCGCCCTGAACAGCAAACTGGTCGATGAGCTGGCCTCTCGCACTGCGATAGAAACACAGTTGGTGAAAACCTTCGGTTGGGACAAGCAGAGCAATGATTTCAATGCGGTCAGCATATACGATTACCAGCCGCAGCCGTCACCGGATCAGGGCGGTGAGATCGCCGTCATCTTTGTCAATGGCGCGATCATGGATGGCCCGCAGACGCCAGGATCGGTCGGTGGCGACACCACGGCCTCACAACTGCGTCAGGCGCGTCTGGATCCGAAAATCAAAGCCGTTATCCTACGCGTCAATAGCCCTGGAGGTAGCGTCAGCGCTTCAGAAGTGATCCGTTCCGAGTTGGCAGCGGTTCGCGCCGCAGGTAAACCCGTAGTGGTTTCCATGGGTGGAATGGCCGCGTCTGGCGGTTACTGGGTGTCGACCCCGGCAGATTACATCATTGCCAGCCCGAGCACCCTCACCGGCTCCATCGGTATCTTCGGTGTGATCAACACCTATGAGAACACCTTGGACAGCGTTGGGGTACATACCGACGGCGTCGCGACGTCACCACTGGCCGACCTGGCCGTGACGAAAGCATTGCCGCCAGAGTTCTCGCAGATGATGCAGTTGAACATCGAGAACGGTTATAAAAACTTCATCGACCTGGTGGCAACCGCCCGGAAGATGACGCCAGAGCAGGTCGATCAAATTGCTCAAGGTCACGTCTGGATCGGTAGCGACGCCAAGAAAAATGGCCTGATCGACCAACTGGGCGACTTTGACGACGCCGTGAAGAAGGCAGCAGAGCTGGCCAAGCTGCCACAGTGGCAACTCAACTGGTTTATCGATGCCCCTAGTATGACGGATATGCTGCTCAGCCAGTTTGGCGTTTCTATCCACGCCATGCTGCCTGAGGCGATCCAGTCAATGCTGCCAGCCCCGTTGGCATCGGTGGCGCTGGCGGTGAAAGAACAGCCTGGCCTGTTTAATAACCTGAACGATCCGCAGCATCGTTATGCCATATGCCTGACTTGCGGAGAGGTCCGTTAACAAATAAATCTCTAGCCCGGCACCCGCCGGGCTTTTTTTCTCCTGCTATCTCCCTATAATTCAGCCTATCTGACAGCCACAAGATCGAAGCCATGCAAAAGAAATCCATTTACGTCGCCTATACCGGCGGCACTATCGGTATGCAGCGTTCCGAACAGGGATACATCCCGGTTTCCGGCCACCTACAGCGCCAGCTGGCACTGATGCCCGAGTTCCATCGCCCAGAGATGCCGGATTTCACCATTCATGAATATGCCCCGTTGATCGACTCTTCGGATATGACCCCCGAAGACTGGCAGCATATCGCCGACGACATCAAACAGAATTACTCGCGCTATGACGGCTTTGTTATTCTGCACGGCACCGACACCATGGCGTTTACCGCTTCAGCCCTGTCTTTTATGCTGGAGAACCTGGATAAGCCGGTGATCGTCACCGGGTCGCAAATCCCGCTGGCAGAATTGCGCTCCGACGGCCAAACCAATCTGTTGAATGCCCTCTATCTGGCCGCCAATCACCCGGTGAACGAGGTCAGCCTGTTTTTCAACAACAAGCTGTTTCGTGGCAACCGCACCACCAAGGCACATGCCGACGGCTTTGATGCTTTTGCCTCCCCCAATCTGCCCCCCTTGCTGGAAGCAGGCATCCACATACGTCGCCAGACCGGCATCGCCTCCCCAGTGTGCAACGGGGAATTGATCGTGCATAACATCACGCCACAACCCATCGGCGTGGTGACGATTTATCCGGGAATTTCCGGTGCCGTGGTGCGTAACTTCCTGCTGCAACCGGTCAAAGCCTTGATCCTGCGCTCTTACGGCGTCGGTAACGCGCCGCAAAAGGCCGAACTGGTGGATGAATTGCGTGATGCCTCCGAGCGTGGCATCGTAGTGGTGAACCTGACACAATGTATCTCTGGCCGGGTCAATATGGAGGGCTATGCGACCGGTAATGCCTTGGCTCATGCCGGCGTCATCAGCGGTTTTGATATGACGGTGGAAGCCGCGCTGACCAAGCTGCATTACCTGTTGAGCCAGCCGTTAACCCCAGAAGAGATCCGCAGCCTGATGCAACAAGACCTGCGTGGCGAATTAAGCGCTGCGGGCTAATCCGAAGTGGGAACTCTGATGAAAACTGCTCTGTTGCTGATTGATTTACAAAACGACTTTTGCCCCGGCGGCGCCTTAGGCGTGGCAGAAGGTGATGCCACCATTGACGTCGCCAATCAGGCTATCGCAGCCAGCCTGGCCCGTAACGAAACGGTGATTGCCAGCCAGGACTGGCACCCGGCGGATCATCGCAGTTTTGCGATTAACTCCAACGCACAGATTGGTACGCTTGGAGAACTGGAAGGCCTGCCTCAGGTTTGGTGGCCGGAGCACTGCGTTCAGGGTACCCCTGGCGCAGAACTTCATCCTCAGCTTGATAAGCAACCCATCGCAGCGATATTCCGTAAGGGCGAGAACCCGGATATCGATAGCTATAGTGCTTTCTTTGATAATGGCCACCGGGCACAAACGGCGCTCGATGGCTGGCTGAAGGAACGAGGCATCACTCATCTCGCCGTGATGGGGCTGGCCACCGATTATTGCGTCAAGTTCAGCGTGTTAGATGCCTTGCGTTTAGGTTATCAGACCCAGGTCATCATCGATGGCTGCCGCGGTGTCAATTTAAGCCCCGATGACAGCGAGCAGGCGTTGGCAGAAATGCAGTCGGCTGGCGCACAGTTAGTTACACTGTCACAGTTTACTCAACGCTAACGGTTTTTGGGGCTGCTTGACCTCAGCGCCCCATATCCTCTGCCAACCGCTTTATTTTCGACGCTGCTCACATTCTCACCATTCTTCTGCGCGCTCACCTTGTCCCCTCCCGTCTCTTTTGCTGTTATGGCTTCTGATGCATAGGCATCAATAAGTTATACGCATCCGGGGCCTACCGAGCCCGGCTTTATTGATACCGCCCCAGGCGGTTCAGGTCGGCCTTGCTGACCAAAGGAGACAACATGGCTTTAACCCGTAAACTGCTACCCTTGCTGGTAGCGGTGCAACTCGGTGTGGCTGGCGTGGGCATGGCTCACGCGGCACCTTATCTCTCTGTCGGCTACTTCAACGGCGGTGGCGACGTAACCGCCGGGCCGGGCGGTGATATCAACCAGCTTGACGTCAGCCAGATCACCCACCTCAACTACTCTTTTGGCCTGATTTATAACGCTGAAAAAGAGGAAACCAACCCGGCACTGAAAGATCCCTCCCGCCTACACCAAATCTATCTCTCCCCTAAAGTCGAAGCAGACTTAAAGCTATTACCCGAATTGCGCCTGCAAAATCCGGCGCTGAAGGTTTTGCTGTCCGTTGGCGGATGGGGAGCTCGTGGGTTCTCCGGCGCGGCAGCCACACCGGAAAGCCGGGCGGTGTTTATTCGTTCGGTGCAGGAGGTGATTGCCAAGTATCAGCTAGATGGTATCGATCTGGATTGGGAATACCCGGTTAACGGTGCCTGGGGATTGGTGGAAAGCCAGCCCACTGACAGAGCCAATTTCACCTCCCTACTGAGCGAACTGCATCAGGCGTTGGGTAAAGAAAAACTGCTGACCATCGCCGTCGGGGCTAACGTCAAAAGTCCGCAGGAATGGGTAGACGTTAAGGCTATCGCGCCCTATCTGAACTACATCAATCTGATGACCTACGACATGGCGTACGGTACCCAGTATTTCAACTCCAATCTCTATGACTCCAAACAATGGCCAACCGTGGCCGCCGCCGACAAGTACAGCGCCGACTTTGTGGTCAACAACTATCTGGCCGCCGGGCTGAAGCCAACTCAGCTCAATCTGGGGATCGGTTTCTATGGCCGGGTACCTAAACGCGCCACCGAGCCGGGTATTGATTGGGATGTGGCAGATGCGGCCAAGCATCCCGTCACCCAGCCCTATTTCACCACACGTGAAAAAGACGTCTTCAAGTCGCTGGGCGTGGATTTGGATAAAGACAGTTACATCAAGTACAACGATATTGTGAACAAGATGCTGAAAGACCCACAACGGCGCTTCACCGCGCATTGGGATAGCGAGGCCAAGGTGCCCTATCTGATGATGAAGTCATCCGCAGGCAAACCACTGTTCGCGATAAGCTATGAAAACCCGCGCTCGGTAGCCATCAAGGCCGAGTACATCAAGAGCAAAGGATTGGGAGGGGCGATGTTCTGGGAGTATGGCGCGGACGATAACAACCGCCTGGCCCACCAGTTAGCCGAAAGCTTAGGCTTGGGCCAGCAGAAGCAGTAAAACCTTCAGGGCGATGGCAACATCGCCCTGCCAGCAACAGATTACTGCGGCTTCAGCTTGGCCAACGGCTCGGCCATAAACTGCTGCTTCAGCTCCTGTTTGCTTTTCATCACGATTTGCCCGTCGGTGCCAATGCTCATGTGTTGCGGGTCTGCATTGTTCATCGACTGCCACAGCATCACCGCCTGCAAGCTGTGTTCTTTCTGCTCTGGCGTCAGTGCCACACCATCAGGCCATTTGCCCAGTTCCACAGCCAGCACCAGCCGCTGGTAGATTTCCGGCGTCATGGCCGCAATCAGATCTTTTACTTCCATCAGAGCATGTCCTCACCCGGGAATGAATAATTAGCTGAATCGATTTTGTTGGTTTAGTTACAGCTTAACCTGCCGTCTGCTCGCCATTCTCGTCGTCGGTGAAATTCAGTGACGCGGAGTTGACACAGTAGCGTTCGCCAGTCGGCTGCGGACCATCGGGGAATACGTGCCCCAAATGCGCGTCGCAGTTACCACAGCGGATCTCGACTCGATGCATATTATGTGAATTATCATCAAGATAACGAATAGCATCGTCCGAAACGGGCTGATAGAAGCTGGGCCAGCCGCAGCCCGAATCAAACTTGCTGGCGGAGAAGAACAGCGGCGCGTTACAGCACAGGCAGTGGTACACGCCCTCACGCTGGTTATGCAGTAATTTACCGCTATAGGGGGCTTCGGTGCCACGCTCTTGCGTCACATAACGTTGGATTTCATTCAGTTCCGTGAGCGGTGTCTTAGGGGTTGTCTCTTTAGCCATTTGTGCTATTCCCGCAATGTGGATAATGTCAACGAAAACAATGAGTAATAATAACAAAAAATTAACAACGCTGCAGGCCTTTTTAGCCTAAACTGTACGGCATAAAGGTTACGCTGCCACCATATGTGACTTCGATCACATATCTTGCACGTACTGACTTTATACTTGGCGGTTTGCCCCCATATCGATGGAAGGACAAACGTAAATGGAATGTGCGATTTGTGTGCAAAACCGGGCCTCTGGTTTGACTTGCAGCAAGAATTGACACGATTCCGCTTGACGCTCGGTAAGGTTTTTGTAATTTTACAACCAACCTTTTATTCACTAACAAATAGCTGGTGGAATATATGACTATCAAAGTAGGTATCAACGGTTTTGGCCGTATCGGTCGCATTGTTTTCCGTGCTGCTCAGGAACGTTCTGACATCGAAATCGTTGCAATCAACGACCTGTTAGACGCAGAGTACATGGCTTACATGCTGAAGTATGACTCTACTCACGGCCGTTTCGACGGTACTGTAGAAGTTAAAGACGGCCACCTGGTTGTTAACGGCAAAACCATCCGTTGTACCTCAGAAAGAGATCCGGCTAACCTGAAGTGGAACGAAGTCAACGTTGACGTCGTTGCTGAAGCAACTGGCCTGTTCCTGACTGACGAAACTGCACGTAAACACATCGCTGCAGGTGCTAAGAAAGTTGTTCTGACTGGCCCATCTAAAGATGACACCCCTATGTTCGTTATGGGCGTGAACCACAAGTCTTACGCTGGCCAAGAAATCGTTTCCAACGCTTCTTGTACCACCAACTGCCTGGCACCACTGGCTAAAGTAATCAACGACAAGTTCGGCATCGTTGAAGCTCTGATGACCACCGTGCATGCGACTACCGCAACTCAGAAAACCGTTGATGGCCCGTCTCACAAAGACTGGCGCGGCGGCCGCGGCGCATCCCAGAACATCATCCCTTCTTCTACCGGTGCTGCTAAAGCTGTAGGTAAAGTCATCCCAGAACTGAACGGCAAACTGACCGGTATGGCGTTCCGCGTTCCTACTCCGAACGTGTCTGTGGTTGACCTGACTGCCCGTCTGGCAAAACCAGCTTCTTACAAAGAAATCTGTGCTGCTATCAAAGCCGCTTCAGAAGGCGAGCTGAAAGGCGTGCTGGGCTATACCGAAGACGAAGTGGTTTCTACCGATTTCAACGGCGAGAAACTGACTTCTGTATTCGATGCTAAAGCCGGTATCGCGCTGAGCGACACCTTTGTGAAACTGGTTTCTTGGTACGATAACGAAACTGGCTACTCAAACAAAGTACTGGACCTGATCGCTCACATCTCCAAGTAATGGCTTGATGCGCAGTTGATTATCAAGGGCGACACTAGTGTCGCCCTTTTTATTTGTTTTTTGCGGCGAAAAGAAGGCAACAACATGAACGAAAAAATCTTCACCCTACCCGTTAGCGAACAAATCACCCCTTTTATCAGCCAACGCCAACTGGACGAACTGCCCGTGGTGGTGGTTTCTCACCCGAAAGTCCGTGCGGCCATTACTCTGCAAGGGGCTCACCTGCTGGCCTGGCAGCCAAGCGGTGATAAACCGGTGCTTTGGCTGAGCAACAATACGCCATTCAAAAACGGCGTGGCGATCCGCGGCGGCGTACCGATCTGCTGGCCTTGGTTTGGCCCGGCAGGTAGCCCATCCCACGGCTTTGCCCGTAATCAGCCGTGGCAGCTTACCGCGCACGATGAAGATGAAAACGGCGTGATCCTGACCTTCACGCTGCAAGATAACGAACAAACCCGCAAATTGTGGCCACATGCTTTCACCCTGATCGCCCGCTTCAAGCTGGGTGAAGAGTGCGAGATGGAGCTGGAATCACACGGTGACTACCAGGCTACCGCCGCTCTGCACAGCTATTTCCAGATCGGCGACATCGACAAGGTGAAAGTTGCCGGTTTGGGAGAGCATTATATCGATAAGGTGGCTAAGGGGATCGAGGCACGTCAGGTTGGCGAGCTGGAGTTTACCGGGCAAACCGATCGCGTTTACACGCAGGCCACGCCTTGCAGTCTGATCAAAGACCCGGTATTGCAACGCACCATCGAGGTCAATCATCACTATATGAGTGATGTGATCGCTTGGAACCCAGGCGTCGAGCTTTCCTGCAGCATGGCCGACATGCCAAACGACGGTTACAAAACCATGGTGTGTGTGGAAACCGGGCGCGTAAGCAAGCCGCTGATCGCCTCTGGGGAGCAACCTGCCCGTTTGGCGATGAAAATCCGCAGCATTAAAAATAGCTGATCAAACTGGGGCGAATCATTTCGCCCCTCTTCTCTTCATCCACCGCTCTACAGATGTGCAAAAGGAGCGTTTCCGCCCCTTTTCGATGCACCTAGTGCACCATGATAGTGCAACCAGCCATTAGAAGGTGTAAGTCACACCCGTCCACAACATGCCGGTATAAGATTTATCAACCATTGGGCTGTCTTTAACTTCGCTGTCCAGGCGCATATAACGCCCCGTGAAGAAGGCATTCCAGTTGGCGTTGATATTATAGTTGGTGCTCAATTCGACGTATGGCGACCAGCTATCGCTCGGCTTATAGGTGTTGAAGGTACTACGGCGGGACTCATCACCATTGATGCCATAGTAATATTGGTTCTGGTTTGAGCTGTTCCAGTTTACCCCGATGCCAGGAGCAAAGCTCCAGGAATCCACCTGGAACTTATAGAGATAGGCAATATCGCCCACCAGGCCGTTACTGTTGTCCAGCATATCGCCAGAGAAAGCCGTACGGATCGACCCCCACTCGGCCCTGTGTGTAAAGGCCACACCGGCCATCATGGTGCTACGGCGCTTGTCCAACTGCTTCATGCGGTCGTCGTCACTGTCGCCTGGCTTATAGTGCAACGGTGAGTAATAGGCGATCAGGCTCAGCTGATTTTGCTGATCTTTCCACAGGTTGTAACCGGCCAACAGCGTATGGAAGTAAAAATCATCGCCATCGTAATTGATAATAGGAACGGGATAGACACGATCCTGATAACCACGATAAGGATCTGGGCTAACCAGCGCTGAAGCACCGAGTGACCAGCTTCCTGCCTGAGCACTGTGCGCACAAACCATTGCGGAAGCGATAATTGCTAGCGTTTTGAGTTTAGATATCTTCACTGGCTTTTTCCATAGATAACAAGATGTAATTAACGACTATAGTTTATGTGAAAACCGACCAGCCTGCCGGATCTTTACAATAGAAAACAACCAAGATCGAATAACTTAGAACCCAAAGATGAATTATTGATGGCAAAAAGATGACGTTTTTTGCCGCAACCCGCGCCAGACAAGGCATTTGCCGTCCCCCGCCCTAACTGAGTCATTGAAATGACTTAAAAAAGACCCTTTCTCTTGCAGGAAATTTTCCAGTATGCAACTAAGCTTAAAATCAGAAGGTGAATTTAGGCTGAGCCCAGTGGCAATACAGCGCAACTCGCGAGAATAAGCGCACCAAGTTGGCATACGGGTTGCTGTACTCAGTCATAGCTTCACGCTTTCGGGAGCCAGAATACCAACACCAGCTCCTTTTTTAACCTGTGCTAATAACGAAAGGACGGGCATCGCCATGAACATATTTGACCACTATCGCCAGCGCTACGAAGCTGCCAAGGACGAAGAGTTCACACTGCAGGAATTTCTTTCCATCTGCCGGCAAGATCGCAGTGCCTATGCCAATGCGGCAGAACGTCTACTCATGGCTATCGGTGAACCAGTGATGGTCGATACCGCGCTTGAGTCGCGTATGTCTCGCCTGTTCTCCAACCGCGTGATCGCACGCTATCCGGCATTCGAGGAGTTCTACGGCATGGAAGAAGCTATCGAACAGATAGTTTCTTACCTGAAACACGCTGCCCAGGGCCTCGAAGAGAAGAAACAAATCCTTTATCTGTTGGGCCCGGTGGGTGGCGGTAAATCCTCGCTGGCAGAACGGCTGAAAGCCTTGATGCAGCGTGTGCCGATTTACACCCTGAGCGCCAACGGCGAGCGCAGCCCGGTCAATGACCATCCGCTGTGCCTGTTCAACCCGCAGGAGGATGCCACTATTCTGGAAAAAGAATACAACATCCCGACGCGCTATCTTGGCACCATTATGTCGCCGTGGGCCGCTAAACGCCTGCATGAGTTCGGCGGGGACATCACCAAATTCAAAGTGGTGAAGGTTCGTCCTTCAATACTTGAACAAATTGCCATCGCCAAAACCGAACCGGGCGATGAGAACAACCAGGATATTTCTGCGTTGGTCGGTAAAGTGGATATCCGTAAGTTGGAAAACCATGCGCAGAACGATCCGGATGCCTATGGCTACTCCGGCGCACTGTGCCGCGCCAACCAGGGGATCATGGAGTTCGTGGAGATGTTCAAAGCGCCAATCAAGGTGCTACATCCTCTGTTGACCGCCACCCAGGAAGGTAACTACAACGGTACCGAGGGGATCTCTGCCCTGCCGTTCAGCGGGATTATCCTGGCGCACTCTAACGAATCGGAATGGGTGACCTTCCGCAACAACAAAAATAACGAGGCCTTCCTCGACCGTGTTTACATCGTCAAGGTGCCTTACTGCCTGCGGGTGTCGGAAGAGATTAAAATCTACGACAAACTGCTGGATAACAGCGAACTGACCCACGCGCCTTGTGCCCCTGGCACGTTGGAAACGCTGGCTCGCTTTACCGTACTGTCGCGTATGAAAGAGCCAGACAACTCCAGCATCTATTCGAAGATGCGTGTCTACGATGGTGAAAGCCTGAAAGACACCGATCCGAAGGCCAAGTCGTATCAGGAATATCGTGACTATGCCGGGGTGGATGAAGGTATGAACGGCCTTTCGACCCGTTTCGCCTTCAAAATTCTGTCTCGGGTGTTCAACTTTGACCATGCCGAAGTCGCGGCTAACCCGGTACACCTGTTCTATATACTGGAACAGCAGATCGAGCGTGAGCAGTTCCCGCAGGATCTGGCGGAGAAATACCTGGAGCACCTGAAAGGCTACCTGATCCCGAAATACGCCGAGTTTATCGGCAAAGAGATCCAGACCGCCTATCTGGAATCCTACTCCGAATACGGTCAGAACATTTTTGACCGCTACGTGACCTATGCAGACTTCTGGATCCAGGATCAGGAGTACCGTGATCCAGATACCGGCCAGCTGTTTGACCGTGAGTCCTTGAACGCTGAACTGGAGAAAATCGAGAAGCCAGCGGGTATCAGCAACCCGAAAGATTTCCGCAACGAAATCGTCAACTTTGTCCTGCGTGCCCGTGCCAATAACAGCGGCCGGAACCCGAACTGGACCAGTTACGAGAAGCTGCGTACGGTTATCGAGAAGAAAATGTTCTCGAACACCGAAGAGCTGCTGCCAGTCATTTCCTTTAATGCTAAAACCTCAACGGATGAGCAGAAAAAACACGATGACTTCGTCGACCGGATGATGGAGAAAGGCTACACCCGCAAGCAGGTTCGTCTACTGTGCGAATGGTATCTGCGGGTGAGAAAATCTTCATAAACCGACGACCGCTGACGTCATAGATAGCCTATACCTGAGGATTTCGGGTTGTAGCCTAACGGCTACAGCCTGAAACACCCAAGGTAGAGAAAGTTGGCAACGTTGTTTGGGGGATGTATGGCGTATTTCATTGACCGACGGCTGAATGGCAAAAACAAGAGCATGGTGAACCGCCAGCGCTTCTTGCGTCGCTATAAGTCGCAAATCAAACAGTCGATTGCCGAAGCCATCAACAAGCGTTCGGTTACCGACGTGGACAGCGGGGAATCGGTATCGATCCCCGGTGGCGATATCAACGAGCCAATGTTCCATCAAGGGCGCGGCGGTAAACGCCATCGCGTTCATCCCGGTAACGATCACTTCGTACAAAATGACCGCGTTGAACGCCCACAAGGCGGCGGCGGTGGTGGTGGTGGCCAGGGCAATGCCAGCCAGGATGGGGATGGCCAGGATGAGTTTGTCTTCCAGATCTCCAAAGATGAGTATCTCGACCTGTTGTTCGAGGATCTGGCGCTGCCCAACCTGAAGAAAAATCAGTACAAACAGCTGACCGAATACAAAACCCACCGTGCAGGCTACACCGCCAACGGCGTACCGGCCAATATCAGCGTGGTGCGTTCGCTGCAAAACTCGCTGGCGCGTCGAACCGCGATGACCGCCGGTAAGCGGCGTGCTTTGCATGAGCTTGAAGACAGCCTTGCCCAGTTGGAGAACACCGAACCGGTGCAACTGCTGGAAGAAGAGCGCATGCGTAAGGAGATTGCCGAGTTGCGCAAGAAAATCGACAGCGTGCCGTTTATCGACACCTTCGACCTGCGCTACAAGAACTACGAACGTCGGCCTGAACCCTCCAGCCAGGCGGTCATGTTCTGCCTGATGGACGTATCAGGCTCGATGGATCAGGCAACCAAAGACATGGCCAAACGCTTTTATATTCTGCTGTATCTGTTCCTCAGCCGAACCTATAAGAACGTTGAGGTGGTCTATATTCGTCACCATACCCAGGCTAAAGAAGTGGATGAGCAGGAGTTCTTCTACTCACAGGAAACCGGCGGCACCATCGTTTCCAGCGCCCTCAAGCTGATGAACGAAGTGGTCGAGGAGCGTTACGATCCTGCACAGTGGAATATCTATGCCGCTCAGGCTTCGGACGGGGATAACTGGGCTGATGATTCGCCACTGTGCCATGAACTGTTGGCAAAAAACATTCTGCCGATGGTGCGTTACTACAGCTATATCGAAATTACCCGCCGTGCTCACCAGACGCTGTGGCGTGAATATGAACATCTGCAGGCGACGTTTGAAAACTTTGCCATGCAGCATATCCGCGAGCCGGATGATATCTATCCGGTATTCAGGGAACTGTTTCATAAGCAAACGGCGTGATCTAATAGAAAACGGCCAGCAACGAAAGTTAGCTGGCCGTTTTTTTACGGTATTGAATGAAGATAACCAACATCACAGTACATTTATATTCTGACGGACCACGTTTATCATAATTTTGATGAATGATTGGATAAATGCATAAAACGAATGGCTATTTAGTTCCCCATTCCCACTGAGCTTGATGCACTACCGTTAAATGCCCCACCTCCCAGCATCCCCCCAAGAACTGCACCACCAATGGTTCCCATTGGTCCAAGCAAGGAGCCCGCCCCTGCTATAAGAGCCCCACCAATAGTATTGGACAGAGGGTCTTTCCCCAAGCCCATCCCATTATCACCTGCTGATATATTAGGTTGGAATCCATTGGCTTGTGCCCCATATCCTGGCTCTGGATTTAATCCACCTGAAACCACATTAAGTTGTTCTATTGTTAATGCTCTCATAACCGTTCCTTTTTAATAGAAATAGAGATCACCAATCCAGTTTGAAAAATTTCCTTATGACAAACCTGACAACCACACAGAGACCAATAATAAAAAATAGCAAGACAATAAAACTAGGGACGTCTGTAACTGCAAAGCGGCCCTTATACTTGCTGGAAAGGAAATAAGACAAGGCATAGATCAAGATGCCAACACATATTGATATAGTGAATTTTTTATTCTTAATCATAACCACTCCCTATGGTTAAGACCCGACGGGTTGTTAAATCATCCTACGCTATATCAAGAATCATCAATAGGTAATGATAGGCATTATCATTAACGTCAAGTTAATTTAAGTCAAGCTTTTTCTCTGAGGCAGGAATACCAAACCAGCACATTATCCGCCGACCGATAACCGCTCGGCCTGCCATGTGATCAACGCTTCGATCCGTGAGGCGCAGATATCAAGCTCACTCTGGCTCACTTGTAAGGCCATGACGGCATCCCCGAAAGTCTCCCCGGTAAACGGTGTCTTCTCACACTGCTGTAGCAATACCGCTGGCGGATATACGTAGATCAGTTGCGGAGCCGGTGGCACTGGTTTTGGTCGCTCCGCGCAGGATATCGAGAGCATCAGCAGGCAACCGCTGATGACCGCAGTCGTTATCCTCCAACGCTTTGCGTAACGTTCTATTTTCAGCATCGGCCTTTACTCTCTTTTGCTGTTCAATCTTGAGCTGTTGTTCGGTAGCACGACGATCGGCATCCGCCGCACCTTTCAGCGCCTGAATGGTTTCATCCCTGCCGATTAATGCGGAGCCCAACGCCTCGTTATCTTTTTGAGACTGATCGATGTCCCTATTCAAATCTTCGATGCGTTGACGCATGCTGAACAACAGGGCTGCAAGCAAGCAGACCAACAATAGTTGCCAATGACCTTTGGAAAACTGAATTAACCCCGCCAGGCTCATGACAGCAACACCTCGCGATCGGTAACACCTTGTCTATTTATCTGCATTTGAATTCCTCCGTTGAAGCCAAAACACGGCTTTAGATAAGCAGTATCTCAAAGCAGAAGGATGAGGTGTATTCGCGAGGGTTGTACTAGCCATGCCACAACTAATCGTTAGGACTCAAATGGCAAAAATCTCACCGAGGCGAGATTTTTGGTGATTCACAAAATGGTTCAGGCAGCCATAAGGTGACGATGTTTCGAAGTCACAACAAATACCTAAAATCGTGGATATCAGGAAACAGGCCCACCGTCCTAAGATGGCGGTTGCAGATAAACCAGATCTCATCCCGATCGTTCGAGAGGATGAAATAAGCATCGGCGGTTTCCGAAGGATTATACATCCCCAATGCACGATAGGCCGTATACAGGCTGAATCCGCTATCCAACGGATAAGGCTTGGGTGCATTTTCCATCTGCACCACTCTCAAGTACAACCCTTGCTCGATCCATATCATAAAGTCACCGGTAACGATGGTTGATAACTTTAGTATGGTCGTAAATGGGATTATCGTCGCCTTCAGCGAAAAATCATCGGCAGGAATATCAATCAGATCAGAGCGAAGTTAACTGGCCGCTGTACAGCACCGGACCGGTAGGAAGCCCTGTAGGTGAGCCACCCGCTGGCTCGAGGCTGATGGCAATGGTCATGCCCTGCGCCAGCGTCATCGAGTTCACTGCCAGCTCGGTCGGCTTCTCTGCAGCAACCAACCCTAAGGAACGCGGCTTTTCACCCGGCGGGATCGCCCACAGTTGCAGGCTATTGGCTACGGCTAGCGTTTGCGGGTTAAGCGGGGTTAGTCTCAGATGGCGTTTGCCACTGTCCATGCTGACAATCCATTGCCCACTGCCCTGCTGACCTGCATTGAGCACCACCGCCGGAGCAAAATCCTGCGGCTGGGTGATAAAACGCGGCACCAGCAACAACGCGGCCAAACCGGCAGCCAGTGCCCAGCCAAGGTAGTCCCAGCGTTTACGTCGTTGCGCGACCTCAATGGGCAAACCAAGTTTGATCTTTTTCCACACGCGTTCCGGTGGCAATACTGGGGTCAATGCCAGATCCAACGGAGCCAGCAGCGTTTGCCAACGTGCCACCAAGGCGGCCAGCGTCGGCTCCCGCTGGATACGCTGTTCAAAGTTCAACCGCGCAGGCCCGCGCAACGTGCCCAAGGCATATTCTGCGGCTAACGCCGAGTCATACTCACCTTTGCTTTTCATAGGCCCACACAGTTTTTCAAATGATCCAGTGCCCGGCGGATCCAGCTTTTGATCGTGCCAAGCGGTTGTTGCAGATGTGCCGAAACCTCGCCATGAGACATGCCTTGGTAGTAAGCCAACACAATGCTCTGACGTTGTTCAACGTTCAGATGATTCAGGCACTCGGCCAGCTTTCCAGCCTCCTCACCCAGCAGCAACTGACTAGCGGGTTCTTCCGTGCTCGCCCCCAGGTCATCCAGCCACTCCTCTTCCGTTTGCCCCGCCCGGCCTCCAGCACTGCGCAACCAATCAATAGCCTTGTTGCGCACAATGTGCGTCAGCCAGGTCAAGGGGGAACTGAGATTGGGATCATAGCTGGCAGCGCGATTCCACACGCTGATAAAGCTTTCGTGCAGCACCTCTTCGGCCCAGGATTGACGGCGCAGTAAACGCAGAGCAACGGCAAACAAGCGCGGCGAGGTCTGCCGATAAAGTTGTTCAAATGCGTTGCGGTCGCCAAGCGCAACGGCCTGCATCAATTCGACATGCTGTTCGGGAAGTGCTTTGGTCATGTCCTGTCCTATCAAGGTGCGGGCAGCCTTTTGGCAGCCTACACCTAGTATAGACGGGATTTATTTTGGCAACAGAACGCTATCGATAACGTTGATCACGCCATTTTTCTGATAGACATCATAGGTGCTGATGTTGGCAATATGACCTTGGCCATCTTTGAGCTGAATATTGTGGGGGCCATTATTCATAATCCACAGCGGTTGGCCATTGACCGTTTTCAGCTCGGCCGTGCCGTGCCCTTCCTTGATTTTCTTCTCCAACTGTTTCATATCATAGCGGCCGGCAACCACATGGTAGGTCAACACGCCGGTCAGCGCCGCCTTATTCTCAGGTTTGAGCAAGGTATCGACCGTCCCGGCAGGCAGTTTGGCAAAGGCTTCATTAGTCGGAGCAAACACCGTAAACGGACCTGCGCCTTGCAGAGTGTCAACCAGGCCAGCCGCCTTCACCGCAGCAACCAGCGTGGTGTGATCTTTGGAATTAAGGGCATTCTCGACAATATTTTTGCTGGGGTACATGGCGGCACCACCTACCATTACCGTATCGGACATCATGGCAGCCATTGAGACGCTACTGAACAACAGTGATGAACACAGGGCAGTACAGAGAAGCTTTTTCATGGTCATATCCTCGAAGGGTGATGTGGGAAGATGTCCTCACATAGCCATATACGTAGTGAACGAGAATATTGGATGCAGTAATCTGAAAATATTTTTCGAGCGGGGAAACTGGATGTAAAAAACCCCGGCGTAAACGCCAGGGTTAAAAGTAGTGCCGGTCGCTTTCCCGGCTGTCATGATGCGGCGCAAGCGTCCATCGAACACTCCAGCATTGCACAGCCTAAGCACGGCTTTTTCACAACAGAAAAGCAAACTTTGGTGAAATTGGCTTTTCTGTCTACCCTCATGGCTAGGAGGATATATTCAATCCCGGCACCAGGCCGGGATTGATGTGGTAGTGTCGATATCGCTTGTCTGCTCCGGTCTACACCATCATCGCTATTGCAAGTTTCAACCACACTACCGAGTCACATTACATTGCTGTAACGTTGACTGCTGATGGGCCTTTGGCGCCATTTTCGATGCTGAATTCAACCTGCTGGCCTTCATCAAGCGTCTTGTAATCATTACCCTGGATTGCAGAGAAGTGTACGAACACGTCTTTGCTGCCATCAGCAGGAGAAATGAAACCAAAACCTTTACCAGCGTCAAACCATTTTACTAAACCAGTCATTTTATTAGACATAGATACTTCCTTCATTATTTTTTAGGCCGCCATAATGGCGAATGAGGTCTGCAATTCAGTGGAAACTTATGGGGGCACTAGAAGGAAATTCGCGGAAGAAGAGGTATCTGTCGGATATCGCTAATACTGAGAACTACTTTACTAAAACTGCTTTCATAAGGTCTGTACTTCAAACCGATGACGCTATTTACTCATAACCCAGAGTTATTAGCAAGGGCTATTTATAATTAATTTCGATAAGGCGCTTTTTCACCTGTGCGACAAGACACCCCCTCCACCCTTTTACACCGCATTAACACATTGATTACTTGCGGGGAGCCGCCTAAAATGAGCGGTAAAAATTACCGGGATGGTTTTCATGTTATCGCTGTGGGAAGTCACGCAATACGTTTATTTTATTGGCCTGTTGGTTTCGATGATTGTCACTTTTCTGGTCAGCCGCGATACCCTCCCCATCCGCCTGCTTAGCGCGCTGATCATCGGCCTGACCTGGCCACTCAGCCTGCCCGTTGTGCTGTTGTTTTCGCTGTTTTAGCACCTCATCCCGCTAACGTTCAGCGGGATGAGTACGGTTTAGCCGTTAAAAGTCATACCCCACGGTAGCGATAACTGAACGCCCCGCTCCCCAATAGCAGTAGCCAGTGCCATAGCAGCCAGCAACATATTCCCGGTCCGTCAGGTTATTGGCGTTCAGCTGCACGTAAGCCCCTTTCAACGACGGTTTTACGCTGTCCAGATCCATGCGCACCGAAGCATCCAGCAGCGTGACCGAAGGAATACGCAGAGTATTCTCATTATCCGCCCACTGTTTGCCAATATAACGCACGCCAGCCCCCAGATTGATACCCAGCCCAGCCTTGTACTGCCCCCATAAAGAAGCCATCTGATTAGGCGCCAGGTATGGCGTATTGCCATCGTTACCGTCAACGGCGTCTTTGAATTTCACTTTGTTGTAGCTGTAACCGGCAATGATATTCAGGCGCTCGCTCACCTGACTACGGGCCTCCAGTTCAATCCCTTGTGAATGTACCTTACCGGCAGGCACATAGTAGCTGTCCTTCACCACGCGGTTGGCTACGTCATTCTGCGTCAGATCGTAGAGGGCAATGCTGTAGATCGAGCTGCTACCAGGAGGCTGATACTTCAGCCCGGCCTCATATTGCTCGCTGGTGGTCGGTTTGAGCAGATGCCCCTCTTTATCGGCCAGGACCGCAGGTGTCACCGCGGAGCTGTAACTCATATACGGCGAGAAACCGCTGTCAAAGTGGTACAGCAAAGAGGCTCGGCCCGTAAAGTGGTCGTCAGTACGGGCATCGGTAGAATCGGTATTCAGCACGGTATTCTTGGTTTCCAAACGGTCAACGCGCCCGGAAAGATTGAGATACCAGTTATAGAGGCTGACTTCGTCCTGCAGATAGACGCCGGTCTGCTCATAACGCCGTTTAGAATCGGTATGGCTGAGAATAGTGATATCTGGCCCGCCGGAAACGCCGGTGAACGGGTTCAACGGCGTGGCCGAACCAGACTCTTCCCACAGGTTATTGGTAAAACGTTGATAATCCAGCCCCAGCATCACCTTATGTTCCAACGCACCCGTCGCGAACTCCGCCGCCAGTTGGTTATCCACGGCATAAGCATCCAACGACGTATTGGAGCCGCTGTACCAACGGTTCAACTCGCTGCGGTCGGCGTTCCAGCCAATCTGGTAAACCTGCTCCAGCTCAACGTTGGAGTGGGTGTAGCTGGCGTTTTGACGGAATGACCAGACGTCGTTAAAACTATGCGAGAAGTCATAACTGTAGATTTGCTGCCAACGTTTAAACACATTGCGGCTGCTTTCCCCGTCAAAAAATCCCCGGCCCAGCTTGTCCCCACTGGTGGTATATATGCTGCCGTCCGACGGCACCGCGCTGTGGTAGCCACCGGAAGGATCTTTTTGCAGATTGGCCTGCAACAATAATGAGGTATTTTCATCCGGTTGCCACAGCAACGAAGGCGAAATCGCATAGCGCTCTTCACGCTGATGGTCATACATGGTGTCACTGGTGCGGGTAATGCCGGTCAAACGGTATGCCCACCGATCGCTCAGTGCCCCCGTCGAATCAAATGCACCGCCTTTGGTATTGTTGTTACCCGCCATCACATTGACGTGGTTTTCACTGGCAAACTGCGGCCGTTTGCTGGTCATCGCCACCAACCCACCAGGGATGCTTTGCCCATACATCACGGAGGACGGGCCCTTAATCACGTCAATGCGTTCCAGGAACCAAGGGTCGACCTGCAAAGCGTTATAACTGCCGCCGTCGCTAAGCAGTCGTAGGCCGTTCAGGAAGGTGTTATTGACGTCGCCACCGTGGAAACCGCGCAGAGCGATAGTATCGTAACGCGTCGCGCCACCAGAGAAGTTAGTGAATACGCCTGGGGTATATTTCAGCGCATCGTTAACCGTCAAAGCCCCTTGGTCGCTCATCTGTTGGCGTGTTACTACGGAGACGGATTGCGCAGTGAGTATCAGGGGCCGATCCGTTTTAGTGGCCCCCTGGCTGGTGCTGGCCTCATAGCCATGCGTTGCCGTTTCCGCCGTATCGGCGGGTTTTGCCGTTACCACGAGGGTATCTTCAGCAAATGAGGTCAGTGGCAGGAAAATCGCTAACGAGCAGTAAAGATAAGAACGACTGGCAGGAAAAAACGCAGGCATACCTGTATTCCCCATGGGATCTATTGAAATTGCACCGAAAACGAACCGCGCTGGCAACGCTGGCCAGTTTGGCGAACAGAAGTCACGGTGCTCAGATGTTGTTAGATAACAAATACTAATAACAATGATAATTATTATCTTTACCATCAATGAATTCAAGTAGCAAAATACACTCTGGTGCTGGGCGTTTCAGGCGGGTTTATTGCCTTATGATTGGTACGTCATATTGATAAAAACCTTTTTCTCAGCAGGTTATGCTCCTGAGCCGTTTAGTTTTCATTTAGCTTTTAAATGCTATAAATCTGGATAACTCAAGGAGAGTGCATGACTCAAACAGCAAATCCCATCTCAGCCCCCTCCAGAAGACTGAAAGTGGTCTATGGCTGGTATGTTTATACAGTGTATGCGTTACTGGTCTTTAATCTCTATCTGGCGGTATACAACACTTGCGTTCGCCACCCCTTTGAATCACCGTTAATCTCCATGGCTCATAGCCTGTTTATCGCTTTTCTGCTCAGCCAGATCCTGAAGAAACGAAGAGGGTTCAGCTGGGTATTGCTGATCTACTTTATGTCCATGCGCCTGTATTACGCCAATATCTTGCACACTGAGTTCTCCGCCGCCAGCCTGAGCCTGGTTTGGGTCGTCATGACAATGTTACTGGCTGGTACCCTAACCGTTAGGCAATTCAACGCTAACCAGGTGCAACAGGAATGGTTGGCGCGCTTTGGATGGCGCCAATGGGCCGTGTTAATCGGGATAACGGCGATATTGACGCTATTAGTCACCCGCGACTATCTGGGGTGACGGATGACGGTGGGATGTGAGGTTCAGAGATATCCACCATGCGGCAGAGTTTACTTAAGTTTTGCGCGTTTTCGCAGATTTTATCGGTAACGTAAACGCCAAAATAGCCTAATACCAGCAGATAGCCGATCATACATAGAATAAAAATAAGTGTTCTCAACGCTAGCTACCAACTCTGCAACATGACTAAAGTCATCATACCGTGATCAGACCGTTTTCGCCTATTTCAAAGTCACTGGATATTCTGCCAGACTGTATGCAGTACCATCACTAGCTTGTTCAGCCTGGAGACCCCATGAACCATTTGATGCTAGATATTGAAACGCTGGATATTACCCCGAGCGCGGTGATCCTGGTGGTTGCCGGGGTGTTTTTTAACCCCAAGACCGGTGAGTTAGGAGCAGAATTTGAAGCGGCAGTGAACAGCCAGCAGGAACAACCGGGTCGGACAATCAGCCTGGATACCGTGGCCTGGTGGGCAAAACAGTCAGACGAAGCTCGTAAACTGGCCTTCGGGGGCAGCGAAAGTCTCAAGCGGGTCTTGACCAACCTGAGCCGTTTTATTCATATGCACAGCACCGATACGGTGAAAGTCTGGGGCAATGGCAAAGAGTTTGACTGCTCGATCCTGGAACATGCCTACCACCAGTTGGCAATGCCCTGCCCCTGGAAGTTCTGGGATACCCAAGACGCCCGCACTATCATTACGCTGGCAGAGTTGCATGGTTTCAACCCCAAGAAACAGCGTCCGTTTGAAGGCACACCACACCGGGCGCTGGATGATGCCAAACACCAGGCGCGCTACGTTGCAGATACCATTTCAGCGCTTTATTACCGCCAGCCCGCAGCAAAATGATCGCGCCAGGTAAAATCAAGCGCAAACGGTTTCCTGTCTTTCATCAATACGTTATCGCTTCCCATTTGCGGTTGGGATCTCTACTCTAGTTCTCTTTGTCATTCGGATGTGCCATTTTTGTTATGCAAAAATTTCTCTTTCTCCTGCTTAGCCTGGTGTTGCTCGGCCCTCTGGGAATCGATCTCTATCTGCCCACCATTCCTGCCATTGCCCTGGGCCTTAACAGCAGCGAAGCCTTGATCCAATCCACCATTTCGCTGTTTATTCTGGTGTTGGGTCTTGGCCAGGTGATCGCCGGTCCGCTGGTGGATAATTACGGTCGTAAGCCTGTGGCTATCGCCGGGATCCTGATTTATATGGTGGGCGCAGCCATGGCTGCGCTGGCGACAACGGCAGATATCTTTGTCGCTTCACGCCTGATGCAAGGCGTGGCCGTTTGCTGTACCGCCGTTGTAGCATTCAGTGGCGTGCGCGATCGGATGAATGGCGATGACGCCGCACGCGCTTTCGGTTTTCTCAACGGCACGCTGAATATCATTCCTGCACTGGCCCCGCTGCTCGGTGGTTTGTTGGCAGAAGCCTTCGGCTGGCGCGCCCCATTCTGGTTCCTGGTCGGTTATGCCGCGGTGGTATTATTGCTGGTCATCTTCTTCCTGCCGGAAACCCGCCCCGCTACTACCGTTGCCGTCAAAGGGCTGCCGGTACGCCAGTATCTGCGCATTCTTGGCGATCGCCGTTTTATCTCCTTTGCAGTGGTCAACGCCGGGGCGATGGGGATGGCGCTAACTTATGTTTCATTGGCACCTAACGTGCTGATGGGCACCGCCGGGCTATCACCGCTGCAGTTCTCTTTGGTATTTGGTGCCAACGGTTTCTGGATCATGCTGGTCAGCTTTGTCGCCAACCGCATCATTCACAAGATTGGCCGCCCTTTCTGCCTGGCGACCGGCGGCATACTGATGGGGTTAGGCTGTCTCGCTTTAGTGTTGGGGGTGGCACTACTGGGTGAAGCTGCACAAAGCCATTGGTTGGCTTATATCCTGCCCGTGGCCTGCGCCTGTGCCGGATTGGCTTTTGTCATGGGGCCGTCAACCAGCTATGCGTTGGAGCCTTACTCTAACGAAGCGGGCGTGGCTTCAGCACTGGTAGGTTTTATTCAGATGGCCGGAGGGGCCGCGCTGGGCCTGATCGCGATGGCGTTGCCGCTGCAGCCGAAACTGTCGCTGGCGTTGGTGATGTTGGTAGGTTGCCTGCTGGCGCTACACGCACGGCAGCGCAGCAAGCAAATCAAAGGGCAGTTGAAAAAAATCGGCTGAGCTTATTTCTCAATAACAATAGGCACCCGTGCCGCCAAGGCTGTCAGCAGCTCGTAACCCAAGGTTCCGGCTGCGGCAGCCACATCATCGACCGGCAGTTTCCTCCCCCACAGTTCGACATCAGTACCAATGGTTGCATGCGGGCACGGTGTCAGATCCACCGTCATCATATCCATGGAAACCGAACCTACGGTATGTGTCAGAACACCGTCCACCCAGACCGGAGTGCCGGTGGGCGCATGGCGAGGGTAGCCGTCCGCATAACCACAGGCCACGACGCCGATACGCTGCGCCCCACCAGCGGCATAACGCCAGCCATACCCCACACGGTCTCCCGCTTGCAGCTGTTGGATGCCAATGATTTTGCTGCTCAGCGTCATCGCCGGTTGCAAACCAGTGTCGGCGATGTCCTGCCAGTTGCCGCTGGGTGATGCGCCATAAAGTATAACCCCCGGCCTCACCCATTCCGCCTGCGTCTGCGGGTGCCACAAGGTGGCCGCCGAGTTGGCCAGACAACGCGGCAGATCAATCGCAGCAGTGGCGCGGTCAATCACGGCCATCTGTGCCGTTACGCCTTCAGCACCGTCGGCGGTGGCAAAGTGGCTCATCAGCGTTATCGAACCAATATTGTGCAACTCCTTTGCAGTTAACCAAGCACTGTGCAACCGCTCCGGGGCAAACCCTAGGCGGTTCATCCCACTGTTCAACTTGAGATAAACATCCAAAGGGGCCTGTAAACGCGCTTCGGCAATCGCCTGTAGTTGCCAGTCGCTGTTCACCGCCGTGGTTAACCGGTAACGATCGATCAGCATAAGGTCTGATGGCTGGAAAAAGCCCTCCAGCAACAGAATCGGCCCCTGCCAGCCAGATTCGCGTAGTAACACTGCCTCGTTCAGATCGAGCAAGGCAAAACCATCGCTATTCTCGGCCAGGCTGCGCCAGACGTGCTGCAAACCATGGCCATAAGCGTTGGCCTTAACCACGGCCCAGATTTTAGCCGAGGGTGCAAAACGACGAACTACCTGCAGGTTATTGGTCAACGCGGCCAAATGCAGCGTAGCGGTAATCGGGCGAGGCATGGGCTCTCCTATCAGATTGGGTTTCAGCGTGCCGGGTGCACGTCATTCAATGGAACAACAGGCCCCTGCCGAAAGTCTGCGCGGTAACGCGCCACCGCCAGATCGTCTGAAGCAATGGCCGGGGTAACCCCAGAGATCAAGTCGGCAAGCAACTGGCCGGAGCCGCAGGCCATCGTCCAACCCAAGGTGCCATGGCCGGTATTCAAATAGAGATTTTTCAGCGAGGTGCGCCCCACAATCGGCGTGCCATCTGGCGTCATCGGGCGCAGCCCCGTCCAGAATGTGGCCTCTTCAACTCGCCCACCGTTCGGGTACAGATCGCGTACCACCATTTCCAGCGTTTCACGCCGCTTCTGCTCCAACTGGGTATTGAAGCCAACAATCTCCGCCATACCGCCCACGCGGATGCGCTTATCGAAGCGAGTAATGGCAATTTTATAGGTTTCGTCCAGCACGGTAGAGAACGGCGCTGCCGCTTCATCGGTTATCGGGATGGTTAATGAGTAACCTTTCAACGGATAAACCGGAATGGACACCAGATCGCGCAGTAGTGCGGTAGAATAGGCACCGAACGCCACAACATAGCTATCGGCAGTCATGATTTCACCATCACACTGCACGCCGGTAATTTTATCTCCTTCCACCAGCAAGCGTTCAACGTTGCGGTTAAACAGGAAGTTGACTCCGGCCTGCTGCGCCAGCTTGGCCAACTGCTGGGTGAACAGTTGGCAGTCCCCGGTTTCATCATTCGGCAGCTGTAATCCGCCGGTAAGCTTGTGAGCAACCTGCGACAACGCCGGTTCGACCGTCGCCAACTGGCTGGCCTCCAGCAGTTTGTAAGGCACCCCGGCATCCTCCAGCACGGCAATGTCCTTGGCAGCGCTGTCAAACTGCTGCTGGGTGCGGAACAGTTGCAGCGTGCCGCCTTGACGGCCTTCGTACTGGATGCCGGTTTCCTGGCGCAGGGCTTTAATGCAGTCACGGCTGTATTCCGCCAGACGCACCATACGGCCTTTGTTAGTCATATAGTGGGCAGTATCGCAGTTTTTCAGCATCTGCCACATCCAGCGCAGTTGGAAACTGCTGCCGTCGAGGCGGACTGCCAACGGCGCGTGACGCTGGAACATCCATTTAATCGCCTTCAACGGTACCCCAGGAGCTGCCCAAGGTGCGGCGTAACCCGGAGATATTTGCCCGGCATTGGCCGCACTGGTTTCCAAGGCTGGCCCGGGTTGACGATCGATCACCGTCACCTCATGACCCGCTTTTGCCAAGTACCAGGCACTGGCAACCCCTACCACTCCGCTACCTAAAATAACCACTCTCATCGCTGACTCCAGCCCAAGGATCGATAAAGCACAATCTACCAATAACAGGAAATTAACTCAGTGGAAAAAACTACTCAACAAATCGTTTATTAATCGTGACAATATTCACAATTATTTTATCGTTGATGCGCCCGGCTTTGGCAATAGCGGACATAAAATAACGATAAGATACTGTTAAAGCGCATTTTGCCGATAAAACAGGCTATTCGGCCCCCAAACACATCAGCGAAAATCGCCAGTGGCACCGGGAATGACAACCCACCCAATTTGGAATATAAATCTGTTTAATTAAATATTGCAGGTTAATAATTCCAACCACCCCCATTGGGCATCAGTTTCCTCTGCCTCGCGGTTCGAATGCCTGGTTGAGTGCCACCACAGGCCGCAAAGCTGGTTTACGCGTAGCAACCGCAAGTGGTTATCAGTACTCAGCACGGATGATTTCAAACGATTTATTACGACTTGGACTATCATTGTTAAAGGGTCTGCCAAAAGAGCCGACGCCGTTCATAACGAGGGTGCGCTGATGACTACTTCGACACAGAAAAAGGTTAAGGAAGATAAACGTCTGAGCGATGGACCGGACTGGACATTCGACCTGTTGCAGGTGTATCTGGAACAGATCGACCGGGTTGCCAAACATTACCGGCTCGACACCTATCCGCATCAGATCGAGGTCATTACCTCCGAGCAGATGATGGATGCCTATTCCAGCGTCGGGATGCCGATCAACTATACCCACTGGTCATTCGGTAAAAAGTTCATCGAAACCGAGCAGCGCTATAAGCATGGCCAGCAGGGGTTGGCCTATGAGATCGTGATCAACTCCAACCCGTGTATTGCCTATCTGATGGAAGAAAACACCATCACCATGCAGGCACTGGTTATGGCTCATGCCTGCTATGGGCACAACTCGTTTTTCAAAAATAACTATCTATTCCGCAGTTGGACCGACGCCAGTTCGATTGTCGATTATCTGCTGTTTGCCCGCCATTACATCAGCGAGTGTGAGGAACGCTATGGCGTGGAAGAGGTAGAAAAGCTGTTGGACTCCTGCCATGCGCTGATGAATTACGGGGTCGATCGCTACAAACGGCCACAAAAAATCTCGCTGGTGGAAGAAAAAGCCCGCCAAAAGAGCCGTGAGGAGTATCTGCAAAGCCAGGTCAACTCGCTGTGGAAAACCTTGCCGCGAGTCGATCGCGAAGCCCTGCCGGAACAGGCCGTGCGTTTTCCGCGGGAGCCGCAGGAAAACATTCTCTACTTTATGGAGAAAAACGCCCCGTTGCTGGAATCCTGGCAGCGTGAAGTACTGCGCATCGTGCGTAAGGTAAGCCAGTATTTCTACCCGCAAAAACAGACGCAGGTGATGAACGAGGGCTGGGCCACCTTCTGGCACTACAGCATCCTTAACCACCTGTACGACGAAGGGCGCGTGACGGATCGCTTTATGCTCGAGTTCTTGCACAGCCATACCAATGTGGTCTACCAGCCACCTTACAATAGCCAATACTACAGCGGCATCAACCCGTACGCGCTTGGCTTTGCCATGTTCCAGGACATCAAACGGATCTGCCAGTCGCCGACCGAGGAAGATCGCTACTGGTTCCCGGATTTCGCCGGCAAAGACTGGTTGGATACCCTGCACTTCGCCATGCGTGACTTCAAGGATGAGAGCTTTATCAGCCAGTTCCTGTCACCGAAGGTGATGCGTGATTTCCGCTTGTTTACCGTGCTGGATGACGATCGCAATAATTACCTGGAGATTTCAGCGATCCATAACGAAGCGGGCTACCGCGCGATACGCCAGGAGCTGTCGGCTCAGTACAACCTGAGTAACCACGAGCCCAATATTCAGGTCTGGAATGTGGATCTGCGTGGCGACCGTTCATTAACGCTGCGCTATATTCCGCAGGACCGGGCGCCATTGGATAAAAGCCGCCGTGAGGTGATGAAGCATCTGCATCGTCTGTGGGGATTCGACATTATTCTGGAGCAGCAAAACGAAGATGGCAGCGTTGAGTTTCTGGACCGATGCCCACCAAGACCCAACGCGTTATAAGGCTGCAATATGACAAAGGGGCGCATGCAGCGCCCCTTCAACTAACTGATTACGGGTATGACGCGAATTAACGACGCGCTTCGGTCAGATCGCTTGGCATAGTGCCCTGCATACTCTGCCAAATAGCCCCGCTCTCTTTACCGTAATTACGCACGCAATCCATCACCTGATCGTACATCTTCTCATGACACAGGCTCGACAACTTGTTGTAGAAGGTCAGTGCGAGTTTGCGCGCTTCCGGGTTGGAGAAGTAATAACGGCCAACGCGGGTATACAGCCCTTTCAACCCATTGAGGATCAGGCCGTAAATCGGGTTGCCCGAGGCAAAGGCCAAGCCACGGAAAATTTCATAGTCGAGCTGGTTGAAAGCATCCGCCTGATCGTCAACCAGCGCCGCTTTCGCCAACACTTCCTGCGCCTGCTCCGGGTGGTTACGCACCGCCGCACGGATAAAGATCGAGGCAATATTGGTCCGCACCGACAGCAGATTATCAATCAGCTGCGGTACGCTGTTGTGATCGAGCCGGGCCAGGGTTTCCAGAATATTAAGGCCGGAAGTTTCCCAAAAATTGTTCACTTTGGTCGGTTTGCCGTGCTGAATAGTCAGCCAGCCATCACGGGCCAGTCGCTGCAGAACCTCACGTAATGTGGTGCGCGTGACGCCAATCAGTTCTGAAAGCTCACGTTCCGCGGGCAAAATAGAGCCGGGAGGGAAGCGGTTATTCCAAATACTTTCAATAATATACTCTTCCGCGAAACCGGCAGGACTCTGCGCCTTTATAACCATGTGTTTGATGTTCCGTAACGACGATAATCAGTAATTGTAATCGGCAGATCATACCAGATCGCCGGGGCATCACATAGCGCGAGCCAAAAACATTAAACGAAAGTGTGCATAAGCTGGCAAAAAGATGAAAAAAACCACTTCGCCGAAATTTCAGTCTATTAGGACTTCCTTATTTGCATCAGGCCCACTGCCGTTGTTAGGGTATGACGAGCCAACTCACTTTGAGGTTTCGCAAAAACAAGCATGGATATGACAATACGCTCGGCATTGGTAAAGAACTTTCTCGGGGCGTCCCCCGATTGGTACAAACTGGCCATCATCAGTTTTCTGGTGATCAATCCCTTGGTATTTTTCCTGGTCAGCCCTTTCGTGGCGGGCTGGTTACTGGTTATCGAGTTCATCTTTACGCTGGCTATGGCGCTGAAATGCTACCCGTTACAGCCCGGTGGACTACTGGCCATTGAGGCAGTGTTGATCGGCATGACCAGCCCCGCACACGTCAGCGCGGAAATTGCCAGTAATCTTGAGGTGTTATTGCTGCTGGTGTTTATGGTGGCAGGCATCTACTTTATGAAGCAGTTGCTGCTGTTTGTATTTACCAAACTGCTCCTGAACATCCGCTCAAAGATGCTGCTATCGCTGTCCTTCTGCGTTGCCGCGGCACTGCTTTCTGCCTTCCTGGATGCCCTGACCGTGGTAGCGGTGGTGATTAGCGTCGGCACAGGTTTTTATTCTATCTACCATAACGTCGCCTCCAATCAGAAGACCGATATTAGTGACGATAGCCGCCTGGAAGATGCCGACCATAAACAGACGCTGGAACAGTTCCGTGGCTTTCTGCGCAGCCTGCTGATGCATGCCGGCGTGGGCACCGCTCTCGGGGGCGTGATGACCATGGTAGGCGAGCCGCAGAACCTGATCATCGCCAAAAGCGCCGGGTGGGGCTTTGGCGAATTTTTCCTGCGTATGACCCCTGTCACGCTGCCGGTGTTTATTTGCGGTCTGTTGGTTTGCCTGCTGGTTGAACGTTTTGCAGTTTTTGGCTACGGCACCAAACTGCCGGATCAGGTGCGTAGCGTACTGAAAGAGTTCGATCGCCAGGCAACGGCCAAGCGTAGCCGCCAGGAAAAGATGAAGTTGGTGGTACAGGCGTTAATCGGCCTCTGGTTGGTGATTGCCTTGGCCTTCCACCTGGCGGAAGTGGGCCTGATTGGCCTCTCGGTGATCATTTTGGCGACCTCACTGTGCGGCGTAACCGATGAGCATGCGATCGGCAAGGCTTTCCAGGAAGCCCTGCCCTTTACCGCGCTGCTGACGGTGTTCTTCACCGTTGTGGCAGTGATCATTGAACAGCAGCTGTTTACTCCAGTGATCCACTATGTGCTACAGGCACCGCCGAGCTCACAGCTTTCCCTGTTTTATCTGTTCAACGGTCTGCTCTCTTCCGTTTCTGATAACGTTTTTGTCGGGACGGTTTACATTAACGAAGCTCGGGCAGCATTGGCGGAAGGAGCAATTTCTCTGCAACAGTTCGAACTGTTGGCGGTAGCGATTAATACCGGCACCAATCTGCCTTCGGTAGCTACACCCAACGGGCAGGCTGCTTTCCTGTTCCTGCTGACCTCTGCTCTGGCACCGTTGGTACGTCTGTCTTATGGCCGCATGGTCTGGATGGCATTGCCTTACACGGTGGTGCTGACCCTGGTTGGCCTGCTGTGTGTGCAGCATACTCTGGCACCGGTAACGGACCTGTTTACCCAATGGCAGTGGCTAATGCCGCTACCGCTTGACGCAACGGCCCCAATCGCTGCACATTAGCCGCCATAACCGTCCCCGCAAACGACGATATTTTTCACTGAATCGTCGTTAGATAGCTGGCAGCGGGGATGAATTGGTTTACACTGCCGGTTCAATTGCTTACTGCATGGAAGAATATAGATATGTTGCAATTCTTTAACCGCTGCTCGCAGGGGCGCGGTGCTTGGCTGTTGTTGGCTCTGACTGCATTGGTACTGGAGTTGGCCGCCCTCTATTTTCAGCACGTGATGCTGTTACAGCCTTGCGTAATGTGTATCTACGAACGCGTCGCGCTATTCGGGATTTTGGGAGCGTCGCTGCTTGGTGCATTGGCACCGAAGTCGCCGCTACGCTATGTGGCGATCCTGTTGTGGATATACAGCGCCTGGGAAGGCCTGCAGTTAGCCTGGAAACACACTATGATCCAACTGCATCCATCGCCGTTTAATACCTGTGATTTCTTTGTCAGCTTCCCTTCCTGGCTGCCACTAGACAAATGGGCGCCAGCGGTGTTCCACGCGTCCGGTGACTGCTCGGTGCGTCAGTGGCAGTTCCTGTCGTTGGAAATGCCACAATGGTTGGTGGGGATTTTTGCTGCCTATTTGCTGATCGGGATTGTGGTTCTGCTCAGCCAATTTGTCCGCCAACGTAAACGCGATCTGTTTGGCCGCTAACGCTAGAACATCGCAAAAACGGCGCCTAAGGGCGCCGTTTTTTGTTGCTAATGACACCCTATCACCAGGCTTACCGAGTAGGGCCGCTGCATGCTGCGGCCGTTTGGATAATCAATGGCATCGTGTGTGGTGGGTAAGCAACATCAAGTATGGGTAAAGTAATACACGAGCACGATCAGTACTCCGGCCACGGCAAACAGGCGTACCATCTTCATCATCACATTCTCATCATAGGCGGAGGTGCCGACAAGCTACCTAAGATTTTGTTTAAAAAGAAGCGTACACCAGGCGATTACGTCGTAATTTACATAACATTAAGTTTTGTTGCGATTCCCCGCTGATATACCGTCCAACCTTTGGTAATTCATCCCTTTCAAGCACAGATATATTGGCTACACTTAATCACTGATTGGCCGTTTTTCATTCACCGTATTAATACTTTAGGGCGGGTACTAATAAAATGATGACATATATAAGCCACTCCCCTCATCCACCCTGATTTATTTCCTCTCTCGTTTAACTTTTGTTTAACCTGACCGCCCGGTTAGCACACGATTTCGGCTATGCTCTACATGATAAAACGCCTACGTCTACCAGGGCAGCAGGCGCTCAAACACTGAACAGTCGCAGCCAAAAAGATAGACAGAGTATTTTGAGCAAGGGATCACTATGTTAGAAAATAAAATCAATCCGCAATCGGCCATCACGACGCTGCCCTATTTAGACTGGAATGCCACCTATTCTGCTACTTTGGATGCCGTAGCCGAGTTGGAAAGCGGCAAGGTACTCTATTTCCCTCATCTGGCCTTTAATCTGACCGACGCGGAAAAAACCTTACTCACTCCAGAGTTGGTCGATCCCAAACGCAAGAATATTAGCTATCAGCCTGAACAGCAAAAGCTGACAGGGGTTGCCCTTGAGGCCAAACGCGAAGCGGTACATAAATTAATGGCTCGGCACTATCAAGCCTGCCAGCATTTGATCAATTCCGTCCTGCCCGAATATCGGCACGCAGTGCAAATGCCCACCAATAGCCTGCGTCTGCACCCGATCTCTGCATGGACAGCCTCGACTTCATGGCGCAAGGACGACCGCCGCCTGCATGTCGATGCGTTCCCTTCGCGCCCCAATTATGGCAATCGTATTTTACGCATCTTCACCAATATCAACCCTCATGGTGAAAGCCGCCAGTGGCGCGTCGGGGAGCCGTTCCCTGAGCTGGCGCAACGTTTTCTGCCACGCCTGAAGCGTTATTCGCCCTTTGCCAGTTGGTTGCAGGATAAAGTGGGTATTACCAAAACGCGCCGTAGTCACTACGATCATCTGATGCTGCAAATGCATGATGCGATGAAGGCAGATAAAGACTATCAGGAAAGCGGCCCCCAGCAGGCGGTTGAATTCCCCCCAGGAAGCAGCTGGATCTGTTTTTCCGATCAAACTCCCCATGCCGCCATGGCCGGGCAGTATATGCTGGAACAGACCTTTATTTTACCGGTGAGCGCCATGAAAACCCCGCAGCATGCGCCGCTGAACGTCTTGCAAGCGTTGTTACACAAGCCATTGATATAGAAAGCCTGTCTTTTCAGCCGATCCGCGGGTTATTCGCTGGATCGGCCATAACTTCGATCTGTGTCACCCCATTTGGGCAGCAAATTTGGTATATTAATCACGCAGTAGTATGCACATCACCTACTCATTATGGAGGTTGTATGTACAAGACTATATTAGCGCCCATTGATTTGGCTGAAATCGAGTTAACACAGAAAGTCATTCCCACGATTAATTCACTGGCAAACATCGATTACCCGCATATCCATTTTTTCGCCGTCCTCTCCCCTATGCTCTCTTATTATGAATATGGGCTATCGCACCCCGAGCGGTTGCTGCCCAGCGATGATGAGCGGATACAGATTGCACTGGCGGAGTTAAAGAAAGCCGTTACTGCTTTTGATATTCCGGAAGGCCGAGTGCACTGTTCGGTAGAGATCGGCGCGCCACGGGATCGGATTTTGAATTTTGCCGATGAGATCAACGCCGATTTGATCGTTGTCGGTTCGCGAAGGCCTAGTATCACTACCTTCTTGCTTGGCACAACGGCGTCATCGGTCGTCAGATATGCCAAAACCTCGGTCCTGGTGGTGCGATAAGGCTACTGCACAGGCTGCCTTTGATACCGCGACACCTTAAGCTTGAGACAGGTGGGAGTCATTGCAGTTAGCCGACCGTTGAGCGCAGGTCAGCCCACCTATGGAGTGGGCTCTTAACTTAGCGAGACTTCTCTAATTTTTCGATGCAGAACACGCTTTAACTGCACCTTCGGATAGTTTTGGATCGATTCCATCATTCAGAACTATCCACTCACCAGCATCTTCCTCGTACTCCAAATCTTTCAACCCACCACGCTCATATAATGCCTTGAGATTATCTAAATTTTTTTTATCTCGCTCATCTGCATATTCGCTTTCGGCCCAAATGAATGCTTTGGCATCTCCAATTGCTTTAGGGTACGTCAATTTGACAGTAACAATGTATGAGTCACCAACTTTTCTTTCAGAAACAATGCTATACTTTATTTTACCATATAAATATTTACTGACCTGATAGTAATCGTTGGTGGTCGGTAATGTATTCTCATCAAAAAAGTGAGCGCTCTTTAACCACTCAGCAGTACACATCGATGTCTTTGATTTCGAGAGCAACCCTGTATCTTTTGTTTCTATAAATTTCATCACCTTATCCGATGCGGTTTCCTCGCCACATCCCAAAAGCATCACCACGCTGGTCATTACGCCAATAGCCAATAGCTTCCTCATATCCCATTCCCATAGGTAAGTAATTGGTAGATGTTATCAAAGGTGACGGCAATGGGAAGCAAAAACCCGGTTAACGGAGTTCAACAAGATGCCGGTGCAAAAGCAGATGATTCGACAGATACACTAGCCAGATAGTAAAAAAACCCACCGGGAGGCGGGTTTCTACTTACGCAGCATGTCTTCGATACCACTGGATCGCTCTATCTGACAAAGATTCAGGATCGCTATCGACTTCTGTTCCTATAGCCTGCGTTTTTAGGTACCAGCAAAACTTGTCAATTTCCAAATCAACCTGATCTCGCTTTTCAATTTTTAAGTCATTATTGGGCGACAGGATGAAAATCACTCCGTTTTTAAATTCACCATAACTATTCAATGCCAAGGATATATCTCTTTGTGCATCATACAGATGGCATTTTGCTACGTTCTCGTCTGCATATGCAGCCGAAGCAAGCGTCCCCAAAGAACGATTCGATTTATATGGTAGATAGATTGGTTGAGTCTGGTTACCCAAGCTCACCCTCTTTAAGGGCGATGGATCTCTCATCTCAAAATATTCTGCATATTCAAGATGCTGCTTTAGATAGCCATCCATGATGTTATACAGTCGATCTCTACTCACTGGAGAAAAAACTTTTTCTTTCTTTTTGACTACCTTCACGGCCAGGGGGACTACATTTGCAAATAAAGATGACATTATTTCATCAACTGAGTCCCCTTGAGCATAGCCGTTATTACTGAAGCTAATGCTACCACATGGATTAGCAGTGAATGCGCCACCAGAAAGCACAACCTCTTTAGCTAACTCACAGGCAAGTCTTAGGTGAAACACCATTCCTAGCGAGTATAGACATGCAATCCGTTCGAAATATTCTAAGGTTTGCACGAAGGACGCACCTGAACTATCTCGAAAGCAAACGCCAATGTTCAGCCGCTCACCCGTGGCAACATCAGGGTTCCACTGAATCGTACACCACTCACCCATGACTACAGGCTTGTGGGCATACTCATTCAATATTGAATCAAAATTAATCATGCGACCCCCGCCAATACACCAAGCCTTTTGCTTAACCTTGCCCTGGAAAAGATAGCCCTTTGTGATAAGAACAAAACCAAAGCCTCTTTAGCATTTTTATCAAGCAACTTATCACTCCAGAACAATATCTCGTCTAGAGCGACGCCCAGCGCCTGGTCTTGACCACTTGCTCCGTCAACTATACCCATTTTTTGAGGTAGCGTGGGTTCAGAACGCAAAGCTAGTTCAAGTTTATTCACTGGTTCAATATCAACATATAAATCAACCGGTTGCCAAAGCAATCCTACAGGTATATTGCTATGATCGATTAACGTAACCTGACCATTTGAGTCGATAATCAAGTTTCCAAGATTCCTGTCCTGATTTGCCACCCACTCATCGAATGCAATCGTCTTATGCAAATGCCCCCATCCATCCAAGATGGATCGTAAGCTTTCATAACTGACCATATCGCCGATGTTGTGATAGCTACTAGGTGAGTTACCAGCAACTTTAGAAGTCACAAAAGCGATGGGAGACACAGGAACCCCTAGCATCTTAAGGATTCCTTCTGGCAGAATAAGAATCCCAGCCTTTGGTGGCACCGGGAGATCAGAAGATTTTGTCAATAGGTAACCGAGTATCTCATTAAATATCCCGATCCCTTTTTCACGTTCAAAAATCTTCACATACGACTGCCGCTCTTTTCCATCAGGCCAATCAACAAGGCATAGATATGTTAACGCCATCTGCCCCTCTGCTGGCCGCCCAAGTATAGATTTAAAGCTAGCCTGGCTTAGAACTTCGATTGCCGCTTGCATCTAATCGTCCCTAAATCGGCGTCATTATGAGATTGATTTTAGAGTAGAAATGCAATTTGTCCTTACTGTAAATTTGAACAGCAAAAAATACTGTATATATAAACAGTATCATTTGCTTTTATTTTGAACAAAACGGTTTTGCCTATCGATCGCTAGCGCAACATGGTAAGTGCCCCCAACGCAAATCAGCAAGTCTAGCCGCTCCCAACAAAAGCCCACCTGAGTGGGCTAGCCTCTGACCGCTTCGCGCTTGGCCTTCTCCGCAGCGATCCTGGCTTCGCGCCGCTGGAAGTAATCATCGCGTACAGCGTCGTACTCGTCGCGAATGAAGCCTTTCTGCGGTGGGTTACCCGCGATGAGTACCGCAGGCTGCTTGATGCGGTTCCGTCTGAGCAGATTAGAAACCTATGGGTACTAGCCGTGAATACAGGGATGAGGCATGGCGAGATAAGCGCACTTGCATGGGAGGATATCGATACAAAGAATTGGACGATCACAATAAGCCGAAACATCGCGATGAAAGGCCACTTCACTCCGCCAAAAACTGACAGCGGCATTAGGACAATAAACCTTACTGACGCGGCCATTCAGGCGCTAAAGAGCTAGATGGCATACACAAGGCTCGGCAAGCAGCACAAGGTCAGCGTCCATCTACGCGAGTTTGGTAGAACCCGCATTGATGAATGCACTTTTGTGTTTGTGCCAAGGCTGACTGCGCGGAATGGAAAAGGTGGAGACTGGTATGGCCCTGGCTCTTTTGGCTCTACCTGGAACTTCATTTTAAAGAGAGCAGGAATACGACACCGCAAAGCGTACGAATCACGGCATACATACGCATGCTGGGCATTAAGCGCCGGGGTGAATCCAAACTTCGTCGCGGCGCAAATGGGCCACTCTTCTGCACAGATGGTTTATACTGTCTACGGGAAGTGGATGAGCGACAATAACCAGGACCAACTGAGCATTTTAAACGCAAACTTTACGAGCAATGCCCCACAGATGCCCCAAGCATCTTTTAAGTGATAGAAATCCCTTTCAATATCATCCTGTTACCTGGCCCAGCTAGGTTTGTTGAGGATATGGTCCTGCCAATCCACGACTTCGCTTTCACGCACCGCGATATGACGTACGGTAATACGCTCACCGTGCATTGCCGCTTTTGATCCGCTGACCAACGGGTGCCAGTCGAACAAGGGTTTGCCCTCGCCGATCAGGCGATAGGCGCAGGTTGGCGGTAGCCAGTCGAACGTGGTGAGGTTTTCGCGCGTCAGCTTGATGCAGTCTTCTTCCAGCTCAAAGCGGCGCTCGTAGTTGCGGCACTGGCAGGATTTGATATTGAGCTGATCGCAGGCCACGTTGGTGAAGTAAATCTCATCGGTATCTTCATCGATCAGCTTGTTCAAACAGCATTGCCCACATCCGTCGCACAGCGATTCCCACTCTGCCTCAGACATTTCGTCCAGCGTCTTCTGTTGCCAAAAAGGGAGTTGTGACATATCGACTTCCGAAAATAGGTAAATGAACAAATCACCTGCAAGCAGGTTCAAGGGGGCACACTATATAGACACTCAGCGCAAAAGGAAACGTTTCCCCGGCTGCCCCAGCCTGCCGCAATGACATCCAACGTGGATAATAACAGTGTAAGTGACCAAAGAGGTTTCTGCCTGCAACACCCGGAAGGCCCGGCAGGCAGAAAAATAAAGCGGGATTAAATCACTCGGGTGCTGAGGGTCTTACCGTTAAGCGAGATTTTCAGCATATCGCCAGAAACCATTGGCCCGACCCCTTGAGGAGTCCCGGTCAGAATGATGTCGCCCGCACGCAGCGTGAAGAAACGGCTCATATAGGCGATCAGCGGCAAAATGGGATTGATCATATCGCGGGTATTGCCCTGCTGGCGCAGTTCGTCATTGATCGACAAAGACAACTCGGCATTTTGCGGATCGCCAAATTCAGCCACCGGAATAAAACCGGAGATCGGGCAGGAGCCATCAAATGCCTTGGCTTTTTCCCAAGGTTGACCCGCCTTCTTGAACCCGGCCTGCAGATCGCGCAAGGTCAAGTCCAGCGCCACGCCATAGCCCGCAATGGCACGGGCCACGCGATCTTCATTAGCCTGCTTCAACGGGGTACCAATCAACACCGCCAACTCGACTTCATGATGAATCGACCCCAGCCCCTTGGGGATTGCTACCGGTTGACGAATATCACACAATGCCGTTTCAGGTTTGATAAACAACACCGGCTCAGGCGGAGTTGCACTCCCCATCTCCTTGATATGATCGCTGTAGTTGCTGCCCACGCAAACCACTTTGCTTACCGGGAAATCAAGCAACGCTCCTTGCCAGTCTCTATGTTGATACATACCGCCTCTCCAACCACAGTGTAGGGGCCAGATAACCTCAGCCCATGATACATACGGGGTGCCATTCCAGGCACCGGGTAGTTACCGACCTATTGACCGATACCGTCGGCCATCATTCCCACGCTGATCGCGAAATAATACGAACGATTCCAATGCATGAGAGTACGGAAGTTATCATAAACCAAGAATGTGCGTCCTTGCATATCATCTGGAGCGATCACCCAACTACGCAGGCCAGAGACTGGCAAGGGTGAACCCTCTGCTAACACCACCCCTTTGGCCGCCCACTGCTCTTCGCTATGCCCCTGGGAGTCTTTCAACCCTAGTTGTTCAGCGTTGAATTGCGCGGGCAGTTTGACTTCACGGCCCCAACCAACCCCAGGTTGCCAGCCTTCGGTAGCCAGGTAGTTGGCGGTAGAGGCAAACACATCGTCGAGATTATTCCAGATATCGATTTTACCGTCGTCATCCCCATCTGCGGCATAGGTCAAAAACGAGGTTGGCATAAACTGGCTCTGCCCCATCGCTCCCGCCCAGGATCCCTTCAGGTTGCCCGCATCAACGTGGCCCTGGTCAATAATCTTTAAGGCCGCCATCAGCTGTTTGGTAAAGAACGTTTCGCGCCGGCCTTCAAACGCCAGCGTCGCCAGGGCAGAAACAACGTCTTCCTTACCCTGTATCTTGCCAAAGGCGCTTTCCATACCCCATAGCGCGACAATATATTGCTCCGGGACGCCATAGCGCGCAGTCACTCGCGCCAACCGTGGCTGATATTGCTGGCGCATCTCGCGGCCCCGCTGGATTTTCCAAGCAGGCAGCACCCGGCTGAGGTAATCATCCAGCGTGATTTTCTTTTCCAACTGATTGCGATCGGCATTAATCACCCTATCGACAAAATGCGCGTTGGCAAAGGCAGCCCCAACGGTAGCCGCTGGGATACCCTGCTTGATGGCCCGCCGCTTCAGTTGTTCCACATAGGCCGGGAACTCCGCGGGATCACGCCCGGTTTCGGCCAGCGTACTCCCGGCAGGCTGTGCAACAGGCGCTGCCACAGGAGCCGCCCCCACCGGTTTAACGCAGCCAGCTAAAAGGGCCAGCGTTAGCATCATCGACATCTTCTTCATGATTTTCCCTACCCGTGACGACCTGCCGCCAGATGCAGATGATGCTTAAAAGCTGGCGTTAACACAGGGTTGAAAATCGACGCCCGGTTATTTTTTGGCGTCAGACAAATGAAGGTTTAATAGGTTTTCCACCGGAGGTGGGAACTGCAGATAAAACCCTTCCTGTTTTAGGGCTTCTTTCACCTTCTCGATATCCGCTGAGGCCAATTTCTTACGCCCGTCGAGCGACAGCATCATGGCATACTGCGGAGTGCCAAAACTTTTCATCAGATCTTCCGGCACCCGAGAGAAATCGTCTTTTTTTTCGACATAAAGATAAGTCTGATCGCGCTTGGCGCTTCTATAGATGACACAAAACATTTTTAAAACTCTATTTAATTGAGGCAGCGTCTTGCCTGGATATAACTCTGACTATAACATGCTTATAGTACTTCGGAATATCGCACCCCGAGTGGTATTCCGGGGATTTAAGTTGCTGAGACTGAGTCAGGATAGATGTCACAATCGCCAATTGAGCTAAAAGGCAGCAGTTTTACCCTATCGGTGGTTCATTTACATAATTGCGAACCCGAGGTAATACGCCAGGCACTGCAAGAAAAGGTGGAACAAGCGCCCGCTTTTCTCAAAAATGCCCCTGTTGTTATTAATGTTGCTACGCTTAACGGCGACGCAGACTGGAAAGAAATTCAACGGGCGGTCACTGCGGCTGGGCTGCGCGTGGTCGGCATCAGCGGTTGCAAAGATGAGCGGCAGAAGCGGTCCATCGCCCGCGCCGGTTTGCCACTGCTCAATGAAGGCAAAGGCCAGAAGGCGGCCCCGCAGGCTCCGGTGATTGCGCCGGTCCCTGATAATGCCCCAGCCAAAACGCGCATCATCAGTACTCCAGTCCGTTCAGGCCAACAGATTTACGCCCGTAACAGCGATTTGATCGTCACCAGCAGCGTCAGCGCCGGTGCAGAACTGATTGCCGACGGCAATATTCATATTTACGGTAGCATGCGTGGCCGCGCACTGGCTGGCGCCTCTGGCGATACCCAGTGTCAGATTTTTTGCACGCACCTGGGTGCTGAGCTAGTCTCTATCGCAGGGCAGTACTGGTTGAGCGATCAGATCCCGTCCGAGTACCTCGGGCAGGCAGCAAGGCTCAGCCTGTTGGATAATGCTTTAACCATACAACCTTTAAATTAAGCCCTTTTGACAAGGAATCCATTTCATGGCACGCATTATTGTTGTTACATCGGGTAAAGGGGGCGTTGGCAAGACCACATCAAGTGCGGCCATTGCGACCGGCTTGGCCCAGAAAGGCAAGAAAACCGTGGTGATCGACTTTGATATCGGTCTGCGTAATCTTGACCTCATCATGGGGTGTGAACGCCGGGTCGTTTACGATTTCGTGAACGTTATCCAAGGTGACGCCACGCTGAACCAGGCGTTAATCAAAGACAAGCGCACCGACAACCTCTACATTCTGCCCGCTTCGCAAACCCGTGACAAAGACGCCCTGACCCGTGAAGGCGTGGAAAAAATACTCAGCGATCTCGACGAGATGGCCTTCGAGTTTGTGGTTTGCGACTCACCCGCAGGGATCGAATCCGGTGCCTTGATGGCGCTGTACTTTGCCGATGAAGCCATCATCACCACCAACCCGGAAGTGTCTTCAGTACGTGACTCCGACCGTATCCTGGGCATTCTGGCTTCCAAATCGCGCCGTGCCGAGAGAGGGGAATCCCCGATCAAGGAACATCTGCTGCTAACCCGTTACAACCCAGGCCGCGTCAGCCGTGGCGACATGTTGAGCATGGAAGACGTGCTGGAAATCCTGCGTATCCCGCTGCTTGGCGTGATCCCGGAAGATCAGTCGGTATTACGTGCCTCTAACCAGGGTGAACCTGTTATTCTTGATAGTGAGTCCGATGCCGGTAAGGCCTATGACGATACCGTTCACCGCCTGTTAGGGGAAGAACGCCCGTTCCGCTTCATCGAAGAAGAGAAAAAGGGCTTCCTGAAACGCCTTTTTGGGGGATAAACCATGGCTCTGTTAGACTTCTTTCTGTCCCGCAAAAAATCGACAGCCAGTGTAGCCAAGGAACGGCTACAGATTATCGTCGCAGAACGTCGTCGTGGGGACAGCGAACCCCACTATCTGCCTGATTTAAAGCGCGATATTCTAGCGGTAATTTGTAAATACATTCAGATCGACCCCGAAATGCTGCACGTGCAATTCGAGCAGAAAGGGGACGATATTTCGGTACTTGAACTTAACGTGACGCTACCGGAATCGGAAGAAACACCTAAATGATTGCGATGCAATGAGTGCCCCCTGTATATTTTTATACAGGGGGCAACTGTATATTCGTCCAGTTATAAACGCGCGTGCAAAAATAAAAACTCCGCACTATTGAGACGACTCTCAGTTCTTTTTGACACCACTTTCTTTATGGTGAAGGCTGGCGATTAATATTTTCTTCGCCTTATTTTTAGCGAGATAAAACGGAACAGTTTGATTTAAACTGCCCCGCCCGATCTTTAACGATTAATAATCCTGTAGGATCGCCTGCAACGGCGCGGCCAATAGCTCACCACGCCAACCACTGATTAACTCAGGCTGTGACTCGCTCTCTTTCAATTTCCAGTGCCAATTCAGCAACTGGTTAATCTGCCGCCGCGAAGCTAGCAGTTCGACGCTAAGGCCACTCTGCTCACTTACCAACGTAATGGCAGCCTTAATCTCCTTGAACACTTTCTTATAGCCAGGATGATCGACCAGGTTACTCAACGGTGCCGGCAAGGCTGATTCTTCGAGAGCGTTAGCCTCCGCCACCAGCGCCACCAGGGTTTTACCATGATAGCGGATCTCCGGACCACTCAGCCCCAGCGCCTCCAGTTCACCCAGCGAACCCGGCATATAGCGCGCCACGGCCCATAGGTTCTCTTCACGCACGACAAAGTTCACCGCCAGATCGCGTTCACGCGCCTGACGTAAACGCCACTCGGCCAGTTTTTGCAGGCAAGCCAACTGACGCGGACGTAACTGCCAGGCATTGGTGATTTCGCGATAGGCCAATTCCGGCGCCAGCGCTTCACTGCGCCGTTGGCAGAGCAAACGGCACTCGTTATCGGCTGCAGCGGTCCAACCCGCCTCCTCGGTCTCCTGCACCAGTTGCTTGGCCATCGGCAACAGGTAGAACACATCAGCTGCGGCATAAACGCATTGGCGCTCGGTCAATGGCCGCGCCAACCAGTCGGTACGCGATTCACTCTTATCGAGATCGACCTTCATGTACTCCGTCACCAGCTTGGCAAAGCCACAGGACAGCGTATGGCCGCTGAAGGCCGCCAGGATTTGGGTATCGACCATCGGTGTCGGCAGCGTCTTGAAGGCGTTCAGAAACACCTCAAGATCTTCGCTACCAGCGTGCAGGAATTTCACGACGGCGGTATCGGCCAGCAGGTCGATAAAGGGTTGCCACTGCTTGATGGGGAGAGGATCGATCAGGGAAAGTTGTTCACCATCATATAACTGGATCAGGCCTAACTGCGGATAATAGGTACGCGTGCGGACGAACTCGGTATCCAGCGCCACCTGGGCGTAGTTTCTTGCCTGCTCGCAGACCTGCTGCAATCCGGCGTCGGTAGTGATCAACTGATAATTCAAAACATCATTCTCTTGGTCATTTTTAGGATTCAAACACAACAACGCCGGCTTATTCACCGGCGCTGTTGAAAAGGGGAGCAACGATTGGCCTAGGCGGCATCGTCAGCCTTGGGCTTTTTCTGTTCGTCACGCAGTTCCCGTCGTAAGATTTTGCCGACGTTCGACTTCGGCAACTCGTCACGGAACTCAACAATTTTTGGCACTTTATACCCTGTCAGGTGCCGACGGCAATGGGTTAGCAACTCTTCTTTGGTGAGTGTCTGATCTTTCTTCACCACACAAATCTTCACCGCTTCACCGGAAGCATCGCTGGGTACCCCAATGGCCGCACATTCCAGCACTTTAGGGTGCTGGCTAACGATCTCTTCGATCTCGTTCGGGTAGACGTTAAAACCAGAAACCAGGATCATATCTTTCTTACGGTCAACGATGCGGATAAAGCCCTCATCATCCACGGTAACCACATCCCCAGTCGCCAGCCAGCCATCGCGCAACACTTCGTCCGTCGCGTCAGGGCGTTGCCAATAGCCTAACATAACTTGCGGCCCTTTAACCCAAAGTTCACCGGGTTGACCGACCGGCACATCTTTGCCTTCATCATCCACCAAACGGATATCGGTAGATGGCACCGGCAGGCCAATGCTGCCGCTATAGTGTTTCAAATCATGCGGGTTGCCAGAGACTAGCGGAGAGCACTCCGTCAGCCCATAGCCTTCCAGCAAATGATGGCCGGTCAGCTTTTCCCACTTTTCCGCCACCGATTTCTGCACCGACATCCCTCCGCCAACGGAAAGCCGCAGCGTGGAGAAGTCCAGCTTCTGGAAATCTTCATTGTTCAATAACGCATTAAACAGGGTATTTACCCCGGTCATGGCGCTGAACGGGTATTTTGCCAGCTCCTTCACCAGCCCCGGAATATCACGTGGGTTGGTGATCAGCAGGCTACGGCCGCCCAACTCGATAAACAGTAGGCAGTTCACCGTCAACGCAAAGATGTGATACAGCGGCAAGGCGGTAACCACCAACTCCTGCCCTTCACGCAGTAACGGCACATAAGCCGCTTTGGCCTGTACCAGATTGGCCTGCATGTTGCGGTGGGTCAGCATCGCCCCTTTCGCCACGCCGGTAGTACCGCCGGTATACTGCAGGAAGGCCAGATCGGTATTGATAATATCTGGCTTCACGTATTGCAGGCGGCGGCCACGCTGCAACGCGCTGCGAAACGAGATGGCATCCGGCAGGTCGTATTTGGGCACCAGCCGCTTGATGTACTTCACCACAAAGTTGACCAACGTGCCTTTGGCTGCAGAAAGCTGGTCGCCCATGCGGGTCAGAATGACGTGTTTAACCTGGGTTTTGAACACCACCTTTTCCAAGGTGTGGGCGAAATTGGAAACGATGACAATCGCGCTGGCACCGCTGTCGTTCAGTTGATGTTCCAACTCACGAGGGGTATACAGCGGGTTGACGTTAACCACCACCATCCCCGCCCGCAAAATACCGAACAGAGCGATCGGGTATTGCAACAGGTTGGGCATCATCAGCGCCACACGGTCGCCCTTCTTCAGCCCCAACTCGTTTTGCAGGTAGGCGGCAAATGCTCGGCTGCGCTCTTCCAGCTTGCGGAAGGTCATCACCTCACCCATGTTGATAAAGGCGGGTTGATCCGCGTAACGGGCAACCGCATTCTCAAACATTTCGATCAGGGATGAGTATTGATCGGCATCGATTTCTGCCGGAACATCCGCCGGGTAACGTTTTAACCAGACCTTTTCCAAGCTATTACTCCTGAAATCATTACTAATTATCATCGTAGCCCCCAAAATTGCAGCCAAACTTTAACAATATTTTAACTCAGCGTACCAGTTTGGGTTTTAAACAATATTCAGGTTGCGATGTGCGTCACTAATTGCCGACGCAACCGCACAACAAAAAAAGTTAAGGCGGCCATTAAGCCGCCCTAAAGTATAAAAACTATCCTACTTGCCGAAGCCTCAGATCTGCGTCCTTACTCCGTAACGAAAGTTTGCACCTGCGCCGGACCTGGATTATACCAGCCATAACCCCCGCCCCAACCTGGGCCCCATGGGCCATTATGCCAGCCCCACGGCCCCATTGGCTGTGGCGGCATCACAATCTGCTGAGCGATGCGCCAACGCTTGAAACCGGTCGCATCCATGGTGACAAAGCGGTAAGGCGTCATGCCAATCTTACCATCCCGCAGGCCGGTAATCGGCCCAACCACGGTAACAAGTTGTCCTCTGAAGTCGACCGGATCGAGGAAGCCGTTAACCGAAGCCAGCAAACGGCCTTGCGAAGGCTCCCCCAATATCGGGCGAGCGCCAGAATCCAGCGGCACCGCCGCAATCTCCAGAATGGTACGCCCACGTTCATTAGCCACCGCAACCACGGTACCGCCGAAGCGAGCCTCCGCGCCGGTAAACTGTTTCGGTGCGTTTTGCACCACCGACAGTCGATCGACCGGCGTAGGGCTGGTGCCTTGGATGGCATCCGGAATGGTCACACAGCCAGAGAGCGCCAACACGCTGCTTGCGATTGCCAGCGTTAACAGCTTTTTACTCACAGTACGGGTTAAGATCATCGCAATCTCCTGAATTAGCTGTAACTTCGACAACGTTCATCAGTGCAAGTTGCAAGCGGAGCTGTTTTCTATCGGCGGCAACTTTAGATTAACTATAGGAAACTATTCGCGTCCCGGTAGCTTCTTCCAGGTGACTTCGTTACGCAAATAGGTCGGTTCGGCATTCTCCACGCTAACCGCCAGGCCTTGTTGCCAAGCCTGTAGCGCCAGAGGCAGCATATCTTCGGCCTGCGGCAACAGCATTTGCCCGTCGGTAACGTGCAGCGAGGAACCTGCAACCAAATCTGGGTAGGTTTGCCAACCGGTCCCCACATGGGCCCAATCGCCTTGCAAATGTTGCGCTCGCTCCAGAGCCTGCTGTGGAGACAGCACCGCTTCCCCTGCGCTTTCCAGCCACTGGCCATCAGGCTGGCGTTCAAACTGGCCCCAATAGACTTCGCCCATACGGGCATCGATCGCCGCCAACACTCGTTGCGCGCCAGTCATGCGCCAGGCACCTTGCGCCATGGTTTGCAAGGTAGAAATCCCGAGCATCGGCAGTTCGGCGCCGAGCGCCAACCCTTGGGCAATACCAATGCCGATACGCACGCCGGTAAAGCTCCCAGGGCCACGACCAAAGGCCAAGGCATCGAGTTGTGAAAGGGATAATCCGGTTTCGGCCAGCACCTGCTGCACCAGCGGCAAAATGCGCTGGGTATGCTCGCGTGGGCACAGTTCAAACAGGGCGTGAACTTCGCCTTGATTCCAGATAGCGACAGAACATGCTTCCGTCGCCGTATCGATCGCTAAAATTCGCGTGGACATGCCAAACCTCAGGCGGGAAATATCAGTGGTTTCATACAGGGCGCGCATTGTAGCACACCCCAGAAGTCGCGCCTATTCACCCTTGAGGAAGGCAATAGCCTGTGCCAGATCGCGGGTACGTGGCGTTGGTGGCAGGCTGTTGAGAAACACTTCACCATAAGGACGCATCACCAGGCGGTTATCACAAATCACCAGCACGCCCCGATCGTCGGTATCGCGGATCAGACGGCCAACTCCCTGCTTGAGCGTAATCACAGCATCGGGCAGTTGCACATCATTGAACGGGTCACCGCCGCGTAAACGGCAATCTTCAATGCGCGCCTTCAGCAACGGATCGTCCGGCGAGGTAAACGGCAGCTTATCGATAATCACGCAAGAGAGCGCATCACCGCGCACGTCGACCCCTTCCCAGAAGCTGCTGGTTGCCACCAGTAACGCATTGCCCGCTTCGACAAACTGCGCCAACAGTTGACCCTTGCTGGTTTCCCCTTGCAACAGCACCGGCAGCGTCAAGGTGGCGCGGAACTCTTCGGCCAGCTCACGCATCATCTGATGCGAAGTGCACAGGAAGAAACAGCGGCCCTGGTTAGCCTCAATCATTGGCCGCAGCATTCGGGCCAACTGACGTGCGCCACCGGGTTGATTCGGCGAGGGCAAGAAACGTGGCACACAGAGCAACGCCTGATTGGCATAGTCAAACGGGCTGGGTAGCAGTAGGGTTTTGGCCTTATTCAGCCCCAAACGATCGGTAAAATGGCCCATTTGCTCATTCACCGACAGCGTTGCCGAGGTGAAAATCCAACTGCCCGGCTTTTCGTCCAGCATCTCGCGGAAGCGGTCTGATACCGTCAATGGTGTGAGCGCCAACACAAAACTGCGCGAGTTACATTCATACCAATAGCTGAAGCCGGGTTCGTTGACCTCTTTGAGCCGCTTAAGGCGGGCGCGGAACTGCGTCGCACGCTCGAAGGCGGCATCCAGCAACGCCGAACGGCCAAGGGAAAGCTTGACCACGTCGTAACACAGTTCCAACGCATCATCGAGCAGCAGCAAGGCACGCTGGACGTTAGGTTGAGTGAGCACCTCCCGAAGGTTACCGCGAAAACCCGGTTCTCCCAGCGCCAAACGGAAATCCTGCGTGCTCTGGCTGAGGCGATCGGCGCTCTTTTGCAACTGTGCGCTATCGCGCACCTCGGTACGGTAAGCAATGGTGATGTCTTTAGCCAGATCCATCAGTTGACGGCTGGTGAGCTGCTTGCCGAAGTATTGGCTGGCGATATCCGGGATCTGATGCGCTTCGTCGAAGATCATCACGTCCGCTTCCGGGATCAGTTCGGCAAAACCGCCCTCCTTGACCACCATATCCGCCAGAAACAGATGATGGTTAACCACCACCACGTCGGCATCCATTGCCCGGCGCCGTGCCTTGACCACGAAGCACTCTTTATACAGCGGGCAATCACTGCCCAGACAGTTATCGTTGGTGCTGGTCACCAGCGGCCAGACAAAGCTGTCTTCCGCCACATCGCTACAGGAGCTGATATCCCCTTCTTCCGTCAGGGTTGACCAGCTGCGCAGCCGCACCAAATCGATCAGCGTCTGGCCAGCCAAATCGCCACCAGCCATGGATTGCTGCTCCAGACGTTCCAGGCACAGATAGTTGGAACGCCCCTTGAGGAGCGCCAGCTTGCCTTTGTATTTTAATGCCTTGGCCACGGTGGGCAGATCTCGGGCGTAAAGCTGATCCTGCAAGGCTTTGGAGCCGGTGGAAATAATCACCTTGCGCTTTGAACGCAGCGCCGGTGCCAGATAGGCGTAGGTTTTACCGGTGCCGGTTCCTGCCTCGACGACCAGTTCCTGTTTGAAATTGATGGCTTCCGTTACCGCCTCTGCCATCAATCTTTGCGGTTCACGGGGTTTGAACCCTTTAATTGCCTGCGCCAATGCGCCTTCTGGTGCGAAATCGTCTGCCACGCTATCTCTCTGCCGGTATCATTCAGCGGTGATTATGCCAAGCCTGCCACGCCGCTACCACCGACTTTATCCACACACACATCCATTGCTGGCTGTGATACGCTTATGACGTTGATGATAAGGAGATAATTGCATGAATATCGAACGAATTGATCCGGCACAGCGCTGGTCAGAAGCGGTGATCCACAATGACACCGTTTATTACACCAGCGTCCCGGAAAATCTGGACGATGACGCTACGGCGCAAACCGCCAACGCCTTGGCCGCTATCGATGTGCTGTTGGAGCGAGTGGGTTCGGACAAGAGCCGGATTTTAGACGCCACCATTTTCCTGGCCAACGGCGATGATTTTGCCGCCATGAATGCCGCCTGGGATGCCTGGGTAGTTGCAGGCAGCGCGCCGGTACGTTGTACCGTAGAAGCGCGTCTGATGAATCCTAAATACAAAGTTGAAATCAAGATCATCGCGGCGCTGTAAAACAAAAAACCGCAGGTCATACCCTTAATCCAAGAGTAGCTACCTGCGGTTTTTATTTGGCCGTTAAGCCAGTTTGATGATGACCATACCCGTCAATAACAGGGCCAGCCCCATCCAGCCTTTGGCATTGAGCCGTTGACCGAACAGGATCCAACCGGCAGCGATGGTGGCGGCAATACCGAAACCGCCCCACAGCGCATAAGCGACCGAAAGATCGATCCCCTTCACCGCCTGCGCCAGCGCGCTGAACGCCCCTAATACCGATACCAGGGACAGCAGCCCCAGCCAAACCCTGCTAAAACCATTAGACATCTTCAGAAAGATGTTGGCCACAATCTCCAGTACGATGGCCAAGGCCAGAAACCCAATGTGGTACAACTCAAGCTGTTGCATGGTTGTTACCTCGCGGGCTGACCTGTTTTCGTGGCTTGCGGGTGCCGGATTTCACCAGCAGGATCCCGGCAATCAACGCCACCAGACCCAGCACTTTCAGCGCCGAGATTGGCTCATCAAACAGCATCACGCTAAACAGGGTAATAAACAGGATGCCGATCCCTTCCCATAAGGCGTAAGCAACGCCCAAGGCCACGCGTTTTACCGCTAATGACAGCATGATGTAAGACAGGGTGATCATCACATACATGACGATATGTCCGGTCATACCGCCGCTGACGCTAGCGTATTTCATGGACAGAGTGCCGATTATTTCGGCGGTAATGGCAAAGCCTAAAAAGATCCAATAAATCATAATTTTTCTCCCAAACGGCGAATCACGCACGCTAAGGCGTATTTATCCCAATCTATCTCATCAAACAGGCGCACGGCGGCGCTTGAGATATAGAAATCTCTGGGGATAAACCTACCCAAACGTATTAAAGAAGTTTGCCCGGCAACGCCAAAAGACGGGAAGTGAACCCAGTCATCAGCACCGGTAAAGGGAGAAAGACGCTATAGCTCGCTGCACCAGTGATGCTCACTGGCAAGAATGGCAGAAAGGAAAAGTTGGCAACAAGATGTTCTGAGAGGCGTTCCATTAAGTTTCATCATAATTATTCTCTATCTTCAGCCGCACACCGTGCGATTTGCCCAATATCCTCATGAATGTAAAATTTTCAACTGCATTAGTTTTACCATAGCGAAAATCAGAAAGCAAACCGCCGTTTTCACATTTAGCGAAAAAAAATGAGTTATAAATAAGAGCCTTAATGTTTTTAAAAATTAAAAAAAGGCTCAGATTGACACCTGAGCCTTGTGAGAATTTCGCTAGCCGGTAAGTGCGGCAAATTCAGGCGCTACGCGCCTTAGCGCAGGATCTGTTTGATGCCTTCCAGCAGCAACTCGACCTCTTCGGCACGGGTCTCTCCACTGAGTGGATCGATGATGGAACTGTAAACGTGTGGCATCACCTTTGCGACTCCTGCGTCAAGGCAGGTTTCCAGTATTGGCAGGAAGTTTCGCGTATCGATCCCGCCGGTGGGTTCGATCATGGTCATGCCATTGCGCACGCAACTTTCCGCCAATGCGCGCAGTTCTGCCAGCGACGATAACCCCCCCATCGGGAAGAATTTGGCCGCATGACCACCCAGATCGAGGATCATACGTACCGCGCTGTCACAGCTCACCACGGCAGGCTCGCCCTGGCTGCTGTGAACTCCGGTGGAAATGATCACCTTCCCTGGCGTGCCGGTTGGCGAGATCAAGGCATTGATGCAGGTATTGCTGATGCCACGGGCCGCCAATGCACCCGCGGCAAAACCACAGCCTGTGAAGGTTTGGTTGACGTGTGCAGGCGCGGTGGCCGCCGCAATCATTGCCGCCTTATAAAACTGTGCCGCCGACCCTGCCCCCAAGCCAACGGAAATAGCCGGGATGTGCTCCATCCAGCGCTTCACCTCGGCCACACCCTGTTCGACGTTGGTGAACTGCGCCGAGATCACGCCAATAGCGGCATGTCCTTCAGCGGCATGGTGTACCTGTAATGCGTTAGGGATATCTTTGGCCAGCACGTTGATAGCCACTCGCCCCTGGTAAAAATCAAGCTGTTGCATGTTGCCCCCTGGCCTGTTGCACAATTTCCGTCAACCTCTCCACAATCAACGCAAAGTCGTCGTCGCGCAGCGCCCGTGGATCGAAGCTGAAGACGCCCTGATTCAGCCAGTAATGGCGGGTGTAAATCGCCACCTCGCCAGTGCGCAGTTGCTCTTCCACCTGATAGGCGGTTAATCCTAGCCTGGAGGCGTCCACGCTTACCCGCACTCGATAAATCGCTCGCCCGGCTTCATCCTGTTCGATCTCCGCCTGTAGGCCCGGCAGCGCGGAAATCTGCTGTGCCAATTCGCGCAATGCCGGTAATTGGCGGCTCCAGTCCGGTTGATGTTGCTGATAATGATCCAGCGCCATCACCAGCCCCACCATGTTCTCCTTGCCGATCTTCATCGCACGCGCAATGCCGTTATGCTGGGCCTTGCAACAGGCGATCCAATGCTGGTCGCCGGTGACAAAACCGGAGGTTGGTGCGTCCAGCGCTTTGGCCCCGCTATACACCACCATGTTGGCCCCGGCCGCCACATAGGCCCGCAAATCCTCTTCTGCAGCCGCATCCACAATCAGCGGCAACCCGGCGTTACGGGCCACGGCGACAAAATCGCTCAGCGCAACCATGCCCTTTTGCACACAGTGATGCGACTTGACGTAAAACAGCGCCGCCGTCTGCGCCGTGATGGCCTTTGCCAGTTGCCAGCGGGCCGCCAGATTGCTTTGCCCCACCTCAACCACCTTACCGCCGCCCAGCCGGATAGCGGTGGTGATCGGCGCACCGTAGTCAATATTGTGGCCACGTAGCATGACGATTTCATTCGCCAAACCTTCACTACATGGCATCAGTGCCACCCGCTCCGGCTCCCCCCGGGTAATGGCTGCCGCGACCGCAATAGCCACCCCGGCGGAGGCGCAGGAGGTCACATAGCTGTCTTGCGCACCGGTATGCTGAGAGATGAGTTCGCCAACGCGATCCACCAGCGCATCAATTTCCACAAAGGCCGACGCCGCCTCGGCCGTGGCCGCCATCACTTCTTTCGGCACCGAAGAAACACCAAGGATGGTCATCTTGCCGCTGGCGTTGATCACCCGTTTCAGCCCGAGCCGTTGATAAATATTCATCGCTGCTCCATTACAAAATGCCTAACAGGGAACACACCACGCTCAGTACCACTACCGAAAGCAGAATGGTGGTATAGCGCGGCCCTTTTTTGACCAGATAGAAGTAGATCGAGAACACCGCAGCCAGCGGCAACAGGCCGGGGGCGATGGAGTCCAGGATCTGTTGCACTACCACCTCAGAACCTTCCAACGCGCTGATTTTCAGCGGCGAGGTGATCTTGACGTAGCTGGCAGACAGCGCTCCCATCATGATCAGCCCGAGCACGTTGGCCCCGTAGATCAGCTCTTTTATCTTGCCCCCTTGCAGCAGCCCGATGATCGATTCCCGCCCTAGCGTGTAGCCTTTGTGGGCCAAGCCGTAGCTGATCGCCATGGTGATCACGGTATACAACACCACCGGCATGATGCCGCCCATGGCGCTGCCGTTGGCCGCGAAGGGTATGAAGATGGCGATCAACAGCGGCATGATCGCCGCCCAGACCACCGAGTCACCAATTCCGGCCAGCGGCCCCATCAGGCCGGTTTTAATCCCGGTGATGGACGAATCGGAAATCGGCTCTCCACGGGTCTTCTGTTCTTCCATGGCGATGGCAACGCCCTGGATCACCGCACCAAAGGTCTGTTCGCTGTTGAAGAAGTTCAGGTGGCGTTTCAGCGCCTCAACCTGCTCTTCTTTCTGCGGATAGAGCTTTTTAATAATCGGCGTCATTGAGGCGCAGAAAATCAGGCTCTGTAAACGTTCATAAGAGTTGGAGACTTCGGCTCCCAGCCAGTAAATAAACCAGGCTTTGGTGATGTCCCGCTTGGTCAGCACGTTGGTTTGGCGTGCTCTTTCCACCAGCTCGTGTTGCATGATGTCGCTGCTCATGATCAGGCTCCCTCACCTTTGGCCATGTTTTTAACCAGGAATGCCGCGCAGGTACCGAAGATGGCCATCGCCATGATGTCGACCTTGAGATACAACACCGCGAAGAACCCGGCAATGAAGTAAGGCAGCAGGCTTTTCTTGCCGATAACCATGATGGTGATCGCAAAGCCCAGCGCAGGCAGGATGCCGCCCATGATTTCGAACGAGTGGGTCAGCCAATGTGGCATCAACGCCAGGAACTTCTCGACCACGCCCTGGCCGAAATAGTTGGCGGCAAACACCACCGGGAAGCGGATCACCAGGCCAAGCAGTGCCGGATACAGGAAGGCACAGCGCATGATCCCGCTGATATTGGCCTCTTCCGCGTGCTTATCGGCCATATGTACCCAAACGGCGTTCACGGTACGGCGTAACTGGTCAACGAACACGCCAATCACCCCAAACGGGATTGCCAACGCGATCGCCAGGTTAGGATCCATCCCCGCTTTCACGGCGATCGGCAGCGCGATACAGGCCGCCAGCGCCGGATCTGAAGGGACGTTCCCACCCGGCGTAGAGGTGACGCCCAGATACACCAACTGCATCCCGGCGCCGATAATCATCGCCGTTTTCATATCCCCCAGCAGGAAGCCGACGAATACCGCGATGGCGATGGGTTGCACCAACATCCCCGAGAGGGTGTAGCCCAAGCGCAGGCGGGCAAACCAATAATACAGCCCCATACAAATGGCAACGGTCAAGTTATCCATGGTATTGCTCCTAATCGATCAGATGCCGAATATCAGAACTTCTTCAAAATATCTGCCAGTGCCTGCGGCTTGTCTTCCGGGATGGTCTGGAAGAACACCGTCACACCGCGTTGCTGTAAGTCACGCAGGATCGCCACATCTGCCTCATCCAGCGTAATGTTCTGGAATACCGCTTTACGGTTCGGCCCACCACCCAGGCCACCCACCTGGATATTTTTGACGTCAAACCCGTCGACCACCGCCTGTTGCACCGTAACCAGGTTCGGGAACAAGACCAATACGTTGCCCTCCCCCAGTTGATTCTCCCGCCAAGCCGCCGCAAAACTCTGGTTGCCATAGCAATCCACTTTCACATTCGGCGGAGCGGCCATCAGATAGATGCTTTTCATAAACGGATCGGCTTCCAGCTCATCACTCACTACCGCGATACGGTTGGCCTGCGACTGCCCAACCCACTTGGTAACGACCTGGCCGTGGATCAAACGGCTGTCAATGCGGCATAAAACGATGTTGGCCATAATGATTATTCCCCTGATGTTATTGATTTAATTTGTTTAACTACGTCGAGGCAGCTGTTGCGCCCCAGTTCAACCAACTCGTCGAGATGGTTGAGAAAATTGCCCTGCTCACGTAAATCGATGGCAGCCAGCAGCAAGGTGGCATTCAGGCCGGAAATCACACCGATGGCGTAGTCACGGCTCAAGCGAGCCGCCACGTTGGAGGTAGTGCCGCCGATAAAGTCGGTGAGGATCAATGAACCCTCCGGCATGGTTTTCACCTGTTGTTCAACGCGTTTATGGAACTCCGCCAGCGTGTCGACCGGCATCAGCGCGATATCGAATATCCCGCTGGTTTCGCCAATCACCATGCGGACGCTTTCACGCAGTTGTTGGCCCCAGCCGCCGTGGGTCAGTAGTAAAATCTGTGGTAATGCAGCCAAAATGGCCTCCTGGCAATCTATTGAAAGTCATTGAAAATTTCCGTTCCCTAGAGATATAGCAATGCCTGTGCCAATTTTGTGGCACACCGGAGGGAGGTCAGTGGTGAGCGGGCCGTGAAGGCCCGCTATGGCAGGGTCTAGCGGTAGAGAAGCTCGTAGATATAAAAATATTCCGCATCGGACAGGCGGATAGAATAGGCACGTTCAATCGGCGAAAACGCGTCTTTGATGACAGAAAACGCCTGTTGGTCGATATCCTGCTGGGCATCCAGGGCAATCTGTAACGGTTTGTGGCTTAAAACGATACGCTCCACCATGCAACAGCAGTGGATCAGGAAGCGAAGTGTCACTTGCCTTGATGGCTGTAAATCCAGCGTGCGACAAATCTGATGCAACACCGCTTCGATCTCTTGCAGGATACGTTGAGGATTGAGCACGGAAATATGGTTGATGATGCTCTCCAGCGTCAGCGCGCTGATAAAACGCATTGAACAGCGCTCGACCTGCAACTGGCGTTCGGCGCTGCCAAGGTCCGGGTTCAACAGGCTGAGCACCAGTTCCGGCCCCTGTTCGGAGAACAGCTCTTCCAACGCGATAAACGGGATATCCGGCAAGCCGGGCTGGAAGGTCCCCACGATACCCACCAGACGTTCGTTACCGCCTATCGCATGACGCAATCGCTCCAGGCTGCGCACTTCGTTGTAATCCACCAATACCATGCGGGTGTCTTCCGCCATCAGCTCACCGAAGCTTTCCTCCAGCACTTTCTTGATCTTCACCGCCGTGCCCATCCCGGTAATACAGGAGATTGCCAACACCTTGCCGATCTCATCTTCACGCTGGTCGTAAAGCTGATGGGCAATCCCTTTGCTGGCCATCAGTTCCATCAAGGGGGCGAAATCACTGGTTTCATAGGTCAGATCCAGCCCAATCTCCAGCAACGCCCCCATGGTGATGTTCTGGATCAGCAGCACATCAATGTGGAACAGTTTGCTGACGGTGCTGGCAAAGTGCACCAACGAGCCGATATCCACAATCAGGATCAAGCGCTGATAGCGCTTTTCCCGCAGTGTGGCGATCAGTAATTCCAATGTGTCATGCACCGACTGCTCGAACGGCATATCGATGGCGGTAAACAGCTCACATTCCAGTACCCGATTGACATAGTGCGCCATGCTGCTGGCCGTGGTGGTGCCGTGGCCGATCAACATGGCACCGCAGTCAGGGCTAACCTCCTTGCGCTGGCGGAAACTGCGGCACTCCTTCAAAAACAGACACAGGTAGACGATTTCCGTCGATGGGCATTGGATATGGAAGATTTCATTGATTTTGCGGCATAGCTGGTTGGCGTTATCGTACTCATCCTTGCAGTAATCCAGGATCAGGCTAGAGGAGTACAGGTTGGGGATCAGGCCTTTCTGCACATAGGAAAGCAGCGCCAGCAGGTGTTTACGCAGATGACCGGCCATATTCTGTGGCAGTGGGAAACCCAACACCTGTTCAATGCAGCCAATCAACAACGTAATGCGTTGCTCGACCTGACCGCCATAATAGCGCTCCTCACTTTCCCCACCGTTGCGGCTGTACAGCCCATATTCAAAAATGGTGCGTAGCTTGTTCTTCAGGATCGACAGGGTTTCCTGCGGCGGCACGTTGCTATTGCGCAGGTTGACGTATTCGCGCGTCAGATAGGTGTAAAACAGATCGCTGTCCTGCTCGCTGCTCAAGGCGCTCAGATGCTGCTTAAGCTGCTCAAGAGGCTGTGAACTGATATCCAGATACTCCTGCTGACCAAATAGCGCATCAACCAGCAGGCGACTGCTTGCGCTAGCAGAGTGCGGGACATCCATCAGCCGCTTATCCAGCAACAGCCTCGGGCTACTGTGCCCCATACCGCTGGCCCAGGCCTGGGCACAGAGAAACTGGATATCGCTTTTAAGTTGGCCGATATTGCCGCTCAGCGGCTTCTCCAGCAGATAGAGCAGCAACCCCTTATCCAAACGGATAATGCGGCCAATCTTGCGGCTCTCGAGCTGTAAGAAACCGGTAATGATTTCTACCTGTTCCTCCAATGAGCGCTCCCGCAACGCCGGTATGGCAATCGATACCTGAATACGCCGCAGGAAAGTGCGTAGCAGTGTTGAGTCTGGGCTTTCGGTGGTAGCGCAGATCAGCCGTACGCTGATGGGTCGGGCTTTCTCGCTTGAACCCAGTGGCCGATATTCACCTTTATCCAGGATCGAAAACAGTTTCTCCTGCCCTTCGTAGGGCAAGCGGTGGACTTCATCGAGTAACAGAAAGCCACCGTCCGCCTGTTCGATCAGGCCACGTTTGCTTTCAATCGCGCCGGTAAACGCGCCCTGTTTGTGACCAAACAGATGGGATGAAAGCAGCTCCGGGTTATGGGCGTACTCGGCACAGTTGAAATACACCAACGGGATTTGGCGCTGGGGCTGTTGCACCATGGCGAATTGGTGCATCACCTCGGCAAAGAAGGTTTTCCCCACCCCGGAAGGCCCAGTAAGCAACACATGCAATCCACCGGGATAAAGCACCGCCGCCTTACCCTTCTCTACCGACAACCGCAGGCTGCGGTCATAGCCAATCACCGTATGAAAAGGATCATCACTGGCTGGCTGCGGCAAGGCTTTGGCGGGTAATAGCGCCAGTAAATCTTTGGCTTCCAGCCTGTCATCTGGCAAAGATTGCTCAATCAACTGCTCACAGACTGCCCGGTGCAAAAACAGCACCGGACGGGATTTAATCTTGATGACCAATCGCTCAGCGTGTAGCTCGTTAAGTTCTTTACTGACAGAGTTACGTGCCAATCCCAGGTTAAAAGCGATGGTTTCCGCGGCAAAACCGCCAGCGCTTTGTTCAAGCGTTTCCCGGTTAAGCGTAAGGGTAAGACGTTCCAGCTCCTGGCGAACCGCATCTTTACGTTTCATTTTAACCTGTTGTTATTATTAGTTATAAAGAAGAAATAGACGGTAATTGGCAAGCTGACGAGCCATCTCGCCACAGGTCATCCTAATACAGGGTTGTGGAAGACGGCCACCGCGAAATGGTGGTGTTGTGGCATTTACAGGCAATAAAGTTCAGATTTTTGTCCGAGCCTTCGGACAACTTCAGCAGCCTTAAAATGCGAAAAATTCAGGTCACACGCGCTTCCCTTGAGGGAACGTTATCACCATTACTCCTTTCATCAAGACCCCAATCGCTAGTAATTATAGATACCAGTTATAGTTATAAGTATTACCCCTCCCTTCAGCAATATATATCCCAGTATTGATTTTATGAGGAAGCCCAGGTTGCTGGATATTCCGTTTTCCAAACGGACCTTGGAAACAATAATGAGAATACCCTATTGACTTTTCAGATTAAGCGCTGTAACTTTTATACGTAAATGAGCATGATTATCATTCCCATACTCATTATCGAAAGATCTTTGTTTTACTATTGCAGAAACAGAAAACGCTTAAATACGTGATTGCAGTTATGACATCGAAAATTTATGGCTTTTCAATATGGCATTTTCTTTTGTATGTCACCTCTCACAAGAAAGGAGTCTACATGTGAACATTAACCAGGGATTGAACTGTCGTTTCCCCATGGTTCTGATGGCGATAAATCATATCTTTGATTGACGGCACGTAAGCACAATAACAAAGTGAACTTCGTCAATTTCATTAGCTGCCGAGTTGCAACAGTAACAGGTTACTAAGCGAAGTCCTCAGATGCTGGAAAAATGATAATAAGGAAATTAAAATGATCAGCCTCTCTGCACTTAATGAGTGTCTAGTTCCCTTTACGGCAAAAAAGATAGATACCCAACTCCTTTGGAGCAATGTTTTAGACGATGATGAATTGGCAGAACTGAAAACGGCAGCCAGTTATCTTATCAAAGATAATAAACAGCATTCTCTTTTCGATCCCTGCACCCCGCTTTTAGCAGATGAAAAATTATTTTATGCCGAACGCTATGGCGGAGGAGCTATCTCACGCAACGGCGGCGGTGCTCGCTGCGGTTTCGATGGCCGCTGGCAGGTTAAAGGCATCGGTGCCAATGCATTGGTCGGTAGAGGGTCCAAACAGGTCAATGGTGAACTAACGTTGACGGGGGCAGTGCTAGAAGCGCTATGGGGAAACTTAATGGCCAAGTTGCTTCCATATGGTGCTGTACCCAATAAAGCGATATTACTGGCTGACAATATCAGTGTTAAAAATGCGCCATCGGTGTCGTCAACGGTGCATGAACGTCGGGCTTTATTGGTGCGCGAACCCGTGATTCGCCCCGCCCATTTTTGCCGCGCTCCGTACTACCAACCCCATGCAGCAATGCTCTCGCAGCCAGCGGATGCTATCCGAGTGGAGAAATTGATCACGGTCGTTCCCTCTCTATTACCGCGCCCTTTGACGCTAGATGAAGAACAATGGCTTACGTTGCCGCAAGAAGAACGGGCCTTATATGGCCTTTGTGAACTGGCCCAACGTCTTGCTACCCAGATCGCCTATTGTCGCAGTCGTCATCTGGTGATGATGACATCGCCATCCAATTGCGATATGCAAGGTCGACTGCTCGATTTTCATGGCATGCGCAGCGTGTTTCCCGGTGAACGACAAGAGGCTGGCCGCAGCTATATTCAGCACAAAAAGCTGAACGAGGATGCGCCGTTACTGCTGCAAGGCGTACTGGATCTTGGCTTTTATCTGGCCAAGTACCGGTTCGGCCCAGAATTTCTTGCTGCAACACAACAGGGTATTAATGCTTCTTTCAACTTCACCTATGGGCAGACTTGTTTGCTAGAGAATCTCGCAATAGCGGGTTTTGATAAAACGTTTTTACAAACTTTGATACTTACCGATGACTTGATAGCGTTCGGCGTGCGCCTGCAAAACATATTTGACTTGTCCGCTGGCATCTTCACCCAGCGGCAAGGTCTGGGCCAGGGAAATACGCATCCGGCTATCACCCTGCTACACCAGTTGGTCGACGCTTCCGCAAACGGCGTTTCTACACAAAATTCTGCGACAGCGGAGGAGCGATTCTCGCAAACTTTCCATCTACTATGTGAGAAATATCTCCACGAATCGCGGTCAAAGGGCAAAAGCAGAACTGAACTGCATAAAGAGATGAAAGATACCGTCAGCAGGAGGCTGGGTTCTCGTGCCTTTATGAACCGTGAAACCATCTATCAGGAAATAGCAGGTTGGCACGGTGAAATAGATAAGATCACCGAACAATTGCAGACATACCAAATGCGCTTCGAGCGCCAGGCGATAAATGTGTTGCAATAATAAGTCTAAGGAGAGATTTAGTGAGCTTTGTCAAAGAAAACTGCCACGGTAGAAGTGAATTCAACCAATATGAAAACTTGGGTTTTGCCCTTAGTTGCATGCTAATGAATAGCAATTACAGTTTGTATCATGTCAAAACACTGCAACTATGGACTCAACAAGCCATCAATCAGAACCAGTTCAAGATCCTGTTCGATCATCTGGACAACCCTTTAGGATATATTACCTGGGCCTATTTTAGAGAAGACACATTGGCACGTTTCATCAGCGAACCCTCATTCATCCCCCATAGCTCCGAATGGAACGAAGGAGGTGCGCTATGCATTTTGGACTTTTGTTGCCAACCTGGTAGTGCCCGACTGTGCATGGACTATCTTGCAGGCATAGCACCGATAATAGATAACGACACCGTTTTTTGGCGTGCAAAAAGATCCGGAAAGCTGATGGTTGTGAAAAAAATAACAACGACAAAGTCGGGGGATGAGACATGATCAAAAATAAATTACTGGATCCGCAGGTTGGGTTTTATTACGGCAACAAGATCAGCAACGACAAGTCTATTTATAACATCGCTGAATATGTTGAAATAAGTCACCCGCTAGATATCGCGCGAATGAAGGACGCCATTGATTGGGTGTTCAGCCAAACGCCAACGCTTTATACAATGTTTGCAGAAGATAATGGGGTTCCTTATCAATGCACCACAGTGTGTAAAGCTGCGGTGGAGTTAGTGGACCTATCGCATCATGACGATAGCATGGCCGTTGCTCTTGCGCTAATGGAGGAAGATGCCGGGCAGTCATTTTTGTTGAATACACCACCACTATTCAGACAAAAAATCCTGTCGCTGGGTGAAAACCATTTTCTATGGTATTTCTGCAGTCATCATCTGCTGCTTGATGGCTATAGCGCCTATCTGCTGATTCATCAAGTCGCTGAAACCTACAGAAATTTGCCCTTGCAGCCACAGAGGTTATCCGAAACTCCAACACTCAATGAACTGCTCAAAGCAGAGTCCGAATACAAATTTTCAGCGGGCTATCAGGCGGACAAACAATTTTGGCATAAGACCTGTTCCCAGCTACCAGTCCCAACGACACTAGCACGTACCAACATGCCGTCGGGGCGGGTTATCCGTCACACAGAGTCTTTTCTGTGCTCGGCTAGTCTCTTCTCACTGCAAACCAACCAGCCTTCCTGGATGGCGAAGATCCTGGCTGCTGTGATGGTCCATCTGTATTTTTGCACTGGCGAAAGCGCACCGGTGATCGGCATCCCCATGATGGCGCGCAAGGGGCATCTTGCACGCCAAGCATTAACCTGCCAAACCAACGTACTCCCGCTGGCCATAGACATTAAAGAAACCGCTACCGGGCTACAGTTGGCGCATGAAGTAGAGCGCAAACTTAAACAGATCAAAAAACATCAGGCATTTCGCTATGAAGAGATAAAAAGCATGCGGGGCAACGCCAGCCACTTGCCGTTGTTCAATATAGTGGTCAATATCATTCCCTTCGAGGCATCGGCTTCGTTTTCTCCCACGCAGCGCAGCGTAGTACGCAACATACGCTCGGGAGGCGCTCAGGATCTGGTATTCAATTTACGTCCCGATATCAATAGCCAGACACTTCGCTTGGAAATCGACGCCGACTCGGGTCTTTATGATCGAGCTAGCCTGGCACGACACAGCCTGGCGGTACAAAAGCTGTGCTCATTGCTGCACAGCGAACAAGAAAACGCCTCTGTTCGACAACTAAGGCAGCATTTCCCACTTTCTTTGTACGGTAAAGAACACGATAGCGATGTCGTTGATGTCATGCAACGCATTGAACGCACGGCTACTCATGCACCACAGAACCTCGCTATTTGTACGCCGGAACATCCTTCAAAGTCTCTTAGGGAACTGTCTTACGCGCTTTTGCAGCAGCAAGTGAGCATCTGGTCCAATTTGCTGGCCCCTGTCCGCGCAACAAATACGGCTCTGTTGATCGACCTGCCCAAAGGGCCAGAGGCAGTGATCTTTATGCTGGCCTCACTGCAATTGAATATGCCGTTCGTTAATCTGAACTCGAACGCCGATGACGCAGAATATCGTCGTTTGCTAGAGCAATTTGACGATGCCATTTTGATAACCGAGCGCACGTTGAATCGCCATTCACTGCTCCGCGCCTCGTGCCACTGGCAAAGTTTGGCGCTGGCTGTACCAAAGGTTTTCACGCATTGCGCCTTTTTCCATCGTCGGATGCCTGCCAACAATACCGAGTTTCCCGCCGGGATCGGCTATATCATGTTTACATCCGGCACCACCGGGGTACCCAAAGGTGTTATCTGCGGCAGATGGGCGCTTAACGTTTTCACCGCCGCTGCAATCGAACGCTACAACATTGAAGCGCACGATCGCGTCTTGCAATTTGCTCCTCTGCATTTTGACGCCAGCATAGAAGAAATTTTTATGACGTTAGCAGTTGGCGCCAGTCTGTATATAGCTCCCGACGCCTCGGCGCACAGTTTTCCTGACTTGTTAGAATTCTGCGCAACGCATCGCCTTAGCCTGTTGGATCTCCCCACCGCCTATTTTAACGAGTTACTGTTTGCACTCGGAGGAGAACTGCAATTGCCGGCATCGGTCAAAACAGTGATCGTCGGAGGGGAAAGCCTTTCGGCACGCGCCAAGGAGCTCTGGTTCTTACAGCCTCCCTGCGGTAGGCGGTTAATCAATACCTATGGCCCGACCGAGGCAACAGTGGTGGCTACAGCCGCAGAGGTCAAAAACGATGATGCCGCCATTACAATCGGCTCCCCGCTCAGCGGCGTATTCGTAGCGATCGTCGGCGAGAATCTCGCAACGGTTCCACTGGGGTGCAGCGGCGAACTGTTAATCGCCGGGGCTACTGTCTGCTTGGGGTACCTAAATCAGCCAGCACTGAGCGCGGAAAAATTCGTGACGATTGAGATGGGCGATCGACAAATACTCGCCTATCGCACCGGTGATATCGCCTGCTTGGATCAGGACCGGCAGTTATTATTCCTTGGGCGCAAAGTTCACGAAACAAAAATCGCAGGCAAGCGAGTCAACATGCGCGAAATAGAAGCTTGCATCGGCAGACTCCCAGGCGTTGTCGAAGTCGCCGTGTTGGCAAAAAGTGGGGACACTGGCGCGGTGCTTTACGCGCATTATCACAGCCCGCAACCGCTGGATGAGCTTGGCCGACGCACGCTGTTCGGGATGCTGCCCAACTCGCACATTCCCAAAAGCTTCATACACCATCAAACGCCACTGGTAAAACTACCTAACGGCAAGATCGATTATCGCACGCTTGAACGGCACTCCGTGGAATCAACGCTGAAAGATGAGTTGCACTCAACGACGTTCAACGCATTAGTCCAGGAAATTTGGCTGAGGACGTTGGGCAGTGAAGATGGCGATTTTTTCACTCTCGGCGGTGAGTCCTTGCAAGCGATAAAAATCATTAATGCACTTAACGCTTACTGTCAGTTCGATTTGAACCTGCGGGATATCTTTGAACACCCGAGCCTCGCAGAATTTTGCCAACATATTACACAGCTGGCACTCTTACGTTATGGGCTAAGTCAACACCATCTGGATATTCGCTGCGCCATCAGCCGCTGTCTATCCGTCAATGCGAACTCGTCGACAAGCCCCGTGCTGTTTTTCCAACAGCCCGAAGGCCTAGACGAACGCCGTTTGCTGGAGACCCTCCCCTCCGAACATAACGCGCGCATTCTCACGTCGCAGGAAGATGCTCATTGCTACACAGGTCAACTGCTGGCCGCCGCAGTATTTAACGTGCCGGAAGCACCTTTGCAATATGCAAGCTGGCTCAACACCCTACCTCTATTGTTGCACGCACTGGCGGGGAAAGTGCAAAAAATGATCTTTCTGTGTAACGCTTCAAGCAGTACCAAGATCACGCAAGATCTATTGAACGGATATCGGCACGAAAAGCTGCTGTTGCTGCGCAAAGCCGATCACAGTCTTAGGTTCATCGATGATGGCTTAATCGAACTGATCGCCCTTTCAGCACAGTTGGGATACTTTCCCCATATTCGATTTGATACCACCAATGAGAGGCTGCGAGGTTGCGTACTTAAGAGTCTCGGCATCGACGATAGAGAGAGTACCGATCACCAAACCGCTTTCGCTGCGGTACAACAAAGGAACCCTGGGGTACAACTTTGCGACTTGTCTTACTGGCTCAATTTAATTGCCGCGAACAGCAAGCAGCAGCCATGTCATGGACGCAGTGACAAGCAAGACGTACCCCCCTTAGGGAAGGAGTGAGTTTATGAGCGTAGCAGGCCTGATACATCTGATGGAAATGGCAAAAAAAGGTGCCAACTTCGGCAAGCTATCGCCACAGCATCTGGAAATCAGCAATATCACCGATACCGAAATCAATGCCGCGCAACCAGACATAGCAGCATTTCTTTCTACATGCACAGCGGCTAAATCCGCGCAGGATGAAGGGAAAAAACCGAACTATCTCGTCAACCGTTATGCGGGACAATACCTCTGGCTATACGAAAACTTCACGAAAAATAGCCCCATGTATAATATCCCGATAGCCAAGGAGATCATCGGAACCTTTGAGCCCGCACGCTTGATTTCCGCGTTGAAAAAAATGCTTAAACGTCATGCTGCGCTATGCGGTCGCTATCAGCTTGACGGTGAAAACATCGCCGTCGATATCGTTTCCCCCGATACGACCATTTTTGAACGTTGCCTGGAAGATATCAACACGCTTGATGAAGAGGCGCAGCAAAACAGCGTGATGTCCGCTCTGGAAGCACAATGCAGCGTTCCGTTCAATCTTGGCGCAGAACTCCCACTGCGTTGCCGTATCCTGAGAAAAAACGCGCAGCACCACTATCTGTTTTTGACCTTCCACCATTGCATAGTGGATGGCTGGACTGCCAACTTACTGGTTGACGAACTCAGCCGTGACTACTGTTCTGATGAAGAACATCGTCCTCAGTATGACGACAGCCATGCTTTTTTCCGCTTCCTTGAAGATCCTTTTCTAACCGTCGCAAACGTCAATGATAGCCTTGAGTTTTGGCTTGATGAGCTGCGCTATGCTCCTGAAAAACACACATTGGACTATGACATTGCCATTACTGCAACGGATAAAGCGCAAAACATCGTCAGAGAAACGCTGGCTGGCGATTTGCAGCAAGCCTTGACGCAACAGGCTAAACGCGCCGGTACGTCACTATTTGCATTGCTGCACACAGCCTTCGCTCTGCTCATCGCCAGGGAGTCGGCTTCGGAACGAGTGGTCATCGGCAGCCCGGTCGCCAACAGAAACGAACCGGCATTAAACTCTGCCGTTGGAAGTTTCGTTAACACTGTAGCTCACCAATTTCATATCAACACAGACGACAAATTCAGTACTTTATTGCAAAAAAGCGCCGATAAATTTGCCCGCACGTTTAAGCATCAGGGACTGCCTTTCTCCTATTTGGTTGAACAATTGAAACCTGCACGCGGCAAATTTCATCCCATTTTCCAGATCATGTTCGTTTGCCAACATCGCAAAAGCAACGAACTGATTTTTGGTTCAGCACAGGTTGATACGCTGCCGAGAAATTATGCCCCACCTAAATTTGATCTGGTGCTGGAAGTCATCTCCACCATGGACGGCATTCAATTTGAATGGCAATACAACGCCAAGCTGTTCGCACCTCAGCGCATCAAAGCATTGTCGCAGGCTTACGCGCTACTGCTGGAGCAAATTTCACACGATCCCATGCAAGCCGTCGGCCGTTACTCCCTAACGCCAACTGACGATATCGCGCAATTGCGCAAGCTTTCTACGGGCGTGGAGATGCCGGAGTTTCTTCACCAAAACCTATCACAGCAGCTGTGGCGCGCTGGTAACGAACATGCAGCCCTGCCAGCATTGATCGAAGGTGAGCGCGTGTGGAGCTACGATGAACTGCTTCATCATGCTAGTACAGTCGCATATTGGCTGGAAACTCACACTGTTCAGGAAGCACTGATCGCTATCGATCTCCCTCGTGGTGCGCTGCAAGCCATCGTGGCGCTCGGTATCCTTCTGTCAGGCCGCGCTTATTTGCCTCTCGCAGAGGGACTGCCGGACGCACGCGTCGCTGACGTTATCCGATTGTCGGGCTGCAATTGGGTTATCAATAACGCATCACATCGGCACTCTCGCTATCCGTTGGATACCCATTGTCAGGATCTGGATACGATATTTTCCACATTCCGCTTGCATGATGAATTTCATTTCACTCCAGGGAAAGCGCATGATCTCGCTTATGTCATTTACACCTCGGGGACAACAGGAACGCCGAAAGGCGTGGCAATCGAGCATGGTGCCGTCACCAACACCCTGTTAACTATGAACTGGCTGTTCCATGTTTCTCCTCGGGACAACATATTAGCCATCGCGGATTTGGCTTTCGACCTGTCGGTTTATGACCTATTCGGCAGTTGGTTAGCAGGTGCCACGGTCATCAGTTTGTCGGCGCAAGACGCCAAAGAACCAGCCTCATGGCTGTTTGCAATACGGCAAAACCAGATTAGCATCTGGAACTCTGTCCCCGCCATATTGCAAATGCTGATGCAATATTGTGAGCAGGAAAACATCGCTTCCTTGCCTGAATTGCGACAAATCTGGTTGAGCGGAGATCGCATTTCGCCACGGTTGATCGCACAAGCGCACAGACTATGCCCTAACGCGTGCATCACCAGCTTGGGCGGTGCGACTGAAGGGGCGATCTGGTCGATTTATCATCCTCTTACGCGAGATACACAATTCAGAAAAGCAATACCTTATGGTGTAGCTCTGCCCAACCAGAACATGTGGGTATTGGATGAAAATCATAAGCCGTGCGGCTATGGCGCAACGGGTGATATCTATATCGGTGGCACTGGGGTAGCACGCGAATATTGGCGCGATCGGCAAACCACCTCCGCCAGTTTTATTACGTGCTCAGAGCTCGGTGGCCGTCTGTACCGCACAGGCGATCGCGGTCGTTGGAATCGCTGCGGCTATATCGAATTTCTTGGCCGCGAAGACCAACAGGTTAAATTACAAGGATTCCGTGTCGAACTGGGCGATATCGAGTTCGTTATTAAAAACAACGCACTGGTTTCGGAAGCATGCGTAGTATGCTGCAACGATCCAGACAGTGGCATACGTCACCTAGAAGCTTATATAGTATTGACGCCAGAGGGAAAATCGAGTGCGCAAGCGGAAGTGCAACTGCGAGAACATGTGGCCTCCGCGCTACCTGCCTATATGGCGCCAACGCGATACCACGTCATCGAACACTTCCCACTCTCGCACAATGGAAAATTGGATCGTTCATTATTATCCTCGAACGACGTTCTCTTACAGGCCCAACCAGGCCCAATCTCTCCAACAATCGCGGCTGAGTTGCAGCATCTACAGATGCTACTGGCAGAAACGCTGGGTTGCGAGCCCAATCAGATAGATCCCCACGCTAGTTTCTTCCGCAATGGCGGCAGTTCGCTGTCCGGCATTACCTTCTTGGGGAAAATTAAACGAGCCTTGAACGTCGAGTTGACGCTTGCCGAAATTCTTAGCTACCAACAGCTAACGTCTCTTGCCGAACGCATTCATCAGAATAGCCCGTTAGCGCTGTCGGTACTGTCCGAGACAGTAAACCGTCCTTCACTACCTACGCTGTATTTGGTACATGGTGCTGGCGGACAAATTCACCAATACAGCAGATTGATACGGAAGTTGTCTCCTTATGCCAACGTCAGAACGATCGCCAGTCCGGGATTGGCGGGGCCAGGAGACAGCGTCTCCGTGACCATGCAGCAGTTGGCTGCCGAACATTTAGCTAGCATTCCACAAAGCGAACGTGCATCGGCAGTGATCGCAGGTTGGTCGTTGGGCGGTCAATTAGCCATCCATATGGCAGCCTTAGCCACACAGCAAGGCGAGTCATTTGCGCATGCTGTCGTCATCGACAGCAGTTTACCGTCGTCATCCCCGTCGAAGAAACGTCACTTTAGCGTCGCACAGTGTTATCTAAACCTTTTCGACTCTCTCGGTATAGCTCGTCGTTTATACCAGCCTGGAAAAACGCCACCTCAGAGCAATACTATCGACGAAGTCAGGGGGCACTTCGTTTTGAATCAGTCTGTCCTTGCTGAAAAAATTACGCTTGAGCATGCTGAAGCCTTTTGTTTGGCGATAAAAAAAGCGTTCGAACTGACTGATAGCGCAGGTGAACTACCGAAACTCAACATTCCGTTGACGTTATGGCTTAACCAAGAACGATTACGTAAACAACCCGACCTTTCACAGAGGTGGAGAGCACAATCATCTCATAATGTTAGTATCACCTGTTGCGCAGAAACGCATTACAGCATTCTTGACAGCACATTGCTTCATAATACGTTGAAATCTCTATTGCTCAATTTGTAATGTCTGATAGGAGAAATGCGATAGAGAACATACCAAATATTTTGCAGCTATTTTTATTTGACACATTTGGTTTTTAATATTATCAAATACTATCTTATAACAGGAGGTGTACCAAAAAATCAATCCTATCCGTGTCTGATTTCGCTTGGTTTTTACTTAATTAGAGAAAATCGAACATTCGATAAATCTAATCCTTATGTAAAAAACCAATTCAGTCAGAGCATTGCAACATGCGGGTTATGCACACCAACCCACGAAATAACACACTAAATAGAGAGAGATTAACATGAAAGAATTAGATAAGGAATTTCTTGAAAACGTTTCTGGTGGTTACAGCGGTATTCTTGCTGGAGCATCTGGTTTAGGCAATAACAGCCCGAGCACAAATGCTGGAACCATTATAGGCTCAAGAGTACCTAGTAATAATGGCTCTTCAAATAACAGCCATTTTAACCAGAACTGAACATTTAACCATTGAGAATGCCCTCCTTAAAGGAGGGCATTATGACAAATGAAAAAGCTAAGCGATAAAATAGCCACACTGCGAGAAAAATTTTTTTATAGCTATAAAATTAAACCTAATGAAATAAAAGGGAAACACAGTAATGAACTATTAATCCTATTAGACATACTTGAAACTGTTTACGTTGAAATTATATCTAAGTCATCGTACAACAGTAAAGAAGCCAACATAAACTCCATCGCCGAAACATTTAGCCATGCAGCTATCGCTTATGAGTCAGAGATCACCAGCAATATTTTGAAAAGTCTTATTTTTATCGATGAGTTACTTATTTCTATAGAAAATAATTTTCATGACATTCCTATGTACATCCTGAAAAAAAAGCTATTAGTCTTATACCAACTCGCTTTTAACTCAAATACACACAAAGAATTAAACAACAAATTAATTCACTTTATTTGGATTGGTGAAATATCAAAAATTCAACTCAAGCATGTTGAGTTATGGGCAAAGCGTAATAATGACTATCGTGTTATGTTATGGATGGATCCCAAAACACTCTTAGCAGGTGAGCTATTGAAAGCAAAAAAAGCAACATTGCGTCCCGATGAAACTTCAAAGGACGAAGCATTGCGAGCACAACGCCAATGTTGGTACTTTTCACAGGAGAGAAATATATTTAATGACGAAATAATAGCAGAATATCTTACTGATGTATCAGGTAAAAAATTCTCGAGTCGTTATATAAATAAAGCACGTAAGGAATTTATTAACATCAAGTCAAGCTATCGCAACATAAAAATAATGGATATTAACACCCTAATTAGTAAATATGAAAACAGAGGGAGACTTAAAATTTACAATTTTGAAATATTCTATAGAACTAATCTCGCCGCAGCATCGGATGTGATAAGACTACTGGTTCTATCAGAGTTCGGTGGAATTTACATTGATATCGATACGCTACCTAAAATAAACATTGATTTCCCACATACTGACAGATATTTAACTGATAATAACCTGCATGATCAACACAATGAAAAAATAGAGGCAATGAAAAACACAATGACATTTGAAAAATTTTGGGAGATAGAACATAAAGAAAGAAAAATGTTTGAGAGCAATGACTGCTTCGATAGCTCAGCATTGTTCAATGCCATGAAAAAGGATTTACGCAACACTGGAAATAACAGTATATTCTGCAGTTTGAAAGAAATAAGAATCCCTTTCGACATACCTCTACTCAGCAGACATAAAAAAAAGAACAATGTGTTTTTTAGTAACGTTATAGTCGCCAACAGTAATTCAGCAGCAATAGACCTCTCGCTAAAGATTATAAATGAAAATTATAGAAAAATATTTTTGTTGGTAGAAAGCAACATCCAGAATGACTTTATTTTCAATTATGCTCTTGATGGATACAAAAACAATTCGAGGCTAACGTTGAATATCTCAGGCCCTGGGGTTCTACTAAGAGCAATTTTCTTAACAATAATTGACACCTTAGAATTACCACAAGATATACCGGAGTCTGCATTATTAGGTTTTTTAAATACTCACTTATCCTTCACCGAACAGACGATGGAAACAGAGTCAGGCCTAGCTTCATCGTGGATGAAATAGAAAGCAGAGTCGAAAAATGACGACCCTGCTTGTTTAGGTTATTTACTATTTAATTTATCTAATCTTTTTTCACAATAATCATATGCGAAAAAAGCGACAACGAACTGTAAGACCATTAGAACTAAAAACATAAAACCTCCATTTCCTATTAATGGAATAGAAAAGATAACATTTTAAAGATGATAGTTCAATAAATAAACCACCGAAAACATGTTATTTAGATCACTTACATACGTTTAAATGCATTATAAATAATAGCCAAGTTCAGCCGTTATTGGCCAAGAAGCTCAATGCCTCACCCGCACCACTGTTTAGCATAAATGATACCGCTTGTATTATCAGGATTATGTGAAATTATTAATACATAGGGTTTCATAGCTTTACGCCACCTTAAATTAATATTTACACATAGAGATAAAAGTATTTGATCACACCATCTCTATTTTCACACTAACGTAATGACTCTATCCGCTGAGGCAATCGTCGAAGGGCGATGCGCGATGATAACGCGGGTAATATTCATTTTCGCAATAGCATCATTAATATGCAGCTCGTTTTTCAGATCCAAATGGCTAGTTGCCTCGTCCATAAACAATATACTTGGCCTGCGATAAAGTGCACGCGCGATCAACAATCGCTGCTTCTGTCCACCAGATAAACTGCCCCCCAACTCCCCAATTAACGTTTCGTATCCCATTGGCATATTTTGAATATCGTCATGCATATTGCATCGGCGGGCACAAGCCTCAATTCGCTGAAAATCCCACTCAGCATCAAATCCCGAAATATTTTCAGCAATCGAACCTGCCAGCAACTTGTCATCCTGCAACACGCAGGCAATACACTGGCGATAATTATTCACACCGATATTACTGATATCCAGACCGTCAACCAGAATCGCGCCTTCATCCGGCGTCAGCAATCCGCACATCAATTTCATCAACGTGGTCTTACCCACACCGGATGGACCGACGATCGCCACACTTTCACCCGCTGCTATGCTGAGGTTTAAGTCGGCAATAATAGGCTTGGTTTGACGATCGTATTGATAACGCAGATTTCGAATCTGAAGTTCCACCGCCTGGCCTTTGGCAAATAGCTGGCGAATTGGCATTTGCTGTTCCGGCGGCGATAATACGATATCCGCTATCCTTTCATTATGCAAACTTAGCATACGCAACTGGAGCATCATGTCGATCAGGCTGCTGGCACGGTCAGAAAATTGGCCTCGATAAGCGTTGAAAGCAACAAACATCCCGAGCGTCATTTGATTGTCGATCACTAACGCAGCCCCTAACCACAGAATGATCACCTGATCGCAGGTCGCAATAAACGCGCCAAGCCCGCCAAACATCATATTCAGCTTGGTTAACTTGATGCCAGCGTTAATCGTTTCCACATTCAGGTTTAACCAAAACTGTGCCCGAGTCTCGGATAATCCCAATGCTTTTAAGGTACCAATGCTATACAACGTCTCCATAAAGTGAGAACTTGCCCGCGCGCCCTTTACCAGTTGCTCTTCCGACAGTTGCCGATGATATTGGTATGTCGATAGCCGTAAGATGATGTATACCGCCGTGAAGCCGAGCACTACCCACACTAGCCAACCGCCATAAAGCAACATCATAATAAACACGCCTACTGACATGATGCCATCGATAATGCTGCTAACGATGCTGGTGGTAAAGGTGGTTCTGATTGTATCCAGCGAACCGAAGCGGGATTGAATATCACCCAGCTTGCGCTTTTCGAAAAAAGAAAGAGGCAGTTTCAGCAGATGATCGAAAACCCCCGCTTTCCACTGTACGTCTATCAGCGCCCCCATAACAATGGAAATCCACGTTCTCAGCATGGATACGCCAGTACGGAATAAAATGAAGCACAACAATCCTATGCATATCAAAGCCAAAAGGTCATGGTCACCAGCCAGGATGACATGATCCATAACCAACTGCGTGCCAACTGGCAGCAACAGGTTGATGGCTTCAATCACTATCGAAAGACAGAAGATCTTAAACAATGCCCCCTTGAGGCCGCGCACGTTGGCCATGAGCTTGCGAAAACGTAACCTGCTCTGCTGCTTGATTGGTTGAAATTCGCTGTCAGGCCACAGTTCGAGTGCTACCCCGGTGAAGTGCCGCGAGAGCTCATGCAATTCCATCACCTTACGCCCGAAAGCCGGATCGTGGATCACCGCTCGTCCGCGGCTGATACTGACCAGCACAACGAAGTGCTTCATATCCCAATGGAGGATACAGGGCATTTTCAACACCTTAAGTTCGTCGATGTTCAGTGACAGTGCGCGCGATTGTAACCTCAGTGCATTTGCTATATCGATCAATGAGGCCATCGTTGCCCCACGTGAAGAAAAGCCGTAGCGGTTGCGCAGATTGAACAGGTCGATTTGCAACCCGTGGTAATGACACACCATCGCCAAGCTAGCCAAACCGCATTCAGATGCCTCCGCTTGCAGGATCTGCGGCACCTTTCTACCAAGTGCCAAGTTCAATCTTCCAGTCAGCGTCGCGAAATAAGAATCAGTCATTTATCGGTCCCATCAGACTTTTTTTCATATCGTAAAAAGGCGAAAACATCCATTGATATAAGGGCCTTTTCTCCAGGAAAAGCGTCGACTGGGCATACATACCGTTAGTCAACTGCAGCACTTTGCCCTGATAACTGATGTGCATTTTTTCCAGCGCGATGATGGCTTTGTAATAAGATGCGGTCTGCGCGGCCGTTTGATGCACGGGGGAACTGCTGTAAGTGGACATTTCTTGAACGGAGGCAGGAACATAAGCAATGCTTTCGATCTTGCCGGGAAATTGTCCAAATTTTTCGTAGGGAAAGGCGTCATAGCGAATGTTGATGGCATCATTCGCAGAGACATAGGGTACGCTACTGTTCGGCAACCACAGCACTAACTGATAAATCGCATCGCTACGAGGGATAATCTGCACCAAACTATCGCCACTATTGACCATTTGTCCTGGCGTAACGCTTAGAGACTCGATACGACCATCGGTTGGTGCGTTAACTATCAACGCTCCGCTGGCATCTGCTTCAGCCAATTGACGCTGTAAATCATTACGCTGAAACTGGTACTGAGAAATCTGGTTATCAAAATCCGCTGCGCGCGTAACAATATCACTCTCCAGATTAGTGATTTGCAGTGATTCCTGGATATGCTGACTATACAAATTTTGGAACAGGCTTTGTTGCTGATAAAATGAATAAGTCTGCCCGTTAAGCTGATCTTTGGTTATCAGGCCGCGTCGTTGATATTCCTTATATGAGCGCATGTTATCTTGAGCAAAGCCGACCCCTTCACGTGCGTTATTCAGCAACTGTTTGGATTGCGAATGGGCCGCTTGATACTGCTGCTTTTGCTGGTGTAGATTCTCCAACGTCATACGTTTATTGTCTTGTAGCTTCAAAATAATGCTATCGACATGCTGTACCTGGTTTTCCAGCGCCAAACGCGTATTGGCGCTGACTTTACCGGTATCCGTCACACGGCTGACATCTAGTTGATATAGGCGCTGACCCTTTTTGACCACATCGCCAATGCCGACAAATCGCTCTGCGATGAATCCCTGTTGTGGCGCAAACACGTTTACCGAGCGAGGAAAGGTAGTTATTTCTCCATACACATTGATGCGGCGGGTGTAGCTACCCAATATAAGGAAGGCAAGAAAAACAAGAAGAAAGAATAGTGATAAAACGCCGAAGCACCAAGCAGGCATACCCGTTATCAATAACGCTTTGCCAGCCCATTTGGCCCGTTGATGTTCTGTGACTTCCTGTCTGAATAAATCCCGCATAAAATCTATTTACCGGAAAAATATTTCAAGCCAATCCTGACCCGAAAATATATACGTTAAGATACTGCCAGAAATGTACCCAGCGGGTTAGATATGCTGACTCATTTTGCAAACAGCATCGTAAGGATAACCATTCTCATTATCATATATAGCGATCTGCCATAATTCAATCTTTTTCACGCCCCATAGCTTTAGGCCCGCTTCATCAGGGAATCCATTCAGTAAGTTGATAGCAACCACCGCAATATGTGAAGTTGTGGTATTTACAGGCAAAAAAAATGCCAATCACAGAGGATTGGCATCAGCAGGAGCGAACGCGGGTTTAGGCGGTAGCACCCTTGACGGCTTCACGCGCCAATTCGGTGATACGTGCATAGTCGCCGCTTTCCAGCGCATCCGCAGGCACTAACCAGGAACCACCGATGCACAGCACGCTTTTCAGTGCCAGATAGTCACGATAGTTGTTCGGCGTGATGCCACCCGTTGGACAGAAGCGCACCTGTGAGAACGGCCCGGCAATGGCTTGCAGCGCCTTGACGCCGCCGTTGGCCTCCGCTGGGAAGAATTTAAACTCGCGCAGGCCATAATCCATCCCCAACATCAGCTCGGAAACGGTGCTGATACCCGGGATCAACGGAATGCTGCCTGCGGTAGCAGCTTTCAGCAGATCGGCGGTCAGGCCAGGGCTGATGGCAAACTGAGCGCCAGCCTCGGTCACTTCTTGCAGCTGCTGCGGATTGATCACCGTGCCCGCACCAATGATGGCATCAGGAACTTCTTTGGCGATCGCACGAATCGCGTCCATCGCACAGGCGGTACGCAGCGTCACTTCCAGCACGCGCACGCCACCTGCAACCAGTGCTTTAGCCAACGGCACAGCGTGTTCCAGTTTGTTAATCACAATCACCGGAACTACGGGGCCTGCCGTCAGGATCTGTTCTGCACTGGTTTTCCAGTTTTTCATCGTCATTCTCTCCATTACTTTCGGTTGGTGTATGGCACGCCCCTGCCACAGGGCTCCGCATCGCTGCAGATTCCGATCGCACCGCTAAAAGCCAGCAGACAGGCTGACGCCGGTCACCTAGGCTAATTCTGTTGACGTGTTACCAGCCCCTCACCCCAGCCCTCTCCCCAAGGAGAGGGAGCTGAACGGTGCTCTCAATAAGCCCCCTACCGCTCCAATAATAAATCGGTCTCAATCTACCTCTGGCCTCAGAAAGAATACCTAGGCAGCGGCGAGCTCGATCGGTTCCCTCTCCTTTTGGGAGAGGGTTAGGGTGAGGGAGAGGGAACAGGTTAATTGCTGCTTATTCGAATTCGTTCCACGAACGGCCATCACGCGTGATCATCGCGACGGAAGCCACCGGCCCCCAAGTCCCAGACTGGTAGGGCTTAGGCGCTTCGTTGTCCGCTTTCCAGGCATCCATGATTGAGTCAACCCACTTCCAGGCCTCTTCCACTTCGTCACGGCGCACAAACAGCGCCTGGATACCACGCATGGTTTCCAGCAGCAGACGCTCATAGGCATCGGCCACGTGTTCCTGGTTAAAGGTTTCCGAGAAGCTCAGATCCAACTTGGTGGTTTGCAAACGATGTTTGTGATCCAGCCCCGGCACCTTGTTCAGTACCTGGATTTCGATCCCTTCGTCCGGCTGCAGGCGAATGGTCAGCTTGTTCTGTGGCAGTTGTTGATAGGAGTCACGGAACAGGTTCAGTGGTGGGTTTTTAAAGTACACCACCACTTCTGAACATTTGGTCGGCAAACGCTTACCGGTACGCAGATAGAACGGCACCCCGGCCCATTGCCAGTTGTCGATATCGACGCGGATGGACACAAAAGTCTCGGTGTTGCTGCTCTTGTTTGCCCCTTCCTCTTCCAGGTAGCCCGGCACTTTTTTACCCTGCACAAAGCCTGCGGTGTACTGGCCGCGCACGGTGGTTTCCCGGACATTGGTCTGATCGATACGGCGTAGCGAGCGCAGCACTTTCACTTTCTCATCACGGATACGGTCAGTGGTCAGGTCCGCCGGTGGCGACATGGCGATCATGGTCAGGATCTGCAACAGGTGATTCTGGATCATGTCGCGCATCTGCCCGGCCTGATCGAAGTAACCCCAGCGCCCTTCAATACCCACCTCTTCCGCCACGGTGATCTGCACGTGATCGATAGTGCGGTTATCCCAGTTGGAAGCAAACAGGGAGTTGGCAAAGCGCAACGCCAGCAGGTTCAGTACAGTCTCTTTGCCCAGATAGTGGTCGATACGGTAAACCTGGGATTCGTTAAAGTACTCAGCAACCTGATCGTTGATCACCCGTGAGGATGCCAGGTCAGTACCAAGTGGCTTTTCCATCACCACGCGCGCCGGCTCTTTATTCAGCTTGGCCTCGCCCAGGCCCTTGCAGATGGCGCCAAAGGTGCTTGGCGGCATGGCGAAATAGTTGATGGTGGTACGATGTTTCTGGTCCAGCATCTTGCCCAATTCAGCGAAGTGCTTGCTGTCGTTGACGTCCAGATTACAGAAGTCCAGGCGTGCGCTCAGCGTGGCCCAAAGCTCATCGTCCAGTTTTTCTTTCATAAAGGTGCCCAGGGCTTCCTTGACCACCTTGGTATAAGCTTCTTTATCCCACTCGGCACGGCCTACCCCGATGATACGGGTATCCGGGTGGATGTGACCGGCTTTCTCTAACTGGTACAGGGAAGGCAGCAGTTTACGACGCGCCAGATCGCCTTTCGCGCCGAAAATAACCAGGTCACAGGCCTGGGCTGTAGAGGTTACCGCCATGTTCATCTCCTCGATGCAGGATATTTGTAATTTTCTTACATTACTAATGTACTCTCTTTCGCTACGGCCAGTAAACCCGGATCAAAAGCAGAAAAAAAGCCCCAGAAACTACGGCGTTATCCCTGGTGCAGCGCGAACGCTGTTGGCAACAGGGAAAACTGTAATTTTCTGTCTTTTTTGACACTCTTTTACCATTATGAAAGTTAGACACAGGTCATGTTCTGGTGAAAAAAGCCAGCTTATCCCTTGTCGACACTGCCAACGCTTACCAGCACGTAGTATATTTTCATTAAACCGGATTGATTTCTCCTTTGATTGAAATCGACATACCCGATGGATCACCCGTGAAAGCCGGTGTCCGGCAGGTATAAACCATGAGTGACTCCCGTTATATGAATACGCTGGAAAAAATCCAGAGCCATCTGGAGCTCCTGAGCAAATCGGAAAGGAAAGTCGCCGAGGTGATCCTGGCCTCCCCACAAACCGCTATTCACTCCAGCATCGCCCGGCTGGCCAAACTGGCCGATGTCAGTGAGCCGACCGTTAATCGCTTTTGCCGCCGCCTGGAAACCAAAGGGTTCCCCGACTTCAAACTGCATCTGGCACAAAGCCTGGCTAACGGTACGCCCTATGTAAACCGCAATGTCGAAGAAAACGACACCGTTGCCGCTTACACCAGTAAGATCTTTGAGTCGGTGATGGCCAGCCTGGATACAGTAAAGGCAAATCTCGACATTACCGCAATCAATCGTGCGGTTGATCTGCTTACCCAGGCAAAAAAAATCTCGTTCTTCGGGCTCGGGGCCTCTGCCGCCGTGGCGCATGATGCCATGAACAAATTTTTCCGCTTCAATATTCCGGTGGTCTATTTTGACGATATCGTCATGCAGCGCATGAGCTGCATGAACTCCGTCGAGGGGGATGTCGTGGTACTGATCTCCCATACCGGGCGCACCAAGAATCTGGTCGAGATGGCGCATCTGGCACGAGAGAATGACGCCACGGTCATCGCCATCACCTCGAAAGATACTCCACTGGCCCAGGCTGCGACCCTCCCCCTACTGCTGGACGTGCCGGAAGATACCGATGTTTATATGCCAATGGTGTCCCGAATTGCACAGTTAACCCTGATTGACGTGCTGGCCACCGGATTTACCTTGCGTCGAGGGGCTAAATTCAGAGATAACTTGAAGCGGGTCAAGGAAGCGTTGAAAGAATCGCGCTTTGATAAAGGGATCGTCCCCAACAGTTTCGACTGAAAACGGTTTTAAAAACCGCCGGTCAGATCACAAGTTGACCCGCGGGATTATAGTTGTACCCTGATAGCTCGTTCATACAGATAACCCTGATGAAAATTGGGTAGGCGAAAAGCGTCGGCTCCCTCATCCGGTTTCGTTATCTGACGTTCAGCAACACCAATACTTGCGTCACAAGTCAACGGAGTAATACATGACCAGACGGCTCAGAAGAACCAAAATCGTTACCACACTGGGTCCGGCTACCGACCGCGACAATAATCTGGAAAAGATTATTGCTGCTGGTGCGAACGTAGTTCGGCTTAACTTTTCCCACGGCAATGCAGAAGACCATCAGGCACGGGCAGATAAAGTGCGTGAGATTGCGGCCAAGCTGGGGCGTCATGTCGCTATCCTGGGCGATCTTCAAGGGCCAAAAATCCGCGTTTCCACCTTTAAGGAAGGCAAGATTTTCCTTAACATCGGCGATAAATTCCTGCTGGATGCCAACCTGACCAAGGGGGAAGGCGATAAAGAAAAAGTCGGTATCGACTATAAAGGCCTGCCTGCGGACGTGGTGCCTGGCGATGTCCTGTTGCTGGACGATGGCCGTGTACAGCTGAAAGTGCTGGAAGTTCAGGGCATGAAAGTGTTCACCGAAGTCACCGTAGGTGGCCCGCTGTCGAACAATAAAGGCATCAACAAACTGGGCGGTGGTCTCTCTGCCGAAGCCCTGACCGAGAAAGACAAAGCCGATATCCTGATCGCCGCCAAAATTGGCGTCGACTACCTGGCTGTCTCCTTCCCGCGCACCGGCGAAGACCTGAACTATGCTCGCCGCTTGGCACGTGACGCTGGCTGCAACGCCAAAATCGTGTCGAAAGTTGAACGTGCTGAAGCCGTATGCAGCGACGAAGCGATGGATGACATCATCCTGGCCTCCGACGTGGTCATGGTTGCCCGTGGCGATCTGGGCGTCGAAATCGGCGATCCGGAGCTGGTGGGCATCCAGAAGAAACTGATCCGTCGCGCCCGTACGCTGAACCGTGCGGTGATCACCGCCACGCAGATGATGGAATCGATGATCACCAACCCGATGCCGACCCGCGCCGAAGTGATGGACGTGGCGAACGCCGTGCTGGATGGTACCGATGCGGTCATGCTGTCTGCCGAAACCGCTGCGGGCCAGTATCCAGCCGAAACGGTAGCCGCCATGGCGCGTGTTTGCCTGGGTGCAGAAAAAATCCCAAGCATCAACGTGTCCAAGCACCGTCTGGACGTGCAGTTCGACAATATCGAAGAAGCCATCGCCATGTCGACCATGTATGCCGCTAACCACCTTAAAGGGGTTACCGCCATCATCGCCATGACCGAATCTGGCCGCACCGCGCTGATGATGTCACGTATCAGCTCCGGCTTGCCGATCTTCGCCATGTCTCGCCATGAGCACACGCTGAACCTGACGGCGCTGTATCGCGGTGTCACCCCGGTCTACTTTGGCAGCCACAGCGATGGCGTTGCCGCCGCTAATGACGCTATCGCCCGTCTGCGTGATAAAGGTTACCTGGTGTCTGGCGATCTGGTGCTGGTTACCCAAGGTGACGTCATGAGCACCGTGGGCACCACCAATACCAGCCGTATCCTGCGCGTAGACTGATTACCGCGCATTTAATGTTAAGGCCGGTCGGTTTACGCTGACTGGCTTTTTTATTGCTATTTGGGGAACCTCTTCATGCTACATCAACATCATCAGCAATATACTCGTGGCTCGCTGGATCTTGATGGGCGGCAATTGGCCAATCTGGAGAGTGAAGATCTCAGCGGCACCTCCCTGCAAAAAATCAGCCTGTACAATAATTGCCTGACCCGCTTCCCCGAGCAGATTTTTCACCATCGTGACCTGAAAGTGCTCAACATTTCCTGCAACCAGATTGCCGAACTGCCGACGGAAATCGGTTTGCTCCGCCAGTTGCAAATGTTCGATTTTGGTCACAACCAGGCAACATCAATTCCCGCCGAAATCGGGGAATTGCGTGAATTAAAGTATCTGTATTTGAGTGATAACGGTTTCAGCCAGCTACCCGATTCGCTGCGCCAGCTGCAAGCGTTGTGTTATCTGAATCTGACGGATAATCAGCTAGTGGAATTCCCTACGGCACTGTGCGGCCTGACGGCGCTACAAGAGCTGCGTCTCTACAATAATGCCATCACCGCATTACCCTCGGAGATCGGTTTATTGGACCAGTTGCGTGAATTACACCTGATGAAAAACCGTCTCACTACCCTGCCCAGCGAGATCGCTCAACTGTCAGAGTTACAGGTGATAGATTTGGAAAACAACGCCATTGCGTACTTACCCGATCAATTCTGCCAATTGCCCAAGTTAGCTACGCTCAATCTGCGTTTCAACCAATTATCCCAGCTGCCTGAAGACTTGGGTGCATTGAGTTCACTGGTTTCATTAGACTTGCGTGCCAACCGATTAAGTCAATTACCGACCAGCATGGCGCAAATGAAAAACCTACGGCGACTGGACCTGCGTTGGAATGACTTCGACCATTATCCAGCGGTGCTTGAACCGCTAATCCAGCAGGGCTGTATGGTTCATTGCTAATTGCCTGACTAAAATCTGCAACGGTGAACAGTGGGTTTTTCAGGCCGTTGCAGAGCATTGCGTAACGCTGCGCAGAGTTGGTATTTGGGAATAAAACAGACACGAGCCAGACGGGTGTGATGAATATACTACGCGTGGGTGCTCTGGATCTTTGTATCTGGAGCCAAAAGCCAAGGTGATGGATACAAAGAGAAAAGCCCCGAGTCGATAACATCAACCCGAGGCCAACTCTAACGCCAGACAACGTTAGGTTAGCTTCTTACCTGCCGAGAGGCAAGGAGAAGGAAACACAATGTTGAATAAAGGAAACATCGTCAAACTGGTCGTTATCTGTACCACCGTTATTTTGCTGGTATGGCTAACGCGCAGCAAACTTTGTGAGCTGCGTATTCGATCGGGCAACACGGAGGTTGCGGCCATTTTGGCCTACGAATCCGAACGGTAAGGCAACCCAACGGCGGGGGCCTGCTCCCGCCCGTTGGTTGTTGGCGTGTAGATCTAGGAGCACCCTTCTCCTACAAACCAAAAGGACAGGTTATAGCCCGTCGTTACAGTTTGCCAAAAGCTGCTGAAATTGTAGGAAACGAACAGGTTAGAGCGTAGGGGCGCCGCATACTGCGCTTATTTAGCAGAGTGTAACGCCCGGTAGAGAGTTGATAAGCGACATTAACGATATAAATCGTCCCGCGAGTAAGGTTCAATCTCACCTTCCTTGCGCGTTTTCAGCAGCTTCAAAATCCAGGTATATTGCTCTGGATTAGGGCCCACCAGGTTTTCCACTTCTTCGTTCATGCGGCGCGCAATGCGAACATCGTCGGCTTCGGCCAGATCATCCATCGGCTCACGGATATAAATGTCCAGCATGCTGGTTTTACCGTCATAAACCGGGAATAGCGGCACGATCGCCGCTTTGCAGACTTTCATCAAGCGGCCGACTGCAGGCAATGTGGCTTTATAGGTCGCAAAGAAATCCACGAATTCACTGTGCTCGGCACCGTGATCCTGGTCAGGCAGATAATAGCCCCAATAACCATGGCGCACCGAACTGATAAAAGGCTTGATGCCATCGTTGCGGGCATGCATACGGCCACCAAACTTGCGGCGCACGCTATTCCACAGATAGTCGACCAATGGGTTGCTCTGGTTATGGAACATCGCTGCCATGGGTTGCCCGCGCGCAGCCATCAGCATCGCTGGCACATCAACGGCCCAGCCGTGCGGCACCAGGAAAATCACGTTGCGGCCTTCCTCACGGATTTTATCCAGCACTTCTTCACCGTGCCAACGCACGCGCTTGAGTACTTTCTCCGGTTTGGTACAGGCCAGTTCCGCCATCAGGATCATCGATTGCGGCGCGGTAGCAAACATCTCATCGATAATATGCTCGCGTTGCTGTTCTGGCAGTTCCGGCATGCAATAAAGCAGATTGATACGGGCGCGGCGTCGTGCCCCTTTAGCAACCTTGCCAGCCAGTTTACCAATCGCACCCAGTAATGGGTCTCGCATTCGAGCAGGGACCAGAGAAATACCGGCCATCAGCCCGGTTCCCAACCAAACGCCCCAGTAGCGCGGATGATAGAAGGCTTTATCAAATTGTGGGATGAACTCTACGTTCGATTTCTTCTCGTTTTGCATGACCTGCTCTTTATTCAACGCACCTGCTCGGAAGATATAAACTATATACCTAGTTGCAGTCAGGCGGGTGAGTCAGGTTAAAACCAGCACCGTTCACTGACAAAATGCAGCTATCGTTATCTTGAGCAGGCATTAATAAAAAAACATCGGCCCGAAATCAGGCCGATGGGAAATCATAAGGGATAGCGATGGTTAATCCAGCTGCAGCTGTGGCACCACTTCCTTCACCTGTGCCAGGTAATCGCTGCGATCTTTGCCCATCAGCCCTTCCGAGCGAGGCAACTTAGCCGTCAATGGGTTAACCGCTTGCTGGTTAGTCCACATTTCATAATGCAAATGTGGGCCGGTAGAGCGGCCGGTGTTACCGGAAAGCGCAATGCGATCGCCACGTTTCACCTTCTGCCCTGGCTTGACCAACAGCTTTTTCAAGTGCATATAGCGCGTGGTATATTGGCGGCCATGACGGATCGCCACATAGTTACCTGCCGCGCCACTGCGCTTGGCGATCACCACTTCACCGTCACCCACCGCCAACACTGGCGTGCCGACCGGCATGGCGAAGTCGACGCCTTTATGCGGTGCAATGCGCCCGGTCACCGGATTTACGCGGCGTGGGTTAAAGTTGGAAGAAATACGGAACTGCTTCATGGTCGGGAAACGCATAAAGCCACGCGCCAACCCGGAACCCTGACGATCGTAGAACTTGCCGTCATCGGCGCGGATGGCGAAGTAGTCTTTGCCGCTGCTGCGCATACGCACGCCCAACAGTTGGCTTTGCTCGCTCTTGCCGTCAAACTCTTCGCGCGACATCAACACCGCGAACTGATCGCCTTTGCGCAGCTTGCGAAAATCAAGCTGCCACTGCAGGGCTTTGATTACCGCATTGATCTCGGCACGGCTCAGGCCAGCCGCCGAGGCGCTGCTGACAAAGCTGCCGTTCAGCTTGCCGGTCAACACGCTGTTGCGCCATTCGCCCTTTTGAGTTTCCTTGGTTTCTTTAAAGGAATTGCCCACACGGTCATAGGTGCGGGTTTCACGGCGTGAAACTTCCCAGGTCAGGCGCTTGAGATCGCCATCTTCGGTAAGCGTCCAGGAGAGTTGCTGGCCGATTTTCAGGTTACGCAAATCGCGGTTCTGCGAAGCCAGCAGTGAGACATCCGACATTTCGATGCCGTACTGAGTCAGAATACTACCGAGCGTATCACCGGTAGAAACCACATATTCATGCACACCTTCCTCTCCGGCGACCTTCTGGTCCAGCTCATCCTCAGGGATGTCATCATCGGGGGTGGGTTGGTCGGCATCAATAGGTTCACTGGCTTCGGGCTGCAATGCCCTTAACTGGTTGGCTTCCAACTCGACGCTTTTAACGATAGGGTTATGTTCTGGGTGATAAACGGAAGGCCGCCAAACAGCGACGGCCAACGTAACGACTGTCAACGACCCTAGCATTACGCGATGGGGCCGAGGCAGGTTGTTATACGCCAGAGTGATAGTTCGGACTATCTTCTGCACTCAATAATATCCTCATAATCTTTACTTCAGGCAGCTCACGTACTGGTTGGACAGCGCTGTCAGGAAGTTCCCGTAGCTGTCTTTCCCCAGTGCGATGCCGGTGCCCAGCGGGTCCAGCGTTCCAGAACGCACATTGGTCCCCTTGGCAACGGCATTAATTACGGCCGGTCTGAATTGTGGCTCAGCAAAAACGCAGACTGCTTTCTGCTCAACCAACTGTGTTCGAATTTGGTGTAAACGCTGTGCGCCAGGTTGAATTTCGGGGTTAACGGTAAAATGGCCCAGTGGGCTCAAGCCAAAGTGTTTTTCAAAGTAGCCATAAGCGTCATGAAAAACAAAATATCCCTTACCTTGCACAGGCGTTAGCATCTTAACAAGATTTTTATCAGTTTGCGCTAGCTGATCCTCGAACTGGCGCAGGTTTGCGTCTAATTTGTCCTTCTTTTGCGGCATAAGTTCCAATAATCTGTCGTGAATCGCGATCGCGGTCACTTTTGCCACCTCTGGCGACAGCCAAACGTGCATATTATAGTCACCGTGATGATGGTCGTGCCCCTCGTCGCCATCCGCATGACTATGCGCTTCGGCTGCATGATCATGGTCATGATCGTCATCGCCTTTCATCAACAACGGCTGTACCGCAGGCAGTTCACCGATCGCCAACTGCTTATTGGCGGGCAGTTGCGTCAAAGATTTGGTCAGAAAAGCCTCCATATCTGGCCCAACCCACAGCACCAGGTCGGCGCTACGCAGCCGCTGAATGTCCGACGGGCGTAAGGCGAAGTCATGAGGCGAGGCACCGTCCGGTAATAAAATCTCGGTAGGCGTGACCCCATCTGCGATAGCGGATGCGATAAAGCCCAGCGGGCGGATAGAGGTCACTACGGCGGCCGTCGCATTGCCAGCCATTACCAAAGCCGTCGCCAGCAGAGTGCGTTGCAGCCATTTATTTTTCTGTACCATCATCAGTAATCCCGTCGTTTTCAGCAAAGAAGCGTGATATTATAACATTCGGTTAGTTCTGCAAAATGTAATCACGATATGTCTACACTGGCAACGCTAAAAAATATCTCTGTTTCTTTTGGTACCCGGCGGGTACTGACAAATATCTCTCTTAACCTGCAACCGGGTCGTATTCTGACGCTCCTCGGGCCTAACGGAGCCGGCAAGTCAACGCTGGTTCGCGTAGTGCTGGGCTTAATTGCCCCAACGGAAGGCACGCTGGAACGTCTGCCGGGGCTGCGCATTGGCTATGTGCCGCAAAAGCTGCATCTCGATGCCACCCTGCCCTTGACCGTCAACCGCTTTATGCGGCTCAAACCCGGGGTGAAAAAGGCCGATATCTTGCCCGCGCTCAAACGCGTGCATGCCGCGCACCTGTTGGATCAGCCCATGCAAAAGCTGTCCGGCGGCGAAAACCAGCGGGTGTTGCTGGCACGAGCGCTGTTGAATCAACCGCAGTTGCTGGTGCTGGATGAGCCCACGCAAGGGGTGGACGTTAACGGCCAGTTGGCGTTATATGACCTGATCGACCAATTGCGCAAAGAGCTGGGCTGCGCGGTGCTAATGGTTTCCCATGACCTGCACCTGGTGATGGCCAAAACCGACGACGTCCTGTGCCTGAACCAACATATCTGCTGCTCTGGCACACCGGAAGTGGTGTCAATGCACCCGGAGTTTATCGCCATGTTCGGTAACCGGGGCGCTGAGCAGTTGGCGATCTATCGCCATCACCATAATCACCGTCACGACCTGCAAGGCAGAATTGTGCTGAAAAAAACCGGGGGCCGTGAGGCATGATTGAACTGTTATTGCCCGGCTGGCTGGCCGGTGTGCTGCTGGCTGCGGCGGCGGGTCCGTTGGGTTCCTTTGTGGTCTGGCGCCGAATGTCATACTTTGGCGATACGCTGGCACATGCATCGCTGCTTGGCGTTGCCTTCGGCTTATTGCTGGACGTCAATCCGTTTTACGCCGTGATTGCCGTCACGCTGCTGTTAGCCTTAGTACTGGTTTGGCTGGAGCGCCGCCCGCAGTTGTCGATAGATACGCTGCTCGGCATTATGGCGCATAGTGCGCTATCGCTGGGTCTGGTGGTGGTCGCGCTGATGTCCAACGTGCGCGTAGATCTGATGGCTTATCTGTTTGGGGATTTGCTGTCGGTGACGATCGGCGATATCTGGATGATCGGTACTGGCGTGGTGATTGTGCTGTTGGTGCTCTGGTGGCAATGGCGCGATCTGCTGTCGATGACCATCAGCCCGGAGATGGCTCATGTCGACGGCGTTAACCTGCCACGCGCACGCACCATTTTAATGCTGGTCACCGCCTTGACCATCGGGCTGGCCATGAAATTTGTCGGTGCGCTGATTATTACGTCGCTACTGATTATCCCAGCCGCAACCGCACGGCGTTTTGCCCGCACTCCTGAACAAATGGCCGGTTATGCGGTATTGATAGGGATAATTGCGGTCACCGGCGGGCTAACCTTCTCGGCATTCTACGATACGCCAGCTGGGCCCTCGGTAGTGTTAAGCGCTGCGGTGCTGTTTGTACTGAGCCTGTCGAAAAAGCAGCAGGCTTGATCTCATTACGCCAGGGTCTCCCCTGGCGTAACTCCTGGATTGCTACTTCTCTTCTCGCTCGATACCAAAGTGCTTATAGGCATGATTGGTCGCCATTCGGCCACGCGGAGTACGCTGAATAAACCCTTGTTGGATCAGGAAGGGTTCGATCACGTCTTCTATCGTTTCACGCTCTTCACCGATTGCCGCCGCCAGGTTATCCAACCCCACCGGGCCACCGGTAAACTTGTCGATGATCGCCAGCAACAGCTTGCGGTCCATATAGTCGAAACCTTCCGCATCGACGTTCAGCATATCCAATGCCTGCATGGCCACTTCACCATTGATCACTCCGTTGGCACGGACTTCGGCAAAGTCGCGCACGCGGCGCAGCAGACGGTTGGCAATACGCGGCGTACCGCGGGCGCGACGTGCCACTTCATGCGCCCCATCGGGAGACAGATCCAGCCCCAGGCAGTTGGCACTGCGGGAAACGATATGCTCCAGATCGGCCACCTGATAAAACTCCAGACGCTGCACGATGCCGAAGCGATCGCGTAATGGAGAGGTCAAGGAACCGGCCCGCGTGGTGGCTCCAACCAGGGTGAACGGTGGCAGGTCGAGCTTGATTGAGCGCGCCGCCGGACCTTCACCGATCATGATATCCAACTGATAGTCTTCCATCGCTGGATACAGGATCTCTTCCACTACCGGCGAAAGACGGTGGATTTCGTCGATAAACAGGACGTCATGGGGCTCCAGGTTGGTGAGCATTGCCGCCAGATCCCCCGCCTTTTCCAGCACCGGACCAGAAGTGGTACGCAGGTTAACGCCCATCTCATTAGCCACGATGTTGGCCAAGGTGGTTTTACCCAACCCAGGCGGCCCGAAGATCAACAGGTGGTCCAGTGCATCGCCGCGCTGTTTGGCAGCCTGAATAAAGATTTCCATCTGCTCACGCACGTGCGGCTGGCCAACGTACTCCGTCAGCAGCTTAGGGCGGATCGCACGATCCAGCACCTCTTCTTCATTGAACGGCTCGGCAGAGATCAGGCGGTCGGCTTCAATCATGGTCTACCCCTTTCCGGCCTACAGTGCGGCACGTAATGCTTCGCGGATTAATGCCTCGCAATCCGCACCCGGCTTGGCAACCTTGCTGACCATGCGGCTGGCTTCCTGCGGCTTATAGCCCAAGGCCACCAGTGCTGAGGCCGCTTCGGCTTCAATATCCATCTCCGCCGCTTTGGCCGCACTGGTCGGTAGAGGGATTTCGCTGCTGTTGTTGAACAGATCGCCGTTCAGGCCTTTGAAGCGGTCTTTCATTTCGACGACCAGACGCTCGGCGGTTTTCTTACCCACGCCTGGCAATTTGATCAACGTAGTGATCTCTTCACGTTCCACCGCGCTGACAAACTGCTGGGCAGACATGCCGGAGAGGATCGCTAGTGCCAGTTTTGGCCCCACGCCGTTCACTTTAATCAGCTCACGGAACAGCGCACGCTCTTGTTTATCATTGAACCCATACAGCAGCTGTGCATCTTCACGCACCACGAATTGGGTAAACACGATAGCCTCTTGCCCCAGTTCCGGCAGCTCGTAAAAGCAGGTCATCGGCATATGCACTTCATACCCGACGCCATTGGTTTCAAGTAACACCAGCGGTGGCTGCTTTTCCAGAATAATTCCTCTGAGACGACCTATCATTACCCCTCCTGAATGGATCCCTGTACGTGGCGCACTGCCACGCAGTATTGATACAGCTTATACCATAAAAAAGGCTGGATGAATATCCAGCCTCCGAACGATAACAAAATGGCCATGCCTCGGCGGGCCAGCATGCAGCCTCTACGTTACAGACCCCTAACGTAAACGCCCACGCGCCAGATTCAACCGCCCTTCACTCATACGCAGCACGTTCTGGCTGAGATGGCAGTGGGTAATGGCGATAGCCAACGCATCCGCGGCATCCGCCTGAGGATTGGCAGACAGCTTCAGCAGTGAGCGAACCATATGCTGCACCTGAGACTTTTCCGCCGCACCGGTACCGACCACCGTCTGTTTCACCTGACGCGCCGCATACTCAAACACTTCCAGGTTTTGATTGACGGCGGCAACGATCGCCACGCCCCTCGCTTGCCCCAACTTCAGCGCCGAGTCCGGGTTCTTGGCCATAAACACCTGTTCGATGGCGAAGAAGTCCGGTTGAAACTGGGTGATGATTTCGCTCACGCCAGCATAAATCAGCTTCAGGCGCGTTGGCATATCATCCACCACGGTACGAATACAACCGCTGGCAACATAGGTCAGTTGGCGGCCCTGCTGGCGGATCAGGCCATAGCCGGTGACGCGCGAGCCGGGATCGATACCCAGTATGATCGCCATTGCTACCACCACCCTGCATTGATTGTTGCCTGGCGTTGCCGGTTGGCAACGCCATCATTCACCTGCATTACAGCGTTGCAGCGATCTCGTCGGAGATCTCACCGTTATGGTAAACCTCCTGCACGTCGTCACAGTCTTCCAGCATGTCGATCAAGCGCAGTAACTTAGGCGCCGTTTCAGCATCCATGTCCGCTTTGGTGGACGGGATCATGGAAACCTCCGCCGAGTCTGCCTCAAAGCCTGCCGCGGTCAACGCGTCTTTCACTTCACCCAGATTTTCCCAGGCGGTGAAGACGTCAATGGCACCGTCGTCATAGGTCTGGATATCTTCAGCACCCGCTTCCAATGCGGCTTCCATCACCGTGTCTTCATCCAGACCCGGTGCATAGGTGATCACGCCTTTTTTGGTGAACAGATAGGCCACGGAACCGTCGGTACCCAGGTTGCCACCACACTTGGTGAAGGCATGGCGCACTTCTGCCACGGTACGGTTACGGTTGTCACTCAGGCATTCGATCATTACCGCAGTGCCGCCAGGGCCGTAACCTTCATAGATGATGGTTTCCATATTGGTATCATCATCGCCGCCTACGCCACGGGCGATAGCACGGTTCAGGGTATCGCGCGTCATGTTGTTGGACAGCGCTTTATCAATAGCCGCACGCAGACGCGGGTTCGAACCCGGATCGCCGCCGCCCAATTTGGCTGCAGTCACCAGCTCACGGATAATTTTAGTGAAAATCTTACCGCGTTTGGAATCTTGTGCAGCTTTGCGGTGTTTGGTGTTGGCCCATTTACTATGACCTGCCATAAAAAATATCTCCAAAAAGAACTACTGGACAGAATGGATCACAAACTCTTCAATCGCCTGCTGATTACTCCAGGACTTGGTCAGTTTGACCGCCTCGGACGCCTCAAGCCATTGGTAAGCATGATGTTCGGTCAAGACCGGATCGCGCTCATCAGGTAACGCCAGACAGAACCAGTGCTCTTTATTACGCGTGGTTCCCGGCGCATAGCGGTGTCGCAAATGGACAAAGAGTTCAAATTCCACACAGCGCTGGCAATCGAACAACGGCAGACCCTCTGCTGCGATATCGATGCCAATCTCTTCCATGACTTCGCGCTGTGCGGCATGCGGCGGCGATTCGGCGTCTTCAAGGCTGCCGGTGACCGACTGCCAGAACTCCGTATCGTCACGCCGCTGTAACATCAGCACCCGGCCACTGGATTTTGCATAAATCACCACCAGAATAGACTCGGGCCGCTTGTAATTCATCACTCGCTCTCTTGTTCGGCTGAGGCTTTCTTCACTACGCTGATCGCCAGTTCCTGCAACGAAGCCGGGTTGGCGAAGCTTGGTGCATCGGTCATCAGACAGGCTGCCGCGGTGGTTTTCGGGAAAGCGATAACATCACGGATGTTCTCGGTACCGGTTACCAACATCACCAGACGATCCAGACCGAAGGCCAAACCGGCGTGCGGAGGAGTACCGTACTTCAGCGCATCCAGCAGGAAGCCAAACTTCTCACGTTGTTCTTGTTCGTTGATGCCAAGAATACCGAAGACGGTTTGCTGCATTTCACTGCGGTGAATACGCACGGAACCACCACCCACTTCATAGCCGTTCAGCACCATATCGTAGGCATTGGCGATAGCTGAGGTAGGATCTTTTTGCAGCTCTTCCGGGCTCATATCGCGCGGGGCGGTAAACGGATGGTGCATCGCCGCCAGGCCACCTTCGCCGTCCTCTTCGAACATTGGGAAATCGACCACCCACAGCGGTGCCCAGCTGTCGAGCTTGGTCAGGCCCAGATCGCGGCCGATTTTCAAGCGCAGCGCGCCCATGGCGTCGGTAACGATTTTAAAGCTGTCGGCACCGAAGAACAGAATGTCGCCGGTTTGCGCATTGGTGCGCGCCAGGATCGCTTCCAGCACTTCGGCACTGAGGAATTTGGCAATCGGGCTTTGCACGCCTTCCATACCCGCAGCACGATCGTTAACCTTCAGCCATGCCAAACCTTTGGCACCGTAGATATTCACGAAAGCGCCGTATTCGTCGATCTGCTTACGGGTCAGCTGCGCGCCACCCGGAACACAAATCGCGGCCACGCGGCCTTTGGCATCGTTCGCCGGGCCAGAAAACACTTTAAACTCAACGTCTTTAACCAGGTCGGCAACGTCCACCAGCTCCAGCGGGTTACGCAGGTCTGGCTTATCGGAACCGAAACGGCGCATCGCTTCGGCAAAGGTCATGATTGGGAATTTACCCAGATCGACGCCCTTCACGTCCAGCCACAGTTCATGCACCAGTTGCTCCATCACTTCACGCACCTGCTCGGCGCTCATGAAAGAGGTTTCCACGTCGATCTGGGTGAATTCCGGCTGGCGATCGGCGCGCAGGTCTTCGTCACGGAAACACTTGACGATCTGGTAGTAACGGTCGAAGCCAGACATCATCAGCAGCTGTTTGAACAACTGTGGGGACTGTGGCAACGCGTAGAATTTACCTTTATGTACGCGGCTTGGTACCAGATAGTCACGGGCACCTTCCGGCGTGGCTTTGGTCAGCATTGGGGTTTCGATATCCAGGAAGCCGTGGCTGTCCATAAAGCGGCGCACAAAGCTGGTGATCTTGGCACGGGTTTTCAGGCGGTCGGCCATTTCCGGGCGACGCAGATCCAGGTAGCGATATTTCAGACGCGCTTCTTCGCTGTTGGTCTGATTCGAGTCTAACGGCAGCGGTTCGGAGCGGTTGATGATCTCAAGCTGATGAGCGAACACCTCAACTTCGCCAGTCGCCATATCCTTGTTGACCTGGCTTTCCGGGCGCGCACGCACGGTACCGACGATCTGGATGCAGAACTCGTTACGCAGTTCGAAGGCTTTGTCGAAGGCCACTTTCTGATCCGGATCGAAGAACACCTGCACGATGCCTTCGCGGTCACGCATATCAATAAAGATCAGGCCACCCAGATCGCGGCGGCGGTTGACCCAACCACACAAAGTGACTTCCTGGCCGACGTGGGCCAGATTCAACTGCCCGCAATATTCAGTACGCATACGCTATCCTTTTGACTTAAGCCGATTCGGCCGGAGGTTGGCAGCAGTTGCTGTTTCCGCACGGCTATTATCTGACGAATTGTTATTTATCACCCGGTTTGAAGTCTGTTGCATACCAGCCGGTGCCCTTTAACTGGAAACCGCTGGCAGAGATCAACTTGGTCAGTGCGGGCTGCCCACACGCCGGACATTGAGTCAACGGCGCGTCGGAAAATTTTTGTAGTTTCTCTAATCGATGTTGGCATGAGCCACATGCATATTCATAAATCGGCATAGATCGCTGGATTAAAGATTGGTGAAAAAAGGCGGTCATTATAAAGGAAATTCATGCGCCAGATAAGAGCGAACACGGCATTGTTGCAATGCTAAATCGCACCTAGCGGTAGCAAACAACACATCGGTTAACAAATTTCCCATTAACTGGCAGCAGTTTTATCACGTAGCCTATGTCTCCGTCGTCTTTCAAAAGCCGGTAGCACAACCTTAAATCCACTTTAACCCAGAGACGCTCCCAATGTTGAAACTTGATGCCCAAACCACCGCCTTGGTCCTGATCGATCTACAAAACGGCATTCTACCTTACGCCGCTGGTCCGCACAGTGCCAGCCAAGTCGTCACCCATGCGGCCCGTCTGGCAGGGCGTTTCCGCGCGCTGAATGCCCCCGTGTTTCTGGTGCGCGTCGGCTGGTCTGATTCCTTTGCCGAAGCGCTCAAGCAACCGGTAGATAAGCCTTCACCGTCTCCGGTCGGCGGGCTGCCAGCCTCCTGGTGGGAATTCCCCGAAGCGCTGGCGGTACAAGACAGCGATGTGCTGATCACCAAGCGTCAATGGGGAGCATTCTATGGCACCGACCTGGACCTGCAACTGCGCCGTCGGGGCATCAAATCGCTGGTATTGGGCGGTATCGCCACCAATATTGGCGTGGAGTCTACCGCGCGCGCGGCCTGGGAACATGGTTACGAGTTGGTGATCGCCGAAGACATGTGCAGCACCTACAGCGCCGAGATGCACCAATTCGCCTTCGATAATATCTTCCCGCGTATTGCCCGTGTGCGTAGCACCAGTGAGATCCTTGCTGCGCTGTAAAAGCTCATCTAGCTGTTGATAAAGAGTAACAGGTGGAAGTCATGCAGGACGCCGACACGCCGTAAATCCGTCCATGGAGGCTCGTATCGCGCATCCCTGCGCTCAACGGTCGGCTAACCTGCATTGACCTCCACCCGCCTCAAGCTCAGGTGTTGCGGTGGTGAACGCAGTTTTAGGCACTTGAAAGCAAGGCAGGATGACGCTACCGTTGTTGCCAAAATGTAAAACAGGGAAGATGAGCGTTTGATGTATATCGGACTACCGCAATGGCAACATCCAGCCTGGAACCGTATCGGCCTGCGCGATCTGGCAGACTACAGCCGCTACTTCAACTGCGTGGAAGGTAACACCACCTTCTATGCCCTGCCAAAGGCGGAAATTGTGCATCGCTGGCGCGATATGACCGGCGATGATTTCCGTTTTTGCTTTAAATTCCCGTCAGCGATCAGCCATAAAGCAGCACTGCGTGGCTGTGAGGCCGATATCAAGGCATTTTATGACTGCCTGCGCCCCCTCGAAGGGCGTATCGGACAACTGTGGCTGCAGTTGCCCGCCGCCTTTGCACCCGAGCATCTGGGTGTTCTGTGGGCATTTCTTGATGCCTTACCGCCGGAGTTCACCTACGGAGTCGAGGTCCGTCATCTGGAATTTTTCGCCAAGGGTGACGCAGAGCGCCAACTGAATCAGGGTTTGCACCAACGCGGCATTAACCGGACCATCCTCGATAGCCGCCCGCTGCACCATGCCAAACCGCACAGCCCAGCGATCCGCGATGCGCAGCAGAAAAAGCCCAAGCTGCCGGTACATGCAGTGATAACGGCTGACAACCCGTTGATCCGCTTTATCGGCGGTGACGTGCTGGCGGACAATCAGCGCTGGTTTGATTCATGGCAACAGAGGCTGCCTGACTGGGCGCAACAACATCAGCCTTATCTGTTTATTCACACGCCAGATAACAGCGATTCTCCTCAGCAGGCACAGAAAATCTGGCAAGGGCTACACGGCATAATTCCGAATTTAGCGATGCCTCCGGACTGGCCTGAGCAAGAAGCCTTGTTTTAACCTATTAATCTGATGGGTCCTATCGGATATTTCCTCGCGACAGCCGCGAGGATGGCAGTTATGATGCTCGTTGCCAGATTTGGTTACGAATGGAGTTAAGAATGGTAAGCGCGCTCTATGTGGTGCTTGGCGCATTGTTGTTGATCAAACTCTCTTTTGACGTGGTCAGGTTGAGAATGCAGTACCGGGTTGCCTACGGTGACGGTGGGTTCTACGAGCTGCAAACCGCGATCCGCGTACACGGTAACGCCGTGGAGTACATACCGATCGCCGCCATCCTGTTGGTGATCATGGAGATGAACGGTGCTGAAGTCTGGATGGTGCATCTGTGTGGTTTGCTGCTGATGGCAGGCCGGCTGGTTCACTACTACGGTTTACGTAACCGTGAAGTCCGCTGGCGCCGTTCGGGTATGGCGGCTACCTATCTTTCTTTGATACTGATGGTGATAGCCAATATCGTTTATCTGCCGTGGGACATTATCTTTAGTTTACACTGATATCCCCTCTGTTCAGGCGGCCACGCCGCCTGCTTCTGCCTGCGCCGCTTTTCTGTTAGTATACGCCCCTTCGAATTCTGACCTGATTTGCCGCTATGCCAAACCGCGATACTCTTTTTTCCGCCCCGATCGCCAAACTGGGCGACTGGACCTTCGACGAGCGCGTTGCTGAAGTCTTCCCAGACATGATCCAGCGCTCCGTTCCGGGCTACTCCAATATCATTTCGATGATTGGCATGCTGGCCGAACGTTTTGTCCAGCCGCACAGCCGGGTGTATGACCTGGGGTGCTCGCTCGGCGCGGCCACGCTATCGATGCGCAGGAACATCAGCGTCGAAGGTTGTCAGATTATTGCGGTCGATAATTCCCCCGCGATGGTAGAGCGCTGCCGCCGCCATCTTGATGCTTTTCGCGCCGATACGCCCGTCGACGTCATTGAGGCGGACATTTTAGACATTACCATCGAAAATGCCTCGATGGTGGTGTTGAACTTCACCCTACAGTTTCTTGAACCGGCTGACCGGCTGCGCCTGCTCGAACAGGTTTATCGTGGGCTACGTCCGGGCGGTGCCTTGGTGCTGTCAGAGAAATTCAGCTTTGAGGATGCGGACGTCGGTGAACTGTTGTTCAACATGCACCATGATTTCAAACGCGCCAACGGCTACAGCGAATTGGAAATCAGCCAAAAGCGTAGCATGCTGGAAAACGTGATGCTGACCGATTCGGTCGAAGCGCATAAAGCGCGCCTTCGGCAAGCCGGTTTTGAACATGCAGAAGTCTGGTTCCAATGCTTCAACTTCGGCTCATTGATCGCCCTGAAATCAGGAGAAACCGCATGATCGAGTTTGGAGACTTCTACCAGCGCATCGCCAAAAGCCCGCTGAGCCACTGGCTGGATACGCTGCCGGCCCAAATCACCGCTTGGCAGCGCGAATCGCTGCATGGCAAGTTCAAGCAGTGGTTCAATTCGGTAGAGCACCTGCCTTCCCTGACGCCGACCCAGTTGGATTTATTGCATGGCGTACGTGCCGAGATGGAACAACCGCTGTCACCTGGCCAGCTCGAAGGCATTGAGAAAATGCTGCGTACGCTGATGCCGTGGCGTAAAGGGCCGTTCTCGCTTTACGGCATTGATATCGATACCGAATGGCATTCCGACTGGAAGTGGGATCGCGTGCTGCCGCATATTTCCCCGCTGGCTGGCCGTACCATCCTGGATGTGGGTTGCGGCAGCGGTTACCATCTGTGGCGCATGGTCGGTGCTGGAGCACATCTGGCGGTCGGTATCGATCCAATGCAGCTGTTCCTGTGCCAGTTCGAAGCGGTGCGAAAACTGCTGGGTGGCGATCAACGCGCCCATGTGTTGCCGCTGGGTATCGAACAACTGCCCGAGTTGGCCGCTTTCGACACCGTTTTCTCGATGGGCGTGCTCTATCACCGCCGTTCCCCGCTGGATCACCTGTATCAGTTGAAGAACCAGCTGGTTTCCGAGGGCGAGCTAGTGTTGGAAACGCTGGTCGTGCCAGGCGATCGCCATCAGGTATTGGTGCCGGGCGACCGCTACGCGCAGATGCGTAACGTCTACTTTATTCCGTCTGCCGAAGCGCTGAAGTGCTGGCTGGAAAAATGCGGATTTGTCGACGTCAGCATTGCCGATATCTGCCCAACCAGCACCGAAGAGCAGCGCCGCACCGACTGGATGACCAGCGAGTCACTGGCCGAGTTCCTCGATCCCCAGGATCCAACCAAAACGATTGAAGGTTACCCGGCACCGATCCGCGCCGTGCTGATCGCCAAAAAACCGTAAGCCATAACCAACTCATTATGTAAGGGTGTAGCAATGCTACGCCCTTTTAGTTGCCACCGTTATTTTCTCAAAGCCTGTAGCAGATCCTTTTCAAACACCCCGCTGGATGAACATTCGAAGGGCTTGACCTTATCGTTACCATCCGCAGCCACCAGCCCCGCAACGCCATTGACTTGCACCATCACGTTAGTCCCTTCTCCAGCGCTAAAAGTCTGCACCAGGATCCGGTAGGTAACATTCAGATTAGATGGCCCTGGCTGGTCTGAACAAGTCAGATACAGGCTGGCCAGTTCAGCGTCATTGCCCGTCGCACCAACGATCCCCAGATGCGGATCGACAACCGTGGCCACTAACCCTTTCTGCGCAAAAATTTCCTCAGTACGGGTTAACAGCTCATCTGGCTTACGGTTGCCTATCAAGGTGGGCTTCGCACCAGCAGTCGGCTCGCCAGCGGCAGTTTCAGCCGCACTGCCGGGCTGGTTACCGGTTTTAGTTGGCCCATACACCGAGACGCAACCACTCAATGCCAAGGCCAGCAAAATAAATAAATGTCTCATCACTCACCTGTAATACAGCGTTGCGCAGGCCGTTAACGACATGACAAGGCCGACAATCAGTAAATAACGCATCTCCCCCTCCTCCGTTAACGATAATAAGCCGCAACACAGCCCGATAATGAACAACAAACCAGCATTAACCACACAACATAAACTCTCATGTATCCTCCTGACCAAAAGCGGTTGAACTTGTTTAGTAACAGCACCATCAAACGGTATCGTCTACACATCAACGTGTCGCCTCCTGTCATGTGTGTCAGCGCTGGCAATACAATCGTGGGGAAATCCTATCGAGGCTCAGCGTTGAAGACTGAACGCTTTTAGTAGACTGGAAAAACTCAACAAATTCATAAGGATGATTAATGCGAGGTGTTGACAGACTGTTGATGGCATTGCTGACCATAATGACCGGCATAGGGATTGCCGTCATATTCAATATCGGCGGCACCGTGCAAATACTCTCGGCCATTTGTCACTGGGTGGAGAGTCTGCGATAAGCGACAACAGCCGGTTACATTTTATCAACATTTAAACTTAAGGCAGTGGCTCATCGTTAACTAAAGTTAAAGTGTTGGTATCGCGCCAACACCAGAGAAGTATGAACCTGTTTGCCCTGAGCACCTCTACCCTGTTCAGGGCTTTTTTTGCGCACAAATGCAAAAAGCCCCGAATATTCGGGGCTTCAAACCAGGCTCACAACGTTGGACCATTGCTAAACGCTCTCAGCATACGGCTCCCTACGATCTCATTCGACAGGAGTCAGCATGGCCAACGCGTTCTTCATCGCCTCTACCGTTTCCCCGTCCACGCAGTAGTGGCTGAATTCGTCAAACTCATTGTCGGCACACATGGTGACACCCGCCTTGCGGTAACGCATGGTGGAAGGCACCGTATGCCCAGCCGAGCTATGCAACTCCTGAATACCGATATCCACAAACTTATGCATATTGCTCAAACGGACACCGGCACCGGCCATGATCACCGGACCGTTGCTGGCATGCACCAAGTCGCGTAACAGCGGTAAGCCCAACTCGGCATTCTGCTGCTGCCCAGAGGTCAGAATGCGCGCCACGCCGAGCTGCGTCAGTTGTTCCAGCGCCACCATCGGGTTTTGACACATATCGAACGCGCGATGGAAGGTCACCGCCATATTACCGCTTAATTTCATCACCTCGCGCATCCGCGCAAGATCGATATGCCCTTCATCGTCCAACATGCCGATGACCACACCGGCAAAACCCATCTCGCGGATTTGCGCCACGTCGTTCTTCATAATCTCGAAATCGACGGCGCTGTAGCAGAAATCGCCCCCGCGCGGCCGCACTATTGGATGAACGGGTATCGTTACCCGCTCCCGAGCCAGCCGCAACGATCCAAAGCTCGGCGTCAACCCGCCCTCACTCTGACTGGCACACAATTCTATGCGGTCAGCGCCCGCATGCTCTGCTGTCATGGCACAGTCGACGCTATAGCAACAAACTTCCAGCTTCATTATTGTTACCCCCAGATAACGGTCAAAAATGCTACAGCAAACGTTTACCCGCCGCCCTACAGGCCACAGGATGACAATCTGATAAAAGTCTTAATGGCACAAGGTGCTAACTATGGCACTCAATTTTGATTAATGGATCGATCGCAGTCACAGTGGCGGCGTTAAGTCGGATAAATAACGCGAACGCATCATTTTTCTCCCTGACACCCCATTCGAAATCGGCAACAAACGACACGCTACGGTTTCACCCGTTCACTGGCCACGATGTCACGAATATGATGCGGATGGAATTTGATGGTGACATTGCCATCGCTGATCGCCAAGGTCGGATTGGCCAGGCGTTCGCCCTCACCTTTAGGTGAGCTCTGCTTGAGTTTGATGCCAGGTAGCAGCAAGGCTTCGTCCGCCAGATGTTCCAGGGCGCGGGCATACAGGGTAGCGGGATCGCCGCTTAGCACCAGCTCTACATGTTCCCATCCTTCATGCGGATAGCGCTTCTCACCGGGGTATGGCAGCTCGATACAGTCAATCTGCCAAGGGCCAACCTTCAACGGCTCATGGAGATCAAACAGGCAAATCGGCCTGCCGTTAATCATCGTTTCCGAAAGTAGCGATCCGCATTGCAGTAACCCTTGCCGCCAACGATCGGCGGTGCTGTTCTGATGGCAACGCAGCGAGATATGGTCTGCGCTGAATGTTGCCAGCTCAAGATGGAGCCGTTGTGCAAACTGCTCCAGAGCCAGTTCAAAGCGAGGTAAATCCAGCGTCAGGTCGTTAAGTTCGGCGATCGATGACAAGGTAGTCATAAGTTTCTCAGGTTCTCCAGGATCTTTGGCAGGCCAATAATCTACACGTCGAATCTCCTGGAGGCTATGGATCAGAGAATAAAAACCTAGAGGATAAAGATAATGTTGCATTTGGTGCGCAACGACCTATTTAAGACCGAACTATCCTTCATGAGGAAAGAAACAATCAAGAATCTTCTTATATCGCACTCCATTAATTCGCATCAAAACCATTAAGAATGATTAATGTTTAATCGTTTTAGTTTCCACAAGGCCAATCGCTGACAATGAAACTGACACCTCAGCCAGAGTAAAATTTAACACTATGTTTTTATTCAAAAAAAATAATAATGATGCGAGAAATCCTAAACAGAGGCATTACAATTGATTAGGTGGCGTTAATAAGTTAGGTTAGGAGAGCATTTGATTTTGGATAAATAAACATGACCCTGTTAGGTATATCCCTTGTTTTAATAGCCATTGCTGGCTACGCGATTTATCGCCATTTCAAAACTCGCCAGAATAGTGTGTTACGTTCTGGCCGAGGCAATAAAAAGCGTTAAAGCGTCCATTAATCCGCTCCCATCAAACCAATGACAGCGGACGATTTGATTCACCTACTTACCTTTTTGGTCTTCACTTTTCCCTATCTTTCACCATGCCAGCCCGCGTCAACTACTGACGCGGTGCCGTCAATCGGGTACAATTGCAGGCTGTTTTGTGGTTGAGCGTCGCCTGCGATACGTGGCGTCGTCCCTGCTGGATTGCAAGTTGTGCGTCAAGGCGTTTTGCAAACCAATAGAGTAAAACCACCTTTTGATCCGGAGGGCGTACTGCACGGCCCTCGTTTGTCATTTAAGGTAACCCGGTGAATATTCAGGCTCTTCTATCAGATAAAGTCAGCCAGGCGCTGATTGCCGCAGGTGCGCCTGCCGATTGCGAAGCTCAGGTTCGTCAGTCCGCGAAAGCACAGTTTGGTGACTACCAAGCCAACGGCGTGATGTCCGTTGCCAAAACTCTTGGTATGCCGCCACGACAACTGGCAGAGAAAGTAGTCCAACTGCTTGACCTGGGTGACATCAGCAGCAAAGTGGAAATCGCCGGCCCAGGCTTTATCAATATCTTCCTGAACAGCGAATGGGTTGCCCGCCAGGCCGATGCCACCCTGGGCGCAGAGAAGCTGGGCATTGCCCCCGTTAAGCCGCAAACCATCGTGATCGACTATTCTGCGCCCAACGTGGCGAAAGAAATGCATGTGGGTCACCTGCGCTCCACCATTATTGGCGATGCCGCTGCCCGTACTCAGGAATTCCTGGGCCATAAAGTGATACGCGCCAACCATGTGGGCGACTGGGGTACCCAGTTCGGCATGCTGATCGCCTACCTGGAAAAGATGCAAAACGAGCATGCCAGCGATATGGGGCTGTCGGATCTGGAGCAATTTTACCGCGAAGCCAAGAAAAACTACGACGAAGACGAAGATTTCGCTCTGCGCGCCCGTGGTTACGTGGTCAAACTGCAAGGCGGCGACCAATACTGTCTGAAGATGTGGCGCAAGCTGGTGGATATCACCATGGCGCAGAACCAACTGACCTATAACCGTCTGAATGTCACCCTGACCGAAGATGACGTGATGGGCGAAAGCCTGTACAACGCCATGCTGCCGGGCATCGTTGCCGATCTCAAGGCGAAGGGGTTGGCGGTAGAAAGCGAAGGCGCTACCGTGGTGTTCCTGGACGAGTATAAAAATAAAGACGGCGATCCGATGGGTGTCATCATCCAGAAGAAAGACGGCGGTTACCTGTATACCACTACCGATATCGCCTGCGCCAAATACCGTTTCGAGACCCTGGGTGCCGATCGTGTTCTCTATTACATCGACTCGCGCCAGCATCAGCATCTGATGCAAGCCTGGACTATCGTGCGCAAAGCAGGTTACGTGCCAGACTCCGTCTCGCTGGAACACCACATGTTCGGCATGATGCTGGGTAAAGACGGCAAACCGTTCAAAACCCGTTCAGGCGGCACCATCAAACTTTCCGATTTGCTGGATGAAGCCGTTGAACGTGCCAGCAAACTGATTGCCGAGAAGAACCCGGACATGCCTGCCGATGAAATGCAGAACGTGGCGAACGCGGTCGGCATCGGTGCGGTGAAATATGCCGATCTGTCGAAAAGCCGCACCACGGACTACATCTTCGATTGGGATAACATGCTGACCTTCGAGGGCAACACTGCGCCGTATATGCAGTATGCCTATACCCGCGTTGCCTCGGTGTTCAAGCGTGCTGGCGTGGATGAAAGCAACCTGACGCTACCGTTGGTGATGACCGAAGAGCGTGAAGTCGCGCTGGCAACTCGCCTGCTACAGTTCGAAGAAACCCTTACCGTGGTCGCCCGTGAAGGTACACCGCACGTGATGTGTACCTATCTGTACGATCTGGCGGGGCTGTTCTCTGGCTTCTACGAGCATTGCCAGATCCTCAACGCCGAAAGCGAAGAGGCACGTCAGAGCCGCCTGAAGCTGGCCCTGCTGACCGCCAAGACGTTGAAAACCGGCCTGGATACGCTCGGGATCGAAACCGTCGAACGCATGTAACATGTAGGGACGCTGCATGTGCTCCCATCTAGCCTTTGTCATCAATCTGAAAAAGTTCTCGTTACCGACTTCTCAGGTTGCTGGCAAAGTTCTTATCTGACGGTCAGAACTTGACTCTACTAAAGCCAGTGCAAATAACGGGACTGGCTTCCATATAAAAAAACTCTCACTCATCAGTACCAATTTGAACTCATGATCCTTGATGCTAATGACACCCCAAAGGACTTCTGATATGTACAATTGATACTATCATCAGTCTTGTTCCTCCACGCTGTTGGCGCGTGTTTCAATAAGCCCAGTCGGTTTTAGCCTAATTGCTCAATATCGCAGGATATCTTAGTGTGTTTATCTTCCCCAATAGTCAGGTTGGTGGTTAGCCCGGAAAAATGCCGGGCTAGTATTGCAAAAAGTAGAATTAGAATTTATTTACAATGGCATTCCGTTAATCATTTTTAATATAATCCTATCAGTTTACGTTTGTTTGATTAGGCTCCTCTCAATTTCCCCATATGGGGTCAGACGATCCCATGTTACCTCCTACACAAGTTCCGGAACCTGTTGCTACAGAAGTACCTGGACCATAAAATCCACCAGGTAATGAACAACTATAACCTAACCCATCCATAACTCCAGCCCAAACCCCTGCGGCTCCAGTTTCCCATTGCCCACTGCCACCACCACTGCCACTAACGGATATCAATTCAATTTCATCTGTTATTTCTCTTAAAACTAAATCATGATATTTATTCATTATTTATTTCCCTTATTCGTTTAACAACAGGATTAATATTGTTACTCACATATTCCATTGCACTAAGATAAATAATATTTTTTCTATCAAAACCATTACGATAGAACTGGAAGCGTAATCCGGGTGCGCAAACCAGCAAATGAGCATTTTGCTCTATAAGTTTCTCTATATCTGCTTCAGTATCATCCCGCTCAACGAGCCAGTTGAGATTTTTTTTATTTAGATAATCCTGCAAAGCTGTAATGTATTTATCTTCTTTGTAAAAACCGAACAAACCGCCACCGGCACCTTGGATAGGAGAGCGACCAAATGTCGGACTGGGTCTGTAAATAAAGTAAATTCTTTTACTTACCATTATCATTCTCATAATTTAGTGTATTTTACTGTTCAAGTATTGATTAACAATTTCCGTGGAAAATCCATTATCCCTAACACTTAGCAATAGCTTTCTTGCCTGTTTCACCATACCAATCTCATTAAGATAAAATGAAAGCGCAGCATCAATATGTAATCCCTCTGAATGAACCATTCCCTCATGGACTTTTTTATTTTTTCTTTTATACTCTAGAATTTCTTTGATTGATATTCTACACTTGTATTTCCATTTAAATAACTCATAAATAAGTTTATAGTAAAAACTATTGCTATTATAAGGAATGATAGTATCCATTAGCTCGATCACCTCATAAAATTCGTTATCATTATCCATCATACTTAGCTTTGCTTTCGCCATCAGATCAAGGATGGAAAAGGTATAGGCTTCCATCTTTATATTTGTCATGCTTAACGGTTCTAACTCTTCACATTTTATTGCTTTCGCTAAGTCTTTATAAATTTCATCGGGTGGAATCCCCTCGAAGCAGTCTCGGTAGTAAAAGAATTTCCAGCGAAGATACAAAGGCTCTTTAGATAAGTTTTTTATATTCAGCCGTTTATTTCTATTGTATTTCCCCTTGGATTTTACAACATCATGAGTATAACCATCATGATTAATCATAATATCAACACTGATGTCAATTATCCTATTTCTGTCTTTTCGCCTTAACTCTTCGTGGACATATCCAAAATAGAAAAACTCTCCATTATTAGCAAATCCTCTTCGTATAGTATTTGATATATCACCATCATGGTTTTTAATTTTTGGACAAACCGCAATAATGTTTCTATTGTTGTTATTATTTATTTTATCAAATACTTTTGAAACTTCATGCTTTGGAGAAACAACATACTCATCTGCATCAACAAAAAAAATATAATTAGATAATGATTTGCTTATAGCAAGATTTCTTGGCTTTGAAAAACTATCTTCCCATTCCGTATAAAATATTTTAACTCCATCCACTAAATAGCCATTTAATATTCTATGCGTATTGTCTGTTGACCCTGTATCAACAACGATTATTTCTTGAAAAAGTGGAAGTAAACTGTCGATGCAGCGAGCAATACAGCGCTCTTCATTTTTGACAATAATCGCCGCGGCCACTGTCACGTTGCTTTCAAAGTCATTCATTCAAGCCTCCCTTTTACTGATCCCTATCGCCTTCCGTAGATGATATCTATTATCATTATCAATAACGCCGTGTAAAATACACCTAAAAGCGCATTTTAAAGTCAAAAACGTGATGCACTTCATGTTATTGCGTTTTTTCACTAACAATGAACACATCAGTAACAGCTATTCTGACTTATAAAATCACTATCCTTCTAACTTCAAGCTCGCCATGCTTCATAAACACATACCTAATTTAATATTGGTCAAAATACACTATTTTAAGCAAAGCGATTTAGCCCCCGGCGTGAGTCATATTCGCAGCTATTAGCTTATTTAACCCCCTGTTTTCCATCGAAGATTTAAAGTCTTCAAAAGTCTGGTTTCTACATGATCAACATAGTGTAGATGCGGGTTATTTTACCTCGGCGGTGTGCCATCTGACGCAGGAAATGGATATCACGTTGGTACCCGGCTATCGCAGACCACACAAAGGCCTAAATAACTTCCAGAAAAAGTACTTCGGGTATGACGAGGCGCGTGAGGTGTATGTGTGCCCGGCAGAAGAACTGCTGATATAGGGCATAACGGACCGCAACCGCTATCAGTATTACCGTTCAGCTCCTACAGTGTGAGCAGAGGCAGCAGTATACGCAGAACAGCAAGGCGCAGAAGAACCTGGTGCTGTTGGCGCTTCTTTATCGTCTTTATATGTGGCTGAACGAGGTTCAGGAAAAGCAGAAGGCTTCTATAGACGAGAAGACAGGTCAACTGATGTGTTTATGGAAAAATATCGTGATCGCGACCTGCGGTCGCTAAAAAAGAATAACCCCACCTGAAAAAGTAGAGTTAGTAAGCAGTCTGAGGTCGCGTTAGCGACCTTTTTTATCTGATGATTAGCGGTGGGGTATCAGTCTACCCGCCGAGCGAAGTCTCGAGGACGGAACCCGAGGATCCCCAACACCGCGAAGTAGGCAACAATCCCCGCAGCCACCACGACCGACAGACGCAGTAAGCGAGCCAGCATATTGCCCTGATCCCATTCCGGCATCAGCCACATCACGCCAAGCAGTACCGCAGCCATCACCAGCACGGCGACTACCAGCTTGAACAAGAACATCGCCCAGCCAGGCTGCGGTTGGAAAATATCCTGCTTGCGCAGTTGCCAATACAGCAGCGAAGCATTCAGACAGGCCCCCAGACCAATCGACAGCGAAAGCCCGGCATGCTTCAGTGGGCCAATAAATATCAGGTTCATCACCTGGGTCAGGATCAGCGTAATGATGGCAATCTTCACCGGGGTTTTGATGTCCTGGCGCGAGTAGAAACCCGGTGCCAGCACTTTCACCACGATCAGGCCCATCAAGCCAACCGAGTAGGCCACCAGCGCACGCTGGGTCATCGCCGCATCAAAGGCGGAGAACTTGCCGTACTGGAACAACGAGACGGTAAGCGGCTTGGCCAGGATGCCCAACGCGATGGCACTCGGTAAAGCCAGCACAAAGCACAGACGCAGGCCCCAGTCCATCAGGCGGTTATATTGTTCATGATTACCGCTGGAAAAACTCTTCGCCAAGGACGGCAGCAGGATGGTGCCCAATGCTACGCCCAGCACCCCGGACGGGAACTCCATCAGGCGGTCGGCATAATACATCCACGACACCGAGCCGGAGACCAGGAAAGAGGCAAAGATAGTGTTGATGATCAGCGAAATCTGGCTGACCGAAACCCCCAGGATTGCGGGCCCCATCTGACGCATCACGCGCCATACGCCCGCGTCATTTAGCTTCAGGCGTGGCAATACCAGCATGCCAATTTTCTTGAGGTGCGGTAATTGATACCCCAGTTGCAGCACGCCCCCCACTACCACCGCCCAGGCCAAAGCCAGCACCGGTGGATTGAAGTACGGCGCGGCAAACAACGCAAAGCCAATCATGCTGACGTTCAACAGCGTTGGCGCAAAGGCCGGAATGGAGAAACGGTTCCAGGTATTGAGGATCGCCCCCACCAGCGAGGCCAGCGAAATCAACAGGATATAAGGGAAGGTGATACGCAACAGCGACGAGGTCAGGGCAAACTTATCCGGCGTATCGGTAAACCCCGGAGCCGTAATAAAGATCACCCAGGGCGCGGCCAGCATGCCAAGCACGGTCACTACCGCCAGCACCAGCGTCAACAGGCCGGAAACGTAGGCAACAAAGGTGCGCGTTGCCTCTTCACCCTGCTGGCTTTTGTATTCCGCCAGGATCGGCACAAACGCCTGGGAGAAAGCCCCTTCCGCAAAGATGCGGCGTAAAAGGTTTGGCAGCTTGAACGCCACAAAGAAAGCATCCGTAGCCATCCCTGCCCCAAAAACGCGTGCCACGATGGCATCACGCGCAAAGCCCAGCACCCGTGAAAACATGGTCATCGAGCTAACGGCTGCCAGTGATTTAAGTAGATTCATGTGGTTTTTCTGATGAGTACGACGGGTAAATATCAACGCCTGCATCGGCAGGCGTCAGTTGAGTGGCGTTAGTCTACGGCTCCACGCCATTAATAGCTACCGCCATATGTTACATGGGGTTAACTGGCATCACGCAGCATTTTCTCGATCAATCGCTGGGCGTAAATGGCCTGTTCTCCGGCAGTTTCCGGCGCGGTCTGGTTGCTGATGGACTGAATAAAATGGTGAACTGCACCGGCAAAACCTCGTTGTTCCAGCGTGGTTTGCCAGCCTGGGGCTGGTTTCTCGAGCACGCCTTGCGGGTCTTCCCGCAGCCATTGTCGCATATCGTTCAGTTGATAGACCGCACCGTTGGTGACTGCCTGCACGCTCTCCCGTTGGCTGCCAGCACGCCGGTGCATACTGGTCGTAACGATGGTGTCACCGCAGACAAAGTGGTGTTCCGCGTAAAGCATCTCGCCCGCTTCGTTTGCGCGCAACTGGCCACTCTGCAAGCTGGCGCTACCGCCGCCTAACCACAGCGCGGTATCCACCACGTGCAGATAATCATCCAGCAGGGTGAATCGCAGGTCATTTGGCCCGACGCTATCAGCGCGGTGTTTGTCCATGCGGATCGAGGCCGGTAGCTGCATTTGCTGTTTCAACTGGCGATACAGCGGCGCAAAACGGCGGTTGAAACCCACCATCAATGCTACGCCCTGCTTTGCGGCCAGTTCGATCAGCTGTTCGCCCTGCTCCAACGTTTCCGCCAGTGGTTTATCCACATAGACGTGTACGCCCTGCGCTAACAGTTCACCCACTACCTGAAAATGGCTGGCAGTGCTGCTGTGTACGAACACCGCATCACACTGTTTCGCCAGGCTATCAAGGCGAGAGAAATAGGGCATACGATAGCTGTCGCATACCGGCTGGGCTTTTTGCTGATTCGGTGAAAAGCCGCCAACAAGCTGCCAGTCCACCGCTTGAGAAAGAATGGGCAAGTAAGCCTTTTGCGCGATACCGCCTAAACCCACTACTCCGATACGTAGTTTACTCATGTGAACCCCGCGCCAGTAGCTGCTGCACCTGCTGTTTCAATTCGGCAACTTCGGCCTCCAAACGCACCACCCGTTCAGTCAATTCACCCGCATTGGCCTCCTCAGCTTCAGCCGGAGCCGCATCGATCTGGCCGCTGAACAGGTGCATAAACCGGCTCTCACGCTTGCCTGGCTCACGCGGCAAACGCACCACGAACGGCCCATCCTCACGGGTCGTCAACTGTTGCAACACTTCTTCCACTTCGCTGACGTCGTTGAATTCATGCATCCGGTTGGTGCGGGTGCGCAGTTCACCCGGCGTCTGCGCGCCGCGTAATAACAGGGTAGCAATCACCGCCACTTCGGCCGGTGACAGTTTCAGTTGGCCGAACTCGGAGTTGCAAAAACGCTGTTCATACTTCACTACCCGATTACCAAAACCACTTAAGGTACGCAGGAAGTGCCTTCTTAACAGTAAATCAAGCTGCTGCTGGACTTCGCTTTCCGACAGGTCCATCACCGGCTCGCGGTTGGTTTTTTGATTGCAGGCCAGCGTTATGGCATTGAGGGAAAGCGGATATTGGTCAGGGGTGGTCACCTGCTTTTCCATCATGCAGCCAATCACTCGGGCTTCTTTGGCATTTAATTCATATTTCATTGGTACGGCCTCAGCGTGGTGGTTGCCACTCTTTATTGGTCAATGCGGTGAGTACATGATCCTGCCACTGTCCGTCGATCAGCAGGTAATCCTTGGCATAGCCTTCGCGTTCAAAACCGAGCCGGGTCAGCAACGCTCCGCTGCGTTGGTTATGCGGCATATAGTTGGCCATGATGCGATGCATCCGCTGTTGGCGCTGCATATAACGGATGGCCGTTTGCAACGCTTCGTACATCAGCCCCTGCCCCTGCCACTTCTCACCCAGGGAGTACCCCAGGAAGCAGGCATGGAACGATCCACGCAGCACATTGCTGAAGTTGGCGACGCCGCACACATGGAGTTCTTCCGGATCGAGCAGGATAAAATAGTAGGCACTGCCCTGCTTTTGCATTTCCGTGATCATACCCAGGCGAGCTTGCCAGCCGGAAGGGTAACAGTGGCTATCATCGCGCACCGGCTCCCAGGGCTTCAGGAACGCCCGGTTTTCGGCATAGTATTCGGCCAGGCGATAGGCATCACGTTCGTGAACTAAACGGACAACCAGCCGGTCGGTGGTAAGGCGTATTTTCGGTGATGCAGAGCGATAGCCAAACATCATTTCCCCCGCGGTCTGAACGGTTCGATAAGAAGTATTGATTGGGTCAACGTCTACGGGCCCAGGCGTTATCTCGCATGACTCATGGCAGACTATCGGCGTAAAACCGCGTATTCCCCCGGTAATATAACCGTAGCCCGCCCGGCAGGTAAGCCCCTGAGCGCTCAGTAAATCGCCAGTTAGCCGTTTTGCCCAGTTTTAAGTGTAGTTTTGCCACTCAGGTAACGTATTGACGATTAAAAAATATTATCTATCTCCCCCCTATCAGCCATCATGTATTGGGTAGAGAATAACCGGGTAGTCTTTCTCTCCTTTTAACTGCTCGTGGTGAAGCATGTCTCTGGTATCGCAAGCTCGGAGCTTGGGTAAGTATTTTTTATTGTTCGATAACCTGTTGGTGGTTTTAGGCTTTTTCGTCGTCTTCCCACTTATTTCTATTCGCTTTGTCGATCAACTTGGCTGGGCGGCCGTGGTCGTGGGGCTGGCTCTGGGATTACGCCAGCTCATTCAGCAGGGATTGGGGATCTTTGGCGGGGCAATTGCCGACCGTTTTGGCGCCAAACCGATGATCGTCACCGGTATGCTGCTGCGCGCTGCGGGCTTTGCCACCATGGCGATGGCCGATCAACCCTGGATACTGTGGTTTTCCTGCGCGCTGTCCGCTATTGGCGGCACCCTGTTCGATCCGCCCCGTACCGCGCTGGTGATCAAGCTGACCCGCCCACATGAGCGCAGCCGTTTCTATTCGCTGCTGATGATGCAAGACAGCGCCGGTGCCGTGATCGGTGCGTTAATCGGCAGTTGGCTGCTGCAGTACGATTTTCATTTCGTCTGCTGGGTGGGCGCGGGTATTTTCGTACTGGCCGCCGGTTGGAATGCCTGGCTGTTACCCAACTACCGGATCTCCACCATACGCGCACCGATGAAAGATGGCATGATGCGCGTGCTGCGCGATCGCCGCTTCCTGACCTATGTGTTGACGTTGACCGGCTATTACATGTTATCGGTACAGGTAATGTTGATGCTGCCAATCGTGGTCAACGAAATCGCCGGTTCGCCGGCGGCGGTCAAATGGATGTACGCCATAGAAGCTGCGCTATCGCTTTCATTGCTATACCCGCTGGCACGTTGGAGCGAAAAACACTTCCGGTTGGAACAACGCCTGATGGCCGGCTTGCTGCTGATGACCCTCAGCCTATTGCCTGTCGGCTTTGCCACCAGCCTGCAAGCGGTGTTTACTCTGATCTGCTGCTTCTATCTGGGATCGATCATCGCTGAACCGGCGCGTGAGACCTTGAGCGCCTCGCTGGCCGACTCACGGGCACGCGGCAGCTACATGGGCTTTAGCCGCCTGGGGTTGGCACTCGGCGGCGCATTGGGTTATACCGGCGGTGGCTGGATGTATGACACTGGCAATGCGATGGGCATGCCGGAGTTGCCCTGGTTCCTGCTGGGGCTGGTGGGCTTTATCACGCTGTTTGCCTTGTACTGGCAATTTAATCCGCGTACTGCGGCCCCCGCAATCCTCCGTGGTGGCTGATTTTTGCCCGGGCGCCTCCCTTGCGCCCAGTCTCTGGCGACCTAATCTGCCAAAGTTGCTATCCTGATAGTACAAAAAACGGCGCAGAAAGGCTTATGATGGAGCATCATCCCACAACAACCTGCGCAGCGGCCCAGACTGGCTGCTAAACCCGACAACAGGAGCAAGCATGAAACTGTTTATTTACGATCACTGCCCGTTCTGCGTAAAGGCCCGCATGATATTCGGCCTCAAGGATTTGCCGGTGCGTTTGGTGACCCTGCTAAGCGATGACGAAATCACCCCCACCAGCATGATCGGCAAGAAAATGGCGCCTATCCTGCAAAAAGACGACGGTAGCTATCTACCCGAAAGCATGGATATCGTGCATTACGTCGATAACCTGGACGGTAAACCGCTACTGACGGGGAAAACCAATCCGGCCATCGCCGCGTGGTTGCAACACACTGCCACCTACGTCAACAAACTGCTGTTACCGCGCTTTGCCAATGCCGATTTCGAAGAGTTCGCCACTGACAACGCACGCCGCTATTTCAGCGACAAAAAACAGGCTGCCAGCGGTGATTTTGCCGTGTTACTGGCCGACAGTGCCGACCTGATCGCCCAATTGGAAGAGGATCTGGCCACGCTCTCCCCGCTGATCCAGTCTTCGGAAGCGGTCAACGGCACTCTCAGTGAAGATGATATCCATCTGTTCCCGCTGTTACGCTCACTGTCGATCGTGGCCGGTGTCGCCCTGCCGGACAACGTGGAGGCTTACCGCAACCGCATGGCGCAGCGCGTTGATATTCCGTTGCTGTTCGATATGGAGCAATGATCCGCAACGGCGATAAGGGAGCCACGCGCAGATGCTAAAAATGTTTTTTGTCACCGCTCGTGACCGCGCCAGGCTGCAAGAAATCTCATCCGTACTGATCCGTTACGGTTTGCAGGACGTGATCAGGCTGCTCGGGTTAGGCAAGATGCTTGGCGGCCTGAGCAGCGGCGGCGTGGAGGTTGATAATCAGACATTGCCAGAACGTCTGCGCGCGGCTCTGGAAGCTCTGGGGCCAACCTTCGTTAAATTCGGCCAGATCCTGGCCACCCGTACCGACCTGCTGGAACAGCGCTGGACCGACGAGCTGGAGCGCCTGCATAGCCAGGCGACAACCCTACCCTGGGAAAAGCTGGCTGCGCAGATCACCGCCGACCTGGGCAGTGACCCTCAGCAGGTCTTTGCCCAATTTGATCCGATCCCGCTAGCCGCCGCCTCTATGGCGCAAATCTACCGCGCCCGCCTGCACAGTGGCGAGTCGGTGGTGGTAAAAGTGTTGCGCCCCGGATTAGCCAAAACCATTCATGCCGATCTGCGCCTGTTGGCCTATCTGGCAGAAACCGTGGAGCAACAAAGCCCGGCGCTGGCGCGTTATCGCCCGCACCAGATGGTGCAAACGCTGGCTACCGCGCTTAATCACGAGCTGGACCTGACGCATGAAGGTAATAATTGCGATCGGGTTGCGGAACACTTTGCCAAACAGCCCGACGTGGTGATCCCGAAAATTTATTGGCAGCACTCGTCAAAACGCCTGCTGGTACAACAATATCTACCCGGCATCGCGCCCGAAAATCCCCAACAATTAGCCGCCGCCGGGTTCGATGGCCCGTTGCTGGCACAGCGTGGCGCGCAGGCTTTTATGGCCATGGTGCTGGAACATCGGCTTTATCACGCCGATCCTCATCCCGGTAACGTAATGGCCCTGGGTGACAACCACGTAGGGTTTATCGATTTTGGCATGGTTGGCCAACTGTCGGAACGGCGGCGCAATCAGCTGCTGCTGTTGCTGCAGGCCATTGCGGAGCGCCAGAGCGACGGCATCGTCAATACGATGATCGCCTGGTCTGACAGCCAGGAGCTGGATCTGATCGATCTGGAACAAGCTGCGCAAAACTTTCTCGATAAGCAGGCTTCGAGCACCCTGACGCTAGGCAAGGCACTCACCGACCTGTTGGTGATGGCCCGCGAGCACCAACTACCGTTGCCTCCCGATCTGGTGTTGTTATTCAAGGCGCTGATCACCGCGGATGGCGTTTTGCACCGCTTGGATCCCGCCTTTGATATCGTTGCCACCCTGAAACCGATGCTGCGCCAGGTGATGCTCCAGCGCTATACACCCGAAGCGCTGCGCCGTCGTGCTCTATTACTGGGTGGTGAGGCGCTGGATGCCGGAGAGGAACTGCCGCAGGCCATTCGTTTGCTGATGCGCCGTTTAAAGCAGGGCAAGATCGATGCCGAAATCAACGTCAAGAACCTCAACCAGCTCAGCAAGGCTCTGGAACGTGCGGCTGTCACGCTGGCCATTGCGATCGTCACGGCGGCATTCGCACTGGGGCTGGCTCCCTATCTAATGCGTTCCACCAGCCAGCTGTGGGGAATTCCTCTGTTCCCGGCGCTTGGCGGGTTAACCTGTCTGGGAGGCGTGGTGCTGTTGGTATGGCGGCTGCGGCGATAGGTAATTTCAGCCTTATCCGACCAGGTAAAAAACCCTTTGCGCCGCGTCATCTGTTATCCTGCAAGCTGAAATTTTTCTTTGCTGGCAGTCACCTTTGGTTTGCAACAGTCAAAGTCTGCCGCATTTTCGTTTTACGAGGTTTGAATGAAGAAGATCCTGATGGGCATGGCCGCCCTGGTCGTTGCCGGTACGCTTGTCGGCTGTAACCAGCTTACCCAATACAGCGTCAGCGAGCAGGAAGTGAATAATTACCTGCAAAAACACAACGACTACCAAAAGCAGATCGGCGTGCCAGGGTTGGTTGATGCCAATATCGTGTTAACCCAGTTGCAGAGCCAGATTGGCCGCACTGAACCTAACAAGGTGACACTTTCTGGTAATGCCAAGGTCAATATCACTTCGATCCTCGGGCCACAGGCCGCCGATTTGCAGCTAACGTTGAAGGCGCAACCGGTCTACGACCGCGAAAAGGGAGCGATCTTCCTCAAAGACATGGAGTTGGTCGATTACCAGGTACAGCCGGAGAAGATGGATACGGTGATGAAGGCTTTATCGCCTTACCTGAACCAGTCGTTGAAATCGTATTTCGATCAGAAACCGGTATATGTTCTCAATGCGGATAAGAGCAAAACGGAAGCCATGGCACTCAAACTGGCTAAAGGGTTGGAAGTGAAGCCCGGTCAGTTGGTGATCCCGTTTACCGACTAATCGTTGTTAGGGGCGCAGTGCTTGCTGCGCCCTCGCTCATTTACTCTTGTTCGTCCTTCCCTTCTTCATCCTGCTCATACTCTTCTAGCTCATCACACATAGCTGCGATGGCGTGGCGAGCGATCTCTGACAAAGTACGGTAAAAACCGCTGGTGGCATGTGCTTCAACCTTACCCAGGAAGCGGCCACACCAAGGCAGCAAGAACTCGTTAAACAGCGTGATTTGCGCCTGGACCTCATCTTCCTGCGACTGATCTTCCAGCCAGGAGGCGGCCAGCAGCAGCAAACCGAAATGATCGGCTGGCGCTTCGCCTAATGGCATCCCACGCTGCTGGAGAAATACCCGCACGTCCGCTTCGCTGGCACCTTCAACGTAGGACGAACGCAGTGGTGACACACTACATTCGCTGCCGACAAACAGAGCGTTAAAATCGGCGGCCAACTGCGGATCGGTACAATGCTGTTGCAAACGAGTCAGCAGTTCGTCCTGCTCGAGCGGCCAGTGCTGTTGCAGTTTGCCCTCCTTGATCAAGGTAAACAGCGGCTCCAACAACGGATCCTGCGGCTGGCGGTAAAACAGCGTGCCCAACACCCGGCAGACAACGGAAAACTCATTCATGATAACACCCTATAAAACCAAAATTTGCCGTGACGATGTCACAGATCGGCTAATTCCGCAATTGCCGGTCTGCCACGCTGCTCAAGAAAGCTCAGGATCCGGCGCGGTGACACATTTAAAATGCGCTCCTGCGGGAAATTCACTTCTTCAATGATACGTTCGCAGTGTTCAAAGCCACCGAGAGCAAAAGCCACGTGCGAGTCTGAGCCTAATGCCAGCCAGCCGCCCGCGTCACGCACGGCGGCCGCTATCGCACGGCAGTTTGATTCACTGCCCTTGCGTGAATGAATAAACGAAGAGTTATTCAGTTCCAGGGCTACCTGATATTTGGCTGCCGCGGCGGCTATCGCCGGGATATCGACCGGATATTTGGGGTTGCCCGGATGGCTGATGATATGGACATCGCCCTGCGCCATGGCGGCAATCATCGCCTCAGTGTTGGCGGCCCGATCCTGCGGTGCAAATACCGGCTCATGGAATCCGGCAATAATCAGATCGATTTCGTTGAGCATGGGTCCGGTGCAGTCGATATCACCGGCCAGGTTTTTGATATTGGCTTCAATGCCGCGCAGAATGCCAATGCCATCCACCAGACGTGGCCACACACGCATGTTCATAAAGTGCCAGTAGTGTGGTGCATCGGCCATATCCGGCCCGTGGTCAGTGATGGCGAACAGTTTGATGCCTTTTTGTTTCGCTTCGGCGATATAGTCGTGCAGGGTGCTATAGGCATGGGTACTGGCTACGGTATGCATATGTAAATCAACGGGGTACATTCTTTCTCCTTCTTAGGCCCTCGCCAGGGTCAGCGGATGGCGGGCCGATCCTTGTTCATGATAGCAGTTAACGCAGCTATCGACATGTTAGCGGGTTGTGAAAGCATCAATAGCCACGCTGAATATCAACCAGGCCTGAAGGCTGTTCACCCGCCTCAAGCCGCAGAAGGTTGGCGCTAACCTGATCCATCGCCTGTTCCGGTAGGGTAACAGCAGCAATATGCGGTGTAATCGTGACACGAGGATGACGCCAGAAGGCATGAGCGGACGGCAAAGGTTCGTTGACGAAGACGTCAAGCATGGCGGCCGTCAGTTGTCCTTGTGCCAACATCGCCAGCAGATCGTCTTCCACCAGATGGGCACCGCGCGCAATGTTGATCAGGTAAGCGCCCGGCACCAAACGGCTAAACAACTGGCGGTTGAGGATACCCGCCGTTTCAGGCGTATTAGGCAACAAGTTGATCAGCAAGCGCGTGCCATCAAGAAACGCTGCTAGCTGAGGTTGCCCGGCAAAACTCTGTACGTGCTCAATCTGCTTGGGGCTGCGGCTCCAGCAGCGGACGTTAAAACCGAACGCCACCAGCTTTTGCGCCACGCTTTTCCCCAACACCCCAGCGCCCAGAATGCCGATAGTGAAATCGCTCTGCTGATGAGGCTCAAGCGGCAACCAGTTCTGCTGCTGTTGCTGCAACTGATACTCATCAAAACGGCGAAAATAACGCAACACGCCGGCCAACGCGTATTCATCCATCTGCTGTGCCATGCCGGTATCCTCCAGCCGGATCACCGGCACTCCCGCCGGTAGGCTGCCGGGATGCTGGCGCTCCTGTTCAAGGATGGCGTCGACGCCAGCCCCCAGGGCAAAGATCCCTTTCAGATCGCGGCGGTTGGCCAGCATCTCATAAGGTGGCCGCCATACCAGCGCGTAGTCCGCCGGACGATCATCGCCCGGTTGCCATGCCCGGATATTCGCCTGTGGTAAGCGCTTCGCCATGCCTGCCAGCCACTCTTGCGCATCAAAAAACGGGTGATAGAAAATGATATTCACTGCCGGTTCCCTTGTTGGGTGGATTTTAGCTATCCTTTCGCGCTTTGCCGCACGATGCAAGAATAAACTGACACTGGGAGGGAGGAATTATCGTGCGACAAATCAGCAGATTGCTGGAAGTTTGGCTAAACGCGCGCGGTAATGTCACAAGACTATTGACGCTGGGATCAGATTCTCCTACATTAGCGCCCGTCGACAGCGTAAAGGTTGCCGATGACAAAACGGTGAGGTGTCTGAGTGGCTGAAGGAGCACGCCTGGAAAGTGTGTATACGCGTAAGTGTATCGAGGGTTCGAACCCCTCCCTCACCGCCATCTTATAAGAAAGAGTCTGAACTTACGTTCAGACTCTTTTTTTTGCATATTCCCCAGTCTGGGAGGGGTGAGAAGCCTCGACAGGGTTCGACAAAATGGCCCGCACCGCAGGGACATTTTGGACGGCCGACCGGCCGCCCGTAGGGTGAGCTTGCGAATCAAGCCCTCCCTCACCGCCATTTTAAATGAGAAAGCCTGAATTCATATTCAGGCTTTTTTATTGCATGTACCACTCTCTGGGAGGGGGGAGAAGCCTCTACAGGGATCCCCCCCTCAAATCAGCTTGGCTTCCCTGAGTTCACTTTTCAGATAGGCGTAATAGATAGGAGCGGCAATCACGCCAGCCAGGCCGAATGCAGCCTCAAAGACCAACATCGCCAGCAAGATCTCCCAGGAGTTAGCCCTGATCTTAGTGCCGACAATGCGGGCATTGAGGAAATACTCAAACTTGTGGATCACGATCAGGTAGAGCAGCGCAATCAGTGCCACTCCGAGTGAAACCGACAGGCCAGAGATGAAAACAATGGTATTGGAGATCAGATTGCCGATCACCGGCAGCAGGCCAAAGATAAAGGTAAACACCACCAGCGTTTTCGCCAACGGGATATGGATCCCGCACAGCGGTAGCACACCAAGGATAAAGATAGCCGAGAAGAAGGTATTGATTGCCGATATTTTAACCTGAGCAAACACAATATTGCGGAACGCCTGCGATAGCAGGGAAATCCTTTTCATCAGCTCACTTTTCAGTAATGGCCGCTCCTCGCTGCTATCAATGTTATACAGTGAGACGATGGCACCGAGCACCATCCCGATCAGCATGGTCACCAGGCCATGCAGTACGCTTTTACCCATAGTCTGCAGCAGCGCTATGTGCTGTTGTAGACGGCTCAGGATCTCGTTCTTCAGTTCTGCCACACTCAACGGCAGATAGCCCGGCATATATTTTGCCACCTCTTGCTGGACATCCTGCAGGATGAACGCAATACGGGTGTTGATGCCAGAGATATTCTTCATATCCTGCATCAGATAGCCGACGATACTCCCCACAATGGCGATCAACAGGCTGACCACCAAAGTGCTGATCACTGCCACCACCAGCCATCTGGCCCGATGGCCGCCAATCACCTTCTGAAAATGTGGCGTAAGGATATTCACGATCTCGTAAACCAGAAAACCCGCCATAAAGCAGGTAAGAAGATGCAACGGCAACAGCAGCAGGATCCCCCCCATCACAAAGATGAAACTGATTATCCTGGCCTGTTTGACATTCATTATCTGCATTGTTACTCGCTTGTCCTTGAGAGGATAGGATTTTTAAGTACCTGTTTTAGTATTATGTTTTATTTAACATGCCAAACAGAACACGACAACTTAAATCACCTGGCTTCAAGGCGGGAACTCAGGCTTTCGCCTTAATAACTCTCAGGCTCTGCGGGATGACTATCCCCTAAAATATGCGGCGATTTCACAAATACCCCTTTCCACGGTATCGAGCCAGTATTAACCAGGAAATGCGCCTCGCCAGGATCACACTGCAACACATCCCCTTCACGCAGCATGTGCATCTCCCCTTCCAGATACAGGCACACTTCTCCACTGATAGTATAAAAGACTTCGCAAACCTCCTTGTGACGGTGATTTCTAAATGACTGCCCTGGCTGTAACACCACGACGCCCATATCGCACATCGGCCCACGGATCAGGTATTTGGGGCCATTGTCGCCGAAGCGATAGTCGTGATCCATTTCATTGGTCTTGATCATGATGCCTCCTTTAAAGGCCGGGAGCCTTCCACATTGAGGTCGTCAACCCGTGATCAACCAAACCAAGTTGATCCAGATACACCTCCAGCCATTTTTGACGTGCCTGTTGATAAACCTCACTGTTATCTGGGTTCGGGATATGTTCCCTATCCCAACGCACCAGGCTCTCCCCCGCATCTGCCAACGACGAATAGACCCCTACCCCCACACCAGCCGCAATAGCACATCCCAGCGCGGTAGCTTCCTTAACCACCGGGACTCGTACGGTCAGCCCGGTGACATCGGCCAGGATCTGGCTCCAGAGCGTGCCTTTTGAACCACCGCCGGCAAACACCAGCGAATCGGCTTTGACACCTGAAAACTCGGCGATTTGTTGTAGATTACAGGCCGACACGATGGCCGCGTTCTCTTCAAGGGCGCGGAACAACGTAGCTTTGTTGCACTTTTCCGGATCGATCGACAGGTTGATAAATGAGGGGGCGGCGTGATACCAGTTCTTAAAGCGCATGACATCGGAGAAGATGGGCATAATGCCATGAGCACCTGATGGTACCCGCCTGGCCATATCTTCCAGCAAGGCATAGGTATCCACGCCCAGACGTTCACCAATCAGCTTCTCCTCGGCGCAGAAGGCATCACGGAACCAGCGCATGGTCAGGCCGGTAAAAAAGCTGATGGATTCAGCCTGAGCCATTCCCGGGATCACATGCGGGTTAATGCGCACATTCATATTGGGATCGGTAACCGGCGCAGGAAGGTTCACCACCTGCTGCCAGAACGTTCCACCCAATACGGCGGTCTGTGCTGGTCTGACAATGCCAAGACCCACGCATCCCAGTTGAACATCACCTCCCCCGACAATCACCGGAGTGCCCGCCCTCAGGCCTGACAATGACGCGGCATTGGCCGTCACCGCCCCCAACGGCGTTCCCGTCTCTTTTACCGGTGAAAGGATGTCTGAGCGCAGGCCCGCCATTTCCAACAGGCCTTTTCTCCAGTCTCGTGTGACCAGATCAAGCAACCCGGTCGTCCCGGCATTTGATGGGTCGACCGCAAGTTCACCGCTGAGCATATAAGCCAGCCAGTCACTGATCATGGTGACCGCGGCCGCCTGGCGATAGATATCAGGGCGGTAATGCGCCAACCACAGCAGCCGGGGCATGGCGCTGAGTGCCAGTGTCTGCCCTGAACAACGGTAAACCTCATCTTCGAAAGTATGGTTGTGGATCTCTTTTAACTCGCTGACCTCACGCGTAGCCCGTGCATCTACGTTGGCACATGCCCAAATCGGCTGACCTTCTGCATCATAGATCACAATCCCTTCACGCATTGAACACGCAGCCACGGACGCAATCGCCTCCGGCGCAATAGCCGCCATCTTTAACGCCTGATGGATGCATTGGCAGGTGAGGTGCCAGTTTTTGGCAAGATCGAATTCCATGGAGCCCGGTACATCAGGGACCGCCAAATGTTGCCATTCGGCTTGCCCTACTGAGACTTGATTGCCTTCCAAATCAAAAATTACCGCTCTGATGCTGCCGGTACCGGCATCCAGAGCCATCAGGTATTGGCCTGATGTGGCAGGAGTACAGAGTCGAGCCATGAGTTTGTCCTCGGCTGGTATTTGAGACAGTCTGTTACATCGCTATTAACCTTTACTTTCCAATAAGTTTGAGCATTTCTGCCGCCGTGTCCTGATCGGTGACCAACGCGTTGATATAGCCGCCCTTCAATGCCGCCACTATCGCTTCGGCTTTTGCTACTCCCCCCGCAACCCCGACAACGGTAGGTATGGTGGCAAGCGCGCTCAAGCTCAGCCCTATCAATTCTTGATGAATTTGCATGTCGGGAATAATGTCGCCGCTGGCATCGAAAAAGTAGCCAAGAATATCGCCAACAGCGCCTTTGCGGCCAATCATCAGTTGCTCGCCTTCGGTGATATAGCCAGCGCGTAAAATGGTAGCGGCATCTTTTTGACTCACCGCACCGATCCCAACGACGGCGACATCGGCAGCCTGGGCCGCAAGCAGCACGTCCCTGACGCTATTTTCATCCCGCAGGGTACGGGCAATATCGGCAGAGGAAGCGCGCAATGGCGCTGGGATCATGCTGACGCTGCAGGCCGCATCCAACTGACCAATCCCGGTCATATAAGGCCCTACACCACCGGAAAGCGTAACCAGGCGAATTTGCTGCGAAGAAATGAAGCCGCTGAGCCTTTTCAAGGTGCTCATGGCGGCCTCACCAAATCCCGCCGCCAACATCTGTTGCGGCTGCAGCGATTCCATCAACATGTGTGCCGCACCGATCCCCAACCTCGCGCTGTCATCAGCATCGGCCAAGGAGGGCAATACGCGAATGTTTTTCAGGTCAAAATGTTTTTTCAACGCATCTTCATACTGTAGGCAACCTTCAAAGCGGGAGTTAATCTGCACCCGAATGATCCCAGACTGATGCCCTTTCTCCAGCAAACGCGAAACTTTAAGCCGCGTTAGCCCAAGCCGGGTACTGATCTCACTTTGCGTCAGCCCATCGTGATAATAGAACCAGGCGATGCGGGCAACCTGCTCCTCCTCGCACATGCCATGTTCGGTAATCAATGCACTGTCATTTATCGTCATAAATCCGCTTCTCTTTGAACATTTTTAAATCTTGAACACAATTGTTCCGCTATCGCTCAACAATAGCTGTGAGTCATGCCACAAATATACACTAAATCTGAACATCGGTTTCTACAGAACACAATTATTCAAAAAACGTGATCGCAGTGATGGTTTTATCGCCAAACCATGACTAAGGTTATGAACAATTAGTTTTCTAAAAAATATTTGTTCAACTCAGTCGCTCATCTTTGAGTGAACGGAGGCAAGATGCAAACCGGTGAATACCCAGACCCACCTCTGCTCTGTGTACAAAATATCAATAAGCACTATTCCGGTGTTGCGGTGCTGAAAGGCATCGACTTTACCTTGCACGCCGGGGAGGTACATGCCCTGCTCGGTGGCAATGGCGCAGGGAAGTCCACGCTGATGAAGATCATTGCTGGCGTAGTACCACCGGACGGCGGCGCTATCGAGATCAATGGCCAGCGTTGTGCCAGCCTGACCCCGGTAAAAGCGCATCAACTGGGGATCTATCTGGTGCCGCAGGAACCGCTGTTGTTCCCCAGCCTGTCGGTTAAAGAGAATATTCTGTTTGGTCTGCCTGCCAAGCGGGCTGCTGTTGAAAAAATGCAGCAATTACTCGAACTGTTGGGATGCAAGCTTGAGCCCAACAGTATGGCAGGGTCGCTGGATGTGGCTGACCGCCAGATTGTAGAGATCATGCGGGGATTAATGCGTGATTCCCAGATCCTGATCCTGGATGAACCCACGGCGTCGCTGACGCCTGCCGAAACGGACAGACTATTTGCCCGCCTGCATGAACTGCTTGGCAAAGGTGTCGGTATCGTCTTTATTTCCCATAAGCTGCCGGAAATCCGCCAGATTGCCGACCGCGTTAGCGTAATGCGTGACGGCAAAATCGCCCTGACGGGGAAAACCGCCTCGCTGACCACGGATGAGATTATTCAGGCAATCACCCCAGCCGCCCGTAATGTGGATCTCTCCGCTAGCCAGAAACTGTGGCTCGAACTGCCTGGCAATCGGCCAGCCAACCCTCAGGGCAAAGCCGTATTGCAGTTGAGGGAACTCACTGGAGAAGGCTTCCGGCAGGTGACACTCAACGTCCACGCCGGGGAAATCCTGGGTCTGGCTGGCCTGGTCGGTTCCGGGCGCACCGAGTTGGCTGAAACGCTGTATGGATTACGCCCAGCCAGTGCGGGCAGCATCCTGCTCAATGGTGAAGAGATCGCGCAACTGAGCACCCGCCAGCGGTTGCAGCGCGGGCTGATCTATTTACCGGAAGACCGGCAGTCTTCCGGGCTGTATCTGGATTCATCGTTATCCTGGAACGTCTGTGCCCTGACCCATAATAACGGCGGGTTCTGGGCCCATCCACAGCGTGATAACGCTACGCTTGAACGTTATCGCCGGGCACTGAATATCAAATTCAACCACCCGGAACAACCGGCCCGCACACTGTCTGGCGGTAATCAACAAAAAATACTGATCGCCAAATGCCTGGAAGCATCGCCACAGTTGCTGATCGTTGATGAACCAACCCGTGGCGTCGACGTCGGTGCACGCAACGATATCTATCAGCTCATTCGGAGCATTGCCCAACAGCATGTCGCTATCCTGTTTATTTCATCCGATCTCGAAGAGATAGCCATGATGTCCGATCGCGTCTGCATCATGCACCAGGGCGAGGTGGCAAGCAGCGCTCTGTGTGGCAACGAGATTACTGTGGATACCATCATGCATATGGCCTTTGGCGAACAACACGTCGTATCTCCCTCCTCCTATCAACCTCATACCAACGGGGAGACCTCATGCTAAAGATAATACAAAACAACCGAGAGCTGACGGCGCTGCTGGCCATCATCGCTCTGTTTGCGCTACTGGGGAGCATTGATAGCAGCTATTTCAGTTTTCAGACGCTGACCATGATCTTCAGCAGTTCGCAAATCCTGATGTTGCTAGCCATCGGCGCGGCGCTGGTCATGCTGACCCGTAACATTGATGTCTCCGTCGGTTCCATCACCGGGATGTGTGCGGTGCTGCTTGGGATAACGCTCAATGCCGGGTACAGCTTGCCCGTCGCCTTTGGCGTCACGCTGCTACTCGGTTTGCTGGCGGGCTTTTTTAATGGCGTGCTGGTCGCCTGGTTTAAAATTCCTGCCATAGTCGCCACTCTGGGCACCCTTGGTCTTTATCGTGGCATCATGCTGCTATGGACCGGCGGTAAATGGATCGAAGGGTTGCCAAGCTCGCTCAAGCAGCTTTCTTCACCGGTGCTGCTGGGCATCTCACCGATTGGCTGGCTAACCTTACTGCTGGTGGCGTTAATGGCCTGGCTACTGTTGAAAACCTCATTCGGCCGCAGCTTCTATGCCACCGGTGACAACCTGCAGGGGGCTCGTCAACTCGGTATCCGCACCGAGGCCATCCGCATCATCGCTTTCTCACTGAATGGGCTAATGGCAGCGCTCGCCGGGATCGTGTTTGCCGCACAGATTGGCTTTATTCCAAATCAAACCGGCACCGGCCTGGAAATGAAGGCTATTGCCGCCTGCGTGCTGGGAGGTATCAGCCTGCTTGGTGGCTCTGGCACGGTGGTGGGGGCCATTTTGGGAGCCTATTTCCTGACGCAGATCGACAGCGTGCTGGTACTGTTGCGCATTCCCGCCTGGTGGAACGACTTTATCGCTGGCCTGGTTTTGTTGGGGGTTCTGGTGTTTGATGGCCGCCTGCGCTGTGCCCTGCAAAAGAATATCCGCCGCCAGAAGTATGCCAGGTTTATCGATCCTCCACCCTCGGCCCCCACATCCCCTCACACCACCCAACTCCCTGCCCAGGGAAAAAAACGGGAGATCGCATGATGGCACAATGGCGACGTTTCGGCTGGGAACTGGCGCTGGCCGCCCTGCTGCTGATTGAGATCCTGGCGTTCGGGGTCGTAAATCCACGCATGCTGGACATTAATGTCCTGCTGTTCAGCACCAGCGATTTTATCTGTATTGGCATTGTGGCACTGCCGTTAACCATGGTGATCGTCAGTGGCGGCATTGATATTTCATTTGGTTCCACCATTGGCCTGTGCGCCATTGCGCTAGGAGTGATGTTCCAGGCGGGCCTGCCCTTGCCGTTGGCAATAGCGATAACGCTGGCCCTGGGCGCCCTGTGCGGTTTGATCAACGCCGGCTTGATCATCTACACCGGTATCAATCCTCTAGTGATCACCCTCGGCACCATGTACCTGTTTGGCGGTAGCGCCCTGCTGCTTTCGGGCATCTCTGGTGCCACCGGCTATGAAGGCATCGGCGGATTCCCGATGGTCTTTACCGATTTCGCCAACCTGACCGTGTTCGGCCTACCAGTACCGCTGACCTTCTTTATGGTCTGTGTGCTGCTGTGCTGGCTGCTGATGCACCGGACACATGCAGGGCGCAACATCTTCCTGATTGGCCAAAGCCAGCGCGTGGCGCAATACAGTGCGATCCCGGTTAACCGAACGCTGTACGCACTCTATGCAATGACCGGCTTTGCTTCAGCCATCGCTGCGGTGCTGCTGGTTTCCTACTTTGGTTCGGCTCGTTCCGACCTCGGCGCCTCTTTCCTGATGCCAGCCATCACGGCGGTAGTACTTGGCGGGGCAAATATTTACGGCGGCTCAGGTTCCATTCTCGGTACCGCCGTAGCCGTCTTGCTGGTCGGTTATCTGCAACAAGGATTACAAATGGCTGGCGTGCCCAATCAGATCTCCAGCGCACTTTCCGGAGCGCTGCTGATTATTGTCGTTGTTGGCCGCTCCATCAGCCTGCATCGGCATCAAATCAGAGAGTGGATCCAACGGCGCAGCAGCATCCATCAGGTTTGAACGATGACATACATCTTCTGACAACGCGATATACGGAGAACAACATGAGCCTACAACGTATCAAAAAAATCGCGCTTTTAAGCGTACTCGGCATGGCTTCGCTAAGCATTGGCGTACAGGCAGCAGAGCGCATTGCCTTTATCCCCAAGCTGGTGGGCGTCGGCTTTTTCACCAGCGGCGGTAATGGAGCATTAGAGGCGGGGAAAGAGCTGGGCGTTGACGTAACCTACGATGGCCCAACCGAGCCCAGTGTTTCCGGCCAGGTTCAGTTGATCAATAACTTCGTTAACCAGGGCTATAACGCCATTATCGTCTCTGCCGTCTCCCCGGAAGGACTATGCCCGGCATTAAAACGAGCCATGCAGCGTGGCGTGAAGGTATTGACCTGGGACTCAGACACCAAGCCCGAATGCCGCTCTTATTACATCAATCAGGGTACGCCAGCCCAACTCGGAGGCATGTTGGTCGATATGGCAGCCAATCAGGTGAAGAAAGAAAAGGCCAAAGTCGCCTTCTTCTATTCCAGCCCGACGGTCACCGACCAAAACCAGTGGGTGAATGAAGCCAAACGTAAAATCGAGAAAGACCATCCGGGCTGGGAAGTGGTCACCACGCAGTTTGGTTACAACGATGCCACCAAGTCACTGCAAACCGCCGAAGGGATCCTGAAAGCCTACGGCGATCTGGACGCCATCATCGCCCCGGATGCCAATGCCCTGCCCGCAGCGGCCCAGGCGGCAGAAAACCTCAAGCGTGACAACGTGGCGATTGTGGGGTTCAGCACCCCAAACGTCATGCGCCCTTATATTCAGCGCGGCACGGTTAAAGAGTTCGGCCTGTGGGATGTGGTCGAACAAGGGAAAATTTCGGTTTACGTGGCCAACGCCCTGCTGAAAAACGGTGAATTGAAGGTTGGCGACAAGCTCGACATCCCTGGTGTGGGCCAGGTAGAGGTTTCGCCAAACAGCGTTCAAGGCTATGACTACCAGGCAAAAGGCAATGGCATCGTGCTGCTACCTGAGCGCGTGGTGTTCAATAAAGACAATATCGACAAATACAACTTCTAACCTATCGCCCCGATTATTTGGAGGGAGTAAGACAATGGCTGATTTAGATGACATCAAAGACGGTAAAGACTTCCATATTGACCGGCCGCAGCAAAATGCCCTGTTTAGTTTAAAAGGGTGTGGTGCGCTGGATTGGGGTATGCAGTCCCGCCTGGCACGCATTTTCAACCCCCGCACTAACCGAACCGTGATGCTGGCCTTTGACCACGGCTATTTCCAAGGCCCGACGACCGGGCTGGAGCGGATTGATATCAATATTGCGCCGCTGTTTCAGCATGCAGACGTGTTGATGTGTACCCGGGGTATTCTGCGTAGCGTGATCCCGCCTGCCACTAACAAACCCATCGTCCTGCGCGCTTCAGGAGCAAACTCCATTCTGACCGAATTGAGCAATGAGGCGGTGGCTGTCGCCATGGACGACGCGGTCCGTCTTAATAGCTGTGCCGTCGCCGCGCAGGTTTACATCGGTACGGAACATGAACACCAGTCGATTAAAAACATCATCCAGTTGGTCGATGCAGGTCTTAAAGTCGGCATGCCCACCATGGCGGTGACCGGCGTAGGGAAAGATATGGCGCGCGATCAGCGCTATTTCTCACTGGCCACGCGTATTGCCGCCGAGATGGGGGCGCAAATCATCAAGACTTACTACGTGGATAAAGGGTTCGAACGCATTGTGGCTGGCTGTCCAGTCCCTATCGTCATCGCCGGTGGGAAAAAACTGCCAGAGCGCGAGGCGCTGGAGATGTGCTTCCAGGCCATCGATCAAGGGGCGTCCGGGGTCGATATGGGGCGGAATATTTTCCAGTCAGCAAGCCCGGTTGCCATGATCAAGGCGGTGCACGCCATCGTTCATCAGAACGAAACGGTAGAACACGCCTACGAACTCTTCCTCAGCGAAAAAGGCTGATACGGCTGAAATGCGGGCCGGTTTCCAGGCCCGCCCATTCAAGGAGGCTGATTATGCACGTTACCCTGGTCGAAATTAACGTTCATGACGACAAGGTTGAACGGTTTATCGAGGTGTTTCGGCAAAACCATCTGGGCGCGATCCAGGAAAAGGGCAACCTACGCTTCGATGTGTTACAGGACCCTGACATCCCTACGCGCTTTTATATTTACGAGGCTTACGCCGATGAGCAGGCCGTGGCTTTTCATAAAACGACCCCGCACTACCTGGCCTGTGTCAAAGAGCTGGAGTCTTTGATGACCGGCCCACGCAAAAAGACGGTCTTTATTGGTTTGATGCCCTCACCCACAGGGAAAGGGAGATGATAGCCCCTGCGCTGTTGGGGGAAGAGAGGTTATCTCAGCAACCTCTCTCTTACGGGCCGCGGCAGCAGCCCGTTGCCTGACCACCAGGTATCGACGTCAGTGGGACCTGGCGATAATAGTCAAGGTTTTTGCCCATCGCGGTTCCGAACGAGGCCTGCATCAGTTCGCCATCGGTGTTGATTTGTTTCCTTGCAGTGCTTTTTCGGCAACCTGAAGATACTTGGCATCGATATACCGTTTGCGCGCCGACTTGAGGATCCCGAACGCAAAACCGGCGGCTGCGATGGGTGTGGATGTCGATGGGCTAGTAAAACCGGTTTTCCGGCCTTGATTTACGGCAAAGCGACCACGGCTTAACCACCTGAGCTAAAACCGTAAAAATATTCTTGACCGGTTAGCCGACTCTCCCTATAGTAGCGCCCCGTTGCACTGAGCAAGCGCAACGTACGGTGAGGTGTCTGAGTGGCTGAAGGAGCACGCCTGGAAAGTGTGTATACGCGAAAGTGTATCGAGGGTTCGAACCCCTCTCTCACCGCCATATTCCAAGAGAAAGTCTGAACTAACGTTCAGACTTTCTCTTGCATGTACCCCAGTCAGAGAGGGGTGAGAAGCCTCGACAGGGTTCGACAAAATGGCTCGCAGCGCAGAGACATTTTGGACGGCCGACAGGCCGCCCGCAGGGTGAGCTTGCGAATCAAGCCCTCTCTCACCGCCATATTAAATGAGAAAGCCTGGACTAACGTTCAGGCTTTTTTATTGCATGTACCCCAATCAGAGAGGGGTGAGAAACCTCGACAGGGCTCGACAAAATGGCTCGCAGCGCAGAGACATTTTGGACGGCCGACAGGCCGCCCGCAGGGTGAGCTTGCGAATCAAGCCCGACCTCACCGCCATATTCTAAAGAAAAAGTCTGAATTCACGCTCAGACTTTTTTGCATGTCCCCTTTCTTTTGGTAAAAGGCCAGTCTGAGTGGCGCGGCTTCAAGGTAGTGGTAAACGTCACAACGATAAAAACGGACAATTTATCGCCACACTCCGTTTAAACAAAAGTTAGAAAGTATTTGCTACAATACCCATAGCGTTATAATTTAGTTACTTTACTCAGGATACAGGTATCATCATGACTAATCAGCACACTGGCGGCGAATTGACTGAAGAACAAAAACAAGAAATTGACTTAATAGCGTTACAACGAGTCGAGGCAATGAATAGCGACGAATTCCTTTGCCAGCGCATTGACGAAAAAGTTCACGCGATGGAAGAACACCTCAAGGCTTATTTCAACAGGTGTTTTTCACTCCACTTAAACCACAAGCGTAGAGAAAAGTAAAATCCTTTTCGGGCCTGAGCTGAAACGCCCTATTCCGAGCCATCAACCAAGCACGGCTTGTTGGTAACAGGCTGATAAACATGGAAAATGGAGCTATCTAATTGGAAAGTATCAAAGAAATAATTATCTATTTCTCTCTAATGCTACAGGTTTTTTTAGAGTTTCTATCCGTTATTTGCGTTTTTGTCGGGTTGGTAAAGGCACTTTATACCACAATAACCAAAGTTAAAAGTCAGTCTATACTCTATTTAATCAGGGCGCGCTTTGGAACCTGGCTTGCTTTGGCGTTAGAGTTTCAATTAGCGGCTGATATCTTGGCAACGACAATCAACCCTAGCATGGAGGAGTTGATTAAACTGGTCATCATTGCCGTGATACGTACATTCCTTAATTACTTTTTATCTAAAGAGTTAGATTATGCCGAAAACAATGTTGCTGTCGAAGCTAAAACCGACGCAACAACGCTGGAAGGGAAAAAGTAAAGACGTTAAAAAAAAGCACGGTTAACTCCTGGGCCAGGCTAAGACTTCTTAGCCGCCATAGGGCTAAACTTCCTCCCCAACTGGGATAACAACATCAACCGGCTGCTGACCACGCGGTTTTTACCCTCGCGTTTAGCGTCATACAGCGCTTCATCCGTCATTTCTATCGCTTTCTCCACCGACATACCGGCCAGATAGAGCGAGGTCCCGATGGAGATGGTCATGCGGATCGGATACCCGTTATCGGTAATAAAATCAAATCCTTCCACCCTGCTGCGAATACGTTCCGCCACGGCAGCAATCTGCTGCGGTTCATAGCTGGAAGTGATGACCATAAACTCCTCGCCACCGTAGCGCCCGACAAAGTCTTCATCGCGAACGCACTCTTGCAAAATGGCCCCTACGCTGGCTAACACACCGTCACCGGCCAAATGGCCATAGGTGTCATTGACCTGTTTGAAATTATCCAAATCCAGCAACATCAGGCCACAAGACTCTCGTTGAGCATGCTGCAGCATCATTTTGTAGTCCACACTGGCACGGTTGTTGATGTGGGTCAGACTGTCGGTCGTCGCCTTATTGCGCATGGAGAAAAAGGCGTTGATATGGCGCTCTTTAAAGCTCAGGGCGTGGTAGCAAATCGCCAGGCAAAGCGCCGATGCAGCCTGATACAACAGAATATCCAGCCACAGTTCACGGAAGTTGACGAACAAGCCGACCACGGCAATACGGTAAAGCGCAATGATACCGATGGTAAGGTAAAACACCCGGTTCGATTTTTTCCGCCAGACCCCCGATAGCAACAGCGGCAAGATGATCGAACCGATAAACAGATTATCCAGCGTGAAGCCGCCGTTAAAGCCAAAGTTTACCAGATAGCACACTATCCCACTGACTGCACCTCCGAAAAACAGCACCAAAATCATCGGGATCATGGCAAAGCTGTAATAAATATTACCGGTGAGCAACAGCCGAGACTGATTCAGATACAACACCGCCAGCCCTGCCAGCACACCAAATAACACCCGTTTCCACACGGCGGACTGGAAGGAAAAAGGGGCATTTTTGCTAAGCGCAAAGTAGGCGACCGACAGCGTGGCATAGGTGATGCACGCGTCACTGTAAAAAGACGAGATCGACGCAATATATGTCATAACTATTCGGCATACTCCAGGATGCGGCAATGTAGTTTTTCGGGTTATTTTTGACAACGGCCCCCTGTAATACCGCTTCCGACAGCGCTCATCATACTAAAAATCACAATGACTAGGCGGGTATATGTTATTGCCAGGCAATCTATGTCCTATCCTCAATTCAGGATAGTCTGTTATCCATCACACCACGGGGAAAATCTGATGAATATCGATGATGAATTGCAAGCGCTGGTGACCCAAGAAACGGACCTTACCTTCCACCATTTCGACCATGCCACCGCGTGGGAGCTGGGTGTAGCGCTAAAAAATGCCGCAGAACAGCGCCAATTACCCATCGCTATCGAAATTCAGCTGAACGGACAAACGCTGTTTTATTACGCCATGCCAGGGGCAACGCCAGACATTGCCGACTGGGTGCGGCGCAAGCGCAACGTGGTCAACCATTTTCATAAAAGCTCTTATGCCGTGGGCTTACGCCTGCAACAGCGGCAGGTTACGCTGGAGGAAAGATATGGCCTTAGCGTACGTGACTATGCCGCCCACGGCGGCGCATTCCCTATCAACCTGCTCAATGTGGGTTGCGTCGGTTCCATCTCTCTTTCTGGCTCTCCGCAGCTCGAAGACCATCATCTGTTGGTCAGCACTCTTGCTCTGTTTCTAGGCTTATCCTTACCCGCAGTACACTAAGCGATAAAAGCTGCGCTTTTCCCCCCATCCGCAGCGGACGATCTGCACAGGCTGGCGCTTGGCGCACATAGTCCACTGAACAAATATAAATTAATCACAATCCAGATGCTTTGATACAAATCTAGGTATCGTCGGGCAGAAAGGGGTATGGTATCTACCAGCTATTCCGAGACGGACCTCCATGGCCCGCCATTCCGTTCTCTTTTATAGACTTGGTTTGCAACTTTGATGAAAACGCACGAAATCAACGGTATCCGCCCTTTCAGCGCCCTGATAGATGCCTGCTGGCGCGAGCCCTACTCCCTTCAACGTCTACTGAAAGATGCCATTGCCGGGGTTACCGTCGGCATCATTGCCATTCCGCTGGCGATGGCGCTAGCCATTGCCAGCGGCGTTCCCCCACAGTATGGACTGTATACCGCCGCCATTGCTGGCATCGTGATCGCCGTCAGCGGCGGTTCGCGCTACAGCGTTTCCGGCCCCACCGCGGCGTTTGTGGTGATCCTGTTCCCCGTTTCACAGCAGTTTGGGCTCTCTGGCTTATTGATTGCCACCATGCTGTCCGGCGTATTCCTGCTGATTATGGGGTTAGCGCGGCTTGGTCGCCTGATCGAGTACATTCCACTTTCGGTCACGCTTGGGTTTACCTCCGGGATTGCCATTACCATCGCCACCATGCAGGTGAAGGATTTCTTTGGCTTACAGCTGGCGGAAGTACCGGAAAACTACATCGGTAAGGTGAATGCGCTGTTGCATGCTTTACCCACCTTGGACTATGGCGATACGCTGATTGGCGTGGTCACTCTGGTAGTCCTGCTGCTCTGGCCAAAGCTGGGGCTGCGTATTCCCGGCCACCTGCCCGCCTTGTTGGCTGGCACCGCGGTGATGGCTATCCTGGCTCAGTTCGATCATCAGGTTGCGACCATTGGCTCTCGTTTCAGTTTCGAACTGGCCGACGGCAGCCAAGGCCAAGGTATCCCGCCGATCCTGCCGCAGTGGTTATTGCCCTGGCATCTGCCTGCTGGCGATGGTAAACCGACGGAACTAAGCTGGCAGCTGCTTTCCGCTCTATTACCGGCAGCCTTTTCCATGGCGATGCTTGGGGCGATCGAATCGCTGCTTTGCGCGGTAGTGTTGGATGGCATGACGGGCAAAAAGCACCACTCCAACGCCGAACTGATTGGCCAGGGCGCGGGTAACATCATCGCCCCGTTCTTCGGGGGGATCACCGCAACCGCCGCCATTGCCCGCTCGGCAGCCAACGTGCGTGCAGGGGCAACCTCACCGGTTTCGGCAATCATCCACTCGTTAATGGTGCTGCTGTCCTTGCTGATGCTGGCACCGTGGCTGTCCTACTTACCGCTGGCGGCGATGGCTTCGCTGTTGCTATTGGTTGCCTGGAACATGAGCGAGGCGCATAAAGTGGTTTATCTGCTGCGCCGGGCGCCGAAAGACGACATTTTGGTGATGCTGCTGTGTATGTCGCTAACGGTACTGTTTGATATGGTGATTGCCATTACCGTTGGCATCGTACTGGCCTCACTGCTGTTTATGCGCCGAATCGCACGCATGACCCGCCTAAGCGAGTTGAGCGCCGAAGATGGCCGGCTGGTGCTGCGCGTCAACGGCCCGCTGTTCTTCGCCGCTGCCGAACGCGTGTTCAACGATCTGCTGGTACGCGGTGAAAACTATCACACCATCGTACTGCAATGGGATGCCGTGCCGGTGCTGGATGCCGGGGGGCTCAACGCGTTGCAACGTTATATCGACGCCCTGCCCGCCGAAAAACAGCTGGTGATCACCGATATTCCATTCCAGCCGCTAAAAACCCTGGCTCGTGCTCGCATGAAGCCAATCGATGGCAAGCTGCATTTCTACCCCACCCTGCCAGAAGCGCTCACCGCGCTGAACGCCCACTAAAGCAAAAGGCCCGACAGCTTAATGTCGGGCCTTCAGATTGGCGGGCGCAGCATGCGCGCCCCCACTGAGCGATTTGTCAGCAGTCGTTAGTTGCTGGTATCCAGCTCAGCAAAGCTTTTCACCAGATCGTCGATGGCTTTCATCTGTACCAGGAACGGTTCCAGCTTATCCAACGGCAGCGCCGAAGGACCATCGCATTTGGCATTGCTTGGATCTGGGTGCGCCTCGATAAACAGGCCAGCCAAACCTACCGCCATACCGGCACGAGCCAGCTCGGCAACCTGCGCACGGCGGCCGCCTGAGGCCGCACCAAACGGATCGCGGGTTTGCAGGGCGTGGGTCACGTCGAAGATCACCGGATGGCCACCGGTCACGTTCTTCATCACGTTGATACCCAACATGTCGACCACCAGGTTGTCATAACCAAAGTTGCTGCCGCGATCGCACAGGATAACCTGATCGTTGCCGCCTTCTTTGAATTTATCGACGATATTGCCCATCTGGCCCGGGCTGACGAACTGCGGTTTCTTGACGTTGATCACCGCGCCGGTTTTCGCCATGGCTTCAACCAGGTCGGTCTGGCGTGCCAGGAAGGCGGGCAGCTGGATCACATCAACCACTTCGGAAACTGGCTGCGCCTGTGCGGCTTCGTGCACATCGGTGATAATTTTCACGCCGAAGGTGCTTTTGATTTCCTGGAAAATCTTCATCCCTTCTTCCAGGCCTGGGCCACGGTAAGAATGGATAGATGAACGGTTGGCTTTATCAAAAGAGGCTTTGAAAACGTAAGGGATGCCCAGTTTTTGCGTCACGGTGACGTAGTGTTCGCAGATGCGCATCGCCAAATCGCGTGATTCCAGTACGTTCATACCGCCGAACAGTACAAACGGCAGATCGTTCGCTACCTTGATGTCGCCAATGCTGACTACTTTCTGTTCCATGCTTGCACCTTATTGATTAATAAATCGGAATCAGTGAATTAATGCAGCGTGACCTGCTTGAGCTCGATGGAGTGGATTTGAATTTTTATCACTTCACTCACCGGGTCTTCAGGACACTGCTCGACAAAATAGTTGAGATCGGAAATGGCGATATGGTTGCATTCCAGCTGGGCATAAATCAAACCACGGTCGCGGATCTCGTAAGGGTCGTCCGGGTCAAAACTCAGCACCGCCTCGCTGGCTCGCAACGCAATTTCCATCTGCTTTTCATCCATCAGCGCGGCTTTCAGCGTATCGAGCATCTTACGCACCACCAGAATGTTTTCCGATTCGTCCAGATCGTCATCTTCCAGTTCAGCCCCCAGCCCCAGATTACCCTTGAGCCAAACCTGCAACTGATGTTCGTTAAGCGTTTCCCCGTTCAGCGGGTTGACCAGCCACATCTCCTCATCCAGCCAGTCAGCACGCATGATCAACTGAGTGGGGAAAATCACCGGCATCAGCGGCAGATCCAACTGGTGAGCAATATGCAGGAAAATGGTTCCCAGAGAGACTGGCGTACCTTGGCGGGCTTCCAACACCTTATCCAGCCAGATAGCGTCAGAGAGCCGATAAACACCGCTGGCACCGCCGAATCCCCAGGTTTTAAAGAATAACTCGATAAGCGCTTCCAACTGCTGATCCTGGTTGAGATCGTCCGGGATGATTGCGCGCGCTTCTTCACTCAACTGCTGTAACTTGCGCTCAACTTCCGCCACCGGAAAGTCCCGCCGAATGATCTTTGATACCAGGATCACTCCCTCACTCAGTGAGGAAGTGTTAAATTCAAAATCGGCAATGCTGCTCATAGGTATCCCATCAAGAACGGTATTTTGGTCGTGGCAAGTTTAACGATCAGATACAGACAGCCCAGTGCCAGAACGAATGCCAAGGTGCGGATATTCCAGCTTTGCGTCTTCTTGCCCAAGGCGACATAGCCCAACAGGATATAGATAATAACGCCAAACAACTTCTCGGTCAGCCACGAGTCCATGCCAAGCAGTGGGTAAAGTTTGAACATCACCACCAGGGCAATACCGGTGGCAAACAGCACCGTATCATTGATATGCGGCGTGATCTTTACCCAGCGCTTGTTGCTCATCGGCGATGCACGCCACTTCCAGAAGAAACGCAGTACAAACAACGTAATGCTGATGGCTACCGTTAATAAATGCAGATGTTTTAGCGCCATGTAAGCGGCCATAGTGGTTTCCTTGGTTTCTTATAGTGGTTTTTGGCCCAGAGTCACGCGATCGTTGCCGCCATAGTCGCGATGCGTTGCCACCGCGATAAATCCCGCAGCATTCAACAGCGTACGTACATTTTCACCCTGTTGCCAACCGTGCTCAAGCAACAGCCAACCCTGCGGCTCTAAATAATCTGCGGCCTGCTGCACGATCGCCGCCAGATCGGCCAGACCCTGCTCGGCGGCCACTAGCGCACTGCCAGGTTCAAAGCGGACATCGCCCTGCGCAAGGTGAGGATCGGCTTCATCAATATAGGGGGGGTTACTGGCGATCAGCGCAAACTGTTGCCCGGCCACCGGCGTAAACCAGCTCCCTTGCAAAAAGCGCGCATTGTTAATCGCCAGTTTTTGCGCGTTATGCTGCGCCAGCGCCACGGCTTCCGGTTGCAGATCGATGCCGGTAAGCTGGCAGTCTGGCCGTTCGCTGGCTAACGCCAGGGCAATCGCGCCGGTACCGGTACCAAGATCCAGAATGGCACACGGCGTTGCGGGCAGGCGCTCCAGAGCCAACTCCACCAAACATTCGGTATCCGGGCGCGGGATTAGCGTAGCGGGCGAAACCGAGAGCGGAAGCGACCAGAACTCACGCTCGCCAACCAGATACGCCACCGGTTCCCCGCGTTCACGGCGAGCCAGCAGCACCGTTAGCTTCTCAGCCTGCTCTGCCGTCAGCAGAGTTTCGCCAAATGCCAACAGGTAGGTTCTGGCCCGACCGGTTACGAAACCCAACAGGATCTCCGCATCACGTTTGGCGCTATCACTATGCGTCAGGCGTAAGGTCGCGGTTTTCAGCCAGGTTTGATAATCCATTACTCAGGCTCGGCAGAGAGTGCAGCCAACTGATCGGCCTGGTATTCCTGCACGATCGGCTGGATTAGCATATCCAGCTTGCCTTCCATCACCTCATCCAGACGATACAGCGTCAGGTTGATGCGGTGGTCGGTCACACGCCCCTGCGGGAAGTTATAGGTACGGTTACGATCGGAACGATCGCCGGTGCCCAGCAGGTTGCGGCGGGTAGAAGCCTCTGCCAACTGGCGTTTCGCCATCTCTGCCGCGCGGATACGTGCCCCAAGCACCGACATCGCCTTGGCTTTGTTCTTGTGCTGTGAACGTTCGTCCTGGCATTCAACCACAATGCCGGTTGGCAAGTGGGTAATACGGATCGCCGAATCGGTGGTGTTAACGTGCTGACCACCGGCCCCGGAAGAACGGAAGGTATCGATTTTCAGATCGCCCGCATTGATTTCTGGCAGCTCCGCCTCTGGCACCGCTGGCATCACCGCCACCGTGCAGGCAGAGGTATGAATACGGCCCTGAGATTCGGTTTCCGGCACGCGCTGAACGCGGTGGCCGCCAGATTCAAACTTCAGTTGACCGTAAACGCCGTCGCCAGACACTTTGGCAATCACCTCTTTGTAACCGCCGTGCTCGCCCACGTTTTCGCTCATGATCTCAACTCGCCAGCGGCGAGTTTCAGCGTAACGGCTATACATACGGAACAGATCGCCAGCAAAGATGGCCGCTTCGTCGCCACCGGTTCCGGCGCGCACTTCGAGGAAGCAGTCGCGCTCATCGTCCGGATCCTTGGGCAGCAGTAACACCTGCAGCTGTTGTTCCAGTTCTTCCGTCGCCGCTTTGGCCTGTTTCAGCTCTTCCTGCGCCATTTCACGCATTTCCGGATCGTCCAGCATCATTTCTGCCGTGGCGAGATCGTCCTGCACCTGACGCCATTCCAGAAAACAACGGCTGACGTCGGTCAACTGCGCATATTCGCGCGACAGGCCACGGAACCGATCCTGATCGGCAATGACACTGGCATCGCCGAGCAGCGCCTGAACTTCTTCATGGCGCTCTTGTAACGCTTCCAGTTTGGCAACAATAGAAGGCTTCATGCGTGGTTTTAAACCCTGTTAATAAAAGAGAACTAATGCTGATCCAGCCCGAGGCTGTCGCGTAAAATGTGCAACCGCTCCATGTCGCCGTCACCGGCGGCCTGCTGGAGGGATTTGGTAGGGGCATGAATAAGACGATTGGTTAATCTGTGGGCCAGCTCATGGATCACCTGCTCCACGTTAGCGCCTTGAGCAATCGCTGCCAGCGCTTTTGACTCCATTTCCGCACGGATTTGATCGGCCTGCGAACGGTAGTCTCTGATGGTATCTGTCGCGCCCTGTGAGCGCAGCCAGGTCATGAAATTGCTGCTTTCCTGCTGCACAATGGTCTCGGCCTGTACGGCCGCCGCCTGCCGTTGTGCCATATTGCTCTGAATAATGGCCTGCAGGTCATCCACGGTGTAGAGATAGGCGTTCGCCAGTTTACCCACTTCCGGCTCGATATCACGCGGAACGGCAATATCCACCAGCAACATCGGCTGGTTGCGGCGTGCCTTCAGGGCCCGCTCGACCATGCCCTTGCCGATGATGGGCAACGGGCTGGCGGTGGAGCTGATAATGATATCGGCATCTGCCAGGCGTGCGTCAATCTCCGGCAATGAGATCACCTCTGCCCCCACCTCTTGCGCCAAGACCTGGGCGCGTTCACGGGTGCGGTTAGCGATGATCATATGCTGCACTTTATGCTCACGCAGATGGCGGGCAACCAGCTCGATCGTTTCCCCCGCGCCGACCAACAGCACATTCAGTTCGGCAAGAGATTCGAAGATTTGACGCGCCAACGCACAGGCGGCAAAGGCAACGGATACCGCGCTGGCACCGATTTCGGTTTCAGTGCGTACACGCTTGGCAACGGAGAAGGATTTCTGAAACAGGCGCTCCAGCTCACCGGAAAGTGACTGACCACGCTGGGATTCGGCAAAAGCTTTCTTTACCTGCCCGAGGATCTGGGGTTCACCCAGTACCAAAGAGTCTAACCCGCTGGCAACGCGCATCAGGTGGCTGACGGCCTCGTCGCCGTGATGCCAATACAGGCTTTTGCGCACGTCTTCCGCACGCAGATGGTGATAATCACATAACCAGGCTACCAGTTGTTCATGCAGATGATCCTGCTGCTCCACGCTGAGGTACAGCTCGGTGCGGTTACAGGTAGACAGCACAACGCCGCCCTGCACCAATGGCTGTTGCAGCAAGCTATTCAGCGCCTTGTCGATCGACTCTGGGGAGAAGGTCACCCGTTCTCGCAGAGAAACCGGAGCGGTTTTGTGATTAATACCTAACGCCAGAAGGGTCATTGCTTCGAGTAATACTTCTCTTGGTACGGGTTCTCGTTGTCCGGCATTCTACTTGATGCGCGACATCAATTAAAGTGACAACCGCATCTTCCGGCCAATCGCTGGTATTGGCGGGACAAATCAGTCAGCACGACAAAACTCGGTATGTTTCAAACTCATCAGAAACCTCAAGGGAAAAACGCTGAAATGCAGCGCTACCCCTTGCAAACGCCCCTTTCAGCCTGGCTGGCGACATCCTTCGTATTCCCACTGCTTAACATTACACATTACTGATAATCGCAATAAGTTACGGTTTCCATTGTTTTAATTGCAATTTTTTCGGCATGTTCCCATAATCCCGCAAAATGGTTAGCTGACGAACTATTTACATAGAAACCGTTTCGGGATTTCACTTTCTGTTTCCGGAAAGTGAGCAAACCAGAAAGCCCCAGGCTGTGTTGGCCGATGGATGGGTTTTCGTATCTTGAGCAGCACGTAAGAAGGGACGTTCAATGAAATTACGTAGATTAAGCCAGGCGGTTACCGCAGGGCTGATAGCGGGTTGTAGCGCATTCGCAGCACATGCTGAAATCACCCTATTAAAGCAGGACCCGCAAGCGGGCGATCCCCTTAGCCGCCTCACCTTTACCGTTGGCGGCAGTATTCGTCCTCAGTTCAATATGATGACTGGCGATGGCGATAACGGCTCTTATAAACGCAACGGTTTTGACGGCGGCACACGTTTTCGCTTCGCTACCGATTACTATCTGTTCGACGACATCAGTTGGATCAACTATTACGAGTTAGGCGTCAACATCCCGGCGCTGTTCAGTTGGGACAATCACTACGCCGAGGGTGCCAACAACACCTCGCGGCGCATGCTGTATACCGGTTTAAAAAGCAAAACCTGGGGCCAATTGACCTACGGTAAGCAAAACAGCGTTTATTACGACGTGGTCGGGGCCAAAACCGACATCTGGGATTACGACATGCTTGCCCAAGCGCCGGGCAACGGCATTAACGGCGATTATGACGGTTCCTATCGTTCACGCAGCATGCTGAAATATAAAAATACCTTTGGCGACGCTGACCTTTATGCCGCTTACCTGTTCAACGACGATGAATACTTGCCAGGTAACGGCCTGCGCTACAAGCGCAAGGGCGGCGGTTCGCTGGGTGTGGATTATCACTTGACCAAAGACCTCACCTGGGGCACCGCCTGGAACTACACCAGCGCCGAGATGCGCAACCCCAATAATAACGACAACAAAGACTATAATCAGAACATCATCGGTACCGCATTGAGCTGGAAGCCGGATAACTGGACGCTCAGCTTCGGTGGCGGCTGGTATGACAACTACCTGACTACCAAGAAGAAGGATGTTAACAACTACTTCGCAGGGGATGCCTGGGGGATTGAATACTTCGCCGGTTATAGCTTCCCGGTTGGCGAATACGCGGTGAAATCCATCATGCCTTACTTTATGGGCGACCGCCTGCAGTACACCACTGGCCGCGATTATCAGCGTATTGATAATGGCTTGGGGATCTCCTTCCAGTTTGACTACGGTTTCCGCGCCGACGTCGAACACGTGCTGACGTCCAGCACCGATAATCTGGGCGATATGACGGTTGTTCGTTTGCGTTACGATTTCTGACCCACCAAAGCGCGCCATTATACGGCGCGCTTAGAGGATAGACTCGCTCTGAAGGGGCGTAGCATGCTACGCCCACAGATTTCCAACCCAAAAAGTTCCGCCATCGTTTACAATCCTCCCCACGCCAGACACCACCCTTGCCGCAAGGCTTTTGCGCCATTGTATTATTGACGTTACGCCACTCGCCCGTTAGCGTGGTGGCAGAAATGCTAACCCGCACTGCCCCGCAAGGACAAAAGGACAACAAAACGTTATGCCTATCCGCAAAGTTAGTTTGCTTCGCCTGATCCCATTAGCCAGCCTGGTGCTGACGGCCTGTACCCTCACCAAGCCTGGCCCGGCCACCAGCCCGACGTCTCCGCAGTGGCTCGCTCATGAGCAAGCGGTGCAACAGCTTGAGCAATATCAGACCCGGGGCGCTTTCGCTTACCTTACCGATCAGAAGAAAGTCTATGCTCGCTTCTTCTGGCAACAATACACGCCCGACCGCTACCGCCTGCTGCTGACCAATCCGCTTGGCAGCACCGAGCTTGAACTTAACGTGCAAAAAAGCGTAGTGCAGCTAACGGATAACCAGGGCAAACGCTATGTCAGCGACAACCCGGAAGAGATGATCCGCAAGCTGACCGGCATGCAGATCCCGCTGGATAACCTGCGCCAGTGGATGCTTGGCCTGCCAGGGCAAGCCACCGACTTCAGCCTGGACTCCCAGTACCGCCTGAACAAGCTGACCTACAAACAGGGCGATCTGACCTGGGTTGTCACCTATCAGGACTACAACACCGATCTCAAAATCCCGTTACCGAGCCGCCTTGAGCTGCAACAGGGCGATCAACGCATCAAGCTGAAAATGGATAACTGGACGCTCAAGTGATGATCCACCAATGGCCCTCCCCGGCAAAGCTGAACCTGTTTCTCTATATCACCGGCCGTCGAGCAGACGGCTACCATCAGTTGCAAACGCTGTTCCAGTTCCTGGATTACGGCGATACGCTCACCATCGTTCCCCGCCAGGATGACCAGATCCAGCTGCTAACGCCCGTAGAAGGGGTGCCAGATGAGCAGAACCTGATTGTTCGGGCCGCTCGTCTGTTACAGCAACATTGCACTACCCATTCCATTACCACCCTTCCCCGTGGGGCTGACATCAGCATCGACAAGCGCTTGCCGATGGGTGGCGGCCTTGGCGGCGGCTCTTCCAACGCGGCAACGGTACTGGTCGCGCTGAATGAACTTTGGCAATGTGGCCTGAGCGACGACCAGTTGGCCGATATGGGGCTAACCCTCGGTGCCGATGTCCCGGTTTTTGTGCGCGGCCATGCGGCATTTGCCGAAGGGATTGGTGAGCAGTTACAGCCAGCAAATCCGGTAGAAAAGTGGTATTTGGTCGCTCATCCCGGTGTCAGCATCCCCACACCGGTGATTTTTGCCGATGCCGAATTAAAAAGAGACACCCCGGTTCGCCCGCTGAACGCCCTATTACAGGCACCTTACGCAAATGATTGCGAACCGATCGCAAGAAAACGTTTTCGCGAGGTTGAACAGCTTCTTTCATGGCTGTTACAATACGCGCCGTCACGCCTGACTGGCACAGGTGCTTGTGTGTTTGCAGAATTCGACTCCGAGCCCGCCGCTCTTCAGGTGTTAAATCAAGCCCCGGCCTGGTTGCGTGGATTTGTAGCGCGTGGCGTTAACGTCTCACCACTACATCGCATCCGTTCCGGGCAGTTTGAGCCGTAGCTCAACGTGTCGTTGCGCAGGGTCGTCTACCTGGCCCTGTCATCTCTGCGCTGCTCTGCAGTTCAAGTTAGTTTTACACACCCGTATGTATATTGCGTCGGCGTCGCCAACTGCCCCTTGGCGAAGACCGTATGACAATATCTTCTCTGGACGCATGCTGAGGTTCTTCTCGTGCCTGATATGAAGCTTTTTGCTGGTAACGCCACCCCGGAACTAGCACAACGTATTGCCAACCGTTTGTACACCAGCCTTGGTGACGCCGCTGTAGGTCGTTTTAGCGACGGCGAAGTGAGCGTGCAAATCAACGAAAATGTACGCGGCGGTGATATTTTCATCATCCAGTCCACCTGTGCCCCCACCAACGACAACCTGATGGAACTGGTTGTTATGGTTGATGCCCTGCGTCGCGCCTCCGCAGGTCGTATTACTGCTGTAATTCCTTACTTCGGCTATGCCCGCCAGGATCGCCGCGTGCGTTCTGCGCGTGTGCCAATCACTGCCAAAGTTGTTGCCGACTTCCTCTCCAGCGTAGGGGTTGACCGCGTATTGACAGTCGATCTGCATGCCGAGCAGATCCAAGGTTTCTTCGATGTCCCGGTAGATAACGTATTCGGAAGCCCGATCCTGCTGGAAGACATGTTGCAACAGAACCTGGAAAACCCGATCGTGGTTTCCCCAGATATCGGTGGTGTCGTGCGCGCCCGCGCGATCGCCAAACTGCTTAACGATACCGACATGGCCATCATTGATAAACGTCGCCCTCGCGCAAACGTTTCTCAGGTGATGCATATTATCGGGGACGTGGCAGGCCGTGACTGCGTACTGGTCGATGACATGATCGATACCGGTGGTACCTTGTGTAAAGCAGCCGAAGCGTTGAAAGAACGCGGTGCCAAGCGCGTATTTGCCTACGCCACGCACCCGATCTTCTCCGGTAACGCCGTGGATAACATCAGGAACTCGGTGATTGATGAAGTGATCGTCTGTGACACTATTCCGCTGTCAGCAGAAATCAAGGCGTTGAAAAACGTGCGTACTCTGACCTTGTCCGGTATGTTGGCTGAAGCTATCCGCCGTATCAGCAATGAAGAGTCAATTTCCGCGATGTTCGAACATTAATCCCTTCTCTGGCGCGGTTCACCTCCACTGCGCCAGGTTGTTCGGGTGAACATCTCAGAAAACGAAAAACCCGTTGAAGCGTGAGCAACAACGGGTTTTTTACGGGATGTGGGACATAACCTTAAACCTTATACGGCCAAGCTCCCTTGCCTTTGTACGCCAGATCCCTGGTTGTGGTTAATCAATGCGAGGGGCGGCGCGGGTTGTCTTGGCAGCGTTTGTCAAAGTGTTTTACCCACCAATAACGATCTGCTACCCGCTCGCGCCCACCAATACGTGCACCGGCCAGCCATAACAAGGCGCCGATAAAGATACTCATGATGGCGCCGTGGGCAAAGAGCTGCGGCAAATTGAACTGTGATACTTCAGCCAGGATGGAGTATCCCACCCCGCCAACCATTACCACCATACCCATTCCCATTAAAACGTTGCCAATGACCTCAGCGTTTTTACGTTTCATATGCCACCTCCAGAGTGCCATGTGCCAATAGCGGGAAAATCCTAACTCGTTATCCCACTTTGATTAGTTAAGTATAGTCATTATTTCAGCATGGGTATTGCGTGACCGATCACAAATGGCAACTAAAGGCTGACAATTCTTTACTTTATGTTAAAAGTTAGCGAGATAACTGAATTATTTTACTAATGTATTATTCACTTTTCAGCTATTCACGGGGGCGACGCCAGATTTTTGTCATTCTGCACGCAGGCAGGTACACTAACGGCCTATAAATTTCGAGCTGTGCCGCTGTGAAACCTCAGGCGATTGCAACCTGGAAGGCAACGGGCACGCCCTTTCCATTTTTCTAGCATAGTGAATCTCTTGTGAGCAGTATCAAACTGATTGTTGGCCTGGCCAACCCGGGCGCTGAGTATGCCCAGACACGGCACAATGCCGGTGCATGGTATGTTGACCTACTGGCGCAACGCTACAACCAGCCGTTGAAGGAAGAGAGTAAGTTCTTCGGTTACACCGCACGCCTGAATTTGGCCGGTAACGACGTTCGGCTGTTGGTTCCTACTACCTTTATGAACCTGAGTGGTAAAGCCGTTGGCGCCTTGGCTACCTTCTACCGGATTCTGCCGGAGGAGATCCTGGTAGCCCACGACGAGTTGGATCTGCCACCGGGAGTGGCGAAACTCAAATTAGGTGGCAGCAACGGTGGTCACAATGGCCTGAAGGATATCCAGAGCAAGCTGGGCAATAACCCGAACTTTTATCGCTTGCGTATTGGCATCGGCCACCCAGGTGATAAAAACAAGGTGGTAGGCTTTGTGCTGGGTAAGCCGCCAGCAGCAGAGCAAACGCTGATTGATGATGCCATCGATGAGTCGCTACGTTGCACGGAGATCTTGCTGAAGGAAGGTATGACTAAAGCCATGAATCGTTTGCATGCATTTAAAGCGACTAGCTAAGCGGTTAGGCCAAGTAATGTGACTATCACTTGCTTGGCCTACTACTTATCGGGCAATAGCGGCACAGTTTGCGGGTACAGCATGGTTGCACGCTGTTTTGCACAACAACATCAACCACATCCGGCGTAGTTTTCTTTTTCAAATCCGCATTTCCACCAAAAAAAGGCCGCTCAATCAGGCTCTTCCTCCGCTCGTTCCTGAAATGAATAATAAAAGAAATAACTGAAAGTAATAATAAAATCGGTGCGGAAAGCACATCAATCCCATTCATGGAATAAATTCCTCCTTGAATTCAAATAGCACAGCAAATAATACGCGGATAATATCTTAAAAAAATACGCCCAACAATACTTATAGTTAAATTTATCGTTAACCCTCTCGGCATACCTCAATATAATTAAGATATTACTTAGGTATTAGAGGCAATATCTTACTTACTGTATAGGATAATTCTTTGAATTTAAGCAGATAAATCTTATATATTCAAAATCAGCATCAGTTATATATTAAATATATTAACTATTCAGGCTTAATACAAAGAAATATTCAAAAAATAAAAAACAACAATAAAAACATGACAATAGGATAATTACTTATTGAAAAAAACGGTTATAAATCGACAGCGCGAACAAATAATGATCATATTTCATACGAGGTTCAGCTTAAAATTAATGGATTTCCCAGCCTATATAGATAGCCCACCATAAGACAAGTTACAACTTGAGGTTTAACGTTCTGTAACTCTTTACCCGCTGTAATCCGCCAGCTTTTATTATGATATGTTGCCAGGTCATACATTAGATGAGGAACAGCAAGCCTCAGAATAACCCTATGCAAAAAGTGCCTTTGTGGCTTAACATGCATTTAAAATAAAACATTAACTCACTTATATTACTAAATATCTGATAACAAATAGCCAGAATAATCTCCGCTATTAGCGTTCTATGTCCTTTTGCCAGATGTATTCAACCTGGATCTGTACCTTGCCTACAGAACACCTCTACCGACGTTGAATTGAGCCGACCCGGGCGTTAGCAGCCGTAAGGAACACCTCAGGTGATAGCGCCAGCAACGGGCAGATCGAGATAACTGCCCATTACGTGTATAATGGCGGGATAATTTCGTCCTTTATGCAGCAGGCTAATGTTAACCTGTTGATAGTCAAGATATTTAAGGTGATATAAACATGGGATTCAAATGCGGTATCGTCGGTCTGCCTAACGTTGGCAAATCCACCCTGTTCAATGCGTTGACCAAAGCGGGTATCGAAGCGGCCAACTTCCCGTTCTGCACCATTGAACCTAATACCGGCGTGGTACCGATGCCCGATGCACGTCTGGATCAACTGGCTGAGATCGTCAAACCACAACGCATTCTGCCCACCACCATGGAATTCGTTGATATCGCAGGGCTGGTAAAAGGGGCTTCCAAAGGCGAAGGCCTGGGTAACCAGTTCCTGACCAACATCCGTGAAACGGAAGCCATCGGCCACGTGGTGCGTTGCTTTGAAAATGACAACATCATTCACGTGAATAACAAAGTGGATCCGGCAGACGATATCGACGTCATCAACACCGAGTTGGCGCTGTCCGACCTTGATACCTGCGAACGCGCCATCCACCGTGTGCAAAAGAAAGCCAAAGGCGGCGATAAAGACGCAAAAGCCGAATTGGCCGCACTGGAAAAATGCCTGCCGCAGTTGGAAAACGCCGGTATGCTGCGTGCGCTGGATCTGACTGCTGAAGATAAAGCCGCGATCCGCTACCTGAGCTTCCTGACCCTGAAGCCAACCATGTACATTGCCAACGTTAACGAAGACGGTTTTGAGAACAACCCGTATCTGGATGTTGTACGCAAGATTGCTGCCGAAGAAGGTTCCGTGGTGGTAGCGGTTTGCGCCGCTGTCGAATCCGACATCGCAGAGCTGGAAGATGAAGACCGCGCTGAATTTATGGCTGAGTTGGGTCTGGAAGAACCAGGTCTGAACCGCGTGATCCGCGCAGGTTATGAATTGCTCAATCTGCAAACCTACTTCACCGCTGGCGTGAAGGAAGTGCGTGCCTGGACCATCCCAGTTGGTGCGACTGCCCCGCAAGCGGCCGGTAAAATCCATACCGACTTTGAAAAAGGCTTTATCCGTGCGCAGACCATCGCCTTTGAAGACTTTATCACCTACAAGGGTGAGCAAGGTGCCAAAGAGGCCGGCAAGATGCGTTCAGAAGGGAAAGACTACGTCGTTAAAGATGGCGATGTGATGAACTTCTTGTTTAACGTCTAAATGATGTCACTCATCTCAGTATGATCCATGAAGACTAAGTAAAACACTTAAAATCCACGCCTCGCGTGGATTTTTTTGTGATTTTCACTCTATCTACCATGTTGAGAGCAGGCATATCCACGCAGAACGCCCCCCGCTCATAGCCAAAAAGCCATGCGCCATAACCACCTATCCTTGCGCTTCCCCAAGCGTTAACTAGACTGATTTAATGAAAACGACTTGCTCTCTACACGAGAAGTCATCACCTTCCCTGGCCCTCCCTTATAGGATAACGGTGCCATACCAACTATCGGGTAACTAGCGAAAAGAGAGCATGCCGTGAGTACCAACTATGAAGCGTTGTTCAATAGCAGTTACGATCGGATCACCGCCAAAGATCAGGGCGACCTGTTTTTCTCTCATTTCTACCAATTATTCGTTGAAAGCACGCAGGGGCTGAAAATTCAGCCCACACCCGAGCATCAGCAAGCGCAACAAAAAATTATCTACAAATCCTTTTTTTATATGCTTTCTGTTGCCACTAGCCATATCGTGGCCGACTATCTGGAGCACGTGGCGCGGGAACAGAGTTCCCAGGGTTTGAATCTGCCCGCGTCTGTTTTTGCCTATTGGCGGCGAGCCGTTTTGCAAACGGTACGCGATCTCGATCCGTTATGCGATGAAGAAGTCCTGACCGCATGGGCAATTTTTATGGCCCCAGGGTTGGAGTTTATGCGGCGGCAGGCAGAGTTGCACCATGATGCAGTGCAAGGCAATAAAAATGCACGCCAATAGCAGGTCTGTCCCAAATAGTAACTTTATTCTGGCGGCAGAAAACTCACGTATCGGCATCTGGGATTGGGAATGTACCCAGGATCTGTGGCAGGTTAACGATGCCTTGAAATTACTGCTAGGGGTTAATCGTGAGAATGGGGAGTTTTCCTCATCGCTTTGGCAACAGGTCATTCATCCTGATGACTTACCGCTGGTCCTACGTTGCCTTCATCAAGCCAACAAGGCGGTATTACCCGTTTTTGACTGTGAAGTGCGTGTCAAACACAGTAATGGTGACGAACACTGGGTACTGATCCAGGGGCAAATCATCAGTGTCAGTATCAAAGGGGAAGTGCAGCGAGTCATTGGGACTTTACAGGATATCACCGAGCGCAAGGAAGCAGAGGCCTCGTCCCAGCAGGCCGTTGCATTAGCCCACGCCGCGAACCAGGCCAAGAGTGAATTCCTGGCCAATATGAGCCATGAAATCCGCACGCCAATGAATGGGATCCTGGGCATGTCTCAATTGTGTCTCGAAACCAATCTGAATAAAGAACAACGTGATTACATCAATATGGTGTACTCCTCGGCTCGCGCCCTGTTGAAAATCATCGATGATATTCTCGACTTTTCGAAAATAGAGGCGGGGAAAGTCAGCCTGGAGTTTGAGGACTTTTCCCTGCGCCAGCTAATCCATGAAATTACCCGCCCTTTGATGCCCAAATTTTCCGAAAAGGGAATTGAGCTACTGGTAGACATTCATCCTGAGGTACCGACCATTCTGCATAGTGACGCCCTGCGTTTACGACAGATCGTGACCAATCTGATTGGTAATGCCCTCAAGTTTACCCATACCGGTGAAGTGGTTTTACAGATCGCCCCTTCACTCTCCACCCCGAAGATGCTGACATTCAGTATTATCGACACCGGGATCGGTATTGCCGAAGATAAACAGGCGGTTATTTTCGAATCTTTCAGTCAGGCAGACAGTTCAACCACCCGCAAATACGGCGGCACAGGGTTAGGATTAACCATTTCAGCCCGTCTGGTTGCCATGATGGGCGGCAAACTGCAGGTTTCCAGCCAGCCTGGCCACGGCAGCCACTTCTATTTTTCCTTACCTGTTACTCCCTCGTCAGCCCGTACGACAATAACGTTGCCGGCCCGGTTGAATGGGATGAGCGTATTAGTGGTGGATGATAACGAAACCAACCAAAGGTTGCTGTTTGACATGCTGCGCAACGTTGGTCTCAAGCCACAAACGGTCAACTCTGGCCAGGCCGCACTGGAGCTAATGGCCACTGGCCAGCGCTTTCCGCTGATCCTGCTGGATTCGCAAATGCCGGAAATGGATGGCATGGCACTAGCCCTGGAGATCAGGTCAACGCCGGAGCTTCGCCAAAGTAAATTGATCATGCTCAGTTCAATGGGGAATCGGATAGACACAGGCGTATTGCGTAAAGTGGGCGTTTCAAGCTTTTTAACCAAACCTATCGATGCCAACGAGTTACTAGAGGCCATCATAGCCAGCTTTATTCCGCAAGAAATGGCCAATCCTGAGCCCGTGCTGGAAGCACCAGTAAGGGTTACAGGGGTTGGGATACACATTCTGGTGGCGGAGGATAATCTTATTAATCAACAATTGGCGATCAACTTTATCCGTAAATTGGGTCATACCTGCGACGTAGTGGGCAACGGTAAATTGGCGTTGCAAAAGTTACAGCAGGATCAATACGACCTGGTTTTGATGGACCTGCAAATGCCCGAAATGGATGGGCTCGAAGCGGTACAACACCTTCGAGCTGGCGAACAACAGCAACCAGGCCAACACATACCAATCATTGCCATGACCGCACATGCGATGAAAGGCGATCGTGAAAGATGCCTGGCCCAAGGATTCGACGGCTATATCAGCAAACCCATTCTGTTGGATAATCTTGCCAGCGAGCTCGAACGGACCCTGAATGCGACTCAAGCATGCCCAGAAGACGAGATCTTCGATTATGCACAATCGCTGACGCAGTTAGGCGACGACCAAGCCTTATTTAACGAGTTGGTGGCGATCTTCCTGGGAGAACTCCCCTCCTTGACCAGTGCGCTACATGACGCCATAGAGAGACAAGATTTTGCAGCCATCCGGCGCAGCGCCCATCGGCTAAAAGGAGAGTGCCTGCACTTTGTTTGCCAGCCCCTGGAAAGCAGGTTAGGCAATATTGAGCAGGCTGCGGCAATAGCCGATTGGCCTGAAATCACGGCTCAATATCGCGGCGTGGATGAATTATGCCAGCGGTTGCGGACCTCCCTCGCAGCGGCAAAGGAAGCCTGATACCTCCGTCCTACGACAGGTTCTTAGTCAACGTCAACCTATTGCGGCCATTAGCCGTTTCATACTGCACCTGATCCATTATGGCTTGAATCAATATCAAACCCATCCCGCCTTCCGGCCAACTGGTTTGATTGAGAGGGTCTGGAGCCAGGTCTGAAGGCTGTCGCCATTGCTGTAAAATGTTCTCTGGTATCGGCAAACCAGCATCCGAGAGAGTGAGCGTCAGGCGATGACCATCATTGACCAAGGTAATAACGATGCTCTGCGTATCATCATAATTCACCGCATGTCTGACAATATTGCTAAAGGCTTCACTTGAGGCCAAATCAAGCTGATAAACCAGCGCGGGATCCAGCGAAAACGGTGCAACAAAGTCATGCAGCTCGTTGCTCAGCTTCGCGAGGCTGTCCAATGATGCCGGTAAACACAGCGTAGTGTTGGCACTTGTCATATGACATTCCCTCAGCGCAAGGCCAGATTCAACCCAGCATAAGCTTCAATGCCGCAGCGCGATCGCTGCCGATGATGAAAATCCGATCCATCCGCGTGAGCTTGAACATATTCTGAATGTTGCTGTTCAAGGCGCAGAGCGCCAGATCGCCGCGGCCACTTAATGTCTTGAGAATAGAAACCAGTGCGCCGAGGCAGCTACTGTCGATAAACTCGACATGGCTGAAGTCCAGCAGGATGCTGTTTTTACCCTGCTGAATAAAAGACAATACTTCCTGCTTGAACACCGCGGCCACTGACGCATCAAGGCGACGGACCAGAGGAGCAATGATTTCTACGCCACTCTCAGACTGGATCTCAAAGTTCATAACGATTCCTTTTTCACAATGTCATAGTTGTTCTGGCCTGGTAAACGTTACTACACCGATACGTTCCACAGCCATCAGCGAGATATCATCAGCAAAGGACTGCATCAGCCTTGCGTGCGGTTTTTGCAAAGGTTCATGGCAGCGCCAGGCGTTCAAGGCATTTTCCACCCTGGCAAACAGTTGGTTCTTAGCCAAATGCCGGTTTTCACTTAGTAATGTCTGTAAGCGTTGGTCGCCGTAGAGTTCCTGACTGTGACTCTCACATTCAATGATGCCATCGCTGTAAAGATAGAGCCGATCCCCGATGTCGAGGTTAAAATCACTATCCTGATATTCGGCTTCCTCAAACAGCCCCACGGGCATACCTCCGTCCCCAACGCAAACCCTATCTCCGTCTGCGCGGATGATAAACGGCGTCGGATGCCCAGCCTGGCAGAGAGTCCCCTTGCCGTTACGGGTATCAATGACACCATAAATCAGCGTGTAATAACTGGTGACCTGCTCATTATCCAGGCAAAAACGCTGATTCAACTCCCCTACTACGCGGTGCGGTGCCACAGGAGTCCTTTCCCCCTCTGCCGAGAGTTCCAATAACAAATGACTACTGATTCGGCCCGCCATAAACTCACGTAGAACCGCCAGTGACAACATGGCGGCGCTCACGCCATGCCCGGCAACGTCTACGCTAAAGAAAGCGATGTGGTACTCCCCCAGCGGGAAATAGTTTAATAGATCCCCCGACACATATGCCGAAGGTAAAAACATCCAGTCAAACTCGAACCCAGCCAATAACAGGTTATGGGCAGGCAGGAAACTATGCTGCAGCTTGGCTGCCACCTGCAGGTCCGACTCTATTTGTTGATAAGCATAAGTGAGCTTTTCATTACGCGCTGCCAGCGTGCTTTCGAGCGTCAACACGCGTTCTGCCGCGTGTAGCCTGGCACGAAGTTGGCTTTGATTCACCGGTTTCGATAAAAAGTCATCGGCACCCGATTCCATTCCCGTCACCAGATCGTCCAAAGACTGGCGGGCCGTGACTAGAATGACATAAACGTAATGGCCGAAATCGCCACTGCGGATAGCCTGGCACAGGGCGACTCCGTCCATCACGGGCATTTCCCAGTCGCTGATGACGATATGGATTGACCGTTGGTTCAACTTTTGCAATGCCTGCCGACCATCTTCAGCCTCACAGACGTTAAATCCCCATTTCGTCAAGGCTGCCGCCATCAGATGCCGATAGCTTTTTGAATCGTCTACAATCAGCACGCTCACTGGCTGTGTCTCCGAAGGCTGACCGAGGGTAAGCGGTTCCATACGTCATGATCCCATGTTCAACTCAGGTTGAAGTCACCCTGACCGAGGCCAGATCTATTGCGATCCCCTTAACAAGGGATCCCCCAGATTTCGTTGGCATACCCCTTGATAGTGCGATCGCTTGAAAAGCCCCCCATGCCAGCAATGTTCAACAGCGTCCGCTGGTGCCACAACTGGGGTTGGGAAAAATCATGCAGTGCCTGATGCTGGGCCTGACGATAGCTGTCAAAATCCAGCAAATGGCAGTAGTGATCGCCCTCTGTCAGCATGCGGTAAATCGGCTCAAACAGCGACTTGTCCAGATTGAAGCGGCCTGATACCAAGGCATCGACGGCCTCTCTGATTGCCGGATCATCCTGGTAGACCTGATTATGGGACCCCGCCTGCCGATGGGTGTTGATTTCAGCCGCATCGGCACCAAACAGATAAAAATTATCGGCCCCCACCGCGTCACGGATTTCAATATTGGCGCCGTCCATGGTACCGATGGTCAACGCCCCGTTCATGGCAAACTTCATGTTACTGGTGCCTGACGCTTCGGTGCCAGCCGTTGAGATCTGTTCTGAAAGATCGGTGGCAGGAATAATATGTTCGGCCAACGAGACCTTATAATCCTCCAGAAACACCACGTTGAGCTGCCCTTTGGTTCGCGGATCGTGATTAACCGTCCTTGCCACTTCATTAATCAACTGAATAATCAGCTTGGCCATGGCATAGCCTGGCGCGGCCTTGCCTGAAAACAGGTGGACCTTCGGCTGAATCAGAACATGACCAGACTCAACAATCCCCAAATACAGGTGTATGACGTGCAGAATATTCAGCAATTGCCTTTTGTACTCATGGATACGCTTTACCTGGCTGTCAAACATGGCTGCCGGATCGAGCTTTATCCCCTGATGAGTGGCGATGAGCCGGCAAAGCGCCTGTTTATTATGCAGTTTAATGCTCTGGATTTCCTCCAGGGCTGCACTGTCCCTGGCCAGCTTTTTCAATCGTTGCAATTCATCAAGCTCGGTAACCCAACCGGGGCCTAACTGGCGGGACAAAAATTCGGCCAGGTTCGGGTTGGCTTGCTGGATCCAGCGCCTTGGCGTTACGCCGTTAGTTTGGTTGGTGAATTTTTCCGGGGTGATAAAATAAAAGTGCGGAACCAACTGCTGTTTAATCAGCTCGGAGTGCAATTTAGCCACCCCATTCACTTTATGACTGCCAACGATGGCCAGATTAGCCATACGGATTTTTTTCTCGGGCCCTTCTTCAAACAACGAAAGTGAGGCCAGCAACTCCGGTTTGTCTGGCCATTTCTGAGCTATATCGGCAAGGAACCGATGGTTGATTTCGTAGATAATCTGCAGGTGGCGTGGCAGCAACTTCTCAAACAGAGCAACAGGCCAGGTTTCTAACGCTTCCGGCATCAACGTGTGGTTGGTAAACGCGCAAGTTTTTTGCGTGATGCTCCAGGCCATTTCCCAATCCAGCCGGTATTCATCCACCAGCGTACGCATCATCTCGACGATGGTCAGAGCCGGATGGGTATCATTTAACTGGATGGCAACCGCATCGGGCAATGCTCTGATGTCGTCCGAGCGCTGAGCATATTCTTGCAGAATATCGCGTAAGGTGCAGGCAACCAGGAAATACTCTTGCGTCAGACGCAATTCCTTACCTGACGGGATCTCATCGGCTGGGTAAAGTATTTTCGAAATATTTTCTGACGCTATTTTCTGGCTTACCGCCCGCAGATAGTCACCGCGGTTAAATATATGAACGTCGAATGAATCAGAGGCGCTGGCACTGTATAACCGCAGTTTATTTACCGTATTACCCCCATAGCCGGTAACGAAGTAATCATGCGGTACACCCACGATGACCTTCCAGTCCATCCACATAGGATTGTAGTTGCCATCAATATCTTCACTCTCTTCGATATGACCACCGATAGGGATCAGCATCAGCTGTGAAGGGTGATCAATCAGCCAGGGAGAATGGGTGCTGTGCCAGTCATCCGGTTGCTCAACCTGCTTGCCATTCTGTATGGATTGTTTAAACAGACCATACTCATATTTGATACCATGGCCTGAAGCGGCAATATCCAACGTGGCCATTGAATCGATAAAACAGGCGGCCAGTCGACCTAATCCCCCATTACCCAGTGCGGCATCCGGCTCTTGATTAATAATCTCTTCAAAATCAAAGTCAAGCTCACTCACAGCCTGTTTAGCACTGGTTAGCAACCCCAGGTTCATCAAATTATTACGCAGCGACTGGCCGAGTAAAAACTCCATCGACAAATAGTAGAGTCGCTTAGGCCTTGCTTCCTCCTGACAACGTTTGGTATTGAAGAAGCTATCCAACTGGTAATCTCTCAGAGCCAGAGCCAGGGCATTAAAGATGTCTGTTGCGGTGGCATCTTTAAGCTCCAAACATAAATCGTATCTCAACTTACTAATCAAACTGTGCTTTATCTCTTCAACTCCAGGTATTTCAACACGTTTTTGCTTAGTCTTCATGTTAATCCCTATTAAAGCCTTCAACCCAATTGGTTAACTCGACGATGAGAAAGTGGATAGCGTTCAACATTGCTCTGCAAAGTGTAGACGGTTTTATGGCCGCTTGGGATAAAATCGCTAAGTATCAAATTTAAATAATTCAAGCGCCTATGCATTGATTATCCGGATATGAAAGTTACCCGAGTTGCGCCCTAAGGTTCTTTATATCTGCTTTGCTTGAAGAGACTGACGTTAACACCTGAAAGGATCATGGCGTCGTGGAATATAATACCGGCGCTGAAAACGTTGAAACCCACGCAATTGCGTGGGTTTTCATTTTCTAGTTGCACATCACAATGGCTAAATGCTGAGTAAAAACTACGGGGCTGGCGCCACGCTCTGGATTTCGCCGCTATAGCCGGTGCGGGAAATTGCCGTCAGCAATAGCTGATTATCAAAACCTTCGGGCACAATCACCTCCGCCTGGTGCGTTTTCAGTGAGGCTTTGGCCTTAATCACCCCATCAGTAGAGCGCAACGCTTTATTGATAGAGATGACGCACAGTGAGCAGGTCATGGCTTTGATATCAATAGTGACTTTCTGATTCTCCGCCCATAGCCGCGGCGCAATGAGCACCAGGGCCAACAGCAGAAAAATGCGCTTTTTCATTCCATCATTTCCCAAATCCAAGGTAATACGTAGGGGTAGGTCATCAACGCCAACATCAACGGTACTGATAGCCAGTAAAGCCAAATCAGTACCCGACGGCTGACGACGTTCACGCAAACCGGGCGTGGCGACAGATAAAGCCGCCAAAATCCTCGCAGCATCAATCCGATAGCCACAATAATCATGGGCCACTGCAACCAGGATAGCGCCGGGATCCCCGTGAGCCCGGCAGCCGAGATACCAAACACCAGATACAACAACGGCCCGAGGCAACAGAGTGTCGATGCTGCGGCGGCAAGCAGAGCCGCCAGCAGCGTCACTATGCTGCCCTTAACGCTGTTCGACAGAGACATAGTCATAGCTAAATTCGGCCGGATCGTAGAAGTTTAACGGGTCGCCATCTACTTCAGCATAGGGGTAACCAAAGTTATTGAGATCCCCCTGCTCTGCCTCTGGCGAAAGCGCGAAATCACGGGCGTAGTTAAAACCAACCCAGTTCATTTCCCAGTTGCCGAACAGGTAATCGTTGACGGCTTCAACGGCGGCATCGCCGTTTTCTTTTTTCTCTGCCAGACGCATTTTAGTGACGTCGGCCGGATCGGCCGGCAACCAGCCGAAACCTGCCAGCCAGAACATCGCCCGGCAATGCTGCCCGCCGCTGACTTTTGCCACGCCTTGCTCATCAGCGCTGCCAAATGCCTTCTTAGAATAGCTCCCCAACTTGCGGGATGCGCCCAAGCGAATACCAAACATCTCACGCGCCGGGATCCCGCTGGCACGGCACAACGCGACGAACACGGAGTTGATATCGGTACATTTCCCGCCCAGCTTGCCGGCCTTAAGGATTTGCCCCACATCACCGGTCCCGCAGCCAATCACCGCATCGTCGCGATGCATATGGGTTCTTACCCATTCATGAATTAGCCTCGCCTGCTGTAAAGGAGATTTCTCACTGCCTATAATCTTCAACGCCGTTTCTTTCACTAGCCCATCCACCGGAATATGTGGGGTTGCGTTAAGATAGGGTTGTATCTCTGCAGGGAACACCAGATCGGTTTGCGGGAGGTGCCATTCGGCCAGTTGGTTGCTCTTCAGCGGTTCCCAGTCCAAGGTTTCAATCAGCATTTCCACTTTCAGTTCCATCGGGCCTTTGGAATCCGGCCAGGAAGCAAACAACGTTTTGGCTGCGTAGGTATTATTTGCCGTGAGGTAGGCCTGCTGATAGTTCCCAGAAAAAGAAATGTGCTTCAGTTGCTGGAAGGGGGTGTCCAGGGGGACAGGGATCCACAGATTGGCCTTACCTTCTGAGCCTGCTGGCGCTTTCAGTTGATACGTTTGTGTCATCACAAAACGTCTTCTGTTGTCCACGCAGGTTGACGCCGGGATGTCCGTTTTACGCGACTCAGACCAGACCGGGCTTATCAGCCCAAAAGAAGATAACGCTGCCGCACCCTTGAGAAATTTACGCCTTTCCATCACTGTTCCTTTTTTATTATCAGATAGCGCCAAAGCCTTGCCCACCTCCTTTGGGAGGGCAACAGTATGCACCCAGGCAGCACAAAACGACATACCGCTTACACAAAAAGACATCTGGGAATATACGGTAAACGGCATGCAGGAAAGTGGAGACGTCTCAAGAATAATAAAAATACGCTACGGAGCAAACGATCAAGTAGGAGGCGGGATTACTCCCACCGTCCTTGCAACAACATTATACGATAAACCGATTCACTAATTGGGTCATTGCTGCCGCTTGGTTGTCCAGTACCTGGCTGGCACTGGCCGCTTGGGAAACCAAAACCGCATTTTGCTGGGTGACTTGTTCAAGTTGATTCAAAGCCAGATGAACCTGCCCCACCCCCAATGATTGTTCGTTAGCGGCCTGAGCGATATCGCTAACATATTGCTTCATCAGCCCAGAGTTATCTGCTGCCGCTTTTAGCGCGATCCCGGAAGCCGAAACCCGGGCGACGCCTTCCGCAATTTTTTCCATATTTTGATTAATCAGCTCTCGGATCTGGCTCGCCTCTTTAGCACAACGTTGAGAGAGGTTACGCACCTCACTCGCTACCACCGCGAATCCCCTTCCGGACTCGCCAGCTCGAGCGGCTTCTACCGCAGCATTGAGCGCCAATAAATTGGTCTGAAAAGAAATGTCGTCAATAGAAGCCACGATACGTGAAATCTGCTCGCTAGAATTACGGATCTCCGACATGCTCTGGCTGGCTTCATTCGCCACGCGATTCGCCTGCATGACATCGCGCTCCATCGCCAGCGTGAGTTGTTCAGCTTCGCGGGCGTTATCTGCAGTCTGGGAGATCGCCGTGGACATTTGTTCCATGCTGGCCGCAGTTTCAACGATAGATGCTGCCTGTTCATCAGTACGTTGCGCCAAATCCTGATTGCCAGCAGCAATATCACTGCTAGCATGGTGAAGGATCTCCGAGCCGGATTTAATCTCTTTAACAATATGCTGAATATTTTCAATGGATTGATTATAGGCATGATTCAGTGCTGACAACTCATCACTACCCGGCACGCTAAGGCGTTGGGTCAAATCCCCCTCCATTTCACCAATCGTTTTCAACGTTCCTTGCAGTTGCAGATGGATACTCCGCGCAACGACGATGGCTATCGCCAAGGCAACTGCCAGGGAAAGAAGGCTGATGCACAGGAAAGTCATCCATTCGCTACGTGCCGTGCGTGACAACTCTGCAGCATACTTTTGTAACGCGTCAGCGGTTTGATTCTCTAGTTGACGCAGCACTTCAATGCGCAAAGTCTGAGCCTTGAACCAATCGGTAGGATTAACCTTGAATCCACCGGTTGCGACTTTATCGAGCGCAATCTCACGAAACTTTAGGGCATCAGTTGCCGATGTAGAACGTAATGCGCCATCAAGCGCCGCCGCCTGCTCCGCGGTGCTGAAACGACGAGTCGCAGAAAGCCAGGCCTCTTGTTTTCCCACCACATCGCTCAACTGGCGGAATTGCCCATCACCAAAACGATCGCTAGAGAAAACGCTGGAGAGTAATGCCCGCTCTATTCCCGACTGTTCTTTCAGGTTAAGCAGGCTGTAATACGCTGACAATTCTTGGCCGATTTTGCCCGATGTCGTCAAATGCCCAATACCGCCGACAAAATCCAGCACTTGGGCGATGGTCTTAGTATAGAAACCAATGGCTTGTGGCGCCACGGTGTGTAAATTGCTGACATTATTACGCACCTCGCCAAGTAACTGGGTTTGGTCGTTAAATAACTGAATCGCGGATGTATCAATCCCTTCCAATGCGCTGCGATCGGTTTTAGATAACAGTTGGCTAAATTTCGCCATAGCCGCATCGGTCAGTTTACGTTGATCCGCTAGTTCAGCGCGAAACTGCCCACCGCCAGAGCCCAGGTAACCTGCGCTCATACCACGCTCTTTTTGCAGCTCATGCACGACATCCCCTGCACCACGCGCAATTGCCGTTAGCTGAACGATGACATCCATCTGACGTTCGATATTGATACGGGTTTTCATACCCGACCCGGCAAACCAGCATAAAGCCAGTAGCAGTGGAAACAGAGCAATGAAAAGCTTCATTCTCATCGATATACGGTAGATCCCTAACATCCGGTTTCGTCCTATTTAGGTGACAACATCAATAGAACAGCTATCGGCCTGCTTTAAGCACCCTTTAACCACAATGATAGAATTGTTATTATTCCATTGATAAATATCATTATTTTTATTAAAGCATGAGAACTGCCAATGCAACCTCCCTCCTTTGCTCTACCACTTCATCCTCACTTCACACAGCCCCGATAAAATGGCCAGATTCTAACTTCGAGGGATTGAACGTGATTTTTACCAAACGCCTGTGGGCTATCCTCTTTCTCACCATCGGCCTGATGACCGTGCTGGTCAGCCAAGCTCGCGAGCTACCTGCGGTGCAGGATGGTGACATCATTTTCCACACTTCCCGCTCGGCACAGAGCCTGGCGATACAGCAGGCAACCGGCTCACGTTACAGCCACATGGGCATCATTGTGCTGCGAGATGGCAAGCCTTACGTATTCGAAGCGGTATCAACGGTGAAATATACCCCGCTGGCCGCCTGGATCGATCGGGGAGAGCAAAAGCATTTTGTCGTTAAACGCCTCAAGAACGCCAAGCAAATGATGACGCCGTCCGCACAGTTAAAAATACGCCAGCAGGTTAAAAGCTTTGCCGGGAAGCCCTACGACATGCAGTTTTCCTGGTCGGATGAGAAGCTATATTGTTCGGAATTGGTGTGGAAGATTTATGATCGCGCACTAGGGATACAAATCGGCAAGCTGCAAAAAGTACGTGAATTTAACTTTGGCTCTCCTGCCGTACAGCAGAAACTGAAAGAGCGCTACGGAACGCAAATCCCGTGGGAGGGGTCGGTTATTTCGCCGAAGGCGATGTTTGAATCACCGCTGCTGGTCACGGTGATCGCGAATTAATCTACGGTGACGTCCCCCATCCACATGGATAGGGGACTGTATGTGCTACATAGTAGCTCGGCATCTGACAACAGCCCCGGGCTAGCTTGCGTCCTGCACCCGCAACTCCACCTCATGCGCCTCGTCCGCCTGCGGGATCTCCAATTTGCTCAGCATCCGCGCCATCGCCTCAGCAGGTACGCTGTATTCCCGCTCAGCATTCTGCCGCAGCCACTGGGCATACGGTACTTCCAGGTAAACAATCTTCACCCTTGCGCCATAGGCGATAAACAACTCAACCAGTTGGCTACGCAACTGCCGGGTAATATTGGTGGCATTCCAGACAAAAGGTTCGCCCCGCCGTAACAGCGTTTTAGCCTGCAACTTGGCCTGCTGCACGACCCAGCCGGTCGCGTTTTTGTCGGTAGGAGACAACCGGTGTTGGCGGCGAATGTTGTCCAGGCTGATGACCTCAAGCCCAGTGCAATCCTGTGCGATATAGCGATCTTTACCCATTCCCGGCAGCGCACAAAGTAACGTCACTTCGCTCTGAAATTGTTCGTAGGGAACAAAATCCACGCTAGCCTGCGAATGCGTCAAATAGTGGTAACGCTGGTTATCGCTCGTAAAAGGACGCGCTTGCCCCCAGCATTGCTGTTCCTGACAGAACAGTTCGAACAGCTCGATATTATCCAGCAGGCCGTTTTGGTCTTCACACTCGCGGCCCAACACATCTGCCCGTGCCAACATCGCCAGCAACCGTGTATCTAACCGTAGGGCCGCTAATAACAGCGCCCGCTCCGGCGATGGTCGCCCCATGATCCACAACGGCAAACCATGAAAACGCACCAAGGCCGCAACCTGTTCACGCAGCTCAAACGGCGTAACGATATCCCGATAGAGGATCGAGCGCGTGGTCAGCTCACCGCGTTTAGCGTGGTTGGGTGAGGTCACCGAACCATCGTCTGCAACCCGCGTGGTGCTGCGCTTTTCTACATCGTGCAGCAATGCGGCAGCCCAAACCAGCTCCTGCTGTTGCTCTGGCAATGCCAAAAACTGCGCAGACTCGGTCAGTGCCGCCAGCACGAGCTGGGTATGGATTGCCACATCGCCTTCCGCATGATGGCGAGGATCTTGTGGCACCTGATGCATGTCGGCCACCCAGCGAAATTTATCCGCCAGCCTGCCCCACTGCTTGTCTTCACTTAAGCACCACATGGTTTATCCTCCTGCTGATACTCGTACGCCATACGCGCTCGTTGCCAATTCACTCTCCAATGGCGATCGGTTTTTACATGGTTTTTACGCACATACTTAAACACGTTATGGGAAAACTGAGCCACTGGGAATTCAACCGCATTGCGGGTGACAATCCCTTCCATGGTGCATGGCAAGCCGGTATGCACGTCATGCGGCGCAAAACTCCCTACTCCCCCCACCAGCGCCAGTATTGCCGAGCGGTATTCTTGTTCCGTCTGGCGCGGCACGTCCTGCACCACTTCTGGCACACAGGCAAAATCAAATAATGCCGCGTAAAACTGCACTTCTTGCCAACTCAGCCACATGTCTTTACAACGTACGGCGAATAGATAGAAGTCCTGTTGCAGGCCACGATATTCGATCGAATGCGTGGCATACAGGTTCTCGCCAAACAGTTCGATATCGCCCAGGTCATTTTTAATCAATTGCCAACGCTGGCGGATCTGGCGCGTCCAGGCAGAAACCGTCGGTGCCGCATGGGAGCGTGCAAATACGCCATACCGATTCAGGCAGTTATTCTCACCATCGAGCTTTTCCGTATGGATCAGCGAGGGGATTAGCCGTATGTCTTGCCAATAATGCTTATTGATCCGATCGTCACTGGTGGTTCCCGGTGAGAACGGATAATGGTATGTCCGACCATATTTATGTGTTTCCATTTCTTTTCTTCTTATAGCGTTACCGGCCTGCCCCATCAGGCCGATATTGATTAAGCGAGCGGCGTAAAGCTTTCGCCTTTAAACACCCGAACCGGTGAACCACGCACTATTTGATGGTGAAACATCCGTCGCTCAGCACGCTGTTCGTCCAGTTGCTGTTGCTCAAGCTGTTCCAAACGGTGAGCGATCAGCAAATACGCCAAACGTTTATTGGCATGTTGGCTGCGCTCGGTCTGCACTTTGACGCTAATGCCGCTAGCGATATGGGTGGCGCGAATAGCCGATTCCGATTTATTTACGTGCTGCCCACCTGGCCCGGAGGACTTCAACGTCTCAAAGCGGATCTCGCTCTCTTTTGGCACCGCTGCCGGAGAGAAACGCGCTGCACCAATAAACCAGTTCTTTCTGGAGCGTCCGGAGCGCCATGGGCTTTCACAAATCCACTGCAATGTCCCGCACCACTTGGTGGCCAATGGCTCCGCCGCTTCGCCGTTAAGCGTCAATAACACCGAACGCAACGTGCCCGGCAGGCGGCCCTCTTCCCGCTCAACCTCATGCAGTTCCACCTGCATGGCCTGAGCCTCTTTGTGAAACTGGCGCAGTGCCAAACTCACCGCCAGGCAACATTCATCCGGCCCCTGGGCGGCAGAAATCTGTAATAAGATCATCACTGCCCCCCGCTGGTTTTGTAGGTCAACACCGGCTGCATACGCGCCACCAACGTGACCAATCCGGCCTGCTGCAAGGCTCCCACTACGCTATCAATCGGCTTGTAGGCTTCTGGCGCTTCCTGATAAATCAGCTGGCGGTCGCGGCAAATCACCCGGCTGCCGAAGCGGGTTCTGGCCAACTGCTCGGTGCTGAAACGCGCTGATAAGCGATCTTTACACTCGGAACGCATCCATTTGCGCCCCGCGCCGTGCGCCAGTGAATACAAACTGCTGGCGGCAGGTAGCGGTTGGACGATATAGCTGTAATCGCCGCGCGAGCCGGGGATCACCACCAGACCTTCATCCGACGGCGTAGCCCCTTTACGATGCAGCCAACCAGACACGCCCTCGATAGTGGCCGCCTCCAGCAAGTTATGATGGATATCCAGCAGGCAATCGCCAGCAGCGCGTAACCGCTGCAATATCCGCTGGGCAATCCGTTGCCGGTTTAAGCCTGCAAAATCCAGTGCCTGTTGATGCTGTTGCAGATAATCGTTGGCCGCATCGGTATTTTCCAGCAGGCCATGGTGCCCATGAGCGCGTACATGCTGTTCCAGTATTAGCTGGCCCAAGCCACGCGAACCGCTGTGCACCAACAACATCAGCCGTTTTTTATCGAGACCGGCCTGCGGCTGATATATTTCGTCGATGCGTAACAGTTCAGCAAAATGATTACCGCCGCCAATGGTGCCCAATGCCCGAGAATAATCGCCAAGCGCGGGAGGAATATCCCCCAACTCTTCTTGCTCTAACGGGCCGTTAATATTGCCCAGCTTTTTTTCCAATTTATCCAGCGACTGTTTCATCGCCAGCAAATCTGTTTGCCATAGCGACATACCGCAACCGATATCATTACCGATTAACGCCGGGTAGAAGCGATGTTGTGAAAAGAAAGCGGCACCGACCGGGTAGCCACGGCCAGGATGCAAATCTGGCATCCCGACCACGCGCACCATATCTGGCAGCTTGGCGGTAATTTCTAATTGTTGGATTGCATTTCCTTCAATCCAGGTGTGTTCCGACGCGATCAATGAAACTCGCGGCGTAACGGAGGCAATAGTATTGCTCATAACCAATCCTGATTACTATTTTATCTCATTTTTTGGATTTGGCGGGCGGTAGCCCTAGCAATACCTGGAGAACAGGAAATTATGCCTGAGGATACGACCCGCAAAGGGTAAACAGTGCTTGATAATTCATGATGTACCTCCTTTGCAAAGTGAATGAATGGGAAAACGCGGCGATAGTACATATAAACTCCAGCGTTAGCAATGGTTGTTCGCGTCGGCCAGCAAAATTTAATTCGGGGTGCCGAAAAGTTTGACCCAAGTCAACGTTGCATTTAATTGGCCGCTGGCTGGATAGACTCTGCTGACGATTGTCAGTATATAAATGCAAATGGTAATCATTTTCAGTTAAACTATGACAGGTCTGGATAGTTACGTTGCTAAGCATCCCTACCTCCATCAGTTCTGCCCCATTGAAGGAACTTGCTGTTGAAACATGACACTGAGCTGGATTTAACCCCGCATTTTGCACTGGCAGGCAATCAGCCGTTTAAAGATCGTCGAGCCATGATGCCGCTGCGCGGCGCGATCCCCGTAGAAAAACCGCTGCTGGCACCAACCTGGCAAACTGTTATCGGCCAGACCGCGCCCAGCCGCAAGCGGCTGGTGTATCTACACATTCCGTTTTGTGCCACCCACTGCACCTTCTGCGGCTTTTACCAAAACCGTTTCGAGGAGGACAGCTGCACCCGCTACACCAATGCGCTGCTACGCGAGATAGAAATGGAGGCAGACAGCCCTCTGCATCAGTCTGCGCCAATCCATGCCGTCTATTTTGGCGGTGGAACACCTTCGGCGCTTGCCGCACGGGATCTGGCACGTATTATCACCACACTACGCGAACGCCTGCCGTTGGCCCCAGACTGTGAAATCACCATCGAGGGCCGGGTGCTAAACTTTGACGATCAGCGGATAGACGCCTGTCTGGATGCCGGAGCCAATCGCTTTTCGATTGGTATTCAGTCGTTTAATAGCAAAATCCGTAAAAAAATGGCTCGTACCTCCGACGGCGCAAGCGCCATTGCGTTTATGGAAGGACTCGTTCGTCGCGACCGCGCTGCCGTGGTCTGCGATTTGCTATTCGGCTTACCTGGTCAGGATGCGAAAGTTTGGGGCGAAGATCTGGCGATTGCCCGCGATATCGGGCTGGACGGTGTCGATCTCTACGCCCTCAATCTGCTGCCCAATACGCTCCTGGGTAAGGCAGTGGAAACTGGCCGCACCTCGGTTCCCTCACCTACCGAGCGGCGAGATCTCTATTTGCAGGGCTGCGACTTCATGGACCAGGCGGGCTGGCGCTGTATCAGCAATAGCCACTGGGCGCGCACCACCCGAGAGCGCAATTTGTACAACCTACTGATTAAGCAGGGCGCAGACTGCCTGGCCTTTGGCTCCGGCGCGGGAGGCTCGGTCAACGGTTATTCCTGGATGATTGAGCGCAACCTCACTAGCTGGCACGACTCTATCGCCGCGGGTCGCAAACCGCTGATGATGATGATGCGTACCTCAGGTAACCGAAGCCAGTGGCGTCAGCCGCTACAGGCTGGCGTGGAAAACGCGCGCATCCCGCTGGATGAACTGACGCCTCATGCAGAGCAGTTGAAGCCGCTACTCGCACAGTGGCATCAGGCGGGGTTAACCCGCGACGCCTCAACCTGCCTGCGCCTGACCAACGAAGGGCGCTTCTGGGCAAGCAATATTCTGCAGTCTCTTGATGAGCTGCTCCAACAACTGGATCTGCCGCGTATTGCGGTAGCCACCCTCTAACAGGAGTGAACAATGAAACCATGGCTGATTTTTGGCGCTGGCGGTAAAGGGGTCGGCGCGCTGACTCTGGAACTTGCGCTGGCGGAACAGCGTCCGGTGGTTGCGGTGGTGCGTAATCCTGATGCCGCCGCTCGCCTGCGGGAGAAAGGCGTACAGGTTTATCTCGGTGACGCTTGTGATGCCATTGCGGTCACCCGCGCTTGCGAAGCTGCTGGTGCCAACGCAACAATCATCTCGTCAATGGGAGGAGCACAGGATTATCTGGCCCACCGGACAGTGATAGATACGGCGGAGAAATGCGGGATATCGCGCATGATCCTCGTCACCTCGTTGGGCTGTGGCGAAGGTTGGCCGTTTCTGTCACCACGTGCCAAAGCGGGGTTTGGCCAGGCGGTACGTGAAAAATCGCTGGCGGAAAGTTGGTTACAAACCAGCACGCTAGATCACGCCATCTTGCGCCCCGGCGGGCTGCTAAACGGCAATGCCACCGGCAAGGCGCAACGTTTTCAGGGGCAGGAAGTTCATGGCTTTGTGATGCGTGCGGATGTTGCTGCACATGTCCAGCAACTGGCAAGTGCCCCCGCACTCAATCAACAGGTCTATAGCCTGATTGAACCCGGTCTTAAACCTGCTTAATCCCCACGCGGCGCTGCCCTATCAGCGCCGCAATCACTCCGCCAAAGCACGTATCACCTTGATCAGCTCCGATTTACCTTCAAAGCCAATCCCTGGCAGCTCCGGTATAACAATATACCGAGGAAGCTGAACTGGCCCCTCACCCCAACCCTCTCCCACAGGGATAGGGAGCTGGTACAGCGCCATTTTCAGGTACAGAAGTCAGTCTTTAGGCAGATTGGTGATAAGGACGAATGTAGTAGCCAAGGGGAGCCATTTTCAGGTGCAAAGTTAGTCTTTAACCAAGCTGGTTTGAGGACGAATGTAGTAACCAATTTGTGGCACGTTCGGTCCCCTCTCCCTGTGGGAGAGGGCTAGGGTGAGGGGTAAAGTTATAAATTGCTAACGCGCTTATCCTTTGGATACTTCACCGTATAAGACAGGGTGAATTTCTCGGACTGATTCGCAGGTAAATCCACTGCCCACTGTACGTTGCCGGTGTCTTTATCGTAGCTGGCACCGTCGTACTTCAGCCCGTCGATAGTAATCGCCGAATCACGACTTAGCGGCATCTGTTCCATCACCACCAGCTTAATCGGCTCTTTACGGGTATTTTTCACGCTGGTGACAAAGGAGTACTGTTGGCTTACCGAATTGCCAAAAAACTCCGCCTTCGAGGTCAGCTGCTTGCCATTTTCGCGGTTAACGATAATCTTTTTGTCCCGACCCAATGACAGATCCAGCGTTTCTTTGGCCTCGGCGATATTGATATACCCCTGGCCGACAAATGAACCCTCGAAGAAAATACTGGACTTGCCCGGCAACAAATTAAGCGGTTCCCAGTCTTTTAACTGTACCTGCAAGAAGGCATCCGGTTCGATTTTCGGCACCACCACGTAGCGATAGTCGCCCTGAACGTCCACATCCTTGATGGTGACTGAATGCCCTTTGCCATCGGAGGCAATGTTATAAGGCAAGGAAATGCTAAAGCGGGTATTCACTCCGCCAGCATCGGTGACCACATAATCTGAGAGAGAACGTTTAGCTCTGCTGGCCATTGCGCCATCAAGCTCTTGGGCATCCGCGCCAGCGGCCATCTCAGCAACGGGAGCCGGTGCCGGTCTGGGTATCGACATTGCCATCTTGGAACTTGAGTAGTCCTGATAAAAATCGAGATACCAAGGTTGCAACTTCGGCGCCTGCGCCCCTTCGCTTGGGTTGCCGCTGGAAAGCGTCAGGTTGACCTTATCCCAGTTGATGCCGCTGTTCTGAAACACATTGGCCTTGTAGCTCAGCTTGACCGGCTGGGTAATGCTGTTGACCCGCACATCGTAAGTCGGCACCCAACCTGCATCTGGGATCACATAAGACAGCTTAACGTTGCTGGTCACGGCTTTCGCAGTGTAAAACTTCACCACCACCTGATTCACCGTTTGGCCAGTCTTCTGCTGGGCCTCGTCCAACTGGCTCTTCAGCTTTTCGATGCTTTTGTCAATCGCGGCGATCTTCTCTTTAAGCTCGATATCCGCCAGCAGCACTTCACTCATGCGGCGACTCACCAGTTCAAGCATCTGATTAACCTGCTCAACGGAAGCGCCCTCTTTCTCCGAACCCAGCGCCCGGTTACTTTCCAGCACCGCCAGCTGTGCCTGGATCACTTCCCGCTGTACGTTCAGTTTGCTTTGCTCACGCACCTCATCATCAATCTGCTTGGTTAATTGCTCCACTTCAGGCGACACATGTTCGGTGAGAAAATCGCGTTTTATGCTGAAAGATTGCACGACCACGCCGTTATCAGCATCAAGCATCAGGCTCTGTTCGTTCAGCCCGCTGGCAATATTGGTAAAGACGACTTCGCTTTCCCCCGCCGGTAGCGTCACTTTGCTGCTGTTGAATAACTCGGCACCGCGAATAAAGACCGTCACGTCGTTGAGCGTGACGTTTTGCGCCTGAGCCAGGCCGGTATAGGCCAACAGCACCGAGGCCGCCAACAACGTGGTTTTAAATCCTGGGAAGAGGGTCATCGTCATTTATCCTTAACAAAGAGGTTCCGTGCAGAATATCGACGAATTATAGCATGCAGCCTGGTGGTAAGATTTCTGAAAGATCATCGCGTTCAAAGGTAAAGCAGCGATATTCGTTTGATTTAGCCACGTCGCGCGGATCATGAAAGAAAACCCATTCCACGCGGTTATCACGCAGAATGGGTTGTAGTGAGGTAAGGGATAATTTACCGCAGGTTCGGTGCAGAGCCACGGGCCGCGCGCTGTTGCTTTTCCAACTGCATGGCTTGCAGGTCTGCTGGCCGGATCAGGGTTAACGCCGCCGTTGGACACACCTCGACACAGGCTGGCCCCGCTTCGCGCCCCTGACACAGATCGCATTTATTCGCCTGAGCCCGTTGGTACGCGACACCATTGCTGACATACCCCTGATTGACCACCACCTCCATCGCACCATAAGGGCAAGCCACCATGCAGCTCTTGCAGCCAATACAACGCGACTGGAGCACATGTACGCTGCCATCCTGGTTATAGATGGCCTCGTTCGGGCAGGCGTTCAGGCAAGGGGCATTTTCACACTGGCGGCACAGCATCGGTACGCTGACGCTAAGGGTTTTCATCACCCGTAAGCGAGGATTGAAGTTTTCCGCCGTCATCGGCAACGGATTATCCCCCAGATGCGCCATCACGCAGGCTATCTCGCAGGTGCGGCAGCCAATGCACTGTTTCATATCGGCAATGACAAACTGATTCATACCGTCTCTCCTTGAGCCGCGTTAGAGCACATTGAGGTAATAACCGATGCTTTCCGCCGCCTTGCGCCCTTCGGCAATGGCGGTCACGATCAGATCGGCACCGCGCACGATGTCACCACCGGCGAAAATCTTGCGGTTACTGGTTTGGTACGGATAACCCGCCACCGTTGGCGCCACCACGCGCCCTTGCCTATCCAGCATGACGTTATGTTCTGCCAACCAGCCCATACGATGCGGGCTAAAGCCAAAGGCCATGATCACCGCATCCGCCGGTACGATATGTTCCGAACCCTCAACAGGGACCGCCTGCCGCCTACCCTGGCTGTCCGGAGCCCCTATTTCGGTTCGCCGCATCTGAATGCCGCTGACCTTACCTTCTTCATCGATCACGATGCTTAGCGGTTGCAGGTTGAACATGAATTCTGCGCCCTCTTCCCGCGCATTTTTCACTTCCTTTTTCGAACCCGGCATGCTCTTTTCATCACGCCGATAGGCACAAATCACCTGCTCAGCACCGTGACGTAATGAGGTACGGACGCAGTCCATAGCGGTATCACCGCCCCCCAGTACGATCACCCGCTTGCCCGCCATATTGACGTAAGGGCTTTGCGGGTTTTCGGCATAGCCCATCAGTTGTTGGGTATTGGCGATCAAGAATGGCAAGGCGTCATACACTCCCGGCGCACCTTCATTTTCCAGGCCGGAACGCATCGATTTATAGGTCCCCACGCCAAGGAACAGCGCGTCGTAATCATTGAGCAGAGTTTCCATCGAGACGTCTTTGCCAATCTCGGTATTCAAACGGAACTCCACGCCCATATCGCTGAAGATCTCACGCCTTCTGGCCATCACGTCCTTATTCAGCTTGAACGCCGGAATGCCGAAGGTCAGCAGCCCGCCAATTTCCGGGTAGCGATCGAACACCACCGGTTTGATGCCATTGCGCACCAGGATATCGGCACAGCCCAGCCCCGCCGGACCCGCGCCGATAATGGCAACGCGCTTGCCGCTGTCTTTCACCGCCGACATATCTGGCCGCCAGCCCATCTCAAAGGCCGTTTCGGTGATGTAGCGCTCAATGTTGCCGATGGTGACGGCTCCCCCGTGCTCATTGAGCGTACAGGATTGCTCACACAGTCGGTCCTGTGGGCATACCCGGCCGCACACTTCCGGCAGGCTGCTGGTTTGGTGCGATAGCTCCGCCGCCTCCCAGATGCGCCCCTGGCTGGCCAGCTTGATCCACTGAGGGATCTGATTATGCAGCGGACAGGTCCAGGAGCAGATACTCTGCTTGCCGCAGCTCAGGCAGCGTTCGGCCTGTTGCTGGATCTGTTGCTCATTAAAGGGTTGGTAGATTTCGGCAAAGCTGGTTTTGCGCAACTCGAGCGGAATTTTGCTGGCTTCCAGGCGAGGTGCCCGAGGCTGTTGCAGCAGATGAAGGATCGGCGTTGATTTCTTCGGGGCTTTCGCTTCCGGGCTCTGATTAGCCGCACTGCCAAACAGTTGGCTATGGTGATCGCGCGCCGCAGCACGTAGCCGCTTTTCTCGCTGCTGGTCCAGCAACGTTTGGTTGTTCACCAGGCTGAGTGCATGGGTTGGGCAGGCACGTACACAAGCAGGCTCATGGTTCAGCTCGCTACACAGGTCGCATTTCTGTGCCTCAACCTTCTGATAGCTGTCGGCCAGGCGATGATTGGCGGGCTGCACCGTTTCGGTCACCACCGTCATCATGCCAAACGGACAAGCGACCGCACAGGCTTTGCAGCCGATGCATTTCTCCTGGCTGACCTGGATGCTGGTATCACTTTGTTCAATGGCCCCGGTAGGACAAACATTGGCACAGGGCGCATCTTCGCAATGGTGGCAGAACACGGCCGTATTGCCATGGGTGCCCTGAATAACCTTGACTCTTGGGGTGAAATATTCGCGCTTGCTTGGGTATGCCCCGTGATGGTGTGCGGTCACGCAGGCGACCTCACAACTCCGGCAGCCAATGCAGGCTTCTGATTCCGCAACGATAAATTGATTCATAGGTATCCTTTCCGAACAGGCTGACTGAAAAAACACGCTTTCGTTGACGTTATCTCCTTATCTTGGCTGGCGTAGGCAGGTGTCAGTAAGGTTATAACCATGTAAATATAGTGGTTATATTTGATCGGTTTCCATGACATTTCGCATGAAAATGGCGTAATACGCCAATCCGCTCTAAACCAGGCAGGACAACAATTAGCGTAATCACACATTGTCGTATTGGATCACATTTATAAAACGCCACTGGTTGTTATTTCACCACCAATACATTAATATTATTTATATATCTATGGTTTTTTTGTTGTAATTGAGCGGAATATATTCATGTAATAAATGGGGGGAAGCGCATGCCAGGGATGAGCAAACAAGCCAGCGGGCTGAGGTTTACGTTAAGCGTTGGCAACCTGCCAGCAGACGCTTTTGTGGTGGTGGAATTTACTCTGCATGAACAATTCTCCAGCCCGTTCGCGCTAGAGCTTGAGGTGGCTAGCGCCAAGCCCAGCGTGGAGTTCCGTTCAATCCTGGATAATACCGCCACGCTGACGATTTGGCGTGAAACCGAGGTACAGCGAGTCGTTAATGGCATTGTCACCTCCCTCGAACAAGGGGATGCCGGACTTCATCAAACGCGTTATCGATTTAGCATTCGTCCCTCGCTCTGGCGAGCCGGGTTGGGTCACCGTTCACGTATTTTCCAGCAACAAAACTTTCTGGAAATCCTGGAAACTCTGTTAAAAGAAAACAAGATCGGCGACTATGCCCACGCGTTGCGCTATCCCCATGCCGTACGTGAGTTTTGCGTCCAATATAATGAAAGCGATCTCGATTTTATTAACCGCCTGGCCGCAGAAGAAGGGATTTACTATTTCTTTGAGCACCAAAATGGCAAACATACGTTGGTGTTTTCCGATGATTGCGCCGCACTGCATGACGGGCCAACGCTCCCCTATTATCCCGACCAGTCATCGACCTCGTTGGATGAACCCTGCGTCACCACCTTTAAGCGCCGGGAAAGTTTACGCCTCGCCGAAGTGCTGTTGAAAGATTACACCTTTAAAGATCCCTTATGGTTGGCAGAGTTTGGCGATGACGCCCGCGATACTGAGCATCAGCCCGGCAAGTACTTTCATTACGATTTCCCAGGGCGTTTCAAAAGCACCGAGGTGGGTAAATCTTTTGCCCGCTGGCGCATCCAGGCGCTGCGTAACGATGCTCATCAGGGCGAAGGGGCAAGCAACTGCCCGGCGCTGCAACCCGGCGTGCGCTTTACCTTGGAAAACCATCCTCTGGAGGCGCTCAATACGCGTTGGCAAATCACCCAGGCTAACCATTCAGGGCAGCAACCCCAAGCGCTTGAGAGTAACGCAGGCGGGACGGGAACTATCGTAACCAGCCAGTTTGCGTTTATTCCCCACGATCAGACCTGGCGCCCTGCTTTACTCCCCAAGCCACGGATTGATGGTGCACAAATCGCCATTGTCACGGGGCCTGCCACTGAAGAAATCTTTTGTGATGAGTTCGGTCGGGTAAAAGTCCGTTTTCTCTGGGATCGCTCGGGCAGAACCGACGACAGCAGTTCCTGTTGGATCCGGGTATCACACCCCTGGGCAGGGCCACGTTGGGGCATGTCGGCCGTGCCACGCGTTGGCCATGAGGTGATCGTCGAGTTTCAGAATGGCGATCCCGATCAACCCATAATTATCGGCCGCACCTATCACGCCAGCAACCTGCCCCCGGGCAAGCTGCCGGGCACCAAAACCCAGATGTCGATCCGTTCGCAAACCCATAAAGGCGAAGGGTTTAACGAACTGCGTTTTGAAGATGAAAAAGGCCAGGAAGAGCTCTATCTGCATGCGCAAAAGAACATGACAACCGAAGTGCTGCATGACAGTTGCGCACGTATCGATCACGATGAGAACCAGCGGATAGGCAACGATCGCAGACAACAGGTTGTCCACAATGATTTTCTGCAGGTTAATGGCGAAAAGCGTGACCGGGTAGAAAGCGATTATTCCCTGACCGTGAATAGCAATTTCCACATTAACGCCAGCAACGCCTTATTGACGGAGGTTGGACAGGAAATTCACCTGAAGTCCGGCACTAAAATAGTGATAGAAACCGGTACGGAGATCACCTTAAAGGCCGGCTCCAGCTTTATAAAAATCGATCCCAGCGGCGTTACGATCGGCCCCACGCTCAATGTGGGTACCGGCAGCCCGGGCTCCGGCAGAGGATGGGGTGGCAGAATGCCCGATGTTATTCCTATCCCAGCCAGCGTCCCTGCCTTTGCGCTAAATCCTGCACAGGTTAGTGCGTTTAAACAACCGCGAGCATTTTGCGAAGAGTGTGAGCGATGTAAACAACAGGGTTGCGCGATTTAATCGGGACAGCTTGCCGGAGGCAACGAAGATATGGAGAGTCAACTACAGCAATGGCTGGCCAATTGCGCATCAGGACAACGGCTGTATGCGGTGTTGTCCACCGTTAGCGATGCGCAGCCATTGAAACACTACTATCAACTGGATGGTTCCCACGTTGCAGAAGGGATTTATCACTATACGGCTTACAAAGATTGGCACCAAGTGATGCCCTATCTGGTGGAGCTGTCGGTTAATAGCCCGTTTTTAGCGTGGGTGAGTGAAGCATCCTCAACGGACTGGGGATGGCTGGCAGTCAGTGAACAGCCGCGTCAGCGCATTCTCGACCATTTACGGGGCCTGACGCAGATTAATTTGCCAGATGGGAAGACGGTATTTTTCCGCTATTGGGACGCCCAGTTTCTACCGTTAATCCTGGCGGCCTCCACCGAGTCCCAGCAAAATCAGCTGATGGGGGTATTCAGCTCGCTTTGGGTCCGGCAACAGATGATTGAATTACCCGCCCAGGCAGCCCCAATTCTGACAGGGAAAGTGACGCTGGAAGAAGCGCAACTCGCCAAGTTAAAGCAGCAAAACCAGAACGAGCAGGTTAGCCAGCTACAGCGCTACTTTACCGATAAATATCCGAAGCGCACCCGCCTGTTGGGCGATGAACAGGTCCAGCGGTTCATTACCCTCATCACGGAAAAATGCCAAACTCACCGGCTGGAGCGTTTTAACGATCGTTGCCAATTCCTTGATTTAGCCTGCAGTTTAGGCAGCCATTTTGATACCGATCTCCAGCTTGAGCACATCGTCGCGCCCTATTTGACAACCGCAGCAGAGGAGCCAGGGCAGTTGGCCGTGTTAAATCAGCAGTTGGGGCTGGTTTTTGTACGAAGCATGGGCGAGCGGTTAGAGCTCTACCTGGCAGCGCTGGAAAGGCTAAAAACCCTGCAACTTACCCAGTTGCCCTATATGTATGAAGAACAGCACGTGGTGGATTATGTACGCTCACTTTACCCTGAGCGGGCGCAGTACGTTCCCATACATCAGATGTTCGGCCTATTAGCTCAAGATCAACATTGGTTTCAGGAGCATGGGGTCACCACGTTCCACGGGCAGGCGGTTATCCTGGCATTACAGTTCTTCCTGGGCCATAAAGTCTTTGACGACCCGCTCTATCCTTGGGTTAAGGTGCATTTTGCTGATAACCCCATTAATCAGGAAGACATACGGCTCGCTGAGTTGGTGGCCTACACTCAGCGACGCATCAGAAAGGAACTATTGATGTTACGTAAGCATTTGGAGGCAAGATAATGTGCGCATCAGATGGAATTATTTTTCCGGGTTTTGATTACAAATACAAGAATAACGACCCGAGTGACTATATTATCTTACCTAGCGTAAAAGAGCAGCAAGGTAAGATTACCGCCAATTGTTTAAAGACACTAGTGGTGTTTATTGGTGGCGCGATGGACGCAAGTTTTCAACCCTTGTTAAAGTTTGTTTTTGCTCCTTATGAGAAAAAAAATGGCAGAGATACCACGGATAACGGTGGTAAGGTTATCACCCTGCGCAAACAGGATGTGGCCTACTCCGAACATGGCGGTGGAAAAGTCGCGCCGCTAATGAAAGAATGGCATGCTGCCGGGCAGAAAATCGTGCTGGTAGGTCATAGCTGGGGTGGAGACCGGGCGATTTTATTGGCGCAGGAAAACCCCGATATTCCGATTGAACTATTGGTAACGCTTGATCCGGTATCCAGGAAGGGAAAAAGCCCCAAACCCGCCAATGTCAAACGCTGGGATAATATCTACATTGATTATTCGATTGCGGATGGGAGCTCCGCGAATCTAATCGCTCGCACGGGTGGCCCTTGGGAGAGCTGTCCAGGTGCTGATTATAATCAGGCACTAAATGTGTTACCTCGCATGTCCTATACCGGACATGCTAACGCCGAAGAAATGTTTAAGCTGGAGTCAAATAAAGTTGAAAAAATATAACCACATGCTTTTTTTATTACTTTTCACCTCTGGGTGCAAAAGTAACTACATCTCTTATTTATATATTGACAATCTAACCGAAATGTCAACGGCTTATTGTGAGAGTAACAAATTATCTGGATGCGATAAATACCGCTTATGCATGAGTGAGCAATATGACACTGTTAAATCTAGAGCACCTTTAGACCTCGCCATGGGCAAGTCTATTATTGTTAGAGAAGTCTTAAATATCGGATCAGAAGATGTTTTCACTCACTTAATCCCAGAAAGCTACAGTCTTTTAGACCCCCAAAAGCCCGATCTTAATGATTTAGGCCTAAGCGTTGGCGTAAGCTATTTTATTTATGCTCATAACGCCTGCGCCAGCATCACCGGGGATAAAACTTATAACATCGATAGCTACATGCCACTGTTGAGGGAGAAGCTTGGTGTTAAGTAACAGCCTCAAGGGTTTCAGGAACAACGCCCGCGCGACAAAAGTGTTATCTTTGTCGCCGTTGATTCATAAAGCTTTATTTTTTAATAACGTATTGGTTTATTTAGCTACGAAACAAAAAATTTCACCTTAAATTCAACTCAATAGCCTTACTACGCCACCAATCAGATCCCCCCTGCTTCGTCTATAATTTAAAAAAGCTAAAAATTGGCATCCAAGGTGGACACTATGGCAGGAAAGATCACAGGTTTAAGAAGCCGCTATCCGCTACATATCCAGATTGCCGCGCTGTTTACCTTGCTGATTGTCTCCATCGGCAGCGTAATCGTGCTTTTTAGCCACAGCCAACTCAGCAAACTGACCGAGACCAGCACCAACCGGCAGTATCAAAAAACCGGCGAAGCCATTGCTGCGGAGCTGGACTCCGTGACCCGCAGCATGAAAATGTCGGCGAAGATGTTGGCACGTATGCCAATAACAGAAGCCACCACCCTCGAGCAACGCATGGCATTTATCGGCCCGCTGATCGAGATACTCAAGCAAAATGATTATGCCAATGCGGTATACAGCGCTTACCCCAACGGCGATTTCTTTATACTACGCCGCCTCACCCCAGCCAACCGAGCTTTATTTAATGCGCCGGAAGATGCCGAATGGCTGGCGCAAAGCTACCGCTTTTTAGAGACCTCGCCCCAGGCTCAGAATATCTTTTTGGACGGTAAACAGCAGGTTATGGCGGTAAAAACCGTGCCGTATAATAATTATGATCCCCGGGAGCGTACCTGGTATCAGTTGGCAGTAAAAACTCAGCAACTGATTACCTCCCCGCTCTATACCTTCAAAGGCACCGGTGAGACCGGCTTCACCTACAGCATCCAGGCTCCAGATGGCCATGCCGTGATCGGTTTGGACGTTTCACTGGCTTCACTTTCGCTGTTTCTTCAACAAAGCCTACCGCCGGATAGCCAGGCGGCGATCATTAACTCTGCCAATGAAGCTATCGCCAGCCTGCCTGCACAAAACACCAAAAGCCAGGATGGACTCAACAGCATTGCGCACATCCCGGTACTGCAAGCGTTGCTAGATCCCCATCACGGCGCAAGCGGCCTATTTACGGCACAAGGGCAGAGCTGGTTTGGAGCCGTTGTGGAGCTTAAGGGGCAAAGCCAAGGCTACCAGTTGGTGATTGCCACGCCCTCGGCCTATCTGACCGCTGATGCCAACGCCATCCGCAACCGCTCGACCCTGATCGCCTTTGCGTTGCTGCTGCTCGGCCTGCCGCTGGTCTGGTATTTCTCCCTACGTATTTCACGGCCGCTGATCCGCCTGCGCCAGGATGCCGACGCCATCAGCAATCTGCATTTTGATGAGCGGGCGGAGGAACGCTCGGTGATTGAAGAAGTGGACGACCTGCACAAAGCCATGTCCAAAATGAAGCTGACGCTCAAGCAGTTTATCTCGATGGGCAGCCTGTTATCCGCCAAGGATAATTTCCCGCAGCAGATGCAGGGCTTGCTCAATGAAACCAGCAAAATCGCGAACATGAGCGGCGGCATTATTTTCCTGTCAGACAAAACGCCCGGCTGCTTTTCACCCATAGCCTGCAACTGGGCTGGAAAAGAGGTGGCCAGTTCGGAGGTGGCATCGTTGCAGTTTGATCCACAACATTTCAGCGCGTTTTGGCAGATCCTGGAGGGTAAAACCGTTGCCGGAGTCTTTACCAACGAGAATATCCCCAGCCAACTGCACACCATCTTTGGTTCCCATTTGCCGCTGCACTATGTGGCTGTCCCGATGCAAACGCATGATCGGGAACTGATGGGGTTCTTACTGCTGCTTAATCCTGCCGAAGCTGGTCCGGAACATGGGCAAGCCAAAGTACAACTGATTAATGCTCTGGTGGGCAGCTTATCGGTAGCAATAGAGACGCAATATCTGCTGCAAGAGCAAAAGCATCTGATGGGAGCCTTTATTCAGTTAATCGCCGGAGCGATCGACGCCAAGAGCGCCTATACCGGCGGCCATTGCCAGCGCGTACCGGTCATTACCAAGATGCTGGCCAAGGCAGCGGTTGAGGCCAAACAAGGGCCGTTCGCCGATTTTACCCTTTCCGCCAATGAGTGGGAGGAACTGCACACCGCCTGCTGGCTGCACGACTGCGGGAAAATCACTACGCCGGAGGCCATAGTGGATAAGGCCACCAAGCTGGAGATGATTTACGACCGTATTCACGAGGTGCGGATGCGCTTTGAGGTGCTGAAGCGGGATAAAGAGGTTAGCTTCCTGCGCAAGCACGCTACGATCGCCGCTACCGAGCAGGAAGAACAATGGCTACGCGATGAGCTGCAGCAGTTGGATGAAGATTTCTATTTTATTGCCCAGTGTAATATCGGTGGCGAATTCCTGTCTGACAGCGCGCTCGCACGCATTCAACAAATCGCACAATATCAATGGACCCGCACTCTGGATGATACCGCAGGCGTGGCACGGGAAGAATTGGCGCGCAAAAACCGCCGCCCTGCCGTCCCCTTACCTACTCAGGAACCACTGCTGGCGGATAAAGAAGAACATATCATCTACCGCGACGAGAAAAGCCATCTGCCTGAAAGCTATCACTTCAAACTCAAGGAGCCGACCTTACTCTATAACCACGGGGAGATTTACAATCTGGGTATCCGCAGAGGCACCCTGAGTGAGGAGGAGCGCTATAAAATCAACGAGCACATTATACAGACTATCATCATGTTGGAAAAACTGCCGTTCCCACGCACCATGGCCAACGTGGCGGTAATTGCCGGTGGCCATCATGAACGCATGGATGGTAAAGGCTACCCTTACCAGTTAACCCACCAACAGATGAGCATTCCGGTGCGCATGATGGCGATCGCCGACGTGTTTGAAGCCCTGACGGCCGCCGATCGGCCTTATAAACCGGGCAAGCTGTTATCTGAGGCACTCAATATCTTGGTCAGCATGGCAAATGAAAATCATCTGGACCGCGAATTGATGATCCTGTTCCTGGAGTCTGGTATTTGGCATGACTATGCACTGAGCTATCTGCAAGCCGATAAAATAGATACCGTCGATATTCCCGCGCTGTTACGCAAACTCGAAATCCCCGATTGCCAACCAACGAACTGATACCCAGCAGCTTCACGACATAGGGGCGCAGCGGCGCCCCCGCCGTCTAACATCTCGCTATTTTTTCTGCCGTTGCGCCTCAAACCACACGCCGCATTGGGAGAAGAGCAACGTATTACGATCTTTCACCAACACGTTATCACCGGGAACGCCTTCAGTCCCCTGATCGGTGATCCCCGGTACGGTGACATCCTGATGCTGAATGATGACACGCTGCACCGAAGGCGTACTGATACCCAAAATTGGGAAATCGACGTACCAATTATCGCCCGAGTTATCTTCCACAAACTCTTGCGCCTCTACCGTGGTGGTGATCGCCCCCTGATTGATCAGGTGCTGTTCATGCCAGGTAAAACCGTCTGCTTTATAGTTGATACTATTACCGACCAACTGCTGTGCCTGCTTTTCATCCCAGCAGCCCACGGTTTGGGTGGGAATGATCTTGGTCACGCTCCAGTTGCCGATTAACGCCGATGGGATCGGGGCTGGGGCGTTTTGTGCTGCCCAGGCGGTGGGCAACGACAGCACCAGCAGCGCAGCCAATGGCAAGATTCTTTTACTCAGGGCGAGGTATTGCATGGTACGGCTCCTTAGAGTGCTGCAAGTCTATCAATTACAGTGACCAATCTGTCTATGACTTTACCTAAGCCATTGGCCTTTCAGCAAGCGGTGTTAACGTGGAATTAGCGGCCACCAACGTTGTTCATCATCCCGCTGCTGCCACTGCGTCTCCCCGCTGAGTGCCAAACGCCGGTCTTGCAGATAACGATATTCGCGGCGAGCCGCTTCCAGCAGGCTGAAATCCAGCTCTGCCTGCACTATTCCCGGCTCGCGCCCCAGTCTGGCCACCTCACGCCCCAAGGGATCAACAACCAGGCTTTCGCCAGCAAACTGCATCCCACATCCATGCCCGGCGCGGTTGGCCATCGCCACAAACATCTGATTATCCTGAGCGCGAGCCAGCAAAGCGTTACGATGCACGTGACCATAGGGATCCATATTGCCATCGGTAACCAGCAACAGATCGCACCCCATCAGAGCCAACGCTCGTGATGCCTCTGGGAATTCGATGTCGTAGCAGATCAGTAAACCAATACGCCGCCCCCGCCACAGCCCGCAGACCAGGCGATCGCCCGCTTGCGCTTCGGCGCGTTCATTGGTCCATAAATGGCTTTTGCGATAATGCAGATAGATGCCCTGCTCCGGTGTGATCAGCACCGAGCTGTTGAACAGTTGCGTGCCATCCTGCTCAAGAAAACCCACGGCGACGGCAATCCCCGTACGCTGGCTTGCCGCCACCACTTGCGCGAGTTCCGGGCCTTGCAGTTGCAGCGCGTAGTCCGTATTGCCATCAGGATGGGTAAAGCCGGTAAGCTGCGTTTCTGGCAACACCAACAGGTCGGTTTGGCCGCTGCAACGTTCAATCTGCGCCAGCACGGCGGCCAGGTTATGGGCAATGTCCCCTTCACGGCAGGTAAATTGGGCCAAGGTTATCCGCATTGATTACTCCTTTTAAGTCGAACAATGTTTTTACCTGTTATAACCACTGGCTGGCAAGTCACTGTTAACGGAGACAATCAATAAACGGCAGCGTTATTCCTCCGGATGATAGCCATTGAAGTAGAGATTCAGCAGCACCGCCGCCACCGAAGAAAGCAAAATGCCGCTGTGCAGCAAAGGTTGCAGGCTCGCTGGCATCTGGGTAAAGAAATCAGCCGCTACGATCGGGATCATGCCAAGCCCCAGGCTGATGGCGACAATATAGGCATTATAACGATTGGTATTGAAGTTGACCCTGGTCAGGATCTTGATGCCGGTAGACAGCACCATACCAAACATCACGATACCTGCGCCCCCCAAGACAAACTGCGGGATCGAGGCCACCAGAATAGACATTTTGGGGATCAGGCCAAACAGTACCAGAATCAAACCTGCCATCACGCATACCCAGCGGCTGGACACCTGAGTAACGCTGACCAAGCCAATATTCTGGGAGAATGAAGTATGCGGGAACGTATTGAAAATACCGCCGATAACGGTTCCCAGGCCGTCAACACGCAACCCGCGTACCACGTCCTGCTTGGTGGTTGGGCGGCCGACAATTTCGCCCAGCGCCATAAACATACCCATCGATTCAATAAATACGATCAGCATGACGATCGTCAGAGTGATAATCGACGCAGGATCAAAGGTGGGCCAACCGAAGGCAAAGGGGCGCACGATGGCAAACCAGGCGGCATCATCCAGGCCAGAAAAGCTGACTTCTCCCATCAACAGCGCCACCACAAAACCGAAGCCAATCCCCAACAGCACGGAAATATTAGAGATAAAGCCTTTGCTAAACCGGGTGATTAGCAAAATAAAAATCAGCACCAGCAACGAGACGCCAATATAGGCCGGGTTACCGTAGTTGGCATTGCCCCTGCCCCCTGCAGCCCAATCTATCCCGACCCGCACGATGCTCAGGCCGATGGAAGTGATCACAATCCCCGTCACCAGGGTTGGGAACAGCGGCATCAAACGGCCTACCAACGGCACCAGCAACGTGGTGATAATTCCAGCCGCAATGGTGGCACCAAAGATACCGGTCAGGCCGATTTCGGGGTTGGCACCGATGGCCAACATCGGCGTGACGGCTGCGAAGGTGACGGACATGATGACGGGCAACCGAATACCCGCAAAGCGCCCCATCCCGATGCATTGCAATAGCGTCACCACGCCACAGCAAAACAGATCGGAGCTGATCAGATAAGCAATCTGCAGCTTATCCAACCCCAGGCTGCCGCCGATCATCAATGGGACGGCAACCGCCCCCGCATACATCACCAGGACATGCTGAAGCCCCAGGGTAAAAAGATGGGCAATGGGTAATATCTCTTCAACTTTATCAATCAGTTTTTCAGTCGTCTGCGCCTTTTCGCCGGGCAAAATAGTATTCAAGTTGGTCATGAAACCTCACTCCTGTACGGCCTTGATCAGGTTGTCATTCCTGATGGCTACGATTCGAGGGCACAGCCTGATAACCCCCCTGATAATGGATGTACGGCACGAGTTTGGGGCATGCATTTTGTGTGCAGAGTGAGCTGTTCTCAGGTGGTATTGTGCAGGGGAGTGTTTTAAATGCGAAAACCATCACAGATGAGGCTTAATTTATTTCGATTTAATTAACATTATATTAGATAAAAAATAACATTCCCCCTCAGCGAAAATGGTGCAATTGATAAAATTACCAATATGATTCGTCTCAATTTGAGATCCCACCTCTGTACCCATCCGATAAACCGATAGCAGCGACATGTTGCAATTTTGGTTGGCAAAATCTGCCACCGGTTGCTAATTCCTTGATTGCCCGTCATTCCCGGGTTTCCACAGCCAACCAGAGGTGCGCTATCAAAAGTAACAAGCCGATAACCCGCATAGAAATGGTCAATAATTAGCCTGTTTTTGGTTTATTTATGAGCGACAGCTGTGTATATTACCACCACTCAGAAGGAATGAGTCAGGCGATCCGGCCACTCCATTACAGGGATAGACGTTCAGTTGCTCTTTCAGAAATCTTTTATGCTTAAATTTTTTGCTGTATTTCTCACTTGCTCAGCGTTTTGCATGAGCTTTTCCGCTTCAGCCAGTTCCGGCCACAATAATACTCAGGAGCTAAAAAAAATCCTGTCGCATTATGACCGATGGGAAGGAGTACGTTACAAATTCGGGGGTAACTCGCGCAAAGGCATCGACTGTTCAGCCTATATGCAGCGCGTATTTCAAGATGAATTTGCCGTCAGCTTGCCACGCAGCACCGGTGAACAAATGAAACTGGGCTCGCGCGTAGCCAAAAGCGAGTTAAACACAGGCGATCTGGTGTTTTTCAAAACCTCATCCCGTCAGCGCCACGTCGGCGTTTATATCGGGGAGGGTGAGTTTGTTCACGCCTCTACCAGTATGGGCGTCACCGTTTCCAGCCTGGATAACCAATACTGGAGCGCGCGTTACGAACTGGCCCGGCGTATCAATGGCAGCGATGCATAAACCTGCCCACCAGGCCAAACCGCCGGTCACTACTCCGGCGGCCAAGGCGAGGATCACTGCTTCTTGCGGTTACGGCGCATATCGATAGCCACGGCGGCCACGATGATCATGCCTTTGATAATGTCCTGAATGTAGGAATCCACGCCAATAAAGGTAAAGCCACTTTTGATCAGGCCGAGGATCACCGCGCCGATCAGCGTGCCGGTAATGCGCCCCACTCCGCCCATCAGGCTACTGCCACCGATGACCGCGGCGGCAATGGCGTCCAACTCATAAGACACCCCCATGCTCGACTGCCCGCTACTGACTCGTGCCGCCAGCACCACGCCCGCTAATCCTGCCAACCCACCCGCAATGGTGTAGACCGTCACCAGGTATTTATTGACGTTGATCCCAGAGACCCTGGCCGAGGTCATATTGCCGCCGATGGCATACACGTATTTGCCATAACGGGTGTGCTTCAGGGCGATATGGAAAATCACCGCCACCACCAGGAAAATAATCACCGGCATGGCACCCTGGCCAATCGAGGTGAAGCCGTCCGACAGAAAACTGACCGGGTTACCTTTGGTGTAATACTGCGCCAAACCACGGGCAGAAACCATCATCCCCAAGGTGGCGATAAACGGCGGAATACCGGTGCGAGTGATCAAGAACCCGTTGATAAATCCGCAAATAATACCCACCCCAATCCCGGCCCCGATGGGGATCGCGGCGGGCAGGTCCAGCAGGCCCGGATACATTGGCGAAATGCTTTCGGAGGTTTGCGCCAGGCTGGCCGCCACCACCGCCGTCAGGGCAATCAACGAGCCAGATGAGAGATCGATACCGGTGGTAATAATGACCTGAGTTACACCAACAGCAATGATGCCGATAATCGCCACCTGCAAAACGATCAACAGCAGGCGGTTCGGGTTAAGCAGGAATGACTGATCGCGCACGTACCAGCCCAGCATTTCAAAAATCAGCGCGATACCGATCATGACGATAAAGATGCCGGTATCTTTCGGCAACTTGCCGCTGAAACCGGCAAACGGCGAGACTTTGACTGGCTGAGTTTCCACTTTGACGTTATTCATTGTGTTTTACCTTTGCGTTATTCCGAGGCCAACGCCATGATTTTTTCCTGGTCTGCTTCATCTTTATCCAGGATCCCCGTAATGCGTCCGGCGTGCATCACCATGACGCGATCGCTCATGCCGAGTATTTCCGGCAGTTCAGACGAAACCAAAATAATGGCGACGCCGCGGTGCGCCAATTCGCTGATCAGGCGATAAATTTCTGCCTTGGCCCCCACGTCGATACCGCGCGTGGGTTCATCCAGGATCAGGACCTTCGGCTGCGCCAATAGCCAGCGGGCAATCAAGACCTTCTGCTGATTGCCGCCGCTGAGGTTATTGATAATCTGGTCCATCGTCGGGGTTTTAATATTGAGTTTGCTGATTTGCTCCATGCAGTCTTTGGCCATTTGCGTCTGGCTGACAAACCCGTTTTTGCTGGTATAGGCGGAAAGGTTGACGATACTCATGTTCTCCACCACCGACAGCACCAGAAACAGACCAGACTTTTTACGGTCTTCGGTCAGGAATGCCAGCCCTTGCTCGATGGCTTTGGAGGGGGAACCTATTTTTACCGGCAAGCCTTCAATATAAATCTCGCCCCCCTCAGCCGGATGCATGCCAAACAGGCTCTCCATCACTTCGCTGCGCCCAGCTCCCACCAGCCCAGCAACCCCGAGAATTTCCCCACGCTTAACCGCAAAGGAGATATCGTGGAACCAACCGCTGCGCCGCAACCCGGCCACACGCAACACCTCTTCACCGATATTGTTATTAAACTTGGGGAACATCTGGGTCAGCTCGCGCCCCACCATCATGGTGATCAGCGACTGTTTGGTCAGGTTTTCGGTTTTATCACTGGCGATCGAGGTGCCATCACGGAAGATGCTGACCTCGTCGGTGATGGCAAAGATCTCATCCATTTTGTGGCTGATATAGATAATGCCTTTGCCCTGCTGCTTCAGTTCACGAATGATCGCAAACAGATGCACCACTTCCCCTTCCGTTAATGCCGAGGTCGGCTCATCCATGATCAATACGTCGGCGTTATAAGACACCGCCTTGGCAATCTCGACCATCTGTTGGTTGGCGATGCTCAGCGTGCCCAGTTGGGTTTCCGGGTCTAATTTAATCTTGAGATGCGCCAACAGTTCGCGGGTTTTACGGTTTAATTCCTCGTGGTTTACAAAACCCAGCTTGGCGGGTTCACGCCCCAGCCAGATATTTTCTGCCACCGTCATATGCGGCACCAGGTTCAGTTCCTGGTGGATCATCGAGATGCCCGAGTGCAAGGCCGCCTGCGTATCGTTAAACGTCACCGGCTGCCCTTTGACCTTGATGGTGCCGGCATCGGGCCGATAAATACCGATTAAGCACTTCATCAACGTCGATTTACCGGCACCGTTTTCCCCCATTAACGCATGTACGCTGCCCGGTTTGATCTTGAGCGACACGTTATCCAACGCCTTAACGCCCGGGAACTGCTTGCTGATGCCTTCCGCCTCCAACACATAAGGATACATACTGATAACCTCCGCCGTTATCCTGCCGATCGCTGTGAACGATGCCCCGTACCGTTGGGCAAGGGGCCGGTTGGTCATTACTTTTTATTCTTGTCGGCAAAGTCCTGGTAATTGGCTTTGGTGATCAGTTGGTAAGGGATCATGACGCTGCTTTCAACCTTCTCGCCCTTGACCAGTTGAATGGCGGTTTGCACGGCGCCCTCCCCCTGACCTTTGGCATCCTGGAAGATGCTGAGGCTCAAATCTCCCTTCTTGATAAACTCCAGGGCATCTGGCGTACCGTCCACTCCCGCTACCAGCACACCGGTTTTCTTCGCCTGCTTCAGCGCCAGAATGGCACCGATCGCCATTTCATCGTTGTTGGAAGCGATGGCATCAATCTGCTGGCCGGAGAGGATCCAGTCGGTCGTCACATCAACCGCCTCTTTGCGGAAAAACTTGGCGGTTTGCTTATCGATGATATGAATATTCGGATACTGGGCCACCACTTCCTCAACGCCGCGAGTCCGATCACGGGTGGCTTCACTGGAAAGCTCGCCGAGCAGGATCATCACATTGCCCTTGCCGTTCATCAGCTTGGCCAGCTCTTCCATCTGCAGCTTGCCCGCCAGTTTGGAGTCTGAACCTACGTAGGCCATACCGGCTGGCATTGTGGCCTCTGGCCGACGGTTGACGAACACCAGTGGAATATGGGCGTTCTCCGCCAGCTTGATCATTGGCTTGACGCCCTGGGTATCTACCGGGTTAAGGATGATAGCGTCGACCCCTTGGCTGACAAAGTTCTCTATCTGCTGGATCTGCTGCGCGATATCGCCTTTGGCATCTTCAAACTGGCCGCTGACGTTACCTTCCTGCTTCATTTTGTTTTGCATGGATTGGCGCAGGATGGTCAGGAAGTTGTCATCAAAGTAGGCCATCGACACGCCGATCTTGATATCTTTGGCTAACACCGAGGCTGGCAGCATGCACATCAGTAGCGAGGTGACGATCAATTTCTTCAGCTTCATGTTCTGTACCCTTTAATTGTTAGAATGAAGAGGCCTGTTGATTTGACGACTAATGAAAAATATTTTTTACATTCAAACAACAACCCGCTCGTTATTATCGTCTTAAAACCCTGTTCCGCGCGGTATCTCATCAGTTAATACTGGTTATGAGATGCTTAGGGATAATTAAAAATAATCATTAAAACAATGCATTGAAATGAACTCCTGATGTGACTGTTAAACATCCCACACAGATATCAAACGTTTATTTCAAAAAAGAGACTAGTGAAATTTTTTAACCCAAACAAGCGAAACGTGTGTTTTGGAATGAGCAAATAACAAAAACATGACAGGGATCTAACAAATGGACGTAAAGTGACCGCTGCTCCCCCTCACCCCAGCCCTCTCCCATTGTAAAATCGGGGGATCCCATAAACAGCTGTTTAAGGGAGAGGGAGCGGGTACGGTGTTGTAGGTAAGAACGGAAGTCAGTCTGGAGGTATAAGGCAGAACGCCGTAGTCAACATTCGGTTCCCTCTCCCTTCTGGGAGAGAGTTAGAGTGATGGGGATGTTAGTTTTGTTCTGAGACCAGCACGGCCAGCGTATCCGGCTCCAGGGCGCGGAAGATGTGCGGCCGGTCGGCTGGGTAGCAAATATAATCCCCGGCATTCAGCTCGGCAGGCCCTTCCACCAGCCCGACCAAGGCACGCCCTTGGGTGATGACGATGTGTTCCACCGAGCCTAACGGGTGCGGATGAGAAAGACGGTCGGCTCCCGGCTGGGTCGTCAGCAGATAGATATCTCGCCGTGCGCCAGGCGGACAGGTTGCCAACAGCACCGCCGTATAGTTAGCCACTTCCGACACCACAGCCGCCCCTTCCCCACGCCGGATCACCTGCGTTTTACTCTGCTGCGGCTCCATCAAACGCGCAAAGGGGATATCCAGCGCAACGCAGAGTGCCCACAACGTTTCCAGGCTCGGATTACCATTCCCCGCTTCCAGTTGAGACAGCGTTGATTTGGCAATTCCTGCCCGGCGAGCAATTTCTGCCAACGAGAGGCCTGTACGCTGGCGTTCGCGCACCAGAGCTTCCGCAATGATATTGATGGGTTGTTTCATAGGCCGCGTAACTCACTTTATAACGAACGATCGTTCGACTTGTAAATCGAGATTGAAGTGTTCATTATAATAGAACAACCGTTCGTTTTGAGAAAGGCAGTGAGAAAAATAGTATGGCTAAAAACTTTTTCCCCTCGCTCGATAAGGGCGTGATCAAAGGGATCGCGCTGGTCTGCCTGGCGGACGGCATCGTGGGGATCTCCTATGGTTCGCTGGCGACCGGCCTGGGTTTCGAGCTCTGGGTCCCGCTGATGCTGTCGTTGCTGGTGTTGGCGGGCGCCTCTGAATTTCTGTTTATCGGCATCGTCGCCAGCGGTGGTAGCCCCTTCGCTGCGGCGGCAGCCGGGCTGCTGGTAAATGCACGCCACCTGCCGTTCGGTATGGCAGTGAAAGAGGTGATCGAGCGCAGCCGCTTTAAGTTATTGGGTTGCCATATCATGAATGATGAAAGCGTGGTGTTCGGCATTTCCCAACCGACGTTGGCCAAAAAACGGGCGGCCTACTGGCTCTGTGGGCTGGAGATTGCCGCCTGCTGGCCGTTGGGCGTGTTGATTGGCGGTACCATCGGCAGCTTTATTCCCGATATCAATGCCATCGGGCTGGACGCCGTGTTCCCCACCATTTTGCTGGCCTTGATTGTCGGTTCGCTGAAAAAACTGCGCACCTGTATTTCCGCCTGCTCCGGCACCCTGATTGCCCTGGCTAGCGTGCCCTTGGTACCGATTGGCATGCCAGTGCTGTTTTCACTGTTGGGTTTACTGATCAGAAAGCGAGAAAAATAATGGATAACCAAACACTCATCATCGGCATTCTGCTTCTGGCCAGCGGCACCTTTGCGTTTCGCTTTGCCGGTTTCCTGCTGGGCCGCAGCCTGAGCTTTTCTGATCGGGTTCAGGCCTTGCTCGCCGACTCTGCCACCACGTTGCTGCTCGCCGTAGCGGTGATCGCGACGCTGTTCGAAGGGCAACACTTTGCTGGTTATGCCCGTTTAGGCGGTGTGGCCGTGGGAGCATTATTAGCCTGGCGGAAAACGCCGTTAATCGTGGTGTTGCTGGCTGCGGCGGCAGTGACGGCACTGTTGCGGGTAGCCGGTGTGGCATAACTCACTGCTGGCCGGGTATGATAGCGGCCGGCAGGTATGCTGCCTCACCGTAGATAGGATAGAAATGGAGAAGCTCGCCACATTAGCCGTAGTTGGAATAGTGCTGCTTGCGCCCTGGACAGCGCTACAGGCCGTGACGCCAGTGGGCCCAGGTTTTACCCCTGACCGGCCTGCTTCGCTGTTTGACTGTCAGGCTCCGTTGATCAAGCTGTTAGCCAGCAGCAATCAGGCGCTGATCCGGGCGGAGAAAGTGCCAGCGAACAAGCTGGAAATCAATATTGAACCACGGGCCAACGGCATACAGGCCATTCAACTGTTCGACCGCCGCAAGTCAACCTCACCCGATTCGCCAGGGGCCGGACATCTTGGTTGGGTCATGTACGATCCGCAAACCGGCCAGCTACTGGATAACAGCGCCGACGAACAGCATCCGCTGCAACTCACCTTTAATCCACAGTACGGCAAACAATATCAGCAATGCCTACAGAAGGAGCAGCGCTGCGCGGCCATTTTGGACCAGATGAAATTAGGCCCAATCATTGCCGATTCCCCTAAATATGTGGTGCGTGGTAAAGGACGGGCTTATTTTCACGTTGCCCCCACCGAGCAGTGCGTCAATGAGTCTCAATTTGTGATCCCGGATGACAAAGTGCAAGTGGTGGGTTATGCCGCGCTTGAACCCGTCGAAGGCGAGAACAATGGCTATCTGTTAGTCGGTTATGGCAATGCCTCCGGCTGGATCAACGTTGACCGTCTGGCCCCGCTCGACGAGGTTTGCCACGATGCGCAGGCCAGCGCCGAATCCGCAATAAGCAAAACGGCCTCGCCTACGGCGAGGTTTCTGGTGAAGAACAAGAAACTCTATTTTTACGACTCGCCGGATAAGCTCTGCCAGGATGAGGGTGGGAAATTTGTCGTCAATGGCGATAGCGTGACCGCCATGCACGGGCAGGCTTATAAGGGATTTTTGTTTGTGAGTTATCTTCACCCCAAAACCGGCGATAAAACCACGGGCTGGGTGAAAGCTGATGGTTTGGCTGGGCAATAAATGCAGATCCGATATTGCCTTATCCGCTGATTTTCCAGACGGGCGCAGCATGTTGTCAGCAGACTAAAACCCACCGAGCGGTGGGTTAGAGATCGCTATTGATCAATCAGGCAGCCAGCTCAAATAAATAGAGCGTGTAGTCAACCTTGCTCGCCACATTACCCGGCGTTGCGCGGCCGGTACTGCAGAAGTTTGCGGCAAAGGAGGCATAAACCTCACCATCCATCACCGGGACAAACGCCGAACTGACCAGTTGAGAGTGACTCCCTGCCTGGACAATATCGCCTTGCTGGTTACGCAGTTGGATCTGCACGTTACCCGCTTCCGCCATATTAATCAGGCCGCCGGTGGCAGCATCAACCGTGGCACCCCCCTCAAAAAACACCAAGGCGTGAGTATATTGCTCCGGGATACCTGCAACGCGGATGTTAAATTGGTGTGGCATGGCCCTGTCGCCAGGATTTGCCAGCTGCACTTCGCTTACTGCACCAAGCTGCACGTAACCATTTTGCGTTTCGCTGCCGTTAACGCTGACGGTGAGGCCTGCATTGCGTGGCCGCTGTACAATAATGCCACCCTCTTCAATCCCCATGGTTTGGGCAACGATTTGTCCAGCAAAGTTGATGGTTCCATTGACGGTATTATTCATGATAAATATCCTTATCCTAATAAGAGAGCACAGTGAAACTGATGTTCCACCTGATTTAATTCGCAGTGTTTGTTCTGCTTAATTAAAGATTACCCACTTAATGATAAGGATTCCTTCTGTTACCGTTGTGCTGTCAATGGCAGGACGCTGATGCCGACGGATAAATCGCTGGGATTTTTGGTAGATATGATCTTTAACCGTGTGAGGGGCCGAACGCAGCAACTATCCTTCAAACTGGTGCCCCACAACGTTGAACACGAGCTGAAAGCCATCCTGAGTCGAGTTATGCAGCACCGGATCGATATAGTTGTAGAAAATGGCGGTTCCCGAGATAAAAGGCAAGACCCGCCCTTCGTCCGGGAAAGGATCAAACCTGTGAATACATTAACCACCACATTATGACGTAGTGGTCAGGGAAAAGCGCCGCTCAGTATACCCGAGCACGGGGCAAATCACTCAGCCTGGTGGTATAAGCCGGTGACAGCAGTTCACGCTTCATCGACCACACCTGCTGCGTTCCCTGACCAGCAAACCACAGCTTGGCCCGGCCCGAGTTATTGATGGAGTCCATCACCTTCATTAACTCTTCACTGCCATGCCGAGGCTGATATTCATCGAACATGTCGAGCTGTGCCACACCCTGGCTGAAAAAATCCTGCAGCATCACGCCACCCTTATCGAAGCGATGACCGGGTTGCCAAATGGCATCCAGACAGCGCATCGCGGCGGCAATAATATCGCGGGTGTCTTGCGTTGGCGTATTCAATTTTACGCTGGCCGAATTGCCGTAATAGGCCTCGTGAGTGGCGAACGGGCTGGTTTTGATCCAGGCGCTGACGTGCCGACAATACTGCCGTTCTGCCCTCAGCTTTTCTGCCGCTCGTGTGGCATATAAACAAATCGCCTGATGCATATGTTCATACTCGGTGATGCGCTCACCAAAGCTGCGGCTGCTGATAATCTGCTGCTTGGTTGGCGCAAACTCTTCCAGCTCAAGGCAAGGCTCACCACACAGTTCCCGTACCGTACGTTCGACCACCACACTGAAGCGTTTACGTATCATGGTGGTACTGGCATCAGCCAGTTGCAGCGCACTTTCTATGCCCATCGCGTTCAGCTTTTTTGCTATCCGCCGCCCAATGCCCCAGACTTCCTCTACCGGCACCTTATTCATCAGCTTACGCTGCCGCTCCAGGCTGGAAAGGTCGACCACGCCGTTGGTTTGTTTCACCCATCTTTTGGCGGCAAAATTTGCCAGCTTGGCCAGCGTTTTGGTTTGCGCAATCCCGACCCCGATCTTTAGCCTCGTCTCGCTCCGCACTTTGTCCCGGATCTGCCGCCCAAACAGCTCCAGATTGCCGCAATTAGGCACCGAGGAGAGATCGAGAAAGCTTTCATCGATAGAATAGATCTCAACGCGGGGGACCAACGCTTCCAATGCCGTCATCACCCGAGCTGACATATCGGCATACAGCTCGTAGTTACTGCTAAAAGCGACGCCTCCCGCCCGTTCCAACTGCTGCTTGACCTTGAAATACGGCCCGGTCATCGCCATCCCCAATTTTTTGGCCTCTTGGTTACGGGCCACCACGCAGCCATCATTGTTTGATAACACCACCACCGGGCGGCCACGCAGATCGGGCCGCCACAGCATTTCACAGCTGGCATAAAAGTTGTTCACATCGGCCAGCGCGTACATTACTTCAGCCTCGTAATAGTCGACACCACGACGCCGACGATATCTAAATCTTCAGCGCCATCATGTAGCGGGATTGGCTGGTAGTTGGGGTTCATCGGTTCGAGCTGCACGATTGGCCGCAGACATAACCGCTTTACCGTGAACTCCCCGCCAATGCTGGCGATCACGATATCGCCATGTTCGGCCCCAATGCTGCAATCGACCACCAGCATCGAGCCATCAGTAATGCCCGCCTCCAACATGCTTTCACCGGAGGCGTAGAGAAAATAAGTGGCATTCGGGTGGCTGATGCAATATTCGTTGAGATCGATCCTGGCATGGACGTAGTCCTGCGCCGGGCTTGGGAAGCCAGCAGGCACCCGATCGGAAAACAGTGGCAGGTACAATTTCTCTGGGGTTGGTGTTGGAACAAAGTGTTTCATCGGACATGTCTCTATACTGTGTTTTTATACAGTATAGATATGCCGAATGGTGGGAGGAAGAGAGATTTTCACCATGAATGATATGGCTATGATCGGTAAGGAAAGAAAGTTGGCCTCTCTGCCAATACTCATCATCGGCTAAGATAGGGGCCGCCGACATGTAACCATTGATTTATTGGGTAACTATCGTTGAAATAATTACCCAGAGCTGGCCAGTAGCTAGTCAAATACCCCATTGATGACAGAGGCAACAATAGCCGTGCTTAAGGCCACCAGGACTAAATCATTCCCGGCGATACGCCATTCATAGCCAGGATAAGATGGCAGTTGTCCCAGCATTGAAGCAGGCACCATTTTCTTGGCGATCCCTGGCGGCAATGGCTTGCCCCGTGCCAGGTTCTTGGCAATGCCGGGAGGTAAAGATTGATACCCGGTTAATCCATAGTTTACCGCCAGGGGCCGGACACGGTCATAATTGATATCCACGGTAACCAGATCATCATGACCGCTCTTGGCTTTTTTGCCTTTGTCTGAATGGTCTTTGCCTGAATTACCCTTCCCATGATTGTCGCCATGGTTAGCGGAATTACCATGCCCACCTCCATTACCATTACCATTACCATTCCCTGGATTGGCCATAACGGAGGCTGAGGAAGTGAACACGACCAACGCAAGTGCGAGGGCAGAACAGCGATGCTTGAGCATTTTAACTAACCTCAATGAGGGGGATACCCGATCAATCTAGCCCTCCCCTGACTACCGAGCAATATGGATTCATCTTAGAGTTGGTTTTGTGCTAAGTTGATTCATGTGTTGCAGGGCTAACCAGGCGGGCTTTATGAAAATTATTGCAGGTACCCTTTTAGTCATCCTGCTGGCAGGATGCACTTCAGTCAGTGTTTCTGGTTCTGGCGGTAGTTCGGGGCGTTCAACGGCCACTATTGGTATCGGTTCTGGCGTCCGCCTTTGATGCAGGCACTCGCGCAATCCTTCTGGCTGGTGCGAAGACGTTAACTCAGGTTTTTTCGTAGAGATCGATAATCTCGTACTCTCCGCCGATCACGGGTTTGCATAAAATTTTATAGCCATCGCTATCAAAGCCCGGCGCAGCAATCATTAACTCCCTCGCTTCATCCAGGCTATCTACTGCACCCAGCCATAACCAGTGGTGAATAATATGGTACTGCGCCATATCAGCCCCCTGCTCTCGCAAGGCGATCGGGCCACGCCACGGCCAGCACACCACGCGGCTTTGCTCTAGTGCTGAAATCAGACGCTGCTGATGATCGGCCAAACTTTCTTTGCCAGAACAAGCACCGGCGCACCGCTTCAGTGCCGAGCGAAAACATGGGCGACCCCGGCTCAACGGTTCAAGTCCTAACAGCCCATAGCAGAGTTGATGTTGGTCGGCGATAGACTGCAACGCCTGTAATGCTGCTCGCCGGTTGGCGAACAGCCCAAACAATCCGGCGTGCCGGGCAAAATCAACCTCTTTGGCATAAACCACCGTGGGTTTATCATCACTGAGTTGCAGTGCACACAGCTGCTTGTTGCGGCGCAGGCGTTTATTGAACAGCGGCTGCTGCTGTTTAATCAGTTGCGCTTCCAATAACAAGGCCCCAACTTCACCCGCCGTTCTGATAAAAGTGATACGCCTCGCCTGGCGCAGCATGGCCGCTTCGTCCGGGGTGCGCAAATGTGAAAGCACCCGGCTGCGAAGGTTCACGCTCTTACCGATGTAGAGCGGCATGGTCTCGCTTTCACCGTGGAACAGGTACACCCCAGGTAAAGGGGGCAAGCCTTCCAGCCATTGGCGTAGGTGTTCCGGGTATTGGTAGATAGCTTCTGCTTCAAACTCAAGCCTTGGTGCGGCAGAACGTCTGGTCAATCGTACTCTCCATACTGATTTTTTATACAGTATAGCGGTGTTGGGTGGGGGTTTGAAGGGGATTGTGGTCAATACAGCATCAATGATCGTCCCCCTCACCCTAGCCCTCTCCCTTTACAGATCAGGGACAGTACGTGCTACATGTTAATACAGTTCCAGCCCGCAACTGCGGACTAGCTCCCTCTCCCTGTGGGAACGTTAATGTTACCTAAGATGTGTTCGGGGAGAGGGTTGGCGGTTTTCGCGATGCAGTTAAAAACCGTTATAAATCAGAAAAATAAAAAAAGACCGAGCACGATTCCTTTATGTGTCAGTTTATCAATAAATCATTTAAATTCAATGTGATAACTCCAAAATCCCCCAAAATAAACCTATCAGTACCTTCGTTTTCCATCCTTTAATTTCAGATACCTACCAGATTTCTCGTTTCAATTCGGAAAAAATTCGGCACCAAAAACCGCAAAATTCAACACCTATATCATGACCGGTCACCATTACCATGGCACAACTGCTTGTGGTCTACCATTTGCTAATGCAAAATCGGTCGGAAAATGCACATGCGTAGAGTAACCATTATGGGGCAAACCATTTTCTTCATGAACGAAAACGAGGCTTACCCGGCTCCCGATCGTGACTCAAGTCAATCGTTTGCCGTGTGGCTAGATGAAGAAGGTCAGTATTGGCTGGATGTACATTATCAGAGAGAGTGGCGCCGGGCGATCCTTGAACCACTGAGCAGCTTTGAAGAAGTATTCGAAGCCATAAAAGACTACGATTTCGGGGAGCCACCAAAGAAGAGGTAAATCACAGCTCATCGCAGCGGCTGTTTCTTTTAGGCTTTTCAGGTGATAATATTACTTGTATAAAAATGCTATGAGTATACTTTTAATGACCTCAAACACTATTGGCCAGTTTTTAAATAGGGGTAATAACAACCTCGACTTAATTAGAGTATTATGCGCGTATTTCGTAATCTACTCTCATGCATTTGTCATTTCTCCTGCTATTGGCGAAAATGACATTCTATACAAGTTAACTTTATTGAGTTATGTTTCATTTGGCGGAGTTGCTGTAAAGACATTCTTTTTAATTAGTGGACTACTTGTTACCAATAGCATTTTATCCAATGGCAAAATACTTAATTATATTGGATCTCGTTTTTTCAGAGTGTACCCAGCATATGCCGTTACAATTATCATAACAGCACTGCTAATTGGTCCATGGTTAAGCAACCTTAGCTTTGTTGATTATTTTTCATCAAGAGATGTTTGGCTATACGTTTTGAGAACATTAAAATTGGATGTGCAATACACGCTCCCAGGTGTTTTTGAAAACAATAATATAAATGCTGTAAATGGTTCGCTGTGGACCATACCTATGGAAATAAAAGCATATTTTTATTTGTTACTGATTTATCTTTTCAGTTTGGTTTTTGGTCCATATAAAAAGATATTCATTGGCCTTGTTTCACTGGCTATACTCGTTGAGCCATTTACACCATTCAAAGGCATTCTGATTTCAAAATCAAATGACCCTAGCATATATCTACTTTACCCGTTCTTCTCGATAGGGTGCCTTATTGCAATTTTAAAAGACAAAGCTACAACAAACTCACTACTTATCATTTCTGGTTTATCATTACTTTTGTTCTTTACATGTAATGATGAGAAGCTTAAAACAGCTTTATTTTATTTGTTTTTCACAGTATCACTACTTTACTTTGCATCAATTAGTTTGCTACAAAAATTAAAAATTAAGCATGACATATCTTACGGGATATACCTATGGGCATTTCCTACTCAACAAATTGTCGCATCCATATATTCTAGCTCACCTTATATGAACATATTAATATCAATGCTCATTTCCAGCGCAATAGCGTATTTAAGCTTCAAGACAATAGAAAAACCATCATTGCTTATTAATAAGAGAATGTTTAATTTAAAATCATTACCTACAACCGCTTAATAATAAAGCCGTAAGGGACTACGGCTTAGGGAGCCGCCGAGGCGGCGTTAAGTTAATAGCGCACCATTGGTCGGCTCAGATGTTCCCGGCGTTCTTGCAGTGCCCGTTCCTGAGTGACGGCAGTCAAACGTTTGAGTAAGGGGTATCCGTACGGCCCCCATACCACCGCGATGCATGAAGCAACGTTGATGAGGGTTTCCGACCAGTTCGCTACGTGATAGTCACCAGTCAGCGTGCGGATCGTTACTGATGCGCTGACCACTATCAGCAACCAAGCGAAGACCGTAACCATAGGGCGATACGTTGCCCCGTTTCGGCGACAAGCCATCAGGCGGAAGGCTGTTGCACCGTAAGCAATTGCGTTTATCGTCAGCAGGTATTCATTCACGATCTCCCCCTCACCTGGTTATTTCGTCCAGTGCAGTCGGATCAGAAGATTTGGCGATGAGGTACATCAGAAAGCAAACTGCAACAGCGTCACCCACTAACGCCCCGATTGTGTCCCCTACTTCAATATGTTTTCCCGGCAACACGGAAAGGAAAGCCTCGATCACGTCAGCAAAGAACTCTGCAAAGAACATCCCGGCCAAGAACGAGGAGGCGAACATCCATACTTTTTTAAAGTTGGACAAGTCATTCGAATACAGGACGAAAACCGCCGCCCCATTACCAGAGGTCGGCTCACTCATAATTGCTCCTTTGTTTGCTGGTTTGCTGTATCGCTCAGCAAACGCCGGGCGCTAGATATGAAAAAGCACCGAACTATGCCGGGGCAAAAATTACATCATCACACACCCAAATGAACGGTAATGTGTTTAGGTGTTTTACCACCATTACTGGTACTGGCTTCAGCCTTAATTGAAGCCGCCTGATTAGCTTCAATAACGCCAAACCAGCTATCGCAATCTGACTCAGGTAGGAAAAAGTTCCCGTATGATGGCATCACACTGCCATTGGGGAAAGACGACACTCCTGTCACCGCATTGATACGCCCAGCGTTAGCTTCTACATAAGCCACGGAAACTCCATTAAAAAGAAGCCTATGAGATGCTTTGGCATCCTTTCCTGAAGCTAACGCCATGATTAGTGGAACTGCAATACGGCGACGATATGGAACAGGAGGGATATTGAAGGTGAAAGTGTTATCCAGATAATGAGTTTCAGCTACTTGCATGGTTCTTTCCTCTTTGGTTATTTAACTCTAACTGCTGTTTGGATGAACAGTATCTCAAGAAGAAAGGATTAGTGATATTCGTGACTGTTGTACCATGCACGATACAACTGCTCAGTTTCCTGATCTCCAGAAACGCAAAAACCGCACTATTGGCGGGTTTTAGTCTAAATGCGCTTACATATTACGGCAACGTATACCGAAACGCTGACTCATTGATTCATCAAAGTCAACACGTTTGCACCATTTTCCTGCATTTCCTTTCTTTTTCACGTTTTATAAACGCATCTTGTAACGGTTGCTAGATTTGGTATTTCGCTGCGCAAAGGATTTCTGCTACCTCCCTTCGGCATGCTATATGCGATAGTGCCCGGTAGCTTTCCTTCCCATTTCTACGCACCATAAGCCGTGGTTTTGCTGTAGCGTGATAATGCCGAGCAATAGCCCGATCCGAAGAACCCTACACATAGCGCAGCAGAAGCATGCCAAATGCGCGCCGGTCTATCTCATAAAGAACATCGAGAACACCACAGATCAGCATGCCATCATCGTCATTGCAGATCGGGCAGTCTGGATATTGAACGATGCAGGCAAGCCTGTGCCACAGGCTTTATGGTCAGTTCTGGTATCAGGAAAAACAGCCTGGATGGCTCACAGAATCCTGATAGCTTGACCAAAAAATTTGTAGCGGCCAGGAATCTGGCAGGAATAGTTCTTGAGGATTCGCCGCCAACGTTCCATAAGACCCGAAGCTTGGCCGGGCGACTTTATGAGAAGGAGAAAGGAGTTTGCTATGAAATTGCTTGGGCATAAGTCGGTAAAAATGACGGACAAATACCTTGATACCAGGGGGAAAGAATACGTAATGTTGTAAAAGGCCGAGTATAGAAATTCGAGTCATCCAGGACTTTTCATTATAAATCAAAAAAATAAAATCATTAAAATTCAGATAGATAATCACGAAATCCTCAAAAAACACCTTCCAATACCTTCGTTCGGCTGCCTTTAAAATCATACACCTATGTATATTTTCGGATCTATTCGGGAAAATTTCGGCTGCAAGATCGCAAAAATGTAGGCCTTTTTAGTGACCAGTCACCATTATTTTACGAGTGCAGCAGCGCCCGACCTCAGCCAAATAGCATGCAATTTTATGAACACAGCCAGCCAGCAATATCTCATTGATAAATCTACCCTACTATCAAGATTTATCCTTAAATCTTGCGTATTGCCGAACACCACATCATTGCTGTTGAAATCACCAAAAAGCCAAGATAAGGTTTTGTGGAACCCAATAAAAGGATCCCGGTCATGTTAGAAGAAGAAGCCAATGAAAAAATCACTGCTTACTTTGAGCGGCTAGGCATCGACTTAAAGAGCATCAATTTTGCTCGCGTAGTTTTCCAGTTCAAAGACGGCGATGTTGTGAACTATAGATTCTTGGATGATGACGAGCCAGACCCCACCAACATATTCACACCGCAGCAAAAAAACAGCATCCACTAGGCCGTGTTTGCTGTAGCAGTTGCAGGCACCAATTCCCACAGGCCTCTATACTAAAAATTTGGCGTGGGAATATCACAAATGTGCGGTCGATTTGCCCCGGTACAAACTAGAGCTGATTACTTGGATGTACTGGCCTCCGAGTTGGAAGTAGCCAGCGCTCAAGATAACGTTCCAATCGGTCGGTATATTGCTGCGATTGGTCGGTATCACCTCGATGAGGTAATTCCCCCGGATGATGACGGCTTTGTTATCGTGACCGCAGCCAGCGATTCTGGGTTACTAGACCTCCACGATCGCCGCCCTTCTGTTCTGCCACCGGCCGCCGCACGCGAATGGATGGACCCGGAAACAACCACAGAGCGTACTCACGATCTGGCCACTAAGGCGGACATGCCACCAGATGATTTCGCATGGCATCCGGTGGATAAATCAGTCGGTAACATCAGTAACGACAAAGCCGACCTGATTAGGCCCCTACCTAATCCGTAGGTTTAAGTGAACTTGAGTGTTGGTTTTTTCTCGCTGTAGTTTGTTGATGTGATCGACTAATAAAATAAGAAGATCACATCCTTAAAATCATCTCTGTATTAATAACGCCATCTAATCCAGAATGAACCACAGTTATGCCAACAAAGTTAAAACACCATGTCGGGCTAACTTTGAATTACATAATCTCACTCACCACTATTATTCCTTTTTATCAAAGACCTAATCTTCTCATTAGGGTTTTTAGCGTTAATTTTCGGTAAGATTTTATTTTTATAGAATAAGATCAATGAGGAATGAATGCTTACAAACTCCTCATAATAAAACTCCAATCTGAATAGATCAGCTTTATAATTAAAAACATCTAACATATTAAAATCATAAGTGATCGTGTGCATTGGCTCTGCGTCGATTTTATCACTTAACTTTACTTCATTCGTTTCCTTATGTGATGCTAGCAACTTGAAATCATCTTTTTTAAACAAATCATCAAAGCCATTTAAATCAATTAAATCAATGGCATCAAGGGAATCATTATTAAGCGAGCCGTTCAATAAGCTATTCAAAAAAGAAACCCTATTAAGTCGCCTTAAAAACTTAATTCCTCGACCGAGGGAGACACTATACGATAAAATATTTAATGTATCCTCAGATATAGAGATAGTTATGCTTGAGCCAATAAGCGATTCTTTCAAAATATGACTTAAATCATAGATTGATTGATTTATGATATCGGATAGTCCAATAGATTTTAAATATGGTCGTACATAATTTAAATAAAACTTCTTATCATCAATTGACTCTAGGAAGTTTAGAAATGTCATTTGACTATAATCGGATAGGCAAGAAAGTTTCTTGTAATTAATTTCAACGTCATCTAGCCCGGAAATGTATAATGCAGCGTGATACTCTTGAATTGAACGATGTATATAAGAATAAAATCTATACCCATTCAATGAGATTAAATTTGTACCATCAACTATATCCTCTTTGATATTTTTATACCCTTCTTTTCTATCAAGTGTTTCGCATGTTTCTATGAAAAGCTTTTCCAGCTCATTTTCGTTAAAATCTTGTTTACCTTCTAAAAATGAGATTAAACTGAATAAATTAAAACAATCTTGTAACTCTTTTACATCCAATCCTGACTTTCTTTCGCGGCTAAAGTTTTTTTGCTGGTCGTGACTAAATAGTAATGATCGGAACAACCCGTTATAGAAGTCTCCAATTGTAGCTGGGGTATCTTTCATTGAATAGAAACTCACAATGAAAATATCAACAAGGATAGGATATATCAGAGCTTCTAAGATGAATTTTTTCTTTTTAAGCAGATTAATTAATGCCTTTCTTGTTTCTTCATCTCTAACTGAATTATGGATAATACCAGTAATATCATCGGACGCAAGAGGATTCACGATAAGGTTCTTAAATCCACCTTCTCTATACAACTCTGTGTTTGGCCTTGTCGTAACAATTACCGGACATGTATATCTAAACCACGCACTTTTCAAAACATCTAACGCATGCGCTCTTTCTTTATTTGCTATCTCATCGAAGCCATCAAAGAACAAAACAATATTATTTGACTGTAATAATAAGCTAGCATCTTCTTCTCTTGCTTTTATTCCAAACTCAAGAAGATGATCCATGAATATCTCTATTAACGTAATCCCATTCTTAAAAGAAATATTTCTCAATGTGATGAAGAATGGAAATCTATAACCGCCTTTAATCTCCTCAAGAAATAACTTTCGTAAAACTGTCGTTTTCCCCTGCCCAGCACTACCGCTTATAACCACTATACCTTTATGTTTGATTATTGTTTCGTCAGTTACTAAAATGGTATCTTTTGAGTCTTTAACAGTTACTGTTAGTGGGTAGTAGACATCTTCGAGGCTTACATTACTCCCTCCTTGAGATAAACTCCTAAACGTTAAAACGTTACTTCTGATTTTTGATGCGTATTTATCTCTCACATCATCAATTTTAAAATGCTCTAATATTTTTTTCCCCTCATCCGTTTGAAGCCTCCATTGTTTTTCAATTATACGTTTCATTGATTCTGCAATTATAGTTTGCAATACAACTTTACCAGCGAATAATGCACCTGCTTCGAGCATAATGGCATCCTTATTATTTTTGTAAAAAGTCCATTAAGCATGGTTTAAAAAGATCTTATGGGCTAATTACTATTATTAAACATTAAAATAAAATAACTAGATTAATATTTTGCTACATTTTTCAACAAAATGCAATTCGCAAGATATGATATCTAGCAAGGTTTCTTAGTGGCAGGAGATAACTGTATATCCGCTAACAATTACCGCCCTGGTGGTGCAGTTTTGAGTAAACCTATCCTGCTACCTAAGTTTATACTCAGTACACCCGAGCATGTGGCAGATCGCGAATTCTGGTTGTGTAGGCCGGCGAGAGCAATTCGCGTTTCATAGACCACGCCTGCTGGGCGCCCTGCCCGGCAAACCAAAGCTTTGCTCTGCCTGATTTGTTGATCTGATCGATAACCTTCATCAGGGGTTCACTGTTATGCCGTGGCTGATACTCATCGAATAACCCAAGTTGTGCCACACCCTGGCTAAAAAAATCCTGCAACATCACTCCGCCTTTCTGGTACCTGCGGCCCGATTGCCAGATCACATCCAAGCAACGCATGGAAGCGGTAATAATATCGCGGGTGTCCTGTGTTGGTGTGCTCAGCTTTATGCTAGCCGTGTTGCCGTAATACACCTCATTCAGTGCGAACGGACTGGTTTTTATCCAGGCGGTAACGTGTCGGCAATACTGTCGTTCCTCCCTGAGTTTTTCTGCCGCCCTAGTGGCGTACATGCAAATCGCCTGGTGCATTTGATCGTAATCAGTAATGCGATCGCCAAAAGAGCGTGAGCAAATTATCTGCTGCTTTGTTGGAGCGAACTCTTCAAGTGCCAGGCAGGGTTCACCGCGCAATTCTCTTACAGTCCTTTCGATAACAACGCTGAAATGCTTGCGGATCATCGTGGTGCTTGCATCGGCCAACTGTAGTGCGTTCTCGATACCCATGACGTTGAGTTTTTTTGAGATCCGCCGGCCAATGCCCCAGACTTCAGCCACCGGCACCAATTCCATCAATTTGCGCTGCCTCACTTGGTTAGAGAGATCGACCACTCCACCTGTTTTGCTCCACTTTTTTGCCGCAAAATTGGCAAGCTTCGCCAAGGTTTTTGTTTGGCCAATGCCGACTCCCCCGGTTAGGCCTGTTTCACGTAGCACCCGAGTGCGCACCTGTCGCCCAAATGCCTCAAGTTCGATACAGTTTCGAACGCCGGTTAGATCCATGAAACTCTCATCGATCGAGTAAACCTCAACCCTGGGCGCCATCTCTTCGAGCACAAACATCACTCGTTGGGACATGTCAGCGTACAATTCATAATTAGAGCTAAATGCCACGCCACCGGCCCGTTCAAAGTTCTCTTTGATCTTAAAATATGGCTCCCCCATTTTGAGACCCATGGCTTTTGCTTCTTTGCTGCGGGCAACCACGCAGCCGTCGTTGTTTGATAGGACTACCGTAGGCCTGCCACGCAGATCTGGCCTCCAGAGGGTTTCGCAACTGGTATAGAAACTGTTCACGTCAGCAAGGGCGTACATTATTTCAACCTTGTGATAGTTGACACCACCACCCCGACGATATCTAAATCGTCAGCGCCATCGTGTAGCTGAATGGGCTGATATTTGGGGTTCATCGGTTCGAGCTGAGCGACTGGCCGCAGGCATAGCCGCTTTACGGTGAACTCTCCGCCCACACTGGCGATCACGATGTCACCATGTTCAGCTCCAATGCTGCGATCGACAACAAGCATCGAGCCATCCGTAATGCCAGCCTCCAGCATGCTCTCCCCAGATGCGTAGAGAAAGTAAGTCGCGTTCGGGTGGCTGACGCAATACTCGTTAAGATCGATCCTGGTATGGACGTAGTCCTGCGCTGGGCTTGGGAAGCCAGCTGGCACACGATCGGCAAACAGAGGCAGGTACATTTTTTCTAGTGTTGCTGTTGGAAACAGGATTTTCATAGTCATGACTCTATACTGGTTTTTTATACAGTATAAATGTAGTGAATGGCAGGTGAAAGATGGATTTCTTTCGTGAATGGTATAGGTATGATCGATAAGGAAAGAAAGTTTCGCAAGGGGAGCAATCTTCTGCCACAATAGCTTTCTTTAGCTTAAGTTAGGAGAAGCGCAGCGTATACATTCATTAATTTTAAGGGAGAATGATGAAAAAAAATATTGATTGCTTACCTATTTTTAATACCATACTGATTTCCGTTGTTATTGTATGCATATCAGGTATCACCTTCGCCATATTTAAATATCATATTTCAGGCTTTGGGACTTATGCTGACTTTATTATTGCACTGGCAAATACAATCATGGCTCTAGCTGCTTGTTATGGTGTTAAAAGTGCAAGGGAATGGTTAAAAGAAAGAGAAAAAGAGGAGCGATTCAATAAAAGGCAACGAATAATATCTGATATATTAAAGTTCACTTTCCTGTCATCCAGGACGGTGACCATAATTACAACTCTTGAAGAAAATGTAAACCACATAGAAATTAATTTACTTAGTGATAATGTCATAAAAATGGCAGAAAAACAATTCAGTGACCTTAATTCAGCATGGGATAGGATAATTCTCGAAAAAGAGGCTATGAAAATATTACCTAAAGGTTATTTAGACGAGGATATAAAAGAATACTTTGATTTAGTAAAAATAGATGCAGCCAAAATGACCACATTAGCCGGTAGGTTTTTTGATTTATTGTTATGGCGTTGGGGTGAAAAAGATTTAGAGTATGTTAGAAAAAGCATAATATTACTATCCGCCCAACTTACTGAACATAATGAGGTTGTACAAAAGGCATATACAAAGCTTACAACCTATTGACTTTAAGTATTAGGCCAGTATATTACTGGCCATAAAATTAATTACACATACGTTGTGTAAAACAATAACAAATTCACACTACGAATCATAAAGCTCAAATATAATGGAACTAGCCACAAGACAACAGTAAGAAATAAAAAATTCAGTACACATATCTATCATGCTTATTTTATATTCAATATCGACTCCGTAACTATCAGGTAGTTCGCCTGCATGAACATAATTACAGCGCATCGCATATACTAAAGAAAGTATATCTTTTGACTCAAGGCTGGCAGAACTATTCCCAAGAAGTTTATTAAATCCTCTTGCGAGAAATTTTCTTTGCTCTCCGGACGCACGTTCCGTTAGAACATCAAGATACTTTATGAGATTATCTACTTGCTCATCAGTGTTAATGGCTATATTAGTAAATCCAGTTAAAAAAAACTGTCCAATTACCTCATCAAGATAGAAACCAAGCCATTTGTCATGGATATACTCTTCATTAAAAATAGAAGCATATCCACTAGGATTATAAGAAAAGTCAACATTTAAAAATAAATTATCAGTTCTTATTTTTTCCGCTGCAATACGACCATAAACTGACACTCTTTGTGAGTTTAGCCATTTTTTATTTTTTGACTCTATAGACTCTTCTTTTCCTTTATCAAACCCATACCCTGTTATAACAGGTTTTAGTAGTTCATAACAATACCATATTTCAGAAAGGCGTAATAGCTTATAATGAGCTTCAGAATAAAAATCATTTTTTTGAGGTGGACTTAAAAGCAATGCCAGTTCAAGTCTTTTCGTAAACTCATGCAGAATGAGTTCTTCATCTCCGTCAACGGCATTACGAAAATGATCAAGAATATCAATTGCCGTTGCTCTAATCTGTATATTATCACGCATCCTTATACACCTTCTAGATTACTATTGAATAAAAATCAACCTTTCCACTCTGTGATTGTGAGATAATCGTCTATTACTATAACAAGATGTAAGATTAAAGTCCGATTTTTTGTATAATGGTCAAGTTAGTTATTGGATATCAACTTCAATAATAATCTGTTGCTAGCACTATCCGTTTAACCGGGATTTCCCCCGGCTCCGAAATTACTCCTTGGCTTCTATTTATTCTTCTGTGTTGCCTACTTCTTCACAATGTTTAATTTCTTCGCTGTCCTCTAGGTAGACCGCCTCGTTCATTAGCAACTCTAGCTCCGGATCTAACTCTTGCACTGGATTTTCTACTGCTGACATCTCAACGCGAATATCAATAAATCGGCCTGCAGGGATATCGATCGGCGTACCGTCCGGCATTTCGACAACGATAGGCCTCTTCTTCTTGTCCACTTCACCGCTATCCATGGCTTCGATGTTCCGAGCTGAGTATGGACCTGTGCCGTATGTACGGTGATATGTGCGGATTTCAATGTCGCCGTCGGGAAGCACCTTGGACTCAATCCAAATTAGGGGCCGCTTGTTGTCATCCACAGGGATCTCTATGCCGTTCCCGTGACCGCCCCAGGCTCCGTCACCATTGAAACCGAGAACACCTGTTATACGGTAAGCGCCCGTACCAATACGCTCAGTTATCACCCCCTGGCTCTCGTCATTGAGTTCACATTCGCCGTTACCGAACAACTTGACGATCGGGCTTGCTTTTTTGACAAAACCATTAGCATCAAACGTTGTATTGCCCGTTGTGATGAATTTATAGTCTTTATCATTGCTGTGATATCGATATCCCATTCTCCCATTATTACTGAGGATAATATCTACAGACTGCGCAGGTTGAGAACTTGCCCTGATAATTCTCAAGCCAAATCCCCACGTATTGTTCCCTCTTTGCCGTTTAGCCTGGTTTCCTTTGATGTTCCCCAGATAAAGGAAACATCACTGGCATTTATAGCTCGAACGCGCACTAGATATCGTCCAGCAAAAATATTCTGCACTTCGAACCCCAGGGCCGATGTGCGTGCCGCTGAAACCCAGTTGCTATCGTCACGCCGCCATTCGACTTCATACGCCACAGCATTATCTACAGCATCCCAGTTGGCGCGCATCGTAGTGATTGCGATCCCTTGGTTAATCTGCGTAAAGCTGCTGACCTGAATATTGGTTGGAGGCGCTTGCACGCCTGGCGGAATCACTGATATCGGTCGCTCATCCAGCCGGGCACCAGTATCGATCGCATCGTATTTGTCCGGGCTATGCCAAACAGCAGAAATGGTAAATGTGCCGTCATCATTATCGGTAACGTTTGAAACCCGATACTGCTGAACAGCCAGATCGCCAGCATCAACCGACCATACTGCCTCCGGCTCCGGGCTTGGCTATAAGCCGTGCTGACTGTAACGTTGGCCCCATTGACGACGGCAACAGTACGCGCTTGGGACTTGCCATTCGGCAAATTGACGATCAGCCGGTCACCTTGAGAAACGTCAGCCACGCGATCCAGCTTTATCGTCCTACCGTTAACTGCAGATATGCGACCACCGAGCACCCGTCCGGCCATCATCTGATCAGCTACGCCGATGATCCGCCCAGGCAGAGGGATATAACCATCCAGCCCAGTCGAGAACGATACTGTGCGATCGTTGCTATTCGTGAGCAACGCCCAGCGCCCGCGCCGGTTTGCCTCCGTTTGCCGCGTGCACCCGATCGCTGAAATTTCGGTTTGGTTGACCCCGTAGCGCTGAACCAGCTCATTTTCCATGACCGATTCAACTTCGTCCTGATAATGATTGTCGGGATTCGACCAGCTCACCATGGCGGTTGAGTAACGATTTTTCTGGCTGCCGCCTTGATAGTAAAACTTGCCATCAACCACGTTGGCCCGGGTGTATGTGTAATCAAGATCCCGCGGCATATCAGCCAACACGCAAACCTGATTATTAGCCCAGTACGTCATGCCACGGAAAATAGAAGCCAGATCCCGCAGTACCGTGAATGCCTCATTTTGCGACTGAATATAGATGTCACAAACAAATCGCGGCTCGGTTCCGCTGCCGCCGCGCCCGTCAGGCACCCGCTGATCACAATGCTGCGCAATGCGATATAACTCCACCTCATCAACCTGAGTTGCGTCCAACCGATCGCCAAGTCCGAACCGCTTACTCAACAAAATGTCGTAAAACACCCAGGCTGGATTGTTTGAGTAGGCCCACTTGAAACTGCCATCCCATGTGCCGTTGTATGTCCTCGTCTCCGGGTTATAAGTCGTTGGCACGCGGATAATGCGCCCTTTAGGCTTGCAGCTGATACGGGGGATGCTCGGGAATTGCTTCGCATCGAGCGATACAAATAGCAAGGCAGTATTGGGATAGCGTAGTTTGGCGTCGATCACTTCCGTGATGGCCATGACCTTCATCTGATCCGCCACTTTGTCAGTGGTCGAGTCAGGAGTGATCCTGCGCAGTCGAATTTGCCAACCGGTAGTGGCCGCAGGCAGATTCACACGATGGCTACGTTCATATAACGAAGTGGTTTTATCGTTTATCACACCATTCAGAACGGTTTGATATGCACCGCCGTCAGTAGATAGATCGATAGCATAATCAACCCGCGTACCTACACGATCACCGTTATCCTCCTGCTTAACCAGGCTTTGCCACTCAACGCGAACCCTTGCCGCTGATAATTGGGTGTTGCTGATCGCTCTCACCCATGGTTGCGCTGCCTTTAGAACGACACCTACAGAAATCTCATTTTCTGCCCCTGGCACACCCTGGATATAGCTTTGCATCTGTGTACCAGGGCGAAAATCCCATTCAAAACCGGGATAGTTTAGGGTTCCATCTGGCGACATTACCGGCGTGCCATCGAGAAATATGTTTTGCGCATCCAGTCCCCCCGCAAACTCGCCCTCTCCCAGCGCCAAGAGCAACTTGGCTTTTGCCGTGGATTGGACGCTATCGGGTGACTCTACCGGCACGTGCGGTTGACTGGGGCCTTTTCGGCCTTGGATAACTTCGGTCATGTTTTTTTCCATGAAAAAGGCCCGCCAAGGCGAGCCAGTTTTAACCCAGAAAAGTTACTGCTGTTCTTCGGCGTAGATCCCTGCTGATATAATCGCACCTCCGATCTCTCTTTCCCCGTAAAGCACACCTACAGGATTGCCCTGGACTGTCGAGTTGACCGGCCCACCAAAGGCGTAAGAGGGTTTGTTATCGGCCTCCTGGCCGACCGAAAGACCGCCGGGTTGCGGGGATAGCATTTGTACCACGCCCCCCATCAGCATTGATGCGCCGACCATCATCAGGTATGGGGATATTGGGGCCAAAAATGGTATAAATGACGCGGCTATAAGGGCTGCACCGAGGATGGTCTGGAACATCCCCCCGCGCTTGCTACCTATGATGACAGGAATGATCCTTATATCATCTACGCCTTTCGTCATGTCGACCTCTTCCTCGCTGACGTTCTTACTCCCAACGAAAACAGCAAAAGTTAGCCCCCGTAGCTGCGCCTCGTTCATGAAGCGCTCAAAACCGGGAAATTGTCCTTTGAGTGCTCTAATTGCGTGAGGAATATCGCGGGCGCGGTAGTGAAATTCTTTGACGAATTTTTTACCAAGAATGCCGCCAAGCTTTATTTTTCTGATTGGCTCATGATTTTCATTCATACTTCCATCCAAAGACAACTGTCAAGTTTATCAGTCGATACACGCCCTGTTCCTAAAAAAAGAGTGACAGTCTTTACCATCAATCCATTTCATAACAATTTGGATGTTTGCATTTATAAAATGGATGAGTGTCCTAAACAGGTAAAGATCAGCCTATCTAAAGAGGAAGACTAGCCCTTCTGTGCTCCTCCTTTATAAACTCAATATTACTCTTACGCATATCAACATTCTTTCGGCAATTATCAAACGAGTCCTGAATTTCTTTGAAATCATTTGCCATACTGACACCGATCTTTGGTTCTAAAGTGGTGACTGACAGAGAAACGTCCTCTATACAATTTATTTGTTGCTTCACGACTTTTAGAAACATAAACTCCATACCGTAAATAGTAAATGGCACACCCAGAAGTGCACTTAAAACCCAGCCGACGACCCTACCTTTGAACCCCATAGTAACTCCAGAAAATGAATACCTTAACGTGTTTTATCATTTAAAAAGAGAAAAGGGAGGAAAAATTACTATGCTTTACAGTTCGCTATGAAGAAGTCTTTGTGTCTAACTATCTTTATAGTTCTTTCTTGAAGATATCCGCCATACGGCACCCGCTGGCTTAACTGTCCATACATGTGGTGAAGTAGCATGTTCCCTTCCAACAGGATCCCCGCATGATTCGGCACCGCAGCCGATACCTGCATGATGACCATGTCGCCTGGTTGTGTCGGGCCGTAGAACTCACGAAAACCGCATTCATACCAGTTTTCCATATACCGGCTTTCGCCTTCCTCCCACCAGTGGCGGTCAATACTGTAATTCGGAAGGGATATGCCGTGCTGCTGCCGGTAATAATCCATGATTAGCGACCAGCAATCAGCGTGACCAAGAACAAACTGGCGGCCTTCAAGCGGCCGGTCGCCGCGTGGGTGAATGGTTCTGATGTCGCCTTCTGGCCATGAGGCGATCACCCACGGCAATTCCGTAATGTCGCATTGCAGCATGTCCAGTTCGCTCGGCTGTGTTGTGGCCCCGTCACCGGTATGGCTATGCACGATAGCAACAATATTGCCCCAGTCTTCCGCGCTGCTGTAGTCAACCGGATCCAGTTCAAAATGCTCGACTGGTTTTTGCGAGAGGTTATTGCACGGGAAATAGCGCTCCACCCGTCCTTTCTGGGCGATAAGCCCGCAGCATTCCGCCGGATACACTCCCTCGGCGTGCGCCATGATCGCTTGGATAGTTTTCTGTCGCATGCTACCTCCGCACCAGCGCTGAACCCGGGAACCCGCCAAAATCAAGTTCGTTATTTTCGCCAAACCGTTTTTTGCAATCCGTCAGCAACCCAGAGCATTCATCTTTACTGGGATCCTCAACTCGGTTGCCTTTCTTGTCGAACCAACCACCTTGTCCCGCGTAGGCGCAACCGTCGCCGGTTTTATACTGGCCGCGCATGCACCATGTGCAAAGTGCAGTTATCTGCCGCGTTGGGATTCGCCGCCCTTGCAATGACATCGGATCGGACAACGTAAACTCAATTGTCTCGTTGTCTTCAGCGCTTTTGCTGTCGATGTAATAAACCTGGTTGAACACTTGAGAGGGATCAGCTTTGGCATTTCCGCCAGCGAAATTACGTGCATCGAGGTAATGCACAAAGGTGTCATGGATCGTTACTTTTGCCTGTAGCATGTCATCAAACCGCAGGCAGAGAGCCGTAATCAGGCCGTCCAGGTTCCCAACGGTTAATTTTGGCGTCGCGCTGGCTCCATCACTGGACGAGGACAGGCCATTAATCTCATAAGCGTAAGCGCCGTATTCCTTTCCCTGCCACCAGATACTCTTGGGTTTAAGCTTTGCTTCATTGCCGCCAGCGGCATCGATCTCCGTCGGGGTGTGAGGGATGGTTTCACTATGGAAGCGAAGAACGTCAGCACCAAATTTTGTCCCATCCACCTCGATCAACCTAATGCGGTTTCCGGGCTCCAGCTTTTGAACGTCGTTAGTAATTGCCACTCGACCTCCTACGGTGCGAATGTCTGCTCAAATGTCACAACCACGGTAATCACCGTGCCGCCTACAGGGATTGATCGTATAGAGTCAGCCACCACTCGATATAGCCCCTTGACGCCGAGCGGTGGCACCCAGGCGAATGACTTCGTGGTGTGCGAGCGGACAAAGTCGAGCAGCGGACTCATCTCGGCCTTTTGGCCGGTGAATGATAAGGGCCACGTCTGGGCTTCAGGGTGAAGGCCGTCACCGGCAACCTGTTTGTAGCTATCGCCAAATTGCGCGGTACGCACCCGCTGGTTATAGCTACCCTCTGGCTGGCCCTGTGTGCGCCAAGTAAAAGCATCTATTGCCATGTTTTCTCCAGGCATAAAAAAACCCACCGAAGTGGGTTGGTTAATGTTGTTTCTCGTTAGACGCGCCGCTTGACTATGGGGTAGATACACTAGCCAGATAGCAAAAACCCAACACTTCATGGGTGTGTAACTGGCGCCTGAATGTAATTACCCCCTAACTATAGCGCTGGTTTAATGCAGCTCTTTTGCTGAGCCTTCTCGCGTCAACCGAATGTTTTTATTGCCATATTGTATCTAGACATAAAAAACCAGAGCGGGTACTTGATGGATTTTTTGCATAAAAAAACCCACATATAAGAGTGGGTTGTAAAAGTGGTGCCTTAGGTTAGCGGGCTGCCTGTACTTACTGAATTTACAACTAATCCTAACAAAAACACGAAAAACATTTCAAACATTGTTGCAACTGCTAGATACGAATTTTTATTCATTTGAGCCCCTTTATTTTCTGAGATGATAGTTGGAAGAGTATTTTTGATATACCCAAACACAAAAATTACAACCAGAATCAGAGGTAAAACCAGCAAGGTCGGAGTTGAACCGACGCCCACCAACGCTAACCTAAAGCTGAGGAGATTATAACACCTCTGGAAAAAATATCAACAAATATATTGCATCGAGATTTGTTTTGTGTATTAGAAATGCTCTAAAGGCATTATGCGCCTTGGAGCCCCCCTTCCAAAGCGCTTTGACTGTAACCAATGGAACCACTTGAAGGTAATGCGTAAGGATGCGCTTTACGTATAATGCCGCCAGAAGTTGGCGGCATCACTGGTTACTTCTTTATGATTTTAAGCATTCCTTCAAGTTCCGCCCCAAAGGTTTCCCTGAGGCTTGCCGGGAGACCAGTCTTGAGCTTACGAATCACAGGCCCATGCGTCACCATTATGGAAAGGGCCGAGTTCTTCGGCATTTCATTATGTAGCTGATTAGCAAAGGCTTTAATGCTATCATAATTAAGAGCAACGTCACCATCCTGGTCTTTTGTAACAAAGTCGCTAGCAGCAAGAGTTTTCACTCCCTCGGCAGCACCTCCAGCTTTTAAGGAACCAACATCACTCCCGCAATGCTTACACTTAATCGCCTCGGGGTTAATCGATTCGGCGCAAAACGGACACTTGACCGTCGCAGTCGAACGCTTACCAAAAATCGCCATCAGCAACCCGCAAAGGGTGATAAACGCACCGAATACAATATGATTTTGCTTTGAAGCCATTAGGCCAATATTATTCACGCGAGTGGTGCCGTAGCCGGTGGATACACTGGTGTCCAAATTAAACGCCACCAATAACCAAATAACACCAACCACTAAAGCAACATAACCTAGAGTTTTCATTGGGGAAATTCCTTTTTGAAGCAAGTTGCAACATCCTATCACCACTTGCAGAGGATGTGCAGGCAGTCCATTACTAATACTTACCTATGATTCTGCGCATACCAAATCTGGCCGCCAGGCCGAAGCTCTCTCGCAATCCCCTCCCTAACTGATGTGTCGATCACCTGCTGATAAGCCTTGGCTACAGCGTCACCGTTTCCTGATCGGTCCTGTTGCTGCCCTTGCTGATTCACAGTTATCGGGGCGTTGATCGTTAACTGAGCTCCTTCCGAACCACATAATCCGTGCATCGGCGCGGAATCAGCAAGGGTGTTTCCGACGAATCCCCCGGTGGCATAACCTCGCATCATTGCATACAGATTATCAACGCCAATACGCTGCGTGGCCTCTTTGGTCATCACGAACTCGCCACGATGCACAACACCAGCAGGTTCGTACTTACCGCCATCGCCGGTATAGCCACCTGTATCATATTTTCCGGTTGATATGTTTTTTGGCGGCATTGCGACTGTTTGCCCGTTAGCAACAGTGCCACCAGTTTGACCAATCCAACCCATCATTGCCTGCACCGCATAGGCCACCAATAACTTATTGATGATATCGATGATCATTTTCAGGATTGATGTCGTGAAATCCTTGAATGATGCCTTGCCGGTAGTTACCAAGCTGGTCAGCATATCCGAGACGCCAGAAAGCGCCGCACCGGCAACACTCGAAATTGACGCATAGACGTTTGTCGCCGAATCCAGGTAATCGTTCCACCCTTTCTGCGCACCCGCCTTCCAATTACTCCGCAAAGCATCCTCTTCCGCGTAGTAGTCCTTTAACGCTTTGACCTGGTCTTGATATCCCTGATCTTTCAGATCGCCTCCTTGCGCACGCCATCCTTGGCGCAACTGAGCGTAGGAGTTCTCCCTTTGCCCCATTCGGCTACTTAAGCCCGCACTGTCCCTCAGTGCCTGCCGCTTTTCACTCATCTGGATGACATACTTGGTAGATGCGTCTTGCAGCTTGTTCAGGCGCTCTTGCTGGGCAACCTCATCGCCTACAATCGCCAGTTTGTCCTTGCTGGCCAAAATCGCATCTTTGCTTGCCAGTAGCGATTTTTCTTTCGCGGATAACTGGCGCTCTTCAGCGGCCTTTTCCAGAACAATGAAGTTCGCCTGGGCTTTCCATAAATCCTTGCGTTGCTGGCTAATTTTGTCGTTCAAATCGACATGTTGGCGCAACACCACTAACTGAGACTTGAGCGCTAAAAGGTCGGCTTGGGCTGAATCCTCGGCACTATCCCCGGACGAAGGAACAAATTTTGGCCCTTTTGGAGTTTTCGGATCTTTGAACTGGTTGTTTATATTGGCCAGGCGCTTCTGGTAATCAGCATCAGACATACCCAAATTATTTTTGGGATCAGCTGCAGCAGCTTGGTTCATGCGAATACGCTGCCGATTCAGCTCATTGATCGCCCTCTCACGCTTCTCAGAGTTTTTCAGTCCCTGATTTAACCCTTGCTGCAGGTCGATGGCATCTTTAAGGTTTTGGTTGTGCTGCGCCTGCGCTTCGCTTGCGGTTTTATCTGCTATGACCTGCATATCAGACAAAAGTGTCTGGGCGCTAACCTGCGCATTGAGAACACTCAGTTCAGCCCGCCACTTATCCAGCTTTCCATTCTTCTGGTTATAGCCGGTCCGTTCTGAGTTATCGACTTGCGCCTGAATACTGTCACGACGAGAGATGAGAGATTTAAGCGCTTCCCCCTGCGTTGGCTCCCTGCCAATCCCCTCAATGGCATCCCACATGCCTTTGGCCATGTCCTTAAGGCCTTCCATGATGCTGGATACCGTGCCGAGAGACTCTTTCATCCTGTCCGCAGCCCGATCCATTCCATCAACGGCTGCCTGATTGGCGGCGGCCAAGGCTTCCGTATACTTCCCTTCCTCCTGCAAAGCAGCAATGTGCTGATATTGAACAGCCGTCAGAAAGTGATATTTCTCATTAAGGGCGAGGATCCCTTTGCTTGGGTCGTTCGCAATGGAAACAAAATCCTTTGCTAACTCATCAAGCGCGACACCGGATTTATCCGCAAAGTTGGAAATCGTTACGGTCAACTTGTCGAAGTTGGCCCCCGCAGACATACCGGCATCAATCAAGCTTTTGAGAGCCTCAGATGCTTCCGCGTAAGTAAGACCGGAGTCATGGGCAGCCGCAATAGTCTTCGACAAAGAACTGGCAGTTAGCCCTGAATAGCTGTTTGTCATTGCCAGCGATTTACGTAGCTGCTCTGCTCGATCTGCAGCCTTGTAAAAATGATACGCAACCAATGCACCTGCCCCCGCAAGTCCTATCATTCCCAGCCTTGCAGGGGTCAGAATGCTGGCAAGACCGCGAGCATTTTGGGCGTTATCAGCGAGGGAGTTTGCACTTTCAGAAAGGGAATCGTTAGATTCATCCGTGGCCCCTTTCATGCCAAGCAATTCTTCCTTGATGTATCGGAAGATCCCGCCTAATCCACCGAATGAGTCACTAATCTGTCCGCCCTGTTGAAACAAAACCAGCCACAGTGGCATCCCACCAGCTATAGAGGTGAAGATATCAGTGAATTGCGCAGGTAGCATCCTTAGCGCCTGCCGGTATTGCCTAGCGGAGATCGTGCCTACCTTCCATTGATTATCTTGCTCACGCAGTTTGGCAATAAGCGGAGCTGACTCTGCCGTTACCCCCAGCTTTGCCGCTTTTAGCTCCAGTAACTGGGTACGCGTTTTACCGATGGCGCTTACTTGATCTTGGAACGAATCAATAAAGGATTTACGCGTTGATTCAGCGCGCCGGGTTTCTAAAGCCTGAGATCGCTCTGCGGCTTCCTGCTCTTTGAGGGCTTCTTTCAACCCCCTTGAGGCGATCGCCGCAGCTCGTTTCTGTTCGGCTTCACGCCGGGTGGCTTCCTCCTGCTGGCGCATCGCGGCAATTAGTGGCGCGGCCTCCTGAGCGATCCCAAGCTGCGCAGCTCGATATGCAGCAACTTCTGATGCAGACGCCTTATAAAGCGTGGTCTGCTCGCGGAGTTTTGATAATAATGCGTCCTTGGCGGCAGTAGACGCTCGCTCCTGCTGCGCGGCGGCGGCGGCGGCTTTCCCTTCCTCCGTTCTGGCTGTGGCTGCCCGCTCCAGTTGAACGCGGGTCTGCTGGATAGTGCGCGAAGCCTCGGCAAAGGATTCTGGATCAATAATCCCTTTTGCGTTGAATTTCGATAACTGGCTTTCCATGTTATCAAGCCGTTCGAATGCCGCTGTAACCGGGTTAATCTGCGTCAGTAAATCTCGCAATTCTTGCCGTTGCTGCGCTGTCGCCTGAGCATTGCCCTTCGCTTCTGATTGGGCTTTATTTAGGCTAGCAGCGTATTCAGCAACACGGCGATGGGTATCTTCAATTTCTTGCGCGATTTCCTTTGATACCTTCGCCGTATTTTTGCCGGACGCGTTGAAACCATCCGCAACACCAGCCGCCACGGTAGCTTTTTGCTGGAACTTATCCAGCTCATTGTTACCCCGCTGCAAATCGCCGGTATCGACGCGCAGGGAAAGTGATGCAATGTCACCCATGCTTTTCTCCAGGCGTAAAAAAACCACCCGAAGGTGGTTATAGGCAGGATTTTATCCCTTCTGTTCGTATCTTTACTCCTCGCCATGGATCCATTGAACCTCTCAGCGAGTAGAAATCAATCTTGGTTACGTCGCCATCACTGTAAACATCTGCATTATCTACCCCTGAAAGAACGCTGTAGTACTTTCCTGTTTTCTGTGATGAAACATCGTACCCAACCAAGGTGCGTTGCCAGGCAACCAAGATACACTCCTGAGTATCCTGAACCCCTTTATTTGTCGTAAAAGTCGCAACAATCTCTTGATCTTCTCTATAAGTGTAGGGGTTGACGCACCCCGTGAGAATGATCACCCCAAACGTCAGAAGTAGCCTTTTCATGTCCCTATCCCTTTAATATTTTGGGCTAAAGAGTAACAGGATCTCGTTGCTAACAAAACCGACAAGTAGACGACAGATGAGGTGAAAATAATGCTATATCATTGTAAATATTAGCTTTCCTATAATACTCATCCCCCCTTCATTTTTTATGAATAACCGAAAGCGCCATCGCTTCCATCACCCGGATATCTGTAAGAGCAGTTGCCTCATCCTCTACGCCGTGCAGCTTCATGACCCAGGGCAAGCAGTTGTAATCCAAACCAGTGACGCCACTCATGCCCGTGCGCCACTGTGTGGCCATAGCGCGGAACACTTCAAAAGACGGCCACACATCGGGCAGGATTTCCACTGGGTCAGAATCTATATCGTCCAGAGTCAACCCGAACGCGGCCAGTTCTTCCGGTGAGGGTTCAGGCGTATAGAATGCCGAGGCAACCGCTGTTAGTTTTTTTCACGCAACGCCATCAGCTCACGGGTATATGCCAACGCGATCGAGTCAAAGGCGCGTGGGTAGTTCTCCAATAACACCAAGACGTTTTCTTTCGTGAATTTTTCCGGCATCGCCCAGCCTTCAGCAATTTCACAGATAAATGACACCATCGGCGCATTGCTGTGCTTGCCTGCTTCACCCAGTTTTTCAGACTCTTCACGCAAGTTTTTTCCAACACTTCCAGATCGGCACGAGTTTTATGCTTGAACGTGAATGTCAGAACGCCATCCTCGGCCCCGGCACGGGGAATGGTCACATCAATTTTAAAAGTTGGGTTAGGGATAAGAGTAAATTTCATGTCGACACCTGTGATTAGTGGGGCGCAGTTCCCGCCCCAGTGAATTATTTGTCTTTGTAGAACGTCATGGTGCGGGACTGCACGGCGAGTGAAACCTGCACCGTTTCAACCGCGTTCACTGCGGTAGCCGGCTGCGGATCGAATGAAGAAATAGCGGACCAATAACGGGTTTCTTTCGCCTTTGGCACATACATGTAAAACGGCAACGTATCGCCCGAACGATCGCCAGCAAGCAGCACGCTGTAGATAGGCAGAGTGGAATCATGCGCAAAGGTGAACGTCTGTGTTTTCGCCGCTCGGAATGTGGCCAGATTGCGCTGGCGGTCATCCTCCAGGAATTGAATCTGCACATACTGCTGATCACCACCTGATGCGGCTACCTCAGTAATTTGCGGGATCTGCGTCCATTCAGTAACTTTCGTCAATGAGCCAGCGCCAGCACCCGCTGGAAAAAAGCTAACGTCAGAGGTATCAAGTGATCCGATAGTGACGGCGGTTGTTGTAGCCGTAGTGACCTTGGCAACCAGATTATCGATAAGCCCCCACCCTGATTTGATTAATACAATGTCACCAGCGGCCAACGTGCTGCCAGCGACCGTGAATACAGCCCCTTTTGCGTTGCTGACAGCCGATGTCGGCAACGCGGCGGCCATTTTGGAGCCAGCAAATACAACGGCCCCATTTGGTAATGCAAATCCCATAGTGGATTCTCCAATTTTTAGATAAGATTAAACCGCCGCAACGGTCGGTAAATTTGTATGTTCGTTTTAAATAATGCTATATGTTACTTATTTAAAAGGGTTTTTTATGGATAATAAAATCTACTTAAATGTTCCTTACAGTGAAAAGGATGAAGCAAAAAGCAAAGGAGCACGCTGGGATCCAAACGAAAAAAAGTGGTTTATTACTAATACCCATAATCAACTACCATTCTCAAGTTGGCTTGAAACCAAAGTTGAGAACACATCTGGCAGAAAACTCTATCCACCAATTTATTTGGTTCAATCTTTCGAACCTTGCTGGCGCTGCAGGCATTTCAGTCGTGTCTATTGCCTCGCTGATTCCAAGTTGAATTGTTTCTCTTATGTAGAACGAATCGGTGAAGATTTACTTTACGTTCTTGGCCCAAATGCTCCACGGTTCACATTGGATTATTCAAAACAGACAAATTCCAAGTACTTCATGAATCACTGTGAAAAATGTAATGCAAAGATGGGGGATTTTTTCATGCATTGTGAACCGGGCGGAGCTTTCTTTCCTGTTGATGAGGTAGAAGCGAAGAATGTCATTACTTATGAATTAAAAAGCATAACCTCTCCTGTTTTAATTGATGGAAAAAAAGGCTTTGTTTTACCCAGTTTGATTTATCGATTGGCTAAAAAGTCAATTATTTATTAACTGCCCTCGGTAGTTCATGCTAATTGGGAGCGAATACCGGGTTTCTGATGATATACCCCGGTAAATGGTCGGCGGGGTGTGTATGTAACAGGTTAACGGTCCTTCGGTCAGCATCATCCCCAAGGGGAACAATGCTTAGCGCTGGTGACAGGTCAACGGCGCGAGGATGTAGCGTTAATGCGTTTCGATCATGTCGTAGACGGACGTTTACAGATAAATCAGGGGAAAACTGGGGCTATGATTTCGTTACCCTTGGATCTGGAATTACGAGCAGTAAAGCTAAAGTTGGGGGCGGTAATTGATCGCTGCCGGCAGGCAAGCACCACAGATTTCATGATCAGCGCTGGTATCAGGAAAAACAGTCCAGACGGATCGCTTAATCCTGACAGCTTAACCAAAAAATTTGTTACGGCAAGGAAAGATGCGGGGATTACTTTGGAGGATAGCCCGCCCACATTCCACGAAATCCGGAGCCTGGCAGGAAGGTTATATGAGAGGGAGAAAGGGAAGGAGTTTGCCATGAAGTTACTGGGGCATAAATCGGAAAAAATGACCAATAAATACCTGGATACGAGGGGTAAAGAATACGTGATGCTATAAAAGACCGAGTATCAGTTTTCGGACAATTTTCGGACATTTTCGGACATTTTCGGACAGCGTCGTGCAAAGCATTGAAATTAAAGTAAAATAAAAAAAGACCGAGTACGATTCCTATACTCGGTCTAGGGAAAGGGCTCTTGGGAGAGAGCCGTGCGCTAAAAGTTGGCATTTATGCAAGGTTTGTTCAACCGTGCATTCTAAGAATAGTCCAAGGTGCCAGTTTTGCCAGCCCAGCGCACACAAGTGATAGTTACAAACAGAAATTAATTACGTACATCTCGTCACCACCCGTAAACTTTTGCATAAGTATCGGGTGGTTAGCTGATTAGTCAGCACACAGTTTTTCTGCTCTTTCGCGGAAAGGTTGCACATTCATTTTATGACCTGGGTTGTTGGCATCATCCAACAGGATCACATCCAGCGATTGGGCACGCTGCTGCCCCGCTTTCACCTGTGCTTCTGCTGCTTCATTGAGCGGATACTGCATCAGGGTGCTGTTGTTGAGCACGAACAAGGCAGCCCCTTTGCGACATTGCAGCGTGACTTCCTCTTTGGTGAACGCCCACTGTTTGCCGTACTCCAGCTTAGTGACGTTAACCAGCTTATCTGCCGCCAGCGCGCTCGACGCCGTTGCCAGCAGCGCAATACCAAGAATTACAGATTTCATGTTTTTGGCCTTAAGTTGCGATTTAAATCGATTTTCCCGCAGTTTGCGGGCATCCGGCAAGCCGCATTGTCATACCGGTGCATAGGTTGCAAATAAACTCACCAACAGCAGCACCGCTGCGCCCAACGCCACCTCAAGCCAACAGGCGACCACCAACCCGCGCTGTGCCAGATTGGGGGAGGTGCGCATTGCGGGGACGATAACGTAACGGTTTGCCAATGCCACCATCACCATCAATGCCACCAGCCCGGCTTTAACTAACAACAAGCGTTGATAGGCGGAATCGAGATCGACTGGCCAGCGGCCAAGGATGATCAGGCTGTTGATTATACCCGTGACGATCACCAGCACCACGGCAACATGGCCCCAGCGGGAGAAACGGATCAGGGTGGCGATAGCATCACTACGCCACTGCGGTTGTGGCAAGTAGCGCAGGCAAAACAACAACGGTAATAGGCTGCCGAACCAGTAGCCTGCCGCTAACAGGTGCAAGGCGTGGTTAACTCGGTGTGCAATCCCCAATATGCCCGCATGCATCGCCGCATGGCCGATAAACGCCATGTTGATCAGTAGCAGTGCCGAGCACAGCGCCAGCGCTTGCCCCCGCTTTGCCGCAGGCAACAGCAAGGCTAACAAGGCCAGCAGGGAAAACCCCAGATGCCAGCGCCAGGCCTCACCAAAGGTGGTGCCCAACACCGCCCACCATATGCTCAATTGCCAGGTATCCGCCCAGCCATCGCCCATCAATCCGGCCTGAATGGCCAGCATCAGCAAGGCGGTTAATGCGGAGATCCAGGTCGAGGCGAGCAGCAGCGGGCGCAAATCGCGGGTGATTATCGGGGAGAGGCGCTGTGGCGACAGGACGGCGGTGAACAGGCTGACGCCAAACATCAGCATCACCGCCGTAAAGTGCACAAAGCGACACAGCACAAACAGGGTCGCCAGAGTCATAGCTTAGTTAACGGTAAAGCTGTACTGACCTTTGGTTTTATGACCGTCAACGGAAACCACGTGCCAGCTGACCTGGTATTTCCCCGCAGCCAGTTCACTTTCAATCGGTACGTTAATCTGGGTGTTGTTGCTTGGCTCCAGATCCAGCTTGCCGGTTTTAACCACGGCGTTATCTGGGCCGGTCACTTTCACACCGCTGAAGTTAGGCTCAATGCCTTCGGAGAAATTCAGCGTCAACACTTTTGGCGCAGAGCTGACGGTGGCGTCTGCCGCCGGAGTCTGTACTTTCAGGTGGGCATGCGCCAACGCCTGCTGAGAAGACAAGCCGACAAACAGTACAAAAATGGTGGAAAGCAGGCGATAGGATGAACGAATTTTAGCGATCACGGAGGAGTCCTTTATCAATTATGTAGGTGATAAGGGCCAAGACCGGTTACGCGGAGCGATGTTTCCGCAGCCTCAACCCACCACTGTGATTGCGCCACGGGTAAACAGCAGAAGGAGTGGGTAACTCACTGTTATAACTCTCTACCTCCCGGTAGCGTATCGCGTTAAATCATAACGACGGTGAATCGGCAAGTCGAGCACATCACTGATATTTTGCGATCTGGCAGCACGTATCGCTATAGCAGTTCGATAAACGCAGGGCAAAAAAAAACCGCGTACGGTGAAAAGTACGCGGTTTTCAGATTGATGACAAAAGCGGGTTATCAGGCCTGACCGTTACCGCTTACTGCCTCAGCACCCATTCTCTTCAGATCTTTATCAATGAAGAACAGTGCCTTGCCGCTGTTGCCTACCAGCGCCAACTTGTCCAGAACGGATTTGAACAGCTTCTCTTCCTCGTGCTGTTCGGCAACGTACCATTGCAGGAAGTTGAAGGTTGAGTAGTCTTGTGTAGTCATAGCCACGTGCGCCAGCTCATTGATTTGACGAGTGATCAGTTGCTCATGCTCGTAAGTCTGCTGGAAAACGTCCGCCAGTGATTCAAACTCTACCGGGGGTGCAGAAATGCTGCCAATCAGTGGCAATGCCCCGGTATCACTGAGGTAATCGAACAGACGCTGCATATGCTGCATCTCTTCGCGTGAATGTTCTTTGAGGAATGCGGCAGCCCCTTCGAAGCCTTTATCACTGCACCAGGCGCTCATTTGCAAATACAAATTGGCGGAATAGAATTCCAGATTCAGTTGCTCATTCAGTTTCGTGGTCATTGCTTGCGTTAGCATGAGGATCCCTATTATTTTTGCAGGTCATAAACTTAATTGATCGCATTATGCCTTGATTAACACAAAATAAAAACACTTGATTTACATTCATTTATTTAAAAGTGAATTTACCCATAAATTCAATGCATTATAAAAAACTCAATTTAACATTAAATTATTATGATAATCATTTTCATCTTTATATTTGCAGGAAGACGAATCATTCTTATTTAACAAAATAAACCAACGTCATTAGGCTTAAACATTATATCACCCTGCTTTTTGTAATGACTCTATACTCAGAGTCTGAAGATACAGGGATATGTAGGCTTGAGAAACTTGCCAAGCGCGGCACGGTAGATTACCTTCTGCGCTGAGTTGCCGTTACACACAAGAAGGAGGATCCCATGGGTTACAATCTGGCAGAACTTTCCAAAGACGAAATGGACAAGGTGAACGTTGATCTGGCCGCGTCTGGAGTGGCATACAAGGAACGCTACAATATGCCGGTGATCCCTGAGATGGTGGAACGTGAGCAGCCAAAGCATCTGCAGGACTACTTCCGCGAGCGTGTGATGCACTATCGCGTCGAATCACACAAATTCTCTCGCCTGCCTTACGAGCCTAAAATGAAGTAATGACCCCTCACCCTAACCCTCTCCCACAGGGAGAGGGAACCGATCGAGTGTGTTTAAAATTTCTCGCGACTCACCTTGGATCAGGGGGCGATCGATTTTGCTAAAGTTACCGATTTACCTCCAAATGGGGGACCGATCGAGTGTGTTTACAATTTCTCGCGACTCACCTTGGGTCAGGAGGCGATCGATTTTGCTAAAGTTACCGATTTACCTCCAATAACGTCTCCCTCTCCCAGTGGGAAAGGGTTGTGCAAAACGGTCGGTAGCCAGCAGAGGAGGCGACCGATTTGCTAAAGTTACCGATTTACCTCCAAATGAGCAGGGACTAACAGCTCCCTCTCCCTATGGGAGAGGGTTGGGGTGAGGGGCCAGCAAAACGGTCGGTAGCCAGCATCAGCTGGTGCAAAATACCCGGTTCATCCGTGGAGTGCCCTGCCCCTTCGACAATATGCAGTTCAGCCTCAGGCCAAGCCTTGGCCAGATCCCAGGCGTTTTGCACCTGGCAGGCCATATCGTAACGGCCATGGACGATCACTGCAGGAATATGACGGATCAGCGGGACGTTGCTCAGCAGTTGGTCATCGCTGTCGAGAAAGCCCTGATGGCTAAAGTAGTGGTTCTCAATACGAGCAAAGGCCAGCGCGAAATCATCTTCGCCAAAGGAGGCGGAAGCACCGCTTGGCAATAGCGTTACCGTTTCCCCTTCCCACACGCTCCACAGTTTGGCAGCCTCAAGCTGCACTTGCAGATCCGGTGACGTCAGGCGTTGACGGTAGGCAGCAATCACGTCCTTGCGCTCTTCCTCCGAAAGGATAGACAGCACCCGCTCCCATTTATCCGGAAAGAAGCGGGAAGCGCCGTCTTGATAATACCAACTCAGTTCCTGCTTACGCAGCGTGAAGATCCCCCGCAGCACCATCTCACTGACGCGTTGCGGATGCGTCTGTGCATAGGCCAACGCCAGCGTGGAACCCCAGGAGCCACCAAAGACCAGCCACTGGTCCACTCCGGCCATGACACGCAGTCTTTCGAGATCGTCGACCAGATGCCAGGTGGTGTTATTGTCCAGGCTGGCATGCGGTTTGGAACGGCCACAGCCGCGCTGATCGAACAACAAAACCTTATAGCGTTGCGGGTCGAACAGCTGGCGATGATAAGGTGCGCTACCACCGCCAGGCCCACCGTGGATAAAGACCGCAGGCTTACCGTTTGGATTGCCGCTCAGCTCCCAGTAGATCCGGTGCCCATCTCCAGTATCCAGCCAACCGCTGTCATAGGCGGATAATGGCGGGTACAAACCTCGTAATTGTTCCATGGCGCGTACGTCTCTCTGTGAGTGATACCTTCATCAAAGCCGAAGCCGCTCATCAGGTCAACGGTAAAACGCGAAAACCTCCACCTATACCAACATGTTAGTGCGCGTTTGCTTAAAATGAAGTCGACTTGCTTTTACGCATATGGGGTTCGCGCATTTCTTGTGCGGTTTTGGCTTCAATACTCAGCTCTGCCGTGGGGCGCAATAACAGGCGTGGCAGGCCAATAGGCTCACCCGTTTCAAGGCAATAACCGAAATCACCGGTTTCCAGGCGCTGCAGGGCGGCGGCCATTTTGGGCAGCAGGCGGGTTTCCCGATCCAATTGGCGGAACAGCAGGCGCAGATCTTCTTCGCGCGCGGCTTTATCCGCTTCGTCACCACTGATATCGCCGCTGTCGATATCACGTTTCAGCACGTCGATGTGCTGCCAGAGTTTTTGTTGCTCGTCCAATAGGCGTTGGCGGAAAAACGCCCGCTGCTCCGTATTCATGTAATCAGATTCTGGCATCGCCAGCAGTTGTTGCTCGCTTAATAATGTCATGACTGTCATGGCACACTCCGTGTACATAAGTTTGTTACATTATAACATTTTTAACACATAAAGGTTAATAATAAATAATCATTGGATAAACAAGGCGTTGACGTTTCCATACCCTTTGCTGCTTGCATATGATGGTCGCTAGGGGGTTAATGGTCCGGCAAGCCACCCAACCATAGGTTAACCAAGAGGCCATCATGAGTAAGGGAATGGACAGCAAGAAAAATGCGAAGAAGAAGCCGTTGAAAACCCCAGCCGAGAAAAAAGCGGAGAAACGTTCCAAAAAAGGACAGGCGTCTACATCTGGTGAGTAAATCAGTTTCTGACCGTAGTTAAACCCGCCAAGGCGGGTTTTTTGTTGCCTGCGAAAAGACAGGTTGGCATCGCAACCCCATATCGTTAAGCTAGGCAGTAGACTTTAGCTGGGAACATCATGATGTTACGTGTAATCGATACTGAAACCTGTGGGCTAGACGGCGGCGTAGTGGAAGTCGCTTCCGTTGACGTGATCGACGGGCAAATCACTAATCCGATGAGCGACCTGATCAGCCCAGACCGGCCTATCGGCCTGGACGCCATGGCCATTCACCACATCACCGAGCAGATGGTTGAGGGCAAGCCGCGTATCGCCGTCGCTATTGGGCGTTATCAGGGCAGCCAATATTATGTTGCGCACAACGCCGCCTTTGATCGTGCCATGCTGCCGGAAATGAACGGTGCCTGGATTTGTACCCTCAAGCTGGCACGTACGCTGTACCCAGACATTAAATATGGTAATCAATACCTGCGCTATGCGCTGAATCTGGATGTACAACTGCCGCAGGATACCGCGCTTTATCCACACCGCGCACTGTACGACTGCTACGTCACCGCCGCACTGCTGCAACGCATTGTGCAAGACTCCGGTTGGACGCCAGAACAGATGCTGGAAATCACCGAGCAGCCGGTATTGTTGAAAAAATTCAAGTTCGGCAAATATCGTGGGCAATCTATTGAGCAGGTTGCGCTGGACGATCCTGGCTATCTGCGTTGGATGCTGAAATCCATCGACGATCTCAGCCCGGATATGAAACACACGTTGAAATACTATCTGTTGGGTTAATCAGGCGGGCAGTCTCCTGCCCGCGATGATTTATTCCGCCAGCGCCAGAATAAACGCATATTCCAGCGCAATATCTTCGTAAGCCTTAAAGCGCCCAGACTTGCCGCCGTGGCCGGCATCCATATCGGTATACAGCAGCAGTTGGCGATCGTCGGTTTTCAACTCACGCAGTTTCGCTACCCACTTGGCAGGCTCCCAGTATTGCACCTGCGAATCATGCAGCCCGGTGGTGACCAGCATATGCGGATAATCCTGCGCTTTCACCTGGTCGTAAGGGCTGTACTGCAAGATGTAATCGTAATACGCCTTGTCCTTTGGATTGCCCCACTCGTCATATTCACCGGTGGTGAGCGGGATGGACTCATCCAGCATGGTGGTGACCACGTCCACAAACGGCACCTGAGCCACGACGCCATTGAACAGCTCAGGAGCCTGGTTGACTACCGCGCCCATCAGCAAGCCACCGGCACTGCCCCCCATCGCGAACACCCGGTCAGCATCGCCATAGCCCTGCTCTACCAGCGCCTTGGTGACGTCGATAAAGTCGCTAAAGGTATTTTGCTTGTTGAACAGCTTGCCGTCTTCATACCAGAGCTGCCCCAGCTCGGCACCGCCGCGAATATGCGCCAGCGCGAAGACAAAACCGCGATCCAGCAGGCTGAGGCGGCTGGCACTGAATGCAGGATCCATGCTGCTGCCATAGGAGCCGTAGGCATAGACCATCAGCGGGTTCGTCCCATGTGCGAAGCGGTCAGCACGGTAAACCAAAGATACCGGTACCTCAACGCCGTCACGGGCTTTCACCCACACGCGCTCGCTACGGTAATCTTCCGCCGTGAAGTTTTTCACTTCCTGCTGCTTGAGCAACTCCCGCTCGCCGCTGTCCAGATTCAGCTCATACAGCGTAGTTGGCGTGGTCATGGAGGAATAGCCGTAACGCAGCAGCTCGGTTTCCGGGTCTGGATTGTAAGCCAGCCATGTGACATAGGTCGGATCGTCAAAAGCGATGCGCTTGTCTTCACCGCTCTGCCAGTGGATTTGGCGCAGCTGGGTCAGCCCGGCGATGCGCTCCTCCACCACCAGCCAGTCACGGAACAGGCTGAACCCTTCGAGCATGACATCGGTGCGCGGGGCAATCAGTTCCTGCCATTGGCTTTCCTCAGCCTGCTCGCTCTGATACAGGCCAAAGTTCTTGCCGTTTCTGTTAGAACGAATGTAGAAATGCTCACGGTAGTGATCGATGGCATATTCGTGATCTTTGCGGCGCGGCGCAAACATCTGCGGCTTGCTGTCTGCACTGTTCGCATCCAGCAGCAGGATCTCTGAGGTGGTGGTGCTGCTGAGGTGGATCAGAATAAAGCGCTCGGAGGTGGTTTTTTCCAGGCTGACGTAGAAAGTGTCATCCTGTTCCTCGTAGATCAGCACGTCCTGCTGCGGATCGCTACCCACCACGTGGCGATAGACCTGATACGGCAGCAATGTCTTGGCGTGTTTACGCACGTAGTAGACGGTGGCGGAGTCATTCGCCCACTCGAAGTTGCCAGAGGTGTTTTCCAGCACCTCATCGGCCCAGCTATCGTCGCGTAGGTCCTTGAAACGGATATCGTATTGGCGGCGTGACAGGAAATCCTCCGCCACGGCCAGGCGCTGGTTGTCCGGGCTGACATCCAACCCGCCCAGCGTATAGAATTCGTGCCCTTCCGCACGCTGGTTGCCATCGAGCAAGGTGTCCCAAAGCTCGGTAGCCGCTGCAGGCTGGCGCACATACAGCGCATATTCATTACCCGGCTCATAGCGGGTCTGATAGCGGAAACCACGCCTGACGTAAGGTACGGAATGTTCCTGCTGTGGGATGCGCGCGACCATCTCCTGATACAGAGTTTCACGCAGCGCCTGTTGCGGCTTTAGCTGAGCGTCGGTGTAGGCATTTTCGGCCCGCAAATAATCCAATACCTGAGGATCGGTACGTTCGTCATCGCGCAGCCAGTAGTAGTCATCCACACGCGTGTCGCCATGGATAGTGATGGGATAAGGACGTTTTTCTGCCTTGGGAGGTGTCATCATTGCTAAATCATCCGCTTACTTTGATTAAGGCAAGAATGACACGAATTTCACAAGGTTAACAAGCCGCGTAAGTAAATGGGCGCAGCATGCAGCGCCCCTACGCAGTGAACCGGTTAGGTTTGTCAGCATCTCATCGCAATGTGAGATGGCGTACCGCATCAGCGCTTGGTAAACGCGATGACAAACAGCTCATCCAGCCCTGGGTAGATATCCTGGATCACCTGCTTGAGTTCGCTGAGCGTCATATTCTCCTGCTGCGCATGTTCACGCGTTAGCTCATCCAGGCGCACCGGCGTTACCGACTTTACCTCGATATAACAGAAAAATACGCCGTCTTCGTTACGGCTGACGCGCAGCACCTCGTTCGGCTGGAAGTCAGCTTCGCTGGCATCCCGAATGGTGATGGTTTTGCGCCCGGCCAGAATATCTTGCTCAAAACGGCTGAAGAAGGTTATCTCACGGGACATGCTGGATCCTTGGTTATCATCATGTTGCTGTACCACTGCTTAGGCGGCCTGCTGCTCTTCTGACGCAGCGCCTTCTTCCGGAGCGGCGGCAGGTTTCTCACCTTTGGTTTTGGCTGGTTTTTTGGCGGCTTCTTGCGGGGCACCACCACGCAGGATCTGCGCCAGCACATCTTTGTGTTCCGCCAGGAAGAAGCTCAACCCTTCACGCTGTTCTTCTTCCAGCGAGACTGGCGCTTGCTGCAACCATTCACCGAGGCTATCGGCCAGATCCAACATTTTGTCGTAGGCATCGGCTTCTTTCTTGTTTGCGAAAGTCATTTTTTCCTCACCGTTTCTCACTACTACATATTTCACTTCAACAGCCATGAGCATCTTCCTCAAAGGTTATGATACTGTATTTTTATACAGTATAGAGTGATTTCGGGCAGGGCTGCAAGCGCCCTGCCGTTTATTATTTCAACAGCCGCACTTTGCAGCTCTTGCCTTTGATCTTACCTTGCTGAAGCTGTTGCAGTGCCTTACGGGCGCTGGCCTTACGGATAGCCACATAGGCATGCACCGGGAACATGTCGATCTTGCCGACTTCTGCCGCCGTTAGCCCGGCGTCACCGGTCAACGCCCCAAGAATATCGCCAGGGCGGATTTTTGCCTTGCGGCCACCGTCTATGCAAAGGGTGACCATTTCCGCTTCCAGCGGCGTGTTAGGCGCCCCGCTCAGCTCAGACACTGGCGACCATTTTGCGCGCATGGACAGATACTCTTCGAGAGCATGAACACGCACCATTTCCTGCGGCGTACACAGGCTGATTGCCAACCCACTCAGACCGGCACGGCCAGTACGGCCAATGCGGTGGACGTGAACCTCAGGGTCAAACGACAACTCGTAGTTGACCACCAGCTCCAATTCTTTGATATCCAGACCACGCGCGGCCACGTCGGTCGCCACCAGTACACGGCAACTACGGTTGGCAAAGCGAACCAGCACCTGGTCACGATCGCGTTGTTCAAGATCGCCATGTAGCGCCATGCAGCTGATATCACGGGCTTCCAGCGCTTCATACACGCTCTGGCAATCACGCTTGGTGTTACAGAACACCACGCAGGATGCTGGCTGATAATGGCGGATGGCGCTCACCAGCACCGCAGGACGCTGATCGCGAGTGGTTTCATAGAAACGTTGTTCGATAGAGGCTTGCTCATCGCCATCTTCAACCTCCACATTCAGTGGCTGGCGTTGCACACGGGCGCTAATACGTTCAATGCCCGCCGGATAGGTGGCAGAAAACAGCAGGGTCTGGCGCTGTGGCGGCGTGTAGCTGATCACATCATCGATATCATCGGCAAAGCCCATGTCCAACATGCGGTCGGCCTCATCCAGCACCAGCACGGTCATCTCGTCCAGCACCAGGTTTTTTTTGCGCAGATGCTCCTGCACCCGGCCCGGCGTACCCACCACAATGTGTGGCGCATGCACCAGGGAGTCGAGCTGTGGCCCCACCGGCTGGCCACCGCACAGGGTCAGTATCTTGATGTTCTGGGTAAAGCGGGCCAGGCGACGCAGCTCTTTGCTCACCTGATCGGCCAGCTCACGCGTCGGGCACAGAATAAGCGCCTGGGTGGCCACTTTGGCAACGTTGATTTTATCCAGCAGGCCGATGCCAAATGCCGCCGTTTTACCGCTACCGGTTTTCGCTTTGGCACGTACGTCCTGCCCGTTCAGGATGGCAGGCAGCGCTGCGGCCTGTACCGGCGTCATTTCGGCATACCCCAGTTCGTTGAGGTTGGCCAACTGTTCAGCTGGCAGCGGCAGGGAAGAAAAAGAAACTGTGCTCACGGCAATAACTCTTATATAGCAAGTGGAAAGGCGGCGCTGCGCTTGGCTGGCACCGGATCAGGCGCAGATGATAACAGAGTTGGTGGGGTTTCCGGATTTCGGCGTTAAAAAAAGCGGTTATTATGCACCGCTGGTCGTACGCAATCGTTTTCGTATATACTGCGCGCTCAGTGTCAGACCCGTGAATTCATTCAGATCCAGGTATCAGACTATGTTAACTATTGGAACCGCCCTGCGTCCTGCCGCCACCCGCGTTATGCTACTCGGCTCAGGCGAGCTGGGCAAAGAAGTGGCCATCGAATGCCAGCGTTTAGGCTTGGAAGTGATTGCCGTTGACCGTTATGCCGATGCCCCAGCCATGCATGTGGCACACCGCAGCCACGTCATCAATATGCTGGATGGCGCGGCGCTAAAAGCGTTGATCGAACAGGAACGCCCCGATTTTATCGTGCCGGAAATAGAGGCTATCGCTACCAGCATGCTGGTTGAGTTGGAGCAACAGGGCCATAATGTAGTCCCCTGCGCCGAAGCCACACGTCTAACCATGAACCGTGAAGGTATTCGCCGTCTGGCCGCTGAAACGCTGGAGCTGCCAACCTCCAGCTACCGCTTTGCCGATAACGAGCAAAGCTTCCGCCAAGCGGTGGCCGAAATTGGTTACCCTTGTATCGTCAAGCCGGTGATGAGCTCATCCGGAAAAGGGCAAAGCCTGATCCGTGAAGAGCAGCAACTGGGCGCAGCATGGGATTACGCACAGCTCGGTGGGCGCGCTGGCGGAGGCAGGGTCATTGTTGAAGGGCTGGTCAAATTTGATTTCGAGATCACTCTGCTGACCATCAACGCCGTCGATGGCGTACATTTCTGTGAGCCGATCGGCCACCGTCAGGAAGATGGAGATTACCGCGAGTCCTGGCAACCGCAACGGATGTCAGAGCTGGCATTAAGCCGTGCTCAGGCGATCGCCGCAAAAGTGGTTAACGCACTGGGTGGATTTGGCCTGTTCGGCGTTGAGCTGTTCGTCTGCGGTGATGAGGTGATTTTCAGCGAGGTCTCACCACGCCCGCACGACACCGGCATGGTCACGCTGATTTCGCAGGATCTGTCAGAGTTTGCTCTGCATGTGCGCGCTTTCCTCGGGCTGCCTATTAACGCGATACGCCAGTTCGGGCCCGCCGCCTCTGCGGTGATCCTGCCGGAGCTAAGCAGCGACAACGTGCGCTTCAGCGGGTTGGAGACGGCACTGAATGGTTATAATCAGGTGCGGTTATTCGGTAAACCGAACATCGAGGGCAAACGCCGGATGGGCGTTGCACTGGCCGTTGCGCCAGAAGTAGAGCAAGCGGTAGAGCTAGCCAAACAGGCTGCTGCTGCGGTGACGGTGCAAGGGTAAACCGGTTGGGGGTTCGGGACGCCGACCCCCGCTAACGTCAGTAGTTTTCGTCGTCTTCGCTATCTTCGTCCAGATACTCGGTCGGTTCTTCCTGCTGCTGTTCTTCTTCTTCATCGTCGAACATCACGCTAACCTGATCGCCCTGATGTTTTTCGCGGATTTCTTGCGCCACAGTCGCGATGGCCTCTCCGCTGCTCATGCCCTGCCCCATCAGCAGATGGATACGTTCAGCAGCTTCCTGCTGTTCTTGGTGACTCAGTGACGGCATACCTGCAAGCATGTATTTCTCCCCGGTAAAATAGGTGTGAATTATACGCGCTAACGACGAAGATCCCTACACCTGTTATTCGCTGGCCCGCAAGGGGATCGCGTTATCAATGCGCCACTGTTTTAAGCGATGCAGCCACAGCATCACATGCCAGGTCTGCTTGATACCTCGCATATTGTCGATCATCATCCGCTGAATGCCGCGCCGGTAGAAATCTTCAGCGATCTGTTGTTGCGCCTGCAGTTCGGGCTCACGGCGAATACTATGGCAAATCCCCAGAGCTTCACGCGCGATTTGCCAGTGGAAGGCCGCACAAATCGGGATCTTGCTGCTGTAACGCTGATTCAGCGCCACCAGCATCTCGACGATTTTCATATAGTGGCGCTGGTACTCGACGTTCGCCTGCCCGGTACGCCGACGGTTGCTGATCGAGCGGTCGTGTACCCGTTGGCGATATAGCGGTTTGCTCAGGTATTTCACTCGTTGAGCATTGAACATTACCTCGGTGGTCCACGGGATATCCTGGTGGTGTAAACCAGGTTCGAAATAAAGTTGGTGCTGCTTGATAAAATCCAGGCGATACACGGCTAACCACACCACATGAATAAAGCGTCGTGATTTCAACGCCATTTCCAACCACTGCGCGCCAGAAATAACCGCCGTATCTTTCAAGCGCCCAACAGGAATAATGGGGTTCACATCACCATTATTTGCAAAATAGCGTTCTCCGTTACATTGCATCACGTCTAATTGATGTTCTTCGGCTAATGTAAGCAGCGTTGAATATATTTTTGGATGCAATAAGTCATCGGCATCGGGGAAGGCAACATATTTGCCACGGGCCACGGCCAGCCCAGCATTGCGGGCATTGGAAACCCCTGAATTGGGCTGGTCGATGACCTTGATATGCGGATGCTGCGCAGCGTAGCGGTGCGCGATCTCTCCTGATCCGTCGGTGGAACCATCGTTAACGATGATCACCTCCAACTGCTGCTCATCTTGCGCCAGCAATGAATTCAAGAAAGGAATAAATAGCTCCCCTACATTATGCAAAGGAACAATAACGCTTAATTTTAATGACATTGCCGCCTCACCTGCAGAATGATTTTCGGGTGAAAAAGATAATTTTGAATTTATTTTTACTTATTAGAGCATTCATCGCGGAAATTTATTCCGGTGAATATAGGCGAGATTTTTACATGTTATAATATGGCAGACGTGGCAAAAAATGCTCCATTTACGCTTGGTTTACTTTTCATCCGGCTAATCTGTAAGCAGCACCCTATAGCGTAATGTGGCAGAATGGCTGCCAACACCGCTGTTTACGTAAGTCAGGTTGATTGATCCTATGAATGTCACCGCCCCAAACCTTAAATCGTTACCCTATACGCGCGAAGCCGTATTAACGCTGTTCGCTCCATTGGCACAACGGCCTTGGGCTATGCTGCTGCATTCAGGCTTTGCCGAGCACCCGCATAACCGGTTTGACATTCTGGTGGCAGAACCGCGCACCACGCTGACGACTTGCGGTGCCAGCACCGAGATCCAGCAGGGAGAGACTCGCAGTCACTCACCGGAAGATCCCTTTGTGCTGTTGCAGCAACAGCTAGATGCTCTCAACCTGCATCCGCCACTGAACGGCGAACTGCCCTTTCAAGGGGGAGCGCTGGGGCTATTTGGCTATGATTTGGGGCGACGTATCGAAGCATTGCCGCAGTTGGCACAGGCCGATATCAAGCTGCCGGATATGGCGGTGGGTATTTATGACTGGGCCCTGATCGCCGATCATCATCAGCAAAAACTGACCCTGCTCAGCTATGGGGATGTAGAACAGCGCTGGCAATGGCTTAACCAGCAGCGGGTTGTGCCACAGCCCCCCTTCGCACTGACCGGCAACTGGCAGGCCAACATGACGCGCCAACAATATGGCGAAAAATTCCGGCGGATCCAGAGCTATCTGCGCAGTGGCGATTGCTATCAGATCAATTTGGCTCAGCGTTTTTCCGCCCCGTACCAAGGGGACGAATGGCAGGCATTCCAGCAGCTAAGCGCCAGCAACCGTGCACCGTTCTCCGCGTTCCTGCGCCTGCCCGCCAACGCGGTGTTGAGCGTTTCACCAGAACGTTTCCTGTGGTTGGCCGATCGGCAGATCCAGACCAGGCCCATCAAAGGCACACTACCCCGCCTTGCCGATGCCGCGCTGGATGCAGAACAGGCACAAAAGTTGGCCAATTCCCCCAAGGACCGGGCCGAAAATCTGATGATTGTCGATCTGCTGCGTAATGACATTGGCCGTGTGGCAGAGCCTGGCAGCGTCAAGGTGCCGGAACTGTTCGTGGTTGAGCCGTTCCCGGCGGTACATCATCTGGTCAGTACCATTACGGCCACCCTGCCCGCTAACCGCTCGGCTAGCGAGCTGTTGCGCGCCTGTTTTCCCGGCGGATCGATTACCGGCGCGCCCAAAGTGCGAGCAATGGAAATCATCGAAGAGTTGGAGCCGCAGCGTCGTAATGCCTATTGTGGCAGCATTGGCTATCTCAGCGTTTGCGGTACCATGGACACCAATATCACCATCCGCACCCTGATTGCCGAAAACGGGCGCATCAGCTGTTCTGCAGGTGGTGGCATCGTTGCAGATAGTCAGGAACAGGCGGAGTATCAGGAAACCTTTGATAAGGTAGGCCGTATCTTGCCACAGCTGGGGGAGTTTACCGTTTCGTGAGCCATCAGGACTATCCGGCCTCATTGGCCGATTTTATCAGCCGCTTTCAACTGCAACAGCCGCAGGCGATGCAGATCTCCCACAACTCGCGTCCAGCCGCCGTGCTGATCCCGATCGTTTGTCGGCCAGAACCGACCCTGTTGCTCACCCGCCGCGCCGATTCACTGCGTAAACACGCGGGTCAAGTGGCCTTCCCCGGCGGTAAAACCGATGCTGAAGACGGTTCTCCCATCGTTACCGCACTGCGTGAAGCGCAGGAAGAAGTGGCGATCCCGCCGCAGCGGGTGCACATCCTCGGCCAGTTGGCCCCGCTCGACAGCAGCACCGGTTTTCAGGTGACACCGGTGGTGGGCCTGATCCCGGCAGATGTGGCGTTTCATGCCAACGAAGATGAGGTCGCCGAGGTGTTCGAAATCCCGCTGCAAGAAGCGCTGCGGCTCTCACGCTATTATCCACTGGACATTCATCGTGGCGGCCACGCACATCGAGTCTATCTTTCCTGGTATCAGAGCCAGTTCGTCTGGGGTCTGACGGCCGCGATTATTCGCCGCCTGGCACAGCAAGTCAGCCTTTGAATCGGGCATTTTTTGAGACATACATCACGTTAAAGCCGGGATTACCTGTCGTTTTGAGTATAAAGCGATCGCTATCACTCCAGCAGTCTGTTTTATCAACTACCGTTACCGCTATCGATGTTTTAAAAAAACTGTAAACTCTCTCTTCAACCTTACGAAATACCTGTAAAATAGCCACGACCGGAATAAACCACTAATATTATAAGGATTACCCCGGTAGCGTTTTAAGGCGTTAACAGCAATACCAAGGATTACTTTATTTCATGCGAAAAGGGCCGCAAAACCCGTACGGCCCTTTTACACTATCGCCGTTCCCTGCGCGGTTTTTAACCGCAGCAGCCATAACAATATGCCTCTTTAAGGAGTTTTAGCGTGATTAGCGTTTTCGACATGTTTAAGATCGGCATCGGCCCGTCCAGCTCTCATACGGTTGGACCGATGAAAGCCGGCAAACAGTTTGTCGACGATCTGGTAAACGAAGGCTTGATGCCTTCCGTCACGCGTGTTGCCGTCGATGTTTACGGCTCACTCTCATTGACCGGTAAAGGTCACCATACCGATATCGCCATCATTCTCGGCCTGGCGGGCAATATGCCTGATACCGTCGATATCGATGGCATTCCAGGCTTTATTCGCGATGTTGAGCAACGTCAACGCCTGATGCTGGCCAACGGCCTGCACGAAGTCGATTTCCCCCGCGACGGCGGCATGGTATTCCGTAGCGACAATATGCCGCTGCACGAAAACGCCATGCAGATCCATGCCTTTGCTGGAGACAAGCAGATTTACAGCAAAACTTATTACTCCATCGGTGGCGGGTTTATCGTTGACGAAGAACATTTCGGCAAAGCCGAAAGTAATGAAATCTCGGTTCCCTATCCGTTCCACTCGGCAAGTGAAATGTTGGCCCACTGCAACGCCACCGGTCTGTCCCTCTCCGGGATGGTCATGCAAAACGAACTGGCACTGCATAGCAAGCAGGAGATCGAAGCCTATTTCGGTAACGTTTGGCAAACCATGCGCGCCTGTATCGATCGTGGTCTGAACACCGAAGGCGTACTGCCTGGTCCTCTGCGGGTTCCACGCCGCGCCTCCGCCCTGCGCCGCTTGCTGGTTTCCTCAGACAAACTGTCCAGCGACCCAATGAACGTGATCGACTGGGTCAACATGTTTGCGCTGGCGGTGAACGAAGAGAACGCCGCCGGTGGCCGCGTGGTGACCGCCCCAACCAACGGAGCCTGCGGGATCGTCCCTGCGGTGCTGGCTTACTACGATCATTTCATCGAGTCCGTCAGCCCGGAAACCTATGTCCGTTACTTTATGGCATCCGGTGCGATTGGCACGCTGTATAAAATGAACGCCTCAATTTCCGGTGCCGAAGTGGGCTGCCAGGGCGAAGTTGGTGTGGCCTGTTCAATGGCCGCTGCGGGCTTGGCCGAATTGCTTGGCGGCAGCCCTGAGCAGGTTTGCATCGCCGCCGAAATCGGCATGGAGCATAACCTGGGCTTGACCTGCGATCCCGTTGCCGGTCAGGTACAGGTCCCTTGCATCGAGCGCAATGCCATTGCCTCGGTGAAGGCGATCAACTCGGCGCGTATGGCATTGCGCCGCACCAGCGAGCCGCGTGTGTCGCTGGATAAGGTGATCGAAACCATGTACGAAACCGGTAAAGACATGAACGCCAAGTATCGTGAGACCTCCCGTGGCGGTCTGGCGATCAAGGTTCAGTGTGACTGATTAAGTCTGTCCCCCCTCGTCATCACCGGCGAGGGGGAACGGCTGAAAAAGCCTGAACTGGCTACGCAACCGCGTGCTGCGCACACTCAGAGAATCAATAGAGTAGCTGGGGAAAAACCTCGTTGCCCCGTACAAATTCAGCAATACTGCTAACCTGACCACCTCGCCCATCCGCCGGTTAACCCCAAAATTTCCCCTTTGATTGCACGAACCGAAATAATTTGTTGAGTTACCATCAATTTTCCATGCGAACAGGCTAGAATTAGCCAAGCATAGTATTACTGAATTGCGCCTGGAAGTGGCGTCAGGCAGCTAGACTGAACAAGGACTTACCGGATGTTGATGACCCAACTTGCCGCATCGAAATACCGCTATTACCGTTGGCTTCTCGCCGGCGCGGTTGGGTTGGCTATTTTGTTGATTTCGCTTTATACCCGCTACTATCAGGAAATCCGTAATACCGAGCAGAACCAGCGCGTCCTGGCCAGCCGAGTGATCACCAAACTCAATGCGTTGCTGCTGCCCGCAGAGCAACAGGCTCTCAGCACCATGTCGCTAATCGGGCAACCCTGCGATTCGGTGATGCCAACGTTACGCTTTCGTGCCGCACAGAATCAGGCGCTGCGCTCGTTGCTGCTAGTCAAGGATGGTACGATTTATTGCTCCAGCCTGTTTGGTCAGCGACACTATGTGTTTACCACCATTTTCCCGACCATGACCCAAGGCGGCATGCAGCTGGCACTGCGCCCCTCCCTCATGGTGGCAAAAGGAACGCCAACGCTGGTGCTATGGACTCCGTTGCCCAACCAAAGTACCAGCGGAGTGTTGAACGTTTTCAATATCGATCTATTGTCCAATTTCCTGCTGGAACCACAAGAGCCTTACGCTCACCGCGTAGCCCTGAACGTGGGTGCCTACAGGCTGGAATATGGTCAACAGGAAATTACCCTGAGCGATGCCAATGCAGACGGCCTGCAATACACTGCAAAATCCGCCAAATATCCTTTTTCCATCTCCCTGTTTGGACCTGATGCCCGAACTCTGGCGCTGGCCGCACTACCCCGCCATATTCCTCTGGCGCTGATGCTGAGCCTGCTGGCGGCCTACGTGGTCTATCTGATCACCGCCAACCGCATGAGCCTGTCTTACCACATTGGCCACGCCATTTCGCATCGCGAATTTCGCGTTTATTGCCAGCCGATTATCAACAGCGATAATGGGCGCTGCGTCGGTGTTGAAACCTTGATGCGCTGGAAGAACAAGCGACAAGGCTGGATTTCGCCAGACGTGTTTATTCCGCTGGCCGAACAACACGCCCTGATCATTCCCCTCACGCGTTATCTAATGACCACGGTGGTAGAAAACCTCAACCTGTTCCCCCCCCGCCCCTCTTTCTATATCAGCATCAACGTCGCCGCTGAGCATTTCAATACCGTCAGCATTATCGATGACATCCGCCGCATATGGCTGCCCGCCCATCCGATGCCTTCATTGATGCTGGAACTGACAGAGCGAACCGCTCTGTCAGAAATTCAGTATGAGCAGATTAAAACGCTCAAAGAGATGGGCATCATGCTGGCGATAGACGACTTCGGTACCGGCCACAGCTCGCTCAGTTACCTGAAAAAGCTCAGCCCGGACGTGTTGAAGATCGATCGTGGCTTTACCGCCGCCATTGGTACTGACGCAGTCAATGCCACCGTGACCGATACCATCATAACGTTGGCACAGCGCCTGAAATTAAAACTGGTGGCCGAAGGGGTTGAGACAGAGGAACAGGCTGAGTATCTACGTTCACAGGGAGTAAATGCCTTACAGGGATATTATTTTGCCAAGCCGATGCCGATCAACGTGTTCCCGCTGTGGCTGCAGCAGTATGAAACCCGCCAACGCGCGCTGCATAAAAAGCCGCAAACAAAAGAAAAGCGAGACGGCTGATACAATTCAACCGGCTCGCTATGTACGTTAGCCAATGGACCAGCAACGCGGCAAACTGTGGCCGGGAGGTACCCCCGGCCTGAACACTTACTCGTCTTGTTCGTGCAGCGGTTTCACCTTGGTGATACTGACCAGCTCGATGCGATAATCCGAGATCTCAAGGATTTCAAAGCGCAGGTCGTGAAGTTCGACCACGTCGCCCACCGTTGGCATCTGGCCAGAATATGAGAGCAGGAAGCCCGCCAGCGAGGCGTAATCCTCGGTGGGGCTAACCAGATCATCACAGTCCAACGCCTGCTCCAACGAGTGGAGATCCGCTCCGCCTTTCACCAGCCAACGGTCGCCATCCTCGATAATATCCGGCGTTTCATCTTCATCCGGGAACTCACCGGCAATCGCTTCCAGCACGTCTAATGGCGTGACCAGCCCCTGCACCACGCCAAACTCATTGGTCACCATCACCAGACGGCCCTTGGCCCGGCGCAATACCGCCAGCAGCTTGATCACGTCCATGGTTTCCGGCACCACGATCGGTGGAGTACGTGCGGCAAACTCGGCGATATCCACACCCTGATCCAACGCGACCAGCAGATCCTTGGCTCGCACTACGCCGATAAACTCGTCCAGCTCATAGCGGCAAACCGGGAACAGGCTATGCGGGGTATCTAGCAACTGTTCGCGCACCTCGTCGCGGGAGCGTTCGCAATCTACCCACGAAATCTCGGTGCGCGGCGTCATGACGCTGCGCAAGGTACGGGAAGCCAACGTCAGCACGCCGCTGATCATATAGCGTTCCTCCTGCGCAAAGGTTTCTTTCACCTTATGCAGGCTATCTTCATCCACCTGCTGCTGGGTACGCTGTTGCCCCATCAGGCGCATAATCGCTTCAGCCGTGCGTTCGCGCATCGGGCGACGAGACTCGTGCTTGATGAAGTTGCGCCGTGCAATCTGGTTAAACATCTCGATCAGGATCGAGAAACCAATCGCCGCATACAGATAGCCTTTCGGAATGTGCACGCCAAGGCCTTCGGCAATCAGGCTCAGGCCGATCATCAGCAGGAAGCTCAAACAGAGCACCACGATGGTCGGATGGGCGTTCACGAAGTTGGTCAAAGGTTTCGAGGCCAGCAACATCACCGCCATCGCAATCACTACCGCTGCCATCATGACCGGCAAATCGTTGACCATCCCCACCGCCGTGATCACCGCGTCGAGCGAGAACACCGCATCAAGGATGACAATCTGCACCACCACCGCCCAGAATTTGGCGTAGCCACGGTTGGCACCTTCCTGATGGGTGCTGCCCTCCAGCCGTTCATGCAGCTCCATCGTGGCTTTGAACAACAGGAATACCCCACCAAACAGCAGGATCAGGTCGCGGCCAGAGAAAGCGAACTCCCCCACGCTGAACAGCGGTTTGGTCAGCGTCACCATCCATGAAATCACCGACAGCAACCCAAGACGCATCACCAAGGCTAATGAAAGACCGATAATGCGCGCTTTATCACGCTGCTTGGGCGGTAGTTTGTCGGCCAGAATGGCGATGAATACCAGGTTGTCGATACCCAGCACGATTTCCAAGACCACCAGGGTCAATAACCCGGCCCAAATCGAGGGGTCCATTAATATTTCCATATCAGACTCCAGAAGAAAGACAGGTTGGCAGAGCTGTGCTCAGACGTAGGGAAGCAAACGCAGACGTGGCGTTGGCGATGACAGAGAGAAAACAGGATGGCACTAACAGGAAGCAGCCATAAGGCCGAGCGAACGTTGTGGCGCCAACAGGTGGCGGGTGAAACCTTGTAAAACAGTAACTTCGGTGACAGTCCATAGGGAGGGCTGAGGCCCTTCACTCCTTGGTTATGAAAGAAGAATGCACTCTAACAGGAAACTTTTCGCCAGAAAAGTGGCTTTGTTCAGTTTACGTCTCATTTTGTAACAGCTTTGCTGTTTAATTCCGCAAACCAACTATTCGGCTTAATCGATCCACTAATAGCAGAGCAATGTCACAAAATTTATTTTTTCACGCACTAAAATAAATGTCGTTAACAGGAATTAACGGCCACAGGTTTTTGAAACTGCGTGATAAATGTTAAGTGTGAGTTTCTTTTTTTCTACCATAATGTATTTGAACCAACGTATCTGAACCGCGGAAGTGACTGCCAGGATGGTGATGAGTCAAGACACGATCCGTGCCTTAAGTTCAACGAGGAGGTAGCGAGTGGCAATAGCTATTATCATCGGCACACACGGGACTGCAGCGGAACAACTGCTGAAAACAGCAGAAATGCTATTGGGTGAGCAAGCCAACGTCGCCTACATAGATTTCGTTCCCGGTGAAAATGCTGAAACGTTAATTGAGAAATATAATGGGAAAATCAGTGAACTCGATACCAGCGATGGCGTCCTGTTTCTGGTTGATACCTGGGGCGGCAGCCCGTTTAACGCGGCCAGCCGCATCGCAGTAGACAAACCACACTATGAGGTTATCACCGGGGTTAACATTCCCATGCTGGTGGAAACATTCATGGCCCGTGATGACAACCCAAGCTTTGACGAACTGGTCGCGCTGGCGTTGGAAACCGGCCGTGAAGGCGTGAAAGCGCTGAAGAAACCGGTGGAAGAGAGTGTTAAGCCCGTCGCGCCACAAAGTGCCCCTGCTCCAAAAGCCGCTGCGCCCCAAGCGCCTCTCGGCCCCAATGACCATATGAAAATCTGTCTGGCACGTATCGACGATCGTCTGATCCACGGCCAGGTTGCTACCCGCTGGACCAAAGAGACCAACGTCAGCCGCATCATCGTAGTCAGTGATGAAGTAGCCGCCGACCACGTCCGTAAAACCTTGCTGACTCAGGTTGCTCCTCCAGGCGTTACCGCTCACGTTGTTGACGTGGCAAAGGCGATCCGCGTCTGGAACAACCCGAAATATGCGGGTGAGCGCGTAATGCTGCTGTTCACCAATCCAACCGACGTTTGGCGTCTGGTAGAGGAAGGGGTGGATATCAAATCGGTGAATATCGGTGGTATGGCGTTCCGCCAGGGCAAAACCCAGGTGAATAACGCGGTGTCCGTCGATGAGAAAGACATCGAGGCGTTTAAGAAGTTAAACGAACGCGGGATTGAACTTGAAGTCCGTAAGGTCTCTTCCGACAGTCAGCTAAAAATGATGGACCTGATTAACAAACTCAATTAACGGCAACGTCGTTAATTTTTTTACTCAGAGCTGTTTGGTCATATAGGAGAAGTGCAATGGAGATCACCACTCTTCAGATTGTACTGATATTTATCGTTGCCTGTATCGCCGGGATGGGTTCCGTCCTGGATGAGTTTCAATTCCACCGCCCGTTAGTGGCCTGTACGCTGATTGGCTTCGTTCTCGGTGACATCAAAACCGGTATCATCATCGGCGGTACGCTGGAGATGATCGCACTGGGTTGGATGAACATCGGGGCTGCGGTTGCACCCGATGCGGCGTTAGCATCGATTATTTCCACCATTCTGGTTATCGCCGGTGGGCAAAACATCGGTGCCGGTATCGCCCTGGCGATCCCACTGGCAGCAGCAGGCCAGGTACTGACCATTATCGTGCGTACCATCACCGTGGCCTTCCAGCATGCGGCGGACAAAGCGGCAGAACGGGGTAACCTGAACGGTATTACCGTGATCCACATCGCGGCCCTGTTGGTACAGGCAATGCGTGTCGCTATTCCTGCGGTGATCGTGGCGGTCTCTGTCGGTACAGCTGGCGTCCACGCCCTGCTTAACTCAATTCCGGAAGTGGTCACAGGCGGTCTGAATATCGCCGGTGGCATGATCGTGGTAGTTGGTTACGCGATGGTCATCAACATGATGCGTGCCGGCTATCTGATGCCATTCTTCTACCTGGGCTTTGTTACCGCAGCCTTCACCAACTTTAACCTGGTCGCACTCGGTGTGATCGGTGTGGTGATGGCGGTGCTCTACATCCAGCTCAGCCCTAAATACAACAAGTCTCAGGTGGTTCAGGCCAACCCTGCCGGTGCCAACGACCTCGATAACGAATTGGACTAGGAATAGGTGAAAGAAATGGTTGATACAACGACTCAAAAGAAACTGACACCTGCCGATATTCGAGGCGTATTCGTACGCTCCAACCTGTTCCAGGGTTCATGGAACTTCGAACGTATGCAGGCGCTAGGTTTTTGTTTCTCCATGGTGCCGGTGATCCGTCGCCTGTATCCGGACAACAACGACGAACGCAAGCAGGCAATCAAACGCCATCTTGAGTTCTTCAATACGCAACCGTTCGTCGCAGCGCCAATACTTGGCGTTACCATGGCGATGGAAGAACAGCGTGCCAACGGCGCACCGATCGACGATGCGGCCATCAACGGCATCAAAGTAGGTCTGATGGGGCCACTGGCCGGCGTCGGTGACCCGATATTCTGGGGTACCGTTCGCCCGGTATTTGCCGCATTGGGTGCCGGTATTGCCATGAGTGGCAGCCTGCTCGGCCCGCTGTTGTTCTTCGTACTGTTTAACCTGGTACGCCTGTTGGTTCGTTACTACGGTGTCGCCTACGGTTATCAAAAAGGGGTCGATATCGTTAGCGATATGGGCGGTGGTTTCCTGCAAAAACTGACGGAAGGGGCGTCCATCCTCGGCCTGTTTGTCATGGGGGCTCTGGTTAACAAGTGGACGCACGTGAATATCCCGCTGGTGGTGTCAAAAATTACCGACCAGACCGGGCAAACCCACGTCACCACGGTACAAACCATCCTTGATCAGTTGATGCCTGGCTTGGTACCGCTACTGCTGACCTTCGGCTGTATGTGGCTACTGCGCAAGAAGGTCAACGCGCTGTGGATCATTATCGGCTTCTTCGCCATCGGTATCTTCGGTTACTGGATTGGTCTGTTAGGTCTGTAATAGCAATTGATAGCCGGGGGGCAACCCCCGGTTTTTTTATTTATGGAGTGGTGAGATGTCGCTGACCGATAGCGTAATACTGATTTTTATTCTGCTGATGCTGGCGTATGCGCTGTATGACGAGTTCGGCATGAACCTTCTGAAAGGAAAAACGCTGTTAAAGGTGCAGCTCAAGCGGGGTAACCGCCTGGACTGCCTGATCTTCGTCGGTCTGATCGCCATCCTGATCTACCGCAACCTGGTCGAGCAGGGAGCGCCGATAACTACCTACCTGCTAATTTCCCTGGCGTTGATGGCGGTATATATCTCCTATATCCGCAAGCCCAAAATGTTGTTTAAAACTACGGGCTTCTTCTATGCAAATGCGTTTATTGACTATCGACGCATCAAAGCCATGAATTTATCCGAAGACGGCATTCTGGTTATCGACTTAGAACAGCGCCGGTTATTAATCCAGGTTACGCATCTGGATGACCTGGAAAAAATCTATCATTTTTTCCTTGAAAATAAATGAGTTAAATCCACCTCACCCCATCCTGATTAATTAACAGTGTTTTTGTGGATAATTAATCAGCATGGCTGGTATTTTTCCTGCTTATTTTTTCCACACCATTGATGCAACTATCGCCATTATTACTCTCACCAAGCCCGCTAATGAAAATAAGTCTCAATTTCACCCAATACCCCGGTGAAATTAAACGTTGTCCGCAGCAAAAATATTATGGTATGGTTGCGCCGTCATTGGGGAGTAGCCGGTTTCTGGGGGAGTTTTAACCAGAAACGCCCGTATCAACATACTCGTTTCGTCAGCGAAACGTGGTGCGGGCAGCCAGGTAGGTTGGCGAGACCATAGGCACGTAACTCCGTCGTATGGTTGGGGGTGGGTTACGTGTATATGGAGCCACCCGGCCGAGACTATTTCAATGAACCTTTCCGCAACTCTTATCCTGGCTTTTGGCATGTCTATGGACGCGTTTGCCGCGTCGATCGGCAAAGGTGCCACTCTGCATCAACCGCGTTTTCGCGAAGCTATCCGTACCGGTCTGATCTTTGGCATCATTGAAGCCATTACCCCGCTTATCGGCTGGGGTATCGGGCTGTTTGCCAGCCAATACATCATGGAATGGGACCACTGGGTCGCCTTTAGCCTGCTGTTTATCCTTGGCGCACGCATGATCGTTGAAGGGGTGAAAAACAAGCCGGAAGAAGAGAAAGTCAATCGTCATGGTTTCTGGGTGCTGGTTGCTACGGCCATCGCCACCAGTCTGGATGCGATGGCAATCGGTGTGGGTCTGGCATTCCTACAGGTTAATATCCTGCATACCGCGATGGCGATAGGTATGGCGACCATGATCATGGCGACGCTGGGGATGATGGTTGGCCGGTTTATCGGCCCGCTGCTGGGCAAGCGCGCAGAAATTCTTGGCGGCGTGGTGTTGATCGGGATTGGCTTTAATATCCTGCTGGAGCACTTGGGCTACCTGGCTTAATCCTTGGCAGAGAAGAAGACTCCCTCACCCTAACCCTCTCCCCAAGGAGAGGGAACCGACCGAGTTCGTTGATCTTTCTGCGTAATATCCCAACTTTCTTGCTTTTACACCCTAGTTTCCGAAACTACACGGGCCAATTACCTACTCTGGTCAGCTCCCTCTCCCTGTGGGAGTGTACAGACCGGGGACATCATGAACACTTGTTCGGGGACATGGTAGACACTTACAACATAGGTATGAGTACTTCTGAGTGGAGTTGCTTATGCCGTGGGATGAGAGATCTGCCATGTCATTACGTACCGAGTTTGTGCTTTTCGCCTCGCAAGAAGGCGCTAATATCCGTGCGCTATGCCGCCAGTTCGGCATAGCGCCTGCTACCGCATACAAGTGGTTACATCGCTGGCAGTCTGATGGGAGGGCCGGTCTGAACGAACGTTCTCGAGTGCCACACCATTCCCCCAGCAGAACCTCTGACACCGTTGTCCAACATCTCCGCGCTGCGCACCTGACCCATCCGATGTGGGGCGCGCGCAAGCTCAAGCGGTGGCTCGAGATGCAGGGGCATACGTTACCGGCCGCCAGCACCGTGCATAACCTCATGCGCCGCCATGACCTGCTACCGGGCGGTCCGTCACCGACGCCCACCGTCGGACGCTTTGAACATGACGCACCGAACCGACTCTGGCAGATGGACTTTAAAGGCCACTTCCCCTTCGCCGAAGGGCGTTGTCATCCGCTGACCTTGCTGGATGACCATTCGCGCTTCTCGCTCTGTCTGGCGCACTGCCCGGACGAACGACGTGTCACCGTGCAGTCTCAGTTGATAGCGGTGTTCGAACGTTATGGCTTGCCGGAGAGAATGACCATGGATAATGGGGCCCCCTGGGGCGACACGACGGGCAGTTGGACCGCGCTGGAACTGTGGCTGATGCGTCAGGGTATCCGAGTGGGTCACTCTCGGCCTTATCATCCTCAGACTCAGGGTAAGCTGGAGCGCTTCCACCGCAGCCTGAAGGCAGAGCTCCTGCAGGGACGGTGGTTTACCCATGCCGCGCAGTTGCAGGAGGTGTTCGACGCCTGGCGAAATACCTACAACCTGGAGCGTCCACACGAAGCCCTGTCAATGGCGGTACCGGCGTCCCGTTATCAGCCTTCATCGCGACAGTACAATGGCAATCCGGCGGCAGCCGAGTATGACGAGGGGGTTTTGGTCAGGAAAGTGGATGTCAGTGGAAAACTGAGCCTGAAAGGGATGGGTCTGAAAGTGGGCAAGGCCTTTATCGGTGAATATGTCGGACTGAAGGAAAGTGAGAGAGAGGGCTACTACGAGGTATGGTGGTACAGCACGAAAGTGGGGACGATCGACCTGAGAAATAGGTCGATCATCATGGGTAAAGGATGTTAAAAAGTGTTCACCATGTCCTTGAACACCTGTCTACCATGTCCCCGGTCTGTACAGGGAGAGGGTTGGGGTGAGGGGTAATCCGACGGTACAAGCGGATGGCGAAATCCGTCTCGCAGGCAAAGGTAGCCATGTCGAGCAAACCTTGCTGCACCTCCGGCGAAGCGCGCCAGGCAAACGGCGTCATCTGCAACAGATTGGCAGCCTGTTCACCCGGCAGCGCCATCGGATAAGCCAGTGACTCGGCCAATTCACAGCTGAAGCCCTCAAGCTGCTCATCATGCTCCGCATGCAATTGAACCTCCTGATAAACCTGCTGTTTTAGCTGATAAAGGTGCCGCGGCCCCGGTGACACTGTCACCACCACCCCACCCGGCTTGACGACCCGCGCCAACTCCTCGGCTTTACAGGGGGCATAGATACGTAACACAGCATCGAGCGACGCGTCAGCAAACGGCAGGCGATGGCTGGAAGCCACGCAGAAAGAGACCGCCGGGTAGCGTTTGGCTGCCGAGCGGATAGCCACCTTGGCAACATCCAGGCCATACACCGCTACGGTCCGCTCCTGAGACAAGCGTGCCGCCACGGCGGCCGTGTAATAGCCTTCACCACAACCAATATCCAGCAGTGCCTGTGGCTCAATAGGCAAAGTGCTGGCTAACAGTTCAGCCACCCGCTGTTGCAACGGCTGGTAGTAGCCGCCGTCAAGAAATGCGCGGCGGGCCTGCATCATCTCGGCACTGTCACCCGGCTGTTTAGAACGCTTGTGTTGCACCGGCATTAAGTTGACGTACCCTTCTTTGGCACGGTCGAATTGATGGTTATTTTCGCAACGCCACTGTTGGTTTGCGAAATCAAGCGGTTGGAAGCACAGGGGGCACTGATAAGACATGGATGAGATCCCAGAGAGAGATGGCGCGGGTAGTCTAAAGAAGGCTGGTGTACGATGCAAGGCGGATGCCCATCTGCCACTAGCCAAGTAATCCAAAAGCTGGCTACACTGGATATCTCCTCTCAGCCACAGGCAAAAACGTTCTATGACCGACTATTCCCCGCTGCTCAGCGGCGTTCCTGGCATCGCTCATGGCTTTGGCAATAAAGGTGCCCTGCTGCCAACGCCGTTACAGCCCTTTCGCAATACGCTGCCTGAGAAAAAACAGGTACACGGTACTCGCATAGTCGATATCCATCAGGCGGGCCAGCAATGCGGTGAGGCCGATGGCTTCTTTACCCGTGAGCCAGGGATCCTGATCAGCGTATTAACCGCAGACTGCCTGCCGGTGATTTTCAGCCGTAAAGACGGTAGCGCCATTGCTGCGGTACATGCGGGCTGGCGCGGCCTGATGGATGGCATTCTGGAGCAGATGGCCAAACGTATCGGCCAGGATGACGATACCGCCAACTGGTTGGCCTCCATCGGCCCCGCTGCGGGCGCTTGCTGCTATCAGGTTAACCAGGAGTTGGTCGAACAGTTTCAGCAGGCGCTGCCCTTGCCAGCAGAGCTGATCAGCCCGACCCAACGCCATCTGGATCTGGCCGCCATCGCCGTAAACAAGCTCAAAGCCTTGGGCTTCGCCGCAGTCGATCACGCAGGCTCTTGCACCATCTGCACGCTCAACAGCGACCCACGGCAGCCCCAGCGCTTTAAATACACCAGCTATCGCCGCAACAGCCATCGCCGCGCACAAGATCCCAACCATCCGGGGATTAAAGGCCGCAACCAGTATTCCGGCATCATCATCACCAGGTGATATTCATCGACGCCAGATACGAAAAAACCCGCACTAAGGCGGGTTTTTTGTTCAGCTGAAGCTGATTAGATTGCAGTAACGTTTACTGCAGATGGGCCTTTCTGGCCATCTTGGATTTCGAACTCAACGTTCTGGCCTTCAGCCAGGGTTTTGAAACCGTTACCCTGGATTGCAGAGAAGTGTACGAACACGTCTTTGCTGCCGTCAGCTGGGGTGATGAAACCGAAACCTTTAGACTCGTTGAACCACTTAACTTGACCTTTGATCTTTGCCATCTTGAGTATTTCCTTTGGATTGTTTAAACCGCCCGTAGGCGTTACATAGACAAACTAGAGTCGTTACTGCTTGAGGCACTAAGATAAGGATCGGCAGAGAAGCGGTATTCAACGCTAACGTCTTTACTCAGAACTTCTTTACTGAAAATGCCACACATATACAGAACTGTACCTCGTTTTACCCAAGTGCGTTATCACATACTCTGGAATCGATGGCAAGCCATTTTTAATCACTCATGGACGTGTCGCACATATTTGAAACGGTCAGCCGCAAGAATAGCTTAAATAGGGCAAAAGAGGTTGAAGCCTTGGCTATTTTCTGCTTTGTAAAGACGCCGCGCTGTACTCCGCGTGGCGCCTCAGTTTTAACAATTCTTTCAACTCGACAGCGAGCGATTTAGACCACATATAAGCCGCAGACAGGCCAAAGAACGTAAAAAAATTTGAATCTTTATGGAATTTTATATGCAACTATTGAATATCGAAGGCCGGGGGCCAAACGGCCCACTGATCCGACCTTTGGGGAGCAAAGCCTGTCATAGCAGGATAGTTATGCTTTGGCCACCGCAACAGAACCGTTCACTCGGGCCAAAACGCTCACACAGGCCAGTGCATAATCATGCAGCGAGCCAAATTTTGCACCAAGAATGTGCAACTGGACGAAATAGCCACCCCACCCTGCGGGTTTATATCCGTAGCTAAGTTAGTAAGGATAAAAAAAATATTAAAAATACCACCTAGCCACTCAGCAGCTATTTCCGCCGAAGATTAACGAAATCGCCAAGGCATTTTTTTCACTACTCTTGGCGTGACGGTTTTATCCATTACCCGCCGTAAACCCCGCAAAGCCGCACCACGCCCAGCGCCACCCGATGCGGGGTACGCCGCAACCCCATGATACTCATTAGGAGTTAGGGCTAACCTCCAGATGTTCACCAATCTTCAGCGGATAAAAACTGTGCTGCTCGACCCCGGCTTCGCGTAGTGCCAGGCTGAGTTGCACAGGTGGTTCATCCAACGACTCGTCGGCCAATTCAAACACGCCCCAATGGATAGGGATCACTCTGGGTTCATTCAATTGCTGATACAGCCTCACCGACTGCTGTGGGTCCATATGCTGCTCTTGCATGAACCATCTTGGGGCGTAAGCACCAATGGGCAACGCCGCGATATCGAACGGCCCAAGGCGGGTGCCGATATCAACCAACCGTTCGCTGTAACCGCTGTCACCAGAGAAATAAAAACGCAGCGCCGGGTGATGGATCACCCAGCCACACCATAGAGAACGATTGCGATCCCACGGTGTACGCATGCTCCAGTGGCGTGCTGGCGTGGCGTAGAACGTCATCTCATCCAGCGTCAGGCTCTCCCACCAATCCAGTTCGACCACCCGTTTGGCCGGGTAATGGCTGAACCAGCGTTTGAGGCCCAGCGGGACGACAAAGGTGGCATTGCGAAAGCGTTTGGTCAGTTCCCTGATGGTTTGACGATCCAGATGGTCGTAGTGATTGTGGGAAATCAGCACCACATCTACCGCTGGCAGCTGTTTTACCGTTAGCGGGGGCGGCGTCTTGCGATGTGGGCCGTAGAAGCTCACAGGTGATGCCCTTGGCGACAGTACGGGATCGATCAGCACGTGGCGGCCCCCCAGGCGCAATAGCAGAGAAGCATGGCCCAACCACCATACACGGTCCTGATCGCCGCTCAGATCGGCGGCTTGCCACCAGTTGGCGATAAACTGCTCGTAGCCTGCCTGAGGAGGTTTGGGCAGCCCGAGCTTCTTGCGTTCGTCTTGCCAGCGCTTCAGATCCCCGGGCTGGTGTAACGACGGCTCCGGGTTGCAGAATCCCTGTGGCGTATGATGCGCTTTGCTGGCGTCGTAATATTTGTTGGTTATTTTCAACCGATTCTCTCCCTGTAGTACCATAGTGGTGCCGCAATCGTTACAAGATTGCCTACCCAATAGCTTATAGTATCGCAATGACAAACAACTGACCTTTTTGTGGATGTTGTTGTCATAGCCAGAGTAAGAAGGCCAAGGTCGCCAAGAACCTGTTAAGCCTTTCTTAAGAACCTTGTGATTTACTTACTAGGACATTCTGAAAAAGGAGGAGTTATGAGCCGGACTGCATCAGGCAAGTCACGCGTTCGTATGGGCCGCTATCGCCGAGCGCTGGCGACGCAAGGGCAATACTGGAAAATGTATCTGGCAATGAAGCTGCGCCGGCTACGCGTACCGTCACCGCTGCTGTTACTGGCAAGCACCCTGGCAGGCTTTTTTATGCTGGGCCTGCTGATGCTTAGCGTGGTGGTGATTGATATTATCAGCACCCTGTTCCTGCTGTGCAGAAAGCTGCTGCGGCTGGGGCGCCACCCTCAGGGCAATGCCGTCGCCCGTTAACCGTTCGGAGGCGCTGAGGCGCCTCCAACGTGAATACTACCTCTTGTTACCACCTGCCTTTTTACGCCGGGTCAGCAAAAATCCAACCCACAACAACAGTACCCAAACCGGCATCAACAGTACGGAGATGCGGATCCCTGGGCTGAAGTACATGATCACCAGGATCAACGACAGGAACACCAGGCACAGATAGTTGCCAAACGGATACCATAGCGACCTAAAGCTGGTGATCACCCCTTGGCGATCTTTGGCTGCGCGGAATTTCAGGTGCGCCAGGCAAATCATCACCCAGTTAATCACCAACGTCGAGACTACCAGCGCCATCAGTAAGCCAAACGCCTCGCCGGGCATGACGTAGTTAATCAATACGCCTACCGAGGTGGCCAACGCCGATAACGCGATAGACAGCACCGGTACGCCACGTTTGTTAACCTTGGTCAGCGCCTTTGGCGCATTGCCTTGTGTCGCCAGGCCAAACAGCATCCGGCTATTGCAATACACGCCGCTGTTGTAGACCGACAGCGCTGCCGTGAGTACCACTACGTTGAGCATGGTCGCCACCAGGTTGCTGTTGAGCGCATGGAAGATCATCACAAACGGACTGCCCCCTTCCACAACCTTGCCCCACGGATAAAGTGACAATAACACCGTCAACGAGCCGATATAGAAAATCAGGATACGATACACCACCTGATTGGTGGCTTTAGGAATGCTACGGCGTGGATCGGCGGCTTCTGCTGCGGTAATACCCACCATTTCCAGTCCACCAAACGAGAACATGATCACCGCCATCGCCATCACCAGGCCGCTAATGCCGTGTGGCATAAAACCGCCCTGATCCCACAGGTTGCTAATGCTGGCTTCCGGGCCACCGTTACCGCTGGCCAACAGGTAGGCACCAAATACGATCATCCCCAGGATCGCCGCCACCTTGATGATAGCAAACCAGAACTCGGTTTCCCCATACAGGCGTACGTTCACCAGATTGACCAGGTTAATCACGACGAAGAAAACGGCCGCCGATGCCCAGGTTGGGATTTCCGGCCACCAGTATTGAATATAAATCCCTACGGCGGTCAGTTCCGCCATACCGACCAGGATAAACATCGCCCAGTAGTTCCAACCGGATAAGAAACCGGCAAAGTCCCCCCAATATTTATAGGCAAAATGGCTAAAGGAACCGGCCACCGGCTCTTCCACTACCATTTCCCCCAGCTGGCGCATAATCAAAAAAGCAATAAAACCACCTATGGCATAGCCTAGCAGCACGGAAGGCCCGGCCATCTGAATGGTTTGTGCAATACCCAGGAACAGGCCGGTACCGATGGCACCGCCCAGGGCAATAAGTTGTATGTGTCTGTTTTTTAAACCGCGTTTTAGCGGGGTATCCTGAAGCTGACCGCCCATCTTATCCTCGTCCGGCTGAGTATCCAGGCAGCATTGCGCAAGATATCGCCAACCAATAAATAAACCTGCGGGCGTTTTAACACTTAACCTTTCAGGCATCAAGGATTAGCGCCCGGCGATCGTTAACCGGGCCAGAGGGTTGCAGGAGGTTTGCTACGCCAGCTAGCTTGGCATACCGCACAGTTTGCTGAGGTTACGTGCGCCGATCATCAGCGTCGCCACATAGGATTGACGGCGGGTGATGACCTCCACCGCCACGCGATCGTTTTGATACTTTATCAGGTAGGTTGAGGGCCAGCCCTGTCGGTGCAGCCCATAGCTTTTGGCATGACAATCGATCGCCGCATGGGCAATCACTAAATGAGAGAGAGTGGTATCACCTTTGATAATGCGCTTCATAAAACAGTCTCCGTCAGCGACAGGTCCATTGTCAGAATAAGGCGGTGTCTCATCATTACGGGTCATCTACATTATCGACTAACATTTGATTTATTGCGCTTGCTGACTCAATAAAAAACAGATCATTGCGGCACGCAACGGGCTGTGACTGCCAGCTTGCCACTCCCCTTGCTGGGTGATCATACTGGCTTGCCACTGTGGCTGGTCACTTTGTTCGGGGGCATTAAGGCTTATTTTGTTGGCGCAGATAATCGGCCAGGCATCGGAGGGGTTCTTGCAGTAATCTTTCCCTTTCACGCCGCCGTAAGGGTACCATTTGTCCGGATTTTCCCCGGTGATTAACGCAATGCTGCGGTTTACTTCGGCGTCGCTTTCTTCGTACCATCTAATCATTGCTGATATCCATCTTTCGTAGAGTTGGCGCTACATTACGATGCCAATACGACAGATTTATGACAGCTCGCGTGCCGTAAACATTATTTTTACTAACGGATAAATTGATTATGTTGCTGGGTCTTAACCACCTGACGCTCGCGGTAAGTGAGGTAGAACGCAGTTTTCGCTTTTATGTTGAGGTGCTGGGGTTTATCCCTAAAGCCCGCTGGCATCAAGGTGCCTATCTTGTATTGGGTGAACTGTGGTTATGCCTGTCATTGGATGATGCCCGAAAAAATCAGATGTTGGGCGACTATACACATTACGCGTTTAGCGTGGCACCGGAGAACTTTACCATCATTGTGGAGCGTTTGCGCAAAGCAGGCGTACAGGAGTGGAAGAGTAATCACAGTGAGGGCGAATCTTGCTATTTTCTCGATCCCGATCGGCACGCGCTGGAAATTCACTGTGGCGATCTGGCAAGCCGGTTGGCAGCCTGCCGGGAGAAACCCTATCAGGGGATGGTGTTTTACTGAAACGGAATGGTGAGAAGGCGATCCGGTTAAAACTGAAACTGAGATAACCGACGTGTCCTTAACCTTCTCACCAAATGAGGGACGCGATTAACGCTCTGGGATAAACCCTTTATAACTCAGTGCCGGGCTAAGGTCATCATCATAATCGTCAACCGATGCCTTGTCCCCGCGGGCGGTTTGCACCAACGTTTTTAACAGTGCCGTTTGCTGGCGCTGCTGCTCGGCGATTTCCTGCAACAGCTGGATCTGTTCGTTGGCGCGTACGCTGGCGCGATTCACGATGAACCAGACCCACAAGCCAAACGATGCAGCCAACACCACAACGGCGATGGAAATCAGGCCGGACGGGCCAGAAGCTAAATCAAACATGAACAACCCTATCTACTCTACTGCCTCAACCAAGCCGACATAGTAACATTCTCACCAAGGCCAGGGGCAAGTTTGCGAAAAATTGTTATTTCGCCATGTTACCAGGGAACGATACGCGTGATTGAGCAAATGCCCAGTGCAAACTTCTCACCTTGATCGCAATAGCTATCCAGAGCCAGCAGATAGAAAAGCAAGCAGGCAAACAGCGTTGCCGCTATCACCAGCAGTTTTTTACGCCCCAAACCTTAGCAGCCTTATGATTATGTTGTTAACCTAATCATCGATGCTAGCATAGGCAACTTAAACGAAGTTTAACCGGCCGTTTAGATTTCTCAGCCATCTGGAACAAAAAATAACCCGGTTACTCGCGGTTAAATTTCATCTCAATCAGCGCAATCGCTTTTTCAATCGCCCGCTTGGTGATCGGATCGGCGCCGGCCGGGTGGCTGCTAAAATCGATACTCTTGAGCTGGCTGGCCATTTTGTCCCGTACTTCGGTCGGCGCGATCACGTCGATCACATCCAGGATCTGCTTGATAACCAGTTGGCAGGCAACCAGATCGGAAACCAGTTCTTGATCGTTGCTCAGTGCGCTAGACATAATTTTTCCTCTGTTGATTTATACGCGGCAAAGAATACCACGCCGTTTTGCATTTTGCCGCAGGCGTTCCGCCCTGAATTTTCGGCAATAATACGCATGCCTTGCAAAAACCAGCGGCAGAATTGTGGCCTATACTAGGCTGTGCCTCACACTCAACAGGAGAGCAGTCATGGCAAATCATAATGTGAAATCTTGGGCGACAGTGCGTGAAACCTCGGTAGAAATTGCCGAAGCGATCTTTGAGTTGGCCGGTAATGACGAGGTTTTGGCGCAAAAAATTTGGGAGGAAGGCAGCGATGAAGTGTTACCGCTGGCGTTCAGTAAAACCGAAGCCGACCAACTTTACTGGGGTGAAGAAACCATCGAGCGTAAAAACGTCTGAGGCCCCCTCACCCCAACCCTCTCCCACAGGGAGAGGGAGTTGTTTGCCCCTGCCCATTTGGAACTAAAGAGGTCATATCAGCAAACTCGATCACCCTTTAGTCCAGGGTGAGTCAGCCGATGCTCATGATGAATCACTGCACTTTCACCCCACTCGATCGGTCCCCTCTCCCTGTGGGAGAGGGCTAGGGTGAGGGGCATCACTCTGCGATAAAGCGCTCAAGACGATGGCGTAGCTGAGCGTTCTCCCTGCGCAACTGTTCAATCTCATCAAGCAGCGTCAGCGCCACCGCAATGCCGGGCCAATCCAGAGCCAGTTCACGTTGCAGACGCTGAGCGCGATTAAACGCCGCCACCGCCCCATCATCAAACAGCCAATCATCCACCGTCAGATCGCGGGGCTGGATCACTCCCAACCCCACCACCTCGGCCAATTCACTTTCCGTTACGCCAGTATGCAGGCAAAACTCGGTAATGGTGAGGGTTATCTGTAGCTTGGCCATTATGCTTTACTCCATTGCGTACGAGGATCGAAGGCCTGATTCGCCTCGGCCAGTCGTTGCCAGAGTGCGGCGCTGTCTGCATCGGGTTTGGCCGGCATGACAATCTTGATCACCGCATACAAATTGCCGGTCTCTTTTTTGCTGACCAGCCCCTTCCCTTTGACGCGTAACCGCTGCCCGGTCTGGCTCCCCGCGGGGATGGTCAACAGGATATTGTCCGCCAGTGTAGGGACAGAAACCTTGGTTCCTAACGCAGCCTCCCAAGGTGCCAAGGGCAGAACGATTTCCAGATCGTGCCCGATCACCTCAAACAACGGATGAGGTGCCAGCTGAATGATCAGGTACAAATCGCCATTGGCTCCGCCAGCCATACCAGGCACGCCTTGGCCTTTCACGCGGATACGCTCCCCGTCTGCCACGCCCGCCGGGATTTTCACGTTCAGCGTTTTAGCGATCTCTTTCTCTGTCTGACCAAATGCGTTGTACACCGGCACCTTATAGCTCAGGGTGCGGGTTTGCTCAGTGAGGGTTTCCTCCAGGAACAGCGCCACGCCGATCTCAACATCCTGCCCACGGGCCGCACGCGGTTGGCCCTGCTGGCGGCCACGCGCACGCTGGCCAAACACCGAGGAGAAGATGTCGGAGAAATCCTCGGCACCACCATACTCTTCACGTCGGGTCTGGCGGCCGAAATTGGGCTCGTTACGATGCAGCCGCATTTGGTCATATTCGGCCCGGCGTTCGCTGTCTTTCAGCACTTCATAGGCTTCTGCGACTTCTTTAAAGCGCGTTTCGGCATCGGGCTCGGTACTGACATCGGGGTGATATTTGCGTGCCAGGCGGCGGTAGGCGGTTTTGATAGCCTTGATATCATCTGAGGGTTTAACCTCTAGAATGGCGTAGTAATCCTTGATTTCCATAATGCTATGGTCTCTTTACTGTGGCCGGAAAAGTGGATAGCGCGTTGATACGTGAGCAAGTTGAGGAGATAAGACTCATTGTAGCGCCATCAAGCAGTTAGTGCAGTATGCGCATCACTTCACGCGGTGATTTAGCGTTTCGAGCTGATTTATTGCGGAACGTGCGGGAATTGCGGTGCTGACAAAGTGTTGATGACTCGGCCCATATCTGAGCCGGTCAACAGGTAGTGAGTGAATTTCGAGTTAACATTGCAGGTTCCGGTTGCTAGCCAGTTTCACGGTTCTTCACCTCCCACGCCTTGCGTGTTATTGACCATCATAACTGGCATTGCCAGAAAAGCGGCGACGCCCACGATCACAAAAAGAGTAATAATCACTGTCATTAACATGCGATCACCCCATCAACGTGGCGTTGTTACGGCTGACTCTCTGTTTTGGTTAATTACATTGCTGGCCTGGACTACTTGGCATTTGCGGTAGCGGGCAATCTCAGATTAGCTGGTTTTTCCGAATGCTGGCAAGCCCTGTATTGAGGCTTTTTTCTGCAGGATGTTGGGTCGGCCCATCGCTCGGCGGTTGCACGGCTGGACCGACCTCAGTTTATTGCCTCAGAACCAGGGGAATTGGCCCATGACGTTATGATAAAACAGCATACGCCCGACAATCTCCCCCGACACTAATACCACTCCGGCTATCACGGCCATTGACGGGGCCAAACGTGTGCGCAGGCCAAGCACCGCGAACAGCACACCACCCACCAACATGCTGCCAACCAGTTGCCACCAAAGCATGATCCCTTGAGCGCTGGCCCCGGCAATTTGGTAACGCCCCACCAGCGTGGCCAGCAGCATCAGGCAGCCCACCAGCAAACCGTAGCGAACCGTACGCGGAACGGCCAGGCCGCAGCCATTCAAATAGATCCCCAAGGTAGCGAACCCCAGCAGTAACGCGGTACTCAGAAACGCCAATTGGGTCAGTGGCGTATGCCACAGCGGATGGCTGACCATCTGGTAGTAGATTTGTGCCGAGACCAGAATGGCGGCAATCCCCAATACCGAGGTCACCATTCCCAATGTGGTGATCAAGGCCGACTTCTGCGGCCGCAGCCAGCAAACTGCCAACATCAGGAACAGGCTGATATTCACCAGGATAAAGGCGATCACCTCACGGCTTAGCCAGGAGTGCGGCAGGCCCAGCACCGCGCGGTAAGCCCCAAACGGGCTCCCCAGGTGCAGCAGTGACAAGCTGGAGCCAACGACTTCCACCAGCCACAATCCCAGAACCAGATATTTCAGTTGCCCAACGGACATCTGGGAGGTTGGTCGCAACCGATAGAGCGTCAAGGCGATAATACCGCCAATGCCCCATTGGCAGAGCACGGTAAAAAACACCAACGGCAGTTCATATTCGTTCATGGTAGCACCCTATTATTTATCCGCTGGAATAATGACCACGTTCGGGCCGCTGATTCGGTGATCGGGCATGTGATATCTAGCCTCCAGTACCGCCCAATCCGTTGAGTGGATTTTCCTTAACTCCTCGATATCACCAAACTTCAAGACGCCTGCGGGGCAAGACGCCACGCAACGCGGCGGTAACCCTTCGTCCAAACGCTCGGCACACATATTGCATTTGCTGGTTTTACCTTCCTGCGGATCGAAGACTGGGGCGTTGTACGGACAAGCCATAATGCACATGCGGCAGCCGATGCATTTCTCATGATCCTGCACCACAATACCGTCCGGGCGCTTATGGTAAGTATCCGCCGGGCATACCTTCATGCATTGCGGATCGTCACAATGATTGCAGGACATCGAAATAAACCCTTCAGAATTCGGGCCATCGGTTTCATACTCCCGCACCCGCCGCCAAAGCACGCCCGGTGGCGTCTGATTCTCTGACTTACAGGCCATGGAACAGGTTTTACAGCCGTAACAACGTTTAATATCAATCAGAAAGCCATATTGTTTGGTCATGGGTTATCCCTCCGCCCGTACATCAACCAGCGTACTGTTACAGCAATGCCCTGTACCCAACGCCTCTACGGCGTCATTGGTGACGTGGCTGCTACTGCCTCCCTGTTGTTCCCACCAGCCGTTATCCAGGGAAACCACTCCTCGCTTGATATGTGTCGTCACCACGGCTATCGCCCGATGCGCCCCTCGCTCATTAAATACGGTGGTCCAATCGCCATGTTTGATCCGGCGCTGCTGTGCATCCTGCGGATGGATCATCACGTTAGGCTTATTGCGCTGCACCTCAAGGATCCATTCGTTCATGCCGTGGCTGGAATGAATGCTGCGCGCCAGCTTGCGTTGTACCGCCATCAGCGGGTATTTAGCGGCCAATTCCGGCGAGCCTTGCGGCGATTCATTCACCCGCAGATAGGTAACAACCGGCGAAAATTCTTTCTTCTGCCACTCTTCAATAAAGAAGTGGGCTTTACGGGTCGGCGTGCGGAACACCCCATGTTCAAACGGGATCCAGTCGCCGCTCACCGGCAGCACAGGCCCTTTTTTCAACTGTTCCAGGGTAATACCGGAACCTTGCAGGCACGCATTGATGTAATGCTCAATCGGCTGGTTAAACACGTCGCCAAAGCCAAAACGCTCAGCCAGACGCGCAAAGATCCAATAATCCGGCTTGGCTTCACCCGGTGGCTCGACCGCTTGCTCCATCAGTTGCACATAGTGGCTACGCACGCCCGCCATCAGGCTGACATCTTCAAAAATGGTCGTCACCGGCAGCACCAGATCAGCATACAGCGCGGTAGAACTCATCAGGTTATCGGCCACCACCACGAAGGGAACCTTTTCCAACGCCTTCCTGACCACGTTGGTGTTGGGCAGTTGGGTCATGACCCCCATGGTCATAATCCACCAGAATTTAATTGGGTAAGGCCGGTCATTGACCACCCACTCCCCCACCTTGGCAACCGGGATCGGGGTGATTTTCTTCATCGCAGGCGCTGGTGGAATGATCGGGCTGAATTTTGCCATTTGGCGTGCTCCGCCTGCGTCACAGACCCCCGCCCCTCGCTTGCCGATATTGCCAGTTAGCAGGGCCAGGTAGAATTGGCTGGCGGCCACGTAGGTACCAAATTCGGTGCGCTGAGCGCCTGACATATTTTGCACAATCATCGCCGGAGCGGTGGTGGCATAGTCGCGGGCCAAACGCAAAATGGTGTGGGCGGGAATGTCGGTTTCAGCCGCAACCCGGTCAAGCGTCCATGGTGCAGCCTGCTGATAAACGGTTTCGAATACGGTGCGATAGCCGCTGTCGGCTGGCAGTTGGTGCTGGAACAACGCCGGAGTGATCCCCGCCTTGTCATGCCTTACCAGGCTCTGGCTGGTGCAGTCATAAACCAGATAGCTTTCAGTGTCGTTGGCATCGGCACGCACCAATTGATCTTTGGCATCCACCAGATACACCGCGCCGGTATGCTGACGCAGGAAATCCGCGTCAATATGCTGCTCTTCAATAATGATCTTCATCATCCCGAGCGCTAAAGCCGTATCCGTACCTGGAACAATCGGGATCCATTCGTCTGCTTTGGCGGCGGTCTCGTTAAAACGTGGGTCGATAACCACGATGCGAGCGCCCTGCTCTTGCGCACGTAGATAATTTTTAAAATACGCCTGCATGGTCACCGCCGGGTTGTTACCCCAGCAGATAATCAAACGGCTGTCGGCAATGGTGTCGCGGGTATCGGCATAACGTAGCCCCACCATTGGCATCATCGCCGCCGTCACTGCCGAGCAGCAGAGCGAACCCGCCTGTTTCACCGAACCGCCCAGATAGTCGAAGAACGCCTTGCCCATATCGTTCTTTATCGAGTCCATGTTGCCAGCATGAGTGGACAACAGCAGCCCTTCGTTGCCCTGTTCCTTGATGGTGGTACGGATGTTTTTTTCGATTAAATCCAGTGCCTGTTGCCAGGTAATAGGCTCGAATTTACCCTCACCTTTTTTGCCTACCCGCAGCAGAGGCGTCGTGACTCGCTGCTGATGATAAACCCATTTGGTTCGGCTGATGCCCCGCAGGCAACATTTCACATTAAAACCTTCCGTCGCTTCAATCTTCATCAGTTTTTTCTGATAGACGTAAGCGGTCAGGTTGCAGTGCAGGCACTCCATCGCACAGGTTGAGCGGAAAGTTTGATAGTCCGTCAGTTTAAGGTGGATGTGCCGTAGGGGTTCTTTTTGTTCGGATGTTAAGGAGAAAGCGCAAGGCGAGATTGACGCCAGGCCAATAACGCCAAGTCCTTTTAGCAAAGTACGCCGTTTGAGCCGGAGTGAAGAAAGTTCGTTCATAGTTTTTATCTCGGTAATCACACGCCCTGGTGTTCACTATAAATAAACCGAGTTAACCCATAGTATATTGAAGCAGATCAATCCACCTCAAAATAGTTAGTCCTTGCGCGCTGAAAATGCTGCTGCTGCGGAAGCCAGGATCGGGTTAACTGGGGCATTCACCGCCTTAAACTGGTAAAGTGAGCGGATCGAAGTATTAGCAAGTCAAGGTAAGCAGAATGTCGGAAGTTCAAGGCGTAAATTCGGTCGATATTGCCGTGTCGGTATTAGAGAGTGTCACCGCACTGGGGGGAAACGCCCGCGCTTCGGATATCGCCAAACACAGCGGGCTTTCGAAAAGCCGGCTGCATAAATATCTGGTTTCACTGTGCCGTAGCCAGATGCTGTATCAAGAGCAGGAGACCAGCCGCTACTCGCTTGGCAGCAAGCTGTTGGCGCTCGCGGCGGCGGCAGGCAAACAGCAGACGTTGGCGACAATCATCAATAATGCGCTGTGTGAGCTGCGTGATGAGTTGAACTACTCCACCGGCTGGGCGGTGCGACAAGGAAGTAGCATCTTGCTGACGCGCTATAATCGCAGCCATAAAAATATCGATATCGACTACCTCGAAAACACCCTCATCCCTATGAATGCCAGTGCGGCGGGTTATGCCTATCAGGCGTTTGATGGCTCTATTACCCCCCTGCTTGAGGCTAAAGAGCTCGAAAAGATCCGTCTGCAGGGCTATGCGGTACGTTACAATGTTACCGAAGGCATCCCAGGGGCACGCGCGATTGCCTGCCCGATTTTCAGCCAGGATAACGTCCTGTTGGGGATGGCGATCACCATGGGGTTTATTCCAGACGACCCGGAAGAGATTGTTCGTCTGGCTGACCGCCTGATGGCAAAGGTCAAAACGATCCCGCTTTAACCGGCACGAAGGTGACAACCCGGAGCCTGTAAGGTACGCTAAGTGAGCCTGCCGTAAGCTCTGCGCTGCGGTTAAACGACAAAATCAATTGGGTAAAGTTATTGATACAAGAACATCATCTCGCACTAGTCTGCGCACTCAGTAAATGGGTCGAAACCCACCTGGGACGAGTGATCCACCTTGAAGAGTTGGCCGAGTATTCCGGCTATTCACTGTGGCATATGCAGAAGCTGTTCAAAGAAGCGACGGGGATCTCGCTGGGCAAATACATCCGCGAGCGCCGCCTTGCCGGAGCGGTGTACCAGTTGCGTAGCAGCGAGGCTTCCATTTTTGATATCGCCTTGGATTTTGGTTTCGGTTCCCAATCTCACTTCACCTACATGTTCAGAAAGCGTTTCAACATTACGCCCTATGACTTCCGCCAGGATTTGAGTGTCGATCTGCACATCGAGCCTCCGCTGCATATTATTCACCAGAAGATGGCGTGAGACGGCAGCGGGTTGCTTAAGTTATTACAAAAGAAACGGCCCCAGAAAGGAGCCGTTGGCTGAGTATGTCAGCTATGTCAGGATTGTTGATTAGTCATCCAGCGTTACTTTAGTGCTACCGCCACGAGTACAGCAATGCAAACCCAAAACACCGCCGTGGCGATCACAACATGGGATAATCTTGCACGGGAGAGTAATTGACTCATAAACACCTCGCTTACATCGGCAATAGAACTGACAGAGATTTCCGTACAGATTAGTCTTAGCTTAGCAGGGCCTGACTAGTTACGACAGCGTGCTCATTCGGGGTAAATAACAATATTTGATTAACATCACAAACACATTTAAGAAATACATTCACTTTAATAATTTATTGCGACTTAAATATAATTAAAGTGAATTTATTTAGATAAGTTAACCAATAAAGTCCGCAGACCATGCTGCCTGACTCTCATAAGGAAAGGCCATCAAAAAGTGTGTCGTCTCCCTGCTACACCTGAGCTGTAGCGGCTTTGCCGTGGCAGAAAAAATGCCATCCAACTATCCGTTGTCTATTTAACGGCCCACAACCGACGAATGATTCGCCATAACCTTTATTAGTGGTTTAATCGCAGCTAGTACGTTAAGTCCCAAATAAACCAAGGCATATGGCAAAAATATTTCATTGTCGAATCAAGGATTGCGATAAACGCAACTCCGACTTCAGCCGCCTTTGATGTAACAACTTTTGGCATCGACCTCTTGATCGTTATGCCGCAGATCGGATAAATACGTGATGCCAAACAAGATCGACACGACAAGCAACACTGAGATCAATAAGGCAATGACCGCAATAAGCTTGGTTTCATCATGCGGATTATGTTCCATTTTATCTCCTAAAAACAGTAAGTAACTCCCACCCACTGTGTGATCGTCAACGTAAGAATGATCAATATGCAGCAACCGCCGTCAACGTTGTGCTGACCCGTTGCGCATTGTCCATGGTTTTCCTGGTGTTTTTTTGTCTAATGGGGCGTTCACACCCTCTACTCTCTTATCACCTAGCATAACGCCTTGATGCAAAAAAGGGATAACCCTAGGCTCAAGCAACAACCCAATTTACGCCAGAGATAGCTAAGATTTTTCTTGCATGCAGACGCTACCAATTTTCTGCAACAGGGTCAAGATTCTGGAGGTTAGTCACCTGCTTGTGGACTGGAAACATTCTTTGGGTTTATCGAATTACGGGTGGGGAACTTATAGGGGTTAACATATGTATGAACATACGCATTGGTGAGGGATTGCTGCACAGCGCCCCAGATGGGGCGCCGGATTACGCCGTTCTAAGCTCGAGCGTCAATTACCCTGGCTTTCAGCATCATTGCGGGATGCGCAATACCTGGCCCGGATAGATTTTATCTGGATGGCTTAGCATTGGTTTGTTGGCTTCAAAGATCTTGTTGTACAGGTTGGCATTGCCATACATCTCTTTGGCAACGGCACTCAGGGTATCGCCCTTCTTGACGGTGTAAAAGCGGCTTTCCGCTTCTGGTTGCGCCACTGCCACATTATCTTCCACGCCGCTGATACCTGCCACGTTACCCACGGCTACCAGAATTTTTTCTTTCAGTTCCTGGCTGATACCGTCCCCGGTGACCACAGCCTTGCCATCAACGACCTGAACATCCACCTTGTCCGTATCTGGCAGGCCGCTGTTATCAAGGTGCGCTTTCAGCTTGGCGCTTTGATCTTCAGCGTTACCACTCACCGTATCCCACAGTTTTGCGCCAGCTTCTTTGACGAAGTTAAACAATCCCATATTCGCTCCCGTTAATGATTGGATAGTTAGGAAATTTTAAAACTTGTTAAGCTTAGCAGTACCGAGCGGAACTTCAATCCTCTAAGGGATGATTAAACGCTGCCATAATTCTGAAAATACCGTTTTTGTCTGGTCAATTATTATTTTTTTGTATTAATTAGCTAAATTCAGCCAAATTTTACCTACAATAGGGATTGGAACCTTAATGGGGGGACGCAATAGGTTATGTACGCATTGGTGATGTTCGTTTGCTATCTGGATGGTGGCTGTGCCGACATCGTTGTCGACGTGCTGCGTGATGAGCATCAATGCCTGGTAGCGATGAAAGAACAACGGTTACGTCATGCTGGGTGTTTTCCGATCGAGGACTTTATCGACGGCTTCTGGCTGCCTGCCAGCGAGTACGCTCCTTTCTGATCCCACACGCCAAACTGAAAAAGGCAGAGCTTGCGCCCTGCCTTTTGAACCACGTTCCGACACAGGAATGAGGTTTGAATACGACTTAGAAACGGTAGGTCAAGCTGGCTGCCACGATGTTGTCAGTGTTCAGTTTCAGCTTGTTATCGTCATTCAACTGGTTGATTTTGTAATCAACGTAGGTGTACATGTTTTTGTTGAAGTAGTAAGTCGCGCCGATATCGATATATTTCACCAGATCGACATCGCCGATGTTCTCAATGTCTTTACCCTTGGATTGCAGGTAAGCCAGTGATGGACGCAGGCCATTTTCGAACTGGTATTGCGCGACCACTTCAAAGTTTTGCGTCTTGTTGGCAAAGCCAGCAACGCTGTTAACCGTGATCGGGGTCATGTTGCGGGTTTCAGCATACATGGCCGCCAGATACACCTGGTTGGCGTCATACTTCAGCGCGGTGGTCCAGGCCGTCGCGCTGTCGCCTTTACCGTATTGAACGGCCTTCTGATCTTTCGTACGGTTAGAATCAGAGAAAGCTACCGCAGCGCCAATGCCGCTACCGCCGATGTCCTGATAGTCCACAGACATACCATAGCCGTCACCGTTCTGCTTGTGGATGTTGCTGCGGTCATTCTCGTTCTTACCTTGGTACTGCAAGGCGATATTCAGACCATCGACCAGACCGAAGAAGCTGCGGTTACGGTAGGTAGCCAGACCGGTAGAACGGCCATTCATGAAGTTATCGGTGAAGGTATAGGTATCGCCGCCAAACTCCGGCAGCATATCGGTATAGGATTCGACATCGTAAACCACACCGTAGTTACGGCCATAGTCAAAGGAACCGTACTCGGCGAATTTCAGACCAGCGAAGCCCAGACGAGTTTTGGTGCCTTCGGTACCCGCTGACTCGGCGTGGTTAGCCTGGACGTTGTATTCCCATTGGCCATAACCGGTCAAATCGCTGTTAATCTGCGTTTCGCCTTTAAAACCAAAACGCACATAGGTCGCGTCGCCATCGGCAGATTTGTTATCGCTGAACAAGTGCTTGGCGTTAACACGGCCGTACAGGTCGAGTTTATTGCCATCTTTGTTGTAGATTTCGGCCGCATTGGCCATTGAGGCGGCGGTGGCAAGAACAACCGCCAGGGCTACTACACTGCGTTTCATCATTTATTTTCCTAGATTTTATTAAAAGCTGCCCGTCACGCCCAATTTATGCTTTGGGCTGTGATTTTTATCATTTTGTTTTTTATCTACGCCCCTTAATAAAGCGCCATGTGACATTAGCATCATGAATAAAAACTTAAAATAAAAAAGTTCATGAAATAGCGCGCATAAAGCATGTTTATTTGTAACTAAATATTACATCAAAACACTATTCTAATATAATGATTTAAATAGATATTTAATGCATAAGCCATAACGATCACGTTTAAAAGCACCAAAACAGTGCAACCACGTTTCATTTTGTGTGATTTACCTACGATTTTGAATAACCACAAAATTAGCATGCTAATCAATAGCGTTACTTATTTCACACTTTTTACTTATATCAATCTGATTACCAGGAATGGTGCAAATAATTGTATCTTTACTCTGTTTTTTACTTATTGGGGTAAATCATCGAAAGTAAGGGCACGTAACAGGCAAAATACCCTATCAACTGATTAAATAAATTACGCTATTAATGTTTGAAAGGAAAAACGGCGCCACAGGTCACCGACCTGTGGCGTAATGAACGGATGAGATTAAAACAGGGTGCTGCGCGGTACTTCTATCAACATCATGCCTGCACGTAACCCCAATGCCACCTTGGGATTGGGAAACAGGACCCACTCCTTTTCATGCTGCACCCGATAACTATCCCCCGGTTGCTCATACAATAAAGTGCCCTGCGGCAGAGCGGTAAAATTGGCAGTCTCATCGCTCAAATGAAGTTTGAAAGATTCACTGCGTTTAATCAGCGACCGATCGACACGGAACACCCTAATCGGAGCCCCCCCCCGCAAAGGGAGAGATTGCCCGCAAACCAACGCCTGCAGTGCTTCATTGATAGCGGAAAACTGCTGCAGATCGTTGCTGCCAAAGGGACGCGCCTTGCCCAATTCGAGGGTACAGCTGGCCGCCTGCGCATGCTCGCTGGAAAAGTGGCTGAACGTGCCACCAGGCGCCTGGTGTATCACCAGTGCATCCAACTCGGCGGCGTCTAGTAACGCCAACATCTCGGGGCTGTAACTCTGTGGTTGATAGGGCAGGATACCAAAACGTGGCAACAGCGATCCGCGGATCGCCGTATGCAGATCGTAATGAAAACGAGTAGCCTGCTCTCCGGCAAAGAAGCTGGTGACTACTTGCTCTAACTGCTGCGCCCGCGCCGTTTCGCCAGAGGGCTCAAACTGCTGATAGCGCCCACCAAACATGCGATTCATATCGCTTGCCAGATAACGTTGATTGGTTCGCATCGCTGGTGGATTGCCCAACACCACCAGCAAGCGCACCGCCAATGGCCGCACACCTGAGAAGATTTCGTTCACTAACCGGTCGAGCAGTTCGATCGGGGCCGTTTCATTGCCGTGAATACCGGCTGAAAGCACCACGGCTTGCCGATAGCCTTGCAGTGGAGTGAGCTCCAATAGCCCTTCCCCCAACCACTTCCAGCGCAGTGCAGCGTTTTCACCCTGGGTGGTAGCTGGTGGAGTTCCTGCCAACGTCAGAGCCAATAAATTGTTCACTATTGCCTCCGGTTACTGTTGGAACGGGTAAACATTACCCAGCCCAAGGATAGAAGTCAGAGCATCCAGTGCCGCACGCCCTTCATGCAGCAGTTGCGGGTCTGCCAGATCCTCCTGTACCAAGCGATCGCGGTAATAGCGGTCTACCCAGTCGTTCAGGGTGGCGAAAAGCGTATCGTTCATCATCACCCGTGGGTTCACCGCCCCCAACTCGGCATCGTTCAGCGCCACGCGTAAACGCAGGCAAGCCGGGCCGCCGCCGTTGCGCATACTTTCGCGCAGGTCGAACACTTTGATCTCGTCGATTGGCCCACCGCTGGCCACCATCTCCGACAGATAATGCCAAACGCCCGGATGCTGGCGGGACTCTTCCGGCACTACGATCATCATCTTGCCATCGGCTTTGGTCAGGATCTGGCTGTTAAACAGGTAGGTCGCCACCGCATCCCCCACGCTGACACGGGAGGTTGGCACTTCTATCGCCACCAACTCCGTCTCCAGCAAGGCCATCTTACGGCGGATTTGATCCAGCCCCTGCTGCTGATGCAGGAACGCCTGCTGATGATGGAACAGCACCTGCTGATTGCTGACGGCGATCACGTCGTTATGAAAAACGCCCTGGTCGATCACCGCCGGATTCTGTTGCAGAAATACCGTTTGTTGCTCGTGCAACTGATGCAGGCGGGCGATCGCCTCGCTGGCCTCGCGCGTCTGGCGAGCTGGGTAACGCGTGGGGGCACTTTCCCCGCCAAACTCCTGCTTGCCATACACAAAGACCTGCACCCCGCGTTTGGCATAGTCGCCCCCAAGGCGGTTATGGTTGGCAGCGCCCTCATCTCCAAACAGTGCCACCTGCGGTAAGGCATCGTGGTGAGCAAAGTATTGCTCATCATTGAAGATGGCACGCAGCACGCTGGAGGTGGTTTCGGCCTCAATCGCACGATGGAATTTGTTATTCAGATTGGCGGCGGTGAAATGCACTTTCCCATCCTGACTGTCTGGCGAAGGCGAAACCGTCGCGGCATTGGCCGTCCACATGGATGAGGCCGAACTAAGCGCCGAGAGCAGGCGCGGTGAGGTTCGCATCGCCTGGGCCAGCACGCTCTCGTCACTACCGCTGAAGCCCAATTTGCGCAGCGTGGGGAGATGAGGCCGTTCCTGCGGTGGCAACACGCCCTGCTGGAAGCCCATATCCGCCAGCGCTTTCATTTTCAGCAGCCCCTGCTTTGCCGCCAGCTTGGGGTTCGACACGCTGTTGCGGTGCTGCGTCGATGCCTCATTGCCAAACGACAGCCCGGCATAGTGGTGTGTCAAGCCAACCAACCCATCGAAATTGACTTCATATCCGGACATTTTGCTCTCCTGTAAACTGCCGAACGATCAGTTAAATATCAGGCCCGGTGACAGGCTGGTGGGTAGCGTCAGGCTGGCACTTTCCAGCGACGCCATCGGCCAGGCGCAGTAATCTGCGGCATAGAACGCACTTGGCCGATGGTTGCCGGAAGCCCCCACACCACCGAAAGGTGCTGCGCTAGAAGCCCCTGTCAGCGGCTTGTTCCAGTTGACAATACCGGCTCGCGCCTCCAGCAGCAGCCGTTCGAACTGCTCCCGCTGCGGGGACACCAGCCCGACAGACAGGCCATAGCGCGTGTTATTAGCCATGCGCAACGCCTGGTCGAAATGGTCGTAACGAATGATCGTAGTCAGCGGGCCAAAATATTCTTCGTCTGGCACGTCCGCCACGCCGGTCACATCGATAATCCCAGGGCTTAATAACGCACTACCGCTCTCCAGCGATTTCATGGTCAACAAGGCTTTGCCACCCAATGCCAACAGATGGTGCTGAGCTGCCAGCATGTTCTCTGCCGCAGAGGAGGAAATCACCCCGCCCATAAACGGCTGAGGTTCAGCATCCCAACGGCCAATGCGCAGTGTAGATGCCACCTGAACCAGGCGTGTAATAAAGGCATCACCCTGCGGCCCATTTTTCACCAAGATGCGGCGAGCACAGGTACAGCGCTGCCCGGCAGAAATAAACGCCGATTGAATGGCCAGATTCACCGCCGCGTCACAATCTTCAACCTGTTCGACGATTAGCGCGTTGTTGCCACCCATCTCCAACGCCAGGATCTTTTCTGGCTGACCGGCCAACTGGCGATGCAGGTGATAACCGGTGCCTGCGCTGCCGGTAAACAGCAGCCCATCAATATCAGCACAGCTTGCCAAGGCCTCACCGGTTTCACGCCCCCCCTGTACCAGATTGATCACCCCGTCCGGAAGCCCCGCCTGCAGCCATAGCTGTAACGTCACCTCCGCCGTTAACGGCGTCAATTCGCTAGGTTTGAACACCACGCAGTTGCCCGCCAACAGCGCCGGAACGATATGCCCATTCGGTAAGTGACCAGGGAAGTTATACGGGCCAAACACCGCCAATACGCCGTGCGGCCGATGGCGTAACACCGAGGCTCCGTCGGCCATCGCGGTTTCCGTCACCCCAGTTCGTGCCTGATAGGCCTGTAATGAAATGCCCACCTTGCCAATCATCGCCTGGACTTCGGTCAAGGTTTCCCAGCGGGGTTTGCTGGTTTCACGGCTGATGGTCTCGGCCAGATGCTGTTTATGCTCTTCCAGTAACGCCGCGAAGCGTTTTACCAACTGTTCGCGCTGCGCAAATGGCGTGCGAGCCCAGGCAGGAAAAGCCTCGCGTGCAGCTGCGCAGGCCGCAGCCACGTCGTCAATATTGGCCGCATTGGCTTGCCATAGCGGTAGGTTATCCAACGGATCGGTTTTGCTGAACTCAGCGCCTCGGCCAGCCAGCCAGACGCCATTAATTAACAATGCAGGATGCGACATTACACTTTCTCCTGAGCGATAAGCTTGATGACCCGTACCGGGCTCCCCTGCTCGACGCCCAGCGCCGCTGCCGTTTCGGCGTTGATACGCAGGCGATCATCATGCAGTTGGGCATGCACCAACAGGGCGCGATAATTCTGATAGTTGTCGTTGGCCACCAGGTAGGCTGAGGCTTCGTTGAATACCTGTGCCTCATCCAGCACCACCTTCACCAGTTTGCTGCGCTTGACCGCGCGGATCTCGTCGATCTCGGCTTCCAGCGTCGGGCCCCCGTCAAAGATATCGACGTAGCCCTGATAGCGCAGCCCTTCGGCTTCCAGCAGCTTGCGCGCTGGTGCGGTTTGCGGGTGAACCTCGCCGATCACCTTCTGCGCATCTTCGGCCAGAAAGTCGACATACAGCGGGTGTTTTGGCATCAGTTCGGCGATAAACGCCTTTTGCCCGGTGCCGCTGAGGTAGTCCGCCTTGGCGAACTCGATAGAAAAGAAGTGGCGGCCAACGCTTTCCCAGAAGGGGGAACGGCCATTTTCATCGGAATAACCGCGCATCTCCGCTATCACTTTGCGGGAGAATTGATTGCGAAATGCGGCCATAAACAGGAAGCGAACCTTTGACAGCAGCTTGCCATTCTCACCATGCCGATAGTCCGGATCGAGAAACAGCGTACAGAGTTCCGAATGACCGGTATGATCGTTGCTTAAAAACAGCGTTGGCACCGATTTATAGACATTAAGCTGCTTTGAGGCATGCACCTGGGTACCGACGCGGAAGCTGTACCAGGGTTCGGTCAGCCCAACCGCGACTTCGATCGCACTGACGCCAACGACCTGTTGCCGTTCGGTATCCTCCATCACAAACAGATAGCAGCGATCGCTTTGGGGAAGTTCGCCTTGCCAGGTTTTTAACGCCCGCTCAATACGTGCCGACAGCGTCTCTTCATTCTGCGGCAAAGAGGTGAGGCCAATACCGGATTTACCGGCGAGCGTCAGCAGGTCAGCCAGGTCACGACGCTCTATGGGGCGGATAATCATCATAATGCGAACCTCGGAAGTCATCGGCTGCGCACCGGGCGCAGCCGCCTTGATTAGCTGCAAATCCGCGCCACAGCACGCGCGAATCGCGCCAGCCCCTCTTTCACATCCTGTTCCGGGATGATCAGCGAAGGCGTAAAGCGCACCACGTCCGGACCCGCGATCAGGGCTATCACCCCTTCCTCGTTAGCCAGTTGGGTGATCTGCTTGGCTCTACCGGCATATTCCGGGTTCAGAGCGCAACCAATTAACAGACCCGCCCCGCGGATTTCGCTAAAGATCGGATACTGTAGGTTGATTTCCGTCAGCCCGGCGATAAACCATTCGATACGCTGCTTCACCCCATCGAGCACCTCCGGTGTGTTAATCAGCGAGAACACCACCCCAGCCACTGCCGCTGCCAGCGGATTGCCGCCGTAGGTGGTACCATGAGTGCCGACGCCCAGCGTTTTTGCCAGTTTGTCGGTGGTGATCATCGCACCGATCGGGAAACCGCCGCCCAACGCCTTGGCGGTGGTCAACACGTCCGGTACCACCCCGTAATTCATATAGGCATACAGCGAGCCAGTTCGGCCCACGCCGGTTTGCACCTCATCAAAGATCAGCAGTGCGCCGTGGCGATCGCACAGTTCACGCAACCCTTGCAGGAATTGCGGTTGCGCCGGTACCACACCGCCCTCGCCCTGAATCGGCTCAACGATCACCGCGCAGGTACGGTCGTTAATCACCTGAGCAGCGGCGGCCAGATCGTTAAACGGCGTGTGGGTAATACCGCCAGGCAGTGGCGCAAAATCCTGTGAGTATTTTGGTTGGCCCCCGGCAGAAACGGTAAACAGGGTGCGACCATGAAACGCGTTATTGAACGCGACGATCTGGTTCTTTTCTCTGTTACCACTATCCAGTGCATATTTTCGCGCTAGCTTCAGCGCGGCCTCGTTGGCTTCCGCACCGGAGTTGCAGAAAAATACCTTGTCGGCAAAGGTGGCATCAATCAGCTGTTTGGCCAGGCGCAACACCGGCTCGTTGGTATAACCGTTGCCCAGATGCCAAAGCTTGCCGGCCTGTTCGACCAGCGCGGCCAACACCTGCGGATGGGCGTGGCCCAGGGCGTTGACGGCAATGCCTCCGGCGAAATCAATATAGGATTTCCCCTGCTGATCCCAAACCTGTGAGCCTTCTCCCCGCACCAAAATAAAGTCCGCAGGGGCATAAACCGGGATCATCCAGTCGTCGAAAGACTGGCGGGTAACTGCGATTGGCTGTTCCATAATGACCTCATAACGTCAGCAAAGGCTGAATTTTGGCGGTAAGGACCGCTCTGGTGGCGCAAGGCCGGCGAAAAAGCAAATTAACCCTATTATCCGGTGTCTTTTCTGGCCGACGATAATGCTGCTCAGCGCCGCCTATTCAGATACAAACCTGTTACATAAAATCGGTTATTCACTATTAATGCCGCATTTAGCGCCCCGGAGCGGGGAATAAATGTTAATGAGTAGTTAAAATACAGCCCATTTGATAAATAGTGTAGAGCAGCTATCGTGCCAGAACGGGGTTTTTGACGGATTTACTATTTTTTTTCGTTAAAACAAGGAGTTATATTGCATAAATATTCAATAATTATGCATTTGTAATGATTAATGGCAAAAATAGGGCCTAAAATCATCAGCGACGGAGAAATCCTATTCAATCGCAAAATTCTTCCGCTTTTCTGATCCTGCTCGCAAAAATAATTGCGTGAGATGGCGGGATCGGCGCCCTTTTGCACCGCAATTGTGCAATGCGCCCTCATTTAGCGCAGCAAAATGCCCCTCACCCTAACCCTCTCCCACAGGGAGAGGGGACAGTCCGTGCCACAATTTATCTGGGTGTTCGTCCTTTTGTTGGGGGGCCGATCGAGTGGATTTGAAACTGTGGTGATTCACCTTTGCCTGAGAGATGAGTTTGCTGAGAGGACCACTTTACTTCCAAATGAGCAGGAGCTATCAGCTCCCTCTCCCTATGGGTGTACAGACCGGGGACAGTCCGTGCCACAATTTATCTGGGTGTTCGTCCTTTTGTTGGGGGCCGATCGAGTGGATTTGAAACTGTGGTGATTCACCTTTGCATGAGGAGATGCGTTTGCTGAGAGGACCACTTTACTTCCAAATGAGCAGGAGCTATCAGCTCCCTCTCCCTATGGTGTACAGACCGGGGACAGTCCGTGCCACAATTTATCTGGGTGTTCGTCCTTTTGTTGGGGGGCCGATCGAGTGGATTTGAAACTGTGGTGATTCACCTTTGCCTGAGAGATGAGTTTGCTGAGAGGACCACTTTACTTCCAAATGAGCAGGAGCTATCAGCTCCCTCTCCCTATGGGTGTACAGACCGGGGACAGTCCGTGCCACAATTTATCTGGGTGTTCGTCCTTTTGTTGGGGGGCCGATCGAGTGGATTTGAAACTGTGGTGATTCACCTTTGCCTGAGAGATGAGTTTGCTGAGAGGACCACTTTACTTCCAAATGAGCAGGAGCTATCAGCTCCCTCTCCCTATGGGAGAGGGTTGGGGTGAGGGCACACCCCCAGTCTTTGACTACACTGATAAGTTAGCCCGTACTCAATGTTCCTCCTCAACCTTAAGGATCCCAACATGAGCAAGAAAACCTTTGATGCCACCCAGCCCGCAGCGGTCAAAGACGTAGCCGCCTTTCTGGCGGAGTTGAATGCCAGCGGCGGCAAACCGATGGAACAGATGAAGCCGAAGGAGGCACGTAAGGTGTTGGAAGGCGCGCAACGCAGCGTCGAGGTGGTACAGCGTGAGGTCGAGATCGAAGAGAAAACCATTCACGTGGCCGGTCAGGACATCCTGCTGCACATCGTGCGCCCGCCACGAGTGAAAGGGAAATTGCCGGTATTCATGTTTTTCCACGGCGGTGGTTGGGTCTTGGGTGACTTCCCAACTCACGAACGATTGGTGCGCGACCTGGTTTACAGTTCCGGAGCGGTAGCGGTATTTGTCAATTACACACCGTCACCAGAAGCCCAGTATCCCACCGCCATCGAGCAAGCCTACGCGGCCACGGAATGGGTGGCGGAATACGGAGAAAAAATCAACGTCGACGGTACCCGGCTGGCGGTAGTAGGTAATAGCGTTGGCGGTAACATGGCGACGGTGGTCAGCCTGATGGCTAAAGAGCGAGGCACGCCGGCACTGCGCTGCCAAATCCTGCTGTGGCCGGTCACCCACGCCAGTTTTGATCGCGATTCCTATCATCAGTTTGCTGAAGGCCATTTCCTGACGCGCAATATGATGAAGTGGTTTTGGGACAACTACACCACCGACAAGGCCCAGCGTAAGGAGATCTACGCCTCACCGCTCAATGCGAGCCTGGAACAGCTGCAAGGGCTGCCACCCGCGCTGATCCAGACCGCCGAGCTGGACGTACTGCGGGATGAGGGGGAGGCCTACGCCCGCCTGCTGAACGCGGCTGGCGTCGAGGTGACCGCCACCCGCTACAATGGGCTGATCCACGATTACGGCCTGTTAAACCCCCTCGCCCAGGTTCCGGCGGTGCATTCGGCTATTCATCAGGCAGGACGTGCATTGAAGCATTACCTGGCCTAGCCCAGGCTACGGATCAGCCTGGCCAAGGTCTTGATGGCGGTTTCAAGCCTGTCGCTCCACTCAAAGGAGGCGTTCAGGCGGAAACAGTGGTTGAAACGATCGCCGGTGGTGAACATTCGCCCCGGCGCAATACTGATGCCCTCCGCCAGCGCACGCTGGTAGAGCTCCATGGATGACTGTGTCGCCTCCAGCTCCAGCCACAGGAAATAGCCTCCGTCCGGCTGGCTGACCTTCACCGTCGGCGGGAAGTGTTGGGCGATCGCCTGATGCATGGCACTTTGGCGCTGGGCCAATAAACGCCTCAGGCGACGCAGATGGGTATCATAACCACCATGCAGCAGATAATCGGCAATCGCCATCTGGGTCGGCACGCTGGTTGAAACAGTGCTCATCAACTGCAAGCGCTGAATTTGCGGTGCATATCGCCCTGCGGCTACCCAACCCACGCGAAATCCCGGAGCCAGACATTTTGAGAACGACGAGCAGTGCAAAATCTGCCCGCCCTGATCCAACGCCTTGGCTGGCAAGGGGCGCTCAGCGCTGAAATAGAGCTCGCCGTACACATCGTCTTCCAACAACGAGATCTGATGCTCGCGCAGCATCGTAACCAGCCGTTGTTTATTCTCGTCCGACATGCTCGACCCTTGCGGATTCTGGAAATGGGTCATCAGCCAGCAGGCCTTGATCGGATACTGCTCAATCGCCTGCTGTAACGAATCTAGATCGATTCCGTGCTGCGGGTGGGCAGCGATCGCCACCGCTTTCAGTTTCAGGCGTTCCAGCGCCTGCAACGCGCCGTAAAATGCCGGGGATTCAATCGCCACCGTGTCCCCCGGCTGCGTCACCGCTTGCAGGCTTAGGCTTAACGACTCCATCGCTCCGGCGGTGATCACAATCTCATCAGGGGAGACCTGCATCCCATTCAGCGCATAGCGTTGGGCAATATGGCGACGCAATGCCTCGTTGCCGGGCGGCAGATTGGCAAGGGAACTGTGAGGTGTGAATTTTCGGGCTACGCTGCTCAGCGCCCTGGCCAACTTGGGTTGCATAAACAGGGTGGCATCCGGGAAAGCCGAACCGAAGGGCACAATCTCTGGATCCTTACAGGCTTGCAGCACGTCAAAGATAAAGGCGTTGATATCCACCTGTTCGCTCACCAGCAGTTTCTCACCCCGAATGGGCTGTGGTAACGCCTGTGAACGGGCCGCCACATAGTAACCAGACTGCGGCCGCGCTACGATCCAGCCCTGGCTTTCCAGTAGCTGGTATGACTGCACCACCGTCATCAGGCTCAGCCCGGCACGTTTGCCACTTTCCCGCAGCGAGGGCAGTTTATCCCCGGCACGCCATACCCGGTTCTGGATCTGTTCGCGGATCTGCTGGGCAAGCTGTTCATATCTGGTCATACAATTCCAACTGTTATAGGAAAAAGTAAAATAACTGTCACTGTTATCGTTACTCTACTCCATGCTCTACTTAGCGCAAGTTTTAATAAGCAAGCTTTCGCTTTCCTAAGAGGCCGATTATGAACAAATCAAGGAGGCTCCATGTTCGGACTTGATGCATTGGAGCTGGCACGGATCCAGTTCGCCTTCACCGTTTCCTTCCACATTATCTTTCCGGCGATCACCATCGGCATGGCCAGCTATCTGGCGGTGCTCGAAGGCCTATGGCTGAAAACCGGCAATCAGGCTTACCGGGATTTGTACCATTTCTGGTCCAAAATCTTCGCCGTCAACTTCGGCATGGGCGTGGTTTCCGGCCTGGTGATGGCCTATCAGTTCGGCACCAACTGGAGCTTTTTCTCCGAATTTGCCGGCAGTATCACCGGCCCACTGCTGACCTATGAAGTGCTGACTGCCTTCTTCCTCGAAGCCGGATTCCTGGGCGTGATGCTGTTTGGCTGGAGTCGTGTTGGCCCCGGCCTGCACTTCTTTGCCACCAGCATGGTAGCACTCGGCACGCTGATCTCCACCTTCTGGATCCTGGCCTCCAACAGCTGGATGCAGACCCCGCAGGGGCATGAGATCATCAACGGCGTGGTCGTGCCGGTTGACTGGTTCAAAGTGATCTTCAACCCGTCCTTCCCTTACCGCCTGCTGCATATGACCACCGCGGCATTCCTGTCGTCGGCCTTCTTTATCGGTGCCTCGGCGGCCTGGCACCTGTTGCGTGGCCGTGATACGCCAGCCATGCGCAAGATGCTGTCAATGGCTATGTGGATGGCGCTGATCGTCGCCCCTATCCAGGCGGTGATCGGCGACGCACACGGCCTCAATACGCTGAAATATCAACCGGCCAAAATCGCCGCCATCGAAGGCCACTGGGAAAACCCGCCGGGAGAGGCCACTCCGCTGATCCTGTTCGGATGGCCGGATATGGAGCGTGAAGAAACCCGCTTTAAGGTGGAAATCCCTTACCTAGGCAGCCTGATCCTCACCCACAGCCTTACCGAGCAGGTTCCGGCGTTGAAATCCTTCGCACCAGAAGATCGCCCTAACTCCACCGTAGTGTTCTGGTCGTTCCGGATCATGGTGGCGCTGGGCATGCTGATGATCCTGGCTGGCGTGTGGAGCCTGTGGCTACGCTGGCGCGGCGGACTGTATCAGTCCAAACCCTTCCTGTACTTCATTCTGTGGATGGGGCCTTCGGGGCTGATCGCCTTGCTGGCGGGGTGGTTCACCACCGAGATTGGCCGCCAGCCATGGGTCGTCTACGGGCTGCAACGCACCGCCGATGCCGTCTCTGCCCATGGCGACATCCATATGAGCGTGAGCCTGTTGGCCTTTATCGCCGTCTACTGCTCGGTGTTTGGCGTCGGTTATTCCTACATGATGCGCCTGATCCGCAAAGGCCCGCAGGCCCATGAAGGTGACGAGCCAAGCGGCCACGGCACTCCGGCACGTCCGCTCTCAGCGGTACACGAAACTTTGGACGACAGGAGCTGAACATGGGTATCGATCTTCCGTTGATTTGGTTTGTGATCATCGTGTTTAGCACCATGATGTACGTGGTCATGGACGGCTTTGATCTGGGCATCGGCATTCTGTTCCCATGGGTGAAAGATAGCCACGATCGCAATGTGATGATGAACACCGTAGCACCGGTATGGGACGGCAACGAAACCTGGCTGGTGCTTGGCGGGGCTGCCCTGTTTGGCGCTTTCCCACTGGCGTATGCGGTGATCCTGGATGCGTTGGCCATTCCCCTCACGCTGATGCTGTTTGGCCTGATCTTCCGCGGCGTGGCCTTTGAGTTCCGCTTCAAAGCCAAACCGGAAAAGCGCCATATCTGGGATAAGGCGTTTATCGGCGGTTCAATCCTGGCCACCTTCTGCCAGGGCGTGGTCGTCGGGGCGATTATCGACGGCTTCCCGGTGGAAGGCCGCGCCTATGTCGGTGGCCCCTTCGACTGGTTCACTCCGTTCGCCCTGTTCTGCGGTTTGGGCCTGGTAGTGACCTATGCGTTACTCGGCTGCACCTGGTTGGTGATGAAGACTGCCGGAAGCTTGCAGACCCGGATGCATCGTCTGACCACTCCCCTGCTGGTTAGCCTACTGCTAATCCTGCTGGCCGTCAGCGTCTGGACGCCGATCGCTCACCCTGAAATTGCGACCCGCTGGTTCAGCCTGCCGAACCTGTTCTGGCTGCTGCCGGTGCCGCTGCTGGTGCTGCTCAGCGCCTGGGGGATCTGGCACGGCGTACGTCACGATGCCCACTATTCACCGTTCCTGCTGACGCTGCTGCTGGTGTTTCTGGGACTAAGCGGTCTGGGTATCAGCATCTGGCCGCTGCTGATCCCACCGACCATCACCCTGTGGCAAGCCGCAGCGCCGCTACAAAGCCTGGGCTTTATGCTGGTGGGCGCGCTGTTTATTATTCCGATTATTTTGGTCTACACCTTCTGGAGCTACTACGTGTTCCGCGGCAAGGTGAGCCATGAGGATGGGTATCACTGATGATGAATAAGACGATGAATGAGAACACCGCTACCATTCCCTGGTGGAAACGCGTCGGCTGGCTGGTGGTTATCTGGAGTGCCAGCGTCCTGGGGCTGTTTTTGGTCGCTTCGCTATTTCGCCTGCTGATGACCGCCGCCGGGATGAAGCCGGAATAGTTCCTACTGCTTCCCCATCGCCCCCAAAAAACGCTGTTGCATCCGCAACAGCGTTTTCAGATCCAGGCACTGATAATCCAGCCCGTGTTGGGCCGCAACCTCGGCAATGATCTTCGCCAAGGCAGGGTAATGCCGATGGCTCCAATGTGGGAACAGATGATGGGTCAGGTGCAGGTTGGCACCGCCCAGCCAGTAACCAACCCAGCGTGGCGTGGCCTGCCAGTCGAAGGTGGTGGCAAACAGATGTTGATACCAGCCATGCACCATCTTGCCCTGCTCGGGAGCCTGATAAAAATTGGCTTTGGCCCAATGGGTACCCACAATCAGCATCACAAACACCAACGACGACAGCATCTGGCTCAGCAGGTAAGTTAGCCAGATCGCGGTGGCGCTAACCTCAGGCGGCATCAGCCATAGCGGGATTGCCAACGCCAACGTGAAGTGTGCCAGCTTGCTCAGCAAGAAAACGCCCCAGCCTTTGCTCCCCTGCAACATCATCTTGGGCGTCATGCGCGTTTTGCCAGCCCGATCCAACCAGTCAAACAGCCAGATGTAATACGGGAAAGTCAGTGCCGCCACCATCGGCCAGTAGTATTGCTGCAAACGCATAAAGGTTTTGCGCTGCTGGAACGGCGTTTGCCGCAGTACGCCGTTAGGCTCAATATCCGGATCGTAACCTTCGATATTGTTGTAGGCATGGTGGAAGATAACGTGACGCACCCGCCAACAGTCCGCATCCAACCCCAACGGGATGCTCACAATAAAGTTAAGCCAGTGGTTCAGCCGTGCCCGTTTGAAAAAGGCATTGTGTGAGGCGTCGTGCACCACGTTCACCGTCAACATCATGGCGGAGAAAATAAAGCCGACGTAGCAGCCGAAATAGGCCCAGGCGTTTTGCTGCTGCAAACTGAGTGCATAAAAGCCCGCGCACACCAGGATCAGCAGCAACACCTTGGCGAACATCCCTCGGTCGGCAAAGCGGTGGTCGCCCCGCTCCGCCAGATAAGCCTGGCTGCCACGCATCAGCGCCAGATGAATGTCTCGGTTCTCCCTTTGGAACGCCAAGGGCCGCAGCGGCGTGGTGTCTGGCATCTTCATAGAGGCTGTTGCCCCATCGTACGTAGGAAGCGTTGCTGCTGTTGCAACAGCTCACGATAGCTGATGCAGCGATAATCCATGGCATAGCGTGGCGCGAGTTCAGCCAGAATGGCGGCTAGCGCTGGATAATGGCGGTGATTCCAGCCGGGGAACAGATGATGGGTGAGATGATAATTCAGCCCGCCGGTCAGATGATGCAACCACTTCGGCGAGGTTTCCCAGTCGCAGGCAGTGGCAAAGTTGTGCCGATACCAGCCCTGCGGCATTTGGCCTCCTTCTGGCACCGCGTAAAACTCAGCCTGCGCCCAGTGGGTACCCAGCAGTAAGAACACCACCAGCAGCGAGGCTAACATCTGGCTCAACAGATAGGCGATCAGCACCGTTTGCCAGCCAATGCCGTGTTGCTGGCAAACCACCAACGGGATCACCAGCACCACCACTATGTGACACAGTTTGCTGGCAATAAACACCGCCCAGCCCTTGCGTCCGGCCAGCACACCCTCGGCGGCCAACGGGGTTTTGCCCAACCGGTCTGACCAATCAAACACCAGCGCGATATAGGGCAGCGACAAGGCGGCAATCAGCGGCCAGTAAAGGTGCTGATAGCGCATGTGCGCTCGCCATTGCTGGAACGGCGTCTGGCGGAAAAAGCCGTTCTCTTCGGTGTCCAGATCGTAATGTTCGACGTTGGCATACACATGATGATAGCTGACGTGCCTTGTCCGCCAATAGTCCGGATCGACCCCCAGCGGGATCGTCACCAAACGCCCCGCCAGACGATTCACCCAAGGAGTGCGGGCGAACGCGTTATGCGAAGCGTCATGATTGACGTTGACGTTCAGCAACATGCCCATCATGACAAAGGCAAAGTAGCACAGCATAAACGCCAGTCCCTGCTGCTGCACCAGGCTAAGCAGGTAGAACCCCACGCACAACAAAAGCAGGACGATAGCCTTGACCCAACGGGCCACATCGGCAAAGCGGTGATCGTTACGGCCGCTCAGATAAGCATAGGTCCGTCGTTTCAGTTCACGATGAAACGCCTGTTCCCCATCGGCAGGGAAAGAGAGTGGCGGCAACGAATCAACCATGCACTGCCTCCTTCTGGCGTCCCCAGCCAGCAGCAACGGCGCAGCCATGCACGGCAATGCCGCAGGTCATCAGCCACCAGTAAGGTTGGTGCCAACCCAGCGCCAGCAGCAACAGCAGTGGAGCGGCCAACGCCACCAGTAACCAGACCTTTACGCCCCAGCTACGGCCTTCGGCAATCCCACCCAGCGCCACCGCACCTACCGCCAACAGCATAAACAGTATCGCCTGCTCGCCGGTCAGGCCGTTGTAGCCGTAACCGAAACGATACACGTAGCCCAGCACCAGGGCGAACAGCAGCAACGCACCACTCACCATACACCAGGCGGAACTGCGGAAACGGGTGCTATTGGCCGAGGGTTTGAAAGGCAGTTTGAAGTAGCGCAAAAACGGCTGATTGCTGGCCCAGAACGGGTTAGCCGACGATTTCTCCCCGCGTACGCCATAGGCGAAAGGCTCGGTTGGCAGCGACGGTCCAAAGGTGCCAAACAGCTTGTCCCAGAAGATAAAGCTGCCGCCAAAATTACGGTTGGAATAGGCCAGATCGTTGACGTGATGTACCCGATGGTGCGCCGGGGTAACGAAGATTTTTTCCAGCCAGCCCAGCTTTGGGGTCAGCGCATTATGGTTAAACAGCTGAATGCCGTAATGCAGGATCGAAACGGTGATAAACACCGAAAGCGGCACACCGGCCAACGCCAGCAGCATAAAGAACGGGATCGACGTTAATGACGAATACCACGAGTTACGTACGCCCAACGACAGATTGAAGTGTTCGCCCTGGTGATGCACCACATGCACCGCCCACAGCAGGCGGAAACGGTGATGCAGACGGTGTAACCAGTAAAAACCAAAGTCCCACGCCAGCAGGGCAAACAGCCACACCAGCGCGACCGGCCAGCTATCTACCAGACCCAGGCTGTAATGGGTCGCCACATAGCCATAGCAGAAGATCTCCAGCCCCCGGAACAGCCACAGCATGATATGCCCGGAGTTGAGGTTGAAGATCACATCGTGCCAATCAACGCTGCCCCGGTTGCGCTTTTGCAGCCACAGGGCTTCGCCCAGCACCACGCACAGCATAAATATTATCGGTATTACCAGATCGGTCATGGTCGTTCTCCCTGACGATAATCACTGACAATCCATCGAACATGCTGGCAGGCATAGCCTACGGCCATGGCCAACACCGCTCCACTGAGCAAATCCACCAACAGGTGACGGCGCAGTTGCAGAATAGAGAAGGCAATCGCCACTCCCCAAACCGACAACAGTACGCTGCGCCATTTTTTCCGGCTGTCCGCCACGGCCCACACGGCCAGGGCCGTCAAGGCTATATGCAAAGAAGGTAAACAGTTTTGTTTGGAATCAATCCCGATCAATGCCGCCAGCATGGTTGAGCTGAGTGAACTGCCCTGATCGACCGGGTAGTCCATCGTCGTCGGCCACAGCAGATAGATGGCCCCCGCAACAAGAGCGGCAAGCTGCATTGAGCTTCTAAGCCATTTGATCCGGCTCAGCGGACACAGCAGATAGCACAGCGGAACGATCAGGAAAAAAGACAGGTATAGCCAGATAGCATGCGGACTGAAGGGAATGGCACGATCCAGCCAACTCGGCGTCAGCTGATAACCAGCGCCTTGCCATCGGTCAGTGCTGTTATAAATCAGGCCGACAAAGCCCCAACCCAGCAGCATTTGCCATAGGCGATAGATCACCTCTTTCATGGCACCTCCGGCAACCGTACGATACGTCGGCATTTAGCATCGAACTGCGGCATGATGCGTTGCGCGGTCAGTTGCCATTCCAGTTGCTGCACCGCGATACCCTGCTGGGTAAACAGCGCAATCAGTTGCTGCTGGCAATGTACCAGTTCTTCCGGACTGCAGTCGGCCATCAGGTGCAGCCGCTGGCCAGACAACTGGGTCAGGCGATAATCCGCCACGGCGGGCAACGCGTTGGCAATCACCCGGCGGCACAAATCGGCAAAAACTCGCTGCGCCTCCCCCTGCAATCCTGGCAGCATCAGTTGATCGTCACAGCGTCCCTCAATCTGCTCCAACGCCATGCTGGCCTGGCCACACGGGCAAGGCTCTTTACGCCGAACCAAAATATCATCCAGCCGATAACGTACGATCGGCTGCGTACGGCGGGTAAAATCGGTGATCAGCGGGGTAAAGCGTTGCTCATCGATCCACTGTGGTTCCACGTGGATAAACTCTTCGTTCAGATGCAAGGTGCCGTGGCTACAGGTGGCAGCCAGAAAACCTTCGGTGGCCTGATAGACTTCGCCCACGTCGGCAAATACCCGCTTTAGCAGTTGGCGATCCTGCGGCTCCAGCACCTCAGCCACCGAGATCACCTTTTTCACCTGTAGTTGTAACTCGCCCCGTTCGACCGCATGAGCCAACGCGCACAATACCTGCGCAGGTGCGACCACGATGGTGGGTTGCTCCCGTTCAATCTGCGGTAAGTGCTCGGCAAAGGGTGCAAACAGATCGTAAAACGTCAGGCTCAACCAGCGGTTGTTGACGCTGTGATACAGATTGTTGTCCGCACGCAGAAACAGCGCGACACGCTCACCGGCAAATACCCCTTGCGGCAGCATTTTGGCCAGCATGCCCCCAGCCCAGATCTGCTGCTCCTGCGGGCTGACCACAAATACGCCGCGCCTCCCGGAGGTGCCGGTCGATAGACCTACACTGTATTTGCCCACTTTTGGGGTGAAGTCGCGATCGGTTTCGCTGCGCCGGGCACAGGCCAACAGCGCCTCAAGTTGCAGCCCGGCGGTATTCATCCGATCAAAATGCGTCATCATGATCGCTTTGTCCATTTCTGGCCATTCGCTCACAGGTAACAGACAGTATGGCCGGAAATAGGGGCTATACGCCAATACCCGGCGGGCAAAGCGTTTTAACTGACGCGCCTGGTAAGCCTCCAGTTCTGCCCGTTCGGTGAAATGCAGCCTGCGCGCTCGCAGATAGTGCCACAGCGTCATCAGCGGGATCATAAATCCCCCTCATGGCACAACAGGATCTCCGCCGCGCCGCCGTGATGCAGCTGGTTGAGCGCTTCAAGGGTTTGGTAGTAGCTACGCGGGTTGTCCATGATCAGGTTCGCCAGCCGCGAAGGGCCACGCAGTTGCTGGTAGTTCAGCGGCGACCAGGCGGCGTCGCTTGCCAGCAGCGTCCAGCCCGCGTCGGTTTGGACAAAGGCGCCAAGGTGGCCCGCAGCATGCCCTGGCAGAGGAACAATGAAGATTTGCCCATCGCTGCCCGGCAGCGCATATCCCTGCTGGAACGGTGCCAGTTCGGCTGGCAGACTCTGTAGCGGGAATGACTCCACAAACTGCAATGCGGATTCAAACTCCTCGGGGATCAACCCCGGTATAAACGCCCGCTTCAGGGCGGCAAAGCCACGCAGCTCTCGAGTTTGCTGCCAGCCCTCACCGGAACAAATCATGTTGAGGCTGCTGAAATCACGCAGGCCAGCGATATGGTCAGCATGAAAATGGGAAATAATCACCGCCTCAATATCACTCACACTGACACCCCGGCTACGCAACTGCTCAAGCAGCGCCTGCTGTGGGCTGAAATAAACCGGGGTGATCTGGCTATACAATCGGAAAATACCGCTGGCGGTGTACTGTTGGAAATAGCTGGCATAACCGGTATCCCATAACCAGCGACGCTCTCCCACCTCCAACAGGTAGGCACGAGAGGGGAATTTGCAGCTACGCATTGGCGAGCCACGCAGCGCCATGCAGCCAAGGTGGGTACAATAGCCGATTTCAAAGGGGGTAATGTTAGCCATGCGCCGCCATCCCCTGCTGTTTCATCCATTGCCCTGTCAGCTCTATCCCCTGCTCCAGGCTATAACGTGGCCGGTAACCCAGCTCTTCAATCGCGCGGCTGTTATCCAGCGTCATATCAAAATAGGCGGCCGCCGCGCTGTAGCGCGTCAGCATCGGCTCTTTGCCGGTAAAATGGGCTATCAATTCCATGCCCCCTGCCACCGCCCACAACAGCCGGTAAGGCAATGCCTGCACCCGATATTGCCAGCCTAGCTGCTGGGCCAGCAGTTGGTGCAGCATATCCTCCAGCCGCTGCGGCTGTTGGTTGGTGATGTTATAAATGCCGCCAGAAGGCAAATTCGGCCGGTTGCTGGCCAGATCCATTGCATGCACTACGTTGAGCACAAAGGTCAGATCCAGATAGGCTTTACCGCCACCGGGCAGGCGCAGAGCACCTTTGTCACGCTGCATCTGGGCCAGGATCCTGGGTACGATCACTCGGTCATGTGGCCCAAACAGGCCACGAGGTCGCAGGATCAGGTACGTGGTTTGCGGATAGCGATGCAACAGCGCACCAATGCTCTGTTCGGCAGCATACTTACTGGCGGCGTAATGATTGGCAAACCGGCGGGCAGATTCACCCTCGGCAATGTTGTGATGATGTTTAAAGTCAAAATAGATCGCCGGGGTCGAGATATGAATAAAGCGCTTCACGCCACAGCGCCCGGCAGCTTTGGCGAGCTTTTCCGTGACGTAGGTGTTGGCCTGGAAAAACGCCCTGCGATCGCCCCACGGGGCAGATTTGGCGGCACAATGCCAGACAATGTCATACCCTTTCATCAGCTGTTCGCACTGTTCCGCCCCAGCACGGGTCAGGTCCAACGGGGTAAACTTTGCCCCCAGTGCCGCCAACTCACGGCCAACGGCTTCATCACGCCCGGTGGCATGCACCTGATGTCCGGTAGCCAGCAGCCACTCGGCCGCATTGCGCCCTAACCCACTGGTCGCTCCGGTTACCAAGACTTTCATGGCAGCAGAACCATGCCGCCCAGGGTCAGCCCAGCAGCGGTACCGATCAACATTACCGGCTGATTGGCATTCAGCCTGTCAGTGATCGCCGCCTCGTGCAACGCGGAAGGAATTGACGCCGCCACCTGGTTGCCCCGGTAACGATAGATATCCACCAACGCCTCTGGCGCTACATGCAGCCTTTTGCGCATATGTTCCAGCGAGAGATGGCTGGCCTGATGCGGCACCACGGTGGCGATTTGTGGCAAGGTGAGCCCCGCGGCGTTCAGCAAACGCTCAAGGTAGCCTTCAATCAGCGCCGAAGCCTGGCGGAACAGCTGCTTACCCTTCATATGGAACAGAAAATCGCTGTCGTTCATCCCGGCACGCGGGTTACGACGTGTGCCACCGGCGCGGATTTCACACAGATCACTGCCTTCCGGGTAGGTTTCCATCAGGTAGGACAAAATCCCGCTGCGCCCATCGCCTCGTTCCACAATGGCACAGGCGGCACCATCGCCAAAAATCAGTGAGGACTCTTCATCTTCCCAGTCGATACCGCGCGAGGCGATATCAGCAGAGACGATGGCAATACGCCGGTAAACGCCTGCGTTGAGTAGCCCAGCCGCCACCTGCAATGCGCTAATAAAGCTGACGCAGCTGGTATTGATATCAAAACCTGCGGTACCTGAGGGTAAGCCGGCGATTTTAAGAATATGCGCGGCACTAAAGGGCAATGCCTGTACGGCAATGGCCGAGGCCGAGATCAACAGATCGATGGAGTCACGCGCAATAGTATGGCGAGCCAGCGCGTCATCCAATGCGGCGACGGCCAGTTCAGCCTGGCTGGCCTGATTGCTGGCATGAAAGCGATGAATAATCCCCGAGCGTTTTTCTACATAGCCGTCGGGTTTGTTCAACTGCCGATCCAACGCCGAAGATTCGACGCAGCCGGGAGGCAAAGCCGCTCCTGTCGCAATGATTTTCAGCGGCAGCACGGGGTGGGACAGGTTATCAATGGTCATAGGTGTTCAGTCTGCTTATCCCTAACTCGTTTGGCTTAGCATCCAGCGTAATTAATCAAACTTTTTACGCTCTTTTGATCTAGCCCTTATTTAACATCAGCATAAGGAAAATCCTAACAGGAATTTTTACTGATTGATTCCGTTCGCTTAACTAACCTGGTAAACCATGCCGTTAACCTAATGGCACAGCCTAGATCAACGCCGAAAAGAGATCTATAAGAATAAGCTGTTTGGCCAAGTCCTGGGCGGCTAAGGCAGGCCAAAATCAATGACTGAATCAACGGTAAAAGGGTATTGATGCGGGGAAAACCGAACAGCGGCAACGTCCAAAGACCTTGCCGCTGGGTAACGCGGGGAATTAACGGCGGTTACGCACCAACTGGTAGCGGCGAGTCAGATATTCCACCGGCACGCTCCAGATATGCACCAGGCGGCAGAACGGGAATATCAGGAACAGAGTCATGCCGAGCACGATATGAATCTTGAATATCAGTGCAACCCCTTCCAGGTGTTGAGCTGCACCGCCATGGAAGGTCACCACCGCTTGCGCCCAGGCGACCAACTTCAGCATCTCGCTGCCGTCCATGTGTTGAGCAGAGAACGGAATGGTCAACAGCCCCAGGCACACCTGTACGACCAGCAACGTCAGGATCAGGATATCCCCTACGCTACTGGTGGCGCGGATACGTGGGTTGGTCAGACGGCGCTTTAATAACAGCACACCGCCCACCAACATCATCACGCCACAGGCCCCACCGGCAAACATCGCCATTTTCTGCTTCACGGCCATCGGCAGGAAAGACTCATACATCCAGTGCGGCGTCAGCATGCCGAGGAAATGCCCGGCAAAAATGCCCAGAATGCCAATATGGAACAGATTGGAGGCCAGCCGCATGCCCTTTTTATCCAGCATCTGGCTGGAGCCAGCACGCCAGGTGTATTGCCCGTAGTCGTAACGCAGCCAACTGCCGATCAGGAAGATCGCCCCGGCGATATACGGATAGATATCGAAGAAGAAAAGCGTCATAAAGTGCATGATTAGCGTCCTTTGGTTGCCGTGGTCATCGAGCCCACATCCAGATACTGTGGCGCCACCGCCCCAGCAAAGCGCCGCTGGTGAGTGGCTTGCTGCGCCGAAGCACAACCCTGCTCACCCAAAAACTTGATCTGTTCTTCTTCCCAGACGGCATCCAGTGCCTGTGGCGTGTCGTCACGTGTTTCACCGGCAACTTGCGGCTGCAGACTTTGGGCTGCAACGCCACTAGCAGACAACACCAGCAGCAGATCGAACAGCACCGCATACGGGCTTTGACGCTGCTGCAAGCGAGCACCCAGCAGGGCCAGAATGGGGGCGATATCCTGCAATCCGCCCTGAGCTTCCTCTTTGTTGCGGCTAGCCAGATACTCCAGATACAGCGGCAGGAAGTCCGGCAGTTCGCGGCTATCGATCTCCAGCCCGGCTTCGCGGTATTGCGCCATCAGATCGACCATAGCCTGGCCGCGATCGCGGGATTCACCGTGAACATGCTCAAACAACAACAGTGAAGTCGCACGGCCACGATCGAACAGCTCGCAATACTCCGCCTGAACGTCCAGCAACGGACGGGCACAGAAGCGGCGGATAAACAGAATCAACTGGGCGCTGTGATGCAAGTCCAGTTCACAGGCCGGTTCCAGGGCTTCCACCAGCTCTTGCTGATGGTCAAACAGTTCCTGCTCAGGATAATCCAGCAGGCGGGCAATAATTCGCAGAGCGATCATGAAGCATCCTCCTTGCGCGGGGTTTTCTGCGTCACGTCGATGGCATCGATGCGGCGGCTGTTAAACAGGTTGAACTTGCTGTCGCTGCCGTGGCAACCGTCGCCAAGGCTGAAGCCACAGCCTTTGCTTTCCGGGAAGGCTTCGCGCGCCAGTTCACGATGGCTGGAAGGCACGACGAAACGGTCTTCATAGTTAGCGATCGCCAGATAGCGATACATCTCTTGCGCCTGCGCCTCTGTCAGCCCCACCTGCTCCAGCGCGCTGGTATCCACCACGCCGTCCACGGTTTCTGCCCGCTTGTAGTGGCGCATCGCCAACATCCGTTTCAGCGCCAACAGCACCGGAGCGGTATCCCCGGCGGTCAACAAATTCGCCAGGTATTGCACCGGGATGCGCAGGCTTTCGACATCAGGCAACACGCCGCTATGGGCCAACTCACCGGCATCAGCAGCCGACTGGATCGGAGACAACGGCGGCACATACCACACCATCGGCAAGGTGCGATATTCCGGATGCAGCGGCAGCGCCAGCTTCCAGTCCATCGCCATCTTGTAAACCGGCGACTGCTGCGCAGCCTCAATCACCCCTTGCGGGATACCGTCTTTCAGCGCTTGCTCAATCACCGTCGGGTCGTGCGGATCGAGGAAGATATCCATTTGGCTCTGATACAGGTCTTTATCGTTCTCTGTAGCGGCCGCTTGTTCAATGCGGTCGGCATCGTACAGCAGCACGCCGAGATAGCGGATACGCCCCACGCAGGTTTCCGAACAGACGGTCGGCTGGCCAGCCTCAATCCTTGGGTAGCAGAAGATGCACTTCTCGGATTTGCCGCTTTTCCAGTTGAAGTAGATTTTCTTGTACGGACAGCCGGTCAGGCACATCCGCCAGCCGCGGCATTTATCCTGATCGATCAGCACAATGCCATCTTCGCCGCGTTTATAGATCGCACCGCTCGGACAAGTCGCCACACAGGCCGGGTTCAGGCAGTGCTCGCACAGCCGTGGCAGATACATCATGAAGGTGTTTTCGAACTGGCCGTACATCGCCTTCTGCATGTTGTCGAAGTTTTTGTCCTTGGCACGCTTGTCGAACTCACCGCCGAGGATCTCTTCCCAGTTTGGGCCACTTTCGATCTTGTTCATCCGTTGACCAGTGATCAGCGAGCGCGGACGGGCGATCGGCTGATGCTTGCCCTGCGGGGCAGTGTGCAGATTCTGGTAGTCGTAATCGAACGGCTCGTAATAATCGTCCAGCGCGGGAACATCCGGGTTGGCAAAGATCTTCGACAGCAGGCCAACGCGGTTACCCATGCGCGGCTCCAGCTTGCCGTTGATTTTGCGTATCCAGCCGCCCTTCCACTTATCCTGATCTTCCCAGGCGTTGGGATAGCCGATGCCCGGCTTGCTTTCCACGTTGTTGAACCAGGCATATTCCATGCCTTCGCGGCTGGTCCAGACGTTCTTACAGGTTACCGAACAGGTATGGCAACCGATGCACTTGTCCAGGTTGAGCACCATGCCAACTTGCGAACGAATTTTCATTTGGCTTTCTCCTGCTGGCTGCCCTGCGCGTAGTCGTTACCTTCGCCGTCTAACCAGTCGATATGGTCCATTTTGCGCACCACCACAAACTCATCGCGATTCGAGCCAACGGTGCCGTAGTAGTTAAAACCGTAGGCCAACTGCGCATAGCCGCCGATCATATGGGTCGGTTTCGGGCACACGCGGGTCACCGAGTTGTGGATCCCGCCGCGCTGGCTGGTAATTTCCGAGCCTGGAATGTTCACGATACGTTCCTGCGCGTGATACATCATGGTCATCCCCGACGGAATACGCTGGCTGACCACCGCACGAGCGGTGAGCGCGCCGTTGGCGTTGAAGGCCTCGATCCAGTCGTTATCTTCAATGCCCAAATCTTTGGCATCGTCCTCACTCAGCCAGACGATTGGCCCGCCGCGTGACAGGGTCAGCATCAACAGGTTGTCACTGTAGGTGGAGTGAATGCCCCACTTCTGGTGCGGCGTCAGGAAGTTCAGCGCCTTCTCTTTGTTGCCGTTCGGCTTTTTATTCAGCAACGGCTGCGCGGCACGAGTGTCGATCGGCGGACGATAAACCAGCAGGCTTTCCCCGAAGGCACGCATCCACTCGTGATCCTGATACAGCTGTTGGCGGCCACTCAGGGTGCGCCATGGGATCAGCTCATGCACGTTGGTGTAGCAGGCGTTGTAAGAAACGTGTTCGTCTTCCAGGCCAGACCAGGTTGGGCTGGAGATGATCTTGCGCGGCTGGGCCTGAATATCGCGGAAGCGGATTTTTTCGTCTTCCTTGTTCAGCGCCAGATGGGTGTGATCGCGCCCGGTAATGTTGCTCAGTGCCTGCCAGGCTTTCACCGCCACCTGCCCATTGGTTTCCGGTGCCAACGAGAGGATCACCTCCGCCGCATCGATAGCACTTTCGATCTTAGGCCGCCCAACTGCCGGGCCTTCGGTCTTCACGTAGTTGAGCTTTTTCAGGAAGTCGACTTCGGTCTGGGTGTTCCAACTGATGCCCTTACCGCCATTGCCAAGCTTGTCCAGCAGCGGACCAAGTGAGGTAAAGCGCTCGTAGGTCGCGGGATAATCGCGTTCTACCACCATGATGTGTGGCGCAGTTTTGCCCGGGATCAGCTCGCACTCGCCTTTCTTCCAGTCTTTCACGCCGTAGGGCTGTGCCAGTTCGGCGGCAGAGTCATGCTGGATCGGCAGCGTGACGATGTCGGTCTCCTGGCCCAGGTGGCCAACGCACACCTCGGAGAAGGCTTTGGCGATACCCTTGTAGATCTCCCAGTCGCTCTTGGAATCCCAGGCGGGATCGACAGCCGCAGACAGCGGATGAATAAACGGATGCATATCCGAGGTATTCATATCGTCTTTCTCGTACCAGGTAGCGGTGGGCAACACGATGTCGGAATACAGGCAGGTGCTGGACATGCGGAAATCAAGCGTCACGACCAGATCCAACTTGCCTTCACCGCCCTTATCCAACCACTCGACTTCCTGCGGTTTTACGCCGCCCTGTTGGCCCAGATCCTGGCCCTGGATGCCATTCTCGGTCCCCAGCAGGTATTTGAGCATGTATTCATGTCCCTTGCCGGAGGAGCCCAGCAGGTTGGAGCGCCAGACGAACAGATTACGCGGGAAGTTCTGCGGGTTGTCCGGCTGTTCGGCAGCAAAGCGGACGTTGCCCTGTTTCAGGCTCTCCACGGTGAAGTCAAGCGGCGTCTGACCGGCAGCTTTGGCCTGAGCGGCCAGATACAGCGGGTTAGTGTCCAGTTGCGGTGCCGATGGCAACCACCCCATGCGCTCGGCACGCACGTTCAGGTCGATCAGGCTGCCAGCAAACTGGCTCTTGTCCGCCATCGGTGACAACAGCTCTTCGGTGCCAACCGTCTCATAGCGCCATTGGCTGGAGTGGTTGTAGAAGAACGAGGTGCTGTTCATATGGCGCGCAGGCCGTTGCCAATCCAGACCAAAGGCCAGCGGCGTCCAACCGGTTTGTGGGCGCAGCTTTTCCTGGCCGACATAGTGCGCCCAGCCGCCGCCGCTTTGGCCAACGCAACCGCAGAAGATCAGCATGTTGATCAACCCGCGATAGGTCATGTCCATGTGATACCAGTGGTTGACACCGGCCCCAACGATAATCATCGAACGGCCGTGGGTTTTCTCGGCGTTCTCGGCAAACTCGCGCGCAATGCGGATGATGTTGTGGCGTGATACGCCGGTGATTTGTTCTGCCCAGGCTGGCGTATAGGCTTTGACTTCGTCATAACCGTTGGCGCAGTTGGCATCATTCAGACCACGATCCAGGCCGTAGTTAGCCAGCGTCAGGTCGTAGACGCTGGTCACCAGCGCCTGGCTGCCGTCCGCCAGTTGCAGGCGTTTTACCGGCAGCTTGTGTAGCAGGATGTCGTCCAGCGCCACGCTGTTGAAATGCTCACTCTCGGCACCGCCGAAGTATGGGAAGCCAACGTCAACCACCTCATCATGGCTGCCTAGCAGGCTGAGTTGCAGCACCACATCCTGCTGGGCTTTACCTTCACGCTGTTCCAGGTTCCATTTGCCCTTCTCACCCCAACGGAAGCCGATGGAGCCCTGCGGCGCCACCAGTTCACCGCTGGTCTGATCCAGCGCGACGGTTTTCCACTCGGGGTTGTTTTCCTGCCCAAGGCCATCCACCAGATCGGCGGCGCGCAGAAGGCGGCCAGCGGCGTAATAGCCCTCGGTGCGCGGTTCCAACATCACCAGCATCGGCATATCGGTGTAGCGGCGTACATAGTCGCGGAAATAGCCAACTTCACGATCCAGATGGAACTCTTTAAGCATCACGTGGCCCATCGCCAGCGCCATGGCGCTATCGGTACCCTGTTTCGGGTTCAGCCACTGGTCGCATAGCTTGGCTACTTCCGCGTAGTCTGGCGTCACCGCGACGGTTTTGGTGCCCTTGTAGCGAACCTCGGTGAAGAAGTGGGCATCCGGGGTGCGCGTTTGCGGCACGTTGGAGCCCCAGGCAATGATATACGAGGAGTTGTACCAGTCGGCGGATTCAGGCACGTCGGTCTGTTCGCCCCAGGTCATCGGCGAGGCCGGTGGCAAATCGCAGTACCAATCGTAGAAGCTCAAGCAGGTGCCGCCAATCAGCGATAGATAACGGGCACCGGCTGCGTAAGACACCATCGACATCGCCGGGATCGGCGAGAAGCCGATAATGCGGTCCGGGCCAAAGGTCTTGGCGGTATAGACGTTGGAGGCGGCGATCAGTTCATTGACCTCCTGCCAACTGGAACGAACAAAACCACCGCGGCCACGGGCCACTTTGTAGCTTTTGGCTTTTTCCGGGTCGGAAACGATCGAACCCCAGGCATCAACCGGATCACTGTGCAAGGCTTTAGCCTCGCGCCATAGCTTGATTAGGCGTTTGCGCATCAGCGGATATTTCAGGCGGTTGGCGCTGTAGAGATACCAGGAATAGCTGGCACCACGTGGGCAGCCACGGGGCTCATGGTTGGGTAAATCAGGACGGGTGCGTGGATAATCGGTCTGCTGGGTTTCCCAGGTAACCAGGCCGTTTTTCACATAGATTTTCCAGCTACAGGAGCCGGTGCAGTTAACACCATGGGTGGATCGCACCACTTTGTCGTGCTGCCAACGGCTGCGGTAACCGTCTTCCCAATCGCGGTTGGTGTTCAACGTTTGGCCATGACCGCCAGAGAAAGGTTCGGCCAGCTGCTTGAAGTAGCGGAACCGGTCTAGAAATTTGCTCATCCGGAGTTCTCCTGAAGGCTCATCACCCTACGAGTTTCAAGCCGCAGCTTGAAAGACGACGGGCATATTGTTGTAAGAAGTTGCCAAGTGACATTGCTCAATCTGCGGCCAAGGCTACTGATGCTCTGCCGGGCGTAACTTGATTGCGATCAAGGGAATCAGTGAGGAAAAACGTGGGGGACGTTGGAAATACCACTAAAGGATGATCGTTAGAATTAACGCTATCACATTGTAATAAAACAAGAATTATAGACTAGTAAAGAGACACGCCTGGCGAACCCCCTGAAGCGGAAATTTGGGGGTAGAGGCGGTAAAAACGGAAATGTGAGCAAGATTAATGACAGAATGACCGGATAATCTTGTCTGAAACGGCTTCCAGGGACTCCCTGCTAGCGAGTCCGACATTCAACCCGCATTTCCTTTTCATTCCCCGCCAGATACACGCAGTTCAGCGCCTGGGGATTAACACCAGCAGAGGTGCCTAATGAAAAAGAGAGAAACATTCGAGGGCTGTTTAGCTGCTCATGCTGTATTGCAGGCCTGGTCCGACTGCCCAATGCATAGGATAAAAGTGAAACTGTCAACAGCGCAATAAACGCCGCCAGATACGTCAATACCCGGCCCCCTGGTATTAGCGTGTTTTGCCTGGGATCGTCCAAAGCCATTTCGCTTAATATCGGATGCATGCAGGAATAATCTTCCGGCACCGTTGCATTTTCAATAATTTCATCGACCATATGATTTAATTTGCCCGCAGATAAATCACTATTAATAGTTTCAGCATTATTATTGCCAGGAATAATCTCCGTGGCGACGGCAGATTCTCCTGATGATATAAAGTTAAAAATTGCTTTATCGTCCACCTTATAACCAAGACGAGGAATGGTCCGGATGAGAGCATGCTCCGTGTCGCCAATTTTCTGGCGAATGGACTTAATCGTCTGATTGATTGTCGAGTCTGAGCAATAGGTGCCTTTCCAGATAGTCTCAATGATTTCTGAGCGGCTCACCAACTCAGGCGACCGGTTAACCAGCAGGGAAAGGATCTGCAGCTCTTTCCAACGTAGGCGTGAACGCTGCCTGGAGGGGAGCAAAACATCAAAATTTATGATTTTTATTTCCTGTTCAGCAGCCACTTTTCATTTTCCTTATGAGTTCACAGCGTCCCCATTTGTATAGACATATGAAAAAATGTTCAACAATTTAAATATAAACTCGGTGAAACAGACTGACTTTATATTTCACCTGTTTTTCATAACTTAGTGAAATCATGCAGCTCACTGAGAAAAAACCATCCCCTCCTGGTCCATGGCCAATTCAGACATAAACCACTCCGCACCAAGGATTATGGGCTTTATTTTCTGATGAAACAGTGGGCATTAAGATTTTATCAATAGATAAACATGGGTTGCTCTTATCCTCACTCAACAAAAAAGCGATGTTAATATAGACCAATAAAACCGCCAAAAGTCGGTAATATTACACAGCGGAGTTTCGGCAAAATAGCGGTGACTTCACCGATTGGCAATCACTGAAACAACGGGTGGGAATTGAGAGGGTAGACACTCCCCGGCAAGCGAGGAGTGTCTGATTACTGACAGGCAATGGTGCACAATGGGTAGGCGTCGCACATGTTCGACAGTAGGGTCGCCGCATATTGCCTTCGCTTGACTCAACTAGCGTGAAACCTTTTTACGGCCGTAAACCCCCCAGGTCACCACGACACACAGAATATAAAACACCAGGAAAATCTTCATCGCCCCAGCCGGTGAGCCAGTCAACGCCAGCGAAGTCCCAAACGCCTTGGGAATAAAGAACCCCCCTGCTGCACCAATCGCCGAGATAAAGCCCAACGCCGCAGCCGAATCGGTTACCGCCTCGCGCTGTGCCAACTCATCGCTTCCTCCTTCGGCTTTCACTCTGTCCACGGTGATTTTACGAAATATCACGGCGATCATCTGGAAGGTCGAGCCGCTGCCCAACCCGGCGGTGAGGAACAGCACCATAAACACGCCATAGAAGGCCATAAACGAGCCCTGATGATCGCTACCCGGCAAGGTCAGGAACAGCAAGGCGGCGAAAATAGCCATGACTATAAAGTTCAGCAACGTCACACGAATACCGCCAAAGCGATCGGAAAGCGCCCCGCCCACGGGACGAGCCAGCGCCCCAAGGAACGGCCCGAAGAAGGCATAATGCAGGATCACCACGTCAGGAAACTGGGTTTTCGCCAGCATGGCAAAACCGGCAGAGAAACCAATAAAGGAACCAAAGGTTGCCAGATACAACAGGCTCAAAACCCACAGATGCCCCCGTTTCAGTACCGGCAGCTGTTGGCGCAAAGAAGCCTTTGAGGCGGCCAAATCGTTCATACCGAACCAGGCCGCCAGCGTTGCCACCAGCAGGAAAGGCACCCAAATCCAGGCGGCGTTTTCCAACCACAGCTGGCTGCCGTCTGGCTGTGTCTGCCCAGTGCCGCCCAGGAAGCCGAACATGGCGAGCGAGATGGCTAACGGAGCCACCAGTTGCATTACGCTGACCCCCAGATTTCCCAGACCGCCGTTCAGCCCCAACGCGCCCCCCTGCTTCGCCTTCGGGAAGAAGAAGCTGATGTTCGCCATGCTGGAAGCAAAGTTGGCCCCAGCAAAACCACACAACAGCGCGATAATGATAAATACGTTGAATGAGGTGGTCGGATCCTGCACCGCATAGCCCAACCACAGGCAAGGTACCAGCAGGAAACAGGTGCTGATGGCCGTCCAACGGCGGCCACCAAACATCGGGATCACGAAGGAATACGGCACGCGCAGGATCGCGCCGGAAACCGAAGGCAATGCGGTCAACAGAAACAGCTGATCGGTGGTGAAGTTAAAACCCACTTTGTTCAGATTAACCGCCACGGCGCTGAACAGCATCCAGACGCAGAAGGCGAGCAACAGGCAGGGTATGGAGATCCACAGGTTGCGGCGGGCAATGCGGTGCCCGCTCTGCTGCCAGAATTCGCTGTTCTCAGGTTGCCAGTCCTGAATAACCGCACCCGTTTTTTTTGCTAAAGGCGTTGCAGATTGCGACATAATAACCTCAGAAACACGGTGATAACTGCGCACACCCTAGTTGATCCCCTCAAGCGGTAAAGTTGACGCAAATCAATGAGCAAGCAGGTAACTCATGGCGGAAAAACCTCATACATCCCTTAGTGAGTAGCCAATCCAGTCCAGCTAATCTATTGGTATTCAGCAGGTTATACCACAGTAGAGCTAATGGTTTGGCTATGGGTCAGGCCACCGGAAACTAAGGGGTACTTCGTTAGGGGTATGGGGTTACGCCGGGGGATGAGGAAAAATGGCTGCTATTGACGTAATTTGGCGGCCGGATTTTCGGGTATCTACTCTCTGGTTTCTGCTGCTCTCTAGGGGACGCGTATTCGATGAAACGCTTGCTGGCTCCGCTTTCCATCGTTAACCAGGTTGCCCTGCTAATGCTACTGCTGGGGGTGCTGGGTATCGCCGGAATGAGTATTTCCGCCTGGATGTCGCAAAGCATTCAGGGCAATGCTCATGCCATCAACAAGGCGGGCTCCCTACGGATGCAGAGCTACCGTCTGCTGTCTCAGGTCCCTCTGGATGCCCGCAGTGACCTCCTGATGCAGGGATTGGATCAGGATGAAACCAGCCGCGATTTGCAGCTGGCGTTGGAGCGCGAAGGGCTAACCCCACAGTTGCTGACGCTGCGTGACTATTGGCTAAACCAGCTGCAACCGCGGCTGCGCCAAGCACAACGCCCCGCCGATGCGGCCCCCCAAGTGGCCCATTTTGTCAGCCTGCTGGACAAGCTGGTTTCCGATATCGATCATCAAACCGAACGGCGCTTGTTGATGGTGACGCTGGTTCAGGGGGGATTTATCGCCCTGACGCTGTTGCTGCTGGTCGGCACCATCTGTTATCTACGCCGCCGTTTGCTGCACCCTTGGCGTCAATTGGTGGCACTGGCGCTGGCGGTTGGCCGCGGTGATTTCAGCCACCGCTTTGCCCAACGTGGGCATCAGGACGAGATGTCTTCCCTAGGCGCCGCGCTCAACACCATGTCCGACGAGCTTGCCACCATCTATGCCAGGCTGGAGCAACGTGTCGCAGAAAAAACCGCCGACCTGCAACAGAAAAATCAGGTGCTGGGTTTTCTGTATCGCACCAGCCGGCAGTTGCACACCAGCGAGCCGATCTGTAGCCGCCTGACGCCGATCCTCAACCAGTTGCAAACCTTGACGCCGCTACACAGCATCCAGGTACGGCTGTATGAAAACAACAGTCAGGAACAGTTTCTACAATTAAGCGGTAACCAGCCATTGAGGCCGGAGTATTGCCATAATCCGGTCTGTAGCGCCTGCTTGAGCGAACATCAGCCGCATAGTCAGGGCCATCCTTCTCTTAGCTGGAGCCTGAGTGACCAACTGGGCAATTATGGCATCGTCGTCGCTCAACATGCACCAGAACAACGGCTAAGCGATGAGCAATGTCAGTTGATGAATACCCTGATAGAGCAGTTGACCAGCGTATTGGCGATAGAACGCCAGGTTGACCACCAGCAGCAGTTGATGTTGATGGAAGAGCGTGCCGCGATTGCCCGCGAGTTACACGACTCCATCGCTCAGTCCCTCACCTGCTTGAAAATGCAGACCAGTTGCCTGCAAATGCAGGGGGGCGAACTCCCTCCAGCCAGCCTGGCGCTGGTGCAACAGATGCGTGAAGAGATCAGTACCGCCTATCGCCAGTTACGCGAGCTGTTAACCACCTTCCGCCTGCGCTTGACCGAGCCTGGCCTGCTGGCGGCACTACAGTCTACGGTACAAGAATTCAACCAGCGGCTGGGGATCACCATCGAACTGGATTATCAGTTAGGACCACGAAGCATACCGGCCTATCAGGCGATCCACCTGCTGCAGATCGCGCGTGAGGCATTGAGTAACATTCACCAACACGCGCAGGCCAGCCAGGTCGCGATTCGGGTGACCAACCTGCAGGGCGAAGTCACCCTGAGCGTCAGCGACAATGGCCGTGGTCTGCCAGATATCAGTGAACGGCCCGATCATTACGGCCTAATCATCATGCGCGATCGCGCCAAAAGCCTGCATGGCCAGTGCGAAATCTTGCCGTGCAGCGGCGGCGGCACCGAAGTACGGGTGACGTTCCGCCCGGATAACTCCGCTATTGAATAAGGAAATACTATGACGACCGAAGAAGCTGCCACCATACTGCTGATTGACGATCACCCCATGCTGCGTAACGGCGTCAAGCAGTTGATTAGCATGGATCCGCGGCTGCAAGTCATCGCCGAAGCCAGCAATGGCGAACAAGGGGTGGAACTGGCGGAGCTGCACGATCCCGACCTGATCCTGTTGGATCTGAATATGCCCGGACTGAACGGCCTGGCAACCCTGGATCGCCTGCGCCAAACCGCCCTTTCCGGCCGCGTGGTGGTGTTCAGCGTCTCCAACCATGAAGACGATGTGGTGAGCGCGCTAAAACGCGGTGCGGATGGCTATCTATTGAAAGATATGGAACCAGAGGAACTGCTCAAGGCGCTGCATCAGGCGGCGGCAGGGCAAATGGTACTGAGCGAAGCATTGACTCCAGTGCTGGCGGCCAGCCTGCGGGAAAACCGCCCGGCGGTAGAACGCGACATCCAGCAGTTAACCCCGCGCGAGCGCGACATCCTCAAGCTGATCGCACAGGGGCTGCCAAACAAGCTGATCGCCCGTAAACTGATGATCACCGAGAGTACCGTCAAGGTGCACGTGAAACACCTGCTGAAGAAGATGAAACTGAAGTCCCGCGTAGAAGCCGCCGTTTGGGTGTTGGGTAATAAGAAGGATTAGTTACCCTCTGGGTGCAACGGCCCGGTAACCGCCGGGATTGCCGGTGGCTGCAGGGTTTGCGGCGGTGGTAACCCAGGCTCCCCTTCAATAGACAAGCTCAGGGGAGCGGTAACCTGTAGCGTGATCCAGTTCGAGGTGGCTTTCTGCTGCTTTTCATCCTCAAGGGTGACGGACAGTTGGTAGTGATTACTGGCCCCTGGCGTCTCATCCCACGCGGGCACCGTCAAGGTCCACCCCTGCGGATCGTTGATATTCGCCGGTGGCGTCAGGCTGACTGCTTGAGTGTCCCCTTGCCAGTTGACCGCAGCGATCTTATTGGCCGCCTTGATTTCCAGCACCAGCGGCAGCGTTTCCCCTGGATTCAGGCTCCATGACGGCGTCGCCAGAAACACCTGCAACGTTTTGCTTTCACGGAACTCCAGCACCGGCACATTATTACGTTCAATGCTGTCATAGCGGCTACCGCGCAATGATTTGGCCTGTTCTACGTAGTACGGAGAAATCTGTTTGAGCAGCGGCACCCCAAGGCGGTAGGTCATGGCCAGCTCGACCTTGTCCTGGGTTTCGCCCACATTATCCAGTTTGTGCAAGGCTTTGACCGTGACCAACGGGACCGGCGTATAGTTGAGCCCCACCTGCATAGCGCTAGGATCGGTTTGTTTGTTGCCATTGCCTAGCAGATCGACACTGGCGCCGCGATACTGTTCAAAGCTGAGCGAGGCCCCAAGCTGGTGGTAAAACGGCAGATAACCTTGAGTGGTAATGTCGTAGCCACGCGCCGGACGGCCGAGAAAGACGGCATTATTTGCCTGTGGTGAAAATGATGATAGCGGGTGGTAATAGTTGGCCGATAAGCGTAGATAGTCACCCCAGGCTTCTGCACCGATGCTGCCGCGGTTGCGCTGATTCTGGAAATCACTGTCGAGTACGGAGTTGTAGCCCAGCAGCCAATCCCCCACCACCCAGCGCTGCCCCAGACCAAAATTACCCTGTGAACCGTTAGCCTTTTGCAGATAACCCACCTGGCTGTAGGTCAACAAACCATCCACGTCATAGAGCGGGCTGAACAACTGACCGCTGCTGCCGGTAAAATCCCCTTCAGGTGTGACAGCAAGCGACAATTTAGCGGTGCCAAGTGGCGAAAGCAGCTCCTCGGTCTCCTGCTGTAAGACCGAGCTGGCCTGGTTGGTCAGGTAATCTTTGGTATCGGCGCGCGCCCGCTCGCTGGATATCTGGTTAAGATTCTGCTCTGCCAGCTTTTTCGCCCGCGTAGCCCACTCTTTTTCTTTTTCGGCATCGTTGACGCCAGCGCTGCCCAGATCCGGCAGTTCTTGCGCCGGGGATGCTTGCGCCTTGACCTCACTGACCACAGCCGCAGGCACTTTAGCCGCGATATCAGCCGCATTTGCCACCGCCGGTGGAGCAATAACCTGGGTTTCTGCTGGAGGCGCTACTGTCTGAGCTTCTGCTACCGCCGCCTTTGGTACTACCGTCTGGGTTTCTACTGTTGCAGTCGGTGGCGCTTTAGCCAGATCGTCAATCACGCTCGTCCCAACCGAGGGTGCTTCCACCGTAACCTCAGCTTCACTTTTTACTGCAGCGGGTGCCTCAGCCTGGGCATCAGCCACGCCAGCCACTGCCGGGGGAGCTTCCGCCTGGGCGTTAAACATTATCACCGGTAGAGCTAATAACCCGAGTAAGCGCGTGCTGGATAACAACTGTGACATCTTTTGCTGAATAACCTTGGTCATAACCACGTTTGCCCTTCGTCTTCCTTGCCGCATGGCAAACTTACCTCGTTGACACTACCGTTCCGGCAGGAAGAAAAAACCTGCCGCACAGCATAATGCAACCTGAAGCCATAGGGTAAGCGATCGGCAAAAAGAAGCCATCGGAAAAACCTGTAATCGGGGATCTCAACCAAGGGTATTACCAGCGATAAAAAAGACGTCCGAACAGCACATTCCACCATTGGGGCAAACGTGCTGCACGGACGCCTGTTGAAATTCGTCGCGGATAGTCAACGTTTCCGCGTTAAAGGTAAAGCAGCTTGTATGCCAGTTTGCCAAGCTACAGATTTTACAGTGTTATTGCCGTGCAATCTGTAATCCACCCCTCACTATTGCACAGTGATATGGCGCGTTTTGCACCATTCCAGCGCATTACAGCCTCAGATCTGATAGTCGATAACCTGTTCCAACTGATCGGAGAACACTTTCTCTTTAATGTCCGTGAGCGACAAGGTGGGATTACATAGCTGGATAAACTGCCAGGTATAGTTACGTTGTAACTGACCGCGTTTCAGCCCCAACCAGACGGTATTAGGCTCAAACAAATGTTCGGCATTGAGGCTCACCAACCCACGATCGCGCTCTTTTTCAAACGACATATCCGCCAGAATGCCTACACCCAGCCCCAACTCAACATAGGTTTTGATGACGTCAGAATCCTGGGCGCTTAGCGCGATATCCGGCGTCAGCCCTGCGGCTTTGAATGCCGCATCCAGCCGTGAGCGCCCGGTGATCCCCTGGCGATAGGTAATCAACGGCAACGCACTGAGCATTTCCAACGTAACCAGCGGTTGGCGTGTCAATTCGTGGCCTTCCGGAACCAGGATTGCATGGTTCCAGCGGTAATAGGGAAAAGCAGCCAATGACTCTTCGCTCATCAGGCGTTCACTGGCGATGCCGATATCCGCTTCGCCGCAGGCCAGCATGGCGGCAATCTCCTCCGGGCTCCCCTGATTAAGCACCACGCGTACCTGCGGATACAGCGCTCGAAACTCCTTAATCACCCCCGGTAGGCTGTAGCGGGCCTGGGTATGGGTGGTGGCAATATGGAGTTGGCCCGCGTCTTTACTGCTGAACACATCGGCCAGACGGCGGATATTATTGGCATCATTGAGGATGCGTTCCGCGACCACCAACAGCTCTTTGCCCGGTTCGGTCATGCCTAATAACCGTTTGCCACGGCGGATAAATATCTCAATCCCCAGTTCTTCTTCCAGCTCGCGAATATGACGGCTAACCCCAGACTGTGAGGTAAATAACGCATTCGCGACGTCAGTCAGGTTGTAGTTGCAACGCGCTGACTCACGGATAATTTTTAATTGCTGAAAATTCATTCCGTCCTCTTCTCTCCCCAAAACCGTTAACAATATTGATACGGAGTCTGGGCAAACAGAACAAATAAGGAATAGTCTTTACTTATAGCTTTTAATGCTAAGTGCATTTTTTATCATTAAAAATTCACCACCGCTTTTCTCTAGATTTTAAATGGCTTTAAAATTAATGAGATAAATAACCACCTTGATATTGTGGCTAAATGATTTATGCAGCAAAAAGTTATTACCTAGAGGGATAAGATATATCAACGCGAAGGTTGTTGAAGCATTTGGGGGCGCGCAATACCACGCCCCGACGGTAACTGAAGGTTAGGCCGTGGCTTCGCCACCTATTGGCCCCGAGGTGTTCTGTTGCAGCCACTGGCGGACATAGCCGACCAGATCGCCGATGCAGTCATCCTTCATGCCGTGATTTTTCAGCTCGTTGTCCAAGGCAAACAGATACTGCGCATTGGTGCCCAACGGGCCGCTGGCGCTGGCGATCAGCGGAGCGATCACCTGATGGCTGGTATCCGCTTCAAATAGCGGATGCTGCGGGTTCATCACAAACACCAAGGCGGTGACGATGCTGCCGTCTTCCAGCGTCAGGTCACACCAGGTTGGCAGATAGCAACCGGTGATCATCTCACGCTTCCACAGGAGTTCCAGCTCTTCACGTAGCTTATCTTCCGGCAGGCGGAAGGCCAGACCGGTGGTTTGCCCCCCTTCCTGTAGAGCAAGCATGCGCCCTGGCTGATGCAGCGTGCCCCGTCCGGCGGTCAAACGCAGGCAAAATGCCCGATGCCAGCCTTGCAGCGTCGCCGGGCGCACCTCTTCGGATTCAAATACCGGGTTCCACATCAGTGAACCATAGCCGAAAACCCATACTGGGCTATTATCCGGCCGCCTGGAGAGTGTACATGTCAGTGAGGCCGAGCGCTGTTCCGGCGTCAGCAACAGCGACTCTTCGATCGTGCCGAATGCCGTTTTGCAGTCTGCTTTTTGCAGAAAATCTCGAGTTAACACCTAATACAACCTCCTGGGAATAGGATTGCCCTAAACCCTTCGCCACTGTGTATGCAATTTCTTTTTTGGGATTCGGGGCGTGTTTATTTCCACCGCCCAGCAAAAAATATATACCCTATGGATTTCAAGTTGCAGCTAGGCAACAAGCTTACTCATCCCCAGGAGCTTACTTTTGGGTAAGTGACTGGGGTGGGTAAGTGCAGATAACAACGCTGCAACTTGAAAGACGACGGGTATAAACGACCATATTCTTTTCTGACCCTTCAATCAAGTTTCCAGGCATATTTAATGTGAAAAAGTATTTGTACCCAGAAGCAATAATAATTATAGACGTAAAACTTTACTCTTCCCCTGCGTTTTGTTAACAGAGCTCAGCGTTTTAACCGTAAAAAAATACAATCCGGGCGGATCACGCCGCTTGGCCTGATGTGCCACGCCAATCAGCAAACAATTCTCATTATCAAATGGCATGATATACTGCCTGCAGAATGATAAAGGAGAACCCCGTGACAACCGAAACCCCTCGCAGCCGCGCACCCTATTTGATCGAAGTTGCCCGTTTACGCGACATCACGCCGCACCTGCGCCGTATCACCTTCAGCGCGCCAGACCTGCGTTTTTACCCTGCTGAAGCCGCCGCCGCACATATCAAGGTGTTCTTACCGCTCGTAGGCCAAACCCAGCCAGACCTGCCCACGCTCACCGAGAAGGGCCCGGTGTGGGCCGCCGATGCCGTGCGCCCGCTAATTCGCACCTACTCTATTCGAGCCGTCCGCCCGCAACAGGGTGAAATTGATATTGAGTTTGCCCTGCACGACCATAGCGGGCCAGCGGTGAACTTTGCACGCCAGGCCAAGCCGGGGGATAAAATTGGTATCAGCAACCCTGGCGGCCCCAAACCAATGTTGCCAGCGGCCGACTTCTACTGCCTGGCTGGCGATCCTTCTTCATTACCAGCCATCGCCGCACTGCTGGAAAACTTGCCAGCACATAGCGAAGGCCACGCGTTTATCCGCGTCGATACCCCTGCGGACGTTATCGATCTGCAAAAACCTGCCGGTGTAGAACTAAGCTGGATCATTGGCGGCACGGAGAAAACGGCCGATCTCATCACGCAATTCTGCGCCTTGCCACTGTCGCAAAGCGGCACCCAGTACTGGCTGGCAGGTGAGGACCGCCTGGTGGTCGAACTGCGTCGTTACCTGCGCCGGGAGCGCCAATGTGAGCGTAATCAGCTTTATGCGGTACCTTACTGGCGTGAAGGGCTAAATGAAGAGGGTTACCACCAGAAAAGGCACGATATCATGGATAACATTGACTCCTGAACGCCATTATCTGCCTTATTTACCGTGAAAAATGCCAGTTAAAACCCTTTTATAGGCGTTTAACATAGAACACCTGGATTTTTACGTAAAAGTAAGTAAAAAAAACCGCATCGTATGCGGTTTTTTTGTTACTCTTATCACATAAAGCAAAGTTTTGCTTTCTAAAAACCAAACACAACATCACATTATTACTCGGCGTCATGCGCAGAGTGTATCCTATTATTATTAACAACTTTCTGGATACGCTGACCCTATCTGCAGGTGAACAGCGATGACGGGCCACGCAGTTTGAGAAGGAGATGTACCGTAATGAAGTCGCACAACGATCCTGGCCGATCCAAATCTCGCCACACAGAGTATTCCCTGATTTTCCCTATCGCCGCGTTGGTTGTGCTCAACCTGTGGAGCGGTACCAGCAGTTTCCCACTGATTGTGGCCATCAACATTATTGCCCTGGTCGGTATCCTCAGCAGTGCTTTCAGCGTGGTACGCCATGCAGACGTCCTGGCCCACCGCTTGGGTGAACCCTACGGCTCGCTGATCCTCAGCCTGTCGGTAGTGATCCTGGAAGTGAGCCTGATTTCGGCACTGATGGCAACCGGCGACGCGGCCCCGGCCCTGATGCGTGACACACTGTATTCAATTATCATGATTGTCACTGCCGGATTGGTTGGGGTTGCCCTGCTGCTCGGCGGGCGCAAGTTTGCTACCCAGTACGTTAACCTTGGCGGTATCAAACAATACCTGATGGCGATCCTCCCACTGGCGGTGATCGTGCTGGTGTTGCCAAGCGCCTTGCCTGGTGGCAACTTCAGCGTGGGCCAGTCACTGCTGGTTGCGGCCATCTCGGCGGCAATGTACGGCGTGTTCCTGCTGATCCAGACCAAAACCCACCAGAGCCTGTTTGTTTATGAACACGAAGATGACGATGGCGACCCGCACCACGGTAAACCCTCGTCGCACAGCAGCCTGTGGCATGCCGCCTGGTTGATCGTGCATCTGGTCGCGGTAATTGCCGTAACCAAATTCAACGCCAACCCGCTTGAAGGCTTGCTTACCAAGCTGAACGCACCAACCCAGTTCACCGGTTTCCTGGTTGCGTTGCTGATCCTGTCCCCGGAAGGGCTGGGTGCTCTGCGCGCGGTGTTGAACAATCAGGTGCAGCGCGCCATGAACCTGTTCTTCGGCTCGGTGCTGGCGACCATTTCACTGACGGTGCCAGCGGTAACGATTATTGCCACCCTGACTGGCCAGACGCTAATCTTCGGCCTGCAAGCACCGCATATGGTAGTGATGCTGACGGTGTTGATCTTGTGCCATATCTCGTTCTCTACCGGCAGAACCAACGTGTTAAACGGCACCGCGCACCTGGCACTGTTTGCCGCTTATATGATGACGATATTTGCCTGATAGCGGGTGGTTACAAAACATCAACGGGGCGCATTATTTGCGCCCCGTTCTATTTATAGTGCAAAGAAAATCAGTGCTGCAATCCCGCCAAACAGCAGCCATTTGATAATGTAATAGCCCGTCTTGTTCCAGGCTTTTAATCGCTTGCCAACCTTACGCACGGCATAGATATATTTGAACAGCCGATTGACGCCGCCGGTACGATCGCCCTCTTCATTCGGTGCTGTCGCAGCACTCATCAAATTACGTCCCAACCAGTGATTCACCGCCTGCGCCCAACGGTAACGCATCGGCCGCTCGATGTCGCAAAATAGGATCAGGCGGTTTTCCCCGCTCTGGTTTTCGGCATAGTGCAGATAGGTTTCATCGAACATCACCCCTTCACCATCGCGCCAACTGTAGCGTTCGCCATCCACTTCGATAAAGCAGCGGTCGTCATTCGGGGTGATCAACCCCAGGTGATAACGCAACGAACCGGCATAAGGGTCGCGGTGGCGTGGCAAGCGGCTGCCATGGGGTAATTCGGCAAACATCGCGGCCTTCACCGAAGGCAGGCTACGCAACAGCGCAGTGGTTTGCGGGCATAACGCCATTGCCGAAGGATGGTTATCCTCATACCACTTCAGGTAAAAGCGCTTCCAGCCGGTTTTGAAGAAGGAGTTGAATCCGGCGTCGTTAAATTTATCCGACGCCTTGATTTGCTGGATCTCCATCAGTTGCTGCCCTTCTTCCCGAATGGTCTGCCAGTTGTCACGCAGGATAATGAGATCGGGGAACTGCTCCGGTTGCAGGTAAGGCGTGGTCGGCACCCGTGAGAACAGGTACATAAACACGTTCAGCGGGGCGGTAAAGGTGGAATGGTCGGAAAGCTGACGCCAAAAGGGATAGCGAACACGGCCACGATAATGAATGTAAATAACGCACAAAATCAATAAGATAAGAATGATATATTTCATGATAACTTCAGAGCCCCAAAATACAACCATCAGTATGCAAGCACAGCACACAACCCAACGATTCCTTTAGCTCCGTTAAGATTGGTTTAACGGCCGCAAGACACCAATAATTAACGTTATTGAAACCAAAATTCTATACAAAAAGCCACAAAAACTTACACAAAGCTTAAACGAGAATGGGATTTACGCTAGGGAAAAATGGAGATCGACGTCTTGCTCTGGTCATCGAGACCGCCCCCACTCACAGGGTCGAGGGATCCCCAGAAAAATTGAGACGAGAAGCTGGCGATTCTTCCCCTTAAATTTCGGTTTATCTATTGTTAGCGCCGTTTTCTCAAACTCAAGCTACCAGATAAACCATCAATAAGACCTCGCCTCATCCCGTTTTCATTGTTTTTTAATCATCCTCCCCTTCATCAGGTAAATAAGGAAGATAATCATAATCAGGCCAGACATGGCATTAACAACCCACCACCCACGTTCATTAATCATAAACATACCAACAGAGAAAGAAGCAACGAGATTACATAAATACGTCATTGATGAATTTAGTCCCTGTACCTTATGCTTTACTTCCGGTAGCGAGCATCTATTAATTAAAAATGTGCCACCGCTGAACATAAAACTCCAGCCAATACCAACGGCAATCAGCGAAATCAAGTAACCCATTGACGCATCAAGACAGAGTGCAACTAAAACACCCACCAGAAATAACAAAGCCCCTAACGCAATTAAATTAAACGTGCTTAACTTACTCAAAATAAACGGCAATAGTAATGCCGGTGCATACATGGCAAAAAAATGCCACTGTAAAACAACAGCACTTTGATTTATATCAAAATGAGCGTGATGCATGGCTAACGGTGCAGAGTTCATTAATAATGTCATTACAGCGAAACCTAACGCACAACTTAGCGTCCCAATGATAAAATCATTAGATCTAATCGTATGACGATAGAGATTACTCCCTGTATCAGAGTCGCTTGAGCTCTTTCCTTTAACAACCATCTCTGATTTTGGCAAAATTATAAACATTTGCGTCAGCAGCGTTAATACAAATACGGAAGCTGATATTAAAAACGTTCCAAGAAAAACATGATTACTAAACTGGTATGCACCTTGAGTTGCAAGAAATGGCCCTAACACGCCCCCAAGTATGCCGCCACCAATGATAAACGAAGTGCATCGTTTTTTCATACTTTCACTGTCAAATACTTCAGCAGCCGCAAACCGGTAATATTGATTAAATACTGTCGCGCCGCCAATAATGAATGTAGAAAATACAAACAACGCGAAGGAGTGATAAAAAATAGCCGCTATAGCTAATATACTCCCAGCCAACCCAATTAAACTACCAATAGCAAATGCGGTTCTTCTCCCATACCTGCTCATTAAGAATGACGCATAGTAGACCATTAGCGCAGCCCCCAGAACAGTAGCAGTCACCGGTAGCGTTGTTAAATAGCTTACGGGCGACAGCATATTACCAGCCAATGTAGAGGTTAGCGTCAGCAACGAAATTATAGAACCAGTAAGCCCCTGTCCCAAAAAAAGCGCGGTCAATGTGATATATTCCTTATTCATAACAACCTCCTCCCGTTAGATTACTCATAAAATAACTTTGACCTTAACACAGACAAGTAAACCTCTTTAGTATCATTACTGTAAAAAAAAGGTTGCCCTCTAAACCTTAGCCAATCAAAGGCACTTTCTTGTGATAGGTAAACTTTTTTCACACCAGCTAATTGCAAAATCTCAAACTTTGTCCTGAATGAAATCGTGCCATCTGAAATAACCGCACAAACATGCTAATCCAATCAGTCGATGTGAACTCGATATTTGTGTCTTTTTTTGCTCCGCATTTATTTTCATCGTCATTCCTTATCGGCTCGTTGCAACCTTATTATTAGACCTCTTCCCAACAAGAGTTACTGTAAAGCAATAGCTCACATAAAATTAACAATCAGTGCCTATAATTTAACCATTTTTGTGATTTTGATCAATTTTCGACCACCCAATAACAACAGAAAGCTTCGCGGATGCGAAACAACACCATGGGTACAGGTCGCTAAAAAAGAAGAACCCCACATAAAAAGTGGGGTTAGTTAGCAATCTGAAGGCCACCGAAGTGGCCTTTGGAAAACTATCAGACAAATTAATCGTAAGCATTAAGCGTGCGTTGACACAAGGCAGAGCGCACACAGTCCTGTTTGTCGAAACGAATAATGCCGACCATCTCGTCCTCTTCGAAGCGCTCCAGCGCGTCGCTAAGGCCGGATTTCACACCGCGTGGCAAATCGCACTGGGTAATATCGCCGTTCACGATCACCGTGACGTTCTCACCCAGGCGGGTCAAAAACATCTTCATCTGGCTGGCCGTCACGTTCTGGGCCTCGTCCAGGATGACTACCGCATTTTCGAAGGTACGCCCGCGCATATAGGCGAAAGGCGCGATCTCTACCTTGCCAATTTCCGGGCGCAGGCAGTATTGCAAGAACGACGATCCTAAACGGCGTAGCAGAATGTCATACACCGGCCGGAAATAAGGGGCGAACTTCTCAGAGATATCCCCCGGCAAAAAGCCGAGATCTTCATCCGCCTGCAGAACCGGACGAGTGACGATAATCCGATCCACCTCTTTATGTATCAGGGCTTCAGCTGCCTTGGCAGCACTGATGAAGGTTTTACCGCAACCGGCCTCACCAGTGGCAAATATCAACAGCTTGTTTTCTATGGCTGATAAGTAATGACCTTGAGCTTCGGTTCTAGCCTCGATGGTAGAAGTATCCCGGCTGTCACGTGCCATGCCGATAGATTCCACACCACCCATTTGTACCAGCGAGGTCACGCTTTCTTCTTCACGCTGGCGATGACTACGAGCGTCGCGACGAATGACGCGTTTGGCTTCACGACGTGCTTTGATCACTGCTTTCTGTCTTCCCATAGTGGCACCTTACAGTTTGTTTCACCTACCGCAGGGCAGCAAACACCGAGCGATTATGTTACACACGTATTAGGTTTTGGCCCCCTTTAAAGCCATAGAATGACGTAAACACCTAGCCGCCAAAAGGCGCGGCTCTTTTTCACAGAACAACGAGGTTGGTACAAAACAGGAGTGTGTGTCAGCCGGATTAATGCGAAAGGAAAGCCAAGAGTCGGTCAGAAATTGAGAGTCGTAGAGAGAGCCCTCGTTACAACGAGAAATCAGGGAAGGTATGTTATTTGTTGTTTGTAGCCCAACCAAGGACTTTACCATTAGCGATCCCCGCAGTGATATTTACAGCACTAAGCTGTGCACCGTGTGAAAACTACCGCCAGATGATTACAGTATAATGACATTCAACCGCGCCGCGTTGCTAAAATGTAAAAAAAATTAATATTTTTTGTTTTAACCCGCTGCAACACCACTATATCAAAGCGAAAACGACTTGGCATTAAATTATTTAATCGTTAAATATCAATGTATTGGTTTTAATCCCGGTGAATGACATTTAGGTTTCCGGATTAAAAATTGAGCATATAAAAAAGCGCAACCTTTGCGCTGCGCTTCTCTGTTATGCTGAAAAACTTAGCTGTTCAAGCCTGCAGCAAGCCGCTGGCCAAATAATCGCCACTCGTCTTGACGCCCGGTAGCACAAAGAAATAGCCGCCACCGATAGGTTTAACGTATTCCTCCAGCGCTTCACCGTTCAAGCGTTTCTGCACCGTCAGGAAACCCTGCTCCAAGTCAGCCTGGTAACAGACAAACAGCAGGCCCATCTCCAGTTGCCCCGAATTGGAAACGCCCAACGAATAACTGTAGCCACGGCGCAGCATCAGGCTGCTCTGGGTTTGCGGTGTGCGCGGGTTGGCCAGCCGAATATGGGCATCCATGCGGATCAGCTTACCTTCCGGGTCTTTGGCATAGTCCGGTTCATCATGCTCGTGCTTCATCCCCAACGGCGCACCGCTGTGTTTTTCACGGCCAAAGATGGTTTGCTGCTCCTGCAACGGCGTCCGATCCCAAAATTCGACGTGGAAACGAATAATACGCGCGGCCTGATAGCTACCGCCAACGGCCCAGGCAGGTTCCCCCGCCTTATCACCGACCCACACCACCTGATCCATCAACGGCTTATCGCTGGTTTTTGGGTTGGCGGTGCCGTCTTTGAAGCCCAGCAGGTTAATCGGCGTCTCTTTGCCCCGGCTGCGGGCCGAGTGAGCCGAGATAAAACCTTCCCGCTTCCAACGCACGCTGAGCAAGTCTGGCGAATGCTTGATGATATCGCGCAGCGCGTGGATCACCGTTTCATTGGTATTGGCACAGATTTGCAGCAGCAGGTCACCATGACACAGGGCAGCATCAAGTGAATCGTTGGGGAAACGCGTCATGGTTTGCAGGTGCAGCGGTTTCTGCGCCTGTAAGCCAAAGCGCTCATCAAACAGCGAGGTACCAACGGAAACGGTGATGGTCAGATTATCGGGGTAGATCTCTGGCCCCATAATGCCCGAATCCAACGGTGGCAGCTTGGGATCGACCTCCGGAGCCTTACCGCCGCTGGTGAGGAAAGCGATACGGCTGGTCAACAGGCGAAATAGCCGTTCAAGATCCTGCTTGTTGGTCGCCAACACGTCGAAAGCCACCAGCATCATGGCCGCTTGCTGCGGCGTCAAAATACCGGCTTGGTGCTGGCCGTAGAACGGTTGTTTTTGCCAGCGTTCGTCCTGCGAGGTAGCCAGTGGCTCTTCTGCTGCCCGCGCCAGGGATGGCCCCGCCAACGCCAGAGCACCGCCCATCATGCCCAAACCCTGCAACAACCGCCTACGCGAAGGCGAAGCGGCCTGCTCATCTTGAGGAAACGGCCCGTTATGCGGGCCGGTCTTGTTGTTCATCATGCTCAGCCTTAATCCAGACCCAGCACGCCACGCAGCTGTGACAGGTCTTCTGCCAGCGTAGTGATCGGCCCTTTCATCGCATTACGATCCGCGGTGGTCAGCTTCTCGTAAGACTCATAACCCTCTGCGGTCTCGTATTTAGCCAGGATGGTATCGACGGTTTTAAAGTTGGCGTCGATCTTGGCCAGCAGTGGCTGGTTGGCCTTTTCCAATAGCGGACGCAACAGGTTGACAATCTTCTGGGCGCCATCGACGTTGGCCTGAAAATCCCACAGGTCGGTACGGCTGTAGCGATCCTCTTCACCGCTGATCTTGCTGGCCGCCACTTCTTCAATCAGGCCAGCAGCACCGCCCACCACTTTGCTTGGCGGGAAGGTCAGTTCACCGATGCGTTTTTGCAACTCCAGCGTGTCTTTATACAGACCATCGGCATACTCATTCATGCCCTTGGTGGTGTTATCGGCAAACAGCGCTTTCTCCAGACGGTGGAAGCCGGTGAATTTCGGATCTTCGGCTTTTTTCTCATAGTCGTCTTCACGGGCGTCGATGCTGCCGTCCAGATCGGAGAACAGCTCGGCAATCGGTTCGATACGCTCGTAGTGCTGACGGGTTGGCGCATAAAGCTTGCGGGCCTGGGCCACATCACCGGCTTTGATCGCATCGGTGAACAGCTTGGTCTGCTTGACCAGCCCTTCAACTTCCTTGGTGACATAGACTTTATATTCGGCAATCGGGCCAACCAGATCCATCACATTCGGTTTGCCATCAGCTACCGCACCCGCAGCCGTGACGACAAGCTTGCCTTTCGGATTGCTCAGCAGCCCACAGGTCATGTCGTATTCACCCGGCTCGAGGTTTGCCGTCATTTTCTGGGTGAAACCTGGCGCGATATTTTCACGCTCTTCCACCACCATCACGCCTTTGAGGATTTCCCACTCCAGGTTCTTCTGGCTGGTGTTATGCACCACAAACTGGGTTTTACCGGCGGGCAGGGTCAACTGCATCGGCTCACACTGTTTGTCGTTAACGGTCACCAAAACTCGAGGGATATCCGCCGCCAGCGCGTTGAGGCTCAGCGCGAAAGCAGGAACGGCCAGTAATGCGGCATGCAATGCCTTGCGGCGAAATAACGGAGTAGACATACGGGATTCCCTAGTAAATTAGTGATGTGTCTTGCGTTGCGCCGGGATCGCAGAGGATTCCGTACGCTGCGGCAGGAAAAAGAAAATCAGAGCAGGGATCAGATACAGGAAATAGACCGCCACTTCGCTGACCGACGGCGCTTCCTGATAGCCGAACACTCCCTCTAACAGGGTGCCCAGCAGTGAATGCGTGGATAGCTGGTTGCTGAGGTCGAACGCGATGTCCTGGAAGTGGTTCCACAGTCCAGCCTCGTGGAAGGCACGGATCGCCCCGGCGGCCAGGCCCGCAGCCACGAACAGAATAAACAGGCTGGTCCATTTGAAGAACTTGGCCAGGTGCAGTTTGATACCGCCCCAATAGATCAGCATGCCCACCACGATGGCGCACGCCAGCCCGAGCATCGCACCGATGGGCGCGGCAATGCCCACATCCTGCTGAAACGCAGCCAACAGAAAGAACACCGACTCCAGCCCCTCACGGGCAACGGCAAAAAACACCATCGCCACCAACGCCCACCCTTGCCTTTTACTCGAGTTGAGGGCGTTATCGATCGCCCCTTCAAGATGCACCTTCACCGAGCGGGAAACCTTGCGCATCCAGAACACCATATAGGTCAGGATGCACACCGCCACCACCGCTACCAGCCCTTCGAACAGCTCTTGCTGTTTTTGCGGAAACTCGCCGGTGGTTTCATTGATGAAGATACCTAGCGCCAGGCACAGAGCAACGGCGACGATTACCCCAATCCATACCACACCAAGCCATTGACCGCGTTGAGTCCGCTTCAGATAGCTGGCGATCAAACTGACGATCAGCGCAGCCTCCAGCCCCTCACGGAACATGATAAGGAAAGGAACAAACATAGAATATTAACCCCTGAAAAGGCGTTTGTAGTCAGCCGCTGGCGCTGAGTAACCAGGCTGCGGCAATGTAAAGAAAAGTAAACCAGAACGATAGTGATTATCATTCTACTGAAAAGAAAAACAAGAGGCGGAAGTGTGATTTTTATTAATCAAATGTCGCTAGTTGTTACAGCTTGATGAGAGTCGTGAGGAGGAAAGCAGATCTCTCCCCGATTGCCGGGGAGAGATTAAGGCGGATTTAGACCGTTTTGAACTCGGCTTCTGCCAGATCAAAACGTTTGGTGATAGTTGCCGAAGGCTGGCGGCCCATCAGGCTAACCACCACGATGGCGATACAGCCAAACACAAAGCCTGGAATGATTTCATACAGATCCAGCCAGGCGTACTGCTTCCAGACGATCACGGTGATCGCCCCAACCAGCATACCGGCCAGTGCGCCGTTACGGGTCATACGCGACCACAGTACCGAGATCAGCACCACCGGGCCAAATGCGGCACCAAAACCGGCCCAGGCATAGCTTACCAGACCCAGCACGCGGTTCTCCGGGTTAGCCGCCAGGGCAATCGCCACCAGCGCTACCACCAGCACCATCGCACGCCCTACCCATACCAGCTCACGCTGGCTGGCTCCTTTGCGCAAGAAGGCTTTGTACAGGTCTTCGGTGATCGCACTCGAACAAACCAGCAGCTGACAGCTCAAGGTGCTCATTACCGCCGCCAGAATGGCCGACAGCAGGATCCCGGCAATCCATGGGTTAAACAGCAACATGGCCAGTTCGATAAACACCCGCTCGCCGTTTTGCGTCACATTGCCCGCTTGATCCGGGTTATTGGCAAAGTAAGCAATGCCGAAGAAGCCAACCGCAATGGTCCCCGCCAAGCAGAGGATCATCCAGGTCATACTGATGCGGCGAGCGCTACGGATGGTGCGGTGGGAGTCCGCCGCCATAAAGCGCGCCAGAATATGCGGCTGCCCAAAGTAGCCCAGACCCCAGCCCAGCAACGACAGGATCGCTACCAGATTCAGCCCTTTCATCATATCCAGATTGGCCGGGTTTTTAGCCGCGATCACCAACATCGAACTGTCGATGCCGCCCACGGCGAAGATCACAATCACCGGAGTGAGGATCAGCGCAAAAATCATCAGGCTGGCCTGCACGGTATCGGTCCAACTGACCGCCAGAAACCCGCCAATAAAGGTATACAGGATAGTGGCGGCCGCCCCGGCCCACAGCGCGGTGGCGTAGGTCATACCGAAGGTGCTTTCAAACAGGCGCGCACCGGCCACAATGCCGGAAGCACAATAGATGGTGAAGAACACCAGGATCACGATGGCGGAAATCACCCGCAGCAGTTTGCTGTTATCTTCAAAACGGCTGGTGAAATAATCCGGCAGCGTCAAGGCGTTGTTGTTGGCTTCGGTATGGACGCGTAACCGTCCTGCCACCAGTTTCCAGTTCAGGTAGGCACCGATGGTCAGCCCGATGGCGATCCAGCTCTCAGAAATCCCGGAGAGGAAAATCGCGCCCGGTAAGCCCATCAGCAGCCAGCCGCTCATATCGGATGCCCCGGCAGAGAGCGCGGTTACCACGCTGCCCAGGCTGCGGCCACCCAGAATGTAGTCGTCAAAGTTGTTGGTGGCCCGATAGGCCAGCAGGCCGATCACCACCATCCCAAGGATGTAGACCACGAAGGTCACCAGCATAGGTGTGTTCATTATTTCAAACTCTCCACTTTTTATTCCCTTCTCCCTTTCAAGCCGCCGTATGTTAGCAGCCTCTTGAAAGTTATCGGGTATTTTTATGTCAGTAATTTCACCCGCCACGCGCCGGAACGGGGCGCATTGCGATGGTGGCGGATAAACAGCGTTTATACCCATCATGGTCTGAACGCTGGCTATCCTAGTTGAGGCAGTCAACAACCAACAAGAGATTTAACAAAAAAGTCACACGAAACTCACGCCAGGTCACATTTATTCGCTGTCAAGGTTGCACTCGTCACAGCCGAAACGAGTTGCACCTCTTACTTAACCCTGATTGACACAGGGAAATAAGCTAGTCTCACACCACGCCCCTGACTTGTCTGCCCATAATCCGTAGCGCTCAAGATGTTAAAAATCGATGGAAGTCACACTTCGCCACGGCGCATATTTAACAAGGTTGCACAAAGTTGCAACATGCAGGATATTGTCGGCATCAATAACCTTATTACACGATGGTTCGCCTCTTAATCTGGCAGATTGGGAGGGGGGTCCAAACACAGGAGTTGGATTGGCATGGGCACTACCACAATGGGCGTGAAGCTCGATGAAGCAACCCGCGATCGCATCAAGAGCGCGGCGCAACGGATTGACCGCACGCCACACTGGTTAATCAAGCAGGCTATTTTCAATTATCTTGAACGTCTGGAGAGTGGTTCCGATCTGCCAGAAATCCCGACGCTGGCCGCTGCCGGCCAGGCAGAAGCGGATGACGTCACACCGCAGGTGCCTGAAGAGTCTCATCAACCCTTCCTTGAGTTTGCCGAACAGATCCTGCCGCAATCCGTCACTCGCGCAGCTATTACCGCTGCCTACCGCCGCCCGGAAACTGAAGCTGTGCCGATGCTGCTGGAACAAGCGCGTTTACCCGCCGATCTGGCACAGGCCACCCATAAACTGGCCTATGGCATTGCCGAAAAGCTGCGTAACCAGAAGAGTGCCAACGGCCGTGCCGGTATGGTGCAAGGGTTGCTGCAGGAGTTCTCACTCTCTTCTCAGGAAGGGGTGGCTCTGATGTGCCTGGCCGAAGCGCTGCTGCGTATTCCAGACAAGCCAACACGTGATGCGTTAATCCGCGACAAAATCAGCAACGGCAACTGGCACTCCCACCTTGGCCGCAGCCCTTCGCTGTTCGTCAACGCCGCAACCTGGGGCCTGCTGTTTACCGGCAAGCTGGTCTCTACCCATAATGAAGCCAATCTCTCCAGCGCCCTGAACCGCATCATCGGTAAGCGCGGCGAGCCGTTGATCCGCAAAGGGGTCGACATGGCGATGCGCCTGATGGGCGAGCAGTTTGTGACTGGTGAAACCATCGCCGAAGCGCTGGCCAACGCGCGCAAGCTGGAAGACAAAGGTTTCCGTTACTCTTACGACATGCTGGGTGAAGCCGCACTGACCGAAGCCGATGCCCAGGCTTACCTAGTTTCCTATCAGCAAGCCATCCACGCTATCGGCAAAGCCTCCAATGGCCGTGGCATCTATGAAGGCCCAGGCATCTCGATCAAACTTTCAGCGCTGCACCCACGTTACAGCCGCGCCCAGTACGATCGCGTGATGGAAGAGCTGTATCCACGCTTGCTGTCGCTGACGTTGCAGGCACGCCAATACGATATCGGCATCAATATCGACGCCGAAGAGGCCGATCGCCTGGAGATCTCCCTCGATCTGCTGGAAAAGCTGTGCTTTGAGCCACAGTTGGCCGGTTGGAACGGCATCGGCTTTGTTATTCAGGCTTACCAGAAGCGCTGCCCGTTTGCCATTGATGCGGTGATCGACATGGCCAGCCGCAGCCGTCGTCGCCTGATGATCCGCCTGGTTAAAGGCGCTTACTGGGACAGCGAAATCAAGCGCGCCCAGATGGATGGCCTGGAAGGCTACCCGGTGTATACCCGCAAAGTGTATACCGACGTTTCCTATCTGGCCTGCGCCCGCAAGCTGCTGGCGGTGCCGAACCTGATTTATCCGCAGTTTGCTACCCACAACGCCCACACGCTGAGCGCCATCTATCATCTGGCAGGCAATAACTACTATCCGGGCCAGTACGAATTCCAGTGTCTGCACGGCATGGGCGAACCGCTGTACGAACAGGTGGTAGGCAAAGTGGCCGACGGCAAGCTGAACCGCCCTTGCCGTATTTATGCGCCAGTCGGCACGCACGAAACGCTGCTGGCCTATCTGGTACGCCGTCTGTTGGAAAACGGGGCCAATACCTCATTCGTTAACCGTATCGCCGATGCCACCCTGCCGCTCGATGAACTGGTGGCCGATCCGGTCAGCGCGGTCGAGGCCATGGCGGCTAGCGAAGGCCGCATAGGTTTGCCACATCCGCGTATTCCGTTGCCGCGTGAGCTATATGGTGAAAAACGCGTTAACTCCAGCGGTCTGGATCTCGCCAACGAACAGCGGCTGGCTTCGCTGTCCAGCGCCCTGCTCACCAGCGCAAGCCAGCAATGGCGTGCTGAGCCGATGATCGATGCTCCGTTGGATCAAGGCGTTGAACAACCGGTGATCAACCCAGCCGAACCGGGTGATATTGTCGGCTATGTGCGTGAGGCCACCGAAGGTGAAGTCAGCCGTGCATTAGACTCTGCCGTCGCAGCCGGGCCGATCTGGTTTGCCACCCCACCTTCCGAACGTGCCGCCATTTTAGAACGCGCGGCAGAGCTGATGGAAAGCCAACTGCAAAGCCTGCTGGGGATCCTGGTGCGCGAAGCGGGTAAAACCTTCAATAACGCCATCTCAGAAGTCCGTGAGGCGGTAGATTTTCTGCATTACTATGCTGGCCAAGTGCGTGACGACTTCGCCAACGACAGCCATCGTCCGTTAGGCCCGGTAGTCTGCATCAGCCCGTGGAACTTCCCGCTGGCCATCTTCACCGGCCAGGTTGCCGCCGCCCTTGCTGCCGGTAACAGCGTGCTGGCAAAACCGGCGGAACAGACGCCGTTGGTCGCCGCTCAGGCGGTGCGTATCCTGCTTGAGGCTGGCATTCCTCAGGGCGTTCTGCAACTGTTGCCTGGCCAGGGTGAAACCGTAGGTTCCCTATTGGTCAATGATGCCCGCGTACGCGGCGTGATGTTCACCGGCTCTACCGACGTTGCGGGCATTCTGCAACGCAATATCGCAGGCCGTCTGGACCCTCAAGGCCGCCCAACCCCGTTGATTGCCGAAACCGGTGGTTTGAACGCGATGATCGTCGACTCTTCTGCCCTGACCGAACAGGTGGTGACCGACGTTGTGGCCTCTGCCTTCGACAGTGCCGGACAGCGTTGCTCTGCCCTGCGCATCCTGTGTGTGCAGGAAGACGTGGCAGAACACACCCTGAAAATGCTGCGCGGGGCGATGGCAGAATGCCGGATGGGTAATCCAGAACGCCTGTCTACTGACATTGGCCCGGTGATCGACGCCGAAGCCAAAACCGGCATTGAACGCCATATCCAGGCCATGCGGGCCAAAGGCCGCAAGGTTTATCAGGCGGCAAAAAGCCTGGGAGATGATGAGAAAGAGTGGGCTCGCGGCACCTTTGTGAAGCCAACGCTGATCGAACTGGAAAGCTTTGACGAGCTGCAAAAAGAGATCTTTGGCCCGGTGCTGCACGTCGTTCGCTTCCAGCGTGCCAATCTGGGCGCGTTGGTCGATCAGATCAATGCTTCAGGCTATGGTCTGACGCTGGGTATCCATACGCGTATCGATGAAACCATCGCCAGAGTCACCGATCATGCCAAGGTCGGTAACCTGTATGTCAACCGCAATATGGTGGGTGCAGTGGTAGGCGTGCAACCGTTTGGCGGCGAAGGCCTGTCTGGCACCGGGCCGAAAGCCGGTGGCCCGCTCTATCTGTACCGCCTGCTGGCCAGTCGTCCACAGGATGCCGTGCAGCGCACGCTGAATCGCCAGGATAACGAGCGTCCTCTGGAAGCCACCGTACGCCCTACGCTGCTTGTGCCGCATCAGGCCTTGGAACAATGGGCCGTGGCGGAGAACCATCGCGAGTTGGCCGTCCTGGCGCAACAATACGCCGAACTGGGCCAGGGTGGCACCGTACGTCCGCTGCCAGGCCCAACCGGGGAACGCAACACTTACGCCCTGCTGCCACGTGAACGCGTGCTGTGCCTGGCGGACAACAACGCCGATGCGCTGAACCAGTTGGCTGCCGTGCTGGCGGTTGGCAGCCAGGCGCTGTGGCCGGAGGCGGAATTGCAGCGTACGCTGTATCGCAGCTTGCCAGCCGCCGTACAGGCACGGATCGGTTTCACCAAGGATTGGGCGCAGGATAATGTCGAGTTTGATGCGGCCATCTATCACGGCGACGCCGATCAGCTGCGCACGCTGTGTGAGCAGATTGCTCAACGTAGCGGTGCTATTGTCTCGGTGCAGGGCTTTGCCCGCGGTGAAACCAATATCCTGTTGGAACGCCTGTTGATCGAACGTTCATTAAGCGTCAACACCGCCGCCGCCGGGGGTAACGCCAGCTTGATGACGATCGGTTAATCGCCACATTTCGAGTAACACCACCAACCCCGCATTGACGCGGGGTTTTTTATTGCCTGCATAAAAATCAGCCGATTTTCCCGATGTGCCCGGCTGCTACTTTGCCGAAGTCAGTCTCGATCAAACCTTCCAGGCCGCCAAAAGCGCTCTGGATGCCCACTTTGAATTATTGAGTGAAGAAAATCAGGTCATTCCGCGCCCACAGGCGGTGTCCTTCCATCTGGCTCAGGGCAACGACGCTCTCAACGGCGGCCAGTGGTTGCTGGTGGATATTAATATGGACAAGTTTGATGGCCGGGCTGAACGTATCAATATCACGTTGCCCCACAGGTTGCTCAACCGTATTGATGCGCTGGTGCAGCAGCATCCGGGCTATGGCAGCCGCAGCGCATTTCTCGCCGCCGCAGCGCGTAATGAGTTGTTAAAGGCAGGATAACGAGGTTAAGGGGGCATTGCCCCCTGACAAGATCACTGATTGAGAAACTTATCCAGAAACTGCTTGGTGCGCTGATGCTGCGGGTTGGCGAACAACGCCTTCGCGGGCCCCTGCTCGACAATGCGGCCATGATCCATAAAAATGGCGCGATCGGCCACGTCACGGGCAAAGCTCATTTCGTGGGTGACGATCACCATGGTGCGTTTCTCTTCTGCCAAGGCGCGAATGGTATTGAGCACTTCGCCAACCAGTTCAGGATCCAGCGCAGAGGTCGGTTCATCAAACAAAATGACCTCGGGCTGCATCGCTAACGCCCTGGCAATGGCTACGCGCTGCTGCTGACCGCCGGACAAACGTTTAGGGTAGGCCTGCTCTTTACCGCTCAGCCCCACTTTTGCCAACAGGACACGCGCCAGTTTTTCAGCGCTGGCCTTAGCCTCTCCTTTAACAATCACCGGTCCTTCGATGATGTTTTCCAGCACCGAACGGTGGGGAAACAGGTTGAAGCTCTGAAACACAAAGCCCACCTGCTGGCGCAGGGCTCGTACCTGATTTTTTTGTTTGCTCAGCGGGCGAGCGCTGTCGATCAAGATGTCACCGACACGGATAGTGCCAGAATCCGGCACCTCCAGCAGGTTGATGCTGCGTAGCAAGGTCGTCTTACCGGAACCACTCGGCCCGATAATCGCCACCACTTCACCCGCGTTCACCTCAAGATCGATGCCGTGTAATACGGTTTGCCCTTTGAACTTTTTAACCAACTGTCTGACTTCGATGGCGCTCATCGGCTACTCCTGATCCTGACGGTTAACGTGCGCTTCCAGGCGGTTCTGCAACGCGGAAAGCAAGGTGGCCATCACCCAGTAGATCAGCGATGCCGCCAGATACATGGCGAACACTTCCAGCGTACGTGAAGTGATCAACTGCGCCTGACGGAACAGCTCCGGCACCTGAATGGTCGCCGCCAGCGAGGTATCTTTGACCAAACCGATAAAGCTGTTGCCCAGCGGAGGCAGCGCGGTGCGAGCCGCCTGCGGCAGGATCACCCGGCGCAGGGTCTGCCAGGGCGTCATGCCGATACTGGCCGCCGCTTCCCACTGCCCTTTATCGATCGAGGAGATCGCCGCACGCAGCGTTTCCGAGGTATAGGCTGCGGTGTTTAACGAAAGGCCGATTAATGCCGCCGGGAATGGATCCAACTCGATGCCAAACTGCGGTAAGCCGTAATAGATCATAAACAGCTGGGCGATCAGCGGCGTACCGCGAAACAGGGAAACGTAGATGCGTGACAGCCAGGAGATCGGCCATAACGGCGAAAGGCGCATCAGCGCCAACAAAAACCCGAGGATCAAACCGAGCGCCATGCCACCCAGACTGAGCTGGAGGGTCAACAGCGCACCCCGTAATAAAAATGGCGCTGAATCCAGCGCCAGTTGAATACTCTCTTGCATTATTTAGTTACGTCCGCGCCAAACCATTTTTCAGAGATCTTCGCCAACGTCCCGTCTTTCTGCATTTCGGCAATCGCCTGATCGATAGCGGCCAGCAGTTCCGGATTGTTTTTACGCACCGCTACGCCAGCTTCCTGGCGAGAGAATGCCGGGCCAGCGACGGCCAGCGTATCACCGGTTTTCTTCACCAGATCCAACGCCGCCAGACGGTCGACCAAAATGGCATCGATGCGGCCTACGCGCAGATCCTGATACTTGGTTGGATCATCGTCGTAGGTACGTACATCAACACCCTGCACGTTGTCACGCAGCCACTGTTCGTAGTTGGTGCCCAGACCCACGCCGACCTTCTTGCCCTTCAGATCGTCGGCCTTGGTAATAATGCCTTCGTTGCCTTTCTTCACCAGCGCCTGGATACCGGAAACGGTGTATGGGGTAGAGAAATCGTACTTTTTCTTACGCTCATCGGAGATGGTGACCTGGTTGATCACTACATCGATACGCTTGGACTCCAACGAGGCCAGCATGCCATCCCATTTGGTTGGATTGAGCTTGGCCTTCACCCCCAGATGTTCCGCCAGTGCATTAGCGAAGTCCACCTCAAAGCCGGTCAGTTTGCCGTCCTCCCCCTGGAAGCTGAACGGCGGATAGGTGCCTTCCAGCCCAACGATCAGCGTGCCGCGCTGCTTGACCTGATCGAGCAGGTTATCGGCCGCGTAGGTTTTCACGTTCAAGCCGGTGGTCAGCGCCACGGCCATCACACCCAGCAGCAGTTGACGACGAAATTTTGAAAAGACCATAGACACCCCATCTGTTGTTTATCTTTTTGATTTCATGACTTTAACAGTCATAAATACTTCATAAAGGAATATAACCTAATAACTATAGTTCTAAATGGAATAACAACTTTGCTCGGCATCAGACCTGCGGGTGATAAGCAAACAGCGCCGGTGCCCCACCGGTGTGCACAAACAGGATCGGACCTTCATCGCGAAAACGTTTCTGGCTGACGCCATCAATCAACCCCGCCATCGCCTTACCAGTATAGACCGGGTCCAGCAGCACACCTTCCTGCTGCGCCAACAGCTTCACCGCCGCCATACCTTCGTCATTCGGCATACCGTACTGCGGGGCAAAATAGTCATCCCACAAGGTTATGGGGGCCAGCTCGTCAATATTCAGCGAACAGGCGACCGCTTTTTGCAACTGTTCAACCTTCGGTAACTGATCGATCACCTTGCGGGAAACGGTCACGCCAATCAGTTCGCTCTCCGGCAGCAGTTGCTGTAGCCCCACCGCCAGACCGGCGTGAGTCCCGGCACTGCCGGATGCCACTACGATCGAACTGAAGTTGATGCCATGGCTTTGTGCTGCAATTTCCAGCGCACACTGCACATAGCCCAATGAGCCGAGCGCGTTGGAACCGCCTACGGGGATGACATAAGGACGGAAACCCTGGGCTTCCAAACGTGTGGCCAGATCGGCCAGTTGCATCTGCGGATCGTGCAAGGCATCGCACATCACCACTTCAACATTGAACAGATCGAGCAGCAGGCGATTACCGTTACTGAGGTAGTTTTCCGCTTTGGTGTCGATGGGGTTTTCCAACAGCGCTACGCATTGCAGGCCGAGCTTGGCCGCCACGGCGGCGGTCTGGCGAACGTGGTTGGATTGAATGGCACCGGCGGTAACCAGGGTATCGGCCCCTTGGCGTACCGCGTCGGCGGCTAAAAACTCCAGCTTTCTCAGCTTGTTGCCACCCATTGCCATCGGAGTGACATCGTCACGTTTGATGTAAATTTCGCGGCCAAGGTAGTCTGAAAGGCGGGATAACTTTTCGAGCGGCGTGGCAGAGCCAACCAAATCCAGGCGCGGGAATTGCGCCAGTTGCTGTTGCAGATCCACAACTTCCCCCAGGGAATAAAATAACGGTGTTTGAGTGATAGATTTATCAGATGTGCTCTGAATAATCACTCTTTATTCGTGGGGATGGCTGCAGGGTAACCCGGCCAACCGACCGGGTCAGGTCAATCAATAACTTTTTTGCCAGGCCAGGTATTGGTCGTATTTGCGCAGCGCAATGCGGTAGTTATCGCTCGCTGCCGGTGGCAGATCGTCAATAATACGCTGATGGTTGAAGGCGCTGGCAAACTGATCGGCAGGATAGTTGTGTGCCACCAGCATTTCATCCAGGCGCCGCAGGCGCACGACATATTCACGGATGGTGCTGTGGTTCATCTCGGTCTGTTCAAACAGATACTGTTTAAACGCCATGATGTCGAAGTAACTGGGGTGACTATTACAGGAGATTTCACTACAAAACCGGCATAGCGCGGTCAACTCGCTTTGCACGTTTTGCCAGACCTGATCGTCAATCGGCTGATCCATCCGGGCGATGGCTTCCTTATTGATGATCTTGCCACGGAACACCAGTGCCATGCGGTCTAGCACCTTCTCGCACTGGGAACAATGGGTTTGGCTGTGTTTATAATCTTTCAGGTAGCGGCTGAGTGGCCGTTTCTTCAACTGTTTTCCTGGCATCTTTTGCAGTCCATTTATTGCGGCAGTAATCAGGTTGGTTAGGGAGGCAGGCTTGGGGGTTCAGTTGTCCTGAGCCAGACGTGCCCGCAGGCGTTTGATTGCCTGGCTATGCAACTGGCTGACTCGCGACTCACCCACATCGAGCACTGCGCCAATTTCCTTCAGATTCAACTCCTCCTGGTAATACAGCGTCAGCACCAGTTTTTCGCGTTCCGGCAGCGCCTCGATGGCATCGATCACCCGCTGGCGCAGATTGCCTTCCAACAGTTGATGCAACGGATTGGCAGCTTCATGACCTTCCAGCACCGGTTCGGCGCTGTCGCCATGCTCTTCCTGCCATTCGTCGTAGGAAAATAGCTGGCTATTATTGGTGTCCAACAGGATCTGGCGATACTCGTCCAGCGAGACATCCAACCCCTGTGCCACCTCCATTTCGCTGGCCGGGCGGCCGAGCCGCTGTTCCAACTGCTGCATCATGCGCGCCACTTCCCGAGCGTTGCGGCGTACGCTGCGCGGCACCCAGTCACGGCTACGCAACTCGTCGAGCATCGCACCGCGAATACGCTGCACGGCATAGGTCGTGAAGGCCGTTCCTTGCAGGGCATCGTAACGCTCAACGGCGTTCAACAGCCCGATTCCCCCTGCTTGCAGCAGATCGTCCAGTTCCACGCTGGCGGGCAGCCGAACCTGCAGGCGTAACGCCTCATGGCGCACTAGCGGAACGTAGCGCAGCCAGAGAGAATTTTTGTCCATGACGCCTTCGGCGGTATACAGATCGCTCACTATGTCTAACCTGCGGATAACGGAGTCATGGCTATTATCCGTAGCAGGCGCAATACCAATCGTCTGAACAGCCGTACAAAACGGGCTTTATTTGTGCCATGTAAAAACCCTGATGGCAGCAAAAGACAAAAAAACCCTGCCGAAGCAGGGTTTGGATGACAGGCTAATCGGAGAGAGTGATTAACGCAGCAGGGTCAGTACGTTCTGGGTAGACTGGTTAGCCTGGGCCAGAACAGAGGTGCCAGCCTGTTGCAGGATGTTGGCACGGCTCATGTTGGACACTTCGGTCGCGTAGTCGGCATCTTGAATACGAGACTGGGAAGCAGACAGGTTGTTCACGGTGCTGTTCAGGTTGTTGATAACAGAATCGAAACGGTTCTGTACCGCACCCAGGGAAGAACGCAGGCCGTCAACTTGTGACAGAGCTTTGTCCAGGGTTGCCAGTGGGTCGACAGTTTTTGGATCGGTAGACTGTTGTGCGCCTTTGGTTACTTTGCCAGCGGCATCTACAGTAGCGGCATAGTAAGCGTCGTTACCGTTGTCATCCTTACCTTTAATCATATAACCCGCTTTACCAGCCGGATCGGTATAGGAATGCAGTTCATCGCTGCCAGTTAAACCAGTAACGGCGGTGGTACCCACTTTAACTTGAGCCTGTTCCTTGATCCCAGCGGTAGACTTAGCAGTCGCAGTGGTAGAATCCCAGGTCACTTTACCGTCAGCGGCAACGGTGGCATCGTAAATAGCACCATCGGTAGCTTTTACAAAGAAATCAGTGCCATTCGTAGTGTAAAGCTTGCTATCGCTGGTTTTTGGCGTGCCATTCGCATCAGCTTGAATAGCTGGTGGGCCCATTTTATCAACGTTGGTTAATGCTGCTGCGCCCACTTTGGCAGTATCGATTGGGTTTGCTACGCTGAATTTATCCAAGCCCAGAGTCTTGGCATTGATATCTTTCAGATCGATATCGATGGTTTCACCATCGTTAGCACCGACCTGAATGGTCAGTTTCTGGTCGCTGCTCAACACTTTCACGCCGTTGAAGTCGGTTTGCTCTGAAATACGGTTGATTTCGTTCAGACGCTGAGAGATTTCATCCTGGATTGACTGCAGGTCGCTGGATGAGTTAGAACCGTTCTGAGACTGCACGGTCAGACGACGGATGTTCTGCAGGTTGTCGTTGACTTCGTTCAGTGCGCCTTCAGTGGTCTGCGCCAGAGAGATACCGTCGTTAGCGTTACGGGAAGCCTGAGTCAGGCCCTTGATGTTAGCTGTGAAACGGTTAGAGATCGCCTGACCCGCAGCGTCATCCTTCGCGCTGTTGATACGCAGACCGGAAGACAGACGCTCGATAGCGGTCCCCAGAGAAGACTGAGATTTGTTCAGGTTGTTCTGCGCCATCAGCGACAGGCTGTTGGTATTAATTACTTGTGCCATAATTTGCTTTCCTTACGAATCAGTTGCGACGTTCGCATTCACAATTAAAGGGTTCGGACCTTGTTGGTCCACGGCGTCAACCACCGTCTCCTCAGGTATCGGCGCTCCCCCCACAACCTTTAGATTTTTTTTCCGTTTTTTTCACTTTTCGCCAATGGCGCGAATAACGCTGTTTTTCCCTCTTCTACTGCGCCATCGTTTTTTCTATTTATCCGTAAACTTTTTACATACTGAGCCGATAACGCATAGAGCGTAAAAGTCATTGACCATAGGAGAATCACGAATGGCATCGATTAGTTCATTAGGCATCGGCTCAGGGCTGGACCTCAACGGCTTGCTGGACAAGCTGACCAAGGCGGAACAACAGCGTCTGACACCTTATACAACCCAGCAAACCAGCTATAACGCCAAGCTGACTGCCTACGGCACGTTGAAAAGCTCGCTGGAAAAATTCGATAACCTGAGCAAGGATTTGGCCAAGCCAGAATTCTTTAACAATACTACCGCCACCACTCACGATCAGTTTAACGTGACTACCACCGCCAAATCGGTCCCGGGTAATTACAGCGTCGAGGTGCTGCATCTGGCACAGCCGCAAACCTTGACGACAAAGGCCGATATTAACGATCAAGCGGAGAAACTGGGCACTAGCGGCGCCAGCGATCGTTCAATATCGATCACCGCTGGCAACCCCCCTAAAGAGGTCAAAATCCCGCTAGGTGACGATCAAACCTCACTGCTGGAAATGCGTGATGCGATTAACGGCGCCAAAGCCGGGGTGAACGCCACCATCATGCGCGTGGGCGACAACGACTATCAGTTGGCCATCAGTTCCTCCACCACCGGCGAAAAAAATACGGTTAAGGTGCAGGTTAATAATGACGATAAACTGGGAGCGATCTTAAATTATGATCCTACCAGCACCAGCAACGCGATGAAGGAAACGGTCAAAGGCCAGGATGCCGAGTTGACCATCAACGGCACCACCATCAAGCGCAGCACCAACTCTATCGCCGACGCCCTGCAAGGGGTGACGCTGGATCTGAAAACCATCACCAAACCGGGCGAACCGCAGAACCTGGTGGTCACCGCCGATAAAAGCGGCACTTCGGACAAGGTCAAGGCTTGGGTTGATAGCTATAACTCGCTGTTGGATACCTTTAATTCCCTGACGAAATACACCCCAGTAAAGAGTGGTGAAGCACAGAACAACAAAAATGGGGCGCTGTTGGGTGACAACACGCTGCGCGGCATCCAATCCTCCATTAAGAGCGCGCTAAGCGCCGCACAGGACAACCCGGAGCTGAAGGGCTTGGGCAACCTGGGTATTACTACCAATACCAAAACCGGCAAACTGGAATTGGACAGCGAAAAGTTAAAAAAAGCGATCGATGAAAAACCCGATCAGGTGGCCAATTTCTTCGCTGGTGATGGTAAAGAGAGCGGTATGGCGACGGAAATCCACAATGAGATCCAAAACTATATCAAGGCCGGTGGCGTGATTGAGAACTCGACCAAGAGTATCAATACCAACCTCGACCGTTTGAATACCCAAATCACCCGCGTGACCGAAAGTATTCAAAGCTCCATCGATCGTTACAAACAGCAATTTGTTCAGTTGGATACCATGATGTCGAAACTGAATGGTACCAGTAATTATTTAACCCAACAGTTCACGTCTAAATAGGCGCGTTAACCAGGTAAAATAGCATGTACAACCGCAGCGGAACCCAGGCTTACGCCCAGGTTAGTGTAGAAAGTGGCGTGATGGGTGCCAGCCCGCACCAGCTCATCGTGATGCTATTCGACGGGGCGCTCAGCGCCCTGCTTCGTGCACGCATCCTGATGGATCAAGGGAATATCGCCGGCAAGGGGCTGGCGATCTCAAAAGCCATTAATATCATTGATAACGGGCTAAAAAATGGCCTCAATCATGAACAGGGAGGGGAGATCGCCGATAATCTCGCCGCCTTATATGACTATATGAAACGCCGTCTGATGCAGGCCAACCTGCACAATGATGTCGCAGCCCTTGACGAAGTCAGCGGGCTGCTGGAGAACATTGCCGACGCCTGGCGTCAAATTGGCCCCAATTATCAACCCGTTCAGGACGGCGTATAATGGAACACCACCAACAACTGCTATTGGCCTATCAAAAGATCCATAGCCTGAGCGAGCAAATGATCACACTGGCGCAGGCTGGCCAGTGGGATGCGCTGATTGAAATGGAGATCACCTACGTTCAGGCGGTAGAAAAAACCGCCCAACTGGCGGGTATCCCTGAGCCATCTTCGAGCTTGCAGGATATTTTACGCGGTAAATTGCAGCAAATCCTCAAAAACGAAACCGAAGTGAAGCGACTGATGCAGCGACGCATGGACGAATTAACGGTTTTGATCGGGCAGTCTACCCGCCAGAGCGCGGTCAACAGCACCTACGGTCAATTCCATGACCGCGCTTTGCTGCTTGGTGAGCCGCAATCAAGATAAATCTTATGTTTAACCGCCTATCCTAAGTAATTAATAGGATAAAACACTATTATTATCCCGTTGCACCATAATATAAACGCATGAGATTTGAATAATTCGTATGGCAGGTAATGCATGAAAATGCAAACCGCTGGCACTATTGCCGATTTAATGGATAACACTTATCCCGACACGGACGTTTTCTGTTCAACAGGAAACTGATTCTTGACAAGTAAATTATCGAGTTGTGATCGGCAACAGGCGAAAAAATGTTGCTCCATCCTCCAGCAAAGCGTAAAGATATTCGTAGATAATAACGATGAAATGAATATTGATGGAACGCTTAATTAATTTTTGTCCCGGGATCGGTGCCTCAGCACACATCATTCAGCATACTGAACTGCGACTTCCGTCGCTCTATTTTGAGCAGACGCATCTGTTTTTGATCCAGCAAGGGCAAACACGTATACGGTGGAAGCAACGGGAGGTGGTAGCTCGCGCCGGAGAGCTGTTGATCGTAGAAGGTGGGCTAACCGCCGATGTGATTAATAGTCTTTCAGACAGCGGAGTATACAGCTGCCAACTGCTGATTTGCGATCCCTTGCTGTTTGATACGGTAGCCAATGCGCCTATCGCGCCGCCTACCCCTTTCACTGGCGTCACTACGCTGACGAAGCTGCCCTGCCCGTTCTTGCACAGTTTTGAAACCGCGGCGCTGGCACTGACGCTGCACGATCGTTTTCCCCAGATGATTATCCGCCATAAAATGTGCGAAATCCTACTGTGGCTGGCACACCTGGGGATCCGCTTTACTCACCAGGAAGCCAATAATCTGACCCAGCAGGTGCGCCGCTTGCTGGCAAGCGATCCGCAACGGATTTGGACCGCCGCCGAAGTGGCTGAAAATCTGATGATGAGCGAGGTGGTGCTGCGGCGCAAACTGTCGGCGGAGAATAGCGCCTTGCGCAACCTGATGATCGATGTACGTATGAGCCGCGCGCTGCTGTTATTGCAGGCCACAGACTGGCCGATCTCCGCCATTGCACAATATGTGAGCTATGAAAGTTCTTCTCGTTTTGCCGAACGCTTTCGTAAACGATTCGGCTTCGCACCTACCGCCATCCGTGGGCACCAGCGAATTATGCAGCCCACCGCCGCGCAGCCTCCGGCATATCCATGGCTAAATACGGTAGAGGAATAGATGCTGGGTTTAACAACGGCAGGCTGAGGATGTGACTAAGGCCACCCTGAGTGGCCCGTACATCAGTTGAATTTAACTAACACATAGGTCAATACGGCCAACACAATTAACATGACAATGCTGAAAAAACGCCATCTTACTTCACTTTTAGTGCTCATCACTTTTCCCGAATAAATACTATTAGCGCGATTATTTCCATAGAAAAAATAACATCCTTGTAAAGCTGTGGATCTTTCATCTTATTCACAAAGCATCAGCCTACTCCAAAGCACGGTCAAAAAAATAATAGCCACCGCACAACAGGAATTAGGTCTTTCAATAAAACAGAGATATTTCTTTAAGTTACACCGCTCACGGTTCTCTGGCATTGCTTGAATGAGACTCAATCTCTTCAGCGTAAGCGATTATTTTTTGCGTGGTTTACGAGCGACACCGTACGAATCCACTCAAAGATATAAGACAGTTCCTGGGCTCGATGAGGATATATCTACATTACACCCTCGCTAATTGACATTTAGGACAATAACTACAAATATTAGCTTAATTAACCAATTTCAAGGAGGATAAGATAATGGAGTATTTGGTAGCATCGCTGACTGTTTTATGCCTTTTTTCCTTTAAGAAACACGCTAAAGTCATTGATAGTAAAAAGATTGGTGTTGCCCATAAAAAACACCGACGACGCTCAAGACACCGGCTTGCCATGATTTATTGATTAGGCAAACGGGTCGAAAACCACTGAAAATCACATTAGGGAGGCTTACGCCAATACAGAATAGATTATCTGTTTGCGCTATAGCCACCCTTTATTTACCGCTACACCGCCATATTCATGACGTCTTGATAAGCCGCAACCAGTTTATTACGTACCTGCACACCCAGCTGCAAAGACACCGAAGACTTCTGCAGATCGACCATCACGTCGTTCAAACTGATACCCGGCACACCCAATTCAAAATCCTGTGCTTGCTGACGCGCAGTTTGCTGAGTCTCGCTGATCTTACCGAGAGCCGCCTTTAACTCATTGGCAAAACTGGCTTCCTGCACCGGATCGTTTTGTCGCAGCGCTCCGGCCTGAACCGCCGTGGCTTGCAACTGCTGCACCACTCCTTCAATACCCTGAATTGCCATCATGACCTCGTTACTTCATTCATACCCTATGGATTTCAAGCGCTGGCCTGAAAAACGGCGGGAAAACCGCGCCTTCATTCGCCTGCATGATCCCGATGCTGCACACCCTACCACAGTGCTTTCCGGTTAAAGCGGCTAATTAACTGCAAAAACACCGGTTTATCGGGCCATCAAAACTTGCCCCTAGAGCAAATAATGGCATGCCCAAAAATGGGGGCGCTTTTGTTAGGCCGTAAAGAACTGTGTATTCAGGGAGTCTGTTTTGTCATCACACAACAACGCTAGCCATACCTCGAACCCGCCAGAGTGGGTACCAGCATGAATGGTGAAAGCCGTGATAACGGCCTGCTGGCCCTATGGAATCGCTTGCGTGCCAACCCTAAAATTCCACTGCTGATCGCGGCCTCGGCGGCGATCGCCATCGTGGTTGCGCTGATGCTATGGGCCAAAAGCCCGGATTACCGCGTGCTGTACAGCAATCTCAACGATCGTGACGGCGGCGCTATCGTCACGCAACTCACGCAGATGAACATCCCCTATCGCTTTACCGAGAACGGCTCGGCGTTGATGATCCCGGCGGAGAAGGTGCATGAAACCCGCCTGCGTCTGGCGCAACAGGGGCTGCCTAAGGGAGGTGCCGTCGGCTTTGAACTGCTGGATCAGGAAAAATTCGGCATCAGCCAGTTCAGCGAACAGATCAACTACCAGCGCGCGCTGGAAGGCGAACTGTCACGCACTATCGAATCCCTGGGGCCGGTACAGAATGCCCGTGTGCATCTGGCACTGCCTAAGCCTTCGCTGTTTGTACGCGAACAAAAGAACCCCTCAGCTTCCGTGACGCTCACGCTGCAACCTGGCCGCACGTTAGACGACGGCCAGATCAATGCCGTGGTGTATATGGTATCCAGCAGCGTGGCCGGTTTGCCGCCGGGCAACGTCACGGTGGTCGATCAGGCTGGCCGCCTGCTGACCCAATCTGACGGCACCGGACGCGATCTCAATGCCGCACAGTTGAAGTACGCCAATGAGGTTGAGAACCGCTATCAGCGCCGTATTGAAGCTATTCTGGCACCGATTGTCGGCAGCGCGAACGTGCGTGCACAGGTAACGGCACAAATCGATTTCTCCACCCGCGAGCAAACCGACGAACAGTACCAGCCCAACCAACAGCCGGATAAATCAGCAATACGCTCCAGACAGCTCAGCCAGAGTGAACAGAACGGCGGGCAACAGATCGGCGGCGTACCGGGTGCCCTTTCCAACCAGCCAAGTGCAGCGCCGACTGCACCGATAGAAACACCAAAAACTACGGCGGCGGGCAATACAAATACCCCTGCCACGGCAAGCAATGCCAATAACAGCACGCGTACCGGGGCTAGCGGTAACGTAGCGCAAAACAGTCGCCGTGATGAAACCACCAACTACGAGGTGGATCGCACCATTCGTCATACCCAGCACAAGGCTGGAGCGGTGGAACGCCTGTCGGTCGCCGTGGTGCTCAACACCCTGGGTACCGATAAAGACGGTAAACCACAGCCGATGAGCAAAGAACAGCTGGCTCAGGTGGAGTCGCTGGTCCGTGAAGCGATGGGTTACTCCAGCAGCCGTGGCGATACGCTTAACGTGGTCAACACCCAGTTCAACGATGTAGAGCAGACCGGCGGCGAGTTGCCTTTCTGGCAGTCACAGTCGTTTATCGATCGGTTGTTCAACGCAGGCCGCTATTTGCTGGTGCTGCTGGTGGCCTGGATTTTGTGGCGCAAGCTGGTTCGTCCGCAGCTGCAAAGCCGTCAGGTGGCGCAACAAGCTGCAGTGGCCGCTGCCAATACGCCAGCCACTCGCCCGGCTGAGGTGAACAAGCCAAGTCATGAAGAGCAGGCGCTGCACAAGAAATCACAGCAGCGCGTCAATGCTGAAGTCCAGGGCCAGCGGATCCGCGAACTGGCAGATAAAGATCCACGCGTGGTGGCCCTGGTGATCCGTCAATGGATGAGTAACGAACTATGAGTCTGACAGGTACCGAAAAGAGCGCCATCCTGCTGATGACGCTGGGTGAAGATCGCGCCGCCGAAGTCTTCAAGCACCTCTCGTCACGGGAAGTGCAGCAGTTGAGTGGCACCATGGCCAGTATGCGCCAGGTGTCCCACAAACAGTTGGGGGAGGTCCTCAGAGAGTTTGAAGACGATGCCGAACAGTATGCCGCGCTGAGCGTCAATGCCAGCGACTACCTACGCTCGGTGCTGGTAAAAGCCTTGGGTGAAGAACGTGCCAGCAGCCTGCTGGAGGATATTCTCGAATCACGCGAAGACACCTCCGGCATGGAAACGCTCAACTTTATGGAGCCGCAGAGCGCGGCCGATCTGATCCGCGACGAACACCCGCAGATCATTGCCACCATCCTGGTTCACCTCAAGCGCGGCCAGGCGGCGGATATCCTGGCACAGTTCGAGGAGCGCCTGCGCAACGACGTGATGCTGCGTATCGCCACCTTCGGCGGTGTACAGCCAGACGCCCTGGCAGAGCTGACCGAAGTGCTGAACAATCTGCTGGACGGCCAGAACCTCAAGCGCAGCAAAATGGGGGGCGTCCGTACCGCCGCCGAGATTATCAACCTGATGAAAACCCAGCAGGAAGAGGCGGTTATTGGTGCCATGCGTGACTACGACGGCGAGCTGGCGCAGAAGATCATCGACGAAATGTTCCTGTTCGAAAACCTGGTCGAAGTGGACGATCGCAGCATCCAGCGCCTGTTGCAGGACGTGGAAAGCGAATCCCTGTTGATCGCCTTGAAAGGGGCCGAACAGCCGCTGCGCGAGAAGTTCCTCAAGAACATGTCGCAACGTGCCGCCGATATCCTGCGCGACGATCTGGCCAACCGTGGCCCGGTCCGCATGTCGCAGGTGGAGAACGAACAGAAGGCTATCCTGTTGGTGGTACGCCGCCTGGCAGAAACCGGCGAAATGATCATCGGCGGTGGTGAGGACACCTATGTCTGATCGCCTCAACACCCTGCCCTGGCAGCCCTGGTCGCTTAACGATCTGGCAGATCCCAAACCGGTGCTGGAACCGGAAAGCCCGCCTGAAGTGATCGTCATCCCGCAGGATGACAGCATCAACGAACAGCAACGGCTGGAGATGCTGCGTTTGCAGGCCCAACAGCAAGGTCAGCAACAAGGCTTTGCCGAGGGCCAGCAGAAAGGCTATGACGCCGGTTTCCAGGCCGGGCTGGAGGAAGGCCGTCAGCAAGGCATTCTGGCGGGCCAACAGCAGCAGCAACCGATCACCGAACATTGGCAGCAGTTGGTCACCGAGTTCCAGCACACGCTGGACGCGCTCGACAGCGTGATTGCCTCGCGCCTGATGCAGTTGGCCCTGACGGCGGCCAAACAGGTCATCGGCCAAGCGCCGGTGTGCGATGGCACCGCCCTGCTCGGCCAGATCCAACAGTTGATCCAGCAAGAACCGATGTTCAGCGGCAAACCTCAGTTGCGCGTACACCCGGATGATTACGAACGTGTAGAGCAGCAGCTTGGCATGACACTCAGCCTGCACGGCTGGCGGCTGCTGGCCGACGGACAGTTACATCCAGGCGGCTGCAAGGTCAGCGCAGAAGAAGGCGATCTGGATGCCAGCCTGGCCACCCGCTGGCATGAACTGTGCCGTCTGGCCGCACCGGGAGAGCTGTGATGACCGTTCGTCTCGGCCGTTGGCTGAACTCGCTGGACAGTCTGGAAAAACGCATTGCCCGTGCGCCCGCGGTGCGCCGCTATGGCCGTCTGACGCGAGCTACCGGGCTGGTACTGGAAGCCACCGGTTTGCAGTTACCGCTGGGGGCCACCTGCCTGATCGAACGCCATGACAGCGGTGTGGTGCAGGAGGTAGAAAGCGAGGTGGTCGGTTTTAACGGCCAGCGGCTGTTCCTGATGCCGCTGGAAGAGGTCGACGGTATCGTGCCCGGCGCTCGGGTCTATGCTCGCGTCTCCCCCGAAGGACAAAGCGCCAGCAAACAGTTACCCCTTGGCCCGGCATTGCTTGGCCGGGTGCTCGACGGCGGTGCCAAACCGCTCGATGGCCTGCCAGCACCAGATACCGGCTACCGCGCGCCGCTGATCACCGCCCCGTTCAACCCGTTGCAGCGCACCCCGATCGAACAGGTACTCGACGTCGGTGTGCGCACCATCAACGGGCTGCTCACCGTGGGCCGCGGCCAGCGCATGGGCCTGTTCGCCGGTTCTGGCGTGGGTAAAAGCGTGCTGCTCGGCATGATGGCGCGTTACACCCAGGCCGACGTGATCGTCGTTGGGCTGATCGGCGAACGTGGCCGCGAAGTGAAAGACTTTATCGAAAACATCCTCGGCACCGAGGGACGCGCCCGTTCGGTGGTAATCGCTGCACCGGCAGACGTTTCGCCGCTGCTACGCATGCAAGGCGCCGCCTATGCCACCCGTATCGCCGAGGATTTCCGCGATCGGGGCCAACACGTACTGCTGATTATGGATTCCCTGACCCGTTACGCCATGGCGCAACGTGAAATCGCCCTGGCAATCGGCGAACCCCCGGCTACCAAAGGCTATCCGCCTTCGGTATTCGCCAAACTACCCGCGCTGGTAGAGCGTGCCGGTAACGGCATCAGCGGCGGCGGTTCCATCACCGCGTTTTATACCGTGTTGACCGAAGGTGATGACCAGCAAGACCCGATTGCCGATTCGGCACGCGCCATCCTTGATGGCCATGTGGTGCTCTCCCGGCGCCTGGCGGAAGCGGGCCACTACCCTGCCATCGATATTGAAGCGTCGATCAGCCGTGCCATGACCTCGCTGATCGATGAGGAGCATTACCGGCGGGTACGTAACTTCAAACAGATGTTGGCCAGTTACCAACGTAACCGCGATCTGATCAGTGTAGGAGCCTACGCCGCAGGCAGCGATCCGCTGCTGGACAAGGCCATGACGCTGTATCCGCAGATGGAAGCCTATCTGCAACAGGGCATTTTCGAACGCAGCGGCTACGACGATGCCTGCCAACAGTTGCAGCAACTGATTGTTTAACCACGGAGCCTGAGCACCATGAAACCACAGTCACCGCTGATTATCCTGCGCGATCTGGCGCAGGATGCCGTAGAACAGGCCGCACAGCACCTCGGCCAGGCACGTCAGGCGCAACAGGCGGCGGAGCAACAGCTTGCCATGCTGCTCAACTACCAGGATGAGTATCGGCAAAAGCTGAACAACACCCTGTCTAGCGGCATGGGTTCCGCCAGTTGGCAAAACTACCAGCAGTTTATCGGCACGCTCGAGCAGGCCATCAGCCAGCATCGCCAGCAGTTGCTCCAGTGGAGCGAGAAGGTAGAACGGGCGGTCAAACAGTGGCAGGACAAACAGCAGCGGCTGAACGCTTTTGAAACGCTCAACACCCGTGCCCTCAGCGCCGAACTGATGCTGGAAAACAAGCGTGACCAAAAACTGATGGATGAGTTCGCTCAACGCAGTTCACAAAGGAATCTAAACCCATGAACCTCAACGTTCTTTCTGGTTTGCCCGCGACAGTTGATGGCACGGAGACTGGCCTTACCGCGCTGTCGTTGGATGATGCCGGACTGTCTGCCAGCTTTGCTCAACTGCTCGGCGAGCGCTTCATGCCCGAAGGTCAACTGAAAGGCAAGCCGAACGTGGCCCAGCTACTGGCCGAAGATCCACAAATCTCAACCCTCAGCCGCCAACAGCTTAACCAATTGCTGACCTCGCTCAGCGATCGTGGCCGTTTGCTGGCCGCTCCGCAGGAACTGGATACGGCAGACGATAGCCAAACCCGGTTAACCCAGCGCGATGACGAACAGCCGCTGCACCCTGTAGATACTTTGGATGCGGCCAGCTTGCAGGCTCTGTTTGCCATGCTGCCTGCCGCCGTAGTGCAACCGTTACCAGGAAATGGGGTCGCAACCGCCGCTGAGCCAAGCGGGGACGAAGCGCCGCTGACGGGAACCGCATCACTGTTAGCCACCCTGAGCGAAAAACCAGCGTTATCCACTGCTGGCCTGCCAGCGTCAAAATCGCAGCCGAACGCAGACGATAAATCCGCCTTGGCCGCCAAAACTGACGCGTCGTCAGTACTGTCTTCTCAGACCGATAACAATCAGGATAGCGGTACCACTCCACTGAAACTGGCGGCTGAATCGGCGCAATCTTCTGCAACGCCACAGCACGCAGCCCCTGCGCCAGTTTCCAGCCCGGTGATCGCCAGCCAACCCGTCAGCGCGACGGTGAGCGCACCGGCAACGCCACAGTTGAACGCTCAACTCGGCAGCCAGGAATGGCAACAGGCACTGAGTCAACAGGTGCTGATGTTCCACCGCAACGGCCAGCAGAGCGCCGAGTTACGCCTACATCCGCAGGAACTGGGTGCCTTGCAAATCACGCTGAAGCTCGACGATAACCAGGCCCAGTTGCATATCGCCTCGGCACACGGCCAGGTTCGTGCGGCGGTGGAAGCCGCGCTGCCCCATCTACGCCATGCGCTGGCGGAAAGTGGTATCAACCTTGGCCAGAGCAGCGTTGGCGGTGAGTCACTGCCACAGCCGCAACAGTCACAGCAGCAGGCCTCTCACCAAGGCGGGCAGCCTTCTTACCGTGAACAACACGGCAGCGCGGAAACCGGCGTTGAAGCCCTGAGCGCCCCAGCAGCGCTGCAGGCGATGGCCCGCTCGGTCGACGGCGTTGATATTTTCGCCTGACGGCGTGCAAACGCTCAAGCTGGCACGCTTTTCCCCGCCTATTCTGGCTATTGCAGCCCAGAATAAGCGGGATAATGGAATTACATGTATTGCGTGCAGCTTGTCAGCACGCAGAGAACAGGATTTGACTTAGTAATGTCTCAGAACTCCCTTCCAACAGCAGCAACAAAAAAACGCCCAATACTGGTGATCCTGCTGGTACTGATCGCCTTAGGCGCATGTGGTGCCGCAGGCTACAGCTGGTGGTTGATGCAGCAGCATAAGAACGGTCAACCCGCCGCCGAGGAAAAAAAGCAGCCGCCTCCGGCCCCGGTGTTTATGCCATTGGATACCTTTACCGTCAATCTGGTGACGCCGGATAACAACCTGGACCGCGTGTTGTATATCGGCCTGACGCTGCGCCTGCCAGATGAAGAAACACGCCGCCGGTTGAACGATTTTCTGCCGGAAGTGCGTAGCCGTCTGCTAATGCTGCTTTCACGACAGGAAGCAAGCCAACTGGCCAACGAGCAAGGGAAACAGCAACTGGTGGCACAGATTAAAGACGTGCTCAGCCCACCGCTGGTGACGGGACAACCGAAGCAAGTGGTCAGCGATGTGCTGTTCACTGCCTTCATACTGCGGTAATAAACCATGGGCGACAATATTCTTTCACAGGCCGAGATCGACGCACTGCTCAATGGCGACAGCGCGGGGGATGAACCCGCCGCCGTCATCGGTCATGAAAGCGAGGTCAAACCTTACGATCCCACCACCCAACGGCGCGTGGTGCGTGAGCGCCTGCAAGCGCTGGAGATCATTAACGAGCGTTTTGCCCGTCAGTTTCGCATGGGGCTGTTTAACCTGTTGCGCCGTAGCCCGGATATTACCGTCGGGGCGATCAAGATCCAGCCATACCATGAGTTTGCCCGCAACCTGCCGGTGCCGACCAACCTGAACCTGGTCCACCTGAATCCATTGCGCGGCACGGCGCTGTTTGTGTTTGCCCCCAGCCTGGTGTTTATCGCCGTGGATAACCTGTTCGGTGGCGATGGCCGTTTTCCTACCAAGGTCGAGGGCCGGGAATTTACGCCAACCGAACAGCGGGTGATCAAACGCATGCTGCGCTTGGCGCTGGACGCCTATGGCGATGCCTGGAGCGCCATCTACAAGATCGATGTGGAATACGTACGTGCCGAAATGCAGGTCAAGTTCACCAATATCACCACCTCTCCCAACGATATCGTGGTAACCACGCCGTTCCAGGTGGAGATCGGGGCGCTGAGCGGTGAATTTAATATCTGTATTCCATTCGCCATGATCGAGCCACTGCGCGAGTTGCTGACTAACCCACCGGTGGAGAACTCCCGCCAGGAAGACAGCCAGTGGCGAGAAACGCTGGTGAAACAGGTTCAGCACTCCGAACTGGAGCTGATAGCCAACTTTGTCGATATCCCGATGCGCCTGTCGAAAGTGCTGAAACTCCAGCCGGGCGACGTGTTACCGATCGATAAACCGGAGCGCCTGATCGCCCATGTTGACGGCGTCCCGGTCTTGACCAGCCAATACGGCACCTTGAACGGGCAGTACGCCCTGCGTGTTGAACATTTGATTAACCCTATTTTGAATGCCCTGAGTGAGGAACGGCCCAATGAGTGATCCTAAACAACCGTCTGGCGAAGAGAAGGACTCCGTAGACGATCTGTGGGCTGATGCGTTTAACGAGCAACAGGCGACCGAAAAATCCGCCTCTACCGAGGGCGTATTCAAATCGCTGGAAGCTCAGGATGCGTTGGGTAGCCTGCAAGATATCGATCTGATCCTGGATATTCCGGTCAAGCTGACCGTGGAACTGGGCCGCACCAAGATGACCATCAAAGAGCTGCTGCGCCTGTCGCAAGGCTCGGTGGTGGCGTTGGATGGTCTGGCCGGTGAACCCTTGGATATCCTGATTAACGGCTATCTCATCGCCCAGGGCGAAGTGGTGGTGGTCGGCGACAAGTTCGGCGTACGCATCACCGATATCATCACGCCTTCCGAGCGCATGCGCCGCCTGAGCCGCTAATGAACCCCAACGCCAGCGTGCAGACACAAAGCACTCAGCAGCCCGCCGGTACGGCGCTGCCCACCGGCTCGGTATTGATGCAGGTCAGCAGCGCGCTCGGTGCTATTTTGCTGCTGATCCTGCTCGCTGGCTGGCTGTTTCGTCGGTTGGGCTTTGCCCCGCAGGCCCGTGGCAATCAAAAATTGCTCAACCTGCGTGCCAGCTGTCAGGTTGGCCAACGCGAACGGGTGGTGGTGGTTGAAGTGGATAACACCTGGCTGGTGCTGGGCGTTACGGCTCAGCAAATCACCCCGTTGCACACCCTGTCCGCGCCACCGACTCAGGAAGCAACCGATCACAAGTCACCGGCAGATTTCCGCCAACTGATGCAAAACGTCTTAAAACGCCCGGATAAATCGGCATGAATCCATTCTCCTACCGCCGGGCTTTTGGCCCGCTGCTGGCCGCAGGCCTGCTACTGCTCAGCCCTGCCGCTTTGGCACAGTTGCCGGGGCTGATTAGCCAACCTACGGCCAACGGCGGCCAAAGCTGGACGCTGCCGGTGCAGACGCTGGTACTGATCACCTCACTCAGCTTCCTGCCCGCGATGCTGCTGATGATGACCAGCTTTACCCGCATCATCATCGTGCTGGGGCTGCTGCGTAACGCCCTCGGCACCCCATCGGCACCGCCCAATCAGGTAATGCTGGGGCTGGCACTGTTTTTGACCTTCTTTATCATGTCACCGGTGTTCGACAAGGTATATCAGGATGCCTACCTGCCGTTCAGCCAGGACAAGATCAGCATGGAGGTAGCGATCGACAAAGGTTCGCAGCCGCTACGTGAGTTTATGCTGCGCCAGACGCGGGAAAGCGATCTCGCCCTGTACGCCAGGCTAGCTAACCTGCCCGCGTTGGAAGGTCCAGAGGCCGTCCCGATGCGTATTCTGTTGCCCGCCTATGTCACCAGTGAGCTGAAAACTGCCTTCCAGATTGGTTTTACCGTATTTATTCCGTTCCTGATCATCGACCTGGTGGTGGCCAGCGTGCTGATGGCGCTGGGGATGATGATGGTACCGCCCGCGACCATCTCGCTACCGTTCAAACTGATGTTGTTTGTGCTGGTGGATGGTTGGCAGTTGCTGTTGGGATCGCTGGCGCAGAGTTTTTACAGCTAGCAGACCCCCTCCCCTCTATTGGAGCAAAAAGATGACACCTGAATCGGTAATGGCGCTGGGTACGGAAGCGATGAAAGTGGCGCTGGCGCTGGCCGCCCCACTGCTGCTAGCCGCGCTGTTCAGCGGGCTGATCGTCAGCCTGTTGCAGGCCGCCACGCAGATTAACGAAATGACGCTGTCGTTCATTCCCAAAATTCTCTCCGTGGTCGCCACCCTGATCGTTGCCGGGCCGTGGATGCTCAATCTGCTATTGGACTACATGCGCATGCTGTTCAGCAACCTGCCGAACCTGATCGGCTAACCATGCTAACCTTTGACAGCGCCCAACTCAGCGTCTGGCTCAGCCAGTTCTTCTGGCCTCTGCTGCGCGTCCTGGCGCTGATTAGCACCGCCCCGCTGTTCAGCGAAAAGCAGATCTCCAAGCGGGTGAAAATTGGCTTGGGCGGTCTGATCGTATTGCTGATCGCCCCTACGCTGCCCACCAGCAATATCCCGCTGTTTTCTGTCACCGGCCTGTGGCTGGCCGTGCAGCAGATCCTGATCGGCGTGGCGATCGGTTTAACAATGCAGTTCGCCTTTGCAGCTGTGCGCCTGGCGGGTGAGGTGATCGGCATGCAGATGGGGCTGTCCTTTGCCACCTTCTTCGATCCCTCTGGCGGCCCCAATACGCCACTGCTGGCGCGCCTGCTGAACCTGCTGGCGATGTTATTATTCCTCAGCTTCGATGGTCACCTGTGGCTGATCTCGCTGCTGGCAGACAGCTTCCATACCCTGCCGATCCAGGCACGGCCGCTGAACGGCAACGGTTTCCTGGCGCTGACCCAGGCAGGAACGCTGATCTTCATTAACGGTATGATGCTGGCGCTGCCGCTGATCTGCCTGCTGCTGACGCTGAACCTGGCGCTTGGCCTGCTCAACCGCGTTACCCCGCAGCTTTCGGTGTTTGTGATCGGTTTCCCGGTTACGTTAACCATCGGCATGTTGACCCTTGGCATGATGATGCCGATGCTGGCCCCCTTCTGCGAACACCTGTTCGGTGAGTTTTTCGATCGGCTGGCGACGGTGATCGGCGGTATGTCCCCTTAATCCCGAGGTTACCCGCGAGACAAACTAGCAGGGAAAGATATTTTCCGAGATAAAAAGTTGAAAAAGCGAAATTAACCAGATTTAGCGGCGATTATTCTGCCGGGCTTGAATAATATAATACCCCCCTTAGAATGGCCTCATTAAATAAATCCCACGCCGTATAAAAATACGGACCAAAGCCATTATTTTTGGTTGGCGATTTATTAAAAAATGGATAACCAAGAAAATAAAACAACGGAGCCTTCGGGCTACGGTATTTTATTTTTCTCAACTGACTTATCTCAATACGGCCAGGAGCACGGAATGAAGACGAAAACCAACAGGAAAGCACGTAGAGCCTTGGGTATGGCGCATTGGGTAACCAACCGCGTTCAGATTACGCCGTCAGCCTGCGGCAAGATTTGGACCGTAGCCAAAAAGAAAAAATAATCTGTTTTTAATGCGTAGCGTTAAAAATAGTAAAATCACTTATCCAGCCTGAATATCCTGACGTTTCCCGCCGTTAAATCAGGCTGTGTAAAAACGGTGCTGCGCTCTATATCCACGTTATAGGGCGCAGTGCCCTACAAGCGTGAATAACTATTTCTTATCGGTTTATTTGGAATAATGACATACCCTGCATATCGCTAAAGGTCTTATACGATGCCTGCAAAGCCGCCTGTTGCATGTAGTAAGACGAGATCGCCTCCACCACATCCGCCTCAACCAACGCGGTCAGCTGATTTTTGTTAGCCGTATTGTTTTCGATGCCGATGCTGTCCAACACGTCCAACTCCTGCAGCTGAGTCCCCAACACTGCACTGGTGCTCAGCACGTTGTTATAGCTGTTATCCAGGCCACGGGTTGCCTTATCAAGCGCCGCTGTCACCTGCGTACGGGTGGCCTCATCGGCGCCCTCCAGCGGGGTCTTCAACGCTTTCAGCGCCATGTCGATGCTCTCGAACACGTTGGCTTCGGAACGGCTGCCATCCGGCTCCGGTTTGATATTGCTGGTCAGCGACATAAATATCGAGCTGCCGGTATGGCCCACGGTCATGGTGCGGTTGGCGTCCACTTTCTGCTCAATGGCCGAGCTGCTGCCCTGGTAAACCACCTTGCCACCCTGCTCGACAAACGGAGCTTTATCATTGGCAAAGCCGGCAAAAATAAAACGGCCGTTACCGTCGGTGCTGTTGGCCTGGCTGAGTAGCTGATCTTTCAGCCCCTGCAACTGGGTGGCCAAAGAGTCGCGGTCATTATCGCTGAGAGTGCCATTACCGGCGTTGACGATCAGCGTTTTCATGTCCTTGATGCCGTCGGCGGCGCTACGCAGCACGGTTTCTTCCATCGAGATGTTCTGACGGGCAAAGGTGCGCGCCAGCGCGTACTGGCTGTTTTCTGACATCGACTGCGAGATCATCACCGCCTGTGACGCCGCTAACGGATCGTCCGAAGGGTAAAGCACGCGCTTGCCGCTGGAAAGCTGCTGCCCGGACTGCATCCACAGAGACTGATTATTGGTGACCCCCGACAGATTCTGCTGGTAGATCATGCTGGTGCTCATGCGCATGGGTTAGGTTCCTCACTAAGGGCATCCACAGCCGGCATATCGGCTGCGGTTAACGGTAAAATCAACGAATATTCAGTATGGCGTCAAACAACGAGCTGGCGGTCTGGATCACCTGCGCATTGGCCATGTAATACTGTTGGAAACGCAGCAGTTCGCCATACTCTTCGTCCAGGTTAACCCCGGAAATGGACTGCTGTTGGGTTTGCAATTGGGTCACAATATTGGTTTGTGCGGTGGCGTTGACTTTGGCGGTAGCGGTCTGGTTACCCACGCTGCTGACCAATCCGGCATAGGCGCCGCTCAAGGTTGCTTTACCCTCCACCACTTTTTTGGCGGTTTGCAGATCGAGCAGTTTCTTGACGTTGTCGTTATCGCCCTTACCGCCATCTTCCGTTCCTGCGGCAGCAAACTTGGCCGAGTCGCTGATAGCAACCTTCAGGGTACCAGCTACATCGCTAACCGGTTTCACGGTAAAGCTGTCGTTCTTTTTCGCGTTGCCCGTCACGCCGACCTGCAGGCCATCAAAGCTCAGCGTCGGTTTGCCATCCGCATCGGTGCCTGCGGTGGCAGGTACTTTGACGTTGTCGGACAGGCGCGTAACCTGCCAGTTGGCACCGTCAAACTCCATGCGGTAGTCACTGGCCTTGACCTTGCTGGTATCGGTAAAGGAGACCGACAGCGAGGCATTGCCGGTGTTGTTGGTATTGTTAACCGTACGCCCACCTGAGAAGCTGAAGAAATCTTCCCCCGGATCGCCGTTGATATCAAAGCCTTCGCGATGCTGCTGGTTAAAGCTATCGGCCAGCGCCAGGGCCAGTTGCCCCAACTGGTTACGTGCGCCATCCAGTGATTCACTACGGAACTTCAGCACGCCGCTGACGCTACCGCTGCCAATCTGGCTTTCCGGAATTTCGCTGGCGCCATTGCCGCGATCGTAACCGAGCGTCAGGCGGGACGGGTCTTTGCTGGAAGGCATCGCCGTCACCTGATAGGAGGAGTTGCCCTGCACCAGCGTCAGGCCGTTGGCGAAGGTCACGGTATAGGCATCACCGTCCTGCTGGGTGACCTGAACGCCGACCACCTTGTTAAGCTCCGTCACCAACTGATCGCGCTGATCCAGCAAGGCGTTCGGCTCGCTGCCGCCGCTGCTGGCCCGCACCTGGGTGATTTCGTTATTCAGGCGGGCGATCTGCTGGCTGTAAGTATTGATCTGGTTGGCGCTGTCGCTCAGTTGCTGGTTGACGCCCGCATCCATATCGCGCAGATACTTGTCCGCATTGTTGAACTGATTCACCAGGCCGTTGGCCTTGCCTAACACGGTCTGGCGGGCAGCGTCATCCCCGGCATTGCTGACGACGTTTTGCAGGTTTTTGAAGAAATCTTCCATCCCCGATGCCAGGGTGTTGGTTTTAGACGCCAGCAGGTTATCGATCTGGGAGACTTTTTCGAAGTAGCTGCTCTGAGCCGAAGCTTCGCTTTGCGCTCCGCGCAGCTGGGTCATGATGAACTGGTTATACTCGCGATTGACCGTAGTCACGGTGGCTCCGTTGCCGATAAATCCGTTCATGGTGCCCAGGCCGCCGTTTTGCGCCAGGATCGCGGTCTGGCGGTTATAGCCCGCCACGTTGTAGTTGGAAATGTTATTACTGACGGTGCTAAGCGCAACCTGCGCCGCATTCAGGCCACTCATCGCGGTATTGATTAAGCTGTTGGACATAGAGGTTCCTTATGCTGCGGTGCCAGCGGCCCACAGAGGTCAAAAATTGTGCCGGGCGTTGCCATCCAGCCTGCTTGGGTTATCGGCCACGATGGAGAAAACTTGAGGAAAATAGTAGTGACTCACCTTGGCTAAACAGGCACTCGAGTTTGTTGAGATTATCGATTTACTTCCAAAAGCACTGGGGCTATCAGCTCCCTCTCCCTGTGGGAAAGGAGGCATTCGAGTTTGTTGAAATCACCGATTTACTTCCAAAAGCGCTGGGGCTATCAACTCCCTCTCCCTGTGGGAGAGGGTTGGGGTGAGGAGCCACTAAAACAGATCCTGCAAATCGTGGGTATAGGCTTTGGTTACCTGTTCCCCAGCGCTTTTCATCTGCTGGATCATGCTGACCAGCTTTTTGGCATACAGCGGATCGGTAGCATAACCGGCCTTTTGCAGCGCATGCGCCGCCTGCTCGGGACTGCTGGCACTGGCAACGTTGGCGTAGCGCGGGTTGTTGGTCAGCAATTTGACGTAATCCCCAATCGCTTCCATATAGGAGCCATAGACGCGGAAGCGGGCCTTGACCTTCTTCGCCACCCCTTCCTCGAACTCGGTAGTGGTGATTTCCGTCACCGGGCCGTCCCAACTGCTACCGGCCTTGATACCAAACAGGTTGTAACTGCGTGAACCATCCGCCGCGGGGATCTCGCGTTGCCCCCAGCCAGACTCCAGCGCGGCCTGCGCCATGATCAGCTGGTGCGGAATACCGCTTTGCTGGCTGGCAACCCGTGCTGGAATAGACAGCTGCGCGACAAAGTTGCCATTGCTCAGCGGCAAGGGAGGCGCCGAAGGTATTTTTGGCACCGCCCGGCGTACCATCTGTTCCAATGCCTGACGCGGCAAGGTCTGCAACACTTCGTTGTCCAGCGCCATCGGCACCGTCCCTGCGGTTTCGCTTGGGCGGCTGTTTCCGGCGGAGAGCTGCTTGACCATCATGTCCGCCAGCCCCAAACCTTTCTGCGACATCTGTTGGGCGATCTGCTGATCGTACATCGAGGTATACAGCCGCGTCTGATCGCTGCTCAACACGCCGTCCTGCGGCAACGCCGCACGCATGCTTTTCAGCATCATCTGCACGAACATTCCTTCCACCTGCTGGGCAACCTGTTTGATATTGCCCTGCGGATCGGCGGCAACATCGCGCTTCAAGCCGTTCAGCGACTGGGTGTCATAGGCCGCACCCGACATGGCCATCAGATCGCTGCTCATCAGATAATTTCCAGTTTGGCACGCAGGCAGCCAGCGCTCTGCATTGCCTGCAAGATAGACATCAGGTCGATCGGCGTCGCCCCCAGCGCATTCAACGCGCGAACTACGTTATTGAGGTTGGCGCTAGCGTTCACTTTTTGCAGTGAACCGCCCTGCTGCTGCACGGAAATCTGGGTATTCGGCGTCACCACGGTCTGGCCACCGCCGAATGGCGTATCCGGCTGGCTGACGGTGTTTTGCCGATCGACCACCACAGACAGGTTCCCCTGTGCTACTGCGCAGGAATCCAGCACCACATCGCGGTTCATTACTACCGAGCCGGTACGGGAGTTGATGATCACTTTGGCATCCATTGCCCCAACGTTAATGCTGATATTCTGGATATCTGCCAGGAAGCGCACTTGCGAACTATTGCCGCGTGGCACCAGCACCTGCACGGTACGGGAATCGAGTGGAGAGGCTGTGCCGCCCCCGCGCTGGCGGTTGATAGCATCACTGATCTGTTGTGCCAGGGTGAAATCATCGTCGTTCAGTTGCAGGTTGATCACGCCATCCTGGCCGAAGGTGGTAGGCAATTCACGTTCGATGGAAGCGCCGTTGCTGATACGCCCACCGGCCAACTGATTGACCTGCACGCTGCTGCCCCCGGAGGACGCACCGGCCCCGCCGACCAACACGTTACCCTGTGCCAACGCATAAACCTGATTATCAACGCCTTTGAGCGGCGTCATCAGCAGTGTCCCGCCACGCAGGCTTTTGGCGTTACCCATTGAGGACACCACCACGTCGATGTTCTGCCCCGCACGGGAAAACGGCGGTAGCTTGGCGGTTACCATCACCGCCGCCACGTTTTTCAACTGCATGTTGGTGCCTGGCGGCACGGTGATCCCCAGTTGCGATAGCATGTTGCTCAGGCTCTGGGTGGTAAACGGGGTTTGCATGGTCTGATCGCCAGAGCCGTCCAACCCCACGACCAGGCCGTAGCCAATCAACGCGTTGTCACGTACACCCTGTACCGTCACCAGATCGCGGATGCGTTCCGCCGTCGCGGGCAGGCAAACCAGCATCATGGACAGTGTGAGAAGTAACTTTTTCAACATCGGTCAATCCTTAGAACGGTGAAACATTTAAGAAGAAGCGCTGTAGCCACCCCATGGTCTGCGCTTCATTGATATAGCCGTTACCGACGTATTCAATACGCGCATCCGCCACCTGGGTGGACGTGACCGAGTTATTGCCACTGATGGTGCGGGGGTTAACCACACCGGAAAAACGGATGAACTCGGTGCCCTGATTGATGGCAATTTGCTTTTCGCCCACCACGTGCAGGTTGCCGTTGGCCAAGACCTGATTGACCGTGACGGTAATGGTGCCGTTAAAGGTGTTGTTGGCGTTGGCCCCGCCCTTGCCGCCGAAGGTGCTGTCGCCGGAGATATCCATATCGGCTCGCGCGTTACCAAGCAGCCCTTCGAGGTAACGCGGTGAAGTGGCTACGCCAAATTTGCTGGCCCCATTGCGGCTGGCGTTGGCGGATGAACTCTTGCTGGCACTGACGTTTTCTTGCAGCACGATGGTCAGGGTGTCGCCGATATTACGCGGGCGACGATCTTCAAACAGCGGCTGATAGCCGTAGTTCATCGGCTGTACCGTCTGGAAAATCGAACCGTTCGGCACCGGAGCGCCTGCCGGAGCGGGCTGAGCCGTGGTAGCTCCGTCAACCAGGGGGGTATGCGGAATATAGGCACAGCCGCCGACTGTCAGCATCAGCAGCCCGGCCAGGACGCGTTTGCCTTGCTGCGGCACGCTGGCCGCTAAAAAGGTGGTTACCACGGGTATCGCCTTTGTTGCTCAGGATAAGGATTACGGGCGCAGCACGCTGCGCCCGTCGATTACAGTTGCGTCAGCTTTTGCAGCATCTGGTCAGACGTTGATACCGCTTTGCTGTTGATCTCATAGGCGCGCTGGGTCTGGATCATGTTGACCAACTCTTCCGCCACGTTGACGTTAGAGGTTTCAACATAACCCTGATACAACAGGCCTGCCCCGTTGAGGCCAGGGGTACTTTCGTTAGGCGCACCGGAGCTTTCGGTTTCCTGGTACAGGTTTTCCCCCATGCTTTCCAGACCGCTATCGTTGATAAAGGTGGTCAACGTCAGTTGCCCGACCTGCTGCGCCGCCGTCTGGCCCTGCTGGGTCACGCTGACGATGCCATCACGGCCCACGGTAATGCTCAGGGCGTTGGCCGGAATGGTGATCGCCGGTTGCACCTGAAAACCACTGGCGGTCACCAACTGGCCATTCTGATCGATCTGGAATGAACCATCGCGGGTATAGGCCTGGGTGCCATCCGGCAATACCACCTGGAAGAAGCCCTGCCCCTTGATCGCCACGTCTTTGCTGTTGTTGGTCTGCGACAGGTTGCCCTGGCTGTGGATGCGCTCGGTCGCCACCGGACGTACGCCGGTACCAATCTGCAAACCGGAAGGCAGCGTAGTTTGCTCGGAAGACTGAGCCCCGGGCTGACGCATGGTCTGGTATAGCAGATCTTCAAACACCGCACGTTGGCGTTTAAACCCGTTGGTACTGACGTTCGCCAGGTTGTTGGCGATCACGTCCATATTGGTCTGCTGCGCATCCAGACCGGTTTTGGCAATCCATAAGGATGGGATCATGATTTATTCCTCTGCACTCAGCTCATTGACAGCAATGAGTTGGCGCGCTGTGCGTTTTCATCCACGCTGTGGATGACCTTCATTTGCATTTCGAACCGGCGGGCGTTGGCGATCATATCCACCATCGTCTCCAACGGTTTGACGTTGCTGCCCTCCAACACTCCCGGCATGATCCGCACATCGGGATCGTTCGGTAGTTGGTTGCCACGCTGCTGCTGAGCCTCGGCAGTCAGATGGAACAGGCCGTCGTCCCCGCGCACCACTTCCCGAGCATCGGCCTTCACCAGCTTCAGGCGGCCAATCTGGGAAATGGTGTTAGGCGGATCGCCCGGATTTAACGCCGAGATGGTGCCATCCGCCGCCAGCGTCAGTTCCGCCTGCGGCGGGGCTTCGATCGGCCCGCCATCGCCCATCAGCGGCACGCCCTGCACCATCAACTGCCCAGTGGAGGAGATCTGGATGCTGCCGTTACGGCTGTAGGCTTCGGTGCCGTCCGGCAGCCTTAGTGCCAGAAACCCGTCCTGCTGCAATGCCACATCCAGTGGCCGCCCGGTGTAGTTCAGCGGCCCTTGGCTCATGTCTGCCCCAGGCGTCGACGCAGCCACCAGCGTGCGCGTCTGCATGCTTGGCCCATCAACCGGCACCGCACGCAGCGCCGAAAGCTGTGCGCGGAACCCAGGAGTGGAGGCGTTGGCCAGGTTGTTGGCCGTGACCGACTGCTGCTCCAGCGTCTGCCGGGCCCCCCCCATCGCGGTATAAATCGCGTGATCCATAAATCAATCCTATTAGCGCAGGCTGACCAGCGTTTGCAGGATCGAATCCTGGGTTTTGATGGTTTGCGCGTTTGACTGGTAGTTACGCTGCGCGACGATCATGTTCACCAGTTCCTGACTCAGATCGACGTTGGAAGACTCCAGCGCGCCGCTGGTCAGTGAACCGAAACCGCCACCGCCCGCCAGGCCCACGCGTGGCTGACCTGAAGCACCGGTCTCCTTCCAGACGTTATCGCCCTGTGCGGCCAGCCCTTCCGGGTTGGAGAAGTTGGTCAACACGATCTGCCCCAGCAGTTGGGTCTGCTGGTTGTTGTATACCCCGACCACGGTGCCATCTTTGTTGATCTGGAAACCTTGGTATTCCCCGGTGGCGTAGCCGTCCTGGGAAATCTTGCTGACAGAGTCACTGCCGACGTTCTGTTGCAGGCTACCGGCAAAGCTCAGGTTAAAGTTTTGCGCCAGCGCGCCGTCTTTAGCCGACATTGGCACGACCAGGTTGAATGGCGTGGCGCTTGGTGTGCCATCTGGCTTCAACGTGCCGGTCAGCGTACCGCTGTTGTCAAAGTTCAGGCTGCCCGCTTTGGCAGACGGAGCACCCGGCACGCTGCCGTCCTGAGTGTAAACGTCCCACTTGTTATCAGCCGTTTTTACAAAGTAGGCGTTGATGTTATGTGCATTGCCTAGGGTGTCGTAGGTGGTAATGGTGTTGACGTAGTTAAACGAGTCGGTCTTGTTGGGATCGAACGGCGTCACCGCCGGTGGCTTATGGGTCGATTTCAGGTTGGCCACCATATTGCCGCTGGTGCTGGCTTTGGCGTTCATCATCCCTTCAGGAATGCTCAGCGGTACCGGATCGGCCCCCTGCTGGATGGTGGGCGGTGAGCCAGCCGCCGGGTAGCCGGTCAGGCTCAACCCTTGCATGTTGGTGATGTTGCGGTTGGCATCCATGATGAACTGCCCATTACGCGTATAGAAGATGCCGCCATCGGCGTCTTGCATACGGAAGAAGCCGTTCTGGCTGATGGCGATATCCATTGCCCGGTTGGTGTTGGTGGTAGTACCACCGTTGAAGTTCTGGGTGATCCCCGCCACTTTCACCCCTAGCCCGACCTGCGAGCCGGCAAACATATCGGCAAAGGATACGCTGCCGGATTTGAAGCCGTAGGTGGCGGAGTTGGCGATGTTGTTACCAATCACATCCAGGTTGGTTGCAGCCGCGTTTAAACCGCTGACCGCTTGAGAAAAAGCCATGTCGTTCTCCGAAATAGGTCATTTAAAAAGGTGTCTTCAGGATCGAGGGATCCATAGCCGACGTGGAAAATCACTGCGCTTAGTTTGACGAACCCAGTTTGGACAGGATCAGGCGCACGTCATCCAGCGTTGAAGTCCCCGCCACGCCCAGATCCAGTTTTGCCCCGTCCGTTCCGCGCGTGACGCCGTTAACCATGGCGAAACGCAGTGGCTGCGCCACCAACTGCTCACCGCCGTTTTTGGCGTTGATCGCCACGGTGTAAGAACCGTCGGGCGCATTGGTGCCATCTTCCAGCGAACCGTCCCAGGAGAAGGAGTGCACACCGGCGGTTAGCCCGCCCAGATCGATGGTGCGAACCACTTTGCCGGTGGCATCGCTGATGGTCGCCGTCACCGCATCGGCAGTGCGTTCCAGCTCGATGCCAAACGGCGTGGTGCTGACCTTGCCAGCGTCATTACCCACCAGGATCTCCTTGCCCGGCACCATCACACCGTGGCCAATCAGCGAACTGGCCTGGATTGACTGGTTGCCGCTGATCTGGCCGGAGATCGACCCCAGCGTGGTGTTGAGCTTCTCGATCCCACTAACCGTGTTGATTTGGGCCAGTTGGGTAGTCAGTTCGTTGTTTTGCATCGGGTTGGTGGGGTCCTGGTTTTTCAACTGGGCCACCAACAGCGTCAGGAAATTGTTGCTCAGATCCTGGCTGGTATTGCCATTAGCACCGCTTTTGGCGCCGGTACCGGCAATGCTGTTGTCGAGTGATTCATTGGTGGTGGCGGCAATGGCCATAAATAAAAGCTCCGGTTACTGACCCAGCGTCAGGGTTTTCATCAACATGGATTTGGTGGTATTCAACACTTCGACGTTGGCCTGATAGCTGCGCGAGGCCGAAATGGTGTTGACCATTTCCCCGACAACATCGACGTTGGGCATCCGCACATAGCCTTTGGCATCCGCCAGCGGGTTGCCCGGCTGAAACACCAAACGCTCCGGTGAGGGATCGTCAACCACCTGAGCGACACGCACGCCACCGGTCGACTGGCCCGGAGCTGCTGCAACCTCAAACACCACCTGTTTGGCCCGATAAGGCTGGCCATCCGGGCCGGTGGCGCTGTCGGCGTTGGCCATATTGCTGGCGCTGACGTTCAGACGTTGGGATTGTGCAGACAGGGCCGAGCCGGAAATATCAAAAATATTCAATAACGACATGGGAATTATCCTCCTTGCAGCACGGACATCATGCCTTTGATCTGGCCGTTCAACAGCGTCAGGTCGGTTTGATATTTCAGGCTGTTATCGGCAAAGTTGGTGCGTTCACGGTCCATATCCACCGTGTTGCCGTCCAGGGAAGGCTGATCCGGCACGCGGAACAGGAGATCCAGCGACGGTGGCTGCATATTCTGCGCCGGGATATGGCGTGCCGAGGTCAGATTCAGCGCCACGCCGCTGCCGTTGACGCGCCCCTGCGCCATAACCTTGTTCAGTTGGCTGGCGAAATCGATATCACGAGCCTGATAGCCCGGCGTATCTGCGTTGGCGATGTTGGCCGCCAGGATTTCCTGCCGCTGGGCGCGCAGGTTCAGCGCCTCCTGGCCAAAACGCAGAGCAGCGTCCAATTTGTCGAGCATGCTCCCTCCGCGAGGTTAGAATTTGGAGCCGACAGCATAAACGCCCTACCTGTCAGCCTATCGTGGGAATAAGGGCAAAATGCGTCGCTATTTGTCTGCTTAGCCTGCGCGCGTAACGGTTACACTTGTTCCCCTGTGGTCGCTGCGTCTGTGAGGCAAAATATGAAAAGGATCCTGCTGTTGGTCGGCTTGCTGATCGGCCTGAACGCACACGCCGAGGGCCTGGACGGACAGGTGGAGAGCTTTATCAAGTCCCAATTTGCCACCGGTGCCAACGTGACCGACGTCAAAGTGTTGGTGCGCACGCCAGCAAGCCGTTGGCCGCAGTGTGAGTTGCCGCAGCTTTCGATGCCTCAGAATGCTCGCCGCTGGGGTAACATCAGCATCTCGGCCCGTTGTGGCCAGGAGCGGCGTTTCATTCAGGCACAGGTGCAGCTGATGGGGCATTATCTGGTGGCCGCACGGGGGATCAGTGCGGGCAGCAAACTCACTGCAGATGATATCAAGCTGAAAACCGGCCGATTAGACACCCTGCCGCCACGTACCCTGACCGATAACGCCAAGGCGATCGGTGCCGTCAGCCTGCGCAATATCAGCCCTGGGCAGCCGTTGAATACGGTCATGCTAAGACGGGCCTGGGCGGTCAAGGCCGGGCAAACGGTACAGGTGTTGGCGCAGGGTGATGGTTTTAATATCAGCGGTGCTGGGAAAGCGATGACCAACGCCGCCGCCGAAGACAGCGTGCGCGTACGCATGGTCTCCGGGCAGATTGTTAGCGGCATTGCCAATGTTGATGGCACAATTCGTATTACTTTATAAAAAAATAAAGCTTTGCCAATACTTGTCGATAACAAAGTCATAGCAGCACTTATCCGGCCACCAGGGCCACAGATTTGAACTCCCCGTTGCCTAGGCGACGGTGGTACAGATGGAGATTGAACATGAGTATCGATCGTACCCAACGGTTGCAACCCGTGCCCACGGTACAGCCGCGAGAAACACAATCAGACAACGCAGTTCAGGCGCGCAAAAAAGTCACGGCGGAAACCTCGGTCAGCGGTACCCAGGTTAAGCTGAGTGATGCACAGGCCCGCCTGATGCAGCCGGGCAGCCAAGATATCAATATGGAGCGAGTGGAAAGCATCAAGCAGGCGATCCGCAACGGCGAATTGAAGATGGATACCGGCAAGATTGCCGATGCCTTGTTACAAGACGTGCAAAGCGAATGGCAGTCCGGCGCCGATCGGGGTTAACACCAAGGGTGAGTCATTGATATGGAAAACCTGGCACAATTGCTGGATAAGCTGCTGGACACCTTGCAGGCGTTAGGCACGGTGCAGACGGAAGAGCACGCTTTACTGTGCTCGAAAACTTTGGCTGGCGTGGCTTTGCAGCGCGTGACAGATGCTAAAAGCCAACTGCTGGCGACGGTCAATTATCTGGACCAACAGCGGCTGGAGATGGAACGGCTGCAACACTGCCAAGCACCTTATGAGGGCCAACCGCAGTTGGCGTCCCGCTGGCAGCAAGTGCAACAGCAAAGCCTGCAACTGCGCGAACAGAATCACCATAACGGCATGCTGCTCAATCACCATATTGAGCACAATACGCAGGCGCTGGCGATTTTAAACAAGCAGAATAAATCTCTGTACGGCCCCGATGGTCAGTCCCGTGCGGGGAGCCTGCTGGGCCGTAAGATTGGGGTTTGAACACGATCAACCAACTAACACCGGCAATTTCCCACAGATGTTAGTGGTGAAGTTGTGCCAAATCGTCTGCGGAAAGGCCGGTTAATTTCATCACTACAGCACGGTCAAAGCCATCGGCCAGCATGGCACTCGCTATGTTCAAGACGGTTGCCCGTGCCTGCTCCATACCCTTCTCAATACCTTGTTCGATACCTTGCTCCATGCCTTTCTTGAAGCCTTTTTGCTCGAGATATTCTGCAATGGTCATCAATTCCTCCTCGTGCCGTGGCGTACGACGGGCCAACTCACGGATCAGCTTATCCGGTTCGGTCGTGTTCCCCACCTGCAACATGTAGTTCACCAACGAGATCAATTGCTCATTGGTAGTGTACCCAAACGATAATAATGTGACCAGTCGTTCCTTTATTTCGAATAGGTCACGCTGGCGCACGTGTTTTTGCAGCAGTTCCAAGGTAGCCATACGGCGGTGCTGCATGATGTCATCGTCCGGTATGACGGTGACGTCAACCAATGGGAAATGTCCAGCATAAAGCTGCCTGGCCAAATCAGGTTCACTGAATTCTTCCAGCCAGCTCATCGAATAGGGATAAGGCGTCACCTGGCCGTGATAAAACAGGGTTGGGATCACTAGGGGAAGTTGATCGTGACCCGTATCAAGGTGGCGTTGCATTGCAGCGATCGCATAACGTATTAAACGAAATGCCATATGCTTATCAGGGCTGCTTTGGTGTTCGATCAAAACGTATACATACGCGTCTCCCCTCTCAGTACGTAATGAGTAGAGCACGTCAGAGTAACTGGCTCGCAGATTGCTTTCGATAAAACTGCCGGATTCAAGTTTTAGCGTACTCAAATCGCAATATTGCAGCAAGACCGACGGCAGGTGTAACTCCAGAAAGTCTCTGGCCGTGTCTGGGTGAGTGAGGAACTTTTTAAATACCGCGTCATGCGAAACAGAGGTGGTTTTTTTCATGTTGGTCATCCTGGACTTAACATGAAAAAACCTACCACAGGCTTTTATTACTTCACATTACTGCCGCCTTAATGCTGGATCCGACTCGCAACTCATTGGTAATTCACAATCACCTGATTAGAAATCGCCCGCAGCGGAGGGTTTAACGCGCCGCGAGACTTCACGTAATAAATGAAGCGGAACTCGCTGTCTGCGGGAATACCGTTGAAAGCCTCACTGCGGCCACTGCCCGCGCCGAGCGGTAGGCAGCGTGACGAGGTGCAAAGCTGTACCTCTAATCCGGCAGGCGCACCTGCCAGCAACTGATAACGCCAGCTTACACTGGTCACCCGAGCCTCGGCCGCCGGTGGATTAGCTGGCCGCAGGCTGGGGGAGACATCACGCACGCTCCCCGTTTCCAGCGTGACGCCGCTGGCATCGGCAGCCCAAGACCCCGACACCGCTTGCGCAGCCAGCGGAGCGAACAACACCAACAAAGGAAGGAAAGCTTTCATCAGGCGGCTCCTATGGTTGAGGTCATGCGGATCTGACGCTCATCGTTGATTTCCAGGTTCGACAGCACCACCAGCTGCGGCAAGGTACGGCGCAGGAAGCGCGCCAGCAGGGCACGTAACGCGTGGTTTACCAGCAGCACCGGCGGTGCACTGAGCATTTCCTGACGTTGCAGCGCCTGCCTGGCCTGATCCAACAAGCGGTCCGCCAGCCCCGGCTCAAGACCTCCGCCCCCTTGCAGGGCCTGCAACAGCAGGCGCTCAAGCGGCGTATCCAGACCAATGACCTGGATCTCACCGTTACCCGGGAACCACTGCTGAGTGATAGCCCGCCCAAGCGCCACCCGCACCACGGAGGTCAGTTCGAAAGGATCGCTTTGCGTTGGCGCATGTTCCGCCAGCGTTTCTATGATGGTACGCATATCGCGAATCGACACCCGCTCAGCCAGCAGATTCTGTAGCACCTTGTGCAGCGTAGTCAGCGAAACTACACCAGGCACAAAATCTTCCGTCAGCTTCGGCATTTCCTGCGAGACACGATCCAACAGTTGCTGGGTTTCCTGGCGACCAAACAGCTCGCTGGCAAACTGACCAAGCAAATGGTTGAGGTGAGTGGCGACTACGGTGCTGGCTTCAACCACCGTGAACCCCTGGATCTGCGCCTGTTCACGCAGCGCGCTATCGATCCACACCGCCTCCAGCCCGAAGGCCGGATCGACGGTTTTGTCACCGGCCAGCTCACCCACCGCATTGCCCGGATTTATCGCCAGCCAGCGCCCCGGATGTGCCTCACCGCTACCGATCTCCACCCCTTTCATCAGAATGCGGTAACTGGCCGCAGACAGTTCGAGGTTGTCGCGAATATGCACCACCGGTGGCAAATAGCCCGTGTCCTGAGCGAATTTTTTACGGATGCCACGAATACGCCCCAGCAGCTCGCCGTTTTGCTGAAAGTCCACCATAGGGATCAGGCGGTAACCGACTTCCATGCCCAACGGATCCTCCAGCTGTACATCAGACCAACTGGCCTCTACCGCCTGCGGATTTTCCTGCGGCAGCGGCGGTTCTTTGACTTTCGGCGCCTGCTGTTCACGCCCGCGCAGCCGCCAAGCCAACGCCAGCAGTGCCGCCGTAAACAGCAGGAACACCAGGTTTGGCATCCCCGGAACCATCCCCAACAGCCCCAACACCGCAGCACTCAACACCATCACGCGCGGATTGTTGAACAACTGGTTGACCATCTGCTCGCCAACGTCCTCATCGGTCGCTACGCGAGTGACGATCACACCGGCCGCCGTCGAGATCACCAACGCCGGGATCTGGGCAACCAGGCCATCACCGATGGTCAGCAAGGTATAGGTTTCAGCCGCGGTACCCAACTCCATGCCGTGCTGGATCACGCCGACCAACAGGCCGCCTACTACGTTAATCACCATGATCATCAAGCCTGCTACCGCGTCACCGCGCACAAACTTGCTGGCCCCGTCCATCGAACCGTAGAAATCCGCTTCCTGCGTCACTTCGGAACGGCGCTTTTTAGCCTCGTCTTCGCCGATCAGCCCGGCGTTCAGATCGGCATCGATCGCCATCTGTTTGCCCGGCATCCCATCAAGGACAAAACGGGCACCCACTTCGGCAATACGCCCGGCCCCTTTGGTGATCACCATAAAGTTGATCAGCACCAGGATGATAAACACCACGATACCGATGGCGAAGTTGCCCCCCACCAGGAAGTGACCGAACGCTTCAACCACCCGCCCCGCCGCCGCCGCACCGGTATGCCCCTCCATCAGGATGATCCTCGTGGAAGCGACGTTCAGCGATAGGCGTAACAGGGTTGAGAACAGCAGGATGGTTGGGAATGCGGCGAACTCCAGCGTCCGCTGGGTAAACATCGCCACCAACAGCACCATGATCGACAAGGCAATATTGAAGGTAAACAGCAGATCGAGGATAAATGCCGGTAATGGCAGCACCATCATCGACAGGATCATCAGGATCAGTATCGGGCCAGCTAGCACCTGCCACTGCGTATCTTTAAAATTACCCGGCAAACGAAGCAGGGAGGCCAAATTAGCCATCTGAGTTATTCTCTCCAGCAAAATCCAGTGCTTCCGGCACCGGTAAACGTTGAGGTTTTTTCGGGATCAGGCCACCTTCACGCTGCCAACGGCGCAGCTGGTAGACCCAGGCCAGGACCTCGGCCACCGCGGCATACAAGGTCGTGGGAATGTGTTGCCCAATCTCACTGTGACGGTATAGCGCCCGCGCCAGCGGCGGAGCTTCCAGGGTTGGAATACGGTGTTCGTTCGCCAATTCACGGATACGCAAGGCAATCTCCCCTGCCCCTTTGGCAAGGACTTTTGGCGCACTCATGTTCTTGTCGTTGTATTGCAATGCCACGGCGTAATGTGTCGGGTTGGTGACGATCACGTCGGCCTTCGGCACGTCGGACATCATGCGGCGGCGAGAGATGGCCCGCTGTTGCTGGCGAATACGCCCTTTGACATGGGGATCGCCTTCCTGCTGCTTATGTTCGTCGCGGATTTCCTGCTTGGTCATCTTCAATTTCTTGAAGTGGCTCCATAGCTGATAAAACACGTCGAAGGCCACCATTGGCACCAACCCAAGGACGATCAACATACCGCAGAAAATCACGATCTGTAGCGCATTGCGCAGTGCATCCTGCGGCTGCTGCGTAACCAGATGCAGCATCGCCGCCCAGTTGTGCCACAGGTAAAGCCCTGCCACCCAACCCACCAGCGTCGCTTTGAGAATGGCCTTCAGCAACTCTGCCAGCACCTGGGTCGAGAACATCCGTTTTAATCCGGAGATAGGGTTCATGCGCTTGGCATCAAACTTAAGGCTGAAGCCCACGCCGCCCAGTAGCATCGGGGCCGACAGCGCCACCAGCACCAATCCGGCCAGGATCGGCATCAGCGCCCACACCGCTTGACGCAGTAACATCGCAAACTGGCGCAGCATCTGCTTATCGTTGCTGACCATGTTGTGATCAAAATGCAGTCCTTCCGATAACATCCTCGCCAACTGTTGCGCCATATGGCCACCCGCGACCCACAAGATCGACAACCCCGCAATCAGCATCAGGATCGAGGTCAGCTCGCGCGAACGCGCAATCTGCCCCTCTTCACGCGCCTTTTCCAGCCGGTGGGGTGTGGGGGCCTCAGTTTTTTCCATATCACTGTCTTCGGCCAAGGCGAGGGTTCCCATTGCGTGCGAAGAATAGAATTGCCGCCAGCATGCCAAAAAAATGCGGATTTCATTGCGGGAACAACGGCGCAAAAGGCCGGTTATTTCGGGGATGGGCTAGCGAAAAGATTTAGGGCGCAGTGTGCGCCCTAATAAATGATCAAAAACCCAGGCTGTCGAGCAGATCGTCCACCTGGGCCTGATTGGCAATTACGCCAGCCCCGTTCTGATCCAGCTGCGGGCCATTGAGCAGGCTGTCGTTCGGCCTTTTCTCTTTGGCTGGCTGATCCGGGATGTTTTCCATCAGTACCATCAGCAGTTGCTTTTCAATCTCCTGCACCACGTCCATCATGCGCTTGATCACCTGGCCGGTAAGATCCTGGAAATCCTGCGCCATCATGATCTCCAGCAACTGGGCGTTGGTGAATGCGGTGTGTTCCGGCACCCGATCCAGATACTGACGGGTATCCGTCACCAGTGAACGGGCATCAGCCAGCTCGATGGGATTGGCAAACCACTCGTCCCAGCGCCCTTTTAGCATATTGGCCTGCGACTCCAACTCCGCCTGGCGGGGTTGTGCCGCTTCCACGCAGTTGAGCGCTCGTTCCGCCGCCTGCGCCGTCATGGTGACCACATAATCAAGACGGTCGCGTGCGTCCGGGATCGCTTCGGCAGCCTGAGCGATAGCCTGATCTAGCCCCAGCTCACGCATGCTGTCACGCAGCATGCGGGTCAGTTGACCGATACGGGAGATGATCTCACCCGCTGTCGCTGCATCGCTGGCAGGCATTGGAATATCTCTCATCGCCCTCTCCTTTTTTACATGCCCAGTTTTTCAAAGATCTTGTTGAGCTTCTCTTCCAGCGTCGCCGCCGTGAAGGGTTTCACCACGTAACCGCTGGCACCCGCCTGAGCGGCAGCAATAATGTTCTCTTTCTTGGCTTCCGCCGTCACCATCAATACCGGCATTGACGCCAGCGCGCCGTCAGCACGGATGGTTTGCAGCAGCTCGAGGCCATCCATGTTCGGCATATTCCAGTCTGATACCACGAAATCGAAGCTGCCGGCGCGCAGTTTGTTCAACGCATCCGCCCCGTCTTCCGCCTCTTCGACGTTGTTAAAACCCAGTTCTTTCAGCAAATTTCTGACGATGCGGCGCATGGTGGAAAAATCATCCACCACCAGAAATTTAAGGTTTTTGTCTGCCATTATTGCTCCTAAGGTTAATCGTTTTTGCCCCGAGGTTCGGGGCATAACATCAAATACGCAGCGCCTGACCACCCGCGATCTGCGCCAACATGCGTTGGCTCATGCGCTCCAATTCCACTACTTCATTGACTCCGCCGGTGGCAATAGCCTCACGTGGCATGCCAAACACCACACAGCTGGCTTCGTTCTGCGCCAGGGTGTACGCCCCGGCACGGTGCATTTCCAGCATGCCTGCCGCACCGTCATTCCCCATGCCGGTGAGGATCACCCCCACCGCATTGCGCCCGGCAAACTGGGCCACCGAGCGGAACAGCACATCGACCGAAGGACGATGCCGGTTCACCGGCGGGCCATCATGCAGCCGAACCTGATAGTTGGCGCCGCTGCGCGTCAGCTCCAGATGACGATCTCCCGGCGCGATATAGGCATGGCCCGGCAAGACGCGCTCGCCGTCTTCGGCTTCTTTCACCGTGATCTGGCACAGCTTGTTGAGCCGCTCGGCAAATGAACGGGTAAAACCGGGCGGCATATGCTGGGTGATCAATAACGCCGGGCTGGTAGCCGGTAACGGCTGCAAGACGTGGCGGATTGCCTCAGTCCCTCCGGTAGACGCCCCGATAGCGATCAGCTTCTCACTGCTCAACAACGGCGTATGGCTGAGGATCTCCGGAGCCGGTGCCGTTGAACGCTGTGGCAGACGCGCCTTGGCCGCCGTGCGGATTTTTTCGGCAATCAACTCGCTATAGGCCAGCATGCCTTCGCGGATCCCGAGTTGCGGCTTGGTGACAAAATCCACCGCGCCCAGTTCCAACGCCCGTAGGGTGATCTCCGATCCCTTTCCGGTCAGCGACGACACCATCACCACCGGCATCGGCCGCAGGCGCATCAGTTTCTCCAGAAAATCCAGCCCGTCCATACGCGGCATTTCGACGTCCAGCGTCAGCACCTGCGGGTTGAATTTCTTGATCAGATCGCGCGCCACCAGCGGATCGGGGGCGGTCGCCACCATCTCCATATCGGGATGGCTATTGACAATCTCGGTCATCAGCTGCCGCATCAGGGCAGAGTCGTCTACGCTTAATACGCTGATTTTATTCATTACCTCTCCTTGGTCAGGCCATACACGGTCTGCCCACGCAAGTAGAAATCCCGGCTGATCTGGCTGAAGTTTTCGGAATGGCCGGCAAACATCAGGCCCCCCGGTTTAAGCAGCGGCACAAAGCGCCGCAAAATGCGCTCTTGTGTTTCCTTGTCAAAATAGATCATCACGTTACGGCAAAATATCGCATCAAACTGCCCCGGCAACGCCCATTCAGGGGCCAGCAGATTGAGCGGCTGAAAATGCACCTGTGCCGCCAGTTCTGGCCGAACCCGTACCAGACCATGGTGAGGCCCGGTCCCTCGCAGGAAATAACGCTGCATCTGCGCCGGTGTCAGGGTCCGCAGATCTTCCTGGCGATACACCCCCGCTTCGGCCTTTTCCAATACCTGAGTATCGATATCGCTGGCCCACACCTGCGTTCCCGTCGCCCTCTGCCCTAGCGCCTCATTCAAGGTAATGGCAATCGAGTAAGGCTCCTCACCGGTCGAGGCGGCGGTACTCCACACGCTGTAGCCGTTGGGCCGCGAACGCGCATGTTCCGCCAGGATCGGGAAATGATGCGCCTCACGGAAAAACGCCGTCAGGTTGGTGGTCAGGGCGTTGATGAATGCCTGCCATTCAGCGCTGTTGCTATCGCTTTCCAACAACACCAGATAGCTACCAAAATCGGGTATTCCCAGCAGCCGCAGACGACGCACCAGACGGTTGTAAACCATCTCGCGTTTGTGCTCTGCCAGCACAATACCGGCACGCTGATAGATCAACTGGCTGATCCGTCGGAAATGCACATCCGACAGGGGCAGCCGTTGCACCATCTGCGTCAACAAAGACGCAGACTCTTTATTGGTGGGTGAAGAGGAACCACTCATAGCCCTTCACCCAATTGGTTGTTACTTGCCATACAATTCGACACTAGTTGCTTCCTTTGCCACTGATAAAACTCCGTTGTTAAGGCTGTCTGATAAGGTGATGTTGTCGTCCGCAAGGCGGAATACCGCTACCGCATCGGCCAGCGTAATCGCCTGCTCTTCCAATGCCGCCGCCGCCGAGGCCGCTTGTTCCACTAGCGCGGCGTTCTGTTGCGTCACCTGATCCATCTGGGTCACGGCCTGAGTGACCTGCTCGATACCGCGGCTTTGCTCATCGGAAGCCGAGGAGATCTCGCCCATAATGTCGGTAACGCGGGTCACCGAACGCACGATATCCTTCATCGTTGCACCGGAGTCTTCGACCAGCACCGACCCTTGCTTAACACGGCCAACCGACTCATCGATCAGCACTTTGATTTCTTTCGCTGCCTGAGCGCTACGCTGAGCCAGATTGCGCACCTCTGCGGCCACCACGGCAAAACCACGCCCTTGTTCCCCCGCCCGCGCAGCTTCAACCGCAGCGTTCAACGCCAGGATGTTGGTCTGGAAGGCAATACCGTCGATCACGCTGGTAATGGCACCAATTTTCTGCGAGCTGCTGGCAATATCGTGCATGGTGGTGACCACCTCGTCGGCCATTTCCCCGCCCTTGGCAGCGGTGGCTGAGGCATCGCGCGCCAGCTTTGAGGCCTGGCGGGCATTGTCGGCGTTCTGTTTCACCGTGGCGGTTAACTGCTCCATGCTGGCGGCTGATTCTTCCAGCGACGCGGCTTGCTGCTCGGTGCGGGAAGAGAGATCGTTATTGCCTTCCGAAATCTCCTGTAGCCCGATCAGGATCGACTCGGCGCCTTCGCGCACCGCGCCGACTGTGCCAATCAACGAGTTCTGCATGCGGTGCAGGCTGGCAAACAACATGCTGATCTCGTTGCGGCCATACACCTGGATCGGCGTGGCCAGGTTGCCGTCGGCGATACGGTCAAAGTGGCTGCGCATAATATTCAGCGGCTGAACCAACATATTGCGTAACCACCACATGGCGCTGGCGGTCACCAGGATCAGCATCAGCACTGCGCCGCACACCAGCCAACCGGCCAGCGTAAAGGAGCGCTGGTTGGCCGCATTGGCCTGGGCGATATTTTCGTTGACCAGTTGCAGGTACTGGACGAAGTCGGCTTCGAAAAGGTCCTGCATTTTCTGTGTAGGTTGATCCATAAAGCCCTGCAGGTTGCCGCCCTCCAGGAAGACAATCAGTTCGCGCAGCGCACCGCGTAGCCGCTCATAGCTGGCTTGGGTGGTTTCTGTCAGTTGCTGCTCCTGGTCGCTGTTACGCGAGACGGCCAGGAACTGATTAAAATAGAGATCGGCTTTCTGCAACGAACTGCGGGCGTTGCCCATCAGCGCATCGACCTGTTCTTGCGGTACTTTCAGCGCTGCACGGGTGCCGGCCCGGTTCAAGGTGTTACGTGCCTGTAGCAGCGAAACCCAGCTCAGGCTGAGGGCATCACGCTGCTGGCTACCCAGACTAATCAGATTAAGATTGTGGTTATCGGAGCGGGAAGCGGTATACGACAAGCCGGTGCTAATCAGTTGCATCAGACAAAAGGTCAGCAGTAATAAAAACAGACTGGTAGAGATACGGACTCGGTTAAACACGATAAACCTCCAGGTAGCCGCGGGTTAACACGACTTAGGACGGAAAAAAGGGCCACGATCTCGCAGGGAGAACGCAGCCCAATGCCGGTTAGAACGTTTCCCAGTTCTCCTGCGGATCGCTGGCGTTCATTTTTTTATGATTGATTACCGGGGTAACGACTTTACTGTTGGCGGATGACTTGAACTCGTTTTGGCCTTCCGCTTTCAGTCGGAATACCGCAACGGACTGGGTCAAGCGGCTGGCCTGCTCTTCCAGAGCTGCCGCCGCAGAGGCCGATTCTTCGACCAAAGAGGCGTTCTGTTGAGTGACGCGATCCATTTCGGCAACCGCCTGGCCAACCTGATCGATACCACGGCTTTGCTCGTCGGAGGCCGAAGCGATTTCACCCATGATGTCGGTGACGCGGGTGACGGCATTGACGATATCGCCCATGGTTTCACCGGCGCTTTCCACCAGCACCGAGCCCATATCGACGCGGCTAACCGAGTCTTCAATCAGGCCTTTGATCTCTTTGGCTGCCTGCGCGCTGCGGCTTGCCAGGTTACGTACCTCCCCGGCAACCACGGCAAAACCACGGCCCTGCTCACCGGCACGGGCAGCTTCAACTGCCGCATTCAACGCCAGGATATTGGTCTGGAAGGCGATGCCGTCGATCACGCTGGTAATGTCGGCAATTTTCTGCGAACTGCCCGCGATGTCGTGCATGGTTTGCACCACGTTGGCGACCACTTTGCCGCCTTTCTGCGCGGTTTCTGAGGCGCTCAACGCCAGTTGGCTGGCCTGACGGGCGTTTTCGGCGTTCTGTTTCACCGTCGCGGTCAACTGCTCCATGCTGGCGGCGGTTTCTTCCAGCGAGGCGGCCTGCTGTTCGGTACGGGAAGAGAGATCGTTGTTACCTGCGGCAATCTCGGAAGCACCGCTGTAGATGGCATCGGCCCCCTGACGCACGCCGCTGACGGTGTCAATCAGTTCGCCTTGCATGTGCCTAAGGCTGGCTGCCAGCACGCCCATTTCGTTGCGGCTGTTGACGTCGATTTGGTGAGTCAAATCGCCTGCGGCGATCAGTTTGATGTGCTCAATCATACGGTTGAGTGGGCGCACCAGAATATGGTGGATGCCGAACCAAACCATGGCGATCACCGCAACCACCAGTACCAGCACCACGACCAACGTCCAAACGGCGAATTCGAAAGAGCTGTCGCCATCTTCGACCGCGATCTGGTATAGCTTGTCGTTCTGAGTCAGGTAGCGGTTATAGAGCTGTTCAAATTCAGTCTGATAACGTTGAGTGGGCTGTTCGAAGAAGGCGTCCAGCTTGCCGTCACCCAACAGTGTGACCAGTTCCGACAACGCAGTGTGCAAAGTGGTATAGCGTTGCTTGAGTTCGTCTGCCGCTGCGGCATCCTGGCGAGCATCCAGAGGGATTTTTTCATAGGCAGTGTAGTGCTGTTCCGCCATGCTCAAGGTGTTTTTCGCCGAAACCAGCAGTTCATCAACGGTGGCACCGGTGCCCGCTTTATTGAGGTCCATCATGTAGCGGATCCCGGCACGATTGAGGGTATTGCGGGTTTGCAGCAGGTTTACCCAGCTTTCATTCAGTTCTGACTGCTGCTGTCGGATAGTTTGCAGTACGGTAAAATTCTCTTTGTTATCTTTCAGCGAAGTGAAAAACAGCCCACCGGAAACCAGCTGCAAGGCACCGAATAACACCAGCACCAGCAATAAGCTGGTGACCACCTTCATACGATTAAACATTTTTACCCTTCTTGGAAGCCCGCACAGACAAGTGCTGTGTACGTTAACTGTCTGGGTTATCGGCGTGGCAGAAGAGAACTTTAAGAAAAATCTGTAACTATTTTTTTGTATTGTGCGGAGGGTAAGATTTTAACTCGGTGAGGGGCCCGTTGAGCGCAGGGATGCGCGATACGAGCCCCCAGGGACGGATTTACGGCGTGTCGGCGTTCTGCATTATCCCCACCTGTTGAGCCGTGACAAACAGCTACTCAGCAATCAGGCGCTTTTCGCTACGTTGTCCACCAGCGACATCTCTTCACTGCTCAGCAGCTTTTCGATATCCACCAGGATCAGCATACGTTCACCGAGCGACCCCAGACCGGTGAGATATTCCGTCGCCAGCGTAACCGCGAACTCAGGGGCTGGGCGGATCTGATCCGTCGTTAACGACAGCACATCAGACACGCCATCTACCACGATACCCACCACCCGCTGGCCAAAGTTCAGCACGATCACCACGGTGTTTTCATCATAAGAGACGTCCTGCTGGGCAAACTTCACGCGCAGATCGATAATCGGCACGATCACCCCACGCAGATTGGTCACGCCCTTGATAAACGCCGGGGTGTTGGCGATGCGCGTTACCTGATCGTAACCGCGGATCTCCTGAACCTTGAGGATATCAATGCCATACTCTTCGTTACCCAAGGTAAAAATCAGGAACTCCTGACCTACCGTTTCGCCCGCCAGTTTGCTGACGGCTGCCAGTCCTGCCATTTCGATCACCTTTAAATCAGTCGGTTAATAATTATGCGGCAGCGTCCGTCAGACGCTTTTCCCGGTTCAGCGTTTGCAGCGCCGAAACATCTACAATCAGCGCCACGCTGCCATCCCCCAGAATGGTGGCAGCCGAAATGCCCGGCACCTTGCGGTAATTGCTTTCCAGATTTTTCACCACCACCTGGTGCTGACCGATCAACTGATCGACCAGCAGCGCATAGCGGCGGCCTGCACTTTGCAAAATCACCACGATGCCCTGAGTGGCTTCGGTTTTGGCACCGTCAACCTCAAACACCCGATACAGCTCGACCAGAGGCAGATATTCGCCGCGTACCTGAAGCACACGCTCCCCACCGGCCAGCGGATGCAAATCCTCGGCCTGCGGTTGCAATGACTCCATCACGGCATTCAATGGCAGAATGAACACTTCCTCATTCACCTTGACCGACATGCCGTCAAGAATGGCCAGCGTCAGCGGCAGTAAAATGCGGATTGAGGTGCCCTTCCCAGCCTGGAAATGGATTTCGACATGGCCCCCCATCTCCTGAATATTTCGCTTCACCACGTCCATGCCCACTCCGCGCCCGGAGACGTCTGTCACCTGCTCGGCGGTGGAGAAACCCGGGGCAAAGATCAGCATGCCGACCTCTTCATCGCTCATGTTGTCACTCACCGCTAGCCCCTGCGAAGCAGCCTTGGCAAGAATTTTCTGGCGATTGAGACCGGCACCGTCATCGGTGACCTCAATGCAGATATTGCCGCCCTGATGTTCGGCGGACAGGATCAGACTACCGACTTCGGCCTTACCGGCGGCCAGGCGCGCAGCAGGTTCTTCAATACCGTGATCCAGGCTGTTACGCACCAGGTGCGTCAACGGATCGATAATGCGTTCAATCAGGCTCTTGTCCAGTTCGGTAGAGCTGCCGCGTAGCGTCAACTCCACCTGCTTGTCCAGCTTGCTGGCCAGATCGCGCACCAGACGCGGGAAGCGGCTGAAAACGTACTCCATCGGCATCATGCGGATCGACATCACCGACTCTTGCAGGTCGCGAGCGTTACGCTCCAACTGGCTCATGCTGTTAAGCAGATCGCCGTGGTTGACCGGATCCAGGGAGCCGGAACGCTGGGCCAGCATCGACTGAGTGATCACCAATTCCCCCACCAGGTTGATCAGTTGATCGACCTTTTCTACCGCCACGCGAATACTGGTGGACTCGCTAGCCTTGGCTTTGGGCTTCGGCGCTTCAGCCACCGTGGCGGGCGCGGTAGGTGGGACAACGGCCACGGGTTCCGGCGTGCTGATCTTCTCCACGGCCTTCGGAGGCGTGGAAAAGGCAATCTGCTCCGGCTCCAGCACAAAGCACAGCACCGCGCTGATATCCTCCTCACTGGCAGAGGTCAGTAAAGTGACCTCCAGGCTGGTCTCGGTCTGCTGCGGGTTTTCCACCTCGCCGAGATTGCCCAACTCTTCCAGCATCAGCGGAATTTCATTCGGCTTCAGACCGCTCAGGCTGATCCGCATCCCGCCTTCAATTGCAGCCGGAGCAGCGGCATGAACCACCGGTGAGGTTACCGTTACCGCCGCCGCAGGAGCATCCTGCTGTTGCGCTTCCAAAGCCAACTGCCGCAACGCCTGACAAATATACTCAAAGCTCTCGCTATCAGGCTGTTGCGACGTTTTATAGGCGTCCAGTTGCTCCTGCATAATGTCTTTGGTTTCCAGAAACAGGTTGATAATTTCGGTGCTCAGGCTCATTTCCTGACGCCGGGCACCGTCCAGCAAATTCTCCAGCAGGTGGGTAGTTTCCTGCAGCACGCTAAAGCCGAAGGTAGCTGCCCCGCCCTTGATCGAATGGGCAGCGCGGAAAATCGCGTTCAGTGGTTCAATATCCGGGGCCAGCGGGTCCAGCTCCAACAGATGTTGCTCCATATCGGCCAGCAGCTCGTCTGCCTCATCAAAAAAGGTCTGATAAAAAGCGCTAATGTCCATGCTCACGGGGTCACCTCTGCTGTGAGTCGCTGTTAGTCGGTGAAGTGGCGGAAGGTGCCGCCGGAATAGCCGCTGTCGGCCCGGTGTCTGCGGCTTTCACCGCTGCCGGAGGTTGCTCTGGCGTGCCCTGCGTTGCCGGCAGTTCGGCGGTTGGAGCAGGCGGCGACGGCGGTAATTCCGGTGTCGCTATAGCCGGTGCCGTCGCCTGCGGAGCCAACTGCTTCAGGCCTTCTGGCTGATCGATTTCCGTAGCGCTGCTCTCCGCATTCTCGTGTTCTATCCCCTGCTGGGTTGCTTTGTTCAGCACCAGAATGGTGATCCGCCGGTTAACCGCATCATCACCGCCGTGCTGTTTCAGGTTCATGGTCGAGGCCATCCCAACCACCCGCAATACTTTGCCTTCGGCCAAACCACCGGCGATCAGTTCACGCCGCGAGGCATTGGCACGATCGGCGGACAGCTCCCAGTTGCTGTAATAGCGCTCACCGGTAGCATAAGGCAGATCGTCGGTATGGCCCGACAGGCTGATTTTGTTCGATAATCCATTGAGGATCGGCGCTATCCCGCGCAGGATATCGCGCATATAGCTTTCCACCTGTGCGCTGCCGGTCTTGAACATCGGCCGGTTCTGGCTATCGATAATTTGAATGCGCAATCCTTCGTCCATCATGTTGATCAGCAAATGCGGTCGCAGCGCTTTCAGGCGCGGGTCCGACTCAATCAGCTCATCGAGTTTCTCGCGCAGCTTGTTCAGGCGCAGCTCTTCTGCACGCTTTTCCGGTGAATCCATCTGCTTTTTGACCAACCCTTGCTGCTGGGTTGGATCGTCCCCACCGCCCGGGATTGGGCTACTTTCCGAGCTGCTCTTGTCGCCGCTGGTCAGCGCCACCTTCAGTGGGGTACGGAAATATTCGGCTATCTGCGTCAACTCCTGCGGGCTGGCAATCGCCAGCAGCCACATCACCAGAAAAAACGCCATCATCGCCGTCATAAAATCGGCATAGGCAATTTTCCAGGAGCCGCCGTGATGACCGGCATGATGGGCTTTGCGTTTTCTGACCAGAATAACCGGGTGATTCTGTTTCATGCGTCCTGCTCTTCCGTCGCCTGCTGTGCCGGGGCTTTCACCTTACGCACATGCTCTTCCAACTCAATGAAGGAAGGGCGCTCCGTGGTGTACAACGTTTTACGGCCAAACTCGACCGCGATCTGTGGGGCATAACCATTCAAACTCGACAGCAAGGTGACCTTGATGCACTGCATCATCTTGGTGGTTTCAGCACTCTTCTGGCGCAGTAAAGTAGCCAGCGGGGAGATGAACCCATAGGCCAACAGAATGCCGAGGAAAGTGCCCACCATCGCATTGGCGATCAGTGCCCCCAATTCCGCCGCTGGCCGGTCAGCCGAAGCAAGTGCGTGCACTACCCCCATCACGGCAGCCACGATGCCGAAAGCCGGCAACGAATCGCCGACCATCGCCAGGCTCCCTGCGGGTACCTCGCTTTCCTGTTCGAAGGTTTCAATCTCTTCATCCATCAACGCTTCGATCTCAAAGGCGTTCATATTGCCGCTCACCATGAGTCGCAAATAGTCGGTAATAAATTCCACCAAGTGGTTATCGGCAAGAATGCGCGGATAATTAGAGAAAATTTCGCTTTCCTGCGGATTATCGATATCAAACTCAAGCGACAACATGCCTTGCTGGCGGGATTTAGCCATCAGCCGATACAGCAGCGCCATCAGATCCATATACAGTTCTTTGTTGTATTTTGAGCGGCGCATCAGCTTGGGAAGAGCGCGTAGCGTGGATTTGATCGCTTTACCGTTGTTGCCGACGATAAAGGCTCCCACACCAGCCCCCCCGATGATCAAAAATTCGGCAGGCTGATAGAGTGCGCCGAGGTGCCCCCCGACAATCATATAGCCGCCAAACACGGTTCCCAGAACCACGAGATAACCCAAAATAACTAGCACACGTATTCCTTAAATTCACAATATGGGTGGAAGGTGAGTCAGCGCGGGTGAAATTAGGCAACAGCGCGTGTCGCCCAGAGAGCCCGGAGTACCGAGCCCTTGAGTTTCACCAGTCTGTGTTGCTGTATAAGCCTGCAAGCAGGCTCAGACTGCGCGTTTAACCTGCTCTTCCAGCAGTTGTGGAATAATATCGGCCAGTTGCGGCGAAAGTTTACGTCTTTTTACTGCGCGGGATGGGGGTTGGCATAAACTGCAGACAAAACTGTTAAGCGGCTGGTGCGCATGGGTGATAAAAGCCCCACCACAGCAGCTGCAGGCGGATAGCTGCAACATACCGCTGTCGACAAAACGCACCAGCGTCCAGGCTCGTGTCAGCGCCAGCAACGGGGGTTCGCCTGGCTGCTGCGGACACTGTTCCAAATACAGTCGATAGGCTTTGACCACGGCTTCAACCCCGTGGCACTGACCGCATTTGAGCAGGAACTGATAGGCATTGAAAAACATCGACGAGTGGATGTTTTGCTCCCAGGTCATGAACCAGTCGGTCGAGAATGGCAGCATCCCTTTGGGCGGCGGACTGCCGCGTAATTCTTTATACAGTTTGATCAATCGCCCACGGCTAAGCTGCGTTTCGCTCTCCAACATCTGCAAGCGCGCGCCCAGCGTGATCAGTTCCATGGCGAGTTGAATGTCCTTGGCTTCCTGAACAATACTTTTCTCACTCATCATCAGGCTCTTTTCTTCGTCACACAACCGCCTTTACCCGATAGTTCTTGGAGTAAATGGCTCGATAGCAAAATGCCGGTGTGGATCTGTTGCAGATCGTCCACGCGGGATTCTTTCGTCAGGCGCTCGATAGTATTGTGATCGTTGAAACGGAAGTGGCAAACCAACTGATTAGTTTCTGCCAGTTTCACCATTTGTGGCAACGTGAGTTGCGACAGCGCATCCGCCATCGAGTTATCAATACCCAGACGGAACATTGCTGACGCTTTTTCATCGTTAATCAGACGCTGTGCCAGAAGCAAATATGACAAATTAATGTCATAAATATGTTTAAGTAGTTCAGACGTACCCATATTCCCATCCCGACAGACTATGTTTAAAAACATATGCTGGGTGATAAATTATCGCCCATGACCTGGGTTCATTCCCAAAGTTGGCAAACAAATCCCTGTACGCCAGCCGCGATAACTGCGCGACTATACACATTTCGGGTTGTTACTCAGTATTGGATATACATGTAAATACATGTATGGATATACAGCATCCTGCTTCAAAAGTGTGTTTTTCGTAAGACTATTTTTACAAAAATAATAAGATTAATCTTAATAACAGCGCAACTCTACCCCCGATCACTTAGCCCACACAACGTAAGCGACACGCTATTTTAAAAACAATGTGACACAGCTCACAAAAATAAAAAATATCAAGCTTGAAAAGGCCAAAATCCGACCAATTATTAGCCACCAAGCTGTGCAATAAACACGCTAAAGTAAGAAAAGGTCTTAAAAACCAGCTTTTATAGCCTAAAAATACGCTTTTTTAGATCAATTCGAACAAAAGCTTAACTAAAGCCAAATCACAGAGAAAAAATCTGCCACCCCGCCACTAGCGTAGTTTAAAATTCTGATTGTCATTTAAAAGCAGTTCCTTACGAATAACATCACCCGCTAAAACCACCCCCGACTGAAAAGTAAGATTTAACTTGTGTCGCTGTTTCAATTTTCGACAGAGCAACTCCTGCGGTTAAAGGGGCAGTATTATGGGTTGAACAAGTTAGCAGAAGTAACAATGTGTTTCGTCGCGATAGGGGCAACCAGGGGTAAGTCAGAAAAGATAATGTCAACTAGCATTGGTCGACCAGGAAAGTAGCAAATTGATTTTTACTTAGCATTTTAATTATTACTCAAGCCTCTCCCCGAACGATGATATGGAAAATTCCTAACGCTGCCTAACGTCAACCTGAACAAGCATTAAATCAAGCTTGCTTTATTGTCCAGCCACTTTTCAGCACCAACTGAATTATGTTTTGGCCTTACGCTTCTTCACAAAAATTTTTGCACTCGCCCAATGATAATACATCGGGTATCCACCAGCCAAAACCACTGCCGTTATCATTTTCTTTGCCATGGGCAAAGAAACGCAGCGCTTTGCTGACAAACTCCCCCAGAGCCAATAAGGTAAGATTCCCCCTAATTGACAGTTTATCTGTCAAGATACATTGCCCAGATGCTCGGCACATATTATCATTCGATGGTGCCTCTCCCCCCTAACCGGGGTATTTTGGCTAAGCGTGTTCCATTTACTCACTTTTCTTTTATTTTGCCTGGCGACATCTCTTCATCTTGTGGCGATTTCTGCGAATATGTGAGATTTTTCTTTCCGCTTTAATACTATTAATAGGCTATGTTTTAACTATGACAAGTACCATCGATTACCTGATGACGTTTCGCAAATGTTCCAGCCTGGACAGTCTGGAAAAAGTCTACGACAAGCTGAATTACTCACTGACGGATGACAATGAAATGAGCAACATGTACCGTGCTGCGGATCATCGCCGTGCGGAACTGGTCTCTGGCAAACTGTTCGACCTGGGCAAAGTGCCAAAGTCACTCTGGGCACAGGTGCTTTAATCCCCAGACAGTGATGCGCGCATCTTTTTATCTTTTATGGCGGAATTTTTTCCTTGCCCTGAGGGTTTGGCGTTGCGCGTGATACATACCACATTTCTTGCGCATGCATTGCTCTACCCTTTAAGCACACATTCAGGCAGCGGGAGTAGAACATGGGATATCACAACGTTCTGGTTACGGTGGCCGTCGCAGCGGACAGCCACCGGCTGGTAGAGAAAGCCGTCTCGATCGTGCGTCCCTGCGATGGGAAAATCACGCTAGTCAGCATCATTGCCAATGCCGAGATTTTCCCCGCCCCCATGCTGGGTGACCTGCGTGCGCTGATGGAGGAAGAGACGCTGCTGTTTATGGAAGAACTGTGCCTACGGGCAAACTATCCCCATATCGCTACGCGGATCATCCACGGCGAGTTGGGCGACTGTCTGACCTACGCCAACCAGAAGCAACCCTTTGATCTGGTCATCTGTGGCAACCATAGCGATAACATGATGAATAAAGTGGCCTGCTCCGCCGCGCGCTTTATCAATACCAGCAGCATTGACGTGCTGATCGTTCCGCTATAACGCACAGTTATCACCGCCAGTTGGCTATTCAGGTGGGCCTCTTTTTTCTTCTAACAAATTAAGTGGGTCGTAAGCAATACTGGCTCACCAATGAAGCATCGTTGATGCTACACATCGCCCTTAATATCATCATCAGTGTCAATATATGAGATCGGAATTATCGCACCCCTATCAATATACCCAATATCAAATATCACTGTTAACTATGATTGACAATCATATTTCGACTGTTATTTTTCATCACGATATAAGAAAGTGGTCAACGAACATTCCGCCACCGCAGCTATTACGCAATATTTTTCAACAAGGTTCCCGCTACGCTTATTACGTTATCGCATAAGTGCGCACATAACGCTATTTTCCACCGCGGCAGATTAACTAAACTAGCCTGTACCTGAACACCCTTCGTTCAACACCGTCGCCAAGGAGTCATCGATGTCTCAGCAAGCGCATAACCGCCGTTTTGTTTTAGCTTCACGCCCACACGGGGAACCGCAGGCAGACAATTTCCGCCTGGAAACCAACCCCCTCCCACAGCCCGCCGCCGGGCAGTTGTTGCTGCGCACGGTTTACCTTTCATTAGATCCCTATATGCGTGGCCGTATGAGCGATGCGCCCTCTTATGCCCCCCCGGTACAGATAGGCGAAGTGATGGTCGGCGGCACCGTATCCCGCGTGCAGGCTTCACAACATCCAGACTTTAACGTTGGGGATTGGGTGCTAGGTTACGACGGATGGCAAAGCCATGCGCTGTCGGACGGCAGCGGCCTGCGTAATCTGGGGGCCAAACTGGATCACCCTTCCCGGTTGCTTGGCGTATTAGGTATGCCTGGTTTTACCGCCTATATGGGGCTGCTGGATATCGGCCAGCCACAGGCGGGCGAAACCTTGGTGGTCGCAGCAGCCAGCGGAGCCGTAGGTTCCGTGGTAGGTCAGATTGCCAAGCTGAAAGGATGCCGCGTGGTGGGTGTGGCGGGTGGCGCAGAGAAATGCCGCTATGTGGTGGAAGAACTGGGATTTGATGCCTGTATCGATCACCACTCGACCGACTTTGCGGCCCAACTGGCAGCAGCCTGCCCCCAGGGCATCGATATCTACTATGAAAACGTCGGCGGCGCAGTATTCGATGCGGTTATTCCTTTGCTCAATACCAAGGCACGTATCCCCGTCTGCGGCATTATCGCCCACTACAGCGCGACCGAGTTACCGCCAGGCCCAGATCGCTTGCCGTTGTTACAAGGCCTGATCCTGCGCAAGCGCATCAAGATGCAGGGTTTTATCATCTTCGATGATTACGCAGAAAGCTTCGGCGAGTTTCTACAACAGATGGGAGAATGGGTCAGCCAGGGCAAGATCAAATTCCGCGAGGACGTGGTCGACGGGTTGGAAAATGCCCCTCAGGCCTTTTTCGGTCTGCTAAAAGGAAAAAACTTCGGCAAACTGATCATCCGCGTCGCCGAGGAGTGATCCTCTGTTCAGGGCGCTATGCGCCCTGATACTGCTTCAAACCTGGACCAAGCAGTCAAGCGCCAATCTCGGTGCGTACGTCTAACAGTTCCGGGAAAAAGGTCAACTCTAACGCCTTCTTCAAGAAGCTGACGCCGCTGGAGCCGCCGGTTCCCGATTTAAAACCAATGATCCGCTCGACCGTTTTCATATGGCGAAAACGCCATAGATGGAAGCTTTCCTCAATATCCACCAGCTTCTCGGCCATTTCGTAGGCCGCCCAGTAGGTTTGCGGATTATCGTAAATCAGTTTAAACACCGGTAACAGCTCTGGATTGCGCTGGTAAGGCTGGGTCCAGTCTCGTTCAATGCACGCCTTAGGTACCGCAAGACCGTGGCGGGAAAGATAGCGGAGGAATTCGTCATACAGGCTCGGGGCTTCGAGGATCGCTTTCAACGCGGCATGCTTTGGCGCATCGTCGCTGAAGACGGCCAGCATGGCAGCATTTTTGTTACCCAACAAAAACTCGATCGAACGATATTGATGAGATTGGAAACCTGAAGAGTTGCCCAGCACGCCACGGAACTCCACATATTCCGATGGAGTCAGCGTTTCCAGCACCGCCCATTGCTCAAACAGCAAACGCTGGATCTGTTTTACTCTGGCCAGGATCTTGAAGCAGTGGCTGAGCTTATCCTGCTGCACCAGAGTCCTGGCTGCCTGCAGTTCATGCAGCATCAGTTTCATCCACAGTTCCGAGGTTTGATGTTGCACCACAAACAGCATCTCATCATGATGTTGCGGGTTGGAAAGTGGCTGCTGGCAATCCAGTAGTCGATCCAGGCACAGGTAATCACCATAGCTCATGCGCTTGGAAAAATCGGTAACGATGGCGCTTTCTAGTTCCCGCTGATTCATATTCTCTCTCCGTGTCGCTCACGCCTTTGGCAAACGTGACGCGCGTTGCTGGTTCGCAAGTGAAGAGAAGACAATAGTCCATTACGGCAACATTAACGTAACAATTAACGAGAGCTGCCTCGCAGATCCGGTGCTGACATCGGATTTAACGGGCGCAGCAGCGCCCCTACTCCGGATACTCAAAGCACATCCAGCAGCCATTTTTGCGCCGGGGTCAGTCGGCTGGCCGTTTCTTCCTTCAGCCAGCGGCGCTGGTCCTGCTGGGCGGTATCTGCACGGTCAATATAGAGTGCGTGCAACACGCGCCGCCGGGTACCGATCCTGTTCTGAGTCCCTCCATGCCAGGTGTGTGCGTTATAGATCATCACGCTCCCAGCCGGGGCCGCAAAAACAACTTCATCAGGATGTGCTAAATCAGGATCGGCCAACACCTCTTCCGGCAGTTCCGGCCGCAGATGTGTTCCGGCGATGATCCGCGGCGCGCCATTTTCCGCACTAAGGTCGTCAATCGCCCATATTGCATTGACCAGGTGTACTTTGGGAAAATCAGGGCGCGGCTTTTTCCAGTCGGCATGCAAAGGCTGATGGCCGCCGCCGTGCAAGGCTTCGCGGGCATTGAGGCTAGAGACCTTGAACTCACCCTTGAAAATATAGCGGCAGGCAGACAGGATCAGCGGGTGCGACCACACCTTTTCCCACACCACACCTTTATTCACCATGTTGGCAATGCGCGTTGCCGTCGCTTCCTGATGGTGTTCAATGGCCAGGTTATCCCCTTCTTTCTCCACCAGCTCATCAATCAGATTGCGCATCGCCACCAGCCAGTCAGGATCGGCAACGTTGTGCACCACGGTATACCCTAACGTATCAAGCTCCTGCTTCATCTGTGCCGTTAACTCGATGCTGGCTCCTAAAGCCTCCAGGTATATCTCGGATTGACGTTGCATCATGATTTCTCCATTTACTTTTTGATAACATAACGGCAAATTTACTGGAAGCCTGGGCCAAAAACAGGGGGCTTTTACTACGAAATACTGGACACAGATGTACGCCAGCCCAAAATGTGACCTGGGTCATCATTGTGCAAAAGTCCCTTAAATGCCGGGAAATATCACCTTAATTGCGCTGCCCACCTGGGTTTACCATCATTCTTAAATGCATCGTTAACCGCCGAAGCGCACTGGAGATCGCGATGTCTGAAACGCTAGTTACCCTGCTTGAACAGCTGATTGCCCATCAGAATGCGATCCAGGTCAGGTTTCCTGAACCCACTTTTCCCGCTCCGCCCTTGGCCTTCTGCGTGCCTTTTCCGCGGCTTGAGATAGTGCTAGATGGGGAAGTTGAAGATCAGTGTCTACCTTTGGCCAATAACACGCTCTCCAGCTATCAGGTGCTTTATGTCCCCGCAGGCAAATGGAGTTTTCCGCAATGGACCCAGCCAGCCACCACGCTGAGTATCTTGTTCAGTAAGCAAAAGCTGGGTTTCAGCCTGCAAAGATGGGACGGGCAAGCGCTGTGTGAAACGCAAAAACAGCACGTTGCGCGGCGTGGGCCCAGAGTCGGCTCATACCTGCTACTGGCGATGAATGAGGTGTTGCTGCAACCTGATGCATTGACCTCGCAGCTGATCTTTACCGGATTGGTCAGCCACTGCCTGGAACAGCTCGCAGGCCAGGGGCAAACCGTCAGTAAAAGCCAGGAGCTGCTGCTGGCCATACAGGACTACCTCGATGACCACGCCGGGTTGCCGCTAACACGGGAAGGCGTTGCCAAACGATTTCATATTACCCCTAACTACCTGTCCCACCTGTTTCAAAAGTCTGGTCCAGTCGGTTTCAATGAGTACATCACCGCGGTGCGCCTCGAGCGGGCGAAAAATCTATTGCGTGGCTATGATCTGAAGATCAAAGAGATCGCACATAGCTGTGGGTTCGACGACAGTAACTATTTTTGCCGGATATTCAAAAAGCATACCGATCGCTCCCCCTCTGAATATCGCAGACATTGCCGCAGCCTGTAGCAATATTGCTGATTGGCGTAGGGGGACGCATGATGCCCCCCCCCCTTTAAGAAACAGGCCGATTGAGGTTTATCACCAGGCATTACGCCCGGCGAAAATGTAGATTAGAACCACTTGCCAAAGCGGCGGATGTAGAAACGCTTCATCAATTGCGCCACCACACAGTAGCTGACCAGCGTGGCCACCAGCCAAGGGAAATACTCCCACGGCAGCGGTTGCAACCCGACCCATGCCCCGAGCGGCGAGAACGGAATATAGATACCGAGTGCCATAATAATCCCGGTAGTCAACAACACCGGCAGCGCCGCCGTACTCTGAATAAACGGGATCTTCTGGGTACGCAGCATATGCACTACCAGTGTCTGAGACAGCAACCCTTCAATAAACCAGCCGGACTGGAACAGCGCCTGATGTTCTACACTATTGGCGGCAAACACAAACCACATCAACGCATAGGTCGTGATGTCGAAAATCGACGACGTCGGCCCAATCCACAGCATAAAGCGACCAATATTCTTGGCGTCCCACTTGCGGGGTTTACGCAGGAATTCTTTGTCCATCTTGTCCCACGGCAGGGAAAGCTGGGAGATATCGTACATCAGGTTCTGTAACAGCAGGTGGATCGCCAGCATCGGCAGGAACGGGATAAACGCACTGGCCACCAGCACCGAGAACACGTTGCCGAAGTTGGAGCTGGCGGTCATGTTCAGATACTTGATGATATTACCGAAGGTTTCACGCCCTTTGATCACCCCCTCTTCCAGCACCATCAGGTTCTTTTCCAACAGGATGATATCGGCGGATTCCTTGGCGATGTCGGTACCGGTATCGACAGAAATGCCCACGTCGGCATCGCGTAACGCCGGGGCGTCGTTAATACCATCCCCCAGGAAGCCCACGGTGTGGCCATTAGCCTGCAACATTTTCAGCACGCGTGATTTTTGCAGCGGCGTCAGCTTGGTGAATACCGTACGCTGCTCAACCTCACGCATCAGATGGGCATCGTCCATCTGTTCAATCTCCAGGCCGGAGAGCGGGGTTCCTGGTTCCAGGCCAACGTCACGGCAGATTTTACAGGTGATTACCGGGTTGTCGCCGGTCAGCACTTTCACCGCCACGCCATTTTCCTGCAGGGCGGCAATCGCTTCACGAGCGCTCTCTTTTGGCGGATCGAGGAAGGTCAACAGGCCTTCAATCACCAGATCGCGTTCGTCTACAATGCTTAGTGGCAGAGTGCAACCTTCCAGACCCAGATCTCGGGTTGCCAACACCAACACACGGAAACCATCTTCATTGTACTGGCAGGCCAACGCCTGCAAATCGGCACGGCGAGCCTCATCAAGCGCCAACACCTGCTGCCCGACACGGACGTGAGTGGCAATCTCCAGCATCTCTTCAACGGCACCTTTGCAAATCAGCAGTTGGCGCTGTTGTTCATCCTGTACCACGATCGACAAGCGACGACGTATAAAATCAAACGGCAGTTCATCCACCTTGCTGTAGCGTCCCAACGCCTCTACGCCTGGCTGACCCTGGCCAAAACGGATCACTGCCTGATCCATCAGGTTTTTCATACCGCTCTGATGGAAGCTGTTCAACCAGGCTAAATGCAGCACGTGGTTATCCTTGCTGCCATTCACATCCAGATGGTGTTCCAGAATGATGCGATCCTGCGTCAGGGTGCCGGTTTTATCGGTACAGAGCACGTCCATCGCGCCAAAGTTCTGGATCGCATTCAGCCGTTTGACCACCACCTTGCGGCGCGCCATGGCAATTGCGCCTTTCGCCAGGTTGGAGCTGACGATCATCGGCAGCATTTCCGGCGTCAGCCCCACGGCGACCGCCAAGGCAAACAGGGCCGCTTCCGTCCAGTCTCCTTTGGTAAAACCGTTAATCAGCAAGACGATCGGCACCATCACCAACATAAAGCGGATCAACAGCCAGCTAACGCTGTTGACTCCACGGTCAAAGGCCGTTTGCGAACGGGTACCGACGATCGACTTCGCCAGGGAGCCAAAGTAGGTGCGGCCACCGGTCGCGACCACCACCGCCGTCGCCGTTCCGCTGGCCACGTTGGTGCCCATCAGGCAGATATTGGCCAACTCCAGCAGTTCGTTTTCGCTGGAGGCATCGATCTCGCTGGACTTTTGGCTCACTCCAGCCAAGGCATCGTATTTTTCGATCGGAATAGCTTCGCCGGTCAAAATGGCCTGGCTGATAAACAGATCGCGTGAGCTGAGCAAGCGGAGGTCCGCGGGTACCATGTCCCCGGCAGAGAGCTGAATAATATCGCCCGGAACCAACTCACGAATGGGAATTTCCACCGCTAATGCCTGGGTGCTAAAATTACTACGGCGTAACACCGTTGCCGTGGTACGTACCATCGATTTGAGTGATTCGGCCGCTTTATTGGTGCGGTATTCCTGCCAGAAGCGCAGCAACCCACTCAACGTAACCATAATCAGGATAATGATGACGCCGGTAAGATCGGTTTCTTCACCGTTTTGCATGGGCAACCAGTAATCGGTAAAGAAACTGATCCCTGCCAACACCATCAACACAAAGATAAACGGGTTGTTAAACGCGCTGACTAACTGCACCAGCGCATGCGGTGCCTTCTCATGGGCAACCTGATTGCTACCAAAATACTGCAAACGCTCCTGGGCATCTTCCTGAGTTAATCCAATGCGGTTACAGTTTAAATTAGCCAACGTTTGATCGAGGCTGTTCTTTGCCTCGAGAGCAATGGCATACGGCTCGCGCTGTTTATCACGGCGGCGGCTATTTTCTTTAATATGGGTCATGATGCTATTCTCTTTTTTTACTTTGCACACAGGGTTACCCCGCCCGTAATAACGGGTGAACATGCACAAAGTGGAATTTACTTTGTTGGCGTTGCTAAAGTAACGCTAATTTCCTTAACTACGCAGTAGTAATAAAGTATCTGGGGTGAGTTTGCATAACACCTCCTTATCACCCTATTGGTGAAGGTTATTTATCGTTAAACGGGTAATTCTGACGCCACGCGCCAATGCACGGCACTCACGCTGCGTTCTAAACTAATACGGCAGACAATGCCCTCAATCTCTTTTTGCGCGGCCGGATTAGCCACAATTTCCGCACAGACTTCCAACTGACCAGGAATGGCAATATCGGCGCTACGCAGCGATTGCAAACGTAATGCCACGCCGTTCAATGCCTGTAGGATGAGGGTACGAACCAGGATTTCATCCTGCTCCCCACAGGTGACCTGGACGCGATAACGCAGCTCCAGATCCACCGCCTGTTGCTGGGGTTGCAGATTAATACGCTGCGCTGCTTCACGCAGCAGGATATTGGCACACAGGATCACCAGGGTGGCGCAGACGGCTTCCCAATGCTGCCCCAGGCCACATAACACGCCGATGGCAGCAGAGCACCACAAGGTGGCCGCCGTGTTCAGGCCGCGGATATTCAGCCCTTCCCGCATAATTACACCGGCACCGAGAAAACCGATACCGGAAACGATCTGCGCCGCAATACGCCCCGCGCTGGAAGGTTCGGTGTCAAAAGAGCTCAGGATAAACACTGCGGCTCCGGTCGCAACCAAAGAATTGGTACGCAAACCCGCCATACGCTGACGCCATTGACGCTCGGCACCAATAACGGCACCCAGGCCCATTGCCAGGAATAAATTCAGGATAAAAGGAGTCATAGCCATGATCTTCCCCTTAATTAATCATTGAGGTTGAATCATGTGCTGTTAAGCACACGCGAAATCGCGCCGATAATTAATCAGCGGGTCAGCGTTTGAGTGCCTGGAGGGAAAAGGCCGTGGTGATGGTTAAATACCATAATCATATCCGAATCAATACGCCCAATGCGCAAGCGCCTCGGGGACAACAATCATGTTCGGGTTTGCACAGCTCGGAATAACTAGAGAGGGGTGCTGCCCGCCGTGTTCGGCAAGCAACAAATCACAGGAGATTGGTCAACTTGCCTTTATTATTTCGCTACTACTGCAACTGTCCAATTGGTTTTCTCCACGGTAATTTTGGCTGGAGTATAGTGACATGAGGTTGTGAAGTAAAGGTTATATTATTAAACGAAGACTAAACCAAATATTCCCCTTATTTAATGACTGTTATAGGAACAATAATATAAGAACGCTAATCGGGCGCCGCAATGCGGCCCCCTACGCTACGAGGCGCTGTTGTAACCAGTTCAGTAACGCTGCCACCTCAGGCGTTAAACCAGCGGCTTGTGGCCACACCAGATAGACATCGCTATCGTTCAAATGCAGCGCAGCCGACAATGGCACCAAGCGCCCTGCTGCAATCGCATCCTTCGCCAACACGGCCTTCACCAGCGCAATACCAAACCCCTGCTCGGCTGCGCGCAGCAGTAACCCTGCATCGTTGAACAGCGCCAACTGTTGTCCACCGCCAATTCTCCCTACGGCGCTAAACCAGCTATGCCAGGGTGTGACGTCATGCTCAAGCAAGGGGGTGTGTGGATCTCCAGCATCAAATGCCTCCTGCCATTGCCTGGCCAGCTCCGGGGCCGCTACCGGCAGCACTACTCCTGAGGCGATACGCTGAGCCTGAACGCCTGGCCATTGGCCATCACCAATGCGGATCGCGGCATCGAATCCTTTACGGCCGAGATCCTGAATCGCCAGCGAGGCGTCAATATCCAATCGGATCCCAGGGCAATCACGATGAAACTCCGCCAATCTGGGCAACAACCAGTAATGCGCAAAGGAAGGCAGTACGCTGATGCGCAACATCTGGCTTTCCGCTATCCGCCTGGCCCGGTCAACGCCCTGTTGCAAAGCGAGTAAGGCAGGCTCAGCTGCTGCCAGCAGTTCGCGCCCCGCAGCATTTAGCCGTACCCCACGCCCGGAGCGGTCAAAGAGTGGATAGCCAATAGCCTGTTCAAGCTGCTGAATTTGTTGGCTAACGGCTCCATGAGTCAGGCTGACGCGTTGCGCCGTGGCACGCAAATTCTCCAACCGGGCAGCGATCACAAAGGTTGGCAAAATATGCAGAGGAAGACGCTCAATCATTACTGGTTAGCCTTACTATCCAAAAGGGTCATTTTTTATCGATATTAGCACTAATCAGGATCGCCTATAGTGAAAACATATTCACCCCGAACCCAAGGCATGACCATGCACCCACGTTTGCAGCAGGATCTCGACGATTTACCCCGCATACTTGACCATACCAACCAATTGGCGCAGGGCTTCCTTGCCAGTTTAAACCAGCGCCCGGTATGCCCGCCGTTGGCCGAACAACAGTTGCAAACCGGTGACGATCGGCTGGCCGAAGAGGGTTGCGGGGCGCTAGTGGCATTAGAAGAGTTTTGGCAGCGCTATGAGGCTGGGCTTTCCGGCAGTGCCGGGCCGCGTTACTTTGGCTTTGTCACTGGCGGTAGCACGCCTGCGGCGCTGGCTGCCGACTGGTTGGTTAGCACTGCCGACCAGAATAGCCAACTGAGCCATGATACCGTGGCGGCCGCGATCGAGCTGGCAACGATTGAGCAATTGAAAGCCCTGCTGCAACTGCCCGCCGACTTCAGCGGTAGCTTTGTCAGCGGTGCCACCATGGCCAACTTCACCGGGATTGCCATCGGCCGCCAGTGGCTAGGGCAGCAGCGTGGGATCGATGTGGCACAGTTTGGCTTGGCCGCCTTGGGGCCGATTCAGGTCCTTTCTGCCAATGCGCATGCCAGCAGCGTGAAAGCGCTCAGCATGCTCGGTATTGGGCGTGATGCTTTAAAGTCTATTGCCAGCCAGGCTGATTGCGAAGCTATTGATATCGACGCGCTGGAGCGTCATCTTGCCGCCACGCCAGATATCCCAACGATAGTGCTCGCCAGCGCAGGTACGGTAAACACCGGCGTTTTCGACGATCTGCCCCGCCTGCTGGCACTGCGTGCACGCTATCCCTTCTGGCTGCATGTTGATGCCGCCTTTGGTGGGATCGCGGCCTGTTCTCCCCGCTTGGCCCATCTGCTGAACGGTTGGCACCAGGCGGACTCAATCACCGTAGATGCCCATAAATGGCTGAATGTCCCTTATGACAGCGCCATTCAATTTACCCGTCATCTGGCATTGCAGATGCAGGTTTTCCAGAATCACTCGTCCTATCTGGAGGCCCCCACGTTGCGCCCAGACAACTATTTGCACCTGACGCCCGAGAACTCGCGGCGTTTTCGCGCCCTGCCCTTGTGGATGGCATTGAAAGCTTACGGCAGCAGCGGTATGCGGGAGATCGTCGAGCGTAACGTGACGTTGGCGCGACGTTTAGGTGACGGATTGGCGACCAGTGAAGGCTTCCGCCTGCTGGCCCCAGTGGAACTGAATATCGTGTGTTTTGCGCTGAAGGGCGTTACAGGCGATGCCACTGCCGCACGCAACAGATTCATCGATCGCCTGGATCGGCACGGCGTGGTGCGCTGCACGCCCACCAGCTATGCGGGTCAACCGGGTATTCGGGCAGCCCTGGTGAATTGGATGACTGAAGAGCAGGATATTACTTTGGCGCTGGCATCAATGCAGGCTTGTCGGGCTGAGGTCTGAAAGTGGCGAGGCTTTGCTTCTGCTGGCCGTCGGTTGTGATATTCAACGGCGATAGCCAGGCGGTAAACGCCTCGCGCAATACCGGCCATTCACCATCGATGATGGATAACCAGTCCGTGTCGCGGTTGCGCCCCTTTCTGGTCATCGCCTGGCGAAAAGTCCCCTCAAAGGTGAAACCCATACGCAGTGCAGCCTCGCGAGAGGGGGCATTCAGACGATCGCATTTCCATTCGCAACGGCGAAAGCCCAAGTCGTCAAAGGCATGCTTGAGCATCAGAAAGATGGCTTCACTCCCCATCGCTCGCCGCTTCATCAAGGGTGACCAGTTGATCATCCCCAGCTCAACCACCCCGTTGGGTTGGTCGATGTTCAAGAAAGCACAGGTGCCGACCGCTTTACCGGTAGTCGCATCTATCACCGCCAAGGTGTTTCTACCCTGGGTTGCCAGCTGTTGCTGCAAGTACTGCTGGAAAACAGATGGCTCCGTGGGACGTTCACTAGACAGATAGGTCCAGTCGCGCCCGTCTTCCGCCAGTTGGTAGGCATGAAACAACTCATCGGCACGGCGCGCGATATCCATCGGCTGCAAGCAGCAGAAACGCCCTTGGAGATTCTGTTTTCCCGGTTCACCCGCAGGTTGCCAGCCCTCAAGCGCTGTACCTATGGGTTGCCCAAACTGATTGTGGTCCACCCGTCCTCCTGGTTGTGAGTTGAAATCGCCTCTAGCAGCATTTCGTTGCCTCTGCGCAGTAAGATACGTCAGGAAAATCGATATGTCGCGGATAAGTTATTCACTGATGAATAATTAACAAATGAAATAATTTACCATTGTTATTTAATTAGCGACCCCATGGTTAGCAGAACTACTTATTTTGACTTGATTCCGATCATAAGCTCCTTCCTCAAGCGTATAAAAGTAACTAAGAATCGTTACCATTTAAGCCAATACATTGATACAATCAATTGAATAAGAATACTTAATGGCGTCAGGTGATGAAAAAGAAGCAATACTATCAGTCAAAAAACCGCCAACGCTGGCGTCATTGCGAGCGATAAGAGACTCTTAAGAATCATCTGATTAACGGAAAATAGTACCACGATGAAAATAGCTAACCTTAGCAACAAATTTAAGGCTGACTACCCGGCGCCTACTGATATTTCCAGCCGCAAAATCGCCACAGCATAATAAGTCGACTTAAGCTAAACTGATGCTTTTGGTAGATTTAAAAATATAATTCGAAAAGACGTTGAGTCATGCCGGTTTTATTGATAGAAAGTTGCATTCATAAGATGTGATTTTTTTATAACTTTTAGCCTTTTATCTTCAGGCTTTTCTTTTTATAACCGCGTGGAAACGGACTTAAGTAGGAGGCTCTATGCCAATAATCATTATGGATTCATGCAGTTACACTAGATTAGGATTAACCGACTACCTGACGTCGCACGGGATGAAAAAGCGTCATATTAGCGCCGTCAATCATATCGACGGCCTGCATGAGAAGTGCGCCAAACTTAAGCCTAATATGGTATTCCTGAATGAAGACTGCTTCATTCATGAAGCGGATGCGACAGAAAGAATAAAACGCGTGATATCTCTTAATCCCGATACTTTATTCTTTATTTTCATGGCCATCACCAACGTACATTTCGACGATTATTTATACGTCCGCAAGAACGTGATCATCTCGTCAAAATCGATTAAACCGCAAACCATGAGTCAGTTGCTTAACCACTACCTCGAAAGAAAGCTGGTTCGCCCGGAAAAAAACTCGCTGGATCAGACACCTGTCACACTAAGCCAAACCGAGTCAAACATGCTGCGCATGTGGATGTCCGGCCAAGGCACCATCCAGATCTCCGATCAAATGCAGATCAAGGTGAAAACCGTCTCTTCCCATAAGGGAAACATCAAAAGAAAGATCAAAACCCACAACAAGCAGATCATCTACCATGTTGTCCGCCTGACCGACACGCTTACCAGCGGCATTTTCGTCAACAGCCGTTGATAGCCATTACGACCAAATAAAGCGACAGCGGAACGCAGTGGTGTAGAGTTCGACAGAAAAACGCCCGTTTTCAGCGGCAATGCTGCCGCTACGGGTATTTGGACAGACTTTCAACACCGCATGACAGTGTAGCCAGGTTTAAGCCCGCCAGCCAGACCAGCGGCAAGCAGGTAAATGCAGGCAAAGATTTAATCCTGTTCAGCGCTGCGCAATTCTACAAAGGTGCCATCGCGGCTATCGATCTCATTGAAGAACCACACGCCCGCCGGATAATCTTCCAGTGACACCAGATACATCGTGCCTTCATTAAACACTTCAACTTCCAGCACTACCCCTTCACGACGAGGGCCACCGTCGGTCTTTACCGTCACCAGATCGTTAACTTTCATGCTCTACCTCGTTATTTATCCCGGATATCAGTCTATTACAGTTGACGAAAAGAACCCACCGTTGCGTAATGCACTCCGCCTCTGAGCCATCATGCGGCGACCACCCATTAAGCTTAGCAGAACTGAGACGGGGTCTTTCAGACCTCTGGAATAGCGCGTTAAACGTCTCTGCGCCCCACCGTGCTCATATCACAGACACAAAAAAACCCGCCTTGGCGGGTTTTTGTTAATCAGCGAGAGGCCGATTAGATAGCGGTAACGTTAGCCGCTGACGGACCTTTAGCACCGTTCTCGATAGAGAACTGTACGTTCTGGCCTTCAGCCAGGGTCTTGAAGCCTTGATCCTGAATTGCAGAGAAGTGTACGAACACGTCTTTGCTGCCGTCTGCAGGAGTGATGAAACCAAAACCTTTAGACTCGTTGAACCACTTCACTTGACCTTTGATCATGTTAGACATGTTGAATTCCTTCAATAAAAAATTTAAGCCACCATGGGCATGAAATAGCCGGTCATCAGTTACTTATGGAGGCACTAGAAAGGAAATTCGTCAGTGAAGAGCTATCAAGGATAACGCTTTAAATTTGAACTACTTTACTCAAAATGTCGTGCATAAATAGGTCTGTACCACAGGCCGAGAATCATTAACTCATGTCGGGCGTATAATAGCAACTCTTTTTAGCTCATGAGGCTGGAAAGGGAGACCAAACGCACAGAATTTGCTCCCACCTGGCGAAATTATCGGCGTTATCTTGCGGATTTCACTGACAATGGTGGTAACGCAGCGCCACAAAATTTACAAAACTTCGCCTCGGCTTCATGCCCACCGCGGTCGCATTGTGCACAATGGCGCTGTTCCCGATAGCGCTGCATCTCCTGCGACATGTAGGCGGTCAGGATCCCCGTAGGCACCGCAATAATCGAATACCCTACCAGGATCAGCACCGAAGCCAGCATCCGCCCTAATGGTGTGTGGGGCACAATATCACCGTAGCCCACGGTGGTTAACGTGACTACCGCCCAATACATCGATGCGCCAAGGCTGGTAAATCCACCACTGCCTCCCTCCACCGCGTACATCAAGCCACCAAATACGCACAGCATCACGCCGACAAAACCAAAGAACAGGGTCAGCTTATGGCGCGCCAGCTTGATACTGCGCCAGACAATGCTCATCTCACTCATGTAGCGCAACAGTTTCAACACCCGCAACACGCGCAGGATCCGCAATACACGCAGCAGAGCAATATACTCCACCGCCATATGCGGGAATATCCAGATGATATACATCGGCAACATCGTCAGCAGATCGACGATGCCGAAAAAGCTGATGGCATAGCGCTCTTTACTCGGCGTGCACCACAGCCGCAACAGATACTCCGCCGTAAAAAGGGTGGTGAAAAAGACCTCCGCCAAAAACAGCTGATAAAGCACTTGGGCATTAGGAGTATACAGCGAGCTGCCGCCGGGTTCGATAAACAGCAACAGCACGCTGAGCAGCGCCGTGCTCACCCAAAATAGCTGCATCCTGCGCCCAGTGCGGGTTTGGTTGCTGAACAACAGCTGATAGCTACGCTGGCGCAGGGTCTGCTTTCGCACTTTGTTGGTCATAATCCATTGTCTGCTCAAAAGGTTTGCGCTCATACTAAATCTGAACCTCCTTGCCACCAAATTTAACCCATGACAGGATCATGAGAAAACGGGCGCCAAGCCGCAAAACGGCCCAGCGTCATATTTCCATCACAAAAATGTCACAATCCAGCCATATGATGGCTAGCGATTATCCGCTCCGGGTTAACACCAAGGATTTCGCCTATGAACACCGTAAAAGCCATTAATCATCAGCAGGCAGAGACGCTAATCCGTTCAGGATCGGCGAAAAAGATTGAGCTGGCCTATGACATTGACAGCGACGATTTTTTCCAGCTCGCCAGCCTGTGGTGCGATCAGGGTGCCAAGATTTCCAAAGGCAAAAAGCACTTTATCGTCTCGCTGAAAGGTTTTCGTATCCCACCAAACGACTGATCCTCTGCCCCTCTGCGGCGGTATTTCTGCTTGTCTAGACAAAACCGCCCTTTCGCACACATGCCAACTCTGTTATCCCTATAAGATAATCCAGCCGGGAATACCCCGAATACGCAGATTGCTCAAGGAGAACGGCATGTCAGCCAACGCACAACTACCTGAAAAAATGAAGGTCATCGAAATCAGCCAGCCGGGCGAACCAGAGGTTCTGGTGAGTGCGGAGCGCCCGTTACCGGTATTGGGCCAGGGTGAAATACTGGTGAAAGTCGCTGCCGCCGGCGTCAACCGCCCGGATGTTCTGCAGCGTCGTGGGCAATATGCGCCACCTCCGGGCGCCTCGGACATTCCAGGGTTGGAAATTGCTGGCACGGTGGTAGCCGTTGGCGTTGGGGTACAACGCTATGCCCTGGGTGATGCCGTATGTGCGCTGATCGCCGGTGGAGGCTATGCCGAATACTGCAAGGTGCATGAAAGCAATGCGCTGCCGGTCCCGAAAGGCTTCAGCATGATTGAAGCGGCCGCCATGCCGGAAACCTTCTTCACCGTTTGGGTCAACGTATTTCAACGTGGTCATCTTCGGGCCGGGGAAACCGTGCTGATCCACGGTGGCACGTCTGGCATTGGCACGGTTGCCACCCTGTTGGCCAAAGCGTTCTGCGCCTATGTCATCACTACCGTTGGTTCTGAAGAAAAGCGTGAGGCCAGCCTGGCATTGGGTGCCGACGTCGCCATCAACTACCGCACTGAAGATTTTGTCGAGCTGACCAAAACCGCCACCAACGGCAAAGGAGCCGATGTCATCGTCGATCTGATCGCGGGGGATTACGTGGAGAAGAACTACCGTGCTGCCGCAATGGACGGGCGTATCGTACAAATCGGCACGCAAAACGGCATAGTGAAGGAACTGAACCTGATGCCACTGCTGCTTAAGCGCCTGACCCATACCGGCTCAACGCTGCGGCAGCGCAGTGTGGAAGATAAAGCCCAGATCGCTGCCGAACTGGAGCTGAAAGTGTGGCCGTTGCTGGAACGCGGGGAGTTAAAGCCGCAGATTTTCCAGACTTTCCCGTTAGAGCAAGCCGCACAGGCCCATGCCCTGATGGAGTCTAGTGCGCATATCGGTAAAATTATGCTGACGCTGTAATGGCAACCCTCCGGCCATAAACCGGAGGGCTAGGCTGTGTCCCTAAATTGACCGTGGTGCCGTCGCAGTCCCATATCAGCCGAACAGTTTACCTTTCAGCAAATCCATCCCGGCGCTCATCAGATCGCCGCCCTGTGGCTCCTGGCCATTGGGTGACAGTTTATCGGTGATCATCGGCAAATACTGGGCAATCAGAGCAGAAGCCTGTGCCGGATCGATCCCCAATTTGCCTGCCAGTTGTGCAATGGCATCGGTACTTAACGCCTGCTCAACGTGTTCACCGCTGATTGGCTGATTTTCACCCGTGCCGATCCAGGAGGCGACCACGTCCGCCAAATTTCCCTGGCGGAATTTGTCCAGGATAGCCGGCAGGCCACCTTGCTGTTCAACCCACTGCAAGATGGCGCTGTAATCCATTCCTTTGCCACCGCTCAATGCTCCGACTAACCCATCCAGTAATCCCATCGCTATCCCCTTCTCAAACGCTGTACGTTCATCGTATTTAAAAGAAAAAGGGCCGCCGCAGCGACCCCAGTTGATCGAACCCGGCTTAGCTTCTGATCTTTCTGTAGACAAAAAGCACCACCAGGGCACCGATAACAGCAACCACAAAGCTGCCCAGGTTAAAGCCATCAACCCGGCCCATACCGAAGAAGGTACTGATATAGCCGCCGACAACCGCACCCACCACACCCAGGATCACGGTCATGATGAAGCCGCCGCCGTCTTTACCCGGCATGATCCACTTGGCCAAAATACCGGCGATTAACCCAAAAACGATCCAGGAAATGATACCCATTTTTACTCTCCCTCATTAACCCGTTGCCCGAACTTGCTGGCAATGCCATTATCAAGACGTTGTCCGCCAGCGACCACCCGCTGACAGTATTTACGTCTCTGTACCTTACTACTATAGTCAAAAATCAGCGAGTTACCTACCTCTTGCAGTCTGAAAATCACTGAGTGTAATTTGTGCAATTTTCATCCAGCTGTCATATTGAGTGGCGATAATCAGCTATACTCAATGATGCTCAACCGAACTTCGACCGAGGATAGCGCCATGAGCAACCCCCCTTTCATGCTGTTTTTGGTTTTGGTTTATACCTTGGCCGCCGTGTGGGATGGTTCCGCTGCGCTGTTGTTTATGTGAAAGAAACAGGAGGAGCCATGCTGATTCAACCCTATCTGTTTTTTGCCGGTGACTGTGAGCAAGCGGTGAATTTTTATGCCCAGCAGCTAAACGGCAATATAGAAATCATGATGCGTTACAAAGATATCCCGGCAGAGGAGCAGCAAAATGGGCCGTCCAATGCCGACCCTGACTCGATTATGCATGCCAGGCTGGTGATCGGGGATAACGTCATTATGGCATCGGATGGATGCCCGGCCGACTCAAGCGGGCAGACACATAGAGGGTATTCACTGTCGATCCGCAGTGAGAGCGTCGAGCAAGGTGGCGAGGTATTTAACCGGCTAGCCCAAGGTGGCACCATCACCATGCCTTTCCAACCGACCTTCTGGGCCAAGGGCTTTGGCATGCTGACCGATAAGTTCGGTGTCAACTGGATGGTCAACGTCGAATAGCCGCATGGTGCAGTGCCTGGCTGTGAGGATAGGCACTGCCCAACGCTAACGATGCCAGCTAGCAGCCACCAGTGAGAACAAGACAAACAACACCAGCAACAATACCAGAGCCAACCGCCAGAAAGGTGCTTTGCGCCGCTGGTAGGCGATAATCATCAATCCGGCCAGCGCCAGAAGCGTAAACGGGTAATATACCGCCAGTATCAGTAAAACCTGCATCATAGCGTCAGATAATGCTGCCATGCGCCCCCCCGATACCAATTTATGCTGAACATATCCCGGAAATATAACGGAACATGCAAGATGGAAATAGAAGGGTTAAGATTGTTCGCAATCCCCGTACCTAACTGATTCCATGACAGGAATGCTATGCTAGCACCCCAGCTCCCGCCCCAAAAACAGCCATTATCCGGGAAAAACAAAAACTCGCCGTTACTCTACCAGGCTGGTGTGTTCGTTATTATCGTCGTGCTCACCTTAATCATGTTCAATGCCTGGCAAATCTGGAACGCTCATCAACGCAATCTGCAGATTGCCGAAAATGACTCGCAGAATCTGGCCAGATCGCTGGCGCAACATGCCGAAGATACTTTTGCGCAGATAGACAATAACCTGATCGATCTCAGCGAACGCATTGAAACCGATGGCTTAGGCCAACCCCAGCGTTTACGCCTGCAAAAAATCATGCAGACTCAGGCCAGTAACTTTCCGCAACTGCATGGCAGTTTTATCTATGATGCTCAGGGCAACTGGATCCTGACGTCCAACGGTAAACCCCTCAGCCATGCCAATAATGCTGACCGGGCCTACTTTAAATACCACCTCACCCACAACAATAATATGATTTATATCGGCGAGGTGATCCGCAGCCGCTCGACCGGCGATTTGGTTATCCCGGTATCGCGCCGCCTGAACCTTGCGGACGGCAGCTTTGCCGGCGTGGTCATTTCGACGCTGTATGTCGATTATTTCCGCCAGTTTTACAACACCTTTGCCCTTAACAACGATGCCTCACTCAGCCTGATACTGGCTGACGGCTCCGTTTTGTACCGCCGCCCTTACAATGAGAATGCCATCGGGAAAAACATCTCCCACAGCATTTTCTTCCGCGAAGTTCTGCCGCATTCGTCCTTTGGCAACGTCACCATGCTCTCACAATTCGACAATGTTGAACGGATATATGGTTATTCGCGGGTGGAACGCTATCCACTGGTGATCACCGCCGGGCTGTCGAAAAAAGACGTTCTGGCCGACTGGCGCAACGATGCGTCACTTTTTGCACTAGGTGGAGGAGTCCTGCTGTCCATACTGTTGGCCCTGGGGTTGGTGCTGATACGTCAGATTAACCAGAGCGTACAGACCGAAGTCGAGCTGGTGCGCACCCGTGATCAACTGACGCTGATGAACCACACGCTGGAAGAACTGGCCTTGTTAGATGGCTTGACTGGCCTTGCCAACCGCCGCCAGTTTGATATCGCACTAAAAAACGAAATGACGCGGGCGGCGCGTAACGATCGCAGCGTAGCCCTGTTGATGCTGGATATTGATTATTTTAAACAGTTTAACGATATCTACGGCCACGTGGCTGGGGATCAGTGTTTGCAACAGTTGGGGCGCATGCTGAAAAGCATGGTCAACCGCCCTGGCGATCTGATGGCGCGTTACGGTGGAGAGGAGCTGGCGATTATTCTGCCGGATACCGATCTTCAAGGCGCAATCGCCTTTGCCGAACGGGTTCTGGAGGGCATCCGGCAGTTAAAGATCGCCCACACAGGCAGCCCCCTGGGGATGATCACCGCCAGCATCGGTGCCAGTGCTAAAGTCCCGCATCCGTATAACGATACGCCGCTGAGCTTGGTCAACCTGGCGGATAACGCCCTGTATACGGCGAAGAAAAGCGGTAAGAACCGGGTTTGCAGCCTCTAGGCTCAGGCTTGCTGCGCAACGATGGTTTCCCCCTGCTGTTGAGTGAGCTGGTAATGCGTTACGGCACAATGCTCGGCAATCAAATCCGCCAGTAACGGAGAATGGCTGGTCACCCACAGCTGACTGTAACGGCTGGCTTCAGCAATCAGTTGTGCCAACGCGGGCAACAGATCTGGGTGTAAACTGTTCTCCGGCTCGTTCAATGCCATAAAGGCCGGAGGTCTTGGGCTGAGCATAGCCACCGCCAGACACAGAAAGCGCAGCGTACCGTCGGAGAGTTCTGCCGCTTCAAGCGGCCGCAGGATCCCCTCTCGATGCATCAACAGTTCAAAACGCCCCTGCGGTGCCTGCACCTCAAACTCAGAATCAGGGAAAGCCCGCCGCAGAATGCCGCACAATAAATTACCATTGCCAATCTCGATGATGGTTCTGAATGCCGCCGCCAGATTACTACCATCGTGCGCCAGCACCGGGGCACGAATACCAACCTGTGGGACACGCAGCGGTGAACCCGGCCAAACCGCAAACTCATGGTAAAAACGCCATTGCCGCAGAATTTCCCTGGCCTGCGATAACTCGGGGTAGAGATGCGGATCGGACAACTGACCAAATACCGATTCTTCCGCATATAACACTCCGGCGTAAGCCGCCCTTTCCCCCTGAATATTGGTGAGAAATGCGGTTTGATTAACGCGTTCCAACAGACGCATCGAATTACGGCGCCGATGCCCACTCAGCCACAGCGACTCCTGCTTGACCAGTGGATCCAGCGTAAACAGGCTTGGCTCAGAACTATTATCGGGAGGGGGAAAGCCAAGCTGAATTTCATAATCAAAATCCTCCAGGGTGGCCGACAGGATCATCCGTTTGGGATCGCCGCGTTTATCGCCCAAGCGTGCTCCACCTGCCCACATCGCATTTTGAATGCCACCCTCTTCTGCCAAGGCGAGCGAAAGCCGCCCACTGGCTGCTTCATGGATTAATCGCACGGCTTTATACAGGTTGGATTTACCACATCCGTTTGGGCCACTGATCACATTTACACGGCCAAGAGTAAGCTGCACATTACGGATGGAACGAAAACCATTGAGGGTAAGCTGTTGAATAGTCATGTGTAGATCATTTCAGCAAATTATGGGGCATCTTAACATGATGCCCCCGACGATCCAGCCTTAGTGTTCCGTGTTGAAATCCCCTTCCTGGCGCGCCACCAGCGTCAGAATGCTATACAGCGCGACGGCCTGCTGATGCTGGTTGAGCACCTGTACATCCCAGACCACCACGCCATGCGGACGATCCTCGGCGGTTTTTTGCGGCTTGCGGATTTTCTTTTTACAGGTCAACCGCACCTGAATGGTGTCGCCAATCTTCACCGGTTCGATAAAACGCAGGTTTTCCATGCCGTAGTTGGCAATCACCGGCCCGACGCCCGGATCGACAAACAGCCCGGCGGCGGCAGACACCACAAAGTAACCGTGGGCCACTCGCTCACCAAACAGTGATTCCGCCGCACCGATCTTGTCCATATGCGCGTAGAAATGATCGCCGCTCAGGCAGGCAAAGTTGACAAGATCGGCTTCGGTAATGGTACGGCGGGCAGTCAGCAAGCTTTCGCCAATCTGCAACTGCTCAAAGTATTTGCGGAACGGGTGTACCTGCTCCTCCACCACGTCGGCACCCCGAACCCATTCACGGCTGATGGCCGCCAGCATCGACGGGCTGCCCTGGATTGCCGTGCGCTGCATATAGTGTTTTACCGCCCGCAGCCCACCAAGCTCTTCCCCACCGCCTGCTCGCCCAGGCCCGCCGTGCACCAGCAAAGGCAATGGTGAGCCGTGGCCGGTCGATTCAGTAGCCGCGTGGCGATCCAGCACCAACATACGGCCGTGTGCGCAGGCGGTTGCTCGAATAAACTGTGACGCCAGCTCCGCATCAGCCGTCACCAACGATCCGGCCAGGCTACCTTGCCCCAGCAACGCCAACTCAATGGCCTGTTCGGTAGTTTGATAAGGCATCAGCGTCGCCACCGGGCCAAACGCCTCGGTGCCATGTACGGCCTGATGGCGGAACGGATCGGCGCAGTACAGCAGGGTGATCGGATAAAACGCGCCTGATTGCGCGCCATCGCCCACCACCTCCAATTTATCCAGCGTAGCGCCACAGAGTGGCTCACAGCCATTGCGCATCAGGAATTCCACCTTTTGCTGCACGTCGTCGCGCTGTTCCTGATTGACCAACGCCCCCATCCGCACTTGCTCCAACACTGGGTCGCCAATTTTTACGCCCGCCAGCCGCTGCAACAGCGCTTGCTGTACCTCGGCAATGCGGGCCGCCGGAACGATAATGCGCCGGATAGCAGTACACTTTTGCCCCGCCTTGCTGGTCATTTCGCGGCTGACCTCTTTGATAAACAGCGCAAACTCCGGCATCTCTGGCGTCACGTCCTCCCCTAACACGCAGCAGTTTAACGAGTCGGCTTCCATGGTAAAGGCGATGGATTTTTCCAGCAGGCGCGGGTGGGAACGTAGCTTCTGCCCGGTTTGCGCCGAGCCGGTAAAGGTCACCGCATCCTGATAATCGAGGTGATCAAACATATCGCCCACGCCGCCGCAGATCAGTTGCAAAGCTCCTTCCGGCACCAGCCCGCTGTCGATAATCAGCTTCACCATCGCCTGTGTTAGCTGTGCCGAAGCGGTGGCGGGTTTGATGATGGCCGGCATCCCCGCCAGCCAGGTAGGTGCCAGCTTCTCCAACATTCCCCAGCAAGGGAAGTTGAAGGCGTTGATATGCAGCGCAACGCCAGGGCGAGAGGTCAGCACATGGCGTGCGGCAAACTGCAATTGCTTGGAAAGTGGGATCAGTTCATCTTCCGGCCACAGCGTATCGTCCGGCAATTCGCGCCCTGCCAATCCCGCATAGGAGAACAGCGTGGCGATACCACCTTCGATATCAACCCAGCTGTCATTGCGCGTGGCGCCGGTTTGATAGGAGATCTGATACAGCGCTTCTTTATTAGCCAGCAGGTGTTTAGCCACCGCTTTCATCATCTGGGCGCGCTGCTGAAACGTCATCTTTGCCAGCGCCGTGCCGCCCAGCTTGCGGGCATAGCTCAGGCTGGCGGCCAACGGCAGCCCGTCGGAGCAGACCTGATACAAAGGCTCGCTGGTCACGGCATGCTGGATCTGGCGGGATTGCCCCTGGCCGTACACCCAAGCGCCAGAAAGGTAACTGGTTAACTGCTGCATTTGCTCCTCCGGAATTCATAAATAGACACCATCAATATTAATGATGTATCACATATTTTCCACTCTGCGCCAGGTTAAAATTTAACAAAAGCAAAACAAAATCATCAAACCGGTGCGTTAACGCCAACTTGATCGATAACCCAGAAAAACAAATAATCATTAAAATCAACAAAATAACAAAATACATTGTGATAGCCATCGCAAAATCACAGTATTTGCATTTGATCTTGCTGTTATCAACTTGTAACTTTACGGTTAGTTAAAGTGATTCACATTTTTGGTTTTAATGTGAAAAACATGAATCACCAAGAGGCAAGTATGACAACTGACGCACAATTTCAGCAGCACTTTGACGACAAGATCGCCGCCGATATCTCCATCGAAGCCAAAGACTGGATGCCGGATGCCTATCGCCGCAACCTGATCCGGCAAATCGGCCAACATGCGCATTCCGAAGTGGTCGGCATGTTGCCTGAAGCCAATTGGCTGACCCGCGCCCCTTCCCTACGGCGCAAAGCGGTGTTACTGGCGAAAGTCCAGGATGAGGCCGGGCACGGTCTTTATCTGTACAGCGCGGCGGAAACCCTCGGCTGCACCCGCCAGGATATCTACCAAAAGATGCTCGCCGGTCAGATGAAGTACTCCTCGATCTTCAACTATCCAACGCTGAACTGGGCTGACATTGGCGTGATCGGCTGGCTGGTCGACGGTGCCGCCATCGTCAATCAGGTAGCTCTGTGCCGTGCCTCTTACGGCCCCTATGCCAGGGCGATGGTGAAAATCTGTAAAGAAGAGAGCTTCCACCAGCGTCAAGGCTATGAAGCCGTGATGGTGATGGCCCAGGGCAGCGAAGCGCAAAAGGCCATGTTACAGGACGCCATCAACCGCTTCTGGTGGCCAGCGCTGATGATGTTTGGCCCCAACGATAGCGATTCCCCCCACAGCGCACAGAGCATGGCCTGGAAAATCAAACGCCACAGCAATGACGAGCTGCGGCAGAAGTTTATCGACAACACCGTACCGCAACTGGAAGCCCTGGGCATGACCGCCCCCGATGCCGATTTGGCATGGGATGAAGCCAGCGGACATTACCGCTTTGGCGAGATCGACTGGGCAGAACTGCACGACGTGATCCAGGGGCGTGGGCAGTGCAACCACGAACGCCTGCAAGCCAAGCGTAAAGCCTGGGACGAAGGCAGTTGGGTACGGGATGGTGCCATGGCACATGCCAGCAAACGCGCGGCAAATGCAGCTTAATCGAGGAGAGAAAAATGACTCACGCCGAATGGCCGTTGTATGAAGTGTTTATCCGCAGCAAGCAGGGTTTGGCCCATCGCCACGTGGGCAGCCTGCATGCTGCAGACGATCAGATGGCGCTGGAAAACGCCCGCGATGCCTACACCCGACGCAGTGAGGGCTGTTCGATCTGGGTGGTGCAATCCTGCCATCTGATCGCCTCTCAAGCGGAGGATCGGGCGGCATTCTTCGATCCTTCCGACGACAAAATCTACCGTCATCCCACGTTCTACACCATCCCCGACGGCATCAAGAACATGTAGAGGCAGGCCATGACGATGAGTAACGCAGCAACAATCAGCTATGCCCTGCGCTTGGGCGATACACCGCTCATTCTGGCACAGCGCCTGTGCGCTTGGTGTGGTCATGCTCCTGAGCTGGAGATCGACCTGGCACTGGCCAATATTGGCCTCGATCTGCTGGGCCAGGCGCGCAATTTTCTGGCCTATGCCGCCGAGCTTTCCGGCCCGCAGCACAGCGAAGACAGCCTGGCCTTCGGCCGCGACGAACGTGAATTCCACAACCTGCTGTTGGCAGAACAGCCCAACGGCGGCTTTAACGACACGCTGGTACGCCAGTTCTTGCTCGATACCTACCACGTGCTGCTGCACCGGGAATTGAGCCGCAGCAAAGACGGCCAACTGGCCGCCATCGCCGCCAAATCGCTGAAGGAAGCGGATTATCACCTGCGTTTCAGCCACGGCTGGATGATCCGCCTGGGTGACGGCAGTGAAATCAGCCACCAGAAGATCCAGCAGTCATTAAACGATCTGTGGCGCTTCACCGCCGAGCTGTTCCACGCCGACGAGATTGAGCTGCAATTGGCCGAACGGGGTATTGCCGTCGATCCACGCCAATTGCAGGCACCGTGGCAGGCGATGGTGAACGATACGCTGCAACAGGCCACGCTCGCGCTGCCCACCGAGCAGGCATTTCGCCACGGCGGCAAGCAAGGGCGGCACACTGAACACCTCGGCCCAATGTTGGCAGAGATGCAGTTTCTGCCACGCGCTTACCCGAACTGTAGCTGGTAGAAGCAATGATGAATATCACCCGACTGCAACCGGCCGAGATCCCGCAGATCTGGCACTGCTTACAGCAGATCAGCGATCCCGAACTGCCGGTACTGTCCATTACCGATCTGGGCATGGTACGTGACGTGGAGCGCGATGGTGCAGGCTGGCACATCACCTTTACCCCAACCTATTCCGGCTGCCCGGCGACCGAGTACCTGCTCAACGCCATTGAACAGACGCTGAACGAGGCAGGTTTCAGCCCGGTGAAGATCACCATCAGCCTCAGCCCGGCCTGGACCACCGACTGGATGAATGCAGATGCTCGCCAACGCCTGCGTGAATACGGCGTGGCACCACCACAGGGGCAAACCTGTGAGAAGCCTTTAGCCCATGGCCCGGTGCAGTGCCCCCGTTGCGGCAGCGAGCACACGGAAAAGATCAGCGAGTTCGGTTCCACCGCCTGCAAAGCGCTTTACCGCTGCTGCGAATGCCGGGAACCGTTCGACTATTTCAAATGTATTTAGGAGCACTGAAAACCATGACGGTCTTTCATCGCCTGAATGTCGCAGCCATCGAGCGCGAAACGCCGGACGCCGTAGCCATCACGCTGCGCGTCCCGGACGAACTGAAATCCCATTACGGCTATACCCCCGGCCAGCACCTGACGCTCAAGGCGCGGGTCAACGGCGAAGAACTGCGTCGCTGCTATTCCATCTGTAGCGCACCGCAGGACGGCGTATTGCAAATCGGCATCAAGGCGATCCATCAGGGGCGTTTCTCTTCGTTTATCAACCAAAGCCTGCAGGTGGGTGACGAGTTGGAAGTGATGCTGCCGCAGGGCCGCTTTGGCTACCAGCCGCAGGCACAAACCCAGGGCAACTATCTGGCGATCGCCGCTGGCTCCGGCATCACGCCGATGCTATCGATCATCAAGGCGACGTTGCAATTGGAACCCAACAGCCAGTTCACGCTGATTTATGGCAACCGCACCAGCCGCTCGGTGATGTTTAAAGAAGCCCTCTCGGATCTGAAAAACCGTTATCCACAGCGCTTCCAGCCGCTGTATCTCTTTAGCCAGGAAAATCTCGACAGCCCGCTGCTCAGTGGCCGCATCGATCGTGACCACCTGACCGCGCTGGGTAACACGTTGGTGGACTTCAACGAGTTCGACCACGCCTTTATCTGCGGCCCGGAAGCGATGATGGACGACGCGCATACCGTGCTGGAGCTGGCCGGTATGCCTGCCGGGCGTATTCACAGCGAGCGTTTCAACACCAGCGGCATCGTCGCCCGGCCTGCCAATGCAGGCAGCCGCAACGCGACTCAGGTAGAGATCCGGCTTGATGGCCGCAGCCTCAAAATCGACGTCGGCAGCGAGGATGACAGCATTCTGGATGCCGCATTACGTCAGGGGGCCGATTTGCCCTACGCCTGCAAAGGCGGCGTCTGCGCCACCTGCAAATGCAAACTGAAGGCTGGTGAGGTGGATATGGCGATCAACTACAGCCTGGAGCCGGATCAACTGGCGGCAGGCTATGTCTTGAGCTGCCAGTCCTGGCCACGCGGTGAAGGCGTGGTGCTGGATTTTGACGTTTAGGAGCCGACGATGGAAACCCCTTGGATCCTGCGCGAACAGCAGCAACGCGTGGTCACACTGACGCTGCACCGCCCCGATGCCCGCAATGCGTTGAGCACTGCCTGCCTGGAGCAGTTGGTTTATCAACTGGAACAGGCCGACAGCGATGCCGACGTCGGTGCGGTGGTGATCGCCGGTGCCGCCCGGTTCTTCGCTGCCGGTGCCGATCTGCGCGAATTACAGCAGCAGGATGTCGCCGCTACCCAGCTCGATCACCGCCCTTTGCTATGGCAGCGGTTGGCTCAGTTCAGCAAACCCTTGCTGGCGGCGGTCAACGGTTACGCGCTCGGTGCTGGCTGTGAGCTCGCTCTGGCCTGCGACATTACCCTTTGCGGCGAAAGCGCCCGCTTCGGCCTGCCGGAAATCACTTTAGGCCTGATCCCCGGCGCCGGTGGTACCCAACGCCTGATCCGCAGCGTGGGCAAGTCCCGCGCCTATCAAATGGTGCTGACCGGTGAAGCCATCGACGCCCGCTGCGCACTGCAAGCCGGGCTGGTAAGCGAGGTTTGTGTCGACGCATTAACGCTGGAGCGTACTCAACAACTGGCCCACCGCATCAGCCAACAGGCACCGCTGGCGCTGCGCGCGGCCAAACAGGCACTAAAACAGGCACAGGAAACCAGCCTAAGCCAAGGCTTGCAGATGGAACGCCAGCAGTTCGTCACTCTGGCCGCTACCGAAGATCGCCGGGAAGGCATTGCCGCCTTCTTCGAAAAACGCACACCGAACTATCAAGGGCGCTGATTTATGGAAAACGCATTAATTCTTAGCCACATCGAAGCCGGGGTGTTGACCATTACCCTGAATCGCCCCGACCGGCTCAACAGCTTTAACGATGAAATGCACCACCAGCTCAGCGAGGCGCTGACCGTAGCCGAACGCGATGACAGCGTGCGTTGCGTGCTGATCACCGGTGCCGGGCGTGGCTTCTGCGCCGGGCAGGATCTGAACGATCGTAACGTCAGTGTGGATCAGGCTCCTCCGGATCTTGGGCTGTCCGTAGAACGTTTTTACAACCCGCTGATCCGCCGCCTGAGCGCGCTACCCAAGCCGATCGTCTGCGCGGTTAACGGCGTTGCTGCCGGAGCGGGTGCCGCGCTGGCAATGGCCTGCGACATCGTGGTGGCCGCCGACAACGCCAACTTCATCCAATCCTTCTGCAAACTGGGCCTGGTGCCAGACTCCGGCGGCAGTTGGTATCTGCCCCGCCTGGCCGGGCATGCGCGAGCCATGGGTATGGCGCTGCTGGGGGACAAAATCAGCGCTCAGCAGGCGCTGGAGTGGGGAATGATCTGGCAGGTCGTGGCTGCCGCCGAGCTGGCCGGCCACACCCAGAGCATGGCCAAACAGCTTGCTACCCAACCTACCTACGGCCTGGGGCTGATTAAAAAAGCCATGTACAGCTCGGCCAGCAATACGCTCGACCAGCAGCTCGATTTAGAGCGCGATTTACAGCGCCTGGGTGGCCGTAGTGAAGACTATCGCGAAGGCGTCAGCGCCTTCTTCGCCAAACGTTCACCGAACTTCAGCGGGAAATAGCCATGAGAGAGAAGATGGCGATAAATACCCTAGCCACCTCCGCAACGGTGGCCGTGATTGGTGCTGGAACCATGGGGATCGGTATTGCCCAGGTAGCCGCTGCGGCAGGGCATCAGGTCAAGCTGTTCGATATCGCCCTGCCCGCTGCCTCCCGCGCGCTGGAACAGCTCGAGCAACGCCTACGCAAACGGGTCGAGGCAGGTAAAGCCGATGCCCACAGCACCGAAACCCTGCTGGGACATATTCAGTTGACTGGCTCGTTGAGCGATCTGGCCGACTGCAGCCTGGTGATCGAAGCGGTGGCGGAAAAGCTGGCGATCAAACAGAGCCTTTTTCGCGATCTGGAGGCGATATGCTCCACCGATACGCTGTTTGCCAGCAATACCTCTTCACTCTCTATTACCGCCATCGCTAGCGCGCTTCAGCACCCGCAGCGCATGGCGGGCCTGCACTTCTTCAACCCGGCTCCGCTAATGAAACTGGTGGAGATCGTCGGAGGGCTGGAAACCAGCCCGGAAACGCTGAGCTGCCTGCAAGTCTTGGCTCAGCATTGGGGTAAACACAGCGTCGTGTGCCGTTCTACGCCAGGCTTTATCGTCAACCGCGTAGCCCGACCTTTCTACGGCGAAACCCTGCGCGCGCTGGAAGAACAGATTGCCGATCCGGCCACCCTTGACGCCGTACTGCGTGATGCCGGTGGTTTCGCCATGGGACCATTGCAACTAACCGACCTTATCGGTCAAGACGTCAACTATGCCGTCACCGAGTCGGTCTATCACGCTTTCTATCAGGACAGCCGTTTTACTCCTTCGCTGGTGCAACAGGAACTGGTGGCTGCCGGGCATTTGGGCCGCAAGAGTGGCCGGGGTTTCTACCGCTATGGCAGTGAGCAGGCCGTACCGTCAGCAACTTTTGCTTCGGCGGTAACGGCTGACTTGCCTCATTCCGTCACGTTGCACGGCGACTGGTCGGCCATCGGTGAGTTTGCACAGTTGCTGACGGGAAATGCGGCGGCGATCAAACATTCTGGCCAGACCAGTCCGTTTGCGCGGGTCGATGAAGTTACATTTATGTTAACAAATGGTAAAACGGCAAGCCAAGTCGCCGAAGAAATCGGATCGCCCGTGGTTCTGTTCGACCTGTCCGTCAACTATCAGCACGCCCCCGTTATCGCCATCAGCAGCGCCGAGCAGAACGCGGTGCCGCACACGGCCAAGGTCATCCGCCTGCTGCAATCGCTGGGTAAACAGGTGATCCGCCTGCCTGATTATCCGGGCCTGCTGGTGATGCGCACCGTCGCCATGCTGGCTAATGAAGCCCTGGACGTGGTGAATAAAGGCGTGGCCAATGCCGCCGATACCGACGATGCCATGCGGTTTGGCGTCAACTACCCGCAAGGTCCGTTGGCTTGGGGCAGCAAGCTCGGTTGGCAACAAATTCTCACCACGCTGGAAAACCTGCAACGTTATTACGCGGAACCCCGCTATCGCCCAATGCCGCTGCTGCGCCGTTATGCCTCCCATTATTCAGGAGCCAAATGCTGATGAATGCCAACACTCCCCGCGCGCTGGCCCAGCGTTGCGCCGAACAGATGTTTAGCCAAGATACCTGCGCACAGGCAATGGATATGCGCATCGATGCCGTGGATGCCGGCATGGCCAAAGTCAGCATGACCGTCGGCCCACAGATGCTCAATGGCCACCAGACCTGTCACGGTGGCCAACTGTTCAGCCTGGCAGATACCGCCTTTGCTTATGCCTGCAACAGTCAGGGGCTGGCGGCGGTCGCTTCTGGCTGCACCATCGATTTTATCCGCCCTGCGCTGGCAGGCGACCGCCTAACCGCATGCGCGGAAGTGCGCCATCAGGGTAAAACCACCGGATTATACGACGTTGAGATCGTTAACCAACTGGGGAAAACCGTCGCCTGGTTCCGTGGCCGCGCCCATCGGTTGGGCCACAGCATTTTGGGAGAGCAGCCATGAACCAGGCCTTTATTTGCGACGGCGTCCGCACGCCGATTGGCCGTTACGGCGGCGCACTGGCAAACGTGCGGGCTGACGATTTAGCTGCCCTACCGCTGCGTGCTCTGCTAGAGCGCCACCCTAATGTGGATTGGTCGCGGGTGGATGACGTGATCCTCGGCTGCGCCAATCAGGCCGGGGAAGACAACCGCAATCTGGCACGTATGGCGGCGCTGCTGGCCGGGCTGCCGCAAAACGTTTCCGGTGCCACCATCAACCGGCTATGCGGCTCAGGGTTGGATGCGTTGGCAATGGCGGCCCGCAGCATCAAGGCCGGAGAGGCCAACCTGGTCCTGGCCGGAGGAGCCGAATCCATGACCCGTGCCCCGCTGGTAATGGGTAAGGCAGACAGCGCGTTCAGCCGCCAGGCACAGCTGTTTGACACCACTATCGGCTGGCGGTTTGTTAACCCACTGATGCATGAAGCTTTCGGTACCGACTCCATGCCGGAAACCGCCGAAAACGTCGCGGCACAGTTTGGCATCAGTCGTGCCGATCAGGATGCCTTTGCCCTGCGCAGCCAGCAGCGCACCGCTCTGGCACAACAGCGGGGGATCCTGGCACAGGAAATTATCCCGGTGAGCCTCAGCGGCAAAAAAGGGGCCATTACTCAGTTCAGCGAAGACGAACATCCGCGTGCAGAAACCACGTTGGAGCAGTTACAGAAACTGAAAACGCCGTTCCGTCAGCCGGGCTGTATCACGGCTGGCAATGCCTCTGGCGTCAACGACGGTGCGGCGGCGCTGATTGTCGCTTCCGAAGCCATGGCCTTGCAGCAAGGTCTGACGCCACGGGCACGCATTGTCGCCACCGCCACCTGCGGCGTGGAGCCACGATTGATGGGGATCGGCCCGCTGCCCGCGACCCGCAAAGTCCTGGAAATTGCCGGGTTAAGCCTGGCGCAGATGGACGTCATTGAACTTAACGAAGCATTCGCCGCACAGGCGTTGGCGGTATTGCGCCAGCTTGGTCTGCCGGATGATGCCGAACGGGTCAATCCCAACGGGGGTGCCATCGCGCTTGGCCATCCATTGGGCATGAGCGGTGCGCGCCTGGCGCTGGCCGCCCTGTTTGAGCTGGAACGTCGCGCTGGCCGCTACGCACTGTGCACCATGTGCATTGGCGTCGGTCAGGGCATTGCCATGATTATTGAGCGTGTCTAACACCTGCGAGGCTAAAAAGATGACTACAAATCCACGGCCCATCGACGCGATTGAATTTGCTTCACGCGACGAAATCGAAGCATTACAACTGGAACGCCTGCAATGGACCCTGCACCATGCCTACAACAACGTACCTATGTATCAGCGCAAGTTCGATCAGGCCGGCGTTCACCCGAGCGATCTGAAGCAACTGAGCGATCTGGCGTTGTTCCCCTACACCACCAAGCAGGATCTGCGTGACAACTATCCGTTCGACACCTTTGCCGTGCCGATGGAACAGGTGGTACGCATTCATGCTTCATCTGGTACCACAGGCCGCCCGACGGTAGTCGGTTATACCCAGCGGGATATCGATAACTGGGCCGATATTGTCGCCCGCTGCCTGCGCTCTGCCGGGGCCACGGCCAAAGACAAAATCCACGTTGCCTACGGTTACGGCCTGTTTACCGGCGGGCTGGGTGCACACTATGGCGCAGAACGCCTGGGTGCGACGGTGATCCCGATGTCCGGCGGCCAGACGGAGAAGCAGGTGCAGCTGATCCTGGATTTCAAACCCGACGTGATCATGGTGACTCCATCCTACTGCCTGACGCTGATCGACGAGTTGGAACGCAAAATGGGCGGCGATGCACGCAACTGCTCCCTGCGTTTGGGCGTGTTTGGTGCAGAACCCTGGACAGAATCTCTACGCCATGAAATCGAGTCACGCATGGGGATCAAGGCACTGGATATCTACGGCCTTTCCGAAGTGATGGGGCCAGGCGTGGCGATGGAGTGTGCCGAAAGCGGCGGCGGCCCGACCATCTGGGAAGACCACTTCCTGCCAGAGATCATCAACCCGGAGACAGGCGCGACACAAACTGACGGCGAGCATGGCGAACTGGTTTTCACCACGCTGACCAAAGAGGCGCTACCGGTGATCCGCTATCGCACGCGCGACCTCACCCACCTAATGCCAGGGGATGCCCGCAACATGCGCCGGATGGGCAAAATCACCGGCCGTTCCGACGATATGCTGATCATTCGCGGCGTGAACGTGTTCCCGTCACAGGTGGAAGAACAGATTATGCAGTTCGAGCATCTGTCGCCGCATTATCAACTGCAGGTGAGCCGTGCCGGGCATCTGGATACCTTGGCGGTACGGGTGGAACTGAAAGAGTCGGCGCTTATGCTCAGCCACCAGCAGCGTTGCGATATCTGCCACCAACTGCGTCACCATATCAAATCGATAGTCGGGGTCAGCACCGACGTCAGCATTGCCAACTGTGGCGATATTCCTCGCTCGGAAGGCAAGGCCCAGCGGGTGATCGATCTGCGACCAAGGTGATTTTTCCCCTCACCCTAACCCTCTCCCAAAGGAGAGGGGACCGATCGAGTATGCTTGAAAGTAGAGTGACCCACCATGAATGAGAAGGCGATCGAGTGTGCTTGAAAGTAGAGTGACCCACTTGGGATTAGGAAGCGATCGAGTTAGCTTAGATTATCGCTTTATTTCCAAACGGGCAGAGGCTACCAGCTCCCTCTCTGAACTGTTCGAGTTAGCTTAGATTATCGCTTTACTTCCAAACGGGCAGGGGCTATCAGCTCCCTCTCCCTGTGGGAGAGGGTTGGGGTGAGGGGCAAGCCTTTGTCGTTTATGCTAATGTCGTGTCTCAGCAAAGGCTTACCCAGGGAAAAATATGGAACATAAACTGGACGACTTTATCCGCCATGCGTTAAGTGCCCAACCGATCAGCGGCACCTCGCTGATCATCTCACTCTACGGTGATGCGCTGAGCCATCGCGGTGGTGAGGTGTGGCTGGGCAGCTTGAGCGCACTGCTGGAAGCCTTGGGCTTCGGCGATCGTTTCGTGCGTACCTCAGTGTTTCGTTTGCAAAAAGAGGGTTGGCTGGACGTAGAGAAGATCGGGCGGCGCAGCTATTACCGCGTTACCGAACAGGGTATGCGCCAGTTTCGCCATGCCGAATCCAAAATCTACCTCAGCGAACAGCCACAGTGGGACGGCAAGTGGGAGCTACTGCTGTTGGAAAGTGCGGAAAAAACCGAGCGTGCGCGGCTGAAAAAAGATCTGGGCTGGCTGGGCTTTGGCCAGATCGCCAATAACCTGATGGCCGCCCCCACTCATGCGCAAACCGACGTCGCCGCCCTGCTCGGCGAGCTCAACGCCAGTGAACAGGTGATCTACTTCCGTGCCGACTATCCCTATAACCGTTCCGAACAGACGCTGCGCCAAATGGTCGCCAACTGCTGGTCGTTGAGCGAGGTGGCCGGTTACTACCATGAGTTTATCGTCTCCTTCCGCCCGTTGATGGCCTTACTGCGCGAAGCCGACGAACAAGAACTGACGCCCCTGCGATGCTTTCAGATTAAGCTATTATTAATCCACTTTTTCCGCCGCGTGGTGTTGAAAGATCCTCTGCTGCCAGATGCCCTGTTACCCGCTCAATGGGAGGGCCAAATCGCCCGCAACCTGTGCATCAATATCTATCAGCGAGTGGATCGCGCCGCGACGGAATATGTCAGCGCTTTGGCAGAAACCTCCATCGGCACCTTACCTGCACCCAGTGCCGGTTACTATCGCCGCTTTGGCGGACTGCCGCGCGATCCCACTACATTTTGAGGAGTTTGCGCTATGCCCGTGTATCAGATTGACGGCTTGACGCCGGTGGTCGATCCCAGCAGCTATGTTCACCCCACTGCGGTCCTGATTGGCGACGTGATTATCGGCAAAGGCGTCTACATCGGCCCCAATGCCAGCCTGCGCGGCGACTTTGGGCGCATTGTGGTCGAAGACGGTGCCAACGTGCAGGATAACTGCGTGATGCACGGCTTCCCGCTGCAGGACACGATAGTGGAACAAGATGGGCATATCGGCCACAGCGCCATACTCCATGGCTGCCGCGTACGCCGTAACGCGATGATCGGCATGAATGCCATCATCATGGACGGTGCGGTCATTGGTGAGAACTCCATCGTCGGCGCGGGTTCCTTCGTCAAGGCCGCCGCGGAGATTGGCGCCAACCAACTGGTGATTGGCAGCCCGGCAAGGGTGATCCGCGAACTGACCGAACAGGAATTAGCCTGGAAACGCACTGGCACACTCCAGTATCAAGAGCTGGTCCTACGCTGCAAAAACAGCCTGAAAGAAGTGGCCCCTCTCTCTGAACCAGAGCCAGGCCGCCAACGTCTGAACTTCGGCGACCACATCATCCCCAAAAGCCAGCTTTAGTGCTTGGCCGGGCCGCAGCCCGGTCAACATTACTCCAAACTCTGTACCGGTGCTTCAGCTGCAACCGATGCCTGCCCTCGTCGACTGTAAAAATAGATGGCGACTAGCAGCGCGGTGAAGGGAATGCCAAACCACAGCGTCATTCTAAAGAAGTCCGTGAACAACGTGGTTATCATCAAGCCAGCCATCAGGAGCGCCCCCGCCAAGGTAAAGTAAGGATAACCCCACATGCGGAACTTGAGGTGCGTCTGCGTATGCTGGCGGCGGAAGAACAGGTGGGTAACAAAGATCATCAGCCAGGTGAAACAGGCACCGTACACCGAGATCGACATCATCACCGCGAACGATTGCTCTGGAGCGGCAATACTCAGCACGATAGAGACAATAATCCCCACGCAGGAGAGCGCCAACGCATTGACCGGAATCCCCCGTTTGCTAAGCCGCCCCAGCGCCGCCGGAGCCTGCCCGGCACGGGACAGTGAAAACATCATGCGGGTGGTGATATACAGCTGGCTGTTCATGGCAGACAGTGCAGCAATCAGTACCACAAAGTTAAAGATCCCGGCGGCGGCAGGTAGATGGATCACGTTCATCGCCACCAGGAACGGGCTTTCACCAGTGCCAGACTGCCGCCACGGTACGATGGCCAGCATCAGCGCTATCGACATCATATAGAAGATAAACAACCGCAGAATAGTGCCTTTAAACGCGCTTTTCACGGCAACCACCGGGTTTTTCGCTTCCCCTGCGGCAACCGCGATCATCTCAATACTCAGATAGCTGAATATCGATACGATCACCGCAAACCACATGCCTTTCACCCCGAACGGGAAGAAGCCACCGTTGTCGGTGAAGTTACGGATGCCGAAGGTCGGGTTGGCGGAAAACGCCAGGATGCCGATGCCAATCATGATAAACGCTGAAATGGCCACCACCTTGACGGTAGAGAGGGCGTACTCCACCTGGCCAAAAGACTTGACCCCAACCACGTTGACGACGATCACCGCCGCCGAGAACAACAGCACCCACGGCCAGATCGGCGTACCTGGGAACCAGAACTGCATATACATGCCGATGGCGGTCACCTCGGTGCCCACCGCCAACACCACGCAAGACCAATAGGAATAGCGCACCAGAAAGCCAAACAGCGGGCTGAGATAGAACTCTGCATAATCGCCGAACGATCCTGGGGTTGGGTGCTCGGAGGTCATTTCCGCCAGGCATCCCATCAGCAGCAGCGCAATCACCCCGCCGATGAAATAGCTCAGCAATACGCTTGGCCCAGCCATCTGGATCGCGTAAGCACTCCCCAGAAACAGGCCGGTACCGATGGCCCCACCGATCGCCAGCATCGACATCTGCCCGGCGGTCAGGTGCTTTTTCAGCCCATCCTGCCGCTGGGCGATAGCGTCAAAACGTTTCGCATCTTTCATGGTTGCTCACCTTTTCTATGCGGTACGGGTAACGTCAAGGATGGCGGCGGTCACATAGTCCAGGTTTTGCTGGTTCAGGCCAGGCAGACACATCCTGCCGGGCGCCACCAGATAAATGGAATATTGCTGCCGCAGTTGACCGAGCTGGCGTTCATTCAACCCGGTGTAGCTGAACATGCCCTTTTGATCGCGAATGCGGGTGTAGTCCAGCGTGGTACCGCCCTGCTCCAGGCCAGCAGCCAGGCCAACGCGCATCTGTTTGATGCGTTGACGCATGGTGGTCAACTCACTGGCCCACTGTTGGTATAGCTGCGGGTCTGCCATCAGGGTTTCCACAATCTGGCTACCGTGAGTCGGTGGGCAGGAATAACTGCGGCGGATCAGCGTCTTCAATGCACCTTTTACGTTCGCCGCCGCCTCGGCCGTAGCGCAGCGCACCGATAGCCCCCCTAAACGCTGGCCATACAGCGCCACGTTCTTGGAAAAGGAGTTGCTGACCAGAAAATCCACGTCGGTTTTCAACATCGCCCGCAGCGCGAAGCAGTCTTCGTCCAGCCCATCGCCAAAGCCTTGATACGCGATGTCAAAGAAAGGCAGTAGCCGACGCTGTTGCACCACATCGATCACCCTTTGCCATTGCGCCGGGCTGAGATCGGTGCCGGTGGGGTTATGGCAGCACGGATGCAGCAATACCACTGCCCCCTCCGGCAAAGTGGAAAGCATGTCGAGCATGGCTTCCAAACGCAGTTGGCCAGACGCATCGTCAAAATACGGGTAGGTATTCACCTTCAAGCCAGCCCCTTCGAAGATCGCCCAGTGGTTGGCCCAGGTAGGATCGGAAACCCAGATTTCGCGGCGCGCCAGATAGTGATAAATAAAATCGGCACCCAGTTTCAGTGCGCCAGAGCCACCCACACTTTGTACCGTAGCAATACGGTCCGCCGGTTCACCAAACAGCAGCGTCTGGATCTGGCGGGCAAACAGTGCAGAACCTTCGATTGGCGGGTAAGTATGTGGCCGCTGTTGTTCCAGTAAACGCTGTTCGGCAATATGTACGGCCTGCATCAAGGGAATATTACCCTGATGGTCGTAATACAGGCCTATACCCAAGTTAACCTTTTGCGGATTAGCATCCTGCATATAGGCTTCCATCAGTGACATAATAGGATCGGGCGTTGACGGGGTAATATGTGCGAACATAGATTATCCTTAACTCATTATGTAATGAATCAGCAGGTGAATATTATTTTATGAAGATTTAATTACGCTGTGGCGCTAACGGTGATTTCTATTTTCATTCCTGGCACCACCAATTTATCAACAATCACCGTTGAGCGGTTGGGATACGGATAATTAAAATACTGTTGATAGATTTTATCGAGCAGTTTAACGTCATTAACATCGGTAAGATAAACAATAACCTGTAATACATTATCGCTATGGCTATTGGCGGCCTTCAGCGTGGTGGCTAAATTATCAAACGTCAGCGTAATTTGTTTTTCCGGATCGCCGGTTTCAATAGTGCCATCCTGGTGGACCGGGCCATGGGCGGTGAATAACATCCCGCCGCCTTTGGTCGCCCAGGAAAAAGGTTGCCCGATCTCCGGCAGGCCGGTTTCAATGACTGTGCGCATCAAGATACTCTCCATCGGTAAGCAGGAAACGGTGCAGAGCGCCATCAGCGGCAAAGACCGCATCCAGCACACTGTAATGATTAGCACCGGGGAGCGCATAACGGCTAACCGGCAGCCCCTGCGCCCGCAATGCGGAATAATAATAAAGCGATTGCCCAATCAGCTCCGGCAGTTCCGCCGCGCCGTAAAACAGCACCATGGGCTTCAAAGATAGCGGTATATTACGCGCCGGGCTTAAGGCCTCTATCTGCTGGGTGGTCAGCTTTAGCTGCTGGTTTACGTAGCTCGCCAGCAGCGGCTGTAACTCAAAAATGCCGCTGATGGGAAACACCGCCTGCACCCGCGGATGGTGTTGCCAATATGCTGCCAAATGTCCACCGGCAGAATGACCTGTGAGATAAACCGGTTTATCGCCACGCGGCTTCAGCCGCCGCTCGATGACATCCAGCGCGCCCCCAATTTGCTGACAAATATCGGCCAAGTTAGCCGCTGGCGCCAGGGTATATTCCACCAGTACCACATCAAAACCTAATGACAATGGCATGCTGGCAATAAAAGCAAAATCCTGCTTATCACAAAACTGCCAATAGCCGCCGTGAATAAATATTATCGTGCCTTTATATTCTTCAGTTGAATAAAACCAGTCAAAAACTTCACGCGGCGCATCCCCATAAGCCATATTCAACTCATGGCGTTGCTGTTGGTAAACTCGCTGACTGCGTGATTGAAATGAGAGCAGGATCTCGTTTTCATCAGCCACCGTCGTTGCGTTATCGTAACTGCCCGCTAAAAGTTTCATATATTAAACTTTGTTTATTATTTAAGATGTGAGTTAACTATTAGCAACATGTTAAAATATTGTCAAGACAGCGCATGCGGCAATGCGTGTTCGGCGAGATAAATTTATTTTTTCCGGCAATAAGTTTCACTGGTTAAACATTTAGAGGTTATTTTAAAGTTTCATCCATGAAACTCGAAAATAAATTGAGGATAAAAGATAAGTGTGCGCAGCATGCCTCGCCCCTACGGGCGAGACGGTTGTATTTGCGCAATTTGGCTGAGGTGCTGATAAGCGTAATCCCAAAAGGTACGCACCTTCAGCGGCATGTATTGCACGTTATTCGCCACCAGTTGCACTGGCACTGGCATGGGCTCGTAGGCGGCCAGCAGCCGCACCAGCGTACCATTGGCCAGATCGTCCGCCACCTGATAAGACAGTAGCCTTGCGATCCCCTTGCCTGCCCGCACCGCCAACAGTTGAGTTTCCACCTCGTTCAACAACAAGCGTGGCGTCAAACGTACTCGCTCACCGTTTTCGTCAGGCCCAAAGCGCCATTCACCTGACGTCGGACGTAAAGTGCCGACAATAGTGTCATGATCGCTCAACTGCGCCGGTTCCAGCGGCTCCCCTCGTTGCGCCAGATAGGCTGGGCTAGCCACGGCGATGCGTGTCACCTCTCCAAGCTTACGCGCCACCTTGGAGGAATCCTGCAAATGCCCGATGCGCACCGCCACATCCAGCCCTTCATCGATCAGCTCCAGATTGCGGTCATTTAACTGCATGTCGATGTGGATTTGCGGGTAACGTTCGAGAAAAGCCATCACCATCGGTGCCACATGCTTGCGCCCAAACTGTACCGGCGAAGTAATACGCAGCAGTCCGCTCAGTTGAGCCTCTGCGGTATCCATTAGCGCACCTTGATAGTCATGCAACAGAGCACGCGCGCGTTCGGCTAAACGCAAACCGGCCTCCGTAGGTGCCAGACGCCGGGTAGTGCGTTCCACCAGCCGCGCCCCCAACCGCTGCTCCAAAGCAGCGATAGCTCGGGTTACCGCCGGAGCGGAACGGCGCAGCTTGCGGGCCGCACCGGCCAAACTCCCCTGCTGGATCACCGCCACAAAAATCGCCAACTCGTCCAAACGATCCATAGATTATTCCGCCAAGTGAAATTATCAATTGCCATCTTCCCGGATACCCATCATCTGGCGCAAGAGTATTCTGGTCAGCAAGACCATAAAGGAGACTCACCATGCAAACGTTGAAACTATACGGCACTCCGGCCTCTGGCCATTGCCACCGCGTCGAGTTGCTATTGCGGATGCTAGATCTGCCTTATGAGTATTGCGAAGCCCCGGCCACGGTGCGCCGCAGCGAGGCGTTCCTGAGGCTTAATCCCGTTGGACAAATCCCGGTATTGCTGGCCGATGAGCAGGTATTGAGCGACAGCAACGCCATCATGGTGTACCTGGTCAAACGCTATGCGCCGGATAGCCACTGGTTGCCAGAAGATCCGTTGGCAGCAGCCCAAGTTCAAGCCTGGCTTTCCAAAGCGGCCGGAGAGGTGCGCTATGGCCCCGCATCCTGTCGGATGGTGGTGCAATTTTCTGCGCCAGAGAACTACCCGTCTGCACAAGCCATCGGCGCACGCTTTCTACCCCAGTTAGAGCAACATTTGGCAGAACGCGAGTTTTTGGCAACGTCTTTGCCAACGATTGCCGATCTGGCCTGTTACAGCTACGTGGCGGCCGCCCCAGAAGGTGGACTTTCCCTCAAGTCCTTCCCGGCAATCCAGCGTTGGCTAGATCGTATTGCCGCGCTACCCGGGTTCTTCCCCATGCCTGCGTTACCCCTGCCTGACCAGGCTGTAGGCCAATAACATGTCTCCCTCCATGTTTCATCCCGATGAGCAGTTGGCGCAGGATCTGGCCGGTTTTGATGCGGTGAGCGGGAATATCTATACCGCCATGCCCGATCAACATCGCGAGTTCTTCGCTCACCTGCCCTACCTGTTTGTTGCCACACTGGATGAGCGGCAGTGGCCGGTTGCTACGGTGTTCAGTGGGCCTGCCGGCTTTTTGCGCTCGCCAGATGAAACACATTTGCGGATCGTTTCGCCACGCCGGGCGGACGATCCCGCTCAGGCATCGCTCTATCCCGGGCAGCCTGTCGGCGCATTAGGGTTAGATTTCAGTAACCGCAGGCGCAACCGGGTCAACGGCATCATTAGCCGCACGGATAAAAACCGCTTGGAGATTGTGGTGCAACAAAGCTTTGGCAACTGTCCGCAGTACATTCAACGGCGAGAGCTGTTCGCCGAGCCGAGCGTTGCCGCCCCCATTGAGCAGTTGAGTTCGTTAGACGATCAGGCCCGACAACTGATCCAACAGGCGGATACCTGCTTTGTGGCCAGCTATGCCCACGGTGATTCAGCGCAAGGTGGCGTAGATATCTCGCATCGCGGCGGTAAACCGGGGTTCATCCATCTGGCTGGAGAAACCCTGTGGATACCGGATTTTCGCGGTAACCGTTATATGAATACGCTAGGAAACCTGCTGGCACAGCCGAGGGCGGCGCTGTTGTTTATCGATTTTGCACGCGGGGACATTCTACATTTACAAGGGGAAACCCAGATCTTATGGCAGGCGGAAAACGAAGCCGTCGAAGGAGCCGAGCGCTACTGGCGATTTGATATCACCAGTGCATGGCGTTTTCGCCAGGCACTGGGCTGGCGCGGCAGAAACGTTGAGTTCTCTCCGGCAACGTTACGCACGGGTATTTGGCAAAATCACGCAGAAAGCTAAGCGGTCGCGCATGCTCGCCCTATCCCCATTCAGCGACATTGCCACGCTGTCATCAATCTGCACAGCAGGATCTATTTTTGCTAGCTAGCGCCATTTTAAATAAATCCACGCTGGGTTACAGTGAAAGTGGAGAAGCCCTCCAGTGTACAGTTTGACTCAAAGGAGCTTGAGTATGTTTCCAGAATACCGTGAGTTAATATCGCACCTGAAATCAAGCCATCCCCGCTTCCAGTCATTGTTTGATAAGCACAACCAACTCGACCACCAAATCTCCAGGTTAGAAGGGCCTGCAGGCAACGGCTACTCTGACGAGGTGGTTCGCTTGAAAAAAGAGAAGCTACATATCAAGGATGAGTTACACAAAATACTAAAGGCAGAGGAAGCCGCGGCCAAGTAGCGCATGCCGATCCCCGCGCTACTGCGGGGATCACCGCTTGAGCGCTATTAAACCCATTGGTATAAAATTGCTTATTTATCGTTTCCATTCTTCGGGACGTTGGTCACAGACAAAGTTAAGCGTAAGTGATTGAATAGTAGCGCAGAGCAAGGTTTTAATCCGCATAGCGGGTAGCCTTGAGACGGTTTGCAAGGCCGTCGCGTTCAGCCACTCCGGCAGCTCTGCGTGAAACGCTTGCTATAGTGCCCCCTTTTGCGGCATGTTGACATTATCAGCCCCAGCCGAATGTTCCAGTGACCCTTAGAGCAACGCAATGATTAAATGGCCGTGGAAAGCAAATCAAGCGCAGGCGGAAACGTTTGCCGACTGGCAGGAAGCCCTGTCCATTCCCCTGCTCTCACCTTTGGATGAGCAAGAGCAGCGGCGTTTGGTGGCGGTTGCCAGCCAGATTTTGCAAAATAAACGCATCGTGCCTTTACAAGGGTTGGAAGTGACATCCCTGATGCAGGCGCGTATTGCCCTGCTGTTTGCGTTGCCGGTGATGGAACTGGGGGCAGAATGCCTGGACGGTTTTAACGAAGTCCTGCTCTACCCAACCCCGTTCGTGGTGGAAGATGAATGGCAGGATGATATTGGTCTGGTGCATTCCGGGCCGGTGGTACAAGCGGGCCAAAGCTGGGAACAGGGGCCTATCGTACTCAACTGGCTAGACGTGCAAGACTCCTTCGACCTTTCCGGCTTCAACCTGGTGATCCATGAAGCGGTGCACAAACTGGATATGCGTAATGGCGGCACCGCTACCGGCGTGCCCCCAATCCCGCTGCGCGATATCGCCGCCTGGGAATACGATTTACACGCCGCGATGGAAAACCTGCAGGATGAAATCGATATGGTGGGTGAAGAAGCAGCCAGCATGGATGCCTACGCCGCCAGCGATCCGGCAGAGTGCTTTGCCGTGCTGTCCGAGTACTTCTTCAGTGCCCCTGAACTGCTGGCCAACCGCTTTCCTGAGTTGTACGAGCATTTCTGCCGCTTCTACAAACAAAACCCACTGGCACGTTTGCAGCGTTGATATGCGGACAGCGAGCCACAACGGGACTGAGTTTGCTCAGATGATGAGCTGTCGCACCCCCAGAATCAATTTTGCGTTGACACGATCTGCACGGCTGGATATGATGCGCCCCGTTCACACAATTCCTCTGTAGTTCAGTCGGTAGAACGGCGGACTGTTAATCCGTATGTCACTGGTTCGAGTCCAGTCAGAGGAGCCATATTTAGAAAAGCCCGCTTAGGCAACTAAGCGGGCTTTTTGCTTTTTCATTGGCCCCAAGAGCCCCCGCTACCGATCAATCTAGTCAGCCCCCTCACTTGACTTATTTTGTCTAATTTGTATTTTAAGGACATGCACACCTTTTTGATTATCGTCCCCGAAGGGGGCATGTTATTCGAGCCTACGGGCATTGCCGATATCCTGATGCAAGCCAACCGCTTGAGGCCGACGGATGCCGCGCATCCACCTTATCAGGTGTCGATTGCCACGACCCAGGCGCACCGCGTGATCCATGGGGGGTCGGGGCTAAATCTGCTGGCCGATCACCGTCTGACTGACCTTGATCCCACCCTGCCGCGTGACACCATTATGATCACCGGCAAAGGTATGAGCGTTGAGGAAAGCGATATCGTCGTCAATTGGCTGCGTCAGGCTGCGCCGTATGCACGGCGGATCGTATCGATTTGCGGCGGTGCGTGGCTATTGGCTCAGGCCGGTCTGCTTGATGGCCGCCGTGCCACCACGCACTGGCGGCTCCTGGAAGCGATGCAAGCTCAATTCCCCAGTGTCCACGTTGAGAAAGGCCCGATTTATCTTCAAGACGGCAATATCTGGACCTCCGCTGGCGTCAGTTCGGGCTTCGACCTCACGCTGGCTTTAGTGGAAGACGATCACAGCTTCACGTTAGCGCGCGATGTCGCCCAAGACTTGGTGATGTTCCTGCGCCGCCCCGGAGGACAGTCTCAGTTCAGCCGTTTTCTGCTCAGCCAAGCCAGCTCGCCTGGCCCAATTCGTGACCTGCAAACGTGGATACTGCAAAATCTGTCCGGCGATTTATCTGTTGAAAGGTTGGCGGAGCACGTGGCCATGAGCCCAAGGAATTTTACCCGCGTTTTCACCCGTGAAACCGGGATCAGCCCCGCCAAGTATGTGGAAGAAGTCCGCCTCGACGTAGCACGGCAACACCTGGAACAAAGCTCGGATAAGCTTGAACAAATCGCCACCGCCACGGGTTTTGGCAACAGCCTCAACCTGCGTCGCGTGTTTGAAAGAAATTTACAACTCACACCCTCAGATTATCGAGAGCGTTTTCACGCTCGCACTATGTCCTAAATTGATTGTTATTTGTCATTTACGCCAAATGATCCACGCACTATTTTGGAACCAGATAACTCACCGAGGAGCACATCATGGTCAAAGTAGGCATTAATGGGTTTGGTCGCATTGGCAGAAACGTACTGCGCGCCGCGCTGGGTCGCAATGACTTTCAGGTGGTGGCAATCAATGACCTGACCGACAGCAAAACCCTGGCTCATCTTCTGAAATACGACTCGCTGCAGGGCACCTTGGCCGCCAGTGTTGAAGCCTCTGAAGGGCAGTTATTGGTGGATGGTAAAACCATTCACGTCTTCTCCGAACGCGATCCGGGCGCAATTGCGTGGAGCAGCGTGGGGGTTGATTTAGTTATCGAAGCCACCGGATTCTTCACCGACAAAGCCAAAGCCGAAGTACATATCACCAAGGGCGGCGCAAAGCGGGTGATTTTATCTGCGCCCGGTAAAGACGATGACATCACGGTCGTGATGGGCGTCAATCATGAGAAATACGATCCCGCCTTGCATAAAGTGGTCAGCAACGGCAGTTGTACAACTAACGGTTTAGCACCAGCAGCGCTGGTTCTGCACCAAAGCTTCGGTATTGAACATGGTTTGATGAACACCACCCATGCCTATACCAACAGCCAGGCCCTGCACGATCAACCGGAAAAAGATCTGCGCGGAGCCCGTGCCGCTGCGCTTTCTATCGTGCCTTATTCTAGCGGTGCGGCTAAAGCGCTCGGTAAAGTGATCCCGGAGTTGGACGGACGCCTGACCGGCTATTCACTGCGCGTACCTGTGCCCGTGGTGTCTATTGTTGATCTGACCGTCACGCTCAAACGTGATGTGACGGTAGAAGAAGTGAACGCGGCATTTCGCAAAGCGGCAACCTCAGGCCCCTTACAAGATATCTTGGGTTACAGCGATGAGCCTTTGGTATCGAGCGATTATCAGGGTGACCCACGTTCATCAATTATCGACGGGCTGTCTACGCTGGTCATCGGCGGCAATCTGGTGAAGATCCTCGCATGGTACGACAACGAATGGGCTTTCTCTCATCGTCTGGTTGATCTGGCTGTTTTGATGGACCAACGCGGTTTGTAATTTCGCTAAGCGGGCGCTCTGTGCAGCGCCCCTCATCACCTCCCTTCTCTTCATCCCCTCCACAAACCAGCCAATGAATTTTCGCGATTACCAGAAAAGCGCCAGCCATCGGCTAGACTTTAACTTGTCAGCGCATTACTGCTAGTGCGATACCTATAAAGAGAAAAATTGCGTCGTAAACAGAATAATATGGGTCATTACCCATCACAGGAGCACGCTATGCGGATGTTTCTTGCAGTGGTCTGGACAGGGCTGTTATTGCTAACCACGCCAACTCATGCAGCAGAACCGGAACCCAGCACCGGGCGGGTCTCGGGCTGGTGGAACTCTTTAACCAGCGGTGTCGCACAAACCTGGGAGGACCCGCAATACCACGATCTTTATCTGCCGTTTATCAGTTGGCACGCCCGTTTTATGTACGACGAGACGGATCATTACAATGAGATGCCGTGGGGCGGCGGCTTTGGGATATCGCGCTATAACGAAGAAGGTGACTGGAGTGCCCTGTACGCGATGATGTTTAAAGACTCCCACAATGAGTGGCAGCCGATTGTCGGCTATGGCTGGGAAAAGGGCTGGTATCTGGATCAGAATCAAGATTTTCGCCTTGGGTTTGGTGTGACGGCGGGGATCACCGCACGTGAAGATTTCGGCAACTACATTCCATTGCCGATCGTGCTGCCGCTGTTTTCCGCTGGCTACAAGCAGGCAACCGTTCAGTTCACCTATATCCCCGGTACCTACAACAACGGCAACGTGCTGTTTGCCTGGTTACGCTTTAGTTTTTAGTTCGGAGTCATCATATGAGCGGGCGCACATGATGCGCCCCTACTCCACGCAAGTGCAGCAGCAGATAGATTCATTCGGCCAACGCTTTACGCTATGCTGAGGTATCGCAAGAACCGAGGAAAAACAATGAATACCCCTGAAAAAAAGTCGCTGACTGCCCTGCAAGCCCTCGACCAACTCGAAGTACTGTATGACGCATCGGTCAACGCCTTGCGCGCTGCCATCAAACAATTTATCGCGGATGGCACCCTGCCAGAATCGCAGGCCCGTGCCTCGGGGCTGTTTTCCTACCCGGAGCTGCGAGTACGCTGGGATGGTGAACATCCCGACCATCCAAGAACTCGGGCCTATGGCCGTTTTACCCGGCCTGGCAGCTACACCACCACCATCACCCGGCCGCAGTTGTTCCGCCCTTATCTTGCCGAACAGTTGGCAATGCTGACCAGTGAATATGCCGCCGTGATCGAAGTGGTTCCTTCTCAACAGGAGATCCCCTTCCCTTATGTGATCGACGGCTCCGATCTGGCCTTGGACAGAACCATGAGTGCCGGGCTTACCAAGCATTTCCCCACTACCGAGCTGGCGCAGATTGGCGATGAAAATGCAGACGGCCTGTCCCCTTTTGCCAACCATTTTCCACTCTCCCATTTTGACGCGCTGCGGACCGATTTCTCACTGGCCCGTCTGCGGCACTACACCGGCACGCCGGTGGAACATTTTCAGCACTTTGTGTTGTTTACCAACTACACGCGCTATGTCGATGAGTTTATCCGCTGGGCGTGTAGCCAGATCGCCGATCCGGCCAGCCCCTATATCGCGCTTTCTTGCGCCGGTGGCCACTTTGTTACGCCAGAAACGCCAAATCCAGAGCAGACGGTGTCCGATCTAGCCTGGAAGAACCACCAAATGCCCGCCTATCACCTGATCGCCAACGATGGCCAGGGGATCACGCTGGTCAATATTGGTGTCGGCCCTTCCAATGCCAAAACCATCTGCGATCACCTGGCCGTGCTGCGTCCCCATGCCTGGCTGATGATTGGCCACTGCGGCGGCCTGCGGGAAAGCCAGTCAATTGGCGACTACGTGTTAGCCCACGCCTACCTGCGTGACGATCATGTATTAGACTCGGTGCTGCCACCGGATATCCCAATTCCAAGCATCGCGGAAGTTCAGCGTGCGCTGTATGACGCCACCAAAACGGTAAGCGGTATGCCTGGGGAAGCGGTAAAACAGCGGTTACGTACCGGGACGGTGGTCACCACCGACGATCGTAACTGGGAGCTGCGCTATTCGGCTTCCGCACTGCGCTTTAACCTCAGCCGCGCCGTCGCCGTCGATATGGAAAGCGCCACCATCGCGGCGCAGGGTTATCGCTTCCGGGTGCCTTATGGCACTCTGCTGTGCGTGTCTGATAAACCGCTGCATGGCGAGATTAAACTGCCGGGCCAAGCCAACCGTTTCTACGAGGGTGCGATTTCGGAGCACTTGCAGATCGGGATTTGTGCCATCGACCTGTTGCGGGCTGAAGGTGAACATCTACATTCACGCAAACTGCGCACCTTCAACGAGCCGCCGTTCCGCTAACCCAAAGGCTGGGCGCCGCACGCGGCGCCCCTACAGCGCCAAAGCCAGCATTCGCGTCGGCTGATGATGGCTGGCGGTAATTTCCAGCAGGATCTCCCTCACCGCTCCCGCCACCGCAGTGAGCGGCTTTTGGCCGCAAACCACTAACGCCAGCGGTACCGAAAGCGCCGGAGCATTGAGGCGGATCATCCAGGCCTTGGCCGGGCCGATCGTCGCCCTGGCAATCGATTCTGGCAGGATCGTCGCCCCCATTCCGCTAGCGATAGCGGCGCAAAGCATGCTGTGTGATTCGATCTCACCAATCACATTCGGCGTGAGTTGGCGCAGCGCCAGAGCCTCATCGACCAGGTCACGCACCAAATCCCCCTCACGTGGCAAGAACAGATTAAACCTGCTCACCGCCGATAAATCGATGCTGTTGCCCGGATGAGGGATACTTCTTGCCGCGACCAGATACAAATCCTCTTTCGCCAACGCCGTAACGTTCAGGTTCGGTGGCATGTTCTGCCCGTACATCACCGCCATATCCAGAGCCTGCGTCGCCACCTGTTGGCTCAACGCGCTGCCGATATTCTCATTCAGGCTCAGCAAAATCCCAGGATGCCGATCGCGTACCGCTTGCAACAGCGGCAGCGCCAACTGCGAGGCCGCACTGCCTTGCACCAGGCCGACCGCCACCTGTCCAACCAGCGTCTCCCCACTGCTGATCACCGCTTGCTGGGCCTGCTCGCACTGCTGAAGGATGGTTTGCGCATGCGCATAAAGAATATTGCCGGCCTCCGTGGGCATCACTCCGCGCTTGGTACGGATCAGCAATTGCTGTTTCAGTTCCCCTTCCAGAGTGGCAACTTGCTGGCTCAGCGCAGGCTGCGCAATATGCAACACCTCTGCCGCCTGAGTCAGGCTGCCGATATCGACGATCTTTACGAAATACTTCAGGCGTCTGAAATTCATCGTGGCTCCTAGCTGCGGTTAACTGCATTCAATATCAACGACTGCAACTACAGCAAAAAACGGGCCAGGCAGAACAAGCAGTGCATTATCAGCCTAAGTGATTAAAAAATAATGAAAGGTAACGATATGGCGGGATTGGGTGAAAAGGTAAAGCCGGGTTCTGCACCACACTGGGGCATTGCCAGTCCCCAGCGTGGTTCAGCTAAAAAAAACCCGCCAATCGTCTGGCGGGTTAGTTATAGGGTTACGGAGCTTTTTGCTCGGAGGCCGGTATCACATCCAGGATGCGTACGTTATAGACCATGGTCGCGCCCGGTGGGATATCCGGTGCCATGCCTTTCTCGCCATAGGCCAGTTCAGGTGGCACCACCAGCGTCATGTTACCGTGGTTCTTCAACTTACCTAGCGCTTCGCGGAACAGCGGTGGATACGCGCTCAGCGGCTGCGAAATTGAAGTGCCAGCCAGATCCATATCCTTGATCACTTTACCGTCGGTCAAGCTCTCTTTAACCACTACTGCAACGGTATCACCCTCACCAATCACGCTATCGCCAACATAATCGATGCGGTAATAGAAGCCTTGCTTAGACTGTACGACGCGTGGCTGCTTCTTGAACTTATCGATGTAGCTGCTGCCTTGTTTTTCGTTCTGCTGTTTGATCTTTTTATGCTGATTGCTCAGCTCCAATTCGCTTTCATACAAGGCTTTGGCAATCTGTTCTTTGGCCAGTTTGGTCTGGCCATTGATGACATCAGTGACACCTGCCAGCGCCAGTTGGCGGTTCACGTCTACACCCTGGGTCTTTTTGCTGTTGAGCAAATCCAGGATGTCATTACCCAACGCGGTACCGATCGCATAATCGCGTTTTTCCACCTGCGTTTTCGGCTCCGTGACCACGGACGTGCCAGCCGTTTGCTTTTTCTCGGCTGCAGTCAGCTTTTGCTGTAGCTGGGCAAGTTCCTGCACCTTCTGCTCATTGTCTTTGGTTTGTGCCGCCAACTGCTCTTGCAGCTTGGCACTCTCCTGCTGACTCGCCAGCTGCAACTCGGCGATCTGCTTCGCTTTCTGCTCGCTGTCTTTGGTCTGAGCCGCTAACTGCTCCCGCAACTTGGCGCTCTCCTGCTGACTCGCCTGCTGCAACTGGGCGATCTGCTGCGCTTTCTGCTCGCTGTCTTTAGTCTGAGCCGCTAATTGCTCTTGCAGCTTGGCACTCTCTTGCTGACCCGCCTGCTGCAACTTGGCGATTTGCTGCGCTTTCTGCTCGATGTCTTTAGCCTGAGAGGCTAATTGCTCTTGCAGCTTGACACTCTCCTGCTGACTCGCCTTCTGCAACTGGGCGATCTGCTGCGCTTTCTGCTCGCTGTCTTTAGTCTGAGCGGCCAACTGTTCCTGCAGCTTCGCACTCTCCTGCTGACTCGCCTTCTGCAACTGGGCGATCTGCTGAGCTTTCTGCTCGCTGTCTTTAGTCTGAGCCGCTAACTGCTCCTGCAGCTTAACGCTCTCCTGCTGACTCGCCTGCTGCAACTGAGCGATCTGCTGCGCTTTCTGCTCGCTGTCTTTAGTTTGTACGGCCAACTGCTCTTGCAGCTTGGTGTTCGACTGCTGACTGGCCTGCTGCAACTGGGCAATCTGCTGCGCTTTCTGCTCACTGTCCTTGGTCTGAGCGGCTAACTGCTCCTGCAACTTCGCCAATTCCTGCTGGCTTTGCTGGAGTTGTTTAACCTGCTGAGCCTTCTGATCGTTGTCTTTGCCATACACCGTCAACTGTTCTTGCAGCTGCTTTATCTGCTGCGCCTTCTGTTCACTGTCTTTGGTCTGCACGGTCAGTTGATCTTGCAGTTTCGCCATCGTCAGCAGCTCTTGCTGCAATTTCTTCATTTGCTGAGCTTGTTGCACGAAATCTTTGTTATTAAGCGCCAATTGCTCCTGCAACTGCTTGGCCTGTAGCGCTTTTTGTTCGCTATCCTTGGCCTGGGCAGCCAGTTGAGTCTGCAACTTGGCCAACTCTTGCTGGCCTTGCTGGAGTTGCTTCACCTGCTGGGCTTTCTGCTCATTATCCTTACTGGAAGCCGCCAACTGTTCCTGCAGCTGTTTGACCTGCTGCACTTTCTGCTCGCTGTCCTTGGCTTGAGTAGCTAACTGAGCCTGCAGCTTGGCCAGCTCTTGCTGGTTTTGCTGCAGCTGTTTCAGCTGTTGCGCTTTCTCATCATTGGCTTTGGTTTGTGCAGCTAGTTGCTCTTGCAGCTTGCTACTGGTCTGTTGCAACTGTTTCACCTGCTCGGCTTTTTGCTCGCTGTCTTTGGTCTGGATGGCTAGCTGTGCCTGCAACTCTGCGACGGTTTGCTTATTTTGTTGCAGCTGCATCACTTGCTGCGCTTTCTGCTCATTATCTTTAGTTTGCGCGGTCAACTGCTCCTGCAACTTGGCGCTCGCCTGTTGCAACTGCTTCACCTGCTCAGCTTTCTGCTCGCTGTCTTTGGTCTGTGCGGCCAGTTGATCTTGCAGCTTCGCTATCGCTTGCTGGGTCTTCTGCTCATTCTCTTTGTTGCGCGCCGCCAACTGATCTTGCAACTGTGTTACCTGCAGGGCCTTTTGCTCACGCTCTTTGGTCTGGGCAGCCAACTGTTCCTGCAGCTTCGCCAACGCCTGCTGGTTTTGCTGCAGTTGTGCAGCCAGTTGGGCTTTTTCATCGTTGACTTTGGCTTGTGCCGTCAACTGCTCCTGCAGCTTGGCGCTCGCCTGTTGCAGCTGCTTCACCTGTTCGGCTTTCTGCTCGCTGTCTTTGGTTTGAGCAGCCAACTGTTCTTGCAGCTTTGCCATCGCCTGCTGCGTCTTCTGCTCATTCTCTTTGCTGCGCGCCGCCAGTTGATCTTGCAGTTGTGTTACCTGCAGCGCCTTTTGCTCACGCTCTTTGGTCTGGGCAGCCAACTGTTCCTGCAGCTTCACCAACGCCTGCTGGTTTTGCTGCAGTTGTGCAGCCAACTGCGCTTTTTCATCGGTAGTTTTGGTTTGAGCCGCGATCTGTTGCTCTTGCAGCTTGGCGCTGGCCTGCTGCAACTGCTTAATTTGTTCGGCTTTCTGCTCACTGTCTTTGGTTTGAGCAGCCAACTGTTCTTGCAGCTTCGCCATCGCCTGTTGGGTCTTCTGCTCATTCTCTTTGCTGCGTGTCGTCAGCTGTTCTTGCAGCTGTTTGACCAGTTGGGCTTTGTATTCACTGTCTTTGGTCTGGGTGGCTAACTGCTCTTGGAGCTTCGCCAACGCCTGCTGGTTTTGCTGCAGCTGCTTGGCCTGCTGGGCTTTTTCATCGTTAGTTTTAGCATACGCCGTTAGCTGCTCTTGCAGCTTGACGCTCGCCTGTTGCAGCTGCTTCACCTGTTCGGCTTTCTGCTCGCTGTCTTTGGTCTGTGCGGCCAGTTGATCTTGCAGCTTCGCCATTGCTTGCTGGGTCTTCTGCTCATTCTCTTTGCTGCGCGCCGCCAGTTGTTCTCGCAGCTGTGTTACCTGCAAGGCTTTTTGTTCACTGTCTTTGGCCTGGGCAGCCAACTGTGCTTGCAGTTTCGCCACCTCCTGCTGATTTTGTTGCAGCTGCTTGGCCTGCTGGGCTTTTTCATCGTTAGTTTTAGCATACGCCGTTAGCTGCTCTTGCAACTTGGCACCAGCCTGTTGCAGCTGTTTCACCTGCTCGGCTTTCTGCTGGCTGTCTTTGGTTTGCGCAGCCAGTTGCTCCTGCAGCTTCGCCATTGCCTGCTGGGACTTCTGTTCATTCTCTTTGCTACGCGCTGACAGCTGATCCTGCAATTGGGCTATGGCCTGCTGGTTTTGCTGTAACGTTTGCTGCAGTTGTTTGATCTGTTGCGCTTTTTGTTCGTTATCTTTGGTTTGCGCTGCCAACTGTTGCTGCAATTGCGCACTGTTACGTTGTTCCTGCTGTTGCAGCTTCATTTGCTGCATCTGCCGCTCGCTTTCCTTGGCCTGTGCGGCAAGCTGCTGCTGCAGCCGCGCATTTTCCCGCTGGCTTTGCTCAATGGCCTGTTGCAGACGCGCCAACTCTGCAGAAGAGCCCGCTGACTGAGATTGCGTTTTACGCAACTGCTCGAGAGCCGCTTCCTGGCTGGTGACTTTGGCTTTCAGCTGATTGATGGTTGCCTGCAGCGTCTTCATTTCGCGAATACGCTCACTACCCCTCTCATCCGCCGACTTTGCCAGTGCGTTAGGTTTGCTGCTGGCAGGCTTACTACTTTTGGGTCTTGCAGGTTCTGCTGTATCCAGTTGTGAAGGCGTCAGAAACAGGAGCGCCGGAGCCTCATCCACCTGGCGTGTGATCGCGTCCAGTGAATTCAACGCATGGGCATCGGGAGTAACCGCCTCCTCAGCCCTTACTACTCCTAGCGGCAACGCCAACGTCAACAAGGCACCGCAATATATCCTGCGTTTCATTTCACGCTTTCCCCTCTCTGGATCAAGCCTTGCAGGACGTCACGTTCGATCTCGGCACATAGCTGATTGGTCTTGTATTTGTACAACGCATCAAGGGTATCTTTGGTTGTCGCATTGACATCGCCGCGTACCGCGCCATAAACCGAGGCATTGTTCACCAGACGGTTAAAGTTGGCCTGCTTGGCCGCGTAAGCCTTCGGATTGACCTGCTTGAGTGACGCCAACTCGCTTTGGCAAAGGCCAATTTTGCTGGTTTTGGTTTCTGCGGCAGCGGGTTCTGGCGGTGGGGACACGCTGATCTGTTGAGGGGGAGCTTGTACGGTGGTCGCTGGTGGGGTTTCTTGCCAACGGGTCTGTGCGGTTTTCTGGCATCCTGCCAGCAACAAACCACTGCACAGTATTACGCCTAAACAGAGGTTCTTTTGGGTGCTTATCATCGAAAATTCCTTTCAAAAAATTCCGTTACCGACAGGTCAACTCAGACCAGATCGGCTATATCCTGGATAAATAATACAAGCATTTTTCAGCAATGATATAGGGGTGGCTCTTCAGTAGCAAACATTCACTGGAACTATACTATGGCCGCTCATTGCCCCTACTCTTGCAACGTTCGCCATGGTCTATTAACTTAACGAATACTTAACCGGGTTTCATCGGTGACCTGCATAGCGCAATAAGGCGCCTGCAACTTGCCAGCGATTTAACCTGCCCACGACGTTTATGAAGTGCAAAATAATACTGGTATTTTTTATATCCAGCAACTCTGCAAGCGGGCCTGAACGCCGAGTTGCGTGGCAAAAACGGCGCTTGTCGCCAAGTAAGGACAAAGACACACTCCCGCATACAGCAGCATTCATTCTGATCTCTTGGTAAAAAAAACGCCAAAAAATAAAACAAAATAGATTAAAAACAATGATATGCATGGAAATCTGACAATCTCTGCCGCTATCATCGCAACCCCCGTTTTTCCTAATGAAAATGACTATCCCCCACGATTAAAAATAGATATTTATATTATTAAAAACGCATTTTTTGGCGATTTACTCCACACGTGCCCGGATGTTTTTCCATAGCGACAGCGCAATCTAAAGATTTATCCGAGGCACTCTGATTGTTGTATTAAAAATACAGGACTTGATGATAATCCTTAAACTTATTTTCCCATCGATCGCTAGGAATAATCCATGAAAATTACAGGAAATATCTTAGCGAACAAGCTCAATCCCTCACTCTATAATTAGGAATTTTCTTGGGTTTAGCCTTTAAAATATCAGCACCCCGAAAAACTCGGGATTAACTTACAAAGTGTGCCCGCCCTGCAATGATAGCGGCCTGTCTGTCAGTGATAAAGTTTAACCTGCTGGAAAACAAGCCAATTTGCTCATAACCTCGACAAACGGAACATTTGTGCATTTTCATGCTTTACAAGCCCCATCGGCACCGCTATTATTCGCCCCGTTCACACGATTCCTCTGTAGTTCAGTCGGTAGAACGGCGGACTGTTAATCCGTATGTCACTGGTTCGAGTCCAGTCAGAGGAGCCATATTTAGAAAAGCCCGCTTAGGCAACTAAGCGGGCTTTTTGCTGTTTAACCACTGGGTGACTCAATCGTCATAAGGTTCGCCGAGTGTCAGCATCAACCGGTTGGCCCAAGCAAAGAAGGCCGTCGCCTGCACCAGGTCCAACAACTCCAGTTCGCCTAGCCCTTGTTCGCGTAACGCAACCAGCTGAGCCGCATTGGCCTGCGGTGGCGTGGCCGAAAGCGCTGCGGCAAAGTCTATTTGCGTACGCCAATCCTCACCCTGCCCCTCGCTCAAGATCCCTCCCGGCGCGACATCCAGCAGGCGCTGCACCTCTTCAGCCCTTTTGGATAACTGCACCGCTTTACGCGCATGCACCGAGGCACAGTAAATACAGCCATTCACCTTGCTGGCCACCGCCGCAGCCAACTCCCTATCCTGGCGGGCCAGGCCACCCACGGTGTAGAAAATGGCCCTATCGGTGATGGTTCGCTGTTCCAGCACCGCATGATCGCGCGCCAACAAACGGAAATAGTCAGAATCCGCGTGACCGAACTTGGTCAACAAGGCTTTTCCCGGTTCGTCAAACGCCTCCAAGGGTTTAGCCGCAATCCAGGGCTCCCATCCCAACTCCTGGCTGGTGAACGCAGGCGGTGCATGGCGGCCACTGGCTGTATGACTCGCGGTGCGCCAGGCGGAAGCTCGAACGGGAGCACGGCCACTGGTCGCTATCGGCAATCCTGCCAGCAAGCGGTAGCCGTACAGCAGACGGCTCTGGAAGCTGACAAAGGCGATCAGCTGTGAAAGCGTGACGATGTCATCCAATGACCACCCCGCCTGTTGCAGAGCCTGTAAGTGTTTGGCTTCTGCCCCGGCAGGTTTGAAGGCCAGGCGTTCTGCGTGATCCAATGCGGCCTGCAAACGTGGGCCGTCTGCGGGCGGAGTCTGCTGCAGTTGAGCATAATGCCCCGCCAATTGCCGATCGCCGTGCCATTCACTGATACGTTGAGCCAACAGCAGGCGTTCCGCAATCCCAAAACCGCCCATATCCTGTGGCGCGAACAGCCTCTGATAGCTGGCCTCAATCCCGTCGGTTGCCGCCTGGCGTGTTGCTCTGGCCTGTGCCAAAGGAGAGTCTGGGACGATTTCAGCCAGTCTGGTCAGATGATCCTGGGTATCGGTCATACGTTTTCCTCTGCGTGATGTGAATAAGCCAACGTGGCAGGATTGCGCCGCTGCCAGCCTAATGCCGGTGCAACGTCGCGAGCTATCAGCTCAATGGAGCGCAAAATATAGGCGTGTGGCGGATCGATAGAGTGCACCTGAAACGCCAGATCGGTGACACGGGCCAGCGCGCTATCGCGTTGCAACGAGGCGATCACCTGCTCTGGCGTACCGAGATGCACGTCAAAAGCGCGGATCAGACCGTCGAGCGACTCATCCTGTACCTGATGCCCACTGGCGCGTAAGCGCTCCAATCCACGGCTAAGCCCCTGTGCAGCAAAATCCCGCGCACGGTTCTGATCTTCAGTCACAAAAGCGGTGCGCGATCCCATGATGCGGGGCTCTACACCAGGCGGCAGCGCGGCGAGATAGGCATCAATAATCGGATTTTGCAGCTCATCGAGTGGCGTATCCGGTGCATCTGACGGCCTGGGTTGAGTGCGTGACAACATCAGCCCATCTCCAGCCTTACCAGCCCGGATCCCACCGTCAACCGAGAAGGTGGCTTGCCAGACGCGTTTTTTCAGTTGGGGAGCAGCCGGATAAAGACGGTTGGCGGAGTTGCCGAGCGCCTCACCACTCCAGGCGTCCAGCAGAATGCGTAAATTATCGTTAAACGCCGCATTACGCCGCTCGGCATCAATACCAAAAGCGCTAAACGAAGACGGGGTTCCCCCTGCCGCCAGCCCCACTTCCAGCCGGCCACCAGAGAGCAGATCCAACACCGCCGTATCTTCCGCCACGCGAACGGCAGACTCCATCGGCAAGGTGATCACTCCAGTCCCCAAACGAATATGCCGGGTATGCGCCGCAGCCTGAGCCAAAAAAACCAGGGGTGAAGGCAAGCCGCCCTCATCCTGATGAAAATGGTGCTGCGCTACCCAGGCGGTATCGAACCCGGCGCGTTCGGCATGGACAATCTGCTCGGTGGCCAGCCGGTAACGTTCCTGAGCACTGCCGTTATCCAGCAGGCGGGTAAAAAAGCCGAGACGTTTAGCGCTCATGAGGCATCCTTCAAAGTTTGGTACATCGCACGGCCAGGAATGGCCGCAATCAATTGGCGGGTATAGTCACTGCCGGGCCGGGCAAATACCTCGGCGGTAGTGCCTGCATCTACCTGTTGCCCACGGCACAGCACCGAGACGCTGTGCGAGATTTGCCGCACCGTAGCCAGATCGTGCGAGATAAACAGGTAGGTCAGCCCCAACTCTTGCTGTAGCTGCTCTAATAAGCGCAGGATTTGCGCCTGCACGGTGACGTCCAACGCCGAGGTAGCTTCATCCAATACCAGCACCCGAGGTTGCAATATCAGAGCACGAGCGATGGCAACCCGTTGGCGTTGGCCCCCTGAAAGCTCACGCGGTTTGCGCGTCAGAAGTTCAGCAGGCAGAGCGACTCGTTCGAACAATTCCCGCACCCGCCGGTAACGCTCTGCTTTGGCGACAGGCTCAAAGTTGAGCAACGGCTCTTCAATCGCCTGATACAGGGTTTGCGCCGGATCGAGCGAAGCAAAGGGGTTTTGATAGACCAGTTGAATACGTCGCCGAAACTGGCGCAGCGCCTCGCCCTTCAGCCGGGTAAAATCGACGCCGTCGATGATGATTTGCCCCGCATCCGGCCGCTGAAAACCCAGCAGGCAGCGGGCCAAAGTGGTTTTACCGGAGCCAGACTCGCCGACCAACGCATGAGTAGTGCCGCGCTGCACGCTGAACGACACCCGATCCAACGCCCGGAACGCCTGCCCGCCTCTGCCAGCAAAACGGAAATCCTTCACCAGCTCGTTGACGACGATCGCCGGTTCCGCCTTACGGACGATAATTGGCGGAGCAACGGAAGCCAGCGAAGGCACATCGGCAAACAAGCGGCGGGTATACTCATGCGTCGGTGCCTGCAACACCGCCGCCGTTTGCCCCTGCTCTTGCACTCTGCCCTGACGAAACACCAGTAGCCTATCGGCCCGTTCCGCCGCCACGCCCAAATCATGGGTGACAAACAGCACCGCCGTGCCAAACTCCTGACGCAGTTCGTCGATCAGATCGAGGATGCGTTTTTGCACCGTGACGTCCAGCGCGCTGGTCGGTTCATCGGCAATAATCAACGCGGGCCGTAACGCAATGGCGATGGCAATCAGCACCCGCTGTTTCATGCCGCCGGAAAGCTCATGCGGATATTGGCGCGCGCGCAATTCAGGATGAGTCAGCCCCACACGGGTGAGTAACTCCACTACCCGAAGCTGTACCAGCTTGCGTGGCAGACGCTGGTGAATATTGATGATCTCGGCAACCTGCTCACCGATGGTTTTAACCGGGTTCAGCGAACTGGCGGGATCTTGCGGGATCAGACTTATCTGCGCGCCACGCACCGCATCCAACTGGCGCGGTGTCCAGTGCGTAATATCGGTGCCATTAAGCCGAATGGCCCCCTGCTCCAGGCGGCCATTTTCCGCCAGCAGGCCGATTATCGACTGGGCCGTGGTGGTTTTACCCGATCCCGATTCCCCCACCAGGGCAACGACCTCCCCCGGCTGAATGGTAAAAGAAACGTTGTGCACCACCCGCTGGTTACTATAGGCGATAGAAACGTTATCCAGTTCCAGCAGTGGCGCGGGTGAAACGGTTGTCTGTGGGGTCATCGGCGCGCGCTCCCTAATGCATGGCTGATTCGGTTGGCCGCCAGCACCACGGCAACCACCATCAGGCCGGGGAAGGTCGTCAGCCACCAGGCCGTTGAGATGTAGTTACGCCCTTCGGCGATCAGCAAGCCCCACTCCGGCGTGGGCGGTGGCGTGCCGTACCCCAGGAAGCTCAGGGTGGCGATCGCCAGAATGGCATTGCCAAACTGTAGGGCAGAGAATGCAATCACCGAGGTCAGTGAATTAGGCAGAATATGGCGCCATAGCACCGCCCAAAAGTGTCCGCCGCTACCGTAAGCCGCCTCAACGTAGTCACTGTGCCGCACCCGCAGCACCTCCGCACGAGCCAGACGCGCAAAGTTGGCCACCGACGAGATCCCCACCGCCAGCGCCGCATTCACCGTGCCAAAACCCAGCAGGATAATTACGCTCAAAGAAAGCAGCAGCCCAGGGATCGACAGCAAAACATCAACCAAGCGCATCACAACATCATCGGCGATGCCGCCCAAAGCCCCGGCGACTACGCCCAGCAACGTTCCCACAACCAGCCCCAACGCCACGGCAACCAACGCTGCGGATAAAGTGTGCGATGCGCCATACACGATCCGGGCGTAGAGATCGCGGCCCAGTGGGTCTGTGCCCAGCCAATGTTCACCACCCGGTGCCAGACGCTGTGCTCCGGCAATTCCTTCCGTGCCGCTGTACGCAGTAAAGATCTCAGGGGCGATCGCCCAAAGCACAGCGATCGCCAGCACGGCCCAGGCCAGCCCCAGGCTGAGCGGATAACGCCGCTGAGCGCGCCTGGCGGTGGGTAAACTACCTTCGGTTTCCCCGCCGGACAGATCGCGTTCCGGCATCACGGATTTTTCCAACGGAATACTGCTCATCGGGTCGCTCCTGCATAGGATTTCAATCTGGGATCGAGCAGCGGGAACAGCAGATCGACCAGCAGATTGAGGAAGACAAAGGCGGCGGCAGAGATCATCACTACCGCCTGTAACACCGCCACGTCCTGATTCACGACCGCCTGCTGCGTCAGTTGCCCCAGGCCACTGCGGCCAAATACGGTTTCTGTGATCAACGCCCCGGCGATCAGTTCGCCAAACAGAATGCCCGCAATGGTCAGCACTGGCAGCATCGCGTTACGCGCCACATGCCGCCACAGCACTCCGCTACGACTAGCCCCTTTGGCTCGCGCCACCGCCACAAACGGCTGGGTTTGCACGCTATCGATGCTGCGGATCAGGATCTGCGCCAACGGAGCAGAGATTGGGATTGCCAGGGTGGCGATCGGCAACAGCAGCCCAATCCACTCCCCTGGATTGATGATCGGCACCAGTTTCAGCCGGAATGAAAAGATCTGGATCAACACGATGCCAAGCCAGAAGGTGGGAACCGATACAAACAGCGCAGGCAGCGATTGCAGCGCCGATTTCAGCCAGCCAAAACCGATCAGATTGGAGACAAAGGCAATGACCAGCGCCAACAGCAAGGCCAGCGTGAAACCCAGCACCGCTAATTGCAGGGTGGCGGGCAGATTGGCAGCCAGCAAAGCACTGACCGGCACGCCGTTCTGGATCGAATAGCCCAAATCACCGCGCAGGAAATTCCCCAACGTATGCAGATATTGCTGCCACAGGGGCACATCGGCACCGTAGGCGGCGCGCATGTCGGCGATCTGATCCGGGCTAAGCCCCATATCCGGGTTCTGGAATTTAATCAGGATCGCGTCACCGGGCAGTACCTGTAGCAAGATAAACGACAGGGTAAATGCCGCCCACAGCACCAGCAACGCCTGCCCGGTTCGGCCACTCAGGTATTTCAGCATCTTTATCTCCTCGAATATGGCGTTGGGCCCCCTCACCCCAACCCTCTCCCACAGGGAGAGGGGACAATCCGTGCCACGTTTTATACTGGTGCTCATATTGGCAGAACTGTTCGTACCTCGATTTACTCCGCACCTGACCACCACGCTGAACTGGCTCCCTCTCCTTTTTGGGGAGAGGGTTGGGGTGAGGGGGGCAGGCAGTTCGGGCTTAGCGTTTCTCTAACCACGCGCCATAGAAGCTTGGCCGACCCACGGCTCTCCCACAGGGAGAGGGGACAATCCGTGCCACGTTTTATACTGGTGCTCATATTGGCAGAACTGTCCGTACCTCGATTTACTCCGCACCTGACCACCACGCTGAACTGGCTCCCTCTCCTTTTTGGGGAGAGGGTTGGGGTGAGGGGTGCAGGCAGCTCGGGCTTAGCGTTTCTCTAACCACGCGCCATAGAAGCTTGGCCGACCCACGGCTTCAAAGTTGACGCCTTTCAGATAGGGAGCACCGGCAAAGACCTGCGGCTCTTCAAAGAACGGGATCACATAGGCCTGATCCAGCAGATACTTTTGAGCCTCACCGGCGATCTGCAAGCGCTTGGCCGGATCCACCTCAGAGGCGATCCCCAGCAGCAGTTGGTTCAGCGAATTGTCGATAAATTGACTGTTCTGGCTGGTGCCCCCCTGCTGCAACAGGCCATCACGATTGGTGGGATAAAACTGGCTTTTAATCACATCGGGATCGGCACGGCCCACTTCGACCACCGAAGCCGGGGTCTTTTGCGGATCGAGGTTATCTGCCACCCGGCTGCCAGCATCGCCTGCCAAGATATTCAGTCGTGCCCCTACCTTGCCCCATTGCTGCGAAACCAGTTGCAGTACCGCCTTGTTTTGCGGCTGCGGAAGCGACTCGTACACCGTTAACAACAGCTTTTTACCGTCTTTCTGGCGCAGACCATCGCTGCCCTTTTGCCAACCGGCGTCATCTAGCAGGCGGTTGGCCTTCGCCAAATCGAAGGTCAATTTATCGGAGAGATCGACAAAACCGGCTGCCGAGGAGGCGATCACCGATTTGGCTTGTGGATAGTTGGCGGAGAACAGCGTATCGACGATCTGTTTGCTGTCGGTGGCATGCAGCAGCGCTTGCCGCACGCGGATATCGGCCACCAGCGGATTGTCTGGCCTGAAGGCAATGCTGTCGTTTACGCCACGGGTTGGCGCGGCATAGATCGTAAAACCCTGGTCTTGGGTTTGCTTCTCATCGTAAGCCTGGATCTGGCGAATAAAGTCCGCCTGCCCGGCCTGCAACGCGCCAATTCGCACGCTGTCTTCCGGGGTGACGATCACCTTGATGGCATCCAGATTGGCCCGCCCTTGCTGAGGCAGCTTGGCGGGCCCCCAACTATAGTCTTGACGTACGCTGAGATCGACCTCCCGCCCTAAGGTTTCACCGCTCACCACAAACGGGCCAGAGCCGATAATATGGCGCGCATCACCCAGTTCATCGTATTGGCGGTTCAGCGTGCTGAGCGACACCAGCCCGGAACCGATGGTCGCCGTACCTTGCAGGAATCCTGGGGACGAGCGCTTGAAATAGAATTTGACCGTCAGCGGATCGATGACCTCACTGTGGTCATAGTTATTGATCACCTCGGAAACCGGCAAGCGCAGCGCTTTATTGCCCAAGCCGTAGGTATCAAAGTTCTTGGCTACCGCGTTGGCATCCAGCGGTGTCCCGTCGGAGAAGGTCACTCCGGGGCGCAGTTTGAAGGTATATTCCGTTTTATCGGGGTTGCTGGACCAGGACTCGGCGATCCAGGGTTCGATCTCCAGTGTCTTTGGGTTCTGGTAGGTCAGCTTGTCGGTGATCTGGTTAAGGATACCGCCGTTGGGGTAAAACCCACCTGAAGGGGGATACAGATTGGTATGGGCCTGCTGCTCCAGATAGATCAGCGTGCCGCCCTGCACCGCCGCGATGGCCGGGCTCGCCGCAGCCGCAGCGCCTAATACCACTGCCAGTCCGCTGGTTAACGTCTTGAAAGGAAAATTAAACATGGGTGCCGTGCCTTCTTTATGTCGGTTTGTTATGGGTTAGATAACAAACCAAAACGGCACGGAGTTGAACGAACTAATTTAGCTAACTAATGATGAAAAAAGCAGTAACGCGCCAAGCCGTGGCTGGGCACGCCTGTACGCCCCATCAATCCACCTGATACTGCACAATCAACTGCCCTTTCTTGATCTTGACGGCGGTAATTTGCACCTTGCCCAACTCCGCCAGCGAACGCACATGGGTGCCACCGCAGCCATAAGCAGGCAGATCGCCAAACCCAACCTGACGGACGCCTTGCTGTTCCTGCTGCCTGCGTGGCAAGTCGGCGGCGATCAAGTCCGTCAGCCGTTGTTGCAAATATTCTGGTTGCAGTTCCGTTGCCTGTGCACCCGGTGCAAAGGTAATACGCCCTTCCCCCGGCCAGTGGTGCGCTTTCACCGGCTGCCAGCCCCGGTTTTCCCCGAGCCAGCCAATCAGATGCCCGGCAGAATGCCAGCGGGTATGTAAGTGGCGTTGCTCCCCGTCGATTTCCAGCGTCACCGGACCACAAGGCAGGGGGGCGGCCAGATAATGGAGCAGTTGATCGCCCTGCGCAGCAACACGTAATACCGCTACACCGCCGATCGTGCCGCTATCGCTCGGCTGCCCGCCGCCCTGTGGGTGAAACAGCGTGGCATCCAACTGCACCGCATAGCTGCCATCCTCTTGCGCCGTGCAGGACAATACCTGAGCCTGGAGCTGCAAATCATCGTGATAATAATAAAGTCGTTCGGTCATGGGCTCTCTCCTGGTTAACGCCGTTATTATATTCGTGCCATAATCGGCTGATAATCCGTCTTCTTTACAATGGACCTTTGCGCCGTGAGCACAAATCTTTCCACCACACTGCTGGTTGAAATGGCCGTTTTTGTTCAGGTGGTGGAAAGCGGCAGCTTCTCCGCCGCCGCCCGCCAGTTAGGCAGCTCGCCTTCTGCCACCAGCCGCAGCGTTGCCAGGTTGGAACAAGCGCTGAACGTACGGCTGTTGCACCGCACCACCCGCAAACTGCGCCTGAGTGAGCAAGGCGAGGCCGTGTTTCAGCGCTGCCGCAGCATGCTGGATGCCGCCAACTCAGTGTTGACCATCAGCGACCAGAACAGCTCGGAGCCGGAAGGCACAATCAGCATCAGCGTACCGAAAGCCGTCGGGCACTTTGTCCTGCACCCTCACATGCCAGAGTTCTTACGGCGCTATCCGCAGGTGGATGTCCATCTGCGGCTGGAGGACCGTTATATGGATTTGATCGACGATCGGGTCGATCTGGCGCTGCGCATCACCGACCGACCGTCACCGGGCCTGATCGGCCGCCCGTTGATGACCATCGAACATTTGCTATGCGCCACTCCGCATTACCTGGCCCAACAGGGCACGCCGCGTCACCCACGAGACCTGACGGAGCATAGCTGTATTTATCTGGGGGAGACGCCCAGCGACGCACGTTGGCGTTTTCGCCGCAATGGCAAGACGGTTTCGGTCAATGTGCGGGGTCGCTATGCCGCCAACCACACCGGGGTTCGGTTGGATGCGGTGAAACAGCATATCGGTATCGGCAGCCTGCCTTACTTTACCGCCCACCAGGCGCTAGCCAGCGGTGAGATTGTGCAGGTGTTGCCAGAGTGGGATTTCCTCAGCAGCTATCATGGCGATCTGTGGCTGCTGTATGCGCCAACTCAGCATCTGCCCCCCAAGCTGCGAGTGTTTATCGATTATCTGGTGGCCAGTTTAGGCCAGGAACCCGCGTTAAAGCGCTTTGCGCAGGGTGATATTGATGCGGTGTGACCCCACCAGTGAATGATAGCCCTCTTTCACCGGCATGATGCCGTGGAAACATAATCGCGACGGGCCACCCCAGACTACCACATCACCGTGGGCCAGCGGGATGCGCCGCGTTCTGTCGCTGCGTTGCAGGCCGCCAAACTGAAAAACGGCCGGTAACCCCAGCGATACCGAAACAATCGGTGCCGTAAAATCATGCTCGTCTTTATCTTGATGCAGTGAAAGCTTACTGCCCGGATCGTAGCGGTTCATCAGGCAGGAGTCCGGGACGTAATGACCGAACCCGGCCTGCAAGGCCGCTTCATCGGCCAAAGCCAGCAAAATTGCCGGGATTTCTGGCCAACTTTTGCCAGTACCGGGATCGCGTTGCGAATAGCGGTAGCCATTGCTATCGCTGTTCCAGCCGTTGCCGCACCAGCTCATGGCCACCGACATGGTGAAGCCGCCCGGCGTGGTCATATGCCGCCAAGGCACCTGTGCCACCACGCCGTTGACCGCCGCTAGCAGTTCCGGCCCGTGATCGCGAACAAAGCCGTGCAATACCACCGCCCCCGGCGCGATTTCCTCACGCCAGGGCGGCGGCAGCGCATCTTCAAACAGATCGATTGTCATCGTCATTACCTGGATAAATACACAGGTGTAATTCTAACCGCTTGGCCGTTGTTGTCCAGTCCGGCGTAATCCATTGTTGTTAGAGCTAAATTGCCTTAGAGTAGCCGCAGGAAATTCCATTAATAATCAGGAACGCTGGTGATCAAAGGCATCATACTTTCCGTCGTCGCTTCCCTGCTGTTCGGCGTGATGTATTACTACACCTCAATGCTAACCCCACTCGACGGCGAGGAAATCTATGGCTGGCGCACCCTGCTGACGCTGCCGTTTCTGACGCTGTTTATGCTGTTTTCCGGCGACTGGGCGCGGGTGAAAGAGATGCTGCACTGGCTACGGCAGCGTCCGCAACGCGTGCTGTTGTTGCTGCTCACCACTTCCCTGCTGGGCGTGCAACTGTGGCTATTCCTGTGGGCACCGCTGCACGGGATGGCGCTGGATGTCTCACTCGGCTATTTCCTGCTGCCGCTGACCATGGTGTTGGCAGGGCGAGTGTTTTTCCGCGATCGCCTGTCTGTGCTGCAAAAAATGGCGGCCCTATGCGCATTGGTCGGCGTGGGTAATGAGCTGATCCTGGTGGGCGGGGTTTCCTGGTCAACGCTGGTCGTCGCGCTAGGTTATCCGGTTTACTTTATTCTGCGTCGCCGCTTGGGCACCGATCATCTAGGCGGGTTGTGGTGTGAACTGACGCTGATGCTGCCAGTTGCCGCGCTGTTTGCCCTTGGTGGCTCAGAACCGCTGGCGGCACTGACGGCCAAACCGCTGCTGTATTTGCAGATCCCGCTGTTGGGCATTATCAGCGCTCTGGCGCTGGTGTGCTATATCCTTGCCAGCCGCCTGCTCCCCTTCAGCCTGTTTGGCCTGCTGAGCTATGTAGAACCGGTGTTGCTGGTGATCGTCGCGCTGCTATTGGGGGAAACCATTAACGCCAACCAATGGCTGACCTATATCCCGATCTGGCTGGCGGTCATGTTGCTGGTGCTGGAAGGTGCGCGCCATCTGCTACGACGCCGTAGGTATTAAAACGCTGATTTTAAAAACAAATAAACGTTGTTACGGCGTCACCTCGCGGCCAGAAACGTCCTTTAAACCGGCGGCCTGCTTGGCATCGTGGCGTCAACGTTGTTAGCAACTCCAGCTCAAAGGTCTGCGCCTGCATATCCAACCCGACGATCCGCGCATCCATAAAATCAAAGTAGCAGCGTACCTGCGGGTAAAGCGCCTTGAACAGGCTTTCCTTGGCGGAAAATACCAGCGTCAACAGCAGATTAAAGGGCTGTGGCCGTTGGCGTAACCACTGGCATTCGTTCTCATTGACGATGCCGCTCCACAACTCTTCTGCTCGTACAGATGGCATCTGCGTTTCCACATCAATGCCCACGCCACCTGCCCCATCCTCATGCTGAGCGGCACACAGCGCCGTATCATTATTGTGGCTGATCGCCCCGGCAATTCCGGCGGGCCAGAGCGGTTCACGTTTCTCCCCGCGCAATAAAGTGAAATCCTGATGGCCCAACTCTGCCAGCACCCAGCGCGCCAGATAGCGCCCGGCAAGATATTCCGCCTTACGCTTGGCGACTGCGGGTGCGACATGTTCAGGGAAATCGATACCGGCGGCAGCAAACAGATCGTCGTGATAATCCGCGACAGAGAAGTGACACTGCGCGATCAGGCCAGCAAAACCGTCAACCGGTAATAATTCAGCATTGAGAATAAAAGAAGAGAGCACGTTTCATCCGTGACAAGGGGTCCGTTGAGACAGTATATACCGCGCGGCAGGCCGGGGCGAAACGGTTCGCCCCGGCAGCACGGTTATTGCAAGACGTCCTTCATGGTTTTTTCAAAGTCGCTCCAGGCGCAGAAGCCGTCTTTATCTACCGGACAGCCTTCCAGCGCCAGGGTGACGCGCTGCGGCGGGGTGCTCAGCGTCAGCGGTTCGGCATTACGCAACTGTTCGGTGGATTGGTAGACATACTCAATCTTCAACAGATCGCGATCGCCCTTGCCATCATGCCAGCGTTGAAACACCAGCTTGCCGCCAATCGGGGTTTTCTCATACTGCTTCGGCAACGCATACGGCTTGAACTTCATCGCTGACAGCAAGGAAGCGATGTTGGAATCATGCCCCACCAGCACGGTCAGCTTCGGTGAATCCGCCTTGCGCTCGCTAATCAGCGCCGAGTTGATGTAGGTCAGCAGCGGTTTGGCAACGTTCTGGGCGACGACCGACGAGGTGAACAGCGAATCCTGATAGCCATCTTTCAGCTTGGCCAACTGCTGCCACTGGTGCGGTGTCACAATCTTGCCCCAGGCCACCTCTTTCATCGGGAAGCCTTCGTAATACTGCAGCATAAAGGCATCCACCAGCGAGTTACCCACTTTCAGCGGGCCAGAAACGCCTGGCTCTTTCCCCGGTACCGCACTCATTTTATTCGGTTCAGTGGCCAGGTTGCACTGCTTGTCGATCTTGCAGGCGGGAGAATCTTTGTAGTCGATGATCTGCTCGAGCTGTTTGTAGGAGGCGTCCAGCTTCAGCGATGCCAGCTCGGCATTCATGGCGCTCAACGCCTGCTGGTTAAAGGTTTCGCTGCTGTTGGTGATAATCGGGTTGAAGGTTGGATCCATCTCCCCCATTTTCTCCTGATGATGCACGCTGATGTCGCAGCCTGGGAATGCGCCGTTGGTAAAGAACTGCGCGGTGGCTACCGTGCGTTGCAGGCTGTTGGCATACACGTAAACGCTGTCAGCGGCTGGGCAACCTTCCTGCGGCAAAATGCCCGCCTGCTTGAGCCACGCGTTGAAATAGTGGCCCATATACACTTCCAGCACGCCGCCCTTGGTGGTCAGCAAGCCACCTGGCGTATCCCACTGTGGCCAGGCTTTCGGCGTGGACTGGGCCAGCACGCTACCGTTGTTCGCCAGCGGAGCGCGCAGGTTATGGCGGCTCATCACCAGCACCTGCTCCAGTTGATAACCGTCGTTCTCGGCAAAGGCGGTGCCGCTGAACAGCAAAGGCAGGCAAAGTAATAACGTTTTTTTTCTCATCCGCAGAGGCTCCCTAAATATGATTATTTTGAATAAGTTAACGTTGGATTTGTATAATGACGGCGTTCGACATGAAAGTGTGTGACGGGCGTCACGGGGGAAGGGATTGCAACAGCGGCCATCCGTGGATGGCCGCCGATTAACTTAATACCACAGGCTAAGAATTGGCCAGCCGATCAACAGCAGCGCCGCGATATACACCACGCCGAGGATACCGCCAAGACGCCAGTAGTCTTTCGACTTCACATAGCCACAGCCGTAGATGATTACCCCTGGGCCAGTGGCATACGGGGTCAATACCCCCATGATACCGATAGACAGCACCAGCAGGATGGAAAGGTGTTCCATCGGCACGCCCGGCAAGCCTTTACCTACCGCCAGGATCATCGGCAACATGGTCGCGGTGTGGGCCGACAGGCTGGCAAACAGGTAGTGCGCGTAGTAGAACACCAGCACCAGCAGAATCACCGTCATTTTCGGTGAGAAACCGTCCAGATGGGTGCTCATGGTGGTGGCAAACCAGTCAATAAAGCCGGAACGGCTCAGGCCGCTGGCCATCACCACCAAGGTTGCCAGGTTAACCAGGGTATTCCAGGCGCTGGAGTATTTGGTGATGTCTTTCCAACTGACCACGTGCAGGGCAAGCATCAGCGATACCGCCAGCAAGCACACCGTGGTCGCATCCAAAATTTTACCGCCGAACACCCACAGACACAGGCTGAGTAACACCAGACCGATCAAGGTATATTCTTTGCGGGTCAGTTTACCCATTTCCCCCAGTGCCGTACTGGCCCAGCCAGCCACTTCGTTGCTGTGGGTTACACCTGGCTTATACAGGTAGTAGGAAATCAACGGAGCAACGATCAGCAGCAACAGCCCAACCGGCAGGAAGGCCAGGAACCATTGCATCCAGGTGATATTGATCCCGGCAATCTTGTTGACGAACTCGATGCCCAACACGTTAGGTGCCGCGCCGGTCACAAACATGGAGGAACTGATGCTGGTCCCCACCACCATCATCCACATCAGGTAACCACCAATGCGGCGTGAGGAAGGATCGTTAGGGAAGGAATCAAACAGCGGCGGCAGGTTCTTCACCACCGGGAATACGGTGCCGCCGGTACGCGCGGTATTGGACGGGGTAAACGGCGCCAACATGATATCGATGATCACCACCGCGTAGCCTAGCGTCAGGGTGCGTTTGCCCATGAACTTCACCAGGAACAGCGCGATGCGGCGCCCTAACCCGGTGGCCTCGTAGCCCAGCGCGAAGATAAAGGCCCCAAACACCAGCCAGACGGTGGTACTGGAGAATCCGGCCAGCCCCCATTTGAGCGCCTCTTTACCGGCTTTAAAGCTGGGATTGGCCAGCTCTTCGGCACCAAACAGCACCCAGTTGGAACTGAGCACGCTGACGGTCACGGCAATAAAGCTGATCGCCGTGGCCGGGATCGGCTCCAGGATCATACCGACAATCATCGCCACAAAGATGGCAAAGTAACGCCAGGCTTGCGGTGGCATCCCCTCCGGCGTGGGTATCATTAACAGGACGGCAAGCACCACCAACGGGGCGATCGCTTTCCAGATTTTCTCTTTGGTTTCGGACATGGACACTTCTCCTGAAGGCTTCGTTATTTTTTTAAGCCCCCGCCTGCGGCAACTGCGCCAACAGCCAGGTGACTATCAATAAATCGGCACTACCGCCGGGGCTAAGATTGCGGGCGATGCACGCAACGTCGAACTGCCGCAAACGGGCAATTCCTTGCGCCGTACCTGCCCCTCCCTGTGCCAATAACTGGCTGGCGTAGTGTTGTAACCAGCGCAGCCCTTTAATGCCGCCCCGCGAGGCGACGTTGGTATCATCGTTATGCGCCATCAGCCACAGCAGGCTGTCCAGCAGCGCGACCTGTTCTCCACAACCACTGGCGATCCTCTGGTGATACAGCGGTAACGCACCGCCGCTCACCCGCTGAAAGCCGGATTCAGCCTCACCACGGGCACCGCTCAGGCCAAACTCGGCAAATAACCGTTGCCCTGCCGTCTGGCCCGCGTTGTTACGTTGCAGCTCCCGGCTAACCAACCCACGGCACATCTCGGCCACTTCGCCACACAGGCTTTGGGCGTCAATTTGCCGTTGTTGTTGCTGTAAGCGGCCAAAGGCGCAGCACAACAGCCCCAGCGAGAACACGCTGCCTTTATGGGTGTTGATGCCGCCGGTGGCGTGGAACATCTGTTCTTCACAGGCCATGCCCAATGGGCGCAGGCGTGCAAGCTGCTGCTCGGCGGGCAAAGCGGCGTCGGCCATACCCTGGCGGATAAAATAGGGCAGCCACCGGCCAATCGCCCTTGAGCTACGGTAGAAATGGCCAATATCCATGTCGCGATGCGCGCCGTTGTTGTGGCGATCGACCAACCCCGGTTTCGGCGTCAGGTTGACCTCCACCAACAGCGCCCGATAGGCGTCGCGAGCAAAGCGCTGGCTGTGCGAAAGATCTGTAACCGTCGGCTGCCAGTCAGGCTGGGAGTGCATCATTGAGCATCCTTTCCATTGCAGTGAGCAGTTGTTCGGTGCTGTGGCTCTGCTGGCGGGCGCAAATCTTGGCTGGCTGATTGCACAGCAGACAGCTGCGTTCAGGCAGACCAAGTTCACGCCGCGACAGGATCTTCCCTTGCGGGGTCAGTACATCGATATCCCACAGGCGGCCAATCGGCTGCTGGATTTCCAGTTGGATGGTGGCCTCTTTCACCGCGCGGGCATCGGCTTGCAGCGCCAGATAGCCCTCGCAGCCAGTGGGCAGTGCCAGGGTCTTCTGCTGCAAACAAAGCCAGCCTTGCTGGCGATACATCTGCTGCAAGGCCTGCCTGCCCAGATTGAACACGCGCCGCGTCATGGGGCTGTCTTTCACCGCCCCCGGCACCACGAGTGTGAGCACCACCAGCGTGGCGGTAGGATGGCGCGCCAGCCACGCCTGTTGCCGTGCCTGCCGGCATTCACGGCTGGAAAGCAGTTCGGGCAAACTTACGGCGCGGCTGGCGGCCAATTCGGGGGAGATGTAAGCCATGGCGTTACTCCGCGACCTGATGTACGACGTCAATCACCGAACCGTCGCGATAGCGCACCACGGCCACCACGTTGTCGGTAAAGGCGATCGGTTTCGGTTCGCCGGTCAGTACCAGCGCACGCTCACGCAGCCATTCGATGGTGACCACCTGCAGGCCAGCATCACGTAATCTCTGCGCCAGTTCTGGGCGAGCCGGGTTTACGGCAATACCGTGGTCGGTCACCAGAATGTCGATGCTGGAGCCCGGTGTAACGCAGGTGGTCACCTGCTCAACCAGCGTAGGAATGCGGCCACGCACCAACGGTGCGACAATAATCGCCAACCGCGCCGCCGCTGCGGTATCACAGTGGCCACCGGAAGCGCCACGGATCACCCCGTCGGAGCCGGTCAGCACGTTAACGTTAAAGCCGGTGTCAATTTCCAGCGCGCTCAGCACCACCACGTCCAGGCGATCAACCGACGCACCCTTGGAGCTGAAGTTGGCGTACTGATTGGCGCTGATCTCAATATGGTTTGGGTTGCGAGCCAATGACATGGCCGCCGCACGGTCAAAGCTCTGCACGTCCAGCAGTTTGCCGATCAGGCCTTTCTCATGCAGATCCACCATGGTGGAGGTGATGCCGCCCAGTGCAAAACCGGCGCGGACGCCACGGGCACGCATCTTGTCTTCCAAGAAGCGGGTTACGGCCAACGAAGCGCCACCGGTGCCGGTCTGGAGGGAAAAGCCTTCGGTAAAGTAGCCGGAATCGACGATCACTTCGGCAGCACGACGGGCAATCAGCAGCTCACGCGGGTTGGAGGTCATACGCGTGGCATCGGCCCCGATTTTGTCCGCATCCCCTACTCGCTCCAACTGTACGATCAGATCGACCTGATCCTGTGCCAGGCTGGCGGGATGATGCGGATATGGCACGATCGCTTCGGTCAGCAGCACCACGCTACGGGCCGCTGCGGCATCCACCTTGGCATAGCCGAGCGAACCGCAGCAGGCATCGCCGGTATAACCGTTGGCATTGCCGAACTCATCGCAGGTAGGCACCCCGAGGAAGGCAACGTCGATCTGCAATTCACCCGACTCGACCAGGTTGACCCGGCCACCGTGCGAGTGAACCTGCACCGGCTCTTTCAGCAAGCCGCGCGAAATGGCATCTGCCAACGGCCCACGCAGGCCAGAGGTATAAATACGGCTCACCACCCCGTTGCGGATATGGCCGACCAGCGGCGCATGGCAATCGGTCAGTGAACTGGAGGCCAGCGTCAGGTTGCGGAAGCCCATCTTCGCCAGCACATCCATCACCTGGTTGAGGGCCAGATCGCCGCCACGGAATGCGTGGTGGAAAGAGATGGTCATGCCGTCCTGCAGGCCGCTGCGGCGGATCGCCACTTCCAGCGACTCACAACGTTTGATATCGCGCGGTTTACGCGCCTGCAGGTTGGCCTTGGAGGCTTCCTGATAAAGCCGCATCTCGGCGTGATTGTTCAAGGTCATCAGGCGTTGTTGGCGTTTCATCATGCTTCCTCGCTGTGGTTCGGTTCTTCACGCACGCCGGAAAGCGCTGCGCGTTGCAGTACCAGACGGGCCCGTTCAATCACCGGGCTATCGACCATCTTGCCGTTCAGCGAAACCACGCCGCGCCCCTCTTTTTCTGCCGCTTCTGCCGCATCGACCACTCGCTGGGCATGGGCCACTTCTTTGGCGGTTGGTGCATACAGGTTGTGCAGCAGTTCGATCTGGCGTGGGTTAATCAGGGATTTACCGTCAAAGCCCAGCTGTTTGATCAGCGCCGCTTCCTGTAAGAAACCCGCTTCGTTGTTGGCATCGGAATAGACGGTATCGAACGCCTGGATCCCGGCTGAGCGGGCGGCCTGCAACAGTGAACAACGGGCAAACAGCAGTTCAATGCCTTCAGGGGAGCGCTCGGTACGCAGATTGCGCACATAGTCTTCGGCACCCAGCGCAATCCCGATCAACCTTGGGGAACCCTGCGCAATCGCCACCGCGTTGGTGATGCCCTGTGCGGACTCGATCGCCGCCAGCAGGCCAGTGCTGCCGACCGGGCGACCACAGGCACGTTCAATGGCGGCGATTTCACGCTCCATATCCACCACGTCCTGCGCGGTGTCGGTTTTTGGCAGACGGACGATATCCGCCCCGCCGCGCACCACCGCTTGCAGATCCGCCAGGCCATAGGCCGAATCCAAGGCGTTAACGCGCACAATGGTTTCAACTTCCTGATACAGCGGGTGTTGCAGCGCGTGATACACCAGGCGACGGGCCGCGTCTTTCTCACGCAGGATCACCGAGTCTTCGAGATCGAACATCAACGCATCGGCCTGATAGATAAAAGCGTTGCTGACCATGGCGGCATTTGCCCCCGGTACGAAAAGCATGCTGCGGCGCATACGGTGTTTATTCAGCGTTTTCACGGCGTTCCTCCCAAGGCAGTGCGGCGGTTTCGCTGGCACGCATCAGCGCGGTTTCCAGCCGTGCACGCAGCACACAGTCCAGTGCGCCTTTATCGTCGACAATCACCTGCACCGGCGGCACGTCATACTGCTGCAAAACCTGCAACAGGGTGTGGCGGATGGCATCGCCGAACTGTTTTTCCACGCTGCTGGCAATCAGCAGATCGTGTTCCGGGCCTTCTGCTGGCGCGATACGGACCATGACATCGCTGGATTCCAGCGTGCCGGCCATTGCTTCTCGGATTATTTTCATTGTTCACCTGATTGTGCGGACTCAAATTCTTGCGGTACTGGCTTGGCCCGGCGCTGTGCCTGCAGATCCTGCAGGTAGTACAGCGTGTCTTTCGGCACCAAAGGCGCTGCGGCGTGGAAGTCTCCCGCGGCCAGCAGCTTGCGCACCCAGGAGGCAGAGATCGCCGTGCCCTGGTACTGCAAGCGCTCAATTTCCACCAGATCGATCGGTGGGCTAGGCAGCGCCGGAGTTTCCAGCCAATAACGCATGTCGCGGTTGTATTTCGCCGTTACGGCGCAGAACGGTTCGTTGCCGACAAATCGATGCGTGATGCCCAACGCGGGGGCCAGATACTGGCGGAAGATTTTCAGATCGATTTCGGTGTAACAGTCGTCGGCAACCCCCTGCTCTTTAATGAAGTAGCAAGGGAAAGTGGCACGGGAGATCACGTATTGAGACCCCTCATGCACCGTCAAATTGGTGATCCCCTCGGTGCCCTTCAGTACCAGATCGCGGCGATCTTCATACGGGAAGCGTGAGGTGTTTTCCTTCACCAGGAACAGATGCAGCCAGTCACATTGGGCGGCGGCTTCCCGCACCAGATATTGATGGCCACGGGTAAAGGGGTTGGCATTCATCACGATGCTGCCAATGGTGTCGCCCGGCTGGCGCTCGCTGGCCAGTTGCGCGGCGTAACGCTTCAGGCGGCACGGGCTGTTTTCCATCAGCACCACGATGCCCGGCACGCTGGCAATCGGATAAAAACCACACTGGCGAAACAGCGTCTCATTCTGCACTTTGGTGTAGATAAACAGCTGGGTGTGATGGCGCTCATAGGCCAGATTCACCAGTTCGGTCGCCAATGATAACGCCAGGCCTTCACCGCGCATTTGCGGGCTGATGGCCACGCATTTGATAATATTTTCGGCGATACCTCCGCAGGCAACCAATTGCTCGCCCTGGGTCACGGTGATAAAAACCTCGACCGTGGTATCAATATTCAGATCGTTACTACGCAAAAAAGCATTAATTGAGGCTATATTTTTGTGATCCGATCTTTTCACCCGAGTAAATACGGTATCGCCCAGCATGTCAGTCTCTCTAAAATAACTTATCAATAACATTTGAAATACAAAATCCCATTACAGTTAACATTAAGGTGTAATAAAAACCTTAAAAACCATCGAGTTGAAATGGTCCATAACACGAACGGGGTATTTAATGGCGCCATGTTAAACACAAATAACGCCCTGATTATTGACCTATTTCACAATCTACCCGCAGTAAATAAGTTGTTTAATGGTTTTTATTTACTTAATTATTTTTATAGTTTTTATTAGCGACATAGTGTTTAATTAAATAACCATCTCGCTGAGATTTAATTAGCAACGTAATTAAGCAACGGGGAATTAACATGGAGTGGCTAAATATTCTGATTGTTGAGGATGAAACGCCGTTGGCAGAAATGCATGCGGAATTCATCAAGCAGAATGGCGGATGCCGGCAGATTTGGCTGGCGGGTACCCTGGCACAGGCACGCACGATGACCGAGCGTTTCAAACCCGATCTGATCCTGCTGGATAATTTCCTGCCAGACGGCCAAGGCATAGAACTACTGCGCGAACTGACGCTACAAGGCTACGGCGGTGGCATTGTGTTTATCACCGCCGCCAGCGATATGGACACCGTGGCCGAAGCGCTGCGCTATGGCGTGTTCGATTACCTGATCAAACCCCTGGCCTATGACCGCCTGGCGCAAACCCTGCAACGCTTTAGCCAACGGCGCGAAGCGCTGAAAGACAAGGCGCGGGTCAACCAACGCCGCATTGATGAAATGTTCAACACCTACGCCCGCGGTGGCGATCAGGCCGCGTTGCCCACCGGCATTGATGAGCTGACGCTGATAAAGATCCGCGATTTGTTCGAAGATCCGCAGGTGCGTCATACGGCAGAAAGCGTGGCACAACAAATTGGGCTGAGCCGCACCACCGCTCGGCGCTACCTGGAGTTTTTTAGCGCCAACGATCAATTAGTGGCGGAGATTATTTACGGCAAGGTGGGCAGACCCCAGCGGATCTATCGTTCAGCAAGCCATGGTTAAACAGGAGCGCCCAACATACAGTGATGTAGTGGGCTGCTTCTGAGGCTATCGAACCTATTTGGTGAACTTGCACTATCACTACAACGGCTTGTTCTGCCTTAAGAAACGCAATGCCGGGACCTTCGCACCTTTGACAAAGATAAACGCCAGCAGTAGCGACCCCCACAGTGCCATGGTGATATAGCTACTGACGCCCATGATATTTAGCCCGCTCTCCAGCATTTGCAGCAGGAACAGCGCTAACACAATGCCGAAGACCCTACCAAATCCGCCGTCAGGATTTACCCCACCCAATACCGTCGCCAGGATAGTGATAAGCAACAGTGACTCGCCGTAGGAGGCTTTGGCCGAGTTGAGTTTCGACATCATCAGCAACGCCGCGACGGCGCACAGTAACGAGGAAATCACATAAACCCAAATCAGCGTGCGGCGGGTGTTAATCCCAGAGTAAAAGGTGGCTTTCTCGTTGGAGCCGGACAGGTATATCTGACGGCCCAGCGGGGTCTTGGCCAACATAAGCCAAAGCAGCAACGCCACCACGGCAAACAGGTAAAGCGGGACTGGAACCCCAAGAAAATAGCTGCGGTCCAATGCCAGTACATAGCTCGGAAAGTTAGAAATCGCCGAGCCTTTGGAGATCAGCACATTGATCCCTTTGAGCAAGGTCATGATGCCCAGTGTCGCCAAAATTGGGGATACCCGAACCACCGAGATAAGCACCCCATTGATGATCCCCACCACCAAGGCAACCGCCCCCCCCGCCAACAGCATCACTATCAATGAACTGAACGTTGGCTCAAGATGGGTACACACCCAGGCCATCACCAGCGCACTGGCGTTCGCAGTGGCAATAATGGATAAGTTGATGCCACCGGTCAGCATGGTGATCGCCATTGCCAGCGTCAATATCCCCACGACGGGGATCTGTGAGGCGATGGATTGGAAATTGGCCGCAGACCAGAATACCTGTGGGATCAGCACACTGAACACGCCCGCCACCAGCACCAGCAGTGCCACCAACCAGCGCTCGGTATGATCACGTTGAGTTGTTTTCGACATGGTTATATCCCTACCTTATGACGTTGGCCCCAGGCTGTCACACTGATACTGATGACTATCACCAGACCGATCACCACGCTATGCCAGTACGACGAAATACCCAGTAAATTCAGACCATTTTGCAATATTGCCAGCAAGATCACCCCGAGCAGAGTGCCGGTTAGGGTCCCCCGTCCACCGACAATACTGGTACCGCCCAGCACCACCGCCGCCAGCACGGTGAGTTCATAACCGAGCAACGAATCCGGTGCCACCGTCAAGACGGTATAGGACTGCACCACACCGGCGATACCGGATAAAAACCCCATATAGCCATAAACAAACAGTTGCAGCTTTACAATGCTGAACCCCATGCGGGATGCCGCTTCCTGATTACCGCCCAACGCATAAATTTGCCGGCCAATGCTGGTGCGTGTCATCACCAAAGCAGTGACAATAATCGTCGCCAGCAAGGTCAAAATGGGCAGCGAAAGGCCATAGTCATAGCCGTCAGCGGCGGTGAAGGAGAACAGCATTGGCCCATGTTCGAACCATTCCGGATAGGTATACAGCCAGACACCCCGGCTGAGATACAGCAGCAACCCGTAGAAGATATTCAGCGTGGAAATGGTAATAATGATGGACGGTACCCGCAGGCGATTAACCAAGAGCGCATTGATCAACCCCAGCAACAATCCGATGCCTCCTGCCAACGCGAAAGCCACCGGGAAATTACCGCCAAACTTCGCAATGAATGTCACCATGACATATTGCGAGATAATGGTCATCGCCGGGAATGAAATGTCAATACCGCCAGAAATCAAGACGATAAAAAACCCGCACGCCAAAATGGTCAGCATGGCGTAGTTATTTATCAAGTCATAAATATTGGCGAGCGTCAAAAATTCTGGGCTGGTGAAAGCAAGATAAGTCGAAATAATCAATAGGGTAAAAGCCAACATAACTTCATGGCGTTTCAGATGCTCTTTATTAAATAATCCTGTTTTGCCTACATCAGGCTTATTGAGTGCATGGGGATTAGCCATTGACTACCTCCGCAATGGCAGCTTCGCTGCAGTTACTCGGCAAGAACTCCTTCACAAGCCGCCCAGACCGCATAACCAGAATACGGTGGCTATTAAAGTAAGCTTCATCAATCTCATCACAAACCATTAATACCGCAATCCCCCGCGCCGCCAATGCATTGATAATATTATAAATGCCTGCTTTGTTGGCGATGTCGACCCCAACGGTCGGCGAGTCGAGGATCAGTATTTGCGGGTCGGTTGCCAGCCATTTGGCGATGGCAATACGCTGGGCATTTCCACCGGATAACGTATTGACCGGCAGGTCGCTATTACCGATTTTGATCGACAGATGTTTCACCATGTCTTCGACCAGCGTGTCGACTCGCTCGGCCCGCATCAGGTGCAAGGCATTTTTAAGCCGGTGTAATACCGTGGCACTGATATTGTCGCGGATTGATTGCTCCATAATCAGCCCGGTGCTCATCCGGTCTTCCGAGACATAGCCCACACCGGCGGCAATGGCATCGCGGTTACTGGCGAACCGCATTGGCTTATCATTGATACGAATGCTGCCCGACTCGGGTTTGGTTAAACCAAATAGACTGAGGCACAGTTCTGTGCGGCCAGACCCGAGCAAACCAACCAGCGCGACAATTTCGCCAGGATGCAAAGCCAGTGAGATATCCTGATATTGATTGCCACGGGAAAGCGCTTCCACTGCCATCACGACAGGGCGTGCTTCGCTGTAAGGCGGTAGCACCTGAAAATCAAATTTCATATCCGTCATCAGCCAGGCAAGCCGCTGGTTGTCCACTTCAGCCGCAGGGTAGGTTCCAACCCACTGGCCATCTTTCAGCACGGTAATACGGTCTGAAATCTCCAGCACTTCGCTCAACCGGTGACTCACAAATACCACACAGATATTGCGTGATTTCAGCTCATGCACCACCCGTAGCAAGCCGTTGACTTCCTGCCGGGTCAGCGACGCGGTTGGCTCATCCATCACAATGAGGCGGGCATCTTGTGCCAGTGCACGACAGATAGCGACTAACTGTTTCTGGGCGATGGATAAATTCTCAACCAATTCGTCCAGATTAAGGTGGGCATCAATGCTGTTAATGACGCGTTCGGCGGTCTCACGCATCTGACGTTTATTCACCCACAGCTGATGGTGATAATGGTTCATGGCGATATTCTCAGCCACGGTCAGATTCGGGAATAAGGATAAATCCTGATAAATGACCTGGATCCCCAGGCGGACAGACTCAATAGGTGTCAGGGTTGAATAGGTTTTGCCATCAATAATAATGGCGGCATCTCTATCGGGTTGGTAAACACCGGAGATAATCTTGATCAGTGTTGATTTGCCACAACCGTTCTGCCCAGCGAGGCAATGTACCTCACCCGGTAACAGGGTCATAGCCACCTTATTCAGCGCCTTGACGCCATAAAAGGTTTTACTGATATTTTCCAGGGTAATAAATGGCTGCATACATCCTCTTACGCCAGGCGAGCAATGGTTGCAGAGCCGGACAAGGCATCCGGCTCTGCGGTCATGCGGGGGAATTAATACAGGGAATCCACGTTATCTTTGGTAACTCGCAGTACATTGTGGAACTGAATCAGGTGTTTATCCTGATCAACTTCCGCTTTACCCACCCCAGGGATCTCCATGCCTGTTTCGATCTTCTCACCTTTAAGCACTTTGTCAGCAACGGCGGTCAATGCATATCCAGCAGAACCTGGGTCATAAGTGACACCCATGGCGATATCACCACTTTTAATCAGCGAGGCTGCCTGAGAGGGGATCATCATGCCGAATACGTGGACATTGTTTTTCGCCCGCTTCTCTTTCACTGCACGGCCTGCACCAATTGGGCCTTGTGAACCGAAGGCCACAATCCCTTTCAGGTCGCTATGCGCTTTCATCAGATCCAGTGTGGTGCGGCGTGAGTCATCAATGCTCTCGGCGACGGGCATACGGCTAGTCACTTCAAACATTTCCGGATAATGCGCTTTCTGGTACTTAACAAACAAATCTGCCCACAGGTTATGCTGTGGCACGGTCAGGCTGCCGACATAAATGACATACCCACCCTTGCCGCCCATCGCTTTTGCCATTTCTTCCACGTTGTCGGCGGCAAATTTGGCGTTATCAATGATTTCAATATCCCAGTTAGCGCTAGGCTGCCCTGGTGATTCGTTGGTTAATACCACGATACCGGCGTCACGCGCTTTCTTGAAGACGGGCTCCAATACATCGGCATCGTTCGGCACGATACTGATGGCACTGACTTTCTTGGCGATTAAATCTTCAATAATTTTAACCTGTTGTGGAGCATCGGTACTGGATGGGCCGACTTGATAGGCTTTGATACCCAGTTCTTTACCGGCACGTTCCACACCTTCACCCATACGGTTGAACCAGGGCATTCCCGCGATTTTCGAAATATTGACGACTTCCACTTCTTGCGCCAATGCACCGCCCGAGCCCACCAGCATGCTGAACAGGCTAGCCGCCAATAACGTTTTCACACTCAATTTTTTCATCTAACACTCCCGGATCTAATGTAGGTTGAGGCATAATCGCCAAATAGCGAGGTAACTCATTGGTATTATTTATATTTTATTGTTAGTGACGATTTCCCGGGATGCCGATTTTACATCTGCACAACATTCCCGTAGAGGGACTCTACAGCCTCGATAGCGATTTCCCCCATATCTTTGAATGCTATTTATATGGACAAACCTGCAACCTTCCCGGTTTGCGACGGGGGTCATGATCCTGAGGGGATAAACGAGGCGAAATGCGTAAAAATAACCGTCAGGAAGGCAATAACAGCGCTGGTGACAGGGATACTCTGGGTCGATGCGGCAGGCCATTTTAATGCCAATCTGTTAACTCCCTTCCATTTTGCAGCGCAACAGTTGCCAGCCAGAGTTTTCCTGCGCATGATGCGGAAAATCTCACACTTTGTTACAGGCTTATGATTAACGTTGCGCTGATAGACGACCACGTGGTGGTTCGTTCCGGGTTTGCCCAGTTACTGTCGTTGGAAGAGGATATCCGTATCGTCGGCCAGTTCGACTCGGCGGCACAGGCATGGCCGCACTTGCTGCGCGATCCGATCGACGTAGCGGTGCTGGATATCGCCATGCCGGATGAAAGCGGCCTCAGCCTGCTCCAGCGTTTACGCCAACAGCGCCCCACCTTTCGCGCCATCATCCTCAGCATCTATGACACCAATGCCTTCGTGCAAAGCGCTATCGATGCCGGGGCCGGTGGTTATCTCACCAAACGCTGCGGCCCCCATGAACTGGTGCAGGCGGTTCGCGCCGTCAGCAGCGGTGGGCTTTACCTGTGCGCGGATGCCTTGCGAGCGCTGCGCCATACTCCGCAGCCACCGAAAGAATTGCAGGTACTCACCCCGCGCGAGAAAGAGATCTTCGATCTGCTGGTCAACGGCCTGAGTGTCAAAACCATCGCCCAACAGTTGACCTTAAGCCATAAGACCGTGCAGGTGCACCGCGCCAACATCCTCGGCAAACTGCATTGCGACACCACCGTAGAACTGGTGCATTTCGCGCTGCAACATCAACTGCTTGCCGGGAGTTAGCCGGTGCCGCCAATGGTGCGCCGCCTGGCGCTTTCGCTGTTTCTGGCGCTGTTTTTTGCCCTCAGTTGGCTAGCCCTGTGGACCATTAGCCTGCATCTGAGCCATGACGGCCAGCAGGCCGTGCTGCTGTTTCCCCAAGGGCTACGGCTAGCGCTGCTGATCCTGTTACCCCGACGTTACTGGCTCACGCTATTACTGGCGGAAGCCGCTACGCTGCTATGGCTGCATGACCAGCAATTGCTGAGCGATCGCTCGGTGCTACTGCTACCGTTGTTAAGCCTGCTACCGGCCTGGGGCACTCAGCGGCTGTGGTATCGCTATCACCTGTATTGGCAACGGCTATCGCTATTGCTGGCGGCCATCGCGGCCAATGCGCTGCTGTGCGGGTTACTGGCGGGGGTCTGGCTGCCATCCAGTATCAGTCAAACCTTGCTGACCAGCTTTACCGGCGGCGTACTGCTGGTGCCTTTCGTCTATCTGATTTATACCTACCTGCGCCAGCAACTGGTGACGTCGATGCCCGTTCCGCGCCCCTCGACACCACAGCTACGCACCTCTCTTCTGCTGTGGTGTTCACTGTTTCTCACCATGGGGATTTGCGTGCAACTGGCGATCGCCCCGCAGATGGAGCGGCTGCTGCTGATCTTTATCTTTTTGCCCAACGTGTTTATGGCTTATCGCTTTGGCTGGCAAGGGGGCGTCCTGGCGGCGCTGTTTGGTAGCGTGATGATCACCCTCACCCGTCAGGCCGGTGGCGCGTTTCAGGGTCTGCAAGAGTTGGAGCTATTCCTTTCTACCCAGGCGCTGTTGGGGATTGGGCTGGGGATTGCCATCAGCCGTCAGCAGCAATTGGCGCAAAAGCTACAGCGCTATCGCCAACAGTTGGAGCAGGAATTAGCGGCTAAAAGACACCTGATGGAGCGGCTGATAGGTACCGAAGAAGAGGTGCGCAAGGCCATCGCTCGCGAGTTGCATGACGAGATCGGCCAGAATATTACCGCCATTCAGATCCAGGCAATGTTGGTGAACCGCAGCGCCACCGCCCCGGCCACCCGCCTGGCCGCGGAGCAGATCGATTCGCTATCGCAACGCATCCACCACACCACCCGCACCCTGCTACGGCAATTGCGCCCACCGGTGTTGGAAGAGATGGAGCTGGACAAAGCTCTGCATCACCTGGCCGATGAGTTTTCCTTTGCCGAACAGGGGATCAGCTTCCAGCTGGATTACCGCCTGCCAGCCACGCCAGATGATGAAACCCTGGTATTTACCCTCTACCGCGTGGCACAGGAGTTGCTCAATAACATCAGCAAACACGCCTGCGCCAGCCATGTGCATTTAAGCCTGACGCAAACCCACCAGACGATCACTCTGGAAGTCCGTGATGACGGCCAGGGTATGCCGTTGCAACCCACCAGCGGCTTTGGCCTGCGCGGTATCGAAGAGCGAGTGCGCGCATTGGGGGGCGATTGGCGGCTCCATCGGCGTAATGGCACGCGCATAATTGTTAACCTGCCCACAAAACTGAACAAAAACTCCGTCTGACTAGGACTAAGTCTTAGGTGCCTAAAACCTTGTCTCATCCAATCCTGTTTTCAACACCCTACACTGCTCTCACTGTCCGGAGGAACTCATGACATCGGCCACGTTAACCGCGGAACAAATCAGCGCTCGTTACCGCTACTGGCGACCACGCCTGATGTTTTCGATGATCGTCGGCTACGGCGCCTTTTATCTGACACGCAAGAGCGTCAGCTATGCCATGCCGGTGATGCAGCTCGAACTGGGGTTGGACAAAGGGGATATCGGCCTGCTGGGTACGCTGTTTTACCTGGCCTACGGCGGCTCGAAGTTTGTCTCCGGCATTGTCAGCGATCGCAGCCAGGCGCGCTGGTTTATGGGTGTCGGGCTGTTTATCACCGGCGTGCTGAACATCGTGTTCGCCTTTTGCCATTCGCTGACGGCGTTGCTGGTGGTCTGGACGTTAAACGGTTTCTTTCAGGGCTGGGGCTGGCCGCCTTGCGCCAAGATGCTCACCAGTTGGTATTCGCGCAACGAGCGAGGCTTCTGGTGGGGCACCTGGAATACTTCGATCAGCCTGGGCGGTGCGGCCGTGCCATTGCTGTCCGGATTTATGGCTTCACACTACGGTTGGCAGGCTGCGCTGTTGCTGCCGGGAGCCATCGGGATGCTGATTGGGCTGTGGCTGTGCTGGCAACTGTGCGGTAAACCGCAGCAGCAAGGATTACCCAGCGTAGGCCACTGGCGGCGCGATCAGCTGGAGCTGTGGCAAGAGCAGCAAAGCCCGGCGATGCCGATGCGGCGGATGTTGTTTGACACCATATTGCGCAATCCGACCATCTGGTTGCTCGGCGTGTCCTACATCCTGGTGTACCTGATACGCATTGCGCTGAACGATTGGGGCAACATCTGGCTGGCGGAGAGCCACGGCGTCAACCTGATGAAGGCCAACGCCACGTTGTCACTGTTTGAACTGGGTGGGCTGTTTGGCGCACTGTTTGCCGGATGGGGATCGGATCTGCTGTTTCGCGGCCTGCGAGCACCGATGATCCTGCTGTTCTCCATCGGACTCTTTGTGACGACGACCGCCCTATGGCTGGCCCCGCTGCACCATTACGGGCTGCTTTCGGCCTGCTTTTTCGGCCTCGGCTTTTTTGTGTTTGGGCCGCAGATGCTGATCGGGCTGGCCGCCACGGAGCACTGCCACAAGGACGCGGCCGGGACCGTGACCGGGTTTCTTGGCCTGTTCGCCTACCTGGGTGCCGCGCTGGCCGGTTGGCCGCTGGCGCAGGTGTTACAGCATTACGGCTGGTATGGCTTTTTTGCCCTGCTGGCGCTGGCAGCCACCTGCGTCGGCCTGCTGTTGATGCCGCTGCTGATGGCTGGGCAGATACGACAACAATAGACGTAATTTTTATACGGTTAATGGATTGATCCTCGCACCCAATAGCAACACCGGATCAGCTCCCTCTCCCTGTGGGAGAGGGTTGGGGTGAGGGGAAAATGGTTTGCTTTACCCTACAAAGACAACAACAAAAAGGACAACACCATGAAATTGACACCTCTCAACACCCTGCTGGCCACCACGCTGGCGCTGACAGCCCTGGCCGGAACCGTGCAGGCCAAAGGCCGTCTGGTGATCTATTGCAGCGCCACCAACGCCATGTGCGAGGAAGAAGCCAAAGCCTTCGGGGAAAAATACGACGTCAAGACCAGCTTTATCCGCAACGGCTCTGGCAGCACCCTGGCCAAGGTAGACGCGGAGAAGAAAAACCCGCAGGCCGACGTCTGGTACGGGGGCACGCTGGATCCCCAATCGCAGGCCGGTGAAATGGACCTGCTGGAGGCTTACGCCTCGCCGAACCTGGAGCAAATCATGCCGCAGTTCCGCGATCCGGCCAAACGTAAAGGCAACTACTCCTCTGCGGTGTATATCGGCATTCTCGGTTTCGGCGTCAACACCGATCGCCTGAAAGAGAAAAACCTGCCTGAACCCAAGTGCTGGAAGGATCTGACCAACCCGATCTACAAAGGGGAAATCCAGATCGCCGATCCACAAAGTTCCGGCACGGCCTACACCGCGCTGGCCACCTTTGCGCAGTTGTGGGGCGAAGAGGCCGCCTTTGATTACCTGAAACAGCTGAACGGCAATATCTCGCAGTACACCAAGTCCGGCATCGCCCCGGCCCGCAACGCCGCGCGTGGTGAAACCACGATCGGCATTGGCTTCCTGCACGACTATTCGCTGGAAAAAGAAAAAGGCGCACCTCTGACGCTGGTTTCCCCATGCGAAGGTTCTGGCTATGAAATCGGCGGTATCAGCATCCTGAAAAACGCCCGCAATATGGAAAACGCCAAGCTGTTCGTGGACTGGGCGCTGTCAAAAGAGGCCCAGGAGCTTTCCTGGAAAAAGGGGCAGTCTTACCAGATCCTGACCAACACCACGGCAGAGACCTCCCCTAACTCGCTGAAGCTGGATCAACTGAAACTGATCGATTACGACATGGATACCTACGGCGCTTCCGACATGCGTAAAAAGCTGATCACCAAATGGGTTAACGACGTGAAGATGGGCCACTGATCCCATCCTGCATCTATCGGGCGTAGGCTCTACGCCCGCTTCATTTTCGTTTATTCCGGGGAATATCATGTCTGAAACCATCACCTTGCGCACGGCGCAGGGGCGGGATCCCATTTTCTACTGGTTGCTGCTGGCGCTGGCAGGTTTCGCCCTACTGCCTTCCTACAGCCTGGACTACGGGCTGCTGGAGGCGACCAGCGAAGAGCTGCTGGCGGCCTACGGATGGTCACATGCAGGCTTGGCCATGCTGTGGTTTGCCGCCCCGTTGCTGCTGGTTGTACGCCCGCAGATTGCCACTGGCCGCAAGCAACGCAACCGCCATCTGTTTGATGCTGGCTATGCTCTGGCCTGCGGGCTATTGGTATTTATCAGCGCCGCCGCGACCGGTACCGGGATGGGATTCGCTACCTTGCCGCTGCTGGTGGCAATGGGCGCAGTGATCACTCTTGCTCTCTCAAGGCTGGAATGGCTGGGTGGCGATCGCTTTGTACTCGGTTCGCTGGTGGCAGTGATCGCCCTGATCGTGCTGTTTATCATTTATCCCAGCATCGCCATCTTTATCCCGATGTTCACCGATGAGGCCGGTGCCTTCGCCCCGTTGGCGTTTATGCAAACGCTCGGGCAGGCGCATATCCTGCAGGTGATCTGGAACTCCTTCCTGCTCTCCGTCGCCGTCGGGATTGGCTGTACCTTCTTTGGCATGGTGCTGGCGATTTATACCACGCGTATCGCCCGCCGTTCGGCGGTGATTGGCCGTATCTTCTCGATCCTGCCAATCGTCACACCGCCGTTTGTGGTTGGTTTAGGCGTCACCCTGATGATGGGCCGCTCCGGCTACATCACCGAGCTGATGGTGACCTGGTTCGGCCTGACCAACACCAACTGGCTCTACGGCTTTACCGGGATCTGGTTGGCTCAGGTACTGGCCTTTACGCCCATGTCATTCATGATCCTCGATGGGGCTATCAAGACCATCCATCCGTCGCTGGAAGAGGCGTCCTACACGTTGCGCGCCAACCGCTTCCAGACTTTTACCCAGGTGTTTATGCCGCTGCTGAAACCGGCATTGGCCAACTCGTTCCTGATCGTCATTGTTCAATCGTTGGCGGACTTCAGTAACCCCTTGGTTCTCGGCGGCAACTTCGACGTATTGGCCACGCAGATCTACTTCTACATTACCGGTGCGCAGCTTGATTATCAGGCAGCTAGTACGCTAGGCGTGGTGCTGCTGATGTTCTCGCTGCTGGTGTTCTGCGTGCAATACATGTGGATCGGCAAGCGTTCCTACGTGACCATTTCCGGCAAATCCAACCACGGCGACGTTCAGCCGCTACCGGTGACGCTGGTGTGGGGCGTCTCGCTGATGCTGTATGTCTGGATCGCCTTCAACATCTTACTGTACGGCAGCATTTTCTACGGCAGCTTCACCGTTAACTGGGGCGTGGACTACACGCTGACGCTGGACAACTTCAGCAAACTGTTCGGCCAAGGCTTCAGCGACGGCGCGTGGCCTTCCCTGCTCGATACCTTGCTGTATGCCGGGATTGCCGCACCGATCACTGCCATCTTTGGCCTGCTGATTGCCTACATCGTGGTACGCCAGCAGTTCCAGGGTAAAAAAGTGATCGAGTTCAGCACTATGCTGTGCTTCGCGGTGCCAGGCACCGTGGCCGGTGTTTCCTACATTCTGGCGTTCAACAGCGCGCCGGTTTATCTGACCGGAACGGCAGCCATCGTGATCATTTCGATGGTGATGCGCAACGTGCCGGTGGGGATCCGCGCGGGTATCGCCGGTTTGGGGCAGTTGGACAAGTCGCTGGATGAGGCCTCTCTCAGCCTGCGTGCCGGTTCGCTACGCACCATAGTGTATATCCTGCTGCCCTTGCTGCGCCCGGCGATCCTTTCGGCGTTGGTCTACAGCTTTGTCCGTGCCATGACCACCGTGAGCGCCATTGTTTTCCTGGTGACGCCAGATACGCGCGTCGCAACGTCCTACATCCTTAACCGGGTCGAGGACGGCGAGTATGGCGTAGCCATTGCCTACGGATCGATCCTGATCGTAGTGATGCTGGCGATTATTTTCCTGTTTGATGCCCTGGTTGGCGAAGCGCGGGTCGCGCGTTCCAAAGCCCGGAATGCGGCCTGATACCCGGCGGAGAAGGATGAACAACATGTCTGACATTCAAGATAAGAAACACTTTGTTGAACTGAAGAACGTCGCCAAGCGGTTTGGCAACAATACCGTGATTGAAAACCTGAGCCTGGCGATCCCACGTGGGGATATGGTGACGCTGCTTGGCCCTTCCGGCTGCGGTAAAACCACAGTCCTGCGCCTGGTCGCCGGGCTGGAGAAACCCAGTGGCGGGCAGATCTTTATCGACGGCGAGGACGTGACCGATCGCTCCATTCAGCAGCGGGATATCTGTATGGTGTTCCAGTCCTACGCGCTGTTCCCTCATATGTCGCTGGGGGATAACATCGGCTATGGCCTGAAAATGCTCGGAAGGCCCAAGGCAGAGATCCGCGATCGGGTACGTGAAGCCCTGATGCTGGTCGATCTGGAGGGTTTTGAAGAGCGCTATGTCGATCAGATCTCCGGCGGCCAGCAGCAACGCGTCGCCCTGGCACGTGCGCTGATCCTCAAACCCAAGGTGCTGCTGTTCGATGAACCGCTGAGTAACCTGGATGCCAACCTGCGCCGCAGCATGCGTGAAAAAATCCGCGAATTGCAGCAGCAGTTCAACATCACCTCACTCTATGTCACCCACGATCAGAGCGAAGCCTTTGCGGTTTCCGACACCGTGCTGGTGATGAACAAAGGGGAAATCATGCAGATTGGCGCACCGCAAACGCTGTACCGCTACCCGGCCTCGCGCTTTATGGCCGGATTTATGGGGGATGCCAACATCTTCCCGGCCAAGGTGACCAGCAGCGGCGTAGAGATCTTTGGCTACGCGGTGCCACGCCCACAAGGCTTTGCTGCTGGTTTGCAGCAATGTACCGTGGGCGTGCGCCCAGAAGCGATTACCCTCAGCCAACATGGGGAACCAAGTCAGCGTTGCACCATCAGCAAGGTGGCCTATATGGGGCCGCAGTATGAAGTGCTGGTGAACTGGCACGATCAGTCGCTGCTGCTGCAGGTAAACGCTACGCAGTTGCAGCCCGAACCGGGCGACAGCTATTTCCTGCAAATCCATCCGTTCGGCATGTTTGTCCTCGCCGACGAGTAAGCCTTAATTTACTCCCCGCTCGTGGTTCCGGGCGGGGATTTTTCGATGTCCATTCCCTACTCCCGTCTCGATATCACCGCATTTACGGCACTGATGTGATCTCGCTCTGTTTCTCGCCGCCGTCGGGCATTATCACTATCGGTTGAACTTAACGCGGGCATCTATGGGGTAAATCTGCCAAAAGCTCAACGGGTTGCGCATTCTGTAAGCAAACAAACGCAGAATGCGTAATCCCCTTTGACTTCCCCCCTGCACCCCGTTATGATTCCGCCCGTTCACACGATTCCTCTGTAGTTCAGTCGGTAGAACGGCGGACTGTTAATCCGTATGTCACTGGTTCGAGTCCAGTCAGAGGAGCCATATTTAGAGAAGCCCGCTTAAGGAAACTTAAGCGGGCTTTTTGCTTTTCAGTGACCCGTCCTGAATAGCGTTGACACGTTTTCGACTTAAATCCGGAGAACGTGATAATGGCCGAGTTTAAACGTACACAACGTGACTATCCTTTGTCTTTTAAAATTGCTGTTGTTGAGCAGGTTGATAAAGGCGAAATGACCTACAAACAGGCTCAACTGCGCTATGGTATTCGGGGACGTTCGACCGTTCTGACCTGGTTGCGCAAGCATGGCCATCTTAACTGGGCCCCAGATCTTCCCCATCTCTCCAGCCGGGAGTTGCCCATGAGCCAACCGCCTGCCCCTTTAACTCCTGAACAAAGGATCAGGGAACTTGAAGAACAGCTTGAGCTGGTCACCCAGATCGCACTGTGATTAAAAAATACGCTATCATCTTGTCTAGACAGTGAAAATACACAAAATAAAACCGTTCTGACGGGCCCGACCGGGTAATAGCTTTGTTCTGTTTATGGAATTCGAGCTTACTATTCCCGGCCCCTATCCCCCAGTCGTATTTATCGACCGAGAAAAACCATTTGTCATTGCATTCAAGTAAAACTCAGATGATTGTAGCCGCCTTCAATAACGGTCAACTCTTCTGCACTAAAAGTCTGCCGTTTTCGCTCACCCCGGTAATACCAACAGCAATGCACCAGTCCCTTATCAGACGTAGTTCCACTGACGACCATGATTGCAGGTCGTTTACGTAAGCGTACAAGCATCCCAGGCATAAACATTAACCGCCCCCTGCTAAAGCAGAGCTATTAGTCTGTCCCATCTTTAATACACTCATCATAATGAATTCGTTTGCCTGTTTGAGGGCAGAAAAGTCAGGTTTGACCTTGCCATAAACACGCATTCCTTCAAGCATTATGAAGAGGCTTTCAGCCATAATCTCGGCCTTGACATCCAGCCTGAATATGCCTTTTTCTTGGCCCTGCTTGATTATGATCAACAGGTTTTTCTTAATTCCGCTGAACATATAGCTGACTTTTTCGTAGATATCCTTGTCATCTGGGAGCAACTCACTCGCCGTAGCAATGGTAAAGCAACCCCGGGTACCATCTTCGCCGGTAGACAGTAAAGCACAGTAATTCAGCGTTTCTCTCAGTGCTTTTTCAGGATCCTGCTCACCTGCGCGTTTTTCCATTCTCCGCAAACCATCATCCATATACTGCGTTAACGCAGCCAGAAAAATGGACCTTTTATCCGGGTATAGCTTGTAGATGCTCGCGCTGGCCAAGCCCGATACCTGCATTAAGTCAGCCATTGATGTGGCGTGAAAACCTTTCATCCAAAACACGCTAAGCGCAGCATCAAGAAAATCCTGCGGGTGAAATTCTCGAGGTCTACCAAGATTTTTTTTCATATTTTTCATATTTTCCACTATTTTTTCTTATCGTGATATAAGCCCACCATGAATTGTAGATTAATCAATCCACAAGTCAAGAGGTTAATGATTAATAAAAGAAAGTAATCATATAATTAAAATAACCGCATGTTTTTACTTGAATTTTACAATCATGATTGGAAAGATGTTTAATTTCACAAATCACTCTTATTCAATTTAACAACCAATCTATTCTTTTTTATTCCTTTTTGATACTTCCACAGCATAAAAACCGCATGTAATTCTAGCTGTGATTAATTAATGTTTTCATATGGAGATCGCTATGAATAAGGAAAAAACACTGAAGTTAATCGAACTTAGTCACGAAGAAAAATCAGTAATTCTCGATAAAATAGCAGGGCTAACCTATTCGCCAGAAGGAAGTTCAGAATATATTAAAGCTATCAGAAAACTGATGTGGAGTATTCTGCCTGAACACTTAACTGATGCCCTAGAAGACCTCAAAAAGCCATTTCCAGAATATGCAGGTATTAAAGTTACAAATCTGCCTGTTGATAGCGTTATTACAGGTAGCCCTCACAACAATGAAACAGGTAGACTATTCAAAAGTGGTTCTGTAACAGAGAATATTTTAGTTGGCATGGGCGCTATTTTAGGAGAACCCTACTCCATTGCTCATGAAGGATATGAATTGGTCAATAACCTGACCCCACATAAAGAAAAAGCGTCTGATTATACCGGATTAGGCTCCGCAGTCGAACTTGACTTTCATATTGAAAATGCAGCACAAGTTTATCAGGAGGAAGGTGATACTTCCCCTTTCGTACTCATACTTCTAGGGGTGAGGGAAGATACACAAGCAAAACCATTAACTCGAATCTCTGATGCTCGCAAAGCGCTTAAGCAGCTTTCTGCAGATGATATTGCTGTATTACGAGAAAGATCTTTCATTATCAAAGTCCCTCATCGCTGGAGATCGGCCACGGTTACTCCCAGAGATAATACAGAGTTAGTCCCTGTCGTTTCTGGACCGATAAATGCGCCTAGGATAACCGTGGCATTTTACCCAGATATGGTTATACCCGTTAATAGCAGGGCTCAAGAAGCATTAGAGAAATTACATATCACTATCCGGAGTGTGGCTGAAGGCATTCATATTACTCCTGGTACAATGGTGATAATCAACAACAATTTCATGCTGCATTCTCGCGATCAATTCACAGCCAATTATGATGAAAATGGCCGAGCCTATCGCTGGGTTCAGCGTATTTTCGTCACTAAAAATTTATGGCCTTTCCGCAATTTTAGTTGCCAAGGCGAAAGGATTTACAACGCTAAATTGCTCACCGCAGATCAAAAATGTACTGATGAATAAGAGGCTGAAATGCAACTCGTCATTATAGGTGCTAGAAATACTGGCACCAGCTTATATCTTGTGTCGCTGGCGATTCGCTATGGTTATAGCGTCACCGTGTTAACGGCTGAACATGATAATCTCAATGGCGCTTTTGAAAACGCCGTGCAGGTTATCTCATTGAATATTTCCACTGAGAATGTCATAAATTGGATTAAAAACAACCTGGTAGTATTTACCTCGGCATTACTGATAACAACTGCACACGACTTATATGCAACAGTTGCAGCTCAAGTTGCCGATTGGTTTGGTGTTCCCGGCCCTGATAAAAAAGCAGTAGCTTACTGTGTATCTAAAATTAACCAGAGCGAGACACTTAGCCGCCTAGGTTTTCAGCAAGCTTCTCCAACTCGAGTTTCTCTATCAGAACAGCTACCTGCATCCCTGATCGCGACCTTAAGTTATCCTGTGGTCATTAAACCGGTTGAAGGCTCGGCCAGCCAAGGGATCAGTCTATGCCGGACAACGAAAGAAGCTTTAGTCCACCTTGAACACCTCAGTGCTAAATACAGGGCTCAGCCAGAAATTATCCCTGGTGGCGCAGTACTGATTGAACACTTCGTTGCAGGGCACGAGTATTGTGTTGAACTATTTGATGGAGTTTTTATTGGCACTATGAAAAAAAACAAGCGTGCAGGCTCACGCTTTATTGAACGGGGTTACAGCTCTGATATTGATTTGACAGAGTCTCAGATTGACAGACTCATCCTCATGACAGAGAAAATTACAGCCTCACTGAATCTGATGTGGGGCCCTATACATATAGACTGTATTATTAATGAAGAGCAGATATATATCATTGAAATTAACCCGCGCATTGCCGGAAGCTTTATTACCGCTATCATTCGAGATGCATGGATGTTTGATATCGCGGATGCACTATTAAAACGCTTGAGTGGGAAGCACGTTGAAATTTTTAGACGACGTGAGCCAAAAAAATTTGCTCAAGTAATGTTTTTTCTTGGTTGTGATCCTGAATCATGGCAAGTCCCTGTAGCAAGTCAACTGACGGACTCTAAAATCAAAGTGATATATGCACCGCAGTTCATTCCGGAAAGGGAGCGCCGAGCCTATGTTTATCTTGTGGTGGAGTGAGCAATGAAAGCACATCGACCTTCACTTCTTCAAGCTGCTCTTGTTACTTCACTTGGCTATATCGTGGTTCAGCTTGATGTCACTATCGTCAACGTTGCCCTACCGACCTTTGCCAGAATATTCCAAGCTGACATGTCTGGGCTACAGTGGATCCCAGATGCGTATGTCATCGTTTTTGCAGCCCTTCTGCTTGCAGCAGGCGGATTGAGCGATCGATTTGGCAGTCGGAGAATCAACCTCGTTGGAATGGTCATTTTCCTGTTTGCATCGCTAATTTGTGCTTCCGCTACCTCAATTGATATTATGATTGTTGGCCGTATCGGACAAGGGGTAGGTGCAGCCCTTATTCTTCCTTCATCACTCACATTGCTCTCTGCAGTCAGCGAAGGCGATGCAGTACTCCGTACAAAAGCCATTGGATGGTGGAGTGCTATTGGTGGCATTATTAGTGCCGCAGGGCCTTTTATTGGAGGGCTTATACTAAAATATTCATCTTGGCACGCACTTTTTCTGATAAATATCCCGTTATGTCTTGCTGGTATAATTTTTACTCTTTATATTATCAAGGAACCCCCATGTCATCATCGCCAAAAAGTTGATACAAAAGGGATAGTGATTTTTATTATAGCTAGTTTTTCACTAGTGTTTTTACTTATCAATTTTGGAAAAAAATCCGTACATTCCCTTTCTGACCTTTCATTTATAATATTATTTTTCATTTCAGCGACACTGTTAATTCGACACCTAAGAAATAATGAATATGCTTTTATACCGCCAACTTTACTGCGAACCCCCATTTTCTCAATGGGATTGCTTCTAGGCGCCACCATGAACTTTTCATTTTATGGTTCTATCTTTATATTAACCATTTATTTTCAGGTTTATCGCGAATTTTCACCCGTTATGACAGGGTTAGCTCTGCTGACTTTCACTATTATTGCTGTGGCCAATACTGCCAGCGGTTACTTGTCTGAACGCTTTGGCCCCCGCCTAACCATCATGACCGGACTAGTTACTGCCTCTGTGACCTACACTATTCTGGCTTTTCTTACGTATACCGATGCGAGTTATCTTGCTTTTGTATGTTTCCTATTTCTTATGCCGATAGGTGGCGGAATTGCCTTGCCCACGCTTATTTCGGCTTTCATTCATGCAGCACCTGCCGATAAGACGGCAACCGCCTCAGCAGCGATTAACTCCATACGTCAAATCGGTGGTGCTATTGGCGTAGCGTTGCTTGGGCTTCTTGTCTCCGGCGTACATTTCCCAGTAAATGTCGGAGCTGCCACCGGCTTTCTTATTGCAGCCTTTACCATGCTGATAACAGTACTCCTTACCTATACAATGTTTTATGAGTCTGAAATCAAGAGGGTTTAAGATGAATATCAGTAATATTCTTATTGTCGATGGGGCTTCTACTTCTGCAAGTTATGCTCCTTTATTCCGAGCTTATGGCATTCCTTGCATCCATCTGTTTAGCGATCCTGTTATAGCCAGTCACTTTGGAGCAATGATCAATCAGCAAGATTACGTAGCATGTTTGACCCATCAGGGTGACATAACGCAAACCCTTGAGCGTCTATCCAAATGGCAAATCTCAGCTGTATTACATGGTTTGGACTCAGCGTTAGCAGTGGCAGGAGCCATCGCCAACGCGTTGAATCTGACATATGTCAATGAGCCGGAGTTAAATCTAGCTAGGCGGCACAAGTTTGAAATGATAGAAACCGTCAGAAAAGCAGGATTACGAGCCCCAGAACAGATATTATCAGATAACATACAAGTCATCTTAAATTGGGTCGAGAACAGAAATCAGTATCCTGTTATTATAAAGCCTGTTGAAAGCGCAGGAGTAAAAGGTGTCTTTAAATGTAGCTCTATTAAGGAAGTACACCGGTACTTTAATAAGGTAATGAACTCGTCTTCATACTATGAAGAGCCAAATACAACTGTTTTAATTCAAAGCTTCTTAGCTGGGAAGGAATATATTCTTGATAGCGTATCGTTAAATGGAAAACACTACTTAACCAGTATTTGGCTTGTCAAACGTGACAATGGGTCATCGCCGTTTCTTGATAATATGGAAACAGTTGATCACACCTTGCCGAAATACACTGTAATTCGGGAGTATGCAACAGCTGTTTTAAATGCTCTTGGCGTCCGTAATGGACCCTCACATCTTGAGGTTATTCTGACTGAAAATGGCCCAGCACTAGTCGAGCTTAACTGTCGCTTACATGGGAGTCTTGACCTCCGTCTGACCACTTATGCATGTGGCCGTAATCATGTCCAGGATGTGGTCACCTCCCTCTTATCCCCTGATTACTTTATGACCTCATGCTCTCATCCCCTTTCATTTTATGGTCAGGCGATGCATGTATTACTTCGTTCTCCTTTGGCCGGCCGTAAATTGCGCAAAGATTATTGGTCGAGATTAGAAACGTTATCTTCTTTTGTCAGTTATAAATCCAATTTACCTACTGAAGGAATAACTCCCAAGACTAAAGATCTGAAGACAGCGATAGGTACTCTATCTCTTTTTAATCGGGACAGTAAACAACTAGCAACCGATCTCCTTTTAGTACGCCATGAAGAAAATACAGGGGCCATGTATAAAAAAGACTAAAAAACAGCCAAATTAGGGAGGTAGTTAAGATAAAAAGGCATGCACTGCCTCTCTTTTTAATTATTCAACTAACACCATTCTAATCGCCCCAAAAAAGAGCAGAAAATTTATGCAATCTCAACCAGCGCATATCAGGTGGCTAACCAAGAGCCTCACACCCAGCCCCTCAAACCCGCCTCCAGATCACACCCTCAACATTTAACATGAAAAGTACAATTTTTTACCTGAATGTTACATTCCATTAAAATACCCTTCCCCCATACTCATCCCACGCCCACCCCTACCGAGGGAACCAACTGATGAAAACTAGCAACCCGATGCTGGAAAAATTACTGCCCATTCTGCCACTTATCGCTGCCAACGCCGCACAGGCGGAAAGCGAACGAAAAGTACCGGATGAGAATATCCGTTTGTTAAAAAGCATAGGTATGCACCGGGTATTCCAACCGAAAAAATTCGGTGGCCTGGAAATCTCCCTGCCAGAATTCACCGACTGTGTCGCCGCGCTGGCCGGAGCCTGTGGCGGAACGGCCTGGGCTTTCAGCCTGCTATGCACCCACAGCCATCAGATAGCGATGTTTTCCCCCAAACTACAACAAGAGATCTGGGGAGATAATCCAGACGCCACCGCCAGCAGCAGTATTGCCCCGTTTGGCCGCATTGAGGAAGCCGAAGGCGGCGTTTATCTGAGCGGTGAAATGGGCTGGAGCAGCGGTTGTGACCACGCCGAATGGGCGATTGTCGGCTTTCGCCGCAAAAACGCCGACGGTGAGCTGCTCTACAGCTTTGGCGTGATCCCACGCAGCGATTACGAAATCCGTGATGACTGGTTTGCAGTTGGCATGCGCGGCAGCGGTTCCAAAACGCTGGTCATAAAAAATGCCTTCGTACCGAACCACCGCATTGAAGCCGCTCAAGATATGATGCATGGGCGCTCTGCAGGTTTCGGCCTCTACCCGGACAGTAATATCTTCTACTCGCCCTATCGCCCCTATTTCGCCTGCGGTTTTGCCGCCATCAGCCTTGGCGTTGCGGAGCGTATGCTGGTCGCCTTTAAAGAAAAAACCCAAAACCGCGTGCGAGCCTATACCGGAGCCAGCGTGGGGACGGCCACCCCGGCGCTGATGCGTCTGGCGGAGTCCACCCATCAGGTTGCTGCCGCCCGCGCCTTTTTGGAAAAAACCTGGCAAGAACATGCCGAACACGGCCGTAAGCACCAATATCCCTCTCATCAGACATTGACGTTCTGGCGTACCAACCAGGCCTACGCGGTCAAAATGTGCATCGAATCGGTTGATCGCTTGTTCAGCGCCGCAGGGGCAACCAGTTGGATGGAAAGCAATGAGATCCAGCGCCTGTTCCGCGACTCGCACATGACCGGGGCACACGCCTATACCGATTACGATGTCTGCGCACAGATATTAGGCCGCGAGTTGATGGGGTTAGAACCCGATCCGACGATGGTGTAACGAGCAGGAGTTCCTATTTAATGACACATCACACAGAACCAGCCCTGGATCCCCGCGCATTTCGCCGTGCGCTGGGTAATTTCGCCACTGGCGTGACGGTAGTGACAGCAGCAACCGCAGATGGCACCCGCGTGGGAGTCACGGCCAACAGTTTTAACTCGGTATCACTGGATCCGCCTTTGGTCTTGTGGAGCATTGATAAACGCTCCGGCAGCTACGCGATCTTTGAGCAAGCCAGCCACTTCGCCATTAACGTGCTGGCCGCCGATCAGATGGATATATCCAATCGTTTCGCCCGCCCCAGCGAGGATAAATTTGCCGGGATTGAGGTGGAGGTCGGCGCGGGTGACGTGCCTTTGCTTACCGACTGTGCCGCACGCTTTCAGTGTGAGAAATATCAGCAGGTTGACGGTGGTGACCACTGGATCCTGATTGGCAAAGTGGTGGCGTTTGACGACCTGGGCCGCGCACCACTGGTATATCACCAGGGATCCTATTCCATGGTGCTGCCTTACCCGCAGGTGGCGGAGCGCGTTGCACAGAATGCAGTAGGCAGCGCCAGGCAGGAACGCTTGAATAACAACGTCTTCTACTTGCTCACCCAGGCGCTGCGCAGCTATCAAAGCAGCTACCAGCCCAAGCAGCTCTCCACCGGGTTGCGGGCCAGCGAGGCCAGAATGCTGCTGGTGTTGGACAGCGACGCCTGCCTTGATAAGGCCTGCCTGCTGGCAGAAATGGCGATGCCAACCAGAGAGATCGAAGAGGCGCAGGAGGCGTTGTACCGTAAAGGCCTGGTGTCCAGCACCGAGAATGGCCATCACTTGACCGAGGCAGGCGAACGCCAGGCCAGCGTGCTGAGAGATATTGCCGCCAAACAGCAAGAACAGGTCCTGTCCGCCTTCTCGGCTGACGAAGTGGGCATTTTGAAGAAGCTGTTGCGCGGTATTATTGCCAATAGTCAGTGATTTAAATCGGTAAACCTCATGCGCATTGTCAGCAACGGCAATGCGCATGAAAACCTCACCACCGCATCCTACCTATTCATGCAGCCGTGAACCTATTCGCGCCACAGATACCCTCTGCCCTACCCAACCTAGCGCCGCACAGACGGCCATCACCAACGTCATGGCAAACGGCGTGTCATCCTGCAACCAGGAAACGGCCAGGCTTGCCAACGCCCCCATACCAAACTGCAACGAGATCGCCAGGGCACTGGCACTCCCAGCCTGTTGGCCACGCTGTTGCAACAATAGCGACAGGCTGTTGGTGCCGATAGCATTCACCAGCGACATAAACAACACCAGCAGAATCACCAGGATGGACAGGCTCTGCTGGTGGAACACCAGTAGCAACAACCCAAACACCACCTGGGCACTGCTTTGTATCATCAACAGGCGCGGCAGGCTGTAGACCTTCAGCATCCGCACGTTCAGCAGCAGTACGGCGATCATGCCAATGACGTTGCAGCCAAACAGCAGCCCGTAATACTCAGCGGGCACCTGAAAGTAGCTGATGTAGACAAAGGGAGAACCGCTGATAAAGGCAAACATGCCCGCGAAGGAAAACGCCAGGGTAGCAATAATGCCCATCGCTTCCCTGTCCCGAGCCAACAGGCAATAGTTATGAAACGCTTTCAGGATGCTGCCTGACTGCCCTGGCGGGGTCTTTAACGTCTCCGGCAGTATCAAGAATACCAATAACCCACTGATACAACCCACCACCGCCAACAGCATGAAGATGGCTTGCCAGTCGAAGATAGTCAGCAAAGCACCGCCTAACAACGGGGCCAGCAGCGGTGCAATCATGGTAACCAGCGTCATCAGCGATAACACTCGGGGCAGCTCATCCGAGGCATAAACATCCCTGGCAATGGCGCGCGCCATCACTACAGCGGCCCCGCTACCAAATGCCTGTAACGCCCGCAGTACCACCAGTTGCTCAACCTGAGTGACCTGCGTACAGAGCACGCTGGCAATCACAAACAGCAGCATGCCGCTCAGCAACAGCTTTCGCCTGCCTAGCCGATCGCTAAGTGGCCCGTACAGCAACATGCCGATGCAAAAACCGGCAAAGAATGCCCCCAATGAATGCTGCATCTGCCCCTGTGTGGCATGCAGTTGTTGCCCCATCGCAGGTAACGCAGGTAGATACATATCAATCGACAGTGGGCCAAAAGCCACCAGCGATCCCAGTAGCGGGATCAACCAACGTGGCGGCCGGTTAGTAAAGGCAGGTGGCATAGCGGCTCCTTTATCATCAATAACGCCTCAGCGGTTGTGGGCGTGAGTCTTGGTGATTATTCGTTAACATATTAACAATCATCTTATAAAATGGACACATTTAAGACAACATTTGTCTCTTTCCTGACGAGAAGGGATTTTATTAATACATTAAAGAAAACAGGGCTGGCGTTGAAACGCAGAGGGCTGAGAATGCTGGGAGGATGTATTTTTAGCGGGAACCCAGGGCTCCCGCAGAGGTTACAGTTGCCGCGTTGCCTTAGATCGCATTCAACTTCGCAACAGCATCGCTCGGCAGTTTGAGTTGGGCTGCGGCAAGGTTCTCTTTCAGATGTGCCAAGGAGGATGTCCCTGGGATCAGAAGAATGTTGGGTGAACGCTGCAGCAACCAGGCTAGTGCCACTTGCATAGGCGAGGCTCCCACCTGCTGCGCAACTTCCGACAACGTCGTTGACTGCAACGGCGTGAATCCACCCAGCGGGAAGAACGGCACATAGGCAATGCCCTTGCCAGCCAGTTCGTCGATCAGTGCGTCGTCATCCCGATGTACCAGGTTGTAATTATTCTGTACGCAGACAATCTCACAAATCTTCTGCCCTTGCGCAACCTGAGCCGAGGTGACATTGCTCAGCCCGATATGGCGGACCAGCCCCTGCTGCTGTAGCTCGGCTAACACGGAGAGTGGCTCTTCAAGCGACCCCTCTGCCGGACCATGTGCATCAAACATGCAGCGCAGATTGACCACATCAAGCACATCCAACCCCAGATTACGCAGGTTGTCATGCACGGCCTGGGTCAACTCCGCCGGAGAAAATGCAGGCAACCATGCGCCTTGCTCATCCCTGCGCGCGCCGATCTTGGTGACAATGACCAGATCGTCGGCATAAGGATGCAGTGCCTGGCGAATAATTTGATTGGTGTAATGCGGGCCATAAAAATCGCTGGTATCGATATGGTTGACCCCGTTGGCAACCACTTCACGCAGAACTGCGATGGCCGTTTCAGGATCCTTCGGTGGGCCAAAAACACCTGGACCGGCGAGCTGCATGGCGCCATAGCCGAGCCGCTTGACGGTATGCGTGCCGAGCGCAAAGGTACCTGACAGATGAGTGCTGGACATAATCAAACTCCTAATAAGATGGCGCAAAGTTCAGACGCTGCTATTACCGACGATAGGCAAACAATATATACCCGTCGCCTGGCAAGCTACAGCGTTCAAACCGATGCACAACTGATTTAGGGTTGAATCATCGAGCCAGTTGATTAAATAACAAACCCATAGTGCGAACCATCTGGCAGCTCTATATCCAGACGCAGCTTGCCCCCCGCGGCCTCGATATAGCGTTTGAGCGAGGAGAGCTTCAGATCGCGGCCTGGTTTTTCCATGCCCGCCACGGTGGGTTGTTTGATGCCAAGTGCCTGCGCCATTTCAACCTGGGTTTTCTGCACCCGCTCACGTAGCTCGGCCAGGTGAATATTGAGCAGCGTATCCGCCGCAATGCGCTCAGCGCTGGCCACTACCTCGGGTTTTTCTTCCGCCAGGATTTGTTCCAGTGTTCTGCCCATTGGCCTACTCCTTGTTCTCTGCTGTATTCAGAAATTGGGTAAATTCCCGATCGGCAATCGGGATCATCACCTCATAAAAACGCTTCTCATTACCAGCCTTGTTACCAGCACAAAGCAAAATACCGCGACGGCGTGGATCAAAGGCAAAGAAGGCCCTTATCGGTATGCCTCGGCTTTGCACACGTAGTTCCTTCATGTTGCTGTAGCGCGATCCCTTTACCGTGTCGGCATAGGGTCTGGGCAACTGAGGACCTTTTTCACGTAGTACAATGAGTGACGCCAGCACAGAAGCTCTATCAGTATCCTCCAACCGGCTGAACCACTCGTCAAACGTATCCGTTGTTTTAATCTCCCACACAGGTGCTCCTTAGCAATATAGGTCAAAGACTATATAGGTGTAAACCTATTAATTGCATTATGTCGGAGCTTGGGGCGAGAGACATCGGCCACAATGATGAAGCTGGGGGCCGATCCCAGCATTTCGATGATGGTGAAACATGAGCGTTGATATTTTGCGTATCTGCTAGCAAAACATGGCGGCAAGATGGGAGGTAAAGAGAGGATAGGTCTTAGGGGGCCCTTGATTACCGGGCCCGGCAATCAAGGGAGCGTTGATTAAGCCCGATGGTGCTGCAAGCGTTCGTTACGATAGAAACTCAAGATACACCAGCCGAGGGCGATCAGGGCCAACGGCGCTCCGACGAAGCCAATGTTTGGCATTCCCAGATGCAGGCTGACCTGGTTGCCCAGCAACGCCCCGCCGCCGATCCCAAAGTTATACAAGCCGGAGAAGATCGCCATCGAGACATCGGTCGCATCCGGTGCCAGACTGAGCACCTTCGCCTGCATCGAAAGACCAATCGCCATGATGGCCATGCCCCAGACCACACACAGTAACGTCAAAGTCGTTTCATTACCGGAGGCGGGCAACAGCAATAACAGGCTGAGGGCCAGCAGACCAATTGCACCCATAAAGAAACCCGACGGGAAACGTTCGCTGTAGCGGCTGAATAGCAGGCTGCCGACAATGCCCGCAGCACCAAACAGTAACAGCATCAAGGTGGTAAAGTTGGCGGATAACCCGGCCACGGTCTGGATAAAGGGCTCGATGTAGCTGTAGGCAGTAAAGTGCGCCGTCACCACAATGATGGTCAACATATACAGGCTGACCAGCTCCGGGCGTTTGAACAACAGGGGAACGCTGGCCAGTGAACCGGAATGCTCGCTTTTCAGCACCGGCAGCAAGCGCCACAGCATCACCAACGCCAGGGTGGCGCACACGGCAATGCCAATAAACGTCATACGCCAACCGAGTAGCTGCCCCACCACTCGCCCTAACGGTAAACCCAACACCATCGCCAGCGCGGTTCCCCCCGCCAGCATACTCAACGCCTGTGCCTTTTTGCCTGCGGGTGCAACACGAATGGCCAATGACGCGGTGATCGACCAGAACACCGAGTGCGCCAGCGCCACACCGGCACGCGAGATCACCAAGGTGGTAAAGTTCCAGGCCACCGCGGTGAGCACATGGCTGGCAATAAACAGGATAAATACCCCGATCAGCAGCTTACGCCGCTCAATCTTGCTGGTCAGCAACATACAGACCAGCGACATCGTGGCAACGATCCAGGCATAAATCGTGATGATCAGCCCCACCTGCTCGGTTTGCATCCCAAAGCTTTGGGCAATATCACTCAATAACCCGACTGGGATAAATTCGGTGGTATTAAAGATAAATGCCGAAATGGCCAAGACGACCACGCGCATCCAGGCGGTCGAGCGGGAAGTGCTGATTTCATCCATTGTAAGGTGTTCCGGAACAGGGGCTGGCAGTGGCGCCATTTTAACTAACCCGTAACCAGAATGCGACCTAGATCACGTTTTTGTGGTGCTGTTTTTTTCAACAGTAGGAGCGCCATATTTGACGCGCCTAGGATCGAGGATGTTCAATGCGCCCCTCATCGGGGCGGTTACCTTTATGCGCCTCCCAGATAAGCCTTTCTCACCTCCTGATTGCTCAGCAGTTCGGCACCGCTGCCGCTCAGGCGGATTTGCCCATTGACCATGACATAGCCCCGATCGGACAGCTTCAGCGCATGATTGGCGTTTTGCTCCACCAGGAAAATTGTCATGCCACCGTTGGCCAGTTCGCGCAGAATGCTGAAGATCTGTTTGACGATGATCGGTGCCAGCCCCAGGCTAGGCTCATCCAGCAACAGCAACTTTGGCCGGCTCATCAGCGCACGGGCTATCGCCAACATTTGCTGCTCACCGCCGGACATGGTCATCGCCCGCTGGTTACGCCGCTCTTTCAGGCGGGGAAACAGCTCATACATTCGCTGCATATCTTCAACAGCATAGCGGTTCCCGAGGGTGATGGTGCCCATCAGCAGATTTTCCTCTACGCTCATGTCGGGGAAAATCCGCCGCCCTTCTGGGGCCTGCGCGATGCCGCTACTGGCCACAAAATGCGTCGACCGCTGGCTGATATCTGTCCCCTGAAACAGGATCTGCCCACCGCTGATGCGGGGTTGGCCAAAGATTGACATCAGCAAGGTGGATTTCCCCGCCCCGTTGGCCCCGATCAACGCTACGGTTTCCCCTTGCCTGACCTGCAATGACACCTGTTGCAGCGCCTGGATCGGGCCGTAATGGACATCTACCTCGCGAAATTCCAGCATCACCTCGCTCATCCTGTCAGCTCCTCTTCGTCTGCGCCCAGATAGGCGGCGATCACGCTGTCATTGTGTTGGATCTCCTGCGGTGTTCCCTCGGCGATCACATTGCCGTGATCCAGCACGATCACCCGGTCGGAAATCTCCATCACCATGCCCATATCATGTTCGATCAGCAGCACCGTAATATCATGATACTGGCGCAGAAAGCGGATGATCCGACTGAGGGTGGCGGTTTCCACCGGGTTTAACCCGGCGGCGGGTTCGTCCAGACAGATCATTTCCGGGGTGGTGCACATCGCGCGGGCGATCTCCAGCCGCCGCTGCTGGCCGTAGGACATCTCCCCCGCCAGCCGGTTGGCACAGTCCACCAACTCGACCACCTCCAGCCAGTAAAATGCGCGGTCCAGTGCTTCATTTTCTGCCCGGCGATAGGCAGGCGTATTGAACACGCCAGCAATCAGGTTACGGTTACTCAAACGGTGTTGCGCCACCAACAGGTTCTCCACCACCGACATCTCACGGAACAGGCGGATATTCTGGAAGGTGCGGGCCAATCCGGCACGGTTCACCAGATGTGTGCCACCAAACATTTTGTAGTACAGGCGCGACCCCAGCTGCGCGGGGTTAATCCAATCCCCTGCACGGAATTTCTGCCCGAGGATACGGATCACATCGATGGGCCGTTTGTGAGTATTGAGCAGGATCGCTCCGCCGCTGGCACGGTAAAAACCCGTCAGGCAGTTAAACACTGTAGTTTTCCCCGCGCCGTTCGGGCCGATCAACGCGGTGATCGACCCACGCTCTACTTCCAGGTTCACATCGTTCAGCGCTTTGATGCCGCCGAAGTGCATCATCAAATGTTCAACGCGCAAAATGGCATCGCTCATGGTGCTACCCCCTTGCGTGGCGTAAAGCTGCTACGACTGATACGCACCAGGCCGCGTGGCCGCCAGATCATCATCAACACCATCAGTACGCCAAACAGCAACACTCGATATTCGGCAAAGCTGCGCAGCAGTTCCGGGGCCACCGTCAGCACAAAGGCAGCCAGCACGACGCCGAAAGTCGATCCCATTCCCCCCAGCACCACGATCGCCAGGATCAGCGCCGATTCAAAGAAGGTAAACGACGTTGGATTGACGAACCCTTGATAGGTAGCAAAGAACACCCCGGCGATACCCGCGGTGGAAGCTCCCATCATAAACGCCGAGAGTTTGACCAGCACATGATTAAGCCCGAGCGAACGGCAAGCAATTTCATCCTCCCGTAACGCTTCCCACGCCCGCCCTATCGGCATCCTCGTCAGCCGATGTTTGACGAACAACACCAGCAACACCACCAGACACAATACGGCGTAGATAAAGATAAACTTCAGGTTGGGGTTGTAGGTAATACCAAGAAACTCGTGGATCGGTACTCCCCCTTCCTTGGCCCGACGGCCAAATTCCAGGCCGAACAGGGTCGGAGCAGGAACCGAAACGCCGTTTGGCCCGCCGGTCAACGACACCCAGTTATTCAGCACCAGGCGGATGATCTCACCAAAGCCTAGCGTCACAATCGCCAGATAGTCACCGTGCATACGCAGCACTGGGAATCCCAGCAAGGCCCCGGCCAGCGCCGCCATCAACGCCCCCAGCGGCAACATCGCCCAAAAGCCCAGACCAAGATACTGATAGCCCAGTGCCAGGCCGTAGGCACCAATGGCATAAAACGCCACGTAACCCAGATCGAGCAGCCCGGCCAGCCCCACCACAATGTTCAATCCTAGCCCTAACAACACATAAATCAGGCCGAGGATCGCCACGGTCAGCAGGTATTTGGTCGCCATAAACGGGAACAGCAATGCCAACACCACCAGTAACGGCAGGATCCAACGCAGGCTCGTTCTGGCTCCGACTGGCCGAACATAAACACCGTCATTGCCCCCTTCAAAACGCGCCGACACCCTGCGCCCCAACGGCGTTTGCAAAAACAGGCTGAGTAACAGCCGCCCCGCCATCACTACCGAGATAATCACCACCAGGCGGTGTGGCTCAAAGTTGAAACTGTAGCCGTCCAGCACAATGCCGACGATCGGGCCAAACACAATCAGCGCGATCAGGCCCGCGAGAACGGCATCCAACAGGCTGCGTTTAATACTCAGCCCTTGATGAACTGTGGATTGAGACATAGTTTCCCTCACACCTTAGCGACCATTGGCCGCCCCAGCAGGCCCTGAGGGCGGAAAATCAGGATCACCACCAGCAGACCGAATGAAAACACATCCTTGTAATCCGAGTTCACCATGCCGGCGAACTGGGCCTCTGCCACCCCAAGCAGCAAGCCTCCGAGCATCGCGCCGGGCAATGAGCCAATGCCCCCCAGCACCGCTGCGGTGAAGGCTTTGACGCCGATAATAAAGCCCACGTAAAAATCGAAGGTGCCGTAGTTCATGGTGACCAGCACCCCGGCCAGCCCGGCCATCGCCGCGCCAATCACGAACACCAGCGAGATCACCCGATCGGTATTGATGCCGAGTATCGATGCCATCTTGCGATCCTGTTGGGTAGCCCGGCAGATACGCCCCAGGCGCGTGCGTTGGATCACGTAGGTAAGCACCGCCATACCCAATAGTGCAGCGACCAGAATAAATACCTTGGTATAGGTAATCTGGATCACTCCGCCATCAAAATTGAGCCGAAAAACGCCGTCCAGCAGCGTGGGGATCCCCTGCTGGCGCGGCCCCTGACTAATTTGCGCGTAGTTCTGCAAAATCAGCGACATACCAATGGCAGAAATCAGCGGAGCCAGACGCGTGGAGTTACGCAGCGGTTTATAAGCAATACGCTCAATCACCCAGCCATAAACGCCGGTAACCACGATGGTGAAAACCAGGGTGCCCAGGATCAACAGCGGGAAAGAGTGCAGACCAAAGAAAGAGAGCAGCGCCAAGCCAATCGCACACAGATAGGCAGAAATCATATACACCTCGCCGTGGGCGAAGTTGATCATGCCAATAATGCCGTACACCATGGTGTAGCCGATGGCGATCAAGCCATACACTGCGCCAAGGGTCAGGCCGTTAATCAGCTGTTGCAGGAAGAATACGTCCATAATAAGCAATCTCACCTGATGGGCGGGCCGCAAGTTCAGCACCACGCGGCCCAAAGGAGGTTAAGGAACGGATCCGCCGCAGGCTCGGATCCGTTGATCTTTACATCAGAGCTGGTGATATTTGCCTTTGTCATCCCATTGGTAGACCACGTAGTCTGATACCTTCAGGTCACCTTTTTTATCCCAGGCTTTTTTCCCCATCACGGTATCCACATCGTGAGATTTCAACCACTCGCTGGCCTTGGCACTGTCTTTACCGCCGGTGGCATTGAACGCTGCAGCGATGGCCTGAATCGATGCGTAGGAGTACAGCGTGTACCCTTCTGGCTCAAATCCACTCTCGCGGAACTTGGCGATCACAGCTTTCCCTTCTGGGATCTGACGGGGATCGTTACCGAAGGTCATCAGCACGCCAGTGGTGTACTGTGGCCCGCCGGCCGCCGTCACCAGTTCCTCGGTAACAATACAGTCGCCGGAGAAGAATTTGGCTTTCACCCCTTGCTCACGCATCTGACGCACCAGCGGACCTGCTTCTGGGTGGCAGCCGCCGAAGTACACCACGTCTGGATCCACCGAGGCGATTTTGGTCACCAGGGCGTTAAAGTCTTTCTCACCGCGCGACAGCCCTTCATACATCACTTCCTTCACGCCACGTTTGTTCATTTCTGCCTTGGCGGCATCTGCCAACCCCTGGCCATAGGTGTCCTTATCATGGATGACGGCAATCTTCTTCGCCTTCAGGGTATCCAGCATGTAATTGGTGGCGATAACCCCTTGCTGATCGTCGCGGCCACACATGCGGAACATGTTATTCATGCCACGTTCGGTGATTTGCGGGTTAGTGGAACCGGGTGTGATAGCAATGATCCCAGCCTCGTCATAGACCTCCGAAGCGGGCATGGTGGAAGACGAGCAGAAGTGCCCAACTACCGCAGCGACGTGATCCTGATCGACCAACCGGTTAGCTACCGAGACTGCCTGCTTAGGTTCACAAGCATCATCGCCTTGCACCAGCTTGATTTTTTCCCCTTTAATTCCCCCGGCCGCATTGATGTCTGCGGCAGCCTGCGAGGCCCCACGCCAGTATTGATCCCCATAGGTGGCATTTGGGCCGGAGAATGGCCCGGCAACGCCAATCACGATATCGGCATGTGCAGAAAAAGCCGTACTAAAACAACCAATAAGCAGAGCAGCAAGCGGGGTTTTTAGCAATCTCAATGACATTTTGCATTCCTCAGCACTGTTTTAGCGAAAGACCGTAGACCCGGCAGATTGCAGATTGCGGCCAATAACGGCGGCAGTTGCAGGACGACGGGTAAATGACGTGGAGCAGTCACTTTATGTGTAGTCGGGGAAAATAATTTGCGCGAGAGCGCAACCGATTTACCCGCGTTTATCCAAGCAAAAATCTAGCCATTGTGACGGCGCATACAAAAATAGAGCCGATTTGCTGGCGCTCTCAGCCGTAAAAATGAGGAGGCTCACTGGTTTTAGCGGGCAACGAGCGATAGAAAAGAACGCGGAGAATTTGCTGGCGCACCTTGCTGGTGCAACTGGAATGCATTTTGGATGAGCAGAAAACAAAAACGCTCCCTAAGAGAGCGTTTCTGGTACAACACCATGTATTCCCGGAACATCTGAATACGGGGTATGCGCGTTAGGCGCCAGTCACACGCTCGATCAAGGCATTGGTCAGGTCGGTGCTGATACGGTTACAGGTTTTGGCAATGCGGAACTGATAGGCAGCATCCATGATTTGATGGATTTCGGTGCTGACGTTGTCACGAATGCGCATGTAAAGCTTGGCCTGCGCCACGATATCGTTCAATTCCACGCTGCGGGTTTGATACAACCGCGGGCTAACCTGTTGCAGAGCATTCAGCTCTTTCATGCAGGGATAAATGATCTCATCGGTACCCACAGAAGCCATCGGCTGAGCTGGCTGCGTAACGGTAGCACTCGGCGTGACTGGGGCTGGCGCTGGAACACCGGCAGCGGTTGCAGGTTTGTTTTTCGCAGTCTGACACCCTGCCAGCAACACACACAATGCAGCTATGGCGATTGTTTTTTTCATTACTAAAAAACTCCGGGAAACAAAGGAACGGCGTGGTTTACCGCTATAAAAATGGCTTGGCGTAGCATAGAGTAATAAAGCAAGCATTGACAAGATCTGCGAGGGCCTCATTACTGCTATCAGCATAGAATGCCCGCCAGAGTAACATAGAAAAATCTTAAAAAAAATCACTTATCGCCAATTAGAACGACTTACCATTTTGATTTAAATCAACTTTTCTGGAAAAACCAAGCATCTGGCAGATGAAAAATAAAAAAACAATCTCGATCACAGTTTGGTAAAAGATAAGCAGATATTTTGGGTTTTCGCTAATGGCCCATTCAGATGGCATCAAGACCCTTCCTGATTAATTTATATTCGGTGAGTAGTGTTTTTGTGGGATCGCTTTATGACGGTGCTACTTAGCATTCTGTCATGGTCGTTAAGCTGCATGTTGAACGCGCTGATCTTTTCCTCATGGTTCCGCATTTTACGCATTGTTAACCAAAGCAAAGTGCCGAAAAACGAGCCAATATGCTCAATCTGGCAGCAAACGCACTTTTCCCTCACTTTAGTGCTTTGACAAACCCAATACGCCTCGCTATTATTCGCCTCGTTCACACGATTCCTCTGTAGTTCAGTCGGTAGAACGGCGGACTGTTAATCCGTATGTCACTGGTTCGAGTCCAGTCAGAGGAGCCATATTTAGAGAAGCCCGCTTAGGAAACTAAGCGGGCTTTTTGCTTTTCAACGGTGTCTCAGCAGTTCGCCCTATTCCCTATACTTTCACATGCTCCCGCCGTAAATGGTAATCCACCTGATACTCGCTGGCATTTCTGAACATCACCGAGTAATTCACGAAATCGCCGCTGTCGCTGTATGACAGCGAGGTGATGCGCAAAATAGGTGTCTGCTCATCGACATTCAGCAGCTTCGCCATCTTTTTATCGGCCAGCACAGGCGTGAGGCTCTCATAATTGCCGCGCACGATGATGTGGCATTCATCTTCGATATAGCTGAATTTTGACCCCTCCAGGTGGGCAACGGACAAATTGCGATAGAGCTTCGCTGGCATATAGCTGTCTTCTACCATCAGTGGCTTGCCGTCGACCGAACGAACCCGGCGCGAGTAGTAGATCCGTTCATCAATCTTGATGCGCAGCTGGCTGGCGATAGCGGGTGGCGCGGGCATAATAGTAAACTCCAGCACGTCGCTTACCACCTCCTTACCCTGATTGCGCATTACCTCGATAAATCCGGTCAGGTTGGTGGTTTCATGATGCACATCTTTCTTCGCGACATACGTGCCGCTACCGTGGCGGCGCTCCACCAATCCCCACCCCACTAGCAAATCTATCGCTTTGCGAATAGTCATGCGGGAGACGCCAAACTCTTCTGCCAGGCGAACCTCCGCAGGCAATGTGCTGCCAATATGATAATCGGCGGAATTGAGCCGAATGCGTAGTCTGTCGGCTATGGATTTGTAGATCACTGATAGACCTCTCTGGAGTTCCGCGCTGCGCTTAAATAATCCACACCCTATAAATTAATAGGCTGTTTTTATTGAAGTTGCAAACAACCTCATCAAGTGAAAATTCCAAGCGAAATCGTCGTGTACAGTTTTATGACGAAAAGTAGACAACTTGGTGCAAACAAAAACCATGAATGCGATCACGAATCGGTGCGACGGACAAAGATAACCCCTCACGTACTCCCTACTCTGCTTCTCAGACCCGCGTTAAAGAATAAGGTCACTTCCCCTACAGGTTGTTACATGAGGATTTAACATGCTCAGTCAAATACAACGTTTTGGTGGCGCAATGTTTACCCCGGTCCTGCTATTCCCGTTTGCCGGGATTGTGGTCGGTATCGCCATTATGCTGCGTAACCCGATGTTCGTCGGCGAAGCGCTCACTGCACCCGATAACTTATTTGCGCAAATCGTCCATATTATTGAAGAAGGCGGCTGGACGGTATTTCGTAATATGCCACTGATTTTCGCCGTGGGTTTACCTATTGGCCTGGCAAAACAGGCTCAGGGCCGCGCCTGTCTGGCTGTGCTAGTCAGTTTCATGACCTGGAACTACTTCATTAACGCAATGGGAATGACCTGGGGCCAGTACTTTGGCGTTGATTTTAACGTCGACCCGGTGGCGGGAACCGGGCTCACGATGATTGCCGGCATCAAAACGCTCGATACCAGTATTATCGGTGCGATTGTGATTTCCGGATTGGTCACCGCTATCCATAACCGCTATTTCGATAAACAACTTCCCGTTTTCCTCGGTATTTTCCAAGGCAGCTCATTCGTGGTCATTGTTGCCTTCTTCGTCATGATCCCTTGCGCGTGGCTAACCCTGTTCGGCTGGCCAAAAGTACAGATGGGGATTGAATCACTGCAGGAATTCCTGCGCAGCGCTGGCTCACTCGGCGTATGGGTTTACACCTTCCTTGAGCGCATCCTGATCCCAACGGGGTTACATCACTTCATCTATGGCCCATTTGTCTATGGTCCGGCAGTCGTGGAAGGAGGCATTCAGGTTTACTGGGCGCAGCATTTGCAGGAGTTCAGTCAAAGCACGCTGCCGCTGAAAACGCTGTTCCCAGAAGGTGGCTTTGCGCTGCACGGTAACTCGAAGGTGTTTGGCTGTCTGGGGATTGCGCTGGCTCTCTACGCCACCACGGCACCTGAAAATCGAGTGAAGGTGGCAGGCCTGCTGATCCCCGCCACGTTAACGGCGATGCTGGTCGGCATTACCGAACCACTGGAATTTACCTTCCTGTTTATCTCGCCGGTACTGTTTGTCGTTCACGCATTTCTGGCCGCTACCATGGCGACGGTCATGTATATGTGCGGCGTGGTGGGCAACATGGGCGGCGGTCTGCTTGACCAGTTCCTGCCGCAAAACTGGATCCCGATGTTCCACAACCATGCGTCAATGATGTTCATCCAGATTGGCATCGGCCTCGTCTTCACTGGCCTCTACTTCGTGGTGTTCCGCTTGCTGATCCTGCGCTTCAACCTGAAAACGCCGGGCCGGGAAGAGGCCGAAATCAAGCTCTACAGCAAGGCGGATTATCAAGCATCCCGCCAGCAAACTACGGCAGCGAAAGAAACCAAACAAGGCCAGGCTGTCGGTTTTCTCGAAGCTCTTGGCGGAGCAAGCAACATCCTGAGCGTTAACAACTGTGCGACCCGCCTGCGTATTACCCTGGTGGATATGTCGCTGACGCAAAGCGACGACATTTTTAAAGCGCTGGGCGCCCACGGTGTGGTGCGACGCGGCAACGCTATACAGGTGATTGTGGGGCTGAACGTCCCGCAGGTCCGTGACAAGATCGAAAACCTGATGAAAGACGCTTCTTCGAGCGAACTTAAATCCATGACGGAGGCAGTATCATGAATAAATTCTCTGTAGTTGTAGCTGGCGGTGGTAGCACCTTCACTCCAGGTATCGTACTGATGTTACTGGCAAACCAGCACCGTTTCCCGCTGCGCGCCTTGAAATTCTATGATAACGATGGTGCGCGCCAGGAAACCATTGCCGAGGCGTGCAAAATCATCCTGAAAGAACAGGCACCAGACATTGAATTCAGCTACACCACGGACCCCAAAGAGGCATTTACCGATGTGGATTTCGTGATGGCACACATCCGCGTGGGCAAATACCCGATGCGTGAAAAAGACGAAAAAATCCCTCTGCGCCACGGCGTGCTTGGCCAGGAAACCTGCGGTCCAGGTGGAATTGCTTACGGCATGCGCTCCATCGGTGGCGTGCTGGAAATTGCCGACTACATGGAACAATACTCGCCAAACGCCTGGATGCTGAACTATTCCAACCCGGCGGCGATTGTGGCAGAAGCAACCCGTCGTCTGCGCCCTACGGCGAAAATCCTCAATATCTGCGATATGCCCATCGGCATTGAAAGCCGTATGGCGCAAATTGCTGGCCTGAAAGACCGCAAAGAGATGCGCGTGCGTTACTACGGGCTGAACCACTTCGGCTGGTGGACGTCTATTGAGGATCTACAGGGCAACGACTTGATGCCTAAAATCCGTGAATACGTGGCTAAATTTGGCTACGTTCCGCCATCAGATGAACATGGTACGGAGGCTAGCTGGAATGACACCTTCGCCAAAGCGAAAGATGTCTGGGCGTTGGATCCAGAAACCTTCCCCAATACTTACCTGAAATACTATCTGTTCCCAGACTACGTAGTAGAGCATTCCAACCCAGAGCGTACCCGCGCTAACGAGGTCATGGATCACCGCGAGAAGCACGTTTTCGGCTCCTGCAATGCCATTATCCAGGCGGGTAAATCCTCGGCAGGCGAGTTGGAAATCGATGAGCATGCCTCCTACATCGTCGATCTGGCAACCGCCATCGCCTTCAACACCCAGGAGCGCATGCTGTTGATTGTGCCAAACAACGGCGCTATCAATAACTTCGATCCGGAAGCCATGGTCGAGATCCCCTGTTTGGTTGGCAAAAGTGGCCCGCAACCGCTGGTGGTTGGCAATATCCCGCAATTCCAGAAAGGGCTGATGAGCCAGCAAGTGGCGGTAGAAAAACTGGTGGTCGATGCCTGGGAACAGCGTTCTTATCAGAAACTGTGGCAAGCCATTACGCTATCCAAAACCGTGCCGAGCGCATCGGTTGCCAAAGCAATACTTGATGACTTGATTGAGGCGAACAAGGACTACTGGCCTGAGTTGAAGTAAGTAAGGATAGCGTTGCCAACGAGAACCACTTTCCCCTCCCCAAAGGGGGGATAGTTGGATTTCATTGCTCATGGTGATGTATTAAGTCATAGAAGCCCGGATGGTCCGGGCTTCCCATAAAGCAAAATCTGCAGCACAAAGCGTTTTACCAACGTAACACGTTGCCTGCATAGTCAATAAAGTGGTGCCCTCCTTTGCCGCGCCAGGCCAGAACCTGGCTCACAATCCCAGAGCAGCTTTGTTCGACAGTCAGCGTGGCATTGGTTCCGCCCATATCCGTTTGTACCCAGCCCGGATGCACCGACAGCAAAGTCACCTCCCGCTGTGCGGCCGTATCACGCAATCCGCGCGTTAACATATTCAGAGCAGCCTTGCTGGCGGCGTACAGCGGATAGGTTGCCGCTTCGTTCTCATTTAAACTGCCCAACTCCGATGTCATCAACGCCATCACGCCGGTTTGCGCTTTCACCAGCGGTATTAACGCTGCCGCACAGCGAACCGGGGAAAAGGTATTGGTCATAAACAGTTCAACGATCTCATCATTATTCGCCTGGGTAACGTCCTGATGGACTGGCCCGTAAACACCTGCGTTGATAAAGATAAGATCGAATTGTTGTGACAACAGCCGTTCTTTCAGGGCAATCCTTTCATCATGATGATTGATATCTAATTTCAGCCATTGCGTGTCAGCCGGGCTATCAGCAGGCACCGCGCCGCGACAGGTTGCAACTACCTGCCAGCCCTGCATGGATAGCTGCCTGACAATGCCTAAACCTATTCCGCGTGATGCACCGATGATCAGTGCCGAGAATGGAGATGTCATGATTTTCTTCCTAATGCTGATAACGGTAGGTTTTCCCCCAGAATTACTCCGGCTCCACGTGGGTCATTTTGCCCATCACAAAGGCTAAATTAGCCGCCGCGATCAGTGCCGCAGCGTGGGCATCGGTACTCATCTGTTGGGCATAGAGCAGACCATTGGCAGCCTCGTTGGCTACGGTGATGGTCCCCACGCCGTTGCGATAAGACTCCAGAGCGGCGTAGTAGGTAATAAACGCGGTTTTTACCAGGTTCAATGCTGCCTGGTTGGCTTCTAGCGCGGATTGTAACGTATCGGCCGCCACGATAATCTCACGAACCGCAGCCTCCTGCGTCTTTTGGAAAGTCTCGTTTGCCACGGCGGCACGTGATTCGGCCTCTTTCACGCGGGCAGCTCGTATTCCACCATCGTAAAGCGGTACGGTAACGCCCAACAGAATGCTAGAGGACGACGTTTGCTGGCCAATGGACGGCAATCCCTGAATGTCAAAACGCCCATCGCCACCCGCGACCGCGCTGGCAAGATAAACCTTAGGCAGAAAATCCGCCTCTGCCGCCTTGATACCGGCAGTAGCGGCCTGAGCAGCAGCATAAGTTGCCAATACGTCTGGCCGCTGAGAGAGCGCCAGCTTAATCATCTGCTGGGTTGGCGCACTGGCCGTCTGCGGCAAAGGTTTATCCTCGGCATAGCCCACTTTAATTTGCGATGAGGCAGAAATGCCCATGGATGCCAGCAAAGCCTGCCATGCGTCACGTTCTGTTCCCTGCGCAACAACGCGATTCAATTCAGATTGCGCGACCTGCTGGCGTGCCTGTGCAACTTCCACCGTTGTCGCAACGCCATTTTTGTTACGCGCCAAGGCAGCATCGAGGATTTTCTGGCTATTGCGCAGCGTCTCCTGCGCTATTTTGCGGCGTGACTGGGCCGCACCGTATTGGTAATAGCTGCGCGTAACCTCATAAATAATCTTTTGATGCATGCCGTTAAAGGCGACGTTGGCGGCATAGGAGGTGTGCTTGGCCGCCTGTTGCAAAGCGCTACGCTGGCCAAAATCGAAAATTAACCACTGCAACGCCAGTGCCGGCACTACCGCGCTGCCGGAGGTGTCCAGATCGTGTTGGTCGCCAATGTCATAGGGCAACGGCGTTCGCGTTCTTTGGTAGCCGCCAATCACGCTGGCTGACATCATTGGCAAAAATGTCGCTTCAGCCATGCCTACGCCCAGCGCTGCCTGCCGCGCCTGTTGCCAGGCGATGCGGGTATCCGGGTTTTGCATCTGGGCGATGTCTATCAGCTCAGGTAACTGATAGATCTGCTGCTGGTTGATCGCAGGCGGTGCAGGAAGTTCCGCTACCGCCGGGTTGGCCGGAACAGCAAATTCATGACTGCTGATGCCGTCAGGTGTCCAGGGAGAGGAAGGGCTAGCCGGAGCCAACGCCAGTTGGTCCGTGGCACAGCCTGCTAACAGACATAATCCCACTGCCGTGCTGAAAGTTCGTATTTTGAAAGTCTGAGTGCGCGGCTTCATCCGAGAAGTTCCTCAAGTCGCCTGATGCTTTGTTGGATCTCAAGTTCAACGGCGGGTGGCAAACCGTTGTTGCTGCCTGTTGGTTCTGAGGGATTAATCACTTCACCGCTCGAGGAAAGCCGGCTAAGCCGTTCCACATCGGAGAAGGACTTATCAAAGGGCAAAAACAGCGCCGGACAGAGGTTTTCCATTTCGCCAAGGATCGCTTGCAGACGCCGGTATTCTTCGGGAGAGGGGCGTAGCGATCTTGGCTCAAAAGGAACCAGCCTTAGCGCCTCCCGTGCCGTAGTCAGTTCTTCTTCAACCTCTGCCGCCTGTCTTATCGCTGCCGGGCGCTCTGTTGGCGATAACGCGGCAAGATTGCTTAATCCCGTGACCAGGCTACGGATGCGAGTGCGGACAAAATCAGCAATGGCGACGGGCCACACGTAAGTGAATATCAAATACACCACCAGATTCCCCAGCAGGATCCCGAGTACCCTATCGAGCGCAACGCCCAAATCCGTACTCGGACTAAAGCCATGTAACACGGTCAATAAGAATGCCAGTCCGATTTGTATGCCCGCATAAGCAATCCGCTCATTGCCGCTCGATACCCAGGCACTGAGCAGCAGCGCGCCGAATACCAACGCCATTAACTGGCCGATATCACTAAGCGACGGAACAATAAAAATCAGCGAAAGCACGCCCATCAATGCGCCTATCAGGCAACCAACAATGCGTAACGTCAGCTTGTGTACTGTCTCTCCCGCCGTGCCTAACGCAGCGACATAACAGGTGATCATGGCGGTATGAATATCTTGCCAGTCCAGTGCGGTATAGACGAGATAACAGATCACGCTGGCCGCCGTGGTCTTTAAGGCAAATTGCTGATGGACGGGATTGGTAAAGGCGTCTGCGGCTAAAAATGAGGCTTTGGGCGCACTGGTGTCTACCGCATTATCTGGCGTTGCAAGTTGCACCAGCGCGTGGGTGACTTCGTCATTTTTCCCACTCTGATTAAACGCTGGGGGTTCAATCCCCCGGCCCGCGGCAATAGCCTCGGCGGCGGAACTGCACCAGTCCGCCAAATTCGGGCGAGTTAACGCCGGTTCGGTTTTATTGAGGGCTGAAATGGCCAGCAGTAACCGATAGCTGCTGTTGACAGCGGCGGTTAACCAGGCAGCCTCTGCGGCAGGCCGCAGATGGAAAATGCGCACGAGCATAGCCCGCTGTTGATGTTCGCTCTGCCCTTCCCGCAGCAGCTCCTCTACTTTATACAGGCTGGGGGCATCCGGGTCGCGTAAAGCCTCACCGGCAACCGCTAAGCGCTCTGCCAGACTTGCGCGTAGCAGTTTCCAGGGTGGCCGCCCGATGAAAAGATTAAAGGCTACCAATAGCAGCATCGGGGATGCGGCCATCAGCCAGGCATACAGCACCGCGCGTACCGCTAACTCTCCATTCGGCGCGTCGCCAAGTAGCGACATGATGAAAGCGATCACCAGCGCAATAATGCTGCCTACCGGCCCGAGCTTGCTCGCCGAGCCTAGCCAGAGAAAGGCAAACGAGCTAAGCACCAGCACCGCCATGCGTAAAGGCGCAGATTCCAAGGTATAAGGCAGGATCAGCAAGATCAGCCCCACCACTATGGACACGAGCAGGGTCACCGCAATGGCCATCGCCATACTTTCGGCGGCGTCTGGTTTCATCACGAACAAAATCAGATAGCAGCTAATCGCTGATTCGGGGATACCGTACAGCATGGCCACCAGCGTCATCAGTGCGCAAAGCGCACCGACCCGCCAGGCCATCGCCAATCGGCCAGGGAAATAGGCCAAATCGCGTTTCACCTGGCGCAACATTCTGCCCAAGGGGCTGTCAGCAACCATGGTCGTCTCGTACTATTGCTACCGCGCTGGCACCAATTCGCATCAACTCCGCCGGCGGATCTTTAAGGGTTATCCGCACCGGGAAACGCTGTTCGACCCGCACCCAGTTCAGCGATTTTGGGACATAGGGCAGATTTCGTGGAATGTTAAACTGCTCCTCGGAGCTGATCCCCCAGCCAATCCCCTCCACTTTGCCCTGAATCGCACGCTGACGATCGGCCATAACATATACCGTGGCGCAATTCCCCGGTTTAATGTGCGCCAGCTCTGTTTCGCGAAAGTATGCCGAGGCGTGCCAGTGGTCGCTATTAATCAGCGTAAATACCGCCTGATCCGGCATCACAAATTCCCCCGCCGAAACATTCAGCCCCACTACCAGACCATTATGCGGCGCTCGTATCTGGGTATTTTCCAGTTCTTGTTCGGCAATGGCCAATGCGGCGCGGCGTGCGCTGAGCAGGGCCTCAGACTCCGCAGCGCTGCTGATTAATGCCTGCGAAGCGACGGTTTGCTTCAGCGCCTGTTTCAGGCTGATTTCCGCATCGTGTTTGGCTGTCTGGGCATCGTCCACCTGCTGGGCGGTGACATACCCCTTGCCCAGCAGTGGCTGAATGCGCGCCAGAGTCTGGGTGGCAAGCTTGAGGTTGGCTCGCGCCCGGTTTACCTGTTCATCGGTAATAGCCGCATTAGATTGTTCTGCGATCATCGTGCGGTGCTGAGTATCCCAGGCAGCTTGCGCCATCTGCAGTTCCGCCCGTGCCTGCTCGACCCGCAAACGATAAATCGTGGGATCGAGGGTGAACATCACCTCACCTCGTTGGACCCTGCCGTTTTCTGTCACATTAATGGACTGAATACGCCCAGGTACGGAGCTGCTGACGTTCACCACGCTAGCACCGATGACCGTATCCTGCGACGTGGGATTTAACGTGTTTTGACGCAGCGTCAGCCACCCTGAAATAGCGGCAGCAATAACGATAACCACCCCGATGACGATCGCTATCCGACGTTTATTGCCCGGTTGTTTTAACGTGTTCATTTTTAGCGCACTTACAATAAAAGCGATGACATAAAGGCTACGGCGAGCGCCAGGCAGGTATAGACGAAGAGTCGCCACGGCAGAACTTCGTCAATTCCTGCAAAAATCAGCAGAACGCGCGCTCCTATCGCTACCACGAGGCCAATCCCAGCACAGGCTAGCCAGGCTGGGAAATAAGAGCCGAGCATGGAAAATGCTGGCGCACCAAAGTCACGACACCCGATGAGGCTAAAGGTGCTGACCAGCAATAAGGCCAACGCTCCGTAACGCGTATGGCCTGAACGAAAAAACACAGGCCCCCGGCGCTGACGAAAAGAGTGTGCGCTTGCCATTTTATCTCCCAAAACCGCATTGCGGCGCTGTATTAAACCGCGCTGTTTACCAGCGTATTTTTATAAATTTGCCCATTTTTCATGATCATCTGAAATGCTTCCTCAGGCTGGGCCAGCAGTTGAATATCCGTTAGCGGATCGCCGTCGACAATGATCATATCGGCCAGGGCGCCTGCTTCTATCACCCCGAGCTTCTCGGGATAAGGGTTACGCGGGCCGGAGAGCGCGCAAAGTTCGGCATTGACGCTGGTAGCCATTTTAAGAATTTCGAGAGGCGTATACCAGCGGATCAGCTTGGCAAGCTGGGCGCCTTGACGTGTGGCAAGCCTGGCGTCGAACAGTGTGTCGGTACCCCAGGCGGTCTTGATGTGGTGCTTTTTCGCCAGTTGGTAGGCGTTATCGGTTCCAGCGGACATCACCAGTTGCTTGGCGCGTGAAGCCGGGTTCGCCATCGGTACGGCATCTTCATCGTCCAGGAAAGGTTGCAGACACCACCACAGATTCTGTTGCGCCATGAGCTCCACGGTTTGTTCATCCACCAACTGGCCGTGTTCGATGCATTTCACGCCGCCTTTGATTGCCATGGTGACAGCGCGGGCCGTATAGGCGTGAACGGTCACGTAGGTACCCCAATTTTCCGCGGCGGTCACCGCCGCCTGGATTTCGGGCACGGACCCCTCCGTTACGTCGATGCCGTCATAGAGTGAGGCTACACCGCCACCGGCCATAAATTTGATCTGGGATGCCCCCCTCATCAGCTGTTCCCTGGCGCGCAACAGCACCTGGTCGGCACCATCGGCAATGGCAGTTATCCCCACCCGCTCGATATAGCTTAAGGAGTCCGCGGGTGCGCGTGGGACTTCGCTCAGCATGCGAAAATCACCGTGGCCGCCGGTCTGGGAAATGAACGCCCCGGACGGGTAAATGCGCGGGCCAACCGTAATCTGCTCATCAATCGCACGCTTCAAACCAAACACCGGCCCGCCCATATCGCGTACCGTGGTGAAACCACGCAGCAGCGTTGCCTGTGCTTCGGCAATCGCCAGCGCCTGGATATAGTTAAAATCGGCCGTCATCGCCGTCATCATGGAAGGACGAGCCATGATGGCATGCCAGTGCGCATCAATCAGGCCGGGCATCAGTACGCCACCGTTGCCGTCTATAATCGTTGCTTCCGCTGGCGGAGGCGTATCAGCAGGTTCAATCGATTTGATTTTGTTGCCTTCAACGATAACCTGCATGCCCTCGCGCAGTTGGTCAGAAACCCCGTCAAAAATCCGTACGTTGATAAACGCTTTCAGCTGCGTAGCGCTGGCGGTTGCATTGGAATGTGTGGATTGTCCTGCGGGTATTGCTGCTGCGACCGTGGCTGTCGTTATCGGCGGCGCTTTCGCCGCCTGGCGGGTTAGCACCGTATTAATGCGTAAAAATGCCGGGCTGTGGCATAGGCATGCCTCAGAATGTTCGTGGGCAGGCAAGTCCATGGCGCTTTGCTGCATAACACATCACTCCTTATCAAATTAAACCGACTTCGCGGGTAACTGCAGGTTTTGTTTAGAGTAATTGTAGAACGTAATCCTCACAACGCTTTATTTTTCAATAATTATATATCTTCATTAATAAAACATTATTTTGCAGTGGATAAAATCAGAATTACCTTATCAATCGAGAGTAAAGTCTCATTAATTAATTTAACGTTATCACAACCATGACGTAACAACATTTAAATTACTGGCATAAAAATCCGAGAGAGAACACCCCAATGAATCGCCCCTCACTTTTTTGGGGGACATTGAGAAAACGATCAACAACACAACCCTCTTTATCACTGATTTTAAAAGAAAAACATTATATTTAAAATGATTTCCTGTCTTTTTCACAAAATGTTCTAGAATTAACGCCAAGACGTAGTGGCGTTAGTAGAGCACAGGGGGCGGTTTTACGTGATCCTGCCGAGTATATTGGAATATAAAAATCAAGAGGGTTTTTATGAGTACAAACAACCAGGAAAATAACAGCAATGTTAATGATGATGTTTACTCCTCGATAGATTTGGCCATTTCGCTACCAAAATCTGGATTTCCAGACTCAGAGCGAAATCCTCGCCATGTATTCAGTGCCATTCGCGATGAATTAATGTTGGACGGTAACTCACGGCAAAACCTGGCGACATTCTGCCAAACCTGGGTTGACGAAGAAATTCGTGACCTGATGGATCTGTCTATCGACAAAAATATGATTGATAAAGACGAGTATCCACAAACGGCCGAAATTGAAGCCCGCTGCGTGCGCATGTTGGCCGACCTGTGGAAATCACCGTCGCCGGACACCACGCTGGGCTGCTCCACCATTGGCTCGTCAGAGGCCGCTATGTTGGGGGGGTTGGCGTTAAAATGGCAATGGCGCAAAAAGCGTGTCGCACAGGGCCTAACCACCGATAAGCCCAATATGATCTGCGGGCCGGTACAAATTTGCTGGCATAAATTCGCGCGTTATTTCGACGTGGAATTGCGAGAAATTCCACTGGAGGGCGATCGTCTGATCATGAGCCCGGAAGAGGTACTGAAACGAGTCGATGAAAATACCATAGGTGTGGTACCCACCCTCGGAGTGACCTTTACCTGCCAGTACGAGCCGGTAAAAGCGGTCAGCGACGCACTCGATAAGCTGCAAAAAGACACCGGACTGGATATTCCTATTCATGTCGACGGTGCCAGCGGCGGCTTTCTCGCCCCATTCTGTGCCCCCGATCTGGAATGGGATTTCCGCCTGCCACGCGTAAAGTCCATCAATACTTCAGGCCATAAATTTGGGTTAGCCCCTCTGGGAGCGGGCTGGGTGGTGTGGCGTGAAGCGACAGACTTGCCCGAAGAGCTTATTTTCAACGTCAACTATCTTGGCGGCAATATGCCTACCTTTGCGCTCAACTTCTCGCGCCCTGGTGGACAGATCATCGCTCAATACTACAACTTCTTACGCCTTGGCCGCGAAGGCTACGCCAAAGTGCATAATGCCTGCTATGCCACGGCCCAGTATCTTGCTGACGAGATCGGTAAGCTCGGCCCGTTTGAAATCCTGTTTGATGGCGACAGCGCCAAAGGCATCCCGGCGCTGGCATGGAAACTGAAAGAAGGCGCCAACATCGGTGGCTACACGCTGTATGACCTCGCCGACAAATTACGTTCACGCGGTTGGCAGGTCCCGGCATACTCCATGCCAGCTAATCGGGAAGATCTGGTTATCCAGCGTATTCTTGTACGCCACGGGGTGAGTTTTGACCTGGGTAGTCTGTTGCTTGACGATCTGAAACGAGCGCTTGAGCATTTCGAAAATCATCCGGTCGTTAATCCACTTTCGGAAGATGAAGCGGCCGGTTTTAACCACGGCTGATCCGCAGTTGGTCTGTTAATGGAGTGGCATGCTCTTCGCCACTCCTGTTAACCATAAGAACTCAACTGGCAAGCATCTTCGCTTGTCCCAGGAGAATTGCCATGGCTACCTCTCAAATCATCGCTGCGCCAAAACAACTCACGCTGTTGGGCTTTTTTGCCATAACGGCATCAATGGTGATGGCGGTTTACGAATACCCAACGTTTGCGACCTCTGGTTTTTCACTGACCTTCTTCCTGATCCTTGGCGGCTTGCTGTGGTTCATTCCGGTAGGATTGTGTGCCGCTGAAATGGCAACGGTTGAGGGTTGGCAGGAGGGCGGCGTGTTTACCTGGGTTTCTAAAACCCTGGGTGAGAAATGGGGGTTTGCCGCTATTTCGTTTGGCTATTTGCAAATCGCGATCGGCTTTATCCCGATGCTCTACTTCGTGCTAGGGGCGCTGTCCTATATTCTTAACTGGCCCGAGCTCAATAACGATCCGATAGTTAAAACCGTCGCCGCACTGATTATTTTATGGGGCCTGGCCTTGACTCAGTTTGGCGGCACCAAAAATACCGCTCGCATCGCCAAGATTGGTTTTTTTGCCGGTATCCTGCTGCCAGCCGCCATTCTGGTGATCCTGGCCGTCACTTATCTGCGCTCTGGTGCTCCCATTGCGATTGAAATGAATGCCGAAACCTTCTGGCCGGACTTCACCAGCATGAGCACGTTAGTGGTGTTTGTGGCCTTCATCCTAAGCTATATGGGGGTCGAAGCATCGGCTACTCACGTCAATGAGATGAAAAACCCGGGCCGCGATTATCCGCTCGCCATGCTGCTGCTGATGTTTGCGGCGATTTGCCTGAGTTCAGTCGGCGGGCTGTCCATTGCCGCCGTGATCCCCCATGAGCAAATCAACCTCTCTGCGGGCGTGATGCAAACCTTCACGGTGCTGATCAATCATTTGGGGACGGGCTTTGAATGGGCTATCCGCGGTATCGCTGCGCTGTTGCTCCTGGGCGTGCTAGCTGAGATCGCGGCATGGATTGTCGGGCCTTCCCGTGGGATGTTAGTGACGGCACAACAAGGGATCCTGCCTGCCCGCTTTGCCAAAATGAACAAAAACGGCGTCCCGGTAGTGCTGGTCATTTCCCAGTTACTCATCACCTCGGTGGCACTGATTGTGCTGACCAATACCGGGGGCGGCAATAACATGTCGTTCCTGATTGCGCTGGCGCTGACGGTGGTAATTTATCTTTGCAGCTATTTCCTGTTATTCCTGGCTTATATCCAGCTGATCCGCAAACAGCCGAATAACAAACGCACCTTTAATATACCAGGAGGCAATGGGGTTAAAATTGCGGTGGCGGTCATCGGATTGCTGACCTCTCTGGTCGCCTTTGTCGTCTCCTTCTTCCCTCCTTCGGGGCTACCGGGTGGAGAAGCTAACGACGTCTATGCCGGTTTACTGGTCGTTTGCTTCCTGGTGGTGCTGGTCATCCCCTTCATTATTTATGCACTACATAATAAAGCGGCCGGAGCGAAAAATATCACTCTGGTGCCAATCAACACGGATAGCGCTCAGGAAGGGCATTTCTTCATCCATCCGAAGGCACGTAGCCCGCACCACATCATTGTTGATGGTAAAAAGCTTCACTGATCGTCGATTATCAGGTGGATGTGCGGCAACGCCATCCACCTCTTTACCCCCCGGTTAACCAGCCTTCAAACGACTCAACTCAGTGAGTTTGCCAGCGCTAAAGGCGTCATAGCCAACAGCGGATGGGTTTTCATCAGCGCAAATGACCAATCCACAAAGCTTCTCACCCGAACCGACAAATGCTTGCCGGTGGGGTAGATAATATGAATGGGTCGTGGAGCAAAGTGCCACTCGGGTAACACCGGCTGCAAGAGCCCACTCTTCACATAGCTTTCCACCGCGAAGGGGGCTCCGGAGCAGATACCTGCCCCGGTAAGGCAAGCACTCATGGCCACATCGGGATCTTCGATCAGCAGGCTGCTGTTGCCTACTACCGCGATGCTCTGGCTTGCCGATTGCAGATGCCAGGTAAGCTGCTTACCGCGCTGAATGCCAAAACCCCCAACCCATCGATGATGCTGAAGATCTTCAGGCTGTCTGATAGCTCGCGCTGAGCGGAGAAAATGAGGGGAAGCATAAAGGCCCATCTGCACATCGCAAACGTGCCTGGCCACCAGCGTTGAATCCTCCAGTATGCCGCCACGAATAGCGCAATCAATCCCTTCCTCAAACAAATTACTGATGCGATCGCTGCTGGCAAGCCGCACCACGATCTCTGGAAAACGTGCCTGAAAGTCATGCAACTGAGGTGCGAGGATCCAACGCGCAATCGAGGCCAAAGCCTCTATACGGATCTTGCCGCTCGGCGTTGTCACCCCGCCGCTGAGCCCCCCTTCCAACTCATCAATTTCCGCGAGAATATGCTGGCAGCGCTCAAAATAGGCGCTGCCATCCTCCGTCAGGCTCAACGCCCGGGTCGTTCGATGCAACAGGCGCACGCTCAGGACGCGCTCAAGATCGCTAATCCGCTGGGAGATCCGCGCTTTGGGAAGCCCCATGGCGATAGCCGCACGGGTGAAACTTCCGGTTTCAACCACTTTGACAAAAGTGGCCATGGCTGCAAGTTTGTCCATTTGTTCACAAATATTGAACAGAGTTAGCTTTTATAGTCTATTTATTAATTTTTGCTGTCAAATATCATGACGATCGCGCTCTCAACCCAGCTTGGAGTTTCCACATGATGCAATGCGATCCCACCACCGGCAGTTGTCTACTGCCTGACGAGCCCTCTGATGCACAACGGCAACCCACTACGCCCAGCGATGTAGTCATTCGCTACGTCGGCGATCCGATGTGCTCCTGGTGCTGGGGCATTTCACCCGTGGTGAAGAAACTGGCGGAGTATTGCAATCAACATGGCCTGAGTTTTGTGATGACCATGGGTGGCTTGCGCGCTGGTGGCGGCGATGCTTGGAACTCGGCATTCAAAGCCTTCTTAAGGGAGGAGTGGCGCCACATCCAGAAAACAACCGGCCAACCTTTTGGTTTCAGTCTGCTGGAAGCAGAGCAATTCAACTACGATACCGAGCCGGCCTGCCGGGCGGTAGCAACAGCTACTCTGCTGTTGGTTGAGCGGGGTTTGCCTTCCTCGGCAACGTTGCCGTTTCTCGCAGCAAGCCAGTACAAATTCTATGTAGATGGGCAGGATCCTAAAACCGTGGCGTTTTATCGTGACATCTGCGACCAGGTTGGCCTGCCATTTGAAGAATTCAGCCAAACCTTTACGTCACAACAGGCCAGAGAGGCGGTTAGCCAGGACTTTGCGTTATGTCGCCAATGGGGCGTTCGCTCCTTCCCCACCCTATTGCTGGAACGTCAAGGTGAGATATCGCTGCTATCTTCGGGTTACGTTGACACCGAGACATTGCTTAACCGTCTCAACGCACAGTTACCCCCTGTTGCAGAGCACACCACGGAATAACCCTGTTTCTTATACAACCACCCGTCACGAAAAGGATCACGACATGAGTGTCATTTTACAGATTGATTTTAGTTTCCCAGCCGACCAGCTTGGTGCAACCCTGTCCAAAAATGCGCAATCGCTGGCCGAAAGCATCAATCAAGAGCCGGGTTTCATCTCCAAGATCTGGACTGAGAATGAGCATACTGGCGAGGCGGGTGGAATATACTTTTTCGAAAACCGAGCGTTTGCCGAAAAATATGCCGAACACCACGTCAAAAGGGCTGAGGCGATGGGGGCCAAAAATCTTCATCTGAAAATATTTGACATCAACCTTCCCCTGACCAAAATCAACCATGGCCAATATGAGTGATTATTGTCCTAAAAATTGAAGCACAAGGTGCCACGTCAAAGGGAAGCCAATTTATTCGATAAAATTAATGTAATCATGACATTAACGTAATAACTGTATGTGAGCGCCCGCGACTTAACAAGTCGGTCAATTGATTTTTCACCAACAATTGCCACGAAAACGACAGCTTGAAGCGAAAAAAATCATTTGTTTTCGCTATTATTAGTCTTTCTCTGGCCAACTCTAAATACCAACACCAAACCCAATAGGATTGCGGCCATACCTAGCAAACTGAGTGCCGGTAATACGTTGCCTAAGAACAGATAATCCATGACAGCCGTAACAACAGGAACCAAATAGAAAAGGCTGGTCACGTTGACCATATTTCCACTGCGGATCAGTCGATACAACAAAAACTGTGCTCCAACGGAGATAACCAAACCCAGCCATAACAGTGGCAATAGGAACCCCACTCCCCAGTCGACCTCAAAGGGTTTAAATGGCACAAAGCAAAGGCAGAATACCAAGCTGACAAGATACTGAAGAGGCATCACTTCCTGGGGTGACTGCTGCACTGTTTTTTGTAATAGCGTCCCTGTCGTCATGCTGACTAGTGCCAACAGGGCAAAAGCCAATCCCAGGACCGACATCCTAGCAAAGCTTAGCCCTTCAAATACCACCAGAGTCAAGCCACACAGAGCCAATACCAAACCGCCTAGACGAGCTAACGAGAAATTCCGCTCGGTAAGCACCAATGTAAGGATGGGTTGTGCGCCAAGGATAGTGGCAAGTACGCCAGGGGTGACCCCATGCTCGAGAGCCAGAAAGTAGCAAATCGAATAACCGCCAATAAGCAACACTCCTGTCAGTGCTACTTTCCCACGAGTGCCCGACTTCGGCAGCAATCCTCCGCTAAAGCTGGCGATGACGACGAGCAGTGACAGCGCGAGAATAAAGCGCAAGGTAAGGATGGCGAACGCTGAGCTGTGGTCAAGCCCCCAGCGTGAGAAAATTGCTCCGCTGCCCCAAAGCAGAACAAAAAGCATGGTTGTGCCGTACGAGGCCCAGGCATTCTTGGTTAGCATCATATAATCTGCCTATATTGTTGTCTTTTCAGGTCCACCAGACAACCTCCCCCGTAGGTAATTGCCCCATAAAACAAGTAATCAACAGGCGTTGCCGTGCAGAAATACCGCTACCACCAAGTACAGCATGAACGAGATTACCATTTAGCAGTACGAGGTCACCTGCTTCCAAATCAATAGTTAGATGAGCATGTTCGTGCAAAAGCTCTACTGGATAAGGAAAACCACTATATTCAAGTCCTAGCTTTATTCGGGAATCATTCTCTGGGGCGATATTCCAAACTTGATGATCCGTGTTCACCTTCTTGTGCAGCATCGTCCGCTGTCGATGCAAGAAACCCAAAATTGCAGGAGCCGGGCTGATGACACGCTGATGCTCTGAGAATTGCTTGACATATTTCTGATTCGGTATACGAACTCATAGCGCAATATTGAGATAATAACGCAGATTGATTATTTTGAGGTTTAGAAACCGTATTCATACGTTCCTCCTTGATTTTATAATCACATCCATTAGGATGCCTCCTGTGCCAGATGTATAGATCTTTTATCTAAAAAAATTACATTTATTCAGACTATCAATTGCTCTACTGTACTAACTACAACATACAATAAATCACAACGCGTCTTAAACGTATCGAATTTTAGTCTCAAATATGAAACACCCTAGACTTTAGCAATATCACATCTGAATTTTATCAAATTAAAGAATGTTTGCCAAAGTCGTTCTTTTCACCATAGTGTCCATAACAGGAGGCGCAGCTATTTTTATAGAACACACCAGGAGTCTGAACCAATTCTGGGACGCAGCCTGGCAAGCGCGCTATTAATAGTGTTTCATGTTACTCGCTTATCAGTTAATGACTCTACCGTTTTAATGTTTGTGGCAGCCAGAGCGACAGAGCTGAGAAAATATTATCCGTCACAGAATAACAGGATCCGACTTATAGTAAACATTGACATGATAGCAATTCTTTTAATAGGCGAAATTCTTATTATTAATTTCGTATCAAGGACATAGGCTGATCAAGGCCAAACTATGGAGGTAAGGCATGACCAAACGGGCGTAGCATGATGCTACACCCATTTAACCGCATATAGCGCTAGCGTTTTGCGGCTGCGAGGTACTTGGCCATCTCTTCCTCAGGCACCATACCGCCACCGGTTGCCCACACCAAATGCGTGGCATTAGCGATCCGTTGGGCGTCGATCTGGTGGTGGTCCAGATAATGTGGGTCGGCGCAGACTCGAGCCGGCCCCGCCATGCCAGCCAACGCAGAAGGCTCCAACTGAATGCTCTCTTCAGCGGCAAGCAAGCCAAGCAGGTCGTACATCTCCTGATCGCTCAGGGTGTAGAAACCATCCAGCAAGCGTTCCATGGCACGCCCGACAAACCCGGAAGCCCGGCCGACGGCCAAACCATCCGCCGCCGTGACGTTATCAATCCCCAGGTCCTGCACCGCAATGTGATCGTGCAACCCGGTGTGGATCCCCAGCAGCATGCAAGGTGAGTGCGTCGGCTCGGCAAAGATGCAGTGCACATGGTCGCCAAACGCCAGCTTCAGACCAAACGCCACTCCGCCAGGCCCGCCGCCTACGCCGCAGGGCAAATAAACAAATAACGGATGGTCCTGATCAACCTGGATGTTCATCTGCGCAAACTGCTTTTTCAGGCGACCACCGGCCACCGCATAGCCGAGGAACAGGGTTTGCGAGTTCTCATCATCGATAAAGAAACAGTGCGGGTCAGACTCCGCCTGCTTACGCCCTTGAGCCACCGCCACACCATAATCCTGCTCGTACTCCACCACGTTAACGCCGTGCTCACGCAGTTTGCGCTTCTTCCAGGCGCGGGCATCGGCAGACATATGCACGCTGACGCTGAACCCCAGCTTGGCACTCATGATGCCAATCGACATCCCCAGGTTACCGGTTGAGCCCACCGCAATGCTGTACTGGCTGAAGAACTGGCGGAACTTGTCGCTAAACAGGATGCTGTAATCGTCGTCTACAGACAGCATGCCCGCCTCGATGGCCAGCTTTTCCGCATGGGTCAGCACTTCATAGATGCCGCCACGGGCCTTGATGGAGCCAGAAATCGGCAAATGGCTGTCCTTTTTCAACCACATCTTGCCCGCGATCGCCTGCTTATAACGCTGCTCCAACGCGCCCTGCATCGCCGGGATCGCCACTACCTCAGACTCGATAATGCCGTTCGTTTGCTGCGTTTCGGGGAAGGCCAGGCACAGATACGGAGCAAAGCGTTGCAAGCGCGCTTCGGCTTCGGCGACATCATTTTGCGTCAACCCGACGTAAGGTAACCCTTCCTCCAGCGTGGTCGTATTGGGGTTGAACCAGGTCACCGCTTCCAAATCCATCAGCCGTTGCACCAAAGGAAATTTCACTACCAGGTTTTCAATGTCTAACGTATTCATAAATAGTCTCTTTTGGTCTAGATGATATAAGAAAGCAGGAATGTGGTTCCCAGCGCAATCAGCGAAGCAATAAAGGTGGCCGAGGTATAATACTTAAACATCTCGCTGAGCGTCGCGCCGCAGTATTGTTTAACCAACCAGAACAGCGAGTCGGTGACAATGGTGCAACCGATGGCACCAGAGCCGATAGCCAACGCGATGATCTCCGGGCTGACGCCAGGGTAATGCGGCAATACGGGGGCAACAATAGCCGTCGCCCCCATCATCGCCACGGTGGCCGACCCCACCGCCGCATGCAGGCAGATAGCCACCAGCCAGGCCAGCAAGATCGGATGCATGTCCATATTCGATAGGATCACGGCCAGCGTATCTGCCAGCCCACTGGCTTTTAATATGCCGTTGAATGCACCGCCGGCCCCGATAATCAGCAAGATGTTGGCGATGGAAGAGAAGCCGTTTTCGGTTTTGGTCAACAAGGTGCCCATGCCCATGTTGCGGCGAATCCCCAGCACGTAGTAGGCCACGAAGGCGGCGATAAACATGGCGGTGATCGGGTTGCCGATAAACTCCAGGAAGGTATACAGCGCACTGTCTTTGGCCATATAGAGTTCCGCTGCGGTTTTCACCAACATCAGAATGATCGGCAATAGCACGGTAAACAGTGTGGCACCCAACGAAGGCAAGTCCTGCTCGTTGCGTACCTCCACGGAGGAAAACTCGGCGGGTACGGGTTTGAACGGCAGACGCTTGCCGACCAGCTTAAGGAACAGTGGCCCACCGATCAGCGAGGCGGCCAACCCGACAATCAAACCATACACAATCACCGAGCCCACATCGGCACCCAGCTTGTTGGTGACAAACAGCGCCGCCGGATGCGGAGGAACCACACAGTGCACGGCCATCAATGCGGTACACAGCGGGATCGCCAACTTCAGCAAGGAGGTATTGGTTTTTTTGGCAATCGAGAACGCCAGCGGGATCAGCAACACCACGCCCACTTCAACAAACAGCGTAATGCCGCAGACCAGCCCCACCAGCACCATGATCACGTCAGCCGACAGCCAACGGCACTTTTGCAAGGTGATGCCAATGCGTTCTGCCGCCCCGGACACTTCCATCATGTTGCCCAGAATGGTGCCTAAACCAATCACCGCCGCCAGGAAGCCCAAGGTCCCGCCGATACCGCCTTCAATGGCATTGACCATTTCCAGCGGGTTCATGCCCATCAGGGCCCCCACATAAAAACTGGCCAGCAACAGCGCCAGGAACGGGTGGATCTTGAATTTTACGATAGTGAGAATAATGATAATGATGCTGCTTAGTAACGTAGCGACTACCCAGATCTGCGAGTCCATGTTCAGCGTCCTTCCAGGATAAATTTCACTCCTATTGGAAACTAACGCCCCAGCGCTGACAAACGATCAAAACGCCTCTTCACATGAACCAGATTCAATCAATCAGGTGATTTCGGTCAACATTTGGTACTATTTCTGTCTTTGACTCACATTGCTTCATCTTTAAACCCCCAGCTTCGATATAATCTGGTTTATTTCACCGGTGATAACCATGTACGACGACAAGCACCAGCTCGCCCGCAACAGGCACCTGAATGGCTATCAGCTAGCCAAGCTGCATACGTTTGAGATTGCCGCGCGGCAAGGCTCCTTCGTGCTTGCCGCCGAAGAGTTGGCGATCACCCCCAGCGCCGTCAGCCATCGGATCAACAATCTGGAAGCCGAGTTGGGTTTCAAGCTATTCCAGCGCTTTCACCGCCGGATCGAACTCACCCCTGAGGGCGAGCGGTTGTTCTGGGTGTTGAAATCGTCACTCAGCTATCTCAATCAGGAGATACTGGAGATTAAAAGTCAGGAACTGTCTGGCACCCTGACTATCTACTCCCGCCCGTCGATTGCCCAATGCTGGCTGGTGCCCAAGCTGGCAGATTTCGATCGCCAATATCCGGCCATCAGCCTGAATATTCTCACCGGTAACGAAATGGTGAACTTCCACGGTGCGGGGATCGATCTGGCGATCTATTTTGATGATAAAACGCCGGAGAAACTCGATTGCCAGCATTTGATGGATGAGTCGATTGTGCCCGTTTGCAGCCCGGAGTACGCCGAGCGCCATGAGCTAGCGGGTAATCCCGCCAACCTGCGCCGCTGCACGTTATTGCACGATCGTCAGGCATGGAGTTACGACTCGGACATTGGGGAATGGAATACCTGGGCTAAACACTTTGACCTGGAGTTTGCTGAAGGCCAGCGCGGTATGGGGTTTGATCGTTCGGATCTGGCGGTGATCGCGGCCATGAACCACGTGGGAATTGCCATGGGCCGCAAGAAGTTGGTGAGTAAGCGCCTGGAGAATAACGAACTTATCGCGCCCTTCCCCGGCATGGAAATGCAATGCGCCCAGCGCTACTACATTTCCACGCTCTCGGACCGGCAATGGCCTAAAATCAACGCCTTTATCCAGTGGTTAAAGGCCATGGCCGACGAGTCTTAATTAGCCGCCTGCTGGCGCGCCCATGCCAGCGTCTGCGCTGCCAGCTTATCGCTGGCCAGGCCAAAGGCCTGCACGACGTTGTCCATCGATGTGCCGTGGATCGGCTCGCGCACCGCAAAACTACGGCTGGCCATCACTCGGCGATCGGAGGTGCGAACCAGGCGAGCATCAAAGCGGATCACCACTTCGCCCCGATCCCCGTTATAGACCCCTTGGAAGGAGGACAAATCGCCGCCTAGCTCAAGATCTGCCTGTAAATTGTCATCGTCGCTGCTCACCGAGCGGAAATGGCCGTTAGTACGGAACTCCTGGATCAGGCGATTACGCAACAACAACGGGGCCGGATCGCTCCAGCGTGAACCGCTAAAAGAGGTGATCTCCGCACCCTGAGGCTGCACAGCAATGCGCGTACCGTTCAAAAACTGGCTGGTATTGGGCTGCACGATACGTACCGAGCGTTCAGACGCCTGGCCCCCTGCCACGGCCACTGGCTGGGCTGGCAGCAAATACACCTGCTGTATCGGGCTTTCCGGCAAAATGGTGCAGGCGGCCAGCGGCATCACGGCCACCAGCACCAACAACCGAAGCATCTGGCGAAGTTTTAGCTTAATCATTTAGGGGTAAACTCCTTGGTACGTTCGCGGCCCCTGAGCAAGGCGGACGGGTTCTCTTCCAGGCGGCTCATGGCACCGCGTAAGGTCAATAAGGTTCTGCGTAATTCATCTACCGCCGGGCCAAGATCGTTGAATCCCTGGATGCCGCTATTCAGTGACTGCTGATTTTCACCAATCAGCTTGTTGAGCAGTGCAGTGGTTTTCTCAAGCGAAGCCATGGTATTTGCCGCATTGGCCACCAATTGCTTGCCCTGCCCGTCCAGCAACACGTTAGCATTGCGCACCAACCGATTGGTCTGCGCCAGCGTATCGTTGCTTTGCTTGGTCACCAGCGCCAGTTGCTGCAAGATGGTGCGGATATCTTCACGTTGCCCGGCTACGGTAGAGGTGATCTGTTCCAGATTATCCAGCGTATTCACCAAACGCTGCTGATTGTCCGGCGTCATGAGCTGATTCAAACGCACCAGCACCTGGTTGACATTGCTCATCACATCTTCGCCATTGGCGAGCAACTGGGTCAACGGTGATGGCGTGGCGACAATCACCGGGATTGCCCCATCCTCTCCTGTCAGCATCGGGCTGGTTTCGCTCCCACCGCTGAGCTGGATATTGGACGTACCGGTAATGCCAGCTATCGCCAGGCGAGCCTGAGTGTCCTCACGGATCGGTGCAGAGGCCGTGACCCGAATGCGCGCCCAGACTTTGGTCGGCACATTGGGATCCAATCGCAGCTGAGTGACTTCCCCCACACGGATCCCACTGTAATTGACCGTGCTGCCCTGTGACAGGCCACTGACGGCTTCATTAAACACGATATCGTACTGCTTGAACTGGCGATCGGTGCCGGACTTGGTTAGCCACAGGCTGAACAGCAGCACGGCAGTGAAAATAATGAGCGTAAATAAACCAATCAAGACATGATGCGCACGGGTTTCCATTTGTTATTGCCTCTCTGGGATATTCGTTACGGCCTGCTGTGCCGCCCGCCCACGCGGGCCGTGGAAATACTCTTGGATCCAGGCATCGTCAGTGGCGGCCACCACCTCCAGCGTATCCACCACCAGCACCTTCTTCTGCGAAAGTACCGCTACCCGGTCACAGATTGTATAAAGCGTATCGAGATCGTGGGTGACCAGAAACACCGTTAACCCCAAGGCATCGCGCAACGTGCGGATCAGGCTGTCAAAGGCGGCGGCACCGATGGGATCCAGCCCGGCCGTTGGCTCATCCAGAAATACGATTTCCGGATCCAACGCCAGCGATCGGGCCAACGCGGCACGCTTGACCATGCCGCCAGAAAGCGAGGCCGGATACTTGTTGCCGGCACTGGCAGGCAGCCCGGCCAGCGCCAGCTTCACCTGGGCCAGCTGCTCGGCATCACGGCGCGGTAAGCCTGCGTATTCAATCAGCGGCAGCGCCACGTTTTCCGTCACCGTCAGCGAGCTGAACAAGGCACCACGCTGAAACAGCACGCCAAACCGCCTTTCCAGCACAGAGCGGCGCGTACCAGAGAGCGCCATCAGATCCTCGCCAAAGACGTGGATCTGTCCAGCGGTTGGGCGGCGCAGACCAACGATGCTACGCAACAGCACGGACTTGCCGGTGCCCGAACCACCGACCACGCCCAGGATTTCTCCTCGGCGCACGTCCAGATCGAGGTCCACATGCACGCATTGGGGGCCAAAACAGTTTCGCAATTTACGGATGCGAATAATGGCTTCAGGGGTCGTCTGGCTCACACGCCCATCTCCATGAAGAACAGTGCAGCGACCGCATCCAGCAGGATCACCACAAAGATTGAATGCACGACGCTGGCGGTGGTATGAGCCCCTACCGACTCGGCGCTACCGCTGACTTTAAACCCTTCCAAACAGCCGATAATGGCAATCAGGAACGCAAATACCGGCGCCTTGCTCATCCCCACCAGGAAGTTCTGAAAACCGCCGCTACTCTGCATGATGGTTAAAAACATGGTGGGTGAGATATCCAGCGTCAGGGCACAAACCACCATGCCGCCAAAGATGCCGCTAATCATGCCTATGAAGGTCAGCATCGGCAACGCCAGGAGCAGCGCCAACACACGCGGCAGCACCAGCAGTTCAACCGGGTTCAGGCCCATCGCCTGAATAGCGTCTATTTCCTCATTGGCCTTCATCAGCCCAAGCTCTGCGGTAAAGGCGCTGGCGGTACGGCCCGCCATCAAGATAGCCGTCAGCAGCACTGCGAACTCTCGCAGGAAGGAAAACACCACCAGTTGCACGGTAAAGATGCTGGCACCGAAGGTAGACAGGACGGTTGACCCCAGGAAAGCGATGACGGCCCCTACCAGGAAGGTCAGCAGCATAATGATCGGCACCGCGTTCAGGCCAATTTGCTGGAGATTGGCTACCAGTGAGGTGATCCGCCAGCGCGTAGGGCGTAGCAGATTGGCAAACAGGGTTTGCAACGTCAGGCCGATAAACCCCAGCAGGGCAACCAGGTTGTGCCAGAAATTTTCCATCGACCGGCCGACGTTGGCCAGCAGTTCGATCGCCAGACCGGGCGGCTTTTCTGCCGGTGGCGGCTCAAAACCTTGCAAAGCACGGCCAACGGTTTCCAACAGCACGCGGCGTTCCACAGGAAGCGTGGGGGCTAACTGTTTGAGATCGGATATCCGTTTGTCACCCAGCAGATTGACCAGCAAGGTGGCACCTGCGGTATCCAGGCTGCCCAGTTGGCTGAGATCGAACACCACATCGGCCGGCAAGCGGGCTTGCAGTTGCCCAACGGAGGGTTCCAACAGGCGATAATGTGCCAACACCCAATCCCCAGATGCCAAGATACGGGGAGGATGGAGCGTCTCGTCCAGGTTGAGAAAGGTGCTGAGTTGCGGTTCTGCCATCGATGACAGCCTCTGCTGGCGAAGAAATTTATACCCGTCGTCCTTCAAGCAACATCGTGAAAGCGATTGGGCAAAGTCTATTTATAACATTAGCGTAGCGGCTTTAAGCAGATTTGCTATAGCACGGTAACATATCGTTATTCTTTATGGTCGTTCGGGGCGCTGCGCCCCTGAAAAGACGCAGGGCCGGGAGATCCCCAGCCCTGCTTGACGCGAATTACTTCACTTCGCCCATTGCTTTCAGCTTTTTGGACAGATCGCGGCGTTCTTTCGACAGATCGGCATTTTTGATGATGTAATCATCAACGCGATCTTCATAGTCACCGCGCATGTTGGCGATGATGCCCTGAATGTCTTCAATGCTCATGCCCGGCTTGATGTACTCGCTCAGGTTGTCGAGCAGCAGCACACGCTTCTGGTTGTCACGAATTTTCTTTTCGTTGTCGACAATTTCACGCTGTAGCTTGTTTTTACGGCGGAACATACGCACAAACTCCAGAACGTCCTGGAAACTCGGCTTATTTGCATTATCCATCTTTATACCCTTGCTTTAGTAATACACAGATTCATTTGCTTACGGCCACAATGATACCAAGATACAGGGTTGTGGCCGTCAGACACAACTGTCATTGCCTTATCTTACCCACTTTAGCGCATTGACCCTATCCTGATGCACCTGCTTCATGATCTGATCCACTATTCCTGAGTATTGGCCGTACAGACCTTGAGCAGATCGCCCAACTCTTCCAACTGCTGCGCCAGTTCCATGCTCAGCCAGACATAGCCATAGATCGGGGCTTCGCTGAGTTGAGCGGCACTGGCCTCTTGCATTAATGTCTTCAGCTCTGCGGAGATATCGCTCAGTTCCCCGGCAATAACCTGTGCATGCAGAGGCTCACCTTCCCGCATAATACTCGCCAGCGATTCGATAGCGCGCTGCGTCAACAGCTGTGAACTTCGCAAGGTTTTGGCATTGAGCATAATAAAATGGGTTTCACGCGAGGCCCAGTAAGCATCGGCTAACAGCTCCAACGTGCAAACCAGATTGCGGCTCAGGGTCTGTACCGCTTCAAAGACCGGTTTGGCGATATGAGTCTCTTTGCTGGCGGGGGCGATCAGTGTGCGTAGCTTCACCACATCGCCCAGCAAGTTTTTGAGCCGAGGCTCCAGTCGGGGCCGCTCAATCATGTTGGGTGAAAGGTAAGCGCCGTAGATCTTCCCTACCGTCTCCAGGCAATCCGCCATTTTCATTCGCCACAACACATAAGCCCGCTGCGGGTAGATGCTGGTAAACAACAGCGCCAGCAACGAACCAAAAATCACATCGCCACTGCGCCACAGTGCGATAGAGATATCGCCAGCCCCGGCACCGATGACCACCGCCAGCGTAATGCCCACCAGCAACGCCATATAGGGTCGTTTGCCGAGCGTCAGATAGCCACAGGCAAACATCACCACCCCGCACCAAGCCAGCATCACCGGCAGCGAATACAGCTCCAGGTATAGCGCAATCAGGCCAGAGGCCGCACCAAACACCGTACCGGCAATACGCTCCAGCGCCCGTTGCAGCACGTTACCCCAAAAAGAGATCGGCCCCATCACGACGATCAGCGTGATCAGCGGCCAGGTACCTTCCGGCACCGCCAATAGCCGGATCAGCAGGAAGGTCAGGATAAAGGCCAACCCGATCCGTACCCCGTGGACGATACGGTAATTACGGTAGATCAGGTGTTCAAAAGAAGAGATTTTTCTATCCAGACGCACGCTTGTACCCGCCAACCCTGCTGTAAAACCCTTATTTTAGTGGAACAATGTGGCTGACGTACAACACAAGCTGTTGAAAGATGTTTCCTGGTTAGGAATAGGTTTAGATTGGCGCTAAAGATTTTAGCGGCGAAGGATTTACCTTTTTGCTAAAGAGTGAGATCATCGGCCCATGGAAACCAAAGAAATCAGGCGCAACAACCTGCGCGATCTGATGGCACGTTTCGCCCGGCAAGGCACCAACCAGAATGAGTTCGCCATCCTGGTGGGATCTTCTGCGCCAACGCTGAGCCAGATCACCGGTGAAAAATCCTCCCGCAACCTTGGCGACAACCTCGCCAGACGCATTGAGGCCAAACTCGGCTTGCCCAAAGGCTGGTTCGATGTATTCCATGAAAAGGCGCTGGAACAGCCGTTTGCCAACGTGGCAGCCGAATCGGATTTCCAACCGGCACGGCTCAAACCCGTGGTATGGGAAGATACCGAGCAGGACAAGGAAGAGTTTGTGGAGATCCCATTGCTGGATATCGATTTCTCCGCCGGTGACGGCTGCTACGAAATTGTCGATAGTGAAGAGTTCTCGCTGATCTTCCGCCGCTACTATCTGCACAAGATGGGGGTGCCGGTGAACGCGGCACGCATTATCCGCATCTCCGGCTCCAGCATGGAACCCCGATTGCAGGATGGTGATGTGGTGGGTATCAATACCGTCGATACCCGCATCCGCGAAGGGAAAACCTATGCCATCCGCCACGGCAATCTGTTACGGGTCAAGATCCTGATTGAGCAGCCCGACGGTGGCGTGGTCATCCGCTCTCTGAATCGGGAAGAGTATCAGGATGAGCAGCTCAGCTATCCACAGCGCAAAGAGCAACTGGTAGTGCTGGGCCGGGTATTCTGGTCTTCCTCCTCCTGGTAAGATCCTGGAAGCGGGCGCAGCATGCGGCGCCCCTCCGTAACCAACCATTCAGCCTCTATTTAAAATCCACCGCCATTTGCTGCGGTATCGACAACCCACGCGTCGATTGCACACAGCGGCCAATATAATCGGTAAAGCGCGGCGGTTTAGGCATACCCAGCTTGAGGATTTTTTCGTTGCTAAAGCGCACGTTCAGCATGGCAAAGGAGCCGTACAGACGCATCGCTTTCAACATCAGGCGCTCATTGCACGGCCCGAAGATATCCTTCAACTGTTTGCGCATTTGCAACAGGGCTTCGTAGCTGACCTGTGCATAGCGATCGCCCACCGGTGGCTCCTCTAATGCGGCGGCGATGGCATAATCGATATCTGCAAAACTGACGCTGCTCTCCTCCCCCGCCGAAATATGGTAAACATCGTTATCCAAGCTCTCGCGGTTAAGCAGCATCACTAACGCATCGGCGCAATAGTCCACCGGGATCACATCGATACTATCTTGCAGCGAACACATAAACTTACGCAACATCAACGCCATACTGAATACCCAGAAAATACTGCTGGAGGGTTTGCAACCCAACTGCGTATGCCCCACCACGATCGAGGGCCGGGCGATCACCAGCGGCAGCTGTGGGCAGGTTTGCCGCATCAGTTGCTCGATGGTCGATTTGGAGCGGGTATATTCCACCAAGTGTTCGGCGGTTTCCTCAAACTCGGCGCTTTCTGCCACCAACGACCCCACCTGAGGTGAGCAAGACATTGCCGTGCCCACATGCAGAAAACGTTTTAATCCAACCACCTGAGCCATTCGCTGCGCAAATGCCAGAGTGCCTTCAACGTTAACCTTCCAAATAAGGGGGTTGTTACCAAATGACGCCACCGCGGCACAGTTAACGACATGGGTTACCTGGTTAATGCGGGCGTCAGACAAAAAGTATTCAGGTTCGCTTAAGTCACCCAGTAAAATATTCTCTACAGTGAGCTTATTCAGAATATTTTTATCTATATTGAACTTTTCCATATTAGTGAAAATACGGTTCAAGCCCTGCTCTTCTGTTTCCGCACGCACCAATAATAGATAGTTAACCTTCTGATTTTCTTTCAGTAACTTTTCAAGCACCGCACCACCGAGAAAGCCAGTCGCTCCAGTCAACAGTAACGTTTTCATCTTACATACCTACATTTGCATTGAATGAGGTGGAGTGTATGCCTATATTTATAAACCAGAAGTAAATAGAAATTAACTGATTACGTAACTACCCCTATTAATATTCTCTTAAGGAATATCCTGAAACACTCACAGACAATGAGTAACAGCTCAACGCCTCTTTCATTCCGTTTGTTTAATTAACATTTATGTTATCTCTGATTTAATTAACCAGATTAATCCCATACGCTTTTTAGGAGCTATCATGAGCTACAACCAAAAGGTCTGGCTGGCTGTATTAACGGTTTGCACGCTATTCTGGCTTGCCCTGATTAGCGGTCTGTATACCTATGCTAAATCATTGGATCATCAGCACGATCATGGCCAGCAAGAACAAGCGATGAGCATCAAGCCAGTAAAGCACCACCCCACTCTGGCACAGGCGCTATGAAGGTTCTGCCCTGAATGAGGTAGCGACAAATTCTCTTTAGCCAAATATTATGCGCTATCGAATAGGGAGAAAGACATGCCACGACCACTGGATGGCCTACCCCAGCAAGAACGTGAAAAGATCCAAACCGATTTGCTGGCACTCAGAATTATTTATAGCGAACGCTACGGCTACGCCGCCGAGTGGGAAAGCGCCGAAACGCACGTCCCCACGCATCTACGCGGCTACTTTCAGCAACGGTTGAACTTCTATCGTACTGCGCAGCGCCACTCAATTTAACGTTAAGCCTTAACCAATACTTGGCATCGGTGATCGCGCCGTTACAATAGGGCTATTCCCTACGCCAACAAGAGATGCGACTTTGAGCAGCAAGGCACCGGCCACATTCTACATCCACGACTACGAAACCTTCGGCAAAAGCCCGTCAATGGACCGTCCGGCGCAGTTTGCCGGGGTGCGTACCGATATGGATTTCAACATTATCGAAGAACCGCAGGTGTTTTACTGTGCGCCAGCCGATGACTACCTGCCTGACCCCGAAGCGGTGATGATCACCGGCATCACGCCTCAGCAGGCGCTGGCCAAAGGTGTTAACGAGGCCGAGTTTGCCCGCCGTATTCATGAAGCGTTCAGCGTCCCTGGCACCTGCATTCTGGGTTACAACAATATCCGCTTTGATGATGAAGTCAGCCGCAACATCTTTTACCGCAGCTTCTACGATCCTTACGCCTACAGTTGGCAAAATGGCAATTCCCGCTGGGATCTGCTGGATGTGATGCGGGCCTGCTACGCCCTGCGCCCGGAAGGCATCATCTGGCCAGAAAATGAAGATGGCTTTCCCAGCTTCCGTCTGGAACATCTGACGCGTGCCAACGGCGTTGAACACGAACACGCTCACGATGCGATGTCCGATGTGCATGCCACCATCGCCATGGCCAAGCTGGTCAAACAGGCGCAGCCAAGGCTGTTTGACTACCTGTTACAGCACCGCAACAAGCACAAGCTCAATGCGCTGATCGATGTCGCGGAAATGACGCCGTTAATGCACGTTTCCGGCATGTTTGGCGCGGCACGGGGTAACACCAGTTGGGTTTCACCCCTGGCCTGGCACCCGGACAATAAAAATGCGGTGATTATGTGCGATCTGGCAGGGGATATTACCCCGCTGCTGGAACTGAATGCCGACGAGCTGCGAGAACGCCTCTACACCCGCCGCGATCAATTGGCGGCCGATCAGGCCCCGGTGCCGATCAAGCTGGTGCATATCAATAAATGCCCGGTGCTGGCTCCGGCCAAGACGTTGCTGCCAGAAAACGCAGACAGGCTAGGCATCGATCGTCAGGCGTGTCTGGATAATCTGAAGGTGCTGCGCCAACACCCGGAGATCCGTGAAAAAGTGGTGGCCCTATTTGCCGAAGCTGCTCCTTTCACCCCGAACGATGATGTGGATGCCAAACTGTACGACGGTTTCTTCAGCGATGCCGACAAAGCAGCGATGAGGATCATTCAGCAAACCAAACCGCAGAATTTACCCGCGCTGGATTTGACCTTCAGCGATGGCCGGATGAAAGAGCTGCTGTTCCGCTTCCGGGCCCGTAACTACCCCAATACGCTGGACGACGCAGAGCAGCGCCGTTGGTTGCAGCACCGCCAGGAGGTGCTCAGTGCCGAGCGGGTGCAAAGTTATATCTTGCAACTGGAGTCGCTGTACAACCTGCACGAAGGGGATACAGAGAAGATGGCGCTGCTAAAAGCGCTGTTTGATTACGGTAAACAGTTGGTGGGGTAGCCTCAACACACCTTCTCACTGAGTGGCATTACATTTCTTCAAGCAAATAAAAAGGGTTCCAACATGTGGAACCCTTGAGACTGCTGACAAAGTCCTGGCCGTGAGGCCAGGACTTTGATCTAATAAGGTCAGTGCAAAAAACGGACTGACTGCCATGCTCAAAGAACCTTCTCCCCATCAGTACCAGTTTGAAACCATTACCCTTGATGAACTGGTTCCCGAAGACCATCTGGTCCGTAAAATCGATGCCGCCATTGATTTTGAATTTATCCGCGATGCCGTTGCTCACCTTTATTGCCCCGATAATGGCAGACCCGCAATCGACCCCGTTCGCCTGATTAAAATGATGCTGTTGGGCTACCTCTTCGGTGTCCCCTCAGAGCGCCGTCTGGTCAAGGAAATCCAGGTCAATGTCGCTTACCGCTGGTTCCTGCGTATGGGGCTGACCGAGAAGGTCCCCGACGCCTCAACCCTGAGCCAGAACCGCATTCGTCGCTTCAACAACAGCGATGTCTTCCAGCAGATTTTTGACCATATCGTGTTACAGGCTCTGGGTCAGGGGATGGCAAACGGACGTGTGCTCTACACCGACAGCACCCACCTGAAAGCCGATGCCAACCCGCGCAAGGCCGTGAATGAACTGCGCCCTGAAGGCGTCAGTGAATACTTCACACAGTTGAATGATGCCGTGGAGGCCGACAGGAAGAAACGCGAAAAAAAGCCGCTGCCCGCCGCAAGAAAAACAACCAAAAACGACGCCGTTAAAAACACCAAAGTCAGCATCACCGACCCAGAAAGCGGCTTTATGCACCGGGACAACAAGCCAAAGGGCTTCTTCTATCTGGACCACCGCTCGGTGGACGGCAAGCACGGCATCATCATGGATACCCATGTCACGCCGGGCAATGTGCACGATAGCCAGCCGTTCATTGGCAGGCTGGCACGGCAGGTGGAGCGGTTCAACCTTGATACGGTCGCCGTGGGTGTGGATGCGGGTTATTTTACCTCGGCGGTGTGCCATCTGACGCAGGAGATGAGTATCGCGTTGGTACCGGGTTATCGCAGGCCATACAAAGGGCTGAATGACTTCCAGAAAAAGCACTTCAGGTATGACGAGGCGCGTGATGTGTATGTGTGTCCGGCGGAGGAACTCCTGATATACGGCACAACGGACCGCAACGGCTATCGGCATTATCGTTCAGAGCCGGCAGTGTGCCAGCGGTGCGAGCAGAGAGGGCAATGCACGCAGAACAGCAAAGCACAGAAAACGATAACGCGGCACGTATGGGAAGGGGCGAAAGAGGAAGCGAACAGGTTGCGACTGACGAAATGGGGCAAGAAGGTGTATGCGCGGCGCAAAGAAACGGTTGAAAGAAGCTTCGCGGATGCGAAACAGCACCATGGGCATCGATATGCGCGGTTCCGCGGTCTGTCGAAAGTGCAGATGCAGTGTCTGCTTGCGGCGACAGCGCAAAATATGAAGAAGATGGCGCTGCTGGCGCTTCTTTATGCTGTTTATAAGTGGCTGAAAGGGCTTATGGAAGGACAGGAGCCCCATAGAGGCACTCAGAAAAAGCAAAAAGCAGTGTGGTGTGAAAATATCGCGATCGCGACCTACGGTCGCTAAAAACAAACGAACCCCATCAAAATAATGGGGTTCGTCATCAGTCTGAAGGGTTCCAACATGTGGAACCCTTTTTGCTATCGCGAAGCAGAAGAATGGATTAAGCCACGTCTTCGCTTGCTTGTGGCACCGGCAGGCTGAAGCTACGGGTGACAAACGTCAGATACAGCAGACCAATCGCCGCCCAGACCAGACCCAGCGTCATGGAACTGACTTCCAGGTTGACCCACAATGCACCGACGGTTAACGCCCCCAACACCGGCAGGATCAGGTAGTTGAAGGTGTCTTTCAGCGTACGGTTACGTTTCTCGCGAATGTAGAACTGTGAGATCACCGACAGGTTAACGAAGGTGAACGCAATCAGTGCGCCAAAGTTGATCAGTGCCGTAGCCGTGACCAGATCGAACGAAACGGCAGACAGCGCAATCGCACCGACCAGCAGCACGTTCAGCGCCGGAGTACGCCATTTTGGATGCACATAACCGAAGAAACGCTCCGGGAATACGCCATCACGGCCCATGACGTACATCAGGCGGGAAACACCCGCGTGAGATGCCATACCGGAAGCCAGTACGGTTACGCATGAGAACACCAGGATCACCGACTGGAAGAACTTGCCAGCCACATACAGCATGATTTCCGGCTGTGACGCATCAGGATCTTTGAAGCGCGAGATATCCGGGAAGTACAGCTGCACGAAGTACGACACCACGATAAAGATCACGCCGCCGATCAAGGCCGTCAGGAAGATGGCTTTCGGGATCACGTTTTCTGCATCTTTGGTTTCTTCGGATAACGAGCTGATGCCGTCAAAGCCGAGGAACGAGAAGCACAGAATGGTCGCACCGGTGATCATCGGCACCACGTGCGCGTTGTCAGACCAGAACGGACGGCTGCTCACCAGCGTACCGGCGCCTTCACCGTGGGAGATACCGTTAATGACCAGGCCCAGGAACACGATCATGATTGCCACCTGTACCACCACGATTATGGAGTTCAGGTTGGCCACCAGCTTGATGCCACGCAGGTTGAACGCCGTCATCAGCCCAACCAGGGCCGCAACGAAGATCCACGAAGGCACACCCGGGAAAATGGCTTCCAGGTAAATTTTTGCCAACAGGATGTTGATCATCGGCATGAACAGGTAGTCCAGCAGTGATGACCAACCCACCATAAAGCCGACGTGCGGGCTAATGGCTTTCTGGGCATAGGTATAGGCAGAACCGGCGGAAGGGAATTTCTTCACCAGTTTGCCGTAGCTCAGGGCGGTAAACAGGATCGCCAGCAGAGCAAAGGCGTACGCGGTCGCGACGTGACCGTCGGTCAGGCCGGAAACGATGCCGAAGGTGTCAAAGATGGTCATGGGCTGCAAATAGGCCAGACCCATCATGACGACCGGGACTAAAGTCAGTGTTTTACGCAGTTGGGCGCGTTGGCCGGCAGCGGGTGCGGCGGTGATGATGTTATCGGACATCGCGTAGCCCCCCCTTACCTTCAGTCTTGCGGATAATAGACACGCCAAGACTCAAGGTTGCGGGGAAACTTCGCAACGTGCGACTGAATTCTAAAAGGGGGATGAGGGAAGCTGGATAACTAGGCACAATAGCCTGTGTTGCTCCATAATCGCTGCGACCGCAACGGAAACCGGCGTGCACCGGTGCCAAGGTGAAAAATTGCCCCATCTTTCTTATCCTCATGAGTCACGACCATAAAGTTTTGGTTGATCGCGACGAACCTATTTATCTATCCGGCTCGATGTCCGGCCTCGCTTGATGTATGAAACGCACGTTGGTAGAACATAATGCAAAAAAAATAACCGACGCGTTAAAACGTCGGCTATCTGCATTTCGCGTATTTTGCCATAAGATCGCAGAAAGACAAGATCCTGAAACCTTCTAATACAAATTCTTTTGCTTAATATCAGGAAAAACGCCCTTCATTGCCATCAGGGTACCTGATATCAGGCATTTTTCAGCATCCAGTCGATCTCGGTTTCCGTCACCAACCGTTCAAACTGCATCAGTTCCCCCATTTTGCAGGCGTGATAAACCTGTGAAAAGCGTTCGCCGAGGTAGTGCGTCAGTTCATGCTGATGCTCGAATTCGTACAGGGCATCGCTTTGGCGGATCGGGAACGGTAGCCCCTCCTGTTCCAAACCGTTGCCGGTCACTGGCTCAGGCAGCGGTAATTCGGTGTCCAGCCCGTACAGCATCCCCGCCAGGATAGTCGCCACCACCAGATAAGGGTTGGCATCGGCACCGGCAACGCGGTACTCCACGCGGTGGTTCTGCGCATCGCCACAGGGAATACGTAACGCCACGGTACGGTTGTTATGCCCCCAGGACGCCTGGACCGGCACATACATCCCCGGCTGGAAACGGCGGAACGCATTCACGTTGGGCGCCAGCACCGCCATCGATGCGGGCATCAAGGCGATCATCCCGGCTAATGTCCGCTTAAGCAGCGCCGAGTCTTCGCCATCCGCTTCGGCAAACAGGTTTTTCCCCGCACTGTCTACCACGCTGAGATGGACGTGCATGCCACTTCCCGCGTAATCCTCATAAGGTTTCGCCATAAAGGTGGCATGCATATGGTGATGTTCGGCCACTTGGCGCACCAACCGCTTCAGCGCCAGCGCATGATCGCAGGCTTGCAGCACGTTGTCGGTATGATTCAGGTTCACCTCGAACTGGCCGGGGGAAGCTTCAGCCACCGCGCCATCCGCCGGTAGCCCTTGCATCTGTGCCAATGTGTCGATGTCGTTGAGCACCCCAGCAAAATGGTTGAGGTTATCCAGCGAATAGACTTGGCTCTGTACGTTGCGCTCCTGGGTGCCAGGTGCGCACGGCGGCTGCAGATAACCTTCCGAGTCTCGCTGTCGATCGATGAGATAAAACTCCAGCTCTACCGCTACCACCGGGAACAGTCCGCGCTGGCGCAACGCCTGCCATATTCGGTTCAGTACATTGCGGGGTTCAACGTCAAAGGGAGTACCATCTTCATCCAGCATGGTCAGCAGCACCTGACCGATATGTTGCGGATCCGCCGCCGACGGCGTCAGCGTACCGGGCACGGGCATGCAGATCCGATCCGGCTCGCCCAGTTCCTGCCCCAACCCAGCCTCTTCCACCACGTTGCCCAAAATGTCCATAGCGAACACCGAAGCGGGGAAATAGCAGCCTTTTTCAACTTTTTTCAGCCCGGAGACGGGAATGCGTTTACCGCGGAAGGAACCATTGAGATCGGTGAGAAGGATATCGATATACTGCGTGGCAGGGTGGCGTTCCAAATAGTGAGCAACCTCACTTTGGAACGCGCTACTTCGCCTTTCTTCATTATGCTGTGCAAAATCTTCTACTACTGCGCTATTGGTTTGCATACATCACCTGCCGTTGTGCTCTTGGGAATGCCTTCGCATCCGCTTGCCGATTGACTTAACACATGGTCTGATTTCTCTGTAGAGTGCGCCACAGGCTGGCGCTCAAAATAACACCCATAATATGAAACATAGCTTTAACATAAATGGTTTGCAAATGTTACAATGGCGTTTGATTATTCGCCATGGACTGCTAAATTGATAAAATATTGACCGAAAAGGCGTTGTTTGCGCTTTGTTGGTACAGAATTTCTTCCGCCAGACCAGGGGGAAACATGGGCAATATATTTTACAATGGCCGCCCAACTACCGATATCATGTGGTTTCGATATCACTCAGACAGGTACCCGGCTCCGGGTTTGATCCCAACCTGTCGCTCCTATCAGAAGGAACTACCGCTATGAGCGAAGTCAGCTTGGCACCAGGCAAGCGCCTGTCGCAGATCCGTCAGCACTTGGGTTTGTCACAGCGCAGGGTCGCCGAACTGTCCGGATTAACCCACAGCGCCATCAGCACCATTGAGCAGGACAAAGTCAGCCCTGCCATTAGTACGCTGCAGAAACTGCTGAAGGTCTATGGGCTATCGCTGTCTGAATTTTTTGCTGAACCTGAACGGCCAGATGAACCCAAAGTGGTGATCGAGCCGGACGATCTGATCGAGATCGGCAGCCAGGGCGTTTCGATGAAGCTGGTGCATAACGGCAGCCCTACCCGCAGCCTGGCCATGATGCTGGAGACTTATCAACCGGGCACCACCACCGGTGAGAAGATCAAACATCAAGGCGAAGAGATCGGCACGCTACTGGAAGGAGAGATCATGCTGACGGTCAATGGCCAGACCTATCTGCTGACCGCTGGCCAGAGCTATGCCATCAACACCGGCATGCCCCACAGCTTCAGCAATACCTCAACGCGCGTTTGCAAGATCGTCAGCGCGCATACCCCAACCACCTTCTGACAAGACCCGCCGGAGGAGTGATGATGGAACATGTTGCCAGCTATTATGCCGCCAGCGCCAACCCCCATGCTCCTTATCCCCAGTTGAACGAGGCTATCCGCTGCGATGTCTGCATCGTCGGTGGCGGTTTTAGCGGCCTCTCCAGCGCCCTGCACCTGACCGAGGCCGGTTACGACGTGGTGGTGCTGGAAGCCGCCCGCATCGGTTGGGGAGCCAGTGGGCGCAACGGTGGGCAGGTGGTGAACTCCTACAGCCGCGATATCGATGTGATCGAGGCTCGCTACGGCCAGCAAACTGCAGCCATGCTCGGCAGCATGATGTTTGAAGGGGCGGAGATCATTCGCCAGCGTATCGATCGCTACGCCATCGCCTGTGACTATCGCCCCGGAGCGGTTTCTGCCGCCTTAACCACCAAACAATTTAACGCGCTAACGGAAAAAATGGCGCATTGGCAGCGTTATGGCCACCAGCAACTGGAACTGCTGGACGGGGAAACCATGCGCCGCACCGTGGCCAGCGAACGCTATGTCGGCGGGCTGCTGGATCGCCAAGGTGGCCATTTGCATCCGTTAAATCTGGCGCTGGGTGAAGCCGAAGCGGTACGCCGCCACGGCGGGCGGCTGTTTGAACAATCGGCGGTCACCCATATCGATTATGGTCAGCCCGCCACACTACACACTGCTCTTGGCTCCGTCAGCGCAAGCTTGGTGATCCTGGCAGGCAACGCCTATCTGGGGGAAAAGCTGGAACCCCGCCTCGGCCGCCTGAGTATGCCCTGCGGCTCGCAAATCATCGCCACCGAACCTTTATCTGCGGATATGGCTCTATCGCTGCTGCCCGATAATTACTGCGTTGAAGACTGCAACTATCTGCTGGATTACTTTCGCCTGACGGCAGACAACCGTTTGTTATACGGCGGTGGCGTGGTCTATGGCGCACAGGATCCAGCAGATATCGAAGCCAGGATCCGGCCCTTGATGCTCAAAACCTTCCCGCAGTTGAAGAAGGTGCGCATCGATTACCGCTGGACCGGCAATTTCCTGCTGACCCTGTCGCGCATGCCACAGTTTGGCCGCCTGGAAAATAACGTTTACTACCTGCAAGGCGACAGCGGCCACGGCGTGACCTTGACCCATCTGGCAGGCAAACTGATTGCCGAAGTGCTGCGCGGCGACGCGGAACGCTTTGACGCATTCGCTCAACTCCCCCATTTGCCGTTCTTCGGTGGCCGCCATTTACGGGTGCCATTTACCGCCCTAGGTGCCGCCTACTATGCCCTGCGCGATCGCTTAGGGTTCTGATCCCGCTTTTTATCTACGTTATGCCATTTTGCATGTTGCAAAAATGGCAATTCATGTTACAAAAGAGTTTCTTTAGCCGTCTATACATCCAAATGAATTTCACGTTGCCGCCACCACGCCGCGATTTGAAACACGAGGGGCGCAACGTCTTCAGCCAAACTATGCCGACCAATACCGCTTCACGCCTGGAGATGCGCAATATCTCCATCGCCTTTGCCGGGTTCAACGCTCTGCAAAACGTCGATTTTACGCTGCAAGGCGGTTCAACCCATGCGCTGGTGGGAGCCAACGGCGCGGGCAAATCCACGCTGATGGGCATTCTCTCCGGCGCGCATAACCATTACCAGGGTGAAATTTTTATCGACGGCCAAAAGGTCGATATTCATTCGCCGCTGCAGGCCCGCCAGCACGGGATCCAGGTGGTGCAGCAGGAGGTGGATGTAGCGCTGATCCCCACGCTGTCCGTCGCGGAAAACATCATGCTGGACTGGCTCAATCAGCCGGGCCATCTGCTGAACTGGCGGCAGTTGCATCGCCAGGCTGCCGCGCTGTTGCAGCAGCTTGGGCTGAATATCAACCCACGCCAACGCCTGGAAGCCTGTACGTTGGCGGAGAAACAGCAGGTGCTGCTAGCTCGGGCGCTATCCCACCGCTGCCGTTTTCTGGTGCTTGATGAGCCGACGGCTCCGCTGGACAGCAATGAGAGCGAACGCCTGTTCCACATCGTGCGCCGCCTGCGCGCCGAAGGCATCGGCATCGTGTTTATTTCCCATCGTATCCACGAATTGAAAACCGTCTGTGATCATTTGACGGTCCTGCGCGACGGTCGCCATGCCGGTGAAAGCAGCATGCAGGGCCTGAGCGGTGAACAGATCGTCGAAAAAATGCTGGGCCATTCGCTGGACGATATCTTCCCGGCCCCGCGCCCACAGCACGGCTCGCGCCCGTTGCTGCGGGTAGAGGGATTGCACGATCGCCATAAACTGCGTGACGTTTCTTTAACCCTGCATCAAGGGGAGATCCTAGGCATTGCCGGGCTGGCGGGCGCAGGAAAAACCGAGCTTTGCAAAGCGTTGTTCGGCGCAACCCCCAGTAAATTGACGCAGGGAGAGCTGCGCGGCAAACCTTGGGCACCGCATTCACCGCATCTTTCGGTAGAACAAGGCCTGGCGCTGGTGCCGGAAGAGCGCCGCAAGGAGGGCATTTTTATCCACGAAGCCGTCCCAATGAACCTGAGCGTCAGTGCCGATGATAGCTTCTCCCGCTGGAGCCTGTTCAGCCGCCGCCAGGAACTGCGCTGGGCCTTAGAGATAATGCAACGGCTTGGCGTACGGGCCTCCGGCCCACAGCAAAAGCTGGCCCGCCTGTCGGGCGGCAATCAGCAAAAAGTGGCGATCGGCAAATGGTTACGTGGCAACGCCGAGGTGCTGATCTTTGACGAACCCACCAAAGGCGTAGATATCAAGGCCAAACAGGATCTGTTCCGGCTGATCGACGGTTTGGCTCGTGACGGCAAAGGCATTATCTATGCTTCCGGCGAGTTTTCCGAGCTGGTGGGCCTGTGCGATCGCATCTGCGTGTTATGGGATGGCCGCGTAGTCGCGGAGCTCAACGCCGCCGATATTGATGAAGAAACCCTGTTACTGTATTCCACCGGAGGAACTCCTGCGTGAGTAAAGCATTGTCCCTGAAAAGCGTTCTGCCCTGGCGCCACCAGCTGTTTGAGTTTTTGTATAAATGGGGGATGTTGCTCACCGTTGTCGCCTTGATCGCGCTGTTTGGCCTGGCTTCCGACAATTTCCTCGAAGCCAACAACATCATCAACATTCTGCGTTCGATCGCCATCGTGACGGTGATTGCCATTGGCGTGTCGATCTCACTCTCGGTGGGCGGCTTCGATCTCTCCGTCGGTTCTACGGCGTCGTTGGCTAATGCGTTAGTGATTTCGTTGTTTGCCTGGTACGGCTTCGGCACTACCGGTGCCATTGTGCTAACGCTGCTGCTGTGTACGCTGGTCGGCCTGTTCAATGCCTTTTTGATCGTGGTGCTAAAGATCCCCGATATGCTCGCCACGCTCGCCAGCCTGTTCGTTATCCAGGGCGTGGCCATGACCTACAGCTACGGCGGCTCCATCACCCAGAATATGGTGCTGCCAAACGGGGATATGGCCGAAGGCATGATCCCAGAGGTGTTTTCCTCTCTGGGGCAGGTGCCGGTGATCGTGCTGATTATGCTGGCGGTGACGGTGATCATGCAGCTTTTCCTGTCGCTGACCAAGCATGGCCGCCGGATGTATGCCATCGGCGGTAACCCGGAGGCCGCCCGGCTTTCCGGTATCCGCACGGTACGTTACAGGGTTACCGCATACCTGCTTTCTTCGCTGCTGGCGGGCCTTGGCGGCATTTTGCTGGCGTCACGTATCGGTTCCTCACAGGTTAACGCCGGAGGCGGTTACCTGATGGATGCGGTAGCGGCGGCCTATATCGGTTTCTCCCTGGCGGGCTCCGGCAAACCTAATGCGCTGGGTACCCTGGTTGGCGCGATTATCCTGGGCGTATTGCAAAACGGCTTGGTGATGCTCTCCGTGCCCTACTACGCTATGGATATCATTAAAGGGCTGGTGCTGGCATTGGCACTGGCGATCACCTACATCCAAAAACGCTAATCCACCCGGCGCACCACCGCGCTGCGCCGGGCTATCCCCCCTTTTCCTCGGGTTTTAATATATTACCGAACAAATATACAAATGATAGTTGTTATCATTTGTATTTACATTCATGACGATTTCCTTACAATGGCCTGACGTTTTCCTCACGCAACGAAAATTCTCGCGGCAGCGTGAAAACATATTCTTTTAAATCAAACAACTAACAGGAAAACCTGTTGACCTCGGACGGGAATATTTAACCCATGGAAAAGCCAAGCTATAACACTTTAACCGCGTTAATCCTCGCATCACTCGCCAGCGGCAGCGCTCTGGCACAAACAGAAGATACCATGGTGGTCACCGCCTCCGGTTTCCAGCAAAGAATTCAAGACTCGCCGGCCACCATATCGGTGATCCCTCGCCAACAGTTGGAAACCCGCGCGTACCGCGACGTCACCGATGCGTTGAAAGACGTGCCGGGCGTGGTGGTAACCGGCGGTGCCAGCAGCAGCGACATCAGCATTCGTGGGATGTCCTCTAAATACACGCTGATCCTGATCGATGGTAAACGTGTCGATACCCGAGGCACCCGCCCTAACAGCGACAACGCCGGTATCGAGCAAGGTTGGCTGCCGCCATTGCAGGCTATTGAACGTATTGAAGTGGTACGCGGGCCAATGTCTTCTCTCTATGGCTCCGATGCCATGGGTGGGGTGATCAACATCATCACGCGCAAAACCTCCACCACTAAAGACTGGGTTGGCTCCCTGCAAGGCGATGCCACCATTCAGGAAGACCGGGATTCCGGTGATATTTACCAGACCAACGCCTACGCCTCTGGCCCGCTGATCGATGGGCTGCTTGGCCTGCGGGTGAATGGTCTGTTCTCCCATCGTGGGGAAGACCACTTTACCAATGGCTTTAACGAACAGCGTATGCGCAGCGGCACGGCGGTATTCAGCCTGACGCCGGATGAGAAAAACGATTTTGATTTCGAAATCGGTCGTTCCCTGCAAGATCGTAACAGTACGCCGGGTAAGTCCGTAGCAGCAGAAAAATGTAAAAAAGGCGTTTGTACGCCGAACAACCCCAGCGACAACCTGTATACCCGTAATAACTACTCGATCACCCATAACGGCTATTACGACTTTGGTAACAGCACCAGCTACGTTCAGCGGGAAGAGACCAATAACCCCGGACGCAACATGAAGCTGTACAACACCATCTTCAACACCCAGACCCAATTTGATCTTGGTTCCCACATGCTGAACCTCGGTGGGCAATACCGTTACGAGAAACTGAATGACGGTGGCAACCAGCTTAAGGCGGCTGACGGTCTGGACCAACTGACCCGCTGGAGTTGGGCACTGTTCGCCGAAGATGAATGGGCGCTGACCAACGATTTTAGCCTGACCACTGGCATCCGTATGGATCGCGATCAGAACTACGGCAGCCACTGGACACCGCGCATGTACGGCGTGTGGCACCTGACAGAGATGTGGACCGTGAAAGGCGGGGTTTCTGCGGGTTATCGCTCGCCGGACCTGCGCCAGTCCTCTGCCAACTGGGGCCAGATCACCGGCGGTGGCGTGAGCAACGGCATCATCGTGGGTAACCCGAATCTGAAGCCAGAGAAAAGCATCAGTGAAGAGGTCGGCATCCTGTGGGATAACCAGCAGGGGCTGAACGCAGGCATTACCCTGTACAATACCGATTTCAAAGACAAAATCACCGAAGTTCGCCGCTGTAACAGTTCAGAGGATCCGGCCTGCACCATCGGTGACGAGCACTATGATTTCGTCAGTGACCGCGTCAACGTGGATAAAGCCAATATGCGTGGTATCGAAGTGACCGCCGGTTGGCAGATCACCGAAGACTGGAAGCTGAGCACCAACTACACCTTTACCGAGTCTGAACAAAAGAGCGGTGAGTTCCAGGGCAAGGCGCTGAACCAGATGCCGAAGCACATGATCAATGGCGTGCTGGATTGGCAAGCCACCGAGGATCTCGGCCTGTGGTCACGCGTTAACTTCCGCAGCGAAACCTCGGAATACCTGAGCCGCACCTCCATGGCGGTCAGCACGCCATCCTATACTTTTGTTGATGCCGGGGTGAGTTACCAGGCGCTGAAAAACCTGCAGCTTAGCGGCGGGGTTTACAACATTCTGGATAAAACCGTGGATTACGAGCACTACAATACCACGCTGGATGGCCGTCGTTATACCGTGGGCATGACTTACAACTTCTGATTGCCAAACAGAGTTTGTACCAAGGGGCTGCCATCGTGCGGCCCTTTTTTTGTTTGGTTTTTAGCTGGGGGGATTTTTGAGGGGGGGAGAACGCGGCGGTAACCCGCCGCGCCTAGAACTAATCGCTTACTTATCAGGGTTCCATTTCGGGAATTCCATTTCGCTGTACTTCACCACTTTGGTGCCGCGCGTCAGCTTATAACCGAACCAGATAATCAGGAACAGTGGAATACCGATGTAGGTTGCCGTCACGCCGTACCAGTCGATACGGTCCGCCAGGAAGGCCTGATAGTTCTGCCCCAGCGTGATGATCAAGCACAGCACGAAGGCAAACATTGGCCCCAACGGGAAGAAACCGGATTGATACGGCAGATCGCTCAGGCTATTCCCTTGCATCACATAGCCGCGACGGAAACGGTAGTGGCTGATGGCGATCCCCAACCAGGCGATAAAGCCGGTCATGCCCGAGGTATTAAGCAGCCACAGATAAACGGACTGATTACCAAACATCGAGCTAAGGAAGCACAGCGCCGCTACAACGGTGGTGGCATACAGCGCATTACGTGGCACTCCACCTTTTGACAGCTTGGCGAAAATACGTGGCGCCTTACCTTCCGAAGCCAGCGTGAACAGCATACGGGTTGAGGCATACATCCCGGAGTTACCCGCAGAGAGTACCGCCGTCAGGATCACCGCGTTCATCACCGCCGCCGCAGAGAGCAGGCCAGCATGTTCGAATACCAGCGTGAACGGGCTGACGCTGATGTCTTTCACGTCATTGCGTAACAGGCTCGGATCGGTATAAGGAATGATCAGGCTGATAATCAGGATCGCGAAGATATAGAACAACAGAATACGCCAGAACACCTGACGCACTGCGCGTGGAATGTTCTTGCCCGGATCTTCCGACTCGCCCGCCGCGATACCGATCAGCTCGGTGCCCTGGAACGAGAAGCCGACGATCATTGCCACGCCAATCATGGCCGAGAAGCCACCGGCAAACGGTGCATCGCCGATCGTCCAGTTATGCCAACCGGCATTTTCACCGCCCTTCAAGATACCGAAGATCATCAGTACGCCAAGGACGATAAAGATAATTACCGTGCTCACCTTGATCAGCGAGAACCAGTATTCCGCTTCACCGAAGCCTTTGACCGAGATGTAGTTAAGCAAGAACATCAGGCCAAGGAACAGGGCGCTCCAGATCCAGCCTGGCGTGTCTGGGAACCAATAGTTCATCACCAACTGTGACGCTACCAGGTCGACCGCAATGGTCACCGCCCAGTTGTACCAGTAGTTCCAGCCCAGCGCAAAGCCGAAACCTTCTTCAACATACTTGGCACCATAGGTGGAAAACGATCCTGAAACCGGCATAAACGCCGCCAGCTCACCCAGGCTGGTCATCAGGAAATACACCATCAGACCAATCAATGCATAGGAGAGTAACGCGCCGCCTGGGCCTGCCTGGGAAACCGTTGCGCCAGAGGCAACAAACAGGCCGGTACCGATGGAACCGCCAATGGCAATCATGGTTAAATGCCGCGCTTTCAGCTCGCGGCGTAATCCGGGTGCTTTCTGCCCCGCTGTTTTTATATCCTGCTGAGCCATTCTTACCCTATCTGCTCGTCAAAAATGAGGGCCGGATTGTAACAAATACCCGCCAGCGAACTAGTAACATTGCCCTGATATAAGATAGCTTCATAATCCGCCGCCAATTATTAGCAGCGGCCCTAATGATGACTTTATGCGATCTTGTCCGGTTTTTGCCCAACGCAATAGCTCAAGAAACGCTGTAGCGCATTGGAAATGTGTTTTTGCCGATGATGGATCAGATACAACGTGCGCATCAATGGCGGTAGAGGGATGCTCAGTTCCACCAATACACCGCTAGCCAACTGTTCTTCCACTACGCGACGTGACAGGCAACTGATGCCGATGCCGTGGCGCACTGCATGCTTGATCGCTTCCGAGTTGCCCAACTCCATCACCAACTGGAAGTTTGGCAGGTGCGCCAACAGCAGATGGTCCAGTACTTCACGGGTGCCAGACCCCCGCTCCCGCAGGATCCAAGGGGCGCTGGCCAGCGTTGCCAGGGTCACCGGTTGCTGTAACAATGGGTTATCCGGCGCGGCAAACACCACCAGTTCATCTTCAAGCCACGGCTGGGTGACCAACTCAGGCATGTGGCACGGCCCTTCGATCAGCCCCAAATCGACACGAAAATCGGCTACCGCAACAATCACCTCCTGACTATTGCCCACGTTCAGTTCCAACGCTGTAGCAGGAAAATCTTTGCGATAGTGGGCGATCATCTCTGGCAGCATATAGTTGCCGATGGTGCTGCTGGCGGCGATGCGTAACGCGCCGCTGTCATGCAGGAACAGTTGTTCAATTTCCCCAGCCTGCTCCAACAGAGCCAGCGCTTTGGGGTATAGCAAGCGGCCATGTTCGTTGATCACCAGGCGTTTACCCACGCGATCGAACAACAACACCTTCAGTTGCCCTTCCAGATCGGCCAGCGCCGCGCTGACTGCCGATTGTGATAAAGCCAATACCACTGAGGCCTGAGTGGTGGATCCGCTTTTCAGCACCTCGGTAAAAACTTCCAGTTGGCGCAAAGTGATATGCATAACAGCCTCGACATAAAGAGAATGGTCAGACAAAACCATTAAAATGAAAACACCAAAAATCAGTTACACGGCATTGGTAATGCTTACTGCCCTGCCTTATAAGGTTATCACGTTTACAGGATTAGGCTTGGCGGAGTAGTCGACCGTCCAGCCGATCAACCACTTATTCCGATAAGTTATAAATATATAATCAATTTCTCTTTTAGGTCACCTGCTTTTATCATTGCACTCAGGAATTTAGCAGAGGACAGAATAATCATGGCGAGTCACAGCACTCATACCTATCCCGAACAGCGTTTTCCGCTGTTTGGACTACCACGGTTGATACCAGGCTTACTGCTGACCGGCGCGCTGACCGCGTTTTCGGTCTGGGCGGGCGATGTTCCCTGGGTTGCCGGGTTGGGATTAGGCGCCCTGACGCTGGCGATCCTGTGCGGCATCCTGGTCGGCAACACTCTTTATCCCTGGTTGCAGCCTAGCTGCCATACCGGCGTACAGCTGGCCAAACAGCGGCTGCTACGCCTGGGGATCATTCTTTATGGCTTTCGTTTAACCTTCCAGCAAATTGCCGACGTGGGGGCCAGCGGGATCATTATCGATGCCCTGACCCTGAGCAGCACTTTCTTGCTGGCCTGCTGGTTGGGTAAAAAAGTGTTCGGCCTCGACAGCCAAACCACCATGCTGATCGGTGCCGGTAGCAGCATCTGCGGAGCCGCAGCCGTAATGGCCACCGAGCCGGTGCTGAAGGCAGACTCCAGTAAGGTTGCCGTCGCAGTCTCTACCGTAGTGGTGTTTGGTACGCTGGCGATCTTTGCCTATCCGTGGCTGTATCAACTGAATGAGCACTTCCAGTGGCTGCCGTTGACACAGGAAACCTTCGGCATCTACGCCGGCTCGACAATCCATGAGGTGGCTCAGGTGGTTGCTGCTGGCCATGCCATCGGCCCAAATGCGGAAAACGCGGCGGTGATCTCCAAGATGATCCGCGTCATGATGTTAGCCCCGTTCCTGCTGTTGCTGTCTGGCTATATCAGCCGCCGGGCCGGTAACGGCAGCAAGAGTGAAAAATCGGCCATCACCATTCCGTGGTTTGCTGTGCTGTTTATCGCCGTTGCCGGGCTGAACTCGTTCAACCTGATCCCGGCTTCGCTGGTACAGCATCTGATCACCATCGACACCTGGATGCTGGCCATGGCAATGGCCGCTTTAGGGCTGACCACCCACATTAGTGCGGTACGTCAGGCGGGTGTGAAACCCATTCTGCTGGCAACGCTGCTGTTTGTCTGGCTGATCGTTGGCGGCGGTGCCATCAACCTGTTGGTGCAGCACCTGTTGTAATCCCCCCTCTTCAGGCCCGAGCTTTCGGGCCTGCTTGTTTTACCCCCACCATTCAATCCTTCGCTTATCAATGCCATAATGGCAGCGTTAACACAGGAGAATGAAAATGAAGTTTGTCGGTGCACACGTCAGCGCTTCTGGCGGCGTAGATCAGGCCGTGATCCGCGCACACGAATTAGAGGCGACCGCATTCGCCCTGTTCACTAAAAATCAGCGTCAATGGAAGGCTGCCCCGCTGCCTGCCGACGTGATAGACAAGTTTAAAAGTGCCTGCGCACAGTACGGCTACGGCCCAGGGCAAATCCTGCCGCATGACAGCTATCTGATTAACCTTGGCCATCCGGTAACGGAAGCGCTGGAGAAGTCCCGTGAGGCGTTTCTTGATGAGATGCAACGCTGTGAGCAACTGGGGCTGACGCTGCTGAACTTCCACCCGGGCAGCCACCTGATGCAGATAGATGAGGATAAGTGCCTGGCAAGGATCGCCGAGTCGATCAACATCGTGCTGGATAAAACCCACGGCGTCACCGCCGTGATCGAGAATACCGCCGGGCAAGGCAGCAATCTGGGGTTCAAATTTGAACATCTGGCGGCGATCATCGACGGTGTAGAAGACAAGAGCCGCGTCGGTGTCTGTATTGATACCTGTCATGCCTTCGCCGCCGGTTACGATCTGCGTACCGAAGAAGATTGCCAGAAGACGTTTAAAGAGCTGGGCGACGTGGTGGGCTTTAATTACCTGCGCGGTATGCATCTTAACGATGCCAAGAGCGAGTTTGGCAGCCGCGTTGACCGCCACCACAGCCTGGGTGAAGGCAATATTGGTAAGACCGTGTTCAGCTATATCATGCGCGACGAGCGCTTCGATAACATCCCGCTGATCCTGGAGACGGTGAACCCGGATATCTGGGCCGAGGAAATTGCCTGGCTGAAGGCGCAGCAGTAATTTTTCTGCAGACATAAAAAAGCCGGCATTTTTCAGATGCCGGCTTTTTATTGCGTGGTTGCCGTTACGCCACCGTGGCTACCGGCGCTTCAGAACGTTTAAGGACCGCATAGGCCACGCCCGCCAGCAGGGTACCCGCCACAATCGCCAGCAGATACAGCAGCACCGGCGAGATAGCACCAGGGATCAACAGCACGAACAGCCCACCGTGTGGTGCCATCAGTTTTGCACCGAAGGCCATCGACAGTGCACCTGTCAGGGCTCCACCTGCGATACAGCACGGCAGAACGCGCATTGGGTCACGGGCAGCAAACGGAATTGCCCCTTCAGTGATAAAACACAGGCCCAACACCAACGCGGCCTTGCCCCCTTCCTGCTCGGACTTCTCGAACTTGCGACGAGCCAGAATGGTCGCCAGCCCCATCGCCAGCGGTGGCACCATACCTGCCGCCATAATCGCTGCCATAGGTGCGTAGACCGAAGAACTCAACAGCGCTACACCAAAGGCATAGGCCGCCTTGTTAACCGGACCACCCATATCGGTACACATCATTGCACCGAGGATTGCGCCCAGCAGTACCGCGTTGGCGGTGCCCAGCGATTGCAACCAGTTGGTCAGGCCAACCATGATTTTGGCAACGGGTGTGCCCACTACGTAAATCATGATCAAACCGGTGATCAGGCTGGCAACCAGCGGAATAATCAGGATCGGCTTGAGCGCTTCCATACTCGGTGGCAAACGCAACTTACCGCTGATGGCCTTGGCCACGTAACCCGCCAGGAAACCGGCAATGATACCGCCAAGGAAACCCGCTCCGGTGCTAACTGCCAACATACCGCCGATCAGGCCCGGCGTCAGGCCAGGACGATCCGCAATGGAGAACGCGATGTAGCCCGCCAGAACCGGCACCATCAGCGCAAAGGCCGAACCACCACCGATCTGCATCAGCGCCGCAGCCAGCGTCCCTTTGACTTCAAACGCCTTGATACCAAACACGAACGACAGCGCAATACACAGACCGCCCGCCACCACCATCGGCAGCATGTAAGACACGCCGGTCAGCAGGTGGCGATAAGGCCCTGCGCTCTCTTTCTTCTTGCCTGAGCTCGCGGTACTGCCACTTTTTTGCGGTTGGAAAATCTCGGCTTCTACCTGTGCCTTATCCAGCTCCTGCGCGGTTTTCTTCAACGCCAAACCGGTCGAGGTGCGGTACATCGGCTTGCCGGCAAACTTGTCCAGATCCACTTCGATATCTGCCGCGACAATCACCAGCTCGGCCGCCGCCACTTCTTCTGGGGTGATCGCATTCCCGGCACCGACGGAACCGCGGGTTTCAACCTTCACCCACCAGCCACGTTTCTTGGCTTCGCTCTCGATGGCTTCGGCCGCCATAAAGGTATGCGCAACGCCGGTCGGGCAAGCGGTAACGGCAACAATGCGTTTCGGACCGGCGGATTTTGCCGGTGCTACCGTCTGGGCCGGAGCCTGATACGGTTTGGCTTGCGCCTGTGCCGTGGCCAGGAAGGCTTCTGGCTCACGCACCGCGTGTTCCACATCTCCGATATAAACCTGTTTGCCGTTCAGCTCAGCGTCAGCAGGTGCAGCAACACCAGCCACTACCACCAGTTCGGCCTCGTTGGCCGTATTAACCAGCGTCAGGCCGGTTTTGGCCGCAGCGGCCTCAAGCATGCGTTTCGCCAGGTGGCTACGAGCCTGCCCGAGCGAACTGTCTATCATCAGCAGCGTTTTCATTCTGACTCCTGCGATTAGTTAAAGGGTTTCAGATCGACGCGCGCCATCATCGCGGCCAACTGCGGGCGATCGGTGATGCCAACGTTGCTCTGGCTCACCGCCAGGGCAGCCACGGCAGTGGCCAAGCGCAAGGTATGCTCGCTGGATTCACGCATCAGCAGGCCGTAAATCAGGCCGCCGACCATGGAATCACCAGCCCCCACGGTGCTGACCACCTCACAGGCTGGCGGTTTGGCGATCCAGGCGCCGGAGGCGTTAACCCACAGCGCGCCTTCAGCACCCAGTGAGATCACCACGTGGGCAATGCCCTGTTCACGCAGGGCGTGAGCGGCTTCCACTACATCTTCCAACTTCGGCAGGGGTTTGCCTGCCCAGATTTCCAGTTCACGACGGTTAGGTTTTACCAACCATGGCGAGGCTTTCAGCCCAGCCACCAGCGCTTCACGGCTGCTGTCAAAAATGATGCACGGACACTGCGCACGCAGGCGGGTCATCCACTCGGTGAAGGCTTCCGGAGCAACCCCGGCAGGCAAGCTACCGCTGACCGCTACCATGTCGAACTGGCCCAGCCAGCTCAGGGAATCCACCACAAAGCGTTCCCAATCCTGCGGCGTCACTTCAAAACCGGAGAAGTTGAAATCGGTCACTTCACCGTCTTTTTCCGTCAGCTTAACGTTGATACGTGTACGCCCAGGGACCACCTGGAAACGGTTGGCAATGCCCAAATCGCTGAACAGCAGTTGGAAACCATCCTGGTTATCTTTACCAAGGAAACCGCCAACGGTGACGTCGATACCCAAATCTTTCAGTACCTTGGCAACGTTGATCCCTTTACCTGCCGCATGGAGACCGGCAGTTCTTACCAGGTTAACCTCACCCCGTTCGATCTCCGGGCAAAAGCCCACCAGATCGTAAGCCGGATTCAGGGTTATGGTGGCTACTCTTCTGCTCATGCTGCACCCTCGCCAAGACCTTCACTGATGGCTTCGCCGATGGCTTTCAGCGCTGCTTCAGCATCGTCACCACTGGCGGTAAAGCGCAGGTGATGACCTTTTTTCACGCCCAGTGCCACAACCTTCATCAGGCTACGGCCGTTAGCCGGTTTACCGCTGCCGTCGAGATTGGTAACGGTAATTTCACTGGAGAACTGTTTGATTACGTTGACCAGCGCAGTGCCTGGGCGGGCATGCAGGCCATGCTCGTTGCGCACCACGTATTCCGCACTCAGAACCGCGCTCTCTTCAGTAACTTCGCTGGTCAGTAACGCCAGCACGCCCACCGCATCGGCGTTCAGCAAGCGTTCAGCTTTTTGGTTCACTAACAGATCGCTTAAATAGTTCAGCACCGTCAGCGGCTGTTGATCGGCGACGGCGACGGTCAGCAACAGCGCGACCTTTTCGCCCTCTTCATCAAACGCCTGTGCCGGGCGGCTGACGGTAGCGGCGCTGGTCAGGTTGCCTTCAGTGCTGTCACTCAACCAGATCCCCTGCCCCAGATTCAGCGGCTTGCGGGTGATCACATCGCTGACAAACTGGGCGTTAACCGCACCGATTTTTTGCAGACGGCCCGCGTTCAACGCTTGCAGCGTCATCAGCGAATCAGCGGCCACATCAAGAGCAATCAATGAGGCATCAAACTTGAATTCAGCCGCCAGTTTCTCGCCCATCAGCAAACTGCGCAGTTCTTCAGCTGAAGTCGTTTTTGCCAGCTGTTCGGCGACGCTGTCATCACTGAGCACGTGCGTGAGCTGACGCAGTAGCGCCAGGTGTTCATCGGAACGCGCGGCAATACCGATCACCACATAGGCCGTCTGGCCTTCGCCCCACTCGATACCCTGTGGAAACTGGAATACCTGAACACCGGTGTTCAGCACCAGATCGCGGGTATCTGTAGTGCCATGTGGAATGGCGATGCCGTTGCCCAGATAAGTAGAGGTTTGCAGCTCGCGCTGCAGCATGCCGTCAACATAGGCGGCGCTGACGCATCCGGCGGAGGTAAGCGCTGCCGCTACCTGCCGGATGGCTTCCTGTTTGCCGCTAGCGGCAGCTCCCAGGTGAATATCTTGCTGTGACAACTGGAACATGGTTCTCCTCTCCTGCTGAATTGAATCGTTTCAGCCAAGTTAAGAAAAAGGAGCGTTACCCATCGCCTAACCAGGCCATCGATGACGCTGAAACGTTTCAATGAGTGTGTGAGCAGCTATCACCGAAAGCAAGTTTTCTCGATCTCCGCGTGATAGTTTTTTGACCTTACGCACACTTTTCTGGCTAAAACCCCCTTCCACGGGGGAAAATGGCATACTGTGCTGAAACAGTGCTGAAGGAAGATAACAACATGGTTGCCACCGGTATCGGGGTCATAATCGTTAACGCTCAAGGGCAAATCCTGCTGGGGAAACGCTGCAGCACCCATGCCCCTTTTTGGTCGATCCCTGGGGGGCATCTGGACGCGGGGGAAACCTTTGAACAGTGCGCCCAACGCGAAATCGCCGAAGAGACCGGGTTGCAGATAGCTCCGCCAACCTTTATTGGCGTCAGCAATAATCTGCAAACCTGGCGGGCAGAGGGAAAACATACGGTGTCGATCTGTATGCTGGTTCAGCATCCAGGAGGAGAAGCCGAGCTGAAAGAGCCGGAAAAATGTGCCGAATGGCGCTGGTGTTCCCCGCACGACCTGCCGGAACCCCATTTTGAAGCAAGCAGAACGGCGATCCACCTATGGCTGAGCCAGCAGGTATATCTGCCTATACTGTGACGTTATTCCCTCTGCTTCTCCTCTGTTCATCTAAAGCAGAGCATTATATAAATTAGAACATAACGCTACTTTATTGCTCAATCACTCTACTTTTCGCTGTAAATACCCCTAAGGTATTAGGTTTCTTTTGCGAAAATACCTATACTAATTCAGGTGTTTTTGACCTGGTGTCGAAACCTTTTTGGCAAGTTTTTCCTTGGTATTTCATAACTATAAGTGGGTTCAATATGAGCAAAAAACAAGCTGGCTTTGAAAAGCGACGCCGGTGGGGATGGCTATGGATTTTGGTGATCGGGATTGTTCTCGGTGCCGCACTGCTGGCAGGGACCGCAACGGTCTTCCATAAAACCAGCGATACCGCCTTCTGTGTCTCCTGCCACACCATGCAACAACCTCTGGCCGAATATCAAGGCAGTGTCCACTTCCAGAACGCCAAGGGGATCCGCGCGGAATGTGCCGATTGCCACGTCCCTCATGAGCCACTCGATTACCTGTGGACCAAGATCCGTGCGGTGAAAGACATTTACGGCGAAATGACCGGCAAAATCGACACCCCGGAAAAATACGAAGCCCATAAGCTGGCCATGGCACAATCGGTCTGGAAAACGTTGAAAGAAAACGATTCAGCCACTTGCCGTTCTTGCCATAGCTTCGATGCCATGGATATCACCGCCCAGCGTCCTGAAGCCCGTATTCAGCATCCGGTGGCCATCAAGCAAGGTGAAACCTGTATCGACTGCCATAAAGGCGTAGCGCATATCCTGCCGGATATGAGCGGTGCCGCACAGGCCGGTGCTGCCGAACTGGCAAAAGCCGCGGCGGAAACCTCACCAACAGCAACCACGCTGTTTACCATCGCTACCGAACCGTTCTTCCTGAAAGCCGACGATACGCATAATGCCGGTAACCTGATGCCTTCAACCGAAGTTCACGTCGTGAAACAGGAAGGTGACAAGGTGCTGGTAGACGTTAGCGGCTGGCAACAGGATGGCGTCAGTGAAGTCTTCTACGCAGCACAAGGTAAACGTATCCTCAGCGTTCTGCTGGGCGAAGACGCGCGTAAACTGCTGAAAACCGGCAGCACCATGACTGATGCCGAAACCGGCCTGGTCTGGCATCAGGTGTCTCTGCAGGTCTGGTTGCCACGTAAGCAACTGATCGACGATCAGCAGAAAATCTGGCGTTACACCGCCGATATGATGTCCGCCAACTGTACCGGCTGCCACGGCCTGACCGCCCTTGATCGCTTCAACGCCAACCAGTGGATCGGCGTGATTAAAGGTATGGCTCCTCGCACCTCGCTGTCGCAAGAACAACTGCGCGTTCTGACGCAGTACGTTCAGAAACATGCCAGCGATATGCAACCTGCCACACCGGCCAAAAGTTAAGGGAGAAGCGAAATGAGCAAGTACCAACAACAACCATTGGCCATGAGCCGCCGTCGTTTCCTGACCGGTGCCAGCGCCCTGGCCGCCGTGCCTCTGTTTGCGGGTCTGTGGCCTAAATCAGCATTGGCGGAAGCCATCAGCCAGGCATTGCCACAGTTCGTGGCCCTACGCCAAGCGCAGAAGGGCATCCTGACCGGGGCGCACTGGGGCGCATTTGAAGCCATCGTGCAAGACGGGAAAATGGTCGGCGTGTTGCCGGTCAAAGACGACCCTTACCCGAACGATCTGATCACCATGGCCCCCCACCAGGTCCATGCGGAAAACCGTATCAAGTATCCAATGGTACGTAAAAGCTGGTTGGAAGGCGGCCCTGGCAGCCGTACCGAGCTGCGCGGCAACGATGAATGGGTGCGCGTCAGTTGGGATAAGGCTATCGATCTGGTCGGTAACGAAATCATCCGTTTGCAAAAAGATCACGGCCCTCAGTCAATTTATGCCGGTTCTTACGGCTGGAAAAGCGTGGGCATGCTGCACAACAGCCGTACCCTGCTGCAACGCCTGATGAACCTGAGCGGCGGCTTCCTTGGCTATGCCGGTGACTATTCTACCGGTGCTGCACAGGTGATCATGTCGCACGTGATGGGGTCAATGGAGGTTTACGAACAGCAAACTGCCTGGCCAAACGTCATCGACAACAGCCAACTGGTGATCCTGTGGGGCTGTAACCCTATGGTTACGCTGAAAAACAGCTGGAACGTGCCAGACCACGTCGGCCAGACCGGCTTTGAGGCGCTGAAGAAGAAAGGCACCCGCATCATCAGCATCGATCCGGTGCACAGTGACAGTGCCAAGTATGTCGGCGCACAGTGGATCGCTCCGCGTCCGTATACCGACAGCGCGATGCTGATCGGTATCGCCCACACCCTGTTGACCGAAAAGCTGCATAACCCGGACTTCCTGAAAACCTACACCGTGGGCTTCGACAAGTTCCAGGCCTATCTGCTGGGTGAAACCGACGGTACGCCGAAAACTGCCGAGTGGGCTGCCGATATCAGCGGCGTCGATGCCGAAGTGCTGCGCCAGTTGGCGCGCGATATGGCAAAACAGCGCACCATGATCATGGGCGGCTGGGGGATCCAGCGTCAGCATCACGGTGAGCAGCAGCACTGGTTGCTGGTGACCGTGGCGGCCATGCTTGGCCAGATCGGCCTGCCGGGCGGCGGCTTTGGCTTTAGCTATCACTACTCTTCCGGCGGTAGCCCAACGGCTAAAGGCGGCATCCTCTCCGGTATCTCTGCGGGGAATGCACCGAAGAATTCACCAACGCCAATCCCGGTGGCTCGTATCGCCGAGTGCCTGACCAACCCAGGCAAGACCATTCACTTCAATGGGACCGATGTCACCTACCCAGACGTGAAGATGGTATACGTGGCCGGTGGTAATACCTTCCACCAGCATCAGGATACCAACAATCTGGTCAAAGCCTGGCAGCGGCCGGAAACCATCGTGGTTAACGAACCGTACTGGACGGCCACCGCCAAGCATGCGGATATCGTGCTGCCTGCGACCACCAGCTATGAGCGTAACGATCTGGAGATGGGCGGCGACTACTCGCAGCTGTACGTCTTCCCGATGCATCAGTGCGTACCGCCGCAGCATGAGTCACGCAACGACTTCGATATCTTCGCCGCTCTGGCCGCCAAGCTTGGCGTGCTGGATGCCTTTACCGAAGGCAAAGACGAAACCCAGTGGCTGAAAGGCATGTACGACGACATGAAGTTGCAGGCCCGCGCCGCCCGCGTTGCCCTGCCGCCGTTTGACATGTTCTGGGCGTCGAACAACTACATTCGTTTCCCGATCCCGCAGGAAAACAAACAGTGGGTACGTTTCGCCGATTACCGTGAAAACCCGCTGCTTAATCCATTGGGGACTCCGTCCGGCAAGATTGAGATCTATTCCGATGCCATCTCGAAGATGGAGTATCTGGATTGCAAAGGTATCCCGACCTGGATGCCGCCGCATGAATGGTACTGTGGCCCAGAGGCAGCCAAATACCCGCTGTCACTGAATACCGCGCACCCGACCAACCGCCTTCACTCACAGCTCGACAACACGCCGCTGCGTAAGAAGTATGCGGTGGCCGACCGTGAAGCGATCTTGATCCATCCAGAAGATGCCAAGTCGCGCAACATCACTAACGGCGATTTGGTGCGGGCGTTTAACGACCGTGGGCAGATCCTGGTTGGTGCCATTGTCAGTGAAGACGTGCGCCCAGGTGCGGTGCGGATCAGCGAAGGTGCCTGGTACGATCCGGCCGATCCGTCAACGCCGGGGTCGATCTGTAAGAACGGCAACGTCAACTGCCTGACTTTCGATATTGGCTCATCCAACCTGGCACAGGGCAACTGCGGCCAGATGGCACAGCTGGAAATTGAGAAATATCAGGGCGAAGTGCTGAAGAATACCGCGCACGACGTTCCTGCTGGCGCATAACCGCTCGCCACCAGCGCAGGGTGATGGTGACATCGCCCTGCTCTTTTCCTGCCGACAGAGACAATCTATTTACCCATTCCTTGATTGAAACAGGTTTTTGTTTTTTTTAAACGAGCGTATTATGCGCGCGTCTCCCTTCTCTTTGGCTAGTCATTCAGCTTATGCGTACTTCAACTGCGGCGACACGACGCTTGCCCGATTTAACTTCGTTGGCATTTCTGGTCGTGGCCTTTCTCACCGGGATTGCTGGTGCCCTACAGACGCCCACGCTGAGTCTGTTCCTCTCCACCGAAGTGAACGTACGGCCAACGATGGTCGGGCTGTTCTTTACCGGCAGCGCGGTGATCGGCATTTTGGTCAGCCAGTTTCTGGCCAGCCGCTCAGACAAGAGGGGCGATCGCAAATCACTGATCTTTCTCTGCTGTATGTTAGGTGCCTTGGCTTGTGCACTGTTCGCCTGGAACCGTAACTATTACCTGCTGCTGTTCGTCGGCGTGCTGCTGAGCAGCTTCGGCTCGACCGCCAACCCACAGATGTTTGCCCTGGCACGGGAACATGCAGAGCATACGGGCCGGGAAACGGTGATGTTCAGTTCTATCCTGCGCGCTCAGGTTTCGCTGGCCTGGGTGATTGGCCCGCCGATCGCCTTTGCGCTAGCCTTGGGGTTTGGTTTTAAGGTGATGTATCTGGCCGCCGCCGCCGCCTTTATTCTCTGCGGAGCGCTGGTATGGAAGATGTTGCCCTCCATGCCAAAAGTGCAGAGTACCAGCGGGGCGACGCTGGAAGCCCCCCGCCAGAACCGCCGCGATACGTTATTGCTGTTTGTGGCCTGCACCTTAATGTGGACGGCCAACAGTATGTATTTGATCAATATGCCGCTGTACATGGTGCGGGAGCTACAGTTACCGGAAAAACTGACGGGAATACTGATGGGTACCGCTGCCGGGCTGGAAATCCCGACCATGTTGCTCGCAGGCATGGTGGCCCAACGCTTTGGCAAGCGCTTCCTGATGCGCTGTGCGGTGATTGCCGGGATGCTGTTCTATGCCGGGCTACTATTTATTACCGGTACCTGGCAACTGATCGCCCTACAACTGCTGAACGCGCTGTTTATAGGGGTGTTGGCGGGAATTGGTATGCTCTATTTCCAGGATTTGATGCCCGGCCAGGCCGGAGCGGCCACCACGCTGTTTACCAATACCACCCGCGTAGGATGGATTATTGCCGGTTCGATCGCCGGGGTCGTGGCTGAAATGTGGAGTTATCATGCGGTATTTTACTTTGCGTTGGCGATGGTACTGGGTGCCGTACTGTGTATGTGGCGGCTGAAGGACGTTCAAGGGGCGGTATCCGCCTCCAACTTGGCAAGATAGATCAGCGCCTCATCACGGCGGTCGTGGCACATCTCACGGCTGGCCTGCAGGCTGCCACAGACTTTGGGCCGCAGCGGCGAATGAAATATCCCACAGCGCAGTTGCGGGTCCAGATGGATACAGCGGGTATTGGCCGGTTTGCCGTTGGGCATACCAGGGATCGGGCTGGAAATCGAAGGTGCGATACAGCAGGCACCACAGTCGGCACGGCAGTCCATCTGCGATCCTATGGGGGGCTGATTATGTGGTTGAGACAATAACAGAAGCCAAGGCTAAGTTATACTCATTCATAAATCTTACTAATAGTGCTAGAATCTAACCTTAATGGAGCATGGCAGCGCAGAACGAACAATGGATTGAGTAAATGGATGTGAATAATAAATACGTTAAAATATTACTGTCAACAACACTCTTAATTGTGTTTTCACTTGTGACATTATTAGTCTGCCAGTATGTTTTAGCGTTAGTATTCATGGAGGATGAAATAACCTTTTCCGCATCTGTTGTTATCGGTTTCCTTACCTGCCCACTACTATTACATGCAATGCTTAGCGGCATATACTTTTTTATTTTCAATAAGCGCCCAAAATATGACAAAGGAATTACTCGATATTTGGTTTATCTAATGTTTACCTCATTTGTTATCAGCTTACCCATTGCTTTATATGTTGATTATAAACTAAAGCATACCGGTTATTTAACATGTGACAGGATATCATGGCAGTCACCTACAACTTATGTCACGAACCTATCACTTTGCCAGTGAAACCTACCATAAGATAAGCATAGTCTTGTGAAAAACAGATACTGGAAAATATTAGGGGCATCAGCATTACTGGCAATATTCATATGTCTATCGCTATTGATTTACAGTTACGCTATTTCATTGATATTGATGGAGGATGAAATAACATTTTCAGCATCTGTATTCATCTGCTTTTTTGCAACGCCTTTGATACTCTATACTTTTTCTTGCTCTGTTTTTTTCTTTATTTTTGACAGAGAACCTAAATATAACATAATAATCAGCAAGTATTTAATCATGATAGCGTTCACATCATTAATTTTTAGTTTTCCTGTATCTCTTTATGTGAACTACAAACTCATACATGTTGGCTATTTCACGTGCGATAAAATTTCCTGGATGTCACCAACGACTTATGTGAAAGATTTATCACTTTGTAGATGAGTGGCATTTCCCGCAATACCCGCCAATTAGACAAAGAAATACATCACAATACGTAAAGTGACGCCCCTCACCCTAACCCTCTCCCGCAGGGAGAGGGGACTGAATGTGCTACAACTTAACGTCAGTAACTGGCCTCGGCACCGCAATAACTCCATCTCGCTTAGGGAATATTTTAACGTGACACTGATAGACTTCGGCACCTGACTACAGCACAGTTCTAACCCTTCGCGAGTGCGAACAGACAGATTTCTGCACCTGACCACAACGCCATTGCAGCCCCGCCCTGTTAGAGAGGGCTGTATGAGCAAAAAAACCACCAAAATAACGCTCCTAACCGCTGAAGATTGCACCAATCCCTCCAAATATCCGCTTTACATGCACACATCGCGCACGTACCATTGAGCTAGTACAAAAGAACTCAAGGCCAACGGCCAACCAGGAGCAATAATGTCTGCGGACACCATCCAGAAGCTTTCCCGCCCTTCCGTACTCGGTGGCGCGATGATCATTGCCGGCACCGCCGTAGGTGCTGGTATGTTCTCCATTCCTATCGTAACTTCTGGCGTGTGGTTCAGCGGCTCCGTGGCGCTGCTGATTTATACCTGGTTCTGTATGCTGATCTCCGGGCTGATGATCCTGGAAGCCACCATGAATTATCCGGCGGGCGCCAGCTTCCACACCGTGGTCAAAGATCTTCTCGGCAAAGGCTGGAATACCCTTAACAGCCTGTCGATCACCTTCGTACTCTATATTCTGACCTATGCCTATATCTCGGCGGGCGGTTCGATCATCGCCCATACGCTGGAAGGCGTTTTTGGCGCCAACCAAACCCTGTCCGGATTGGTGTTTGCCATCGTTGTGGCCTTTATCGTCTGGTTATCCACCCGCGCCGTGGATCGCCTGAGCACCATTCTGATTGGCGGTATGGTGATCACCTTTGTGTTGTCCGTCGGTGATATGTTCACCCACGTGCAACCCGCCGTGTTGTTCAACCAGGGTGGTAGCGACGCCAACTACCTGCCCTATGCGCTGGCGGCATTGCCTTACCTGCTGACCTCGTTCGGCTACCACGGCAACGTGCCCGGCCTGGTGAAGTATTATCAGAAAGACAGCGGTGCCGTGGTGCGCAGCCTGGTATACGGTACCTTGCTGGCGCTGGCGATCTATATCCTGTGGCAGTATGTGATCCAGGGCAATATCGCTCGTGATGCCTTCAAACAGGTGATCGCCGAAGGGGGCAACATCGGCAGCCTGCTCAAGCAGATGGGTAACGTTTCCAGTAGCTATGCGGTAGGCCAACTGCTGAATGCCTTCTCTTATATGGCGCTGGCCAGTTCATTCCTGGGGGTGTCGCTGGGGCTGTTTGATTTTCTCGCCGACTTCTTCAAGTTCAAGGATAACCAGGCAGGCCGCACCAAATCGGCACTGGTGACCTTCGTGCCGCCAACGTTAGCCGCGTTACTGTTCCCGAACGGTTTCCTGTACGCCATCGGCTTTGCTGGCCTGGCCGCCACCATTTGGGCGGTGATCGTCCCTGCGATGATGGCACGCGCCAGCCGCCGCCGTTTCCCACAGGCGAGCTACCGTGCTCCCGGCGGTCAAGGCATGATCCTGTTCATCATCCTGTTTGGGGCGATTAACGCCGTGGCCCACGTGCTAACGCTATTAGATTTGCTGCCAGTGTTTAAATAAGCCTCAGGGCGGCTACGGCCGCCCTTTTTCCCCACTCTTTTTGCGCGCGGCACTTGCCTGAAAAGCACGGCGCGAGTAACTTGTCGCAACTTCCTAAATTCCATTTCGACAGGGTATTCCAATGGCAAGAGCGAACGAAATCAAGCGCGGTATGGCGATCAATTACAACGGCAAACTGCTGCTGGTAAAGGACATCGATGTCCAGAGCCCAAGCGCCCGTGGTGCCAGCACGCTGTATAAAATGCGCTTCTCCGACGTCCGTACCGGGCTGAAGGTAGAAGAGCGTTTTAAAGGTGATGATATTCTGGACACCATCAGCCTCTCCCGCCGCAAGGTAAACTTCTCCTATATTGACGGCGAAGAGTATGTGTTCATGGACGATGAAGACTACACCCCTTATATCTTCAAGAAAGATCAGATCGAAGATGAGCTGCTGTTCATCCCTGAAGCGGGTTTGCCGGGTATGCAGGTACTGACGCTGGATGGCCAGGTGCTGGCGTTGGAACTGCCGCAGACCGTGGATATGGAAATTGTTGAAACCGCTCCGGGCATCAAAGGAGCTTCTGCCAGTGCGCGTAACAAGCCGGCCACCATGGCGACCGGCTTGACCATTCTGGTACCCGAGTACCTGAGCAGCGGTGATAAAATCCGCATTCATATTGCAGAACGCCGCTATATGAGCCGCGCAGACTAGTCAACGGTAGGGGCGCAACCTGAGTGCGCCCTGCTTTTGCTAGAGTAACTCTGGGAAAAACCGCCGCTTTAACGCCAGCTCAACCCCACGAACCTCCGCCAAACCTTTCAACCGACCGATGGCCGAATAGCCCGGATTGGTTTTCTTCTTCAGATCGTCCAGCATCTGGTGACCATGGTCTGGTCGCATTGGGATAGGCCGCAGATCGCCCGCTTTATGACGGCGCTGTTCTTCTGCCAGAATAGCTTCAACCACCGCAACCATATCCACATCCCCTTGCAAGTGCGCCCCTTCGTGGAAGGTTTTAGGGTTTTGCTCGCGGCAAGTAGCACGCAGGTGGGTAAAGTGAATGCGATCGCCAAAGGTCTCAATCATCCGCACCAGATCGTTATCCGCACGCACGCCGTAAGAACCCGTACACATGGTGAAGCCGTTATAGATGCTATCTACCGTCTCTTTCAGCCACTGCATATCTTCGATGGTGGAAACAATACGCGGCAAGCCAAGGATGGGGCGCGGTGGATCATCGGGATGCACTGCCAACCTGACCCCCACCTCTTCCGCTACCGGCACGATAGCGCGCAGGAAGACGGCCATATTTTCGCGCAGCTGCGCCTTATTGATATGATCGTACTCCGCCAGCCGAGCACGGAACTGATCGAGCGTGTATCCCTCTTCCGCCCCAGGCAATCCGGCAATGATATTTCCGGTCAGCTTGGCAATATCTGCCGCACTCATCGCCTTGAAATAGCTTTGTGCCTGGGCCAGCTCTTCATCAGTGTAATCTTTTTCTGCCCCACGGCGGCACAGGATATGCAAATCGAAGGCCGCAAAGGCGATCTGATCAAAGCGTAAAGCCTTGGAACCGTCCGGCAGTTGGTATTCCAGATCGGTACGCGTCCAGTCGAGGATCGGCATAAAGTTGTAGCACACGGTATCAATGCCACATTCCGCCAGATTGCGCAGCGATTGTTGATAGTTGGCGATATAACGTTGATAGTTGCCGCTGTGGGTTTTAATTTCCTCGTGCACCGGGATACTTTCCACCACCGACCACACCAGCCCTTTTTCCGCTAACAGAGCCTGCCGCGCCTTGATCTGTTCAACCGGCCACACTTCGCCATTAGGGATATGGTGTAACGCGGTCACTACGCCAGTCGCACCAGCCTGACGCACATCGTCCAGCGAAACCGGATCGTTCGGCCCATACCAACGCCATGTTTGTTCCATTGATTTATCCTTGTAAAAGTCGCTCTGTCATCGTTAAAGCGATATCGGTGGTGAGGTAGATCGCAAAATCAAATCAATCCTGTTATACCACATTGCAGTAGATATCATTCATCTTTAACCTTACTGATTAGCGGCATGCTGTCAAAACAGAAACGTCGATTGATTGATCCAACTCACGATCCTGGGATATTTTGGACCGACCAATTTTATTCACCTCTCTACCGCTCTACACTGGCGGTTGTTAACAGATACGCGAGAGCCGGGCATACACCTGCGGCTAACTGGTCTGATAGCTTTATACCAGCGATCAACCGCCCCTTGCTCTCGTCATGGAGCCATTAATGAAAACTATCGCCAACTCACCGTTACCCGCCAAGACACAACTGCCCCAGTACGATCGCCAGAGCCTGCGCAGCCGAATTGTCCACCTGGGCTTTGGGGCTTTTCACCGCGCTCACCAGGCATTGCTGACCGACAGAGTACTCAACCGTAACGGCGGCGATTGGGGGATTTGCGAGATCAGTCTGTTCGGCGGCGATAAGCTATTCCAGACCCTGCGCGACCAGGATCATCTTTACACCGTGTTGGAAAAGGGCGCGGCGGGCGATCAGGCCATCGTGGTGGGGGCCGTTCACGAAAGCGTACATCGCAAATTGGAAGGTATCGACGCCGTGCTGGAAAAGCTGGCCGAGCCACAGGTGGCGATCGTCTCCATGACCATTACGGAGAAAGGCTACTGTATCGAACCCGGTAGCGGCCAATTAGACCTGCAACACGACGCGATCAAAGCCGATTTGGCTAATCCGGCCCAACCCACCACGGTGCCGGGGATCCTGGTGGAAGCACTGCGCCGGCGTCGAGAACGTCATCTACCCGCCTTTAGCGTGCTGTCCTGCGACAACATTCCAGAGAATGGGCATGTGGTGCGCAATGCGGTGACTGGGCTAGCCAAAGCGCGCGATCCACAGCTGGCCGAGTGGATCGCGCAACACGTCACCTTCCCCAGCACCATGGTCGATCGCATCGTTCCAGCCGCTACGCCAGCAACGCTTGATGAAATCGCCGCCGCTCTGGGTGGCGTGCGTGATGAATGCGCTATTGCCTGTGAACCCTTCATTCAATGGGTGGTGGAAGATAATTTTGTCGCTGGCCGTCCACGCTGGGAGGATGCCGGTGTGCAACTGGTGGACGACGTTCTGCCGTTCGAGCAGATGAAACTGCGGATGCTCAACGGCAGCCACTCCTTCCTGGCCTACCTCGGCTATCTGGCGGGTTACCAATACATAGTTGACTGTATGGCGGATGAGAATTATCGCCGCGCCGCACACCATTTGATGTTGAACGAGCAGGCTCCGACGCTGCAGGTCACTGGCATCGATCTGGCCGCCTACGCGGAGCAGTTGATCGAACGTTACAGTAACCCGGCACTGCAACACCGTACCTGGCAGATCGCTATGGATGGCACGCAAAAGTTGCCTCAGCGCCTGCTGGAGTCCATCCGTTGGCATCGGCAATATGGCGGCAGCCATGCGGGGCTTGCGCTTGGCGTAGCGGGCTGGATGCGTTATGTCGGCGGGATTGATGACGCCGGGCAACCGATTGATATCCGCGACCCCATGCTGGCCACGTTGCAACAGGCCGTTAGCAGCTCACAGGACGGAGAACCCCGCGTGACCGCATTGCTGGCGTTGAAAAGCGTGTTTGGCGAGCAGTTGCCAGCAGATAGTACGTTTGTGGCGGAGGTAACCCGAGCCTATCTGTCATTGCGCGATCGAGGGGCGCGCCAGACGGTAAAAGATTGGGTAACCACCCAGTTGAATTGATCCCTACCGGCCGCCATGCCAATCTACCAGGCATGACGGCCACTTGACTGAATGTGGATTAATGGTATTCCAGCGTCATTATTCCGAGTTTTTTCTGCTGATCCAACCACTTGATTTCGCTCTTGCCGAGATTCATTGGCAGCGCTTTGCTACCGCTCTGCAGGCTCGCTAACCGATGTTTGCTGGTGTAGTTTTGCCCGTCGCGATAGCATTGCGTTTGCGCCGTTGAGTCAGCGACTTCCACCGTGCAAGGGCCTTCGACAATGGCGCCATAGAAGTGGATCACGCCACCGGTAGCTGCATTAGCCACACCAGCTGCCAGCCATGAAAACAACATTCCTGCGATCAAAAATAACCGTAAGCTTTTCATGGTCACCTCACTTGTTATTAAGCCAATATAAACCTGAAAAAAAGTTCTTGGATTAAGCGCAAGTTAGAGAGATTTTATCTGTTTATCATCTAGTTAGATAACTATCCACCTCTCTGGCGGCGCATAATTTATTGCCGCGAAATACAGATTTCAAGTCGGAAAAGTCTTAATTTATTTTCTGACAACGGCCTGCTGTGCAGACGGCTTGCCGTGCACAATCCTGGTCAGTCGGTTGGGCAATGAAAGGTGTGGAGAAAACGAATCAAAATGCGGGATCTGGGGAAGTCATGCCGAGCCCCACTCGGCATGACTAGAGGACTTAACGATAAATCACTGTCATTATTGCGAGTTTTTTCTGCTGATCGACCCACCGCATTTCGGTGGTACCGATATTCAGCGGAAGTTCTTTACTGCTGGCATCAAAACTTGCCAGCCTTTGCGTGCCTGTGTAGTTTCGCCCGTTACGATAACATTGGGTATTCGCCGTTGAGTTGCTAACATCTACCGTACAAGGGCCTTCGACAATGGCACCCACAAAGTGGATAACGCCACCTGTGGAACCCGCATGACTTGCTGCCATCCATGAAAACAACGCTCCTGCGATCAAAATTAACCGTAAGCTATTCATGGCAACCTCACTTTTGTTAAGCCACTTTAAAGATAGGTTACTTTTTTAGGAATAATCGTAAGGATAGGCGGTTTTTTTAACGGTTAATCGTTGAATTAAGGTCGTGGAAACAATACGGTACGGTACAGTTGACTTTGTTAATGCCACGTTTTTATGGGAAAAATCCTATCATTTTAGCGAAAAACAAGCGCACAAAAAACAGGCGATTTTTATGCTTAAATTTGTGATCTTCCCCTCCTAATTGGCCAAGAGCGATAAATAAGCAAATAATTGCCAACCTGCATACATTGAAAACATCACTAACGGGAATCTCCAAATGACAAAAACCAATCTGATCACCGGCTTTCTCGGTAGCGGCAAAACCACCACCATTCGACACCTGTTGGCCAATAAGCCGGAAAATGAGCGTTGGGCCGTGCTGGTCAACGAGTTTGGCGAGATTGGTATCGATGGCGCCCTGCTGGCCGACAGCGGTGCGGTATTGAAAGAGATCCCCGGAGGCTGCATGTGCTGCGTTAACGGGCTACCTATGCAGGTAGGATTGAATATGTTGCTGCAACAGGCCAAACCCGATCGGTTACTGATTGAACCCACTGGATTAGGTCACCCTAAGCAGATCCTGGCGCTGTTGACCCAGGAAACCTATGGTGGGTGGATCGATTTGCTGGCAACGATCTGTGTGCTCGATCCCCGCCAACTCGGCGAATCTCGCTATAGCGAAAATGAAAATTTCCGCGATCAGCTGGCCGCAGCCGACGTCATCATCGCCAATAAAATGGATACTTGGCAGCCGCAAGATGCCCTGGCACTGGAAACCTGGCAAACCCTGCATGGCCAGCAGCGGCCGGTCTTTACCATCGAGCAAGGGCGCATGGATATCAAGCTGTTGGATCGGCCACGCACCAATTGCACAGAATTGCCGGACGCACAGCATCATCATAGCCACGCCAAGACCCAAGGATTGGCAGCGTTGCGTTTGCCCGAAAACTCCCGCTGGCGCCGCGCCCTTAATCAAGGCCAAGGATTCATCAGCTGCGGCTGGATATTTGATGGAGAAACCGTCTTCGATACCGTCGGTATGATGGAATGGATCAGGTTAGCACCGGTTGATCGGGCCAAGGCAGTGGTACGCATTGCCGAAGGCAGTTTGCTGATCAACCGCCAAGGGCAGGATCTCAGTATCGAGACGCGCCCCACCGCTCCGCTCGACAGCCGTATCGAATTGATCCACAGCGACGAGGCCAACTGGAATGCTTTGCAAGCGGCCTTGTTTAACATTCGTTTAAGTTAATGCTTTTAACGTTGGCATTATTTTTTTGATTTTTACAGGTTAGCCATGACACGCCGTAATTTACCCTTCATCCTCATGCTCAACGTCTTGGGCATCGTGCTATTTCTTTCCTGGTATTTACCCACGGATCACGGGTTCTGGTTCAAGATTGACTCAGCAATCTTTTTCTTCTTCAACCAACATCTGGCCAGCGATGCCTGGTTTCTGAGAATGGTGGCGATCACCAACAATCGGATATTCGACGTCATTTCACTCATCGCCATGGGGCTGTTGTACCTTTACTTCTACCTCAAGCAGGATGCCTTTGGCCGCCGCCGTCTGATCGTTACCGGCGTCGTGATGTTGTTAACGGGAGTGGTGCTCAACCAGTTTGGCCACCTGCTGCCGGTCAAACACGCCAGCCCAACCCTGACTTTTGACAATATCAACCGGGTCAGCGAACTCACCGGCATCCCAACCAAAGACGCCTCCAGCGACAGCTTCCCTGGCGATCATGGCATGATGCTGATGATTTTCTCCTGCTTTATGCTGCGCTACTTTAATCGCACGGCATTTGCCATCGCGCTGCTGATCACCCTGGTCTTCTGCCTGCCACGCATCATGATCGGCGCACATTGGTTTACCGATATTGCCGTCGGCTCGCTGTCGGTGGTGATGGTCGGAACCAGTTGGTGGCTGATGACACCGGCCAGCGATGTTGTGATCCACTGGTTGAACTGCAAACTACCTGGTAAGTATCGCCCAACGCAGCCATAACTTTAGGTTATGATAGCCGGGAGGCCAGCGCCTCTCGGTTATTTACCGGCCGGATCTTGTTTACTCAACAACCACACCGTTAACATGCCTACCCCATTAATTAACCTCAATCCAACATAACCGCCAAACCGCGGTTTTTTATATGAAGATTTACATTATGTTACATCACAATTTCATATAAAGAATGTCGGAAAAAGGCTCGCAATCCTCACGTCATTCCGGTACTCTCGGATGCGTTTGTGCCTGGTTTAGCTTGGCTCATTAGTAAAAATCCGAAAACTGTGCGTTCCTGCACATTTCCGATGCTAACTGATTGTCCTTCCTGCCAGTGCCAACTAGTCTCGTTCCGTTTGGTATTTTTCAGATAACGACTTGCGTCGTTAAGGACTTCAAGGGAAAACAATTACAATGGTCAAATCTCAACCTTTTCTGAGATATTTTTTGCGGGTTTTACCTGCAATTGCGGCAGCCTTGGTGCTCTCCGCCTGTAGCTCAACAAACACTTCGAAGTTAGATAGTAAGCAAACTGAGATGCATGCAGTTAATGACAAAAACGGTCTTTTACTGCAAGCCTCTCAGGATGAATTCGAAGCGATGGTGCGTAACGTTGACGTCAAGTCAAAGATTATGGACCAGTATGCTGATTGGAAAGGCGTCCGCTACCGTTTAGGCGGTGAAAGCAAGCGCGGTATTGATTGCTCGGCGTTTGTGCAACGTACCTTCCGCGAACAGTTTGGTATGGATCTGCCCCGCTCAACCTATGAGCAAGAAGATATGGGCAAACAAATCCAACGCGCCAAACTGCGCCCAGGCGATTTAGTGCTGTTCCGCGCCGGTTCTACTGGCCGCCACGTCGGCATCTATCTGGGTAACGACAAATTCGTTCATGCCTCTACCAGCAGTGGTGTGACAATCTCTAGCCTTTCGGATAACTATTGGGATAAACGTTATCGTGAAGGCCGCCGGTTACTGGGTAAAAGCTCCAGCTAACGGCGTAGTATCTGAATCTGGTCCTGAAAGCCAAACAAACGAGACGAGAACGCTGCCCCAGGGCAGCGTTTTTTTTCACGGTCATGCTGGCGCCGAACAAACCCGCATCGCTATTTTCGCTTATCACTGTGCCATAAACCACGCAACGGTTGAAAAAATAGCCTATTATCGTCAAGTGACATGCCATTTCGTAACGCACTATTTACGCTGTGTCTAAACAAACAGCCTTGCTGCAAGCCAAACGAATAATGACGCAGGCAGGATCGGTGGGATATATTAATCACCAGCAATATAACAATAATATTTTTATGCTGCGCTCAGGGGGCGAGTAATGGGATTGAAGGGAGCATTTGCACGCCATGCATCCAACACACGACGTAGCCTGACCAAAAGCTGTATTGTCGCCGTCGTTTTCCTCATTGTTTTTACCTCTGTCACCTTATTTCTGATCGATCATCAGCGCTCGCAATATCAGCATAAAATCGAAACCCGTACGCAGAAATTTGCCGTTAATTACCTCGATCATCTGCAAGAAATGATGCAACAAATCATGCCGCTTACCGGTAAACCCTGCGAACAGGCTCAGTCCGATCTGACCTACCGTGCTGCATTTACCGCCGGCGTACGCACCTTTGTTCTGGTAAAAGACGGTTTTGCCTATTGCTCCTCGGCAACCGGTAACATGATGCTGCGGATGAGCCATATTTATTCCGATATCGACTGGCATAAGCCACTGGATATGGCATTACAACAAGGCACGCCGATGGTGCCTGGAAAACCGGCGATTGCCGTGTGGTTACGCCAACCAGGGCCAGGCAATACCGGCATATTAGCCACGCTGGATCTCACCCTGGCCCCCTACCTGCTGCTCAATTCGCCCGATAGGGATACTCCCGGATTTGCCATAGTGATCGGGGGGCATGCGGTTACCACCTTCAGCTCGAATATGCTGCCGCTGGCGCAATTACCTAAAAGCCACGCCAGCCAACTAGCCGTCCCGGGCTATCCACTGAGTATGATCTTCTATCACCAATCCCTGACGGCTAATGATATCCGTTTGACCGTGCTGGGTAGTCTGGTGCTCTCCCTGATGGTGGGCGCGCTGTATTACTATATGCAGATACTGCGCCAAAGCCCCGAACGGGCCCTGATGAGAGGCATCAAGCACAATGAGATCTTTGCTGAATATCAACCCGTGTTTCACTCTGCAACCAACACCATTGCCGGCCTTGAGGCATTGATCCGCTGGCAGCATCCCACCGAGGGGCGCATTCCACCCGATCTGTTTATCCCCTATGCTGAAAGCGAAGGGTTGATCGTAGCGCTGACCCGCCACCTGTTCCGTAGGATCGTGGCAGATATCCCGCAATTGGTACAAGCTCTGCCACGAGGCGCCAAACTGGGCATTAACCTCGCGCCTTCTCACCTTAATGCGCCTTCGTTCCATGACGATATCACCGAGCTGCTGGCTAAGTTGCCAACCGACTATTTCACCGTGGTGTTTGAAATCACCGAGCGCGGCATGGTGGAAGAGCAAAATGCCTTGGAAGAGTTTGACTGGCTACATCGCCAAGGGGTTGAAATCGCCGTGGATGACTTTGGTACCGGCCACAGCGCCTTAATCTATCTACAACGCTTTACCCTGGATTACCTCAAAATCGACCGAGGTTTTGTCAATACCATTGGCCAGGATACGGCGACCGCTCCCGTCCTGGACGCAGTGATCTCGCTGTCTAAAAAGCTGAAAATGCTGACCGTGGCGGAAGGCGTTGAAACCGCCGAACAGGTGAGTTTTCTGCAAGAACGCGACGTTAATTTCATGCAGGGCTATTATTTCAGTAAGCCACTGGGTATTGAGGAGTTTGTGGCCTTTTGCCAGAATAAGGCCGTTTTTGATTATCAGGCCGCAGTTAATCCCTGATATTTAAACTTCTTTACTCAGAAAACCAGCCTGAAATGCTATGCTACCGGCTGGATTAATTGACTTATATCCGACGTATTTCAAGCCATGGCTTGAAAGGCAACGGGTATAGCTAGCAGGAGCTTACCGTAGAGATGTTCGTACGCATTTTTGCTGCCTTGGTGCTTTCGGCACTCAGTTTTAGCATGCAGGCCGAAACCCTTAATGAAAGCTACGCTTTCGCCACGCTCGGTGAACCGAAATATTCCACCGACTTTAGCCATTTTGACTACGTGAACCCAGCGGCCCCCAAGGGCGGCGACGTTAGGCTGGCAGCCATCGGCACCTACGATAACTTCAACCGTTTCGCCTCGCGCGGTGTACCTGGTGAAAGAACCGGGGAACTCTACGACACGCTGTTCACCAGCTCGGACGATGAGCCTTCCAGCTATTATCCGTTGATTGCGGAATCTGCCCGCTATCCGGCAGATATGCGTTGGATGGAGCTGGATATCAACCCACGCGCGCGCTTCCATGATGGCAGCCCGATCACCGCCGCCGACGTGGCCTTTACCTTCAACAAATTTATGACCGAAGGGGTGCCGCAATTCCGTTCGTCGTATAAAGGCGTCACCGTCAAGGCCATCTCCCGTCTGACTGTGCGCATAGAACTCCCCAAACCGGATAGAGATCAGCTACTCGGCCTCTTAAGCCTGCCGGTGATGCCAGAAAGCTTCTGGAAAGACCATAAACTGAATGAACCACTGACTGTTCCCCCACTAAGCAGTGGCCCTTATAAAATCAGCAGCTACCGATTGGGCCAATATATTACCTATGAGCGCGTACGTGACTATTGGGCCGCCAATCTGCCGGTGAATCGTGGGCGCTATAACTTCGACACGCTGCGTTACGACTATTACCTGGACGATAAGGTGGCGCTTGAAGCCTTTAAGGCCGGGGCTTACGATTTCCGCGTCGAAGGCTCGCCAAAAAGCTGGGCCACCCAGTATCAAGGCGGTAACTTCGCGCGCAACTTCATCATCAAACAGGATGAAACCAATCAGGCGGCGCAGAATGCCCGCTGGCTGGCATTCAATATCCAGCGCCCGATTTTCGCCGATCGCCGGGTGCGGGAAGCCATTACCCTGGCCTTCGACTTCGACTGGATGAACAAGGCGCTGTATTACGATGCCTATCAGCGCGCCAACAGCTATTTCCAGAATACTGAATACGCGGCCAGCGGCTACCCAGACGCTGCGGAGTTGGCCTGGCTGGCCCCGCTAAAAGGTAAAGTGCCAGCAGAAGTGTTTACCTCAATCTACCAGCCTCCAACATCCGACGGCAGCGGCAATGACCGGGCGAACCTGCTGAAAGCCACCGAATTGCTTAAACAGGCCGGTTGGGAAGTGAAAAACCAGCAGTTGGTCAACAGCAAAACCGGTAAGCCCTTTACCTTTGAACTGATGTTGCCGAGTGGCAGCAATTTCCAATATGTACTGCCTTTCCAGCACAATCTGAAGCGGTTGGGTATCGATATGCAGATCCGTGAGATCGACATCAGTCAATTCACCCGCCGTATGCGCGAGCGTGATTTTGATATGATGCCGAGGGTCTACCCCGCTATGCCGTTCCCCAACTCCAACCTGCAGATCTACTGGGCCACAGAATATCTGAACTCCAGCTACAACAGCCCTGGCGTCAGCGATCCAGCCGTCGATGCCCTGATAGAACAGATCATGAAGCATCAAGGGGATGAAAAAGCGTTGCTGTCCCTTGGCCGTGCGCTGGATCGGGTGTTGACCTGGAACATGTATATGCTGCCGATGTGGTACTCCAATCACGACCGTTACGCCTATTGGGACAAATTCTCTTCGCCAGCGGTACGCCCGGCCTATTCGATCGGGTTCGACAACTGGTGGTTCGACGTCAACAAGGCGGCACGCTTGCCGGCGCAACGGCAATAAGGAGCCTCAGGTGGCCGCTTATCTGATACGCAGATTACTGCTGGTGATCCCCACGCTGTGGGCGATCATCACCATTAACTTTTTCATTGTGCAAATCGCCCCCGGTGGACCGGTCGATCAGGCCATTGCCTCTATTGAGATGGGGCAAACCAGCGGCTTTGGCGGCGGTGGCGCAGGTGAAGGCCTAGGGCATATGAAGGCCGGCGCGGGCAACGTGGCCGAAGGCCAATACCGTGGCTCACGCGGCCTGGATCCCGAAGTGATCGCCGAGATCACCAAGCGTTACGGTTTCGACAAGCCGCTGCACGAACGCTATTTCACCATGCTGTGGAACTATATGCGCCTCGATTTCGGCGAAAGCCTGTTCCGCGGGGCCTCGGTAATGCAGCTAATTGGCCAGAGTCTGCCAGTTTCCGCGACCCTGGGGCTATGGAGTACGCTGATCATTTATCTGGTGTCGATCCCGCTGGGGATACGCAAGGCCATCCACAACGGCAGCGCCTTTGACACCTGGAGCAGCACGCTGATTATCATCGGCTACGCCATTCCGGCATTCCTGTTCGCCATCCTGATGATCGTGCTATTCGCCGGTGGCAGCTATCTGGACTGGTTCCCACTGCGCGGGCTGGTTTCCAGCAATTTCGACACACTGCCGTGGTACGGTAAAATCACCGATTATCTGTGGCACATTACCCTGCCAGTGCTGGCTACGGTGATCGGTGGCTTTGCCGCCCTGACCATGCTGACTAAAAACTCGTTTCTTGATGAGATCCGCAAACAGTATGTGGTCACCGCCCGTGCCAAAGGGCTGGACGAGAAGAAGATCCTTTACCGCCACGTGTTCCGTAACGCCATGCTGCTGGTGATCGCCGGTTTCCCTGCCACCTTTATCAGCATGTTTTTCACCGGTTCGTTGTTGATCGAAGTGATGTTCTCGCTCAACGGCCTTGGGCTGTTGGGCTACGATGCCACCCTGCAACGCGACTATCCGGTGATGTTCGGAACGCTCTACATATTTACCCTGATCGGCTTGCTGTTGAATATCGTCAGCGATATCACCTATACCCTGGTCGATCCGCGCATTGATTTCGAGGGCCGTCAATGAGCCGCTTAAGCCCCATCAATCAGGCCCGCTGGGCACGTTTTCGCAGCAACCGCCGTGGTTACTGGTCGCTGTGGATTTTTCTGTCTGCCTTTGCACTGAGCCTGGCCGCCAACCTGATCGCCAACGACCGGCCGTTGCTGGTGCGCTATGAAGGCCGGCTGTATGTGCCTTTTATGGTCAACTACAGCGAAACGACCTTCGGCGGGGAACTGAATACCACTACCGATTTTCAGGATCCCTTTGTTATCAAGCAGATTGAGCAACACGGCTGGGCTATCTGGGCCCCGATCCGCTTTAGCTACAACACCATCAACTTTGCCACCAAAGTGCCCTTCCCGTCGCCGCCGTCACGCCAAAACCTGCTCGGCACCGACAGTAATGGCAGCGATGTGCTGGCCCGGGTGCTGTACGGTTTCCGTATCTCAATGCTGTTCGGGCTAGCGCTAACGCTGTGTTCCAGCGTGATTGGTATCTGTGCGGGAGCGACGCAGGGCTATTATGGCGGCCGATTCGATCTTTGGGGGCAACGGCTGATCGAGGTTTGGTCGGGGATGCCGACGCTGTTCCTGATCATCCTGCTGTCCAGCATCATCCAACCCAATTTCTGGTGGCTGTTAGGCATCACCATCCTGTTTGGCTGGATGAGCCTGGTGGGCGTAGTGCGTGCCGAATTCCTGCGTACCCGTAATTACGACTACATTCGTGCCGCCAGAGCGATGGGCGTGCCGGATCGCGTGATTATGTATCGTCATATGCTGCCTAACGCCATGGTGGCCACGCTGACCTTCCTGCCGTTTATTCTGTGTGGTTCGATCACCACCCTTACCTCTCTCGATTTCCTCGGCTTCGGCTTGCCGCTCGGTTCGCCTTCGTTGGGTGAGCTCCTTTTACAGGGCAAAAACAACCTGCAAGCTCCGTGGTTGGGCATTACCGCCTTCTTGGTGCTGGCGGTGCTGCTCTCACTGTTAATCTTTATCGGCGAAGCGGTGCGCGACGCCTTCGACCCAAGCAAGGCGCATTAATATGACCACTCCTCTGCTCGCTATTCAGGATCTCAGCATCGCCTTCCGCCAGGGAGGCAGCTTGAATCAGGTGGTCAACGGCGTCTCGTTACAGGTGGAACAAGGGGAAACGCTGGCGTTGGTGGGTGAATCAGGCTCAGGCAAAAGCGTCACCGCCCTCTCCGTGCTGCGGCTGCTGCCTTCCCCGCCGGTGGTGTATCCCGGTGGGGATATTCTGTTTAACGGCAACTCACTGTTACATGCATCGGAAGCCGAACTGCGCAAAGTACGTGGCAACCAGATCTCAATGATATTCCAGGAGCCGATGGTGTCGCTCAACCCGCTGCACACCATCGAAAAGCAACTGGCCGAAGTGCTGATGCTCCACATGGGTATGCGCCGTGACAGCGCCCGTGCCGAAATCATTCAGTGCCTGGATCGGGTGGGAATACGTAACGCCAAAGCGCGCCTGAAGGACTATCCCCATCAACTCTCAGGCGGAGAACGTCAACGCGTGATGATCGCCATGGCGGTGTTGACCAAGCCCAAGCTGTTGATTGCCGATGAGCCGACCACCGCGCTAGACGTGACCATTCAAGCGCAGATCCTGATGCTGCTGAAAGAGTTAAAGCAGGAGCTGGGGATGGGATTGCTGTTCATCACCCACAACCTGAACATCGTGCGCCGGTTGGCGGATAACGTGGCGGTAATGCGCCAAGGGTTGTGCGTAGAACAAAATAGCCGCGATGGGCTGTTTAGTGCCCCACAACACGCCTATACCCGTCAGTTATTGGCTGCGGAAGACGTAGGCGAGCCTCTGCCACTACCAGCCAACGATAAGCCTATGCCACTGCTCAAAGTGGAACACCTGCAGGTCAGCTTCCCGATCAAACGTGGCCTGTTACGGCGTATCGTCGATCAGAACTACGCGCTGAAAGATCTGAGCTTCGAAATACGGCCTGGGGAAAGCGTGGGCCTGGTAGGCGAATCGGGTTCAGGTAAGAGCACGACTGGCCTGGCGCTGCTGCGCCTGTTGAGCTCCAAAGGTGCGATCTGGTTTGATGGCCAACCGCTGCATCAGTTCAATAACCAGCAGATGTTGCCTTACCGCAGCCGGATGCAGATCGTGTTCCAGGACCCCTATTCCGCGCTGAATCCACGCCTGAACGTGCTGCAAATCATCGCCGAAGGGCTGGAGATCCACCAGCAACTGACCGCAGAGCAACGCGAACAGCGGGTGATTGAGGCGTTGGAGGAAGTCGGATTGGATCCGGCCCTGCGCTATCGTTATCCCACGGAGTTTTCCGGTGGGCAGCGACAACGTATCGCCATCGCGCGTGCGCTGATCCTGCAGCCGCAGCTGTTGATCCTGGATGAACCGACGTCCTCACTGGATAAATCGGTGCAGGCACAGATCCTGACGCTGCTGAAGTCGCTTCAGCTCCGTCACCGGCTGGCCTATCTGTTTATCAGCCACGATTTGCAGGTGGTACGATCGTTGTGCCATCAGGTGATCGTACTGCGTCAGGGAGAAGTCGTGGAGCAGGGTAACTGCCAGACGATTTTCAACGCACCTGCTGCTGCCTATACACAGCAGTTATTGCAGTTGGTTGATTAGCGGCATCATTCAGAAGGGGTACTGCGCGCTGAGCTGCTCGGCAATCGCCGCACCGACGTTTTTCAAGCGGCACATGGCGGCACTTTCATCACATTGATGAACGAACAGGCAAGGCTCGCCTTCCCATTCAACAATGGAGCAGTTGACCTGGATCTCTTGCAGAGACAGGTTGAGCTGCTGCATGACCCGCCAGGCTTCGCGCCCGTCATGGCTGAGCAGCTTGAGGCCGATCAGATCGTTATCTTCGTCTATGCCGCTAAGCGGAATCGGTTCAACCTTGCTGCCGGTAAAACCTGATAGCCAACGATAACTTTGCGGCAAGCGATGCACTACCGAAAGCTGGAAACTGTCCACATGAAATCCCTAGTATGAAAAGATGAAACACTTTTTACATCACAGGATGACTTAGTTATAGCCGGGATCATCCGACTTTGCCGCCTACAAATGTTATTTTAAAGTAAAATTTGCAACAAACAATTAACCACATCCTGCGCTTGCTGATATCACTCAGTTTTTCTCCACCGTAGAAGGTTCTCTCACGGCGTTTTGCGACTCAGCTCGCATTTTTGCGTTATATGTAACCCTTTCCCGCCGCGATCTCAACATTTTTTTCTTGCAATGCGGTTACTTTACAATCGGTATAATTTTACATTGTGCAAACATCTCGCTCAAATACCCAAGGCAGGTTAAATCAATAATATTTTGATTTAAAACAATATTAGCCCGATTAACCGCCAAGGAAATGCCCCATCAGCCAACGGGTTGCACCTCTGGCCACCAGGGAAAATAACGCCGTCATATTTAACAAAAAAACTACAGTTCGTTTGGCCGACGTTTAGTTAGCCTGCATATATTTAGCAACAAACTTAAACTTGCAAGCAGGCAGATTGGGGGCTAATTGCATTTGATCTCTCTCACCCCAACCCTCTCCCTAAGGAGAGGGAGCTGGTCCGGAGCTGTAATCAGGTGCAGGATTTAACCTATGGCACATCCGGTCCCGAGGGAGTCAGGTGTTGTGGTAGGGTTCAGGCGTAAAGTGGTGGCACATTCATTGGAAGAGCCAAGGTGATCTCAGTATCGATAAAATAGCTCGATCGGTCCCCTCTCCCTGTGGGAGAGGGTTAGGGTGAGGGGTAATCAGGCAGGATTATTGCGCGGACGGCTGGCATAAAAATAGAACAACACCGCAACGATGCTGCACAGAGCCATCGATGAAACCATCGGCCACGCGCTCTTACCTGGGGCCAAGGACAGTATTGCCCCAACCAGCGCGCCAATGCTGAAGCGCAACGTCCCGGCCAGTGAAGAAGCGGTTCCCGCCATATGGGGGAAATCGTCCAGGATCACCGCCATCGCGTTAGACGAGATCATGGCGATACAGCCGAGATAAACCGCCACCCCAAGCACCAAAGCCCAGAAACCCAGCCCGCTGGCGGTGACGGCCAGCAACCACACGCCCATCGTCAATTGCACAAACAGACCAAGACGGAACATTTTTACTGCCCCTAGGCGTCGCACGTTGCGGCTATTGATCAGGGTTGTCAGGAACAGAAACACGATGTTCAGCGCAAAGTAATAGCCAAAATGCTGCGGTGAAACGTTATTCAGCTCGATATAGACAAACGGCCCGGCGCTGAGGAAAGAAAACATCCCGGCAAACGAGAAAGCACTGGCCAGCATATAGCTCAACACGCGCTTGTGGCGGAACAACGAGCCGAAATTCCTCAGCGTGGTACGCAGATGGAATTTTTGCCGCCGCTCCTTGGGTAACGTCTCCTTGATAAAGAACGCCACCAGTACCGACCCCAACAACGCCGCAGCCCCCATGGTCCAGAAGATGGCATGCCAGCTGAACCATAGCAGCAGCACACCACCGATCATCGGAGCCAGCAATGGCGCAATGGTCATCACCAGGATCACGAACGACATCATGCGTGAGAACTCATCCTTGGTGAACATGTCACGCATCAGGGCGTTGATCACTACGCTTGCCGCCGCAGCGGCCAGGCCGTGCAGGAAACGCAGGTTGATCAGTTGCTCCACGGATTGGGCCATCGCACAGGCCCCACCGGCGATAGCAAAAATCAGCGTGCCCCACAGGATCACCGGCTTGCGACCAATACTGTCGGACATCGGCCCATAGAACAGTTGGCCTACGGCAAAGCCCAGCATATAGGCGCTGAGCGTCATCTGCACCCGGCCCGACTCCACGCCAAACTCCTGGGCGATTATCGGCATGCTGGGCAGGTACATGTCGATCGCCAACGGCATCAGCATGGACAGTAGGCCCAGAATAAAGATCAAACCGAGGTGAGAGGTCCGGTTCTGTTGCACGTTCAACGACTCCTTGGTCGGTCGCAAAAATTAATCCAGCAGGTGCGGTGCGCCTACGCTGGCAATCTCTTCTTCGGTCAGCGGGCGATATTCCCCCGGTGCCAAATCGTCATCCAACACAATGGCGCCAATGCGCTCACGGTGTAATTCGATGACCCGGTTACCCACGGCTGCAAACATGCGCTTCACCTGATGGTAACGCCCTTCGCTGATGGTGAGGCGCACCAGGGTATCTTCGATTTTTTCCAACTTCGCTGGCTTGGTCAGATTTTTTTCGTTATGCAGCTGCACGCCTTGCTCGAACTGCTGAGCGGTATCAGCGGCCAACGGATGTTCCAACGTCACCAGATAGGTTTTCTCACACTCGTGGCGCGGTGAGGTGATACGGTGCGACCACTGGCCGTCATCGGTCATCAGCACCAGGCCGGTGGTATCAATATCCAGCCGTCCTGCCGCATGCAGCTTGTACGCAACGGGTTCATCCAGGAAATAGAGCACGGTTGGATGATCCGGATCGTCGGTTGAGCACACATACCCCTGTGGCTTATTGAGCATGAAGTAACGTGGCCCGTTCAGCTGTGACAACACGTTGCCATCAAACCGCACTTCCTGTTCCGGAGCCAGCTTGAGCGCCCCGCTCTTGACCACTTCACCGTCTACGGTGACACGTTTTGCACGGAGTTCACGCGCTACCAGCGCACGGCTGATACCCAACTGCTGAGATAAAAACTTGTCCAGTCGCATTGAATCTGCTTTGCCTGTCGTTGTTATGATCGCATTGATCTGGTTGCTAAATATGACGCCCCGTTGTCGCACCAGGTGCAGAAAACAGGTTCGAAGAGGATGTTCGCGTAGGGAAGCCGCTTAGTATAGCGACGGAAACGATGCCATAACAGGGGTAATTTCCATGCTTCTCGCACTGCGTAGCCGCAGAGGGCATAATAATAGAAATTTTTCCGCCGTCTGAGGAGCAAAATGTCACAATTTCAGTGGAATGTTACAGCCCACTTCAGCGAGCGGTACTAACGCATGGCTTTTACCCTACGCCCCTATCAGTTGGAAGCGGTCGACGCTACCATCAAGCATTTCCGCCAGCATCCTGAACCGGCCCTGATCGTGCTGCCAACCGGCGCAGGCAAAAGCCTGGTGATCGCCGAGTTGGCAAAACGCGCCCGTGGCCGGGTGTTAGTACTGGCCCACGTTAAAGAGCTGGTGGCGCAAAACCATAGTAAATACTGCGCTTACGGCCTGGAGGCCGACATCTTCGCCGCCGGGCTTCAGCAAAAAGAGAGCAGCGGCAAGGTGGTGTTTGGTAGCGTGCAATCGGTAGCACGTAATTTATCGCTGTTCGATGGCGCGTTTTCCCTGCTGATCGTCGACGAATGTCACCGCATCAGCGACGATGACGACAGCCAATACCAACAGATTATTCAACACCTGCAAAAAACCAACCCACAGCTGCGCCTGCTTGGTCTGACGGCCACCCCTTACCGGCTGGGCAAAGGCTGGATCTATCAATATCACTACCACGGCATCACCCGTGGCGACGGCAACAGCCTGTTTCGCGACTGCATTTATGAACTGCCGTTGCGCTATATGATTAAACACGGCTTCCTGGTGCCGCCAGAACGGCTGGATATGCCGATCGTGCAATACGATTTTAGCCGCCTGGAGGCCAGAAGTAACGGCCTGTTCAGCGAAGCGGATCTTAACCGCGAGCTGAAACAGCAAAACCGCATTACGCCCCATATCATCAGCCAGATCGTTGAATACGCCGAAACCCGCAAAGGCGTGATGATTTTTGCCTCCACGGTGGAGCATGCCCGTGAAGTGTATGGCTTGTTGCCAAGCGGGGAGGCGGCGCTGGTCAGTGCAGAAACTTCCCCCGGCGAACGCGACGCACTAATCGAAGCCTTCAAGCAACAGCAGTTGCGCTACCTGGTCAACGTGGCGGTGCTGACGACGGGTTTCGATGCGCCTCATGTCGATCTGATCGCTATTTTGCGGCCCACCGAGTCTGTTAGCCTGTATCAGCAGATCGTCGGGCGCGGTTTACGGCTGTCCCCAGGCAAGACCGACTGCCTGATCCTGGACTACGCAGGCAATCCCCATGATTTGTTCACGCCGGAAGTCGGCGTCAGCAAACCCCACTCAGACAGCCAACCGGTGCAGGTCTTTTGCCCTGGCTGCGGTTTTGCCAACCTGTTTTGGGGCAAATGCACCGAGAACGGCGACATCATCGAGCACTATGGCCGTCGCTGTCAGGGCTGGCTGGAAGATGATGAGGGGCATCGCGAGCAGTGTGACTATCGCTTCCGTTTCAAATGCTGCCCGCACTGCGGCGCAGAGAACGACATTGCGGCACGCCGCTGCCATCAGTGCCAGGAAGTGCTGGTCGATCCGGATGATATGCTGAAGGCCGCATTGAAGCTGAAGGATGCGCTAGTCCTGCGCTGTGGCGGAATGGAACTGCAAAGCGGCAAGGACGACAAAGGGGAATGGCTGAAAGCCACCTATTATGACGAAGATGGCACCAGCACCAGCGAACGGTTCCGCCTGCAAACGCCCGCACAACGCAAGGCCTTCGAGATGCTGTTCCTGCGCCCGCACCAACGGGCACCAGGCGTCCCCTTCGGTTGGCAAAACGCAGCGGACATTCTGGCTCAGCAGGCGCTGTTGCGCCATCCAGACTTTGTCGTCGCACGTAAACGCGGCCAGTTCTGGCAAATACGTGAAAAAGTTTTTGATTATCAGGGCCGCTTTCGCCGTGCCAATGAGCTGTATTAGGCCCGAGCGGCAGGTTTTCATTGCCCAGCGAGCGGCTTTCCGTTAAAATGCCGCCCGCTTTACCTGGGTTCGCCCAGTGTGAAAGCAGGTTATCGAGCCTGTTACTGGGTCGCCTGTAGCAGGGTAAATTTTCTTTTAAGAGAAAAAACAATGTTCACTATCAACGTACAAGTACGTAAAGACCAGGGTAAGGGTGCGAGCCGCCGCCTGCGTGCAGCAAACAAATTCCCAGCTATCATCTATGGTGGCGAAGAAGCTGCGATTGCTATCGAACTAGACCATGATTCTGTCAAGAACATGGAAGTTAAACCAGAATTCTACAGCGAAGCCGTAGTTTTGGTTGTCGACGGTAAAGAAACCAAAGTTAAGGTTCAGGCTGTACAGCGTCACCCGTTCAAGCCAAAACTGGCTCACATCGACTTCGTTCGCGTTTAATCGCCACGTTATCGATTTTCGGGACGCCGAAGTGAAAAACGCCGCAATTGCGGCGTTTTTTATTGGCTATCATTCTGCGATGCTTACTTGCCGCCCGTGCGACGTTGCAACTGATCGCGCAGATTCGGTGGCGTACCTCTGATCGTCAGGGTATCGGTGGCCGCATCCCAGAAAATGCGCTCCCCCAGCAGCATCGCATCAAAGTTCAGGCTGATACCGCCGCCGCTGCCGGCAAATTTGGTCAATTGGCGTAACGTGCCGCGATCCGCCGGGAAACTATCTTCCAGCTCGTAGCCCTGTTCGCTGGAAAACTGCAGGAAATCCTTCTCGCCCACCGGGGCTATCTCTTTCGACAACTCCTGCAGTTCGATCTCTTCACCGGCCTGCAACTGCTCATTACAGTAGCTGTAAACCTGCTGACGCACCGTCTGGCGTTCGTGTTTGCCTAGTTGAGCATCGGCACAGTAATCATCCACCGCCTGTAACAAGCCACGGTTTTGCGCTTTGGTATCCAGCCCTTCTGACGCCGCCAGGAAATCCATAAAGAAATCGGAGACCTTGCGCCCTACCCGTCCTTTGAGGAATGTCAGGTAGCGAGTCGATTGCGGGTTGGTTTCCCATTCGGTCAGATCGATACGCGCCACAATGTCCGCGTGGTTGATGTCCAGATAGTGGGTGGTGCGGATATCCAACTCTTCATTGACACGCGTACTGTTGCAACTGTTCAGCACAGTGATCAGCAAGTATTCCACCGCCAGATAGCGGTAATGAGCGAACAGCACCACGCCACCGTCGGCAAACGGATATTTGGCCAATTCGTCGCGCAGACGGCCGGTAGCAGCACGGCTAAATGCGAGGAAATCGTCATCACCCTTACGGCAGTTACGCAACGCGTCCGCCAGTTCGCTCTGCTCGTTGAACAGACCGTAAGCCTTACTCTTGGCGCTGTAAACGCGATGCAGCTCTGCCATCATCTCTTCCACCGCCGCATTGGTGGTAAGAAGGGAATCGCGCAACACCACTTCCAGCGTCTGCTCATCGCGTTTTACCAACTGGTGCAGTGCAATCTGCTCGATATCCAGACTCATGATCAATCCTCCTGTTCTTTGAGCGCGTATTCAAGCACTGACGAAGCCGAAAGACAACGGGCATGGCAATGCCTTAACGATCTTCACGCTATAAAAGAGCGGAAAATCACGGCTCCATACGGTAAGATATGGGACTTTGTCGAGCTTTGAGCACAATATTTATGCCACAATCATCTCGTTATAGTGACGAACACGTTGAACAACTGCTCTCTGAGCTGGTCAACGTTCTGGAAAAACACCATACTCCCACCGATCTCTCTTTGATGGTACTGGGCAACATGGTAACCAATTTGATCAACACCAGTATTGCTCCCGCACAGCGGAAGACACTGGCCAGATCGTTTGCTGAAGCCCTGCAGGCTTCTATCCGTGAAGATAAAGCGCATTAATAATTACTTATGGTGACAAACCGTCAGCGTTATCGTGAAAAAGTCTCCCAGATGATTAGCTGGGGGCACTGGTTCGCCTTATTTAATATTCTGCTCAGTATCGGGTTGGGCAGCCGCTACCTGTTTGTTACCGACTGGCCGTCCTCACTGCTGGGGCGAGTCTATGCGTTGGTCAGCCTGATTGGGCAGTTCAGCTTTATTGTCTTTGCCGCCTACCTGCTGATCATCTTCCCGCTCACCTTTGTGGTGATGTCGCAGCGCCTGCTGCGATTTATTTCCGCGACGTTGGCCACCGCTGGGCTGACGTTGCTGCTGGTCGACAGCGAAGTCTTTACCCACTTCCACCTGCACCTTAATCCGGTGGTGTGGGAGTTGGTTATCAACCCGGACCAAAGTGAGCTAGCGCGCGACTGGCAGCTGGTGTTTATCTGCGTGCCGGTGATATTCCTGATCGAAATGCTGTTTGCGACCTGGAGCTGGCAGAAACTGCGCAGCCTGAACCGGCGCAACTTCGGCAAACCGCTGGCGGTGCTGTTCATCTGTTCGTTCTTTGCTTCGCACCTGATTTATATTTGGGCAGATGCCAATTTCTATCGGCCGATCACCATGCAACGCGCCAACTTACCGCTCTCTTACCCCATGACGGCGCGTAAGTTCCTGGAAAAACACGGCCTGCTCGATCAGCAAGAATATGAGCGCCGCCTGATGCAACAGGGCAATCCAGAAGCGGCTGCCGTTGAATACCCGCTCAATAGTCTGAACTACAGCGATAAAGGCAGCGGCTACAACCTGCTGATGATCGTGGTGAACGGCGTGCGTACCCAGGATATGGCGCAAGACATGCCGGGCCTGAGCCGCTTTGCCCAAGAAAACATCCGCTTCAGCGACCATTACAGCTCCGGTAACCATGCGGACACCGGCCTGTTTGGCCTGTTCTACGGTATTTCACCTACCTATCTGGATGGTATTCTGGCCGGGCGCAAACCGGCCGCGTTGATTAGCGCACTGAGCGATCAAGGCTATCAGTTCGGCCTGTTCTCTTCAGACGGTTTCAACGCCACGCTTTACCGCCAGGCACTATTGACCGATTTCTCGCTCCCGCCGGAACCGTTCGTGCAGAGCGATGCTGCCACCACGCATCAGTGGCAGAGCTGGTTGGCCACACAGAGCGGAAATAGCCCCTGGTTCTCCTATATCAATTTCAGCGGTGCAACGTTCCCAGAAGGCGACAATAAGCTCTCGCCGGAAGCCTTTACCCAGCTCTATCGTACTGGCGCGAAAGACGTCGATGCGCAGATCGAGCAGGTGCTGGCAACGCTGAAAGAAAAAGGCCTGTTGGATAAAACCGTGGTGGTGATCACCGCTGAGCACGGCATAGAATTCAACGATACCGGTAAAGGCAACTGGGGAGCAGGTAGCAGCTTTAATCGCAGCCAGTTGCAGGTTCCGTTGGTCATTCACTGGCCAGGCACCCCGGCACAAACCATCAATAAGCTGACCAATCATAACGATGTGATGCGCACGCTGATGCAACGTCTGCTGCATGTGAAAACACCGGCTAACGACTATTCGCAGGGCGAAGACCTGTTTGCCGCACAGCGTAAAAACAATTGGCTCGCCACAGGCGACGGCACCCAGTTGGTGATCACCACGCCAACGCAGACGCTGACATTGGATGGTAATGGCAACTACCGTGCCTACGATCAAGACGATAACGAGATTAAAGACGAGAAGCCCCAGCTAGCCCTGCTGTTACAGGTGCTGACGGATGTAAAACGCTTTATCGCCAACTAACTGCTTAAATCTAGAGCAATCGGTGAGGTAGCTGCTTGAATTTACATCTGAAAACGGTAGTATAGGGTTCTGCGTCGGCATGTAGCGCAGCCTGGTAGCGCACCGTCATGGGGTGTCGGGGGTCGGAGGTTCGAATCCTCTCATGCCGACCAATTATTTATAAAAAAACCAACCGCTTAGGGTTGGTTTTTTTATGTCTGGAATTTGGCAATGGTAAAACGATGGTAAAATCTCCGGCGAAATGAGTGATTCAGCTCAATACGTCTATACAGTAGTGAGCCTCTTTTACCAAGTCTGCTTATTCTATGTTTTAACAGTGTTTTTTAACCTTCCGAGTTTAACCGCGCATGCTCAACGTTATCCTGACTAGGAAAGGCGCTGCCCCTCCCTATGTTCCAACCCTATCGCGAACATTACGGAGCCGGTACGGGGCAGCATGGATTATGTTGTGGTGGCTTTGGGGATTTCAACTGCCGCCATGGCCCTTGCTGTTTGAAGTGGCTAAAGAGCGCTTTATATACTCAATCTTCGCCGTTTGCCGCCTAAGCTCCAAGATGCGTAATACGTTGAAAACATCTGCTTTGTCGATACCTTCCTCTAAAAGCATATTGAAATCATAGAGAAACAGTGTAACTTCCTCTTTGCTAATCTCTGGCCGCATTCCGTTATCTCCTTTATGTTACCTAAATGGCTACAATACATTAGCAATCGATGTGTGACCGAAATTTCTCCCGGCTCTGCTATCACTCCTTGGTTTCTTCGATCGGCGCAGGTTAGATCGGGTGTGCGCCGTATGACCGCATAAAGGACAGTTCATCATTTTTCGTTTTCCTGATAACCGAAAACCCGCACTGGGCGGGCTTGTCTGAAGTATTTATGCCGCTCTAACCAACTGAGCTAAATGGCCGATGGTTTTATCATTCAGTCGTCCAGGGCCTGAATTCCAATACAGCATTTTTAAAAACACTATAAACAACTTGTGATGGAGGTTTGGGGAAGGTGGTATTTGCTGTTGCCTTAATAGCTGCACGACAAAGTGCAGGATCACCATCTACAGCCTGGACATCCAGAAGCATACCATCCGGAGCTAACATGATTCTTAAATTGCATTGTTTACCAGCGTATGAATTGGCATCGTAAAAATTGCGTTGAATAGCGTATCGAACCTGCTCGGCATACTTTTCAACCCCCATCCCAGATGCATTAGGAATGCCGCCGTTGAGGGGAGTAAAAAGATCATCAACACTGTTTCCGGATGGCCTGGTTTTAGCCACAGAATCTGTTTTCACACACCCCGACAATAACGATGTGACAATTACTAGCAGCAATGTCGGCAAGCCAATTTGAAATCCTATCCAAACCCTCTTCACGCTTTGTTCCTTATGGAATATCCACAGCAAAGAATAATAAACTAGCAAAAGAATTCAGAAGATTAGAGCGGTTTCTTACGCTCACGCAAAAAATGTTAATAAAAATGACAAAACCCCGCCGAAGCGAGGTTTTTTGATTAAATAAGCTACTGACTAGCAACAGGCCATACCAATGGGTCATCTCGGGTCGTTCGCCAGATTGTGTCTCTCAATGGATAGCGTGACTGTTCACAAGCACATCCCTAATCAGAGACCACCACCGATTAATAAGCCAACGAGTTTCAGCTCTGCGGGCAAGCGACCAGATAAAGATCGTGAACGGGCATACTCGCATCAAAACCACGCACTCTCTCTGGATCATCAATAGCCGGGTCAGCAAGCTGCTTGGCTACGTCGTCTACACTGACATCTTCAACATAAAAAGTCGCATCAGTCATTTTATTGCAGTTAAAGTAGGTCCCCATTAATACCATTTTCCCAGGGGTCGTATAGCTCTCCTGTTTATTGACCAGTGCAACAACACCATCCGCTCGTTTAGCGACGACAGTATAGCTTTCCTCTGAGCGATCAAAAACATAGGCATCATTTTCAGGATAAGTCGACCATATAGTAGACTTCTCAGCAAACAACTCTGCCAAATTAATCGCTGGCTTTAGTGCATTTTTGTTATCAGCATCTTGGGCAACTGCCGACGTCACCACACCGATGGTGCCAACCGACAGCACACCTAAAAAGAGTAATGTTTTTTTCATGGTATTAATTCCGTTTTGAAAAAGTTTTAATATGACAGCTTAAATAATAACCATATGACATATAACAAGAAGTATTGCACAACAGCTCATCTTTGCACTCAATTATGATGGGTGCATTCAAACGGACGCGCAAAGATCAATATGCATCATAAAAACCAACGATTCATACCTTGACAATTAGTGTGTAATGACAATAGAGATCACATCCCCTAGCATAGGCCACGATAAAATTTTCCCCTCCCCCTCTTGCACTCACCCCGTCCCTTCGGTCAAAATAACTGTATACATAAACAGTAAATTTAGGGTTGGGCTATGTTCGTTGAATTGGTGTTTGATAAGCGTAATGTCGCAGGGATCCCCGGTGCCGATGAAATCATCAAGGCCGAGCTGACAAAACGGGTACATCGCATCTTCCCGGATGCAGAAGTGAAGGTAAAACCCATGCAGGCCAACGGCCTTAACTCAGACGCCAGCAAAAGTGACCGCGAGAAGTTAAACCGTATGCTGGAAGAGATGTTTGAAGAGTCTGATCAATGGCTGGCCACCGATATTTAAAGGGCCTAAGGGCGCGGTCATTGACTGCGCCGCACCATGGATGCCCAAACAAAAAACCCCAGCATTTCTGCTGGGGTTTCTTATATGGTGCCGGCTACCGGAATCGAACTGGTGACCTACTGATTACAAGTCAGTTGCTCTACCTACTGAGCTAAGCCGGCGAAATCTGTCGGAAGTCGTGCTGTTTCCGTGGGGCGCAATATAATACAGCCAGACTGGAACAATCAAGCGTAATCAACAGATTATTTATCTTGTTGATTAAAAAACGGCTTATATGCCGAATTTCTCACCGATAGCCCGTTCTTCACGGCTTAATGTCTGATTAATATAGTCCACAAACAGCTCCAACGCCGTGCTCCGCTGCCGCCCCAGAGGTAATTGCAGCTGCAAGGTCCGCGGGCTTTGCTGCTCGACAGCAAAAGGTTTCAGGATCAATCCTTGCGGCTGCAACAACGGCATCGCAGTAAACTGGCTACAGATGGTCACCGCCAACGGGGAGCCCTGTAAAAAATAGTACAGCGTGGAGAAGTTATCACAGGTTAGCACTGGTTCAATGAAGGTGCCATTCATCTGGCAAGCGATATCAAACAGCTGACGTATTGTGGAGCCCGGCTCTGGCAGACACACCGGATACTGGCAGAGATCTGCCAAAACCACCTGTCTGCCGGCTAATGGGTGCTCCTTCCTCATCAACAACAAGACCGGTGCAGGCCACGAAGCCGCTACCTCAACACCCCGCTCTGGGTGCAAACTAAACTGCAGCACCATGTCACACTCGCCATTACGTACCAACCGCGCCAACGTTTTAGTGTCTGCCACCGTCAGTACGAAGCTGACAGCCGGGTATTCTGCACGAAAACGCGCCATCAGTTGTGGCATCAGCATAAAAGCCACTCCATTACTACAGGCCACGCGTAGCGCAGTACGGCGTTCGGCTTTCAACCCTTTGATTTCTGCTACCGCCTGTTCAATATTCAACAGGCTTTTACGAATATGATTTTCAAAAATCTGCCCGGCCTCGGTCAGCACCATCCCCCGCGCGTGGCGTTCGAACAATGGCGTGCCAACCTGCACTTCCAGGCGCTGGATCTGCCTGCTGATCGCCGAGACCGCCACAAACAGCTGTTCACTGGCCGCACTGAGCGAACCACAGTTGGCGACCACCAGAAAAAAGCGAACCTCGCTACTCAACATGCCGTCCCTCTCCATGGTGCAAAGCTTGCCAACGAGCAACCCACCGTTGCCTTTAAAGCAAAGCTTGTTTGTTAAATGGATAATTGTGGCAAACCCCGATTTTAGCTTAGATAACAAACACAACAAGTAAAACAACACAACGCAAACACAACGGGGAAAATAACCATGACGGGTGAACAGGCCGTCGCTTTGGCGACAGCGTATTTTGACAGTGGCGAATTCCGCCGCATATTGGCGCGGCGCATCGCGCTGGCCACCGAAAGCCAGCGGCATGACGACGATGCCGGCATTTTGCTCTACCTCGAACAGGAAATCATGCCGCCGTTACGGGCATTGGGTTTCGAGTTACAACTGTTTGATAACCCGGAAGCAGCCAACCGCCCGTTTCTGATCGCCGTACGCATTGAAGATCCTTCCTTACCTACCCTGCTGAGCTATGGCCACGGCGATGTGGTTTTCGGCGATGACGAGAACTGGCGCACAGGTCTTTCGCCTTGGGAATTGAGTGAAGAAGGCGATCGTTGGTACGGCCGTGGCAGCGCGGATAACAAAGGCCAGCACAGTATTAACCTGGCGGCGCTGGAGCAGGTTTTCCACGCACGCGGGGGCAAACTAGGGTTCAACTGCAAGCTGATTTTCGAAATGGGCGAAGAGATCAGTTCCCCTGGGCTCGCGGCCATTTGCCAGCGGCAACGCGAATTGCTGCAAGCCGATCTGTTTATCGCCTCCGATGGCCCACGGCTGAACGCCACACAGCCCACATTGTTCCTAGGCTCACGCGGCTGTATCAATTTCCGCCTCAGCATTCACGCCAGGGATAACGCCTATCACTCTGGCAACTGGGGGGGATTACTCAGCAATCCTGGAACCCAACTGGCTAATGCCATCGCTTCTCTGGTTAATCAACATGGGCAGTTACAGGTTGCAGCGCTGAAACCCGCCCCTCTGGATGACAACCTGCGCGCTATTTTGCGCGATCTCAGCGTTGGCGGCCAAGCTGGCGATCCGGCGATCGATGAGAACTGGGGTGAAGCTGGCCTGACCCCTAGCGAGCGCCTGTATGGTTGGAACACGCTTGAAGTACTGGCCTATCAAACGGGCAACCCGGCTCGGCCAATGAACGCCATCCCCGGCAGCGCAACGGCGGTATGCCAACTGCGCTTCGTGGTCGGTACCGACTGGCAAAATCTGGTTAACCATATCCAACAGCATCTGCAATTACACGGCTTTGGCAATGTGGAGGTGGAATGGCTGCATGGTTCACCGGCCACCCGGCTCAATCCCCAAGATCCACTCGTTCCCTGGGCACTTGAGATCCTGCAACAAACCAGCGGCAAAAAGCCCGCATTGCTGCCCAATCTGGGCGGTTCGCTGCCTAATGACGTGTTTGCGGATACGTTGGGACTGCCCACGCTGTGGATCCCCCACTCCTATCCGGCCTGTGGTCAACACGGGGTCAATGAGCATATGTTGAAATCCATTGCTCGTGAAGGATTGCAGATCATGACTCGCCTGTTCTGGGAGTTGGGCGAAAATGGCAGCACGATCCTGGCACAACGCCGGGCAGGAGAGTCTTCATGAGCGCGATAGCCCAACAGGATAGCGTAGCGGCCAAGCCCAATTTGTATAAAACGCTGTTTGCCACCTGCATCGGCAACGCGTTGGAATGGTTCGATATCGCGGTTTATGGCTTTTTCGCCAGCTATATCGCCCATGCCTTTTTCCCTACGGAGGATCCGGCCGTTTCATTGTTGCTGACTTTCGGCAGCTTCGGTGTCTCATTCTTAATCCGCCCACTGGGTGCTGTGGTGCTCGGAGCCTACGCCGATCGGGTTGGTCGCAAGAAGGCACTGTTGATGTCCATCAGCCTGATGCTGCTTGGCGGTGCGATCATCACCTTTATGCCCTCTTACGCCACCATTGGGCTGGCGGCTCCGCTGATGATCCTGATTGCCCGATTGATTCAGGGTTTTTCCGCCGGTGGGGAGTTTGGCAGCTCAACCGCCTTTCTGGTCGAACACTTCCCGGAGCGCAAGGCGTTTATCGCCAGTTGGCAGTTTGCCACGCAAGGCGCCAGCACGCTGATGGCTTCCGCCTTCGGGTTAGGTATGACCCACTGGCTGACAGAAAGCCAAATCCAGGACTGGGGCTGGCGTATTCCCTTTGCTTTTGGGCTACTGATCGGCCCGGTGGGGCTGTATATCCGCCGCCATGTGCATGAGCCGGCCAGCTTTGTACAGCAGAAGAAACCCGAAGCACCGTTAAAGATGCTGGTCGGTAATCAAAAAAACCTGCTGTTGCTGGCCATCGGGCTGATGGTGATTTCCACCGCCATCAACTACATGCTGAATTATGTGCCCACCTACGCAACCAAAAACCTGAATCTGTCCGGTTCCGCCGCCTTTAGTGCAACCCTGTTAGCCGGTGTGATTTTAACGGTAGTCACCCCGATAATGGGATTATGGGCGGAAAAAGTCGGCCGCCTGCCGTTGATGTGGGGTTCACTGATCCTGCTGCTGCTGACTATTTATCCGGCATTCCTGCTGGTGGTGAACCACACTTCGCCGATGATGCTGATGTTAATGGTTGGCTGGCTGGCCTTGCTGAAGTCCATTTACTTCTCGACGGTGCCTTCGGTGATGGCCGATTTGTTCCCGATGGCGACACGGGCCAGCGGTATGGCGATCAGTTACAACGTGGCGGTGACGGTATTTGGTGGCTTTGCGCCGCTGATCTGCACCCTGCTGATCACCGCGACCGGGACCAGCCTGGCACCCAGCTATTATCTGATGATGATGGCACTGCTGAGCGGCTGGGCACTGTTAGGTAGCAGAAAACATTTGCGTTCGGCTCCGCTTTAAACTCTCTATGAGGCCATCAAATGATGGCCTGAGACTGCTGACAAAGTCCTGGCCGTGAGGCCAGGACTTTGATCTAATAAGGTCAGTGCAAAAAACGGACTGACTGCCATGCTCAAAGAACCTTCTCCCCATCAGTACCAGTTTGAAACCATTACCCTTGATGAACTGGTTCCCGAAGACCATCTGGTCCGTAAAATCGATGCCGCCATTGATTTTGAATTTATCCGCGATGCCGTTGCTCACCTTTATTGCCCCGATAATGGCAGACCCGCAATCGACCCCGTTCGCCTGATTAAAATGATGCTGTTGGGCTACCTCTTCGGTGTCCCCTCAGAGCGCCGTCTGGTCAAGGAAATCCAGGTCAATGTCGCTTACCGCTGGTTCCTGCGTATGGGGCTGACCGAGAAGGTCCCCGACGCCTCAACCCTGAGCCAGAACCGCATTCGTCGCTTCAACAACAGCGATGTCTTCCAGCAGATTTTTGACCATATCGTGTTACAGGCTCTGGGTCAGGGGATGGCAAACGGACGTGTGCTCTACACCGACAGCACCCACCTGAAAGCCGATGCCAACCCGCGCAAGGCCGTGAATGAACTGCGCCCTGAAGGCGTCAGTGAATACTTCACACAGTTGAATGATGCCGTGGAGGCCGACAGGAAGAAACGCGAAAAAAAGCCGCTGCCCGCCGCAAGAAAAACAACCAAAAACGACGCCGTTAAAAACACCAAAGTCAGCATCACCGACCCAGAAAGCGGCTTTATGCACCGGGACAACAAGCCAAAGGGCTTCTTCTATCTGGACCACCGCTCGGTGGACGGCAAGCACGGCATCATCATGGATACCCATGTCACGCCGGGCAATGTGCACGATAGCCAGCCGTTCATTGGCAGGCTGGCACGGCAGGTGGAGCGGTTCAACCTTGATACGGTCGCCGTGGGTGTGGATGCGGGTTATTTTACCTCGGCGGTGTGCCATCTGACGCAGGAGATGAGTATCGCGTTGGTACCGGGTTATCGCAGGCCATACAAAGGGCTGAATGACTTCCAGAAAAAGCACTTCAGGTATGACGAGGCGCGTGATGTGTATGTGTGTCCGGCGGAGGAACTCCTGATATACGGCACAACGGACCGCAACGGCTATCGGCATTATCGTTCAGAGCCGGCAGTGTGCCAGCGGTGCGAGCAGAGAGGGCAATGCACGCAGAACAGCAAAGCACAGAAAACGATAACGCGGCACGTATGGGAAGGGGCGAAAGAGGAAGCGAACAGGTTGCGACTGACGAAATGGGGCAAGAAGGTGTATGCGCGGCGCAAAGAAACGGTTGAAAGAAGCTTCGCGGATGCGAAACAGCACCATGGGCATCGATATGCGCGGTTCCGCGGTCTGTCGAAAGTGCAGATGCAGTGTCTGCTTGCGGCGACAGCGCAAAATATGAAGAAGATGGCGCTGCTGGCGCTTCTTTATGCTGTTTATAAGTGGCTGAAAGGGCTTATGGAAGGACAGGAGCCCCATAGAGGCACTCAGAAAAAGCAAAAAGCAGTGTGGTGTGAAAATATCGCGATCGCGACCTACGGTCGCTAAAAACAAACGAACCCCATCAAAATAATGGGGTTCGTCATCAGTCTGAGGCCATCAAATGATGGCCTCTTCATTTAGTGCAAGCAATGAAGGAGTGGTCTAGCCGCCTACTAGCACTGCTGGAGTACCATTATCGGATAAGGGGAGACACGCCTCATAAAATAAGCATATTCCTATGCTATCCTGGTTTTTTCCTAACAAAAAAAAACGCCAAACGAACCACTACCTATAGGCATTAATGCTGAAAATTTTGGTTTAATCCTCTAGGAAAAGCAGGCTTAAAGTTAGACCTTTCCTAAGCAATTTCCCGCAATCCATCTTGTGCAATTTAATTGATATCAGTATTATGCGTTGATAAATTTCACGGTTAAAAACAGTGGGCGTTAATTAAAAAATTAAACCGCTCAGTTTCCCCCAGGTTGTAACCCGCTAACAAAAGGAAATTGTTTTATGAAAAGCATCGTTAAATGGTGTGCTGCTCTTGCCGTCATCGCCACTCTGACCGGTTGTGTGCGTACTGCCCCAATACAACAAATCAACAGCACGGTCAGCACTGGTCATACCGAAGCGCAAGTCAGAACTGCAATCCTGAAAGCAGGTGTGCAACGTGAATGGGTTATGACGCAGGCTGGTCCTGGCGTCATTAATGGCCGCCTCCAGGCTCGCGACCATGTTGCTGAAATCCGCATCACCTATTCCGCAACGAATTATTCCATCGACTACGCCAGTAGCCTCAACCTGCTAGCCTCGGGTGGGAAAATTCATAAAAGCTACAACCGCTGGATACACAACCTAGATAAAGATATCCAGTTGAATTTGTCGGCTGGTGCCGCGCTGTAATTTCCAATATTGATTAGATTAGCGCCGGATACAAGCTGGCGTCACTATTTTGTATCCGGTTAAAGAGGCTGTACAACAAATGTATCAACAGGACACTCTCAGTGCACTTGATGCTATCACTGAGGCGCAACGGATTGCCTTTGCTCCAATGCTGTTTCAAACCGCCCTTTGTCTGCGCAATACGGGTGTATTAGCCTATCTGGATGAACAAGGAAAACACGGCGCCCTCCTTGAGGACATCGCTGCCAATAGCAGCGTTAATGAATATGCCGTTAGTGTGCTGTTGGATATGGGGTTAAGTGGCCGTATTGTGACTCATCAAAACGGCTATTACTTCATTGCCAAAGTGGGGCACTTCCTACTCCACGATGCCATGACCCGTGTGAATATGGATTTCACTCAAGATGTTTGTTATCAGGGGCTGTATTCTTTAGAACATGCGCTTAAGGAAGAGAAACCCGCTGGTTTAAAAGTGTTTGGTGAATGGCCGACCATCTACCCTGCCTTATCGCAATTGCCCAAGGCTGCACGTGAAAGCTGGTTTGCTTTTGATCACTACTATTCAGATGCCGCATTTAATGCCGCACTACCCCATATATTTAACAATAAACCAACAACGCTTTATGATGTGGGCGGCAATACTGGAAAATGGGCGCTACGTTGTTGCCAGTACGATGATAACGTCAGCATTACCTTACTGGATCTGCCGCAGCAAATTAGCCTGGCGCGTGAGAATGTCGAAAAAGCCGGGTTATCTCATCGCATAGATTTCCATGCGGTAGATATGCTAAGCGATGCACCATTGCCCAGTGGCGCAGATATCTGGTGGATGAGCCAATTTCTTGACTGTTTTTCACCGGAACAAATTATTACTATTCTGAAAAAAATCAAACGGGTGATGAAGCCTGACGCTCAGCTATGCATTATGGAGTTGTTCTGGGATGCACAAAAATTTGAAGCGGCTTCGTTCAGCCTCAACGCCTCCTCACTCTATTTTACCTGCATGGCTAACGGCAACAGTCGCTTTTACAGCGCCGGTAAATTTTACAGTTTCCTCGAAACGGCAGGTTTCCGAGTAGAAAAACGTCTCGATAACCTCGGTATTGGTCATACCTTGTTAGTATGCCGAAAGCAATAATGATAGGGCAGCGCTCATGCTACCTTGGAGATGACACAGTCCAAACCGAGTAACCGCGGAAGCACGTTGATGAATTTTGCATTGAACATCGTTGATTGGCAGGCCATGGCCCCCGAACTAAGCGACGCATCGCAGTGGCGTCAATGGTCGCAGGAGCCTCGTGGGATCATACCCTCAGCGCCACAATCGAAGCTGACCGAACTTCCCATGATGACAGCACGCCGCCTGAGTTCAGGCAGTAGGCTGGCCGTGGAATGCGGTTTGGCCATGCTACGTCGTCAACCGGTGGATGCAGTACTCTATACCAGCCGTCACGGTGAGTTGGAGCGTAATTACCGCATTTTGCAGGCCATAGCCACCCAGCAAGCGGTTTCCCCAACTGATTTCACCATGTCGGTACATAACTCAGCCGTGGGTCACTTGACCATCACGGCGCAAAATCCTCTGGTATCATCTTCACTTTCTGCTGGCCTAGACACCTTTCAGCAAGCGTTATGTGAGGTAGTGTGTTTACTCCAAGCGGGTTACCAGAGAATATTAATGGTCGATTTTGATGGCTTGCTGCCCGAGTTTTACCACACCTACCTGCCAGAGCAGATGCCGACCTGGGCCTATGCGGTGGCGCTGGTGTTTGAACGAGGTAATACCTTACGGTGCGAGAGCAAGCCGGAAGGCACAGGGGAAGAGCCCCTACTACCGCAAAGCTTACAGTTTTTACAACACTACCTGGCCGAAGAACCAACGTTCGCCATTGCGGGTGAAAGACTGAAGTGGTATTGGAGCCGTACATGAGCGGCCTATTCGCACGTTTAAACTGGGCTTGGCGTCTGATGATGACCGGCTTTTGCTTTGTGCTGTTTGGCGTCGGCGGCCTGCTGCTATCGCTTGTCTGGTTTAATCTGCTGCTGGTACTCCAGCGCAATATTGCCAAGCGCCGCCAGGTAGCCCGGCGCAGCATTGCCGCCAGTTTCCGGCTGTTCTTATCGATAGCAAAAACGTTGGGTGTGTTGGATTATCGCATCAAGGGGATTGATATATTACGCCAGGAGCGCGGTTGTTTGGTGGTCGCTAACCATCCGACACTGATTGATTACGTGCTTTTGGCATCCGTGATGCCCGAGACAGACTGCCTGGTAAAAAGCGCTCTGCTACATAACCCCTTTGTGAGCGGAGTGATCCGGGCTGCGGATTATCTGGTCAATAGCCAGGCGGACACGCTGCTTCCAGCCTGTCAGCAACGCCTGGCACAGGGCGACACCCTACTTATTTTTCCAGAGGGAACACGCACACGCCCTGGTGAAAATATGACACTGCAGCGCGGTGCCGCCAATATTGCCGTACGATGCCGCCGTGACGTGCGCATAGCAGTGATCCATTGTAGCGAACATCTGCTTGATAAACAGAGCAGATGGTATGACGTTCCGCCCAGGAAACCCCTGTTCCAGGTAGAAGTGCGTGAACGGGTACAGATAGAACATTTTTTTGATGCAGAATCGCAACAGCCAGCATTAGCCGCAAGGCAGCTAAACCGGCATCTTTTGCATCAGTTATCACCAGGCCTTATACCTTTGTCAGGAATTAATGATGCAAGCGCTCCACCTTGAAATTAAAAATCTCATAATAAATACACTGAATTTGGATGAACTGTCTGCGGACGATATCGACACCAATGCGGCGCTGTTTGGTGAAGGATTGGGGCTGGACTCCATCGATGCTTTAGAGTTAGGGCTGATGGTTAAAAACCAGTATGGTGTCGCGCTTTCCGCCGAAAATGAAGAGATGCGTCAACATTTCTACTCAGTGGCAACACTGGCATCCTTTATCCAAGCTCAACGTGCCTGAGAAGAGCCCGCTATGACAGAACAACAAACCATATATCAGGAAGTGTCCGCGCTGCTGACCAAACTGTTCGATATCGATCCACAGGACATCAAACCTGAGGCCCGCTTGTATGAAGAGCTTGAGTTAGACAGTATCGATGCCGTCGACATGATCGTGCACCTGCAGAAGAAGACCGGGAAGAAAATCAAGCCGGAAACCTTTAAGCAGGTTCGTACCGTGCAAGATGTCGTCGATGCGGTAGAACAGCTATTGCAAGAAGCATAACCGTTTATGCCCGGCGCTCGGTCCCTGAAAGGGATACAACTGGTGGCTCTACTGGCGCTACTGGCTTGGCCATTTCTTGTCTGGTTTGGCCTGACACGCAACAGCCTTCACTGGCTGCTGCCGATCATCGCCTTGTTGCTGGCCTTTCGCCTCTATCAGGTCAAAAGTCAGCGCGGCCCTATGCGCTATGTACTGCAAGCCGTGGCACTCGCGGGTCTCACATTATGCCTAATGAGCTATGTGCTAAAAACGCATCAGCTGCTGCTATTTTACCCAGTGGTAGTCAATCTGGTCATGCTCGGCGTATTTGGTAGTTCACTGTGGAGTTCGATGCCAATGGTGGAGCGCCTTGCCCGTTTGCAGGATCCGGAGCTCCCCCCGTCAGGCGTGCGTTATACCCGCAAGGTCACCCAGATATGGTGTGTTTTTTTCATTCTGAACGGTTCGATGGCACTTTTTACCGTTCTGCTCGGTGATATTCGGTTATGGACGCTGTGGAACGGCATGATTGCCTATCTGTTGATGGGAGCGCTGATGGCTGGCGAATGGCTGGTGCGTCGCAGGCGGATATTGCGAGACAAGGCATGAATCAGATACTCCCTCTGGCCCAGTGGCTAAGTCATTCGCGTGCCGATGAAACCCCGATTGCCTGGCTTGATGAGCATATCTGGACGCTGGGGCAGTTGCGCCATGACGTAGCAGCACTGGTGAGCATCCTGCAACAATATGAAGGCGACCGCTGGGCGCTGTGTTTTGAAAACAGCTATCTGTTTATCGTCGGACTATTGGCAATATTGCATGCGGGCAAAACCCCCGTGGTTCCCGGACATAGCCGTGTTTCACTGCTGGAAGAACAACGGGCGCTGTTTAACGGCATACTGACCGACCAGGCACTGACCTGGAGCGGTACGCTGATCCAGGTCCAATCAACCGATCAAAGTAGCGAGAACCAGCCACCGCTACCCACTCTCGATCCGGCCAGCCATATCGAACTATTTACCTCCGGCTCGACAGGGCAACCACGCCGCATCATAAAGCCCATTGCCAGCCTCGATCGCGAAGCCTCCTTACTGGCTGAACGTTTTGCCGACAGGCTCACCGGCTGCCATATTGTGGCCTCGGTACCTCCGTTGCACCTTTACGGCCTCACCTTCCGCATCTTTTTACCCATGGCGCTAGGATTACCGCTGCATGCAGCAATGCTTCATTACACCGAGCAGTTGGCAACTCTGGCTAATCACCACCAATACGCCTTTATCAGCAGCCCGGCTTTTCTAAAACGCCTAGACCACCAGCTCACGCCACCGCCAGTGAATATGGTCATCTCCGCAGGGGGAGTATTGCCTTGGGAAGACGTGGCTCAGACCGCCAGTTGGTTAGGGGTCTGGCCAGACGAAATCTACGGTAGTACCGAGACCGGGATCCTCGCCTGGCGTCACCATCAGCAGCCTGATGTAACCTGGCAGCCCTTCCCTGGCGTGCGTATCGTGGTTGACGCCGACGAGATCCGCGCTATCTCTCCGCTTATCAGCGATAGGCACGGCCTGCTCCTCGACGATATTTTGCAATTTGACGATAGCGGACGCTTCCAGATAACAGGTCGCCGCGACCGGGTGGTTAAAATTGAAGAGAAACGCATTTCACTTTGCGAGATCGAGCAACGGCTGCTGGAACTCGAAGGCATACGCGAAGCCGCAGCGCTACCGGTAACACGCGGAGGGCGCCAAGGCATTGGCGCATTGCTGGTGCTTGAAGACCATGCTCGGCAGCAGTGGCAACAAATGGGCGGCAAAGCACTGGAAATATCATGGCGTCGTGCGCTGCGCCCGTGGCTGGAACCTGTCACTATCCCTCGTTACTGGCGTATCGTCGACGAGATGCCCGTCAACAGCATGAACAAGCGCGTCTATGCGCAATTACAGGAATTGTTTCATGAGACCCCATGAGATGGCTCGCCATCAGACGCAGCAGCAGGCCGAGATCGTGTTACGGCTGGATGCGGCTTCATTCTGGTTTAAAGGCCACTTCGCAGTGCAACCTCTGCTACCCGGCGTGACACAACTAGACTGGGTGATGCACTATGCCACCTCACTGCTGGTACCCGATTTTCGCTTTCACAGTATTCAAAGTGTCAAATTCCAACAGCCCTTATTGCCGGATAACATCGTCACGCTGACGCTTGACTGGCAGGAAGAACGGCAAATCATGGTTTTCCGCTATCAACGTCATGATGGTGAGGCACGTAGCACAGCCAGCAGCGGGAAGATCCGATTATGTCGCTGAATAGTGCCACGTTTAACCCTTGTGTGGTGATCCCCTGTTATAACCACGGAGCCATGATGGCAAGTGTGCTCGCGCGCCTGCAACCCTTTGGCTTAGCCTGTCTGGTGGTGGACGATGGCAGCGACCAGGCCACCCAGCAGGAACTTGAGCGCCTGGCCACCATTCACGCGGATGTCACCTTAGTACGCCTTGCACACAATTCAGGAAAAGGCACGGCGGTGATTCGCGGATTGGAAGAGGCTCAACGCAGAGGATTTAGCCATGCGGTACAAGTCGATGCGGACGGCCAACATGCCATTGAAGATATTCCCAAGCTGATTACCCTGGCACAGATCCATCCCCAGGATTTAATTTCCGGACAACCGGTTTACGACGACTCCATACCAGCGTCGCGGCGCTATGGCCGCTGGGTAACTCACGTCTGGGTCTGGATTGAGACGCTCTCTCTACAGCTCAAAGACAGCATGTGCGGCTTCCGGGTTTACCCCATTACCCCCACCTTGGAGTTGGCGCATAAAACGGCGCTAGGCAAACGCATGGACTTCGATACGGAAGTCATGGTTCGCCTCTACTGGCAGGGGAACACCAGTTACTTTGTGCCGACGCACGTCACCTACCCCCAGGATGGGTTGTCACACTTTGATGCCTTGAAGGATAACGTGCGCATTTCACTGATGCATACCCGCCTTTTCTTCGGCATGTTGCCGCGCATCCCTACCCTGCTTTTTCGTCGATGCAACCCACACTGGGCACGTCAGAAAGAAATCAAGGGGTTGTGGGGAATGCGCATCATGCTTGCTATCTGGCGCTTACTGGGTAGAAAGGCCATTGCTCCACTGCTCTATCCGGTGGTGGCGGTTTACTGGCTTGGCGCACATCAGGCCCGTCAGGCTTCACAAGCCTGGCTGAAGCGGGTACGCAACGAGTTGACTTCACGTTCGCTCCCCATTCCTGCGCATCTCAACAGCTATCACCATTTTTTACGTTTTGCAGATGCCATGCTGGATAAAATCGCCAGTTGGCGTGGGGAAATGCGGCTAGGGCAGGATGTTGTCTTCGCCCCCAATGCCGAAGCCACGCTGGATATTGGCTCCCCACAAGGCAAATTGCTGCTGGCCTCCCATTTGGGAGATATCGAAGCTTGCCGGGCGTTGGCACAATTACAGGTGAGTAAAACCATCAATGCGCTGGTGTTCAACGACAACGCCCAGCGTTTCAAACAGATTATGGCAGAGATAGCACCCCAGGCAGGGCTCAACCTGTTGCCTGTGACCGACATCGGCCCGGATACCGCCATATTGCTCAAAGACAAACTGGATCGTGGCGAATGGGTGGCGATCGTTGGCGATCGCATCGCGGTAAAACCGCAGCGAGGAGATAGCTGCCGGGTTATCTGGAGCCGCTTTATGGGCCATCCTGCCCCATTCCCTCAAGGGCCGTTTATTCTGGCTTCGATATTGCGTTGCCCGGTGTTGCTGATCTATGCCCTGCGCCAGCAGGGAAAACTGCATTTGCACTGTGAGCCGTTTGCCGACCCTCTGCTGTTACCGCGGGCCGATCGTCAAGCCGCCTTGCAACAGGTGGTGGATCATTATGCTGAGCGTCTTGAACACTACGCGTTGCAGGCACCGCTCGATTGGTTCAACTTTTTCAATTTTTGGCAACTGCCTGACCAACAGGCCAACACCACAGACAGGAGCAAAGGGTGCTAAACGATCCCTGTTTCACCAGCGAGATAGAACTGACCGTTCCCTTTCATGATATTGATATGATGGGAGTCGTGTGGCACGGCAATTATTTCCGTTACTTTGAAATTGCCCGCGAAGCCCTGCTGAACCAATTCAACTACGGCTATCGGCAGATGAAAGAGTCGGGATATGTTTGGCCAGTGGTGGATACCCGTGTGAAATACCGCGATACGCTGACCTTTGAACAACGTATCCGCGTTCGTGCCACGTTGGAAGAATACGAAAATCGCCTGCGCATTGCCTACCAGATTTTTGACGCCGACAGCGGCAAACGCACCACAACCGGTTACACCATCCAGGTAGCGGTAGAGGAAAAAAGCCGTGAGATGTGCTTTGTCTGCCCAGACATACTGTTCGAACGTCTGGGGGTGCAGCCATGAAAGCCTGGCCTCTGCTATTCCTGCTGATCAGTCCATGGGTCAATGCCATCACGCTGAATGAATTACAGCAGCGTTTTACCGAACAACCGGTAGTGCGAGCCCATTTTGCCCAGGCTCGAACCATTAAAGATCTGCCACAGCCACTGCGTTCTCAAGGCGACATGGTGATCGCCCGCGATCAGGGTTTGCTGTGGCAACAGCAAACCCCCTTTGCCATGACGTTGATGCTCAACGACTCACGGATGGTGCAAATCATCAATAACCAGCAACCGCAGGTTATTACCGCACAAAACAACCCGCAGATGTTTCAGTTCAATCATCTGCTGCGCGCGCTATTCCAGGCCGATCGTCAGGTGCTGGAGAAAAACTTCCGCATTGATTTCCAGGAGCAAGGTGAGGGTCGCTGGACGCTATCCTTAACCCCACTGACTACCCCTCTGGACCGAATTTTTGCCACTATAGTGCTGAGTGGACAAACCTATCTGGAAACCATCCATTTAAACGATAAACAGGGCGATGTGACTGAAATCACCTTTTCTCAACACCGGCTGCAACCCGCAGCTTTGACCGATGAAGAGCGACAACGTTTTGCCGCCTACTAATGCCAAGCGCCTCGCGCTGCTTTGGGGAATCGCATGCCTGATATTAGTTGGCATGCTGCTAGCCCTATTGCCACAGGCCCGGATCAATAGCAGCGTGTTGGCGATGTTGCCCAAGCAGGCATTGGGTGCCATTCCCCCCGCGCTGAACGACGGTTTTATGCAGCGCCTGGACAAGCAGTTGGTCTGGCTGGTCAGCCCCGGAAAACAGGCAGACCCGCAGGTAGCGCAATATTGGCTTACCCAATTGCAAAAGTCCGGGATAGCAGAGACGGTGAAAGGCCCTATGGGTGCCGCAGACCAGCAAGCCTGGGGCGACTTTTTCTGGCAGCATCGTAATGGTCTGATCGACAACGCAACGCGTGAGCGCCTGCAAAACGGTGGCGAAGCCCAGGCACAGTGGGTCCTCTCTCAGCTCTATTCAGCATTCTCTGGCGTCAGCGGCAAAGAGCTACGCAACGATCCGCTAATGTTGATGCGAGGCTCACAGCTGGCTCTGGCCCAGAACAGCCAGCGTTTACGGCTGATGGACGGCTGGTTGGTTACTCAAGATGAACTGGGGAACTACTGGTATTTTCTGCATGGCGAATTGACGGGATCGTCATTTGATATGCAACAAACCCACCGCGTCGTCACTACCCTCGCCGCGCTGGAGGATCAACTCACATCACGCTATCCCCAGGCCAAGCTCCTCTCACGTGGGACGCTGTTTTACAGTGATTATGCCAGCCAACAGGCAAAACAGGACATATCTACGCTGGGGGTCGCCACCATACTGGGCGTAATACTGCTGATCGTGGTGGTTTTCCGCTCGCTGCGCCCGCTGATGCTGTGCCTGATTTCCGTTGGCATCGGTGCACTAGCAGGAACAGCAGCTACGTTGTTGCTCTTCGGTGAGCTCCATCTGATGACGCTGGTGATGAGCATGAGCATCATTGGGATCTCTGCCGACTATACGCTTTACTACCTCACCGAACGCATGGTGCACGGTAACGAGATATCGCCATGGCAGAGTCTGCTCAAAGTGCGCAATGCCCTGTTATTGGCGTTGCTGACTACCGTCGCGGCCTATTTGATCATGATGCTCGCTCCCTTCCCTGGGATACGACAAATGGCGGTGTTTGCCGCTGTGGGCCTGAGCGCATCATGCCTTACGGTGATCTTTTGGCATCCGTGGCTATGTCGCAACTTACCGGTACGCCCTATTCCTGCCGCGATCTCCCTGCTGCGCTGGCTTGCGGCCTGGAGGCATAACCGCAAACTGTCGCTGGGGCTACCTGTCGTATTGGTGTTGGTTTCTCTTGCGGGGATAGCGACATTACGCGTCGATGATGATATTGCCCAGTTGCAGGCGCTGCCGCAGGATATCCTGGCGCAGGAAAAAGCCATTACGCAGCTCACTGGGCAAAGCGTCGATCAAAAATGGTTTGTGGTCTACGGCAACACTCCTCAGCAAACCCTGGAGCGGCTTGAAGACTTCACGCCGGCACTGGAACAGGCCCGCCAGACTGGGATTATCAGCGCTTTCCGCACAATCCCGTTAAACTCACTCGCACGCCAGAAACAGGATCTCGCCCTGTTGCTGGGCGCCGCTCCTACGGTCATCCGTGCATTGCAAAATACAGGGTTAACGGACGTCACGCCCGATCTGCAAACCGCACCCGCAACGTTGGAGGATTGGTTCAACAGTCCAGCCAGCGAAGGTTGGCGCTTAATGTGGTTGACGTTGCCCAATGGCAAAAGCGGTGTGCTGGTACCTGTAGAAGGCGTTAACGACAGCACGGCTCTGAGCTCACTGGCGGAAAAACAACCGGGTGTAGTGTGGGTAGATCGCAAGGATACATTCAACGAATTATTCGCCCTCTATCGCACCATACTTACCGGCTTACTGCTGGTAGCACTGGCGGTGATCGCTTGCAGTGCGGTGTTCCGTCTCGGGTGGCGTAAGGGATTAATCAGTTTGGTGCCTTCGCTGCTGTCGCTGAGCATCGGACTGGCCACCCTATCCTTTAGCGGACATGCCGTGAACCTGTTTTCGCTACTGGCGCTGGTACTGGTGCTGGGGATCGGCATTAACTATACGCTGTTCTTCAGCAATCCACGTGGCACACCACTGACATCGTTGTTGGCGATCGCGCTGGCAATGATGACAACGTTGTTAACCCTGGGCATGCTGGTCTTTAGCAGCACTCAAGCTATCAGCAGTTTTGGGATTGTACTGGTCAGTGGGATCTTTACCGCTTTCTTGCTCTCCCCACTCGCCATGCCTGACCGTAAGCAGAGAAAAAAATGACAAATTGCGACTTCTGGCGCGCGGTTCCCCTGTTGGCCGTGCTATTGATTACCGGCTGTAGTCACTCATCGCATAATGAGGATGGCTCCCGCCCACAAGCCTGGCTTGAACCCGGCGTACGCGTCACGCTTCCGGCTCCTGGTATCACTGAAAATATCCAGTCCCAGCAATTATTGACCGGCAGCTTTAACGGCAAAACCCAGTCTTTGTTGGTCATTCTAAATGCGGATAGCAATACACTCACCTTGGCCGGGCTGTCTTCGTTAGGTATCCGCTTATTTCTCGTTACCTATGACGATAAAGGCATTCATACCGAGCAGTCGATCGTGGTGCCACAACTGCCGCCAGCCAGTCAGGTCTTGGCCGATGTGATGCTCGGCCACTGGCCGATTACCGCCTGGCAAGATCGGTTGCCGCAGGGCTGGACGCTAATCGATAAGGGCGACAAACGAGAATTACGCAACGCGCGCGGCAAACTGATAACGGAGATCACGTACCTGCAACGTAAAGATCGTCGTGAACCTATCAGCATTGAGCAACACGCGTTTAAATACCACATCACCATTCAATATCTGGATGACTGATATGATTTACATTTCTGCTATCGGCATGATCAACGCTTTGGGCCAATCGACAGAAGAGATTGCAGCCAATCTGACCCAAGGAACAGCGCCCGGCATGCGCAAGCGTGAGCATTGGTTACAGAACCAACAGGACGCGGTATTAGGCGGCGTCGACGGAGAATTACCCACTATTCCAGACAACTTTGCCGCACATCGCAGCCGCAATAACCAATTATTATTGGCCGCTCTGGCGCAAATTCAGACCGTGGTAGATGACGCGCTGCTTCGCTTTGGTGCCGACCGCATCGCCGTAGTGCTCGGTACCAGCACCTCTGGGCTGGATGAAGGCGATCGACATGTTAGCCATATCACTAACCATGAAGAGAGCCCGAGCTGGCAATATCCACAGCAAGAGCTGGGCGATCCGTCACGCTTCCTCGCCGCTTGGTTAGGCCTGAATGGCCCTGCGTTTACTCTTTCCACCGCGTGTTCTTCCAGTGCCCGCGCGATCATCAGCGGGCGCCGTCTTATTGAGGCCGGGCTGGCGGATATCGCGATTGTTGGCGGTGCCGATACCTTAAGCCGCATGCCTATCAACGGTTTTAATAGCCTGGAGTCTCTTTCCACTACGCTTTGCCAACCGTTTGGCCGCGACCGCTGTGGTATCACCATTGGTGAAGGAGCGGCACTGATGGTACTTACCCGCGAGCCGCACCCCATAGCACTACTGGGTGTGGGTGAGTCAAGCGATGCATACCATATTTCGGCACCACATCCACAGGGTGCCGGTGCCTTGCGAGCCATCGAGCAGGCATTGCAAGACGCGGAGCTTAACCCCGCAGAGGTCGGTTACATCAATCTGCATGGAACTGCCACCTTGCTCAACGATCAGATCGAATCCAAAGTGGTTCACGATCTGTTCGGTGAAAGTGTGCCCTGCAGCTCTACCAAACATTTAACCGGGCATACCCTGGGGGCTGCGGGCATCACCGAGGCCGCTCTCAGCGCACTTATTCTGCTCTATGACTTGCCACTGCCAGCGCAGGACTTCAGCCGTTCTCCGGCGGATCCGACATTACCGCCCTGTGGTTTACTGCATGCGGCTGAACCGCTGATGCGGCCGGTCATTCTGTCTAACTCTTTCGCCTTTGGCGGTAATAACGCCAGCATCCTGCTGGGGAGGATGGCATGAGCCATTACTTATCACCGGCGGAATATCTGCCACACGACGCCCCAATGCTGCTGTTGGCAGAGGTTATCAGCGTGACGGAAGACAGTGCACATTGCCGGGTTGAGGTCAGGAGCGACAGCGTGCTGGCACCGTTCCTCAATGCGCAAGGCGAACTGCCTGGTTGGTACGCACTGGAATTGATGGCGCAAACCATAGGCGTTTGGTCAGGTTGGCATCGTCATCAGCGAGGAGAACAGCGGATCGCCCTCGGTATGGTGCTTGGAGCCAGGGAATTGGTCTGTGCTGCGGGTTACTTACCAGCAGATGCAATGCTAGACATCCAAATCAAGCTGCTGATACATGATGACCGTTTCGGGAGTTTTGACTGTGTTATTGGCGCGCAAGGTGACACGCTGGCCACCGGCCGCGTCAATACCTTTCAACCCACACCAGAAGAATCAACAATGCTTTTTAATCAGGGATCTACTGCATGAGTCGTTCAATTCTCATCACCGGAGCCAGCAAAGGTATCGGACGCGCTATTGCCAGCCAGTTAGCCGCTGACGGTTTCATCGTTGGGATACACTATCACCAAGATGAAGCTGGCGCACAACAAACGCTGGCCGCAATTACCGCTGCCGGAGGACAAGGCCGCCTGCTCTGTTTCGACATTAGCAATCGTCAGCAGTGCCGGGAGGTTCTCGAGCAAGATCTGACAGAGAATGGGGCATGGTACGGCATCGTCAGCAATGCCGGGATCGCTCGCGACGCCGCCTTCCCTGCATTGAGCGATGATGATTGGGATGAGGTTATCCACACCAATCTGGACAGTTTCTACAACGTGATCCAGCCCTGCATCATGCCAATGATTGCCGAACGTCAAGGTGGCCGCATCCTTACACTGTCTTCCGTTTCTGGCATTATGGGGAATCGGGGCCAGGTGAACTACAGTGCGGCCAAGGCAGGAATTATTGGCGCAACCAAAGCATTGGCGATCGAACTGGCAAAACGCAAGATCACCGTCAACTGCATTGCCCCAGGACTGATCGATACCGGCATGATCAAAATGGAAGAGGTGGCGTTAAAGGAGGCCATGTCGATGATCCCGATGAAACGGATGGGCCAGGCGGAGGAAGTCGCCGGGCTTGCAAGCTATTTGATGTCTGATATAGCCGGTTACGTGACTCGTCAGGTCATTTCTATCAACGGAGGGATGCAATGATTCGTCGGGTAGTTATTACAGGTATGGGCGGTATTACCGCCTTCGGTGAAAACTGGCAGGCGGTATCCGCCAAATTGCTGGCCTATAAAAACGCCGTACGCCACATGCCTGAATGGCAAATCTATGACGGCCTGCACACCCTGCTGGGCGCCCCAATCGATGACTTCGTGCTGCCAGAACACTATACCCGTAAGCGCATACGCTCAATGGGCCGGGTGTCTCTCATGTCGACCCGCGCAACGGAATTGGCTCTGGAGCAAGCTGGGCTTATTGGCAACCCGGTGCTAACCAACGGCCAGACCGGTATCGCTTATGGCTCATCCACCGGCAGTACTGGTCCGGTGAGCGAATTCGCCACCATGCTGACCGAGAAGCACACCAATAACATCACGGGCACTACCTATGTGCAGATGATGCCTCATACTACCGCGGTCAATACCGGGTTATTCTTCGGCCTGCGCGGGCGTGTGATCCCGACGTCCAGCGCCTGTACATCAGGCAGCCAGGCCATTGGCTATGCCTGGGAGGCTATTCGCCACGGTTATCAGACTCTGATGGTTGCTGGTGGGGCAGAAGAACTGTGTCCTTCCGAGGCCGCCGTGTTCGACACGTTATTTGCCACCAGCCAACGTAATGATGAACCGCATGCCACCCCTTCCCCATTTGATCAGAACCGCGATGGTTTGGTGATTGGGGAAGGTGCTTGTACGCTGATCCTCGAAGAGCTGGAGCATGCGCAAGCACGCGGCGCAACCATCTACGGGGAAATCGTCAGCTTTGCCACCAATTGTGATGCGGCACACATCACACAGCCGCAACGTGAAACCATGCAGATTTGCATGGAACAGTCGTTGAGGATGGCCGGTCTGCAAGCGAGTGATATCGGCTATATTTCTGCCCACGGTACCGCCACCGATCGGGGAGATATTGCCGAAAGCCAGGCAACCGCCGCGATCTACGGTGATAGCGTGCCGATCTCGTCGTTGAAAAGTTACTTCGGCCATACCTTGGGGGCTTGTGGAGCACTGGAGGCCTGGTTGAGCCTGCAGATGATGCGTGAAGGCTGGTTCGCACCAACGCTAAATCTGCGTACCCCTGATGAACAATGCGGCGCACTCGATTACATCATGGGAGAAGCCCGTCATATCGACTGCGAGTTTCTGCAAACCAATAACTTTGCCTTTGGTGGCATCAACACCTCGATTGTTATCAAACGCTGGGCATAACCAACTCTAATCACCGGGAAACCGCCATCGGCAGGCGTTGCCAGCCGATTGGCACTCGCCTGGGCAAGCAAGCTCATGCCATGTATGATCAACTCACCAACGGGATCGATCCGCTAGGTTTCAGGCCGCTTGTTGCAGCAGAGAAACCGTGATCCCGACATTTACAGATGCCTCACGTCAATTAGCAACCATCAGCACACTGGGGTTCAGGATTGTTGAACAGAATACGAACCAGCAAAGCCCGGGGTTCGCGCAACGGATCATTGCCGATAGCTAACACTCGGCCATCATGGGTCGCAGTATATTCCCGAATGATGTCGCCAAATGCATTACGCTGAACCGCCACCTTCTGCCCTTTGACCACCGTATCGCCGACCTTAACCAAAACCTCGGCAAATCCGCCAACCTCAGCTCGGATCGAGCTCATTTCATTACCGATAAAGGTTTTTTGCTCTTTAGCCGTTGTCCCTAATGTTCCGGCTGTCATGCCTTGTTGAACCATCAGATTACGCACCCCAGTCAAACTGCGCGCGATAAGTTCAGGTTGATAGAGCTTGGGCTTGCCAATTTCGAGTGTAATGGCAGGGATCTTGTTCTCAACGAAAGTGGTTTCGACGGAGCCTTTCTCACCAGGATCGGCTTTAATCTGGTCCGCCGGGAACAGTTCAGCCATTTGCTTCACCTGCGGGTTACGATAATCCGCATAGATGAACAAGGGATATTCGGTCCCCCGGCTCTGCGTGTGCATATCAACGAACAGCGTGGCATTGCCCGCCCACAAATTATTCCATAGCAGCCAAGCCTGCTGTTCGGCGGCGTTACCTTTTTCTTTACCCGGCCAGACCCGGTTGAAATCGACCATATCTCCGCCGTCATTGGCCAACTGCCAGTTTCGGTTATTGGCCAACATGCCTGAAGGATTCGCACCCACGGCACCGATCACGCTGCCTTTCAACTCTGCGGGATCCAGCTTTTCAAACACCTGCTGTATCACCCGGGTACCATTTAATTCATCACCATGGACCGCCGCTTGCAGACCCAGCTTAGGACCAGGCTGCGCACCTTTGGCCACCATAACAGGAACATACCAATGTTGACCGATCCCATTGCTGGTTCCCTGGAACATGAAGCGATAAACCTTTCCTGCCTCCAGATCGTCTACATCCAACTTGCTGATAACCGGATTACCCTCAATTTTATCTCCGGTATAAACCGTTGCCGCCTGAGCATTAAGCATTCCCGTAAGCAACACCGCCAACATCGTAATCTTATGCATAACCATTCCCTTTAGTATCAGTAAGTAACACGCGTGTGATTTCTTGATCATTGGTCAACCGACTAACAAAAGTCGTACTTCAGGAACAAGACTGGGTGCGCTTGCTAGCGTTTCCAATCAAGATATAGGCGCTTAAAAGCTCCAGGGTATAAACATATTGACCGCGCCCGACACGGCGAGCCAGGGGCCAAAGGCTAACGGTTGATTAAGATCTTGTTTCGCCAACCCGCGCTGTATCAGCGTAACCAGCAGCCCACTGGCCGCCGCCACCAAAATCACCTGTGGCAACGCTTGCCAACCTAACCAGGCCCCTAACGCCGCAAGTAATTTAAAATCACCATAGCCGAGAGCCTCTTTACCGGTTGCCAGCTTGAATAGCCAGAACACGCTCCATAGGCAGACATAACCCGCTACTGCGCCAATCGTCGCCTGTTCCAACGAGGCAAAATTCCCCTGAGTATTGAACAAAAGTCCGATCCACAGCAGTGGCAACGTCAGCACATCTGGCAACAGTTGTCTGTGATGGTCAATAACTGCCAGCGTCAGCAAAAAGGAGAGCAATATCCAGGCGCCCAGCAAAGGGAAACCTAGCGGGAATATAAGCGCAGTCAGCACAAACATCATAGCCGTTGCCACTTCAACCAGCGGGTAGCGCCTTGGGATCCGCTCACCACAGCAACGAGCCTTACCCTTTAACAACAGAAAACTCAGCAAGGGGATATTGTCCCTGGCTGCAATAGGATGCTGGCAATGCGGGCAACAGGAATGCGGTAATAGCAGATCAAAACGCGGTGTGGATTCAGGTAAGGGCAGCGCCAGTTGCACGAGCGCCTCACGCTGCCATTGCTTTTCCAGCATCACCGGTAATCGATAAATCACCACGTTGAGAAAGCTACCCACTATGGCCCCCAATATCCCCGCGACACACAGCCAGAGGAGGGGAAATGCAACGGTAAAATCCAATAATAAACTCAAAAAACCTCCCTGCAGTCAGCCAAGTACCTACCCAACCCTTTTAAGACAGCCTAGCGCCGTTTAAAGCAACCGCCCCTGAACCTGCCAGGGTATCTGCCCCTGATCGTTGGCCCTGCCTAACTGATTTATCAGTGGCCTCATCGTCTCCGGTAACACCGGCCCTCGGCGCACCTGACCGTTGAACTGATAGCGCCCGTCAAATCCGACGGTGCCACGCCCCGTCAGGCTCAGATGAGAGGAGTCTTGTTTCAACACCAACACCAGAGCCCCTTTTCCATCACAGCTCAATTGTCCTTGCACGTTGGCCAGCTCCAACGCCCCCAACGGGGTCGCAAGCTGTGCGTGCTGCCAGTTGACAACACCACCGCCAAGACTCCGGCAACCCGCGGAACTGAACTCTCCTTGTTGCAACCGCAGTCGCAGCTCTCCCTGGGCGGTGATCGGCAGAGGCAACGACAACTGTTGCCGCACGACATCTGCAGGAACAGAGAGTTGCCATTCATGCAGTTGAAGATCCTGCCAACCACGCAGGATACCGGCTCCCTGCAAGCCTTGCGGATCTCGTAGCTCAATCTCCAAGGCTGGCATCCAAGAGGAAAAAGTGAACTGCCAGTTCAGCTTGGCCAGCATAATGTTACGCCAGCTTAACTGGTGTAAACTGCCCTGCCACAGGGAACCCGAAAAGCCACCGACCTTCATATCTGCGGGTATAAAAGCTTGTAATACCCGTGCTGGCGCATGGCCTCCCAACAATAGGAGATAACAGGCCAACAAAAGCACGGCCTTTTTGGCTTTAGCGCCCATCGCTGCGCTCCAGCATCAGTTTGTTTACCATCACCCATCCGGGTTTATCGGGACGCATCGCTACCTCAAGCGCCACAATGCGAACGCTATAACGTTTTTCCAACTGTGTGAGCCAAAGCATCAGGGCATTAAAATCGCCAGGTTCCAGCGTGACCGCCAGCCGCTCTCCCTGAGGCTGCATGCGGGTAATGTTCATGTTTTGAGCGGTAGCGCTCTGTGCCACCCTGGCCGACAAGCTTAGAGAAGCCTCCTGTATGGGTTGTGCCCCTTGCTGGCGCAAGCGCGGAGCCTGTTGCAACATCCATTCCACCGTGTTTTGTTCACGAGCGATAGTACGCTGCCATTGGCTAGCCTGTTGTTGCCAGGGCAACCACAGTGCGTAGTAGCACAAGCTGACGATAACCAATACACCACAGCCCAATACCAATCCCCGTTCCCGAAGGCTGAGCTGTAGCCAGCGGTGCTTGAGTTCATTCATCCTTTATCCCCAGAGTCAGTCGGCCCTCTACCCCAGTTGGATTCTGCTTGATTTCACCAGGTTGCAGCTGATAACGCTGCCCGGCAGCAACCTGAAACTGTTCCAACGCCTGAAAAGAGGCCGCCTGTATATCGACTTTCAGCTCTTTACGGCCAGCGTCATAAGACAGCGCCTGAAACCGGATTGCCGAGTTCTCCGCCATCAGCTGTTGCAATTGGCGCATCTGTGCGACCACACCGGCTTGCTCGATGGGTTGTAATTGTTGCAAGTGCTGCTGCATCTGCACGCGCGGATTAACCACCTTTTTATCAGCCGGAAACAGCTGTTGGTAGACCCGCACACTTTCCTGCCGCCAATGGTCAGCCTGTTGCCAAAGCCGGTAATGAGACAGCCCGGCGCTCACACACAACAGCAGTAAATACACCGTTAATGCCATCATCACGGTTCGCCAGGGGCGTAATCGTGTACGCCAGGGGCTAGAGCGGGTGAATTCGCCCTGGCGCAGATCGGCTCCGCTCTCGTGCACACCTTCTGCCACCAGTTGCAGTAAATCCCTCGGTGGTTGAACACGCCATTCCGGAGGGCTAGCGGTTGATGCTGGTGGCGCGGAGTAGCTTTCAATGACCGGCGGTGCCCACACGGCCAAAAACTCCGATAACCAGGAGGATTCAACAATCATGCCGGCATGCTTTTCCCGGCGAAACAACCATTGATCATTGAGACTGACCGCACTCCAACCGTCGGCGGCCAAGGGTAACGCCAGCACATCTGGCAACATTGCCTGCACCTGCCCCCCCAGACGTTCACAACGGGCTACCCACTGATGCATCAGGCTTTTATCAACTACCGCAACGTCACATACATCACCACTTTGCTGCAAAATGGCAAAATGCAGCCGTTCAACCTCCGTTGCCAGTTGCTCCTCCAGCATAAACGGCAGTACTTGCAGACTCTGACGCCTGGCACGACGAGGCAGCGTCACACGATGGAAAACCAACTCGCTCGCAGGAACCAATACCCAGGCAGGGTATCTGGCAAGCAGGCTCACCAATTGGTCATCGTTCTCCCCCATAGCCAAACTACCTTGCTGATGACCGTCTGCTGAAGCGAAATACCACAGCACTGGCTGCGTTTCATCGCTGGGTAAGCGCAGTATCAACCTGGCTTGCTCACGGGGCTTTCTGTTAGGCATCAAGGCTCCACCATCATGCTTAATCCATATTGCCGCTGTACTACCTGGAAACTGTTACCGGCTTTGCGCAACAGGCTGCGCTGGCTATAGTGAGTCTCCCCCATCAGCACGGTGAAACTGGCTAAAAACAGCTCACTCTTTATCGTCAACAGCGATCTGACCGTTGAGGTGTCGATGTCCTTCAGGGCAACCTGTGCCAAAAATGCCGTCGTACTGCTCCACCCTTCACGTGGACGCTGTTGTAACAATCGAGTCGCCATGGCTGTATCAAGCTCCTTGAGAAATAGCGCCGCCAGTAATGGCCCTTGAGACTCACTCAGGGTATTAACGTTTACCAACAGCGTCTGGGTTGGCAGCGCGCAAACGTAAGGCAAAAGACGCCGATAAAGGCTGGCATCAACCCCTGAGACGGTGCGCAACTCGCTGACATCCTGCATGGGTTGATTGGCTGGCAAGTAAGCCACCGCCTGGGCCATATAGACCTCATCTTCAGCCCCATCACTGACTGGTTCGCTATCACTGTCTACCCAGTCGCGCAGTGCCGCGGCTATCTGCGTCGCACGCAGGGGCTCTTCCCCCAGGTTGATTAAAAGCTGTCTAAAAACCTGGCTAGGATAAGGCAATGTCGGCTGCATCCCCTCACTGGCTGCCCCTTGGTTAATGGCATTGAGATTAAAGCAGGCCTGGCCATCAACAATCTGCCCAAACACCTCCCCGCCTTCAACGGGGAAACGGCGCTGTTCTTGCGCCCAGTTTTGCGCCAAATGCGTTTTATTCGGTGAGTCCAGCGCGTCTCGTTGCAAAATTTTTACCGCCAGTGTTTCTGCCGAGCGGGCATACCATTTTGCCTGCTGGCGATCCAAATGAGCCGCTGTGCGCAGATAGGTACGCCCGTTTCGCTCGGCAATGGTCGCTGCAATCGTCACCATCAGCGCCAGGATCAGCAACACCACCAGCAGGGCAACACCCTTTTGCCGCGCCCTCATTCTTGCCCCACCGCCGTGATCAAAAACAGACGGGTCAATTCACCCACGCCAGCAACCACTAATGTCACTTCAATCCCCTGCGGCAAAACCGACGCGTTGTCCCAACTCTCCCGCCACGTCCCCTCGGAAAAAAAGCGCAGACGAAAGACACTGACCTCATTGAGCAAGACCTTGACCACCGGCGCTTCCCCAACGAGCGGATCCGCATGGGCATAGCTCAACCGCTCTAACTGCTGATGGCGCAGACGATATCCCACCGGTTGTAACTCGGCGCGGGGCAACATTCCCATCGGGTTTTGCCAACCGTTGCGCATGAAAGAGACGCCCCAGTCCTCACTTTGTAATTGATAGCGCGCCGCGGAAAATACGCGTTCATTCCCTCTGTGATGGCGAGGGATGATCTGACCGAAATCCCCTTCCAACTGCATAAAGGCACGTTGAAGTTCGGCCAACCGCTGCGCCTTGCGCTGCGAAATCTCATCATTGCGCATCACCCCCTGCAACACCTGGAAGGCGCTGATGCTCAACGCAGCAAAAATTGCCAATGCCAACAGCATCTCAAGCAACGTGAAGCCCCGCTGGCTACGACCATTCATTCCCGCACCACGTAGCTGCGTAAAGAAACCACTGGCGCAGCGTCTTCTTTATGACGCCGTACCTCAACATCCAGTGCCCGTAATTGACCCAGTTCGGTATCAACCCCCTGCCAGCGTACAGACCATTCCTCGCCAGCATAGGTCACCGTGGTGCCGACCCAGCGCTTTTCCGGCCAGGTTTTATCAAGATGTAACCTGGCCTGTTGATTATCCGCCAACCAACTTGCCAGTATTTTTTCCTCCATACGGCCAATACTGCCAGCCTGCTGTGCCGTGGTTTGCAACACGGCTAACCCCGCCAAGGCGAAAACGATCAGTGCCACCAGCACTTCCAGCAACGTCATCCCTCTTTGGGCGTTCACTGTGCTGCTCCGTTTACTGACGATTCGATCGCGCCCACGTCGTCGACCCGCAGCCATACCAATGGCTGGCTACCGGCCTCACTGAACACCAGCTCAAACGGCGTAATCTCCCCGCCAGGTAACAGCAGAATATCGGGTTCCGGTGCCGATTCCGCAGCACGCGGCCACTCCTGCCGATCGGGGAAATGCAGCTTAAGACGAATATCATCAGGCATTTGGCTCCCTAACGCCGCCTGACGGGGTTGCCAATTCTGCCAGACGTAACCTTGCCAACTATCCGAGCCAGATACCGCCCCGCGTTTTTCAGCGGCCTGACGCTGTAGCATTTGGAATTGCCAGCCGTCAGGTCGAACCCGGATCCCCAGCAACTGGTCATTTTGCACCGCGGCATCCATGGCAAACGCCAACTGAGCCTGAAAACGTTTCAGCTGTAGCTGCGGGTTATTTTGTTGCATGGCCGGAAATGACATGATCACCAAACTGGCTGCACTCCCGATCAGCAGCACAACCAGCATCATTTCCAACAACGTAAAGCCGCGTTGGCGCACTACTTCTTCCCAATCGTCCAGTTACCGATATCATCCTCGGTGTCCGGTATGCCATCGGGGCCATAAGAGAAAACGTCTAACTGACCGTGTTGGCCTGGGCTAAGCAACTGATAGTCTGCCCCCCATGGATCCTGTGGCAAACGGCGAATATAGCCACCTTGGGGATAATTGCGCGGTTCCGGTTGTGCCGAGGGCTTGGTCACCAGTGCCTGCAACCCTTGTTCGGTGGTGGGATATCGACTGTTATCCAGCTTGTACATATCCAATGCGCTCTCCAGCGCGACAATATCGCTGACGACCTTCTGATGGTCCGCCTTCTCTTTATTTCCCATCAGGTTAGGCACTACCAGACTCGCCAGGATGCCCAGGATCACAATCACCACCATAATTTCCAGCAGGGTAAAACCTCGCTGACGCTGTTGCCGCATTTTTCTCTCCGTTATTTGCAGATTGAATTTACATACTCATCAAGGTATTTAATTGCAGGATTGGCTGCAGGATCGCCAAAACGATAAACAGCACCACGCCCGCCATACTCACCACCAACAAGGGCTCAAAAAGCCCCAATGCCAACTGCATTTGGGCAGTAAACTCCCGATCCTGGTTGTCTGCCGCACGTTCCAGCATGCTGTCCAGTTCCCCACTGCGTTCACCGCTGGCGATCATGTGCCGCATCATCGGGGGAAACAGCGCAGTGATTTCCAGAGCCCGATGCAGGCTCACCCCCTCGCGCACAGATTCCGTTGCCAGTGACAGCTGGCGGCGCGCATATTCATTGGTTAAAACCTCTCCGCTGATGCGCATCGCTTGCAGCAATGGCACCGCGCTGGCATTGAGAATGCTTAGCGTTCTGGCGTAACGGGCAGTATTGAGCCCTCGTGCGATGCGTCCGATCACCGGGAGGCGCAGCAACTGCCGATGGAAAGCAATGCGCCGCGCTTCTTGGCGCAGCCACAGACGCATCAGCATCGGCGCCAATAACAGCAACAGCAGCACCCAAGGGCCAAAGGCTCGAACTCCGTCACTCATCCCCATCAGCACACGCGTTGATAGCGGAAGTGCCTGCTTCATGTGAATGAACTGTTCCACCACCTTGGGCACGACGGCGGAAAGTAAAATGGCGATCACACTGATGGCGACCACCGTCAGCACGCAGGGGTAGATCATCGCCTGCAGGATACGAGCTCGCATTTGCTGGCGCTGCTCGGTGTAATCCGCCAACCGGTTCAGAACCAGATCCAGATGACCAGAAGCTTCACCCGCCGCCACCATCGCGCAGTACAACCGCTCAAAACTGGTGGGATAAGCGCTCATGGCTTCAGCCAAGGAATGCCCCTCCAGTACTTTGGTGCGCACTGCGGCCATCAGGCTGCGCTGGCGGGGTTTTTCACTCTGTTTTGCCACGGCATCCAGCGCCTCCTCCAAGGGTAAGGAGGCGGCGACCAAGGTCGCAAGCTGACGAGTCAACAACGCCAGATCGGCACTGCTAATCCCCCGCCCCCATGAAAGACGCCGCCCGTTTTGGGCCTGCTGGCGTTCATCCTGCCCTTCGTCCAGGCTTACAGGGACCAACCCCTGTTCCCGTAAAAGTTGACGGGCATGGCGGGCTGAATCCGCTTCCTGCACTCCCCGTCGTTTTTTGCCGCGCTCGTCTAGCGCCTGATAATGAAATAGGGCCATGTCATCCCTCTTCCTGAGACTGGCTTTCGGTCACGCGGATCACCTCTTCCCAACTGGTCTCACCCGCCAACACTTTTTCCAATCCCCCTTGGCGCAATGTCTTGTACTCATGACGTAATTGACGAGCAATCGCGAATTCACTCTCTCCCTGATGGATCGCCGTACGCACTCGGTCATCAATCAGCAGCAGCTCATGGATACCCGTACGCCCACGGTAACCGGTAAAATTACACTGCGAGCATCCTTTCGCCTGCCATAATGGGGTTCCGGGTAAAATCCCCATTTGATCGGCCAAGGCCGGATCGGCGGCGTAAGTTTGACGACAATCGGGGCAGAGTGTGCGAACCAGTCGCTGCGCCAGCACGGCCAGTAATGAGGTGGAAAGCAAAAAAGGCTCGATGCCCATATCCTGCAGCCGCGATAAGGCCCCCAGCGCGCTGTTGGTGTGCAGCGTGGAGAGTACCAGGTGCCCAGTCAGTGATGCCTGAACCGCAATCTGAGCGGTTTCGCTGTCGCGGATTTCCCCAACCAGCACTACATCAGGATCCTGACGCAGAATGGCTCGCAGACCGCGAGCAAATGTCATATCTACCTTGGGGTTTACCTGCGTCTGGCCGATACCCTCGAGTTCATACTCGATCGGGTCTTCGACCGTCATGATATTGCGTTCGCTGGCATTGAGGCGGCTCAATGCTGCATAGAGGGTGGTGCTCTTACCCGAACCTGTAGGTCCGGTGACGAGAATAATGCCGTGTGGCCGCTGGATCAGTTCATCGATCTGCCGCCGATTATGTGAAGACATACCAAGCGCGGCGAGATCCAGACTGACGCTGTTTTTATCCAGTAAACGCAGAACAATTCGTTCACCATAATTAGACGGTAAGGTCGAAACCCGCACATCAATGGCTCGGCCGCCGATTCGCAGTGCCATGCGCCCATCCTGGGGGATCCGCTTCTCGGCAATATCCAGCCGTGCCATGACCTTGATGCGCGATATCAATAAAGAGGCCAACCGCCGCTGAGGGCGCAGAATTTCACGCAACACGCCATCGACCCGGAAACGGATCTGCAAATGGCGTTCATAGGTTTCGATATGGATATCCGAGGCTTTATCCTTGATGGCTTCCGTCAGCATCGCATTGATCAGGCGGATAATAGGGGCATCATCATCGGCATCCAGCAAGTCGTCGCTGTCGGGTAGCTCTTCTGCCAGGGTATAAAAATCCATTTCATTGCCGATATCGGTCATCATGCGTCGCGCCTCTTGCGAATCGCGCTGGTAGCTGATCACCAGTTGTTTCTCAAACTCTTCACCCGACACCGTGCTGATAGTCAGCCCACACCCGGCCACCCTACGCACCTCAAGCAATGCTGTGGCGGTGGTTTCCGCCAGACGGAGCACTCGGCACCCAGCATGATCCCGCAAAAGCAAAATGCGTTGCTCGCGCGCATAGGCAAATGGCAACTGCGGGCGTAATTCACTCAGGTCCTCGGGGAGGGTGTTCATCGTCCCCCCGTTGAATAGAATGCGCTGATCGCGGCATTAACCTGGCGGAAAGTGGCACCGTTTTGATCGGGTGGCAACTTCAATACTTCGTTATTCAGCGTGGCTTCGCTCCCTTGTTTGCCACGCTGATGGTCTTGTTCCTGATTAAAAGCCTGATACTTTTCTGAGGAGGCCTGGCGATACTGGTCACGATCCCGGATGATCGACGGGCGGATGAACAGCATCAGGTTGCGCTTGGAAACCTGTTTGCTGTTGGAGCGGAACAGATAGCCCAGCACCGGGATATCCCCCAGCACCGGAACCTTGTCGCTGCTGTCGCGGACGGTTTTATCCAGCAAGCCACCCACCACCACGGTTTCACCGCTGCCTACCAGCACCGCGTTATTGACCGTGCGGGTATTAAAGGTCGCCCCCAGATTAGCACTGCTGCTGGACGCCGCATCAGCCACACTGGAAACCTCCTGCTCGATCTCCAGCAGCACGGAGTCCCCTTCGTTGATCTGCGGTTTGACCTTCAGCTTAATGCCGACGGTTTTACGCTCTACCGTGTTGAAGATATTATCGCCCGACGTCGTTTGCGAGCCGGAGAGGACAGGAACTTCCTGGCCGACATTGAATGTCGCCTCCATGTTGTCAAGCGTGACAATGCTCGGTGTCGCCAGAATGTCATTCTTGCTACTGCTGGAAAGCGCGGTCAGCAGCATTGCCCAATTGCCCTGATAAAAACCGGCAGCAATACCGTTAAAACTGCTGAGAGCGCTGGCCAGGGTACTATTCACCGTCCCGTCCTGATTGTATTGATTGGCTCCGGCAATCGCCGTAGTGATAGGCAAACCGGTATTGGTGAACTGCGTCACTCCAGCATTCTTGTTGGCCCACTGGATCCCCAGGTTCAAACCATCGGCATCTTGTACCTCTGCGATAATCGCCTCTACCAATACCTGTGCACGGCGAATATCCAACTGAGCTATCACCTTCTCCAGATCTCGCATGACATCCGGAGCCGCCGTCAGTATCAGTGAATTGGTTTGCTCATGGGCTTTGATGGTGATGTCTTTACGCAGTGCTTCCGCCGGCTTGGCATTCTGTTGCTCACTTTGAATACTGGTACTGACGCCAGTCAACACCTCAACCAGATCGGTGGCTTTGGCATACTTCAGGTAAATCACTTTGGTATTGCCTTGCACGGCCTGCTCACGATCCAGCTGCTTGATCATGGCGATGATCCGCTGGCGGGAGTTGGGTTCTCCGCTCACCAGGACCGAGTTGGTTCGTTCATCCGCAACAAGATTGGCTACCATCAGGCTTGGCATCGCTGATTTGCTGGCATCCTTGGTTAATTCGGTGACCAGTTTGACGACTTCAGCAGCTGACGCGTAAGCCAACGGTACCGTGACCACACTACGGTCACCGACCTTGTCAACGCGTTCAACAATCGCCATCAAGCGTTTGATGACCGCTGCACGCCCGGTCATCAGCAACACGTTGGAAGGCTCATAATGCACAACACTGCCAGCCCCGGCGTTATCGTTCAATTGACGGAGTAACGGGGCAAGATCGCGTGCCGCCACGTTATTGACCGGCACGACACGTGTCACCACTTCATCACCCTCGCCCGGCTGAGCATCGCTGGCTACCGGCACCGCAGCGGTTTTCGCATCCTTGGAGCGCACCACTTTCAACACGCCGTTACGCATATCGACCACGGCAAAGCCATAAACGTCCAGCACGCTGAGGAAGAACTGGTAATACTGCTCCTCATTGAGCATGTCATAACTGCGTACGGTGATAGTGCCGCGCACGGCAGGATCGATAATCACCGTTTTATTCAGGTTCTTGCTGACCGTATTAATAAACTCCTGAATATCCGTGCCCTTGAAGCTGGCAGAAAACTCGGCACTCCAGCCCTGCCGAGTACCAAGCAGCATCACTGCCAGTAGCACAATGCGTAAGCTCCTGATTATTTTTGTATTCAACAATTAGTCATCTCCAAGAGCCAAATAGATATCCTGTAACTGACCGCCACGCTCAACGGTAAGATTCAGTTCACTGAGTTCTGAAAGCTGTTTCAATGCCTGTTGCGCCTGCTGTGCATCGCGCAGATCCAGGCCATTTAGCGCTATGGCAAGATCGTTTTCCTGCAGCCCGACCTTGCGGAATAACTCGCCTTGTTTGCCCGGATTGAGTCGATAGCCGATGAGTTTGTCATCCACCATCACCGGTGAGATATTCAGGTAATTGAGAATGCTTTGCGGCTGCTTTTGCAGCTGTGCCTTGAGCTGCGACGCTGAGGTTTTTTTGTCACTTTTAGCGGCCTCGGGTTGCTCGCTGAACAGCAACAACGATTCATAATTCCCCTGATAGGCGATCACGATACGATCGGCAAAAATTGACGCAATTCGGGCGTCATAACCAGGCACCTTCTCCCCCACGCCAAGGCTGAACTGTTTGCTATCTTTGGCGATAATGGCGATGGAACGCTCTGGACTGGGGCTGGCGACAATGCCGGTCAGGTTTAGCTTGAGAGAAGAAGGCGGTGCGTTACGCAGGGTTTGGTCAGAGACCGCATGCTCAGCGGCGGAAGATGAGGATAGCGAAGTACCAAAGAGGGTGAAGCGGTAACGTTCAGACTCACCTCCAACGCCAGTTGTTACTGGTGCGAAATCTGCTTTGGATAAGCGTACGGGGGATATTTCAGGGGGCAGGAGCCCGTGCCAGGTGAGCAAGGCGAGTTGATTGCAAATCAACAGTGACAGCACGCATAAAGCCCATCGCGGCGTGAACAGCCTGAAAGTAGCCTCTCTGCATACCGATAACAATACAGAAAATCGCATCTTGCCTTCCTTTGCCTGCTTCTCTGTTTACGCCAGCCAGAAGTTCACCGATATCAGTCAATCGGTGGGCATATCGTTGGGGCATTGTCGTTGGAGAATATGTAAGGTTATGACTGAAACCTTACAACTCAGTACCTCCATCAGCCCTTACGTTTCTGAATACATCCTCTCAGAAAGGGTTACTTTATACATACTCCCCTCAATAATAAATCATTATTTTTGCTTATCGAAATAATTTATCTTTCTGTTTTTATAGCTATTTATTTCTTAATCTCGCTAGCATAAAAGCGGTTTAACCCGTTTAATCTCCCTACTCTAAACTTCGCGTCCTCCTTCCACCTACGCCCCTCCTCCTCCTAAAGCAGGAGGATGCTCCTCCTTATCATGCAATATCTAATACCACTGCTTTACACATTGATACGATTTTTTACTTTCTATAATGCAAGCCTGATAGGGAATTTAGAATGCTGAAAAATACCTGTAATGCCCTACTTTTCGGCTCGCTCGTCATATTGAGCGGCTGTGATAATAATAATTCTTCAGACGTTAGCCCCGATACCAACAACCAAGAGCCGATTGCACGTCTGCCTGACATAGCCATGCCTGGCGAAGCCGTCATGGCAGGTGAAAACCAGGCGGTCATTCATCTGGTCGATATTGCTGGTATCACCAGCGGCTCCGCCGCTGATTACAGTACCAAGAACCTGTTTTTGTGGAATAACGACACCTGTGACGCCCTGGATAAGCCCTCTGGGGACTGGAATGACACCAGTACAACACCGACAGGCAGCGACAGTTATGGCCCGTATTGGGTGCTACCTCTGAGCAAAACCACTGGGTGTATCAACTTCATTCTGCGTGATGGCACCAATAAGCTGATTGATGCGGATATGCGTTTATCGTTCAGTGATTTTCCGGACAGGACCGTTTCTGCGCTTGCAGGCAGCAGTACGCTTTATGATACCCGTGCCGAAGCTTTCCGCGCGGCCTTCGGGGTGGCTCTGGCTGAAGCCCATTGGGTAGATAAACACACCCTGCTGTGGCCTGCCGGGGAAGGGAAACCTATCGTACGTCTGTACTACAACCACAATGGCAAAGTGGCCGCCAACAGCGAAGGGAAGTTTACCGATCGCTATCTTTCGCTGACACCGACCAGCATCAACCAGGAACTGGGTTCACGCTTCCCTCACCTTGCGGGTTATGCCGCCTTCAAATTGCCGGACAATGCAAAAGTAGACGAACTGCTTAGCGGCGAGACCGTCGCCCTGGCCGCCAATCAGGACGGCATCCTTATTTCAGCCACCCAGGTACAGACCGCTGGCGTTCTCGATGATCGCTTCTCAGCCGCAGCGGAAGGCCTGGAATATGGTGCTCTGCTGACTGATTCTGGCGTCACTTTCCGTGTCTGGGCACCCACGGCCCAGCAGGCAGAACTGGTGATCTACAGTGCGGATAAAAAAGTCATTGGTAGCCATCCGATGACCAGAGATAACGATTCCGGTGCCTGGTCATATCAAGGAAGTCATGACCTTAAAGACGCTTTTTATCGTTACGCCCTGACCGTTTATCATCCGCAATCGCGCAAAGTGGAGCAGTATGAGGTCACCGACCCTTACTCCCATAGCCTCTCCACGAACTCCGAATACAGCCAGGTCGTGGATCTCAATGACAGCGCGTTGAAACCAGAAGGCTGGGACGGCCTGACAATGCCACACCCACAGACCAGCCAGGCTGATATTGCCAAGATGGTCATCCATGAGTCGCATATCCGCGATCTTTCCGCCTGGGATCAGACCGTTCCTGAACAGGTACGGGGTAAATATCTGGCGTTGACTGCCAGTGACAGCAATATGGTGCAGCATCTCAGACAGCTTGGGCATGCGGGCGTAACCCACATTGAATTGCTACCGGTGTTTGATCTGGCAACCGTCAATGAGTTCAGCGACAAAGTGGCGGATCTCACCCATCCATTCAGTCGGCTTTGTGAACTGAACAGCGCCGTTAGGCAAAGCCGTTTTGCTGGCTACTGTGGGAGTTCAACCACCATCGGTGATGTACTAGAAGAACTGAAACAGAATGACAGCCAGGACAATCCGCAGGTGCAGGAATTGAATGGCTATGTGGCCCAGACTGACTCCTACAACTGGGGTTATGATCCGTTCCATTACACGGTGCCTGAAGGGTCTTACTCTACCAATCCCGAAGGCACTGCCCGCATCAAAGAGTTTCGTACCATGGTGCAGACCATCAAACAGCAACTGGGTATGAACATCATCATGGACGTGGTTTATAACCACACCAATGCGGCTGGCCCAACGGATCGCACCTCGGTGCTGGATAAAATCGTGCCCTGGTATTATCAACGTTTGAATGAAACTACGGGCAGTGTAGAGTCGGCCACCTGCTGTTCCGACTCGGCCCCCGAACACCGGATGTTTGCCAAACTGATTGAAGACTCTCTGGTGGTCTGGAGCCGAGACTACAAGATTGACGGATTCCGCTTTGACCTGATGGGCTATCATCCGAAAGCACAAATCCTGGCGGCCCGGGAGAAAGTAAAATCGGTGAACCCCAACGTTTATTTCTTTGGTGAAGGTTGGAATTCAGGTCAGGACGATCGCTTCGAAATCGCTTCGCAGATCACGTTAAAAGGCACCGGCATTGGCACCTTCTCCGATCGTCTGCGTGATGCTGTTCGTGGAGGCGGCCCGTTTGACTCTGGTGATGCCTTGCGTCAAAACCAGGGGGTGGGTAACGGTGCCGGAGTATTGGTTAACGAGTTAACCCAGCAAAACGAGGATACCGTGCGCCATCTGGCCGATCTGACCCGTCTGGGCATGGCCGGCAACCTGGCTGAATTCCTGTTGATCGATAAAGACGGCTCTGTCAAAAAAGGCAGCGAAATTGACTATAACGGGGCGATTGGGGGTTATGCCAACGATCCGACCGAAGTGGTCAACTATGTTTCCAAACACGACAACCAAACCTTATGGGATATGATCAGCTACAAAGCCGCACGTGAAGCCGATCTCACCACTCGCGTACGCATGCAGGCGGTGTCACTGGCCACTACGTTGTTGGGCCAAGGGCTGGCATTCGATCAACAAGGCTCTGAACTGTTGCGTTCCAAGTCATTTACCCGTGACTCATATGATGCCGGGGACTGGTTCAACCGTGTGGATTACAGCTATCAAGACAACAACTTCAACGTTGGTATGCCACGCATCAGCGATGACGGTGACAACTATTCGCTGATCGCCAGCGTAAAAGATGCTGTTGCCACACCTGGCCAAACAGAGATCGCGCAGATGAACTCGTTCTATCAGGAACTCACGCAACTGCGCCAATCCTCGCCTCTGATTGCCTTGGGTAGCGGCCACGAAGTGATGAAACGTGTCGATTTCCGTAACACGGGCGCAGAACAGCAACTGGGCTTACTGGTAATGACCATTGATGACGGAGTTCAGGCCGGAAACGATCTTGATCCCCAAGCCGATGCGTTAGTCGTTATCATCAACGCAGCGCCGGAAGCCAGAACGCTTAATGACTTTACCGGTGAAAATCTCACCCTGAGCGCAATCCAACAAAACCTGGGAGACCGCTCACTCGCCTCCGGTGTCAATATTACCGCAGAGGGCAGCGTTACAGTTCCCGCCTGGTCGGTAGCCTTGTTGGTCAAACAACAAGTCTCTGCCCAGGGCGCAGGTTTGCCTGTAAGCAGTAAATAAAACGGTCCGTTTCGGGTCACCATCAGGTGGCCCGAAACGAGAGGTTACACCCACTGAGTCACATCACTCCCGAATAAAAGTACAATGCTATTGACCCGAGTTTTCGGGCAGGATATACCCTTGATACTTTGGCTTTGCTCAAGCGTTGGCGACACGCCAATAAACAACCTCTGGCTGTAGAAATCAGCGTTTATTAAAGGTTCAGGGATGTGGACAATAAATCGAAAGTAGAGCTAGAAGCCAGCGTTCACCCCGCCAAGGGGCTGTTTATTCCCCGCTATCTGCTGCCAGTGTATGCATTGCTGTTAATAGCGATAGGCTGGTTTTCCGGACAGCACTGGCGTAACAACGAAGCTTTCGCCGCCCCCGCGTTGACTCAAGTTGCCCCCTCTGCCGTGGTAAAAATGGAGATGCCCAGGCATACGGTCACCAACGCTGATAGAGAAACTGCGCATGATGAAAATAAACCAGCGCAACAAGTGGGATCAGATAATAAAGTCCCCCCCTCCTTAGCCAGTGATGAATTAGCCCCTTTAAGATACAGCGCGCACGTTTACGCATCGGAAGATGACAAACGCAGCATCACGCTGAACGGTCAGCGTTATCAGGAAGGAGACAGCCCTGCCCCCAACCTTACGATTGAGCAAATACAACAGGACGTGACCATCTTTAACTTCAATGGCGAGGTATTCACACTTGACGCATTAGAGGATTGGCCGGGCGGCAAGGTGGATAGCGAAAGCACCGCTGAAGAGTCAGAATAAAGCTTACCACTAGCCCGTACACTGGGCACAGGACACCAAGTTGGTGTCACTAACTGCTTTTTTCTGCACGCAGTTCGTCGGTAAAAGGTGCCAACAGGCTGTTAAAGCTGCTGCACTTGGTTTGTTCCGGCGTGTTGTCTCTCATCAGGCTTTGATAAATTTCCTCGCTATGCTGCGGCAAAGCCCCGTAGCCAGCGCTATTCCAGCCTCGTTGTTTGGCGACTTTGTAGGCAACCTTGTCAATGACCGCATCGCTGGGTAAATCACTACGATTACACTTATATTTCAAATACTTGGTACTGGCAATCACTGAAGCCAGCTGTTCTACCTGTTCATTAAGGGCAACAGGCTCCTTTTGCAGAGAAGAACGGGGTTGCTGACAACCCGCCGTTACCAGCAAAAGCAACACAGGGACAAGACGAAAAATCTTAGTTAACTGCATGATAATAATAATCTTATCTTGATTAAGTGGGTCTATTTTAACAAATCCCCCAGCACTGTCACTGGCTAGAGAGAAAAGTTTTCCTTATTGCGATCCCGCTTGCAGATTCATTTTCAGTGCTTTGCATTTTACCTCGTCGCCACACAAGTAGAGCACTGCGCGCAACAAGCACCGTGTTCCGTTGGAACCAAGAACCATTGAGATCTTGGAAGGTATGTGGGGATGACAAGGTGAGTTGGTGTTCTCCCTCCTCCCCCGAACTTCCTGGAAGCTCGGGATCATCAATAATACGCGTAACTCAAGTAAAAAAGTTATATTTTGCCACGTTAAGAAACATTCATCCTAGCTATATAGGCTTCAATTTTTTGATGTCCTTGTCTATCTAACAATATCTCCCTCATCATTTTAATTTATGGATATATCTTTTAAAAAATCTATTTTCATCCTGTTACACATACAATAATGAAAACCATCACATCTACTTGCTATTCATTATGTTCAAGCATTACTATCTCACCGCTTTATTCTCACCACGGGGGCCTTATGGACGATGGAAGTTTTAGTTTTAGCTTAGTACTACTGGATAAATTTCAGTAATGTAGTTCATGCTACATTCTGAAATAAACAGAATGTAGACAATCAATCAACGGCTTATCAGCAACGTCCTGGCACTGCCTATGTGCCTTGGCATCTGATAATACCGGCTTGTCATGCCTGTTCCTGTAGTATTCATCGTTCACCATCAGCGTAACAATCAGCAAATTAATTTATCTCAAGCTATATATGTTCGTTTAAAACGGAGGCGCTCGGCTTTATCAAGTTGACGTTCCCGCCGGTTTTTTGAGAAATTTATGGGATTGGCATTATGCAAAAAAGCAGAAGTACATCTATTTCTAGAAAGTACTATCTAAATGACCTTATTGTTTTTGTAATAGCATCATTGGTCATCGTCTTTCTTATCCGTGCCTGGGGGGACATGCACGGTTCGTTCGATGAACACAACGTGGGTGCCATTAGTCTGGATACCTGGAATCTTTTCTATTACTCACTAAGAACGACAATGCGGTTTGCCATCGGCATGATTTGGTCATTGTTATTCTCCATTGTCTTTGCCGTCTTAGCGGCACGCTACGTGCCGTTACGCAGGGTGATATTACCTTTCGTCAACTTTATGGAGTCAGTACCCTTGGTGGGCTTTTTAACCTTCACCACGGTGTATTTTCTTGGCCTGTACCCACACAGTGTGATGGGGCTGGAGTGTACCGCTATCTTTGCGGTATTTACCGGCCAGGCATGGAACATGATGCTAACGTTGTACCAGACGCTGCGCATCGTTCCAAGTGAACTGGATGAAGCCGCACGCAGTTTCAACTACAATCCATGGCAACGTTTCTGGCGGTTAGAGTTTATCTATTCCGTACCCGGATTATTGTGGAATGCCATGGTGTCACAATCGGCAGCATGGTTCGCTCTGGTGGCGTCGGAGGCGATCCCGGTCAACGATAAATCGGTGGCGTTGCCTGGTGTAGGTTCCTATATTGCCGAAGCGCTGGCGCAGCAAAACCTGCACGCTATTCTGTTTGCCGTGATCACATTAGCGGCCAATATTATCGTGCTTGACCAATTGGTTTTCCGCCCGTTGGTTCGCTATACCTCCCGTTTCAAATACGAAGATGTTAGCGCCAATAAAACTGAAGGCAGCTCATGGTTTTATAACTGCCTGAGCTATTCCCATCTAGGATCAATGTTGTCAGCGGCCCTACGCATGCTGGCTGATGTATGGCTATTTAAGCTGCCGCAGATCTGGTACGGCCTTGGTTTGCACAAGCTGTTTCGCATCACCGCAAAAGCCAACTGGCTGTGGCGTAGCACTTGGTATCTCGCGGTGGTCATGGCCTGTGCCTGGTTTGGTTATCAACTGTGGGAGTATTTCCCAAAGCAATACTTCGCCATGATGCCTGAATGGATGCTGCTGACTACTGCGCGTGTAGTGGCTGCAATGGTGCTCAGTATCGTGATTTTCACCCCACTCGGCGTCTGGATAGGGATGAATCCACGCCTGGTGAAATTCTTCCAGCCGATCATTCAAATCCTGGCTGCTATCCCACCCAATATTTTCTATCCTCTGATCGCCGCTTTTATCGCTGTTTATCATCAGGATCTTGGCTGGTGGGCGATTCCAATGATCATGCTCGGCACGCAGTGGTATGTGTTGTTTAACGTCATTGCCGGCGTCACGGCAATCCCATCACATATCACCGAAGTCAGCGAAACCTTCGGTTTACGGAGTTTCAAATGGTGGCGTTACTATATGCTGCCCGCGATTTTCCCCTACATCGTTACCGGCATTATTTCTGCAGCAGGCGGTGCCTGGAATAGCGCCATTGCAGCAGAAGTCATTCAATGGGGAACTACCACGATCAGTACTACCGGGCTGGGCGCTTTTATTTCAGTCGTGACCGATGCCGGTAAAAATCCGGAATCCGCGCTGGGCTGTGCTGCCATGTGCTCACTGGTGGCGTTATGCGTAATCTTTATCTGGCAGCCACTGTATCGCGTTGCAGAAACCAAATTCAAATATGATTAATGCAGGGAAATTAAATGACTATTCAAGAAGTGGTACTCAGCGCCAAGCAGGTAAACAAAGCCTTCATTGGAGAAAACAAGCTCCCCAAGGAAGTACTGCGCGACGTGGATCTGAATGTTCACAAGGGGGAGTTCGTTACGATCCTTGGGCAGTCAGGTTCTGGCAAATCAACGTTGATGCGCATATTTGCCGGCCTGATTTTCCCTGATACCGGCACGGTATCGCTGGCAGGAAAACCTATCGAAGGACCCAATGCCGATATCAGTATGGTATTCCAGTCTTATGCTCTTTATCCGTGGCTCACGGTGTATGACAACATCGCCTTTGGCCTGATCGCACAAGACTTGCCACCGCAATTGATCGACAAAAAGCTGAAAGCATTACTCACGCTGGTTGGCCTGAATGGGTATGAGAAAGCCTGGCCCCGTCAACTTTCCGGTGGTATGCGCCAGCGCGTAGGTTTTGCCCGAGCATTAGCCGTGGAGCCCAAAGTTTTGCTGTTGGATGAGCCCTTTTCTTCTCTTGATATCTTTACCGCACAGAAACTGCGGATGGATTTAATGAATATCTGGACGAACAAAAAAAATAATATCAGCGCCATCATCATGGTGAGCCATGACATAGAGGAAGCGGTCATGATGTCCGACCGAGTCGTCATTATGGATGCCAATAAACGGCAAATCACCGATGAGATCGTTATCGACAGGCCAAGAGAATCACGAGGCAGACAGAATATGGCAGCCATTATTGATGAAACCAGCGATCGTTTGTATAAGAGAATTGCGATATCACAAAAAGCATCATAGCTTTCAACGTATTTATTAACATCAGGTTATTGAAATGAAAAAAAATAATGCACTTGGCTGTATTGGGGTTACTATTGCCAGTAGCCAGCACCACGTTAGCTGCAGAAATCGCAAATAAAGACGGAAATAAATTGGATTTATATGGGCAGATTAATGGTGTTCATTATTTCAGTAATAATGCTGGCAGCAGCGGCGATCAATCCTACACTCGCTTTGGCTTTAAAGGCGAAACACAAATTAATGATGACATCATTGGATACGGCCAATGGGAATATCAGATTGGGCTGAACGGAGCGGAAAGCGGCGAGCAAAGTGGTAACTACACGCGGTTGGGTTTTGCCGGGGTGAAATTCGGCCCGTTTGGCAGCATCAGCTATGGGCGCAACTACGGTTTACTCTATGACGTGGGAAGCTGGACCGATGTATTACCCGAGTTTGGTAATGACAGTTATGAAGCTGCCGATAACTTTATGACCAGTCGGGGCAACGGTATGTTGACCTATCATAATCAGGGTTTGGGGGGGATTATTGATGGCCTGAATATTGGCATGCAATATCAGGGAAAGAATCGGGGCGACGATGCCCATCACACGCAAGACCTGCAGACACAAAACGGCGACGGATATTCCTTCTCCACGACCTACGACATGGGTTGGGGACTGAGCGCTGGCGGTGCCTACGCCAATTCGGATCGTACACAGGCACAGCGTAGTTTTGGTCTGGCCAATGGCGATCGTGCCAGAGCCTGGACTCTGGGCCTGAAGTACGATCGGGATAACCTCTATCTGGCAGCAAACTATACCCGCACTCAGAACATGACCTACGTAGAGGGTGGCAACTACACCGGCTTTGCACCAAAGGCAGATGCCGTCGAAGCCGTGGCGCAGTATCACTTTGATTCTGGCATCACCCCTTCTCTTGCCTATTTGCAGTCACGTGGGCGTGACCTGCCTGGCATCGGTGATACCGATCTGGTCAAGTATATAGATATGGCGCTGGGTTATAGCTTCAATGCCAATATGTCAGCCTATGTAGAGTACAAACTGAACCTGCTGGATAAACACAATGCAGCCGGTTTAGGTTCTGATGATGTCGTTGAAACAGGGATTATGTACCAGTTCTGAGAAGTTAAGCGCTGAAACCCAGCCTGATGAGGTTTGACCTCATTGGGCTTTTTAGCATTTTTGAATGGGTAAAGCTAGCAAGCAAGACATATGAATGAAAGTTAAAAACAGTGAATACAATCATATTAGCCGTTTCTTTCCCCATTCCACATTGCCAATAGGCATTTCCCTCTGAAATTAGGGTATTTTTCATAGCGACGCCAAAGATAACAATCACCACGTTGACTGCATTACCTTCATTTAACGTTTTAGTTTCACTTCCAATGCTCCGGGATTTATAGTCAACCACTCATTTAAACTCCAATCTCGTTGATGCTGTGTTTAGTTTAAACATCCCTTGCGATATCCATTAATATTAAATTACATTTTGCAGTTATAAAACATCACTCAGTTATTGAGCTTCCTGACCCTTGTGGGTACTATGAGACTCCGATTTGATACAGGATAAAATTATGGACACCGACGGTTCGTTATTCATTGGTTTGTTGAGCCTGCTGGAGGCTTAGGCGCAATAGTCATTTTACTGCGTCCTGAAAAGTATTCGTATGTGACGTCATCACGTTACAGCTGCACTTTATTCTCACCTCCTTCAGCGCCTTATACTAGGCGATCCTAAGCTGACAGCATCTCTCAATAACCAGAATTCAACTTATTAATCAGACCAATAAGACCGCTGGCATTCTCTAGTGTATATTTTCACGTCTGGATGTTTCTGTGCAAAACTCAGCGGCATATCCTATTCACCTATTTATTTTTTAAAAGATAACCAAGGAAATATGATGGCCAAGAAAAAAATATTACTTACTGTCAGCAACGTGAGTAAGAGCTTCCAACCTACGACCCAAAAATCACATTTGGTCCTTAGTGATATCGACCTCAACGTCTATGACAATGAAGTGATCAGCGTATTAGGGAAATCCGGCTCGGGCAAATCCACCCTACTGCGGATCATCTCAGGTTTGATATCTCCTGATTTTGGGGATGTCATGCTCGGTGAGGACAAAGTCACAGGCCCTAACCCACAAATCAACATGGTTTTCCAGAACTTTGCTATTTTCCCTTGGTTAACCGTTTATCAAAATATCGCCTTTGGATTGCAGGCACAGCATTATTCCCAAGACACCATCGACAAACAGGTGATAAAAATGCTGAACCTGATTGGTCTGGAAAAATACCGCAATGCTTTCCCACGAGAACTTTCCGGTGGTATGCGCCAACGGGTGGGGTTTGCCCGTGCGCTCGTCGTCGAACCTGCGTTGCTGTTACTGGATGAACCTTTCTCTTCCCTGGATATTTATACCGGAGAAAATCTACGTAACGACCTAATGCAGATCTGGTCGACGCGGCAAATAAAAACTCGCTCCATGATTTTAGTAACCCACAGCATAACAGAAGCCGTAATGATGTCAGATCGGATTATTTTGCTAGGTTCAGACCCCGGTACCGTTACTGGAAATTATGAAATCACCCTACGGCGTGAGGAGCGGAACAAACGCTCAATGCAAAGCCTGATCGAAGAAATCAGCGCTGAGCTAAGCCAGCAAATTGCTACTTCGGTCTATTAAAGCCCGGCCTGTATAAACGCCACTGCTCCGCGTCTGCCAGGCAGAATATCAATTTTTAATCGCTGACTGGCAGATGAAAAGTCTGCCATTTTAACTACCTGTTTATCAAGGACTACCTTTTTATCGGTGTTTCATGATAAGCAGATAACATGTTGGTTTTTATCATGCATTTTATTCAAACATTAATAACGCTATCAACAGCATCTTTACTTGGCGCAATTATTGGCTATGAAAGACAGTTCCGGCAACGCACTGCCGGGTTACGCACCAATACACTTGTTGCCACCAGCGCAGCTATCTTTGTCCATCTGGCCATGACCATTGATGGCAGTGGGGGGGCGGTAAGAGTGATTTCTTATGTGGTTTCTGGCGTCGGTTTTCTCGGAGCCGGGGCAATCATGAAAGAAGGAATGAATATCCGCGGTCTGAACACAGCGGCTACGCTGTGGGGATCGGCAGCCGTCGGTACCTGCGCGGGTTGTGCATTATATGGAGATGCTCTGGCCGCTACGTTATACGTACTGGCTGCCAATACACTGCTGCGCCCGATCGTCAATATGGTCAACAAACAACCCTTCAGCGATGTTAACGGTGAATCCACCTACCAGATCTGCGTGATTGCATTTGAACACGAGCAACGCGAAGCGTTAGCCAAATTCAAACAGGTGATGCAAGCCGAAAACTGCTTTATCTCGCACCTGGATATTGAGCCTTTTGGCGATGATGACGTAGAAATCACCGCAACTCTCATGCCCGCCTCTGTCACTACTACGGTACTTGATAAAACCGTCAATACTTTACTTGGCGATAGCATGATGAAGCAGGCCTATTACAGCAGAATTTGTGGCTCTGGTTAAAAACGTCATACAGCCCCCTTATACACCGCCAATTCAAATATGAATGAAGAGACTGATTATGAAAAGTATGCCGAAATTATCTCATCTGACTACTTTTAAAGAAATTATTTACTGCGGTAGCTTACATGAAACATCAAAAAAGCTGGCTATTTCACAACCGACACTCAGCCGTATTATTAAAGAACTTGAAGAAAATATTGGCTCGCGTCTTTTGGAACGCAGCAACCGCGGTGTCCGGCTCACTCCGGTAGGTGAAGCATTTTTTCAACGCATTGACGCTATCACCAATGAGTTAAGAAATACCATTTATGAATTCCGTGGACTGAAAGAAACCGGAGAGAAATTCTTGCGCTTAGGCATGAGCACCTACCCACTGCTATGCTATCTCCCCGAGGCACTTGAGATCTTTAATCAGCGTTATCCACACACCCGCATTATCGTGATTGAGGATTGCTCCGAAGAGTTGATTGCCAAGTTGAGAAATAACGAATTGGATCTGGTGGTCTGCAACCTCAGCGAGGGGATTAACAGTGTCGATCTGGTAACGCAGGACTTCAAATGTGAGACGTTTTCGCTTTATCAAGGGAACAATCACTCCTCTGATGAGCTGCCGCTGGAAGAAACAAAGTGGGTAGTTCCACATTCCTGTACTGCAGGCCGTTTAGCAATGCAAGACTCCTCTTTCCCGTGCACGCAGCAGGGTAATGTCGTGGAAACTGACTCTTTCCTCGCCACCTGGTGTCTAGTGAAACAACAGGGTTATCTCGCGCTATTAAGCGATCGTGTTGTGGAGCATTACAGCCCACAGCTGAACCTCAAGAAAAAATCTGCTGAAGATATCAATATCAGCGCATGCTTTTATATTATTAAACGTGACGAGCCCATGACATCGTCTATCACTAACGATTTTACCGAGATCCTGATGGCAATGTGAACACGCGGAAAATCACCTGGCGAAGTGGTGCAAGCGCCTGGAAAGTAAAGACCTGAAGGCCATCTGAAAACGAAAAACCCCAAGCTCTTACGAGCTTGGGGTCTGTATTTGGCGGAAGGACAGAGATTCGAACTCTGGGAGCTGTTACACTCGACGGTTTTCAAGACCGTTGCCTTAAACCACTCGGCCATCCTTCCAATGGGCGCAGATATTAACGGTACCGTTATGAAATGTCTATCGTTTTGACGTAAAAAAATGCGTCAAAACGCTCGTTAGCTTAAATTTCAGACCAATTGCGCTTAAAAAAACCAGAGCCCCGCATCAGCGAGGCTCTTTTCGGACAATAAGCAGGCAGTTATTTAGGTTGGGTATCGTACTCTGAACAACTCTGATACCCCTTGTTCATCACGTGGCCCGTGTCGTTGAAGCTGACAAAATAGGTCTGTGCTTTGCCGTCCCGTGGTGCCACGGCATAAGTATCACAGGTACCCTGCGCATGGATCAGGCTGGCTGAGGTTGATGGTGGCCCGGCAATTGCGCGCACTTGCTGTTTAGTCATCCCGACTTTTACATCGCTTACCACAGGCTCGTTCACATAGCTCGCGGCCCTGTCGTAAGTGGTACACCCAGTCAGTACGGTAAATAGCGCCGCAGTACATCCGGCCAAAACCAGTTTCATTGTCATAGCTTATCTCCTTAGCATGCTTATTGTTATGTAAGTGTAGAAGCTAAAAGGCTTTTATGCCAATAATGCGTTGCCGCTGTTAATAGTTGGCCCAGATACCCGGCGTCACCAGTTCCAACAGGTGGCCATCCGGATCGCGGAAATAAATGCTCTCCGCGCCCTGCTCCCAACGCATACGCCCTTCTATCTCAACACCGTGTTCGGCCAACTGCTGCTCCCACAGGGGTAACTGGGCCTTGCTCACGGCCAAACCAAGATGTTGTGGGCCGCTGCCGTCATGAGGGGGAATATAGCCTCCCGGATACTGAGCACCGTTCAGCGAATCTCCGGCAACAAACAGCAGCAACACGCTTTGATCGGAGATGTTATAGGCCCGGAAACGATCATTCGCGACCATCGCTGGCAGTTGCAACACCTGCTGATAGAAGGCTGCGGCACGTTCGATATCGTTAACATACAGCACCGTCTCAATCACACGCTCAATCTTAAGTTCCATACCAACCTCCTGATTTATCAATTTACAAACAGGGTAGGCAGTTACAGACTCAACAGAATAGCAATCAGTGCCGCGTGAAGATCAATCTGTGCGGCTGGCTAATGGGCAAAAAAAACGCGGCCCGAAGGCCGCGTGGTCACATTCACAGTATTGCTTAGAACTGGTAAACCAGGCCTACAGCAACCACGTTGTCGGTATTGATACCGGCTTTGTCGGTAAATGTGTTGTCGTCCAGCAGGTTGATTTTGTAGTCAACGTAGGTGGACATGTTTTTGTTGAAGTAGTAGGTCGCACCCACATCAACATATTTCAGCAGATCCTGGTCGCCGTAACCGCCGCCAATGTCCTTGCCTTTAGACTGCAGGTACGCCACGGAAGGACGCAGGCCGAAGTCGAACTGGTACTGTGCAACCACTTCAAAGTTCTGTGCCTTGTTCGCGTAACCGTACAGAGAGCTATTGCTGTTGCCGAAACGGGTAGCATTGTAAGACTGGGTATACATCGCTGCCAGATAGACGTTGTTGGCGTCGTATTTCAGACCGCCGCTATAGCCTTCGGCTTTGTCACCACGACCCAGAATGGAAGAGGTGCCGTTAGGGCCACCGTTCTGATCGTTGGTACGATCAGAGTTGAAGAACGCACCGGCAGCACTGATGCCATAGCCCAGATCGTAGGATACGGACATACCGTAGCCGTCACCGTTCTGGTTCAGGACATCACGGCCATTGTTGCTTTCTTCACCGTTGCCGTTTTTACCCTGATACTGCAGAGCAAAGTTCAGGCCATCAACCAGGCCGAAGAAGTTGTTGTTACGATAAGTCACAACACCGCTGGTGCGTTGGAACAGGAAGTTGTCCGCGCCATAGGTATCGCCACCAAACTCAGGCAACACGTCGGTCCATGCGCCGATGTCATACATCACACCGTAGTTACGGCCGTAATCCAATGAGCCGTAATCGCCGAATTTCAGACCAGCGAAGCCCACACGGGTGAAGGAGTCATTTTCGTCTTCAGTTTTGTTCAACTGAACCTGATATTCCCACTCACCATAACCGGTCAGTTGATCGTTGATCTGAGTTTCGCCACGCAGGCCAAAACGCATGTAAGACTGATCGCCGTCGGTTTTATCGTTGTCGGAAAAATAGTGAAGACCATCGATTTTACCGAACAAATCCAGTTTATTGCCGTCTTTGTTGTAGATTTCTGCTGCACCTGCTGTGCCTGCCATCAACAGAGCTGGGACGACCAGGGAGAGTACTCGAAGTTTCATCGTTATTATCCTCTTAATTATGTCGAGCTACGGCCACTGCTCTTCTGAGCATTATTAGCGCGACTGTGAATCACCATTCTGGTAACAAGGGCTATATTAATCCAGAAAGAAAATGATACCAAGTATCCGATGGTGTTTCATACCTATATTTAAAGGTTTCAAAATGTAAATACTGGCGAACTTTCACAAAACATTACCGACAAGACAAATAAAGCACTGAAAGATAAAAAATAAAATAACGCATATAAATCAATTACATATACAAAACTTTATAAAAATAAAGATAACAGTACAAAAGTATCCAGCAATAAGCACGTTGTGCCAAAAATCGTTGCCATGCCTGACGCTATAATCATCCCGCTATCATCATTATTTTCATTATTACCTTCATTATCCGTATGATAATTTTTGTAGTTACAACCGGCCTCTGGCCGGTTTTTTTATACCCAAAAATCAGCGATAAAATCGTGCCAATAAAGCATTTTATGCACAAATTTAATCACAGAGAGATATCATAAACATGATCAATTACCGCACTAATAGCTAAAACACCCCTAAAAGACCGCCAATTAATTAACCAACGAATAATTTGTCGCCGCTCATCGTTTAAATAGACAACAATCACATACAAAATAGCAATGAATCCTGCTTCAATTCCCTAGATAATAGATTTGTTACCTTGAGAAACTATTTCTCCCTCATCCACGAGTGATCTTACACCGCTCCTGCCCCCCTGATGGGTTACACGGTTAACGCGAATCCTTTCGACCCCGATCACAGATTGTGATAAAAACAGGGGTTCATTTAAGCCACTATCCAGAGCCGATCCCGATACCGACATGACAGTCACTTGCAACGAACAAATTAAGCCCGGTGTGCCCGAGCAGAATGCCACCCGCCTGGCCTTTTTTATCGCCGGACTGGCAATGGCCACCTGGGCACCGCTGGTGCCTTTTGCCAAAACGCGTATCAATATAGATGACGGCTCATTAGGCCTGCTGCTGCTATGCATCGGAGTTGGCTCGATCATGGCAATGCCGTTGACTGGGCTTTTGACCGGCAAATTTGGCTGTCGCCGCGTGATCCTGCTGGCGGGTATCGCCCTATGCATCGATTTGCCGCTGCTGGTGCTGATGGACTCCACCTTGGGGATGGCATTAGCCTTACTGCTGTTCGGTGCAGCGATTGGTATGATTGACGTGGCCATGAACATTCAGGCCGTGGTGGTCGAACGCGCCAGCAATCGAGCCATGATGTCCGGCTTTCACGGTTTCTTCAGCATTGGCGGGATAGCCGGTGCGGGTGGAGTCAGCGCCCTATTATGGTTGGGGCTCGGTCCGCTACAAGCCACTCTGATCGCCGTCGTCGCCATTCTGGCTCTGCTGCTGATTGCCAGTAAAAACCTGCTGCGTGAAAGCGGCGGAGATAAAGAAGGCCCGATGTTCGTTCTGCCACGAGGCTGGGTGATGTTCATTGGCCTACTGTGCTTCATCATGTTCCTGGCGGAAGGCTCAATGCTCGACTGGAGCGCGCTGTACCTGACCACCATGCGCGGGATGGATCATAACCAGGCTGGCTTGGGTTACGCTTTGTTCTCCATTGCCATGACGATCGGCAGGCTGAATGGCGATCGCGTAGTGAATGCCATGGGCAGATATCAGGTACTGTTGCTGGGTAGCTTGTGTGCGGCCATCGGCCTGGCGTTGGCGATTACGATAGACAGCGCCATAGCCTCTTTGATTGGTTTTATGCTGGTTGGCGTCGGGGCATCCAATGTGGTCCCTATTCTGTTTAGCGCAGCGGGGAACCAACGCGTCATGCCTGCCAACCTGGCCATCGCTTCGGTCACCACGGTGGGCTATGCCGGTATTCTGGCCGGCCCGGCAGTGATCGGGCTAATCGCCCAGGTCTCCAGCCTGACGTTTGCCCTGGCCTGTGTCGCTGCGTTGCTGCTAATCGTCACTGCCAGCGCCAAAGCGGTCACTCGCTAATTTCAGGAATGCGTAGCCATGTTGCAAGATAGACAACTGACCATCAACTCCCGCTACATCACCCGCAGCTTCTGGCTGTTTGTCGTGCTGCTGGCCATGGCCATTGGGTTGTACAGCTATAATTATACCAACGCCTATCTGACGGAGAAAAAACATGCCGTCAACACCATCGCCAACATGCTGCAAAAACGTATCGACAGCTACCGCTCTCTGACCGAGCAAATCTACGACAAATTTGGTAATACCGCGTCGCTTGCTGTTGAGACCAACCTGCAGGAAACCCGACTGCGTCCGGATGTATATTATGTTGAGAAGCGACGCAGCAAAACCGATGCGGTCATTTTTGGCAACCATGACAACGCCACGCTGGCTACGGTTGCCAATATCTCTGACTTCCTGGATAACCGCTGGGGAACCGAGACCGAAAACTATGCGATGTATTTTCTCAACGGGCAAGATAACAGCCTGAGCCTGGTGACGACCCAATCGCTGAAAGACCTGACTTCGCGATTGAAAGAAAACTACCTGACTACGTCGGTGTCAGACCGCCGCACCGAAATGCTGCAACAGGCCAATATGCTGGACGAACGCGAGAGTTTTTCCGGCCTGCGTAAACAGCGCTTCCAGAACGCCTACTCGTTTTCTATCCGCACCACCTTTAACCAGCCGGGGCATTTGGCCACGGTGATCGCCTTCGACCTGCCGATTAACGATATCATCCCGCTTAATATGGCCCGCTCCAACTTCCTGCTGCTGCCCGATAATGCAGAGATCGACGACAGCATGGTGCCAACCGAAACGGCAATCAACGCCCAGGCCGCCCTGAAAGGCAGTTGGGTTGAGTTCAGTGTTTCATTACCCAACTCGCCGCTGCAGCTGATTTACCGCGTTTCAGCTTTCAATCTGGCGATTGACCTGCTGCGCAATAACATCTGGCTACTGGCGGTCAATCTGCTGTTGCTGACGCTATCGATGGTGGGCATTTATTTCCTCCGCCAGCAATACATCCGCCCCAGCGAAAATATCGCCGCCGAGCTGGATCTCCAACGCTCGCTCAACCAGGAAATTGTTGCCAGTCTGCCTTGCGGGCTGCTGGTCTATGACTTTGCCGATAACAGCGTGATCACCAGCAACAAGATCGCTGAGCACCTGATGCCACACCTCAGCCTGTCCAAAATTGCCCATATGGCGGAGCAGCATCATGGCGTGATCCAGGCGACGGTCAACAACGAAGTCTATGAGATCCGCATCTTCCGCAGCCAACGCACGGCGGAAACCTATCTGTTCCTGCTCAACGATCAGGATAAAGAGGTGATGGTGAACAAACGGCTGCAACAGGCCCGCCGCGAATACGATAAAAACGTTCAGGCCCGTAAGTTGATGCTACACAACCTGGGGATCGAGCTGAATCAGCCGGTGCGGCAAATGCACGAACTGGCCGCAAGCCTGTGCCAACCATCAGACGCCGAACAGCAACAGACATTGCTTAAACAACTCAACCTGGCTTCGGCATCGGTATTGGATCTGATCGACAATATCACCCTGCTCACCCGGCTGGAGACACAGGATTGGCAGCCGGTTCGTCAACCTTTCAACCCCACTGTACTGCTGGATGAACTGCTGCTGGACGTGCTGCCAGCCATCAACCAGAAAGGGCTGGCGCTGTTCAATCACGTTAATCTGGACGTCAACCAACAGTACATTGGCGATGCTGGCGCACTGCGCAAAATCCTTTCATTGCTGCTGCGCTACGCCATCATCACTACCGCCTACGGCAAGATCACCCTGGTGGTGGAACAGGAAGTCGATCGCCCTGAACACCTGGTATTTCATATCAACGACACCGGCACCGGCATTTCCAATGAGGAAATCAGCAATCTGACCTACCCGTTCCTCAGCCAAACGCTGGTCGATCGCTTCGATCACGGCTCTGGGCTGACGTTTTTCCTGTGTAATCAGCTGTGCAAAAAACTCAATGGCCAGTTGGATATCCGCAGCAAAATCGATATCGGTACCCGCTATACCATTCGCGTCACTATGGAGCAGGAGAAAACAGAGGAACAGGCGACGGAGAAGTTACTCGATGGAGTAACGGCGCTGCTGGATATCACCTCCGACGAGATCCGCCAGATCGTGACTCAGCTACTGGCGGGATATGGGGCCAACTGCATCGTGGCCGAGGAGCACCAAAACAGCCGGGAATATGATGTTTTACTGACCGATAACCCGCAGCAGGCCGACGACTATACGTTGCTGCTAACCAGCGATGAAGCAGGCTGGCAACAGCTTGATAAAGGCTATATCCGCGTCAACTATAACCTGCACAATGCCATGATCGACGCGGTTCTGATCTTGATAGAACACCAGATGGCGGCACAAGAGCAGGAAGAAAACCCTGTAGGATCCCTGGCAGAAAGCGCCCAAGTGTATGAAAAACAATTGAGATCAAGTGATTACTATGGTTTGTTTATTGATACAGTACCCGACGATATCAAAAAACTGTATACTGAGGCGGGCAGCGGTGATTTTGCAGCGCTGTCTCAAACCGCACACCGCCTGAAGGGCGTGTTTGCCATGTTAAATCTGCTTCCCGGAAAGCTTCTGTGTGAATCGTTAGAACAGCACATCGCGGACGGTGATGCGCTCAAGATCGAGAATAACATCAGTCAGATTGATTTTTTCGTCAGTAGACTGCTGCAGCAAGGTAGCCAACAACATGAATAACCTGAACGTAATTATTGCCGATGACCATCCTATCGTACTGTTTGGCATCCGGAAGTCACTTGAGCAAATTGAGTGGGTGAATGTCGTTGGGGAGTTCGAGGACTCTACAGCACTGATCAACAATCTGTCCAAGCTGGACGCCAACGTCCTGATCACCGATCTTTCGATGCCGGGTGACAAATATGGCGACGGCATTACGCTGATAAAATATATCAAACGCCACTATCCGCAATTGTCGATCATCGTTCTGACCATGAACAACAATCCGGCCATTCTCAGCGCGGTGTTGGATCTGGACATCGAAGGCATCGTCCTGAAACAGGGGGCTCCTACCGATTTGCCAAAAGCGCTGGCCGCATTGCAGAAAGGCAAGAAATTCACGCCAGAGAGCGTCTCGAAGCTGTTGGAGAAAATCAGTGCCAGCGGTTACGGTGACAAACGCCTCTCTCCGAAAGAAAGCGAAGTGTTGCGTCTGTTCGCCGAAGGTTTCCTGGTGACCGAAATCGCCAAAAAACTGAACCGCAGCATCAAGACGATCAGTAGCCAGAAGAAATCAGCCATGATGAAGCTGGGTGTTGATAACGATATCGCACTGCTTAACTATCTCTCCTCCGTCAGTATGACGCAGTTGGATAAAGACTAAAGTTCAACGGGTGCAGCATGCGGCGCCCCTGAACCAGCATGGTTATCAATTTAAAGGGCGCTCTTAGTCGCCCTTTAGTGTTTATGCCGTTTCCGATTCAGCCCTAAGCCGCCGTACCCGTTGACTGTAATAGCCCAGCGACTGCTCCAGCGTCTCCAGCGTGACCGGTTTCGACAGGCAGTTATCCATCCCGGCCTCAAGACAGCGCTGTTTCTCTTCTGCCAGCGCATTAGCCGTTACGCCAATCACCGGGGCAGTGAAATTCGACTTACGCAGGCAACGTGTCAATTCATAGCCATCCATATTCGGCATATTGACGTCAGTCAATACGATATCCACCGCATTGCGTTCCAGTACGCTGAGCGCATCGACACCATCATTGGCGGTAATCACCTGATAGCCCAACGATGACAGCTGATCGGACAGCAAGCGCCGGTTGATCGGGTGATCGTCTACCACCAGCAGGCGAATATCCCCGTTATCAGCATTATTGGCCTTAACCGATAACGGCAGTTGTACCAACGCCTTATCGTTTTCGGTAACCACACCAAACAACCGGTTCAACAGCAGGATGGCATCCCGTGGCGTAGAGGTACTATGCAGCCAGTAACCCGGGTGCGTTTCCAATGACGGTCCGATGTGCGCAATGGAGAATTCAATCTGTGCCAACAGCGGGGTATCCACCTGCAAAGGATAATCGCTGAGCAGAACGTCCCCTGCTGCGGTTTGCTGCCCCTCATAACGTAATACCGTGGCACCGAAGCCGCCAAGGATCGCCTGCAGATAGCTTTCCAACCGCTGATTACGAATTTGCAGCCACAGGTTTTTGCCCTGCCAGGTATCGCTGGCCTGCGGCGTCGGAAACTGCGCTCCAAACAACGGAATGCGAATGGTAAACAGGCTGCCGAGACCAGGCTCGGACTCCACCGCGATATCACCGTCCATCAGGTTGATCAGTTTTTCACAAATCGCCAGCCCAAGCCCAGTGCCCTGGAAATGGCGCTGTACTCCGCTGCCAACCTGGAAGAAGGGATCAAACAGGCGCAGGACCTCTTTTTCTGGAATACCGACGCCGGTATCGCGAACGCTGAACTCCAGATAGCTGTCACGGGTGCAGACCTGCAGGATAATACAGCCAGTGTCGGTAAACTTGATGGCGTTATTCAATAGGTTAGACAAGACCTGTTGCAAACGCACGGGATCGCCATTGATACGTTCAGGCACACCTTGTTCAATAAAACAGTACAAACCGAGCCGCTTTTTCACCACCAGCGGCAAGTAGTTGCCCGCAATGTGGGTAATCACTTCCAGGCAAGAAAACTCACGGGGTTCTATCTTCAACTGCTCGGATTCAATCTTGGAGAAGTCCAGGATGTCGCTGATGATCTTCAGCAACAGCCCCGAGGAGTTGTTCATCGCATTGACCAGACGGTCGACCCCTTGCGGCAACGCCTTGGTCTGCAGCAGATCCAGGTTGCCGATAATCCCGTACAGCGGCGTGCGCAGCTCATGGCTGACGGTGGCCAGGAACATCGATTTGGACTGGCTGGCCTGCTCCGCTGCCGCGGCCATTTCCTGCAGCGACTCTTCCATTTTGACGCGGGCACTAACGTCAACCAGCACGCAGATAGCCACGTCCTCATTGCGATAACGGGAGTGCACAAAGCTGATTTGCAGATTGTTGTTATTACTGGTCATCACATCTACAAAGTTGACCTGCTGTTCGCAGATAATGCGTGTAATGCGATCCCGATCCTCGTTGGTCAACAGGTTGATATAGTTATGCGCCAGTTCATTACTCAGGATGTTGGTACCATCACTGATGCGCAGAATGCAGATACCCACCGGTGCCGAAGCCACGATTTTGCGGTTGAACTGTTCATGCTCCTCCAACCGGAAGGCATTCTCTTCCGCTGGCAGAAACATCTTGCGCTCGAACAACCACGCCAGGCTGAACAACACCACGGCCGACAGCAGGTTAAGCAGCACCGCATTGAGGATCAGTACCTTGAAACGCTCCACCACGCTCTTCACCGGCAATGAATACACGATGCTGAGCGACGAAGGCGGCAGCGCCTTCTTCATGATCAGATCCTGGTAACTGTCTACATAGCCAAAATAAGTGTGTTCCTGCGGATAAACATTGAGCGAAGAGGCATAGCGATCGCCATTGGCCAGTCGCAGCACCGATTCGTTGTTCTCATCCAGCAGATTAACCCCCACCGGCAAGTTGCTGGTGGTGACAAAGTCTTCCAGGCGGATCGTCTGTTCAATCCCCAGCAGCGCTTCCAGTTTGTTGCCGACATAGACCGGCGTCATTACATACAGGTAACCTACATCAGGCCGCTGCTGGCTGGGGCTGATCCAGTAAAGGTTATTGTCTTTCTCCGCGCTGTTGGCGGCGTTACGGTATTTAAGGATGCGCTCATGCAGCGCCTTGAGCACGTTTTGCCGATCGGTGATGCCGTTACTGCTACCGAATTCGGTCATGCACAGGCTGTCACTGCCGATAAAAAACACCCGGTTCAGATCATAGGCCGCGACAAAGTTTTCTTTCCAGTATTGGATCAGACTGTTTAACGAGGTGATCGAGTCACGGTAGTTGGAGTTCAGCGCGCAGTTGGATTCCGGGTACAGCGGCTTCATCTCCGGTTGGCTGTCTTTGCCATTCATCATGCCGGTGAACAGCTCGAGGCTCCCTACCGTGCCGTTGAGGCGGTTTTCCGCCATGTATTTGATGTCGCGGATGATATCCGCCGAGTGGCGAATGTAGCCCTGAGCCTGGTCAAAGTTGAGATTATATTCCTGCCTGATATCGGATTCTTTCTCATGCACGATATCCAGGATATAAAACGTGGTCAGCAGTGCACCCAGCGACCACAGCATGAACGCCAGTACCCGAAACAGATAGCGGGAAATTTTTAACGTGGTACGGAAAGAGGCTAAGTATTTCAAGCAGGTACCATGCCAGTGTAAGGGGTGACGAGCATAATCATAGCAAAACAACGATCCCGTGCAGCATCGACAAGTGATTGCAGCAATTAAACCATACAACTGAAAAAGGGCCTAGCATCGCTGCCAAGCCCTTTTTGAACCACCCAGATTATACGGCCAAGGCCGTGCTATTTAGGCGTTCTCGTCATCCATATCGTCTACGGCGCCGGTATCATCATCACCCTCATCGAGTGGTGTGGTATCTTCTTCCGCTTCTTCTGCGCCCGGTTCAAGGCTATCAAGCTCTTCATCTTCAACCGGTTCAGCAACGCGCTGCAGGCCGACAACGTTCTCGTCTTCCGCAGTACGGATCAGGGTGACACCCTGGGTGTTACGGCCAACCACGCTGACTTCCGCGACACGGGTACGCACCAGCGTGCCTGCATCGGTGATCATCATGATTTGATCGGTAGTTTCTACCTGTACAGCCCCAACAACCTGACCATTACGCTCGCTGACCTTAATGGAGATAACCCCTTGGGTCGCGCGCGATTTGGTCGGGTATTCCGTTACCGCGGTACGCTTGCCGTAGCCGTTCTGCGTCACGGTCAGGATATCGCCTTCACCACGAGGAATAATCAGCGAAACTACGCGATCGCCTTCACCGAGGTTGATACCGCGAACGCCGGTAGCGGTACGGCCCATTGAACGAACCTGCCCTTCTGGGAAGCGGACCACTTTACCGTTGGCGGAGAACAGCATCACTTCGTTGCTGCCGTCGGTCAGGTCAACACCAATCAGCTCGTCACCCTCGTTGAGGTTAACGGCGATGATGCCTGCGCTGCGCGGGCGGCTGAACTCGGTTAATGCGGTTTTCTTCACGGTACCGCTAGCGGTAGCCATGAATACATGGCGGCCTTCTTCGTATTCACGTACCGGTAGAATGGCGGTGATACGTTCGTTGGCTTCCAGCGGCAACAGGTTGACGATCGGCCGGCCACGAGCACCACGGCTGGCTTCAGGCAGTTGATACACCTTCATCCAGTACAGGCGACCACGGCTGGAGAAGCACAGGATCGTGTCGTGGGTGTTGGCCACCAGCAGACGATCGATAAAGTCTTCTTCTTTGATACGGGCGGCTGACTTGCCTTTACCACCGCGACGCTGCGCTTCATAGTCGGTCAGAGGCTGATACTTCACGTAGCCCTGATGCGACAATGTCACGACTACATCTTCCTGGTTGATCAGGTCTTCGATGTTGATATCAGACGTGTTGGCGGTAATTTCGGTACGGCGTGCGTCGCCGAACTGATCGCGCATGGCCACCAGTTCTTCACGGATCACTTCCATCAAGCGGTCTGGGTTTTCCAGAATAAAGATCAGCTCAGCGATGAGGTTCAGCAGCTCTTTATACTCGTCCAGCAGCTTCTCGTGCTCCAGGCCGGTCAGTTTCTGCAAGCGCAGATCCAGGATCGCCTGAGCCTGTTGCTCGGTCAGGTAATATTTGCCGTCACGGATGCCAAACTCTGGCTCCAGCCACTCTGGGCGTGCAGCGTTGTCACCGGCACGTTCCAGCATCGCCCCGACGTTACCCAGATCCCAAGGCTGCGCGATTAACGCAATCTTCGCTTCTGCCGGAGTCGGCGCGCGGCGGATCAGTTCGATAATCGGGTCGATGTTGGCCAAGGCAATGGCTAACGCTTCCAGGATATGGGCGCGATCGCGGGCTTTACGCAGTTCGAAAATGGTACGGCGGGTCACCACTTCACGGCGGTGGCGCACAAATGCACGCAGAATATCTTTCAGGTTCAGCAACTTTGGCTGGCCCTGATGCAGTGCCACCATGTTGATACCGAAGGTGACCTGTAGCTGAGTCAGCGAATACAGGTTATTCAGCACCACTTCACCCACGGCGTCACGTTTGACTTCAATCACGATGCGCATGCCGTCTTTATCAGACTCGTCACGCAGCGCGCTGATGCCTTCAACGCGTTTCTCTTTCACCAGCTCGGCAATTTTCTCGATCAGGCGCGCTTTGTTCACCTGATAAGGAATTTCATGCACGATGATGGTTTCGCGGCCGGTTTTAGCGTCCGCCTCTACCTCGGCACGGGCGCGGAGATACACTTTGCCACGGCCGGTACGGTAGGCTTCTTCAATACCACGACGGCCATTGATGATCGCCGCCGTCGGGAAGTCCGGGCCTGGGATGTGTTCCATCAGCCCTTCAATGCTGATGTTTTCATCCTCGATATAGGCCAGACAGCCATTAATAACTTCAGACAGGTTATGCGGCGGAATGTTGGTCGCCATGCCCACGGCGATACCGGACGAGCCGTTGACCAGCAGGTTCGGGATCTTGGTTGGCATAACGGCCGGGATCTGCTCGGTACCGTCATAGTTTGGCACGAAGTCGACGGTCTCTTTTTCCAGATCCGCCAGCAGTTCGTGGGCGATTTTCGACATGCGCACTTCGGTATAACGCATTGCTGCGGCGGAGTCGCCGTCCACAGAACCGAAGTTACCCTGGCCGTCCACCAACATGTAACGCAACGAAAACGGTTGGGCCATACGGACGATCGTGTCATACACCGCGCTGTCACCATGCGGGTGATACTTACCGATCACGTCCCCAACGACACGGGCCGATTTCTTGTAGGGTTTATTCCAGTCGTTACCCAGTACATTCATCGCGTACAGAACGCGGCGGTGCACCGGCTTCAGTCCATCACGAACATCTGGCAACGCACGGCCGACAATAACCGACATCGCGTAATCCAGATACGAGCTTTTCAGCTCTTCTTCGATATTTACCGGTGTGATTTCTCTGGCAAGGTCGCTCATGGAGCTGCTATCCCTCATACTGAATGATTCATCTGCCTTGGCGTAGTGCCAAAGGTGTAAAACTATATCACAAAGCGCGCTTTACGGGGAAATTACCGGCGCTGTTTCGCTGAAATGTGCTGCCCTGCGGGCGAAAATTACCTCGATAACACTTGCCTCGATAACAACAGCGCTGCGCCAAGCGTGCCGGAACATGTATAATCTGCATCATAAGAGAACCAGGAGCTAATAACGCCCATGAATGCTGAATCATCCCGTCACGCGCCTAACGTTGATCACCAGGAAATCGCCAAATTTGAAGCTGTCGCCTCGCGCTGGTGGGATCTGGAAGGTGAGTTCAAGCCGCTGCATCGGATCAATCCGCTGCGTCTGAATTATATCATGCAGCGCGCAGGAGGCATTTTTGACAAACAAGTGCTCGACGTTGGCTGCGGCGGCGGCATTCTGGCAGAGAGCATGGCACGTGAAGGTGCGTTAGTGACCGGGCTGGATATGGGGGCAGAACCACTCCAGGTGGCGCGACTGCATGCGCTGGAAAGCGGTATGCAGGTGACCTACGTGCAAGAAACGGTAGAAAGCCATGCGCAAGCTCATCCACAACAGTATGACATCGTCACCTGTATGGAGATGCTCGAGCACGTCCCTGACCCGGCCTCCGTCGTGCGCGCCTGTGCACACTTGGTCAAACCAGGCGGCCATGTGTTTTTCTCCACCATCAACCGCAATACCAAAGCCTGGCTGATGGCGGTCATCGGCGCTGAATACGTGCTCAAGATGGTGCCACAGGGCACCCATGATCATAAGAAGTTCATCCGCCCTTCTGAACTGATCGGTTGGGTCGACGGCACCGAGCTGCGTGAAAAACATATCATCGGCCTGCATTACAACCCGATCACCGACCATTTCAAGCTGGGCCGCAACGTTGATGTGAACTACATGGTGCATACCCAGCACCAGGGTTGAAACTGCCGAAACGTACCGGGGGCGATGTTTCCGCCGCCGGTGCAACTAAGCGTATAAGATAAATACCTATTTATCCGTTCTCGATCAAAAAAGCCGATCTAAACCATTTTTAAGAATATAAAAGCAGATCAATATGCGGTTTTTTTCTAACGTTTAATAAAGCGGCAAACGATCGGGGTTTTCACAAAATCAGCAAAATCTCATCGTGCTTATTGACAACCTTGCCACCCCAGATAGGGCGCGCACTAGGAACAATTGGTAACATTTCACCCCCAAGTTATCCACAAGATCGGCAGGTTTTGTTCACTTGCAAACCCACCGTTTTATCACTATCTTGTTACCTCACCGACATACACCCCCTATATATAGTGTTTACATACTGAGCAGAGCGACTACACTTTCTGCTTAGGGGAATCTCACGGACAGGTAAAAATGAACCAAAGCCTACTTGTAACTAAACGCGATGGCAGTAAAGAGCGCATCAACCTCGACAAAATCCACCGAGTCATCGACTGGGCCGCGGAAGGTTTAAACAACGTCTCGGTCTCTCAAGTAGAGTTACGTTCACATATTCAGTTTTATGACGGCATCAAAACCGCCGATATTCATGAAACCATCATCAAGGCTGCAGCCGATCTGATCTCCCGTGACGCACCGGACTATCAGTATCTGGCCGCTCGCCTCGCCATCTTCCACCTGCGTAAAAAAGCTTACGGTCAGTTTGAGCCGCCGAAACTGCTCGACCACGTTGCACGCATGGTGGAAATGGGCAAATACGATAAACATCTGCTGGAAGACTACACCACTGAAGAGTTCGAGCAGATGGACTCCTTTATCGATCACTGGCGTGATATGAACTTCTCCTACGCTGCCGTGAAGCAGTTGGAAGGGAAATATCTGGTGCAGAACCGCGTTAGCGGCGAGATCTACGAGAGCGCCCAGTTCCTGTATATCCTGGTTGCCGCGTGCCTGTTCTCCAACTATCCGCGCGCCACCCGTCTGGACTACGTAAAACGTTTCTATGACGCGATCTCCACCTTCAAGATTTCACTGCCTACGCCGATCATGTCTGGCGTGCGCACCCCAACCCGCCAATTCAGCTCTTGCGTGCTGATCGAGTGTGGTGACAGCCTGGATTCCATTAACGCCACCTCCAGCGCCATTGTGAAATACGTTTCACAGCGTGCCGGTATCGGTATCAATGCTGGCCGTATCCGTGCCTTGGGTAGCCCAATTCGTGGCGGTGAAGCCTTCCACACCGGCTGTATCCCGTTCTACAAGCACTTCCAGACCGCAGTAAAATCCTGCTCTCAGGGCGGTGTGCGTGGTGGTGCAGCAACGCTGTTCTACCCAATGTGGCATCTGGAAGTGGAAAGCCTGCTGGTGCTGAAAAACAACCGTGGGGTTGAAGGCAACCGCGTCCGTCACATGGACTACGGCGTACAGCTCAACCGCCTGATGTATCAGCGCCTGATCAAGAATGAAGACATCACCCTGTTCAGCCCGTCTGACGTCCCAGGGCTGTACGACGCGTTCTTCGCCGATCAGGACGAGTTCGAACGTCTGTACACCCTGTATGAGAAAGACAGTAGCATTCGCCAGCAGCGCGTGAGAGCGGTAGAGCTGTTCTCACTGATGATGCAGGAACGTGCTTCTACTGGCCGTATCTACATCCAGAACGTCGACCACTGCAACACCCACAGCCCGTTCGATCCGCAGATCGCCCCGGTACGCCAGTCAAACCTGTGTCTGGAAATCGCTTTGCCGACCAAACCGCTGGATGACGTTAACGACGAAAACGGTGAAATCGCACTGTGTACGCTGTCAGCCTTCAACCTGGGTGCGATTGAGAGCCTGGACGATCTGGAAGAGCTGGCTACGCTAGCCGTGCGTGCGCTCGACGCCCTGCTGGATTATCAGGATTACCCTATCAAAGCCGCTCACCGTGGCGCGATGGGCCGCCGTACTCTGGGTATCGGTGTGATCAACTTCGCCTATTACCTGGCGAAGAACGGCGTACGTTATTCCGACGGCAGCGCCAACAACCTGACCCACAGAACCTTCGAAGCGATCCAGTACTACCTGCTGAAAGCCTCGAACCGTCTGGCTCAGGAGCAAGGGGCTTGCCCGTGGTTCAATGAAACCACCTATGCGCAGGGCATCCTGCCAATCGATACTTACAAGAAAGATTTAGACGCGATCTGTAGCGAACCGCTGCATTACGACTGGGAAACCCTGCGTAAAGAGATCAAAGAGACCGGTCTGCGCAACTCAACGCTGTCTGCCTTGATGCCGTCGGAAACCTCGTCGCAGATCTCCAATGCCACCAACGGCATTGAGCCACCACGCGGCCACATCAGTATCAAAGCGTCCAAAGACGGTATTCTGCGCCAGGTCGTTCCTGAGTATGAGCGTCTGAAAAATGACTACGAACTGCTGTGGGAATTACCGAATAACGACGGTTACCTGCAACTGGTTGGCCTGATGCAGAAATTTATCGATCAGTCGATCTCGGCGAACACCAACTATGACCCAACCCGTTTCCCGGGTGGCAAGGTGCCGATGAAGCAGTTGTTGAAAGATCTGCTCACCACCTACAAGTTTGGTGTCAAAACGCTGTATTATCAGAACACCCGCGACGGTGCAGATGATATCCAGGAAGACATGCAGCCTGCTCAGGGCGGCGATGACGACTGTGAAGGCGGCGCCTGCAAGATCTAACGTTTGACACAGCGGGCCGGAACTCTTCCGGCCCCTTTAATTTTCAGCCCGGCACTAATGGATCCAAGCTCATGGCTTACACTACTTTTTCTCAAAACAAAAACAACCAGTTGCTTGAGCCGATGTTCTTCGGCCAGTCGGTCAACGTGGCGCGTTTCGACCAGCAAAAACATGAAATCTTCGAAAAGCTGATCGAAAAGCAGCTCTCCTTCTTCTGGCGTCCGGAAGAGGTTGACGTGGCACGCGATCGTATCGACTATCAAGCGCTGCCGGAACACGAGAAGCACATCTTCATCAGCAACCTGAAGTATCAGACGCTGCTGGACTCCATTCAGGGCCGTAGCCCTAACGTGGCATTTCTGCCGCTGATCTCCATTCCGGAGCTGGAAACCTGGGTCGAAACCTGGTCATTCTCAGAGACCATTCACTCGCGTTCCTACACCCATATCATTCGTAACATCGTTAACGATCCGTCGGTGGTGTTTGACGATATCGTCACCAACGAGGAGATCCTCAAGCGGGCAAAAGATATCTCCGGCTACTACGACGATCTGATCGAAATGACCAGTTACTATCATCTACTGGGTGAAGGCACGCATCAGGTCAATGGTAAAACGGTGACCGTTAACCTGCGCGCCATCAAAAAGCAGCTGTATCTGTGCCTGATGAGCGTCAACGCACTAGAGGCCATTCGTTTCTACGTTAGCTTCGCCTGTTCGTTTGCTTTCGCCGAGCGTGAGCTGATGGAAGGCAACGCCAAAATCATCAAGCTGATCGCCCGCGACGAAGCCCTGCACCTGACCGGTACGCAACATATCCTGAACCTGATGCGCTCAGGCGCCGATGACCCAGAGATGGCCGAAATCGCCGTGGAATGCCAGCAAGAGTGTTATGACCTGTTCGTCCTGGCGGCACAGCAAGAGAAAGAGTGGGCCGAATATCTGTTCCGTGACGGCTCCATGATTGGCCTGAACAAAGACATCCTGTGCCAGTATGTGGAATACATTACCAATATCCGCATGCAGGCCGTCGGCCTGGGTTCACCGTTCCCTACCCGCTCCAACCCAATCCCGTGGATCAACGCCTGGCTGGTGTCGGATAACGTGCAGGTGGCTCCGCAGGAAGTTGAAGTCAGCTCTTACCTGGTCGGCCAGATTGACTCTGAAGTCAACGCCGACGACCTGAGTGATTTCGAGCTGTAAGTGGCGGCACCAACCATCACGCTGCGTGCCACCGGTACGCAGCTCTCCTGCCCCGAAGGTGAGAAGTGCCTGCTCGACGTGCTGGAACTGCATGAGGTAGAAGTGGAATACCAATGCCGCTCCGGCTATTGCGGTGCCTGCCGAGTGAAATTACTGAAGGGTGAGGTCGCTTACCACCAGCAGCCGTTGGCATTTATCAATCACGGCGAGATCCTGCCCTGCTGCTGCATGCCCGCCATGGATATCGAGCTGGAAATCTGAGATTGGGTGCCTGAAACCACGCCTGGAGACCTTAAGGCGGGGTTACCCCCGCCTTATGATTACCACTTCACCTACCGCATACAGGCCGATGACACCAGGATAGTGATATCTTTCTGGTAGATTTCCAGACCGCAAAAGCGGTCTTTAATCATCCAGACTAATACCAAAACCGTAATGCATACAGCCAGTAACGCATAGAGCGCATGTTTTTTATACATGGCTTGCCTCCTTGCTGTGAAGGGGCTACCATAACGGTGTCGAAGCGTTATTGGTTGCCCCATTCTGAGTTAACGTCAGTTTGGGGCTTTCAACTTTCCGCCTTGCCACACAATGCCCAAGACGAAAAGTCTCAAGCACCCGCAAAGAGTGTAACAACACAATCCCACAGCGAATACCCCTTATATTATTATGATCCATAAGGGATATATCATCGCCATCAACAAGTTTCTCTGCGGTAATGTCGACCATTCCCAGCCCACCGCTTCTGCCGCAAACCTGGCCGCCATTCAGCCAACGACGCAGCAAATCCAGCACCAGGCCACTACCGATGCTTAACGTAAACGCAAGCTATGGTGGGCTCATTGTCTGGCAGACAACCGCCAGACAATACTCCTAGGGTTTACAGGTATTGCAGGCTTAGAGTGGTGTTAGTGTTAAAGTTGACAACGTCTTTCAGCTCTTCCACAACTTTAACGTTAAGTGCCGCAGAGACCGTTATAACACCAGAGATATTAGTGGCTTCCTGTGGTGCGTTGTCTTTCCCCCAACCATGGAACCCGGATCCATCCTGATACATCAAATGCTCGGCGGTGCCAGAAACCGCGCTCCAGCTACTGCCGCCATTTTTGGAGGAGATAAGCTCGGCATCTTTGCTATCCAGGGTGGCACTTGCCAGCATCACGGTAAAATAGCCGATGTCTTCACCCTCAAGCGCCCCTAGGGATGCAAGCTGCCCGGGTTCGGCACGCAGCGCTTTGTCGGTATCACTGAGGTAGCTAACAACGCCCATCGTGGGGGTGCCAGAAACAGGGGTGTCCGCCTGTGCAGATAGTGCCACTTTGGCTGCCGATTTACATTGAATAGTAAAACCAACAGGCTTGTAGCCTAACTGATAGGCATTTTGATTTTTAGTTTGTTCTTGCAGCTCGTTTTTTTTCAAATTACCGAAGTCAACAGAACCATCAACAGAGATGGCACACGCAGAAGGAAATACCGCCCCCTTCACCGTAATTTGAGCCGTTTCCGCCGCCATCGCAGTCAAAGAACTCGCAGAAGTAGCGATGGCAAGGGTCAGAACTGTAATTTTAAACATATTCATTTAAGTACCATTTTTCAGATTAACTAACATTAACCATCCCTAGACTGGATACTTCTTCCATAACAAAAACAGAGGCAATACCGGCACAGCATGCAGTGCCCCTCCACTGTGAACCCATTGGGGTTTGTCAGCAGCCTCAGGCGATATCGACTATTGCCGCGCTTCAAACCTCACTTGGCCGCTCATCTCCGTCAGATCGCGGATCCGGCCCTCATCCCCTGCGGCGGGAAAATCCAGGCGCAGTTGCACTATCAGCAGATGGGTCTCCTTCTCGACGGCCCCTGTTGCGAGCGTGGTAAGCTGGCTGCCAGGAGACAGCAGTACCGATGAACCCGACGATAGCTGCCTTTCCCCCTGCAGCGCAGAACTCAGCCTCAGCCCTGTGTCACTACCGTCATACTGCGCAGCCAGCAGCGACAGTGTCATTCTGCCCGCTGCGCCAAAGCGAAAGTGTTGTCCCCCCTCATCCGGCGTGCCATCAATCAGCAACGTGATCGGCCCCGTCCCCACACACTCAGCGGCGATTGTCATCTCTTGCTGGGTAAACAACGTTCCTGCATTGGCAACATGGAGCTGCTTGCCCAGCTGGATCTCGGGGCGTGATACCACCACCTGACAGTTCTGTGCCATAGCGTCTGGAGTAACAAGCCACAGCACAGTGATGAGGCTCAATCCCCGGATTAATGTGATAACCTTCTGTTTCACACGCCCACCCTGGTTCTACGGTTAACTGCATTGTGCGCTGACATTTTCATAGGCCTCCCCCTTTAGCGCCTTTTCCGGTACGGAATAATGCAGACTGCATTGCTGCTCCTGCCAACGCGCCATCAGCGGGCGTTTATCGTTCAGGTCGGTGAGGAACACCGTGCCTGCATCTACCGCAGTGGTCACATAACTACCGTCTTGCGCAATAATGGCGCTGCCTTTCGGCAACGGCGATCCATCCATCAGCTTCACCGTCAACAAGCCGTTGCGTGTCTGCTGCAAGAGAAAATGGGTATTGGTCACCGCACCGTGACCCGCCACGACTTGCCGCAAGCCATTACTGACATCGGTATTTTCCGGCAATTGTTCCGTGTTCAACTCTATCCGGCCTGCAGCGTAAGCTGGCAACCCAGGAACCACCGCCTTACCCCGCCAGTCAGTCCATACTTTTCCCCGTGGGGTGTTGATTTCTACCCCACTGACCGCAGGCTCCACCGCCACGACCCCAAAGGTGTCGTTAATCTTATGCGGTGAGAACACCACTCCTTCCTGATGGGCTACGATGCCGCCAGATAAAGTGCCGGAGTAGTTGCGGGTATGATCGGTCGCAGCGTAACCATATAACCCGCCAGTGGTGTAGTGCAGGTTGCCGTTCAGGCTGCCTGACAGGCTGGTATCGTGTTGCTGTTTCATACTGTGCTCTGTCGCCAATGACCAGTTGCTGTTTTCCGTCAGGACACCGCTCGTTTGCATGCCCACGGCCGCTGAATCTGGGGTATGACGATAATGGCTACCGATCACTTGCCCACTCAGTGGAAAACTGAGGTTAACAAACAGGCTATCGCGGTCGGCATTGCGGCACTGATAAGATGCGTGGCAGTTTCGTAAACTCCGACTCTGGCGCTGCCAGTTCACCGAGGCGTTTACAAAACCAAAATTGCGGTTCCAGGTGGCCATCATGCGCCGAGAATCCCCGCCATTATCCCCTTGACGGGTCTGGCTGGCAGAGAGCGAAATATGGCCCAGTGTCTTTTGGTACCAATTCATCCGCAGACCTGCACTGGTGCGGCTATAAGGGCTATCAGTGAGGGAAACCGAGTCCGTCAGTTCCCGATAGCCGGGAGAATATAGGGTGATGTCACCACCAAATCCGAGATTCAGTGGAGCTTGCCAGTTCACCGAAGCCGTGCTCTTTGCCCCCTGTCGGTCATGGTTGCGATCCTGGCTCAGCGCGGCGGATAGGCCTACAGAGACTTCTTGGCGCGGACTGACGGTGATCCCCACACCGCTGCCCAGATAGCCAGAGGCGATAATTGACCCGCCCTCCAGCAATACCCGCTGGGAAATCGCCCGCCCATCAGACAGGCTGGCCACCCAGGGCCGCTCATAGCTCTGGCTGACGCCGTCCGCACGCAGGCGTCCCAGCGCCAAAGACCAGGTTTCAGGAGCCTTTGGTACCAAACTGCGAAACGATGCCGCAGTGATGGTGTAAGCCTCCTCCTGCCCGCTCGGGGTTATCACCGTGAGTTGCAGGTCACTAGTGGAATTCAGCACAGGGAGTTCCGTTAGCGTAAAGGGACCGGCTGGCACCAGCGTGGAATAAATCAGGATACCGCTTTGACGGACTTCCACCCGTGATTGGTCTGCCCGGGCAATACCGCGCACCTGTGCCCCTTCTCCCTGGCTGCTCAGCGCAGACTGTGGGATCAGTTGCATCCCATCGATGGACGCACCGGACAGGAGATTATTGGAAAAGTTGATTTGCCCGGCCTGCAATAATTGCTTGCTATCAACCAGGGTTTTCTGTGCGTATACATACGCATTGTCGAAGGTAAATCCACCGGCGCTGCTCTGGCGCAGGTTATGCGCACCGCGCACCATCCAGTCACCCGCGTTAAAACCGCTTTCCAGATTCAGGTAGCTGTTGCTTGAATGGTTACCGTACGAGGAAAAATAGGAACGGTAAGCGGAATAGTTCAGCAAACCAGCCGTGCCACCTTGCTGGAAATGCGCCAGGTCATTTGCCTTCTCTACCGCTTCTGGTGGCACCACAATATGTACTTCTTGAGTGGCGGGAAGTAGGGAGACCGTCGCGGTCGGCCAGACGTCGATAAGTTGCGGACAGGTATCTGCGTCCGCACTCTCCTGCCGCAGTGGCGTCTCCAATCGGATACCGGCAGACGCAAAAAAGGCTTCATCCGCACACATTTCACCACTGTGACCAAATGCCAGTCTCTGCATACCTCGGTAGGCGCCATTGACCTCTAGCTCCACTTCGGTAATACCAGGCGTAAAGCGCGCCCCTTGTGCAAAGTAGGCAGCAGTAGACGGATCGATACCCAACGCCTTCAGCCGACTTTCACTAAAGCTGCTCAATTTGGCCCCTTCTGCTGGTACGGGTCCCCCCCAGCAAACCAGTAAAATGGCTGAGATCAGTAATGAATGGCGGGTTGTCTTCATGGTATGAGTAATTATTTGCCGCTCAGAGGGGCAGTTTGTACACCTACACCAAACCCGTAACGAGTAACGGGGGAGAACTCCACCTGCTGCTGGCTACTGAGACGAGGACTGGCAGGTGCGGTGACCACCAGGGTTTCGCCAGGCAGGATATAGCTCTTGTTCAGAGACAGCATATTACCTGCGGGTTGAAGTTTGACCTGCGGGGTCAAGCGCACCACATGGCGGCCAGTGTTGGTGACTTTCAGGCGGTTTGCGCTAACGGACCAGTCCAGATCGCTCCACATATCGCGTTTAGCGCTCAGCCCCTTTGGCACGATAATCACCGGAAGATCCTGACGCACGCTAACGGACACTTGGCTGTTATCCGTAGTCCGTTCAGTCACGCCTTCAAAATATACGCGCTTGATATGTTCGCTCTGCAATGGAGTATTGCTGTTCAACACAAAGCGTACGCGTTGAGACTGGCCTGGCTCCAAACGAGCCACAGGCTGGGTCACAATCAAGCGAGGAGTGGGATCGTCAGGTAACTCGACGATTCTGGTATACAACAGCACCGGAACTTTTTCCGTATTTTTAACATTAATGCTGCCCCCCTTCTGTGCCTCGTCAATAATGACCGCCGAAGATTCAGGTAATACGCCAGATGCGTGCGACTGAGTAGCGAAAATGGATAACGCGACCAGTAATAAACTGCACAACACCCAGTCTGATTTTAAATTTTCACGCCCATAATAAGACCGGACAATCACTAATAACTTATTGGAGATTATTCGCCTAACGGAAGTAAAATAAGCGAGCAGTTGACAGCGCATGACAAACACACCTTATAGAAAACAGTATTGATAAAATAACAGCGGGTAAACATTGTCTGGCAGGCAACTGCCAGACAAAACCACGAGGGTTTACAGGTACTGTAGGCTTAGGGTTGTGCTGCTGTTAAAGTTAAGGACTTCTTTCATGTCATCGATAAAACGAGCATCAATGGCAGCAGAGATATTGATAACACCAGAGATATTGGTTGCTTCCTGTGGGGTATTGTCTTTCCCCCAACTATAAAATGCAGAGCCATCCTGATACATCACATGCTCATCTGCACCAGAGACCGCTTGCCAATCATTGCCGTTATCTTGGGAAAAAATCAGCTCGGAGTTTTTGTCATCCAAATTTGCACTTACCAGCGCCGTGGTAAAATAGCCAATGTCATGCCCCTCAATCACGCCCAGATTGCCCAAGTGTTCGGTTTTGGTACGGGACGTTTTTTCAGTCTCATTAACGTAGCTCACAACACCCATAGTGCTCGAGCCCGAGGGTGGAATATCCGCCTGTGTAGATAACGCCACTTTTGCTGCTGAGTTGCATTGAATATCAAAATTAACGGGCTTATAGCCTAGCTGGTAAGCATTAAGCACTTTGCTTTTCTCTTTCAGTTCATTTTCGGTCAAATTGCCGAAGTCTGCCGAGCCAGCAACAGAGATCGAACATGCGGTAGGAACGATGGACCCTTTCACCATAATTTGGGCCGTTTCCGCTGCCATCACAGGAAGGGAAACGGCAGAAGTAGCCAGAATAAGGGGCAGCGTTGTCATTTTAAACAATTTCATTTAAATACCATTCTTAAGATCAACCAACCTTGACCATCCCTATCTCGGATACTTCCTCCATGAAAAACCAACAAACAGAAATCTAATTCCAATTTTTTGGATTTATTTGAAATAAAAAGCTGCAATAAAAATGAGGGGCAGAATGGTAAATCACCAACGCTGGCTTTTGGAAGACATAAATCCAAGTAAATTTCTGTAGTTTGATAGGCAATAACTATAAATAATAAAAAGTTAATAAAAAAACGTAAATAATTAACTTATAATTTTTAATTAATATTGATAATCAATAAGATACCTGTGTATTTACAAAAAAACACACGCACAATAATAAAACAAAAAAGCAACAATTCATCGAGGATATATCAGCGCTATCAACCAGTTTCTCTCTGGTAATAGCGACTATTCCCCGCTAGCCGTTGCTCGGCGATAGGGGCGCCAGTGAAGATTTGCAGAAATGGAAGGGATCGCACATGTTCGACCGTAGGGGACCGCCCGCTTTACTGCATGAGGCCCCTTACGTTTTGAACCTGCTGAGGAATGTTTCTACTCGATAATTTCCACAATTTCCAGCCAGCCGTTTTTGCCGCAAACCTGGCCGCCATTCAGCCAACGGCGCAGCATATCCAGCGCCAGCATCGCGACCGACTCCTGACGTAAACGCAGACCATGACGTGATGCACGATAGCTCACCGTCTGGCCAATACCGCCTTTTGGCGTATGCAGGGCAACGCTGACACGATCCCCTGCCATGGCGCTCACCGCCAACGCCAACTGCGCACCGGTGAGCTGCGCCAAAGACTGGGCACGCGCCAGCACCGTTGCCAATGTCTCGGAGCAATGTGCCGGTAACAGTTCGCCACCGGCCAGCGGGGCCCCTTCGCTCTGCAACTGCAGGTTGATTAGCCCGGCGGTAAATTGCTCGCTCAGCGCCAACGTCAAGTTTTGCTGCAGTAAGCGTTGCGTCAGCTCTGCCGGTAGCCCAGCCGTACCTTCAAAAATCGTATTGTCACCCGCAACCTGTCGCACTCGCTGCCAGGCTTGTTCCATCGCGGCGCGCTGAGCCTGTGGACCGGTCAACTTCAATTCAATAATCGGGCTGGAAGAGCGATAGCCCAGTACGACACCCGGCGGCAAAGGCATGCCGTCCAGTTCAGCAGCCAAGTCGCTTTCCGAAGTCCCGAAGGTGGTAAGGCGAAGACACAATGGCGGCTCAGGCAGAGTAAAACCCTGGCGCAGGCGTGGCAGGATCTGCTCTTCTACCATCACTTTAAATTCGGAAGGCACACCCGGCGTAAAGAACATCCGGCACTTATTCAGCGTTAAGGCGAAGCCGCAGGCGGTACCAACGCGGTTATCCAGCATTTCCGCATTAGCCGGGATCTGCGCCTGTTTACGGTTTGAAGCCGCCATTGGGCGGCCGCGTTCCGCAAAGTAGGCTTCCATACGGGCGATCCATTCGGGATGTTCGACCAGCTCGGTATCGCAAGCCTTTGCTGCCGCTAACGCGCTGAGATCGTCGCTGGTTGGCCCCAGACCGCCGTTGACGATCAGCACGTCGGCAATATGGCTACGCTCCTGCAGGATTTCGATCAGCGAAGAAAGGCTATCCCCCACCGTTTCGCGCCCGCTCATCGGCAAGCCTTGCTGGAACAGGTAATCTGCCAGCCAGGCAGCGTTGGTATCAATAATTTGCCCATGCAGCACCTCATCACCAGTGCTGAGCATCTCCACCCTTAACATTGACCTCTCCCTTTATGTTCAGATCCCACCACTATAGAAGCCTGTAACCAACTTTTCACCAAATAGCTGCGGCTAATAGTGCTACAGGCAGGGGGAGCAGTATGAACAGGGAGTTTCGTTAACTTATGATTTGGTCAACAATCCTCGCAGCAATAGCTCCAGCGCGCCAACACTTCCCGCCAGCCGCGTATTGCCGTCATCACCGTCCGCGATCCAGAACGCAGCCTCAGCCAAGCTACCGTAGATCAGCGATGCTAGCGCCTGGGGATCGACCTTAGCGACGATACCTTGTTGGATAAGGTTGTCTATCAGCCGCCGCATCGACTCAACACAATGGCGTTGCGAGTCCGGCGAAGCTCCGCCCAGCACCGCCCTGGCGTCGCGAAGCACGATGCGCTGGAATTCCGGCTCCAGCGCCATATCCAGATAGGCACGACAACGGCTGAGGAAACCTTCCCACGCATCTTCGGCGGTGTCGGAGATGAGTTGTAGGCGCGCATCCATCTCGGCGTCGATTTGTTCCACCACTGCCGTCAGCAACCCTTTCTTGTCACCAAAGTGATGATAAAGCGCGCCACGGGTCAAGCCCGCCTGCGCGGTGAGTTCATCCATCGAGGTCTCGGCGTAGCCGTGTTCTCTGAAGACCTTACGGGCAGTTGCCAACAATGTGGCACGGGTTTCTTCCATTTCTGCGCGGGTGCGGCGAGCCATTGATGTTCCCCTTTAGATACGTTACGTATGTTTATTTACATACACTCCGTATGAATATACACTCCTATTCATACGTGCCGTATGTATTATCACCGCGCTATGCCACTAAGGCAAGCGACGCCCCCTGGAGACTGAGATGGCTAACCCTTATAGAGAACTGTTCACCGCTCCCGGCACCAAGAGCTTAGCTCTGGCCGGAATGCTGGCACGGCTCCCGCTGTCGATGACTGGCATCGGCATCATCACTATGTTGTCACAGCTGCGTGGCAGCTTCGCTCTGGCCGGAGCCGTATCCGCCACCTTCGTGCTGGCCTACGCTCTGCTATCGCCACAGATATCTCGCTTGATGGATCGCCACGGACAGAGCCGAGTACTGCCAGCTGCGACGGCCATCAGCGTCATCGGGATACTGCTTCTACTCGCCAGTTCCTGGTGGCTGGCACCCGACTGGACTTTGTTCACAGGTGCCTTACTGGCCGGTTTTATGCCCAGCATGTCGGCGGTAGCGCGGGCACGCTGGACAGCTATCTACCAGGGCCAACCGCGCTTGCAGACGGCCTATTCGCTTGAGACAGTGCTCGATGAAGTCACCTTCATCACCGGGCCGCCGCTGTCAGTTGGCCTGTCCGTAGCGCTATTTCCACAAGCTGGCCCATTAGCGGCGGCGATACTTCTCCCCATAGGAGTGCTGGCCCTGATCGCACAGCGCAGCACCGAACCGTTGGTCAAAACACATGACGCTACTTCGGGCCTGCCAGGATCTGTCATCAAATTGACGAGCGTGCGATTGCTGGCACTGCTGATGATGGCGATGGGTATCATCGTCGGCACTGTTGATATCGTCAGCGTGGCCTTCGCCGAGCAACTGGGGCAACCCGCGGCGGCCAGTCTGGTTCTATCTGCCTATGCCGTAGGATCATGCCTGTCAGGTCTGCTGTTTGGCGCACTCAAGTTACCTATCCCATTATCCCGCCTGCTGTTGCTGGGTGGGCTGGCGACAGCTGTGACAACGCTGCCCCTGCTGCTGGCAGGCAACATTGCCACATTAGCCACTGTGGTGTTCGTAGCAGGTCTGTTTTTCGCGCCAACGATGATCGTGGCAATGTCGCTTATCGAACGCCAGGTACCGAAGCGCCAATTGACGGAAGGCATGACATGGCTGCTGGCCGCTCTAAATGTCGGGGTTGCGCTGGGAGCAGCCGTATCCGGCCAGGTTGTTAATGAAAGCGGTGCGCGTGCTGGATTTGTTATAGCCCTGTGCGCGGGCGCTTTGGTGCTGTTGGTCGCTCTTTGGGGGAGTCAGCGCCTGCGTGACTCATCCGTACCAAATGCCGCGTGATATGGGCACTACCTGTTTTCCCTACTCACAAGGAGCTTAACTATGGATAAATCTTCAAGTACTACGCCTCAAACGTCTACCCGACACCAATGGTTGGCCGTCACCGCCATAGGTCTTGCCACCTTTTCGGTGGTCACGACGGAAATGCTACCGGTCGGCCTGCTGACACCGATTGCCGACACTCTGGAGATATCCACTGGCACTGCAGGCCAGATGATCTCTCTGCCAGCAGTGCTGGCGGCCTTGTTCGCGCCGCTGGTGGTGATTGCATCTGGTGGTATGGATCGGCGCAGGATCCTGTGCGGATTACTGGGCCTACTGGCTATAGCCAACATTGTATCGGCATTGGCACCGAACATGGCTTGGATGCTGGCTGCTCGTGTTCTCGTCGGCTTTTGTATGGGGGGAGTCTGGGCTATCGCAGGTGGCTTGGCTTCCCGGCTTGTTCCTGATAACTCCATCGGATTGGCAACCTCCATTATCTTTGGTGGTGTAGCGGCCGCTTCTGTATTTGGGGTTCCACTCGGAGCGCTGGTCGGTGACTTTGTAGGGTGGCGCTGGGCTTTTGGCAGTATGGCGTTGCTTAGCGTGTCGGTGTTGGTTTTGCATCTTGCCGTCGTTCCTGCACTCCCCGTTGCCAGTTCGGCTACCCTACGCCAGTTCGGCAAACAACTCGGTAATCGGAAGCTGCAAGTCGGGTTATTTCTGACGTTACTGCTGGTAGCCAGCCACTTCATGGTCTTTACCTTCGTGCGCCCGTTACTGCTGTCAGTACCGAGATTCGATTCGCAATGGATTAGCGCACTGCTTTTCGCCTACGGCTTTGCAGGCATTGTTGGCAACTTCTTGGCAGGTATCATCGCGGCGCGGTGCACGTCCCTGACCTTGATAGCGGTCTCGATGGGCCTACTGCTCACTCCGGTGCTATTCCTGACCATTGGTGACTCCTACATCAGCGGTGGAGTGGTACTGCTAGTTTGGGGGCTGGCCTATGGCGGTGTATCAGTCGGTCTAATGACATGGACAATGAAAGTCGCACCGCGAGCCGTAGAGATTGCTACCGCACTGTATGTGGGCGTATTCAATATCGGCATTGCATTGGGGGCATGGGCAGGTGGCCAAGTTGTGGATGAACTTGGCATGACCGCCAACCTCTGGCTGGCCGGAGGCATCGCCGCCATCGCCTTACTGCTGTCTTTCGGTATCAGTCTGGCGGAACACAGAAGCGAAGCGACAAAGCAGCGGGCTGGCTCGCTAATGAACTGACTGGACAGAGAGCCCCCTTCTGATACCGCCGCGGCCTCACTCACAATCGTAAACTTACATGTACATCAGACGTAACGTCGGTTTGACACAAAATCGGCAATCAACTATTCTGCCGCACTAAAAATAGGGTCCCGAAAACGCCCCTAAATTATCCAATAGCAGAGAAAAACGTGAAGAATCGCACGCTGGGCAGTGTTTTTATCGTGGCAGGCACCACCATTGGTGCAGGGATGCTGGCTATGCCCCTGGCGGCGGCTGGCGTGGGTTTTGGCGTAACGCTGGCACTGCTGGTCGGGCTGTGGTTATTGATGTGCTATACCGCGCTGTTGCTGGTCGAAGTTTATCAGCATGAGCAGGCGGACACCGGTCTGGGAACGCTGGCCAAACGTTATCTGGGCGGCGGTGGTCAGTGGCTTACCAGTTTCAGCATGATGTTCTTGATGTATGCGCTGACCGCGGCCTATATCAGCGGCGCTGGCGAACTGCTGGCTGTCAGCATCAGCCAGTGGACGTCTCAGGACTTCCCGACTTACCTCGGCGTGCTGCTGTTCACCCTGGTCGCAGGGGGGATCGTCTGCATCGGCACCCATTCGGTGGATCTGTTCAACCGTATTCTGTTTACCGCCAAGTCGATTTTCCTGATCGTCATGCTTGGCCTGATGATGCCGCACATCCAGCAAACCAACCTGCTGACGCTCCCGCTGGAACAAGGGCTGGCGCTCTCGGCCATCCCGGTGATCTTCACTTCGTTTGGTTTCCACGGCAGCGTACCCAGCATCGTCAACTATATGGGCGGTAACATCCGCAAGCTGCGTTGGATCTTTATCATCGGCAGTGCCATCCCGTTAGTGGCCTATATCTTCTGGCAGTTGGCGACGCTGGGCAGCATCAGTTCCACCACCTTTGTCGGCATTCTGGCACAACAGGCCGGGCTGAACGGTTTACTGCAAGCGGTGCGTGACGTGGTTGCGTCGCCTCATGTCGAGCTGGCGGTGCACCTGTTTGCCGATTTGGCGCTGGCAACCTCGTTCCTGGGGGTTTCACTCGGGTTGTTCGACTTCCTGGCCGATCTGTTCAAACGCCAGGATAACGTGCGGGGCCGTTTGCAGACCGGTGCCATCACCTTCCTGCCGCCATTGGCATTTGCGCTGTTCTATCCACGCGGTTTTGTGCTGGCACTCGGGTTCGCGGCTATTGCGCTGTCCGTTCTCGCCCTGTTGCTGCCTTCATTGCTGGTCTGGAAGACTCGGCGGCGGCATCAGGCCAGCTATCGAGTCTGGGGCGGAACGCCAGCGTTGGCGTTGGTGTTTGTCTGTGGGGTGGCGGTGATCGCCATTCAGATCAGCATTGCCAGCGGCCTGTTACCGGCCATCGGCTGACAGAAAAAAATGGGCGCAGCATATGCGGCGCCCGTTTAATAGCAGGCAGGATTAGAAGCCCACGCCCACACCGATATAAGGGCCATCGGCTATCGCGTTGTCGCGGTTGCCGTCTTTACCTTCGATGTTGATGTAACGATAACCGACATCCACATTGAACGGACGCACGTTTAAGCGCACCCCGCCATTAGCTTCGTTGTAGGCTTTTGCCCCGCTGGTCAAAGACTCCGGCGCAAAATAGCCTTCGCCATACAGGCTAAGATAGCGGTTGAGATCCCATTGCAGACCGCCTCCTAATGCCAATGCCCCACCATCTTTGCCATCTTTCGGGCTAAGATAAATGGCCTTGCCGCCCACGGTGGCCGTCAAAGGCCCAACCGGCAGGCCGAAGCTCAGCCCCAGGCTCCCGATATCACCATCATGATCGCTACGGATCCAGTTGCCGTTGATCCCCAGGCCCGCTGTTGTGCCTCCCAAGCCGACGCCCAGGTTGGTGTAATATTCCCCTGCCTCACCGCTCACGCTGATCGCATTGGCAGAGCCAGCCACAAACAGCAAACCTGCTGCACACGCGACTAAAGTTTTGTTCATTATTGATCCTTTTCATTCTTCATCATCAAGGAGTGATGATGTCTGTCACCGGAAAAACACGCGGGTAAGTGTAACCGAATTGTCATCAGTTTCCGGAAAATTTAAAGCGATAACCCGTTCATTTTTCAATAAACTGTAAACAAATACCAATCAGTTACCCCAAAATTACAACGATAAGTGCTACCTATTTGCCGAGGACTGAGAATAAGTCTACAACTAGTAGTGCCTTTGATGGAGGTCAGCAGGGCTGGCCTTTTCATTTAGTCAATATGATGAAGATCTACAGCACCCGAAGCTGAGCTTTCAACTTAACTGCTACACAGTAAGGAGCAATTGATGAGCAAGAAAGGATTAACTACTGCGGCTGGCGCACCCGTTGTTGATAATAATAACGTGATCACCGCCGGTAAACGCGGCCCGATGCTACTTCAAGACGTTTGGTTCCTGGAAAAACTGGCCCACTTTGACCGCGAAGTGATCCCAGAGCGTCGTATGCACGCCAAGGGGTCCGGAGCTTACGGCACCTTTACCGTCACCCACGATATAACCAAGTACACCCGCGCAAAAATCTTCTCTGAGATTGGTAAGCAAACCGAAATGTTCGTCCGCTTCTCTACCGTTGCCGGTGAGCGCGGGGCTGCCGACGCCGAACGTGATATCCGCGGCTTTGCCATGAAATTCTATACCGAAGAAGGTAACTGGGATCTGGTCGGTAATGATACCCCGGTGTTCTACCTGCGCGATCCACTGAAATTCCCTGACCTGAACCACGTGGTAAAACGCGATCCGCACACCAACCTGCGCAATCCGGTATATAAATGGGACTTCTTCTCCCATCTGCCTGAATCACTGCACCAGTTGACCATCGACTTCAGCGACCGTGGCCTGCCTAAATCCTACCGTCATATGCACGGCTTCGGCAGCCACACCTTCAGCTTTATCAATGCCAATAACGAGCGTTTCTGGGTCAAATTCCACTTCCGCTGTGAGCAAGGCATCGAAAACCTGATGGACGATGAAGCAGAAGCCATCATCGCCAAAGATCGTGAAAGTTCGCAGCGCGATCTGTTCGACTCCATCAAGAACGGTGACTTCCCGCGCTGGAAACTGCAAATCCAGATCATGCCAGAGCATGAAGCGTCACAAACCCCGTATAACCCGTTTGACCTGACCAAAGTCTGGCCACATGGCGACTACCCGCTGATCGATGTCGGCTTCTTCGAGCTGAATCGCAATCCGGATAACTACTTCTCCGAAGTAGAACAAGTGGCCATGAACCCGGCCAACGTGGTGCCTGGCGTGAGCTTCTCGCCGGATAAAATGTTGCAGGGCCGTCTGTTCTCCTATGGCGATGCACACCGCTACCGCCTGGGCGTCAACCATCACCAAATCCCGGTCAACGGTGCCAAATGCCCGTTCCATAACTACCATCGCGATGGGGCGATGCGTGTAGATGGTAACAGCGGCAATGGCGCAACCTATGAGCCAAACAGCTTTGGGGTGTTCCAGGAGCAGCCAGATTTCAGCGAACCACCATTGAGCATAGAAGGTGCCGCCGATCACTGGAATCATCGTGAAGACGACGATTACTACAGCCAACCGCGCGCGCTGTTCAATCTGCTGAGTGCCGAGGAGCACCAACGTATGTTCACCCGTATCGCCGGTGAACTGTCGCAGGTGCCAGAACAGATCCAACGCCGTCAGGTTGAGCTGTTCACCAAGGTACATCCCGATTACGGTAACGGCGTAGCCAAGGCCTTGGGCCTGAAATAATTTTTTACACCAATAGCAAGGCCGCCCTCAGGCGGCCTTTTTTCGCAACGCTACAGGTTATGCCTGCAGTTGGCTACTCGCCCACTGTTGTAGACGACGGCGTGAAATCTTGATGCCGCCGTTTTTTAGCTCGTCGGGCAACGCCAATGCGGCAATCGGCCGCTGGAAGTTCGCCAGCCGGTCCTGCGCCCAAAGCATTAACCCTTCCAGCGTCAACTCGCCTTCCAGATCGACCACCGCTACCGGCCGTTGGCCAAACTCCGCATCGTCAATCGGTACGATAAACACCTGCAACACCTGTGGATGCGCGGCAAAAACGCGTTCCACATCTTCCGGCTGAACGCCTTCCCCGCCGCTGAAGAACAGGTTATCCAGCCGGCCAATAATACGCAGTTCACCCTGCTCCATCGCGCCACGATCGCGGGTATGGAACCATCCTTGATCGTCGGTAATGGGCACTAGCCCGCCCCGCAGCCAATAACCCAGCGCCAGGCTGGTGGAGCGGATCCAGACTTCCTGATCCACCAGGCGTATTTCACGGCCTGGTAAAGGTGCCCCAACGCCGGGCAGCTCGTCGGCACGCTTGGCGCAAACCGTTGAAGCCAGCTCCGTCAAACCATAACCGCACCAGCAGTGGATCCCTACCGCCTCGGCCTGCTGGGTGAGTGACACCGGGATCATCGCCCCGCCGAGCAACACCTCTTTTAGCGCATGCTTGGCCATCGGTTCAGACAGCAGGCGCCAAAGTTGAGTGGGCACCAGCGAAGCATGGGTGCATCCCGCCAGCGCATCGGCCAAAGGTTGCATTTCACGCACCACAAGCTGTGCCCCCACCGCCAGCCAGCGCCAGATAATACCCTGACCAGACACGTGAAACAGCGGCAGCGAGAGCAGCCAGCTATCCTGTGGCTGAAACTCCAGCAGTTGCAACACGCCATCAGCACTGGCAAGGTGGCCGGCATAGCTATGGGCGGCGGCTTTTGGCAAGCCGCTGGAGCCGGAAGTCAGCGTCAACGTTGCCAGTCTTTGTTCATCCCACGGCAGCAACTGCAAGTGGCACTCATCAACGCCCGGCGGCGACAAGACGATCGCGCCAGGGGGCAACTCAGGTAATCCGTCCGGGCTGAAAGCAAAATCGATATCCAGATCCGGCAGCAAAGCCGCCAGCATCGGCGCCGGCAGCGTCGGATTGAGCGGCAGCAGGCGCGCACCACACTGCAAGAGCGCCAGATAGGCCAACAGCAGCGGATAGCTGTTTTTCCCACACAGCAGCACGCCGCTACCGGGTAATACGCCCTGGCGCTGAAAGTCGGCAGCCAGCACTTCTACCTGCCGTTGCAACATCAGCCAACTGACCGGCTGGTGTTCAAAGATCACCGCGGTCGACTGCGGGCGCTGTTTGGCCCAATGCCGCCACGGCCAATCACTCAACTGCGCCATACACACTCCAAGGTATCAATGCCCAATAACGGCAAGGTGCTCTCTGGCCAGTTGCGTATCAACTGGGCCTGCATCAGGTTCAACGTATCCAAACCTGGCACCGTTTGCGGCGTCAGCCAATGCGCGATGCGCGCCAGCTGCGTCAACCCCAGACTGGACTCAATGCTGGAACTGATCACCGCCACCAATCCGGCCTGATGCGCCTGCATGACCAGTTCACGGCAGCGGGCCAGGCTCCCCACCAACGTCGGCTTGATCACAATCGCTGCCACCCCCGGCTCGGCCTGCACGACAAAATCGGCTTCACGCACGCTTTCATCCCAGGCGATGGCAATACCGGTTGCCTGGGCAAACTCACGTGATTCGTCACGGGTTTTGCAGGGCTCTTCCAGAAACGCGATGCGATCGCGCCACGCTGGGTTAACGTATTTGGCAAAGCCGTCCGCTTTGGCCCGGCTCCAGCTGCGGTTGGCATCCAACCTTAGCTTGAGGTCAGGCAGGGCTTCCAACAGGACATTGACGACCATGCCATCCCGCACCGCCTCATACATCCCCACCTTCACCTTGGCCACTTTCTCCCCCGGCAGCGCGGCCAACAGGTCGAACAGCTCGTCGGGATCGCCAGTGCACAGCGGCGCCTTGCGATAGTCTGCCTGCGTTGGCAACTGCCCGGCCATTTCCGCCAGCGCGCAGCTGGTACCGAAGGCCACCGATGGCCACTCGCTCTGCACAGGCAGTTCGCCCGCAACCCAAGCCTGCACCCAGGCCAAAGTAGCCTGCTGCGCCTGGTCGAGTGTCTCCTGGCTGAACTCCGGTAAGGGGGCAATTTCCCCCCATCCTTGCTGCCCATCCTGTTGCAGGTGGATCAGCAAGCCATCTCGGGTTTTCAGCCGCTGGTTGCGCAGCACCACGCCCGCCTCCATCGGCAGGCTATAGCGATAGATCGCAGCAACACGGGTTAGTGCCGTCATTACGGGTTACGCTTGAATTTGCTGAAGTCAGGCTGGCGTTTTTCGATAAATGCGTTGCGCCCTTCCTGACCTTCATCGGTCATATAGAACAACATGGTGGCGTTACCCGCCAGCTCTTGCAGCCCGGCCTGACCATCGCAGTCGGCGTTCAGTGCGGCTTTCAGGCAGCGTAGGGCCATTGGGCTGTTCTGCAACATCTCACGGCACCAGCGCACGGTCTCTTTTTCCAGATCGGCCAACGGCACCACGGTATTCACCAGGCCCATATCCAGCGCCGCAGCGGCGTCGTATTGGCGGCACAGGAACCAGATCTCACGGGCCTTCTTCTGGCCTACGATGCGCGCCATGTAGGAAGCCCCCCAGCCGCCGTCAAAGGAGCCGACTTTCGGCCCGGTCTGGCCAAAGATGGCGTTATCGGCCGCAATGGTCAGATCGCACATCATATGCAGCACGTGACCGCCGCCGATGGAGTATCCGGCCACCATCGCCACTACCGGTTTAGGGCAGGTGCGGATCTGACGTTGGAAGTCCAGCACGTTCAGGTGATGCACGCCGCTATCATCACGATAGCCGCCGTAGTCACCGCGCACTTTCTGATCGCCACCGGAACAGAAGGCTTTATCCCCGGCACCGGTAAGAATGATGGTGCCGATGCCGTCGTCATAGCGCGCGTTCGACATCGCCTCAATCATTTCCTTCACCGTATGCGGGCGGAAGGCATTACGCACCTGCGGGCGGTTGATGGTGATTTTGGCAATGCCATCGCTGGACTTGTGATACAGGATGTCTTCGAAATCACCCGAGCAGTCCTGCCAGTCGATCGCGGCGTACAGTTGTTCTTCATTGGGATACAGCATGTTTGGTTCCTTTTTTAGCAAGAAATGCATCGAGCGCGGCGGCAAAATCTGCCGGATTGGCCAGATGAGCGTTATGACCCGCCTCTGGCACGGTTTGCAATGGCAAACCGGCATCACGCGCCAACGCCTGAAACTTGTGATCGTCGGCACCGCATAACACCATCACTGGCAGTGCCAACTGTTGTAATTGCGGCACCAGCCAAGGTTGCCGCCCGAGGGAAGTCGCCTCCAGCATATCGGCAATGGCCGGACCATGATTATCTGCACGGGCGGCGATCAGCGCCTCGCGGTGTATCGGGCTGAGGTTGGCAAAGACCGGTTGGAGATACCAGTCGGCCAATACCGTTTTGATGCGTTCGGTGCGGAAACGGTTCGCCCAGGCGGCATCATGGGCACGCCGCTGGGCACGTAAATCCTCGTTCTCCAATCCAGGATTACCACCCTCGATCACAATACCTTGCAGCCCTTGTGCTTCTCCGCAGCAAGCATGGTACATGGCGATGCGCCCACCGAGTGAATAGCCCACCAGCCAGTAACGCTCAATATTATGCTGCTGCAGCGTAGCGGTGATTTGCCTGCTGACGTCGGCAAAGTCCAGGCAGGATTGATCGGCAGAATCGCCATGGCCGGGTAAATCAATCGCCAGCGAGGGCCACTGTTCACAACGCGAGGCGATCACCCGCCACTCATTGTTGTTCCCTAGCAGACCATGCAGCCAGATCAACCATGGCCGCTGGCTTTCACCTTGTTGTAGCACGCGGGAAGCCAGCATCAGTTTGCCCCCATTTTTTGTACCAGATGTTGCAAGGTTTCTGCGCCATCGCTCGGCGGCACCTGCAACTCAATCAGCGTGGCTCCGCTGTGACGCCAGGCTTTTTCCACTGCCTGCTGCAACTGCCCCCAGTTTTCCGGGCAAGCATAATCAAGCTGGAACATGGCTGCCGCCTGGCTGAACTCCACATCCTGCGGCATACAGTAAAACCGCTGGCGCTCAGGTTCCGGCGTTGGCAACAGCGAGAAAATCTGCCCGCCATTGTTGTTCACCACGATCAGCACCGTGGGCGCCGAACATTGGCGCAACAGAGCCAGGGCATTCAAATCGTATAGCGCGGAGAGATCGCCTACCACGGCCAACGTCGGCTTGGCTGTGGCGCGCTGGACCCCAGCCGCGGTGGAGATTAGGCCGTCGATACCGCTGGCCCCGCGGTTGCTGAACACCGGATAACCGGCAGGCAACTGGGTTAAGGCATCGATCAGGCGCACAATCAGGCTATTGCCGAGAAACAGCTGGCCGTTCTCTGGCAACAGCTCAGGCAGGCGATGGGCCAGTTGCGCCTCACCAAACCGGTTAACCAGGTATTGCGACGTCGCGTCGAGGGCATCATCCGCCAACGCGGACAGATCGCCAGCCCAAGGTGAGCGAGGTTGCGCCGGATGCAGATCGAGCCACTCGCCAACGGTAGAGCGAATACGGCGGCCACGATGATGCGCAGGATCGAGGCGCCCAGGCAGATCGTCGATCAGCCAGAACTCCTCCGGCTGGCAGCGCTCCTGCCACTGTAGCAGGCGTTTGCCCGTCAGGCTGCTGCCAAACTGCACCACCACCTGCGCACTGGCCAACAGATCGCGGGCCTGTGGGTTGGCCAACCATAAGTCGGCACAGGGCAGCGGTTGCCCCGTTTGCGAGAGGGCATCGCCGATCAGCGGCCAACCGAGCATGCCCGCCCATTCGGCCAGTTGCACACCCTCTTCCGCCCCCATCCTGCCAGCAATAATCACGCCGCGCTTCTGCCGCCAGAAAAACCAGTCCGGCTGCTTAATAACCCGATGGGGATCCATTTCACGCAGCCAAGGGTGCGTATCCTGCCACCAGTCCCCTAGCTCCGCCGACCACTGCTCATACTGCTGTTCATCTCCGCCATATAACGGCTCCGCAAACGGGCAGTTGATATGCAGAGCACCGTGCCGCAGACGCGCCATCGCGCTGTCCAGGGTAGACACCAGCCAGCGAGCCGGAATATCCGGGCTTGGGCGTGGCAAATCGATATTCAAGGTAGGGTGGCTCGAGTAGAGGCCGTTTTGGCGGATCGCCTGATTGGCACCGCAGTTAATCAACTCCGGCGGGCGATCGGCGGTGAGAAACACCAGCCGCTCCCCGGTTAGCCCGGCTTCGATCAGGGCAGGATAAAGATTTGCTGCCGCGGTACCCGAGGTGACGATCACCGCCACCGGCTCACGCGTGGCCTTTGCCAGACCGAGCGCTAAATGGCCCAGGCCCCGCTCATCGAAATGAGTATGACAGACAAAAGCGCGGTTCGCGGCAGCGGCCAGAGTCAGAGGCGTTGAGCGCGATCCCGGAGCGATACAGACATGCCGCACTCCATGGCGGACCAGCGTTTCCAGCAACAACGCCGCCCACCGGCGATTAAAAACACTTGTCGACATATTTCGCTCATCAGTAGTAAACAGAGGTTACGCGCCGAAGCCTACCCAAACGAGGTAGCGAACCGGGGATCATAACTCTGAATTATATAAGTAATTATCTTTACGGCTTTTGCGCTGGCGCAAAAACGCCGTATTTCCCTGTGGCAGGTGGCCTGCAATAAATCAATTTCGACCCATCAATGCCCAATAGCGCCCCGAAAGAGAACAAAAAAGAAACATATAAAACACAACAAGTTTACACACGAAGATCGGCCTGCTCAATGTACCGGCCCAGAATGTTCTGACTGCAACAGCGTGCGCAAGCCCGCCGCCTTGTTTTCGATCTCTTGCCACTCCTGCGCCGGATCGGAACCGGCCACAATCCCCGCCCCGGCATACAGCTCAACACGAGCATCCTCGATCTGGCAGGAACGCAGCGCAACGCAGAACTCCGCCTGTGACGCAGAGAGATAACCCGCAGAGCCGGCATACCAACCGCGGGAAAAAGGCTCATGCTGGCGGATAAACTCTAGCGAGGCCTGGCGCGGCAGCCCGGCGACCGCAGCCGTCGGTTGCAGCCGTTGCAGGCAATCGGCATCATCACCCTGGTTCAGTTGCCCTTCAATACGCCGCCGCAGATGCTGTACCTTGCGCAACCGCACCACCTCTGGTGGCAACACATCGACCGCTCTGGCACCGCCTTGCAAACGCTGACAGATATCATCAACCACCAGCAGGTTTTCCTGTTGGTTCTTGCCGTCTTGCCGCAACCACTGGGCCAGTGCCTGGGCTTGCCGCTCATCGGGATGGTTGGCAACCGTCCCCGCCAACGCTTCAGTCAGCAAATGTTTTCCCTCACGCAGGTACAATCTTTCCGGGCTGGAGCCAAGAAATGCGGAATGTGCATCAAAGCGCAGCATAAAGTGGTAGCATTGGTGATTCACCCTGCGGCTGGCGGCCATCATCGCAGGAGCAAACAACGGACTCTCCAGCGTCAACACCGAGCTGCGCGCCAAAACCACCTTATCCATCTGCTGCCGATTTATCGCCTTCAGCGCATCGCGCAGCATGATTTCCCACCCGGAACGTTCCGGCTGATGCTGCACCGACAGCACTTTCACCTGTAAATTCTCGATCGGTTTGGTTACCAGCAGATTTTCAAGCCAGGCAAGCGCCGCTTGGGCATCATCACTCAATGCTTGTTCAGAAAACAGGTTTAGCGTCAGTTCACACTTGCCTTGGCGGTTGAGAATTTCCAGGCGCGGCAAAAACAGCTGGGCGTCACCGTCAAAGGCAGTCAGCCCCCACAAACGGGCCGCAGGATAGGCATTCACGAATGCCTGCGCCATTGAAGGGTGTGAAAACTGCCGCAAAGCGCCGCACACCGCCGCCTCCTGCCGCCCTTCGCGATGACGCCAGTAGAATTGAGGAAACAGCACCTGCGCCGCCAGCCACTCCAGCAACATATCGCTCAGATGGCCGGGAACCACCAGAGTTAACTGCCGAAATCCGGCTTCACGGGGAAAATCGTGCCCAAGCTGCTGACGTAACCGCCGCAGCACTCCCGAAAGTTGTTCCACTGCCACCTCATTAACCAAACGCTATGTGGGGAATTATACGGTAAATCAACCCTCACGGGCGGAAAAATAGCGTCTATTAACCCATACCTTGCGTCGCTAATTATTTATTAAAATTAAAGTTTAAGATTAAAAAACAACCACACGCGCGCGGCGGAACTATACTTAGACGTCATGTTCCTGCCGCAGTGAAATCTTGTCATATCAAATCGATAGTTAAATCAAGATGTTCACAGCCTCCCAACGGTATTAACCCGCTGTCCTTTGGGTCAGATGTAAGGAGCTTTTTGCGTGAAAGAAATGCTTATCAATTGGTTAAAGAAGCAGCGCCGACACCCCAAAGTGGCTCGGTTGCCCTTACGGCATAACCGTGCCACGGCCGAAACCCCTCCCGCCAGCAACATCAAGGCAGAGCTGTTTTCGGTCGACCAAATGGAACGCTATGGCCAGCGCCTGGCACGCTCCCATAAGCTGGCAACCCATAAAACGCCCTACTATTTGCTCAAACGTCTCGATAACAACGAGCAGGTATTAACGGACAGTTGCCGCAGGCTGAGCAACGACAAGAAAAACACCATGACCCCGGCGGGCGACTGGCTGCTGGATAACTTTTATCTTATCGAGGAGCAGATCCGCGTCGTTCGGCACCATTTGCCGAAAACCTTCGGCCGTGGGCTGCCACAGTTAACCGCCCCGCACAATTGCCCACGAATTTTCGATATCGCCACCGAAGCCATTGCTCATGGCGACGGGCGATGGGATGCCGAGAGCCTGACGCGCTATATTGCCGCCTACCAAAAAGAGGCCAATCTGACCCTGGGCGAGCTGTGGGCGCTACCGGGTATGCTGAGGCTGGCACTCATTGAAAACCTGCGCCGCGTGGCGGTAGAAGTGGCTCAGGCACAGGAAGAACGCAGCCTGGCCGATAGTTGGGTGACCAAAATGCTGGAATCGGCGGAAAACGATCCGGCCAACCTGATCATTGTGATTGCCGATATGGCGCGCTCCAACCCGCCCCGCACCAGCGCCTTCGTGGCAGAACTGGTGCGTCGTCTGCAGGGGCACGGCACCATGCTGGCGCTACCGCTGACCTGGGTTGAGCAACGCCTGGCCGAAGTCAGCCTGACCTCCGATGAGCTTATCCATCGTTTCAACCAGCAACTGGCGGTCAGCCAACTTTCCGTCAGCAACAGTATCGCCGGCCTGCGGCAACTGAGTGAAATGGATTGGGCAGAATTTGTTGAGACCATGAGCAAGGTCGATCAGACGCTGCGCGAAGACCCCACCGGGGTTTATCCTTTAATGCATTTCGATACCCGTGACAACTATCGCCATGTGATCGAGAGGCTGGCTCGCCACTGTTCTCACAACGAGGTGGAGGTCGCACAACACGCTCTGAATATGGCACGGATCGCCGCCGAAGACCCCCGCAACGATCCACGCACTCATCACATCGGCTATTACCTGATTGACCATGGCCGCACGCAGTTAGAGCAACAGCTTGACGTGCGGCTTAGCCGTATTACGCGCATCCGTCAGGCGCTCAGCCAATCCCCACTGCTTTCCTGGCTGGGCAGCATCAGCCTGCTCACGACGGCCTGCTGGGCTTTGCTGTTACGCCATGCCCATCAAACCGGACTCACCTGGGGGTTGTTGATCTTGCTGTTCCCATTAGGGATGGTGCTCGCTCAGTTCGTCATCAGCCTGCTCAGTGAGGTCACCACCCGCAGCCGTTCTCCGCAGCCGTTGCCAAGGCTGGATTTTTCCTGTGGTATCCCGGCAGAGTTCCGTACGCTGGTTGCCATTCCCACGCTGATAAGCAGCAAGTCCGGCATTGACCAGTTGATCAACACGCTGGAAGTTTGTTATCTGGGCAACGCCATTAAACACCTGCATTTTGCCCTGCTCACCGACTTCAATGACTCGCCCCGGCAACAGCAGCCCGACGATACCGAACTGCTGGCCTATGCCACCCAAAAGATGAACGAGCTCAATGCAAAGTATGCCTGCGAAGGGCCAAGCCACTTTTTCCTGTTCCATCGCGATCGCCAATGGAATGAAAAACAGCAGAGCTGGATGGGGCTGGAGCGTAAACGTGGCAAGTTGAACGCGCTGAACGACTGGCTGCGTAACCGTGGCAATGCGTTTACCACTCAGGTTGGCCAAGGGCTGGAGGTGCTGAAAAACGTCAAATACGTGATCACCCTGGACAGCGATACCGTGCTACCGCGTGAAACCGCACACCGGCTGATCGCCGCTATGGCCCATCCCCTGAATCAACCTCAGTATGATGCCAAACTGCAGCGAGTGGTGGAGGGTTATGCCATCCTGCAACCCCGCATGGCCGAAGAGATCCCTGCTTATGGTCAGAGCCGTTATGCTGCCCTGTGCAGCAGCACGCCGGGCAACGATCCTTATACCCAGATGGCTTCAGATATCTATCAGGATCTGTTTGGCGAAGGCTCGTTTATCGGCAAAGGGATTTATGATGTTGACGTCTTCTCCCACAGCCTGAAGGGCACCTGCCCGGAAAACCTGGTGTTAAGCCACGATCTGCTGGAAGGCTGCTATGCCCGTTCCGGTTTATTGAGCGATGTCTTGCTCTATGAGCAGTATCCAAGCAACTATCTGGTCGATGTTGCCCGCCGTACTCGCTGGATCCGCGGCGATTGGCAGCTGTTTAACTGGCTGTTGCCCCGGGTCATCACCGAAGACGGTTCGCGGGCCGCTAACCCATTAAGCCCCCTGTCGCGCTGGAAACTGTTCGATAACCTACGCCGCAGCCTGGTAGCCCCCTGCTTTCTGTTGCTGTTGTTCTTTGGCTTAACCTGGCTACCGGATACCCCATACTGGTTGGCGGTGTTCGCCATTATTCTGCTGCTGCCTACGCTACTGGCGCTGTTGCAGGATGTGGTGCGTAAGCCCCCGCGTCGGCCTGTTATTCAGCACTTGCAGTTGGCACTGAAGGGCTCACTGCATCGGCTGTCTCAGATTGGCCTGCGTCTGGCCGAGCTACCTCATGAAGCCTGGTTCAGCCTAAAGGCCATTGGTATCACCCTGTGGCGTCTGTTGATCAGCAAACGCAATCTGCAAGAGTGGACCAGCTTCGACCAATCCAAACACCACCTGACCGTCACGCTGGCGAATTTTTATCGTAACCTGTGGATCAACCCGTTGGCAGGTGTTGCACTGTTGCTATTGGCCGCTTTTTCCAGCCCGGTAGCGCTGTTAGCCGCTATCCCGCTGGCCGCCTTGTGGATCCTGTCGCCGTACCTGCTTTATTCGCTTAGCCTGGAGCCACAGCGCAGCAAAACGGCCATCGACGATCGCCAGCGCCGTTTCCTGCGCCAGAGCAGCCGAGAAACCTGGGAGTTTTTTGCCACCTTTGTCAACCAGCAGGAAAACTGGCTGCCGCCGGATAACTACCAGGAAATTCCAGAGCCGGTGGTGGCACATCGCACGTCACCCACCAATATCGGGCTGGCGCTGTTGGCCGACCTTACCGCCTATGACTTCGGCTATATCACCCTCAGTTCGGCCTTGCAGCGTATTACCCTGACGCTGAATACGCTCGATCGCATGGAGCATTACCGTGGTCACCTGTACAACTGGTACGACACGCGCACTCTGGAACCTCTGAATCCACGGTATGTTTCCAGCGTGGACAGCGGTAATTTCGCGGGCCATCTGCTAACCCTGAGCGCGGGCCTGCCAGGGTTAGCCATGCAGCCAGTTATCGAGCCAGCCCGTATTCTGGCCGGATTAGAAGATACGTTGCTGATACTGGAGCAACACTGGGGTAACGCCGCACCGAAAGGATTAACCAAACTGCGCAAACACTGGGAACAGGCGCAGAACGCCCATCCGGCGGCACTACAGGCTGAACTCAATGAAATGCGTAACCACTGTAATGGATTGCAGGACCCCGCTCTGCAACAGGGTGACGAGGTCAAACGCTGGGCCGGCAACCTGCACCAGCAGCTCAACGAACTGTGCGCCGAATGGGCATTATGGTTTGGCTGGCTGAGCGACAGCATGCCGGAGCTGGAACAAATCCCTGGTTTGCATTGGCTGGCCAACCCACCTAAACAACTGACGTTGTCGACAGAACAGCAAACGCAGTTGGATACCGTACAGCAATTGGCAAGGGAACGCCTGGAACAGTTGGCTCAGCTGGCCCAACGCCTGACAGCAATGGCGCAAATGGACTTCAGCTTCCTGTATGACGAAGCCACCCATTTGCTGACCGTCGGTTTCAACTGCGATCAAAACCGTGCCGACAGTGGTAAATACGATCTGCTGGCCTCGGAAATCCGCCTGACCAACTATGTCGCCATTGCCACCAACCAAATTCCACAACGGAGCTGGTTTGCCTTAGGCAGGCTGTTTACGGTGATCGACAAGGAGCCAGCGCTGATGTCCTGGAGCGGCTCGATGTTTGAGTACCTGATGCCGCAACTGGTGATGCCTGCCTATCCCGATACGTTGCTGGTACAGATGTGCCGCTCTGCAGTGGAGCGGCAAATTGCCTGGGGCAAAGAGCGCGGCGTACCGTGGGGGATTTCCGAGTCCGGTTACTTCGGCTTTGACGCTTTGCAAAACTACCAGTATCACGCCTTTGGTGTGCCGGGTTTAGGGCTGCGGCGTGGACTGGGTGACGACATGGTGATCGCCCCTTACGCCACCATGATGGCGCTGATTGTCGATCCGGACAGTGCCTGTAGCAACCTGGTGGAACTGGAAAAAAACGGTGCCAAGGGCCGTTATGGCTTCTATGAAGCACTGGACTACACCACTTCACGCCTCAGCCGGGGGCAGCTGTATGTCATTGTTCGCTCCTATATGGCTCACCACCAGGGTATGAGTTTCCTGGCGCTGTCACACCTGTTGCTGGATGCGCCAATGGTGAAACGCTTTGCCAGTTACCCCGCCTTCCAGTCAACCCGTTTGCTGTTGCAGGAACGGGTGCCTGATGCGGTTGAGCTGTACAGCACCCGCCGCCACTTCGAAACCCATGAAGGCGCGATTAAACCGGCTAGCTTCGCCGCACGTGAATTCACCCGTGTGGATACACCGATCCCGGAAGTTCAGTTGCTGTCGAATGCCAACTACCACCTGATGATCACCCAAACCGGCGGTAGCTACAGCCGCTGGCAGAATCTGGCGCTGACCCGCTGGCGTGAGGATGCCACCTGCGATAACTGGGGGGCGTTCTGCTACCTGCGCGATCCGCAAACCGGCGAGGTGTGGAGCAATACCTGGCACCCTACCGGCGAAACCGAGAAAGGCGGCTATCGCGCGGTCTTCAACGATGCCGGGGCGGAATTCCAACGCAAGCAGGGGCTACTGTCGGTGAAAACCCAGGTGGTGATCTCCCCTGAGGACGACATCGAACTGCGGCGCTTAACCTTGGTGAACCGGGGCAAACAGCCGCGGACCATTGAGATCACCAGCTATGCCGAAGTGGTGCTGGCCCCGGCCAGCAACGATTTGGCGCACCCGGCGTTCAGCAATCTGTTTGTCCAAACCGAACTGTTGCCGGAACAGGATGCCATTCTGTGCCATCGCCGTCCGCGTGAGCCGAAAGAGAAATCGCCGTGGTTGCTGCATATGATGTCGGTCCAGGGTGCCAGCAGTAAAACCTCCTTTGAAACCGACCGGGCCAAGTTTATCGGCCGTGGCCGCACGGCAGCCAACCCGCAGGCGCTATATCAGAATCAACCCCTGACCAATAGCGCCGGGCCGGTGATCGATCCGATCATCGCCATCCGTCAGCGGATCCGGCTGGAACCCAACGTGCCGCTGACTCTGGATATCTTCTACGGCGTGTGTGAAGACCGCGCCACCAGCCTGGCGATGTTGGAGAAGTATCGCGACCGCCATATGGCCGACCGTATTTTCGAACTCGCCTGGTCGCACAGCCAGGTGGTGTTGCGCCAGTTGAACGCTAACGAAGAAGACGCCAATCTGTTTAATCGCCTGGCCAGCGCGGTGGTGTTCCCGGCGCAGGAAATGCGTGCCGCCAGCAATGAAATCATCAATAACCGCCGCGGGCAGTCAGGCCTGTGGGGCTATTCGATTTCCGGCGATCTGCCGATCGTGCTGCTGTCCGTCACCGACAGTGAGAATATCGGGCTGGTGCAACAGCTCATTCAGGCGCACAACTACTGGCGGTTGAAAGGATTGCTGGTCGACCTGGTGATCCTCAATGAGGATTCCGGTGGTTACCGGCAAGATCTGCAAAATCGGATCATGGGGCTGATCGCCGCCGGGATGGAGTCTTCCCTGACGGACAAACCCGGAGGGATCTTCGTCCGTTCCAGTGAACATATGTCACCGGAAGATCACACTTTGCTGCTGAGCGTAGCGCGGATCTATCTGGATGACCGCCGCGGTGGCCTGACGGAGCAGCTCAACCAACGGTTGCAACTGCCGCAAACGCTGCAACAGCCATTGGGGCCGCCAACCGCCTCCTCCAAACTGGCTACCATGGCCAATCTGCCACGTAATCTGCATTCGCCACAGTTGCCAATCATCGACAAACTCCAGTTCTACAACGGATTTGGCGGGTTCTCTGAGGATGGCAGCGAATATGTGATCGCCATGAACGAAAGCAAGGTGACGCCAGCGCCGTGGTCAAACGTTATCGCCAACCCGATGTTCGGTTCGGTGATCTCTGAAAGTGGCCAAGCCTACACCTGGTATGAGAATGCGCATGAATACCGCCTGACGCCTTGGGATAACGATCCGGTCAGCGATCGCAGCGGCGAGGCTTTCTATCTGCGCGATGAAGAGAGTGGTCACGTCTGGTCACCAACGCCGCTGCCCGCCCGTGGGCGTGGTCATTACCTGACGCGTCACGGCTTTGGTTACAGCGTGTTTGAACACCGGGAAGGCGGTATCGACAGCCAGTTGACGATGCTGGTTGCCAAAGACGCTCCGGTGAAACTGTTCCTGCTGACGCTCACCAACACTTCTGGTCGGACACGGAAGCTCTCGACCACCGGCTATGCCGAGCTAATCCTCGGTGATTTGCGCCAGAAATCGGCGATGCACGTGGTCACCCGCGTAGCCACACCACCTGGTGGCTGTGGCATCCTCGCCACCAACCATTACACCAGCAGCGGATCGCCACGTACCGCGTTCTTCGGCGTTACCGGCGTCCATTGCTCAGTCACTGGCGATCGGCGGGAATTCATTGGCCGTAACGGTTCGTTGGCCGCTCCTGCCGTACTTAAGCTGCGGCGGTTATCCGGCAAGACCGGTGCCGGGTTGGATCCTTGTGGCGCAGTTCAATCGGCCATCAGCATGATCGATGGCGATCAACGCAGCTTTGTGTTTGCGCTTGGTCTGGGACAAGATGCCGACGAAGCCGAATCTCTGCTGCGTCAGTATCTCAGCGAAGAGGCATTGCAACACGAATTGCAGCAGGTCGCTGCCCATTGGGACAAGATCCTCAACAAGGTGCAGATCGGTACGCCTCATCCAGCGGTTAACTTGCTGGCTAACGGCTGGTTGCTGTATCAAACCCTCTCCTGCCGCATTCACGCACGCAGCGGTTATTACCAGTCCGGCGGCGCATTTGGCTTCCGCGATCAGCTCCAGGATACCCTGGCCCTGACGCATGCCTTGCCTGAGCGGATGCGTGAGCAGATCCTGCTGTGTGCTTCGCGCCAGTTTGTTGAGGGCGACGTCCAGCACTGGTGGCATCCACCGCAGGGCAACGGGGTGCGCACCCGCTGCTCCGATGATTACCTGTGGTTGCCGCTGGCCATTTGCCACTACCTCGACTCGACCGAAGACTCGTCGATTCTCGAAGAACAGGTGGGTTATCTGGAGGCCCGTATACTGGCACCGGGTGAAGAGTCTTCTTATGAACAGCCTGGTCTCAGCTCGAAACAAGAAAGCCTGTATCTGCACGGGGCCAGGGCGCTGAAGCATGGCCTGACCTTTGGCGAGCATGGTTTGCCGCTAATGGGGGCTGGTGACTGGAACGATGGAATGAACATGGTGGGATTGGAAGGCCGAGGTGAGAGCGTTTGGCTGGGCTTCTTCCTGTTCTATATTCTGCAACGTTACGGCAAACTGGCCACCCACCGCGGCGATCTGGAGCTGGCAGAACTGTGCCGCGAGGAAGCAGAAAAACTGCGCGCCAACCTGCACAACAACGCCTGGGATGGCGAATGGTATCGCCGTGGTTACTTCGATAGTGGAGAACCGCTGGGTTCACACCAAGCGGCAGAATGTCGCATTGATGCCATCGCCCAGAGTTGGTCGATCCTTTCCGGTGCGGGTGACAAAGATCGCAGCGCACAAGCAATGCAATCTCTGGATAAGCACCTGGTGGACGACCAGGCCGGCATCATCAAACTGCTGACCCCACCTTTTGACGGCAACGGCCCGAATCCTGGCTACATCCGGGGTTATCTGCCCGGCGTGCGAGAAAACGGCGGTCAATACACTCACGGGGCGGTATGGGCAGTGATGGCGTTTGCCGAGATGGGCAATATCGAGCGCGCCTGGGAACTGATGGCGCTGATCAACCCCATCAACCACAGCCTGGATAGCACCGCGGCGGAGCGCTACAAGGTCGAACCTTATGTCGCCACGGCGGATATTTACGCGGTCGCCCCGCACGTTGGGCGCGGAGGATGGAGCTGGTATACCGGCTCGGCGGGCTGGATGTATCGGTTGATCGTCGAGTCGCTACTGGGGCTAAAACGCCACGGCAATACGCTTTCCATCCATACCCGCTTACCGGCAGATTGGCCACCGGTCACCCTAACCTACCGTGAAGGGGAGAGTGAATATCACTTCACCCTACGCCAAGGGGAAGGAGAAACGCAGGTGATGATTGATGGTGTGTTGCAGCAGGAAGCGGTGATTACCTTGGCTGATGAGGCTAAAACCTACCAGGTGGAGGTGATACTGGGAAAGCAATAAGGTACGCAGTAGCTAAATAGCTATGTTTAATAGCGCTACACCCGAAGCTTGAGACAGGAGGGAGTCATTGCAGGTTAGCCGACCGTTGAGCGCATGGATGCGCGATTGCGAGCCCCCAGGGACGGGTTTACGGCGTGTCGGCGTTCTGCATGACTCCTTCCTGTGACACTATTCGGCAGCTATCGCGCTCATTGGTGTTACTTGCGGGCCAGCAATAGCCCAAGCACCAAACCTACCGTGGCACCAATGCCAACGCTATGCCAAGGCTTGTCACGGACATAGTCATCGGCACGACATGCCACCTCTTTCGCCCGCACGTAATAACATTCGGAGCTATTTGCCAGACGCGACTTGATGTCTTTTAGCGCCCGTTCGGCATGGGCTTTGATATCCGTATAAGCCTGATCGGCTCGATCGCCAGAGTAATCCAACACGTCTTGCAGTGTGTCACTCAGCATTCTCAGATCGTCGTCCAGCGTCGTTTGGTTCTCGTTTCGATTTATCGCCATCTTTAAGCTCTCCGTTATTAACAAATTCAACGTTGCTTAACCATCAACAATCATTGGTCGTAGTCCCATGGTAGGACACGACCTGGATACACGCCATCGGAATGTTGATTAAAAAAGAGGCGAGGCAAGATATTGACGCCCTTTCAGGCGTCGGTGGAGGCTTGTTCGGCCAGCGCTACAGAGGGCGATTTACGGCGTGCGGCCAGCCACAAGCCACTGTTTTTCATGGCGTAGCCAAACAATAGCCCGACCAGCAGTGAGGCGGTGATCAATGGCCAGTTGCCATCACCGGCGAAGGTGGCGCAGGCACCGATAAAAGTCCCGGGAACAAAACCTAACCATTGTTGTTTGGCCTGAATGCACATCAGGAAGGCGACGATGCCAGTCAGCAGGTAGCCCAGAATGCTCCAGGCAGGTTCCAACGCGCTGCCGTGAATGATGACCATCGCCCAGAACACGCCGCTCAAGCAGGTCAGCGTGCTGATCGCCAAGCCCTTGAGGCCACCTTGCGGGCAGGCAAAATAGGCCGTGCAGCCAAGAAAGCCCGCCCAACTGATTAGCCCAAGGCTGATGGCAACCCAGCCCCATACGCCGGAGAGAATACCGGTAGTTACCGCAATGGCAAAAATGACGTTCATAATCCTGATCCGCTAAAAATAATCCACACAGTTTACGCGAAATCAGTCAATACGATGTGATAAAAATCACACCAATAGTGCAAATTGATGCATTGTAATCATTAAAATGAGATATTAATCACAAAAATAGGGCGTTTTTTCATCATACTACGCGAAAAAACCGCTAGCCACATGATTGAATAAAGGCGGTGATCACAAGAGCGACCACCAGCCAAATAGCCAGGTTCAGCGCGGGAAGCCCACTCGCGTAACCCATAGCCCCAACACCACGCAGACGATGACAGTCACCAGGAATAATAGGTTTACCGCCAGATGCAGACTGGCATGGTCGATGATACTGCCAAGTAGAATGGGCACCCAGTTGGCAACATAAGCAATCACATAGAACAGCGAGATCAGGCGTGCATGGCTGGCTTGGGGTGAAATCAGGTTAACCAGCGTCGCACTGCCGACAAAGATGGCTCCGTAAGCATAACCGGCAATGATCATCCCCGCAGCGGCCAGCCCCAGTGAATGGATCTGAATGGCTTCGGCAAAGACCACCACCGCTAACGCCTGTGCCAGGCAGCCAAACATCAGCGAATGGCGTGCATTGATTTGACGACTCAGGATCTGGCTGGCCCCGGCAATCAGCAGGTAGACCGCAATCACATAGCCGAAACTGCTGCGGTTTTGCATACCCAGCAGCGTTTCCGCCACGTTGGGGCCGATCGCCAGGATGCTGGCAGCCAGCGCCCAACAGACAAACAGCGCGCCGGCACACACGAAAAACCGGCTCCCGGTCGCGCGCAGGCCCGCAGCCAAGGTATTTTCCCCTGCCCCAGTATCCTCAGAACGGACGCCTGCTTTGACCACCACGCGCGCAGGCCAGCTCAGTATAATCCCCAAAGCGGCAATCGTTGCCACCGCCATGATGATCACAAACGGCAGCGAGGTGGTATGAAAACCGGTCTGCAACGCTATACCACTAAAAATCGGCCCCAATGCCAACCCGGCAGTAAAGGACAAGGTAGCAATTAGCGCCGCCTGCTTGCCACCGTCCGCTGGGCCAAAACGCACCAACGCAATATTTGCCGCACCGGTCAACGCCCCCGTGCCTACACCGGCCAGCAAGCGAGCCATCAACATCAGGGAAAATGAATCAGCCAGGGCAAAAAGCAATGCTCCCAACAACACCACCAGCAGCGCCGGGACGATCATGCTGCGTAAATCTTTTACCTTGCCAGCCAGGTTGCCCACGGCGAACAGGGAAATCAGTACGCCAGCGGCATAAGCCCCGTAGATCAGGGTCAGGCTGACCGAGGTCAGTGCCAGTTGCTGTTGGTACAAGGGATAAAGCGGCGTTGGTGCACTGCTGTTGAGCAGTGCCGACATCAATGCCAGCGCTAGAAACAGTACAATGGCTCCAGGCGAGGAGGCCGTGTTGGCTCGCGCGGTTTTATCAACGGCTACACCGTCGGACATGATTTTCTCCCTAAATACGCAGGCAAATCACCTCACCCGCAAAATATCAGGCGCTCATCATAGCGTTCAGAGCAGACCGCCAAAACCACCAACAATGCAGCACTATGATGCATTGTTGCAGGTGGCCAGAGCGGCAAAATCACACCGAAGCCGTGGCTACCTTTTTAGCGGGTGCACGGCGCAAAATGGCCAACGCTCCGGAAAGGATGATCAGCACCATCCCCGCCGCGGCGATAAACGACAGGGTCTGGGCAAAAATCAGGTAGCCGAGCAGCGTGGAGAAAATGATCGTGCTGTAGGAAAGAATGCCGACGGTGACCGCATTGCCGCCGCCATAGGCGCGGGTCATGGTGATCTGCCCCAGGCTGCCGAATACGCCGATAGCGCAGACATACAGCAGGCTGGTGGCATCCAACGCCGCGAATCCGACAATCGAACTCATCACCACGCCGAACAAGGTACCCACCAGAGAGAAGTAGAACACCACACGCAGTTCAGGCTCCCCGGTACGCACCAGTTTGCCGACGTTGAAATAGGCCAGTGCCGTCAGCAATCCAGACAGCAAGCCAATCAAGGTGGCGGTATATTCCCCGTTCGGTACATCTGGACGCAACAGGATCAGGATGCCCACAAAGCCCAGCAGCACCGAGAACAGCAACCTGCCGGTCAGTTGGCCTCTTGCCGTGACGAAGGTGATCACCGATTGGAAAATCGGATTGGTATAGCCCAGCGTGGTTGCGGTAGCGATAGGCAGATGGATCAGCGCATAGAAGCCGCAATACATGGCCGCATTGCCAATCGCGGCGCGCTTCATGTGCAAGCCAAGATGGCGGGTACGAAAACCGATATTTTTGATTTTTATCAGCGCCGCCACGATGGCCACGTTGATCAATGAACGGTAAAAAATAATATCGAAGAAACCGACCTTGGCCGAAGCCAGTTTGATGCAGGCCCCCATCAGCGCGAAGAACACGCTGGCAGCGACCATCCATAAAGCAACCATGATTTCCCCAGAATGCAGCCCTGCCGGGCTGCAGATAATCTCTTACGCGGCGGTTTTCACCGTCGGAAATGTGTTAGCGGCACCGCCCAAGAATACCAGCATTCTTGCGCAAAATGGATTGCCTGCTACAAATAAGCTTGCTCCATAACGTCCCGCAGATGCATTTACTTATCGCTTACCAGATAATAACTCTCTCTGCCGCCGCTGGCGGCCAAAATAGATCGGATGCCACCAAGGACACTGCACAATGAATTGGGATGATGCACGCTTCTTTCTGGCGGTGGCACGCTGCGGTACGTTACGCAAGGCTGCCCATGAACTTCACGTCGATCAAGCTACCGTGGGGCGGCGGATCAGCGCTTTCGAACAGGCGTTGGGTTCAAAACTGTTTATCCGCACGCCAAAATCCTTCTCGCTCAGCCCGCTGGGTGAAGCCATGCTGGCAGAAGTGCTGGCAATGGAAAATGCGGTTCAGGCTATCGCTCGTAAAGCCAGCAGCGGCGATCAAAGCCTGACGGGTGAAGTACGCATCGCTACCACCGATACCTTGGCCGAGGCCTTTGTGATACCGGCACTGAAACGGCTGCGCGAGAAATACCCGCATATCACCATCACGCTACTGACGGCGCTCGATATCTCCGACATCTCCTATCGCGGGGCCGATCTGGCTATTCGTGGTGCTCGCCCTGAATCTGATGAGCTGGTCATCAAACGTCTGGCAACTATTGAGATGGGGTTATATGCCACGCAGGGCTACCTGGATCAACACGGAACGCCGAGTAAAGGCGACCATCTGCGCGGCCACGATTTGCTGATGTTCCCGCGCGAGCTGGTACCACGCCACTGGGACAACTTCGGTGGAGAGCTGTTGAACGAGCCAAACGTGGTGCTGCAATGCAACTCACAGCTGTTACTGCGTTCGGCAACGCGCAACGGGTTGGGCATCGGCCTGCTTTCTTGCTTCCTGGCCGATAGCGATCCCGATCTGGTGCGTATCCTCCCAGAGAATCAGGACTGGGTCGATATCTGGCTGGTGTTACATCCGGATCTGCAACACACGGCAAGAATACGCGCGGTGGTGCAAGAGCTGGAAATCTCGTTTAACGGCGGCGCACTCTAGTCCACAAAAAAACAAGGGCCGCCATTTGGCGACCCTTGTTGTCTAGCTCGAGATCAATCAGAACATCGGCTGTGCCATCTGCACCAGCGTAATCAGCGGCTGCGGGTAGATACCCAGCAACAGCACCAACGCGGCAGAGATCAGCACCACCACACCACCGGCGGTCAACGCCCAGTTGTTTGGCGTATCGCGAACCAGCGTTTCCGGCGCGCTGAGGAACAGGCTGACGGTCACACGCAGGTAGTAGTACAAACCGATCGCACTACCCAGCACCACGGCACCGGTCAACCACCACAGGTGAGCACTAACGCCCATCGCAATCACGAAGAACTTACCGATAAAGCCCAGCGTCATCGGGATACCCGCCAGGGACAGCATCATCACCGTCATAACCGCTGACAGGATTGGCTTGTGCCAGAACAGTCCGCGATAGGAGAACAGCGAGTCGGCATCCGGGCCACGGTACGGGCTGGACATCAGGCTAACCACACCGAAGGCACCCAGGCTGCTGAACAGGTAACCGGCCAGATACACCCCGGCGGTTTCCAGCGACAGCTGGTGGGTTTGCACCGCAACCAGCGCTACCAGCAGATAACCCAGGTGAGCGATCGAGGAGTAACCCAGCAGTCGCTTGATGTTGGTCTGGCTGATCGCCATCAGGTTACCGAACAGGATCGAGCAGACGGCGATGATCGACAACACCATCCGCAACGCTTCGTTGTCGGCAGCCGGTGCGTACAGGAACAGACGCATCACGACGGCGAAGATCGCAATCTTGCTGGCGGTAGCCAGGAAAGTTGAAACCGGCGCAGGCGCCCCTTGATACACATCCGGCGTCCACAGCTGGAAAGGGACCAGGGAGAGTTTGAAGCCCAGACCGACGATCATCATGCCCATGCCTGCCAGGATCAGCGGCTGATGCATCATGTTCTCCTGCATGCTCTTGCCCAGGCCTGCCAGTGACAGGTCACCGGATTCGGCATACAGCAGTGCCATACCGAACAGCAGGAAGCTGGAGGCCGCCGCAGACAGCACCATGTACTTGATGGCCGCTTCCAGCGAACGCTTCTGGCGATAGGCATACCCTATCAGACCAAACAGCGGCAGCGAGATCAGCTCAATCCCCAGGAACAGTGAAGCCAGGTGGTTGGCGCTCGCCAGCAGAATGCCACCCATGGTAGCAATCAGCACCAGCAGGTAGAACTCTTCGCGGTTATCCGGGTAACCCACCAGCCATGGATAGGCAAAGGTACAGGTTGCCAGACTCGCCAGCACCACCAGCCCGGTGTAGAACATCGAGTAACCGTCAACCCGCACCAGCGGGGTGACGTCCATTGGGCCTACCTGGCCAACAAAGTAGAGTGAAAGCAGCGCCAGGTTAAGACCGATCACTGTCAGGGTGGCGTTGATAAAGTGGTCGCGTCGCCACGCAATGCACAGCATCACAACCACCACCGTCAATCCGACGATCAACAGCGGTAACAGTGCGATCAGTTGTTGAGGAGTTATTGTCATGGCGAATTACGGCCTTGTTGTTGAAATTGCTGAAACTGACGGACCAAACCAGTGTTGCACGTTGCTCATCGCCGCACTTGAGGTATCGAGGATTGGCTGAGGATAGACACCCAGCAGCACCAGCAGTACCACCAACAGCAGAATGATAAACAGTTCACGTGCGGTCATGCCCGGCAACGGTTGATCAGATTTCGGGGTGCCGTAGTAGGCACGCTGCATCATGATCAACGAGTAAACCGAAGCAAACACCAGACCGAAGGTAGAAATCACGGTGATCACTGGTACAACCTGGAAGCTGCCGAACAGGATCATGAATTCACCGACGAAGTTACCGGTACCCGGCATCCCCAGAGTTGCCACCGCGAAGAACAGTGACAGCGCAGGAAGGTACTTGATACGTCCCCACAGGCCGCCCATCTGACGCATATCGCGAGTGTGCAGACGTTCGTACAGCTGGCCACAGATGATGAACATACCAGCGGCAGACAAACCGTGGGCGATCATCTGGATAACCGCACCCTGGTAAGCCAGCTGGCTACCGGTGTAGATGGCGATCAGCACGAAGCCCATATGGGAAACGGAGGTGTAGGCAATCAGACGTTTGATATCGGTCTGTGCGAACGCCATCCAGGCACCGTAGAAGATACCAATCACACCCAGCCACATGGCGATAGGGGCAAACTCGGCGGACGCGTTCGGGAACAGCGGCAGGCTGAAACGCAGCAGGCCGTAGGCCGCCGTCTTCAGCAAGATCCCCGCCAGGTCGACAGAACCCGCCGTTGGTGCCTGGCTATGGGCATCCGGCAACCAGCCGTGCAATGGCACCACCGGCATTTTCACCGCGAACGCGATGAAGAAGCCCAGCATCAACAGGTATTCAACGTTGTGCGACATTGGGGTTTTCAGCAGATCTTCGTAGTTGAAGGTCCACACGCCGGTCGCATTGTAGTGCACGAATACCAGGCCCAGGATCGCAATCAGCATCACCAGACCGCTGGCCTGGGTATAGATGAAGAACTTGGTTGCTGCGGTGATACGGGTTTTACCATCCGATGCTTTATGACCCCACAAGGCGATCAGGAAGTACATCGGCACCAGCATCATTTCCCAGAAGAAGAAGAACAGGAACAGGTCGATGGCCAGGAACACGCCAATCACGCCGCCCAGGATCCACAACAGGTTCAGGTGGAAGAAGCCCTGATACTTCTGGATTTCACGCCAGGAACAGAGGATCGCCAGCACGCCCAGGAAACCGGTCAGCACCACCATCAGCAGTGACAGGCCGTCCAGCGCCAGGTGAATGCTGATGCCAAAGCGTGGGATCCACGGCAACATAAACTCAGACTGCCACTGCGGCATGCCCTGCGGTTTTATCAACGAATAGCCCCCCTGCAACCACAGTTGCAGAGAAAGCGCCAACGTCAGCCCCATTGCGATCAACGCTATCCAGCGCGGCGCCTTAGTACCGAAACGCTCGCACTGCCAGCACAGCAGACCGCCGATAAAGGGGATAAGAATTAGCCAAGGTAATAGCATGGCGTTTTGTGTCCCTTATATGAATAATCTAAAAAACTTGTATCGGGCCCTTGTTCGACAAGGGCCGAACCCAAAATGCGTCTGTTTAAATTATTCAGTTAAACCAAAATCAACAGAGCCAGTACCAGCACTGCACCCACACCCATAGACGCGATATACCAGCGGATCTGACCGTTCTCACTCACCGTCAGGCCACGGTTCCCCCAGCGGGAGAACAGCGCAGGCAGGTTCATCAGTGAGTTCAGCGGATCGCTTTGCAGCAGCTTGGCGATGCCCAGGTATGGCTTGACGAACACTTTGTCATACAGCCAGTCGAAGCCCCAGGCATGGAACCACCAGGTCGAGAAGAAACGACCCGGAGCGCTGTTCGCGATGCTGTTGACCAGGCGACGTTGGCCCAGCCACAGCGCAGCTGCCAGCAGGATCCCGACGATAGCGACCACGCCAGAGGCGATCTCCAACGTCAGAACGCTGCCGTGTGCCAGTTCAGTGGTTTCCGGCAGTACACCCTGCAACGGCGGTACAATCATCGCGCCGACAAAGGTGGACAGCACCATCAGAACCAACAGTGGCAGGTGGTGAGTAATACCTTTGCCCGCATGCGCTTTGATTTTCTCTTCGCCGTGGAACACGATGAAGATCATGCGGAAGGTATACAGTGAGGTCATGAATGCACCAATCAGACCGGCAATCATCAGGTTGACGTGGCCGTTCGCCATGGCGCCCGCCAGGATTTCATCCTTACTGAAGAAGCCCGCGGTGACGATAGGCAGAGCAGACAGCGCCGCGCCCCCCACCAGGAAGCATACATATACCAGCGGAATGCTCTTGCGCAGGCCACCCATCTTGAAGATGTTCTGCTCATGATGACAGGCCAGGATCACCGAACCGGAGGACAGGAACAGCAGCGCCTTGAAGAACGCATGAGTCATCAGGTGGAAGATGGCCGCATCCCATGCCTGCACACCCAGCGCCAGGAACATATAGCCAATCTGGCTCATGGTGGAGTAGGCAAGTACGCGTTTGATGTCGGTCTGCACCAGCGCGGCAAAGCCCGCCAGCAGCAGCGTAACGCCACCAACGATACCGACCAGATTCAGCACTTCCGGCGTCATCAGGAACAGGCCGTGCATACGGGCAATCAGGTAGACACCTGCGGTAACCATGGTTGCCGCGTGGATCAATGCAGATACCGGGGTTGGACCCGCCATCGCATCTGCCAGCCAGGTCTGCAACGGCAACTGAGCCGATTTACCGACCGCGCCACCCAGTAACATCAGGGTTGCCCAGGTCAACGCCGTATCGCCAACCGCCAGTTTCTGCGGAGCCAGCACCATCAGTTCACGGATGTTCAGCGTACCCAGCTCGTGGTACAGGATGAACAGCGCAATGGCCAGGAACACGTCGCCCACGCGGGTAACGATGAAGGCTTTCATTGCCGCCGCGCCGTTGGCCGGATCTTTGTAGTAGAAACCGATCAACAGATAGCTGCACAGGCCCACGCCTTCCCAACCCAGGTACATCAGCAGCAGGTTGTCTGCCAGTACCAATACCACCATGCTGGCAATAAACAGGTTGGTGTAAGCGAAGAAGCGGGAGTAGCCCTCTTCCCCACGCATGTACCAGGAAGCATACATGTGGATCAGGAAGCCAACGCCGGTCACTACCGACAGCATGGTCAGGGACAGGCCGTCCAGCACCAGGGTAACGCCGACGTTAAAGTCGCCAACGCTCATCCAGTTCCACAGGCTTTGCTCATACAGCTGCACGCCAGCGGCCTTTTGGCCCAGGAAATCAATCGCCACATACACCGTGACCAGTGCCGCCAGGCCAATCGACCCTACGCCAACGGTCGCCGCGGTGTTTTCAGACCAGCGACCACGGGAAAATGCCAACAGCAGGAACCCGATCAGCGGTAGCAGAATAGTTAAATATAATAGGTTCATCCGCGCATCTCACTGACAGTGTCAATATCCAGGGTATGCCGACGACGGTAGAGCTGTAGCAGCAACGCCAGGCCGATACTGGCCTCGGCTGCCGCCAGGCTGATGGCCAGGATGTACATCACCTGCCCGTCGGTTTGGCCCCAATAGCTACCCGCCACGATAAACGCCAACGCCGCAGCGTTGATCATCACTTCCAGACTGATCAGCATAAACAGCAGGTTACGGCGTAACATCAAGCCAGTCAGCCCCAGGACGAACAGGATCGCCGCCAGGATCAGCCCATGTTGAAGAGGGATCATGCTTGGTCCTCCGATTTTCTTTTCGCCATTTCGCTGCTTGCCGGGGTATTGCTGAACACTTCACCCGGTTTGTGCTCACGACCAATGTGGAAGGCAACGACCAGGCCCGCCAACAGCAGCATTGAAGCCAGCTCAACCGCCAGCACGTAAGGACCAAACAGGCTGATCCCAACCGCTTTAGCATCCACCATTTCACCGGTGATGCCCTGATCGGACACGCTGCGGATCGCCACAATCAGCACCACCAGCAAGATCAGTGACAGCAGACCAGGGCCAATCCAGACGGCAGGCTTCAGCCAGTCGCGCTCTTGCTGCTGCACCGCGTTGCCGAGGTTGAGCATCATGACCACGAACACGAACAGCACCATAATGGCACCGGCGTAGACGATGATTTCCAGAGCACCCGCAAAATAGGCACCCAGTGAGAAAAAGACTGCCGAGATCGCCAGTAAAGAGACGATCAGATACAGCAGCGCATGCACAGGATTGGTATGCGAAATGACGCGAATGGTCGCGATAATCGCAATGAACCCTGCCAGATAAAAGGCAATTTCCATGCTTGCTGGCTCCTTAAGGCAACAGACCTTTGACGTCGATCGGTTTGGCTTCGTTTTCGGCTTCGCCTTTGGCTTTGCCGTCAATCGCCATACCGGCCATCCGGTAGAAGTTATATTCCGGATATTTACCCGGCCCCGAGATCAACAGATCTTCTTTTTCGTACACCAGATCCTGGCGCTTGAACTCACCCATTTCGAAATCCGGCGTCAGCTGGATCGCGGTAGTTGGGCAAGCTTCTTCGCACAGACCGCAGAAAATGCAGCGTGAGAAGTTGATGCGGAAAAATTCCGGATACCAGCGGCCATCTTTCTGCTCTGCTTTTTGCAGGGAGATACAGCCAACCGGACAGGCAACCGCACACAGGTTACAGGCTACGCAGCGCTCTTCTCCGTCCGGATCGCGCGTCAGCACGATGCGGCCACGGTAGCGGGGCGGCAGGTAAACCGGTTCTTCCGGATACATCTGGGTTTCGCGTTTGGCGAAGGCGTGTAGGCCAATCATCCAAAGGCTGCGCACCTGGGTGCCGAAACCAACCACTAACTCTTTCAATGTCATGGTTTATTCACCCCTTATTGAGCGTTGTACAAAATGACCGCGGCGGTTGCCAGCAGGTTCAGCAGCGTCAACGGCAGGCAAATCTTCCAGCCGAATGACATCACCTGGTCATAACGCGGACGCGGCAACGAAGCACGGATCAGAATGAACATCACCATGAAGAAGGCCGTTTTCAGTGCGAACCAGATGAATGGCGGCAGGAATGGACCCTGCCAACCGCCGAAGAACAACGTCACAATCAGGGCGGACACGGTCACGATACCGATGTATTCCCCCACGAAGAACAGACCGAATTTCATACCGGAATATTCAATGTGGTAACCGTCGGCCAGTTCCTGCTCGGCTTCCGGCTGGTCAAATGGGTGGCGGTGACATACCGCCACACCGGCAATCGCAAAGGTAATGAAACCAAAGAATTGCGGAATGACGTTCCAGATGTGCGCCTGTGATTCAACAATCGCCTGCATGTTGAACGAGTCGGCTTGTGCCACCACGCCCAGCACGGACAGGCCGAGGAACACTTCGTAGCTCAGGGTTTGTGCCGAAGCACGCATCGCCCCTAACAGCGAGTATTTGTTGTTACTGGACCAGCCGGCGAACAGCACGGCATACACCGCCAGGCCAGCCATCATCAGGAAGAACAGAATACCGATGTTGAGATCGGCCACCGACCAGGTCGGGCTGACCGGCACGATGGCAAAGGCCAACAGCAGCGAGGTAAAGGCAATCACCGGGGCCAGCGTAAAGATCATGCGGTCGGCGAAGGTCGGAACCCAGTCTTCTTTGAAGAACATTTTGATCATGTCGGCGACCAGCTGCAGCGAACCGCCCCAGCCGACACGGTTTGGCCCGTAACGGTTCTGGAACAGCCCCAGCAGACGGCGTTCGCCGAAGCTCATAAACGCCCCGCAGGTGACCACGACCAACAGGATCACCACCGCTTTCAACACGGCGATCAGGATGTCGATCACCTCAGGTGTCAACCAGCTCATAGTGCCGCCTCCCGCAGATTTTCAACCTTCGCACCCACCAGTACCGGCGGGATCCCTGGCAAGCCGAGCGGCAAACCAACCTGGCCTTGGCTCAGGGTTTCACTCAGGCGTACCGGCAAACGCAGCGTTTGACCTGCACAGCTGAACTCGACCCAGGCACCGGCATTGACACCAAGCTGTGCGGCATCGGCAACGTTGATCATCACGTAGGCCTGAGGCATACGCTGCTGGATCACTTCGGAGCGCTGTGACATTTCGTCACTGCCAAACAGGTGGTAATACGGCGCAACACGCCAGCCTTCGGCTTTGAACGCCGTAGGGATAGCGGTGAAGTAACCGAGGTTGCCCTCCCCTGCTTCGATCAGGCGGATACCCGGATCGCCATGGCGCAGTTTGCCACCCACTTCGGCCTGGAACTTGTTCCATGCCTGCGGTGAGTTCCAACCTGGTGCCCAGGCAAATGGGATCTGCTGACGGTCAGCCAGCGGGCTGTTGTTCCCTTCCATCGAGAAGGCGAACATGGTGTCTTTATCTTGCGGCTGACGCGGTTCATGCACGCTGATATCGGCACGCATCGCGGTACGGCCACTGTAGCGGTGCGGTGAACGGGCCAGTTTCTGACCACGGATACGGAAGGTCGCATCTGGGGCAGCTTCGACAATACCTTGCAACTGCGGCAATGCGCTCACGCAGGCGGCAATCACGTCATCGAGCTGGGTCCAGTCAACCTGGCGGCTGGTGTAGGTGGAATGCAGCGAGTGCATCCAACGCCAGCTTTCCAACATCACGCTGTAGATATTTTTCTTGGCATCATCGTAATAAGCCGGGTCGTAGACCTGGAAGAAGCGCTGTGCGCGGCCTTCCTGGCTGACCAAGGTCCCATCGCTCTCTGCAAAACTGGCCGCAGACAGGATCAGGTTGGCTTTGTCCATGATGGCGGTGCGCTGGTGATCGGCAACGATCAGGTTACTGATCTTGGCCAATGCGGCATCCACTTTGGCCGCAGGGGCGTGACGATAGAGATCGTTTTCCATCACGATGGCGGTATCAGCGGCACCACTTTCCAACTGCACCAGTGCCTCGTCCAGCGAGCCACCACCAATCATCGCCAAGCCCATGCTGTTGGCAGCGGCGGCAACGAAGGTGATGCCGACATTGGCACCGCGACCTTTCAACGCCTTGGCAATGTTGGCCGCAGCTTCAATGATCGCTGTGCTACCCGCATTGCTGCCGGTGATGATCAAGGGTTTCTGCGCACCGGCCAGGGCCTGCACGATCACATCGATTTTCTTGTTCAGATCTTCGGCCAGATCGGTCACCGCCGGCGCGGACTCATCCAGCGCGTGGGCAATGGCGAAGCCTAAACGGGCTTGCTCATCCACCGGCGCACGGTAGTTCCAGGCGGCGATGTCGTCCAGACGGGTGTTATCAACGTTAGTGACGAACAGCGGGTGTTTGGCGTGCTGCCCGATGGTTTGCACCGCCGCGATCTGCCAATCGGCAACGCGGTGTGCCGCAGCCATCGCGCGGGCTTTCCCTTTCACCGCCTGACGTACCGACAGCGCGATACGAGCGCCGGTCTGGGTCAAATCTTCACCCAGTACCAACACCGCGTCGTAGCTTTCGATTTCACGCAGGTTAGGCGTATAAACGCCGCTGTTTTTCAACACGTTGAGCATCAGGTCCAGGCGCTGTTGTTCAGCCTGATTGATGCCGGTATAGAAGTTCTCGGCGCCGACCAGTTCACGCAACGCAAAGTTGCTTTCCAGGCTGGCACGCGGTGAACCGATACCGATAGTTTTATTGGCCTGACGCAGAATATCTGCCGCGCCCTGCATCGCCTGCTCGGCGTTCAGGGTGATCCAGTCGTTGCCACGCAGTTGCTGCGGCTGACGAGGGCGATCTTTCTGGTTCACATAGCCATAACCAAAGCGGCCGCGGTCACACAGGAAATAGTGGTTCACGCTGCCGTTGTAACGGTTTTCGATACGGCGCAGTTCGCCATAGCGCTCACCTGGGCTGGTGTTACAGCCGATGCTGCACTGCTGGCAGATGCTCGGGGCAAACTGCATGTCCCACTTACGGTTGTAACGCTCGGAGTGGGTTTTGTCGGTGAATACGCCGGTTGGGCACACTTCTACCAGGTTACCGGAGAACTCGCTTTCCAGCGTGCCGCTTTCCGGACGACCGAAATAGACGTTGTCATGCGCGCCGTAGACACCAAAATCGGTGCCATCCGCGTAGTCTTTGTAGTAACGCACACAACGGTAACAGGCGATGCAGCGGTTCATCTCGTGCGAGATAAATGGCCCCAGTTCCTGATTGTTGTGGGTGCGCTTACTGAAGCGATATTTACGGAAGCTGTGGCCGGTCATTACTGTCATATCTTGCAGGTGACAGTTACCGCCCTCTTCACATACCGGACAGTCGTGCGGGTGGTTGGTCATCAACCACTCGACCACGCTTTCACGGAACTGTTTGGCTTCTGCGTCATCGATGGAAATAAAGGTTCCATCGGATGCCGGTGTCATACAGGACATCACCAAACGGCCACGCGTATCGTCCGCGTTTTGGTATTGCTTTACCGCACATTGGCGGCAAGCGCCGACGCTTCCAAGCGCCGGATGCCAGCAAAAGTAAGGAATATCGAGGCCGAGGGAGAGACACGCCTGCAACAGGTTGTCGGCTCCATCTACGTCGTATTCTTTGCCGTCTACATGAATCGTAGCCATAGTCAGCATGCTTCCAAGTGGCCTGCCCATAAGGCAGGCGTTAATCAAAAATTCTGGCCGTGTTTCGGGGCGCGCTCACCGCACCCAGGCAAAGCAGGATTACCAGCGTTGCTTCAACAAGTTGTTTGGCTGAATGCCGCCAACCGCCTGGAGATTGCCCAGGTACTGTGGGGAAATCCCGGCTTCAAACTCTTCACGGAAATATTTAATCGCGCTTTGCAGTGGCTCTACGGCACCTGGCGCATGGGCGCAGAAGGTTTTACCTGGGCCAAGGGAGCGGCACAGCTGCTCGAGGGTTTCGATATCCCCCGGCTGGCCTTCGCCTCTTTCCAAAGCACGCAGGATCTTCACGCTCCACGGCAAGCCGTCACGGCACGGTGTACACCAGCCACAGGACTCACGGGCAAAGAACTCTTCCAGGTTACGCACCAGGGGAACCATGCCGATTTCGTGATCCACCGCCATCGCCAGCGCCGTACCTAAACGGCTGCCCGCTTTACCGATGCTTTCGAAGTCCATTGGCAGATCCAGGTGATCGGCGGTCAGGAAGTCGGTACCCGCCCCGCCCGGCTGCCAGGCTTTAAATTTCAGGCCATCACGCATGCCACCGGCGTAATCTTCCAGAATTTCACGCGCGGTAGTGCCAAACGGCAGCTCCCAGACGCCTGGGTTTTTCACCCGGCCAGAGAAGCCCATCAGTTTGGTACCAGCGTCGTTACTCTTACCGGCGGAGATCCCTTTGTACCAGTCCACACCATGCTCGAGGATGGCAGGCACGTTACACAAGGTCTCTACGTTGTTCACGCAGGTCGGTTTGCCCCATACGCCCACGGAAGCGGGGAATGGCGGCTTGGAGCGCGGGTTGGCACGGCGGCCTTCCAGCGAGTTGATCAGCGCCGTTTCTTCACCGCAGATGTAGCGGCCAGCGCCGGTGTGGACGAACAGCTCGAAGTCAAAGCCGCTGCCCATGATATTTTTGCCCAGCAGGCCTGCTTCGGTAGCTTCCGCAATCGCACGGCGCAGGTGCACTGCAGCCTCGACGTATTCGCCACGCAGGAAGATGTAACCCCGATAGGCTTTCAGCGCAAATGCCGAAATCAGCATGCCTTCCACCAACAGGTGTGGCAGTTGCTCCATCAGCAGACGGTCTTTATAGGTGCCCGGCTCCATTTCATCGGCGTTACACAGCAGGTAACGGATGTTCATGGATTCGTCTTTCGGCATCAGGCTCCACTTCAAACCGGTGGAGAAACCTGCACCACCACGGCCTTTCAGCCCGGCATCTTTCACCAGGGTGACGATGTCGTCGGCGGCCATGCCTTTCAGCGCTTTTTCCGCGCCCTGGTAACCGTTCTTGCTGCGATATTCATCCAGCCAGACCGGCTGTTGGTCATCGCGCAGGCGCCAGGTCAGCGGATGCATTTCGGCAGTACGTTTGATATCAATCATCATTTATACCGCTCCAACAGTTCGACCGCGTTTTCTGGCGTCAGGTGAGCATGAGTATCTTCATCGATCATCATGTTCGGGCCTTTGTCGCAGTTGCCCAGACAGCAGGTCGGCAGCAGGGTGAAGCGACCGTCGAAGGTAGTCTGGCCCGGCTTGATGTTGAGTTTCTTTTCCAGCGCGGCCTGAATGCCCTGGTAGCCGTTGATGTGACAAACCACGCTGTCACAGTAACGGATCACATGGCGTCCTACTGGCTGGCGGAAAATCTGGCTGTAGAACGTGGCCACGCCTTCTACGTCGCTGGCTGGGATGCCCAGCACTTCAGCGATGGCATAAATCGCCCCATCCGGAACCCAGCCACGCTGCTTCTGCACGATCTTCAGTGCTTCAATGGAGGCGGCGCGTGGATCCTCGTAATGGTGCTTTTCGTGCTCGATCGCATCACGTTCTTCCGCGCTCAGCACAAATGCATCAGCGCCGCTCTGGGGAGCGGCTGCATTGGTGGCCTCAAGCGCATCGTGACTCACGTGAGTGTCTTTAAGATCATGCATAGTTAGCGGTCCACATCTGACATTACAAAATCGATACTACCCAGATAGACGATCAGGTCAGAGACCAGGCTGCCACGGATCACCGCAGGGATTTGCTGCAGGTGAGCATAGCTTGGCGTACGGATCCTGGTGCGATAGCTCATGGTGCTGCCGTCGCTGGTCAGGTAGTAGCTGTTGATCCCTTTCGTGGCTTCAACCATCTGGAATGATTCGTTGGCTGGCATCACCGGGCCCCAGGAAACCTGCAGGAAGTGGGTGATCAGCGTTTCAATATGCTGCAACGTGCGCTCTTTCGGCGGCGGCGTGGTCAGCGGATGATCGGCCTTGAACGGGCCTTCCGGCATATTGTTCAGGCACTGCTCAAGAATGCGCAGGCTCTGGCGCAGCTCTTCCACTTTCAGCATCACGCGGGTATAGCAGTCGCTGTTACCGTCGCCGACCGGCACTTCAAAATCGAAGTTTTCATAGCCGGAGTATGGACGCCATTTACGCACGTCAAACTCAACGCCGGTAGCGCGCAAGCCAGCACCAGTCACACCCCATTCCAACGCTTCTTTGGCGTTGTAAGAAGCCACACCGACAGAACGCCCTTTCAGAACGGAGTTGTGCAGTGCCGCTTTCACATAGGAATCGAGGCGCTTCGGCATCCAGTCCAGGAAGTCACGCAGCAGGCGATCCCAGCCACGCGGTAGGTCGTGCGCCACGCCACCAATGCGGAACCAGGCCGGGTGCATACGGAAGCCGGTAATCGCTTCAACGACATCATAAACTTTCTGACGGTCGGTAAAGGCAAAGAACACCGGGGTCATGGCGCCCACGTCCTGGATAAAGGTACTGATGTACAGCAGGTGGCTGTTGATGCGGAACAGCTCAGACAGCATGACGCGGATGGTGTTGACACGATCCGGCACCACGATCCCGGCCAGTTTTTCCACCGCCAGTACGTAAGGCATTTCGTTTACGCAGCCGCCGAGGTATTCAATACGGTCGGTATACGGGATAAAACTGTGCCAAGACTGGCGCTCGCCCATCTTCTCTGCGCCACGGTGGTGGTAACCCACGTCCGGCACACAGTCAACGATGTCTTCACCGTCCAACTGCAGAATGATACGGAATGCACCGTGTGAAGAAGGGTGGTTCGGGCCGAGGTTAAGGAACATGAAGTCCTCATTCTCGGTGCCGCGCTTCATGCCCCACTCTTCCGGCTTGAACTTCAGCGACTCCATCTCCAGATCTTCTTTTTGTTTGGTCAACACAAAAGGATCGAATTCGGTGGCGCGCGCCGGGTAGTCTTTACGCAGTGGATGACCTTCCCAACTCTGCGGCATCATGATGCGCGTCAGGTGCGGGTGGCCGTCGAAGGTAATACCGAACATTTCCCAGGTTTCGCGCTCATACCAGTTGGCATTCGGGAAAATCTTGGTTGCTGTGGGCACGTGCAGGTCTTTTTCAGACAGCGCCACTTTCAGCATGATGTCACGGTTACGTTCGACAGAAATCAGATGGTAGAAAACAGAGAAGTCCGCGGCAGGCAAGCCTTCACGGTGGGTACGAAGACGCTCGTCCATGCCATGCAGGTCGAACAGCATGACGTACGGCTTCGGTTGTTTTCTCAAAAACGTCATAACTTCCAGCAACTGCTCAACTTTAACCCATACCACGGGCATTCCGGTACGGGTGGGCTGAACAGTAAAGGCTTCCGGCCCAAAACGGTTGCGCAGTTCGCCGATCACCGGATCATCGAGATGATCGCGGGTATGCCATGCAGGCAGAGCTTCGTGCGTCGTTAAATCTGTCATAATTTTTTTCACCACACTAAAGGGTTATTTCGCCGCAAGTTCAACTTTTCGCTGTGTTAACCAATAGCGCACTAAGATGGACGTTAAATGAACGTCTTAAATCTCGTCAGGCGACCGAAGGTTGGTTACCGCAATACGCTCGGCGTGCTTACGTTCTTTTTCTGATGGCATATTGGCGCGGTACACGCCCTGATCGCCAACGACCCACGACAGCGGGCGACGTTCTTTACCAATAGATTCCTGCAGCAGCAGCAGTGCCTGCATGTAAGCTTCCGGGCGCGGTGGGCAGCCAGGAATATACACGTCGACCGGCAGGAATTTATCCACGCCCTGGACTACTGAGTAGATATCGTACATGCCGCCTGAGTTGGCGCAGGAGCCCATCGAGATCACCCATTTAGGCTCCAGCATTTGCTCGTACAAACGCTGAATGACCGGGGCCATCTTGGTAAAGCAGGTGCCGGCAACGACCATAAAGTCGGCCTGGCGTGGGGAGGCACGCAATACTTCCGCACCAAAACGCGCCACGTCGTGAACGGCGGTAAACGAGGTCACCATTTCCACATAACAGCACGAAAGGCCGAAGTTATACGGCCAAAGAGAGTTTTTACGCCCCCAGTTCACCATGTCATGCAAAGCATGTTCGAGTTTACCCATGTAAACCGTACGGTGAACCTGCTGCTCAAGGGGATCGCCTACGATCTCCTGTTTTTGCAGGGGATAACGGTCGTTCTCACCGTTCGGGTCTATGCGGGTGAGCGTATAGTCCATCTTAATGCCTCGCTGTTACTGCGGATGACTGTTGCTAGCGTTCTTGATGATAGTTGGCTTACTCAAACGCTTGGAGCGCGTTGGAGTCCAATCCAATGCGCCGATACGCACCAGATAAACCAAACCAGCCAATAACACCAAAATGAAAATGGCGGCTTCGATAAAGCCTACCCAACCGCTCTCACGAATCGAGACCGACCAGGCGTACAGATATAAGGCTTCAACATCGAAAATGACGAAGAACATGGCCACCAGGTAGAACTTGGCGGACAGACGCAAACGCGCCGTACCGACCGAGTCGACCCCGGATTCATAAGGGGTGTTTTTGGCGCGAGCCTGGGCTCTCCCACCCAAGAAGAACGCACCCAGCAGCATGAAGCCGCAGAGCCCGATAGCCATGATAAGAAATACGGCGAACGCCCAGTGATGAGCGATGACTTCAATGGTTGTTGACATACTCTATGCTTACTCATCAAAAGTGGCGTCGATCGTTCTGCTCTTGTAACTGGCAGTTAGTGCACCACATCGATTTAAGGGAAGGATAAATAACCACACAAACAAGCTGCTTTTACAGAGAGTTAGGCAGTGTTTTACTGTGGGCTTTTTACTCCTTTCTATAACCTTCTGTCAACTTTGACAAAAGTATCTACACACTAATTTACATACGAAGCATTTAATTAACATATGATGCGCTTGGCTTAGGCTAAATCGTGTCAGTTGATTGCTCAACGGAAACAGATAGATATAACCCCACAGGCACATTTCACTTTTACTATACCATTCTCTCAGGAATTCCCTGTTGTTCCACTCACTACCTAGGGGTATTTTTTTGATCCAGGACACGTTTCGGGCAGAAATCCTCAAAAAAAGTGTGGCGGTTTAACAATTTTTGTCAATTTCAGGTAAAAAAACGTCAGCGTAAAATAGCAAAATAACCCCATCAACTCCAGGTATTTACTCATTGTTATCACTGCATAAAAAACGAGCAATGTGAAAAAATGCGGGTTTCACCTGCTAGAAACCATGAATAAATACCCATTTGGCATCGCATTTACCTTCAACACGCCAAAATTCTTGATTTCATTTTTTTGAGCTAAAAAAAACCTCCGCCGTGGCAGAGGTTTGTAACTTTTACTATGGCTAGCTTAGGGTAAAACGCTACTCTTCGCTATCCGCCACGCTGGAACCTTCATCGATCACCGAAGATTCGCCGCCGCCGAAGTGGTAAATCTCACTGCCGTTTTGCACGGCACTGAAGATCGCCATGGCCAGTTCATTTTCGCACTTCATGTCTTTGCATAGCGCATACTGCGTATCAGGAAGATGCGGTAAACCTTCCGCCGCGCCCAGAACTCGCAGATCTGGGCTCATCATTTCGATTGGCCGCACGGTGATCCCCAAACCTGCCCGGCACGCCGCGCGCACCGCAGAAAGCGTAGAGGCCACGTAGGCAATACGCCAAGGAATATCGGCAGCTTCGAGGTGCTTGATCGCCATCGCTCGGAACGGGCTTGGCTCATCCATCACCACCAGAGGGATCGGTTCCCCCGCCTGGTAATGGTAATCCGCCGAGCAGTACCACAACGTTGGAGATGTACGCAGAATGATGTGCGGATGCCCTTCGGTATCCACGGTGGTGATGGCCAGATCCACTTCGCCATTCTTCAGCATGTCGATCATGAACGGACTACGCTTCACCCGCACATCAATCGCCAGCTTGGGATAGACCGACGTCACGCGGTTTAGCAAGAAAGGCAAAATGGTATCGGCGGTATCATCAGAAGCACCGATAGTCAGAACGCCGTTGATATTGTTGTACATCAAGGAGGCACAAGCTTCGTCGTTGAAGCGCAGGATTTTCCTGGCGTAGCCGAGAAGCTGGATACCATGTTCGGTTAACAATTTATTGCGCCCATGACGGGCGAACAACTCTTTGCCAACCAATTGCTCTAACCGCTGCATTTGTTGACTGACTGCGGACTGAGTACGACACACGGCAACGGCAGCAGCCGCAAACGTATTCAAATCAGCAACAGCAACAAAAGTTCTTAGCAGATCGAGGTCGAGATTAAGTATCGGACGATTTGCACTTGTCATAGTGTTTTCTTCACTTTTTAAATTCTAATTTACAAACTACCCTGGTGTATTTCTAAGACGCAGCTTAAAAGGGCATGCGCCACTTATGACAGTACCCCACTCATTAGAAGAGGGCAAAAAAATTACTTATATTTCGTTATCTGCATCGCTTTTTATCCGTGATCTATCGCAACGGCTTATTGATAGTGGTGAAAGTTACGACGAAAAGTGCTTACCCTTATAAGCATTGATAATCCTATGCGGGCAAAATCCCCCCTTTCCTCCCGGTTACCTCGATCTCTGGCCGCCAGAGACCATGACAGCATTGTTGTTTTCTGTACAAAATATTAACAACCCCCCCGTATATCGAACGACGCATCGATTAGGGAATTTAATAAATTCAAGCAGTAAGTCTTTTGATTATTAAAAGACGCTGACTATTACTTAAATAAAATTTAAGTTAATTACTGAAGTGGACCTAATGTAATTCTACTTCAACTCAGTGTGGTATTGTCAGTACAGACAAGAAACCAGATTAATCCCATATTACTATCTTTAAGCGGCTTTGGCGTTTTTCTGGCGCTTGGCATACACATTTATGCGGTTAACTGATAAAAACCCTTTACGTGACAAGCCCTTCCGTCGACATATAAACCTTAAAATAGTGACGCCATCAGATTTAAACACTGAAAAAACGATCAATACAGACGGTTATTGTCTTAAAAAGCGATTTTTGCCGATCGTTTTCACCAAAGCAATGCATAACCCTTCAAAAGCCCGGCCTCCAGGAGTACATTGGACGGATTGCGGTGTTCCACGGTAGGAACGGCCCTATCTTAGCAAAAGGCTCAACTTTCTATGTCCCCCATTGAGAAATCCAGCAAACTGGACAACGTCTGTTATGACATTCGTGGCCCGGTACTCAAAGAAGCTAAACGTCTTGAAGAAGAAGGCAATAAAGTCCTCAAGCTGAACATTGGCAACCCCGCCCCGTTCGGCTTTGATGCCCCCGATGAAATTCTGGTCGACGTGATCCGCAATCTGCCAACGGCACAAGGCTACTGCGACTCCAAAGGGCTCTACTCGGCGCGCAAGGCAATCATGCAGCACTATCAGGCACGTAACATGCGTGACGTGACCGTTGAGGATATCTACATCGGCAATGGCGTTTCTGAGCTGATCGTGCAATCCATGCAAGCGCTGCTGAACATCGGTGATGAAATGCTGGTACCTGCGCCAGACTACCCGTTGTGGACCGCCGCCGTGTCGCTTTCCAGCGGCAAGGCCGTGCACTATATGTGCGACGAAGAATCTGGCTGGTTCCCGGATCTGGACGATATTCGCAGCAAAATCACCCCACGCACCCGTGGCATCGTGATCATCAACCCTAATAACCCAACCGGTGCGGTCTACAGCAAAGAACTGCTGGAACAGATCGTCGAGATCGCCCGCCAGCATGACCTGATCATCTTTGCCGACGAAATCTACGACAAGATCCTCTACGACGAGGCAGAGCATCACTCGATCGCCGCATTGGCCCCAGATCTGCTGACCGTCACCTTTAACGGCTTGTCCAAAACCTATCGCGTTGCCGGTTTCCGTCAGGGCTGGATGGTGCTCAACGGGCCGAAGAAACATGCCAAAGGCTATATTGAAGGGTTGGAGATGCTGGCTTCCATGCGTCTGTGCGCTAACGTGCCAATGCAGCATGCGATCCAGACGGCACTGGGGGGTTACCAGAGCATCAGCGAATTTATTCAGCCTGGTGGCCGCCTGTATGAACAACGCGACCGCACCTGGGAACTGCTAAACGAGATCCCTGGCGTTTCCTGCGTGAAACCTCAGGGTGCCCTCTATATGTTCCCACGCATTGACGCCAAGCGCTTTAACATCCGCGACGACCAGAAGCTGGTGCTGGATCTGCTGTTGCAAGAGAAGGTGTTACTGGTACAGGGCAGCGCGTTCAACTGGCCTTACCCAGACCACGTCCGTATCGTTACGCTGCCCCGCGTGGATGAATTGGAAATGGCGGTGGGCAAACTGGGCCGCTTCCTGGAAACCTATCACCAGTAATTTTGCCGGGCGCGGTTCGCTGCGCCCTACAATTCCGAGGGATGTACTTAGCTCCATAGCGTATAATGCTCTCACATGCCGTTGTAGAGAGAGCACCATGAGCCAGAGCCACTTCTTTGCCCACCTGTCCCGTTTGAAACTGATTAGCCGCTGGCCGCTGATGCGCAATGTGCGTACCGAAAACGTTTCCGAACACAGCCTGCAGGTCGCCTTTGTCGCCCATGCGCTGGCCGCGATCAAAAACCGCAAGTTTAACGGCAACCTGAATGCCGAACGCGTGGCGTTGTTGGCGATGTATCACGATGCCAGCGAAGTGCTGACCGGCGATATGCCCACTCCCATCAAGTATTACAACCCGCAGATAGCCCACGAATACAAAAAAATCGAGAAGATTGCCCAACAAAAGCTGTTGGAGATGCTGCCGGAAGAGTTACAAAACGATTTCCGCTCGATCCTGGATGAGCACCATCACAGCGAGGATGAAAAGCTGATCGTGAAGCAGGCCGATGCGCTATGCGCGTATCTGAAGTGTCTGGAGGAGCTGTCGGCGGGGAATAATGAATTCAAGCTGGCTAAGGCACGCTTGGAGAAGACGTTGCAGCTGCGTCACAGCCCAGAAATGGATTATTTTATGCAGGTATTCATCCCAAGCTTCAGCCTTTCGCTGGATGAAATCAGCAGCGACTCACCACTGTGAGTTTAAAGCCAGGTGCTTTGCACCTGGCAGTCTGAGACACCTTAGCCGCAGGTCGTACCTTCCGGCATTTCTACCGTGAACTCCTGCTCCACCACCGAGCGTAAATCGATACGCTGGAAAGTTTGTGTGACCAGGAAGCGGTAAATTTTATCCTGTGGGCATTGGTTGCCAAAGTAAGAAGCCTGGGCCTCCAGCACCGGTTTTTTATCGCTGTTAAACATACTCAGCAGGAAACGGCGCTCGGTGTAGTAGTCCCTTTTCTTCGAATAGCCAATGATCTCTCTGGTCATAATGGCCTTGGTGGTGCAGGTCGCCTTTTCCCCTTTCTTGGTATTTTCAGTGGTGCATTCGGTGGTCTCACCGGTGGCCACATCCCCGTAATCCGCGCTGGTATATTCATGTACCCGGGTGTTTTTATCTACGTCCAACACCACAAACAGCTTGGGCACCACACCGCCATTTGGCAGGTTATCCTCGGTATAAACGCGCTGAAACCCCTTTGCGCGCAAAAACGTCAGCGTATTACCGAAGAAGTGTTTCGCCAGCATCGGTTCATCAGAATCTGAGGCGACAAGCACCAACACTGGCGCATTCTTATCAAAGGCATAACCCGGATCGGGCACCGAATTGAGAGAGCCACTCATGTATCTCGCACAGCCGGACAGCAACAACAGAGAAGCTAAAGTAAGGGTTATAAATCCATGTTTCATTTTCATGGCAACTCCAGAAGGATCGCTAAACTAAGCCTGGGCGACACCGGTCGCCGTAAAGCCTCAACGAGCTGCAGCATGAGCCGATAAAATGCCAAAACTCTTTATGGTTTCGGTCGTTAGCTACTTAAGCGCATTCTCAAGAGTCAATAAAGTGCCTTTACTCATTCCTGACATAAAACGCAAACTGTGTGCTTAAAACGCATACAACCAAGGCACCAATATCACGCTGACAATCATCACCAGCACGGTGAACGGCACCCCAATTTTCAGAAAATCGCCAAACTTGTAGTTTCCCGGTCCCAACACCAGCGTATTGACCGGCGATGACACCGGCGTCATAAAGGCGGCGGAGGCGGCAATCGCGATAATCATGGCAAACGGATAAGGCGAAACGCCCATTTCACGGGCCGCAGCAATGGCAATCGGTGCCATCAATACCGCCGTGGCGGTGTTGGAGATAAACAGCCCTATGGTGGCGCACAGGACAAACAGACAGGCCAGCATGACGTGCGGCCCGGCATCACCGGCAACATCCATCAACCCACGGACGATCAGATCGACCCCGCCCGTTTTCTGCAACGCTTGGGCAAAGGGCATCATACCGACGATTAAAATGATGCTCGGCCAATGGATCGCCTTATAGGCACTTTCCATATCGATGCAGCGAAAGCGCCCCATCAACAGGCAAGCGATCAGTGCGGCGATCGGATTCGGGATCTCGTCGGTCAGCATCATTGCCACCATCAGCGCCAGACAGAACAGCGCATGAGGAGCCTGGGTGATCGCCGGTGCCACTTCGTCCACTTCGGCGGGCAGGTTCAAGACGATAAAGTCATGGGTTTTGGCCTGCAGTTGGCGGATTGCTTTCCAGTCGCCGATCACCAACAGAATGTCCCCCAGGCCCAGCGGTTCATCCACCAGCTTGCCTTGCAGGGTTTCACCATTGCGGCGGATACCGACCACGTTGAGATCGTAACGGCTACGGAAAGCGGCATCGCGCACGCTTTTTCCCAGCAGGGCCGATTCAGGGATTAGCGAAACTTCGGCCATGCCCACGTTGCGCGACTGTTCGGAGAAATATTCCCCCCGCAGCACCATGGGCTCAAGCTGTTGCTCACTACAGAACTGACGCAGATCGATATCACAATCCGTCATGTCGATCAGCAGTACGTCCCCTTCGCGCAGTTCCGTGCTGCCAAAGGCGCTGATCATCACCCGGCGGAAACGCTTCCAGCGCTCAATGCCGATAACGTTGGCGCTGTAACGCGCGCGCAAATGCAGTTCATCCAGCGAACGGCCAATCAGTGGCGAACCGCTACGTACCGCCAAACGACGCGCCCGCCCGGTGAGCTTATAGTCGCGGATTAAATCGCGGAAAGTCCGACGCTCCCAGGCCGACTTGGTTTTGGTGCCGCCGCTGTCGCCGAGCCAGCGGCGCGCAATCAGCATGTAACCCACGCCCAACAGCAACACCACCAAACCAATTGGCGTGACGCCAAAGAACCCGAAACCAGTGATGCCTTCACGCACCAGTTCGCTGTTGACCACCATATTCGGCGGCGTGGCGACCAGCGTCATCATGCCGCTGATCAAACCGGCAAAGCTCAGAGGCATCATCAGCCGCCCTGGGGAGATTTTCATGCGTACCGCGACGCTGAGCACCACGGGGATAAAGATGGCTACCACCCCGGTTGAGCTCATAAAGGCCCCCAGCCCGGCAACGGTAAACATCAGCAGCATCATCATCTTGGTTTCACTGCTGCCCGCCACTCTCACTAACCAGTCACCAACCTGATAGGCCACCCCGGTGCGCACCAACCCTTCGCCAATGACGAACAGGGCGGCAATCAGAATAACGTTAGGATCGCTGAAGCCAGCCGTTGCCTCTTGCAAGCTCAAGGTTCCACTTAGCACAAACGCAATGATCACCAACAGTGCCACCACATCCATACGCAGCTTGTTGGTGGTAAACAGCACAATGGCTATTAACAATAAACTCAAAACCCAAAGTAATTCGCTGTTCAAAACGGCCTCATTCTGCAGTGATCCCGGCATAAGAAATTAGCATAAAAAAACCCCGCCGATGCGGGGTCTAATCAAATTGGGGTAATAAAGTGCAGATTAAGCAATAAGTTCGATGATTGCACCCTGTTCGGACCTGGTTATCTTGAGCTGTTCCAAGGAGGAAAGGATCAGATCCACCTGGTTTAGTTTCGGTGCGTCTGCCGGTGCATTTACCGCAATCACCTGGCAGCCAGCTGCCAAACCGGAAAGGATCCCGGCTGGGGCATCTTCCACCACCACACAGTCCTGCGGTGCCAGCCCAAGGCCTTTTGCCCCCAACAGGTAGGCGTCTGGATACGGTTTACCTTGTTTGACCAACTCACAGGTGACAAACACTTCAGGAAGTGGCAACCCACCGGCAATACGGCGTGCGTTAGCTACTGGCACGGAACCCGAGGTGACAATCGCCCAAGGTATCCCCAACGCATTGATCTGCTCCAGCAAGGCCAATGCACCAGGCAGAGCGTTGACGCCGTCGGTATCCTCTGCTTCCACCTGCTCAAGCAGTTTGAACTCATGCTGTAGTTCAGCCTCGGTGGCATTCGGCATAAAGTGACGCAGCGAGGTGATCGCCTGTTTCCCGTGGATAAAGTCCAGCACCTGTTGCGGGCTGATGCCATGGCGTTCTGCCCAATGCGTCCAGGCTCGCTCTACTGCCGGTAATGAATCTACTAACGTTCCATCAAGATCGAACAGAAAACCCTTACACTCCACGGGAAACCCCTCTACGTTTAATCAGGCATTGATGATTTGCGCAATCTCGACGGCGCTCAAATGATACTGGCGTGGGCAGGATAGCCAGATACTCAGCATGCGCTGGTATTTTTCCCACATTTTGGTTTGGGCGTTAAACCCGTGGCTACCAGAATCGAAATGAGTATACCGCCCTTCCGTGTTCACCAGGAAACGCACATAGCTCAGGTAGCGTGCTTCGGTTGCGGCATCAAAACCCAGGAATGCCAGGCGACGCGCGTCCAACCCCTGGCGATCCTTGAGGTTCTCCCAGGAAACCTGGAGCGCATGGTGCATTTCCATGATGTTGATGATGGTGCGGCACACTTCTTCGCTCATCTCACCAAAATCACGATCCAGCTCGCGCATTTGCAAACCAAAACCGCGCTCGATGATCGTCTGCAAGCGGCGGTAGCGCTCTGCATTGTCCGGATCGAGCATGGTCATCATCTTGTATTGATTCGACAAAATCAGCCGTTGGGCGTGAGTCATTTCCATTTCATTGTCCTCAGTTCTGCAAATTAACCAGAGCATCGCATGACTTCAGTATGGCGTGGAATCACAACTAACCCATTCTTTGATTTGAACCGGGATATTCGTCAAATGTGGGGAGTGGCCAGACATGATCCGGGCACGAATTTGCGGCATAAAGCAAGGCCGGCGAAATCCCGGCCCAGTGGCACTTAAAGATCGTCGAGGAAGGTTTTGTCCAACTGCTTGAAGGCTCGTTTCAGCACGTCCGCCAGCGCCTGGTAGGTTGGCGTCCCTTCTACGGGGGCAATCGCCTGCCCAGCTTCCGCCAGCTTGTTACGGACCTCATGGAACCATTGCAGCAAGGTTGGCGGCAATGGTGTCACGGAACGTCGGCCCAACCACCACAGCCCCTGCATCGGCAAGCTACAGGCAAACAGCGCGGTGGCAATCGCCGGGCCAAGCTGACCGCCGAGCGCAATCTGCCAGGTCAGGGTAAAAATCGCCAACGGGGGCATAAAGCGAACGGCAAAGCGGGTAGCGCGTGACACGCGGTTCTCAGGGAAAAGCGGTGCCAGCCGTTTGTCTGCTGGCCAGGTTTTCATGTAATGCTGCCCGCGCTGGAATATCTGAAACCAGCTTACGGAACCGGATGGTCTGCTCGTCATTGCGCACCTCAACTTCACGTATAAAAAATAAAATATTCTTGCAAACACACTAACAAAAAAGTTGAAGCTTTAAATTTATTTTGTGTTTGTGGCGGGCTATCGGTATCCTAAGCCGGCCATGTGCCGGTAGAAGATGACAGAAGATTTGTCAACTTTTAGCCCTATCTCCCTAATCCTGCCGTTGGCGGCCATGTGGGGCTAGGAAGCGGTAAAAATCAGGATCGCTTAAACCGCAGAGAAATCATCGGTTTTTTCATCATTATGTCCTTTGTATCACTGACATGATGTTAATCATAAATGTCAACGGCATTATGCGCTACGCTTGTTGTCTGATTGACGTTTTATTCACCACGTGTTTTTGGGTCTTCCTTAATACCAACACGAACTATAAGTAGGTACTTCCATGTCGAGTAAGCTAGTACTGGTCCTTAACTGCGGCAGTTCTTCCCTGAAATTCGCCATCATCGATGCAGCCAACGGTGAAGAATACCTCTCTGGCCTGGCCGAGTGCTTCCATCTTCCTGAAGCCCGTATCAAATGGAAAATGGATGGCGGTAAACAAGAAGCGGCACTGGGTGCCGGCGCAGCGCACAGCGAAGCGCTGAACTTCATTGTTAATACTATTCTGGCACAAAAACCAGAGCTTTCCGCCCAGTTGACCGCTATCGGCCACCGCATCGTGCACGGCGGCGAGAAGTTCACGGCTTCTGCCGTCATCAACGACGAAGTCCTGCAGGGTATCAAAGATTCGGTACCTTTTGCACCACTGCATAACCCGGCTCACCTGATCGGTATTGCTGAAGCGTTGAAATCCTTCCCTAATCTGGCTGATAAAAACGTTGCCGTGTTTGATACCGCGTTCCATCAGACCATGCCGGAAGAGTCCTACCTGTATGCCCTGCCGTACAGCCTGTACCGCGACCATGGCGTTCGTCGCTACGGCGCACACGGCACCAGCCACTTCTACGTGACTCAAGAAGCCGCGAAGGCGCTGAACAAGCCGGTTGAAGAAGTTAACATCATCACCTGCCATCTGGGCAACGGCGGTTCCGTAACCGCAGTACGCAACGGTAAGTGTGTTGATACTTCCATGGGTCTGACCCCGCTGGAAGGCCTGGTAATGGGTACCCGCAGTGGTGACATCGATCCAGCCATCATCTTCCACCTGCACGACGCCATGGGCATGAGCGTTGACCAGATCAACAAGATGCTGACCAAAGAGTCTGGCCTGCTGGGTCTGACCGAAGTCACCAGCGACTGCCGTTACGTTGAAGACAACTATGACACCAAGGCCGATGCCAAGCGCGCCATGGACGTCTTCTGCCACCGTCTGGCCAAGTATATCGGTGCCTATAGCGCCCTGATGGAAGGCCGTCTGGATGCTGTGATCTTCACCGGCGGTATCGGTGAGAACGCTGCGATGGTACGTGAGCTGACCCTGGATAAACTGGGCCTGCTGGGCTTTGAAATCGACCACGAACGCAACCTGGCTGCCCGCTTCGGCAAATCAGGCAACATCACCAAAGACGGCAGCCGTCCGGCACTGGTGATCCCGACCAACGAAGAATTGGTCATCGCGCAAGACGCTTCCCGTCTGACCGCTTAATGCTCTCCACACCGTCAGCCCAGGCTGGCGGTGTTGTTTTGAGCCTGTCATCTTTGTCTGCGCCCCCGTTGCAGGCAGAAAACCGTGAAGAGGACTATTCTGTGTCACGTACAATTATGTTGATCCCCACAGGCACCAGCGTCGGTCTGACCAGCGTCAGCCTGGGTGTCATCCGCTCCATGGAGCAAAAAGGCGTTCGCCTGAGCGTGTTCAAACCTATTGCCCAACCGCGTACCGGCGGCGATTCTCTCGACCAGACCACCACCATCATCCGCAGCAACTCGACCATCCCGGCGGCCGAACCCCTGCGCATGAGCTACGTTGAGAGCCTGCTGAGCTCCAACAAGCAGGACGTGCTGATGGAAGAGATCGTGGCCCGTTACCACGAAAACACCAAAGACGCAGAAGTTGTGCTGATTGAGGGCCTGGTGCCTACCCGTAAGCATCAGTTCGCCAACGCGCTGAACTACGAGATCGCCAAAACGCTGAATGCAGAGATCGTCTTTGTGCTGGCACTGGGTAACGATTCTCCAGCCCAGTTAACCGAGCGCATCGAACTGGCTCGCTCCAGCTTCGGCGGCAGCAAGAACAAAAACATTACCGGCGTGATCATCAACAAGCTGAACGCTCCGGTGGACGATCAGGGCCGTACTCGCCCAGACCTGTCCGAAATCTTTGACGATTCCACCAAGGCCAGCGTAGCCAACGTCGATCCTGCACAGCTGTTCGCCAACAGCCCGCTGCCGGTATTGGGTTGCGTGCCGTGGAGCTTCGAACTGATCGCTACCCGTGCCATTGATATGGCCCGCCACCTGAAGGCGCGAGTGATCAACGAAGGCGACATCATGACCCGCCGGGTGAAATCTGTGACCTTCTGTGCGCGTAGCATTCCGCACATGCTTGAACACTTCCGCCCAGGTTCCCTGTTAGTTACCTCTGCCGACCGTCCAGACGTGCTGGTTTCAGCCTGCCTGGCCGCGATGAACGGCGTGGAAATTGGTGCCATCCTGCTGACCGGCGGCTACGAAATCGATGCCTCCATCAACAAGCTGTGTGAGCGCGCCTTTGAAACCGGCCTGCCGGTGTTCATGGTTGACACCAACACCTGGCAGACCTCGCTGAGCCTGCAAAGCTTCAACCTTGAAGTGCCTTCAGACGACCATCAGCGTATTGAGAAAGTACAGAACTACGTGGCCAGCCACATCAACGCCGAATGGATCGAGTCCCTGACCGCCACGTCTGAGCGTTCACGTCGTCTGTCCCCACCGGCGTTCCGTTATGAGCTGACCGAATTGGCGCGCAAAGCGGGTAAACGCATCGTGCTGCCGGAAGGCGACGAGCCACGCACCGTGAAAGCGGCGGCCATCTGTGCCGAACGTGGTATCGCGGAATGTGTGCTGCTGGGTAACCCGGAAGAGATCAAACGCGTTGCCGCCGCGCAGGGCGTTGAGCTGGGTAAAGGCATCGAGATCGTCGATCCGGTTGCCGTGCGTGAACTCTATGTGCCGCGTCTGGTTGAGCTGCGTAAGAGCAAGGGCATGACCGAAGTGGTTGCGCGTGAGCAGTTGGAAGACAACGTGGTTCTCGGCACCCTGATGCTGGAGAAAGGCGAAGTTGACGGCCTGGTTTCCGGTGCCGTTCACACCACCGCCAATACCATCCGCCCACCGTTGCAGTTGATCAAAACCGCGCCGGGCAGCTCGCTGGTTTCTTCCGTGTTCTTCATGCTGCTGCCTGACCAGGTTCTGGTCTACGGCGACTGCGCGATCAACCCGGATCCAACTGCTGAACAGCTGTCTGAAATCGCTATTCAGTCTGCCGATTCCGCAGCCGCATTCGGTATCGAACCACGCGTAGCGATGATCTCTTACTCTACCGGTAATTCCGGTGCGGGTAGCGACGTTGAGAAAGTGCGTGAAGCGACCCGTCTGGCCCAGGAAAAACGCCCGGATCTGATCATCGATGGCCCACTGCAGTATGACGCAGCGATCATGGCCGACGTGGCCAAATCCAAAGCGCCTAACTCGCCAGTAGCCGGTCAGGCGACCGTGTTCATCTTCCCGGATCTGAACACCGGTAACACCACTTATAAAGCGGTACAGCGTTCTGCTGACCTGGTATCTATCGGGCCAATGCTGCAAGGCATGCGCAAGCCGGTGAACGACCTGTCACGTGGTGCTCTGGTTGACGATATCGTCTATACCGTAGCCCTGACGGCGATCCAGTCGGCTCAGGCTGATGCACAGGCTGCTATTGCCTGATGAGACAAAGGTGCCACAGCGGCACCTTTAGACTCTGCTAATACCCATAACGGCTCGGTGATCATCACCGGGCCGTTTTATTTTTGGCGTCAACAAAGAGCAAGCAATGCCCCCCGATGCCCCTCACCCTAACCCTCTCCCACAGGGAGAGGGGACCGATCGAGTAGATCTGAAAATTCGGTGACACACCTTGGATAAGGAGATGATCGGCCTGAGAAATAGGCCGATCGTCATGAGTGAAGGATATTAAAAAGTGTTCACTATGTCCTTGAACACCGTTCTACCCTGTCCCCGGTCTGTAAAGGGAAAGTGTTGAGGTAAATTTGTTGAGATGACCTATTTACTTCCAGCAGAGCACCGCCTATCAGCCCCCTCTCCCTTTGGGAGAGGGAACCGATCGAGTGGGTCTGAAAACTCAGTGACACACCTAGGATAAGGGGACGATCGGCCTGAGAAATAGGCCGATCGTCATGAGTGAAGGATATTAAAAAGTGTTCACTATGTCCTTGAACACCATTCTACCCTGTCCCCGGTCTGTAAAGGGAAAGTGTTGAGGTAAATTTGTTGAGATGACCTATTTACTTCCAGCAGAGCACCGCCTATCAGCTCCCTCTCCCTGTGGGAGAGGGTTGGGGTGAGGGAGGGTCAACAACTCATCCGCCGCCGCCACAATATGCGCCGCCGTCAGGCCATACTCCTGCTGCAAGAACTCCTGCGTACCCACCTGCCCATAGCGGCCTTTGACTCCCACTCGCCGCATCGGCACCGGACATTCTTCCACCAGCACCTCCGCCACTGCCGAACCAAGCCCGTTATGGATGCTGTGGTTCTCGCAGGTGACGATCCTGCCGGTTTTCGCCGCAAAGGTTTTGATGATTTCACGATCGATAGGCTTGAGTGTAAACATGTCAATCACCGCCGCGCTGATACCACGCTGTTGAAGTTGCTGAGCCGCCTGCAACGCTTCGGCGACCATAATGCCGTTGGCGATCAGCGTAATGTCGCTGCCGTCACGCAGTAGATTAGCCTTGCCGATGGTGAAACGATAGCCTGCAGGATAAATGCGTGTCGCCTGCTTACGAATGGTTCGTACCCAGTAGAAGCCTTGCAACTTCACCAGTTGCTGCAAAATATCCTCGAACATGGTGGCATCGGTCACCTCCAACACCACCGAATGCGCCAGGCCGCGCACGATCCCCATGTCTTCAAACGACATATGCGTGCCGCCGTTATGGCAGGCGCTAACCCCGGCATCGGAAGCGATCACCTTGGCGTTGTTGCGCTGATAATCTAACGACATAAACAGCTGATCGAAACAGCGGCGGCTGGCAAAAGCGGTAAAGGTGTGGACGAAAGGGACCCGCCCGGTCAGCGACAAACCGGCGGCTACGCCAATCACATTAGCCTCCATGATGCCGCAGTTGATGACCCGCTCTGGGTGATCCTTATGTACGCCATCCATCGCCATCGAACTCATCAGATCGGCTTCCAGTGCAATCACTGGCGTATCGGCTTCGGCCTGTTGGCGGATCACGCTGGCGTACACCTTACGCATTTCTACGGCGTCTTTTTCAAACGGCATTTCCAGGTTAAACATAGGCGGCCTCCAGGTCGGCAATGGCCTTTTCAATTTCGCTACGAACATCTGGCGTTAAGCGCAGATGGTGTGAGTTTTTCAGGTTCTCCAGATACGCCACGCCCTGCCCCTTGAGGCTATCGAGGATCACCACCAACGGCCGCTGCTCGCCACTGCGTTCCGGCAATACGGCATCACGGATCGCGGCAATGTCATCCCCACGAACGGTTTGCACCTCAAAACCGAAGGCGTGGAATTTACCGGCCAGATCGAAGGGTTTGATCACCTCATCCAGCGTGCCGTCCAACTGCTGTTTGTTGTAATCAATAAACAGCGTCAAATTATGCAGGTTGTGGTGGGCGATAAATTGGAACGCTTCCCAGCATTGGCCTTCGTTCAGTTCACCATCCCCCAGGATGCAGAATACCCGGTTGCTGCGCTTTGCCAGTTGGTGTGAAAGCGCCATACCGGCTGCAATAGAGACCCCTTGCCCGAGCGATCCGGTAGTGGCATCCACCCCACGGGTTAGCAAGCGATCTGGGTGGCTCGGCAACCGGGTGCCATTCTGGTTGAGCGTTTGCAGCTGTTCCAACGGGAAATAGCCCTTAAGCGCCAGCACGCTATACAGAGCCGGACCAGCATGGCCTTTCGACAGCACGAAATAATCGCGCTCAGGCCAATCCGGGTCACCTGGATCGATACGCATCACTTCGCCATACAGCACCGCCAGCGTTTCAACCACCGACATACAGCCGCCGTAATGGCCAAACCCCAGCCCAGTGAGGGCCTTCAGCGTTTCCAGACGGATCGCCCCGGCCAATTGCGTCAAATCAGTCACGGTGTTGCTCATGAACTTTCCTCCTTATTTCTGGCTGGGACATCTTTGCGTTTTCCCAGGAAGTTATGCGCGACCAGCAGGCCAAAGATGGCGACGATCGCGACCATGATCATTTCTTTGGTCAGGAAGCGTGCCATATTGCCCAACACGATCCCCACCACGCCGAAGTCCGTATCGGAGAAGGTGGTGTTGGCAAAACCCAGCGCGCCCAGTACCGGTAACAACAGCACCGGCAGGAAGGTAATCAACAAACCGTTGGCAAATGCCCCCAGCATGGCACCACGCCGCCCACCGGTCGCATTGCCGAACACCCCGGCAGTGGCCCCGGTAAAGAAGTGCGGCACCACGCCCGGCAGGATCAGTACCATCTTCATTTGGCCGAGCAAGAACAGACCCACCAAGCCACCCAGGAAGCTGAACAGGAAACCAATCAACACCGCATTGGGGGCGTAGGGATAGACCACCGGGCAGTCCAGCGCCGGGCGGGCATTAGGGACCAGTTTTTCCGAGAAGCCGGTAAAGGCCGGGACGATCTCGGCCAGGATCAGGCGCACACCTTGCAGAATGATGAATACCCCGGCGGCAAAAGTGATCGCCTGAATAATCGAGTACACCAGGTAGTTCTGCCCGCCACTCAATTGGCTTTCGACGTAATCCTGGCCCGCGCAGATAGCCAGGATCAGGTAGATCACGATCATGGTCATCGAGATGGAAATCGAGCTGTCACGCAGGAAGCTGAGGTTTTTAGGTAAGTTCATCTCCTCGGTGGAACGCGAGTTTTTCCCTACCTTGGAACCGAGCCAGCCGGAAAGGACATAGCCCAAGGTGCCGAAATGGCCAAAGGCAATGTCGTCGTTACCGGTAATGCGGCGCATATAGCGCTGGGCGATAGCCGGGAAGAACGCCATCACCAATCCCAGAGTCAGCGCTCCGGTGAACACCAACTGTACGCCCTCAAAACCGGCCACGGTAAGGATGATGCCGATCATACAGGCCATGTAGAAGGTGTGGTGCCCGGTCAGGAAGATGTATTTCAAGCGGGTAAAGCGAGCCACGATGATGTTGGCCACCATGCCAAACGCCATAATCAGCGCGGTGGAGGCACCGTATTTCTCTAGTGAGATAGAGACAATGGCTTCGTTATTGGGAATAATGCCCTGAATATTGAACGCATGCTCAAACATGCCACCCAATGGATTCAGTGAGCCGACTAATACCGTCGCCCCACCGCCCAACACAATAAAGCCCAGAATGGTTTTAACCGTCCCTTTGACCACGTCAGAAAAAGATTTCTTTTGTGCCAATAGACCAATCAAGGCAATCACCCCGACCAATACCGCCGGGACCTTTAATATATCAACCACAAACCTGAGCGTTTCCTGGATAAACATATCCACCTCGCCAATGGGTTAGATTAAATAATGGAGTGGGCTGTGAAGTAAGCACGCAGCTTGGCTTCAAGCTCATTAATATCAATGATATTGCTGATCACCACTAACTGGTCGGCTGGGACACTGGCGCTAGCGGCAATATCTTTCGCCATCACGAAGATATCTGCCGCGCCCGGCGTTGCCGAGGAAAGATCGGAGTGTTCTACCTCTGCCTCAATATTCATTTTTTTCAGCACTTTCTTGATGTTCATTTCCACCATAAAACTGCTGCCCAATCCTGAGCCACAAATAGCCATGATTTTCATTATTCTTACCTGCCAGATTTTATGTGTAGGATAGCGTCACCCGATATCTATCGGATGCTGAGTATTATCAAAAGCTGCGGGTATAACCGGTTAGAGATTAATAATTGGCGATAACATCCTCAATTTGCCGTTTGGTTTGCGCCAGGAACAGTTTCTCCATGGCTTCGCTATCAGAAAATAACTCGGCCAGCTGCGAAATCATGTCAATATGGCTACTGCTATCCGGAGCGGAAAGCATCACCACGACGAACACCGGGTCGTTATCTTCGGACTGAAAATGCACGCCCTGATTGATCTTTAATAGTGAAAGACCAAGCGCTTTGGCGCCCTCCTCCGGCCTGGCATGGGGCATCGCGATACCGGGTGCCAACACGTAATAGGGCCCCAGCGCCTGATGTTGCTGAAATATGGCCGTCAGGTAATCGGCGGTGATCACACCACGCTGCAGTAGCGGCTGAGCACTCAGCGTGACCGCCTCCTGCCAGTCGGTAACCTGATCGCACAGTTGAATGTGGTCGGCGTTCAGCCAGTCGTTGAGCACATCTCCTCCTTATGGGTTTTTTCCCTTAAACCGCCAGAGTTTCCGAACCTAAACGGGAGGAAATCTGTTAGCTATGGATCGTTTGATGGCACGTAGCCGTCATGGAAAAGCCCGGCGACGGTAAAACTTTAATCAACGTGCAGGGGTTAAACTGTGACTTATCGCACAAAGATAGCGCTACCAAAAATCCTTCATCCAGATCTGTGATAGCGCTATCAAAACTATCGGGGATGAAACCCGGCGGTTCAGTTTTTTTATCGATCGCCAAAGGAACGGGGTAGAATGGGCATAGAAGCGGGAACGACGAAGCCCAGTAATGGGTTTCAACCCATGAGCTCATTTATGCGTTATGCGCGCATTTCAGTCAGGATCAGCAATGTCGATCGGTAGAAAACGACGCAGTACCGGCCGGGTTACCCTGGCCGACGTAGCCCAATTGGCAGGCGTGGGCACCATGACCGTCTCGCGGGCGCTACGCACGCCGGAACAGGTTTCAGATAAGCTGAGAGAAAAAATTGAGTCGGCGGTCAGTGAGTTAGGTTATCTCCCCAACCTGGCGGCCAGTTCGTTAGCCTCGGCGTCTTCTTATACCATCGCCATGGTGGTGCCGAGTTTTTCCGAGTCCGGCTGTGCGGATATGTTTGCAGGGTTACAGCGGGTACTGCAACCGGCGGGTTACCAGATCATGCTAGCCGAGTCCCAACATCATATCGAGCGTGAAGAAACGTTGCTGGAAACCCTGCTCTCTTACAACCTGGCGGCGGCGGTGCTGTTAAGCATTGAACATTCTGAAAATACCCGCCAGGCATTAACCGCCGCCAATATTCCGGTGGTGGAGATTGGGGCAATCCGCACCGACCCGATCGACATCAATATCGGCATTGATTACGTCGCCGCCATGTATCAACTCACTCAAACCTTAATTGCCAGCGGGTATCAAAATATTGGCCTGCTGTGCGCCAATCAGGAGCAGTGGATTTTCCAACAGCATCTGCAAGGCTGGCACAAAGCGCTACTGCAGAACCACATGTCCCCTCATCGGGTGATTAATGCCGCGCAACCCGCAAGCTTTAGCCTCGGCGCCCAGCAATTGCCGGAGTTTTTACTGGCCTGGCCTGAGTTGGATGCCTTGGTCTGTGCGTCTGATGAACTGGCCTGCGGCGCGCTGTATGAATGCCAGCGGCGGCGCATCAAGGTACCGGAACAGCTGGCGATCGTGGGGTTTGGTAACAGCGAGGTCAGCCAGGTCTGCCAGCCACCGCTGACGACCATGACCGTGCCGCATAAGGAGATTGGTATTCAGGCAGGTAAGGCATTGTTGGCGCGTTTGAACGATCAGCCCTGGCAGCCCAAAGGTTCGATCCCTTCAACCCTGTGCCGTCGTAGCAGCTGCTAACGATGACGATACCGGGAACCCGCCGATAAGTCGGTATTCCCGGTAGTTTCACCCTTGCTTACCAGCTATAAGAGACCCCAACACGGTAGCGCGTCTGGCGGTTATCGTGTTGGCTATCCTGCTTCACGTTCCCCACTTCAACATAAGGCTTCCAGTTTTTATCCCACTTGTAAGCCAGCTTGACGTTATGCTCGTAATCGGTTTTGCCGTCGTCAAAAATAACCTTGTTGCTGCTCTTATACACGTAGTTATATTCGGCCGACCAGTCCTTGTAGAAGTTATAACCTAACCAAAAATCACCACGGTTGGTTTTCTCATCCCCCTCTGAACCTTTTGAGGTGGTACGCTTATATTCGTAGCGATATCTGCCCGCTACATAAATGTCTTTGGTAAAGTTATACTGCGCACGCAGATAAGGGCGATAGCCGTTATTATTACTGTTGGACTCTAGCGAGAACCCAGGCTGCAGGGTGATTGCATCAAATTTATGCTGATAGCTGACGACGGCTTCTGTGCCATTACTGACCTGCTCGTGGAAAGGTTTATCAGGCGTAGAGTCTGAAGAGTCCTGACGCCATTTTGCTTCCAGAGAAAATCCCAGGCCGTTATCGAAACGATGCGAGACCAGCATTCTATTTTTATGGTCGCCTTTGGCTGTATCCTGCCATTCATGGCGCAAATCAAGCGACATGGCCATTGCACTAAAGTTTGCTACAGAGGCTAACACCAGAGTCAATAATTTAAATTTCATTATTACTACCCTTATCATTTAATTATAGAAAAGACATCCCCACTCTAATTAAGGGGGTTATAGAGTTATTTGAAATACTTATTATTTGAAAATGGGCAAAGCGTCATTGCTATTTAATACAAATTTATTTTTCTTACGGCTTCCCTGTTAGCGTTAATGAATGTAATGATTAGCTGATAAATAAGCCCCCACCCAAGATAAGGTGGGGACAATTCTTGTTAGCGCATTGCGCGTTTCAGAATACGGTCGCCCTGGCGCTGGAAATCAGCAGCCACTTCCTGCACCGTTTTCTTGCCATAATCGATATTCTGAATGGCATCCTGGAACAGCACTACAATCTGCGGGTCGTCAAAATACGGTGAAGCGCTGATGGCATGCGGCAGTGACAGCGCCAGTTTCAACCCGGAAACCGCCGGATCGCTATCCTGGATCACGCCACTTTCGGTCAATTGGCTGACAGCCACTTTGCTTAACGGAACCCCCCGCTCCAGCTTCAGCGCCTCAACGCCTTCCTTGCTGTTTAACAGGAAGTTAATCAACATTGCCGCTTCTTTTGGATGCTTGCTGCTTTTACCAATCGAAAACATTTGCGACGGCTTGAAGAACAATCCGGCATCTTTGGCACCCGGCAGCATCGGGTATGGGCCCAATACCAGCTTGGCCGGTGCTTTCAGGTTATCGGAGTATTTGTTGATGGTGGAGTTCCACATATAGGTCCCACCCCATTCCCCCGCAATCCATGGCTTCATCTCATACATGTTGTTTTTGCCGAACGAGGCGTAGTATTTCGATGATGGCATGACGTGGCTGTCTACCATGTTTTTATACATCTGGAAGAAATCGACCCATTGTGCTTCGCTATAGGCAAACTTCTTCTGCGCTTCATCGATAATATCGACGTTATATTTTTGGATCATGTAGGAACGTAACAGTGCGAAGGTATCCTGGTGCTCCAACACCACCGGATAATATTTATCGCCCAGTTTTTCGTTGAAGGTTTTACCGGCGGCGAGCAATTCATCCCAATTATTGGGATATTGCACACCCGCGTCTTTCCAGGTGACATCGTTATAATAGAAAACACGTGCGGTCACTGAAATCGGAATGCCGTTCAGCTTGCCGTCAATCGTGGTGGTTTGTAGCTCTTTGGGATCAAACTGCGTCAGATCCAGGTACTCACTCACCTTGTTCAGGTCATAGAATCCGGTGCCGGTTTTTGAAAAGATCGGCAGCCAGTTCCAGTTGGTTTGCATCACGTCCGGCTCGGTGCCCCCGGCAATCTGGGTGGTCAGGCGTGAAAGGTGACCGTCCCAGCCGGTATATTCCGATTTCACCTTGATATTCGGGTTCTGCTTCTGGAATTCCTCAATCGCCTTCAACGTAACCTGATGGCGGCCATTGCCTCCCCACCAGGACATACGCAAGTCAACCTGTTCAGCGGCAAAGGCCTGATGGGCAAATATCGCCATGGACGAGGCTACCAGGGTACGTAAGACTATTTTTTTCATTATTGACCACTCCTGTTAAAGAGAAATATTCTTTTCTGTTTTCGCATCAAAAATGTGGCATTTATCCATATCGAATTTGAAGTAAACCGGACGATGCAGCCCATTTTTCAGGATCGGTTTGACGTCATCGGAAGGAATACGGCAGGTCAGTTCAAAATCATTCACCTTCAGGTAAACAAAGAACTCATGGCCCATATTCTCGACGCGGACCAGTTCCCCTTCAGAGTGGTTGCCCTCAAACGGCGACTCTGAAATCGATACAAACTCGGGCCGCACGCCAAAGAACACGTCCTGCCCGACAAAGCTGGCGACCTTATCCTGCTGATACTGGCTGAGGGTCAAGGTGTAGTTACCGACGGTGAGGCCGATTTTGCCGTCCTGCTCTACCAGCTTGCTCGGCTTGATGTTCATTTCTGGCGTACCGATAAATCCGGCGACAAACATGTTTTTCGGGAGGTGGTACAGGTTGTCTGGCGTATCCACCTGCATGATATGGCCCAGCTTCATCACGCAGATACGGTCGCCCATGGTCATGGCTTCGGTCTGATCGTGGGTAACATAGACGGTGGTCGCCGGTTTGCCGCTCTTTTTCAGCTGCTTGTGCAAATCGGAAATACGGATACGCATCGATGCACGCAGCTTGGCATCCAGGTTAGACAACGGTTCATCGAACAGGAACACGTCTGGTTTTTTCACAATTGCGCGGCCTACGGCCACACGCTGCGCCTGCCCACCGGAGAGTTGGCGTGGCAAACGATCCAACAGCTCTTCCAGCTCCAGGATCTTGGCGGCTTCGTTAACCTGCTCTTCAATTTGCTCTTTAGGCATCTTGCTCAGCTTCAAGCCAAAGGCCAGGTTATCTTTTACCGTCATATGCGGATATAGCGCATAGTTCTGGAACACCATGGCAATACCACGGGATTTAGGGGCCAGGTTATTCACCACGCGATCGCCTATGCGCACTTCGCCGCCGCTAATGGTTTCCAACCCTGCCAGCATCCGCAGCGTGGTCGATTTGGCACAGCCGGAAGGGCCGACAATCACCATAAACTCGCCATCGGCAATGGTCAGATTAATGCCATGCACCGCCTTATAACCGTTGCTGTACACTTTCTGCAGATTGTTAAAAATGACTTCAGCCATGATAGATCCTCAATTAACCTTTAATTCCGCTGCTGGTAACGCCCTGCACAAAGTAGCGTTGGGCCAGGAAGAACACGATGATGGACGGCAGAATAGAGATGCTTGCCATAGCCAGGATTTCGTTCCACGGCGCACCTTCTGTCACGTCGATAGACATTTTCAACGCCAGCGCAATCGGGTACTTATCAACGCTATAGACGTAGATCAACGGGCCAATAAAGTCATTCATTGACCACATAAACTGGAACAGCGCGACGGAGATAATCGCCGGTTTCAGGATCGGCACCACCACATACCACAGCACCTGGAACGAGTTGCAACCATCAATCTGGGCCGCCTCTTCCATATCCCGTGGCACTCCGCGCAGGAACTGGATCAACATAAAGACGAAGAATCCTTGGGTCGCGAATGCCAGCGGCAGATAGAGAGGTAGGTAGCTGTCCAGCATGCCCATCTCTCGGAACATAATGTATTGCGGGATCAGTAACACCGTACTCGGCAGCAACATGGTAGTGATCAGCGTGGCAAACCAGAATTTCTTCCACGGGATCTCAAAGCGGGCAAAGCCGTAGGCCACAATGGTCGAAGAGATAATGGTTAATAACACCTTGGGGATCACAAATTTAAAGGTGTTAAGCATGTAATGACCAAAGTTATATTCCGTGCCGGTTTTCCAACCGTTGACGAAACCGTCCGAGGTCGCATTGTCTGGCCACAGGCCCAGGGTGGTGAAGATCTCCTGGTTGGGTTTAAACGAGGCCGAGAACATCCAAACCAGCGGATAAAGCATCAACAATCCCACCAGCAGCAGCACGACGTAACGAATAGCGGCGCTGATTTTTTCCCGGCGCAATGTGCGCTGAACTTCACGCTCAGCCATTTCCTGCGCACTGGGCATGTGTAATTGGTTCTGTTGCATGTCAGCCATTTTTGCCACCCTTGTCTGCCGAGTAGAAGACCCAATACTTCGATGATTTAAAGGCGATTGAGGCGAACAGGGCCACAACCAGGAACAGGATCCACGCCAATGCGGCACCGTAACCCATATCAAAATATTTAAAGGCGGTATCGTAGATATACAGTGAGAACAGATAGGTGTAATGGGTAGGCCCGCCCCCGGTAATGACATACGGAGCCGTAAACTCTTGGAACGCCTGCGTGGTCTGCATAATAAAGTTGAAGAAAATCACCGGCGTGATCAGCGGTACCGTGACCTTCATAAACATCTGCCACTTGGAAGCACCATCAATCATGGCCGCTTCATATTGTGACTGTGGTACGTTTTGCAGCGCCGCCAGGAAGATCACCATCGCAGAGCCGAACTGCCATACGCGCAGCAACGTAACCGACATCAATGCCAGAGAAGGCTCGCCCAACCAGTTGACCGGATCCATACCAAAGACACCGATAAAGCTGTTTAGCAGCCCGTCGATGGCAAACAGAGCACGCCATAGCACGGCAATAGCCACGCTGCTGCCCAGAATGGAGGGAACATAATACGCCGTACGGAAAAAGCCGATGCCGCGCAGTTTAAAATTAAGGACAAACGCGATACCTAACGCAAATGCCAATTTTAACGGGATGGTCAGAAACACATATGCAAAGGTGACGCCCATCGATTTCCAAAAAAGATGGTCTTCCATCAGCATATAACGATAGTTTTCCACCCCGTTAAAGACCGGGGGATTCATCAGGTCATATTCCGTAAAGCTCAGCAAGAATGATGACACAAAGGGGAACGCCGTAAATATGATCAACCCTATTATATAAGGTGATATATAGGCTAACCCCAGCATTCTGTTTTCATTCATGGTTGTTACCCATAGCCATTTAAATAGAAAAAGAAATGAAATTAGTTAAGTGAAATTTAAGTCTTATTAAACAATAGAAATGACAAGCCCGGCAGTCTGCCCAGGTTCAGCATCCTCCCCGTCGTGATAAATCGATAAATTTTTTCAGGCATTCACTGGCCAATCTCCGCCAGTCATCAGCAGCCAATGCTCGCATTGTCACTATGCCGTTAGGTTGCTTGTTACAGTAGGATAATTCCATTTTTCGGTCTCCCAGATGATCCTGTCATCTACCAACCAACAAACTGAAACACTATTTCAAATTATTATATCTGAAATTTTTCCAACGTCATTCAGTGGATGGCAAAAGTGTGACCAAAGTAGAAACGTTGTTTTGATTTTTTTATAAAAAAACAAAAATTATCAAAACCAAAACAAAGTCAATGTATAACCAAATGATAAATAAAGATATTTATACTTTTTGAATTTGTAGCACTAAGGATAGAAATTTTGATGAGATGGGTTAACTAATTGTAGGTAGATACAATCAGCAGATTTGGGCCGAGAGGGTGAGTATAAATGCCATCATTGATGGTTACATTTGTGATTTCAGACGGTTGGCAAGTGGGGAGGGTCTAAATGAAGAGAAGAATAGACGGCCTTGCTACTCTATGGGCAGCAAGGCCGTGCGTTAAATCAGGCGTCTTCCTCGCCAGAGCTGGCTCTGCTTTCGCGCGGCAGCGGCTTGCCGTAGTCCTGGCCGTTATTACGCGTCAGCCACAACGATAATGCCTTCAGTGAATCGGGGGTGAATTCGTCGCAGCGGGCGGTGATCTCCTCTGGCGTCAACCAGCTCACTTCAGCCACTTCTTCTTCCTGCAGAGCAAACGGGCCATTGGCGACGCAGCTAAATAACGCCCCCCAAATACGGCACTGTTCCTCTTCAAAGTAGAACAGACCATGTTCGGCAAACGGGATCCCGGCGATACCCAGCTCTTCTTCCGCCTCACGGCGGGCAGAGTCCAACACGTTTTCCCCGCTTTGTACCACTCCCCCGGCGGTGGCATCCATCCAACCCGGGTAAAAATCTTTGGTGTCTGTGCGCCGCTGCACCAGAATTTTCCCCATACCATCATGCACCACGATATAGGTCGCACGATGACGCAGCCGTTGGGCACGCATCTGTTGACGACTGGACTGAGCAATCACTTCGTTTTGCTCGTTGACGATATCAACCCACTCGGTATCTGCAGCCTGATCCTGTTCCGCCATCCTGTAAAACCTTCTATTTTGGGCGCGATGCATGCCGCGCACGGGTTATGCTTCAATTATTTTTGGTCTGTGTCCCAGCTCTGCCAAGGAACAACCCTGGCTGCCACTTTCAAGCTATCGGGACTCTAAAATTAGTGCGTTAACGCCACCTCTGCAACAACCTTGCCGTTGTGCAACTCGAGTACGCTCAAGACGTCGTCTGCCAGTATGCCATAGCTGGCAGGAAAACCCCCTTTCGGGATGCTGACCGAGCCTGGATTAAAGCAGTAGATCTCCCCCTGCCTTTGTGCCTGGGGCAAATGCGTATGGCCATACACCAGCACGTCCCCGCCCGTTAAAGGCGGTAATGTGTTGGGATGATAAAGGTGCCCGTGGGTTAAAAACAATCGTCTTTTGGCTAACAGCACCTGCTGGTAAGGGGCCATCATCGGGAAGGAGAGCAGCATCTGATCGACTTCACTGTCGCAATTACCGCGAACGGCAACGATCTTGTCACTAACGTGATTCAATCGTTCGGCTACCTGCGCTGGCTGATAGTTGTCTGGCAAGGCGTTGCGCGGACCGTGATTGAGCAAATCGCCCAACAGGATCAACCAATCGGCCTGGCTTTGAGCAAACAATTCGAGGATTTTGTCGGTGGCGGAGAGCGAACCATGCAGGTCCGAGGCGAACATCAGCTTCATAATCTTTCCTTTGGTACGGAATATGAAACCATTTTAACGTAGCTGGGTTAGACAACAAGCGATGGGGAAAACAGGTGGCCGAAATTCGGCCACCTGAAGAACATCAGGCGCGGGCCAGCAGTTCTTTGACAAACGCCACAATCTCCGGCTTTTTGCCGTTGGAGAACAGGCATTCCTGGAAGCGAGGGCCGCTCACGGCGGTCTTCACCAGCTCTGGATCGATGGCACGCAGCGTATCCAGGTAGTTGTCTTTGATCACCGCCTGCTTAACCTGATTGAGGATACCGGCGTTACGAACCTGAGGTTCCTTACGCTCTACCGGATAACCTTCACCTTTACGCCCGGTAAAGGCCTTCTCAAAGATATAGCGCACGTTCAACTCAGCACCCCAGCCAAAGCCTTTGGCAAACGGCAAGGACAGCGCATTACCGTTGTTGATCTGAGCGAACAGGAAAGCATCCGCAGGATCGATACAGTAACCGCACACTACGCCAGGATGGATGTTCAATGACATCAAGGCGCCCTGCCCGGTACCGCAGCCGGTGACCACAAAGTCGACCGCTTCAGCGTTCAGCAGAATGCTGGCCATAATCCCTAAATGGATATAGGTCAGATGGTGATCCTGCTCATCGCTCATACCCACGTTGAACACCGCATCATGATTGCCAGCCGCAACCGCCTGCAATTGTTCGAGAACCAGCGCATTTTTACCCGCCTGGCTGTTTTCCATCATCAGTGCAATATTCATCTTTTGCTCTCCGCAAATAAAATCAATCGGTTATTCTTTGTCTCGTTAGCGAGCCAACCAGCCGCCATCTACCGCTACGGTGTAGCCATTGATGTAATCCGAAGCCGGTGAAGCCAGGAATACCACCGGCCCCATCAGATCTTCTGGCAGGCCCCAACGGCCAGCCGGGATACGCTCGAGGATTTCCTCGCTGCGGGCCTGATCGTCGCGCAGTTGGCGAGTATTGTTCGTCGCCATATAGCCAGGAGCCAACGCGTTCACGTTGATACCGTGGCTGGCCCATTCGTTGGCCAACAGACGGGTAACACCCATGACGGCGCTCTTGGACGCGGTGTAAGACGGCACACGGATGCCCCCTTGGTAAGACAGCATGGAGGCGATATTGATGATTTTGCCGCCGGTGCCTTGAGCAATAAACTGGCGGGCCACCGCCTGAGACATGAAGAACACCGTCTTGATGTTCAGGTTCATCACGTCATCCCAATCTTTTTCGCTAAACTGCAGCGCATCCTGGCGGCGAATGATGCCCGCGTTATTGACCAGAATATCGATATGGCCGAATTCGGCTACCGCGCGCTCCAGCAGCTCAGGCAGCACTTCCAGCTTGCTCAGGTCGGCTTTCAGGCTCAGGAAACGACGCCCCAGCGCAGTAACTTTGGCGATGGTTTCGTCCGGCTCAACCACGTTAACGCCAACGATATCACAACCTGCCTGAGCCAGCCCTATGGCCATCCCCTGTCCCAGCCCGGTGTCACAACCGGTCACAATCGCCACTTTACCCTGCAATGAAAAATTATCGAGAATCATGCTCTTGTCCTTAGTACTCAGGGCATCAGCGGCCCTTGTCAAAAGTGGGGATAGCGTTGCAATCCCGCCAGTGTCCGCAGCTTGCTGCCATACAGGGGGAACGATATTGCCCGCCCCTGTCATCATGATGGCGCAAGTCTAACGCTTATCCTTGGCGCGATCAATAAAATTGAAACAATGTTTTATTTTAAATGAAAGTAATTTTTGTTTATGTGATGAGTGCCGTTTTCACCGGAGCAAAAACGGCATAACCGCTGGGTTTATCTACATCGATATCGCATACAGCGCCTTAAGGAGCTACTGGCAACAAAAAGGCATTGTTGTCGGCGATGTTCCCCACCACCGCATCGGCATATTCTCCCGGCTTGCTACGCAGCGAGACGTTGCCACTGAATACGCCCTGCTTGTCCTGCGTGGTATAGGGGCCCGGACGGAAAATGTAGTTAAACCTCTGGTTATCAATCGCCATATTGCTGGTGACTTGCAGGGCGCCAGGGTTGAAGTTGTCGGTAAACCCATCCATGCCGTTTTCAATGGCGAGGCTGTTAGTCACCTGATGGGCCACTGGCAACCCTTCTCCCCCCAGTTTGAAACCATTATTGACATTGCGCAGCGCGACGCTGTTCTCAATGATCACCTTGCCGTTCGGGCCATCCTCGATCTTGTTAAACAGATCAAAGCCGTCATCCACGTTGTCATGCGAGAAGCAGGCGACCAGCCGATTTCCCTCGCCCACACGCATTTTGACGGCAAAACCATCCGCATTGATCAGACCTGGATCCTTGTTGGCGTATGATTCGGAATGGCTGATCAGGTTGTGGCTGGCCCACAGTGGCCGGTCGGCGTTAGCCGGGGAAGAAATGACAATTCCGGTATCATCCGCATGGTGTGCCACCACCCGGTCAAGGTGGTTATGGCTACCCGTAATGCGCAGGCTTTTTTCCGTTACCGTGATGCCCTGAATATCCCAATAGCTGGCTGCCAGTTCCATCCCGTGCAGCACCACGCCATCCCCAAGCGGCCGGAGCTTTTTGGCATGCGTGGCGGTGCCACTGGCTAAGGCAGGTATGACAGCCAAGGGGTAATCCCCCGCCGCCAGCCAAAGCGTGCCACCCGGCGTCAAGGATTGCACGGCGGTGGCAAAATCCAGCGGATGCTGCTGACTACCATCATTTTCGGCTTTGCCCTGTGGCGCAGCATACAGATTAGCGGCGTCGGCATAGTGCGCTTTGCGCACCATCAGCTTGTCACTCTGAGCGTTGCCTTTTACCGTAGTGAAACGGTAATCCAGCACGGTTTCCGCCTTCTTCAGCGCAACCTTCACCGCCAGCATCTCTCCGGCCTGTACCTTACGCTCTGCGGCAATGACCACGCCGTCCTGGCTCAGCGACAGAGTGCCACTCTCATTGCTGCGTAGTTGGAAGACGTAATCATCCGTGGCGGATAGTGGCGCAGAACCGATCTCGATCTGCAACGGCATCGCTTTAACCGCAAACTCTTGTGCCGCCGGAAGCTGGCTTTCGCTGAGCGTCAGGCTGGCCTGGTTGACGGTAATGCGTGCGTTACGTGAAGCAAAGAAGCCCACGTAGTAACCTTCAGGATCCAGCTTGGTGACGCGGTGCGGATCGTTGGTCGTTTTACTGACCCAGTTGTCGCTGCCCAGTGGAGCATAGGCCGCGGTAAACCCTTGATCCGTGCGAGCCAGACGCAGCCGGAAGGTTGGCGTTTTCTGCAGATCGACCTCAGGTTGATACCCCTCACGTTTGATCTCGACGCCCGCGTTACCCCAGGAATTGAGCACGCCGTTGCGGGAAATCAGCGTCATTTTGACCCGCTGATGATCTTTTTTATCCTGCGTCATGATGGCATTCATCACCATGTTGGATGCCGCCGGAAACTCCTCATAACCCTGCTGGACCTTCTCCAACCGTGGTTTGCCGAGGATATCGCGGATCAGCAATCCCGCCCCCTCTTGCCCGGCGGGCAGGGCCATATTTTCCGGGCCAAACTGATCGACCGTCACCTCCGCCTCCAGAACCACATTGGCATTGGCGGGAACGCGCGTGTAGTAGAAGGTCAGGCCATCATGGCTGTTGCCGATTTTGCCCCCCCGGCTTTCGACGTGGAACGGCATTTTCAACGGCCCGGCCTGCATCGGCTTGCCATTGGCCATCGTCACCTGATTGGTGCCCACTTTTTCCGGCAGCACGTTGGTGGCAAAGTTGACATCCGTTGACTGGCCGAAAGCGATGGCTTGCCAAACCAGTTCATTAGCGGCAGGCAGCGGTGCGGCGACAGCGTGATGACACACGCTGGCCAGAGCAATTAATAACGACAGAGGTACGATCTTCATTTCCCTTTCCTTGTTTTTAATCGGTAGGGATCCCCCCGCCATGTTGGCGAGAAGATCCTGTCACTGGGTTTTGGGGAGATCAGGCCCGTTAGGCCGGTTTATACACAGGGGGAGAGACTTCAGGGGTGATATTCATCTTCTGGCAGATTTTGCTGTTGCCCCAACACTGTTCGTAAGGCAACCCCACCAGTTTCTCGATGACCAGGCGAACGTCGGGTTTAATATCGCCGATCTTGCCACCCGCCTTGATGCGGGCCACTTCATACAACACTACCTGGTGGGTTTGGCGGTTGAGCGTCATCTGGCTGCTGAAAATAATCGCCATCAGCGCCAACAGGATCACACCAGCAAAGAATACCCAGGAGATGGCGGTAATAGCGGTTTCCGGCTGAGTGTGAGACTTAGATTGGAAGCCGTAGTAACTGAGGATTGCCCCCATGGTAAAGACGATAATCGAACGCATAATCTTGCCGGAGAAGGTCATCGCCCCAGCATAGATCCCTTCACGACGGCGGCCAGTAAAGACTTCGTCCACGTCTGCCAGGAAGGTATACACCGTCCAGGGAATGTAATACACCCCGCCGGTGCCCAGGCCGAAGATCACGGTGATACCGATAATGGCAGCTGTGGCAATATGCGCAGGCAGGTTAAAGAAGTGCAGCAGGGAGTAGCAACAGACCGCAAACATCACGATACCAAGCGCCCAGGAATAAGGTTTACTGAAGCCTTTTTTCACGCACAGGCCAATAAAGATGGCGGTCGATATCAACTGCAAGATGGCATTCAGGCTGTTCAATCCGGCCAGAATGGCAGGATCGTATTGCAGCACGAAAATCACGAAATAGGTAAATACCGAGGCAAACAGCCATTCCGCGCCGAAGCCGAACAGATACATGCCCAGATGCTTGCGAAATACCCGCAGGTAGAAGGTTGATTGCATATCCCGCGCCAATGAAGCCAACGTTTTGAGCAGCGATTTCTTATGCTTAACCTCCGCTATTGCTTCATCCTTGCGCTCCCAGGAGAACAGATACAGCACGGTGATGGCAGTAAACAGGATCACGCCGTAGGTGATGCCGGTATACAGAAAAGGCTGGGCCGACTCTTTGCCGTAAAGCAGAATAAATTGCCCTGGGATAAACGCCGCCAGGAAGTTGGCCATCTTGCCAAAAATCGCTTTATAGCCAGTCAGCTTGGAGCGCATGGCGAAATCATCGGTCATTTCGGTCGCCAGCGTCTCGTAAGGCACCATCACCGAGGTATAAATCAGTTCGAAAATGACGTAGGTGGCGAGGTAGTACCAAAAACCAAAGCCCTCAACCCACAACAGCGGGTAAAAGACCATCAGTGGCGCACCAATCAGCAAGAAGAAACGGCGCCGACCAAAGCGCTTACCGAGCCAGGTATTGCCAAAGTTATCGGTCAGATAGCCCATCACCGGGTTACTGATAGCATCAATGACGCTCGCAACCGAGAAGATGAATGACGCCTCCAGCAGCGTCAGCCCACAGAACGTGGTGTAAAAATAGAGCAGCCAGGCACCGCTGATCGCCAGCGCCCCGCTGCCCAGCAGGTTACCCCCGCCATAAGCCAGCTGATGTCCTAGCCTGACCGTTCTTCCCTTACCCAGAGCGTTAATACCATTCGTTGTCATCGTTTCTTCTCGCAAATAAAAATAATGAACTACAATTTCATTTTTACAGGAATAACGTTTTATACTTTTAGGCGGGTTATAATGTTGTGATGAAAGTCACATAAAAAATAAGGGGATCTGATTTAACCAACTTTAAAACATGGGCAGCATCCGGCCATGGCCCCAGCATCGGGGATTGCCCATCCGTTTTTTTTCTATAGTGGCGAGCATGCAATGGCGTCATGCTGGTTGGCTATGAGCAAAACCACGATCCGCTAACAATCGGGCCAAGCGCAACGATTTATGCGATGTAGCTCTCATAAATCACCCGTTCGGGTTGGCCTAATCCGTCACTTTGATATCATTTTTCTAAATTTATGAAACAATGTTTTATTTAATTAAAGGATCGTCTGAACAGCGGCGGTTTATCGATAAGGTTAAGGGAGGCCATCGTGGCTAAAGGTTCAATCCACCAATTCAATTTCCATCGCACAACCGATGCCGGTACCGGCGCACAGCTCACCCGCCTGACACCGCCTGAAGTGCTGTGCCACCGCAACTACTTCTACCAGAAGTGTTTCACCAACGACGGCAGTAAGCTGTTGTTTGCTGGCGAATTTGACGGTAACCGCAACTACTACCTGCTGGATCTGCAACGGCAGCAAGCGGTGCAGTTGACCGAAGGTCCAGGCGATAACACCTTCGGCGGTTTTTTATCCCCGGACGATCGTTTCCTGTATTACGTGAAGAATGAGCGTGAGCTGCGCCGGGTAGAGCTGAGCAACTGCACTGAACAAACCGTGTATCGCGTGCCTGAAGAGTGGGTTGGCTACGGCACCTGGGTTGCCAACAGTGAATGCACCAGCCTGGTGGGCATCGAAATCGATCGTGAAGATTGGCAACCTCTGACCGACTGGAAAATTTTCCACAGCTTCTTCACCAAAAACCCGCATTGCCGCCTGCTGCGTGTCGATTTGGCCAGCGGTGAATCTCGTGTGATTTATGAGGATCGCCTCTGGTTGGGCCACCCAATCTATCGCCCATACCATAGCGACTGCGTCGCCTTCTGCCACGAAGGGCCACACGATCTGGTTGATGCCCGCATGTGGCTGATCAACGAAGACGGCAGCAATATGCGTAAGGTAAAAACTCATGCCCCAGGCGAGAGCTGTACGCACGAATTCTGGGTGCCGGACGGTTCAGCCCTGATGTACGTCTCTTATTTGAAAGGCCAGCAAGAGCGCAACATCTGCCGTTACGATCCACAGACCGGGCAGGATGAGATCGTGATGACCATGCCAGCCTGTTCGCACCTGATGAGCAACTACGACGGCAGTCTGTTAGTGGGTGACGGTTCGGCTACGCCGGTCGACATCAAGGATTCTCAAGGCTACACCATTGAGAACGACCCGTGGCTTTACGTGTTCGACGCCAAACAAAAACGTCAGGCACGTCTGGCCGCACATAACAGTTCATGGCGCGTGCTGAATGGTGACCGTCAGGTAACGCATCCGCACCCATCCTTTACTCCGGACAACCGGCAAGTGCTCTTCACCTCAGATTTTGAGGGAGAACCTGCGCTGTATCTAGCCCGCTTGCCGGAAGATCTCTTTGCTTGATGGCACTATTTTATTGAGGAACAACCATGTTTATCTACCAACAGGATTGTGCGCTAGAAGACTTAGGAAACGGCGTGACCCGCCGCATTCTCGCCCATGGCGGCACCATGATGGCGGTGGAGGTCAACTTTAGCCAAGGCGCTGTCGGCCCGTTGCACAGCCACCCGCACGAGCAACTGACCTACGTGCTTTCCGGCCGCTTCAGCTTCACCATCGATGGCGTCACCAAAGAAGTCGCTGCCGGAGATACCTTGTACAAAAAGCCCGACGTGGTGCATGGCTGCGTCTGCCTGGAGGCCGGAACCTTACTGGATACCTTTACTCCACAGCGTGAAGATTTTCTGAAATAATCTTATGTGCTCCCGGCCATCATGCCGGGAGCATTTGGCACCCAATAAGCTGTAGTAATTCCCCCCTCCTCTTGCAGAAAATTACCCTGTTCCCCTTGCCCACACCATCAATATGCCTGCCGCCAAACCGGCCACAGACGAGAAATATCAATAATTCATATTCCAAACAATTAAACACAAACACATACACACGGTGAATACATATAGGTAATTATCAGTCATTGACCGGTAAGTTACAGGACAGTTCTTATCTTTTGATTTTATTGAAATAATGGGTAACTTATCGATAAAACCAATTGTTTTTATCATATCGATCTATTTTATTGATCATTAAAAACATCTCTGCTATCCTATGTAATATAAATTTTCAATATAAATCAATGGAATGAGTAAATCTCATAGCTTACTGCGAGTATGTCGCCTATTGCCCACATTGTGATATTTCCATCGAGTTGACAGGGAACGTTCCCCCCTACGTTGAGGGGGCGGGTAGTTGCTGGATGTGCAGTAAGAAACTCGTCCTGATTTTCAGAAAGTCGGCAAAAAACCGTGCACGCCATCGACAAGATTGCGGCTCATCTGCCAACCCGCGCACCAGATAGGATTATTACTGATTAGGATGATCAACTATGCCTGATATTCATATCTACACGGTGAGTAATGACCGCTATTTCTCCGCTGGCTTACACGCGCTGCTTAGGCACGGTGAAACCTTGCCCCACAATAAAATAGCGTTGCATGAATTACCCTTCGAGAAAGAGACATTTGAGGCTCACACCCTGCCGGAGCTGAAAAATAGCGCCTGTGATTTTCTGATTTTGGATTGCAGTTGCGGCTTTATTCATTATTACGGCGCCTGTTCCGCGCTCTATGCCGCCCTGGGGCAGGGCACGCTGGAGACCAGGATCATCTTGATGTATGAAAACAGCCTGTGCCTGACCAACCCGGATATGTACAACCATTTTATCACTCTGGATAAAAATGCCTGCGTAGAGGATATCTTGCTAGCGATATTCCCTCGCCAAACGGTGCAGGATGAGTTTGATGCCGAGGTAGAGGAAGCCACGAGCCGGCAGTATCTGACCGGCCGAGAGCTGATCGTCATCAACGAAATCTACAGCGGTGCACAGCCTGATGAGATCGCCAAAAAGCTCAAGCTCAGGCTAAAAACCATCAACTGCTATAAAAACCGGGCGATGAAAAAGATCTGTAGTAAAAGGCCTCAGGATTTACATCTTTAGCCTCGTCATCATCGCCAGCAGGATAGCTGTGGCCTGAACCTGCTGCAAAAATGTCAACCCACCATTCGCCCTCCCCCGACAAGGAGGATCTCTCAGAGAGAGGTCTGGAGCGGACATAACGATATCGCATAAGCTTTAACAGTACCCTCTCCGCCGTTATCTGGAACTCTTGTTACTTCTAGACATTACCAGATCCGACAGTCTGCTCAGTGCCCAGGCTGTGTAAAAACTCGGTTTTTACAGTTTCTGAGTACTATCCTCAGTCAGGGATGCAAGATATTCCTGATATTGACTGTATTCGCTGTGATTTGTATGTAGAGGCAGAACGAGGCTTTTGTAGCTTGATATGGAGTGCTAATGGCTTGTTATTAGGGGCTAAAGCGGCCATTCCCGCTAGTTGCATTGTTCTCGCAGCTTAATGGCCAATCCTTCGGTACCCCAGATGGACATCATCCTTTTCAGGTTATAAGCCAGCACATGCAGACTAATTTCTGTGCTGACGTTTTTAAACCGTTGCGTCAGGAAGTGAGTCGCTCCCATCCACATTTTAATTGTCCCGAACGGATGCTCTACCGTCTGCTTTCGCACGACAGCTGTTTGTGGCGATGCGTTAAGCCTGGCTTGCATGTCTTCCATTTCTGCTTCATGAACCCAGCGCCTTATACGTCTCGGATCGCGTTTTGATGTGGTGCACCTTAACCGCTGACTGCAATCGCGACAAGCAATATTGTTAAAGTACATTTGCTGCTCTAAACCATCCTCAACCACCGTAAATCTGTTCTGAAGCTCGCTACCCATCGGACAAATATAAATATCTTTTTCCTGGTCATACTTGAACAATGAACGATTGAAAAGACCTTTGCGGTCAGCGCCAGAGGTATCGCCTTTTGGTACTAAGGCTATGGCACCTAAGTCCTGCGTTGCTTTAATATCACCCCGGCTGTAGTAACCTTTATCAGCCAGTACGGTAATATCCGCTTTGCCTACAGCGTTTTGCGCTAATTTTGTCACCGCTGTTAGCTGCCCACGGTCTGGTGTATTCGTTACTTCATGCGCAACAATCAGGTGATATTTAGCATCAACGGCAGTCTGAACGTTATAACTAACCTGGCGGTTAACATTGTTTATCTTCATTAGCCGGGAATCAGGATCTGTCAGTGACAGCTGCTTATCAGGGTGCTGCACAACGGCCTGCTGGATTTGCTTGAGTTCTTTCAAGCGCTTTTGCAACCATGCCAATTTTGCAGCGGTTAAGCCTGCATTTTTTTCGGGCCCCGCCGCCTTGTCAGCTTCATCGAGCTTATTCAAGTAAAGAGCGATACTTTGCTCAACCCTTTCGATGTGGCCTTTTGTTTTCTGGGGCGTGAAGTTGTTCGATTTGCTGTTTACCGCCTTGAACTTACTACCGTCAATGGCAACCACCACATCGGTGAACATCTGCATCTGCCGACACAGATCAATGAAAGCCCGGCAAGCATTTTTGATGCCTTCGCTATTGTTTTTTCTGAAGTCTGCAATGGTTTTAAAATCAGGTGTTAATCGCTCAAGCAACCACATCAATTCAACGTTACGATGGGCTTCTTTTTCTAACCTGCGGGATGACTGAATGCGGTTCAGGTATCCATAAATGTACAGCTTCAACATGGTTGCGGGGTGATATCCTGGCCGCCCGGTTTGTTTTGCATTAACGCGTTCGAAGCCAAGTGTATCAAGCTGTAATTCATCAACAAAGACATCAATAACCCTGACAGGGTTGTCTTCTGTGACAAAATCATCCAGCACTTCAGGGAGCAACGTCACCTGATGTCTGCCTTGACCTTTAATGTGGTGAGTCATATCTGCACCCGCAACATTTAATCGTATGTTTTTAATTTTATTAAATAAAGTAGGTTAGCGCATGGGTTTATCAAGAATGGTTGATCATATAAAACCACTGCTTAGACCAAAAAGTGATCAGCAGTTTTCACACAGCCTGTGCCAGTAGCGGAAGTTTCTAAAATGGTCTGTACTAACCAAAGGGAAGTATGTCAGCCGTGATTTGCCATGAAAGCAGGATTACTCATAAAAAATGACGTCATCCCTATTTCAGTTGTCTCAGAAAGATGCGATAACAGGTTGTAAATCAAACAGCAGAGCATGAAAATTGAGATAAACGTCACAAATCAGAAATTTTCAATACTCTTATTGGGGCTAAGTATGAGCAGAGAAAAGGCTTTCGAAAAGTTCAAGGAAGTTCAGGAACGGTATATTGCTCGAAAAGATACTCTTTTTGAAGCAAATGAAGCTGAAAGCCGCTTACTGGTGATAGATGAGATCCTAAATATACTGGGTTGGAATAAAGAAGAATTTACGCCGGAAGCGTATTGCAGAACAGCGGGGTATGCCGATTATATACTAAGTACGGAAAGAACACCTCGCCTTGTGGTTGAAGCCAAAAAAATCGGCGTGACCTTCGGACTTCCCAAAAACACCTTAACCTTGAACGAATACTCTGTCGCCTATCTTAAAAAAGCATTCAATAAGAAAATTTCTGAGGTGATCGATCAGGCACAAAGATATTGTGTCGAAAAAGCGGTTCAATATGCATTAATCACAAATGGTGCAGAGTGGTTTGTTTGCCCAATGCTGCCAAAAGCAGGTAAGACAACTGACTCGATGAAAGGCGTTTATTTTGGGAATATCTTTGGAGATGAGTTTTCGTTTGATCTCATGTATAATCTCATCTCTAGGGAGAGCACAGAAAAGAATAACCTGGACAGCTATCTCTCAGAACTGAATCATGTACCGTCAGAAGTGTGTTACATGCTAAAAGATCATGTTCATGATTTCATTTGGGATAGTAACAAAGACAATCAATGGATCGATGATTTTTATGAAAACTTTTTCTCCCAAATAACAGAGAAAAATCAGCGAAAAATGCTGGAGCACTGCTTTGTCAGTGACTCTAAGTTGGATCAGTTTAAAGGAGAAATAAAAAGAGCGTTAAAAGATTCAAAACCCAGTTTTCTTCCGAATGATGCGTTAGACCTCTCACCTTCTGAAGGTAAAGAATTCATCCTAGAGCATCATACTGGTAAAGTTATCATCATTACTGGTGCCGTTGGATGTGGAAAGACCACTCTGGTGACTAAATGTTTAGTAGAAGCAAGACAGCACAAGAACATATATGCAACCCCAATCATCATAGATTTGATAAATGACGTATCAAAACATAGCATTGATGTGAAAAACATCGTATTCAATTATCTGCATGACAAGATAAAAAACGAGTATGAAAACGAGTTTACATTAGATGAACTACGCATCACATTTTCGCATGAAATTAAAGTGTTAAAAAACGGCCCCTACAAGGATATTTTTTCCAAAAATCCAGAAATGTTTATGGTCAAAGAAGCTGAACTACTGGAGAAGGAAAGCGCCAACCGGCAGAGTCTAGTATTAAAAATTTTCCAAAAACGTGTCAAGGAAAATAAATCCGTTATTATTGTGATTGATAATGTCGACCGAGCTTCTGAATCGTTTCAAGAGGAAATTTATGCTTTATCTCATTTAATAACCCAAGCATCGGGTGCAACAGTCATCATCACACTCAGGGAGTTCACCTTTTTTAAGAATAAAGATAAAGGCTTTCTGGACGTTAGGCCAGAAGACAAGATTATTCATCTCAAATCACCGGATTTTAACAAACTAATTTCGACTAGGATAAAGTATATTAAAGAATGTCTGAGTGAAGACTTTAGGATTAGAGACTGGAGAAAAAAATATCAGCTTCAAGATTTCTTGGGTAAAATGAATTTCTACGCTGATGTGCTGAGGAAAAACCTTCAACTGTCGAATGAAAGTATGCCCATTCTGGAAATATTATCTTCCGTGTCTTGGCATAATATCAGAAATTTTTATCAATTGATTAAACACGTACACTACCAATTGGGAAACGAGTCAGCATGGCGTAAAAAGGATGTTATCTCCACGCTCACCTACCATCCCGATCACACGGAAAAAGCATATATACCGAATGTTTACCTACCCTATCAGAACGTAAACCAGTGCTACTTCCTGAAGTTAAGAATACTCTATTTTCTGAATGATGCAGTTTCTCCCGGCGAAATTGCAAAAGGAATTAGCCTTGAAAGGATAATCCGTTTCGCATCACTTTACAGTTATAAAAAAGACTGGATTAGCAAAGCAATTGAGAGTTCGGTTAAAGAAAGGATTATTGAATGTATTGAACTACCCTCTGACAGCGACTTCAACATAGAGTACACAGTTAGCTCGGCCCATACATTTCGTATATCGCCTTTAGGTACTTGTTTGATACTCGATATCTGCCATACATCAATTTACCTGTCTTTAACTTCTCTTTATTTGCCTTTCCATGAAAAAAAACCTTATAACGAAGCAAAACAAGAACTCACCAGGCTGATTAATGCGATTTATAATGATAAGAGTATTAATACCAATCATGAGATTATTGATCTGGTCGAAGAAAGTCTGATGCCAGTTATAATATCAAAATATCTGTCATCAGAGTATTTAAGAGAAAAACTGACTTTATCATTACTGAGAACTCAAACAGACGTACTCTTAACGGAAAAAAGTATAAACCGACTGGTGGCATCGTTCAGTCGTAACATAGGTAACAACGACGAGTTTACCGCTAACCGTGAGAAAAGCGAACACGGTAATTTATCCTTCGATTTCGGCGATGGAATTGAAAAAAACAGCGTATCCGATGAAGAGATAGACATCCCGCCTTCATTCAAGCCATTATCTCTTGAAAATGTCATGTCCTGCGGAAGTGAGTATATCCCTCTCATCTTTGTCGCCCTGGTGATTCGAGCCTATCTTGGTTTTGAGACCAGCATTGGCATTCAGATTACAGAAACAATTAACGATCACATAGTAAATGATGACAATAAAAAATATACAAATAATGTTTCACGCGCGCTGCGTTCTAACTCTCTAATCAAACAAAAATGGTTGCTGATTAGGACGGATTTGCATCCTAAGTTCAGGAAGTTTTCACTGAGCAGCACCTGGCAGTCAGAATGGATTGAAATATTCGGTGAAGAACCGCCAGACATCGAAATTTGACGCAGGGCTAAGGAGAAAATTGTGCAATTAAACTGTAAAAGTGAAATTGAGGATAAGTCGATAGTAGACCAATTGACCCACTCCCCGTGGATCCCAACGTGACAACGTTAGTATTACAACTATGTGCGAACTTCCGCTTCTCGCTCATAGCCGACGCGGTTCCGCCCAGTGGACTGGCCAGTTCCAAAAGCAGACTTTGTAAACACTACCTCTAGCAAATCAATGGGGGGAGCATATCCTCTGCTCCTTACTCCAACGAACTTCCCCTACGCCATCAGTACTGTTTCCTCAGCCAGGAACTAGCAGCGCCTACCAAATAGGGCTTTAGTAGCGTTGGATAGGACTTTCGGTAGCGATTGGACAAGCTTGTATCTGTAAGCTGTTCAAATGAATTAAGCCTATCGGTTGTTGGAAGTGAGCGCTCAACACTATTCAACAGATAACCGCCACCTACCGGGTTTGGAAGGAAACCGGTAAAAAGTGAATTTAGCTATCCCATTCTTGAATGCTTGTGTTGAAAAATGAAGCCATTCACTGCCTGAAGTGATCATTTCCTATCAGAGAAATTTCCCGATCTCTATGAGGCATAACCGTGCTAGCTCTCACTAAATGAACAAATTCAGGTTGTTGCCATTTTCCACATGCATTAAAGTATCTTATATATTATAAATATTTTATTTACATAGATTGGAATGTATTCACGCCATCAATAAGGAAATATGAATATGGATGCGAGTGGCCTGCGGTTTACGTTAAGTGTGGGGAACCTGCCATCTAAAACCTTCGTGGTATCAGGTTTTACATTGCACGAGCAATTTTCCGCACCTTTCACGCTTGAACTGGAGGTTGCCAGTGCCAGCCCCAATGTGGAGTTCCGTTCAATTCTAGACAATACAGCCACGCTGACCATTTGGCGTGAGACAGAAGTACAGCGTATCGTGAATGGCATTGTTACTTCCGTCGAGCAAGGCGATTCAGGACTTCATCAAACACGTTACCGACTCAGTGTGCGCCCCGCACTCTGGCGAGCAGGATTAAGACAAAACTCCCGCATTTTTCAGCAACAGGGTTTTCTGGAAATTCTTGAAACCTTGATGAAAGAAAATAAGATCAGTGACTATGCCCATGCTTTTCGCTACAAGCATGCACCCAGAGAGTTTTGTGTTCAGTATAATGAAAGCGATCTGGATTTCCTTCATCGAATGGCAGCAGAAGAAGGCATCTATTATTTCTTCGAGCATGAGAATGACAGGCACACGCTGGTCTTTGCCGACGATAACATCATCGTGAATGACGGACCGACGCTACCCTACTACCCAGATCAACAACAAACCTCACTCGATGAGCTTTGCATCACCACCTTCAAGCGCCGGGAAAGTGTGCGCCCTTCGGACGTGTTGCTGAAAGATTACACCTTCAAAAATCCCGAATGGGCAGCAGAGTATCGCGACTATGCTCGAGATGATGAACACCAGTCCACCCAGTATCTGCATTATGATTACCCTGGCCGCTATAAAAATACCGGCCCGAGCGGGGAAAAGTTTGCCCAGTGGCGCATTCAGGCATTGCGCAATGACGCCCATCAGGGCGAAGGGGCGAGTAATTGTCCTGCCCTGCAACCCGGTGTGCGCTTTACCCTGGAAAACCATCCACTAGACACACTGAATACCCGTTGGCAAATCACCCAGGCCATCCATACCGGGCAACAACCTCAGGCTCTGGAGACTGTCTCGGGAGGGCAAGGTACAACCATAACCAGCCAGTTTGCATTTATTCCCAACGACCAGACGTGGCGTCCGCTTTCACTACCCAAACCACGCATTGATGGTGCGCAGATTGCTATTGTCACGGGTCCATCCTCTGAAGAAATCTATTGCGATGAGTTTGGCCGGGTCAAGGTGCGTTTTCTTTGGGATCGCTCAGGGAAAACAGATGATACCAGTTCCTGCTGGGTACGGGTATCGCATCCCTGGGCAGGCACCCAGTGGGGGATGTCAGCCATTCCGCGCATTGGTCATGAAGTGATCGTGGAGTTTCTGAACGGCGATCCCGATCAACCGGTGATTATCGGGCGTACTTATCATGTCAACAATCAGACCCCCGGTGACTTACCCGCAACCAAAACCCAGATGACGATACGCTCCAAAACCCATAAAGGCGAAGGGTTCAACGAACTGCGTTTTGAGGATGAAAAAGCGTGGGAAGAGATCTACATGCATGCGCAAAAAGATCACCGTACAGAAATTCTCAACGACCAGTTGTAGTGGTCAAGTAAAACTGGCCACGGTTTTATAAGCTGCGTGGTATCTTCTCTCTGACTCGTCAGGTGTCAGACCTCCGTTGTATTGATGAGGTCTGAACGTGTTGTAGTAACCCGTTATGTAACGAGTGACTTCTCGTTGAGCTGTTTCCGCTGCACTGTAGCCTCCTTCAGGTATCCATTCGCTTTTCAGGCTACGGAAGAAGCGTTCCATCGGGCTATTATCCCAACAGTTTCCTCTCCGACTGACGCTCTGTTTTATCTGCTTTTTCCAGAGCCGTTGCCGGTACCTCAAGCTTGTATACTGGCTTCCCTGATCCGAGTGGAACATCACCCCCTCTGGCTTATTACGACTTTCCCAGGCCATTTCCAGGGCGTTAATGATGAGCTCTGTATCCGCAACCGACGACATTGCCCAACCCACTGGCTTACGGGCGAACAGATCCATCACGACAGCCAGGTAACTCCATTTCTGTCCGGTCCAGATAAAAGTGATATCACCGCACCAGACCTGGTCAGGCTCCGTTACTGCGAACTGGCGCTCCAGTATATTTGGCAGACTCGTGTGCTCTTGAGTCGATTTTCTGTAGGCATGTTTACCCGGCTGGCAGCTACTCAGGCCCAGCGCTTTCATTATCTTGCTTGCCCGGTATCGGCTTAACGCAAGCCCCTCACGGGTAAGGATATCCGCAAGCGTTCTGGCACCGGCAGAACCGTTACTGAGGCGGTGTATGCGACGAACTTCGCTATGGACTCTGACCCGCTCTGGATTGATGACATGCCGCCTTTTTGCCCAATATTTATAGCTACTGCGGTGTATTTCAAAAACATCGCAGAGAAGGCTGACGGTGTGACTGCTTCTGAGTTTTTCAACTAGCGAGAACTGTTCAGGGAGTCTGACATCAAGAGAGCGGTAGCCTTTTTTAATATGGTGTTGTGTTCCTCCAGGCGACGAACCTGCTTTTCCAACTCACAAATACGCTGCTGTTCGGCAGTCAGTGGCGAGGCTTTAGGTGAGACCCCTTCACGCTCCAGACGGAGCTGTCTTGCCCATGATTCGAGAGCCGATGTGCTGACATTCATAGCTTGGCTGGCTGCACGGAATGAGTAGCCCTGGTCAAGGATAAGTTGAGCGCATTCAAGTTTGAATTCAGCAGAGAAAGTCCACCTCGTTTTGTTAGTCATTTTTTCACCTGTTTAGTGGTTGAGGTGATGATATCACCTCTATTCAGGTGGCCAAATTCACTATGCCACTACAGGAGGTGATAAACTTATCGTCCCCCTTTGCTGAAGGAGTAGCACATGAACCCATTCAAAGTGGCGTTGGTGCATGGATAGGGCAAGGTTGCCATTTCCCTTACCCACTGACATTTAGGCGGTTTTAGCCTGCTTGCGGACAGAGTGAGGCCGTGCCACTGACAGCAGGCGATTCTGTACCGCCACCCCGATGGACACCTCCGTCTGTTGCGCCGCAAAACCCCGGGTACGTAGCCGTGAACCTATGAGGGTTTTGTAACACCCCATCATCGTTTCCACCAACGCCCGTTTGCCATATCCCACGCTTGCCTGCCAGGCCAACCGCCCCTTTTCCTGTATCAACGCCAGGTGGCGGTCACGCTGCCCCAGTGGGCCTGTGGTTTCCTCGGAAACGGCTGTTGAACGCGGAGGGAGCGCCACCCTGATAGTCTCGCCGTGCTCGGCAATGGCGGCATAGGTGGGGCGCCCGTCGTATGCCCCAGTATGCTGAAGTTATCCGCATCGACAGCCAGATGAAGCTTGCACCAACCCCGTCGCGATTTTTCACCGTGCTTTTCCTGCAGCCACTGGCCAGCCCCTAAGACTTTCAATCCGGTGCTGTCGATGAGGACATGGACGTCCCCCTCTGCGGGGAGTCGAGGCAGTGGGGGTAATACCGCCGCGCGCCGACTGACGGTGGTGTGATCGGGAACAGCGAGAGGGAGTCCCATCAGTCGAAGCACGGACATCATCAGGCCTTCAGCCTGGCGTAGGGGGAGCAGGAAGGCCGTGCGCAGCATGAGGCTGGTTTGGATAGCGAGGTCAGAGTAGCGAGCCTGTCCACCGGGTGTGGTGGGCGTCTGCCTTCCACTGACGAGTCGCCCCTGGTGTCACCCAGAGCGTCAGGTTGCCGCGTTGTTTGAGGCCAGTTGGCGATAGTGTATTTTGTTTTGGCAATGTGGTGCCGTTTTTTGGCATTGTATTTATGTGGCATTGTGAATGGGGTGATTCCACATCCAAAATCGGAGATTTTACACTGCAACCAACACATTAAATACTTGACCCGTGGCGAATAATAAACATATCATCCAAAAGATAAAAATAGGCAATATCCATAAAACATATCAAAACAACCTCCTCGAAGGGAGGTTTACTTTTCGAATTCAGAGAAAATGCACAAAAGATCATCGATTGGTATCTCACCATTTCAGATGCTGGAAAAGGCATCTTCAAGTTAACTGCGTATAGTTTTTATAGTGATTGTGTTTTTTAGGTTTTCTTTGTTGTTAGTTAGGTTTTTGGTTAATTTTTTGTGAAAAATCAACCCAAAAAAGAAACAAAAGCAATAAAATATCAATATTAATTGATGTTTTAATCCACGCATTATTTTTTTTGCAACAGGATTTAATAATGAAAAGGAAATATTTAACTGTGGATGAAGTGAAAATTTTATTACAAACAATTTCACTTGATATGATTTCATTTCGCGATTATTGCATGGTCAGCATGGCTTTTATTCATGGTCTTCGGGTCAGTGAGTTAACCGCTTTAAAAATTGAAGATTATGACCCATTATCTCAAAGAATATATATTAAACGACTTAAGGGAGGGTTAAGTACTAGCCACCCATTGTTACCTCAAGAAAATATCGCTCTTCAAAATTGGTTAAAGGAACGGCAGCAATTTCCTGGTAAACAATTACCATGGATATTTTTATCCCATCAAGGTAAGAGGCTTTCACGTCAGCGTTTTTACCAGTTGTTACGTTTTTATGGACAAAAAGCTTGTTTGCCATTAAATATTCATCCGCATATGTTGAGACATGCATGTGGTTATAGCCTCGCTGAGTTAGGTAACGATACTCGACTTATACAGGATTATCTTGGGCATCGAAATATAAGACACACTGTATTATACACTGCTTCAAACGCTGCCCGTTTTAAGAGTGCATGGTCAAAAAATAATGCAGGATTATACCCTTTTGATTTATTATTTGGTGATGGATAGTGATGCTGATTCATTGTTCTTGATAAGTGATGAGATACCTAGCAACGATTTTATCATGTTTTTTCTGGGGCTATTGAATAAATCGAACTTCTGGTTTTGAAGTTCAGTGGCATTTATGCCTCACGCTGGAGAATTATACGGATTTTAGCCCTACAGTTGACGCTCCAGAGCGGCATCGGGAAGTTTGAAATTCCTAGACGTCTAGACGTAAGTTCCTAGACGTCAAGTAGGCTAAAACCGCCTAAATGTCAGTGGGTAAGGGAAATGGCAACCTTACCCTATTCATGCACTAACGCCGATCCCGGCATAGATGTCATTTTCTATGCATCTGGATTTTAGTCTGTAAATCGATGAGCCGATCTGCAATTTGTGTCAGCCCCGCATGAAGGAGTTGTACGCCGCAACCGCCGAAACTTACGCCATAACCGATCTTCTGTTGAATCAGGGCGTGTAATGTGCGGTTATGGTAAATACAATCAGCGGTTTTCTGTTGATTGTTGTGCAATTTACAATTAATTGCAATAATAGTATCTATTATTTGCACTGCAACATCATCAGAGGGTTGTTTTATGGTAACAGAAACTATCGATCACACCACTCTGCACCGTCTGGTTGAGGCCGGTGCTGTCCGGGCAGCACACGTAGTGGGTACACCCGGAGGGTGGGCGCTGACAGTGAAGTTCGGGTTAAAAGAACGTCCGCTGGCCGCGCAACGCAGTCGTCAGATCCGATTATTCAAAAAGCTGGAAACGCTGGTCAGTTATCTGAAAAACATCGGGATCGCTCAGTTTGAAGTTGATGCTTCTAACTACAGTCCGGAGAGTCAGAACAGAAGTACACGACCGGACAGGTCGGAAGCGCTTAAACGGGCACATGAAGCAGTGGCTTACAATGTGTGGTTCCGGGAACAGGTTCAGGCATCCATCGACGATCCTCGCCCTCCAGTGTCTAATGAGGAAGCCAGACGGCGCTTTGCTGCCCGGAAGAATGCCTTGCGTAAGGGGGGGGCATGATGCGTCTGGAATGGAAACCAATGGCCCTAACGGACAGAGAAAATATCATGGACTATATCAGCCAGGATAACCCGCGGGCTGCAATAGCCCTAGATGATGAGTTTGAAACAGCGGCAGAGCGAGCCTGTTATAGCCCTGACATGTACAAGGCAGGCCGGATAAAAGGCACCCGAGAACTGGTGGTCAGACCTCATTATATTTTGATTTATCAGACCGAAGGGGATGTCCTGACGGTTTTACGTGTCCTTCATGCAGCCCCCTGCCTGACGGAATTTTCGGCGGTTGCGGCGCACAACCCCTATATGGTAGCTCTATATAGCAATTTAATATAGTCTGTGGATCATGCAATATAGTTAGTTTGTCGATGGCGGGAATAACTGTCGTATTGATAAGCATTTCTACTTACTGTTCCAGCCTCACGGAAGGCAAAGCTGCCGCAGAGCATCTAAGGATGCTAACGGCCTGAAAAATGATAAATAAACATCAGCAACAGAGATGTTAAAAAGAAAAGTGATCACAAAAGACGATGAGAAAAAAAAGTAAAGTAACCATGAGCCATATTGCCGCCAGAGCTGGAGTTTCGCAATCAACCGTATCATTAGTGTTGAATAATTCCTCTAGTGTTAAACTAGCTGACGCAACAAAGGAACGGGTACTAAGCATCGCTCAGGAAATGGGGTATGTACATAAAGCCGCCGCGCATTCGCCAACAAAAGAAAAAATAGCATTAATTATCAACGGACTTATCAACCACGATCCTTTCATCGAAGCGATCAGTTCGGCTCAGGAAATCGCATGGCAGCACGATAAACTGTTGGTCATCTTCGATCAAGAAAATGATCCTGAACATATTATTGCGTTGGAAGAAGAAATAAGCAAGGGGGGCTATATAGGGGTAATTTATTCATCTTGCATGACTCGCCAATTACGCCCCATTTTTCATGACGTTTCATTACCTATGGTGATATTAAATGGTTCTTGCCAAGAACGCCCTGATATTCCATGTATTCTACCAGCCGATAAAATAGGCGCTTATAATGCGACCCATCATTTACTACAGCAAGGGTACCAGCGTATTGCGATCCTCGGTGGTGAATTATGGATGGATGCCGCGAGCGATCGTATTGACGGTTATCGTCAGGCATTAATTAATTATGATATCTTCCCAGATGAGCGCTACATCCTGATTACTAACTGGTCGTTAAAAGAAGCGTATAATAAAACGCTTGAGCTATTAGCCTTATCTCCCCGACCAGAGGCTATTTTCTGCAGTAGTGATTATATTGCTTTGGGCTGCTATCAGGCCATTTTTTCTCAAGGGTTACGTATTCCAGATGATATTGCTGTAGTGGGATATGATAACCAAAGTCTCGCAACTGAATTAACGCCGGAGTTAAGCTCGGTTAATCTACCTTATAGTGATATGGGGGAAATAGCGGTTCAGACATTGTTAAATATTATCAATCAACAAGCGATACTGTCGGTAACAATGAAAGTAGAAGGTGAGTTGATTATCCGCCAGTCATCAATAAAAAATAACCGTGAAAATTGAGTTTGCCGGTTCAGAAAAGACGGTTATCCAGCAGAGGGAGTTTAAAACCGAAGGCCCCATTCCAAGTTGAAATGGCTTTGTTGAATAAATCGAACTTTTGGCCGCAATCAGGATCAGATCACCACATTCCTGCCCCCCTCTGGCGGTATCCCTTGGCAAAGCAAAAGTTCAAAATCACCAACTGGAACGCCTACAACAAGGCTCTCGTCAATCGGGGCTCACTGACATTCTGGCTTGATGAGTCGGTCATCCATGCCTGGTACGACGAGCCAAAAACCTCTTCACGAGGGCGTCCACAACGTTATTCTGCGTTAGCTATTTCCACCGTACTGATGCTCAAACGCGTCTTTCGCCTCACGCTACGTGCCGCTCAGGGCTTCATTGATTCCATTTTTACGTTAATGAAGCTCCCGCTTCGTTGCCCGGATTATTCCTGCGTCAGCAGACGGGCCAAGTCGGTCTGCATTCCTTTTAAAAACCCCACGCACGGTGAGATTGCCCATCTCGTTATCGATTCCACCGGCTTAAAAGTTTTCGGCGAAGGCGAGTGGAAGGTTAAAAAGCACGGTAAGGAAAAGCGCCGCGTCTGGCGAAAACTACACCTCGCCGTGGACGCCGATACCCACGAGGTTATCTGTGCTGACCTGTCACTGAACAACGTGACTGATGCGGAGGCATTCCCGGGTCTTATCCGGCAGACCCACAGGAAAATCAAGGTGGCTTCAGCAGACGGTGCTTATGACACAAAGCGGTGCCATGACGAGCTAAGACGTAAGAAAATAAAGGCGCTGATCCCACCGCGAGCCCGCGCAGGTTACTGGCCAACGGAGTACGCGGACAGAAATCAGGCGGTAGCGAGGCAGCGGCTTACGGGGAGTAACGCCTACTGGAAATGGAATACAGCTTACAACCGGCGGTCGGTGGCGGAAACGGCGATGTATCGTGTAAAACAACTGTTCGGCGGGCATCTTACGCTGCGTGACGATGATGCACAGGTCGGAGAGGCTATGGCCATGATCCGTGCCTTAAACAAAATGACGCGTGCAGGCATGCCAAAAAGTGTACGGATTGCCTGAGAAAACGACTGATAGGGGTAGTTTTATCTAAACCCGATTTATTCAACAAAGCCCCAATTTCCCTCAATGCTTTGGCAAGTCCGTTTTGCTTGGGGTAGCTGGCAAGCTTTTTCAGCATCAGGGATACCGTCACTGTTCCCTGCTTTATCGAGGTTGCCAGACGCAGAACTTCACGCCAGTGAATTTCGATCTCTTTCAGATTCAGGCTGGTCGTTGATATCAGTGACTGAAGCGCCGGGTATTGGTCCGCTTTCCCTTTGATAAACAGCTTTTTATCGTGGAGATCCCTGATTCACGGACAGAACGCAAACCCTACCGCTTGAGCATCATAATTCCGTAAGGTCCGCAAATGCTCCTGCTGGTTCAGAAACTGGGCTTATATCCCAATTTTTCACTGGTAAATATGAATTTATCAGTAGTAAAACCTTAATATTTGTATGTGTATAAAGGGGGGCTACCTTACGCCGATAGCTAATGAGAGCGAGTATTTTATCCAAGACAAGGCAAGGAAACTATGTTTAAAAATCTAAAAATCAGGACAGTGCTGTTACTGCTGCTAGCAGTATTTGCCATACTTCAACTCATCGTTAGTGGCATGGGAATATATTTCATTAATCAGAGTGATAAGGAGATTAACTTTCTTGAGACAACCGCAAGGGAGCAGAAGGCGTTATCAGATTCCCGTGATGCCGTGTTACGCCTACGGTCAATTATCGATAGTACGTTTATTCAACTGACTAACCGTATGCCTGTTGATATTCCTCAGGTGGTAAAGGACTTGCGTCGTGAGTTGCAAACCTCACAGCAGCATTTTGAACTATTTATGAAGATACCCGGACTAACCATGGAACAGCCTGAGTTGGATAAAATCATGACCGAGGCTCAGAGGGGGCAGGTTGCAAGCGCTTTAACCAATATTGGTATCCTTGAGAATTTTACTACTCCAGAACAACTACAAAAGAGCATGGCGGACTATCAGGATTTCCGGCAGAAGGCACGTAATGGATACGACGAAAAATACAAAAATTATGAGCGGTTGCGTCAGGATAACATGGCCAAGATCAGCATAATCAGTACGGCTTCTTATCGCATATCTATTTTGGTGATGTGTGCGACTTTGGTAGCAGTTGTCTTGCTATTCTTGGCTGCCTATGTTGGTCTGGATCGTATTCTGGTGAAACCCTTGAATAAGGTTTCTGGCTATTTTGATAAAATTGGTAAAGGCGATCTCCGCCATACTATTGAAATAGAGAACAATAATGAAATTGGCAGGTTATGCGCCTCGCTGCAAGAAATGCAGTATGAATTGATCGAAACGGTTAAATCAATTCGTGACGGTGTGGATTCTATCAACATCGGTACTCACGAAATTTCTGCGGGTAACACCGATCTGTCGAGCCGAACCGAGGAACAAGCCTCTGCATTGGCGCAGACCGCCGCTAGTATGGAGCAGATTTCATCGACTGTTAAGCTTAACGCTGATAATGCTGGGCAGGCTTCGTCGATGATCCAAACTTCTGCCACCATCGCCAATGAAGGTGAACAGCAGATGAAAGAAATGACCAGCAAAATGCATGAGATTAAAACCAATGCGCAGAAGATGGGCAGTATTATCAGCGTCATTGATAGCATTGCCTTCCAAACCAATATTCTGGCGCTGAATGCGGCAGTGGAAGCCGCACGAGCAGGTGAGGCCGGTCGTGGATTTGCCGTGGTTGCCAGCGAAGTCCGTAATCTTGCTCAGCGGTCAGCGCAATCAGCCAAAGAGATTAACAACCTGATTTCCGAATCTTCTCGTCATATTCAGGAAGGTGCGGAGCTGGCGGATAAAACGGGGGCGACCATTGCAGAAATGACTGGAACCATCACCAAGGCCAGCACGATGATGGACAGCATTTCCTGTGCCTCTGAAGAACAAAGTCGTGGCGTTGAGCAGATCCGCATTGCCATCACTCAGATGGATCAGGTTACGCAGCAGAACGCCGCCTTGGTAGAGCAGGTAGCAACGACGGCAAGCAATGTGGAAGAGCTGTCTGGCTCATTGAGTAATGCAGTGGCGATATTTCAGCTCAGGGATTAGTGAAAAAATCACCTAAGCAAACGGCGATTAGCGTCAATAAGTTCGACGAAAACCGGATTTAAATACTAGGTGTTCTAAAAACCAAGGAGCGAACCAGAGTGACGCCGGCGGTAAGTGAAATCGGACCATCTGGCGCACGCGCTGAAGGCAACGGCGTTTTTGGAATTTGGCGAGTAATGGAACAGTAAACGCCGCGAAATAACCATTTTAAGTAGGTCCTGTAGAAGAATTTATGCAGAAAAATACCAACCTAACAAATGAGCTCAACGATTGCGGGTAATTCCTTCAAGAGCATGTTCAATATCAGCAATTATTTTTAGCCATAAATAGTAGTGGTGAAAACGGATTCATTCCTTACAGGCGTTTGTAGTATAGCAATGACAACTCGCACACTTCAGAAAGATAAAAGATAATCATCATGTTGGAACTGAATAACACATTAAATTACACCTTGTTGGCAACGACGTGTTTGGTCACTGTACCGGCACAGTCGGCAGTCTCTTTGGATGGAACCCGCGCCATTTTCAATGGCGGGGAAACGTCAATGATGCTGAACGTCAACAATGACAACAAGCAACAGCCTTATCTGGCACAGGCGTGGTTGGAGAACGACGCACAGGAAAAAATTCTCACTGGACCGTTAGTGGTAACGCCGACATTGCAACGCATTGAACCGGGTGCTAAGAGTTTGGTGCGTGTAGCTTCGACGCCCGCTATCAGTACCTTGCCGCAAGATAGGGAGTCGTTGTTTTATTTCAATCTACGCGGAATTCCACCTATAAGTGAAAATGAGAATGTTGTACAGATAGTTTTGCAGACCAAAATAAAACTGTTCTATCGCCCTAAAGCTATTGAGACGAAACTGAATGCCATTTGGCAGGACCAATTAGTGCTGAACAAAGTGGCTAACGGTTACCGGATTGAAAATCCGACGCCGTATTACGTGACGGTGATTGGTTTGGGCGGAACGGAAAAAGAAGCGCAAGAAGATCATTTTGATGCAGTAATGCTGGCGCCAAAGTCTGAACAAACGATCAAGGCCAGGAATTACATGATGCCTTACTTAACGTATATCAATGATTACGGTGATCGTCCAGCGCTGAAGTTTCAGTGTGCTGCGAGCAGTGGTAGGTGTTTGAGAGTAATGGGAATCAAATGACAGTTAAGAGATGGCCGTGACGCAGAGTTAGTGTTGTTGTATGCTTCGCTTTTTGGATGACTGATGACAAAGATTGATGTTGTTTGTCCCCGCTGCACTGAAACTCATGGCGTTATCCACGTCTCCGTCACGCGGGGCGGTCTCGATGTTAAGCACGGCGTATGGCGAAACCTTTTCTTTAAAAAGAAGGCCGTGGTTCCACTCTATCGGCCACAACCGTACCAAATCTGTCGGCGTTGACCAACAGGAAGAAATCGGCCAGGACAAACGCACTAACGTGGGGCGAGATCATTTTGAAACCATAGGTAATAACGCTGTTATCAGGGTAATGAAAGATCAGGAAATACAGGTAGAGAACAACCGTACTTTGGTCGTCAACAGCTCGAAAAAGAACGTTATTTATGCTGATTCCATTGAGCAGATTGGGGGTAACAGCCGGCTTGAAATTGAAGGCGTCTACGACGAGATAGTGAAAAGCAAAATCTTCTCTCGCTCTCCTACTTACATTATGCATGCCGACCAAACCATCACATTGGCAGGCCCCGGAGGCAGTATCACTATTGATTCCAGTGGCATTACCCTCAAAGGGAAGCAAATTATCTTGGCTGCCCCCAATGTAGAAGTTAAATCTGGCGGTGCGGATCAGATAGAAGCACTTACCGCGATGCTGCAGGAAGGTGCGCCATTCTGCGAGATTTGTGCCAAAGCGAAGAAAGCGGCAGAAGAGGCAGCTAAAAATGGTCAGTAACAATCAACGATTGCGCCGCATAGCGTTGCCTGACGATGCCAACGAAGCACAAGCGATAATCAAAGAGACACTGTTTGGAGAAGTGGCCCCCTTCTCTACTCAGGGTAGAGAAGTGATCAGTGAATCTTCCTCGGCCCCATGTCATACCTACGCAGTGATTGATGCGTTGCAACGTTCAGATATTGCCGTCCTGCTGGAGGCTTATGAAACAGAATGGAGCTGCTTATGGAAGGGAGACAGCGCAGAACGTTTTGCCTTTCATGCCCCTTATCTGGTTCACCTGGAACCAGAAAGTGACTTCACCCAATGGTTACTGGCTGAAGGATGGGGCAAAAACTGGGGGATTTTTCTGCGCAGCTACTTACCATTACCCGTAGTGAGTCACCACTTGAGAAAATTCAATCAGGTCTATGACGAGGTTCAGGCGCGTTGGCTTATGTTCCGCTACTACGCCCCCAATACGGTGAAAACACTGCTGCCTTTTTTACCTGCCCAAACCTTTATTGAGTTTACTGATGGACTCACTCGGGTGATTGCGGAAGATCTTGATGGCAGGCAGATTGTGATTATCTGAGTCCAGTTGGGGACAAGGCACTTGATATGAACCGAGCAATATTACTGCCCGTCAGTACGCCACGCTAGGAGAGCACACGTTATGGGACTGGAACCAAAGCCAATTTGGCAAAAGACTGCGATTGACAATACCTATGTAAAAAAACCGTCCTTTCCAAGGCTGCAAAACTACCAGCAGCCAGCGGCTGTAACCACCGCAAGTTTCCCAGATGAGCCAGTCAGCCAACAGGTTCAGACAGCACCTTGTCAGGTACTGGATTTTATCCTGCAAATTGATGATTAAAAGGAGGCGGAGCAGGCATTCAAAAACATAGCCAGCCCACTGGATATGGTCATGGAAGAGCTCCCCGACCCGCAGGATCCCACAAAGTTGGCACAGGAAGAAGCCTTGCCCATGGGCGCATCCTACAGCTCACTGATGGCGCATATAAAGAATAATAGCCAAGCCTCAAAGCCAGAAGCAATACACAAGGTTGCGCAAGAAATCAGTAATATGGATCTGTTGTTTGACAAAGTGCGCCAAAAAGTGGGTGAAAAAGAGTTTGCCACGTTTTTAGCCCTGTTCTCACTGGCTAGCCGCACGGAAGATAACAAGGGAAAATGGAATGTGACCCTGAATGGCAAAAAAGTGCCTATGAAGAGCGCCCAGTTTAAGGTGACCTTCCATCAGCGGCTTGACCATACTGTTTATGTTGTCGGTAGGTCACCTATCGCGCCAGAGTACGGTGATAATGTGTTTCGGCGTGGAACAACATTTTGCAATGACAATTTTGAAATCGTTGTCGCACAAGAATTCACCGAAACGGTCATGAGCGGACTTTATGTCGGCAAGCCCTCACCCGTATCGAAGAAAACGCTTGATGAACTGGCCGACTTGCTGATCGATACAATCTATCAAACGGTGGATCTAAACAATACCGTTGATTGGTGGACAGACAAAACATTAACCGCGGTTGAAATCCTCATCACTGTTGCAGCTATTGTCAGTGGCGTCGGAGCGGTCGTTGCAGGGGGAGCAAAACTGATCCGCGCTGCCTATATAGGGATGATCATTCTGGAAAGCAGTAATGCCACCGATGCGGCTGTGCGTTTTTTAGGCGTTCGAGAAAAAGGTTACAACCCGCTGTTAGAAGCCGCCAAAATGCTGGATAAACAAACGGGTAATAACAGCCGTATGATTGAATACACGTTTCACGGTTTGAACATGATGATGACTTTCGGCAAACGTCCGTCGACGAAAATTTTGACAACGCTGGGTTCAGGTATCGCAGGGGGAGGCATGACCTATGTATTACAAAGCGGGACGTTGACGCAAAAACCAGTAGAGTCTTATGAAAAAGCAGCCTCTTTAGGAGGGCAATAGCCTGCTCTAAACTCGTTAATAAGGGATAACGAATTATGGCATCAACACCAAAAGTCATCATGGAAATAGTGAATAAAGAGAAGGCTGCTAACCATGCTGTTGCTGAACGATTAAGATTACAGCATCATCCTTCGATGCGAGCTATCACTAAATTTTTCACTGAGAATGTGCGTGGAGCAAAGATTGAGTTTTTAGGCCCACTTCCCAATGGCTCAACGGTGATGCGTATTTTGGCCAACACTAAAGAGCTGACTCAAGAAGGAAAGCTTTTAAAAGCGCATGTAGAAATAAACCTGTCGGGTAAAGAACTGATGGAGTATGTGCAGAAAAAAGAGTTTTACCAAGGCCTTGCTACACTTAAATTAAACCAGTACACGGGTTATATTGCAGAACAGCACATCATGAACTTTGCCCTTCAAGGTGTATTACATGATAAAATGTTCTTTAAGGTCGGAGGTCGAGCTACTGCGCAATCATTTAAAAGCTTTAGTGGTAAAACGATACTGAAAGATAAAGTTTGGGCAATACAAAATAAAAGTGGACACGGTGTGGATTTTCTTTGTGAAGTCATCCCAACACCTCCGCCACCGCGGTGGATCACCTTGGATGCCAAAGCAACATTAAGAGGAGGTTTTACTGATCATGGTACACCAAAGGGACCATCGTTGAGTGATGAACAGAAAGATCCTTTCACAAACTTATTAAAACATTTAAAGGATGCAACTTCTGACTTCCGCGGCCTTAATCGCTATAATCTCACACCAGAACAATTTAAGGAGTTTAGAAAAATCATAAAAGAAATAGGCAATAATCCATTGGAACTAAAAGGATATGTTGCAAATGTCGGTTTGATAGAAGGTTTTAATCTCGCAGAAAATAAAAAATATAGTACAATGATTGTTTGTAATGAGATAAAATAAGAGTGAGGAAAATAACAATGCCTAATTTAAATGAAATTGAAAAATATATAATCATCGGACAGATTGTAAAGAGTGAAAAAAAAGATGAATACATCAATAATATTGAAAGTGATATCGTTGATGACATTCAAGATAGTTTGGACTCAGGAAAGGAGAAGATTTTATCATTCACTGCGACTTCATTAGATTTAGGTAAAAGTCTTTATGGTACGGTTTACCTTAGTGATGTATTTACAACCCCAAATAGCACATCAAATGAATTCTTGTGCAAATATTACATGACATCAATTGCCGGCATTTTCTGTGACTATTATAACAATAAAAATGAACGATTCAATAATGGCTTGGCCTATCAAGGTGAAATGCTATTGATGTCATTCGCTTGTAATAGATTTGATTTAATCGAACATTGCTATCCGAAAATCAAAGAAAGTCTACTAAATGGTAAAATGAGTAAATCATTGGCATGGGGAGGGGATGGCGAAGGAAACATTGTTCCGCCAACGCCTCAGAGGCTAGGTGTTCTTGCTATTGAGATGATGGCTAGTGAGTATAAGCAAACCATTGACTGGCATTCAGTTAATATTCCAACAGACCCTTTCTATGTACGTTTCTGTCAAGAAGCGCTTTATGAAAAAGATGAAAGCATTGTTAAAGAGTGGATTATGGAGCTTTGTGATAACCATCTGAAATGGGTATCATTATTTTTGGATAATAACCAAAGTAGTATTACCGGCCATGAGATTGAACAGCCAGTGTTATTACTTTGGCCTTTTGAATATCAGGCAGTAAAAAACTTCCGGGCACGTCATGGGTTAACCACACCAGAAATTGCTCATCCGTTGTTGAAAACCCCGATGGCTATTGATCATCGCCCCGATTTCAGCCAATGGCATAAACCGGAGTGGTTCCAGCCTGTTATGGACAAATTAAAAGAAGCTAATCCAGCGTTGGCTTTCTTGCCTGATTTATTTAAGTAATTGACTTAACGGTCCTTACAACAGCCACCAGAGGTAACGAAAAATGAAAATAACGTCTGCTATGCATGACACTATTTATGACAATCGAACGCGGGATTTCGTTACCAATGGGGTAGAAAATCTCTCGGCTAACTTCTCGACCTTGATAGCCATGCATAACATCACAGAGGAGGCTCTGGCACAGGCAGTCACACAGAGTTATCAGTGGACTGAGGACAATGGCCGCCCAAGCCAATTGTTGGCAATACGGGTATGCTCAGCCAGGCTCTGTTTTGGTTCTTTCTTCATGCAAGATAGTCGTTTTCACACTTTAAAACAGATTGTCCTGCAAGAGTTGAATGCTCTCTACTTAGCTGATGATGATCCGATCCATGGCTATCTCGTTGAGTATCAACAAGATTGGACTCGGGATTGGTTTGAAGAACAGATGTCACTGATCCTCAGCATTGTAGTACCCCAACATCAGCCAGAGACCAACCAACCTCAGTGGCATGATCCTTCTCTGGCAATCAATAAACTCTTTGTCGCAGAAGGGAGAAGCTATATGCCCGCTGATTTCGCAGAGTTCTCTGCGATGTATCAGGCTTTGCACAAGATCAGCACCCAAGCCCTGCCAGTTAACGGCGATGATCATGCCCACCTATTGCTAACCATTGCCCAATATTATGATGGGGCTTATTGTTTCAATGATCCTCTACGCCCACGTTGGCACAACTGCTTGGCGGCAAAAGAGATCTCCTTGAGGGTTTATCATCTCCAACAATGTTTCATGCAATGGTCAAATCAAATAGTGTGATGGAAAAGTGCTTACCTTTGTTGGAAACCCGGTTCATACCTATCCGTAGAAAAATCACTCAGAGAACAGGATTAACATGTCTAAACCATTGATTGTACTTGGCGATAAAACTGATCATGGCGGAGTTGTTACTACTGCCTCTGCCTGTTCAGGCTTTAAAAATCAGGGTGCCATGGTCGCCTGTGAAGGAGATACCGTCGTGTGCCCACAACATGGTTCTACAGTGATTGTTGGCCATGCTCAAGGATTTAGCGTTAGTGGTAAAAATGTCGCTCGTGAAGGGGACCAAACCAGTTGTGGTGCACGTTTGATAGCTAGCAGGCATGGCACAACTCATTCTGGATAACGGGTAGCATTACGCTCCCGTAGCTATCTCCCCGAGAAGGCCATAGCTATAGAGAATAAAACGATATTTGTAACGTGATTTATGAACCTGAGATCAACTATTACCTTTATCTGCCGGAGTCTCTGCATCAAGAGGCCGATCGCCTGATCCACTATTTGAAGCATTTCCCGTTTGAAATGACTTGTTGCCCAAGTGCGGCTTCAAGTCGCTTCGTTTGGACGACCGGATCAGCAAACAAGACAAAACCATCAAAACTATCGATGCCGACGCTGTGATGCCGGACTCAATCGTTTGTCTGGAAATATACCCGCATGCCCTTGTTGTTCCGAACCTATTCGCAATGCCTTGGCCGAGACTACTTTTGTACCAGAATTCGGTGCTGTTCCAGCTCATAATCAATAAATGCGTTAATCATCGTACGGTAAACTTTCTCAATAATGTCTTCGGGGAGTCCGACCACCGCGGCTTCTGCCCTGACCTTGTCAATGACCCTCTGAACCCTGTCAGGCGCGCGAACAGCATCCTGATCTTTTTTGAATCCAGCGGCTGCTTTCACCAACCGACCACGTTCGGCAATGAGTGAAACAAGTTGGGAGTCGATGCCATCTATGGCCTTTCTTACGTCTTCGATAGTAGAAAAATGCACTCTTGTACTCCATAGCTAGTTCAGAAGTACACGCTATCATAGCTATCGATGTCTGTCCTACCCTTTTTAAGCTTCCTATCGGGTCCTGCTGCCTTTGCCACATTCGCCTATAGAGAGGTTGAGCAAGTCACATAGGTTACGCCGTCTAACGGGAAACTGAATAAATTACCGTTCCCCAGGTAAACATAATGCCGTTCATTTCCGGCAGCGGTAAGTTCCCTCCCCCAGTAGTTACCCCCAAACCAACCGTTAGAGTATCGACTCATGCTGCCCCATTCATTCCATAATCTGGCATTGGCATCCCGGTTGGCCCCGGTCTGGGCTATCGGGGTTCGGTCTGTCATCTCACTATAGCTCGGCACCGCATAGCCGCCCCCTTGGGAACTGCACCACGCGGCAGCCTCACTGGGTTCCATAAGGAAGTGGCTATTATTCCTGAACCAGCGGTTGACGGTAAATTGATAGGTTAACGTTGAGCCATTGCCTGTATGTTCGGCCGTAATGGTGACCCGATTATTAGCCGATGTAGGTTCTTGATTAAACCTCACATTACCGCCGCCATCCACACTGGCCCAACTCTGATCGCTACTCCAGCTATAGGAGCTGTTCCCGGCTGGATCCTCGCCAACCACCAACTGAAATTCCGCACCGATAAAGCCTGTTTTAGGGAAGCCATCATCAGCCGAGAAAGAGGCGCCGTTGGCCAAGATATGCGTCATCTGCACGTCATCAAAAAACGCAACGTTGACGGTAGCAGAAACACCGTTAGCAGTGGTGGCCGTGACGTCACTATTGACGGCCGTGTCACTGGTCAGGGCTATTTTCACCTCACCGTTGCTGTCCGTAACGCCACTGGTAGCCAGCAGCGTTACGCCGTTGGTCGCAGTGAAGTTTACCGTTTCACCCTCAATACTGTTGCCATGACGGTCTTCGACATAAACCACCACATTATTATCGTCAATGCCGTTGGCCAGCGCATTGTCCTGGGTGACTTCCGCATGCACAACCACCACTGGGCCGGCAACAAACAGCGTATTGACCGTCTGAGCATCATCATCAATCCTGGCCGTTACCTGAGTGGTACCTGCAATCACATTCGTCACATACGCCGTTGCCTCGCCCTCAATTCCAGTTTGCGCACTGGCCGAAATCGCGCCCATATTATCGGCATCGAAAAGCACCGTTGCGCCCACAACAGGTGTACCGTCCAGATACTGAACGGTAGCATGTACGGTATTCACCGCCAGCCCATCGGCAATCGCTCCCAGGGGAGACTCGGCCCATACCAGGCTGGAAAGCATCCGCTGCCACTTGATATTGATAGGGCTAGCTAGCTGAACCGGCAGCCCTTCACTTGGAATGGTAATATCGGGGTTGGTTTGAGGGGTTACGATCACGTTCAACTCACTGCCCGCCAGGATGTCGCTGAGCTCCAGAGTATAACTCGGGCTGGTTGCCCCATTAATGGCAGTACCGTTCAGCATCCACTGGTAGGTCGTTCCCTGTTCCGTATCGCCATCCACATCATTGAAGGACGATGTCACGGTAATGACCTCCCCAGCCCGCGGCTTGGCGTTGTCTACCGAGAGCGTGGTGGTCGGTGCTCGCCCGTGAACTGGCTGGGTAGATTGCTGGGCAGCCTGCACCACCTGGCTCATCAAGACGATCAGAACCAGTAATATCCTGAATACAAAAACCTTAAAGAGATTATTGCGATGCAACATCCAGCGTATCCATCATACTGATTTGTTAAACCAACTGACCCAGGCACACCTTAAGCATGCCTGGGCTGACTCTTGATTACTGAGCCGCAGGGTTGCTGACAACAACCTGGACTCTCAGCCTCTGGTCTGTCCGCACTGGAGTATAGGTGCTGCTGGTTGCCCCGCTTATGTTGCTGTACGTATTTGTTCCCTGGCCAGTTTCAAGCTGCCACTGGTAGGTCAAGCCAGTACAGGTCCCCCCCGCGCAAGTTGCTGTCGCAGTCAGAGTAGAATCAACCTGTGGATAGCCACCTACTTCACCGGTAACCGTCACACCGGTAACTGTCCCACCAGCAATAACGGTCAAGGTATTGGAAGGAACCACTAAACCCACCGCAGGATCGGTAATGGCCGGGTCGGTGTGCGGAGTCACTAACACGGTAATGGCTTTGCCCAAGTCTCCGGCAACAATGGTATAGGTGTTGCCGGTAGCCCCTGCAATATCTGCACCATCAGCCTGCCATTGGTAGGTCTCCGGTATCGCCGTATCACCATCCGCATCGCTGAACGCCCCTGCGGTAGCAATACTCAAGGTATCGCCGATATCGATCAAGCCGTTGCCACTGGCATTGTCAGAAACGATGGTGCTCTGCGTCACTACCGGGGCCCGCCCTCTTACGGTAGAAGTCGGGCTGGAGGTCACCGCCGACCAGGCAGAACCGACTATCAGCATGCTGAGTAACATCCCCGCTAGCAGGGACACCAGCCCTCTGCGTGAGCCAATCTTGTTGTCCATTGTTGCTTTCCTCTGCTGTACTCAAAATCAATGTTTGAATCACCTTCCAGACCTGCCTGGAAGAATGATAAAACCCCGGTCTTAATGCGATACCACTCGAACAGCCCGTTTCTGTAAGTTTGCCGTCACCGTCAATGTTTCAGAGGTTGCACCAGGAATTGCGACAAAGACCCCCGAACCCGCAGATGACTCGACTTCCCACTGATAATTCATTGGTATTCCGTTACACAAGGCAATTGAACACATTGCAACGGCCAGGAGGTTATCCCCAACGACAGGATGCCCAGCCAGCTCGGTGCCGTTGCTGTATATCAACAATTTGACCGGTGTTTCTGGCACAAAAGAGAGCTCTGTACTGGCCAGATGATCACCGATGGTGGCGGTCACCGTGGTGACTCCGGCATTAACATTGACAAGCTCCACCGTCACCAGCCCCTCATTATCTGTTCTGGCCGAAGAGGACAGGACCGTCGCACCATTGTCTACCTCAAACTCCACTGCGGTAGCATCGATAGGATTGCCATGGCTATCGGTTACCCTTGCTTCAACCTTATTCACATCGACGCCATTAGCGTATGCATGATCGCTAATCACCATCAGCTCAATGGCCGCAGTACCGCGATCGGCGGTGAGCACCACGTTGTGCGACTTCATCTCCACGGCGGCACCATTTACTGTAGGAACTACGGTTACCGTGCCTGCGGCTGTTCCACTCAGTTTGGCGCTGTACACGCCGTTATTTTCCGTTACCGCACTCAGAGTAACCTCGGGAATACCTGTAACCTCAAAGGCCACCGTTAACCCGTTAATAGGCTGGTGATTGATATCCTGGGCAGTAAAGTCCAACGTACTGGTCTGTAAACCATCAGCAATAATTTCTGCCGGTTCTACGCTAAAAAGGGAGTTTTCCGGGCTCAGTACCTGACTACTCACGATTAAATTAACTTTAGCTGAAGCCAGAGAGATATCATTAAGGGTTGGAGCAATAATAGCTTCTCCCTGGGAGAAACCTGCCGTTAACTGATAGGTGTAGACCCCCGGTGCGGTCTCGGTAACGGCACTCAACAGCGGGTTACTGACAGGCTGAGCTGCCCCCGTATTCGGTGTAAAATGCAACTCCGCAGTCAGTTGGTCTCCCATTCCCTTAACCGGCAAGTTGTTAACATCTTTTAAATTCAAGGTAATCAAACTCTTGGCAACGCCATCAGCAGGTATTTCGGCCGGGGAAGCCTGAATGCTGGAATTGACCGTGCTGACATTTTGTTGTGTCACAACGATCTGCGTGGCACTGCGGTTTGAAGCATTGCCCTGATTATCATAAGCCACGGCAGCTAACGTATAGCTATTATTGCCTGCCCTATAAGGGGGTAATTTTAGCGAAATGCTTTGTGAAGAGGTTTGTATAACCATCCCCCCGGCAGCCACCAACGATGCGCTATCCCAATCGATTCGTTCAAGCCCATATTTCGCCGTCACCTGTGCATCCACTTTGATGGTTTCAAAGGCACTTCCGGTCATTTGATCCGGCAATGCCAATTGGATTAACGTCTGTTTCTGGTACTCCAGCACAATCTGGTTATTACGTTCCACCAGATCATAACGGCTACCTGCCAGCGTACGGCTTGCTGCCACCGCAGAGGGATCTATTTGCGCCTGCCATGATTCGCCCAAACGGTAGTTCAGTTGCACACTGATGTTGCTATCGTTACGGCTACCTTTGCCAGCACGGTGCTCTGCTCCGATAGTGATCAGGGGGATCGGCGTATAGTTGATCCCCGCAGTGATCGCATAAGGATTTTTCTGCCGGTCATCCTTACCAAACAAGGCCACTTCGTCACCCCGGTACTGCTCAAACATCAACTTTCCACCCAACTGAGGATAAGCGGGCAAATAAGCCTCTGCCCGCAGATCATAGCCGTTGGCAGGGCGCTCATTGTAATCGGCAAAATCCCGGGATTGATGCCAATCGGTGAGAGCCAGATAGCTGTTAGCCGACAGTTTCAGGTAATCCGTCCAGGCTTCAACCCCAAAACCGACACGGTCGTTCTTACCGGTCATGTCACGATCATAAAAGGCGTTAACCCCATACATCCAATTATCTTGCACAGTCCGAACGCCCGCCCCGAGATTGACGGTGTTGCGGCCGTCTTGGTTTCTCATCCCTAACTGGCTGAATAAAAGCGATTTCTTGTCATCATAAAGCGGTACCAGAAGATCTACCGAGCTCCCTTCCAGGCTGAAGTCATCATTAAGATTAAGTTGAACGCGCGCGGTACCATACGAACTCAGCCAATGTTGTGCCGAATCATTGATTTCACCCACCACCATCGAACGCGCCATGCCTGCCGCTGCCAACGGGGTGTTATCATCGGCTAACAGTGTGGTCCCCTTTAACAGGCCATGTGCCAGCCTCTCATTATGTTGAGAAGGGGGTACCGCTGGGGAAGCTTCCGCTTGCTGGTTTTTTAAGCGCAATGATGCTGCAGTCGGGATATCAATTTCATCGCCGCTCCCCAGTTGATTGAACGGTTTTGAAAATGAGCGAAACTGATTAGCCTTTTTTAACTCATCCAGCGTAATATGCTGTTTTTTGGCAACACTATAGACTGTCTCACCTAACGACAAGGTATATGGCTCGGTTTCATACAGCGTAACAGGCTTGGTTAGGGGAGCCGGGGCAAGCATTTTGGCTATTACTGGGGCAAAGGAAAGGCTCAACGGCAATAACAGTTGCAAGGTAATATTAATCCACACAACAAGAGGTTTGAATGCCACGTAGGAAAACTCTAACGGGATATCAGTTAGAGTAGTTGGGCTTTTGTTTCTTCACAAATGGGAGGAGGCATTGAACAACACTATACTGGCTTCAAGCCGAGGCACGCTCCCGTCATCAGCGGTTGTTGAACCAGTCCAGCGTGGTTAACTCTGCTGGCTACGGTAAAGCATTTTCCTTCATACACCCTCTCCATCTGCGGTACTCCGCATGACCAAAGCCTGGATCGAACATCACGCGATCGTATAAGCTGTAACGGTACCCTCTGCATCCGCGATAGGGCCACCGATAAAGCCCAAGCGGATGCTCGCATAGCCTCAAGCGAACCAACCGATCTATGCTCATCTTATCTTGATGTTTTATAAGGAGTATTATCATATGATTGATCTGTATTACGCACCGACTCCCAATGGGCACAAAATTACCCTGCTTTTGGAGGAGGTTGGTTTACCTTATCGTATCCATCGCGTAAATATCAGTGCTGGCGATCAATTCACACCAGCGTTTTTAGCCATTTCTCCCAACAACAAAATCCCGGCAATCGTCGATCAACAACCCGTTGACGGTGGGGCTCCCATCAGCCTGTTTGAATCGGGTGAGATCCTGCTCTATCTGGCAGAGAAAACCGGCAAGCTGCTAAGCAAAGGGGTTCGCGAACGGGCAGCAACGCTACAGTGGTTATTTTGGCAGGTCGCCGGATTTGGGCCGATGCTTGGGCAAAATCATCACTTCAACCACTACGCACCACAACCTGTCCCCTACGCGATAGAACGCTACCAGCAGGAAACCAAGCGCCTGTACAGCGTACTGGAAACCGAGTTGCAACGGCATCCTTACCTGGGCGGTGACAATTACAGCATTGCCGATATTGCGACTTACCCCTGGGTAGTGTCTCATCCGCGCCAGCGCATCGATCTGGCGGATTATCCGGCGGTGCGCAACTGGTTTGAACGCATCCGCAACCGCCCGGCAACGGAGCGTGCCTATAAATTGGCAGATCAAGCCTAACGCTGCCCTCCCCCCCCTCTCTTACATCGTGTACACATCGGAGAGGGGAAACCGGTGTGATCTCCCCCGCGTTGCTCTCTTTAAGCGTCTGGCAACATTATCTTTTCTTCACTTTCCGTGTATTCTGAGTACAAACAATCAGACCTCCGGAGAATCTCTGATGCCATGCCAGCAACCCGATGCCATTATCCGTATTAAAAACCTGCGGTTACGCACCTTCATCGGTATCAAGGAAGAAGAAATCAACAACCGTCAGGATGTACTGATCAACGTGGCGATCCACTACCCGGCAGACAAGGCGCGTAACAGCGAAGACATTAGCGACGCCCTCAACTATCGCACCATCACCAAGGCGATCATTCGCCATATTGAAGACAATCGCTTCGCGCTATTGGAAAAATTAACTCAGGATGTGCTCGACATAGTAAAACAACATCCATGGGTAACCTATGCTGAAGTAGAGATAGATAAATTGCTGGCCCTACGTTATGCCGACTCGGTTTCCATGACCATGAGTTACCGACGAGAAACCGCTTAGCACTCACCCCTACCAGGGAGGCCGACCATGAAGATCCTGATTACCGGCGCAACTGGGTTGATCGGCAGTAGCCTGACCAGGCAACTGCTGCACCTTTCGCATGAGCTCACCCTGTTGACGCGCAACGTCGCCAAGGCACGGGATAAGTTCGGCGATCGGCTCAGCTACTGGGCTTCGCTTGATGAACAACGCTCTCTGGACGGCTTTGATGCCGTGATTAACCTGGCGGGTGAGCCCATTGCCGACAAGCGCTGGAGCAAGGCGCAGAAAGAACTGCTATGCCGCAGCCGTTGGGATTTGACCGAACGACTAGCCACGCTGATCGCCGCCAGCAATACGCCACCTTCGGTACTGATTTCCGGCTCGGCGGTCGGCTATTACGGCGATCAAGGCCAGGCGGTGGTAACAGAAGAAGAACCTCCGCACGATGAATTTACCCACCAGCTGTGCCAACGCTGGGAGGCTCTGGCCCTTCGGGCACAAAGTAGCTACACACGCGTTTGCCTGCTGCGTACTGGCGTTGTCTTGTCTCCCAAAGGGGGAGCGCTGGCGAAGATGCTACCGCCATTCCGTATGGGGTTAGGCGGGCCAATCGGCAATGGCCGCCAGTATCTGCCCTGGATCCATATCGACGATATGGTCAATGCCATCATTTACCTGTTGGACAATCCTCCACTGCGTGGGCCCTTCAATATGGTGGCACCTTATCCGGTGCATAATGAACAGTTCACCGCCACCCTGGCCAAGGTGCTGGATCGCCCGGCGTTTCTTCGTGCGCCCGCCTTTGCCATGCGGTTACTGATGGGTGAAGCGGCGGTGTTGGTATTAGGGGGGCAACGGGCAGTGCCGAGGCGGTTGGAAGAGGCGGGATTTGTTTTCCGTTTCTTTGAACTGGAACAAGCGCTGGATGATGTGATCAATCAACAGGCTTGATGCCCTCTCACCGTCTCCCTGCGGGAGACGGTGAGAGGAAAAATATCTACTTCAGCGCTCCAGAAAGGAACTGTTGCAAACGCGGGCTCTTAGGGTTACCAAACAACTCCGCAGGTGGCCCCTGCTCTTCAATCACCCCCTGATGCAGGAAAATGACGTGGCTGGAGACATGGCGCGCAAATTCCATTTCGTGCGTCACTACCACCATGGTTTTCCCCTCTTCCGCCAATTTCTGCATAATGCGCAGCACTTCGCCCACCAGTTCAGGATCCAGCGCCGAAGTCGGTTCATCGAACAACAGCACTTCCGGTTCCATTGCCAACGCCCGGGCAATGGAAACACGTTGCTGTTGCCCACCGGAGAGGTGCACCGGGTATTTGATTTGCGCCCGCGCGTCAATGCCGACCTTATCCAGATAGCGCACCGCCCGTTCACGCGCCTCGGCCTTGCTCAGCCCCAATACCTGGATTGGAGCTTCCATCACATTCTCCAACACCGTCATGTGGCTCCACAGGTTGAAATGCTGGAACACCATGGTCAGGCGGGTACGCAGCAACTGCAGCTGTTTCTTGTCAAAGACTCTGAGCTGACCATCCTTGTCGCGCACCATGCGAATATTTTCATTATTCAGGCTGATGGAGCCTTCGCTGGGCTTTTCCAGGAAGTTGATGCAACGCAGAAAGGTACTTTTACCGGAGCCGGAAGAACCGATAATGCTAATCACATCGCCCGCATTGGCCGCCAGGGAGACCCCTTTCAGTACTTCATGGTCACCATAACGCTTGTGCAGTTCGGTGACGGCTAATTTTTGTTCAGGCATGGTGGATCCCCGTCATTCATCGATGAGTTACGTGCGCCATCCAGCGTTTTTCTGCCCTGCGGAACAGGCTGATCAACGTGTAGGAGATAATCAGATACAGCACGGCCGCAATGCCAAAGGCATAAAACGGCTGGTAGGTCGCCGCGTTGATATCACGGGCTACCTTCAACAGGTCCGGCACCGTGGCGGTAAAGGCCAGCGCGGTCGAATGCAGCATCAGAATAACTTCATTGCTGTACGCCGGTAGTGCCGAGCGCAGCGCCGAAGGCAAAATAATGCAACGATACAGCTTAAAGCTGGAAAACCCATAGGCCCTGGCCGCTTCAATTTCTCCGTGCGGCACCGAACGAATGGCCCCGGCAAAAATCTCCGTGGTATAGGCACAGGTATTCAACGTTAGCGCCAAAATGGTGCAGTTTAATCCGCTGCGGAAAAACGCATTGAGCAGTTCGGTGCCCCGCACGATTTCCAGGCTGTACATACCGGAATAAAACACCAGCAATTGTACGTACAGTGGCGTACCGCGGAAAACATAGGTATACAGCCATACCGGATAACGCACCCAACGGGTGGAAGAAACCCGAGCTACCGCCATCGGAATGGCCAGCAGCCCACCCATGACCACCGAGGAGATCAGCAGCCACAGCGTCACCGCCACACCGGTATAACGATAGCCATCGGTCCACAGCAGTTGCTGCCAATACTGATGCAGGATATCGATCATAGTTCGGCCCTTTTGACGCCCAGTGAATAACGCCGCTCAAGCCACAGCAACACGCCGTTGGAAATCGTGGTGAATAACAGATACACCAAGCCTGCGACAATGGCATAGAAGAAAGGCTGATAGGTGCCCTTTCCTGCCAGCTGCGTGGCCTTTACCAGATCGTTGAGTCCAAGAATGGAGACCAAGGCCGTCGCCTTGAGGATCACCTGCCAGTTATTACCGATGCCGGGTAACGCAAAGCGCATCATGGCCGGAAACAGAATGCGACGGAAAATCTGCGCGTTGGAAAAACCGAAGGCGGTAGCCGCCTCGATCTGACCACGAGGCACCGCCAGGTAGGCTCCCCGGAAGGTTTCGGTGAAATAGGCTCCGTAGATAAAGCCCAGAGTAATGATGCCCGCCCCCAACGGATCGATATCAATCTGTGAGAAGCCAATAAACTCCGTCACGCTGTTGAGGGCAATTTGCAGACCGTAGAAGATCAACAGCATCAACACCAGGTCCGGCACGCCACGGATCAAGGTGGTATAGGCACCAAAGATCGTGGAAATAACAGGGTTTTGCGAAAGTTTACCGCCAGCGCCGATCAAACCAATCACCACCGCCAGCAATACGGAGCTGAGGGCCAGCTCCAGCGTCACCAGAGCCCCCTCAAATATCAGTTGGGAGTAACCTTGTAGCATTTACGTCACCCTGTCGTCATTGAGCACGTCATGACACTCCAGCCAGAACAGGCCCGGAGAACCGGGCCTGTTGCCATAGAGAGTACCCGACAGGAATTAGCCGCCGTAAACGTCAAAGTCGAAGTATTTTTTCGCGAACTTATCGTAGGTGCCGTCTTTGCGCATTTCGGCAAAGGCTTTGTCCAACGCCGCTTTCAGCTCGGTTTCATCCTTGCGCAGGCCCATACCGGTGCCGACACCAAAGAATTTATCGTCCTTCACCGACTCACCGGCAAACGCGTACTCCTTGCCTGGAGGCTGTTTCAGGAAACCTTCGCTCGCGGCGACTTCATCCTGAAACGCTGCGTCAATACGCCCGGAAGCCAGATCCGCGTACACCAGATCCTGATTCTGGTAAGGCACCACGGTCACGCCTTTTGGCTGCCAGTTGGCGTTAGCAAAGGTTTCCTGGGTGGTACCCTGCAATACGCCGATGCTTTTGCCCTTCAGCGCATCGACGGTAGGCAGGATCTTGGAGCCTTTTGGTGCGATCAGGCGTGAGTTGGCCGCAAACAGCTTGTCGGTAAAGGCAATTTCCTGCTGGCGTTTTTCGGTAATGGACAGAGAAGAGATGATTGCGTCGATTTTCTTCGCTTTCAGGGAGGGGATCAGCGCATCAAAATCGCTTTCCACAAAGATACACTTGGTATTTATGCGTTTGCACAGCTCGGTGGCCAGATCGATATCGAAGCCAACCAGTTGACCCTGCGCATTTTTCGACTCAAACGGCGCATAGGTGGGATCGGTACCGATTTTCAGCGTGGAAGGTAATGCGGCGAATGCACTGCTAACCGCGCTCAAAGCCAAAACTAAAGGGAGAACTTTAACAAGCTTTTTCATAATTACCCTCAAATGGATATTTTTGCCGATGCCACTACGGGCATTACTTTCATCACACACAGGATCTGCAGTAATCATGCCACTTTGTCATTAGCGAGCGCGGGGAACGGCCACGCTCTGTTCAAAGCTCTTCCCAGAGACAATCAACGACAAAATGAACGGCAAACTCGGGCTTCGCCACGGAAAACCAGCAAGATACTGAAACAGAGTGCATGGGGAAGCAGGATCATTATGATGCATCAATCGCACTAAATCAGTGCGATGTTGCACAAATGTATAAATTTGAGGGTAAGTTAGTTAATTAACGCCTTGCCAACGCGTGAAGAGATCTTGCGGCAGTTCGATGTCAAACTGGTCGATAACCCGATTAACGGTCTGATCGATAATATCGTCAACGGTTTGCGGACGATGGTAGAAAGCCGGTACCGGCGGCATAATCACCGCCCCCATCTCCGCTGCCTGGGTCATCAGCCGCAGATGGCCCAGGTGCAACGGCGTTTCGCGCACGCAGAGCACCAGTGGCCGACGCTCTTTGAGCACCACATCGGCGGCGCGAGTCAACAACCCATCGCTGTAACTGTTGACGATGCCAGATAACGTTTTGATTGAGCATGGCAAAATCACCATCCCCATGGTTTTGAACGATCCGGAGGAAATACTGGCGGCAATATCACGCGCATCGTGCACCACATCGGCCAAGGCCTGAACGTCACGCAGGCTCAGAGAAGTTTCCAGGGCCAGCGTCTGGCGTGCCGCGTTGCTCATTACCAGGTGGGTTTCCACCTCTTCTACCCCACGCAGCACCTGCAATAAGCGCACGCCGTAGATAGCGCCGCTGGCGCCGGAAATACCGATAATGAGTCTTTTCATCAAGCTGGCCTTTGTCGGGAAATATGCCGTAAGGATAGCCGAATAGGGGCAGGTTTGGCAGCAAACCTTCGTAGATTCGAGGTGGAAATAAGACAATGCACCGTAACCAACGCTACGGTGCACCGTTTTGGTGAGCTACGCGGGCGCGTTAGCCCTCGTTATGCATTTCCAGATTTTCTGCTTCCGTCTGGCCGCGCAACGCTTTGGCATCGTCATTACGCAGCGTTTCCAGATACTCCAGATAGCTCTGGTCAACGTCTTTGGTCACGTAGATGCCGTTAAACACCGAGCATTCGAACTGGGCAATGTCCGGGTTCTCTTCGCGTACAGCAGCGATCAGGTCATCCAGATCCTGGAAAATCAGGCCGTCGGCACCAATAATCTGGCGGATTTCGTCCACTTCACGCCCATGGGCAATCAGCTCCGTCGCGCTCGGCATATCGATACCGTACACGTTAGGGAAGCGGATCTCCGGGGCGGCGGAGGCCAGATAAACCCGTTTGGCCCCGGCGTCACGTGCCATCTCCACGATCTGCTCTGAAGTGGTACCACGCACGATGGAGTCATCAACCAGCAGCACGTTCTTATCGCGGAATTCGGCACGATTGGCGTTCAGCTTGCGGCGTACCGACTTACGACGAGCCTGCTGACCCGGCATGATGAAGGTACGGCCAACATAACGGTTTTTGACGAAGCCTTGGCGATACGGCTTATCCAGAATACGGGCAATCTCCAGCGCGATATCGCAAGAGGTTTCCGGGATCGGGATCACCACGTCGATATCCAGATCTTCCCATTCGCGCGCAATTTTCTCGCCCAATTTCTGCCCCATACGCACGCGGGCGCTGTAGACGGAGATCTTGTCCATAAAGGAGTCAGGACGGGCAAAATAGACATACTCGAACAGGCAAGGATTGGTTTTTGGGTTCTCTGCGCACTGGCGAGTGAACAGTTGGCCTTTTTCGGTGATATACACCGCTTCGCCCGGCGCTACGTCGCGCAGGAAGTCGAAGCCCAAAGTATCCAGCGCCACGCTCTCAGAAGCCACCATGTACTCACAGCGGCCATCTTCCAGCTCACGTTTGCCGATCACCAGTGGGCGAATGCCGTTGGGATCGCGGAACGCCACCAAACCGTGGCCGATAATCATGGCCACGCAGGCATAAGCGCCACGCAGCTGCTGATGCATCGCGGCAACGGCGGTAAAAATGTTGTCGGACTCCAGTGGATAATGCGGGAAACGGTCAAGCTCGGTGGCCAGCACGTTCAGCAGGATCTCGGAATCGGAAGTGGTGTTGACATGACGACGGCCACGTTCAAACAGCTGTTGGCGCAGTTCGTGGGCGTTGGTCAGGTTGCCGTTGTGTGCCAGCGTAATGCCGAACGGCGAGTTGACATAGAAAGGTTGAGCTTCTGAAGCGCTGGAGCTGCCAGCCGTTGGGTAACGTACATGGCCAATGCCCATGTTGCCCTGCAGGCGCAGCATATGGCGGGCTTCAAAAACATCTTTCACCAGACCATTTGCCTTGCGCAGGCGGAACCCATTATGGGCATCAATAGTGACGATGCCAGCGGCATCCTGTCCACGATGCTGGAGCACCATCAATGCATCATAAATCGACTGGTTTACCGGCATAAAACCGGCGATACCGACAATACCGCACATGTTGTCTTTTCCTCTAAGCCGCTACCGCCCCGGTAATTGGGTTGGTAAGAAACTCGACGTGCTTTGCAGATAGTCAAAGAACCATCTGATGATGTAACTGAACTGGGGGATCAGCTGTGACTGTTTCCAGTCCGCACTTTGCGACAGGGTGGTAAAGGTATCCAGGAAGAACAGTATCGCTGCCACGATCAACACGCCGCGCAGTGCGCCAAAACACACGCCCAGCACCCGATCGGTGCCCGATAATCCGGTTTTCTCTACCAGTGACCCAATCACATAGTTAACGATAGCGCCCACAATCAGCGTTGCGATAAACAAAATGGCAATCGCAATGCCGTTACGTACCAGCTCATCTTCAAAACGGGTGAAGTAGGCTGCAAGGTATGGGTAGAAATGGCTGGCAACAAAAAACGCACATCCCCATGTCACAAGTGACAATGCTTCGCGAACAAAACCTCGGATCAGGCTCACCAGAGCCGAAAATCCAATCAACGCTATAATGACGTAATCAATCCAGACCATGAACTATTCCAATGATGAATCGCCCCTGCATCCAATCGCGGCGAATTCTAACAGAAAAAGAAAACGTTTGCGTAGCGGATTTCCCACCACGTAACAAATAAAAAACGGCGATGTTAAAATTGCCAATCGCCGCGCCTACATAGGATATCCGGCCCCTGAAAGGCACAATTTTTGTGGCGATTTGGCAATCCTCCTCCTTGAGCACTGGCCCCTCACCCTAACCCTCTCCCACAGGGCTGAGGAATCCCCACAAAAAAATGAAAGGCACGATGAAGTGTGATCTACTGGTTGCGCTAACAAAACAGAAGAGACCTCATCGTGCCTTTACAAACAGTTTGCCAGAAATTTTTCTCCGCGTCTTTACGTGGTATTCATTCCTTTCGGATCAATGTACTTATCTCTATGGCCATTGCACTTTGCAACGGCGCTGACTTGACGCTAACCAGTCTCGGCCGTTCGCTTCCAGGCAGAGCTCACGTCAAAAATAAAATTAAACGTGTCGATCGGGCCCTCGGTAATACCGCTATTCATCACGAACTTCCCCTTATTCAACAGATGCTTACGCGGTCTATCACCTCACTGATGCCGTTCTGCGTTATTGCTGTCGACTGGAGCGGATGGCATGACAAAAACTGGCATCTGCTGCGAGCAAGCCTAGTCTGTAATGGCCGTTCCCTCCCTCTGATGAGCGAAGTGGTGCCCGCCTGGCTGGCACAAAACAGCCAGGTTCAGTGCGCCTTCCTTGACCGTCTCCACGCGGCCATTCCCGACGGAAAACCCGTCACAATAATCACGGATGCGGGCTTCAGAACTGACTGGTTCAGGCACATAAGCCAACTGGGCTGGTGTTTTACGGGCAGGGTCAGAGGGCTCGTCTGCTTCCAGTTGGAAGGAAGCACCCGCTGGATGAAAATCAGTGACTTGCAGGCGGAGAGCACTCCCATAAAAGTCGGTTACGGTGTACTTGCTCGTAAGCCGAGGATGCCTTGTTACGGTAGCTTTTATCTGCAAAAGCGCCCATCGGCGGGACGTCACGGAAAAGGCAGACGGTCAAAAACGGAGAAAGAGCATCGAAGTAGCGCTCAGGAACCGTGGTTGCTGTTCAGTAATGTTGAAGGCCTGGAGCCTCATCAGATAATGACCCTGTACAGTCGTCGGATGCAGATAGAGCAGAACTTCCGCGACGAAAAAAGTCCGCGCTTCGGATATGGGCTGAGACTAAGCCGCAGCCAGGGCTGGGGTCGCCTGGCGGTTCTGAGTGTAGTGGCAGCGATGGCCAGCCTGGTGATGTGGCTGACGGGGTATATGGCGGAAAAGAAACAACTTCATAGGCATTATCAGGCAAATAGTGAGAAAGGGAGACGGATCCTGTCGTATCTGAGGCTTGCTGGTGAGGTCCTGAGAGACAGAGCGGGAATAGTGAGACGGATGAATATAGTTAATATGCTGAAAAAGTTAGGGAATGAGTACAGTAATATGGTCATGGGATGCTGACCATATTACTGGGGATCACTCAGCCCACAGGGAGAGGGGATCGTCCGAGTCGCGCTTAGCGGTTGTGACACAATTCCAACTTCGCCGTACCTTCTCCCACAGGGAAAGGATCGTCCAAATCGCTGTGAGCTGCTGTGACACAATTCCAACTCCCCCGTACCTTCTCCCACAGAGAGACGGATCGTCCGAGTCGCGCTTAGCGGTTGTGACACAATTCCAACTCCCCCGTACCTTCTCCCACAGAGAGACGGATCGTCCGAGTCGCGCTTAGCGGTTGTGACACAATTCCAACTTACCCGAACCTTGGATTAAGTGAGCAAGAATATTAGAACCCCTCCCCCTCTACGCACAATGCTTGAGGGAACGCCCCCTCTCCCTGTGGGAGAGGGTCGGGGTGAGGGGCATACATATGACAGCCCCAATGTATCAACGTGCGCTATACGCCTTAACCTGCCCGCTCAGCCCACTGATCCCATTCAGCTCCGCCAGCGAAGCCTGCAGCTTCTGCTTCGAGGCATCAGGGCCAACGTAGATGCGGGTGATCTCACCCTGCACCGGCGTCGAAGGCACGGTATAAGCCCGGTGCCCAGACAGGCGCAGCGAAGCGACGATCTCATTGACCTTGGCAGCATTTTTCAACGCCCCCAACTGCACCACATAGGCCTGACCAACCGGTGCCTTTTCTTCAACCGCAGGTTTGGTTTCAGGCTTTGGCTCTGGTTTCACTTCCGGCTTTGGCTCTACCTTTGGCGGTGTTGGCACTGGCTTAGGTTTCACTTCCACCGGCTTCACCTCTACCGGTTTAGGTTTAGTTGGCTGAACCGGTTTGGTTTCGATGGGCGGCGGAGCAACAACCGCAGGCTGCTGCTGTTGAGTCGTTTGATTAGCCGCCTGCTGGGCGGAAGCCTCGGCGGCGGCCTGCTGCTGCTCAACCAAAGCGCCAGCCCCCTCCGGTGGAACCGAAGGTAGCGCCTGATTGGCCGGTGGGATCACGTCGATTTCATGAGCATCCCCCGGTTTGGGCACTAACGGGATCGCCGCAAACTCATCCTCATAATGCTTCTTTTTGCCGTCAAGCAGCCCCGGCAGGACAATCACCCCCAGGGCAACCAAAATCACGGTTCCAACCAGTCGATTCTGAAATTTACTTGCCACTCACACTCCCCGCCTCTCGTCTAACGCCGCCATCACGTGGGCAACAGTGTGGAAAGACCCACAGACGATCACAATATCCTGAATATCCGCGTCCTGCATAGCCTGACGCCAGGCAGTTTCGACATCGGCAAACTTGCGTGGTTCCGTTAAATACTGTGCCAGCAGCTCAACGCTGGCTCCGCGCGGGCCTTCCAGCGGCGCACAATACCACTCGTCCACCTGCTCGCTCAGGCAGGCCAGCGTACCGGCAATATCCTTGTCTGACAGCATCCCCACCACCGCGCGTACTACACCGCCATTGCGGGGAAGTTTCGCCAGTCGCCCAGCCAGATAGGCCGCAGCATGGGGGTTGTGGGCAACGTCCAGGATCAACTGCGGGTTCTGCTGCACGGTCTGAAAACGCCCTGGCAAAGCGGCCTGCTGTAGACCGGCAAAAATCGCCTTCTCGTCGATTTCCAGCGCTGAATAGTGCAGCGCAGCCAATGCCGTTGCCGCATTGGCCAAGGGGACGTTAGGCATGGGGAGATCGGTCAGGCGTGTGCCGCCCCCTTCCCATTGCCAGCGTTCGCCCTGTTCGCTGAACGACCAGGCTTCATCACGGCGGTACAGTTGAGCGCTGAGATCTTCCGCTACCTGCTGGATGCTATGTGGCATATCCGGCTCACCGACCACGGCAGGCTTGCCGCCACGGAATATCCCCGCCTTCTCGCGGCCGATGCTTTCACGATCGTGGCCTAGCCAGTCGGTGTGATCCAGCGCAATGCTGGTCACCACGGCGACGCTTGGCTCGACGATATTGGTCGCATCCAGACGCCCACCTAGCCCCACTTCCAGGATCACCACGTCAAGCTTAGCCTGTTTAAACAGCTGCAATGCCGAAAGGGTGCCAAATTCGAAATAGGTCAGCGAGGTTTCCCCCCTGCCAGCTTCAATCGCGGCAAAAGAGCGGCTGTGTTCAGCCTCACTCAGCTCTTCACCCTGTATGCGCACCCGTTCAGTATAACGCACCAGATGCGGTGAACTGTAAACCCCGACCCGCAGCCCGGCAGCCAGCAAAATGGCCTCTAACGTGCGGCAGGTGGTGCCTTTGCCGTTAGTACCGGCAACGGTAAATACCGTAGGAGCAGGAGTGAGAAGGTCAAGGTGCGCCGCAACGTGTTGCACACGCTCCAGGCCGAGTTCGATCGCCTGGCTATGCAGACGTTCCAGATAGTAAAGCCACGAGCTCAATGGCGACGTGGCTTGGGGAATTTGGTGGTTTTGCATGAGTCCCATCACTGACTTTGGGTTCATAAATCCGTAAGACGCATCGCCCTGACGACGTCAAAAGCGATGCTCTTCGTTTCCCGCCGCTACTTAGCCACAAAATGGCGGCGGAACCCGGCGCAGGCTTGCACCTATATCGGGTCTTTGTCTGCTCCTCAGGCGTCGGCCTGATTTTCCTGAGCGATGACCGGCGCCGCCTCATCGAAATGCGGCTGCGGCTGGTTAGTCAGCTTGGAAAGAATGCTGGCCAGGGTCTGACGCATCACCGGACGGCGCACGATCATGTCGATGGCACCCTTTTCAATCAGGAACTCACTGCGCTGGAAGCCCGGCGGCAGTTTTTCACGTACGGTTTGTTCGATAACCCGTGGCCCGGCAAAGCCGATCAGCGCTTTTGGCTCGGCAATGTTGATATCGCCCAGCATCGCCAGGCTGGCGGATACGCCCCCCATGGTTGGATCGGTCAGTACCGAAATATACGGCAGGCCACGCTCTTGCAGCTTGGCCAACGCGGCGCTGGTTTTCGCCATCTGCATCAGCGACATCAGCGCTTCCTGCATACGCGCACCGCCACTGGCAGAGAAGCACACCAGCGGGCAGTTATCTTCCAACGCCTGCTCAACCGCACGCACAAAGCGCGCACCGACCACGGAAGACATCGAACCACCGATAAAGGCGAATTCGAAGGAGGCCGCGACGATCGGCATGCCATACAGCGTGCCCTTCATCACCACCAGCGCGTCTTTCTCGCCGGTTGCTTTCTGTGCGGCAACCAGACGATCTTTGTACTTTTTGGAATCCTTGAACTTCAGAACGTCTTTCGGCTCCAGTTCGCTGCCCAGTTCCACTTCACTGCCTTCATCCAGCAAGGTATGCAGACGCATACGGGCTGACATGCGCATGTGGTGGTCGCACTTGGGGCAGACCTCAAGGTTACGCTCCAGTTCGGCACGGTAAAGGACCTGACCACAGCTATCGCATTTGGTCCAGACCCCTTCAGGAATGCTCACCTTACGGGTTTGCGTAACATTGCTTTTGTTGAGAATTCGTTCAATCCAGCTCATCGATGACCTTTCTGTTTGAACCTGGCAGACCCTAGTCCGCTGTTCATGCCTTAACAATCCTCCCGGAACACACCCAATGCAAAAATGCCGAGCTCAGCGCAACAGGTGCGCTACCAAGGCATTGGCTTCAGGGTCGTTCGCGGGAACAGACCATAAATGTCGCTCATTAAACCATATCGGCCCGATTGTGTGGACAAAAAACTGGTCGAACCGACGGGTTAAGCGGTGTTTTTACTGTTTTTGTTGGCGGGCAGCCGCGCGTTTATGGCGCCAGATTTCAATAATGCCCGGCAGAATTGAAACCAGGATGATGCCAACAATCAACAACTTCAAGTTTTCCTGCACGATCGGCAAGTCGCCAAACAGGTAGCCAGCATAAGTGAACAGCAGCACCCAAAGTAGCGCACCAATCACGTTATAGGCAGCAAAGTGGCGATAGGACATATGTCCCATGCCGGCCACGAACGGCGCAAAGGTGCGCACGATCGGCACAAATCGCGCCAGAATAATGGTTTTTCCGCCGTGTTTTTCGTAGAACTGGTGGGTTTTGTCCAGATAGCTACGACGGAAAATTTTCGAGTTCGGGTTGCTGAACAGCTTTTCGCCGAACAGCCGACCAATAGTGTAGTTGACGGCATCGCCAATCACCGCTGCAATCACCATCAATGCCACCATGGTATGCACGTTGAGATCGTTCGAAGGTAACGCGGCCAGCGCACCAGCGACAAACAGCAGAGAATCCCCCGGCAGGAACGGCGTAACCACCAGCCCGGTTTCACAAAACAGGATCAGGAACAGAATACCGTAAACCCACATACCGTATTGCGCGACCAGTTCTGCCAGGTGCACATCAATATGCAAAATAAAATCAATCAGAAACTTGATGATGTCCATAAACTCTCTCAATTGACCAGGTGTCTCTCTCACCCGGCGTTGGCACCAGTAAATAACGTATTAATCTGCCAGCCTGCCAGTTAATCGTCGGCTAAAAACAGCGGCCCCATCGGCGGCCGGGGTAAGGCAAACGACTCGGGATAATCAACCGCAACCAGGTACAGTCCTTCGGCTCGTGCGGTAGCGGCCGCCAGGCTGCGATCTTTGAGCGCCAACAGTTCGCCCATCCAGTTCTCACCCTGATTGCCACAGCCAATCTCCATCAGGCTGCCAACAATGTTGCGCACCATATGATGGACAAAGGCGTTGGCCTTTATATCTACCACGATATATTCGCCATAGCGCGAAACCTTAACGTGTTTTACGTTTCGCCACGGCGTGCGTGACTGGCATTGCACCGCCCGGAAGGAGGTAAAATCGTTTTCCCCCAGCAGGGCCTGTGCGGCACGATGCATGCGATCGGCGTCCAGCGGATGATAAAAGTGCGTCACCCCCTGCTGCAAGACCGCCGGGCGATAGCGGTGATTATAAATAATGTAGCGATAACGCCGCGCGGTGGCGCTGAAGCGAGCATGAAAATCGCTGCTGACCTCTTTCACCCAGCGTACCGCGATATCCGGTGGCAAATGGCTGTTCACCCCCATCGTCCAGGCGGCGTCTTTGCGCTGTGCGGCGGTTTCGAAATGCACCACCTGCCCGGTGGCATGCACTCCGGCATCGGTTCGCCCGGCGCAGAATACGCCGATCGGCGCATCCGCCACCTTGCTTAACGCTTTTTCCAGGCATGCCTGGACGCTGGTAACCTCTTGCTGACGCTGCCAGCCGTAATAACGGCTGCCGTCATACTCAATCCCCAGCGCAATTTTCAGCATTGGTTGGGTTGGCAACTCCACCTCGGACATCAGTACATCTGCTCCTGCAACAGCCGTTCAGCGGTTTCGATCGCCATCAACGCGCCGCCAAAGCGCACGTTATCGGCCACCGACCAGAACTGCAGCATCTCGGGGATACCATAATCATTGCGCAGACAGCCAATACTCAGCATATCGCTGCCGGAAGCTTCGGTAACCTGGGTTGGATAATCGTCCTCTTCGCTCAGTTGGATATCTTCAGCTTGCTCCAGCTCGTGGCGAGCTTCTTCTGCCGCGATTGGGCGCAGCGCTTCCAGATGCACCACTTGTGCGTGGCCGTAGAACACCGGCGACTGAACGCAGCTCACCGAAATCGGCAGCCCTTCATCCTGCAACACTTTACGCACCTGATCGACGATCAGACGCTCTTCACGCACGCTGCCCTGCTCATCGGTCATCAATGGCAGCAGGTTAAACGCCAACTGCTTGGCGAACACGCCCGGCTCTGCGGGGATGCCGTTCAGCAGACGCGCACTCTGGCCTGCCAGATCGTCCACCGCGACCTTGCCGCGTGCCGAAACCGACATCAGCGTGGTGACGTGCAAGCGGGAAAGCCCGGCCTGTTCGGTCAGCGGCTTAATCGCCGTCAACAGCTGGCTCACCATGCTGTCGGCCACTGCCACGATATTGCGGTTGCGATAATCCGCCAGCACCTGCGGGTTAACACCTGGCACCACTAACGGCACGTCCGGCTCAAGTGCAAAATGGCCGCTGGTGTCGATCACCAGGCAGCCCATGTTGCCCGCATCATCGGCGTAACAGGCAGCGGCTTCGCTACCGGCAACAAAGAACGCCAGCTGCGCCTGCGACCAGTCGAATTCTTCTACATTTTCTACCAGCAAGGATTTGCCGTTGAAACGCACCGTAGCGCCAGCACTGCGCTCGCTGGCTAAAGGAAAGAGTTCACCCACCGGGAACTGGCGTTCCTGTAGCAATTCCAGCAACGCTTCACCTACTGCGCCAGTGGCACCGAGCACAGCGATATTCCAGCCGTCAGACATTGGGTTTCTCCAGAGTATTTGATTCAAATGCAAACGGGCGATGCACTCACCGCCCGATAAACTTTACCGCCAATTGCCTTAAGGCAACCTTATGCTCGCCCTGTTACAGGACGCCGAAGCCCAGTTTGTGCAGCAGTTCCGCACTGGCGCTGTCATCGCACTGCACCCGCAGTGAAGACCACTCCCGGCGTTCCTGATAATGCTTGCGCAGGCGATCGAACTCACCCGGCAGCCCGGCAACTTGCCGCAGCGGCGCATCATCGCGGCGCACATCATACACCAAGTGCATCAATCGTTTTAACTTGCCTTCGTCCAGCGGCCCATTGAGGCGGATTTCGCTGAACTCTGGCACCGGCAGCAGAGAGGCCAGCTCGATAGCTTGCGGCTGCCCCAGATGCTGGGCAAAGGCTTCAAACACCTGCGTGGTGCCGCGCGCCTTGCCTTCCAGCGTGTAACCGGCGATATGGGCGGTGCCGATATCCACCCGATCCAGCAACGGCACGCTGAGATCCGGCTCCGGCTCCCACACGTCCAGTACCGTACTCAATCGCTTACCCCGCTCCAATACGTTAAGCAACGCGGCGTTATGTACCACGGCACCCCGGCAGGCGTTGATCAGAATGCGATCGTCGGGCAAAGCATCCAGCAGATCCGCGTTGGCCAGATGCAACGATTTATACGGGCCAGTCTTGTTCAACGGGGTATGGAACGTCAGCACGTCGGCCTCTGCCACCAGCTTTTCCAACGGCCAGAATTCGCCGCTGTCCCCACGATCGGCGCGTGGTGGATCGCACAGCAGCGTACGCACGCCCATGGCTTTCAGGCGAGCATCCAGCCGGGAGCCAACATTGCCGACACCCACTATCCCAACGGTTTTATCACGCAAAGAGAAGCCATCGCGCTCCGCCAACAGCATTAATGACGAAAGCACATACTCCACCACCGCAATGGCATTACAGCCAGGGGCAGCCGAGAAACCAATCCCCGCCTGTTGCAACCACGCCTCGTCCGCATGGTCGGTACCTGCCGTAGCGGTGCCAACAAAACCGATCTTGGTGCCAGCCAACAGCTCCTGATTCACTTTGGTCACCGAGCGCACCATCAAGGCGTCGGCTTCGGCCAGCGCATCGGTTGGGATCGGGCGGCCAGGCACGGCCTGTACTTCCCCCAAGCGGCTAAATAGATCCACCGCATAGGGCATATTTTCATCAATCAGTATCTTCACGTCACTCTCCGACGGGTATAGGTAAGCAGTAACTACAAAATAGTGTGCCACCGAATGGCTCGGAAACCCAAGCTTGTTATGCCCGGTGAAATAACGATGTTTTTCTTCTAAGCTTTATTGAGTTCTTTCCGATAATTATCACGCAAGGAGGCGAACCTTCACGTTAGCGACCGGCTAACGGGCAGAAACAAATCGAAAATCAAGGGCGTTAACCATGAAAAAAGCGACACTTGTTCTGGCGATCGTTGCAACACTCACAGCCGTTGGTAGCGCTCAGGCTGAAAACGTGACTACACAAGCATTAGCCACCTGGCCTGCGATAGCGGTGAAAGACTCCTCCAGTCAATTGGTCGTTACCCCCATTGGCAACCTGTATTTCCAATATGCTGAAGGCGTAAAGCGCTTCAATAGCCAGCAAGGCGTGTTCGACGTAGCTCTCCAAGGCGAAGGCACAGCGATTAAACTGACCGCCAAACTGGTTTCCAATACCCTGACTCAATTAGGCACCTCCGGTTCTACCCTGGAAGTGGGGGTTAAACACCACGGCGCTGCGATAACAAAAACCGCTCAAACCACCCTGATTGATACTTCGGCCGGTATATCAGGCGGTAACCTGAGCAAACTTGCCAACGCTGACAAGCAGCCTGGCCGCCAGAGTGCGCAAGACCACTTCGATTTCACTATCATCGGTGCGACGGCTGATGGCACGACCCCGGTGACCGACTTCAGCACCTTGCCGGCAGGCACCTGGAGTGGTGATGTGAACGTTCGGTTCGACGTAACCTGGGCCAGTTGATGTCGTGTTGGGATTGTCATGCCCGGCGCAAACGTTCTGGCGTGGTACCGGCGATCTGCTGGAACATCACAATAAACGCGGAAGCCGAGCTGTAGCCAACATCGAGTGCGACATCCTGCACGGTTTTCCCCTGTTCGAGCAGCGAAAGCGCATGTAAAAAGCGCAGGCGCTGCCGCCACTCGCTAAACGACATGCCCAGTTCCTGCTGGCAACGGCGTGAAAGCGTCCGCTCAGTGGTATACACCTTGCTGGCCCATACCGCCAATGAGGTGTTATCCGCCGGGCAACGTTCCAATGCCTGTAACACTGGCCCCAAAAACTTGTCTTGCGAGGTCGGCAGATAGGTCTGTTGCACCGGGGAAATCCGCAGTTGGTCGATCAGCACCCGGCAAAGGCGCAGATCCTCTTCACTCGTGGGCTCCAGCATTTTTCGCCCCAGGCAATCTTCAACAATGGCGCTGAACACCGGCGAGACGTTGATCAAACAGGCCTCTTCTGGCAACCCGACGCATAAGGATTTGGCGATATTGATGGTGCGGAACAGCACCGGTTTGCGGTTATGGCTGGAATGCTCCATGCCCGGCGGCAACCAGACGGCGAACTCCGGCGGAGCCAAAAAACGCTGCCCGGCAATATTCAGCGCGATCACCCCGGTTTTGACGCAAATCAGCTGCCCCCAGTCGTGGCTGTGCGGCAGATATTCGGTATCCGCATTGGTTTCTTCGCAGCGGAAAAACAGCGTGCGCGGAGCAGCGACGTCTGCGGTGGGATAATTACGGGTTTCGGCCATGGTGAAGTTGTCTTGATTTCGCGAAATGCTGTCTGATTTTGACTATATATAATAAACCGGACACGGGTAGACTAGCCAGCATGTTATTCGTTGTTGAGAATTATTATCATGAACGTGCTCTTTCCCCTGCTGGCGGTGCTGATCTGGTCGATTAACGCCGTAGTCAGTAAAGTATCGGCAACCGCCATCGATCCGGCGGCCATTTCCTTCTATCGTTGGGCATTGGCGCTGATCGTACTCACCCCTTTCGTGCTGCCGGGAGCGCTCCGCAATTGGCCAGCCATTCGCGCCAACTGGTGGAAGCTGATGATCCTCGGCCTGCTGGGGATGGTGCTGTATCAAAGCCTGGCCTATTACGCCGCGCATAGCGTCAGCGCGCTGTTTATGGGCATCCTCAACTCGCTGATCCCGCTGCTGACGGTATTAACCGGTATATTCGTCCTGCGCGTTGCCCCCACCGTGGGTATCGCACTGGGTAGTATCCTGTCGCTGGGTGGGCTGGTGTGGCTGGTTAGCGCGGGGCAACCCGGGCTGCTGCTGCAACACGGCATTGGCAAAGGTGAACTGATGATGTTCGCCGCTTCGGCCTCCTACGCCCTGTACGGCGTGTTGACCAAACGCTGGGCGATCCCGTTGCCCAACTGGCAGTCTCTGTATGTGCAGATCGTGTTTGGCGTGGTACTGCTGCTGCCGAACTTCCTGATGGCGCATGACGTGCAGCTTACCAGCCAGAACATCCCGCTAGTGCTGTTTGCCGGTATCCCTGCGTCGATTGCCGCGCCGTTCCTGTGGATCCAGGGGGTGATGCGCCTGGGAGCCAACAAGGCGTCGATCTTTATGAACCTGGCACCGGTGTTCACCGCGATAATTGCGGTCCTGTTCCTGCATGAACAGTTGCATAGCTACCATCTGATTGGTGGCGGTGTCGCCCTGCTGGGGGTGATCCTGTCACAGCGCCTGCGCACGCCGTTAGGGCGTAGAAAAACCACCGTTACACCATAAGGTTCGGGGGGAGATGCGCCCCCTTACCCTCTATCACCCCAACAGCCTAAAGCGTATCCGCACCAACAGGCCTCCTAGCGCGTCAGAGCTCAGCAGTTCCGGACGGGTACCGTGATAAGCGGTAATATCTTTGACCAATGCCAGCCCCAGCCCCGCACCAGGCTGATCACCCACATTATCCAGCCGTCGAAACGGTTGCAGCGCAGCGACCGTCTGATCCTGAGCAATGCCTGGCCCGCTGTCTTCTATCTCTAACAGTCCCTGCCCATCCACCATCAATAAACGGGCGGTCACGACCCCCTTGGCTGGCGTGTATTTCAGCGCGTTATCCAACAGGTTGGCGCAAAGCTCCGCCAACAGCAACGCCTCACCGGCCACCCAACAAACTCCCACCCCTTCGTAACCAAGATCGATCCGCTTGCTGCGAGCCTGCGGCAGGCGCGAAAAACAGGCGTCGCGTAACACCTGCGCCAGATTAACCGGCTGCAACTTACGCTCGGCCTGATGCTCGTGCGCCTTCAGCCGTGAGAGGTATAGCAGGCGATCGGTCAACGCGACGGTACTGTCCAGGGTGGCGCTCATCCCTTCCAGACTCTCACGCCATTGCTCGGGCCGTTCGCTGGCCAATGCCACCCCCACCTGGGTTTTCAAAACCGTGAGCGGCGTACGTAGCTGGTGGGAAGCATCGGCACTAAAGCGTTCCTGACGCGCCACCATCAACCGCAGCCGCTCAATATAGCGGTTGAATGCCAGCAGCAGCGGCTGCATTTCCGACCAGGGCAGCACCATCGGCAAAGGCGTCAGCTCCCCCGGATCGCGCCGCAGCATCATGCTGGACAGCTTGCGCAACGGTTGCAGCAGCTTTTTCAGCAGGATGTAAGCCAGAGTGAGCGTCAATACCACCACTGTCCCCTGGCTGAGCAGCGCCGCCAGCAGCATCTGCCGCGCCAGATAGCGCCGCGACTCTAACGTCTCCGCCACCAGAATGGTCGCCATCCCCATCACCCCACCCTCATTCACCGGCTGGAACAGTGCCGCCACGCGGATTGGCTGCCCGCGATAGTGCGCATCGTAAAAATGCACCAGGGCCGGATAGAGGTTGGAACGAGGAATATAGGGCGGCATCTTGGGCAAATCGTTATAGCCCGAAATACTCTGCCCCTCAGGTGAAATAACCTGATAGTACAGCCGGTCGTTCATATTGCGCTCGAAGCTGTCCAGCACCACATAAGGCACATCCACCTCCAGGCGCTGATTGCGCACTACCAGCCGCTCCGCCACCGTGCGGGCCGACGCCAATAAGGTGCGATCGTAGGCCATCGTCGCCGCACTCATCGCGCTGAAATAGTGGGTGTAGATTGAGATCCCACCCAATACCAGCAGCGGCAAACCAAAGAACAGCAGCAACTGATAGAACAACGAACGCGGTGCTTTAAACCACCTCATCGCACAGCTCCAGGCTGTAGCCCAAGCCCCGCAACGTCACGATCGCCACGTTGCTCCCCTGGAGTTTCTTACGCACGCGATGGACGTAAAGTTCGATGCTTTCGGGGTTAGCCTCGTCAGAGAGGGTAAACACCTGCTCAAACAGTTGCTGCTTGGCGACCGGACGGCCACGGCGATGCATCAAGGTGGTCAACACCGCCAGCTCACGGGGAGTTAACGACAGGGGTTTTTCTGCCAGCAAGAAGTAGCCCTCGTCGTGATAGGTCAGCAAACCGTATTGCAATGCCTGTTGCGTCACGCCGACGCTGCGGCGCAGCAACGCCCGGATGCGTGCCTCCAATTCATCAAGTTCAAAGGGCTTGGTCAGGTAATCGTCAGCCCCAAGGTTCAGCCCTTTAACCCGATCGGCCACCTCGCTACGGGCCGTCAATAGCAATACTGGCAGAGTCTGCCCACGCTTACGCAGCCGCGCCAACAGTTCGAGGCCGTTGAGCCGGGGCAGTGCGACATCCAGCACCACCAGCGCATAGCTTTCGTGTAGCAACAAATGGTCTGCCGCCACGCCGTCTATCGCCACATCCACTGCAAACCCAAGGCCGCTGAGGGCTTTCTGCAACCAATGAGCCAGCTCGGGGTGGTCTTCCACTAACAAGAGACGCATATCACATCCTGTAAACTTTCCCGGTCACTGAAAGGTAAATGAAAGGTTTCTGTTTTAACAATTTAGCAACCCCGTGTCAGCGGGGATTCTCACAAACTGAAACAAAACCGATGGGGAAACGTCATGAAAACAATAATTACCCGTACGCTTACCGCCACTGTTCTGCTGTTCGCCGCCAACCAGGCATTCGCCGTGGAAGCGCCAAAACGCACCGAATGTATCGCCCCAGCCAAACCCGGCGGAGGCTTCGATCTCACCTGCAAACTGATCCAGGTCTCCTTGCAAGAAACCAAGGCCATCGATAAGCCGATGCGCGTCACCTATATGCCCGGCGGCGTGGGGGCGGTGGCCTATAACGCCATCGTTGCCCAGCGGCCAGCCGAATTTGGCACCGTGGTGGCGTTCTCTGGCGGTTCCCTGCTGAACCTCTCACAAGGCAAGTTTGGCCGCTACAACGTGGATGATGTGAAGTGGCTGGCGGCAGTGGGCACCGATTACGGCATGATCGCCGTACGCGCCGACTCGCCTTACAAGACGCTGAAAGACTTGATGACAGCCTTCCAGAAAGACCCGAACAGCGTGGTATTTGGTGCTGGAGCCTCCATTGGCAGCCAGGATTGGATGAAAACTGCCCTGCTGGCCCGTGAAGTTGGCGTAGATCCCCACAAGATGCGCTATGTGGCGTTTGAAGGGGGCGGCGAGCCGGTGACCGCGCTGCTGGGTAATCACATTCAGGCAGTATCCGGCGATCTGAGCGAGATGGTGCCTTACCTGAAGGGCGATAAGCTGCGTGTGCTGGCGGTATATGCCGAAGAACGCCTGCCAGGCGAGCTGGCAAACGTCCCTACCGCCAAGGAGCAGGGGTTCAATCTGGTGTGGCCGATCATCCGCGGTTTCTACCTTGGCCCAAAGGTCAGCGAGGCCGAGTATCAATGGTGGATCGACACCTTCAAAACCATGACGGCAACCGAGGAGTTCAAACAACAGCGCGATCTACGCGGCCTGTTTGAATTCAACCTGACCGGGAAGGAGCTGGATACCTACGTGAAAAACCAGGTTAACCAGTACCGCGAGCAGGCTAAAGCGTTCGGGCTGGCCAAATAACCTAGGGGATTGACATGAGCGATCGTATTTTTGCTGCTCTGTGGCTGCTGCTCTGCGGCGGCGGCCTGTTTATCGGTTGGGGCATCCAGAGCGAATACAGCTATGAACCTTTAGGACCACGCCCCTTTCCTTTGGCCATCCTGAGCCTGATGGCCCTGTGTGCCGCATTGCTGCTGTTGCGTCGGCCACAGCTAGTCGAGTGGCCACATAAAAACGTGCTGCAACGCCTGCTGGTGCTAGTGATCACGCTGGTGCTGTACGCCTGGGGATTCGAGTGGCTCGGTTTCCCACTGGCAACGACTCTGCTGACTTTCAGCATTGGCCTGCTGTTCCAGGCCAGTATCAAAGCCGCCTTGATTTCAGGCGTCATAATGGGCGTTTCTCTGTTCTACGCCTTTGATTATTTACTGGATGTCACACTGCCACTCGGCGTTTGGCTGAGCTAACGGGAGCGATAATGGAAACCTGGATGTATTTATCACAAGGGTTCGAAGTGGCGCTACTGCCCCAGAACCTGATGATCGCCCTGATCGGCTGCTTCGTTGGCACTATCGTCGGGCTGCTGCCGGGCCTTGGCCCGATCAACGGCGTGGCGATCCTCTTACCGCTGGCTTTCGCCTTGAAGCTACCCGCCGAGTCGGCCCTGATCCTGCTGGCCACGGTGTATATCGGCTGTGAATACGGTGGGCGGATCTCTTCGATCCTGCTCAACGTCCCGGGGGATGCCGCCGCAATCATGACCGCGCTGGATGGCTACCCGATGGCCCAACAAGGCCGTGCAGGAGTTGCCCTGTCGATCTCCGCCGTCAGCTCTTTCACCGGCTCGCTGGTCGCCATTATCGGCATTATTCTGTTCGCCCCGATGCTGGCCCGCTGGTCGCTGGCGTTTGGCCCGGCGGAATACTTTGCCCTGATGGTCTTTGCCATTGCCTGCCTTGGCAGCATGATGAGCCAGAACCCGTTGAAATCCCTGCTGGCGGCCCTGATTGGTCTGGGGCTGGCCACGGTGGGGGTGGACGCCAATACCGGCGTGTATCGCTTCACCTTCGACAGCGTACACCTCTCCGACGGCATTCAGTTTATTGTGGTGGTGATCGGGTTGTTCTCGGTCAGCGAGATCTTGCTGATGCTGGAAAGCACCAGCACGGGCCAGAAGCTGATCCGTAAAACCGGCCGCATGCTGTTTAACCGTAAAGAGGCCGCCGAGTGCGTTGGCCCGACCCTGCGATCCTCCTTTGTCGGTTTCTTCGTCGGTATTCTGCCCGGTGCCGGGGCGACTATTGCCAGTGCGCTCACCTATATGACCGAGAAGCGCATCAGCGGCAACAGTGAATCGTTCGGTAAAGGGGATATTCGTGGCGTCGCCGCACCGGAGGCCGCCAATAACGCTTCCGCCTGCGGTTCATTTATCCCGATGCTGACCCTGGGCGTACCGGGTTCAGGCACTACGGCGGTGATGATGGGAGCATTGACGCTGTATAACATCACCCCTGGCCCGGCAATGTTCACCGAACAGCCGGATATCGTTTGGGGGCTGATCGCCGCGCTGCTGATCGCTAACGTGATGTTGTTGATCATGAACATCCCGTTAATTGGGCTGTTCACCCGTATGCTGACCGTGCCGCTGTGGTTCCTGGTACCGGCGATCGCCGCCGTTTCCGCCGTTGGGGTCTATGCGGTACACAGCACGACCTTCGATTTGCTGCTGATGGTGGGGCTAGGCGTGTTTGGCTACATCCTGCGCAAAATGCACTTCCCGATGTCGCCGCTGATCCTGGGGTTTGTGTTGGGAGAAATGCTGGAGCAAAACCTGCGCCGGGCGTTGTCTATCAGCAATGGGAACTTTGATATTCTGTGGAGCAGTACCATTGCCCAATGCCTGTTGGTGCTGGCCGTCGCCGTGTTGGTGTTACCACCGCTGCTGCGCAAACTCCGCAAGCACCGTCGTATCAGCGGGGAAGCGACGGAAGTTGAGTAATGCAAAAAGGGCGCTGCATCATGCAGCGCCCCAATGTTGTGAGCCGGTTAAAAATCGGGCGGGACTAACTCGCCCGACTTATTATTGGCGTATAACCTCAACAGCCTGTTCCAAGGCCGTAATATCATCGCTGGCCAACAAGGGCTGGATGCTGGCGAACGCTTCGGCGGACAAATCGTAAATCTGCAACGCGAGTAAACGCTCGATTGTCTCCGCAGAAAACCGCCGTTTAATCATCCGGGCCGGATTGCCGCCAACGATAGCGTAGGGCTCGACATCCGCAGTCACCACGCTGCCGGCAGCCACTATCGCCCCTTCGCCAATCGTCACTCCAGGCATCAGCATGGCCCGCATCCCGATCCAACAACCATCGCCAAGGCGGGTATCACCTTTAGGTAAATAAGACGCCTGGATGGTTTCCATAAACGGATACAGGCTCAGCCAATCAATACGGTGGGTATGATTCCCTCCCATCAGGATCACCGCTTCGGCGCCAATACAGACATAATCGCCAATGTGCAACCTGTCTAGCTGCCCCAGTGGCTCCCACTGTTGGCTGACCGCATCGCCGTGTAAATAGCGCACCACGGAGCGTTCAAAGCCGTCATCCCAGCAATGGCTGTAATAACTGTGGGTTCCCTTGATCAGGATATTGGGGTTGGTTACCGTCTGGTGGAGTAATTCTACTTGTGACCAGTGTTTATCAGACATGGCATCTTCTCTTAATTTATTGCAAGAGCCACGGAACGTAATGTCAGTGGCAGCGTTTTCCGTTCAAAAACACTGCCCAATCAAGCGATAAGCGCTCGTTTTAACCTTGGATTAATGATCATTTGCTGTTTGCACCCTGTTGTTTCGCGGCCAATGGTAACAAACCGGCGCAGAAAGCCAAGCCTACTTCGCTCTTCTCAGCATCAATACCCCGCCCATCACCAGCGCGCTACCCAATAGCTGTAACTGGTTCATATTTTCTCCCAACAGGAAGTAGGCGATGACCGCGGTAAACACCAGCTCCAGCGACAGGATAAGGTTGGCCACCGCCAGCGGCAGGGTTTTCAGGCTGATATTGTACAGGCCAAACCCCAGCAGCGTTGGCCCTGCGGCCAGCGTGAGCAGCAACAGCCAGCCACTCCACTGAATGCCTTGAACTCCCTGGGATAGAAACCACAGGTCCCCCGCCATGCCGTGAAATGCCGCCAAGGGGAAAAATGTCAGCAAGGTGTTGAACAACCACTGATACACGGCGGAAAAACCGAATACGTACAGGATGGTATTCCACACCGGGTAGCGCCGCTCGCTGGCGATACGCCCGCCGAGGGTGTACAGGGTGTAACCAATGCCGGACAGCATGCCGACCATCAGCCCCAACAGATCAAAACGGCTGTTGCCCATGCTGTCGCCGTTACTGACCAGGAAGCAGCCACCCAGGCTGACCACGATCACCAGCAATTCGCGCAGGCTGAGGCGTTCGTTGTACATCATCCAGCCCAGGAATACGGTAAAACCGACCGAGCAGTAGGTCAAAATAGTCGCCACCGAAGCGCCATTGAGCGCCACCGACAGCGTCCATAAGCTGTTAAACAATGCCAACAGCAAACCGTAGCCAGCGTAGAACGGCACCTGTTCACGTCGCAGATAAGCCCATTGTGGTTTGAACAGCAGCAATAACGGTAACAACACCAAGGCCACCAAGGCCGCACGCCAGAAAGCCAGCACAAACGTCGGTAGATGGTAATACTCGGTCAGCGCGCGGATGATGATGGCGGTAAACGCCAACAGCATGGCACTGATTATGGCGATCACGTAACCCTGGTTGGTTCCCCGCAGGATCCCGCCACTGACCACAACTGGTTCTGCTACAACACCCGACGGTAACGACATAACACCCTCAAAATTCCACCGCTTAATTCTCTGGCGGAGATTTTAACGCGGCCAGATTTTGCCACCATAGCCACTTTGCTACGATGTTGTGCAGGCCACTTTTATCGGTGCCAAGCCTTGTTACTCTGGGATATAGTGAAAACAGACTTTTTTTACCGGGCCAATTTCATGCACATTCCACTGGATCGTCAGCAGGACATTCCGCTGTATCTGCAGATCGAAGAAGCGCTGCGCCGCGCCATTCTTGGCGGCACCTTTGCCGATGGCGATAAATTGCCGTCAACGCGCAGCCTGGCCGCCGAACTTTCGGTCAGCCGCCTGACGGTGGAAAGCGCCTACGCCGAACTGACGGCCAAAGGATTGTTACAACAGCGGCGTGGCAGCGGCGCCTATGTCCGCCACCTGCAACCGGCCCCCATGCAGCAACGGCCAGCATCCAGCGAGCTATTCCCTGCGGATCGCTTCACCACCACCACGTCGCGGCTGGACGGTTATCCGGATATTCCTTTGCCGGAGCACATCATCAACTTTGCCGCTGGCGTCGGCAGCCCCAAGGTGTTCCCGCTGGAGGCGTTCCGCAAGATCCTGCTGTCGATCCTCAGCCGTCATGCGGAAGAGGCCTTCAGCTATGGTGATTATTGTGGTTACTACCCGCTGCGCGACACGCTAAGCCGGATCCTGACCGCACAAGGTATCCCCACCCGAGCCGAACAGGTGCTGATCACCAACGGCTCGCAACATGCCATCAGCCTGATTTTCCAGACGCTATTACGCCCAGGGGATACGGTGATTGTCGAAGAGCCCACCTATGCCGAAGCTCTGGGACTGCTGCGCCTGCACCAGATCAACATTGTTCCAGTGCCCAGCGATCGTCACGGTATGTGCGTTGAGCAACTGCCGGAGCTGATCGCCCGGCATCAGCCCAAAATGATCTACACCATCCCCAATTTCAATAACCCCACCGGGCGCTGTATGAGCGAAGTCCGCCGCAGCCGCTTGCTGGCGTTGGCGCAACAGGCCGGGATAGTGATCCTGGAGGACGATTTTGTTGGCGATCTGCGTTACAACGGTAAAAGCCTGCCGTCACTGCGCGCCATGGCTCCCGCTGGCACGGTGATCTATGTCAGTACCTTCTCCAAAATGCTGCTGCCCAGTATGCGCATCGGTTATCTGGTGGCGGACAGCGAACAGTATCTGCAATTCTCACGGCTCAAGCACGTCGACAGCTTTACCAGCTCCAACCTGATCCAGCGCGCGTTGGACGCCTTTGTCACCGTTGGCAGCTACGACAAGCAGCTGCGCCGGGCGGGAAGGATATACCGCCAGCACCGAGATGCTATGGTGGCTGCATTAAGCGAGCACCTGCCACCGGGCTGTCGGTTTGAAATCCCTGCGGGAGGGCTGTTTATCTGGCTGGAATTGCCACCTGCCGTAAGCACCACAACCTTGATGCCAATAGCCTGGCAACAGGGTGTCACCTTTGCCCGTGGCGAATGCTTTTATGTTGAGGAGCAGCACGGTGCACATGGCTTGCGGTTGAATTTTGCCGCCAATACGCCGGAGCTGATTACCGAAGGGATCGCCCGGCTTTGCCGGGCGATTGTTGAGGTGACGGGGAATTAAACGCTGGCCCACCAGAGCCGCAGTTTCATGCCCCAATAGCTGGTCCAGCCGGTGGTGCTTTGCACCACCTTCCCCTGAGAGATCACCACGATGGTCGGCGTCACGCCAATCTGCCACTGCGCCGATAGCTTGCCCTGCTCATCGTTAACTACCGGCAGTTGCAGCTTCTTGGCCGCCAGCCACTGCTCAACCTGCTGGTCATTGCCCGAACGCAGCGCCACGGTCATCACGTTACCGCCGTTTGCCACCAGTTTGGCCACGTAAGGCGTGGTAAAGCGGCAAACTCCGCACCAACTGGCCCAGAAATAGACCAATAAAGGCTTATCCTGGCTGAGCTGCGCCAACGACACCGGCTCTCCGTCCAGAGTTTCCAGCATTTGCTGCTCAAAGGTCAAGGGAGCCTGTGGAGCTCGCCACCAGTCCATGGCGAACGTCACGCCCAGCACGAGCAACAGCAGAATCAGCAGTTCGCGCGTCCAGCGCCGTAACCTAGCCATTTTTCACCTTCGCCAATTGCTGCTTCACTAACGCTTCCAGATCCTCATAAGACACCGCGCCCGGCAGCATCTGATCGCCAATCAGGGTAGCAGGCGTTCCCTGCACGCCAAACTGTTCAGCCAACTGCATATTGGTACGCAGCGTGGTCATGCTCTGCTCGCTAGGTGCCACCGGCTTAACGCCCGTTTTCTCTTGCGCTGCGGCGATGCTGGCGTTGTCATGAAAGCCTTTTTTCGCCATCAGGCGTTGATGCAGCGGCCAGAACTGTTCTGGATGCTGCTCCCAAGCCGTCAACGCCACCCGCGATGAGGCAATCGAGCTTTCTCCTTTGAACGGCAACAGCTTCACCACCAGCGCCACATCGGGATATTTGTTGACGATCTTCTCCAACATCGGATCAAACTGCTTACAGTACGGGCAGTTGTAATCGGTGAAGGCCACCAGCGTCAGCTTGGCATTCTTGGCCCCTAACCGCGGGCTGGCAGGATCGTCGAACAGGATTTTGCTATTTTGCTCAATCGCCTGACCGAGTTGCTGGCCGTTGGTTTGCTGCTGCCAAGCATTAACCGCTTCCGCCAGAATATCCGGGTTTGAGACCAGCGTTTCGCGGATCAGCTCTTTGATCCGCACTTCCTGCTCGGCGGTGAAAGGAGCCGCAGCCCAGACCGGGGTGACGATCAGCAGCAGTAACATCAGTAACTTGTTCATTATTGGTTTCCTTTGGCAGTAGACAGAGCTTGCAGTACGGCTTCGCGAGTGAGCAGCGGTGACAACACTTCGCCGTCTGGCAAGCCGGGGCCATAGATTTGGTTAAAGGGAACGGCAACGCTGCCGCGCTGTTGCAGGAAGGCCGAGATGCTTTCAGACGGGCGGCTCCAATCACCGCGCAGCGCCACTACATCATCAGCGCTGAGTGCTTTTTGCACCTCGTCACGCAGCAATACGTTGTATTTATTCGCCTTGCAGGTCACACACCAGTCGGCGGTCACATCAACAAACACCCGTTTATTTTCAGCTAGTGCCTGTACGATCGCCTGTTCAGAAAGCGGTTGCCAGGCGATGTTGTCGTGCAACGGCTGTCGCCACTGGTTAGCGGTCAACGATCCCACCAGCAATGCCAAACCACCTACCACCAGCAAGCTGGCCGTCGCGATCCCCGCTGACCGGGCACCTAACTGTTGCCACACCGCCAGCAATAAACCGAGCAGCAAGATGGCACCGACAATCAGAGTCGGCTTCACGCCGATATGGTTGGTCATCAGGCTAAGCAGCCAGAGCGAAGAAACCAGCATTAGCAAGCCCAGCGCCAACCTCATCCCGTTCATCCAGCGGCCAGGACGTGGTAGGCGTAACGCCAGCGCAGGCCAGGCGGCAATCAGCAACCAAGGCAGGCTCATGCCAATTCCCAGTGCCACAAACATGCCCCAAAGCACCGGCAACGGAGCCGCCAACGCAAACGCCACCGCCGTTCCCAGGAAAGGCGCCGAGCAAGGCGTCGCCAGCAGCGTGGCAAACGCTCCCTGCCAGAAATGACCGCTCAAGCCATGCCCGTTATGAGTAGCCAACTTGGTATTCAACGAGGAAGAGAGTTGCAGGTGGAACAGGCCGAACAGATTGGCGCTGAACAGCAGCGTCACCAGCACCATAAAGCCGATAAACCACGGGTTTTGGAATTGGATCCCCCAGCCCAGCGCGTGATTGCTCAGGCGCAACAGCGTCATCAGCAAGGCCAGCGCCATGAAGGACACCACGATCCCCAAGGAAGAGGCCAGAAATTGCCAACGCACGCTACGCCGATCGCGCTGTTCGACCTGCAATATGGAACCTAGCTTCATCCCCAGCACTGGCAGCACGCAAGGCATCAGGTTAAGAATGAAACCGCCCGCTAACGCCATCAACACCGCTTGCCACAGGGGGAAAGCCGCGGTGGAAGGCAATGCAAGCGGCCCGCCAATGGTCAGCGTTGCCTCCTGAGCGATCCCTCCATCGCTGATAACCAGCCGCAGTTGTTTACCACGCAGATCCGGTGCTGCGTCTCCCCAACCATCACTCACGGGAACTCGCGCTTGCAGACTCTCGCCATCACTGCTGACCGTTGGCTTGCCCAGATCGGCTCCTGCCACCGTATCAAAGAACAGCTCAGGTTGTTGCCAGCCCGCGGTACGCTGCGCGCTAATCTGCAACTCACCGTTGTGATAACCGGCACGCAGGCTGTCCACCAACCCACTGGCAATCGGCACCTGCCCCATCGCCTGAGCAAAGTCGTGATTGAACTTTGGATCAGCCGGGGTGGTGAGATCCAGTTTGAACGGATAATCGGTCAAGATGCAGACGTTGCTACAGGTGGATAAGGTAAGCGTACCCGCCAGTTGCTGCGGCGCAGCGCCCTTCAATACGATGGGCAGCGTAACCCGCTGCTGATAGCCCTGCGTCGAGATCCCCGCCACGTCAAAGCGCTGCGGCGTTGGCCAGAACCAGGTTGCCGGTGGTGGGTTGCCCTGCCAGGTGATTGCTGGCGCAATACCTCCTTCCCCTGGTGAGCGCCAGTAGGTTTTCCATCCTTTTTCCAGCTCAACAGCGAGCAGCACACGGGTTTCGTCCCCGTTGCTGGTGTCGGCACGCAGCCTGACTTGCGCATGATCGTTCTGCGGGCTTTGCAGCCAGCCGCTATCCGCCGCCTGTGTCGCAGGTAGCCAAAGTAATAACAGGCAAGCCAACGCCAGCCTGATGATATTCCACATAGTTGTTCTCCATAAATAAATTAGTCACTCGGTTTGGCGAGGGATTAACTCATTCACGGAACACGCATAATCGCAGATGCACCCTGAGGGTGGTGGGGGAAATAACGCGTACAGGAGGGAACGACAAGCGTGGAGCGATGATCGGGGTCAACAGGACCAGTAACATCCCCAAGCCAAACAGCACGTTTTCAAACATCACCGGTGGGGAGGCCAACAACGATTTGGCACTCAGCTCACAGGGGGTCGTGGTGGTGGCCTCTTCATCACCGCTGGCCACGGATTGGCTGACGCTGACAGAGGGCAGGCCAAGGGCCAGTTGCAAGGTATGCAAGCCCGCCATGCGCTGGGTGAGGCACGTCAGTACCACCAGGCAAGCCAGGGTTAAAAACCATTTTGCAATCCGCTGCCGATTTATCATCACGCCCTCAATGCCGTATCTGCGCCTATCTTAGCGGCGCAAACAGGATAAGCAACGATTGGCCTGTAAAGAAATGTCTGGCGGCGGTATTGATGGCACGAAATTACAGGTATCATAAGCGATTAAGCCTGTGCTTTTCGCCGGGTATGTCGACTTTATACACTGCGAAGGACTGGTGATATGCAACCGTTAAGTGGACCTGGCGCTCCTGGCGCAGCCGATCACCCTCCAACCGCTGGCAAAATCCCTCCTGCCGACGATCAACCGCTCTCCCCAGCCCAACGCACCCAGTTGGAAAAACTGATCGTCAAGATCATGGCCCTCAGCCCGGCCAAATCCGCCGAGATCTGGGCCACGCTGCGTCATGAATTAGGGGCGGATAACCACAGCGAACTGTTGGCGCGCCATTTCCAACCGGCGGAGCAGCTACTGCAAAACCGCCTTGGCGTGGCACAACAGAGCCATGCCAGCCGCCAACTGCTGCAACAGCTCACCGAACTGTTGCCACAAGGCAATAACCGCCAGGCGGTCAGCGACTTTATCCGCCAGCAGTTTGGCCATACGGTGTTAAGCCAGTTGAGCCATCCACAGCTCCAGCAAGTGTTGAACCTGCTGCAAACCGGCGAACTGACAATCCCTCACCCGCAACAAACGGCCACCAGCGATCGTTCGCTGCTGCCTGCGGAACATCAGCACTTGCAGTTGCAGGTCACCAAGCTTAGCGCGGCCACCGGTGAGACAACGGCCAAACTCTGGCAGGCACTGTTCGATCTGGTCGGGGTAAAAATCAACGATCCGTTGCCCGCACGCCACTTCCAACTGCTCAGTCAGTTTATGCAGGTGAAATTGGCGCTCAGCCCGCAAACGGCGCCGACGCTGCAAAACCTGCTGGCGGTATTGAAACAGCCAGCAGACCAGCAAGAGCAGCAACAGCTCAATGACTATTGCCAGAGCCGCTTTAACGGCAACCTGAATACGCCGCTGACCCACGCACAGTTAAACGACGTGATCCAGCAGCTGTTTACCCGCCGTCTGGACAAGGCTGGCCACGCTCCGTCATTACACAGTGACGTCCAACAGCCACAGCCATTGCTTAACCCACTAATCGCCGCCCTGCCGCAGCCTTTACAGTCGATGTTCAGTAAGCCTCTGGCGCTGGTTGTCGGCGTTATCGTATTGATATTGGTACTGTGGGCGCTGTTTTAACAGCCGCACTCCGGTGCTTTATCCCGCCCCTGCATCGTACCCAGCTCAACACCGATGGCCACCGGATGGCCATCGCGTAGCCAGAAATCCAGCCCGCCAATCAGCTCTTTGACCCGAAAGCCAAGCTTGGCCAACTTGTATGCCCCCTGGGTGGAACCGTTACAGCCGATACCGTCGCAGTAGGTGACATAGACCTTGTCGCGATCGAGAGATGAGGTGCTGCTTTCATCCATTAAACGATGGGGAAAGCTCACCGCACCAGGAATGTGCCCGGCGGCGTACAACGCACTGGCACGGGTATCGATCACCACAATCTCGTTGACGCCATTGCGCAAATCTTCCGCCACATCCGCCGAGTCGGCGTAGAAGGCGAGCTTTGCCGCCAGATAATCCAGGCTTTGTGCCGCCGTAGCCGGGGGATAGGCCAATACCAATGAAGAGATGCTCATAATAGAACTCCAATGCATTAAGAGTGATGACAAAGTGCTTGAGTCAAATTAACCCAGTAGCAGCCAACCCACTAACGTAGCCCAGGCCAGGAACGGTATCGAATAGTAATGGAACTGCAGCCAGATCTGACGTTCTCCCGCCATCCGCAGGGCGATCAGGTTCGCCAGCGATCCGATCGCCAGGCCAAATCCCCCGGCGTTTACCGCATAGGCCACCAAGGCGCTGGACGGCACATAGTTCAGCAACAAAATGGTCGCCGGAACGTTGCTGATCACTTGAGATAAAGCGATCCCCAACGCATACACGCTACCATCCGCCAGCGAGGCAATCTGGTCAAACAGCGGTTGCACCGCCGGCAGTTGGGTCAGCAAGCCAATATTGATAAACATGGCGAGAAATACAAAGATCAGGCTCCAGTCAATCTGCAACAGCACCTGGCGAGCCAACAGCAGAAAACCGGCAAACACCAGTAACATGCCATACAACGGCACGTCCAAATCCAGGCAGATCAGAAAGGCCACATACAGCGCGACACTGGCCAGCAACAGGCGCATTTGATAAGGATAAGGTTGGGTGTTCGGGGCTTTGACAATTTTCCGCGCCGGGAAACTGAACCAGGTGACCACCAGCAGGCTCAGCATCATGATAATGCCGAACGGTGCCATGCGCCCGATAAACTCCATAAAGGTCAGCGAAGACTTGCTCCACAGCAAAATGTTCTGCGGATTGCCAATCGGCGTCAGCAACGACCCGGCGTTAACCGCCAGTGCCTGGAAGATGATCAGGCGGCCTATCGGCAGTGAAGAGAGCTTTTTCAGCGTAATGGTCAACGGGATCACGATAAACAGCGCCACATCGTTGGTGAGGAACGACGACAGCACCGCAGCGGCACACACCAGAAACAGAGCCAGTGAGCGTTCACTTTGCAGGGTGTTCACGATCTGGCGGCCGATAAAATCGAAATAACCGCTCACCTCAACGCCTTTGGTCAGCAGCATCAACCCCAGCAGAGTCATGATGGTGCGCCAATCGATAAAGCCAGAGAGTACACTCAGCGACTGTGGCCCAATGGCGTACAACAACATTCCCATCAGCAGCAACGCATGCAGGAAGCGGTCATGCAAAAATGGCCTCAACAAACTGGTCACCGCATTTGAACTCATGGATTTACTCTTATTTTTCAAGCTAAGGCTGGAAAACGACGTTAGCCGAAGCTCTTGAATTACGCCAGTAAAAAAGCACGTTGCCCTTTCCATTTATCGTATTTTGTTTTATACCCGTCGTCTTTCCCTGCTTTTAGGATTTTCTATGGCCAATTCCATTGCCAAAAGGCTGCTGCTCAGCGCGGCGCTGATGCTGCTAGCCGCCTGTAACGATGCCAACACCCGCCCCCAGATCGACATCGAAGGCAAAACCATGGGGACGTTCTATAGCGTAAAGGTCAGCGGCACTGTCACCGAGAGCAAGCAACAATTGCAGCAGGAGATCGATGCGCTGCTGGAGCAGGCCAACGACGATATTTCCACTTACCGCCCCGATTCGGTGTTATCCCGCTTCAACCAGAGCACCTCTGCCGATCCGCAGCCCATCCCCCGTGGAATGGCCGATATCATCCTCACCGCTCAGCGCATTGGCCGTGATACCGGGGACGCGATGGATATCACCGTCGGCCCGTTGGTCAACCTGTGGGGTTTCGGCCCGGATAAGCGGGCCGTCAAAGTCCCCAGCCAGCAGCAAATCGATGCAGCCCGTCAGCATATTGGTTTGCAGCATCTGAAACTGCTGAGCGACAGCCGGGGTGAATGGCTGCAAAAAGATCTGCCTGAGATGTATGTCGATCTCTCCACGCTAGGCGAAGGTTACGGCGTGGATCAGTTGGTCCAGTTGATGGCGCGCAAAGGCATCACCAACTATCTGGTATCGGTGGGCGGAGCCGTTTCATCACGCGGCGTGAATGGCCAGAACAAGCCTTGGCGGGTAGCAATCCAAAAGCCCACCGACCGCGAAAATGCGGTGCAGGCGCTGGTGGATTTGCAAGGCTACGGCATCAGCACTGCGGGGAGTTACCGTAACTACTTCGAGCAGGATGGCCAGCGCTATTCCCACGTGATCGATCCCGTCACCGGGCGGCCTATCACCCATAAGCTGGTTTCCGTTACGGTGATTGCCCCTACGGCGTTGGAGGCCGACGGTTGGGATACCGGGTTGATGGTGCTGGGTACGGAAAAAGCGCTGAAACTGGCCGAAGAGAAAGGATTGGCGGTGTATCTGATCAGCAAAACCGATAACGGATTCAACGCAGTGATGACGCCGCAGTTTAAGGCATTTTTAGTGCAGTAACCCTGTGAAATCCCCCCAGCAGGGGGGATTTACGCTCGTTATCGGTGAATTTACTCTACTTTCTCACCAGGTTTTTCATCCTTTCTGTGCAGCAGCGAATACACCGCCGGGATCACCAGCATCGATAGCAATGGCGCACTCACCATACCGCCAATCATCGGTGCGGCAATCCGCTGCATCACCTCTGAGCCAGCACCACCGCCCCACATAATCGGCAGTAAACCGGCCATAATGGTCGCCACCGTCATCACCTTGGGTCTGACGCGCAACACCGCCCCCTCGCTAATTGCCGCCATCAGTTGCTGATGACTCAACGGCTGGCCCGGTTGACGATGTTTCGCCAGCGCCTGATTAAGGTACAGCACCATAATCACGCCAAACTCTGCCGCTACCCCGGCAAGGGCAATAAAGCCCACCGCCCCCGCCACCGACAGGTTGTAATCGAGCAGATACAACAGCCAGACCCCACCTATCAGCGCAAACGGCAGCGTCGCCATGATCAGCAGCGCATCGCTCACGCTGTTGAAGGTGACAAACAGCAACACAAAGATGATCGCCAGCGTCACCGGCAGCACAATCTTCAACTGGGCGCTGGCGCGTTCCAGATACTCAAACTGCCCGGACCAACTGAGGGAAACCCCGGCGGGCAGCTTCACCTGCTGCGCCACCACCTGTTGCATCTCCTCCACCGCCGATTTCAAATCGCGCCCGCGCAGATCGACATAGATCCAATCGGAAAGCCGGGCATTCTCGCTTTTCAGCATCGGTGGCCCTTCGGTGATGCGAATATCCGCCAGTTCTGCCAAAGGTACTTGCCCACCGGTCGCCGTCACCACCGGTAATTCACGCAGCTTTTGCAGCGAATCACGGATCTCCCTTGGATAACGGACGTTGATCGGATAACGCGCGCGCCCTTCAATGGTTTCAGCGATGTTTTCCCCTCCCACCAACGTGGCAACCACTGATTGCAGCTCTTTCACCGAAACACCGTAACGCGCCGCACGCTGGCGATCGATATCAATATCCACATAGCGCCCTCCGGCCAGGCGCTCCGCCAGCACGGAAGTCACACCCGGAACCTGCTTCACCACCTGCTCAATCTGGCTGGCCGCCAGCTCGATATCGGCAATATTGCTGCCGTTGACCTTGATGCCTACCGGGCTTTTGATGCCGGTCGCCAGCATATCCAGACGGTTACGGATCGGCGGCACCCAGACGTTGGCAATGCCGGGCACCTTGACCACGCTGTCCAGTTCGGCCACCAGTTTGTCCATCGTCATGCCGGGCCGCCACTGGTCGCGGGGCTTAAAGCGAATGGTGGTTTCCAGCATGGTCAACGGGGCCGGATCGGTTGCCGTCTCCGCCCGCCCGGCCTTGCCAAAGACCGTGTCCACTTCCGGTACGGTTTTGATCAAGCGGTCGGTCAGTTGCAGAAGCCGTGCCGCTTCACGGGCAGAGATCCCTGGCAGCGTCGAAGGCATATACAGCAGATCCCCTTCGTCCAACGGTGGCATAAACTCGCTGCCCAGACGGCTGAGTGGGAATAAGGTCAGCAGCAACAGCAGAGCGGAAATCCCCAGGGTGGTTTTAGGCCGTGCCAGCACCGCCGCCAGCAACGGCTGATACATGCGGATCAACCAACGATTGATCGGATTGGCATGTTCGTCCGGAATACGGCCCCGGATAAAATAGCCCATCAGCACCGGTACCAGCGTGATGCCCAACCCCGCGGATACCGCCATCGCATAGGTCTTGGTGAACGCCAGCGGCGCAAACATCCGCCCTTCCTGTGCCTGTAGCGAAAACACCGGGATAAACGACAGGGTGATGATCAACAGACTACAGAACAGCGCAGGGCCAACCTCAACCGCCGCCTGCTCTGAGATGTGCCAGTAATCTTTTGAGGTGGGCTGCTGGCCGGGATGACGTTGCCGCCACTGCTCCAGCACCTTGTGCATGTTTTCGATCATCACGATCGCCGCATCCACCATCGCGCCGATGGCAATGGCGATCCCTCCCAACGACATGATGTTGGCGTTAACGCCTTGATAGTGCATCACCACAAAGGCGCCCAGGATCCCCAGCGGCAGAGTCACCATCGCCACCAGCGCCGAACGGAAGTGGGACAGGAACAAGGCGCACACCACCGCGACCACCAGGAACTCTTCCAACAGCTTGAATGACAGCGTATCGATCGCGTGCTCGATCAGTTGCGATCGGTCATAAACCGGCACGATCTCCACGCCCGGCGGCAGGGTGTGCTGAAGCTGTTGCAGCTTGGCCTTCAGCGCATTAATGGTTTCCAGCGCATTCTTACCGTAGCGCATTACCACAATGCCGCCAGCCACTTCACCTTCACCGTTGAGCTCCGCCACGCCACGGCGGATTTCCGGCCCCTCACGTAGCTCTGCCACCTGCGACAGCAGGATCGGCACACCGTCGCGCGCAGTGATCACCACGTTATTAAAGTCGGCGAGTTTTTTCAGGTAGCCGGAGGTACGCACCATATACTCAGCCTCCCCCATTTCCAGCAGCGCACCGCCGCCTTCCTGGTTGGCATCCTGAATGGCGCTCACCACCTGCTGATGGGTAATGTTCAGCGCCCGCATACTTTGCGGATTTAATATCACCTGATATTGCCGCACCATGCCGCCAACGCTGGCCACTTCCGCCACGTTAGGCACGGTTTTCAGCTCAAACTTGAGCGTCCAGTCCTGCAAGGCGCGTAAATCCGCCAGGCTGTGTTTACCAGTACGATCGACCAGCGCATACTCATAGACCCAGCCAACGCCGGTTGCATCCGGGCCCAGCGCCACTTTAACCTGTGGCGGCAGAGAGGACTGGACCTGGCTGAGTGACTCCAACACCCGCGAACGCGCCCAGTAAGGATCGGTACCGTCTGCAAACAGAATGTAGACATAGGCATCGCCGAACATGGAGAAGCCCCTCACCGTGCTGGCTCCCGGCACCGTTAGCATGGTGGTGGTCAGCGGGTAGGTCACCTGATCTTCTATTACCTGCGGCGCCTTGCCCGGATAGGTCGCCCGGACGATCACCTGCACGTCAGAGAGATCGGGCAGCGCATCCAGCGGCGCCTTCTGCAACGCCCATACGCCCCACCCGGCCAGCAATATCGAAGCCAGTAATACCAACAGGCGATTGCGTATCGACCAGCGGATCACGGAGGCGATCATTGGTGGCCTCCTTGCGGCATGATTTGGCTGATGTGCGAGCCGTTTTCATCCACGCTAAAGTGGAACATCACCTTGCTGCCGATGCCAATCCCGGCGGGTAAGCCACCCGCTGGCAAGGTGAAATCCATGGTCATCGCAGGCCATTGCAACTCTGCGACCGGATCGTGCGACAGCGTGACGGTATCATTATCCACCGCCTCGACTACGCCAAGCGTCTGATACTGTTTTCCCCCCTTCTGCGCGGCCATCTGTGGCAAGGCACTGCGCATGCTGGCTTCGGAATCAATCAGGAACTGGCCTGAAGTCACCACCTGTTGCCCTGCCTGCAGACCCTGTTTAATTTCTACCCAGCCGTCCTGTGCCAGACCGGCGACCACGTCAACCGGAGCAAAGTGGCCGTTCCCTTCCGCCACCAGCACCCGGTTGCGATCGCCACTGCCAATCAGCGCCTCCTGCGGGATAGCCAGCACCGGCTTGGCCCCGGCGTTTTGCGCCAGTTGCACCTGCAAATACATGCCCGGCTTCAGACGCTGCTGCGGGTTTTTCAGCACGATACGCGCTTTAAAGGTGCGGGTAAGCGGATCGACGTTAGGCAGCAGCTCGCTTACCTCGCCAGTAAAACGTTCACCCGGCCAACTGGCGGAGCTGGCTGCTACCGCATCGCCCACCTGCAACAGCCCGGCCTGCGCCTGCGGGTAATCAATCACCATCCACACCGGATCGAGACTGGCCAACTCAAACAGGCCCTGCGTCGCGGTGACCTGCATCCCTTCCCGTGCGTCCAGCTTGTTGATAAACCCGCTCTCTGGTGCGGTAATGGTAATGCGGGTCTGGGGTTGGCCGCTGCGTTCAACCTGGCGAATGATGGCTTCAGGCATAAACTGCAATGCCAGACGCTGGCGGGCGGCAGAGGTCAGTGCGCTATCGCCCAGTTTGCGGATCGCCAGGTATTCCTGCTGTGCAGCACTCCAGTCCGGGATCCATAGCTGTGCCAACGCTTGCCCTTTCTTTACCTGTTGCTGGCTGGCACGCACATAGAGTTTGTCTATCAGACCGTTGGCACGTGCGGCAATCACCTGCACACCGCGCTCATCGGTGGCAACGCTGCCATAGGCATCAAGCTGCAAATTCAATTCACGCAGTTGTGCAGCCGCTGTACGGACGCCCAGATTCTGCTGCTGGCGGGCGCTGATGGTGACACCACCGTCATCCTGCTGTTCATCGGCATAGCGTGGCACCAGTTCCATATCCATAAACGGCGATTTGCCCGGCTTATCAAAACGCTGGCCTGGCACCATCGGATCGTACCAATACAGCACCTGCCGTTCGGCACCGCCGCTAGCAGGTTGCGCCGCAGTTCTTTCCCCGGCCAACCAGTAACCGCCCATAGCACCGCCCAATAAGGCGGCTAACAGCGTCAGGCTAAAACGCATTTTCATTACATTGCCTCCTGCACGGTGAGATAACGGATGGCTGCCCACAGCTGCGCCAATTCACGCGCAGCCTTACCGGCGCTCAGACGGCTGTCGAGCAAGGCCCGGCGCGCTTCCAACACCGAGGAGAGATCGCTTTTGCCACTGCGGTATTGCGCCAGTTGCAGCGCCACGCGCTGTTGTTGCAGTGGGATCGCTTGCTGCTGTTGACGCTGCCATTGCGCCTGTGCAGCCTGATACTGCGCCAACAGAGTATCTAGCTGGGCCTGATGGTCGCGGATCAATAACGTCAACTGATCGTTGGCCTCCATCGAACGGGAAACGTCGGCGGCATAGTCCTTATCCTGCCGCTGGGAGCGGAACAGCGGCAGATCGACGGTAAACATCACGCCCGCCATATCCTCATAGCCATCGGCCCGTTTGCCATACGATACTTCTATGCCCACGTCAGGAATGGCGGCCACCTCGGACTGTGCCGATCGCGCCTTGGCCACATCGGCCTCACGGCTTGCCTGCACTACCTCCGGATGCTGTTTGATCGCTTGTCGCAACAGGTTGCTCTCGGCGGGCAGGCGCTCGAAACGTGGCAACGGCCCACCGATCCCCTCAACCTGCTGCCCGGTCAACTGGGTCAAGCGCGCCTGGGCGATGGTGACGTCACGCTGCGCCTCGCTGAGCCGGTCCTGCATCGCCAACAGCGTCAAGCGAGCATCGATGACGTTAGCGGCGGGCGAACTGCCACTGGCCACTCCGGCATGTTGGGCGGCGATTTGCTTTTCACTTTCTTTGAGCAAAGCCGTGGCATCTTTCAGCGTCTGCTGGCTCAACGCCAGTTCCAACCAGGCCTGTGCCGTCTGCTGCTGCAAGCGGGCACGGATTGTCGCACTGTTGGCCTCGGTTTTACTGGCCTCGGCACGCAAGGTATCCGCCTTACGCTGGCGCTTGGTACTGCTGACGTAATCCTGCATGATGCCAACCCGCTCCATGGTCATCCCTTCACGGGTCAAACGTCGGGCGTTACCACCTTGTACCGGCACGTTTTCAATGCCGAATTTCAGCTTGGGATCGGGTAGTTCCATCGCCGAATCCGCCATGTTTTGCAACGCATTCACCTGATGCTGGTTGGCCGAGAGCTCGGCGGAATAGCGCTCGGCCGCCGCCAGCGATTGCTCCAACGTCAGGCCGGTTGCCTGCGCACTCGCCGTCCAACAGGCGAGCAGCAGCCAGCCCACCCGCAAGTGGTGAGAAAGTAGTCTGGACATGGTGCCCCCCGTTAGTCTTGGCTGGCGCGGATGGCGGTCAGCTGATAGCCGCCGTCAACCTGACGGAAGCTAAACTCCACCGCAGTCCCGGCAGCCAAAGCAGGCAATGGCGGCTGTGGCTGAAGGAAATTCATGGTCATCGGCGGCCAGTTCAAGGCAGGGATGGCTGGGTGGGCGAGCGATACTTTCTGCTCACCCCAGGCCTTAACGGTCCCTTTAGAGTGATAGACGGCGACGTCTTGGCTGGCATGTTGGTGATGTTGCATCTCCGCAGCGGAGACGAATGAAGAGAACATCAGAGAGATGAAAACGGCAGTGATCAGATTACGCATAACGATAGCTCCATAGAATAGACAAAAACAACTCAGGTCACCGTGCTGGACGGCAAAGCGGTTGGTTTAGCTATTCACGGAAGCGGCAGAAGACGATCTCTGCCGGCGGGCCTGCTATCGGAGGGGTTTGCCAATCGAGGCGGGAGAACTGCGCCTGGGGCTGAGGATCGGCAACCAACAGCTCACTGTTGGCAGGTATTACTGCCGCCAGGGCAAGGCTACCGTGGTCTTGCTGTGCCGAATCTGGGACGCAGTGCTTTTCACACAGCGGCCCTTCGGCCTGCATCATCTCATTGGCTAGCGGATCGGCGGCCTGCATATGCATCGTATGCTGCGCGGCTGGCGCAACGGTGGTGAGTTGCAGGTTGCAGTGATGGCTGGCGATCGCCAGTTGGCTATTGAGCAGTAGCCAGCAGACGGCCAATAGCCATGCTGCAGCCCGCTTCTTGGCGAAGCGCAACCGGTGCATAGATATTGAGATGGACGCCAAAGCCGACATGCAAAAATTCCAGAGTAAGAAACCGTGCTGAGTATATCGGCAGAAAACCGTCACAGGAACGGAATTTACACCCGCTGACAAAGCCGCCTCGGAACGATCCTATAAACTGGAAATGCTTTGATTTCAGTCAACTACGCTGCTTAAAAAATCCCGTTAATCATAGCAAAAACCGGCTTTCGCCGGTTTCCATGATTAATTTAGTCCCAAGGTCCACTGGGCTATTTTGAAGTAGATGATCAAGCCGGTGCCGTCTATCAGCGTAGTGATAAACGGGGCGGAGACTACGGCAGGATCCACACCGAAGCGTTTCAGTGCCATTGGGATCACGGAAGAGACAATCGCGGCCCACAGCGTGATACAAACCAGGGTCAGGCTCACAATGAGCGTAATCTCATAGCCGATACCCATCATCCAGCCACGGAACGCACCAGCACAGGCCAGCGTTAACGCTATCATGACCGAAGTCGTCATTTCCTTGCTCAGTACGCGCCCCAAATCGCGCATGCGAACCTCTCCCAAAGCCATCGCTCGCACAATGGTGGAGGTGATTTGCGTACCGCTGTTACCACCTGTACCCACCAATAGCGGGATAAAGAAGGCCAGGGCAATCGCCGCTTCCAATGACTCTTCAAAATGCTGAATAACCGTGCTGGTATAAGCCTCGGCGACGAACAGCAATAGCAGCCATACGCTACGTTTTTTCCATAGCTCGAAGGAGCTCATTTCAAGGTAAGGCTTATCAAGCGGCAGGCTTGCCCCTTGCAAATGGGCATCCTCGGTGTTTTCATCCTCGATAATCTGCGCGATTTCGCGCTCGGTTAAGCAGCCGACCAAACGGCCATTATCGACCACCGCCACAATATCTAAATTATTATTGTCCACCAGTTTGGCGATATGTTCACGTTCGTCCGTGGGTTTTACATGGAAGAAGGTGGTTTCCATCATATCCTTGATACGCTCGCCATGATGTTCTTCCTGCAATAAACGTTTAACAGAAAGAACGCCCACCAGTTTGGTGCCATCTTCAATAAAGATTTGTGCGGGAATATCGTCGTTGGAAAGTTGGTTAACGAATATTTTCCTGGCTTCGCCAACGTAAAGATCCTGATGCAGAACAGAGACTTTCTTGTTCATATAACGCGCGATGGCGTCGTCTTCAAAGTTGGCGTTTTGATAAAGGTCTTGCAATACAACATGTGACATTCTAGATACTCCCGATTGAAAGATGGAGTCTCATAGAGGCGACAAGACAGGACAGCAAAAGCCGATCCCCACGTCTTGGGTTTAGCACTATACAACGTATCCCCAGGGGGAAGTTACCTTAGCAATGCCTTGATTCGGCTAATGCTTGTTTTACCCTTGGTGGCCTCTCTCGATGCCATTAGAGCGGTAACTTGTGTTCGTATAGGAGCCTCGCCATAACGAGATCGTAAAGCTAGATAAAGCGTGGGCATTATGACTGGTTTGATTATTCGTATAGGAGAAATGGTAATTTCGTTGAGGTATTATTTATTTTTTGGGACAAAAATTAACCGGGTTAATTTATTATCCTGTCAGGCCACGGCTAAATTAAACGAAAAAACGCTCGCCGTTTAAGTTATCTGCTGTCAGTTTTTTGATCTGAGAAATCTTAATTTTCACTGATATAAGGTATCGCGTTAAAAACGCATAAAAAAACGGGCACCTATTACGGTGCCCGTTTGAAAATATAACGCCTTAGGCTTACTTCTGCAGTTTACGCATTACCAGCGTAGCGTTGGTACCGCCGAAGCCGAAGCTGTTGGACATGACCGTGGTCAGCTCACGCTTGGTTGGCTCGGTCACGATGTTCATTCCTACCGCCTTCTCATCGAGGTTATCGATGTTGATGCTTGGCGCAATGAAACCGTGCTCGACCATCAGCAGGCTATAAATCGCTTCCTGCACGCCCGCAGCACCCAGTGAGTGGCCGGTCATGGCTTTGGTTGAAGAGATGGCCGGAGTGTTATCGCCAAAGACTTCGCGGATCGCACCCAGCTCTTTCACGTCGCCGACCGGCGTGGAGGTGCCGTGTACGTTCATGTAGTCGATTGGAGTGTCAACGCCCTGCATTGCCATCTTCATGCAACGCACCGCGCCTTCGCCCGATGGAGCCACCATGTCGGCACCGTCTGAAGTGGCACCGTAACCGATGATTTCCGCATAGATATGTGCGCCGCGAGCCAGAGCGTGCTCCAACTCCTCAACCACTACCATGCCGCCGCCGCCAGCGATAACGAAACCGTCACGCGCTGCGTCATAGGTACGGGAAGCTTTTTCTGGCGTGTCGTTATAGCTGGTAGACAGCGCGCCCATAGCGTCGAATTCGCAGGCCATTTCCCAGCACAGCTCTTCACCACCGCCAGCAAAGACGACGTCTTGTTTGCCCAATTGGATCAGCTCAACGGCGTGGCCGATACAGTGTGCTGACGTTGCGCAGGCAGAGCTGATGGAGTAGTTCACGCCGCGAATTTTGAATGGGGTAGCCAGGCAGGCAGAAACGCCTGATGCCATCGCCTTGGTCACCATGTAGGGACCAACGCCACGCAGGCCTTTGGCGCGCATGCCGTCAGAACCCGCAACCTGGTTACGTGGAGAACCACCGCCGGAACCGACCACCAGACCGGTGCGATCGTTGGACACCTGATCGGCTGCCAGGCCGGAATCTTGAATCGCTTGTTCCATGGAGAGATAAGCGTAAACCGACGCGTCGCTCATAAAGCGCATCACTTTACGGTCAATCAGACCGGTAGTGTCGAGTTTGACATCACCCCATACGTGACTACGCATGCCGGAATCTTTCAGCTCCTGGGAGAAGGTGATCCCAGAGCGGCCTTCCTGCAGACTTGCCAGGACCTCCTGCTGGTTGTTACCAATGCTGGAGACGATTCCCAGGCCAGTAATCACTGCACGTTTCATTCAAGTACCTCTTCCACAATTTACATTCGGGATTTTGCAACGCACTTTAGCGTACAGATGTACGCCGAACAAGTCCGATCAGAATAATTTTGCATTATCTTTACCCAGTTTGCACCTCGGGGCTACCCCCGTTAAAATCGCGCTATCCCTTGAGTTACGAGCAACCTACCGTGAGCAATGCCCCCATCCAAACCGCAGCGTTAAGCTGGAATGAACAAGGTACACCTGTTTCGAAACAGTTTGATGACGTCTATTTTTCCAACCAGGATGGGCTGGAGGAAACCCGCTACGTCTTTCTGGGGGGCAACCGCTTGCCACAACGCTTCAGCGATCACCCTCGCTCACTGTTTATTGTGGCTGAAACCGGCTTCGGTACCGGGCTGAATTTTCTGACTCTGTGGCAGGCCTTTGCCCGTTTCCGCCAGGAGACACCGGCGGCGAGTTTGCAGCGTCTGCATTTTATCAGCTTTGAGAAATACCCGTTGCAGTTGGAGGATCTGGCGGCAGCCCATGCCCAATGGCCAGAACTGGCTCCCTTTGCCGATGAGCTTCGCGCCCAGTGGCCTTTGCCGCTGCCAGGGTGCCACCGCCTGCTGCTTGCCGAAGGGCAGATCACGCTCGATTTATGGTTCGGTGACGTCAATACCCTGCTGCCGCACTTTGACGCCAGCATGAACGATCAAATTGACGCCTGGTTCCTCGATGGCTTTGCGCCGTCCAAAAACCCCGATATGTGGAGCGAACCGCTGTTTGCCACCATGGCGCGTTTTGCCCGCCCAGGCGGCAGTTTTGCCACCTTCACTGCCGCAGGGTTTGTCCGCCGTGGATTGCAGCAGGCCGGGTTTGAGGTTACCAAATGCAAAGGCTTTGGCCAGAAACGCGAGATGCTCACCGGTCAGCTACCTGCCGGCACCCCGGCAAGCGTCAATCCAAGCCCGTGGTTCCTGCGCCCGGCAGCGGAGAATACCGACGATGTCGCCATTATTGGCGGCGGCGTAGCCAGTGCGCTCACCGCGTTGGCCTTATTGCGCCGTGGGGCCAGGGTGACCTTGTATTGCGCCGATGCACAGCCCGCAGAGGGCGCATCCGGCAATCGACAGGGGGCGCTGTACCCATTGCTGAATGGCCGGGGCGATGCGTTGGAAAACTTCTTCTGCGCCGCCTTCCCCTTTGCCCGGCGCCAGTATGACGCCTTGCTGCAACAGCGGGTTGAATTCGATCACCAGTGGTGTGGCGTCAGCCAATTGGCCTATGACGAGAAAAGCGCAGGCAAGATAACCAAGATCATGGCCGTTGCCTGGCCGCACACTCTGGCACATCCGGCCGACCGCGCTACGCTTAGCGCACTGAGTGGGATCGATACGGGATTTGGTGGCATCCACTATTCGCTCGGGGGATGGCTGTGCCCTGCCGACCTGACGCGTGCCGCGATTGCCCTGGCCGAACGGCAGGGATTGGTTTGCCACTATCTGCATACGCTTTCCGATTTGAACCGCCATGATGAAGGTTGGCAGTTGCATTTTGCTAAGGGAAAAACTCACCAACATGCGACGGTGATCCTGGCGAACGGGCACCAACTCACTACACTGGAACCTGGCGCCGCTCTACCGGCCTATGCGGTGCGCGGCCAGGTTTCACATATTCCGACTACGCCAATCTTAAGTGAATTAAAGCAGGTGCTTTGTTACGACGGTTACCTGACGCCGGTGAATCCTGGCAACCAGCAGCACTGCATTGGCGCCAGCTACCAGCGTGGTGAATCAGGCACTGAATATAGCCAGGCAGAGCAGGAAGAGAACCGCGATCGCCTGCTGCGCTGTCTGCCAGAACAGGATTGGCCGCAAGAGGTGGATATCAGTGGCCAGCAGGCCCGCTGTGGCGTACGCAGCGCTACGCGCGACCACATGCCGATGGTGGGTGCCGTGCCAGACTATCAAGCCACTCTGGCGCTGTATGGCGATTTACAGCAGCAACGCCAGCGTGGCGAAGTCATTGCCGATGCGCCAATGTATCCGGGGTTGTTTATGATCGGAGCCTTGGGCTCACGCGGCCTGTGCTCGGCGCCGTTGGCCGCAGAAATTTTAGCGGCTCAGCTGTTTGGCGAACCCTTACCGGGGGATAGCGAGATGTTGGCAGCGTTGAACCCAAACCGCATGTGGGTCAGGAAGCTACTGAAAGGACGAGAGGTATAGTTCACTTGAGGGGCCAGCGTGATGCCGTCCCCTTTAGAGCAATTACTCTGTCGGCAACGCTGTTTGATACAGGTTTTCCCACATGCCCAGCACCAGTACCTGATCCGGTGGGGAAAGTTCCCCGGCCTTGATGGCCTTGTCCAGGCTGCTCTGCACCCGCACCTTGAGCTGTTCGGCGCTGTGTTCGGCATGTTCTTCCGATTCCGCCACCGCCAAAGTCAGATGACCGCGCAGGTAGCCACCGGCAAACAGTTCATCATCGCTGGCGTGCTCTACCATGTCATCAATCAGCGCCAGAATGCGCGCTTCAAATTCTGCGATCATCAAATTTCCTCGTTAACAAACAGACTCTGGCCTCAGAGATCTTCCGGGTAGGGAAAATGCTCGGCCGCCAGCGGAGGCGTATTGTAAAACGATTGCAGCGCCTGAATAAAGCGCGCAGGTCGTGTGGGTATTCCTTGCTCCAGCAATTCCAGCACCCGAGTACGGACTTTACGCTGGAAACCAATGCGATCCGGCTCGCAGTCTCCACTGAGATTGTCGCAGCTGACGTTGAACGGGAAACCCGCCGCCACGCAGAACATCCACTCCAGCGCCTGCGGATTAATCTCGACCGCCTCGAATTCACTCTGCGTCTGGGCATCGCGCCCATCCGGGCAATACCAATAACCGAAGTCCACCAGCTTACGGCGTTCGGCACCGGCGATGCACCAATGGGAGATTTCATGCATGCCACTGGCATAGTAGCCGTGGGCAAAAACGATGCGGTTATAAGGCAGCTCATCATCGGCAGGCAGATAGATAGGCTCATCGTCGCCTTTAACCAGACGGGTATTGAACTCATCGCTAAAACACTGATTAAAGATTTCAATCAGTTGCGGATACTGGTGTGTGTTTGGCATAAAAAAACTCAAATAACCACAAAATTAAGGGGGCCATTATAGCCGATATCTCTCGGCTTGCCGCCCCTTTGAAATGTTAAAAATGCAACGCCAACCATTGCTGGATTTCCGCCCCGTGATTGTCGTACAGCAATTTGCAGCTCATGATCAGAGACACTATCACGATCATCGGCCGGATCAGCTTCTGGCCCTTGGTCAGCACCATGTGCGCCCCAAGACGGGCTCCGAACACCTGCCCAACCAACATCACCAGACCAATGCTCCAGATCACTTGGCCGCCAATAATAAACAGCACCAGGCTGGCCAGATTGGAGGTGAAGTTCAGTACCTTGGCGTGGGCAGTTGCCTTGGCCAGGTTAAAACCGCACAGCGTCACATAGGCCAAGGCATAGAACGAACCAGCTCCTGGCCCGAAGAAACCGTCATAGAACCCTACACAGCCCCCAGCTACCAGGCCAAAGGGTAACGCCCCCAGCCGACGCTGACGATCGTTTTCCCCCAGCCGTGGCGTCAGCAAGAAATAGACACCGATACCGATCACCAACAGCGGCAGCATCTGGCGCAGTATATCGGCACGCATATGCTGCACCAGGATCGCCCCGATCACCGACCCCACCAGCGTCAGGAAGATGGTCAGCTTCTGGGTATTAAGATCGACAGCGCGACGGCGGACAAAGTACAGGCTGGCGGAAAACGATCCCCCCACCGACTGCAATTTATTGGTCGCCAGCGCCTGCGTGGGAGGAACGCCAACGGCCAGCAGAGCCGGTACGGTCAACAGCCCACCACCACCGGCGATCGAATCGATAAACCCGGCGAACATTGCTACCAAAAACAGTATCCCGAGCAATTCGGGACCTAACACCAGCCCATCCATAAGTCGTCTGCCTACTTTTTTATTTGCGCACTTTTTATTTGCGCACACACTACGCCTTAAAACTCAAAAAATAAACGCCCCATTCGAGGCGTTTTTAGCAGGCTATCAGCGGTTGGCGAAGTGGCTATCCAGCAGCGCCTGACAGGTTGGCGGCAGCGGCGGCGGCTCCTTCTTGACCGGATTGGCATTCGGCTGATGCGGTTTGAACCAGCTGGCCAACTCGGCACCACAGCCATCGCCCACCGGCGGCGCATCCTGATCCAGACACTCCAGGCTCCCCGCCGGGCAACGCAAGCGTACGTGCATATGCGCACGATGCCCAAACCAAGGGCGGACCTTATGCAACCAACCGCGATCGGCACCGGCATCCTGGCACAGGCGCTGTTTGATCGCCGGGTTAACGAAGATCCGCGTCACTTCACTGTCCTGCGCCGCCATCTTGATCAAGGATTCGATCTGCGGCTGCCACTGGCGATCCACTACCTGCTTACCGTCGCCAGAGACCAGATCGATCGGCTGCGGTTTCAACAGTTGCTGAGCGCTCCAGCGTTGGCGCGGCAGTTGCAACCAGATGTCCACGTCCAAACCGGATTGGTGGCTGGCGTGGCCGCTGCTGAAGCGCCCACCGGCTGGCATGGCCATATCCCCGATCAACACCGTGCCCAGTGCTTTCTGGTTGGCCTGGCTGCTCAGGCGTTGAATAAACGCCAGCAGGTCAGGATGGCCAAAATAGCGCCGTTGGTCGGTACGCATCACCTGATAATCCGGTGAATTCAGTGGCAACGGGTGCGCCCCGATGATACAGCCATTGGCGAAACCGCCAACGGCCTGCGCAGTGCCACTGACCGGGTGGTCAATCTTTTGCCACGGCGTTAACGCCAAGGCAGAGCTGGAAGCGATCAACGCAGCGAAACCCAGCAGCCATTTTTTCATCGTAGTCCCTTACCAGCGTGGTACGTCGGAAATCACATCACCGTTTTGCGCACGCTGGCGCAGCAGATGATCCATCAGCACGATCGCCATCATCGCTTCGGCGATCGGCACCGCACGGATCCCGACGCACGGATCGTGGCGGCCACGGGTGACCATTTCCACCGCTTCACCCTGACGGTTGATCGTACGGCCCGGCACCATGATGCTGGAGGTCGGCTTCAGCGCCAGATGGGCAATCACCGGCTGGCCGCTGCTGATACCACCAAGAATGCCGCCAGCGTGGTTGCTCTGGAAACCTTCAGGGGTGATTTCATCGCGGTTTTCACTGCCACGCTTGGTGACCACGGCAAAACCGTCGCCGATTTCTACACCTTTGACCGCATTGATGCTCATCAGCGCATGCGCCAAGTCGGCATCCAGACGGTCGAACACCGGCTCGCCCAACCCTACCGGGACGTTTTCCGCCACCACGGTCACTTTGGCACCGATGGAGTCCCCCTCTTTTTTCAGCGCGCGCATCAGTTCGTCCAGAGCTTCAAGCTTGTCCGGATCCGGGCAGAAGAACGGGTTCTGCTCAACCTGATCCCAATCTTTCAGCTCGCAACTCACATCGCCAATCTGCGCCAGATAGCCGCGCACCTGTACGCCAAACTTCTGCGCCAGATATTTTTTGGCGATGGCACCGGCGGCAACGCGCATCGCGGTTTCACGCGCCGAAGAACGGCCACCGCCGCGATAATCACGCACGCCGTATTTCTGTTCGTAAGTGTAATCAGCATGACCAGGGCGGAACACATCTTTGATCGCGCCGTAGTCTTGCGAGCGCTGATCGGTGTTTTCGATCATCAGGCCGATGCTGGTGCCAGTGGTGACGCCTTCAAATACCCCGGAGAGGATACGCACCTGATCCGGCTCGCGGCGTTGGGTGGTATAGCGCGAAGTGCCGGGGCGGCGGCGATCGAGATCGTGCTGCAAATCAGCTTCTGTCAGCGGAATGCCGGGCGGCACACCGTCTACGATACATCCCAGCGCCACACCGTGAGATTCACCAAATGTGGTGACGCGGAAAAACTGCCCAATACTGTTCCCTGCCATCACGGCTCCTTACCGTTGGTTGTCATCCCGTTCGCATGCAAACGGGGCATACAGGCCCGCACTATGGTGAGCCCAGGTTGTTGGTTAGCTGCGGTAGAGGCTGAAATGCTCTTTGCAGTCAATCAGCTGCTGTTTGGTCAGCATGAATACGCCGTCCCCGCCGTTATCAAACTCCAGCCAGGTGAACGGAATATCCGGATATTGTTCCATCAGATGTACCATGCTGTTGCCCACTTCACAAATCAGCACGCCGTCATCGCTCAGGAAGTCTGGCGCACAGGCCAGAATGCGGCGCACCAGCTTCAGGCCGTCGCTGCCTGCGGCCAGGCCCAGCTCCGGCTCAAAGCGGAACTCTTGCGGCAGGTCAGACATATCTTCCGCATCGACATACGGCGGGTTGGTGACGATCAGATCGTATTGGATCGCGGGGACGTCACGGAACAGATCGGAGCGGATCGGGATCACCTGGTGTTCCACGCCGTGCGCCTGAATATTACGCTCGGTCACGGCCAGCACGTCGGTGGAGATATCTACCGCGTCCACTTCCGCTTCCGGGAAGGCATAGCCGCAGGCGATAGCGATACAGCCACTGCCGGTACACATATCCAGGATATGGCGTGGCGGATGTGGGATCAGCGCGCTGAAGCGATCGTTGATCAGCTCACCAATCGGCGAACGCGGTACCAGCACGCGTTCGTCGACATAGAACTCAAGATCGCAGAACCAGGCTTTATTGGTCAGGTAAGCAACCGGGATGCGCTCGTTGACACGGCGGATCACTCGCTCAACGATGCGGTGACGCTCGCTGGAGGTCAAGCGTGCAGTGCGCATATCTTCAGGAATATCCAACGGCAGGAACAGGCTGGGCAAGACCAATTGCACGGCTTCGTCCCACGGGTTATCGGTTCCGTGGCCATAGTAGATATTGGCGGCGTTGAAACGGCTTACGGCCCAGCGCAACATATCCTGAATGGTGTGCAGCTCATTCACTGCTTCTTCGACGAAAATTTTGTCCAATTTGCCCTCCGGCAGGCACGATGATTCATGATTTAGCCCCGTAGTTTGCCATGAAGCCTGCGACAAATCAGCAGCAATAGCAGCGTAGCAGCATTCTGGTTGGCATTCAGTGCCAGTTTTGCGTCGACAGAAACCTTCGAGCAGGTAAACTAGCGCGATAAATGATAGGCGACGAGCGAATAATGAAGAATAAGCCCCCTCTGAGCAAAGATGAATTATTGCTCTTTAGAGAGTCGGTAGCGGGAGCAAAGAAGCTGCCGCAGGACACCATCGTCCACCCAAAACCGAAAATGAAAACCAAACAGATCGCGCCGCAGCGCCTGTTGCAAGAGCAGGTGGATGCCAGCTTTTACTTTTCCGATGAGTTTCAACCGCAGTTGGAAGATGAGGGCCCAACGCGCTATGTGCGTCCCGGCTACAGCCACTATGAGTTGAAGAAACTGCGCCGCGGAGATTACGTGCCGGATCTGTTCCTGGATTTGCATGGCTTGACGCAGATGCAGGCCAAGCAGGAGCTAGGGGCGATGATCGCCGCCTGCAAGCGTGAGCACGTGCATTGTGCCTGCGTGATGCACGGCCACGGTAAACACATCCTCAAGCAGCAAACTCCGCTGTGGCTAGCGCAACATCCGGACGTGCTGGCGTTCCACCAGGCTCCCAAAGAATGGGGCGGTAACGCAGCCATACTGCTGTTGATCGAACTAGCCGAATAGCGAAATAAAATGGCACTTGGCGGTGCCAAACAATCCGCAGTGACGGTGTCCAAAAGGGGCCATGAGTTGGGAACCACCTTGACGAAATAGCCCCTACCAATCCTGGCAAAAACTTAAGTCCCCTCCCCAGTACCCTATCCACTTAAATACACCAAACGCCTGTAAGCTGGGATTTCAAATAAAACATTTGTTTTAAATATGCTTAAAACAAAAATCATTGATGTGATTTAAAATTTACGAGAATGATCCTGTATTAACGCCAAAAAGTAGACAAGGGGAATATTGTCAGTAGAATGCGCATTTTGTTATACGTAGATAAAGCGTATACATTGTTATGCGCAGTTAATAACTGCTACAAATAGCCGCATCGCAAATATAGCACCTTAAGTTAATCAAATAATAGTATATACCACCTGCACAACTTGGGGATGATCCCTCATGGTTGACAGAAATGAAGTTAGCTGCAAAGCCTTTTTCCACCAGTTCGGCTATCAATATTGATAGCCTTTGCATTTCAAATATTATAGGAAATAATATTATGACCCTAAAAAACAAACAGAAGCCGTTTCTTGCCAAACTTTCGCCAATTTGTTTCTTTAGCCTGCTGGCCTTACAGGGAGTCACCGTTACCCAAGCCGCTATCGTTTCCGCACCAGGTGGCCCATCGCTCGGTGCCAGCTCCATCAAAGGCGGTACGGTTATCGAGATTAATAAGCCCGGCAGAGGGGGCGTTTCTCACAATATCTATAACCAGTTTGACGTAGACCGTGGTGGAGTGGTGCTAAATAACAGCGCACAAAACTCGACGACCCAGGTGGCGGGTGCCATTAACGGCAACAAGAATATGGCCAAAGGGGCCGCTAACGTTATCCTCAATGAAGTCAACTCCGCTAAAGCCAGCCAACTCAACGGGATGATTGAGGTAGCAGGCCAGAATGCACAGGTTATTATTGCCAACCCATCGGGGATTACCTGTAACGGCTGCGGTTTCATCAACGCCAATCGTGCGACCTTGACCACGGGCAAGGCCTCGGTGGCTAATGGGCGCGTCCTCGATTACGTTGTCAACAAAGGTAAAATTACCATTACTGGCGATGGCTTGCAGAGTTCCAGCGCCAACTATACCGATTTAATTGCCCACACCGTTGCCATTAACGCCGACGTGCAGGCTCAGGATCTAAGGGTCACTTATGGCCAAAACCGCGTTAATGTCGACAACACCAAAGCCACCCTGCTCTCTGCTGCTCGTCAGTCTGGCATAGGTCTTGACGTTTCCAACCTGGGCGGCATGTACGCCAACAAAATTACGCTGATCGGTACCGGGAATGGCGTGGGTGTAAATAACGCTGGCACCCTCGCCGCTTCTGTTGGTGATGTGACCATGAACATGAATGGTTCACTCACCAATAAGGGGACTATTTCTGCCCAAAAAGATCTCAGGGTGGTATTGACCCCCAGTAACAACAATACATACGTAATAAACAGCCCAGATGGTTATCTTGAAGCGGGCAATGATATTGATATTAAAAGCGCTTACGTGAGAAACATCAAAGGGACCATGGTGGCCGATGGCAATATCAACATCGACATTTCCGCAGCCTCATCTTCAAATGTAGGGGTCGATAATGATAATGGTGAACTCAGCGCTGGAAAGGGGATTACGATTAGCACCAAAGGATCCTCAATCAAAAACAGCAGCGGTATCATCAGTGCCGTGGACGATGTCACCCTGGACGCCAAGTATGGTGTGAATAACTACGTGGGTAGAATTGTATCAGATGTCGGTGGCGTGACGGTTAATACCGCTAACACGCTCTTCAACGACAGAGGGATTATTGAGGCTAACTGCTGCGTGACGCTGAATGCCTACAAGATAAGCAGTCAATATGGCCTCATCCAAACCAAGGATGACGTTGTTATCAACGTCTCATCCGAACTGAATAACACCCAGGGTGAAATCCTGGCAGAAGGCAACATAGCTATAAAAGCGTCAGAGATTAAAAACAACTCAGGTAAAATCATGGCTCAAGAAGCCTTGAATATCGACGCCGCTCGTCTGGTTAATAGTGCTTATCACAATCCGACCCAAGAATACGGAATATTCAGCGGTGGTGACATGAACCTAAATTTAAGCTCCTCACTCAATAATGAGTATGGTGTCATCGCTTCTCAGGGTGATATCACCATTATCTCTAAGTATCTCATAGCCAATAAGCATGGGCATATTGGGAGCGATAAAAACATCACGCTGACTGCGGCCAACATTGGCAATCACAATGGCAATATGATTGCTGGCGAAAATCTGGTGGTTAATGCCTCACGTTTAGATAATGGCTCATCGGCCAGCACTGCTGGAAACATTGAGGCCGGTGATACTTTAGAGATCAACATGAAGCGCGGCCCGCTTTCCGGCGGTCAGCAGGTCGATGGCAGCTTCTATAATCAAGGGACCTTGGCTGGCAAAAACAAGATCAAGGTCAGTACTGATGGGAAATTCAGTAATTACGGCAAACTGATCTCAGACAATACTGTAGAAATCCATAGCAAGCGCTAATCCAGTGCTAATGCTGCCCCCCTATCACATCTATTCATCGCGAGATAGGTAATTACAAGCTGATAGCCATGTTAACAATGGCCATCAGCTGTTTTTCTTTTTTTACCTATATCCATACCGCGTCTGATTTAAGAAAAATCATATTAATAAGGAAGTTAACATGCGTTTTCGCTCTCCCCATGCTTGGCTATTGCTTATTCTCACCCCCTTGGTTCAGGCAGCTGAAAATGGCCAGTTTATTGAGCAGCAAATGAGCCACCAGCAGGAACAGGAAAAAGCACGCTACAACCAATTGGAAACCGTAGGTAAAGACGTGCGCTCCGCCGGCAACGCTGGACTAAGTACCCACATTGACTTTCCTGAAGAACAACCCTGCTTCACCATTCAACGGGTTGAACTGAATAAGGACAACAAGATCCCTCATTGGATACCCTTGCACAAACTGACAGAACAAGCACAAGGGCGCTGCCTGGGGATCCAGGGGGTGAAAACGCTCGCAACTGCCTTACAAAATGACCTGATTGGGCATGGCTATATCACTACCAGGGTCATGATCCCCCAGCAAAATTTGACCGAAGGGCTTCTCACCCTGGAGATCCTGCCCGGCACCATTGGCAACGTCAGGCTAACCGATGACAGCGATAAGTACGTCAACTTGCACACCACCTTCCCTGGCAGCCAAGGGGATCTGCTGGATCTGCGTGCTATTGAGCAGGGGTTGGAAAACATGCAGCGCATTCCTGATGTCGTTGCCAATATTTCACTCCACCCAGGCAAACATGCGGGTGAATCCGACCTGGAAATCAGCCGTGAACAACCCTCATTCTGGCGTTTGGGCGGTTGGCTGGATGACTCAGGCAGTAAACAAACCGGCCGCTATCAAAGCGGCCTGGCTTTATATATTGATAACCCGACCTCGATGAACGATCTGTTCTACGTTTCTGCCGGTCGTGATTTGCAGTTCCAATCGACCCGTCATGCTAATAATGGCTCGTTGTACTACTCGCTGCCCTACGGCTTTTGGTCAGTGGATTTATATGCCAGCCGCAGCGAGTATTTGCAAAATATCCATGGCATCTATACCGATTTTTCCTACCGCGGCAAGTATCGCAACCTTAGCTTAAAATTTAATCGCCTGTTGTATCGCAACGCAAGCCAAAAAAACACGCTCAGTTTTCAGCTCCTCAAGCGTAACTCGCATTTTTACCTGAACGATACGGAACTGCAGTTACAACAGCGTAATATGGCCAACTGGAGCATTGAGTTCAATCACCGCCACTACGTCGGCCAGTCCATTGTCGACGCCATGTTGAGCTATCAGCGTGATACCGCCTGGTTTGGTGCCGAAAGACCGGTGGACAGTGCTCCGTCAAGCCGTATCCTCAACCTGGATATCAGCACCTATACGCCATTTACCGTGCAAGATCTCTCAATGAGTTATCAATCCCGCTTTCGCCAGCAATATAGTCCGGACCGCCTGACCACTCAGGATCAATTCAGTATCGGTAACCGCTGGACCGTACGTGGATTTGACGGTGAAATGAATATGATGGCCAACAAGGGCTACTCCCTGCGCAATGACCTGAACCTGAACCTGCCAAAACTGGAGCAGCAATTATATCTGGGTATGGATTATGGCCGGGTGAAAGGAGACGGTAGTAACGATTTTGCCGATGGTCACCTGCTCGGTAGCGTTGCCGGTATTCGAGGGAAGGTAAAAGCGGTCGGTTATGACGCCTTCGTTGGGGTGCCGCTGTCCAAGCCCGATAATTTCATCACCAGCCCGGTTAACCTCGGCTTTACGTTACAGTGGCAATTTTGATGACGTTAATGACAAAGGGCGATGTTTATCATCGCCCTTTGAGGTGGGAACCAGCTCAGACCTTGGCCATCACCTGTGACGGGCTGACCTGCCATTCAAACTTGCCGATGCTGCCATCCTCGGACAGCTCGACATTAGCGATGGCGGAGGTCGCAAACATTGGCGGGCATTCCCCAGGGCACAGTTCGGCCACCAGATAACCCACCAGCGGTAGATGGGAAACCACTAACACCGCACCGATGCCCTCTTTCGCCAGCGCCTGCAGATAACAGCTGACCAGCCCAGCGTCGCCCCCTGGAGTCAGCTCCGGCAGCACTTCTTCACCTTCCGGCAGCGTTAACGCTTCGCGTACCGTTTCCAGCGTCTGCTCGGCCCGCAAATAGGGGCTGACCAGCACTCGTTCAATATCCACAGACTTGGTGTTCAACCAGGCCGCCATCTGACGTGACTCATCACGGCCACAAACGGTAAGAGGCCTTACCGAATCGCTGGCTGCATCGAGTGCCGCCTCTCCGTGACGCATAATCAAAACTTGCATATTGCACCGCTGTTGTTGACAAAATAACGCTATACAGAAACGCCGAGCGTGCTGTATCGCCGAGTTGCACTCAAGAACACAGGCCTGCTTCAAACGATAACGCGCCGTCTCTCTATGGCGGCCGGGCATTTTGCCTGAAAGTTCGCGTAAAGAAAACGCTGTTTTTTACAACATTTGCGCCCTTACACAAATTCATCGCTGACATAACAACCAATTCAACGGGTTAAATTTTAACCTTGTTGCTATGAAGTTTTGGGAGCGCTGAGTGAGCCACCCACCAAAACGCTACGTTACCCCTCCCCAATCTCCCTGTACAGCTTCCGGGATTGCCCTGATTGCAAGGAGTGATGACGATCACAATGCGGCTCCTTCTCAAACTGTAGCGCAAACCGGGCCGCTATGCTGGTTAACTGCCTTGCGGATAGAAGCGTTCCCCCTGCTCAGCCATGCGCTGCAGGCGTTCGCAAGGAGCAAAATATTCACCGTATTGCTGTTGCAGATAGCGCAGGGTTTTTACCACTTTCTCCGCGCCTAGCTCATCCATATAGCGGAATGGGCCACCCAGGAACGGCGGGAAGCCAATGCCAAACACCGCGCCGATATCACCGTCGCGAGCGCTACGGATCACGCCCTCATCCAGGCAACGCGCCGCCTCGTTGAGCATCATCATCATACAGCGTTGGGCGATCACCGCATGTTGAATATGCGCCTTGGCGGTGATACCCAGCAGTGGATAGATGCTGCTGTCTGCGCTCTTGCGCTTCTGGCGTGCCCTGCTGCCCTCGGCCGGGTACAGATAAAAACCACGGCCATTCTTGCGCCCTTTGCGGCCGTCTTTCAGCACTGCGTCGAACGCAGCTGGAGCGGCAAAGCGTGGCCCCAGTTCCGCCGTCAGGATCGGGATAATTTTGGTGCCAACGTCGATACCCACTTCGTCCAACAGCATGATGGGGCCCACTGGGAAACCAAAATCGACCAAAGCCTTATCCACCGATTCGATCGGCTCGCCTTCCAGCAGGCAGCGCGCCGCCTCATTAATATAAGGGGCGAGAATACGGTTGACGTAAAAACCAGCGCGATCGGCGACCACGATCGCCGTTTTCCCCTGTTTGTGGGCCAGAGCAACGGTAGTGGCAATGGTTTGTTCGCTGGTAGTGGCATGCGGGATCACTTCGACCAACGGCATTTTATCCACCGGGCTAAAGTAGTGCAGACCAATAACCTGCTGCGGCCTGGCTGCCTGCGCCGCGATTTGGCCGATCGGTAATGATGAGGTGTTGGAGGCGAATACGGTATGCGGCGCGGCATACCGTTCAATATCGGCCACCATCTGCTGCTTGAGCGCGATATCTTCAAATACCGCCTCCACCACGATGTCGACCCGTTCAAAACCGCTGTAATCGGTGCTGCCGGAAATCAACATCATCTGTTTCTGACGCTCTGCCGGACGCATGCGTTTGCTACGTACCCGTTTGCCCAGCAGATCCCAGGTGTATTTCAACGCATGGTTGATCCCCTGCTCATTCACGTCTTTAATGCGCACCGGTAACCCACCGCGAGTCGCCGTGACGCAGGCAATACCTCCGCCCATCAAACCACCGCCAAGAACACCGATGCGCTGTAATTCATTGGGCTGAGCATCCCCGCCACGCTCTTTTTTCAGCGCCGTAGAGGCAAAGAACAGGCTGCGTAATGCAGCAGACTGTGGTGACATCGCCAGTTCACCGAAGGCGCGGGCCTCCGCTTCATAGCCGCTGGCACTACCCTGATCCAGACCGGTGCGCACCACCTGAATAATACGCTCCGCTGCCGGGTAATTACCGTGGGTTTTCTCCAGGGTCTTCTTGCGCACGATGCTGAACAGCAGGCTTCTGCCTAACGGACCGTTGAGCAGGCGTTCTTGCCACGGTAACGCACGGCGCGACTTCCAGCCCTGTTTCACACGCTCAATGGCGGTTTGCAGCAGAATAGATTGCGGTACGGCCTCGTCCACCAGGCCCATACGCAGCGCCTGACGCGCGCGAACGTGTCTTCCCGTCAGCATCATATCCAACGCTTTGCTGGCACCAATCAGGCGTGGTAAGCGCTGGGTGCCACCAGAGCCAGGCAACAAGCCTAACTGGACTTCCGGCAGGCCGAGCGCCGTTTTGTCATCCAGCGAACAGACGCGGCTATGGCAAGCCAAAGCCAACTCCAGCCCGCCCCCAAGGCAAGCACCATGAATGGCGGCAACCACCGGCACTGGGAACGCGGCAATCTGTGCCAGCGTGCTCTGCCCCTTCTTCGCCAGCGTTTGTGCCTCTTGGGCCGTATGGCACGCGGCAATCATGGTGATATCTGCACCGGCAATAAAGGAATCTGGCTTGCCGGACAGAATCACCAAGCCTTCCAGGGTGGCAAGCTGCTGTGCCTTGAGCAGCACGTCGTTGATCTGCTCAACAAACTCCGCCTTCAGCGTATTGACCTTCTCCCCCGGCACATCGATGGTGATCACGCCAATATTGTCCGGGCGCAAGGTCAGATGAAATGCCGAAGGCTTGGCACGCTGTTCGTGCAATGCGTTCTCGAAACTCATTTGTCCACCTCCACAATCATCGCCGCACCTAATCCCCCAGCCGCGCAGGCGGTGGCCAGCCCCAGACCGCCACCGCGCCGTTTAAGCTCGTGCAGCGTCTGGGTAATCATGCGTGCGCCGGTCGCGGCAAACGGGTGGCCATAGGCGATAGAGCCACCCAACACGTTGAATTTTTCCATATCCACTTCGCCGATCGCCTGCTCACGCCCCAGCTTCTGCTGGGCAAACTCGGTGCTGGCGAACATTTTCAGGTTGGCCAGCGTTTGTGCTGCAAAGGCTTCATGCATATCGATCAGGGTCAGATCGGCCAGGGTAATACCCGCACGATCCAGCGCCAACGGGGTAGCATAGGAAGGGCCGAGCAGCATATCCTCCCAGACATCAATGGCGGCAAAAGCGAAGCTGCGCAGGTAGCCTAGAGGCTCCAGGCCGAGTTCTTTCGCGCGGGACTCACTCATCATCAGCACCGCTGCCGCACCATCGGTCAGCGGCGTACTGTTGGCGGCCGTGACGGTACCGTGGCGGCGATCGAATGCCGGTTTCAAGCGGGCATAAGACTCCAGGCTGGAATCTTTGCGGACGTTGTTATCTTCGGCCAGCGGGGTTTTATACGGCGGCACATAGGCGGTCATCACTTCATCGCGCAACAGCCCCTGTTCCCAGGCTTTGGCGGCCAGTTGATGCGAGCGGTGTGCCAAAGCATCCTGCTGCTCGCGAGTAATGCCATGGGTTTTCGCCATCTGTTCGGCGGTATCCCCCATGCGCAGACCGGTAGAGTATTCTGCCACGGCGGGCGGCACCGGCATCAGATCGCGGAACTTAAGTTTGCTGAACAGTTTCAAGCGCTGCGACAGCGTGCGGGCCTTGTTGACGTCCACCAACGTACGAGCCAGCGCCTTGCTAACGCCAATCGGCAGCACGGAGGAAGAATCCGCCCCACCGGCAATGCCAACACTGATGCTGCCCGCCATGATACTTTCCGCCACGTTGGCAATCGCCTGGAAGCTGGTAGCACAGGCACGTGAAACGCTATAGGCATCGGTGTGCACGCTCATGCCGGTGCCAAGCACAATTTCCCGCGCAATGTTCGGCGCTTCAGGCATTTGCACCACCTGGCCAAATACCAGTTGTTCGATCAGGGCGGGATCGATGCCGCTACGCGCCAGCAGCTCGCTCACCGCAGTCTTGCCAAGATCGACCGCAGGTATACCGTGATAAGCGGTAGCCTGCTTGGCGAAAGGGGTGCGCAGCCCTTGAACGATGGCGATACGGTCGCCGAGACGGGTAACCAGCGGCAATGCCTTACTCATAAACGCTCCTGAAGAGAGGCCGTCAATACAACGGACAAAAAGAGGTCTGACCTGATGAGGTCATTGTTAACCAAATGTTTACATTTGGCAAACCGGCAGAAGTGAAAACTGAGAGCGGGAGCAACTTTCTGGCAGGGGGTAAAGCGGTGCGGATACCAGCAGGGGCGCATAGTACGCCCCTACGGGATCGGGTCGGGATTAACGCAGGCCGAGCTGGAAGATCATGGTTTCGGCCTGGCAAGAGAAGGTGAAATCCACATCCAATTGCACGCCGCCGTCAACCGGTTTAATGCTACTGCTGATGTCACAAGGCTCGGACTCCACGCCGCGCGCCTTTTCAGTCAGTGCTGCCAGGGTTTGCTCTGCATCTTGCTGATTGGCAAACACTCGGCTGTAGGAAGCGGTGCAATCGGTGTTATCCATCACGGTTCCGACATCGACACAGCAGCAGGCCGCAGTTTCCTGAGCGTTACATTTATTGATTGCATCTGACATAGTTGAAATCTCCTCACGGGCCGCGGTTAAGCTCGCCCAAATAGCCATTTATGATCTGGCGCAAATAAACAAAATTCTGTGTTTATTTTACTCCTCGGGCTTGCCAATCACTAGCCTTACTTTTTGTAAGCATTTTAAGTGACGGAAATCACATAACTAAATCGCCACTTGGTAAAAAAACATAAGAGTTTTGTTATGTGCAGGTCATTTTTTGTTATGTGGATCTCTTTTCTGATATCAATTTGGAAATATTTCAAAAACAAACTTGCAACATCTTAACAGGTCGGACCTATAATTCAGCCACTGGTCTGATTTGTCAGATTGATAACGGACCCTACAATCGCGCGCTCCATGTTACTTTGTGTAACATTGTTTAAATAATAAACACATAAAATGAGGTTTTGGTCATGAGCCAGAAAAACCTATTCACTAAATCAGCTCTCGCAGCTGCAGTGGCAATTATTTCTTCGAACGTGTATGCCGCAGGATTCCAGCTGAACGAGTTCTCGGCAGTTGGTTTAGGGCGAGCCTATTCTGGCGAAGGCGCAGTGGCGGATACCGCAGCCTCAGCAAGCCGTAACCCGGCGACCATGATGATGTTTGACCGCCCTTCTTTCTCTGCGGGCGCCGTTTTTATTGACCCAGACGTTAACATTACCGGCACCTCACCTTCAGGCCGCAGCCTGGATGCGAAGAACATTGCCCCGACCGCCTGGGTACCCAACCTGCACTACATCCAACCGCTGAATGACCAATGGGCCGTTGGCGGTTCTGTGACCAGCAACTATGGCCTGGCCACCGAATACAACGAAGGCTACACCGCTGGCTCCGTCGGCGGGACTACCGACCTGACCACGGCAAACCTCAACCTGAGCCTCGCATACCGTCTGAACCAACAATTCAGCTTCGGTCTGGGCTTCGATGCAGTGTATGCCAAAGCCAAGATCGATCGCTTCGCCGGCGATTTACCACTGCTGCTGGCAGGCTCCGGCAAATTGCCTCCGGCGCTGGCTGGCCAGGTAGCCAGGATCCCTGCCGATACTCAGATCTCTCATCTGGAAGGTAACAAGTGGGGCTACGGCTGGAACGCTGGCATCTTGTATCAAGTAGACGACAGAAACCGTTACGGCTTCACCTACCGCTCTGAAGTGAAAATCGACTTTGACGGTGACTACCGCAGCAGCCTGCCTTCCGCCTATAACGGCCTGCTCGGGCAGTTTGGCCTACCAATGGGGACCGACGGTAACAACGTCCCGGGTTCTCTGACCCTGAACCTGCCAGAAATGTGGGAGGTCTCCGGGTATAACCGAGTGGCACAGCAGTGGGCGATCCACTACAGCATGGCCTACACCAGTTGGAGCCAGTTCCAGGAGCTGAAAGCGACAGACAGCAACGGCAAAACGCTGTTCCAGAAGCATGAAGGCTTCCGTGACGCTTACCGTATCGCGCTGGGTACCACCTACTTCTACGACGATAACTGGACCTTCCGTGGCGGTATCGCCTTCGATGATAGCCCGGTTCCGGCACAAAACCGCTCTATCTCAATCCCGGATCAGGATCGCACCTGGATCAGCGCCGGTACCACTTACGCGTTCAATAAAGACGCTTCTGTCGACGTGGGTGTGTCCTACATGCACGGCCAGAAAGTCACCATCAAAGAAGGCCCATATACCTTCGAATCGAAGGGTTCAGCCTGGTTGTACGGTGCTGGCTTCAACTACCGTTTCTAATCTGTTTTCCTGGACAGAAACGTAAAAACGGCGGGATTATCCCGCCGTTTTTTATTCTATTAACCCCATCCAGTCGTAACTCAGGAAAGGCTTACCGTCGTGATGCTGTGCTCAGTCGACGGAGCATACGACTCCGGCTTTTGTTCCGTAATTTCTTCTTGAACGACTACAGCGTCAGGCTCCGCCACCGGAGCAACTGGCTGCGCCTGCGGCAAAGCAGCGGTCAACGCCTGCAATGAACCACCGCTGATTCCGATTTCCTGTAACAGGGAATCGATGACCGGTGCATGCGTGCGGTAAGCGAGCGCGGCAGACATCGCCTGCTCGGCCAGGTTGCCGCCGCCGACCGAAGCCGCCGTCGCCCCTGCGATACCGCCAGAACGGTTCAACCCATCCACCTGCATGATCTTGATGCCTTCGATGGCCTTCATCGGCTCAACGGACTTCTCGATGATCGCCGGCAGTGCCTGCAGCAGTGCCAGTTTGAACTTCAGGCTGGTCTGATCGCTGGAAAGCATGTTGACCGCTTCGTTCAACGCACGCTGGGTTTCCGCCTCTGCCAAGCCTTTCTTACGTGCGGCTTCGGCCAGTTCAATGATGGCAGCGGCCTGCAGTTCAGCGGCCTCTTTCTCCGCACGGGCTTTCAGCGTCAGTTGCATCGCCTCGGTTTCTGCCCCTTGACGGGCTTCAATCAGAGCAACCTGTTTGGCACGATCGGCTTCGGCAGTCTGGCGCGTGGTTTCCACGTTTTGCTCCGCTTTCACCGCTTCGGTCAACGCGTCATTGGCGCGCGCCTGAGCCTGGGACTGCTGCTCGGACTTGGCAGCAATGGCGATGGCCTTATCCTGTTCGGCGATTTCCGTCACTTTTTTCTGCTCGATGGCGGCCATTTCAGTGACTTTATTCTGCTCGATCTCTTTGACGCGGATTTCACGGTCCGCCTCTACCTTACGGGTCCGTACCGCCTGCTCACGCTCGATTTCCGCCTCCTGGATCTGGCGCTCGGCGGAGATGCGGCTCTGTTCGGCCTCGCGGCGGCGCTCCGCTTCGAAGGTGGCGATCCGGGAGCTTTGCTCGGCGCTGCGGGTCTTGACCTGCTGCTCCTGCTCAAGCGACATGAAGGCTTCCTGCTGCTCGATCTCCAGCTTGCGTGCCATGGCATCGCGGTTTTTCTCGCGTACGGCGACCTCCACGTCCTGCTCAACTTCGTTACGCTCGCGACGACGGCGTTCGGTTTCCTGCGTCAACTTGGTCAGCCCTTCGGCATCGAAGGCGTTGTTAGGATCGAAATACTCTTTCGAGGTCTGGTTAAAGTTGGTCAGCGATACGCTTTCCAGCTCCAGGCCGTTTTTCGCCAGATCTTCGGATACCGTGCTCTGCACGCCCTGCACGAAGTTTTCGCGCGTATCTTGCAGGTCTTGCATGGTCATCTGCGCTGCGGTGGAGCGTAGGGCATCAACAAACTTGTCTTCCACCAGTTGGCGCAGATCTTCCGGTGACAGCGTACGCTGGCCCAAAGTCTGTGCGGCAGTGGAGATCCCCTCAATGGTCGGTTGCACGCGGACAAAAAATGCCACCACCACGTCGACGCGCATTCTGTCCTTGGTGATCAGGCTGTCGTGCATGGCACGGCTGACCTCCAGCTTCAGGGTCTTCATGTTGATTTCAACAATCTCATGAAACACCGGCAGGGAGATGGCACCACCGCTCAGCACCACCTTGAGACCGCCCAGACCGGTACGTACCAACGACTGTTCCGCCGAAGCGCGGCGATACAGACGTGAAAAAATCAGTCCGATAATCAGCAGGACGACAAAGATACCACCCGCAATCGAACCCCAAAACGTAAGACCATCACTAATTATCACTAGGGCTACCTCTCCATCAGTATTATCAAAATAATTCCGTTAAAACCGCGTTCACAGCAGGTCCGGCCAAGGGTTGGCGCTACCGCTGAAGCGGGACCCGGAGATGCGCGCCGTAACCAGCACCTTGGCTCCACGCACAAAGGCGGCGTCCGCCTCATCCGGCTCGATCAAAATGTAATGGGTACGCCCGTGCTCGTCAGTCAATCTGGCTTCTGCCGGGGAGCCAGCCGTGGCCGTTGCGCCAGTCATGATTGCCATCCGGCCAATAAAGCTGTCCGTGGAAACGGCGCTGCTTTCGTCACGTGGCAAGTAGCGAGCAATGCCGCGGCCACACCAGCGTACGCTGAACACAGCGACGATAAAGGCAACGATCACCGCCAGCCACACCGGTAGTTCACCGCCTGCCAGCCATTGCAGTATCAGGCCACTCAGTGAAAAACCGCCGAGAAACAGCACGATGATGATCAGCAGCGGCAAACGCCCGATATGCAGCCAGCTCAGACCCTGGGCGAAAACGTTCTCACCCAGGGTAATATCCGGATGGGAGTCTATAGCCGCATCGAAATGGCTGGAAAGGGAAGCACCGAGAAACACCGCCAGCGTTTCCAGCATGCCGATAAACAGCAGCAGGAGCAGAGCGATCAAGAAAGGGGCATTGCCTGAAGAAAGTAGGTCCATATTGGCGTTCTCCGTGCACATCACAGCGAAAATATCGCGGCAGCAGAAAACCGGCAGGAAAGAGGGTACAAAACGCGGTAAAGATGATGCTGCAATCCGCTATAAACGTTCCTTGTGCCACACAAGCCGGTTCCCAAGCCACGGGCTCTGCCTTCCAAGTCACCAGCGGCAGTCGCCTGGCGCAGATTTTAGCATTTACTGCCGCGCCATCCCAGAAAATCATCAATAAAAATGATTATCATTTACATAAATAAAAAAGGATCCCTACACTTCCGGGATCCTTTTTCAAACGGTATTCACCACAGGATAAGTTGAAAGAACAATCCTTAGTTGGCGGAGTCGATCTCGTCCAGATCGCCCTGGATCGCCTTGGCATTCGGGTTTTCCTGCGGCTTGAGCACCCCGCCATTCGCCAGGAAGTCATGGCGTTGGAAATAGGCGTCACGCACCATCGCATAGGGATCGGAAGAGTTGCGCAGCAACCCATCGGAATCCAGCAGTTGAGCACGGGTTTCAACCCCTTCCACTACCCATTTCCCCGCCGACATCCAGAAGGTGAGATAACTCAGCACCGGATAAACGCTATCCGCCCAATCGCCACCGTCTTCACGAATAGTGAAGCTGCCGTAGACCGGTAAGTGGACATACGGGCCGTAACCTACGCCGTAGTTCCCCAAGGTGCCACCGAAGCGGCGTGGTTCTTCACGCGCCAGTTTCGGGTTAGCCATACTGGCCACGTCGATCAACCCGCCCATCCCCAACAGGGTGTTGAGGAAGAAACGGTTGAAGTGCTTCATGCCCTGATAAGGGTTACCACGCAGAAATTCGTTCACCATGCTGGCCGGCTCTTCCAGGTTGGAAGTAAAGTTGCTCAAGCCATTACGCGCAGGCATCGGGACGTAATCACGCCATGCCACCGCAACCGGGCGCAGCACGTAGGGATCCATCACGTTATAGTTGAAGTTAAACATCGCCCGGTTAAACCCTTCAAGAGGGTCGGAACGCCCTTGCGGATCGTCACCAGGCGAGCTGGCACAGCCTACCAATAACACCGTTGCGAAAGCCAGCCCAGTCAGGCGAAAGTTCATATTTATCTCCATGAAAACCCTTGGATTCTTTTTTATCAGGGAACCTGTTTATCAATCTGAACGCTGACCTGTTCCTTGCCGCTATAGGCTTGCAGCGTACTATCGCCAAACCAGTCGCCCGCCTGTGGCGTTGCCAAACCATCCTGTGACAGCCTGACGTGCACCTTCACCTTCTGCTGAGCCGAGAGCAGCCGCTCAGGCATCATGGCGTTGCTGTCATCCAATGTGAATGATAGCGGGAAACGACTCAGTGGCAATTGCTTGACCGCTACCGGCACCGGGTTGGTGCCATCGGTAACCGAAACGATCAGCGTTCCTTGTTGTGGTAATGCTTTTGCCGCCTCTGGCGACAGCGTGACAGTGACGGAGAGTTTAACAGTTTCTGCGCCCACCTGAACTTTTGCTTGTTCAATACTGCGCTTTATCACTGCAACACGCTGGTCATCGGCAGGTAACAGTTTCAACATTACCTGCCAGGCACCGATCGCCTGTTGGTAATCGCCCTGCTCAAAGGAGTTGAACGCCAGCAGGCTCAGTACGCGCACGTTGGTGTGATCTTCTGCCACCATGGTGCGCAGCATTGCGGTGGCCTGCTTGTTGTCTTCCGGATCGCCAGAGCGCGTCAGCACTTCGGCATAGCCCAGGCGCACTTCCATATTGGTCGGATCCAGGCTGTAAGCTCGAGCAAAAGCCTGGGTCGCGGTGGTGGCATTATTCAATGCCATCCCGACACGGCCAAGCATCAGCCAGTCGTTCAGGTTCCTGTCATCGTCCTGCAACGAGGTGCGTAAACCCAAGCCAAGACGGGCGATCTCTTCCATACTCAGCGGTTGGGCACGCTCATTCGCCACCCGCGCACGCAGTTCCGGCATTTGGGATTCTACCTGATGCCAGGCCATAACCTGAGCCAAACCGCCGGTTTTCAGATAAAAGCCAACCGATACCACCACCAACACCATCACGCCAGGCACTAAAGCCCAACGATTGATAGGCCGTGCAGACTGCTCATCCGGTTGCCCAGGAATATCGTTCAGCAAGTTCTGTTGCAGCTCTTTGACCAGCTCCGGGCGTTCCGCAACTACCCCTTGATCTTCATCTTGTGCCAGCTCGTCAAGGCGATCCTGGTAGAACGCCTTGTTGAGCGTATCGCGGCTGGCCGCCGTACTTTCTTTTCCTTGGCGCATCGCAGGCACGACCAGCAACGCGCTCGCACCGACCAACAGCACTATAATTATCAGCCAAAAAGCCATTAGGGTTTCTTCCTGTCAGTCTCTTTCAACAACGCCGCAAGACGCTGCTGCTCCTGCTCGGAGAATTCCTCGTTGACTACGCCCACCCGCCGTTGACGAGTGCGCAGTATCACCACCGCCCCGCCAATCAGCACAAACAGCAGCGGCCCGACCCACAAGATCAAGGTTGCTGGCGTCACCGGGGGTTCATAGGTCACAAAATTACCGTAGCGCGCCACCATATAGTCGATGACCTGCTGCTTGTCTTGCCCCTGCATCATCAGCTCATACACCTTGGTGCGCATATCCGCCGCGATGATGGCATTGGAATCGGCAATGCTGTTGTTCTGGCATTTAGGGCAGCGCAACTGTTCGGTCAACTCACGGTATTGCTGTTCCTGCTCCACCGAATTGAATTTGTAGGTATCGATGGCCGCAGCAGCACTCCAGCTTAGCAATGCCGCCACCAGTAAGGTTATCAGCCTCATGCGTCGCCCCCATATTTACGGTACAGCGGTAACACTTCCTGCTGCCAGACACGCTCGTTCATGTCCCCGGCGTGGCGGTAGCGGATAATGCCTTCGCCGTCGATCAGGAAGGTCTCCGGTGCACCATACACGCCGAGATCCAACCCCAGCATGCCGTCGCCGTCGTACAGGCTCAGCGCATAAGGGTTACCCAACTGATTGAGCCACACCACCGCCTTCTGGCGATCGTCTTTATAGTTTAGCCCGACTACGCGGATGCCTTTGGCCGCCAGAGTATTGAGATACTCGTGCTCTGCCCGGCAGGTGGGGCACCAGGTCGCCCACACGTTCAACAATATCGGTTTGCCCGTGCGCAGCACCGCCTGATCGAAGGTTTTACCTGGATGTTCCAGGGATTCCAGCTTGAAGGTCGGCACCGGTTTACCAATCAGCGCAGACTCCAGCATGGTGGGATCTTCCCCGCCGGCGTTACGCGTCAGTTGTACCAACAAAGCCACCACCAACAGCAGGAACAGGATTAACGGAATAAATAACAGTTTGCGGTTCATGCCTGCCCCCCTTGTTTGGCTTCACGTTTGAGTTTTTTGCTCATGCGATAGCGCGGATCAAGAATACATAGCACGCCGCCGATCGCCATAAACACCCCACCGAACCAGATCCAGCGGACAAAAGGTTTGTAGTAAAGCCGCACGGCCCAGGAGCCATCGTCCAACTCTTCACCCAACGCGGCGTACAAATCGCGCGTCAGGCCACCGTCGATGGCGGCCTCCGTCATCATGCTGCGCGCCACGCTGTAATAACGTTTTTCCGCATGCAGGGTGGCTTCTGCCTTACCGTTGCGGGTGACATCGATAATCCCGACACCGCCGGTGTAGTTTGAACCGCGGATATCGTGAACGTCGCGGAAGATGAAGCGATAGTCGTGAATTTCCACGCTATCACCGGCTTTCATGCGGACATCACGCTCAACGCTGTAGTTTTGGCTGAAGGCGATCCCGATCACCGTGACCGCCACGCCCAGATGGCCTAACACCATGCCCCAATGGCTACGGGAAAGGTGCCTGAGCCCCTGCCAGAATCCGTGGCGATGGGTGGCTCGCTCATGCAGCTCCCTCAGAGTCAGCAGGATCACCCAGATGGCCATGATCAGCCCAACCACCGTCATGCCGACGATACTGTCTTGCAGCAGCCAAGGCAGCAGGATTGACAGCACCAGCGTGATCACCAGCGCCACGCCCAGGCGACGCCAGAGCTTGGTGGGTTCGTCACGACGCCAGCGCACCAACGGCCCGATGCCCAACAGCAGCGCCAGCGGTGCCATCAACCAGGTAAACATGGTGTTGAAGAAAGGCTCGCCGATGGAAATACTGCCCAGCCCCAACTGTTTATGCACCAACGGCAACAAGGTCCCCAGCAACACCACCAGCATGGCGGCGATCAGCAGGACGTTGTTGCCCAGCAGGAAGGTTTCCCGCGAGAAGGTTTCATGCTGCACCCGGCTACGCACCTGCCCGCCCTTCACGGCATACAGCAACAGCGAGCCGCCAATCACGATCACCAGATAGGCGAGGATAAACATCCCGCGCGCCGGATCGGAGGCAAAGGAGTGAACGGAAACCAGCACGCCGGAACGCACCAGGAAGGTGCCCAACAGACACAGGGAGAAGGCCGTGATCGCCAGCAGCACCGTCCAGGCTTTGAAGGTCCCACGTTTTTCGGTGACCGCCAGCGAGTGCATCAAAGCCGTACCGGCCAGCCATGGCATAAAGGAGGCGTTTTCGACCGGATCCCAGAACCACCAGCCGCCCCAGCCCAGCTCATAGTAAGCCCACGCCGATCCCAACACGATGCCCATGGTCAGGAAGACCCAGGCCGCCGTAGTCCACGGACGCGACCAACGAGCCCAGGCCGTATCGAGCCGCCCGGCCATCAGTGAGGCAATGGCGAAGGCAAAGGCCACCGAGAAACCCACGTAGCCCATATACAGCAACGGCGGGTGGAAGATCAGCCCGATATCCTGCAACAGCGGGTTAAGGTCGCCCCCGTCGATCGGGAAACTCGGCAAGGTGCGGGTAAACGGGTTGGAGGTCATAATGATGAACAGCAAGAACCCGGCGGTGATCATCCCCATCACCGACAACACACGCGCTACGGCATCCTGCGGCATTGCACGGCTGCACATGGCAACCGCCAGTGACCAGCAGCTCAGCAGCAACACCCACAGCAGCAGGGAACCTTCGTGCGCCCCCCATGTTGCCGCAATGCGGTAATACACCGGTAGCTTGGTGTTGGAGTTGGCGGCTACATAGGAGACGGTAAAATCATTGGTAATAAACGCATACACCAGGCAGGCAAATGCCAGGGCGATGGCGATAAACATGCCATAGGTTAACGGGCGGGCTACCGCCATCATGCGCGTATCCTGGCGCGCCGCTCCCCATTGCGGGTAAATGCTCAGCAGCAACGAAATCGCCAACGCCAGGCACAGCAGAAAACTTCCAAGTTCCGGCATCATGACTTGTTGCCCCCGTCCGGCGAACTGCTATAGGTAGCGGCCGGGCTTTTATGATTCTCTTTCATGGCATCCGCGACTTCTGGTGGCGTATATTTTTCATCGTGTTTGGCCAGCACTTCACGCGCGTTGACCACATTACCTTCCCCCAGCACGCCCTGTGCCACAACGCCCTGCCCCTCACGGAACAGATCCGGCAAAATCCCGTTGTAGGTTACTTCGATGGCTCCGTGGGCATCATATACCTTGAAGCTCACCTGCAGGCTTTGCTGATCGCGTTTGACCGAGCCAGGCATCACCATGCCACCGATACGCAGGCGCTGGCCCACCTCCGGTTTTTCATGCTTTTCACCCTTGCCTTGCAGGATCTCGCTCGGGGTGTAGAACAGGTCGATATTGGAGCGCAAGGCATACAACATCAGCGTGGCGGTGAGCGCGACACCAATCAGTACGACAATGACCAGATAGAGGCGGCTTTTACGACGTGGATTCACTGTGATTTCTCCCGCGAGTTAACAGGCTGCGGTGTAGCCGCGGATTGCTTTGACTGTTGTGACTGGCGGATCCGCCGTTCACGCGACGCCTGGCGGCTGACTTCGGCCAGTAGCTGCTTACGCTGCCACAGGGTGTGGACCAGTAGCCCCAACAGGGAAAGCAGGGTTACGGCCACGGCCAACCAAACGTAAAACGCATAACCGCCCATGGCGAAAAACGCCTGCCAGGAACTGAATGCAGCATTCATGACTGACGCTCCTTGCTAACTAATTCGGCGACCCAAGGGCGCTGACGTTCCTGGAAAAGGATCAGATTGCGCAGGCGCATCAAGGTCAGCGTAATAAAGAACAACAGGTAACCGAAGATCGCCCAACGCAGCGGGTAACGCATGCTTGGCGCAATGCTCTGCTGCATATTGGTTGAGCCCTGGTGGAGGGTATTCCACCATTCGACCGAAAAGTGAATAATCGGAATGTTGATCACCCCTACCAGCACCAGAATACCGGCGGCTCGTCCGGCCAGGCGGCGATCGTCGAAAGCGTTATACAACGCAATGATGCCCATATAAAGGAACAGCAACACCAGCTCCGAGGTCAGGCGAGCATCCCACACCCACCAGGTGCCCCACATCGGTTTGCCCCAGGCAGATCCGGTGACCAGAGCAATAAAAGTGAACACCGCACCGACCGGAGCCATGGCCGCGACCACGGTATCGGACATTTTCATCTGCCAGACCAGGCCGATAAACGCCGCTATCGCCATCGAGCCATAAATGCCCATCGACCAGATAGCCGCCGGAACATGAATGTACATGATACGGAAGCTGTCACCCTGTTGATAATCTTTAGGTGCGAAACCGAAGCCCCACACCCAGCCGATCAGCAGACAGATGGCGCCCGCTATCCCCAACCAGGGGACAAAGCGGCCACAGACATGGTACAGCCGTTCCGGCTTGGCAAATTGATGTAACCATTTCCACATTGTCGTCATTGCTCACGGTAAGAAATCATTCAGTAACCGCTCCCTGATGGCAGAACGGCGAAAGTCTTGCGCACGGAAAAGCTCTTAATAGGCATTCATCCGCGATTAAATTTCCAGCTAGTGTACGCTTACACGCAACGCAGCTGCGGTGGCGAAAGGCGCCAGCGTGATGCTGCCCGCCAGCATCGCGCCCAGGATGGCCAGGTAACCGTCGATCGGCATCCCCATCGAGGCGGCATCTATCGCCGCGGTAGCGAAAATCAGTACCGGAATATACAGCGGCAGCACCAGCAAACTCAGCAGCACACCGCCTTTGCGTAGCCCCACCGTCAACCCCACTCCGATAGCGCCAATCAGGCTCAGCGTTGGGGTACCCAGCAGCAGGGTCAGCGCCATCGCCATCCAGGTATTCACATCCAGCGACAGCAGCAGCGCCACCAACGGCGACAGGATCAACAACGGCAATCCGGTCACTACCCAGTGAGCACACACTTTGCCTAACACCGTCATTGGCAGCTGCGTTGGCAATAACAATAACTGTTCCAAAGAGCCATCGAGGTAGTCATCACGGAACAATCGCTCCAGCGAAAGCAACGAGGCTAACAGCGCCGCTACCCAAATAATCCCCGGCGCAATACGCGCCAGCAATTGCGGTTCTGGCCCAACGCCCAAGGGAAACAGCGTGATCACGATCAGGAAGAACCACAGCGGGTTGACGATCTCGGAGCCTTTACGAAAGGCAATTTTCAGTTCCCGCCGCAGTATGATGAAGAACATCAGGCGATCTCCGCGCTGGTCTGTGTCAGGCGAATTTTCCTTACCGCCTGCCGTGTACCGGTTAAATCTTGATGCGTCGTTAGCAGCACCATACCGCCCTGTTGCGCATGTTGCTCAAACAGCGCGGTCAGCTCCAACACGCCCTGCTTGTCTATGGCCGTCAAGGGTTCATCCAGGATCCACAGCGGGCATTTGCTGAGCCAGAGCCGTGCCAGCGCCACGCGCCGCTGCTGCCCGGCGGAAAGCTGCGCCACCGGCAAATCCTCATAACCGACCAAGCCTACCTGCTCCAACGCCTGCCAGATGGCCTGACGATCGGATGACTGGCTAACCGCCTGGTAAAACTGCAAATTCTCAAACGGGGTCAGCATGGATTTAATCCCTGGCTGGTGCCCCAGAAACAGCAGGTCCAAATGATATTGCTCACGGCGATGGCGCGTATTTTCGCCCTGCCACAGCACTTCGCCTGCGTCTGGCTGCGCCAACCCGGCCAAAATACGCAGCAAGCTGGTTTTGCCAGCGCCATTAGGGCCTTCCACCTGAATAATGTCGCCCGGGCTCACCAAAAAACTCAACCTGTCAAACAGAGTTCGTTCATCTCGTACACAACTAAGATTTTTGGCTTCCAGCATGGAGGACTCATATTTTTCTTTGGGATAGCGAATCATAGCATAAGCCACAGTGCGCTCGTAGCCCGCAGCCTGGCTTGGATGTACTCCATTAGGGGTAATATTGCGCATCAGATCAAAATTGCGTAGAAAAAATCATCAACGTTAAAATTTCGTTACTTTTTCATCATTTTTCCGGCGCACTTTCCTTCGCCCCATCAGCAACTACGCTTTAGTTATCAGCCAATAGGAGAATGACCATTGAGCACAAAACCAGATCGTCCAGCCAACAGCGATGAAAACAGCGTCAAGGTCGAAAGCGAAGAGCACGATCGGGGCAAATCCACCATTGAGGTCGATGAGGAAAAACTGCCCTCGCGCGCCGCTGCCGTGCATGAACAAATCCGCATGGAGGGGGAGAAAGAACTGGAGCGTGACTGGCTGGCGCTATTGCTGTCAGCCTTGGCCGCCGGCTTGTCGATGGGGGCTTCTCTGGCAGCTAAAGGAATTTTTCACGCACGGCTACCGGACGACCCAAGCCGATTTTTTATCGAGAACATCGGCTATACCTTCGGCTTTATCATCGTCATCATGGCTCGCCAGCAGCTGTTTACGGAAAACACCGTCACTGCAGTGTTGCCCATCATGCATAAACCGACGCCGAAGAACTTCGTCATTCTGTTCCGCCTGTGGGGGATAGTGCTGTTGGGGAATCTGCTCGGCACTGGCCTGGCCGCGCTGGCATTTATCTATATGCCTATTTTTGATGAGAATACCCGTGCGGCCTTCACCAGCTTGTCACAGGAAATCATGCATAACACCCCGGGAGAGATGTTTGCCAACGGCATCCTGGCGGGTTGGATCATCGCCACGATGGTGTGGATGTTCCCTTCGGCCAGGGCTGCCAAAATCTGGGTGATCGTACTGATGACCTACCTGGTGGCGATTTGCGATCTGACCCATATCGTGGTCGGTTCCGTCGAGATCCTGTACCTGGTGTTTAGCGGCGCACTCCCTTGGCAGGAGTTCTTCTACCCGTTCGCCATCCCGACGTTGGCGGGCAATATCATCGGCGGCAGCTTTATCTTCGCGCTAATCAGCCATGCGCAGATCCGTAACGATATGAGTGACAAGGCCAAGGCAGAACGGTTGAAGGCACAACGGGAGAATCAACCCAGGAAGGAACTCACGGATAAATCAGACCGCGAATAAAACTTCTCCAACCCGTTCGCGGCACAGTAAAAGGTGGATAATCGGGAAAATGGGGCATAACGGGAGAAAACCGATTATATTTCAGGCAATCAGACCAATAGCCCCTTAAACCCAAGCGCAAAAATGGGTATACTGCGCCCGCCGTGTCCCCTTAGTTAAATGGATATAACTAACAATAGAAAAATAAAACAATAAAAACAACACACTAACCTCAATTTAAATAATAAATATGTACTCACATATGTACACAAAAATCACCTCCCCCATGATTTCAGCATAATCATTAAACTCTCATAAGTTCATCAAGGTATAGGTGAATGTCAGTTTTTGTAGCAAAATGTTCGCACTCTACTAACAAGCACCATCACATTTCCAATCGAGTAAGATTATGTCTTCAAACGCAAGGACTTTTCGGCATGACATTAATGGACTTAGAGCCTGGGCTGTCATCGCAGTTGTGTTGTTTCATTTTGGCATCCCTGGCTTCAGCGGTGGCTTTGTAGGCGTAGATGTATTCTTTGTCATCTCTGGCTTCCTGATGACGCAAATCATCGTCAACGGCCTTGAGGCAGACAAGTTTTCTATTTGGAAGTTTTACCTTGCACGAGCCAGGAGGATCATCCCCGCACTCCTTGCCTTGTGTCTGTGTCTGTTAGTTTTAGGTTGGTTTTGGCTGACAACCGCAGACTATAAAACACTCTCTACCCATGCATTATCAGCAATTTTCTTCATTTCAAATGTGAAGTTTTGGAGGGAAGCAGGATACTTCGATGCTGCGTCACATGAGAAATGGCTACTTCATACTTGGTCTTTGTCCGTTGAATGGCAGTTCTATGTAATATTACCAATCGCTCTCATGGTAATGTGGCGTTTCTGGAAAACGAATGGGATTAAATTCGTTATTTTTGCTGGCTGCATTCTTTCCTTTGCACTGTCAAGCTATCTGGCCTTTAAAACACCAGCAGCTGCATTTTTCTTATTGCCTACACGTGCATGGGAAATGCTGGCTGGCGGTGCAGTCTGGTGGGTGACTCGCAATACCGCACTTTCAGCGCCAAAAGCCAAACAGATCGAGCTACTTGGCTTTATTCTGATTATCGCGTCAATTGTGCTTTTTAGCTCTTCACTTGCGTGGCCGGGCTTGTATGCAGCAGTTCCTGTTATTGGGGCAATGCTCGTCCTCGGTGCTGCCCGCCAAAACTCAATATTTACGTCCAATTTCATAGCAGAACGACTGGGCGTATCGTCCTACTCGATCTACCTTTGGCATTGGCCGGTAGTAGTTTTGCTGACATACACTGAAACTGCGCACCAGTGGCAGTGGATAGTAATCGGGATCATCGTCAGCCTCGTACTTGGCGAACTGTCCCTCCGTCTGATTGAAAACCCAACTCGCAAAGGGTTATCAAAACAAACACCATGGGGCAACGCATTAACAATAGTTCTATGCATGGTGATAATCAGCGTAGCATCACTCGCCATCTATAAATTTAATTTTTCAAGCCGCGTCCCTGCGCAGATTGATCTCATCGCAAACGAAAGCTACAACATCAAACCTAACCGGGATAAGTGCTTCTCGACATCAGGCTCAACCTCCAATGCCTGTGTGTATGGTGGGAGTGATATCAAGGCGATTGTTGTTGGTGATAGCCATGCTGACGCTATGACAACTGCGGTTGAGGCTGCACTTCCTTCAAAGAGTGATGGCGTGTTAGACCTGACTTACGCGAACTGCCCAACCATCTATAGTGCGAAAGTTATTCCAGGTGAAGCCCCTGATAACCAGCATTGCTTTGAGTACAATCAGTGGGAAAAAAAGAAGCTGGCCACTATGGATAAATCCATACCTGTGGTCATCATAAACAGAACTTCAGCATATGCATTTGGACAACATAACATTGTAGAAAAGATGAATACGCCGATCGTCTACTTCTCCTCCGTTTACCGCACTCCAACCCCTGAATTTTTGAGTGAATTTGAAAAGGGGCTGATTAATACGGCATGCGAAATTGCTGCAACTCGCCCGGTGTTTATGGTTCGCCCTATCCCGGAGATGATGTTTGATGTTCCAAAAACGTTATCTAGAGCGATGATGTTTGGCAAGGAAACTCCACATATTTCTTTAAGCCAAACAGATTATATGAAGCGTCACTCGTTTGTATGGGCTGCCCAAGACAAGGCAGCAGAAAAGTGTGGCATAAAGATACTTAACCCATTACCGCTGCTGTGCAAAAATGGCACATGTGAAAGCGTACATGATGGCAGGCCAATCTATTACGATGATGACCATTTAAGCGAGTATGGGAATAAGTTGCTTGTTCCCATGTTCCAAAAAATGTTCTAAACAACAGCAATATCTGGCCGGGTAGTTCCCGGCCTTTTCTCTTCAAATGGTGTTGTAATAGCTTGCCATGTTGCCGATGATCCCCTGATTAACTGCTCCCTTATCACTTGGATAGATGACGATTTCAGCGATTTTACTATTGGGGTTTGAACCCTCAGTAGTTGGATTTATCCCCCTGCGCGTAGCACCAATCGTCGCCTGTTCCAGGTGCATTGCGATAGCATTCATATCGACAGGCGCGCCCACCACAGCCCCATCAACAGCAAAGGCCGTTAATCCGGATCGAATCACACCGCCAGAACGACCTGCAATTTTCAAGGCTGTTGGTGATACGACAGATTTTATTGCTGTGGAAGTCCGGGAGATTCGCAGGAACATCCCCACCCCTCCATTCACTCCGGAATACTGGCCGTTGCACTGGAACAGCAGCAAATCGTTATCATTCGCTACCGTTGAATCCCTGGCAGCCATCGAGAGCACTGTAAACGATGCGGTCGTCTTTGTTTCTGCAACGAAGAACATCGATAGGCTGGCGTTTGCCGCAGTGAACTGCTGAGGCAGAGCCTGGGGAACGGAAAGAAAATCATCGACACCGTCGAACATAATTGAAGGCTTACCGTTCAGAAGAACAGGAGTGCCTCCGGATATTACCTTAGGTTGGTATCCGGCTGTAGGTTGTGTTGCATGCAAGCCGTTTCCGGTCTGGTCATAGAGAGTCACTACCGTCCCATCCCCGCTGCCGACGAACAGTTTGACGTCATCGATACTAACGGCGTTGTTAACCGCGTAGAAATCCATGGTTAAGTTGTCAGAAGAACGACGAATGGTGACGAGTGGCCCAGCATAAATACCACTACCCACCTGGCGCAGACTGTAAGCTGCAGCAGCACCCGGGTACATGCCAAGCAGGCGATCGGCGCCGATAAAGTTAGTGAATACAGTTCCTGAGGCAATTATTTTTGTCGCCATGTTAAACAGCCTTTGCGTTGGTAATTGAAACATTGACATACGGGAATGCGGAACTTTGAACGTAAAGGCTCCCGCCCGCTTTAGCCTGTCGAATAGAGTTAAATCTGGCGTTAATCAAAGGGCCACTGATGGTCAGCGGATTTTGAGAAAAATTAGACTTAATGCCGTTCACTACAATATTCCGCATATCTGTCAAGTATGCAGGCCTGCCGTATGACGATGAAGTGGAAACCAATACTTGGCTCCCCCCCGTTGCGGCAGTGTCTTCAATATTAGAAATGCTCACAGTATCAATCACCGATCCGCCAGTTGGCAAAATACGAACCTGATTATGCGCTGACTTACTTGATACGCCAGAGATAGAAATATTAGTAATGTTGTCACCCAGTGGGCTAGGCTTATCGCCACCGACTTGCAGCGGATAAATATAGGTACCAAACGGATACGTTTCGATAAAATTCAATAGCGCTGTCATTGCTATCGTATCGTCAGCAGTTACACCCGTTATTCTCTCAACCCTTCCGTTAGAACACCCTTTCCTAAAGTCTATGCCGTCTCCATTTTTAACGGTTGTGTTGAAGTCAAGATCATGCAAATACATCCCATCGCAGCCATGTTCTTGAGAAATGGCCCAGCAGGTTGTTTTTTGCATTTTAAAATTGAAAATTTCGTAATCTTTCGTGTTCGCGAGCAAGATGCCGAGTGTTCGCCAGCCATACGCATCACCAACCCACGCAACGGGTGCCCCACCAGTTACTGGGTGCGGCGCTACGTATGGAACGTCAGGGCCTTCTATGAAAGCAGTTGTAATACCACTGCCTTTTATCCTTATTCCTCTATTCTCATTAAGCTTTAAAGCGTAGCTATATGGGTTGGCTGGATCAACCACAATGCCTTTGTTGCGGATGATGTTATCAAACACACCATTCTGAAGCTTTAACTTGGAGTTATCGATGTACAACGTCGTATAGTCAGGAAGTAACAAGGACTCAGATATAAGCCAAGTATTCGTGTTTGGGACCGTAACAGTATCGATGCCCAGCGTCAGCGTCCCACCACCGTTAAATTCAATTAAATCCAGAGCAGCTTTTATTCGATCTGTTTGTGTTGCACCATCAAAGCTGTTAGGCGTTAAAAATAATGATTCGTTTCTGGCTGTTGGTGCGTTGGCTTCAACTGGTGGGGTGTAAAATCCGACAGCCTCGCCGCGATCGTTGAATCCTGCCAGAATATTTCCGTTATCCCCCCTAACAGTCCAAACCCAGCCGTCTGCTGATTTGGTTGATTTCACTTCCTCTTGGATTGTTAAAGGCAAAAGAAATCGCCCATCTCCGTAAATTATGGCGCATGAGCGCCCGAGAGAATCCTCAAACGAAAATGCAACACTCTCTGAATCTTGGGTGTTAATCAATTTGGTGATTTCATTCAACGACTCTGAGCTTGGATAGCTCACACCAGTTGGCGTAGCCACACCATTAACGTTTTGATATTGGTCTGCGAATCTTGGGGGCGTGGAGGCGAAGTCCACAGAAACGTTAAACATCGCATTTAACGGTATAAATCCGTCTTCAATGGCCTTCTGAGCTTGCGCCAGCGTTGTGTACAGGTTTGCAGCAATAGTGGCACTCTGCGCTGCCGCTTTAGCGATATCAGCTGACTCTATTGCATTTTGGCTGGCCCCCACCAATTCATCTATACGATCAGAAACCTGTCTGCGAACTGTTGGGAATGGCTTGTTAAACCTATCTACAGCCTCATCTGCATCGCTGTTTATGAAGTCATCGTATGCTAAAGCATTATCATTTAGATCCTTCATGCTGTTAGAAGGGCGTGGGTTTTTGGTGTTAAAGCGCTCAGCCATATGTCCTCTTATTCATTTTTTTTGCGAATAAACTTAATAACTTCAGCATTAATTATTGAAAATGAAGTGTTATTACTTGTTTGCTGGGCTGTTATTTATACTGGTAAATTTTTCATCATCGTAGAATAAACCATCAACATCATTAAAATACATACCGGACTGGCAAAAGGTATCAACCTCTATTTTTATTAATTTAAAACCGACAACTGAGAATTTATCATCTGCGACAATTGTATTCTCAACGTAATTGGAATCAGTTTCTAACATGGCATAATTATCTGTTTGTATCATGATAGTTCCTCAATAATCACAATCCCCGCAGCACCATTACCGCCGCGCCCCGATAACCCACTGTATGCCGGGTCGTATGCCCCGCCACCACCGGTCCCTGGTGCGCTGCCATTCACCCCGCCGCCGCCAGTTCCCGCACCTGCACCGGAACGACCACCGCCTCCAAAGTAGGAGGCTCCCCCGCTTCCAGTAAGAAATAGCACACCAGATTGTCCATCGTTGCCGTATCCACCAGCTATCCGAATATCTCCCGTCAGCGGAACTCCTCCGTTACCGCCTGCGGTATTTGAAGCGCTGGACTTACCTGCACCGCCTCCACCTGTGGCAACCAGGGAGCCGAAAGTTGTCGAACCACCATCTGAACCATTTGCAGGTCCATTTCCACCCGCACCGCCCGCACCAATTATTACGGGGTAGCTAGTAGCGCCTGTTAGCAGGAACGTCGTTATGATAGTTCCCCCAGCACCACCACCTGCACCAGAAAATGTCTCTGCGGAACTTGATGCCTGACACCCGCCACCACCACCGCCGCCACCTGTCATTGTGATGCGGACTTTCTTGGTTCCTGGTGTTGGTATGTAAGTTCCTGATGCTCTAAAAGACTGAGTGCTTAGTAAGCGCCCTGGGCCTACTGATTTATTGATGGCTTTCAATATTTGACCGTAATCACTCGGGTCAAGCACCATACCTGAGCCTTCAACAATATTTACTAATTCTCTTTGCCATGTATTAAATATTTCAGCCAATAGAACAGTAGGCGTAACACCCTGGGCAACATTCCCATTCGTAAATTCACCATTCTGATCTGCGGTATCCGTTACGCTACCAATTTTTTGCATGACTAATCCTCACTCAAGGAATGATTTTTATTAAATATTAACTGTATTTATTGCGAAAGATGTCCGGAAGTTACATCAAACATTCCAGCAAATTCTGGCGTTACATCGTAAACACCCTCTTCATTAAAACCAAAATATATATAACCAAATTTCACTATTGTATGTGAAGGTGATAATGAAGAAAGACGACACTCTAATTGTTTATTCCCCCACGAGGCCAATGGGTCACCACAATAAGATAACCCGCATCTGGCACGAACTAGTGTTGTATCTTCAGCCTCCACAAGCCAGACAAATGGCCAGTCATCGCCATTTAAGCCGTCGCCACATGCTGATAATCCGGAGCGAGCCTGACGAAACTCTTTAACCGTTATCGTATATCCGAGCGCTTTAGCTATGCCGATAAAATAAGATTTAGACTGGCCACCGGTACTGATGAGTTTTGATACCACCGCAGACTGTCGCTTTGCAATCGTATCTACTTCACCAATCGAGCAATCATCAGGTAAACCAAGTGATTTTTCCCACTCGGTCAATAAAATGGTTGCTGTTGCGGGAAACCCGCCTTTTAAGAGGGAAATGGCGTCACTATCGCTACGCTCAAAAGTGGTTGCAAGTGCGCGGGTCACCGCAGTTTGCACTGCACCAGAATCACGTGGCCACGCCAAGCCCAGAGGAATTAATGATTGCAGCGCCTGACTATAACTTTCAGCAGGGTACTGGCTCATGTGTAGGTCACCTCTCCACGAACAGGAAGATCACCAACTTCCAAGGTAATGTTTACGCTGGGTGATACCAATATAAATCCTGCTGTTCCATCCACATCACCGATCGCCCGATTCAAATCAGAAATATATATTTTCCCGGTCCCGTCCGGGTTTCCGTCTTCAAAAAATACGTTATCAATCGCGTTATTGATGGCCGTGGTTACATCACTTCCTACATTGCTGATCCCGCTGATTTCAAAACCAATGATTTTTTCAACCGGGGAGCAGACGTAAACCAAAGCTGTTACGGGCTGCAACGGATAAATATAGTCAGCTACACGCCCCTGATCTCCTGTTGCTTTTGCTGCCCCCCAATCATCTAACTGGCTGATCCCGTCAGTACCCACCGGAAAACCGTGGTTTGTTTCGTCGTTGCCGTCACACATGATATACACGCCAACAGTCCCTGCACCCATCAGGCGACGCTTTATCCAGCAGCGGGTAACACCAGGCACAGCAAGAGCCCATTGCTTATAATCTGTATCGCTACCACCTTGGGGTGGGTTTTGATATGCCAGCAGCATACGAGCCCGGAAATTCTCCTTATCCTCAATATCAGCCCCACCTACTGCTGGCTCTATCATCCTGCCCGTTGAGTCTATTCCAGGGGTTGCTGTGTCAAGTGTAAGGATAGTTCCTGTGGGGGCATTACCCGCATACCCACCACCAGTAGGGTCATTAACGATATCAGGTAGAATTGCAGTCAATTTGCCTGTTGCCGTGCGATCAGAGCCAATCGCCACACCGTCATCCAAGCGATACTGATAGCCATCGCCACGGTTTAGAATGGCCCCAGAGCCAATACTGGCCCCAACAGTACCGGTAAATTGATAATTTTCCGTTTGGGCTGCTGTGGCTGCGTTCTGATATACAGACTTCATAGCCGCCCAGCCAGATAACCATTCGTCTGTAGCCGTGTAAGGTGTTGCTTGAAGCGCGATGTAATCGAGATAGCCGTAATGTAAATGCGCCATCCCAGCATCAACATCGGCCAATATTTTCATGTTTGAAAATCGCAACAGGGAGCCGGTTTTTCTTAACTCAGCCTGTAACTGTGTGCGATTCTGCTCACGTAATTCGGTTAGAGTGGGCCGTTTGAATGGCATTTATTATTGCTCCCATACCCAAAAGAAACGCAGATCTGTGCTGTCTGTAGCACCTGGTTGCTGATAGCGGAGAAAAATGTTTAAGCGGCGGGGAAATATAATTTGTGTGGCAACATCAATAGATGCAACCACACCATCAGAAACCAGCCAGGATAATGCATCGCTGCAATACCCTTCGGCTTTAAGTGCCACTGCGGGGGTGAGTTTGCTACGACGCAGCAGCCAGAGTAATGACCCTACCGCCTTTTCCTCTCCGGCATTGCCCCACCACCCTCGGCGATCGTTGCCGTCAAAATCATCATCAGGCCGGGCCGGAAGATCGGTAAACAAACTGATGATAATGGCAGTTTGCAGGTCATTACCAGATACTAGGTCACCTTGCCCTTCTCGCCACTCAGCTCGCAGCCGGTCAACATCCCAAAAAGAACTGATATCGCTCATTCAACTATCTCCCTCGGCCTCTCACTGGTTTTCGTCTCGCTACCACCCTGAACATTTTTAACGTCGTGATTGTGGCGGTTATATGCATCCCTCAACTGCTTTAGCGTGACTGTGTTCTCATCACAATGATCGGTTATGTCTCCAGTAGAGAATATGGATGGCGTTTCAAGGCGAATGGACTCGGTAGCCTTTACCGTGACAGTTGACGCATTATTGATATCAACTGGCTTGCCTTGGGCTTCAATCACAATCCCTTTCTCCGTCAGCTTTACGTACATACCCCACTGGTTATAAATCACTGTCTCCCCAGAACTCAGCCCCGTATGCCGGAATGATGGGTTATTACTGGCTACGATCACCGCACTTGAGCGATCCCCTCCCAAAAATGCCAACACAACATCCGTTCCTACGGGTAACCCGGATGAAAAGCCGAATTCAGCCATGCGCGGAGTTTTATCACGAACCTCAAGCGGTGTTTGATACTGTACCTCCTGAACACCACCAGAATCATTGTGCGCAGTGATCCGGCCAATACCTAGCATCATTGATACACGTCTTCCCAGTTGCCTGATAACATCGTTCATCGGGTTAGCTCCAGCATCTGGCTATAAAATTGATAGGGTTGAACTGAGAATGCAGCAGGCGGCATTAATACCATTCGAGCTGTTGTACCTGCGTTGCCATCGCGAATAAACGTCACTTCTGATAGCAACCAAAGTTCGTCACGTAAACCAAACTTAGAAATACTGATCGGGATAAGGGTATTAGGTTCCCATAATTTCCCTTCGCTATCCCGCCAACTATCAACCGTTACCTGTAGCTGCTTTGAACGGCCATATCGCCGATTCATTTCCCAATCAATGCAGTTTTGCGCCTGCTGATTTGCGATCATGGTGCTTTCGACAATAATTATGCGGTTGCGATATCGCATTTCTGCCGCTTCTGGATCACGAGCTCGGGCAAGCGTTACCGATGAATATCCACTGTTTGGTGATATTTCCATTACCGGAGTCATCGACATCGATACACCCACATAATCTGAAAATCGCTCGTCCATGGCATCGGTAAATGAGGCATATTCGATATTCTTCCCCAATTCCACACCGCTGGCTGCTTTACGGGTACCAACTCGGGTTAACAGCAAATTACCGTCAGGGGTATCAAAATATAGAAGTGCCGCCCACCGGCTGATCCTATCGATAACCTCCTGTGACGACTCGCCCCAATTCAGTGTAAATTGAGGTACGGTAGCCATATCAGTTACATCGGAGGAAACGCTGATACCGTAGGGCGCGGCCAGTCGCTGGGCAATTTGCAGCGCGTTGGCTTGGCTGATCACGTTGTTCGGCCACTCTGCCGAGCAGTCAACCAGGTCTTGGCACTTGCTGCGCCCAGTAGCTCTGACTTCATGCCGAGATTTGGATATTGATGGGTTCCAGCGGTCTATATAGCCAGTAATTACCAGGTCGCCTCCCAACGTTACTTGGCACGGTTCCCCTTTTTTAACAAGTTGTTCCTCTCCAGAACCGGGGTAGTAGTCCATGAGAGACAAGTCGAAATCTGAAGGCAATCGCTCAATGCCACGCGTAACCCTTACCGAATCCCACCCATGAATTAACCGATTGCCCACTTTCAGAATCAGCTCATCTGTCATTTTCTCAACGCCCTAAAAGTTAATGGCATGAAGGCAGGGTGTCGCGGCTGTACGGCCTGGATAAGTTCATCTGCACGGGCACCATCTTGATAGAGCCGGTTAGCTAAGGTGAGTGCGGGTAGTGATGCAGGCATAGAAACCTGAGTCAATGAACTGAGTTGCGCCCCTTTTACCGTGAAAGCATTAACAAGCGCATCACGCGTTCTCAACAGGCTGAGATAGCTCTCATCGTTCCCCGAATCAGCCACTGTCAGTAAAACATTATCGAGCGTGTCACACACGCGGTTAAGCATGGCGATCGCATCGTCGTAGCTGTCTGGCTCATAATCAACGGCAACTACGGCCATCGCGCCAGCAGAGAGCGTACAAATTAGAATTGTGGCACTGTTTGAAATAGCTGAATCGCTATCTGTCGAGTAAAACGTGTTATTTCGGAATGCCGCAAGCGTTTCTAACATACGGATTTTTTCTTCAATACTGCCGCTCAGAAAAATTATCTGATCAACAATAGCCCTCACACCGTCCGAGAACGCCTCAATCGAATTGATATTTTCCAATGCATCGACTTCAGCTAGCAGTTTTGCCCGTCCGGTGACCGCTTCAGCCATTTTAATCTGCACCAGACCGGCATAATCATTTGTGTCTTCTTTTCTGGTCACAACACCTGTTAGACCAGATACGCTGCCGCCTACTGTTCCCTTGTTGTAGCGACCATAACGGGCACTGCCGAACGTTGATTTCAATACATTACTGAGGTTTGTTACCTCATTGGTTGTACCTCGCACAAAACCGCCCCAGAACGCCGCCGTATTCTTCAAAGTTTTAATAGCTTGGGTAACTGTTCTCAGTTCACTGCGAACCGTTGCAATAAACTTAACCGCTGATGTTGCAGCCGTGCGTAGCCAATTGGCATTAACCGTGGAACTGGCAGCAGTGTTACCGGTGATGGAGAACACCTTTAGCCCTGACTCGATAACAGTTAACGTAAACTCGAAAGCTCGGCCAGTCTCCATGCTGTCCTGAACCCGTAACCCGCCGTCTGGAATGCTGACCGTCAATTCACCCAACGTTGGGTGAACCAAAATACCCGCCCCTTCCATTTCGCATGCGGCCACCAGCGAATCTCGTTGAGTCATGACATCTGGTGCGTCATATACCAAACTATCCTGCACGATAAAGCCGCGCAAAGTTAACTTTCTGGTACCACGCCCCAAGTCCTCCACCCACGCGGTATTGCGGTAGGGATATTCATGCACGGCCTGGCGGCGGCCAAAAACCCCTTCACCGCTAACGATTGCAAATGGCACCCCACGAAATGAAGCAGGATGAATATGCGCTTGCCAGTTCCATTTCTGCCCACTCCCCAGCAGAGATGACAATGCATCTGTAATTAGTGCCATTACTCCCCCCATAAAAAAACCCGCTCAGGTGGCGGGTTTTAATAACGATTTTTTTCGCAAGAAAAGCGGTCTTATCTAGGCCTAAAATCAACCCCAGCAGGGAGGCACTTCAGATCGCCAAATTCTTCAGTTCTCGTATCCAGTTGGCATACTGTATTACCCTTCCAATCGATCATAAACACAGGGAAATATGCTCCAACATCATCATGTTTGATCTTTGTCACCGCAATACATCCTCGGCACTCATCTGCCAGGACATTCATATATTTGTAATTACCATCTGTCACAAATATCGGTTTTATAGGAAGAAGTCTTGCATCCATATCTACGGGTACAGAAAACGAGTGAATTGCGTCACTTGTGGCCCATGCTGGCACTGAAAAATATAAAACCTTATGTAATTCATCAAATCCCTCTAGCAACATCTCCCGAAGTAGCGCTTTGGGGTTTTCGTAATTCCTGTTCCCCACCATTAACGTTTTTTTCATCGGCTGACCATTTGACAAGAGATATACTGCTACAATCATGCTCTTATCAGTTTGCGGGTCGAATGTTGTTACATAAAAGAACTCCATATTTTTATTAGGCTTAATTGAAGATGTCACCACCCCAGTTTTACTATCAGCAATCCACGAAGTCACATCTCGGTTACCAAGACAGGCATTAACGACTTTAGAACGATACTCACCATTATTATCATTTTGTTGGAGGAACGAAAAAAAAGGGTGTTCATCATTACTATAATTACACCCTAAATTAGCTGATAATCCCGCATGAGAAAATAGCAAAAAGGAAATAGTAAATAACACCTTTAATAATCTACCCATAGCACCCTCTATCCATTATATTGCATCGGTAAAGAAACTCGGCCACCACCATCGGCTTGCACCTTATGTCGCTCACCAGTTTGGCTGTTTATCAGGGTAACCTCAAGCTGGAATTTATTCTCACTGATGGCCTTAGACATGGCTTCTGAAACCTTACTTAGGTCCTCTTGCTGAATACTAACTGGAGCGAGTATTGATGCTTTCCCTGCATCTTGGGTTGGACTACCATCCCCAGCAAGTGATGACTCCCATCCATCGCGTTGATTAATTAAAGTATTTTTATCTCTTTTTCCACTCCATCGAGGCTCAAACACTGCATCATGAATAGAACCCATAAGGTCATCGTTACTGAACGGTTGGGACCCATTTTCATGCTTAATCATTGCAGCCATTAATTTATTGAGAGTCTCAGGTGAGCTCAGGTCAAGTCTTGCTCTTGGATCAAAGCCTGTTTGTTTCGCAACATCATTGACATATGCCTGAGTGTCGTTCTCATTGGAGGGTGCATAGGTATGGATTATGCCATTCAGAGTGTTATTGCCCCGATCACCATAAAGCATCAGTTGACGAGCCATAGCAGCATTACCATCTTTCGCTGAAGCAAAGATTGGGAAACTACCATCATAACCTATAGCATTTGGTGCAGCTCTAACGTTACCTGGATTGTTGTTCCGCAACCCCCTCGCATTATTTTTCTGTTGTTCATAAGACACGCCAGAACCGTAAAATGGTTCTGCACTATTTGAAATATCCGCCTGAAGCTGATTAACTGCTTCGTTTGGTCGCTGCCAAGCTTGGTACTTATCACGGTAACCGTCAGTCATATAGCCATAATCAAGGGCGATTTTATCCCACTCACCAAGCGTTTTATAAAATTCAGGATTATTATAACCCCACCGTAATTGTTCAGACTCCTTGCCTCTATTTAAACCAATTGCGTGGCCGAGAGAAATACTGTCCAATCCGTTAGAGAGTACATCTGTTATACCCTCCAGGCCATCCTTAACCGAACCGTCAGATAACAACCATTCAAAAATACCACTCTTTGTCCTTTTTTTAAGCCCTTCATATGCTGCCCCCAACTCATTAAAGGTGCCACTTAATGCTGTTAATTCACCGCTCAGATCTGGGTCAACAGTTAAGCCGAATTTATCCGATTTAGAAAGTAATTCCTTGAGCCTGAGCCCTTCACGCAGTAACGCTAAATGATTTGCATCAAGCCCTATGGCATCAGTAACTGTTTTTTGTTTTTCTGATGTGAGAGTGGGTAATACTCGCGCCATGCGTTCCATAGTAGCCACCACGTCTGCTGTGCCATTTTTATTTTGTACAATCTGTACGCCTATTTGCTGTAACGCAGCAAGAGTGCCATTGTTTCTACCCTGCAATGCCTCGTTAAATGTATAAAACAATCCCTCGGTTGACTGATTGGCGGATTCGGCGTTTATACCCAAAATCTGCATAGCACCAGACAAACGGGAGAAATCATCAACCCGCATGCCTGCGTTTTTCGCTGCTACATCTAGCTCATAGGCGCTATGGCTGGCATCCTGCAAACTGCCAGCCATGTAGGCAACCCCTTTACCAATACCGTACGCAGCCGCTCCTGCTGCACCGAATTTTAGTGCCCCGCCAAGCTTCCCCCCCAGTTCGCCTACCATTTTCAACGGCGGCACCATATCGCCGATAAACTGGACGTTATCACGCGCAAAGGTTGATATTTGTGACAGGCGTTCGCTCAATGAATCCAAACCATCAAGAGAGTCCTGGCCACCAAGCTTCAGATTGTCGGTTGTCGTTTCCAATAATGGATTTAGCCGTTTAACGACATCATCAATCCGTTGAATAGCAGCCGAAACTTGATCATCGGCATGCAGTTCAAAGTCAAACGAGTTAGCCATTTTTGCCTGCCTTTATCTTATTCATCCTGCGTGCCTGCTCGGCCCAGAAATTCAACCTGGTACGGCTCAGGGCCCACGCATCCTGTGGCCCCCATCCATAATACTTCGTTACCTCAGCGGCTAACTGCTGCCATCCTTCGAGGGATCGAAGCTCAAAAAACCCAACATGTACACCTCACAACGCTTGTAATCGGTAAAATGCATGTTGGCTAACGGGCCTTCTGGTACGCCAGAAACCAGGCTGATAAGCAGGCGCATGGCGTTGAGCGCCCCCTTTTGCTCTCTGCGCTCGTAAAACTGCTCCGCCTGCACAAGTACAGGCTCTTTCAGTTCTAATTCTGAATATACGAGCTTGCCCCCCGCCGTTTCCAAGGGCTTCTTAAGCGTGATAGTTTTGGCTTCTTCCAACATAATTAATACTCCGTGACCGATCCGCCTTCCCAGCGCATATCGAAGGTTGCTTCTTCACTGTCAACATCTTGCGTGTTAACAGACCACATGTTTTCGCCAATAATCGTCTTACCGTTTGCGAGCTCAACTACAACCGTAACGTTTGTGGCATCGTTCAACCCCTCCAATGAGGTTCCGCCACTATCACGACCCTGGTAGCCAATAAACGGTGCACGGGGCTTTTCTTTATACCCATGAACCCAATCCATACCGGTTAACGTTGTGCGCTCTACTTTAGAAACGCTGTACTTGAACTGGCCTGCAACCATTACCGTGACGCCATCAACGGTCACGTAGGCAGTACCGGCCAGGCGATTGCTTGTATCTCCCATGAATCCCCCTTAGGCTACGGTTTCTGCCCGACGCCATTGATTGAGCAATGCGAAAATTTCCAACTGGTCGATCAGCGTACCAGTCCACAACACATCAATGCGCTTAGTATTGCTGCTGTTACGCTCGACCTGTAAAGACTTGGCAAATGCAGCAGCATCCTGCACGTAGCCATTCCTCTCCAGCGTTCGATATTGCGCGATAAGTTCAGCACGGATAACGTTCGGCGTAACAATTGCGGAGCCTGGTACAAACCGGGTGCCATCATTCGCCAGCTTCATACGGCCGAATTTAGACGTGATTTGCGTCCGAAGGAATCGCGTCACGAACATCAGAGTAAACAGCGTTTCGATGTTCAGGTAGCTATCATCAGGATCGCCAAACTTGTTTTTCTGGTACGTTGAAATCGTTTTTTCAACCTGCACAGAACCATCATCAGCCACATTGAAGGTGGAAATCCCGCTGAATAGCAGATTGTTTCGCTCGGTGAGCATCAGGCGGCTTTCCAGCGGTGGTGCCAATACGCCGCTAATCGTCAGTGTTTGTGTTGGTCGGCCTGGGTCGATACGCAAGCTCGGTGCAATGGCTCCAGTATGCGCTGCCGCCCACAAGTAAGCCGGTGTAGGTGAATCAGAAATGCCAAGCAGGGTTTCATGCTGGTTATTTCGTAACTCACCCGCTGCCGCCAATGACCCATAGGTGCCAGATATGGCGCTGAAGGCGTGACCGTAAATCTGCTGGTTGTACGCCCAACGGCCTACCGTATCTGATAGGAACTCCTTAAGAGCATCCAAGGAAGTGGTATCGGTGTATGGGTTTACAATGAAATCAAACTCCCGATCCTGCAAATTACCCAAGGCCCCCATTAACTCAGGCGCACCTGCACCACTCGCCATCGGGGTGATCACCAATGCTAACCCAGCAGGAGTTTCCTCACCGCCTGCTGTCCCGTGGTAATTGAGGCGGATGTCGATCATGTTGCCATGCGCCCCCTTATTTTTTGCAGTGAACTCCACAGAGTCAGGGGCTTTTACAGTAGCAATTACAGGTAAACGGCTCTGTGCATTCACCGCTGCAACGATTGCAGCAGTTACAGCGGCTGGAGCGTCTGACTCGACAACTGTCAACTGAACGCGCATCCCCGCAATATACAATGACAACACACCGGTTGCGCTAGCACCGGATGTCACCTGAATCCCGCCTTTCGCGGCTGTCATGCCTGTCGTAGCATCTACCAGCGGTAAAATCCAGATTTCTGCCGATGTGTCATTAGCGAGATAAGCCGTCATCATGTTATGCAACATCGAGCCACTGCCACATGTACCAGCTACAGCTGAGTCAGACGACATCCGCTGAGGAATTCCCGGCGAAAACGGCGGAGTTGCAGACGTCAGCATTTGCCCGATCAACAACGTTCTCTGAATTGCCGTTGCCCGGTTCGCCATCGAGTTATCAAACTCAGCATAGAAGAACGGGGCACGTTGATTTGAAGGGAGGCGGTTAAATGGAATCATTACTCACTCTCCTGGCTATTTTTCCCTTTCACCGCCTTTAATGGCGCAGCTTCTTCAGGGGCCACTATTTCGACATCACCATCATGTAGGCGACGACTCCAAAAAATATTGTTGGGGACCAGTTCGCCGGATTCAGGCAAAAAGGTGCCCTTGACCGGATCGCGCACAACGCGGCCCGGTACGGGTTTCACAAACATAGGGTTACTCCAGGTCGATTCTTACGAGAGGTTCAGGGGTGCCGTCAGGCATAGAAATCGTTACGTCCATCCCTTTAAGAGGCTCTGCTTCGATTTCATAAAACTCTTCGGGGCCTTGGTAATATTCAATATCCAGCTCCATCAGTAGTTGCGCGGTATGCCCTTCCCCGCTTGCATCAACATCGATAGTTGAACGGACCTGCAAATATTGTTGAGTTTTGCGGGTCAACTCATAACTGTTGATCACGGCCCGCTCAATTTGTTCACGTAGCCGCTCTAGCGCTATTTCTGCTTTAATAGCGCCGTTATCCTCAGCTTCATCATCAAGTTCTTGCAGACGGCCAGTAATGCGAACGGTTGTCACTGTATTGAATTGAGGGACATTACGCCCCAGCGAGTTTTTAACGTCGATCGGGGTCTGTACCAGAATTACAGGGTACATACTTTCCGTGGTCGGCCAGGTACGTGGCGAGTAAACACGTTCCGCTGCATCCGTCTTACCCACCAGAGCTGAAACAACCAGGTCCCTAATACCGGCAGCATTCATGATTTAACCCTATTCAGGATAAGTTTCGTGCCTCCGTGGCTATCAGGCTGAACGTCGGATACCGTGAACAATGTATTAACCACCGTTCCGCCAACAACGCTGATAAATACCCTATCCCCCTGCTTAGGCTTAGACTTCATTTCAATATCGCGAATACCCAGTACAGGGGATGTAGTATTGATTGTTGAACCGTCATCAAGAGGTTCAACATCCTGGGTATAGGCACGATCGAAGATACCACTGATGGTGTAAGGAGTGCCCCCCCCGTGGGGGCGATACTCCACAGAGTCACCGAACACCTTTTGCAATGGTTCAAGCAGATGTTTATCCCAATCGATGCCCATTACGGCCCCCGGTTTACCTGAACACCATCGGCTACAGTGATTGTTGGTCCATCGTTGGCTACAGCTTGCTGACGCAATTGGGCAACATCAGCTACAACACCCAGAGTTATAAGGCGCTCAGCATCATTGCCATCAAGGGAAAAACTTGCATTTTCTGCATAGTCCACCCCGTTATGCCGAATAAGGTTCCCTTTCAGCACGACGACTGAGGTCAGACCGTCCAGATCACCAGCGTCACCAGCGTCACCAGCGTCACCAGCGTCACCAGCGTCACCAGCGTCACCAGCGTCACCAGCGTCACCAGCGTCACCAGCGTCACCAGCGTTATCGAACACGGGCCCATTAGGCAAATCAACCGCTGCTATTTGCCCATCAACCATTAACTCGGGAGGCAAGCCGCCCAAGTCAGTTTGGTTTTGCACAGTTTTGGTTAGTTTTGCCATATCAGACCACCATCGCGCACAGCGCGGCGTTTACCCGGCTTGGGATGACCAAAGGTGCAGACTGCATCATCAGGAAGCGTTGAGCAGGGTCTTCCACCAGCCAGGATTTTGGCGCGAATGCCATCGGGCCATAATTGAATGCCGGGTCCATAATTGCCCCAAATGCCCGCGTACCCATTAAATCAGCGCCGGACATAATAACGGCACCATCGGGGATCATCGGCTTTTCAATTTCGTCGAGCGGGTCAATAAACCAGTCGTTGTACAGCCACAAATCAAACTGGCCCCAGCGGCCTTTATAAACCGCCCCTTTCTCAACACGCGGCCCGGCATCGACCTGATTACCAAATGGACTCAATGCAGGAAACGTGATCGCGTTATCCTTGATTGATGTATCCAGGCGGAATGCCGTCCATGAACTGTTTGTGAATACCAAGTCAGTTACAACGGAACCGGACTCTTTCAGCACCTGAGTTTGCCATTTTTCAATGGCCTGTGATGGCACGTTATTTGTGGCATTTGCCGCTACGCTCAGCGGCCACTTATCAGCGCCACTCAACGTGATCGTCAGACTGCTGGAGCGCCCAAAATCAATGACGGTAGTTGGGAAGCCATCACCGATAACGGTAATTTTCCCTGATACCAGTGCGTTTGCAGCCATCCATTCCAAGCGGCGGTTAATCATGTCGATCTGATCGGTCATTTCATACATGAGGTTCAGCTGTTCACGCTCTGCCGGTGTCAGTTCACCACCAATACGCTCTCCAATTTGACGGCGAATAGGCTTGCGCAGGTCTGGGGCGCGCTTGTCTTTGATGTATGCTGGCTTAAAGGTATTGGTCTGAAAGCGGCGACTCTCAACCAACTTACCCTGAACCAGCGGAGAAACGAACGGGGCCATACGACGGCGGCCAACATCGACATCGATGCTAACCTCTTCAGTTGTATATTCCACAACGTTCGGGAAAAAACGGTCCAGGAGCCAGTTTTGCGAGGTCAGCAAATTAGGCACGACCTGAACCAACACGTTTGTGCTGTAAATATCCATGAATATCCTCGAATTTAGACGAGTGCAGCCCGACCCGGAGAGTGGGCAAAAATGATTTTAGAAGGAGTGCCCGAAATTATGCGGCAGGTGTAGCGTTACGCAGGAAAATAGCCAGGGGGCGCATTGCAATGCGCAAATCATCGACAGATGTCCAACTGGGGTCATAAATCACCCGCGCAGCATTAAACTCACCCATCAAATACACGCCACCGTTTTTGGCACCTGCCGTTGTATCAATATCGTCAACCAAGATTGCTACTGGCGACTGACTACCATCACTGGCAGTTTTCACACACGCCACATAGATTTTTGATGCGGTGATTTTCCCAAGGATAGTACCGCGTTTTAGCAAACCAGCCTGCCCGATAGTGCCGTTTTCAGTCACTACCTGTAACGGCCCACTGACCAACTGATCGGGAATAAAAACATCGCTGGTCATGCCAGGTGCAAAAGGATTTTGTCCGGCCATTATTTCTTACCCTTCATCTTGTTATAGAGACTGGTCATACTTCCGGCCAGCGCCTGGGGAGTGCCTTTTTCTGCATTCGTGGCGTCAGGCCCGATATGTGGGCTATTTCCACGCATGCGCTCATCAAGAGATTGACGGCGAGGAGGCGACGCAACGCTTACACTACCCGAGGTAGCCATAACGTTAATTGCATCTTTAGAACTCATTGCAGTGTTAAATGCCAGCGATGCTGCCAAAGCCTGATTTTTGGCCGCGTGCTTACTGCCAAAAATAGCAGCACAACGCTGGCGTTCCGCACGACGTCCCTTCTTAACATCCTTATTGTCGTCATCATCTTCGCCATCATCATCACCCTCTTCAGCGTCTGGATCATCATCAGCGTCTGGATCATCGGGATTATCATCAGAACCTTTTGCCTTGGAGTCCTTATCCTTATCGTCGCCCGCCTCCCCATTATCGGCATCCGGATCATCTTTTTCCTTATCATCATCCTCTGCTTTTTTTGCCTTAGACTTTTTACTTTCATCCTCTTCCGACGCAGAAGCACCGCGCCCGATTAAGTGAGCAAAACTAAATAATTTCTGCTTAGCCATTTCAATTACCTATTTTATTTAACAAATTTAAAAATGCCCTGTCAGGGGTGATAATTTCATCCGCCAGCCCAAGAGCGACGCCATCCGCAGCCATAAAGCATGCGGCTTGTGTATCGCGTATAACCTTCTCAGTTATTCCTCTATTGCGAGCAACGGTGCTGACAAAAAGCTGACCAACTGAGTTAACCTCATCCTGAATAGCTTTAGCGGCCTGCTCAGATAGCGGTGTATAGGGATTAGTCTCTGCTTTCCTGTCACCGTAAGTAATTATGGTGACCTGAAACCCATCAGCTTTAATACGTTGTGACCAATCAACATGCATAACGATTACGCCAATTGAGCCAACGCCACCGGTACGCGGTACAGTAATACGGTCTGCCGCACTGGCGAGAGCATAGGCGGCTGAATAAGCACTTTCGCTCAGAATAGAGTGAATAGGCTTTTGCCCTCGGGCCCCATAAATCTCATCAACCAAGTCAAAGCACCCGGCGACCTCCCCACCGGGTGAATCAATATCAAGGCAAATAGCAGATACCTCAGGATCATAAAGCGCTGTCAGGAATGATTGCCGGATTCCGTCGTACCCCGTCATTCCACTGTAGGGTCGCAACGTTCCCAACTTCTGAACTAGGGTCCCCTGGATGGGAATAACAGCCACTCCCCCCACAACCTCATACCCCTTATCTTCAGCTTCAGAATTGAAGTCGTCGTCATCCCCCCAAAAATCATCCGGCATCGCACGTATACGTGTAATACCAAAACGTTCAGCCATCGCCGCCATAACTACTTCAGCTTTACGCGGATGTATAGCCAGTGGCGTGTTGAACATTCTCTGTGCCAGGTGCGGCAGGTTTATGCCTTTCACTGTACCTCCGGTTTTTGTGGCTCAGGAGCAAAGGCATCTGCCTGCGCCCAACTTGGAAGCGGTAAACCGCGCTCTTTATATGCGGCAATCTCACGCTGTCGCTGATCGAGTAATTCTTCCCAATCCTCCCCTACGTTTTCAGCAGCTTCGATTTCAAGTGTGGATAACCCTGCTTCCATGCCCAGAATTGCCCCCTTTTTCTCTGCGACAGGATCAACCCATCCGCGACCCGGTCCCATCCACTGCGCACGGCAATAGGCGGTTTTTGCTTCTAGAAAATCAGGAGCACCAGCCGGAAGCGGTAGGTCTTGTGTATCATGCAACTCCTCAATAAATGCGGAGAGAACAGGTTGGGCGGTGCCGTTCGCATAGTCTGTGCGGCGGCGGGTGAGTGTTTTCCATGCCTCCAGTAACGCCGACCGGGCGGAACTGTAGTTAACATCACTCCAGTCTTGGGTTACCTGTTGAGTAGACAACCCGGTAGCAGCCGCAAAGTTACGCAATACGGCTGACTCAAACTCTTTGAAATTACTGTTTGGTCGTTCAGCAGTAACTGTTCCTATTTTTTCTCCCGGATAAAGAATGGGCATTCGAGCACCATTTTGAAGCGATAGGCGGCGATCATTATGAAACTCCACTCGACCACTTTGATACTCACCAAGTTCTGTATGTTCGGTGTCTAGGGCTGATTCAACCATATCGCGATCGTAGGGTGATTCAATAAATGCGCCGAAAATCGCATTTATTATTGCTGCTTCAAGTTCCGTCTGATCGTACTTGATCAGCATTTTCATTCGCTGGACAACAGGGGTTAAAATCCCTGTGCCTCGATGCTGAGAACCACGCTCATGATCAAAATCATGAATGACTATCGGGCGACCCCAATCTGTTTCACGTAGTACACGCTGCCACGTCATTGTTTTGGCACCGCTCCACCAGTCCCCCATATGAGCTTCCCTGATGTGGTAAGCAATGGGAGCACCATCAGCATCAATCTCTACACCACCTCTAATGTTTGGCATGTCAAAAACGCCATTAGGATTGCTCAGTCGATCGGGGTCGATAACCTGAACCGTGGTTGCGTATTGCGCCCGACCATTGCCCAGTCGATCAGTGCGATACTGCATAACCAGCAATGAATCACCATCAACCAGTTTGTGACGAAATCCCAACCGCAGCATCTGTGAAACCGTCTGCTTGCGCTCCACATCGCAATAACGCCCGGAATCCCCTGACCAGGTACGCCAATGTGCCTCAACCACTCGGCCATACTCATCAGCCCATGTAGCATCAAAAGCATTATTTCCGGTCATCAATGCTAATGCCCGGTAATCAGGTTTGATAATGGGCCGGAAGTTCGCCCCCATTGCATTATCAAGTATTCGCGTAACACTGCCGCTGACCCACCCATCATTACGAACCATATCGCGAACGCGGGAAACAATGCGGTCACGATAGATGTTGATCTCATTATCAGAGGACCACAACGACGGTTGCCAGTTAGCCATATGATCGCCGCTGATATCCGCAGCATCATAGGGAATTCCACTTGAGCTATTAAGCGCTGATATTTTTGGCCGGGACGGAGCCAGAGGCTGTCCATTTAGTCCTAATATTCTGACTTCACCCATACCTACCACCTGAATCTCACTGCGCGGCGGCGACCAATACCGAGCGCGGTTTGAATTTCTGTAATCAACTCATTTAGTTGATCTATATTGGTCTGTTGGTACGTGACTGAGCGAGTGCCATCCCCCTGTGTATATGAGAATGAAATCCCTCGCTTACCCAGCATGAGGTCAAATTTTGCTTGCTGGGCTTCCCCAAGAATGATGCGAAGCCGCTCAGCCGGTATCCCGGTTAATGTTGACATAAGTCCTCACGGTAATAATTGAGAGATACGTTTGCGGTGGGTAGGCTGTGTTGCCTCCTGAATAATTACACCTGGTAGACGAAGGTTCGGCTTATCCTCCGGCTGCTGTGGTACTGGCAACAAGCGATCAGGATTGACAGAGATAATGTCTGCTAGCTTATTCAGTTTAAAGCCGAGATAGAACAACCCACATAACGCCGCATAGCTGTATACCCGGCAGTCCAATGCCTCGTTAGCTCGCCCAGGTATTTGCTCCCAAACGCGATAACGCTGGCCGCCTGACACTTTGAGCACCGATCGCTCCGCCAGCAACTGGCCGAAATAGTTCAAGTCACGATCGGCAGGAAAATGCATAAAGCTGGCGGCCGACTCGCCGGGAGCAGGTGCCTCAATATGCAAACGTCCACGAACGGTATCTTTTGCCGCATTCACGCCAATGATGATTGGCTTGAAACTGGATTTCGATCTAGAGGTGGGCTTTTTAGTTGGCCAAACCGGCGAACGTTTACCCCCGCGTGCGGACTCACCCTTGATTGCCCAAATACGGCGACCAAGACGCTCTTTAGCAAACTCGTACACCTTTTGGGTATGATGCCCGCCTGAATCTATGCAAGCCGCCATGATCGTGAATCCTCGGCCATCAGCACGACGCCAAATCTGTTTGAGATAGACATCAAGGCGCTGCCATGGCTCATCAGTCTCCAGATCGCCTTCAATAACGTCAAAGGCAATGGACCAGCTCTCCTCGTTGCGGCCCCAGCCAGTAACCTCAATTTCAAAGCGACCATCCTGGGTATCAATGCCAGCGGTCAGCACGGCCACTCCATCAGGGACTTCAGCCGCATAAACCTCACATCGCTCCAGCAACCGTTTTTCACTCAGTGCTTTCTCACCACGGTCTTCATACGGTTCCCCCAACACCAAGTTAATGAAGGTCTGCCGCATGAGCGGATCGTTTTTAACCCGTAACCATTCAGCTACGAGGTATTTCCATGCGGCATTTGGAAACAGGCTATATCCCGCCCAGATATGAAAACCAGCATGTCCTTTGAATGGTTTTGCTGCCCGCCATTCACCGAGCTTAACCATTGAAGCCTTTTCGTTATGGTGAATAACACAACCATTGTGGCGGCATACGTAATAAGCTGAGTCAGGAATACCTTCCCCATGTTCATCCTTATCCCACTTGATGCCATATGGAGTATCAGGCCCACCCCATTCAAGTACCTGATATTCACCGCACTGAGGGCAGGGAACGTAATAGCGACGCTGATCACTTTCTTCAAACGCCTTTTCTATTCTGCTTGTACCTTTAACCGTTGGAGTTGAACCCAGCGCTATCTTGCGATTCCAGAACGTTTCCGAACGCTTGATTCCCAGAGCTATCTGGTCACCCTCAACACCGGCACCACCAGACGGATAACCATCTACCTCATCAAACAGGATCACCCGGCAGGTAATACGGCGGAATCCACCGGGACTATTAGCCCCCACCAGCGTTAAGTTGGCTCCATTCACAAACGTTTTTTTGAGAATGGTTTGGTTGCTATCTTTTGCTTTTGGAGCACCACAAATCTCCGCCAAAACCGGCGTATCACGCAGCATGGGCGCGATTTCAGTTTTACTGTAATCCTCAGCATCCTCAACACGAGGCTGAACAATCAGGATCGGCGAAGGGTCATGGGCCAGGTAATAGCCCACAACGTGGTCAAGAATCTTGGTATACCCAACACGGGCAGACTTCATCACCGATACTTGGGTTACAGAGGGATCAGTGATGGCATCCATAATGCCATCTTGATAGGCAAATGAACGAAAGCGGCCAGTCTGTGCGCTGGTTTCTTTTGATAGAACGGCGTATTTATTTGCCCATTCGCTCAGTGAGAGCGGCTCAGGAGGACGAATATCGGAGCGGCGCTGGCGCAACTCCTGCGTGAAGTTATGCCAGGCTGCGTTAGTTCTCTCCTCGGTTGTTATCTGCATCAAGGCTTAATTCCTCCATCGCCTCGTAAACCACCTCTTGCAGTGCCTGTACAAACTCCGCGTCGTTGGTGGTTGAAGCCAGCACCCGAAGTCGGGGGCCATGTTCAGGAGCAATCGCAATCAAACGGGTGCGCATGCGGGAATACTCTTTGCCAACTGCTTCGATCATGTCTTTGTAGGGAAGTACCTGCCCGGATTTGATGTCGTATTCCAGTTGAGTAAGCAGAGCGAGAAAGTTTTCTTTCATCGTCAATGCTTCATCGCGTGTCATCGTCACGCCGTTTTCAGCGATCATTCGCTCGATAACTTTGGCGGCTGGTTCGGCAGAGTCTTTATCTTTTTTGTTACCCGACTTGTTACCTGACGATCTGTTACCCGTCTTGTTACCCTGTTTGTTACCTTGCGTGTTACCTGCTGTTTTTTTAGCAGGCTGGGTAACAGTTTTTCGAAAGCGCTCAATGTTGGCATTAGACGCGTCAACATCGATGTCGTCACCGTCCAGAACCAGCCAACCACGGGCCTTCCAGGTTGTAACCGTCTTGCGGCTGACGCTGTGAAGTTTGGCAAAATCTGACTGGTTCATGTGTTACCTCAGGTGTTACCTGTTACCCAAATTTCAAAAGTTGATAGCTAGACGCAGAACGCGGCGCGCAATGCCCGTGCTTTACAAAAGTGCTAGGAAGGACCCATTTTTTTCTGGAGGCCCAGAGGGGTGGCTGCCTGGTATTATTTCGCCGTTCGCATCGCCTCAGCCATTGCTCTGCTCAGTTCGGTCGGCATCAATGCACTGGCCATGGCCTGCGCCCGATCGAAGTAACCAAGTGTCGGTTTGACCGACAGCGCATCACCAAACTGGATCAGCAGCTTCGGCGCTGGCATCTTCATGCGCGGCTGCCTGGTACCGTTAGCTGAGCGCTTGCGCCGCTTCTTACCCTTCTTGCCTTTCTTCGCCTTGGTACGTTGCCACACGCCGTTTGCACCACCAACCGCCCCAACAAACACATCTGGCTTAGCCTTAAGCTGCGTCATCTTGTTGCGTGTCAGGTTGCCGTATTTGTTCAGCTTAATGTTCTTAGGGTTTAACAGGGCCTGGCTGTTCAACTTATGCTGCCCGCCAAACTCGAATGGCTCTAGGTAGCTGGCAGCGGTATCCATCACGAACACCTTGGCCGTGAGACTGTTCTTTCGGGCACCGAACGATCGAACAGAATTGACTGTAAAAGGTGTTGGATTATCTAGATGACGCTGAAATGCAACTTTCTCTGCAGCCTCAATCTTTCTGGCTACGCTTGTTAATGCCTGTGCTGTTGCAAATGGCACCTGTTTTTTTATATTCTTGAGTTGAGCTGATAGTTCTTTTATTCCAGCCATATATTACCCACCAGACAGAACCAATTTAAATCCAAGACAAAGATCGTTACGAAAAGGGCTGTAACAACCCAGCCCTAAAAAATAAAATACATTATCATTAACAAAAATCACTAAGCAGTTATATTCTCTTTCGAAGCATTGGATAGATATACAAGGCTTCCAGAATTACCATTTAAAACCCGCTGTCTTACTGGGTTTAATTTCAAACCACCTAAAACAAAACCACCTATTCCTGTCAATACAGTCGTTACCGCATCTGTCAATGAAGCAGCAGTGTACGCAGATAACGCACCCGTTAAAATACTATTTACATCTGTTTCAAATGACGCCGTAATATTTATTTTAAACGGAGTTCTCCACCCTTCGTTATTAAGTGAGTTTATATCTTGTATAGCTTTAACCAGCCTTGAGTATGCGGATGCTCTGGCCAAATGAAAATCATGAGAAGTCATCACCTCCTTATATAATTCCTCAAGGTATATATGCAAAGCTGACAACTCATCTGCGCGTCTCATTTTAAATTCTAATATATCACATAAGGGCACATCATTTCCCGGAACAGGCAAGGCATTAGTTAATTCCAACCTTAAAATATCCTGTAACTTTGACTGTTCATTTGTTGATACGAAAGTATCGCCTTTTTGATGCAAACGCCAATCTGTTCCTTTCTGCTCTTTTCTTAAATAATCCAGCAAGCCAGACTGAGAGCTCAAAAACTGGTTAGGGATATCACCTGAGTGTATAGGGTATTTAATTGGTAAGATGGGTCGCTCTATCACCCCGCATGATATCAATTCTTCCTCATTTGGAATTGGAAAATGGAACATTTCCATATTACTTATGATTATCGAATCCCAGTATAAAGTATAGTAGTTGATATCAATGGCGGATAATTCATCTCTAGTAGTGAAGCCATTCCCATTTGATATTTCTTTAAAGGAACAAGGAAATGTAACAATGCCTCTTTTCATTAATTCTCTTCCATTTTAAGATTGAATGAAAGATGAGCATATCATTTACCTCATTCCTCAGGTAGTCCTATACGCCACCGATTTATCGTTCCCACCTGCCTGGCGCATATCAAAAAAGCTGTTTGCAGCGCCAAGGTGTAGCTCACCGTCTCGTCCTAGGTATAGATGCTCTGTAATGCTACTTTCGCCCGTTATCCCTCTTCCACTTAATCACCCCTTCGATGCGAGATGCGCATACATCCAACTCGACCTGTGCTACCTGCAAGGCCACAACTGCATCACCGAAGGTTTGCCCGTTAAACGGTGTTTGCTCGCACTGTTGAAGCAGCACGGCGGGCGGGTATACGTAAATCAGCCTAGGGGCTGGCGGGGGCATTCTCTCGGCGCAAGATACGGAGAGCATCATCAGGCAAACGCTGCTGATTGCAGCCGCTATGCTCCAGCGCCTCGCGTAACGTTCGGTTTTCAGCATCGGCCTTTACTCTCTTTTGCTGTTCAATCTTGAGCTGTGCTTCCGTGGCGCGACGATCGGAATCAGCTGCACCTTTTAGTGCATTGATAGTTTCATCCCTGCTTTCAACGGCTTTCACTAGCTTTACGTTGGACTCCCGCACAACATCTAAATCGTCTGATAGCGAGAATGCATAACAGCCTAGCAAGATGGCTAGCAACAACGCACCGATAAGCCCGTATTTGCTTAGCGGTGTCATAGCAACACCTTACTGGCCTTCTCAAACCGGGACTTACGGTCATCTATACCATTCAGGCCACCATTGATTGCTTTAGTTACAGCGACTACATCAGAACCATATTGCCCGCAATTATTGCTTGACCAGAACCAACCGGCAGAACGCATCGCATTAGCGTCCAGTTCCAATAGCTCAGGGTGGCTCACTAAGTCGAGCTTAAGAGCCGTGCCGCATGCGAGATGATTATTCAAGCCAGTAAGCTGCTTTAAACCACGCCCGCGATATTTCCAACCATCACCTGGCGCGCTGTTCCCCATCCGGCCACCATAGACCAGGTTTGCGATTGCTTCCTGTTTGGCGCTTTGCTGAATTGTGCGGCCTAACATTTTGCACTGATACTCGCTCAACCGTTTAGCGTTAGTGAGCGGGCCAAACGTTCGCATTGAATCGCCACGGGTTTAACAGACACCTCAGAGTCATTTAAAATGGCCTAAAGAGAGGTGCACATGAGCAGTAAGCGTTATCCTGAAGAGTTTAAAATTGAAGCGGTCAAACAGGTTGTTGATCGTGGCCATTCTGTTTCCAGCGTTGCAACACGTCTCGACATCACCACCCACAGCCTTTACGCCTGGATAAAGAAGTACGGGCCTGACTCTTCCACCAACAAAGAACAGTCAGATGCTCAGGCCGAGATCCGCCGACTCCAAAAAGAGCTGAAACGAGTTACTGACGAACGGGACATATTAAAAAAAGCCGCGGCGTACTTCGCAAAGCTGTCCGACTGAGGTACGCCTTTATCCGTGATAACACCTGTTGTTGGCCTGTTCGTCTGCTCTGTCGGGTGCTGGATGTTCATCCAAGTGGGTTTTACACCTGGCTTCAGCAGCCACATTCACCACGGCATCAGACAGATATGAGGCTGACAGGACAAATCAAACAGTTCTGGTTGGAGTCCGGTTGCGTTTATGGCTATCGTAAGATCCATCTCGACCTGCGAGATAGCGGGCAACAGTGCGGGATTAACCGGGTCTGGCGGCTGATGAAGCGTGCCGGGATAAAGGCTCAGGTCGGATACCGAAGCCCAAGAGCTCGTAAAGGGGAGGCCAGTATCGTGACACCCAACAGGCTCCAGCGGCAGTTCAACTCGGAAGCACCGGATGAACGTTGGGTAACGGACATAACTTACATCCGAACCCACGAGGGCTGGCTGTATCTGGCCGTGGTTGTTGACCTGTTTTCGCGCAAAGTTATCGGCTGGTCAATGCAACCCCGGATGACAAAAGATATTGTCCTGAATGCGCTTCTGATGGCCGTGTGGCGGCGTAATCCTCAAAAACAGGTGCTGGTTCATTCTGATCAAGGTAGTCAGTATACAAGCCATGAATGGCAGTCATTCCTGAAATCACATGGACTGGAGGGCAGTATGAGCCGTCGTGGTAACTGTCACGATAACGCAGTTGCAGAAAGTTTTTTCCAGCTACTGAAGCGTGAACGGATAAAGAAAAAGATCTACGGAACGCGGGAAGAAGCCCGCAGTGATATTTTTGATTACATCGAAATGTTTTATAACAGTAAGCGTCGGCATGGTTCGAGTGATCAGATGTCACCGACGGAATATGAAAATCAATATTATCAACGGCTCAGAAGTGTCTAGATTATCCGTGGCGATTCATTTTGTGTCATAGCTGTTTTCTCTGAAGGGGTTTAGCCAGGCGCATGACGTTGCCACCTGAAGACCAGACGGCTACACAGAACCCAATGTTAATTAATGTTTCCGACCAGTTAGCACTTTGATAATCGCCGGTCAGTATGCGGATAGTTACCGAGGCACAAGCTACAATCAGCACCCAGGCAAAGAATGTAACTATGGGTCGATGCGTTGCCCCGTTCCTCCGGTATGCCATAAGGCGAAAGGCCGTTGCACCACACGCAATTGCGTTTACTGTCAGCAGGTATTCATTCATCTGTCTCCCCCTCGCCGGGTAATGTCGTCCAGCGCTGTTGGGTCTGAAGATTTTGCAATGAGGTACATGAGCAAGCGTACAGCTACAGCACCGCCCACCAGCGCCCCGATTGTGTCCCCTACTTCAATGTGTTTTCCCGGCAGTACAGAAAGGAAAGCCTCTATCACGTCTGCAAAAAACTCCGCAGAAAACATTCCAACCAAGAATGAAGAAGCGAACATCCACACTTTCTTGAAGTTTGAAAGGTCACCAGAAGACAGGACGAATACCGCCGCGCCTGCGAATGCTCCGACAACAACAGCAGGATCAAGATTGGAAAATACCCCGACTATTGTCACGCCGGTAACTGCCGCTGCTGCCGCCCCAGAACTAGAGATCGGCTCACTCATATTTGCTCCTTTTTGTTTGCTGTTCGCTCAGCAAACGCCGGGCGCAAGAAATGAAAAAGGCCACCATTTGGCAGCCTAAATAGAAAGCTCCGGAATGCACCGAGGCTCATTGATTAATCCGGGTATATCTCCCGAGTGGTCTGTTCGAATCGCTCTGTCTCAAGCTCCACACCGAGGCCGATACGGCCTAGCTTAATAGCCGCCTTAATCGTTGAACCCGACCCCATGAAGAAGTCAGCCACAACATCACCTGGTCGGCTGCTGGCGCTGATAATGTGCTCCATCATTTCGGCAGGCTTTTCACATGGGTGCTTATTCGGGTAATACGCTACCGGCGCATAGTTCCAAACGTCGGTATAAGGAACCTCTGACGACACCGTGAAGGTACGCCGTAACGATTTATACTCTTGGCATAAATCCAGATATTCCCGATTAAGCGCTCGGTACTCCCTCACCAACTCATGATGAGGGCGCTCCAACCCACCAGCCTGGTGCTTCTCATTAGCTATGCGATCAAACAATACTTGAAGGGCATGGTACTGGCTCTCACTCGGTAGCTGCCACTGGCTTTCAGTAAACCAATGGCTAGTCATCTGCGTACCTGTTGCCGCATTAATATCTTTGGCTGATACCCCTAGGGATTGTCGAGCAGCCTTGAAATAGTCAATCAAGGGCTTTAAAACGTTTTGCTTCAGCTCTACACATTTCACCGCGTAGCCGTCAGCTTTGGGCTGTAAAGGCCCGGCATAATGACCAGCAAATATGACCCTCTCAGTAGCCGGAAAGAATGCCCGTAAGCTCTCTTTATTCTGGCGCTTCCACGGTCCCGATGGTTTAGCCCACACAATATGGCTCAACACATCAAACCGCTGGCGAACGAGCAACTCAGTATCAGACGCCAACCGACTACCGCAAAACATGTAGAGGCTTCCGTTCGGCTTGAGTACTCGCCAAAACTCCACAAGCAGAGAATCAAGCCATTCTAAATATTCAGCTTCAGTCTTCCACTGATTGTCCCAATCGCAAGATTTAACCCGAAAATAAGGCGGGTCGGTAGCGATCAAGTCGATGGAGTTATCCGGCAGGGTTTTAATAAATGCTGTTGTGTCAGCGTTGATAAGACGTGTGTTTGAAATCATAAGCGCCCTTGTTTGGTAAGCTCGTCCTGCTGTTCGCAGCACGGGCAAAGGTTCGCTTGTGATCTTCTACATGAGCAACCCGGCAATGGAGTGTTGCATCACTTCATTGCTGCCCACCTCACAAACATTATTCAGCTTTCATTTTCCCATAAAAAAACCCGCTCAGATGGCGGGTCATTTTGTTCAGTCGCTTGATGGTACAGCTTCGCGAAAGCATACATGTATTATGCAGTTTCTTTGGCTATTTTCAAGTTATTTTTGCTATTTTCTTCATTTTCGATGCAGATAGCCTCACGAACGGCGAAGAACACCGAAGAATTGAATATTTCTATACACCAACGTACCCGATCATCAACTTGATCGCGGGATAACCATGGGGCGTAATGATTTTGCATAAAGCGACCCAGAACGGAGAATGTGTTATTGCGCCCTGTGTAAAACAACTTACCAATTACATAAACTGGGTTGTCATGCTTCATAGATGCCAATACTGCTTTCTCCATGAAGTCGCACTCTTCCCCTGCGTCTGCAACTTCCAGCATTGATTCTAACGAGCGATGAGGCCACAGGATTGCAGTTGCCTTCTTTATCTGCTCTTCACCGCGATAGCCGAGATTGCGTAGATCTGCCATTACCTTCACAATCCGGGCTGCGCTTTCATCATCCCATTGCTCGGGCATTATCTGTCCCCAGACACCACTCCCACCGCTACAGCTCAATTTCCCGTCAGGGTTGCCGCCGTACATATCACCCCAAGCATTCAGCAGTGAGGTGATCCACAATGTTTGCAGCCGGGTCAGGCGCTGGAATTTACCCAGGTACTTCTTGCGAGTCACCCCAGCAACAGTTGTCCATGCCTCATGCTTTAACTTTCTCTTCTGATTCGGGGTCATGCTATCGCTCCTATGCCAATTGAATAATCTAAGAACCTGAATAAAATCACTACCTGGCTACCGTGTTCCTCTTCCCATGCTTTCGGGTCTTCGTGCAGTTTGGTATGGCATCGCCTGCACATAGGGATAGCGAACAGGTCATGTGCTTTGGTTCCTGTCCCCCCTTGGCCGTGGCCTATTACATGGTGTGGGTCATCGGATGAACCACCGCAGCCACTACAAGGCCGGGTCTTAACCCATTTGATGTATTTGCTGTCTTCCTGCCTAACAAGCTTTGGTATGAGCATGTGAGACTTAGGCGGCTCATCGTCGATTTTTAATTTCTTGGCTATCATTTGCTTTCCCTCTCGAATACCCACTCGTAAACCTCTGAGCCGTTTTGCAGCAGATCATTGAAGTCGCCAGATTTGGGCCAGCGAACCAACACCCTTTGGAGATCGTTCTTTGCATGAAGATTGGCGCGGGCGCATTCGAAAGCCGCAGCATGCCCGGCAGCGTTGCGGTCTGCGTCTGCAAAAATGATTAGCGTCAGCACTCCCAGTGGGACACGGAATTTCTTCATGAAGGCCGTGTTCAATGTCGCCCAGGTGTTGCACTTGGTGATTTGATGGCTGGAAAGTGCTGTCTCTATGCCCTCAGCGATACCCAGCGTGGTTGAAGGGGGGAACATGCGAACGGCAACTGAACCGGTATGCTCTAAGTAACTGTCCTCTTGAAGCTTGAGCATTTTCTTTTGGGCTCCACCAGCAACAGCCTTCTGGTCACCATCAAGCAAGGTGCGGTGCAGGTAGCACAGCTCGCCTTTATCGTCGGTTGCTAGCGCGTAAATTGACTGGAACTCCCCACCAGCGGCACGTTGACTATCGCAGTACCGCACGTATTCCATTGGCAAAGACGTGATCCCCCGCTTTTTCAGGTATGCGTCAGCTCCAGTACCACGCAACGGCGTGAGCTTGGCAAACTTACGGCTGACACGTTCACGCATAGACTCAACGCTAGAACGGGGAGCGGCGACTGATTCACCAGGCACGAATACTCTGCCGATCAACTTGTCTACCTCTGCCGCCAGTGTCTTGAAATCCTTTCCTGTGCCACCGGTCAGCAAGGCCCAACCATCGCCAGCGCCGCAGGTACAGACATAAGAGCCTGTCCCGTTCTTATCATCACAGCGGAATTTACCTTTCCGGCCACACAACGGGCATTCACCCTTAAAATGGTTTTTGCCCGTCACCGGGGGTAAGCCGTAAAACTTAAATATTTCAGGCCAGCGCCCAATTGCTGCTTGTTTGGTATTCATGCGGCTTTCCCTTCTTTCTGCTTCGCCTTAGCAAAAGCGATCTGTCTTGATTTAATGAAGTTGCTAACCACTGGGGTGATCTCCATTGGCGCGTAATGCAGGCCGTTAGGCCACTCGCTGAATTTTTCCCGGTACATGTGTTTGCACCAGCCTTCGCTGATTGGTCGGCCTTGGGCGCTACGGGAGCGTTGGTAATAGAGGATCTGACTCCACCAGGCTTGTTTCACCGCTTTGGTGATCACTTCCTTGGTTTGCTTCACCTTCTTGAGTTTGCGGGTTTTGTCTGTCTCTACGTCTTCGCCGCCGATCGGCTTGAAACCGCATTTCGGGCAGATGTAGATGCCTGCTGGCTTAACGTAATGGCACTCGGGGCATTCTTTCGGAAGGCGTTCAAGCTCGTCGGTTTTAACCACACGAGCTGGGGCTTTTTCCATGCCGTCAGAGGTGGCGGGCAGGTAGTCGTACTCGATATCGTCGGGGTAGCCCAACTGATGGATGGTGCCGCTGTGATCGAAGATCAGGCAGGTGTCTTTGCCTGGTGCAGGTCGCAGCCCGCGCCCTAAAATCTGAATCCAACGGATTTCTGACTTGGTAGGGCGGGCAAAGATGATGCAGCGAACATCACTATCGAAACCGGCCACCAGCACACCAACGTTAACGATTATTTTGGTGATACCCTGTTCAAAGCGGCGAATAGTCAGTTGGCGTTCTTCATGCGGCGTGGCGGCTGTCATTATCTCGACGGCGACACCTGCCCGGTTGAATTCAACAGTGACGAAATTGGCATGCGCCACGTTTACGCAGAAACATATGGTTGGGCGGTCTTCGCCGTTCTCCAGCCAGTTCTTAACGATATCGCCCACAAGCTTAACGTCGCTCATGATGTCGCCGATCTGATCTTCGTTGTAATCACGTCCATAGCCAGCTTGCTCGGAGGTTTTTACTTCGCTTAAATCAGGCTGTGACGGGGCGTAAAACTCGTAAGGGCTCAGAGCTCCAATGCTGATCAGCTCTTTCATGGTCGTTGGCTTGATCAGCTTCTGGTAATACGTTCCGAGGAACTTGGCGAACGGGGTGCCAGACAGACCGAGCACTTTCACGGCGGTGTTAGTTGTCAGGTGCTCGATGGTCTGAAGAATCTTTTTACGCTTGAGGTGTGCCTCATCGATGATCAGCAGATCGATATCTTCAGGGAAGTCACGACGGATCAGCGTATCGGCAGAAGCAATCTGGATCAGGCGGCGCGGGTCGTATGCCGGGTGATCACGCCAGATGTAACCGATCTCTTCAGCAGGCAAGCCGTATTCAATAAAGCGTGTGGCGGTCTGGTCTAACAGCACGGTGTACGGGGCCACAAACATTACGCGCATGTTGCGACTGATAAACCCAGCAGTAATCAACGCCGCTATCGCAGTTTTGCCAAACCCTACCGGGGCATACATCATGAATGATGCGTGTTGCTTCCATGCCGAGCGCAGCATATTCAGTGCAACAATCTGTTTTTCGCGTGGCTGGATGGTAAGCATTCGTTCTATTCCTCGTTTAGATGTTTAGCCGTCTAAATGTCTGTCCGGCATTTTTAACTACTCGATCCCTTTAAGATCACCTTCTTGGTTAAGCCTGTTCCTTCCCCCACACCCCAACCCGATCACCCCCCTTACCCCCCTCTTACCCTTCCCCTCTCCCCCAAAAGACAAAAAGACTTCTAGCCGTCCAAACATCCAATCACCCATTTCATCTAGCCAGTGGAGGCGGTTGCGTGTGTCCAATACTTGCCCTTGCGTACCTGTCAGCGAATAACCTCAATCGCTTGTTTGCTGCCCTACGCCCTGCGTTCTCCTGCTTGAACGATATCGGTTCCTCGTCGTATGCAGCCTGGTAAACATCCGAATACTGGCTTGCTACCTTGCTGCGCGTCCCGATCGGTAATTCACCCAACCTTGCCTGTATCCATGCGGCATCCTCACGGCAATAAGCCGTGGGCATTACTGTTCTCACGAACGTGTTTTCGTACATGCTCAACCCCCTATGGCTTACGTCACAGTGATGTGCCTCCAGTTGGCAGACATGGCTAGACCTTCCATTTACAGGACTTCATGATCGGTATGGCTCTGATTTCAGTAGGGCAAAACACGCTGTAAAGCAGCATGACGTGCTCTTGGAATGTCGCTATCAGGTGGTAGGTGTTGTGATCAAGCTCTTGACGCTCTCTCTCGTCTATCTCGCCGTCTTCAGTGAATCGCCGTACCAGTTCGGAATGCTTGCCGAGGTACTCGATCGCTTCCATCAGCTTTGCGTTGATGTCTTCACGCCCGATATTTTCCACTTCAGGAAGGCGAACGTTGACGCTACGAGACTGGCGGGAAGTTGCGTCGGCAAAATGGGTATTTCCACCAGCATTTTGCAAAACCATCAGCCAGCCAATAGGGAATATTTGGTTGCTACCAGGGCGCAACCGGTTGAATAACGCATTCTCGGTCACCCCAAGCCAGTTAGCCGCCTCAGCGTAACCGCCCGGCAGACCGGTAATCAGTTTCCGGGCGACGGTGATCACCCATTCAGGCTGCTTTTCTGCCTGCCAATCTGGCGCTTGTTCCTGTGTCACAGTTCAACTCCTCAAGCTGTGGTTATATCCCGTGTCGGAATATGGATAATTACTGCATCTCTGATGGAGCAATCACTTCAGAAGGAAAAGCCTCTTCTAGTGAGCACTCAGCCCCTAACTTATTGAGTGACGCAACCAAGCGCTTAGCCGTGTTGATATCTGGCAAACGTCGGCCAGTTTCGTAGTGACCAATTGATCCTCGTGTACATCCCATTTCACGAGCGAGATCAAAGCTTGTTAGCCCTGCCTTCTTTCGGATTGTTTTTAGGTTATTCATAGAAACTCCTCTTCATAAGGCAGAAAGATACATCATGTATTCATTCATGACAAGACAAAAGATACTTATGGTATTTAGAGAAATGGATACTATTTGTGATAATCGAGAAATGAAAAAATGGTATGAACTGGCAAAAGCCAGGATGAGGCCCCTTGGACTCACAAGGGATGACATAAGCGATCGGCTAGAGGTTACCCCTGGCGCGGTTGGCCATTGGCTAACAGGTCGTAGAACCCCTAACCTTGATCAGATTGCGACGATCATGGGGATGGTAGGCTTTGAAAAGTTTACTGTTCATGCAAATGGGATGGTCGAAGACCCCAACTTACCGATTGTTCCTCCTGAGCAAAGAGTTGAACCCTCATACAAGTACCCGCTGCTTACAGCTTTGAAAGCCGGGGTGTTGAATGGTCAACCTGACAGCCTCGGTAAAGAAGCCAGTTTGATGTTTATCCGCTCAGACAAGAAAGCAAGCCTAGCCTCATATTGGCTTGAAGTTAAAGGCCCATCCATGACAGCTCCGGTAGGCGTTAGCCCTAGTTTTCCTGATGGGATATTGATACTCGTTGACCCAATGGAAAGAGACAATATTAAGCCTGGTGACTTCTGCGCTGCTGAAGTGAGCAATAGCCCTGAAGCTATCTTTAGGCAGATCATCAATGAGGCTGGCATAGATTTTCTGATGGCGCTAAACCCTTCATTCCCCATGACAGACTGCAAAGAGAGGGGGGTGACTTTGTTAGGTAAGGTTGTTGCCGCCAAGTGGAGCGATGATAGGTTCTAACTCGTTCTCTACCCTACATAATCATTACAGAAACCGGCCATTGAGCCGGTTTTCTTTTATCTATCAATAGCCCCTACTCTTTTACCCCCCTCAAAAATCATTATTTCCCGATTTCTGTCTTTCTTCAGCCGATACGAACTAAAAAATAAATACCACCTAAAAACATACACATAGTATTTATTCTTTCATTTAAGATACATTAAGTATTGAATGAAAAGAGTACACATTGTATCTTCTTTCTCACCGGCACCCGCCGCCCGCTCTTTAACAATCAGCAAAGTCGGATGAAATACCGGGTTCATAGGTGATTCTGGCGCACAACGAATACCAGTCGCGATCCGGCTGTGACGGCGACTAGGTTCCAATGATGTCGGGTATGAAACGCAATGAGTGTTTTTTATGAGCCCTCACATCTATCAGCTTCGGCTATGACGGGTGTAAGGGAATAAAAGCGCGGGAGCCTGACCCAGCATGAGAACAGGCGACAACCGGAGGGCGGCATCATGTAACAGATAAGCGGTATACCGGCTACTAGATAGCCAGTTCCCACAGCGACGCACCAGGGGAAAGGAGGCGCATTGCGCACTGGGCAGTTTGGCATGGCGACCCATTAACGCAGCAACCAGCCTTAAAACGCAGAGTGGATTTACCCTGCCGCTGCCAGTTCGGGGCGGTAGGCATAAAACCACTGAATAAGGGTAAGAGAATGCAAAAAGCATATGAAGAGTATTTCAACGGCCTCGCAAAAGGCGAAGAAGCAATGAGCTTTGCCGAGTTTGTAGAAGCGCTTTCCTGAGCAACGTCCCACACCGCCCGGCAACGGGAAATAGCAGAGGGTTACACAATGATCACTTACAACGTAGTACGTAACGGCAACCAAGTTGTTGATATGTTCAGCAAGGCGCGCTTTGGCGTTGATGCAGAGGCTCACGCTCACGACCGCGCTGATGAGTTACGCGATCAACAACCGCACGAAAAGTTCCATATCTCAGTGAGCGTTCCAAAGATGCGTATCACTCTGAACACTGGCGAGATTCTTGAACAAAACATTACCGACCCAGAAATTGATGTTGACTACGGCGCGGTGAGCGGACTTTTCTTTTCTAATGTTCTGGATTACACCTCTTACCGCCTTATCCAGGCTGATCAGGTTTCTAACGTCGAATATTTGTCATAACCAACAATATTGCTATTCGGGGTAATGTGGCGGCATCCGAAATGGTGATTCCGCCGAGCGGGTAAGTTCAGCAGTTTAGCTTGCAATCCCCGCCATGCTGGCTGGAAGGTCAGCTCACAACAGATAAGAGCATTGGCGTATGACGGGTTCATAACCCAATCCATGCGTAGAGTGTTGGCGCGCTCGGCAGTGCTCTTCTCGTTGTGGTAACAGTTTGGCGGCTATCCGTTCTTCCAATCACTACTTAACGGAGGATGGCGACAATGTTCAGCGGATAGTCGCCCTTTTTACTTATCAATGGAATATCAAAAATGCTGCTAATTGCGTTTGTAATTGGAGCTGTCGTAGGCGCTTGTCTGGGCCTAATAACGTTTGCGTTATGCCATTCATCTAAAATGTGTAACTCAGGAGATTAATCAATGAGTGAAAATAAGGTCACATCGTTCAGTCAACATCTTTCATATATCAATAAAGGCACTCTTGACAGCGAACTTTCTGAAGAGTTGGCAAGAGTAATTAAAGCCGTGCGTGAAACAGGTAAAAAAGGGGCAGTTACCTTAGTCCTTACTTGTTCCATGCTCAACACGCGTGATGAAAACACAATGAAAATCACGCCAACTGTCAAAACGTCTATCCCTGAACTTGGCCGCGCAGACACCATTATGTTCTCAACGGCAGATGGCGATTTAATGCGTGACGACCCCTCACAAGTTCAGATGGATTTGAAAGTTATTGATACACAGCCAGCCGCCGCGCCAATTCGTTTGACGCAGAACGGCTAATAGCACCCGCAGTTAAACCCTCACCATAAAGAAAGGATTTAAAATGGATATTACCAACGAGTCAGTTAAGCATGTTGCAGAACTAGCGGTAGCAAGCAGCCTGGTTAAAACTGATATTCCTTATGCAGTTGTGCCGCGCGGTTACGAAGTAGAATCACTTGAAAAATACATGATTGATAAAGAGCAGATTAAACAGAGCGTACTAGTGATGTCTGCCTCTTCCTTGATCGCCTATGTTGTACGCTTCAAAGATGACCGCAGCGTTATTTTTGCAGACACCGAAAATACGCGTTTTCGCGGCGTGCTGGATTATCATTTGGATAGTAAAAGTCCCTTCAAAAATACGCATACTGTTACGTATGACTGCCCACACTCAGAAGAGTGGAAAGCCTTTGTTGGTTGCAATAAGCAAACGATGAACCAGGTTGAGTTTGCCGAGTTCATTGAGCAATATATTAACTGTATTGCCCCTATATCTGATTCAAACCCAACATCGGGCACTGAATTGCTTGAAATGGTGTTGGCCTTCCAGGAAACGCGCACATCTGAATTTAAGGCTGTGACACGTTTGAGTGATGGCACTTACCAAATGGCATTCAGCAACGAGAAAACCGGCGCGGGTAACACAAAGCTACCTGAAAAAATCAGCCTGGCAATCTCCCCTTTCCATAATGGTACTCCTTATCAGATTGATGCCCGTATTCGTTACCGCCTGCGTGAAGGCAAGCTAACACTTTGGTACGAGCTGATTGAACCGAAGAAAATCATTGAGCATGCATACAATGAAATTCTTGTTGATCTGCAAAGCCAGTTGCCGGATGTGCCGGTTTTTGAAGGCCGCATTTAAATATTAACCACCTATTAAAGTGCTGTCTTATGCGCCGCCTTGTGTGGCGCATAGTGAAGCACTTTCCAATCATAAATTAAGGAATGAGTCATCATGGCAACCTTAAGTCAACGCTATGCTAATAAGAAAGCAGAAAACTCAGAAATCTCTACTAAAAAAACGTTTCTGGTTCCTCTCTCTGAAATTTATGCCGAAGAAGGCTATAACGTTCGTGAATTAAACCAGCCCCACGTAGAAGAATTCCGCGATGCATTTATTGCAGGTGAGTATATTCCGCCGTTGGCTGTTGAAGTTACTGAAAAAGGTGTGAAAGTAATTGACGGTCACCACCGTTATTATGGTGCTCTTGCCGCTACTGAGGCCGGGCATGAAATCCCACGCCTTGAGTGTAAAGACTTTGTAGGCACTGAGGCGGATAAAATCGCCTTCATGGTTACCAGCTCTCAGGGTTTAGCGTTAACCCCCCTAGAACGGGCCGCAGCATATCAACGCTTGGCAAATCAAAACTGGACTCCAGCCGAGATAGCGAAGAAGGTAAAACGCTCAGAGTCAGATGTTCTTCAGCATATCCAGTTAGAAGAATGCTCTGGTTATATTAAGAGCCTTGTCCGCGCTGGCTCCATGAATTACGCCATTGCTATTGGAATCCATCGTGAGCATGGTGTTTACGCAGACCGCGAAGCAGCGCGACTCATGAAAAAAGCTGAAGATGCTGGTAAAACCAAAGTTACCAAAAGCATTGCACAGCCGCAGTTCAGCGCCAAAAAAGCCCGTCGAGCGCTTGAACTCCTGTTCGATGCTGAAACAGTAGAGAACGGCGACGAGCACCTTTTGCGCATCCACCCTTCAGTTAAAGCTGAATTACTCTCTATCCTCCAGGAATATCGTCACGAAAATAAGCCTACCAGCACTAGCTACACGGCATCTACAAGTGAACCAGTGCAGACCGATGGCGATCAACTCCCTTTACTGAAAACCGACATTATCATTAAGAGTGGAATAGAGGTATGGGCATGCGCGGCAGCAGCATTTGGCGATAAAGATGATTTTCTGTTTCACGAGTCGAAGTTCGCTCACACCTGGGCGGCTGATTCTTTCGAAAATCCAGAAGCCGTTGTTGTGCCAACAGAGACAATCTATAAGGCCAAAGCGCTTATTACCCAATATCAGGAAGCTCAAGAGCTTCGAACCTGGCTTAATGAAAAGTTCGGTAATGCTGAAGTACCAGACTCGATGTTTGAGCGGCTACATGATGTCTCGTCTGAGACTATGGGTGATCCGGAAAGTCCAGTGATGAATATGGGCGACTTTATTTCACTTGTAGATACCATCCCTTGTGATAAATGGGAAAACATCAGAATGCTACGTGCCGAAATCCATTCCGCTATCGAAATGAAGGCCACCAGCGATGAGCAATATTAACTTTAACAATGCGCCTTTGTGGATAACAGCAAAGGCGCTGCATATCTTATCTCAATTCAGCAACAACCGATTAATTCCCCGCAGAACCAAAGTAAACGCCTATATGACTTTCCGTGTTAACAAGCGGTGGCGTTTGCTGTCTCGCGATAAAGGTAAGAATTGGCAGTTGCTTACACATAATGATTACAACAACGCTATTGATGAGTGAGGCCCCATGAAAGAAGAAAACGCCCTCGAACGCTTCAAGCATGATACCCGCAACCACTCTATGTCCGTCGAAAATGATAACGGCGTATTTCGCCACCTGCACTTTTCGCGGGGCAACAGCAGCTTTTATCACTTCACCCTCACTACCTGGCCCGGCCATTTGTGCATAGGCGGTGATATGGGTACTTATGTTTTCCGCCGCGTGCACGACATGTTCAATTTCTTCCGTATGGATCACCGCTGCTATCAGCACGGTGATGATCCAGTGATCAATACCGGCTATTGGGCTGAAAAACTGCAAACAGGTGGAGGTCACAGACGCGAGGCCTATACGGAATGGTCATCAGATGCCTTTGAAGAGCAAGTGCAGGAACTGCATGACCAATGGTTAGATGACTTCGATCCGGATGATTATGAGGCCGACGCCGAAACCGTCAAAGCCAGAGTCAAAAAGGAGATCGACGAGCTAAAAAGTGAAGGTGAAGACGAGTGGAGCGCAGTTGCGGCCATACGCGACTTCTACTGTGAACATATCAGCATGGACGACTTCTGGGAAAGTGGTAACTGTAGAATTACGTCTTTCCACTACCTGTGGTGCTTATACGCGATCGTCTGGGGTATCCAACTGTATGACCGGCGCAACCTGGTTAACTCTGCAATGGATAAGTTCTTTGTCTATCAGTTGATGCAGGAGCAGAAAGCATGAGTAAGTTAAAAATCACACTGGAAGACGCGAAAGCAACACTTCGTGACGCTGCCACTGGACCGGATAGCCAGAACTGGCGTTACTCTCCAGCAGTAAAAGCGTTGCTCAATAGCCATGACGAGCTGCTTGTTGCATTGGGTGAAATGAAGCATCGTGCGGAGGCAGCAGAGCAGCGACTACAGCCGATTATCCCTACCCTTGGTTCTCTTGAGGTTAATAAGGCCGCGTGGAAACTCCACGACATGCTGACAGAGCACGGCCAGCTGAATGGTCACCGGTTTAACAATCTCAAAGGCTGTTTCTATGAGGCTCTTAAGGTGAGTATGGGGCCAAATCTAACATTACAGCCAGCACTGTCGGATGATTACTTCGGCCTCTTGGTGCGAAAGGCACGAGCATCAGCTGACAAGGCTATGCGTAAATATCCGCAACCGAACTATGTACTGAACAAAGTAGCTGAGGAAAGCGGAGAAGTAATCAAGGCTGTAATCCACTACACCGAAGGGCGCGAAGAGTGGGTGAACGTCGAAGGTGAAATCATTGATAATCTGGCTATGTTGATCCGCCTGGTTACTGAAGGGGATCAGGTCATAGGTTTCACTCCTCCTGAAGCCTGCCACACCTCATGCGAGCCTCACAAGCTGACAGGGATACAGCAATCTGACCAGCTTAAGCGCGCACTTAAGCTGGCTGGAGAGGCCAAAGAATTGGCTGATCGTATTCGAGCCGAAGAACAGACGCCGCCAGCAGTGTTGGGTGAACAGCTAATCAACATAGCTAATCACATTGCAGGCTCAGAGGGCGGGCTACCCGACGAATGGAAAGATTGGGCTAACGAGCTCGTTTCAGACTTGCGTCGCCTTGCAGCCTCAAAGTCAGCGCCAATTTTACCAGGGGATGCCGAGTTTAAAGCCTGGGTACACAGCGATTATAATCGTGAAGTAACCCTGAGTTGTCCTGTTAACCTTGATATTGCCAGATCAGCATGGAACGCCTACCGCGACGTTCTTACAACTACACCCAAGGCTGACTAAGAAATTCCTAGTTGTTGTGTGCAGTGCCTAATACAACACAATAATCATTATGTTGTATGCAAAGTGTCCTTATTACCCCTCCCCCAGATTGATCAATCCTTGATTCGCTGATACTGTTTATTCATACAGTGTTTTGCAATTATGGGTTTTACTCACTCCCGTAAATCATGAAATAAGAGAGATAAAACATATGGTTAATGAACATTTAATGATTGACATCGAAACCATGGGGAAAAAGCCAACAGCGCCAATTCTCTCTATCGGAGCCGTGTTCTTCAGCCCTCACTCTGGGGAGATTGGCGAACAGTTCTATTGCGCGGTAAATCTTGAAAGTGCAATGAATAGTGGCGCAATTGCTGAGCCAGAAACAATCCTATGGTGGCTGGAGCAGTCAGCAGAAGCACGGGCGGCGGTCTGTAACAAAGAAGTGCCATCGCTCAATGGGGCGCTTCTACAGTTAGCCGAATTCATCAAGACAAACGCCAATAACCCCGCCTACCTTCGTGTTTGGGGAAATGGTGCCGTTTTCGATAATGTCATCCTGCGTGAGTCCTACAACCGCACCGCTCTTCCTGAGCCGTGGAACTGGTTCAATGATCGCGATGTACGCACCATCGTAGAGTTAGGCCGTGAAATCGGGTTCAACCCTAAGCGGGACATGCCCTTCGACGGCGAGCCCCATAACGCTCTGCATGATGCGATACACCAGGCTAAATATGTATCGGCAATCTATCAGCGGCTACTTGCGCCCCACCAGCAAAATTAGTCACTTACCATCATCGATCTGTTAAACCGATCGATAAGGCGTAATTGATCGCTAGGTTCTATTTGATTGTTTATCACTCATTAACAACACTCAATCAGTGCGCACTCGTGAAAGGACATTTGTCCATTATTTTCAATTAATTAGAGAGGCCATATGTCATCTAATAACGTTCCTTTTACAGAGAGTGCTGAAATAGAACCTGATGCTTCAGCGATAGACGTTGAGCGTTTTTTTGAATGCTTTAACACGATTGAAAAATCGTGGGCTCAGATAAACAGTGATTTACTGGCAGTAGACCCACAAGCGGCGCGTTGTGTTGAATCCCTGATCGCCACCGTGCTGCGTGTTGGCCGTACGTACCAAGCAAGTTCTTTGCGAAGGCTTAAATAGCAAAATAGTTGAACGAAAACTCCCTGGCTACGCGCCGGGGTTTTTTATACCTAATGAAGAGAGGTTTAAAATGATTACTGACTTCATGACTGAAAAAGAAGTTTCTGAACGTGTTGGTAAAAAACGTACAGCGCTATGGAGGCTGCGCACTAAGCACGGTTTTCCTTCCCCCGTGCTTACTCACCCATCACGCTACAGCCGCCAGGCGGTTGAACAATGGATCAACGAGGGCGGCGTTAACCGAGTTGCTTAACGTGCCAAAAAATCTTATCAGCATACAGCTCATACGCTTCTTTCTGTTCTGCCAACCAATCGTGTTTGTTATACACGGCCATCACTCCCCCTAATTCATGCCCCAGCATCTTTTCGGTGACATGGGGCATGACCCCCTCCCCTGAAAGATTCGTCACCAGCGAACGCCGGAAATCGTGCGTACGCCACTCCGGAATATCAATCTTATCCCTAAGCTTTTTCATGTACAGGTTTGCCGAAGACCGATCAATCGATTTATCCAGCTCTTGCCCAGGAAAGAGAACCGGGTTTTTGGCTGCTATCAGCCGCTCTATGTACGGTTTAACTTGAGCAAATATAGGACGGCGGATCACGTTACCCATTTTCGAATGTGCGCCGGGTGTAGTCCAAATCAGATCTTCCATATTGAACTCTTCAACCCTGGCCAGGCGAAGTTCTGACAACCGGGCACCCCACAGTAAAAGCAACTGATGAAGCAACTTATTGGAAGATACGATTTTGTTGTTCTCCAACGCCAACCATACTTTTGCAAGTTCTGTGAACGTCAAGACACGGCTACCGGTATCGGGCTTTTTACCTATATTCTTTACGCTCAGCTTGGTTAGTTCGCATGAAGGGATCAACTGCCTGCTGATACACCAGTTGACCACCGAACGCAGTTGGAGCAGTAAAACTCGGGCTTTCTTCTTGTTAAGTTTTTCCTGCTTATCGAAAAATTGCACCCATAGCGATACGGGGATTTTAGCCACTGGCACATCTTCGAATTGTGTGTACATCGTGTTGTACACAACGGAACGGTAAAGCGTCTGGGTGTTAGGCTTAAGCCCTTTTACATACTTATCCCACCACTGATCTAGGCACTCCTTAAGGGTCAGTTCTCCCGTTGCGCCTACAAAATAGGTTTTAGGGTTGATGCCCTTCAGGTACAATTCGCGCATCTCGCCAACTGCTACCCGCGCATCCTTGAGTGACATAACCGGATAGCGACCAACAGTTAGGCGCACCGGCTTACCATTCCAGCGGTATCGATGCTGGAAAGTAACAGTACCAGCCGGGGTTATGCGTACACTTAGGCCGTCACTGTCGGTAAGCTCCGCAGGCCCTGAATATGGTTTGTTGTGTATGCTGCGCAGTTTGGTATCGCTAAGGGCCATGTTATAGATCCTGTACACAATCGTTAAATGCATTCTGTACTCAATCTGTACTTAAAGGCAAGTGAACGAAGCGAACAAACGGCGAAACTAGGAGGGATGATAGAGAAAGGAAAGAAACATAAGGCTTGATAAAACTTGAGGATTTACGGTAGGATAGAAATTCAGGCGAACACTTCAAATCAAAGCCGCCCAAAGTCCCCTTAGTTAAATGGATATAACGAGCCCCTCCTAAGGGCTAGTTGCAGGTTCGATTCCTGCAGGGGACACCAGTCCATCGTTCGCTACCCTCCGTATTAGTTCGCAAAATCCCTTTAAACCCAGTTCGCATCGGTTCATTGACGGTGGTACTCCATCGCAGGCAAATATCGGACAACATATTTTACCCATGCTGACCTTGAAACAGGTCACAACCTCACGCATTAAAAATGCGGAAGTCGCTCAGATTTCTACTTTGTCCCGCTCAGTGATGTACCAGATAGTGCCCTGCTCCACCCGTATTTAGCTGAATCGCCACGGATAATCTAGACACTTCTGAGCCGTTGATAATATTGATTTTCATATTCCGTCGGTGACATCTGATCACTCGAACCATGCCGACGCTTACTGTTATAAAACATTTCGATGTAATCAAAAATATCACTGCGGGCTTCTTCCCGCGTTCCGTAGATCTTTTTCTTTATCCGTTCACGCTTCAGTAGCTGGAAAAAACTTTCTGCAACTGCGTTATCGTGACAGTTACCACGACGGCTCATACTGCCCTCCAGTCCATGTGATTTCAGGAATGACTGCCATTCATGGCTTGTATACTGACTACCTTGATCAGAATGAACCAGCACCTGTTTTTGAGGATTACGCCGCCACACGGCCATCAGAAGCGCATTCAGGACAATATCTTTTGTCATCCGGGGTTGCATTGACCAGCCGATAACTTTGCGCGAAAACAGGTCAACAACCACGGCCAGATACAGCCAGCCCTCGTGGGTTCGGATGTAAGTTATGTCCGTTACCCAACGTTCATCCGGTGCTTCCGAGTTGAACTGCCGCTGGAGCCTGTTGGGTGTCACGATACTGGCCTCCCCTTTACGAGCTCTTGGGCTTCGGTATCCGACCTGAGCCTTTATCCCGGCACGCTTCATCAGCCGCCAGACCCGGTTAATCCCGCACTGTTGCCCGCTATCTCGCAGGTCGAGATGGATCTTACGATAGCCATAAACGCAACCGGACTCCAACCAGAACTGTTTGATTTGTCCTGTCAGCCTCATATCTGTCTGATGCCGTGGTGAATGTGGCTGCTGAAGCCAGGTGTAAAACCCACTTGGATGAACATCCAGCACCCGACAGAGCAGACGAACAGGCCAACAACAGGTGTTATCACGGATAAAGGCGTACCTCAGTCGGACAGCTTTGCGAAGTACGCCGCGGCTTTTTTTAATATGTCCCGTTCGTCAGTAACTCGTTTCAGCTCTTTTTGGAGTCGGCGGATCTCGGCCTGAGCATCTGACTGTTCTTTGTTGGTGGAAGAGTCAGGCCCGTACTTCTTTATCCAGGCGTAAAGGCTGTGGGTGGTGATGTCGAGACGTGTTGCAACGCTGGAAACAGAATGGCCACGATCAACAACCTGTTTGACCGCTTCAATTTTAAACTCTTCAGGATAACGCTTACTGCTCATGTGCACCTCTCTTTAGGCCATTTTAAATGACTCTGAGGTGTCTGTTAAACCCGTGGCGATTCAAGCTTGTTCTTCCATTATCCTTGTATGAAGCTGGTCACAAAACGTGAATGATGTTTTTTGTGGGCTTTGTAGAAGGCTGCACACGCCAAGCTTGTTAACAAGCCGTTACCACTGTCACATCCAATTGTTAATGGCCATTGATGCATGATACGCATCAGTTCATGAGTTTATTGCGCTTAATTAGTTTATTTTCCTGTTCCAGTCTTCAGAAACAGACGCAACAAAAGCGTCAATAGCCAACTGGAGATAACGATGAATTCACCCAACATTCCCATGACGACTCGAGCAAGAGCCGACGCGATACTGCGTGTTACCTCTGGCAACTTCTTGGAGCAGTTTGATTTTTTTCTGTTCGGGTTTTATGCCACCTACATTGCACATACCTTTTTTCCTGCCAGCAGTGAATTCGCCTCGTTGATGATGACCTTTGCAGTATTTGGCGCTGGCTTTCTGATGCGCCCTATCGGTGCCGTGGTGTTGGGGGCATACATTGATAAAGTAGGCAGACGCAAAGGACTGATTGTTACCTTGTCGATTATGGCCGCAGGAACCTTCCTGATTGTGCTCATTCCGTCCTATCAGACAATCGGTCTTTGGGCCCCATTGCTGGTGCTGGGGGGGCGCTTATTGCAAGGTTTCTCGGCAGGAGCAGAGCTGGGTGGCGTATCCGTGTATCTGGCTGAGATTGCCACTCCGGGCCGTAAAGGCTTTTATACCAGCTGGCAGTCCGGCAGCCAGCAAGTGGCCATTATGGTGGCCGCGGCGATGGGCTTCGCGCTGAATGCAGCCATGGAAGAAAGCGCTATTCGCGAGTGGGGCTGGCGTATTCCTTTCCTGTTTGGCTGCCTGATTGTACCTTTCATCTTTTTCCTGCGCCGCAAACTGGAAGAAACACAGGAGTTCACTGCCCGTCGCACCCACCTGGCAATGCGTGACGTATTTAAAACCCTGTTAACGAACTGGCAAGTTGTTATCGCTGGCATGCTAATGGTTGCCATGACGACCACCGCGTTTTATCTGATCACAGTGTATGCACCAACCTTCGGTAAAAAAGTGTTGATGCTTAGCGCATCTGACAGTTTGCTGGTGACCTTGTTGGTCGCAATCTCTAACTTCCTCTGGCTGCCAATAGGCGGCGCCCTGTCAGATCGTTTCGGCCGCAAGCCGGTTCTGGTTAGCATGACACTGTTGACGTTGCTCACGGCTTATCCAGCACTCAGCCTGCTTGCGCAAGCCCCAAGTTTTTCCATGATGCTGACAGTACTGTTATGGCTGTCCTTCATCTACGGCCTCTATAACGGTGCCATGATCCCAGCCTTGACAGAGATCATGCCGGCCGAAGTTCGGGTTGCAGGTTTCTCGCTGGCCTACAGTCTGGCAACCGCGGTCTTTGGCGGATTCACACCGGTTATCTCTACCGCACTGATTGAGTATACCGGCGATAAAGCTTCACCTGGCTATTGGATGTGCTTTGCCGCCTTGTGCGCATTGCTGGCGACGCTATATCTATACCGCCGCAGCACGTTATCACTACAAACAGCACGTTAAATCAGGGATTACATCATGCAAAAGATCTCTCGTTCACTCCTTGCAACACTGGTGCTCTCCTCTGTCAGCGTGGGCGTACAGGCCAAAGACATTACCGTCATGATTTCAGGCGGCTTTCAAGCCGCACTGGAGAAACTGACCCCACAATTCGAAGCGAAGAGTGGCGACAAAATCATTTTGGTATCCGGCCCCTCCATGGGGAAGACTCCCCAGGCGATCCCTGCACGCTTGGCGCGCGGTGAAAAGGCCGATGTGGTGATAATGGTTGGAGGCGCACTGGAAAATTTAGAAAAGGATAATTGGATCCAACCAGGTTCACGCGTGGAGTTGGCCGACTCGCCAATTGGCATGGTAGTAAAGCAAGGGGACTCGATACCCAATATCGAGAAGACTGCAGATCTACGTAATGCTCTGCTACATGCTAAATCCATTGCCTATTCTGACAGTGCCAGCGGCCGCTATGTCAGCAGCCAGCTGTTCAAAAAGCTGGGTATTGAAGCCAAGTTGCAAGAGAAAACTTATATGATTGAACGTATTCCTGTGGCATCAGAAGTGGCAAAAGGAAAATATGAGCTGGGCTTCCAGCAAGTCAGTGAACTGCTTCCTGTTCCGGGCGTAACCTTTATTGGCGAACTGCCAGAAGATGTGCAGTACATTACCCGCTTTGCTGGCGCGATCACCGCGAAAGCAGAACATCGTCAAGGGGGTAAAGCGCTGCTGGATTTCCTGTCTTCCGCCCAGGCTCAAAAGGTCATTCGGGCCACAGGGATGAGAACCGTGAAAGCTGAACAGCCGGTTAACTAGAGTGATACTGTTCAGTAATCAACTTTTCTAACTCGGCAGCAATATAGGACTGAATGCGTCCACTGCGTTTGATTAGGCCAACTGTACGCTTCACAATTGGATCGGTTAACTGCAGGTGGGTCAGTACCGAATGCTCTGAAGATGGCATTGACATAGCGGGCACGGCAGCAATGCCGATGCCCGCTTCAACCATACCCAGCAGAGTCGTCACATGACGAGTTTCGCAGACACTGGGGCGTTCGGGAATGATATGTGCCAACATCTGATCGAGCAGATTACGGTTTCCTGACGTCTTGTCCAACCCCACATAGTCCTGCTGATAAAATTCGCGCCAGGTGAGGTTTTTTTTACTGGCGATGGGATGATCGCGCCTGCAGGCAGCCACGTAAACATCCCCTATCAAGGGAAGGAATTCAATATTGGGTTGCAGGCTTCTCGCAAAACAGATGCCGAAGTCCGCCTGCCCACTCGTAACCGCTTCGATAACATTACCTACACTGCTATCAATCAGTTTAACGCGAACACGCGGATAGCGAGCCTGGAAGCGACGAATGACGTCGGGCATAAAATAATAGGCAGCCGAAGGCACCGTGGCAACAGTGACCAACCCCGTTCGAGTCTGACTGGCCTTATTGATATCCGCTAATACCAACTCAAAGTTCATCAATAGTTGATCTGAACGCTCGGCAAAGGTCTGCCCATAAAGTGTCAGCGTAACGCGCCGGGTGGTTCTTTCGAACAATTTTATGCCAAGCGCTGATTCCAGCTTCTCGATCCTGCGGCTCAATGCTGACGGTGAAAGGCAGATGGACTCCGCAGCAAGCCTAAAGTTACCGTATTCAACCAAAGCGCGGAAGGCATAAAGATCGTTGAGATCAAAATTAACGGGCATAACGATAGACAATCCTTTCAAAGGCGGCAAAAACTTAAAAGAGAGATGATAGCCAGTTATAGCACAACAACAACTTTTACAAGACCGAACAACACTCTCAACTGGCAGCACAAACAAAAATATCAATTTCACTTTGTTATGGTCGCAAAATCAATCAATAATACTGATTAATTTTGAAACCTAAAATAGCAACACCATCGATAGATATAGGTTCGTTAGAATACGTATCACAACGCACGACAGCGGAAACGGCTTTGGCCTTTTGGGACTGTTCATGCCAGTAAACCAGAACAGAATCATAACGGGGACAAAAAAGATTAACGCTGGCCATGATGGAAATATAACCATGGCCAGATACTGCCTTATCTATTTAACGTTGCCTTTTCTTTCTACCCATCCACTGACAAAGACAAAAAAGACGGGCACAAAAAATATTGCCAATAAAGTCCCACTGATCATACCGCCAAAGACACCCGTACCTATTGCATGCTGAGTCTTATCACTAGCACCAGTAGCAAGCATCAAGGGAACAACACCCAGCGTAAAGGCCAGAGAAGTCATAACAATCGGCCGTAATCTTTGTTTAGCCGCTAGCAATGTTGCAGTAACAGTATCCATCCCCTGCATACGTAGTTTCCGAGCGAACTCAACGATCAGAATGGCGTTTTTAGTAGAAAGTCCGATGATGGTGATCATGCCAACTCTAAAAAAGACATCATTTGACATACCAGCAATGATCACCGCACATACTGCACCAGCGAGCCCCAACGGAACCACCAACATAACGGCAAAAGGCGTTGACCAACTTTCATAGAGTGCCGCCAGCACCATAAACACCACAAGAATGGACAGCAAAATAAGCATGGGAAACTGTAATGCAGATTCTCTTTCCTGCAGAGAGCTCCCGGCCCACTCGGCCTGGAATCCATGAGGTAACGAATCAGCCAATCGTTCCATTTCAGCCATCGCCGTGCCACTCGATTGGCCCGCCGCTGCGCTTCCCATTACCCTGAATGCAGGATATCCCTGATAGCGATTCAATTGACTTGGGGCTAAAGTCCAAGACGGGCTCACGAAAGACGAAAGCGTCACCATTTCACCGGTTCTATTTCTGACGGAGATTTTCAGTAAGTCAGTAAGCTGCATTCTATAATCGGCATCAGCCTGAACGATGACCTGCTGAACGCGGTCGCGTTCCGTGTAATCATTCACATAATAAGAACCAGCGGCGGCAGAAAGCGCCTGGCCGATCTCGTCAAAAGAAACGCCGAATGCTTCAGCCTTCTCCCTGTCTATATTCAGTGCAACACTCACGCCTTGAGGTAATCCATCAATGTAGACATCGGTTAATAGTGGACTTTGATTAGCCTGTGCGACGAGCTTTTCTGCCGCTTGCTTTAATGCGGGATAACCTTTTCCCCCCCGGTCTTCAACATACAGCGTAAATCCTGATGATGTCCCCATATCTGAAATCGCTGGCGGCAACAAACTTAAAATTGTGGCATCAGGCACCTCGCCCAGTGTTGTCTGAACAAAATCGGCTTCTCCCTGAGCCGTCGAACCCTTTCTGTCTTTCCAGTCTTTTAATGTGGTGAATGCCATTGCCGTATTTGGGCCCGACCCCGAAAATCCAAATCCCAGAATAGAAATATTGCTCTCAATGGCGTTACGTGTCGCTATTGTCTGTTCAAACTGCTGTACGACTTCACGAGTCCGCTCCATAGTCGCATCTGAAGGAAGTTGCATTGAGGACATAAAATAGCCCTGGTCCTCTTCCGGCAGAAACGATGAAGGCAGTTTTTGCAACGCGAAAAACAGCAAGCCGCATAGAGCAACATAAAGCAGCATCATTCTTCCTGTACGCTTCAACACATACTTCAATCCAGATCCATAGCGAACAGATAAGCCATCAAACTTACGATTGAAGCCGTGTGAAAATCTACTCCCCAAACCTTCTTTTTGTCCATGAGGTTTCAACAAGGTAGCGCACAATGCAGGTGTCAGCGTCAGGGCGAGAAATGCCGAAAAAAGGATGGACACCGCCATCGAGAGTGTAAACTGCCGATAAATAACACCGACCGAACCACTGGCAAAGCCCATAGGGATAAATACGGCGGTCAATACCAGGGTGATACCGATAATTGCCGGGGTAATTTCCGCCATCGCAATACGTGTCGCTTGCTTGGGCGGCAACTTTTTCTCCGCCATGAGACGTTCGACATTCTCAACAACCACGATCGCATCATCCACAATGATGCCGATAGCTAACACCATACCGAACATGGTCAGTACATTTATGGAAAAACCACTGAATAACATGATGGTCAATGTGCCCAGCAAAGCGACTGGCGCAACAATGGCAGGGATCACCGTACAGCGAATTTTGTGCAGAAAAAGCAGCATCACGAGAAACACCAGGATCATTGCTTCAACAAAGGTCTGGATGACTTTCTCGATCGAGAGTTTCACAAACGGGGCCGTGTCAAAAGGAACTGTAAATTGCATCCCTTGCGGCAGATTTGCGGACAGTTCATCAAGACGCATACGGATACCCTCGGCAGCACTGATTGCATTTGCCCCAGGGGAGAGCTGGATCGCCGCTGCAGTTGCAGGCAACCCATTCTCGCGGATCGCAAAAGCATAACTTTGTAAACCGGACTCCACTCGGGCAACATCCGCTAATCTCAATCGCGAGCCGTTGTTGTTTGCTTTAAGTGTAATATTGCGGAACTCGTCCAGTGAAGAAAGCTGTCCTTGAACTGTCAGTGGGTAGGTAACCCGCTGTCCAGAAAGGGCGGGCTCATCACCCATACGCCCCGGTGAAACCAGGATGTTTTGCTGACCGAACGCCGTGAGCACATCATTAACCGACAGTTTATAGGTGAACAGCTTGATGGGATCCAACCAAACACGTATCGCCTTTTCGGCACCAAATAACTGAACTTTGCCCACGCCAGGCACTCGCCGCAATTCATCAGACACATGGCGTGCAAAATAGTCGCTCAAATCGGCTTCTTCATATTGCTCGGAAGGCGACGTCAATCCCACCATCATCAGAAACCCCGAATTGGCGGCTTCAACATTGACACCATTCTGACGCACCACCTGAGGAAGGCGAGGTTCGATCACTTTTATCTGGTTCTGAATATCCATTTGGGCAAGGTTGATATTCGTGCCAGGCTTGAACGTCACCGTAATGGATGCCATACCCGACGTGTCACTGGACGACTCAAAATAAAGCAGATTATCAACCCCTGCTATCTCGCGTTCGAGAAGTGAAATAACTGACGTATTCATCGTCTCTGGCGTTGCTCCAGGATAGGTTGCCGTTATCGACACACTGGGTGGTGCAACGGCTGGATATTGGGCCACCGGCAATTGCGGGATAGCAAGGCCCCCTCCCAGAATAATAAATAGGGCGATGACCCAGGCAAAAATTGGCCTATTGATAAAAAACTGGGACATTGAATGACATCCGTATTGATGATGATTTATTTAGAAATACCGTGTGTATTCCAAACATAATGAAAAGTGAGCGGCATTAGTCCTTTTCCACTATTTCAGTGTTGATCCTTTTACCAATATCTTTAAGTTGTGAATATTTTTCCAATAGCTGCGGACCATCATCAAGGCTTGTAGCAAACATCCACATATAGGTCATCACAGAATAGATATGACCAGCACTGATGCCCTTCGCCTGAGTCATCCAGACGATAGTTAGGCTAAACAACAGGGCAACCAGCCCCCCAATAGACAGATAGCCTATGGCTTCGCGATCGGATAGCCTTATGCGCAGCCTCGCAAGTGTCAAATAATGCCGTTCCAGGGAAAGCCTGGTGGCTGTACTGACAAAATCCACTTCTTTTTCAAGGCGGTTATTCAGTCTGTTATACAGTGCTTCATTTTTAATGGCATATCCTGGGAGGAAGCAGGCCAAAAAGGCCAATATGACCAGACAAGCCACACCGGCCCAAAATTCAATGAGCAGTAACATGACGGCAGCACCAATCATAGAGACCAGAGAAGTAATGAGCATCGGCAAATGCAACTCAAAGAAATCGACAAACTCTCTTGATAACGCTACGCGGGCCGCCACGGTAGAATAATTCAGCTTTATTTTACGCTGCGTCATCACCACAGAGACCGCCAGCGCGGCATAAATTCTGGCGAAAGCACGCGTATCCACACTCCTTCGTGTCGCACCAAGGCACCAGATAAATAAGATCATTACCCCATACAGCACAGCACTTAACGTCTGCCCTGCCAGGATGGCGTTGATGGACACACCTGCCAGTATTGGATAGAGCAGGTAGGTAACGTTCTCGGCAATTACCAGGAAAAAAGTCAGGGATAACTTTCTTCGGTGACGACTCGCCAGTGATTTCAGAGTGTTGGAAGCACTTCCGGCCACTGGAGGAGCGGGAATATTTCGACTGTTCATTGAAGGGGTTTCTGTTAAAATAATAATAGAGCAATCGCTCAAATGATAAGAACATGCTATTTGAGCAGTTGCTCAAAGTCAAGAAGGAGATGGGCCGTGAAATGTAAATCAGAACCGATGAGAGATAAAATTCTCAGTGCTGTTGTCGAACTGTTTATTGAAAAAGGCGTTGAGAATGTGAAAACACGTGATCTCACCGAGTCCTTAGGCCTCTCCCGTAGCCATATTTATCACTACTTTAAAAACTGGCAATCGCTATGTCTCGAAGCAGTAACAAAATTTATGCTTACGGAACTGGAAGAGTTTCGCATAATGCTTAAACCATTACCTGCCCATCAGAAATTGCAAGAATTTATTGATGGTAATATTTCTGCAACGCCTGACCCTACCAGGAAGCTGTACGGATCCCTATGGATACTCTCCACGCATAATGAATCTTATGCCAGTCTGATGCAGTCGATTTTAGAAGAGTGGCATCAGGTTCTTACCCAAATTATTCGATCCGGTATGGAAGAAGGAGCATTTCGCAGTGTTGAAGCACCCCGCGTAGCACGACAGCTAGACGCGATGCTATTTGGCTACAGTGAATATCTGTTCACGCTACCTTCGGAGGGATCCTTAAAGCAGGCGAAGGAGGATGTTGAAGACTTCATAAAGCAGAACCTATTAATCCAGTCACATATCTAATTGTTTGAATTTCATGCATAATGTTCATTACCCATTGTCAGGTTGTTCAGGTTTATCGCCATGGCTGATGAGCACAGGCCTTGATTAGGTTGAGGGTATAATAGTCATTGCTATCAGTAATTTGCGTGGAAATTTTCCGTCCCCTGGCACAACCTGTTAGGTTAAGGGTATAATCCAAGGCATTATTTAATCGGTTTCGGAAACGAACATGGCAAAGCTAACATTACAAGAGCAGCTGCTTAAAGCTGGACTGGTCAACAGTAAAAAACTGGCGAAAGTGGAAAGAACGGCTAAAAAATCGCGGGTTCAGGCTCGTGAGGCAAGAGAGGCCGTGGAAGAAAACAAAAAGGCTCAGGTTGAACGTGATAAACAGTTGAATGAGCAGCAAAAGCAGGCCGCCTTAGCGAAAGAATATAAAGCCCAGGTTAAGCAGCTTATTGAAATGAACCGCATCGTTATTGCAAATGGCGATATTGGTTATAACTTCACAGATAATAATTTAATTAAAAAAATATATGTGGATAAGACGACCCAATCTCAGTTGATTAGTGGCCGCCTTGCCATTGCTCGTCTGATTACCGATAAGAACCCTGAAGGCGAATACGCGATTATACCCGCGATCGTGGCCGATAAAATTGCGCAGCGTGATGCGAGCAGCATTGTATTAAATGCCGAGCTGAGCAAAGAGGCTAAAGATGAAGAAGATCCGTATGCCGATTTTGTCGTGCCTGACGATCTGATGTGGTAAACAAACTTTCCAGATGCTTACAGCGACCAGCCCCTAAGCAACAACGCCCCTTGAGCTCAACCGCAGGGGCATTTCGACCTGTCTTTTCATCCTGCCAAGTAAATCACGCAAAATCGTATTTACATGAAAAAGCCCCGAAAACGGGGCCTTAGGGGTGAATTCAAGCTGGCTGGCTCTGCTTTTTGTAGATAGAACGGTAATGATTGAGCCGTTCGAAGAAGTTATCGCTCTGTTCACGCGACATATTACCCGCCACGCCGTTAGCATCGACTTCACGACCCTGAAACTCCAAGAATGCCACCGTAGAAGCGAGAAAATCCATGTTGCTGGTGTTCTTGGCATAGACATAGCACTTTTCCAAAGTTTCCATGATCTCCTCCTCAACGTTTACAGTAAAGTTGACGTGCCACAAGCAGGATGACAATCGCTCGTTAAATGTGCTGCACTTCTAAGAATACTCGCAAAAGCTAAAAAATATACGCCATACGTGCTGTGTGATTAAAAAACGGGCAGAGTTCGCAGAAATGCCTAGCGCGGCAAGGACGATTGCGCAGCTTGCAAGACTTGCTCTGCCGTAACCACAGAGCCAAAGTCGTCAAGCACCGAGTAAAACACCTTCATGCCCGAATTCACCGGACCTTTAGCCGCGGTTAAGGCAAAATCAGCCTGCCCTTTTGGGCTTACCATGCTATTTTCCGGCACCAGGGTAACGACGGCCTGCTGCTTATCGCGGCCCACCGTCATTTCTAATAATGTCTGGTGAAACGGCGTTGGGTTGCTGACCACCAATACCGGGTTGCCGCCCTGTTTTGCCAGGCTAAAGCGCAACTGCTCCTGCACGTTGGCCGTGCTCATCGTCTGTAATAACCGTGGCCGGTAGAATAATTTGATGCGGGTTCTGAACGCCATCTGCATCTGGCTGGCCGTATTGCTGGGCACTTTAGGCGGGATCTCCAACACGTTAAGCCAAAACACCGACTCACGATCGCTCGGCAGCGTGTGTTCCGCCCCGGTAAACAACACTCTCAGACGCTGTGCCCGCTTCCCGTCCAGGCGCAAGATCGGCGGCGCTACGGTAAACGGCGTGGCGATTTTCTCCGGTTCCGCCTCACTATCACCATTGTCCACCCAGACTTGCAGCAGCACCGCTGAGCGACCCTCGTTGGTCACTCGCAGCGTCGCTTCCTTATCCTTGCCGTTGACAATCAGGCGCGTGGCTCCCAGGTATATCTCGGCGTGGCTCAGTGGGATAAATAAGGCCATCACCGTAATCAATAGCCAACGGCCAAGCCTGCGATATTGTGGCGTGAAACCAGACATAGCTGCCATTTTTACCCTACTTATAATTGAGCGTAAAAGTGATTGCGGTGTTGGCCGTACCTGCGGTTACCGCATTACCCACCTGGAACAAGCCAGCCTGCATGGGAACCCGATAGTTGGCCTTGGCAGAACTATTATAGTTATCCAGCAGATAAATAGTGCCAAACGTCACCGGCAGGTTGTTGCCACGCAGTAACTGTATCCCGACGCCGCTAGCGCTTGAGGTAGCGTTCGGTGCAACTACACCATTGGCAGCATCCAGCACCTGAGTCGTGGCTGCAAAACTGTAACCAATGCTGGCCAAGCCCGCCGGGCATTGGTTGAACGCCAGCTCAAAGGCTTTACGCCCTGCCACCGAACCCACGCCGTTGAACTGACCGACGCTGGCCTCCGGCAGATCGACATTCACATTCGGAGTGGTGCAGGTGCCGCCACTGGCGATAGTGCCGCCGCTTTTGAACTGGGCAATCATGTAGGTGAGATCGCCCGGCAGAGCAATGCCGTTATACGTCTCTAAATGCCGCAGATAAATTGGATCGAACAAGGGAATTGCGCCAGCGGTCAGGCCGGTGGTCGTTTTCACAAACCGCACCTGAGCATCAACGCCCAAATAGAAGCGGTTACCGCTGTAGTTGACGGTAATGGTCTCAGGATGGGTCTGCTGCCCACCCGTGCCAATGGTCAACGGCTGCCAGTTGGTGGTTTTACCATTCAGGGTATAACGCCAACGGACGATATACCCCAGACCGGCTTTTACCGTGGTGTTATACAGCATGTAAGTTTGCCCATCGACCACGATGGTATTGCGCGTGGTGTAAGGCGGGTAACCCTGTACGCTAAACTGCACAGGCTGCTGGTAGGCGCTATTGGGGGTGCAGTTCCAGGCAGTGGAGTTGTAAGAGTTGATCCAAGGCCCCAGCACGTCACCCACGGCGCTGTCTTTGCCAATCTCAATGGTGGCCGTGTCGAAAAACTGATAATAACCGCTGTTACGCGCGCAACTGACCGCAAGCCCTTCGGCGCTGGTAGCTCCGCCGTAGCCAAATATCAGCAATAAGCCAAGAAGCAAGCGCTTACCCCGCAGCCGGAACCCTGCGCCGAGCCTCGGCGTGAACAAACGGACCAACGTCAGTCGTTGCTTCATTGGCATATTACCTCCAGGCGGCGATAGTCTGGTTCATCCCCAGGCGATACGGCGGGCAACTGATAGTTAAACCGGCAACTGTCTCCGGCCCCTTCCCCCCATTTCACCTCTAACTGGCCTTTAGGGTTGTTAACCCGCAGTAAGCCTTCACCAACCTGACCGATATACCCCACGCTACGCTGTTGTTCGTCGGACACGTTTGCGCCAAAGGGCAACGGATTACCCGCAACGTCTCGGGCCGTCACCAGGATCGAGTAGCCGCTTTCGGTCTCATAACGTAACAGCCCAACGGCACCGGCGGTCGGCGCGATCTTCTGGCTGGTGTATTTCAGCTCCACATCCCTGGAAAGCCCTTTCGGATCCAACTCCACGGTATTTTGACGGTAAGGGCTGAGGTAAGGGACCACCGCCTTTCCGCTGTTATCCAGGCGCAGACCGCTGTAGTTGGTGATCCTGGCCCCCTTGGCGTTTTCTGCCTCGACGATTGCCGACGTTTCCCCCAGCATCGGTGTAAACACCACTCCGCCGCTATAGGCAACCAGGCCACCGGACATATTGGCGCCATATTGTTGATAACCCTGGCCTGCGGAAACGCTGCCCCCAACGAAGGCATAAGGCGCGGCCCATGAGCCGTTGACGCCACCGCTAACGCTGTTGCTACCATTTTTATCATAGTCGTAGTTGGTAAAGGCGCTGTAGTTATACTGCCGGTCCTCTCCCAGGCTACCGGACAGCGAGTTCTGCAACCCCTGACGATCCTTTTGCTGGGTATAGCTGCTGGTCAGGTTAGGTGCGCGCGAGCTGGAACCCAATGGGATCGACAGGGTCAGCATGGCTTTGTTATCCCAGTTTCCGGTTGCCAGGTTGCGTGTCCGTGCGAAGTTAACCCCATAATTCAGCTCGTTATAATGATTGTTGTAGCTCAGCTGATATTCGCGGTCGGTCTGGTCATGATCCCAATAATCCTGCACGTTGGCATTCAACGCGACAGTCCCAAACCCCTCCGGCAACGACTGGCTGGCGTTAATCTGGAAACGATTACGTCGTTTCCAACTGTTATAGTCAGCAAAACCGCTATCGTTACTGTCGCGATCGCGCAGCAACATGGCGTCATCCACGTTGTAATACCCAGAGCTGGAATAGCGGTAGCTGGCCAGCGTGATGTTGGTATCCACTACCGGCAAAATTTTCGCATAGGTGAGACGTACGCTCTGCCCCTGCTCGTTAGGACGGTGCTCAAACTGCGTTTGTGCCTGGGTAATATCCGCCGACAGCGCACCAAAATCGGTATTGAATGCCAAACCGCCCGAGGCCGCCGCATAGCCATCGGCACCGATCACACCGGTATACCCCGTCAGCAGGTTTGTGAAACCATGCCTCAAGGTGCCCACCGCAATGGCAGGTTCTTCGCTCACCGAGTTATTGCGATATTTCCCCGCCATCAGTGAATAGTGGGTTACACCTGGCCGCAGCAGTTCGGCAATCGAAGCATAGGTGACGGTAAAGCTGCGTTCAGTGCCGTCGGCTTCGGTCACCGTGACCAGCAGATCGCCGCCGCTGCCGGTAGGATAGAGATCGTCAATAACAAACGGCCCCGGCGGTACGGTGGTCTCATAAATCTGGCTGCCACGCTGGCTTACACGCACCAACGCGTTGGTATTGGCGATACCGCGCACCACCGGGGCAAAGCCACGTTGGGAATCGCTGTACATACGATCGTCCGAGCTGATCTGAGCGCCAATGAACCCAATGCTGTCAAAGACTTGACCGTCGGTGGTCGATTGGCCCAGCACCATCCGGCTACGCCAGCCAACCAAAGGCCGCTCCAGATAGGTTTCATTGCTTTGATAGCGAAAACCCTCGTCATCATTCCAATTGGCCGACGCCCGGTAACGCAGACGCCACACGTCCCAATTTAATCCGCCACGCAACCCCAGAAATTGGGTGGTTTGAGCAGATGAGTCGGAATGATCAGCACGGTAAGCGTTGTAGTCATATTGCAGGGTCGCCGCCGTGATGCCGTTATCCCACAGCTCAGGGCTGACATAACCACGGGCTTCATGCTGCAGCAAAGACTGCGGCGCACGCACGTCCAACCGTTGGCCACCGCTATCAAAATTGCCCTCCACGCCAGGTACCAGTTCACCCAACGCAATACACTGTTCCCCTTGCTGCAAGCGCGACAGCACCGCCTTGTCCAGTTTATCCAAGGCAATATCGAACAGGCTTAACAGTTTCAGATCGTAGCAAGGTTGAGCGATGCTGCTTTGCGGCGAAGCCAGGGAAAAGTTGACGTCCTGACGCCCTTTCCATTGATCGTTAAGATAGAGATCGATGCGGTGAATGCCGGGAGCAACCGGGTTACCGCTGGAGAACTGGCTGACATCGACGGACGAACGCAGAAAAGACTCGTTGAACTCAATAGCCTCACTTTCATCCGCATAAGCCAACGTTATGGGAGCCAGTAAAATGGCTCCCGCAATATAAATCTGGTTGAGAAAAGAGGGCCGCCAATCAAGACTTACCACTGCCCGCCAACGTCCGCTCATTTTTGTTATCCCCACCGAAATCATCAATCAGGCTATAAAACGCTTTTAAGCCTGCTGACGGTGCCGATTTCATTCCTTGAATTTTCATCACCAACTCGCCAAAGGGTGCCACCATCCTTTCCTGCGTTTTCCCTAGATCGCCCAGTACTGGCGCACCTTTGGCGCTACGAATTTCAATCTGGCGGAAAGTAAGGTAATAAGGCGATGGGTTCTTGGCGACGATTTCATAACCCGCAGCCCCTTTGCGTAAGCTCAGATCCAGCTTTTCGTAAGCCTGAGCCGGGGTCATTGGCAGGTTATTCGGCCGATAGAACAGTTTGATGCGGGTGCGGAAAGAGAACTGCATCAGGTTGTCGCCCGCGGCTATTTTTTGGGTAGCCTTGGGTGGGATCTCCAACACATTGAGCCAGAACAGTGATTCACGGTTACTCGGCAATCCGCCGCCGGTACGTGCAATACGCAACGCCTGCCCTTTGCCCGGATCGATACGGGCTACCGGTGGCGTCAGGGTAAAAGGCACCTTGACGGTGTCGGGTTTAGATTTAACATCGCCGTTATCGATCCAGGACTGGATCAACACCGGGCTGGTCCCTTGGTTACGCAGTTGGGTAATCGCTTCACCGCTGTTTTCGTTATAAATAATGCGTGTGGCGTTGATGATCACACCAGCATCAGCGGCAACTGTCCATGTCAGCGCCAAGCTAAAGGCGGAAACGGTAAATAGAGTTCTTAACATGGCGCTGTCCTCTGAAAGGGATGAGGCTGCCCTCATCCCACGGCTGGATGTCTTACAGGTAGATGATGGTGTAATCCACCTGGGTATTAACCGTACCTGGCGTGACCGTCCCGTTCGCATAGTATTGCGCGTAATAATTCATTACGCCGCCACCGGAGCTAATATCAACGGCCAAATCGCCTTGGCTATGTGCGCTACCCGCCATGATGCTGCCCAGATTGGCGTTCAACAGCTGAACCTGGACGTTGGTCGCCGTGCCCGATGCCGAGTTGTTCAGGCGACCGGTGCTCTGTTCAACATAAGCGCCCGCTTCGAAGAAGGTGCTGGCAGTATTAAGTGTAGCCCCCGCACAGTTGGTCAGTGCGATGCTGAAAGGTGTTGCCCCTGCAGTTGCCCCAACGGCTGGCAGCGCAGAGATGGAAATGGTCGGCAACGTTACCGTGGCGTCTTTAGACTGGTTGTTGACCGAAATATCGCAAGTAGTGTCAGTAATGGTGCCATTGATGGTAATAGTGCCATCGGCTGCCAGGGCTGAGCCCGCAAAAGTCATACCGATAACAGCGGCCAGCAGGGTAGTTTTGGTGTTGTAAAATTTCATAATGATCCTAATCCGTTATAAGATAACTGTAGTTAACCAAGCACATTGCCGATTGGTGCGCCCGAGAAGCTTTACTGTCATCGGTCCGTTATTTACCATCCTGCCGTACTTGTTTGTTTCCACCGTTCTGCGATAACTTCGCAGGTTCCGTGGTGAGCGTCACCAGTCAGTTACTTAAGAACAATCCTAACCACCCGTTGACGAGAAAAATCTTAACCCACAAGCGGTATAAAAGAATCATTAACTATTAAATTGGAATTATTTAGGTTTAAAATCCAAATTTAATGTTTTTAATGGCCTGTTTTATGCGTAAAACTCTACACGGTCTCATTGTTAAGCACAAAAAACTTGTTTGTTTTATGTTCATTTCATACAAAAATTAAACAATTCGGCTAATTGTTGCTCACCCCACCAAAAAACCAGACTACTGTTGCGATGATCAGGCCCATTCTTTTACTTAGCCTTACTGCAACAACGGCAAACTGTCGTTCTCTAGCCCTGAGCAAAACTCTATTTTGTGCTCACGAACGATGGTGCAGCGAACAAAAAACAGGCGACTCACGCCAGAAATAAAAGAACGAACCTGGTTGCTGCGTACCACTAGCAGGTATTCATCTGCCCGGCATTCGGCTTTTCGTTGCTCCACATAGGACAACATGTCCTGATTCAGACTGGAGCTGGGGACCCCTGACTGCGTGGATGTCGACATAAATACCTTGCAACTCCCCGCCTTGCCAAGAAACACCTCCTGTCTGGCCAGTGAATTGGTGGCGTACATCGTAGATGCGATCCCCAGTACAAAAACCAAACCAGCAACCGTCGCGATCAGACCCCAACCAAGACGTTTTTTGTTGGCAGGAGCAGCAATCTCTACGCTTGTCGGCAGATCGGGCTCATCGTCTGCCTCGGAAGTTGAAGCAATATCATCGTCAGTCTCGGCTTCGGTTTCCAGCCCGCTCTCTAATGGCAAATAGGCCTCATCACTCACTGTCTGTGCAGGGACTAACGGGGTAAAATGTCCATCGTCTTCCTGGCTGATTTCAACCTGGATCTCGCGGCGCAACATAAACCCTATCTTCGGCACGGTGACAATCACCTCATCATCGATCCCCATCACCTTAAGCACCCGGCGCAACTTGCTCACGCATTGATTAAGGTTGTTATTGCTGGAGATCATGCCGTAGTCGTCCCACACCTTTTTGAAAATCACCTCACGTTCCACGGGTTTGCCATAGTTGGCGATCAGTAATAGCAAAAGACGTTTGGCGGGATTGGAAATAGCAGTGGGCTCGTCGGAAAAGTCGCTTGGACCCAACGTTCCGGTATCACCATCAAACAGCACACGATCGTTAAATCTGTATTTCATGTTAATCCGGATCATCATTGGGCTTATAGGATAATTCTGGCATAAGTTGCTAATAAAACATCAGTCACCGTCCAAAAAAAATACTGCATAACCCTGTTTTCAGCTTGGCGGCCTACACAGCGATTATCCCCGTGCTTTAAGGACGCCAATCTCTGGCATTGTTGTCGCCAACCGGTCACAATGCGGCTCACTTCCCCCCAAGCAGGAAATATGATGCCTTGCCACTATCCCGCCCATTACGCCTTCGATAGCGAAAGCGATGCCTGGCAAATTACCCTACGGGATTTCCCCGAGCAGCAAGCCGCCTGCTACAAACGTGAGGATGTCGAACTGGAGGCGCAGGAAAGCCTGCTGACGGCTATCGCCATTGAAATGGAAGAAGGGCGCCCGGTGCCTGCGGCCTCCGCATTGCAAAGCGGTGACATCGCCCTGCATTTACCGGTGCTGGTGAAATTAAAGCTGGAACTGCACAACCATATGTTGAGCAGCAACACCTCAAAAGCACTGCTGGCACGCCAGATGGGCCTTAACGGTGCTCAGATCGATCGGTTGCTGGATGTGGCCTATGCCTCGAAGGTTGAGGCCCTTGAACAAGCCCTGTTTCTGCTCGGCTACGAAGTGCATACCACGGTAGTGGCGATCCGCCAGCAATCAGAATAAATAGTTTGCCCAGAGAGTAAATTTTTACCGTTTTGCGCCGATAGGGTTATTAAACAACCACCGATTGCAAAGTGAAGGCTAAAAATGGAACTCAACCGTCGTCATGTCTGGGCCGCTATCCTGCTTTCTTGTCTGGTCTTCTGGGCTATTCTGATCGCCAGCGTCAGCGCCGTAGCCTGATGCCTTGTAACAAACTGTTACTTATGGCATTTATCAACCATCCCACCTCGTAGGGATGCTGCATACTGCGCCCGTTTCAACTCACTGCAGGGTAAAAAACCGACAAAAAATGTGATCAAAAACACAGTATTGAAATGGGTAGGATTTTGGGAGTACATTAGCGCCGATCCTGTTGTGATTCCTGGTTAACCTCAAGGAACTTGAATCGCAACGACCGGTAAATCGTAGCTCTGGACGTTGTTCCTTCTGATTGAAGAACCCGCCATCCGCCGCTGATTTGCCACAAAATACTCAGACAACAATCGGGATCGTTGGTTTGCGAGGACTCCACAAGGAGTTGTTACGTGAAATACTTTTTGATGGGCGTTTCATTCATGCTGGTTGCATGGGTAGGCACCTTCATGCTGATGGTTGCCTAACGGCAATCTAGCCAGGTACATTGATAAAGGGGCGCTTCTGCGCCCCTTTGTTGTTTCTGCAGCGCGAACTATTTGCCGGGCATCATCCGGCGCAGGGTGTCGTCACCGCGCACATAGTGATGATAAATGGCGGCCAAGGCATGGATGCCGACGATGAAATACCCCGTGTTTGCCAAGGTTTCGTGCACCATTTTCAGCGTGCGGCGTATGCCCGCGTCAGGCGTGATCCACTGCGGCACCTGCCAGCCCAGCAGCAACCACTGTTTGCCCCCATAGGCCAACGTCAAGAAGCCCAATATCGGCAACGATAAAAACAGCAGATACAGCACCCAATGGAGCATTTTCGCCCCTAGCGCCTGTAGTTTCGGCAAGGCCGGAGTGATCGGTGGAGTAGGATGCCGGTGGCGTAGCCCAAGGCGGATAAACATCAGCACAAATACCGATAGGCCGAAGTTAAAGTGCAGATCCTTCACCAATGCCGCGCTGTCATCTGGCACAGAGTCCTTCAGCAATATGGCACTGTAAGTCAGGATCACCATCACCAGCGTCAGCCAGTGCAGGAGGATTTGTGATTTTGCAAAACGAACGCTCATAGAGACTCCCACTAAATTCGGTATTAGCAGAGCATAGCGGATAACAACTGAAGATAACCTTAAGTAGAAGAAAAATAGCGGAAACTGATCCCCCTCACCCTAACCCTCTCCCGTAGGGCGAGGGGACCGATCGAGTGGGTCTGAAAATACGGTGGCACACCTTGGCTGGGGTGGCGATCGAGTTAGTTTTTGGTTTGCGTAATACCTTATCTTTCTTGTTTTTGCTCCCTACTTTCCGAAGCTGCGCGGACCAACCAAGCGCTCCGGCCAGCTCCCTCTCCCTGTGGGAGAGGGTCGGGGTGAGGGGCAACAGCGATTGCCTAATCTCAGGCAACACATCAGTCCCCTCAAGATGGGGTGTTATTTGGTAGGAGGAGTCGCCGTTTTAGCTGGCTTGATTAATCCATCGGCACGGAACATCGCCTTGATACCGCGCACCGCCTGGCGGATACGATCCTGGTTTTCAATCAAGGCAAAACGCACATGGGTATCGCCGTAATCGCCAAAGCCGATCCCCGGCGATACGCACACTTTAGCCTCCGCCAACAGACGCTTGGCGAACTCCAGCGACCCCAGATGCGCGTAAGGCTCAGGAATTTTTGCCCACACATACATCGAGGCTTTCGGATTCTCTACCATCCAGCCAGCTTCGTGCAGCCCTTTCACCAGCACGTTACGGCGCTGGCGATACTGCTCGGCAATGTCCAACACGCACTGCTGATCGCCTTCCAATGCGGCGATAGCGGCCACCTGCAGCGGCGTAAAGGTGCCGTAGTCGTGGTAGCTTTTAATACGTGCCAATGCGCTAACCAGCTCAGGATTCCCCACCATAAAGCCAATACGCCAGCCGGCCATATTGTAGCTTTTCGACAGGGTGAAGAATTCTACCGCAATGTCTTTGGCTCCCGGCACCTGCATGATCGAAGGCGCTTTCCAGCCGTCATAGACGATATCGGCGTAGGCCAGATCGTGTATCACCAGCACGTCATACTGCTTCGCCAGTGCCACTACCCGCTCAAAGAAATCCAGTTCTACACACTGCGCAGTCGGGTTGGATGGGAAGCCCAGGATCATCATTTTTGGCCGCGGAATACTTTCACGAATGGCGCGCTCTAGCTCACCAAAGAAATCCACGCCGTCCACCAGCGGCACGGAACGCACCTGCGCACCGGCGATCACCGCGCCATAGATATGGATCGGGTAACTTGGATTCGGCACCAACACCGTATCCCCATGATCTAGCGTTGCCAGCATCAGGTGCGCCAGGCCCTCTTTCGAGCCGATGGTCACAATGGCTTCGCTCTCGGGATCGATATCGACCTGATAGCGTTCCTGATACCAGTGCGAAATAGCACGGCGTAGGCGCGGAATACCGCGAGAGGTTGAGTAGCCATGTGTATCATCACGCTGGGCTACGGTACAGAGTTTCTCTACGATATGCGGCGGCGTCGGGCCATCCGGGTTACCCATGCTGAAATCGATAATATCTTCCCCGCGACGGCGTGCAGCCATCTTCAGTTCAGAGGTGATATTAAACACATAAGGGGGCAGGCGTTCGATGCGCGTGAAACGGCGCGGGTTGTTATCAGACATAGTTACCTCGAAGAGACGTTAGCGCCCGGACCATCCGAGCGACGTTGGCCACAGAATGGCCGAACATCGAACATAACTCAGGCTTGTCAGGCTGTCGAGCCCCTCGCATAACAATTTTTTTACCGCTCGGCAGCCGCAAATTCCGTCGCCAACAACCCCAACCGCCAGTCATTACACCACCGGTCCGCCAGGCGGAAATTGTCACGCAGCGTCCCTTCCAGTTGAAAACCACAGCTCTCCAACAGACCCCGTGAGGCTAAATTCCCCTCTGTCACCGTGGCATACACTTTGTGAAACCCGCAGGCATTGAAGGCAAAGTCCAAGATCACAGGCAGCGACTCTTTGCCATAACCTTTCCCCTGCCCTTCCGGCAGGCTGCCAAAGCCCACTTCGGCCTGCTGGCAAGGGGACCACTCAGGGCGAAACCCGGTCATTCCCACCGCTTGACCGCTGCTTTTTTCTCTCATCACCAGGCATAGCCAGCGATCGCAATGCTTATCCCATGCGGGCAAGCGTGCTTCGAAACGTTCGCGGATCTCGTGTTCCGGCAGCAGATCGGCAATGTAACGGATCACCTGGGGATCCTGGAACAGACGTAGGAATAACGGCCAGTCATCCGCGGTTAGCGATGTCAGCAGCAAGCGAGGTGTTTCTAATTTCATCAGGAAAATCTCCGAAAAACGAAAAAGAGGAAGTTACGAATGAAAGATATCCCTTTATTTTCCCCTATTAAATCCAGATAATCATTAACCAGGTTACAACAAAACAGCAACTTTATAACGCTACCCTACCACTAACATCCTCGCCCACCGGCGGGCCAAGGAGAACACCATGGCTTCATTACTTATCGATGATGTGCCTACCGCAATAAAAAGCGTCAAGCAGCAGTTACGCCAGGCTTTACCCAACTATCGCGAAGTCTTCCTGGAACTGGAAGACAATATTCGCCAGCAGGTGGAGCAAATCCGTCAGGAACTGGCCAACGGCCAGGACCCGGTGCCGCAGGTGGACGCCGAAGATATTCTGCAACAACGCGTTACCGAACAACAAATTGCCCTGATTAAACAGCGCGGCGTGTGCGCTATTCGAGGCGTATTCCCACGCAGCAAAGCCGAGGCCTGGAATCAGGAGATTGGCGACTATCTCGAACGCAATAACTTCGTCGAGCGGTTAAAAAATGCCGCCGAAGATAACTACTTTGGCAAACTGGCCGCCAGTAAGCCACAGATCTACGGCATTTACTGGTCGAAGCCTCAGGTCGAGGCTCGTCAAGATCAGCGCATGCATGCGGTGCAGGTGTTCCTCAACAGCCTGTGGGCAACCGAGAGCAACGGCAAACAGCACTTTGACCCAACGCGCGTTGCTACCTATGCCGATCGTACCCGCCGCCGTCCGCCAAACTCCTCTTCACTGGGCCTTTCTCCGCATGTGGATAGCGGCACCATCGAACGCTGGTTGGATGAGAATTTCCGCTACGTCTATCGTCACGTGTTCTCCGGCAACTGGCAGCAATACGATCCCTTTGCCGCCGATGGCCGCACCGAAGTGCGCGAGATCGCCTCACCGGCGGTTTGTTCCATGTTCCGCACTTTCCAGGGCTGGACAGCGCTGACGCCGCAACGTACCCATGCAGGAACGCTGAACGTAGTACCGATCGCCAACGCCATGGCCTATATCCTGCTGCGCGCCCTGCAAGACGATGTGGCGGATGACGATCTGTGTGGGGCCGCCCCAGGCCGGGCGTTATCAATCTCGGAACAGTGGCATCCCCTTTTATTAAGTGGGTTATCCCCTATTCCCGATCTGGAGCCGGGAGATACGGTATTCTGGCACTGTGACGTGATCCATTCGGTAGAAAACGAGCATAACGGCGAGTTCGACAGCAACGTGATGTACATTGCCGCCGCGCCGGGTTGCGAGAAGAACGATGCCTATCTGCAACGGCAGTTGCCAAGCTTCCTGTCAGGTAAAAGCCCGGTGGATTTTGCTGCAGATGATTTCGAAGTGGATTTCATTGGCCGCGCCACCGTTGAGCTGCTGACGCCGCTCGGCAAGGAACAGTTGGGGTTTAAATAACCCTGATGACCGCGGTGTGCTCCGGCCACCGCGGTCATTGCCACGCTGTGATATACTGTGGTCTCCCGTTCGTCGCAGTGAGCCGCCGTTGTGCACCCTGTTTTTGAAATGTTGTTAGCGGTATTCGATCGTGCCGCCCTGATGTTGATCTGCCTGTTTTTCCTCACCCGCACCCGGCTGTTTCGCCAGCTGTTGCAAAAGGAAGATCATACTCCGCTGGAACTGGCCGCAGTCACGGCCATCTTCTCTCTGTTCGCCCTGTTCAGTACCTATTCTGGCATCAATGTCGAAGGTTCTCTGGTTAACGTACGGGTGATCGCCATCATGGCCGGGGGGATCCTGTTTGGCCCCTGGGTTGGCATCATTACCGGCATTATCGCCGGATTGCACCGCTATCTGATCGATATCGACGGTATCACCTCGGTTCCCTGCCTGATCACCAGCATTATTGCCGGGATCGGCGCCGGTTATATCAACCTGAAGGTGAAGAAAGGCCAGCGCTGGCGTGCCGGGATCTTGGGGGGCATGCTATGCGAATCACTCACCATGCTGCTGATCGTTGTCTGGGCCAAACCCACCGAACTCGGGCTGGATATCGTGTCTAAAATTGCCCTGCCGATGATCCTCGGCACGGTGTGTATCGGCCTGATCGTGCTGCTGGTGCAAAGCGTCGAAGACGAAAAAGAGGTGATTGCGGCACGGCAGGCCAAGCTGGCGCTGGATATTGCCCGCAAAACGCTGCCCTATTTCCGTAATATCAATAGCGAATCGCTGGCCACCATTTGCGAAATTATCCGCCACGATATTAATGCCGATGCGGTCGCCATCACCGATACCCAACATGTGCTGGCCTACGTTGGCGTGGGAGCAGAACATTACCCACTCGGGCGCGCAGGGCTGAGCCGAGTCACGCTGGAAAGCATCCAGCAGGGCAAAATCATCATCAAAAACAACCTCGAGAACCAGACCGCACCGCAGATCCATTCCCAACTGGTGATCCCGCTATGGGAAAAAGGTGAGGTGACCGGGGCGCTGAAAATTTACTACTGCCATGCCCATCAGATCACTAATACGCTGAAGGTGATGGCGGTTGGCCTATCGCAGATTATCTCCACCCAGATGGAGGTTTCGCGCATCGAGCATCTGCGCCAAATGGCGGACAAGGCCGAAATGCGCGCGCTACAAAGCAAAATCAATCCGCATTTCCTGTTTAATGCGCTGAACGCCATCTCGTCGTCGATCCGGCTAAATCAGGATACCGCCCGCCAGTTGATCATCAACCTGTCGCGTTACCTGCGCTATAACCTGGAACTGAACGACGAACTGATCGATATCCGTAAGGAACTGCATCAGATCCAGGACTATATCGCCATTGAGCAGGCGCGCTTCGGCAGTAAGCTGACGGTGATTTATGATATCGACGACGATATTGCCGTACGCATCCCTAGCTTGCTGATCCAGCCGCTGGTGGAAAATGCCATCGTGCACGGTATTCAGCCCTGTAAAGGGAAAGGCGTGGTGGTGATCGCGGTGAAAGATCGGGGCGATCGCGTCAGGATTTCGGTGAAAGATACTGGCAACGGCATCGATCCGCTGGTGATCGAACGCGTGGCGCGCAATGAAATGCCAGGCCACAATATCGGCCTGCTCAACGTACACCACCGGGTTTCACTGCTGTACGGTGAAGGATTGCGCATCCGGCGGCTGGAGCCGGGAACGGAAATCGCCTTCTACGTCACCAAAAACGGCAATAAACTGCATAGCGAAAACAGCCCACAACCTGCCGGGGAACAACTATGAAAGCCATCATTGTGGAAGATGAGTTTCTCGCCCAGCAAGAGCTGACTTATCTGATTAACAAACACAGCAATATCACCATCGAAGCCACCTTTGAAGACGGTTTGGACGTGCTGAAATACCTGCAAACCCATCAGGTTGACGCCATTTTCCTCGATATCAATATTCCGTCGTTAGACGGCGTATTGTTGGCACAGAACATCAGCAAGTTTGCGCATCGTCCGTCAATCGTGTTTATCACTGCCTATAAAGAGCATGCGGTGGAGGCGTTTGAGATCGAGGCGTTCGACTATATCCTCAAGCCGTATCATGAGGCACGCATCATCACCATGCTGCAAAAGCTGGAGGCATTGCATAACCGACCAGCGCAGACGCCAGAGCCTAGCGCACCGGCGAATCGTACCAGCCACAGCATTAACCTGATCAAAGACGAGCGCATCATCGTCACGGACATCAACGACATCTACTACGCCGCCGCCGATGAGAAAGTCACGCGGGTGTATACCCGGCGCGAAGAGTTTGTAATGCCGATGAATATCACCGAGTTTTACCAGCGGCTGCCGGAAGAGTTTTTCTTCCGCTGCCACCGTTCGTATTGCGTCAATCTATCCAAGATCCGGGAAATCGTTCCCTGGTTCAACAACACCTATATTCTGCGGCTGAGCGATCTGGATTTTGAAGTCCCGGTCAGCCGCAGCAAGGTCAAGGCGTTTCGCCAACTGATGCGGTTATAGTTACCAACGTGGGCCTCGCGGGCCGTGTTCCCGTTGGTAATAGCGTGGCGGTGGTGGTGGTGGCATGCGGTAATAACGTGGGCCATCACGCCATTCACGACGTGGGGGGCCGTAATAAACCGCCCTTGGCGGTGGGCCGTAATATCCGCGGGGGCCATAATGCTCGTGCCACCAGCGCGGTTCACGCCAGCGACCACCATCCCAGTAATGCCCCCGATCATCACGATCGCCAATATGCAGCGACATTCCAGGCACATTGATGCCGACAGAAATATCCGCATGGCTCACCGCAGGCAATGAAAGCGGCAACAACGCAGCCAATAACAACAGCACTTTTTTCATCAGGTCTCTCCCAGAGCATGGAACGGGTCCATTTACCGATCACAGTAGTTCCGCACCGGTACGTTCTCTATAGGACGAAAGCCCAATTACGCCTTTCAGGCATATCCTTCACAATTACCACACAGTTTGCCGCAGCGCTTTGGCCATCTTTCTGACATATCTTTGATGTAGATCACGCCCGGCAGGCCGCATTCCAACGGCTTTTTAGCCCTTATTCGGCAACTCATGCAGCGATAACGGCATTTCATTCCTCGGCAGCGGCAGTTCATTCCCGATCCGCCATTGGCAACGATCGCCCCCTTTATAATAAGCCCATACCGCAGGGCTCTGGTTGCCTTGCTAATTTTGCCAATGGGCAACGCCAATACAGGAAGGAGACCGGCCATGAACAGCAAACCGGCAAATCGCAGCTTAATCGTTCTCGGCACCATCATCTGCCAGATGGGCCTCGGCACTATCTATACCTGGAGCCTGTTCAACCAGCCGCTGGTAGACAAGTTCCACTGGGGCCTTGGCGATGTCGCTACTACCTTCTCGATCACCAGCTTCTTCCTGGCCTTCGCCACGCTGTTCGCCGGTAAGCTGCAAGAACGTTTTGGTATTCGTAATCTGACGCTGGTTTCCGGCGTGCTGGTCGGCCTGGGGCTGATTGCCAGTGCCCACGTGCAATCGCTGGATATGATTTATCTGTTAGCGGGCGTGGTGGTCGGTTTTGCGGTGGGTATCGCTTACATCTCTACCCTGTCCAACCTGATCAAATGGTTCCCGGACAACAAGGGGCTGATTTCCGGCATCTCCGTCGGGGCGTTCGGCAGCGGCAGCCTGTTGTTCAAATACGTTAACGCCGCCCTGATTAGCGGTGCCGGTGTCTCTGCCGCCTTCTTCTACTGGGGCGTGATCGTGATGGCGCTGATTGTGCTGGGTTCCATGTTGCTCAAAGAACCGGTACAGGTTAACCAACAGGCTAACCACGGTACGCTGGGCAACGATTACACCGTGCGCCAGATGCTGGCCAGCAAAGAGGCCTATATGCTGTTCGTGATTTTCTTCGCGGCCTGCATGAGCGGCTTGTATCTGATTGGTATCGTTAAAGACATGGGCGTACAGCTGGCCGGGATGGATTTGGCCACCGCCGCCAACACCGTTTCCGCCGTAGCAATCTTCAATACCGCAGGCCGCATCATTCTAGGCACCCTGTCCGATAAAGTAGGTCGTATGCGCGTCATCAGCTTCACCATGCTGGTCACTATTCTGGCGATTGCCGCACTGAGCTTCCTGACGCTGAGCCATACGCTGTTCTTTATCTGCGTCGGCGCGGTCGCCTTCTGTTTCGGTGGCAACATTACCGTCTTCCCGGCGATTGTCGGTGACTTCTTCGGCCTGAAAAACCACAGCAAAAACTACGGCATCATTTATCAGGGCTTTGGTCTGGGCGCGCTGGCTGGGTCGTTTGTGGCCAACCACTTCGGCGGCTTCCACGCGACTTTCATGGTGATGGGTGTGCTGTCGGTGATTTCACTGCTGATTACCCTGTTTATCAAAGCGCCGAAAGCGGTTGAGCAGGAAGAAGTGTCTCACGCAGAGCCTGTGTTGGCCAAAGCCAACGGCTAAGAGGCGAGTAAAAAAAAGGGCGCTGCCAAACCGGTAGCGCCTTTTTTTATTGTGTTGATTACAGATGCATACCCAGCGTCTGCCGCAGATGAGCGCCAGCCCCCAGCAGCCCCGGTTGGGAATGGGTGATCATAAACACCGGAATTTCTCGCACGTAGTCTTTAAAGCGGCCCTTGTCTTCAAAAGCAGCGCGGAACCCGGAGGCCTTGAAGAACTCCATAAAGCGCGGCACGATGCCCCCGGCGATATACACCCCGCCAAACGTCCCCAGATTCAACGCCAGGTTGCCGCCAAACCGCCCCATGATCACGCAGAACAGGGACAGGGCACGGCGGCAATCGGTACAGCTGTCCGCCAGCGCGCGCTCGGTGATATCTTTGGGTTGCAGCTTCTCCGGCAGGCGCTTGTCTGCCTTGACGATGGCACGGTACAGATTCACCAGCCCAGGGCCAGACAGCACGCGTTCCGCAGAGACGTGCCCCACTTCGCCACGCAGCACCTCCAGGATGATGTCCTCCTCTTCACTGTTCGGTGCAAAATCTACGTGACCACCTTCACCCGGCAAACTCACCCAACGACGGTTTACGTGTACCAGGTGTGATACCCCCAGCCCCGTACCCGCACCGTAAACGGCAATCGGTCTATCCTTTTGCGCTTTGCCCCCGCCAAACTGCAACACGTCATCTTCGGACAGCATCGGAATCGCCATCGAAACCGCAGTAAAATCGTTAATCACTTCCAGGTGCTTTAAGCCCAGGTTCTCTTTCATCGCTTTGATGGAGAAGGCCCAGGTGTGATTGGTCATGGCGACCCAATCCTCGGTTACCGGGCAGGCGATGGCGATACAGGCATCCTGAACCTCCAGTTGCAGCTCGGCCAGGTATTGGCGGATCACCGCTTCCAGGCTATCGAACTCCAGACCAGAATAGGTTTTCGCCTGGGCGATCTCGCCCGTCTCGACAGTGCACAGCGCCAGGCGGGCATTGGTGCCGCCAACATCACCTACGAGGGCATAGGTCATCGGTGTTTCTCCCTAAAATGAAAAATGCGAAATTGGGTACACTGTAAAATCACGCCGCCCAAACAACAATCGGCATTCTGCGGCCCGCTGCTCAATAGCGATCCAGATCACAAAAAACGTTTCAGCCAGACCCTATTCCACCGATTTATACCGTCGGTTACAGATTGGTGCAAAAAACATGAGATGAAAGCGATCGCGTGCGGCTACCATTAGCGAAATCGCTCCGTTGGAGCTATATACTATGCAAACCATTTCTCTGAGGCCTGGCGATTCTGCTGGCTTTACTCTCTGTTTTCCCTGCCAATCAGGGACGTGACAACAAGGGATCCCGCATGCTGCATCCGCGCGCCAATGCTATGTTGGCCTTCGCCCTGCCCGCGATCGTTATCGGTTCCGCCTCCAGCCTGATCCTTATCTTGCTGATGGAAAGTGCCAACGTGCTGCAGAATTGGCTGTGGGTTCGCCTCCCGGATCTGCTCAATATCGATAGCCATTCCCCCTGGTGGACCATCGGTATTCTTACGCTGACCGGTATAGCCGTTGGGTTGATCATACGTTTCGTACCGGGCCATGGCGGGCCAGATCCGGCTACCGAATCACTGATCGGCATGCCTTTGCCGCTGGCCGCCGTGCCGGGGTTGGCGTTAGCCTTGATGGTGGGCCTGGCGGGTGGCGTCAGTTTGGGGCCGGAAAACCCGATCACCGCCATCAATATTGCCCTGGTGGTCGCACTGGGTGCCAGGTTATTGCCAAAGGTGCCGAAGATGGATTGGATCATCCTCGCCGCCGCTGGCACGATTGGCGCAATGTTTGGTACACCGGTTGCCGCAGCTCTGATTTTCTCGCAAACGCTAGGGGGAAATAACGAAGTCCCCTTGTGGGATCGGCTGTTTGCCCCGCTGATGGCCGCTGCCGCCGGTGCCGTCACTACCCAGATGTTCTTTACCCCGAACTTTACCCTACAGCTTGATGCTTACAATGTGACCCGGCTACGCGATATCTTCAGCGGCTCGGTGGTCGCGCTGATCGCTATTGCCCTGGGGATGGTGGCGATCTGGTGCTTCCCACGCATGCACCACATGTTCCATTCGCTGAAAAACCCGGTATTGATGCTCGGGCTAGGTGGCCTGCTGCTAGGTATCCTTGGGGTCATTGGCGGAGATATCACCCTATTCAAAGGGTTGGATGAGATGAAACTGTTGGTGGTCGACGGCAGTTTCACCACCAGCCAACTGCTGGTGATCACTCTGACCAAGCTGGCCGCCCTGGTGGTCGCAGCGGCGTGCGGATTCCGCGGCGGGCGTATTTTCCCGGCGGTATTTATCGGCGTCGCGCTGGGGTTGATGTTGCATCAGCATGTCCCGGCGGTTCCGGCAGCGATCACCGTTTCCTGTGCCATTATGGGGTTGGTGCTGGTGGTAACTCGCGACGGCTGGCTGAGCCTGTTTATGGCCGTAGCGGTGGTGCCAGAGCTGCACCTGTTACCGATACTGTGTATTGTAATGTTGCCCGCCTGGTTGATGCTGGCGGGCAAACCTTTGATGCTGGTAGTAAAATACCAGCCTCCACATGAAGACTAGGCCAGAGCATACTCGGCAGCGGCATGCGCATGAATGGCCGTGGTGTCGAACACCGGCACGGTGGCATCTTGTGCGCTAACCAACAGGCCAATTTCAGTGCAGCCAAAGATGATCCCCTCGGCGCCCTGCTGTTCCAGCTTGGCAATAATCCGGCGATATTCATTGCGTGAAGTATCAACGATTTTGCCCAGGCATAGCTCTTCATAAATGATGCGGTGTACGATATCGCGATCGGCAGCATCCGGCGTAACTACGTCGATAGCAAATTTGTCCTGCAAACGCCCACGGTAAAAATCCTGTTCCATGGTAAAGCGCGTGCCGAGCAAGCCGATACGGCGGATATTTTGCTGGCGTACCTGCAATGCTGTGGCATCGGCAATATGGATCAGCGGCAGGCCGCTGGCCTGTTCCACCGCATCAGCTACCTTATGCATAGTGTTGGTACAAATCACAATGGCCTCGGCACCGGCAGCACGCAGCGAAGCGGCGGCCGCTGCCAGCAAACGACCAGCGCCTTCCCAATCACCTTGGTGCTGCAAGCGCTCCACTTCATGAAAATCCACACTGTAGAGCACGATTTTGGCTGAATGCAGGCCACCAAGCCGCTGTTTCACCTGCTCGTTGATCATTCGGTAATAGGGGATGGTGGATTCCCAACTCATCCCGCCCAATAATCCCAACACTTTCATTCGGTTCTCCTTGGCTGTGACTCACTATCAACCAGACATTACCCGAGAACGACCTGACTGACGAAGCAATTATTTGCTGTGCGAACTGCTAACCTTCGCCTGGCGCGGCTCAAACCAACGCTGGCGCAGGGTATCGTAGACCCAGTTATACGCCATGGTATAAGGCAGGAAGAACAGGAAGAAACCGATCTCCAGCACAAAAGCCTGCCACAACGAAATATTGAGCATAAAGGCGGCTATCGGCAGACCAATCAGTACAAACCCGGCTTCAAAGCCAAAGGCGTGGCCAATACGCACTTTCAGCGTTCTGACCACTCGGCTCACCGGCCACAGCCGATCAAAGATCGAGTTATAGACGATGTTCCACAGCATGGCGACGGTAGATAACATGACCGCCAGCGCCCCGACCTGCGCCATCGAGCGGTTAAGCAGCCACGCCCCCAAAGGGGCACAGATCATCACGGCGATAGCTTCGAACCCCACGGCGTGAACGATACGTTCAACCAACGACTTGTTTTGCAACTGCATACTTCACCTGTTTTGTGACCGTTATTGAAAATGTCAGGTGATTATCATCGGTTTTTTGCGTAGATTAAAAATAGGTTTCATCGATAAAGTAGATACATCATGCGCTATTCCCCAGAAGCCCTACTGGCCTTTGTTGAGGCTGCCGCGTTAGGCTCGTTTTCTGCTGCCGCACGCAGACTGCGCAAAAGCCAGTCCACCATCAGCACCGCCATTGCCAATCTGGAGGCGGACCTTGGGCTGACGCTGTTCGATCGCCAGGCGCGCCAGCCTGTATTGACGGAAGCTGGCCGCAAGGTGCTGGGCCACGTGCAGGAAATCCTCGCAGCCAGCGAGCGACTCGATGCGCTGAGCATCCGCTTGGGGGACAATATCGAACCGCGGCTAACCATCGTATTTTCCGATACCTATCAACCCAACCATCACGATAACCTGCTGAAACATTTCGAGCGGCGTTATCAGGATATTGAGCTGGAATGCATGATCGCCGAAGGGGAGGATGTACTGGATCTGCTACAGACTGGCCGCGCTCACCTGGGAATGCTGGCGGTACAACCCACCTACCCCCCCGAGATCGCCGTCGCCAGGCTGCCAGAGCAGACTGAAATGGGGGTGTTTGTTGCTCATGACCATCCGCTGACCCGTCTCCCGGCCCTGACACAGGCCCACCTTGCCAGCAGCCGCCAACTTTACCTCAACACCTATACCAGTAACAACGCAACCAAACCGCGCGGGCGAACCTGGTCGGCGCCCAGTTATCTGATGCTGTTGGAGATGGCGGAACAAGGGGCGGGTTGGGCGATACTACCGCACTGGCTGGTCAAACAGTACGGGCGGCAACGTCTGACAGAGCTGAAAATGCGTGGCTGGCCGCAAACCATCTCGGTCGATGCCGTATGGTCCAAGCTTACCCCGCCGGGGCCGGCGGGGCTGTGGTTATTGGATCGCTTACTGGAAAACGCCGCCGATCAAGCCGCCGCATTACGCAATTGAATAGCCCGCGACACGCAATCGAGCAGTTCAGGTATGTCCATTTTCGGCAACACTACCTCGATAAAGGCCAGTTGATCGCTACCACCGACCTCACCAAGCGCCGCACGCAACTGCTCAGGTTCGGTGACACGCAGGCATTTCAACTGACGATCGAGCGAAAAAGCCTGCGATAACCGCGTCCAATTCCATTGCGCGATATCGTTATAGCGCTGTTCTGGCCCGTGGATGGCTCGCTCGATGGTGTAACCGTCATTATTCAGCAGCAAAATCACTGGCTTTTGCCCATCGCGCAACATGCTGCCCAACTCCTGCACGGTAAGCTGAGCGGCTCCATCGCCAATCAATAATATAACCCGACGCTGAGGCTCAGCAGTCTGCGCGCCAAATGCAGCCGGTAAGGTATAGCCGATCGAACCCCATAAGGACTGTACGATAAACCGGCACCCCTGCGGCAGCGTCAACGATGCCGCGCCAAAGCAGGCAGTGCCCTGCTCAGCAATCAGGATATCTCCCGGCTGCAAGAAGTCTTGGATTTGCCGCCAGAAACCATGTTGATCCAGACCGCTGGCACTCGGCTCCGGCAATGCTGGCCGTTTTATCGACGGCAGCGGCCACTTGCTGGCTAACGATAACGTCAGTTGGTGCAGAGCCTTCACGGCTTCGCGCATAGGGATTTGGCTGAATACCTGCTGGCCAACCCGCGCCTCGAACGGTTGGATATCGATGCATTTATCCACGGACAGATTATGGCTAAAACCGGCAGTGATGGTATCGGTGAAGCGCACCCCGACGTTAATCACCACATCAGCTCCCTCAATCTGCTGCTTGACCAGTGGATCGCTGGCGGCGGCGGCATAAGTTCCGGTGAAGCAGGCATGAGTTTCATCCAACACGCTTTTGCCTAACAACATTGTTGAATGGGGAATATTGACCTCATTCATCCATTGTTCCAGCACGAGTTCGGCACCGAAGCGTTCGGCCAGAAAATCCGCCAGCAGGGAAACCCGATGGGCGGCCTGCAGTTTTGCCCGTGCGGCAGCGATAAATGCCTGTAGGGAAACGTCGGACAGATTGGGTTGACGCAACACCAAAGGTGCCGGACGCGAAGCCAACGGCGCTTCAGCAACGTCACTTGGTAACAACAGGTACACCGGGCGGCGCTCGTAGAGTGCGGTGGTCAATAGGCGATCGATTTCCGCTTCCGCATTGCTGGCCGTCAGGCTGGCCTGGGCGATGGTTACCTCTTTCGCCATACGAGCAAAATGGCCGAAGTCCCCATCCCCCAACGAATGGTGCAGCAAATCCCCGGCACGCTGTGCTCGCAAAGCCGGGGCGCCAACAATGTGGATCACCGGTAGGTACTCGGCATAGCTGCCGGCAATGCCGTTTATCGCACTTAATTCACCCACACCAAAGGTGGTCAACAGTGCCGCGGCTGGCTTACAGCGGGCATAACCATCGGCAGCATAGGCGGCGTTTAGCTCGTTGGCGCAGCCTACCCAGGTTATCTGCTGATGATCAATAACATGATCGAGAAACTGCAGGTTGTAATCTCCCGGTACGCCAAAAAAGTGGCGAATGCCAATCTGGGCTAACCGATCGAGAAGGTAATCTGCCACCGTATAGCTCTTGCTCATGATCATCACCTAGGTAACGGAAGAATGGTTAGCATTAAGTATTAGAGATTTAGCCGAAATCTCGAACTTTATCACCAGAGATGAACTGGAAACTCTGCTTTACATCTACGCACCAGCAGCATGCAGCAGGGATCATCCATAAGCAGTTTGAATAAATGGCGAACAATTAGCGTGATCTCACACTCTGACAACCCATGTGGAAGCGCATACACTGAATACCCTTCCCCGCTGTCGATGAGGATCTTATGGTTTATCAAGCTGAGCCTGCCCGCTACCAGAATATGGAATATCGCCGTTGCGGACGCAGCGGGCTGCAACTTCCGGCCGTTTCACTCGGTATGTGGCACAACTTTGGCGATAGCACGCTGTATGACAACGCACGCAATCTGGTGCATCGTGCCTTCGATCTTGGCATTACCCACTTCGATCTGGCCAATAACTACGGGCCACCGCCGGGTTCTGCCGAAGAGAATTTCGGCCGCATTTTGCATCAGGATCTCCAGCCTTATCGCGATGAGTTGATTATCTCCTCCAAAGCGGGCTACACCATGTGGCCTGGCCCCTACGGTGACTGGGGATCGAAGAAATACCTGGTCGCCAGCCTGAACCAGAGCCTGCAACGCATGCGGCTCGACTATGTGGATATCTTCTACCATCACCGCCCTGACCCGGATACGCCGCTGGAAGAAACCATGGCGGCGTTGGATTTGATAGTCCGCCAAGGGAAAGCGCTGTATGTCGGATTATCGAATTACCCGGCCGAACGGGCGCGGCAGGCATTTGCCATTCTGCAGCAGCTTGGCACTCCTTGTGTGATCCACCAGCCAAAGTACTCGATGTTTGAACGCTGGGTCGAACCCGAGTTGCTGGATACGCTGGAAGAACATGGCGTAGGGTCCATCGCCTTTTCGCCGCTGGCCGGAGGCATACTGACAGATCGCTATTTGCAAGGCATTCCGCCTGATTCCCGCGCAGCGAGCGGTAGCCGATCCCTCACTCCCGAACAGATTACCGAAACGAAACTGCAAAAGGTTCGCCAACTGAACGCGCTAGCAGAGCAGCGTGGCCAAAAGCTTTCGCAGATGGCGCTAGCCTGGGTGTTGCGTAACGATCGCGTCACTTCCGTTTTGATCGGTGCTAGCAAAGTCAGCCAGATTGAAGATGCGGTCGGTATGTTGGCCAACCGTAAATTCAGCGCAGAAGAGATCGCCAAGATAGAGCAGATCCTGATGTAATCGCTTACAAGCCGCCGGTAGGGTATCGGCGGTTTTCTCACCACTCTCCTCAGATAACTCCCAATCCCCGGTGTTCTCCATGGCTTTCAGAATTTGCCCAAAGGCGCGGCCGCCCCACGGCGTTAACATCTCTCAGATAAATACCTCAGGGATTTTACGCACAGCGTTAAAGAGCGAGGGATAACAACCGTTTGCATGGCCAAAACCTATACCGATGAACGTGCTTCATTATCGGTATTCGGCCAAGGGAGCCTAAATGTTTAAACCTCTGTTTACCGCAGCCATTCTGGCGGCGCTTTTCATGCCCATCGCCCACATCGCCCATGCCAGCAGCGTCAATATTGATTTGCTGCCGGGGGTCTCGCTGCAGATTGGTGACCAGGACAAACGCGGCAATTACTGGGACGGTTACGATTGGCGCGATCGCGATTGGTGGCATGGCCATCAGGGGCGTGATTTAGGGGAGCGCAGCCGCCGTGGCTACTATTGGGATGGCTATCGCTGGCGTGACCGCGATTATTGGCACAAAAATTACTACTACCATGATGGCCGCTACCGCAAGGCTGATAAATACTATTACAAACAGTATAAAAAGCAGCACCATAAGAATAAGCATCATCACAAAAACCATCATCACGATCATGATGATTGACCCCTCACCCCAACCCTCTCCCAAAGGGAGAGGGAGCTGTCTGGAGCTTTTGATTAGCTCGTACTGCTTCGGAAAGTGATGTAAGAAGAAGAAAGGCTGGGTAAAGGATGCTAAGTGTTCAACATGCCCCCGGTCTATACACTCCCACAGGGCGAGGGAGCTGTTCGGCATAGTAATCAGGTGCAGAAGTCAGTCTGTAGCACGTCTAACCCCTCTACATAAGCTAAAGTGAGAGGAACGATCCTAAAGCAAGTTACTGATCAGCAGATAACCGTTGAGCCCAACCACCACCAACACAATCAGTTTACCGAGATTCTGGATTAGACGACCGTTGACCATATCCCCCATCAGTTCACGGTTGCCGGTAAACGCCAGCAGCGGCACCAACGCCAGGGCGATACCAAAGCTCAGCAGCACCTGGCTCAAAACCAGAATACGCGTCGCATCCATCCCCATCATGATGACAATAAACGATGGCATCATGGTGACCACCCGCCGTACCCAGATAGGGATATAGAAGCGGACAAAGCCCTGCATCACCACCTGCCCCGCCAAGGTGCCTACCACGGTAGAAGAAAGACCTGCTGCAACCAGGCTCAGGCCAAAAATGGTGGCCGCCGCATTGCCGAGCAACGGCTGCAACGTCAGGTAAGCTTGGTCAAGATCGGTAATGCCGCTGTGGCCGTTGAAATGGAATGCGGCAGCGGCGGTGGCCATCATCGCCAGGTTAACAAAACCGGCAATGGTCATGGCGATCGCCACGTCCAGCTTGGTGGCCGAATAACGTTCGGCTTTAGAGTCTTTACCGGCAGTCTGCGTCAGCGAGGAGTGCAAATAAATCACATGCGGCATGATGGTTGCCCCTAACACCCCCGCAGCAAGAAACACCGCGTCACCATTCGGCAAATCCGGGATCGCCATCCCTCTAATCAACCCGCTCAACTGCGGCTGAGAAAATACCAGCTCCACGATATAGGCCATTGCCACAAACAGCAGCAGGCCGCCAATCACCAGTTCCAGCGGCTTTTGCCCGCGTTTTTGCAGCATCAGGATCAGGAAGGTGGCAATGCCGGTGAGGACTGCCCCCTGCAACAACGTTACTCCCAGCAGCAGTTTGAAACCGATCGCGGCACCGATAAACTCGGCCAAGTCGGTGGCCATCGCGATAATCTCCGCCTGCACCCAATAAGCCCAGACGGCCGGGCGCGGGAAGCGATCGCGGATATGCTCAGCAAGGTTTTTACCGGTAGCGATGCCGAGTTTGGCAGACAGCAATTGGATCAGCATCGCCATGACGTTGGCCCATACCACCACCCACAGCAGCGTGTAACCAAAAGAAGCGCCAGCTTGAATATTAGTGGCAAAATTACCGGGGTCGATATAGCCGATGGCGGCGATAAAGGCAGGCCCCATCAGAGAAAGTTTGATCTTTCTGGACGGGCGGCTGGAGGAAGTATTGTTAACCGCGCGACTGTTCAGCATAGCGAAAACCCTTACTAATTTAGCTCACCTTCATCTTTACTTAAGTGATAATGATTATCAAGTGCATTTGCAGCGATAATGGTTATCTCTGCGATAGCCAAAAACGAAGGTTTTATCGAACAGATCGCATGAAATCCTGGCGTTTCCATCTACTCTAGATCACAAGGTTCAGAGCGGATCACGCTTGATAATAAAAATAGCACAAAAATGCCACGAACACGCATATTTATTAACATCTTGATCTTTGGTGCTTTGCCGTCATAGATTAGGACTATCTCCACTATGATTTTCCATATTTGCTATGAATGTCTCGTTTTTAAACTTGGCGTTACATAAAATGACAACCGAAATTCAGCCTGCCTCAAATTTGGAGCAAACATGTCCCATATTGCGCACTTTGCGTTAGCGTTAGTGGTGGTTGCAATCCTGGCCCTGTTAGTGTGCCGCGATCGTAAAAACATCCGCATCCGCTATGTTATTCAGTTGTTGGTTATTGAAGTGTTACTGGCCTATTTCTTCCTGAACTCGGAAGCAGGTTTAGGCTTTGTAAAAGGCTTTGCAGCAATGTTCGACAAGTTGCTCGGGTTTGCGGGGCAAGGGACTGATTTTGTGTTCGGCGGGATGGGTGACAAAGGTCTGGCCTTCTTCTTCCTGAAGGTGCTGTGCCCAATCGTGTTCATCTCTGCCCTGATCGGTATTCTGCAATACATCAAAGTGCTGCCGTTTATCATCCGCATCATCGGGACCGTGCTGTCTAAAGTGAACGGTATGGGTAAACTGGAATCCTTCAACGCCGTCAGTTCGTTGATCCTGGGCCAGTCTGAGAACTTCATTGCCTACAAAGATGTGCTGGGCAAGATGTCAGAAAAACGCATGTACACCATGGCCGCTACCGCGATGTCGACAGTTTCCATGTCCATCGTTGGCGCATACATGACCATGCTGGATGCCAAGTATGTCGTGGCGGCACTGGTACTGAACATGTTCAGCACCTTTATCGTCCTGTCACTGGTCAACCCTTATGACACCAGTAAAGAAGAAGAGCTGCACCTCGGCAATCTGCACGAAGGCCAAAGCTTCTTTGAAATGCTGGGTGAATACATTCTGGCAGGCTTCAAGGTGGCGATTATCGTTGCCGCGATGCTGATTGGCTTTATCGCCCTGATTGCCGCGCTTAACGGCCTGTTCAGCGCCATCTTCGGCCTGAGCTTCCAGGAAATCCTGGGTTACTTCTTCTATCCATTTGCCTGGGTCCTTGGCGTGCCTAAGCATGAAGCGTTACAGGTTGGCAGCATCATGGCGACCAAGCTGGTTTCCAACGAATTCGTTGCCATGATGGAACTGCAGAAAATCGGTGCTGAGCTGTCTCCACGCAGCATGGGTATCCTGTCCGTGTTCCTGGTGTCCTTCGCCAACTTCTCTTCTATCGGTATCGTAGCCGGTGCGATTAAAGGGTTGAACGAGCATCAGGGCAACGTGGTTTCACGTTTCGGCCTTAAGCTGGTTTACGGCTCTACCCTGGTTAGCCTGCTGTCAGCGGCCATCACAGGCTTGGTTCTGGGCTAACAGCTTTAGCACCGACAAGTTCTAGTCTTAAGACGCCCGATGAAGTTTATCGGGCGTTTTTTATTTGATGCCGATAAAGCATGCGATTCTATTTTTTGAGGAGGACATAGTTATTGCTGGCATGACGCTCAGAAAATCTTACTGCCATTCAAGTATGCGGTTGAAAAGTAAGCTTGCAATGTCTTGCTTTTGGGACAACATCGCGTGGACGTAAATCCGCGTATCCTCTTTGCCAAACGTGGTGCTATAGAGAACTCGGTATCCGTCAGCTGTATTACATTCCCGGTATTTAGCGCACCCAAGAGCTAGCAATTCATCACAGACAGGACTTCCTTCAGGAAAAACACCGGTTTTCTCTTCAAACTCAACCAATGCTCTTTTTATAGCCGGTTTCGGGTCAATCTGGTGAGAGCGCAAAAAATACGCGATGGTTTGCATCGTCATTTTCGCGGTCCCTGAATAAATGAAAGTTACCGCTTTCGCAGTCATCAGAGTGAATCCAAGATTTGTTCACGGGAGAAGGTTCGCCCTAGCTCAATATCTTTCTCAGACAGCGTCATAAGCTTGAGCAAAGCAATACTTTCATCCCTGCGCATACGATCTCCGTAGGACTCGATAACATAAGCAGGAAGACCGTTTTGCGTCACAATCAAAGGTTCCGACAGATCGAGCTTGGCGGCATTTTGTTTCAGATAGCTGATAGTTTCTGTTTTCATAATGTCTCCAGCAGTAAATTATTGCCAGTAAAAGACCAAATATAGTCTATATAAAAACTGATAACAACAATTCAGTCCAGAGGTAAAGCCTTAGAATGCAAAAAGCCGACCCTTGGGTCGGCTTTTCAAATGGTGGTGGAGCTAGACGGGATCGAACCGTCGACCTCTTGCATGCCATGCAAGCGCTCTCCCAGCTGAGCTATAGCCCCACAAAAGTGGTACGCGTTAACCGTGCGTTACGGTATTCCCCAACCTTCCTGAGATAAAAGGTTGGTGGAGCTAGACGGGATCGAACCGTCGACCTCTTGCATGCCATGCAAGCGCTCTCCCAGCTGAGCTATAGCCCCAATCCACAATCACGAAATCCTGTGAACGGGGCGCATGATATGAAACCCCAGAAACCCTGTCAACGGCTAAATTGAATTCCTCGATCAAGCGCTGAAAAAGCCGCCAAATCAGCGCGTTTAATGCTAAAAAACCGCCGCTTTGGGTACAAAATAAACCGGCAAGAAAAAAGCCCCGCGAATCGCTTCGCAGGGCTTTGTCGGTTTAGCGGGCAACTAACGGTCAGGCTTGCGCTTCGCGCTCGGCAATATAAGCCAACGCCTGATCAATACGCTTGAGGGAGCGAGCCTGGCCGATAGCATGTACGGTAACGTCCATGCCCGGTGACTGGCCAGCGCCAGTGACCGCGACGCGCAGTGGCATCCCTACTTTGCCCATACCCACGCCCAGTTCGTCTGCAGTGCCCTGAATGGCGTCGTGCACGTTCTCTGGCGTCCAGTTGGTAATAGCGGCCAATTTGGCGCGTACGGCTTCCAGCGGTTGGCGTGCGACCGGACGCAGGTGTTTCTTCGCCGCATCGGCGTCAAACTCGCTGAAGTCCTGGTAGAAGTAATGGCAAGACTCCGCCATCTCCTTGAGGGTTTTACAACGCTCGCCCAGCAGTTTGACCAGATCTTTCAATTCTGGACCGTTGCGGGTTTCAATCCCCTGCTGCTCAACATGCCATGCCAGATAGACCGCCACTTCTTCCGCTGGCATATGGTTAATGTAGTGATGGTTCAACCACTGCAGTTTTTCGGTGTTGAAGGCGCTGGCGGATTTGTTGATCGCATCCAGAGTGAAGAACTCTTTCATCTCATCAATAGAGAAGATTTCCTGATCGCCATGGGACCAGCCCAGACGCACCAGATAGTTCAACAACGCCTGCGGCAGGTAGCCGTCATCACGGTATTGCATCACGCCAACGGCACCGTGGCGTTTAGACAGCTTTTTGCCGTCATCACCCAGGATCATCGACACGTGAGCATATTCCGGCACCGGTGCCCCCAGCGCTTTCAGGATGTTGATCTGGCGCGGCGTGTTGTTGATATGGTCTTCACCACGGATCACGTGGGTGATTTCCATATCCCAGTCATCGATCACTACGCAGAAGTTATAGGTTGGCGCACCGTCGGTACGGCGAATGATCAGATCGTCCAGCTCCTGGTTGCTGAATTCGATCGGACCACGGATTTTATCGTCGAAGATGACCGAACCTTCCTGCGGGTTACGAAAACGCACTACGTGTGGCTCATCGGCAGTGTGGCTGCACTGGCTATCGCGGCAATGGCCGTCATAGCGTGGCTTCTCGCCGTTTTCCATTTGCTTCTCGCGCAGCGCTTCCAGGCGTTCTTTCGAGCAATAGCACTTATAGGCCGTTCCCTGTTGCAGCATGTCATCAATCACCGCGTTGTAGCGATCGAAACGCTTGGTCTGGAAGTACGGGCCTTCATCCCAATCCAGGTTTAACCAGTTCATGCCATCCATAATTGCGTCGATAGCTTCCTGGGTTGAACGTTCGAGATCGGTATCTTCGATACGCAATACAAACTCACCGCCGAAATGGCGGCTGAACAACCAGGAATAGAGCGCAGTACGGGCGCCGCCGACGTGCAGATAGCCGGTCGGGCTTGGGGCGAAACGGGTTTTGATTTTCATTGGGTTCACTGCCTTATTACGCAACGCGTGTCAGCGGAGTGCCGACGATTGCTCGGAATGTAAAATAGTGGACGACATTCTACCACTCCATGCTAATTCCTCAACGCCGACGCGCTATCGGCCACTACGCTTTGCGGCCCACTACGCAGGATACTGTGCAAAGAATCGTCCTGGTCGGCGATAAATATCGCATCCTGTCTAAATTTGCGGCGAACGATTGAAATCATTTTAAAAACCGTTGACTCACTTTCAACTATCCCTATAATGCGACTCCAACAAGACGGGGTGATTAGCTCAGTTGGTAGAGCATCTCCTTTACACGGAGGGGGTCGGCGGTTCGAGCCCGTCATCACCCACCATCTTGTTAACGCAGTAAAAAATGAGAACAATGAGGGTGATTAGCTCAGTTGGTAGAGCATCTCCTTTACACGGAGGGGGTCGGCGGTTCGAGCCCGTCATCACCCACCATCATTCTCTCATTGAGTAGTATCTGGAAGTCCTGAAGTGGGTGATTAGCTCAGTTGGTAGAGCATCTCCTTTACACGGAGGGGGTCGGCGGTTCGAGCCCGTCATCACCCACCATTTCAGCTTTAGAAAGCAGAAAACCACATTCGTGGGTCGTTAGCTCAGTTGGTAGAGCAGTTGACTTTTAATCAATTGGTCGCAGGTTCGAATCCTGCACGACCCACCACCATTTAGAAAAAGGCGCCTTTAGGCGCCTTTTTCGCATATGTGCTCCCCACAACAGTGCCATCTCCTTCACCACATACGCAAAGAAGGGTCGTGTGGGTGAGAACCTGCGTTCAGGTTCGAGTCTCGCTTGCGAGACAACGGCGGCGGCCGGTCATCCTGCACGACCCACCGTACAGGTGCCAAATGCTCGCCCCCTGCTACTCTTTTGACCTACCTGGCAACCGCCCCCTTAGCCCACGGTGATGTCCCCTCACCCTAACCCTCTCCCCAAGGAGAGGGAACAGTCCGTGCTACCAGTAATATCGCCTTCAACCTGACTATCGGCGAACGCAAACAGCCAGTCTTCCTGCAAAACTAACCTCCCCAAAAACAAAAAAGGGAGCCGAATAATCAGCCCCCTTCTTCAAATCAACCGCTCAACCCACAACCCAAACTCAAGCCGCCAACGTCGCCCCACCATCGATCACAATATCCTGCATCGTGATATGGCTAGCCCGGTCAGACGCCAGAAACAGGATCGCATCGGCAATTTCCTGCGGCTGGGCAATCTTGCCCAACGGGATCCCCAACTTAAACTGGTCGGGGAAACCCTTGATCATATTGCTTTCTCCGTGTTCATCCTGCCACATCCCGCGCAGCATCGGGGTATTGGTCGAACCGGGGGAAACCAGGTTACTGCGTACACCATAAGGCGCCATTTCCAACCCCACGGTTTGGCACAGGCTGCGCATAGCGGCCTTGGAGGCGCAGTAGGCCGCCATGCCAACACGTGGCACATGGGCCGCGTTAGAGGCAATGCTCACGATGGCCCCCTGCTTCTGACGGCGGAACACCGGCAAGGTATGACGGAACAGGTTAAAGGCACCACCGGCGTTCACCGCCATGCAGGCCAGCCAGTCCGCATTGCTGGTTTCATCGGTCAGCCCCATGCGCAGAACGCCAGCCCCATTGACCAACACGTCCAACCGCTCATGTTCCGCCAATAAACGCTGACAAACGCTCTCTACCGCATCGGCATCAGTGATATCCAGTACCTCGGTGCGGAACGGGTAGTCCAGATCGCCAAAATGCAGATCGAAGCCGATAACCTCGGCCCCACTCTGTGCAAACGCCAATGCGGTTTGATAACCAATCCCCGCCCCGGCACCGGTCACCCAAACGCGTTTACCACTAAATTCCTGTTCTCTACCCATCAGGATTTCCTCTCGGAAAGCAACGCCCACCAGCTATCGATCGTCGGTGATTTGGCCAGCGCGATAAAATCGATATCTTCACGAATTTTACGCCAGCGGGTTGCCAACTCCATGATACGCACCGAGTCCAGACCGTAATCGATCAAGTTTTCATCATTGCCGATGTCTTCGCTATCTTCATCGAGCAATGGGATAATTTGCTGGCGCAACGCATCGATGCTGGCAATACCAGGGAGCAGATCGGCGGTAGTCACCACCCGACCACAGCGCCCGGCGGTGTAACGCAGGGCCATCAGGTGTTCCTCACGGGAGAAGTCCGCCAGACCGTCGGCCACCATAAACGGCTTGATGTTACGCATAAAGGCGTCGATAGCCGTGGTCATACAGCCAATATGCGCGTAGACGCCGCAGATAATCAGCTGATCGCGCCCACTTTCTTGCAGGATCTCTTGCAGCGGCGAGCGGTGGAACGCGCTGTAACGCCACTTCACCAACACCGTGTCGTCAGCATCCGGCGCCAATTCGCTGACCACCGCCTGCTGCTCTGGGTGCTTGTTCAGCCCCGGCCCCCACATATCATTCAACAAAGCACGGTCTTCATCACTTTGCTGGTTAGGCTGCGCGGTATAAAACACCGGGATACCCTGCTGCTTGCAGTAGCGGCGCAGAGCGGCGATGTTCTCGACCACCTGTTTGATCAGCGGGCTATCTTCACCCCAGAAATTGAGGAAATATTGCTGCATGTCGTGGATCAGCAGTGCTGCGCGCTGTGGCTCGAAGGCCCAGTTAACCTTGTTAACCGGCAGTTCGCTCGGCGTTGGCAACGCATAATCGTTAAGTTTAGGGATCGCCATGACTTATTCTCCTTTGGCCTGAGCCAGTTGTTGCGCTTCCAGGCGTTCACGCAGCAGTTTTTTATCGACTTTACCGACCGGGGTTAACGGTAGTGACTCCACCTGAATAAAGCGGTCGGGCAATTTAAATTCGGCCACGCCCTGCTCACGCAGATGGCGGCGCAGTACCACGGGTTTGACGGCCTCGAGCGCGATGACAAAGGCGCAGCTTTTTTCACCCATCAGCTCGTCCGGCATCGACACCAGCGCGGCGTTAATCACCGCCGGGTGGCGCAGCAGCAGGTTTTCAATTTCTTCTGCAGCAATCTTTTCACCACCGCGGTTGATTTGGTCTTTCTGCCGCCCTTGTACCTGCACATAGCCGTCCGCCGTCAGGCTGATCAGATCGCCGGAACAGTAGAAACCGTTCTCGTCAAAGGCTTCGGCATTATGCTCAGGGCTTTGGTAATAGCCGCGGAAGGTGTATGGCCCACGCGTCATCAAACGACCCGTTTCCCCTACCGGCAGCGGATTACCTTGTTCATCTGCCACCCACAGCTCGTCGTCCGGACACATTGGCGTGCCTTGGGTGGTGAGAATGTGTTGGTCGTCGTCATCCAGCAATGTGTAGTTCACCAGCCCTTCAGCCATGCCAAACACCTGCTGCAACTGGCAGCCGATCTCATTGCGTATGCGGGCCGCCAGGGTTTCCCCCAATTTGGCTCCGCCGACCTGCAGCAGCGCCAGGCTGGCTAACGGCTGATTGCTGCCCCACTCTTCGATCGCCTGCAACCACAGGGTAACCGCAGGCGGCACCAACGCGGTGACCGTGATCTGATGCTGTTCGATCAGTTTGAAACATTGGGCAGCCGCAGGATCGCTGGCAAATACCACCAGCCCGGCACCGTAAAACACCCCCAACACGCCCGGAGAACTCATTGGATAGTTGTGGGCCACCGGCAACGCACACAGATAGCGGGTAGCACTGTCAAAACGGCAAATCTCTACGCTGCGGCGAATGCTGTAGTAATAATCGTTATGGGTGCGCGGGATCAGCTTCGGCGTACCGGTGCTGCCACCGGAAAGCTGGAAAAACGCCACCCGATCGGCGGCCGTTGGCGTCGGTTCAAAAGCACCTGGATCCTCTTCCAGCCAAGCAGCCAACGCCTGTTCACCTTCGGCCTGATTACGCAGCCCAACCACCCGTAGCGAAGGATGCTGTTCTCTGAACGTATCCAGGAACTGCTCCTGCGCGAACAGGGCATGTTCGCGATCGGCAATCAGCAGCGCAGGCTTGATTTGACTGGCATAGGCGTTCAGTTCGCTACGTTGATGGCTGAAAAGGGCATTCACCGGCACCACGCCGATTTTCAACAGGGCAAAGAACACCACATAGAATTCAACCACGTTGCCTAGTTGAACCAACGCAGTATCACCGGATTGTAGCCCGCGCCGTAACAGGGCGGCGGCTAGACGATCGGAAAGCTGTTCCAGTTGGCGATAGCTTAAGCTGCGTTGCGGGTCGATCATGGCAATAGCGTCGTTATCTGCCTGACGGGCCAAGATGTCGGTCAACGGTCGATCGATCCAATAGCCGCGTTCGCGGTAACGGCGCGCGAACTCTTCAGGCCAGGGGGTAAAAGCAATAGTCATGGGGGACTCTCTATCCTTGATTAAGGCCAAACGCACGCAGAATGGTGCTGAGTTTGGTACCAGTTTCGTGCCATTCGGACTGCGGGGAAGAGTCCTGCACGATGCCCGCACCGGCAAACAGGCGTACCTGATTACCCTTCACGGTGCCGCAACGGATGGTGACGACCCACTCTCCGTTGCCCTCGGCGTCACACCAGCCGACGATGCCACCAAACAGCTGCCGGTCAAACGGCTCAAGCTGTTCGATGAGATCGCGAGCTGCCAGCGTTGGGGTACCGCATAATGCCGGCGTAGGGTGCAACAGGCAGGCCAGCGACAGGGCATTCTCTGCCCGGTCGGCCACTTCACCGTCGATTGGCGTCGAAAGATGCCACAGCGTGGTGGTACTGAGCAGTTCAGGGGTTGCGGGAATATGCAAATGACTGCAACGCCCAGCCAAGACCTGGCGCATGCCTTCGGTCACGATCTGGTGTTCATAGCGGTCTTTACCCGAAACCAACAGTTGTTCGCTGACGGCCCGATCCCGCAGCGGATCGCTTTCGCGCCGAGCCGAACCCGCCAGCGGGTTGGAATGGAACTGGTCGCCAAATTTACGCAGCAGCAGCTCCGGGCTGGCTCCCACCAATGCCCCCTCTGCCAGCGGCACGTGGAAATGGAAGCCGTGCGGATTCTGGGCAATGATGCGCGCCATCAGCGCTGCGTGGTCTACCGGCTTGCTGGTTTCAATGTCCAACAGGCGGGCGAGCACAACCTTATCCAATCGATCACCGCTAGTTGCCTGTACGGCATCGCTAACCATCTGCATAAACTGCGGCTGCGCTGGCAACTCGGTTTGGCGGACAATCTCAGGGATCGGTCCAGCAGCAGGCGCCAAGCTGGTCAGCAGGGTTTCACGATCGAACCATTGCGTCTGTTGCGGGATAAACAGTGACGAGGGTTGACGAGTATCGAAAGGGATTGCGCCGCACAGCAGCGGATCCTTGATGCCTGCCTTGCGGGCCTGCGCAAATGTCTGCTGTATCGCCTGCTGGAATTGGCCCTGCAGGTCATCGCCATCAACCGCTGGCAAGGTGATGCGGGCAAAGCATCCCTGGGTGCTCAGACTGCGAAAAGGCGAGGTAAAAAAGAAACCTGAAGTCGGGGATATTGTGGCGGCCTGTGCCAGATCTACACCCTGTTGCAGGTCCTTTTGCGCAGCGCCCTTAACGGCTACGTCCATAGGTACTTCCTCTTGTTTCATTAACAATAACCAATATAATAATGATTATCATTTGTATTGCATCCGCGATAAAGTACCTGCCAGAACTGACCATGTCAATAAACGTAACCTCTTCTGCTAACCCACATTAAGGGGTAAACTTGGTGGTTTATGACCAATGAATGATAATCATTCGGATTAAAAGGATCTCACCGATGTCAATCCCCCTGCGGCTCAGCCTGGCGCTGTTTGGCCTGCTGGCGTTGAGCGTTGCCCAAGCCGAGACTCAAGCCTGGCCGCGCAGTATCGAAACCTCACACGGCATTATCACCCTTAAACAACCTCCACAGCGCATCGTCTCCACCAGCGTGACGGTCACCGGTACGCTGTTGGCGATCGACGCTCCGGTGATCGCCAGCGGAGCCACCAGCCCAAACAACCGGCTATCGGATCGGCAGGGCTTTTTCCACCAGTGGGGAGAGATTGCGGCCAAACGTGGAGTGAAGCGGTTATATATTGGTGAACCCAACGCCGAGGCAATCGCCGGTGAGGCACCTGACCTGATTGTGATGTCCGCTACCGGGGCCGATTCTGCGGTGCGCCTGTACGATCAGCTGTCGGCCATCGCTCCGGTGCTGGTGGTGAACTACGACGATAAAAGCTGGCAGGAACTGGCCAACATCCTCGGCGTAGCGACCGGCCATGAAGCACAAGCGGAGAAGATCGTCAGCGAGTTTGATCGCCGTGAGAAAACGCTGAAACAGCAGATGACATTGCCACCACAGCCCATAACGGCACTGGTATTTCGCAGCGATGGCAAGAATGCCAACCTGTGGACCGCAGACTCATCCCAAGGGCAACTGCTGCAACAGCTAGGCTTTACCCTGGCCACTTTGCCACCAAAACTCAACGCCAGCACCAGCCAAGGGGCGCGTAAAGATATCGTCCAACTTGGCGGTGAAAACCTGGCAGAAGGCTTGAATGGGCAAACGCTGCTGTTATTCGCCAACGATGAAAGTGATGCACAGCGGCTGATGAGCAACAGTTTCCTGGCTCATCTGCCAGCGGTGGAGAATAAGCGGGTTTACCCATTGGGGAACGACACCTTCCGCCTGGATTATTACAGCGCCAGCAACTTGCTGACGCGTCTGGAAAAGCTGTTTATTTCTCCGTAGCCGCAACGGCGGGTTGGAGTTTATCGCTCTGCCCGCCCATGCTCACGTTGCGCAAACCACGCATGGCAAACGCCAGCACCACGGCCAGCAACGCCGCACCAAAACCGAAGCTGGTAGAGCTCATCGCTGGCAGCATAAATGCCCCCATCGCGCCGAGCAGCAAGGCACCAAGCGCATCCCCTACAACGTTCTGCGCGGTCCACAGGCCGTTAATCCGGCCCAGAAACGCGTCCGGCGTCAGGTTCTGTATCAGGCCATATTGCAGCAGCGAGTTCAGCGCGCTGAGGTAGCCAAACACCACCAGGCACAACAGCGCCATACCGTACCAAGGCATCAGGCCAAACAGCCCCACGGCCACGAAAGCCGCTATCGCCGTTATCAACATCATCCAGCCCGGCCGCGCCACCTGAGCCACCCGGCCACTGGTAAATGCGCCAATCGCCGCCCCTAATGGCACCGCCGCATACATGATCCCCAGGCTCTGGGTAGTGACCTGCCACATACCGGAGATGGCCGGATATAACACGCGCACCGCGCTGGCCATGGTCATCAACGCACCAATCAGCGCCACCATGCCAATCACCTTGTTCTGGAACAGGAAGGTGAAGCCGCCGATCAGCGCCCGCAACGGATGTTCACGCGGCTGCGGTGGTGGTGGCAACTGAGGCAATTTTAATAGCGGGATCAAAGTGATCAGCGTCCCCAAGGCCGCCAGCGCATAGTTCCAGCTGATACCTGCCCCAGCGATCACCAACCCGCCGATAGCGGGAGACAGGATCGACCCAAAGCGTACGGTCAGCATGCTGATGGCCCCGGCCTGCACGATATTCTCACGGCCAACGATCGCCGGTGTCGCCGCCAGCAACGCCGTCACGCCTACCGCACCAAAAAATCCGTCCCATACCGCTAGCAGATAAATCGCCGTTAGCGAAGGTGCAGGCAGCGCAGCATTGAGGCACAACCCCAGAAAGCCCACACCGCAGGTTGAGCGCGCAAACAGGATCAACCGACGGCGTTCATAGCGATCGGCCAGCACCCCGCCCATCAGCAAACCGGCAAACATTCCGCCGCCCGCCAGGGTCACCGCAAGCCCAACCAACAGAGTTGACCCAGTCAGCGCCTGGATCTGCACCGGAATGGCGATCGCCATCAGGCCCAATGCCAGGATCGAAATAAAACGGGCGCAGAATACGGCACGAAAAGCGGGGTTGGTCCTAAGCAGGCTAAAATCGAGCAAAATAGAGGGTTTATTCATTTTGTTATCACCACAACTTATATCCTTGATCTTCCACAAACAACGACACGATATTCGAGAGGCTCAGCGCTAGTGCTGGTCAGGCTGCCATGCTACCATAGATAAATACAATCAATAATGATAATAGATATCATTGATATTCAGTTAATAATGGGCTGTCATGTTCCGGCTTACACCTAATTGCTCTCCTCCGCTTCCTGACCGCAGGGGCACTCTGTTTATGGGGTTATCCCGCTCCTTCTGGCTGCGCCTGTTTGGCCTGCTGTGCGCCTTTGTCGTGCTGTTGCTGGTGATGATGCTCAGCCTGTCGCTGGGGGCTAAATCCATTCCTTTCACTAACGTCGTTGCCGCGCTGAATGGCCAATGCAGCGGCGCAGACTGCGTCATCATTACCGAAGCACGCCTGCCACGCACGCTGATCGGCGTGTTGGCTGGCATCGCACTTGGGCTGGCTGGCGCGCTGATGCAAACCCTCACCCGCAACCCGCTGGCAGACCCTGGTATCTTGGGGGTTAACTCCGGAGCCGGTTTCGCCGTGGTGTTGGGCATTACCTTCTTTGGTGCGACCGACGTCAGCCAATATCTGTGGTTCGCCTTTGCCGGTGCGCTGTTTGCCTCGCTGTTGGTGGCGCTGGTAGGCGCAATGGGCGGCAGCCGCGTTAATCCTGTACGCCTGACGCTAGCCGGGGTGGCGCTGGCCGCCGTGTTGGAAGGGATGACCACCGGCATCGCTCTGCTCAATCCTTTGGTGTTCGATCAGCTGCGTTTTTGGCAAGCTGGCACACTGGACATTCAGAATATGGCGGTAGTGCGCAGCGTCGCATTGCCAATCCTGCTGGGCACGTTGATCACTCTGTGGCTTAGCAAGGCGTTGAACAGCTTAAGTATGGGGAGTGAGCTTGCAGCGGCGCTCGGCACCGGAATTATTCGCACCCAACTGCTTGGCCTGTTAGCTATTACGCTGCTGTGTGGCGGAGCTACCGCCGCCGTTGGTCCTATCGCCTTTGTCGGGCTGATGATGCCCCACATTGCCCGGCGGCTGGCAGGGTCAGAACTCAACTGGATGCTGCCCTGGACGCTGGTTTTAACGCCGATCCTGCTACTGAGCGCTGATTTACTGGGCCGCTTTCTGGTCGCGGGGGAACTGCGGGTCTCCATCGTACTTTCCCTGATCGGCGCGCCGATGTTGATTATGTTGGTGCGCCAGCGCCGTATGTTCCGGCGGGGAGGATAAGATGAGCCTGTTGGTTTCCCGCCAGATCCTCGCCAAAAAACCGTTTCGGCTGGCGCGTCCTTTGGCAACTGCCCTGCTGTTGTTATTCGCCTGCCTTGCGCTGGCGGTTTATGCCCTCGGTTCTGGTACCTTGCAACTCAGCGCGGCGCAGGTGATCGACGCGCTACGTGGCGAAGGTCCGACCAATCTTGCGGTGATCGTCACCCAGTGGCGTTTGCCACGTGTGGCCATGGCTTTACTGTTGGGGGCAGCGCTCGGCCTCAGCGGTGCGATTTTCCAGTCACTATTGCGTAACCCGCTCGGCAGCCCTGACGTGATTGGTTTCAATACGGGAGCCTATAGCGGCGTGCTGGTCGCCATCGTGCTGTTTAACAGCAGCGTTATCGGCATTACCTCTGGGGCGTTGGCCGGTGGCCTGCTTACCGCCGGGGTGGTTTATCTGTTGGCCTGGAGCAACGGGGTAGAAACCTTCCGCCTGATTATTGTCGGGATTGCCGTTCGCGCCCTGCTGCTGGCCGCCAATACCTGGATGATCATCAGCGCCTCGTTGGAAGCGTCTATGACCGCCGGGCTATGGTATGCCGGATCCCTCAACGGCATCACCTGGGCGAAAAGCCTGCCGGTGCTGGCGGTACTGCTGCTGGCGTTACTGGTATTGATGACGTTGACAAGACGTATGCGGCTGCTGGAAATGGGAGATGACACCGCCTGCGCGCTCGGCGTTGGGGTTGAACGCTCCAGGCTGTTATTGTTGCTGGTCGGCGTGATACTAACCGCTGCCGCCACCGCCGTGGCCGGGCCGATTTCCTTTATTGCTCTGGTCGCCCCGCAAATTGCCCGCCGCCTGTGCGCCAACCAGCATGTCTTGCTGCTCACCGCGCTGACCGGTGCCCTATTATTGCTGGCGGCCGATGTGGCAGCGCAGCGCCTGTTTATGCCTTATCAGTTGCCGGTCGGCGTGTTGACCGTCAGCATCGGTGGCATCTATCTGATTTGGTTACTAATCCGTGAGTCACGAAAAAAATGAATGCTGAAACCCCGTTAACCGCACCATTGCGTGCCGAAAACCTGACGCTGAGCTACGACAAGAAAATCGTCGCACGCGATCTTTCAGTGTCTATTCCTCACGGCGAACTGACGGTCATTATCGGGCCAAACGCCTGCGGTAAATCCACGCTGCTGCGCACCCTCAGCCGCCTGATGCAACCCCAGGCGGGCTCAGTATGGCTAAATGGCCGACAAATCCGCGAATATCCCACCAAAGAAGTCGCACGCCAACTGGGCCTGTTACCGCAAAGCTCAATTGCCCCAGGCGATATCACGGTGTTCGATCTGGTTGCCCGTGGCCGCTACCCTCATCAGAGCCTGTTCAGCCGCTGGCGCGACGAAGATCAGCAGGCAGTGGAACAGGCCATGCGCTCAACCGGCGTGGCGCAGTTGGCCGATCAACCCGTCGACACCCTTTCCGGTGGCCAACGCCAGCGGGTGTGGATCGCCATGGTGTTGGCCCAGCAAACGCCGCTGCTGCTGCTGGATGAACCGACCACCTGGCTGGACATCACTCACCAAATCGATCTGCTGGAACTGCTGCGCCAGTTGAATCGGGTGAATCATTACACGCTGGTGGTGGTGCTGCACGATCTCAATCATGCCTGCCGCTATGCCACCCATCTGATCGCCATGCGCGACGGCAAAGTGGTGGCCGAGGGGGCACCAAAAGACATTGTGACGCCGGAATTGATCGAGGAAGTTTACGGGCTGAAGTGCGTGATCATCGACGATCCGGTTTCGCATACGCCGCTGGTGGTGCCATTGGGGAAATAGCGGCCAGCAAACCCACAATGAAAAATCAGGCCACCGGCTGATAGCCGATGGCTCTACTGAGACTTCATCACCGTGAGCTGTTACTAACTATGGCCGTGCAAGGTTGAAAAACCGTTACTCAGGTAGCCACAGCCGTGCTCCATTTACTTGGCAGGTGCGACATCCAATACCGTTACGTTATAGACCATGGTCGATCCCGGCAGGATATCAGGGGGCAGACCTTTATCGCCGTAAGCCAAGCTTGGCGGGACGACCATCGTGATACTGCCGTGATTTTGCAGCTTCGAGATCGCCGTTCTGAATATCGGTGGATAGCTGCTCAGTAACTGGGTGACCGAGGTGCCTGCCGCCTGCATATCCTTGACGACTTTACCGTTAATCAGGCTCTCTTTTACCGCCACGCTGACCATGTTGTTCGCGCCAATAGTTCCTTTACCGACCTTATCGATCCGGTAAAAGTAACCTAAAGCTTCTTTCTTCACCTGTTTTTGTTTGGCGAACTGCTCAATGTAAGCTGCCCCTGCCTTTTCGGTGTCCAACTTTTGCTGCTGTGCATTACGTTGCACCAACTTTTCGCTGGCATCCAAGGCCTTGTCGATCTGCTCCGGTTGCAGCTTGAGCTTGCCCGCGAAGGTATCTTGCACCCCCGCCAGCGCCAGACGGCTATCCACTTCAACTCCCTGAGCCGCTCGCTGTTTGAGCAAGGCCAACATGTCTTCTGCCAGGGAACTGCCGATGGCATAATCACGGATCTCACGCTCTGACTTCGGCTCGATGATTTCTCGTGGCTGCGTAGCCAGCTGTTGCTGCAGCCGGCTGTTTTCCGCCTGTTGCTGTTCGTTGGCTACTTTCAGCATCGTCAGTTGGTTGTGCAGGCTTTCGTCCAGCGCAAGCTGCAAGATGGGTTTAGCTTCAGTCTTCGCCGTTAACTCGGCCAACGCCTTTTTCGCTTGCTCGGCCTGTTGACGGCTATCGTTCAACTCTGCCTGCAACGCCTTGTTTTCCTCGCTATTATCGGTGTGTGCTTTGGCCAGGGCAGCCAACTGTTTCTGCAACGCCGAACTCTGTTGGCGGCTTTGGTCCAGCGCCTGCTGTAGCCTACCGTTTTCGTTGGAGTTCTCACCTTTAGCCGTCGCCGCAGCCACCATATCCTGCTGCATCTGCTCCGTCGCCTGCAAATTCTCCTGCAGGGTCTTTTTCAACTGGCTAATCTCGGCGCGAGCATCCGCATCCTGCTGTGCTGCCTGACGCAGCTGCTGCAGCTCTTGGTCCCGTTGGGCAAGGGCAGCATTTAGCTGTTTGATTTGTGCTTGCAGGGGCGCTGACTCGCGGGTCTTGGTATTGGTGGAAGGTTTACTCACTTTCCTTTCTGCGGGAGGGCTGATCTCATTGAGTTGAGAAGGGCTCAACAGCAACAACGCCGGAGCCTCGCTCTCTTGGCTGGTGATCGCTTCCAAGGCATTGATGGTGCTGGCCCTGTCATCCTTGAGTTGCTCTGCACCCAATGCGCAGCCCACCGGCAACGTCAGGCTCAAGGCCAAACCATACTTTAACCCCAACTTCATTTCACGCTCTCCATTTTGCGGATCAGTCCGTTAAGCAAGTCCTGCCCGATCTGTGTGCACAACTGATTGGTTTTATATTTATACAGTGCGTCTACCGTATTTTTGGTCAATGCGTTCACATCACCGCGTACCCCGCTGTAAAACGAGACGTTGGCTAGCAGACTGTCAAAATTAGCCTTCCTGACGGCATAGGTCCGAGGACTAACGGTTTGCAACGCGGCAAGATCGCTCTGACACCTGCTTATAGGCGTCGGTTCTTGCGGGGATGGCGGGGTTTCAACGACAACAGGCGTAGGCTCCGCAGTCGGTGTGACAGACGAGGTGACCGGGCGTTCATTCGCGCAGCCAGCCATCAGCAGGACATTGCTGATGATCAGACAGGCAAGCAGTGGCTGCCGGTATCCACGGGTTTTCTGTAGCTGTTTCAAATTTTATTCCTTCCTGACTGGATAATGTCCGTCACCGCTGCCCGTGCGCACGCGGATCGCCTCCATTGACGGGCAATATTGCTATTGCCCGGTTGGGATGATAAGACAGGTCATACTTGGTGGCAACAGCAACAGGGCAAGTGCCGCGTTAGATCTCCTGCCACTTATCGCAGACACCCCACCAGGAAATGTTTTTTCAACGAGGACGGCTCACCGTCGTTTTTAACCTGCAGTTTGCACCACGCTTACAGTTACAGTGCCCGCAACACCCGGTTCAACAAGGGACCTAGCACCTTGAACGAAGCCGGTGAAACGATATCCACATGCGCACAATCCAGCTCAAACACCTGCAACGCATCGACATATTCCGCCCAAGTCTGCTGCACATCCATGCCTGGTTGCAAGGTGCGCTTGGCCACAAACAACGTCGCTTGCCCCTGGAAATGCGCCGTATGGGTGTGTGACAACAGCCTGACCGAATCCGCATAGTTGGCTTCGATATTGTCAAACATCGCGACCCGCGCCTCTCCCAACGCAGGATCGAGCGTATCTTCTGATACCGCCAGGAACTGCTCGCGCTCGCGCTGTACCTCTTTGAGCACGTTGTCGTCCAGCATCACGTCCCAGTTCTGGGTTTCTGGCGGATAGGTATCCAGCAAGCCAAGGAAAGCCACCTCCTCCCCACGCGCCTGCAAACGCGCTGCGATACCTTGAGCCAACGTTCCCCCCAAGGAGTAACCGATAAAGTGATACGGGCCGTGTGGCTGTACCTGTAATACCGTGGCCAGATGCGCATCGCAGACCTGATCCATATCCTCACCCAGCGCCAATGGGCCATCCGGGCGTGGAGACTGAATGCCTACCAGCGACCAATGCTGATCGATATAACGCGGTAGCACGCTGAACTGCCAGGAGAAACCGGAAGCCGGGTGCAGGCAGAATAGCGTTGGGCCTTCGGTAACGCGCAGCGGCAACACGCTGTCAAAACCGCATTGATCGGCCTCTTCCTGCGTACGTTCTTCTGCCAATAGCTGAGCCAGTTGCTCTACTTTCGAAGCGACCATCACCTGACCAACCGACACCGCTTTACCCAGATCGCGCCGCAACTCGGCGGCCAGGCGCATGGCCAGCAATGAATGCCCGCCCAAGGCAAAGAAATCATCATCCGCAAATACCTGCTCGCGCTGAAGCAAACGAGCGAAAACGGCAGCAATCTCGCTTTCCAACCCGGGTTCCGGCTCGCGCCCGGCCTTTCCAGCCCCTGTTTGCGGCTGTGGCAAGGCTTTGCGATCGAGCTTGCCGTTGGCACTAAGCGGCAACTCGGCCATTTCGACCAGGGCGATCGGCACCATATGCGGCGGCAAGCGATCGGCTAGCGCGGCACGTAGGGCTTCGCTATCCAGATGCACGCCGGGTTGCGGGACCAGGTAGCCCACCAGTTGCCGGGCATCGCCTCCCATCGCATCAACGACCGTGCCCTCCAATACCAAGGCATGAGCCACCGCCTGACTCACGCCCGGCAATGACAGCAGGGCGTGGTCGATCTCACTGAGTTCAATCCGCTGGCCGCGAATTTTCAGCTGATCGTCGCTGCGGCCCAGATATTCTACCGCGCCGTCTGGCAGCCAGCGGGCGACGTCACCGGTGCGATACATCCGGCCACCGTTGCCCTGCGGATCGGCGACGAAGCGGCTGGCGGTCAGATCCGGCCTGGCCAGATAACCATGAGCCAGCTGCACGCCGGTCAGATATAGATCGCCAGCTACACCCGGTGGCACTGGGCGTAAGCGAGCGTCGAGAATACGTAAACCGGTATTCCACACCGGCAGCCCGATAGGGACATTAGCACCGGTGACAGCAGCAAGGGCGTCACCATAGGCCGGATGCCAGGTCACATCCACCGCCGCCTCGGTAGGGCCGTAGAGGTTATGCAACGGCACCTGAGTGCGGCTCTGCCACAGGCGGCACAGTTCTGCAGGTAACGCTTCTCCGCTGCAGAACACCTGACGCAGTGGCTGGCAATGGGCGATGGCGGTTGTGCTGTCCAAGGCACCAACGAATGCCGCCAGCATCGAAGGAACAAAGTGCAGGGTAGTGACTTTATGCCGATCGATTAGCGTTTGCAGTTGCTGAGGGTCGCGGTGCGCCTCCGGCGGAGCCATCACTAGCTGCGCGCCCACCATCAATGGCCAGAAGAATTCCCACACCGAGACGTCAAAGCTGCACGGCGTTTTTTGCAGCACCACATCATCTGCTGCCAGCGGGTACTGGTGCTGCATCCACAATAAACGGTTAACGATGGCCTGATGCCCAACCAGCACGCCCTTTGGCCGCCCGGTTGAGCCGGATGTAAAGATGATATAAGCCGAATGATGCGGCGTCGGGCCTTGGATCACGCTCGGTGCAGCAGCGTTGGCTACCAGTGGCGCATCGTATAACAGCACTTCCCCCTGCCCCACAAAACGCGCCTGTTGGGAAGCATCGGTGATAATCAGGCGTGGGGCCGCGTCTTCCAGCATCATGCTGAGGCGCTCATCTGGATAGCCGGTATCCAGTGGTAAATAGGCCGCTCCCGCCTCCACTATCGCCATTAACGCCAGCGACAGGAAGACCGAACGCGGCAATGCCACCGCCACGATGTCGCCCGGCTGCACACCCTGAGCCACCAAACGCTGGGCCAAGGCGATCACCTGTTCGCGAGTTTCGCGGTAGTTGAACCGGTGGTGCTCATCTGCCAGCGCCGGGGCATTCGGGGTCTTTTTCGCCTGCTCGGCCAGCAGACCGCTGAGGGTCTGGGCTGCCACCGGATAAGCGGTGTCGTTCACCTTGGCCAGCAGCGCATGATCTTTTTCACTCAGCAAATCGGCTTCGCTCACCGGCAATGTCGGTTGTGCCGCAAACTGCCGCAGCAGCAGCGGCAAGCGCTGTAAGTGCTCCGTCAATTCGGCCAACTGATAACGCTCGGCATTGGCTAATAGCTCAATCTTCAGCGTGCCCGCCTCATCGATAAACAAGGCGATTTCCAGATCTCGCACCGGGCCAGAGGCCAGGTCGTGGGTGATCCCTTTGATACCGGCAAAATCGAGCTGGTAGTCGAACATCTTGAAGTTGAAGACGGTGCCATACAGCGGCTGGCTGTCGCCAATACGCCCCAGATCGCGCTGTACCTGTTCAGCATCATAGCGCTGATGGCGGCGGGCAAACTTCAGTTCACGGCTGATTTGTGCTGCGATATCGGCCAGCGTTGCCTGCGGCGCGACGTGCATCTCCACCGGCAATACGTTAATCACCGGCCCGGTGGCACAAAGCGCAGCCGAGCCCATGCGGCGCATAAAAATAAACCCGGCGCTGTAGCGGGTTTGACCTGTCAGACGAGCCACCCACACGGCCACCAGCGCCATCGCCATATCGGCTGCGCTGAGCTGCTGTTGCTGGCCCAGACTGACCAGTGGCGCAAGATCCTGCGCGGCACAGCGCTGTGCCAAGCGGTGAATACGCGTCGAAGGTGCCTGCCCGGCCAACGGTTGCGGGCATAGGGTAGCTGGCGGGGGCAACTGCCGTGCCTTGTTCAACCAAAAATCGGCATCGCGCTGATAACCTGGGGATTGCTGGTATTGCTGATATTCCGCCACCACATCGCTAAAAGGCGTGAACGGCGTCGGCTCCGGCTGCTCGTGCTGATATAGGCGGGTATAAATATTGGCGATACGGCGAGCGATAGCGGTAAAGCTGAAGCCATCGACCACCAGATGATGGTAACGCTGATACCAGAACCAGCGATCGTCGGCCAGACGCATCAGGATATGGCGATACAGCGGTTTGCCGCTGCTCACCCGTAATTCGGCACCAAGGTCGATCTGCATCAGCGCGTGGGCCGCCGCCTCTGCATCCGCCGAGTCGCTTAAATCAACCCATTCCGGCGCAGCCAACGGCATCGTGGCGTCGTAATACTGCATCGGCACACCGTCACGCTCGACGAAACGCAGCCTTAAGGTGTCCACTTCGGCCAGTCCCAGTGAGATCGCCTGTAACAGGTGCTCTTTATCCAGCGGGCCGTTCAGTTCGATATAATGGGCGACCGCATAGGCATTGCCGTACGGTGAAATTTGATCGGCAACCCAAATACCGGGCTGCGCCGCCACCAATGGCAACTCAACGGTAACCTGTTGCCCGGTGGGTAAAATAGAGGTTTCTGACACGACGTTCGCTCCTGTTGTCGGTTCTTGCTGCGTCTCCATCACGCCTTACGCAGTGATGCGGGCCGCATATCCTGCCAATTCTGTTCTAGCCAGTTGACGCAGTGCTCCCGGGAAGCCGGGCCAAAAACGCTGACCCAACCGGCCGGTATGGCGCTGAAATCCGGCCACAGGCTGTAAAGCAGTTCTTCATTACGCAGGACGTAGCAAATTTGCTGCTCGTCATCGAACGGGTTTAAGGTTTCCATTACTTGCTCCTTAAGCATGAAGAGGGTTGGCGGACGGCTTCCATTCGGCACGGCGGTTGACCAGCTCCGACCAATGCGCTTGCAGACCATCGAGTAAACCGCCGCGCCAGCACAACGCATCGTGCCCGCCCTCCACCAGCCGATACTGCACCTGATGCCCGGTTTCACTTAACAGGGCCGCCATACGGTCATTCACCCGGTGGACCAGCTTTTCATGCGCCCCGGCCTCTAAAAATACCTTCAGCTTGCCGCGCGCACCCAACTGCCCGTCTTCTACCTGGCGGATCAACCAGCAGGCATCCTCGGGCACGGTGGGCAGTTGCAACATATCGCGGCGTGGCCACCAGAACGAGCCCGATTGGCTGATGGTGGCACCAAAATATTCCGGCCAGCGCAGGCCAGCATAGAGCGAACCCAAGCCACCAAAGCTTTGCCCTGCAACTACGGTGTTGGCAGCCTCACGGCTGTGCGGAGCCCAGTCGGCCAATTGCGGTAATAACTCTTCCTGTAGGGCCAACCAAAACTCATCGTTGCAGGTCAGTTCCCGTGCGCGGTGTTGCTGGTCAATCACGTCGATCAGCAGATAGACCGCCTCCGGCAGTTGGCCAGTACGCGTCAGTTGCATCAGCGGATCCCAGACCGGCATCTGATTGGCCCAGAATTGGCCGTCCAGCAAAATAGCCAATGGCCGCGCCGCCGGGTTACTTTCACCGGTGGAGTAGATCCAGACGTGGCGGGAGGTTCCCAATCGCTGGCTATGCCAGGTATGCCGTTGCAGTTTGGCAGGCGGTGCTGGCGTACAGCGGCCGCTGGTCACGGCATAGTTGTCAAAGTCCCGCCAGGCCGGTTGTTGGGGAGCCTGTGGCATATGCAAGCCGGAAAGCGTGTGCCCCCCGACTCCAGGCCAGGCGCGGTAAGGATTAAGCAGATCGTGAGTTGCGTGGGCAAACACCTGGTGCCACCAGTGGCGAATAGAAAGCATGTTGGCGTGAGAATTGTCCCCCTGCGGTTCGAAGGGACGATCCTCCATGCAGGGGATAAAGCAGTAGCTGCCGCGCCAGTCGCCTTGCAGCTCGGTTTGCCAATACCAGACGTCCGAACCCGCAAGCCGTTGCAGGCTCTGCGGGGGCGACGCTTGGTGATGATCGGTGAGGCAGTTGATATGGATCCAGACTCGTTGATAAGCCGAGGTCAGTTCGCCACCCTGAGGGTCGCGCCACAAGAACGTCACCTTCCATCGCCCATTATCCTGCGGTTCCACCAAGGGGGTACCACGCCGGGCGATATCCAGCCACCAACCGTGGCTCCCTGCATGCTTGCTCGCCAATAACGTACTGCTTGCTGGTTGTTGTTCAGTTTTCAAAACGCCCACTCATTGTGTTGTTGGCAAGGCACGCCGTGCGACTCACCGGTTCCCAAATGCCAAACGGCACAAGGAATACTATTGATAATTATTTGCATTTGCAATAGTGTATACAGGCTCGAAATAGAGCGGGCATTCTTCAACAGGGATGGATGCCGAATTATTGAGCGGGATCTTGCTGCCAGTCAGCCTGGCCTCTGGGTTTCGTTACTATTTTCGACTACACAATAAAACTACAACAAACCGTTCCGTTACCGGTTGTCACACAGCGCCGCATCAGGAAGGGTTGTTAGGTAGGAACCTCAAAATGAATCGGAAGTTATCTCGTTATTCTTTAGCCACACTCATCGGGTTAGGATTGGGCACATCTGCATTTTCCGTTACGGTCAATGCCGAGCAAACGGCCACCACCTCAGACAGCGCCGCGCTGGCTGAGAAAAGCAAAAAAGAATCCGCCTCTGAAGATGTCATCGTCGTCACCGCCGCCAAACAAAACCTTCAAGCTCCCGGCGTTTCCACCATCACTGCCGAAGAAATCCAAAGACGCCCTCCCGCCCGTGATATCAATGAGCTGATCCGTACCATGCCAGGGGTCAACCTGACCGGTAACTCCACCAGCGGCCAGCGGGGCAACAACCGCCAACTCGATATTCGTGGCATGGGGCCAGAAAATACCCTGATCCTGATCGACGGCAAACCGGCCAGCAGCCGTAACTCGGTGCGCCAAGGCTGGCGCGGCGAGCGTGATACCCGTGGCGATACTGCCTGGGTACCGCCGGAGATGATCGAGCGTATCGAGGTGCTGCGTGGCCCAGCGGCTGCCCGCTATGGTAACGGCGCGGCAGGTGGCGTGGTCAACATCATCACCAAAAAAGCTGGCCAGGACCTGCACGGTACACTGAACGGTTATTTCAACGTACCGCAACATAAGGAAGAAGGCGCCACCAAGCGTACCGATTTCAGCCTTTCCGGTCCGTTAAGCGATCAGTTGAGCTTCCGTCTGTTCGGTGGCTACAGCAAAACGCAGGCCGACGCCTGGGATATCAACCAGGGGCATCAGTCCGAGCGTACCGGCACCTATGCCAATACTTTACCTGCCGGTCGCGAAGGGGTGATCGACAAAAATATCGATGCCTTGCTGAGCTGGGAATTCGCCCACCTGCAGACCTTGGATTTCCAATATGCCTATGGCCGCCAGGGTAACCTGTACGCCGGGGATACCCAGAACACCAACACCAATGCGCTGGTGCAGAGCAACTACGGTAAAGAAACCAACCGTATGTATCGTGAAACCTATGCGGTCAATTATCGTGGCGCATGGGATAGTGGCGTTAGCACCAACAACTACGTCCAGTTTGAGCGCACGCGCAATACTCGTTTAGCCGAAGGGTTGGCCGGTGGCCTGGAAGGGATCTTCGCCAACGACAGTTACAACACCACCCGTCTGGACGATTTCCTGGCCCACAGTGAAATCAGCATTCCGTTCGATATGTGGGTGCCACAAACCGCCACGCTGGGTACCGAGTGGAACCAGCAGAAGATGAAAGATCCTTCTTCGACCACCCAATCGCTAACCGGCACTAATACCGGGGGAGCGATCCCAGGTACCGATAGTAGCAACCGCAGCCCGTATTCCTCCGCGGATATCTTCTCGCTATTTGCCGAAGATAATATCGAGCTGACCGATACCACAATGCTGACTCCAGGCCTACGTTACGATCATCACTCCATGGCCGGTAACAACTGGAGCCCGTCGCTTAACCTGTCACAGGAATTGGGCGATCTGTTTACCCTGAAAATGGGTATCGCTCGCGCCTACAAAGCACCTAACCTGTTCCAGAGCAACGGCGATTACATTCTCTACAGCAAAGGCCAGGGCTGTGCTGCCAGCGCAACGGGAACCGGCTGCTATCTGATGGGTAATGACGATCTTAAGGCCGAGAACAGCATCAACAAAGAGATCGGGCTGGAATTCCACCATGAAGGCTGGCTGGCAGGTATCACCTACTTCCGTAACGATTACCGCAACAAGATCGAAGCGGGCTATTCGCCAACGGCCTCTAACACCAGTAAAACCGATATCTATCGCTGGGAGAACGTGCCGAAAGCGGTGATCCAGGGTCTGGAAGGTACGTTGAACGTGCCGGTGAGCGAAACGGTAGCCTGGAATAATAACGCCACCTATATGATTGAGAACGAGAATAAAACCACCGGTGATTACCTGTCGATTATTCCCAAGTTCACCATCAACTCTACCCTGAGCTGGCAGGCCACGCAGGATCTGTCTTTGCAGACCACCGCGACCTGGTATGGCCGTCAAAAGCCGAAGAAATACAACTACCGTGGGGAGCCAACCACCGGGCCGGAAACTCGTGAGGTCAGCCCTTACGCAATCTTTGGCCTGAGCGGCACCTATGCGTTGACTAAAAATATCAGCGTAACAACGGGGATCGAGAACCTGTTCGACAAACGCCAGTTCCGTTCCGGTAACTCGCAAAACGTGGGTAACCCAGTCACCGGGGCCGTCAATATCTATGGAGCCGGGGCGGCAACCTATAACGAACCGGGCCGGACTTACTTTATGAGCCTGAATACCCAGTTCTAAATGTATGCTACCGAGCCAATCTCAGCGCGGCGCTTATGCCGCGCTTTTTTTTTTGCCGTTTTCCACACTCATCCCGATCCCGCTGCTGCCCATTTCGGGTTAGAGTAACGCTGACAAAGGAGAAATGATGGATCCACAGCAACAAATTATTGATTGGTTACGCCAAGACAGCGAACGTATGCAGATATTAGCCACCGCCCGGCGGCTCGGGCTGAACGATTGGTGCCTTGGCGCAGGCTTTGTGCGTAATCTGGTGTGGGACCGGCTGCATGGTTTTACAACCAGCACGCCGCTCAACGATATCGATGTGATCCATTTCGATGCGCGCCATAGCGATGCCGAGCGCGACCAGATGCTGGAGTCCCGCCTGTTGGAGTGGTCAGCACAACCCTGGTCGGTTAAGAATCAGGCGCGTATGCACCTGCGTAGTCACCGCGCCCCCTATCGCGACAGCGAAGACGCCATCAGTTATTGGACGGAAATCGAAACCGCCGTGGGTGCCAGATTGCAGGCCGATGGCAGCATCCAGCTCGTCGCCCCTTTTGGCCTACAGGCGCTGTTCAACCACAGCATCACCTTCAACCCCAAGAGCAACAACCTGGCCGCTTTCGAACAGCGCGTGGTGGAGAAACAGTGGCTCGAACTCTGGCCACAGCTAAAGCTGACGCCAAGGTAAAGTTTTGCCGCGATTTGCCGATACCTCTGACAAGCTACCTGGGAGGATCGCATGTCGACCAACATTACCATGATGGTGCCCATCAAGAACCCGATTGCCGGAGTCCGTGAGGTGTTTACCGCCACGGGTAAAGGCGGGGCTGCACTGATGTCGGCACCGGTTAACAATGCCCCTGAAGGGGAGAAATCCAAGAAAACCGATAATGATGCGCCAGTGACCCCAAAAGATAGCAGCGCGGCGTCACGTATTGCAGCGCTGTATAAGCAGATCCAGAACCTGCAGCAAAAGCTGATCGAACTGAAAGACTCGGGTGGCGACACTCAAGAGATCGAACAACAAAAACAGCTGATCATGAGCCAGATCGAAATGCTCCAGGCTGAGATCGCGCGCATTCAGAAACAAGAAATGGAAAAACAGCAGCAAGAGCAGATGGCCAAGGCCATGAGCGGTGATGGCGTGAACCGCCCAACCGCCGCCAACACCGTGGACGTTTATATCTGAGATGAAGGGCGCAACAGGGCGTTACGCCCATCGACTCAGCTTTTCTTCAGGGGTTTGATCAGGTGATCCAGCCCTTCAATTTTAATCGCCAACGTCATTTCCATCAGCATTCCCAACCTGCCGTTGGGGAATTCGCCCTTACGGGCGAACCATAGCAGATACTCTTCCGGCAGGTCGATCAGCACCCTGCCCTGGTATTTGCCAAAGGGCATCACGGTGTTGGCGATTTCGATCAGGTTCTCTTTTTCCATCAGGCCCCCAGCAGGCGGATCATCTCCGCCTCGTCGATCACCTCGATCCCCAGTTCCTGTGCCTTGACCAGCTTGGAGCCGGCAGCCTCACCGGCAATCACCAGATCGGTTTTCTTGGATACGCTGCCGCTGACCTTGGCCCCCAGCGCCGTCAGCCGATCTTTGGCTTCATCGCGGGAGAGCTGGCTGAGAGATCCGGTCAGCACCACGGTTTTACCGGCAAATGGGCTGTCGATCTCTTCGGCAACTACCACCACCGGCGCAGGCCAGTTAATGCCGATTTCCGGGCTGGTCAGCTCTGCTATCACCTGCTGGTTATGTGCTTCAGCAAAGAAGTTCACCACGTGACTGGCCACCACCTCGCCCACGTCCGGCACCTGTTTTAACGCGTCCAGATCGGCCTCTCGCAGCTTCTCCAACGAGCCAAAATGCGCCGCCAGTCCGGCTGCCGTGGCCTCTCCTACCTCACGAATACCCAACGCATACAGGAATCGGGCAAAGGTAGTCTGTTTGGCGTTGGTCAAGGCATTGACCAGATTCTGTGCCGATTTGGGCCCCATGCGATCCAGCCCGGTGAGAATACCGGCGGAAAGACGGAACAGATCGGCTGGCGTTTTGACATATTCTTTATCGACCAGCTGTTCGATAATTTTATCGCCCATGCCGTCAACGTCCATCGCCCGGCGGGAAACGAAGTGCTTCAGCGCCTCTTTACGCTGGGCACCGCAGATCAGCCCGCCGGTACAACGCGCAATGGCTTCGCCTTCCACCCGTTCCACATCGGAACCGCACACCGGGCAATGCAGTGGGAATACCACTTCACGCGCGTCCTGCGGGCGGCGATCTTCGATCACCCCGACCACTTTCGGGATCACATCCCCGGCACGGCGTACGATCACCGTGTCGCCGATGCGCAGGCCAAGGCGTTCGATTTCATCAGCATTATGCAGCGTGGCGTTACTGACTATCACCCCGGCGACCAAAACTGGCTCAAGGCGCGCGACCGGCGTAATCGCACCGGTACGCCCGACCTGGAACTCCACTTCCCGCACCACGGTGATCTGCTCTTGTGCCGGGAATTTGAACGCCGTAGCCCAACGCGGTGCGCGAGCAACAAAGCCCAGAGATTCTTGCAGATCGATATCGTCGATCTTCACCACCACGCCGTCGATATCAAAGCCAAGGTTGATGCGGTCCTGCTCTACCTGACGATAAAACGCCAGCACCTCATCGCTACCGGTGCAAAGCTTGACGCGATCGCTCACCGGCAAGCCCCAGGCTTTGAACTGCATCAGGCGTTGCCAATGGCTGCGCGGCAATTCGCCCCCTTCCAGCAGGCCAACGCCATAGCAGAAGAAGGTCAGCGGACGCTTGGCCGTGATACGCGGATCAAGCTGACGCAGGGAGCCTGCTGCGGCGTTACGCGGGTTGGCGAAGATTTTGCCGTCTTTGCGGCGCGCCTCTTCGTTCATCTGCTCAAAGCCGGCATGCGGCATAAAGACTTCACCACGCACTTCCACCCGGCGCGGGATATTGTCGCCGGTCAGGCGCAGCGGGATGGCGCGGATAGTGCGCACATTAGAGGTGATATTTTCCCCGGTGGTACCGTCACCACGCGTGGAGGCACGCACCAGCTCGCCATCTTCATACAGCAGGCTGACGGCCAACCCGTCCAGCTTCAGCTCACAGCAGAAGGTCAGTGGCTCGTTGCTTTTCAGGCGATCCTGCACGCGCTTGTAAAACGCCAGATAGCTCTCTTCATCAAAGACGTTGTCCAACGACAGCATCGGCACTTCATGACGCACCTGATCAAACGCCGCCAAGGGGGCGGCCCCGACGCGCTGCGTCGGCGAATCGGCGGTGATCAGCTCAGGATGGGCTTCTTCCAGCTCACGCAGCTCACGCATCAGGCGATCGTATTCCACATCCGGGATCTCCGGCGCATCGAGTACGTGATACTGATATTCGTGATGGCGCAATGAGGTGCGTAGTTGATTGATTGTTTCGTTAATCGATGCCATGGCTCACCATCAAAGATAAAAAACCCCCGGCTGGCGGGGGTTCTGGATTACGGATTATGCAGTGCACAGGCAACCGGTCAGGCGTTGTTTTCCAACACTTCGCGGATGCGTGCTTTATAGGTTTCCAGCTTTTGCGGGGTCATCATGCGGCGCTCGTCGTCAAGCACCACGCCGCCCACATCGTCGGCAATACGTTGTGCCGATTGCAGCATCAGCTTGAAGTTCTGATTGGCGTCGCCGTAAGACGGCACCATCATAAACATCGATACGCCCGGCGTGGAGAAATCGGACATCATTTCCGGATCGAATGAGCCAGGCTTGACCATATTGGCCAGGCTGAACAGCACGGGGCCACTGCCTGCCGGGCTGATATGGCGATGGAAGATCCCCATTTCACCAAATTGGAAGCCCGCCTGCAGTACGCTCTGCAGTAACACCTCCCCCCCGATCACACCGCCTTGATGAGCTGCAACGTGCAGCACCAATACGGTCTCCTGCAGTTTTGCCGGTTTCAACGGTTCCGGCGCTGGCTGCGGTTCACGCACAGGCTCTGCATGCTGGAAGGCTGGCTCTGGTGCAGGAGCGGTAGCCGGGGGCATATCGTCAACGCGCGGCTCACGACGCACAACAGGTTGCTGCGGCTCTTCGTCCTCGTCCTGGGCATAGTTATCCAGCAGGATGTCATCGTAATCCGGCCGCTGGGAGAGCGGCGCGGGCTGGGCTGGCCGAGGCGCAGGTTGAGCTGCTGGAGCTGGCCTTGGTGCAATCACCGGCTCTTCGCGTGCGACATCGATATGACCCATTGATGGCTCATCCTCAACTTCTGCGCGAGTGGCACGGATACGTACCTCTCCCACGCTTTCGGCAGGATCATCAAGTGGTGTAGGTTCACGCTCATTTTTCGAGCGTTTGGCTGGGCGATCGCGAAAAAGGGACGAGCGTTCCTTACGGCTGGTCCAAAGACCATGTAATAACAACGCTATTATGGCGATCGCGCCAACAACGATTAATATCAGACGCAAATCCTGCATCATTGCTATCTCTGTTGTTCCAAGACATTGCCACCGCGGCAAACATTCACTCTTTAACTCTATTTGCCCACAGGCACAAGTGCAAGTCCGTGCTGAACTTTATGCCAATAAAGATGATTATTCGGCATTTTTTTGCTGTTTTTTCAGCCAATGTGGCTCTAGCCAGTGGAAAATCAACCCTATATGATAGCTTGGCCTGTTTAGCCAAAGAGAAAATCTTAAGATATGTCCTATGTGCCTCCCCCTGTCGGATCCACCAACGGCTTCCATTATTTTGCCCAAGGATGGCGCCTGATTTCGCGCCCGGGTATTAAACGCTATGTCGTCCTGCCGTTGCTGGTGAACGTGCTGCTGATGGGCTCTGCCTTCTGGTGGCTGTTCAGCCAACTGGGCGACTGGATCCCGAGCATGATGAGCCATGTGCCAAGCTGGCTACAGTGGCTAAGTTATTTACTCTGGCCGATGGCGGTCATCTCCGTGCTGTTGGTGTTCAGTTACCTGTTCAGTACCATCACCAACCTGATCGCCGCCCCGTTTTGCGGGCTGCTGGCGGAACAGCTCGAAGGCAGCCTGACCGGCAAACCGTTGCCGGATACCGGTATGCTCGGCGTGGTCAAAGATCTGCCGCGCATCATGTCCCGTGAATGGCGCAAGCTGATGTATTACCTGCCACGCGCGCTGGGCCTGCTGTTGCTCTATTTTATACCGGGCATCGGCCAAACGCTGGCTCCGGTGCTGTGGTTCCTGTTCAGCGCCTGGATGCTGGCCATTCAATACTGCGATTATCCGTTTGATAACCACAAGGTCAGCTTCGCCGAGATGCGCCAGGCGTTGCGGCAGCACAAAACCGACAACCTACAGTTTGGTGCGTTGGTCAGCCTGTTCACCATGATCCCCATCCTCAATCTGGTGATCCTGCCAGTGGCGGTCTGCGGTGCCACGGCGATGTGGGTCGACCGTTATCGTGCACAATTTGTTCGTCACTAACGGCTTTATTTGGGGGCGCTTCGTGCGCCCTTGCTATTGTGATTAAAACTTATTCTCTAATAACATATCGATATACCAATTCTTTACTTCCCTGCCGAGACCGTTAGCGTATGCTTTCGATGTTCCCTACATTTCATAGAGTTATAAGGACGGGCCATGAGCAAGATTTACCAAGACAACTCATTAACAATCGGCCATACGCCGCTGGTTCGTCTGAACCGTATCGGCAACGGACGCATTCTCGCCAAGGTTGAATCTCGCAACCCGAGCTTCAGCGTCAAATGCCGCATCGGTGCCAATATGATTTGGGATGCCGAAAAGCGTGGCATTCTGAGCGCAGGCAAAGAGCTGGTGGAGCCAACCAGCGGCAACACCGGTATCGCTCTGGCGTTTGTCGCCGCGGCGCGGGGTTACAAGCTCACGCTGACCATGCCGGAAACCATGAGCATCGAACGTCGTAAACTGCTCAAGGCGCTGGGTGCCAATCTGGTGCTGACCGAAGGTGCCAAAGGCATGAAAGGGGCGATCGCCAAGGCCGAAGAGATTGTGGCCACCGATCCGAACCGCTACATCCTGCTGCAACAGTTCAGCAACCCGGCCAACCCGGAAATCCACGAACAAACCACCGGCCCGGAAATCTGGGAAGATACCGATGGCGAGGTCGATGTCTTTATCGCGGGCGTCGGCACTGGCGGTACACTGACCGGCGTCAGCCGCTTTATCAAGAACACCAAGGGCAAGGCTATCACCACAGTGGCGGTTGAACCAACCGACTCACCGGTCATCAGCCAGGCATTGGCAGGCCAGGAAATCAAACCCGGCCCGCACAAAATCCAGGGCATTGGTGCCGGTTTCATTCCGGGCAACCTGGATCTGAGCCTGGTTGACCGCGTCGCGCAGATCACCAACGACGAGGCCATCAGCATGGCACGACGCCTGATGGAAGAAGAAGGCATCCTGGCCGGGATTTCTTCCGGTGCCGCCGTGGCGGCCGCCGTCAAACTTTCCGAAGAAGCCGACTTTACCGACAAGACAATTGTGGTTATTCTGCCTTCATCAGGTGAGCGCTACTTGAGCACCGCTTTGTTTGCCGATCTGTTCACCGAACAGGAACTGCAGCAATAGCGCAAACAGTGCACAAATAGCTAAAAAAGCACCTATTCAGGTGCTTTTTTTGTGGACTGGATCAAAGTTTACACCACTCAACGATTGATTTTCACCGCTGGCTTTAGTATTTAACCGGTCAATTATTTCGATGCGCAAAATTAATCACCTTCCTGCCATTGTTTGAGCTGAATCGATTTACTCATTTGTTGCTCCAGCGAAAAACACGGCATAATGGGGAGCTGATTGAAACAACGCCAGATGCTCGGATTTTTTGATCTGAAATGCTTAAAGCGTCGTTTTATGTTGCATCCATGCTCGCCCCTGTACCATAGTCAGGCGCTAACCAGACAAGCTAAAATCACGCCGTTAGGCTAAACTTTAGCTCCACAACCTTAAATCCGATAAGTTGGGGAAACATCAATGTTCCAGCAAGAAGTGACTATCACCGCTCCGAATGGTCTGCACACTCGCCCTGCCGCTCAGTTCGTAAAAGAAGCCAAAGGCTTCGCGTCTGACATCACCGTGACTTCCAACGGCAAGAGCGCTAGCGCCAAAAGCCTGTTTAAGCTGCAAACTCTGGGCCTGACCCAAGGAACAGTAGTCACCATCGAAGCCGTTGGTGAAGACGAGCAGAAAGCCGTTGAGCACTTGGTAAAACTGATGGCAGAGCTTGAGTAATCGGCCCGTCTTTTTAGTTAACACCAGTCAAGAGTAAGGTAGGGTTATGATTTCAGGCATTTTAGTATCACCGGGTATCGCTTTTGGTAAGGCTCTCTTGCTGAAGGAAGATGAAATTGTCATCAACCGGAAAAAAATCTCTGCAGACCATGTAGAGCAGGAAATCTCACGTTTTCTGGCAGGCCGCGCCAAAGCGTCTGAACAGCTGGAAGTAATCAAAACCAAGGCAGGCGAGACCTTCGGCGAAGAAAAAGAAGCGATCTTCGAAGGCCACATCATGCTGTTGGAAGACGAAGAGCTTGAGCAGGAAATCATAGCCCTCATCAAAGACGATCTGGCGTCTGCCGATGCGGCAGCCTACACCGTGATCGAAGGCCAGGCGAAAGCGCTGGAAGAATTAGACGACGAATACCTGAAAGAGCGCGCGGCTGACGTGCGTGATATCGGTAAGCGTCTGTTGCAAAACATCCTGGGCATGGCAATTGTCGATCTGACCGCCATTCAGGATGAGGTGATCCTGGTCGCGAAGGACCTGACACCGTCAGAAACCGCACAGTTGAACCTGGACAAAGTGCTGGGCTTCATCACCGATCTGGGTGGCCGTACTTCCCACACCTCGATCATGGCTCGCTCCCTGGAACTGCCTGCTATCGTTGGCACCAGCGACGTGACCACCCAGGTAAAAAACGGCGATTACCTGATCCTGGATGCGGTTAACAACAAGATTTACGTCAACCCGACGGCCGAGGTGATTGAACAGCTGAAAGCGGTTCATACCCAATACGTCACCGAGAAAAACGATCTGGCCAAGCTGAAAGACCTGCCGGCGATCACGCTGGACGGGCATCAGGTTGAAGTCTGCGCCAACATCGGTACCGTGCGCGACGTCGCCGGTGCAGAGCGTAATGGCGCCGAAGGTGTCGGCCTGTATCGTACCGAATTCCTGTTCATGGACCGCGACTCACTGCCAACCGAAGACGAGCAGTTCTCGGCTTACAAGGCCGTTGCGGAAGCCATGGGGTCACAGGCAGTCATCGTCCGTACCATGGACATCGGTGGCGATAAAGACCTGCCGTACATGAACCTGCCAAAAGAAGAGAACCCGTTCCTGGGCTGGCGCGCGATCCGTATCGCGATGGACCGCCGGGAAATCCTGCACGCTCAGCTGCGCGCCATCCTGCGTGCCTCTGCTTTCGGTAAACTGCGCATCATGTTCCCGATGATCATCTCGGTGGAAGAAGTGCGCGATCTGAAGGGCGAGCTGGAAACGCTGAAAGCGCAGCTGCGTGAAGAAGGCAAAGCCTTTGACGAGAGCATTGAAGTAGGCGTAATGGTGGAAACACCGGCCGCGGCAGTGATTGCTCGCCACCTGGCGAAAGAAGTCGACTTCTTTAGTATTGGGACAAACGATTTAACCCAGTATACTCTGGCAGTAGATCGCGGCAACGAGCTGATTTCTCATCTCTATAACCCGATGTCCCCATCAGTGCTTGGCCTGATCAAACAGGTTATTGATGCATCTCACGCAGAAGGCAAGTGGACCGGTATGTGCGGCGAGCTGGCTGGCGATGAGCGTGCTACACTGTTGCTTTTGGGCATGGGGCTGGATGAGTTCAGCATGAGTGCGATTGCAATCCCGCGCATCAAGAAAATTATTCGTAATACCAATTTCGAAGATGTGAAGGCATTGGCAGCGCAGGCCTTGGAACAACCAACGGCACAGGATTTGATGAACTGCGTCAATAAGTTCATCGAAGAAAAAACGCTCTGCTAAAATTCCACGACACTGGAACGCCGCCCAATTTAATGCTTAGGAGAAGATCATGGGTTTGTTCGATAAACTGAAGTCTCTGGTTTCTGATGACAAGAAAGACATGGGCACTATCGAGATCGTCGCTCCACTTTCTGGCGAAATCGTCAATATCGAAGATGTACCGGACGTCGTATTCGCCGAGAAGATCGTTGGCGACGGCATTGCTATCAAACCTGCAGGCAACAAAATGGTTGCTCCGGTTGACGGCACTATCGGTAAAATTTTCGAAACCAACCATGCGTTCTCTATCGAATCTGATAGCGGCATTGAGCTGTTCGTGCACTTTGGTATCGACACCGTTGAACTGAAAGGCGAAGGCTTCAAACGCATCGCGGAAGAAGGCCAACGCGTCAAGAAAGGCGATGTGATTATCGAGTTCAATCTGGCCCTGCTGGAAGAGAAAGCCAAGTCTACCCTGACTCCGGTGGTTATCTCCAACATGGACGAGATCAAAGAGCTGATCAAACTGTCCGGCAGCGTCACCGTTGGCGAGACCCCGATCATCCGCATCAAGAAGTAATCGCGGTTCGATCGTAAAAATGGCGCCTTTATCGGCGCCATTTTTTTATCCAAGACTTCTAAGCCCTACTGCGCTACCAGCGGTTCCGCTTGTAGCTCCTGTTGCTGTCTTTCACGCTCCAAGGCCAATACGCCACGATGTGACAGATAGCAGAACAAGATGCAGCACACCACGCCGCCCATCAGCAGATAAAAGCCGCCATGCCACCCCATGTTATCGACCATCACGCCAAACAGGCTGGTGCCCAGCGTAGCCCCAAAGATATAGCTCATAAAGCCGCGCAGGCCAACGGCGGAGCCGACAGCAAAGCTGGGAACGATCTCCATCGTCTGTACCGAAGCCAGGAACTGTGGCACATAGATCAGGCAACCGACGATCGCAGCAAAGATGGTGACCATCAACAGCGAGTCACTCTTCCAGTAACCAATCAGGCAGATGAAAATCATCACCATGCAGATCATCGCCAGCGGCATACGGCGTCCCTTGAACAGCTTATCCGACAGCCACCCAGCCAACAGTGTGGACGGGATCGCCGCCCATTCGAAGAACAGAAACGCTATACTCATCTGCTCTTTGGAGAAATGCTTTTCGGTGAGCAGGTAAATAGGCAGCCAGCTGATCATGCCAAAGCGCACCATGTAGACAAATACGTCCACCAGCGAGACATACCAGGCATTTTTATTACGCAGAACATAGGTACAGAAGATCTGGAAGGCGCTCATATTTTCCGGCGCCTGTTCCTGTACACCGGTTTTCACCCTGACGGTTTCTTCCGGCATCATTTGTTCCAAGGCAGGCAGACCTTCGCTGCGCGGGGAACCTTTACCCAGCCATAGCACCACCAACGCAAACAACACTGCTACACCTGCTGGGACGATGTAGCTGGCGCTCTGCCAGTGTTCACTACCCAATACCGCAAAAGCCACGCCGACGATGGGGGCAACTACCCCACCGCCGATATTGTGGGATATATTCCAAAATGCGCCAACGCGGCCACGCTCACGGCGTGGGAACCAGTTGGCAATGGTAATGAACGAAGGCCCTACTCCCATCCCCTGAAACAGGCCGTTAAACACCACCAATGCGGCAAAGACCCAGAAGGCAGTGCTGAACCCCAAACCGACGTTGACGATGGCACACAGCACCAGGCCACAAGCCATAAACACTTTAGGGTTGGCCTTATCGGCCAGGCTGCTCATCACCCCTTTGCTGATGCCGTAGGCAATCAGCATGCAACTGCTCAACATGCCGATCTGCGTCGCACTCAGATCCAGATGCTCTTTCAGGTAGGGCGTCGAAAGGGTGAAGTTGTTACGCACGATGTAATAGGCCAGGTAGCCCAAAAAGACGCTCAGTAACGCTTGCATGCGATAACGCTGGTAGGTTGCCTGCACCTGTTCTGGCGGAACACGCTTCGCCGCCGCGCTAGGTTTTAATAATGAAAACATGTTATTCCCCTGTGAGGTTTATCTGTACTGGCTCGATGCGCCTGCTATTTATTAATAACGCTCGCAGCGGATGGTGTAATTAATTCATTAATAAGACAAGCCCTGTAATATGTGTCAAAATTGACTCAAACCCAGAACAAATAAGCCCAGTTTTGACCCATCAATTAACATTACCGTTATTAACCAAAAACCAGCTCGCTCACTTCCCCGCGTCAGAGCGCCACAGCACTAAGGTTGCGCACAAAGCCAGCCCACAAGTGGTGATGTTTTTGAAGGCGTTAACAGTATTGATGGGCTATCGATGGTAATATTCTGACTTCATCAACGTTATAACCCCGGCTAAATTCTGTTGGTTGACGAAAAATATTTTTGTCCCAAATGCTTTGCGGGTTATTTTTATCGTTATTGCGATTTTATGAATAAGATCACAATCGATGAGGTCTAGGGAGAGTTTTATTATGCGTGCAACGCTCGTTTTTGCGGCAATGGCCTGCTGGCTGTTATCCACTGCTGCCTGCGCCAAAAGAAATGAACTGGTGATGGCCACCACCTTTTCACCAGAGGCAACCGCCTACCTCATTAGCCGTTGGCAAGGCCAGCCCCAGTCTGTAGTCATCCGCACGCTGAACCGCACCAGCACCTCCCTGGAACAACTGCTCGACAGCACCGGCAGTGACAACGTCGATCTGGTGCTGACCTCCTCCCCCATGCTGCTCCAGCACCTGCAACAGCATCAGCGCCTGGCAAACTATGAGGGTGCTCCGGAACAATCACAGCGGCTGGTGCCTGAACCTATCCGCAATACCGCCGTGGCGGTGGCCATTTCGGGTTTTGGCCTGCTGATCAACCGCACCAATCTGGCAGAGAAACGGCTGCCGCTACCAGACGATTGGGACGATCTGACCGATGCCCGCTACCAGGGGGCCCTGCTGATGAGCAGCCCTTCCCGCTCGGATACCAGCCACCTGATGGTGGAATCGCTATTGCAACAGCGGGGGTGGCAATCCGGCTGGCAAACGATGCTATCGGCGGCCGGTAACCTGATCACCATCTCTTCGCGCAGCTTTGGCGTGGCGGATAAAGTCAAAAGCGGCCTGGGTTCGGTCGGGCCGATTATCGATAACTATGCCAATCTGCTGCTTGACGATCCACACCTGGCCTTCCATTATTTCCCTCAGGCCGCGGCCTCCCCCACCTATATTGCCGTGACAAGCAATAGCCATTACCCCGCCGAGGCCCGGCGCTTTATTCAGTTCCTCCTCAGCCCACAGGGGCAGCGGGTCCTGGCCGATACCAGCACGGGAAAATACCCGGTGGTTCCACTGCCGGCAGACAGCCCACGCTTCGCGCAGCAGCAAAAGCTGTTACAGCGGCCACCGCTGAATGACTCCCTAATATTGCAACGCCAGCGCCTGGTCCAAAAGCTGTTTGATACGGCCATCAGCTTCCGCCTGTCTCAACTCAAGGACGCGTGGAAAGCGTTGCATGGTGCTGAAAGCCGCCTCAAACGGCCCTTGCCGGAGATCCGTGCGCTGTTGACCGCCATTCCCGTCACCCAGGCCCAAAGCGAAGATCCGCAGTACCTTAAACAGTTTGCTGCACGTAGCGAGAGCGAGCAGCAGGTCATGGAATGGCAACTGTTCTTTCAGCAACAGCAGAGAAAGGCCATCAAGGCGCTGGAAGAGTTAAAATGAGCCGTTTATTGCCGCGCTTCTTCAAACGCCTGACCATCAGCGCCTGCCTGCGGGGTGCCTTTCTCACCGGCGCGCTGCTGACGCTTACCGTCAGCGGGGTCAGCCTGTACTCCTGGCATGAGCAAAGCTCGCAGGTCCGCTATGCGCTGGATGATTACTTTCCGCGCATCCAATCCTCGTTCGTGATCGAAAGTAATCTGAACACGCTGGTCGATCAGCTCAATGAGTTTTTGCAGGCCGCCAATACCAATGCCCGCCTGCAGTTAAGAAATCAGATCGTCGGTCATTTGGAGCAAATCGAGCAGGCCAGTATGCAGTTGGATAACCCTGAACGTCAGCAAATTCAGGCGACGCTGGCAGAAAGCCGCCAACTGTTGGGACGATTGGACAATGCGCTCTACAACATGTTTATCGCCAGGGAAAAGGTCAATGAGATCGCCGCACGCATCAGTTGGTTACATGATGACTTCACCACCGAGCTGAATTCGCTGGTGCAGGATTTCAGCTGGCAACAGGGAGCTTTGCTCGATCAGATGGAGACAGGTTCTGGCCAGGCACTCCCCCGCTTGCAGGCCAGTTTGCGCGAGGTGCAAAGTGAACAGCAGCAGGTTTATGCCCTGGCACGCATCGAGAACCAGATCGCCGATGCCCTGCGCGATCGCCTCAATGAGCTGCAATCCGGCGCTGAAGAGCCTACTTCGGTTGCCGAGCACGTACGTTACCTCGCCTACCTGAAAAAAACGGCGAACGAAAATATGCAGGGGTTGCAGGCTCACCCCAGCACCATCACGCTGCGGCAAACCATCGACGAACTGCTGGAGACCGGCATTGCCGAAAACAGTATGCCTGCGGCGATGAAAGACTATCATCAGGCACAACGAGCACTTACGCTGGCTACTCAGGCCAAGGAGGCGACGCTTGCCCGCTTTCGCACACAGCTGGAATCGCAACTGAGTAACAGCCACCGGCAGATGCAAACCTTTAACCACCGTCTGGAGCAGATCATCCGCGTCAGCGGCAGGCTAATTGTGATCGCCACCCTGCTGGCGATGTTATTGGTGTATTTGCTCAATCACTATTTTATCCGTTCCCGCCTGGTCAAGCGCTTTACCCTGCTAAACCAGGTGGTGGTGCGTATCGGCCTTGGGGAAACCAACGCGGCGATCCCGGTTTACGGTGGCGATGAACTGGGCCGCATCGCCCGTCTGTTGCGGCGCACCCTAGGCCAGTTGAACCAGCAAAAATCCCGACTGGAGCAGGAAATCACCGAGCGCAAGGGCATTGAGCAACATTTGCGATCCACACAGGATGAGCTGGTGCAGGCCGCCAAACTGGCCGTGGTTGGGCAGACCATGACCACGCTGGCCCATGAGATCAACCAACCGCTGAACGCCCTGTCGATGTATCTGTTTACCGCTCGTCATGCGGTGGAGAAACAACAGCCAGAGGCGGCCACGCTGGCCCTGACCAAAGCCGACGGTCTGATTGGCCGCATGGATGCCATCATCCGTATGCTGCGGCAATTCACCCGGCGAACGGAACAGGATAGCCCCTCTCAGCCCGTTGATTTGCGCCAGTCACTAATCGCCGCCTGGGAGTTGCTGGCTCTGCGCCACCAACCGCTGCAGGGGGAACTGCGGCTACCGGAAGGCTCACCAAACGTGTTAGGTGATGAGGTACGCATTCAGCAGGTATTGGTCAATCTGATGAGTAACGCGCTGGATGCCTGCCAAGAGCGGCCATTATTGCAGATTAGCTGGCAACGCCAGGCGTCCGGTTGGCAGATCATGCTGTGGGATAACGGACCTGGCTGGCCGCTGGCGCGGGCTGAATCGTTACTCAAACCCTTCACCACCAGCAAATCGGTGGGCTTGGGGATTGGCCTGTCCATCTCGCTTTCGCTGATGCAGCAAATGGGCGGCAGCCTGCATCTGGCCTCTACGCTGACGCAGAACGCCTGCGTCGTTTTACAGTTTCAACCGGTGGATCAACCATGTTAAGCCAACAAGCGCAAATTCTGTTAATCGACGACGATGCCGACGTCCTCGATGCCTATACCATGCTGCTCAACCAGGCAGGCTATCAGGTTCAGGCCTGTAATAACCCGCTTAAGGCACAGGAAATGCTCGGTGAGGAGTGGCCAGGGATCGTGATCAGCGATGTCTGTATGCCTAGCTGTTCCGGGATTGAGCTGATGGCGCTACTGCTCGCTCACGATGCCTGTTTGCCGGTGTTGTTGATCACTGGCCATGGCGATGTGCCGATGGCGGTTGAAGCGGTGAAAAAAGGGGCCTGGGACTTTCTGCAAAAGCCGGTCAACCCGGCCCAGCTACTCGAACAGGTCGCGACCGCGCTGGCCCAGAGACGTTCTTACATTGCCCGTCGTCGTTGGCAACAGGAACAGCTGCAGAGCAATCTGATTGGCCGTAGTGAGTGGATAAAGCAGCTACGAGTGCGTTTGCAGCAGGTAGCCGAAACCGATTTGGCGGTTTATCTGCAAGGGGAGTTAGGCGTCGGCAGGACGTTGGCAGCCCGTTATTTACACCGCATGAGCCATCGCAGCGAACAGCCGTTGATCGTGGGTGAGTTGACACCGGGGGGTGAGGCACCGTTAGAACAATGGATTGAGCAGGCAAGCGGCGGGACGCTGATTTTACGCCACCTCGAGCACTTGTCTATCACCCAGCAGGCGCGGTTGATCCAGCTCCAGGGACAAGACCCTCTGCCCTTCCGGCTGATCGGCATTGGGACTGCACCGCTGGTGGAACTGGCCGCCGGGCATACCCTACTGCCCGATTTCTATTACTGCTTTGCCATGACCCAAATCGCCTGCCTGCCGCTTTCTCTGCGCCCTGACGATATAGAGCCGTTATTCCGCCATTACCTGGAACAGGCCTGCCTGCGCCTTAACCATCCGTTGCCGGATCTGCCAGCCGAGCTGATTAAGCGTTTGGTCAAAAGGGTATGGCCAAATAACGTGCGCGAGCTGGCCAATGCCGCAGAGCTGTTTGCCGTAGGGGTGATGCCACTGGCAGAGACCGCCAACCCGCTGTTGCACGGCTCCGATCCCGCTCCGCTGGATCAGCGTATCGAAGACTATGAGCGCCAGATCATTACCGAGGCGTTGAACCTGCATCAGGGACGGATTAACGAGGTGTCCGAATATTTACAGATCCCGCGTAAAAAGCTCTACCTGCGGATGAAAAAGTACGATCTGGACAAGCAGCATTATCGTTGAAATCAAGCTGCAAACATCCCTCAACTGACCTAACACGTAGGTGCGCTGCATGCAGCGCCCGTCTAGCTTGCAGCGAACGTAAATCCTGGTCTAACCTTATTGACCAGACCAATAAAATGACTATACTTTGAGCAAGTACAATAAGAGGTCATGTTATGGAAAAGGTAAACATCTACGACGCGAAAACCAACCTGTCAAGAATTGTCCAGGAAGTTGCTCGTACAGGTGAGCCCGTGCTGATCGCAAAAAATGGTCATACTCTGGTTAAGGTCATCGCATACAGAGAAGATAAACCTAAGCGCAAGCTGGGTTTCCTCAAAGGTAAGGGGAGCGTTCCTGTCAATTTCGACGATATGAACAGCACCGAACTTGTTGATTTATTCGAAGGAAAATACTCGTAATGGATTTCCTGTTAGATACCAATATATTGCTGTTCATGGCTTATGAACCGGAAAAACTGACAGCTGATGTTGTGGAAGTCCTGGAAGATACCGATAAAACGCTTTGTTTTAGTGCAGCGTCAATATGGGAAGTGGTCATTAAAAGCAATTTGAACAAACCCGATTTTTCTATCGATCCCAAACAGTTCAGGGAAGGACTGTTTGATGCAGGTTTGATTGAAATTCCCATTAAAAGCGAACATGCGCTAGCTGTCAGTGATTTACCTGAAAAGCTACATAAAGACCCGTTTGATCGGCTCATTGTCGCTCAGGCGAAAAACAACAAACTTGCTCTGATCACAAGTGATAACAAGCTGATAGACTTTGTCAGTGATTACATAACAGTGATCCCGAATAAATAGCCAGCATGCTGTGGGTTGTGGCTCTGAGTACCAAGCTAACCCATACGGGCGCGGCATGCAGCGCCCCATTGTGAGCCCAGAGAGAGTTTGTCAGCAGTCTTTATTTTGTCTGTAACCTTTAGCTCCAGCGCGGTACCCGAAGCGTGATCACCAGGCCACCCTGTTCGCCATTGTGTGCCTCAACCTGCCCACCATGGGCCAGCACCACTTTGCGCGTGATCGCCAAACCCAGGCCATAACCTTTGCCAGACATCGCCGACTTTACCCGGACGAAAGGATCAAAGATGCTGGACAGCTTCGACTCCTCCACGCCCGGCCCCTGATCGCTGACCTGGATCTGGAACAGCTGGTCGATACGCGTCAGCACCACGGTCACCCGTTGGCCGTGGCTGGAAAAGCGCAGGGCATTACGCACAATATTCTCTACCGCCCGGCGCATCAGTTCGGCATTACCTTTTACGGTGTATTCCTCGTCGGAACTGGCCTGCAACACGATTTCTACGCCAGGGATCTGCGCCTCATAGCGCGCATCGTTAACCACCGCCTCCACCAGTCCATAGAGATCGAAATACTCTTCATCATTGGACAGGCCGTTGTTCTCGGTGCGCGACAGCGCCAGCAGTTCGCCAATCATCTTGTCCAACCGCCCGGCTTCGTGCTCGATACGCTGCAACGAGTTCTCCACGTTCTCCGGATTTTGCCGCCCCAGGCCGATGGCTAGCTGCAAGCGGGCCAATGGCGAACGCAACTCATGGGAGACATCATGCAGCAATTGCTCACGGGCGCTGACCAGTACCTCCAGCCGCTCCGCCATGCTGTCAAAGTCACGAGCCACCTCAGAAAGCTCGTCATGGCGCCTCCGCATCGCCGGGAACAGCCGCACCGCCAGATCGCCCTGCGCTACCCGCTCAAAACCGGCGCGCAGTTGGCGCATCGGGCGCGTCAGGTTCCAGGCCAACATGGCGCTGAACAGCAAGCCCCCCAGCCCACCGACCCACACCATTGGCTCCGGGATGTTCAGCAGACGCCAGCGCTTGGGTGGCCGATATTCGGCACGCAGTCCTGCCAGATCGTAGCTCAACCGGTAGCTCTGGTTATCTGCACCGGTTACCCATTCCACCATCATTTTCGCTGGCTGGTTGGTCTGTGGGTTTTGGCCTGACTCATCAGCCGATGGCTTAATGGCTGGCGTTACGCTTAAGAAGCGGCGTTCGGTTTCAGGCCATTTGGCAACCATTGCGTTCAACGCAGGCATCCCACTGCTGCGCAACACCGAGGCCGCAGAGGTCAGTTGCAGATTAGCGATACGCCAGGTCATGCTGTTTTCCGGGACCTCATGGCGATTACCATAAAAGGTAAACGTCACCCACAGCGCCTGGGTCATGATGATAAACGTCAGCCAGAAACCGAGCAGGATTTTCCAGAACAGTCTTCCGCGCATCGGCATTACCTGATGCGGTAACCGATACTGCGCACGGTTTCAATGCTCAGTCGGTTATCGGTTAGCGCGCCCAGCTTCTGGCGGATATTGCTGATATGCACGTCCACGCTGCGATCGTAAGCCTCACGTGGCCGCCCCAGACCTTTCTCTGACAGTTCATCCTTCGACACCACTCGTTCTGGCGAACGCAGCAGTAACTCCAACAAGTTGAACTCTGAGGCGGTGAGGTCGAACGTCTTACCCTGCCAGGCACTGCTGCGGGTGGACGGGTTGAGCGTCAATTCGTTAAAGCTCAGGACAGAAACCTTATCCACCGCTTCCGGCTGCTCTTCAAACCGGCGCAGCACCGCACGCAGGCGTGCCACCAGTTCGCGTGGGTAACAAGGTTTGGGGACATAGTCGTCGGCGCCCATCTCCAGCCCGATTACCCGGTCGATGTTGTCCCCTTTGGCCGTCAGCATGATGATCGGCAAGCGGCTCTTTTTACGTACCTCGCGCAGCACGTCGATACCGCTCATGTCCGGCAGCATGATGTCGAGGATCATCGCGATATACTCGCCAGAAAGTGCACCATCTACTCCAGCCTTGCCGGTCAGCACCAGGGACGCGTTGAATCCTTCAGCCGTCAGGTATTCGCTCAGCATGGTGCCAAGTTCCAGATCGTCATCGACCAATAAAATTTTCATGCCCACTCCTCCGCTGATTTGCCGCCATTTTCGCGTCTATTGTCGCTGTACGCAGCCGGTTTTACCTAATCCTTACACATTGACATTCTCCCGACACAAATGAAAGATGGGGCTTTAAGGCTCAGGGGATAATCGATCTTGAGGGGATAAATGGCAGAGGTTAGGGAATAGGTAGAGAGTCACGCTCCTCCCTACCGATTATTACTCAGCTAGGAAAATACGCCGGTAGACAGGTAACGGTCACCGCGATCGCAGATAATGGCGACAATGACGCTGCCAGGATTGGCCGCAGCAACGCGCAGTGCTCCGGCTACGGCACCTCCGGAGCTGACGCCGCAGAAAATACCTTCCCGCTGAGCCAGTTGGCGCATGGTCTGTTCGGCTTCGCTTTGTGCCATATCCAACACCTGATCCACCAGCTCAGGGCGGAAAATACCCGGCAAATAGGCCGGTGCCCAACGGCGGATGCCCGGAATGCTGCTGCCTTCAGCAGGCTGTAAACCGATGATATTCACCTGCGGATTTTGGCTTTTCAGGTAGCCACCAACGCCGGTAATGGTGCCGGTGGTGCCCATGCTGGAAACGAAATGGGTGATACGGCCAGCGGTCTGCTGCCAGATTTCCGGGCCGGTGGTGGTGAAATGCGCGTAGGGGTTATCCAGATTGTTGAACTGATCCAACACCTTGCCCTGACCCTGCTGCTGCATCTCCAGCGCCAGGTCACGCGCCCCTTCCATCCCCTGTTCACGGCTGACCAGGATCAGTTCTGCACCATAGGCACGCATTGCCGCCTGGCGTTCCATGCTCATGTTTTCCGGCATCAGCAGCTTCAGCGTGTAGCCCTTCATCGCACAAATCATCGCCAGCGCGATGCCGGTATTGCCACTGGTGGCCTCGATCAGCGTATCGCCCGGCTGGATTTCACCGCGCAGCTCCGCCTGCTGGATCATCCCCAGCGCGGCCCGATCCTTGACCGACCCCGCCGGATTGTTGCCCTCCAGCTTGAGCCAGATTTCACTGTCCAGCCCTTCGGCCAGTCGTTGTAGTTTTACTAACGGTGTATTACCGATGCATTGTTCCAGCGTGGTCACAATCATTGCCTGCGTATAATGTAAAAAGGCAACCCAGGGTTGCCTTAAATGGGAATGGTTAGAAATTATCAGGCGCTTTTAGCTAACGCAACCGGTTGTAACAGTTGTTCACCGGCGTAGAGACGGGCATTCAGGCTGCCAACGTAGTAACGGTCCCCGCGCGCCGGTGCGGCATGGCCTTCCGACATAATCACGCTGATAGGCTCCTGATGCCAGCCAATCGGCTGCACGGTCAACTGCCAGAAGTGGCCACGCGGGCTGACTTCCAACACCTGTACCGGTAATGGGCAACGGGCACTGCAATCGGTGCCAATCTCCATTTCCCACGGGCGCAGGAACAGATCGACGCTGCCTTGGTGCATTGGCTGGAACGACAGCGGCCATTGGTGAGCGCCCACAAACAGCTGTGAACCGCGGATTTCACCGTTCAGGCGGTTAACTTCGCCCATAAACTCCAGCACGAAGCGGGTGGCGGGTTCACGCATGATCTCGGTCGGTGAACCTACCTGCTCGATATTCCCCTGGCTCATCACCACGATGCGATCGGCAACTTCCATCGCTTCTTCCTGATCGTGAGTGACGAACACGCTGGTAAACTTCAGTTCTTCATGTAGTTGACGCAGCCAGCGGCGCAGTTCTTTACGCACTTGCGCGTCCAGCGCACCAAACGGCTCGTCCAGCAGCAGGATCTGAGGCTCCACCGCCAGCGCGCGCGCCAAGGCGACACGTTGCTTCTGGCCGCCGGAAAGCTGTGAAGGGTAGCGATTAGCCAGATGACCCAACTGCACCATCTCCAGCAACTGCTCCACTTTCTGTTTGATCGCCGCCGCATTCGGACGTTCGCGACGTGGCAGCACGCTCAGGCCAAAGGCGATATTGTCGAAAACCGTCATATGGCGGAACAGCGCATAGTGTTGGAACACGAAGCCGACGCGACGATCGCGCGCATGCACGCGGCTGACGTCGGTGCCGTGAAAGCCCAGCTTACCGCTGCTCTGGCTTTCCAGCCCGGCGATAATCCGCAGCAAGGTGGTCTTGCCCGAACCGGATGGGCCTAATAACGCCACCATCTCACCGGAAGGAATATCGAGCGAGATATCGTTCAATACCTTGGTACGGCCAAAAGACTTGTTGATACCGTTAATCTCAATGCTCATGATTTTCCTCCCGCTCGAGACGCGCATCCTGACGCGCCAGGCGCCATTGCAGTCCGCTTTTCAGAAATAGGGTGACTATCGCCATCAGGGTCAACAGTGCCGCGGCGGTAAACGCCCCGGCGGTGTTGTAATCCTGATGCAGTAATTCCACTTGCAGTGGCAGGGTATAGGTTTCGCCACGGATAGAGCCGGACACCACCGATACCGCACCAAACTCGCCAATCGCGCGGGCGTTGGTCAGTACCACGCCATACAGCAATGCCCAGCGGATGTTCGGTAAGGTGACGCGGCGGAACATCTGCCACCCGGAAGCGCCCAACAGCACCGCGGCCTCGTCTTCCTGGCTGCCCTGGCTCATCATCAACGGCACCAATTCACGGACCACAAACGGGCAGGTCACGAATATCGTCACCAGCACCATGCCCGGCCAGGCGAACATCAGTTGAATGTCATGGGCATCCAGCCAGCCGCCGATCGGGCCGTTGGTGCCGTAAAACAGCAGATACAGCAGCCCCGCCACCACCGGCGACACCGCAAACGGCATATCGAACAGCGTGAGCAGCAGTTGGCGGCCAGGGAACGTAAAGCGCGTAACCAGCCAGGCCAGCAAAGTACCGAACACCAGGTTGACCGGCACGGTGATCAGCGCCACCAGCACCGTCAGCCAAATGGCGTGCAGCATGTCCGGGTCCGACAGGTTATGCCACACTGCACCTACGCCGGAGGAGAATGCCTCGATAAAGATCATCACCATCGGCACGACCAACAGCAGGATGGAGAACAGCGCGCCGATGGCAATCAGCGTCCATTTTCCCCAATTCACGCGTGGGCGCTCTGCGCCGTTCAGGGCGGTAACATCAGCCATCAGTGCCCTCCAATACGGCGGCCAAAGCGGCTCTGCAAGGTGTTAATGGCAAACAGCAACAGCAGTGATGCTGCCAGGATCACCGAGGCAATCGCACTAGCGGCCGGGTAATCGAACTCCTGTAAGCGCACAAAAATCATCAATGAGGTCACTTCGGTTTTCCAGGCAATGTTGCCTGCGATAAATATCACCGCCCCAAACTCCCCCAGGCTACGGGTAAACGACAGCGCCGTACCGGCGAGCAGCGCTGGCGCAACCTCTGGCAACACCACGCGGCAGAAACTTTGCCAGCGGGTAGCCCCGAGCGTTTCGGCGGCCTCTTCATATTCCGGCCCCAACTCTTCCAGCACCGGTTGCACCGTGCGCACCACGAACGGGATGCTGGTAAAGGCCATCGCCACCGCAATCCCCAACCAGGTGAAGGAAACCTTGATATCAAAATGAGCCAGCCATTGGCCGTACCAACCGGTGGTAGAAAACAGCCCCGCCAGGGTCAGGCCGGCCACCGCCGTAGGTAATGCAAACGGCAAATCCATCAGGCCATCCAGTAAGGAGCGGCCAGGAAACTGGTAACGGGTGAGGATCCAGGCCATCAGCATGCCAAACACCGCGTTGAAAACGCTGGCGACTCCGGCCGCCAGCAGCGTCACCTTATAAGCGGCCACGACCTGCGGATTGGTGATCACTTCCCAATACTGTGCCAGGCTCATCTGCGCCAGCTGCATCACCAGCGCGCTGAGCGGCAACAGCAAAATCAGGCAGGTAAAAAGCAGGCTGCTTCCCAGACTGAGAGTAAACCCAGGCAGAACCCGCTTGCTGGCCATCGAAAACATTACTTATGCCCTGCCGCTAACAGTTGGTCCAATTCTCCGCCCGTTGCAAAGTGGGCACTCATCACCTGCGGCCAGCCGCCGAACTGATCTTCTACGCTGAACAGCTTGGTCTCAGGGAATTGGCTCTTGGCCGCCGCCATCACCTGCGGATCATTGACGCGATAATAGAAGCTGGTGATCAGCTTCTGGGCCGCCGGGCTATAGAGATAGTTCAGGTACTCTTTGGCCACCTGTTCGGTGCCGTTTTTCTCGACGTTTTTGTCCACCCAGGCCACCGGGAACTCCGCCAGAATATCGACCGGCGGCACGATCACTTCATACTTGTCTGCACCGTACTGCTTGCGGATATTGTTCACCTCGGATTCAAAGCTGATAAGCACGTCACCCAGGCCACGCTCGACAAAGGTCGTCGTTGCGCCACGGCCACCGGTATCAAACACCACCACGTTTTTCAGTAAACGGGTCATGAACTCACGGGTCTTGGCCTGATCGTTGCCATCAGCCTGGCTGGCAGCGCCCCAGGCGGCCAGATAGGTGTAGCGGCCATTGCCGGAGGTTTTCGGGTTCGGGAAGACCAGCTTCACGTCATCACGCACCAGATCGCTCCAGGTGTGGATGCCTTTCGGGTTGTCCTTGCGCACCAGGAACGCCATGGTGGAATAGAACGGGGAGCTGTTGTTCGGCAGGCGTTGCTGCCAATCTGCCGGGATCAGTTGGCCGCGATCGTGCAGGATTTGCACGTCACTGACCTGGTTATAGGTGACCACATCGGCACGCAGCCCCTGCAAGATCGCCAACGCCTGTTTGGAAGAACCGGCATGGGACTGTTTGATGGTCAGTTTGTCGTTCGGATGCTGCTGATCCCACTGCTTTTCAAAGCCTGGGTTCAGCGCGGCAAACAGTTCGCGGGAGACGTCATAAGAGCTGTTGAGCAATTCTGCCGCCGAAGCCGTACCGCTGGCTAACAATGCCGCCACCAGCCAACCTTTCAACAGCGTATTTTTAACCCGGGAATGTTTCATTCTGCACCTTATCACTGAGTCTTACCGCCGGGCTGATGCCCTGATATTGACCAGTGTATTTATAACTTGATGCAGACCTGTAACGCTTTTATATACCGTTTAGTGATTTTCAAGCATCAAACGCTATAAGGCAGGAGGGGAGCGGTTCACCGCAGAGGGAAGGAAAGCCCGGAGCCAGAGGAACTGGCCCCAGGAGACGCCTCAAAGTGACAACAGACGCGTCAACGAAGGTGCGAAGTAGTAGCTGCCGGTCACCGCACGGCTGAAACGCAGCATCGCGTCGTGTTTGCCGTCCAGCTCGCCGAACATGCTTAACAGCTGCTGTTCGATGTTGTGCAGGCGCGCACAATAGGCGATGAAATACAGGCCATGTTTGCCGCTGGCGGTGCCATAAGGCAGGCTCTGGCGCAAAATTTTCAGCCCTTTGCCGTCCTCTTTCAGATCGACACGGCTGACGTGCGAGGTATCTGGCCGTTGATCCGGCGGCAGTTCTTCACTGTCTTGTTTGGTACGGCCAATGATCTGTTCCTGCTGTTCGGTGGTGAAACGCTGCCACTGGCGCAGGTTGTGCTCGTAACGCTGAACCAGCACGTAGCTGCCACCTTCGTCTTCTTCGCCAGCACCAATCACCGCGACTTCCGGGCGTTGTTCACCCTGTGGATTTTCGGTACCGTCGATAAAGCCGCTCAGATCGCGCTCTTCTACCCAGCGGAAACCGTGCGTTTCTTCTTCAATACGAATGGTGTTACCAAACGCGGCCAGTGCGGCCTGCGCCAGGGTAAAGTTAACGTCATGACGCAGCGATTGAATATGGATCAGCATATCGCGTTGGGTGGCCGGTGCCAGCCCCTTGCCCAGCGGTGCGAAAGGCTTCAGTTCTTTGGCTCCCTGGCCATTGGAAAGGTCATGCCAAACGTCGGAGCCAAAAGCGATAACCGCACCCAAGTGGGCATCTGGAAACTGTTGCTGCAACTCACCGAGCGCCTGACAGAACTGTTTGCAACCCTGGCGCAGATCGACGAATTCGCCCTGCACCATAGCTTCCATAAAAATACCAAAACGGCAGTGTTCCAGCAGGATGCCGCTCTGAACCTGTGTCATGTTGATTTCCTCAAGACCTGAATCGGGTAACAGGTTACCCTGTTATAAACGCGCAATATCATAACGCACAGCAGGCTGATTGCCTTGCCCGAACGCAAAGAAAATAGGGATTTAACGCCAAGCGAGGCAGGCACACCGCAAGGTGCGCCCGCAATAAGAATTATTGTGCTTTGGCATGCCAGACGATCTTACTCACCGTCCAGTTTTGCAGAGTATCGTCCGGTGGGATCAGATCCTGTGGGCCAGCCCATTTGCCACTGAAGATATAGCTGACATTGCGGCTTTGCTGCGCCACGCACTCGACCTTGCCAATATCCTCGCCGTCGGCCGGTTTACAGGCACCATAGGCCTTGCTGAACAGTTCGCTAAACGGCGTACCCAGCTTGCTGCCCCATTCGGTGGCGATCTTGGCGTCCATTACGTCAACGCGCTGCACGTGGCCTTTAGGTTCTCCGGTGATCACCAGCTTAACGTCATCGCCGTCCAATGCCTGGAAGTAGGAAACGATCTGCCCTTGGTTGGTCGCCATCCCACCACGCATGCGGTAGTTGTTATTCAGGCCCTTGCCAATCTCCGCCTCCGTCATGGGAGTACCCGCACCCACATCACCGACGCCTTTGGCGCTAACCTCTACGCTGCCGCCAAACCAGTTGAACGGCGACAGGCTGGACCAGGAGAAGTTTGACATGGCCGAACAGCCGGTCAACAACAGCGGTAGCCCTAACAACAGTGGGCGAATATTCATTCATAGCTCCTTAACATCAAAGACATCGGCGATATGCAGCCTCTCATAACCGCTGGGGCTGCGCCATCAATTGCCAGCTTGGAGTACGTAAATTGGGAAAAGTGCCGCAACTTTTAACAATTAACCCGCCTCATCCTGCGGGATAAAACAGGCTTTCAAGCGCCGATTCATTAACAGATACCCCATCGCCAGCACATCCAACAGCACCAGTAGGAGATCCAGCGGAGGTTCATTGCTGTCTTGCTGCCATAGGCTATAAAGCGATCCGAGCAGCGCTGCCGCCAGCGACACTACCAGTACCCAACGCCAACAACGCCATAGACGGGGCCAATGCTGGCGGCGGCCAGCAATCAAAAAGGCCAGCGCCGCAGGCAGCCCAAGCGCAATACCGTACCAAAAGCGCTGAGTATCTGGATAGAACAGTTGTAACAAGCCAGCGCCCTGATCGCGTGAGGTACCCGCCATCACAAACAGTAGCCAGGTACGGGCCTGTATGATCAGTACGCCCCAAAACCACAGCGGCAACCGTAACATACCGTGCTGATCGTAATCGTCCGGTGAAAACCGGTGTGTTGACGCCTTCAAAGACTTTTCCTTGCCGATGTTATGATTACCCTTGCAAATGGCGACGCTGGCCACCATTTTCAATCTGCAGCTTAAGAACCTCTTAAGATCCTTATGGTTTAATCAGGTCATGTCCCGCTAACGGGAAATCATTCAGACCACTGATAAGGAAAATCCAGATGAAAAAGATCGCTTTACTTACACTCATCGCATTATGCAGCGCACCGGTTCTAGCTCAACAGGGCGGGTTCATCGACCCCAACGCGACACCGGCTCAAACGCAAACCAGCCCGCAAGGTGGTTTCTCCGGCCCTAGCGCCACGCTGACCACGGTAGATAAGGTCAAATCGTTGAGCGATGATACCTGGGTGATGTTGCAGGGCAATATCGAACAGCGCGTGGGTGATGACACCTACACCTTCCGCGACGCCACCGGTACGCTGACGGTAGAGATCGACAGAAAGCGCTGGAACGGCCAGACCATCACCCCAAAAGACAAGGTACAGTTGGAAGGGAAAGTGGATAAGGACTGGAACAACGTGGAAGTCGATGTGAAAAACATCAAAAAACTGCCTTAAACCAGGGCTTGGGGCGGTGGCAACCACCGCCCTGACGATCAATATTCTTGATCTTCGATCAGGCGTTTCCCCAGACTGGTGATCGCCTGAATTTCGTAGCCGAGCTTTTCATACATTTCGATCACGGTGTCGTTGTCTTCACGCACCATCAGCTGAATTTTCGGGCAGCCGCGCGCAATCAGCTTTTTCTCCAGCCGACTAATCAACGCATTGGCAATGCCGCGCCCGCGATAGTCTGGGTGAACGCCCAGGTAATACGCCGAACCACGGTGGCCGTCGTAACCGCCCATCACCGAGCCAACCACCTCACCGCCCACTTCCGCCACTAAAAACAGATCCGGATCGTGGTTCAGTTTGCGTTCAATATCCATCTCGGGATCGTTCCATGGCCGTAACAGGTCGCAACGCTCCCACAGGGTGATGACTTCTTCAAAGTCGTCTTGCCGAAATACGCGAATTTCCATCGTTGCTCGCTACTGTTAATTGCACTTTTTTCTGATTATTGCGTAATTATTAACTGATACCCACAGTCTTTCAAGCTGCAGCGTTTTGCCAGGTAATAAATGGCAATAGTTATCAAGTCGATTAATGAGGTTCAATACGCTATAACGTCGCGAAATAGATTGATCGAGTTGGAGCCGCGCGTGATGAAGAAACAGAGCAAAACCTACCTCAATTTCAGCCCCCTCACCGCTTCATCAACCCGCCGCCAACTGCTGCTCTCCGGCCTGGCTCTGGCCCTGCTCGGGGGCAAAACCTCAGCCACCCAGGCCAATATGCTGCAACCAAAACCGCACAGCAAACCGCTACCCAAAGCCACTGGGAGCAAAAGAGTAGTGATGATCGATCCCGGCCACGGCGGTATTGACTCCGGTGCAGTAGGGCATGAAGGCTCACAGGAAAAACACGTGGTGCTGGAAATTGCCAACCATGTGCGGCGTTTTTTGCATGAGCACGAGCACGTTGAAGCCCGCCTGACACGTGAGGAGGATGAGTTTATCCCGCTGTTCCAGCGCGTGGAGATCGCCCACCAGCACCAGGCCGATCTGTTTATCTCGATCCATGCCGATGGATTTACCAGCCCGGATGCCGCCGGTGCTTCGGTGTTTGCCCTTTCCAATCGCGGAGCCAGCAGCGCGATGGCGCGCTATCTCTCCAATAAGGAAAACGCCGCCGATGACGTTGCGGGGGGCAAATACAAAAATCAGGACAACTATCTACAGCAGGTGTTGTTCGATCTGGTGCAAACCGACACCATCAACAACAGCCTGACCCTGGGCCGCCACGTGCTGGGCCAGATCCGCCCGGTTCACCGCCTGCATAGCGAAAGCACCGAACAGGCGGCGTTTGCCGTATTAAAGTCCCCTTCTATTCCTTCGGTGCTGGTAGAAACCTCGTTTATCACCAATCCCGGTGAGGAGCGCCTGTTAGGTACCACCGCCTTTCGCGAAAAAATTGCCCGCGCCATCGCCGACGGCGTGATCAATTTCTTCCAATATTACGACGTTCACCAACGCAAGCCGCGCTAGACCTGCAAAATACGGGGCGAGAAGGTATACTTGCCGCCCTGTTCAGTTACCCATTGCGAATATCCCGTATGAGTTTACCCACCATTGCCGCAGTAAAATCCTTCCTGCTGGCGTTGCAAGACCAGATTTGTGAGCAGTTGGCCCAGGCCGATGGCGGCGCCGGTTTTAAGGAAGATCGCTGGACGCGTGAAGAAGGCGGCGGTGGCCGTAGCCGGGTGCTGACTAACGGTGCGGTATTCGAACAGGCCGGAGTAAACTTTTCCCACGTTTCCGGTGCCACACTGCCCGCCTCTGCTACTGCGCATCGCCCCGAGCTGGCCGGGCGCAGCTTTCAGGCGATGGGCGTTTCGCTGGTGATCCATCCGCTCAGCCCCTATATACCGACCAGCCATGCCAACGTGCGCTTCTTTATCGCGGAAAAACCCTGCGAAGAGCCGGTTTGGTGGTTTGGCGGCGGCTTTGACCTAACGCCCTTCTATGGTTTTACCGAGGACGCTGTTCACTGGCACCGCACCGCGCAACAACTCTGCGCCCCCTTCGGCGACGATGTGTACCCAAAATACAAAAAGTGGTGCGATGACTATTTCTTTATCAAACACCGTAACGAAGCCCGCGGTATCGGCGGCTTATTCTTTGACGATCTGAATGCCCCGGATTTCGAAAGCTGCTTCGCGTTTACCCAGGCGGTAGGTGAAGGCTTCCTGGAGGCCTATCTGCCGATTGTGGAAAGACGTAAAGCACTGCCTTGGGGCGACCACCAACGCCAGTTTCAGCTCTATCGCCGTGGCCGCTATGTCGAGTTTAATCTGGTGTGGGATCGCGGTACGCTGTTCGGCCTGCAAACCGGTGGCCGCACCGAATCGATCCTGATGTCGATGCCGCCTTTGGTGCGTTGGGAATATAACTTCCAGCCCGCAACCGACAGCCCGGAAGCCGCGCTATACCGTGACTTTCTGCCGGTGCGCGACTGGCTACAGGAGCAACAATAATGCAGATTTGGGTCGATGCCGACGCCTGTCCAAACGTGATCAAAGAAGTGCTGTTCCGTGCCGCAGACCGTGCGGCAATGCCTGTCACCCTGGTGGCTAATCAGCCTTTGCGCACGCCCCCTTCGAAATTTATCCGCACCTTGCAGGTTGCTGCAGGATTTGACGTGGCGGATAACGAAATTGTGCGCCGCTGTGAAAAAGGCGATCTGGTGATCACCGCGGATATCCCGCTGGCCGCCGAAGTGATAGAAAAAGGCGCTATCGCCCTGAATCCTCGCGGTGAGCGTTATACGCCAGACACCATACGTGAACGCCTGAACATGCGTGATTTTATGGATACCCTGCGCTCCAGCGGGATCCAGACCGGGGGGCCGAACACCCTCAACCAGCGCGATAGACAGCAGTTTGCCAATGAGCTGGACAAGTGGCTGCAGCAAGCGAAACGGGCTGAAGGTAATTAACCACAAGCGGGCGGGCGGACAGGTTAAGTAGGAACGGTACTACCATGCCATTCAACCTGCCGCTCGTGTTAGCGGTGGATCACTGCCAAATCATCTGCGGAAAGACCGGTCAATTTCATCACCATCGCACGATCAAAGCCTTCGGCCAGCATGGAGCTCGCTATTTTCAGCACGGTTTCCCGCTCTTTCTCAAGGCCTTTCTCAAAACCTTTTTGCTCGAGATATTCTGCAATAGTCATCAATTCCTCCTCATGCCGCGGCGCACGTCTGGCCAATTCACGCAGCAGTTTCTCCGGTTCGGTTGCTTTCCCCACCTGCAGCATATAGTTCACCAACGATATGAGCTGCTCTTTAGTAGTGTATCCGGCCAACAATAATGTGACTAGTTGTTCTAGCAGTTCAGCCAGGTCTCGCTGGCGTACGTGCTTTTGCAACAGTTCCAGAATGGCCATGCGGCGATGTTTCATGATCTCATCGTCTGGGATAACGGTAACGTCAACCAGCGGAAAATGCCCCGTATAAAGTTGCCTGGCCGAATCGGGTTCAGTGAATCCTTCCAGCCAGCTCAGGGAATAAGGATAAGGGGTTGTCAGGCCGTGGTAAAAGAGGATTGGGATCACTAATGGAAGTTGATCATGCCCGGCCTGAAGATGGCGTTGCATAGCAGCGATCGCATAGCGTACTAGCCGAAATGCCATATGTTTGTCGGGAACACTTTGGTGCTCAATAAGGGCATAGACGTAACCTTCACCCTGACCGGTGCTCAGCGAGTAAAGCACGTCAGAGTAATACGCACGCAGGTCGTCTTCGATAAAACTACCGGATTCCAGTTTTAACGTATCCAGGTCGCAAAGTTGCAGCAAGTCTGGAGGCAAATGCGATTCCAGAAAGTCTCGAGCCGTGTCTGGGTGGGTAAGAAACTGTTTGAATAATGCATCATGCAAAGTGAGGGTGGTCTTTTTCATGTTGGTCATCCTGGACTTAACATAAAAAAACCTACCACAAGCTCCCCTCTTTACACCTTATGGCCTCATTGATCCTGAATCTGACTCGCAAAGACTGCTACTCATAACTTCAAAACAAGAGATAGCCCGTTGCTGATTCAGTGTTGGAATCAGCAACGAGAGCTAATTTGGAGCACGTCCCACCTCTCGAAGCTGGGCGTTAATTTGTGGCACTTTCAGCCCCCTCACACTGTAAAGGTGAGCTAGTGTGAGAGGAACCTCCACCAGCTTAGAAGCGTACCTCGCCGCCAAACAGATAAGTCCGCCCGCGGGCGGTGTTGGCCGCAGTTGCCTCATCTCCCTGGATCGGCAGCATATTCAGCTTGTTAAGCGCGTCGGAATAGCTTTTATCCATCACGTTTTGCACGCTGAATTTCAGCAAAACATTACGGTTGATCTGATAGGTGCTGTACAGATCGATAACGGTGGGAATATTTGGCATCTCCTGTTTCATCAGCTTCCCGGTTTGCTCACTGGTTTCATAGTCTGGAGAAAGGCGGCGAGCCTTGCCGGTATACTTGATGATGCTCCCCACGGTCAACGCTTCGTCAAAGAAACGTAACCCGCTATCCAGCGTGAAGTACATATCCGGCAGTTCGTTGATATCTCCTGCGCCAAAGTAACTACTGGCGATAGAGGTAGGCTGGTCGGTGTGCTGCTTGCTAAATGAGGCACGGGCAAAACCGCGGCCAGCATCATAGTTGGCTTCCAGCTCCACCCCGTGGGTACGCACCGGCGTCAGGGAGTTGACGTAGATATACATGTTATCCGAGAACGCTTCGCTGGCATCGCTCCAGTCATTCTGCAAGTTCTCACCCAAACTACACTTACGGCCATTTCGGCACACCATGTAAGACTCGCTGAAGATATAGTTTTTGATTTTGCTGGTGTAAACCACCGCCTTAAAGCGCAGTGTGTCCTGCTTGAACAGCAGATCGTTGCCGCTGAGGTTAAAGCCCGCTTGCCAGGTTTCTGAACGTTCGCCTTTCAGGAACGGGTTCATCGAAGCGCCGCCGCAATTAGAGAAAAACACCTCTTGGATGTTGGGGGCACGCATCGATTTGCTGTAGCTGGCAAAAGGTTGCAGCCAAGGTGTGACCTGTGCAGACAGCATCACTGACGGGTTAAATCCGTGCTCCTTCAGATCGATATTGGCACTGCCCTGCGGAAAACACTCCACCCGCAAATCACAGGCCGGTTTAAAGCCGGTGAGCTTGTTGTTGGCATAATTGAGATTGAGATCGAGCTGGTAGATATCACGGTTGAGTTGCAAACCGGTGTACAGGCTGGCGATACGCTGGTCACCCGACGGGGCAAAGGTGTTGTTCTCGATCGCCTCATGCGCCGTCTGCGGATCCTCAATCTGTGATTCAACGTGCTTGTCGTACTGGTTGCGCATCAGTTTACCGCCGTAGGTGAACGCTACGTCGGTCTGCCACAGGCTGAAACGGCTGGTATTATTGATATCCAGCGCGTCGGAGCGGTTTTCCGCATTGGTATTAAAGAAAGTGAACAGTGAATCGCTGTCATACTTCTGATTACCCTTGCTGTGGCTGGCGGTCATATTCAGATCCACCAGCTCGGAAAATGGCGCATAGTGATATTTGAGATAAAAATCGTTGCTGTCGATATCGCGACGCGAGAATTTATTCTGGTAAGTCCGGGCAGATAATTCAATGCTGTGATATTCGTTGGGCTTGATATCCACCTTGAACAGCTGCGATTTGGGGTTTTGCTTCATAAACTCGTCGTAGCCGAAGTCCTCACTGCTCACGCCGTCGCCGTTGTTAAAGTTGGAATAGATGGAGCTGCCGCTAATGGCAGCCATCACGCCCAAACTGCCGCTATCGGTGAACGCCGCCCCTTTGGCCCCAACGGCGATCATACCGCTGCGGCCAATGCCGTTACTGCCCACGGAGAACTTGGTGCGCACGCCAAACGGATTATCGGCAAACACCACATCATCCACGCCGATAGTGCGGAAGTTGGCGCTGCCCGCCAATGCGTTCACCCCAGATGCGCCGCTGTTCTCACCACGCGCCACATCGACCCCAACAATAAAATTCGGATCGATCAGCACGCCGGATTGATTGTTGGTGGAACCATGGGACATCACGCCAGAGGTCGAGGTGCCAAAATAGCTCTGGGTAATGCCATCAACCATGGTATTTACCCGGCCAAAACCGCTCATCCCACGGATATTGACGCTGACCGCCCCCTGGCTGGGATCGATTTGAGTAAAAGTGCCGGGCATGCTGCGCAGGATATTATCTATCGACTGTAGATTTTTATTTTCATCGCGCGAACTGAATGCCCCAGGCTTTTCCAATGCCTCCTGTTCGCTGTTATTAGCCGCCGCCGAAACGTTCAGCGGGCTGAATACCGCCTGGCCTTTATTTTCTGCAGCCAACAGCGGGCCAGCCAAAACCATACCGGTGCCAACCGCACCAATAAGCAGTTTAAATTTCATATATCCCCTAAAGTATTGCTATCAAAATCAGTGAGTGATCAATGCTCAGCAGAAAATACCGCTAGGAAGGCGGAAATTAATTATGGTTATTATCTGCCGCGCAGCCATTAAGCCGCGCGGCCAAGATCCTTATTTTTGTGTTTTTGCGTCCATTGCTAAAATAAAGCTGTATTCCAGTGCGCTATTTTCCAACCGACTCAAGCGGCCCGATTTCCCCCCGTGGCCCGCCGACATATCCGTGGACAGCAATAACACCGCATCCCCCTGCTGGAATTGGCGCAGTTTCGCCACCCATTTGGCGGGTTCCCAATACTGTACCTGTGAATCATAGAGCCCGCTGGTGACCAACAGATTCGGGTAGTGCTGCGCGCGCACATTATCGTACGGACTGTAGGACTTGATCAGCGCATAGGGCTGCGGCTGATTGGGATTGCCCCACTCTTCGTATTCGCCGACGGTCAACGGAATGCTGTCATCCAGCATCGTTGTCAGCACATCGACAAAAGGCACCTGTGCCACCACAGCGTTGTATAGGCGGGGAGCCTGATTGATCACCGCCCCTACCAGCAAGCCTCCGGCACTGCCTCCCATCGCGTAAACGCGCCCCGGCTGCCCGTATCCCTTATCGATCAGCGCCTGAGTGGCATCGATAAAGTCATTGAAGGTGTTTGGCTTGTTCGCCAATTTTCCCTGCTGATACCAGTTTTGACCAAGCTCACCGCCGCCGCGTACGTGGATGAGCGCATAGACGAAACCGCGATCCAACAGGCTAATGCGGTTGGCGCTGAACGCCGGGTCCATGCTCATGCCGTAGGCACCATAGCCGTACACCACCAGCGGACTTTTGCCTGGTTTGAATTTGGCACTGTTGTATACCAGCGAGACCGGCACCTTTACCCCGTCGCGGGCGGTGATCCACAAGCGCTCACTGTGATACAAGCCTGGTTCTACGCCCTTCACCTCCTGCCGTTTCAGCAACTCGCGTTTACCGCTGTTGAGATCCCATTCATAGGTGCTGGTTGGCGTGGTCATGGCCGAATAGCCATAGCGCAGGCGGTCACTTTCCGGGTCCGGGTTGTAGCCCAGCCAGGCCATATAGCTGGCATCATCAAACGGAATGCTGCGTTGCTCGCCCCCTTGCCAGGCAATCTGCCGTAAATGCACCAAGCCTTCGCTGCGCTCTTTCACCACCAGCCAGTCACGAAACAGGGCAAAACTTTCCAACTCACTGTTTTCCTGAGGACCGATCAGCGGCTTCCAAGGCAGGTTCGCGGATGCCGTCTGGTACAAACCAAAGTGCGGGCTTTGATGATTGGAACGCAGATAAAACTCACCGCGATAATGGTCGAGATAATATTCGCGCCCGGCCTGACGCGGGGCAAAGAGTTGCACCGGAGTTTGCTGCCGGTTGGCGTCGATCAGGCGCACTTCGGAAGTGGTATTCCCGCTGATGGTGACAATCACGTAATCCCGCGAAGAGGAGCGATCCAGGCTCAGGTAAAAGGCCCCATCGTTTTCCTGATATACCAACTTATCGGCAGCCACCGGCGTACCGAATTGATGGCGATAGACCTGATAGGGTGACAGCGTTTGGGGATGATTGCGCACGTAGAACAAGCTGTTGCCGTCGTTGGCCCACACCATATTGCCCGAGGTGTTTTCAATCACCTCTTTGGCCCAAGCGCCGCTAGCCAGATCGCGCAGGGAAATGCGGTATTGCCTGCGTCCTTGAGTATCCTCCGCGACGGCCAGGCGGCGGTTATCTTCACTGACTGCCAATCCCCCCACGCGGTAATAATCTTGGCCTTGGGCACGCTGATTGCCATCCAGCAGCGTCTGCCAGGCGGAGCCATCTGCCACGGCCTGCCGCTGGTAGACGGCAAACTCTTTACCCGCATCAATGCGTTCTTGATAGCGGTAGCCGTTGAGCTGATAGGGAACCGAGCGATCTTCCGGACTCATGCGGCCCAGCATCTCGTGATACAAGCGCTCGCGCAGCGTCTGATATGGCTGCATCACCTGTTCGGTATAACGGTTTTCCGCCGTCAGATAAGCCAACACCTGTTTATTCTGGCGGCCATCATCGCGCAGCCAATAATAATTATCGATTCGCGTTTCGCCCTGGGCGGTTAATTTATGCGGAATAATTTCAGCCTGGGGCGGCTGTACGGCCGCCTTGGTGGTAAAGATTAATAACCCCATAAAAATCAGTAAATAAGTCACCAAAGGCCTGCAGCAGCGAGCCGATTGAACAGGTAATGTCATAACCCCTCACGATAATTTGAGCATAGCTTGCCCCTCTCCTGTTGCGCACAACAAGAGATAAAGCCTGATGGGTAAATACGTTTTGGCTGGCTTACAACAGCGCCAGGTTAAAATCTACTGCCATGGTCACGGCAACCTTGCCTTGGCGTAGCATCTCCGCCGGTGGCGTAGGTAACGGCTGCGCACGCAATATCACCGCCAGCGCTTCACGATCTAACGACGCGGTAGCTGAGGGCGTTTTCAGTACGACATTGGCCACTCGCCCCTGAGCATCCACCACGAAACTCACCACCGGTGCCCCCGAACGCTGACGCCGTTTGGCGTCTGCCGGATAACGCTTCACGCGGTTGAGCATCCCTTTAACCTGACTCTCCCAGGAAAGCTTGGCCTGTGCCTGCGTGGTAGAATCGCTGTTTAACGGTGCCGCCACCCGCTGTGCCAGGTTTTGCGCCTTGGGTGCCGCCGTGCTGGCCGCTGCGGAATGCGTGACGTCTTGCTCTTTCTCCATAGGCGTTGGCGGCTTTGGCGGTGCTTTACGCTGTTGCTTATGCGCATTTTTACTGCGCTCGGCCACCACAATTTTTGCCGCTTCGGCACGTGCCAGTTCGGGCATCTCTGGCTCCCTCTGCTGTTGCACAGGCTGTGCCGCCGAACTATCCGCCTGTTGCTGCAACCCCAGCGGCAACGGCTTGGGCTGGCTTGGCGCTTCGATCTGCGCCGCCCAACTGAGCATGATCGCCGGTGGTGGCATCAGCACCGGCGGCAGCGAAGTTTGCGGCCAGTAAAACAGCCATACCAGCGCCAGATGAATGCCTAGCGCATACAGTAAACCACGCCCCCAGCGCGGCTGCGGCAGAGTTGCCGCCTGAGGGCCATAAGGCTGACTAAACATAGGGATAGTAGATTACCTAATCGCGAATGATTGCAGATCACATTTGCTAATAATAATCATTTGCAAATGTTAATGACAGATCTTTTCGCTATCTTGACGTAATCATTTTGCGGTTGGCGTGACCCAAAGGTAATCCGCCATAGGCCGATCGATGGCCACGCCCTGCTCTGCCAACATCAGCACCGTAAATTTGGCACCGGGCTGCAGATCCTGGATGTGCAGTGGCACACCGACCGTTCTGGAGGCGTGATAACCGCCCACCATCAGCAGTGCCGGGGTGGGTGCAGCCAGTAAACTTTCGGCCATACGGCGATCGCGTTGCTGCTGAATAGCCAGCATGGCATGCAGCTGCACCGCATCAATTTTGCCGTCATGGGAATCACGGATGGTGGCAGCGAGCGCCTGCTGGACTTCTGGCCGCACCGAAAGCTGGCCTTTGGGGAATTCGGGCCGTTGATAAAACGCCATGATTTCGCTGCGATCGAGGTTGGCAGACAACAGAGGATAAGGTGCGCGCATCGCCGCCATTACCACCTCGCCATACAGTGACCACTTCCAACTGGCTTGCCAGGCGGTCAGTTCAGCTACGCGGCTATCACGCACCGTCGGTTCGGTTTGCAGCCATTGTTTTACTTCATCCACTTTGCCTTGCTGGCTGGGCGTGATCATCTCCATCAGCACGCTGCCCTGTGGCCGCTGTTGCGGTAATTGCTCTACCAGCCACAGTTCGATCTGGTGGTGATAAGGATTGTCGTGTTTTTCACCCACGATCACCCGTGGCTGTTCTGCCAGGCGCGTCAGTAACTGCTGCGGCGTCAACGTCTCGCCACTGCGTAAATCAACAATCTTGCCTAGCGTGGTAATGTCGCTTTTCGGGGGGGAGACAGGCCCCTGGCTACAGGCTGTAAGCACCAGCGTTGCAAACACTATCAGAAATTTCATGTCGTCTTTCCTTACACAAAAGTGGCGACATTATAGAGAATAATTATCATTTGCATATAGAAATTGGCAGCAACTGGTGGCTGACAGCTGTTTTTTCGTTACCTTGTTTTGAGTTACGTTGATTTCGCGTAATGGAACCGGTATAACTGATAGCCATTTAGACGTCCATATGGATAGATTGTTATGCAACCTGCCGCTGAAGGGCAATTCAAACGCACCATGAAAGCCCGGCATTTGGTGATGCTGTCGCTGGGCGGCGTGATCGGTACCGGTCTGTTTTTCAACACCGGCTATATCATCTCCACGACCGGTGCACTAGGCACCCTGCTGGCCTACTTGATTGGCGCTGTCGTGGTCTATCTGGTCATGCTGTGTCTGGGGGAACTTGCCGTTGCCATGCCGGAAACCGGCGCATTTCACGTCTATGCGGCACGCTATCTTGGCCCGGCAACCGGCTATACCGTTGCCTGGCTGTATTGGCTGACCTGGACCGTTGCGTTGGGCTCCAGCCTGACCGCCGCCGGTTTCTGTATGCAATACTGGTTTCCACAATCACCGGTCTGGTTGTGGTGTCTGATTTTCTGTCTGGCCATTTTTCTGCTCAACGTCATTACCACCCGCTTCTTTGCCGAAAGTGAATTCTGGTTCTCGCTGATCAAGGTGATCACTATTCTGGCATTCATCGTGCTGGGCGGTGCGGCCATGTTTGGCCTGATCCCGATGAAAGACGGCACGCCAGCGCCCTTCCTGAGTAACCTGACCTCATCGGGTTGGCTGCCCAATGGAACGTTACCGATCCTGATGACCATGGTTGCGGTCAATTTCGCCTTCTCCGGTACTGAGCTGATCGGCATTGCGGCGGGCGAAACCGAAAATCCGGAAAAAGTGGTGCCCTGGGCCATCCGCACCACGGTGATCCGCCTGATGGTATTCTTTATCGGAACGGTATTTATCCTGGCAGCGTTGATCCCTATGGAGCAGGCCGGGATTGTGAAAAGTCCGTTTGTCCTGGTCTTTGAACGCATTGGAGTGCCTTATGCCGCCGATATTTTCAACTTCGTGATCCTGACCGCCATTCTCTCGGCCGCCAACTCCGGGCTGTATGCCTCGGGACGCATGCTGTGGTCGCTGGCCAATCAGCGCACCCTGCCTGCCTATTTTTCACGGGTGAATGCGCGCGGGATCCCGATGAATGCATTGACGTTCAGCATGCTCGGCGGCGTGCTGGCCCTGTTGACCAGCGTGATCGCGCCCGATACGGTGTTTGTGGCACTGTCTGCCATTTCCGGCTTTGCGGTCGTTGCCGTCTGGCTGAGCATCTGTGCCGCCCACTACGTTTTTCGCCGCCGCTACCTGCGCAGCGGTCAACCGATTGAAGGGCTGAAATACCGAGCACCAGGCTATCCGCTGACGCCTATTGTCGGCTTTGCGCTGTGTTTATTGGCCTGTATCGGTCTGGCATTCGACCCAGAGCAACGCGTAGCGCTATATTGCGGCCTGCCGTTTGTGGCGATCTGCTATCTGGCCTATTACCTGACCCGGCGTTCCGGGCAGAAAAATCTACTGAACACCGGAGAAGAACATGTCGGTTAACAACCCTCTGGCCGCCTTGCTGGCCGATAACCGCACGTTGATTTTGGACGGGGCAATGGCCACCGAACTGGAGGCCCGAGGTTGCGATCTCACCGATCCGCTATGGTCGGCAAAGGTGCTGATTGAAAACCCGGAGCTGATTTATCAGGTGCATCTGGATTACTTCAAAGCAGGAGCACAGTGCGCTATTACCGCCAGCTATCAGGCCACGCCCCAAGGTTTTTTACGCCGGGGTCTGGATGAGCCGCAATCGTTGGCACTGATCGCCCAAAGCGTCCACCTGGCGCAGCAGGCGCGCGCCGATTATCTGGCCCAGCACCCACAACGATTGCCTTTGCTGGTGGCCGGTTCGGTCGGCCCTTATGGTGCCTATCTGGCGGACGGCTCTGAATACCGTGGCGACTACCATCTGCCGCAAGCAGAGATGATCGCGTTCCATCGTCCGCGTATCACTGCTCTGGCCAATGCTGGAGTGGATCTCCTGGCATGTGAAACGCTGCCTTCGTTCGCCGAATTACAGGCCCTGCTGGCGCTGCTGGAGGAATTCCCAGCGCTGGGTGGGTGGTTCTCTTTCACTCTGCGCGATAGCCAACATCTAAGCGATGGTACACCACTGGCCGTCGTCATGGCTGAGCTTAACGATAACCCGCAGGTACTGGCAGTAGGCGTCAATTGTATCGCGTTGGAAAACGTCACGCCGGCGTTGCAGCAGCTTGCCGCGCTGAGCAATAAACCGTTACTGGTTTACCCTAACTCCGGCGAACACTACGACGCGGTGAGCAAAACCTGGCACAGTTGCGGTAACCACCAGCAGCATCTGATCAATCAGTTGGCCGATTGGCAGCATGCCGGTGCCCGCTTGATTGGCGGCTGCTGCCGAACCACGCCTGCCGACATTCAGGCGATTGCCGAACTCTGCCACGCATAAAAAAACCCCCTGTGGCCGAAGCCGCAGGGGGTCACTTTCACGCTATTACAGCGGTTGGGTTTGTGCTTCCACTACGGCCAATGCCACCATGTTGACGATACGGCGCACCGAAGCGATCGGCGTCAGGATATGTACCGGCTTGGACACGCCCATCAATACCGGCCCTACCGTCACCCCTTCGGAAGAGGAGACACGCAGCAGGTTGTAGCTGATCCGCGCCGCTTCCATACTTGGCATGATCAGGATGTTGGCCGAGCCTTTCAGCGGGCTGTCCGGCATCAAATCGTGGCGGATACTTTCTACCAGCGCGGCGTCACCGTGCATCTCACCGTCGATCTCCAATCCTGGTGCCATCTGATTGACCAGCTCCAGCGTTTTACGCATTTTGCTCGCCGACGGGCAGTTGGAAGAACCAAAGCTGGAGTGGGACAACAACGCCACCTTCGGTTCAATCCCGAAGCGCCGTACCGTGTCTGCCGCCATCAGGGTGATTTCCGCCAGCTGTTCCGGCGTTGGATCATCGTTGACGTAGGTATCGGCGATGAAGGTGTTACCGCTCGGCAGCAGTAAGGCGTTCATTGCTCCTGCCACATGTACCCCTTCACGGAACCCGAATACCTTTTCCACCACGTCATAATGCTCGTGGTAGCTGCCGATGGTGCCACAGATCATGGCGTCGGCTTCCCCACGGTGCAGCATGATGGCAGCAATCAGCGTTGGGTTACCGATCACCGCACGGCGAGCCTGCTCCTGGGAGACGCCACGGCGCTTCATGATCTGGTAATACTCACCCCAGTATTCATTGAAACGCGGATCGGACTCGTTATTCACCACTTCAAAGTCTTTACCCGGCGTCAGCTGCAGGCCAAGTTTCTTCAGGCGCATTTCAATCACGCTTGGGCGACCCACCAGGATCGGGTAAGCCAGCCCCTGCGATACCAGCTCTTGGGTAGCATGCAGGACGCGCTCTTCTTCACCTTCGGCCATTACCACGCGTTTCACTTCTTTCTTCGCCTGGGAGAAGATCGGCTTCATAAACAGGTTGGTTTTGTAAACGAACTCGGTCAGTTTCTCCACGTAGGCATCGAAGTCTTCGATCGGGCGCATCGCCACGCCAGAATCCATGGCTGCCTTGGCTACCGCCGGGGCGATTTTGACAATCAGGCGCGGATCGAACGGTTTGGGAATGATGTATTCCGGGCCAAAGGAAAGGTCCTGATCGCCATACGCCGAAGCCACCACGTCGCTCTGCTCTGCCAGCGCCAGATCGGCAATGGCGTGCACGCAGGCCAGCTTCATCTCTTCGTTGATGGTCGTGGCCCCCACATCCAGCGCGCCACGGAAGATGAACGGGAAGCACAGCACGTTGTTCACCTGATTGGGGTAATCAGAACGGCCGGTACAGATGATCGCATCTGGGCGCACCGCTTTCGCCAACGGCGGCAGAATTTCCGGTTCCGGGTTAGCCAGCGCCATGATCAGCGGATCTCTGGCCATGGTTTTCACCATGTCCTGCGTCAGCACGCCAGGGCCGGAGCAACCCAGGAAAATATCGGCATTGGGAATGGCATCCCCTAGCGTACGCTGGCCGTTATCCGCAATGGCATACGCCGCCTTGGTTTCTTCCATCTTGGCATCGCGGCCCTGATAGATCACGCCTTTGGAGTCGCAAACGGTGATATTCTGCTTGCTCAGACCCAACGCGACCAGCAGGTTCAAACAGGCAATGGAGGCCGCACCGGCTCCCGATACCACCAGGCGTACGTCGGAGATATTTTTCTTCACCACCCGCAGGCCGTTGAGCACCGCAGCGGTGGTAATAATCGCCGTGCCGTGCTGATCGTCATGGAACACCGGGATCTTCATGCGCTCACGCAGTTTCTTCTCAATATAGAAGCACTCGGGCGCTTTGATATCTTCCAGGTTAATGCCGCCGAAGGTCGGTTCCAGCGCGGCGATCACGTCAATCAGCTTGTCAGGATCGAGTTCATCGACTTCGATATCGAACACGTCAATACCGGAAAACTTCTTAAACAGAACCCCTTTACCTTCCATGACCGGTTTACCGGCTAGCGCCCCGATATTCCCCAATCCCAGCACCGCGGTGCCGTTGGAGATCACCGCCACCAGGTTACCCTTGGCGGTATATTTATAAGCGGCCAGCGGATCGGCGGCAATTTCCAGGCAGGGGGCAGCCACACCCGGCGAATAGGCCAAGGCCAGATCGCGCTGTGTCGCTAGCGGTTTAGTCGGCGATACCTGGATCTTCCCTGGGACCGGAAACTGATGGAAATCAAGGGCACTCTGTTTGAGCTGTTCGTCCATTATGGGTTCCTTTGCTTTCTTCTTTTATGTTGAGGTAAGGCTTTATCGCTGAACCAGTATAGTGAGAGAATCGTCACAAACTTTGAAGCGTGCCATAACCTTGGGTAAAATTCGTAAATAAAAGTTAAAAGGAAGTTAAACGAACAGAAAAGCAGCAGTTTTATTATGCCTGCGTCAACCGTTTACCACGAAGGTTCGTAGGTGTATGTGAGTGAGAGGGGAAATGGCAAAGGGCTCAACCTGACGCAGTTAAACCCTTTTTTACCACAGCGATTACTGTGACATATTAAGAATGGTGCGGATATTGAGGGCGCTAGTCGCGATGATATCGATCGCCCCGGTACGCAGCGCGCCCAGAATAGCCAACGCTTTGGTATTCTCAGAAGCAATGGCGATCACACAAGGGATTTTCCGCAGCTCATCAATACTCAGGCCAATGACGCGATCGTTCATCACCGTATCTACATGCATCCCCTGCGCGTTGAAAAAGTCATAACCGGCGATATCACCGATCACCCCCTGATTCAGACTGGCATCAATGATCTCGTGGGGAGTAAACCAGCCAAGCTTGACCATATAGCTGTTTTCATTCATATCACCGATGCCCACCAGGGCCACATCGGCCTTGCGCGCCCGATCCAGGGTTTCCTTGATGGTGCCGTTTTGCATAAACGCTTCTTTCAGCGCCCGGTTTTCTACATATGCCGGGGCATACAGCGTCTCGCTGCTACCACCAAACTTCTTCGCCAGACGGCGGCTGATGTGGTCAGCATTGATGGCGTCACCGGGGCGATGTGTTCCCCCAATGCCACAGATAAACTTACAATTTTTGGGGGCCACGCTGCCCACATGATCGGCGATCGCGGCCACGTTACGCCCTTGGCCAACCGCCAGCACCATATCGTCTTTCAGGGACATGGCCAGATAACCGGAAACCAATGCTGCTACCTGACGCCGCTGTTCTTCCTCATCCTGATGATCCAGCGCGATTAATGCACGGCTGAGGGAGAAACGCTCCAGCATTTGCTGCTCCAGCCGGGTACTGAATACCGGATGATAGCGGACGGTGATCTCAACAATGCCTTCTTCTTTGGCCCGCTTGAGTAAACGCCCGACCTTAATCCGCGAAATACCGAACTTTTTTGCAATCTCTTCCTGAGTGATTTCATCCTGATAATACGCCACGGCAATTTCAGTCAGCAGTTCGTTATCCTGGGATCCTGTTTTTTTTTCCATCCGTTACACGTTTCCCCACGGCAGATTGGTCTTTTTCAATAGAAGATGGGTTCAGCATGCCGAACCCATCTTATCGCATTGCCCGCTAGTATAACCTGTTCAGGCGGCAACGGTATTCAAGCGTTGTTCCACCGCATCAGCCAGTTGGCATAAAAGTAGACAACAGGATACCGCACCGGCATCCAGCACGCCGCGCGAACGTTCCCCCAATCGGCTCGCGCGACCAATCTTGGCAACCAGATCGCGGGTTGAATCACGCCCGGCAACGGCAGCCCGTTTCAACTGCTCCAGCGACTCACTGAAGCTATCGCCACGCCGAACCGCCTGCTCAAACCCTTCGATAGCAGGGATCAGCGTATCCATCAGGCACTTGTCGCCTACGCCAGCGCTGCTGATGTCCTGCAGTTCAGTGAGCCCATTGCGCAACATGGCCAGAAAAACCTGTTTATCCAGCGCCATTTTATCACGCACGCTGTCGGCCATGCCCATGAACAGGCTGCCATACAGCGGCCCCATCGATCCACCAATCCCTTCCATCAATGCGTCCGCGACCGCGTCAAAAGCCTGCGCCAACGTCAGTTTTTGGCCCTTGATGGCCTCACCACATAAGGTGAAGCCTTTTGACATATTAATGCCGTGATCGCCGTCGCCAATCGCACCATCTATTTCACTGAGATACTCGCGATTGCTGACAATCACGCCAATCAGCGCCGCGACGATCTCATTGCCATACTGCGTAGAAATTTGTGTGGTCATGATTCACTCCACCTGAGTTAGGCCCAATGAATGAGCGGGCATATCGAGCAACGTTTTCAATTGGTCGTCGAGCTTCATCAAGGTTAACGTCACCCCCATCATTTCCAGCGAGGTAAAATAGTTACCCACATAGCGACGGTGAACCTTGATACCGCGCTCCGTCAGCCGCTTTTCAATCTCGGCATAATAGATGTAGAGCTCCATCACCGGCGTGGCCCCCAGGCCGGAAATCAACAGGGCAACTTCCTGCCCCTTGTTCAACGGCATATCATTGAGCACAAAGTCGAGCATGGTGCCAGCCATCGCGGACGCCGACTGGATCGGGGATACCTCAATCCCAGGCTCACCGTGATGCCCAATCCCGATCTCCATGTGGCCATCGGCGATATGGAAGTTGGGCTTACCTACCGCCGGGATGGTGCAAGAACTGAGCCCGACGCCGATCGAGCGGCAATTGCCAATCGCCTTTTGCGCAGCAGCGATCACCCCGTCAAGATCGTAACCCAGCGCTGCGGCAGCAGCCCCGATTTTCCACATCAGAATCTCACCGGCAACGCCACGACGTTTTTCAATTTCACTGGCGGGCGCAGAAGCAACATCATCATTTGCCACCACGGTTTTTACCGTGATACCGGCGGCGCTGGCCTTCTTCATCGCCATTTTGACGTTCATATTATCGCCAGCATAGTTGCCATACAGGCAGGCGACCCCCGCCCCGCTGTCCGCTGCCTTGAACGCATCCAGAAATGCCCCCGCCGTTGGCGAAGAGAAAATCTCACCGATGGCCACAGCATCGAGCATGTTCTTGCCAACATAGCCCAGAAACGCAGGCTCATGCCCCGAGCCCCCACCGGTAACAATACCCACCTTGCCTTTGATCGGTGCGGCAGGGTATTTGAGGACTCGTGCATTATCGGTCGCGGTGAAATATTCCGGATGAGCCTTCAGATAGCCCTGAATGGCATCTTCCACGACGCGATCGGGATCGTTAATGATTCTGTTCATCATGGCCTCTCTTTTGCCTGAGTATCGAGTTATTGAATGGTGTAACCGCCGTCAACCACCAGATTGCTGCCGGTGATCATGCTGGCCGCATCGCTCGCCAGGAACAGCGCGCTGGCGGCAATATCCTCGGGTTCGGCAAAGCGCCTCAGGGGGATTTTCTGCTTCATTTGTTCTGCAACCTCGCCAGACCATGCTTTGCGCCCCAACTCGGTCAGCACCACCGTGGGCGAAATGGCGTTTACCCGCACGTTGTGCGGCCCCCATTCCAGTGCCAGAACCTGGGTCAAGCCAATTACGCCGGCTTTGCTGGCGCAGTAAGCCAGATGATTGGGCAAGGCGACCACGCCGGCCTGCGAGGCCAGGTTGATAATGCTGCCACTGCCCTGACGGATCAGATAGTGGCCCACGACCTGGCTGGTAAGAAACACCCCTTTCAGGTTCACCGCCATGGTGTTATCCCAAGCGTCTTCGGGCAGTTCTTCCGCCGGATACAGCGCGACGATCCCAGCGCTATTGACCAGCACATCCAGCCGCCCGAAATGGGCATTGGCCTGCGCAACCGCCTGTTCTACAGAGGCTTTGTCGGTGACGTCCATCACGATGCCTAACGCCTGTCGCTGATCCAGCTGCTGAGCAATCTGCACCACCTGTGGAGCACGATCCAACAGTACGACCTGCGCGCCGTTTTGCAGATAGCATTTGGCAATAGCCAGACCTATTCCCGCCGCGCCGCCGGTTATCAACGCCACTTTCCCTTGCAAGGCTCCCTTGCTTTGACCAGTAATCATAGAAAACTCCCTCAAACGGTTAGTTACGCCAAGCTGTGATGATTTTCTTCCACGGCGGCAGGCACGGCTTTAGGCAAGGTGACATATTTCATCAAGACGCCGCTGAACAAATACAGGCCGGTGAAAATCCAAATCACCCCGCTGCTCCCCAAGCTGCCGATAAATAACCCTACCACTGCCGGGCCAACGAAAGTGCTCAACCCCGCGCCAAGATTCAGGATCGACATGGCGGCACCTTTATTCTCCGGGGCCAACGTTGGCATAATGGCCGAAAGAGGCACGAAGGCCGCCAGGCAAGCACCGAATAGCCCGGCGGCCACGACGGTCAGCAGATAATTGGGACCGAGGAAGTAAGGCACGTAATAGAACATCAGCGTGGTGATAGCGCAGCCGACGCAACCGAACCACATGACGACGTTACGCCAGCCCAAGCCGTCGCTGATCACCCCAAAGATCAGGTTGAAGATAATGTTCACCGTCCACAGTGCCGCATACATCTGTAGCCAGTCAGTGCGGCTAAACCCGATATCCATCATGTACATCGGCATAAACACCACGAAGCCATACGCCGCAGAGGTATTGATGGTGCGGACAATGCCACCCAGGCCGATTTTCGGGTTCTCAAACGCAATGGTGATCCCCTTTAGCACATAGCTGAGGGAGGCTTTTTGCCTGTCCCCCACGTCGCTATGGCCAGGAGTGCGGTTAAGCATCAGTGCGATCATCGCCCCGAGCACCACAAAGATTAATGCGCTCCATAAGGTGTGAATTTCCCCCAGGAACGGCAGCATGATGCTGGAATAGAGCACGCCCAGTACGCTCAACCCACCGCTATAGACAAACCAGAAAATCCCCACGGCGGAACCCAGCCTTTCCGGCGGAGCCTCATAGGCGACCCATACCAGAAAACCATAGGCAAACAGGGGATAGCCCAGCCCGCGCAGCGCATAGGTCGGTATCATCACCGACAAGTTATTACTGGGTAATCCCCACACCAGAAAACACACCGAGCCCAGCAGGAATAGCAACAATCCAGCCAGCATGACGCGGCGAGCGGTAAAGATTTCTGCCAAAACGCCGGAAAACCAGGCGGAGATTGCCGCAGCAAAACCGTAAACGCTAAACAGCAGCGCAGATTCCTGAATGGTTAAGCCTTTGCCGATCAAATAAGGTGAAAGCCAGCCTTGTTCCAACCCCTCCCCCATCATAAAGACCAACACACCGGCATAACCGAGCATTAATTTTGGTGACAGACCAATGCGATGAATCAGTCCATTCAGCATAAAACACCCCAGCACATTGAATTGTGGAGGTGCAGGCTAGCCCGCACCCGAAGAATGATGCAGGCATTACAGATTTGGATTGAGCACCACTTTGATTGAGCCGATGCCCCGTTTCATCATGGCGAAGCCTTCAGCAAACTGCTCGAGCGGCAACGTTTGGGTGACGACACCTTTGGTGGGCAGATCGCCATTGCGTATCCCTTCAATCACCAACGGATAACAATAAGGACCCAGGTGCGATCCCAGCACATCCAACTCCTTACGATCGCTGATAATGCTCCAATCGACGGTCACCGGATCTTTAAATACCGAGAACTCGACAAAGGTGCCCAACTTACGGATCAGCATCAGCCCCTGTTCGACAGATTGCTGGGCGCCGGTGGCTTCAATGTAGATATCGCAGCCGTAGCCTTCGGTCATGTCCTTAACGATCGCCATCACATCATCGCGCAGTGGGTTCAGCACAACGTCAGCACCAAATTCTTTCGCCAGCGCCAGGCGTTCGTCTGACAGGTCGAGCACCACCAGCTTCGATGGACCGGATTTTTTAATCGCACCGATCATCCCCAAGCCCAGCGTTCCGGCACCGGCCAGTACCACCACGTCCCCCAGCTTGATGTTGGCGCGCTGTACCGCATGGAAAGAACAGGCATAGGGTTCGATCAGAATGGCGTCTTCGATCGGCATATCCGCAGGAACGTGATAGTTGATGGCCTCTTTGGTGAACTTCATGTATTCCGCCATACCACCATTAACGTTATTCTGGAAGCCGTACAGATCGTGTTTCTCACACATCCAATACTGGCCCCGGTTACAGAAACGGCATTGCCAGCAGGGAACGATCTGTTCTGAAATCACCCGATCGCCCAACTTGAATCCTTCAACGCCCTCCCCATAGCCCACCACGTGGCCGATAAATTCGTGGCCTGGGATCATCGGCGCTTTGATGTAAGCCGGCTGTTTTTCATCTCCCCAAAAACTGGCCGCTCCTTCAAACGCTTTAACATCACCGGCGCAGATGCCACAGGCTTCAACTTTCACCAGGATCTCGTGCGGGCCAATTTTCGGTACCTCCACAAGCTCCAGGCGGTAATCCTGCGGGGCATAAGCCACCACCGCTTTCATGGTTTCAGGAATGCCTTCGGCCATGGTTGCCGCTGTTACGCAGTTCTGACACATAATTCTATCCTCGGGTAGGGTTTATTTTTATGATCATAAGTACACACAAAGAACAAATAAACACTACATACTCTCAACATGTTTGCCCACCACCAACCTTTGAAATTGTGATCCTGCTCAAGAAGCCCCCTTAAAGTCACCTAATAGGCCATAAAGTCGATTTATTCGTGATGTTCATCACCTTTATCGGCCATAATCCCTTAGTCAAAATAAAAACAAATGAACACCAATTGAACATTTGATAAATCATGGTTATGGTATTCGCCATGACGCGCCAGCGGGGATCGTCAGCCTTACCCTTGATCAACAGGAGATGTGTTATGCAGCCTATTGCGATTGGCGCCGATGATGCCGCCATTGAACTGAAGAATGTGATCGTTGCGTTTCTGCAACAGCGCGATATTCAGGTTACCGACTACTCACCGGGAAGCGATACGCCCCCCATCGGCTATCCCGATATCGCCTTTCAGGTGGCGCAAGGCATTAAGGATGGGAAACACCAACGTGGCATTTTGCTGTGTGGCACCGGTATTGGCATGAGCATTGTGGCCAACAAGGTCCCGGGGATCCGCGCAGCACAGTGCCATGATACCTATTCGGCACAGCGCGCACGTAAAAGCAACGATGCACAAATCATCACGCTTGGCGCACGCGTCATTGGCCCGGAACTGGCAAAATCGATCGTCGAAGCCTGGTTGAGCTCTGAATTTGAAGGAGGGGGATCGGCGCCTAAGGTGGCAAGGATCGGCTATTACGAACAGGTTGTTGGCCAACGCTGAACCAACGTCGACAGAGGGTCACGGCTTGGGGGGCCCATGTGGTATTTCTGCCCCCATTGTTTCTATCCATCGCAACAATCAGAAAAAGCGTATTTCATTCATCAGCCATATGATGCATGGTGTTAACCATAATGAAATACGTTCTCATTTACTGTTATGACTTTGGGCAAGGAGCTTATAAATGAACCAGTTAGACGCACTCAAACAGTTGACCGTGGTTGTTGCCGACAGCGGTGATATCGAATCCATCCGCCAGTTCGAACCGCAGGATGCCACCACCAACCCTTCGTTGATCCTCAAGGCCGCGGCGCTGCCGCAGTATAAGTCACTGATCACCGAAGCGCTGGAGTACGCCCGCCAGCAAGGCGGCAGCAAAGAAACCCAACTGATTAACGCCAGTGACAGACTGGCGGTGAATATTGGGGTCGAAATTCTAAAAAGCGTACCAGGGCGAATCTCCACCGAGGTGGATGCCCGTCTATCCTTCGATCGCGGTATGTGCGTGGCTAAAGCACGCAAGCTGATCGGCATGTATCAAAACCAGGGGATCGATAAATCCCGCATTCTGATCAAGCTGGCGGCTACCTGGGAAGGGATCAAGGCGGCCGAAGAGCTGGAAAAAGAAGGCATCAACACCAACCTGACGCTGCTGTTCTCCTTTGCTCAGGCCCGTGCCTGCGCCGAGGCCGGTGTTTATCTGATTTCGCCGTTCGTTGGCCGTATCTACGATTGGTATCAGGCCAGACAGCCGATGACCGATTACGATGCCGAGCAGGATCCGGGCGTGAAGTCCGTTCGTACCATTTATGAATACTATAAACAGCACCGCTATCAGACCGTGATCATGGGCGCCAGCTTCCGTAAGGTTGAGCAGATCCTGGCGTTGGCGGGTTGTGACCGTTTGACCATTGCGCCAAACCTGTTGGAAGAGTTGAAGCAAAGCAATCAGCCTATCGAACGTAAACTGACGCCGTCTACCGAAGGGTTTTATCAGCCAGCACCACTGGCCGAGGCGGAGTTCCGCTGGCTGCATAACCAGGATGCCATGGCGGTTGAGAAGTTGGCCGAAGGCATTCGCCTGTTCGCCGTCGACCAGCAGAAGCTGGAAGACATGCTGATCGCACAGCTGTAAAACGATGATAGAAAAGTGAGATCGGCAAAGCAATTGCCCCTCACCCTAACCCTCTCCCACAGGGAGAGGGGACCGATCGAGTGTGTTTTAAAGATAGTGACTCACTTTGGCTAAGGACGATCAAGCTAGCTAAAATGACTGCTTTATTTTCAGGACCGATCGAGTGTGTTTTAAATGCAGTGACTCACTTTGGCCAAAGGCGATCAAGCCAGCTAAAATGACTGCTTTATTTTCAGGACCGATCGAGTGTGTTTTAAATGCAGTGACTCACTTTGGCCAAAGGCGATCAAGCCAGCTAAAATGACTTCTTTATTTTCAAACGAGTAGGGGCTAACAGCTCCCTCTCTCTGTGGGAGAGGGGACCGATCGAGTGTGTTTTAAATGTAGTGACTCACTTTGGCTAAGGGCGATCACGCTAGCTAAAATGACTTCTTTATTTTCAAACGAGTAGGGGCTAACAGCTCCCTCTCCCTGTGGGAGTGTACAGACCGGGGACATGGTAGACAGGTGTTCAAGGACATGGTGAACACTTTTTAACATCCTTTACCCATGATGATCGACCTATTTCTCAGGTCGATCGTCCCCACTTTCGTGCTGTACCACCATACCTCGTAGTAGCCCTCTCTCTCACTTTCCTTCAGTCCGACATATTCACCGATAAAGGCCTTGCCCACTTTCAGACCCATCCCTTTCAGGCTCAGTTTTCCACTGACATCCACTTTCCTGACCAAAACCCCCTCGTCATACTCGGCTGCCGCCGGATTGCCATTGTACTGTCGCGATGAAGGCTGATAACGGGACGCCGGTACCGCCATTGACAGGGCTTCGTGTGGACGCTCCAGGTTGTAGGTATTTCGCCAGGCGTCGAACACCTCCTGCAACTGCGCGGCATGGGTAAACCACCGTCCCTGCAGGAGCTCTGCCTTCAGGCTGCGGTGGAAGCGCTCCAGCTTACCCTGAGTCTGAGGATGATAAGGCCGAGAGTGACCCACCCGGATACCCTGACGCATCAGCCACAGTTCCAGCGCGGTCCAACTGCCCGTCGTGTCGCCCCAGGGGGCACCATTATCCATGGTCATTCTCTCCGGCAAGCCATAACGTTCGAACACCGCTATCAACTGTGACTGCACGGTGACACGTCGCTCGTCCGGGCAGTGCGCCAGACAGAGCGAGAAGCGCGAATGGTCATCCAGCAAGGTCAGCGGATGACAACGCCCTTCGGCGAAGGGGAAGTGGCCTTTAAAGTCCATCTGCCAGAGTCGGTTCGGTGCGTCATGTTCAAAGCGTCCGACGGTGGGCGTCGGTGACGGACCGCCCGGTAGCAGGTCATGGCGGCGCATGAGGTTATGCACGGTGCTGGCGGCCGGTAACGTATGCCCCTGCATCTCGAGCCACCGCTTGAGCTTGCGCGCGCCCCACATCGGATGGGTCAGGTGCGCAGCGCGGAGATGTTGGACAACGGTGTCAGAGGTTCTGCTGGGGGAATGGTGTGGCACTCGAGAACGTTCGTTCAGACCGGCCCTCCCATCAGACTGCCAGCGATGTAACCACTTGTATGCGGTAGCAGGCGCTATGCCGAACTGGCGGCATAGCGCACGGATATTAGCGCCTTCTTGCGAGGCGAAAAGCACAAACTCGGTACGTAATGACATGGCAGATCTCTCATCCCACGGCATAAGCAACTCCACTCAGAAGTACTCATACCTATGTTGTAAGTGTCTACCATGTCCCCGAACAAGTGTTCATGATGTCCCCGGTCTGTACAGGGAGAGGGTTGGGGTGAGGGAAACTACTCCATCACCCGGTGGATCTGCAAATACTGCAACAGCATGATGGTTTTACCATCCTTAATGCGGCCGTCGGCGATCATCGCGATTGCCTCACCAAAGGGCAATTCCACCACTTCAATATCTTCATCCTCAATGCCACCCCCGCTGGTTTGGCGTTCGTTATCCTGGTACTCAGCAATAAAGAAGTGGAGTATTTCCGTCACGCCGCCCGGTGACATGTAGGCCTCAAAGATCTTTTGCACCTTCGAAACCTGAAAACCGGTTTCTTCTACCGCTTCACGGCGAGCGCACTGTTCGGGCTGATCGTCATCCAGCAGCCCGGCGCAGGCTTCCAACAACATGCCTGTGGCATTGCCGTTGACGTAGGTTGGCATACGGAATTGGTTGGTCAGCACCACGGTGCCCTTGGCGCGGTTATACAACAAAATGGTCGCCCCGTTACCGCGGTCATAGACCTCGCGCACCTGTTCGATGGTTCCGCCGTTTTTACGTTTTAACTCAAAGGTGTATTTATTCAATACGTACCAGTTGTCCGATAACAGCTGCTTTCTGATATTTTCTATTTTTGACGACATATTCTCTTCTTCCGTAAGCCAACGCACCGCAACCTTTGGCCACTAGCAAAGCGCAGCCACGGCGGATTTGCAACAAAAAACCGCAGGCTGAACAGAAATGGGGGCTTGGGGCGACTAAAATTTCAGCGAGATGATATTACAGTGGCTAGCCAATGCCACACAGCTGAAATATACCAATGAGATAAAAACCTCTCATTTCACAACAAAAGGTTTTTATCAAAAAGACAGCTGTAAAACCTGAGAATAACCTGACATATTTACGGTTTAGGAATGGCATCCAACTGGAAACTTGTTCCACTGGTCACGTTACCCTCGTCATCATAGAAATCAACACCGAGCCATGCACTGGTAAATTGCCCTCCATTAGCGGGTAACATCATTGAATTGGGCGTCAAGATCCCTTTATCGATCATATCCTGATATGCAGCGATCAGTTCCTGCTGCCGTGCCAATACCTCTCCGACGGTATCACCACCGACTTGAGCATACCCCGTACTGACGCTATTTAAGGCCGCTTGATTAAAACAGTTATAAAAGCCGCTAGCAAATCCCGAAAAATTCTCATTGCCGATAGCCTCCCTGACGGCTACGGAATCAAAGCTGGCATTAAACAAATAGATACCAACTTTTATTTTTTTATCGGCCTCTGTCACATTGGGATTAACTTCAAAACTCAGCATCGAATAAATGCTACTCTTATCCTCTTTATCCCAACCATGCATACGTGCATCAGTAATAAACTCATGAGCGTCCATATTATCAATCCTCTTCAGTCAGTGTGTCGTTTGGTTTTCCAACCCAAGCACCTACTTGGATAAAAATAATATATGTAATTGGGGTAAATGATGATATCCAGTCCTGTTGTGCTGACTCTGAAACAAACACTCATCATTTGATCACGGAAGGGCGGGGTAGCGAATAATCCGACACCTCATCATATTGAAAAAAACCCCGCAGGCCTTGCAGCGCTGCGGGGTTGATATCTACCAGAGTTAGAATCCGGTAGGGACTCCGTGCATGTCCGGCAGTTTATGTGCGATCCCTTTATGGCAATCGATACAGGTTTTGCCTTCGGTGATGGCTTTGTCATGCATCTTGGCCGCCACGGTTTTCTGCGCGGTGAAATCCATATACTCGAAGTTGTGGCAGTTACGGCACTCCTGCGAGTTATTGGCTTTCATACGCGCCCATTCGTTGCTGGCCATGGTCAGACGATGCTCCTCGAACTTCTGCGGCGTGTCGATGATGCCAAACACCTTGGCGTACAACTCTTTGCTGGCCTTCAGCTTACGCAGCATCTTCGGCCCCCACTCATGCGGGACGTGGCAATCCGGGCAGGTGGCACGGACGCCACTGCGGTTGTTGTAATGCACCGTCTCCATATACTCTTCGTAGACGTTTTCACGCATCTCGTGGCAGCTGATACAGAATTTTTCGGTGTTGGCCGCTTCCATACCGGTGTTGAAACCGCCCCAGAAAACAATCCCGGCGACAAAGCCCAACAGCAGCAAAGTCCCCAGGGCCAGCCTGCTCGGCCTGCGCCACCAGCGCCATAGACGACGGATCGGTCCGGCCTTTTTCTCGGATGTTGTGGTATTACGTTCGGCCATAGCTCCCCCGCTTAGTGCCCAAAGCCCTGCATAGGCTTGAAATCATTGCCGATGATTGGTGCCGCATCGGTTTGTGGTACGTGGCATTGCAGACAGAAATAACGACGTGGAGCGACTTCCCCCAGCACCTTGCCATCGCTGTCCATAAAGTGTGTCGGGCTGATACGCGGTGCTCCGGTGGTGCGATAGTGCTCCACGCCGTGGCACTGCAAGCAGCGGTTAGTGTTTTTGCTAATCTGGTAGCCGTCGACGCTGTGTGGGATCATCGGCGGCTGGTTGACATAGTTTAGCGCCATCTTTTCCTGCTGCTTGGGCATTTTGATCTGCCCTTCAGCCGTGCCGGAAACCTCTGGCGATTGCTTGAGATCGACATCACTGGCGGCAAACGCGGCACTGGCAACTACCAGTGTTAACAGCGCGCCCCACAGGGAAAGCTGCTTTTTCAGGACATTGCTGGTCATTTTTTGGCTCCCGAATAATGAAATTTGCTCTTAATTTCGAATACGTTTTCTGCACAAACGTCGATACAACGTCCGCAGGCAATACAGGCATCACTGGCAACCCGTGGTGTACCTTTTTTTACTAATAACGGCTCACGCAGGATCTGCGGTTCTGGGCAAACATGAAAACAATCCATGCAGCGGGTACAGTTATCACGATGCTCCGCGCTGATCTGCACCACACCCTGGCTACCAATGGCGCCATACAGCGCTCCCATTGGGCAAAGATGGCCACACCAGCCGTGTTCGACCACCAGCAGGTCGAACAGGAACAACGCCACAATCAACCAGATGCCAGCACCAAATGCGGCACCCAGCCCTTTCAGCCAGGCTAATACCCCTTCCCCGCTGCTGCCATGGATCAGCCCGCGCCCCATCAGGGCCACCGGATTAATCCATTCCCAGATCAGCGTGCCACTCACGGCACTGCCAACCAGTACGACAAGCAAGATGCCATAGCGCAGGGAACGAGGCAGGCTGGCCGATTGACGCAAACCTAACTTGCGCCGCAGCCAGGCCGCCAGATCGGTCACCGGGTTGACCGGGCAAACCCAGCCACAAAACACCCGATTACCGATCAGGCCGTAGATCAGCACCACTACCGCGCCTACCCACACCAACCAAGCTGGCCAATGCCCGGCCAACAGGCTTTGCAGCATCATCAACGGATCCGTTAACGGTACCGTCTCCGCCAATAGGCTGGCGCTGTAATTGCCACGCAGGATCCAGATGCCCCACAGCGGCCCGGAGAGAAACATCAACAAGATCAACAGTTGGCTACAACGGCGCAGGATCAGGAAGCGGTTGCTACGCAACCAGCCATGGCGCGAACGGGCATCACGCCCCGCTTCAGCGACTGGATTAGCCATCATTCACCTCCCTTTACGCCGCGTGCCGGCAATGTGAGGCCTTCCGGCACCAGTGAATGCCCTGCACGCTGCTTTTCCTGCCAGCCCCAGCGATAGTGTTCACCCAATTGGCCACGCGCCAGTTCCATCGGTAACACCTTGATCGCCGCCTGCTCAAGTACACAAGCCTGCTCACACTTGCCACAGCCGGTACAATCCTGGCTGTGAACGGTCGGCAGAAACATGGCGTGCTTGCCGGTACGCTCGTTGTGTTGCAGATCCAAGGTGATGGCCTTGTCGATCTGCGGGCAAACCCGGTAACACACATCGCAACGCAGCCCTTGCCAATTCAGACAGTTTTCATGATCCAGCAACACCGCCAGCCCCATCCGCGCCTGATCGATATCCGTCAGGTTTGGATCCAGCGCACCGCTCGGGCAGGCCACCACACACGGGATGTCTTCACACATCTCGCAAGGGATATCCCGCGCCACAAAGTACGGCGTTCCCGCCGCTCTCGGCGACAGCAGCGTCGCCAGTTTCAGCGTCTGGTACGGGCAGGCTTGCACACACTGACCGCAGCGAATGCAGGCGCTATCAAACGCCCCTTCGGCCAGTGCTCCCGGCGGCCGCAGGGCCAGGCCATCACGTGCCTGAGACTGCTTTTGTTGCAACCCCAGCAGTACGCCTATCCCTGCCAACCCGGCCACGCTGCGCGCAGCATCCCGCAGGAAGCGCCGCCGGGCCGGTGTTTTATCTCGTTGCTGGCTCATTCCGTTGGCCTTATACCTTCTCCAGTTTTACCGCACACTTCTTGAAGTCGGTCTCTTTCGACAGCGGATCGGTAGCGTCCAGCGTCAGATTATTGACCAGTTGCGCGGCATCAAAGAACGGCATATACACCAGGCCTTTCGGCACACGGTTACGGCCACGGGTTTCGACGATGCTCACCACTTCACCACGGCGTGACACTACCTTCACCTTGTCACCACGGCGCAGATTGCGGCTCTTGGCGTCCAGCGGATGGATAAACAGCACCGCCTCTGGGAAGGCTCTGTGCAATTCTGGCACCCGGCGAGTCATCGAACCGGTGTGCCAATGTTCCAGCACGCGGCCAGTGGACAACCACAGATCGAACTCCTGATCCGGGCTTTCCGCCGCTGGCTCGAACGGCAGTGCGAAGATCACGGCTTTGCCGTCTGGCTTGCCATAGAAGCGCACGCTTTCACCGGCCTTCACATAAGGATCGGTCCCTTCACGGTAACGCCACAGGGTTTCCTTGCCATCCACCACCGGCCAGCGTAAACCGCGCGCCTTATGGTACATATCAAAGGCCGCCAGATCGTGACCATGGCCACGGCCAAACCCGGCATACTCTTCAAACAGCCCTTTCTGGATGTAAAAACCGAAGTCGCGCGACTCGTCGTTCAACTGGTCGGCCGGGATCTCTTCCAGCTTGTACTTGTTCACTTCACCGTTAACGAACAGGACGTCGTACAAGGTTTTACCCCGGTATTCCGGCTTCTGGTTAATCAGCTCCGCAGGCCACACTTCTTCCACCTTGAAGCGTTTGGCAAATTCCACCAACTGCCACAGGTCAGACTTGGCCTCGCCAGGCGCTTTCACCTGCTGATGCCAGAACTGAGTACGGCGCTCGGCGTTACCGTAAGCCCCTTCTTTCTCTACCCACATCGCAGTAGGCAGGATCAGGTCGGCGGCCAATGCGCTCACCGTTGGGTACGGATCGGAAACCACGATAAAGTTGCGCGGATCGCGCCAGCCCGGCATACGATCTTCGTTAATGTTTGGCCCGGCCTGCATGTTGTTGTTACACATCACCCAGTAGGCGTTCAGCTTGCCGTCTTTCAACGCACGGTCCTGTGCAACCGCATGCAGCCCGACTTTTTCCGGGATGGTGCCAGCTGGCAGTTGCCATTTCTGTTCGGCAATCTGGCGATGCTTCTCGTTGGTCACGACCATGTCCGCTGGCAGGCGGTGGGAGAACGTCCCCACTTCACGCGCAGTACCACAGGCAGAAGGCTGGCCAGTGAGTGAGAACGGCCCACAGCCCGGCTTGGAGATCTTGCCGGTCAGCAGGTGCAGGTTGTAGCACAGGTTATTGGCCCAGACGCCGCGGGTATGCTGGTTGAAGCCCATCGTCCAGTAAGAGACGACTTTCACATTCGGGTCGGCATACAGTTTGGCCAAGGCTTCCAGTTGGTCTTTCGGCACACCGCTTAACTCAGCGGTTTTATCCAGCGTGTACTCCGCCACAAAGGCCTTGTAATCTTCGAAGCTCATCGGCTCCGAAGCATCGCTCCCTGGGTTCTTGGCCGCTTTCTCCAACGGGTGGGTTGGGCGCAGGCCGTAACCGATATCGGTCGCCCCTTTGCGGATATTGACGTGCTGCTTGAGGAAATCCTGGTCAACCGCATTGTTCTGAATAATGTAGTTGGCGATGTAGTTCATGATCGCCAGATCGGTCTGCGGGGTGAACACCATGCCGTTATCCGCCAGCTCGAAGCTGCGGTGTTCAAAGGTGGAAAGTACCGAGACGTTGACCTTATCGTTGCCCAGGCGGCGGTTGGTAATGCGCGACCACAGGATCGGGTGCATTTCCGCCATATTGGAGCCCCACAGCACGAAGGCGTCGGCCTGCTCGATATCATCGTAGCAGCCCATCGGTTCATCCATGCCAAAGGTGCGCATAAAGCCGACCACGGCAGAAGCCATACAGTGGCGAGCGTTTGGATCGAGGTTGTTGGAACGCAGACCCGCTTTGAACAGTTTGGAGGCCGCATAGCCTTCCCATACCGTCCACTGGCCGGAGCCGAACATGCCTACCGCCTCTGGCCCTTTTTCTTTCAGGGCCCCTTTGAATTTTTCTTCCATAACATCGAAGGCTTTTTCCCAAGTGATGGGAGTAAATTCACCTTCTTTGTCATACTGCCCGTTCTTCATGCGCAGCATTGGCTGTGTCAGTCGATCCTTGCCGTACATGATCTTGGGCAGGAAGTAGCCTTTGATACAGTTCAGGCCCCGGTTAACCGGAGCATCCGGATCGCCCTGCGAAGCCACGATGCGGCCATTTTGGGTGCCGACCAGAACGCCACACCCGGTGCCGCAGAAACGGCAAGGTGCTTTATCCCATTTGATTTCGTCACCGCTGCCGACCACGGCCTGGGCGACCGTTGGGATCGTCAGCCCGGCAGCTGCGGCAGCAGCCGCGGCAGCGTTCGCTTTCATGAAGTCTCGACGACTGAGTTTCATGGCATTACCTCACCTTGCTCATCCTGCTGGTGATAAACCAGCGACACTGCCAACACGCCTTCCAGATTGCGCGCCGACTCAATTTTTTCCAGCAACGCCTGGGAGCGTGCTGCTTGCATAACGACGACCAGTTTGCCCTGCTGTTGATCCTGTGCCGGAATTTCCGTATCAGGGATTGCCAGCAGCGCCGAGATCAGCGCCGGGAATTTGTCAGGCCGAGCCTGCACCATCAACCCGCTTACGTGCCATTCACTGCTCATTATTTTCACTCCGGGTTATTGCAATCGCCGAGGTCGGGCAACCGGCAACGCAGGCACCGCAACCATTGCACGCCGCCGCCTCGAGCGCCGGTTGGGCTATGCCGCCTAACCGTGGCCGAAAACGGATTGCCTGCGTTTCACAACTGTCCTGACAGCTGCGACACTCTACCCCCTGCATCGCCAGGCAAACGGCCGAAAACGAGGCCACTTGTTGCCAGGGTTGGTGCTGGGGTGGGTAAAACAGTGGGGCTTCGCAGGCATCTGCGCATTGTCGGCAAAAGGTACATTCCGCGCGTTGGAAATCGATTTCGGGATAACCGCCACTGCCACTGATCAATACGCCGGTTTCGCAGGCATTAACGCAGGCCTGGCACCGGGTACAACCCGCAAGGAAGAGAGGGGCTTCACGCGACCACGGGGGACGGATCGCATCAGTTTGATGACGCCATTGTCCGCTGAGCAATCTGCGTCGCGACAATTCGGCCATTCGGGTTATCCTTCAAAGTTGGCAACACGCGCGCGTGTAAAAAATTATTATAGTGTGACTTTATTATTGTTTGTCTCGCACCTCGGGTAAGAGGCAAGGATAAAATAGGCTTATCGGAGGGGGTAGATAATCACCCTAAATAGGTAAAAGTAGGTATTACTTGCGCCAGATCAATCACTGATAGCCGATATAGGGCATTTTGCCAACGGTAGACCGCCAAATCGCTATTTAATTGATTATATAGCGAAGATTTTTTTTGGCGCTAAATCGGCCGTTTGCTCAAAATCGCCATGCTTTTTGCCAGCAAAAGTTATAATTTGACGGCGCATAACACTCAGGCCTATAACCAGAAGGACGCTTAATTGCTCGTAAAACGCTCAGTGACCGGCAGCCTGGCGAAGGCGCTGATAAGTATCGTGATCCTTTCCGTGCTGTCCACCGGACTGGCACTGACTACCGTGGCCGGCAGCCTGCAAGATGCCGAAGCGATCAATATCGCGGGATCGTTGCGCATGCAGAGCTACCGGTTGGCGTATGAGCTCACTAACGGTTCCGCTGAAGTGCAGCAGCACCTGGTGCAGTATCAGCAGTCGCTGATGGCTCCGGCCTTGCTTAAACTCGATCGATTTTATGTGCCTGACGATGTGCGGCAAAAATACCTGACGCTGCGCCAGGCCTGGCTGGTACTGGAAAAACAGATCCTGGCCGGGAACCCGGAAAACTATCAGGCCAACGTGGCCAGCTATGTTAACCAGATCGACCATTTTGTCTTGGCTTTGCAGCGCTACTCCGAACAAAAACTGACCATCGTAGCGACGATCAGCGTGATGGGCTACATCGCCATCATTGCCCTGGTGCTGTTCTGCATCCGCTTTATGCGCCGCCAAGTGGTCACCCCGCTCAAACGCCTGGTGGACGCCAGCCTGCGTATGCAACAACGTGACTTTAATCATCCGCCGCTCGACGTTTCATTGCCAAACGAACTGGGCGTCCTGTCGCAAACCTTCACCACCATGTCTGGCGAATTGGCGAAGCTCTACCAGTCACTGGAACAAAAGGTGCAGGAAAAAACCGAGCGCCTACAGCAGGCCAACCGCACGCTGGAGGTGCTCTACAGCTGCTCCCAGGCGCTGAGCGTTGGGCAGTTGGATCAGCGGGCGTTTGAGAAGGTCTTGCATATCATCAAGCTAAGCGAACAATTACATTGTATCCGGCTCAATGTGGAAGACAGCCTAAGCCAATGGCAGGTCAGCAGTGGTGAACCCGTGGCGGAACTGGCCTGGCATTCACAGGTGATCATGCAAGACAACAAACCCTTGGGTAGCCTGAGCTGGCAACATGAGCAACAGCCGCCCCACCCGCACCTGATGCAAAGCGTGACCAATATGCTCAGCCGCGGGGTTTACTTTAACCGCGCACAAAAGCAGCATATGCAGTTCCTACTGATGGAGGAACGCGCCACCATTGCCCGTGAACTACACGATTCGTTAGCCCAGGCCCTCACTTTCCTGCGCATCCAGCTTACCTTGCTCAAACGTACCCTGACAGGCCATTCATCGCAGGCGGATGAGATCATTGATGATTTTGATCGGGCGCTGGCGGATGCCTATCGCCAATTGCGCGAACTACTGGCCACCTTCCGGTTGAGCATTCAGGATGCCGATCTGAACGCCGCGTTGCAGCAGGTATTGGAACCATTAAAACTGCTGACCAGCGCGCGGATTCAGTTACACTGTCGGTTAGCCTCACAGGCGTTGAATGCCCAACAACAGGTTCATGCGCTACAGATCGTGCGTGAAGCCGTGCTTAATGCCATCAAACACGCCGATGCACAGGAAATTGTGATCCATTGCGAAGTCTCCCCCAGCGGCGACAACGAGATCACCATTTGTGACGACGGCTGCGGCATCGACAGCCTGGATGAACCGGAAGGCCATTACGGGCTAACCATTATGAGCGAACGCGCATCGCGCCTGAACGGGACGTTACATATCAGGCGTGGCAATGCCGGGGGCACGGAGGTCTGTCTTAGCTTCCCGCCATAAGGGCTAACAGCATTGCACGGCGGCCATTCGAGCCGAGCGACAATGCTAATTACTACTATATTTTAAGAGTCAGCTTTACTGCCGGCAGTAGGCAGTGGCTTTACTCGCTACAGGGAGCACGTTTTATTGTGATGAATAATTACCGAGTAATGATCGTGGACGATCACCCATTGATGCGCCGTGGTATCAAACAGTTGCTGGGGCTAGATCCCACTTTCACCGTGGTGGCAGAAGCCAGCGGCGGTGCTGAGGCGATCGCCCTGGCCGCGCAGTTCACGCCAGACGTGATCCTGCTCGATCTGAACATGAAGGGGCTTTCCGGGCTGGATACGCTGAAAGCACTGCGCGATGAAGGGGTAGATGCACGCATTATCGTGCTGACCGTTTCCGATTCCCGCAGCGACGTCTATGCGCTGATCGATGCGGGCGCCGATGGCTACCTGCTGAAAGACAGCGAGCCAGAACAGTTGCTGGAGCATATTCGCCAGGCTGCCGAGGGCCAGAACGTGATTAGCGATGCGGTAGCGGACTATCTTTCGTCACGCAGCGAGCAACACGATCCCTTTGCCGCTCTCACCGAGCGTGAACTGGATGTGTTGCAGGAAGTGGCGCGTGGCATGTCAAACAAGCAGGTCGCGGCGCAGTTGCATATTTCTGAAGAGACGGTGAAAGTGCACATCCGCAATATGCTGCGCAAGCTCAACGTGCGCTCACGCGTGGCAGCAACCGTGATGTATCTGGAAGCGAAAAGCCAGTAATGCTTCCCCGGCACGCCGGGGAACATTCAACCAATGGCCGCCAGCAGCATCTCATGATGCTGATTAACCCAGCTTTGGCTTAACGGGCCCCAGTTTACCAACTGGTAATAGCCATCATTATTACGCTTCCCCTGCTGCACAAACTGCAACTCCAGGCCCAGGCCTGGCAAAGCTTTGAGTACATCCTGCAACGTACGGCGCGGCCAACCGGTCAGTTCCATCAGGCGCGGAACGTTAGGGCGTTCATTGCTGCTGATCAGCCAACACAGATAAAGACGACGAGCAAATACCGGGTTAATTTCCATGCTTAACTCCTGCTGAGGAAAACATCCTGATTATTTCACCGTAACGCAATAAAATCGCCATAATGGCGCGTTTCGTGGCGATGCAATGTGTAACTGTAGATTTCTACTACTGTTATTTACATTATCTCCTTTTTTTCTCCACGCTTTATCTGCGCTCGACGAGTAAAGTGCAGTAGCACCTTTGGGTACAATCAAATCCTGCGACAGCCCGGCCACCAGTCAGTGCCAGGCGTAAGCATAACTGATGCAGTCAAAAATAGAATAAGTCACAACGAGGTTCATGCCGCATGGCCAATTTTTTTATTGATCGCCCGATTTTTGCCTGGGTTCTGGCAATTATTCTTTGCCTGACGGGGACGTTGGCGATTTTTTCTCTGCCTGTCGAACAATATCCGAACCTCGCTCCGCCAAACGTGCGTATCAGCGCCTCCTATCCAGGCGCATCGGCACAGACGCTGGAAAATACCGTTACCCAGATTATCGAACAGAACATGACCGGCCTCGACAACATGATGTATATGTCGTCCCAGAGCACCAATACCGGCCAGGCCTCGGTTACGCTGACCTTTGATGCCGGCACCGATCCCAACGAGGCAATGCAACAAGTACAAAACAAGCTGCAAGCCGCCATCAAGCGGTTGCCACAGGCGGTACAGCAACAAGGCGTAACGGTGTCAAAATCGGGCGATACCACGCTGATGATGGTGGCCTTTGTCTCCAACGATGGCAGCATGGATAAGCAGGACATCGCGGACTACATCGTCTCCAACCTGCAAGACCCCCTCAGCCGCATTAACGGCGTGGGCAGCATGGACGTTTACGGTTCACAATACGCCATGCGTATCTGGCTGGATCCGAACAAGCTCACCAGCTATCAGCTCACCACTCAGGATGTAGTCAGCGCCATCAGTTCGCAGAACACCCAGGTCGCGGTGGGCCAGTTGGGCGGATCCCCTTCCGTGGATCAGCAGGCGCTAAACGCCACCATCAACGCTCAATCCCAGTTGCAAACGCCGGAGCAGTTCCGCCAGATCACGCTGCGCGTCAATCGGGACGGTTCGCTGGTCACCCTGGGTGACGTTGCCACGGTGGAATTGGGCGGGGAAAACTATAACTACCTCAGCCGTTACAACGGATTGCAGGCCGCCGGGATGAACATCAAGCTGGCTTCCGGTGCCAACGAATTGCAAACCGACCAGTTGGTGAAAGCCAAGATCGCCGAGCTTTCACACTATTTCCCTCACGGGCTGGAAGCCAAGATCGCCTATGAGACAACGCCGTTCGTCCAGGCGTCGATCCATGATGTGGTAAAAACCCTGCTGGAAGCCATTTTGCTGGTGTTTTTAGTCATGTACCTGTTCTTGCAGAACTTCCGTGCCACGCTAATTCCCACTATCGCCGTTCCAGTGGTGCTGTTGGGCACCTTTGCCATCCTTTCGGCCTTCGGCTACAGCATCAACACCCTGACGATGTTTGCCATGGTGCTGGCGATCGGCCTATTGGTGGATGACGCCATCGTGGTGGTGGAAAACGTGGAACGCGTGATGAGCGAGGAAGGTCTCTCACCCAGGGACGCAACCCGTAAATCCATGGGGCAGATCCAGGGCGCGCTGGTGGGGATTGCCATGGTGCTTTCGGCGGTATTTATTCCCATGGCCTTCTTCGGCGGCACCACCGGCGCCATTTATCGCCAGTTCTCGATCACTATCGTTTCCGCAATGGTGCTTTCGGTGCTGGTCGCCATGATCCTCACCCCGGCCCTGTGCGCCACTATTCTCCAGCCGATCGCCAAAGGCCATCATCACGGCAAGCGCGGTTTCTTCGGCTGGTTTAACCGCATGTTCAATCGCAACACCGAACGCTATGAACGTGGTGTAGCGCGCGTGCTGCACCACAGTGCCCGCTACATGGTGATCTACCTGCTGCTGTTGGCCGGTATGGCGGTTCTGTTTATCAAACTGCCGACCTCATTCCTGCCGCAGGAAGACCGTGGCGTGTTCACCGTACAGGTGCAGTTGCCAGTAGGTTCCACCCTGCAACAAACCACCAAGGTGGTGGAAAAGGTTGAGCACTACTTTCTGACCGAAGAGAAAGCTGACGTGCTGTCGGTGTTCTCCACCATCGGTGCCGGGCCAGGCGGCAACGGCCAGAACGTCGCACGCCTGTTCTTGCGCCTGAAGGACTGGGATCTACGCAGTTCGGGAGCCAATAGTTCGTTCGATATCATCGAGCGAGCTACCAAAGCCTTTAGCAATATTAACGAAGCGCGCGTTATTGCCAGCAGCCCGCCAGCAATCACCGGGCTGGGGAACTCTTCGGGCTTCGATATGCAGTTGGAAGACCACGCCGGGCTGGGGCACGTCAAGCTGATGGAGGCTCGCGATCAATTACTGCAGTTGGCTGGGCAAAACCCGCAGCTATCGCGCGTGCGCCATAATGGTCTTGATGACAGCCCGCAGTTGCAGATCGATATCGACCAACGCAAGGCGCAGGCGCTGGGCGTGTCGATTGACGATATCAACAGCACCTTGTCAACCGCCTGGGGCTCCACCTACGTCAACGACTTTTTAGACCGCGGGCGAGTGAAGAAAGTGTACGTCCAGGCCGGAGCGCCCTTCCGCATGCTGCCGGAGGACATCAACAAGTGGTATGTACGTAACAACAGCGGTGGGATGGTGCCCTTCTCCGCCTTTGCTACCTCCCATTGGGAATATGGTTCACCGCGTCTGGAACGCTACAACGGTAACTCCACGGTAGAAATCGTGGGCGAGGCTGCCCCGGGCGTCAGTACCGGTACCGCGATGGATGAAATGGAAAAACTCGTCAGCCAGCTACCGACCGGTTTCGGTCTGGAATGGACCGCAATGTCCTACCAGGAACGCCTGTCCGGTTCCCAGGCACCGGCGCTGTATGCCATCTCGCTGTTAGTGGTATTCCTGTGTCTGGCGGCCCTGTATGAAAGCTGGTCGATCCCGTTCTCGGTCATGTTGGTGGTACCGCTGGGGGTGATCGGTGCCGTCACGGCCACCTGGCTGCGCGGGCTGGAAAACGATGTGTACTTTCAGGTGGGACTATTGACGATTATCGGGCTGTCGGCCAAGAACGCCATTCTGATCGTGGAATTTGCCAACGAACTGAACAATAAAGGCCAGGAGTTGCTGGAGGCAACGCTGGAAGCCTCGCGCCAGCGTTTGCGCCCTATCCTGATGACCTCACTGGCGTTTATCTTCGGCGTTCTGCCAATGGCCATCAGTTCCGGTGCGGGTTCTGGCAGCCAGCATGCAGTAGGTACCGGAGTGATGGGCGGTATGATTTCAGCCACCGTTCTGGCAATTTTCTTTGTGCCGCTGTTCTTCGTATTGGTACGCCGCCGGTTCCCTGGTAAGGCGCTGCCTCACCATCACGATAGCCAATAGCAGGCGTAAAAAAAGCAGCTTCGGGAAACCGAGGCTGCTTTGCTAAAGACTTAATATTGTTACCCTAGGTGCTTTAAATAAAAACAAACCCAATAGCCTTATTCAAGCTTTAAACCCTATATGGTGTTAGTTACCTAACATCTCATCAATAAAGTCTTTCCAATTTGTTAACTCTCGATCAACCATGATACTTCATAACCTCCAGTTATTGGACGCAGGGATTCTACGCCTGTTTTTTGACCAAGTGAAGCCTTTTGGGAACGATGCCAGTTAACAAAACCCAGGAGCGGAGCATATTTTCAGATTAATCAAAAACCTACCCGGATGTTACTTTTTTAACGAAACCCGCCGAATAATTTGGATGATCCGCGGTCTGCCTTAGCCAAAACAATTGTGTGGCTGATTATTGTTGTAAAATAATCATGACGCGTCGCTATCCCTCTTTTTCCGGCTGCCTGCGCTTGAGAATACGCTGATACCATGGCTGAGGCACGGGGTGAACAATATGTCGCAGCGCTCGGGCGTAATCCATCACCAGCCCCGGCGTCCAGGCCATTGAGAGTGCCCGTCTGCGTACCTGCGCGGCAATCCACAGTTCCGGCATGGTCAAAATACGTAAGGTACCCAGCCAGCTTTTACTCTGTTTGGCAAGCACGCCATCCAGTGAGGCTTCCAAGGCATAGGCAACACTACTGGAGCAGTTACGCGACGTCAGGTTGTAGACTTTTGTCTGCTGATAGCCGCTCCAAAAACGTAGCAGTGCCGAGCTGTTATAACGGTGAAACTGGATCTGCCGATTCGAATCGCACCAGTTGGTCGCCTCGGTAACATAGTCCGGCTGGAAGGTGCCGGGCACGTCATTTTCTCGCGTCGCCTTCAACACATTGAGAAACTCTGAAGGAGAACGATCGATATCTGCCGCTGGATACAGACTGATGTAGATGCTCGGTACCAGTTCCAATGCAGCATGCCCGGTAGAGATAACCCCTTGAGCATCTACTGCCGCGATATAGCGATTAATGACTGGCCGGGGGATTGGGGCCGCACTCGCCGTTCCTTCCGGAGTCCAGATATGGACGGTTAAAGGCTGTTTAAAATCAATGCTGGGAGCAACCACCTCGGCTGGCCGAGCCGCCGATTTCTTTCCAAAGGCATATAACATCTCGGTGGGTGCCAACAATTCAAACACCGAGGTGCCTTCCCTTAACAGGTTGGCCCGCCTGGCTAATTTCAGGATATTGATGCCACTGAAAACCATCAATGTGCCCAGGAAAAACGATATGGTGGCCTTATAGTGCGCCGGATAAGGGCTAAATAAGAGCATGGCGAACAGTATTTGAGCAATGCCGCTGACCAGCGCATTCCTCCAACGTGGAAACCGGACGATCCAGGCAGAAGCGACCATAAACAAGCCGATAACGAAATAGGAGAAACCAAATAGAATTGCCAGGAGCAGATTACTGTAGGGTTTGTTCGCCAGAATCAACAGTGCGACAACACAAAAGATCCCCCCCTTGAAGTAGAGCACGGCTTTCTGCGCCCCAACCCCGCTGGAGGCAATACTCAACGTGACCAGGCTCTCCAGAAGCATCAGGGCACCAAAAACCTGTAAGGGAAAATAGAGCACACCATCAAGGCCATCGATAAAGATACCGATCCCCATAAGCCCCCAGATAATCCCGATTACCCCCAAAAATTTGGCTTTGGAGCGCACAAAATCAACGCCGAATAATAACAAGGCAATCTGGATCACTGCTGCAACTCTCCACAATACGCAAATAATAGGTTCATTTAACTGTCCTGGTGATAGTGGCTTGCTTGCCAATTGCCGACAATAATGCTCTGTTCTTCCTCATCCAGCAGAACACAGCTGTTATCCACCAACGTCAACCACTCTCCCTGTGGCATCTGGAAACGGAATATCAACGGGGCACGGGGTTGAGGACTATCATTGAGGAGCCAATGGTCACGCAGTTTGCCTTGATCATGCGGGTGAACCCATTGCATCACGTCATCTACGGTGTCTAGCTTGCTGGGAACCTTCTGCTCATACAAACTGCCGAGCTCATCCTCCCAGTGCAAAACCCCGGTCCGCGGATTGAGGCTATAAATCACCCCCTTGCCGGTTATCCGGCCAGTGTCTGGGTTAAAACTGTTGGTAGAGTGCTTCAACACCCTGATAAACACGATCAACAACGCCGTCGCGGAAAGGTAGCTCAAGGCTAATAACAGAGACTCATTGAGATGTAACCCCTTGATAAAAAATGGTCCATGCTGATTATCGGTATAATAAATCACTCCCAACCCAAGAGTGAGAAGCGCTAGAGATCCCCCACGATTCCCCCAGGCCACAGACAGCATAGTAGCCAGAATAATGGGGAGGCATGCCAAGGCAAAGTAGAGCGCAGCGGCGTTGTGTTGCAGCCAGAGAAGTGGGTAGCCGAAGATAAACCAGATCGAAGCACACAGCAGCAGCCAAAGTGCCCCTCCCAGAAGACCCATTTGCAGATTGCAACTGGCAGCAACCAAACGCCGATTGACAACCCCCATGATAACGGCTGTGGCAAAGATAATACCGGTAACATCAGCGATAAAATTCTGCCAGAACAAGCTGAACAAAGGCTGCTGGTGGATTAGTGCATAACCCCCACCGATAATTAGCGCATCCAGACCGCTGAAGACCACGGTTGCGGTGATACAAATTAAGATTGTATGGAGATCGTCATTAAGCCGTGCAAAGCGGCGAACGGCCCAGGCGATCGCGACGTTGGCTGGCATGGATAGCAGGGTATAGATCAGCGATATCAGTGGATTATTCTGCCAGCCTTCCGTCAACAACAAGTCCGCCAACGTCAAAATGATGAACAGGGATAAATAACTGCGCCAGCGAGTCAAAAGAAAGGCGGCAACCGCAACACCGGAGGGAAACCACACGATAGCGATCGGCGAATCGGGATCGTCAAATTTTAATGAGATCAATCCGGCGAGGTAATAGATGATCCCCCATAGCAGCAGGGTGACAAGTTGTCGAACATATGATGGAACGTGGGGTGTCATTTTTTACTCACTGGTATGCACGCAGGCATTTTGGTGAAAAATATCACGGGTTGCCGTCAAGAAAAGCCTGATTAACTATAGGATATTCTACATCAGCATGATGTGAACCTACTATTTCAAACTTATCAGAGATCTATCCAGGCATATATTTCTTTGCGGATGAATAGTGAAGGAGTAACGTTGCTACAGGAGTTAGCGAAACACCGTTGAAAGGGAAAATCATGTCTTCGAGTATCACCATCGAGCAGTTGAAACAACAAGGTCGCTATCCGGAAGCCACCGAGCTGGCCCAACAGATGCTGCAACAGGCACCGTTGGATGGCTCGCTACATTACCAGCTGGCGTGCCTTTACGATGTGCAGGGCTTTGAACAGCAGGCGATCCCCTGCTATCTCGCCGCCTTGCAGCACGGCCTGCCTGCACAGTTACGCCAGGAAGCCTGGCTGGGCCTGGGTAGCACCTATCGCGCATTGGGGGAATACCAGAAATCGCTAACCGCTTTCGACGACGGGCTAAACGAGTTCCCGCAGGCCAAGGAGATCACGCTGTTCCGCGCCATGACGCTCTACAATCTGGGGGAAACCAAACAGGCGGTATCGGACCTGCTGATCCTGTTGGCAGAGACCTCGGCACATACGGAGATCAGCAGCTACCAGCGTGCGATCCAGCAATATGCTGCGGATTTGGATCGTATTGGTTAAGGGGAGAATGATGGAGCTCATCACCGATCTGCGTAACTGTAATATCGACTGGCAACAGTTGGGCGAATTGCTGGCCGCTGCCGGACTGGGCGAGCGTGATCCACAGGTCTTACAGAAGGTATACCAAAATAGCCAATTCTGCTATTGGGGCTTTATTGAGGGTGAGTTGATGGCCACCGCCCATGCCATCAGTGACATGACCTCGGTAGCTTATCTGGCCGATGTCGCCATCCATCCGCGCTTCCAGGGGCAAGGTTATGGTCAGCAGTTGATGGATCGCGTCATGCATGATCTGGCCCCATTAGGTAAAGTGTTTATTTACTCGGTGCCGGACAAATTGGCATTTTATAAGCGATATGGCTTCCACGATCTGACTACCGGCATGGTGTACGCCGATGGGAGCGCGCTGGAAAGGTTACAAAATAGCGGGTATGTGCGTTGAACATCAAACTGCTAATTATTAAGTGAGAAAATAAAAATACTGCTATGAGGACATTTCAAGCAGGCGTATCCCTTAATACACTTAAAGCCACACTTTATGACAATGACTACAAATATCATGATAGTGAATAATTCATAATAACAAAAAAACAATATTCATTTGTGTGCTACGGTAGGCTGAGCCTAAAAATAAAAACCCTCAACCTTAAGTTAATTAACTTTATTGTGGTTTTTATCTGTAACTTACTTGCTTTACCATTCCTAATTACCACACAAGCCACGAATGCTATGCTTATAATAAACATGACAAATGGCCCTCTAGTTAAGCCATGGAGGCATATAAGAATCCCTGTATTTAAAATACCTAAAGCCGAGAAGATGAAAACAGTGCTACTTACAATATCGGCAAGAACAAAAATATAATTCTCAAATATCTCTTCACTCGAAACCCTACCCTCTCCACCATAAACCTTACGCACGGTTTTAGCATACGAGCGTTTTATTTCTAATAGATCCCTATATGAAAAGCAACTTGTTAGGATTAGTTTTCTCGCATTCATTTTCACTTCCATGTTGTAATATAAAATAAAGAATAATATGTTGCACAAGTCATACGAAACTACATCATCTATTCCCAGATGATATTATCAAAAATTGTTGGAGGTTGTCTTGGTAAATTAATATTCGCAGCATAATTACTTTCCCCCGTCTGTGACAAACAATTAGTACTGAGTGGGGCAGTATCTCGTCGCTTTACAGAGAAGGTCAAAACCAAATGTGTTACTCATCTGCGGACCTGAAAATACAGGTATCTCCCTGTCAATGATGAACACATCGTTGTCTGGATTTAAACTCCATTTTCCCGCATTATCTGTTCTATAACCGAGTGGTATAACATTGTGACCCAGTCTGCCACTCAGTACAGATTTTGACGATTAAAAGGTAGCTTTTACGCCATGACAGACAAACCGCAGCACGCCTCGCTGACCATGTTCGGCATCAAAAATTGTGACACCATCAAAAAAGCCCGCCGCTGGCTGGAAGAACAGGGTGTGGCTTATCAATTCCACGACTATCGCGCAGACGGGCTCGACGAGCAGTTGTTGCGTGATTTTGTCGCGCGTCTGGGTTGGGAACCATTGTTGAATACTCGTGGCACTACGTGGCGTAAACTGGATGAAGCCCAGCGCAATGCCTGCGACAATGCCGATGCCGCCATCGCCCTTATGCTGGAGCAACCGGCCATGATCAAACGCCCTTTGCTGGATGATGGTAAAGGACATGCCCTGCTAGGCTTCAGCAGCGAAAGCTATCAGCAATTTATTACCGAGGTTAACTCATGATCTGCCCTGTTATCGAACTGGCGCAACAGCTTATCAAGCGCCCTTCCCTCAGCCCACATGACGAAGGTTGTCAGGAGTTGATGATCGCCCGCCTGAAAGCGATCGGTTTTACCGTCGAACCAATGAACTTTGGCGATACGCAAAACTTCTGGGCCTGGCGCGGTCAGGGCAGCACGCTGGCGTTTGCTGGCCACACCGATGTGGTGCCAACCGGCGACGAGAAAAATTGGGATAACCCACCGTTTGAGCCCGTCATCCGCGACGGCATGCTTTATGGGCGCGGAGCCGCCGATATGAAAGGCTCCCTGGCCGCCATGGTGGTAGCCGCAGAACGCTTCGTTGCCGCCAACCCCAACCATCAGGGCCGCTTGGCGTTTCTGATCACCTCAGACGAAGAGGCCAGCGCCACTCATGGTACCGTGAAGGTAGTGGAAGCCTTGATGGCTCGCAACGAGCGCCTTGATTATTGCCTGGTCGGCGAACCTTCAAGCACCGAACGGGTCGGAGACGTGGTGAAAAATGGCCGCCGTGGCTCGATCACCGCCAATCTGCGTATACATGGCGTTCAGGGGCACGTCGCCTATCCACATCTGGCCGATAATCCGGTTCACCGGGCTATGCCTGCGTTAAACGAACTAGTCGCCATTGAGTGGGATCAGGGCAACGAATTCTTCCCGCCAACCAGCATGCAAATTGCCAATGTGCAGGCCGGGACCGGCAGCAACAACGTGATCCCCGGTGAAATGTTCGTGCAGTTCAACTTCCGCTTCAGCACCGAGCTTACCGACACCCTGATCAAGCAGCGGGTGCAGGAACTGTTGGATCGCCATAACTTGAACTACAGCATCGACTGGTGGCTGTCTGGCCAGCCTTTCCTGACCGCTCGAGGCGATTTGGTCGATGCCGTGGTGAATGCGGTAGAACACTATGCCGAGCTCACCCCGCAACTACTGACTACCGGCGGTACTTCTGATGGCCGCTTTATCGCTCAGATGGGAGCACAGGTGGTTGAGCTGGGGCCGGTCAACGCCACCATCCATAAAGTGAATGAATGCGTACATGCGGCCGATCTGCAGTTACTGAGCCGCATGTATCAGCGTATCATGGAGCAACTGGTCGCATGATCAGCGCAGAAATGCTCACCGGGCGCTCAACGGAGCACCTTACCGTACTGAGCGGCAATCACCGGCTGCAACCCGCTGCGGTGGTGGCCTGTCAGGCCATGCAACAGGCGGCTAAAACGGCAGGCTTTGATCTGCAACCGGCCAGCACCTTTCGCGATTTTGACCGGCAGCTGGCGATCTGGAATGGTAAGTTCTGCGGAGAGCGGCCAGTATTGGATCACAATAGCCAACCGATGGATATCCAGCCACTATCTGCCGCCGAGCGTTGTGAAGCCATTTTGCGTTGGTCGGCCCTACCGGGTGCCAGCCGTCACCACTGGGGCAGCGATCTGGATGTTTACGATCCGTCGCTGCTGCCCGTTGGGCAAAAGTTGCAGTTAGAGCCGTGGGAATATGAAGCCGGTGGTTATTTCCATCCGCTAAATCTTTGGCTGACTGCACATATGGCCGAGTTTGGCTTCTATCGCCCGTTTACCGCCGATCAAGGTGGGGTGGCGGTGGAACCCTGGCATTTAAGTTATCGCCCGCTGGCGCAAGAGGCCGAGCATTTACTGACGCCCGAGCTGCTGCTGGCGGCCTGGCGAGATAAGGACGTTGCTGGTGCAGCTTGGCTCGCAAGCCATCTGCCCGCGATATTCTCGCGTTTTATTCGCCCTGAAGGAAAGGTGTAAACATGCATTGGTTAGCTGACTACTGGTGGATAATCCTGGTGATATTGGCAGGTATTATCATTAGCGGGATCAAGGAATTACGCCGCCTGGATCATCGAAAATTCCTGGCCAACAAGCCTGAATTGCCGCCCCACCGCGATAACAACGCCAAGTGGGACGACGAAGACGACTGGCCGAAAAAGCCATAACCTCAGGGCGCACATAGCGCCCTGCTGTTTATTTAAAGGCGATCAGATCGCCCCGTTTACCAAACATCGCCTCTTCCCAATAGCGCTGCGGCACATAGTAATGCAAACGCTCCAGAGCAGCATTCATCATGCCCGAACTGATTGCGTGCCCGACGCCTGGTTCAATATCCAACGTCACATCTGCGCCAACGGCCTGCAACTGAGCCTCAGCCGCTTGCGCATGTTCCGCAGCAATAACGCCGTCCGTCTCACCATGGATCAGGTGTACCACGCTGTCACCAAAATCGGCTTGCGGTAACTGGGCAAAACGGCCGCTGAAGGCCACTACCCGCCCGGCCAGTTTGGCTTCGGCTTTTAGCCCTTCCAGCGCCATGATCGAACCCTGCGAAAAACCAACCAGCGCGGTGCCCGCGTAGCCCACGCCGCTGTGTTGCTGCCAGTAGCGCACGGTTTCAACAAAGGTTGGCATCACTTCGGCAATGCGTTGCGTGCGGTTGTGTTCGGTGATCCCCTGAACCGAGAACCATTGGCGACCCTCACCGTTGCCAAAAGCGAATGGGCCACCAATACTCACCACCAAGGCCTGTGGGAAATCTTTGGCGAAGTAACTGCCGATCTCCCCCATCGCCACCGGGTTATCCCCCACGCCATGAAACAACAGTATCAGTTGCTCTGCCGGTGTTGCGGGGCTTTGGACAACGAAATGCGAGTGTTTCATAGGGGACTCCTCAGGTTAGAGACATCCGGGACAGACCCGGCAACTGCCCTTACTATACGCCGCGGAGAAATCAGGAAAATCGGGTTTTATTGAACAACTCTTTCCATTTATTGCAACGACTGCGCCCACTCCTGCCAGTAGCGGCAATGTTGCGCATTAAGCTGTTGCAACGCCTGCCCTGCCTCTTGCCGCCAAAGCCGCAGCAAGGCTTTTTGGCCACTCAGGCCATATTGGGCAGCGCACTGGGCCACGGTTTGTTGTTGCTGCAAATGCGCACGTAATGCCGCACAGGGCAATGAGCTGTTCAACAACAGACGTTGTAGTGCCCCCAGGCTAGCCTCCAAGGGGCGATGGGCAAAGGCAAAACCGGCCAGCTCGCGCCAGTCTTCTTCATTTAATAGCGGATCGGTATCATCGTCGAGCTCCAGCAACAGGTCGCTATGTTGCCGCAACCAGCGCCAATCCCGAGCCAAGTGCTTATGCGCCGCATGGCACAGCTCCTCCCCTTGCTCGCTAATGGCCAGCACCGCCATGGCGGTGTAACAGCCACTGCTGGCCTCCCGTTTGTTGCCAATCCGCACCAGAGTGAAGCCACAAGATTGCCAAAACCGCCACAGCGGCTCGGTATAGCCGAAGCTAACGGAAAGAAAATCCACCCCCTGAGAGTCACGTTTTTGCTGTTTCACCAACCGGCTGGCGATCCCTTGCTGGCGTAACTCCGGCAACACGGCGATACGGGTAATGCGACGGGAACGCAACGTAGGTGCCCACCATTGGCCGCTATGTGCCGCCAAAGATTGAACGACCAGATTGCCACGCGGCCTTCTGCGGCCCGCCCACACCTCGTGGGCCAGTTCAACCGATAAGCCGCCCTCATCTACCAACCATAGCGCCCCGACCACCTCATCCCCCAACAACGCCGCACTGAAGTGCATCCCGGGCGCATCCATCAGACGGCGTAAATCCAGCGGTGAGGTTTTATAGTGTGCGCTACAGAGCAACGCATAGAAACGCCGTAACCGTTGCGGATCGGCGCACAGTTCAGCCTGTTCAATAGCACCCAAAGTGGGTGACTGCCCGGCCACTGCCCATACCGGTTCCTCGTTGAACAGCAAGGCGTGATCGATAATCCGCTCCAGGGCATCGCCCAGCGCCCAACGCATCGGTTGCTGCAAGCTTAACGGCTGCCACTGCGGTAAGGAGGCGCAGAACTTCAGTAAAAATCCGCGCCCCGTTCCTTCATATCCCTGCACCGTAGTTGTCAGCAATACGCGCGGGAAATAGTCCATTAACTGTTGCAGTAAAGGTCCAGGGATCGCTGCAGCCTCATCCACCAGCAGCCAGCCAACACCCTCTGCCCCCTGTTCAGAACAATGCTGTAGCAAAGCATCCGGTGCCCAAAACTTGGCCCGTCCTGCGGCCCACTCGCTGGCAACGTCGGTAGCGGCGCGGCTCGGGCCGGTGATCCAACAGGTTAATGGGCTGCTGGCCATCAACATCCCCGCCACCGTTGATTTCCCCCGGCCACGCGCAGCGGTTAATACCCAGATCCCAGACTCGGCCGCCAACAAGCGGGCCAAAATGGCCTGCTGTTCCTCACTCGGATTACCCTGGGGAGCCTGCCAAGCTGGCCGTAATGGTAAGGGAGCCAGGCACAACGGTTCACCTTGCCGCCAGATAGACACTTCGCTATCGGCCAGCAACCGTTGTTGCAGATGGTGGATAAAATGGGGCGTGGCGATCGGCTGTGGGCAATCGCTCCAGCGCAGGCTGTCGCTATCTGGCTGCTGCGGCCAACTTTGCCAAGGTGGAACCAGCAACAGTAACCAGCTACCGGCTTGTAATGTCCCGCAGAGCTGGGCCAGCGCTTCAACGTCCAGCCCCGCTAACGCATCAAATACCGCATGCAACCGCTCTTGCCCCAACAAGGTTTTGACCGCGTGACTCGCCAACGCATCGATTCCTGCGGGCACGTCATTACCGACCCAAGGCCAGTCACCCGGCACCTGTGCCGCCAGTTGCTGCGCCTGATCTCGGCACCATTGCGATTCGCCGCTGATCACCAACAACCGCCGAATACCCTGCTGCTGCATGCGTTGTTGCATTACCTGAAACATGAATATTGAGACCTGAAAGCAGAGTGCCGGGCTCTAGGCACTGGCACTGAGTAATATCAACGGGAGGCGAAGGTGTTGCAGGTATTAGGGTCGCCGCTATCGAACCCTTGCTTGAACCAGGTATAACGCTGCTGCGAAGTGCCATGCGTAAAGCTGTCTGGCACCACTCTCCCTTGGCTTTGCTGCTGCAAACGGTCGTCACCAATCGCCTGCGCGGCATTCAATGCGGATTGCAGATCGCCTGCTTCCAGCATCTGCTGTTTCTCGGCGTAATGGCCCCAAACGCCAGCAAAGCAGTCGGCCTGAAGCTCCATTTTCACCGACAGGCGGTTAACCTCTGCCTGGCTAGCCCCTTGCTGCATCTGGCGAACCTTGCGCTCAATCCCCAAGAGATTCTGCACGTGGTGGCCCACTTCATGCGCAACCACATAAGCTTGGGCAAAATCACCGCCAGCACCCAGCTTGGTTTTCATATCCTGGTAGAACGAGAGATCGATATAGACCGTATCGTCCGCAGGGCAATAGAACGGCCCCATCACCGATTGACCGGTGCCGCAGCCGGTACGCGTCGCGCCCCGGTACATTACCAGTTTCGGATCCTGATAGTTTTTCCCCATCTGCTTGAAGATGCCCTGCCAGTTATCTTCGGTAGAGGCCAGCACCACCGAGGTAAACTTGGCTAATTGATCGTCTTGCGGGCTGATGCTGGCGCTTTGCTGCTGAGACTGCGGGGAGACATCTCCGCCATTCAGCAGAGGAGTCAGGTCTACCCCGTAGTAACCGGCAACCAGCACCACGACCAGAATGATCAGGCCACCTTTGCCGCCGATAGGTATCCGGGGGCCGCCACCGCCGCCGCCCAGACCTGAAGACTGCCCACGGCGATCCTCGACATTGTCACTTTCTCGACGCCCTTGCCAACGCATAAATAAACTCCAGAGATGATTTTTAATAATCGTAGGAAACTAGCCCTGGTTACTATTATAAGGCGTTCGTGGCGCAGCGAATGCAGTAATTTTCTGGAAAGTGGTGAATGAGGGGTGGGAGGCTCAGTTCGATGCTTTGCCCCTCACTCTAGCCCTTCCCCTGTAAGAGAGTGCTAAAGTGAGGGGCATGATTTAACGATTAGTCCAACTTCACGCCGATACGGCGAGCGACTTCTTCGTAGGCTTCAATCAGGCCACCCAGGCTCTGGCGGAAGCGATCCTTGTCCATCTTGGCCAGGGTATTCTTGTCCCACAGGCGGCTACCGTCCGGGGAGAACTCATCGCCCAGCACCACTTCGCCGTTGAACAGGCCGAACTCCAGTTTGAAATCGACCAGGATCAGACCCGCATCGTCAAACAGCTTGCTCAGCACGTCGTTAGCCATGTAGCTCAGCTCGCGCATGCGCGCCAGATGCTCTTTGCTCACCCAGCCGAAGGTTTCGCAATAGGATTCGTTCACCATTGGGTCGTGCATCGCGTCGTTCTTCAGGAACAGATCAAACAGCGGCGGGTTCAGCGGCAAACCTTCTTCGATCCCCAAGCGCTTGACCAAAGAGCCTGCGGCACGGTTACGGATCACGCACTCAACCGGTACCATCTCCAGCTTTTTCACCAGCACTTCGTTGTCTGACAGCAGGCGTTCCATCTGCGTTGGGATTCCGGCCTCTTCCAGCTTGCTCATAATGAAATGGTTGAACTTGTTGTTCACCATCCCTTTACGATCGAACTGCTCAATGCGCTGACCATCCAGTGCTGACGTATCGTTACGGAATTCCAACACCAGCAGATCCGGGTTTTCGGTGGTGTAGACGGTTTTTGCCTTGCCGCGATACAGTTCAGCTAGCTTTTGCATCTTAACTTACTCCAATGAGATGGTACCTTCCGGCTGCCTGGCAGCCTACTGGGCACAAAATTGACCTGATAAGTTCTTTGGTTTGCTGATAACTATTGTGCCAAATCTGCGACGCAAACGATACCGTATCAGCAAAACAAAAAGGGGCCGCAGCCCCTAGATGTAGTTATTTCACGCTGGTTTTACTGAAAGCCGTCTGGAGCACCGCTACCAGCGCATCGTTCTGCGACTGGGTCAACGGCTTACCTTTGGAATCGATAAATTGCAAACTGGTACGGTTATTCAAATCACCGACCTGCAGTTTGTAATCACCTTCTTTCAGTTCAGGATCTTTGGCGCCCAACGCATCCCAATCACTGCTGCTCAGGGATTTGTAGGTTACGGCGACGCTACCCTGCGGACGGCTGCGGTCACCCACTTTCATCCCCAGTTTTTCCAGTGCCGGTGGCAAACGATCCCACACTACCGTGTACGGCGCACGCACGATCAGCGTTGGCAGGCCGGTGTCATCCGCACCGCTCTGCACGTCCAACACACCAACACGGTTGGCGGACTGGCTGCTCGACAGGTTGTCCTGCTTGTCCAGGCCCTCAACGATGGTGTTCATCATCATACCGTTGTAGCGCTGAACTTCAGAAGGGTCGGTAACCTTGTCGGTTTGCCCCTGCTGACGCAGTTCGAGGGTTTTCACCACCAACGCTTGTTGGTAGCCCTGTTTCTGTACCGTGATCTGGTAGCGGCCTTCGTACTGGTTGTCTTCATCCAGACGGTTCCACTTCACCCAGTCGGTAGTCAGCGTTTGGCTGGCATCCGTACGTGAGGCGATCGGAATGTTTTTGCTCTGCAACAGGCTGGCTACGCGGGACCACAGGTTATCGTTCTGCGGGCTGCTTTCCAGCAGCAGCGTGCCGCTGTCACCGGCATATTGACCGCGGGAACCGCTCAGCAGTGCCAGCGGCTGTACCGGTGGCCGGATATCCAGTTGCTTGCCAACAGCGCCTTTCTGCGCGTTTGCCGGAACTTCATAATTACCAGTTTGTACCGGCAGGATCAGGCCGGACGGCGCGCTCAGCGGTTTGAGCGGTGCGGCGTCAAGATAGGCCTCATCGCCGCTAACCTGGCGTTTGTAGCGCTGATCGGTAGAACATGCCGCCAGCGTCATCACCAGCGCTAATCCCACGACCGTTGCTAGCGTCGACTTTTGCAATGAATAAGCCATCAAATCTCCCTAAGAGTTACAGCAAACCGGCGCTTTTCAACGCACGCTCCACGACAGGACGGGCAGCGTCGGTCAACGGCGTCATAGGCAGACGCATCGTATCGGTTGCCATCAATCCCAATGCCTTACAGGCCCATTTCACCGGAATTGGGTTTGCTTCTACGAACAAATCCTGATGCAAAGGCATCAAGCGCTGATTCAAACGGCGGGCTTCGGCAAAATTGCCTTGCGCCGCCAGGCGGCAAAGTTCGACCATTTCACGCGCAGCCACGTTGGCCGTCACGGAAATCACCCCTTTGCCACCCAGTTGCATGAAGTCCAGACCGCTGGCGTCGTCGCCGCTCAGCAAAATGAAGTCTTCATCATCAACCAGCACTTGGATCTGACTAACACGACTTAAGTTCCCTGTTGCCTCTTTAACGGCAACAATATTCTTAATTTTGGCCAAACGAGCGATGGTTGGCGGCAGCATGTCACAACCGGTACGTGAAGGCACGTTATAGAGGATCTGCGGCAGATCGGTGCTTTCGGCAATGGCTTTGAAATGCTGGTACAGGCCTTCCTGGGTCGGTCTGTTGTAGTAAGGCGTGACCGACAGGCAGCCCACGACACCGGTATTGCTGAAACGCTGCGTCAGTGAGATAGCCTCGCTGGTGGCGTTGGCACCGGTACCGGCGATCACCGGAATACGGCCTGCGGCCAGTTCCAGCGTCTGCAAGACCACATCCACATGTTCGTCATGGGGCAGCGTGGCGGACTCGCCGGTAGTTCCTACGGAAACGATCGCCGCAGTCCCACTGGCTACATGATAATCAATCAGTTTTTTTAGGCTCGCACGATCGACAGCACCTTTGGTGTCCATCGGCGTAACCAGTGCAACAATACTTCCCGTAAACATTGGCCGTCCCCTTCACAAACAAGTCACCCATGGTACTTTTGTCACCTATCCAAAAGCAAGCAAACAACGTGTCTAAGCGCTTGGCAGGCGGTTTTTTTTATGTTTACCTTGGTAACCCCATTCAGCACGACAGGAAGCTGCATTTTGCCTAAGCCTGATGAACACTATCTGGTGATCACCGCACTGGGCGCCGATCGCCCCGGTATCGTCAACGCCATCACCCGCCACGTCAGTAGCTGCGGGTGCAATATCGAAGATAGCCGTCTGGCCATGCTGGGTGAAGAGTTCACCTTCATCATGCTGCTTTCAGGTAGCTGGAACGCGATTACCCTGATCGAATCCACTTTGCCGCAAAAAGGCGCCGAGCTGGATTTACTGATCGTGATGAAACGCACAAACTCGCAAGAAAGACCGCCAATGCCAGCTACAGTGTGGGTACAGGTTGAGGTAAAAGACTCCCCGCATATCATCGAGCGGTTTACCGGCCTGTTTGATTCGAGCCAGATGAACATTGCCGAGCTGGTGTCACGGACTCAGCCAGCACAGGGGGATCAGCCCTCCCAGCTCTATATCCAGATCACCGCCCACAGTTCAGGTGGCCAGGATGCAACAAATATTGAACAAGCCTTTTATCGCCTATGTACAGAATTGAATGCGCAAGGCAGTATTAGCGTGGTGAACTATCCACAGCATGATGAGAGAGATGGAGAGTAGTTATGAGCCCATTGAAAGCCGGTGATACAGCGCCGAAATTTAGTTTACTCGACCAGGATGGCGAGGAAATTAATTTGGCCGACTTCCAGGGACAACGAGTACTGGTTTATTTTTATCCCAAAGCCATGACGCCAGGTTGCACCGTGCAAGCCTGTGGGTTACGGGACAACATGGATGAATTGAAAAAAGCGGGCGTCGAAGTGCTGGGTATCAGCACCGATAAACCCGAAAAGCTCTCGCGTTTTGTTGAGAAAGAACTGCTCAATTTCACGCTGCTATCCGACGAAGATCATCAGGTAGCTCAGCAGTTTGGCGTTTGGGGCGAGAAAACCTTCATGGGCAAAACCTATGACGGCATTCACCGTATCAGTTTCCTGATCGGCACCGACGGCAAGGTTGAAAAAGTGTTCGATGATTTCAAGACCACCAATCACCACGAAATCGTTCTGAACTACCTGCAGCAGTAAAGGGTAAAGCGCAGCAACATGAGTTGCTGCGCTTTATTTTTCTCACTTCACCTCATCCCCCACATCCACCAGCATGTCATCCGGCCAGGCGTGGATCACGGCTTTCACCAGCGTCGCTAACGGGATGGCGAAGAATACGCCCCAGAACCCCCACAGGCCGCCGAAGATAATCACCGAGAGTATGATCACCAGCGGATGCAGGTTGACCGCCTCGGAGAACAAGATCGGCACCAGCAGGTTGCCATCCAACCCTTGCACCACCAGATAAGCGATAATCAGCGTCCAGAAGTCGGCACCAATGCCCCACTGGAACATCGCCACCACCACCACCGGGATCGTCACCAGCACCGCGCCGATGTAAGGGATCAGCACCGAAAGGCCGACCAACACCGCCAATAACAGGGAATAACGCATATCCAGGATGAAGAACACCAGATAGGTCGCCACCCCGACGATCACCATCTCCAGCACCTTGCCGCGAATATAGTTGGTGATCTGTTGGTTCATCTCGACCCATACCTGCCCTGCCAACCCACGGTTGCGCGGCAGCACGCGGCGCACCGCATTGATCATCTGCTCTTTGTCCTTCAGCAGGAAGAACGCCATCAACGGGACCAGGATCAGATAGATGGCCAGCGTCAGCAGCCCAACCAGTGAGGCCAGCGAGAATTTCACCACCGACTCACCCATGCCCGACAGACGCTCACGCAGGTTCTGCGCCATCATATCAATGATACCTGCATCCACCAGCGCCGGGTAGCGTGTCGGCAAGGTCGCCGCATAGTTGTAGAACTGATTGAGCATGCCCGGTAAATCGGTCATCAGGTTGATGCCCTGCTGCCAGGCGGTTGGCGCGACCACGAAGACCAACAGCATGGCAATACCGCCAAACACGATCAGCATGATACTTGCCGCCCAGGTGCGCGAACATCCCAGACGCTGAAGGCGAGCGGTAGGCCACTCCAGCAGGTAAGCAAGCACTAGCGCCACCAGCAAGGGGGTCAAGATACCGTGAAAAAAATAAAGGATGCAGAACCCGGCAACCAGGATCACCAGCAACGCAATAGCTTGTGGATCGGTGAAACGACGTCGGTACCACTGTAATAACAACTCCAACATCAGAGATTGCTCCTTATTCCATCAATGGGGGTGAGGCTCGCCAGTCCCTATGCGGCCGAGCAGATATGACATGATTTTTAGATAATTTTAGCCCGGTTATCACCGTGCAGACGTTTCAATGTGGGTTGTGGCTGGCTATGATGTGATAACGTTTGCCGCTCAGGCGCACGATCCCCTGAAAATGCATTTTTGTGAGCCAACGCACTTTCGCGCTGATTGTACTGGAGAGTCTGGCACGGAAGAAGAACTCTTATCTGATACTGACGTCTTACTTGATGACTTTATTGAGGGAATGACCTGACTATGACCATCCGGTTGACTAAAACAGCGTTAACAGTCCTGCTGCTCGGCTCACTTTGCACCTCTGCGTTGGCGCCGGTTAACGCCCAAACGCAAGACCAACTGCCGGATATGGGGACTTCCGCGGGGGGGACGTTGAGCATCGGCCAGGAACTGACCATGGGCGATTTTTACGTGCGGCAGCTACGCGCAAGCGCCCCGTTGATCAACGATCCGCTATTGACCCAATATATCAACCAGTTGGGTAACCGGCTGGTCGCCAGCGCCTATTCGGTGCGCACCCCGTTCCACTTCTTTCTAGTCCGTAACGACGAGATCAACGCCTTTGCCTTCTTCGGCGGCAACGTGGTGCTGCACTCGGCCCTGTTCCGTGAAACCGACAACGAGAGCCAACTGGCCTCGGTCCTGGCGCACGAAATCTCACACGTGACCCAGCGCCATCTGGCCCGCGCAATGGAAGACCAGCAACGCAACGCACCACTGACCTGGGTGGGCGCACTGGGCTCTATCCTGCTGGCGATGGCCAACCCAACCATGGGCATGGCGGCGCTGAGCGGTACGCTGGCGGGAACGCAGCAGGGGATGATCAGCTTCACCCAGGCAAATGAACAAGAGGCCGACCGTATCGGTATTCAGGTATTGCAGCGCGCCGGGTTCGATCCCGAAGCGATGCCAGATTTCTTGCAAAGGCTGGCCGATCAGTCCCGCTATGCCTCAAAACCACCGGAAATGCTGCTGACGCACCCATTGCCAGACAGCCGGCTTTCGGACGCCCGCAACCGCGCCAACCAAATGCCGCGCCATCTGGTGCAATCCAGCCAAGACTATCTGCTAGCAAGGGTACGTACGCTGGGCATGTACAGCTCGGAAGGCTATGGTCTGAGCGAAGACCTGCTGAACACTTACAGCAAAGGCAACATTCGCGAGCAAATAGCCGCCAAATATGGCCGGGCGATCCTGTTCTATGAAGCCAAGAAATACGACGAAGCGCGCAATCTTATTCAGCCCCTACTGGCAAAAGATCCGAAAAACGTCTGGATGCTGGATCTGCTGACCGACATCGATCTGGGTCAGAATAAAGCCGCTCAGGCTATTGCTCGCCTTGAGGCGGTCAATGCGGCGCAAAGCAATAACCCGGTGTTGCTGCTCAACCTGGCGAACGCCTACGTTGAGGGCAATCAACCCGCTCAAGCGTCAAAAATCCTCAACCGTTATACCTTTGCCCATCCGGACGATCCGAACGGCTGGGATCTGTTGGCTCAGGCCAGTGCTGCTCAAGGGTTACGCGATGAAGAACTCTCCGCCCGGGCAGAAAGCCTGGCACTGGCAGGCCGTCTGGATCAGGCAATAGGTTTGCTCAGTAACGCCAGCTCATTGCAAAAGCTGGGCAGCCTGAAACAGGCTCGCTATGATGCGCGGATTGACCAACTGCGTCAGTTGCAAAGAACCTTCAGCAAGTTCCAACGCACTTGATTTGAACAAGGAAAGAGAAAGATGAAAAACGTCACTATTTATCACAACCCACGCTGCTCGAAAAGCCGGGAAACGCTGGCACTACTGGCACAGCATGGCGTCGAACCGCAGGTGGTGCTGTATCTGGATACGCCGCCTTCCGTCGCCGAGCTGAAAAAGCTGTTGCAAGAGCTCGGTTTCGCTTCAGCACGTGAACTGATGCGTAAGAAAGAAGATCTCTACAAGGAGCTGGGGCTGGCGGATGAAACCCTGAGTGAAGAACAACTGCTGCAAGCGATGGTGAGCAATCCGAAACTGATCGAACGCCCAATCGTGGTGAAAGGAGGCAAAGCCCGTATTGGCAGGCCACCAGAGCAGGTACTGGAGATCTTGTGATCCCGTGACGGCAAACCGGGCGTTAATCCGCCCGGCTGCTGTATTTACAACGGTTTATGCGCTGTTTCCCGGGCGGCGAGCAAGGCCCACAAGGTAATTAGCAGTGCCAGCACAACGTAAGCCGAAATCGCCAGCGTGCTGTCAAAAGAAGTGAATAACGAAGCAATGATCAACGGCGCAAAGCCACCTCCCACGATCCCCGCCAGAGTATAAGCCAGCGAAGAACCAGCATAGCGCACCCTGGTCGGGAACTGTTCGGTGATGAAGGCCGCCTGCGGGCCGAACATCGCCGCATGGATCAGCAAGCCAATCACTACTGCGGTACAAATCAACACCGGCTGACTGCTATCGAGCAACACGAAGAAGGCAAAAGCCCAGACTATCCCCGCCAGTGCCCCGCCGATATACACTGGTCGGCGGCCTAAGCGATCGGATAAGGCGCCAAACATCGGTACGGTAATCGCGTTGCCGATCGCCCCCAGCATGGTGGCAGTCAGCGCCAGTGGCCGTGGCAGGTTCAGCACCGTGGTCACGTAAGTCAGGGTAAACACCACCACCAAGGCGTACAACACGTCGGAGCCAATGCGCGAACCACCGGCGATCAGCAGCGAGCGTGGATGTTGGGTGAAAACCTCGCGGATCGGCGAATGGGTAACATCCCTCGACGCTTCCAACTTCAGGAATGCCGGTGTTTCCCCCACCCCACGGCGCAGCCACAGGCCAAAGATCACCAACACCAGGCTCAACAGGAACGGAATGCGCCATCCCCACTGTTGGAAATCGTCTGCCGACATCGCCATGGTCACCAACGCGATCAGCCCGGTGCCAATCAGCGAACCACAGGAGGGACCGACCTGCGCAAATGAGGCGTTACGCCCACGCTGATGTGGCTTACCGTGTTCCATCGAAAGCAGCACGGCTCCAGCCCATTCCCCACCCAGCGCAATTCCTTGGATAAAGCGCAGTGCCACCAGCAATATCGGGCTCCAAATCCCCCAACTCGCATAGCCGGGCAGTAACCCCATCAGCGTAGTGGTCACGCCCATGATCACCAGCGTGGCGACCAGCACAAAGCGTCGTCCCAGCACGTCACCAAGATGCCCGAAGACGATGCCGCCGATGGGCCGTGAAACATAGCCGACCGCATAAGTAGAAAACGCCAGAATGGTGCCGACCAGCGGATCGAATGACGGGAAGAAAACATGGTTGAAAATCAAGGCAGCCATGATGTTGTAAACGGTGAAGTCATACCACTCCAGCGCGGTGCCTATCGAACTGGCTGCCGCCAGCCTGCCGGTTTTAGGAGGATCGACGGCGTGATCTTTCACCGATAAGTCCACAATCGGCGTTTCAGTGGTGGACGTATTCATGATGCCAGCTCCTGTGAGGTCAACTGCCAGCCAAGTGCGTAATGCACCGCCTCGCCAGCAGGGATTTTCAACGTGTGGTAAGCCAGCTCACTCAAGCGCTGCCCCGCCTCTGCGCTACTGCTTTCGATCAACACCATAGGTAACAGCTGACGATTTTCCCGCGACTCTTGCGGAAGCGGTGAACTGAGCTCGGCGTTTGGCAACAGCAGGCTGCTGCGCACAAAACCCGGCTGTTCAGCCAGCACGGAACCCAGGCGCTCAACATCATCTTTCAGAGCGTCCTGCTCACTCAGTGCCAGAGTGATGATGCTCAGATGGCTACCGCTGCCCTGGCCGGTGACGGCTTCAACCGTGCAAACCCGGCGCATGGGATCGCGCATCTTGCCAAGGCAGGCAACCGACCACGGCGTCTGTTGGGTAAAGGCGTTGCGATAGGCCTGGGAGGTAAAACTGGCCAGAGAGGCGGTTTTATACAGCCCGAGGTATTTACGCCCACCCTGTAGCGCCTGATAGCGCGTACCGGAGAGAAAACCGGGAACACGCACCCGCTCCTCTACATGTTCACGGTCGTACCACTGATTGAAATCCGCCTCATCCTGCACGGCGACATCCGTTGCAACAAACAGCATTCCGTTCGGGGAACCGGTCATGGGTATTCTCCTGGTAGAGTCAGTAAGGCAAGGTGGCACCCTGCCGAAAAATTACGCGCCGGCAAGGCAACGTTCGATCGTCAGCGCCCAGCCCAGCAGCGCCTGGTCATTCATGGGTAACCCGGCCACCATCAGGCCGACGGGGGCCTCACCTGGCCGTTGGCAGGGTAGTGATAACGCACAGCCGTCGAGGAAGTTGATGACGGAAGGATTACGCAGTGCGGCACCGTTGGCACGGAAGTAGGCTTCGTCGTCCTCTGCCAGTTCGGCAAGGGTTGGTGCTATCAACGGCGCGGTTGGCATCAACAAGGCGTCAAAACCCTGCACCTTGGCTGTCACCCGTTGTTGCCAACTGGCACGCAGCTGCCGTAGCTGCTGAAGATCGCTCTCGCCCAACGGCTGGCCACGGCGAATGCGTGACAGCACCCGGGGGTCATAACCCTCGGCATATTCGGCAATCAACGGCTGGTGCCAATGCCAAGACTCCAGTGCCGTAAAGCCACCGGCACCATTGATCTCCGCCAATTCGGCGAATTCGCTGCAAGGGATAGCTTCAATCTGCGCACCGGCCTGGGCCAAACGTTTCAAGGTGCGCTCAAACGCCGCTGCAACCTCTTCGTCCAAGCTATCCAGCACTAACGTTTGCGGGACGGCAAAACGTGCACTCTCCAAGGATTGTGACTCAGGCCGTAGCGCTTGCTCGGCGATCGCCGCATCCAGTGCGATACAGCTGGCAACGTCATGAGCAATCACCCCAATAGAGTCCAGCGAAGGCGACAACGGCAGCAGTCCACCGCTGGCCATTCGACGGGCGGTAGGCTTATAGCCGGTCAAGCCACAGAAAGCGGCCGGAATACGTACCGATCCCCCGGTATCACTGCCAACAGCACCGCAGCACATACCGTCGGCTACCGAGACTGCCGCACCGGAAGACGATCCGCCGGGGATACGCCGGACGGCACGATCCCAAGGATTTGCAGGGGTACCAAAATGCGGATTGAGTCCCAGCCCGGAGTAGGCGAACTCGGTCATGTTGGTTTTACCGATCACCACCGCTCCCGCCTGCAACAGACGCTCCACTATCGCAGCGTGCTTCTTGGCCACCGCAGCATCAGCCAGCACCCAAGAACCGGCGGTAGTCACCTGTCCGCTCACGTCAAACAGGTCTTTGATCGAAACCGGCACGCCATCCAAAGGGGACAGCGGTTTGCCTGCTGCACGACGTTGGTCAGCCGCCAGCGCCTGCTGTTGTGCCCATTCGGCATACACCTGAGTAAAAGTACGCTCCCCTTCCCCTTGCGGATCGACGATCTGCGCCATGGCATCGGCGATCAACTGCCTAGAGGTAAACTCTCCACTAGCCAACCCGGCGGCGGCCTGCACAAGCGTTAATTTCGCCATCACGCCACCACCGGCAGTTCGATACTGCGATAGCTATGGGCGATGGTGCGCCCCAACACCTCATCCACCAGTTCCATACGGAACTCGGCTGATGGCCGGATCCCTCCAATCGCCGCCACCGTGCCACAGGTCATTGCCAGGCCATCACTCGGTAGCAGGGGGAGCGCCATGCCGCTTTCTGGCAGTTGCTGCCCACTCAGATAGCGTTCGAGCAAATCACCGGGGGTGCGCAGGCTGGCGAGAGTCCCCTGCTGATAAAGCTGAAACGCGCCGTTTTCCTTAATCCATGAACGCAAGATCAAGGAGTCCCAGTGATCGCTCACTTCGTGTAACGGCCAGGCAGCACGCGCTATCGGTTTAACGCAGATCTGCTTGGACAGTGCTACGCTCTGTACTTCCAACTGACGATCGGTATGATCGGACGCTAATGAGACATACAGTTCGCCGCCATGGCTGAAAATCAGCGGTTCCGCTTCGCCGGAGGTCGCCTCGCCGATCACTTCGATGCATTCGCCCTGGCTAAGTTGATTAACCGCCACACGGTAAAACAGCGGGACGCTGCTGGGTTGAGGGACGCCCAGCTCGGCCAGCTCCTGGATATGATGTTGAATTGCCTTATAATCACGACCGGTCCAGCCAGCGATGACCAGATGATCGATGTCAGCATCCAGCGTCTTGGCACTACAGGTTTCTGGTAAAGTAAAGGTCAGCCTCATGGCAATTGTGTCCCTTTGGTTAAAATGGTGTGAAATTTCACTATATCTTCAGTTAACAACTAAGCGACTGCCATGTGACGTTTTTGTGTACCATGTCTAAAAATTTCTTCTTGCAGGAGTAGTATGTGAAGACCATTGACGCAGAAGATCGAGGGTTCCCGGTAGCAGAGGAAGCCGGTTTGTCGCTCAATGAAGTGGCCTACCGCCGCTTCAAGCAGGCATTGGTGACGTTAAGTTACAAACCGGGTGAATACCTCAATACCGCGCAGGTAATGGGTGAGCTGGATATGGGCAGAACGCCGATCAATCAGGCGATCCACCGTCTGGCGAATGAGGGTTTGCTGCAGGTGATCCCGCGCAAAGGGGTGATGGTCTCACCGCTGTCTATAGACGATGCGTTAGAGTTGATTGATGTCCGGCTGGCCAATGAAATGCTGTGTATGCGCCTGGCCAGTGCCAAGATCACCCAGCCACAGGTTGCCGCACTGAACGCGCTGAATCAGCAGATCGAAGCCGCCAGCCTGGATCGTGACCGGGTACGGATGATGACGTTGGATCATCAATTCCATCAGGAGCTGGCGCAGATCGCCGGGAATAACATGTTGACGGATATTCTGAGCGTACTGCACGCCAGAGCCCAACGTTTCTGGGCCAGCACGCTGTCGCGGGAAGGGCATATGCAGGAAGTTATTGACGAACACCGGGCGATTATCAGCGCGTTGGCCGCACAGGACAGCGACGCCGCAGCTAGTGCTGCACAGGCGCATATCCTGTCATTCCGCAGTGCGCTGTTACACGAAGGGTGAATAACCTAAAAATGGGTAATGGGGAGTAGTGACCCGCTACAGCCCCAGAATTTCCTTCACAAACGGAATGGTCAGCTTGCGTTGTGCCGTGATCGACGCGCGATCCAGCTGATCGAGCGTCATAAACAGCGTGCGCATTTCACGATCCAGGCGCTTGAGCAGGAAACGGCCCACGTCTTCCGGCAGTTCGAAACCACGCAGTTTGGCGCGCAGCTGCAACGCCTGTAGTTTCTCTTCGTCCGACAGTGGCTGTAGCTTGTAGATCTGCCCCCAATCCAGGCGCGAGGCCAGATCCGGCAAATGCAGATTTAGCTGGCGCGGCGGACGATCGCCAGTGATAAACAGGCGGGTGCGGCCAGTTTCCAGAATGCGGTTATAGAGATTGAAAATCGCCATTTCCCATTCTTCATCACCGGCAATACACTCGATGTTATCAATGCAGACCAACGCCAGCTGTTCCATGCCGTCCAGCACTTCGGGCACAAAATAGGCCCGCTTATCCAGGGGCACATAGCCTACTGCTTCGCCACGCTGCGAGAGTTCGGCACAGGCCGCATGCAGCAAATGGCTGCGTCCCCCGCCTTCGCGTGACCAGAAATAGATGTAGCTACCATGCTCCTGACGGACTGCGGATTGGATCGCGGCTAATAAGGATGGGTTCTCACCCGGATAAAAACTGGCAAAAGTTTCATCATCGGGTAGATAAAGTGGCAATGAAAGCTGTGCCGGCGTATTCAGAAAAGCACCTCAACCAAAACTGGCAGGAAAACGCAATGAGTCTACCACAGAAAGCAACCGCTGTTGAACCCGCCATGAGAACAACGCGATTTAGTTGCCAAATTTGTCTTATACGACAAAGCTGTTCTAAGATAAGTCGTACAAATTGACGATCACCGAAAGGAGTTAGACCGTGAAAGCGTGGAATAAAGTGCTATTGGCCTCAATGGTAGGTTTACTGCTGGTGGGCTGCGATGATGCCAAGGTCGATTCCCACCTGGATAAGGCCAAAGACAGTGCCGAACAAATGAAAGATGCGGCGGAAAAGAAAGCGGATCAACTGACCGACGATGCCAAGGCCAAAGCGGAAGAAATCAAGCAGGCTGCAGCGGCCCAGACGGAACAGCTGAAGGATCAGGCTTCCGCCATTAAAGATGACGCCGCCAAGCAGGCAGATGCCCTCACTGATGAGGCCAAGGCCAAAGCTGCAGCGATCAAACAGGATGCAGACAAACAAAGCCAGCAGCTGATCGATCAGGCCAAAAACATCAAGGCCGATGCGATTAACGGAGCTAACGATCTGGCACAACAGGCCAAGGCAAAAACCGAACAGCTCAAGAACAGCATGGACAATAAGGCTCAACAAGCCGACGGTAAAACCGAACAGCCGGCCCAACCCGCCAATCAATAAACAGAGTTGCTCTGTATGGGCGCGGCATGTGCTGCGCCCGCTTGGCTACCCGCCCGTCATTTCTTTCCTGCCTTCCCACCCCTCTATTTACCAAAACCGGTGTTAAAGTGTCTGATATACCTTCCATCAAATAGACTTGGCCAAACCCACTTTTGGCGTATGGCCCAAGCGTTATCATTAATGTGAAGATTAACACCTCATTAAGATTTTTCTGGTTAATGAGGTGCAATCTGCCTCTGTTAAATGCCCCAATAAAAAACCGCCTAAAAACCAAAAAAGCAACATTATAAATACAATTAGTTTACACCAATACCTTATAGGTTAGTTAGGCCATCTCATTGAGATAGAATGATAAACTTTGAGTTTTATACCGCTGGATACTCCGTAATATGAGCCTGACAAACGGGAATCGCAGCTTGAACAGGTTCAGTATTCTCTGATGAGTCAGAAATTAAAACGGCTATAAATCTTCCAAGATTATTGGCCACAAAATAAGAATCAACGCAATTGCAGATTTATACATAAGTAATTGAATAAATTAAACTTACAAAACAAGAAAGCATTTTATACCAATTTAAATTTATTTTTAAAATTTTATGCTAGGGTAAAGACCATGATCAGTTGCAGCACAAAATTTAGCCCTCCTTGATTTGGCGGTTTTTATATCCAATAAAGTGAAGTTGTTTAGTCAAAAACTCCATTTTGTTACAAAATGGAAACCCTAAGATCAGGATATCAAACGTATTGTTTTATATGAGTATGAACATAGAATTGTCTTACCAACGGATAGGCTCTCTACCTAATAACAGGAGTTTTAGGAAATGGATAGGAAAAAACTATTTGGCTTCTGGGTTGAGCCGGATCTGCAAATCGATGTCAAGCATAACAGGATAGTTCGTCTCAGCACGGACAAACCTAGCGCCAACTTCTCCTGCGCGATCGTCTCGTTAAAAGAAGTGACGATGGCCATACTCACCTATTTACTCAAGCATGCCGGAGACAAGTATGTCAGCCGTCAGGAATTGCTAAGCGAGGTCATTGGCAAGATGAACTATTCATCTTCCAACCAATTCCTGTGGCAAGAACTCAAAGAACTTAAGTCAAAACTGGCGTTATTGGGTATTTCAGAAGAAATTATCATTACATCCAGAAGCAAAGGCGTCAGTATTTCAAGGGCCGATATAAAAACGCTTTACTATTAAAAATGGTCTAACAAGCAATACACTCAGCCAAGAGTCCGATTATCAACTTGCAGTTAAAAACAGTAAGCCAGGTTAATATTAACCCTGGTCCCTATTGTACCCACTGCCAGAACTGTATCTTTGAGGAAGAAATGAAGTATAAGCCAGCAATCAATATTTATGGGGTTGACTCATTTTTTAAATATGGAGTAGAAAGCGTCTTGGCCGATATTCCGCTACGCATGCCTTTGGAGCCAGGGCAGGCAATACCTCAAATCGACATATGGATAATCAGCCAGAAGTGCCTGACCGACGTGCTGCCTTTTGTTAACCGACCAAAACCGAAGACACCCAGCATCGTTTTTTGTTCTGAACGCTGCCAGCGTTTGTTACAAGGTACCCCTACCGACTGGAGCATTTGCCTGTTCGATCTGGATATAACCATCACCAGATTAAAACAAGAATTACAAAAAAAATTATCGATGCTGTTCTTAATGGGCCGGTTTGATATAAACAGCCCCCCAATGTTGAACTTGTCTGAAATGGAGAGGGAAACGGTGCGGCATTTATCGATGGGCCATAGCCCACACCGGGTGGCGCAGTTGACCCACAAAAGCGTTAAAACGATTAGTACCCACAAGCGTAATTCAATGAAACGACTAGGCGTACTCAGCAATCAGGAATTGATGATGAAGGTTAAAATCCTCGGACTGCACTGAAGCGTGTAAATCCGTCATTTAAACCAAGTCAGATAATTTAACCGCTCGTTAAAGGTAGCCGTATTAATGGGCGACAGGTTTGAACGTAGCTTTACGTTTAAAAAAGGAGGCGTGACGAATTAATAAGCCACTTATTGTTCGCTACAACCTACTTACACACCAAGTATTACCATGATGGTAACGATACTCGATCTATAAAGGACATTTTAAAGATGAAAAAAACAATTGTTAGTCTTTCTCTGCTGGCTGCACTGGGTTTGGCTACTTCTGTACAGGCTGCCTCAACCGGTACCATTACGTTTAATGGCCTGCTGACTGACAGCACCTGTGACGTGGACATCGAAGGCCAGGGCGCAGATGCCACCATCATTCTACCCACCGTTAGCGTAACCGAACTGACCAGCGCTGGTGACACCACCGGCCGTGCCTCTTTCAAGATGAACATCTCCAAATGTGTGATCGGCACTGCAGGTGGCCATTCCAAGGTTTCGGCGTTCTTCCAGCCGGGCAATACGGTAGACCTGGGCACTGGGCGCCTGAAAAACGTTGGCGGTAGCGCCACCAAGGTTGATCTGCAATTACTGGACGTGTCTGGCAACTATAAAGTCATCGACATCGGTAGCACCAACCAGGTCAACGATATGACTTATATCGATATCGATCAGGCCAAGGGTACCGCGCTGTTGCCTTACGCCGTTGAATATTATGCCAATGGCCAAACCACGCCGGGTACCGTGACCAGTAGCGTAGTTTATAACCTGCAATACAAATAATGTTTTGATTTATCAGGGAGGGTAACCTCCCTGTTCATTGTTCAAGGATAGTGCATTTATGTTCAGCAAATCATTCCCGTTAACACTCTGGGCCGCTTTATGCTTTCTTCTGATTTCCCCGCTGCCTGGCTCGGCCAGTATTGTGGTCAATGGGACCCGCGTGGTTTATCCAGGGAATGACAAGGAAGTGACCGTTAAATTATCGAATGTCGGACAGGCTCCCATGTTGGTACAAAGCTGGATTGATACCGGCGACTCCGATGCCAAACCGGAAAAAATCCGCGTACCCTTTATTCTGACGCCGCCCATTAACCGCATCGATCCCAATAAAAGCCAGACGCTGCGCCTGAGTTATACCGCATCTCCTGCGCTGCCTGAAAATAAAGAATCCGTGTATTGGCTGAACGTATTGGAAATTCCACCAGTGAAGGAAAATATCGCGCCCAATCGCCTGCAGGTCGCCTTCCGTACCCGGATAAAAATCTTCTATCGTCCGGCTGCCATTGCCGATAACACCAAAGCGGCCGACGCCGCCGAAAAATTGGTTTGGTCATTTAGCAACGGAAAACTTCAGGCAGCCAACTCCTCGGCCTATTACGTTTCGTTAGTCTCGGTGGTCGTGCATCAAGGGGGAAATACGTTCTCTACGGAAGGCGAGATGGTTCCTCCTGGCGGCGTTCAACATTTCACACTGAAAGACGCGCGCACTTTACCTGCGGGAACTGCAATCTCCTACGAATACGTTAACGACTGGGGGGCGGTTAAAACAGTGAAGGCTGTTCTTTAATCCGTCGTTTTATTTGGGATAAATATAAACAGGGTTGTTTATCTACTATGCGTCATCCATTCCATTATTCTCTATTGGCTACCATGGTAATGTTGGCCGTCATGCCTGCGGCCCATGCCACAGAAGATACGCCAGCGATTTTGCGCAACGATGCTCCTACGGGAACTAGCGTGCGTTTCGACCCGATATTTCTAAGCTCGTCTGAGGCAGAGGCGGTTGATTTATCCCGTTTTGAACACGGCGCGGCCGCTTCACCAGGCACCTACCCGGCCGATATCTTTGTTAACGGCGAATTGGCGACACACGAAAAGGTGTTGTTTGTCGAGCAGGCGGATAAGCAAGTCTTACCTTGCTTGTCACCAGCCATCCTGAAAAAAATCAACTTTAACTACAGCCAACTGCCAACCTCTTTTACCGAGGCACTACGCAATGAACAAAGTTGCTATCCACTCACCCACCTGATCCCACAGGCTCAGGTGGCGTTCGACTCAGGATTACAGCGCCTGGATATCAGCATCCCGCAAGCAATGATGCAAAATATCGCGCGCGGCTATGTCAGCCCGGAGCTGTGGGATAAGGGCATCCCTGCGCTGCTGTTAGGATACAACACCAACGTCTATACCACGCACTCACGTGGAGAAACCAGTAACTCGGTCTACACCGGGATAAATGCAGGCATCAATATCGGCGCTTGGTATTTCCGCCACGACGGGAATTATAACTGGCAGCAGAGGATCGGCGGGCAATACCAGTCGATTAACAACTATGTCGAACGCGATATTCCGGCGATCTTGGGTCGCGTGCGCCTAGGGGAAACCAGCACCAAAGGACAGGTGTTTGATACTCTGCCATTCAGAGGGGTTGAACTAGTCAACGACGACCGCATGCTGGCCCCTTCCCTGCGCGGATATGCCCCCAATATCCGTGGGATCGCACGGACCAATGCGCGGGTAACCGTGCGCCAGAATAGTCTGGTTATTTATGAGACCACGGTATCGCCGGGGGCCTTTGTGATTGACGACCTGTACCCGACCGGCTTTGGCGGCAATCTGGACGTAACGGTGAAGGAAGCAGACGGCAGTGTGCAGAACTTCCAGGTTCCTTATGCATCAGTCGCCCAGTTGTTACGCCCAGGAACCCACCACTACGATGTGGTAGCGGGTAAGCTCAATGATATCTCGCTGTCCACAAACCCCACTCTAGTCCAGGCCACTTACCAGCGCGGGTTGACCAATACCCTGACCGGCTACGGCGGCCTGCAGGCAAGTAATGATTACTATGCGCTGCAATTGGGGGCAGCATTGAGCACCTCCATTGGCGCGTTCTCCGCCGATATCAGCCAAGCTCGAGTCCATCTGAATAGCACCAAAGAGCGGATGAACAGCGGGCAGAGCTTCCAGTTGAGCTACAGCAAGTTCTTGCCGGCAACCAACAGCAACCTGACCATCGCCGCCTATCGCTATTCAACCTCCGGCTATTACGACTATATGACCGCCATGAGGGCGATCGATGCCGAGCAGCGCGGCCAGTCGGCTGACAATATCTGGCGGCCACGTAACCGCTTTAATATCACCATGAATCAGGGGCTGCCAGCCGGTTGGGGGCAAATGTATGTCACCGGTTATACCCAGGATTACTGGAATCAAGGCAATACCGATCTTCAATATCAACTGGGCTACAGCAACGAGTATCGCGATATCAGCTACAGCCTGAGCGCCGGGCGCGTTCGCGGCATGCGGGGCGGGATGGAAACCAACTGGCTGCTTAACCTCAGCATGCCATTAGGGCGTAAAGAAAATGCCAATCTACCATCGCTGAGTGCCAGTCTGAATCACAGCACCACGGGGCAAAGTGGCCAACAAGTCGGGATTTCCGGCAGTGCCGGGGAGGACTACCAATACAACTACGGTGCCAGCGCGATGCATTATAACCAGGGTGGGGGCAGCAGCATGGCGCTCAACGGCGGTTACCGCTCAGCTTATACCCATATGACCGCCACTTACGGCGCGGGCAGACATTACCAGAATGCGTCGGCTGGGCTGAGTGGCACGATGATCGCCTGGCCGCAAGGTGTTGTCATGACCCCTTATACCGGCGATACCTTCGCCGTGGTTGAAGCCAAGGGGGCGACGGGCGCCAAGGTCGGCGGCTATTCCGGTGTGCGCATCGATCCATGGGGACACGCCGCCGTCCCTTATCTGAACCCGTATGAGATGAATGAAATCACCATCGATCCAAAAGGCATGCCGTACGAGGTCGAGTTGGAAAATACCAGTGACAAAGTTGCCCCACATGCAGGTGCGGTGAGCAAGGTGACGTTTAAAACCCAGCAAGGGACACCGCTGTTGATCATGGCACAACGCGCTAATGGCGAAGCGGTGCCGTTTGGGGCCGAAGTGTTCGACAGTGTGAAAAACAACATCGGCAGCGTTGGTCAGATGGGGCAAATCTACGCGCGGGTAGAAAAGCAACGGGACCAGCTTACGGTCAAGTGGGGTAGCCAACCGGGTCAATACTGCCAGCTGAATTATATTTTACCGCCTAAGCAACCAGGCTCGACCATTAAAAACATTATCCGCTTTGATTCAATCTGCCGGGAGGATTAACAATGAACAGGTTTACTAACGGGTGGCTTGAAAGCATTCGATCGACCTTAACTAACTATAGCTTGCACGCCTTATTGGTCGTTCTGGTTGCCTACAGTTCGGCTGGTTTAGCGCTAACCTGCAAGATCGATGTACCGGTTAGAACCGATGCCTTCCCATTACAGGGAGGAAATATCACCGTGGGTAATGAACTGCCTGTCGGTTCAATCATCTATCGGCAAAATATCACATCAACCAAGGATTATGCCAAGGCACCCCATGGCAAGTGTGATGGTAGCGGCCCCTATACGGACAGGCAATATATTTATCTCACCAACATGCCGCAGTCGCTGTCCAGTTGGCAGGGGGGGACTTTCTCAGGAAAGATATACAACACGAATATTCCTGGCATTGGCGTGGTTATCGCAAGGGGCAATACCGGCGTTAATGCCACAGCCTTTCAGTGGTACAGTGATACCAGGGCTAGTATTCCTGATGTACAGGTATGGACAACTATCACGATGATATTGATAAAAACCGGCAATATCACCCCAGGCAGCGTGAACGGCAGTTCCTTACCTACTGTCACTATTCGTAATGATTACACCGTAGCCAATGGTAGTGCCGTGGTTTTCACATGGAAACCCTATACGGTCAAATTTAGTGGTAGCTTAAAAGTAATATCTCAAACCTGTAGCGTACCAGATTATACTGTCGATCTCGGCTCATGGGATATTTTTGACATGATGGCACAAGGTTCAAGCGAATGGCGTGATGCCTCAATCAAGATGACCAACTGCCCAAGGTTCTATGGTTATATCGATAATGCCTTTAACACGATGCACTTAACCGGCGCGATTTCCGGGTTAAAATATACCGGTAATGCCATTGGACTTAAGCTATCTGCATTATATGGTAATATCAACGCCGCCAACGGCATCGTCAAGTTAGAGCCATCAAACAACACGGCAAACGGCGTTGGTATCCAGCTGGCTTCGGGTAACAAGGCTAGCAATACCCTGTTCAATCTCGGCAATGAGCAGCGGATCGCCGTTAGCAATAGTGCCAGTACCAACCTGACTATTCCATTGGTAGCCAGGTATATCAAGACAGAAAACAAAGTGACACCCGGTAAAGCAGACAGCAAGGTTGTATTCACCATCAATTATTATTAGCAAACTAGTCAATGGTATCATACGCAATAAGAATGATAATTATCCCCCTTCAATGCCGCCAACCATGGCGGCATTTTTCTGAACCTAACTAACAAAAGACGGCCAGCAAACACACCTTCAGCCCTTATCTCTCTTGCTTTCTGATTATGATACTTATATCCCTGTAATCCTTTCTGTGGTCTAGCATATTCTATATGCTAGACTCACCGCCTTCAGACTATTCTTAACATGAAGGAGCTTGAAATGAGTAATGATTACCTAATTAATAAAACTATAGTTTATAATAGCGTAGAAGGTGTCATTTTTAAGCTGAGTAAGCCGAATTTAAAAATAAAACTGTCAAAACCTGGCGCAGAGTGCCTACGGATCCTGATTGATGCCAAGCATCAGATCATATCACAAGATGCTCTTGTTAAGGATATATGGGGTCAAAAAGGAATGGTTGTCGGCCCGAATACGCTTTACCAACATATTTATATGTTAAGAAAAAACTTTGGGGCTTTAGGCATAGATAGAGATATTATTAAAACCACGCCGCAGCTCGGATTTAATATATCCACAAACTTTACTATTGAGCGGATGGAGGATGAATTGCGATGCGCAGAAAATGCTAGCATCCCGACCCTGGTTGAGAGTTCATCCGGGTGGCATAAGCTATTTTATTTCATTCCGTTTATTATTAGCCTAATCATTTTGTTGGTTAATAGCGATCGCCAACCGTTAAATAATGTCTCGCTTTCGTATCAAAATGGAAACTGTCCCCTCTATAGCTCCTCTGATAATTTATCCTGGAGCTATATCAATTCAAAAGCGCATAACAGAGAGCCCGCTTGTCAAAGCCCAAGCAAACATATAGTGAAGGATTTGGCGGATGACACAATATGCCTGGTTGGCAAACAAGGCTATCTGGTAGGCCAGGCCGATACCACACTATTGTACTGCACCCGCATCTGATACGCAGGCAATATGCGGAGCCGGAGTAAGGGCCCCCTCCTCCGGCACTTTCTACTAAAGCAAGGCACTGGTATCTGGCGATCCTACGTTGTCGGTTTACGCTTAGCCACTATATAGTTGTTAAATTAAATCCGGATAAGACTTTACATGCACTGAGAATAATCCTATTATTATGGGTGGCATTCATTGCTCAGAGGATTGAGATGGTTGGTTACTACTTGATAGATAAAAAGATAGTTTACAATATTACTGACGGGGAAGTTTTCAACCTTAATGAGCCAGAAGTAAAAGTAAAGCTTTCTAACCCTGCGGCTAAATGTTTACAGAAACTCATTGATGCAGATCATCAAATTGTCTCTCCAGATGAGCTTATCGATGACATTTGGGGACAGAAAGGTGTCATTGTAGGCACTAATACCCTATATCAGCATATCTATATCCTGAGAAAACACCTTTGCTCACTGGGATTAGATAAAAACATTATTAAAACAACTCCGCGCTCCGGGTTTAATATTCCGCAAGAGTTTACTATTGAGCCATTTCAGGATGAAGTCGAGTACGTAAAACAAGAAGATCATCAAGAACAACAGCAACAGGTAGAAGAACAACCGGCATTAGCAATCAATGCGTTCCCCCCCCAAAAAAACAGCTTATTAAAAAGAAGTAGCACCTATTATTTAGTGATAGCCTCCACCCTCATTATTGTTTCATTACTTTATGTTTACAACACTAAAAACCCGCCAATAATAAATTACTCATTAATGGGGAAATATCAACACTGTAATATCTATCAGAAAGATGGAAAATTCACATTATTATATATCAAATCAAAAATTGATAAGCACAACATACAGTGCGATAAAGTAGGGAACCAGTCTTTGTATTATTTTGGAAATCCCGAAATTAAAAGGGAATCTATTTTCATATGTGATAATCGCATTGATGGTGATGCTAGAAGTAATTGTAAATCATATCATTGGTCTGGCTATGAAAACTAAATCCATCATTTCATTAGTAATGCTAACATGTGCCATCCTGGCCATAGCGTATTATTTTTTTTACTCAAAAAACAAAACAGAAAGTATCTCTTGCGAATCTAATCTTTATTTGAAATTTGACGTCCCAAAACCTGGATTAGTCGCCAATTATAATATTTCAATAGACTTAAAAGGCGATAGCAACAAAGATGATGGCAGAGGTAAATTTTCAGTAACCGCAAACTATAATGATGGGGAGAAAACGTACTATATCAGGCGTGATATCATTGTCAGCTACCAAGTTGACGATAATGGGTTGTATTTTTTTAAAACCCTTTATATCAACAAATATGCCCGAGACACTATTCCTGAAAATATTGAAAAACGCCTTGTGCCAGATGTTTATTCGAAAGTAAACAGTTTGTCAAGCTACGCCATACGCCTGGCAGGTAAGCAAGGGTATTTTATCTATGACCCCGATATTCCGATCTTGTACTGTAATCGGTTATAACCGGACACCCTTTTGCAGATGCACTCGAGATACATCGCCTGTCCATGAAGCCAATATTCTCACCGTTAAGGTGAGTAATATTGGCATAATCAATGGCCAGCAGGCTAATAGGCCTTTATGGGTTATTTTTGATCCAGTCGTTCTTCTGGCACATCGATCACTTCTTCTTCCTTGCGGTACAGGCTGATCAGTTTGAACAGCAGGCTCAGGCCGACGCCAACGATGGTCGCCAGCGCCATACCTTTCAGCTCCGCTGCACCGATATGCACTTTCGCGCCGCTAACGCCAATAATCAGGATCACCGAAGTCAGGATCAGGTTCTGCGCCTTGTTGTAATCCACCTTGGATTCGATCAATACGCGGATACCCGAAGCGCCAATTACACCATACAGCAACAGGGAAACACCGCCCATTACCGGCACCGGTACCACCTGGATCGCCGCCGCCAGCTTGCCTACGCAGGAAAGTAGAATGGCCAGAATAGCCGCGCCGCCGATCACCCAGGTGCTATAAACCTTGGTGATGGCCATGACACCGATGTTCTCACCATAAGTGGTGTTAGGAGTAGAGCCGAAGAAGCCGGAGATCACGGTAGAAATCCCGTTGGCAAACATTGAGCGGTGCAGGCCCGGATCGCGCAACAGGTCTTTCTTGACGATGTTCGCCGTGACGACCAGGTGACCAACGTGCTCGGCAATCACCACCAAAGCCGCAGGCAGAATGGTGAAGATAGCAAACCACTCAAAGCGTGGCGTGTAGAAGGTCGGCAGGGCAAACCAGTGCGCATCACGGATTGGTGTCAGATCTACCACCCCCATAAAGAACGACAGTGCATAGCCTACCAACACCCCGATCAGTATCGGGATAATCGCCAGGAAGCCGCGGAACAGCACCGAGCCCAAAACGGTAACACCCAGCGTCACCAGTGAAATCGTGATGGTTGTGCTATCTGCGGAGGTGCCTTCCGCCGGTAATAGCCCGGCCATATTGGCCGCCACGCCCGCCAGTTCCAAACCGATGACGGCAACGATTGCGCCCATCGCCGCAGGCGGGAACATCACGTCCAGCCAGCCGGTTCCGGCCTTCTTGACGATCAGCGCCACCAGGCAGAACAGCACGCCACACATGATAAAACCACCCAGTGCAACCTCATACCCCAGCGGCAACAGCAGCAACACCGGTGAAATAAACGCAAAGCTGGACCCCAGATAGGCAGGTATCTTGCCTTTACAGATAAACAGATACAGCAATGTCCCCACGCCGTTGAACAACAGCACCGTCGCCGGGTTGATCTTGAACAGGATCGGCACCAGCACGGTGGCCCCGAACATGGCAAACAAATGCTGGAAGCTGAGTGGGATGGTCTGGAACAACGGCGGGCGTTCACTAACGCCGATGGCGCGACGGGTCATGGGGTGTTTTTCCTCTGAGTTAGTATCAGTTGTGTTAGCTTGGTGATTAATACCCAATGGATTGCCAGTGTTAGCAATCCAAAGGGCATTAAAAAGCCGACTCTCAGGTCGGCTTATTTATTATTTGGTACCAAATATCTTATCGCCTGCATCACCCAGGCCAGGCACGATGTACCCTTTGTCATTCAGACATTGATCGATCGACGCGGTATACAGCTCAACATCTGGATGCGCTTTCTCCAGCGCGGCGATCCCTTCAGGAGCGGCGACCAGCACCAACACCTTGATGCTGCTGCAACCGGCTTTCTTCAGCAGGTCGATAGTGGCGATCATCGAACCACCGGTAGCCAGCATTGGGTCAACCACCAGCGCCATGCGCTCGTCAATGTTGGAAACCAGTTTCTGGAAATAAGGGACCGGCTCCAGGGTTTCTTCATCACGATAAACCCCAACCACGCTGATACGAGCACTCGGTACGTGCTCCAGCACCCCTTCCATCATGCCCAGACCGGCACGCAGGATAGGCACTACGGTAATTTTTTTCCCTTTAATCTGCTCAACTTCAACCGGCCCACACCAGCCTTCGATGGTAACTTTCTCTGTCACCAGATCGGCGGTCGCTTCATAGGTCAGCAAACTACCCACTTCAGAAGCCAGCTCACGAAAGCGTTTGGTGCTGATATCGTGTTCGCGCATCAGACCAAGCTTGTGCTTAACCAGCGGGTGTTTCACCTCAACGATCTTCATCATTTTTCTCCTATTAAGGTGGTTGACGGCCAAAAAAATCGCCGGATTATACCGCCTTTTGCTCCCGACGCCACTACCAATAGCCGGATCGAGATCAACAAAAGAGTGATCAACAGTATAGAAGACGAAAAGTTCGAGCGGGCTCACATGGTTCTCGCAAACGTTTGCTTGCGCTGTTAGAATTGCCGCGCCTGGTTCCGGCATCACCGCCGGAAGCACCGTTCTCAAACCGCAAACCGTCGTGGGGATCGCGCAGTGACCGACAAAACCTCTCTCAGCTATAAAGACGCAGGTGTCGATATCGATGCTGGCAACGCATTGGTAGACCGCATCAAAGGTGTAGTGAAACAGACCCGCCGCCCGGAAGTCATGGGTGGACTGGGCGGTTTTGGCGCCCTGTGCGCGTTGCCGCAGAAATACCGCGAGCCGATACTGGTATCCGGCACCGACGGCGTGGGCACCAAGCTGCGTCTGGCAATGGATTTAAAACGCCACGACACCATCGGTATCGATCTGGTGGCGATGTGCGTTAACGATCTGGTGGTTCAGGGCGCTGAGCCGCTGTTCTTCCTCGATTACTTCGCCACCGGCAAGCTGGATGTGGATACCGCCGCCAGCGTGATCACCGGGATTGCCGAAGGCTGTAAACAATCCGGCTGTGCGTTAGTGGGTGGTGAGACCGCCGAAATGCCCGGCATGTACCACGGTGAAGACTATGACGTCGCCGGTTTCTGCGTGGGCGTGGTTGAAAAATCCGAAATCATCGACGGCAGCAAAGTGCAGTCTGGCGATGCGCTGATCGCACTGGGCGCTTCAGGCCCGCACTCCAACGGTTATTCGCTGGTGCGCAAGATCCTGGAAGTGAGCAAGACCGACCCCACTACCACCGACCTGGCAGGCAAACCGCTGGCAGATCATCTGCTCGAGCCGACCAAGATTTACGTCAAATCGGTACTGGAATTGATCGAGAAAGTGGAAGTGCACGCGATTGCTCACCTGACCGGTGGCGGCTTCTGGGAAAACATCCCACGCGTGCTGCCAGAAGGGATGCAGGCGGTGATCGACGAATCTAGCTGGCAGTGGCCTGCCGTGTTTAGTTGGTTGCAGCAGGCGGGCAACGTGAGCCGCCATGAAATGTACCGAACCTTTAACTGCGGTGTCGGTATGGTGATCGCGCTGCCACAGGAGTCGGTAGAAAAAGCCATCGCAATATTGACCGCCGCGGGTGAAAAAGCCTGGCAGATTGGTAAACTGACCGCTTCTTCTGACGAACAACAAGTGGTCATCCAGTGATGAAAAAGATTGTGGTGTTGGTCTCCGGCCAGGGGAGTAATCTCCAGGCACTGATCGACGCCTGCCAACAGGGCCGGATCGCCGCCACTATCGTGGCGGTACTCAGCAACAACGCACAGGCTTATGGCCTGCAGCGTGCCGAAGAGGCTGGCATTGCCGCTCAAGCGCTGGATGCCAAATCCTTTGCCGATCGCGAAGCCTTTGACGCCGCGCTGGCGCAAGCTATCGACCAATACCAACCCGATCTGGTGGTGCTGGCCGGTTATATGCGCATTCTCAGCAACGCGTTTGTGCAGCGCTATGCCGGGCGCATGCTGAATATCCACCCTTCCCTGCTGCCGAAATACCCCGGGTTGCATACCCATCGCCAAGCTATCGACAACGGCGATGCCGAGCATGGCACTTCGGTACATTTCGTCACGGAGCAGCTCGACGGTGGCCCGGTGATCCTGCAAGCCAAGGTGCCGATCTTCCCCGGTGACGAGGAAGATGAGGTCATTGAGCGGGTGCAAACCCAGGAACACACCATATACCCTCTGGTGGTGAGCTGGTTTATCGAAGGGCGGCTGGCAATGCGCGACAACGCTGCCTGGCTGGATGGTGAACGCCTGCCAGCACAAGGCTATGCCGCCGACTGACCCGCAATTTAACCGCAAGCTAAACGGTGCCTTTCACGGTGCCGTTTTTTTTCGCCTTCAATCAGCTCCTGAGGTTATACTTTTGCCAGATTAATAATACCGAGGAGAATGTATGTCGAGTACCACCAACGTCAGGCTACGCCCGCTGGAGCGGGAAGATCTGGCGTTTGTTCACCAGATGGATAACAACGCCAGCGTCATGCGCTACTGGTTCGAAGAACCCTATGAAGCCTTTGTCGAGCTTTCCGATCTGTACGATAAACACATTCACGACCAGAGCGAACGGCGTTTTATCATCGAGCATGAAGGGGCCAAAGTCGGGCTGGTTGAACTGGTAGAGATCGACCATATTCACCGCCGCGCCGAATTCCAGATCATCATCGATCCGGCGCATCAGGGCAAAGGCTACGCCAGCACCGCCGCCAAACTGGCGATGGACTACGGCTTCTCGGTACTTAACCTGTATAAGCTGTATTTGATCGTCGATAAAGAAAACCCGAAGGCGATCCATATTTACAGCAAGCTGGGCTTTGAGGTGGAAGGCGAACTGATTGACGAATTCTTCGTTAGCGGCGCATACCGCACCGTGCTGCGCATGTGCATCTTCCAGCCGCAGTATTTGGCGAAGTTCAAGACTGCCCAGCCTGGCGATAGGCCATTGGTTAAATAGCAGTAAACCGGGGAGATATTCCTCTCCCCGAAAGATCCAGAATTACTTCGCACCCAGATAATCCCATTTCCCCACTTCCACACCCTGATTACGCAGGATGTTGTAGGCGGTGGTCAGATGGAAATAAAAGTTGGGGAGGGCGAAAGTCAGCAGGAAATCTTGCGCGGTGAAGTGAAAATCACGCGTTTTGCTTTTTATCTCAATATTGCGGCCATCGGCCTCGGCGAAATCGGCCGCCTGGAAGCCCTGCACATAGGCGATAGTTTTTTCGATACGCTGGTACAGCTCGGCAAAGCTGGCTTCGTTATCCGGCATGGACGGTACTTCCTGCCCGGCTAATCTGGCCACTGCGCCTTTGGCAGCATCGCTGGCAATCTGTACCTGCCGCAGCAGTGGAAACATATCTGGCGCCAGTCGGGCTTCTAACAGCACGCTTTCAGCCTGCTGCTTCTGCTGCAAGAACTGCTCACCTTTTTTCAGTAACGCCGACAGGATCTGCAAACCACGGACAAACTGCATTGGGGAATGGGCATAAATCGATAAAGACATACAACCTCCAGATGTGAGTGACCAGCCATCTTACGCCGGTTGCCAGAGTATTGTCGTTGAGTTGTTTGACAGGTTGTGTCCGCGCCCAATATTCATGCACAAAATCAATTTAGCCTTAATAATCACACAAATAAACAATTTGCGTGGCCACTTCAGATTATCCTTGGTTGGTCAAGCGAGTGGTGAATTAGGCGACAATATTAGGTATCATCACTCGCTACTACGGATAGCCTAACAGGAACCGTCACGCTGGCTGCCGCTTGGCATCCCGCACTTTCGCGGCGAATGGACTTCAAACGGCCTGAAAAACATGCGTAATTACAACTTATTATGGTGTATATGGGGATTATGGACGTTGTCCATCGTTCTCTGGCTGACAGGGATCAGCTTCACCGGTATCTACATAAAACGCGCGCTGCTGGCCGCCTTAGTCCTGGCACTGTTGGCAACGCTGGCGTTTATCTACAAAATAACAAGGACGAATCAAATGCTGTCATTCAATAAGAAAAATAAAGCCGTTAATGAAGAAAAAGCGCAGGAGCTGATCGATCAGCCCGTGCCTCAGCCGGTTGCTCACTCTGAGCCAAACACCCTGCCTGAAGTTGCCGACGCCATTAAGCCAATCCGTGCCAAGAAAGACACCTTTATCTCCAATGGTGCACTGTTCACCGGCGTGATCGAAGGCGATGGCAATATCATTGTCGAAGGTCGGGTTGAGGGAAACATCATTTGCAGCCACATGGTGCGTATTGAAACCAGCGGCCATGTCAAAGGCGAGATCCGCGCCCAGCAGATCATGATCAATGGCCCGGTTGAAGGCCGTTGCTTCGCCGACTCGCTGTCAATCCAGCCTAAGGGCAGCATGCGCGGGGATATTTTCGCCGACGAAATCTCCATCGAGAAAGGCGGTCTGTTTATTGGCCAGTCGCAGCTGATGCAAAAAACGCCTCCTCAGGCCCAGCCCTCTCAGGCAAAAGTGACCGCGCTGAAAAAGGTTGAACCTGAACAGCAGGAACAACCGACCCCGCAGCCGAGCAAGCATGCCAATTAAGCTCCTCGCCCGTCAACCATAGCGGCCAGTGATGTAATCCTCTGTGCGGCGTTGGCGTGGCGAAGTGAAAATCGCGTCGGTATCGTTATATTCCACCAGCGTCCCCTGGTGGATAAACGCCGTATAGTCGGAAACCCGCGCGGCCTGCTGCATGTTGTGAGTCACCAGCACCACGCTGTAGCGCTGTTTCAGCACCGAAATCAACTCCTCGATGGTTAAGGTGGAAATCGGATCCAGCGCAGAGGTCGGCTCATCAAGCAGCAACACTTCCGGTTCAACCGCGATCGCCCGTGCAATCACCAACCGTTGTTGTTGGCCGCTGGACAGGCGGAACGCATTTTCCCGTAGCCGATCTTTCACCTCGTGCCACAGCGCGGCGGCACGCAAGGATCGCTCTACGGCTTCATCCAGAATACGCCTGTCGCGGACGCCCTGTAAGCGCAGGCCGTAAACCACGTTTTCGTAGATCGATTTCGGGAACGGGTTGGGCCGCTGGAATACCATGCCCACGCGCCGCCGCAATGCGGCAACGTCAATCTGCGGGCCGGAAATGGTTTCGCCATTAAGCTGCAGTTCGCCGTCAATCCGGCAGCGATCCACCAGATCGTTCATCCGGTTAAAGCAGCGCAACAGCGTCGACTTGCCGCAGCCAGAAGGGCCGATCAGCGCCGTCACCCGGTGTTTGGGAATGCGCAGGGAAATATTGTGCAGCACCTGCTTGTCACCATAAAACAGATCCAGACCGTTGACCGCCAGCGCGGTATGCTCATCGGCCAACTGCTGGACATCCAACCGGGGTAGGCTGCCCGGCGTTATCAGACTCATTTGGCGCTCCCCAAAAGATTCAACCTAGTTACTGCGACCATGCTTTATACCGTTCCCTTAGCGAATGCCGGATGCCCATTGCCGTCAGATTCAACCCAACAACAATTAACACCAGCAGGAATGCCGTGGCAAACACCAGTGGCCGCGCCGCTTCTACGCTAGGGCTCTGAAACGCCATATCGTAAATCTGGAAGCTCAGGTGCATGAATTTACGTTCCAGGTGCAAATAGGGGAAAATATCGTCCACCGGCAGCACCGGTACCGATTTCACCACGCCAACCAGCATAAGCGGTGCCGTTTCCCCCGCCGCTCGTGCTACGGCCAGGATCAGGCCGGTCATCATCGCCGGTGCCGCCATCGGCAGCACGATCCGCCAGAGCGTTTCCGCCCGGGTGGCTCCCAGAGCCAAAGACCCCTGGCGCAACGAAACGGGAATACGCGACAACCCTTCTTCAGTGGCAACAATCACCACCGGCAAGGTCAGCAATGCCAGGGTCAAGGCGGCCCACAGCACGCCCGGTGTGCCGAACGTCGGGTTCGGCAAGGAATCGGCGTAAAACAGCCGATCGAGCGAGCCCCCCACCATATAGACAAAGAACCCCAGACCAAATACCCCGTAGACGATCGACGGCACCCCCGCCAGATTCACTACCGAGATGCGGATCAGCCGCGTCAGCAGATTATTACCGGCATACTCGTGCAGATAGACGGCGGCAATCACGCCAAACGGCATCACCACGATCGACATCAGGATCACCATCAACACGGTACCAAAGATCGCCGGGAACACGCCCCCTTCGGTATTGGCTTCTCGTGGGCTGTCGGTCAGGAATTTTTGTACTTGCTTGGTCCAATGCGCCAGCTTCTGCCCGCTGCTCATGTCATTGGGATACCAGGCATCGCGCACCTGGCTCAGGGCAATGGTGTGAACCTGCCCGTGCATGTCACGCAGCAGCAAGGCATCACGCTGGCGATCGCGTTCCAACCCTTGCAGTTTGCCTGCAAGCTGGCGGTATTGGCGTTGCAACTCCTGCCGTTCGGCACGGATAGAGGCTTGCCAACGTGCATCCAGCTTATTCTCACGCTGCAGGCTCTTTTCATGCAGGCGCAAATGTTCAAACTGTTCGTTAATCCGCGCCATGTCGCGGAACTGAATATCACGCGCCTGTCGCGTCAGCGCCGAAATCTGCGGCAAGCGCTGTTGCAACGCCTGGCTGAGATCGCTGCCGGTCAACGGTTGGCCATCCTCCAGTAAACCGGCTAGGTAGCCGTACGCGGTGCCGTTGCTGTTACGCTCCAACACTAATAAATCGCGTGGGGTGGTCATTCTACCGACGTCACTGGCCAGCAAAGTACGGAAATCCTGCCCTTCGCTTTCCCGGTTTCCCACTTTGATCAGGTAGCGGATAAAGCTTTGCGCTTCCCCTGGTGGCAACGCAACACCGGCGTCTTGCAATTGCTGGCGCGAGATCGTCTGCCGTTGATACAGCTCCCCCACGATCGTTACCGGGCCTGCGGCCGTCTGATTCAGCTCGAACTGATAGACCGGGCTAGGCCAGAAATAACGCGTCCCCTGCCCGGCCAGCAGCAGTAAAATGCCGATCAGCGCCAGCAGGCTGATGGCCACCGATGCCGCCGTCAGCCAAATCCACGGGGAGCCGCTTTTCACCCAGCTTCTCATGGTGTCTCCTGGTTCAGCGTATAGCGCTTACGCAAGCGTAAACGTACCGCCTCCGCCAGCGTGTTAAACACAAAGGTAAAGATAAACAGCACCAGCGCGGTCAGGAACAGCACCCGATAATGGCTACTGCCCGTGACGGCCTCTGGCATTTCGATCGCGATATTGGCCGCCATCGCCCGTAAGCCCTGGAACAGGCTGCCGTCGATCAGCGGCGTGTTGCCGGTGGCCATCAGCACGATCATGGTTTCCCCCACCGCGCGGCCAAAACCGATCATCAGCGCAGAGAAAATACCGGCGCTGGCGGAAGGCAACACTACGCGCAACACGGTTTGCCACTGGGTAGCCCCCAGGGCCAATGACCCCCGGCTAAGCGAGGCAGGCACGCTGAACAACGCATCCTCTGCCAGCGAAAAGATAATCGGCACCAGTGCGAAGCCCATCGCCACGCCCACCACCAACGTATTGCGCTGGTCGAAGTCCTCGCCCAACCAGAAATGCAGCGGCTCACCAAACAGCTTAAGCTCCAGCCAAGGCCCTACGGCAAGCGCCAGCCAAACCGTTAGCACCACTACAGGTAACAGCAACAGTAAATCCCAACCCGGTGACCAAGGCCGCGTCGTAAATCGGTTAACCAGCCAACTGCATAACAGCACGACCCCGGCCAACAGGAACGGCAAGGCCAACACGGCCAGCAGATAACGTTCGATCATCGGCGCCAGCCAGATACCGGCCACCAGCCCAATCACCACCGTTGGTAACGCGCCCATCACCTCGACCGCCGGTTTGACGACCCGCCTTAACCCTGCCGACATAAAGCAGGCGGTATAGATCGCCCCGGCCAGCGCCAGCGGGATGGCGAATAACATGGAGTACGCTGCCGCCTTGAAGGTGCCAAAGATCACCGGCATCAGGCTGAATTTAGCCTGGTAGCTATCTTCACCCGAAGTGGATTGCCACACATACGCCGGTTCAGGGTAGTTCTCATACCACAGCCGCTGCCACAGGGAACGCCAGGTGACGTCTGGATAGAGATTATCCACGGCGTAATGCTGCCAACCCTGGGCAGTTTCCAGCAACAGACCGTCGCCACGTGGGGCAAACGCCATCTGTTGTACGTTGACGGGGAGCTTGTCCTTCAGCAACGGCTTGGACTGGATACTGGAAAACAAGGCGAACTCGCCCTGCGGCTGCAAGGTTGCGAATACCCGCCGATATGGCTCGGCGACCAACAACTCCTGCGTGGTAGTCTGATGGGCAAATTGCTGTATCGGTGCTAACTGATAGCGCTGGTTTTTCTCCACGTCAAACCATTCACGCAGGCTACCGTCGCCAGCCTGGATCAATAATGCGCTCCCCCCCGGCAACGCCGTCAGACGGTAGGGAGGATGTTCACCCAGGGTTCGCGTCTCTCGCAGCTGCGGCTGCGCCCCTTCAATCTGATAACGGGCCAGTTGGTTGCCAGTTAACAGATAAAGCTGGCGGCCATCCGGCGTTAGCAACAGTTGTTGTGGCACGTCGGTCAAAGGGATTTCCGTGGGTTGGCCCTGAAGCGTCGGGCTGAAACGCCCAAACAGCAGCCGGTTATCGTCCGTTACCGCCGCCAGCAGGAAGTTGCCCCGGCGGACTTGCGCCAGGCTTAGCAATGTCAGTGCTTGCCCATGGGGATCAAACGCCAAGGGCTCCTGCCCCAGCGGAAAGCGCCACTGCGGTTCACCACCGCCCGCCGGTGCAAAATCGGCCTGGGTAACTATCAATCGGCCATCCGCCCGCGCCAGGGCAAACAGGTCACGCTCTCCAACCGCATGAGCCAATAATGTTGGCTGGCTCAATAGCGTTTGCTGTATAGGAGTATTGTTCGGTGCCTGCAACGGATAAAAATGCCCTTCCCCCTGGCGATCGATGCGATAACCAATACGCTGCTGTACGTCCATCCCGATAGCCAGCGCCGGGGAGCTGTAGCTCATTGGCAATACGCGTGAAGTGCCTAGCGAGGCCGGTTTGAACAGCGGTAAAACCGAAAGCAATAGATAGACAAAGATCAGCATCAGCGTCATCAATACCAGCAGCCCGCTGACGGTCACGGCTCCTTGTACGCCACGATCAACGTGCGCACGCAGGCGATCGCGGGGATGTCGGTTAAGCGTTGTCTGTGCCATTTGCCTGTCGTCGGTTCCGTTGTCGGGCTTGCACCCAAAGATAACCGGGCATCTTATGTCAGTTTTGTGACGTTTGCATGACAAAGTTGCCGGGAGCCATGCTGGAGGAATAACAATTTGCGGCGGGCAATACGGCGGGATAACTCCTCAGATATGTTGGACATTGTTGTCAATCTCTCGCAATAATGAAGAAGGACACTAGAGCGGTATTCGGCGATAAGTCCGATCCTTTTCTAAAATTGAACTGGAGTAGCAATGGGTCAGGAAAAGCTCTACATCGATAAAGAATTAAGCTGGTTATCCTTTAATGAACGCGTGTTGCAGGAAGCCGCAGATAAGAGCAATCCCTTGATTGAGCGCATGCGATTTCTGGGCATTTACTCCAATAACCTGGATGAATTCTATAAAGTCCGCTTTGCCGATCTGAAACGGCGCATCTTGATCAGCGAAGAACAGGGTTCAGGTGGCGCGTCACGTCATTTGCTGAAAAAAATTCAGGCCAAGGTGCTGAAGACCGATCAGGAGTTCGACAGCCTGTACAACGATCTGCTGCTGGAGATGGCGCGCAACCAGATCTTCCTGATCAACGAGCGTCAGGTGTCGGAGAACCAGCAAATCTGGCTGCGGCAATACTTCAAGCATCATTTGCGCCAGCACATCACGCCGATCCTGATCAATCACGACACCAATCTGGTGCAGTTCCTGAAGGACGATTACACCTATCTGGCGGTGGAGATCATTCGCGGTACGCGCATCGATTATGCGTTACTGGAAATTCCTTCCGACAAAGTGCCCCGCTTCGTCAATCTGCCGCCGGAAGCCCCCCGCAGACGCAAGCCGATGATCCTGCTGGACAACATCCTGCGCTATTGCCTGGACGACATCTTCAAGGGCTTCTTCGACTATGATGCGCTCAACGCCTATTCGATGAAAATGACGCGCGATGCAGAATACGATCTGGTGACCGAAATGGAATCCAGCCTGTTGGAACTCATGTCGTCGAGCCTGAAACAACGCCTGACCGCTGAGCCGGTACGCTTTGTGTATCAGCGCGATATGCCCAACGAGATGGTGGAGTTGCTGCGTAACAAGCTGGGGATATCCAACTACGACTCGGTGATCGCCGGTGGCCGTTACCACAATTTTAAAGACTTCATCAGTTTCCCGAACGTCGGCAAGGCCAATCTGGTCAACCGCCCGCTACCGCGCCTGCGGCATATCTGGTTCGATAAATTCCGCAACGGCTTCGATGCCATCCGCGAAAAAGACGTGCTGCTGTACTACCCGTACCACACCTTTGAACACGTGCTGGAGCTGCTGCGTCAGGCGTCGTTCGATCCCAGCGTGCTGGCGATAAAAATCAATATCTATCGGGTAGCCAAAGACTCACGCATTATCGAATCGATGATCCATGCGGCGCATAACGGCAAGAAAGTGACCGTGGTAGTCGAGCTACAGGCACGCTTCGACGAAGAGGCCAATATCCACTGGGCCAAACGCTTGACCGAGGCCGGGGTGCACGTGATCTTCTCCGCTCCGGGGCTGAAAATTCACGCCAAACTATTCCTGATCTCGCGCCGTGAAGGCGACGATATTGTGCGCTATGCTCATATTGGTACCGGCAACTTTAACGAAAAAACCGCCCGTATCTACACCGACTACTCGCTGCTGACCGCCGATTCACGCATCACTAACGAAGTACGCCGGGTATTCAATTTTATTGAAAATCCGTACCGGCCGGTCTCCTTCGACAACCTGATGGTTTCGCCGCAGAACTCCCGCCGCATGCTGTACGATCTGATCGATCGTGAAATTGCCAACGCATTAGCCGGTGAAAACGCCGCTATTATGTTGAAAATAAATAATCTGGTGGATAAAGGGCTGGTAGATCGGTTATATACCGCTGCCGCTGCCGGCGTGAAAATCCGTCTGTTGGTGCGCGGCATGTGTTCGCTGATCCCCAACCTGCCGGGAATTAGTGACAATATTCAGGTTATCAGCATCGTCGACCGTTATCTGGAACACGATCGGGTATACGTTTTCGAAAACAAAGGTGACAAACGGGTTTATCTCTCTTCCGCCGACTGGATGACCCGTAACATAGATTACCGTATCGAAGTGGCTGTATCGCTGCTGGATCCGGCGCTCAAACAGCGCGTTCTGGACATTCTGGAGCTGCTGTTTAGCGATACGGTCAAGGCCCGCTATATCGATAAAGAACTGAGCAACCAGTATGTACCGCGTGGCAATCGCCGTAAGGTCCGTGCACAGGTGGCCATTTATGAGTATTTAAAAGCTCTGGAACAACCGGACAACTAGGCCAGCCACTATGCCGCTAAAAAGCACTGTAACCAATAATAAGCCACAGGAAATCGCTGCCATCGATCTTGGCTCGAACAGTTTCCATATGGTGATCGCCCGCGTCGTTAACGGCGCCTTACAGGTGTTAGGCCGTTTAAAACAGCGGGTACACCTTGCCGATGGATTGGATAGCAACAACGTGCTCAGTGAAGAAGCCATGGAGCGGGGCTTGGCCTGCCTGGCGCTGTTCGCCGAGCGATTACAGGGGTTCCCAGCGGATAACGTCACCATCGTGGGTACCCACACCCTGCGTCAGGCGGTGAATGCCGAAGTGTTCCTCAAGCGGGCGGAAAAAGTGATCCCTTATCCGATCGAAATCATCGCCGGGCAGGAAGAGGCCCGTCTGATTTTTATGGGGGTCGAGCATACTCAGCCGGAAAAAGGCCGCAAGCTGGTGATCGACATCGGCGGTGGCTCTACCGAACTGGTGATCGGGGAGGATTTCGAGCCTCTGCTGGCAGAGAGCCGCCGCATGGGCTGCGTGAGCTTTGCCCACCTGTTCTTCCCTGAAGGGGAGATCAGCAAAACCAACTTTAAACGAGCACGCCTGGCCGCCGCACAAAAATTGGAAACCCTGGCCTGGCAATACCGCATCCAGGGCTGGCAATATGCCTTGGGGGCATCTGGCACCATCAAGGCCGCTCACGAAGTTTTGGTGGCCATGGGTGAAAAAGACGGTTTGATTACCCTTGAACGGCTGGAGTTGCTGGTTGAGCAAGTGGTGCAGTTTAAAAACTTCAGCGCCCTGAGCCTGCCGGGCCTGTCGGAAGATCGCCAATCGGTATTTGTGCCGGGGCTGGCGATCCTGTGTGGGGTATTTGATGCGCTGGCAATCCGCGATCTGCGTCTGTCCGACGGTGCCCTGCGCGAAGGCGTGTTGTATGAAATGGAGGGCCGCTTCCGCCACCAGGATATTCGCAGCCGCACGGCCAAAAGTCTGGCCGATCACTATAATATTGACCGCGAGCAGGCCAAGCGCGTGCTCGAAACCACCGAGCTGTTGTACGCTCAGTGGATGGCGCAAAACACCAAGCTGGTGCAGCCACAGTTGGAAGCGCTGCTGAAATGGGCCGCCATGCTGCATGAGGTGGGGCTGAGCATCAACCACAGCGGTATGCACCGCCACTCCGCCTATATTCTGCAAAATACCAACCTGCCAGGCTTCAACCAGGAGCAGCAGTTGCTGCTGTCAGCGCTGGTGCGTTTCCAGCGTAAAGCGATCAAGCTCGAAGAGTTACCCCGCTTGAACCTGTTCAAGAAGAAGTACTATCTGCCGCTGATCCAGCTGTTACGCCTGAGCACCCTGCTTAACAATCAGCGTCAGGCCACCACCACGCCGGAAACCCTGCGCCTGGTCACGGATGACAATCACTGGACGCTGCGCTTCCCGGCGGGCTATCTGTCGCAGAACAACCTGGTACAGCTCGATTTTGAGCGTGAGCAGGAATACTGGAATGACGTGGTTGGCTGGAAACTGGTGATAGAAGAAGAAGGCGAGCAGGACGCAGACACAAAACCTGCCGCGTAACCCCTCACCCCAACCCTCTCCCACAGGGAGAGGGAGCTGACCGGAGCGCTTGGTTGGCCTGTGCTGCTTCGGTAAATACGGAGTAAGAAGAACGAGGATGATGTAAGCGTACCCGATGAGGGAGCTGACCGGAGTGCTTGGTTGGACTGTGCTGCTTCGGTAAATACGGAGTAAGAAGAACGAAGATGGAGCATGGCGCAGAAAAATCAGCGTACTCGCCCGGTCCCCCTCTCCCTGTACTAGAGGGAGCTGACCGGTGTGCTGTAAATACGGAGTAAGAAGAACAAAGATGGAGCATGGCGCAGAAAAATCAGCGTACTCGATCGTCTCTCATCCAAGATGAATCACTACCATTTCAACCACGCTCGATCGGTTCCCTCTCCCTGTGGGAGTGTACAGACCGGGGACATGGTAGACAGGTGTTCAAGGACATGGTGAACACTTTTTAACATCCTTTACCCATGATGATCGACCTATTTCTCAGGTCGATCGTCCCCACTTTCGTGCTGTACCACCATACCTCGTAGTAGCCCTCTCTCTCACTTTCCTTCAGTCCGACATATTCACCGATAAAGGCCTTGCCCACTTTCAGACCCATCCCTTTCAGGCTCAGTTTTCCACTGACATCCACTTTCCTGACCAAAACCCCCTCGTCATACTCGGCTGCCGCCGGATTGCCATTGTACTGTCGCGATGAAGGCTGATAACGGGACGCCGGTACCGCCATTGACAGGGCTTCGTGTGGACGCTCCAGGTTGTAGGTATTTCGCCAGGCGTCGAACACCTCCTGCAACTGCGCGGCATGGGTAAACCACCGTCCCTGCAGGAGCTCTGCCTTCAGGCTGCGGTGGAAGCGCTCCAGCTTACCCTGAGTCTGAGGATGATAAGGCCGAGAGTGACCCACCCGGATACCCTGACGCATCAGCCACAGTTCCAGCGCGGTCCAACTGCCCGTCGTGTCGCCCCAGGGGGCACCATTATCCATGGTCATTCTCTCCGGCAAGCCATAACGTTCGAACACCGCTATCAACTGTGACTGCACGGTGACACGTCGCTCGTCCGGGCAGTGCGCCAGACAGAGCGAGAAGCGCGAATGGTCATCCAGCAAGGTCAGCGGATGACAACGCCCTTCGGCGAAGGGGAAGTGGCCTTTAAAGTCCATCTGCCAGAGTCGGTTCGGTGCGTCATGTTCAAAGCGTCCGACGGTGGGCGTCGGTGACGGACCGCCCGGTAGCAGGTCATGGCGGCGCATGAGGTTATGCACGGTGCTGGCGGCCGGTAACGTATGCCCCTGCATCTCGAGCCACCGCTTGAGCTTGCGCGCGCCCCACATCGGATGGGTCAGGTGCGCAGCGCGGAGATGTTGGACAACGGTGTCAGAGGTTCTGCTGGGGGAATGGTGTGGCACTCGAGAACGTTCGTTCAGACCGGCCCTCCCATCAGACTGCCAGCGATGTAACCACTTGTATGCGGTAGCAGGCGCTATGCCGAACTGGCGGCATAGCGCACGGATATTAGCGCCTTCTTGCGAGGCGAAAAGCACAAACTCGGTACGTAATGACATGGCAGATCTCTCATCCCACGGCATAAGCAACTCCACTCAGAAGTACTCATACCTATGTTGTAAGTGTCTACCATGTCCCCGAACAAGTGTTCATGATGTCCCCGGTCTGTACAGGGAGAGGGTTAGGGTGAGGGGCCACGTTCTCAGTCAGACTCTTCGTCTTCCGGTTGTGCCTCCATCGGCACTAGAGACGCCAACAATTGAGGTTTGCCGATAAAGTAGCCCTGCATATAATCCACGCCGAGGCTTTTAAGCGCATCGCGCTGCTCGGGCGACTCAACATATTCCGCCACAATCGACAACCTTCTCATCAGCGCCACCTTGCAGATTGACGCAATGATCTGGTAATCCACTTTGCTGGTCAGCATATCCTGCACAAAACTGCCGTCGATCTTCAAGATATCGACATGCAGCTCCTTCAGTCGATCGTAGGTGGCATAGCCGGTGCCAAAATCATCCAGGGCAATACGGCAACCTAACTGACGCAGCTCTTTCAGCGAATTTTTGGCATATTTCACATCCTGCACCAGATGAGACTCCGTCACTTCCAACACCAGTTGATAAGGCTCAATCTGGTATTGCCGCAAGGCATCGCGCACGTCTTGGCACAGGCTTGGGCGACACAGCGAGGACGGTGACAGATTCACGGCAAAGCGCGCGCTAGGCATACCTTCGCGATAGAGCTCCATAAACTGCAAGGTTTGGCGCAGTACCCACATATCCAACTGGTAAGCCAACCCGAATTCATGCACCACCGGCAGGAATTCGTTGGGAGGAATAACGTTCCCTTCATCATCCAGCATACGCAGCAGGATCTCATGGTAAGAATCGCCGCGAACCCCGACAATCGGTTGAGCCATCAACATGAAACCGTCATTATCCAGCGAGCGTTGTACCCAGTGTAACAAGGCGACCTTGCGCTTGATTTCATCCTGAACCACATGATGATCGTTCTGCACGTTTTCAGGCCGGCCACTGGTCAGAGACATTTCCGCCAACGAGCTCAATTCCCCCAGTAACAGATGCAGGTGTTCCACTTCCGAATAGACTCCACAGTAGCTAATTCCCAGCGGTGGATGGATTGGCAGACCGTTCCACACCAGACGAAACTTCTCCAGCGTGCTGTGGATTTTGGCCACCCGGGCCTCACCGTCGGAACCGTTGAGCCGCAGCACCAGATCGTACCCCGGCAGGTGATAGACGTCCTCCCCTTCCTCCAGCACCGTGCGCAGGCTGCTCGCCAGCTTCTGTTTGAACCGGATGCGCAACTGCATGCCATAGTTACGGCTGAGCAAATCCAGCTCGGAAATCCGCAGGAAACACAGCGTCGAACGCGGCACCTTGGCCAGATCGCGCTTCAATGCACGCAGGTTGGGTAAGCCGATGACCGGATCTTTTAACGAGGCGCTTTGCGCCTTCGCATGGTCCATCCGCTGGCGAGTATGCACCGCAGATGTCAGCAAAATACTGAGGGTGAACGCCAGCATCATTGACGAGATCATGGTCAGGTTATGCAGCAGGCTGTCCCATTGCACATAACCCGGATAGTTAAAGAACAGCACCAGAAGGGTTGCCGCCCAGATAATACAGTTGAACAGGTAGCCAAAGCGCATGGCGCTATACAGCATTACTGGCAATAACAGCGTCAGGCTGTAGTCGGGCACCTGCATGGCATTGGTATCAGCCGTGTGGTAGGCAAGCACCACGACCAAGGCAAGCAGCACCACGACCCACAGCTGCAGCTCACTTTTTTTAACCGATGGCGCCATCTCACGACGGATCCTTCCCAGCAGTACGCGAGCAAACTTGGGGTTCTTAATGATCCGTAAGACGAAATAGAACAGTTGCATGGAGGACAGGCAGCCAATCAGAATGGCCTGAAAGTTTATCAGTGCATGCAGGTGATTACCGCTTCCGGAAAGCATGCCGAGTTCGTCCGGCAACAAATCGAGGCCGATAACCAGCTGTAAACCAAAAATAAACAGCACTGGCGGCATCAGCACCAGCCAGATAAGCCGGTGTTTACCCAGCTTCAACTCGGTGAGTCCCACACACCAGTGGCGCTGCGACTGGCAGCGATAGCCCCACCAGCAAATGCTCAGACATCCCACATACAGCAACGTCATGATCACGTCGACTTCGCTGCCGCCGGCGCGGTTGGAATAGCGGATAAGGATAGCCAAAGCGATGCCAGGCATGGCACGCCAGTCATAAACCATCAGCAAAGAAAAGCAGACCACTAGCGGTAGATAAACCAGATACACTTTGCCATCAGGCAGCATCAGGCGCGGCGATAGCCAGCCTGCAAGCGGCACCAGCAGTAGGCTCAGCACAATAGGCTGCCCCCACCAACGGTCACGTAAATTATTCCAGAACTTTAAAATACCCATCAAGACACAGTATCCGCTAAGGCGTGATTCACTTCGTCGCTTAAGCGTTTTAAATCGCAGAGAAAGCAGGATCCGATCCCACCACAGAACCATTCGGGGAGCAAGCTGAGACATACGGTTCCAGCATCAAGAATGGCTGTGAATTCTATTCTCTGCGATAGCTTAAGATTTGACCACGATCAATTAATAGAGAAAAGGCTAATAAAAATCCATATGACACGTCATAGGCCGATAATAACCTATTAATACACAACAAAAAATCAGACAAAATCTATATCCCGTGCATTTCGAGTAACCACTTAAAAAGTGGTGGACATAAACCCCAGCTAAATTGCTCGATCAAACGCACGGAAATAAATGGACATCTTTTGTCATCAGAGCCTAGAATTCCATTTACAATTTAAATCAATGTTAGTCATGGCAGGCATGTGTCAAACAACAGTAATCGCCACCATCATTTTCCAGCGGCAGCCCCAACAGGGTGCTTGAACAATGCCAATGGGAAAAACCGACGGGCTCAATGAACCATGAGAAAGACCACAACCGGGCGCATGACCAAAGTCGTGCTGCTGATCAGTTTCATCATTCTAGTCGGTCGCCTGCTGTATGCCGCCATTGCCGCTATTCCCCATCATCAGGAAAAAAGATCGCTGCCTGAACCGCAGACCCAGGAAGCCCGCGTGGATAATCGGTGATTATCTTGCCCTACCAAGCGACCATCACCCTGAGTCACTGGCACGCCAAAGCTGCTGACCCTGCACCATCAGATTGATAAAAATCACGCCAACTGCCGCTATGCTCTATCTTTTAAAGATAGTCTAAAAGGAACCCGGTGTGCCAAGTCAGCGTTAAGGAATTCCATGTCCGCCGCAACACATAACGTCAAAAAAGTCGCTGAGTATCGTCAGCGCATCCTAAGCCTACTGTTAAATAATACCCCTTTGGTTGACGGCATTCTTGGCCGCTCAGGGGATGAAAAGCAACTCAGCGAAGGCGAACTGCTTAATCATACCGCCGAAATCACCCACTTGCTGCAAGATATGCACGCCGCTGACCTGGCGGACCTGCTAGAAGCGCTGCCACAAGATGAACGCCTGGCGCTGTGGCGGCTGGTGGATAACAACAAGCGCGGCCAAACCCTGGTAGAAGTTGCCGAACCCGTCTGGGATAGCCTGATCGAAGAGATGAGCGATAAAGACCTGCTCAAGGCGATCAAAACCCTGGATGTCGATGAACAGGCCTATCTGGCGCAATACCTGCCACGTAACCTGATGGGCCGCCTGCTGACCTCACTGGAGCCAGAGCAGCGTGAGCAGGTGCGCGAGATGGTCCATTACGGTAAGGATACCGTCGGCTGGATGATGGACTTTGAACTGGTCTCGGTACGCCCTGATGTCTCTTTGGGGGCCGTACACCGCTTCCTGCGTCAACGCAAAACCATCCCGGACGCCACCGATAAGCTGTTCGTCACCGACCGCAAAAATACCCTGTTAGGCGAGCTGCCGCTGACCGCGATCCTGCTTAACGATCCGCAAACCCCGGTGTTTAAGGTGATGGATAGCGATCCCACCACCTTCCAGCCGGAAGACAAAGCCGAAGCGGCGGCCAGCGCGTTCGAACGTTATGACCTGATCAGCGCCCCGGTGATCGATGCCAAAGGCAAACTGATGGGGCGGTTAACCATCGAAGAGATCGTTGACGTGGTTAACGAAGAAAGCGATACCACTCTGCGTCGCATGGGCGGATTAAGCCCGGAAGAAGACGTGTTTGCCCCGGTCAGCAAGGCAGTGAAAACCCGTTGGGCCTGGCTGGCCATCAACCTCTGTACCGCCTTTATCGCCTCCAGGGTCATTGGCCTGTTTGAACACACCATTTCACAATTGGTGGCGCTGGCCGCCTTGATGCCTATCGTCGCCGGTATCGGCGGCAATACCGGCAACCAGACCATTACCATGATCGTGCGCGCGCTGGCGCTGCATCAGATCGAAGAGGGCAATATTTCACGCCTGTTGTTCAGAGAGCTGGGCGTAGCCATCATCAACGGGATCGTCTGGGGTGGCATCATGGGGCTGGTCACCTATCTGCTGTATGGCGACCTGGCAATGGGGGGCGTGATGACGCTGGCCATGATGCTGAACCTGCTGGTAGCCGCGCTAATGGGGGTGATCATACCGATGACCATGCTCAAACTGGGCCGCGATCCTGCCGTGGGCTCCAGCGTACTGATCACTGCCCTGACCGATACCGGTGGCTTCTTTATCTTCCTGGGGCTGGCAACCGTGTTTCTGCTTTAGTCAGTGTCACCGCTAGCTCGACCAGAGCAAATCGCTGGTTTCCCTTGCGGAGAAAGTGCCGAATCGCAACGGTGTGTCTTGATAGAGGTTGGGTATATACTTGGATAGGTATTCCTCGTCCGCTGTACTTCCCTATGGCGGCGGGGTTTAGTGGTCGATAGCACAAAGTGAAGGTTACCGATGGATCTCAGCGCAACGCAGCACCCACTCAAAGCTAAAGGTGTCTTGTTCACCCACTCGTTGCTGAGCGCACTGATTGTATTTCTGTTGGCCTACCTGTGCCTGACGCTGTCAGCAGAATCCAGCCACTTTACCCCGCTGTGGTTCCCGACTGCCGCCGTCATCATGCTGATGTTCCACCAGCCACCGCGCAATTGGCCATTGCACTTGATCCTCTGCGGGATCGGCATGTGTCTTGCCAGTTTCCTGCTGTTCGGTCTCAGTTGGTTCCCGGTCAAACTCACGCTGATTAACCTGCTGGAAGCCACTGTCTGTACCCTGCTGCTACGGCGAATACTGCAGCCAGACGACCCGTTGAACGGCTTGGCAAGCTGGTTGAAATTTGTGTTCTGCGCCGTGATCTTCATGCCCATGTTCAGCGCACTGCTGGCAGCCTCACTAGCGCCCGCGCCTGGGGAAACCTTTTGGCAACCCTTCAGCATCTGGTTTATTTCCGAGGCGATCGGCGTACTGGCTCTGGCGCCGATCGGGCTGGTTTATCGCCGCTCAATGTTAAGAACGCTGAACCTGTTCGAACTGTTGTTGGTATTGCTGGGAACACTGACCTTCAGCTATCTGGCACTGCTCAACATGCCCTTCCCGTTTACCTTTATCATCCTGCCGTTGCTGTGGGCAGCGATCAGCCTGCCGCGGCTCGAAGCCTTTATCATCTGTTTTACCACGACCCTGATGATTACGGTGTTGATCTCGCTCGGACTGTTACATTTTCAAGAGAACGGGGCGTTTTTAAGCGATGTGACAATCTACCTGCCACTGATGTTGATCCTGATCCCAGCCCACGCCATGGCGATGGTGATGCATGCTTTTCGGGTGGAAAAAGAGCATATCGTGGAAAGTGAAACGCGTTTTCGTAATGCGTTGGAGTATTCAGCCATCGGCATGGCGCTGGTCTCACCAGAAGGGAAATGGTTACAGGTCAATCAGGCGCTGTGCAAGCTGCTGCGCTATCCCCCAGAAACCCTGCGCCGCCTGACGTTTCAAGAAATCACCCATCCCGATGATTTAAATGCCGATCTGACACAGTTACAGGACCTGCTTGATGGCCATATCAGCAGCTACACCATGGAAAAACGCTATATTCGTAGCGACGGTGAGAGCGTCTGGACACTGCTGGCGGTATCCCTGGTGCGCGATCCGCAGGGCCAACCGCTGTACTTTATTTCTCAAGTAGAAGATATCAACGAACTAAAACGCACCGAAGCGGAGAACCGCAGCCTGGTGGAACGCATAACGCTAGCTAATCAGGCTGGCGGGATCGGCGTGTGGGAATGGATGTTGAACGGAGATAAGCTCACCTGGGACAAAAGGATGTTCGAGTTGTACGAACTGACGCCGGATCAAACTCCCACTCTGGCCCTATGGAACTCTTTACTGCTGGAGGAAGATCGCGAACGCATCGGGCGACAAGTGGCTACGCTCAGCGATCGGCACCAGCCATTTGTGATGGAGTTCCGCATCAAGACCCGGCTGGGGGGAATTCGTCATATTCGCGGCCAGGGCAATACCATTTTCGATGAGCACGGCGAGCCGAAGCGGATGATCGGTACCAATATCGACATGACGGAAATCAAATCGCTGGCCGAAGCGCTGCACGAAGAGAAGGAACGTTTACACATTACGCTGGACGCCATCGGCGAAGGGGTGATCTCCACCGACCGCGAAATGCGCATCACCTTTATGAACCCGGTAGCTGAACAAATGTGCGGTTGGCCGCTGGAGTTGGCGCTCGGTATGCCGATCAACGGCGTAGTACGGATGACCGACGGCAAGGATGGCCCAGAGATAGAAAATCCGGTGAAAAACTGCCTGCAAGAGGGTCCTCCCCTGCCAGCAGAATACGCGCTGGTACTGCATAGCCGCGACGGCCGCCGCTTCGACGTCCAGGAATCGGTATCGCCGCTGAAAACCATCGAGGGCGAGGTGATGGGGGCAGTGATGGTGTTGCAGGATGTCAGCGCCTCGCGAGAACTGATGAAAAAGCTCAGCTACAACGCCTCACACGATGCACTGACCGATCTGAAAAACCGTACCAGCTTCGAAAAGCGGCTGAAGGGCGCCATTGCCAGCGCGGCCGAAAGCCAGCAACAGCACTCGCTGGTGTTCCTCGATCTCGACAGGTTCAAGGCGGTTAACGATAGCGCCGGACACGCAGCAGGCGATGCCTTGCTCAGGGAGATTGGCCAGTTGATGCAACGCCAGCTGCGTAACAGCGACTGCCTGGCACGGCTCGGTGGCGACGAATTTGGCCTGATACTGTTCGACTGTTCGTTGGAACAGGCCAAGCAACTGATGCAAAAGATGATCGAGCAAATCGGCGAACACTCATTCTGCTGGGCGGGCAAGATTTATCATGTCGGAGCCAGTGCCGGTATTACGCAAATCGGTGCCACCAGCGGCAAGAGCAGCGAGCTATTGGCACAGGCCGATATCGCCTGTTATACCGCCAAGCACCATGGCCGCGGCCAGGTTTATATTTATGAAGCTCGGCAAAAACAGCAGATGGAGCGCCAGCATGAGCTGCTAACGCGCCAGGAAGTACTAGATATTATCGATAATCAGCAATTGCTGTTACGCGTCAGGGCAGCCTCGCCGCCTAAAACGCCGCAGGCGGTCTGTTTCTATCAGCTAAAGCTGTACGTTACCCCACCCGACGAACGCCTGCTAGCCGCTGAATCCTTCCTCGCCGCCGCCCAGCTCTACGGCCTGCTGCCGGATGTCGATCGCTGGTTGGTAAGTCAGGTACTGGAAAGACACGCAGAGGCTCTACACCGCAAGGGGCTGGCCATTGCGCTGCCATTAGCCACGGATAGCGTGCTGGATATTGATTTTCAAAGTTATTTGCTGGAGTTACTGGCGGCTTCAGTGCTGCCAGCCAGCGCGCTGTATCTGATGGTGGACGAGACCATCGTGCTCGATCACCCAGAGGACGGCGGTGACTTTATGCGCCGTTTGCAGCAGATGGGCTGCAAGCTGATCGTCAATGGTTTTGGCCGCAACCTGAACGCCTTCAATCAATTAAACGGCCAGACTATCGATTACATCCGCATCGACGAGCGTTTTATCACCGACGTCCACTGTAACCAAATGGATGAGCTGATGGTGTCGATGATCCATGGTGCCGCGCAACGTATTAATACTCAAACTCTAGCCGGGCCTGCACATCAACAGGTTACGCTAAGTGCGCTGACAGCCATCGGGGTCGATCTGGTAGACGGTGACACCGTTGCGCTGGAGCTACCGCTGAGCGAGTTACTCAGCGGCGGCTACTTCGGTATTCACTGAAGGAGCCCAACGATCGTTATGCCACAGATGCAAGGTGGCGTAGGAACGCCAAGGCCGCCAGCGTTCGGCATAGCGCTCAATCTGGCGCGGCGTCATGCCGGGGAAACGCTGTTTGATCAGATAGTCCCCCGCCAGAAAAACGTCCGGCCATGACCAGGCCCGCATCGCGATATAGCTGGCGGTCCAACTGCCTATCCCCGGTAATGAAGTTAACTCCTTGATACCCTGTTCGATATCCAGCACGTTATCCAGCTGCAAACGCCCTTCTGTTACCCTGCGTGCAATTTCAATCAGCGCCGCCGCGCGCTTCAGTTGTACGCCCAATGGACGCAGATCTTCCGGTTGCAACTGGGCGATCCGCACCGCCTGCGGAAAAACATGAGTGATATCGCCATACGGCTGCTCCAGCGCCGTTCCCCAGCGTTCGGCCATCCGTCCGGCAAAGGTAGCCGCCATCTTGACGCTGACCAACTGCCCCAACACCGCACGCGTAGCCTGCTCAAAGCTGTTGACGCAGCCTGGCAAACGTAAGCCGGGCGCATCCGCCGCTAACGTACCTAACGCCTCGCAAATGCGGTCCGGCGCGGCATCCAGATCGAACAGTTGGCGAATGCGCCGCAGGACTTCGGTCGTCACTCTGCTGAGCGATGGGGCAATTTCCACCCGCACCCGGTTTCGCGCCTCTTCCGGCTGGACGCTCACCCAACCGCAATATTCGACGCCGCCCTGATCCACCGCGATCGAACGACAGTATTGTTGACCGGCAACGCTTTCCACGCCGCTGACCGCACGAGTCTGTAAGAATCCCAGCATACGCGGCCAATCGTAAGGTGGCCGATACCCCAGATGAAATACCAGTCCACTGGTGGCGGCCCGCTCACTTCGGCCAGCAGTGCTGCGCAATACCGAAGGGATCAGGCGATAACGGGCCTTAAACAGCTCATTAAAACGCCGCAGGCTGCCAAACCCGGCGGCAAACGCCACCTCGCTCAGGGGCAAATCGGTATCCGCCAGCAGCCGTTTGGCCTGCAACAGACGGTGCGACTGGGCGTAATCAATGGGGGAAGCGCCGAACTGCTCGGCAAAAATGCGCCGCAGATGGCGATCGGAAATCCCCAGACGGGTAGCCAGCTGTTCACAGCTATGCTCTGAAAGATAGCCCTGCTCAATCAGCTGAACCGCAACCTGAGCATAGCGATTGCCCAGATCGATCAGCGCCAGCCCTGGAGCCAATTCGGGGCGGCATTTCAGGCAGGGGCGAAAACCGGCCAGTTCGGCGGCGGCGGCGCTGGGATAAAAGGTACAATTTTCGATTTTCGGCGTGCGGGCACTACATACCGGCCTGCAATAGATACCGGTGGAGGAGACACCGACAAAAAATCGTCCGTCAAACTTACGGTCACGCGCACTCAGCGCGCTATACAGCGCCTGTTGTTGATTCTTCATGGCATCGCTCGGAGTCAGTTTTTTGTTCATTATGGCGCTCGGACCTGTGGCTGACGTGCGGGAATCGGACATTAACCTGTTTGATATCGCTGCCATCAAGTTAACCATGCCGCCGCGATTGCCGCTAAATTTTTCGCCAGTTAGCGGCCCACTCGTTGCTCGGCAGACCAGTCTCGGGTAAAGTCGCCCCCCTTCATCGGCATGGGGAACGAAAAATGTTTATTGGCTTCGATTATGGCACTGCCAACTGTTCTGTCGCCGTTATGCGCGACCAGGGCCCTGAATTACTGACGTTGGAAAACAACGAACCGTATCTCCCTTCGATGCTGTGCGCACCGACGCGTGAGGCGGTGAGTGAGTGCCTGCATCGCCACTGGCAGGTGCCAACCGGCAGCGAGGAAAACCAGCAGCTGCTGCGCCGCGCCATCACTTTCAACCGCGAAGAAGATATTCCGGTCAACGGCGACAGCGTGCTGTTCGGCCTGCAGGCGCTGGCCCACTACATCGAAGATCCGGAAGAAGTGTATTTTGTCCGCTCGCCGAAATCCTTCCTCGGGGCTAACGGCCTTAAGCCACAGCAGATTGCGCTATTTGAAGATCTGGTGTGCGCCATGATGTTCCACATCAAGCGCCAGGCGGAAAGCGTGTTACAAACCAGCATCGATCAGGCCGTCATTGGCCGCCCGATCAACTTCCAGGGCACCGGCGGTGAAGAGGCTAACCAGCAGGCGCAGGGGATTTTGCACCGCGCCGCACAGCGGGCCGGTTTCAAAGAGATCGAGTTTCAGTTCGAACCGGTTGCCGCCGGGCTGGACTTTGAAGCGACGCTAAGCGAAGAGAAAACCGTGCTGGTAGTCGATATCGGCGGCGGCACCACCGACTGCTCGGTGCTGTTGATGGGGCCACAATGGCGCGATCGTGCCGATCGCCAACAGAGCCTGTTGGGGCACAGCGGTTGCCGCGTAGGCGGTAACGATCTGGATATCATGCTGGCGTTCAAACAGCTGATGCCGCTGTTCGGTATGGGCGGTGAAACCGAGAAAGGCATTGCCATGCCTGCATTGCCTTACTGGAACGCGGTAGCGACCAACGACGTCCCGGCCCAAATCGATTTCTACAGCACGGCCAATGGCCGTATGCTGCGCGATCTGATCCGCGACGCTGCCGAACCCGAGAAGGTGAAACGTCTGTTGAAAGTACATCAGCAGCGCCTGAGCTATCGGCTGGTACGTGCGGCGGAAGAGAGTAAAATCGCGCTATCGGGTCAGGCAAGCATCAGCGCTCAACTGGATTTTGTGCAGCCGGAGCTGGCAGAAACGATCAGCCAGGAGCAGTTGGCCGATGCCATTGCCCAACCTCTGCTACGTATCCAGGAACAGGTTAGCGCCGCTCTGGCTACCAGCCAAAGTAAGCCGCAGGTCATTTACCTGACCGGTGGTAGCGCGCGCTCACCACTGCTGAGAACTGCACTGCAACAGCAGTTGCCGGGGATCCCGATCGTCGGTGGCAACGATTTTGGCTCGGTCACCGCCGGGTTGGCACGCTGGGCGCAGACGCTGTTTCGTTGATTAACGCAGGGGCGGCTAACGCCCCTGACAATGGAGCATTATGGCTATCATCACTGGTGAAACACCTAGATTGCTGCTGCGCGGTTGGCAAGATAGCGATCTGCCCGCCTTTGCCGCGCTCAATAGCGCTCCTGAGGTGATGAAATACTTCCCGGCAACGCTAAGCAGAGCTGAAAGCGACGCCCAGGCCAATCGTATCCGCCAATTTATGCAACAACACGGCTGGGGGCTATGGGCCGTCGAGGTGAAGCATCAGGCTGCCTTTATCGGCTTTGTCGGGCTAGCCATTCCTGGCGACGATCTGCCCTGCTCGCCCTGCGTGGAAATTGGCTGGCGGTTGGCGAAGGAGCATTGGGGCCAAGGCTATGCCAGCGAAGCGGCACGTTGCGCACTGGATATCGCTTTCAATAGGCTGCAACTGCCAGAGGTGGTGTCCTTTACCGCTGAAATTAATCTCCCTTCCCGCCGGGTGATGGAGCGCATCGGGATGACCTTCAGCGGTGAAACCTTCGAGCATCCCCGTTTACCGCTGGGCCATCCACTACGCAAGCATGTGTTGTATCGTAAGCTGTCGCCAAACAAGTAATGGTGATAATAACTCATTGAATAATAATTGATGTTAGGGGCCTTACCAGGCACTTGCCTCATCCAGCGCCTTGATATCCTCGGCGGCCAATTGGAGCCGAGTGGCACTCACCAACTCATCCAACTGGGTTAACGAGGTGGCGCTGACGATGGGCGCGGTGATGCTTGGGCGAGCAATCAGCCAGGCCAACGAGATCTGTGCGGGTGTAGTCTGGTGCTTCTCTGCCAGCAGATCGAGGGCTGCCAGAATGCGGAAACCGCGCGGGTTCAGATAACGCGACACAATGGTATCTCCGCGCTGGCTCTTACCCACGTCCTGTGCGCTACGATATTTGCCGGTGAGGAAACCACTGGCCAGTGAGAAGAAGTTGATCACCCCCAGCCCCTGTTGCTGCGCCACCGCTTCCAGCGCCTGCTCATAACCTTCACGGGCATACAGATTATATTCCGGCTGCAGGGTTTCATAGCGCGCCAGTCCGTTTTGCTCGCTGACTTTCAGTGCTTCCACCAGCCGGTCTGCCTGATAGTTGGAAGCGCCAATGGCACGCACTTTCCCGGCTTTGATCAATTCATCAAATGCAGACAGAGTTTCCGCCAGCGGAGTGTCCTGGTCATCATCATGGGACTGATAAAGATCGATATAATCGGTTTGCAGGCGGCGCAACGAAGCCTCTACGGCCTGACGAATATAGCGTGGCGACAAGCCTTGTTTGCCCTCGCCCATCGGTTTTCCCACCTTGGTAGCGATGATCACCTGGTCGCGCTTGCCGCTTTTCTTCAGCCAGTGACCAATCACCGTTTCTGACTCACCACCTTGGTTGCCCGGCGCCCAGCTCGAATAAACGTCGGCGGTATCAATAAAATTCAGCTGATTGGCTACCAGCGCATCCAACAGGCTGAAAGACGTGGCCTCGTCTGCAGTCCAACCAAACACGTTGCCGCCAAAGGTCAGTTGCGGGACCTGAATGCCGGAACGGCCCAACGGTTTCTTGCTCATGATGTGGCTCCTGAGGGAAAAGGAAATATTCGCCCTAAATTATTAGCGCGAAAACGGCTGGAACGCTAAAACGAATCGGTTATATGTCAGAAAATGTCTAGCTAAGCGTGGTTTTGGTAAAATAGACATTCTCTGCCGACAAACCTGACGCTTCCTCCATATTTCCTTCATTTTTACACCGTGACGGCTCGCTAAACTAGTATCCTGTAAGGAGTATCACTTTTGGCAACTGATTGCCCGCACGACTGTCTCTGGAGAGAATGCCCAACGCCATGAATACAAAACCCAAACGCCGCACACTGCTCTTGCGCCTGCTAGCCATAGTTATCGTGGTGCTTGGCGCCATTCTGATCTGGCGTCACTTTAGCGCGCCACAGGCTACCGGTGCAGCGCCGGGTGCGCAGCAGGCAGGTTCAGGCCCAGCAGGAGCCGCAGGCAGAGCCGGTGGTAGACGAGGGTCTCCCATGTCTCCAGTGCAGGCCGCCACCGCCACAGTGCAGAGCGTGCCGCGTTTCCTCTCGGGATTGGGCACCGCCACCGCGGCCAACACCGTGACCGTCACCAGCCGCGTCGATGGTCAATTGATGGCGATACACTTTACCGAAGGCCAACAGGTCAAGGCGGGAGACCTGCTGGTTGAGATCGACCCGCGCCCTTACGAAGTACAATTAACTCAGGCTCTGGGGCAGTTAGCCAAAGATCAGGCGACGCTGGCCAATGCCAAACGCGACCTCGCCCGTTACCAACAGTTGGCAAAAACCAATCTGGTATCGCGCCAGGAACTGGATACCCAGGAGTCATTGGTTCGCCAGACCGAAGGGGCTATCAAGGCCGATCTAGGGGCGGTGGACAGCGCCAAACTGCAAATAACCTACAGTAAGATCACCGCACCGATTGATGGCCGCGTGGGCCTTAAGCTGGTTGACGTGGGCAATTACATCGCCAGCGGCAGCACTACCGGCATCGTGGTGATCACCCAAACGCATCCGATCGATGTAGTCTTTACCCTACCGGAGAGCAATATCGCCGATCTGGTCAAAGCACAGAAAGCTGGCCCCGTGAGCGTCGAGGCATGGGACCGCACCAACCAGCAGTTGTTAACCACCGGTGAGTTATTGAGCCTGGATAACCAGATCGATACCGCGACGGGTACCATCAAACTGAAGGCTCGCTTCGACAATCAGGACGATGCGCTGTTCCCGAATCAGTTCGTTAACGCCCGGCTGAAGGTTGCCACCCTGCAAAATGCGGTGGTGATCCCCACCGCCGCGCTGCAAATGGGCAACGAAGGTAACTTCGTCTGGCTGCTGAGCGCAGACAATAAGGTCAGCAAACATCGGGTGACCGCCGGTATTCAGGATAGCCAGCAGGTGGTCATTAGTGCCGGGGTCAATGCGGGCGACCGCGTCGTCACCGACGGGATCGACCGCCTGACCGAAGGCATGCAGGTTGAAGTGGTGGCCCCTCATACATCGACGGCCACCCCGAATGCAGAACAACCGAAGCACCGCGCTAAACCTCAGGGGAACTCCTGATGCAGTCGATGTCCCCACATAGCGGAGGTGGGCCTTCCCGCCTGTTTATTCTTCGCCCAGTAGCCACCACGCTGTTTATGCTGGCTATCATGCTGGCCGGGATCATTGGCTATCGCTCACTGCCCGTTTCTGCCCTGCCGGAAGTGGATTACCCAACCATCCAGATCGTCACACTCTACCCTGGCGCCAGCCCGGATGTGGTCACCTCGGCGATCACCGCGCCGTTGGAGCGCCAGTTTGGCCAGATGTCCGGCCTTAAGCAGATGGCCTCGCAGAGCTCCGGTGGCGCCTCGGTGATCACCCTACAATTCCAGCTTGAACTGCCGCTGGACGTTGCCGAGCAGGAAGTGCAGGCGGCCATCAATGCCGCCACCAACCTGCTGCCCAACGATCTGCCCTACCCGCCGATTTACAGCAAGGTTAACCCGGCCGATCCACCGATCCTGACGCTGGCCGTCACCTCGACCGCCATGCCGATGACCCAGGTAGAAGACATGGTGGAAACCCGGGTGGCGCAAAAGATTTCGCAGGTTACCGGGGTCGGTCTGGTCACCATCTCCGGCGGCCAGCGCCCGGCCGTACGGGTGAAACTCAATGCTACGGCGGTCGCCGCCTATGGGCTGGATAGCGAAACCATTCGCACCGCCATCAGTAACGCCAACGTCAACTCGGCCAAAGGTAGCCTGGACGGCCCGACGCGTTCGGTCACACTCTCTGCCAACGATCAGATGAAAACCGCTGAGGATTACCGTCAGCTGATTATCGCCTATCAGAACGGAGCAGCCATCCGCCTGCAAGATATCGCCACCATTGAGCAAGGCGCAGAGAACAACCGCCTGGCGGCATGGGCCAATAAAGAACAGGCCATCGTGCTGAATATTCAGCGCCAACCGGGTGCCAACGTGATCACCACCGCCGACAGTATTCGCGAGATGCTACCAGAGCTGATCAAGAGCCTGCCAAAGTCGGTAGATGTGAAGGTGCTGACCGACCGCACCACCACCATCCGGGCCTCGGTCAGTGACGTACAGTTTGAGCTGCTGCTGGCGATCGCCCTGGTCATCATGGTGATCTACGTCTTCCTGCGTAACGTTCCCGCCACCATTATCCCGAGCGTGGCGGTGCCGCTTTCCCTGGTGGGCACCTTTGCCGTCATGTATTTCCTCGACTTCTCCATCAACAACCTGACGCTGATGGCGCTGACCATCGCCACCGGCTTTGTGGTGGATGACGCCATCGTGGTGATCGAGAATATCTCGCGCTATATCGAAAAAGGTGAAAAACCGCTCGACGCGGCGCTGAAAGGGGCAGGAGAGATCGGCTTTACCATTATCTCGCTGACCTTCTCGCTGGTAGCGGTGCTGATCCCACTGCTGTTTATGGGCGATATCGTTGGCCGTCTGTTCCGAGAGTTTGCGGTGACGCTGGCAGTGGCGATCCTGATTTCCGCGCTGGTTTCGCTGACGCTGACGCCGATGATGTGCGCCCGGATGCTTAGCCACGAATCGCTGCGTAAGCAAAACCGTTTCTCTCGTGCTTGCGAGCGTTTCTTTGACCGGGTGATCGCCCAATACGGCGTGTGGCTGAAAGTGGTGCTGAACCATCAGTGGCTGACGTTAGGCGTCGTCTTCGGCACCATGGCGCTGACCGTGTTGCTGTATCTGCTGATGCCAAAAGGCTTCTTCCCGGTGCAGGATAACGGCATTATTCAGGGTACGCTGGAAGCGCCACAGAGCGTTTCATTCAGTAACATGGCCGAGCGCCAGCAGCAGGTTGCTGCCGAAATTCTCAAGGATCCGGCGGTAGAAAGCCTGACGTCCTTTGTTGGCGTGGACGGCAGCAACGCCACGCTCAACAGCGGCCGTTTGCAGATCAACCTTAAACCGCTGAGCGAACGTAGCGATCGCATCCCGGCGATCATTACCCGCCTGCAGCAACAGACGGCGCAGTTCCCCGGCTTGAAGCTGTATCTGCAACCGGTGCAGGATCTGACCATCGACACCCAGGTGAGCCGCACGCAGTACCAGTTCACCCTTCAGGCGATGTCATTGGATGACCTCAGCCTGTGGGTGCCGAAGTTGATGGCCGAATTGCAGCAGGCCCCGCAACTGGCCGAAGTGACCAGCAACTGGCAGGATCAGGGGCTGGTGGCCTATGTGAATGTCGACCGAGACTCGGCCTCGCGCCTTGGCATCACCATGAGCGATGTCGACAGCGCGCTGTATAACGCCTTCGGCCAGCGCCTGATCTCAACCATTTACACCCAGGCAAACCAATATCGGGTGGTACTGGAGCATGATGTCTCCAGCACACCAGGGCTTTCAGCGTTAAACGATATCCGCCTGATCAGCAGCAACGGCACCATCGTGCCATTAAGCACCATCGCCAAAATAGAGGAGCGCTTTGGCCCGCTGTCGATCAACCATCTCGATCAGTTCCCGTCGGCCACCGTGTCGTTTAACGTGGCCGGTAATTACTCGCTCGGGGAAGCGGTAGAGGCCATTACTCAGGCTGAGAAAGATCTCAACATGCCCAAAGACATCACCACCCAGTTCCAGGGGGCCACGTTGGCATTTCAGGCTGCCCTTGGCAGCACGCTGTGGCTGATCCTGGCGGCGGTGGTCGCGATGTATATTGTGTTGGGCGTGCTGTATGAGAGCTTTATCCACCCGGTGACCATTCTTTCGACCCTGCCCACCGCCGGTGTCGGGGCCCTGCTGGCACTGATGCTCTCCGGCCATGAGCTGGATGTGATCGCCATTATCGGCATCATCTTGCTGATCGGCATCGTGAAAAAGAACGCCATCATGATGATCGACTTTGCATTGGCTGCCGAGCGTGAGCAAGGGATGACGCCGTACGACGCCATCTATCAGGCCTGCCTGCTGCGTTTTCGCCCGATCCTGATGACCACGCTGGCCGCGCTGCTGGGGGCATTGCCGCTGATGCTGAGTACTGGCGTCGGGGCAGAACTGCGCCGCCCGCTGGGCGTCTGTATGGTCGGTGGTCTGGTGATGAGCCAGATCCTGACGCTGTTCACCACGCCGGTGATTTACCTGCTGTTTGATAAATTGGCTCGCAATACCCACCGCCAGCCAGAACCGCAGGAGCTGCCGTGAAATTCTTTGCCCTGTTTATCTACCGGCCGGTTGCCACAACGCTGTTGACGCTGGCGATCACCATCGCCGGGGTGATTGGCTTTCGGCTGCTGCCGGTATCGCCGCTGCCGCAAGTGGATTTCCCCGTCATTCTGGTGAGCGCTTCGTTACCTGGCGCCGATCCGGAAACCATGGCCTCCTCGGTAGCTACACCGCTGGAACGGGCCCTGGGCCGGATCGCCGGGGTGAATGAAATGACCTCGACGAGTTCACTTGGCAGCACCAGGGTGATCCTGCAGTTCGATCTCGATCGCGATATCAACGGGGCTGCACGTGACGTACAGGCTGCGATTAATGCCGCCCAAAGCTTATTGCCTACCGGGATGCCAAGCCGACCCACCTATCGCAAGATCAACCCGTCCGACGCGCCAATCATGATCCTGACGCTGACTTCGGATACCTACAACCAAGGGCAGCTGTATGACTTCGCGTCAACGCAGCTGGCGCAAAAGATTGCCCAGACGGAAGGCGTAGGCGATGTCTCGGTCGGCGGCAGTTCCTTACCTGCGGTACGCGTGGAGCTTAATCCCGGTGCCTTATTCAACCAGGGGATTTCACTGGATGCGGTAAGGCAAACCATCGCCAACGCCAACGTACGCCGCCCGCAAGGCGCGGTGGATGACCCACAGCAGCGCTGGCAGATCCAGGCCAACGACGAATTGAAAACTGCGGCGGCCTACCAACCGTTGGTGATTCACTATAACAACAGCGCGGCGGTACGGCTGAGCGATGTGGCCAACGTCATCGATTCGGTCCAGGACGTACGCAACGCCGGGATGACCAACGCCAAACCGGCCATCATTCTGACCATCAGCCGTGCTCCCGGCGCCAATATCATTCAAACCGTGGATCGTATCCGCGCCGAGTTGCCCGCGTTGCGGGAGAACATCCCCGCCTCGATCGAACTGAATATTGCCCAGGATCGCTCACCGACGATCCGTGCCTCACTGGCCGAAGTAGAGCAATCACTGGTGATCGCCATCGGGCTGGTGATCCTGGTGGTCTTCATCTTCCTGCGCTCTGGCCGCGCAACGCTGATCCCGGCAGTGGCCGTACCGGTTTCCCTGATCGGTTCCTTCGCCGCCATGTACCTGTGCGGCTTCAGCCTGAACAACTTGTCGCTGATGGCGCTCACCATCGCCACCGGTTTTGTGGTGGATGACGCCATCGTGGTGCTGGAAAACATTTCGCGCCACGTCGAGGCCGGGATGAAACCGATCAAAGCTGCCCTGCAAGGGGTACGTGAAGTCGGTTTCACCGTGCTTTCCATGAGCGTATCGCTGGTGGCGGTGTTTATTCCCTTGCTGTTTATGGCCGGCTTGCCAGGCAGGCTGTTCCGTGAATTTGCCGTGACGCTTTCGGTGTCGATCGGGCTTTCGTTACTGATTTCACTGACGCTGACGCCAATGATGTGCGCCTATCTGCTGCGCTACCAGCCACCGCGCGAACAGCGTCGTATTCGGGGTTTTGGCCGCATGTTGCTGGGTTTGCAGCAGGGCTATGGCCGCTCACTCAACTGGGTATTAGGCCATTCCCGCTGGGTAATGGCAGTGTTCCTGGCTACGATTGCCCTTAACGTCTGGCTGTACATCAGTATTCCAAAAACCTTCTTCCCCGAGCAGGATACCGGCCGCCTGATGGGCTTTATCCAGGCCGACCAGAGCATTTCGTTTCAGGCAATGCGCGGTAAGCTGCAAGAGTTTATGAAGATCGTGCGGGAAGACAAGGACGTGGATAACGTCACCGGTTTCACCGGCGGTTCGCGCACCAATAGCGGCTCGATGTTTATCTCCCTCAAACCGCTGTCGGAACGCACCGATGATGCTCAGAAGGTGATCGCCCGCCTGCGTGCCAAACTGGCGAAAGAGCCGGGGGCTAGCCTGTTCCTGATGGCTGTACAAGACATTCGCGTTGGTGGGCGGCAGGCCAACGCCAGTTATCAATACACGCTGCTGGCCGACGATCTTGGCGCACTGCGCGAATGGGAACCGAAGATCCGCACCGCACTGGCAGCGTTGCCGGAGCTGGCGGACGTCAACTCCGATCAGCAGGACAAAGGCTCGGAAATGGATCTGACCTACGATCGCGAAACCATGTCGCGGCTGGGCATTTCGGTCAACGACGCCAACAACCTGCTCAACAACGCTTTCGGACAACGCCAGATTTCCACCATCTATCAGCCGCTGAACCAATACAAAGTGGTGATGGAGGTAGCTCCGCCCTATACCCAGGACGTGAGCTCGCTGGACAAAATGTTTGTGATCAACAGCAGCGGCCAGCCGATCCCGCTGTCTTACTTTGCCCAATGGCGGCCAGCCAACGCACCGCTGGCGGTGAACCATCAGGGGCTGTCGGCAGCCTCTACCATCTCGTTCAACCTGCCAGACGGTGGCAGCCTGTCCGAGGCGACGGCAGCCATCGAACGGACCATGACGCAGCTGGGAGTTCCCTCCACCGTGCGAGGCTCGTTTGCCGGTACCGCACAGGTGTTTCAGGAAACGCTGAAATCACAGCTGTTCCTGATCGCGGCGGCCATCGCCACGGTATATATCGTGCTAGGTATTTTGTATGAGAGCTATATCCATCCGCTGACCATACTGTCCACGCTACCTTCTGCCGGAGTCGGGGCATTGCTGGCACTGGAACTGTTTGACGCGCCGTTTAGCCTGATTGCGCTAATCGGGATTATGCTGTTGATTGGTATCGTTAAAAAGAATGCCATCATGATGGTCGACTTTGCCCTGGATGCGCAACGCAACGGCGGGATCAGCGCCCGTGAGGCCATCTTCCAGGCCTGCTTACTGCGTTTTCGCCCCATCATGATGACGACATTGGCGGCCCTGTTTGGCGCCTTGCCGCTGGTTCTGACCAGCGGGGACGGGGCGGAGCTGAGGCAGCCGCTGGGGATCACCATCGCCGGGGGGCTGCTGATGAGCCAATTGTTGACGCTGTATACCACGCCGGTGATCTATCTGTACTTTGACCGCTTGCAGATGAAGTTCCGTCGCGGTAAAAATCTGACGCCGCTGCCTCACTGATCGGCAGCAACGCGGGAGATAAGGGCCTATGAGATGAACATCAAACCCAGCGCCCCACCAGGGTCCACCTCGGTGCGATGGCAGCTGTGGATCGTGGCTTTCGGCTTCTTTATGCAGACGCTGGATACCACCATCGTCAATACCGCGCTGCCCTCCATGGCAGCCAGCCTGGGGGAAAACCCGCTGCGCATGCAGTCGGTGATTGTTTCCTATGTGCTGACGGTCGCAGTGATGCTACCTGCCAGCGGATGGCTGGCGGATCGGGTAGGTGTCAAACGGGTGTTCTTCAGCGCCATCGTGCTGTTCACGCTCGGGTCGATCCTGTGCGCCCGTTCGGAAACCCTGAATGAGCTGGTGGCCTCCCGCGTGATACAGGGCATCGGCGGCGCGATGATGGTGCCGGTCGGCAGGCTGACGGTGATGAAAATCGTCCCGCGTGAACAGTATATGGCGGCGATGACCTTCGTCACCCTACCCGGCCAGATCGGCCCGCTGATGGGACCCGCCTTGGGGGGCTTTCTGGTGCAATACGCCAGTTGGCACTGGATCTTCCTGATCAACATTCCCGTGGGGATCGCCGGAGCGATTGCCACCGCGCTGCTGATGCCCAATTACACCATGCAGACCCGGCGTTTCGATATCAGCGGCTTTATCATGTTGGCAATTGGCATGGCGACGCTGACGCTGGCGCTCGACGGGCATAAAGGCATGGGGCTTTCCTCTGCCACCATCGCCGGGCTGGTGGTTATGGGTTGCGCTGCGCTGGCCGGCTACTGGTTGCATGCCCGAGGTAACAGCCGGGCGCTGTTCTCACTACGACTATTCAAGACGGCAACCTACCGCATCGGGCTAACCGGCAGCCTGTTGGGGCGGATCGGCAGCGGGATGTTGCCCTTTATGACCCCGTTGTTTTTGCAAGTGGGTATGGGGTTTTCCCCGTTCCACGCCGGATTGATGATGATCCCGATGATCATCGGCAGCATGGGCATGAAGCGCATCGTGGTGCAGGTGGTTAACCGATTCGGTTATCGTAATGTGCTGGTGGCCGCCACCCTGATGCTGGCGCTGGTCACCCTGAGTTTTCCGCTGGTGGCGATGCTGGGCTGGGTTTATCTGCTGCCAGTGGTACTGTTCTTCCAGGGTATGGTTAACTCCCTGCGTTTTTCCGCCATGAATACCCTGACGCTGAAAGATCTGCCCGATCGGCTCGCCAGCAGCGGCAACAGCCTGCTGTCGATGGTGATGCAGCTATCCATGAGCCTGGGCGTCAGCATTGCCGGGATCCTGATTGGCAGCTTCGCGCATCATCAGGTGGTGGCCGATAGCCCGGCTATCCACAACGCCTTTATCTACAGCTATGGCTGCATGGCGCTGATTATTGCCCTGCCGGCGCTGGCTTTCGCCCGCGTACCGACCGACATCGCCCCCAACCGCACGTTGACCAAAGAGCCGGGCACCGGCTCCACGAGGAAACAATGAGAATTGGCATAACCGGCAAGCTGTTCATGGCGATCTTCGCCACCTGCATGTTGGTGTTGATCACCATGCACTGGGGCGTACGCGTCAGCTTTGAACGGGGTTTTATCGATTACATCAAGCACAGCAATGAGCAGCGCATCAGCATGCTCGGTGACGCGTTGGAAGATCAGTATCGCCGCCACGGCAACTGGGAATTTCTGCGTAACAACGATCAGGTGGTGTATCAGATTATGCGTTCGTTTGAGCAGAACAGCGACAGTAGCCACAATCTGCCCCCCAAGGGCTGGCGCACCCAATTCTGGGTGGTGGACAGTCAATATAACCGGTTGGTAGGCCATTCCGGCCCGATCCCGAAAGAAAGCACCCGACACCCGATTCATTACAACAATCAGATCGTCGGTTGGGTAGTGGCTACTCCACCGGAAAAGCTGACGCGCAATGCGGACATCAACTTCGATCGCCAACAGAAGCGCACCAGCTGGATGATCGTTGGGCTATCTACCTTGTTGGCGGCGGCAGTCACCTGGCTGATGTCGCGCGGCCTGCTGGCACCGGTTAAACGCCTGGTTGCTGGTACCCATCGGCTAGCGGCGGGTGATTTCAGCGCTCGGGTGGCGGTCAGCAGCCAAGATGAGCTGGGTCGGCTAGCACAGGATTTCAACCAGCTTGCCACTTCGTTAGAAAAGAACGAACAGATGCGGCGGGCGCTAATGGCGGATGTTTCCCACGAGCTGCGTACCCCACTGGCGGTACTGCGTGGTGAGTTAGAGGCGCTGCAAGACGGCGTTCGCCAACCCACACCGGCTTCGCTCAGTTCGCTACAGGCGGAAGTCTCAACCCTCACCAAATTGGTGGACGATCTGCACCAGCTGTCACTCTCCGATCTCGGTGCCCTCGCCTACCGTAAATTGCCAGTAGATTGTGTGCATCTGGTGCAGATCGCAGTGGCGGCCTTCCGTGAACGTTTTCATGCCAAACAGTTGGAAATCGTCACCTATCTACCGGAACAGATGCCACTGTTTGGCGATCCTGACCGACTGCTCCAGTTATTCAACAACCTGTTGGAAAACAGCCAACGCTATACCGATGCCGGTGGTCGGCTGGAGATTGGTATCGAACGCCTGCCGGGAACGGTGCGGATTTACTGGCAGGACAGCGCCCCAGGAGTGAATGACGAGCAGTTGGCTCTCATCTTCGAACGCTTTTATCGCACTGAAGGATCGCGTAACCGCGCCAGCGGCGGTTCGGGGCTGGGGCTCTCCATCTGTCAGAACATTGTGGAGGCACATGGCGGTGAGATCCGCGCACAACACTCGCCTTTAGGCGGCGTGCGCATTACAGTAGATTTCCCCATCTCTGGTGAATAATAAGGTTGTTTGATGGAAAACCAAAATCAGCCACTACAAATCTTGATTGTGGAAGATGAACCCAAGCTGGGCCAACTGTTGGTAGATTATCTGCAGGCTGCTGGCTACGCCACCCGCTGGCTGAGCAACGGCAGCGAGGTGATCCCGGCGGTGCATGAACATCCACCGGCGCTTATTTTGCTGGATTTGATGCTGCCAGGCTGCGATGGCTTAACCGTTTGCCGTGAGCTACGCCGTTTTACCGATATCCCCGTCATCATGGTGACCGCCAAAATCGAGGAGATCGACCGCCTGCTGGGGCTGGAGATCGGGGCGGATGACTACATCTGCAAGCCTTACAGCCCGCGCGAAGTGGTTGCCAGGGTGAAAACCATCCTGCGCCGTTGCTATCGGCCCCAGGAACATAGCGATGATGATTCACTGTTGCAAATTGATGAGCCACGCTTTCAGGCCAGCTATCAGGGCCATATCCTGGATCTGACTCCGGCGGAATTCCGCCTGCTGAAAACCCTGGCCTGCCAGCCGGGCAACGTGTTTTCACGCGAACAGCTGCTGAACAATCTGTACGACGATTACCGGGTGGTGACAGACCGTACCATCGATAGCCATATCAAGAACCTGCGCCGCAAGCTGGAGCTGATCGACGGCGACAAGGCGTTTATCCGTTCGGTCTACGGGGTGGGCTACCGCTGGGAAGCCGAACAGTGTAGGCTGGTCAATGGGCTGTGACGCTTACAGCGTCCAGTCTTCCACCTCAAGCTCCGCGACCATAGTGAAAGCCCGATCGCTGGTCACTATGGTTGCGCCACGGCTTACCGCATGTGCGGCAATAAGCTGATCCAACGCCCCCATCGGTCTGCCTTGTTTTTCCATACTTGCGCGCATGACACCATAGCAATGCGCCGCCGCAGAGTCCCAGGAGTAAACGGTGACGGCGTCCAGGAACATCATCACCGTCTGTTTTAGCGCCTTGTTCTGCCGCTTGGCGACACCATAAAGCAGTTCCGCCTGGGTTATGCTGGAAATACACACCGACGATGGCGGTACCCGGCCCATAGCCGCAAGCAGCCGGGGATGTTGACGAAAAAGCTGGCTCACCGTGTTAGTGTCGAACATATACATGACTTACTGTTCCTCCTTGAACGGATCCCGTTCTGCTACCCCTTGCTGGCGATCGTCAGCAGTCAGGAAGTCAGCAGGAACCGCCACGTTTTGCAGCATGGTCAGTAGCGGTTGCCAGGAGTCCAATTTCATTGGATGCTTCGACAAGATAACGTTACCCTGTTCATCCCGGCGAATATAAACCTGATCGACATCGAATTCGAATTCCACTGGCAATCTCACCGCCTGATTTCTACCGTTTTTAAAAAGCTTGGCGACTCTTTCCATATTGCACCTCCTCACGCTGGCATAGGCCAAAGCATATGCCTATTTTGAGTGGATGCCAAGGCCAAGCTGCCTGTTTTTTGTTCGCATAAGGAATGCGGATATCAGCCACCCTATCCTCTCAACGTAGCAAAATCATCTGCCTCCTAACGTTTTATGCCAACGATGCGAACCGCTACGCAATCGCCAATGTAACCAGGGGCAACCTCCCTCCAGCCCAACCTGGCAACGAATACAACAAGCCACCCATTTCTGTGCACTGGTACGCATTACTTCACCGTTAAAAAAACGCTTGCTGAGACATTAGCTACACTTATCTCTCTTATTGGCACTAATCAGGAGCAGGACCATGGCAAGCGGACATTATGAGCTGACAAAATCGAGCAACGGGCAATATCACTTCAACCTGAAGGCCAGCAATGGCGAGATCATTCTCTCCAGCGAGATGTATGCCAGCAAAGCCTCGGCGGAAAACGGGATTGCGTCCGTGCAAACCAATTCGCCTCATGAGGCGCAGTTTGAAGTGAAAATCAGCAGCAACAACAAACCCTATTTCGTGCTGAAAGCCAAAAACCATCAGGTGATTGGCACCAGCCAGATGTACAGCTCGGATAGCGCAGCGAAAGGCGGGATTCAGTCGGTGATCAAGAATGGCCCAACCACAGACGTGCGTGATTTAAGCGTATAAATCTCATCCGGCCTGCGCGCGGTATCCACTACCGCGCGGTTTTTCTGATGATGAAGATCAATCTCCCTTGAAAATTTCCGGTTAATTGCTGATTTCTTGGCGGGCTGCCGCTACAATCCCCCGCTTTCACTGCGCCATTGGGTGGCGCGGTGCTGACCTGAAATCAGACCGAGAATCACTATGTTTACACCAGAACTCCTCTCCCCGGCGGGAACGCTGAAAAACATGCGTTACGCCTTTGCCTATGGGGCCGATGCGGTTTACGCCGGCCAGCCGCGTTACAGCCTGCGGGTACGTAATAACGAATTTAACCACGAGAACCTGCAGCTCGGGATTAACGAAGCCCATGCGCTAGGCAAAAGGTTCTACGTGGTGGTTAACATCGCGCCACACAACGCCAAACTGAAAACCTTCCTGCGTGACCTGAAACCGGTGATCGACATGGGCCCGGACGCGCTAATCATGTCCGACCCCGGTTTGATCATGATGGTGCGCGAAGCCTTCCCGCAGATGGACATTCACCTCTCGGTGCAGGCTAACGCGGTCAACTGGGCAACGGTGAAGTTCTGGCAGCAGATGGGCTTGACGCGGGTGATCCTTTCCCGCGAGCTGTCGCTGGATGAAGTGGCGGAAATCCGTAGCCAGGTACCAGAAATGGAGCTGGAGATCTTCGTGCATGGCGCACTGTGCATGGCCTATTCCGGCCGCTGCCTGCTTTCCGGTTACATCAACAAACGCGATCCCAACCAAGGCACCTGCACCAATGCCTGCCGCTGGCAGTACAAGGCAGAAGAAGGCAAGGAAGACGATACCGGCAGCATCGTGCATCTGCATGAGCCTATCGCGGTGCAAAACGTTGAGCCGACGCTGGGCATTGGCGCACCAACCGATAAAGTCTTTATGCTTTCCGAAGCGCAGAAACCCGGCGAGTACATGAGCGCGTTTGAGGACGAGCACGGCACCTACATCATGAACTCAAAAGATCTGCGTGCCATCCAGCACGTAGAGCGACTCACCCAGTTGGGCGTACATTCGCTGAAGATTGAAGGCCGTACCAAGTCGTTTTATTACTGCGCCCGTACCGCACAGGTTTATCGCCGTGCCATTGACGACGCCGTTGCCGGTAAGCCCTTCGACCCAAGCCTGCTAACCACGCTGGAAGGCCTGGCTCATCGTGGCTATACCGAAGGTTTCCTGCGCCGCCATACGCATGATGCCCACCAGAACTATGATTACGGTTCCTCCATTTCCGAACTGCAGCAGTTTGTCGGAGAATTTACCGGGGTGCGCCGTAACGGCTGGGCAGAAGTGGATGTAAAAAATAAATTCCTGGTCGGTGACAGCGTAGAGATGATGACGCCAGGGGGTAACGTGTTGTTTACCCTGGAAAGCCTGCAGAACAAGAAGGGCGAGACGATCGATGTCGCTCCGGGCAACGGCCATATCGTTTATTTGCCGATCCCCGAGGATATCGACCTCAATTATGCGTTGTTGATCCGCAATTTGCCGCAGGACGATAGCCAGAACGGTTAAGATGTTTATCGCCACCCACCTGGGTGGCAATTTTTGGCAAATATTAGAATCAGATCACATCAATTAGCGCGCAGCTTGGTTATTATCATGCTGCTTAAAACTAATAACGAAAATATTTGCATAGCAATACTAGGAACCACCTCCTTAGCCAGCCCAATCTCCCTTGGGTTGGCCTTTTCTTTTTTATCCCCTTAAATTTCAATCAGCTGAAAATTTCATTGGTTTTTTTAGGATATTTCTTGCATTGCGCCAAGCGGATTATCATTTTCCCTGCAATATATAAATTATTCTATAGCGATTAATAAGGTCGTTAATACCAACGCTTAACTTGCGTGAAAGAAAGGTATTTCCCCCCATTGGGCATTGATTATATAAATACCCTGTAGCAGCCAAACGCGGCATTACCTGAATATTCTTATGGCCCGCTACCGGATTGTGGTTTATCGTTAATGGCTTGGTATAGGGTTCAAACTACTGGGAAGCCCCACCTGGCCACCGTTTGACAGCCGATTCGTTTTTCGCCATAAGGATCAGGAATGCACCAATATGCACCAGCACTGCTTATCATCAATGGTAAAAGCTCCGGCAACGAGGAAGTTCGCGCAGCGGTGAACCTGCTGCGCCATGAGGGCCAGACCCTGCATGTCCGCGTCACCTGGGAACTGGGGGATGCCGCTCGTTACGTCAAAGAGGCTAGCCAACTGAGGGTTGAAACCGTGATCGCCGGGGGTGGCGACGGTACCATCAACGAGGTCGCTGCCGCATTGGCACAACTGCCCGCAGAGTTTCGCCCAATACTCGGCATACTGCCGCTGGGCACCGCCAACGACTTTGCTACCGCCTGCTCTATTTCCTTACAACCAGATTTGGCCTTGCAGTTAGCCATCAAGGGCCGAGCGGTGCCGATCGATCTGGCCAAGGTCAATGACGAGCGCTATTTCATCAATATGGCGACCGGCGGCTTTGGCACCCGCATTACCACCGAAACCCCAGAAAAACTGAAGGCTGCGCTGGGGGGCGTTTCCTATTTCATTCACGGCCTGCTGCGCCTGGATGCGCTGAAAGCCGACAGCTGCGAGATCCGTGGGCCAGATTTCCATTGGGCCGGAGAAGCGCTGGTGATCGGTATCGGCAACGGTAGGCAGGCCGGAGGTGGGCAGAAACTTTGCCCTGGCGCGTTGATCAACGATGGTTTATTGCAGGTGCGCCTGCTCACCGCCGAAGAGTTGCTTCCTACGCTGGTCAATATCTTGTTCAGCGGCGAGGAAAACAGCAACGTAGTTGATGCCTCATTGCCATGGCTGGAAATCACCGCGCCGCATGAAATCACCTTTAACCTTGATGGCGAACCGCTGAAAGGTCGTGATTTCCGCATTGAGGTGCTGCCTGATGCTATCAAGTGCCGCTTACCGCCAAATTGCGATCTGCTGGGATAAGCAAATAAGCCACGTGCTCAGATCGAGCAAGCTTTAGCCCGGCGTAACGCCCCTCACCCTAACCCTCTCCCACAGGGAGAGGGGACAGTATGTGCTACAAATTAGCTCCTACGCTCAACAGCAGCATCGTAAAAAACCCCAACTAATTGATGGGGTTACCAAGTTACAAATTATCATCCGCACCTGACCGCATCACCGAATCAGCTCCCTCTCCCTGTGGGAGAGGGTTGGGGTGAGGGGCTGGTGCTACAAATTAACTCCCGTTCGTGAACACGCCTGCGAACCCACATCCCTCTTTTTACCTCAAGATAAAACCACCACCCCACGTCTGCGATCCACCCATAACTGTGATCTCCAGCGGCAATTCTCACAAATCATACTTGTATGGTAGTCAGTTCAAGGTTAATTTCCGCCCATACGTTATCAGCAACAACAGGATGTGGAAGTCATGAAAATTGTTAAAGCCGAGGTGTTTGTCACCTGCCCAGGGAGAAATTTCGTCACCCTGAAGATCACTACCGACTGCGGGCTAACCGGGATCGGCGATGCAACCCTGAACGGCCGCGAACTGCCGGTCGCGTCTTATCTGGAAGATCACGTCTGCCCGCAGTTGATCGGCCGCGATGCTCATCAAATTGAAGATATCTGGCAGTACTTCTACAAAGGTGCTTACTGGCGCCGTGGCCCGGTGACCATGTCGGCCATCTCTGCAGTGGACACGGCATTGTGGGATATCAAAGCCAAAGCGGCCAATATGCCGCTGTACCAGTTGCTGGGTGGCGCTTCACGTACCGGCGTCATGGTGTATTGCCATACCACCGGCCACTCGATTGACGAAGTGCTGGACGATTATGCCAAGCACAAGGAGCTGGGCTTCAAGGCAATCCGCGCACAATGCGGCGTCCCAGGCATGAAAACCACCTACGGCATGGCCAAGGGCAAAGGCCTGGCGTATGAGCCTGCGACCAAAGGTAACTGGCCGGAAGAGCAGCTGTGGTCAACCGAGAAATACCTCGACTTCACCCCGAAACTTTTTGCAGCCGTGCGTGACAAATTCGGTTTTGACGAACACCTGCTGCACGATATGCATCACCGCCTGACGCCGATCGAAGCGGCCCGCTTTGGCAAAAGCGTTGAGCAATATCGCCTGTTCTGGATGGAAGATCCTACCCCGGCCGAAAACCAGGAGTGCTTCCGCCTGATCCGCCAACATACCGTGACCCCGATTGCGGTCGGTGAGGTGTTCAACAGCATCTGGGATTGCAAACAGCTGATAGAAGAGCAACTGATCGATTACATCCGTACCACCATCACCCACGCCGGGGGCATCACCGGCATGCGCCGTATCGCCGATTTCGCTTCACTGTATCAGGTACGTACCGGCTCACACGGCCCTTCCGATCTCTCGCCAATCTGCATGGCGGCGGCGTTGCACTTTGACCTGTGGGTGCCGAACTTCGGCGTGCAGGAATATATGGGCTACTCCGAACAGATGCTGGAGGTGTTCCCACATAACTGGACGTTCGACAACGGCTACATGCATCCGGGCGAAAAACCAGGGTTGGGCATCGAGTTTGACGAAAAACTGGCTGCCAAATATCCCTACGATCCAGCCTACCTGCCGGTAGCGCGCCTGGAAGACGGCACCCTGTGGAACTGGTAAACCGAGGAATTTCTATGAAAAGCATTACTGTTCAACAGCCAGGGCAATTGGTGATCGAAGAACGCCCATTGCCATCGCCGCAGCAAGGTGAAGTCCGGATCCGTGTGGCTAGTGCCGGGATCTGCGGTTCCGACGTGCATATCTATCGGGGCCATAATCCGTTTGCCAAATACCCGCGCGTGATCGGCCATGAGTTCTTTGGCCATATCGATGCTATCGGCGAAGGTGTCGACCCGTCACGCATCGGAGAACGCGTAGTGGGCGATCCGGTTGTCAGTTGCGGCCATTGCTATCCCTGCTCGGTGGGCAGACCAAACGTCTGCACCGAACTGCAGGTCATCGGGGTGCACCGTGACGGCGGGTTCAGCGAATTTGTGACGCTACCGGCCAAAAATGCCCATCTAGTACCGGACAGCATTCCAGACGACGAAGCCACGATGGTCGAACCCTTCACCATTGCTGCCAACATCTGTAGCCAACTGCAACCTGGCCCGTTAGATGTGGCCTTGGTGTATGGTGCCGGACCGATGGGCCTAACCTCCATTCAGGCGCTGAGCGGCGTTTACGGCGTAAAACAGATTGTGGTGGCCGATCGTATCGATGAACGTCTGGCTATGGCTACCGCCAATGGCGCGGACATAGTGATCAACAACAGCCATCTTGATTTGGCCAGCGAGTTACAAAAACTCGGCATTCGGCCAACGCTGATCATCGATGCTGCCTGCCACCCGGCTATTCTGCCGGAGGCAATCGGCTTGGCTTCTCCCGCCGCACGCATTGGCATTATGGGCTTCTCTGCCGAACCCTGCGTGATCAGCCAGCAAGCCATTACCAGTAAAGAGATCTCGATTTACAGCTCACGCCTTAACAGCAACCGCTTCCCGCAGGTGATTGCCTGGATGACGCAACGCCAGATCCAACCAGAGAAACTGATCACCCATCAGTTTACGTTTACGCAAGTACTTGACGCGATGGAGATCTTCGAAAAAGACCAAAAGCAGTGCTGTAAGGTTTTACTGAAATTCTGACCTGACGACTTTCCAGCTACGGCCTGCTGTAGCTGGAAGGAAACAGGGGCTTCTGAACCTCATCTTTGCCGTCCTTACAACAACAATTTGCAGAGAACAGAACAATGATGAACGCAAAAATTGACAACACTCAGCCGGAAAGAAGTACCTCGGACCTGATCAAGGCGGCCGTTTCCGGCTGGCTTGGTACCGCATTGGAATTTATGGATTTTCAGCTTTATTCACTAGGTGCAGCATTAGTTTTCCATGAAATATTTTTCCCGGAACAGTCCGCCGCCATGGCGTTAATCTTGGCGATGGGAACCTACGGCGCGGGTTATATCGCCCGTATTGCGGGTGCCTTCTTCTTTGGACGCATGGGGGATACCATCGGCCGTAAAAGGGTGCTGTTTATTACCATTACCATGATGGGGATCTGCACCACCTTAATCGGCGTGCTGCCAACCTATGCGCAAATCGGTATTTTCGCCCCTTTGTTACTGGTGTTACTGCGTATTATTCAAGGGTTGGGAGCAGGTGCGGAAATTTCCGGAGCCGGAACCATGCTGGCAGAATATGCGCCTAAGGGTAAACGCGGGATTATCTCCTCACTGGTAGCCATGGGCACCAACTGCGGCACGCTGTCGGCGACCGCCATCTGGGCCGTCATGTTCTTCTTCCTGTCGAAAGAAGAACTGCTGGCCTGGGGCTGGCGCGTGCCTTTCCTGGCCAGCGTGGTCGTCATGCTGTTTGCCATCTGGCTGCGTATGAACCTGAAAGAAAGCCCGGTGTTTGAAAAAGTTAACGACGACAGCACCAGCGCAACACCGGCTCACGCCGTGGCTGACAAGACCCATTCGCTGTCGGCAATGTTCAGTAGCAAATCCTTCTGGCTGGCTACCGGGCTGCGTTTTGGCCAGGCAGGCAACTCCGGTCTGATACAGACCTTCCTGGCTGGTTATCTGGTGCAAACCCTGCTGTTTGAGAAGGCTATCCCAACCGACGCCTTGATGATCAGCTCCGCCATCGGTTTTATTACCATCCCGTTCCTTGGCTGGCTCTCCGACAAGATAGGCCGGCGGATACCTTATATCCTGGTCAATATCTCCGCCATCATTCTGGCTTACCCCATGATTTCGATGATTGTGGACAAGACCAATGAGGTGAACGTGATTATGGCCTCGATCATTATTATCCATAACGTCGCAGTGCTGGGCCTGTTTGCGCTGGAAAACATCACCATGGCGGAAATGTTTGGTTCACGTAACCGCTTTACCCGCATGGCGATCTCCAAAGAGGCCGGTGGTTTGGTGGCGGTCGGCTTCGGCCCGGTATTGGCCGGTATCTTCTGCAATATGACCGACTCCTGGTGGCCAATCGCCGCCATGATGATCCTGTACTCCGTTATCGGCTTGCTGGCAGCGATATTGATGCCAGAAGTCAGAGATCGCGACCTGAGCCTGGCGGAAGATGCCGCAGAAAGCCCAGCGCTACCGATAGCCCAGCGCGTCAGCAGTCATTAATCCCTCTTCAATCCTCTGCCGCAGAAAAGGTTCTGCGGCAATCAAACCATCACACAGTGAGTTTTAACATGGATACCAAGCTGTTAGCAGCCAACGCCATTGTTCCGCAGTACGATCGTAGCAAACTGGTTTCGCGCCTGGTTCATCTGGGCTTTGGTGCCTTTCATCGGGCCCACCAGGCGGTATACGCCGATATTCTGGCACAGGAACACGGCAGCGACTGGGGGTACTGCGAAATCAACCTGATCGGCGGCGAACAGCAAATCGCCGATCTCAAACAGCAAGATATGCTCTACAGCGTGGCAGAGATGTCAGCCGATGCCTGGCAATGCCGAGTGGTGGGCGTAGTAAAACAGGCTCTGCATGCGCAAATCGACGGGCTGGACGCCGTGTTCCAGGCCCTGGCCCAGCCAGAAGTGGCTATTGTGTCCATGACCATCACCGAAAAAGGCTACTGTCATTCTCCTGCCACCGGCCAGTTGCAGCTAGATCATCCATTGATTGTGCGGGATCTGGCTAATCCACATCACCCACAAAGCGCAGTGGGGGTCATCGTCGCAGCCTTGGCACAACGTAAAGCTGCCGAGCAATCTGCATTCAGCGTGATGTCTTGCGACAATATGCCGGAAAACGGCCATGTGACCCGCAACGTGATCACCACCTATGCCAAAGCGCTCGATCCGGCGTTGGCAACGTGGATCGAAACCCACGTCACCTTCCCTTCCACCATGGTCGATCGCATCGTGCCAGCCGTGACGCCAGACACCCTGGCCCAGGTCGCACAGCAAACCGGCGTGCAGGATCCGGCAGCCGTGGCCTGCGAGCCGTTCCGCCAATGGGTGATTGAGGACAATTTTGTCGCGGGCCGCCCGGCATGGGAACAAGCCGGTGCCGAACTGGTCAGCGATGTGTTGCCGTTCGAAGAGATGAAGCTGCGTATGCTGAACGGCAGCCACTCGTTCCTGGCCTATCTGGGTTATTTAGCCGGTTACCCACACATCAGTGACTGTATGCAGGATGAGCATTACGTCAAGGCCGCCCGCCATCTGATGCTGGCTGAGCAAGCCCCGACGCTGAACACGCCGGGAACCGATCTGGAGAAATACGCCGATTCCCTGCTGGCACGCTATCGTAATACGGCGTTGAAGCACCGCACCTGGCAGATCGCCATGGACGGCACGCAAAAGCTGCCGCAGCGCATGCTGGATTCGGTGCGCTGGCACCTGGCCAACGGCAGTGATTTTGACTGTCTGGCGCTGGGCGTAGCGGGCTGGATGCGTTACGTCGGCGGTAAGGACGAACAGGGTCAACCGATCGACATCAGCGATCCATTGCGTGAGGAAATTGCCCGGCGCGTCGCCAACAGTGCTGAAGGTGAGCCTCGCGTGATGGCGTTACTGCAAATGACCTCGGTATTCGGACGCGACCTGCCGGATAACCAACGCTTCGTCAATGCCGTGACCAGTGCTTATCTGGCGCTGTTGGCGCGGGGAGCTAAAGCGACGGTGGCAAGGGTGCTGGCGCGCTAATAGAAAAGCAGAGAATGCGGGTGGATTTATCCGCCCTCTTTCACGGGTTAATCTGCTAGTATGGTGGCATTCACTACTACTCTCATATATTGATTGTCGCCATGTCAGAATCGTACGTCCTCACGAATAATGTCCCGGTCAATCAGCAGATCTATCGTTTCCTGCGCAAAGATATCGTCGATTGCACCATCCCTCCGGGCACGTTGCTTTCCGAGAAAGAGATCTCCACCCGTTTCAGCGTTTCACGCCAACCGGTGCGCGAAGCCTTTATCAAACTGGCTGAAGCGGGGCTGGTGCAGATCTTGCCGCAGCGCGGGACCTTCGTGATGAAAATTTCCGCCAAACGAGTGGCTGACGGGCGCTTTATCCGTCAGGCGGTGGAATGCGCCATCGTGCGGCGAGTTGCCACCACCATCACCCCCGAGCAGTTGATGACGCTGGAGCATAACCTGCATCGCCAGGAGCTGGCGGCACAGAATAATCAGATCCGCGAGTTTTTGGCGCTGGACGATGAATTCCACCATCTGCTGACGCAAATGGCCAACTGTGCTCTGGCGTGGGAAACCATCGAGACCATCAAAGCGACGATGGATCGGGTGCGCTTCCTCAGCCTGAGCGAAGTGTCACCGCCGGAGAATCTGATCCACCAGCATTACCGTATTTTTGCGGCGCTGAAAGCCCAGGATCCGGATGCGGCGGAGCTGGCTATTCATGAGCATTTGCAGGAGATGATCTATTCGATCACCCCGATTGCTCTGCAAAATACCGACTGGTTTGAAGCCGAGTAAAAACTGTTCCCCTCTCCGACCAGGAAAGGGGACGCCATCAACAAGCGCTCACTCGCAAATTTTGCCTTCTAAATAGCATTTCTTCTCAATCGCATCTATTGTCTCTTCGCACCATCAGGTTTTGATTAGTATCTTTGCATAGCTTCAATCACCGCTTTTGACTACGCCGGTGGCCAAATACCCAGAGTTACCGGTGTATAGGAAGCTTTAACGGGAGTGAATCATGACGGATATTGCACAATTGTTAGGTAAGGAAGCGGAAGACCTTTTGCAACACCGCTGCACCACCATCCCTGCGGAAAATCTGTACCTGCCCGGTGGCGACTTTGTTGACCGGGTGATGATCGACAACAACCGCCCAAACAGCGTGCTACGCTCAATGCAAACCTTGCTGAACCATGGCCGCCTGGCGGGCACCGGTTATCTATCGATCCTGCCGGTCGATCAGGGCGTGGAGCACTCTGCCGGTGCCTCGTTTGCCGCCAACCCACTCTATTTTGATCCAAAAAATATCGTTGAGCTGGCGATCGAAGCCGGATGTAACTGCGTGGCATCCACTTACGGCGTGCTGGCTTCGGTCTCCCGCCGCTACGCCCACAAGATCCCGTTCCTGGTCAAGCTGAACCACAACGAAACCCTGAGCTATCCAACGCAATACGACCAGACCCTGTATGCCAGCGTTGAGCAGGCGTTCAATATGGGGGCGGTGGCGGTTGGTGCAACCATTTACTTCGGTTCCGAGCAGTCACGCCGCCAGATTGAAGAGATCTCGATCGCCTTTGAGCGCGCTCACGAACTGGGCATGGTGACCGTATTGTGGGCCTATCTACGTAACCCTGCGTTCAACAAGGATGGCGTCGATTATCATTCCAGCGCCGATCTGACCGGCCAAGCCAACCACATTGCGGCCACCATCGGTGCCGATATCGTTAAACAGAAAATGGCCGAGAACAACGGCGGCTACCGTGCAGTGAAATTCGGTTATACCGACGATCGCGTCTATGACAAGCTGACCACCGATCACCCTATCGATCTGGTGCGCTACCAGTTGGCAAACTGCTACATGGGCCGCGCCGGTTTGATTAACTCTGGCGGCGCCGCAGGGGAAAACGACCTGCAAGAGTCAGTGCGTACCGCCGTGATCAATAAACGGGCTGGCGGGATGGGCCTGATCCTGGGGCGTAAAGCGTTCAAGAAATCGATGAAGGATGGCATCGCCCTGATCAATGCCGTGCAGGACACCTATCTCGACAACAGCGTCACCATCGCTTAATCGTTATTTATCAAATTATTAGTCTTCGAGGCTCAGCTCTGCTGGGCCTTTTTCATGTCCTAACCCCTCTCTTCCTTCATTATTAATTTCTTTTCTTTCATTTTTATCTTTCACAATAAAATATTTATCTTTCAAAGTGTGATCCATTTAAAACAAAAGCCGAACCAAAGTGGTTACTGTATGACCCATGGCGACAGAGCCGCACTTCGCTCCAGGCCATAGCATCCATCACAGGAGAAAAAAATGATTGAGCTAATAACCCACGGAGCCGAATGGTTCATCGGCCTGTTCCAAAAAGGCGGGGAAGTGTTTGTCGGTATGGTGACCGGCATTTTACCGTTGTTGATCAGCCTGTTAGTTATCATGAACGCGTTGATCAACTTTGTTGGCCAGGAACGTATCGAACGTTTGGCACAGCGCTGTGCCGGTAACCCGGTTTCACGCTACCTGCTACTCCCCCTGATCGGCACCTTTGTGTTTTGTAATCCGATGACGTTGAGTCTCGGACGTTTTATGCCAGAGAAATATAAACCCAGTTATTACGCCGCAGCCTCCTACAGTTGCCACTCCATGAACGGCCTGTTCCCCCATATCAACCCTGGCGAACTGTTCGTTTACCTCGGCATTGCCAGCGGTTTGACCACGCTTGGCCTGCCGTTGGCTCCTCTGGCAGTGAGTTACTTCCTGGTTGGGCTGTTCACCAACTTCTTCCGCGGTTGGATCACCGATCTCACCACCAGCATATTTGAACGCAAGATGGGCATCCAACTGGATCGCCAGGTTCAACTTTAATTTGTGGAGCGCAGCATGAGTGCTTATATCCGTATTGAGAAAGGTGCTGGCGGCTGGGGTGGCCCACTACAGTTACCTATCGAGCCAGGTAAGAAAATCGTCTATATCACCGCCGGTACCCGCCCGGTGATCGTCGACAAACTCAGCGATTTAACCGGCTGGCCTGCGGTAGACGGTTTCAAAGAAGGCGAACCACCGGCGGAAGAGATTGGTCTGGCGATTATTGACTGTGGGGGGACGTTGCGTTGTGGCATCTACCCTAAACGCCGCATCCCGACCATCAATATTCATTCAACTGGCCGTTCTGGCCCGCTGGCGCAGTTTATTCTGGAGGATATTTACGTTTCCGGCGTACGGGAAAACAACATCAGCCTGATTGACGTTGCACAAGGGTCTGAAACTCCTCCGCCCAGCGAAAAACAGCCACAACCAAAGGTTCGTGATTACGATACCAGCAAAAAAATCACCGAACAGAGCGATGGCCTGTTGGCAAAAGTCGGGATGGGTATGGGGTCAGTTGTCGCGGTGTTTTTCCAGGCCGGACGTGACACCATCGATACCGTGTTGAAAACCATTCTGCCGTTTATGGCCTTCGTCTCGGCACTGATCGGCATCATCATGGCCTCGGGTCTGGGTGACTTTATCGCCCACGGCCTGACGCCGCTGGCCAACAGCCCAATCGGTTTGGTGACGTTGGCGCTGATCTGTTCCTTCCCCCTGCTTTCACCGTTCCTCGGCCCTGGCGCCGTCATCGCTCAGGTCATCGGCGTGCTGGTGGGCGTACAGATTGGTCTTGGCCATATTCCCCCTCAGCTGGCACTCCCGGCGCTGTTCGCCATTAACGCCCAGGCCGCCTGTGACTTTATCCCGGTGGGTCTGTCCCTGGCAGAGGCCAAGCAGGATACGGTGCGTGTCGGCGTCCCTTCGGTACTGGTTGGGCGCTTCCTCACTGGCGCACCGACGGTCCTGATCGCTTGGGCCGCATCGGCCTTTATCTATCAATAAATTGCCCGGAGGAAAACCATGAGCACCATTTTCCAGACCACTATCACCCAGATTGGCGGCTGCGCCCGTGACGCACTGCTGGACAATATGCTGATCACCTTCCGCGAAGGCGCACCGGCAGATATTGAAGAGTACTGCTTCATCCACCAGCACGGCGAGACCGCCGGTGAATTACAAACCGGGGGCGTGATGGAGCTTGGCGATCGGCGCTACCCCATCACCGCTGTCGGAGAGGTTGCCACCCAGAACCTACGCGAACTGGGCCATATCACCGTACGTTTTGATGGAGAAACTCAGGCCGAATTCCCTGGCACGATCCACGTAACAGGCAGCACGCCCGCTGATATCCCGTTAGGCAGCACACTGAAATTTATCGCATAAGGAGTAGATCATGTCTGAAGTAGCTGTAGTGATTGGCGGTGGCCAAACGTTGGGGGCTTTCCTGTGTCATGGCCTGGCTGAAGCGGGTTATCGCGTTGCGGTCGCCGATTTGAATGCCGACAACGCCAATCTGGTGGCACAGCAAATCAATCAGGAGTTCGGGGCCGATCGCGCCATCGGTTTCCAGGCCGATGCCACCGATGAGGCCAGCGTTATCGCGCTGGCTAGTGCGGTTGACCGGGCTTTCGGTCAGACCAACCTGTTGGTGTACAGCGCCGGGATTGCCAAAGCCGCGCCGATCACCGATTTCCCACTGGGGGATTTTGACCGCTCCTTGCAGGTGAACCTGGTGGGTTATTTCCTGTGTGCCCGCGAGTTCTCTCGCCTGATGATCCGCGACGGTATCGCCGGGCGCATCATTCAAATCAACTCTAAATCCGGCAAGGTCGGCAGCAAGCATAATTCCGGCTACAGCGCCGCCAAGTTCGGTGGCGTTGGATTGACGCAGTCGCTGGCGCTCGATCTGGCCGATTACGGTATCACCGTGCACTCCCTGATGCTCGGTAACCTGTTGAAGTCGCCGATGTTCCAGTCGCTATTGCCGCAATATGCACAGAAGCTGGGCATCAAGCCGGAAGAAGTTGAGAAATATTACACCGATAAGGTGCCGCTGAAACGCGGCTGTGACTACCAGGACGTGCTGAACACGCTGCTGTTTTATGCCAGCGACAAAGCCTCTTACTGCACCGGCCAGTCGATCAACATTACCGGCGGGCAGGTGATGTTCTGATTTACGGGCTTGGAATAAGGGCTAACTAAATATGTATCTAACAGCCCCTCACCCCCACCCTCTCCCACAGGGAGAGGGTGCCAGTACGGTGTCATAGTCAGGTATAGGACTATATCTGAAGAACGCTAACCCCATATTTTGATACCGTGCCGTGGTTAAATACAGGAATAACGTTGTAGCACATTCGGTCCCCTCTCCCTGTGGGAGAGGGTTAGGGTGAGGGGTCGATCGCCGGACTCTCTCCCTTTATTTTCACACAGGAGAACAACCGTATGACCAGCGCACTCATTACCTTCGCCGTTATCGCCTGGCTGCTGCAAATCGCCCTGGGTTGGTGGCAGCTACAGCGCTTTAACCGCGCGTTCGAGAGCCTATGCCAATTGGGCACCGTGGGCGTTGGCCGCTCTGGGGGCCGGTTCAAACCCCGCGTGGTATTGGCGCTAGCGTTTGACGCCCAACAGCGGGTATGTGGCAGCATGCTGATGCGCGGCCTGACCATCTTCGCCCAGCCGAAACAGCTCACGCAGTTACATGGCATGCACCAACAACAACTCTGCCCAGATGTGATCTTCCCTGAGGATCGGGCATGCCAAACTGCACTATCGTTAGCGATCGCACCGAAATCATGATATTTTCACATTAAAAGACATTACCTTTCATAGTGAACTATCTCACCGAGAGGAATGGTCAACTCTTGTGAACAGGGATCTCTATGAAACCAAAGCAGCGGCAAGCCGCTATCCTCGAATACTTGCAGCGGCATGGCAAAACGGCAGTGGATGCCCTGGCAGAGCATTTTTCCACGACCGGCACTACCATCCGTAAAGATCTCACCTTGCTGGAAGAAGAAGGCGAGGTGATCCGCACCTATGGCGGCGTGGTGCTTAGCCGTGACGATGGCGATCAGCCCATCGATCGTAAAACCCATATCAACACCGAAAAGAAACGGCAGATCGCCTATGCCGCCATCAAGCTGATCGATGATGGTGATTCGCTGATCTTTGACGCAGGCAGTACGGTATTGCAGATGGTGCCACATCTGGCGCAGTTCAATAACATCACCGTGATGACCAACAGCCTGACTATCGTTAACGCGCTGGTGGAACTGGATAACGATCAAACCATCCTGATGCCCGGTGGCACCTACCGTAAAAAATCTGCCTCCTTTCACGGCAGCCTGGCGGAGTCGGCATTTCAGCAGTTCAGCTTCGATAAGCTGTTTATTGGGGCCGACGGTGTCGACCTCAATGCGGGTGTCACCACCTTTAATGAAGTGCATAATGTCAGCAAGGCGATGTGTGAAGCCGCCAGCCGTATTGTGTTGCTGGTCGATTCCTCGAAGTTTGGCCGCAAAAGCCCCAACGTGGTGTGCGATCTGAGCGTTGTGGATACCCTGATCACCGATAACGGCATCAACCCGGATTACCTGGCTGCGCTACAGGCTAAAGGTATCAATATCATTCTGGTAGGAGACCCCCTTGATGAGTAACGCCACTGCCCTGCTCAACTTTGCCCGTGAAACGCTGGAAATTGAGCTGACCGAAGCGCAGCGCCTGCTGACACGCCTGGATGACAACTTTGTCCAAGCCTGTGAACTGCTGCTCAACTGCCGTGGCAAGGCGGTTATTTCCGGTATTGGTAAATCCGGCCATATCGGCAAGAAGATTGCCGCTTCATTGGCCAGCACTGGCACCCCGTCGTTTTTCGTCCATCCGGCGGAAGCCTTGCATGGCGATTTGGGGATGATCGGCGCCGATGATGTGGTGATCTTTATCTCCTATTCAGGCCGCGCCAAAGAGCTGGATCTGATCCTGCCGCTGCTGGCAGAGAGCAAGATCCCCGTGATTGCCATGACAGGTGGCAAAGAGTCGCCGCTGGCACTGGGTGCTGCCTGTACGTTGGATATCAGCGTTGAACGTGAAGCTTGCCCGATGGGCCTGGCACCCACTTCCAGCGGAGTGACTACGCTGATGATGGGGGATGCATTAGCGATGGCCCTGATGCGCCAGCGCGGTTTTAATGCCGAAGATTTTGCCCGTTCCCATCCAGGTGGCAGCCTGGGTGCTCGCCTGCTCAATCGCGTCCATCACTTGATGCGTACCGGCGATCGCCTGCCGATGGTGCAAGAAAGCGCCAACGTAATGGAAGCCATGCTGGAGTTGAGCCGTACCGGGCTAGGCCTGGTAGCCGTATGCGATGCACAGCAAAAAGTGGTGGGCGTATTTACCGACGGTGACCTGCGCCGCTGGTTGGTGAAGGGTAATAGCCTCAATGACGGCCTCAGCCCGGCGATCACTCGCCCCGGCTACCGCTTGCCAGAACAGTGGCGTGCCGGGGAAGCCCTGGAAGCGCTGCACGAACAGCACATCAGCGCGGCTCCGGTGGTGGATATCGATGGCGTACTGGTAGGTGCAATCAACCTGCACGACCTGCATCAGGCCGGGATCGGCTGATATCACGTAGGGGGCGTAGCATGCTACGCCCGCTTAACTACTACCTTGGCGCGTAGCTTTCCCCCTCAGCAGCGTTACTTCCAGTCTGGATTGCCCTCAAACTGTTTCTTCAGCAACGCTTTCATCTGATCATCCGGTTTACCCAGCCATTGATATTTGGCGTATTTCTTCGGATGGTCGATGGCCTGCGGCTTATTGGGCACTTCAACCCGCACGCCCCAAGCCTGGGACTTGTCGGCTTTAAAAGCCACAATCATAAAGTTATTGGCGCAGTCATGCGGCTTGCAGATGTTACCGATTTGGTAGCTTTGCCCTTGCCAGGTGACGGTTTCAGCTGGCGTGGAAGTGCCGATCCCTTTACGCGCCCAACCCGGTAACTGTGCCTGCCCCTTCACCATATTTTTCCAACTGGTTTGGTAGCCCGGCTGCTGGATCAGATCTGAGGCAGTGATAATCTGTTCGGCAAAACTGCCGGTGCTAAATCCAAGCAGGGTCGCAACCAAGGCTCCCAACAACCTCTTTTTTCCTATCATGGTCTCCTCCCTCGGTAAATCAAAAGCGTAGCTCCAAGTAGCTCAGACCACAATTAAACGGGAAAGTTGGCTCAGCGTTTTCGTCAGACTACCTGCCAATATCCTTTTTTGGTTGCCCCAACCCTGATTAGCCGCTTTCCTTCCTGGAGCACCTTGAGGCTTCGCTCAATGGTACGGCTGCTCATCGCCAATGTTTCCGCCAATTGGGCAATGGTGACGGAGGGATTGGCAGCAATAATGGCCAAGATGCGTTCAGTCGTTCGACTCAGCGGTAGTAAATTTTCTTCCGACATTTCTTCCGACATTTCTTCCGACATTTCTTCCGACATTTCTTCCGACATTTCTTCCGACATTTCTTCCGACATTGTGGCAGACTTCCCCTTCTGCTCGCCAATACCTTCGGCTAATGCCGCCACCAGTTTCTCCAGCATGAAGTCAATAAATGCGGTGCAATCGCTAGCCCTATCACAGACTCCCAGGACTCGGTAATAGTCCTGCTGTTGATTATGGATCAGGGTTTCAACCGGTAGCCATGCCAACTCTGAACGCCACTCACTGAGGATCAACGTTTGCCATAAACGCCCCATTCGCCCATTGCCATCGGCAAACGGATGAATAAATTCGAACTCATAGTGAAAGATAGAGCTGGCGATCAGTGGATGAATATCGGTGTGCTTTAACCACGCCAACAGATCGCCAACCAAACGCGATAGTTGATTGGCAGGTGGCGCCATATGGATAAGTTGTTTATCTCGATATACCCCAACATTGCCGCTGCGTAGCTGCCCCGGAGCATCGACCAGCCCTCCCATTAATAAACCATGTGCCGCCAACAAATCCTCAAGCCGATGGCTTTGCCAGCTTGGCAATTTTTCATAGGTAAGGATGGCGTTACGGACTTCCTGAATATCTTTTGCCGGTGCCAACACCCGCTTACCTTCCATGATCGCAGTCACCTGCTCAGTAGACAGGCTATTATGCTCAATGGCCAATGAGGCCTGAATGGTGCGGATACGGTTCTCTTTGCGTAACAAAGGTGAAGATTGCCCAGCCTGCGCGGCCCAATGCCCCAATAGCTCCCCCACCTCAATCACTCGATTCAGGATAGCTGGCGTAATGGTATAAGGTGGTTGATAACCAGCCATCTTGCTTCCCTTTATTTTCACAAATCAATCAGCCTGAGCCGCATTGGGCCTGGTTCCCGATCATGGAGGGCTCGGTGGAAAATATCAAGCAATTGACCAACTAGCATCGGCTAGTGGAAAAGTTGGCTCACCACCAGGCATGGAAATGATGCACCGGCCCAATACCCTGCCCTACCTCCAGGCTATCGGCCTGCTGTAAGGCCTGTTGCAGGTAGTTTTTTGCCGCAGCCACGGTATCAGCCCAATTTGGGTGGCGCGGGCGCAGGGCAGCCAGTGCCGCAGATAAGGTGCAACCGGTGCCGTGCGTGTGCCTGGTCGCTATGCGCGGCGCACTAAAGCGCTGCTCAAAGCCGGGGATAAATAGCCAATCTGGGCTTTCCTCTTCACTTAGGTGGCCCCCCTTCATCAACACCGCCTGACAGCCCATCGCTAATAACGCCTGGCCCTGCTCGCGCATTTGTGATTCGTTTTGCGCCGGAGCACAGGCCAGCAAAGCCGCCGCCTCTGGCAAGTTCGGCGTGATAATGGAAACCAACGGCATTAGCTCACGGCGGATGGACTCCACCGCTTCCGGTGCCAGCAGCGGGTCACCACTTTTAGCCAGCATCACCGTATCCAGCACCACATAAGGCAGCCTGTAATGGCGTAGGCGCTCGGCCACCGCCTGCACAATGTCGGCGTTAGCCAGCATGCCGATTTTAGCGCTGTCGATACGCACATCGCTGAGTACCGAATCCAACTGGGCGGCCACAAATGCCGGTTCGATATGATATACCGACTGCACGCCACGGGTGTTCTGCGCCACCAGCGCGGTGATTACGCTGGTGCCATAGGCCCCCAACGCGGAGAAGGCTTTCAGATCGGCCTGAATACCGGCTCCGCCGCTAGGATCGGTGCCAGCGATGGTGAGAGCGTTAATCCGTTTCATAGCAGATCCTCCATCCGCAGTTGGTAGAGGGCATCCAGGAAGGCGGCAGTAAAGCTGCCAGGGCCAGAACACTGCGCCGCGGCCCTTTCGCCACATAGCGCCATCACCCGACAAGCGGTGGCAACGTTATCCAGCCGATCGCCCGGCAAACTGCAAAATGCTGCCACGACGGCCGAAAGCGCGCAGCCCGTTCCCACTACGCGCGTCATTAATACATCACCACCCGTGACGGCCCAATCTCGTTCACCATCGGTGATATAGTCTGTCTCACCGGTGACGACCACAATGGCCCCGCAATTACGTGCCAATACGCGTGCTGCGGGTAACGCCACCAGCGAGTCATCCTGGCTATCTACGCCACGGGCGCTGGTCTGTAGGCCGCTCAAGGCAATGATTTCCGACGCGTTGCCACGGATCGCCGCTGGCCGCAGGGTGAGCAAACGGCGGGCGAAGGTAGCGCGATATTCCAATCCCCCAACGGCAACCGGATCCAGTAACCAGGGCTGTTCAGCACGATTGGCAGCCTCGATGGCGGCTAACATCGACTCTGCCCGCGAAGCGTGCAGGGTGCCGATATTGATCAACAGCGCATCAGCAACGCGGCTGAACTGCGCGGCCTCTTCCGGTTCCACTACCATCGCCGGTGAAGCACCAAGCGCCAGCAGCACGTTGGCCGTCAGCTCTTGCACCACTTCGTTGGTCAGGCAGTGGATCAATGGAGGTTGGCGTTTAAATTGGTTAAAACAGGCCGCGGCACGGGTGCCGGGTAACACATCAGGTCGAGTAAACATAGCGCTCCCAACCGGCGTTCAAGAAGGCGGGTACCGGTTGAGATACCGCGACATCCCTACGCTGGTATAATCCAGATCAGGTAATACGGGTAATTTCTCAGCCCCTAAGGGCACCCCGAGTCGACGTTTGCCATTATTGAGGCTGTGGCCAGTGAGGTCAATCACGCGATAGCGTCAAAAAATAAAAAGGAGACGCCGTCTCCCCCAGATAATGTATAGTTCGCGTTTAACGGGGAAACCATGCTCACTCACTCATCTATCCGCCTTAACAAATACATTAGCGACAGCGGCATTTGTTCTCGTCGCTCTGCCGACCGCCACATCAAGCAAGGCAAGGTTTTCATCAACGACAAGTTAGCCTCCTTGGGCGCTCAAGTATTGGTCGGGGATGTGGTCAAAATTAACGGCCAGCCGATCGAACCGCGCGATGCGGCCGATCTGGTGCTAATCGCGCTGAACAAGCCGGTTGGTATCATCACCAGCATGGGAAAGCACGTGCGGGATAACATCGGTGATTACGTTAATCACAATAGGCGCATCTTTCCCATCGGGCGGCTGGATAAGGACTCTCAGGGGCTGATTTTCCTGACCAATGATGGCGAACTGTTCAATAAGATCCTCCGTGCTGGCAATAATCATCAAAAAGAGTACCTGGTCACCGTCAACAAACCGGTGACGGATGAGTTTATTCAGGGCATGGGCGCAGGCGTACCCATACTGGATACGGTGACTCAACAATGCCTGGTGGAGCAAGAAGCCCCGCAGATGTTTCGCATCACGCTGGTGCAGGGGCTTAACCGCCAAATCCGCCGTATGTGCAAATATTTTGGTTATCATGTCACCAAACTTGAGCGCCAGCGTATTATGAATATCACTCTGCAAGGGTTACCGCTGGGCGAATGGCGGGATTTGACCGATGATGAGCGGATCGAGTTATTCGAGCTGATTGAACACTCCTCGTCCGAGGATATTTCCGCCCCGCGTCAATATAGCCAGATATAGGCGACTGTCGCGATATGCAATCAACCTCTCAAAACAGCCGCTAATTATCAGTTGATCTTGTTTTCATTCGGCTCTATCTTCTCGCATCCGGGTACATGTTGCGGCTCGCTGGATGCGGTCTATCCCTCCTCCCCTTTCCGTCAACCAAACGGATTTATGACTCTTTTCTTGTCAGAGTTACCACACGGCATTTGATAACTTTCGGTAAACATGAACTCAACGGTTAAAGATACCCTGGCAGCACGTGACGTCACCCTAACCCCGTGGACAGGCTTTTACTTCCTGCAGTCGCTGCTGATCAACTTCGCCCTCGGCTATCCATTTAGTCTGCTGTATGCCGTGGCGTTTAGCTGTGTGTTACTGCTGCTGTGGCGCCTCAGCCCGCGCCTGCAAAAGAGCGTGATCGGGCTGTGTAGCCTCATCGCCGCCCTGTATTTCCCATTTTCTCAGGCCTATGGCTCGCCCAATTTTAATACCCTGCTGGCGTTACACTCGACCACGGTGGAGGAGTCCAGCGAGATATTGACCATCTTTCCGTGGTACAGCTATTTGGTGTCCCTGTTTATTCTGGCACTGGGCATTATCGCGTTGCGCCGTAAGCCAACCCCGAAAGGCGCTTGGAACACCCTCCAGAGCTTATGTCTCACCATCAGCGTGGTCTGCTTTTTTGTCACGCCAGTACAGAATCTGGCGTACGGTGGCGTGTTTAAATTGACCGACTCTGGTTATCCCGTGTTTCGTTTCGTCAGAGATGTGATCGCCAATAACCAGGAAGTGATTGATGAAAAAGCCCGTATGCAGGCGTTTTCACAGCTGAAAGATTCTTGGAACGTGCTGGCGGTGAAACCGAAATATCATATCTACATGGTAGTGATCGGCGAAAGCGCGCGGCGAGATGCCTTAGGTGCGTTTGGTGGGCACTGGGACAATACCCCCTTCGCCAGCCACGTAAACGGTACGCTGTTGCTTAACTATATTGCGGCCAGCGGCTCAACACAGAAATCGCTCGGCTTAACGTTAACCCGTGTCATTAACGGCAAACCGCAGTATCAGGATAACTTCGTCACGTTGGCCAATCGTGCAGGTTTTCAGACCTGGTGGTTCTCCAACCAAGGCCAAATTGGTGAATATGACACCGCTATCGCCAGCATTGCCAAACGTGCCGATGAAGTGCAGTTCCTGAAAAACGGTGATTTTGAAGCGGATAAGAACACCCATGATGAAACGCTGCTCAAGATGACCGCCCAGGTTTTTGCCGCCCCACGCAGCACTAACCCGCAGTTGATCGTCTTGCACCTGATGGGTTCACATCCGCAAGCCTGCGACCGGACTCAGGGGAAATACGCGGACTTTGTGCAATCCAAAGAGACCTCCTGCTATCTTTACACCATGACGCAAACGGACAACCTGCTGAAACAGCTCTATCAGCAGTTACGCGACACCGGGGAAAGTTTCTCAATGGTCTACTTCTCCGATCACGGTCTGGCGTTTAAAGAGCGCGGTACCCAGGTGCAATATCTGGCGCACGATGATCAGTTTCAGCAAAATTTTCAGGTCCCCTTTATGGTGCTTTCCAGCGATGACACCGCACACCGCCTGATTAAAGCCCCTCGTTCAGCCAATGACTTCCTGACCTTTTTCGCCTCGTGGACCGGGATTAAAACCAAAGAGCTAACGCCGAAATACTCGTTTCTTTCCGAGCAAAAAGCCGGCCCCGTCTATATCACCAACTTTAAGCTCAAGAAGGTGGACTACACCCATTTGCCGACGGATATCTTTGAAACCCAAACGCGCTAAAGTGTAACAAGGTTGCCTTTGCATCTCGGGCCACTTCGTCTGTAATATGAGGCAGTTAAAATGAAAAGAGCCTGTTGACCAATGAAAAAACCGACTTTTCTGCCTCTCATTGTCCTGACACTGGCACTGGCGGGTTGCACCAGTGACTACATTATCACGACTAAATATGGCGATATCCTACAGGCCCACGGCGAACCGGACACTGACCGCAGTAGCGGTATGACCAGCTATACCGGCATGAACGGCGACTATCATCTGATCAATACCAATGATATTTCCGGAATAGTAAAAAAATAGCCTTCCCTGCGGCGGTGTGACTTTCACAACAGACCTGCATAAAGCCTGCCATGGATTGCAGCGGTTACCTGTTTTATGCAGGCCCTTAGGAACTAGCGGCCTGTTCATGATTAACGACTCCGATAAAGGTTATATCCCATTTGCTGGGCAACAGCCGCAACCATTTTTTGCCCACGCACGCTGTTACCAACGGGATCAAGAGGAGGTGAGAACGCAGCAATCCCCATTACGCCGGGCACCACGGTCAAGATACCGCCTCCAACACCACTTTTACCCGGTAAACCCACGGTATAGGCCCAATCGCCTGAACTGCCATACATCCCTTCCATCGTCATTTCTGCCAAAATAAAGGGGGTGTTAGATTCTGTCAGCACTCGCTTTTTGCTGACGGGGTTGATACCACCAGCGGCAATTGTCGCCCCCATCGTAGCCAATTCAATGGTATTAAGCAGCGTTGAACATTGGCGGGTATAAACATCGCAGGCTTCCATGGGATCGCAGTACATCGCATCGGCGCTATAGAGTAACCAGGCGATCGCACGGTTATGGAAGTTGGTCGATTGCTCTGAATCATTCACCTCGTCAGAGAGTGCGATTTGTGCACCCGCTAACTGCTGTTGCATATCAAGAATGCGCAACCAGCGGTTTTCACGGTCACTCGCTTTGACTAAGCTCACCGTTGACATTGCCCCGGCATTCACCAGCGGCGAGAGGGGTTTACCTTTATGTAGCTCCAGAGCAATCACCGAGTTAAAGGGCAAGCCGGTGGGATCGGCACCAATCTTGTCCTGTACGTCTTGTGGGCCAACATCTTCCAACGCCAAGGCTAGCGAGCACACTTTTGAAATTGACTCCAGCGCAAAGCGGAACTCCGCATCGCCCTGAGAAATGATATCCCCGTCGACGGTCACAATCGCCAAGGCGGCTAAATGGCTTGGCACGCTCGCTAAAAAAGGGATATAGCTGGCATTCTCGCCACCACTCAATGTGGAATACTGCGCATAGGCATTCGATGCCACCTGTTGAAGCCGTTGTAAATCGATAGTCATGTTGTTGACTCCCAGACTGAATTTGCGAGGTTGGGAGGTAATACTCACAACCCTTGAAATAAATATTAAGGTTTTGGCAGCGGAGCGGTTGGTACAGAAGGTTCAATAGCTCTCATCACGCCAATGGCTATACAAAGCCATAATCGGCCCCAGCCATTCTAGGCCCGCCCACTTAAACATAGTGTAATAGCCGGCCAACAAGCTCTGGGTGATAATGGCGATAGGATAGTTTCAAGAGCGGTATGATCAGCTATACCGGCATGAACGGTGATGATCATCCGAACATAGTGAAAAAATAGCGGGTGTCTGAGTTTTTATCTGCTAATCCGTAATGGCTTTCTTGTTTATTAGCGCTAGCCAAACAAAGAAAACTTTCGCTAACCAGGCTTGAACAAGCCTGGCTGCGATAATGTTGAAGCGATATCGGCCCTTATTTAGCCGCCAGCTTGCACAGCGTTAACGCCACATAGTAGGAAGCCTCGAACGACTTAAGGGGTAAAAACTCGAACCGTGAATGGAAGTTATGCGCGCCGGTAAAGAAATTGGGCGTTAATAACCCTTTTGCCGACAACGCAGCACCATCGGTGCCCCCGCGCATTGGGATGACTTTAGGCTCAATGTTCAACTCGGCCAGTGCGGCAAAAATCAGATCAATGGCCCGGCGGTCATCGGTGATGGCATTGCTGATATTGCTGTAGGTATCGCTGATGTGATACTCCACCCGGGCGGTGGGATACTGCGCGGCAATCTTCTCCGCTACTTCACCAATCTGCTGCTTGCGGCGCTCAAAGTTCGCCAAGTCGAAATCACGGATATTGGCTTTCAGCAGCGCTTCGCTTTGTGATGCCTGCATGCCGTTAAACCAGATATAACCTTCACGCCCTTCGGTATGCTCAGGAGTCTGCTGGCGATCGAAGTGGCTGATATAATCCATCGCCATCAGCAGCGGGTTCACCAGCACGCCTTTGGAGGACATCGGGTGGCTGGTCACACCGGTAAAGCGCAGTTCGGCGCTGGCGGCGTTGAAGTTCTCATACACCACTTCGCCCAATTCACAACAGTCGATAGTCCAGGCAAAGTCGACGTCGAAACGCGCCATATCCAGCGCTTTGGCACCGCACAGACCAATCTCTTCATCCGGTACAAATGCCACCACGATATCGCCGTGTTGGTCCTCTGCGGTAAGGTTTTCCAACACCGTCATCACTACCGTGACGGCCGCTTTGTTATCCGCCCCCAACACGCTGGTGCCGTCGCTGAAAATAATCTCTTCCCCCGGATAGGCTTTGATTTCCGGGTGTTCAGCAGTACGTAGCCAGATATCTTGCTGCGCGTTCAGGCACAAATCCTCACCGGTAAAACGCAAGATTTGTGGGTGGATGTCCGGCGATAAACCAACGTCAACGGTATCGATATGGGTGATGAACCCGATACGTGGCGCACCGGGTACGTTGCCTTTTTTCACTGCGGTGACGGTGGCATGTTCGTCAATAACCACATTATCCAGGCCGAGTTGGCGTAGTTCCTCAGCCAGCATCTCCGCCATGGCGAACTGGCCAGGAGTGCTGGGCAAAGTACTTACCGCTGGGTTGCTCTGGCTGGTGACGGCCAGGTAGCGGAAGAAACGTTGGGTTAACTGCGTGGCGAGCGGTGAAGACATTATGTTGTGTATGAACGCATCCCGTTTGCAAGGCTCCCATGGCTAGGATCACCAGAGCAATCTTTCAGAATTCACCCTTTTGTTAGAGTTTATTTTTGCCAACTACTGCCTTTACCGAGGCTAGCGTTGACCTCATTGTTATCGTTCGATGTTGTTTGCTGATAATGTAAATTTAATGTTATTTATTAAGCGCTTTAGTACAAGCTTTATTTTTCAGTGGTAGGCTCACCAACAGGAAGATAGTGATGATAATTAAAATTACAAAGCTTGCGCTGACCGTAGCAGCGCTCTCAATAAGCTCTGGGGTAGCAGCAAAAACGTTAGTCTATTGTTCAGAAGGTTCACCAGAAAACTTTAACCCGCAGCTCTACACCTCGGGGACCAGCGTAGATGCCAGTGCGGTGCCGATCTATAACCGACTGGTGGATTTCAAAGTCGGTACCACCGAACTGCAGCCTAGCCTGGCAGAAAGCTGGGACGTCAGTGAAGACGGTAAGGTGTACACCTTCCATCTGCGCCAAGGGGTGAAGTTCCAGAGCAACAAATATTTCAAGCCGACGCGCGATTTTAACGCCGATGATGTGATCTTCTCGTTTATGCGCCAGAAAGATCCAAACCATCCCTATCACAACGTTTCCAACGGCAACTACTCCAACTTCGAGAGCCTGGAGTTTGGCAAGTTAATTACCGCCATCGACAAGGTTGATGACCATACCGTGCGTTTCACTCTGGCCCATCCGGAAGCGCCGTTTGTTGCCGATTTAGGCTGGTATTTCGCCTCAATTCTCTCGGCAGAATACGCCAATAGCATGTTGAAAGCGGGCACACCAGAGCGTGTGGATATGGAGCCGATTGGCACCGGGCCGTTTGAACTGAAGCAGTATCAGAAAGACTCCCGCATCCTGTTTAGCGCCTTCCCTGATTACTGGCAGGGCAAAGCGAAAATCGACCGTCTGGTGTTCTCCATCACGCCGGACGCGTCGATCCGTTACGCCAAGCTGGAAAAAAATGAATGCCAGGTGATGCCATTCCCTAACCCGGCAGATCTGCCACGCATGCGGGAAAATAAAGACATCAACCTGATGCAAAAAGCGGGCTTGAACACCGGCTTCCTGGCGTTTAACACCCAGAAGGCACCGCTGGATAACGTGAAGGTCCGTCAGGCGTTGGCGCTGGCCATCAATAAACCAGCGATCATCGAGGCGGTTTTCCACGGTACCGGCACAGCGGCGAAAAATATACTGCCACCGGGCGTGTGGAGTGCCGATGCGGATTTGAAAGACTACGATTACGATCCGGAGAAGGCCAAAGCCCTACTGAAAGAAGCCGGCTTCGCCAACGGCATGACCATCGATCTGTGGGCAATGCCGGTTCAGCGTCCGTATAACCCGAACGCCAAGCGCATGGCCGAGATGATCCAGGCCGACTGGGCAAAAGTGGGCGTAACGGCCAAAGTAGTCACTTTCGAATGGGGCGAGTACCTGACGCGGGTGAAAAACGGCGAGCATCAGGCCGCACTGATGGGCTGGACCACGGCAACCGGCGATCCGGATAACTTCTTTGGTCCACTGTATAGCTGCACGTCAGCCAACGGCGGTTCTAACTCGTCGAAGTGGTGCTATCAGCCGTTTGATAAGCTGATCCTGGAAGCTCGCGCCGAAAGTAACCACGAAAAACGTGTAGCGCTGTACAAAGAAGCCCAGCAGATGATGCACGATCAGATGCCTGCGGTGATGATTGCCCACTCGACGATTTTTGAGCCGGTGCGCAAAGAAGTCACCGGATACGAAATCGACCCGTTCGGTAAACACATTTTCTATCAGGTCGATGTGAAATAAGCACCGACGCTTGAACGATGACTCAGGGCTTCAAACCGAGAGGAATGAAGCCTTTTTTATTGGCGAAAAGCTCATTCAAGGTATGTGGCATATTAAGCCCGAAAAACTCGAATAGTATGATGTTTGAAGAATAAACCGCCATCGCCTGTGATCCAGACCCTATATTTAATTAATGAGGCCAGCCTTTTCGGCCATGGTTCCGCAGGGAGAAAAGTATCAACCACTTATTCGGCAACCAATGGCTACTGGCAATGGCGTTGATAGCCAGTGCCAATGCTGCCCCCACAATTTCACCGGATCCGATGGTTCTGGCGCAGGAGCAATTTGCGCAGATTGCTGCGTACCAATGCAGGATCGACTCTAGAACGGCACAAGGCGATCGTACCCTGATGCGTTACAGCTACCGTAAGCCGGGTTATGTGCGGATGGATTTCAGCGAACCTCATCGCGGTGCCGTGCTGATCTATGATCCCGATAGCGGTAAGGTGCGAGTATGGCCATTCGGTATCGGCACTCTGCCGGTGTTGAGCCTGTCACCCAGCAACTCGTTGGTACAAGACCCTAACGGCCACCGTGTAGACCAATCGGACGTCGGCACCTTGCTGCGTAATATTCACCGCCTCCAGCAAGGGGGAAAAACGACCGTGGTCGGCAAGGAGACCCTGGCTGGCCAAGGCGCTTTGCATGTCACCATCCTTGGAGTGGCGGGGGTTAGCGTCGATGGCGTTCACCGTTATGAAGTTTGGCTAGAGGAGAGCCACGGCTTCCCAACCAAGGTGGTCAGCTACGATAGCAACGATCGAGAAATGGAAACCGTGATGATGGATGCGCTGGTGTTCAACCTGCATTTTCCCGCTGACTTCTTTACCCCTTAAGGCAGAACCCGATATGGCCGAATACCAGTTCACCACCCTCTGGCGCATCAAAGCCCCGTTACCAACGGTATGGGAGGTACTTTATCATCCCGATATCTGGCCAAGCTGGTGGAAAAACCTGTTACAGGTGGTCGAAATAGGAAAAGGCGATGCGCTCGGCATCGGGGCGCTACATCATTATACCTGGCAAGGCGTGCTGCCTTACCGCATCACCTTCGATATGCGTATCGTGAATATTGTGCCGTTACAGCTACTGGAGGGGCAAGCCAGCGGCGAAGTAGAAGGGGTCGGCCAATGGTTGTTAAGTTCCGATGGGGTTTATACCCTTGCGCGTTATACCTGGCATGTCCGAACCACTACGCGCTGGATGAACTATCTGGCACCACTGGCAGCACCGCTATTTCGCTGGAACCACGATGCGGTGATGCGGGCCGGGGCCAAAGGGTTGGCGAAACGGCTGGGTACCAGCGTTGAAATGAGTTGATTGTCAGCTATAGTGCTAGCAAATCATCAGGAGCCGCCATGCACATAAGACCTTACCAAGAGGCCGATCGTCCTTTTCTGCGCAGCCTGTATCTGGCCGCACGCCAAGCCGCCTTTACCTGGCGTGACACACGTAATTACCGGCTGGAAGATTTTGATCGCTCAACGATTGGCGAAGAGATCTGGGTTGCCGAGCAGGACGGCAAGCTGCTCGGCTTTGTCTCAATTTATCGCGCCGATAATTTTATTCATAATCTGTATGTCGACCCCCTGTTGCCGCCACAAGGCGTGGGCAGCGCGCTGTTGCATGCCGCAGAGCAGACGTTTACCTCAACCGGCTCGCTCAAGTGCCTGGTGAAAAATGACAAGGCGATAGCGTTCTATCACAAGCACGGCTGGCAGATCGTCTCCACCGGTGGTGACGGCGGAGAAGAGTATTACCTGATGTATTCACCGCAAAGATAGCGTTGTTCTTAAGCTTGCGGTTTCAGCAACGGGCACTATCCTTGGTACGCTCAGTGCGTTCATCGGGGGGATCATAGCTGCATGGGGCGTCATAAAGGTCTGAAAGGGTCAACGGCAATATTTCAGCGTACGCCACCAAAACAGCAATGCCACCAGGCTTACCGAACCACCCAACCAGCATACGCCGTGCCAGCCTGCCCACGCATAAATATGGCTACCGGCAAACGCCCCCAGCCCACTGCCAACGGCATAAAACAGCATGTAGCACCCGACCAGGCGACTGTGGGACTGCGGGTGTGCAGTGAAAATCATGCTCTGATTGAGGACATGGATTGCCTGCCCGGCCAGATCCAGCAGGATAATACCGCCAATCAGGTACGCCATTCCTCGCTCCATCAACCCAAGCGGCAGCCAAGCGATCATCAGCAACAACAGGCACACTCCGCTAGCTGTCTGCCCCCAGCCTTGGTCAGCTAGATGCCCAGCTCTCATCGCCGCCAGCGCTCCGACTGCCCCTACCAGCCCAAATGCACCAATGGTCGAATGAGAAAAAAGAAATGGGGGTTGGCTCAAAGGGAGAACCAGCGTGCTCCAGAAGATGCTGAATGCCGCGAACATCAACAACGCCAACATACCGCGTATCTGCAAAATCCGGTCATGGCGCAACAGGCTCAGCATTGAGCTCAGCAGTTGCCAATAGCTTAACTTCAACTCGTAAGCAGGCGGCTTTGGTAATAAACGAGCCAGAACAGGAAGTAATATCAGGGTAAGAGCCGCTGAGAAAATGTAGACGGTTCGCCAACCGCCGATATCCGCCAGTAACCCAGAAAGGGTGCGCGCCAGCAGTAAACCCATCACCACTCCACCCTGAGCAGCCCCCACCACGCGTCCACGTTCCTGCGGGGAGGCCAACGTCGCGGCAAAGGCGATCAATCCCTGCGTTATCGCGGTTCCCAGCAGCCCCACCAGCAGCATAGCCGCCAGTAACGCCAAACTGCTACTAGACACCACAACCATCAGCAACGCGGCAATCAACAGTATTTGCTGCACCGCCAGCAGACGATGGCGATCCAGCAAATCCCCCAAAGGAACCACCAATAACAGCGCACAGGCGCAGCCGATCTGGGTCGCTGCAATCACCATCCCTACTCTTGCCAGGCTGATATTAAAATCCTCCGCAATGGCATCAAGCAGCGGTTGCGCATAATAAACATTGGCCACGCTGAAGGCGCAGGCTGTAGCCAACAGCAGCACCAGTGACGTAGGCAAAAGCTCGACAGACTGTGAGCGGAAGGTTTCCAGCGGTTTATCACTCATCAAGCGCCTCGTTAAAGTGGTTTCATTATTAAACTCAATGCACTTTAGTGAAAGAGGTTTTATAATGCAACCAGAATAATTCTGGAGCCGCAGCATGAAACGTAAAAGCCTTGAGGATGCTCAATGCCCGGTAGCACGAACATTGGATGTGCTGGGTGATTGGTGGTCATTACTGATCATCCGCGACGCCTTTGACGGCATCAGCCGGTTTAGTGAGTTTCAAAAGAACCTGGGGATGGCAAAGAATATTCTTTCCACTCGGCTACGCACGCTGGTCGCCCAGGGGATTTTGCAAGTTAGCCCTGCCGCCGATGGCAGCGCCTATCAGGAGTATTTGCTGACCGATAAAGGCCGAGAAATCTTCCCGATTATCGTCGCACTGCGCCAATGGGGAGAAGACCATCTTTTTGCAGCAGGAGAGGACTATTCACGCCTGGTGGAAAACGACAGCGGTCAGCCAATACCTCGCATGACACCCATCGGTCATGCCGGGCAAGCACTCAACTTAGGCAATACCCGAGTCGTAAAAGTGGATGAAGAATAAAAATGCTGAAAGTCATTGCCGAAGATTTTATCAAGGTTGAAGCGATAGAAACGGTGTTACCGCTTTATCAAGAGTTGGTTGAAGCCACCAAGCAGGAACCTCGCTGCATAGCCTATGATCTGTATGTCGATCAAAAGGATGCCGGACACTTTATCTTTATCGAAGAGTGGCCCGATCGCGCGGCGTTGGATGCTCACTGCGCGAGCGATCACTTTAAACGCCTGGTGCCGCTGATCGATCAACATAAACGTAAGGATGCCAGCTATATATTGATGGATAATTTTCCTGAGAAAGCATAGATAAGTAGCAAAGCAATAACCTGAACGGCCTGAGTCCATTTTAATTCCGAACTCAGGCCAGATTAACCGCTTGATACAGATAAACCAAATTCATAGGCTCAGTTAAAAATTATTGAGCCAATATAAGTAGTTAATGTTTAGTGGTTCCCAATGTGACTATGGCCTCATTACCAGAAACGTATAACGAATAGTCCTTATTAGAGGATACCGGCTTAATGCCTTTTTCTCTCATCCCTGCAAGTCTATCCATATTGGCTTGCTCATCAACGTAACCATGCAGCGTTTGCGTTAATCCCTTATTAATCAACTGGAAAGACGCTATAAACTCAGAGGCCGGGCTAAGAAAATGGCCAATCAGCGGCTTGTTTTCCATGATTAACTTGGTTCTTTCGTTAATGTTCACTTGCCCAGTAGTGCCGATAGTCTCTATGTTTGGGTAGCTCAGCATTTCTCTGGCAATCATGTCAAAAACAAAGTCTTCATATTCACGCTGTGACTTTATGGCGCTACTTAGCTGAGCACTAAATGCAAACACGGTGATTAGCGGGACGAGCGATAGATATTTTAATTTAGGCGAAAAATACATAATCGGAATGGCAATAATAACCAGTAGAACCGAAAATGAAACCAAAGTCCTAGGGAATACAGGAGCATCTTGCAGAAGGACTGTTGGCCCCATTAGAGACACCAAGAAAATAAAGCATGACAGCAAAGCGTATATCATGAATGAAATTATTTTCTTGGCATGTGCATAGTTGCTGACCATCATGAATACCAAAGCAACCACTACAGGCACCAGGAAATAGATATAAACAGGGCCGTAAAAATACGACAAAACCAGCTCTTTTAATCCCTTTATCGTGCTTAACAGTTTTTCAGCCCCCTCAGCATTCGGCAAAATAATGTCCGAACGAGAGTTGTTTCTTACAGCAAAAAACAGCATGTACACAAGATAAAAACAAACAAATGTCACTGCCTTGTTTATTATTAATTTTATGGAATGAGCTATTGTAGATTCACTTTTAACTGCAATAATCATCATATCAATGGCAAGCAGGCCGATGAAAATATTCATGCATGGTTGATAGAGGGTTAGCGATAACACGCCCGCTATTATTTTTATTGAGCCTTCACGAATTATGCTGTCGTTCCTATAGGTATAGGCTAACACGGCAAGAAACAAGGCAATTACCATACCCAAAGAGTCGTATCTATAGGCAATATTTTGTAATAGATAAGGATTGAATATCAAAAGTGCCGCTACAAGTTTGGCATGCGGAACATCCATTTTAACCAAATGTTTGAAAAGCAAGAAGGAAGCGGCACCTATAAACAGACAAGATGCAATCATTGTATAGGGAAACAGGTCAAGATTATAGCGCCCACTCGCCGATAGGATTTTCATCAGAATATCCGCAATTGGCCGCCCTAAGCCACGCCATCCATATTGACCTGTAATCGCTCGGTCTAAGTCATCCCTGTAAAACACCCCAGCTTGAATAAGAGGATATATAAACAGCAGAGCCAAGCCTGAATACAAGGCCAATGTTTTTTTATCGTCTTTGCAGATCATCTGATTTCCCATCTCACTTTTTAACTATGTAACGCGGCCTGCGTTTTGTTTCTACGTAAATCCGTCCTACATATTCACCTAGGACACCTATTCCTATTAGCTGCACACCTCCAAGGAAGAGGATAGAAACGATAATAGAGGAATAGCCCGGCACCGGATTGCCCCAAATTAATTTATCCAGAATCATCCATGCACCATAAATGAAGGATAAAGTGGCAACGAAAAAACCGATATATGCCCATACCCGTAGCGGAAAGGTCGAAAAACTGGTGATACCTTCTATCGCCAGATTCCACAGTTTCCAGCCATTGAATTTACTTGAACCAGCAACTCGTTGGGCTCTTGAATACTCGACGATGTCAACCTTTCCGCCCACCCAGCTTAATATCCCTTTCATAAACAGGTTTCTTTCGGGAAGTAATTTGATGTTATCCACGACTTCTCGAGACATAAGCCTAAAATCGCCGACATTTTCTTCTATGGCCGGTTTGCTTATTTTGTTGTGAATGCGATAAAACCACTCTGCAGTTTTACGCTTCATTCTTCCATCACTCTGTCTATCTATACGTTTAGCTAAAACAACTTCCGCACCATTTTCCCATTTATTTAACAATAACGGGATAACATCTATTGGATCTTGAAGATCTACGTCGATAGGAATGATGACATCACCCGAAGATGCCTCCAAACCAGCAAATAAGGCAGGCTCTTTGCCAAAATTACGCGTGAAATTTATAACTTTTATTTTCTCATCAGCTAGCGACAAGGCTGATATTATGTTCTCTGTTTTATCAGAACTCCCATCGTTTACAAACACGATTTCTATATCTTTGTCTGCGAACTCTTTATATTCACGAACGGACTTATAGAAGAGAGGAATTGCTTCTTCTTCATTAAATACAGGAACTACCAACGATATTTTCATTTATCATCCTTGAATACAACTAGTTTAGAATAAATGAAGCCACAAATGAGACTTACTGCAGAAAAGGTAATCAGTGTGACTATTGGGTTAGCCTTTACTTCGTCTGCGATCCAACCTACGCAAAATGCCATGCCCCCCATAAACAGCACATACGCCATGTAGCGGACAGTAGTCGCTTCTTTTTTAAAGGTCCATCTGGCGTTTGCAAAGAACGAGAAGGTCACCGCGATGCAAAAGGCAACAACGTTGGATATTGATTGGGAAAAACCACTAAAAAACATGAGCGCAAACACAGCCCAATGAACAAAGGTGTTCAGCACACCTACAGATGCATAACGTAAAAAAATATTCAATGCGAAAAAATTCTTAAAAGTTAGTTTGCCGTATTCTGCCACCACATCATGCCGATGGCAAAACTTTCGAGGCTAACACAATGAATGCTCACTGAAAAAGAAAAATCCCCTGTAAAACAGAGGATTTTCATTCTATTCACGCTATCGAGTGAGGCTGATATTAACTTATCATTCCCATTCAATCGTCGCCGGTGGCTTCCCGCTGATATCATAAACCACACGGGAAATGCCGTTGACTTCGTTGATGATACGGTTGGAAACACGGCCCAGGAAATCGTACGGCAAGTGTGCCCAATGCGCGGTCATAAAGTCGATGGTTTCTACCGCACGCAGAGAGACAACCCAATCGTATTTACGGCCATCGCCCATCACGCCAACGGAACGCACCGGCAGGAATACGGTGAATGCCTGGCTGACCTTGTTGTACAGATCGGCTTTGTGCAGCTCTTCGATGAAGATCGCATCGGCACGGCGCAGCAGATCGCAGTATTCTTTCTTCACTTCGCCCAATACGCGCACGCCCAGACCTGGCCCTGGGAACGGGTGGCGGTACAGCATGTCGTACGGCAGGCCCAGCTCCAGACCAATCTTGCGCACTTCGTCTTTGAACAGCTCTTTCAGCGGTTCCACCAGGCCCAGCTTCATCTCTTTCGGCAGGCCACCGACGTTGTGGTGCGATTTGATCACGTGCGCTTTGCCGGTAGCGGAAGCGGCAGACTCGATCACATCCGGGTAGATGGTGCCCTGAGCCAGCCACTTCACGGCGCTCTGCTTGCAGGCTTCTTCGTCGAATACTTCGACAAAGACGCGGCCAATGATCTTACGCTTGGCTTCAGGCTCATCCACACCCGCCAGCGCGCTCAAGAAACGGTTCTCTGCCGCCACGTGCACGATGTTCAGACCGAAGTGGTCACCGAACATTTCCAACACTTGGTCAGCTTCGTTCAGGCGCAGCAGGCCGTTATCTACGAATACGCAGGTCAGGCGCTTGCCAATGGCACGGTGCAGCAGCATGGCGGTAACGGATGAATCCACGCCGCCAGACAGGCCGAGGATCACGTGATCTTCGCCGACCTGCTCACGAATACGCGCAACGGCATCTTCGATAATGGTGGCAGGCGTCCACAGCGCTTCACAACCACAGATATCCAGTACGAAACGCTCCAGGATGCGCTGGCCCTGACGGGTATGGGTGACTTCCGGGTGGAACTGTACGCCGTAGAAGCGTTTTTCCTCGTTGGCCATAATGGCAAACGGGCAGGTATCGGTGCTGGCAACGGTGACGAAATCTGACGGGATAGCGGTAACTTTATCGCCGTGGCTCATCCATACGTCTAATACCGGTTTGCCTGCCGGGCTGATCGCATCTTCGATATCGCGGATCAGGGCGCTTGATTGGGTGATTTCCACCTGCGCATAACCGAACTCACGCTCGGTTGACCCCTGTACATGGCCGCCCAGTTGCATCGCCATGGTCTGCATGCCATAGCACACGCCCAATACCGGTACGCCGGCGGTGAAGACATATTCTGGCGCACGCGGGCTGTTCAGTTCGGTGGTGCTTTCCGGGCCACCGGAGAGAATGATGCCGCTTGGATTGAACTCGCGGATCTGCTCTTCGCTGACGTCCCAGGCCCACAGCTCACAGTAAACGCCAATCTCACGCACGCGGCGAGCAACCAACTGGGTGTATTGTGAACCGAAATCCAGGATCAGGATGCGATGCTTATGAATATTTTTTGTCATGTGAGGCAAATTCCAGCAACAGAGAAAAAGAGCAAAAAGGGTATTTGGGATGAGAGGTTGCCCCCTCATCCCTGCCCCTCTCCCGCAGGAGAGAGGTTAAAGCATTAGCCCATGCGGTAGTTTGGTGATTCTTTGGTGATGGTCACGTCATGCACATGGCTTTCTTGAATACCGGCACCGCTGATGCGCACAAACTCGGCTTTGGTACGCAGTTCGTCGATGGTCGCACAGCCGGTCAGGCCCATGCAGGAACGCAGACCGCCCATCTGCTGATGTACAATCGCCTTCAGCATGCCTTTGTAGGCCACACGGCCTTCGATACCTTCCGGCACCAGTTTATCAGCGGCGTTATCGGTCTGGAAGTAACGGTCGGAGGAACCTTTGGACATGGCGCCCAGAGAACCCATCCCACGGTAAGATTTGAACGAACGGCCCTGATACAGCTCGATTTCGCCCGGAGATTCTTCCGTACCCGCCAGCATTGAGCCAACCATAACGCAAGACGCACCGGCAGCAATCGCTTTGGCGATATCGCCAGAGAAGCGGATACCACCGTCAGCAATAACTGGGATACCCGTCCCTTCCAGCGCTTCGACCGCATCGGCGATAGCGGTGATCTGCGGAACACCCACGCCGGTTACGATACGCGTCGTACAGATAGAGCCAGGACCGATACCGACTTTCACCGCGCTCACGCCGGCTTCCATCAGGGCTTTGGCACCAGCCCCAGTTGCGACGTTGCCGCCAAGGATTTGCAGGTCTGGGTATTTGGCACGGGTTTCACGGATGCGCTGTAACACACCTTCGGAATGGCCGTGTGAAGAGTCGATGAGCAGTACGTCAACACCGGCAGCGACCAGCGCATCAACACGCTCTTCGTTACCGGCACCGGCCCCCACCGCAGCGCCTACGCGCAGACGGCCATGCTCATCTTTACAGGCGTTAGGTTTACGCTCTGCTTTTTGGAAGTCTTTAACGGTGATCATGCCCAGCAGGTGGAAGCTGTCGTCCACCACCAGCGCTTTTTCAACGCGTTTTTCGTGCATTTTTTGCAGCACGACTTCACGCGCTTCGCCTTCCTTGACGGTGACCAGACGCTCTTTTGGCGTCATCACTGCGGTGACAGGCTGAGTCAGATCGGTGACGAAGCGCACGTCACGGCCGGTAATGATCCCCACCAGTTCGTTTTCTTCGGTGACAACCGGGTAACCGGCAAAGCCGTTACGCGCGGTTAACTCTTTCACTTCAGCCAGCGTGGTGGAAGGTGTGACGGACTGTGGGTCCGTGACCACGCCGCTTTCATGTTTTTTCACCCGGCGAACTTCTTCCGCCTGGCGCTCAATGGACATGTTTTTGTGAATGAAGCCCAGACCGCCTTCCTGCGCTAGCGCAATGGCCAGGTTGGATTCGGTTACGGTATCCATGGCTGCGGACAGCATAGGGATATTCAGGCGGATGGATTTGGTCAGTTGGGTGCCAAGATCTGCGGTATTAGGCAGAACTGTGGAGTGGGCTGGAACCAGGAGAACGTCATCAAACGTTAGAGCTTCTTTTACAATACGTAGCATGGGCAATATCTCACCAAGGTGGATGCGGAAAAGATAAAATATTGCCGTGGCATTATACAGAGCGTAATCGGTTGCCTCCAGCACTTTCTTACAAAAACTCTTGATTACCTTTCGCCGAGCTGTAATATCGACCAATTAAGTGCTTGTTTTGAAATTTGATCTGGGTCACATGTCACTACCTACTTCACCGTCCATTTTTACCGTAAGCCGCCTCAATCAGACGGTTCGACAGCTGCTGGAAATGGAAATGGGGCAGATTTGGCTCTCCGCCGAGATCTCCAACTTCTCCCAGCCCTCCTCCGGCCACTGGTATTTCACGCTGAAAGATGACCGTGCCCAGGTGCGTTGTGCGATGTTCCGCAACAGCAACCGGCGCACTACCTTTCGCCCGCAAAATGGCCAGCAGGTTCTGGTGCGGGCCAGTATCACCCTGTATGAACCACGCGGTGATTACCAACTGATCGCCGAAAGCATGCAGCCTGCCGGTGACGGCCTGCTGCAACAGCAATTCGAGCAGTTGAAACAGCGCCTGGCAGCCGAAGGTCTGTTTGATCAACAGTTCAAGCAACCATTGCCAAGCCCGGCCAAATGCGTTGGGGTGATCACCTCCGCCAGCGGCGCGGCACTGCACGATATTTTACAGGTGTTACAGCGGCGCGATCCTTCACTGCCGATCGTGATTTACCCCACGTCCGTGCAAGGGGCAGAAGCTCCGTTGCAGATCGTTCGCGCGATCGAAACCGCCAACCGCCGTGATGAGTGTGATGTGCTGATCGTCGGGCGCGGCGGTGGCTCGTTAGAAGATTTATGGAGTTTTAACGACGAACGCGTCGCGAAGGCAATTTTTGCCAGCCGTATCCCGATCGTCAGCGCCGTCGGCCATGAAACTGACGTCACCATTGCCGACTTTGTTGCCGACCTGCGGGCACCTACCCCTTCCGCTGCGGCGGAGTTGGTCAGCCGTAATCAGCTTGAGCTGTTGCGCCAATTGCAGTCACAGCAACAGCGGCTGGAAATGGCGATGGACTATTATCTGGCGCAGCGCCAGCAGCAGTTCACCCGCATCAACCACCGTTTGCAACAACAGCATCCGCACCTGAGGCTGGCGCGGCAGCAAACGCTGTTATTCAAGCTACAGCGCCGTTTGGAAGATGGGATGCAGCAGCAATTACGGCTATCTTCTCGCCGCAGTGAACGCGTACAGCAGCGCCTGGCGCAGGTCCAGCCGATGGGCCGCATCCACCGCTTGCAGCAGCGTGTTCAGCAGCAGGAATACCGTTTGCAACAGGGGATGGAGCGGCAACTTAATGGTTATCGCCAACGCTTTGGCGTCGCCTGTAGTCAGTTGGAGGCGGTTAGCCCGCTGGCAACCTTGGCTCGCGGCTATAGCGTAACGCAGACACCACAGGGTGAGTTACTGAAAACCACCAAGCAGGCACAGGTTGGGGAAATGCTGAAAACCCGCCTGCAGGATGGCTGGGTGGAGAGCGAAGTCAAAACCGTCACCGTGGCGAAAAAGCCGCGTAAGAAACGCGTGGTGGAATAGCCGTTAGTGGCAGAGCCGATCGACTGCTTCTTTTTTAGGCCAAACTTCATCCTGTTTGATAGCATCCCAACCCTCAGTAGAGGGTTGGGATGTGGCATCAGTCACAGCACATAGCTATCACAACAAACCCCATTCACCCATAGTTCGCGAGTCTCACCTGCTGGCAACACAATGTTCAGCGCCTGCCACGTCGGTTTGAAATGCCCCTCGTGGCTGAAGGTCAGCTCGATGCGCTGATTGTCACTCACTGCCTCCCAGCGGAGCCACAGCGCATTATTCTGCTGCCAGCCATGGCTTTCCCCGTCGTCTTCAAATAGCAGGCCTGAGGACCATCCGCAGCCCTTGGTGGGGAACAGTCGCAGTTCACGGCGATCGTCTGCCGCATTGTCTACATGCCCCAACCGTTGTGACATCGGGAGCCCGGCCCCAGCGCGCACCAGCAACGGCAAGCGCTCCAGCGGTGCCTCCAGCACTATGCTCTGGCCACCGCTGTACCATTGGCCGCTATAGAAGCAGTACCAACCATCGACGTTATCCGGCAGGTAGACTTCACGCTGGCGCTGCCCCTGATCCACCACGCTGGCCACCAGCAGGTCGCGGCCAATCAGGAAATCATCGGTCTCACCGAAGGTGCGTTCATCGTGCTCATGATCGAGGAAGGTTGGCCGCAGCATCGGCTCATCATCATGGCTTGCCTGCCACAGCAGCGTGTAGAAGTACGGCATCAGCCGATAACGCAGGTTGATAGCATCACGGATCATCGGCGTTGCCGCCGGGTACATCCAGGGTTCATTGACGGTAGCATCATCATTCCAGGAATGGATGGTAAAGCGCGGGTGCATGACCCCGTTTTGTACCCAACGTACCAACAGTTCCGCGTCCGGTTTATCGCCGGAGAAACCGCCCACATCGTGCCCAACGTTAAACAACCCGGACAAGCTCATCCCCACCCCCATACGGGTGTTGTAGCGCAAGGTTTGCCAACTGGTGCGGTTGTCCCCACTCCAGGTTTGCACATAGCGCTGCATACCGGCGCAGCCGGAACGCGAAATCAAATAAGGCCGCAGGTTCGGTGCAAAGCGCTGCTGTGCTTCAAGCGAGGCTCGCATCATCAGCAGCGGCATCACCGGGCGAATATGCTTGATGGCGATTGGCTTGCCGAAGCCATGGCAGCGCGCTTCTCCATCCCACACTTCATACTCGTTGTTGTCATTCCAGGTGGAATCAATCCCCATTTCCAGCAGTTGCCCTGTCACCCCTTGCTGCCACCAGCGAACCGCCGCTGGGTTGGTGAAGTCGAGGTGCGAACCTTCGTCATCCCAGAAGCTGGAACGTTCTGGAGCGTCGCTTTGCGAATCGCGGATAAACAAGCCAAGTTCTGCCACCTGTTGATATTTGGGATGGTCCTGCAACAGGCAGGGTTTGATATTCGCCGCCAGCTTCAACCCAGCATCGTGAAAGGCTTGGCTAAGCTGTTTAGGCTGCGGCACCTTGTCGTAGTTCCAGTTGAAGACGTAGCGTTTGTTATTGATCGAGGTATAGCCGGAAGAGAGCTGGAACGAATCGCACGGGATGGCGTGCTGGCGGCACAGCTGGATAAACTGCTGCAACTGCTGCTGGGCATCCGGCGCGTCGGTGTAGTGCATCGTCGAGCCGCTGTACCCCAGGCTCCACTTCGGCCCAAAATGGGTTTTACCGGTCAGGCGCACGAAGGCTTTGGTGACGTCGAGCACCTTTGGCCCCAGGAACAGATAGTAATCCAGATCGCCCGCCTCGGCCTGATAGCGACGATAGGCCAGGTGATAGTTGTCGATCTCATTACCCAGATCCAGCCAGCAGTTGCTCAGGTTGTCATAAAACAGACCAAAGCTGACCTCTTCCCGACGCGTGATGGTAAAAGGGATATGCTTGTAGAGCGGATCGGTACTGGCGGCGTTGTAGCCCATCGCGTCCAGGTTACGCATTTCAAAGCGGCGGCCTGTACGTTCCAGATCGCCCGCCTTTTCACCCAGGCCATAATAACGTTCGCCCTTGTGACGGCGCTGATAATGCGCCACGCCGTCACCGTGCGCATTGAGCAGATAGGCACTGGTTGGGCGATCCGCTGCCAGTGGTAGCCATTCCCCCGCCGCGTTGCAATATTCCCATTCCAGCCAGAGCGGCTGATGTATCGTCACGCGTAGCTGCGGGGTCGCTACCGTCAAACTGTCTGCCTGCTGGTTAAGTTGATAGCCCGGCAGGCTAAAACCGGCGACGCTGAGGCGATCGCGTCCTTCCCAAGGCACATCCTCCTGCGGGGCGATACTCCAGGTACGATCCAGCGCCAGCTCACCGTGGCGTTTGATCAGCACGCGGAACAGATTGCTTTCCAGCACGTAGAGGCAGAACAGGTGTTGCTCGTCCACCAGCAGTTCAACACGGTCCGCGTATTGCCCCGCCAGCGTCCAGTTTTTTAACGTTTTCATAATGATCCAACTTAAGCAGTAGGTGAAGGTTTTTTGCCGCGCTCGGCGATCAAACCGATCAGGAACATCGCACCGATCAGATCGAAGAAGCCCATGGCGACGAAGAGCGGGTTGAAGCCGACGGTGTCGGAAACGGCACCAATCAACAGCGTAAACAGGAAACTGGCGATCCAGGCGCTGGAGCCGCGCATACCGTTCACCGTCGCCATCTGGTTTTTATCGAAGGATTCCACTACCAGCGCGCTCAACATGCAGGAGATCACCTGGTGGCCAAAGCCACCAATGGAGATCAGCGCGATTGCGATGTAGGGATCTTTGGTGATCGCGACAAACGCCAGCGATACCATCATGAAGGCTCCGGTCACCGAGCTGGCCACTACCGAGTTCACCCGTGAACAGCCGAACCATTTGCGATACAGCGTAGTGAGATAACCACTGGCGACGCTGCCGATATCCGCCGCCAGGAAAGGCAGCCAGGCAAACATGGCAATCTGTTTGAGATCCATGCCACGCTCGGTGGCCAGGTACAGCGGCACCCAGAAGCTAAACACCGCCCAAGCCGGTTCAGCCAGAAACGCTGGGATGGCGATGCCGTAGAATTTTTTGTTTTTGCACAGGATCGCCAACGATTTAAAGAACGGCAGCTTCGGCAGTACCGGTTCATTATCCTCGTTGATCAGATCAAACTCCTTTTGGCTCAGGTTCGGGTGCTGCTGCGGCGAGTGGTAAAATACCCACCACAGCACCACCCAGATCAGCGCCAGAGCACCGGAGAACAGGAAGGCTCCCTGCCAGCCGAAGGACACATGGGCAATCACAATGATCGGCGGAGCCAACATCGCACCGATCGAGAAGCCAACCCCTGCCCAGCCTGCGGCTATTGGCCGTTCTTTTTTCGGGAACCAGTCAGAAATCGCTTTGGCGTTAGCCGGGGTAGCCGCCGCTTCAGCTGCCCCCATGAAGAAACGTAAGATCGCCAGTTGCAACCAGCTGCCCGCACCAGCATGCATCATGCACACTACCGCCCAGATGCTGGCACAAACCAGGAACCCCATCTTCAGACCAATGACGTCTATCAGCCACCCGCAGATCGGTTGGAACAGGGTATAGGCCAGTTGGAAGGACGCCACCACCCAAGAATATTGCTCGGTGGTCATGTTGAGGCTGGTTTTCAGCTCAGGGGCCAAAATACCCAGCGAGTTACGGGTTATGTAGTTAACCGTGACGCCCAGCAGGAACAGGGCCAACATCCACCAGCGCAACGATTTGAATTTGCGGCGGCTGCTGGCAACTACCGTTTGATTGATTTCTACACTCATCTTGATCTCCGTGGCGACCATACGCCTTTTTGGTAGGGCAACTCTTACTAACGGAGGTGTTAACAGCGTTATTTGTGACACCGGCCACAAATACAACGTCAATGCTGCGACAACCCTATGATTTAATGTTGTTTTACTTGTATTCCAGCCGGTAAATTGGACTGATAAATCTATAAAATTGGTGTACCAATGGAGACTAACCAGCGGAGAGTGCGAGTGAAATGGCGATTTTTGCAAAAATTCTCATGCGTTAGTTAAAATTTCGCCGTTATAGCCATAAAAAGCCGTATAAAAGGCAGATATAGGCCGTGAAAAAATTTCCACGACCGAATTTGAAGGAGATCACAAAATGAACGGAAAGCTGAAAGTACAGGAAATTGCGCGCCAAACCGGGCTTTCGATCAGCACCGTTTCACGCGTGTTGGCCGGGAAATCCAACACCAGCGCCGAGGCGCGGCAACGAGTGCTGGCCTGTGCGCAACAAAACGGTATCTTGCAGGGGCTTTCCAACGGCAGGCTGATGTTGAACAACGTAATGGTATTTGCCCCGCAACGCGCCTTTGATGTCCGCACCGATATTTTCTACTACAAGGTGATCCAGGGGATCACCAGCGCACTGGCGCAACATGATGTGAGGATCCGCTACTGCGGGTTGGAGGAACAACACAGCGACAGCGTACTGTTTTTGGAAAAGATGAGCGATCCGTTAACCGAAGCCGTGCTGATCATCGGCATTGATGACGAGCATATCCATACGCTGGCCGCCGATCTGAACAAGCCCTGCATTCTGATTAACTGCACCGATCGCCAGATGCGGCTAGACAGCGTCTCCCCAGACCATCAACTGATTGGGGAGTATTCCGCCAACTATCTGTTGCAACAGGGCCACAGCCGTATCCTCAATCTGCAATGTCTACGGCGTAATACCATGGAGCTGCGGCTGGCGGGGATCAAACAGGCCTATATGCGGCACAATATTCCCTTCGATGATCGCCAACATCTGGTCACCACTTCCGGGTTCGGCAGCGAAGAAGCCGAGCAGGCCATCACGGCCTTTATCAACGGCGTTACCGATCGGGCGCAATTGCCGACGGCGATCTTGGCAGGGGGTGACTATATGGCGGTAGGTGCGGTTAATGCGCTAAAGAAGATGCATATCAACGTGCCGGGGCATATTTCGGTGATGAGTACGGATGGTTTTAATCTGGCAGAAATTCACGACGTGCCGCTCACCTCGGTTCACGTTCCTCGTGATGAGCTGGGTGCAGAGGCCATCGCTCTATTGCAACGCCGTATGCTGCGCCCGGATGCGCCACCCAGCAATATGCTGTTGCACGGGCGCTTGGCGGTGCGGGCCTCGGTAAAACGCCTCAGCCAAAACAAGGTGTCGCCAGCGGTCAGCACGCACGACCACCGGCTCTATGATGTATGAGGTCATTCCACCGGTTGATAGCTGAACTTCACCCTTTTTTTGGAGATCAGCCCGTGGCCATGTTGGCAGAGATAATCCACGGCGCCGCAGGCTTTCAGTTCTTGCAACAGTTGCCCGCAGTCGGGGCATTCGGCAAGCTGCCGGTAATCGCTGTTGCAGTCGTCACAATGATAGTGGCCATTCACCCAGCTCATCGGCTGAGCACAAACCGGACATAAGGCGTCCATCTTTCCTCCTGATTTAAATCACGCCCCACGAGCGCAAGAAAGAGATCCCCAACGCGGTGGTAAAGAAGGATCCCACGGTGGTGATCGCAATAATATTGGCGGCCAACGTCGCGTTGCCCCCCATGGCGCGCGTCATCACATAGCTGCCGGAGGCGGTCGGCGTCGCCGAGAACATAAAAATAATGCCGAGCGTAGCGCCCTCGAAACCGCAAAGCCAACCCCCAAACGTCATCAACACCGGTACCAAAAACAGTTTAGCCGACGACGACAACGCAGCGACGTTGGAAGAACGGAACATTGCCCGCAGATCGAGGCTGGCCCCGGTACACAACAAAGCCAGCGGTAATGACAGGCCTGAGATATAGCTGCCGGTCTGCTTGAGCACGGGCGCAATCCCCAGCCCGGTCTGAGCATAGGCCAGACCGCTTAACAGCCCGAGGATCAGCGGATTGGTCACGATACTGCGCAGCAATGACAGATGTTTGATCTTCTGCCCGTTGCCGCCTTGCAGGCTGCGCGTCAGGGTGATAACCGATAGCACGTTAAACAGGATCACCGTCACGGTCAGATACAGCGAGGCAATCGCGACGCCCTCATCGCCGTAAGCGGTCATTGCATAAGCCAGGCCGACAATCGCGGTATTCGCCCGGAATCCCCCCTGCACGAACACGCCACGCTCGCGTGGATCTTTCACCAGCCACTTGGCTGCGAACTCCAGCAGCAGGAAGGTCACAATCGTCCCTACCGCACCGTAGATCACCAGAGCAAAATTATCGCGCAGTTGCGGGTGGTTGGTGGCGATGCTGAAGAACAACAGGCAGGGCAGCGCCAGATTAAACACCAGCTTGGTGGCCCCATCGATAAAGCGATCGTCCATCAGCCGCCAGTGGCGCAGCAGGATCCCCAGCAGCATCATCAATAAGTTGGGTACGGTGACGCTAAAGGCAAAACTCCAGGTTTCCCAGGACATGAGCTTCCTTTGCAAGGCCGGTGTAGAAGTGAGATTGGCAGATAATAGAACGGTTTAAGCAGGATAAAAATAGGGCGCGGTATCAATTCCACGCCCTACGAGGGTTATTTTGACTTCTTCAGGTGGCTCATCAAGCGCTTGCGCTTGCGCATCTGGTTTGGCGTCAAGGTATTGCGCTTGCCCGCAAACGGGTTCTCACCCTCTTTAAACTGGATGCGGATCGGCGTCCCCATCACCTTGAGTGAACGACGGAAGTAGTTCATCAGGTAACGTTTGTAGGAATCGGCCAGATCGGATACCTGATTACCGTGGATCACCACGATAGGCGGGTTATAACCCCCTGCGTGCGCGTATTTCAGCTTCACGCGGCGGCCACGCACCAACGGCGGCTGGTGGTCTTCGGCAGCCATCTGCATGATCTTGGTAAGCATCGAGGTGTTTACGCGGCGAGTCGCACACTCATAGGCTTCGTTGACAGATTCGAACAGGTTACCCACACCGCTGCCGTGCAGCGCAGAGATAAAGTGCACACGCGCAAAATCGACAAAGCCCAAACGCAGATCGAGCATCTCTTTCACGTGATCGCGATCTTCCTCACTCATGCCGTCCCACTTGTTGACCGCAATCACCAGTGAGCGCCCACTATTGAGGATAAAGCCCAGCAGCGACAGATCCTGATCGGAAATGCCTTCGCGGGCGTCGATCACCAACAACACGACGTTGGCATCTTCGATCGCCTGCAGCGTTTTGATCACCGAGAATTTCTCAACGGTTTCGGTAACCTTGCCACGCTTGCGCACCCCGGCGGTGTCGATAAGCACATATTCACGCTCGTCACGCACCATCGGAATGTAAATGCTGTCGCGAGTCGTGCCAGGCATGTCAAACACGACCACACGCTCTTCGCCGAGAATACGGTTAGTGAGCGTCGACTTACCTACGTTAGGGCGGCCAACGATCGCCAGCTTGATCGGCAGATCCTGCGGGTTGAAGTCCTCTTCCGGATCTTCATATTCACCCTCTTCCAGCTCACCGCTCTGCTCGGCCCAATAGGCGGCATTGGCTTCTTCTTCGGTCAGCTCGACTTCTTCCGGTTTTGCCGGTATGAACGGCACCAGCACGTGCTCGATCAGCTGTGTGACGCCACGGCCATGGGAAGCGGCAATCGCATAGACGTCGCCCAGGCCCAAGGAATAGAAATCTGCCGTCGCGGTGTCCGGATCCATGCCATCGGTTTTGTTGGCAACCAGGAACGTCGCCTTCTGGCGATTACGCAGGTGCTGGGCAATCCCCTGATCGGCAGGCATCAGCCCGGCACGGGCATCGACCATAAACAGGACGATATCGGCCTCTTCGATCGCCAGCAGCGACTGACCGGCCATACGCGTTTCAACGCCATCTTCCGTCCCGTCAATACCTCCGGTATCGACGATAATAAATTCGTTGCCCTCAACTTCAGCACGACCATATTTGCGGTCTCGCGTTAGCCCGGGGAAATCCGCCACCAGCGCATCGCGCGTCTGTGTTAAACGGTTAAACAAGGTGGATTTACCGACATTCGGGCGCCCGACCAGCGCAACGACAGGTATCATGTTGAAGCCTCATTACTTAATAATCAATGCGTTACTATGCAGCGCAATAGACAGCAGCGGCATAGCTTAAAAATACGAAACGGCCCCTGACGTCAGGAGCCGTTATCCCATGAATCTTACAGGCTGCACAGCCTGCGATTGATTGGGGTTACAACTGTTAGCGAGTGAAGGCGTAAACCTTGCCGCCACGCGCCTGGATCAGCAGTTTGTCACCGGCCACAATTGGCGCGGACAGGAAGCCGGAGCTATCCACTTTTTGCTGAGCCACAAAACGGCCATCGGTGGTATTGATCCAGTGCAGATAACCTTCGGCATCGCCAACGACCAGGTAGCCGTTATACAGCACTGGTGCAGTCAGGTTACGGTGCAGCAGATCGCTCTGGCGCCACAGGTTAACGCCACCTTCGGTATTCATTGCCACTACACGGTCATTCTGATCGACCACATAGATACGGCCTGCATCGACGATAAAGTCGTTCACCGAGCCCATATCACGTTTCCACATGATTTGGCCGGAGCGCAGATCCAGCGCCGCCATGTTGCCATTGTAACCCAAGGCATAGACCACGTTGTCAATAATCACCGGCGTGGTATCTACGTCATTCAGGCGGTCGATCTCGGTCGCACCGCTTGGCTGGGAAATACGCTGCTGCCAGATCAACTGGCCCTGCTGCATCAACACTGCGCTGACGCGACCATTGTCACCGCCAACTACCGCGGCACCAAAGGCCGTTGCCGGAGCAGACTCACCACGCAGTGACAGTGAAGGGATATCCAGGTTGACCGTCCACTTGATGGCACCATCAGACTCGTTCAACGCTTGCAGCTGACCGTTGGTGGTATGGATCAGCACCAGCCCCTCGGCGACCACAGGACGGGAAATCGCTTCACCCGCAACCTTGGTTTGCCACGCGACTGTGCCGTCTTCGGTATTCAGCGCATACACCACCGCTTTCTCACTGCCAACGTACACGTTGGAGCCAGACACCGTCAGGCCGCCAGACAGCAGCGCAGGCAGGTTGCTGGAGAAGAAGCCGGTTTTCTCGGAGAGATCGGCCTTCCATTTTTCTTTACCGTCGGCCAGGTCCATCGCTTTCACCGTACCGCGACGATCGGCAGCATAAACCGTGCTGTCCTGATAAGCCGGGCGCAGGTGAGAGTAGTACTCACCAATACCATCACCGACCGACGTGCTCCACGCTTTGTTCGGCGTGAACTGATTTTCAACCGTTGGCAGCGGCGACATGGTAACCACGTCTTCTTCGCCACTAAACAACGAGCAGCCACTCAGCAAAGTCACGGAAACCAGTCCGACCAAGAGTGTTTTACGCAATTGCATGGGAATTCCCCTTAGCTGGACAAGTTATTCAATTTCATGCGCATTACTGCCGCAAGCGCCTGAGAAGCATTGGATTCGATGCCTTTGCTGTAAGCTTCACGCGCACCTTTACTGTCGCCTTTGGCCAACAGCACGTCGCCGCGTACGTCTTGCATCATGGCCATCCAACCTTCGCCTTTCACGCCATCCAGCGTTTTCAGCGCTTCATCCAGCTTTTTCTCTTGCATCTGAACACGAGCCAGACGCAGATTTACCAACGCCAGCAGGTTTTCATCTTTGGCATGGCTCTGTGCCACCACCAGTTGCTGTTCTGCCTTGGCAAAATCACCTTGTTGTGCAAAGTGTTTAGCCAAATCCAGAGCCGCGAACACGCCGTAGCTGTTGTCGTTCGCCTGGATAAACTTCTCTGCCGCGGCCACGTCTTCGGCTTTACCCGATGCCAAGGCAACGTCAACCTGTTGATACGACTGTGAGGCAGCCATCATGCTGGAGGTCTGATTGCTCTGCCAGTAGCGCCAACCAACCAGGGCACCAATACCGAGCACCACACCCACAACCAAAGCTTTACCGTTTTCGGCAAAAAAGTTGCGCACGGCGTCAAGCTGTTCGTTTTCAGTGGTATAGACTTCCACGGTGTCCTTCTCCTTAACCTAACATCAAAGCCAGACGCGCAGCGACTTCGCTTTGCGCCAGCGTTTCTTGTTCACCACTGCGCAGGTCTTTAACCACCACCTGCTGTGCTGCGACTTCGTTCTCACCCAGGATCAGGGCGATACGCGCGCCCCACTTGTCCGCACGGGTGATCTGCTTTTTAAAGTTGCCGCCGCCATAGTTGGTCATCAATTTAATCTGCGGCGCAGCATCACGAACCTGCTCTGCCAGCAACATGGCCGCACTCTGGGTACCCGTACCGCTCGATATGACGTATACGTCGATGGTGGCCGGTGCCTTGAAGTCCGGATTAACCGCCTGAACCAGCAGTACCAAACGCTCCAGCCCCATGGCAAAACCCACGCCAGGGGTAGCGCGCCCACCCAGTTGCTCAACCAGGCCGTCGTAACGGCCACCGGCACACACGGTGCCCTGAGCGCCCAGGCTGGTGGTGACCCACTCAAACACCGTGCGATTGTAATAATCCAGGCCGCGCACCAGGCGCTCGTTAACGGTATATGGGATACCGGCCTGAGCTAAAAGTTCACACAGCCCGGCAAAGTGGGCTTTGGACTCTTCATCCAGATAGTCGGAAAGACGCGGCGCATCGTTAAGCAGGGTTTGCACTTCTGGATTTTTAGAATCCAGCACGCGCAATGGGTTGCTGTACATGCGGCGTTTGCAGTCTTCGTCGAGTTTTTCCTGATGCTGTTCCAGGAAAGCCACCAGAGCATCACGGTAGTTGGCGCGAGCTTCCAGTGAACCAATGGAGTTCAGTTCCAGATTGACGTGTTCGGCAATACCCAGCGCTTTCCACCAGCGGGCGGTCAGCAGGATCAGCTCGGCGTCAATATCCGGACCTTGCAGCCCAAATACCTCTGCCCCTAACTGATGGAACTGGCGGTAACGGCCTTTTTGTGGACGTTCGTAACGGAACATCGGGCCGATATACCACAGACGCTGTTCCTGATTGTACAGCAGACCATGTTCGATACCGGCGCGTACGCAGCCAGCCGTTCCTTCCGGGCGCAGCGTCAGGCTTTCGCCGTTGCGGTCCTCGAAGGTATACATTTCTTTTTCCACGACGTCGGTCACTTCACCGATGGCGCGCTTGAATAACGGGGTCTGCTCTACAATCGGCAACCGGATTTCGCTATAGCCATAGCCGCTCAGCACCTGCTTGAGTGTGCCTTCAATACGCTGCCACAGTGCCGTTTCTTCCGGCAGGTAATCGTTCATGCCGCGAATGGCTTGAATGTTTTTTGCCACGTGAGTTCTCTGTCCGTTTATATAAAATGGATCCGATTATAGGGACTTTGCCACCCGCTATTCAACGCAGATGCGCAATCCAGTCCTCGGATTATCAATCAGCGGGCCAATAGCCGCCGACTTATTCTTCAAGAAGATTGATCGAAATGCGCTTGGATCCGTCCATCATGGCCGCTTTGGCCCGGATCTTCGCTTCCAACTGGTCAATCATCTGTTCGTTATCAAAACGCTCTTTCTGGCGCACGCCGTCTTCGTAGAAGCCGCTCTTCTTGTGCCCACCGGTTACTCCAATGGTCGACACCAGGGCTTCGCCCGGCCCGTTCACCACGCAACCGATAATGGACACGTCCATCGGGGTGATGAGGTCTTCCAGGCGTTGTTCCAACGCATTGACGGTACCAATGACGTCAAACTCCTGACGTGAGCAGGTTGGGCAGGCAATGAAGTTGATGCCACGAGCGCGGATGCGCAAGGACTTCAGGATATCAAAGCCAACCTTCACTTCTTCAACCGGATCCGCCGCCAGCGAAATGCGCAGCGTATCGCCGATCCCTTCCGACAGCAGCATGCCCAGGCCAATGGCTGATTTCACCGAGCCACTGCGTGCTCCGCCCGCCTCGGTGATGCCAAGATGCAAGGGTTGGTCAATACGGGCAGCCAGCAGCCGGTAAGACTGTACGGCCAGGAACACGTCGGACGCTTTCACGCTCACCTTGAACTGGTCAAAGTTGAGACGATCCAGAATATCCACGTGACGCATGGCGGATTCCAGCAGCGCTTCCGGCGTAGGTTCACCGTACTTTTCCTGAATATCTTTTTCCAACGAGCCGCCGTTAACACCGATGCGGATCGGGATATTTTTGTCACGCGCACAATCAACCACTGAACGGATACGAGATTCGTTGCCAATGTTGCCTGGGTTGATACGCAGGCAGTCAACGCCGTATTCGGCAACCTGCAATGCAATGCGGTAATCGAAATGGATATCGGCCACCAGCGGTACGTTGACCTGCTGCTTGATCAGCCGAAACGCCTCGGCGGCGTCCATGGTGGGAACGGAAACGCGGACGATATCAACCCCCACGCGCTCCAGAGCCCGGATCTGATTAACCGTCGCTTCGACATCGGTGGTACGGGTGTTGGTCATCGATTGCACGGCAATCGGCGCTCCATCGCCTATAGGCACGTTACCGACGTAAATACGGGTGGATTTGCGACGGTTAATGGGAGCTTGGTTATGCATCAGTTACTCTCCACTGCTGCTCTGACTTAACGACAATAGCCGCGCAATTACTGCGCGGCAACGGTCAGACGAGCAACACGGTTTGACTTGACAAACCGGCTTAAATCGACCGGTTTACCCTGGAATTGGACCTGTACCGAAGCCGGTGCGCCAAGGGTCAGTTTAAACGGCGCCTTGCCAGCCAGATTCAGCCGGGAACCGCTTTTCTGGATGCCGCTGACCAAGGATTTACCCGTCGCGTCAACCACTTGCACCCAGCAGTCGCCGGAAAAATCCATCACCAGCCCGTTGGCATCAGCCTCCGAAGCACTGACGCCAGCAGCACCGGTAGGCAACTGAGCCTGGGCGGCTGGCGCGGTCGATGTCGCATCCGGGATAGTAGCCTGACTTGGTGCTACTACAGCAGGCTGTTGAGCCGCCTGAGGATCAAGCACGGCCGGGACCTGTTGAGTCGTAGCAGCGCTATTGGTTGACGGCGCAGGGCTGTTGTCTGGGACAACTGCCGATGCACCATTATCCACGTTGCCGTCGGTCAATGGCACTGGCTGGCCTTCACCATGCTGAGAAAGCTGTGCGGAAGATTGATCCGCCATGGTGGCGATCTCTTCCTGCTGAGCCTTGTGATTCTGCCACCACCAGGCACCGGTCAAACCCACGACCACAAACACAATCAGCCAGGTAAAGCTCATCAGCCAGCCATCACGCTTTTTACGGCGCTTACCCAAAGAGAAGCTCTGCATCTGAGCCACTTTGGCCGCTCTCACCGGTGCCTGTTTTTCCATCATCGGCAACAGTTCATCTTCTGGCAAATGCACCAGCTTGGCATAGGAACGGATATAACCACGCACGAACGTTGAAGCCAGATCGGCAGACATATTGTCGTCTTCAATGTCGCGCACGGTAGACATTTTTAGGCACAGGCGTTCAGCCACGGCCTGTTGACTCAGCCCGAGTTGTTCACGAGCCTGGCGCAGGCGTTGACCTGTTGTCATAGATACGGTTTTATCTTGGGAATCTTCAGTATTCATTAGCTAAGAACTGCTGGTACTGTTTGGATTGTGGAAAACTTCGCGCTAGCTGTTTGCCATAGCGTTGAACGCTATCCTGACGGCCCGCTAACGCGGCGAAACGAATCTGTAGCCATAGACTGTCGGCACTCGCCGGCAGAACATGTTGATAACTGTCCAATAAAAGTTGCGACTGCGCGCGCTTCCCTTCTCCAAATTGCTTTTCTGCTTCCACTAGCAGCGGAGCCCCCTTGTCCGGATCGATCTTCAGCGCTCGCGTTAATAACTTACGAGCTTCATCATTTTGACCGGCCTTGAGGAAACAGTAACCTGCGTTTTCCAGACTGTCGGCAACCTGGCCATATTCTGGCGCCAGTGCCGCAGCGCTAAACTGCTGTTGGGCCGGTACATACTGCCCTAAACTACAGAGAAACGCACCGTAATTATTCAATACGGTACCGTTACCCGGTGCAAGTTTAAGCGCTTGCTGATAACGCTGTTCAGCGGCGGCGTTATCGCCGATCCGCTGATTGTAGAGTGCCATGCCCAATTGGGTACGATAATCCTGTGGGGCCGCATCGACCGCTTTTTGCAGATTCTGCCTGGCTGCCGGTAGATCACCCTGGTTCAGATACTCCAGGCCCAGTTGTAACCGGGTCTGGCCTGCTGCCACCGCTGGCCCGTCGTTATCGGGTTGCGAGCTGGAACAGCCCGCCAGCAAACTGGCCGCCAATAATACACCCCACAGTTTCAGCTTCATGCTTGCACTCATTTCCTTATCCGATGTTACCCGATCGCCTGAAGGATTGCTGCTCACATAACAGGCTGTTAGATAACAAAAAAATCATGCTATAGGATTCAGACCGCTCGTACGTTGATAGGTTCCCCGGCCATTTTCTTTTTCAGGGTACGCTTGGTACGATCGATCACCTCTCCCGCCAACTGCCCACAGGCAGCATCGATGTCATCGCCACGGGTTTTACGAACAATAGTCGTAAAGCCGTATTCCATCAACACCTTGGAGAAACGGTCGACGCGGCTGTTGGAGCTGCGGCCATAAGGTGCCCCAAGGAACGGGTTCCATGGGATCAGGTTGATCTTGCACGGCGTATCTTTCAGCACTTCCGCCAGTTGGTGCGCATCGTCGGTGCTGTCGTTGATGTGATCCAGCATCACGTATTCAACGGTGACGCGCCCTTGATTGGCATTGGACTTTTCCAGATAACGGCGTACCGCCGCCAGGAAGGTTTCAATATTGTACTTGCGGTTGATCGGTACAATCTCGTCACGGATCTTGTCGTTAGGCGCATGCAGCGAAATGGCCAGGGCCACATCGATCATATCGCCCAATTTGTCCAGAGCGGGTACGACACCGGAGGTAGACAAGGTAACGCGGCGCTTGGACAGACCAAAACCAAAGTCATCCAGCATGATTTCCATCGCTGGCACCACGTTGGTCAGGTTAAGCAACGGCTCCCCCATGCCCATCATCACCACGTTGGTGATAGGACGTTGGCCGGTGACTTTGATGGCGCCCAGGATTTTAGCAGCACGCCATACCTGGCCAATGATTTCCGAGACGCGCAGGTTGCGGTTAAAGCCCTGCTGAGCCGTGGAACAGAATTTGCACTCCAATGCGCAGCCTACCTGTGAAGACACGCACAGGGTGGCGCGATCGCCATCTGGGATATAGACGGTTTCGACCTGTTGATCGCCCACCTTGATGGCCCACTTGATGGTGCCATCGGCCGAACGCTGCTCTTCTGCAACTTCCGGCGCACGGATTTCCGCCACGCGCTGTAATTTATTGCGCAGCACCTTGTTGATGTCGGTCATCTGCTCAAAATCGTCGCAGCAATAGTGATACATCCACTTCATCACCTGATCGGCGCGGAAAGGTTTTTCACCCATGTTGGCGAAAAATTCGCGCAATTGCTGACGGTTCAAATCCAGCAGGTTGATTTTGGCGGTAGCCGGTTGTTCCGTTTGCACGGTCAGGGAAGTATTTTCAGACAAGGTATGCTCGGGCGCGATGGGTTCTAACATAATGATCTCTTAGCCTCGTTATTACACGTTATGGCTTGAAGGAGTGAAAAGTAAGTGTGTCATCAAAAGACACGCCCCAGGCAAGATAGCTTCCCTAGGGCGCGGCATTGTACAAATTTTAGTAGCGGGTTTCTACGTCTGAACGGCTTTCACGGCATTTTTATTGTATCTGCCGGTAAATTGCCGGTCTCAGCAGACCCCACCACAATTAACGTGGGCAGATTTCGCTTTCGTTAAAGAAGTATGCGATTTCACGCTGGGCAGATTCTACTGCGTCTGAGCCGTGCACGGCGTTGGCAGTGAAGCTGTCTGCATAGTCAGCACGCAGGGTGCCGGCCAATGCGTTGTCAGGGTTGGTTGCGCCCATGATGTCACGGTTACGCTGTACGGCATTTTCCGCTTCCAGAACCTGTACCACGATCGGGCCAGAGGTCATGAACTCAACCAGACCGTCGAAGAAAGGACGGCCTTTGTGCTCGGCGTAGAAGCCTTCGGCTTGTTCGCGAGTCAGACGCAACATTTTAGATGCGATGATTTTGAAACCCGCGCGCTCGAAACGAGCATAGATAGCGCCGATGTCATTGTTAGCTACAGCGTTTGGCTTAATGATGGAAAAGGTACGTTCTACGGTCATGATGGCCTCTATTATGTCTTCCAAAACAGGCCGGGCGATAAGGTGAGGTGCCGGCCTTTCAAGTGGCGCAGATTATATGTGCGCTGTTAACGCTTGCCTACGGGAAAATCAACATTTCATTAAAAAAAAATTATCTTAATCCACCATAGTCAGCGACAAATGGGATCCTCGCCGGTGGCCTTACTGGGTTTTATCGGTCGATGGGATCATATTTCGCAGCCAACTGCCCCAGCGACGCTGATAGAAAGCCTGGGTATGGTTGATCAGATAATGGCTCACGCCCCGCGCATTCTCTTCTACCAGGCAAAAGTCGACTGGCTCATCGTTCGGCGCGGTTTCGCTGGCCACCATACCGGCTTCGCTGATCAGGGCTTCAATCTCTGCCGGATCGCCATCCACTTCCAGGCCCACCAGCAGGTTCGGCTTCTCGTCTACGGCACGATCGTGCATTAACGCCAGGAAAGCGCGGCGTACCGGTTTCCGCTGGCTGAACAAGGTCGTCAGCGCATCCACCATCGCCGCCGGATACTCTTCAGGCTGCCCCAGCAGTAGCTGAGTTTCGGTATCGATATAGCGCTCTGCCGGTTTCACTACGCCGCCGGTAGCCAACAGCATGGCGATCTCGGCTGGCAAGAATTCCTTGCCGTGGGTGCCTTTCGGGTTCAGGAACAGTTCGGCACCTTGGGTGATTTCAAACAGCACGCGAGCGGGCATGGCGATAAAGGGTTGCTCATCCTCCACTGCGTTTTGCAGCGCCTCCAGCGAGGTGAAGAAAGGCACCACGCTGCTGCCATCCTGCTTTTCCCAGTGCTGAATGTTCACCGGTGTCTCGGCATTCAGCGTAATTTCACCGTCGTGCGGCACCTGCTCGCTGTCACCCAGAATGTAGACCGTTGAATCCAGCAGTTCGCGGAAAAACGCCGGGCGGTATGCCGGTTCTGAGGCCGCCAGCCTCAGCAGGCGCTCAAGCTCGTTTTCGCCTGAAACGGCGTCATCATCATGATGGTGGGAACTCATTGCCGACTCCTCCAATGTATTAAGGGCCCAGCATGCTGAGCCCCTACGGAAAAACGTAATGTTAAACTTACTTCGCTTTGCTCAGCAACAGGTTGGCCAGCGTACGTACGCCCAGACCGGTTGCGCCTGCTGACCACTGCTCCACGGCACCTTTACGATAGGTGGCAGAACAGTCGATATGCAGCCAACCCTTTTGATAATTCTGCACAAAGTGCGACAGGAAGGCCGCGGCGGTGCTGGCGCCAGCGGTGTAAGCCGGGCCCGCAACGTTGTTCAATTCAGCAAAGTTTGACGGCAACTGGCTGCGGTGAAATTCCGCTAGCGGCAGACGCCAGAACGGCTCGTGCTCTTCATCCGCACTGGCCAACAGCTCTTGCGCCAGCGCATCGTCAAAGCTGAACAGCGCGTGGTAATCATTACCTACCGCCGTTTTCGCTGCGCCAGTCAAGGTCGCGCAGTCGATGATCAACTGCGGGTTTTGCGCGCTGGCATCGATCAGGCCATCGGCCAATACCAGACGCCCTTCCGCATCGGTGTTCATCACTTCAACCGTTTTGCCATTGCGATAGCGGATAATGTCGCCCAGTTTAAAGGCGTTACCGCTGACCATATTGTCCGCACAGCACAGGTACAGTTTGACGCGCTGCTGCAAGCCGCGAGCCACCGCCAATGCCAATGCGCCAGTGATGGTGGCCGCGCCGCCCATGTCGGACTTCATCGAGTCCATAAACGCGCTTTGCTTGAGGCTGTAACCGCCGCTGTCGAAGGTGATCCCTTTACCTACCAGGCAGGCGAATACCGGTGCATCCGGGTTGCCCGTCGGGTTAAAGTCCAGCGCCAACAGCACCGGAGAACGATCGGAACCCCGCCCAACCGTATGAATACCGGCGTAGTTCTGCTCACGCAGGTCTTCACCTTTGGTGATGCGGTAACTGACGGCATCACAACCAACAGCACACATCAGATCAACCGCGCGGGTTGCCAGTTGCTCAGGCCCCAGCTCTTCCGCTGGCATATTGATAGTGTCACGCACCCAATCGACAATCTTCAGGCGCTGTTGCAGCTCTTGGCTTTCCGCTTCCGGCAGCTCAGCCCACTCGACGCTACGCTGCCCTTTTGGCCCGCGATAGCCCTGCCAAAACGCCCAGCTGTTTTCCAGGTCCCAGCCTTCCCCGGCCAGTTTCACTTTCTTGATGCCCTGGCCATCGATCCTGCGTGCCGCGCGCTGGATCAGGCCCAGCTTGCCGGAATTGCTCAGATGGATAGTGATGCCTTGGTCATTGGTGCTCAGCAGCGCCTTTTCACCCCAGCGCGCATCGGCGGGTTGCTGGGATAGCGTAATCTGCATGATTTCGGTTGTCATAGCCTTACTCCGGATTATTCTTGTACTAATCTTGTCGGATACAAAATAAACGGGCTGCCTATGGCAGCCCGTCATGCTATTTACTCTGCTTCATCTAACCAGACCAGCAGGATCGCTTCCAGTATTTTTTCATTGGAAGCCTGCGGTTCATCGTCAAATTCTTCCAGATCGCAAATCCACTGGTGCATATCGGTGAAACGCACGGTTTTCGGATCGGTATCTGGATAGGCGTCGTACAGGGCTTCGCCGATTTCGCGGCTGTCTGTCCACTTCAGTCCCATTCTTATCTCCTAGTGCTCGCGCGCATGGTTGACAGTATAACGCGGCATTTCGACCACCAAATCGTCTTCGGTGACGCGGGCCTGGCAGCTCAAGCGGCTTTCCGGCTCCAGCCCCCAGGCTTTGTCCAGCATGTCATCTTCCAGCTCGCTGCTTTCGGCCAGGGAATCAAACCCTTCACGCACGATGCAGTGGCAGGTGGTACAGGCACAGGATTTCTCACAGGCATGTTCAATTTCAATACCGTTACGCAATGCGACATCGAGGATAGTTTCCCCAACTTCCGCTTCCAGTACAGCCCCCTCCGGGCAGAGATCTTGATGGGGCAGGAAAACAATTTTCGGCATGGTTAAACCTCATCCACAGAATGGCCAGCCAGCGCACGGCGAATGGAGGCATCCATGCGGCGCGCGGCAAAATCTTGGGTTGTTGCATCGACTATTTTTATTGCGGCCTCGATCGCAGCAGGATCGGAGCCTTGCATCACTTGCTGGAGCTCGGCTACCGCGTTGTTGATAGCCAGGCTTTCTTCGTCACTCAGCAGAGCGGCATCGCTTGCCAGCGCACCTTGCAGGCTTTCCAGCACGCGGGAAGCTTCTACCCGTTGCTCCGCCAGCTTGCGAGCACCGACATCGCTTTGCGCATTGGCCATCGAGTCCTTCAACATGCCGGCAATTTCGGCATCGGACAGGCCATACGAAGGCTTGACCTGAATGGAGGCTTCGACGCCGGTGGATTTCTCCATCGCCGTCACGCTCAGCAGGCCGTCGGCATCCACCTGGAAGGTCACACGGATATGCGCCCCGCCGGCAGGAAGCGGCGGCAAGCCACGCAGCGTAAAGCGCGCCAGCGAACGGCAATCTTGTACCAGTTCACGCTCGCCTTGCAGCACGTGGATCATCATCGCGCTCTGGCCATCTTTGAAGGTGGTAAACTCCTGCGCACGCGCCACCGGAATGGTGGTGTTACGCGGGATCACCTTTTCAACCAGGCCACCCATGGTTTCCAAGCCAAGCGACAGCGGGATCACGTCCAGCAGCAGCATTTCGCTATCCGGTTTGTTACCCACCAGGATATCCGCCTGGATAGCAGCACCGATCGCCACCACCTTGTCCGGATCGATCGACGTCAGCGGCGTACGGCCAAAGAACTCGCCCACCTGTTCGCGTACCAATGGCACACGGGTTGAGCCGCCAACCATCACCACTTCCAGCACCTCATCGGTACTGACGGCGGCATCTTTCAGCGCGCGGCGGCAAGCCATCAGGGTACGTTTCACCAGCGAGGCAATCAGCGTTTCGAACTGTTCGCGGGTCACTTCACCCTGCCAACCAGCGATATCTACCGTGGTGCTCTGCGCATCGCTCAGGGCGATTTTGACCGCAATCGCAGCATCCAGCAATTGGCGTTGCACACCATGATCGCTGCGATCGCTAATGCCTGCCTGTTCACGCAACCAGTCCGCCAGCAGATGATCGAAGTCATCGCCACCCAATGCGGAATCACCGCCGGTAGCCAGCACTTCGAACACGCCACGGCTGAGGCGCAAAATGGAAATATCAAAGGTGCCGCCACCCAGATCGTAAACGGCGATGACCCCTTCCTGACCCGAATCCAACCCGTAAGCGATAGCCGCAGCGGTCGGTTCGTTCAACAGGCGCAGCACGTGCAGGCCAGCCAGACGCGCTGCGTCTTTGGTGCCTTGGCGTTGAGCGTCGTCGAAGTAGGCAGGAACGGTGATCACCACACCATCAAGCTCACCTTCCAACGCTGCTTTAGCGCGGGTAGCCAGTGCCTTGAGGATATCGGCGGAAACACCAACTGGGTTAACCAGGCCTGCGGCGGTCACGATCATTGGCAAGCCGTTATCGCTGGCCTGGAACTGATACGGCAGGTTTGGATAGCGTTGTTGCACGTCAGCCAAAGAACGGCCCATCATGCGCTTGACAGAGCTGACCGTATTGACCGGATCTTGTGCCGCCTGTGCACGAGCGCTCCAGCCAACCTGATGTTCGGTGGCCTGATAATGCACCACAGAAGGCAGCAGATAGCGCCCTTCAATGTCGGCCAGCGTCTCGGCCTGGCCGCTACGCACCGTAGCCACCAGCGAGTTGGTGGTCCCCAGATCAATACCGGCAGCCAGGCGGCGCTGATGCGGCGCAGCCGTGAGGCCAGGCTCACTAATTTGTAATAAGGCCATTTACAGAGCTTCCAAAATCGAGATCAAGAATCTATTACTCAAAACCCAGCAGTTTTTCTTCGAGTTGTTCAATCTGTTGCTGGAGTTTGTCCAAAAAGCGTAGCTTGCGCACGGTATCGGCAGCCTGTGACCACTGCTGCTCGTCCAACTCCTGCACCATCTGCGCGCTACGCTGTTTGAAGGTCTTGTTCAGGCGCGTGGCGAAGGCAGCCAATGCGTTTTGCGCATCCGGCGAGCGTTCAATGGCATCAAGCTCTTCACGCAGCTCCAACTGTTCCATCAGGAACGCGGTGTCGCGCAGGGTATGCTGCTCGTTGCCCAAATCAAAGCCGTGCAAAGATAACATATACTCGGCACGTTTTAACGGGTGCTTCAGCGACTGATAGGCTTCGTTGATGGTCGCCGCCTGCTGTAACGCCATCAGGCGTTCACGCTCCGGTTGGAGAGCATGACGATCGGGGTGGAATTGGCGCTGCAAATCTTGATAGCGTGAGGTAAGCAAGCTGCCGTCTACGCTATAGCGGACCGGCAACCCGAATAAAGTAAAGTAATCCATAGCGTGCTCGGGGCGTTATCGTGATGATTGAGGTTCCCCCGTGGCTCACGGGGGAGCACGATGGACTGTCAGACGTTAAAGCTCTCGCCGCAGCCGCACTCGCTTGAGACGTTCGGGTTGTTGAACTTGAAGCCTTCGTTCAGACCTTCCTTGACGAAATCAAGCTCGGTACCGTCCAGATAGACCAGGCTCTTGCCGTCAATGATCACCTTGACGCCTTTGTCTTCAAAAACGATATCATCGTCGTTCGTTTCATCAACAAATTCGAGCACATACGCCATTCCGGAACAGCCGGAAGTTCGCACGCCCAGACGCAGGCCGAGACCTTTGCCACGGTGGTCCAAAAATGCCTGAACCCGCTGCGCGGCGCTGTCGCTCATGGTAATCGACATAACAACCTCTTCAATCTTAGCCCGCAAGGCGGGCTAACTGACTCAATAATAACTACTTGGCGCTGTGCTTGCTCTTGTAGTCGGCGATCGCTGCTTTAATGGCGTCTTCGGCCAGAATTGAGCAGTGAATTTTAACCGGAGGTAACTCCAGTTCTTCGGCGATCTGGGTATTTTTGATCGCTTCGGCCTGATCAAGAGACTTGCCTTTCATCCATTCGGTGACCAGCGAGCTGGAAGCGATGGCGGAACCGCAGCCGTAGGTTTTGAAACGGGCATCTTCGATAATGCCTTCGTTGTTGACCTTGATCTGCAGCTTCATCACGTCGCCACAGGCCGGTGCCCCTACCATACCGCTACCGACGGTAGGATCTTCGTTATCAAACGACCCTACGTTACGCGGGTTTTCATAATGATCGATTACTTTTTCGCTGTAAGCCATGACGTTGCTCCCGGATCCTGAGAATTAATGATGTGCCCATTCGATGCTGTTGATATCCACGCCCTGCTTGAACATGTCCCACAGTGGGGAGAGATCGCGCAGACGGCCAATGGATTTACGCACCAACGAAATGGTGTAATCGATCTCTTCTTCCGTGGTGAAACGCCCCAGGGAGAAACGGATCGAGCTGTGCGCTAACTCATCACTCATACCCAGTGCACGCAGCACATAGGAAGGTTCAAGGCTGGCAGAAGTACAGGCTGAGCCTGAAGAAACCGCCAAGTCTTTCAACGCCATGATCAGCGACTCACCTTCAACATAGTTGAAGCTGACGTTGAGAATGTTCGGTGCACCGTGTTGCAGATCGCCGTTCAGATACACTTCTTCCATATCTTTCACGCCGTTCCACAGACGATCGCGCAGGATGCGCAGGCGTGCCATTTCGCTGGCCATTTCTTCTTTGGCGATACGATAGGCTTCACCCATGGCAACGATCTGATGCACTGGCAGGGTACCGGAACGCATACCGCGCTCATGGCCACCGCCGTGGATCTGGGCTTCGATGCGGATGCGCGGCTTACGCTGCACATACAGGGCACCAATGCCTTTCGGGCCATAAATCTTGTGGCCGGAGAAGGACATCAGATCCACTTTCAGCTTGCTCAGGTCGATAGGCAGTTTGCCTACGCTCTGGGTTGCATCGACGTGATAGATGATGCCACGCGCCCGGCACATTTCGCCGATGGCGGCGATATCCTGCACTACGCCAATTTCGTTATTCACGTGCATGATGGAAACCAGGATGGTGTCTTCACGCATCGCGGCTTCGAGAACCTGGAGATCGATGATCCCGTTGCTCTGCGGTGCCAGATAGGTGACTTCAAAACCTTCGCGCTCGAGTTGGCGGCAGGTATCCAGCACGGCTTTATGTTCGGTTTTACAGGTGATGATGTGCTTGCCTTTCTTCTGATAGAAGTTGGCAGCGCCTTTGATCGCCAGGTTATCGGATTCGGTGGCCCCTGAGGTAAACACGATCTCACGCGGGTCCGCACCAACCAGTTCAGCGATCTGGTTACGGGCGATATCAACCGCCTCTTCCGCCTGCCAGCCGAAACGGTGGGAACGGGAGGCCGGGTTACCGAAAGTGCCGTCCAGGGTCAAAAACTGCATCATCTTCTCGGCAACACGCGGGTCGACCGGAGTCGTGGCCGAGTAGTCCAGATAAATCGGTAATTTCATTGCTCTTGTACTCCGTACATCACTTCCAAAAACCAATAAATTAGTCGTCAGCTGCTTATGCGCGCAGATTAACGTTGATCGTTTCTTGCAGACGACCGTTGGCCGTGCGGCGCGTATCGCTATTTTGACGGTCTGCCACGTCCAGCACTTCCTGGTTGTTTACCAGTTCGGCCAGCGTAATATTGTTCAAGAACCCGCTGATGCGCTCGCTCAGATCGCGCCACAGGGTATGGGTCAGGCAACGATCGCCCCCCTGGCAGCCTTCTTTACCCTGGCAACGGGTGGCGTCTACCGATTCGTCGACTGCGGAAATCACCGCGCCTACGGCGATAGCGTCCGCTTCTTTGCCCAACAGGTAACCACCGCCTGGCCCACGCACGCTGGCCACCAGGCCATTCTTACGCAGACGGGAAAACAGTTGTTCCAGATAAGAGAGCGAGATACCTTGGCGTTCGGAAATATCCGCCAGTGGTACCGGCCCTTCCTGGGAGTGTAATGCCACGTCGAGCATGGCAGTTACTGCATAACGGCCTTTGGATGTCAGTCTCATAGCTAATTGGTTACCTGTTGGTCAAACATGGGCCAAATTCTGACATTCCCGAGTAAATCAGTCAACTATTTAACCTAGTAATTTACTCAAGTATTCGTGCTTTTTGTGCGCTTTGCTATCCGATGCATATAAAATACACCTTATAACCCGCAGATAAGCAATACTATCTTGCCTAACTGCGGGTGACAGCAAAATTAATTACCTTGCTGTTTATCCTGTTTCTCGATCGAGGTCAGCATACCACGCAAGATATTCAGCTCCTGCGCTTCCGGGCGTGCCCGGGCAAACAGGCGGCGTAAACGGTTCATCACCTGCCCTGGATGGGCGGCGCGGATAAAGCCGGTGCGCACCAAAGTCTGCTCCAGATGCTGATAGAAGCGTTCAATATCATCCACCAGAGGATACGGTGATTCTTCCACCGGTGCGGCATCAGCCTGCTGACGATCGAGGAAGGCAACGCGAACCTCATACGCCAGGATTTGCACCGCCATGGCCAGATTCAGCGAGCTGTACTCCGGGTTGGCAGGAATGGCGACATGATAATGGCATTTCTGTAATTCGTCATTGGTTAGCCCAACGCGTTCACGGCCAAAGACCAACGCAACCGGCCCCTGCTCGCCTTCCTGTACCGCGCGCACGCCGCATTCGCGAGGTTCCAGCATCGGCCATGGGAGAGTGCGCGAGCGAGCGCTGGTGCCCACCACCAAGCGGCAACCCGCAATGGCTTCGTCAAAGGTATCGACAATCGTGGCGTTGCCAATCACATCGCTGGCGCCTGCGGCCAGGGCGATCGCCTGGGAATCGGGTTTCACCAGTGGATTGACCAGATAAAGGTTGGTTAACCCCATGGTTTTCATGGCACGGGCAGTAGAGCCCATGTTGCCGGTATGAGAGGTTTCAACCAGAACAATGCGGATATTGTGCAGCATACAAACTCTGAGCGTTGCGGAAAATCGTAGCATCCTAACACAGTCGTAGGTATTTTGCCGAACACCTGCTATACTTCGCGCCGTTTCCTGTTCTTTAACATCCTGTGGAAGATACCCATGCATCCGATGCTGACTATCGCCGTGCGCGCTGCGCGCAAGGCTGGCAACCTGATTGCCAAAAATTACGAGACTCCAGACGCTGTAGAAGCGACACAAAAAGGTTCTAACGACTTTGTCACTAACGTCGATCGCGAGGCTGAGCGTCTGATCATCGAAATCATCCGTAAATCTTACCCGAAACACACCGTTATTGGTGAAGAGTGCGGTGAGTTAACCGGTGAAGATCAGGATGTACAATGGGTGATTGATCCACTGGATGGCACCGCCAACTTCATCAAACGTCTCCCACACTTTTCCGTTTCCATCGCCGTACGCATTAAAGGCCGTACCGAAGTGGCCGTGGTTTACGATCCAATGCGCAACGAACTGTTCACCGCCACCCGTGGCCAGGGCGCACAGCTCAACGGTTACCGTCTGCGCGGCACCAATGCCAAAGATCTGGATGGCACCATCCTGGCGACCGGCTTCCCGTTCAAAGTCAAACAGCACGCACCGGCTTACATTAACGTGCTGGGCAAACTGTTCACCCAATGTGCCGACTTCCGCCGTACCGGTTCAGCCGCGCTGGATCTGGCCTACGTTGCCGCTGGCCGCGTTGATGGTTTCTTTGAGATTGGCCTGAAGCCTTGGGACTTTGCTGCTGGCGAATTGCTGGTACGTGAGTCTGGCGGCCTGGTCACCGACTTTGTTGGCGGCCATAACCACTTCAGCTCTGGCAACGTGGTTGCCGGTAACCCACGTGTGGTGAAAGCATTGCTTTCCAATATGCGTGAAGAACTGAGTGAAGCGCTGAAGCGTTAATAACTCAGCTGAAAATCAAGGCGCTGCATTTGCAGCGCTTTTTTTTTCCTCAGCGGGCAAAAGGCCGTATCCCGCCACCAAATTCCGGCTGAGCGCTGACGTACAGCAGCACACCGGCAAACAGCAGAATTAAACCTCCGGCTAACGCCAACGAGCCCCAAGCAACCGCACTCCAGGCCGCCGGTGCGCGCTGGCGGCTGATGCGTATCGCCAGCTTACGGCTGTAATGCACCAACAGCGCCAACCCGGAAATCGTGATCGAAGTACCCAGTGCCATGGCAAGTGCCGACAACACGCCCCAGGTAAAAACGCCGATCACCTTGGAAAACAGCAAGACCAGGATCGCCCCGGAGCAAGGCCGCAGACCCATTGCCAGCACAATCGCCGTTTTGGTGCGCCAATCATTGCCAGCTTGCAGTTCCTCATCGCTCGGCAAATGCCGGTGGCCACAACCACAATTCGCGCTATGGACATGATCGGCAGGCAGAGGCTGCAAGCTGTTGATGCGCAGCGCAGGCCGAGGCCGCATCGCTTTCACCGCCATAAACAAGCGCTTTAACGCCCGCCAACTGAGCAAGACACCGAGCAGGATCACCAGAATAAAACTGCCCTTCTCCAGCCAGAAACTACTTTGATGCAACTGCCGGGAAGAAAGTTGCAGCAGCACCAGCACTAGCGTGACCAGGGCAATCGCGACCAATCCCTGCACCACAGAGGCGGCAAACGTCAGCTTCAGGCTGCTTTTCAACCGTGCCGGGTGGGTAGCCAGATAGGTGGCGATCACCACTTTACCGTGGCCCGGCCCCAGGGCATGCAATACGCCATAGCCTAGACTGAACAGCATCAGCGCCACTCCCGCTTGCTGGGGAGCCGCCTTGACCTGTTGCAGCAAGGCCGCCATTTCCTGATGTAACCCTTTCTGCCACACCACGCTTTGCATCAACAGCTGCGGCCAGTAATGCCAAACCCACTGGGCCACCGCCGCCAGCAGAATGAAGAACAGCAACAGCGGCCACAGGCTGAAGGCCCAATGGCGCTGAGGTTTGCTGGTCTGGCTGAGGTTTATTGACATGTTAACGTCACCCGCTGGGCAAACTGTTGCCCTAATGCCATATCTTCACCGGGCGAGTCGTTCTTATCGAGAGACAATGCATAAGCTTGTAATGACGAATCGGGCTTTGGCGTCACCAGGCTGAATTTGCACTGCTTTGCCATCTCTGGCGGCAAGTGCAGCGCCTTTTGATCCTGATAGGTCATGTCCACAAAATAGGTGGGATCGTAGGTGGCAATCTCAAAGGGTTCTCCCACCAGCGGCTGTGGCTCCGCCAGCGGCAGCACAAATTCCAGCACGGCTTTATGGCCCTGCCGGGATAGATGGTATTCGGTTGGCAGATTGAGGTATTTCACCGGTTTGCCTGCGCGGTAAATATCGGTGAAATAGTGCTGCCCGAGGACGTTAGCCATTACTTCCGCCGCCAGTTTTTTCCAGACTTCTGAATCGCTGTTGGCATTTTCTGCGTCATACAGCAGATCCGCCGAGGTGATCTCATCCATTACCCAAACCATTTTTAAACCGGTCAGCTTCTGATCCTTAGCCACAAAGGTGGTGTTCATATCGATAAAACTGTGTGGGTGGGCGAGTGCGCCCATGCAGGTCATCATTAGCAAGCAAGTCACCAGGCCACGGAGTTTCATCATCCAAGCATACTTTTTATTGTTATAATATAACATCAACCAAACCTCAACCGGCGTTAACAAGCCGAATAACTGTGACGAAAGTAGTAAGCCGAAGTAAAAGCAGGGGCAACTGCCACGGCCCACAGAGCCTTTTGCTATGCTTAAACATAATTTAAACACGACCTGCCAGAAGGTGATATGAGCCTGGAGACTTCTTCTGCGCCTGAGTTTTCAGGTCAACAACGGCGCTGTCATTTACTGCTGATGCTGTATGCGCCAGTACCCTCGGTACAACTGGAGACCATCGGCCAAATCAACGGCGTAGACCTGCTCATTACCCGGCAAGATATAGCTGAGGTTGCCCGCGAGATCCAGCATTTCCATCATCTGGAAATCAGCGGCGATCCCTACGAGGGCTACCAGATCCAGGGCAGCGCGCTGGATCTTCGCTTGTGTCTGCTCCAATGGCTACGGCGAGCCTTGCGTTGCAGCCCAGAGTTTGTCGAGCAACACTTTGGCCCTCAGTTTCAGCGGGCGATGCAACTTCAACACCCACAGCTTCCGGCATTGGAATTGTGCATCAACCAATGTGAACAGCGCCTTAACCGCCGCTTTGAGCAGCGTGACCGACTGTTTTTGCAACACTATCTTTGTTATTGCGTCTGGGCTAGCCAGCATCAGCGCCATCCTCAATTTGATCGCCGCCAGCATGAGTGGCTGCAAACCAAGCCAGAGCATCTGGCGGCAGAGGAACTGCATCAAGCGCTAAATCAGCTATTTGGCCAGCCCGGTGACAGTAGAGAATGTGACTTCCTGGCGTTGATGTTTACCCTGCTGAAAAGTCACAGCTACCAGAGCAGTGATTCGCCCGAGGACCAACGCCTGATGGCGGCCATCGGGCAGGTGGTGGAACGCTTCCAACAGATCTCCGGCATGCATTTCAGCAGCCAGGAGGGGTTAATCAGCCAGCTGTTTGCCCATTTGGCCCCTGCCGTGGAACGCTGCCGGTTTGCTATCGGCATCGACAATACGCTACTGGAAGAGGTGGTCCGTAAATATCCCCGTCTGATGCGTACCACACAGGAGGCGTTAGCGCCGTTTGAACAGGAATATGAGATTCAATTTTCGCGGGAAGAAGCAGGGCTAGTGGCGATCAGCTTTGGTGCCTGGTTGATGCAGGGCAACGCGCTGCATGAAAAGCAGATACTGTTGCTGACGCTGGATAACCCGCAGTTGGAAGAAGAAGTGGAATATCAGATCCGCGAATTGACGCTGTTGCCATTGAATATCAAATATCAGCCCTTACACGACTACCTGCTTGCTGGTGCACCACAAGGGATTACGCTGGTGATTAGCCCCTACGCCACACCGAGCCAGGAGCAACCACCCACACTGATTATTACCGAACTGCCGCTGGAGCGTCAGCAGCGCAAGGCGATCCGTGCGCTGCTGGAAAGCCATTAACGGCTATTGCTAACCGCCACCGCCGGTGGGCGAATAAACAACGCTGGCACCACCACCGCGACCATCACCCAGAACACTCCGCCCTGATAGTGCTCAAACAGGAAGCCCGCCACTACGGTCATCACGGCAATACCGCCGCCCATCGCCAGCGCCGAATAAACCGCCTGCAGACGGATCACTTCCGCCCCCTGACGCGCCGCAATAAAGCGCATTGCCGCCAGATGGCAGACCGTGAAGGTACCACAGTGCAGCACCTGCACCAGCAACAGCCAGCCGATTTCCGTCGTGGTTGCCATCAGGCCCCAGCGCAGCAGACCACACACGGCGGAAAGTAACAGCAGATTACGCGCATTCCAACGGCGGAACAGGAAATTGCTGCTGGCAAAGATAACCACTTCAGCGACCACCCCCAAAGACCACAGGTAGCCGATAGTCGCCGCAGAGTAACCCGCCTCTTCCCAATAGATGGAGGCAAAGCTGTAATAACCGGCATGTGCCCCTTGCAACAGCGTCACACACAGCAGAAAACGCCAGACAGGCCCTTCGCTGAGCAGTTCACGCCAGGAGCGGCTAGGTTCATTCTGCGCCCGAGACTCACCTTGTGGCAGCACGCTCGGTTTCAGCAACATGCCCACCAGCATCGCCAGGATGCTGACCAACAGGCTGATCAAAATCGCATTATGGCCCCAAACGGACACCAGCTTGCCGGTTAACGCCGAGCCGATCACAAAGGCCAGCGATCCCCATAACCGCACCCGGCCATAGTCCAGAGTGATCTGCCGTTGCCAGGTGGCAGCCAACGCATCGGTCAGCGGAACCAGCGGGGAGAAGAACAGGTTAAAACCGGCGATCACCAGCATCAGCCAGGCCCAGCCATTACCGAAACAGAAGCCGACGGCAAACGCCAGGGAGAGCAATGCCAACAAACGCAACGCGGTGATTAAATAGGAGGGATCTTTTACACGTGGAGCAATCAGCAGGCTACCGAGGAAGCGCGCCACCAGGCCAGCGCCGAGCAAGATACCGATGGTTTCAGGCGGTATGCCCTCACCTTTTAACCAAACGCTCCAAAACGGGAGATAGATGCCATAGGAAAAGAAGTACGTGAAATAACTGAGAGCGAGCCAACGCGTTGATTGCAGAACCATGTTCCCTCCAGGATGAGGGCAATACTTTGACAGAGCTCACACCTTGCAGCAATCTTCATTCATGTTCAAAGGGCTAGAGTGCAAAGCAGTTCACAGTTTAGCTGCAACAATGCTAAAAAAAACCCGCCGAGGCGGGTTTATCTGCAAACCAATTGAAGTACTTAGGCGTAAACCGGGAAGCGAGCGCAGATATCCAGCACTTTCTTCTTGGTACGTTCGATGGTGGCTTCGTCGTTCAGGTTGTCCAGCACGTCACAGATCCAGCCAGCCAGTTCACGCACTTCGGCTTCTTTAAAGCCACGGCGAGTCACCGCTGGAGTACCCAGACGAATGCCAGAGGTCACAAACGGGCTCTTCGGATCGTTTGGCACGCTGTTCTTGTTAACGGTAATGTTAGCGCGGCCCAACGCGGCATCAGCTTCTTTACCGGTCAGGTTCTTATCGACCAGATCCAGCAGGAACAGGTGGTTGTAGGTGCCGCCGGAAACCACTTTGTAACCGCGCTCCAGGAACACTTTCACCATCGCTTTGGCGTTATCGGCCACTTGCTGCTGGTAAACCTTGAACTCAGGCTCCATCGCTTCTTTCAACGCTACCGCTTTACCGGCGATGACGTGCATCAGCGGGCCGCCCTGGCCGCCAGGGAAGACGGCAGAGTTCAGCTTCTTATACAGCTCTTCATCACCACCTTTGGCCAGGATCAGGCCGCCACGCGGACCCGCCAGCGTTTTATGGGTAGTAGTGGTCACGACGTGGGCATGAGGAACCGGGTTCGGGTAAACGCCAGCGGCAATCAGGCCCGCCACGTGTGCCATATCCACGAACAGATAAGCGCCGATGCTGTCTGCGATTTCACGCATTTTTGCCCAATCAACCACACCGGAGAAGGCAGAGAAACCGCCGATGATCATTTTTGGTTTGTGTGTCTGCGCCTGTTTGGCCAGATCGTTATAGTCAATCTGCCCAGTTTCGTCGATGCCGTAAGGCACCACGTTATACAGCTTACCGGACAGGTTCACCGGTGAACCGTGCGTCAGGTGGCCGCCGTGTGCCAGGTTCATCCCCAGGATGGTGTCGCCCGGCTGCAGCAGCGCGGTATAAACGGCAAAGTTAGCCTGGGAACCTGAGTGTGGCTGCACGTTGGCATAGTCGGCACCGAACAGCTCTTTGGCGCGATCGATCGCCAGTTGCTCAACGATATCAACGTATTCGCAACCGCCGTAGTAACGCTTGCCCGGATAGCCTTCTGCGTATTTGTTGGTCAGTTGGGAACCCTGGGCCTGCATCACGCGCGGGCTGGTGTAGTTCTCAGACGCAATCAGCTCAATGTGCTCTTCCTGACGCACGACTTCCTGCTCCATTGCATGCCACAGTTCGGCATCATAATCAGCAATGTTCATTTCACGCTTTAACATCCGGCATCTCCTGACTGAAATCAGCTAACTTAATTTACCCCTACGGGTGCTGGGCAACAGTGTAAACCGTTTCGGCCTATCGAAGATAGGTCTTGACAGAGGTTTTTACGCAAACGATTGGCATCACGTGGCGTAAGGCTTTGAACCCTTAAAGGCCACATTTTGGCAACGGAGTTTTACTCATCAACAAAATGCGCTTTTTTCATGTTCTGTGAAGGCGATCGACGGTTAACAACCCCATAACAATAACAGGGATATTTACAAGCACGGGGTAATTTTATAAGATGCATTTAAAATACACCTATTAGACAAACATAAAACGCCCGCCAAGGAGTATCACCATGCTGGATAGTCAAACCATCGCCACCGTTAAATCGACCATTCCCCTGTTAGCCGAAACCGGCCCCAAACTGACCGCCCACTTCTACGATCGCATGTTTGCCCATAACCCTGAATTGAAAGATATTTTCAATATGAGCAACCAGCGTAACGGCGATCAGCGCCAGGCGTTGTTCGATGCCATCTGCGCTTACGCCAGCAATCTGGAAAACCTGGCCGCCCTGCTGCCTGCGGTAGAACGCATTGCCCAGAAGCACGCCAGCTTCAATATCCAGCCCGATCAGTATCAGATTGTCGGCCACCACCTGTTAGCCACGTTGGACGAAATGCTCAGCCCTGGCCAGGAAGTGCTTGATGCCTGGGGAAAAGCCTACGGGGTGCTGGCCAACGTGTTTATTCAACGTGAAGGCCAGATCTACCAGGAAACGGAAAAGAGTGACGGTGGCTGGCGTGATTTGCGTGCCTTCCGCATCGTGAAAAAACAGCCTCAGAGCGAGGTCATATCCAGCTTTGTACTGGCTCCAGTAGACGGTGGTCGCGTGGCCGATTATCAGCCAGGCCAGTATCTGGCGATTTATATTAACGATGACAGCCTGCAACATCAGGAGATCCGCCAATATTCACTCACCACCGCACCGAACGGGGAATATTATCGTATCGCGGTCAAACGTGAGGAACGGGGCGCCGTTTCCAACTTCCTGCATCAGCAGGCCAAAGAAGGCGATATCATTCATCTTGCGGCACCACACGGCGATTTCTTCCTGCAGGTAGAACCGACTACGCCAGTGGCATTAATCTCGGCAGGCGTTGGCCAAACGCCAATGCTGGGGATGCTTAACACCCTGCACAACAATCAGCATCCGGCCAACATCCACTGGTTACATGCTGCAGAAAACGGTGCGGTGCATGCTTTTGCCGACGAAGTGGCGGATATAGCCGGGCGTATGCCTAATCTGAGCCGTCATGTCTGGTACCGTGAACCCAATGCCGATGATGTGCAGGGCCGCGATTATCACAGCCAGGGCCTGATGGATCTGAGCGCATTGCGTAGCGAGTTAAGCGATCCGCAGATGCATTACTACTTCTGTGGCCCGGTGCCGTTTATGCAGCACGTGGGTAAGCAGTTGCTTGAGATGGGCGTGGAGGCCGAACGTATCCACTACGAATGCTTCGGCCCGCATAAGGTGCTGTAACATCCTAGTGTCTTGATAACATTATCAGGTACGAATGTTATTGATTACTTTGCGCGATAAGTGCGGGTGCCTAAGAAACGGTACCCGCAAAAATCATCAACGGATTTGACCTCAATCTAAAACCTACAATTTCCTTAATGTTATTCCCCTTTCCACTATCGTTTTTAAACCGACATTGTGGTAAATCTACGCCCCATTGATAAGGACTTTGCATGGAGCGCAAGGATGATCCAGCTTTCAGCATCCCGCTGTATTTTCGCCAGTAATCTGACCCGCCACTCTCGCCATACTCCCGTCAGGCTAATACCTTTTTTGGCAGCCATAGCTGTTCATTCACGTTGTTAATTATGGAAAGTGTACGTTGATCGCATCAGTGGACTCACTATTTGCGTCATCTTCAAGGAGGTACAGAGATGCAACAGACCGTACAGGACTGGGTAAGAAACACGGCGGGTACACCGTTGTATGCCATCCTGGCCAATACCCATGGTGCGCAAGGCATCAAGGCCTATTACCGTGAGGACGGCAGCCGCACGCCGCACGGGCTTTACGCCAATACGCCCTATGCCAACTGGTTTGAAGTGATGCCGGTACTGGTGCAGCTAAACGAAGGCAGCCCATTCTTACGCTGGGTGGCAGAAACCCCTTTACGCAACTGGGGCTGGCTGGCACGTTCGCCGTTGCCGCAGGCTGCCCTGGCGGCCCACCTTGCCGGTTTGACACAGGTGATCATGCCCAGCGGCAAAGCGGTGTTTTTCCGCTATTGGGATGGGCGCTATCTGCCAGCTTACCTGCGCTACTTTGGCAATGAGTGGCGCTCTATCCTGCCGGTATTCTCCGATTACTGGGTGAACGGCGAGGGTTTTACCTGCCCGGTAGATCCTTCTGCGCAGGCCCAGATCAGCCCCTGGTGGCAGGTGCCCCAAGGGATGGTGGATGCTCTGCTGGATGAAGATCCAGAACCGCTGATCGCCAACCAGCTGACCTGGCTGCGCGAGAATGAGTTTGAACTCTATCAAGCCGTGCCAGAACCGGTTCTGCGCCAGATAGCGCTGCGGCTTTACCCACAGGTCTGGCAACAGACGCCAGATCCGAAGAAGCGAACCGCCCGGTTGTCCCAGGCCCTGGTAGATGCGCTAAGCCGCCGTACCAATCCGTTCGAGGTGATCACCTTCAACGTTTCCTCTTTTCGACCGTGAGTAATGGACTATGACGACCGAATATATTGCGAGTATTGACAATGCCTTGCTGGGCTTCAAAAACAAGACCCTGATCACCCAAGAGTATCGGCAGATCGTCAAGGAGTGGGCCACGGCCAGCAGCATTTCCGGGCGATTAGGTGGGCCGACGCTGGAGATGGAAAAAACTCTGCGGCTCAACGACAGCAAGACCGTGGTCTCGGAAAACGATCGCAGCTTTGAGAGTAGCGTAGTGACCTGCCCGAAGAGTGGCGAGATCAAGGTGGCTCTCGCCTACGAGTCCACGCTTGAACTGCCCATCCCCGATGTAACCATTGAGATCTATGAAGATGTCAGTTTTGGTTTTGACTCCAAGGTGGCTACCCAGCAGACCGATGAGCAAGGCATAGCCCGTTTCCCTGGTCTGACTGCGGGCAAGAAATATTACGTTAAAGCCACCGATCCCCAGCTGGAGCAGCACAATGACCAGATGCTGCAAGCCTATGACGGCCTGATGCTGGAGATGTACGACACCTTGTCAACGCAATGGCAGACCTACAGGCCGCAGTGGCAGTTGAGTCCAATCAATGCAGGCCTGTTGACTGCGCTGGGCACTGGGTTGTACGACGGCATGTTTGGGCTGTGGGACGACGTGAAACTGGCCTACGACGTGATCACCGACCCCGCAAAGTACGGGCAGAAAATCTATGCGGAAGCGGGTAAGTATAAGGATCTGATCACCCAGGTAGATGAACAGAAGCTGAAGTCGCTGCTGGAAGGCAGCAAGCAGATGGCCCGCGAGCTGTTGGCGCTGTTCAATGATGAAGCTGCGCTGTACCTGTTTATGCGCTCAGTGGAACTGCAAGTGCGTATGTACCCTTGGGGCGCACTACTGGAACCGATGGTAAAAATAGGGGGGTCCATTATCAGCGATGCGTTGGTCGGTATTGTCTTCGGGGCGCTGCTGACCCTGGTGACCGCCGGGTTGGGCGTGGCGTTCCTGATCTATAAGGTAGGCAGATTGCTCAAGAAACTGGGCAACGCATTGCAGTCTGTCTGGCAGGGGCTGAAGACGATTCTGTTTGCCACCCTGGAACTGGTCAAACGGTTCTTTGAGAAGACCCGCCAACTGAACCTCAAGCGCCAGGCCAATGCCAAGTTGAAACAGGATCGGAAAAACCAGCTGGGTTCGTCAAACCATACTGGTCTGGTGGATAACTCAGGCACGGTGAAAAACAACCCCGCGACAAATGCGGCTGACCAGCCCACGGTGAACTCGCAGTGCACCCCCGGCACCGGCTGCCCGGTCTCGCTGATCAACGGCGAAGAGTTGCTTACTCTGGACGATGGGCAACTGATTGGCCTGACGCCCTTTATCTTCCAGCGTCAGTACCGCACCACCGCGGTCGAACGCACATCGGTGTTTGGTTTTGGCTGGAGCCATAGCCTGCAACATCAGGTGGAGTTTATCGGTGATGAACTGCACTGGACCGATCACCAGACCCTCACCACCATTCTGCCGTTACCTACCGAAGTTTCCCCAAGTGGGCTTAACTATGTAGCCGGGGCCGCCGCCTATCTGAACGAGGAACCTGATAGCTACTGCCTGATGGCCGGTAGCATGGAAGGCTGGGTGCTGCATGTGCAGCGGCTGCCGGGCAAGACGACCGGGCTTATCACCGGCCTTTCACACCGCCAGTTGCGATTGACCCTGCATTATCACGATGGCTTACCTGTTCGGCTGGAACATCCGGCAGGTGCGGCCTTGCAGTTCAGCTATCAAGAGCTGCCTCAAGGCTGGCGCCTGACGCAGCTGAGCCTGACCCCAGAATCGGGTCGGGAAGAGGCTCTCCATCCACTGATGACCTATGAGTACGATGAACGGGGGCAACTGAGTGCCGCTATCAATGCGGCCGGGGAGGCCGAGCGCTATCAGTATCGTGATGATTATGTGTTCAGCCTGCGGCAGTTGGCCGGCGGGGCTGAGTTTTATTGGGAATGGCAAGGGGAAGGCAAACAAGCTCGTGCGGTGCGCCACTGGAGCAACCTGCCTAACTTTGACCAACGTTTTCTGTGGGATGAGCAACCCGGGGCCGTCACCCTGGTCCATCAGGACGGTTCACGGGAGACCTGGCAACATGACACCCGCTTTCGCCGCCTGATAAAGAAGGTCGACCCAGACGGGGCGATTCACCACAACGAATACGGTGAACGCGGTGAGCTGCTGAGTGAAACCGATCCGTTGGGCAACCGCACCGAATATGGCTATAACGGTGAACTACAGTGCACTTGGGTGCGCACTCCTGACGGACAAGAGACCCAATACCGTTATTCGCGGGGCCGAGTAGTAGAGAAAACCACCTGGAGCCTCGATCAGGAGGACAAGATCCGTGAACGGTATCGCTACGATACGCAGGGCAACCTGACGGAAGAAACCGATGCGTTGGGCAATACCTGCCACTACCTGTGGTCTGCGCAAGGGGCACTCAACGAGGTGCAATACCCGGATGGCAGCCGCGAGCGCTTTGTCCGCGATGCCTTTGGCCAGGTTCTGGAACACCATCAGCGCAACGGGCTGACCCACTATTATCGCTACAACCTGCTGGGGCAAGTGATCCGGCACAGCGACAGCCCATTGGACGAGGCCGGGGTCAACGGCACCCGTTATACCTGGAACGCAGCCAACCGTCTGGAAGCCATCCACTCACCGGACGGCACGGTGCGGCAGTACCGCTATAACGCCTACGGCAAGGTGACCAGCGAGCGTGACGAAAAAGGGCTCACCACCCAATACGAATACCATCCAAACTCCCATCTGGTGAGTCGGGTGATATACCCTGACCTCAGTCAGGTGGAATACCGCTATGACAACCCGAAGAACTTCGTCAGCGACATCATCAACCAGAACGGCGAACATCATCGACTGGCCTATCACCCCAATGGCTTGGTGAGTGAAGAACACACCATTGACGGACGTCACTTCTTCTATGACTACGACCTGAACGGGCACCTGAGCCAGCGCACCGAATACGGCACCAGCCGGAGTGAACAGACCGCGCTGGTGACTCGCTACGAGCGGGATGCTGCCGGTAGGCTGGTTCGCAAGGTGTTGCCGGACGGCAAGGAAGTCAGTTACGCCTACGATAGTTTTAACCGCCTACGGCTGGTGGACGACGGACATTGGCCATTGGCGTACGGCTATGATGAGGTTGGTCGATTGACGGAGGAGTATCAGGGCTTTGCCAGCCTGTTTTACGGCTATGACAACGCGGGCAACCTGACACGCCAACGCCTGCCCGATGGCAACCTGCTGGCTTACCACTACCAACAGGGGCAAGTCTCACGCATTGACCTGAATGGCCGCATACTGAGTGAACACCAGTATCGCGGCGAGCGGGAAACCCGACGCATCACCGGTGAGGTGGTCAGCGAGTTTGATTATGACGCGCAGCAACGCCTGCGCCATCAACGGGCTACCGCCGTGGTCCAGGCAGAAATGGAGGGTGACGCCCCAGACGTGACGCCGGTGATGCAGCGCCGCTACGAGTACGATCCGGCAGGTAACCTGACACAGATCCTCGACCCGCACAAAGGCAACCGGGAATACCGCTACGATAAGCAACATCGCCTGACCGAAGCGCTGCACCACCCGATAGCCTACCCCGAAGCCTTGCCGCAGGCGCTGCGCTGGAGGGGTATCAGTGAACAGTTTACGCACGATGCAGCGGGTAACGTATTGGGGAACGATGCTGCCTCCCGTGGAACACAAGTGCGTGGCAACCTGCTGAAGCAGAAAGGCGATGTGCGGTTCGAGTATGACGAGTTTGGCAACCTGACACGTGAAGTGCGCAGCACCAAGCCACTGTGGGTGCGGGAGTTCCGTTATGACTGCCAGCATCGGCTGGTGGAATTTATTGAACAACGCCAGGGGCAGAAAACCCACTTTGCCTATACCTATGATGCCTTTGGTCGACGCATCCAAAAACAGGACCTGCTAGCCCAACGGCCTGATGCCATAACCCGGTTCTTCTGGCAGGGTGAGCGGATGGTGGCAGAATGCGCCGACGATGATAATATCTTCACAGCGGATGACCCAAAACCGGCGCACCTGGCGACCTATAAAAGCTACCTGTACAGCCCCGGCAGCTTTGTGCCGCTGGCGCAGTTACTGGGTAAAGGACGTAAGTCAGAGATTTACTACTACCTGACTGACCACCTTGGTACCCCGCAGGAACTGGTCAACGGCAAAGGACAGATTGCCTGGAGTGCGGCGTACCGCGCCTACGGCAATCTGGCGGTAGCGTTCGTTGAATCTGTGCCGCAACCACTGCGTTTTCAGGGGCAGTACTTCGATGCAGAAAGCGGGTTGCACTATAACCGGTATCGTTATTACTCGCCGGAGACCGCAAGGTTTATCACCCCTGATCCTATTGGGTTGGCCGGTGGGCTGAACCAGACGCAGTATGTGCCTAACCCTACTGGGTGGGTGGATCCGCTGGGGTTGGCTAGTGTGAAGGGGGGGTGCCCTCCGGACTCAGATATACCGGCTGGGGTGAAGACGGGTGAGCCTGATATCCCGACATCAAATGGAAAAACCGCCTATACCCATTTTCCAGAAGATCCAAACGAACTAACTAAAGTATTAGGTGTTCCTCCCAAGATAACGGAGACCCAACATGGAACCACCCGTATGGTATGGCAACCAAATAGTGATACTCGCATCAGGTATGAAAGCCACCCTGGTGATGGAGGAACATTCAACGCCCGACATCATGGTGAGCATTATCACATCGAGTTAAAACCAGAAGAGTTATCTTGGGGACAAGCAGGAAGGCAAAATAGAGTTACAAAGGTTACACCAAGAGACTATCAACGTGGGCATGGTACTGGCCATTTGCCCGGTGAACAACATCCAGGGATAGAATAATGGCTATAAGTAAAATAAATATCAGTGATAATATATTAAAAAAAATAACTTCAAATACGGATGGGAGTGTGGATGTTTATGTTCTTGATTGGCAGGAAAGAGAAAACACTCTTCATTTTAACGATGTATCTGCCTTGCTATCATTTAATTCAATTGGTTGTGAATTGTCACATCTCGAAGAATCGAGCAACGACGACTTTAAACATGAAAGCCAAAAATATACAGATGAAGACCTTTCTGAAATGATTTGCTTCAATTTTTTTTCCGCGTGGTCTAATAACGCTGTTTTGAAAATCCTAGCATTGCCAGACTCAGTTGAGTTTAAAAAATCATGAGGCCTTAATTATGTAGTGTTACGAACAACTCACTTTGGTGCAGTGATGATGTTGAAGAGCATTCCAATCCACCGAATGCGGCTCTCAGCATAGTGAACGAACACCACTTGCAGTGGGGCAAAAGTCCGTGGCAACCTGCTTGCGAACGTGGTTTGACTATGTCGCTTCGGCAACCTGACACGCGAAGTGCGCAGCGCCAAGCTAGTGTGGGTGCGAAGCCAGCACCCACTTGTGCAGTTACTGAGTCAAGGATATCAGTCGGAGATTTACTACTACCTGAATGACCATCTGGGCCCCCCGCAGGAACTGCTCAATGGCAAAGGACAGATTGCCTGGAGCGCGGCGTACCGCGCCTACGGCAATCTGGCGGTAGCGTTCGTTGAATCTGTGCCGCAACCACTGCGTTTTCAGGGGCAGTACTTCGATGCAGAAAGCGGGTTGCACTATAACCGGTATCGTTATTACTCGCCGGAGACCGCAAGGTTTATCACCCCTGATCCTATTGGGTTGGCCGGTGGGCTGAACCAGACGCAGTATGTGCCTAACCCTACTGGGTGGGTGGATCCGCTGGGGTTGGCGAATGCGTTGGGAGATTGTCCGCCATCAATTAAGTTCATAAATCCTAAAACTATCCAGTACTCTCAAGATAGTATTAATCCACATTTTAGTGACGGTAATAAAATTAATGATTTAATATTTAGATTGAAAAATGATCCTTCATATATCAATCAAGTTGAGCCAATAAGAAGAGTGAGGATGGTGGATCTCCCTGTTGAAGTCCAAGAAAAACTATTGTCACAAGGAGCGCACAAACATTCAGTATTTTCTTTAGACAACAGAAGGTTATATGCAGCTAAGGAGGCTGGAATATCCCAAATTCCAACACGATGGGCAACACCGGATGATTTGAAAGGGATTAATTTAGTTGACAGGTTCTCCACTAAAACAGGTGGGAAAAATATAAGGGTGAGGAATTAAAAATGGAAAACAGAGCAATTAAAACTCAGTACGGGACAATACATGGAAGAGATGCGCTAATATTAAAGGATGTCAAGTTAGATATGTACCCCATGAGCATTGAGGTGAATGCTTTACTTGATCTGTCTTTTTGTCAGCCGCCCACAGAAAGTAATATTGAAGCTCTAGTTTGTTTTAAATTCAAAAACATAAAGAGCTTAAAAATAATAATGATTGATGAATCAGACTATCAGTTGATAAAGAAGTCTTGTTTTGATTTGATTGTTTCAGGAGGAAATAACAATTACATTTTAAGTACTTATGATCATGTCTTTGATGTGATAGGTCAGTGCGAAGTTGTATATGCTTAAGTGATTAGAAAGGCCGGAGGTTAAGATTTTTTCGGCCTTATATCTTTTTTGTTATATAAGTATATTCCTTTGCCACACCGAATCACCTTGTCGGATATCATGCTTACAGTCCCACCAGATTGATATTCTGGCTCTGCCATAACGTCATTGCTATATAACTTAACACATCTCAAAAAAAATTATAAAGTTGCAAAAAATGAACTCAATAGAACGGATATGCAGAGATCTTGGCTTACCTTGCGGGGATGATTTTACTCAAGATTGGACATATGAATTACCTGAGGAATTTCGTACCGAGGAATATCTGAACAAATATATCTTAACTTACTCAAATGATAATTATTCAGAATCAGAGAGAGATTTGCTGATGCAATTGATACTCGATGTTACTAATGATTGTTTAAGTATGGGAATGGATACTAATAATGAAGTTATCGTTAAAGCATTAGATTTGCTTTCAAATAATCACCAGAAGCATTTTCAGTTAATTGAATACTGGGCGTTAGATGGAGAACCACTGGAGGATTGTTTTGTTTTGACTTATAAAGCAAGGGAAATAATAAACAATATTAGATAAATGTTAACCCACTGCTCTCATGATAACTTGACGTAATTCATTAGTTATGTTGTAGATGAGAATGCTGGAACTTCTGATAGTTCCGGCTTTTTACATCACTTATCTTTCCAGTCACTGGATACAGTCCGGTTTATCAAGCAGTAATACATAAAAGTGCCGCGAAAGCTGGGCAAGCGAAAGTCCCCTAGAGCTCCGAAACGATATTTAAGCCAACGAGATCAGCTTAACTCTATTTATCACGCCAAATTGATATTGAAACAAAGAGGTGACAACAGTCTTTCAAAAAGGCCTCAACATATGGGGAAAGATATTGATGATAATGGCAGTCCATTAACCAGCCATCCTAAACGGGGACAGTAAAAGTGAAATTAAATAAAAAGAAAAGGCTGAAAGCGATGGGGTTTTTAGGGGGGGTGTTAAGCCCCTTCAACTCAAATATCACTACTGTGGAGTGAGGATATATTTGAATGCAATTTCTCCGATAAGTCAAGCATTTTTAAATTATTTGATAAATATATAAAAAGTGATCTGGCATCATCCCTGCTTGGATGTTTTTAACTATTACCGTGCTTGAGAAGTATCTTTTGAATGCTGACGAGTCTTTTGAAGATGCTTTGCATAAGTTAGTATTTGGTGACATCTTAGAAGATCCCCACCATTTTATGAAATTACTTCTTGAGTATGCAATTGAAATCTCAATCAATCAAGAAATAGATGATAATAAAAAAGGAATTTATAACTATAAAGTGAATGAAATGATATAAAGGTAGCTCAGAAAGGTCGATATGAAAATATCGACCTGAACAATCTGAATGACTACCTAGGTCCCCCGAGGAACTGGTCAACGGCAAAGGACAGATTGCCTGGAGCGCGGCGTACCGCGCCTACGGCAATCTGGCGGTAGCGTTCGTTGAATCTGTGCCGCAACCACTGCGTTTTCAGGGGCAGTACTTCGATGTAGAAAGCGGGTTGCACTATAACCGGTATCGCTATTACTCGCCGGAGACCGCAAGGTTTATCATCCCTGATCCGATTGGGCTGGCCGGTGGCCTAAACCAGACGCAGTATGTACCTAACCCTACCGGGTGGGTGGATCCGCTTGGTTTGGCTAGCGTTCCTGGAGATTGTCCGGAGCCGCCGGGCACAGGAGTAAGAGCGCATGCGGGTGAAGAACTGGTTGAAGTTTATCGAGTTCAGCCCGTGAGACCTAATTCAGATATTGTTTTAGGTGGTGCATTCTTGCGTGAGCGTGAGAAAGGTAAATCTATAATGCAGGCAAATAATCAGCGGAAGAAATTGCTTGGAAAACTGGAGTCTGATGATCCTGCAGACGCGGTTAGAGCTATGCAGCATGCTCAGGCTGGTGGAGGTAGCAGTCCAGTGATATCTACAACTTTTGATAAAGCTGGGGCAGAACGTGAATTTCGTGAGGCATTAAATGACGGTAGAAATGTGGAGCTTATTACGATTAGAGGTCCAAAAAGTGCTGGCATAGATTTCAATCTGGAACTTGAAACTAGAGGTGGAAGAACAAAACCCAATAGGTTTAGAGATGAGGAAATGAATGAGTTCGGAATTAAGGATCTATATGTTCCGCCTAAGGGAAAAGGAACTAGTAAATCAGGTTTCAAAATTGTTGATGTGAAAAAAGAGTTGGAGTAACTATGCGAAAAGATAAAGTTTTCTGGAAGAAGGAAGTTGTTGGGTTTCTACTGAATGGTAGAATGGATAACTTTGATTTATATGGAGAATGGGAGCCATTGGCAAGTGTTCATCATGATGAGTTTATCGCTTGCATAGAAGCAGATGAAGATGAAGTATATGTTTGTGTAGGTAGCAATGAAAAGGGAAGGATAGGGAATGTCGCTGATATTCCAGATGAGCAAATAAGCATTCGATGCAGAGGATCTTACACGGATATTAATTCAGTACAGGATACTGAAGAGTATTATAGAAAATATCTGCATTATTAATTTAATATGCAAATGATTTTTGTAATGATACAGTAGGGTTAGCTGCCGATTTCCAGCAGTTAACTCTCCATATCAATAACTGGCGTTCCTAAATAGCTGCGCTTAATACCGCTACACTTTTGCCAGACCCTGTTTCTCTCCAGGGAATGGGCCGGCGGTTTCCATAAAATGACGAACCTTTTTCAACAACTGCCACATTGAACGGCACTGATGATTGCGGGTTATTGTGTCATGAAGCGCCTGCCATAAACGCTCAACGTGGTTCACCCACGGCGAGTAAACCGGCTGATAAATCACCCTGAACTTTGGATTCGCCTTTAGCCAACGCTGTGTTTCATGGCTTTTATGGATAATGTAGTTATCCACGATGAGTGTGATGGTTTTTGCCCGTCTGTATGTGGCTTTAAGGTGTTTAAGCAGGCTGATGAACAACACCGAGCTTTTGCTGTTGCCACCTACGTAACTGACCTTTCCCGTACCGCTGTGTAAGGCCCCGGCAAGGTAGTATTTTTCATTCTGGCCCGGCGTTACCACTCGCTTTTGTTGTCCGCGAAGTTGCCAGTCTGCGCCGATTTTTGGGTTGAGATGGATATCCACTTCATCCTCATAAAAGACCGGATGTTCTGCACTACATTTAGCCAGCGCGTTATGGATTACAGCCATCTTTTCATCCTTGTGTGGGTCACGGATATGCAGGGTTGGTGCTGCCCTGCGCCAGACCAGTCCGGCTAACGGCAACCAGCGACGTACAGTTCCGGCATGTAACGAACATCCTATTATCTCTCTGATTTTTATCGCCAACAGTTCTGTACTCCATCGTGAACGCTGATACCCAAAATCGCCGGGAGAGTGCTTTATCAGTTCGCGTAACAATGTGCAGATGTGTTCAAAAGACCAGCGTCGAGAGCGCCCGGCAGGCAAGGATTTCAGACCTTCGACACCCGATAATGTAAACCAGTTAATCCAGCGGCCTACGGATGAACGGGCACAACAGAGAGTTCTTGCGACGTCGCTGACGCGTTCTCCACGGTGCAACATCAACATAGCCATAAGCCTGCGGGCATGATTTTTATCTGGTGTTTTATGGATGATTTTCTGCATCTGGCGTCGTTCATTTCGGGGGATGGGTGCTATGATCGGCATAACTCAGTCCGGTTGGTGATTTTGGTTGGTTTGGCGATTGATCAGATCGCACAACCCGGGCTGAGTTCCCTTTAAGTGATCTACTATTAGGCGCAGCTATTTAGGTGAAGTAGTTTATACAAACCTTGATCCATACGCCTGAGTATTATGACGAGCTTATTCGGAAGGGAAAACACGATGGTTAATTATTTTTTAATTAGCTGCATCAGATATCGCAGACATGATGTTAATTTGGTGTATACGGTGGGGTTTGCCTGGGTACGATATACGGCGCTTCGACAATCTGGAGGTGGCATTCGATGAGAGTGGCTGAAGTTATAGGGTTCGAACATGTTCGAACCCTATAAAACAAGCACAGAGTAACACACCGCAACACTCTGTTATTTAGTCAGCTTCCACGCATCCCGTACCTGTTCCGCCGTCACCGGCGCAGCCTGGTTCCCCCAGCTCCCGCGCAGATAGCTCATCAGATCGGCAGCCTTCTGATCGTTGAGCACCCAGCCATAGCCCGGCATAACGATCGATGGTGCATGTTGGGTGACGGGCGTATGCGCCCCCTCCAGCACCACGCGCAAGGCAGTCAGCGGATTATCCGCCGTCACCGACAGATTGCCCGCCAGAGCAGGTATGACGTTGTCGCTCCCCTCCCCCTTATTGCCATGGCAAGTTGAACAGTACATCGCATAGATCTGCCCGCCAGAAGCCATGCTCGCGCTTGATGCCGCCATGGTTGCTACAGGTTTCGGTGCCTCTATCTCCAGGCTGTGTACATACTGCGCGATAGCCTTTAAATCGTCATCACTGAGGTATTGCGTGCTATGCGCCACCACGTCGCTCATCGGCCCGGCCACAGCCGCGTGTTGGCTACGGCCGCTTTTCAGCAGCGCAACCACATCATCCGGCTTCAACCCACGCAGGCTCGGGGCATACCAACCATCCAACTCTGCGCCGCTCAGGAACTCAGGGGATTGGTTATCCAGCCCTTTTTCCTGCATCGCCCAGCCGCGCGGAGTATGGCAACTGCCACAGTGGCCCAGCCCCTGTACCAGATAAGCACCGCGATTCCACTGGGCGCTTTGCTTACTGTCTGGCTGATAGGTTTGGTCTTCATGGAACAGCGTATTCCATACCGCTAACGGCCAACGCATGGACATTGGCCAGCTGATATCGCTTTCCCGGTTGGCAGTGTCTTGCGCCGGGACTTCGTGCATCAGGTAGTCATACAGAGCACGCATGTCCTGCTCGCTCATTTTGGCGTAGGAGGTATAAGGCATGGCGGGATACAGACGATGCCCATCTTTGGCCACGCCCTGCCGCATGGCACGATCGAACTCTGCAAAGCTGTAGCTGCCAATACCTTGCTGTTTATCGGGCGTAATATTGGTGGCATAGATATCCCCTACCGGCGTTGGGAACTTCATCCCGCCCGCCAGTTCCTTACCACCCGGAGCGGTATGGCAAGCCGTACAGTCCCCTGCCTTGGCCACGTATTCCCCGGCGGACATGGCGTGAGCCGAGCCACCAGCCAGCAACAGCATCAGATACCACGGACGTAATGTCATACCCCCTCCTTGGCAGCAACCTTGCCGTAGGCCAGTTCATTCACGGCTCGCCAAGCCTGATCGATCGCCGAGTTGGCATACGGGCTCCAGTCGGAATCGGAATTGGCAATGACGATCTTGCCGATCGGCTGCCGCGCGGTTTCGATAATCTTTTTAGCCTCATCTTCATCATCGAACATACCGTTGAGGAAATAGGAGTAACCGTGCGACCAGCGGTTGACGGTGATCGCCTGAATATCCCGCTGATGATCAAATCCGGCATCACCTAACATTCCCTGCAGCTGCTCACGGATCATCTTCTCATGTACCTCAAACGGGGTTCCTAGCAACAGCGCTCGCCCTTTGCGCGACTGTTCACGCGGGCTAAGGCCGCTGCCGGGCAATGTCGGCACATACACCATATGCAGCCCGATAGGCTGGTTTGGATCGCGTGGGTGCTGATATCCCCCCATGCTTACCGGGTAGTCCAATTTCACCCGGCTATAAGGCGCGGTCGGGGCATAGACTTCGTGCACTCCCAGTTTGATAAACGGCTGCCAGTTGCGGATCACCACCTTACTGTACACCAATGGCGATTTGACGTTCTGCTTCAGCGCCTCTTGCTGCTCGTGAGACATTTCCGGGATCAGATAAGGGATCATCATATTGTAACCGGCCATCACCACCTGCCCGGCCCGCACTTTGACCATCTTCTCGCCGTTGATATAGGTCACCTCGGCCTTATCACCCACGTTGGCCACGTGCAGCCCGGTGCTGTTCAAGCGTAGTTTCACCGGTGACTCGGGGCGATCCAGCTGGCTGTAATCAAACTGAGCTAGGATGACGTCGTTCATATCTTTGCCACCCGGAGCCACCGCCGGGATCAAATGACGCACCATCAGGCGAGCCAGCGTGGCATTGCCATCCGGGAAGTGGAATACATAGGGATCGTCAAGATCGGCCTGCGATTCCTCATCCAGCGGCGGCAGGTTCATACCGTTCAAGCCTGGTAGATCACAGATGCGGGCATCGCTGCAAGAAGTCGCATCAATGCCGACGGCCTGAAAATCGTTGGTGGTTTGCTGGAAATAGCGGATCGCCATTTCGCTCAGCCCCACTTTCTCGCGCAGGAACTGGCTATAGCTGTGCTTGTCCAACCAGGCTACCTTCTCTTCCTGGCTCAGGCCCGGCAGGTAGTCTTTTTCGACGGTGTGCAACGCAATCAAGGCCTGGCGATCGGCCTGCGGCAACGGGAAGTCGTTGATAAAATCTTCATAAGAGCGACCATTGAGGCGATCACGCGGAATATCATCCGCCACCACTCGGCCCGGATCGCCACTCACTACCTTATCAACGCCAAAGTTCTGGCGATCGAAGTAGACGCCACGGCTGAGATTGAGGTCCGGATAGAAAGTGGTGTCGAAGGCCTTTTCCATACCGTCCAGGCTAACGCCCAGATTTTTCAGCAACCCCATGGCTACCGGGCTGAAGTTGGAACGCGGCGACTGTAACGATTCGCTGCCCCCGTAACCGAGGAGGGTGCCGTTCTCACTGCTGAATTCGTTACGCTTGGCGTGGCCGCCAAAGTCATCATGGTTATCAATCAGCAAAATACGTTGCTGTTTGCCCTTCATTTGCTGCCAGAAACAGGCCGCCGCCAGGCCGCTGATGCCAGCGCCGACGATCACCAGATCGAATTCTTCTTCGATTGGCAGGTTGCCAAAATCAAAGGTTTTGCCATCACGCCCCAGTTGGTGGGCATGTTCGAATGAGCCTGGGTGATTGCCACGCAGACCAGTTAACGCGGGTGGGTAATACAGGGTTTGATGGGCGGCTTGCGGCGATGCGCGCAGGATCTGCATCGGCGTAAGCCCGGCGGCGATGGTGATCGCCACCCCATTAAGAAAATCGCGACGGGTGATAGCCATAAAAGCGTCCTTTTATTCTTTATTATTATCAGGCCAGCCGAAGCCAGCCTGAGAGCCGCGTTATTGTGCGTATAAATCCTACCAGATCAAGCAGATTAGTGTTTGAACATCACATGGCGAATGGTGGTGTAATCCTCCAGCCCGTACATCGACATGTCTTTGCCATAGCCCGACAGCTTCTGCCCGCCGTGCGGCATTTCGCTCACCAGCATAAAGTGGGTGTTCACCCAGGTGCAGCCATACTGCAAACGCGCGCTCAGGCGATGGGCACGCCCTACGTCACGCGTCCACAAAGAGGAAGCAAGACCGTAATTGGAGGCGTTGGCCCAGGCCAGTACCTGCGCCTCGTCGTCGAATTCCGTCACCGTCACTACTGGGCCAAACACTTCACGCTGGACAATCTCATCTTCCTGGCGCGCGCCTGCCAACAGCGTTGGTTGGAAATAGAAGCCAGGGCCAGCGACTTTTTCGCCCCCGGTGACCACCTGGATATGAGGCAGTGCTTTGGCCCGCTCAACAAAGCCAATCACCCGCTCCAGATGCTGGGAAGTGATCAACGGCCCTAATTCGGTACTGCTGTCTTCCGGTGGCCCGATCTTCAAGCTGGCCACCGCTTCACCCAGCGCTTTCACCAGCTTTGGGTAAATGCCTTTTTGCGCATAGATCCGGCAGGCAGCGGTGCAATCCTGCCCGGCATTGTAAAAACCGAAGGTGCGGATGCCGTCAACAACCTGCTGAATGTCGGCATCATCGAAGACGATTACCGGCGCTTTGCCGCCCAGCTCCATATGGGTGCGTTTAATCCCTGGAGCGGTATGGGCAATGATATGCTCACCGGTAGCAATAGAGCCGGTAAGAGAGACCATGCGCACCTTGTCATGTCCGGTCAGCACATCGCCCACGCTGGCACCACGGCCAAACAGCACGTTGAGTACGCCCGGCGGGAACACGCCAGCGGCCAGTTCGGCCAGCTTGAAAGTGGTTAACGGCGTCTGTTCAGAAGGTTTGATCACCACGCAGTTCCCTGCCGCCAACGCGGGTGCCAACTTCCAGGCGGCCATCATCAGTGGGTAATTCCAGGGAGCAATCGAAGCCACCACGCCCAACGGATCGCGGCGGATCATCGAAGTGTGCCCCGCCAGATATTCACCGGCCGCCATGCCACTCAGGCAACGGCTGGCACCGGCAAAGAAGCGGAAGACATCGGCCACCGCAGGCAGTTCGTCATTCAGCGCACAGTGATAAGGCTTGCCGCAGTTGAGGGACTCCAGTTTGGCGAAGGTTTCCGCATGCTGGTCAATCACGTCCGCCAGCGCCAGTAAGTGTTCGGCACGCTCTTTCGGGGTAGTTTGCCCCCACTGTTCAAACGCCGCATCGGCGGCCTGCACGGCCTCTTCAACCTGCTGTGCGCTGGCCTCGGCCACTTGAACAATCACTTCTCCCGTTGCCGGGTTGTAGACCGGCAACTTTTCGCCCTGGCCGGTAACCAGTTGACCATTAATCAGCAGTTGGCTTTGCATAGGGTTATCCTTTGAAATATTGGCATAAGCTATTTAGGAATTGAGGTGCTATTTACCGCTGCCTGCGACGCTTTCTCCGCCTTTGGTCAGGTAGTACGCGCCCAGGATCGGGAACATCGTCAATACCATCACCGACAACGCGACCACGTTGGTGATCGGCACATCACGCGGGCGGCCCAACTGGTTCAGCAGCCACAGCGGCAGCGTACGTTCGTGCCCGGCGGTGAAAGTGGTCACAATGATTTCGTCGAATGACAGGGCAAACGCCAGCATCCCCCCCGCCAGCAGTGCCGAGCCCAGATTCGGCAAGATCACGTAACGGAAGGTCTGCCAGCCATCGGCCCCCAAATCCATCGAGGCTTCGATCAGGCTGTGTGAGGTACGGCGGAAGCGGGCGATCACGTTGTTGAACACGATCACCACGCAGAAGGTGGCATGGCCGATGACGATCGTCATGATCCCCGGTTCGATGTTCAGCGCCTTAAACGCCGCCAGCAATGCCAGACCGGTGACGATCCCCGGCAAGGCAATAGGTAACAGCAGCAGCAAAGAGATGCTGTCCTTGCCGAAGAAATCCCGGCGATACAGCGCCGCTGCGGCCAGCGTGCCGAGCACCAGCGCAATCGCCGTGGCCAGGCAGGCGATCTGTACCGAAAGCAGTACCGCATCAATAATGTCCTGCCGCCCCGCCGCCACGCTGAACCAATGCAGGGTGAAGCCCCGCGGCGGGAAGCTGAATGCCGCGTCTTCGGTATTGAAGGCGTACATGGCAATAATCACTATCGGGAAGTGCAGGAAGATCAGGCCACCCCAGGCGGCCAGTTTCAGCCCTAACGGCGCGCGTTCAGAGTGCATCGAAGGCCCCCAGGCGTTTCACAATCGAGAGATAAATGGCGATCAGGACGATCGGCACCAGCGTAAAGGCGGCCGCCATCGGCATATTGCCGATCGCCCCCTGTTGGGCATACACCATGCTGCCGATAAAGTAGCCCGGCGGCCCCACCAGCTGCGGCACGATAAAGTCACCCAGCGTCAGCGAAAAAGTGAAGATGGAACCGGCTGCGATACCCGGTACCGCCAGCGGCAGGATCACATAGCGGAACGTTTGGGACGGGCGCGCGCCCAGATCCGCAGAAGCGTGCAGTAACGAAGGCGGCAAGCGCTCTAACGCCGCCTGGATCGGTAAGATCATGAACGGCAGCCAAATATAGACAAACACCAGGAAGCGCCCAAGACCGGAGGTGGATAGCGTATTACCCCCTACGCCGGGAATGCTCAGAATGCTCGCCAATACCGGCTCCAGCCCCATATGTTGCAGGAACCACTGCGCCACGCCGTCTTTCGCCAGCAATAGCGTCCAGGCATAGGCTTTAACGATGTAGCTGGCCCACATCGGCATCATCACGGCGATATAAAAGAACGCTTTTACCTTGCCGCTGGTGTATCGGGCCATGTAATAGGCGATGGGGAATGCCAATACCGCACTGGCCAGCGAAACGACCACCGCCATGGTCAGCGTACGGACGATGATGTCGTAGTTGGCCGGGTTGAACAGCGCGCTCAGGTTGGCGAAGGTCAGATCCGGCGTCACCGTCATGGTGAAATCGTCGAAGGTGTAAAAACCTTGCCACAGCAGGGTCAGCAGCGAGCCCAGATACACCGCCCCAAACCACAGCAGCGGCGGCACCAGCAACAGCAGCAGATACAGCGTTGGCTTGCGGTACAGGTAGGTGGAAATCGCGCGAATTTTACCGCCGGGCGCTGCCGGCTGCTCGATGCTCATGTCCATCTCACCTCTCCTCCAGCAGCGGCACCATTGCCTCTCTGGCCCAACAGGCGGTGACCGGCTGACCGATCAGGCGCTGCTGTGCCACGGCCTGCCACTGCGGGTTAGCCTGGCTGACCAGCAGTTTCTCACCGCTGCTCAGGGCGATTTCATAGCGTGTCGCCGCCCCTTGGTAATGGATATCCTGCAAGGTACCCTGAACCTGAACTTCCCCCTGCGTTGCGCCGCTTTGATCCAGCAGGCGGATATGCTCCGGGCGGATCGAAAAGGTGGCCGATTGCCCCAGCAACCGCTCCGCCAATTCGCTGCGTACCACGTTGGACGTGCCGACAAACTCGGCGACAAACGGCGTTCTTGGCCGCATATACAGTTCGCGAGGCGCATCTACCTGCTCAATGCGGCCATTGTTAAATACCGCCACCCGATCGGACATCGACAGGGCTTCGCTTTGATCGTGCGTAACGAAGATAAAGGTGATTCCCAGTTGGCGTTGCAGCTTCTTCAACTCCCCCTGCATCTGCTCACGCAATTTCAGGTCCAACGCCCCAAGCGGTTCGTCCAGCAGCAGCACGCGTGGGCGATTGACCAATGCACGAGCCAGAGCCACGCGCTGACGTTGGCCACCGGAAAGGTGCGCCGGTTTACGTTCGGCAGCAAACCCCAATGCCACGCTTTCCAATGCCTGATTCGCCCGCGCCAGCCGTTCACGCTTGGCAACGCCTTTCACCATCAGGCCGTACGCCACGTTCTCCAGCACCGACATGTGTGGGAACAGCGCATAGTCCTGGAACACGGTATTCACATCGCGCTGGTAAGGTGGCAGATTGCTCGCCTCTTGCCCATGAATGCGGATGGAGCCGGAGCTAAGTTGTTCAAAGCCAGCGATCAGCCGCAGGCAGGTGGTTTTACCCGAGCCTGAAGGCCCAAGCATGGAGAAAAACTCGCCGTCCTGTATTTCAACAGAAACCCGATCTACGGCGCGAACATCGCCGAAAATGCGCGAGACATCGATAAATTGCACAGCAATGGTCATGATGTACGCTCCAAAATGTTGCCCCTCACCCCAACCCTCTCCCAAAGGGAGAGGGAGCTGTTAGTCCCTGCTCTTTTGGAAGTAAAAAAGTCATCTCAGCAAACTCGATCGGTCCCCACAGGGGAGCCGTCTGGCGCTCGCAGGTGAGAGCTATAAGGGTTATCTACCGCCCATGATGGCGATGTAGTCCTGGGTCCAGCGGCTATAAGGGACGAACTTGCCGCCCTCGGCCTGTGGCGTTTTCCAGAAGGCAATTTTGTCAAACTGGTTGAAACCGTTGGTTTCACACCCTTTGTCACCGAGCAAGGTGCTGGCTTTGCAACCGGCAGGAACTGCCGGTAACGAGCCAAACCAGGCCGCAACGTCACCCTGTACCTTCGGTTCCAGCGACCAGTTCATCCACTGGTAGGCGCAGCTTGGATGCTTGGCCTCGGCGTGCAACATGGTGGTATCCGCCCAGCCGGTAACCCCTTCTTTCGGGAATACGGTAGCGATAGGCTGGCCTTCGCCTTTCAGGGCATTGGCCTGGTATGGCCAGGCGCTGGAAGCCACCACGCCTTCGTTTTTGAAATCGCTCATCTGTACCGAGGTGTCATGCCAGTAACGGTGGATCAGCGCGTGCTGGCTGCGCAGCAGTTTCAGTGCCGCCTGATACTGCTCTTCGTTCAGTTGGTAAGGGTCGGTGATGCCAAGCTGGGGTTGAGTCGCTTTCAGGAACAGCGCCGCATCGGCGATATAGATTGGGCCGTCGTAAGCCTGCACCCGGCCTTGATTGGTCTTGCCGTCCGGCAGGTTTTGCTGCTGGAACACCACAGCCCAGCTGTCTGGCGGCGTCGGGAAGGTTTTGGTGTTATACATCAGCAGGTTTGGCCCCCACTGATATGGCGTACCGTAGGTTTTGCCCGCCACGTTGTACCAAGGGCCGTTTATCAGGCGTGGGTCGATATTCTGCCAGTTAGGGATCAGCGCGGTATTGATTGGCTGCACGCGTTTGCCGTAGATCAGGCGCAGCGAGGCATCGCCAGAAGCGGTCACCAGATCGTAACCGCCTTTTGCCATCAAGCTGACCATTTCATCCGAGGTCGCGGCGGTTTTCACATTCACCGCGCAGCCGGTCTGTTTCTCAAACTGGGTCACCCAGTCGTAGTTCTTGTCGGACTGACCACGTTCGATGTAGCCGGGCCAGGCGATGATGTCCAACCGCCCTTCCCCCTTGCCCAACGGCTGTGGCGTATCGGCGGCCTGAGCCATACCGCAAAGGATCGTCATACAGAGTGCGGTGACTGTGGTGATTGCGTGTGTTTTTCCCATCGTAATTACCCCTGTGTTGCATGTTGGTATGCGGCAAGGAACGGTTGCCGCCGATTTTTTATCGGCCGTGTGGCTAGAAGGAAGCCTTGAACTTCGCCATCACGTGCCGGACAACGCTGTAATCCTGTAATGAATCGCTGGAGAGATCTTTGCCGTAGCCGGAGCGCTTTAAGCCGCCGTGAGGCATTTCGCTCGCCAGCGTAAAGTGGGTGTTGATCCAGGTGCTGCCATATTGCAGATGCGCCGCGATATGCAGCGCGCGGTCGATATTCTGTGTCCACACCGAGGAGGCCAGACCGTATTCGGAATCGTTGGCCCAGGTCACCGCCTGCTCCAGGGTGTCGAAACGCGTCACGCTGACCACCGGGCCAAACACTTCACGCTGGACGATTTCATCGGTTTGCAGGCAGCCAGCCAATAACGTGGGCTGATAGTAAAAGCCGGGGCCAGAGTGTGCCGCCGCACCAGTAATCAATTCGATATGTGGCTGGCTGAGAGCCCGTTCGACAAAGCTGGCGACCCTGTCACGCTGGCGGCTGCTGATCAGCGGGCCGATTTCATTATCTTCATCACGCTTGCGGGCAAAACGTAGGCTGGCGACCGCTTCCCCCAAGGCTTCCACCAGCTTCGGATAGATGCCTGCCTGGGCGTAAATGCGGCAGGCAGCGGTGCAATCCTGCCCGGCATTGTAGTAACCGAAGGTACGGATACTGCTGACGACCTCATCCAGATCGGCATCGTCACAGACGATCACCGGGGCTTTACCGCCCAGTTCCAGGTGGGTGCGCTTGACGCTTTTGACCGCCGCCTGCAAGATTTTTTGCCCGGTAACGATATCGCCGGTAACCGACACTAAACGAACCTGCGGATGACCAACCAGATGGCTGCCCACCCCTTCGCCACCGCCGTAGACAATGTTCAACACGCCTGGCGGCAGGATTTCCTGCAACGCAGGCACCAAGGCCAGAATGGTCAATGGCGTATGTTCGGAGGGCTTGAATACTACGGTGTTGCCGGCTGCAAGCGCCGGAGCAATCTTCCAGGCCGCCATCATCAGCGGATAATTCCATGGTGCGATGGAGGCCACCACGCCGACCGGGTCACGCCGGATCATGGAGGTATGGCCCTCAACATATTCACCTGCCAACTGGCCTTGCTGGGTGCGCACGGCCCCGGCGAAGAAGCGGAATACGTCAATGGCTGCGGGCAGATCGTCGTTCAGTGCCTGATGGAAAGGTTTACCGCAGTTCAGCGCTTCAAGGCGCGCCAGATGTTCTGCCTGCCGTTCGATGGCATCGGCAATACGCAGCAGGATTGTTGCTCGGAAAGCGGGAGTGGTGCGTGACCAGTGGGGAAATGCCTGCTGCGCGGCGGCAACTGCGCGCCCCACCTGGGTTGGCGTTGCCTCGGCAATGGAAACCAGGGTTTCACCGTTGGCAGGATTAACAATGGTCTCCTGATGGCCTTCACCCTCGAGCGACTCGCCGTTAATGAATTGCCGACAGGATAAACCGGAAACCAACTGTAGCTCTGCCATTGCGCCGCCTCATGTGACAAAAACGTTAACTAAATGTGATAAGTTAGTTTTAATCAGACTAAGCGAGCGCACTGCGGACAACAAATTCTAAATACTGAAGGCAGCGTTCGATTAAATCGAATGCTTGAGGCCGGTCATGTTCGTTTTGCTGTTCTCCCGCGCAATGGTGAGGAATGGGGTTACCAATTCAGGCCGCGCACTGCCACGCCGCCAGGCCAGGCCGATATCCAGCGGTTCCAGCAAATCCACCAGCTTGCGCGCCTCAATCATGTTGCCCTCCAGCGACCAGGCGCGGTAAGCCATATCCGGCAGGATGGCAATGCCCATGCCCGCCGCCACCAGGCTACGCACCGCTTCGGTGGAGGCAGTTTTCATGGCGATCTCCGGCTTCAGGCCCGCGCGTCCCCAGATGCGTCGGGCATGAACGTCCATTTCATCGACGTTGAGCTGGATCAGCGGCTGTTTGGCCACGTCTGCCAAACCGATGCTTTCGTGCTCCAGCAGCGGGTGCAGCGGCGGTAGCCACAGGCGATACGGGGAGTGCATCAGCACTTCGGTCTGTAAGGCGTCGCGATCTTCAATGTTCGACAGGATCAGCACCCCGATATCGATTTCACCGCTCACCAGCAAATGCTCGATATAGGGCCTTTCGTCCTCAATCACCTGGATAGTCACGTTGGGATAGGCAGACTTGAAGCGCTTGAGCAGTTCCACCAGAAAATATCCCGCCACCAGACTGGTGACGCCGATGGTCAGTTTGCCGCTCAGGCTTTCAGTGCCCAGTTGCAGGCTGCGCTTGGCATTATCCACCGTTGCCAGGATCAGGTACGACTGGCGCAAGAACTGGTGCCCCTGGTGGGTCAGGTTCATTCCCTTGGCGTGGCGCTCGAACAACCGGACGCCAATGTCGGTTTCCAACTGCTGGATCGCCAGCGTGAGCGAAGACTGTGACACAAACACCGCCTGCGCCGCCGCCGAGATCGACCCGGTTTCGGCCACGGCAATAAAATGGCGGATTTGGCGTAACGTCATCATGGTAGCAATCTCAAACAAAACAGTTGGTTTGAGTGTAGATGCTCACCGGTAAGCCATCAGGAAATGTGTGAAAAACGCGATGTCGTTCGCTTTTTTAGAACGCAAAGAGGGAGGGAGTGCACAAAAACAACCAAGGCGCAGCTAAGCCGCGCCTTGGTTGTGAGCCTGTTAGGGCTTTGATTAAATCGCTTCTTCGTCCTGCTCGCCAGTACGGATACGCACTACACGGGCCACGTCGAAGACAAAGATTTTACCGTCGCCAATTTTACCGGTCTGCGCTGTCTGCATGATGGTTTCCACACAGGTATCCACGATATCGTCAGCTACCACGATCTCGATTTTAACCTTTGGCAGGAAGTCGACCATATACTCGGCACCACGGTACAGCTCGGTATGGCCCTTCTGGCGACCAAAGCCTTTCACTTCGGTCACCGTCATGCCGGTGATGCCTACTTCGGCCAGTGCTTCACGCACGTCATCCAGTTTGAAGGGCTTGATAATCGCGTCAATTTTTTTCATTTTTATTCCTTAATTACCAATTTTTACGGCCAAAGCCTGAGGTGATCGGATAGCGGCGGTCTTTGCCAAAGTTACGGGCGGTAATGCGCGGCCCGACGGCGGCCTGACGGCGTTTGTACTCGTTGATGTCCACCAGGCGGATCACCTTGCGCACCACGGCTTCTTCAAAGCCCTCAGCAACCAGATCGGCGACCGATTTATCGCGCTCGACATAACCTTCCAGAATAGCATCCAGAATGTCATACGGTGGCAGGCTATCCTGATCGAGCTGATCCGGCGCCAGCTCGGCAGACGGTGGACGATCGATCACCCGTTGAGGGATCACGTAGGAGACGGTATTACGGTATTCGGAAAGCTTGAACACCAGGGTTTTCGGCACATCTTTCAATACGTCGAAGCCACCAGCCATATCACCATACAGCGTGCAATAACCGACAGCCACCTCGCTTTTGTTACCCGTGGTTAACACGATGCTGCCGCGTTTGTTAGACAGCGCCATCAGCACCACGCCACGGCAGCGGGCCTGCAGGTTTTCTTCGGTGGTATCCCGTGCGGTATCGGCAAACATCGGGGCGAGCTGGCCCATAAAGGCGTCGAACATGGGTTCAATCGAGACGATGTCAAATTCGATGCCGAGGATTTCGGCCTCTTCCTTGGCATCGGCGATGCTGATATCTGCCGTATAGCGGAACGGCATCATCAAGGCCTGAACCTTGTCTTTGCCCAACGCATCCACGGCGATCGCCAGGGTCAGCGCCGAGTCGATCCCACCGGACAAGCCCAGCACCGCGCCTTTGAAACCGTTTTTGGTCACATAGTCGCGTACGGCCAGCACCAGCGCTTCATACACCTGCGCCAGCTGTGGCAACTCTGCCGCCGGAGCCGTCATCGGCACCACTTCCAGGCCTTTGAACTCAAGCAGAGTCACCTGCTCGGCGAAAGCCGCCAGGCGATGAGTCATATTGCCAGCGGCATCAAAGACTTTTGAACAGCCGTCGAAAATCAGTTCGTCCTGCCCACCGATCTGATTCAGATAGACCAACGGCAACCCTGTACGCTGGCAGTGGCCGGACATCAGGGTTTTGCGGATATACGGCTTTTCGCGGTTATACGGGGAAGCGTTGATCGACAGCAGGATCTCTGCCCCCGCCGCTTTCGCCGCATCGACCGGTTCCGGGAACCACAGATCTTCGCAGATCAGCAGCCCCAGGCGGTAACCTTTCAGCTCCACCACGCAGTTTTTATCACCCGCATGGAAGTAGCGCTTCTCATCGAATACGCCGTAGTTAGGCAACTGTTGCTTGAAGTAACGAGCCTGCAAAGCCCCCTCAGAGAACAGGGACAGCGCGTTATACAGCTTGCCGTCTTCACGCCACGGGTGGCCGACCAGGATCGCCACATCGGCGGAGGCCTGCTGCAAGCGGCTTAGCTGGGTATCGCAACGCTGGTAGAAATCATCACGGTACAGCAGGTCTTCCGGCGGATAGCCGGACAGCGCCAGTTCGCTGAACATGACCAGATCGGCTCCCGCCTTCTTCTGCTCCTGCACGGTTTGCAACATGCGCTCGCTGTTGCCTTCAATATCGCCCACCAGCAAATTCAGCTGGGCCAACGCAATGGAAAGTGATCTGCTCATATCTCTATGGTCTGCCATGCCACAACAAAGAAACCGGAGTGTAAATCATTCCGGCTACTTTGTTGAGAACCTGCGCATGCAGGTTCAGAAAAGAAAACATCATTCTTTGAAATCGTTGGCATCCAGTTCATGGCGCGACAACAATTTATAGAACTCAGTACGGTTACGGCCCGCCATGCGCGCGGCCTGGGTAACGTTACCCTTGGTGATCTGCAACAGTTTACGTAGATAGTGTAATTCAAACTGGTTGCGCGCCTCGACAAAGGTTGGCAACGCCGTGTTTTCCCCTTCCAGCGCCTGCTCAACCAGCGCTTCACTGATCACCGGCGCCGTAGTCAATGCCACGCACTGCTCGATCACGTTCACCAACTGGCGCACGTTGCCGGGCCAGCTGGCGGTCATCAGGCGTTTCATGGCATCGGAGGAGAAACTGCGTACAAAAGGTTTGTGGCGCAGCGCCGAAGCACGTAGCAGATGGTTGGCCAGCAGCGGGATATCTTCGGCCCGCTCGTTGAGCGCTGGTATTTTCAGGTTAACCACGTTCAGACGGTAATAGAGATCTTCACGGAACTCGTTTTTTACCATCGCTTTAGGCAAATCGCGGTGGGTGGCAGAAATGATGCGTACGTCAATATCCAGATCGCGGTTGCTGCCTAGTGGGCGCACCTTGCGTTCCTGCAACACACGTAGCAATTTTACCTGCAGCGAGAGCGGCATATCGCCAATCTCATCCAGGAACAGCGTGCCCCCTTCTGCCGCCTGGAACAAACCTTCACGGCTGCTGACGGCACCGGTGAACGCCCCTTTGGCATGGCCAAACAGCTCCGACTCCAGCAACTGCTCCGGCAACGCACCGCAGTTGATGGCGATAAAGGCTTTCTTGGCCCGTGGGCTGGCCGCATGAATAGCCTGTGCCAGCACCTCTTTGCCGGTGCCGCTTTGGCCGTTGATCAGCACGCTGACGTCCGACTGGGCAACCATCTTGGCCTGTTCAAGCAGCCGCAGCATAATCGGGCTACGGGTGACAAAATCCTCACGCCAGCTGTCATCGCCGGCAGGGATCGACGACAGCGATAGCGCTTCATCGATCGCCTTATACAACGCATCGCGATCGACCGGCTTGGTCAGGAAGCTGAACACCCCCTGCTGGGTCGCCGCCACCGCGTCCGGGATAGAACCGTGGGCGGTCAGGATAATCACCGGCATCCCCGGCTGGTATTTCTGGATCTCGGCAAACAGCGCCATGCCGTCCATTTCATCCATCCGCAGATCGCTGATCACCAGGTCGATCTTTTCGCGGGCCAGCAGGCGCAAAGCCTCTTGGCCGCTTTCCGCCGTGGTAACGTGAAAACCTTCGCTGGTCAGGCGCATTCCCAACAGCTTGAGCAGGCTGGGATCGTCGTCAACCAACAACAAATTGGCCGGTTTGCGAGCTGTCATTGCGCTGGGGACTCCTTGTTAGCCGCGGGCGGCGTGTAGGTCTCTTCCGGCTCTACCGGCAAGGCGGTACCGGTTTCAGTCACCGGGGCTGGCTCTGCGGGCTCGGCCACTTTGGCGGGCGCTGCGGGCTTGCCTGCAGGCTCGGCTTTAGGCTGCACCACGCTGCTTTCCGGGATTTCCCCCTGCATTTGCTTACGTGACGAGAGCTGGCGTTCGATATCGGTCAGGTTCTCCAGTTTGCGGGAGGTCTCCTGCAACTGGCTTTGCAGATGGATCTGGTTCTGGCGCAGCGAATCGATCTGACTGTCTGAACTTTCCTGCAGGTGCTGGTAACGCGCGCGCTCGTCAAACAGGCTCACTTGCAACGCCTGCTGCTGACGCCACAGTTGCAGCAATGGACGCAGCGAGTTAGGGAACTCGAGGCGATAGCTGTTCAAACGATCGATGATCTGACGGCGCTCGCTCGAGCTCGGCTCAGCGCTGCCCAGCAAAATGCTTTGCTTGAACACGTCCTGCCAATTGTTGCCCGGCAGGGTTTTCGCTAACGCTCTGGCCTGCGTGGAGCCGATACGATCGGCGCAGTCCATCGCCCGCAGCCAAAAGAGTGAGTTTTCCAAGGCTTCTTTTTCGTCAAGCTGCCATAGCGTATCGCAAGGCGCAATGCGGTAATCCACCACCTTGGTATCCGGGATCGCTTCCTGTTGCTGCTGGGCTGGGCCGCTACTGACGGCACGATCGACACAGCCAATCAGCAGAAACGGGGCAAAAAGGATCGTGCCCAAAAAAGAAAGCGAATGTTTGCCGAGCGGTGCGCGTAGAGAAACACGCGGTGAACCTTCGGTCTGCGATTGATAAGCGCGATTAGACCCTGTGTACATTATTTATTCATTCTCGGCGGTTAATGGCAATTCAATACGGAAGCAGACGTCGGCATCGGCGAGATCCACCAATGTCAATTCGCCACGCATACGGCGAATACAGTCCTGTGCAATGCTCAGCCCCAGTCCGCTTCCTTTAACGGCCCCTTTTCTCTGGTGACTCCCCTGGAAAAAAGGCTCAAAAATCATGGTTCGTTCCGCTTGCGGGATCGCGCTGCCGGTATTGGCAACGTCAATCTGTACCCGCTGGCCGACCTGGCGGCTGCGGATCCAAATGTTACCGGATTCCTTGCCGTAGTGCACCGCATTGGAGTAGAGATTATCCAGTACGCGCATTAATAGCGTAGGCTCTGCCCAGCAGATTTCCGCCTCAAGTTTGACTTCCGTACGGATCATCTTGGCACGTGCCGGCAAACTGTGGGCGGCGACCACCATATCCACCAGTTCTTCCAGCTCGACGTTTTCATGTTCCGACGGGCCATCTGCCAGTTTGCGGTTGTAATCCAGCAGTTGCTCAATCAGCAATTGCAGATGGCGGCTGCTCTGATCGAGGATCGCCACCACCTCTTTCTGATCGGAGGTGAGCGGGCCTGCCACACCATCGGCCAACAGCTCGGTGCCTTCACGCATGCTGGCCAGCGGTGTTTTCAGCTCATGGGAGATATGGCGCAGGAACTCATGGCGCTGCGATTCCAGCCAGGCCAGGCGCTCGCTCAACCAGACAATCCGCTGAGCCAAAGAACGCAGTTCTCGCGGGCCTTTAAAGGATGCCGTCATGCCGATGGGACGCCCTTCCCCCAGGCGGTTAATCATACGCTCAACGGCCTTGACGGGCCCGATAATCATGCGGGTAAACAGCACCACCAACAGCACGCTGACCAGGAACAGCAACAGCGCTTGCCAACCAAAGTATTGGCCACGCTCGGCGATCGCCTGCTGCAGTTGCTGCCCACGGGAAAAGATTACGGTACGGGTGGCCTGGACCATTTCGGCGTTGGAATGTGAAAAAGACTCTAACAGTAGTGAAGCGTCCTTGTCCGGCCCGCTGCTCTGGCACTTGATAGTGGCTAGCTGAGTCAGCAGTTTACGAAGTGTCTGGTAGTAACGTTCGTCCGGCAGGATCGGGGCGTGGGCATCCAGCATTTGTGAATACTGTTTACGCTGGTTCTGGTACAGCCGCTCCAGGGTCGGATCGACCAGTACGCAATACTGACGATAGCTGCGCTCCATTTCCAGCGCCACGCTGGTCATTGCCTCACTGCGCCGGGCATCCACCAGCGTCGTACGGTTGATATCCGCCGCCTGCGCGCTGAGATGATCCAGGCTTTGGTAGGCCTGATAAGCCAATACCAGCAGCGGTAACAGCACCAGCAGGAACGCCATTACGACCAATTGGCGCAACGAGCGTGGAAATAGACGCCATCTTTTCAAAGAAATCATCTCATTATCTCTAGTCTGCCCAGATGCTAACCGACAATCCGGGGAGAGAAAAGCCCGGCAGCGGATTAATGGCGTTCAGATAAGCAAAAACGCGTTATCCCAAAAGAGGAAACTGATGTGGTTTGAGAACGTATCGAGGGAAATAACGGAGGCAATGCGGTTTGTATATTGACGCTGGGGCATGATGCCCCATCGCAAGGAATATGTGGATGCCCTTACTCATCGTCCCCAGGTGATGTAGCACTAGGCTGGCATCTGATTGGGACGAATAGCATCCAAAAAGTATCCGGGATTGATGAACATATCATCACAGTTGGATACTAGGCGGTGCCTCACTCCACGTGTCGTCCGATGCTTGATAAAGTCGCTTGCGCGTCTGTTATCGGTTTGGTTGGACGATAGGCACCATTTCTTAGGCATCATTCGGAGGCTTATGAGGCGCTGTTCCGTACTAGACGGGGCCAATCATAAAAAGTTGAATGAGCAACTGATAGTTATAATGCACCTTCCGTGCCAACTTTATGAAAATATTTATATCACATTGTTTATTAAAGATAATTTATTTTAACATCACTTCCGGCGCTCTACTTGGGTAGTCGAGCTTGAGTATTAATCCGACATACCGTCGCCAAAACACGACAACTAAATCCAATCGATTTAACTCATATAAAAATCAAAGAGTTAAATGTCTCTTTTTAGAGACAGGCAATATGGCCTTTGTCTCAAAAAACCGACATACGGGCTAACCGATTAAAAAATAAAGAAATAAAAAAGGCGCCAATGCGGCGCCTCAGTAAACTTCACGCAAACCTCAGGTTAAATTACCCCAGTTGCTTGCGAGCGTTGCGGAACATGCGCATCCAAGGGCTGTCTTCACCCCACTCCTCTGGATGCCAGGAGTTGCTGACGGTGCGGAACACGCGTTCTGGATGCGGCATCATTACGGTGGCGCGGCCATTGCTGCTAGTCACTGCGGTAATCCCATTCGGTGAGCCGTTCGGGTTGGCAGGGTAAGCTTCGGTCACTTGACCATGGTTGTCGACAAAGCGTAACGCAACCAGGCCGTGATGTTCCAACGCCGCCAGATGCGCCGCATCGCGCACTTCTACATGGCCTTCACCATGAGAGACGGCAATCGGCATGCGCGAACCTGTCATACCCTGCATAAACAGCGACGGGCTACTGGCCACTTCCACCAGGCTGAAGCGCGCTTCGAAACGATCCGACAGGTTGCGCACAAAGCGCGGCCAATGTTCAGCCCCCGGGATCAGTTCACGCAGGTTGGACATCATCTGGCAACCGTTACAAACGCCCAGCGCCAAGGTCTGCGGGCGATGGAAGAAATCGGCAAACTCATCGCGTACGCGCTCGTTGAACAGTATCGATTTCGCCCAGCCTTCACCAGCCCCCAACACGTCGCCATAAGAGAAGCCGCCACAGGCCACCAGCGTGTGGAACTCTTGCAAATCGCGGCGGCCTGCCAGCAGATCGCTCATGTGAACATCAACCGCATCGAAACCGGCACGGTGGAACGCTGCGGCCATCTCAACGTGGGAGTTAACCCCTTGCTCACGCAATACCGCAACTTTAGGGCGTGCGCCCTTGGCGATATAAGGTGCCGCGATGTCGTCGTCCGTAGCGAAAGTCAGCTTGACGTTCAGGCCCGGATCGCGCTCTTCCTGCTTGGCCTGGTGCTCCTGATCGGCACATTCCGGGTTATCACGCAGGCGCTGCATCTGCCAGGTGGTTTCAGCCCACCAGGTACGCAGAGTGCTGCGGCTTTCGCTGTACACCGGTTTGCCAGCGCTGGTGATAACGAAACGATCGCCACTCAGCGCCTGGCCAAGGTGATGCACGTTATCCGTCAGACCGTGTTGGGCAAAGACTTGCTGTACGGCTGCCAGTTGCGCAGCTGGCACCTGGATCACCGCACCCAGTTCCTCGTTGAACAAGGCAGCCAAGGCGTCGGAACCCAGCGCCTGAATATCGACTTCTACGCCGCAATGCCCGGCAAATGCCATCTCGGCCAAGGTGACCAACAGGCCGCCATCAGAACGGTCGTGATAGGCCAACAGCGCACGATCCGCCACCAGTTGCTGCATCGCGTTGAAGAAACCGGCCAATTGCTCCACGTTGCGAACATCGGCTGGCTTGTCGCCCAGTTGGCGATAAACCTGCGCCAACGCCGTTGCCCCCAGGGCATTGTGACCATTACCCAGGTCAATCAATAACAGTGCGCTATCACCCTTGTCGGTACGCAGTTGCGGCGTCACGGTGTGGCGCACATCTTCCACGCGAGCAAACGCGGTGATCACCAGCGACAATGGTGACGTCATTTCCCGCTGTTCATTGCCTTCCTGCCAGCGAGTTTTCATCGACATCGAGTCTTTGCCCACCGGAATGGTGATCCCCAGCGCAGGGCAAAGTTCTTCACCCACCGCCTTCACCGCTTCATACAGGCCGGCATCTTCGCCAGGGTGGCCTGCTGCGGCCATCCAGTTGGCAGAAAGTTTCACCCGCTTGAGCGAACCGATTTCCACCGCGGCCAGGTTGGTCAGCGCTTCCCCTACCGCCAGGCGGCCTGAGGCGGCAAAATCCAGCAATGCGACGGGAGCACGCTCACCGATCGACATCGCTTCCCCGTAATAGCTGTCCAGGCTGGCCGTGGTTACCGCACAGTCAGCTACCGGGATCTGCCACGGGCCAACCATCTGGTCGCGCGCAACCATGCCGGTGACGGTACGGTCGCCAATGGTGATCAGGAAGGTTTTCTCCGCCACGGCTGGCAAGTGCAGCACCCGCTTGACCGCATCGGCAATGGAGATATCAGCACGCTGCAACGCTTCGCCGCTCGCCTGTTGACGTTTCACGTCGCGGGTCATTTTTGGCGTTTTGCCCAACAGCACATCCAACGGCATGTCGATCGGCTGATTGTCAAAGTGGCGATCGTTGAGCGTCAGATGGCGTTCTTCCGTCGCTTCACCAATCACCGCAAAAGGTGCGCGCTCACGGCGGCAGATTTCCTCAAAGGTCGCCATCTGCTCAGGCGCTACTGCCATCACATAACGCTCTTGAGATTCGTTACACCACACTTCCAGCGGGCTCATGCCCGGCTCGTCGTTGAGAATGTCACGCAGTTCGAAACGGCCCCCGCGGCCACCGTCGCTAACCAGTTCCGGCATCGCGTTCGACAGGCCACCGGCCCCCACATCGTGGATAAACAGGATCGGGTTGCTATCGCCCATCTGCCAGCAGCGATCGATCACCTCTTGGCAGCGGCGTTCCATTTCCGGGTTATCACGCTGTACGGAAGCAAAATCCAGATCGGCATCAGACTGACCAGAGGCCATCGAAGAAGCCGCCCCGCCGCCCAAACCGATGTTCATCGCCGGGCCACCCAGCACCACCAGTTTGGCACCCACGGTAATCTCACCTTTTTGCACATGATCGGCGCGGATGTTGCCCAGGCCGCCTGCCAGCATGATCGGTTTGTGGTAGCCACGCAGCTCAACGCCGTTGTGGCTATTGACGCGCTCTTCATAAGTACGGAAGTAACCGACCAGCGCCGGGCGACCAAACTCGTTATTGAATGCCGCACCGCCCAATGGGCCTTCGGTCATGATATCCAGCGCGGTGACGATGCGATCCGGCTTGCCGAAATCCTGTTCCCAAGGCTGTTCGAAACCCGGAATACGCAGGTTGGAAACCGAGAACCCTACCAGGCCAGCTTTCGGCTTCGCGCCACGGCCGGTAGCGCCTTCGTCGCGGATCTCACCGCCAGAACCGGTCGCAGCTCCTGGCCAAGGCGAGATCGCCGTCGGGTGGTTATGGGTTTCCACCTTCATCAGGATGTGTGCTTCTTCCTGATGATAGTCATACAGGCCGCTTTGCGGCGCGGCAAAGAAGCGCCCTACCTGGGAACCTTCCATCACCGCTGCGTTGTCTTTATAGGCAGAAAGCACGTAGTCCGGCGTCTGCTCAAAGGTATTCTTGATCATTTTGAACAGCGACTTCGGTTGCTGTTCGCCGTCGATGACCCAGTCGGCGTTGAAAATCTTGTGGCGGCAATGTTCGGAGTTGGCCTGTGCAAACATGTACAGCTCAATATCCGTTGGGTTGCGCCCCAACTCGGTAAAGGCGGCCAGCAGGTAGTCGATCTCGTCCTGCGCCAGGGCAAGCCCCAGTTTGGTGTTGGCCTGTTCCAGCGCGCTGCGGCCCCGGGCCAGGATATCCACCGTCTGATACGGTGCGGGCTGATGATGAGAGAACAGTGTTTCCGCCTGTTGCAGCTCGCTGAATACCGTTTCCATCATGCGATCGTGCAGCAGGGAGGCAAGCTGTTGCCACTGGGCATCGGTCAAGGTCGGCGCTGTGACATAAAATGCCAGGCCGCGCTCAAGACGAACCACCTGCGTCAGGCCACAGTTATGGGCAATATCGGTGGCTTTGGAAGACCACGGCGAAATGGTGCCCGGGCGCGGCGTCACCAACAGCAGGCGGCCTTGCGGAGCATGTTCAGCGAGAGAAGGGCCGTACTTGAGCAACCGCTGCAGCTTGGCCTGCTCTTCGGCGCTTAGCGGTGCGCTGACATCGGCAAAGTGAACGTACTCGGCATAGATATCAACGATCGGCAGTTGAGCATCCTGGCAGCGGGACAGTAGTTTGGTAATACGAAAAGCCGACAAAGCGGGCGAACCACGCAGTATTTCCATAATCAAAGTTCTCTCGTCTTCGAAGCAACTGGGTTCAGCACTTCATTGGGCGCAACAGGGGGAAAACGCGCGCCATTATAGATAATCCGCGCCGCCGACGAAACCGTTTGCGTAGCTATTATTGATAAAAGCTATTCCCGCTGCCGAATTCTCATAACCTATCAATAAAGTTGCACGCTGGCGTAATGTTGCGCAAAATGCCCCGGCACTGGTGATTTAACCATGAAAAAATCCTGATTCCGGTCAATATAAAGCGTGCATCTATTTGAGATAACTATTTGAAACGCCTAAAAATAAATTACATTCTAATCGGTGTTGTGGCCCTGTTGCTGGCGCTAGCCCTGTGGCCCAATATCGCCTGGCGTGGTGGACAGGGAGGCCAACTCGAGGCGATCAAAGCGCGTGGGGAACTGCGCGTCAGCACGTTAAACTCACCGTTAACCTATTTCACTACCCCACAGGGGCCGAGTGGCCTTGACTATGAGCTGGCCAAAAGCTTTGCCAACTACCTGGGGGTCAAGCTGGTGGTGATCCCACACCAAAACATCAATGACCTGTTTGACGATCTCGATGACGACAATGCCGATATTCTCGCCGCCGGGTTAATCTACAACCGGGATCGCCTCAGCCGCGCCAGTACCGGCCCGGCGTACTATTCCGTTTCCCAGCAGTTGGTTTATCGGTTGGGTACCACGCGGCCAAAATCCTTTGCCGATATCAAAGGCAAGCTGGCGGTGGCCTCCGGTTCGGCGCACGTCAGCACGCTAAAGCAGCTAAAACAAAGCAAATACCCCGATCTCAGTTGGGAAGCGTCGAGCGATATGACGTCAAAAGAGCTGCTGGAACAGGTGGCCGATGGCAAGCTGGATTACACCATCGGCGATTCCGTGACCATTGCCCTGCTGCAGCGTATCCATCCACAGCTGGCCGTCGCTTTTGACATTACCGATGAAGAGCCAGTGACCTGGTATCTGAAGCGCAGCAATGACGATAGCCTGTACGCTGCGCTGCTGGATTTTTATAGCCAAAGGGTAGAAGACGGCACGCTGGCACGGTTGGAGGAGAAGTATCTGGGACACGTGGGCAGTTTTGACTACGTTGATACTAAAACCTTCCTGTCGGCCATCGACTCGGTATTGCCCACTTTCCGCTCGCTGTTTGAAAAGTATGCCAGCGAAATTGACTGGAAGCTGCTGGCCGCCATCGCCTATCAGGAATCTCACTGGAATCCTCAGGCGACCTCCCCCACCGGTGTCCGTGGGCTGATGATGCTGACCAGAGCCACTGCAGACGGCCTGGGCGTCACCGACAGGCTCGATCCGGAGCAGAGTATTCAAGGCGGGGCGCTCTATCTGCAGCGTCTGATGGCGAAAGTTCCCGACACGGTACCAGAAGATGAGCGGATCTGGTTCGCACTGGCCGCCTATAACATGGGCTGGGGCCATATGCTGGACGCGCGTAAACTCACCAAAAACCAGCAAGGCAACCCCGACAGTTGGGTCGACGTGAAACAGCGCCTGCCGATGCTTAGCCAGAAGCGCTACTATCCATCACTCACCTATGGCTATGCCCGTGGCCGCGAAGCCTATAACTACGTGGAAAACATCCGCCGTTATCAGGTCAGCCTGGTGGGCTATCTGTTGGAAAAAGAGAAGAAGGCGGTAGAAGCAATGAAACAGGCCGAACTGGCCAAAGGCTATCCTGCCGTGGAAGCCAAGCTGGCGCTCGCCCTGTAGTGATTCAATATGTAGTTATTGTGGGTCTTTTCCGGCCCGTTGCGCCAGCTTCAGCGCTTTTTTCTGCTCGCGACGCATGCGGAAAAAGTTGCTGAGGGTGGCGGCGCACTCTTCTGCCAGCACGCCCGAGACGATTTCTACCTGATGATTCATGCCCGGATGGCGCAGAATATCCACCAGCGAACCCACCGCTCCGGTTTTTTCATCGGCCGCGCCGTATACCAAACGACGGATGCGGCTGTGCACCATCGCCCCGGCGCACATCACGCAAGGCTCCAGCGTGACATACAGCGTGGCATTCAGCAGGCGATAATTCTGCAATACCGCTCCCCCCTGCCGCAGCGCCATGATCTCAGCATGAGCGGTGGGATCGTGGCGGCCGATCGGCCGGTTCCAACCTTCGCCAATCACCTGATTGTCCAGCACCAGCAGCGCCCCAACCGGCACCTCACCTTCTTCCTGCGCACGTTGAGCCAGGCTTAACGCCTGACGCATCCAATACTCATCACTATATTCATTCACCACATCAATCCTCGTGCGCATCGCGGCGGGCATTATACACACTAGTCCCTTTTGCCGCAGCCACTCGGCCTTGTTGATGCAAATAAGCTTGAACCGGCCACATTTGTCGATCGCTCAAAACGCCACCAACAAATCAATAACATCATATTTAATGATGATTAAATTTTATTCATTTCTTAAAATTTCAGATAAACGTTATAAACTGGTGGAAAATCAAGCTGCAGAATTAAGCAAATTTTTTCTAACTAAATTGTGATAGATCATATTCTCTTAAGCATTAGCACGATAATGTTTACCTCACGCAAAAAGCCTTTATAAGGAGTAGTTTATGGCTGCCTCAACATTCTTTATCCCTTCCATCAACATGATTGGTTCCGGCTGTCTGGAAGACGCGGCAAAAACCATGAAAGAGCATGGTCTGCATAACGCACTGATCGTGACCGACAAGGTTTTGAACGGCATTGGCGTCGTCGCTCAGGTGCAAGCCCTGTTAGCGGCACAGAACATTGAAAGCTGCGTCTATGACGGCACGCATCCCAACCCGACCACGGAAAACGTAAAACAGGGCCTGGAACTGTTGCGCGCACATCACTGTGACTGTGTCGTGTCTCTGGGTGGCGGTTCGCCGCATGACTGTGCGAAAGGGATTGCCCTGGTCGCCGCTAACGGCGGGGAAATCAAAGACTATGAAGGGGTTGATCGCTCAGCTAAGCCGCAGTTGCCGGTCGTTGCGATCAACACCACTGCGGGTACCGCTTCGGAGATGACGCGTTTTTGTATCATCACCGACGAAGCGCGCCACATCAAAATGGCGATTGTCGACAAGCACGTGACTCCGATCCTGTCGGTCAACGATCCTCACCTGATGGCTGGCATGCCAAAAGGCCTGACCGCTGCCACCGGTATGGATGCTTTGACCCACGCTATCGAAGCCTACGTCTCCAGCGCCGCCAACCCAATCACCGATGCCTGCGCGCTAAAAGCCGCCACCATGATTGCCGAGTCTTTACGTGATGCAGTCAACGACGGGCAAAACATGCAGGCGCGCGAGAACATGGCCTATGCCCAGTTCCTGGCCGGTATGGCATTTAATAACGCCTCATTGGGTTATGTGCACGCTATGGCGCACCAGTTGGGTGGCTTCTACAACCTGCCACATGGCGTGTGTAACGCCGTGCTGTTGCCGCACGTGCAAGAGTTCAATACTCAGGTTGCCGCAGGGCGTCTGAAAGACATTGCCGCCGCTATGGGCGTAAATGTTGCAGGCCTTAGCGATGAGCAAGGCGCTGCCGCTTGTATCGCCGCCATTCGCCAACTGGCGAAAGACGTGGGAATTCCTGCTGGCTTACGCGATCTGCAGGTCAAAGAAGAAGACTTTGCTACGTTAGCCACTAACGCCCTGAACGATGCCTGCGGATTTACCAATCCAATCCAGGCAAGCCACGAACAGATTGTGGCCATCTTTAAAGCAGCCATGTAACCGCTGCCAGGCTCCCTCGTTTGACTGGGGGAGCCTTATTTAATCCAACTGCTGTAACTCGCCTTCTTTACCCACCCGCCAGCGGTGTTCGCAAAAATAGAGCAAAGGGTTATCCTGCTTGCTATCGCTGTAGCCACTGAACAGTTTCAATGGCGCTCCCAGGCGCTGCTCCAGTTGCACCACCTTTTGAACGCCCAGGCAGCGCATGGGCAACACCCAGCCCCCGTAGCGACGCACAATGCTGCTCCCCACCAGCCGTACCCGTGGCAGGAACGCAGAATCCCGATAAACCTGCTCCACCAGCCGTTCCGGCGAGCCGGTGATCAACCACACTTGAGCATCCTGGGCATCCAGGTACTGGCGCAAACGCATCTGCACGACCGGAAAGGCGGTGACCTTACGGCGAAAATAGTCGACGAATTTCGCCTCGAGCGCTTTCAGCCTGGCCTCTGAACGACCAAAGGTCATTGCCCACAATAGCAGGCTCATGGGCCAGCGTGTCGCCCGCCCACCGATCAACAAACCCAATCCGATAATGGGTAACAGCGGCACCACCAGCACCAGGTTCAACGGCAGATGCCGTAGCAAAAAGCGCAGGAAACTGCCAAACATGTCTTCCTGATGCAAAGTGCCATCCAGATCGAAAAATACCACGCGCTGGGCCTGTGCAACCGGTTTGTCAGTCAAACGTTACTCCTCAGGATCGTTGACCCCATTATGCAGGTGAAAATACAACCGGCTATTATCGTAATCACTAGACCGACCAGATACAACCGACATTGGTCAACGCCACAGGCGCGTTAACTCATCAAGTCATAGTGTTGCTGCAAGCGTTTCAGCGGCCTGCTCGCAAAAATGATTGCTGCCCGTTTTGCCACCGGCATGGCAGAATGCTGGCTGGCTCAAAGGAAAAAACCATGAGTACCCTTCTTCGCATTCGTCAGATTTACCCATCGCTGGCACAAAACGATCGCAAACTGGCGGACTTTCTGTTGGATAACGCCGAACAGGCCCGCCACCTCAGCTCACAAAAGCTGGCCCAGTTGGCCGGTGTCAGCCAATCGAGCGTGGTCAAGTTCGCCCAGAAACTGGGCTACAAGGGATTTCCAGCGCTGAAGCTGGCATTGGGTGAGGTGCTGGCTCAACCGCAGGTCGCACCGGTGGTGACGGTCCATAATCACATCCTCAGCAGCGATCCGCTCAAAACCGTCGGTGAGAAATTGCTACTGGAAAAGCAGGCCGCATTACGAGCTACCCTGGATATCAACAGTGAACAGCGGCTGCTTACCGCCCTGGAGATGCTGCGCGCGGCGCGGCGGGTGATCTTGGTCGGCATCGGGGCTTCCGGGCTAGTGGCCAAAGACCTGTCGTTCAAGCTGCTAAAGATTGGCGTGATGGCGGTGGCAGAAGCGGATATGTACGTTCAACTGGCGACGATAAAGGCGCTGAGTAGGGAGGATCTGCTGCTGGCGATCTCGTTTAGCGGTGAACGGCGGGAGATCAACCTGGCTGCCGAAGAAGCGCGTGTTGCCGGAGCCAAGGTGTTGGCACTGACCAGCTTCTCACCTAATGGCCTACAGCAACGGGCCGATCACTGCCTTTATACCATTGCGCAAGAGCCCAATATCCGCAGCGCGGCAATATCTTCCAGCACCGCGCAGTTCGCCCTGACCGACCTGCTGTTTATGGCTCTGCTCCAGCACGAGCCGGTTGGACACGTGGTATGAACTAATCAAATCAACTTCTTTCGCTTTCTGAGTATAAATCGACCATTGGTCATGTTAAATTATATCCATATAGGTATAATTTGACGCATGGATAACGCGGATGAAGCCACTATATTGGGTTGGTAGCAGTAAGAAAGACCTCCAGTCATTACCCGAAGAGGTTCAGGATGTTTTCGGCTATGCTCTACACTTGGCGCAGGCAGGTGGTAAGCATTCCCAGACGAAACCCTTAAGAGGGTTTGGTGGGGCAGGAGTACTAAGACTTTCTTACTGATACTTATCGTGCAGTCTATACCGTTAAGTTTGGTGATGCCGTGTATGTTCTGCACGCATTCCAGAAAAAGTCTTCAGCCGGGATCGCCACACCGAAACCAGATATGGACAAAATCCGTGAACGACTGAAAGCCGCAGAAAATCATGCCAGAGGGACATAGTATGAGCCAAGATATCGAAGTCAGCAGCGGCAACGTTTATGCCGATATTGGCAGCGACGGCGCTGAAGAAATGCAGGTTAAAGCCCAACTTGCCAGCACAATTGGCGACATCATCAAAAGTCGCCGTCTGACACAAGAGCAGGCCGCAAAGCTCCTGGGGATGACACAGCCCAAGCTGTCTAATCTGTTGCGCGGCCAGTTCCGGGGCATCAGCGAAGCCAAAATGCTAGAATGCCTGACCCGCTTAGGGCGTGATGTACAAATTGTGGTAGGCAAGCCACGCCGGACACCCGGCAGTCTTAAAGTGGTGTTTGCCTGACAGTAATAAGCACCCCCGTTAAACCGGCTGACCGAACCAGTGCTTATTTTAAAAGATTAAATGAGTAACTTATTGATATGGCTTTATTGATTACCAAAAAATGTATCAACTGCGATATGTGCGAGCCGGAATGCCCGAACCAGGCGATTTCGATGGGGGATGAGATTTATCAGATCGATGCCAACCGCTGCACCGAATGTGTGGGGCATTACGAGACCCCAACCTGCCAGCAGGTGTGCCCGATCGATAACACCATCATTACCGATCCGCAGCACGTAGAGAACCAGGAACAGCTGTGGGACAAGTTTGTCGTGCTGCACCATGCCGATAGTCTGTGAGTTCAATGCCCTCTCCCAAAGGGGGCCGATCGAGCTATTTATCGTTATTGAGCTCACCTTTGCTCTTCCAACGAATGTGCCACAGACTGACTTCTGTAACAGACGGCAACGCCTAACTAGCTCCTTCTCCCTGTGGGAGAAGGTTGGGATGAGGGGAGTAGATTGTCTCCGGCACCTGGCAACCACTCTGGGCAATTACCCCTCGATGATCACCGTAGCACAGGCATAGCGGCGTTCATCCGCCAAAGAAACGTGGATCGACTTGACCCCCATCTCCTGCGCCAGCTCGGCTGCACGTTCATGCAGCCGGATATTGGGTTTACCCAGGGCATCATTGAACACTTCGAACTGATTGAACGCCAGGCCGTTGCGGATGCCGGTGCCGAACGCCTTGGCGGCGGCCTCTTTGACCGCAAAACGTTTCGCCAGGAAGCGTACCGGCTGCTGATGCTGCTGATACACCTCCCATTCGGCCGGGCTTAACACCCGGCGAGCCAGGCGATCGCCGCTGCGTTCCACCACCGCTTCGATACGCGCCATCTCCACGATGTCGGTTCCCAAGCCCAGTACCGCCATTAGCGACGCGCTTCCCGCATCAGCAGCTTCATGTCAGCCACCGCCGCCGGTAAACCGCTCATCACCGCCTGGCCAATAATGGCATGGCCGATATTCAGCTCATGCATCTCTGGCAGCGCGGCGATCGGCTGCACGTTATGATAGGTCAAACCGTGGCCCGCATTCACCTTCAGGCCTTTGCTGGCCGCGTAGGTAGCCGCTTTGGCAATACGCTTGAGCTCGGCTTGCACGGCCAGATCGCCCTGCGCTTCGGCATAGGCACCGGTATGGATCTCGATATAAGGTGCACCTACGGCTACCGCCGCGTCGATCTGACGGTGATCGGCATCGATAAACAACGAAACCAAAATGCCAGCCTGCGCCAGGCGTTCAACCGCCACGGCCATTTTGTCCTGCTGCCCGGCCACGTCCAGCCCGCCTTCGGTGGTCACTTCCTGACGCTTTTCCGGCACCAGACAACAAAATTGAGGTTTCAGCTCAATGGCGATATCCAGCATTTCATCGGTGACGGCCATTTCCAGGTTCATACGGGTCTGGATGGTTTGGCGCAGGATACGCACGTCGCGGTCGGTGATATGACGGCGATCTTCACGCAGGTGAACGGTGATGCCATCGGCCCCCGCCTGCTCGGCAATAAATGCCGCCTGCACCGGATCCGGGTAATTGGTGCCACGCGCGTTACGTAACGTGGCAATATGATCGATATTGACGCCCAGCAGTAAATCAGCCATGACAACCCTCTACTAAGTCATTTTCAGTAGCAGCAGTTTACACGGGCGGGCAAAACGGCAAAAGCAGAAACCGCTTAGGCTTCGTCGACGGGGGTATCGGGTTGTTTGCGCACGAACTGGCGAAACAGTTCACGGCTCTTGAGCGGCTTACCGCCGAGATAGGGTTTTAGCGCCATGCGGGTAAAGCGCTTGGCTGCACGCAGGGTTTCTGCATCGGGGAATTGGCGTTCATCCAGGGCGCGGAGTTCACGGCCGGTAAAGCTGTAATGATCCACCACCAGGCTGGCGATAAAGCCTTTTTCTTCCCGATAGCGATAGGTCATGCCATCATCCACCGGCTCACCGCTGCCAGCACAATGGAGGAAATCCAGCCCGTAACCCAAGTGCCCTAACAGCGCCAATTCGAACTGCCGCAGGGCATGCTCCGGGGAGCTGTCTTCCGCTGCCAGGGCCTGTAAGCATTGCAGATAATCGAAGAACAACACCGAATAGTTGCCTTCCTGCTCCAGCACCCGTGACAACAGTTCATTCACGTAAAGGCCGCTGTAAAGCATCATGCCGCTGAGGGGTAAACCGAGGGAGACCGCTTCGGCACCGCGCAGCGTTTTAACTTCGCCACGACCGCCCCAGCGTACTAACAGAGGAGTAAAGGGTTGCAAGCAACCCTTCAGATTAGAACGGCGACTGCGTGCGCCTTTCGCCAGCAAGCGCACCCGCCCATGACCTTCCGTGAACAGGTCCAGCATCAGGCTGGTTTCACTAAAGGGCCGCCCATGCAGGACGAAAGCGCGCTCCCAGCCATCCATAGGCGGTATTACTTCAGGTCGTCGGTATAGCCCAGGCTACGCAGCGCACGTTCGTCGTCCGCCCAGCCCGATTTCACTTTCACCCACAGCTCCAGATGCACTTTGGCTTCAAACATCTGTTCCATGTCCTGACGGGCTTCAATACCGATGGTCTTGATCTTCGAACCTTTGTTGCCGATCACCATCTTCTTCTGGCCTTCACGCTCAACCAGGATCAGACCGTGCACGTCGTAACCACCGCGCTCATTCGGTACAAACTGTTCGATCTCGACCGTCACCGAGTAAGGCAGTTCCTCACCCAGGAAACGCATCAGCTTTTCACGGATAATTTCCGACGCCATAAAGCGCTGGGAACGGTCAGTAATGTAATCGTCCGGGAAGTGGTGTTCCGCTTCCGGCAACACTTTGCGTGCGATAGCCGCGATAGTGTCCACGTTCATGCCTTTTTCGGCAGAGATCGGCACCACATCCAGGAAGTTCATCTGCTGGCTGAGGAACGCAATGTGCGGCAACAGCTTGGATTTGTCGGTAACGTTGTCGACCTTGTTGATCGCCAGCAGAACCGGGCTTTTCAGGCCGCGCAGTTTGTTGACCACCATTTCATCATCGGCAGTCCAGTTGGTGCCTTCCACGACGAAGATCACCAGCTCGACGTCGCCGATTGAGCTGCTGGCCGCGCGGTTCATCAAACGGTTGATGGCACGCTTTTCTTCGATATGCAGACCCGGGGTGTCGACGTAAATGGCCTGATAAGCGCCATCGGTATCGATACCCATAATGCGGTGACGGGTCGTCTGTGGTTTACGCGAGGTGATGGAGACTTTTTGCCCCAGCAGTTGGTTCAGCAACGTGGATTTGCCCACGTTGGGACGACCTACGATCGCAATAAAACCGCAGTATTGTTTTTCTTCGCTCATTCAAGCTCCAGCTTTTTCAGCGCTTGTTCCGCTGCCGCCTGCTCGGCTTTACGGCGGCTTGAACCGGTACCCACGACGGGCTCGCTCAAACCACTCACCTGACAGTGGATAGTAAACTCCTGATCGTGCGCCTCACCGCGAACCTGCACCACCAGATATGTTGGCAATGGCAGATGACGACCTTGTAAAAACTCCTGCAAACGGGTTTTCGGGTCTTTCTGCTTATCACCGGGGCTGATTTCGTCCAACCGGCTACGATACCAGTCCAAAATCAGGCGCTCGACGTTTTGAATATCGCTATCCAGGAACACACCGCCAATCAGTGCCTCCACCGTATCCGCCAGGATCGACTCGCGGCGGAATCCACCACTTTTCAGCTCGCCCGGCCCAAGACGCAAACATTCGCCCAGGTCGAATTCGCGCGCCATCTCCGCCAACGTATTGCCCCGCACCAGCGTGGCACGCATGCGGCTCATGTCTCCTTCGTCTACGCGAGGAAAACGCTGGTAGAGCGCATTGGCGATGACAAAACTAAGGATCGAATCACCCAGAAACTCGAGACGTTCATTGTGTTTACTGCTGGCGCTACGGTGAGTTAACGCTTGCAGTAAGAGCTCCTGCTGTTGAAAAGTGTAGCCCAGCTTCCGCTGCAGCCTGTTTATTACGATGGGGTTCATGAGTTACCAATAGATCAAGAATGCGTCAAAAACTTGCAGCATACGGAACAGGCCTGCTTTGCCAAAAGCCAATCCAAAGCTGTTTCGTTTGCAGTGGCGCCCAAAAGGGGCCAACTTTTATCGCTCGAGGGGCTATTCTACAACGAGTGGAAATATATTGCTGCGTTTATATAGACCCATTGCCTGTCAAACTGCAGCCTAATTGGCTGCAGTTTGTAAAACGCTATTAGTGAATACCACCGATACGGCTCAATCTGACGCCCGTTGGCCATTCACCTTCCTGCTTTTCAAAACTCATCCAGATCGCCGTGGCTTTACCTACCAGATTCTTCTCAGGCACGAATCCCCAATAACGGCTGTCTGCACTATTATCGCGGTTATCGCCCATCATGAAGTAATGGCCGGCGGGTACTACCCACTCGCCTAACGGCTGGCCTGGCTGCTGATAGTAAGCGCCGATCTGATCTTGTGCGCCGGGCACGGTCAGAATACGGTGAGTTACGTTGCCCAGAGTTTCCTTGCGCTCACCAAGGCGAATACCGCCCTGTGGCACGTTATCCGTCAGAGGGATCTGGAAGAAACCGTTGCTGGTTTCGCCCATGCCACTGCGGGTAAACATCTGCACAAAATCGCTCGGTTGCATATCGCTGTAGGTGACCGCCAATGCGGTATCACACGCCTGGCCACTATTACAGGACTCTTGCACCGTCACGCGCTTATTCACCGGATCATAGGTCACGCGATCGCCAGGTACGCCAATCACGCGCTTGATATAATCCAGTTTGGTGTCGCGTGGATATTTAAATACCGCAATATCACCGCGCTTGGGATGACCGGTTTCAATTAGCGTAGTCTGGGTGATCGGATCCTTTACGCCGTAGGCAAATTTTTCCACCAGAATGAAATCACCAATCAACAGCGTCGGCATCATTGAGCCTGAAGGGATCTGGAACGGTTCGTAAATAAACGAACGCACCACAAACACCAACAGCAATACCGGGAACACCGAAGCCCCGGTTTCAACCCACCCCGGCTGCCTTGCCACTTTCGCCAAGGCCGCTTCGTCGACCGTTCCGGCCGCCTGTGCATTGACCGCCGCGATTTTCGCCCGGCGTGCCGGCGCCCATTTAAAGCGCTCAAAGCACCAGATGATCCCGGTCACCAAAGTGGCAATCGCCAGGATCAAGGCAAACATATTCGCCATGCAAACTCCCTAGTTACGCGAGCTTTCGCTCTTACTTACCGTCTTTACCCACGTGCAGAATGGCCAGGAACGCTTCCTGCGGCAACTCAACGTTACCCACCTGCTTCATGCGTTTTTTACCGTCTTTCTGCTTCTGCAGCAGCTTCTTCTTACGGCTGACGTCGCCGCCGTAGCACTTGGCCAACACGTTTTTACGCAGCTGTTTCACCGTAGAACGAGCGATGATATGCGTGCCGATCGCCGCCTGGATAGCAATATCAAATTGCTGGCGTGGGATCAGCTCTTTCATTTTCTCGACCAGTTCACGGCCACGATACTGTGCGTTATCACGGTGAGTGATCAGCGCCAGCGCATCTACGCGTTCGTTGTTGATCAACACGTCAACGCGCACCATGTCCGAGGCCTGGAAACGTTTGAAGTTATAGTCCAGCGAGGCGTAACCGCGCGAGGTAGATTTCAAACGGTCAAAGAAGTCTAGCACCACTTCGGCCATTGGAATTTCGTAGGTCAGCGCCACCTGGTTACCGTGGTAAACCATGTTGGTCTGTACGCCACGCTTCTCGATACACAGCGTGATCACGTTGCCCAGATATTCCTGCGGCATCAGCATGTGACACTCTGCAATCGGCTCACGCAGTTCAGCGATGTTATTCAACGGCGGCAGCTTGGAAGGGCTGTCGACGTAAATGGTTTCATTGCCGGTGGTTTCGACTTCATACACTACCGTAGGTGCCGTAGTGATCAGCTCCAGATCGTATTCACGCTCCAGACGCTCCTGAATGATCTCCATGTGCAGCAGACCCAGGAAGCCACAGCGGAAACCAAAGCCCAACGCGGTAGAGCTTTCTGGTTCATAGAACAGGGAGGCATCGTTCAGGCTCAGCTTGCCCAGCGCATCGCGGAAGGCTTCATAATCGTCGGAACTGATCGGGAACAGGCCGGCATACACCTGTGGCTTCACTTTTTTGAAGCCTGGCAGCATTTTATCTGCCGGCTGGCGAGCCAGCGTCAAGGTATCGCCCACTGGCGCGCCGAGGATATCTTTAATAGCGCAGACCAACCAGCCCACTTCGCCACAGTTCAGCACGTCGCGATCGACACGTTTCGGGGTGAAGATCCCCAGGCGGTCGGCGTTATAAGTTTGGCCGGTGCTCATGACCTTAACTTTATCGCCCTTACGCAGGGTGCCGTTTTTCACGCGGATCAGGGAGACAACGCCAAGGTAGTTATCAAACCAGGAATCGATGATCAGCGCCTGCAACGGGGCATCCGCATCACCTTCTGGTGGCGGGATATCACGTACCAGACGCTCCAGCACGTCTGGTACGCCAACGCCGGTTTTTGCCGAGCAGCGCACCGCGTCAGTCGCATCAATGCCCACGATATCTTCGATTTCCTGTGCGGCGCGATCCGGATCGGCGGCTGGCAGGTCAATCTTGTTCAACACCGGTACCACTTCCAGATCCATGTCCAGTGCGGTATAGCAGTTGGCCAAGGTCTGGGCTTCTACGCCCTGCCCGGCATCCACCACCAGCAATGCGCCTTCACAGGCAGCCAGTGAGCGGGAAACCTCATAGGAGAAGTCAACGTGCCCAGGGGTGTCGATAAAGTTGAGGTGGTAAACCTGCCCATCATTGGCTTTATAGTCGAGCGTTACGCTCTGCGCTTTGATGGTAATACCACGCTCACGTTCCAGATCCATAGAATCCAGAACCTGTGCAGCCATTTCACGTTCGGTCAGGCCGCCGCAGATTTGGATAATACGGTCAGACAGCGTCGACTTACCGTGGTCAATATGGGCAATGATAGAAAAATTTCTTATGTGTTTCATTTAATTAGTTTTTCTGCCTTGGTATTTCTGAATTACTCGCCTATGGAACCCGCATGGACATAAAGCGACAGTGAATGGGTCGGCTATTTTTCGCCTGAATCGCAGCATTCTACATGCCACAACACTGAAAACCTAGCAATCGGTGTCGGGAAGCTATTCGATTATACGTAGTTTAGTGTTACAACGCGCCGCAGTTGATGAAAGCAGATATTAACGCGGCGAAGGCCTGATAAAAATTGTGGGTTAATTGCGCCAATCCTCTTGGCCAGACACTATTTACCCGGTGGTAATACATATTACGCGATTACGCAATAAACCCAATCTTAATTTTTTAATAAATAATATTTTTATCAATAACTTACAGTTAAATCGCAACGCAGAAGCTTTAGGATAAACCTGATATACGCTCCTTTGCCCCTCGGTTACAAGTGGCAAGAACTTTGGATAAAAACAGACTTCAGGGCACTACGACATCGGCAAGCCCACCAGAGTTCACCAGCATCTCCTCTGAACATTGATTGGAAGGTTTATCATGATCGATAAAGGGCAAATGCTGAGCCGGCACGATTTTTCCAAGGTCAACTGGGGCATTTTGGCAGCGGTAACGCTGCTGTTCACACTCGGTGCGGCGCTGTTATTAATGCCGTTATTGAGCAACATGGAAGATCCTCACGTTCTGGCCTTACTGCAAGCCGGCGCGGCTACCATTCTGTTAGGCACGACTTTGTTGGCATTGCGCCATTATCTGCGGCCAATGCTGACCTATCGCCTGTATGAGCACGGCGTGCGCGTGCTGGATCACCACAGTCATAAAGAACGGTTTATTGCGTTTGAAAAGATTGCCGATATCTACCATTCTCGCGGTAGCAGGCTGCTTGGCGGGCTGAACGACAATATGGCGTTTCGCACCTCGGAGGCGGGGTTCTGGTACAGCATCAAGAGCAATATCTCTCACTCCCGGCAGCTGATTGAAACCCTGATCCAGCAACAGATCCAGCAACGCGGCCCGCTGGCATTAAATTCGCTTTATCAGGGGGAAATATTGACCTTCGGCTATCTCATTAGCGGTAGGGGCTGGCTTGGTTCGTGGCAAGAGAAGCCGACTCAAACATTACGGCTTAGCGCTACGACGCTGAGTATCGCCCAGGCGCAGGTTCAGATCGAAAAGATCCACCGGCTGGAAAGCAATCTGCAGCGAGGCACCCTTCGTTTGCTGGATCTACAAGGTAATGAGCTGTTTTCGCTGGGTTATGACTCGCTGTTCAGCGCCGATCTGTTTATTGCGCTGATGGAGCATATGATCAACAACCGCATCCCCGCCTATAACAACCCGGCGATGACGCGGCCGCCGTATTAAATCGGGGATTCGGTTTCAGTATTCAACCGCAAGGCACCGGGCGGCAAACCGATTTGTAGCACCACGGGTTGATAATTGGCCTGTTCGCCGAGGCGTTTTGCCAATGCGCGTGCGATCAGGAAAGCGAGGCAGCCCCCTAAAATCCCACCGAGTGCCGCCGCAGCGTCACTGCCCAACCACCATTGCAGCAGGCCACCGCCTAGCATCATGCCTAATAACGGGGTCAGATAGACCAGCATCGCCGAGCGCAACAGGCTGCCTTCGGCGATACCGACTTCGACGCGCTGGCCGGGTTCCAGAGGCTGGGCGATTGCCACCTGCAGGTGATGTTCACTTTCAGGCACCAGTTCGTCGAACGCGCGAGCACCGCAGCCAGAACGTGCGGTACAGCTGCCACAGCCGGCTTTAGGCTCACAACGCAGCTGTGCCACACCCTGTTGCCACGAGATCACCGTGGCCCACTCTTTCATCATTGCGGCGCTACCTTGAAAGTAATGCTGTCGGCAATGCGTTTCGCCGTTGAAGGAGGTAATTCCCCAACCACGGTAATTTCATTGCCATTACGAATTTCGGTTTGGATGGTGCGGCGGCCCTGACGATAAAACTGTTGGCTGGTATTGCTGCCCGAAGGGCTGACGTTAACCGAGAAGCTGAACAAGCCATCGCTATAAAGCCGCGATTCAACCGGCACCGCCACATTCGGTAACTTGCGGCGATTACGCGCCACCTCGTTAACGCCCGCGGGCAACCAACCGGCATTCCAGGCAAGCTTAACGTCTTCAGCCGCGGGTAAGGTCAATAGCGGTGGCAGATTGGCCTTGAGCAAAGGTTGCATGACGTTTTTCACCTGATCGCCCACCACGACCGAGATGACCCGATACTGTTCCAGCGTTTCGCCATCACGATCGAGTAAATCGACCCGCAGCGGCAGCTTGGTCTCCATATCCATCCAGACCACATAGCTGTAACGGGAGCCGTCACGAGCCACGACGCGGTAGACGTCACAAGGCCGATCGGAAATGCGGGTGCGACCAACGGAGATGAAGTCGTAGTATTTCGCCAGATAGTCAAAATCGGCAAACACGATGGCGGGCAAGGCGTCGACGATGTGATCGCCAGACAGCGTGAACGGTTCCAGACCAGGCTCAAAATAGCTGATCCCACCGCCACGTTGCAGCACTTCCCGACGAGGGCCGTCCATATGCAGCAACTGCCCAAGCGGCTGCTTATCGATCACCGCATGGCGATAGCGTAGCGACTCTATCCCCTGCTTGCTGATGCTGATATAGGCGAGTTCATAGTTGAGTGAACGGCTGGCACTGCTCATTTGTTGCAATAACGCCCCGGACGCAGGTTCCTGCGCCGAGGCGATATTTGAATTGAGCAGGCTGCCCGTTAAAAGACAAACGGAGAACCAGATTTGCTTCATTACTGCTGTTGCATTCCTAAAGACTGAGTTCCAGGAACCTGAACGGCGGCCTGCTGTGGCCTGCTTTGTTCAAGTTGCAGCTGATCGGAGTGCAAACGGCGTTGCAGCTCATAATCCTGCAGCATGGCATTGATACGCTTACGCTGTTCCTGCACCTGCTGCTGTTGACCGCTGCCGGTTGAGAAACTGTCTGCCGGGACGCCCAGGCTGACCGGGGAAGCTTGCCCCATGATTGGCAACGTATTGAACGCTGGTGCTTCAGCCGCGCCTGATTGGGCCGTTGGCTGATTGTACTGTTGCACACCCACGATCACTGCCAGAGAGACACAAGCGGCAACGCCGACTTGAGTGAGCTGACTAGCCCAAGGACGAACCTTGTGCCAGAACGGCAGTTTACCCCAGGTGTGAGGTTGCGGTTGAGATTCGGGAATTGCCGAAGGAACCAGACGAGCGGGCTCTTTTTCCAATGCGGCAGCAACACGGTCTGCGATATCGAAATGCATGACTTGCCCGATATCACCCCGTAACGTGTCACGGATTAGGTGATAGCTCTGCCAGCTTTGTTGAAGCGCCCGATCTTTACTCAATGAACTCAGCAGCTCATTGTCGAGCATTTCACCATCCATCAGAGCGGAAAGCTTTTCTTTCTGCATGCCTAAGTACCCTTCCAGTGTCCGCTATCGCTAACGTTGGATCAGCGGTTGAACTTTATTATCGATAGCCTCCCGAGCACGGAAAATACGTGAACGTACGGTTCCGACCGGGCAATCCATGATGGCGGCTATCTCTTCGTAGCTTAGACCATCCAACTCCCGCAGGGTAATCGCCATGCGAAGATCCTCTGGGAGTGACTCAATGGTACGGAAAACTATCTGTCTCAGTTCTTCTGACAACATTAAGTTCTCAGGGTTCGAAATTTCTTTCAGTGCACCCGCACTTTCGTAATTTTCGGCATCATTGGCATCCACATCGCTTGAGGGTGGGCGCCGGCCCTGAGCAACCAGATAATTTTTTGCTGTATTGACAGCAATTCGATACAACCAGGTGTAAAAGGCGCTATCGCCACGGAACGACTCCAGTGCGCGATAAGCTTTAATAAACGACTCCTGCACCACATCCGGCACGTCGCCCTGTGGTACGTAGCGCGAAACGAGACTCGCCACTTTATGCTGGTAACGAATTACCAGTAAGTTAAACGATTTCTGATCGCCCTTTTGGACCCGCTCAACCAGAACCTGATCCGTTAACTGCTCGCTCATCCGAGGTAAATTCTCCCCAAATCTATCTCCACGCGTGAAATTGTACCGCCAGCCATACATTATTTTCCTGAGCAAGCACTCGCTTGGAGTTCATACGGAACGCTAAGTTCCATACCGCCATTGTTTTTTTGTTGATGTCACCTTGTCCGTGGCTTTTGCCCGGACAAGTAGGCTAACATGAATTTCACTCTTCTTCTGCACACATCATACGTTATGCAACCATCATCTGAACATGTTAGCGATGTATTGATCGTCGGTAGCGGTGCTGCTGGCCTCTCCCTGGCGTTGCGCCTGGCGCAACATTGCAAGGTTACTGTACTCAGCAAAGGTCCGCTCAATGAAGGCGCCACCTTTTATGCCCAAGGCGGGATCGCCGCGGTGTTTGATGAAACGGACAGCATCGCCTCGCACGTTGATGACACGCTGATCGCCGGAGCCGGCCTGTGTGACAAAGACGCCGTCGAGTTTATTGCCAGCAATGCGCGCCACTGCGTACAGTGGCTGATCGATCAGGGTGTGCTGTTCGACACCGAAACCAACTCCCAAGGTGAAGAACGCTATCACCTGACGCGGGAAGGCGGGCACAGCCATCGGCGCATCCTCCACGCCGCCGACGCCACCGGCAAAGAAGTAGAGACTACCCTGGTAGCGAAAGCAAGTGCTCACCCCAATATTTGCGTGATGGAGCGCCGCAACGCCGTCGACCTGATCACCTCCAACAAGATCGGCTTGCCGGGCACCAAGCGCGTAGTGGGCGCTTACGTCTGGAACCGTGAGCGGGAGCAGGTGGAAACCTACCGTGCCAAAACGGTGGTGTTAGCCACCGGCGGAGCGGCCAAGGTTTATCAATATACCACCAACCCGGACATCTCTTCGGGCGATGGTATCGCCATGGCCTGGCGCGCTGGCTGTCGTGTCGCCAATCTGGAATTCAACCAGTTTCACCCAACCTGCCTGTTCCACCCGCAGGCACGTAACTTCCTGCTGACCGAAGCGCTGCGCGGTGAAGGTGCCCATCTGAAACGCCCAGACGGCAGCCGCTTTATGCCAGACTTTGATCCGCGTGGTGAGCTGGCTCCGCGTGATATCGTCGCCCGCGCTATTGACCATGAGATGAAACGCCTGGGTGCAGACTGCATGTACCTGGATATCAGCCACAAACCGGCGGAATTTATCACCCAGCACTTCCCGATGATCCACGAAAAGCTGATGACGCTGGGCTTTGACCTGACGCAACAGCCGATCCCGATCGTCCCTGCGGCGCATTACACCTGCGGCGGCGTGATGGTCGATCAGCATGGCCGCACCGATCTGGACGGTTTGTATGCCATTGGCGAAGTGAGCTACACCGGCCTGCACGGGGCCAACCGCATGGCGTCCAACTCGCTGCTGGAATGCCTGGTTTATGGCTGGTCCGCCGCCGAAGATATTCTGACGCGCCTGCCTGCCATCAAGCTGGCCAAACAGTTACCGCAGTGGGATGAAAGCCGCGTGGATGACTCGGATGAACGCGTGGTGATCCAGCACAACTGGCACGAACTGCGGCTGTTTATGTGGGACTACGTCGGGATCGTGCGCACCACCAAACGCCTGGAGCGAGCACTACGCCGCATCAATACGTTGCAGCAGGAGATCGACGAGTATTACGCCAACTTCCGCATCTCCAACAATCTGCTGGAGCTACGTAATCTGGTGCAGGTGGCGGAACTGATTGTGCGCAGCGCGATGGAGCGCAAGGAAAGCCGTGGGCTGCATTACACGCTGGATTACCCGGACATGTTGCCGGAGCCAAAACCCACCATTCTGCAACCCTGAGGCTTCAGTAGTTCAGATAGAAATCGGTAATCAACTGGCGGAAATCGGTGGTGTAGCTGCCATCCGCCAGTTTTATTGCCAACTCCGCCTCTTCTTTTGCCACCGGTTTGCGCGCTAATGCCAGCATCAAGCGGTGCTTTGGCGTATCGGCCCGGTCGCTGATGTTCAGCCGTCGTGCGGTGTGCCAGCCACGTTGGTGGGCATTCACTTCAAAAGCTTCACCAATCTCGTAAGGCAGCACCACGCAGAAATGGCCCTCCGCAGTTATCAACCTTTCAGCGCTATCCAGCAAAGCGTCGTGAGTCAGCGTTTCCGTATAGCGGGCGTTGGTACGGGCCTGATCGCGGCAGGCAACAGAAGGCTCAAAATACGGTGGGTTGCTGACGATCAGATCGTAACAATGGGCATGCTGCTGGGCAAAATGATGGATATCCTGGCTGTGCACCTGGATCTTCTGCGGCCAAGGTGACTCAAACACGTTATCACGCGCCTGCAAGGCGGCGGCGTTATCCAGCTCAACCGCATCGATGGTGGCCTCGCCAGCCGTGCGCTGCGCCAACATCAGGGCGATCAGCCCACTGCCGCAGCCAATATCCAGCACCCGCTGCACGTTATCCACGCTAGCCCAGGCACCGAGCATAACCGCATCGGTACCTACCTTCATCGCACAACGATCGTGGCCGACAAAGAACTGTTTAAAGGTAAAACCGCCGCGGCGCGGGGTCGATTTTGTTTTATTTTGATTACTCACAATGGCCACCAGCAGACAAAACTGGCGTAGCATAAGGCAAACTGATTTAGGGTAAAAGTTAAAAAGGGTGAACCCTGCGGCCATCCCGTCTATAATCGGCGCCCCAAGTAGAGGTAGATAATGACAGCAACCAATTTTTCCGAACTCGAACTCGATGAGCGCCTGATCCTCGCTTTGCGTGATAAAGGCTACGATCGCCCCACCGCTATCCAGGCCGAGGCGATCCCGCCAGCCATGGACGGGCGCGACGTATTAGGTTCGGCACCGACCGGCACAGGCAAAACCGCCGCATTCTTGCTGCCGGTTCTGCAACATCTGCTGGATTTCCCACGCAAGAAGTCTGGCCCACCGCGCGTACTGATCCTCACCCCGACGCGTGAGCTGGCAATGCAGGTGGCCGATCAGGCTCGTGAATTGGCTGCGCATACCTCGCTGGATATCGCCACCATCACCGGCGGCGTGGCGTATATGAACCACGCCGAAGTCTTTAGCGAAAACCAGGACGTGGTGGTTGCCACCACCGGCCGCCTGCTGCAATACATCAAAGAAGAAAACTTTGACTGCCGCGCGGTAGAAACGCTGATCCTGGACGAAGCCGATCGCATGCTCGATATGGGCTTTGCGCAAGACATCGAGACCATCTCGGCCGAAACCCGCTGGCGTACCCAGACGTTGCTGTTCTCCGCAACGTTGGAAGGCGAAGCGATCCGCGAGTTTGCCGAGCGTATCCTGAAAGATCCGGTTGAGGTTGAAGCCGATCCTTCCCGCCGCGAACGTAAAAAGATCCTGCAATGGTATTACCGCGCCGATGACGTGAAGCATAAAACCGCCCTGCTGGTGCATCTGTTGCAACAGCCGGACGTGCAGAAGTCAGTGATCTTTGTACGTAAGCGTGAGCGCGTGCATGAGCTGGCCGCCTGGCTGCGTGAAGCAGGCATCAACACCTGCTATCTCGAAGGGGAAATGGTGCAGGCCAAGCGTAACGAAGCGGTAAAACGCATGATGGATGGCCGCGTCAACGTGCTGGTCGCTACCGACGTTGCAGCACGCGGGCTGGATATCCTGGATATCACCCACGTGTTCAACTTCGATATGCCGCGCACTGCCGATACCTATCTGCATCGCATTGGCCGTACTGGCCGTGCCGGGCGTAAAGGCACCGCCATTTCGCTGGTAGAAGCGCACGACCATCTGCTGCTGGGCAAAGTGGGGCGTTACCTCAATGAGCCACTGAAAGCCCGCGTGATCGACGAACTGCGTCCATCCACCAAGGTGCCTAGCGAGAAGAGCAACGGTAAGCCCTCGAAGAAGGTGCTGGCCAAGCGCATCGAAGACAAGCTGAAGAACAAAGAGAAGGCCAAGGTGAAGGTACGCCATCGCGACGCGAAAAACGTCGGTAAGCGCCGCAAGCCAAAAGCCAAACCAGACGCAGAATAATCTCTCTGCCATCAAAAAACCGCCATCACTTAGAGGGCGGTTTTTCTATTTTCAAAGCTGAGTATAGTGCTCAGCCAATTGCTGACTTTTGAGCCAGACCTCCAATTGGCGGTACTGTTCACGCAACTCGCTATTCTGCAAATGCATTGGCGTCTGGGCAAAATAATACTGGAACGTTCTCCCTTGCTGATTTTGTGCCTTGGCATCAGCCCCCGTTTGTAACAGCAGCAACGCCAACTCTGGTGCGTTGATTTTTGCGGCCAGGTGCAAGGGCGTATCCCCTACTCTGTCACTCAAGGTACTATCAGCCCCGGCATTCAACAGCATACGCACCTGCTCCTCCCGCCCCGCAAGCACGGCAGCGGCTAATGGCGTAGCACCAGTGACCAGATTACGCATATTAACCTGGGGAGCCTGTTGCAATAACAAGCGTAAATATTGCGCATCCTTAACCATCGCCGCCGTATGCAATGCCCCGTTGCCCTCCATACCAGGCTGCCCAATATCTGCTCCCGCCTGTATCAACGCCTGTACACTGCCTGGCCTCTGCTGCAGAATCGCCCACTGCAACAGTGTGATCTGCAAATCTCCCCGCACATAAAGCCGTTCAATCGTTGCTTGCTGGCTAATTTGCCAAACGTCATCTTCAGCCACCGCCTGTGATAAAGACAGGATATCGGTACCCGCAAATGGCGAAGTTTGCTGTTCCATATAGTGCTCCTTGGCTACCATCAATAACCCAGCGATCCCAAACAGGGGCAAAACGAGAGCCGCTATCCAGCAGCCTCTGCACCACCTTTTAGGCATTCGCCTTGATCTCCCATGGCTTCTGTTCCGCCATTGAACTGATTACTTTATCGATGCCATGTGCCGTCATGCTGCGATCGAAATATTTGCTTGGCCGCCAAGCATCAGTGCCGCTCAGAGTCTCATTGTTGGCAATGGTTATTTTATGCCCGATAGCATCGGGAAGCAGTGACGTCGACTCCTGCGTCCCCGTCAACATATCGTATTGTTCACTGTAACGACGGATCCCGCCAGATTCTGCATCTTGCTTTGCCGCAGCGGGATTAATACCGAAACGGTTGAGAGTATGATCGGAAACCCCAGCGGCGTTGAATGTTACCGCCAGAGAACCCGTTGCCAGCGCCGCCGTTGCTGCCAACCCTCCCCCCAACGAATGACCGGTGATCACTAACCCGTCACCAAACGCCGCTTTGGCATTCTTGGCAATTGCCACAGCATGATTGTACTGCACATCGTCGTACCCCGTAGCCTGACGCACATTACTCAGCCAATCGCGCATGTCATTAGTACCGGCGAAGGCCAGCACATAGTGCTGCTTATTCGAATAAATACCCGCCTGTAACCCCGAGGCTGTATCCAATAAACTTGCGGGGTCAATGCCAACACCCAGCAAATCGTTATCACTCATGCGCGAAAAACCCTCCGCCCCCTGCCCCGTAAGGTTGTAGACATCCTTGGCCAATAGCGCCAAAGAGTAATCCCCCTGCTGAGACTCTTGCCCACGAGACATCTCCAGCCTTGGGGCCAAAGGTACCGCAGCAGAAAGATCGCGAGTCAGTGAATCCAACAGATTTTGTGCATTACGACTATTTTCAGAGGGGAGCGACACAGCAACTTTTGTCACCTGTGGCTCGTCGGTGTGGACTGGTTTTATTGCGTCTTGAGCCGGGAGTGCCGCAGCAGATACCTCGGTGATGGGCGTCATCGTCGAGATGAAACTCAAAGGCAAACTCATAAAGACTCCTTATCCATAGACAGCCCCAAATGGAACTGATTTAGCTATCGGCGAGTCCTACGAGTTCTGTAATGGGAATGATTATTTTTTGCAGCTAATGTGATCAAAATCTATTTTCTGCCGTGAAGGCATTAAAAAAGGGAGCCGAAGCTCCCTTTTGTCTACCTAGCCGAGAATTACAGGCTTTCGGTAAAGGTACGTGCGATAACGTCACGTTGCTGTTCTGGCGTCAGTGAGTTGAAACGCACCGCGTAACCAGAAACACGAATGGTCAGCTGCGGATATTTTTCTGGGTTCTTAACGGCATCTTCCAGCGTTTCACGGCGCAGCACGTTCACGTTCAGGTGCTGACCACCTTCTACGCGCACGGTAGGTTGCATTTCCATCGGCACTTCGCGGTACTCGATCTGGCCCAGTTCGCTAACAGGCACGATCTGATCTTCCGCGTAATCCGCTTTGGCACAGACACAGCGCGCTTCTGATTTCTCTTCATCCAGCAGCCAGAAAGAGTTCACCAGTGCTTGATTGTTCGCTTTAGTGATTTGAATACCAGTAATCATTTTGTTGCCTCCGTAATAGGGCGAAAAATTTCTACGTCGCCGAAAACTCGGTTGTGGTTTCCGGCCATTTGGTAAAACCAATGTTGTCTTGTTGTTCTGTATACCAGTCAAACCGGGTCAATTCTTTGACTAAAATCAATTTTTACGGGGTAACCGAATGAGCAGCAGAGGCAAATTTATGTTTTATATCAATTTTACCTTTTTGCTCGTTAAAATTATTTTTGTAAATTTTCAAAAATATTTGTATATCTCGCTCACCATACCCATGGAAAAAGCGGGTTTCGCCGAGCGGGGGTTAACGGTAAGCTATGCACCATGAATTGCTAACAAAAACAAAGGAGAGTGCTTATGTCTACCTCCCTCACCTGGCACGACGTCATCGGCAAAGAGAAAGAGCAGCCCTACTTTCTCGATACACTCGCCTTTGTAGCTAATGAACGCCAGGCTGGTAAGACCATTTATCCACCGCAGAAAGACGTGTTTAATGCTTTCCGCTTTACCGAGTTGGCAGACGTCAAAGTGGTGATCCTGGGGCAAGATCCCTATCACGGCCCGAACCAGGCCCATGGCCTGTCGTTTTCCGTGCGCCCAGGCATCCCTGCGCCGCCTTCACTGGTCAATATGTACAAAGAGCTGGTGACGGATATCCCCGGCTTTGAACGCCCGACACACGGCTGCCTGCAAAGCTGGGCCGAGCAAGGCGTACTGCTGCTCAATACCGTATTAACCGTTGAAGGTGGCCGCGCGCATTCTCACGCCAATCTGGGCTGGGAAACCTTTACCGACAAGGTTATTGCCGCGCTAAACGAAAATCGCGAGGGTGTCGTGTTCCTGCTGTGGGGGTCACACGCACAAAAGAAAGGGAGCTTTATCGACCGCCAGCGCCATCATGTGTTGAAAGCGCCGCACCCCTCCCCGCTTTCTGCCCATCGCGGTTTCCTGGGTTGCCACCACTTTTCGCAAACCAATCAGTTACTGGAACAACAAGGCCTGGCACCGATTGACTGGGTGCCGCACCTGCCGCAGGAATGATCCAGCCACAAAAAAGGCACCACGAAGGTGCCTTTATCCTCAGCAGGTCTTATTAAGACTTGGCTTTGGATACCGCAACCATCGCAGGGCGCAGCAGACGGCCATTCAGCGTATAGCCTTTCTGCATCACCATCATCACATGGTTCGGCTGATGGTCGGCTGATTCCATCAGGCTCATCGCCTGGTGAACGTCTGGGTTGAATGGCACGTTGAGCTCGCCTACCACTTCGATGCCGTACTTGCGTACCGCGTCCAGCAGTGACTTCAGCGTCAGCTCAATCCCTTCGATCATCGCGACCAGTTCAGGGTTGTTCTTGTCCGCCAGCTCCAGCGCACGCTCCAGGTTGTCGATCACCGGCAGCAAATCACCGGAGAATTTTTCCAGCGCGAATTTGTGGGCCTTCTCGACATCCTGCTCGCTACGGCGACGAACGTTTTCCATTTCGGCCTTGGCACGCAGCACACTATCACGCTCGCGTTGCTGAGCTTCAGCCAGTTGGGCTTCCAACTCGGCAATGCGATCATCGCGCAGATCGGCGCCTGCCGCCATGGCTTCCTCGTGCTGTGCTTGCTGTTCCATTTCTTCCGAGGCTTGCTCGTTTGGCGTCTTCTGTTCTTTACTACTCATGAATATCTCCGCGTTTTAGCATTAATCTCGCAACTTGGCTTATTATGGGGATCAAAACCGGGGTTTCAAGTCAACCGGTCACAATGTGGGGCATAAACCGTCCCTGGTGAGGAAAATGGCAGCGATGAAGAAAAAATTTGCATCTATTGGCATTGTTGGGCACCCGCGTCACCCTTCCGCATTGGCTACTCATGAAATGCTGTTCGAATGGTTGGTTGCCCGTGGCTACAAGGTGATCCTTGAACGCCAGATTGCCCACGATTTGGGTATGAAAGACGTAGATACCGGCAGCCTGGCGGAGATTGGTCAACGGGCCGATCTGGCCGTCGTGGTGGGTGGTGACGGTAACATGCTGGGCGCAGCGCGCGTATTGGCGCGTTATGACATCAAGGTGATTGGGGTAAACCGTGGCAATCTCGGCTTCCTGACCGATCTCGACCCGGACAACGCACTCCAGCAGTTGGCGGACGTGCTGGAAGGGGAATATATCGACGAGAAGCGCTTCCTGCTGGAAACCATCGTCCATAAAGAGCACCAGCAATGCCGCGTCAGCACCGCGATTAACGAAGTGGTGTTACACCCTGGCAAGGTGGCGCACATGATCGAGTTCGAAGTCTATATTGACGATCGCTTCGCCTTCTCGCAGCGTTCCGATGGCCTGATCATCGCCACGCCAACCGGTTCCACCGCCTACTCGCTTTCCGCAGGCGGGCCCATTCTGACTCCGTCGCTGGAAGCCATCGCGCTGGTGCCAATGTTCCCGCACACGCTTTCCGCCCGGCCGCTGGTGATCAACGGTGACAGCACCATTCGCCTGAAGTTTTCCCATATCGGCAGCGATCTGGAAATCAGCTGCGACAGCCAGATCGCCCTGCCCATCCAGGAAGGCGAAGAGGTACTGATCCGCCGCAGCGATTTCCACTTAAACCTGATCCACCCCAAGGACTACAGCTATTTCAATACGTTGAGTACCAAACTGGGCTGGTCAAAAAAATTATTCTAAAAATGGCGCCAACCGCTTTACTGTATATAAAACCAGTTTATACTGTATGAAATCACAGTTATGTGTTTATGAACAGGAAGGTCCCTATGTTGGCGCAATTAACCATCAGCAATTTTGCTATCGTTCGTGAGTTGGAGATCGACTTTCAAGCGGGTATGACGGCAATCACCGGTGAAACCGGTGCCGGTAAGTCGATTGCTATTGATGCGTTAGGCCTGTGCCTCGGCAACCGCGCCGACGGCAACGTGGTACGTCTGGGGGCCTCCCGTGCCGATATCTGTGCCCGCTTCTCACTGGCAGATACCCCATCCGCCCGCGAATGGCTGGAACAAAACCAGCTGGATGACAGCAACGAGTGCCTGCTGCGCCGCGTGATCGGAACAGATGGCCGCTCCCGTGGCTTTATCAACGGCACCGCGGTTCCCCTTTCCCAATTACGGGAGCTAGGCCAGCGCCTGATCCAGATCCACGGCCAGCATGCTCACCAGTTGCTGCTAAAACCCGAACACCAAAAACAGTTGCTGGATGCCTATGCCGGCGAACCGGCCTTGCAGGCCGCCATGCACCAGGCTTACCACCAATGGCATCAAAGCTGCCGCGAGCTGGCACACCATCAGCAACAATCTCTCGAGCGCGATGCCCGCAAGCAACTTCTGCAATACCAGTTGAAAGAGCTGAACGAATTCGCCCCACAGGCCGGTGAGTTTGAGCAGATCGACAGCGAATACAAGCGCCTGGCCAACAGCGGCCAGTTGCTGACCCTCAGCCAGCAGGCCCTGCAACTGCTGGCCGATGACGAGCAACACAACATGCTCAGCCAGCTCTACACCACCAAGCACCTGCTGATGGACCTGATCGGTATGGATGAGAAGCTAAGCGGCCTGCTGGACATGCTGGAAGAAGCCTCGATCCAAATCAGCGAAGCCAGCGATGAACTGCGCCATTACGCAGACCGCATGGATCTCGATCCCAACCGCCTGCATGAGCTGGAACAGCGCCTGTCGCGCCAAATCAGCCTGGCACGAAAGCACCATGTTTCACCGGAAGAATTACCCGGCCTGCATCAACAACTGCTGGATGAGCAACAGCTGCTTTCCCAACAGGCCAGCGATCAGCAACACCTGAGCGAAGCGGTCAACCTGCATCATCAACAGGCGCTGGCGCTGGCTGAGCAGTTGCACCAGAAGCGGCAGCACTATGCGGCCGAGTTAACCACCCTGATCACCGAGAGCATGAATGCGCTCTCGATGCCGCACGGCAAATTTAATATCGACGTCCGCTTTGAACCGGAATACCTGAGCAGCGAGGGGGCCAGCCGCGTTGAGTTCTGCGTCTCTACCAACCCGGGGCAACCGCTGCAGCCGTTGGCAAAAGTAGCCTCCGGCGGTGAGCTTTCCCGCATCGCGTTAGCCATCCAGGTCATTACCGCCCGTAAAATGGAAACCCCGGCGCTGATCTTCGATGAGGTAGACGTAGGCATCAGTGGCCCAACGGCCGCCATTGTTGGCCGCCTGCTGCGTCAGTTGGGTGAATCAACCCAGGTTATGTGCGTGACCCACCTGCCGCAGGTCGCCGGTTGCGGTCATCAGCATTTATTTGTCAGCAAGCAAACCGACGGCACGGAAACCGAAACCCAGATGTCTCCCTTGGACAAACGTGCCCGTCTGCAAGAGCTGGCGCGCCTGCTCGGCGGCAGTGAAGTCACTAAAAATACGCTGGCAAACGCAAAAGAATTGCTGGCCGCATAACTTTTTTACTTTCCTGAGGTCATAATGAGGCCCTGTAAAGGTTCCCAACTGCTGCAAGGTCTATTATCATCGGCATCCTATGCCCTAAAGGAATGTGATTATTATGCGCTGTAAAATGCTGACAGCTGCCGCTGTGGTTCTTGTGATGCTGACCGCAGGCTGTTCTACTTTTGAGAAGGTGGTTTACCGGCCTGATATCAACCAGGGTAACTACCTGACACCAACCGACGTGGCAAAAATCCACAAGGGAATGACGCAACAACAGGTTGCTTACACATTGGGCACGCCAATGATGCAGGATCCGTTTGGTACCCAGACGTGGTTCTACGTGTTCCGCCAAGAGCCAGGCCATGAGAAGATCACGCAGCAAACGCTGACGTTGACGTTCGACAGCGCAGGCGTGTTGACGGATCTGCAGAATAAACCGGCACTGACCGAGTAAGCCGAGCCGGAGCTGTCATCCGGCCCATGGGGGAAGAGTGAAATCCTTCATGACAGTCGCAGGCTGCAACTCGGAAGACAACGTTCTGATGAAGATAAGGCGCATTCAGCGCCTTATTTTTTTGCCTTTTCCGCCCGCTGACGGCGCAGTTCTTTCGGATCGGCAATCAATGGCCGGTAAATCTCTACCCTGTCACCATCATTGAGCACATCGCTCAGCTTGGCCGGTCGGCTGTAAATGCCCACCTTGTTGCTGGCCAAATCGATATCGCTCCGTAGCTCTAACAGCCCAGAAGCCAGGATGGCCTGCTCAACGCTGCTGCCTGCGGCCAACTTAACCTGGCGCACATACTGGCGTTCTGGCAACGCATAGACCACCTCAACGCGTATCTCAGACACTGTAGACCTCTTTGGCGCGCTGAGTGAACGCTTGCACCATGCTACCGGCCAGTTCTTTAAACACTTTACCGAAGGCCAGCTCGATCAGTTTGTTGGTGAACTCAAAATCCAGGTGCAGCTCTACCTTGCACGCCTCGGGGCTTAACGCGGTGAACTGCCAGCCGCCCATCAGCTTGCGGAACGGGCCATCGACCAGCTGCATATTGATGCTTTGGTTATCCAGCAGCGTATTGCGCGTGGTAAAGGTTTTGCTGATGCCGGCTTTTGCCACCTCTACCGCGGCGGTCATTTCATTTGGGGAAGCGGCAATCACCCGGCTGCCGGTGCATCCTGGCAGAAAATCGGGGTAAGAATGAACATCGTTAACCAACTGATACATCTGCTCAGCGCTGAATGGCACTAATGCAGATCGACTGATCTGGGGCATATCATTTCCTGAGAGGCAAAAAACGTACAGATAATACCATTTATCTGGCGCCAAACAAAAAATCTGCTACGCGCGGCACGGATCCAAAATGCGAGAAATTGCGCAGGTGCTGAGTGGGAAAGGATTTCTTTCGCTGCGTCATCCAGTATAATGAGCGCACTATGACAAAGAAAAAAGCATACAAACCCGGTTCCGCGACCATTGCACAAAACAAGCGAGCACGTTTCGAATACTCCATCGAAGAGGAGATCGAGGCGGGTTTGGCCCTGCAAGGTTGGGAAGTAAAATCACTGCGTGCTGGCAAAGCTAACATCAGCGACAGTTATGTGATGTTCCGCGACGGTGAAGCCTATCTGTTTGGCGCCACCATTTCGCCGCTGAACGTCGCTTCAACTCATGTGGTATGCGATCCAACACGTTCCCGTAAACTCCTGCTGAAAAAACGTGAGCTAGACTCACTGATCGGCCGCGTTACCCGCGATGGTTATACCGTCGTCGCCCTCTCCATGTATTGGAAAAATGCCTGGAGCAAAGTGAAGATTGGCGTAGCCAAAGGTAAGAAAGAACACGATAAGCGCGATGACATCAAAGATCGTGAGTGGCAGACGGCGAAAGCCCGTATCATGAAGCATGCCAATCGTTAAGCCGCTGGCTTAACAGGGTAATCTTCTGTTATACTGCACAAAGTACTTGGGGCTGATTCTGGATTCGACGGGATTTGCGAAGCCCTAGGAGCATGCCGAGGGGCGGTTTGCCTCGTAAAAAGCCGCAAAAAAATAGTCGCAAACGACGAAAACTACGCACTAGCAGCTTAATACCCTGCTTAGAGCCCTCTCTCCCTAGCTTCCGCTCTTAAGACGGGGATCAAGAGAGGTCAAACCCAAAAGAGATCGCATGGAAGTCCTGCCTGGGGCTGAAGTGCTAAATCTAATCAGGCTAGTTTGTTAGTGGCGTGTCCATCCGCAGCTGACCGGCGAATGTAAAGATTGGACTAAGCATGTAGTGCCGACGGTGTAGTAATTTCGGACGGGGGTTCAAATCCCCCCAGCTCCACCAAATAGGTCGCCAGTGATACCAGATAGACCCGGCGACAGTGACGAAAAAGCCCGCAATTCACGTTGCGGGCTTTTTTGTGTTTGAAACTTACGCTCCTCGATGATGAGGCTAGCGACTTTATGGGGGAAACTTTTAATAGATAAGAATTTTCCTATCAACATCAAAATAGCCTATCTAACGTGTAAATCGCCCCCAATCTCCCCCTCTGTCTAATCGAGCCTTAGAAAGGAAATCTTGCCACCACTCGTCAAAAGACGCAAAAACAGAGACCTAAACCAGAATACCCCTCTTCACTTCCTCTCGGGGCTGGAGTAAAGTCATTATCAAATTATTATAAAATATTCATCAGCACTCTTTCATAGCATCCTACCGCAATGATATCTCAGATAGCGTAGGGGTTAACAAGAACAATATGACGGACTAATAATTGTATGAATGATAACGAAGGGACACTATTTCAAAGCAATGCATTCTCCCTTGAGCAAAAACTTGAAAGAGCACGAGCGCAACTGCTTGATTTAGGTGCTAGAAATAGATTGCTCAACATTCCCAGAGCACGGACGTCAAAATTTCTTGATGTGTGTGATGAGCGCTCTGAAGATATTTATAAGCTATTAGTGATTGAAGCAAAAACCTTTACCTTCCTGCATGGGAAAACTGGCAAAGATGATGATAACCAGGAAAGTGAAGAAACGAATGATAACATTGAAACATTTCTCTATCCATTCAAAGAAGATGATACTCCAAAAGCACAACATTTAGATACAAAACTCCAAACAAGGCTGACGGCTAAAGGGTTACAAAAAAGGCTATTGGACCTTTATCACGACTCTCGAACGTTAGAGGAAGAACAAGGTGTCAATATTCTTTATTTAGCACTGGGATCGTTAAAATGGATAGATCCTGCTAATAAAGAAAATATTCGCTATGCGCCATTAATTTTAATTCCTGTAACCCTTGAACGTGGCAATGTCGGTGAAAGGTTTAAACTACGAGCAAGGAACGAAGAAATTATCGCGAACCTTTCTCTGGAGGCCTTTTTAGAAAAAATTCACCAACTTACTCTTCCAGAGCTGAGACTAAATGATAATCATGAATTAAATATTACTAGTTACATGTCAGATATCGCTGAAGCAGTCAGCCTTAAGCCTGATTGGCAAGTTCTAGAAAATGATATCACTTTGGGCCTATTTTCCTTCGCTAAATTTTTAATGTATCGCGATCTAGATCCTGCTAATTGGCCCGCCAAAGATAGTATTACCACCCAACCCATTATCCGTGCACTGATGTCGGATGGGTTTGATGGGGATGACAGCCTGCTATCCGAAGATGAACCGATCGACCCTATTATTCCACCAAAAGATATGTTGCACATCATGGATAGCGACAGTTCACAAACTCTTGCGATTCATGAGGTCCGTCGGGGTAAAAGTTTGGTCATACAGGGACCGCCTGGAACAGGTAAGTCACAAACTATCGCAAACATCATTGCTTCTGCTGTAGCGGATGGAAAAACAGTTCTTTTCGTTGCTGAAAAAATGGCTGCTTTAGAGGTTGTTAAGCGTCGCCTTGATCAGTCCGGCGTTGGCGATGCTTGTCTAGAGCTACACAGCAACAAAACAAACAAACGCGCCTTCCTGGAAGAACTTAAAAGAGTTTGGGAATTAGGCTCCCCACGTGGAGAATTCTCGGACACATTGATAGATAATCTGACCGAAGTGCGAGACCTATTAAACCAGCATCCAGCCAGGATCCATAAGGTTTATAGCCCTTCGGAACTCACTCCATATCAAGTCATGGGTCACTTAGTCCGCTTACGTCAGGTTGGTCAAGCCCCAACAAATTTCCGTTTGCACGGCATCGAATTGTGGAGCAGCAATGACTTAACAAAACGCTTAGAGCTTACAAAAGAACTCTTAGATAGGGTAAATGATATTGGGATACCTGATAATCACCCGTGGCATGGCGTTGGTCTTGAGAGAATTATACCCAGCGAGGTAGAGCGTTTAGTCTCAGATATTAACGGTGTGCTAATCCAACTAGCAGAGTTTTATTCGAAAACTATAGCGCTGGCAAGAGATGTAGCATTATTCCCTGCTCCAAATACATTCAAAGATATTGATGAGCTCGTGGTGGTTACGGAGCACATTAACAGCGCGCCCAATCTCTCAGTGGAAGCATTAACCTCGCCAATATGGAAAACTCAACTAGTAGAGATCAATAATCTAATTAATTTAGGCCTTGATTATCAAAGGGTTTTTACAGAAATTGAGAGTGAGATTGTAGTTGAAAATTTAAAGATGCCTCTTACTGAACTCGAGGTTGAATTAAATGCGCTTCCGGATAGTTTACTACCCTCAGGCTTTGCCACTGCAATTCCTCTTCAGAGGTCTTTGACAAAGCTGCTGGCTGAAGCACGTCAACTACAGCTTGAATTAGGGTCCCAAACAGGACTGGATACTTGCCAAAATATCAAGCAGTTAATCGAACTAGGTGAAAAGGTGGCCTCTGTGCCCGAAGTCAGCCCCGAAGCCCTCATTGCATCCGTTTGGGAGCAAGGTGTTGAACAAGCTTCAGACCTCGTTAACTCGATAATACGATTAACCGAAACGTATTCTAATATTGAACACCAACTACAAGGGGTTGCCTGGGAAGCTGACGTTATTACTGCGAGAAACAGTTTGGCAGTACAAACTGATCCACTTCGGTTTTTCAGCAGTGAATGGCGAAAATCACGGGCTTTTGTGCGATCCCTTATTCGCGATCCTTCAATGCCAATTCCATTGCAAGTTGAATTATTAGATAAACTGCTGGAAGTACAATCATTAAGAAAAAAAATAAAAGAGCTCGATGCATTTGGACAATCCGCATTTGGCAGTGATTGGCGTGGGGAAAGTAGCAATAGCCAACTATTGTTAGCACTCATCGATTGGATGAGGACATTAAAAGAATTCAATACAGAAACTCGAGTTCTTGCTAGCCGCCTTGCTGACCGTGATTTAGTCAAATGCCAAGTTGATCAACTTAATATCACATTTGAACAGGTAAGCGTTCAGTTAGATACTCTATGGAATGCTTTCGATTTGTCTCCAAGTGAATTTTTTGAAAATAACTTCTCTATAAGTCGCGTACCACTTAACTTTATCGAGAAACATGTTAAAAAGTTAATCTGGATTGACGAAAGATCTAGAGAGCTATTTAAAAACCCACCAGATATTTTGAGTGAAAGGCGATATTTATTATCGAAGGTCATAAAGTTACAGCAACTATCTCAGACAATAGACTCTTTGGATATTCTAGGTGCTCAGGCATTTTCGAATAGCTGGATGAAAAGTGATTCCGATTGGAAATCATTGATGCAGGCTTCTAACTGGATAGAGCAACATCAGGATTTACGTTTTATTGCAGCCAACATCAACAATCGAAATGAAATGGCGGAACTTGCAAATCAATATCAACAGACAGGTATTAATTTTATCAACATTATCGATAATCTGTCGATAAGATTAGCTTCAAAAACTGAGACACTGTTTAAAGTGGGTTCAATTGATGAGTTATCAATACTGGCCGCAGGCACTAAGTTGCTATTGTGGATGGATAATTCAGAACAGCTTTCCAAATGGGTTGCTTGGCAATACCGAGCTTCTTTAGCTAAAAAACTAGGCATGAGCGAGTTTATTGAAAAACTTGCAAATGGAAGCCTTACGCAAGAAAACAGCTTCACCGCTGTTGAACGCACTTATTATGAATCTTTATTGGCATTAATGGTGGAACAAGATCCTGAACTTGTTCGATTTGATGGAGAGCTTCATTCCAGAGAAGTAGAAAAATTTTCTGACCTGGATCGTAAGCGTATCAAAGCAGCCAGCTTTGAAGTGGTTAGAGCACATCATCGTAGAATTCCATCTCAAATAGGTGGTGCTGGTCCTGTTGGTATTCTGCGTGCAGAAATGGCACGTAAGAGGGGGCATATGCCAATCCGGCAGCTAATGCTAAAAGCTGGCTTAGCGATACAAGCTCTAAAACCAGTAATGATGATGAGTCCATTATCCATTGCACAATTTCTGGTACCTGGATGCCAAAAATTTGATCTTCTCGTGATGGATGAAGCTAGCCAGATCCAACCTGTTGATGCCATCGGCGCCATTGCAAGATGCGGGCAAGTTGTTGTCGTAGGCGATGAGCGACAATTACCCCCAACCAGCTTTTTCTCTAGGATGATAGAATCGGATAGTGAGGATGATGATGAACTTTCACAAGTGGCAGATATCGAGAGCGTATTGGGATTATTTGTCGCGAGAGGGTTACCGCAGAGAATGTTGCGTTGGCATTATCGCAGCCGCCATCAGTCATTAATTGCCGTATCTAACAGCCAATTTTATGAGAATAAACTCTTTATAGTACCTAGCCCGTACACTCAAGAAGCCGGAATGGGATTGTTATTTCATCATGTGCAAAATGGCGTTTTTGAATCGGGAAGCAGCAGCTCTAACCCGGTGGAAGCAAGACGCGTAGCTACAGCAATAATGGAACATGCACAAAATCATAAGGGGCTGTCTCTGGGTGTTGCGACATTCTCGGTTTCGCAGCGAAAAGCCATCCAGGACGAACTAGAGGTATTACGCCGCCTGAACCCGGAGTTGGAAGATTTCTTCCATGCCCATCCAAATGAACCGTTCTTTGTTAAAAACTTAGAGAACGTTCAGGGAGATGAGCGCGATGTGATTATGATTTCCGTTGGCTATGCCAAAAACACCAATGGTTACATGGCTATGCGTTTCGGCCCTCTAGGCGCAGAAGGGGGAGAACGCCGCTTGAATGTTCTGATAAGTAGAGCAAAACGACGTTGTGAGGTTTTTGCGTCAATCACTGACGAAGATATCGATCTTGAGCGGGCAAAAGGCAAAGGTGTCTTTGCGTTCAAACTGTTTCTTCAATACGCTCGCACAGGACGTTTATCCTTGGCTCAAAAATCCGATCGTGCAATGGATAGTGTGTTTGAAGAACAGGTAGCTGACGCACTTCAAAAAAGAGGTTACCAGGTCCATCCACAAGTTGGCATTGCTGGATTCTTTATCGATTTAGCCATTGCAGATCCTGATATGCCAGGACGATATCTGATTGGCATTGAGTGTGATGGTCGAGCCTATCATTCCTCTCGGTCCGCCCGTGAGCGTGACAGATTACGCCAATCCGTGCTGGAGGATCACGGGTGGATTATTCACCGAATTTGGAGCTCCGACTGGTTCCAGCGACCAGAAGAACAGTTGCAACGCACTGTCGAAGCAATCGAAACAGCAAAAAATGAACTTGCCCTTCGTTCGGATCGCAGAAGTTCTGATACCAGGGCTGTGCCGATTGAAATTATCACTATTGAACGTGAGTCTGTAACAGAAATTAGTCTCGTCGATTCTGAACAGAGCCTTGAACATGTTGAAAATTATATCGAGTCTACCCCTGAGTTTCATGCCAATTGGCAGCTGCATGAAACACCAGCAAGCATTCTGGTGGACCTGATTGAAAAAATCGTTCAAACCGAGTCACCAATTCATGTCAGTGAAGTCGTTACACGCCTAAGAACCGCATGGGGGTTACAGCGTGCCGGGGCAAGAATAGAAGCGGCAGTAAATCAGGCAATCAATATCGCATGCAAAAAAGGAACGATATTGCAGGCTGGGAATTTCCTTATGTGTAGTACCTCAGAAATTACGCTCCGAAATCGACAGAACGTTCTGTCATCTGGTCTGAGAAAACCTGAAATGATTGCCCCTGAAGAAATAGCCGTCGGCATCAATGCAGTCGTGGCAAGAAACTTAGGAGCGACTGATGACGAAATCATTTCATCTGTTTCCAGAATGTTGGGATTCAGAGCCACAAGCAGTGTCTTGAGAAAAACAATATCTGAAGTCATAGAAGGTTTATTGAATGAAGGTATTCTGAGGAGAGAAAATACAATGATTATTGTTAGCGAAACAGTGGAAAATTAATGGCTGTAGACAGTAGCCTAAGGTCGCGAAAGCGGCCTTGGGGTGCAATGCCTGATATCAACACCTTCTCCTTTCGCTTTGATTCATCGCCTAGTCGTTGCAGTCCGGGCAACGGATGGCATCTATCCTGAGTCTGTTGTGAATCGCCAAACTAAACGACCACTCCCCTTACAACTGGTTGCGTGATGTGCTGACCCGCTTGCCGACCTGGCCTAACAGTCGGATCAACAATCTATTACCTTACGCCGAAAACCGCTTCAGTTAATCCTCCTCAACTTATTACATTATTTTAATCGTACAACACGAGGTAACCGTTCGGTTACGTATCAGAAAACTACGTCTTTGATAAGGTGGAGGCATCTACCTTTCCCGCGCTGCCTTGAAGAAACTAATAAGGTTTAATAATAATCACAAACCTATAGAACAAGAGAACAAGAGAACAAGAGAACAAGAGAACAAGAGAACACTAATTTCCCAAGTCGCCCTATGTATGTTCAGTCAGAAATTAATCACACATCTTCCTTAGTTTCAAATTCGTAGTCGATAAAAAAGATCGCCTCCGGATAATAAAGCCATCTAAAACATCACCTATCGTATTAGTAAAGCAGCATTTTAATGATTCATTATCAGAATTATTTAGGTGTTACTTTGTATTTATCAATTAATTCTTTTCTTTTTCTTAAAAATGAATAGTCATTTAGTTTTTTTGAAAAAACAATAGCCCAGATGAAAGAGATTGAATTCTCGACAATAATATAAATAACTCTAACTGTATAGATGACAATAATGAGCATTGCTAGCATTGTTATTATATTAATGAAATTTACACGAGCATGATACAATGACCCAACTAACTCGAATACTTCAAAAACGTAGCAAACTAAAAGAGCAACAAATGCGGTATGAGCTATCATAAATAATATTATTTTTCTTAATGAATGTGTTGGCATTGTGTTTCTGTCATAATCAAAAATCTGATTGCAATCAAGAAAAGACAAAAAACCAATACTATTCATACGGATATTTTTATCATAAATATAGTTAAATAAGATTTGTAGTATAGGCAATGGGTAAAATAAACCATACTGTTTTAGCTTTAATTCCTTCATTAAAACATCATATTTCTCATCAGTCTCTTTATATTCACTTATTAATTTCAAGGCATTAATTTTATCGTCTACTGATAGTTTTAAAAACCCAGACGAAAGATTATTTTTGAAGATCCAGAAGAATGGGAAAAAAACTCTTCTTATTGATCTAATTGACCATAAAAAAATTGCTACAATCAGCGGCCCGGTGATCCCCTTGAAATGCTCATCGAATAGCCATGAATCTTTTACAATATCTATTCCGTTCATAATTTTTAGATGCTTTATTATTTATGATTGACTCATACTATAATCAAACAATCATTAAAATCAATTAATTTTTTTCTAACATAAGCCACCACTAACCAAAGTAGTTAGACTTTTTATGAAATTTACCCTTTAAAATAGGGCTTAAAATGATACCAGATTATAAAAAAAAATTAGAATATATATGATGTTTTTTATATAAGAGATTCATCGTCTAAATATAAAATTTTCATATAAAATCGCCTTCTTAGCCACAAAACCGACTATTGCGATTATTAGCAAACTGATAACAGCTCCTGCCATGCCTGTTGATATGCCAATGAGAAAAGATAGGCCAAAAGCCAGCAGGATAACAGTAAGCGCATACTACTGTGGATAAGTACCAGACACCCTCAGCAGGTTCATTCATCCCTTTACTTTCTTATCACCCCAACTTGATACATCAGCAAGTTGGCACGTGTAAGATACGCAAGCAATTTTCATTCCATCTTCACCGGCCTCACGGCCTCATACCCTACTTGACGTGTTTTTCACCGCTTAATCCCTAGTCTTGATGGGTATTTAATGCGTGGTTTTCCATGGGTTAAGCAGTAAATTTTTATCGCATAATAAATAATTTTCATTATCATTGCGTTTCCGCAGTCAAAACTCATTCCGTTAAGAGTAGTGTAAAATGAAAAAGGTCATCTATGCGTTAGGAATGGTGCTCGCCTCGGCCAGCTCTGCTTTGGCAACCACGTATCCTCTAACTATTGAGAATTGTGGCTATAAAGAGACGTTTACCAAAGCCCCCGAGCGCGTCGTCGCACTGGGACAAAATACCGTCGAAATTCTGCTGCTATTGGGATTGCAGGACAAGATAGTCGCCAGTGCGTTTTGGCCGACTAAAGTGCTGCCGCAACTGGCTGAACAGAATGAGAAAATCAAAACGCTGACGGTAGAAATACCAACGTTGGAATCCATTCTTGCGCAAGACCCTGACTTTGTTCCCGCACAACTGCCTTTACTGCTCGGCCCAGAAAGTAAAGTCGCCAAGCGCGAAGATCTCGCCACCGTTGGCGTGAATAGCTACATGTCTCCGGGTATGTGTGCAACCAAAAAAGACATTGGCGATATGTACGGTAGCCGCCAAAAACTGTGGGACATGACCTTCCTTTATCAAGAGATTGCAGACTTTGCCAAAATCTTCAACGTCGAAGATCGCGGCCAGGCGTTAATTGCCGATTTTAAACAACGCGAAGCAGACCTTCGCCGGGAGTTCGGAAAAAACAACCAGGATCTTTCGTTTGTCTTCTGGTTCTCTAGCTCTTCCCCCTCCTCTGACGCCTATGTCGGCGGCAAGAACAGCGCCTCCGGTTTTATCGCTAATCTGTTAGGCGGCCATAACGCCATCACCTCAGAGACTGAGTGGCCAACCGTCGGTTGGGAAAGCATCATTGCCGCCAACCCCAATGTGATTGTGGTTTCAAGCCTTGACCGAAATCGCTGGGCGCTCGATAACGCAGAAGAAAAGATTAAATTTCTCAAAACCGATCCTGCTGTTAGTCAATTAGATGCGGTGAAAAAAGGCCACATCGTCGTGATGGACGGCCAGGCAATGAACCCAACGATTCGTACCATCTATGGTGCAGAACAAGTTGGCGAACAGCTCAGAAATCTTGGGCTAGATAAATGACAGCAGTGGCGCAACCGATGAAACAGACGTTTCTGCTAGCCGCGTCGACTGTTTTTTCAGCGGTGTTGCTAGTGCTGGTGATCGCGATTGGCGTTAGCGTGGGTGAGCTTTCTATCCCGCTGCGAAGCGTGTTCTATGCCATAAGCAATAAACTCGGGCTGACAGAAGTGCCCCTTAGCCGCATTTACGAAAGTGTGATTTGGGACTTTCGCCTGAGCCGTGCGCTTGTTGCGGCTTGCTGCGGTGCCGGGTTGGCCATATGCGGTGCGGTGCTGCAAAGTCTGCTGAAAAATGCGCTGGCAGAGCCTTACGTGCTTGGCGTTTCTGCGGGCGCTTCAACCGGCGCGGTGTCAGTGGTCGTATTGGGCATAGGTACCGGTGCCGTGTCGCTCTCCGCCGGGGCATTTGCGGGGGCATTCGCCGCCTTTGCCTTTGTCGCCTTTCTGACCAATGGCGCACGTGGAGGCAATGAGCGCACCATTCTGGCGGGCGTTGCTGCGTCCCAGCTCTTCAACGCGATTACCGCTTACACCATCAGCACATCCGCTAGCGCGCAGCAGGCGCGTGACGTGATGTTCTGGTTGTTGGGCAGTTTCAGCGGCGTGAGATGGCCAGAATTTCAACTGGTGCTGGTAGTCGTGTTGGTAGGGCTTGCAGTGTGCCTTTACTATTCTCGAGCGTTGGATGCTTTTACTTTTGGCGATGATGCGGCCGCCTCGCTAGGCATCGCCGTGCCCTGGGTCCGCCTGCTCCTGTTCACCATCACTGCACTGATTACAGCAACCATCGTCAGCATGGCAGGTTCCATCGGCTTTGTGGGCTTGGTCGTTCCGCATGTCATGCGCTTCTTTTTTGGGCCATTGCACCGCAGGTTACTTATCACCTGCGCATTGGCAGGTGCCATCTTGATGGTGCTGGCCGATATAGCTTCGCGCTTACTTATAGCCCCGCAAAGTCTTCCGGTCGGCGTGGTCACCGCGCTGGTTGGCGTGCCGTTCTTTGCCGTTATCATCTACCGCTCAAGGAATAAGTGATGAGTATCGCCGCTGAAAATATTACCTGGAGTGTGGGTAAAAAAATCATCGTCAACAACGTCTCGCTGAGCGTTTCGAGTGGTGAAACCGTCGGATTATTGGGCCCTAACGGCTGCGGAAAGTCATCACTGCTGCGGATCCTCGCTGGATTACGGCGCCCCCACTCAGGTACTGTCACGCTGGACGGGCAAAATATCGCTCAGATAACCAAAAAGCAGTTGGCGCGTCGGGTGGCCTTTGTGGAACAGCACGGCATGACCGAGGCCAATATGCGCGTTGTCGACGTGGTCAAACTGGGGCGAATTCCCCATCACTCTCCATTTTCCAATTGGACCACGCAGGATGACGATACTGTCACCGCCGCGCTCCAGCGCGTGGATATGCTCGGCAAGAGTGAACAGGGGTGGCAGAGTTTATCGGGTGGCGAACGCCAGCGTGTTCACATTGCACGAGCTCTTGCACAATCGCCGACGGAGATCCTCCTGGATGAACCGACCAACCATCTGGATATCCGTCATCAGATACAGTTGATGAAACTCGTCAGCGAACTGCCAGTGACCAGCATTGTGGCTATTCACGATCTCAACCACGCCTCCATGTTCTGCGACTCGTTGATTGTAATGCAACAAGGGCAGATCGTCGCCGCTGGTAGCCCGCAGGAGATCCTCACAGAGTCTCTGCTTTGGGATGTATTCAAAGTAGAGACCAAGATTGAAATTTCGCCCTTCCACGGAAAAAAACATATCCACTACATCGCTTAATACCGGGTTATTAGCATGCCTTTGCCAATTCTGCGGTCAGTGACTCAGGTCTGGCCGCCTGTATTACTGGGCAGCCAGTTTGTTTTTAATATTGGCTTTTACGCCGTTGTGCCGTTTCTGGCCGTGTTTTTACGCGACGACATGATGCTGTCCGGCGGACTCATCGGGTTGATATTAGGTTTGCGAACGTTTTCTCAGCAAGGCATGTTTATCGTTGGCGGCGCATTATCCGATCGCTACGGCGCACGTATCATTATCCTCTGCGGCTGCATGATCCGTGTGGCAGGCTACCTGCTACTGGCTCTTGGCGAGTCACTATCTCCGATTATCATTGGTGCCTGTCTTACAGGCATCGGCGGTGCCCTGTTCTCTCCATCAATCGAAGCGTTACTGGCAAAGGCTGGAACGCAAAGCGAATTACAAGGGAAACGCAGCCGGGCGGAATGGTTTGCGCTGTTTGCGGTTTGCGGAGAGCTGGGGGCTGTACTGGGGCCGGTGGCAGGAGCATTATTGACAGGGTTGGGTTTTCGTCAGGTTGCACTGGCGGGGGCGGGTATCTTCGTGATAGCACTGGTGGTGTTGTTTTTCTGCCTTCCAGCTACGAATGTCAGAAAACAGACACTAAACATCCTTCCGTGGTGGACGACATTCGGTAAACCACGGTTTGTCGCTTTTATTATCGCCTATAGCTCGTGGCTGTTAAGTTATAACCAGTTATATTTTGCGCTGCCGGTGGAGATCCAACGTGCCGGCGGCAGCGAAAAAGATCTTGGCCCGTTGTTTATGCTGGCATCGCTGCTGATTATTGCCCTACAGTTACCGCTTGCACGCTTTGCTCGTCACATCGGGGCTGCGCGCATCCTGCCCGTGGGTTTTCTGCTTATTTCCGTCTCATTTCTTAGCGTCTCGCTGTTTGCTTCTACCCCTCCGCCAGAAAACGGATACCGGCTTTTACCTGCGGCCTGTTTTGTGACGTTATTGACCCTGGGGCAAATGCTGCTGGTGCCTTCAGTGAAAGACTTGATCCCATGGTTTGCTAACGAATCGACGTTGGGCGCACACTATGGTGCGCTTGCCTCAGCCGGAGGATGTGCGGTACTGGCGGGAAATTTCTTGCTTGGCAACCAGCTTGACGCCGCATTGGTTCCTTCCTATGAAGCCATTTTCCCTTGGCTACACCTGGCATTTTTCCCATTTTGCAGCGCAATAGCAATGGTTGTGATTTGTCGCCCTATGCGAAAATAGACCACACAACACTCATCCGATCCTGGGATCGTCGTGACACTAACTTAAGGAAGATACTATGGTGATTTACAGTTTTTTCGTGAAGGGCGAGCAGATTGTGGTACTGGATAACTCTGTACCTGATTTCGCAGATAATCAAAAGCACCTGTTAGATAAAGGCTATGCCAAGCAATTTGAAGAGTTGCAAGCCACCTCCCCGCAAGCGGCCCTTGCCAGATTTAAAGACATTAAGGGTGAGGAATACAAAACAGCGCATGCCTTTACCACTGGAGGCGTGTTTACCTCACTGATTGGTGCTTTATTGCCGAAAGGCTGACAGCACAGCTTGCTGGGGGCCCAGGTGAATGACTTTTGCCCCCACTCACCAATTAAAGACTGCCCCAGTCCGGCAGCTTGTTTACCCGTTTTCGCCAATAGTGATATAGCGCCATCATCAAGCCAGGCGGTAAACCACATAAACAGGCCCCACACAGTGCCAAAAAAGCCGCCGAAGCAAAGCACATGCAGCCAGAACGACATAAATGGCGGTGATGAGATCTTAACGCCTACCACACACAGTAGGCGTAGGAGCGTTAGCTAATCGGGGCTTTCGCCATTAAGCTGATTTACGAAGGCCTCACGCGCCGCTCCCTATAGCCGGTATATATCGTTGTGAATGAACCCAAGTTTGGCCTTTGTCTGACGCTTGAAAAAACACGTGCATTTTCCCGTCAATTACTTTAGCATTTACTAAATTTAGCAAATACTAAAATGATTAATGACTGACGAAAACGCCTCACTACTTGCCAGCGCCAATGCCGCCGCGACGTTGCTCAAAGCCATGAGCAACCCCCGCCGCCTGTTGATCCTTTGTATGTTGGTGGACGCGCCAGGCACCAGTGCCGGTGAGCTGGCGCTAGCTACCGGGCTTAGTCCATCAGCGACCTCACAGCATCTGGCCAAGATGCGCGAGGAAGGGCTGATTGAAAGCACCCGCGATCGGCAGCGCATCAACTACTCAATTAAAAATAACGCCGTGCAGCAGGTCATCAGCACGCTAAAAGTCATCTATTGCCCCTGAGGACACCATGAACATAGAAACGATAACTGCCCAGCAAGCGCAAAAATTAATCATGCAGGGAGCACGGTTGCTGGATATTCGCGGAAAGGATGAGTATGCCCACGAGCATATTGCCCAAGCCAGCTTGCTGTCGCTGACTGATATTGAGAAAGGTGGCAAACCGCAGGCCGTTAGTGAACAGGATGTGGTGATTTTTCACTGTCAGTCTGGCCGCCGTACGGCAGAAAACGCAGCGCTATTGGCAGGGGCCGCAACGCCTGCCAAGGTTTATCTGCTTGAAGGCGGTATCAACGGCTGGAAGCAACAGGGATTGGCTGTCATCAAGGGTAACAACCAGCCACTTCCCCTCATGCGACAGGTGCAGATTGCTGCTGGCTCCCTTATTCTGGCTGGGACAATCTTGGGGTATGTAATCTCTCCCCTGTTCTTCCTGTTGTCCGGCTTTGTCGGTGCTGGATTGCTATTTGCCGGTATCAGCGGATTTTGCGGGATGGCGACGCTGTTGGCCAAAATGCCTTGGAACCAACCCAAATAGCGAGATGCCCAACCTTAGGGGCGCCGCTGCGCCCCCAACATCAAGGTTAGGCAACATCCAACGAATAGACCCGTGACGACTCACCCCACGGGTGATAACCAAGCCCATCAAAGCTGAACCCCAATTTCTCGTAATAACCCACATGGTCGGTACACAGATGCAAACGGGGAAATCCCAGTTCGCCTGCGGCCTTGGCTACGTGATTGACCAACAATGCGCCGCATCCCTGCCCGCGATACTGTTCATCGACGTACAATGCACATAGCCACGGATACAGCTCCATACGGCTGATAAAGTCATTGGTAATCAAACCCGCGCAACCCACAACGGTTTCCCCATCCAGCAACAAATACCACTGCGGCAGCGGGTTTACCGCATCGATACAATGGGTTATCGAGTCTTGATACAGCATCATGGTCTCTGGCGATGCCCACTGACGCTGGAAATAATCGATAGCCACATCGCGATAGGCTGGCTCCTGACGCACCGAAATAATATTCACCCAAGCTCCTGATTTATTCTGTGGTCGCTACATTATGCCTTTTTTTGTTGGCAGTCAGTTGCTGAACGAATACCATTAATGCGCCGCGCTGTTATGCGGTTTATTTAATACAGGAGACGTTATGTCACAAAATATCTATGACAATCAAACCTTCTTCGACGGCTATGCACAGCTCAGCCGTTCGGTACAGGGTTTAGATGGCGCACCGGAATGGTCAACTATCCGCAGCATTCTGCCAGATTTGCAGGGCAAAAAGGTGGTCGATCTTGGCTGTGGTTACGGTTGGTTCTGCCGCAGTGCTCGTGAACAAGGTGCAGCCCAGGTACTGGGAATGGATCTTTCAGAGAAGATGTTGGGCAAGGCAAAAGAGATGACTAAAGATCCGGCGATTGAATACCGCCAGCAGGATCTGGAGGCGTTACAGCTCCCAGCAGCCAGCTTTGATTTGGTCTATAGCTCGCTAACGCTGCACTATATCGAAGACCTCAGCAAGCTGTTCGCAACCGTTTATCAGGCATTGGTGAGTGGTGGGGAGTTTATTTTTACCGCCGAGCACCCGATTTATACTGCGCCAAAGCATCAGGGCTGGTTGGTGGATGAGGCAGGGCAAAAATCCTGGCCAATCAATGGCTACCAGCAAGAAGGACAGCGTATTTCCAACTGGCTGGCGGAAGGAGTGATCAAGCAGCACCGTATGCTGGGCACCTATATCAATCTGTTGGTCCAGCAGGGATTCACCATCCGCTACCTGAACGAGTGGGGTCCCTCGGCTCAGCAGATTGCCGACAACCCAGCACTGGATGAAGAAAAAGAACGCCCGATGATCTTTATCCTGGCGGTACAAAAACCCGCTGCGTAATGGCTTTTCGCTTTATTAAATATCGTTAAAACATCCAATATTGGGGAGGCTGCCTCCCCCCAATACTTTCCAAGCTTATTCACAGCAAACGGATCTGGGCAACTTCAGGACAACACCGTTTCACTGTCGGTACAACTTACTCGCTCTCGCTTACCATTTCGCCTTCGTGGCTTTCCGGTTCAGGCTCGCTCTGAACTTCCTCTACCGGCGGCATTTCCAAGCGCAGATCAAGACATGGCAAACTGCTCGAGTACCTTGCCTTCCATACGATAGCGCACCCATTCATCTTGCGGAGCCGCACCAATGCTGAGATAGAAATCAATCGCTGGCTGATTCCAGTCCAGCACGCTCCATTCCAGGCGTCCGCAACGGCGCTCGCAAGCAAGCTGAGCGATATGGCGCAGCAAGGCTTTGCCCGTTCCCGCCCCACGGAACTTGGGTGTGATGTACAAATCTTCCAGATAGATGCCGTTTTTACCCAGCCAGGTCGAGTAGCTCATAAAGAACACCGCATAGCCTGCTGGCTCGCCGTTGACACTGCAAATCAGCGCCTCTGCGCAGGCGTTGGGGCCAAACAGGCTTTCCTCGATCTCTGCCTGGTTGGTACGCACCTCATCACGAGCCTTTTCGTACACGGCCAGCTCGATGATCATATCCAGAATTAGCTTGGCATCGGCTTTCACCGCCGGGCGAATTTCAATTGTCATGATGTTCCCTAAATAGCGTGATTTTCCTGCTGCCAGCATAATACTTAACCAATTCAGGCACAAACGACAATTTATCGGGCATCTAAGCAGGCACGCCCCTGCGTAAGGTGGCAACTGAGAAATGTTTATAGAGGGATCCCTCCGGTCTCCTATACTCAGTTTTCCCCCAAACAGATCTGGAGAAACGATATGTCATTTAACGTGGGTGATTTTGTGCAGCGTAAAACCGGTGGGCCAAAAATGACCGTTATCGAAGAGGATGGAGAGGCGCTGATATGCAGTTGGGTCGAACTGGGGGTAGAGCAACGCACCGAGGTGCAGGCCAACGAAGTGAACCCCTATCACGAAGACGGCGACTTCGGCGTCTGCTGATATTCCGTGAGCTCTCTCACGCCATCTCCCTAGATAAAATGTGAAGTTGATCTAGTATTTACCAGGTACAGCAACCTATTTTGGGTAGTGGTTAAGGGGTTCACAATGAGCGAAAGTGTAAAAGACGGCACCATTCTGTTGGCCAGAATTTTGCTGATGATCCTGTTTCTGATTTTCGGTTGGATGAAGCTGACCAACTTTGGTGCCACGGTCACGGCGATGGAGGGCTACGGTACGCCAATGCCTTACCTGGCCGCGGTTGTCGCCGTGGTGGTGGAGTTCATTTTCGGTATCTTCATCGTGCTGGGGGCCTTCACCCGGCCGATAGCCATCATTTATGCGCTCTATGTGCTGGGCACCGCCTTTATCGGCCACCCGTTCTGGCGTTTTAGCGGGGCAGAAATGATCGCCAACGAAATCAACTTCTTTAAAAACATCAGTATTATCGCCGGTCTGCTGCTGCTTGCCGTCACCGGTGCTGGCCGTTACTCTCTGGATTATAAGTGGTTTAAACGCTAACGCTCCCCTGTGGCGGCGCTCCCCTGCGCCGCCATGCTCACACCTTAGCGGCTATGTTTGGCATGGCGTTCGAAGTTATCCGCCTTGGCTGCGGCAGACTTACGCAAGGTGACGTAGCACGCCCCCTCACCACCGTCACGTGGCAGTGCCCGGCAAAACGCCTGCACTTGCTCAAACTGCCCCAGCCATTTGGCCAGGTAGCTGCGGATGATATTCGGATGGCTTTGATCTGTCCGCCCACGGCCATGCACAATCAGCAACGAACGCAGGCTGTCTTTCTCCGCCTGGATGATAAAGCGGAACAGCGCCTGGCGGCAGTTCTCGACCGGCTGACGCAACAGATTAAGGCTTACTTGCGGTGGATAGTGGCCGTGACGCAGCTTGTCTAGCACCCCTTGCTGAATACCTTCGCCCTTATATTCCAGCGGGGTATCGCAGGGAATAATGTCCAGAAAGCCGGTGCTGAGGAAGTTCTCCAACTGTAACGCCTGAGCTTCCCGGCGAGCACGTTTATCGACGGGATCCTGCGCCTTGAGGTACAGCGTGGATTGCCCTGCGGATAACGGCCTCACATCGGCCATCGCCTGGGCAAAAAAATCGTTCTCTTCGTTGCTCATTTCACATCACTCTCGGGAGATTTCACCCACCGCCGGGCTATTGAATGGCTTGATTGTAAAACGCCTTGCCAGGGTTGCAAGCAAGGAATTGACGGCAACGGGTGAGGTTGTGAGCGGTTTTCGTTATACTGCAGGCCATTATTGAGTGCCGCAAAGGATCCAACCCATGAATATGCGCGAGCTGGAAATCCAGTTTCAGAATGCAATGAATGAGTTACAAGCCAGCTTCGAACAGCAGCACCGTGAATGGCAACAAAGCTACCAGGCTCTGCAACAGCAGCTGGCCGAAGCGCAACGGCGTGAAATCGCGCTGCGCATGCAGAATGAACAGCTGGTCAACAAACTAAGCACCGCCAGTTCGGTGCCGGAACAGCATGCCCTGGTCAAGCAGATCAAGATGCTGGGTGCCCATTTGGATGCGCTGGCACAAGATGCCGCCACCTTTAATCGCCATGTCCATAATAAACAACGGGCCGCAGACAATTTCAGCGGCGAGCAACACTGACAATTTCGGGCGCGGATGCTGCGCACCAAGACGGTAAAAATCATACATGACGTGGATCATCATCGCCGCCCTGATCGTAGTTTTCATTATTGGTTATCGTGTCCTGACCTCCGACACCCGCAAGGCGATAGATTCACTGGCGCATTTGCTGAAAGTAAAACCGATGCTGGTGGAGTCCATGCTGCAGGAAATGGGCAACCGCCACAGCCAAAGCTTTATCCGCATGTTGAACAACGGCTATACCGAAGAGATGCATCAGGCCGCCTATATGCTGTTTATCTATCTGACGTTTATCAAGCAGGCGGACGATGAGCAGATTGGCCTGTGGCGGGAAACGCTGCTGCGTGCCGGGCTGTCGCCGGAACTGCATGCCGAACACACCGAGGCGGCGCTGTTTTACTTTGCCGAACTGGATCTGGATGCGTTTGAACTGGCGCAGTTCCGCCGGGCCTACAACGAACGCTATAACCGGGAAGCATTGGGCAACTGGTGAAGCTTTCCCCCGCTTACGGGGGAGAGTTTAAAGGAACATGCTGTAGAGGTAGCGCGAGAGCGCATCGCGGGAGCTGAAACCGTGAGGAATGCCGTAACGCGTGTTGGGCGTATCACCGCTTAAATCCAGGGGAAACTCAAGATACTGCTCGCTGTTACGCATCAACGAGGTCGGCGTGGCAAAATGGAGGCTCTTCTCTTTCAATGCCGGGTGGATCACCAACGCCATTCTGCCCATTCGCGCTTCCCGATTCACATACACGTAGTGCTCGCCCTTGCGAAAACCGTAGGTCTGATCGGTGACATAATCACGCTCAAAACCGGTACTCTCTAACACCTTAGCCACTTCATCCGGCCGTAAATACATCTATTTCTCCTATCAGTTCTGGGTAGCTTTGCGACCTTACCGTAATCAGGAGATGAAACAATTAATTTATCCGTACTCATTCTGGTTTAGGAATAATCTGCAGCTATTGGCCCCCCGCCTGCTGTCTACGCCATTCGCTGGGGCTCATCCCCTGAACCCGCAGAAACTCACGGTTAAAGTTGGATTTGGTGCTGAAACCGGCTTCCAGCATAATCTCGGTCACCGGGCGATCGCTGCTGCTCAACCACTGCGCCGCTTGCTGAATGCGTAATTGATTCACGTATTGGGATACGTTCATCCCCGCTTGCTGGTTAATCGCCTGGGAGACCTTACGTGCCGGTATGCCCACCTTGCGTGCTAGCCGGGCTAGGTTCAGTGCCGGTTCCAGATAGAGATCGTCCTGGCGGAGCCGCTGGTTGATCAGTTCAAAGCAGTGCTCATCATCCTCTGTTAGCGCCTCGGTTTTCACTGGTGGCAAGGGCTGTTCTTCGGGTTCCTGCTGTTGGCGCTCACGGCCAAGCACCAGTCCGACTCCCAAGACCATCATCACATTGCCAAAAGCCGCCAGTGCGCCAGCATGCCTCCCGGCTAATAGCGAATAATCCAGGGTGATCGCCAACTCGGTCAGGCCGCAGACGATCAGCAGGCCGCCCAATCCGCACCATAAGCGATAGCTCAGCCAACTGTCCGCCAGCGCCACCTGCTGCAAGGCATTCTCACCGCGCCGCAGGTACAGCAAAATAGCCGCGCCGTAACCGAGATAGCCAATAACGATCAGCCCATCCAGCGCCGCCAAGACGCGCCACTGCGCCAATAGCACCAATAGCGGGAACGTCAGATGCCCAACAATGCGCCAGCCCATCGGCCCACGGGCTTGTAGCATCAGCACCAGATAACACAAAGGCGGGATCAGAGCGGCCCCCAGCGGTTGTAAAATAGCGACCCAAGGTTGCTGATAGCCAAAACGGATCCCCACCAGCAGGCTTTGCCAGGCGCAGATCAACAGCAACAGCTGTAGCAGCCAACGGTGTGGCCGTGGCCAACCAAGGCGCACGATCAACGCCAGGCACAACAGGCTGAAGAGAAAAGACAGCGGGATAAGCGGCATGTTACCTCTGTGGTTATTCGGGAACGCCCCAGTGTAGAGACCATAATCAGCTAAAACAATCGCTTAACGACCTGGATCGCGATCGAGGTCGCGCCAGGAGAACGCGAATGCGATGGTCTGGTTTTCCCCTTGAAGGAGTCATCATGAAAAAGTTATGGATCTTGTGCCTGCTGTTTAGCAGTGTCGCCACCGCCGCGCCCTGGCAGGTTGCCAGCCGCCTGCAAACGTTTTATAACGGCGATCGCCCATTGGTTAGCCGTATCTATTATCCCACTCATGCCCAAGGCCAGCCGCAACAGGTTGGCGGCAGGCCGGTATTTGCAGGCATCCCTGCTCTGCCAGACGCCCCACCGGCAACCGGGCATTTTCCCTTGGTGATCATCAGCCACGGCAGCGGTGGCAACAATAGCAGCCAAGCCTGGCTGGCGAAGGCGTTGGTGGAACAAGGAATGATCGTGGTTGCAGCCAATCATCCGGGCAGTACCAGCGGTGATTCCATCCCGGCAAAATCGCTCGAACTGTGGCAACAAACGCGCGATATCTCGGCGCTGATCGATGCCATGCTCAAGGATGGCACATGGCAGCCGCGGATCAACGCACAGGCCATTGGTGTGGCAGGGCATTCCAAAGGGGGTTACAGCGCGATATCTGCAATTGGCGGCCAAGTCGCGTTAAAGGATTTTATCGCCGGTTGCCAGCGCCAGCCTCGCTCGCCTAACTGCCTGTTTTATGCCGGTGTTAACAAAAACAGCATCTCTGCCACCCAGTTTGACGCTAATTACACCGATGCCCGCATCCGCTTCGCCATCGCCCTGGACCCAGGCATGGTGCCCTATCTGCAACCGGCCAGCCTGCGCCAAATCAGCGCGCCGCTGCTGGTTATCGCCGCACAACGCTTTATGCCGGGCAGCGATCCGGAAAGTCTGGGAGCTGAGTCGTTGGCAACGCACAGCGGGCAGAAGCCAATCAAGGCCGTCGTCTTGCCGGGCAGCAATCACTTCGATTTCTTACAGCTTTGTACCCCAGCCGCCCCAGAGATATTAGCGGAGGAAGGGGAAGCCTTTATCTGTGGATCGTCCCCCACCGAGCGTGAACGCGCCCACCAGCAAACCATCGCTGCCGTGCTGGCTTTTATTCAGCCGTGGCTATCCGCGCCCGCAGGAAATCGATAAACGCTCGGACCTTCTCAGGCACATGGCGCGTGTTGGGATAGAGCGCATAAATGCTCTGTACCGGGAACTGATGATCTGGCAGCAGGTGGCATAACTGCCCGTTGGCAATAACGGGCCGTACCAACCATTCTGGCAGCAGGGCCACCCCCGCACCTTGTAACGCGAAAGTCAGCAACGCGGTGGCGCTATCGGCCATCAGCCTGGCGTCATCTTCCACCCTGAACAACACCGCCTGACGTTCAGGGGTGAGCACTTGCCAACTCAGCGGCGAAGGGAGGCGGCTGTGGGCCAGCCAGGCAGCCTGAGCCAGTTGAGGCAATGACGCGATCGGCCACCGTGCAAGATAATCCGGAGACGCTACCGGCAAGATAGCGAAGTTATCGATCAGCGCCGCATGATGGTTGGAGTCCGCCAACTGACCCAGACGGATAGCCACGTCAAACCGCTCGGAAATCAGATCCGCGTGATAGGAAGAAGAAACGTGCTGAATGCGTAAGCGCGGATGCAACTGCGCGAAGGCGGCCAAGGCCGGAACCACAACCTGCGCACCATATTCCGGCGTGCTTGTGATGCGCAGAATGCCACTCAAGCCGTGATGATCGCGACGCACATCGTCGAGCAGGTACTCCGCATCTTGTAATAGCCGTTGGCAACGTGGATAAAAACGCTCGCCAGCATCGGTCAGTGACAGCCGCCGCGTACTGCGCACCAGCAATGAAACGCCTAGCTCGCTTTCCAACTGCTTGATGTTAAAGCTGACCACCGCCTTGGTTTGCCCCAGTGCCTCCGCCGCAGCGGTAAAACTGCCGGTGTCGACCACCGCCGCAAACATCGCTAATCTGGCTAAATTGAGCATCTTTCACCCACCCACTGTCAAAATATTTTTGACAGTGTAATCGCCCAGCGCCGATTTATCAGCCCTTTCCCGCCCGCTACACTGCACGCCTTCAACCGGAGGCTTCATGGCTTATCGCACTAAAGTGGCAATCGTCTATCTGCTCGGATTCTTTGTCGATCTGATCAACATGTTTATCGCCAACGTCGCCTACCCGGCGATCGGACACGCTTTGCAGGCCAACATCAGCCAACTGGCCTGGATCAGCAACGGTTACCTGCTTGGCCTGACGCTGGTGATCCCGCTCAGCGCCTGGCTAGCGCAACGCATTGGCGGGCGGCAGGTCTTTCTGCTGTCGTTGGTGCTGTTTATGCTGGCAACCACGGCGGCAGGCCGCGCTGGCTCGATCGAAGCACTGATCGGCTGGCGGGTGATACAAGGTATGGGCGGAGGGTTGCTGATCCCGATTGGCCAAACGCTCACCTATCAGCTGTTTCGCAGCCATGAACGCGCCGGGCTTTCTGCCGCCATCATGCTGGTGGGGCTGCTGGCTCCGGCGCTCTCCCCGGCATTGGGTGGCCTGATTGTCGATCATCTTGACTGGCGTTGGGTGTTTTACAGCAACCTGCCGCTGGCGGCACTGGCTTTGCTGTTGGCCGTTCTGTGGCTGCGTAACGAGCCTGCGGCCAGCGAGGTTAAGCGGCTGGACGTCACCGGGCTGATTAGCGCCTGCCTGGCACTTACCTTGATCCTGCTTGGCCTGACCCGTCTGAGCGACCCCCATTTGCTGTTGCAAGGCGCTAGCTTGCTGTTCGCTGGGCTGTTGGTGTTTGCTTACTACCTGCGGCACAGCCTGCGCCATCCACACCCGCTGCTGAACCTGCGGTTGGTGCGGGACCCACAATTGCGTATCGCCATGATCGTCTACCAGTGCATCCCTGGTCTGTTCATCGGCGTCAGCCTGGTGGCGATGCTGTACCTGCAAAACCAGCTGGGTATGTCGGCCACTCAGGTGGGCGGGCTGATGGTTCCCTGGTCACTGGCCTCTTTCGCTGCTATCACCCTGACCGGCAAGGTTTTCAACCGTTGCGGCCCGCGCCCGCTGTTTATTGCCGGTTGCGCTTTGCAAGGCCTGGGGATGCTGGCCTTATCGCAGATCGGAGATGCCGGGCAGCATAGCTGGCAAATCTTCGCGTTTGCCTTGATGGGGCTGGGTGGCAGCCTATGTAGCAGCACGGCACAAAGCTGCGCCTTTCTCACCATTGCCGACACCCAGTTGGCCGATGCCAGCGCCCTATGGAATATCAACCGCCAGTTGAGCTTTTGCTTTGGCGTTACCCTGCTCAGCCTGTTGCTCAATCTGTTGCTCGGCCATATGGAGGCGCTCATGGCCTATCGTTACTGTTTTTATCTCGCCGCAGCCAGTACGCTGTTCCCGATGCTGCTGTGCCTGCGTATTACCAACCGCGCCATCGTGCGCCATCTCAACGCTGAACAGGGATCCTGATGAATCGTTATTTTACCGAAGTGATTGACGCCCATGTGGCTATCGCCGACTGGCTGGGAAAAGGAGCTGGGGAACTGCAACCGCTCTTGGCGCGGTTTCAGGCAGATTTTTGCATGATTGCCCTAAACGGCAGCAAGCTGGGGTCCAACGAACTGGAGGGATTTTTCCAGGCGCATCGGGCTGCAAAGCCGGGGCTGGAGATTGCGATCGAAGAAATGAAGATGGTCGCAGAATGGCCAACGGGGGCCGTAGTCAACTATCGCGAGAAGCAAACGCTGCCAGGCCAACCTGCGACCCTGCGTTATTCCACCGTGGTCTTTACTCAGACCGCAGACGGGCTACGCTGGCTGCACCTGCACGAAACGCCTATCGGGCAATAATTACAGGAAGCTGCTGGCCAGGAACAATTGCCAGGCAACCACCAGACCACATAGCGTGACGGCACTGAAGATCACTTCAAACAGGTAGCGGTTCATCATGATGACCTCACCTCAAAAGAAGACACCCGGAAAACCGGGTGTCAGAGTATTCAGCAGAGGAGGCGGAACCTTTGACGGCTCCGCTATCTTCACTTATTTAGCGGCAGGAGCTGCGGCTTTCTTGCTTGATTTGTGGTGTTTTTTAGCAGCCTGGGCTTTCTGAGCGGGTTTGGCTGCGGCTTTTTGGTGCTTTTTAGCAGCCTGAGCTTTCTGAGCTACTGGAGCTTTGGTCGCGGCAGCTTTGTGGTGTTTTTTAGCGGCCTGAGCTTTTTGAGCGGGTTTGGTGGCGGCTTTGTGATGCTTTTTGGCAGCCTGAGCCTTCTGAGCTACTGGCGCTTTTTTGCTGTGCTTTTTAGCGGCCTGAGCTTTCTGCTCTGGTGCTTTTTTGGTGGCTTTCTTGTGTTCTTTCTTGTGGTGAGTCGCTTTAGCTGGAGCTTTCTCAGCCGCAGGAGCCGCAGTAGTAGGAGCCGCAGTAGGTGCCGGTGCAGCCGCAGTATCAGCAGCGAAAGCAACAGAAGACAGGCCCATGGTGGCAGCAACGATCAGCGCTAATACTTTTTTCATCTTTAAATCCTCAGATTGTGTTTTTCGGTAAGCCCGGTTGGGCCGTTGAGGAGATAATAGAGGAATCAATTCGCCGTTTCCGTGAGTGATTGGTTTCGCTGAGTAACCAAATGTACAGAGCTTGTCGCCAGGCCCTTAGGCGGGGATAAGCCCCGAAAAAAGCTTCGTTTTTCGCGGGGATAGCCATTAATTTTCGTGATCGCCAGCACACTTCTCAAAATGGTCTACACTTAAAGGACATGTGTCGTAACGGAGAGTCGAATGTTTAACAAGACAGAGAAAGTAGAACGAGACATCGATCAGGACGTGAACCTGCTGGCCGATACGCTGGATGAAGTATTACGTGACTCCAGCAGCAAGACCAAAGAAGAACTGCATGAACTGCACAGTAAGGCAAAAGGGATATTACGCGATGCCCGTGCACGCTTCAGCGGTTCCAGCAGCCTGACACAACATGCTCGCGACGTAGCCGGCAATGCCGATAGCTATGTACGAGAAAAACCTTGGCAGGGCGTAGGCATCGGTGCCGCTGTTGGTATCGTCCTCGGCGTCTTGCTTGCACGGCGTTAACCCATGTAGCTGGTTTTAACCATAAAAACAGATGTGCGTCTGGCCCACGGTTTTCCGTGGGCCGCTTTATTTTCCGCCCTCGATAATCGCCGCCAGCCGGTCCACCGCGCGCTCCGCTTCGCTATAGCTGGTGAAGTTGCCAAAGCCCATCAATAAACCATTATCGGCAGGCGTAGACATCTGCCAATCCGACAATGCCTGTATCGACAACCCCTGTTGCCAAGCTCTCTTTGCCAGCTCACTGTCATTGAGCCCAGCTTGCAAATGCGCCAACATCTGGATGCCCCCGGCCTGCGGTGCCACCGTCAAATAGTCTGCAAGCCGCTGTGTCAGGGCCTGCACCAACCATGCGCGCCGCTGGCGATACAGCAACCGCATGCGCTTCAGATGGCGGTAAAAATGCCCGCCGTTGATAAAATCGGCCACTCCGGCTTGCAGTAACGGTGGGCAACCGCAGCCTCGCAGCTGGCTACAGCGCTCAAAAGCCGCCGTCTGCTCTGCGGGCACCACCAGATAGGCCATGCGTAACGCCGGAAACAGGGTTTTGCTGAAGGTCCCGGCGTACAGCACCCGCCCCTGAGGATCGAGGCTTTTTAACGGCGGCAAAGGTTTGCCGTAGTAGCGGCATTCGCTGTCGTAATCGTCTTCGATGATCCATGCCGAGTGACGGGTTGCCCAATCCAGCAGCGCCATACGCCTGGCCAGGCTGAGGGTAACGCCCAGTGGGCTTTGGTGAGTCGGCGTCAGCACCGCCATGCGGGCGTCTGGCCGGGTGGCAATACCGGCGTCAATATCCATCCCTTCCTCATCAACCGGCACTGGGACAATTTGCATGCCGGCGGCGCTAAACAGCGGCTGGGTAACCGGATAACCAGGGTCCTCCAGCCAGACCGCCTCTCCCGGTTTCAACAACGCGTTGATCACCAGCTCTAGCAAAGCCTGATAACCCGCACAGATAAATACCTGTTCCGGCCGACAGACAATGCCACGGGAAAGGTGCAGGTAATGCACGATTGCCTCGCGCAGTTCCGGCAGGCCATTAGGTGGTGGGTGTGCCAGTGAGGCCATCGTGGTGCCACGCAGTTGCCGGGCAACGATGCGCTGCCATACCGCCCGTGGGAAGGCATCCAGCGCGGGCAGGCCAAGCTGGAAGGGTTGAGTCGGCCCGGCGGGATGAGACTGAAATGCGGAGGGCGCCGGAGTCGCCAAGGGGGGTACCGCTGACAGCTTGGGGCGCTCAGGCATTTTCAGCAACTGGGAGGAAACATAGGTTCCCGCCTGGCCCCGGCTTTGCAGAAAACCTTCAGCCACCAGCGCAGCGTAGGCATTTTCTACCGTCGCACGTGCTACCCCCAAATCGCTTGCCAAGCCGCGTACCGAAGGTAAACGGCTGTTAGCCACCAGGGTTCCCTGCACGATCGCGTCTTTGATCCGCAGATAGATCTGTCGGTATAGGGGCTCGGCCAGTTGGGGATCCAGCCGTAGGGCAGCAAAAATAGGGCGTGTCATGGCCTGGTTAAATAATCATTTTATGGCTCTATAGCATAGACCATATCGCGGCTAAAGTAGCGCCATACATTGGTTACGTCATTAATCCGAGGTTTGAACATGATCAAGCAACGTTTGCAGTACGCCGAACTGTCACCGGCCCCTTATAAAGCCATGGTGAGCGCATTGGGCGGGCTAGAGAAAGGCCCGCTGGATAAAGCGATCATTGAGCTGATGTTTATGCGCGTTTCGCAGATCAACGGCTGCGCTTTTTGCCTGGATATGCACGGCAAAGCGCTGCGTGCAGGGGGAGCGAACCACGCCAAGCTGGATACGTTGGCGGGCTGGCGCGTCAGCCATGAATTCAGCGAGGCAGAACGTGCCGCGTTGGAATGGGCCGAAGCGGTGACCCTGATTGCGGCAACCGGCGCACCGGACAGTGCCTTTGACGCCCTGAAAGCCCATTTCAGCGATGCCGAAATCAGCGATCTGACCTTTGCCATCAGCATTATGAACGCCTTTAACCGCCTGGCAGTCAGCATGCGGCAGTAATTTTGCTGGCCGGGGCAACCCGGCCTGCTCGATCCTCATCGCAAAAAATATTTCCCCACCGCTTTTCCAGCCTCGGCGCGGCCTGCGCCCAAAAAACCGAAAAACACCACATATAGTGGTGTTGATAATATAAATATCCACATATAGTATTCATTCATCAACACAGGGGGAAACGCTTGGGTTGGTGACGCCGTCAGAAACGCTCTAGCATGCTCAACTTTCTGACTTATCCGCCTTTCCTTCAACACAAAAGGTAAATGCGAATCATGAGTATTATTATTTACACCAAACCAGATTGTGTCCAGTGCAATGCCACCTACCGTGCCCTGGATAGACAAGGGATCGACTATCGCGTGGTCGATCTAACGCAAGATCAGCAGGCGCTGAACCACGTTAAATCACTGGGCTATCAACAGGTTCCGGTGATTATCGCCGGTGACGATCACTGGTCTGGTTTCCGCCCGGACAAGATCGGCGCGTTAGCCAACGCCCTAACCTCCTGAGGTGTGCCATGGATCCGCTGGTCTACTTCTCCAGCAGTTCGGAGAACACCCACAGATTCGTTGAGAAGCTGGCACTGCCCGCGATACGCATCCCGATCGCGGGCAGTAAAAAAGTACTGATGGAGCACCCTTATATCCTGATCGTGCCCAGTTACGGCGGCGGCAGCAGCGTCGGTGCCGTACCGATCCAGGTGATCCGTTTTCTCAATGATCCGCAGAATCGCGGTTACCTGCGCGGTGTGATTGCCGCAGGTAACACCAATTTCGGCGCCGCGTATGGCATCGCCGGTGACATCATCGCCAAAAAATGCCAGGTACCGGTGCTTTATCGATTTGAGCTACTCGGCGCCACACAAGACGTCGCAATCGTTCAACAGGGAGTCACCGCATTTTGGCAACGACAGAACTGACCAGGTCCGCCAGCGCCACGCTGGATTACCATTCGCTCAACGCGATGCTCAACCTTTATGACGCCGAAGGGCGCATCCAGTTCGATAAGGATCGGCTGGCCGCCAGGCAATACTTTTTGCAGCACGTGAACCAAAACACCGTGTTCTTCCACAATCTGGCGGAGAAATTGCGCTATCTGGTGGATGAGGGATATTACGAAGCAGCGGTGCTGGAGCAGTATGAGTTCGCCTTTATCAAGCAGCTGTTCCAACAGGCCTATGCCAGGAAATTCCGCTTCGAGACCTTCCTCGGCGCCTTCAAATATTACACCAGCTATACGCTGAAAACCTTCGATGGCCAGCGCTATCTGGAACGCTATGAAGACCGGGTGTGCATGGTTGCGTTACGGCTGGCGGCGGGTGATACCGCTCTGGCGCAGGATCTGGTGGAAGAGATCATCTCCGGGCGCTTCCAACCCGCAACCCCCACTTTCCTCAACTGCGGCAAACAGCAGCGCGGCGAGCTGGTTTCCTGCTTCCTGCTGCGTATTGAAGACAATATGGAGTCGATTGGCCGCGCGGTGAATTCGGCGCTGCAACTCTCCAAACGCGGCGGCGGTGTGGCCTTTCTGCTGAGCAATATCCGCGAGGTTGGTGCGCCAATCAAGCGCATTGAGAACCAGTCCTCCGGGGTGATCCCGATAATGAAAATGCTGGAGGATGCCTTCTCTTACGCCAATCAACTGGGAGCACGTCAAGGCGCTGGGGCTGTGTATCTGCACGCCCATCACCCAGACATTCTGCGTTTCCTGGATACCAAGCGGGAAAATGCCGACGAAAAAATCCGCATCAAAACCCTGTCGCTGGGGGTGGTGATCCCGGATATCACCTTCGAGCTGGCAAAAAATAACGAAGAGATGTACCTGTTCTCTCCCTATGATGTGCAACAGGTGTACGGCGTACCGCTGTCTGAGATCAGCGTCAGCGAAAAATACCGTGAGATGGTGGATGACAAACGCATCCGCAAATCCCGCATCAACGCCCGTGAATTTTTCCAACTGCTGGCGGAGATCCAGTTCGAATCCGGCTATCCGTACATGATGTTTGAAGATACGGTCAACCGCAGCAATCCGATCGCCGGGCGCATCAATATGAGCAACCTGTGCTCGGAGATCCTGCAGGTTAACAGCGCCAGCCGGTACCATCAGGACCTGAGCTATGCCGAGATCGGCAAAGATATCTCCTGCAACCTGGGTTCGCTGAACATTGCCAAAGTCATGGATGCGCCAGACTTCGGTAAGGCGGTGGAAACCGCGATCTACGGGCTGACGGCGGTAGCGGATATGAGCGATATCGGCTCGGTGCCGTCTATCGCCGCCGGGAATCAGGCAACACATGCCATCGGCCTGGGCCAGATGAACCTGCACGGCTATCTGGCGCGCGAACGCATCTTCTACGGTTCGGACGAAGGCATCGACTTCACCAATATCTACTTCTACACCGTGACCTACCACGCCCTGCTCGCCTCCAACCGGCTGGCAATAGGACGCGGCAGCAGTTTTGCCGGTTTCGAGAACTCCACCTACGCCAGCGGGGAGTATTTCAGCAAATACATCGAGCAGGAGTGGCAGCCAAAAACCGCGCGGGTACGCGAACTGTTTGCCAACGCCAATATCGCCATACCTGGGCGTGAGGAATGGTTGGCACTGCGCGCTGCGGTGATGATGCACGGGCTGTATAACCAGAACCTGCAGGCGGTGCCGCCTACCGGCTCCATCTCCTACATCAATAACTCAACCTCCAGCATCCATCCGATCGTCTCACGCATCGAGATCCGCAAGGAGGGCAAGATTGGCCGGGTCTATTACCCAGCCCCCTACATGACCAACGACAACCTGGAGTATTACCAGGACGCCTACGAAATTGGCCCGGAAAAGATTATCGATACCTACGCCGCCGCCACGCAGCATGTGGATCAGGGGCTGTCGCTGACGCTGTTCTTCCGCGATACCGCCACCACCCGCGATATTAACCGCGCGCAAATCTACGCCTGGCGTAAAGGCATCAAGACCATTTATTACATCCGTCTGCGCCAGATGGCGTTGGAAGGCACCGAGGTGCAGGGCTGCGTGTCCTGCGCGCTGTGAGGAAGATTATGACAATGCAACGAGTGCAGGCCATCAACTGGAACAAGATTGATGACGACAAGGATCTGGAGGTGTGGAACCGGCTGACCAGCAACTTCTGGCTACCGGAAAAGGTGCCGTTGTCGAACGATATTCCGTCCTGGGCCACGCTGACCGCCAAGGAACAACAGCTCACCATCCGCGTATTTACCGGGCTGACGCTGCTGGATACCATCCAGAATACCGTTGGCGCACCGGCGCTGATCGCCGATTCTATTACCCCGCACGAGGAGGCGGTGTATTCCAACATCAGCTTTATGGAGGCGGTACACGCCCGTTCCTACAGTTCGATATTCTCCACCCTGTGCCAAACCCGGGATGTTGACGAGGCTTACCGTTGGAGCGAGGAAAACGCCACGCTACAGAAAAAGGCCTGCATCATTCTGGCGCACTATCGCAGCGACGATCCGCTGTTGAAAAAGGTCGCCAGCGTGTTTCTGGAGTCGTTCCTGTTCTATTCCGGCTTTTACCTGCCCATGTACTGGTCGAGCCGGGCCAAGCTGACCAACACCGCCGATCTGATCCGCCTGATCATTCGCGATGAAGCGGTGCATGGCTACTATATTGGCTACAAGTTCCAGAAAGGCCTGGAGCAGGCCAGCCCGGCCCGCCGCCAGCAGGTGAAGAACTTTGCCTTCGATTTGCTGCAGGATCTCTACGACAACGAGGTGCGTTATACCGAAGAGCTCTACGACGGGGTGGGCTGGACGGAAGAAGTCAAAACCTTCCTGCACTATAACGCCAACAAGGCGCTGATGAATCTGGGCTACGAGGCGTTGTTCCCACCGGCAATGGCACAAGTAGACCCGGCAATCCTGTCGGCGCTGTCACCCAACGCCGATGAGAACCACGATTTCTTCTCCGGCTCCGGCTCTTCCTATGTGATGGGCAAAGCGGTGAATACCGAAGATGAGGACTGGGAATTCTGAGCCTGATAGGGAACAGGATGCTGCGCCTCTAGCTAAAACCTCAACAATTAATAACCCAGTTCCTTCTGGCTAAGGATGGCCAGAACAAATACCGTATCAATATCGGGCACGTACTTATAAAGCGCCAAATATCCTCGCGTTTGCTGGCCAATAATCAACTCACGCGTTCCTGAGCCAAGTGGCCTGCCAATCAACGGATTATGTTCCAGTACCGTAATCGCCTGGATAATCTCCTGAATTCGCTGCCCGGTATCGGCTACCTCATAATGCGCCAAATGGTCGAGAATACGCTCGATATCATCCCTGACCTCTGGCGCCAACTCGATTTTGGTCATCGCCCCCCCAATTTTTTCGCTACAGGCTGGGTGGCCGTGCTATTTCCGGCTACATAGCTTTCCAGATAACCGCGCATATCGTCCCAGGAAATGGTCTCACCCGTGGCGATAATGTTGGCATAACGCTGTTCCGCCTGTTCCTCGAAATCGCGACGTAACTCTTCCCGCTGAGTTTTTTCCGTAATAGCCTGCAGAATAAAACTGTGAGAACTCACGCCAACCTTGTCTGCTGCGGCCGCGACGCGAGCTTTAAGTTCTTCAGGCAGGCGGATGGTGGTGGTTGACATGGTCAAACCTCGGCGATGACAAAAAATGTAGCTCAATTGTGCTACACCACTCTTGAATACTCAATAGCTATGGTTGTTTTTTCATCAGCAAGAGTCACTTAACCTCACCGCTAGCCCCCTCACCCTAACCCTCTCCCACAGGGAGAGGGGACTGAACGAGCCACATTTCAACTACTATGTTCTACTTATACATCAACAAATTACAGATTAACTCCTCAAGATCGGTATGAAAGTACCAGGACCTATCATGTACATTAGTCGACCCACCTTCGCTGAGATATTCGCCTATCTCCCAACAGAGCAGGGGCTTTCAGCTCCCTCTCGCATTGAGGACCGTTCAAGTTGGTCTGAAAGTACGGTGATCGATCATGGACTTTAGTTGACTCACCTTCGCTGAGATTTTCGCCTATCTCCCAACAGAGCAGGGGCTTTCAGCTCCCTCTCCCTGTGGGCTGAGGAATCCCCACAAAAAAATGAAAGGCACGATGAAGTGTGATCTACTGGTTGCGCTAACAAAACAGAAGAGACCTCATCGTGCCTTTACAAACAGTTTGCCAGAAATTTTTCTCCGCGTCTTTACGTGGTATTCATTCCTTTCGGATCAATGTACTTATCTCTATGGCCATTGCACTTTGCAACGGCGCTGACTTGACGCTAACCAGTCTCGGCCGTTCGCTTCCAGGCAGAGCTCACGTCAAAAATAAAATTAAACGTGTCGATCGGGCCCTCGGTAATACCGCTATTCATCACGAACTTCCCCTTATTCAACAGATGCTTACGCGGTCTATCACCTCACTGATGCCGTTCTGCGTTATTGCTGTCGACTGGAGCGGATGGCATGACAAAAACTGGCATCTGCTGCGAGCAAGCCTAGTCTGTAATGGCCGTTCCCTCCCTCTGATGAGCGAAGTGGTGCCCGCCTGGCTGGCACAAAACAGCCAGGTTCAGTGCGCCTTCCTTGACCGTCTCCACGCGGCCATTCCCGACGGAAAACCCGTCACAATAATCACGGATGCGGGCTTCAGAACTGACTGGTTCAGGCACATAAGCCAACTGGGCTGGTGTTTTACGGGCAGGGTCAGAGGGCTCGTCTGCTTCCAGTTGGAAGGAAGCACCCGCTGGATGAAAATCAGTGACTTGCAGGCGGAGAGCACTCCCATAAAAGTCGGTTACGGTGTACTTGCTCGTAAGCCGAGGATGCCTTGTTACGGTAGCTTTTATCTGCAAAAGCGCCCATCGGCGGGACGTCACGGAAAAGGCAGACGGTCAAAAACGGAGAAAGAGCATCGAAGTAGCGCTCAGGAACCGTGGTTGCTGTTCAGTAATGTTGAAGGCCTGGAGCCTCATCAGATAATGACCCTGTACAGTCGTCGGATGCAGATAGAGCAGAACTTCCGCGACGAAAAAAGTCCGCGCTTCGGATATGGGCTGAGACTAAGCCGCAGCCAGGGCTGGGGTCGCCTGGCGGTTCTGAGTGTAGTGGCAGCGATGGCCAGCCTGGTGATGTGGCTGACGGGGTATATGGCGGAAAAGAAACAACTTCATAGGCATTATCAGGCAAATAGTGAGAAAGGGAGACGGATCCTGTCGTATCTGAGGCTTGCTGGTGAGGTCCTGAGAGACAGAGCGGGAATAGTGAGACGGATGAATATAGTTAATATGCTGAAAAAGTTAGGGAATGAGTACAGTAATATGGTCATGGGATGCTGACCATATTACTGGGGATCACTCAGCCCTGTGGGAGAGGGTTGGGGTGAGGGGTCATCAATAGAAATGCGACAGCACCAGCAGCGACAGCGAAACGTTGATCGCTCCGCCGATGCGCGTTGCGATCTGGGCAAACGGCATCAGTGACATCCGGTTGCCCGCAGTCAGGATCGCCACGTCACCGGTTCCGCCTTGTCCGCTCTGGCAGCAGGAAACAATGGCCACGTCGATCGGATGCATACCAATCTTCTTGCCAACCAGGAAACCGGTGGCCACCAGCGTGCTTACCGTGGCCACGATCACAATCAGGTTCTGTACGGTGAAGGCATCCACCAGCTCTTGCCACGGCGTAATAGCAACCCCTACGGCAAACAGGATCGGATAGGTCACGGCGGTGCGGAAGAATTTATACACCACCTGCGATCCTTGCTGAATACGTGGCGAAACGCCGTGTGCCAGCTTCACCGCCACCGCGGCAAACAGCATCCCTACCGGGGCCGGCAAGCCGATCAGCCGGTGTAACAACATGCCCACCATATACAGCAGGATAGCCAGCAGCGCGCCACAGGCGATCGTGGCAACATCCACGTTACCGCTCAGTTTCTCGGTTGCCGCGACCTCGCTATCACCCTGCTTGCTCGGCATCAGGCTGCCTTCGCCGGTAAGGTGCGGATAGCGTTTCCCCACTTGGTTCAGCAGGCCAGCAATCACGATAGCCGTCAGGCTACCCAACATCACGATCGGCAGGATACGCCCCAAGGCTACGCCCTGCTCCATATGCAAAATGGCGGCATAGCCCATCGACAATGGGATCGCCCCTTCCCCCACGCCACCGGCCATGATCGGCAGGATCAGGAAGAAGAAGATCTGGAACGGATCCAGGCCCAACGCCATACCCACCGCCATCCCGACCAGCATACCGGCAACCTCACCGCACAACATCGGCACAAAGATACGCAGGAAACCCTGGATCAGCACTTGGCGGTTCATGCTCATAATGCTGCCGACGATGATGCAGCAGATGTAAAGATAAAGAATATTGGTCGACTTGTAGAATTTGGTGGTGGATTCAACCACCACGTCCGGCAGCAAACCATAGTGCACCAGTGCGGAAGGTATAAAGGTGGCGCAGATGGCGGCAGCCCCCATTTTCCCCACCAGCGGCAGACGCTTGCCAAACTCACCACAGGCAAAGCCGAAGAACGCCAGCGTCGCCACCATCACCACGATATCGCTGGGTAATTTCCCTGCCAGGCAATCGAGCAGGATCAGCACTCCTGCCAGCACGAAGAAGGGCAGCGGTATAATTCCTATTTTGTAATTATCCAGAATATGCCACCACTTTTCGCGCAGCGGAATATCGGCAGTTTTATCTTTGGTAACGAGGTAGGAATCATCGGTTGTGCTCATAATCTGGCCTCTTATTGTTTGTTCGGCCATCATAGAGAAACGCTTGGAGTCACCGCTGTGATTTTGTTCAAAATAAACAAGGGTTTTTAATGGGGATTATGGTTTCTATGGTGTTAATACGATTTATGTAAAATAACCTGTGGAGTTAATGGGTTTAATAATAGGTTTGTTTTCATTCCTCCTTACAATAAAGCCGTGCCGCTGCTCACAACTTGATCTTGGGCAATATTACTTCAAGGGCGACTCATGATAGGGTAGTCACCCAAACGGACACCAGGACTCGCGGCAAACCATGCACATCAAACTCTCTTTTCATATCAAGCTGTTCCTGTGCCTGGTCGCCTTTTCCTGCGTGTTGCTGACGCTGATCGGTGTTTACACTTACTACAAACTAGATGCGCAATTGCACCGGGATCTGGGTGCCCGTGCCCAAGTGCAGGCACGTGAGATTGCGCTGATCCCCTCCCTGGTCACCGCAGTTGAAAATAACGACACGCAATATATCGCTACACTGATGAAAAAAATCCGCGCCAGCAGCGATGCCAGCTATATTGTGATCGGCGATAGCCATACCATTCACCTTTACCATTCCGAACACGCCGACCGTTTGGGCACCCCCATGGTGGGGGGCGATAATAAAGAAGTGCTGGAAGGCAAAAGCATTATCTCGATCCGCAATGGGGGGATCGGTATTTCATTACGCAGCAAGGCACCGATTGTGGATGACAATAACCGGGTGATCGGTATTGTTTCCGTCGGGTATCTTAAATCCCATATCGACAGTTTAAATGCCCATACGCTGACCCAGATCGTGGCCTCGATCGTTTTGCTATTGATGGCACTGTTTATCTTTTCCTGGCTATTATCGAAAAACCTGAAACGCCAGATGTTTTCATTAGAGCCGAAAGAGATCGCGCTGCTGGTGCGCCAGCAAAAAGCCCTGCTGGAAGCTATCTATGAAGGGGTGATCGCCATAGATCCGCAACTGCGCATCATCACCATTAACCACGCCGCGCGTGAGCTGCTGGACCTGCGCCAACCGGCCAATAATCTGTTGGGCCAGCATATCGGTGAGATCATCCAGTCGCAGCCCGATTTCTTTGCCGCTACGCAGCTGGGGCACGACACCCATGACGAGGTGTGCCGTTTCAACCATGTGCGAGTCATTGCCAGCCGGGTGCGGATCATGCAGGAAGATGAGCTACAGGGTTGGGTGATCAGCTTTCGCGACAAGAACGACATCAACACCCTCAGCAGCCAGCTTAGCCAGGTAAAACGCTATGCTGACAACCTGCGCATCATGCGCCACGAACAGCTGAACTGGACGGCCACGCTCGCTGGCTTGCTGCATATGCAACGTTATGACGAAGCCGTCCGCTATGTGGAGGCCCAGTCGGAAGGTGCGCAGGAGATCCTCGATTTCATTTCCCAGCGCTTCAGCTCCGCCGCCTTGTGTGGCCTGCTGTTGGGCAAATACTCCAGCGCACGGGAAAAAGGCATTGAACTCCGCTTCGACCCCGCCTGCCAGCTGCGCCAAATCCCCGCCGCGCTGAATGAAACCGAGCTGATGTCGATTATTGGCAACCTGTTGGATAATGCGTTCGATGCTACGCTGCGTTGCGCAGCGCCGCACGAAGCGGTAGAACTCTATATCAATGACAGCAGCAACGAGCTGGTGATCGAAGTGGCCGATCGCGGCACCGGGATTGCACCGCAGGTTCGTGATACGCTGTTTGAACAAGGCGTGACAACCAAAGATAAGGGCGACCACGGTATCGGCCTGCACCTGGTGGCCAGCCACGTCGCTCAGGCACATGGCAGCATCGAAGTGTCGGACAACGATCCGCACGGCGCCATTTTCTCGCTGTTTATCCCCAAAGCTTAAGCACCCGGATCCGACCTATGCAACCTGAGACACTGGACGTTCTGATCGTGGAAGACGAGCCGCAACTGGCCACGCTACACGCCGAATTTCTTGAGAAACATTTCAACCTGCGGGTGGTGGCCTATGCCGCGACTCTGGCGGAAGCCAGAGCAAAAGTGAATGCTCACCAGCCCCGGTTGATCCTGCTGGACAACTTTCTGCCGGACGGCCAGGGGATTGCGCTAATGGAAGAAGCCGCGGTGAAAAAGCCCGGCTGCTCGGTGATTTTTATCACCGCCGCCAGCGATATGAATACCTGTAGCCAGGCGATCCGCAACGGGGCCTTCGACTACATCATCAAACCGGTATCCTATAAGCGGCTGCGCAATTCGCTGGAACGCTTTATGCAGTTTGTGCAGACCCAACGCACCTTCAAGGTCATCGACCAGAGCAGCGTTGATGCGCTATATAACCTGCAGTCCAAGCAGTTTTCCAACGAACCCAGCGCCAAAGGGATTGAAACCATCACCCTGGAGTTGGTGCAGGCGTTGTTCATCGAGCAGCCAGAGGTAGCCCACGCGGTGGAAGACGTGGTGGCACACGCCGGCATTAGCAAAACCACCGCACGCCGCTATCTGGAATACTGCGTAGCAACCCAGTTTGTGCACGTTGAAATGCTCTACGGCAATATCGGTCATCCTCGTCGTCTATACCGCAAGACTTAGGCTGACATCTGCCTGTCATATTGCGGGGTTATGCTGATTCACAGATATCCCCTTCGATATCGGCATCAATGTTACATTCAGCTCTTTTTACCCGGCCAAGACTTGGCCGGGTTTTTTATTGGTGTGGCTTAAAAGGTATACCGCAACCCTACGCGGATACGATACTGCTCCTTATTATAATCGTTCCAGCGGTCCAACCATTGCAGCTCCAGATAGGGCATCCAATGGGTATCGATTTTATAGCTGAACTTATTGGTGATCTCCCAATGGTGACTCTTGCCATTCTTACTGTGGAAATCGTTAACCCGGATAAAGTAATGTGGCTCGAAGGTATAATTTAACTCATCGCTGAGCTTAAAGTTCCAGTAGTTGGCAATTTCATGGGTATCATTACGTGCTGGGTTGCCGTTAAAATCGATGGAATCGTAGTTATTATGGTTATAGCGATAACGCACGGTCAGGTTGAAAAACGGCAGGAATTTATAGTTGTTGTCCAGATAGATAGCACCGCCAGAACCCGCACTACTCGAGTTGACCAGGCCACCAGGAGACACCGTCCATTTATCCGTTGGCCGGAACAGAGGATACCAACCCTCCAGCTCGTTATAGCTGTGCTTAAGCTGATCAAACTTGCCAATGTTATAGGCGTTGGTGGCCATCACACCGGCTCCACCATCAAAATTATAGCCGCCGCGCAGGATGATTTCGTTTAATTCCGAGGCGGTATTATAAGCCTCACGAGTTTCCAGATAGGCGCGTCCGGCCTGAGCGCTGGCTGAGGCAAACAACGCCGCCACCAGCAGTATCGTCTTGGTTTTATTGCTGCTAGAACCCCAGAAAGTAGACATGGTTAAATTTCCTTGTGACATTGTTCCTGATAAAAGCATGCAGAAATCCCGCCGTCATGCCGTTAGGCATGACAGCTGTGCGTTATTATTGGTAATGCTGTGGCTTAGACTTCTTTGATTATTGCCGTATTGATTGCCGGATGAGGCTCGGCCTGTTGGTCGCGGTTTCCTTTTTTGTGATTAATCTCGGTGATGATTTGCATAAATAGCTGCTCATTCAACTTATAGAAAAACCCCATCATGACGGCGGCAACCATCGCCAATACGCAGGGATAAATAAAGATTAACTCGCGCAGGCCTTTCAGCACCGAGGCAGACTGCTCAACATTCGGTATGTAGCCGATCTGCGTCAACATAATGCCCGGTAACAATCCGGCTAGCGCGGCGGAGATCTTGCGTGAAAAGGTATAGCCGGTATACACCGAGCCTTCCGCGCGGATGCCGGTTTTCCATTCGCCGTAATCAACGGTATCGGGCACCAGCGCCCAGTTCAGGCTGTTGACGAAGGCCGTGCCGAAGAAGGCCATGCAGGAGAACGCTACGAAAGAGAGCGAGCTGTCGCCCCAGGCGTAGTTACACAGATCTCCCAGGCACCACAGCAACAGGCCACCCAGGTAGACCCGCTTTTTACCAAAACGCTTCACTGCCGCTGGCACCATCAGCACGCCAATCAAAATGCAGCCCATGCTGAAAAAGCCCATATAGGACAGCAAATGGATATCGTGCAATACGTATTGGGTGTAATAGACCTGGATCGCCAACTTGATATTAAACGCTGCCAGCGTACACAGGTTGGCGATGCACAGCACCAGCAACGGCGGGTTCTGGAAAATGGCGCGGAAGGATTTGAAGATGCCAGGTTTATGATGCGCCGGTACCACATCAACATAGCGCTCTTTGACCCCGGCATGGCACCACCACATGCAAAACACACCACAGGTCGCAAACACCACTGCGGCAACCAGATAGCCTATCTCCGGGCGTGAAGTGAACAACATCTGGATCGGGACAAAGCCCACGGTGCATAACAGCAGCCCCAACGTTGCACCTCCCTGCCGCCAAGCGGCAAGGTGCGCACGCTCCTGCGGGTTTTTGGTGATGGCTGGCACCATCGCCCCATAGGAGCAGTTCATCAGGCTGTAGAACAGGCCGAACAGCATAAACAGTACGGTGGCCAGGACGGTTTTGGTATTCAGGCTGAACCCGCTATTGAGGAAGTTGGCCACGGCCAGCAAGGCTACTGGCAGCGAAGCATAGAAGATAAACGGCCTGAACTTGCCCTTGGCACCGATATTACGCCGGGAATCCAGCAGCACGCCGGTCAGCATATCGGTGAAGGCGGTGAAGAATTTGGCGATCAAAAAGATCACGCCGCCGTAGATGGCGGGTAATCCCAGAATATCGGTATAGAACTTCAGCAAATACAGGGTACCGATACACAGCATCAGGTTGGAACCGAAGTCCCCCATGCCGTAGGCGAACTTTTCGCGCAGCGGCAACCGTAGCGTAACGGGATCTTGGTAGGATAGAGAGTTGGCCATCTGGCAGATCCTTATTATTGTCTTACACCCTGCGTCTTTCTTGTTACAAGGGCGAATACATTCGCCCCGATTAACACCTGGCTGCTTATAGCGCCGGGCTTGGTACCCGCTTGCGCTCTTCCAGCTCACCGACGATCTTGAGGTAGTTCTTCTCCGTCAGGTGATAGAACAGCCCCATGGTCAATGCGGTCAGCACGGCCAGGCCACAGGGATAGAGGAAGATCAGCTGCCGCAAGCCTTCCAGCGTGCCAGGCCCCTGCGCCACGTTGGGAACATAGCCGATATAGGCCAGCATCACGCCAGGGAAGAAGCCTGCCAGCCCTTGGGAAACCTTGCGAAAGAAGGTAAAGCCGGTATAAACCGTGCCTTCCGAACGCACGCCGGTTTTCCACTCACCGTATTCCACGGTGTCCGACACCAGCGCCCAGTTGAGGCTGTTGACGAAGGCCGTACCGAAGAACGCCAGGCAGGAGAACAACACAAACAGCGTGGAGGTATTGCCCCACATATAGTTCATGGCATCGCCCAGGATCCACAGCGACAGGCCACCCAGATAGACGTTTTTCTTGCCAAAGCGTTTCACCACCGTCGGAACCAGCAGTACCCCAAGCATGATGCAGCCCATGCTGAAGAAACCCATATAGGACAGCAGGGTGATATCGTTGAGGACGTATTGGGTGTAGTAGATCTGGATCGCCAGCTTGATGTTAAAGCCCGCCAGCGTGCACAGGTTGGCCACGCACAGCACGAACAGCGGTTTGTTACCGGCGATCGCCTTGAAGGACTGCAACAGACCCGGCTTGGGTGCACCCGGTTTCGGGATCTCGACATAACGCTCTTTGACGCCGGAATAGCACCACCACATGCACAGCATGCCGACGAAAGCGAAGATAGCCGCCCCCACTAGATAACCCACCTGTGGGCGCCCGTCAAACAGCGACAGGATCGGCACAAACGCTACGGTACACAACAACAAACCCACCGTCGCCCCGCCCTGCCGCCAGGCAGCCAGTTGCGCACGTTCCTGCGGGTTTTTGGTCATCGCAGGCACCATCGCGCCGTAGGAGCAGTTCATCATGCTGAAGAACAGCCCGAACGCCATAAAGATCAGCGTGGCGATCACCGTTTTAATGGTGACATCCAACGAAGCGCCCACGCCGATAAAATTGGCCACCACCAGCAACGCCACCGGCATTGAGGCATAAAGAATAAATGGCCGGAACTTGCCTTTGGGGCCAATATTGCGCCGGGAATCGAGCATCAGCCCGGTCCCCATGTCGGTAAAGGCGGTAAAAAAACGCGAGATGAGAAAGATCAGCCCGCCCCACGCGGCGGGGATCCCCAACACGTCGGTATAGAATTTCAGCAGATACAGCGTGCCGACACACAACAGCAGGTTGGAACCGACATCGCCCATGCCATAGGCGAATTTCTCGCGCAGGGGCAATATCAGCTTCACCGGATCCTGGTTAGTTTCACTCATGGTGATTCTCCTTGGAAAACACCTATTCCCAGAGATAGCCGCCCTTGCCGGTTGGGCAACGGGCGGCTGACAGTTGGTGATTACAGCGTGCGTAGCGAGGCAAACAGCTCCGCCCATTCGCTATCCGCCCGATAGAACACCGGCGGTTGGCCCATTGGTGCTGCTATCGTCACCTCTGCCCCTCCGCTATGCCGCTCACCGGTCCACAGGTTGATCCAGCTATCCTGCGGCAGGTAGAGCGTCCAGTCGGTGCGCCCTTCTTCATGCACCGGGGCCACCAGCAGATCGCGGCCAAACAGGTATTGGTATTTCAGGCTGTAGGTGTGGGCATCGTCTTCGTAGTGCAGAAACAGCGGGCGCATCACCGGTAAGCCGGACTGCGCATTGAGCGCCACCGCCTGCTTGATGTACGGCTTGAGGGAGGTGAAGACCTGGCTCATGCGGGCAAACTGGCGGATGGTTTCCACATCATGATCGAACTGCCAGTTGTCATCTGGGCGGTTACCTTCATGGGTACGCATCATCGGCGTGAAAGCGCAGAACTCGCACCAGCGCATCAGCAGTTCTTTACTGCGTTTCATCTCAAACAGCGTGGTGTAACCGCCGATATCGCTGTGGTGCAGACCGTGGCCGGTCATCGCCAGCGACAGTGCCGCCGGGATCACCGAAGCCAGGCCGTCGTCCAGGCTCCAGTCCACGTTCTGATCGCCCGCCCACATCATCACCGAATACTTCTGGCTGCCGGTGTAGCCCGCGCGCATAAAGAACAGGATCTCGCCCAGCTTGCCGCATTCTTCCAGCGCGTCGTAGTTGCACTTGGCCCACAGTGCTGGCCAGGCGTTATGCATGATTTCCGCATCGATGCCGTTATGCAAAACGGTATCGGTCGGCAGATATTCGCCGAAGTCCGCCATCCAGCCGTCGAGGCCAAACTCAATCAGGTTCTTTTTAATGACGTTCTTGTACCAGTCATAAGCTTCAGGCTTGGTGAGATCGACTACGCCAGCATAGAACTCGCCAAACTCGACCTGATAGTCTTTGCCGTCGTAATCCTTGGTCAGATAGCCTTTTTCTGCCGCCTCGGCATACAGCTCTTTCTCGATGGCCACGTAAGGGTTGATGTACCCCAGAAAATGTACCCCCTCCTTCTTCCACTGCGGGATGCGCTTATCCAGTTCCGGGTACAGCTCGCTGTCCCAGCGCCAGTTCCACATCAGGCGTTTGCCAAAAGAGGTGATCCGCCGTCCTTCCCAGTCCTGCGCCCAGATCCCGCTAACCTTGACACCGTGCTCGCGCATCACGTCCAGCTTCTGTTGGCAGACCTCGGTGCCGCCCTGAATGCCCAGGATGACGCCGTCATACACCCAGTCCGGCAGTTCCGGCTGGCGGCCAAGCAACGCGGTCAGCTTTTCCAACAGGCTGATGTAGCTGTCGGCGCAGTCAAAGCGCAACACCGCCTGATCCTGCCAGATCGCCAGTTCATGGAACTCTGGGGCAGAAAAATCGAAGTTCATGTAGCAGCTGTTTTCTACGTGGCAGTAATATTTCTGGCTACTGACAAACGTCGGCTGCGGGAAGAAGGTCCAGTAGTAATCACCACCGGCGTTTTCCTGGCAGTCTGCCTGCCAGGTAACGTAGGTCTGCTTGTTACGCCCAACCCCCTGCTCGCTGGTCCATAACGGGAAAGGTTTGCCGCGCAGGTCGAAATAGGAAAACTGTTCGCCGCAGCCATAAACGTGATCTTGCTGCTGGGCAGCCAGGCGCAACCACATTCGGTTGTTCTGCTCGTCGCTGTTGCGCAGCTGCATTTCCAACCGCCCTTGCGCATCGGTAGTGATTGCCAGCGTGCACTGGGCCACATCGCCCCGGCTAAAGCGGATCAGCCAGCCTTTGCCCTGCGGGACGATCTGGGTTTCGGTCAGCGCCAGTTTTTCACTGAGCTGGTCTTTGATGCTGAAGTTGCCGCGGAACATCTCGATATCCGCCTTGCCGCGCCCAATCCACAGGCACGGAGCCGCAGCCGTGTGTTGTATCAGCACACGCTGCTGAAAGGTCAACGTAAATCCACCTGCGTGTTGCGTGAGTTCCAAGCCTTGCTGAGAAACCATGATCCATTCTCCAAAAGGTTAAATACCGTATTTTTCCAAGCGTTGGTCGCCCGCTCAGGTCAGTTCAATCACGTCCAAACCAAGCAGACCGGCCACTTTGCGCAGCAGCGGGCGGTGCTCGCCGTAAACCAGCGAGGTGTGGTGCTCCATACCCGCCGCAATCAGGCGCTGGCGGTAAGTGTCTGCATCCACATCCAGGCGCGCCGTCCCGGCTGTGCCGGAAAACGCCAGCGGAGCCTTGATCATTTCGCCACCGGCCAGCATCAGGCGCAGCTTGCCCTCACCCTGAGTGATGCGACATAGCGTGATGCGCCCCGGTTTGAGAGCAAACTCAGACAGCAGAGGAAGCTTGCGGTTGGAGTGGATGGTGGCCTGCACCGGGCCATCGCGATCGGCCATTTCGATCGGTGCCTGCCCGCAGTGCCAGAACACCACGCTGTTATCCTGCGGATCGATATCCACCAGGTCGGTATTGAACGCCGCATTGCCAGAGGCCCACTGCGCCATCAGCGAAGAGAGCACGCCAAACATGTCGGCTTCACAGCCACACGGCACTTTATCTTCGTTCATCAACGCCAACGCCCCGCAGGCAGCGCAGCCGTAATCGGTAAAGAAATCCGGCCAACAGCGCACGGCAATGCCGGTGTAACCTGCACGCTGCGCTTTTTCACGCAGGGCAGAGTAAACCTTGAGCGTTTTGCGGGTGGCCGTTTGATCCATCTCTGCCAGGTTAGGGAAATCCTTGGCACGGCGCGCATAAGGCGCATCGGCCACGCTGTCCGGCAGCGCCTTCACCTCTTCAATAAATTCCAGCACCGGCTGGCGAGTCACCTCAACGCCAAAGTGCTGCGTCAGTTGTTGTTGGTTGTAGTTGCAGGCGTCAAAACCCAGCGGGTGTTCACCAATCACCATCACCTTGGCCTGTTTGAAGCGCTTAACGATCGCCGCGGCCTGCGCCAACTGCTGTAATTCGTTAATCACCCGGCTGTCGTCCGGCAGGCCGTGCAGCGTTTGCACGTTGATGGCTTCACGGCTCAGGGCATGGCAAGCCAGATTCACCCCGCAGAAAGAGTTCAGACGCAAACGGCCACCGGTACGGGCTTCCGGGAATGACCACATCGCCGTGGGCACCGGGAAATCACGCACCACTTCGGTGGTGAGGGAGGCATCGGTAAAGGTCACTTGCAGGATCAGTAGCAGATCGAGATCGGCCTGTTTGAGTGCGGGCAGTATTTGCAGAGCCGATTCGGCATCAAACTGTAATACCGGTTCCCCCACCAGCTCGATATCCATCCCGCTCAGCGCCTGCCAGGCTTGCGCCAGCATCTCTTGCGCGTAGGGCACATCGAAGGTCGCGCGGCCAAGCGCCAACACGCCCACTTTTGCTTTATTTTTCATCACATTGCTTCCAGTAATCGAATAAATCTATGCCACGGTGCTGAAGCGGTGTTCAGTCTGGCTGTAATAGTTTTCCCCTGGGCGCAGCACCACGTTGCCAAAATGGGCGTGGTGAATGCTGTCTGGGAACGCCTGGGTTTCAAGGCAGATGCCGGAAAACGCCTGATAGCGATGGCCAGCCTTGCCATTCCAGATCTTGTTGGAAAGCTTGAAGGCGTTATAAAACTGCACGCCCGGCAGCGAGGTGTGTACTTCCATCACTCGCCCGGTCTGCGGACAAATCAGGCTGGCGGCGGGATGCAAAGCACCATCGCCAGGTTTAAGCACGTAGTTCATATCAAAATCCTGCGCCGGGCGGTGCAGCATGGCGTCCCCAAGACGACGGGCGTTGCGGAAATCAAATGCCGTCCCGGCAACACGGCGGATTTCACCGGTGGGCAGCATGGTGGTTTCATCTACCGGCGTCATGAAGTCGGCGTCGATCTTGAGCTGCTGATCGTGGATCAGGTGCTGATGCCCGCGCAGGTTGTAGTGGCTGTGATTGACCAGGTTGACCAGCGTCGGCTTATCGGTCTGTGCCTCAAAGCTCAGCGTCATCACGTTATCTTCCGTCAGGCCGATGCGGTGGCTAACCTGCAGATTGCCCGGATAGCCTTCCTCACCATCGATAGAGGTACGGCTGAAAATAATGCCGTCGCCGTCTTCCTGTGCCTGCCAGACATATTTGTCAAAACCCCGACGTCCGCCGTGCAGGTGTTGTCCGGTAGGAAGCTCGTTGGTGGCCAGAATAGATTCCTGACCGTCGATGCTGAAACGGCCACCAGCAATACGGTTGGCACAGCGCCCGGCAATCGCGCCGAAGAACGGATGCCCGGCCTGATAAGCCGCCAAATTGTCGAACCCCATCACGACATCTTCCGCTTGCCCATGGCGATCCGGCACCCAAAGCTGAGTAATGATGCAGCCGTAATCGGTCACACACAGCCGCATCCCGTTGGCATTGGTCAGCGTGAAAAGGGAAACGGCCTGCCCTTGATGTTCGCCAAAATGCTGGCGTTGAATGGTTGTCATAATCTGTGCCCTATGGTGAGCGCGGCAGTTTGCCGCGCAACGGATGCTTAAAACTGAGCGGCTTTACCCTGGCTGCCAAACAGCCTGATTTTTTCGGCGACCTTGGCCTGCATCACATCACGGCCATGCCCGAGCGACACCGCCAAGACAAACTCGTGCGGATCCTTGTCGAGCACTTCAGCCATGCCCTGGGTGAAGGCCTGCCGCAGTTCGGTGTCCACGTTCACCTTGGCAACGCCCAGTGAAACCGCCTTGCGGATCTGATCGTCTGGTACGCCAGAGCCACCGTGCAGCACAATCGGTTTTTTGACGATCTCGCGGATCTCTTGCAGGCGTTCGAACGCCAGCTTGGGCTCCTGTTTGTACAGGCCGTGAGCGGTGCCGATGGACACTGCCAGATAATCCACCGTGGTCGATTGAGCAAACTGCAGCGCTTCGTCACTGCTGGTGATCAGGGCGTCTTTTTCGTCGACCGAAATATCATCCTCGGTGCCGCCGATCTTGCCGATCTCACCTTCGACCCCAATGTTCAGCGCGTGGGCCACATCCGCCACGGCACGGGTGATCCGCACGTTTTCGTCAAATGACAGGTGAGAGCCGTCAAACATCACCGACTGGAACCCGGCCTGCACCGCCTGCATGGTCTGTTCGAAGCTGCGGCTGTGATCCAGGTGGATGCACACCGGCACCGTGATATCGTGCATAAACGCATCGATCATCGCCTTCATGGGCTCCAGCCCCATCACGCTAATCACTTTCTGCCCCACCTGGATCATGATCGGGGCCTGCTCCTGTTCGGCTGCCAGCAAAATGGCGCGAATGGTTTCGGCGTTGTGTGCGCTGAACGCGCCGATGGCATAGCCGTTTTCCCATGCATGTTGGATCATGGTGTTACCAGATAAATAAGGCATTTCTTCTCCCCTCTGCGCGCTGCATAGCAACCGCAATTACGTTAAGTGTTACGCGTGATCCGCTCTGCCCGAAGCAGCCCGAACCTGTTCCAAAATGGCACTCCAATCCTGACGCCCACGCCCGCTGGCCCGCGCCTGGCTGTAAACCTCGCGTGAGGCTGCGCCCATCGGCATGGCAACGTGCAACTGATTGGCCACATCCAACGCAATGCCCAGATCCTTGTGCGCCAGATCGATCATGAACGCCGGGCTGAGATCGCCCTTCAGCACCTTGTTTGGCCAAGTGGTGGTGAAATGCCCCTTGCCTGCCGGTGTGCCGCTCATCACTTGCAGCGCAACGTCAAACGACAGCCCCAGCGCCTCGCACAGCACCGCAGCTTCGGCAGACAGCGCGTTGAGCGCGATGCTCATGTAGTTGTTGATCAGCTTCACGCGGATCCCCATGCCCGGCCCACCGGCGTTGATCAGCTCCGAGCCCATCGCCATCAGCACTGGCGTCGCACGCTCCACCTGCTCGGCAGTCCCACCGGCCAGGATCAGCAACGTGCCAGCCTGAGCATGGTCTGAAGTCCGCCCGACCGGGGCATCCATCAGGCTAAAACCCCGAGCCTGCATCTGGGCAATCAGCCGATCCGTTTGCATTGGGTGGATGGTGGACATATCCATCACCAATGCCGCAGGCGATAAGGTGCAGCACACCCCCTCGGCACCAAATAGCACCTCATGTACCAGTTCGCCGTTAGGCAACATGGTGATGACGAACTCCGCGTCCTGTACCGCCTGCGCCGGGCTGGTTGCCGCCTTGGCCCCCTGAGCAACCAAGGTGCTGACCGCCGCCGGGCTGATATCAAAAACGTTCAGCCGGTGCCCCTGCTTGATCAGGTTGCTGGCCATCGGCGCGCCCATTTGCCCTAGCCCGATAAATGCGATCTGTGCCATGGTTCTCTCCTGTTGGTTACTAGTGTCATGTCTGTGTCATCTCACCGGCCACAAATCAGACCGTTTTTGTCTGTTTTTGATCGTATTTGTAATTTATGGTCAAAAAATTGACAGCCGTCACTCTTTTAACATTTGAGTGAATTAAAATGGTGGCAGCGTGATCGGTAGCCACTTTTTGCTGAAAACCGTTCGCTTACACAGTTCAACATCCAGGGATCCAGACCATGACTCGAATCGCATGCGTAGGCATTGCAGTGCAAGACCGCCTGTATTACGTAGAGAAACTGCCTGAAGGCGGGGGGAAATATGTTGCCACCGACTACCGCGAAATTGGCGGAGGCCCAGCGGCAACGGCTGCGGTAGCCGCAGCCAGATTGGGTGCAGAGGTAGATTTCATTGGCCGGGTCGGAGACGATGCTACCGGGAAAACCCTGTTGGCCGAGTTAGGCAGCTATGGCGTGAATGTCAGGCATGCGCGCCGTTGCCCACAGGCGCGCTCATCACAATCGGCTGTGCTGGTGGATGCCCAGGGAGAACGCATGATCATCAACCATCCCAGCCCAGACTTACCCGAGGATGCCGAATGGCTGCATAACATCGACTTTAGCCATTACGATGTGGTGTTGGCGGACGTGCGTTGGCATCAGGGCGCGCTGACTGCCTTCACCTTGGCCCGGCGCGCAGGTGTCACTACCCTGTTGGACGCCGATGTCACACCGCAGGATATCCGCCCGCTGGTTGCTTTGGCCGACCATGCTGCCTTCTCCGAGCCTGGTTTGCTGCGGATGGCAGGAAAAACGGATATCGAGCAGGGATTGCGTGCAGCAAAAAATGACAAAAACGGACAAGTTTATGTCACTCAGGGTAAACATGGCTGTTTCTGGTTGGAAAACGCTCAACTGAAACATCAGCCAGGCTTTCCGGTTGAGGTGGTGGATACCACGGGAGCTGGAGACGTTTTCCACGGTGCGCTGGCGGTAGCCCTGGGTTCACAACCCGATATAGCTCAGGCGGTGCGTTACGCCAATGCAGTTGCCGCATTGAAGTGTACCCGTCCTGGCGGGCGCGCGGGCATCCCCAATTGTGATCAAACTGACTCTTTCCTGGCCAGTTTTGTATAATATGGTTGGCCCATGACAATATTAAGGGAGTGGAGCATGAGTCTGACTGAACTTACCGGCAACCCACGCCACGATCAGCTGATCCAGTTGATCGCCAAGCGCGGCTATATGAACATCGACGAGCTGGCGCAATTGCTGGAAGTGTCTACGCAGACGGTCAGGCGCGATATCCGCAAACTGAGCGAGCAGGGGCTGATTAGCCGCCATCATGGCGGGGCAGGCCGTGCCTCTAGTGTGGTCAACACGGCCTTTGAGCAACGGGAACTCTCTTACACGCAAGAGAAGATAGCCATTGCGGAGGCCATTGCCGATTATATTCCCGATCGTTCCACCATTTTTATCACCATCGGCACCACCGTTGAGCATGTTGCCCGGGCGCTGATGAACCACAGCCACCTACGCATCATTACCAACAGCCTGCGGGTGGCACATATCCTGTATAAAAACACCGAGTTCGAAGTGATGGTGCCGGGCGGTACGCTGCGCCCCAATAACGGCGGTATCATCGGCCCCAGCGCCGTAAGCTTTGTGGAAGGCTTTCGCGCCGACTATCTGATCACCAGCGTAGGGGCAATCGAAGCCAACGGCGATCTGTTGGAATTTGACGTGAATGAGTCCAGCGTGGTGAAAGCGATGATGGCACACTCACGTCATATTCTGCTGGCTGCGGACCACACCAAGTTCCATGCTTCGGCGGCAGTAGAAATCGGCAATACCCGACAGGCGACCGCGTTATTTACCGACCTACCTCCCCCCTCAGCAATGGGATCGGTGTTACAGCAGCAGCAAGTGGAACTGGTCGTTATTCCCACCAGCAGCGAAGAACCCACGCTCTGATCCACGGTGGTAAATCTGCTGATTTTCCTGCCGTTCCTCAATGCACGCAGAACTTTACCATGCGTGCATTAATTACCCGTTTGACACTGCCAATATTCCCTGCCAATAGTTGCCATAGTCACCAATATATCCTGCCATTACCCATTGCTCATTACGGTTAAATAACCGCGTAAAAACCGGGTAATTATACCCAATCATCAAACCGGGTATCACCAGAAAAATCCTGCGATATGAACATTGAGGGTTGTCTCAGAATGTCAGTGTGTTAGGGTATAGGGCACTCTTATTTTCTATTAGGACAATTTTAGCGTTTGATAATAAACCAAAGGAAACAGCGAATTGCATGGCAATTAAACTAGAAGTTAAAAATTTATATAAGATATTTGGTGAGCACCCGGAACGCGCATTTAAGCTGATAGACAAAGGTTTGACGAAAGACCAGCTGCTGGAAAAAACGGGGTTATCACTGGGCGTCAAGAACGCCTCTCTGGCCATTGAAGAAGGCGAGATATTTGTCATCATGGGGCTTTCCGGTTCCGGTAAATCCACCCTGGTACGCCTTCTCAATCGTCTGATAGAACCCACCCGCGGTGAGGTGCTGATTGACGGCGAGGATATATCCAAAATATCCGATGCTGCGCTACGCACCGTGCGGCGTAATAAGATCAGCATGGTGTTCCAGTCATTCGCTTTAATGCCGCATATGAACGTATTAAATAATACCGCCTTCGGCATGGAATTAGCGGGTATTCCTTTACAGGAACGCCAGGAAAAAGCGCTGGACGCTTTGCGTCAGGTTGGGCTGGAAAATTATGCCAATGCCTATCCCGATGAACTGTCCGGTGGTATGCGCCAGCGTGTCGGCTTAGCCCGCGCCATGGCTAACGATCCGGATATATTGTTAATGGATGAAGCCTTCTCTGCGCTGGACCCATTAATTCGTGCCGAGATGCAGGATGAGCTCGTCAAATTACAGGCGAAACATCAGCGCACCATCGTCTTTATTTCCCACGATCTGGATGAAGCGATGCGTATTGGCGATCGCATTGCCATTATGCAAGGCGGCGAAGTGATCCAGGTGGGGACCCCGGATGAAATATTAAATAATCCGGCCAACGATTATGTGCGCACCTTCTTCCGCGGCGTCGATATCAGCCACGTTTTCAGTGCCAAAGATATCGCCAAACGTCGCCCGGTGACCCTGATCCGTAAGACCCCCGGTTTTGGTCCGCGCTCTGCGTTGCAGATCCTGCGTGATGAAGACCGTGACTATGGCTACGTGCTTGAACGCGGCCAGAAATTTATCGGCGTGGTATCGATAGACTCTCTCAAGCAGGCGCTGGCGGCCAATCAAACGCTGGACGACGCCTTGCTGGATGCCCCACTGCCCGTTCCGGCGGATATGCCGCTGAGCGAACTGATCTCACTGGTCGCACAGGCTCCTTGCGCCGTGCCGGTGGTCGGGGAAGACAACAACTATATCGGTATCATTTCCAAAGGCATGCTGCTGCAGGCTTTAGATAAAGAGGGCCCTACGAATGAGTGATTATCAGGATCCATGGGCAACAGCTGCCACATCCCCTAACGACGCCCCGGCAACTCAGGCTGCTACCAGCAGCGATCCCTGGTCAACCGGCGCACCGGCAGACAGCGTACCCCACGATGCCGCTAATCAGGCCGCATCGGGCGCTGACTGGCTTAACAGCGCCCCAGTGGAGCCCGAGCACTTTAGCTTGCTGGATCCGTTCCACAAGGCTTGGGTGCCGTTTGACAGCTGGGTCACCCACGCCATTGATTGGCTGGTGTTGCACTTCCGTCCGCTGTTCCAGGGCATTCGCGTGCCGGTAGATTTCATCCTCAGCGGTTTCCAGCAGTTTTTGCTGGGTATGCCTGCTCCAGTCGCCATTTTGCTGTTCTCGCTGATCGCCTGGCAGATATCCAGCCTCGGCATGGGGGCCGCCACGCTGCTTTCATTGGTCGCCATCGGCGCTATCGGGGCCTGGTCACAGGCAATGGTCACGCTGGCGCTGGTGCTCACTGCCCTGTTCTTCTGCATCCTGATCGGCCTGCCGTTGGGCATATGGCTGGCCCGCAGCAAACATGCCGCCAAGGTGATCCGGCCACTGCTTGATGCCATGCAGACCACACCAGCCTTCGTCTATCTGGTGCCGATCGTCATGCTGTTCGGTATCGGTAACGTGCCGGGGGTGGTCGTCACGATCATCTTCGCCCTGCCGCCCATCGTACGTCTGACGATCCTGGGCATCAAACAGGTGCCGGAAGATCTGATCGAAGCCGCCGAATCCTTCGGCTCCAGCCCGCGCCAGCTGCTGTTTAAAGTGCAGTTGCCACTGGCCATGCCAACCATTATGGCCGGGGTTAACCAGACGCTGATGCTGGCGCTGTCGATGGTGGTTATCGCCTCGATGATCGCCGTAGGCGGTCTGGGCCAGATGGTGCTGCGTGGTATTGGCCGCCTGGATATGGGGCTGGCCGCCGTAGGTGGCGTCGGTATCGTTATTCTGGCCATTATTCTCGATCGCCTCACCCAGTCACTGGGGCGCGATCGCCGCAGTAAAGGGCTAGGCCGCTGGTATACCCACGGCCCAATCGGGTTGATCGCTCGCCCGTTTATCAAAAAAGCCTGATCGTTCTACCCGCCAGCGGCTTACTGCCCTGGCGGGCTATCTCCAAACAACATCAATAACAGAGGAAAAACTATGCGCACTACAGGGATCTGGGCGATTGCCCTTACCACACTGCTTGGTTCACAGGTTGCTTCCGCTGCTGATTTGCCAGGAAAAGGTATTTCGGTACAACCGATACAGAGCACCATCTCCGAGGAGACCTTCCAAACGCTGCTGGTCAGCAAGGCATTGGAAAAACTCGGTTATGACGTCAAAGAGCCACGTGAGGTGGACTACAACGTGGCCTACACTTCCATCGCCGCTGGGGACGCCACTTTTCTGGCGGTGAACTGGGATCAGTTACACGCCGATCAGTATCAGGCCGCCGGGGGCGATAAAAAATTCTATCGTGAAGGGGCTTACGTCAGCGGTGCCGCTCAGGGCTACCTGATCGACAAAAAAACCGCCGAGAAGTATCACATTACCAACGTTGAGCAACTAAAAGATCCGAAAATTGCCAAGCTGTTTGATACCAACGGTGACGGCAAGGCCGACTTGACCGGCTGTACCCCGGGCTGGGGCTGTGAAACGGTGATTAATCACCATATCGACGCCTATGGCTTGGGCAAAACCGTTGAGCATAATCAGGGCAACTACGCCGCCATGATCTCCGATACCATCACCCGCTTCAAAGAAGGCAAGCCGGTGCTGTATTACACCTGGACGCCGTACTGGGTCAGCGATGTGATGGTGCCAGGGCGTGACGTTGTCTGGCTACAGGTGCCGTTCTCTTCCCTGCCGGGCGAGCTGAAAGATGTCGATACCAAGCTGCCGAACGGGGCCAACTATGGCTTCCCGGTCAACAACATGCATATTGCCGCCAATAAGCAGTGGGCGCAGGCCAACCCTGCCGCCGCCAAGCTGTTTGCCATCATGAAACTGCCGATTGCCGACGTCAACGCGCAGAACCTGCGGATGCATGCAGGCCAGTCCTCCGAGGCTGATATCCAAAACCATGTCAATGGCTGGATCAAGGCTCACCAAGCCACGTTTGACGGCTGGGTGAAAACCGCCGCTGAAGCCGCCAAGTCATAATAGCCCCATGGGCGCGGCATAGACGCTGCGCCCTCATTCCGGCAACATCATCTCGGTAAACTGTAAAAATCGTTCGGCCGTCTTCGACAGAGGTGAGTTCCACACGCAATACACCTGACGACGTGGACCATCGACGATCGGAATAGCCACCAGCGAACTCAAACGCTGGGCGGTGGAAATTGGCACTATTCCCGCCGCCAAACCTCGCCGTACCAGATTCTCCAACCATTCGATATGGTCGATCTCAAAGCTCACATGGCGTTTGATCCCTGCCGCCTGGAAGGCCCGGTCGGTCTGCCGCCGTGCCCCGGTTCCGCTATAGAAATCCACCAGCGGCACTTCTGATAGCGTTTGCAGATTGATACGTTGATACCCCGCCAGAGCATGTTCTGCGGCCACCAACGCCACCAGCGGCTCATCGGTCAACTGGCGATGCGACTCTGGCAGCATGTCTTTATCGCCCGGCCAGATGCCAACAAATGCCACATCGGTCTTCTGCTGGCGAATATCTTCCAGCAACACCTCGCTAATGCCAACGTACAGCCGGATATTCACCGCCGGATGATGACGGTGGAATTCCCCCAGCCTTTCGGTGAGGTCAATCGCGTTGATGGTTGAAATAGTGCCAATCGTCAGCGTACCGGATACCGTACCAGCGGCCGCCACCACTTCCTCTACCAACGTCTGCTTGGCGGCCAACAACCGCTGCGCCGGTTGAATGAAAGCCCGGCCAGCAGTGGTCAGCTCAACGCGACGCGAAGTGCGCTCAAACAGCGTACAACCGAGTTCTTCTTCCAGCTTGGCGACCTGATGACTCAGGGCAGACTGCACCGTATGGCAGCGCTGTGCAGCACGGGTAAAGCTCTGCTCCTCGGCCACCGCCAGGGCATAACGGATCTGTTTTAGATTCATGCTATCTATCGTGAAATGAGATGGATAAGATGAAAATTATACATTGGTTTAACATTCTATTCTGCCTGATACTTCGATCACAGATTTCCATTATTGAAGACCTATGAACCAACCAACCGAACACCCGGGGCTTAGCCCTGCACTGACGCTGTTAATCGCGATGGCCACCGGCCTGGCGGTTGCCAGCAACTACTACGCCCAGCCGCTGCTGGAAACCATCGCACAAAACTTTAATCTCTCGGTTAACCAGGCCGGATTTATCGTCACCGCTGCCCAGCTAGGCTATGCGGTTGGCCTGCTGTTTCTGGTGCCGTTGGGCGATATGTTTGAGCGCCGCGGGCTGATCGTCTTTATGACGCTGTTAGCCGCCGGGGGCATGCTGATCACCGCATCCTCCAGCACCCTATCGATGATGATCCTCGGAACGGCCCTTACAGGCTTGTTCTCCGTCGTGGCCCAGCTTTTAGTGCCACTCGCCGCCACCTTGGCGCACCCGGCAAAACGCGGTAAAACCGTCGGTGTGATCATGAGCGGCCTGCTGCTCGGCATTCTGCTGGCACGTACCGTCGCCGGTGCTTTAGCGGCCCTCGGCGGCTGGCGTACCATCTACTGGGTGGCCAGCGTGTTGATGATCCTGATGGCCCTGCTGCTGTGGCGCGCCTTGCCACGCTATAAGCTGCATTCCGGCCTGAACTACCCGCAGTTGCTGAAATCCATCTTTTCCCTGTTCTGCTTCACCCCGTTGCTGCGTACCCGCGCGATCATTGGCGCTTTGTCGTTCGCCAACTTCAGCGTGCTATGGACCTCAATGGCTTTCCTGCTGGCTTCCCCACCGTTCAACTATTCCGAAGGCGTAATTGGGCTATTTGGTCTAGTGGGTGCTGCTGGCGCCTTGGCAGCCTCACGTGCCGGTCATCTGGCCGATAAGGGCAAAGCAGGGCTAACCACCAGCGTCGGATTGGTGCTGTTGCTGCTGTCCTGGATCCCGATTGCGTTGGCCCCGTACTCTCTCTGGGCGCTGATTATCGGCATTCTGGTGCTGGATCTGGCGGTACAGGGGGTGCATGTCACCAACCAAAGCGTGATTTATCGCATCATGCCGGAGGCGCGTAATCGCCTGACCGCCGGTTACATGACCAGCTATTTTATCGGGGGTGCCGTGGGTTCAGTACTTTCCGCCGCCGCTTATCAACATGCTGGTTGGAACGGCGTAGCGGCGATTGGTGGCGTATTGTGCGTGCTGAATCTGCTGACCTGGTGGCGTGGCAAGCGCTATGACCCGCAGGGTCCGGCCACTATCTAGTTAGCAAGAAAATAATAACCCAGGAAATTTATTAGGCCGCAGGGTGTGAAAATTACTTACACTCTGGTAATATTGTCGCGGTAAATTATTGGCGACCTATGCACCCTGCGCCCCGGACCACCATGAACGACCTTACTCAGGTAAGTTTTCTTTCTATCCCCTCCGCAGGATGCCGTAGTGCCCCGCCCAGTGACTTAAACAAACCTTACCTATCTCAGCCTGCGGAACGGCAGAATTTGTGCCTTCAATCACAAGACCTTAGAGTCTGTGGCGTTAAGCATTTACAAACAACTTACAAATGACACGAATTGCTAAATTATTCCCTTGGCTGAAGATTTACATTATTAATCACTATCGTTACTATACCGAACGAAATTAATGAGGCACTAAATTATGGAAAGCTCGTTTACCCCCATAGAGCAAATGCTGAATTTCCGCGCCAAACGTCAGAAAGACTTCCCATACCAGGAAATCCTGCTGACCCGCCTGTGCATGCATATGCAAGGCAAGCTGTTGGAAAATCGCAATAAAATGCTGAAAGCACAGGGAATCAACGAAACCTTGTTTATGGCTCTCATTACGCTGGATGCGCAGGAAAACCACAGTATTCAGCCTTCTGAGCTAAGCTCGGCCCTGGGTTCGTCACGCACCAATGCCACCCGCATTGCCGATGAACTAGAGAAACGCGGTTGGATTGAGCGCCGGGAAAGCGATCACGATCGCCGCTGCCTGCATCTGCATATGACCCAGGCTGGGGAAGCGTTTCTCGAACAATTGCTGCCACCGCAGCATAAATGTCTGCACTTTCTGTGGTCTACGCTGAACGACGAGGAGCAGCAGCAGCTTGAAACGCTGACGCGCAAATTGTTGACCCGTTTGGATCAGATGGAAGTTTCAGAACAGTTATCCCAATAATTCCTGTTCAGGTAATCATTTTATGCGATCCCCGTTAAACTGGAGATTCACCCCGCTGTTCGCCGTTCTGTTGCTGGCGGGGTGCGCATCTACCGATAATATTGCCCCGCAATCCAAGATGATGGATCCGCAACAGCTGCAGCTTGCCCAGCCGAAAGTCAGCTCGCTTGCCATCAGCCCGCAATGGTGGCGCACGCTTAACGATCCCCAGCTTGATAGCCTGATGACCCAGACGCTGCAAAACTCACCTTCGCTGCAACAGGCGGGCGCTCGCGTGCGTGAAGCCCAAAGCGTGGCAGGTGAAGCCAGTGCCGCCAACGGCCCCAACCTGGATCTGAATGCCAGCATCAACCGTCAGCGTGTGGCGCAAAACACCAACCTGGGCTTTGGCTATCCGCCCAACCCGGTGTATGAGTCCTCTAACTCCTTGGGCCTGAATCTGGCCTATGAGTTTGACTGGTGGGGCAAATATCGCAATCAGGTCAATGCGGCAAAAGCGCAGATCGACGCAGCCCGTGCCGAGCAGGCACAGGCCGCTCTGACGCTGACCAGTTCGGTAGCTTCAGCCTATTACCAGTTACAGGCGAATTACGCGCTGGAGAATGTGCTGCAACAAGAGGTGGATAACAATCAACGCCTGGCAGACCTGCGCCAAAAGCAATATAAAGCCGGGATCTACGGCGTGGAAATCCCGCAACAGACCCAGGCACAAGCAGACAGTGCCAAGCAGCAGATCATCCAGCTGCAGTCACAGATTGAACAACTCAAACACCAGTTGGCCGCCCTGGCCGGTCTTGGCCCGAATGCGATGCAGTCTCTGCATCCGGTGGCCATGCCAAGCGAAGAACAGTTAGCCCCCAAAGGCGAACTCACCGCAGAGTTACTGGGTAAACGCCCGGACATCGTGGCACAGCGCCAACTGGTAGAGTCCTATAACCAACGGGTCAGTGCGGCACGCAAAGAGTTTTACCCTAGCCTGTCGATCTCGGCCTTTGCTGGCTTGACCACCACCAACGTCGGCGGCACCAGCCCGAATCTGTTTGAGGCCGCCAGCCAGGCGTGGGGCGTGGTTCCGGCCATTTCCCTGCCAATCTTCCATGCCGGTGCGCTACGCAGCAAGCTGGGTGAAGAGTCTGCACTCTACGATCAGGCGGTGGGTTCCTATAACCAAACGCTCGTCAATGCGTTACAGGAAACGGCCGACGCCATCACCATTCAACAGAGCAGTAGCAAGCAGCTGCTGCAGGCAACCTCTGCCTCCCAATCCATGCAGGATGTGTACCGGGTCGCCAACGCCAAATACCAGGCAGGGATTATTGGGCGTGATGAACTGTTGACCAGCCAGACGCAGCTATTACAGCAGCAACAGGCACAACTGAATGCCAGCAGCAACTTGATGCAGGCGAAGATAGCATTGGTACGCGCGTTGGGGGGTGGCTACCAGGCCCCGGCGGCAGCGGAACCTAAAGCATAATTTTAGAGCGTGGAGAATACCATGAGTGCAAGTGCGGAAACTCAAACCCCGCAGCAACCGGCTGGCAAAAAACGGCAGCGTAAATTCTGGCTGCTGCTGTTGACGTTTATTTTTGTGATTATTGGTGTGGCCTATTTAGTTTATTGGTTCCTGGTGCTGCGTCATCACCAAGAAACCGACGATGCCTACGTGGCCGGTAATCAGGTGCAGATCATGGCACAGGTCTCCGGTAGCGTGAACAGCGTGACCTTTGATAACACCGACTTTGTCCGCAAAGGCGATGTGCTGTTAACGCTGGATCCTACCGACGCCGAACAGGCGTTTGAACGGGCCAAAACCGCGCTGGCCAACAGCGTGCGCCAAACGCATCAGTTGGTGATCAACGGTAAGCAGTATCAGGCTAACATTGCGCTGCGCAAATCCGAGCTGAGCAAGGTAGAAAACGATCTCAAGCGTCGTATCGTGCTGGGCAACGCCGATGCCATTGGCCGCGAAGAGCTGCAACATGCGCGTGACGCGGTAGACAATGCCAAAGCGGCACTGGAAGTCGCAGTGCAGCAATATAATGCCAATCAGGCGATGGTGCTGAATACCCCGCTGGATAAACAGCCCGCCGTGCTGCAAGCCGCCGCACAGATGCGCGACGCCTGGATGGCGCTGCAGCGTACCCGCATCGTCAGCCCAATCACCGGCTTCGTTTCACGCCGTAGCGTTCAGGTGGGGGCACAGATCTCCCCTGGGACGCCTCTGATGGCCATAGTGGCACCGGACCATGTCTGGGTGGACGCCAACTTTAAAGAAACGCAGATCGCCAATATGCGTATCGGCCAAGAGGCTACCGTGGTAAGTGACCTGTACGGCAGCGACGTGGTGTTCAAAGGCAAGGTCGTGGGTATCGATATGGGTACCGGCAGCGCGTTCTCACTGTTGCCTGCACAGAACGCGACCGGCAACTGGATCAAAGTGGTACAGCGTTTACCCGTGCGTATCGAACTGGATGCGCAACAGGTTGCTGAGCATCCTCTGCGTATCGGTCTTTCTACGCTGGTCAAAGTCGACACCACCAATCTGGACGGCCTGGTGCTCTCCGATACGGTACGCCAAAAACCGCTGTTTGAAACCAACGCGCTGACGCTGGATCTGGCGCCGGTGAATCAGATGATCGCCGATGTGATCCATGCAAACGCCGGTTAAGCGAGCGGGAGGCTACCTTGGCACAGAAACCGCTTGAAGGTGCCCAGCTCGCCTGGATGACGGTCGCGCTCGCCATGGCGACCTTTATGCAGGTGCTGGACTCCACCATTGCCAACGTGGCGATACCGACCATCTCGGGTAACCTCGGGTCTTCCAACTCGCAGGGCACCTGGGTGATCACCTCGTTTGGGGTGGCCAACGCCATCTCCATTCCGATCACCGGCTGGTTGGCGAAACGCGTGGGTGAAGTTCGCCTGTTCCTGTGGTCCACGGCGCTGTTCGCCCTGGCCTCCTGGCTGTGCGGTATCTCTAACAGTCTGGGCATGCTGATCTTCTTCCGCGTGATCCAGGGCATCGTCGCCGGGCCGCTGATCCCGTTGTCGCAGAGCTTGTTGCTGAATAACTATCCCCCCGCCAAGCGTTCGATGGCCCTGGCGCTATGGTCAATGACCGTGATCGTCGCGCCGATTTTCGGGCCGATCCTGGGCGGCTATATCAGCGATAACTATCACTGGGGCTGGATCTTCTTCATCAACATTCCGATTGGGCTGTTTGTGATCCTGGTCGCGATGTCGACGTTGAAAGGCAGGGAAACCAAAACCGAGATCAAACCGATCGATACCGTCGGGCTGGTACTGCTGGTGGTTGGCATCGGTGCGCTGCAGATCATGCTCGATCAGGGCAAGGAGCTGGACTGGTTCAACTCGACCGAGATCATTGTCCTGACCGTCGTGGCCGTGGTGGCGTTGGTGTTCCTGGTGGTATGGGAGCTCACGGACGATCACCCGGTGGTGGATTTGTCGCTGTTCAAATCGCGCAACTTTACCATCGGCTGTCTGTGTATCAGCCTGGCCTACATGCTGTATTTCGGGGCGATCGTGCTGTTGCCACAGTTGCTACAGGAGGTATATGGCTACACCGCCACCTGGGCCGGCTTGGCGTCTGCGCCGATCGGGCTGCTGCCGGTGATCTTGTCACCGATTATCGGCCGCTTCGGTCATCGGCTGGATATGCGACGTTTGGTCACCTTCAGCTTCATCATGTATGCCGTGTGCTTCTACTGGCGCGCCTACACGTTTGAGCCGGGGATGGATTTTGGCGCTTCCGCCTGGCCGCAGTTCTTCCAGGGCTTTGCGATTGCCTGCTTCTTTATGCCGCTGACGACCATTACCCTGTCTGGGTTGCCGCCGGATCGCATAGCGGCAGCATCGAGCCTGTCGAACTTTACCCGTACCTTGGCGGGCTCTATCGGCACCTCGATCACCACTACGCTGTGGACCAGCCGGGAGGCGATGCATCACTCGCAACTGAGCGAGTTTGTGAATCCGTTTAACCCGCAGTCGCAGGAGATGTACAGCAAGCTGGAGCAGCTCGGCATGAGCAAGCAGCAGGCTTCGGCGTATATCGCCAACGAGATCACCGCGCAGGGGCTGATCATCTCGGCCAACGAGATATTCTGGCTTTCGGCGGGGGTGTTCCTGATCTTGCTGGCGCTGGTCTGGTTCGCCAAACCACCGTTCAGTTCCGGGGGCGGCGGGGGCGGAGCCCACTGATCGAACTACTCCCATAATAACCTATGGGCGTGGCGAAGACCCTTTCGGATCTGCTGTGATATGGGGCGGTTCATCTTTGAACCGCCCCATAAAACTGGATGATTTTGGCCAACTTTATAGAGCTCATGGGCGCACTGTCAGAACCCAGGCTAACGTCGTAGTATTAACCACAACTTGGCCTGACGGCAGTAGTCGGACATGATTAAATCTGACTGTCGGCTAAGAGCGGGCATTACAGCATACTTATGTTAGAAAGTAGCAGATCAGTAAGAGAGACTCTTAGTCTCTAAAGAACTCAATGGCCTTTGTAATTGAGCTGACCTGCTGCAAGTTCCCATTAGTTACAGCTTGATGCAGTAGGCCAGATAGAATTGCACTGCGAGTGGCAGCGGGTATAACGCAAGGACTCAATATCCCTCTTGATTGTGGGTAGTCGCCCCAATGAACCCCCAATGCTTTTTCACCGCCATTATTTTTATTTTTGTGATCATAGTGTCCAATGATTAAAACCAAACCATCATCCACATATATTTCAATGGTTTTTTTTCCAATATGATATCATATTCATAAAAATTTCCTTAGTACGCTGAAGCGGACATTGTTTCTTCCATTGACTTGCTCCCCGAAAATAAATACAGCATAAAATTATTAATGTCCACTTCTGGCACAGGCTGTGTAAAAACTCGGTTTTTACAGTTTCTGAGTACTATCCTCAGTCAGGGATGCAAGATATTCCTGATATTGACTGTATTCGCTGTGATTTGTATGTAGAGGCAGAACGAGGCTTTTGTAGCTTGATATGGAGTGCTAATGGCTTGTTATTAGGGGCTAAAGCGGCCATTCCCGCTAGTTGCATTGTTCTCGCAGCTTAATGGCCAATCCTTCGGTACCCCAGATGGACATCATCCTTTTCAGGTTATAAGCCAGCACATGCAGACTGATTTCTGTGCTGACGTTTTTAAACCGTTGCGTCAGGAAGTGAGTCGCTCCCATCCACATTTTAATTGTCCCGAACGGATGCTCTACCGTCTGCTTTCGCACGACAGCTGTTTGTGGCGATGCGTTAAGCCTGGCTTGCATGTCTTCCATTTCTGCTTCATGAACCCAGCGCCTTATACGTCTCGGATCGCGTTTTGATGTGGTGCACCTTAACCGCTGACTGCAATCGCGACAAGCAATATTGTTAAAGTACATTTGCTGCTCTAAACCATCCTCAACCACCGTAAATCTGTTCTGAAGCTCGCTACCCATCGGACAAATATAAATATCTTTTTCCTGGTCATATTTGAACAATGAACGATTGAAAAGACCTTTGCGGTCAGCGCCAGAGGTATCGCCTTTTGGTACTAAGGCTATGGCACCTAAGTCCTGCGTTGCTTTAATATCACCCCGGCTGTAGTAACCTTTATCAGCCAGTACGGTAATATCCGCTTTGCCTACAGCGTTTTGCGCTAATTTTGTCACCGCTGTTAGCTGCCCACGGTCTGGTGTATTCGTTACTTCATGCGCAACAATCAGGTGATATTTAGCATCAACGGCAGTCTGAACGTTATAACTAACCTGGCGGTTAACATTGTTTATCTTCATTAGCCGGGAATCAGGATCTGTCAGTGACAGCTGCTTATCAGGGTGCTGCACAACGGCCTGCTGGATTTGCTTGAGTTCTTTCAAGCGCTTTTGCAACCATGCCAATTTTGCAGCGGTTAAGCCTGCATTTTTTTCGGGCCCCGCCGCCTTGTCAGCTTCATCGAGCTTATTCAAGTAAAGAGCGATACTTTGCTCAACCCTTTCGATGTGGCCTTTTGTTTTCTGGGGCGTGAAGTTGTTCGATTTGCTGTTTACCGCCTTGAACTTACTACCGTCAATGGCAACCACCACATCGGTGAACATCTGCATCTGCCGACACAGATCAATGAAAGCCCGGCAAGCATTTTTGATGCCTTCGCTATTGTTTTTTCTGAAGTCTGCAATGGTTTTAAAATCAGGTGTTAATCGCTCAAGCAACCACATCAATTCAACGTTACGATGGGCTTCTTTTTCTAACCTGCGGGATGACTGAATGCGGTTCAGGTATCCATAAATGTACAGCTTCAACATGGTTGCGGGGTGATATCCTGGCCGCCCGGTTTGTTTTGCATTAACGCGTTCGAAGCCAAGTGTATCAAGCTGTAATTCATCAACAAAGACATCAATAACCCTGACAGGGTTGTCTTCTGTGACAAAATCATCCAGCACTTCAGGGAGCAACGTCACCTGATGTCTGCCTTGACCTTTAATGTGGTGAGTCATATCTGCACCCGCAACATTTAATCGTATGTTTTTAATTTTATTAAATAAAGTAGGTTAGCGCATGGGTTTATCAAGAATGGTTGATCATATAAAACCACTGCTTAGACCAAAAAGTGATCAGCAGTTTTCACACAGCCTGGGCACAAAGCTGACTGTTACATTAGGTATAGATATTTTCAGTGCACTTATTTTACACCTATCTCCTCACATTGTTATTTTGCCCAATCCTCCAGTATCAGATCTGTTACCCGCTCAAACTCCCGCGTGTTATTGGTTACCAGAATCGCACCGGCCGCAATGGCATGCCCAGCGATGGCGGTATCATTGGGGCCAATAGGTGTGCCAGCCGCAGCAAGCGTAGCCTTAATGTTTGTTGTCGCATCAACCGCAGCCCGATCCCAAGCCAGCACCGCATCAAGACGGCTACAGAACGCTTCAACCAACCGGGCGTGGCGCGGTGAGGCCTTTTTACCAATAGTCCCGAAACACATCTCGGCGTAGGTAATAGCCGACACCACGATACGGTGATTGCGCATCACTGCCTGCTCCAGGCGTCTGATCACGGCCTCTGGTTGCTCACGCATGATAAAGGAGCAAATATTGGTATCCAGCATGTAGGTTTTGTTCATAGTTCAAAACGTCCCTCGTCGCTGACAATCTCCTCGCGCTCTGTCATAAAGTCCGCGTCGGCCTTTTCTTCCTGCAGGAATGAGCCCCAGCTGGGGCGAACCGGGCGCAGAATGATACTATCGCCTTCACGGGTAATTTCCAGTTCACTGACACCTTCAAAGTCCATATCTCGGGGCAAACGGATAGCACGGTTATTGCCGTTTTTAAATACCGATACAATTCTCATAGTGATCCTTCCCGAAGTTATTTATACATGCAAACCCTATACACAGAAGCCGCTAGTACGGCAGGTTTCTGTACGTATGTTGTACAGTATAAGGATATGCTTAGCATATGTATAGATGAATACGAATGAGGGGGAGGGATCTTTTTGAGCATAGTAGCCAGTCGATTTTTGTACTGACTTTGATAGATCAAAGCCCTGGCTTTGCGGCCAGGGCTTTGTCATTAATCGGCTTTTGTCGCGTAAAGCATTACGCCTGGTTCTGACGCCACCAATCTGCCAACAGAATACCGGTCGCTACCGAGACGTTCAGGCTTTCTACTTTGCCAGTCCCGCCGATAGACACGCTCATATCACCCTGTTGCCAAGCGCTGTCGCTCAGGCCATCACGTTCCTGGCCCAACACCAGCACCATCTTGGTTGGCAGTTTAGCCTGCGCCAACGGCGTGCCTTTATGGCTGGAGGTGGTGACGATGGTGTAACCCGCTTTGCGGAACGTATCCAGCACGGATAGGAAGTCATCGGCATTGATTGCCTTGATGTGTTCCGCCCCGCCTTCAGCCGTACGCACCGCTGCACCAGATTCCAGCACCGCAGGATCCTGAAGCAATACGCCGTTCACGCCAAAGTGTGCACAAGAACGAACGATCGCACCCAGGTTGTGTGGGTTGCCCACTTCTTCCAGTGCCAGCACGCAATCTTTGGCCGGTGCATTCTGCAGGTAAGCCTGCGCATCCAGACCTTGACGCTTTTTAATCAGGAAGCACACGCCGCCGTGATGTTCGGTACCGGACGCTTTGGCCAGTTCCTCTTCATCCACCACATGGTAAGCCTTGCGGTTAGCCGCCATCCAACGCAGTGCCTCACGGAAACGTGGGGTGACGGATTGCACAAACCAGGCACGGACGATGGCATCTGGACGGCTGGCGAACAGGGCTTTACAGGCGTTTTCACCGTAAACACGGGTTTCTTCCGCACGTTGGCGGCGCAGCTGCTCAGGATCGATAAAGCTTTTGCCACTGATGCCTCCATGATCGAACGCCGGTTCTTCTTGCGGAGCACGAGACACGGTTTTCCACGGTGATTCATAACCACCGCTGTCTTCGGTACGCGCCGGACGGCGAGGACGATCGCTTTCACTGCTGCTGCGACGGGGATCGGCACCCCGACGGTCACCACCGCGCGCCTTATCCTGACCGGCACGGCCAGAGCGTGCATTGTCAGCCGGGCGGCCTTTGCCGTCAGGTCGTTTATTCTTGTTACGGTTGTCGCCGCTATCCTCGTCACTACGGACGAACATCACTTTAACCTTACCGTTCTTGCCACTAAATGAATCGTTCATTGTCTTCTCCACCAACGCGCAGGGCGCGAAGATTACCTGATGTTGGTGCGCTAAGCCACCAACTTGCGCTAAAAGCTAGCATCTATCAAATTCATCGAACAAATCACTTGGTCGAATGCCACGCTTTTACCGATAATAAGCAACATTAAGGATACATATACGCGGCTAACATGCTGCGTCAGCCCCAGAGGTAACCATGAATACAGTTTGTGCAGCTTGTAATGCCACCAACCGCGTGCCGGAAGAACGTCTGGCGGACGGCGCTAAATGTGGCCGCTGCGGCCATGAATTGTTCGACGGTGAAGTGATTAACGCCACCGCCGCCACGTTGGACCAGCTCCTGCAAGACGACTTGCCGATCGTGGTCGATTTCTGGGCCCCGTGGTGTGGCCCGTGCCGCAGCTTCGCGCCGATCTTTGAAGACGTGGCACAGGAGCGTGCTGGCAAGGTGCGTTTCGTGAAGGTCAACACCGAAGCCGAACCCGAGTTGAGCGCCCGCTTCCGCATTCGCAGCATCCCTACCATCATGGTGTTCCGTGAAGGCAAGATGGTCGATATGCTCAACGGCGCGTTGCCGAAAGCGCCGTTCGATAACTGGCTTAACGAGCTAGTTTAACGCAAAAGCGCTTACTATGCCGCCAGTTGTTGTCGGCATAACATCGCCTAGATAGCCCGTGCGCCTCTCCCGCCGGGCTTTTTTCTGCGCTACAATGGCGGTTTTTCAGGATCGTTATGACTGACAACGCCGTACTTCGTCTGCGCCAAGACCGTTTAGACCGCGCCACCCGCCCATTTCTGGCCAGAGGTAGCCGCGCCGTGCGCTGTCAGGGTTGTTTGCTACCGCAGCAAAACTGCCTGTGTGCCACCATCAAACCGCAGCAGGCCAACAGCCGCTTTTGCCTGATCATGTTCGGCGCAGAACCGTTGAAACCCAGCAACACCGGACGCCTGATCGCCGATATCCTGCCTGATACCCTGGCGTTTACCTGGTCGCGTACCGAAGTCGATCCGGGCCTGCTGGCAGCCATCAACGATCCTACTCGTCAACCCTACGTGGTATTCCCGGCCTCTTATGCCGATGCGGATCGCCCGGTGGTTAGCAGCGTGCCCACCGGTGGCAAGCCGCCTTTATTTATCATGCTCGACGGTACCTGGTCGGAAGCGCGCAAGATGTTCCGTAAAAGCCCCTATCTGAATCAGTTCCCGGTCTTTTCACTGAACGTGTTGGCCTCATCGGACTATTTGCTACGTGTTGCCAGCCGCCCCGAACAGCACTGTACGGCAGAAGTCGCTGCCGCCCTGCTCCAACAGGCAGGCGATGAACAGGCCGCGACCGGGCTGAGCCAACATTTCAATTACTTCCGTGAACAGTATCTGGCCGGGAAACCTCACCGCCCAGAGGCACCGGTCACAGCAAATCTGCCACAAAGCGCCTAGAATCAGACGATAATTTGCCTCTTTCAGGCAAACCGATCAGGAGCAGGAGCCGCAAATGAGCCAGAGAGGGTTAGAAGCGCTATTACGTCCCAAATCAATTGCCGTGCTCGGCGCTTCGCAACAGCCCGGCCGGGCTGGCTACCTGATGATGCGCAATCTGCTGGCTGGCGGTTTTACCGGCCCGATACTGCCGGTCACGCCTCGCTACAAGGCTGTCTGCGGCGTGATGGCCTATCCCGACGTAGCCAGCCTGCCGCTAACCCCCGATCTGGCCGTGCTGTGTACCAATGCCCAGCGTAACCTGGCACTGATCGAAGCCCTGGGTGAGCGCGGCTGCAAAACCGCCATCGTACTTTCCTCCCCCGTGGAACAATTCGCCGAGCTGAAGGCCACCGCACAACGTTACTCAATGCGCCTGCTGGGGCCAAACAGCCTGGGCTTGCTGGCGCCTTGGCAAGGTATCAACGCCAGCTTTTCGCCGGTCCCCATTCAGAAAGGCAAGCTGGCGTTTATCTCCCAGTCTGCCGCCGTGGCGAACACCATTCTGGACTGGGCGCAACAACGGGAGGTTGGCTTCTCCTACTTCATCGCGTTAGGGGATAGCCTGGATATCGACGTCGACGATCTGCTCGACTTCCTGGCCCGTGACAGCAAAACCAGCGCCATTCTGCTGTATCTGGAAAACATCAACGACGCGCGGCGTTTCCTTTCCGCCTCCCGCAGTGCCTCACGCAATAAGCCGATCCTGGTGATCAAAAGTGGCCGTAGCCAACAGGCGCAGCTACTGCTCAACAGCCAGCAGGGATTGGACGCCGCCTACGATGCAGCCATCCAACGCGCCGGTTTGCTGCGCGTGCAGGATACTCACGAGCTGTTTTCCGCCGTGGAAACCTTAAGCCATATGCACCCGCTGCGCGGTGAGCGGCTAATGATTATCAGCAACGGCGCGGCCCCCGCAGCCATGGCGCTGGACCAATTACTCTCCCGCAACGGTAAGCTGGCAACGTTGACAGATGAGACTCAGGAGAAGCTGAGCGCTGCCCTGCCGGAGTTTATCCGGCCAGGAAATCCTATCGATCTGCGTGATGATGCAACCCCCAAGCGCTATCTGGCCGCTCTGCAACCGCTGCTCGACAGCCACGACTATGACGCCCTGCTGCTGATCCATGCCCCTAGCGCCGCCTCTCCGGGCACTGAGACCGCCGAACGGCTGATCGAGGCCATCCGCCAGCACCCACGTGGGAAACGTATTACGCTGTTAACCAACTGGTGTGGCGAATACTCCTCTCAGGAGGCCCGCCGCCTGTTTACCGAGGCCGGGATCCCAACCTATCGTACGCCAGAAGGCGCGGTCACCGCGTTTATGCATATGGTGGAATACCGCCGTAACCAGAAGCAGCTCAAGGAAACTCCGGCGCTACCGATTGGGCTTACGGCCAATACCGCTGCCGCGCACCAGTTAATCCATCAGGCATTGGCCGAAGGGGCGAGCCAGTTGGATACCCATGAAGTCCAACCGATTTTGCAGGCTTACGGCCTCAGCACCCTGCCAACCTGGATTGCCAGTGACAGCGCCGAAGCGGTGCACATTGCCGAACAGATTGGCTACCCGGTAGCGCTCAAGCTGCGCTCTCCGGATATCTCGCATAAATCCGAAGTTCAGGGGGTCATGCTTTATTTACGTACCGCCACCGAGGTGCAGCGTGCGGCGGAAGCGATCCTCGATCGGGTGAAGCGTACTTACCCGCAGGCGCGCATCCACGGTCTGTTAGTGCAAAGCATGGCCAACCGTGCCGGGGCACAAGAGCTGCGGATTGCCGTTGAACAGGATGCCACCTTCGGCCCGCTGATAATGCTCGGCGAAGGCGGCATCGAATGGCGCAAGGAAAACCAGGTCGCCGTTGCCCTGCCGCCGCTGAATATGGCGCTGGCGCGTTATCTGGTGTTGCAGGCGGTGAAAGGAGGCAAAATCCGTGGGCGCAGTGCGCTGCGGCCGCTTGATATCCCCGGCTTAAGCCGCCTGTTGGTGCAGGTTTCCAACCTGATCCTTGACTGCCCAGAGATCTCACGCCTCGATATTCATCCGGTATTAGCCTCCGGCAGCGAATTTACCCTGCTGGACGTTTCCATGCAGTTAACGCCTTTCAGTGGCGATCCACAGGCACGCCTGGCGATCCGCCCTTACCCCCATGAGCTGGAAGAAACCATTGAATTAAAAGACGGTTCTCAATGCCTGTTCCGCCCGATCCTGCCGGAGGATGAACCGGCGCTGAAGCACTTTATCGACCGCGTCACCAAAGAAGATCTCTATTACCGCTACTTTAGTGAGATCAACGAGTTTAGCCACGACGATTTGGCTAACATGACCCAAATCGACTACGATCGAGAAATGGCTTTCGTAGCGGTACGCCATGGCGAAGAGATCATCGGCGTGACGCGCGCCCTGTCAGATCCGGACAACACCGACGCCGAATTCGCCGTACTGGTACGTTCCGATCTGAAAGGCCTGGGTCTGGGCCGACAGCTCTTGATGAAAATGATTGGCTATGCGCGAGCGCAAGGCCTGACCCGCCTGACAGGCATTACCATGCCGAATAACCGCGGAATGGTCACACTGGCACAAAAGCTGGGGTTCAAGGTCGATGTGCAAATTGACGAAGGGATTGTCAATTTAACCCTGCCGCTACAGGATGGGGCGACGCCGTGACCGCTGTCGCAATGTAATACGAATCCACTACTTAACGCCAAAACATACGCACAATCGGGGCAACTAGTGGTATTATCGCCCGATTGTTCGAAGCATTTTATTCATGGAAGTGGCGTTCCGGCCATCCAAATATGAGAGAAGAAGCGCACTGTGATGTTGTCAAAATTTAAACGTAGCAAACATCAACAACACCTTGCACAACTGCCCAAACTCCCCCAGACGGTTGCTGATGTCCGTACCCTTTTTACGCCGGCTGATTTCCGTGCAACGCTGCTGGAATCGATCGCTAACGCAACAACCCGCATTTATCTGGTAGCGCTCTATCTGGAGCATGACGATGCGGGCCGCGATATCCTCAATGCGCTCTATCAAGCCAAGCAGCAGCGCCCTGAGCTGGAGATCTGCGTGTTGGTAGACTGGCATCGTGCTCAACGTGGGCGTATCGGTGCGGCAGCGGCCAATACCAATGCCGACTGGTACTGCGCTATGGCTGCACAGCACCCGCAGGTTTCGGTGCCGATTTACGGCGTTCCGGTCAATACTCGCGAAGCGCTGGGCGTACTGCATTTGAAGGGCTTTGTCGTTGACGATACAGTGATCTACAGCGGTGCCAGTATTAATGATGTCTATCTGCACCAGCATGATAAGTATCGTTACGATCGCTATCAGCTGATCACCAATAATCTGTTGGCGGTGACCCTGTGCGATTACATCAAACAGCATCTGTTAACCGCCGGTGCCGTGCAGCGTCTTGATCGTGCTGACAGGCCCAAAAGCCTCGAGATCAAAAACGAAATCCGCCTGTTCCGCTTTGCCCTACGCCGTGCCGCCTATCAATTTCAGGGGAACGCCAGTAATGATGAGCTGGCCGTCACCCCGTTAGTCGGCCTGGGTAAACAGAGCATTCTGAACAAAACGATCCACCACCTGATGTCCAGCACCGATCAGAAACTGACGCTGTGCACGCCTTACTTCAACCTGCCAGCCTTGCTGGTGCGCAATATCATTTATCTGCTGCGCCAAGGAAAACAGGTGGAGATCATCGTGGGTGACAAGACGGCCAATGACTTCTACATTCCTGAAGATCAGCCGTTCAAGATTATCGGTGCGCTGCCTTATCTCTATGAAATCAACCTGCGCCGCTTCCTGAGCCGCCTGCAACGCTATGTTGATACCGGCCAGCTGATTGTGCGCCTGTGGAAAGACGGCGATAACAGCTATCACCTCAAAGGGATGTGGGTCGATGACGAGTGGCAGTTGATCACCGGTAACAACCTCAACCCGCGCGCCTGGCGGCTGGATCTGGAGAACGCCATTCTGTTCCACGATCCCAAGCACGAAATGCAGGAACAACGGCATAAAGAGTTGGAAACGATCCGTACCCATACCACAGTGGTTGGCCACTATCTCGAATTGCAAAGCATTCAGGAATATCCGGTCAAGGTGCGTAAACTGATCCGTCGTCTGCGTCGGATCCGTATCGATCGCTTGATTAGCCGTATATTGTAAACTCGCTATAATTAACTGCACCACAGCCCGGCAATGCCGGGCTTTTTTGTCCATATTGAGACAGGATGTTTTCACTATGTGCCCACTCCGCCCGTTTATCCTCCTTCCGGTACTGTTGTTCTCCAGTGGCTGTACCCACATGGCCAATGATAGTTGGACCGGTAAAGACAAGGCTCAGCACTTTGTGGCTTCCGCTGCATTTGCCGCCGCTGGCGCAGCTTATGGCGATCATCAGAATTGGAATGAGGCACGTAGCCGCAGTTTTGGCCTGCTATTTTCGGTTGGGTTGGGCGCGGCAAAAGAGCTGTATGACAGCCGCGAAGGCGGTACGGGCTGGAGCTGGAAGGATTTTGCCTGGGATGTGGCAGGGGCTGCGACAGGGTACAGTATTTATCATCTGGCGCGTTGAAGCTTGGTAATGACCCCTCACCCTAACCCTTATGTCTTGATCTTCTCCGCCTTAGCGGAGAAGATCCCCGACTGATCATCGGGAGATAGCCGGTGAGCTCCCCCTAACCCTAGTGCCTATGAGCCCGTGGGAGAGATTGTGCCCCGGCTGTCTATTTCCCTGTCGCCTTGTAGACCGAACGGTATCCTGTGCCTATGAGCACCTACATATAAGGATGGTCCGGCGATAAATTTCAGACATGGTTATGGAGTGCCATAATGCGTAGAACCCCTGTCGGCGTTGATATCGCTAAACACAAATTTGATGTCGCCGTACTGCTGGACAATCAGAAGTATAAAACCAAAAAGTTTGCCAATACCCCTTCTGGATGCCGCGAGTTCGCAGCCTGGTTGAGCCGCTTTGGCGACTGTCATGTCTGTATGGAAGCCACCGGGAGCTACAGCACGGAACTGGCCACTTATCTGGCAGACAACAACTACCACGTCAGTCTGATGAACCCGGCGTGTATCCATTCCTTCGGCAATACAGAACTGGCCCGGAACAAAACGGACAAAAGCGATGCAGCGATGATAGCCCGCTACTGCGCACTGCATCAGCCTGCCCCGTGGTTCCCAGCCCCGTTGAGCGAGCGCCAGTTGACCGCGTTGGTCAGGCATCTTAAGAACCTGGAAGAGATGCGTCAGATGGAAGAAAATCGCCTGGAGGTGGCCGAAGCAGTCATCGTCCCTTCACTCAATGAGCACATCGCCACGTTGGATGAACTGATACGAGAAACGAAAAAGAAAATCAGTCAGCACATCGATGATAACCCTGACCTGAAACGGGACAGCGAGTTGCTAAAAAGTATCCCTGGAGTGGGAGAGATGCTGAGCTCCAGCCTGCTGGCCTTCGCAGGAAACCTGCGTCGGTTCACCAGCAGCAAGGCCCTGGTAGCGTACGCAGGACTGAATCCGCAGCGATGTGAGTCGGGGATGTTTAAAGGGAAAAGCCGGTTATCGAAAGTGGGGCACGGTGAGCTGCGAAGTGCGTTATACATGCCCGCGGTAGTGGCAGGCCAATACAATGTTGTGGTTAAAGACTTAACAGAAAGGCTGAAGTTGCGTGGGAAGTCGGGCAAAGAAAGAGTGTGTGCGGCGATGCGAAAGTTGCTGCAACTGGCCTATGGTGTGGTGAAATCAGGAAAGACATTTAATGCGGAAATACCGCTTGCCGGATAGCCGACAAGACGGTATCTCTCCCAAAGGGAGAGGGAACCGATCGAGTCCGCTGGTATTCCTCTGAACTTCTTATCTTTCTGATTACTCATCACTGTCGAAACGGCATGGGTTCATCAAAGGTTCCGACTTGCCGTAGCCGCACTCACTCATCCACGACGCCGGACGGCTCCCTCTCCCTCCGCACGGGTGTTCAGTTGTTCTCGGCTGGTACTCTGGGAGAGGGTGGGGGTGAGGGGCATTTCTGTTTCCGACCCATAGCAAAAAGGCCATCCTTGCGGATGGCCTCTTGGCTTATTTGATGCCTGGCAGTGTCCTACTCTCGCATGGGGAGACCCCACACTACCATCGGCGCTACGGCGTTTCACTTCTGAGTTCGGCATGGGGTCAGGTGGGACCACCGCGCTATTGCCGCCAGGCAAATTCGTTTCATTCCAACCGCTTCACTCTCGTGTCGCCATCGAAACCAATCTCGGAACTTCGCTGAAAATTGTCGTCTACTCTAAAACACCTTCGGTGTTGTAAGGTTAAGCCTCACGGATCATTAGTACTGGTTAGCTCAATGCATCGCTGCACTTACACACCCAGCCTATCAACGTCTTAGTCTTAAACGTTCCTTCAGGGGCCTTAAAGGCCCAGGGAAGACTCATCTCGAGGCAAGTTTCGCGCTTAGATGCTTTCAGCGCTTATCTTTTCCGCACTTAGCTACCGGGCAGTGCCATTGGCATGACAACCCGAACACCAGTGGTGCGTTCACTCCGGTCCTCTCGTACTAGGAGCAACCCCTCTCAATCTTCCAACGCCCACGGCAGATAGGGACCGAACTGTCTCACGACGTTCTAAACCCAGCTCGCGTACCACTTTAAATGGCGAACAGCCATACCCTTGGGACCTACTTCAGCCCCAGGATGTGATGAGCCGACATCGAGGTGCCAAACACCGCCGTCGATATGAACTCTTGGGCGGTATCAGCCTGTTATCCCCGGAGTACCTTTTATCCGTTGAGCGATGGCCCTTCCATTCAGAACCACCGGATCACTAAGACCTACTTTCGTACCTGCTCGAGCCGTCACTCTCGCAGTCAAGCTAGCTTATGCCTTTGCACTAACCTCACGATGTCCGACCGTGATTAGCTAACCTTCGTGCTCCTCCGTTACTCTTTGGGAGGAGACCGCCCCAGTCAAACTACCCACCAGACACTGTCCTCACCCCGGATTACGGGGCCGAGTTAGAACATCAAACATTAAAGGGTGGTATTTCAAGGTTGGCTCCATGCAGACTGGCGTCCACACTTCAAAGCCTCCCACCTATCCTACACATCAAGGCTCAATGTTCAGTGTCAAGCTATAGTAAAGGTTCACGGGGTCTTTCCGTCTTGCCGCGGGTACACTGCATCTTCACAGCGAGTTCAATTTCACTGAGTCTCGGGTGGAGACAGCCTGGCCATCATTACGCCATTCGTGCAGGTCGGAACTTACCCGACAAGGAATTTCGCTACCTTAGGACCGTTATAGTTACGGCCGCCGTTTACTGGGGCTTCGATCAAGAGCTTCGCCTTGCGGCTGACCCCATCAATTAACCTTCCAGCACCGGGCAGGCGTCACACCGTATACGTCCACTTTCGTGTTTGCACAGTGCTGTGTTTTTATTAAACAGTTGCAGCCAGCTGGTATCTGCGACTGGCTTCAGCTCCGAGAGCAAGTCTCTTCACCTACGCGCCAGCGTGCCTTCTCCCGAAGTTACGGCACCATTTTGCCTAGTTCCTTCACCCGAGTTCTCTCAAGCGCCTTGGTATTCTCTACCTGACCACCTGTGTCGGTTTGGGGTACGATTTGATGTTACCTGATGCTTAGAGGCTTTTCCTGGAAGCAGGGCATCAACTACTTCTGCACCGTAGTGCATCGTCATCACGCCTCAGGGTTGGTAGCGTTCCGGATTTACCAGGAACACCCCCCTACACGCTTAAACCGGGACAACCGTCGCCCGGCTAGCCTAGCCTTCTCCGTCCCCCCTTCGCAGTAACACCGAGTACAGGAATATTAACCTGTTTCCCATCGACTACGCCTTTCGGCCTCGCCTTAGGGGTCGACTCACCCTGCCCCGATTAACGTTGGACAGGAACCCTTGGTCTTCCGGCGAGCGGGTTTTTCACCCGCTTTATCGTTACTTATGTCAGCATTCGCACTTCTGATACCTCCAGCAAACCTCACAGTTCACCTTCAACGGCTTACAGAACGCTCCCCTACCCAACAACGCCTGAGCGTCGCTGCCGCAGCTTCGGTGCATGGTTTAGCCCCGTTACATCTTCCGCGCAGGCCGACTCGACCAGTGAGCTATTACGCTTTCTTTAAATGATGGCTGCTTCTAAGCCAACATCCTGGCTGTCTATGCCTTCCCACATCGTTTCCCACTTAACCATGACTTTGGGACCTTAGCTGGCGGTCTGGGTTGTTTCCCTCTTCACGACGGACGTTAGCACCCGCCGTGTGTCTCCCGTGATAACATTCTTCGGTATTCGGAGTTTGCATCGGTTTGGTAAGCCGGGATGGCCCCCTAGCCGAAACAGTGCTCTACCCCCGAAGATGAGTTCACGAGGCGCTACCTAAATAGCTTTCGGGGAGAACCAGCTATCTCCCGGTTTGATTGGCCTTTCACCCCCAGCCACAAGTCATCCGCTAATTTTTCAACATTAGTCGGTTCGGTCCTCCAGTTAGTGTTACCCAACCTTCAACCTGCCCATGGCTAGATCACCGGGTTTCGGGTCTATACCTTGCAACTATTCGCCCAGTTAAGACTCGGTTTCCCTACGGCTCCCCTATACGGTTAACCTTGCTACAAAATATAAGTCGCTGACCCATTATACAAAAGGTACGCAGTCACACCACGAAGGTGCTCCCACTGCTTGTACGTACACGGTTTCAGGTTCTATTTCACTCCCCTCGCCGGGGTTCTTTTCGCCTTTCCCTCACGGTACTGGTTCACTATCGGTCAGTCAGGAGTATTTAGCCTTGGAGGATGGTCCCCCCATATTCAGACAGGATGTCACGTGTCCCGCCCTACTCATCGAACTCACAGTTAATGCATTTTAGTGTACGGGGCTATCACCCTTTGCTGCGCGACTTTCCAGACGCTTCCACTAACACAAGAACTGATTCAGGTTCTGGGCTGTTCCCCGTTCGCTCGCCGCTACTAGGGGAATCTCGGTTGATTTCTTTTCCTCGGGGTACTTAGATGTTTCAGTTCCCCCGGTTCGCCTCGTATGGCTATGTATTCACCATACGATAGTGTGTCGAAACACACTGGGTTTCCCCATTCGGGTATTGCCGGTTATAACGGTTCATATCACCTTACCGACACTTTTCGCAGATTAGCACGCCCTTCATCGCCTCTGACTGCCTAGGCATCCACCGTGTACGCTTAGTCACTTAACCTCACAACCCGAAGGTGTTTCTGTAAACAGAGACACTGTCGTGCTGTTTATTTGAGAGACTCTATGACAGGTTAATCCTTACCCCAATACTTCTACGGAGGGATAAGTTTCAGCTGTCATGTTTCAATTTTCAGCTTGTTCCAGATTGTTAAAGAGCAAAATACTTCGCAGCATACTGTTGCCAGTACACTCTGAAGTATTATCAAGGACCATATGGATATGGTGGAGCTAAGCGGGATCGAACCGCTGACCTCCTGCGTGCAAGGCAGGCGCTCTCCCAGCTGAGCTATAGCCCCATACAGTCACTTGCAGAAACCTTTATTTACCACTCGCTCAGGCAAGGCATGCTCACTGGACGTTTACGGTGTAAACGTATCGCGTGCAACGCAGCACAAGTGCGAATTTGGTAGGCCTGAGTGGACTTGAACCACCGACCTCACCCTTATCAGGGGTGCGCTCTAACCACCTGAGCTACAAGCCTATAAAGGTATTTCTGCTCGTTACTTTTTCATCAGACAATCTGTGTGGACACTGCACTCAACTGCATATCTTTAGGTAAGGAGGTGATCCAACCGCAGGTTCCCCTACGGTTACCTTGTTACGACTTCACCCCAGTCATGAATCACAAAGTGGTAAGCGCCCTCCCGAAGGTTAAGCTACCTACTTCTTTTGCAACCCACTCCCATGGTGTGACGGGCGGTGTGTACAAGGCCCGGGAACGTATTCACCGTAGCATTCTGATCTACGATTACTAGCGATTCCGACTTCACGGAGTCGAGTTGCAGACTCCGATCCGGACTACGACATACTTTATGAGGTCCGCTTGCTCTCGCGAGTTCGCTTCTCTTTGTATATGCCATTGTAGCACGTGTGTAGCCCTACTCGTAAGGGCCATGATGACTTGACGTCATCCCCACCTTCCTCCGGTTTATCACCGGCAGTCTCCTTTGAGTTCCCGCCATGACGCGCTGGCAACAAAGGATAAGGGTTGCGCTCGTTGCGGGACTTAACCCAACATTTCACAACACGAGCTGACGACAGCCATGCAGCACCTGTCTCACAGTTCCCGAAGGCACCAATCCATCTCTGGAAAGTTCTGTGGATGTCAAGAGTAGGTAAGGTTCTTCGCGTTGCATCGAATTAAACCACATGCTCCACCGCTTGTGCGGGCCCCCGTCAATTCATTTGAGTTTTAACCTTGCGGCCGTACTCCCCAGGCGGTCGACTTAACGCGTTAGCTCCGGAAGCCACGCCTCAAGGGCACAACCTCCAAGTCGACATCGTTTACAGCGTGGACTACCAGGGTATCTAATCCTGTTTGCTCCCCACGCTTTCGCACCTGAGCGTCAGTCTTTGTCCAGGGGGCCGCCTTCGCCACCGGTATTCCTCCAGATCTCTACGCATTTCACCGCTACACCTGGAATTCTACCCCCCTCTACAAGACTCTAGCTTGCCAGTTTCAAATGCAGTTCCCAAGTTAAGCTCGGGGATTTCACATCTGACTTAACAAACCGCCTGCGTGCGCTTTACGCCCAGTAATTCCGATTAACGCTTGCACCCTCCGTATTACCGCGGCTGCTGGCACGGAGTTAGCCGGTGCTTCTTCTGCGAGTAACGTCAATGAACAGTGCTATTAACACTGAACCCTTCCTCCTCGCTGAAAGTGCTTTACAACCCGAAGGCCTTCTTCACACACGCGGCATGGCTGCATCAGGCTTGCGCCCATTGTGCAATATTCCCCACTGCTGCCTCCCGTAGGAGTCTGGACCGTGTCTCAGTTCCAGTGTGGCTGGTCATCCTCTCAGACCAGCTAGGGATCGTCGCCTAGGTGAGCCATTACCTCACCTACTAGCTAATCCCATCTGGGCACATCCGATGGTGTGAGGCCCGAAGGTCCCCCACTTTGGTCCGAAGACGTTATGCGGTATTAGCTACCGTTTCCAGTAGTTATCCCCCTCCATCGGGCAGTTTCCCAGACATTACTCACCCGTCCGCCGCTCGTCACCCAGGAGCAAGCTCCTTGTGCTACCGCTCGACTTGCATGTGTTAGGCCTGCCGCCAGCGTTCAATCTGAGCCATGATCAAACTCTTCAATTAAAAGCTTGATTTGCTGACACTGTTCATTAAAGAACGGTGCAGCGATGCTCGAAAATTAACTTTCGTAATCATTCATTCGCATGAATGACTGCTTGGTCACTCTTCAAGACTTGATATTTTTTTGCTACCGAAGTAGCTGGATATCGTCTTGTGAGTGCCCACACAGATTGTCTGATAAATTGTTAAAGAGCAGTGAGTTACGCGCTTTCGCTTGCTAACTCGAGGTGGCGTATATTACGCTTTCCTCTTTCAGAGTCAACCTTAATTTCAGGTTTTTTCTCTGCGACCCCCGGAGACTCTGTGAAGTTGTTCACATGTTCCGTGTCGATGGAGGCGCATTATAGGGAGCTGGTTCAGAATGACAAGGGATAATATGCACTTTTCTTCCGACCGCTCACTATTCATGCATAACGCTGCTTAAACCCGCTTTTTAATCGCTGCCGGCAGCTCTTGCAGGCTGTTTAGTACCCAATCCGCCGCTTTCTCACCTTCTTCAGTCACTGGCTTGCCGGTGCGCACCAACACTTTAGTGCCTACCCCTGCAGCTGCGGCCGCCTGCATGTCTTCGATTTTGTCGCCAACCATATAAGAAGCGGCCAAATCGATGTTCAGTTCTTTCTGCGCCTGCAACAACATGCCCGGCTGCGGTTTGCGGCAATCACAAACCTGGCGATACTCTTCTATTACTGCTTCAGGATGATGTGGGCAGAAATAGATGCCGTCCAGATCGACGTCGCGGTCAGCCATCGACCAGTCCATCCATTCTGTCAGACGCATAAACTGGTCTTCGCTGAATTTACCACGGGCAATGCCAGACTGGTTGGTGACCAGCACCAGTGCGAAGCCCATGCTTTTCAGTTCACGGCAGGCGTCAATCACGCCATCGATAAACTGGAAATCATCTATTTCATGGACGTAGCCATGATCGATATTAATCGTGCCGTCACGATCTAAGAAAATTGCTGGAACGCGTTGTGTCACCGGTATGCTCCTGAAAGCCTGAAAACCGCCACAGTATCGCATGTTTTCGCCGAGACTGAGAATGATGAAGAATAGCGTTAACGTTGACTTGGACGTCTAGACGCCTTAACATCTGATCCAGACCTTGGCACTGATCAAGGTCTCTCTTTATTAGGCCACGGCAACCAAGCTAAAAATAAGAAGAATATGATTAAACTTTCCAACATCACCAAAGTGTTCCAGCAGGGGTCGCGTTCCATTAGCGCACTTTCTGACGTGACTCTTCACGTTCCTGCCGGACAGATTTATGGCGTCATCGGTGCCTCAGGCGCCGGTAAGAGTACGCTGATCCGCTGCGCCAACATGCTTGAGCGCCCAACGTCAGGTACCGTTCTGGTTGATGGCCAGGATCTGACCTCCCTGTCTGAAGGTGAGCTGACGCGCGCACGCCGCCAGATTGGCATGATCTTCCAACACTTTAACCTGCTTTCTTCACGTACGGTCTTCGGTAACGTTGCCCTGCCGTTGGAGCTGGACAACACCCCACGCGCGGAAATCAAAAAACGCGTGGTCGAACTGCTGGAGCTGGTTGGTCTGTCAGATAAGCACGATGCCTACCCTGCCAATCTGTCAGGCGGCCAAAAGCAGCGTGTGGCCATCGCCCGTGCGCTGGCTAGCAATCCTAAAGTGCTGCTGTGCGACGAAGCGACCAGTGCGCTGGACCCTGCCACCACCCGCTCCATTCTTGAACTGCTGAAAGATATCAACCGCCGTCTGGGGCTGACCATCCTGCTGATCACCCATGAAATGGACGTAGTGAAACGTATCTGCGATCAGGTCGCGGTTATCAGCCAAGGTCAATTGATTGAGAAAGATAGCGTTAGCGAAGTGTTCTCCCATCCCAAGACGCCGCTGGCACAGCAGTTTATCCAGGCTACGCTGCATCTGGATATTCCGGATGATTATGCCGCACGTCTGGTACCTGAGCGTACCGGAGGCCGTCAACCGCTGTTACGCCTGGAGTTTACCGGCCGCTCGGTCGATGCCCCGTTACTGTCAGAAGCGGCTCGTCGCTTTAACGTGAACAACAATATTATCAGCGCACAGATGGATTACGCTGGCGGCGTGAAGTTCGGCGTGATGCTGGCTGAACTGCACGGCTCCGATGAAGATGCACAGGCAACGATTAAGTTCCTACAAGAAAATCAGGTAAAAGTAGAGGTTCTGGGTTATGTCTGAGGCAATGATGTGGTTAATGGCACGTGGCGTGTGGGAAACCGTTACGATGACCTTTGTCTCCGGCTTCTTTGGCTTTGTTCTTGGCTTACCGGTTGGCGTACTGTTATATGTGACCCGCCCTGGACAAATCATTGCCAACAATACCGTCTATAAGGTGTTGTCCGGGTTGGTGAACATTTTCCGTTCCATCCCGTTCATTATCCTGCTGGTCTGGATGATCCCGTTCACTCGCATGATCGTTGGCACCTCTATCGGTTTGCAGGCAGCTATCGTTCCACTGACCGTGGGCGCCGCTCCCTTTATTGCCCGTATGGTAGAAAACGCCCTGTTGGAAATTCCGTCAGGTCTGGTTGAAGCTGCTCGTGCCATGGGTGCGACCCCAATGCAAATCATCACCAAAGTGCTGCTGCCTGAAGCGCTGCCAGGTTTGGTGAATGCCGCTACCATCACGCTGATCACCCTGGTGGGCTATTCTGCAATGGGCGGTGCCGTTGGTGCCGGTGGCTTAGGTCAAATTGGTTATCAGTATGGTTATATTGGTTATAACGCTACCGTGATGAATACGGTATTAATATTACTGGTGGTGCTGGTGTATCTGATCCAGTTTGGTGGCGACCGTATCGTGAAGGCCGTTACCCACAAATAGTTTTAACCACGCGCTGACATCTACTCGATAGCTTTGCTGCATCTGGCAGGATAAAGAGTAAGGCGTATTTCATATGCGAGTCTAATTGAGGAAGGGATATGTCGTTAAAGTTTAAATCCATCGCAACAATCGGCGCACTGATCGGTACTCTGGCTCTGGCCGGTTGTGGCCAGGATGAAAAAGATCCAAACCATATCAAAGTGGGTGTTATTGTTGGTGCTGAACAGCAAGTAGCTGAAGTGGCACAAAAAGTAGCAAAAGATAAGTATGGCCTGGACGTTGAGCTGGTCACCTTCAACGACTACGTGTTGCCAAACGAAGCCCTGAGCAAAGGCGATATCGATGTCAACGCCTTCCAGCACAAGCCTTACCTGGATCAGCAGATCAAGGATCGTGGTTATAAGCTGGTTACGGTGGGTAACACCTTCGTGTACCCGATCGCCGGTTACTCCAAAAAGATCAAATCCATTGATGAGCTGCAAGATGGTTCACAGGTAGCACTGCCTAACGATCCCACCAACCTGGGCCGTTCACTGTTGCTGCTGCAAAAACAGGGTCTGATCAAGCTGAAAGACGGTGTTGGCCTGCTGCCAACCGTGCTGGATGTGACCGAGAACCCGAAAAACCTGAAGCTGGTTGAACTGGAAGCACCACAGCTGCCACGTTCACTGGACGATCAGCAAATCGCTCTGGCCATCATCAACACCACTTACGCCAGCCAGATTGGTTTGACGCCGGCCAAAGACGGTCTGTTTGTTGAAGATAAAGACTCACCTTACGTCAACATCATGGTTGCCCGTGAAGATAACAAAGACGCGGAAAACGTGAAGAAATTCGTTCAGGCTTACCAGTCTGACGAAGTTAACGAAGCAGCCAACAAGATCTTTAACGGTGGCGCAGTAAAAGGCTGGTAATCATTCCTTAGCCATTTTATTCCGATAATTGCAAGACGGGCTACGGCCCGTCTTGTTATTTGTGCCAGAGATTGCTTCAATAGCGCCACTTTGATTATAAAATGGCAGGGACTCTCAATGCGTGTTTTACCTCTCTGTTTGTTAGCGCTCGCGCTGACTGGATGCTCAACGCAGCACACGGCTCCATCCACAACAAACAGCACAACAACTACGGCCGCTCCCGCTCCGGTAAAAGCCACCCCAGCAGCCCGCCCGGCCCCGGTAAAACTGTACAAGAGTGCAGAAGAACTGGTCGGTAAACCTTTCCGCGATTTAGGTGAGGTTTCTGGCGAATCTTGTCAGACCACGGTTCAGGACTCTCCGCCAAATCTGAATACCGCACGTAAGCGCATGCAGACCCGAGCCTCCTACATGAAGGCCAATGCGGTGCTACTGCATGACTGTCAGATTGTCAGCGGCGTCGCCGGTTGTTACCAGCAGGCCATCTGCCAAGGCTCTGCGCTTAACGTCTCAGCCAAATGACCGAATTTGTTTTTGAGCAGATCGGCACCATCCGTTCTCCGTATAAAGAGAAATTCGCGGTTCCCCGTCAGCCTGGGCTAGTTGAAGACGGCGGCGGTGAACTGGTGCTGTTGCCGCCTTACAATCAGCCCGAAGCGGTACGTGGCCTCAGCGAGTTCAGCCATCTGTGGGTGATGTTTGTGTTTCATCAAACCATGGAAGGAGGCTGGCGTCCTACCGTGCGGCCTCCTCGTCTGGGCGGCAATGCGCGTATGGGCGTGTTCGCCACCCGTTCGACCTTTCGCCCAAACCCGTTGGGTATGTCCTTGATCGAACTGAAAGGCATACGGACTCAAGGGGGCGAGGTGGTACTGGAGCTGGGCAGCCTGGATTTGGTTGACGGTACGCCGGTGGTCGATATCAAACCTTATTTGCCGTTTGCCGAAAGCCATCCGCAAGCGCGGGCCGGGTTTGCTCAGGCGGCTCCGGCCGGTGATATGCCGGTGTATTTCTCGCCCGAAGCGGAACAACAGCTGCAGCAACATGTGCGGCGCTACCCCAACCTGCGCCGTTTTATCACTCAGGTTCTGGCGCAAGATCCTCGCCCCGCCTATCGAAAAGAAGAAGCCAGCGGGCGCGAATATGCGGTATGGTTGTTGGAGTTCAACGTGCGCTGGCGGATCGTTGATAGTCAAAGCGAAGTGTTGTCGCTCGACGCCCGTTAAAATTCCGCCCGCTCTCTTTTGACAACCGGCTTGCGCTGGTAAACTAAGCCACTTTTGAAAATTTTGGCGGCCAACCCTGGCAGCCCGATGCAATTTGCAGTTCTAACGGAACCAAAACACCATGCGTACAAGCCAATATCTGCTCTCCACACTGAAGGAGACACCTGCCGACGCCGAAGTGATCAGCCACCAGCTGATGCTACGCGCCGGGATGATCCGCAAGCTGGCCTCAGGTCTTTACACCTGGTTGCCGACCGGCCTGCGCGTTCTGAAGAAGGTTGAAAACATCGTTCGCGAAGAAATGAACAATGCTAACGCGATCGAAGTTTCCATGCCGGTAGTTCAGCCCGCAGACCTCTGGCTGGAAAGCGGCCGCTGGGAGCAGTATGGCCCGGAATTGCTGCGCTTTGTCGATCGCGGCGAGCGTCCCTTTGTGCTTGGTCCAACCCATGAAGAAGTGATCACCGATCTGATCCGCAACGAAATCAGCTCCTACAAGCAGCTGCCGCTGAACTTCTTCCAGATCCAGACCAAGTTCCGTGACGAGGTTCGCCCACGTTTTGGCGTAATGCGTTCGCGTGAATTCCTGATGAAGGACGCCTATTCCTTCCACACCACCCAGGAATCCTTGCAGGTCACCTACGACGCGATGTACGAGGCCTACAGCAAGATCTTCAACCGCATGGGTCTGGATTTCCGTCCGGTGCTGGCCGATACCGGTTCTATCGGTGGCAGCGCTTCACATGAGTTCCAGGTGCTGGCAGACAGCGGTGAAGACGACATCGTGTTCTCAACCGGTTCCGACTATGCTGCCAACATCGAGCTGGCCGAAGCGGTTGCCCCTGCTCAGCCACGTGCTGCGGCAACCGAAGAACTGCGCATCATCGATACGCCGAATGCCAAAACCATCGCCGAGCTGGTAGAGCAATTCCAACTGCCAGTAGAGAAAACGGTGAAAACCTTGATGGTGCACGCCAGTGAAGAGAGTGGCCACAAGCTGGTTGCCCTGCTGGTGCGCGGCGATCACGAGCTGAATGAAATCAAGGCCGAGAAACTGCCACAGGTCGCGGTTCCACTGACTTTCGCCACCGAAGAAGAAATCCGTGCAATCGTCGGCGCAGGCCCAGGATCCCTTGGTCCAGTCAATTTGCCGATCCCAGTGGTTGTCGATCGCAGCGTAGCGGCCATGAGTGACTTTGGCGCCGGTGCCAACATCGATGGCAAACACTACTTTGGCATCAACTGGGAGCGTGATCTGCCGCTGCCACAGAGCGCCGATATCCGTAACGTGGTGGAAGGCGATGCCAGCCCAGATGGGAAAGGTACGCTGCTGATCAAGCGCGGTATCGAAGTGGGCCACATCTTCCAACTGGGTACCAAGTATTCAGAAGCGATGAAAGCCACCGTTCAGGGTGAAGATGGCCGTAATCAGGTGCTGACCATGGGTTGCTACGGCATCGGCGTGACGCGCGTGGTGGCTGCTGCGATCGAACAGAATCACGATGACCGTGGCATTATCTGGCCAGACGCGATTGCCCCGTTCCAGGTAGCTATTCTGCCAATGAACATGCACAAATCATTCCGCGTGCAGGCTCTGGCTGAGGAACTGTACGATACCCTGCGTTCACATGGCATCGACGTGATCCTCGACGATCGTAAAGAGCGCCCAGGCGTGATGTTTGCCGATATGGAACTGATCGGCGTGCCTCACTCCATCGTGATTGGCGATCGTAACCTCGACAGCGAAGAGATTGAGTATAAAAATCGCCGTGTTGGCGAGAAGCAGATGATTAAAACCGGCGAAATCGTTGATTTCCTGCTGGGCCAGATCCAACGTTAATTGATAGACCAAGCCCCCCAGATGGGGGGCTTTATTAATGGATATTGTTGTTAAAGGATTAACTTATGCCATTACGCAGCCCCTCGGCTACCTGCCTGTATGCTTTGCTTTCGGTGTTTTTGACCGGTTGCACGATGAACGTAGGCTTATCCGACCGTGAAAAACACTCCATCAATCCCGTCAACGTTCAGTTCCAATCGTTAAGCTCCGCCCCAGGAAAAACGCTGCGCGAAATCAATCAGACCGACCTGCAAGAGGGTGACCTGCTGTTCTCCTCAACGATTGGTTTGAAATCACTCGGGATCCGTATCTTGAGTACTTCGTCAGTCAGCCATGTTGCCGTGTATATTGGTGAGGGCCAGGTTGCCGAAGCGGTAGGGGAAGGCGTGCAGATTATCAGCCTGAAAGATGCGCTGACCCATAGCGACAAGATGTTTGCTTTGCGCATCCCCGATCTGACACCGGAGCAGGCTAGCCAGATCCGTCAATTCGCCAGCCAAAAGGCCGGCAGCCGGTATAACTATCTGGGCATTGCCGAGATGGTGCCCTTTATGATGACCAAGCAGCTGTGTTCGCTGAACCCCTTCTCTGCCGATTTCCGCCAGCAATGTGTACAAGGCTTGGCCGCCGCCCAGCTCAAGACGCCGACCGGCGCAGAGTCGTCCTATTTCTGTTCGGAGTTTGTGATTGCCGCGTTTGAAAACGCCGGACATCCGTTGACGTTAGCCGCCCCAGGCTGGGTCAGCCCAGGCGATTTACTGCATATGCGCGAAGGGGATATTGCCACGCTGGCACCTAGCAAAGCGCTGGTTTACGTGGGCCATATCAAACCGGGGATCTATTTACGTTCGCGGGCGTTAGCTAAAAACCAACCCACACTGATATCTGCAACGGACAACAATAACGACCCCATCATCAAATGATGAGGCCATAATTCGTTGATTAATTAGCACAGCTCTTGCTGTTGTCGAAAGTGATTTTGCCACCCGGCTCCGGGATCAGCGCTTTTTGCATCTGCCCTTCCTCCATGGAAGGCTGCACGCTGAAATGCCCGTTCAACATCAGGAATACCGGTTCGCCCGGTGCCCGCTGAGCCTTCAGATAGCCCTGCTCCAGCGCGATATTATTCGCTACCGGGAAGGTTTTGCCAGTGGCACAATCCTGGAATACCGCCGCGTCGGCCATATAGGTATACAACCCGGTCAACGGCATCGGCGTTTTCGGCAAGGCTTTGGTCACCGGCGACAGCACATAATTAAGCTGAGAGACAATCGGTGCTCCACTGCGGTCCAGCATTCTCAATTGCTTGCCTTCCGGATGGAAATAACGTTTTTCACCATTGCTCTCGGTCAGCACCAATTTATCTGCCGTGCGCGCCCATTTACCGTAGCTGGCAAAGGTGCTATCGCCATCTCTTGAACCGCGATAGGTTTCCTGCAAGATAAAGGTGCCGTCTTGATCGAGGAACAGTGTGGTGTCCAGTCCGCTGCAATCGGCACAGGGCAATAAGCCCTGATAGCTCTGCTGCATCGGCTGAAGCGGCTGTTCTTTTGGCTGGTATTGATTATTACATCCCAGCAATGAAAGGGCTCCTGCCGCTAAAAACAGGGCAATGGTTATTTGCTTCAAGTTATTCTCCTGTTGTCATCCGTTGATGCCAAGACGCCGCCTAAGGTAAAACCTTGCCGCGCAGCGCCTTGGTCGCGCCTTTACGCACTTTGCCTTCGAGACGGCGTAATTTGGCGCCTTTACTTGGTTTGGTGGCCCTGCGCGTCTTTTCGACCACCATCGCCTGTTGGATCAGTGCCACCAGCCGGGCCAGTGCCGCTTCACGATTCATTTCCTGGCTGCGATATTCCTGCGCTTTGATAATTACCACCCCATCACCGGTCACTAAATGATGATTAAGCGCCAGCAGCCGTTCTTTATAGTACTCTGGCAGGCTGGACGCCCGGATGTCAAAGCGCAAATGGATCGCCGTTGAGGTTTTATTCACATGCTGGCCACCCGCCCCCTGCGCGCGGATCGCCGTTAATTCTATTTCGTTGTCAGGTATGGCTACGTTTCTTGACAGTTCCAGCACCGGTTATACCTGCGCCTGCTGCCATTCGGCAAATTGAATTTCCAGACTATTCTGAAGGTCTGACAGCCAGATAGTGCCTTCCTGCAGCGTGGCCTGTAGCGTCATATTGCGGCTGGCTAACGCGGTCAAGCGGGACAGTTGTTCATCATCGAGAAAGCGAATGCTCAAGTTCTTGTGGTTGGCAACTTTGCTCTGCATAGACTGCCACCAGACATGCCCGGCGCGATCGCCATAGGCGTAAAGCACCACCCGAGGTGACTGATTGCAGGCTTTCTTGATGCGTTTCTCGTCCGGCAGCCCCAGCTCTATCCACATCTCCAGCCCGTTATGGTCGTTGCGCCGCCAGATTTCCGGCTCGTCTTCCGCACTCAGGCCTTTGGTAAACACCAGGCGTTCATCGGCATGGCAGATCCAGGCCAGCAGGCGCAGCATCATGCGCTGTTCGGTTTCTGAAGGATGCTGGGCCAGGGTGAGTGTGGTATCAAAGTAAAAGTGACGGTCCATATCAGCGATATTGAGCGTGGCTTTGTAAATTGTTGCTTTCAGCGCCATGGGTAACCTCTTTATTAACAGGCCACATTGTACTTGATCAGGGCAGCCCGCAGCCAGCACGGGGAACGTCAGGAGTGGACTAATGCCCAAAAAGAGGAACTAATAACTCACTAACACCTGTGCTATAGTCCTTTAGATAGGATTTAACCCCGAGTGTCTGTGCCTTATTGCAGCCTGCGTGGCAATAATGCAGAGATCCTAAAGGGAGGCCATTGTGCAACAATACTGTGAGTTAGTACGACGTTTTTACGCTCAGATCGGCAGTGGAGATCTAGGCTACGTGCCGGATGCACTAGCATGTGTGTTAAAGGCATTGGACGAGGTTGCCGCGAATAGCGAGCTACCGTCCTCCGTTAGGGAACAGGCGGCATTTGCCGCCGCTAACTTATTGGTGAGCGACCATGTTGATGAATGATGAGTACCAATCCATCAATTGCGATGACTATGAAAGCCTGGAACTCGCCTGTCAGCATAACTACATTCTGAAGCTAGAGTTACGCGACGGAGAGAAATTCGAAGGCATTGCCACCGAGTTGAAATTTACCAAGGGCGTTGAGTACCTGATTGTCGATCAAGCCGGTAGTGCTCTCAGCTTGCGTCTGGATCACATCCTCAGTTTCAGTCATCCGGAAATCGGTACCGTGGTTGTCAGCCTGTCAGACTGATATAGCGGTAACGCCATCTCCACAGGGCAGCCCAAGGGCTGCCCTCGTCATTTAAGGCTTCAGGCTGGCGTAATAGGCCGCCAGGTCGGCAATATCCTCATCCGACAACCCCGAGACATAGGCCTTCATTACTTCCGCCTGCCCGCCAGAGCGCTCCCCTTTCTTGTAAGCCTGCAAAGCGTGCTCCAGATACATTTGATTCTGCCCGGCCAGGTTCGGGTACATAGGTACCGAAACCTTGCCTTCCGCGCCGTGGCAAGCCATGCAGTTGGCCGATTTATTCTTCCCTGCCGCCGCATCGCCCGCCGCCATGGCGGAAAAACTCAGCACGCTTGCCATCACTACCATTACGCTCACCAATTTCATTGCCCACTCCTCACAGCAGATTGTTATTATTTTTTTTCCAGCCAAGCCGCCAAGCCGGTTGCCCCGCAGACGCTTGCCCTTCCTCAGTAATAAATACGCCCACGGCAGCGATTAACTGCTCATCATAATAGACCAATGGGATACGTTCACGCTGCCACGGTGGAATAGCCAACTCTTGCCACAGTTTTTTGATCGGACGTGAACCGGCACGGCCAACAATCCGCACCCTGCCCTTGGCGGTAAAACGCACGCTGACCGACTCATGCTCTAAAGGGGCGCGTATCTGGCATTCACCTTCGCCCACGTACAGAGTACCCAGTCCGTCTGGTAACGCCAGTGGGGCCTCATTAGGCCAGGGCAATTGTGCGCCGCTCAGATCAGACATCAGCGGTAGCAGATACAAGCGCTGGCGAAAACGGCGGATCTGGTAGTTCCCGAGTTGCAACTGTGGTTCGGCATCTTCCCGGCTTAACGCCACTTCCTGCCATAGCCGATGCAAGCCATCTCGCGCAGGCATGGTGACGCCAAACAGCCCAATCCAGCGCCGTAGCAAAGCATAGCGCCTGGCCGCAGAACAGGTAGCCAATTCGGCGATAGCGAGCGAGTTTTCGCCATCCAGCAGTTGGGTCAATTGCTCGGCCAGCAGCTCATCAAGCAGTTGCTCCTGCTCGGCACATAATTCAGCGCTGCGGGCGGTGGCGGCAGCAAAATGCGGCCAACGTTGATTCACTATCGGCAGAACGTTCAGACGTAAGAAGTTGCGATCGAAGCGGGGATCCTGATTGCTGTCATCCTCGATCCACTGCAGTTGATGCTGGTGTGCGTAGGTTTCCAACTGCTGACGAGATATTCCCAACAGCGGGCGCAATAAGGGATTGTTACCCAAACGGGTTTGTGCCGCCATGGCAGACAACCCCGCAGGGCCGCTGCCCCGTTTTAAGGCCAGCAAGAAGGTTTCACATTGATCGTCAAGATGCTGCGCCGTCAGCAAAGCCTCGTCTACGGCCAACGTTTCTGCGAAAGCAGCGTAGCGGGCCGAACGGGCCGCGGCCTCGATACCTCCAGGCCGCCCCTCTAGCTGAACATGTTTTATCACCAGCGGTACCTGCCAGCGTTCGCATTGCTGCTGGCAATGTGCCACCCAATCATCGGCAAAACGGCTCAGGCCATGGTGGACATGCACCGCGCGCAGGGCAATGTCCGGTTGCTGCTGGCGCAACAGCATCAGCAGATGCAACAGCACGCTGGAATCCAGGCCGCCGCTGAACGCCAGCAGTAGTTGGCGCTCAGCCCCTAGATGGTCGGCAATCTGTGTCAGGAGGTGGTGGGTCTTCATCAATTGAGCTTAGTGACATCTACATAGCTGCACGTTAACCAGCCCACCGCCATCAATCAAGCATTAACCGCGCTATCATTGCGCCGGGTCATTCCCCACCACAGCCCCAGAGCCGCCAGCACCAAGGCGGCGCAGCCTGCGGCTCCCCAGCCTATCTGGGTGAAAACCTTGCCATAAGCTTCGATCATCGCATTACCCAGTTGGCTTTCGGTGGTCTGATTGGCAATCAGGCCCGCGAGATAATTAGCCACCGAGCCGGTCGCCAGCATATAAATACCGGTCAACACGCCGGTGACGCCAGGAATATCCAACCGGGTGATTTGGGCCATCGCCACCGGATCGATAAACAGTTCGGCAAATCCCATCACCGCCAGCCCGGCCACCATCATCCCCATCGAGGCCTGGCCATGCAGTTCCCCCCAGCGCGCATTTAGCGCCATCAGCATAAAGCCCACCGCAATCAACAGCAGGCCAAAGGCAAACTTGCACCAAATGCGCACCGTCTGAGCGTTTCCCTGGCTGCTATGCATCAGCCAGGCCAGCAGTACGCCGCCCAGCATGACCGCAAAGGCGTTTACCGACTGGAACAGCGCCGTAGGTACCGACCAGGAGAACCATTGCCGGTCAACAAAGTGATCGATAAACAGGCTGATCGAACTGCCGCCCTGTTGGGCAAAGGCCCAAAACAGCGTCCCCAGCAGCATCAAGATGATGATTTGCCATAACGCCCGCCGTTGTTCACCGCTCACCCGCCAGAGGATACGCATGACGATCACCACCGCAGCGGCGCACACTACGCCAAGCAGATAGCCGGCCCAGTTGTGAATAAACAACAGCGCGAAAAACAGCGGAGCACACAGCACCCCAGCCACCAGCCAGAACCAATGCGGCAAGCGTAGCGTGGTGGCCTGTATCAGCGGGATATTCACCCCGCGCGTATGCCGAAAATGTTTACTTCCCGACAGGAAGATCATCAGCCCGGCAAACATCCCTATTCCCGCCAGCGCAAAGCCGACGTGCCAGCCATAACGTTCAGCGGCCAACCCACAGGCGATCGGAGCCAGGATAGAGCCAACGTTCCCCGCCGCATACAGCAGAGAAAACCCGCCTTCCCGCCGTGGATCCTGCGCCTGATACAGCTCTCCCAGCAGGCAGCTGATATTGGATTTAAACAGGCCGTAGCCGCAGATGATTATGCCCAGCGCCAGGTAAAGAGAGTTGGCAGAGACCGAACCCAGCCCCAATACGATATGGCCCACGGTCATCAAGGCCGCCCCGGCAATCACCGAGACGCGGTTACCCAACAGGCGATCGGCCAGCAGGCCGCCCAGAATGGGGGTGACATAAACCAAAGAGGCATAAGCGCTGAAAAGGGTGATGGCGTGGCTATCGGAGTAGCCTAACTGGTGGGTCAGATAGAGGATCAGTAACGCGCGCATGCCGTAAAAACTAAAATACTCCCAGATTTGGATTGCAACGACATAGTAGATAGCGCGCGGCTGTGAGGGTGTTTTCATGGTGTACTCCCATCAGGATAAGCAAGGGGAAAGCGTCTGTGCTTTCCCCTGTGATGCCATTATTCCGCTTTCAACACTTTCACCGTGTAGCGGCCATCCGGCTGGCGGTACGCCCCGTGAATATCGGTCTCAAAGCCCGGATAATGCGCGCCGATTTCACACAGCATTTGCAGGAACTCCAGCACCGGGCGGCTTTCTTCGGTCAGCATTTCCCCCGGCATCACCAACGGCACGCCTGGAGGATAAGGCAGGATCATATTGGCATTGACCTTGCCGACCATATCCTCCAGATAGACTTCCTCCACTTCGCCGTGCAGCTCTTTCTGGAAGGCGTGGTAAGGGTTCATCACCATGGTTGGCAGCACTTCAAACGCACGGTACATCAGGTCCGGCAGGTTGTGATGCTCGACCAGGCGATGGATGTTCTGCGCCAGATCCTGGATGCGCATGTTTTCATAGAACTCAGGCGCTTCCTGATACAGGGATGGCAGCATGTTTTTCACCCGCAGGTTCAAATCGAACGAGCGTTTGAAATCGGTCATCGCGCGCAGTAGGCTCAACGCTTTGGTTTTATCGATACCAATGCTGAACAGGAACAGCAGGTTGTACGGGCCGGTTTTCTCCACGATGATGCCGCGCTCATCCAGGTATTTGGCTACCAGGCTGGCTGGGATACCGAACGGCTGCATCTCACCTTCTTTGCTCATCCCGGGGGTGAGGATGGTCACCTTGATCGGGTCGAGATACATGTGTTCGTTATCGATGTTTTTGAAGCCGTGCCAGGCGCTGTCGGAACGCAGCGGCCAGCATTCTGGCTCATCGATATGCTCAGGCTGCCAGACGTCAAAGAACCAGCCTTCGGACTCCACTTTCAGCCGTTTGATTTCCTTGCGGAACTTGATGGCACGCTCGATGGAACCGTTAATCATGCGCTTACCGGCGTTGCCCTTCATCATCGCAGCGGCGGTTTCGGTGGACGCCACGATGCCGTAATGAGGCGAGGTAGTGGTGTGCATCATATAGGCTTCGTTAAAGGTCTCTTCGTTGATGTCCCCTTTAACGTGGATCATCGAAGCCTGCGAGAACGCCGCCAGCAGTTTGTGGGTCGACTGGGTTTCATAGATCACCTTGCCTTCAACCCGGCCCCCGCTCATACCGCATTTGCCTTTGTAGATCGGATGGAAGTTGGTGTAAGGCACCCAGGCAGAATCAAAGTGGATCGATTTAACGTCCAGAGTTTCTTTGATGAAATCGGTGTTATACAGCAGGCCGTCGTAAGTGGAGTTGGTGATCACCGCGTGCGCTGGCCAGCTGGCGTTCGGCGTTTCTTTCACCCGCTTGGCGATGGTGGCACGGCTGAATTCGCTCTGCGGGATGCCGCCGAGAATACCGTAGGCATTACGGGTTGGCCGGAAGTAGATCGGCGTGATGTCACTCATCATCATCAGATGGGTCAATGATTTGTGGCAGTTACGGTCGATCAGCACGGTGCTGCCTGCCGGAGCGGCATACATACCAACAATCTTGTTGGCGGTAGAGGTGCCGTTGGTCACCATGTAGCTGCGTTCGGCATTGAACACGCGGGAAATATACTCTTCGGCCTCTTTGTGCGGGCCGGAGTGATCCAACAGCGAACCCAGTTCGGAAACCGAAATGGAGATGTCAGACTTCATGGTATTCGGGCCAAAGAAGTCATAGAACAGGCTGCCTACCGGGCTTTTCTGGAAGGCGGTGCCGCCCATATGGCCTGGAGTACAGAAGGTATATTTGCCTTCACGCACGTATTTGAACAGCGCCTTGGTCAGCGGTGGCAGGATGGCATCGATATACTCGTCGGTGTTCTGTTTGATCTTGGCGGCGATATCTTTTGCCGCGCCCAGCGCGTATTCGAAGAAGCGCACCTGCATGCGCAGATCGTTGAGGCTGACATCGAGCGTCGAATAGGTGTTGGCGAAGGCGTACAGCGGCATGTATTCATTGAGCTGGCTGATCTCTTCACACAGCTCAAGATTGTATTTGTCCCAGTCGAAAATCACGCCGCACAGGCGGGCATTATTTTCGATCAGCTTTAATAAATCTTCACGGTCATTAGGGTAGACGATGCGGAAGTCCAGGCTTTCCAGCGCCTGATGCAGTTCGCGGATCGGCTCTTCTTTGAAGTAGACACCCATGTGATTCATGATGGCAATAACGTTCATAATCATTTCTCCAGGCAAAGCGGGCCCCTTCCCGTCGCGGCTGACAGGTCGGAAAGAAAGGGGCTGGGTAAATTCAGTGGGTCAGAGCACGCAATCTCAGTGCGCTTTGGCCGTGGTGCTGTCGTTGACCGCTGCGGCTGCTTTGGCAACCTGGCGGGTATTCATTTTGCGGGCATAGAACATCAGGATGATCAGGCTGACGATAAAGGTGCCGGACAGCTCGAAGGAGTTGGCGCCCATCAGGGCGATAAAGCAGAATCCACAGCCCAGTACCGACGCCACCAGGCTCAGCAGGTTACGCACGTTGACGCCTTCAAAGCGGATCAGGTCAACGCAGGAGTAGAAGTAAGGCAGCATGGTCAGCAGCACCGCGATACCGGTCAGTTCGCCGAACAGGTCGGAAGCCTTGCCACCGCTGGAGTTCATCACGGTGATCAACACCATCAGCGCGGTCATTTTGCAGCTTGCCAACAGCAGGCCCTTCTTCGGAATGCCGTTTTTATCCAGTTCGCCATACACTTTCGGGAAGTTGCCGTCGTTGGCCGCACGCACCCCGGCCTGGCCTACCAGCATCATCCAGGAACCCAACGAGGTCAGGCAGGCAAAGGCGGTGAAGGCGGATACCATCGGAGCGGCCCAGTTACCCATAATGGCGGAAGCGCTGATGGCGAATGGCGCACCGCTGGCGGCCATTTGCGCCGCTGGGAACATCCCGCTCATCACCTGAGTGGCGGCAATGTAGATAATCCCAGCCAGGCCGGTACCCAGCATGGTAGCCAGCGGTACGGTACGTTTGGGGTTTTTCACCATCCCGGTGCTGACGGCGGCGGATTCAACGCCGATAAACGCCCACAGGCAGAGCAGGATACTTTTCACCACTGCATGGCTGTCGGTGGTACCCGAGGTATTCCAGTTGGCTTGATAGGTGGCAACATCAAACCAGTGCCAACCGGCCACGGCGGTGACCACTACCGGGATCAAGACCAGTACCAAGCCCAGCGTGGTCAAGCGGCTGACCCAGGTGCCCCCCAGCAGATTGACAAAGGTGAATATCCAGACGATGGCGATACAGGCAATCCCGGCCGGTACCGGATTATTCAACGCGGGGAAGAAAGTAGAGAGATAAGAAACGGCGGTAATGCCGATTGCCAGGTTACCGATCCAGTTGGCATGGTAGTAAAGTACGCCAGTCTGGAAACCGAACGCCGGGGAGATTTCCCCCGCATAGGCAATTGGCCCACCCTGCTGCGGGTTTTTGGTCGCCAGGCGGGCGTAAACATAAGCCAATGACATCGCGCCGATGATAGAAATTATCCATCCCCAGATGGCGATAGATCCCAGACTTGCCAGGTTTGCCGGTAATAAGGCAATCCCGCTCCCCATCATATTACCGGCGACGACGCAGGTGCAGGCAATAAGCCCTATTTTCTTGGATGAAGCCATGGTCAGTTTCTCCTGATTATCGATGCTGGTAAGTGCTGAGCATTAAGAGGCGAGATTAATGAACAGACTTGATAATCAGGATGCTAACGATCGGCCAAAATAAAGTCCTAAAGATAAGGTGAAATTACGCTCAGGGTGCGACAAATGATAAGCGGAGGTTTTTGACACACCTGTCAAGATGGCAGGATGAGCTAAAGAAAAGATAAACATCGTTTAAAAACAATAATATAAATTTATAAAATAGCTGTAATCAGTGATGTAACCGGAGGGAGCCATACAGAACGCCGACACGCCGTAAACCCGTCCCTGGGGGCTCGCAATCGCGCATCCCTGCGCTCAACGGTCGGCTAACCTGTATGACTCCCTCCGGTATCAAGCTTTTGGTGTCGCTATATTTATGCCACGGGTCGGTAATGGGGCTATTTTTGGGTGTCGTAATTGTCCAAATAAGGAACAACGGCGGTGACTGAGGTCTGGAATACGCCATTACGGATCCAATGCAGCGTGTTTTCACCGGGGCGAAGGTTGAAAGCCGTAATATAAGAATCCGCAGCCTGATGGTTATGGCCCTGCATTTCGTAGACTTTGCCTAGTAATACATAGTTCAACCATGACATCTGTAGATCGATAGCTTTATTAATGGCGCGATAAGCCTCATCGGTTTTTCCCTGCGACAAGGCATCGACGGTAACTATCTGCTGCAAGATGGGTGAATTTACCAATGCTGGTAACGTCCCCAGCCGGGTAATATCCGTTCGTAGCTGTGCGAGTTCGGCCGCATCAAGGGGTTGGTAGGAGTTACGCAACAAATCCACCAGCACTTTTTCGGCAACGGCATACTCAAAGTCCGGCGAGGCTTTGATTATTGCCTCCAATTGGCTGCTGGCGCGGGTCAGTGAGTCCGCATCTCCCTGTACCAGCAACTGATGTGCCTGATAGAAACGCTGCAGCGCCGGGCCATTTTGCGGCAGCAGCTGCGCCAAACGCTGCGCCAGTTGCTGCGGCCAAGGCTGTTTCAGCGCCGCCGACAGGCTGGCAAGGAAATCCTGCTGAATTTTTAGCTGATTATCGGTGGTAATAAAGTAGCGCTTATCCAGCATGATCGAGCTGTCGGCATTATCCACCAGCCGCACCGACAGGAAGCATTGCTGGGCACGGTAATGGCGTTGGTTAACGAACTCGATATACAGCGACTTGCCAGAGCTGCTCGGCCCGGCAAAGTTATAGTTAGTCTGATCGTGTACCAGGAACGTGGAATAGGTATTCAGCGCATCGGTAACCAGCTCACTCACGCCAACTACGTAAGAGAGCTGTGGCGTCCAGTTGCTGCAGCTGTTGCCACCCTGTATACGAATATCGATATCACGTGGGTTGAGCAACACCGGCATAGTGGACACCGGTATGCGCTGAGACAGGGTCGCAATGCCAACAAAGGCGACGCAGGCAGACAGCGCCGCCAGGAAAGCCAGCCACACCCAAAAGGGTGAGCGTTGATAAAAACGACCTGCCGCACTAGGTAACAGGGTCTTTGGCTTGGTGGCCGGGCGCGGTGGTATATAGGCGGGAGCCTCTTCCTCGCTGCCATCTTCCGGCTCATGCATTACCACGGCCACCTGGGGTAGCAACGGCGGCGCGTCCTCCCCCTCTTCACACCACATGACCGGTGCCGTTAGTTTATAACCGCGTTTGGGGACGGTGATGATGTATTCGGGGCTGTCTGGATCGCCGTCTTTCAGATATTTGCGCAGTTCGGAAATGCATTGGGTCACCACATGGTTGGTGACGATATTGCGCTTCCAGATGTTATCAATCAGCTCGTCGCGGCTGAGCACCACGTCCGGGTGCTGAGCAAAGTACTGCAACATATCGATCAGGCGCGGTTCCAGCGTCCGTTGACGCCCATCACGGCTTATGCGGTTGTCGGCCGGGGTGATCAGCCACTCCCCGACGCGGAAAACAGGCTCTTGCATGGCGGAAATAACTCTGTGGACACTGAGGGCAAGGGCGCGATGATAGCATAACGACCCATAACTTGGGCCGTTCTCAGCAGATTAAGCATTCATAGTTCATATAATTCGAGCGGTAATCCGTCAGGATCGCTGAAAAAGGTAAAGCGGGATTGGGTATAGGGATCGACCCGAACCGGCTCGCAAACGACCCCTGCCGCCTGTAAATGCGCGATCGATGCCTCGATATCCTCTACGCTGAATGCCAGGTGACGCAGGCCACAGGCTTCCGGGCGGCTCGGCCTGGCTGGAGGGGATGGGAAAGAAAACAGTTCAATGACGTATTGGCCATTCAGCGCCAGATCGGCTTTCCAGGAGTCGCGTTCTTCACGGTAATATTCCGCTAACAGGGTGAACCCCAGGATATCGCAGTAAAAGCGCTTACTGGCGGCGTAATCAGAACCAATCACCGCTATATGGTGAACCTGTCGTAATGCCAACATGGATGGACTCCGTAAGTTATTTAGTTTTCAGCACCTTCACCAGATAGCGCCCATCCTCGGTCAGTTTAGCGCCGTGGATATCGGTTTCAAAACCTGGATAGTGTTCACCGATCGAGCACAGCATCAGCAGGAAATCGAGCACCGCGCGGCTCTCTTCGGTGATCATCTCCCCCGGCATCACGACCGGTACGCCCGGCGGATAAGGCAGGATCATGTTCGCCGCCACCTTGCCGATCAACTGATCGATCTCGCAGGTTTCCACATTGCCGCGTACCTGCTGCTGGAACATCTCATAAGGCGTCAGCTTCATTTCTGGCAATACGTCAAACGCACGCAACATCAGGCCCGGTAAATCGTGCTGGCGGATCAGTTGGTGGATCCCGGCGGCCAGATCCTGAATGCGCATATGGCGGTAGAAGTCCGGATCTTCCGCATACAGATCCGGCAGCATGTTCTTCACCCGCAGGTTAAGATCGTAAGCTCGTTTGAAATCCGTCAGGCTGCGCAGCAGGCTCATCGCCTTGGTCTTGTCGATACCAATGCTAAACAGGAACAGCAAGTTGTACGGGCCGGTTTTCTCCACCACGATCCCACGCTCATCCAGGTATTTCGCTACCAGCGCGGCAGGGATCCCACTTTCCTCCAGCTCACCCAGTTCGTTCATCCCCGGCGTCAAAATGGTGACCTTGATCGGATCCAGATACATATGATCGCTGTCGGTCTGGCCAAAGCCATGCCAGTTATCGTCCGGATTCAGCGGCCAGCACTGTGCTTCGTCAATCTCTTCCGGCTGCCAGATATCGAAGAACCAGGTATCACTCTCAGCGCGCAGGCGTTGCACTTCACGACGAAAATGCAGGGCTCGCTCCACCGAACGGTTAATCATGCGCCGCCCTGGATTGCCACGCAGCATCGCCGCAGCGGTTTCCATTGAAGCCACAATGCCATAATGCGGCGAAGTGGTGGTGTGCATCATGTAAGCTTCGTTAAAGGTGTTCTCATCATAATCCCCTTTAATGTGGATCATCGAAGCCTGAGAGAACGCCGCCAGCAGCTTGTGGGTCGATTGAGTTTCATAGATCACCTTGCCTGGGATGCGATCGCCACTCATGCCGCTTTTGCCGTCATAAATCGGGTGGAAATTGGTGTAAGGCACCCAGGCCGAATCGAAGTGGATCGACGCCACGTCCAGCGTTTGCTTGATGTAATCGGTGTTATACAGCAGGCCATCATAGGTGGAGTTGGTGATCACCGCATGCACCGGCCAGCTGGCGTTGGCTGTGTCTTCCACCCGCTTGGCAATGCTGTCGCGGGTAAATTCGCGCTGGGGAATGCCGCCTAAAATACCGTACGCATTTCGCAACGGGCGCAGATAAATCGGCACGATGTCACACATCATCAGCAGGTGACACAGCGACTTATGGCAGTTACGGTCAATCAGTACCGTACTTCCGGCAGGTGCCGAATACATGCCGACAATCTTGTTGGCGGTAGAGGTGCCGTTGGTCACCAGATAGCTTTGCTCCGCGTTGAACGTGCGGGCAATGTACTCCTCCGCCTCCAGATGCGGGCCAGTGTGATCCAGCAGCGAGCCGAGCTCCGTCACCGAGATGGAAATATCCGCCTTCAGGGTGTTGGCACCAAAGAAATCGTAGAACAGGCAGCCCACCGGGCTTTTCTGGAACGCGGTGCCCGCCATATGGCCCGGCGTACAGAAGGTATATTTCCCCTCCTTCACATAGGTGAACAGCGCCTTGGTCAGCGGAGGAGTGATGGTATCCATATATTCATCGGTATACTGGCGAATGCGCTGGGCGATATCGTCGGCAGCGTTCAGACCATACTCGAAGAAATAGAGCACCATACGCATTTCGTGCAGGTGGACGTCAAAGGTGGAGTGAGTGTTGATAAACGCATACAGCGGCAGGTATTCATTCAGCTCATTGATTTCGCTGCACAGCTCCAGGCTGTATTCATCCCAGTCGAAGATCACCCCACAGATACGCGCATTGTGTTCGATCAGCTTGAGCAGGTCACCGCTGTTCTTCGGGAACACCAGTTGGAAACCCATTGAGGCCAGCGCCACGTGCAGTTCGCGGATAGGCTCGTCTTTGTAATACACGCCCATCGGGCTCATGATCGCAATGATATTCATCGCAGCTATCCTTCAGTTAACTACCAATAGCTTATAACAACATAAAAAGCCGAGGCTGTCTTACGCGCATAAAAAAACCGCCCCGAAAGGCGGTTAGTCATCAGGCGAACAAACTCAGCAGTAACCGTAGTTCATCAGCCGTTGATAGCGACGGTTGAGCAACTCTTCGTTGTTCAGGCCATCCAGATCCGCCAGGTCCGCCAACAGTTGGGCTTTCAGCGAAGCCGCCATTGCCGGTACGTCGCGGTGAGCGGAGCCCAAAGGCTCTGGGATCACAGAATCGATCAGCTTCAGCTCTTTCAGACGTGGTGCAGTTATGCCCATCGCTTCTGCGGCAATCGGTGCCTTATCGGCACTTTTCCACAGGATCGAGGCACAGCCCTCCGGCGAGATCACCGAATAGGTGCTGTACTGCAGCATATTCACTTTATCGCCCACGCCGATCGCCAATGCCCCGCCGGAGCCGCCTTCGCCGATCACGGTGCAGATCACCGGGATATTCAGGCGAGACATTTCACGCAGGTTGCGGGCAATCGCCTCAGATTGACCACGCTCTTCCGCGCCCACGCCAGGATAAGCACCTGGGGTGTCGATGAAGGTGATCAGCGGCATCTTGAAGCGGGAGGCCATTTCCATCAGGCGCAGCGCTTTGCGATAGCCTTCCGGTGCCGGCATACCGAAGTTGCGGCGGATTTTCTCTTTGGTTTCACGCCCTTTCTGATGACCAATGATCATCACCGGGCGGCCATCGAGGCGCGCAATACCACCGACAATGGCTTTGTCATCGGCATAGGCGCGATCGCCTGCCAGCTCTTCAAAGTCGGTAAAGATGTGTTTGATATAATCCAGGGTATAAGGACGGCGCGGGTGGCGTGCCAATTGGGCAATCTGCCAGGCCCCAAGATCGGAAAAAATCTTGCGCGTCAGCTCAACGCTCTTCTCACGCAGGCGCTGAACCTCTTCGTCCAGATTAATATCTAATTTTTCGTCTTGACGGCTGACTGCGGTCAGCGAGTCAATTTTCGCTTCCAGCTCTGCAATCGGCTGTTCAAAATCAAGAAAATTCAGACTCATAGCATTCCTATTTTAGTCAAATTCCAGTTCCACCTGCTCATTACCTACCAAGGTCCGCAAATCTATCAACAAGCGGTCGGTCGGCGTCACGCGCCAAGTTGCACCAAAGCGCAATCTTGCCCGTGCATCTTCCCGTTGATAGTAGAGATGCACTGGAATCGTCCCCGAGCGATGGGGTTCCAAAGACTGACGGAGACGGTTCAAAAGCTGGTCATCAATTTGCCTGTCCGTCAGCGAGATAGCAAGCCCGCGAGCGTATTTTTCACGTGCTTCACTGATGTCCATTAATTCACGAGCGGTCATTTTAAGCCCGCCGTTAAAGTCATCAAAGCTGACCTGTCCAGTCGCGATCAGGATACGGTCTTTTTCCAACAAATGCTGGTATTTTTCCAAGGCATCGGTGAATAACATGATGTCCAGACGCCCAGAACGGTCATCCAGCGTACAAATGCCGATGCGGTTGCCGCGTTTGGTCATCATGATCTTGGAAGCAATCACCAACCCGACGGCAGTAGTCATCTTGCCGCGATCCGTCGGATGCATATCTTTCAGGCGCTGGCCACCGGCATAGCGCTCGATTTCTTTGAGGTACTGCGTGATCGGGTGGCCGGTAAGATACAGCCCCAGCGTTTCCCGTTCACCATCCAGCACCACCTGTTCCTGCCAAGGGGGAACGTTGGCGTAGGATTGCTCCACCTGTTCCGGCGCTTCCGCCAGCACGCCAAACATATCCGCCTGGCCGATGGCTTCGGCTTTGGCGTGCTGATCGGCCGCTTTAAGCGCATCCCCCAGGGAGTTCATCAACGCGGCGCGGTGTGGCCCCAGGCGATCGAACGCCCCAGACATGATCAGCTTTTCCAGAATACGGCGATTGAGCTTCTTAATATCGGAGCGGGCGCACAGGTCGAACAGATCTTTGAAATACCCCTGCTCGCCGGAATTACGCGCTTCGATAATTGCTTCGATCGGCCCTTCCCCCACGCCCTTGATGGCGCCGATGCCATAGACGATCTCACCCTCATCATTAACGTGGAAGTGATACTGCCCGCTGTTGATGTCCGGCGGCAGGATTTTCAGGCCCATGCGCCAGCACTCATCCACCAGCCCCACCACCTTATCGGTGTTATCCATATCGGCGGTCATAACCGCGGCCATAAATTCGGCCGGATAGTGGGCCTTCAGCCACAGCGTCTGGTAAGACACCAACGCATAGGCAGCGGAGTGCGATTTGTTAAAGCCGTAACCCGCGAACTTCTCTACCAGATCGAAGATTTTTACCGACAGTTCGCCGTCAATGCCGCGCGATTTCGCACCATCTTCAAAACCGCCGCGCTGCTTGGCCATCTCGACCGGGTTCTTTTTACCCATGGCGCGACGCAGCATGTCCGCACCGCCCAGCGTATAGCCAGCCAATACCTGAGCGATCTGCATTACCTGTTCCTGGTACAGGATGATGCCATAGGTCGGCTCCAGCACTGGCTTCAACGATTCATGCTGCCACTGGATATCAGGATAGGAGATCTCTTCGCGCCCGTGCTTACGGTCGATAAAGTTATCTACCATGCCGGACTGCAACGGGCCGGGGCGGAACAGCGCTACCAGTGCGATCATGTCTTCGAAGCAGTCAGGCTTCAGACGTTTGATCAAATCCTTCATGCCGCGCGATTCAAGCTGGAATACCGCAGTGGTTTCCGAGCGTTGCAGCATGTCGAAGCTTTTCTTGTCATCGAGCGGAATGGCCGCGATATCTATCGGTTCCAACCCGGTCTTGGCGCGACGGGCGTTAATCATCTCCAACGCCCAGTCGATGATGGTCAGGGTACGCAGACCGAGGAAGTCGAACTTCACCAGCCCGGCGTATTCCACGTCGTTCTTGTCAAACTGGGTGACCGGGTGGTTACCTTCGGCATCGCAATAAAGCGGGGCAAAGTCGGTGATCTTGGTTGGCGCAATCACCACGCCCCCGGCGTGCTTACCGGCGTTACGCGTCACGCCTTCCAGCTTGCGCGCCATGTCGATCAGCGCTTTGACCTCTTCGTCTGCCTCATAGATTTCTGGCAGTTGCGGCTCTGCGGCAAAGGCTTTTTCCAGCGTCATGCCCGGATCGGGCGGCACCAGCTTGGAGATACGGTCAACGAAGCCATAAGGATGCCCCAGCACGCGCCCCACGTCGCGGATCACCGCTTTCGCCGCCATGGTACCGAAGGTGATGATCTGCGATACCGCCTCACGGCCATACATGTCCGCCACGTGCTCAATGACCAGGTCACGCTTTTCCATGCAGAAGTCGACGTCGAAGTCGGGCATCGAGACACGTTCCGGGTTCAGGAAGCGTTCGAACAGAAGGTCAAACTCCAACGGGTCGAGATCGGTGATTTTCAGCGCATAGGCCACCAGCGAACCGGCACCGGAACCACGCCCCGGGCCTACCGGCACGTCGTTATCTTTCGACCACTGGATGAATTCCATGACGATCAGGAAGTAACCCGGGAATCCCATCTGGTTGATCACTTTCAGTTCCAGATCCAGACGCTCATCGTATTCAGGACGGCGCTCGGCACGGACCTCCGGATCTGGGAACAGGAACTCCAGACGTTCTTCCAACCCCTCTTTGGACTTGAGCACCAGGAAATCTTCGGTGGTCATATCGCCGGTGGGGAACTGTGGCAGGAAATATTCGCCCAGACGGATGGTGACGTTACAGCGCTTGGCAATTTCCACACTGTTTAGCAACGCTTCCGGGATGTCGGCAAACAGCTCGCACATCTCTTCTTCGCTGCGCATGTACTGCTGCGGGCTGTAGTTTTTCGGGCGTTTGGGATCGTCGAGCGTGAAGCCATCATGGATCGCTACGCGGATCTCATGGGCATCAAAATCATCTTCCACCAGGAAACGGACGTCGTTGGTGGCAACTACCGGCAACCCGCGTTCGGTTGCCAGGGCTACGGCGGCGTGCAGATAGTTTTCTTCATCCGCACGGCCAGTGCGGATCAGTTCGAGATAATAGCTGTCCGGGAAATGCTGCTGGTAAAACTCCAGGCATTGATCGACCAGGGCCTGGTTGCCACGCAGCAGAAACTTGCCGACGTCGCCCATGCGTGCACCGGAAAGCAGGATCAACCCGCTGCGGTGTTCTATCAGCCAGTCGCGATCGATCACCGGACCGGCCGGGCCATAGCCGCGCTGATACGCCCTGGAGATTAATAGGGTGAGGTTTTGATAGCCAACGTTATCGGCTGCCAGCACGGTAAGCTGTGCCAGCTCATCGCCCAGCTCCTCGCTTTGCACATGGAAATCCGCACCGATGATCGGTTTGATCCCGGCACCGTGCGCACTGCCATAAAACTTCACCAGACCACACATATTGGTGAAGTCAGTGACGGCCAAGGCTGGCATGGCTAACGCGGCAGCTCTTTTCACCAACGGGCCGATCTTGGCCAATCCATCAATCATGGAGTAGTCACTGTGGACGCGCAGATGAATAAAACGAGGTTCGGCCATATCCAGATACCAACGTGTTGGGGTCCAGCAAGCTGGACCAGGGTTACATTAGGGTATGGGGAAGATCACCGTAGCCATTTCCCCTCACCCCGACCCTCTCCCAAAAGGAGAGGGGGCGTAATTTTAAGCATCGTGTGAACTATGCGAACGAGCCAGATTCCAGCACTCGTCTGACCGGGGCAAAACTGCGGCGATGATGCTCGGTAGCACCCAGAGCAGCCAGCTTTTCCAGATGGAACGCAGTCGGATAGCCCTTGTGTTGGGCAAAACCGTAATCCGGGAAAATCGCATCCAGCTCGGTCATCTCGCGATCGCGGGTCACCTTCGCCAGAATCGATGCAGCACTGATTTCCGCTACCCGGCTATCCCCTTTCACCACCGCTAACGAACGCATCGGCAATTTGGGGCAACGGTTGCCGTCAATCAACACCATGTCCGGTGCGATATGCAAACCCGCCACCGCACGCTGCATCGCCAGCATGGTGGCATGCAGGATATTCAGTTGGTCGATCTCGACCGGTTCAGCCCGCCCCAGGCTCCAGGACAGCGCCTTTTCCAGGATCTCGTCGTATAACGCCAGGCGGCGCTTCTCACTGAGCTTTTTGGAATCCGCCAGGCCAACAATCGGCCGTGCAGGATCGAGGATCACCGCAGCGGTCACAACGGCGCCCACCAAAGGCCCGCGCCCCACTTCATCCACACCGGCAAACAGCCGGGCGGCAGGGTAAACAAAGGGTTCCATCATGCTTTCGCCAGCTCCAATACAGCCTGAGCGGCCTGTTCATCGGCACCACAGCGAATGCTCTGATGCAGTTCAAGGAAGGTCTGTTTTAACAGCTCCGTCTGCGGGCTGTCTTCCAGCAGCGGCAATAACGCCGCGGCCAGCTTATCCGGTACACAATCGTGTTGCAGCAGTTCGGTGACGATTTCACGCCCCGCCAGCAGGTTAGGCAATGAGACATACGGGGTTTTCACCAACCGCTCCGCCAGCCAGAAGGTAAATGGCTTCATGCGGTAGCCCACCACCATCGGGCATTTTGCCAACATGCATTCCAGCGCTGCGGTGCCGGAAGCCAACAGTGCCGCATCGCTGGCCACCATTGCCTCACGCCCTTTGCCATCCAGCAGGTGAACCTTGAGCTCCGGCGCAACCTCGGCCTTGATGCGCTCAAACTGCTCACGGCGCTTGGCATTGACCAAAGGCACCACCACTTCCAGATCGGGATAATGCTCGCGTAGCAGTTGTGCGGTACGCAGGAAGTCACCACTGAGCATTTCCACTTCGGCATTACGGCTGCCGGGTAGCAATGCCAAACAGCGAGCGCCCGGGGCAATGCCCAGCGTAGCGCGTGCGGCCAGCTTATCCGCCTGCAATGGCATCGCATCGGCCATGGTATGACCGATAAAGCGGCAAGGGACGTTGAAACGATCGTAAAACGCTTTTTCGAAAGGGAGGAACGCCAACACCAGGTCGGTCGCTTTACCAATTTTGAAAACGCGTTTCTGACGCCAGGCCCATACGGACGGGCTGACATAGTGAATAGTGCGGATACCGCGCTGTTTCAGGCGGCCTTCCAGCGTGAGGTTGAAGTCTGGCGCATCAATACCGACAAACACGTCAGGCTTCAGCTCACTGAACCGGCGGGTCAGATCCTTGCGGATCTTCAACAGGCGTGGCAGACGCTCAAGCACCTCTACCACGCCCATCACCGCCAGCTCTTCCATTTCGTACCAGGTTTCACACCCTTCGGCCTGCATCAGCGGGCCAGCGACACCGACAAAGCGGGCGCTTGGATAGTGCGTCTTAAGCGCACGAATTAAACCGGCACCCAGAATATCACCGGAAGTTTCCCCGGCGACCAATCCGATAGTCAATGGACGATTTGGCATAACTCAGCGAATAATCCCACGGGTAGAACGCGCAAAGAAATCGAGGAACTGCTGCACCACGGGCTGCTGTTGCGCCAGGGTTTCGATCTCTGCTTTAGCCTCGTCGAAGGTCTTCTCGCTGCGATAGAGGATTTTGTAGGCGTTGCGGATCGCCTGCATTTCATCCTTATCAAAACCACGGCGTTTCAGGCCTACGGCGTTAATACCAAATGGCGTTGCGTGGTTACCCTGCGCGATGACAAAAGGCGGTACGTCCTGAGCGACACCGGAGCAACCACCGACCATCACATGGGCACCAATCACACAGAATTGGTGGATCGCGGTCATGCCGCCAATGATGGCGAAATCGTCGATCTCCACGTGACCAGCCAGCGTGGCGTTGTTGGCCAACACGCAGGAATTACCCACCACGCAGTCATGAGCAACGTGCACGTTGACCATCAGCAGGTTGTCATTACCGACTTTGGTCAGGCCCGTTCCCTGCGCAGTACCGCGATGAATGGTGACGCTCTCACGAATGCGGTTACGATCGCCGACTTCAACCCGAGTCGGTTCACCAGCGTATTTCAGATCCTGATTCACTTCACCGATAGAGGCAAACTGATAGATCTCGTTATCGCGGCCAATCTTGGTGATACCGTTCACCACCACATGCGATTTGAGGACCGTACCCGCGCCGATTTCCACCTGGGAGCCGACGTAGCAGAAGGGACCTATATGCGCACCAGCGCCGATGACGGCGCCTTCTTCAACGATCGCACTTGGATGGATAAAGGCGGTTTTATCAATCACGGATTATGCCTCCCGGCTGCGGGCACACATCATGGTTGCTTCGCAGACAATTTTTCCGTCGACGGTCGCCACGCCTTTAAAGCGGGTTAAACCACGACGGGTTTTTTCGAAAGTGACTTCCATAATCATCTGATCGCCAGGCACCACAGGGCGCTTGAAGCGAGCCTCGTCAATACCGGCGAAATAGTACAGCTCGCCCGGTTCCAGTTTACCCACGCTCTTAAATGCCAGGATACCCGTGGCCTGAGCCATAGCTTCCAAAATCAGCACGCCTGGAAAAATCGGTTTACCAGGGAAATGCCCCTGGAAAAACGGCTCATTAACGGATACGTTCTTCACTGCACGCAGATATTTATGCTCTTCGAAATCCAATACACGGTCAACCAGCAAGAATGGATAACGGTGAGGAAGCAGTTCCAGAATTTCTGCAATATCTAGAGTATGAGTGTCAGTAGTCAAAATACTCTTCCTGTCTCTAAAAACTGATGGCATCAACAACACGGCCTGCGTTGACCCCAAAAAGGAGATCATCAGGCAGGCCGCAAATTAACAACTCTTTGCGCTTTTGGCATCATTGCCAACGCGTTTCGTTTTATACCCAGCATCCCGGGCCGTGGTGATTAGTCTTTTCCGACTTTTCGTTCGACAGCTTTCAAGCGCTTGCTAATCTCATCGATATTCATCACCAACGCCGCGGTTTTACGCCAAACTTTGTTGGGTTGTAACGGAATGCCAGAGGAGTATACCCCAGGTTCGGTGATTGGTCGCATAACCATTCCCATCCCGGTGACAACTACCTGGTCAGCAATCTCCATGTGACCATTGATCACACTGGCGCCGCCAATTTGGCAATAGCGCCCGATTTTCAGGCTACCCGCCATGATCACACCGCCCGCGACGGCGGTATTCTCGCCAATCACCACGTTGTGTGCAATCTGACACTGGTTATCTATGATAACACCATTCCCAATCTGGGTGTTATCCAACGCGCCGCGATCGATGGTGGTACAGGCCCCAATCTCAACGCGATCGCCAATAATCACCGTGCCAAGCTGCGGGATCTTGATCCAGTTGCCACGCTCGTTGGCGTAGCCGAAACCGTCCGCACCAATCACCGTTCCCGATTGGATCAGGCAGTGCTGGCCGATTTCCACTTCATGATAAATCGTCACGTTGGCCCACAGACGCGTACCTGCGCCGATGCGTGCCTGCTTGCCGATAAAGCAACCCGGGCCGATGACCACGTTATCACCCAGTTCAACACCGGATTCGATAACCGCGTTCGCCCCAATAGCAACGTTCTGTCCCAGCTTGGCCTGCGGAGAGATCACCGCGCTTGGCGCGATATCTGCTGCGGGTGCTGGCGTGGTGTCCATCAACTGCGCCATACGCGCATAGGTCAGGTAAGGGTTTTTCACCACCAGCGCTGCGCTACGGCAGTGTGGTAGGTCTGCTTCGGTGAGTACCACGGCACTCGCCTGGCAGGAAGACAACTGCTCTTGGTAGCGGCTGTTTGACAAAAACGTGATTTGGCCAGGCTGTGCGGAATGCATAGAAGCAATGCCGGTGATGACGAGATCGCCATCACCGTGCAATTGTGCATCCAACTGCTGCGCTAAATCAGCCAGTCGAATTGAAGGCATGGCGTTATTTAACCTGTTTCAGCACGTCTGCAGTAATATCTTTAGAAGTTCCTGCGTAAGCCACTGCGTTGGCGTCGATCACGACGTCATAGCCTTCTTTGCTGGCAACAGCTTTCACAGCATCCTGAATACGGCTCAGGATCTTGTTACGCTCTTCCATCTGGCGACGACGATTGTCCTGCTCGAAAGCCTGCGCTTTCTGAGAGAACTGCTCACGCTGAGCCATCACGTCTTTTTCCATCTTGGTGCGATCGCTGGCTTTCATGGTAGAACCATCACGCTGCAGTTTCTGCATTTTGGTTTGCAGATCGCGTTCCATGTTCTGGAGTTCGCTTGCACGGCCTTTGAATTCGCTTTCCAATTGCTTGGCTACGGTTTCACGAGCTGGCAGCTGTTGGAAAATGCTAGAAACGTTAACAACAGCAATTTTGTCAGCTGCCTGAACGCCTGCAGAAGCAGCCATTGCTAAACCGAGGCCTGCGGCACATAACCACTTTTTCACTATAAACTCCTTACCATCACCCATTTGTGTCACATGACACTTTTGAAAGTACACAATCTGCCAGACTTATCACATTACACAATGAGATTTCTCTCGCTATGAGCGGGTTTAAGCCTGGCATTTGCGATTCTTGTACCGCTATGCCCACGGGTGAAACCGGTTATTACCAGGTTTTACCGATGTTAAACTGGAACTGCTCCGACCTGTCGCCGTCGTATTTCTTGATCGGATCCGCATAGGAGAAGACCAACGGCCCCAGTGGAGACATCCACTGCAGCGCAAGACCGGCAGACACGCGAATGTTGCTCGCTTTGCTGTAGTCTGGCACCCCGTACATCAGCGTCTGATCGGTGTTTTCCCAGTGGGTATCCCACACGGTACCGGCATCGATAAACAGTGAAGTACGTACCGAGTTGGCGTATTTCTCGCTAAGGAACGGCGTAGGCGTGATCAACTCCATACTTGCCACGGCCATGGCGTTCCCGCCCACCGCATCGTTCGAATTACAGATATCCTGACGATCCGTTGTGCTACCGACTTTAAACTGACACTGATACGAGTTGGAGTTGTAGTACACGGCTTTTGGACCAATGGTGTTGGACTGGAAGCCACGTACGGTACTTGAACCACCCGCATAGAAGTTTTCATAGAACGGCATTTCTTTACCGCCCAATCCATCGGCATAGCCCACACGGCCACGACCCAGCAACACCCAGGTCTTGTCATCGTTAAGCGGCATATACTGCGCGGTGTCCAACGTCATCTTGTAGTATGAGTTGTCGGAACCCGGCACGGTCACCTTGGTGTTGAACGTAGTGCGGTTACCCTGGGTAGGGAAATAGCCACGGTCCAGATTATTATAGGTCCAGCCCAGGTTCAGCGTGAAGTCATCGGCTGTAAAGCTGGCGCGATCCTTAAAGTCAGGATAATCGCCCATCGAGTTCAGATAGCGCCACATGGCAATCTGCGGCTGCATTTCTGACAGGGAGTTATGGACGTAACCCAGGCCAGCTCGCAGCGAGTTGTTCTCGTTGATTGGGAAGCCCAGCGTGCCGTCAACACCATAACTGCTGTTGGTATAGTCAGACAGATCGGCATTATTCGCTTTAAAGTCGTTATAGAAGATACGGCCGCCCAGACTCACACCGTCAACGGTGAAGTACGGGTTGGTCACCGACAGCTCGGTATAGGTCTGATAGTCGTTCTTGGTACCGCTGATGCCAACAGAGTAGCCCGTGCCCAGCCAGTTATCCTGCTGTACACCTGCCTGGAAGCTGACGCCACTTTCGGTACCGTAACCCACACCAAAGTTCAGCGTCCCGGTGTTACGTTCTTTCACCTTATAGGTGATATCAACCTGATCGGGGGAACCCGGTACACGCTGGGTTTCAACGTCGACCGTCTCGAAGTAACCCAGTCGGTTCAGACGCTCTTTACCCTGCTCGACCTGATCGTTACCCAGCCACGCCCCTTCCATCTGGCGCATTTCGCGGCGCAGAACGGAATCTTTACTGGTGTCGTTGCCTTCGAACTTGATGCGACGCACATAGAAACGGTTACCCGCGTCGATGTTGACGTTCAGCTTCACGGTCTTATCCGCATCGTTGATTTCAGGCTGAGTCTGTACGCGAGGATAGGCGTAACCATAACGGCCAAACATCTTCTTGATGTTATCTTCCATTTTGGTCACTTTGGTGCCGTTAAACAGCTCACCTGGCTCAATCTTGGTCAACTGGGCCACCTCGGCCGAATGACCGGCCAGGTTGCCATTGACCACCACGCCGGAAAGCTTGTACTGATCGCCTTCGGTGATGTTAACGGTGATATAGATGCCTTTTTTATCTGGCGTCAGGCTGACCTGCGTCGAATCGATATTGAAACGGGCATAGCCGCGATCCAGATAGAAGCTGCGCAGGCTTTCAAGGTCCCCCGCCAGCTTTTGCTTCTGGTATTTGCGATCGGCCACTACGTTCCACCACGGCACATCATCACGCAACTGGAAGTGCGCGATCAGCTCATCGTTGGTGAAGGCATGGTTGCCGACAATGTTGATTTGTTGAATCTTGGCGGAAACCCCTTCCGTGAACACCAGTTTCAGGTCAACACGGTTGCGCGGCAACGGCGTGACAACGGCTTTCACCGAGGCACTGTATTTACCGACGCTGTAGTAGAAGTCTTCCAACCCTTTTTCAATGCTGGATAAGGTGGTGCGGTCGAGTGCTTCACCAACCCGGACGCCAGAGGCCTCCAGGTTTTGCTTGAGCATGTCATCTTTCACCGATTTGTTACCGGAGAAAGTGATGCTGGCAATGGTAGGGCGTTCCTTAACCTGAACAATCAGCGTATCACCATCGCGCAGGACGCGAACGTCCTCGAAGTTGCCAGTGGCAAACAACGCACGGATGGTATTACCGATATCATCATCAGAGACGGTATCGCCTACGCGAACCGGCATGTTGAGTAACGCCGCACCGACGGCGACTCGTTGCAGGCCTTCGAAATGAATATCCTTCACTACGAACCCGTCTGCACCGTATACGGTGGCGCTGCCAAACAGCAGCGACGCTATGAGCAACTTTTTCATCGCCATCGTTGTTATGCGTTCTTCCTAACCTGTCCCCGCCCCTAAAGACGAGAAAAATCATTGAAAAGTGCAAGACCCATCAGCAGTACCAACAAGATCGAACCAATGCGGTAGCTGTAGTCCTGTACTCGCTCAGAAACTGGCCCCCCCTTCAGCTTTTCTATCGCCAGGAAGAGGAGATGCCCACCATCTAATACCGGTAATGGGAAGAGGTTGATGATCCCTAAGTTGACGCTAATCAACGCCAGGAACATCATATAATACACAAAACCCACCTCTGCTGATGCCCCTGCTCCCTGTGCAATGGAAATCGGGCCACTCAGGTTGTTCAGCTTTACATCACCGGTAATTAATTTACCTATCATGCTGACCGTAAGGTGCATCAGCTGCCAGGTTTTGTCCCCCGCCTGATACAGCGCAGAGAACGGCCCATATTGACGGATGGTCTTGTACTCATCCGGCAGAGGGATAACTTTAGGTATAATCCCGGCAAACCCCACCGCTTTGTCTTTTCCCACCGGCTTTGTATCTGGTATCAGCGTTAAAGACAAGGGGGCGCCGTTTCTTTCTATCTCTAAAACCAGCGGAAGCCCTGGAGCATTGTGGATACGTTTAACCAACGTAACCCAACGACCAAGTGGCTGACCATCGACTTTAACGATCCTGTCCCCCGCTTGTAAACCTGCCTTTTGCGCAGCCGACCCGGTCTGGACTTCCGCCAGCACGGATTCAATCTGCGGGCCACGCGGGATCATGCCTAGAGAACGCACGGGATCTTCTTTGTCCGGCTCAAAGCTCCAGTGGCGCAAATCCAGGGTCTTGCTCACCTTTTGTGAGGTACCAAACGGAGCAATTTCTACCTCGGTTTGCGCATCACCGATTTTGGTCACCAACGCCAGACGAACAGATTCCCAATCAGGCGTTTCGATACCGTCAACGGACTTAAGTTCCATTCCCGGAGAAATTTCGGCATGAGCGGCAATGGATTGCGGAGTAATTTCACCGATGACCGGGCGGTAACTCGGCACGCCGATGATAAAGACGACCCAATAGGCAAGAATGGCAAACAGGAAATTGGCAATGGGGCCCGCGCTGACAATCGCCGCGCGCTGCCAGACGGTTTTATTATTGAACGCCTCATGACGCAGCTCGGGAGCTACCGTTTCGACGCGCTCATCGAGCATTTTGACATAGCCGCCAAGGGGGATCATGGCGACGACATATTCGGTGCCCTGGCGATCGGTGCGGCGCCATAGCGCACGGCCAAAGCCGATAGAGAAGCGCTCCACGCGGACGCCACAGCGGCGGGCCACCCAAAAGTGCCCGAACTCATGCACGGTGATCAATATACCCAGAGCGATAATAAACGCGACCAAGTTCCAGAGTACGCTGACCATAGAATCCCTTTACTCCCCCCGCCGATGACGGATTAAAACACTAACAGCATCAAGCAGGCAAATACCGGTACCGCTGCGGTCAGGCTATCGATACGATCCAGAATGCCGCCGTGCCCCGGGATCAGATGACCACTGTCCTTGATACCGGCTTCACGTTTGAACATGCTTTCCGTCAGATCGCCCAATACCGAAGCCAGGGCCGCAATTACCGAACAGACCAATAGGGTCATAGGCACCACGTTCAGCGGCGCATAGCGGCCAAACAGCCACGAAATCACGGCAGACGTGACCAGCCCACCGACCAGCCCTTCCCAGGTTTTGCCTGGGGAGACCTTCGGTGCCAGCTTGTGTTTGCCAAACAGCTTGCCGAACATGTAGGCGCCGGAATCTGCGCCCCAGACCAGCAGCATAACGTACAGCAACCACCAGGCACCGGTAAAATGATTCTCTTCATAGCCGAACTGACGCAGTGCCAGCATGCCCCAGAAAAACGGCACGATGGTCAACAGGCCAAAGACCAGCCGCAAGGTGCGCGAATTACGCCACAGCGCCGCCGAGCCTGGATAGAACAGCACCAGCAGCAGAGCCACCAGCCACCATCCCAGCGACAACCATAACGGGCCAGCGATCTGCAATTGGTGAACAGACTGATGGTAGGCAGGCACGCTGAGCATCATCAGCGCCAATAGGAAACCGCACAATATCGCCAGCCAGATACGTTGGGGGCGGGCAGCAAAGCCAGCCAACTGCCCCCATTCCCAGGCGGCTAACATGCACACAGCGAGTGTTACCAGGGCAAAGCCCATCGGCGGCAGTAAGAACAGCGCTGCGATAACAATCGGAATTAAAATCAGAGCCGTTATGATGCGAGACTTCAGCAAAAGTTCCCCCTAGGACGCATTGGCGTCGATAGGTGTTGTTCCTCCGAAGCGACGCTCGCGTTGTGCAAATGCATTCAGCGCACCTTCAAAGACAAGTTCATCAAAATCTGGCCAGAGTACATCAGTAAAGTAAAGCTCGGCGTACGCAATTTGCCACAACAAAAAGTTACTGATGCGATGTTCGCCACCGGTACGGATCACCAGATCCACCGGAGACAAATCGCTCATGCAGACGCGCTCACCCAGTAACTCCTCGCTGATCTGGTCCACGCACAGCGTACCCTGCTGCACTTGCTCAGCCAGATCCTTCACTCCCTGAATAATATCCCAACGGCCACCGTAATTGGCGGCAACGTTAAGCGTCAGGCCATCGTTATTTTCTGTCAGTTGCTCCGAGCGGCGGATACGCTCTTGCAAACGTGCGCTGAACCGGCTGACATCGCCGATCACACGCAACCTGACATTATGTTTATGCAGGCTTTTTACTTCGCTGTCCAGTGCGCGGACAAAAAGCTCCATCAGCGCGGAGACTTCCTGCGCCGGACGGTTCCAGTTTTCGCTGCTGAAGGCATAAAGCGTGAGTGCATCTAAATGGTGACTGGCGGCAAAACTGACCGCGCGGCGTACCGATTTCACCCCTGCTTTATGACCGAAGACACGTAACTTGCCCTGGCGTTTAGCCCAACGCCCATTGCCGTCCATAATGATCGCGACATGACGTGGCCCATGAGCAGAAAGATTAGCTTCTTGTTGGTTTGCGGACGACATAACTCGTACTTATTTCCTCGGTAGAAACACCACAGCCTTGCCGGAATATCGGACCTTACGCGCAAAAAAAGCCGTGTGCCTGACACAGCTTTTCAGTCTGCCTGCCTGGTGCCCCAAGGGGCTCCCGGCAAAGATTGGCGTAAGTTTTCCCCGTCTTCTGGCTTGGCACTGCCCTATTGGCCGCGTTTGTCAGGTAAAAAGAGCTGCCAATCCGGCCATTATTCAACGGTATAACCGGTGATTATGGCGCAGACTATAACACCTCCGTGAAGCCTGAACAAACGGCCACACGGCGGCCTGGCGAGTTTACCAGCAAATTCAGACAATGTAGCAGAGCCGAATTTGCCCTCGGTACACCCCGCCCAAGTGATTAAACCCGCAGGTTACGAACCAGACCTCGAGCCACCTCACGCGCCTGACGATCGATCTCCAACACCATCTCAATACTGGTTGGCTCCGCCAGCGCCATACATTCAACAACCTTTTGGTTCACGGCTGAAATATCAGTGAAACGAATTTGTTGCTGCAAAAATGCCGCTACGGCAATTTCATTGGCCGCGTTGAGCGCGGTGGTCGCCGCCTGGCCCGCATCGAAGGCTTCGATCGCCAAATACAGGCAAGGATAGCGCTCACGCTCCGGCTCGGAGAAGGTCAGCGCCCCGATACGGCAGAAATCGAGTGCAGCCACCCCGGAGTGGACCCTCTGCGGGTAAGCCATGGCATGGGCAATAGGCGTGCGCATATCCGGCGTACCCAGTTGGGCCAGCACGCTACCATCGGCATAGCGCACCATGGAGTGGATCACCGACTGCGGATGGAGGATCACTTCCATCTGCTCTGCCGAGGCGTTGAACAGCCAGCGAGCCTCGATATACTCCAGCCCCTTGTTCATCATGGTGGCGGAATCTACCGAGATTTTGCGCCCCATAGACCAGTTGGGATGCGCACAGGCCTGATCCGGCGTCATAGTGGCGAACTGTTCCATCGGCGTAGTACGGAACGGGCCACCGGAACCGGTCAGCACGATGCGCGAAACGCCGTGGGCTTCCAGCGAGCTATACCCCAGTTGGCGTTGGATGCTTTCTGGCAGGCTCTGGAAGATGGCGTTGTGCTCGCTGTCCAGTGGCAGCAACTGTGCCTGGCTCTTTTGCACCGCGTCCATAAACAGGCGGCCACAGGTGACCAGAGACTCTTTGTTCGCCAGCAGCACCTGCTTACCGGCACGAATAGCGGCCAGGGTGGGCAACAGCCCAGCGGCCCCGACGATAGCGGCCGTCACCTGATCGACGTCGTCTAATGCGGCCAGCTCGCAGGCTGCCTTTTCACCCGCCAACACGTCGGTTTTCACACCGTTTTCTGCCAGCACGGCGCGTAACTCATTGGCGGCCTGCTCATCGGCCATTGCCGCATAACTCGGGCGGAACTCTATGCACTGCTGCGCCATGACCGCTACATTACGGCCAGCTACCAGTGCCTTGATCGCGAAAAGGTCGGGATTTTCCCTGACCACGGCCAGGGTGCTGGTGCCCACGGAACCGGTGGAACCCAGAATTGTCAGTTGCTTCATGAGATCGCTCTGAATCTACTGCGTGATGAGATCGGAGGTACACCACAGTGTAACTTGCATCACGGCTGGTTTACGCTCTGTGCGTACGATAAAACGAGATCTGCACCACAAAAAATAAAGCGCCGCCAAGGCGACGCTTTATTTCAAGGCGATGGAGATTAGAAATCCATCAGTTCTTTTTCTTTATCGGCCAATGCCGCATCAAGCAGTTTGATGTAGGCATCGGTCATTTTCTGGATATCGTCTTGTGAACGGCGATCTTCATCTTCGCTGATTTCTTTGTCTTTCAGCAGTGCCTTCACTTTATCGTTGGCATCGCGGCGCACGTTACGCACGGCCACACGGCCCTGCTCGGCTTCACCACGTACGACCTTGATCAGATCCTTACGGCGCTCTTCCGTCAACGGAGGAAGCGGAACGCGGATCACGGTGCCAGCCGAGCTTGGGTTCAGGCCCAGATCGGAAGACATAATGGCTTTTTCTACCGCCGACCCCAGAGAACGGTCAAACAGGTTGATCGCCAGCGTACGGGAATCTTCTACCGTGACGTTGGCCAGTTGGCGCAGCGGCGTTGCTGTACCGTAGTATTCCACCATGATGCCGTCCAGGATGCTTGGAGAAGCACGGCCAGTACGGATCTTGCTGATTTGGTTTTTAAATGCTTCGACGCTTTTTTCCATGCGTGAATCAGCATCTTTTCTGATTTCATTAATCACGTTGCGAACCCTTGGAAGCTGGTTACTTGGCAGGCTGTACTGAAAAGTATAGCCCGTGAATTTTACTTATCAGAAGCACACAACGCCTGGCGTTACCCACTCCTGCGAAATTTGGCCAAACAGCCGTTATTTGGTGATCAGAGTACCTTCGTTCTCACCCATCACCACGCGACGCAGTGCGCCCGGCTTGTTCATGTTGAATACGCGGATCGGCAAGCCATGATCGCGGGCCAGCGTAAACGCCGCCAGATCCATCACTTTTAACTCACGCTCCAACACGTCCTGGTAGGTGATCTGTTCGTACAGCGTTGCGTCCGGGTTTTTCACCGGGTCAGCGGAGTATACACCATCCACTTTAGTCGCTTTCAATACCACATCGGCTTCAATTTCGATGCCGCGCAGGCAGGCCGCAGAATCCGTGGTAAAGAACGGGTTACCCGTACCGGCGGAGAAAATCACCACGCGGTTGTTACGCAGCAGGCTGATCGCCTCTGCCCAGCTGTAGTTGTCACATACGCCATTCAACGGAATGGCAGACATCAGGCGGGCGTTCACATAGGCACGGTGCAGTGCATCACGCATAGCCAGGCCGTTCATCACGGTAGCCAGCATTCCCATGTGGTCGCCCACTACGCGGTTCATGCCAGCTTGTGCCAGACCTGCACCACGGAAAAGATTGCCACCGCCAATAACTACACCGACCTGGATGCCCAGCTCGACCAGCTCTTTTACTTCCTGAGCCATGCGATCCAAAACGCTAGCGTCGATCCCAAAGCCTTCTGCACCTTGCAGGGCTTCACCACTCAGTTTGAGCAGGATACGCTGATAAACGGGTTTTGCATTGGTTGCCATGGTGTTCTGTCCTAAGAAGCAGTAGTAATAGTATTGGGGTTTTCAACCGATTAGCCTGGGCACGCGGGGCCCATCATCGGCGTTTCTCTGGCTGGATAAAATGGAGCCGCCTCGCGGCGGCTCCATTAACAGCATTAAGACTGTTTGCTCATTGCTGCAACTTCAGCAGCAAAGTCAGCTTCAACTTTCTCGATGCCTTCACCCACTTCAAAGCGGATGAAATTGGTTACGTCAGTGTTGTGCTCTTTCAGCACCTGAGCAACGCTCTTGCTTGGTTCGATCACGAAAGGCTGACCGGTCAGAGAGACTTCGCCGGTGAATTTCTTCATGCGGCCTTCAACCATCTTCTCTGCGATTTCTTTCGGCTTGCCAGACTGCATGGCGATGTCCAACTGAACTTGGTACTCTTTCTCTACCACTTCAGCAGACACATCTTCAGGCTTGACGAATTCAGGCTTGCTAGCGGCAACGTGCATTGCCAGCTGCTTAACCAGCTCTTCATCCGCGCCTTTGGTAGCGGCAACCAGAACACCGATGCGAGCACCGTGCAGGTAGCTACCCAACACGTCGCCTTCCAGGGCAGCAATGCGGCGAATGTTGATGTTCTCACCGATTTTTGCCACCAGCGCAACGCGCTCTTCTTCGAACTGCGCTTTCAGCACGTCAACGTCAGTGATTTTGCCAGCAAAAGCCGCATCCAACACTTTGTCAGCGAAAGCCTGGAAACCGCCGTCTTTAGCAACGAAGTCGGTCTGGCAGTTAACTTCCACGATCATGCCGAAGTTGCCTTCGATTTTGGTTTTGATCACGCCGTCAGCAGCTACGTTGCCTGCTTTTTTCGCCGCTTTGATCGCGCCAGATTTACGCATGTTTTCGATTGCCAGCTCGATGTCGCCGTTAGATTCGATCAGCGCTTTTTTGCAATCCATCATACCTGCGCTGGTACGCTCACGCAGTTCTTTTACCAGGGCAGCGGTAATATCAGCCATTTCTTTTTCCTCGGTTATCTCGCTCGGAGATAGTTCTCATTCAGATAAGCAAAGGGGGCCCTTAAAGGCCCCCCTAACCAACATATTCAATACCTGGTTAATAAGGGCTTGACCTTATTATTCAGCTTCTACGAAGCTTTCTTCCGCCTGAACGGCCAGATCTTGAGAACGACCTTCACGGATGGCGGCAGAAACGGCGGTCAGGTACAATTTGATTGCACGGATTGCGTCGTCGTTACCAGGGATGATGAAGTCAACGCCGTCTGGATCGGAGTTGGTATCAACGATAGAGAATACCGGGATACCCAGGTTGTTGGCTTCTTTGATCGCGATGTGTTCGTGATCGGCATCGATAACAAACAGAGCGTCTGGCAGACCCCCCATGTCCTTGATACCACCCAGGGAGTTTTCCAGCTTGGCCAGTTCACGAGTGCGCATCAGCGCTTCTTTCTTGGTCAGCTTGTCGAAGGTGCCGTCTTGGGACTGGATTTCCAGATCTTTCAAACGTTTGATTGACTGACGAACGGTTTTCCAGTTAGTCAGCATGCCGCCCAACCAGCGATGGTTCACGAAGAACTGATCGCAGCCGTTAGCATATTCTTTTACCGCTTCGCTTGCTGCGCGCTTGGTACCAACGAACAGGATCTTACCTTTACGGGAAGAGATCTTGGTCAGTTCAGCCAAAGCCAGGTTGGCCATTGGTACGGTTTTTTCCAGGTTGATGATGTGAACCTTGTTACGTGCGCCGAAGATGAAAGGCTTCATTTTCGGGTTCCAGTAACGGGTCTGGTGACCAAAGTGTACACCAGCCTGGAGCATGTCGCGCATGGAAACAGTTGCCATGATTAAAACCTCTATTAGAGTTGATTGGGGTTATGCCTCCACGTATCCCATAACGCCGACCCGGACAATGACGTGAGCCATCTCAAGGCACCCCGGCGGATGTGTCGATACGTGTGTGTTATTTACACAATGTGAGTGCAGTTAAAACTACTTCGGTCATTTCCTCATTGGCACTCAAGGCCGAATGCGGATCTGCCGGCGCGCTTTATACCATAAACCCGCCCCAGACACCAACTTTTGTTGCAGTTGACCTGGCCCTTCACAAATGAAATTTGGCAGCCTCAAGCCGGGCTGATACCATAACTCAATGCCTTATCTTTCTACCTTGTCGACCATAACGACACCTGCGGACTAACTTTCATGGCAATTTCAATTAAAACACCTGATGACATTCAAAAGATGCGCGTTGCGGGCCGCCTGGCCGCAGAAGTGCTGGAAATCATCGAGCCCCACGTTAAACCCGGCGTCACCACCGGCGAGCTGGACAGGATCTGCCACGAGCATATCACCAATGAACAGCAGGCGATCTCGGCCTGCCTGGGCTACCACGGCTTCCCAAAATCGGTCTGTATCTCGGTGAACGAAGTGGTGTGCCACGGCATCCCAAGTGACGACAAGGTGCTGAAAGACGGGGATATCGTCAATATCGACGTGACCGTAATCAAAGACGGCTTCCACGGCGACACCTCCAAGATGTTCATCGTCGGTAAACCCACCATTCTGGGCGAGCGCCTGTGCCGCATCACCCAGGAAAGCCTGTATCTGGCCTTGAAGATGGTCAAACCGGGTATCCGCCTGCGCACTCTGGGTAAAGCCATCCAGCAGTTTGTTGAAGCAGAGAAGTTCTCCGTCGTGCGCGAATATTGCGGCCACGGCATCGGCGAAGGTTTCCACGAAGAGCCGCAGGTACTGCATTACGATGCCGATGACGGCGGCGTGGTGCTGCAGGTCGGTATGGCCTTCACCATTGAGCCTATGGTCAACGCCGGTGATTACCGCATCCGCACCATGAAAGACGGCTGGACGGTGAAAACCAAAGATCGCAGCTTGTCGGCACAGTATGAGCATACTATTGTGGTGACTGATAACGGCTGCGAGATAATGACGTTGCGCAAGGATGACACCATCCCCAACATCATTACGCACGAGATGTAAGAACCGCAGGGTTCTTGTGACAAGCCGGCCTATGCCGGCTTTTTTTATGGGCGGCGAAACATGTCTGAAAATTATCGTGAGCTAGAAACCCCGGCCGTACCCAAGAAGCCGGACGCTCCCAGCACCTATGCCGATGAAGAGATCAATTGCCTGGCCCTCAAACAGCGGCTTGAGCAGTTTCAGCAGTGGCTGGCAGCGGCCTTCAATGCTGGTGCCAGTGCCGAAAGCCTGGTGGCGGCGCGCAGCAAGTTTATCGATCGGCTATTGCGGCGGCTGTGGCTGTTTTACGGCTTTGACACTATCCCCGAAACGGCGCTGCTGGCCGTCGGCGGCTATGGCCGTGGTGAACTGCACCCGCTGTCTGATATCGACGTGCTGGTACTCAGCCAGACTCGCCTGAACGATGAACAGGCCGCTCGCGTCGGTGAATTCATTACCCTGCTGTGGGATCTCAAACTGGAAGTCGGCCACAGCGTGCGCACGCTCGAAGAGTGCCTGCTGGAAGGCTTGGCGGACCTGACCGTTGCCACCAACCTGATCGAATCCCGCATGATCTGCGGCGACGTCGCCCTGTTCCTGCAATTGCAAAAGCACATTTTCAGCGACGGCTTCTGGCCTTCGCCCAAATTCTTTGACGCCAAGCTGATCGAACAGCAGCAACGCCACCAACGCTATCACGGCACCAGCTACAACCTGGAGCCGGATATCAAGAGCAGCCCCGGTGGCCTGCGTGATATTCATACGCTGATGTGGGTGGCCCGCCGCCATTTCGGCGCCACCTCGCTCGATGAGATGGTCGGTTTTGGCTTCCTGACTCAGGCCGAGCGCAACGAATTGAACGAATGCCAAAGCTTCCTGTGGCGTATTCGTTTTGCCCTGCACCTGGCGCTGCCGCGTTATGACAACCGCCTGCTGTTCGATCGCCAGCTCAGCGTGGCCCAGCTGTTGCGCTACGAGGGGGAAGGCAATGAACCGGTAGAGCGCATGATGAAGGATTTCTATCGCATGACGCGCCGCGTCGGCGAGCTGAACCACATGCTGCTACAGCTGTTCGATGAAGCGATCCTGGCATTGGACGCTACGGAGAAACCCCGCCCGCTGAACGATGATTTTCAGCTGCGTGGCGATCTGATCGATTTGCGCGACGAAACGCTGTTTATCCGCCAGCCAGAAGCCATCATGCGCATGTTCTACCTGATGGTACGCAACCGCGAAATCAAAGGCATCTACTCCACCACCGTACGCCAGTTGCGCCATGCGCGCCGCCACCTGAAACAGCCACTGTGCAACATTCCCGAGGCCAGAGAGCTGTTTATGGCCATTCTGCGACACCCAGGCGCGGTCTCACGGGCGTTGGTGCCAATGCATCGCCACAGCGTGCTGTGGGCCTATATGCCGCAATGGGGCAGCATCGTCGGCCAGATGCAGTTTGACCTGTTCCATGCCTATACCGTCGATGAACATACCGTGCGTGTGCTGCAAAAGCTGGAAAGCTTCTCCGATGAGGAAACTCGCTCACGCCATCCGCTGTGCGTGGAGCTTTATCCTCGCCTGCCTCACCCAGAATTGCTGTTGCTAGCGGCGCTGTTCCACGATATCGCCAAAGGGCGCGGGGGCGATCACTCCATTTTAGGCGCCCAAGACGCCCTGGAGTTTGCTGCATTGCATGGCTTGAACTCACGCGAAGCACAGCTGGTTGCCTGGCTGGTACGCTGCCACCTGCTGATGTCGGTTACCGCGCAACGACGTGACATTCAGGACCCGACCGTGATCCAGCAGTTTAGTAGCGAAGTGCAAAGCGAAACCCGTCTACGCTACCTGGTTTGCCTGACGGTCGCCGATATCTGTGCCACCAACGAGACCTTGTGGAACAGTTGGAAACAGAGCCTGTTGCGCGAGCTGTATTTCGCCGCCGAGAAGCAACTGCGCCGTGGTATGCAGAACAGCCCGGATCTGCGCGAGCGGGTGCGCCACCATCGTTTACAGGCGCTGGCATTGTTGCGTATGGATAATATCGATGAAGAAGCGCTGCACCATATCTGGAGCCGCTGCCGCGCCGACTATTTCCTGCGTCACTCGCCGAATCAGCTCGCCTGGCACGCCCGCCACCTGCTGGCCCATGACTCAACCAAGCCACTGGTGCTGGTCAGCCACCAGGCCACGCGTGGCGGCACCGAGATCTTTATCTGGAGCCCGGACCGCCCTTACCTGTTCGCCGCCGTTGCCGGTGAGCTGGATCGGCGCAATCTCAGCGTGCATGACGCCCAGATTTTCACCAACCGCGACGGCATGGCCATGGACACCTTTATCGTGCTGGAGCCGGATGGCAGCCCGCTGGCCCAGGATCGTCATGCCGCGATCCGCCATGCGCTGGAGCAAGCTATCACCCAGCGAGATTATCTACCGCCGCGCGCTCGGCGTCCGTCGTCCAAACTACGCCATTTCAGCGTACCGACAGAGGTCAGCTTCCTGCCAACTCATACCGATCGCCGCAGCTATCTGGAGCTAATTGCCCTCGATCAGCCCGGCCTGCTGGCACGCGTGGGTGAGGTTTTCGCCGATCTGGGCCTGTCGCTGCACGGCGCACGTATCTCCACCATCGGCGAACGGGTCGAGGATTTGTTTATTTTGGCCGATGCCGATCGCCGGGCGCTGGATCCGCAAACACGCAGAAAATTAGAACAACGGTTGACAGAGGCACTCAATCCAACCGATAAAATGTGATAAAAGTAACCTTTCGTAAATAAAATCAGGACAGAGAACAGCATGCAGCAATTACAGAACGTTATTGAAAGCGCCTTCGAACGCCGCGCGGATATTACCCCGGCCAACGTAGACACCGTAACGCGTGAAGCGGTAAACCAGGTGATCGCCCTGCTGGACAGCGGCGCCCTGCGCGTTGCCGAGAAGATCGAGGGGCAATGGGTTACCCATCAGTGGCTGAAAAAAGCCGTCCTGCTGTCTTTCCGTATCAACGACAACAAGGTAATGGACGGTGCAGAAACCCGCTATTACGACAAAGTGCCGATGAAATTCGCTGACTACGATGAAGCTCGCTTCCAGAAGGAAGGCTTCCGCGTAGTGCCACCGGCTACCGTGCGTCAGGGGGCATTTATCGCTCGTAACACCGTGCTGATGCCTTCTTACGTCAACATCGGTGCCTACGTCGACGAAGGCACCATGGTAGATACCTGGGCCACCGTAGGCTCTTGTGCACAGATCGGCAAAAACGTTCACCTGTCCGGCGGCGTCGGCATCGGTGGCGTGCTGGAGCCGTTGCAGGCCAACCCAACCATCATCGAAGACAACTGCTTTATCGGTGCGCGTTCAGAAGTGGTTGAAGGCGTGATCGTGGAAGAAGGTTCCGTGATCTCAATGGGCGTTTATCTGGGCCAAAGCACCCGTATCTACGATCGTGAAACCGGTGAAGTGCACTATGGCCGCGTACCTGCTGGCTCCGTGGTCGTATCCGGCAACCTGCCTTCCAAAGATGGTTCCTACAGCCTGTATTGCGCTGTGATCGTCAAGAAAGTGGACGCCAAGACCCGTGGCAAAGTCGGGATTAATGAGTTATTGCGCACTATCGACTAAGCTTGAACGGCGGGTGCAGCACCCGCCATTTTTTTGCCTTCAATACGCGGGCCGTCACAGTCTGTGTCGGGCGTTTTGGCCATACTCTCTGGCAGTGAAATATTCCTGATGTGTGTCGGTTTGCAGCTCACTACACTGCATATTGGCTAATCAGGCAAATATAGTTGATTAAAAGGTGGCGCTATTATGTATGACAACCTGAAAAGCTTGGGTATCAATCAACCGGAAGATATCGATCGCTATAGCCTGCGTCAGGAGGCCAATAACGACATCCTCAAGATTTACTTCCGCAAAGATAAGGGCGAGTTCTTTGCCAAGAGCGTGAAGTTCAAGTATCCACGCCAGCGCAAAACCGTGGTGGCAGACAATGCCGGCCAGGGTTACAAAGAGATCCATGAGATCAACCCCAACCTGCGCTACGTGATCGATGAACTGGATCAACTCTGCCAGCGCGATCAGGTGGAAGTGGATCTGAAACGCAAGATCCTTGATGACCTGCAGCACCTGCAAAACGTGGTCACCAACAAGATTGCCGAGATCGAATCCGATCTGGAAAAGCTGACGCGCGGTAAATAACTGCCACCCTCGGTCTAGTATTTGTCAGTTTAGGACGATTGGTCGCCCCTCACCCCTGCCCTCTCCCGCTGTAGAGTCCAGGGATCGCATAAACACAGAGATTGGGAGAGGGAGCGAGCCCGGAGTCGCAGGCAAGTACAGGTGGTAAGTTGTGGCACGTTCAGTCCCCTCTCCCCTGCCTCTCCCACTGTAGAGTCCAGGGATCGCATAAACACAGAGATTGGGAGAGGGAGCGAGCCCGGAGTCGCAGGCAGGTACAGGTGGTAAATTGTGGCACGTTCAGTCCCCTCTCCCCTGCCCTCTCCCACTGTAGAGTCCAGGGATCGCATAAACACAGAGATTGGGAGAGGGAGCGAGCCCGGAGTCGCAGGCAGGTACAGGTGGTAAATTGTGGCACGTTCAGTCCCCTCTCCCTGTGGGAGAGGGTTAGGGTGAGGGGAGTCACATTTTGCCGGTTTTCCGTGTGATAGGGTAAATCGGTAATCGATAGGGTAGTTACTGCTCCGGCAGGCAAAACCTAATTCTTTAACGCTTGCTGGCTGCGGCCTTGAGTGCGTAAGGGATTAGGTTTTTTTTTGCTTAAGCTTCACCACAGGAGATAGCAGGAATAAAATCATGCCTGGCCGCTCGCCACCAGGCATCAAGAGGTTATTTCAGCAGTGCGCCCCACTGCTCTACCCACGGGCAGGAAACCACTTCCGGTTCAGGTTGCTCGATCGCATCGATCTCCAGCACTTCACCTACGCGCGTCGCTCCCTGCTCCTGCAGCAAAGCATCAAAGGTACGCCCGGCACCGCAGAAGTTGTCATAGCTGCTATCGCCCAGAGCAATCAAGCCATAACGCAGCTCCGGCTGATAGCCCACCTGGTCGCGAATAGCCTGGAACAGGGGGGCAATACTGTCAGGCAAGTCCCCTTGCCCGGTGGTGGAAGTCACGACCAGCGCATAATGCTGGCGGTAAAACTGCCACTCTGCCAGCGTCCCTTCCTCAAACACTTTGACCTCATGGCCCTGTTGTTGCAGGATATTTTCTGCCTCTTCCGCCACTAACAAAGAGTTACCGTAGACCGTTCCAACGAAAATGCCGACCTGAGCCATCGTTGCTGCTCCCTTATGACCGTTAAAAAATGATTAGCTATCCTGACCGTTAGCCTGCGGAAACTCAAGTTCTGGCAGCACGTTATGCCAGCCAAATTGTGACATGACACCTTGCCAATCCGCTTCCCAGGGCGCGGAAATATGCAGCGGTTGGCCGCTGACCGGATGAGTGAGTTGAAGATGGCTGGCGTGCAGCATCAGGCGTGAACAACCAAAATGTTCGGCCATCCCGCGGTTTTGCCGCAGATCGCCGTGAGCGGTATCACCAATAATCGGATGGCGCAGGTGCACCATATGACGACGCAGCTGATGCTTACGCCCGGTCTCTGGTTTCAGCTCAACCAGGCTATAGCGCGAGGTGTCATAGCGGCCAATCGCCACCGGCATCTCCACCGTTGCCAAGGGCTGATAATGACTTACCGCCGGTTTTGGAGCTTTATCCGGGTTGGCATGTTTATCCGCCAACTTATCCAACTCTTCCGTCAGCGCATAATCAACGGTGCCGCCCTCTAAAACATAGCCCCGCACCACTGCGTGATAGGTTTTCTGTACCTGATGCAGTTCAAACTGTTGCGATAATAACCGAGCCACATCGCTGGACAACGCCATCAGCAATACGCCGGAAGTAGGACGATCCAGACGGTGTACGGTAAATACGTGCTGGCCAATCTGATCGCGCACGGTTTGCATGACAAACCTCGTCTCGTGACGATCCAGCCAGCTACGATGCACCAGCCAACCTGAGGGTTTGTTAACGGCGATCAGATGTTCGTCCTGGTACAACACCTTCATAGAGTGATTTTTTCCATAGATTAATCATGCATTTTATCTCCTTGCCCCTGCAAGCGGCAGCCTGCTGGCCGGTTTGCAGGGGCAAGGAGATAGGTAATTGATTGATTCTATCGTCAAACATAAATAATAACGAAACGAAAATCCCGTTTGGCGCTCTCGTTTTTGCCCCACGGGTCAGTAGTGCCTACACTGTACAAAAAGTAGCAAGGAGAGATAACGGTGAGTTGGAATATAACGCTTTTGATAACCCCCCTTTTATTGTCCATGTGCGGCATTCTGTTTTCACCACAGTTGGCAATGGCCTGTACTCGTGCGGTCTACCACGGCGAAGATAATCTGGTGATCACCGGCCGCACTATGGACTGGAGAGAACAGCTGCACTCTGACCTGTGGATTTTCCCACAAGGAATGGAGCGCAGTGGTAATGCAGGCAGCAACTCGATCAAATGGACATCTAAATACGGCAGCGTCGTGACTTCCGCCTATGGTGTTGCAACCACCGATGGTATGAATGAAAAAGGTCTGGTGGCCAATATGCTGTGGTTGGTGGAATCTCAATACCCGGCATTCGATGGCCAGCAGCCAACCTTATCATTGGCAGCATGGGCACAGTATGCGTTGGATAACTTCGCCACGGTGCAAGAAGCGGTTAACTCATTGGAAAAGGCCCCTTTTATCGTTGTGACCGGCGGTGTGCCTGGCCAGGAACGTTTGGCCTCCCTTCATTTGTCGTTGTCCGATGCCAGTGGGGACAGTGCCATTTTCGAATACATTAACGGCAAATTAGTGATTCACCATAGCCGCGACTATCAGGTCCTGACCAATTCCCCTACCTTCGATCAGCAGTTGGCCATCACCAAATACTGGCAAGGGATTGGGGGTAACGTCATGCTGCCTGGCACAAACCGTGCTGCCGACCGTTTTGTACGCGCACAGTTTTATATCAACGCTATCCCGAAATATCATCAGGCCAGGCTGGCAGCCTCTAGCGTGCTGAGCGTTATGCGCAATGTTTCTGTGCCCTTTGGCATCACGACCCCTGAAGAACCCAATATTTCTTCCACTCGTTGGCGCACCCTGGCCGATCAAAAGAACAAGCTGTACTACTTTGAATCGGCACTGGGCAGCAGTACTTTTTGGGTAGACCTGAAACGGGTCAACTTTGCTGCCGGCGCTCCGGTTAAAAAGCTGACGCTGGGTAAAGATGAGATGGCAGATTTTACCGGTGAAGTTTCCGCTGAGTTTAAAACCAGCCCTCCCTTTGAGTTCCTTGCTGCCGACGTCATAGATAACGGCTGAGCCCGCTCGATGTTGACTGGTGGCTCCCACTGCCACCAGCACTCCCTTTATATTCATCAGTCAAGAATACTTATTCAGTCACACTCTTGCACATTTTGACTAAAATTTAATCACTCATGCATTTGCTAAGTTCATTCCTCCTGTTACGCTGATGTTCACTCTTCAAACTCCGGACTATTGTTGCTTATCGATAAAATAGAGTAGATCTGAACGCTCCGCGTAAACACCGATATGGCATTAAAATAACCGGCAGAAAAAAGAGAACACCATAATAGGGAGAGAAAAACATGAGCGTTGAACGAGAATATTTGTTGCCAGCGATCTGGGTGCGTGAACACCTGGTCCAGGTCCCGCTGAATTGGTTCAATAACAAGGATACCCGCACCATTGAGATCTTTGCCCGTGAGTTGGTTGACCCGTTACGCCGTGATGAACAACTCCCTTGTCTGCTGTTTTTACAAGGTGGTCCCGGAGGGAAAAGCCCACGCCCTACGGCACGCAGCAGTTGGATCGCCGAAGCCCTCAAAAGCTATCGGGTGATCCTGCTCGATCAGCGTGGCACCGGGCGCAGCAGCCGCATTGAAGGTAAGAGTCTGGCCGGGCTAACCGCCCACCAGGCGGCAGATTACCTGGCCTGCTTCCGCGCCGACTCGATAGTGAGCGATGCCGAATATCTGCGTAAAAACTGCTTTGGCGATCGCCCGTGGAGCACGCTGGGGCAAAGCTATGGCGGCTTTATCACGCTGACCTATCTTTCTCAGGCGCCGGAAGGTCTCCACTGCTGCTTTATGACCGGCGGCCTGGCAAGCCTGCAGCCCGATGCCGATGAAGTCTACGCTCATACCTATCCGCAGGTGATCGCCAAAAATCGCATCTTCTATCAGCGTTACCCACATCTGGAGCCGCTTATCGGTCAGATTGCCGACAAACTAGAGCAGGAAGAGGTGTTGTTGCCCGATGGCGACCGGCTGACCATACGCCGCCTGCAAAGCCTGGGGATCGATCTTGGCATGAGTGAAGGTTACGAGCGGCTACTTTGGCTGTTTGACGAAGCCTTCAACCCGGACGGTGAATTCAGCGACACCTTTTTGTCACAGGTAATGGCGTTGACCAGCTACGCGGAGAATCCGCTGTTTGCCGCGCTGCATGAAAGTATCTACGCACAGGATAAGGCCACCAATTGGGCCGCCCAGCGGCAACGGGGCAACTTCGATGCTTTCGCCGAAGATCGGCGCCCGCTTTACCTGACCGGGGAAATGATCTATCCCTGGATGTTCACCGAGATCGCCGCTCTGCGCCCCTTCAATGAACCCGTTAAGTTGCTGGCCGATCGCCGCGTGTGGTCACCGCTGTATAACAGCGATCGCCTGCTCGACAATCGGGTACCGGTATTCGCCGCCATTTATTTCAGCGATATGTATGTCGATTTGCAGCTCTCGCTGGCGACGGCGCAACAGGTGGGTAATTTGACGCCGTGGATCACCAACGAGTATGAGCATAACGGCTTACGCGTTGGTAATGTTTTTGGTCATTTGCAGACGATGGCGCAGAAAGCGGGCATTTACGCCCCCTCATCCCAACCCTCTTTCGCAAGGATAGCGAGCTGATGGCCCTGCTCTTTTGGCAGTAAAGAGAAAATCTCAAGCAAACTCTAAAGCTGTTTTGGAAGTAGAAGCAAACTCAATAACCTTCTTTATCCAAGGTAAGTCACTACCATTTCAAACACGCTCGTTCTGTCCCTCTCCCTGTGGGAGAGGGTTAGGGTGAGAGGAGAGGCATCTTAGTTCACCAGCTCAATGGTGATCAGGCGGCTATCGGCCCGGCCATGATCGTCCACCGCCCGGATGCGATACTGGCCATTGTTGACCGGCCGCCAATCGATGGCGGTTTTACTGCCGCTGCTGCCAAGATAAATATCATCGACAAACCAATACACCATTTTACTGTCCGCATCCGTCACCGCATTGAAGGAGATTTTGTCACGCCCCTGCTGCGATTGCCGCAAGGTATAGGTAGTATTTTTCAGCGGCGAGGTAATGCGCGGCGGGCTGCCCCCCATCGCCACCGCATTATCCTTGCAATGGTTTACCGGCGGAGCTCGCTTGGGTAATCCAGCCTGCGCAAACACGTTAGCCAGATCGGAAGGCCAGAACTCAAACACTTCGGTGCGGGTTTGTGTTTCATCATACGGCGGGCAGGCCACCTCACCGCTGTGAATATCCAACACCACCGGGCGATAGACGGTATCGACCTTGATCGGCGACTTGCCGGGGATAAACCAGGTTTTGCCTTTTTGCTGGCACCACTGCGTCGGCAGGTTGCCGCTAGCCAAGCAAATATCCACCCGCTTCAACTGTTTCGGGAAGGAGTGTTTCGGCTCCTGCAAGGCCGGATAGCTGGCGTTAATGCTGTCGATAATATTGAAAAATAACGGGGCTGCCGCATCGGCCCCCACAAACACGTTGTTGCCTCTGCTGTCGAAATTCCCTTCCCATACCACCAGCACGTAAGGCCCGAAGATCCCGACGCTCCAGGCATCGCGGAAGCCCCAGGAGGTCCCTGTTTTCCAATAGACCGGCAGGGATGACGAGCGTTGTGCCAAAGTATCACCAGGCCGGCGGTGCTGGCGCAGCATATCCAGCGTAGTAAAGCTGGCTTCTTCGCTGAGCAAACGGATTGGTGGCGGATAGGCATCACTCTTTTGCATCCGTAATGGGCGCAATGCGCCCCGGTTAGCCAACAGCGCATACAGCTTCGCCAGTTCCTGAGCAGTGATTTCACCGCCCCCCAACACCAGCGACAATCCATAATGGTTTTCACTGGCCAGGTTGGCGATGCCGGACAGGCTTAAAAACTGGTAAAACGTCGGTTGCCGTAGTTGTGAAGCTACGTACACCGCTGGAATATTACGGCTGAAATTCAACGCATCCGTCGCCGTTACCGGCCCCAGGAAACGTCGGTCAAAGTTTTCTGGCGCATAGGCGCCAAAGGATGAAGGCACGTCCTTCAGGATGGTCATCGGATGCAGTACGCCCTGCTCCATCCCCAAAGCATAAATAAAGGGCTTGAGGGTCGAACCAGGGGAGCGCTTGGCATTGGTCCCGTTCACCTGCCCCTGGATCTCGCGGTTGTAATAATCGGCAGAGCCTACCAGCGCCCTTATCCCCATATCACGGCTATCCACCAACAGCACCGAGGCATTATGGATCCCCCGGCTCTGGTTACGGACGATAAACGCGTTCACCTGCCTTTCGATCAGCCGCTGGAGCCCGGCATCCAACGTGGTATCCACACGGGTATCCAACTGCACTAACTGCTGGGTCTGTTGACGCAACTGTTCGATAAAGTGTGGAGCAATGTACGGCATCCGTTCTGGTTGGCGCAGTGCCAAAGGGAGTTGAAACAAGGCACGCTGACTACTGTCGGTGCTATACACGCCCTGCCAGCGTTGAAACAGGCGGTTACGGGCCTGCGTCAGGGCTTGCCCCAACACGCCGGTTTTAGGATCGATACGATAGCTGGGTGACTGCGGTAACACCGAGAGCGTCAGCGCCTCCGGCAAGGTCAGATCCTGCGGTGCCTTGGCAAAATAGATCAGGCTGGCCGCACCGATGCTTTCAATATTGCGGCCATAGGGGGCGTAATTGAGATAGGCTTCCAGAATATCGTGCTTGGAGTAGCTGAGTTCCAACTGCACGGCCCGCAGAACCTGCATCAGTTTACCGCCGGGTGTACGGGTATTCAGATGCCAATGCATGCGCGCCAGCTGCATGGTGATGGTCGAACCGCCCTGCATTTTGCCGCCGGCTACGTAGCTGCGCCAAAAGCCACGCAGCAGACTGACGGGGTTAAATCCGGGGTTGTAATAGAACCAGCGATCTTCATGCAGCAAAATACCCTGCACCGCCAACGGCGAGATCTTTTCCAACGGCGTCCACAGGCGATAACGGTCGTCATTGGCCAACGTGAGGCGCATCAGCGTCCCGTGGCGATCGTAGTAAACCGTAGAGAAGGGCACGCCCTGCGAAAGAGGAGGATGCGGCCACAGCCGGGCACCTACCAGGCCCAGCGCCAGCAGAAATACCGCCATCAGGATATTTTGCAGCCAGCGTTTTGCCACAGCAGATACAGGAAGGATTTTCATGGAGTCTCGATACCCACGAACCCCGCAGCTCAACGCTGCGGGGCATCGCGATGGCTTATTGACTTTCCGCCGGTACAACCACCAGTTTACCGCTGCTGGCCGACATGGCCTGCACTTCACGATCGTACATGGCTTCGCCATAAGCCGGAGGGATCGCAAAGCTACCGGTGTTGGTCGCTTTAATCTGGTAGACAAACTCCTGCACATCGGTGCTGGCGCTACCATAGATAATCACCCGGTCTTCGCGGATATCACTGTAATCAGGTGCCCAAGTGGAGCCCGAGGCAGCCAGTGGTGACTGCCACCCTGCATCCGTATTCTCGCTGGCTTCACCGTCTTCGCCGGTCGATTCTGGCTCTGGTGCCGTTTGCTGCACCACTTCAAATCCGCCAGGCAGCAGATCGACAATCGCCAGGTTGCTCTGCCCTTCTTTCGAATTGGCGCGGATTTTCAGATGAACGTTGATCTTCTGTCCTAACGTTACCTGAGTGACCGGTTTGCCCTGTTCATCGGTGTAATCACGGGTAATTTCCAAACCGCGAGCAATGGCTTTCTGTGGAGCAGCCAGATCGTAACCGGCCTGAGTGACCACATACCAGGCCGGAGCGTCGGCGCTGTTGGTAAAACGGATAGCCTTGGCCTCGGCCGTAAACTGGCCTTTGGCAAACAGCCCTATCATCTCTGAAATCACCTGCGGATCGACGTTACCTTGCTTGCCGCTCTGCGCAATCGTCAGCGAATCGCTAGTATTGGCCTGCGCCGCCACCTGAGCCGAGTAGCTTTCCAGCGCCAGGATACTCATCGCCGAAGAATAGGTGGTGTAGCGCTCTTCTTTCAACGCCTTGACCATGTTCTCCAGCACCTGCGGAGGGATGGAAGACACCTTCTCCGGGAAGTGGCGAGCGATCAGGTACAGACGCGTTGCGTCCTGCACCAGCGGATCGAAGTAATTCTGCGTCCACCAGCCTTTGTCATAGGCTTTGCTCAGTTGCTTCCAGCTAGGTTGCAGCAAGGCATTCGCCTCATCGTCCATTTTCAGCAGACGGTAAGACGATGCCAGATACAGGGCACTCAGATCGGTTTTCCAGCTGTCTGGATACAGTTTCTGCAACGTATCCTGCACCGAGGCCAGCGAGTTGGTGGTAATTTCGCCCTGCAAGGTCAGCAGGTAGACTGCCCAGGTACGCAGACGCAGATGGTACATATCATCATAACGGTTGGCTGCCAGTTCACGCAGCGCACCGTTGGCATCTTCCAGCATTCCCACCGGCAAAGCATAACCCGCCGCTTTGGCTTCCAGCAGGTATTGCACCACGTATGGCGTGACGAAAGGATCGGTTTCCGGCGATGAACGCCAGGCACCAATGGCCCCGCTGTCGTTCTGGCGGGAACGCAGTACGCCGAGCAGGTTTTTCAGCTGTTTGCTGACTTCGGCCTGGCTCAGGCTGCTTTTCATTTCCGGATGCTGGCTTTGCATGATCAGCGGAATGGAACGGCTGACGATCTGCTCAGAACAGTAGTACGGATAATCCGCCAGATACTGCGCCAGGCCGTTGGTCAGCACCAACGGGGAGTGAGATACCGCCGCGCTACGCTGCGCATAGGCATCAAACATCTGCCGCAGATTATCAATATTCTGGCTGCTACCGCTCATCCGGCCCATCACCGTCTGGGTGCGGAAAGGCATTGCCGGGCGTACCGAGGTGCTAACGGTACGGCGGCTGGTTTTATCACCGTAACGCGCATCAAACACCAACGGAGCATCACCCAGTGCCGCCTTGGCACGCAGGCGGAAGGTGATCACACCTTCACGCTTCTCCGCCAATGACAGGCTTTGCTCGGCCTTACTCACCACTTCCAACTGCGGTGGCGGCGTCAATTGCACGGCGATCGCCACAGGCTTTCCGTTCAACCCTTCGAGGTTATTGCTAACCCCTACGCTGACATCAAACTCATCCCCCGGTGCCACCATATAAGGCACATTCGGCGTCATGATGAAGTTGTCACGTACCGTCGCGGAGGTTTGGGCCTTGCCGATTTTGCTTGGCGTAACCGAAATGGCCATCACGCGGATCTTGCCGTTGAAGTAATCCGGCACCGGATAGGTAAACTGCTTCTCGCCGTTCACTTCGGTAATGCCAGACCAGTAGGCCACCGGCTTGTCGCGCTTGCGCTTGAAAGGATTCAGGTTGAGATCCAGCCCTTCACCCGCATCACCGCCCGGTGCCGCAGAAAGCGCCATCAGCTTGCTGAATTCCGGCAGGATCAGATCGAGGATCTGCGAGCTTTCCACACTCAGCTCACGCTTACGGAAGAAGTACTCCAGCGGATCTTTCAGGCGGTAACGCGCTACCTGCAAGATCCCTTCATCTACGGCAAACAGTGCCACCTGCTGTGGACCATCGGTTTTCACCGTAATCGTCAGGTTATCACCCGGCTTAATCACCTCAGGCGTCACTATTTCCAGGCCGTTTTGCCGGGCTTTGGTGCTGATTTTAAACGGCATGACGCCATAGCTCAGCGGGCTCATAAAGATCTCGCTGGAGTTCACGTCGCGCACAAACTGCACGTTGATATACCCGTTGCCTTCCATCCCGGCCGGAACCCGGATTTTCTGCACCGAGCTGGTGGTATCGGTGTGGAACCACTGCCAGGCATAGACACGGTCTTTTTCGATGGTGATCAAACCGCTGCCGGTATAAGGCGCGTTGATCGCCACTTCAATTTCTTCACCCGGCTGATATTCCGCCTGGTTCAGTTTCAGCTTCAGTTCGGCATTGCGATCCAGCGAACGGCTGAGGTTGGCATTGCCCGCCACGCTATAGGCGATACGGTTGAGCACCTTGCCCTGTGCATCTTCGATCACCAGAACAAAGTCACCCGGGGTGTCGGTTGCCAAGGTCAGATCGGTGCCCTGCTCGCTCAGCGCCAACGGCTGCTCGGACAACTGCACCTCTTTCATCTTCGATTGGTATTTATAAACGCCAGAATCCTGCTTGGTCAGCACCGAGATGTATTTCTGCTCGATCAACACCTGCTTCAGATCGGCGAGTGCAATCTGTTTCAGGGAAGGATCGACGGCAATCACGTTCAGATTTCGCGCCGAACCCCGGTTGATATAGCCTAAATCACCGTCTGGCTTCACGCCTACCAGATAGTCATACGGCGATACCAGCACCCGAGCGGTGGCGGCAACGGAACGCCCGCCACCCGCTACAAAGGCTTCTGACAGCAGTTGTAGCTGATAGGTGGCATCCGCATAGGACTTCAGATCCAGTGGGATATTCGCCACGCCCTGCTCGTTGGTGGTACGGTCTTCCAGCTCGGTTTCAAAACCGTCGCTATTCTGGCGGTTCTCAAAGAAGGCGTAATCCGGAAAGCGATCGAAGCTTGGATACATTGGCCGTAGCGTCAGCTTCGAGGTAACTCGGCGATCCTGGGCAGGCGTGCCAAACAGGTTCTGCACATCGATGTTCGCCTGCAGCTCAGAAGGTTTCACCCACCCTTGCTGGCGGTTCGGCGTCAACTCCAGCTTCACCTTCAGTTGGTCTGGCTCAAACTCTTTTACGTTGACGGCGGTATGGCCGAGCAAGGTGGAAGTGTCGTTATTCTTGCCAATCAGATACAGGTAGACGTTCCATTCGCCCGTTGGCGCATTCTCGTCGGTGGTGTAACTCAATTCATTGAAACCACTGCCACCGAGAGTCAGCGGCACCGTTGTCATCAATTTGTCGCGCGGATCGCGGATCTCGGCACGTACCGGTACGCCAGCCAGGGCTACGCCCCAATCGGCAGCACGGGTAATCAGACCAATATTGAAGGTATCGCCCGGACGGTACACGCCACGATCGGAGAACAGATAACTGCTCAGGGTGCGTGGATCGATCGGAGTTTCTTCGCCTTCAATATCAAAGCGGGAGAAATCCAGCCCGCGGTCGTTGTAGCGGGTGGTCGGCAAGAAGGACACATCGCCCTCTTTTTCGACCAAGAACATCACCGGCTGACGTTCGTTGGTATACACGTCCAACGATGGGAAACGCACGTGCCCATTGGCATCGGTCACCTGGCTGAGCAGCGTCACGCCGTTTTTGGCGATCACCGAAACCTTGGCGTTACCGACTGGTGCACCGCTGTGGATAGATTGGACAAACACATCACGCGTTTTATCCTGCGAGCGTTTGGCAATGATGCCCAGATCGGTGACGACAACAAAGCGCGAATCTCCCACGCTAGGTGAATCATCCCCTTCTTGCTCGCCCTGATCGCCTTCATCCTCTGCGGCCTGCGTCTTTTTCTTTTCCGGCTGCCATTCCGACAGCGTCAGCAGGAACACGCCGCGATGGGAATCCGTGCTGGTGGACAGGTAACGTGAGAGATCTATGCCCTTATAGCTTACTTCACCCGGCTGATCGTTGTTGATGACCGTTTGATAGTTAAAGTGTTCGGTAAAATATTCATCGTTAAGCTGGTTGAACTGGGCCGAAGTGTATTCGCTGCTTTTGAATGAGACGATATGCTGCAGCTGGCTTGGGATCACCCGCTTGATATCCAGACGCAGGCCGGGCACGTTACGCGCCGCCACGCTGATTTGCTTGTCACCATTCACCGACAGCAGAGAACCCTGTGACATAAACTGCAAGGTTTTCGGGAAGTCTGGTACTTCGACGATACGGTAGACCTTCTCCGGCATTTTATAGCCGCCCGAAGAGGTCATCAGGTTAGTGATCTCCAGCAGCATAAAGCGGTGAGCCGGTGCGTCAAACTTGAAGCTGAACTGCGGTTGATAGGTCTCTTCCGCTTCATTCAGGGTCAGCGTCAGCGGCGTAGACTGGGCCATCACGCTGTTTTCGATGCTCTCGGTCCCGCCCCACTGATAAAAATCGTCCGGTTCGTTACTGGCTTCGGAATCGTTAGGATTATGCTGCGGCAACAGCCAGGCCTTGACCGCGCGCCCGGCATCTTTGTCTTTGATCGCATCGCTGAAGGCGACGATCAGCGCACGCTGGCCTTTGCTGCCATCGCTATCGACCACCTGGGCGCTAGCGTCCTTCACAGTGAGGCTATACAGAGTTGGCACCGACACCCAGCTGTCTTTCGATTGAGCGATCTCATTGGCAGACACCACCGACTTGATGCCCTTGCCCAGTACCAGATGCACTTTACCACCGTGATCCAGCGCTTTCAGCGGTTCAGAATGCACCCAGGCGTTCAGCTTCTTGGCATCGTAAACCAGGGAGAAATTAAGTTTCTTTTCAGATTTGGCGTTGGCTTCGATCAACCCCATGGCGATCTGCTTTTCAAAGCTGGCCACGTCCACTGGCGCATTGAATTTGACGTTGAAGATAGCGCTGCGCTTTTGCGGATCTTGTGGGTCTTGATAATACTCAGCTTGCCCAAGTTGATAGTCAAAAGCCGGGGCACTAAAGCTGTAGTGGGTGTTGGCGAGTTTAATCTGCGGGGCCAGCAACACGGCAGGCTCGAGCTTAACCTCATATTTGCTGCCCATCGGCAATAGGTTTTTCGGCGTGAAGACCAGGGTCCAGGCGTTATTCCACTTCCACTGCCCTTCAAGGGCCGGGCTGATGGAGATGCCTTTTTCCACGACCTTGCCAGCATCGGTCAACGGTGCCACGGAGTTTCTAAAGGTGAGGGTGACCTGCTGCGGCGCAGATTTCTGCACGGCAAAGTTAACCGGCTCAGGATCGGATACCCGCACGCTGGTTTCCTGGTACACCATCGGTGCCGGTTCAATCGGCTGTGGCCGATTCAGCCACCAGTGCCATCCGTAGAAGGCGCCACCCGCGGCGCACAACAGCACCAGCAACGACAGGCTAATGGCTTTGGGATATTTGTCTACCCCACCTTCCAGCCGCAGGAAGCCGCGCCTCACCCCGCCGGATACCGCTGCCCACCAGGCAGGTGCATTCCAGTTCAGGTTGCCCACCACCGGCTTGAACAGCCGCCCCAACAGGCCAAAAACCAGGGCCAACAGGCGGAACAGGCCTTTTATCAACGTAAAAGGCAAACGGAGGATAAACTTCAGCAAATCCATGATTGCAGCACCTTTATAATCCTTGAAAGACACCCAGAGACAAGGTTTCCGACGACGGAGCCTAAGCAGCTAACAGCCTACACCCATTCCAGAAATCAGTGACAATACCAACACAATAAGAAGAATGGTCATGATCACGCCAAAAGCAAACATGGCAATTTGAAAAGCCAGCGTGCCAATACCGAGCAATACCGCAGCGGAAACCGCGCGCGGATTTTCCTTACACACACCAGCAATGGCGCCCAGGATCACGGCCCCCACAGCCAATACGGCAGTGACGATCTTCAAAATCCGATCCACATCATAATGAGGCCGCGAGACCTTTTCAGGGATTTGCTGGCCAGCCAATGAGGCCAGCAGTGATTCTTTGATAGCCACCGCTTTACCCGCAACAAGGCTTTCCAACGTCTGCTGAGGGGCAAATGGCCCGGCATAGAAATGCACCATCGCCAATAACAGCGCCAGGCCGCCTAGCGCAATCCCCGACCAACCGAATATATTTTGTCTCAACATGAGAAACCCTCCTTGGTGACTCGCGGTAATGTGCACATTATCTACTAGTTGCACACGGCGGTGGAAACTCTATTTTAGCCATACCGGCGAATTGCAGATTGCAGGTGTAGAATGCAGCGCGATTACAGCTCGATATTGAGCAGTGAATCCAGCTGTTGTAACAGCAACAGCAGCGGCAGGCAGTTCGGCTGTTTATCCTTTAACGCTTCTTCAAAATAGGGGGTGATGGCAAAACGCGTTGGCAGTGGCGCATTAGCATCGAGCAGCGCATGCATCCTTGGCAACAGTATCCACTGCAACCACTCTTCGGCCTGCATGCTGTCGATGCAAAAGGGTTCCGTGCTGGCAAAAGCCTCGGCTTCTGGCGGCGTCAACTGCCACAGCGTCAGATCGCGCATGGACTGTTCAATCGCCTGTAAATTGTGGCGAACCTGGTTGGATATACTCATCGACATTCCCGAACAATTTAAGCATGTTAATCAGCCTACGGCTGCAAGCCGCAAAGCATAACATTTAAGCCCAAAGCACCCAATTTTATCTGGTGGCGCCATGCCTGGCACGGCACAATACGCGCACCCAAAAATCACACATGATAAAAGACATGCCCGCAACATCACTCAATAAAAATCACGCTACGCCCGGTAAAGCCATGCTGGCTTCGGTTACCGGTTATGCTATGGACGGCTTCGATCTGTTGATACTCGGCTTTATGCTGCCGGTGATCACCACTGAGCTGGGTCTCACCTCATCACAAGCCGGTTCGCTGGTGACCTGGACATTGATCGGCGCAGTGATTGGCGGCGTGATCTTCGGCCATCTCAGCGACCGTTTTGGCCGCATCCGCGTGCTGACCATCACTATCCTGATGTTTTCGCTGTTTACCGGCCTGTGCGCCGTTGCCGTCGGCTACTGGGACTTGCTGGCCTATCGCACCCTTGCCGGGATTGGGCTGGGTGGCGAATTCGGTATTGGCATGGCGTTGATCGCCGAAGCCTGGCCCGCTGAGAAGCGTAACCGTGCCTCGGCTTATGTGGGCATGGGTTGGCAGCTCGGTGTACTTGCCGCGGCCTTCCTCACTCCGCTGTTGCTGCCTTATATCGGCTGGCGTGGCATGTTCCTGGTAGGCCTGCTGCCGGCGCTGGTTTCCTTCCTTATTCGCCGAACCATGGGCGAACCCAAAGCGTTTACACAGCAAAAAACCAGCGAACAGCAGCTCTCCTTTACTCAACGATTAAAGCTGCTATTTAAGGATCGCGCCACCGGCAAGGCCAGCCTGGGGATCTTTATCCTCTGCTCGGTGCAGAACTTTGGCTATTACGGGCTGATGATCTGGATGCCGACCTATCTGGCCAAAAACTTTGGCTTCTCGCTGACCAAATCCGGCGTCTGGACGGGAGTCACGGTGATCGGTATGACCTTCGGTATCTGGCTGTTCGGCGTATTGGCCGACCGCTTTCCCCGTTGGATCATCTTTGTCATTTATCAGGTTGGCGCTGTGGTGATGGTCATAAGCTATGCGCAACTCACCGATCCCACGCTGATGCTGTTTGCGGGTGCACTGATGGGAGTATTCGTTAACGGGATGATTGGCGGCTACGGCGCGCTGATTTCTGACACCTACCCGGTACAGGCTCGCGCCACGGCGCAGAATATCCTGTTCAACCTGGGCCGCGGCGTCGGTGGGTTGGGGCCATTGGTGATCGGTGCGCTGGTCACTCAGGTTTCCTTTACCGCCGCGATCAGCCTGCTGGCCGCTATTTACCTGTTGGATATTTTCGCCACGCTGTTCCTGCTACCGAAGAAACAAAGCACAGGCGATACGTTGGGGGCAATCGGGTAAACCTTAAGGGGGGGAAGTCAGGCAGGATTTGCTGTCTGGCCTTTGCTCCAGACAAAAAGTTGGGGGCACTGCGTTAACAGTGCCCCCGGTTCGTTTTATAGCTAATCCCGCTACAAGTGTGCTCCCTGCTCAATCCCTGAAAACTTTTCCTTTCGGCCATCCTGACCAAAACAATCCTTCGCAAAATCCTCTAACATCATCCTGACGCGGTTCCTCGGCCTTCCTGACCCACCAACAATCCTGTGCTGGCTCTCTATCTCCGTCCTGGAGGTGTCCTTGGTTTCAATCCTGAAACATCCTGTGTATCATCCTGATACCAATCCTTTCCACTCTTCCTGAGTGCATCCCTTTCTTCTTCCTGAAGCTGCATCATCCTGACGCTTTCCTGCTCCATCCGGCTTCCTTCCGGTAGACATAAGATCGCTTATTTCCTTCCCGTTAACAAGGGCATGTAGGACGGATTACGGTAAACTTGACTTAACCTACATCGGCAAAAATACATAACAAACTGATATATATAACTAATAATTAAAAAATGGCTAACTAAATCGAAAAATTAAAAGCGATCTCTCACAGCTTTTGTAAGAGATCTCGCACACGCACTAAAGGCAAATTAGCCGATTAATTAACTCTGGGGCGTAAAGCATTGAGAAAATCCCCCAAACTGGCGGCTAATAGCGTGCGTTTTTTGCTGCCAAATTGCTCAAGCAGCACGTTGCCGCTGACATTACACAGCGACACCACCGTCATTTCCGATTCTGTGGTCGCCAGGAACAACGTAGGCGATAGCTTAAGGCGTTTTTGCGTCACCAGATGCCCAATCAGATTCTCCTGCAGACGAATAAAGTCGTCTTCACTCCAGACCTGCAATAGCGTCAACGGATGCTCGCCAAACTCCGCATTCATATCCCCGGCATACTGTTGGGTATAGAAGGTGTGGATATCCGGCTGTAGTTGCAGTTCCAGCGCCTGCTCCACCTTTTCCAGGCTGGCCGCTGGCGTAAAAGGCTGTGGCAGCCACAGCACCGTATCATCGCGATTTTCGACAATACAGGGGGAAGCCACGCCGTACAGTTCCTGGCTAGCCGGGGCATGGCCATACTGCTGCTGCCATTTGTCGACATAGCGCTGGGTAAATTCACACAGGGCGTGCGATACATCATGGTCCATATTTTTTCTCGCATACGGTAAACTGGTGCCTATTGTACCTATCTAAGACCAAGGTGACAGCTCATGTCCTCCTATCAAGATCATCAGGCTCTGGCGGCACTGACGCTGGGCAAGCCAACCGCATACCGTGACTGCTACGATGCCTCACTGTTACAAGCGGTTCCTCGCAGCATGAACCGGGAGCCGCTGGGGCTTTATCCCGATAACCTGCCGTTCCACGGTGCCGATATCTGGACGCTGTATGAACTGTCCTGGCTCAATGCCAAGGGGCTGCCGCAGGTCGCGGTGGGAGAAATCAGCCTGAATGCCAACAGCGTCAACCTGATCGAGTCCAAAAGCTTCAAGCTCTATCTCAACAGCTTTAACCAAACCCACTTCCCAGACTGGGAAGCGGTACGCTCTACGCTACAACGCGATCTCGCCGCCTGCGCACAAGGGGATGTCAGCGTGAGCCTGTTCAGCGTCGATCGGCTTGAAGGCAGCCCTATCGCCCGGTTGGAGGGTGAATGCCTCGACCAGCAAGACATCAGCATTGATAACTACGAGTTCGACACGGGTTACCTGGAAGGCGCAGCCGGTAGCCAAATCGTCGAGGAAACGCTGGTCAGCCATCTGCTGAAATCCAACTGCCTGATCACCAACCAGCCCGATTGGGGCTCGGTGCAAATCCGCTATCGCGGTCCGCAGATCAACCGTGAAGCCCTGCTACGCTATCTGGTTTCGTTCCGTCATCACAACGAATTCCATGAACAGTGCGTTGAGCGGATCTTTAACGATCTGCTGCGTTTCTGCCAGCCGCAACAATTGAGCGTTTATGCCCGCTACACCCGGCGCGGTGGTCTGGATATCAACCCTTGGCGCAGCAATGTGGCGTTCGAACCGGCGCATGGCCGTCTGGCCCGTCAATAATGCTCAACAACTGAGCTAACAGGCGGTTTGTATTGGTAAAAATCCGGAGACGGCGGTAAGGTTAAATCAAGAGTGCCCGCTTTTTGCTCAGGCATTCCAGTAGGCAATACAAAATTCTTACCGCAGTGCACAGAGACAGGTAAGGATTATTATCGCCCTATTTATGGGCGCAAAGGAGTTACCTTGATTACACATATCAGCCCACTTGGCGCTATGGATTTGTTGTCGCAGCTGGAAGTAGACATGCTGAAGCGTACCGCCAGCAGCGACCTGTACCGTTTGTTCCGCAACTGCTCCCTGGCGGTGTTAAACTCCGGCAGCCAGACCGACAACAGCAAACAGTTGCTATCGCGTTATGAAAACTTTGATATCAACGTACTGCGCCGTGAACGCGGCGTAAAACTGGAGCTGGTGAACCCGCCAGAAGAGGCTTTTGTTGATGGCCGCATTATTCGTTCATTGCAGGCCAACCTGTTTGCGGTGCTGCGCGATATCCTGTTTGTCCACGGCCAAATTGACAGCGCCGGGCGTTTCCAACACCTGAATTCGGAAGACTCCATTCATATCACCAATCTGGTGTTCTCCATCCTGCGTAATGCCCGCACGCTTCACCTCGACGAAGACCCGAATATGGTGGTATGCTGGGGTGGCCACTCGATCAATGAAAACGAATATCTTTATGCCCGTAAGGTCGGTAGCCAGCTGGGCCTGCGCGAGCTGAATATCTGTACCGGCTGTGGGCCAGGGGCGATGGAAGCGCCAATGAAAGGGGCCGCCGTCGGCCATGCGCAGCAGCGCTACCACAACAGCCGCTTTATCGGCATGACCGAGCCCTCCATTATTGCCGCCGAGCCGCCGAATCCACTGGTTAACGAGCTGGTGATCATGCCAGATATCGAAAAACGTCTGGAAGCCTTTGTGCGGATCGCGCACGGCATCATCATTTTCCCTGGCGGGGTCGGTACAGCGGAAGAACTGCTGTATCTGTTGGGCATTCTGATGAACCCGGAAAATAGCGAGCAGGTACTGCCGCTGATCCTCACCGGGCCGAAAGAGAGCGCCGATTATTTCCGCGTGCTGGACGAATTCATCATGAATACGCTGGGCGAGAAGGCCCGCCGTCACTACACCATCATCATCGACGATCCGGCCGAAGTGGCCCGTCAGATGAAAAAGGCCATGCCGCTGGTGAAAGAAAACCGCCGCAATACCGGTGATGCCTACAGCTTTAACTGGTCGATGCGCATTGCACCGGACCTGCAGCTCCCCTTCGAGCCAAGCCATGAAAACATGGCCAACCTCAACCTGTACCCGAATCAACCGGCGGAACAGTTGGCTGCAGCCCTGCGCCGTGCATTCTCAGGGATCGTAGCGGGTAACGTGAAGGAGAACGGCATCCATGCCATCGAACAGTTCGGCCCTTACAAGCTGCATGGCGATCCGTTGATGATGAAGCAGATGGATAACCTGTTGCAGGGCTTTGTCGCCCAGCACCGCATGAAACTGCCGGGAACCGCCTACGTGCCTTGCTACGAGATTGTAGCCTGATCCTCACCTCTGGGCGGCGTCATAGCCGCCCTAATTTTCTGACGTTGTTGCCTTGCCTATGCCTATACATTTACTGATTGTCGATGCTCTGAACCTAATTCGCCGCATTCATGCGGTGCAAGGCTCCCCTTGTGTCAACGCTTGCAAGCATGCGCTACAGCAGTTGATTCAACACAGCCAGCCCACCCACGCCGTGGCGGTGTTCGACGAAGACGACCGTAGCGAGAGCTGGCGACATCAAATTCTGCCCGATTACAAAGCCGGGCGTTCGCCGATGCCGGAAAACCTGCATCAGGAAATGCCGCAGCTGCGCGAAGCGTTTGCCGAGCTTGGGGTGGCCAGTTGGCATTCGGCTGGCAATGAGGCGGACGATCTGGCTGCGACGCTGACGGCCAAAATTGCCGCAGGCGGGCACCAGGTGACGATTGTCTCTACCGACAAAGGCTACTGCCAGCTGCTGGCACCCAGCGTACAGATCCGTGACTACTTCCAGAAACGCTGGTTGGATATGCCGTTTGTGCAGCAAGAGTTTGGAGTGTTACCGCAACAGCTCACGGATTATTGGGGGCTGGCAGGCATTGGTAGCAGCAAGATCCCAGGCGTTGCCGGTATCGGGCCAAAAACGGCGGTATTGCTACTGCAACAGATGGGGAGTCTGGATGGTCTGTATCAACACCTGGAACAGGTGCCGGAGAAGTGGCACAGCAAGCTGTTAGAGCACCGCGAGCTGGCCTATATCAGCAAGCAGGTCGCCACTTTGCGTACCGATCTGACGCTGGACGGCAATCTGCAACAGTTACGTTTGCCAATAAATTAAGGGCGCTGCCAACAGCAACGCCCTTACGCCTTACTCGCGCTCGTCGCGGCGGCCGGGAATGGCCGACCACATGCGGCGCACGTGTACGGTGATCTCTTCACGATCGTGGTACAGCTGCTTGGCGTGGATCTCTGCGCTAATCCCCTCGTTGGCCAAGGCTTCGTGGATGCTTTGCAGGTTCTGCGCCACCTCTTCGTAGCGCTTCTTCATCGGCAGCTTCAGGTTAAAGATCGCCTCACGGCACCAGCCTTTGAGCAACCATTGGATCATCAGGCTGGTCACTTTTGCCGGCTTCTCCACCATATCGCACACTACCCAGTAGTTTTTGCTGGTGGTCGGCTCAAAGCGGAAGCCGTCGACACGATGGTGGGTCACCTGCCCGGTATCCATCAGACTCGGGGCCATCGGGCCGTTGTCCACCGAATGCACCATCATGCTGCGTTTGACCAACTGATAGGTCCAGCCGCCAGGGCAAGCCCCCAGATCGACCGCAAACATCCCACTGCCTAAACGCTCGTCCCATTCGTCTGCCGGGATGAAAACGTGGAAAGCCTCTTCCAGCTTCAGCGTAGAGCGGCTTGGCGCATCGGACGGGAACTTCAGGCGTGGGATCCCCATATAGAACGGGGAGTTGTTGTTGCTATAGGAATATCCCACGTAGCAACAGCCCGGCGCGATAAAGAACACGTGTACCACCGGGCGAGAGGGATTCTCACGCGCCATCAGCACTTTCTGCTCACGCAATGCGCCGCGCAGCGGCACAGTCAGCTTGCGGCAGAACTTCAGCAGCTCTTTGCTTTCGTTGGTATCCGGTACTTCTACCCGTAATTCACCGCCGCGATCGACCACGCCCATCAGCATGCCGACAATCGGTGAAACCCGATCTTCCGGTGGCAAATCACGCAGCAGTTCTCCCACCACCAGCATCTGGCGGGCAAAGATCAGCTCACGGAACGGGATTTCTTTCGCCAGGCGATCGGCATCGTCCGGCTGATAGCATTCAAACAGCACATAGCCGCTGTTGTCTTTAACCCTGGCAAAACCAAACACTTCCAACTGGGCGGCCTTGTCGGTAATTTCCGCCGCGCACTCTTTCTCAAAGCCTTGGCGGCAGTACAACGCGATCTTATTCATGGCGCTCGGCCTTTTTCCTCAGACGCAAAGCGCCAATCAACATCAATGCCCAACCGATCAGGAAGCAGGTCCCGCCCACTGGCGTGACATAAACCCAAACCTTTTGGTGAGACAGCGCCAGACAGTACAGGCTGCCGCTGAACAACACGGTGCCGAGCGCCAACAGCGCTCCGCTCCAGTAAAACCACAGGCTGACCCGACGCTGCATGGCAACGGCCAGCCCCAGGATCGCCAGAGTATGGAACCCCTGGTAATCAAGCCCGGTGCGGATCCAGGCCATTTCATTGACCCCGAGCGCACTACTCAATACGTGCGCACCAAACGCGCCCAGAGCAACATAGACAAAACCACTGATAGCAGCAAAAATCAGCATAGAACGGCTACTCATCATTATTCACCTTAATCGAGATCCACCAGCCACAACGTCACCGCAGCCGGCTTTATTGTTCATAGCGAAAGCGGAACTTCTCCTGTTCGCTGGCCGCACGCGCCAAGATCCATTGGCGAAAGGCGGCTATTTTACCCAGTTCTGCCTGGCTGTCATGACATACCAGATAAAAAGCGTTTTTACTTACCAACACATCGTTAAACGGGCAGACCAGCCGACCGGCTTCGATCTCGGTTTGCGCCATCACGTTATTCACCAGCGCAATCCCCTGGCCATGAACGGCCGCCTGTACCACCATGGCACTATGGCTAAAGATTGGCCCTTGCTGCACGTTGATATGCTGTAACCCCAGTTGGCGGGTATATGCCAGCCAGTCGCGGCGTGAAGTATCATGCAGAAGCGTATGATAAGCCAGATCGCCCGGCACTTTCAGTGCATGATCGCCCATTAACAGGCTGGGAGAACAAACCGGCAGCAGATACTCCGCGTACAGACGCTCGGCGCGTACTCCCGGCCAGTTGCCACGGCCATAAAAGATCGCCACGTCAACGTCATCCGCCAGCTTTTCTTCTTCGCGGTCAATGGCCTGGATGCGCACATCGATCCCCGGATAAGCTGAGTTAAAGCTGGAAAGACGTGGCACCAGCCACTGAATGGCGAAACTGGGCGGCAGGCTGACGGTCAGAGCCCCCTTGGCACTGCGTGCCTGAAGCTTGCGTGTTGCCTCATTGATCGAAGAGAAAATCTCTTTGATATCCAGGTAATAACTCTGCCCCTCTTCCGTCAGCAACAGAGAACGGTTGCGTCGTCGAAACAGTTTCAGCCCCAGGAAATCCTCCAGAGACTTGATCTGATGGCTGACTGCGGCCTGGGTAACAAACAGCTCCTCTGCCGCCTTGGTAAAGCTCAAATGGCGGGCTGCCGCGTCAAAAACCCGCAGAGCATTAAGAGGAGGGAGACGTTTAGACATTCATTGACCCTTTTGTATGGCAAACTGCGGCGTTGTCGGCTGAACGCGTCCTTACCGCTACCTAGCTGTGCCGAAAAATGCCGCGAGCGCAGGGACACGCCAGAGCGGCCAATTTGCAATTCATCGGCTTTAGTTACATTTATGTAACAAATGACCGCCGGGTTTCGCAAACGAGATCAGGCTGCATGATACATAACGCCACTAGCCCATCCGCGTGGACTATTGCCATTAGTTTTTTTAATCCGAGCCATTATAAATTGTCCGTTGAGCATGCGCCAGTAAATACCTATAGTGGCGACACTTCCTGGGCCGGAACGAAAAGGGATTGGGTGTCGAAGACGCCGATGAACTTTTGGCTTGTGGTTGTGATGTTGTGTTTGCAATTTGTCCGCCAATTCGGACATGGTAGCTAGGCTACTGTTTTTCACTTCCTGTACATTTACCCTGTCTGTCCATAGTGATTTTATGCAGCACCGCCAACTTCGCGGTGCTTTTTTTTGCCTGGAAGTTACTGATTACCTTCAACCATCTCCTTCACATCGGCACGGTTAATCTGCTGCTCAACGCCGTTGGCATCTTTGTAGCTGATCATCCCGGTATCGTCATCCACCTTGGGTTTTCCATCGGCGACAATGGTGCGCCCATCGCTGGTATGCATGACGTAGTTACTTGAGCAGGCTGCCAGGGTAAACGTGAGCATCAGGGCAGAGATAACTGCGGCTGTCTTGTTCATTTGTGACTCCTTGTAGATAAAAATGCTGTAAAAATCATTTCTGTTATTTAAGGGACTCATTCGAACGCCAATATTCAGCATAACAAACTTTCGTCAGATTTCCAGGAAACAGCGACAATTGTTCGGGATAACTTGTCTCTGACGGCAAAATAGGACAGGATCAATGGCTGACAAAGCCACTGATAATCAGCCGATGAAGCCTTTTGAGCCTACCTTGTTCCGCAGCCAGTTCCCGGCCCTTCAACAGGCAGGAATTTATCTGGACAGTGCCGCTACCGCGCTAAAACCGCAGGCGGTGATCGACGCCACGCAGCAGTTTTACAGCGCAGATGCCGCCACCGTACACCGCAGCCAACATCGTGCGGCACAGGATTTGACCCAGCGCTTTGAGCAGGCACGCCAGCAGGTTGCCACCTTGATTAATGCCCCTTGTGCGGACGACATCGTTTGGACCCGCGGCACCACGGAAGCCATCAATTTAGTCGCGCAGAGCTATGCTCGCCCACGCCTGCAGCCGGGAGATCAGATCCTGGTTAGCGAGGCGGAGCATCATGCCAACCTGATCCCGTGGTTGATGGTGGCAGAACAGACCGGTGCCGAAGTGGTGAAGCTGCCGCTTGGCCCCGATCGCCTGCCAGATTTGACGCTGCTCCCTACGCTGTTGTGCGAGAAAACCCGCATTCTGGCCTTGGGGCAAATGTCCAACGTCACGGGAGGCTGCCCGGATATCGCGCTGGCTATTGAGTTGGCCCATGCGGTGAACGCGGTAGTGATGATCGACGGCGCACAGGGCATTGTGCATTGCCCTGCCGACGTTCAGCGGCTCGATATCGATTTCTACGCCTTCTCAGCGCATAAACTCTATGGCCCAACTGGCATTGGTGCGTTGTATGGCAAAACCGCGCTGCTGGCTCAAATGGGGCCATGGCAAGGCGGGGGGAAAATGCTGACGCAGGCTTCTTTCAGCGGCTTTACGCCACAAAAACCACCGCACTGTTTTGAAGCCGGTACGCCAAATATTGCCGGAGTGCTGGGGTTGGGTGCCGCGTTGAGCTGGCTGGAAACGCAGGATATGGCCGCCGCCGAGCAATACAGCCGCGCCCTGGCGCAAAATGCCGAACAGCGTTTGCAGCAGTTACCCGGATTTCGCAGCTTCCGCAGTTCCGGCTCCAGCCTGCTGGCCTTTGATATCGCCGGGATCCACCACAGCGATATCGTCACCCTGTTAGCCGAACAGAACATCGCGGTACGCGCGGGCCAACACTGCGCCCAACCTTTGATCGCCGCATTAGGGGTCAGCGGAACATTACGTGCGTCATTTGCGCCTTATAATACGCCGCAAGACGTCGATGCTCTGGTGCTGGCGTTAACTAACGCCATCGAACTACTGGCGGAATAAGATGCACAACGGAGAACCGATGCTTGCCCCTCACCCTTTTGGCCGTGAAATCACCGCCGAGACGCTGATAACAACCTTCAGCCCGCTAAAACAGTGGGAAGACCGTTACCGCCAACTGATCATGCTGGCGAAACGCTTGCCATCGCTGGCGGCCGATCTACGGCAAACGGAGATGGAACTGAGCGGTTGCGAAAACCGGGTCTGGTTGGGGCACCAGCGGTTGGCAGATGGAACACTGCATTTTTATGGCGACAGCGAAGGACGCATTGTGCGCGGCCTGCTGGCGATCCTGCTGACCGCAGTCGAAGGCAAAACGCCTCAGCAGGTCTTAGCTATCGATCCTTTGGCCCTGTTTGACAGCTTGGCGCTGCGTGCCCAGCTCAGCGCCACCCGAGCCAGCGGCCTGGCAGCCTTGGCGGCCAGGGTACACGCCATCGCTGCCAGCTATGCCTGACGTGCCGCCTTTGCCACCATCTTCTTCAACGCGTGGGAGACGGCAATAAAGCCAAAGGTCGCGGTGACCATGGTCGCCGCGCCAAAACCCGCGCTGCAATCCATTCTTTTCGGCCCTTCTGCGGTACTGCGTGAGGCGCATACTGAACCATCCGGCTGCGGATATACCAGCGGCTCGGTGGAGAAGACGCAGTCGATCCCCAGCTTGCCTTTGCTGTTTTTCACCACGTTAAAGTCGTTCTTCAACCTTTCACGCAGCTTGGCGGCCAGCGGATCCTGGATGGTTTTGGCCAGATCGGCCACGGCGATCTGCGTAGGATCGATCTGCCCACCAGCACCGCCGGTAGTCACCACCGGGATCTTGTAGCGTCGGCAATAGGCCAACAACGCCGCTTTGGGCCGCACGCTGTCGATCGCATCAATCACATAGCTGAAATTATGGTTCAACAGCTCGGCGACGTTGTCCGGGGTAATAAAATCATCTACGCAGGTCACCCGGCATTCCGGGTTGATCGCCAGGATCCGTTCCGCCATCACTTCGGTTTTCGATTGGCCAACATGCTGGCGCAAAGCATGGATCTGCCGATTGGTGTTGGTGACGCAGACGTCATCCATGTCGATCAGGGTGATCGCTCCAATGCCGGTGCGTGCCAGCGCTTCAGCCGCCCATGAACCGACCCCGCCAATGCCGATCACACAAACGTGCGCCTGGGCAAACAGGGCCAATGCCGGCTGGCCGTACAGGCGTGCCGTGCCGCCAAAACGCTGTAGATAGGCCTCTGAATAGGCTGTACTCATTTTGCTTTACTTACCTTGGTTGCAAATAGGCAGGGCCGGAAGATCCGGCCCTGCGGGTCAAGCTATATGCCATCGTTCTTAGCGGGTAACCAACTGGGAACCACTCGAGGCGGTCAACGGTTGATTGGCGCTAAACAGCTGTGCCCCAGGATTACCGCCTTTCAATACCCAGACCCGGCCATAGTGATTATAGAACCCTGCCGAGTGACCGGCTTCTGGGCCAATCCCCTGGTACATGTCAAAGTGCTGGCCCTTGATGGCGCCACCCACGTCGAGAGCGACCATCAGGCGCATTTCATATTTTCCCGTGAACTTGCCCTTGTTGTCCAGTAGCGGGACTTCTGCCAGCAACGTGGTACCGGCCGGGATCAGGGAGCGATCGGAGGCCACGGAGGCTTTGGCAATCAGCGGCACCGCGCTGGCCCCTTTCACCGGAGCAAAAGGCACCGGGTGGAAGAACACGAACGACGGGTTTTGCTCCAGCAGTTCGCGCACCTCGGCTTCGCTGTGGGTATCCGCCCACTGGCGGATGGCCTGCATTGACATGTCGGCCTTGGCCACTTCACCGCGATCGATCAGCACCTTGCCGATACTGCGGTAAGCATGGCCGTTCTTGCCGCTATAACCAAAGAACACCAGTGGCTGGCCATTGCCGAAATCGACATAGCCGCTGCCCTGCACTTCCATCATGAAGTTATCCATCAGGGAGTTGGTGTAAGCGATGATGTAACGGCTGTCCAGCGCCCCTGAGTAGATACCGGCACGATCCGGCAGGCGGCGCTTGCCTTTGGCTGGCATGCTGTACAGCGGGTAGCGGAATTCGCCCTGTTGGGTATAACGCGCCTGCAGCACCGGGGTGTAATAGCCGGTGAACTGGACGTTGCCATAGCTATCGACGCCTTCCATCTGATAGGCGCTGAGGCCGAACTGGTTCAGTTGGCGCGTATCCGCCCCCGCCGCCATCCAGTTTTGCACCGCCTGATAGGTGGCGTTATTGCGGTTAAACAGCGACGGCGAAGCGTATTTAATCTCCATCAGCTGGTTGGCGTAATCCTGGCCGTTGATCGGGGCGCCTCTGGCATTGGGGCGATTCACCAACTCCAGCGACTGATCCAGATGACCATCTTTATACTGCTGCCCCCGGTCGGTCGGTTTTGACGAACAACCGGCCAGTACCGCAATCACTAACCCACCGAGCAGGTATTTGCCCCAACGTCCTTTCATTGCACACTCTCTCAGACTGATATGTTCCATACCCAATGGATACGGGTAAACTGGCTGAACGATAACAAACGGCCATAGATAAAGGAATCGCTACCGCTAAAAATTCCCAGCCAGATGATTATGATGAAAAAAAACGCAAATTGGGGGCTAATGCAGCATAAAAATGGCTTTCGGTGAATTATATGCAAAAAGGGTTTGCAACAAAATGCCTGGAGAGTATAGTGCGCTTCCATCGGACGCGGGGTGGAGCAGCCTGGTAGCTCGTCGGGCTCATAACCCGAAGGTCGTCAGTTCAAATCTGGCCCCCGCAACCAACCGATACTGTGATAACGGTATCAAAAATGTGTTGGATTCGATGAAAGAAAAGGTATTATACGGACGCGGGGTGGAGCAGCCTGGTAGCTCGTCGGGCTCATAACCCGAAGGTCGTCGGTTCAAATCCGGCCCCCGCAACCAACCGATACGGCAATAGCGGTATCACATGAAGGGTTGGTTCGATAATATCAGTATCAAGACGGACGCGGGGTGGAGCAGCCCGGTAGCTCGTCGGGCTCATAACCCGAAGGTCGTCAGTTCAAATCTGGCCCCCGCAACCAATCTTGATAACATCAGACAAGCACCTTAACGGGTGTTTTTTTGTATCTGAATTTCCCCCTACCTTCCCAATTAACTACGCCGCCCCTCCTTGGGCTACGCCTGGTTTAACGCCGTGCCAATGCGCCACCGTTGGCGAAATAGGCTTTGATCCCGGCCAGAATAGATTGCGCCACCTGCTGCTGAAAATGGCTGGTGCGCAGCTTGCGCTCTTCTTCCAGATTGCTGATAAACGCCGTTTCCACCAGGATCGACGGAATATCCGGGGCCTTCAATACGGCAAAGCCAGCCTGATCGACACGATTCTTATGCAGACGGTTAATTTTACCCATCCGATTCAGCACTTCCTTACCGAATTTCAGGCTGTCATTGACGGTGGCGGTCTGCAAGAGATCGAACATGGTGTGATCCAGGTAGCGATCGCCACTCTTGCTGACTCCGCCGATATCGTCGGCGGCGTTCTGGGTTTGCGCCAGAAACTTGGCGGCGTTGCTGGTTGCCCCTTTGGTAGAAAGCGCAAACACCGAGGAACCGCGTGCCGCACGGTTGCTGAAGGCATCGGCGTGGATCGAGACAAACAGATCGGCCCGCTGCTTACGCGCTTTGGCTACACGTACCTTTAATGGGATAAACACGTCTTCATTACGCGTCATAAACACTTTCATGTTGGGTTCGCGTTTGATCAGCGCACTGAGACGACGGGCAATCTGCAGCACGATATCTTTTTCACGGGTTTTATTTTTGCCAATGGCTCCCGGATCTTCCCCGCCGTGCCCAGGATCGAGCATGATCACAATCGGCCGATCGCGCCCTGCCTTACCGGCCTGTGGTGCTTCTGCCGGTAACGTCCGCTCCAGATCGCCCTTGTTGTAATCTTCCAGTAACGCCAACAGCGGATCATACTCTTCACCGCTGCCCCCCTTGGTAGGATAAAGATCCATTACCAGGCGGTTACGATATTCCGAGACGGGAGTCAGGGTAAACATATTTGGGCTGACGCTTTGCTTGAGTTCCAGCACCAGCCTGACGGTATTCTTGTCAAACTGGCCGACCCGCGCCTGTTTCAGATAGGGATCTTCTTTGCGCACCTGTCCGGCGATGCCTTTAAGCACGCTATTCAGCTGTACCCCTTCCACATCCACCACGATGCGTTCTGGATTGGTCAGGGCAAACTGTTTGTATTTTAGCGGGACATTGGATTCCAGCGTGACTCGGGTATAGGTCGAGGAAGGCCAGACACGAACGGCAATCACATGAGAAGCAGCGGCGAAACCAACGCGACTCACACTCAGCAACCAGGTTGCAGCAACCCCCTGCAACAAACGACGGCGACCCGGATTGTGATTAGAGTTAGGCATGCGGCTCCGGTAAAAATAACGATTAAAAAAACAGCAAAAAAAAACAATGGCAAAAACTTTACCCAATCCATTCACCGCTGTCATCAGAAAATCTTTTTATGATCTTTCAATTTATTAATCAGTTAGCGCATTTGTCAGAAAAATCACTGTCATTTCCTGCTTGCCTTTGGCGCAATAAAAGAATAAAAATACAAAAATACCGTATAAATATGCAAATGAGGTCTTGCCGTGAAGGAACGTAGTACAGAGCTGGTGCAAGGATTCCGTCACTCAGTTCCCTATATCAATACTCACCGTGGCAAGACCTTTGTCGTCATGCTGGGTGGCGAAGCTATTGAACATGAAAACTTTTCCAGTATCGTCAATGATATCGGGCTGTTACATAGCCTGGGCATTCGTCTGGTGGTGGTCTACGGTGCGCGGCCGCAGATTGACGCCAATCTGGCACAGCATAACTACGAGCCGATTTACCATAAGCATACCCGGGTGACCGACGCCCATACGCTAGAGCTGGTCAAGCAGGCCGCCGGCTTGTTACAGCTGGATATTACCGCACGGCTTTCCATGAGCCTGAATAACACCCCATTGCAAGGGGCGCACATCAACGTAGTGAGCGGCAACTTTATTATCGCCCAACCGCTGGGCGTGGATGACGGCGTCGATTATTGCCACAGCGGCCGTATCCGCCGTATTGATGAAGAAGCCATTCATCGCCAACTCGATAGTAAGGCCATCGTGCTGATTGGCCCGGTGGCGGTATCGGTGACTGGCGAAAGCTTTAACCTGACCTCGGAAGAAGTCGCCACCCAGTTGGCAATCAAGCTGAAGGCCGAGAAAATGATCGGCTTCTGTTCATCACAAGGGGTGACAGATGCAGAAGGCAATATTCTTTCCGAACTGTTCCCCAACGATGCACAAAAACGTATCGAGCAGTTGGAAGAGGCAGGTGACTACCATTCCGGCACCGTACGCTTCCTGCGCGGCGCGGTAAAGGCCTGCCGCAGCGGGGTACGCCGCAGCCACCTGATCAGCTATCAGGAGGATGGTGCACTGGTACAGGAGCTGTTTTCACGCGACGGTATCGGTACCCAAATCGTTATGGAGAGCGCCGAGCAGGTACGCCGGGCGACCATCAATGATATCGGTGGGATACTTGAGCTGATCCGCCCATTGGAGCAACAGGGGATTTTAGTCCGCCGTTCGCGCGAACAGTTGGAGATGGAGATCGACAAGTTCACGATTATCGAACGCGATAACCTGACCATCGCCTGCGCGGCGCTCTATCCGTTCCCGGAAGAAAAGATTGGTGAGATGGCCTGCGTGGCGGTGCATCCGGATTACCGCAGCTCGTCGCGGGGCGAGATGCTGCTGCAGCGGGTAGAAAGCCAGGCGCGCCAGATGGGGCTACAGAAGCTGTTTGTGCTGACCACACGCAGCATCCACTGGTTCCAGGAGCGCGGCTTCACTCCGGCGGACGTCGACGTGCTGCCGATGCAGAAGCAGGCTTTATATAACTACCAACGCCGCTCGAAGATCCTGTTGGCCGATCTTTGAACGTAGTGGGACAAGCTGAGTAAATGTTAAAGGCCAGGATATGGTTAACCCTGGCCTTAGCTACGTTTCCGCTATCAGTCGATCAACAGGCGGATCAGTTCTAGCAGCGCGACGAGCGCTTTCAGAACGATGAGAACTTTATCGATCAAAGTTTTCATCCGTCTCTCCATCATATGGAGCGAGATCGCCGCTGCTTACCCTTCCATTTGCCTGTCACAACGGCTCCTTCCATTGTTAGTAAGGAAGCACCTCGCTCCGGCCAGAGCACTGAACCCGGCACCACCCGCAATTCAGCCAGGACTTCAAGACGTTATACCGCCATACAGAAGGCTGAAACGAAGCATCTCCATAACTAACTCAATGACTATACAACATTAAATTTTCTCGGGCGAGGCTTGGAACTTGTCCAAAAATGCTTCTCTATGATTTGCCTTTATCCGCCGCTGTTTATATACTGAGCACGTTAGTAAGGGAGCACCTCGCTCTGGCCAGAGTTACCGCTCCGTGCTGGAACACTAAAAAAACCTGACCTCACCAGTCAGGTTTTTTTACGTCTGTATGGCAAACGCCCACCGTTATTATTTCCCAATCTGCAAACGGTCTGCCAAGCCGCTGCGGCGTTGGGTGGGGGTGCGGATAGCGCTCACCAACACCTTGTCTACCGCATACAGCGAAAGCCGCTGGCGCGCGCGGGTAATGGCGGTATAAACCAATTCGCGGGTCAGTACCGGCAGAAAATGATTCGGCAGCACCAGCGCCGTGTGGTCGAACTCCGAACCCTGTGATTTATGCACCGTCATCGCATAGGCGGTTTCATGCGCCGGTAAGCGGCTAGGCTGTACCGATTTAATGCTGCCGTCCGGTAATTGGAAATGCACGCGCAGATCGCCGCCCTCACCGGGCAAGGCAATGCCTATATCGCCGTTAAACAGCCCCAGCGCGCTATCATTACGGCCAATCATCACCGGCCGCCCTAAATACCAGCGACCGGCGGGGCCAGGATTACGCCGAATCAAACCGGCACGCTGCAACCCACTTTCGATACGCTCATTCAACCCGGCAACGCCAAATGGCCCTTCGCGCAGTGCGCAGAGCAACTGGAAACGGCCAAAGGCATCCAGGATCGTTACGGCCCCCGCCCCTTCTGCTACCAGCCGCAGATAGTCGCGATAACCAGCAACGCAGTTATCCAACAGCCGTTGATAATCTTCGGTTTCTGCCAGCGGATAACCCGCCACGTCGGCATAGCTGCCATTCAACGCCGCCAGGGCGCGCTTGCTATCGCCAGCATTCACCGCCAAAGCCAACTGGCCAATGCCGGATTTGGCATCAAACCGGTAACTCTTGCGCAGCAGGCACAGGCTATCGCGCACCGCTGCCTCGGCCTGCGCTGGCTGCCCTTGCAAGGGGCAACCGGTCAGGCGCGACAACTGTGCCGCACGGGTTTCGCTATATCCCTGCTCGGCAAACCGGCAGATATCCCCCAGCACGGCTCCAGCCTCCACCGAGGCCAGTTGATCGCGATCGCCAAGGAAGATGACCCGCGCCTTGGGGGGCAAGGCGGCAATCAACCTTGCCATCATGGGCAAGTCCACCATCGAAGCCTCGTCTACGATCAGCACATCAAGATGCAGCGGGTTCCCCCGGTGATAGCGCATGCGCTGGCTGTTTGGCTGAGCCCCCAGCAAGCGGTGTAACGTCGCCGCTTCCGTAGGAAACAAGGCACGTTGCTCCGGGGTTAAGTCCAACTGACGGCTAGCGCTTCCCAAGGATTCAGTTAGACGAGCCGCTGCTTTACCGGTAGGCGCAGCAAGCTGGATACGCAAACGCTCCCCGGCCGCCAACTGCACCAGCGCCGCCAACAGCTTGGCGACGGTTGTGGTTTTACCAGTACCGGGGCCGCCGGAAATAATCGCGATGCGGCGCGTGGCCGCTACCGCTGCGGCAATTTTTTGCCAATCAGGTTCGTCCGTGGCTGCGCCAAATAACCGATCGAGGATGGTGCGCAGCTGCGCTTCTTCAAGTTCCTGTGGCACGCTGTCGCTGCTGATAAAAGTGGCGACGTCACCTTCGCTCTGCCACATGCGTTGCAGATACAGCCGCTGCTGTTGCAGTACCATCGGCGTTGCCGTACTGCCATCGCTAATCGCTGGCGAGACCGCCAGACGCTGTTGCCAACTCGCCGCGTCCGGTTGCCCGCAGGCCTGCCAGGCAGCCAAGGCCAACTCTGGCTGGCGGCCACCAAACAGATTTTCCGGCAATAATTGTTCGAGCAACAGACAAACGTGGCCCGCACCGGCCTCCGAGCTCAGGCAGGCGGCGGCCAGCAGAATATCCGGCTCATCATCGTTGGCGACCACCTGGGCAAATTGAACGTCCAGCGGTCGCAAGGCGCCCAGAGCCAACGCCTGATGCAAAATCTCAATCATTGCCCATCCTCAACGTCGACCGTTTCACCGCTAAACAGGCGATCCATTCCTTCAACCAGAGCGAACTCCGGACGACAGGCAAAAATACCGTTGCCCTCATGCTCGGCATCTACCCCGCGTAAAAACAGATAAATTACCCCGCCAAAATGGCGCTGGTAATCGTAATCCGCCAGACGATGCCCCAGATAGCGGTGCAGCGCCAAGGTATAGAGTTGGTATTGCAGATCGTAGCGGTGTTCCGCCATCGCCCGCGCCATCGCCTCTTGGGTATAGGCGCTGCTGTCTTCGCCCAGCCAGTTGGATTTGTAATCCAGCAGGTAATATTTGCCCTGCCAGCAGAACACCAGATCGATAAAGCCTTTCAGCATGCCCTGAACCTGTTGGAAATCCAGCGCCGGGCAGCCAGCAGAAAGGGGATCGTAGCGTTTTACCAGTTCATCCAACTGCTGCGCTTGCAGCAAGCCACCGATCGGCAGATAGAACTGTAATTCTGCCTGCCTGGCTCCCGCCGGTAAGGCGGATAGCGCGACGCCGCTGCTATTAAGTGGCGCATTCAGCAACACCTGCATCCAGCCGGATAATACCGGCAACCAATGCTCCTCCAGCCCTTGCTGTTGTAACTGCGCCAACAGCCACTGTTCATCTAGCGGTTGGGTAAAGTCCAACTCCTCAAACAGGCTGTGCAGGAAGGTTCCAGGTGCCGCGCCGCGCGGGAAAGTATGGGGAGTCAATGCGGGTGGTGTAGCCGTATCGCCCTCACCAACGGCATCAACGTCCAGGCGCGGCAACAGCTCCTGCATCCGGCTTGCGCCATGCTGTTGCAAGCCGGTATAGCTGGTAACCCGCCAGAAATCCTGCATCCTGCGTGGAAACTGCCTGGCCGTCAGTTCTGCGGCGGCGGCCATCTGTGGCTGCCAGCTTTGTTCACCCGGTGCATCCACCAGCGACAGCGCGATGCCCTGAGTTGCCAGCTGTTGCAGGCAGTTTTGCAGATAGGCCGCATCGCCCGCCTGCCCGGCCTGCACCAGATATCCCAGCGCGCTGCGGTGCAAATCCGTATCGCCCTGCTTCTTGCGCGTACCGAGGAACAACGGCGCAATACCGATGCTGCAGTGATACACCGAACGGGTCAGCGCCACGTATAGCAGGCGCAAATCCTCTGCCAACCGTTCCTCCTCCGCCCAGGCCACGCTTTCTTCGTTGGCATTCAGATCCAGCAGGGCTTTAAAGGTCTGGCGATCGTGATACAGCACCTGTTGCTGCTGGCGGAAATTCCCCACAAAAGGCAGCCATACCAGATCGAACTCCAACCCTTTCGACTTGTGGATGGTGATCACCTGCACCAAATGACGGTCGCTTTCCAGCCGCAGTTGCTGATTGTCCGACTGGCGATTCGGCTGAGCGATCTGTTGTGCCAACCAACGCACCAGCGCGTGTTCACCATCCAGTTGCGCCGTGGCTTCCTGCAACAGTTCCCCCAAATGCATGACATCGGTCAAACGGCGCTCACCCCCAGGGCTGGCCAACAGGTTTTCTGCCAGATGCCGCTTGGCCATCACCTCACGCAGCATTGGTAACACGCCGCGGCGCAACCAATGGCTACGATATCCATCAAACTCGTTGACCAAATCATCCCATGCGGACTCGTTATGGTTTAGTCCATCCAGCGTCAAGGCATCCAGCCCCAATAGCCCGGTGGCCAAAGCGCAGCGCAGGGTTCGCTCCTGTTCGGGTGCCAGTACCGCCTGTAGCAACCACAGTAAATCTTTGGCTTCTGGCGTATCAAATACGCTGTCACGGTTGGAAAGGTAAACCGAGGGAATGGCCAGCGCGCTCAGTGCATCACGAACCAACGCTGCTTCGGCGCGGCTTCGCACCAGAATGGTAATATCCGATGCCTGAACGTGGCGGCGTTGTTCCCCTTTGACCAGCCAGGCTTCTCCGGCCTGCCCGGCACTCAGCCAGTCGCGGATCTGGGCTGCACACAAGCGCGCCATTAATTGTTGGTAATCACTTACTCCGGCCCCATCCCCAGGTTGCAGCCAAAATTGCATAGCCGGTTGCGGCTTATTCTGCCACTCGAAGACCAGTTCCTGATTCTTCGCTGCGGCAGCCACCTCGATAAACGGGATTTGGCCAAACAGGAACGGCTTTTCCACCTGAGCAAACAGGCGGTTAACGCTGCCAACCATCGCCGGTGATGAGCGCCAGTTGGTCTCTAAGGTATAGTGGGCACTTACCTCTGAACGAGCCTTCATATAGGTAAAAATGTCTGCACCACGGAAGGCGTAAATCGCTTGTTTGGGATCTCCGATCAGCAGCAGGCCACACTCTTCCCGGCCAACATACAGTTTCTGGAAGATCCGGTACTGCTGTGGGTCGGTATCCTGAAACTCATCGATCATCGCCACCGGATAACGCTGACGGATCGCCAGCGCCAGTTGTTCACCACCGGCGCTTTGCAGTGCCGCATCCAGCCTGCTGAGCAGATCGTCAAACCCCAGTTCGGCACGCTGGCGTTTTTCCTGTTGAATGGAAAGGCGTATTTCGCTCAGCGCCCGTGCCATGATCAGGTCACGCAGGGTCAAGGGTTCGGCAAACAGCTCATCAATCGCCACAAACAGCGGATGCCGCGGAGCCTCACCTTTTTTGGTTTTCTCCAGCAGCACCGATTGGCGGAACTTCTCCAGCTCTTTGGGCAACTGGTAATCTTCGGTTTCCTGCCCCGCCCATTCCCCCACCTTATTCAGCCAGTTGGGTAAATGTTTGCTGCTGTAGCTGCGTTTGTCGACGCCAGACTGACTGATGAGTGCTTCCAGATCGGCCGCCGCCTGCCATTGCGCCTTGAGGGCATCGATCCGCGCAACGATCTGTTCATGGCGCATCAGCACCGTTTCGTCATCTTTCGGCGGCTGACGCAGAGTGGGAGCTTCGCCATGCAGATAGCCCGAGAGATCGCTCAACAAAGCCTCTGGGCCGCTCCACTCCTGACTGACCGCCCGGGCAACGCCCAGTGGCAATGGATAACAGTGACGCCGCCAAAAATCGGCGCAGGCCTGGCGGCGCAACGGCAGTTCGTCCTGCACCAGCGTTTGTTCAAACAAAATGCCCGACTCGAATGCGTTGTGAGTGAGCATTCGCTGACAAAAACCGTGGATAGTGTAGATCGCCGCTTCGTCCATCTGGCGCTCGGCAGCCAGCAATTGCGCTGCGGCCTCTGACAGATCGCCAATCTCCGCCATCAGCGCGGCAAACAGCGGGTCTGAGCTATGCCCGCGTACGCAGGCAATGCGTAATGCGTGGATATTACTGCGAATGCGGCCCCGGAGTTCCTCCGTCGCCGCTTCGGTAAAGGTAACTACCAGGATCTCTTCTACCGTGAGCGGCCGTGGAAACGCTGCTGCCTGGCCTAAGCCAAGCAGCAGGCGCAGATACAAAGCACCGATAGTGAAGGTCTTCCCTGTCCCTGCCGAGGCTTCGATCAGCCGTTCACCAAACAGCGGCAACGTCAGTGGATCAAGCCGCTGAGGAACGCCTTTCGTCATGGCGTCGCCACTTTACGAGGCAGCGTTTTTTGCAGGGACGAGGCGTTAGGATAGGTCACCCAACCCTCACCCGGCGCCGCAAAATCGGCTTTCTGCTGGCTGCTGCCACTCACCTGAGACAACAGTGCCAGACCCTGTGGCTTAATCACCGCCTGATGGAAATAATCCGCCAGCTTGGCAGGCGTCAGAGTCTGTACCTGAGCGATCAGCTTTTCACGGGTATCGAAGGCGAAATTACCGCGATCGAAATCGCTGCTAAAGCGGCCCGCTTCTTCACCTAAGGTCTGTGGACGCTGTTGCAGCTCATTGATCATGGCCTGTTTGTATTGGGCAAAATCGGCATCACTCAACTCACGCAGGCGCTTTTCCGTTTTCGGGTAGAAATCTTGATAGCGCTGGTAGAGATAGGCTGGCTGCTTACTGTTGCTTTGCAGCAGGAAACCAATGCCCCACTGGCGGCCAACCGGCATCGCAAAGGAGAACACCGCATAGCCGAGCTGCTCTTGCGTACGCAATTGGCTGTAGAACCACGGCTGGATGATCTGCCCCAGCAATGAGCTATACGCCATGCTGGTCACTTCGTCATACCCCGTTGGGACATACACCGCCGCCAGCGCCGAATCGGTGCTGCTGCCAGGGCGCTGCAGGTTGGCAAACTGGTTTTTGGCAATCACGACATTTTCGCCGTGCCACCATTCCAGACCAGTACAACCCAGGCTCTGCTTCAGTGAAGAAGCCAACGTGTCCACCTGTTGCTTGCTCATATTGCCCACTACCAGTAACTCCGGCGTGGCCCCGGCCATCAGGCTGTCACGGTAAGCCAGCACGTCTTGCAACGTAATGGTTTTCAGCACTTCGCGGCGTTCGCTACGCTCGGAGTAAGGCACGCGGGACAGCATCTGTACCGGCTGGATCGCCAGCTCAAAGGCTTTGCCCTTCTCTGCGGAATCCAACTGTTCCAGATACCAGGATTTCGCCTGTTCCAACTGCTCTTGCGTTGGGGTAAAGCTGGAGTAGCCTTCAATCAGCGAGGTCAACAGTTGTGGAAGACGCTGGGTAAAGCCATTGGCGCTAAACATCAGGCCATTATTAGGCGAGGTAGAGAAGCTAATCCCCCCCACAGAAGCCTGATAACTTAACTCATCTAGCGAGATCCCCGCCAGATAATCCATCAACGAGAACAGCACCTGATTACGCGCGGAATCCATGGTTTTGGCGTTACGCAACGCTACCGTGACATCGGCCTTGGGTTCATCGGCAAAATAGCGGCTTGGCATATACAGCACCCGCAGCCCTGGCTGGTTCACCACCATTTCCGGTTTGATAAACTCATGTGAGGGCTTGTTCAGGGTAAACTCATCCGGAATATAAGGGTTCAGCCCCGGCAGAGAAAGTGCGATATTTTTACCCAACTGCTGCCATTTCGCGAAGCGTTCCGCGCTGATTTTCTCGACCTGATAAGGTGCCTCGACAAAGTAAGCCGTTTTGTTGTGTGGCTCATTCGGGCTGATAAACCAGATACGCGCATTTTGTGGCGTCATTTGCCCCAGGCGTTCAGCAATGGCTTCAGGATCGTAGCGATCGGCCAGGTACGGCGCATCCAGCGTATGCTCTACCGGCACGCGCAGCATGGTGTCCACCAGCCATTCGATGTAATTCATGTCGCGGGTAATCGACGGATAGCGGAAATCCAGATTCAGCACATGGGCGATCTCGTCAAAATAACTTTGCTTGATCCCTTCACCACGCAGCATTTTCAGATAGCTGAAGATCGCTGCCACCACTTTGTCACGCTCCGCCAGCCCCTTGTCGGTCAAGGAAACGCTGATTGAGAACACGCCACCGTTGCGATCGATCATCGGGTCGGCACCCGCATTGATGGCATCTGCCAGCCCCTGCTTCTGTAGCCAGTCAGAAAGCGTATTGGTGCTGCGGTTGCCAATCAGGTAGCTGATATAGGTATCGGTTTTACTGCGGAACTCGGCGCTGTTGTTATCGATACGGAATTCGACCTTCAGCTGCTTGCGCGGCTGCGCCGGTACATAATGAATAATGATGCCCTGCTGCTCCGAGGTGACCGCCGGAACGGTGATCGGTGGCACTTTCGCATCGTGATTAGGAATGCGGCCGAAGGTTTTGACCGCCAGCGCTCTCAGTTCAGGCAAGGATTGGTTGCTGTACAGCACGCCCTTCATCAGGTTGGCAGAATAGTAACGCTTATAAAAACTAACCAGTTCTTCATGCAGCTTGCTGCCTGGCTTGTCCTGCAACGTCTCGAGGTTGCCGCCAGAAAAACGTGCGCTAGGGTGAGCCGGATTGAGGGTTTCTGCCCCAACCTGCGCCATGCGCATACCGTCACGAGAGCGCGCCATCGTTAACTCAGCATTCACCGCGTTGCGTTCGCGGTCCGCATTGCCGGGATCCAAAATAGGTTCGGCAATGGCATCGGCCATCCGATCGACAGCGGGTTCTAAAGCGTCATTTTCCACTTCCAGATAGTACGCAGTGCGGTAAGACGCGGTGCTGGCATTGTGGCTACCACCGTGCTTTTTCAAAAACTCGGAGAGGTTCTCGGGTTCTGGATAGCGCTTGGAGCCCATCAGTACCATATGTTCCAGGTAGTGAGCCAGGCCAAGTTGGCTGTTGGGATCTTCCAGCGAGCCTACCGGCAGCGCCAGAGCAGCCAGTGACTTTGGTGCTAACGCGTCGGACACCAGCAGTACGGTCATGCCGTTATCCAGCTTGATAGCCTGGTATTCACGCGGATCGTGATCGCTTTTGTTGATCTTTTCCGCCAGCGGTTGCCAGCCTTGCGCGGCCCAGCTTAACGGCGCCCAAAACATAACCAATAACATCAACCCGGTAATGCGGGTCAACAGTCTGCGCATATCCAAAATAAACCCCTGTTCTCTGGCTGTCTCGCCAACTCCCTGACGGTGACAGCACGGTGCAAAATGACACAACCGAAAGCGATGCCCAATGAAATTCAATTTCTAACTCAACGCATTACGGTTTTAAACACTCAACTCACTATAGCCCACATCGTTGGGGGCGCAGCGTACGCCACTCTACAACGTATATGCCTATACGTTATGTAAGACCAGACTTAACCTCAATGGTTGAGTATAAAAGCGTAAAATTTTTATCACCCCACTGCGACCTGTGCCACCGTGAGGGGTATTACCCAAGATTATTACGGGCCACGGGTAGCAGGTAACGCTTTGTTTCTTTGAGAATTTGTTCAAGGCGAACGTTATCCATTTGGCGGAAAACGCGCTGGGTATAGGGATCTGCCCCTTCCCCCGGGATCCGCTGATCGCCCTGCCAGGCTTGCAGCAGCTTGGCACGCGCCTTGATCTGGACTTCTTCATCCCAGTCTATCTGCTGCGTTTGTGCCTGATAACATTGGCTCAACCAGGCCCAGCCGCTTTTATTGAGCAGCATCAGCGGCTGCGACAGGCCACGGCGGTAGCCCGCCACCAGCTCCGCCAACTGCGCGTGGGCATCCTCGCTTGCGAGCGCAGCGAAGCGCCAGGCGGAATTCTTGCTGCCAAACATACGGCTTTCCCCGCTACCGCCAACGCAGCAATACACCAGGTGCTCCAGCCAAAGCAAGATGCCGTCTACGGCAGAAAGCGTTGCCGGTCGCCAGCGCAGCAAGCCATCCTGCTGTACCTGATGCAGCCAGCCGGTGATACGCATGCCCGCCACGTCGATATCCAGCTCCAGGCTGCCATTCTCCTGGCGCTGTTCACGCACCCGCTCGGCCAGCTCCGCCATTTCCTCCTGCTGCTTTTGCCAGTAAATCTCACCGAAAGCCCCGTAAGGTAATCCCCCCGATGCACGCACCCGTTGGTATAACTTGCCTGCGTCCTCCCCCTCGATCAGCGTGTTCAGCAATTGGCTGTTGAACTGATAGCGGCTGAGGTTATCCAGCGTAAAAGGCTCGTCTTCCGGCAGATCGGTCTCTTCCAGAATAAAGTTAACGCCAAGACGTAGCTGGAAGAAGGCACGGATCGGATGGCGGTAAAAACGGAGCAGTTCATCAAGAGAAACCTGGGTTTTCTCTTCCTCCGCCAGCGGTTGATTAAATTCTGGATGTGCAGCGCCACGGCCATCGGCAGCTGCCAACCATTCCGCCGCATAGCTTTGATCTTCGCTCCCCGGCAGGAAGTTTTCCGCAGCAAACGGCATGCGGGCATGGCGTTTAAGCAAGTGCTCACCGACCCTGCGTGCGCTGCCGTCTGCATCCAGCCCTTCATCGCCGGGCAGGCAATAGCTTTGCTGCAGATATTCCAACAGTTCAGTGACCAATACGGAAGGATAGCGCTCGCTGTTATCCTGAATGGAACGGCCAATAAAGCTGATATACAGCTGCTGCTGGGCAGAGAGGATCGCCTCCAGGAACAGGTAGCGGTCATCGTCACGGCGGCTGCGATCGCCGCGCTTAATCTGCTGCGCCATCAGGTCAAACCCCAGCGGCGGCAAGGTGCGGGGGTAGACACCGTCGTTCATGCCCAGCAGGCAGACCACCTTGAACGGAATGGAACGCATGGGCATCAAGGTACAGAAGTTGATCTGGCCAGCCAGGAAACGCTGGCTGATACGCTGCTGATCGAGCCGTGCGGCCAGTTCATCGCGCAGCAACGTCAACGGCACGGCATCGGGATAACGCGCCGCCAGGCCAAAGCTGGCCACTTTCTGCCACTGCTCTTCGATCAGCGCCAACGCCTCTTCCGTTTCACTGTCCGTCTCAAAGAAGCTATTGAGCAGTTGGCGGCACAGCGGCAACCATTCGGCTAACGGCCGCTCTTCACTGAGGATTTGCCGCCAACGGCTGAGTTGTGCCAGCAGATCGGCCAGTTGCCCGGCCAGTTCGGCTACTAATCCACTCGACTCATCGTAAGGTAATACGCCCTGCCAATCTCCGGCGTTGCTGTCCATGGCGTAGCCCAGCAGCATCCGCGTCAGGCCAAACCGCCAGGTATGCTGCCCGGTTGCAGGCAGATCCAGCTCACGCACATTGTCATCATCCAGCCCCCAACGTACCCCGGATTCGCCAGTCCAGTGGCGTAACAGGCTTAAGCCTTCTTCCTGAATCGAGAAACGTGCCGCTAGCGCGGGCACGTCCAACAGCGCCAGTACCTGCTCTGAGGTAAAACGGCTTTGCGGCAGATCCAGCAGGGAAATAAAGGCTTGTAGCGCAGGATGCGCCTGCCTGGCCTTGCGGTCGGAAATGGCAAACGGCAGATAGCGCCCGGCGGGGGCATTGCCAAACACCGCCTGAATATACGGGGTGTAACTGTCGATATCCGCCACCATCACGATGATGTCGCGCGCGGTAAGTTGGGGATCTTCTGCCAGCATGGTCAGCAACCGATCGTGCAGCACCTCGACTTCGCGCTGCGGGCTGTGGCAGGCATGCAGACTGATGGAGCGATCCTGCGGATCGAGCTGGCGTTTATTGTCACTGCGCTCCAGAGTTTCCGGCGTGGTGCCGATCAGTGCGTGATCTTCCAGTTCCAGCATGTCGTGCTGAATGGCATGCAGCAAACTATCTGCCGGGATCTCGACAAAGGCATCGACTTCCTGCACCGCCTCCATCTGCGACAGTAAATACAGATGATCGCGCCCCAATTTGCCCCACGAAGCCAACAGCGGATTACTCAACTGTTGTTCTCCCTCGGCATCAAATAGTTGGGCAGCCTGTTCCGGCTGACGGAACAGGCCTTGCTCACGTGCCTGATGATAGTGGCGGCGTTTGCGGCTCTGCAAACGGGCCAGAAAGGCGTAGTCCTGAATGTCGCCCCAGTAATAGCGGCAGGGGTTGGTAAACATCAGATGGATATCAATATGTTTACCCAAAGCCTGCAGCGCTTCCAGGTAGATTGGCGGCAAGGCAGAAATCCCACAGATAAACACCCGGGGCGGCAACCCTGCTGGGCATTGAGTGGCATTCTCCAGGGTACTAATAAACCGGCGATATAAGTTGGCACGGTGCCATTCAGGCTGACCCAGCTCGTGGGTATATTCCACTAGCCGATGCCACAGGGGGGCTTGCCAGCTTTGTGCATCTGCAAGCCCTTCTACCGTTTCCCCACGCTGCCAACTCTCCAGCCACTGCGGGCGATAAACCAGATATTGGTCAAACAGATCGGCAACACGCCCGGCGAGCTGGTGGATCTTGCGCTTGTCGGCGTCATCGGTCAGGTAATGCTGTAGAGGAGCAAACTCGGGCCGGGTCAGCATGCCTGGCAGCAGCCACATCAGCTTCCAGGTCATGGCATCTTTGCTAAAGGCGCTCTCTTTGGGTATGCCGGGTAATACCTTGGTGAACATGTCCCAGATAAAGGTCGCCGGGAGCGGGAAAACGATATTCGCGGCAATGCCAAACTGCTCGGCCAGCTGCATCTGCAACCATTGCGCCATGCCGGGGCTTTGCACCAGCACCACTTCCTGTTGAAACGGATCGGCCAAAGGCTCTCTGGCTATCAGCGCGCTGGTCAGCGTTTTCAGCAAGTCCAGTTGATTGGAATGATAAACCGTAAACATGAGGCTCCTTGGAAGCGAAAAAGGGCATTACCGACTACTGAGTCAACGGCCCCTCACCCTAACCCTCTCCCACAGGGAGAGGGAACCGATCGAGAACACCTCGGCAAAAAGAGTCCGGGGCAAGTCTAACAACACTCGTGCTACTGGTCGTAATTTTAGTGACAGAATTCCCCCTCATCCCAACCCTCTACCAAAGAGAGAGGGAACCGATCGAGAACATCTCGACCAAAAGAGTCTGAGGTGGCACAACACCCCGTTCTACTGCCCACAATACCAGCGGCTGAGTTCAATCTGTTGGTGCAGCGGCGTTTGTATCTTCACCGTACGCCGCAGGCATGAGCCTTGCGCTTGGCGGGTTTCGACTTGGTAGTGCCAATTAGGCGGTAGCGATATGGCATGGCTTATTTCGGCACCGGCACTGAATATTTCCAGCTGTTGGTGCGCCAGCGACAAGGCCTGTCGATATTGCCACTGCCGTTGAAATGCCTGCAACAGCACCTGCTGATAGTGTAACAGCCCTAGCAGCGAGACGGCGAACAACAATGCCGCGATCAACACTTCGGGCAGGCTGAAGCCCCGCTGACTTCGCCGGCCAGCTGGTTTATTCAGCACAGTCGCTTTCCCGCTTTTCCGGACAGAAATCCAGCCAGCCGCCTTTTTGCGCTTTCAGCAGGTGGCCACCAGCCCCGCCTTGCTGTGTAGCCAGTTGGTATAGCCACAAGGGCTCCGCTCCCGCAACATCTCCAGCCCCACGCACCATTACCAGACCGGTACGGGCCGATAGCCGGGCGCAGGCTTGCAAAGCCTCGCTGCTAATCTGCTGACAGGACCAGTGGCTCGCCTGCAGAGACTCCCGTGGCCACGGTTGCGTCAGCCCCCAGCTTAGGGCCGAAGCCGCCTGGTTGTAAGCCCGCAGATAGCGCTGCTGATCGACGGCCAGCAGTAGCGCACTGTCCAATTGCCGCTGCTGGGCGGTGAGCAGCATCAGCCCCATCACCAGCAACAACATCACCGCAGCCAACGTGCTGCCCCCCTGCTGCATATCCATCTCTAGGGTGCCTCCATGCTAACCGCCCACTCCAGGCGGCGTTCTATATTTGCCCGCACCGTTGAGCGGCCCCTTAGGGTAAACAACATCAAGGACTTGCCATCGCGCCCTGCGATCTGGCTGACAGAAAAAGACTCAATCCGTACCTCTTCCTGATCCAGCAAGCGTTCCCAGCCGCTGCCCTGGCACTGGGTCACGCCGCTTTGCCCCTCCAGCCCGCCAGCCCGCAGGCGGTAACCAAAATACTCGGCATCGCCACCGCTGTCCCAGTTGCCATTGCGGTTAAGATCGTAGGCTACGATCACACAGCTGCCCGGCGCTTCCCCCGCTGCATGGCCAATCAGCAACGAGCGCCCCTGACACTGCCCGGCACAAAATCCGCTGCGGCGCAGATCCTTTTCAATCCCGAAAGCCAGCTGGCGTAACACCAGCTCCAACCGATAATGACGGCCTACATCAACCGTCTGCTGACGCAGTATCGGTAAGGTTTTCGCCGCCGCCAATGCAATCAGGCTGCCGAATGTCATCGCCAGCAGCACCTCCGGCAGGGTAAAGCCTTGTTCTAAGGTTCGCATAAGGGCAGGCTCCGGATAGCAGTTTCTTCGCTGCACAGCCGCAGCCGACCTTTGGCAGACAGCACCAGACGTATGCGGCCAGCCGGATTGCCCAGCAGGATATGCCCGGCCTGCGCATTGTTGCGCACCCCATAAAATCCCATCTCCTTTTGGGTATAACCTTGTAACTCCACATCCAGGTGTTCTGGGGTAAAGACCCGGTCCGCCAATGCACTACAAGGTGCCACCTGCGGGCCGCTGCCTATGCACCAGATTTTCCCAGGCCGAAACCACAATAACGCGTTGCGGTTATGCCAGTTGGCATCGGCCTGTAAGCGCGTTAAGAATGCCAGCAGTTGCTGGGCGGTCTGCTCAAGCCGTAGCGCCTGTTGATAATGATGCCACTGGCTAACCCCCCAAGAGGTCAGCATCCCCGCCAGCACCATCACGATCATCAGTTCGATCAGCGTCAGGCCTTGCTGGTGTTCGGGGCTATTTTTATATCGGTTCATACGGCGAGTGTAATCAGCCAGAGGCACGATGAAAGGCACCTTTTCTCAGGCTGGCAAATGATACGCAGAATTTTTAGTTAGCAGGTAACAAGCTGGGGGAAGTTGAGTACGGCTTCGCATTTTTGGCAATGCAGCACGAGCGCAGCATGCGGCGCGCCTACTTTCAGTAGGCGTAAGAAAGAGGGCCGGATACGGCCCTCAGCAAATCAGATAGCGACAGGAGCCTTGATCGGCGGGTGCGGATCGTAGCCTTCAATCTCAAAGTCTTCAAAACGATAATCAAACAGCGAGGCTGGCTTGCGTTTGATCACCAGCTTCGGCAACGCACGCGGCTCGCGGGTTAATTGCAGCTGCGTCTGCTCCATGTGGTTGCTGTAAAGATGGGTATCACCACCGGTCCAGACAAAATCGCCCACTTCCAGATCGCACTGTTGCGCCATCATATGCACCAGCAACGCATAGCTGGCAATATTGAACGGCAGGCCGAGGAACACGTCGCACGAGCGCTGATACAGCTGGCAAGAGAGTTTGCCGTCCGCCACATAGAACTGGAAGAAGGCATGGCACGGTGCCAGAGCCATCTTATCCAGCTCACCCACGTTCCACGCAGAAACAATAATACGGCGAGAATCCGGATCCTGTTTCAGCTGTTGCAACACGGTGCTTAGCTGGTCAATCTCGCGACCATCTGCCGCGCCCCAGGCACGCCATTGCTTGCCATAGACCGGGCCAAGATCGCCGTTTTCATCAGCCCATTCGTCCCAGATGCTGACGTTGTTTTCGCGCAGATACGCCACGTTGGTATCGCCGTTCAGGAACCACAGCAGCTCATGAATGATCGACCGCAGGTGGCATTTCTTGGTGGTCACCAACGGGAAACCTTCCTGCAGGTTGAAACGCATCTGGTGGCCGAAAATCGACAACGTGCCAGTGCCGGTACGGTCGGCTTTAGGGGTGCCCTCGGCGAGCACTTTGTTCATCAAATCCAGATACTGTTTCATTTTTCCTCACGACTGTTGTTGCTGTGGACGACGACGATACGCCCAGATCATCATAATAATACCGGCGAGCACCATCGGCACGGACAGGATTTGCCCCATGCTGATCACCCCGTCAAACAGGCCAAGCTGGGCATCCGGCTGGCGGAACGCCTCGACGATAATACGGAACGTGCCATAGCCAATCAGGAACAGGCCCGAAACGGCCCCCATCGGACGAGGTTTGCGGATGAACAGGTTCAGAATGATAAACAGCACGATGCCTTCCAGCACCATTTCATACAGCTGCGACGGATGACGTGGCAACACGCCATATTCGTTGAGCAGCGGTAGCAGTTGAGGATTGGCGGCAGCGATAGCGATATCTTCCGGACGCGAGCTTGGGAACAGCATCGCCCAAGGTGTATCGGTAGTGACACGCCCCCACAGCTCACCGTTGATAAAGTTACCCAGGCGGCCAGCGCCCAGACCAAACGGGATCAGTGGGGCAATAAAATCAGAAACCTGGAAGAAGTTACGCTTGGTGCGGCGGGCAAACCACAGCATCACCGCGATCACGCCAATCAGGCCGCCGTGGAATGACATTCCGCCATCCCAGACTTTGAACAGGTAGAGCGGGTTATCCAGGAACAGCGGCAGGTTGTAGAACAGCACGTAACCGACACGGCCACCGATAAAGACCCCAAGGAAACCGGCATACAGCATGTTTTCCACTTCGTCTTTGGTCCAACCGCTGCCGGGCTTGTTCGCGCGGCGTACCGCCAACCACATGGCAAAAACAAAGCCAACCAGGTACATCAAACCGTACCAGTGCAAAGAGACCGGGCCGATAGAGAAAATCACCGGATCAAATTTTGGAAACGCCAGATAGCTAGTGCTCATCTATCACCACAATATGTCTGTTATTCATCCCCAAGCGGGGGCGGCAGGTGCCAAACGCGGTGCAAAGCCCGTGCAACGGGAGCACCGCATTGAGATGGCGCATCATAACATAGGCTTAACCACGTCCGGGCTTGCCGGCAGGGAAAAGTTCTGTAAAAAAATAGGTCAACGCTTAACGGGCTGGACAACGCCTAATCAACGGCCACCGCGGATCAGCCCCCCCATGCCACGCCGTTCCATAAACGCCGCTACCTGGTGGCGAACCTCGGTGGTCATCTGGGCACTCAATACCCGCTTGGCCAATCCTTGCGCGTCTTCAAGTTCGATATGGCGCAACAGATATTTGATCCGTGCGACGCTGCGCCCGTTCATGCTCAAATTGCGGTAACCCATACCCACCAGCAGCAGAGCACCCATCGGGTCTCCCGCCAGTTCACCGCACAGGCTGACATGCAGCCCGGCCGCAGTCCCCTGATCGATGATCAATTTCAGCACCTGCAACATGGCTGGATGCAGGCTGTCGTACAACGAAGCAACGCGGGTATTATTACGATCCACCGCCAGCAGATACTGGGTTAAATCGTTGGTTCCTACCGAGACAAAATCGACGCGTGTCGCCAGATAAGGGATCAGGAAGATCATCGACGGCACTTCCAGCATGACGCCAATCCGCGGCTTGGGAATGTCGTACCCCAGCATCTCTTCCACTTCTCGCCCGGCGCGATCGATCAGGCGCTTGGCCTCGTCGATCTCTTCCAGGCTGGTGATCATCGGCAACAGGATCCCCAGATTGCCGGTTCCCGCATTGGCACGCAGCATGGCGCGCACCTGGATCAGGAAGATTTCTGGCTGATCCAGCGTAATACGGATCCCCCGCCAACCGAGGCACGGGTTTTCCTCGCTGATCGGCATGTAGGGCAACTGTTTATCAGCGCCGATATCCAGCGTACGCAGCGTCACCGGCTTGTGCGGATAGAAGAGTTGCAGCATGCCCTGATATTGCGCCACCTGCTCCTCTTCCGACGGGAAGCCGCTTTGCAGCATGAACGGGATCTCGGTGCGGTACAGGCCAACGCCGTCCACGCGCGCACCCAGCAGTTGTTCATGTTCCGGGCTAAGGCCGGCGTTCAGCATCACCTGGATCCGCTCACCGCTTTTCAGCTCTGCGGGCTGTTCAACGTCGTCTTCTGCCAGCTTGCTGAGCTCCTGCTCTTCGCTGATCAGACGTTGGTATTCCTTCACCAGCACCGGTTCCGGATCGACCAGCAGCTCGCCGCGATAGCCATCAACAATCAGCATTCGCTGGGCCAACAGCGCAGGCTGGATGTCCGCCCCCATCACCGTTGGCACGCCCATGGCCCGCACCAGGATCGCGGCATGGGAGTTGGCGGCACCGTCCCGCACTACCACGCCAGCCAGGCGATCCTGCGGCACTTCGGCCAACAGGGTTGCCGTCAGCTCATCGGCGACCAGCACAAATCGGGCTGGCCATTGGCTGGCCCCTTGGGTGGTATCGTCGAGGTGGAAGAGCAGACGTTGGCCAAGCGCACGCAGGTCGCTGGCACGCTCGCGCATATAGGTATCTTGCAAGGTCGCAAACTGGGCAGCGAAGGCTTCAATCACCTGTTTTACCGCCCACTCGGCTACCGAACCGGCATCGATCTCCGCGTACAGTTCACGTTTGAGACGAGCATCGTTGAGCAGGTGGGAATAGAGATCGAAGATCGCCGCGCTCTCTTTTTGCGAGCTGGCGCTAAAACGCTTACTGAAGCGGCGGAACTCTGCCCCAGCCTCTTCCAACGCCTGTGTCAGGCGTTCACGCTCGCTGACGGTATCCAGCGTGGAGGCTTTATACACCTGATCAAGTGAAGGTTGGCTGCTATCTAACCACCCCTCCGCCACTGCCACGCCAGGAGCCGCAGCCAGCGCCCGAATGCGGGTCTGGCGATACTGGCCAAAAATGGCGTTTAGCTGTGATAACGAGAGGATCCCGGCCATTTGGGTGGCCAGGGTAACCATGAAGGATTCTTCGCTTTCGTCAAACTGGCGCAGTTCACGTTGCTGCACCACCAACACGCCAAGCAACTGGCGGCGATGAATGATCGGCACGCCAAGGAAGGATCGGAAACGATCCTCTTTGACCTGCGGAATATATTTGAAGCTGGGATGGCTTTGGGCATCCGCCAGGTTGATCGGCTCTGCCCGCCGCCCGACCAGGCCGACGATGCCTTCGTCAAAGGCCAGGGCGATAGTTCGCCCACGGGGCTTTTTCAACCCGCGCGTCGCCATCAGGTAATAACAGCGGCGGTCGTTGTCTGCCAGATAGATGGAGCAAACTTCGGTGTCCATCGCCAGACAGGTTTCATTGACCAAAAGATCCAGCGCATCTGTCAGACTGGCCGCCGCGGCCACTTTCTCAACAATTTCTCGCAAGCGCGTGAGCATAGTCGGTTTGACTTAACCTCTCTTTCGGCGATAAGCAGGAGGCTGCCGCTGCGCTGCCAGTTCCTGCATAGGCATGACGGTTGCGGCAAACTCTTTCATAACCCGGCGGTACACGTCGCGTTTAAACGACACCACCTGGCGCACCGGATACCAGAAGCTCACCCAGCGCCAGCCGTCAAACTCCGGCGTACTGCTGCGCTGCATGTTGATATCCGCGTCATTGCACATTAACTGCAGCAGAAACCATTTCTGCTTTTGGCCGATACAAACCGGCTTTGTGTCCCAACGCACCAAACGTTTTGGCAATTTATAGCGCAACCAGTTGCGGGTTGAGGCCAGGATACGCACATCCTTTTTACTCAGCCCCACTTCTTCGAACAGCTCACGGTACATCGCCTGCTCAGGCGTTTCGCCAGGGTTTATTCCCCCTTGGGGAAACTGCCAGGAGTGCTGACCGTAACGGCGGGCCCATAGGACCTGCCCCTGACGATTACAGATTACGATACCAACATTCGGGCGGTAGCCATCATCATCGATCACCGGACTACCTCGATAAGCATAAATTCGTATTGATAACCTGATTGTTTCACACAAGCCACAGGCGGTAAACCACTGCTTTGCAGCGCCGTCGCTCGGATAACATTGGGATAACTCACAGATAATGGCAAAGTTATAAACATGTAACGAGGTTGGAGGGCGGTTTTATTCACTTTTTCTGTGGATAGGTGTGTGAAGAACTCTAGGGATAAGCCGGGAAAACTCAATTGAACTTAAAATTCGCCATATTTTTAATTTTTTATTATTCCTTTAAATACAATGCAATAATGACTTAAACACAGTTATGAACAGGGTAAAAATGTGATCTATGCACGCTTTGGATCTTTCTCTGGCGAAAGATCCACCAATGCGGATTTTATCCACAGATTATTATACCCAGTGACCTATAAAACCGCCAAATTCGTAAAAAATGCCCCGCGTCAAGGCTGTAAATCAAACCAGTGATCGGCAAAAAGTTGGGTTATCCCAGAAATCTGTGGATAAATAGGTGTAAGATCCTGTTTATTGTCGGTGGCTACAGGTGCACAACCCCGCGATGAAATTTTTCTACCGCGATGGGGTAGCCAAAAAGTCATGCAAAATCATGCTACTATTGTTGTTTTCCCCAGCCTGCTTTTCCCTTTTAAGGCTGTGAGTAAATTCGGTACATTTTTTAACCATAATGCATAGGTCTGATTTATGGCGTGTTTATCCCCGCTGCCGCCAGAAAACGAGCAGCAATTATTAGCCCGTGCCCAGGCGCTGGCTGGCTTTAACCTTGGTGAACTGGCAGCTCGTGCGCAGGTCAGCATTCCCAAGGATCTCAAACGGGATAAAGGTTGGGTCGGCATGCTGCTGGAGCTCTATCTGGGTGCCATGGCGGGCAGCAAGCCTGAACAGGATTTCCCAGAGCTGGGCATTGAGTTGAAAACCATCCCGGTCGACGCCGCCGGTAACCCGCTGGAAACCACTTTCGTCTGCGTAGCCCCGCTGACAGGCAATAGCGGCGTCACTTGGGAAAGCAGCCACGTACGCCACAAACTGGCACGCGTGCTGTGGATCCCGGTGGAGGGTGAACGACAAATCCCATTGGCACAGCGCCGCGTAGGTTCCCCGCTGCTGTGGCAGCCCAATCAGGAAGAAACCGAGATGCTGCGCCGGGATTGGGAAGAGCTGATGGATCTTATCGTGCTCGGCCAGGTTGAGCGGATCACTGCCCGCCATGGCGAAGTGCTACAGCTGCGGCCAAAAGCGGCCAACAACAAGGCACTGACCGAAGCCACCGGCGAACAGGGCCAACCGATCCTCACCTTGCCGCGCGGCTTCTATCTGAAGAAAAACTTCACCCGGGCGCTGCTGGCCAGGCACTTTACGCTTTGATTAGCCCTGCGCATCCTGATTTCACCGTCATTTCTCCTTACACAGATGGGATACGTCCGAAAGCCATCTTTGGCAGAGTTTGCTACTCTATTAGGACAATTATTCTAGGTATATAAGGTGTTCGGCATGAAAAAGTGGGTAATGGCTATTTCCGCCCTGATGATGGTCGCCGGATTAGCAGGCTGTTCCAGCGACTATGTGATGGCCACCAAAGATGGCAATATGATCCTCACGCAGGGTAAGCCTAAAATCGATAAGGATACCGGCCTGATCAGCTATCAGGACGAGCAAGGCAAGCAGCGTCAGATTAACGGCGATCAGGTCTCGCAGGTTATCGAGCGTTAATCCCAGCCCCCGCATCTTCCTGACCCCTGACGGATTATCAATCAGGGGATTAGCCCTGCCCTCGGCTGTTATATTCCACTTTCACCATCTTCTTAGCTTGGTTATAGTCAAGTAAGGCGTGTTACGCCGTTGGATCTCTGGCTGCTGTTTTACCGGGCATCACGCCCGTAAGCGCTAACATTGAAGGAAGGCCGTTAATGCAATACCACCGTATTCCCCACAGTTCTTTAGAAGTGAGCGTGCTGGGACTGGGCACCATGACCTTTGGCGAACAAAACAGCGAAGCCGATGCCCACGCACAGCTGGATTATGCATTAGCCGCTGGCATCAACCTGATTGATACCGCAGAGATGTATCCAGTGCCACCGCGCCCGGAAACCCAGGGGCTGACAGAGCAATACATTGGCAGTTGGATCAAAGCGCGCGGCAACCGCGATAAAATCGTGCTGGCAAGCAAGGTCTCCGGGCCGATCCGGGGTAATGACGCTGGGATCCGCCCACAGCAGGCGTTAGATCGCAAAAATATCCGCGCTGCCCTGGATGCCAGCCTGAAACGGTTAAACACCGATTATCTGGATCTGTACCAGCTACACTGGCCGCAGCGCACCACCAACTGTTTCGGCAAGCTCAATTATCAGTACACCGATGAGAAGGCCACCATCCCGCTGTTGGAAACTCTGGAAGCGTTAACCGAGCAGGTCCGGGCCGGCAAAATTCGCTATATCGGCGTCTCTAACGAAACCCCTTGGGGCGTGATGCGCTACCTGCAACTGGCAGAAAAACACGAACTACCGCGTATCGTCTCGATCCAGAACCCCTACAGCCTGTTAAACCGCAGCTTTGAGATTGGTCTGGCGGAGATCAGCCAACATGAGGGTATCGAACTGTTAGCCTATTCCAGCCTGGCCTTCGGTACGCTGTCCGGCAAATACCTCAACGGTGCCAAACCGGCCGGGGCACGCAACACACTGTTCAGCCGCTTTACCCGCTACTCTTCAGCCCAGAGCCAGGCGGCGATCGCCGAATACGTGGCGCTGGCGAAAAAGCACGGTCTGGACCCTTCACAGATGGCATTGGCATTCGTGCGCCAGCAGCCGTTCGTTGCCAGCACCTTGCTGGGTGCCACCACGCTGGAGCAGTTGAAGATAAATATCGACAGTTTTGACGTGGTGTTGAACGAGGAAGTGTTGCAGGCTCTGGAAGAGATCCACAGCCGCTTCACCATTCCAGCACCATAAAGACTATAGGGGCACAGCATGCTGTGCCCCTATGTATCAAACCGTTAGGCTTTGGAGCGGAATTGAGATATCCACAGGACGGTGATGGCAAGGCCGAACACGACGCCAAAACCGATCCCGACGCCGATCACCGGCACACCTAATTTGACCACCAAAGAGTAGAGGCCAAGCATCAGCAGCATGGCGGTATTTTCACCCAGGTTCTGTACCGCAATAGCATTCCCCGCCCCAACGGAGCGTTTGCCCCGCTCTTGCAACAGCGCATTCAGCGGCACCACAAAGAAACCACCCAGCACACCAATCACCAGCAGCACGCCATAAGCATTCAGCATGCTGGTTTGCACGGCAAAGAAGGCTACGGCGATGCCGATCAGGATCCCGGCAGGCATACAACGCTTAACCGTTTCCAGCGTCACAAAGCGTGCTGCCGCCCCGGCCCCGACCACGATACCTATTGCCACCATCGCGTTGAGCATGGTTGGCGTGGCGTTATCGCTAATGCCCAGCGCCACCGGCACCCACAGCACCAGCAGGAAGCGCAGGGTAACCCCAGCGCCCCAGAACAGGCTGGTACCAATCAGTGAGAAACGGGTTTGCCCATCGCGCCACAGCACCACGCAAGCGTTGAAGAAAGTGCTCCCCATGACGCGTGGGTGCCAGGAGGCCACCTTATGGGCAACAGGCAAGCGCGGGATGTACAGGTTGGCAACGACCGCCGCGCCGTAAACCACGGCACACACCGCCAGTGCAGCTACAATATGCCAGTCTGCCAGCAGGCCACCGGCTACCGAGCCCACCAGGATGGCGGCAATGGTGGAAGCTTCCATCAGCCCATTGGCCTTCACCAGCTTATCGCCGCTGGTGATCTCACCCAGGATGCCGTACTTCGCCGGTGAATAAGCCGCCGCCCCGATGCCGACCAGGGTATAGCCCAGGAACGGGTTCAGCCCAAAGCAGATCACCAGCGCACCGGCCAGCTTCAAACCGTTAGCGACCATCATCACCCGGCCTTTGGAGAAGCTGTCGGCGATTTGGCCCACAAACGGAGCCAGGATGATATAGGTGGCCACGAAGGCCATTTGCAGTATCGGTTGGCTCCAATCGGGGTACATTTGCTGTTTGATCAGCGCCAGGGTAGCAAACAGCAATGCGTTATCGCCGAAGGCCGAGAGAAACTGGGCACAGATCACCGCGATCATCGAACGTGACAGCAGTGGGGAATCAGTTGCATTCATGATGCCTTCTCCGGCTGTTCAGCCATTTGGCGCAAAGTAACGAAATCCGGTTTGCCGCTGCCCAGTAACGGCAACGCCTTCACCAGGCGAATATCACGCGGCACCGCCAGCTCCGGGGTGCCCTGCTCACGAGCCACCCGCAGCAAGCTATCACGGGTAATGCTGGCGTCGTTGGTGAACAACACCAGCGCTTCGCCTTTGCTGCTGTCGCTTTTCACCGTGGCCGCATGCAGCCCTTCCGGCGACAGGCGCACGGCCAACTGTTCCACGCTCTCCAGCGAGATCATTTCCCCCGCCAGTTTGGCAAAGCGCTTCACGCGGCCACGAATGGTGCAATAGCCCTGTTCGTCGAAGCTGACAATATCACCGGTATCGTACCAGCCAGCTTGCAACACGCCGTTTTCGTCCTCGGCTGCCGGAGTTTCCAGTTCGCCTGGGCGTTCAACCCGCAGGTAGCCCTTCATGATGTTCGGGCCTTTCAATTGCAGACGGCCACCGTTATCGATCCCGGCCATCTTAATCAAACGTGCTTCCATCTGCGGCATAATGCGGCCTACGGTGCCAACTTTGGCCGCCAGAGGCACGTTGATCGACACTACCGGAGCACACTCAGTGACGCCGTAGCCTTCTAAAATGCGGATGCCGTATTTGTCCTGATAAATCTGTTTGGTGCTTTCGGCCAGCTTCTCGGCACCGGCCACCACATAGCGCAGGCGGGCAAAATCGTAAGGATGGGCGAAACGGGCGTAGTTGTTGAGGAAGGTCGCTGTCCCAAACAGCACGGTGCAGTTACGGTCATAGACCAATTCCGGCACCACGCGATAATGCAGTGGGCTTGGGTAGAGGAATACCCGGCTACCAGTCATCAACGGGGTGATCAACCCAACCGTCAGGCCGAAAGAGTGGAACAGCGGCAGCGAGGACATAAAGCGATCGCGCGGGGTGAAATCCGCAATGGTTCGGATCTGCTCCACGTTCGCCAACAGGCTGGCATGGGAATGCACCACGCCCTTCGGATGGCCTTCCGAGCCGGAGGTAAACAGGATCAGCGCCGCATCTTCTGGCTGCTGCGGCACCATGGCCTTTTGTGGCTGGAACAGGTGACGCAGGATCCACAGCTTATCGTCGCGGGTGACGGTATCTTTCAAATCTTCCAGATAAACCCAATTGGCTTCCGGCACCTGCTCTGGCAGGTGAGTCAACTTGCCCTTTTCCAGGAACTGGCGCGAGGTGACGATGGTTTTAATGGTGGCCGCGGTCATCGCGCTTTTCAGCCCGTTCACACCGGCGGTGTAATTGAGCATCGCCGGAATACGGCCCCGCAATGAAGCGCCAAAGATGGCGGCAGCGGTAATAGTGGCATTGGGCAACAGCAGGCCAACATGCTCTTTCGGCGCGGTAAAGCGCTCCAGGATGCGGCTGACGCCCAGCGATTTTTTAAGCAGCGTATGATAGCTGTCTTCCTTGAAACCTATGTCTTCGATGCAGGGCTTGAAGCGCCCATAACGATGCTGTGCGGCCAACAGCGCGCCGAACAGGGTTTGCGGTTTGAGGGTATCCATGCGCGCCTGCATCATGATCTGATGCAGCCTGTCACCGGCCAACTGCCGGCGTTGACTGGCTTTTGGCGCGTCTGGCATCGGTAAAGTGGTTGGTGGCAGAATGCTGATGGTGGTCTGTGGGAAGGCGCGGAGTTTATACACCCCGGCCATACGGCCAAACACGCTGAACTCCGGGCCATCGATACGTACCGGCACGATGGTGGCGCCAGATTTGGCGGCGATAAAGGCCGCCCCGTCGTAGACCTTCATCAATGAACCGGTCACCGTAATGCGCCCTTCCGGGAATACCACGATCGGCCTGCCCTGTTCAACCATGCGCACCAGATGCTTGATGGCCATCGGTTTGGTGGGATCCAGTGGCACAAAATCGATATAAGGCTTCAACCAGCGCATAAACCAACGTTCGGAAATGCTGGAGTAAACGGCAAACACCGGTTTGATCGGTAAGAACAACGCCAGCAGCGCGCCATCCATGAAAGAAACGTGATTCGGGGTGATCAGCAGTTTCTGCTGCTCAAAATGCTTGGCGTCGCCTTCGACACGAACACGAAACAACAGGCGAAACAGTGCACGTAACACGGTATATATCATCCCACTCTCCCTCGGGGTTGATGGCCTTAAAAATTGTCTGAGGAAGAATACTATACGGCAGGCAAAAAAAAACCTACGCATCCGCGTAGGTTGGTGCAATTGAAAATGGCTTCAACATACAGAGTATGCCGATTGCTCACCAATCAATACCTCTGGGACAGTCAATTTACCCCGCCACGCCAAACTCTCGCCAGCGGCCAATCGCAACAGTCCGACGCAAAGTGTAACCAGCGATGTAGTTTTTCCTTTGATAGACATTGTTTTGAAACTATTGAAAAACCTCAACCAACCCGGATCGTTGGGGCACCGCACGTTGCGCCCGTTAACCCTGGATCCGCTTGGGGTGAAAAGGTGAATTTAAAAGCCATAAATGCAACGCTCACCACAAGTTAGCGATACCAGCCCTTGCGGCGCGCGATTTTTTCCGCAAAACTGAGGAATGTAAGCGATTACCCAGGAAGTGTTGCAGATATGGCCACGATTAAGGATGTTGCCAGGCTGGCGGGTGTTTCCGTCGCCACGGTGTCCCGCGTAATAAATAACTCCCCAAAAGCCAGCGAAAGTTCACGAACCGCCGTGCTGGCCGCCATGGAAGGATTGCAGTATCACCCCAACGCCAATGCCCGTGCGCTGGCACAGCAATCCACCGAAACCCTGGGCCTGATTGTCTCTGACGTTTCCGATCCCTTCTTTGGTGCCATGGTAAAAGCCGTGGAGCAGGTGGCCTACGCCACGCATAATTTTCTGCTGATTGGTAACGGTTACCACAATGCCGAAAAAGAGCGCCAGGCCATTGAGCAACTGGTGCGCCATCGCTGTGCGGCCTTGGTGGTGCATGCCAAGAAGCTGACCGACGATGAGCTGACCGTCTGGATGCGCCAAATCCCAGGCATGGTGCTGATCAACCGAACGCTGCCTGGGTTTGAGCCCCGCTGCGTAGCGCTAGACGATCGTTACGGTGCCTGGCTGGCTACCCGCCATCTGATCCAGCAGGGCCACCAGCGGATCGCCTTCATCTGCTCCAACCATCAGATTTCAGATGCTGCCGATCGATTGCAGGGCTACCTGGATGCATTGGAAGAACACGGTATTGCGGTGGATGAGAAGCTGGTTGCCTACGGCAAGCCGGATGAGATTGGCGGCGAGCAGGCCATGACCGAGTTGCTGGGCCGTGGTAAGCAATTTACCGCCATCACCTGCTATAACGATCCGATGGCCGCCGGGGCGCTTTCGGTGCTCAGTGATAACAGCGTGGACGTTCCTGGCCAGATTTCGCTGATTGGTTTTGACGACGTGCTGATTTCCCGCTATCTGCGCCCACGCCTGACCACTATCCGCTACCCGGTGGTGGCGATGGCAACGCAAGCAGCAGAGCTGGCATTAGCGTTGGCCAACAACCAGCCGCTACCGGAGATCACCAATATGTTCAGCCCGACGCTGGTCCGCCGCCATTCGGTCGCCAGCATCAATAACGCTTTCGATCAGAGCTAATCTAGCCGGCGGTGGTAGAGGCGCACGGGGCGATCCGGGTACTCCAGCGCCTCGCCGATGTGCTGCCAGCCATGGCGTTCGTAATAACCGCTAAATTCGGCATACAGATACAGCTCCTTGAACCCGGCTTGGCGGCTGTACTCCTGCACATATTGCTGGAGCTGCAACCCCAGCCCGCTGCCGCGCTGGCTCTCTTCAACGTAAAGCGCGGCCAGCCACGGCGTTAAATCCTGGCGGCTGATCAAATCACAGCGCCACAGCCCCACGGTGCCCACCGGCTGGTCATCCAACAGGGCGATAAAGGTGATCGGCAAACCTTCATGCCGCAGGCTGCTGGCCACCACACTGGCAAAGAATTCCCGGCTGTTTTCGCTGCCAAACGCCTGCCACTGCCAGTCGATAACCTGTTGCTGATGCTGCGGATAGTCCGCCAGATGCACAATACGAAACACGCTAATCCCCTCGGAAAAATGCCTTAAACGCCTGCACCGTCAGTGTACGCCAATCAATGCATGGGTGCCCCAACAACATAGGTTGCTGAATTTGTAGGGGTCGAACATGTTCGAGCCGATCTCACCCTATGCTAGACTCAGCACTATTTACCGCAGCGGACGTTGAAAGAGGGTAGCCATTGATGATCACCATGTTGGATGTTTCCATGCGCGCGGGGGTGTCCAAAGCCACGGTTTCCCGCGTTTTAAATGGCACCGGCCAGGTGAAGAAAAGCACGCGTGATGCGGTGTTCAAGGCAATGGATGAATTGGGCTACCGGCCGAACTTTCTCGCCCAATCGCTGGCCAATAAAAGCTCCAACAGTATTGGGCTGGTAGTGTCCAATTTTGACGGCCCCTACTTTGGCCGTTTGCTGCGCCAGGCTGCCAAACTGGTCGAGGCCAGCGGCAAGCACCTGATCGTCACCGACGGCCACGACACGCCAGAAGATGAATTGCAGGCGGTACGGCTGCTGGCGGATCGCCGCTGCGACGCGATTATCCTTTACACCCGCTTTATGAGCGAAAGCGCCCTGATGGAGCTGCTGGAAGACCTGCCGGTTCCGGTGATGATCATTAACCGCGATCTGCCGAAGGCCCGTGAGCGCTGCGTGTTCTTCGAACAGCAACAGGCCGCCTTCAACGTGGTGGATTACCTGATCCGTCAAGGGCACCGTGAGATCGCCTGCATCACCGGGCCTATTGATACCCCCACCGCCCAATCCCGCTTGGCGGGTTATCGTCAGGCGTTGGAACGCCACCAGGTTGCGTTCAATGATGCCTTGATCACCAACGGTGATAGCAGCGTACCCGGCGGATACCTCAGTTGTAAGGCACTGCTGGCTAGCGGCAACTCCTTCAGCGCGCTGTTTGCCAGCAACGATGATATGGCCATCGGTGCGATGAAGGCCCTGCACCAGGCTGGCAAACGCCTGCCTGAGGACGTTTCGCTGTTTGGTTTCGACGATGAACCAAGCGCCGCCTATCTGCAACCGGCGTTGTCCACCGTCTACCTGCCGATCGATGCGATGATCGAAGCGGCGATCGCCCAAGCCCTGCGTCTGATCAACGGCGAAGCGCTACAACCGCTAACGCCGTTTGTCGGTGAGTTAAAACTGCGTGAGTCCGTGGTACCTGGCCCCTACGCTTAAATTAACTCCAGCCCGATCAATTCTTCAATCGTCTGACGGCGACGGATCAGCCGAGGCTCACCGTTTTCAAACAGTACTTCCGGCAGCAGCGGACGACTGTTGTAGTTGGAGGACATCGACGAGCCATAGGCCCCGGTGTCATGGAACACCAGATAATCCCCGACCCGCACCTGCGGCAACGGACGGGTTTCAATACCGCCACCCGCCTGCTGGGTAAACACATCACCTGACTCACACAGCGGCCCGGCAATCACGGTGTCTTGCAGCGGTTGATGATCAGTATTGCGGCCGTCGGCAGGCAGTAGGGAGATATGGTGATAGCTGCCATACATCGCCGGACGCATCAGATCGTTGAACCCAGCGTCTACCAAGACAAAGTGGCGGCTGCCCATCTGTTTTACCGAACGCACTTCGGCCACCAGCACGCCCGCTTCCGCCATCAGGAAACGCCCCGGCTCGATTTCCAACTTCACCGGATGGCCCAGATGTGCGGCAACTCGCTCACGTGCACGGTTCCACAGGCCGTAATAGTGTTCGGTATTAATCGCCTCTTCCCCTTGCTGATAAGGGATAGAAAGGCCGCCACCGGCGGAAATCGCCGTAATGTCCTGCCCCAGGGCAATCACCTGCTGCACCATGGCATCACACACGCGCTCCAGGTGCTGGTAATCCACCCCGGAACCGATGTGCATATGCAGCCCGATCAGTTTCAGTCCGTATTGCTGCACCTTGGCGACCGCCTGCGGCAGATCGGCATACCAGATACCGTGCTTGCTGTTTTCACCGCCGGTATTGGTTTTCTGGCTATGGCCGTGGCCAAAACCAGGATTGATACGTAGCCACACCGGATGCCCGGCAGACACCTGACCAAGCTGTTCCAGCATATCGATAGAACCAGCGTTGACCGGGATTTTCAATTCGCTGACGCGCGCCAGCGTGGCGTGATCCAGCACATCTGCGGTAAATACGATATCCTCGCCACCCGGCTCAAAACCGGCTTTTAACGCGCGCTCGATTTCCCCCAGCGACACCGAATCCACCTTGACGCCCTGCTCGCGCATCAGGCGCAGAATATGAATATTCGAGCAGGCTTTCTGGGCAAAACGGATCACGTCAAAGTGCTGCAACTGGCTGATACGCTGGCTGATGATATCTGCATCATAGGCCCAGACCGGGCAACCAAAGCGTGGGGGCAGCGCCAGCAGATTGGCGGCGTTCAGGGCGGTAGAGGTGTCGTTCAAGGCGCGTGGCATGGTTCGGTTCCCATAATCAAATTTTCCACCATCATGCCGCAGCAGCCTCTGTGTGAAAAATATCTATTTCGCCATAGTCTATTCATTTATGATATGGCTTTCCCTCTCCGTGGAGTTTCGCCATGTACGCCATTACCCTACGCCAGATTGAAATTTTTCACGCGGTGATGACCACCGGAAATCTGACCGAGGCGGCGGCGCTGCTGCAAACTTCACAACCGACCGTCAGCCGCGAACTGGCCCGCTTCGAGAAGCTGATCCAGCTGCAACTGTTTGACCGCGTACGTGGCCGTCTTTACCCCACAGTGCAAGGTTTGCGGCTGTTTGAAGAAGTGCAGCGTTCTTATTACGGCCTGGATCGCATCAAGAATGCAGCGGCAGGTATCCGGCAATTCCAGCAGGCGCAGCTTTCCATTGCCTGTCTGCCGGTGTTTTCCCAATCGCTGCTGCCTGCCGTGTGCAAACCTTTTGTCGATCGTTACCCGGAAGTGAGCTTCAGTGTGATCCCACAGGAGTCACCATTGCTGGAAGAATGGCTTTCGGCACAGCGCCACGATCTGGGCCTGACGGAGAATACCCTGACGCCCGCTGGCACCGAGCGCATGACGCTGCTGACGATGAATGAAGTGTGTGTGCTGCCTGCCGGGCACCCAATGCTTGCGAAAAGCACGCTGACGCCGCAGGACTTCAACGCAGAAAACTTTATCAGTCTGTCGAGCACCGACAGCTATCGGCAACTGCTGGATGCATTGTTCCATGAGCAAGGCATCGAGCGCCGGATGGTGATGGAGACCCACAGCGCCGCCTCGGTCTGTGCGATGGTCAAGGCCGGAGTCGGCATCTCGATCGTCAACCCACTGACCGCGTTGGATTACGCCAATAATGGCGTTCATGTGCGGCCCTTCAGCGTCGAGGTGCCATTTACCGTGAGCCTGATCCGCCCGCTGCACCGCCCCTCTTCCGCGCTGGTCACGGCCTTTGTGCAGCACTTGCAGCAGCAGGCGCAACAGTTGCCCGCCCGCCTGGCTTCCGTGATCCAACGCTAACGCAGCGTGGCACGCCAGCCAGGATCGGTGGCAAACCATTCCACCAGGAAGTCCAGCATGGTGCGCAACGTGGCGGGCATTTGGCGGCGCGAAGTGTAAATGCCGTAGATCCCCATCGTTTGTGACAGATACCCCGGTAACAGTTCCACCAACTCCCCCTTTGCCAACAGTGGCGCAGCGGAATAGTAAGGCTGCATGGAAATCCCCGCTCCTTGCAGCGTTCCTGCCAACAGCACCACCGACTCGTTGGCGCTGAGGTTACCGCTGACTGCCACCGCCGACTTCACACCCTGCTCATCAAAGTGCCACAGGCTTTTACCAAAGTAGGAGTAGGTCAGGCAGTTGTGCAGAGCTAAATCTTGCGGGTGACGCGGGGTGCCATGAGCGGCCAGATAGGCTGGAGACGCGCAGATCACCGAAGCGCAGTTGGAAAGCGGCCGAGCAATCAGATTAGGATCCAACTCATTGGTGATGCGTAGCGCCAGATCGATCCGTTCTTCCACCAGATTGACCGCCCGGTTATCCATTTGCAGGTCCACAGCAACCTGAGGATGACGTTTCAGGTACTGCGCCACCGCCCCCACCAGCGCCGTTTGGCCGAGCGATTGCGAGCAACTGATGCGTAACAGGCCGCGTAAATCATCACTCTGCTCATTTTCGACCAGATCGATATCTTTCGCTACCGCCAGCATTTGGCGGCAACGTTCCAAGGTGCGCTCCCCGGCATCGGTCAGGCTGAGCCTACGCGTAGTACGGTGCAACAGCCGTGCGCCAGCCCATTGTTCCATCTGCGCCAGATAGCGCGTCACCATAGCCCGCGACATCGCCAGGGTATCCGCAGCCGCAATCATGCTGCCGCGTTCGACGATAGTGACAAAAACCTCTGCAGCGGTAATGCGATCCATGATTCGCTCGATTTACGCAATTAATAATTGCTTATTATCCGGTTTTTCTCTCGTTCTATGCAACCTATCATCTGGCCAACGACAACAAATACCTAAAAGGCACCTGCACATGTTTAAGAAATCATTACTGACCCTGGCCGTAACCGGCTTCGTTTCATTCAGCACCTTCGCCAATGCAGCTAATACGTTGACCCTGGAAGTGTATAACCCTGGCGAAAAGAGCGTATTCCCGGTCTCCTCCGAGATTGTCAGCGGCCCACACGAAGTGGCGCTGATCGATGCCCAATTCCAGCGTAACGACGCGCAGGAACTGGTGAAAAAGATCAAGGCCACCGGTAAGAAGCTGACCACGGTCTACATCAGCCATTCGGATCCGGATTTCTATTTCGGCCTGGACGTGATCAAAGCCGCCTTCCCAGAAGCAACTATCATTGCTTCACCGGAAACGATCAAAGCGATCAATGCGACCCAGGCAGGTAAACTCGCCTATTGGGGCCCCATCCTGAAGGAGAATGCACCGAAAACCGTGATCGTGCCGCAGCCGTTGCAGGGCAGCAGCTTTAGCATCGATGGCCAGCAGGTCGAAGTGAAAGGCCTCAATGGCCCAACGCCAGACCGCACCTTTGTGTGGATCCCATCGTTGAAAGCCGTGGTGGGTGGTGTGCCGGTAGCCGGTGACAATATTCATCCGTGGATTGCGGATAATCAGACCATCGAGTCACGCGCTCATTGGCAGCAAACGCTGGAAAGCATCAAGGCGCTGAAACCGCAGGTAGTGGTTCCGGGGCACTTCCTGCCGGGAGCGGCGCAAACGCTGGAGTCGGTGACCTTTACCCACAATTACCTGACCACGCTGGAAAGTGAGTTGCCAAAAACCAAGAATTCCGCGGAACTGATCGCGGCCATGCAGCAGCACTATCCAAAGCTGCAAGATGGTTCTAGCCTGGAACTGAGCGCCAAAGTGCTGAAAGGCGAAATGAAGTGGCCGCAGTAAAGCGGTAGGAGCAAAAACATGACGACCCTGCATTACATTTTCGATCCGCTGTGCGGCTGGTGTTACGGTGCAGCACCGCTGGCCAAGGCTGCCCAGGCTATTCCGGGCCTGACCGTTGCCCTGCACGCCGGTGGCATGATGACCGGCAATGCCCGCCGAACCATCAACGAGGAATGGCGCAATTACGTGATGCCCCATGATAAACGGATTGCCGAGCTAACCGGCCAGCCCTTCGGCGACGGTTACTTCAACGGACTGCTGCGTGACACCACGGCGGTGATGGACTCTGAGCCACCGATCGTTGCGATCCTGGCCGCTGAACAGCTCGCTGGACGGGGCCTGGATATGCTGCACCGCATTCAGGAAGCTCACTACCGGGAAGGACGACGTATTGCCGATACGCCGGTGTTGGAAGCGCTGGCGAGTGAGCTGGGCCTGGATCCTGCTGCCTTTATTGCCGAGATGCGTTTGAACAGCGGCGCGCCAACGACACAGCATATCGCCGACAGCCGCGCACTGCTTGCCAAAGTCCGAGGGCATGGCTTCCCGACCTTTGCCCTGGAGGATACTCAAGGGCGGCTATCCCAGATCCCCGTGCAGGAGTATTTGGGGAATGTTGAAGGCTGGAAAGCCTTGCTGAAAGATGCCGTGAAATAAATCTGTCGGGGCGAGCACATGTTCGCCCCGAACATAGTTGTAACAATTTCATTATGTGTTGTGATTTGCCGCCGCGCCAAAGACGCCCTCGCCTTACGCTACTCAACGTTTCTTGCGCTCGTTTTATCTCCGCTGTATTGCAAATAATGAGCCACGTCAAAACTGCTTACATGTGGCGGTTTGTTTGTTACCAGCCTCGTGCCCATGCTAGAAGAAAACGATACCTTCTGGATTTTCATGAACACGAGCACCACACAAAAACGGGCCGTCTGGCAGTTGATCAAACCCTTTTGGGTTTCGGAAGAAAAATGGCGCGCCTGGGCGATGCTGATCGCCATCGTTGGCCTATCCCTGGGGCTGGTCTATATCAGCGTGCTGATCAACCAGTGGAACCAAGTGTTCTATGATGCCCTGCAGAATAAAAACTACCCGGTATTCAAAGCCCAACTGTGGCGCTTTACCTATCTGGCGTTGGCTTTCATCGTGCTGGCGGTCTACAAGATCTATCTGACCCAGGGCCTACAGATGCGCTGGCGGCGCTGGATGACGGAAAAATTTATGGGCAAGTGGCTGGCGCATCAGGCCTATTACCATACCGAACAGCAGCAGATTATCGATAACCCCGACCAACGTATCTCCGACGATCTCAACGTCCTGACCCAGTACACCTTATCTTTGTCGCTCGGTCTGCTTTCCAGCCTGGTGACGCTTTGTTCGTTTATTACCATTCTCTGGCATATCAGCGGGCCGATGACCTTTGTGATCGCCCAACATACCATTACCCTGCCCGGTTATATGGTGTGGTTTGCCCTGCTGTACGCGGCGCTGGGATCGTTGCTGATCTGGTGGGTAGGCAAGCCGCTGGTTATGCTCGGCTTTAATCAGGAACGCTATGAAGCGAACTTCCGTTTCGGGCTGATCCGTATCCGTGAAAATAACGATGCCATCGCGCTGTATCACGGTGAACCACGTGAGAAGCAGCAGCTAAGTAACCGCTTTGAAGCCATCCGCAGCAACTGGTGGTCGATCATGCGTATCACCCGGCGGCTAAATATCGCCAGCAACTTCTACGGCCAGTTTGCCATTGTCTTTCCGCTGCTGGTGGCGGCACCACGCTATTTCTCCGGTGCGATCCAGATGGGCGGGCTGATGCAGATCTCCTCCGCGTTTGGCCAGGTGCAAGGCTCGCTGTCGTGGTTTATCGACGCGTTTTCCAATCTGGCCACCTGGAAAGCCTGCGTTAACCGTCTGGCTGGCTTTAACGCGGCGGTGGACGAGGTCCATAACCTGACCCGCGGCATCAGCCTGCAACAGGAAGACCACTCACCGCTAATGCTGCGCGATGTTGGCCTGACGTTGCCCGATGGACAGCCGCTGTTAAGTGCGGCAACCATGACGCTGCAACGCGGCGAGCGCGTGCTGGTCGTCGGCCCTTCTGGCTGTGGTAAATCTACGCTGCTACGTGCGATTGCCGGGATTTGGCCTTACGGTTCTGGTGAGATCGGCCTGGATAAACATCTCACTACGCTGTTCCTGCCGCAGCGCAGCTATATCCCGATCGGTACGCTGCGTGAGGCGCTAAGCTATCCACACCAGGATAAAGACTACAGCGATGAGCAGTTGTTGAAAGTCCTGGAAAACTGCCGGCTGAAGCACCTGCAACGCTGGCTGGATACCAGCGCCAACTGGAGCCATCGGCTTTCACCGGGCGAGCAGCAGCGGTTGGCGTTTGCCCGCGCGATCCTTACCCGCCCGGATGTACTGTTCCTGGATGAGGCCACCAGCGCGTTGGATGATGAAACCGAGCAATTGATGTATTGCCTGCTGGTTGACGAACTGCCGGAGGTCACGCTGGTCAGCGTGGCACACCGCAACAGCGTGGCGAAATATCATCAGACCTGCTGGCGTTTCAGCCGCGACGAACATGGCCCGGCCCAGATGGCGCTTAGCCCGTTGCCGATACCGAGTTAGCCTCAACATACCCCTCACCCTAACCCTCTCCCACAGGGAGAGGGAACCGATCGAGTTTAACTGAAAGTATCGTGACCCTTCATAAGCATCGACTGATCCACCTTGGATAAGGAGTGCTCGAGGTTGCTGATATGATCTCTATACTGCCAAAAGAGCAGGGGCTATCAACTCCCACAGGCAGAGGGAACCGATCGAGTTTAACGGAAAGTATCGTGACCCTTCATAAGCATCGACTGATCCACCTTGGATAAGGAGTGCTCGAGGTTGCTGATATGATCTCTATACTTCCAAAAGAGCAGGGGCTATCAACTCCCACAGGCAGAGGGAACCGATCGAGTGTGTTTGAAATTGTAGTGACTCACCCTGGATCAAGGGGGCTCGAGGTTGCTGATATGATCTCTATACTTCCAAAAGAGCAGAGGCTATCAACTCCCTCTCCCTGTGGGAGAGGGTTGGGGTGAGGGTCAAATCCCATCAGCCTCGGCGTTGGCGCATTTCACCTTACGCCGCTCATGCCACAGGCTGGTCAAACCGCGTTTGCCGCAGGCCAGCGCCATGTCACGGAACTCGATCAGGCTCAGCCCTTCGCGCTCCAGCATCATTTCGGCAGCCAACTGCATATTCACCCCGGTCAACACCTCACAGTTGCCATGCGCATCGGCCAACTCGCAGGCACTACGGAAAGGCGATCCCCCCAGCATATCAGTAAGGAAAACCACGCCGTCCGCTTGTTCTACCGCTTGCAGCGCCGCACTCAATGCGACTTTCAGCTCCGCCGTCCCCATATGGACCGGGAAGTCCACCGCGATACAGGCAGGCTGTTCCCCTACCACCTGCTCTACCGCCTGTAGCAGGCCACTGGCGAAACCGCCGTGGCCGGTAATGACAATTCCTGGCATGTTCTCTTCCTCACAGTAAACCGATAAATTTACCCACTACGCCAATCACCACCGTCACACCGATCAGTTTCACCGGTGAGAAACCGCGCTTCATCAGGAAGAACACCAGCAACGTGAAACACAGCGGTAACAGGTTGGGCATCAACTTATCGAGCACGTCCGTTTGCAACGCCACGGTGGCCTTACCGGCATGCATGATCAGCGGCGTGGAAAGATGTACATAAGAGGCCACCAGCGCGCCGATGACCGTCATGCCCACGATTGACGCCGCATGGGATATTCGTTTGGTATGGGTTTTCAACAGCGTCAGCGCACTGGTGCCCGCCTGATAGCCATAGTGCGCCAGCCCAAAGCGCAGCCCGAAGTGGAACACGTTGAACAACAGCAGGAACACTATCGGCCCGAACAGGCTGCCTTCCAGCGCCAGAGATGCCCCGATGCCCGCACAAATCGGCAACAGCGTCAGCCAGAATAGCGCATCGCCAATGCCTCCAAGCGGCCCCATCAGCGCCACCTTCACCGCTCGAATGGTGGAGACTTTCTCCTTGTTTTGCTCCATCGCCAGCACCAGTCCCGAAAGGAAGGTGACGTCGAAGGGATGCACGTTGATAAACTCCATATGCATCTTCATCGAATTCGCCAGATCCTGAGGATTGCGGTGGATCTTGCGCAAGCCAGGGATCAGGGTGTACAGCCAACCACCGGCCTGCATACGTTCATAGTTGAACGATGCCTGCAGCAGCAGCGAGCGCCAGGCCATGCGGTTAATATCGCTACGCGTCAGCGCTTCTGCTGGCTGGCTATCAACATAGTCATCCTGCTCTACCTGGCTGGTGGCCAATGCCTGTTCCAGGCGTTTTGCTGCCTTTTGCGCCAGCAGATCGTCAGAATCATCAAATGCCATCTTCGGCGTCCTCCGGTTGAACAGGCTTTCTGGTCACATCCGCATCTGCCCGTTGACTGTTAAAGAAATCGATCAGCGCGATCGCCAATGCCCCCAGCGCCACCGCCAGGATCGGCAGCTTAAGGAACGTCACCGAAATAAAGCCGAGGATGAAATACGCCACGTAGGTTTTCTTCATCATCACTTTCATCAGCAGTGAGAAGCCGATCGCCGGCATCATGCCACCCGCCACCGCCAGCCCATCCAGCAGCCAGGTCGGCGCTTTCTGCACCATGGCGCTGGCCGCATCGGCACCGAAGTAGATCGGCAAAAACGCCACCACAAAGTAGAAAACAAACAGGATGCTGATGCCGAGGTAGTTCACCCGCTCAACGCCGCGCCAGTTCAGTTCCTGCACCATGCGATCGCAGCGGTGCATCATGGGTGAAAACGCGGTGAACAGCAGCGTGATGCAGCCCTGTACCGCAATGGCGAACGGCACCGCCACGCCAATGGCCACCTTGGGATCGGCCTTGGTGAGGATGGCAAACGCCGTGCCGACTACCCCGCCGATCACCACGTTAGGCGGTTGCGCACCGGCCAGTGGCACCATGCCCATCCATACTAGTTCCAGCGTCCCGCCCACCAGCAAGCCGGTGGTGACATCCCCGAGGATCAGGCCAACCAGCGGCCCCATCACTACCGGGCGGTGGAAGTGGGTCAGGCCGTCGAACAGGTCGACCCCGGCCAACCCCGCCAGCAATGCAATCAATAACGCGTCAGTTAACATGCTTCCCCCTGCGCTCAAGCGAGCAGTTTGCCTATCGCTTCACCGGCTTCATCCGGCACCCGGCGCACCTCGCAGGCTACGCCCAACGCCGCCAGCTCACGAAAGGCGGCAATGTCATCGTCATCCACCGAGACCGTTTTGTGGATTTGCCGTTTTCCTGCGGCGAAGTGCATATTGCCAACGTTGACGAAGGTGATGGGTACCCCGCCTCGCACCAGCGTCAATACGTCCTGCGGCGTTTTACACACCAGAAAAATCTTTTGCCGATCCGCCGCCTTATGGATCACGTCGATGGTTTTTTGCAGGGTGAAGTACCGAGTCTGCACGCCATCCGCCACCACCATGTCCATCAGGTTTTGCTGTACCGGATCGGCAGCGGCGTCATCGTTGGCTACTACCACCAGATTGGCTCCCAGCGTGTTGGTCCAGGTCACCCCGACCTGGCCATGCACCAGGCGGTTATCGATACGGGTCATCAGAATATTGGGCATATCAGCGCACCTCCGGGTAACAGGCTGAGTGGTAGTCGTCGAGCACCTGGGTAATTTTGTGGATCACCCAATCTTGCGGATCCTGGCTCAGCTCACCGGCATTCAAGGCCCGTGCCTGATCGGGTAAATACTGGCTGAGCAAGGCCAGCGGGATTGGGTTGCTCCGTAGATTGTCCATCAGCGCATTCACTGCCTGCTGAACCTGTGGCTGCGGCCAGTAATAGCGCACGCGATCGCTCAGGCTGTAGTGCCGGTCCAGATACTGTTGATGCGGGCTGCCGTGATAATAGCGGCTCCACTGCTGCGGCTGTTCACGCATCACCTGCTCAAGCGTGGCGCACAGCTGGGCTGAACAATGCTCCCCCAACCATTCACGTTCGATCCGATCGAGGGCAAACAGCGCCTCACGCAGCGCAAAGGTGAGCGCCGGGCCGACTTTCAGAATGGCGAAATGGTCACGCACCAGTTGCGAATAAGCCTTCGGTGCCTGGTAGTCGGTCGAATGGGCCTCATACAGCAAACCCGGTTGGCGTTCGATAAAGCGGCTCAATTCCTGCGCCGCCTGCGGTTGGTAATGTTCGACGCTGTGATGGTCGAACTCGACGCCGGGTTGCACTACCAAGGCGATCACTCGTGACCAGGCGCTGCTCAGCTCTGCCTGCTGCCAGGCATGACGGTGCGCTTCTAACGTGGCGGAGACTGCCTGTGGCGTAGTCACCTGGATGCCTTGCAGCGTTTCCTGCGCACCGCCCGGCACCGGTACTTCGGTTCCGATCACATATACCGGAGCTTCACCACCCGCTTGCTGCCAGGCTCGTTCTGCCACCGCACACAGACGCGCCGCACGCTGCGCCACCACTTCATCACCCAACGGGGTGGGATCGTCAGCGCAGGACATGGAGCAGTCGAGGTGGATCTTGCGAAATCCGGCGCGCACATAGTCGTCAATCAGGGTTTCGGATAGCGCCATCGCCTCTTGTGCCGGGCGGTCTTGCCAGGCGTTGGGGCCAAGATGATCGCCCCCCAGCCAAATAGCGCTCCTTGGTAACCCGATGTCATCCGCCATCTGCCACAGCGCATCACGAAACTGTGCGGCGGTCTGGCCGGTGTAGCCGCCAAACTGGTTAACCTGGTTTGACGTCGCTTCGATCAATACCGGCGTGCCACGTGCCTTTGCCTGCCGCAAGGCGGCCTGCAATACCCAAGGATGCGCGGAGCAAACGGAAAATATCCCCACCGGCTGGCCGGCCTTGTGCTGTGCTACCAGTTGTAACCACTGCTGCATGAATCCCCCATGAGGGCGCCCTACTCGCGATCGGCTATCACCACATCTACGCCTAAATCGCTGAGCGCCTGCTGATAATCTTGTGGAAGACGGCTATCTGTGATCAGCCGATGAATTTGCCCGACTTCGCGGATCATGCAAAAGCTCTTGCGACCAAACTTGCTGGCATCCGCTACCGCGATTATTTCGCGCGCCACCTCGCACATCACACGATTGAGGTGTGCCTCACCGGGGTGAGGCGTAGTGATCCCCGCAACCAGATCGAAACCGTCGACGCCCAGAAACAGTTTGTCGAAGCGGTACTGGCGCAATTGCTGCTCGGCAGCCGGGCCATAGAGCGAATAGGAGTTCTGCCGGACGCTTCCCCCCAACACCATCACTTCCACCCCGTCGTAACCTGACAGCTCATAGGCAATGTTCAGCGCATTGGTCATCACCACCAGATCGCGGCGCGGTTTCAACCAGGGCACGATCTGGGCCGTGGTGGAACCGGAGTCCAGGATCAGCGCATCACCGTCACGCACGTAGCTTGCTGCTCGGCAGGCAATCTGTGATTTCACATCGCGGTTCAAGCGCCCCTTGTCATGTAGCGGGCGGTCGAAGGCAAACTGCTGGTTGAGCATCGCCCCGCCATAGGCACGCAGCGCACAGCCTTTACGTTCCAGAAAGCGCAGATCGTTGCGGATCGTCACCGTGGAAACGGCAAACTGTTTGCTGAGCTGTTCCACCCGCACGCTTCCGTGCTCGCAGAGCAAATCGATAATGTGTTCACGTCGTTTAGCGGTGTTCACTGGCATGAGCAATAGGTCCTCAGGTTTCCGGTTTTGGCCGGGAGATGATGGCTTTCGCTCTACTGCGGCGGTATTACAACAAAGCGAAAGCAATGAAATTGTGATCGGGGTTACAGGGCAGTTTTAGCAGTAAATGGGAGTAAAAAGCTTTCGAATCGAAATGAAATGAAACTATTTCCTCGGCGGGCGCGAGAAAAGTGAAATCTGCCGCAGGCCGATAGGGCGGCAGGTTAAGAGTATGTGAAAAATAGCACAGTGAAAGCGGCTTTGGCGGGCAGCAGCGAAAAGGCTTTTCTTTCCTTAGGTGATCAACATCACAAAACTGTTAATTGGCTCAGTTTAGCCAACCGACACCCAGGTGGGTCACCAGACCGACAATCACCAAAATCACGATCACGGCGATGGTGTAAAGCACAATACGGCGGGGGCTGTAGAAAGAAGACATAGCGATTCCTCACAATAAGTTTACTGCCGTTACTATCCGTTATAGCGGGCAATGCTGCCAGCAATAGTTTCCCTCGCGTTGATCAAAGTCACCTGGTGGGTGCCAAGCGGCGCTTCCTTAACCTCTTGTCAGGCGGGGATATCTTTCCTAAACTGGCGCGTAGATACTGGCAGCCCTGCCTGTACGTAAGCGTTAACGTCAATCAACGCATCTCGTCATGCAGTAATGATTGGCTGCATGCCTGATGCGAGGATCTCATGCCCCAACCCGAACCATCCGCAAATTGTGTTGTTAAACGCAGCCGTTTGACGCGTTTCTTATTGCTGGCCGGCATCATGCTGGTGGCGGCTAACCTGCGCGCTCCTTTAACCAGCGTAGGCCCGTTACTGGAACAGATCCAGCGCCAACTGATGCTTTCTGCCACCGCTGCCGGGTTACTCAACTCCCTGCCGCTGATCCTGTTTGCGGTGTTATCGCCATTAACGCCGTCGCTGGCCAAGCGCATCGGAATTGAGCGCACCCTTGGGCTGGCGCTGGCGCTGCTGGTCGCCGGGATCGTGCTGCGTTCACAACCTTGGGATGGCATGCTGTGGTTGGGGACGGTGCTGATAGGCGCGGCCATCGCCTTTGCCAACGTGGTATTACCCACGCTGGTAAAACGCGATTTTCCTCATCGGGCGGCAGTGATGATCAGTACCTATGCAGCCGTGATGTCACTGGTGGCCGCTATCGCCTCCGGCATGGCGGTGCCGTTAGCGGCATTCAACGATAACGGCTGGCGTTTTTCATTGCTGTGCTGGAGCCTGCCGGCGTTTATCGCGCTGGCGATCTGGCTACCCCAACTGAAGCGCAAGCCCACTCCGGTTACCCGAACCGGCACGCCGGTGGCCGCAGAAACCTTTCGTTCCCCCTGGAGCAGCGCCCTGGGTTGGCAGGTGGCCTTGTTCATGGGGCTGCAATCCATCACCTTCTATACCATTATCGGTTGGTTCAGCGCCTTTGCCGCCAGCCACGGCACCTCACCGCAGCAGGCGGGCTTCGAGCTGTTTGTTTATCAGATCGTGGCGATCGCCGCCAACTTTGTGATGGTGTTTGCACTGCCACGCGCGCGCGACCAGCGGGGGATCGCACTGGTCAGTTCGCTGTTGATCTTTATTGGCGTAGGCGGATTGCTGTTGCTGCCTGCCCACTCGCTTATCTGGTTGATCTTTGCCGGGCTGGGGGCGGGGAGTTCATTGGTGCTGGCGCTGTCCTTCTTTGGTCTACGCAGCCAGCACCATCATCAGGCAACGGTGCTGTCAGGGATGGCACAGTCTATCGGCTATCTGCTGGCCGCACTGGGGCCGACCTTGTTTGGCCTGGTGCATGATTTGACGCAAGGCTGGACGGTGCCGTTGACGATTTTGCTAGGGTTAACGCTGCTGCAGATGCTGTTCGGCATCTTGGCCGGGCGTCGCAAGATTATCGGCTGAACCGGGCACGGCATGATCTTCCTCCAGCCAAAGATCTTCAATAAAGCGCTGTTGCCGCTCATTGAGCTGCCAGGATGGCGGAAATTTTAGCGTTTCCGCTAGTGGGACCTCTGTGGTGGGAATGAGTGAGTGATTATGCATCGGCGCGTTCCTGCTCCCCTGACTACCCTGTTGCCAATTAAAATCGGTACCACAAGCGCACTGTCATGTACCGTTTTCCCCAAGACACAGAGTAAATCATTGGCGGCGATTTTGATTATCGATATAAACAATCACTCAACTAGCCTAAACCTATGAGGCGACAGATATTCCTCAACCGACTCGCTATGTCGGGGCGAATATTAGCGCCCCGGCAAATTAAGCAATTCAATCAAGCTGGCTGACGGAGTCCCGGCTCGCCTGATGGCGCTTATCCCCAATCAGTTCGCTCAGATGGCCATCTCGCATTTGCAGCAGGCGATCCGCATGTTCAAAGTAATGGTCGTCATGGCTGATGGCAAACACGGTTTTTCCCATTTCGCGCAGCTGAGGCAGTAATTCGCGGTAGAAAGTACGGCGGAACTGGGGATCCTGATCCGCCGCCCACTCATCCAGCAGTAAAATATCCCGCTTTTCAGCCACCGCCAGCAACAGGGCCAGGCGCTTGCGCTGCCCTTGTGACAGTTGCGGATTGGTGACGCGCGTACCGTCGAACTCCAATTTGCTTTTCATTTTCAGGCGCTGCAACCAGGTTTCCACCAGTTCGGCGTCCGGCTGTTCCCCTTGCGGCCCCAACAGATGGTGAAACTGGTAGAAATCCGTAAAGATGGCAGAGAACAGGCGGCGATAATCTTCACGATCGGCGACCGTAATCGGTTGGCCATCCAGCAGGATCTGCCCACTAACGGGCACATACAGCCCAGTGAGCAGCATGGCCAGCGTCGATTTACCGCTGCCGTTGCCGCCAATCAGGAATACCAGTTCGCCCCGCCGTAACGTCAAATTGATCGGCCCAACCGCAAACCCTGATTGCTGTTCGCCCGCCGCATAGTGGAATGCCACGTCGCGCAGTTCCAGCGTTTGCCACGTACGAGCCTGTGGAGCCGGAAATGCCGGATCATAGTCTGCCAGTTTGAGCGCCTTCACTTTATTGAAGGCCACTTCGGCCGCAATCAGCGTCGGAAATGCCCCAACCGCCTGTAATAAGGGGGTACGCAGGAACAGTAAGGTCAGGGAATAGGTCGCCGCTATCGTGGTGTTCGCCCAACCCAAGCTGTTCGCCATATAGAACACCAGGCCGATGGCGCCCAGCATCATGATATTCGACCAGTTCACGGCGCTAAGGTGGAAGGTATCTGCGCGGATAATATGGTAACGGTAGTCACTGGCATCGGGCTGGTAAGCCTGCTGGAATAACATTTTTGCCCGATCGCGGTTCAGCGCCAATTCTTTGCGCCCGTCGATCGCCGCTTGATAATGCAGATAGAGCCGCTCTTCCGCTTCGCGCACGCTGCTCAGGTGGCTATAAACCCGCGAGACCAGATACCAACTTCCCAAAATGGTGATCGTCACCCATATCGCGGTCACACCCAGCATGGCAGGCGACAGCCAGCCCAGATAGGCAGCCGATCCCAGGGTCAGGATCACCCCCTGAACCAACTCCGGTAGGCGGACAAAAGCAATGGTGATATTGCGAATATCGCTCGACAGGCTAGCCAACAGTGAGGCACTGCCCAACTGCTCTAACCGTTCAATATGGGTATCCAATATGCGCTTTACCAGTTGGCCACGCAGCCGATAAACAAAATAGTGCCCCAAAGTGGTCAACGCCAACTGAGAACCGAGCGTAACAGCCATCAGCAGGGCCAACAGGCCGAGAAACTGCGGCAACACCACTAGCGGGTTACCCGCCGCTCCCATCAGTTGCACGTTAATAAATGCAATGATGCCAATCCCCAACGCCGCACTGGCCATGGTTAACGCCATTACCGCCAGAAACGGCCAGCGATACTGCTGGAACACCACCCGTAACAACTCCATCAGAAACCCTATTCAAAAATCATGCACTGGCGGGCATTGTAGTGGGCGAAAGCGTGATATCAATAACAATTCTCATTTTGTTGGGCGGGCAGATGCTGGCCCTGGCCTGCCCGTGCAGGCCAAACGCGGGGCGATAACTAAAGCCAATATAGAGCAAGCAGCTGTTTGTCTAGCTAAAAACATTATTAACACAATAATAAAAATCTCAAAAATAGGTATAAACCCAAAGATGTTCAAGTCTATTTAGATAAACAACTAACCTGTTAGATTGGTGGACATTTATAAATACACGATTTTTAAATCCATCAACCCGGGTTTCCTGATGATCAAGTGAGTTGATTTTTTCTTAATAAATAACCATTAACCCCGCTGCAAACCTAGTAATAAGATAATGCCGCAGGATTAATGCCGCAGTAACACTGCTATTTTGTTTGCTGATCAGGGTATTCAATGTTTAAATGAATAAACACCCGTCATATTTGCTTTATTTAACTTAGGGATAGAGAATGACAAAACGCAAATATCTCAGCCATATTGAAATTGAGAGAATGATCTCCGCCGTCCCGGACGGTGCCAACGGTTGCCGCGATCGCTGTATGCTGTTGATGTGCTTTATTCATGGGTTACGCGTCAGTGAACTACGGGGGCTGCGGCTGGAGGATATTGACCTGGCCACCAACCGCTTACACGTATCGCGCCTAAAGAACGGTTTTTCAGTCCAACATCCTATTCAAATCCGTGAGCGTATCGCACTGAGCCGTTGGCTGGCAAAACGCCCAAGCTACCTGGAACCTGATAGCCCTTGGCTGTTTCTTTCTCGCCACGGTGGGCAAATTTCACGCCAACAACTTTACCGATTAATAAAGTCCTACGGTCAATTAGCCGGTATCGACGTCCAGGTCCATCCCCATATGCTCCGCCACTCCTGCGGCTATGCCCTGGCAGACAGAGGGATCGACACCAGGCTCATTCAAGATTACCTGGGCCATCGCAACATTCAGAACACCGTTATTTATACTGCCAGCAATGTTGAACGCTTCCGGGTAATACATATTTAACCCAACGCAGGCCACCGATTCAAACTGGTACCACATTTTTTACTTCGCAGATGTCGTTAGCCGTGCAACAGCCAATATTCTTACGTTATATATCAGAGACGATCACGATGGGCGGTATGCCCCGCCATACTTGATGACAGCAAGGCGGGGCAACGATTTCTAGCCATCAATCGGCAAACTGCTGGCTAATGTTTTTTCTCAGCGAGAACAGCTCGCTGTCGTTTTTAACCTGTAGTTTGCGCATGGCATTACATTTGTGCGCGCTGATGGTCTTGATGCTGCGTTGTTGCAGTTCAGCAATTTCCCGCAGGCTCATCCCGTTGAACAAGAACGACAGAACATCATTTTCGCAGCGGGTCAGATGATGCAGGCTTGAAACATCTTCAGGATCGCTACGCGCCAGATAAGAGCCAATCAACGGGCTCAATACGCGCTCACCGTTAAATACCCGGTGAAAAAACTCCCCGACCAGCGGCAATTCATCCCCACGGGATACCACGCTGATATTGGCCACATCAAGCAGCTTGCACAGATCCTCCCCTGTCTGGCTGCGGGTGTAAACAATGACACGTAACTCAGGCTGCTGCGCACACAAATTAAGTAGAACTTCCCGGCACTGCGCGATGGTTTCATTCAGGCCATTAAGTTCGGTGATGAGAATATCGACGGGTTGGTACAGCAACCTTTCGGCAACCGCAGCCATGCTGGTTTCCTGCACGATAATCTCATTGGCGACGTTAAGCGTGCCAAGAAAGCAAGACAGCCCAGTAAGTGTGAGTGGGCTGCGATCCATTAACGCCAAGCCAAGCGGCTTTTGTGACAACGGTTGCATAGACGACTCCTGTATAAATATCTCGTTGATCCCATTCAGAGAACAAGTGCATAGCGGTATCAAGGGTTAGCGGGCAAACACCGGGCCGGTCTTTGCCATCCACTTGCCTTGCAAATAAAGTTCACCGTCATTCTGAAAGCCCAACTTGTGCATCGCATTGCGCTTATGGGTGCTGACGGTGCGGACATCACGGTGCATCATCAACGCCGCGGTGGTCACGCTTTTACCGGAAAACAGGTGCGTCAACACATCCAGTTCACGGGACGTCAAGGCTTTGCCAATGGCAGACTGACTGCTCAGCAATTGACGCACCTTATGGCTATAGCTGCGACAGCCCGATAAGACCTGCTTTACGCATTGCGCCAGCGCAACGCCAGGCTCCTGTTTGAGCACCAGCCCTTTGATACCTGATGCGGTCAGCAATTGCAGCACCCGAGGATCGTCAAGAGCGGTACACACGATCATCGCCGTGGTTGGCCAATGCTCCAGGCACTGCGCAATCAGCCTTAAACCATCCAGAACCGACTCTTCTTCACCACACAGTTCCATAATCAACAGCCGGGCCGGACGGTGGCGCATCAATCCTGGGATTTGCTCCAGATTACTGACCCGCTGTACCTCGTCCGTCAGTCCACAGGACTGGGCCAAAATATTACGCATTCCGAGTGCCGTGATGGGGCAAGATTCCATTACAATCACACCGTCCCCTTTTAGCCCATAAGGGCTGGGGGAATGCGCACTCCCTCTCTGATAAGTATGAACCACTGTCATATTAAACCTCCCATTTCTGCTAAATACCCTTTTTTACTTCCTTGATAAATTGGTGTGCAAAAATGTCATTCCCTCTCATATTTATGAGGGCTATCTTTTCTTGTTTTTATTGATCAAACAACACATTGAAAATAAAGTCAGCTACCAACAATTAATAAGCCCCAGGCAATTAACCCAACAGACACAGGTAAAGCTACCATAAAAAAGTGGGGCCAGGTTTTCTTATGGCTAGAGGGTATTACTGGTGATTACTGATAGGTGAGTGCCACCTGCACAACGCCCTCAATACTGCCTGGGGTTGCACCACCGTTAGTGCTAAAAGCGCGCGCCTTCAGCGGGAAACTCGCTTTATTGGTGGAGTGATCGACAGCCACGGTCATATCACTGCCGCTGCCCAACCGGCGATTAGCTGATGAACTGCCATCAACCATTTCAATCTGCACGGCACCGGCAGGATTGGCCGCCTCGTTCTTATACAAATCCGTGCTTTCCTCCGCTGCCGTACCGGTGAATGCCGCAGTAACGTTAGTGGTTGAAACTGGGCAGTCACTCAGATCCAGACTAAAACTCTGCCAATCGCTCCCCGCACCCGCAGTCAGAGTATGTGCCTTGATCTCCCCCAAATTCACGTTTACATCGCCCCCCACTGCATCGACCGTACATGGCGAAGCTTTAACCGTACCGGTGATCTTTATACGTGCATCGACCGCCAGAGCCGAGTAACTGATCCCCATACCACCGAGAGCCAGGCACAATGCAGTCGTTTTAAAAATTGCTTTCATATCCATAATAACTATCCTTCTCCATTTTAGTTAAACTTACTTTCGCAGAAAGTTCGAGATTGCCGATGCAAACGAGATTATTCCATTTTTACCGTAATAGTCGCGGTTGCCTCAAAGTCTCCAACTTTCGGTGCTTTGCCGGTCGTGCTAATAGGGTAGAAATTCAATGTCGTCTGACTATCGCTATTGATATTACCCAAGCCATTCATTTCCATTGATAGCCGATCTCCAGGCGAAATAACCTGAGTGTTCCCGCCACGTTTTTCCTCAATTCTGATCGCAATATCATCATTATTCGACGTCACCGAACCATTAGTGGTAGTGGTCTTCAGGGCAGTAGGATCATGAGGATTCACCTCGCCCTCAAACAGCAAGCTGATTTTTGCGCGCGTCGACAGGTTGGTACACTCCAGATACAGGGTTTCTTCATGTATCTGGACGGTACTTGGCTTTTGGCCTTTAACTTTAAAATCGGTGGACATAATGCTGCCAAAGGGCACGGTAATCATTGGATTTTTAAGTTCGCATTTTTGCGGCACGGTGATCTTACCGCTCATGCTCACTGAAGCCGTTGGTCTGCTCCCCCGGCCTACATTGGGATCCGAATTAATATAGACATCCAACAGGGGAGAATGCGTTATTGTCGACGTGCCAATAACCGCCTGCCTGAAATAGAGATGAACTAATCCTTGTGCACCACTATCATAGAGTACGCCCTTACAATCCTGAGGCCGGTTAAAAAAACCATTCCCCCGCCATCCGTTACCTGGGAAAGGCACAGGGAAATATTTATTGACGGCACCGGCAATATACACATCCATAGCAGCAGAAAAATCCTCGCTACCGCTCAACGAATAGAACTGCCTGCTACCATCCCCATCCGGCAGAGGCGCCCCCCTTGGGACAGCCATAATAAACGACTCTTTCATCCGAGTTTCGCTACCGCAGTCGCAGTTGACCCGATACCCGTCCCCCTCGTTCTGCCACACATTTTCGGCCTTATTCACCTCATAAAACGTCTTGCCAGCCGTGTTCTTATCCGGATGGTCGAACAACTGATTAAACGTAAAGTGATAACCCATAGTGGAGCCTGCAGGTTCGCACTGCCCGATGGCTGCCTGCGCCGATGGCAGGCTCCCCAATCCCAAGGCGATAACTCCCCCGATGGCTGAATAATGCACTAACGATTTCCATTTATTCATCATTAAAGCCTTTATAAACATTGGCCATTCATCAAACGGATCCCGGCGCTATCTTGTTGCTCCGGCACACTGTAAGACACTTGGCATTGCTGTGACGCGGCGTTGCCCCACTTGACCTGCAACTTGCCGCTACCGGCCATCCCAGAGAGGAATACCTGACCACCGTCACCGACGATGCTGCCGTTGTCACCCCCATTGCTATCGGTTACGGTGGCACCGAACGGTACTGGCGCCCCCTGCCTCAACAGGGTCATCAATACCCGCTGACCGACATTAGGTTTGAACTCGGCGCGCACGATGGCACCACGGGTTGGGATCACCGTCTGACTGGTTATCGTCATATCGACATCATCTGGCAGAGTAGTGGTATTTATCGCAATATTGTTTTTGCGATAAACCGTGGCATAAGGCACCACGGCATAGCCACGCCAGTCGGTCGTCACTCCTGATTGGTTGGCTATATTGACACCCTTGGCTCCCGGTGCTTTCACCAGCACCGCTGTCTCATTCATCTGTTGCGAGAGTGTCAAACCGTCTTCGTGCAAGAGGATCCCACCCTGCACACCGTAGTTGAGGCGTTGATCGGAACGGTTATAGCCATACCCCACGTTGACTCTGCCCAAGCCGCCACGATAGCCAAGGCTGCTATTGCCGTAAGCTCCGACTCCCTGGCTGGTGTAGCCCTGGCTGACGTTATAGCTCAGGTTATTACTGGGTAATGCGGTACCGTTCAGGCCGACTGAGTTACTGGTGGTGCCTTTACGGCTGGTATTCAGGTTGTAGCTTGCATAGCTGTCAGACAGCCTTCCACCCAATGGCATGCTGATATTTAAGGCGAGAATATGGTCGTCGTAGTTGACGCGTTCGCCGCTGCTGTCATAACCATCTCTGCTGAAGGTGTAGTTCAGGCCATAGCTGATACTGTTCCAGCTATTGTTATACCCGACGCTCACCGACTGGTTACGGCGCCGATCGTTCCAATAATCTTCGTTGTACAGACTGAGCGACAGTGAACCGGCACCTTCCCATAGCGTCTGGCTCATCGACAGTTCAGCACGGCTCTTCTTGTGATTCTGACTTTGTGATGTTTTGCCGCCGGTATAGGTATTTAACGTTTCCTGCAGCGTATAGAACCCCGCCGTAGAGTAACGATAGCTGGCCAAGGTGAAGCTGGTACCCGTTTCGACAAAGTTCTTGCCGTAACGCATACGCCACGACTGGCCGCGCTCTTTGGCAGAAAATTCAGGTTTAGACCAAGCCTGGGTAACATCGGCAGAAAACGCGCCGATAACCCCCATGTTTTGCCCCCAGCCGAGAGCCAGTGCCTGATATTTGCTGGCGGCCTGCACGCCGCCGTAGAGGGTGGCCCCACTCGGCAAGCCGTAGATCGCCGTGCCTTGAGTAAACAACGTATCATCCACGTTACTGTTGGATGAACGATATTGGCCGCTGGTCAGGCTGTATTTGAAACGCCCTTGCCGCTGTAACACCGGGACGGAAGCAAACGGCACCACTAACCTTTGCTCGCTGCCATCGCTCTCTTTAATGCTCACTTGCAGATCGCCGCTGCCCGCCGTCGGATAGAGATCGCTGATTTCAAAGGCCCCAGGTGGCACATAGCTCTGATAAATGACATAGCCGTTCTGGCGAACCGTGACCTGAGCGTTACTGCGGGCAATGCCTCGCACCGTCGGTGCATAACCCCTCAAACTCTCTGGCAGCATGTCATCATCCGAAGCTAACTGACCGCCACGGAAAGGCACGCTGTCAAACACCTCACTTTGGGAGGAGCTATCGCCCAGTATCAACTGGCTCTTCAGCGCCACGATATCGCGCTGTAAATAGGTATTGATGGAATCCCAGTGGCTTTCACCCTCAGAGTCACGATTCCAGGTTGAGTAGTTACGCAGACGCCAGGCGCCGAGGTTGATCCCTGAACGCAGGTTGAGATAATAGCTATTGCTGTCCGAGCTCTTACTGCTACGTGCCCAACTGTTGGCACCGCTAAAGTTATAGTTGACCAACAGCGCCGGTATTCCCTGATCCCACTGGTCTGGCGGAACATAGCCACGAACAGTCGAGTTCAATGCCGCCTGGGGGATACTGATGTCCAACCGCTGTTGATTAAAACGGAACGAGGCCGATGCCTGGGGAATGATCTGCGCCAGATTAACGCACTGCCCAGAGGCCGGGATAGCGGGGAAGGAAGCGATCTTCACGCCCATTGCCTCAAGCATATCGCTGCTTAGGCAAGGCTGCAGGCTATCCTCACCTGCCGGGCTTCGCTGCAGGGAGAAATCAAGATCCTGGGTATCGATCATCGCCCCATTCAGATAGATATCAACCCGGTACGTACCTGGGGCCTGAGTACGGCCATCTTCAAAAACCGTCAGATCAGCCCCTCGCTGAGACGGATTATCAAGCTCCAGCAGTGCCGGGTTAAAGTAATCGCGGGCCTGTGCGCTACCGGACATTCCCATTAACATGGCAACCTGACATGAGATCAACCAGGTCAGCGGGGTACGGTCAAATCCGCGCGAGCCTATACGCTTCGGGTTTTTCATCCATTTAACTCCATTTATCAGCCGTGCCAGTAAATTCCGGCAAGCCGCGTCCCTTCCCTGTACTACCTGTGCAGGGATTAGCTGTATTTAATCTGGTGAATGCCTTATAGAACCCCGATAAACGGTTTAGTAATACCGCCGTAATCGTTAATAACTTCCCAGCTCAATGCCCCACCAAGACTACCGTCGGGTAGTTCAAAGCGCGCACTGGACTTCGGTGCAACCATGCTGACATTTTTCAGCGGACTACCATTAACCTTGACTGAGAATAGCGTGATAAAATAGGGTGATGCATTGGTCACCTGAACCGCGTTACCGCTACGCTGCCAGGTCAATGTCTTGGCGGCGTCCTCTAACGTACCGGGTAACCCCTGTGGGCGATAAATCAGCTTGATGCGCGTCTTGACCGCAATTTGTAAACTGTTTTCCTGTTTCTTAGCCGAAGGAATAGATTTGATGTTCAGCCAATAGAGAGATTCTTTATCGGTCGGTAAATTCCCGCCAGCACGCACTACGCGTAGAATATTATTCTGCTCACCATCCAAACGGAATAAAGGAGGGGTAATGATAAATGGCGCCTTGGACGTGTCCCCTTCATGCGTGTCAACCCAGGACTGAATGAGATAGGGCACCTTATCCGGGTTATTAATCCCCAGAGAGGCTTCTTTTTTACCACCGTCATAAACCAGGCGCGTTCCGCCGACAATAATGCCCGCCTGTACCTGCGCACCAAAGGTTAGTAACAGCGCTGCGACTATTGTGCTCCGCCAGACTTTCATTGCTTATTCACCACTTCGGCCATTGAGAGAAAGGCCAGGGGATGGCTTTCGCCCCCCTGACCAGCCTTATACCGCCCGTATCAGCCGAGCGGATAAAACTTACTGATAGATAATGGTAAAGTTGCTTACTGCGTTAGCCTTACCCGCAGTGACGGTGGCTGAAGTCGCGTAGTAACGTGCAACAAACCCGAGCACGTTATCTTCGGTGCTGCTCAGCGGGTAAACGCTTGAATCCGTGTGCAGGTTAATCACTTTGTTGTTGTTGTCAGCAATCTGAACACCAACGCCAGTGGCAACACCTGGCTCATCGGTCAGCGCCAGAACGGCATCGTTACCCGCAACCTGGATACCATCAAAACGCACTGTCGCCGCTTTAACCGTATCTGGGCAGTCTTGCAGGATCAGGGAGAAATCCTTAGAGGCAGCAGTGACGCCAGCGCCACCCTTGAATGCGCCGACAAATACTTTACCCAGAGTAACGGTCTGGTTTTCTGAATCAGAATGCACAGTACAAGCTTGATCGATGATTTCACCAGCGAAGTTTACTTTGCCGTCTGCAGCGAACGCCGCGGTGGAAAACGCGGAGGCGGCCAGTACAGCCACGGCGAGCAGATTCTTGTTCATAGACTACTTTTCCTTTTAAATAATGCACTTCAAATACGCGCATTTGTTTATTTTTGACATAACCCTATGTCATTCCTTTTTATTTAGTTCATCGACTGAAACACGCCTGCGCAAATAGCAATGGGGCAGTAATACCTTTCCAGCCAAACGATTCATTTTGAACTAAAGTGACTCCTTTGGTTTAACGTGCCAAGGATGGCCTTAAAAAAAACAACGAATAGTTTAATGCTCTGAAAATTATAGGAATAAAAGAATTATGAGCTAGTTATAAAACAGGAAAGTTTCGATCTTGGATTTTTTTAGGTGGTCAAGTAAGAAAACACTTAAGGCTGGATGAGGGTTTATTATGGGGAAAATTATTTAACTCATTGTTATTTAATGACTTTATTAATCAAGATGAATTATTGAATAGTTAGTGTTGACATTATTTTTGAGTATCCTTAGAGTATGTTGCAATTTAGTTCAAAGTGACTCATTAGACATATTTTCCTTACTCAAATCACCATACTTCCTTGAACCGCCTGGCATTGCTTGCCGTATATAACACCGTATTCTGAATATTCCTATGGCCAAGAAAATCCTGAATCAAACGCGTATCAATTCCCCGGTCCGCCAAGGCAAAACCGCAGCCATGGCGCAGCATATGGGGATGTGCATTGACCTCTAGATTGGCCGCCTCACTGTAATTACGAATGAGCCAATAAATACGTTGGCGTGATAACCGAGATCCCCGGTTAGAAAGAAACAACCACTCGCTATCCGCACCACGATAATGTTTTCTCTTGGCCATCCAACGCTGTAAACACTTACGCTCGCGCACATACAAAGGATGAACCGTTGAGAAGCCGTTTTTCAATCGATGAATATAAATATTGCCACCTTCAAGATCGATATCTGACAGCCGCCAACTATTGATTTCACTCACGCGGCAACCATGAATAAAACACATATAAATCAAACAGTAATCTCTCTCTGGGTTCTTGCCTTTCAGCGTTGCCTCTAGCAGTTTTTCCACTTCGGAAGGCGTTAAATGTTTACGACTGGTCATAGTACCTCTTTGACTTTTCACCAAAATTATGTGGATTTTTCCTCCCTTTTATTTCCACAACAACGCTCAGGAGCATTGGCCCCTGCCTTCGGATAACATCCTGGATCCTACGCGGAGTATAGCCGATAAATAATTACGAAACAGCCAGGTCATTGAACAATGATAATTACCCATGATCTAACGCAAATTAGCTAACATTTAGATTAAAATCAGTAGTTCAGCTCAGCTATAGGTTAATAAAACAGCAAGATTAAATTGCGCAACATAATAACAACAGGATAAAAGCAATAAATACAACATAAAAAACCCTTGATGAAAAAATCAATAACAGTTAACCCCGGCAACCTAATGATCAGTAAAAAACAGTGGTGTTCGACAGTGGCCTCACCAGAGAATAATCCCAAAATAAAAGCATATAAAACAAATGATAAACATAGTTACTACCTATATAAAAAGGCAGCTTTATCGGAAAATACGCATAATGATTGGGTTGAAAATCAAACGGAGAAAAATAAATTCGCAGGAACGTACGGCAATAAAAAGGGGCACCGATAGACAGTGCCCCGACTTGATACAGGATGTATTAACGCGCTCAGACGGTCAAACCACCGTCTAGCACCAAAATTTGCCCCGTCATATAACGGCTATCATCACCGATGAGAAACGCGGTGGTACGCGCTACCTCGCTGGCTTTGCCCAGGCGGCGTAAAGGAATTTGCTTGCGCAGCGCCTTCAGCGCCTCCGGCGGAATGGCCTGTGTCATCTCGCTTTCGATAATCCCGGGCAACAGGCAGTTCACTCGGATACCAAAGCGCGCCACTTCCAGCGACAGAGATTTCCCCAGGCCGATCATCGCCGCCTTACTGGCCCCGTAGGCCGTTTGCCCGGAGTTGCCCTTGATGCCCGTCACCGAGGACATCAGCACCATAGCCCCTTCCCCCTGCGCCATCATGGCGGGCAGCAGGTGGCGGTTCCAATAAAAGATGCCGTTGAGGTTGGTGTCGATCACCTGCCGCCAGCGCTCGCCGGTTTGCTGGATATGCAAATCATCCAGCGTGATCCCGGCGTTATGGATCACCGCAAAAGGTGCACCGAGGCGTGCCAGCAACTGCGGAGCTACAAGGTTCACCGCCTGCTCGTCACTGCCGTCACACACGCAGCTTTCCACCCAGCCAGGCAACCCCGCGCAGGCTTCAATCACCGCCGCGCTGGCCGCCTTGCCGTTACGGCATGTGAACACCACGTTCCATTGCTTGGCCAACTCTTCCACCAATGCGCGGCCAATTCCCCGGCTCCCACCGGTCACTAACACCCATCGTTTAGTCATGAGATTACTTTTGTGCATCGGCCAGGTGTTGACAGAGTTCACCCAGCGTCATAGTCGGCTGATTGATGAACATTTCTGCGGTGAGCGTGGCTCCGAACTCGCGCTTCGCCAGCACCATCAGCTCCACATAGTCCAGGCTGTCCAGCTTCAACTGGCGCAGGGGCATCTCTGGCGCCAGATCGGCCATCCCGAGATCTTTGGCATCACAAATCATTTCCGTGACGGTGTCGTAAACCTGTTGGTAGTTTTCCATGGTTATATCCTTATGTTAATGATCGGCCATTGGCCATGTTTTTAAGGTGACGGAAGTCGCCAGCAGCGGATGCCACTCCGTTCTGGCCTCAATCACCGTGCGTAACACCAATCCGCTGCTTTTATTCCCGATCACCAGCATCGGCTGAATGCGGTAGTACAGCCGATCTTCGGGTGCAAATAGCGTTTCCGGGTTGAATAATCGGGCGCTGAAGTGGGTCTCATGATGCGTCTGTACCACTGGGCTCTGGGCAAACACCTCAATCAGCGTGGTGGCCTGCAGTTCCGGAAGCGTCGTCGCCAACATCGCCACGGTTTCCGGGGATTTCACCAGCAGTTGGAACAGCAGGGCGTCAAAGAAACTCCATGCCTGAGTGGTATCCGATGCCTGCCCTGGGAACGGCTGGCAGAGTGCCATCACCTCGTTAACGGTCAGCGCATGCTCGTGATCGGAAGCCACCAAGTCTAGTGACCTAGCCGGAACCAGCTTGCTGCTGAAGCAACTTTCCTGCGTGGCACAATCCCGCAACTCACCGGTGATCTGCTTGCCATTGCCCGCTATCTGCAAGTGATACGGCGTCTGGCACAACACCGGTCGGCGCATACGGGTGCTGAACACATAAAAGGCATGCTCCAGCGGATCCGCAAGCAGCACCGCACTCAGATGACGTTTCATATCCAGCATCGCACGCATCCCGTGGACGCTCAGTTGATCGGCCCCCATTTTGCGTACGTGTTGCAGATCAAAGTGGATCGGGTTGTAGTCGCCGGAAAAAGCAGCCCATTCCTCGGCATCGCGCAGGGTGTAGTTGAAGATCATGCTCATGCCTGCCCGATAACCAACGCCGCGTTAGCGCCGCCGAAGCCGAAGCTCAGATTCAAGATGTTCTTTAACCGGGCCGGGCGGTGCCCTTCGCTGATGTAGTCCAGATCGCACTCCGGGTCAGCATTTTTCAGATGACAGGTGGCGGGCATCAGCTGATGCTGCAACGCTTGCAGGCAGATGATGGATTCAAAGCTGCCTGCCGCCGCAATCAGATGCCCGGAGTAAGACTTGGTGCTGGAAAGCGGCGTGCTGTAGGCCGCGTCGCCAAAGGCCAGCTTGATCGCCTGGGTTTCATTCAGATCGTTGAGGGGCGTAGAGGTGCCGTGTGCATTGATATAGTCAATCTCCTCCGCCGTCACCCCGGCCTGGTGCAAGGCATGCTGGATGGTTTTCACCCGGGCAAGCTTGTCTTCCGCGGGAGCGGTAAAGTCGAAGGCATCAGAGTAATTGCCGTAGCCCTTGATTTCCCCCAGGATGGTTGCCCCGCGAGCCAGTGCGGCTTCGCGTTCTTCCAGGCACAACACGGCAGCACCTTCGGATAGCACAAAGCCATTGCGATCGAGGCTGAACGGGCAGCAGGCCTTGCTGATATCATCCTGCTCACTCGTCAAAGCACGCAGCACATCGATATTCCAGACGGCAGTGTCGCTGCTTAACGACTCTCCTGCCCCGGCCAGCATCATCGAGGCACGGCCACTGCGGATCACCTCAAACGCATCGCCAATGGCAATCGTCCCGGTCGCACAAGCCGCAATCGGACTATTTTGATAACCACGCAGCCCCCAGAACAGGCTACAGGCGGCCGTCGCGACATTCGGCATGGACAGGAAGCAGCCAAAGGGTGAACCCAGTCCTGCCCGCAAAAAGTCCTCATGATTGTTTTGAATTTCATCCTGGCCCGCCCAGCCGCTGCCGATGATAGTGCCGCACTCCAGCAAATCGTAATAGGCTGCCGGGCTCTCCCCATGGAAAGCCATCTCCATTGCTTCGCGGGCCGCCCCCAAGGCTAACCGGGCAAAGCGTGGCAAACGGCGGCGGATCGCGGCAGGCACCCCTTTCAAGTCTGGTTCGTCGTCGATCACCCCCAAGAAACGTGACTGGATCCCCACGGCAGATTTATCGTAATAGCGGTAGCCTTGTTGATAATCCATCATCGCCGCCCAGCTTTGCTCGGTATTCATCCCCAATGGCGTGACCGCACCGAACCCCGTAACCACCACGCGACGTGGCAAAGCATCTCTATTCATGATCTCATCCTGTTATATCACCGTCTTTTTCCACACCGCCGCCCAACGCCAGCCACAGCTTCATGGTGGCGTTGAGGTAGTTGTACTGCAGATCTGACAAATTGCTTTCAATGGTCAATAACGCATCCTCGGCATCCAGCAAGGTCTGGAGGGAGGCCGCACCGGCCTGATACTGGCTGTTGGCCAGCGCCAAACGCTGATGACCAAGCCGCAGGTTGCGTTGCTGATTGATTTTTTGCTGTTGATAGCTGAGCCGTTGCGACATGGCGTTGTCCACGTCCGCCAACGCGTTGTAGACCTGGCTGCGGAAAGCGATCGCCGCCTGCTTGACGTCTAAATCGGCTATTTCGATGGTCAGTTGCACGGTATTCCAGTTCAGGAAGGGTAAAGCAACGCTGCTCCCCAAGCTTCTGCTCGGGTTGCTGAACCACTGCTGGAAAATCGTGCTGCCCGCATTGAGTGAAGCACTCAGCGAAAGCGAAGGGTAGAAGTTCAAACGCTCCACATCCGACCCTGCCAGCGCAGCACGCAAAGTCTTTTCTGCCGCCTGCACATCAGGCCGACGGGCAATCGCTTCTACCGGCAAAGCGCTCGCTACCGGCACTTCCTGATTGATATCAAGGGAGCGGCGTTCGGCCTGGCGATCGGTGGGTGAACGGTTGAACAGGATCGCCAGCGCGTTGCGATTCTCTTCCCGCTGCTGTTGCAGCGTGCGGTAGTTATTCTCACGATTGATCAGCGATTGCTGTGCCTGTTGCAGGTCGATCTGCCCGGCGGCACCGGCGTCATAACGCGATTGCACCATCGCCAGCGTCTGTTGGCCGATTTCCAGCCCCGCTTGCTGTTGCTTGATTTGCTGATTAAGGTTGGCGATCTGCCAATAATACTGCGCCGTGTTGCCGATGAGCGTCAGCGCGGTGTTTTGCCGATCCTGTTCCTTGGCCTCAGCCTGCCACTGCGCCTGCTCTCTGGTTCGTGCCAGTTTGCCCCACAAATCCAATTCATAACTTAGCTCCAGACCACTGTTGTAAGACTCTGTGGAGTTCGTATTCTGACGCAGGTTCTTGCTATTACTGACCCCGCCGTTTGCCGTCGCGGTTGGCGTCAGGTTGGTATTCTTCAGCCCGGCCGCCAGCCTCGCCTGCTGGAGTTGCAGCCCGGCAATGGCCAGATCGTTGTTGCTGGTCAGCACCCGCCCAATCAGCACGGAGAGCTGCGGATCGTCGAAGTTATCCCACCAATGCTCGGTGTGTTGCAGAAAATCGCTTCCGCTCTGTTGCATCCGCCACTCGGCAGGTACTGACAGCATTGGCCGCTGATAATCGCTTTTCGTCAAGGAGCCACAACCGCTCAACAGCAGTGGCAATAGCATCACCAGAGAAAGTTTGTTGTTCGTCATTCGCGCGCCAACGCCTCCGTTGGATGCAGACGCGCCGCATTGCGCGCCGGGAAAAAACCAAAACCCAAGCCGATCAACGCCGAGAACCCACAGGCCAGCACCAACGGCGGCCAGGTAAAAATCATGGTGAACTCCTGTGTCACCAGGGAGAAAATCACCCCGGCCAGCCCGGAGCCAATAATGCCAATCAACCCACCCAGCGAGCAGATCACCATCGCCTCAATCAGGAACTGGCGCATGATGTCCACTGGCCGCGCACCGACCGAAAGGCGTATGCCGATCTCATGGGTACGTTCGGTAACCGAAACCAGCATGATGTTCATCACGCCAACCCCGCCCACCAGCAGTGAAATCCCGGCAATGGCGGTGATCAGCAGCGTCATCGAATCCGAGGCTTTACGGATGGCCTTGGTCATCTGGTCATTGGTTTGGGTGAAAAAATCGCGCCGGCCATGCGCCTGTTCCAACAGCCGTTCGACGCGCCCCTGTGCTTCGATAAGCGAGGACCCTTCGTGCACACGCAGCATAATCGACTCGATCGGCATATCGCCGGACATGCGCTCCAGCACTGCGGTATAAGGCATCCAGGCACCCAACATCATGCCGCTGTATTTGCCGCCTTTAGGTTCAGCAACGCCGATCACCCGGTAAGGGGTACCTGCAAGCTGGACGATCCCGCCCTCAGCCACTTCATCCGGCTCAAACAGCGTGTCGCGTAATTGCGGATCGATGATCACCACCGGCTCACGCTCATCCAGATCGCGCCGGGTAAAGCCGTTGCCGGAAAGGAAATTCAGGCCCTGCACACGAAAATAGGCGTTGCTGATACCGGAAATCGAAGCCATCGCCTCTTTGCCACCGCGCACCGCGGCCACGGTTTTGCTGACCACCGGCGATACGCTGTCGACATAAGGCTGGTGCTCCAACAGCTCAACATCAGCCACCGTCAGCGAGCGGGCGAGGTCCGGGCGCGGTTTATCCCACCCCAGTCCGGGGCGGACATCTAAGGTACTGCTACCTAATTGGCTAATTTCATTGAGTATATTTTGACGTGCGCCCTCACCCACCGCCATTGACGACACCACGGAAGAGACGCCGATAATGATGCCCAACATCGACAAAAAGGCCCTTGCTCGATGCCCCAGCAACGCACGCCAGGCCATCTTGACCGCCTCTTGCACGCTCGGCCAGAACGGGTTGCGCCCGGTAGCCGCGGCAACTGGCAGCGCAGGTTTGGTTTCCTGCAGGGCTACCGCCTCATTACGCTGGTCGGCCACGATCTCGCCGTCGCTGATTTCGATAATGCGCTGCGCCTGATTGGCCACGTCCCGATCGTGGGTGACGATAATGATGGTATGCCCCGAACGGTGCAGGGAATGCAGGATCCCCATCAGTTCCTGACCACTGGCACGGTCGAGCGCACCGGTCGGTTCATCGGCCAGAATGATTTCCGCCCCGTTCATCAACGCCCGGGCAATACTGACACGCTGCTGTTGCCCACCGGAGAGTTGCGCCGGTTTGTAATCCATTCGGTGCTGCAATCCAAGCCGGGTGAGCAGGTATTCGGCCCGCGTCTGGCGTTCTGCCGCAGGCATCGCGGTATACAGGGCGGGAATGGCGACGTTTTCGGCGGCGCTCAGGTAGGGCATCAGGTGATAACGCTGGAAAATAAACCCGATGTACTGACTGCGTAGCTGAGCCAACTGCTCACTGCTGGCAAGCTGGGTGGAGATCCCCTTGATCTGCATCTCCCCCTGCGTAGGCTTATCCAGGCAGCCGATGATATTCATCAGCGTGGATTTCCCCGAGCCGGACGCGCCAATGATCGCCACCATTTCGCCACGCTGAATGGAGAGAGAGATATTTTTCAGCACCGCCACGGTCTGCAACCCGGAGACAAAATGGCGGGAAATGCCGCTCAGTACGATCAAGGGAGTGGATAACTTAACCATTGCTAGCACTCCCGACGGCACGCTGCGCCAGTACTACGCGGTCTCCCTCTTTCAGCCCCTCTTTCACTTCGGCAAACTGGCGATCGTTCAGGCCGATGCGGATCCAGCGTGTTTCAAGCTGTTTGCCATTCATCACCTGTACCTGATAACGATCTTTACCCTGCTGTTCACCGAAGGCGGCCACCGGCACGCGCAGGGCATTCTTCACCTGTTCGGTGATAATAAAGACCTGAGCGGTCATCGAGGTGCGCAACAGACGTTTGCTGTTGGCAATGGCAAACACGCCGCTGTAATAGACCGCCGAAGCCTGCTGATTGGCAGAGCCTGACGAGTTACCTTCCTGCAAGGCTTCGTTCGGGGCTTCCTGGATCGAGCCCATCACGCTTTCGTAACGCTGTTTGGGATCGGCAACAACGTAGAACCACAGTGGTTGCCCGACTCGCACCTTCAGGATATCAGTCTCCGAAATACGGGTGTGTACCGTCATGGTGTCGACATCCGCCAGCACCAGAATGGTCGGCACGGTTTGTGACGACACGATGGTCTGCCCTTCTTTGGTGACGATCCCCAACACTTCGCCATCGATCGGCGCGACGATGCGGGTAAAGTCCAGATTGGCTTTCGCGGTTTGCTGCTCCATCTGCGCCTGAACGATCTGCGCGTCGTTGACCTTCAACTGGGCAAGCTGGGTTTGGAACTGCGCCTGCGCCTTCTCCAGATCGCTTTTCACGCCTGAACCATCACGATCCAGCCTCATTTGACGCTTCAATTCCTGCTGATACTGCTTGAGCGTTGCCTGGGTGACCTGTTTCTGCGCCTGAGCGCTTTGCAAGGCAGCCTCCGATTTACGCAACTCATTCTGTTGCAAGGTCGGATCGATTTCCGCCAGCAGTTGTCCTCGGGTGACGCGATCGCCCTGCTTCACATACAGCTTTTGCAATTGTCCGTTAACCTGCGCACCGACGCTGACCTGCAACGCCGGTTTGAGGATACCGGTGGCCAACACGGTTTTCTCGATATCGCCACGGGCGATCTCTTCGATGTCATAGGTATTATTGTGCGTAGGCCCAACGATGAACCAGGCGATCGTGCCGATCAACACCACCTGACACAGCAAGGCAATCGACACTAGCCTGCGTTTATCCATGCCAAACATTTTCAACTTCATTAACTCACCGCCGTGGTTAACGCTGTTGACGCTTCAAGCTCCGTAGCAACGCTCACCACATGGCCGTTGCTCACGCGGTACACCCGATCAAACATCGGCAATACGCTTTCGCTGTGCGTCACGGTGATCAGCGTTTTATGCTGCTCGCGACAATGCGTCAGCAAGGTGGTCATCACCTGGTGCGCCGTTTCCTCATCCAGGTTGGCCGTAGGCTCATCGAGCACCAGCACCGGACGATCGCTGTACATAGCCCGCGCCAGCAGCAGACGTTGGCGCTGCCCCAGCGAAAGCCCTGCATGGCTTTCACGGATCAGGGCATTCAAGCCCCCCGGAAGTTTTTCTATCACCGAGCTCAGATTCAGACCTGTAAGGGAGCGCTCGATCTGCCGATGTTTGCGCTCATCAAACCCCTCATCAAACAGGGTGATATTTTGCAGCACCGAGGCATTGAACAAGATGTCCTCCTGGCTTTGCAGGAAGAACAACGCGTGCACCTGCTGATAATCGAGCAGTTGGCCATCAACAATCACCTGCCCCTGCTGGGGTGTCATCAGGCCGGTCATCACCTTCAGCAAGGTACTTTTCCCCGCCCCCGACTCACCCACAATGGCAATGCTTTTCCCAGGTTTTAGCGACAGAGAAAGGTCTTGCAATACCGGCTGCTGGGCGTCATAGGCAAAGGCGATATTTTTATAACGTAACTGCGAAGTGAATTTAGGGATCGGTGTGGGTACCGCATCCTCCGCCCTATCCTGTTCAGGCCGCGATGGGAACAAGTCTCTGGCGCGGGTATCGATCACGTGCAACTGGTTCTTTTGCAGAACGGAGTAGAAAATCTTGGTGATATAAGAGGTGAAGATTTCACGCACAAAACTGTAGGCAAAGAACTCACCCAGCGTGATAGTGCCGTTTTTCAGCAACGGCAGCGCCAGCAACATAAAGAACACCATCTCCAGGCTGCCGATCAACTGATACAGGCTGCTTTTGACCTGCTCATACATCTTCTGCTGCTGGCGACAGGTAAACAACGACAGTGTAAACTTGGCGAACATCCCTTTGCGCTGGCTGTCCAATCCGGCGGACTTGATGGTGGAGAACCCTTGAATACTCTCCAGGATAAAGTCGCTCTGCTCGGCGGTTTTTACCTGCAACTGCTGGGTGTAAAAACGGTCACGATAGATGGCCCAGACGCTGACCAATCCCATCAGAGTGACCCCCACACCAGACACCATAGCCAGCAGCGGGCTCATGTAGCACATCACCGCCAGTGCGATAGCGCCAATGATCCAGTCGGTACGCAGGCCGTTATCCAGCTCGATTTTAGTCCCTGACGCCATCTGCCAGTTGGAAAAACGGCTGAAGACTTCGCCCGGCGCGCGTTTATCAAAGAAGTTCAGTGAATTGCTGAGCAGGCGCGAGAATCCCGCCACGCTGTTGATCACCACAAAGCGTTTGATAAAGCGCTCGGTGATCCAACGCACGCCGAAGGCCAGTGTGGTCGACACGACAAATGCCAGCAGGAAGTAGAAATAAGGGAAGTCGGTTTCACCTGCGCTGGAAAAAACCTGATTGATGGCGCTGCTGACCATCGTCGGCATAATAAACAGGGTTAAAGAGATCAGAAACGCCAGTATCATCAGCCGGTAAATACCGGGGATACGCGCGGTTTCTTTCAGGCTCATGGTGTCGGACGCACTGAAGCGCTTACTGGGCTGAACATTGGCCAGCGCCTGAGAGTCAGGCTGGGCTTCACTGTCCAGCACCAACGCATAACCGCTGATTTCCATTTTTAACGCATCAATCGGCAACAGTTGCTGACCAATGCCCGGGTTCATCACGCAGACATGATTACCTTTACGGTAGGCCAACACCACATAATGGCTCGCCCCATAATGTAAAATGGCAGGCAGCGGTATTTCCGCCAGTTCACCGTGCTCGAAAGCAACGGGATAGGCGGGCATCGCCAGTTCCGCCATAATGTCGCACAGTGTGGCCAGCGAGGTGCCATGCTGCGAGGCGGGATAGCGCTCCCGCAAGCTCTCCAATGGCGCACTGATGCCCTGCGTTTCCGCCATCATGGCGATGCAGGCCAGCCCACATTCATTCGTTTCGCCTTGAAACACCAGCGCCGGGATTATCTTTTCCATGATCTGACTTCTTCAATTTCCAGGTTATTCATTGATAAAAAATAACGAATGTGAGTGCCATAACAGCCAATCTTCAGGGTGCCTGACGATCGACGTTTCAATCAGTTCCGGCAGTTTGGCTTTCAGATTGCAGGCCGGTATCGGCGGATAGATGTGGATCTTTATTCCCTGATCGTAATACAGGTAATAAGAGACCACCTGTGCAGACAAGGCTCTGGCGATACGAATAACGCCGCTGTGCAGGTTGGCCGGGCGATCAAACAGGCGGCAACTGAGCTTCGCCGTTTTCGCCTCATTGGTATTGACGGTGTAATCCGGCGAGATATCCGGGAAAATCATGATATTGCGTTGATGATCGGCCGCCGCCATAATCGCGCTAGTCAAATTGCCGGCAATCGCCCGGTTATCATCATGGATCGAGCAGTAAGACAGGTGAATTCCCGCTTGCTGTCGCATTCTTTCCTGATAGACCTCCGCACTGGCAGAAACCACCACCGTTGCCTGCCCCGGAAACACCCCAGCTCCTACCATGCCAGCCAACACGTCAGAAACCATATGCAGCGGTGCAAGAACCACCGGTTGCCCTGCTCGGTGCAAGGGTTCGACAACTGCGTTGAGCTGTACCTGACAGTGTTCCAACTGGGCCAGGAGGTGAGCGTTACCGGCATAGGCAGCGGCCAGATCCAACAAACGACGACGCTGGCTGATCTTGGCAAAATCCACCTTGCGGTCATCCTTAATCAGGCATTGCTTATTGGCTGCGGCCACAAACGCACGCCTGCGCTCCCCCCGATTATTCAACCGCAGCCAGCGGCTAAGCGCCGCCAGCCCAAGAAACCAACGATAATCGCCATGCCGCAGCAACCAGCAAACGGTCTTGTGCTGTGTTCTGCGCAACGGTAAAAAACCCCGCGCGATTTTTGCGAGGGCATCTCTCCAGGCCAGATAAACCCACACGGCAAAGAAGCGCATTATTGCTCCAGCGGTTTATCATGCTGCAGCAACGACAGCAGGTGATCGGCAAATTCCGGGAAATCGCGATCCTGCAGTGCCAGCCACTTCTTGCTGACGATAAAGGTTGGGGTCGCGTTGATTTTGTAGTGATCGGATACCATGGTCATATAGCTCAGCAACTCTGCGACCTGCGGAGTTTGACTGGCTGCGTGATAAGCCGCGAGATCGATATCATTCTCCATCAACCAGCTATCAAGATTTTGGGGTTGACTCAGATCGCTTTGCTGTTTGATGACGGCGTTATAGGCACTTTCACGATGCTGAGCTTCAATACCCATCACCGTCAGGGTGGCAAATAATGGGGCGTAACTTGCCAGGCCATTGCTCTGCGCATTATTGAGATGCAGACGGATCAGTTTTGTCCCTGCTGGCATACGCGCTTCCAGCTTGGCAATATTCTCTTCGTTTATGGCACAGTAGTGGCAGCCGTAAGAGAATATCTCGACGAGGGTATTACCCTCTTTGATCGGGCTATTCTTGATCTCGTCATCGCTGACAGCAACCAGAGCTTGCTGTTCGATGCCCTGATTCAATACAAAATAGTGGAAATAGGCCGTCGTGATCAACGAGGAAATAACGATGATCGCCAAGGTATAAATGAGAAGCAGTAGGGGTTTTTTGAACATAAACCATATCTCCTAAAAAAGGCACACCAATGAGATCTTATAACGGAGGGATAGCCATTTTTATTTAGCACGTAGCGCCGTTGGCGAGCCAGCAGCCATCACATCCCTGTCCATCAATAAGCACCACTTTTCAAACAGGCCGATGCGAAAATCCTATCGCATCAGCCCAAATTTATATCCTGAAACTCAGGAAGAGCTTACGGCCGGCCTGCCGGGCAGTTGGCAGAATCAACAGAGGAGCTAGTCTGACTCACAATTCGGCCATTCTTATCCAGACAAGTTCTGACTACATAGCAAGCACCACCAGCGCCACCCACATACTCAACAGCACAGACTCTTTTACATTTACCGCCAACAATTGTATCTGCTTCAAGTGTATTAACTTTTTTCACAACATCGTCCTTTTTATAAAAGTGAAACAAAAACAGCCCGAGTAACGCCTATCATCAGTGATAGAGCAATCCTACGCTTGATATAAAGGCACGATTAACCATACCTTTATTAAAGCGCAGGAAATTACGTTAAGCTGAATTATTTCGCTCTATCAAAAGAACTCTAGCCCAAGGATAGCCCGACGTTTAAAGCAGATCAATAATAATTTTTGTGGCAATTGACCTATTGCAACCAAATCATAATGCCGCTAATACAGGATATTTCCCGTTAAAGAACAAGATTAAACACAATAAAAAATACACCACTAGATATACCGTACCAAATAAAAGAAATTAATAAAGGACAATTCCCTGAACGTGAAAATAACCCCACATCAAGAACGCAAGATATTAAAGAAAATCTAAACGGTATTACGAGGCGATAATCGGAGGGAGAAAGCAGAACAACTTGCATCATTGATAGCACAAGGTGTGCGGGACTGGGACTTTTATCATAGCCACCAACATAATTGCGGAAAATGATTTAGATCATAACCAAGAATCATCTTAATCCGTACCATCCTCGGCATCCTGCTACCGCGGATGCTGATTATCTGTTACCGATCATCTTAGCCGGGAAATCATTAGCGTTGATTGATTAGCCATAACCGAAACCGGGCCAACGGCATGAACTGAAGATAATTTACTCACGTTGGCAAACGGCATACTAAGCTTGAAGAGTCTACGAGTGGTTGAAACTGAAGGAAACAACATGGGTTGCGCACGCCCGCTAGCGGGTACCGGGAATCGCGTCAGGAGTGCGTGAAATCCCAGAGGGTTGTGTCCTACGGTCACAGTAGCAAGATTAAGTTCCCGCAGCAGCGTGAACCAAGGCCGGAGCTGGCCTAGACGAGCGGTAAGACGTGATGCATATGGTCAACGAGTTAACTCATCGCTCCCCCTAAAATCCGATCCTAAGAGATTGCATCGTGAATATAAAACTGGTTGCCGTTGTGCTTTGCACACTTTTTCTTACTGCCTGTGACAGAGAGACGCCTAAAGAACTCGAAAGCGTCCGTCCGGTGAATATCTTTGAAGTTAGCAACAGTGCCCAGCAAGGAGTACGCATCTTCCCAGCCAGGATTATCGCGGGTGACCGTACCGACCTGGCTTTTAAGCGCCCGGGGCAACTGCAACAATTGCTGGTACGCGAAGGGGAACGAGTCAACCAGGGGCAAGTGATTGCCGAGCTAAACAGTAATGACGCGCGCCTGCGGCTACGTGATCGGCAGGCCACGTTCGATTTGGCGCAGGCGCAATTCAATCGTTTCGCCACCCTGAGTGCCCGCAATGTTATTCCCCGTGCCGAACTGGATGTTCATCGCGCAGCGCGTGATTCGGCCCAAGCCGCCTTGAAGTTGGCCAGGGAAGAAGTGAGCGATATGCAAATCCGTGCCCCCTTTACCGGTGTGATTGCCACGCTCACTGCCCGTAACTATCAAGTGATCCCGGCAGGCCAACCGATAGCGACCCTGAACTCGCTGGATTCGCTGGATGTGGTCTTCAGCATCCCCGAAAATCTGTTCATTGTGATTGATGAAAACAATGCACAGTACCAACCTATTGTTCTGTTGAACAACTTGCCGGGCCGCGAGTTTACCGCCCGCTATAAAGAACACACCACCAATACCACCGCGGGCTCATTGACCTATCAAATGACCCTGACCATGCCGCGCCCAAAAGATCTGCCAATGCTCTCGGGAATGAGCGGCAGCGTGAAAATCAATCTCGGTAATCTGGCCGGGGCTTCGCAGAAGACCAATGTCATTGTGCCCGTAGAAGCAATATTTAACCCAGATAACAGCCCACGCAATCAGCCCCACGTGTGGGTGATCAAGGAACGTGATGGCAAACTGTTTGTGGAATCTCGTCAGGTTGAAACCGGACAACTGACCGCGAACGGAATACAGATCGTATCCGGTCTGGCCGATGGTGAACGGATCGTCGCCGCCGGTACTCGCGAACTGCGCCCCAATCAGGAAGTGCGCGCCTGGGTCCGTGAGCGAGGTCTGTAATGAAACTGACAGAGAACTTTATCAACAACGGCACCCGAATCTGGTTGGCTATCCTGCTGCTAGGCATTGGCGGCGTGCTGGCGTTTCTCAACATCGGCAGGCTGGAGGATCCGGCCTTTACCATCAAGACTGCGGTGGTGGTCACCCGCTATGACGGCGCTTCGGCCCAGCAGGTGGAGGAAGAAGTCACCCTGCCGCTGGAAAATGCCATTCAGCAGTTGCCATATATCGACAACGTGACCTCCATCTCCAGCGTGGGGCTGTCGCAGATCACCATTAATATCCGTGCCGAATACGGAGCCGCCGAATTGCCGCAAATCTGGGATGTGCTGCGCCGGCGCATTGGCGATGCCGCGATACGGTTGCCCCCCGGTGCCAGCCCACCGATAGTGAACGATGATTTTGGCGATGTGTACGGCTTCTTCTTCTCGCTGTATGGCGACGGCTTTAGCAATCAGGAGCTGCGCAACTTTGCCGAGCTGCTACGCCGTGAGTTAGTGGTGGTGCCAGGCGTGGGCAAGGTGGGGATTGTCGGGGTGATCCCGGAAGAGGTGCAGATTGAGATCTCCCGCGCCCAGATGACCGCCGCCAATATTATCCCACAGCGGCTTTACGATCTGCTGAGCCGGCAGAACGTGGTGTCCAACGCCGGAGATCTGTTGGTGGGCAGCGAGTCGATCAGGCTGCATCCCACCGGGGAATTTGCCAGCGTGCAAGAGTTGGGTAACCTGCTGATTAGCGAGCCGGGTAGCCCGCGCAGCGTTTACCTGCGCGATATCGCCACTATCAGCCAGGGCGTAACCCACTCCCCCAATAATATCTACCGTGCCAACGGGCGGCCTGCGCTCTCCATCGGCGTATCCTTTGCCCCGAATGTGAACGTGATTGTGGTGGGCGAAGCGGTCAAGGCCCGGTTGGCCCAACTGCAAGCCGAACGCCCCGCCGGGATGGATATCAGCGTTTTCTACGATCAGTCCCATGAAGTAGAAGGCGCGGTGAACGGCTTTATCATGAACTTTTTGCTGGCGCTGCTGATCGTGGTCGGCACCCTGCTGATCTTTATGGGGGTGCGCAGCGGGCTGGTGATCGCCGCCTCGCTGGCGCTGAACGTGCTTGGCACCCTGCTGATCATGAAGCTGTTCAACATTGAGCTGCAGCGCGTTTCGCTCGGGGCGTTGGTGATCGCCTTAAGTATGTTGGTGGATAACGCCATTGTGATCGTCGAGGGCGTGCTGGTTGGGCGGCAACAGGGTGAGAAAACCCTGCAGGCCATTAATAACGTGGTCAAACGCACCATGTTCCCGCTACTGGGGGCGACGGTGATTGCCATTCTGGCGTTTGCACCGATCGGCTTATCCAACGATGCCACCGGGGAATACTGTAAGTCACTGTTCCAGGTGCTGCTGATCTCTCTGATGCTGAGCTGGTTCACCGCCTTGACCCTGACGCCGGTATTCACCAAATGGGCGTTTGAAAAACAGAAAATGGCCGAGCCAAAACCCGATGAGCCGGTCAAGTCGCCTTATGACGGTTGGCTGTTCCGCGTCTATCGCAATCTGTTGGGCAAACTGCTGCGCCAGCGCACCATTACGCTGGGGGTGCTGGCCGCGTTGATGGTTGTCTCGGTGATCGGTTTTGGTAACGTGCGCCAAAGCTTCTTCCCACCGTCCAATACGCCGATCTTCTTCGTCGATCTCTGGCTGCCCTATGGCACCGATATCGCCTACACCGAAAAGATAGCCGCCGAGATCGAGCAGCATATCCAGGCGCAAGAAGGCGTCAGCGATACCATGGTCACCATCGGCCAGGGTGCGATGCGCTTTATGCTCACCTACAACGCACAGCGGCAATATTCCAACTATGCACAGATCATGGTACGAGCCAAACAGCTCAACCAGATCCCCGGTATGATCGGCCAAATAGAGGGCTACGTACGCAACAATTTCCCTCAGGTGAACGCCCAGGCCAAGCGCATCATGTTCGGGCCTTCGAATAACAGTTCCATCGAAGCACGCTTTATCGGCCCGGATCCTAACGTGCTGCGAACGCTGGCGGCCAAGGCAGAAACTATCGCCAGCGCCGACCCCAATGCCGACGGCGTGATGCACGATTGGCAACAGCGCAGCAAGGTCATTCGCCCGCAGTTTTCGGATTATCTTGGCCGTGAATTAGGGGTGGATAAACGCGAAATCGACAGTGCACTGCGCATGAGTTTTGGCGGGATCGCCGTTGGCCTATATCGTGATGGCACACGGTTAATGCCGATTGTGTTAAGAACGCCGGACTCGGAGCGGTTGAATGCCGAACGGTTGAACGACGTGATGATCTGGAGCCAGGCACGGCAGGCGTTTATTCCCATCGACAACGTGGTCAACGGCTTTACTACCGAGTGGGAAGATCCTCTGATCATGCGCCGGGATCGCAAACGCACCCTGACGGTTCAGGCCGATCCTAGCTCCCAGAGCGGTGAAACCTCTGCCGAACTGTTACAACGCATCAAACCGGATATTGATGCCATCCCATTACCGCTCGGCTATGAACTGAATTGGGGCGGCGACTATGAAAGTACCAAGGAAGCCCAGGCAGGGTTGTTCACCAGCCTGCCGGTAGCCTTTGTGATCATGTTCATCATCACCGTGCTGATGTTCAGCTCACTAAAAAATGCCGTCGCCATCTGGCTGACCATTCCGCTAGCGTTGATTGGGGTAACCGTGGGCTTCCTGCTAACCGGTATCCCGTTTGGCTTCATGGCGCTGATTGGCCTGTTGAGTTTGAGCGGGATGTTGATCCGTAACGGCATTGTGCTGGTAGAGGAGATCGGGTTACAACGGCAGGAAAAACCAATCCTGGAAGCCATCATCGACGCCTCTACCTCACGCTTGCGCCCTATCCTGCTGACGGCCTTTACCACCGTACTCGGCCTGGCCCCACTGCTTAGCGATGCCTTCTTCCAAAGCATGGCGGTGGTGATCATGTTCGGCCTGGGCTTTGCTACCGTGCTGACGCTGTTGGTGCTGCCGGTGATCTACAGCTGTATGAACTCCGATAAGCAAAAGGTCACACCGCAAACCGAGGCTTGAGACTTAAGTAAGAGCACCGCATACGCCCGGTTGAATTTTTGTCTTCAATCGGGCTATTGCAAAATGCGGCATTGGTTTACTGTGTAGCCAGTTCAAAACCAAACACGGAGAAGTGCAAAGTGATTAAAGAAACAATCTTGGGATGTTCGCTGCTGTTGGTCTCTGCCACTACGTTGGCCGGTGGTTGTGACAGCCCGCGCACCCCTTATGACGTGACCTACTGCGCGGCATTGGAGATGGTGCAACTGGATCAAGAGATCAATGTGCAATACAAGAAGGTGATGGGGTTGCTGACCCAACCGCAAAAGCAGACGCTGAAGCAGTCGCAGATCGAATGGCTTAAAAATCGGGACAGTCAATGTAGCGACGATTCCATGATCAATGTCGCCTGCTCAAACAAGACCATGCAAAGCCGTATCGATTTTCTGAAAAGCGTAGAGCGGGAATGTAAAAGTACCGGCTGTGACAGCAAAAAACTGGCTCAACAGCAGTAATAGGATCGGGGCGCCTATGCTGCGCCCCGACTAAAAAATCACTATTTGGTTAACGCGATAATACCCAATGTCAGGCCAGCGACCGCTGCCGCCCCGCCTGCAATCGCCCCGGCGGTTTCCCAGTTATCCTGGGTGGTGCCTTTCATACAGGTATTAGTATGAACCAGACGGCCTTGGTCGTCATAGACCGGTACGCAAGGCGACTCGGTAGCACACCCGGACAGTAAAACGGCCAGCAGGCCCGCTGCAATAAACTTACTCATACTCACACCTCGGCGTTCAACAGCCAAAAAAACATCAAAATGAATGAAAATCGGGCCACTGTACCACCGATGCCTATCGCGATGGATCCGGAATAGTCGCAAAATGTGTGGGGGAGTGAAGCTATTAGATTAGGGCCTGCAATAGCAGAGTGGCTCATGGTTTATCGCGCTGCCTTCAATGGATGACGGCACAGCATGAAAAAAAGAGTAGATGAGGGAGTTCAGCATTCTCCCCCTTCACACCACTAGCGCTGTTGATATTTTCTGATGGCAGGCTTGAGCAACCCGCCAAACACATTGACCAACAAGCCCACGATGATCACCAATGCACCGATCATTTGTTGCAATGATAGCCTTTCGCCTAATAACCATGCAGCTGAGACAATACCGATAACCGGCACCAGCAGCGTTAACGGCGCAACGCGCCAGGTTTCGTAACGGCTCAGCAGGTTACCCCAGATGCCATAACCCATAATGGTGGCAACAAACGCCAGATAGAGCAGCGCCAGAATGGTTTCACCTTGAATATGCACCAGGCTGTCAATCAACAGCGCTTGCCCCTCAAACAACCATGAGCATATGAAGAACAGCACCACCGGTACGGGTGTACTCCACACCACCAGTGACATGATCGGCACATTACGATCGCGCATAATCACCTTGTTAGTGATATTCCCCAGTCCCCAAGATAGCGCTGCGGCCAGCGTCAACATCATGGTGGTCAACGTGATACCCGCCGTCGTTTGCCCAGCCATGCCCGCGCTAGCCAGCATAAACATGCCAACGGTGGCAATCATAATCCCGGCAATATGGTTCCATTTCAGCTTTTCTGCCAGCAACAGTGCGCCGAGCAAAATGGTAAAGAAAGCCTGGGCCTGCAACACCAGTGATGCCAAGCCCGCAGGCATGCCAAGCTTGATCGCCATAAACAGGAAAGCGAACTGACCAAAGCTGATGGTGATGCCGTACGCCAGCATCCAGCGGAGCGGGATTTTCGGTGGTTTGACAAACAGGATTGCCGGGAACATGACAAGCGCAAAACGCAGGCCCGCCAGTAAAAACGGTGGCATGCCATACAGACCAACTTTGATGACCACAAAGTTCAGCCCCCAGGCCACCACCACAAACAGTGCCAACAACTTATCCTTTACTGACATCATGCATTCCTTTTATTTCCCGTAGAGAGGTTGCGACCTCGTCAGAGCAGTGGCCACAGAATAAAGACGATTTATTGTTTATAGCCGAAATGTTAGCATTACCGGGCGGCATAAGATGCTGCTGCACCACCTCTCGTATTATCGCGGCTGCTGAACCCCGATAACACCGATGAGGCATTAACATGACTGACATACGTGGCCGGGCCTGGCGCCTGGTAAATAACAAACGCAACAAACACCGTGAGATGGGGGATTTTCAACCCAAGTTCACCAAAGAGAAAAAGTGGAAAATGCTCTATACCCGCTCACATAAAGTGACCCGGGCGAGGCAACTAGGCATTGAATACCCACAAGTATCCCGCGCCGTAGCCCGGCGTAACTCACTTGATGAGATTGATTAACCATGAATGTGCTGTTTGTCTGTAGCCGTAACCAATGGCGCAGCCCTACCGCAGAACGCATATGGCAACGGACTCCCGGCCTGACCACCAGGTCGGCCGGGACCAGCCGTAATGCCAAAAAAACGGTAACGCCGGCGTTATTGCGCTGGGCAGATATGATTTTTGTCATGGAGCAAAAGCACAAGAGCCGGTTGGTTGCCGAGTATCAGCGCCTGTTGGAACACAAACCGCTGCACGTTCTCGATATCCCCGATGACTATCAATATATGGATCCTGAGCTTATCACCCTGCTCGAACAATCTGCCGAGCCGTTCCTATCGCCTTTCATCCTGAAATAATCTTGTCGGGCACATGTCCTCGAAAGCGGTGTTCTCCCTTGCAGCGAGCGGTTTATCGTAAGCAGAAAATAGTCCCTGAGTCTGGTAATCTACCAGGCTTGAGTTCTTGGGTTTTAAGCCTTCCGGCTAACTAGCTAGGGTACAGTAAGACACTAATTCAGGATTATGTGATTGATTATAGGGATATAAAAGTATGATTACCGAACATACCGCGTTTTTCGCCAGCCCCTCCAAGCGATGTGATGATGTGTCTGCCATCGAGCGTAGAATAGCGACAAAGACGCTCTACTTATTGCTTTCTCCCGTTTTCACACTTGTTTTCATTGCATCTCTGGCTACGCCAACCCTATTTTTTATCGAGGGTGACACCTTTCTACTTGGTGTTTTATTTTTATTGATCCTTCTCCCCCTGAATTATTTATTCTTTAAAAGAATTAGCGACAACTTAAAATTAAAGCATGGAGAGGTGTACTTTAACGTCACCTCTCAAGGTGTTTTCTATACGCGATACAACGATCTTTCAGGCGGTGTAAGTCATTATCAGCTACTATGGCCAGAAGTCACAGGTTCGTTAGAAGACGGCACCAAGGCCACGATTGGCTTTCGTAATACGGGCTATAAAAATAATACTAAAAACCTGATTATCTACACCCAAACCCAATCCGGTGAAACGAAAGAAAATTTAATCCCGGTGCATGAAATAAAGAAATTCAAGCATCACTGGGAGATTACACGTGCAATACTGATGCAGATTGCCTCTCTACAACGGCCCGAACTGGTGATTTCTGAGGAGGTTTTCTATGACTTCAATGTTAACCCCTCGACGTTTGAGTTTCAGAAGAAAAGCCGACGAAGAAGGCTGGCAAATTTCGTTGGGATCACTATATCACTTATCCTCATTTTCGGGGCTTTGTATAGTGCATCTATAGGGCTTACAACGATTGAAGTGAGTGGCTTCTGGTTTGTGTTGTCTCTGGTGGTTTTGTTCTTGGCTATGATATTAATCATCGCGTTCACCGTGGTGATCTTTGAGCGCATCCCTTTCTTTAGGAATAGTTTTCCAGCGTATACCTTGGTTTCGTACAGGGCTGAACAAGAACGACCAAGCGTTGCCATCAAGGTGAGCACACCGTAGTATGGACCGTTGATTTAAGGGATAGAGAACGATTAAGGAATTGTAACCATGCGCATTTTTGCTTTGCTCTGTTTCTCTCTGCTTTCGTTTGCTGCACTTACGCAGCCCGCATCGGCCATTGAAAATCCCAGTAACTTTATAGCACGGATCTATGCCACCTATGGCCATGATGATGTTGCAACCGCATTCATCGGCGAAACGGGCCCGAAACGGATTGCTTCAAAGCAATTCCTCGCGGTGTTGGAAGAGGATCAGGCGCTAACCTTACCGGGCGATATAGGCTATCTTGACGCCGACCCGATCTGCCAGTGTCAGGATTATCAGAACCTGGTGGTGACGGATATCAATATTCTCTCGAACGATAATAAAAAATCGCATGCCGCAGTCACTTTTCGCGCTTTTAGTGATAACAGTCTCACGACTACCACCACGTTTGATTTAGTGGCTGAGAATGAGCAGTGGTTTATTGACGATATTTTTGATGCCAATCAGCACAGTGTTCGTAATGCTATTGATGCAAATAATAAAGCCCTGCGTATAAAAGGGGAAACATTACCATAATCGCTACTTGCCTTTGTCATTTGAGGGCTCACTGCGAACATTTGACGCTATCGTGCCCTGCGCTTTTTCATCACGCCATTGCTTGCGCAAAGATAACATTTTCTCCAGGGCTCGTCGTATGGTGGTTATCCAACCGGCCGGCCGGGGATCCGCCAACATGCTCAATGCACGTGCATAGTCAAGCATCAGCCCTGGTGTCCAGGCCATCGTTTTTGCGCGTTTACGTATTTGTACCGCCACCCATAATTCCGGCGTCGTGAGAATTTTACTCAACACCCACCAGTGGCCACGTTGTCCCCATATCTTACTCACTACGCCTTCCAGCGCTGCTTCAAGACCCCGCGCCACACTGCTTGAGCAGTTACGATGCGTGAGATTATACGTATTGTCTTCACGATAAACTTCCCAGAACCGTTTCAGACGTTCAGCATCGTAGTTCCTGATCCGCACACGCTGGGTTGAAGGACACCATGCCCCTGACTCTGTCACATAATCCGGTTGGAATTTCCCTTCAACATTATTGTCTGCGGTTGCCCGCAGCAAGCGGGTAAATTGATCTGGCGACCGATCAATATCGACCGCTGGATACAAACTGATATATATACCTTCCGGAGATTCAAGTGCAGCATGGCCGGTGGAAATCACCCCATTTTTATCCACCGCAGCAATATAACGATCAATCACAGGATGAGGCACCGTTTTACTCTTCGAGGATCCCACAGGAGTCCAGACATGTATGGTCAGTGCAGGTTCATCATCAGCCGGAGGGCCTTCCCATTCAGTCACCAAAGGCGTGGTTACTGCACTACTGGCTTCCTCAGCGGCCTTATTACCCAAAACCGCGGGGTTGACCTCCAGCTTTTTGACGCGCATCGCCAGCATAACCATATTCCACCCACCAAACATCAACCCAAGACCTAAACAATAAGGCACGGTGCCGACATAATGGGTCGGGTAGGGCTGAAAGAAGAAAATAGCTAACATCACTTCCAATACACCGCCAGCCACTACCAACTTCCAGTTTTTATAGCGCACGACCCCAGCGGAGACAATTTGCAATAACCCATCGGCCAAAAACAACGTGCCAAAAATCATCGATAAAATAAAATGGCCATGGTGTTGTCCACTCAAGATCAATATCGCGGCCAGGGAAAATGCGCCTCCTTTCACATAACGCAAGGTACGTTGTCCGCCGATGCCGGTATGCGCGACCATCAGCGTTGCCAGTCCCTCGATCAGCAACAGGAAAGCAAAGGGATGCAAAGGGAAATAAATCGCGTTATCCAACGCATCGATGAAAACGATTAAGCCCGCTAACACGCCTAACCAACCGGCAATCATCAACCCTCGCCAGCGGTTACGTAAATAATCTACCCCAAGTAAAATCATTACCAACCGAACCATGCCTTATCCCCTCTCATTGTAAGGCGGTTTGTCAGATCTACGCAGAAGTGGTTTTCCAAGATGGCATGAGTATAGTTTCAAACTGCATAGGTGTAACTAAACACATTTCTATAGAAGATAGTGGTTTGATTGGGGAAACACGGGTTGAACCAAGTTGATATGGGAAATGATAAAACGTTATTAAATCAGAGAATAGTTGATTTTAGTGGTGTTCAGGGAGACTTGAGATTGGAGCGGGTGAAGGGAATCGAACCCTCGTATGCAGCTTGGGAAGCTGCCGTTCTACCATTGAACTACACCCGCTTAGGTGTGCGACTGGCATTATAACCGGTTATGCGCGCCGGGCAAGAGAAGATAACGCATAACTGCCGATGTTTTAAGCGGTTAGCAACACCCCGCTCTCTTCAGGCGAAAAAAAACCGGCACAGTCGCCTGCACCGGCTTAATCACTCAGCTAACGTTACTTGCTCGGGCGCATGGCCGGGAACAGGATCACGTCGCGGATGGTGTGGCTGTTGGTCAACAGCATCACCATACGGTCGATACCGATGCCCAGACCCGCGGTTGGCGGCAGGCCATGTTCCAGCGCGGTGACGTAGTCTTCGTCGTAGAACATCGCTTCGTCGTCACCAGCATCTTTCGCGCTAACCTGATCGGCAAAACGCTGCGCCTGATCTTCTGCGTCGTTCAGCTCTGAGAAGCCGTTACCGATTTCACGCCCGCCGATAAAGAATTCGAAACGATCGGTGATTTCCGGGTTCTCGTCGTTACGGCGTGCCAGCGGAGAAACCTCTGCCGGGTACTCGGTGATGAAGGTTGGCTGGATCAGATGGCTTTCTGCGGTCTCTTCGAAGATCTCGGTAACTACGCGACCCAGACCCCAGCTCTTCTCTACCTTGATGCCGATGGATTCGGCAATCGCTACCGCGCTAGCCATCTCGTTCAGATCGTCGAGGTTGGTTTCCGGGCGGTATTTCTTGATCGCTTCACGCATGGTCAGCTTTTCAAACGGCTTGCCGAAGTCGAACACCTCATCACCATAAGGCACCTTGACGTCACCCAACACGTCCTGCGCCAGCGTACGGAACAGCGACTCGGTCAGCTCAATCAGGTCTTTGTAATCCGCATACGCCATATAGAGTTCCATCATGGTGAACTCTGGGTTATGACGCGGGGAAACGCCTTCGTTACGGAAGTTACGGTTGATCTCGAACACGCGCTCGAAGCCACCTACCACCAGGCGCTTCAGATACAGCTCTGGCGCGATACGCAGGTACATGTCGATGTCCAACGCGTTGTGGTGCGTGACGAACGGACGAGCAGACGCGCCGCCAGGGATCACCTGCATCATCGGGGTTTCGACTTCCATAAAGCCTCGACCCACCATGAAGTTACGGATCGCCGCCATCACCTGCGAACGGATCTTGAAGGTGTTGCGGGATTCTTCGTTGGCGATCAGATCCAGATAACGCTGGCGATAACGGGTTTCCTGATCGGCCAGGCCGTGGAACTTGTCTGGCAGCGGACGCAGTGCTTTGGTCAGCAGACGCAGCTCGGTACAGTGGATAGACAGTTCGCCAGTTTTGGTCTTGAACAGCTTACCGCGTGCGCCGAGGATATCGCCCAGGTCCCATTTCTTGAACTGCTCGTTGTAAACACCTTCAGGCAGATCGTCGCGTGCGACGTAGAGCTGAATGCGGCCACCCACGTCCTGCAGCGTCACGAAGGAGGCTTTACCCATGATACGGCGGGTCATCATACGGCCAGCTACGGTCACTTCGATACCCAGTGATTCCAGCTCTTCGTTTTCTTTGCTGCCGTATTCGGCATGCAGTTTGTCGGAGGTGGTATCACGACGGAAGTCGTTCGGGAACGCAATGCCGTTCTCGCGCAGCGCGGCCAATTTTTCACGGCGTGACTGCAGCTCGTTGTTGAGATCCAACGCCTGTTCGGCGCCTTGTGCTTGTTGCTCAGACATTTCTGTTCCTCATAACCCGGCTTTCAAACTTGCCTCAATGAATTTATCCAGGTCGCCATCCAGTACGGCCTGCGTATTACGTGTTTCGACGTTGGTGCGCAAATCCTTGATGCGGGAGTCATCCAGCACGTAAGAACGGATTTGGCTGCCCCAGCCGATATCGGACTTGTTGTCTTCCAGCATTTGCTTGTCAGCATTTTTCTTTTGCATCTCGTATTCATACAGCTTGGCGCGCAGCTGTTTGAATGCCTGATCCTTGTTCTTATGCTGAGAGCGATCGTTCTGGCACTGCACCACAATATTGGTTGGCAAGTGGGTAATACGCACCGCCGACTCGGTTTTGTTAACGTGCTGACCACCAGCACCGGAGGCGCGGTAAACGTCAATGCGCAGATCGGCCGGGTTGATTTCGATATCGATATCGTCATCCACTTCCGGATAGATAAATACGGAACTGAAGGAAGTATGGCGACGGCCACCGGAATCGAATGGGCTCTTGCGTACCAGGCGATGCACGCCGGTTTCAGTACGTAACCAGCCAAACGCGTAGTCGCCGATAATCTTGATAGTTGCCGACTTCAGGCCCGCGACGTCGCCGTCGGACTCTTCAATCACTTCCGTTTTAAAGCCTTTGGATTCCGCCCAACGCAGGTACATGCGCAGCAGCATGCTGGCCCAGTCCTGCGCTTCGGTGCCGCCGGAGCCTGCCTGGATATCCAGATAGCAGTCCGCGCTGTCGTATTCACCAGAGAACATACGACGGAATTCTAATTGTTCCAGCTTGGCGCTCAGTTGATCGAGCTCAACCACGGTCTCGTTGAAGGTGTCTTCGTCTTCCGCCTCAACCGCCAGTTCCAGCAGGCCAGTGACGTCTTCACAGCCCTGTTCCAGCTGATCGATGGTTTCGACAATGGCTTCCAGCGACGAGCGCTCTTTGCCTAATGCCTGTGCGCGTTCAGGTTCGTTCCAAACGTCCGGCTGTTCCAGCTCGGCGTTAACTTCTTCTAGGCGTTCTTTCTTGGCATCATAGTCAAAGATACCCCCTGAGAACGGCTGTCCGCTCGGACACATCCTGAATGCGGTTTTTTACCGGATTAATTTCAAACATGATTTTTTGTGTTCTTACGTTGATGTCGTCGATGGCGAAATGCCATTGGAACCGGTAATTCTAGCGGATCCAGCGGCCAGTTTATAGCGAGTTGGTCAGTTTTTGTGGGGGATCAACGTTCAGATGCAAGAATCAACATGTGGCACGTCAAGTCCCCTCTCCCTTTGGGAGAGGGTTAGGGTGAGGGGCTAGCCGGTTAACGCGGCCAGAGGTGCTGAATGAGCAACTGCACGTTACGGTTGCCACGGAACTCGTTCACATCCAGTTTGTACGCCAGTTCCACTTCTTTGATGCTGCTGTCCGGCCACTGCGTAGTATCGATATTGAAGGCGATGCCGTCCAACAATGGGCCGCCACCGAGCGGTTCGATCATCAGCTTCAGGTGTTTTTCGCCCACCAACCGCTGTTGCAGGATACGGAACTTGCCGTCAAAGGTTGGCTCAGGAAACGCCTGCCCCCAAGGCCCGCCCTCACGCAGAAGCTCCGCGGTGGTCAGGGTCAGTTCTTGCATCATCAACTCGCCGTCCGACCAGATCACGCCTTCCAGCATGGCTGGATCGAGCCATTCGCCGACCAGCTCGCCAAAACGCTGGCGGAACTCGTCAAACTTGGCCTCTTCCAGCGACAAGCCCGCCGCCATCGCATGGCCACCGAACTTCATCATCAGCCCAGGATTCAGGGTATCGAGCCGCTCCAGCGCATCACGCATATGCAACCCGGCCACCGAGCGGCCAGAGCCTTTCAAAATGCCGTCGCCCGCAGGGGCAAAGGCGATCACCGGGCGATGGAAACGCTCTTTGATGCGAGAAGCCAGAATGCCCACCACGCCCTGATGCCACTCTGGGTGATACATCGCCAACCCGTAAGGCAATGCGGTGGTGGTGCGTTCCAACTGATCGCACAGCTCCAGCGCTTCCACCTGCATCCCCTGCTCTATCTCACGCCGGGTCTGGTTGAGCGCGTCGAGATCGTTGGCCAGCATACGCGCCTGGGCAATATCGTCGCTCAACAGCATGGCGACGCCGATCGACATATCGTCCAGCCGCCCTGCCGCGTTCAGCCGTGGCCCAAGAGCAAAACCGAGATCGCTGGCCGCCAATTGCCGCGCATCGCGGTTAGCCACTTCCAGCAGAGCGCGAATACCTGGCCGACACTTGCCAGCCCGGATGCGGTTCAGCCCCTGATACACCAGAATACGGTTGTTGGCATCCAGCGGCACCACGTCCGCCACCGTGCCCAACGCCACCAGATCCAGCAATTCGGCTAGATTAGGCATAGCCAGCGCACGCTGTTCGAACCAGCCGCTGTCACGCAGCTTGGCCCGCAAAGCCAACATCAGATAGAAGGCAACGCCTACACCAGCCAAAGATTTGGAGGGAAAATCACAGTCACGCAGGTTCGGGTTAACGATCGCCTCTGCCGCAGGCAAAGTATCCCCCGGCAGATGGTGATCGGTGACCAGCACCTGTATTCCCAAGCCGTGCGCAACGTCAACGCCCGCATGCGAGGAGATACCGTTATCGACCGTGACGATCAGCTCGGCACCCCGAGCCGCCGCCTGTTCCACTACTTCGGGGCTAAGGCCATAGCCATCTTCAAAACGGTTGGGCACCAGATATTCGATAGAGCTACAGCCCATGCTACGCAAGGCCAGCACCGTCAGTGCGGTACTGGTGGCGCCGTCGGCGTCAAAGTCGCCCACCACCATGATGCGGCGGCCGTCGGCCAGTGCCTGCTGCAATATCGCTACCGCAGCATCGATACCGCTCAACTGTTGCCAAGGCAACATGCCCTTGACGCTACGCTCCAGCTCCTGCTCGCCCTTAACTCCGCGCAACGCGTATAAGCGACGTAACAGGGGAGGCAGGCTGGCGGGTAAATGGCTGGCATCTGCCGCCTCGCGGCGGCGTAATTGGGTTTTAATACTCACCGTGACTTATTTCGTGGCTGCGGAGGCTGCATGCGCATCCAACATCGCGGCCATCTCTTTCGGCCCTTGGTAGCCAGGGACAACCATGCCGTTTTTCAGCACGATAGCCGGGGTGCCGTTGATACCAAACTGAACGCCCAGCGCATAATGCTGGCTGATATCGGTTTTGCAGGTTGCCGGAGACACCGCGTCGCCCTTCATGGCAGCATCGAAAGCCTTAGCCCGGTCTGCGGTACACCAGATGGAACGCATATCTTTCTCTGCCTGAGATTCCAGCCCCTGACGCGGGAACGCCAGATAGCGCACGGTGATCCCCAGATCGTTGTACTCTTTCATCTGCTCGTGCAGCTTGTGGCAATAGCCACAGGTGATATCGGTGAACACGGTGATCACGTGTTTCTCTTTCGGCGCTTTGTAGACGATCATCTGATCTTTCAGCGCTTCCAGACGGGTCATCAACAGTTGGTTAGTCACGTTAACCGGCTCGCCGCCGCTGACGTCAAACAGCGGCCCTTGCAACACGTGCTTGCCATCTTCCGTCACATACAGCGTGCCGCCTTCGGTCAATACGGTTTTCAAACCGGCGACCGGCGAGGGTTGCACGTCTGCCTGCTTAATGCCCAGGCTACCTAGTGCTTTCTGAATGGCTGCATCGTCAGCATGGGCCGCGCCGGTAACCGAAGCCACCAGCAGGGAGAGCAGCATTAAACCTTTTTTCATTCTTCCAATCCTTTCGATCCCTGCGCATCAGGCGCGCGGGTGATGCTGTTGATGTAGCTGTTTCAATCTTTCAGTGGCTACATGAGTATAAATTTGTGTGGTTGAGAGGTCGCTATGCCCCAATAACATCTGTACGACACGAAGATCGGCCCCATGGTTCAGTAAATGGGTGGCGAAAGCGTGGCGCAGCACATGCGGAGACAGCCGTTCGCTGTCGATACCCGCTAGGATCGCATAGTGTTTAATCCGATGCCAGAACGTCTGGCGAGTCATTTGTTGGCTGCGGTTGCTGGGGAATAGCACATCCAGCGTCTGGCCGTTCAGCATCCAGGGCCTGCCGTGTTCCAGATAATTTTCAATCCAGTACACCGCTTCTTCACCCAACGGCACCAGGCGCTCTTTGTTGCCTTTACCGATCACCCGCACCACCCCCTGGCGCAGGCTGACATCGCTGATGGTCAACCCCACCAGTTCCGACACACGCAACCCGGTGGCATACAATACTTCGAGCATAGCCTTGTCACGCAGCTCCAACGGTTGATCGACGCAAGGTGCCTGTAGCAAGGCCTCAACCTGCGCTTCGCTCAGATCCTTGGGTAACCGCTGCGGTAATTTGGGCGAGGCCAGCAACGCGGTGGGGTCATCTGCCCGCATTTTTTCACGGTTGAGATATTGGAACAGGCGGCGCATCGCGCTTAACAACCGGGCTGAACTGGTCGCTTTGTATCCTCCCTCCACCCGTTCGGCGAGGAAGGCCTGTAAGTCCAACGCTTCGGCCTGTAACAGGCTGCGGTTGTTGAGAGCCAGCCAACCGGCCAGCGCCTGTAAATCGAGCCGATAAGAGGCCAGCGTATTCTCTGCCAGATTGCGTTCGATCCACAACGCATCCAGGAATTGCTCAATCAGCGCACTGTCTTGCTGTTGCACGCGGTCCTCTCTTGGTTACGTTTCTGCCACAGGCATTATGCCTTAAGGTATACTCGTTGCAATTCTACCTACGGCATTATAAATGGTTTAAACATGAAGATTGGTCTGTTTTACGGCTCCAGCACCTGCTACACCGAGATGGCAGCAGAAAAAATCCGTGAGATTCTGGGTGAAGACCTGGTCGACCTGCACAACCTGAAAGACGTTTCTCCCAAGCTGATGGAAGACTATTCCATCCTGATCCTGGGTATTCCAACCTGGGATTTTGGTGAGCTGCAAGAGGATTGGGAAGCGATCTGGCCGCAACTGACTGAACTAGACCTGAAAGGCAAGATCGTCGCCATGTACGGAATGGGCGATCAGTTGGGTTATGGCGAATGGTTTCTGGATGCGCTGGGGATGTTGCACGACCAGCTTGCCCCACAGGGCGTGCAGTTTATCGGTTTCTGGCCGATCGACGGGTTTGAATTTACCAGCCCCAAACCGCTCAGCGCCGACGGCAAACACTTTGTTGGCCTGGCGCTGGATGAGGTGAACCAATACGACCTGAGCGAAGAGCGTCTGCAACAGTGGTGTGAACAGATCCTGCTGGAGATGGAACCGCTGCTGTAACGAAATTGGGCGCGATATCGCGCCCAACAACGTCTTTATTTCCACAAACTGAAGCGGCTCTCGCCATTACTGGCTGGCGTCTCAGCGGTTTCTGGCTCGGCAATATTACCCTTCAAGCGAGTCGGATCGGCCACCTGATACCAGTCCAGCTTACGCGTCAGCAGCATAATGCCCGCCAGAACCCCGAACAGCAGCACCGAACCTAATACCAGTGCGTTATCTTCCGACTGCAACAGCATATACAGAATGCCATACAGCAGGAGCAGACTGGCGGCGAATAGCATGCCACGACGCATCCCGCGCAGCACGGCGCTGAGGTAGAAGGCAATCAGTCCACTACAGGCCACGCTTGCCAGCAGGTACGCCACGTCGAACCCCAGATGTTCCGAGAAAGCCAGCAGGATCAGATAGAACAGCACCAGCGCCGCCCCCACCAACAGATACTGGATCGGGTGCACCCGCAGCCCGGTCAGGGTTTCGAACAGGAAGAACGCCATAAACGTCAACCCCAGGAACAGCACCGCATACTTCACCGCCCGCTCGGTCAGTTGATAGTGATCGACCGGTTCGATCAGGCTCGTCGTGAAGGTCGGCAGCTTTTCCTCTTCCATGATGCCGTTATCATACATGAATGAGCTATTGATATTGTTGGCAAACCAGGTGCTGCGCCAGCGGGCAGAGAAGCCTCTATCGGTCACCTTGCGCTCATCCGGCAGGAAGTTGCCCAAGAAGTTCGGATGCGGCCAGTTACTTTGTAATAGCAGCTCGGAACTGCGCCCTACCGGCACCAGGGACAAGCTGCTGGTCCCTGCCAGGTTGAGGGTGAAATCCGCCGTCAGCCCTTCTTTCTGCAACGAGGCCAGGGCCAGCGGTGCATGGATCCCCTGAGAAAGCCCACTGACCAAAGTACCCGGCTCAAACTTGGCCTGCTGTTGAATGCCGTTGAGGGCAGAGATGCTTTTGATACCACGAGAATCGCTCAATGACAGCATCAGGAAGGGTTGGCCGATCGTAATGTTGCTATGCTGCAAATCCTCCAGATCGGGTTGGCCGAATTTCACCTGGAAATCCAGTGGCCCCTGATACACCTGAGTCTGGTAGATACCCAGCTTACGGATCTCAACGTTGGGCTTGCCATTGACCACCAAAGATTCGGGCAAAACAAAGCGTTGATAGCGAGTGGTCTCTATCTTGATTTCGCCTTTTTCGTTCTTCTTCTCTTCCCGGAAGGTGTACGGGATCACGATCACTGGCCCAAGAATACGCTGCGCCCGGCTGGTGCTTTCACTCACTTGCCCCACTACGCTCTGGCGATAGCCGCTACGTTCCTGTACCACATCCATGAGCATACCCACCGGGATCATCATCAGGATCATCAATCCCAGCAGGGTGGTTATTTTCCAAAACAGTACCGATTTAAACATCGTGGCAGACTCCTTGTAGGTAATGTCGCTACGATAAAGTCGGCAAGTGAAATCAGAATGTGGTTATGTGAAGGGAAGGTGAAGTGCGGGCAATAAGTTATATTCAGAGTGGTAAAGTGAGGATGGCCTTCGCGCCTGTGGGTTGCAGGTTTTGCAAACGGATGGTACCACGATGCAGGCGCGCCACTTCCTGCACGAAGTTCAGGCCCAGGCCGCTGCTCTTGGGTTTATCTTCCCGTGCCAGCGAATAGAAGCGTTCAAATACCTTATCCAGCGCATAGTCGGGTATGCCGCTGCCAGTATCGCAAAGGGTGAGCTGGTAATGATGCTCCAACCGCTCGCCATTGATACTGACCGAGCCACCGGCAGGGGTGAAATCCAGGGCATTATCCAACAGATTGCTCAGCGCCTGCCCCAGCAAAAAGGCATCTCCAGTCAGCGATGCTTCCGCTAACGCCCCCAATTCAATCGTGACGCCACGCTGCGCCGCCTGTGCTTCTTTACCCGCGACAATCTGCCGGACTAACGGCACCATCGCTACCGCAGCCAGTTCCAAACCGGGCCGGCTTTCTAACTGCGCCTGCACCAGCAACTTATCGACCAATTGCTGAATGCGGGCACTCTGCTGTTCGATGTTGGTCAAAAAGCGTTTCGCCGTCGCGGGAGGCGGTGATTCCTGCAAGAGTTCCGCCGCGCCACGGATCGCCGCCAGCGGGCTTTTCAACTCGTGTGTCAGGGTATGCACATATTGTTCAATATAAGCCTTGCCTTCCAACTTCATGCGCATGCTTTCCAGCGCTTGCGCCAGTTGGGTCAGCTCAACGCTGCCCATGCGTGGTAATGGCACCGCCTCGCCGTGCGCCACTCCGTCGGCATAACGCACCAGGCGGTTGATCGAACGGTTAATCCACCAGACGAAGCCCAGCCCGATCGCTAGCGCAATCCCTAGCAGCACTGCGCCCGCCAGCAAAATACGCCGCTCGCTGCGGCGGATCACCGGTGCCATGGTGCTGTTGGGTTTGCCGACACTCAACACGCCGATAATCTGCCCTTGCTCCACCACCGGTGCGGCCACGTACATCACCGAACTGCTCTCGTCATCGGCAATCGTCCGGGTGCTGCGCGCACCGTATTGACCACGTAATGTCAGATAAACATCGTTCCAGCGGGAGTAATCCTGCCCCAACGCCTGGCCTGAGGAATCGAAAATCACCTTGCCGCGCCCATCGGTAAGATAGACACGATATTCGTTCCTATCCTTGCGGATCCCGGCGATATTGGCCCCGATCGGCCGCTGATTTAGCTGGGCGATAGCCTGTGCCAACTGACCTTTTGCCGCATCCCCATGTCTCATATCCAGCCGCGCCACCTGTGCCAGCAGGTTGGCGGTATCCACCAGCGTGCCTTCGGTGGCACGCCGTACGCCAGGCTTGACCTCCTGCACGAAAATGCTCAGCACGAAATAGCCCGCCACCGCCACAATCAGGAAATAGCCCAACAGCAGGCGCAGGCCAATCCTCATGGCTGGCGGCTCACGCTATAGCCTAAGCCACGATGGGTATGGATCGGGGGTTCTGCGGCATCGATCGCCCGCAGTTTGGCACGCAGCGTTTTGATATGGGTATCGACGGTACGATCCAGGCTCTCTTCCGCCTGGGCCCAAACGATGTCCATCAACTGCTGGCGGGAGAACACCCGGCCAGGCGCTTGTAACAGGGTTTTCAGCAACAAGAATTCATAGCGGGTCAGCGGCAGCGGCTGTTGGTGGTAGCAGATCGTGGCTCCCTCTTCATCCAGGCTAAAGGCACCAAAATGATAAAGGGCAGGCTGTTGCAAGCGCTGCTGCTTGTGTAAACGCCGCAGGATCGTGCGCACGCGGGCGCTGACCTCACGTGGGGAGAAGGGTTTGGCTACATAGTCATCGGCACCGATTTCCAGCCCGATCAGGCGATCGAGTTCACCGCTGCGCGCGGTAAGAAACAGGACCGGTAAATCCGCCGCCTGCGCCAGCAGCCGACGGCAAAGCTCAAAACCGTTGATATCGGGCAGGCCGACGTCGAGGATCACCAACGCCGGTAAGCCCTGTTGCAGAGCCTGCAAAGCAGGCTCGCCACGTTCAAACCAACGCACCTGAAAGCCTTCGCTCTCCAGGGTATAAATCAGCGTATCCGCAATGCTGGGCTCGTCTTCTACCAGCCAAAGCAGCGGTTTCATTATACGTCCTCATCGGTAGCGGATTGTTCAAACAACAACCGTTGACGCAGTTGGCGCCAATCCGCTTTGCTCATGGAATCCGAAGCCAACCACAGCCGATGGCGTTTCTTGCCGTCGATCTGCTGAAGCGACAGCAAAATACCGAACCCAGGCATCCAGGGCTTGTTCACCATCAGCCATTCTCGGCCATGCCACTCAATCCGGCGTTCAGCCAGCAACCGCAGTTCTCCCTGCCTGGATGCAATGCGCTTTTGGCTGCGAATGCACTCAAACACCACCAACGTCAACAGCACCAACCAGATCGGGCCATAGCCTTCCGGCCACGGGGCGATCAGGATCAGTAAAATCAGCAGGCCGTGAGTCAGCAACGAGACTAACTGGGTACGCCAGGAAACGCGGACATCACATCGCCACAGGGCCACGGGCTTTATTTCGCATTTGGATCAGGGACACCATTCTCTGCAGATCTTGATCCTGCGGAGCGCCATGATTCATCAGCCAGTTGAACAAATCGGGGTCGTCACATTCGAGCAAGCGGATGAATACGGCCTTGTCTGCATCACTCAGCGTATCGTATTCATGTTCGAAAAACGGCATGATCGAGATATCCAACTCGCGCATGCCGCGGCGGCAGGCCCAGTGAATACGTGCTTTATTATTAATATCCATGTTGTTATGACTAACCTCTTTTCGGCATGGCTTGCCATGCTCTTGGGCAACCGACACTTGGTATGGCAACGCGCGCGCAATTTAATTCCGTCAGCCAACGATTTGGGTGCAATTGGGTTTCGTTGGCCGTAAGCGCCTAGAGTAACAATTTGACATACTCGCCGGGAAGGGCGTTCACCCAACAAAACGTAAAATGTCAAAAAAAGCGCTGCCTGGTAATAACTGTTTGCAAAGCCAGCCACCTCTTTTACCATGGTAGCAACCCCAACAGGTATGCTAAACATGCAGCAGGAACCGATTATGGCGTTCAATATTCCTTTTCCACCCCGTCAACCTTCCGCCTCTTCCCATCTGCCACTGACGCTGATCTCACTGGAAGATTGGGCCATGGTGCAGTTGAGCGGGCCAGACACGGTAAAATATCTTCAGGGCCAGGTAACGGCCGATATCGACAAACTGGCGGCCGATCAACACGTGCTGTGCGGCCATTGCGATGCCAAAGGCAAAATGTGGAGCAACCTGCGTTTATTCCACCGCGGTGAAGGCTTTGCCTATCTTGAGCGTCGCAGCGTGCTGGAAAGCCAACTGGCGGAAATAAAGAAATACGCGGTATTCTCCAAAATCACCATCGCGGCAGACAGCAATGCGGTGCTGCTGGGCCTCGCTGGCCTTGAGGCGCGGGCCGCATTGGCGAAGGTGTTTAGCACCCTGCCAGATGCAGAACACCAAGTGGTGCAAGATGGCGATACCACCTTGCTGCACTTTGCGCTGCCAGCAGAACGTTTTGTGCTGATTACCACGGCAGAAACCGCCGCTCTGCTAGCTTCAAAGCTGGAAGGTCAGGCTGAGCTGAACAACAGCCGCCAATGGCTGGCACTGGATATTGAGGCCGGTTATCCGGTGATTGATGCAGCAAACAGTGCGCAGTTGATCCCTCAGGCGACCAATCTTCAGGCGCTGGACGGGATCAGCTTCAGCAAAGGCTGCTACACCGGGCAGGAAATGGTGGCTCGCGCCAAGTTCCGGGGAGCCAACAAGCGCGCCCTGTACTGGCTGGAAGGTAAAGGTAGCCAGGTTCCACAAGCAGGTGACGATCTGGAGTTGAAGCTGGGTGACAACTGGCGCCGCACCGGCACCGTGCTGGCGGCAATCTCGCTGGCTGACGGAACGCTGTGGGTGCAGGTGGTGATGAATAACGATCTGGAAGCGGACAGCGTGCTGCGCGTACGCGATGACGCCAGCAGCCAGCTCGCCATCAAGCCTCTGCCTTACTCACTGGCGGAAGAAAAGTAAGTGGTTTGGCCGCAGGCATCACGCCTGCGGCCAGACGAGTTATTCGTCCAATTCCCCATCACGCGGCACCAGATAAATCAGCACCAGCAAAATAGTGACAAAGAAGCGGAAGGCATCGGGCACACCGTTCCACTGTTTTGACATCCACATGCCAAACCACTCGCCACCAACCGACATAAAGGCCACCTGCCAGGTGAGGAAGCCTAACGTCAACCCAGCAATGGCAAAGGTCTTGGCCCGGTTAAAGCTGGCCGCAGGCAGTTTCAGGCCGCGCAGCAGACGGATCCCCCCAATCCAGCACAAAATCGCGGTGAGGGTTTCCAACGCAATAATGCCGATATACCCCACCTGATGCAGCCATGGCGACTGGATGGAGCGATAGGTGATAGTGGCATCAGGGAAGATCGTATCCATCATAAAAACATGGCGTACGAAGGCAAAGTTGGTGTCGTAATCGGTGATATTGCCAAAGGCTACCAGTGAGGCAAATAGCGCGATAGCACAAACCAGCAGGGCTTTGGATAAACGAACGATCATATTGAAGAGTCCTGGGTAATGATTAAAGGCACCGGAAGGTGCAAATACCCCATAGATCTCAAGATGCAGGTCAGCCAGCAGCAAGCGCAGCCAACCCCCTGCGACTTGAAAGCGAGGGGTTTGGCGGGCTCAGAAATAAAGCTAAGGCTTGCTGGATACCCGAAAGAAACAAGCGCTTCTTTTTAACCCAAAAGAAACGCTTTGGCAATATATCGACAACAGATGAGCGGGTTATACGTAAAGGTAGATCGCCATGAAGTGGCACACACTGCCGCCGAGCACAAAACCGTGCCAGATCGCATGGCCAAAACGGAAGCGTTTCGAGGCATAGAAAATCACCCCTAGCGTGTACACCACGCCCCCTACCGCCAGCAAAGTTACCCCTCCGACTTCCAGGCGCATTGCCAACTGGTAGATCACGATCAATGATAGCCAGCCCATGGTCAGATAGGTCACCAGCGACAACACCTCGAAACGGTGCGCAAATGCCAGTTTGAAAATCACGCCGAACAGCGCCAGCCCCCAGATCACCACCATCAGCCCCCGCGCCAACGGTGAGTCCAGCCCCACCAGCAGGAACGGCGTATAGGTTCCGGCGATCAGCAGGTAGATGGCACAGTGGTCAAATTTTTTCAGCCAGTGCTTGGCTCTCTGATGTGGAATAGCATGGTACAGCGTGGAAGCCAGGAACAGCAGGATCATACTGCCGCCATACAGGCTATAGCTGGTGATGGCCGTTACCCCAGCGCCGTCGTTTACCGCCTGAACCAACAGCAGCACCAGGCCGACAATCCCAAACACCAAGCCGATACCGTGGCTGATGCTGTTGGCAATTTCCTCTGCCCATGGATAAGCCGTGGCGGGCAACTGGTCTGCCCCGACTTTCACTTCGTCCTTTTTCCCCATAAAGCGCAACCCCTCAAAACAACGCATATTGTGCGAATTAACTGCAAATGAGATTAACTGAGAACGATTCCAGTGTACACGTGTACGCTAAAATAAAACTGTGAGCGCTTGTAACACCACGCTAACATCGAAATCCTCAGCCTGCTGGGCTACAATCGATATGCTTTGCACCCTATGGATTTCAGTTACGGCTGGAAGACGGCGGGTATCCCATCATTCACCTCGAGGTTCGTACCATGTCATCCGCTGTACCCGCGTTAGACTTTGGCTCCATGACTCAAACCATCCAGTTTCTGATGGAAATCGACAAACTTAAAAGCGTGCAACGCCGTACCAAGGTGATGGGTACCCAGCGTCAGGAAAACTCGGCCGAGCACAGTTGGCACTTTGCCATTGCGGCCTTGAGTCTGGCCCCTTATGCCAGCGATGAGGTGGATATTCAGCGCGTGATCCAGATGGCCCTGCTACACGATATCGTCGAGATCGATGCCGGTGACGTCATGGTTTACGATCTGGCAGCACGAGCGGCGATCCACGACCAGGAAGTGGCGGCGGCAAAACGGTTATTCGGGATATTGCCGGAACCACAACGTGGGGTTTTCACCGCGCTGTGGCAGGAGTATGAAGCAGGCGAAAGCGCCGATGCCCGCTTCGCGTTGGTGCTGGATCGCTGCATGCCAATGCTGATGAACCTGCACAACGGCGGTCAGAGCTGGGTAGAGAATGATATCAGCCTGCAACAGGTATTGGACCGTAATACGATGATTGCCGATATCCATCCCGAGCTGTGGCAACATTTGGAGCAGCATTTGCAGGATGCACAGCGTAAAGGCTGGCTGAAGTAATCGATGAGGGGCGCCGATGGCGCCCTTGCTGATTCAACGCCCGCCAGCGGCTTCGATAAAAGTGCCAGTGACGTAGGACGCCGCATCGGAAAGCAGCCAGACAACAGCTTGCGCCACTTCCTCTGGCTGACCACCCCGTTGCATTGGCAACGCTGACTTCACCCGATCTACCCGCCCCGGCTCTCCTCCGCTGGCATGCATCTCGGTGTAAATACAACCTGGCCTTACGCAGTTGACGCGTATCCCCTGTGCCGCCACTTCCAACGCCAGACCGGTAGTTAACGTATCCACCGCCCCTTTTGAAGCCGCATAGTCGATATATTCCCACGGAGCCCCCAGACGCGACGCAGCGGAAGACACGTTGACGATCGCTCCTCCCTGCCCACCATGGCGTAACGCCATACGTTTTACCGCTTCGCGGCAGCAGAGAAAATACCCGGTGACGTTGGTCGTCAGCACCTTATTGATCCGCTCGGCGGTGAGTTGCTCAATGCTCGCCTGTTGGAACAGAATACCTGCGTTATTGACCAGTGCATCAATTGGCCCCAACGTGGCTTCCAGTTCGGCAAACATCGCCACCACCTCAGTTTCCTCGGCGATATCTGCTTGCAGAGCCATCGCCTTGCCACCCTGTTGGCGGATCTGCGCCACCACTAACTCAGCAGCAGCACTATCACGCAGATAATTGACGCCCACCGCATAGCCCTGCTGGGCCAATAATAATGCCGTCGCGCGGCCTATGCCCCGGCTGGCACCGGTCACTAACACTACTTTTGTCATTATTGTTCCTTGCTATTGAGATCAGAAACGATAGCGGGTATTTACGCAAGCAAGTCAGGCAACTTGCTGCTCGACGGTAGATTAATCAGTGAAGCGCAATTGCTGCGGTGCTGCAATAAAAAAGGGACACGGCTTCATGCCGTGTCCCTCGAGCATCATTTTGGCAAGATAGTGTTATTCGTAGTCGCTCATCGGTACGCAAGAGCAGAACAGATTACGATCGCCGTAGACATCATCCAGGCGCTTCACGCTCGGCCAGTATTTATTCTCACGCACGCCAGCTATCGGGAATACCGCCAGCTCGCGGCTGTAAGCATGCTGCCAGTCGTTAACCAGTTCCGCCTGCACGTGCGGTGCGTTAACCAATGGGTTGTCTTCCAGTGGCCATTCGCCTTGCTGCACGCGGTCAATCTCGCTGCGGATAGCCAGCATCGCATCGATAAAGCGATCCAGTTCCACTTTGTTTTCCGACTCGGTCGGTTCAACCATCAGCGTGCCTGCCACCGGGAACGACATGGTCGGCGCATGGAAACCGTAGTCGATCAGACGCTTGGCGATATCCATTTCGCTAATACCCGTCTCTTCTTTCAGCGGGCGAATATCCAGAATACATTCGTGCGCCACGCGGTGATCGCGGCCGGTATACAGCACCGGATAAGCGTCTTTCAGGCGGGTTGCGATGTAGTTGGCATTCAGGATTGCCACCTGGCTGGCCTGCTTCAGCCCTTCCGCACCCATCATGCGGATATACATCCAGCTTATCGGCAAGATAGAGGCGCTGCCGAACGGTGCAGCAGAAACCGCGCCCTGCTGGGTGGTCACGCCATCAATCTGCACTACGCTGTGGCCTGGAACAAACGGCGCCAGGTGAGACTTCACGCCGATAGGTCCCATGCCTGGACCGCCACCGCCGTGAGGGATACAGAAGGTTTTATGCAGGTTGAGGTGCGATACGTCCGCACCGATATAGCCCGGCGTGGTGATCCCCACCTGCGCGTTCATGTTGGCACCGTCCAGGTAAACCTGGCCGCCAAACTGATGCACAATCTGGCACACTTCGCGGATGGTTTCTTCATACACGCCATGGGTTGACGGGTAGGTCACCATGATGCAGGACAGGGCTTCCCCGGCCTGCTCGGCTTTCACCCGCAGATCGTGAAGATCGATGTTGCCGTTCTTGTCACAGGCCACAACCACCACGCCCATGCCCGCCATCTGGGCAGAAGCCGGGTTGGTACCGTGTGCCGAGCTTGGGATCAGGCAGATATTACGCCCAGCCTCGTTGCGGCTTTCATGGTAACGGCGGATCGCCAGCAAACCGGCATACTCACCCTGAGCGCCCGAGTTGGGCTGCATGCACACCGCATCGTAACCGGTCAGTTGCACCAACCATTGGGAAAGCTGCCCAATCATCACTTGATAACCTGCTGCCTGCTCTGGTGGGCAGAACGGGTGCAGTTCAGAGAATTCAGGCCAGGTGATCGGGATCATCTCCGCAGCGGCGTTCAACTTCATGGTGCAGGAGCCCAGCGGGATCATTGCCTGGTTCAACGCCAGATCTTTACGCTCCAGACGGTGCATATAACGCATCATCTCGGTTTCGCTGTGATAGCGATTAAACACCGGATGCGTGAGGATCGGATCTTTACGCAGCATGGCCGCAGGGATCGACTGGCTGTTTTTGCTCACGGCAGCATCCAGCGCATCGATATCCAAACCGTGGTTATCGCCGAGCAACAGGGCAAACAGCGTCTGCACATCTTCACGGGAAGTGGCTTCATCCAGCGTGATGCCGACTGCCCCGTGGATATCGGTACGCAGGTTGATGCCGAAGCCCAGCGCGCGTTCCAACACCGCCGCCTTGTCTTTCACTTCTACGGTCAACGTGTCGAACCAGGTTTTATGGCGCAGTGTCAGACCCGCTTGTTGCAAGCCAGCGGCCAGGATATCGGTCAGGCGATGGATACGCCCGGCGATACGTTGCAGGCCTTGTGGCCCATGGTACACCGCATACAGGCTGGCGATATTGGCCAGCAGCACCTGCGAGGTACAGATATTCGAGTTGGCCTTTTCGCGGCGGATATGTTGCTCACGGGTTTGCATCGCCATGCGCAGCGCAGTATTGCCGGCAGCATCGCGTGATACCCCGATAATACGGCCTGGCATCGAGCGTTTGAATTCGTCACGGCAGGCAAAGAACGCCGCGTGTGGGCCACCGTAGCCCATTGGTACGCCGAAGCGTTGCGCAGAACCGAATACCACGTCGGCACCTTGCTTGCCCGGTGCTGCCAGCAGCACCAGCGCCATGATATCGGCAGCCATGCTGGTGATGATTTTGCGCGTTTTCAGCTCTGCCAACAGGGCGCTGTAATCGTGCAGCTCACCGGTGGTGCCAACCTGTTGCAGCAGTACGCCAAACACGCCTTGCAGCTCCAACACCTTCGCCGGTTTATCAACGATCACGTCAAAACCAAAGGTTTCGGCACGGGTACGTACCACGTCCAGCGTTTGTGGGTGCACATCGTCAGCCACAAAGAAGCGGTTGGCGTCTTTCAGTTTGCTGGCACGTTTGGCCAACGCCATCGCTTCTGCGGCAGCGGTAGCTTCATCCAGCAAGGAGGCAGAGGCCAGATCAAGCCCGGTCAGATCGAGGGTCAGCGTCTGGAAGTTGAGCAGCGCCTCAAGGCGGCCTTGCGACACTTCCGGCTGATAAGGGGTATAAGCGGTATACCAGCCTGGGTTTTCCAGCATGTTGCGCAGGATCACCGGCGGCGTCAGCACCGCGCTGTAGCCCATACCGATATAGGATTTGTAGCGCTGATTCTGTGAGGCAATCGCCTTCAGTTCGGCCAACGCCTGATGTTCCGTGGCCGCATCGCCTACCGGCGGAGGCCCTGGCAGTTGGATATCGGCTGGCACAATCTGTTGGATCAGCGCGCTGAGTGAGCGAGCGCCCACGGCTTCCAGCATCTGCTGCTGTTGCTCTGCGGAAGAGCCGATGTGGCGCTCGATGAACGCTTCGCTGTGTTCAAGTTGGCTGAGTGTCTGAGTCATTGCTACAAATTCCTGAATGCTTGCGGGGTACGGGATATAGCCTGAACTGCAAAACGCCCCACAGGGTGGTGGGGCGTGATAGTGATTATTCGTCGATGGAGGCCTGGTAAGCACCCGCATCTAGCAGCTTGTCTAGCTCTGCCGCATCGGACGCCTTGATGCGGAACAGCCAACCTTCGCCGTATGGCTCGCTGTTGACCAGCTCCGGGGAGCTTTCTAGTTCGCCGTTAACCGCGATGATCTCACCGCTGATGGGCGCATAAATATCGGAAGCGGCCTTGACCGACTCCGCAACGGCACAGTCATCACCCGCGGAAACCGTGGTGCCGACTTCCGGCAGATCGACAAACACCATATCGCCCAGCAGTTCCTGCGCGTGTTCGGTGATACCAACAACGTATTCGCCGTTGCCTGCGTCACGCACCCACTCATGGGAGGTGGCGTATTTCAATTCTGTTGGCACATTGCTCATTGGCCTGCTACTCCTTCGAAGAATAAAAACTAATTGATCAGTGACTTACCGGCACGTACAAAACCTGGCTTACAGACTTTCACTGGCATTTCACGGTTGCGGATCTGTACGATAGCCTGCTCACCGATACCGGCCGGAACCCTTGCCAGCGCAATGCTGAAGCCCAGGGTCGGTGAGAAAGAACCGCTGGTGATCACCCCAACCTGGGGTTGACCGTTCGCATCGGTGAAATGTACCGGCAGCTCATTACGTAATACGCCTTTTTCCGTCATGATCAAGCCGACCAGTTGTTCGGTGCCTTTTTCACGCTGCTGTTCCAACGCTTCACGGCCGATAAACTGACGATCCTGCGGTTCCCAGGCAACGGTCCAGCCCATATTGGCGGCTAACGGTGAAACGCCTTCGTCCATTTCCTGGCCGTAGAGGTTCATACCGGCTTCCAGGCGCAGAGTATCGCGGGCGCCCAGGCCGGCAGGTTTCACCCCGGCTGCCAGCAGTTTCTGCCAGAAATCCACCACCTGCTCTTTCGGCAGGGCAATTTCATAGCCCGCTTCGCCGGTATAGCCGGTGGTAGCAATAAACAGATCCCCCGCCTGCACGCCGAAGAACGGCTTCATGCCTTCCACAGCCTGCTTCTGTTCTGGGGTAAACAAGGTGGCGGCGCGCTCTTTGGCTTGTGGGCCTTGCACCGCAACCAGCGCCAGATCGTCACGCACCGTCAGCTCAACGTTGAACGGAGCCGCATGCTGTTCGATCCAGGCCAGATCCTTTTCGCGGGTGGCGGAGTTCACCACCAGGCGGAAATAGTCTTCGGTAAAGAAATAGACGATCAGATCGTCGATCACGCCGCCGGACGCATTCAGCATGCCGGTATACAGCGCTTTACCCGATTGATTGAGTTTGGCGACATCGTTCGCCAGCAGGTAACGCAGGAATTCACGGGTACGAGCACCGTGCAGATCCACGATGGTCATATGGGAGACATCGAACATGCCGGCATCCTGACGCACGGCGTGGTGTTCATCAATCTGGGAGCCATAGTGCAGCGGCATCATCCAGCCATGAAAATCAACCATGCGCGCACCGCACGCCACGTGCTGGTCGTACAGTGGGGTTTGCTTTGCCATCTTTTCCCTCTTTCCACTCAAGTAGCCGAAGACAGGGTGTTATTACGCAATAAGGCGGGTGTAGCTCGCGGGCCTGATTGCGCGAAACACGCTGGCTGCTCAACACAAATTGCCTCGCCAATGGTCAACGACGCAAACGATACCTTTGCCCTGACGTTAACACCGAACGCCCCTATTAACCATAAGTTAAAATAGGCTCGACCGGATTCAGGGTCGGTAAAATGCCGCGTTAGTTTGCAGAGTTTTTCACTGGAAAAATGCGCTTTGAGGCACAAAATTAACAATTAAAGCGGCAAAAATCCGAAGTTATATAACAAACAGAGGCTGGGATAGAGAATTTCGGTTTTTGATAACCGGCCATGGAATTAGAAAAAGTAATGATAAATTCTGCCTGAAATTAGAATTTCTCAAACGAAGAGAGGTATAAGAGAAATCGATGACGGGTAAACATGCAGATTAGCGGGCGCAGTATGCCGCGCCCCATAGTGAGGTTTGTCAGACCCAAGCTGACTAGGCGAGCCAGTCCGGCAGATCGTTAAGCCCCATGGCCTGACGCACCAGCTTCGGCTTCACGCCCGGCAGGCTGTCGGCCAGCCTTAAGCCCACGTCACGCAGCAGTTTTTTCGCCGGGTTATGGCCTGCAAACAGTTCGCGGAACCCTTGCATACTCGCCAGCATCACTGCGGCACCGTGCTTGCGGCGGCGCTCATAACGGCGCAGATACAGGTGTTGACCGATATCCTTGCCCTGACGTTGCAAGCGTTTCAGCTCGGATATCAGCTCGGCGGCGTCCATAAAGCCCAGGTTTACGCCCTGCCCAGCCAGCGGATGCACGGTATGTGCCGCATCCCCCACCAGCGCCAGACGATGGGCGGCAAAGCTGCGAGCGTATCGCCCGGTAAGCGGGAAGGTCAGCCGCTCGCTTTCAAGCTGGCAGTTGCCCAAACGCATATCGAAGGTCATCGCCAGTTCGCGGTTAAAGGCTTCAGGTTCCAGCTGTTGCAGCCGTTCAGCTTCTTCTGGCGCAACCGACCAGACGATCGAACTCAAATGTGGATCGCTAAACGGCAGGAAGGCCAGGATCCCTTCGCCATGAAATACCTGACGCGCCGTAGCCAGATGGGGCTCTTCGGTGCGAATGGTGGCCACCAGCGCGCTGTGGCGGTAGTCCCAGAAGGTCAGCGGGATATCGGCGTGTTGGCGCAGCCAGGAGTTGGCTCCATCGGCACCGATCACCAACCGGGCGGTTAACATGCGGCCATCTTCCAACGTGACGAAGGCGTCGTTTTCCCCCCATGCCACCTGTTTCAGCGCGGCCGGAGCGAGCAGCGTTACGTCGGCCAAGGTGGCCGCCTTATGCCACAGAGCCTGCTGGATCACCTCGTTTTCAATGATATGGCCGAGGTGGCTGAAACCACATTCGTCGCCGCGAAACGCGATCTTGCCGAAGCTGTCACGATCCCAGACTTCCATCGCGTTATACGGGCTGGCGCGCAGGTTGCGGATCTCATCCCACACGCCAATGCTTTGCAGCAAGCGCTCGCTGGCGGCGTTAATGGCAGATACACGCAACGCGGGTTGCTCTGGCAGCGGCGATAATTCCGGCTGCCGTTGTTCCAGCACCGCTACGCGCAGGCCGCTGCCCTGCAAACCGCAGGCCAGTGCCAATCCCACCATACCGCCACCGGCGATAATCACATCAAATGATTGCATGCTGCTTGAGTTCCTTAAATTTGCCCCTCACCCCAACCCTCTCCCACAGGGAGAGGGAGCTGATTTGGTGACTTTTATCAAAATATTGCCCCACATCAGCAAGGCAGGTAGGGCAAAAATTAGTGTTCATCCCAACTTCGGCCCAACCCTCTCCCAAAGGAGGGGGAGTTGGTACGGTGACAACAGTCAACATTCTGGCCGACTTCAGCAACATAGCTAAGGGAAAAATTAGCGTTCAACCCAACCTAACGTGCGTTTGGCAAAGGCATCGCGCATGGCCGGTAACTGCTCCATTGCCATCAGCCCCAGATTACGCCCGGCAACCAGCGGTGCGTAGCTATTGGCAAACAGGCGTATCAAACCGTCGGTGACGCCGATGGTCGCCTGCTGATCCTGTTGCCGACGTTGCTGATACTGGCTCAATAGCGCATAGGCCCCCAGATCGGTGCCAGCCTGCGCGGCTTCTGCCAGGGTTTCCGCCAGCGACATCACATCTCGCAAACCCAGGTTGAACCCTTGCCCAGCGATTGGATGCAGCGTTTGCGCCGCGTTGCCAACCAGCGCCAAGCGGTGGCTCACGTGCTGATTTGCCCTTAGCAGGCTAAGAGGGTAGCTGTGGCGCTTGCCCGCCTTCAGCATCTTACCCAGCCGCCAGCCGAAGGCCTGTTGCAGCTCACTGAGAAAACGCTCATCACTCCAGCTATCGACCTGCTGACGAGTTTCCCGTGCGTGGCACCACACCAGCGAGCTACGCCCGCCAGACATCGGCAACAGCGCCAACGGCCCGTAGCGGGTGAAACGTTCAAACGCCCGCCCTTGCGGAGCCTCGGCCGTTGAAACGTTGGCAATGGTGGCAAACTGCGGGTAATCACTCTGCTGCCACTGGATATTGCAGGCCTGCGCCAGCGCCGAACGTGAACCGTCTGCCGCCACCAGCAACTGGCCCGTCAGGCGCTGCCCATTATCCAACTGCACTTCAGCACGATCGGCGGTGCGCAGCACATCGACCACTTTGGCCGGGCAATGCAGAGTGACCCCAGGGGCTTTCGCCAGCAACGCAAACAACCGCTGCCCGGCATCGTGCAGTTCAATCACCTGCCCCAATGCCTCCACCTGATAGTCCCGCGCGTGCAGGTTCACAAAACCGGCATGCCCGCGATCGCTAACGTGGACGTGAGTGATTGCCGTGGCACAGTCCCGCAAGGCAGCCCAAACGCCGATACGCGCCAGCTGTTGGCAGGTTCCCTGCGCCAGAGCGATAGCCCGTGCATCAAAGCCAGGATGCGCGCGATCGTCCGGCCGAGTAGCCTCCACCAGCTCGACGGCCACCTTGCCCTGAGTCAGTGATGAAATCGCCAGTGCCAACGTAGCGCCAGCCATCCCACCGCCCACAATGATTACGCTCATGTTATCTGGCCGCCGCCATCAAAGCCTCAATTGCGTCGGCATCCTTCACCACGCTGGCGGTCAAGTTCTCATTGCCGTCTTGGGTGATCAGGATGTCATCTTCAATGCGGATACCGATACCGCGATACTCCTGCGGCACATCGGCATCCGGTGCGATATACAGGCCAGGTTCTACCGTCAACACCATACCTGGCTCGAGCACGCGATCGCGGCTCGCTGAGCCATAGTGGCCCACGTCATGCACATCCAGCCCCAACCAATGGCTCAGGCCGTGCATAAAGAACTGGCGGTGTGCCTGCTCGGCAAACAGCTGTTCCACATCGCCCTTCATCACGCCCAGCTCAACCAACCCGGCGATCATGATGCGAACGACCTGATCGTTCACTTCGCGAATGCTGATACCCGGTTTAAACATTTCCAGCGCCTTGTTGATCGACGCCAGCACGATGTCATATATCTCACGCTGCGGCTTGCTGAACTTGCCGTTAACCGGGAAGGTGCGGGTAATATCGCCGGCATAACCGCGATATTCACAACCGGCATCAATCAGCACCAAATCGCCGTCACGCATTTCACACTCGTTTTCGGTGTAATGCAGGATGCAGCCATTCTCTCCGCTGCCGACGATGGTGTTGTAAGACGGGAAGCGGGCACCCAATCGGTTAAATTCGTGCAGGATCTCCCCTTCGAGCTGATATTCGAACATACCCGGGCGGCACTTTTCCATCGCACGGGTATGCGCCATGGCGCTGATCTCACCGGCGCGGCGCATAACAGCAACTTCTTCTGCCGATTTGAACAGGCGCATGTCATGCAGCCAAGGACGGTAATCCGTCAGGGTTGCAGGGGCTTCCAGGTTCTGACGGAAGCCTTTACGCAGTTTATCCAGCGCGCCAAACAGAATTTCATCGGCATAGGCATATTGCCCCTGGGCGTGATACACCACGTCCAGGCCGTTGAGCAGCAGGTGCAGTTGATCGTTGATTTCGTCGAAGGCCAGCGCGCGGTCTACCCCCAACTTGGCCGGAGCCGCGTCTTGGCCCAAACGGCGGCCAAACCAGATTTCTGCCGTCAGATCGCGTACGCGGTTGAACAGCACGCTGTGGTTATGAGTTTCATCACTCTTCACCAGGATCAACACCGCTTCCGGCTCGTTGAAACCGGTCAGATACCAGAAATCACTGTTCTGACGATAAGGATATTCAGAGTCTGCACTACGCGTCGCTTCCGGTGCGGCGAATATCACTGCCGCGCTGGCCGGAGCCATCTGTGCCAACAAAGCCTGACGGCGTTTATGGAATTCCTGCTGGGTCATCACATCTCCTGAAATCGGTTTATGCCACCTGCTGAACGCAGTCAGTAGGGGTTATCAGCGCTCTCGGCCAACGGACGCGGGATCCGCCGGTCAGTGCAACGTCGGCCGTTTATTTTCCGGGGCCGTCGGTTTCTGGCGGGTAAATTCAGTATGGCAAAGCAGCGCAGCAACGCGCACGTACTCCACCACTTCTTCCAGCGACTGTTCCAGTTCTTCCTGGTCTTCGCCTTCGTCATAACCCAGTTGAGCGATATTACGCAGATCGTCGATCGCCTCGCCCACTTCATCTTTCACCTGCGCCAGCTTCGGTTGCATCATGCCCAGCCCCAACAGGAAGTGGTTTACCCACCCCGCCAAGGCATCCGCACGGTCAAACACGCTGACGGTTTCGCCTTCCGGCATCATCAGTTGGAACATGAACTCGTCATCTTCCAGCGTATCACGAGTGATTTCATGCAGCTGCTGTAACGGTTGGCTCAACGCCTGCGGGAAGGCAATGCCTTCGTTGGTCAGATCAAACACCAGCGTCTGCCAGCTGGCGTCACGGTTGCCACCGCACAGCAGGCCACTGATCAAACCGTGCATCTCGGCTGCGGTCAAAGCAACCGCCTGCTGGTTAAGAGCCACGGTCAAAGATTGGTAACTTGGAAATGTATTCTGTATAGACATGCGCATTCGTCATCGTTGGCAGGATAAGTTCGTGTTATGCTACCACCAAGGTCCGTTGGTATACCAGTTGAGGCAACACCTCAGTGGCTAGTTATAATCAGCGCAGTCCGGGCAAACGTACGGTAAATACGCATTTTGCAACCGTTTTTTGTCTGGTAAGGTTAGGCGCGGTAGATTACAACCAGGTACTGAAAAAGTGTTGAATCTTGGTACCCAGGTATATATAGTGACGCCCGCTTCGGCAGCCCGGCAATGGCTGACCGGTGCTGGCGCGAAATTTAGGCAGGAAGGTGGCATGTCTGCACAACCGGTAGATATTCAAATTTTTGGCCGCTCGTTAAGAGTCAATTGCCCGCCAGAACAACAAGATGCGTTGAACATGGCAGCAGAAGATCTTAACCAACGGTTGCAAGATCTTAAAGTTCGCACTAGAGTCACAAATACAGAGCAACTCGTATTTATCGCGGCATTGAACGTCTGTCACGAACTTGCTCAAGAACGCTTGAAAACGCGTGACTATGCGGCCAATATGGAACAACGAATTCGTATGCTGCAACAGACCATTGAACAAGCACTGCTTGAACAGGGTCGCATCTCTGAACGTCAGGATGCACAATTCGAATAACTTAAGTTGCTGGAGTTGAAGGCTCCGGCAATGAGTGAAAAATTTCTCTGAGATGTTTGCCAGCGGGCCAGTCCCCTGAGCCGATATTTAGTACCAACAGAATGTGATGATCCATGATCGGTGTGCATGCTCGGCCCGTCCGAGAAGCCTTAAGATTGTGACAGCACGTTCACCTTGAACCATGGGTTCAAGGGTTACAGCCTGCGACGGCATCTCGGAGATCCCTTCACCTGCGTTTTCAGTGTGTTAACTCACCACTTTTGGCGAATCTCACACTATGTCTTTGCAACCTCAGTTCGCTCAGCAACGCCAACTCATCCGTAACGAAATACGCCAACGACGTCGTGCCTTAACGCCCGCTCAGCAGCATGATTTTGCCCAGCAAATGGCCTGCAATATTGCGCAACATCCCCGCATTCAGGCGGCCAGAAGCATTGCGGCGTTTCTCTCTTTTGATGGCGAACTAAATACAGGCCCGCTGATCGAGCGACTGTGGCAACTGGGTAAACAGGTTTATCTGCCGGTGTTACATCCGTTCAGCCCCGGTAACCTGTTATTCCTGCATTACACCGCGCAAACACCTCTGGTGAGTAACCGCTTCAAAATCCTCGAGCCAGCGCTCGATGTCCGCAACGTCTTGCCGGTGTCACAATTGGATGTAGTATTGACGCCGCTGGTCGCCTTCGATTCGGCAGGGCAACGTCTGGGGATGGGCGGCGGGTTTTACGATCGCACCTTGCAGAACTGGCAACACATTGGCCCCTATCCGATGGGGATTGCGCACGATTGCCAACGGGTTAGCGCCTTGCCGGTGGAACAATGGGATATTCCCCTGCCAGAGATTATCACCCCGTCACAAACCTGGGCCTGGCCAGTCTCCGCATAGCAAAAGGCCGGATTGCTCCGGCCTTGATGTTTTCCGTCGGTTACCGACTAGAGCAGTAAGCGGGCGCGGATAGTCCCTTCGATCGCTTTCATACGTTGCAACGCGGCATCAGCACGTTCGGTTTCCGCTTCGATATCGATAACCACGTAGCCGATTTCCGAGCTGGTCTGCAGATACTGGGCCGCGATGTTCACCCCTTCTTCAGCGAAGATCTGGTTAATCTGCGTCAGGATGCCTGGACGGTTTTCATGAATATGCAGCAAACGGCTGGCGTTCGGTCCATGAGCTGGCAGCGATACTTCTGGGAAGTTGACCGCAGACAGCGTTGAGCCGTTATCGGAATACTTCGCGAGCTTGCCAGCCACTTCATCACCGATGTTCTCCTGCGCTTCCTGGGTTGAACCGCCGATATGCGGCGTCAACAGCACGTTATCGAACTCGCACAGTGGAGAATTAAACGGATCGCTGTTGGTTGCCGGCTCTTCCGGGAACACGTCGATTGCCGCACCAGCCAGATGGTTGCTCGCCAAGGCGTTACACAGTGCCGGGATATCTACCACGGTGCCACGTGAGGCGTTGATCAGGATCGCACCTGGCTTCATCAGCGCCAGCTCTTCAGTGCCGATCATGTTCTTGGTCGACAGCGTTTCCGGCACGTGCAGCGTAACCACGTCGCTCATATTGAGCAGATCGGAAAGATGACGCACCTGTTGGGCATTACCCAACGGCAGCTTGTTCTCGATGTCGTAGAAGAACACCTTCATCCCCAGGCCTTCCGCCAGGATGCCAAGCTGAGTCCCGATATGGCCGTAGCCGATGATCCCCAACTTCTTGCCCCGCGCTTCATACGAGCCCACGGCCAGTTTCTGCCACTGGCCACGGTGTGCCTTGGCGTTGGCCATTGGGATCCCGCGCAGCATCAACAGCAGCTCACCCAGCACCATTTCGGCCACGGATCGAGTATTGGAGAAAGGCGCGTTAAACACCGGAATGCCGCGTTTGGTCGCTGCTTTCAAATCAACCTGGTTGGTGCCGATACAGAAACAGCCCACCGCGACCAGCTTCTCTGCGGCCGCGAAAACTTCCTCGGACAGATGCGTACGCGATCGGATACCCACGAAGTGTGCATCACGGATCGATGCCTTCAGCGCTTCGGTGTCTAACGCACCTTTATGATATTCGATGTTGCTATATCCGGCAGCACGCAGGTTATCTACGGTGCTCTGATGAACCCCTTCTACCAACAGGAACTTAATCCTGTCTTTCTCCAATGATACTTTTGCCATTTACCCGACCCTATAATCAGACTTCAGAAGCGGCTGTTTTCCCCTTTATACCCGTCATATTCCAAACGACAGCTTGAAATCCAGAGGGTATAGCTTTCACATTACCGCCAGACCGGCAGCAACCCAAAATCAACAGCACGTCCCTCCAACATAACAAAAATAACGCGCCCGGCAATACAAACGATTGCCTGCCCGTTAGCACAAGGCTCAGCGATGTCGGTGCTTTCTGGTGGAAAATGCCATCGGGAAAGATTTAGGCAGAAGCTTAACGGAGGTTATTCACGGAATGTGACATATGTCACCAAATTCGTCGATTTTGAGAAAAGATATTTTAAGACAAGAATTATGCGTGGCGGGCCGTTACCCCGTAAAAAGCGGCGAACCGGCTGAGGCTATGTCAGCAGGCTCGCCGCTTTCATGGCCAGATTATCTGACCACTTTTTTTACGCCATCCGGCGTGCCGACCAGTGCAACGTCCGCGCCACGGTTGGCAAACAGACCCACGGTAACCACACCGGCGATGCTGTTGATCTTATTTTCCAGCGCGATAGCGTCAAGGATTTCCAGGTTGTGCACGTCCAGGATCACGTTGCCGTTATCGGTTAACACGTTCTGGCGATATTCCGGCAGGCCGCCCAGCTTGACCAACTCACGCGCTACGTAGGAACGGGCCATCGGGATCACTTCTACCGGCAGCGGGAATTTACCCAGCACATCAACCTGCTTGGTGGAGTCGACAATGCAGATAAACTGACGAGCAATGGCAGCAATGATCTTCTCACGGGTCAGAGCCGCGCCACCGCCTTTAATCATCTGCATGTGGCCGTTGATTTCATCGGCACCGTCCACGTAGATATCCAACGAATCCACTTCATTGCTATCGAAAACGTGGATCCCCAGGCTTTTCAGCTTGGCGGTCGACGCGTCTGAGCTGGATACCGCGCCTTCGATCTGGTGTTTGATCGAACCCAACGCATCAATAAAGTGAGCCGCGGTAGAGCCGGTGCCCACGCCCACGATAGTGCCAGGCTTCACGTATTCCAATGCTGCCCAACCTACCGCTTTTTTCAGTTCATCCTGAGTCATGATGTGCTCATTGCCTATGTACGAAAACGTGTGCGTATTATAGGGTAAATCACTGACGGCAACTTAGGCTAAAACACACTTATTTAACTTGACGCACATTTCTGCCCCTCCCTACGACGCCCCCGCTGAAAAGAGCAGCGGGATTTTTTCACCTGAGAAAGTGCAAAAATGTGGCATAGTGCCTGAATCAATTTACTAAAAGGGATCTTCTCTCCGATGAAACGCCCAGACTATAGAACGCTGCAAGCGCTGGACGCGGTGATCCGTGAGCGTGGCTTTGAGCGCGCGGCACAAAAACTTTGTATCACCCAATCGGCGGTATCCCAGCGCATCAAACAGTTGGAAAACCTGTTCGGCCAACCGCTACTGGTACGCACCGTGCCACCGCGCCCAACCGAGCAGGGTCAAAAACTGCTGGCCTTGCTGCATCAGGTCGAGCTGCTGGAAGAGGAGTGGTTAGGGAATGACAATGGGGTCGATACGCCGCTGTTGCTGTCACTGGCGGTCAACGCCGACAGCCTGGCAACGTGGCTGTTACCGGCACTAAAACCGGTACTGGCCGATTCCCCGGTGCGCCTGAATTTGCAGGTGGAAGACGAAACCCGCACGCAGGAACGTCTGCGCCGGGGGGAAGTAGTGGGCGCGGTGAGTATCCAGCCGCAGCCGCTGCCGAGCTGCCTGGTCGATCGGTTGGGCGCGTTGGACTATCTGTTCGTCGCCTCAAAAGCCTTTGCCGATCGCTATTTCCCCAACGGCGTGACCCGCTCCGCCCTGCTGAAGGCACCGGCGGTGGCATTCGATCATCTCGATGATATGCATCAGGCGTTTTTACAGCAGAACTTCGATCTCTCGCCGGGCAGCGTTCCCTGCCATATCGTTAACTCGTCAGAGGCGTTTGTTCAGTTGGCACGGCAAGGCACCACCTGCTGTATGATCCCGCATCTGCAGATTGAGAGAGAGCTGGCTAGCGGAGAACTGATCGACCTGACACCGGGCCTGTTCCAGCGCCGTATGCTGTTCTGGCACCGCTTTGCACCGGAAAGCCGCATGATGCGTAAGGTCACCGATGCGCTGCTGTCTCACGGGCATCAGGTATTAAGGCAGGATTAAAGGCGCGGCATAACACCGCGCCCCGGCAAGAGATTGCTTACTGTGCGGCGTTGGTTTTCAGCTCGAATACCACGTCCACCTGATCGTCAAAGTGAATACTTTGCTGTTCGTAAGTCTGAGCGGCATCGCTTTCCGGTGCCGCAGCAGCGGCCTTGAACATGCGCGCGACCGGCATCGGCTGGTAGTTGGCAACGTGATAGCGAATGCTGTACACCGGCCCCAGCTTGGCCTTAAAGCCCTGCGCTAACGAGGCAGCTTGCTGAGTGGCGTTTTCAATCGCTTTCTGACGTGCCTGCTCGCGATAAACCTCTGGCTTGGCCACCCCAAGCTCAACCGCACGAATTTCGTTCAAACCCGATTTCAGCGCACCGTCCAACAGCTCGTTGAGTTTATCCAACTGGCGCAAGGTTACCTGCACCTGGCGCACAGCCTGGTAGCCCTTCAGCTGCGATTCACCGGTTTTCAGATAGTCATATTCTGGCTGGGTCCGCAGGTTGGCCGCATTGATATCTTTCTTTTCAATGCCGTTTTTTTGCAGGAAGTCAAAATACTGCGCTACGCGCTCATCAACCTGTTTTTTCGCCTGGGCAGCATCTTTGGCAGAAACGCTGACTTCGATCGCCAGTGTGGCAATATCCGGGGTGGCGTCAACGCTGGCCGTACCGGAAGTGACCACATGCGGCCCTTCAGGTACTTCTGCTGCCTGCAGCGCCAGAGGTAACGTGCCTAATCCAATCATTGCGGCCATGGCCAATGCTTTAAGCTTCACAGTGTCTCCTTGAATGACTAAATGCTTACCTTCAAAGCTAACACATCCTGCCGCCCTTGGAATTCGGATTAGTGACAAAGGGTAGCGTTGTCCTGCAAAAAATTGAAAAATCGTATCCTGGAAATTGCGTTTTCTGGTAGGAAAGGTACGTACGATCTGCGACAGACGAAGCAACGCCCCCATCCACCGATTACGCAACTCACTTAAATTGCATAAATAACCCCCATCGAAAGCTAAAACGTCATTGGCATGATGAGAAAGTATTACGGAGTTCAGCCAAAAAAGGTGGGAGCGGAATTCTTGAGGTTTTCATTGTGAGAGAACCGATCAGGAAATCAGGCGAGAAACACACCTTTTAACCCGGTATTAACAGCATCAGAGTTTGTCACACCTTCATACTGAGCCTGTTTTAACTTGGATTTACTGATAATAAAAACATGTTGTTAAAAACAGTATTGACACAGTATCTAAAACCCGTAAATTAGGCATCAACAGCGGCACATAAAACAGCTCGCTGTTAATATAGAGAGCAAGCAGTATGTATTTTTAATAGGGTTTTAGTTTTTTTTGCGATAAAGGCCACGAAATATTTTTATATGGGATAATCGCAGTTGGGTAGAGTGGCAGGCTCACGCGATAACGTTTTAAGGCCATGTAGTCAGTCTCTATAATCGCAAAGTATGTATGTTAACGCGATGGTGTAAGGCTCTGATTTATAGTTTTTTGATGTTGCGTGTTGTTGAAAGAATGTTATCGCAACGAAAGTAAGGCCACGCATCAAGTACTTTATATCGCGAGGGGAGATGTACTGGTTTAACCTGCTCAATCTTTCATATTTCTTCGGATTAGTAGGCGTTATACATCAGTCAGTATAGGGAGGATGATATAGCTATCTTTTATCACCCAATATTATCTGTGATAAACAAGTGCATTTAGAGTAGTACCAAAATCAGTAGTATCAAGTTATGTAAGTTGATTCATGTTAAATCTTAAGTTTGTAGTACCCTAAAAGCCCTGACTGCAACGGTCGGGGCTTTTAGCTTTCATGGTTCAGCCAAGCTTCGTGTTCCGTACATACAGCCATCGAAAAGATAAGGCGCGGTACACGTGTGAAAAAAGTTAGTGAAGTTAATGCTTGCAAAATTAATCAGCACGTGACTATTATGGCTCATCGGTTTGGAACACAGACCTTATGAAAGCAGTTTTAGTAAAGCAGTCCTCAGTCCAAGTGCTATCCATAGATATCCTTCTTCATGAGCCTCCTCCTAAGTGCCCAATAAGTAAATCTCTGCAAAACAGGCCATGTTCGCCACATTGAGTGGCTCAAAATTAAAGGAAGTATCTATGTCTGATAAAATGACTGGTTTAGTAAAATGGTTTGATGCAGGTAAAGGTTTTGGTTTTATTACTCCTGCTGATGGCAGCAAAGATGTCTTCGTGCATTTTTCTGCGATCCAAAGTAACGATTTTAAAACGTTAGATGAAGGGCAAAAAGTAGAATTCTCTATTGAGAATGGTGCTAAAGGCCCTTCAGCTGGTAACGTTTTTGCGCTTTAAAGACCGATCAGTTTGCTAGAGCTTGCAATAGCGATGAGGGCAAATAGCCTGAGCAGTTAAGCCATAGCGATAAAAAGCCCGCTCTCGTAAAGCGGGCTTTTTCGTATAGAAAAATCAAGAATATGACTCAAATACTACTAGGGTTGGTATGGTCGATTCCTACCAATTAGAGGTTAGCCCATGCCAGGCTAATTGTAGCGCAATGACCCACATCACCAGCCCGACCAGAACGTTGATAATCCGTTGTGCCGTCAGGGTTTTCAGCCACGGCGCCAGCCATGAGGCCAGCAATGCCAAGGCAAAGAACCAGACGATCGAAGCGCTGACCGCGCCAAGGGCAAACCAGGAACGAATATCTGGCGTCAGTTGCCCTCCCAGGCTGCCGAGCACCACAAAGGTATCGAGGTACACATGTGGGTTCAGCCAGGTGACAGCCAACATGGTTACCACAATGCGCCAGCGGTTTTGCTTCATCTCTTGCGCCGCTGCCAGCTCCATATGTTGGCTAAACGCGGTGCGGAAAGCCCCCCAGCCGTACCACAGCAGGAAAGCAACGCCGCCCCAGGTCACCAGCGCCAATAGCATAGGTGAACTACTGAGCAAGGCGCTACCGCCAAAAATACCGGCGCAAATCAGAATGATATCGCTCAACGCGCACAGCGAGGCGGTCATCAGATGATAATGGCGACGGATCCCCTGATTCATCACAAACACATTTTGTGGGCCAAGCGGCAGGATCATCGCGGCGCTCAAGGCAAAGCCTTGCAGATAGATGGCTAACATGGTGTTCCTTCTGGAAATATCAGCGCCGGGAAAGCGGCGTGTGCTGTTCAACACGCGCATCATACGAAGAGAAAATTATTAGGGGAAATGGATATTTCTAATCAGGCATCAGTAATACTAATGCTCAATCGTTACGGCGATGATCTATCCACTCTTCAATCTGGATCGGGAAGACATCCGGTGCCTTTCTCAGCATCCGCCGCACCAGATCCAGCACGGTATGTTGCGATAGCGCCTCTTCCATACGTTGCTGGGCAATATTCATCACCTGGCGCACGCCGCAGATGCCTTCACAGGCCCAGTCGGGCGCAGGTTCATCAAAGACGGCCAAGCGTTGGCGGATTTCTTTGCAGTCGAAGATGGCCTTTTCACCGTCGATAGCCGCCACGATATCCAGTACGGTGATCTGATCGGCCGGTTTGGCCAGCCGAAAGCCGCCGCCCTTACCCTCGCTGCTTTCAACCAACTTAGCCTTGGAAAACTTGGTGAATATCTTGGCCAGGTAATCATAAGGCACGCCCTGCAATTCGGCGATTTCGCGCACGCTCATCTCACGCCCTTCGCCTTTGCTATCGACCATACACATCAGGCTATGGATGCCATACTCCACCCCGGAACTGTAGAACGCCATGTTTTCTCCGCATGATTAACTCTGAGTTAAATAGTAATTTCTTCTCCTCAATGATGCAACGCCAGCATCCCGCCCACACCGGAAAAAATTAAAAAACAATAAAATTCATATAATTAAATAAAACCTGCTAACGATTGAGTGTAAAAGGCTTGATGATACAAACTACGATCAATATAGTCGCAGTTAAAGATTGAGCCAATTTACAGATGAAACAACAGCGGAGTGACTGCATGAAACAACAAATTCTTATCCTGGGTGCCGGTTTTGCAGGGATGTGGGCGGCATTGAGCGCTGCACGATTAACCGATCTCTATGGTCGTCACGATATCGAGATCACCGTGCTGTCCCCTCAGGCAGAGCTGCGTATTCGCCCCCGTTTCTATGAGTCCGAGGTGGAGAACTACGCCGCTCCGCTGCTGCCATTATTCGCAGTAACCGGGGTAAAATTTGTCGCCGGGGTTGCCAGTGAGATTGATAGCGCCAGCCAGCAGGTTTGGTACCACAACGAACAGAACCAACTGACTGCCGTACGTTACGATCGCCTGATCATGGCGACCGGTAGCCACATCGCTCATACCTTGCCTGGAGCACAGCAGTACGCCTTCGACGTCGATAAAATGGAGAACGCAGCCCGCCTGGAGCGGCATCTTGCTGCGTTGGCCGATCAGCCTGACAGCGCCGCACGTAATACCGTCATCGTTTGTGGCGGCGGCTTTACCGGTATTGAGGTGGCCACCGAAATGCCTGCACGCTTACGGGCGATCCTCGGTGACTCTGCTGCAATTCGTGTGATTGTTGTCGATCGCAGCCCGGTGGCGGGAGGCCGTTACAGCGAGCAACTGCGCGACGTGATTAGCCAAGCCTCGCTAGAGTTAGGCGTCGAGTGGCGGCTGAATAGCGAGATTAAGGCCATTGATGAGAGCGGGCTGACGCTGAAAAACGGCGAACATATCGCCTCCAGCACCGTGATTTTAACCGTGGGCGTACAGGCCAGCCCGTTAACCCGGCAAATCCCAGGTGAGCGCGATCCGCAAGGCAGGCTGCACGTCGATCAGCATTTAAGAGTGATTGGGCAGAACGCAGTTTATGCTACCGGCGATGTCGCCTTTGCCAGTACTGACGATCAAGGCAATCACGCCCTGATGACCTGCCAGCACGCCATTATGTTAGGGCGCTTTGTCGGCCATAACGTCGCCGCCGATCTGATCGGTATTGACCCCTTGCCCTACCGCCAGGTGAATTACGTTACCTGTCTGGATCTTGGAGCATGGGGCGCGGTTTACAGCGAAGGTTGGGATCAGGTGGTGAAATTCACCCAAGAAGAGGCAAAGAAAATCAAAGTCTCCATTACCAACGAGTTGATCTATCCCCCACAGGCAGAACGTGAAGTAGCCTTTGCCGCCGCCGATCCGTTAGCCCCGTTTGTTTGATTGAAATCCGTTCCCTCACACAAGGTGAGGGAACGTCAGATCATGACTCCGGCTGCTCTGCCGCTTTCGCTACATGGCGGACATGCACGTCCATTTGCGGGAATGGAATACCGATCTGGTGAGCATCCAACTGACGCTTGAAGTTTTCCATCAGATCAAAGTACACGTTCCAGTACTCGGCATTGGTGGTCCAGGAGCGAGTCACAAAGTTCAGTGAAGAAGGTGCCATTTCACTGAGGCGAACCGTCACGCCTTTATCGTGCATGATGCGCTTATCTGCCGCGATCACGTCGCCCAACACTTTCTTCACCAGATCGATATCGGCGTCATAGGCCACACCGACCACGATATCCACGCGGCGGTTTGGCTCACGGGAATAGTTGATGATATTGCCCGCGATGATTTTACCGTTCGGCACCACAATGGTTTTGTTATCTGAAGTACGCAGCGTGGTGGAGAAGATCTGCACCTGATCTACCGTACCAGAAACGCCACCTAAATCGACAAACTCACCAGCCCGCAGAGGGCGGAAGGCTACCAGCAGCACACCGGCCGCAAAGTTGGAAAGTGAACCTTGTAGTGCCAGCCCCACAGCCAAGCCAGCGGCACCCAGCACGGCAATCACTGAGGTGGTCTGGACACCAATACGCCCCAGCACCGCAATAAAGGTAAACGCCAGGATGCTGTAACGCGCCATCGCAGCCAGGAAATCTGCCACGGTGGCATCGATGCCACGCAGCTTCATCACGCGGCTGAGCGCATTACTCACTACGCGAGCCACCACTGAACCAATAATGAAAATCACGATCGCGGCAACAATATTCACCGCATACTGGATCAGCATATCCTGATGGTTGACTAGCCAACTGCTGGCATTGTTAATGCCTTCTACTACGTTAAGTTCTTCCATTCTGACGTCCTACTTGACATCCCCGTGCGGGGAAAATGAGCAAAATATACTGGCAAAACAGGGCCAATAAACCAACCACAGCTAAGGGTAACCAACATTTTGCCGCAGTGCCAACCACTACGGGTAAAATTTTCCATCAGTTTTACCGGGTATAACCTGAATAAATCTCGGGTTAACCTGATTTCAACTATGATAGAAATGAATTTACGGGACAAGGAGAGCTTATCGTGATCGCCATTTCCACCTCGCTTAAACACTATTGGCAAGTGCGCCCCAGATTATTGATTTCGTTAGGCGTGGGGCTTCTGTGCGTCGGGCTGCTTCCGGCTCATCTCTTCTGGCTGCAACGGTTGATCATTGGTTGGAACGTGATGGCATGGATCTATTTACTGTGCCTTTGGCACCTGATGCTGGGCTGCACGCCACAACGTACCCGGCAATTGGCACGCAAGCAGGACGAGAGTGCCAGCCAGGTATTGGCGCTGGTCACTTTAGGCTGCGTGGTGAGCATTCTGGCCATCCTGTTTGAATTGAGCACCGCCAAACACGTCAGCGGCACGTTGAAAACGCTGCATCTGGCCCTGACCGGCTCCACACTGGTAGTTTCCTGGCTGCTGTTACCCACGGCCTTCACCATGCACTACGCCCACCTGTTTTACCACCAGCGGGCCGATACGGAGGTGTTACCGCTATTGTTCCCCGGCAAGCTGACGGAGCCAAACTATTGGGACTTCGCCTATTTCTCCTTCACCATTGCCGTGGCTACCCAAACCGCCGACGTGGCAGTGGGCACCGCAGACGTGCGTAAAATCACCCTGTTGCAATCGGTGATCGCTTTTGTCTTCAATATCTTGATCCTGGGGCTGTCGATTAACGTCGGGGCGGGATTATTGGGGTAGCTGACTGGGTTAATGGGTGCCTGGATAGCTTTGCACAAAAAAAGAAAAGGCTCCCTCGGGAGCCTTTTAGCAACATGAACGGAGGGACGCTATTACAGCACGTCTACCGCGTTCAGTTCTTTGAATGCCAGTTCCAGACGGGTGATCATGGAAGTCTGGGCAGCACGAGTCCATACGCGTGGATCGTAGTATTTCTTGTTCGGCTTGTCGGCACCTTCTGGGTTACCCAGTTGGCCCTGCAGATAGCCTTCGTTCTTTTTGTAATAGTTCAGGATACCTTCCCAAGTTGCCCACTGGGTGTCGGTATCGATGTTCATTTTCACTACGCCGTAGCTGACCGCTTCTTTGATTTCTGCTGCGGTAGAACCTGAACCACCGTGGAACACGAAGTTCAACGCATTGTGCGGCAGGTTGTGTTTCTTGGAAACATAGTCCTGAGAATCACGCAGAATGGTTGGGGTCAGTTTCACGTTGCCTGGCTTGTAAACACCGTGTACGTTGCCGAAAGAGGCAGCGATGGTGAAGCGCGGGCTGATAGCGTTCAGTTTTTCGTACGCGTAATCAACGTCTTGTGGCTGAGTGTACAGGGAAGAAGCGTCCATGTGGCTGTTGTCTACGCCATCTTCTTCACCGCCGGTGCAGCCCAGTTCGATTTCCAGGGTCATACCGATCTTCGCCATGCGGGTCAGGTACTTACTGCAAATTTCGATGTTTTCTTCCAGTGACTCTTCAGACAGGTCGATCATGTGTGAAGAGAACAGTGGCTTACCGGTCGCCGCGAAGTGCTTCTCACCCGCGCCCAACAGGCCGTCTAACCATGGCAGCAGTTTCTTCGCGCAGTGGTCAGTGTGCAGGATCACTGGCACGCCGTAATGCTCAGCCATCTGATGCACGTGATGTGCGCCAGAGATTGCGCCCAGGATCGCAGCACCTTGTGGCACGTCAGTTTTGATGCCTTTACCCGCGATAAAGCCAGCACCGCCGTTAGAGAACTGAACGATTACTGGAGCACGCACCTTGGCTGCTGTTTCCAGTACTGCGTTGATGGAGTCGGTACCCACGCAGTTTACCGCTGGCAGTGCAAAGTTGTTCTCTTTGGCAACTGCGAAGACTTTCTGCACGTCATCACCTGTGATGACACCTGGTTTTACGAAATCAAAAATTTTAGACATTAGACGTTGTCCTGTTTCGTTGGCCGTATACCCGTCGTCTTGCAAGCTACAACCTGCAAGCTAGTGGTAGCGATGGATAAATAGCGATTTTTTACTCCCACAGCCAAGCTGGGGAGCATAAACAAACGGGCGGCTTGCGCCCCCCGTTATCTGAATTACTGCTTAGCGCGCTCTTCCAGCATCACTACTGCAGGCAGAGGTTTCCCTTCAACGAACTCCAGGAAGGCGCCGCCGCCGGTAGAGATGTAGGAAATTTTGTCAGCGATACCGAACAGATCGATAGCTGCCAGAGTGTCGCCGCCGCCTGCAATGGAGAAGGCTTCGCTATCTGCGATAGCGCGTGCAACGATTTCGGTGCCACGACGGAAGTTAGGGAACTCGAATACGCCAACCGGGCCATTCCACAGAATGGTTTTGGCGTTCTTCAGGATCACGGCCAGACGCTCGGCAGAGACGTCGCCCATATCCAGAATTTGCTCGTTGTCCTGGATCTCGTTGGCCTGCTTCACAGTGGCCACTGCGGTTTCAGAGAACTCGGTTGCTACGCGTACGTCGGTTGGCACCGGAATATCGCAGGTTTCCAACAGTTTTTGCGCGTTCGGGATCAGATCCGGTTCGTACAGGGACTGCCCCACGTTATTCCCTTGCGCCGCCACGAAGGTGTTAGCGATGCCGCCACCCACGATCAGCTGATCGGCGATCTTGGACAGAGAATCCAGCACGGTCAGTTTGGTAGACACTTTAGAACCACCAACGATAGCCACCATTGGGCGAGCCGGGTTACCCAGCGCTTTGCCCAGGGCTTCCAGTTCCGCAGACAGCAGCGGGCCTGCACAGGCAACCGGAGCAAATTTGCCCACGCCATGTGTAGAAGCCTGTGCACGGTGTGCGGTACCAAAGGCGTCCATCACATACACGTCGCACAGCGCAGCATATTTCTTGGACAGCACTTCGTCGTCTTTCTTCTCGCCTTTGTTGAAGCGAACGTTTTCCAGAACAACCAGTTCACCTTCTGCAACGTCAACGCCTTCCAGATAATCTTTCGCCAGACGGACTGGGGATTTCAGATGCTCTTTCAGGTAGTTGACCACTGGCAGCAGGGAGAATTCTTCGTTGTACTCGCCTTCGGTAGGACGACCCAGGTGGGAAGTTACCATCACGCGGGCGCCTTGTTTCAGCGCAGCTTCGATAGTCGGCAGGGAGGCACGGATACGCGCATCGGAAGTCACTTTACCGTCTTTCACTGGTACGTTCAGATCGGAACGGATCAGAACGCGTTTACCCGCCAGATCCAGATCGGTCATCTTAATTACAGACATGGTGAACCCTCTTTGTTGATTCTCTATAAAGTTGCCTGAGCGACGCATCAACACCACGTTGATAGCGCCTTACTAGAAACCGCTTGCGGCCATTGCCCGTGTTGTATCCAACATCCGGTTGGCAAAGCCCCATTCGTTATCACACCAGACCAAGGTCTTGATCAGGTGCTGTCCGCTGACCCGGGTTTGCGTCCCATCAACGATGGCGCTGTGCGGGTCATGGTTAAAATCAATCGAGACTAATGGTAGTTCTGTATAGTCAACTATACCACGAAATGATCCCTGTGCCGCCTTTTGCAACAGCTGGTTTACCTCTGTGACCAACACCTTCGAGCTTACGCTGACGCTAAGATCGATGGCCGTTACGTTGATCGTCGGCACCCGCACGGAGATCGCTTCAAAACGATCGCAAAACTGCGGGAAGATGCGCGTAATGCCCGCTGCCAGCTTGGTGTCGACCGGAATAATCGACTGGCTCGCCGCGCGGGTACGCCGCAAATCCTGATGATAGGCGTCTATCACCGGCTGATCGTTCATCGAGGAGTGGATGGTGGTTACCGTGCCGGACTCAATGCTGTAGGCATCGTCCAACAGCTTGATAATCGGAATAATGCAGTTGGTGGTACAGGAGGCGTTGGACACGATGCGATGCTCGCCACGCAGCGTTTGGTGGTTAACCCCAAACACGATGGTCGCATCCAGATCGTTACCGCCCGGATGGGCAAACAGCACCTTTTTTGCCCCTGCCGCCAGATGAGCTTCGCCATCTGCCCTGCTGCCGTACACACCGCTGCAATCCAGCACCACATCCACGCCCAGTTCGCCCCAGGGCAACTGGTCCAGCGCTGGCTGATGCAACAAACGAATGCTGTCATCCCCCACGCTCAACACGTCACATTCCTGGCGCACATCCCAGGCAAAGCGGCCGTGGCTGGAGTCATATTTCAGCAGGTGGGCCATCCCCTCGGCATGTGCCAGTTCGTTGATGGCGACGACGGAAATTTCGGCGCGTCGTCCCGATTCGTACAGTGCGCGTAAAACGCTGCGGCCAATACGGCCAAAGCCGTTTATCGCTATGCGGATGGTCATGCTACTCCCTGAAAAAGGGCGCTCCCTGACGGTGGTGTTCCACTTCAAGGATCGCGCAGACTGATTATCTCGCCTAGAGTACTTTAGCGTACTGCCTGCTGTGAATCGCTGCTTTGCATTATTCGTCAAACCCCCGTTGCTCATCGCAACCGCTCACTCTGCATTTCCACTAACAACAGTGATAACTGAAACGCTTCAGCCGAGCATAAACCAAAGTTTTACCAAAAGGAACAGGTGCAATGCGCTGCCTGTCATGTCGAGGGGACTTTGCGAAAATAAAATGATCTAGCGCACATTTTTACCCTCAGCCCCCGCTAGCCGAATTGAGTTCGAATGCGCAAATGACTTGCCGCTAACGCCAAGACCACCATAATAGACCCTGCGTTTGTTAGGTGAAGCAAATGCTGATGGGTCTAACTCTCTTTCTTTTGTGGTTAATGTTATTTACAAGGAACCAAAATGAGTGAAATCAAAGTAGTCGCCCTGATCAAAGCCATGCCGGAACACCGTGCTGCGGTAGACAAAGCGGTACGCGCCATGGTCGCCCCGAGCCGTTCCGAGCCGGGCTGTATCCAATATGATTTGCATGAAGAGCAGGGCCATCCGGGCGCTTTCGTATTTATCGAACGCTGGACTTCTGAGCAAGCGCTGAAAGAGCACATGGCAATGTCTTACCACGATGCCTTCCTGGCCGAATTGGAAGGGAAACTGGTCAGTCTTGAAGTGAAAAAACTGACTCAGCTGTAATTGTAATGATTAGGGGCGCTGTTCGGCGCGCCCCTTCACACTCTATCAATGGCAAACCATTTCAGTTAATCAGCCCTTGGGGAAAATCCACAGATGTTCGGCGGGCAGAGACAGCGTACACATCTCTTGGCCACGGCCTTCTGTGCCATAGGCGCGAACCACAAAGTCCTCTGCTACCGTGCGGAACAAATATTCCCAACGATCGCCTAGGTACATGCTGGTCAGCAGGGGTAACGCGATCTGATTGCCTTGCGGATCTTCCCCCAAGCGTACGCGCTCAACGCGGATCACCGCCGTTGCTTCCTGCCCGGTGGTTAACCCAGCCCCGGCCTTGCCCCACAGCGCCCAGTCTTTACCTTCGATCCGCGCGTTGCCTTCACGGATCTCCGTCACCTTGCCAAACAGCCGGTTGTTGCTACCCATAAATTCGGCGGTAAACAGCGTGGCTGGTGAGCCGTACATTTCCTGTGGCGTGCCCTGCTGTTCAATCTTGCCGTTATTGAGCAGCAGGATCCGATCGGAGATCGCCATCGCTTCGTTCTGATCGTGGGTTACCATCAGCGCAGAAAGGCCCAGCTTGATGATCAGCTCACGCAGGAACACCCGTGCTTCCTCGCGCAGCTTGGCGTCCAGGTTAGATAGCGGCTCATCCAGCAAGATCACCGGTGGGTTATAGACCAGCGCACGGCCAATCGCCACGCGCTGCTGCTGACCACCGGAGAGCTGATGGGGATGGCGCTTACCCAACTGCCCCAAACCGAGTTGCTCAAGTACCGCCTGCACACGCTGAGTTATTTCCCCCGCAGGCGTTTTGCGTAATTTCAGCGGATAGGCCACGTTATCAAACACGGTTTTGTGGGGCCATAACGCATAGGATTGAAACACCAGGCCCAGATTGCGTTCTTCCGCCGGGATCTCGCTGCGTGCCGTACCGTCATAGACGGTATTGTTGCCAATGACGATTTTCCCCTGGGTGGGTTTTTCCAATCCGGCCACCGCGCGCAGCAAGGTGGTTTTGCCACTGCCTGACGGCCCGAGCAGTGAAACGACCTCCCCCCGTTTGAGTTGCATGGAAACGCCCTTCAATACCGGATTATCGCCGTAGGTCAGGTGCAGGTTATCTACCGAAAGCTCAATCATGGATTTTCACTCCAAATCGCAGGGCAATCCCTAGTCCTAACACGACCAGAAGGATGTTAATAAAAGAGAGCGCGGCGACAATATCGATCGCCCCCGCCGCCCACAGGGAAACCAGCATGGAACCTATGGTTTCCGTACCCGGTGACAGCAGATAGACCCCGGTGGAATATTCACGTTCGAAGATCAGGAACATCAACAACCAGGAACCAATCAGGCCATAGCGGGAGAGCGGGATCGTCACATGGCGCGTGATCTGCCCGCGAGAGGCTCCGGTGCTGCGCGCAGCCTCCTCCAACTCGGGAGCAACCTGCAACAGCGTCGATGAGATCAGCCGCAGGCCATAAGCCATCCATACCACGGTGTAAGCCAGCCAGACGCTAAAGATGGTGCTGCGCAGGGAGCGTAGCCACACCACCAGGTTTTCACGTAACCATTCGGCGATCGGCAGTGCGGAGAGCCAACCGGCTTTTAGCGATTTATCCAGCCACATCGGCAGGAACAAGAACACCCACAGGAAGGCCAGGCCTGCCAGTAAGCCAGGCACGGCTCGCGGCACCAGTACGCTGTAATCCAGAAAACGGGTCACGCCGTCAGGTTTACGGTGCATCGCAATGCCGATAAACAGATAACACACCACCGCCAGCGCACCACCGAACACCCCGATCGCCATCGAGTTGACAATCGCCCGCAGCAGGTTGGGCTGCTGCCAAATGGTGCGGAAGGTGTTGAGCGACAGCTCATCCCAAATGGAAACCCCGACGCCCCAGTTGGAGATAAAGGCACGCAGCACCACGCCCACCAGCGGAACACCGATGGTCACGGTAAGCCACAAGACCACCACGCCACCGGCGACCCAGCGCCATTTACCCAAGGGCAATGCACGGGCCTGTGAGGCTTTTCCCTTGACCGTGACAAAGCGGTTGGCGGTACGCATCAGACGCCGTTGCAGCATCACCAGCGGAATGGTGATGCAGATCAACACCACCGCCACCGCCGCCATCAGATGGTAAGACGGCGTGCCCAGCTTGTTGGTCAGTTGATACAGGTAAGTCGCCAGCACCAGGTTACCTTCCGGATCGCCCAGCACCAGCATCAGCCCAAACACTTCCAGCCCCAGGAAGAACAGTAACACGCTGGCATACAGGATCGACGGGCGTACCATAGGCAAGCTGACGGCAGTCATCACCTGTAGCGGAGAAGCCCCGGCGGTGCGGGCTGCCTCTTCGACATCCGATCCGACGCTGCGCAGTGCCGATGAAATATAGAGATAAGCGTGGGGAACGTGCGTGAGTCCGGCGATCACCACGATGCTGCCCATCGCATAGATATTCCAGGGCACAAAACCCAGCAAGGATTCCGCCCACAGCGAGAAGAAACCGACCGGCCCGGCGGCCACCACGTAGCCAAAGCCCAACACCATCGGCGAGACGAAGATCGGTACCAGGATCAGCGGTTCAATAAAGCGGCGGCCCGGCAGATCGGTTCTTACCATCAAGAACGCCAGCACACCGCCTAACGGAATGGAGATGACCACCAGACCAAATGCCAGAATAAACCCACTTTTCAGCGCTTTGTAGAAATCCGGGTCGGTAAAGATAAAGCGGAATGCCTCAAGGCTGAACACCTTGGAAGGCGAGAAAAACGGCGCGGAAAGGAAGCTTTGGATCACGATAAACGACAGTGGTACGTAGATAACCAGCGCGGTTATCAGCACCACCAAGCCGCGCGGCAGACTCTGCCACTTGTTGCGCAATGCTTTCATAGACTGTCCCGATGGTGATATCCCCTGCATCCTGAGATGCACCGGGGTAGAATTCCCTGTTTAAGCAATACAGGCTTCATGCTGAAGGATAACGCAGGAGAGTGTGCTGTGCATTTCCCCTCACCCTAACCCTCTCCCACAGGGAGAGGGGACTGAATGTGCCACAACTCAATCACGGCACCCGCCCCAAGCATTAATCCTGGTACAGATTAACTTCTCTCCCACATGGAGAGGGGACTGAATATGCCACAACTTAATCACGGCACCCGCCCAAGCATTAATCCTGTTACAGATTAACTTCTCTCCCGCATGGAGAGGGGATTGAATGTGCCACAACTCAATCACGGCACCCACCCCAAGCATTAACCCTGTCACAGATTAACTTCTGCACCTGACCCACAACTCCGTACTAGCTCCCTCTCCCTGTGGGAGAGGGTTGGGGTGAGGGGCCCCCTCCCATCATCACTTCGCGGCGGCAGTGCGCCATTGTTTGATGTAGTCCAGGCGTTTGGTGGGTTCCAGATATTCCAGCAGGCTTTCGTCCACCGGGATCGGTTTCAACGCCTTGCCCAACATCTGCGTCATACCATCGATGTCGTTCTTGCCTTCAATATCGTTACGAATAGAGGGGATATCCGCCTGGTTGGCCAGGATGTTCTGCCCTTGCTCAGACAGCACGTAGTTCACCCACAGTTTGGCCGCATTGCTGTTGGCCGCTTCCTGGCTGATAAAGGTCACGCGTGACAACACCAGCGTGTAGTCTTTGGGATACGAGATCCCGAGTGAAGGATCGGTTTTGGCTCGCGCCTCGGCATAGGACCCCAGGATGTTAAAGCCAATCAGGTTTTCGCCTGAGGAGACCCTTTCCATCATGGTGCCGGTGGAAGACTGCACGGCCAACCCGCCCTTGGCGATATCGGCCAAGGTAGCGAAATAGTTTGGATCGGCCTTAAAGTCTTGCACCGAAAGCATAAAGCCCAGGCCCGACTTTTCGATGTCATAGGTGGTGACTTTCTTTTTGAATTTATCCGGCTGGCTGGCAATCAGCTTGGCCAGCGCAGCATGGGAGTCAGGCACCTCACCCTGTGGGATCAGCCGCTTGTTGTAGATAAACACCACCGGCTCATAAGTCGTGCCATAGGCCTTATCTTTCCACACGGCCCATTTAGGCAGTTGCCCCAGTTCTGGCGAGGCATATTCCAGCGCATAGTCGGTGGCCAGCTTCAGCGCGGTATCCATCGAGGAACTCCACACCACGTCACCACTGGTGCCCCCGGCCGCCTGTTCGCTGATATAGCGGTTATACAGCTCGGTGCTGTTCATATCGTTGTATTCGACTTTGATGCCAGGATACAGCGCTTCAAACCCCTGGATCAGTGGCCCAGCGGCTTTGGTATCCGTAGTGGAATACACCACCACCTTGCCTTCTTTTTTCGCCGCATCGACAATCTTTTGATAATCGGCGGGGTAGCCTGCCGGGAACTGCGCGAAGGCCGGAGCAGAGATTAAGACGGCCGCTGTCGCCATGGATACGCCAATCTTTAAAAACATACCATTAACTCCTGGTTACATTTACAAAACCAAAAATTAACATATAGCGAATGGCGGTGGTTAAGCAACGCCGTTAATTCGCTATGTTGCTGTTTTGTGATGGTGGGCGATTTTTGGACAGCAACAGCCATGATTATCCAATCATTAAGGATTTCTTAATGTTGCATGAGTGTTGATGGAGAGAGGTGGTTGGCGGGGCGTCAAAAAATAAGGGGCGAATAATCGCCCCTCGTACAGTTAAAGCTCAGTCGTTATTTCAACAGCGCGTTAGCCTTGGCTACCACATTGTCAACGGTGAAGCCGAACTCTTTGAACAATTGCTCTGCCGGAGCAGACTCACCAAAGGTGGTCATGCCCACGATGGCGCCGTTCAAGCCAACATACTTGTACCAGTAATCCGCGATACCCGCTTCCACCGCTACGCGAGCAGAAACTGCCGCTGGCAGCACAGATTCACGGTAGGCCGCGTCCTGCTTGTCGAAGGCGTCGGTAGACGGCATGGAGACCACACGCACTTTACGCCCTTCGGCGGTCAGTTTGTCGGCAGCTTCAACGGTGATGCCCACTTCAGAACCGGTGGCAATCAGGATCACGTCCGGAGTACCTGCACAGTCTTTCAGCACATAACCACCGCGATAAACGTTCGCCAACTGCTCGGCGGTACGTGGCTGCTGGGTCAGGTTCTGACGGGAGAACACCAGCGTAGTCGGGCCATCATTGCGTTCGATGCCGTACTGCCAGGCGATAGCCGATTCAACCTGGTCACAAGGACGCCAGGTGCTCATGTTCGGGGTCACACGCAGGCTGGCCAACTGCTCAACCGGCTGGTGCGTCGGGCCATCTTCACCCAGACCGATAGAGTCGTGGGTGTAAACGAACACGTTGCGGATTTTCATCAGCGCAGCCATACGCACCGCGTTACGGGCGTATTCCACGAACATCAGGAAGGTTGCAGAGTACGGCAGGAAACCACCGTGCAGCGCGATACCGTTGGTGATGGCGGTCATGCCGAATTCGCGCACGCCATAATGGATGTAGTTACCTGCCAGATCGTCACCCAGAGACTTGGAGCCGGACCACATGGTCAGGTTGCTTGGTGCCAGATCCGCAGAACCACCGAGGAATTCAGGCAGCAGTTTGCCGAAGGCTTCCAGTGAGTTCTGTGATGCCTTACGGCTGGCGATGTTGGCTGGGTTAGCCTGCAACTGCTCAACGAATTTCTTCGCTTCCGCTTTCCAGTTGGCTGGCAGTTCACCGCTGGTGCGGCGTTTGAACTCTGCGGCCAGTTCCGGGAAGGCTTTGGTATAAGCGGCCAGTTTCTCGTTCCAGGCGGCTTCTTTAGCCTTACCAGCTTCTTTGGCATCCCACTGGGCATAAATGTCCTGCGGGATTTCGAAGGCGGCGTATTTCCAGCCCAGAGCTTCACGGGTAGCCGCAACTTCGGCTGCACCCAGTGGTGCACCGTGGGAATCATGGGTGCCCGCTTTGTGTGGTGAACCGAAGCCAATCACGGTTTTGCACATCAGCAGGGAAGGTTTGTCGGTGACCTTATGGGCTTCTTCGATCGCGGCTTTGATAGAGTCGCTGTTGTGGCCGTCAACGCCACGCACCACGTGCCAGCCATAGGCTTCGAAACGCTTGGCGGTATCGTCGGTGAACCAGCCTTCAACGTGGCCGTCGATGGAGATACCGTTGTCATCATAGAACGCCGTCAGTTTACCCAGCTTCATGGTACCCGCCAGGGAACAGACTTCGTGAGAGATGCCTTCCATCATGCAACCATCGCCCATAAAGGCATAGGTGTGGTGGTCAACAATCTCGTGGCCCGGGCGGTTGAACTGCGCGGCCAGCGTACGTTCGGCAATGGCGAAACCGATCGCGTTGGCGATCCCCTGGCCCAGTGGGCCGGTGGTGGTTTCTACGCCTGGGGTATAACCATATTCTGGGTGACCCGGAGTTTTGGAATGCAGCTGACGGAAGTTTTCCAGCTCGCTCATCGGCAGATCGTAGCCGGTGAGGTGCAACAGGCTATAAATCAGCATTGAGCCATGGCCGTTGGACAGCACGAAGCGGTCACGGTCAGCCCAGTGCGGGTTGGTAGGGTTGTGGTTCAGGTAGTCACGCCACAGGACTTCGGCGATATCAGCCATGCCCATAGGGGCGCCCGGGTGGCCGGAATTTGCTTTTTGAACGGCGTCCATACTGAGTGCGCGGATGGCGTTGGCAAGCTCTTTACGAGAGGACATGTTTTACTCCAGGTCGGATTAAAAAAGCGATCAAGATTTCTATTTTCTCAGACTCGGCATTGAAACAGCAATCCCTAATACCGAATGAGAGCGAGTTCATCACTAATGCGCACGTTCGGGACACATTTCGGAATATAGCTATTTCGGCCAAGCCTGCCGTACACTAGGCTATGCGCAGAATAATGGCAGCAGATCCCCCCTTAACTATCACAGGACGATAGAACGATGAAAATCCGTACTTCTTTGATTGCACTGAGCATTACTGCTTTATTGAGCGGCTGTCAAAACCTTAATACCGATACCCTACTACAATCCGGCGCCCAGGCCTACCAGGCGGCGACGCTGAGCGATAGCGACGTCAAGGCACTCAGTGATAAATCCTGTGCAGAGATGGATAGCAAGGAGCAAATCGCGCCAGCAAGCAGCGACTATACCAAGCGCCTGAACAAGATTGCCGCCGCGTTGGGGGATAACATCAACGGTACCCCTGCAAACTACAAGGTTTACGTGACCAAAGACGTCAATGCCTGGGCGATGGCCAACGGCTGTATCCGCGTCTACAGCGGCCTGATGGACATGATGGATGATAACGAAGTCGAAGGCGTACTGGGCCATGAAATGGGCCACGTTGCGCTGGGCCACACTCGTAAAGCCATGCAGGTCGCTTATGGGACAGTGGCATTACGTACCGCAGCATCTTCAGCTGGCGGCGTAGCAGCCTCACTGTCTCAGTCGCAGTTGGCCGATCTGGGCGAAAAACTGGTCAATGCCCAGTTCTCACAAAAACAGGAAAGTGAAGCGGATGATTACTCATTCGATCTGCTGAAGAAACGCGGCATCAATCCAGAAGGTCTGGCTACCAGTTTCGATAAACTGGCGAAATTAGACGGTGGTCATGAAAGCAGCATGTTTGACAGCCACCCAACTTCCGAAGCCCGTGCCAAGCACATTCGCGATCGCATCGCCGCTGGTAAGTAACGCTATGTTCCCTCTCTTGGGAGTACGCCTCTGGAGAGAGGGAACCGAGTAAGCAATCAGTACAGCTTCTGCGGTGGGCCAGCGAAGGTCAACGGCCCAACGCTTTTCATATCAACCTCTACCACCGATGGCCCAGGGTAATTAATCGCCTCCGCCAGCACGCCACCAAACTGCGCGGCATCACTCACTTTCCAGGCTTTCAGCCCCATCGCTTCCGCTACCTGGCAGAACGCCGGGGTATGCAGTTCGTTATAATACTGGCGTCCAGAGAAATACTTGTCCTGAATGCCACGCATCACGCCATAACCGCCGTCGTTCATGATCAGCAAGGTGATATTGGCCTGCTCCTGCGCCATGGTTGCCAGTTCTCCCAGACCCAGCGCCAAACCGCCATCCCCGACCAAGCCAACCACCTTACGCTGCGGGTTGGCAATGGCCGTGCCGATCGCCATCGGTAACCCCATGCCGATCGCTCCTGCCAGCGAGTGAATATTGCATAAAGGCGAGATGGCCCGGAACAGGCGGCTACCCCATACGCTGCCAGAAACGGTGATATCACGTACCAGTAGGCCATCCTGCGGCAGCGCGGCGGCGATGGCATCATTCAATTTGGCGTACTCACCAGACTGCTGGCGCAGCGCCGTTTCGGCCAACTCAACCGCACGACCAATCTCGGCATCCCACTCGGCATTCACCTTCTCGCCGGGGGCCAGGCGTGCTGCCAGCGCACTCAGCAAGGCGGAACAGTCGCCATAAACCTGTTCATCCGCCAGATAATTGCGGTTGGCTGCTGCCGGATCGATATCAATCTGTACCAGCGGACGCGGCAGAGGGAGTGACCAGGTACGAGTTTCGTTACTACGCAGGCGGGAACCGGCCACCAGCGTCAAATCACACTGCGTCAGGATCGCCTCAACGCTTGGTGAGTTGTGGAAGGCCCGCAGGCTGCGCGGATGGCTATCCGGTAAAATCCCACGCCCATGGGTGCTGGAGATCACTACCACACCGGCATCCGCCAACTGTTTCACCGCCTCACGACAGGCCAGCGCACCACCACCAACCCACAGCAATGGACGCTTGGCACGCTTCACCTGTTGGTAAAGACGTTCAACCGCAGCTTCGTCCGCAGCAGGCAGAGCAGGAGGCAGCACCACCTTCCCTACCAGGCTGGCGGGAACCAGGCTGTTCTGAATATCGATCGGGATCTCTACCGCCACCGGGCCACAAGGCACAGTCTGCGCATCCAGAATGGCGCGCTGGATCACCGCGACCGCCTGCTCCGGCGAGTTCACCCGGTAAGCCTGTTTAGAACAGGCGCGCAGGAAGCCCAGTTGATCCTTGGTTTCATGGATAAACCCGGCATCCGCATCCAGGTAGGCTTTCTCTACCTGCCCGGTGATATGCAACAGCGGCGTATTGGCATTCAGCGCTTCAATCATCGCACCGACGGCGTTACCCGCTCCGGCACCGGTACTTGTCAGCGCCACCCCCAAGCCAGAAAAGCGCCCGTGGGCATCGGCCATGGTTACAGCACCTGCCTCACCGCGCGCCGGTACAAAACGGATCGCGCCACGCTGCCCAACGGCATCGGCAATCGGCAGATTGTGGATCGAGATGATGCCGTACATTGCCGCCACCTCGTACTGTTCCAACGTTCGGGCTATCGCCTCACCAACCGTAATTTTTTCGCTCATCATCTGCCTTCTTCTTGTCTTTGATCGTAGGGTACGTCAGTCGCTCCAGCGGTTAGGCTGATTGCTGAGGGAGAGATACAAACTCTTTTGCTGCATATAGGCCTGGATGCCATGCAGGCCCTTTTCGCGCCCCAGGCCGCTTTGTTTAAAGCCACCAAACGGTGTGGAAATCGAGAATGTCTTGTAGGTATTAATCCAGACGGTGCCGGTTTCCAGCTGTTCTGCCAGCGCCATCGAGCGGGCAAAATCACGGCTCCAGATCCCGGCAGCCAGGCCATAGATCGAGTCGTTGGCCTGTTCGATCAACTGCTGTTCATCATCAAACGGCATCACCACCAGCACCGGGCCAAAGATCTCTTCCTGGCAGGTGCGGGCACTGTTACTCAGCCCTTCAATAATGGTCGGCAGGTAATAGCTGCCCTGGGCCAACTGCGGATCGGCAGGAACTTCACCACCAATGAGCACCCGGCCCCCTTCCTGCTGGGCCAAGGCCACGTAGTCCGCCACGCTCTGGCGATGCTTGTCGCTGATCAGCGGGCCGAGGTGCACACCGGCTTGCAGCGGGTTACCAATACGCAGTCCGGCGGTCAGCTCGCATAAACGGGTCAACAGCGGATGATACAGCGAGCGGTGCACAAACAGCCGTGAACCGGCGATACACGCCTGCCCGGCCGAGCTGAAAATGCCATAACAAATACCACGCGCCGCCTGTTCCAGATCCGCATCTTCCAGCACGATGGTGGGCGACTTGCCCCCCAACTCTAACGATGTAGGGATCAGTTTTTCTGCGGCAATATGCGCCAAATGACGGCCAGTGGAGGTCCCGCCGGTGAAGGAGATCTTTTTCACCAACGGATGGCGAGCCAAGGCTTCACCAATCACCGAGCCCTTGCCCGGCAATACGCTGAGCAAGCCAGCAGGCAAGCCTGCCTGTTCAAACAGTTCGGCCAGTTTCAGCGCCATTAACGGCGTAGCCTCTGCCGGTTTCAGTACCACCGCATTCCCTGCCGCCAGCGCCGGAGCCACCTTCTGCATTTCACTGGCAATCGGTGAGTTCCACGGCGTGATCGCCGCTATCACGCCCAACGGCTGATACTGGCTTAGCGTCATCGCATCACGGTTACGCTGGGTGGGAAGCTCTCCCTCCAACACCTCGCAGGCGGCAGCAAAATAGCGAGCCGTGGCCGCCGCACTCATGACCAGACCACGGGTTTCCGCCAGCGGTTTGCCATTGTCACGGGTTTGCAACTGCGCCAGGGCTTCCACTTGTTCAGTAATCAAATCGCTGACGCGATGCAGGATCGCCGCGCGCTGATGCGGCACCAATCCACGCCAGCTCGGCTCGCGCCAGGCTTTTTCTGCCGCCGCAACCGCCTCATTCACATCCTCGACGTTGGCCGCTCGCAGGCGAGCATTCACGCTGCCATCCGCCGGGAAAACTGAACTCATCTCTTCGCCGCGCCCTTCGCACCAGCGGCCGGCAAGAAAAATCTTTAACGTTTCCATGCTTTGCTCCTGCCATTCAGGCAATAAAACCGCCGTCCACCAAACTGCGGCAGGCTTGTACCGCACTCAGTGCCGCCAGCGTTGACGTTTTCGGGTTGCTGGCCAGCGGGGTGCCGCACAGCTCAATCTGGAGCTCGCCAAACTGACCACACACCTGTAGGCGGTGAGTATTACGTTGAGTATGAGGATCTACCTGTAAGCGTACCCGCGTGGCGTCCATCCCCAAGCCATGCAGCGCAATAGTGGCCGCTACGTTGGCGTTGGCCGGGAACAGGCTTGCGGCTTCACGTGCCGATCCTTCAAAGAACACCTGCGCTTCGCTGACGGCATCCAGATTAATCAGCTTTTCCGCCGGGCTGCCGCGCCAACTGGCCGGGCTTTTGCTGGACTGGTAGGTCACGCTGTCCAACCCGCCTTCTCGCGCCGAAGCCAGACCATCCATACCCGCCACCGCCCCAGACAGCACGATCAGCCGCCCGTGGTAGCGTGAGCAGGCCTGCTGCAAACGCAGTTGCAATGCGGCATCGGCCAGGGCGCCAGTAGAGATCACCGCCAGCCGCCAGCCACGCTTAACGATAGCCTCACCAAACTCGGCGACCGCCTGCTGGCTGGCACACTCCAGCACCAAATCTGGTTGCTCGGTACACTGGTCAGGATGGGCCAGCGCCTGCACCTGTCCGGCAAACGCTGCGTCGATCTCGGCATGATGCGTTTCCCGTGCCACGATCCAACCGACTGCCACGCCCTCCGGCAGGCGCGCCAGCACCTCTTTTGCCATCGCGCCATAGCCAATCATCATGATCTTCTTCATCTTTTCAGTCCCGTCAGAGATGGCGATTGAAACCGCCGGAAACGTCCAGCGCCGCACCGGTGGTAAATGAGGCCAGGGGGGAGGCTAAAAACAGCAGCGCCCGTGCCGGTTCCTGCGGTTTACCCAAACGCCCCATTGGGATGCCACGCCGCTCGGCAATCGCCGCCGTCCACTGTTCCCAGCTTTGTTGTTGATCCTGGCGTTCGGCAAAGCGCCGCCGCCATTGGCCCGACTCCACCATGCCCAGCAGGATGGAATTGACGCGAACCCCTTTGCTCACCAGCTCTTTCGATAAGGTCAGCGTCATGTTGAGCAACGCGGCACGGGCTGCCGAGGTGGCAATCATGTGCTCTTCCGGCTGTAGAGCCAGCAGTGAGTTAACGCAGGTAATGGAGGCGATATCCGAGCGCTCCAACGCCGGTAAAAAGGCCTGCACCGGGTTGATCACCCCGAACAGTTTCAGCTCTGCCTCATGCAACCAGGCTTCGCGCGGTGTTTGATCAAAATGCGCCACAAACCCCTGCCCGGCGTTGTTGATCAACATGTCCACTGCGCCAAAATGCGTGCTGACCTGCTCGGCAAACTTGGTAACCTGCTCGGCGTCGAGCACGTCGCAGCGTAACGCCAGGATCTCCGCCTGCGGGAACTCTTCACGCAGGCTGGCCTCGGCGCTGGCCAGTTTGTCCTGATTGCGGCCACAGAAAGCGACTTTCGCTCCTTCGGCCAGCAACAGACGCAGCGTTTCAAAACCGATCCCCGAGGATCCTCCGGTGACCACCGCCACTCGCCGTTCAATCTGAAAATTCATGGTTGGATTGCCCCCGTAAAGTCCTGCAAATAGCGGTTAAACCGCGCTGGCGCATCGAGATAGCTGGCATGCCCCGCTGCATCAATCAGACGCATTGTCGCATCATGCTGTTGCGCCAACGTTGCGGCTCCTTCCGGCGGCGTGATGCGATCAACACTGCCACACCACACCTGTAACGGGCCGCGATAGCGCACCAGGTAGCGGTTGATATCGTCATTGGCCAGCATCCAGGCGGCGCTGAGAAAACCAGCCGGATCAAGTTGCTGCATACCGCTGCGTACCCAGGCAATATCCTGTGGTTCCGCATCGTCACGCAGCAATGCTGCCGCACGCTGTTCACCGTAGCCCTGTGGGCCAAGCGTTTCGATCATCTGTTTGCGTTGGCCAAACACCTGCTGGCGTTTTTCCAGCGGCGCAGTGGCATAACCCTGAGCCGGATCGGCCAGTACCAGTCCACTCAGCCCATCCGGGTTGGCAGCGGCAAAGGCACTGCCGATCAACGCACCGAGCGAATGCCCCACAATCAGCGGCTGTTGCAACTGCAACTCGGCGATCAGCTCCACCAGCGCGTTGGCATAAGCGGCAGCATCTGGCTGTGCCTGTGCCAGCGCTGCGCTACCGCCATAACCCGGAGCATCCCAGGCAATCAGGCGGTGGCTGTCGGTCAGGGCGCGATCGCTGAACTGCTTCACCCACGAAGCAGAACCGGAACTGATGCCATGCAGCAGCACTACTGCCCGGCCATGCCCGGCTTCACGCCAACTTAGCCGCTGGCCTCCACAATCCGCCTGCTGGCGTTCCGGTAAGCCGTTCATCAGTTGCGCTTCACTTTCGACAACGGATGATCGGCCGGGTAAGTCGGGGTTTCCGGCTTGGCAGTACCGAGCATCACGCACATCAGCGCTTCCTCTTCGCCGTGATTGAACAGGCCGCGATAAACCCCCGCCGGGACAGAAATCAGATCGCGCTCTTTCAGGATGGTTTCGTAATACTCTTCGCCGTCCTGGATCATCAGCGTGATTTTGCCCTTGAGCATAAAGAACACTTCTTCAACGTCGTCATGCAGGTGCAATGGCCCTTCACATTTCGACGGCAGCACCATGGTGGAGAAGGTAAAGTTCCCCGCAGGAATGGTGTTGGTGTCGCTGACGACGCCGGTGGCACCGGTGCCGATATAGCGCATCTGCGCACGGCGGTACTTCGGATCGTAATCGGCCTGGAACTTCAGCGCGTTCCAGTCATATTTACGGCCTTCAAAACGGGCGATACGCGATTCCACCCAGTTTTCCATCGTCAGATCCTGCGGCTTGATGCCGGCTTTATTCTCAACCTGGGACATGTTGTCTCTCCTTCGTTGCATCAATACTTATTCAGTAACGGCAGCAGAATGGCGCAGCCAACAAAGGCCATCACCACCAGGAACAGCAAACCGTTATCCATATTGCCGGTGGCGGCGATCAGAGCCCCCATCAGCACCGGTGCCAATGCGCCGGCAAAATTACCCAATCCGTTAAACACCCCACCAGCGGTAGCGCTCACCCGGCTGCTGGTGGCCTTGGCCAACAGCGCGAAGATGTTTGGCGCGCCGGCTCCCCACATAAAGGTGCTGAAGGACATGGCGGCGATCACGCTGTAGGTGCCCTGCATATACAGAACGACACCCAAACCGATCCCGGCACCGCACAGCGAGATGAAACAGGCCAACGCGCGGCGATCCATCTTGTCCGACAGCCAGGCCCCCACCACCTCGCCAAGCAACATGGCAATAAACGGCAGTGACGACAGGTATCCGGCGTGCTCCAGATGAATGCCTTTGCCTTCGATCAGATAGCTCGGCAGCCAGCCGTTCATGCCCCACAGGTAGGTGAGAAACGCGATGTTAAACAGGCAAATCATCCAAAAATGCGGGGTGCTGAACAGTTCGCGGCGCAGCTGCTTACGCTCGGCAACGGCCGGTTTACTGGTGGTGCTGGCCGCCGGACGTGCCACGTTAAGGTGACGCATACCAAACAGCACCAGCAACATCACCGGCACGGTCAGAAACGCCATAAAGAAGAAGGTGGTTTCCCAGTTAAAGCGGCTGAGAATGAACAGCGTGACCGGGAAGCCCAGTGCTGCGCCAATCGGGGTTCCCAGCAGCCACAGCATGGTGGCTCGCGCCTGGAGACGTTGCGGAAAAGCCTGGCGCACGATGGCATAGGCCATTGGCAACAGCGGCCCTTCGGCGATGCCCAGCAGGATACGCAGCGTCATCATGGTGTGATAAGAGCGCGTCATCCCCATCAGCACCATCAGTACGCCCCAGGTCACCATCATGCCAATCAGCACCTTGACCGGATTGAGCCGATCGCCAATGCCGCTCAACAGCATCGAAGAGAAGCCGTAGGAGAACAAAAAGGCGCTCATCAGCAGCCCGAGCCGGGTGGGATCAAAGCCGATGCCCATCGCCTGCTGAAACTCGTGGTCAGAAAACAGCGCAGCAATGCTGATCTTGTCGAAAAACGCCAGCAATACGCAGGCAAACAGGGCTGCCGGCACCGACCAACGCACGCTGGTTGGTGAATTTTCGGCAACAGCATCCCCCACCCGACCGCTGCGGGCGTCAATATCTTGCGTAGTCATAAAACGCTCCCTTTGGGTCGGGCGTTATTTCAACGCCATCAGAGAAAATTCCACATCCGCCAGTTGCTGCGGATCCAGTACCCGGCCGCTGGCCAGCCAGCGTTTACCCAGCTTGATGGTGCGCGCGTCGTTAAACGCCACCAGTTGCACCAGTTGCCGATCGGCATTCAGGGTGAAGAACAGTTGTGACTGCGGCGTACGGCGCACTATCTGGTGAACGCCGCCGGTAGGGACGCCCAGGATTTGGATATTGGCGTCGTATTGATCCGACCACAGCCAGGCAACATCATCGTAAGGTGCGGCAAACGCATCCAACATCGCGCAAGCGGTGCTGATCGCCTGATTCTGTGCGTAGGCCCAGGATTGCAGACACAGGCCGAGAGTGGGATGGCGCGCAACATCGCCTGCAGCAAAAATGGCCGGGTGGCTGGTACGCCCTTGCCCATCTACGACGATCCCGCCCTCAAGCTTCAGCCCGGCGCTGTGGGCCAGTTCCAGATTCAGTTCAACGCCAATGCCAACGACCACCAGGTCGAAGGGCTGCGCAGCACTGCTGGCGCTGCCAATCCAGGCTTCACCCTCGCGATCTTCAAGCGTGATTTCGCCGCAGTCGCAATGCACGGTGACGCCTTGCTGTTGATGCAGTTCCAACAATGCCTGGGAAACGCTAGCCCCTACGCTACGCATACACAGCGCGGCTTGGCGCTCAAACACCGTCACGTCAACACCCAGCTTGCGGGCCGAAGCGGCAATCTCCAGCCCGATCCAACCACCACCCACAATCGCCAGCTTTTGGCATTGCTGTAGGCCCTGGCGCAGGCGTGCCGCATCATCCCAGGAACGCAGGGTCATCACTCGCGGGTGCTTGGCCCAGTTGGCATCCGGCAGGCGTGGTCGGCCACCGGTCGCAATCAGCAGTTGATCAAACTGCAGCTGGCTGCCGTCGCTGAGCGTGACGATTTGCTGCTGTCCGTCGATGGCTTCGGCACGTAGCGGGCGGTGCCAATCGATATTCATCCCGGCCACCACCTCTTCACTGAACAGGCGGCTGAGTGGCGCATTGCCATCCAACAGCGCCGCCTTGGAGAGCGGTGGGCGTTCGTAAAAATCATAAGGCTCGTCACTGATCACCGACAACCTGCCGCTATAACCGCGATCGCGCAGCGTTTTCGCTGCCCAACCACCAGCCTGGCCGCCGCCGATAATGACAATGCCTGCACGGGTTGGTTGACTCATACCGCCCCCGGCTTCTTATGTTGGCGGCGGGTATCGTGATCGATCCCGCCTTCGACCGCCCATTCGGTAAACGAGACCAGCGAATGCTCCAGCTCACGCGGCTGCCAGTTTTCCGTCAGGTAGTCATCATTGGTGTAATACTCAAAGGCACCGCCGGTCGGGCTGTTGACGTACCAAAAATAAGCCGAGGAGATCGGGTGGCGGCCTGGGCCTATAAAGGTGCTCCACTGCTCTTTATTCATCGCGATGCCGCCGCCGATCACTTCATGGATATCGCGTACGGTGAAGGCGACATGGTTCAGGCCCCGTGGGCGGTTAGGCAGTTTCAGCAGGAACAGGTTGTGATGGCCACCGCGTGCCTGGGTGCGCAGGAAGACGGCGCGATCGATATAGCGGTCGGAAACCTGGAAACCGAGCAGATCGCAGTAGAAGCGTTCGGTAGCAGCCAAATCCTCAACGAAGAACACTACGTGACCGATATTGACCGGCTCGGCTTTGGCATAAACCGGGCTAGGCTGGTCGATGCGGCGTACATCGCCCCATTGGTTGATCGGCGAAACGGGCAGCTCCACCGGTTGCTGCGCAGTAACGGCAAAACGCAGCGTCATACCGTTGGGATCGCGGCATTCCAACTCTTCGCCGACGTGGCGAAAGCCAGGCATCTGCGCCAACAGGGGTTGCAACGCAGCCAGCGCCGCAGGGCTTTCAACTGCCCAGGTCATACGGCGCAAGGTCGAACCTGCCTCAAACGCGGCCGGTAAGACCTCGCTGTCTTGCGGATACAGCACCACGCTAGCCCCGCTCAACGTGGTAAATTCACGGCGCGGTTCGCCCCAATGCTGTAGCGTTGGTTGCAGACCGAAGTCCTGCATAAACTTTTCGCACGTTGGCAGATCTTCAACGCCAAATTCCAGCTTTTCGATTCCGGTTATGCTCATTATTGTGCCTCACGTTCTCGCTGAATGCGTTTTTCAGACATGATCGACCCCGGCCCATGAAGCTCATGAGTCTTATCCCTGCCTGAGTGATTGGTAGTGGGCGAATAGCTTCGCCCAGACAACAAAGCGTTTGGCTAGTTAGCCGACGTTAGCCTGCGGTGGCGCGCCCAACAGGCCGGAAATTTTCACCGCAGCGTCCCGGACTTCCATGCGCAACCGCTCGCGATCGGCCTTTGGGATCTCATCGGACGGCACCATAATGCTGACCACCGCCTCTACCCGCTGCTCGCGGTTAAAGATCGGATAGACGATCGAGGAAATGCCGTGGCGGTAGAAGGATTCGCCAATCACATAGCCACGGGCCTTATCCTGCTGCACCATCTGCCACAGCGCTTCGCGATTGGCCGGTGTCCCTGGAGCCGCATCGGGCAAGGCTTCATGCGGGAACAGGCGTTCAAACTCTTCCCGGCTGGTGCTGGTCAGCAGCATCCGGCCAAGCGAGGTACGGTGCACCGGTAAACGGGTACCCACGCTGACCTGGTTGATCTGCGAGCCAGCCGCGCTGACGCGGGCGATATAGATCACATCATGCCCATCGCGGATCGCCAGATGGCTGCTGCATTGACTGCGATCGCGCAATTGCTCGATCACCGGTTGACCAGCCTGGGCCACATCCAACGAGGCGATATATTCAAAGCCCAGACGCAGCACTTTGATCCCCAACGCAAAGGTGTTGGTGCGCGGATTGCGCTCCAAAAAGCCCAGATGCTCCAGCGTTTGCACCACGCGATAGGCAGTTGCCTTTGGCATATCGACCAGGCGATGTAATTCTGCAAAGGTCATTTCCTTATGCTGCTCGCCGAAGGCCAGCAGCAGTTGTAACCCGCGATCCAGCCCCGGGATCAGATATTTACACGCTTGATCGTCTGCCATGTGCTGCTCCTAAAATGTTTGCCTGTCCGTCAGGCGGTCAGTTAAACACAAAACCACCGTTGACCGGTATCAGTTGGCCGGTGACAAAATCCGCCAGCGGCGACAGCAGATAGAGCACGCTACCGGTCACATCGTCCGGATGCTGTGCGCCTGCCAGTGCCCGGCCCTGCTCGTAAAGCTGATGCCGTTCGGCAGGGACATACTCAGTGGCTTCAACGCGCGTCAGGCCCGGTGCAATGGAGTTGACGCAGATGCCCTGCGGCCCCAGCTCACGTGCCATGGAGCGGGTCATCGAGATGATCGCCCCTTTGCTCGCCACATAGGCCATCAGTTTGGGCGCGCCCCACAAGGCGGTATCCGAGGCAACGTTGACGATTTTGGCATGCGGCGTTTGGGCTAATAATGGCACCGCCGCCTGACTCACCAACCAGGTCCCCCGCACGTTGACCTGCATGACCTTGTCCCACAGCTCAATGTCGTATTCCATCATGGTTTTGCCACCGACACCGGTTGCCATCGCGGCGTTGTTCACCAGCCCGTCGATCGCGCCGCCCTTGGCAATCGCACTGAACGCCGCAGTGATGGATTGCGGTGAAGCCAGATCGATAACCTGAGCTTCAACCTGTGCCCCCTGCTCACGCAGGCTAGCGGCGCTGTCCTGCAACTCCTCCGCCAGGATATCGCACATCACCACGCTGGCCCCGGCCTGAGCCACTGCGGCGGCAAAGCTGCGCCCCAGCCCACGCGCCGCTCCGGTGACTACGATACGCTTTCCTGCCAGCAAGCCGCTCACTGTGCCGCCTCCAGCTCGCTGAGCGTTGCCAGCTGCTTTTGTGCCTCTTTCTGCATCATACGGCGCAGGCGGGAGAGGCCCACGTCATGCTGATACAGGTATTCACGACCGCGCGCGTTCGGTGCCATGTTCTCCAGCACGATGCGATCCTGCTCCAGTACGTCCCAGTGCAGTTCTTCCAGACGGTTGCGGTACATAAAACGCCATGCGTCACGCTGCCAGTCTTTCACTTTGCGGATACGCCAGAAGAATACCCGGCAGTGATCTTTATCTTCCGGCACCACCATGCCGATGATCCAGAAGTGGCCGCCCGGCCCAAAACGCTTTTTGTAAGGGATCGACAGGCGCATCCAATAGGCACCGCTGCTGCCAAATTCGACCCAGTCGAAGTTCACGCCAATCTGGCCGTTCTTTTTAAAGATGAAACCGCTGTCGGTAGGTTCCAGCGCCATATCGGCCTTGCGATCCCCTTCCGCCATCGAATGTGATGAAGAGTGCAGGTAGGTGCCATGCATCGGATCCATCACGTTTTCCAATGCGTATTGATAGTTACAGTCCCAGCTGGCGGTACACAGGAAGTTACTGTAATTGGCCTCATCCGCCAGTTCCTGCGGGAAGCTCAGTTCGGCAGGCTGTTCGTCGGCGGTGACGCCGAAATACAGGAACACCGCACCGTAAGCCTCTTTCGCCGGGTAGGATTTCAGGCATTTTTGCCCTACCAGCGGGCAGCGGTCTACCGCTGGCACATCTTTAACCTCGCCATCGCCACCCACTTCAACGCCGTGATACCAGCAGGCAATACGATCGCCAAGGTTCCAGCCCATCGACAGGCGCGCGCCACGATGCGGGCAACGATCTTCCAGTGCGTGGATCGCCCCTTGTTTATCGCGCCACACCACAATCTGTTGTTCAAGACGGGTGATGCCCACCGGGTTGTTACCCACTTCCCAACTGGCCAATACCGGGTACCACATACCGCGCAGGCCCTGATCCAGATAGTCTTGTACCGTCTGCGCGGAGGATGCTGTGTTTGCTGTCATTGTCCTTCTCCCTGTGCGGCTCAGAAACCGTTGACGTGTAGGAATTCGCGGAACGTGGCTTCATTCCATGGCTGACCACTGCGATCGAACAGGCGACGCTGATTGAGCGCGCTGACGATCTGCTCCAGCTCCTCCGCCCCTTGCTCGAAGATCTCTTCCAGCGCGGCTACCAGCGCGGTTTCAAACCCGTCTGGCACGCGCGCCCGGGTTTGCCAGATCACATTCTGAAACTGGCCGGGTTGATGGATTTGGCCGTTGCCGCCCTCACGCGCCGGGATAACCTGTTGGGTATCCGGCAGCCAAGGGTTGAAATCGGTAATGTGCTGCATGCTTATTCCTCCGCGATAAAGGTGATTTGGATTTGATTGTCGATCACCCGGGTAGGGTAGGTTTGCAGATCACGGCCACCGGGTTCGCGCAGGCATTGGCCGCTACGCACATCGAACACCGCTTCGTGCAGTGGACACTCCACTTTTCCGTCATCGACAAACCCTTGGCTGAGCAAGGCATAGGCATGCGGACAGACGTCTTCCAGCGCGTAATATTGACCGTCGATCAAATAGACGCCGACCTCTTTTCCCTCAATATTGGCGGAGAAAGGAAAATCTTCTTTAACTTGAGACACTTCGCACACGTTCTTCCAGCTCATTGCTTCTGTCCTCTATCTGATTGTTTCATATATGAAACTCAGTTTCTTATTTAATACAGTCACTATAGATATGGCGAATCTTTCGTCAAGCCAGCAAAGGGAAGAATGTTAATGATTGGTTATTTTAAAGTTACAACTGCGGAGTGGATCACGAAAAAATGCACCAGGGGTGAAAACAAAGCAAAACGGCCCCAGTCATCAAGACTGAGGCCGTTTAATCCGTAGTGATTGGCAGAAAACGCCGACTTAGCGCCCTTTCTTCTTGCGCCCTGGCTGAGCAAAACGCTTACGCGCTGGAGCTTGACTGCCCGCTTTATCCGCGGCTTTCTGCCCGCCGCTCACCGGTTTTTTTACCGCCGGCTTGGGCTTGGCCGCTTTCTTGGCGGGTTTGGCCTCTGAGGACGAGTCCTCGATCAACTTAAACAACTCAACCAGTTCGTCGTCCGTCAGATCGCGCCATTCCCCTAACGGCAGCCCAGACAGGCCCACGTTCATGATGCGGGTGCGCTCCAGCTTGGTCACCTCATATCCAAAATGTTCACACATGCGGCGGATTTGGCGGTTAAGCCCCTGCACCAGCACGATACGGAATACAAAGGGGGCTTCTTTCTTCACCTTACATTTCTTGGTCACCGTGCCCAGCATCGGCACTCCGGCACCCAAACCACGGATAAAATCGTCGGTCACCGGTTTGTTAACCGTGACCAGATATTCTTTCTCGTGGTCGTTACCGGCACGCAGGATCTTGTTCACCAGATCGCCATGGTTGGTGAGGAAGATCAGCCCCTGCGAATCTTTATCCAAGCGTCCAATCGGGAAGACACGGGTGCTGTGGTTGACGAAATCGACAATATTGTCTTTCTCACCGTCTTCGGTGGTACTGACGATCCCCACCGGCTTGTTCAGCGCAATAAAAATCAGGTTGTCTTCGTTACGGGGTTCAATCAGCTGCCCGTTAACCTTGACCACGTCGCCAGCGAATACCCGATCGCCGAGCGCCACGCGCTTACCGTTGATAAAAACATTGCCCTGTTCGATGTAACGATCGGCATCGCGACGCGAGCAGATACCGCTCTCGCTAATATATTTGTTGAGGCGTATAGATGGTTTAGTCAGCACGGTTCCTCCGTAAACGCGAAATACACTTTATCTTCACGGCAATATTTTCATGATGGGGTGCGGGAGATTCGGGGCGCAGCATACAGCGCCCCTCCCCATCCAGCAATCTGACTATGCCTGCTTTTTGGACGCCTGTAGATACAACATTTCCAGGCCCAGCGTTGCCGCTGCCAGTGCGGTGATCTCAGACTGGTCGTAAGCCGGAGCCACTTCTACCACATCCATGCCGACAATGTTCAGTGACTGCATACCACGCACCAGTTTCAGGGCGCGATCGGAGGTCAGGCCGCCGATCACCGGGGTGCCGGTGCCAGGTGCGAAAGCCGGATCCAGGCAGTCGATATCGAAGGTGAGATAAACCGGCATATCGCCAACGATCTGTTTGATCTGCGCCAGCAGATCGTCCACGCCACGATCGTTAACCTGCGCAGCATCCAGTACCGTGAAGCCGTTGTCACGGTCGAACTCGGTACGGATACCGATTTGCACGGAATGGTTGGGATCGATCAGGCCTTCGTTCGGCGCATGGAAGAACATGGTGCCGTGGTCAAACTTGCTGCCGTTGGCATAGGTGTCGGTATGGGCATCGAAATGCACCAACGCCATTTTGCCAAAATGCTTGGCATGCGCGCGCAGCAGCGGCAGCGTAACGAAGTGGTCACCACCGAAAGAGAGCATGCGTTTGCCGGCTGCCAGCAGTTTTTCTGCGTGCGCCTGCAGTTTGTCGCTCATATCCTGGGCATCACCAAAGTTGAATACCACGTCACCACAATCGACCACGTTCAGACGATCGCGCAGATCAAAGTTCCAAGGCCAGCGCGCCCCTTCCCATGCCAGATTGGTAGAAACCTGGCGGATCGCCGCAGGGCCATGACGCCCACCGGCGCGGCCGGAGGTAGCCATATCAAAAGGAACACCGGTGATCACCCACTCTGCATCGCTATCGTAAGGCATAAAGTTCAGCGGAAAGCGCAGGAAACCAAAGGCGTTGGACACTAAGGAATTATCGGGCTGATGGCCTAAGGTACTCATATTTACCCTCATTTTTCAACGGTTCGCCCGTAGCCGGACGCTTGGGCGGTAGCAAAAAAAAATCCCTCCCGCGTCGTTAGCCCGACGAGAAAGGGATTTATTCGATGTCTGTTTCAATGGGTAGATTATCGCCGCAATTGGTTCACTCTTCAAGGTACTCGTCATTACCAAGTATAGAAGAGACAACCTGTCATCAGTTAACCAATAGCGGCTCTGTGCGATATTGCACCGGGAACAACTGCTGTAATTGTTTTACCTTCGGCAAATCATTCACCACGATATAGGGCTGATCCGGGTTAAGGGTGAGATAGTTTTGGTGGTAAGCCTCGGCAGGATAAAAATGACCATTGTCCTCAATGCGGGTCACCAGCGGTTTGGCAAAGCGTTTACTGGCATCCAGCTGTGCAATATAAGCCTTGGCAACCTGCTGTTGTGACGCCGTCAGTGGGAAAACGGCTGAGCGATATTGCGTGCCACTGTCCGGCCCTTGGCGATCGAGCTCGGTTGGGTTATGTACTACCGAAAAATAGATTTGCAGCAGTTGGCCATAGGTAATCTGCTGTGGATCAAAGGTGACCTGCACCGACTCTGCATGGCCGGTATCCCCTCCACTGACGGCCTCATAATTAGCCGTTTGTGCCGCACCTCCGGTATAACCGGATATGGCATTGGTCACGCCTTTAACATGTTGGAACACCCCTTGTACGCCCCAGAAACAACCACCGGCAAAGATCGCGGTTTCCGAGCGCGATGTCGTCGGCGCTTCGTCTATTACCGGCGCAGGGATCGCTACCGCCGCCTCGGCATCACCAAGTGGCCAAGCCACGCTCTGCAAACAGAATCCGGCGGCAACCACTATCGCGCCCCATATGCCGTATTTACCCAGCGATGGTAGCGTTTTGTCTACGTTTCTCATGTTATTCCTCACTATTCTGGTTAGGCAGAGCTTGGCGTGAACCGCATGGCGATGCCATTCATGCAGTAGCGCAAACCGGTGGGTTGCGGGCCATCATCAAATACGTGCCCCAAATGCCCACCACAGCGACTGCAATGCACCTCTTCGCGGACCATGCCCAGCGTTCGATCCTTACGCGTCGCCACCGCCTGTTCGAGGGGTTGCCAGAAACTGGGCCAGCCGGTGTGGCTGTCAAACTTGGTGTGGGAAGAAAACAGCGCCTGCTGGCAACCCGCACAGGCAAACTGCCCCTCGCGATGCTCATCGTTAAGCGAGCTGCTGTAAGGGGGCTCTGTGCCTTCCTCGCGCAAAACCGCATATTGGCTGGCAGAGAGCCGTTGCCGCCATTGCTCTGCGGTATAGTTGACGGCAAACGTCTCCGCCATCGCCGAACGAGAAAAAAGGGCAGGCAGCACGCCCACGGCATAGGCCACAGAGAGTGCCCCGCCGCCCAGAATAAAATACCGTCTGTTGATCATCATCGTTACCTCTGGTGCTATTCACCGACAATGACAAACTACAGAGAAAGTCGTGACCAAATCCTCACGGAGAGTTCACAAATTTGTGATAACTGGGAACGCTGCATTAATACGTTGAAAGTTTAAATGGAATTTCTAATTTGGCGGGGTAAGGGCTAAGAGGGAAAAATGAAGGAGCGCAGCCTCTGCCGCGCCCCTGGATAGGAAGTATGTCAGCCTATCGGCATAACTTACTCATCTTCGAGATAAGTATAGCCATACAGACCAGCCTCGAACTCTTCGACAAATTGCGCCTGCAACTCCGCGTCAAGATCGGTTTCTTTCACCTGATCGCGGAATTTAGCCAGCAGCGCGATCGGATCGAGCTGCACGTATTCCAGCATGTCGGCTACGCTATCGCCTTCATCAGACAGCTCGGTTTCTACGCTGCCATCAGGGAACACAAACACATCCACCGACGCCGTATCGCCAAACAGGTTGTGCATATTGCCCAGGATTTCCTGATAGGCACCAACCATAAAGAACCCCAGCAGAGGCGGGTTTTCCGGATCGTACGGCGGCATCGGCATGGTAGTGGCTACGCCGTCACCATCAATATAGTGATCGATGGTGCCATCGGAGTCACAGGTGATATCCAGCAATACCGCACGGCCTTCCGGCGGCTTGTCCAAGCCTTCCAACGGCAAGACCGGGAACAGTTGGTCGATACCCCAGGCATCCGGCATCGACTGGAACAGTGAGAAGTTGACGTAGAACTTGTCCGCCATCCGCTCCTGCAATTCATCAATGATTGGCCGGTGCGCGCGATTGCTCGGATCGAGCTGCTGCTGGATCTTGTTGCAGATATTCAGATACAGCTGCTCGGCATAGGCACGCTTGGTCAGATCCAACATACCATGGGCATACTGGGTATGCACATCGTGCAGATCCATCTGGCTATCGTGCAACCATTCACGCAGCGAACGACGGTTTTCCGGCTCGTTCATTTCCTGCCAGGTTTCCCACATGCTTTCCAGAGCGCGCGGCGCATCTTCGACCGGAGGAACCGGCTCACAGAATTCGTTGCGCTCAACGCCAATAACGTTGGAAACCAGCACCGTATGGTGGGCAGTTACGGCACGGCCAGACTCAGTGATCACCGTTGGATGCGGCAGGCCATGCTCATTACAGGCATCACCGATCCCCCAAATCACGTTGTTGGCATATTCATTCAGGCCATAGTTGACCGAACAGTCGGACTGCGAACGGGTGCCTTCATAATCCACACCCAGGCCGCCACCTACGTCGAAACATTGAATGTTTACGCCCAGCTTATGCAGCTCGACATAGAAACGCGCAGACTCACGTACGCCAGTGGCGATATCGCGAATATTGGCCAACTGAGAACCCAGGTGGAAATGCAGCAATTGCAGGCTATCCAGGCGGCCCGCTTCACGCAGGGTCTCCACCAGCTTCAATACCTGAATGGCGGCCAGACCGAACTTGGATTTCTCACCACCGCTCGACTGCCATTTACCTGCCCCTTGTGAGGCCAGGCGGGCACGCACGCCCAGGCGTGGTACGACATTCAGGCGCTCAGCTTCTTCCAGCACCATCTGGATTTCCGACATCTTCTCGATCACCAGGTACACTTTGTGCCCCAGCTTTTCACCGATCAGCGCCAGACGAACATATTCACGGTCTTTGTAGCCGTTACAGACGATCACCGAGCGGGTCATACCGGCATGGGCCAGTACCGCCATCAGTTCCGCTTTGGAACCCGCTTCCAGCCCCAGTGGTTCACCGGAGTTGACCAGTGATTCAATCACGCGGCGGTGCTGGTTAACCTTGATCGGGTAAACCAGGAAGTAACCACCTTCATAGCCGAAGGATTCACGCGCACGTTTGAACGCGGCGTTAATGGAACGCAGGCGATGCTGCAAGATCTGCGGGAAGCAGAACAAGGCGGGCAGGCGCTGGCCATCTTTTTGGCGCTCTTTCACCAACTCGGCGAGATCGACGCGCGCATGCGGGACGTCTGGGTCCGGGCACACGCTGATGTGGCCCAGCTCATTGACGTCAAAGTAATTGTTGCCCCAGTAGGCGACGTTATAAGTGCGCAGCATCTTGCTGGCATTACGATCATTCATGGCAACCTCCTGCATGGAGCGTAAAGATAAATTATCACCCGCTACTGACGGGCGTTGGATCGGCATATCTTCAGACATTACTCGCCTCACCTTGCATACTGACGATATAGTCAGCCACTATCGCAGCTACAACCCGCGAGAACAACCCGGAAACACCCCATTTTAGCAGTGAATTCACCTGCCGTTCGTGGTCAGCGATCGGTTTATACCCAATAGATTTATTGTAAGACACCCTGTTCAAACCTCGTGAATCGGGTAAAGAATCATCCCACAGGAGAGCTGTAGGCTACCCTTGTTCAGTGCTTCAGACAGCCGTTAACCGGCCCGAGAACCCTGAGTAGCGCCCAGATGTGTGTAACATCGGGTAGATGGTGTAGAGACAAGACGGGAAATAGCACAAGAATGCGCGCCAGAACGGCACTGCTGTTGAGAACCAACAACCAGTAGACAACGGATCATTAATCCAACCACCTCCACGCATGCCGCTCGCGATGAACGACAAAGCCTCTATATAGTATAAGAACGTGAACGTTCAATGAAGCGGCGGCCCCATCATTGGGTACCTACGGTAGATCATGGCGCGGCGTTGCCGGGTTTACAGAAAGTTTCAATTTTCTGCAACACGCTGTGCACCAAATGAACCGCGCGCGCAGTTTATACCGGACCCCCGGGCAAAATGCAAAATGAAAATTCGCCAGAAACTGTTTCAAGCGATGAAAATGGCGGCAAGCGGTTTGCCCAAAAGAGCGTTAGGGCAAAAAATTGCTGGCAATCCGGCTAAAGGCTGACCTAAAATAGACGTCCAGATGTTAATCCATCTATACTGATTAACCGATAAACTGCTTAACGGCTTTGCCTGAGGGGCGTTGCAGGATGCATCTCGCCATCAGCGGAAGACCCTTCGCTTTGATGCCCGGATCTCCAGCGCTGTGCAGTAATTTCCAACCCGTCTTTTGCAAGGTAAAGAACACCATGGCTAAACACCTCTTCACGTCCGAATCTGTTTCCGAAGGACATCCGGATAAAATTGCCGATCAAATCTCGGATGCCGTTCTTGATGCCATCCTGGAACAGGATCCAAAAGCCCGCGTAGCCTGCGAAACCTACGTGAAAACCGGCATGGTGCTGGTTGGCGGCGAGATCACCACCAGCGCCTGGGTCGATATCGAAGAGATCACCCGTAAAACCGTGCGTGAAATTGGCTATGTCCATTCCGATATGGGCTTTGATGCCAACTCCTGTGCCGTACTGAGCGCCATCGGTAAACAATCACCAGATATCAACCAGGGTGTTGACCGCAGCGATCCGCTGGAGCAAGGGGCTGGCGATCAGGGCCTGATGTTCGGTTATGCCTCGAATGAAACCGACGTGTTGATGCCTGCGCCAATCACTTACGCCCACCGTCTGGTTCAACGCCAGGCCGAAGTGCGTAAAAATGGTACCCTGCCTTGGCTGCGCCCAGACGCCAAAAGCCAGGTCACGTTCCAGTATGACGATGGCAAAATCGTCGGCATCGATGCCGTGGTGCTGTCCACCCAGCATTCCGATGATATCGCGCTGAAAGATCTGCAAGAAGCGGTGATGGAAGAGATCATCAAGCCGGTACTGCCAGCCGAGTGGCTGACCGCAGGCACCAAATACCACATCAACCCAACCGGTCGTTTTGTTATCGGTGGCCCAATGGGTGACTGCGGTCTGACCGGTCGTAAAATCATCGTTGATACCTACGGCGGCATGGCCCGTCACGGTGGCGGCGCATTCTCCGGCAAGGATCCTTCCAAGGTTGACCGTTCTGCGGCCTATGCTGCACGCTACGTGGCAAAAAACATCGTGGCCGCGGGTCTGGCAGATCGCTGTGAGATCCAGGTGTCCTACGCTATCGGCGTGGCAGAACCAACCTCCATCATGGTGGAAACCTTCGGCACCGAGAAGATCTCGACCGAGCAACTGACCCTGCTGGTGCGTGAGTTCTTCGATCTGCGCCCATATGGCCTGATCCAAATGATGGACCTGCTGCAACCGATTTACCGTGAAACCGCAGCTTACGGCCACTTTGGCCGCGAACACTTCCCATGGGAAGCGACCGATAAGGCAGCCCAGCTGCGTGAAGCGGCTGGTTTGAAGTAAGCCTGAGCGTTAGACGTAACAACGGCGAGCCTGAGGCTCGCCGTTTTCGTTGTACACAGAAAACCTCCAGCTAGGCTGGAGGTTCCGTAAAGCTTTCAGCTTTGAGCCAGTTATAAAAACCCCTTTTGATTTGTTAAAACAGTTTGCGGTCTGGCAACTGCAAACGTTCAACAAGAAATCAAAAGGGGGTCCCTATGGGGGACGAAAAGAGCTTAGCGCACACGCGATGGAACTGTAAATATCACATAGTTTTTGCGCCGAAGTACCGAAGAAAGGTGTTCTACGGGGAAAAGCGCAAAGCGATAGGGAGTATCTTAAGAAAGCTGTGCGAATGGAAAAACGTGAATATTCTGGAAGCAGAATGCTGTGTGGATCACATCCATATGCTTCTGGAAATCCCGCCCAAAATGAGTGTATCGGGCTTTATGGGATACTTGAAGGGAAAGAGCAGCCTGATGCTTTATGAGCAGTTTGGCGATTTGAAGTTCAAATACCGTAACAGGGAGTTCTGGTGCCGAGGGTATTACGTTGATACGGTGGGGAAAAACACAGCCAGGATACAAGAATACATAAAGCACCAGTTGGAAGAGGATAAGATGGGTGAGCAGTTGTCGATCCCGTATCCAGGTAGCCCGTTTACGGGCCGTAAGTAACCCATAAATGCAAATGTCAGATCGCAATGCGCCTGTTAGGGCGCGGCTGGCAAGAGAGCCTTATAGGCGCATATGAAAAACCTCCGGCTATGCCGGAGGATATTTATTTGTAGATGGGTGCTCGTAGATCTGTACGCTTACAACCAACGGGCGGGAGCTCGCCCCCGCCGTTGGGTTGCCTTACCGTTCGGATTCGTAGGCCAAAATGGCCGCAACCTCCGTGTTGCCCGATCGAATGCGCAGCTCACAAAGCTTGCTGCGCGTTATCCATACCAACAAGATTACGGTGGTACAGATAACGACCAGTTTTACGATATCTCCTCTGTTTGGCATTATGCCTCCTTATCCTTGCCTCACGGCGAGTAAGAAGCTAACCTAACGTTGTTGGGCGTTAGAGTTGGCCTCGGGTTGATATTATCGACCTGGGGCTTTTCTCTTTGTACCTTTCGCTCAGGCTCCAGATACAAAGATCCAGAGCACCCACCCGCAGTATATTCATCTCACCAGCCTGACTGGCGGCCGTTTTCCCCCTAACTTTCAACTTTGCGCAGTGCCACGCAATGCATTGTAACGGCCTGAAAAAAAGCGCTAAATGACAGTGGCAATATTGCTGAATGTGTAAGAGGGCAGGCATGAACTTACCTGAACGGTCACAATGCCGCGCCTCTTGTAGAGAGAAGGATGAAGTGTGTCAGCAGTCTGAAACGACGAACCGTAAGTCCGTCGCTTGAGTTTGTATGAGATGGGTGCTCGTAGATCTGTACGCTTACAACCAACGGGCGGGAGCTCGCCCCCGCCGTTGGGTTGCTTTACCGTTCGGATCCGTAGGCCAAAATGGCCGCAACCTCCGTGTTGCCCGATCGAATACGCAGCTCACAAAGCTTGCTGCGCGTTATCCATACCAACAAGATTACCGTGGTACAGATAACGACCAGTTTTACGATATCTCCTCTGTTTGGCATCATGCCTCCTTATCCTTGCCTCGCGGCGAGTAAGAAGCTAACCTAACGTTGTCGAGCGTTAGAGTTGGCCTCGGGTTGATATTATCGACCTGGGGCTTTTCTCTTTGTACCTTTCGCTCAGGCTCCAGATACAAAGATCCAGAGCACCCACCCGCAGTATATTCATCTCACCAGCCCGACTGGCGGCCGTTTTACCCCTAACTTTCAACTTTGCGCAGTGCCACGCAATGCATTGTAACGGCCTGAAAAAACCAAGGGCCCAGCAATGCTGAGCCCTTGGTGGCAAAGGTGGTAACCGAGATAATCTACGAAGTTTGCTTACGCAGCAGATAGACAAAGTACGGTGCGCCAATAAAGGTCGCCAGCAGCCCAGCAGGGATTTGGTAAGGGAACATCACCATCCGGCCACACCAGTCCGCAAACACCATCAGCAGGCCGCCTAGCAGCACAGCAATCACCATCTGGGGCAGCGCCCGGCGGAATCCCAACATACGGGCCATATGCGGTGCCATCAGGCCAATAAAACTCAGCGGCCCGACGGTTAGCGTCGCCATCGCCGTCAGCGTTGCCGCCAGCAGCAAAATGCTCATCCTGGTCGGCGTCAGAGCAATCCCTACGGAACGTGCTGTAGCGCCGCCCAACGGCAGAATTGTCAGCCAACGTCTGCACAGTGGGGCCAACACTATCAACACGCCAGCAATCGCCGCCGTACGTATTGCCTGCGGAGCATCCACCGAGTAGGTAGAACCGGAAAGCCACACCAACAGCCCCCCCATACGGGGATCGCCACTGGCCAACAGCAGGAAAATGGTCGTGCTAAAGGCGGTGCTGAGGGCGATCCCCGCCAACAGCATGCGTTCGGTAGAGAATCCGCCGCGCCCAGCCGCAATCATGATGATCAACAGCGTAGCCGCCGCCCCCAGACTCCCGGCGGGTAACAGCCACATAAAAGCATCACCAGGGACGATAAACAGCATCATCACCACGCCGAAAGCCGCGCCGGAACTGATCCCCAGCACTTCCGGGCTGGACATCGGGTTACCGGTCAGTTTCTGGATCAGCGTTCCGGCTACCGCCAGCATCATCCCGGCCGCCAGGGCAGAAACCACTCGTGGCCAGCGCCAAGGCATCAGCGCCTGTAATTCACCGCCTACGCTCCAGTGCCAGCCGTGGGGGTTTTGCCCAAACATCAGCGCCACCGCAATCCCGGCCAATAGTAAAACGCTCCCCAGCAGGATCCATATCGGCAAGTTGCCACGTTCGACAGGCACTTTGTCGCCTAAGTCCATCGGCGGAGGGGTTGCGCTGCTGCGTAAGCGTGGTAACAACCAAAGCAGCAACGGCGCACCAATCAGTGCCGTCGCCGCACCGGTCGGGATTTCACGCCATACCAACGTCAGCCAGATCATCACCTGATCGGTCAACCACAGCAGCAATGCCCCCAATAGTGGAGCCAACATCATGCGGTGGACCAAACGGCGAGCTCCCAGCATCTTGGCCATCAACGGGGCAAATAGGCCGATAAAACCGATCACGCCGACCGCATTGACCAACATGGCGCTGAACACAATCGCCACCGCCAACGCGGCAAAGCGCGACATTGCCAGGCCCAGGCCCAGATTACGTGCCACACCGTCGTCCAGCCCTAACAGCGTTAATGGGCGGATCAATAACGCGGCCAGTACGGCAACCAGCAGCAAGCGCGGCAGGATAAACTGCACCGTCCCCCAATCCTGCTGATTTAGCGCTCCGGTGCTCCACAGGAACAGGCCTTGCAACCGATCGTAATTGAACAACGCCAGCAAGCTATTGACTGCCCCGCAGTACAGGCCAAGTACCAGACCGGCCAGAATCAACGTCACGGGCGACATCCGTTTGCCCCAGGCAACGCCGAACACCAGCCCGCCGACCGCAATGGCTCCGACCATCGCCGCCAGCTGTTGGGTCAATTCGCCCCCAGGCAGCATCCACAGCGTGGCAATCGTCAAGCCTAACTGAGCTCCGGCAGCCACGCCGAGCGTGGCAGGTTCCGCCAAAGGATTGCGTAATACCTGCTGAAACAGTACGCCGACCAATCCCAGTCCGGCCCCCACCAGCAACGACACTGACAGGCGTGGCAACAGGCTGTAGTGGAACAACATCTGGTCGACATTGTCGATATCTGGCTGTACCAACGCCTGCGACCACTGGCTCCACGTCAGTTGATGCAACAGGTTGAAGAGCGTCAGGCTACCCGCCGCGGCCAGCAATAACAGGATCAGCGCTATCGGCAAGATACGCAGGCGTGTACTCATGAGCGAGTCTCCTGCGCCTGCTCCAGCAAGCGGCAAAAACGCATGGCCGACAGCGTGGCGCCGTAGAACCACACCGCAGGCACCTGCCGCAGTTGGCCCTGGCGGATAAACGGTAAGGCCTGCCACAACGGCGTCTTGCTGACCTTATCCATCATGGCTTGATTATCGTGATCGAGATAAATCGCTCGCGCATTTTTTATTGCCGCCAGACGTTCGATCCCCACCACCGAGGTCCCCCAGAAGTTGGTTTCCCCCTGCCAGGCATTCTCGATGCCTAGCTGATCCATCACTTCCTGAAACAGGCTCTTCTGGCCGATCACCAATACGTGCCGAGGATCGAGCAAAGAAAACAGCAGCAGCGGCTGTTGCCGATACCCCGCCAGGCGGTTACGCGCCTCCCGCATAAACGCATCAAACTGTTGCAGATGCTGGGTAGCCCGCGTTTCCAGACCTATCCGCTGTGCCAATTGCAGCAACGAGTTTTTGCCCACGGTGAGCGGTCTACCGCTGCCGTCGTTAAAGCCAAACTCCATCGTCGGGCCGATAGGCTGCAGTTTTTGTGGCGTAGGGCCATAGCCTTTGGAAAGCAGGATCAGAGAAGGTTTGAGCTGTTGCAACAGCTCCAGATTAGGTTCGGTACGTTGACCGACGTCGATCACCGAGTCCGGCAACCGAGGATCTTGTACCCACAGGTTGTAGTTGTGGATATCGGCCACCGCCTGCGGCATCACGCCCAGTGCGATCAGTAGCTCGACCGGTAGCCACTCCAATGCCGCGATACGGGTGATATCGGGTAAACCTGTCGCACGCGACGGTAAAGAAAACAACAGAGGCGATAACGCCATCGCCGTTAATAAACGCCGGCGCAGCGGGTCATGATGAAAATCGGCAGAGATAGACATTAATAAACGAAGCTCACTGGTGCACCGCCACTTGGATGCGGCAATATGCCCATCGGGATGCCGTAGATCTGTTCCAGCACCGGCCCTTGCATCAGTTCGAGCGATGACCCTTGGGCAATCATTTCGCCGCCGCGTAACGCCACCAGATGGTCGCAATAACGAGCCGCCATGTTGATGTCATGCAGCACTGCAATCACCGTCAAGCCGCGCTCGTGGCTCAGGCGTTGGATCAACGCCAGCACTTCAACCTGATGGGCAATATCCAACGCCGAGGTCGGTTCATCCAGCAATAGACAACGGCTATCCTGCGCGACCATCATCGCCAGCCAGGCCCGTTGACGTTCACCGCCGGAGAGGCTGTCTACCAGGCGGTTGGCAAAGGATTTGAGCCCCACCAGCCCGATCGCCTCTTCTACCAGCTCGCGATCGCCGACCTTGAAACGGCCTAACGCGCCGTGCCACGGGTAGCGCCCGATGGCGACCAGTTCGCGCACCGTCATCCCTTCCGCTGCTGGCAATTGCTGCGGCAGGTAGGCCACTTGACGAGCAAAAGCTTTGCTGTCCCATTGGCCCAGCGGTTGCCCGTTAAGCAGCACCTGGCCGGAGGTAGGATTTTGGTGACGACCGAGGATTTTCAGCAACGTGGATTTGCCGGAGCCATTATGCCCAATCAATCCACACACTTTGCCTTGAGGAAAGGCCAATGATAGCGGCTGTAACAACACCCGCCCTGGCACGGCAAAGCTAACACGGTCGAGCTGGAACGTAGCATCGCGATTAAGGTGTTTATCCTGCATAGGCCCTGCTTGGCAGGGAGCGACCAAAGGCCGCTCCCGTTAGCCGATTAGAAACTGAAGGTTGCCGTGGCGACCACTTGACGTTCTGCCCCCCAGAAACAGCCATAGGTGGCGAAACAGCTAGAGACATACTCTTTATCAAACAGGTTGTTAACGTTAAGCGCTACGGAAGAACCTGGCAGGTTGAAGCGCGCCAAATCATACTTGATCACGGTATTCCACACGGTGTAGTCCGGCACTTTGAAGGTGTTGGCTTCGTCACCATAGGTTGAGCCGGTATAACGCACACCCGCGCCCAGCGTCAAACCACTCAATGCGGTTTCATGGAAGGTATAATCTCCCCACAGCGAGGCCATATGCTTAGGAATGATCGCTGGCGTATTGCCCTGGTTGGTGGTGTCTTCGGTGTATTCAGCATCGGTATAGGTATAGGACGCCAGCAGGTTGACGTTAGCCGTCAGCGCCGCTTTGCCTTCCAACTCTACGCCGCGAGAGCGGATCTCCCCGGTTTGCTGTTGGAACCAACCTTTATCGGCATGCTCAACATCCGTGACCAGGTTATTTGACTTGGTCAGTTGGTAGATGGCAATGGTGGCAGAGACGGGGCGATCTTTTGGCATGTACTTCACGCCAGCTTCATACTGTTCGCCTTTGGAAGGCACGAAGGCTTTGCCGTCATAACCTGCGCCTACGTTCGGCTCGAAGGATTGTGCATAGCTGACATACGGCGAGATGCCGTTGTCGAACAGATAGTTCAGGCCAATACGATTGGTTGACTGGTGGTCTTTCTGCTCGCTATAAGGCACCGTTGCCGTTTCGGTGCGATCTTCGACGGTGCTCTTAGCCCAGTCGTAACGCGTACCGGCCGTCAGGATCCATTGGTTCCACTCGGCCTGTTCCTGCAGGTAAATCCCCGTCTGCCGTTGGCCATTGACCTTACTGGTTGGATTTAACGCACCCTTGGTATAATTCCCAAACTGCGGGTTGGCCAGATCCAGTGGACTGGCCACTCCCCAACCGCCCTGAATATCATTGCTCATACGCATAAAGTCTACGCCAGCCAGCAGCGTATGATCCACGCGGCCAGTGGCAAACCTGGCCTGGCCCTGAGTATCGACGCTGAAGTTATTCAGGCGTTCATCCGAAGCGATATAGTTACGGTTCAGAGTGGTGTTATCGGCGTTTACACCGGTGCCATAGATATTGTTCTGGTTGGTGTGCAGCTGCATATAGCGCAGGTTCTGGCGTACGGTCCAGGTGTCATCGAAATCATGAGAGAAGCTGTAACCAAACATCCGCGTCTGGCGCGAATAGAAGTTACTCTTTTCACCTTCGTTGAAGCTGGTTGGCAGTTTGCCATAAGGCGCGTTGACCACCGTTCCCTGCATCGGCAACCAGCCGTAGTAGCCAAGGTTAGGATCGTTTTGCAGGTAAGAATACAGCGTCAGGTTGGTATGCTCATCAGGCTGCCAACTGAATGAAGGCGCAATGGTATAGCGTTTTTCCTTGGCCATCTCCTGCTGAGCATCTGCGTCTTTGGCCAACCCGGTCAGGCGGAAGGAATACTTGCCGTCATCATCCAACGCATTGCTGAAATCAAAGCCAGTCTGGAACAGGTTATCTGTCCCCATTTTAAATTGGATTTCTTTCAGCGGTTCCGTGGTTGGGCGCTTGCTGATCAGCGAAATAATCCCACCAGGGCTGCTTTTACCGTAAAGCACGGAAGAAGGCCCGCGCAGCACTTCGGCCCGCTCCAGGAAATAAGGATCGATTACGGCTTCGTTAAAATAGTCGCCTTGCAGCTTCAAACCGTCCAGATAGATATTCTGGTTGACCGAGCCAAAACCACGAATATAAACCGCATCATAGACGTTGGAACTACCACGGCTGCCTACCATTACACCTGGGGTGAAGCCTAACGCTTCTTTCACCGAGGAAGGCTGCATAACGTCCATTTGTTCACGCGTAACCACAGACACCGATTGAGGGGTCTTCACCAGCGGCGTATCCGTTTTGGTGCCGGTCGCGCTGCGTTTCGCCACGATGGTGCCAACTGGGCCCCAGGCGTTTTCCTGTGAAGCACCACCGTTGCCGCCCCCTACCACCGTAATAGTATCGGCATCCGCAACAGCCGTCGTCTGAGCAGCAACTGCAGGCAAGCTTAGCGTAGCCGCGATCGTGGCAGCCAAAATGCTTACGGGGAACAAGCCTGATTTGGCCGGTAATGAGGAATGACGCTGGGTCGGCATGTCTGGTTTCTCTGATGTGGTTTGATAACGAATGTGAACGATAATAATTATTATAAGCGCGGCATTTTATGCAGAAGGCTAATGGAACTGCAAGCGTATTTCGGCCGTAAAAAGGCTATGGGATTGGCATGGTAACCGTATTAACAGCGTGGAAATAAAACCAACAACAGAGAAAGGAAAGCCCGTAACAGAACGCTACGGGCTTGATAACACAGTAAAATCAAATGGTAAAAATGCTTAACATAACGGCTGGGGTTTATTTGCCAAACATATCTTTTATCCAGCCAGCAACGCCGTCGGCATCTTTCTGTTCGCCGGCTTGCTGTTGTTGAGTTTGTTGCTGCTCGGCCTGGCTTGCCTGGCATAGCCCCTGTGGGTTTTCAGTCCAAACCGGGATGGTGCGCCAACTGCTGCCACCACAGATAAAGTTACCGGCCGAATCAATACCCATCTGGCTAATGCCTTCCGGCTGTTGCAGCTTCAGCACCAGCGGCGTCTGGTTTTCCAGATAGCGGCGATACAGCGTCAAGGCACCGTTGGCACCGGTCAGCTTGGCCGGGCCGTTATTGTCACGCCCTACCCAGGCAATCGCCACTTCCTTACCGTCGATACCGGCAAACCAACTGTCACGCAGATCGTTAGTGGTACCGGTTTTAGCGGCCAGGTTGTAATTAGGGAACTTGACCGACAGCGAACGGGAAGTCCCGCGTGCCACACCCTGCTGCATCGCATACAGCGTCAGGTAAGCCGCCTGCGCTGGCACCATACGTTCCGCCTGCGGGAAGCTCTGATACAACGCTGTACCGTCTTCCGCAATCACCGAACGCACGGCAGACAGCGGCGCACGGTTACCCCCGCTGGCAATGGTCTGGTATTCCTGTGCCACTTCCATCGGCGTCAGGCCGATGGCCCCCAGCAACATGGAAGGCATCGGAGTGATCGCCGATTTAGGAATACCCAACTTTTGCAGGGTAGCGCTAATTTGATCCAACCCCACCGACATGCCCAGATTGACCGTTGGCACGTTGAGCGAGTTGGCCAACGCATCCACCAGCATCACCCGACCGCGGAACTGGCGATCGTAGTTATTCGGCTGCCACGAGCTGCCGTTCGGCAGTTTGATCGACAACGGCTGATCCGCCAGCCAGGTATTGAGCCGATACTTATCCGGTTCCGACAGCGCGGTCAGATAGGTTGGCGGCTTGGCCAGTGACCCTACCAGACGGCGCGCCTGCAGCGCACGGTTGAAGCCGGCAAACTGAGGATCGGCCCCCCCCACCATGGCACGAACCTCTCCGGTAAAGCGATCGACAATCACCATCGCCGCTTCCAGATCGTTCAGATGACGCGCCGCACGCAGCGCCGGGATACCGTCTTCCACTGCTTTCTCGGCCGCATCCTGTGAAACCGGATCCAGCGTAGTGAAGATCTTCACGCCGGAAAGATCGTTAACCTTGTCACCCAGCTTGGCCTGCAACTCCTGACGCACCAGCTGCATAAACGCAGGCTGCGGTGAGATCACCCCACCTTTCGGCTGTACGCCCAGCGGACGAGCGCTCAGCATGTTATACAGCTCAGCGTCGATCACTCCCTGGTTCTGTAACAGCTTGAGCACCAGGTTACGGCGCTCCAGCGCCAACTTTGGGTTACGCCAAGGGTTATACAGCGAGGCCCCTTTTACCATGCCCACCAGTAGCGCCTGTTGATCCAGACTCAGTTCATCGACCGGGCGACCAAAGTAGTACAGGCTGGCCAACGGGAAGCCGCGGATCTGATCGCTACCGCTCTGGCCGAGATACACCTCGTTCAGATACAGCTCCAGAATACGGTCTTTGCTATAACGGTAATCCATCAGCAAGGCCATGTAGGCTTCGTTAAGCTTACGCCACAGCGAACGCTCGTTGGTCAGGAACAGGTTTTTTACCAGTTGCTGAGTCAAGGTACTGCCGCCCTGCACCGCACGCCCGGCGGTCAGGTTGGCCACCACCGCACGGCCAATGGAGTAGAAGCTGATACCATCATGCTCGTAAAAATGACGATCTTCGGTAGCGATTAGCGTGTCGACCAGCAAGTCTGGGAAACCAGAACGCGGAACAAACAGGCGTTGCTCGCCATTCGGCGATTGCAGCATGGTGATCAGGCGCGGATCGAGGCGGAAGAAGCCAAAGTTACGCTGATTCTCCATGTTGACGATTTTCGCCAGACTATTGTTTTGGAAATCGAGGCGGGCGTGGATCTGGCCTTCTTTGCCATCCGGGAAGTCAAACGGGCGGCGCAGCATCTCGATGCTGTTGGCCTGCACGGTAAACTCCCCTGGCCGGGTCATACGGCTGACCTGGCGATATTGCATCCCTTCCAGCAGGGCGACCATTTCCTTTTTGCTATACGGCATGCCCGGCTCAAGGTTAACCATGCGGCCATACACCGCCGCCGGTAACTGCCAGACTTTGCCATCGATGCGGCTACGGATCTGGGAATCCAGATAAACCCCGTAGATCGCCAGCAGCACCGCAATCACCAGGAACAGTTTTATCAGCAGGCCGAGCCAACGGCGCTTTTTACGCGGCGACTTCGCTTTTACCTTGGGCGGCATGCGTTGTTCCTCTTCGTCGTCATCGTACTCATCATCGTCATACTCATCCTGATACTCGTCTTCTTCATAATCGTCGTCACGTTGACGACGCGCCGCTTTACGCGGCTGATTACGTTTTGGTTGTTTGCCTTTGCGCCCGATGGGCTCGCGGTCATCCCCAGCCATTGCGGTTCTTCTCCACGCTTGCTGCAATTTATACCCTATGGATTTCAAGCTGCGGCTAGGCGACAAACCATCTCATCCCCAGGAGCTTACTTTTGGGTAAGTGACTGGGGTGAGATAGTGCAGGTAACAACGCTGCAGCTTGAAAGACGACGGGTCCGTTATTTTGTCGCTTAATCTGTGCCTATGTTGCTGGGCTGAACAGAAGAAACATCTGAATTCGTTACTGGTATTTCTTGGTGCGCCTGGTGGGGGCGGTATTGGCCGGATCGTCTGGCCATACGTGCTTGGGATAGCGCCCCTTCATTTCCTTTTGCACCTCGCGGTACGCCCCTTGCCAGAAGGCGGCCAGATCGCCGGTGATCTGCAATGGCCGGTGCGCCGGAGAGAGTAACTCAAGCACCACCGGGATGCGACCCTCAGCCAACGTTGGGCTACGCTGTTCACCAAACATCTCCTGTAAACGCACTGCCAATACCGGCGGTTTATCGGCATCGTAGCGGATCGGCAAGCGGCTACCGGTCGGCACAGCATAATGAGTTGGCAGGGCATTATCCAGCCGTTGCTTTTGCTGCCAGTTTAACCGGCGGGCCAAGGCTTCAGCGATATTGACCTGCTTTAATCCACGCAGATCGCGTACGCCGCTCAATGACGGTAGCAACCAGCTGTCCAGGGTGTCGAGCAACGTATCGTCATCTACCGGCGGCCAGTCGGCCTCTGGCAACCAACGTTGGGCACAGTGTAAACGCAGGCGCAATTGTTCGGCAGCGGTGTCCCAATTAAGTACCGCCAATCCCTGGGCGCGGACCCAATTTATCAGTGCCTGTTGCAGTTCCTCTTCCGCCGGTTTGGCCAGCGGCTGAGCCCGCAGCGTTAAGCGGCCAATCTGTTGGCGCTTCCAGGCCCGCAGGGTGCCCTTTTCTTCATCCCACTCGACGGCGGTCTGGCTGCTGACAATCTCGGGCAACCGAGCGACCAACGCATCAATTTCAATCGGTAACGCCAGCAGGATACGGGCATCCGGGCTGTTATGGCCTTGCAACAGGCTGGGAATAATCAACCAGGGAGCCCTGGAGAGCGCTTCATCCTGAGCCATCGCTGCGCCCAAACCATTGGCCAACAGATAGCGTCCATCCTGCCCACGCCGTTGGGCGATACGATCGGCAAAAGCCTGCGCTAACAGAGGAGCGGCCAGATCGGCATCAATCTGCCCACTTTTCTGCGGTAAGCGCTTACTCAGTTGCGCCGCCCGGCGTTGCCAATGCGGCTGCGGACGGCTCAGCCAATAGCCGATATCCATCTGCCCGCTGCGTGGCGGTTCCTCCAGCAAAGCGGACAACATCGCCGCCGTGGCTAATCCATCGGGTCCCATCTTGGCGCCAGCGCATAGCATGGCAGCCAGTCTGGGTTCACACCCCAACCCGGCCATTTGGCGACCAATGGTTGTGAGCTTCTCGCCGTCATCGATAGCTGCCAGTGTATGCAATAAACGGCGAGCGGCGGCTAATGCGGCCAACGGTGGCCGATCGAGCCAGGTAAGTTGATCCACATCCACACAGCCCCATTGCAACAGCTCCAGCCAGAAGCTGGCCAGATCGCTTTGCAGGATCTCCGGTTCAGCATGTTCTGCAGCGCGCTCCGCCTGCTCTTTGGCAAACAGATGCCAGCAAATTCCAGGTTCCAAACGCCCAGCACGCCCGGCGCGTTGGATCATCGAAGCCTGGCTGATGCGTTGGGTAACCAATCGCGTCAGGCCATTACGGACGTCATAACGCGCTACGCGCTCCAGCCCGCTGTCGACGACCAGGCGGATGCCTTCAATGGTCAAGCTGGTTTCCGCAATATTGGTCGCCAACACCACTTTGCGCCGCCCGTGCTGCGCCGGTTGGATCGCCTTTTGCTGCTGTGCCAACGGCAATGCGCCATACAGCGGGCAGAGATCGGTATCCGCTGGCACTTCGCCAATGAGCCGTTCCTGCACGCGATTAATCTCCGCCACGCCGGGTAAGAATAACAACAGCGAACCTGATTGCTCAGCCAACAGACGCTTCACCGCCGAGGCAACGCCATCCTCCAACCGTTGATGGCTTGGCAAAGGTTGGTACTGCCGTTCAACCGGGTAGCTACGCCCTTCCGACACCACCACCGGCGCTTGCGGCAGCAGTTGCGACAGCCGCGCATTATCCAGCGTCGCCGACATGATCAGCAGTTTCAGATCGTCACGCAGGCCCTGTTGCACATCCAGCAGCAGGGCCAAGGCCAAATCGGCCTGTAAACTACGCTCGTGGAATTCATCAAGAATAATCAGCGAGACGCCCTGCAGTTCGGCGTCCTGCTGCAACATGCGGGTTAGAATGCCCTCGGTCACCACCTCCAGCCGCGTCTGTGGCCCGCTTTTGCTCTCGGCACGCATGCGATAGCCCACGGTCTGGCCTGGTTCTTCACCCAACTGTTGCGCCAAGCGATACGCGACGTTTTTTGCCGCCAGCCGCCGTGGCTCCAGCATGATGATACGCCCCGGCAGCCCGGCGTTTGCCAGGATCTGCAACGGCAGCCAGGTGGATTTCCCGGCACCGGTGGGGGCATGCAACAACACCTGCGGGGCAGATTGCAGTGCGGCAAGCAGCTCATCAAGAACCGCGCTGACGGGCAGTGAGGACACAAAACTCTCCATGGGGTAGTTAATGGACAGCGCACATTGTAGCATTAGGCTCAGCATTTCATTCATTTACCGGGGTTCCATGTCCAGCTCGCGCCGCTTGTTCTTCGCCTTGTCGCTACCCGATACCTTGCAGCAGCAGGTGATCCGCTGGCGGGCTGAAGCATTCAAACCCGAAGATGGCCGCCCGGTGGCCGCAGCCAATCTGCATCTGACGCTGGCCTTTCTCGGCGAAGTTAGCGCACAGAAAGAACAGGCACTAAAAACGCAGGCCGGGCGTATCACACAGGCGGGTTTTAGCCTCAATCTGGACGATCTTGGCCACTGGCCGCGCCCCGGAGTGGTATGGTTGGGCAGCAAACGCCCCCCACGCGCGCTGTTACAGTTGGCGGAATTGCTGCGTTCGCAAGCGGCTCGCAGCGGCTGTTATCAAAGCCCGATGCCGTTTCATCCCCATATCACGTTATTACGCGCCGCGACCCAGCCGGTCGCTATTCCTCCTGGCACGCCGGGTTGGCTGTTCAACGCCAGCCATTTCTCACTCTACCAATCGTCGTTTGAACAAGGCCGCACCCGCTATCACGAATTAGCGCAGTGGCCACTCGGCACACAGGATAAATCATGATTTTTGACCCACCGCTAAAACCGGCCACGCTCATCAAGCGCTACAAACGTTTTCTGGCCGATGTGATCACCCCCGAAGGTGAAACCTTTACCCTGCACTGCGCCAACACCGGCGCCATGACCGGTTGTGCGACGCCAGGAGACACCGTTTGGTACTCCACTTCGGACAATGCCAAACGCAAATATGCCCACAGTTGGGAGCTGACGCATACCCAGGCTGGCGACTGGATCTGCGTCAACACCCTGCGGGCCAACACTCTGGTTCGTGAAGCCATTGAACAGAATATAATCAGTGAATTATCCGGTTACAGTAAAATCACCGGCGAAGTGAAATATGGCGGCGAAAACAGCCGTATCGATTTGTTATTACAGGCAGAAAATCGGGTTGACTGCTATATTGAAGTGAAGTCAGTCACGCTATTGCAACATCAACAGGGCTACTTCCCCGATGCCGTAACGCTGAGAGGGCAGAAGCATCTGCGTGAGTTGCAAAACGTGGTTGAACAAGGGCAGCGGGCGGTGCTGTTCTTTGCCGTGTTACACAGCGGCATCGATCGGGTCACCCCAGCAAATCATATAGATGAGCATTATGCGGTGCTACTAGCGCAGGTTCAGCAGTTGGGAGTGGAAGTTGTTTGTTACGGGGCAAAATTATCACCTGACGGTATCTCGCTAAGCGCTAAGTTACCGTTTTTTATTGGCTAGCGGTGCCGGGCACAAATAAATCGACAACCGGATATTGCTTCGCCAAATACGCCTTCCTTCACACCATTGTCAAGCAGGCGACAGGAATAATTGCCATCCCTCTTCCCTTCTGTTATTTATAGCGGCCTGTTTTTCCCCCGTATTGGGGATTCGACATACCCTACTAGCATTAAAGGGTATAGTGCGTGTGTATGTAGGAGAAGCAATATGCAAGAAGGGCAAACCCGTAAAACCTCGTCCTTGAGCATTCTCGCCATCGCTGGGGTGGAGCCGTATCAAGAGAAACCGGGCGAAGAGTACATGAACGACGCCCAGTTGACGCATTTCAGGCGCATCCTTGAAGCATGGCGCAACCAACTCAGGGACGAAGTCGACCGTACCGTGTCGCATATGCAAGAAGAGGCAGCCAACTTCCCCGATCCGGCAGACCGTGCCACTCAGGAAGAAGAATTCAGCCTCGAACTGCGTAACCGTGACCGCGAGCGCAAACTGATCAAAAAGATCGAGAAAACGCTGAAGAAAGTAGAAGACGATGATTTCGGCTTCTGCGAGTCTTGCGGCGTGGAGATTGGCATTCGTCGCCTTGAAGCGCGTCCGACTGCCGATTTGTGCATCGACTGCAAGACGTTGGCCGAAATCCGCGAAAAGCAGATGGCCGGCTAAGCAGTTGTTACCTCCTGCGGCGCGTGCCAATAGCGCGCGCCGCACAGAGTTAAGGGAAGCAATCCCTTCAGATATGCTAGCAAGTCACTATGTGGGGCGCTTTGCCCCATCGCCTTCCGGGGATCTGCATTTCGGTTCGCTGATTGCCGCTCTGGGAAGCTACCTCCAGGCTCGTGCTCAACGCGGGCAATGGCTGGTACGTATTGAAGATATCGACCCTCCGCGCGAAGTCGCCGGAGCTGCCGGGCGTATCTTATTCGCACTTGAACACTATGGTCTCCACTGGGACGGCCAGGTCATCTATCAATCCCAACGCTCTGAAGCTTACCGCGCAACTCTTGATTGGCTGCAACGCCAGGATCTCAGCTATTACTGCACCTGTACCCGCAGCCGCATCCAGCAGATTGGCGGTTTGTACGATGGCCATTGCCGCCAGTTACGGCTTGGCCCGCAGGGTGCCGCAATCCGCTTACGTCAATCAAACCCGGTATATGCCTTCCACGATCGGTTGCAGGGCGAGCTACGGGCCGATCCGGCGCTGGCACAGGAAGATTTCATCATCCGCCGCCGCGATGGCCTGTTTGCCTACAATCTGGCGGTGGTGATCGACGATCATTTTCAAGGCGTGACCGAAATCGTCCGCGGTGCCGATCTGATCGAACCCACGGTGCGCCAGATTGCGCTGTATCAGCAATTGCAGGCACCGGTTCCCGCCTATGTGCATTTGCCGCTGGCGCTGGGGAACAACGGCATTAAACTGTCGAAGCAAAATCATGCCCCCGCCCTGCCCACTGGCGATCCGCGGCCGGTCCTGGTTGCTGCCCTGAAATTTCTGCGTCAACCGCTGCCGGAAAACTGGCAAGATCTTGATCTGCCATTATTATTGAGCTGGGCGGTTGAGCATTGGCAGTTGGCAAATGTGCCGCGTCAGCCAGCGATCCCGCCGTGTGAAAACACAACGGCATTCTCAAAACAGCTGGGGTAAGCTATGATTAGCCGCTATTTTTTTGTTAGCGCCATTTTTATCCGTCACTATCGAGGTGTACCATTTTTACCCGAGTAGCCAATTTCTGCCGTAAGGTACTAATCCGCGATGACAAGTTGACCCGCGAAGATGCGCCGGCCAGCGATAAAAACCAAGTCCGCGAAGAAAGCGCGCCTGCAGAACCGTTAGCCACAACGCCACCGCGCTCTACCGAGAGCGGCAGGGAGACACCTGCCCGCCGTCCAGCGCCGCGTAAACGCCCGCCATTTGTAGCCGCAGAGGGAACGCGCTCAATGACCGTTATCCCCCGCGATCAACATGCGATCTCGCGCAAAGATATCAGCGAAAATGCGCTGAAGGTGCTGTATCGCCTGAATAAATCCGGCTATGAAGCCTATCTGGTCGGCGGCGGTGTACGCGATCTGTTGCTCGGCAAAAAGCCGAAAGATTTCGACATTACCACCAACGCCACCCCAGAGCAGGTGCGCAAGTTGTTCCGCAACTGCCGCCTGGTAGGCCGCCGTTTCAGGCTGGCGCACGTGATGTTCGGGCCGGAAATCATCGAAGTCGCCACCTTCCGTGGCCACCACGAGCAGAGTCAGGAATCTGACAAGAACTCTTCCCAGCAGGCCCAGAACGGCATGCTGTTGCGCGATAACATCTTCGGAACCATCGAAGACGATGCCCAGCGCCGCGATTTTACCATCAACAGCCTGTATTACGGCGTAGCCGACTTTGCTCTGCGTGATTACGTTGGGGGCCTGCGCGATCTGCAACAGGGCGTGATACGCCTGATCGGCGATCCGGAAACCCGCTACCGCGAAGATCCGGTGCGGATGCTGCGCGCGGTGCGCTTTGCCGCCAAGCTGGATATGACCATCAGCGAAGAAACCGCTGAGCCTATCCCACGCCTGGCCTCCCTGCTGCACGAAATCCCACCGGCTCGCCTGTTTGAAGAGGCGCTGAAGCTGCTGCAAACGGGTTACGGCTACCAGACCTACCTGAAGCTGTGTGAATATCAATTGTTCCAGCCGCTGTTCCCGTTGATTGCGCGCAACTTCACACCAAATCACGACACGCCGATGGAGCGCATTCTGGAGCAGGTATTGAAAAATACCGATCACCGCCTGCAAAACGACAAGCGCGTCAACCCGGCGTTCCTGTTTGCCGCCATGCTGTGGTACCCGCTGCTGGAGCACGCACAGAAACTGGCGCAGGAAAGCGGTCTGGCCTATTACGATGCCTTTGCCCTGGCCATGAACGATGTGCTGGACGAAGAGTGCCGTTCACTGGCAATCCCCAAACGAATCACTACACTGGTACGTGACATCTGGCAACTGCAGTTACGCCTGTCCCGTCGCCAGGGCAAGCGTGCGCACAAGCTGATGGAACACCCTAAATTCCGTGCGGCGTATGATTTGCTGGCACTGCGTGCCGAAGTGGAAAACAACCCGGAGATGCTGCGTCTTGCCGAATGGTGGGATGAGTTCCAGGTGGCCACCGCGGCCCGCCAGAAAAACATGTTGAGCACGCTAGGCGAAGATCCGGCACCGCGTCGGGCTCGTCAGCGCCGCCCACGCCGCAGGACTCCGAATAACGAAGGAGCATAATGATCCGCGTTTATATCGCGCTGGGTAGCAATCTGGCGCAACCTTTGCAACAGGTGAATACCGCGCTGGAGGCGTTGGAGCATATTCCACGCACCCGCCTGATCGTTTGCTCACCGCTGTACCGCACCAAACCGCTGGGGCCACAGAACCAGCCGGATTATCTCAACGCGGTGGTGGCACTGGATACTCAGTTGCCACCGGAACAGCTGCTCGATCACACCCAGGCGATAGAACGTAATCAGGGCCGAGTGCGCAAAGATGAGCGCTGGGGCCCTCGTACGCTGGATCTGGATATGATGCTGTACGGCGATCTGGTGATCGACACCGAGCGTCTCACCGTGCCCCATTACGGCCTGAAACAACGTGAATTTATGCTCTACCCGTTGGCGGATATCGCTCCGGACCTGGTTTTCCCAGACGGTGAAACCCTGGCGGAGTGTCTGCAACGTGTGCCAAAAAACGGCATGACGCTGTGGCATCAGCCCAAGGCTTGAATACCGCCCCCAGACAAGGTTAACGTCGCGATAAACCCACCCTCCTGCCGATTGGCAAAGCTAACACGTAGCCCATGCAGGCTGGCAATCCGCTGCACAATAGACAAGCCCAGCCCGCTTCCCGTCTGTTCTTGCCCCGGTGGGCGATAAAATCGCTCCCCCAGTCTTTCCAGATGCTCAGCCGTGACGCCAGGGCCGTCGTCTTCCACCGTCAGTTGCCGCTGGCTGAGCGTGACCGTTACCGTGCCACCGGCCGGAGTGTAACGTACCGCATTGTCCACCAGATTGCGCACCAACAGCGATAACAGCAGCGGCTGGCCCGATAGTGCAGGAGGTTCGCCCTGCTGCTGGTAACGCAGCGTGATCCCGGAGGTATGCGCCTGTCGATCCAGCTCCGCCAGGGTCATCGGCACCAGTTGGCACCAGTCGACCAAGGCCAGATCGTGCAAATCGGCGAGCGAGTCCAGCCGGGACAAGGTGAGCAGTTGATCCACCAGGCGCGTGGCTCGATCGATACCCACCGTCAGGTTGTTCACCGCATGTTCACGCATGGGGACATCGTCGCCCGCCAGTTGCACCACCTCGGTCTGCACCCGCAATGCCGCCAATGGGCTACGCAACTCATGGGCGGCATCCGAAGTAAACCGCCGCTCACGCACCAGCAGGCTATTAATGCGCGTAAACAGCGTATTCAGCGCCTCTACCAGCGGACGCACCTCACTGGGTACCTGGTGTGCACTCAGCGGCGTAGCGTCGTCTGGGGCTCGTTTACGCAGGCTGGCGGCCACCTCACGTAACGGTCTTAGCTCGCGGCCTACCATCAGGGCAATCAACAACATCAGGATCGGCAACGTCACCAGCCAGGGCAGCAACTGCCCCATCACCAACCCCAACGCCATATCCTGCCGATAATCCCATTCCTGGCCGACCACAATACGGTAACGGCCATCCGGGCTGGTGAGCCATAGCAAGCGCCAGCTGTCGCTATCTCCTTTGCGTTGACCATCGACAAACCCTTGCCGATCGCCGTCAAACAGGAAATCCTCACCATTTTCACCGTCGTTGAGCAGCATGCGCCCATCGTGGGAAAAGATGGCGAACGCCAACGCATCATCGTCCTGCTCTCCGCGTTTACCGTGGTTCAGCATCTTCTTGGTTTTTGGCAGGCTGCGCGCTTGCTGATTAGCCAGCAAATCCCCCAGATCGGCGGTCGCCAGCCGTTTGGCAAACAGCATCTGTTGGGTGTCGAACACTTCGTTGATATTGTGGCGCGTCATCATCCACGCCACCACGCTGGCAGAGCACCAGGTCAGCAATGCCAGCAGGCTGAAGATCAGGATCAGCCGCAACCGCAAACTCAATGACTTCACGGCTCATCCCCCAGCGTGTAGCCCACGCCATGTACGGTGCGGATAAAGTCGTTACCCAGCTTGCGCCGCAGATGATGGATATGGACCTCAACCGCGTTACTGCTCACGTCATCATCCCAGTTATACAGTTTTTCCTGGATCAGCGGCCGTGCCAGCACGCGCCCCTTGTTGTGCAGAAACAATTCCAGCACCGCCAGTTCGCGTGGGGTCAGCGTTACGGGTTCACCGTTGCAGCTCACGCTGCGCGATGCGGCATCAAACACCAGGTTGCCATGGACCAGTTGGGGCGTCAGTTGCCCATGGCGGCGACGGATCAACGCCTGTAAACGCGCGGCAACCTCCGTCAGGGCAAAAGGCTTGCACAGGTAATCGTCGGCTCCGCTTTGCAAGCCGCTGACACGCTGTTCCAGTGCGTCACGCGCTGTCAGGATCAGCACCGGCACATCTTGTCCGGCCTGACGCCACTGGCGCAGCAAATCCAACCCGTCCAACCCCGGCAAGCTGAGATCGAGGATCACCGCATCATAAGGAGCGCTATCCAGAGCGTTCTTTCCGATGATGCCATCGGTGAACCAGTCGAGGGTAAACCCTAGCTTGGTCAAGCCAGCCTTGATGCCATCACCGATCAGTTTGTCGTCTTCAATCAACAGAATTCTCATGCGCTCTCCCTTTGGACAGACCATTACATCATAAGCTTCTTAAGAACATCTTAACCATCAGCATCGGAGCTACCCACCCCTGAAGGGTTACAGTAGAATGACAACACTTTTTACCACCGTGCTACAAATCCAGGCCGCGCGGTTACTGCAGGAGACGTTGTGATGAAACCTACCACCCTGAGCCATTTACGCCAGTGGAAGCAGGAGCAGCGCAAGTTTGCGACTATTACCGCCTACGATGCCAGCTTTGCCCAGCTGTTTGAAGAACAAGGTATTAAAGTATTGCTGGTCGGCGACTCGCTGGGGATGACGCTGCAAGGGCATGACTCAACGCTGCCGGTAACCGTGGCCGACGTGGCTTACCATACCCGCGCGGTACGCCGTGGGGCACCAGCCAGCCTGCTGTTGGCCGACCTGCCTTTCATGAGTTACGCCACGCCTGAGCTTGCCTGCCAAAGCGCGGCCGAGGTGATGCGCGCCGGGGCCAACATGGTCAAAATAGAAGGCGGCAGTTGGCTCTGCGAAACGGTGAAAATGCTCACGGAGCGCGCCGTCCCCGTCTGCGGCCATCTTGGCCTCACGCCACAATCCGTCAATGTATTTGGCGGCTACAAGGTACAGGGGCGCGACGAGTTGGCGGCCAAGCAACTGCTGATCGACGCCCAGAATCTGGAGCTGGCCGGTATGCAGTTGCTGGTGCTGGAGTGCGTACCGACCGAACTGGCCCGCCAGGTTACTGAAGCCTTGTCGATCCCGGTGATCGGTATTGGTGCCGGCAATGCTACCGATGGCCAGATCCTGGTAATGCATGACGCCTTGGGGATCACCGGCGGCCATACCCCTAAATTTGCCAAAAACTTTCTGGCACAGGGCGGCGATATTCGCGGCGCCGTGCAGCTGTATATTCGGGAAGTTGAGCAAGGTATTTATCCCGACGAAGCGCACTCGTTCAACTGAGTGACCGGCCACGATTGATAGCTAACTAGCTTATCCCTCAACACCGAGGAGTTATAGAATGGTAATTATCGAAACCCTGCCACTACTGCGCCAACAGATCCGCCGCTGGCGGCAAGAGGGCAAACGCGTTGCGCTGGTGCCCACCATGGGCAATCTGCATGAAGGCCATATGACGCTGGTGGAAGAAGCCCGCGCCCGTGCCGACGTGGTGGTAGTGAGCATTTTCGTTAACCCGCTGCAGTTCGAACGCGCAGACGATCTGGAGCGCTATCCGCGCACCTTGCAGGAAGACTGTGAAAAGCTCAATCGGCGTAATGTCGAGTTGATCTTCGCCCCTGCCCCGGCCGAAATTTACCCCAAAGGGCTGGAAGAACACACCAGCGTTGATGTACCGGTGATCTCCACCATGTTGGAAGGCGCCAGCCGCCCGGGCCACTTCCGCGGAGTCTCCACCATCGTCAGCAAACTGTTCAATCTGATCCAGCCGGACCTGGCCTGCTTTGGCGAGAAGGATTATCAGCAGTTGGCGTTGATCCGCAAGATGGTGGCGGATATGGGCTATGACATTGATATCGTTGGTGTGCCGACGGTGCGGGCCAAAGACGGGCTGGCGCTAAGCTCTCGCAACGGTTATCTCACCGCAGAAGAACGCAAGGTCGCGCCGCAGTTGAGCAAAATCATGAACGCCCTGGCGGAGCAGCTAGGCAACGGTGAACGCCACGTCGAAGAGCTGCTGGCACAGACAGCCGAGAAGCTGCGCGAGGCAGGTTTCACCCCAGACGAGCTGTTTATTCGCGATGCAGACACGCTGCAACCGCTGGGCGTAGAAAGCCGCCGGGCCGTGGTGCTGATGGCCGCCTGGTTGGGTAAAGCCCGCCTGATCGATAATCAGCAGGTCGATCTGACGCAGTAAGCCCTTTATTGTACAGTCGTTGCCGTTTTTACCCGGTTGGCGGTAGACTGGCCGGGTTTTCGGTGACGAAAAATAGTGCAAGGAAGCAGTTCTTCTTCAGCCGCCTGAAAAGGCCGATATTCAGTTAGGTAACGCTATGATACGTACTATGTTGCAAGGCAAGCTGCATCGGGTGAAAGTGACTCAGGCTGACTTGCACTACGAAGGCTCCTGCGCCATTGACCAGGATTTTCTGGAAGCCGCCGGGATCCTGGAATATGAAGCGATCGATATTTACAACGTGGATAACGGCCAACGTTTCTCCACCTATGCCATCGCCGCCGAACGCGGTTCGCGCATTATTTCGGTCAACGGTGCGGCCGCCCGCTGTGCCTGCGTGGGTGACAAACTGATCATCTGTTCTTACGTGCAGATGAGCGATGCCGATGCCCGCCAACACCACCCCAAAGTCGCCTACTTCGAAGGTGACAACCACTTGCAACGCAAGGCGAAAGCCGTCCCCGTTCAGGTTGCCTAAAAAATCGGGCGCTTTAAGCGCCCGTCTTCTCTCTATTCTGTTACCGTCACGCCCGGTAACGCACCTGACTTGTTGGCTATCCGCTCCGCCATGGTGGGGATGGAGTCGGTACGCAGGATATACAGCCGTTTTAAAGTATAAGGATTATCACCCGGTTTCACTTTCCCCTGCACCGTGGTCACGGCTAAATGCAGCCCGGCATCTTTTGCCGCCTGGATCGCCTTTTGGTTATAACCACCAAAGGGATAGGAAAGGTACAGCACATGCGGATTAAACTGCTCTAACGCCCGTCTTGAACGCTCAAAGTCGAATTCGATATTGTGCAGTGAACGGCTGAGCAGGATCGGCCGACGGTTGCCATCGGTACGATGTAGGAAATGGGTGTGTGACTGGATATCAAACACATCCTGGATCGCTTTCAGCTCTGAAATGCTCATAAACTGCAGCGAATCCGGGTTCCATTTCTGCGGATGACGTTTAATACGTGAAGAAATGATAAACGCCGTAGCGCGGAAACCGTAATCCTTCAGTACCGGATACGCATAGCGATAAACCGACTTCAACCCGTCATCAAAGGTCAGCACCACCACTTTGCCCGGCAGGTTGATTTGATTATTCAGGTAGGCTTCCAGCTGATACATCGAGATGGTGTCATAACCCGTCTGCTTCAAATAGGTCATCTGGTTGCTGAAGGCCACGTCCGAGGTGGTGGTTGAGGTATTACGGAAACGTTTGTTCTCTTCATTTTTCAGCAGGTGGTGATAGGTCAGCACCGGAATGCCGTTGTCGACTTCGCAGTCCAACTCACTGACAAATCCCAGACGATCGCCGATATTGACCTCGTACCAGGTATTATTCAGCCGATCTTTCAGCTTGCCGATAATCGGATAGCGCAGGTTCTCTTCCAGTACGCCAAAAATTTCACTTTTGTTATCCGCCGCCGTGTAGACGTTAATTGCGCGCTGGGTGATCAGATTCTGATTGGTCAGCGGTTTGTTCAGATCCCCCAGGTCGTCCTTCACCTTACGGGTTTTGCTGATGGCGCGAACGTCGTTTTTATCAATAAAGCCGGTGCCGTAGCCAAACTTAAGCTCGTAATATTCCGCATCCGCCGGGAACATCTGGATCAATTGCCCTTTTTTCACTTCACCGACCGGGATCACATGCTCACCGATCAACGAATAAACCTCGCTGTTACGCTGCACTTCCATGTATTGGGCTTGAACAGCGCTGTCTTCTGACAGTAAATCCGCCAACGCCGCCGGTGCCAACAACGACATAACAATGCCGAGTAGCCCTGCTGCTATCTTATGTTGAGGCTGCATGGTTTGTTCTGCTTACGAGTGCGTCATGAAAAAATGAAGAAAAAGTGGAGCGCCAGCATAGCACGATTTAAATCGCCGGGAGAAAGGGCTTATTGCCTTAATTCTATAGATTTAGATGATGTATGTGCTAAATCAATAAACTCCCTCCCCCGGCAACGGAGGAGGGAAATGACATCAGGAACGCAAGCCGCGGCCACGCTCAATCAGATACCAGGCCAGCCCGTAGAACACCACAATGAACGCCACCAGCACCAGCATGGTCAGCGCTAACGGCACGTCGGAAATGCCCAGGAAACCGAAGCGGAAACCACTGATCATGTAGACGATCGGATTCAGTTTGGAGACCGCCTGCCAAAACGGCGGTAACAGCGTCAGCGAGTAAAATACCCCGCCCAGATAGGTCAGCGGCGTCAGCACAAAGGTCGGGATCAGGCTGATATCGTCAAAGGTGTTGGCAAAGACGGCATTAAGCAAACCGCCTAGCGAGAACAGGATCGCCGTCAACAACAGCGTCACCGCGATCACCCACCAGGAATGGACCACCAGCGGAACGAAGAACAGCGAGATCACCGTCACCAGGATCCCCACACAGATACCACGCGCCACGCCACCGCCAACATAACCGGCAATCACCACGTGCGTCGGTACCGGTGCCACCAGCAGCTCTTCAATATTGCGCTGGAACTTGGCACTAAAGAATGATGCCGCCACATTGGCGTAGGAGTTGGTAATCACCGCCATCATGATCAGGCCCGGCACGATAAACTGCATATAATCAAAACCGTGCATCTCACCAATACGCGACCCAATCAGGTTGCCAAAGATGATGAAATACAGGGTCATGGTGATCACTGGCGGTACCAGCGTCTGGATCCAGATGCGGGCGAAGCGGTTGATCTCTTTGGCCCAGATGCTTTTCAAGGCCACCCAATACAAATGCATCATGCTTGTTCTCCATTGCCGTTCACCAGGTTGACGAACAGCTCTTCCAGCCGGTTGGCCTTATTACGCATACTCAGGACCTGGATCCCCTGCGCGCTCAGTTGGGTGAACAGACCGTTCAGACCTTGCTCACGCATCACTTCCACTTCCAGCGTGGAGGTGTCCGTCAAACGGCTGTTGTAACCCTCAAGATGGGGCAATGGGCTTTTCGCCGCCAGATCGAGGATAAAGGTTTCGGACTTCAGCTTGGCCAACAGCCCCTTCATCGAGGTGTTTTCTACCAGCTCACCGTTCTGGATGATGCCGATATTGCGGCACAGCATTTCTGCTTCCTCCAGATAGTGTGTGGTCAGGATAATGGTGGTGCCCTGGGCGTTCAGCTCTTTGAGGAAGCCCCACATCGAGCGACGCAACTCGATATCCACCCCGGCTGTCGGTTCGTCGAGGATCAGCAGTTTGGGCTGATGCATCAGCGCACGGGCAATCATCAGGCGGCGTTTCATCCCGCCAGACAGCATACGCGCCCGCTCGTTACGTTTACCCCAGAGATCGAGCTGATTGAGGTACTTTTCTGCCCGCGCCATCGCCTCGCGGCGTTCCACGCCATAATATCCCGCCTGGTTGACCACAATCTGCAGCACGGTTTCAAACGGGTTAAAGTTGAATTCCTGCGGCACCAGCCCGAGCTGGCGCTTGGCATTAACGATATCCTTATCGATATCGTAACCAAACACTCGCACCGTGCCCGCCGTCTTGTTGACCAGTGAACTGATAATGCCGATGGTGGTGGATTTCCCGGCGCCGTTCGGCCCGAGCAGGGCATAAAAGTCCCCCGCCTCCACGTTCAGATTGATACCGCGCAATGCCTTGACGCCACCCGCATAGGTTTTGGTCAGCTGCGCTATTTCCAGTGCATAATTCATAAGTTATGAGAGTACCTTTTGATGGAGTTGGCTGCCGAACTTGTCTAAGAGGGAGTTTATCATCAGCGGCCCGATTACCGAGTTGAATCCGTGCGAATTCCAGAGGGCAGAAAATTGCTTAACTGTTCCGATTTCCAAATTGTGACGCTTGCCATATATTACATCAACGCAATTCGTTCATAACAGGCCAATAACCGCCATGCAAGAAATCGAAAGGCTTATCGCCAACAACCAAGCCTGGTCCGCTAATATCAACAAGGAAGATCCCGGCTTCTTTGAACGTTTGGCCCAAGCGCAAAAACCGCGATTCTTGTGGATCGGCTGCTCCGATAGCCGCGTGCCTGCCGAACGCCTGACCGGCCTGGAGCCGGGTGAGCTGTTCGTTCACCGTAACGTCGCCAATCTGGTGATCCATACCGATTTGAACTGCCTGTCAGTGGTGCAGTATGCCGTCGACGTGCTGGAGGTTGAACATATCATTATCTGTGGTCACCTGGGCTGCGGTGGGGTAGAAGCGGCTGTAGAGAACCCGGAACTGGGGTTGATCAACAACTGGCTGCTGCACATTCGCGATCTGTGGTACAAGCACAGTTCCCTGCTCGGCGAGTTGGAACCGGAACAACGTCTGGATGTGCTGTGCGAGATCAACGTCATTGAGCAGGTGTATAACCTGGGCCACTCAACCATCATGCAGTCTGCCTGGAAACGCGGCCAGAAAGTGATGATCCACGGGTGGGTGTACGGGATCCAGGACGGTCGTCTGCACGATCTGGAAGTCACCGCCACCAGCCGTGAGAGCCTGGAGATGGGCTACCGCAAAGCGATAGCCACACTCAAACAGGAGAAAGGCCTGTTCTAGCGCCTGATCGGGGTTCAGCGCCCTGCTGAACCCCGGCCGGATTATTCGTCCAGCATCACCACTTTGCCGATGTAAGGCAGATGGCGATAACGCTGGGCGTAATCGATGCCATAACCCACCACGAACTCGTCCGGGATCGGGAAGCCGACATATTCCACCGGCACTTCAACCTCACGGCGCTCAGGCTTGTCCAGCAGCGTACAAATCGCCAAAGACTTCGGCCCACGCAGCGCCAGGATCTCACGTACCTTGTTCAGAGTGTTGCCGGAATCGATGATGTCTTCGACGATCAATACGTCTTTACCACGGATGTCTTCATCCAGATCTTTGAGGATTTTCACGTCACGGGTGGTAGACATGCCGCTGCCGTAGCTGGAAGCGGTCATAAAATCGACCTCATGCGGCACCTCAATGGTGCGGCACAGATCGGCCATAAACATGAAAGAGCCACGCAGCAACCCGACCAGCACCATGTCACTGCCGCTATCGCGGTAGTCTTCGGTGATCTGGCGGCCAAGTTCAGCAATACGGGTCTTAACTTCCTGCTCGGAAATCATTACTTCTACAGTGTGTTTCATAGTTTTCAGGTCAGTTGCCGGAAGAAGGGCGCAGAGTTTAGCATAGCTGGCGGGCGGTGGCGACGCGAGTGCGTCACCACTTTACAGGCTGCGGCGTTGTTTGCCGCAGCCTGGGATAACTTATTCAGCTACGGTAAAGCCTAGCATCATCCCTGTATCTTCATGTTCCAGCAGGTGGCAGTGGGCCATATAAGCCTGATCGGCACTAGCCAGATGATTGAAGCGCACCAGCACTTCGCTGCGCCAACCTTCTACCAGCACCGTATCTTTCCAGCCTGCCCGGTGGGCCGCCGGTGGCTTGCCGTTTTCCGACAGAATGCGGAACTGGGTGCCATGGATATGGAACGGGTGCATCATCACGTCGCCCTCGCCGGAAATGGTCCATTTCTCGTATTTACCGCGCTTGGCTTCAAACGCCGGCTTGTGCATATCATAGGCTTTACCGTTGATGGTATTGGCATGGCTGAAATCAAACGGCTTGCTGCCATGATCCATCTTGCTATGGTCCATTCCCGCCATGTTGCCCTGATCCATGCCTTGCATCTTACTATGATCCATACCAGCCATGTTGCCAGCGGCATTGCCGTGATCCATGCTCATCCCGGCCATTGCCTGATGACCATAGCGATCCATCAGAGCCTGCATCCCCAGCATATCCAGCTTAGGATCCATCATCAGTTGCAACCAGCGTTCCTGCACCCCGGCCAGCGATGGCAGCGCAGGCAATTTCACCAGGCTGTCCGGCATGGATTTCACGCCCTGCGCCAGCGATGGCTGAATATGCAATACCGGCAGCGGCTGATCGAACGGAGCCAGCGTCATACCCATTTGCTTCACCGGCAGGGTAACGATATCGAACGGCTTGCCATCGGAGGCATCAACCAGCACTTCAAAGCGCTCGCCCATCAGCATCGGCAGTTCGGTCAGTTTCACCGGTTCGCCCAGGAAGCCACCGTCACTGGCAATCACGTATAATGGGCGATTGTCGCTGGTGGACAGGTTAAGCGAGCGGGCGTTACAGCCGTTCAGGAAACGCAGACGCAGCCAGCCGCGTGGCGCGATATGTTGCGGATAGCTGGCACCGTTGGTGAACATGCGGTCACCAAACCAGCCCACGGCCGCGCTCATGATGTCCAATTGATATTCGATTTGACCGTCTTTGCCCAGGCGCTTATCTTGCAGGATCACGGGAATATCGTCGGTTCCCCAGGTCTTCGGCAAGGGTAGCTGGCTGCTTTCTTCATCTTCCAACAGCACCAGTCCCCCCAGCCCCTTCATTACCTGCTCGCCGGTTTTGCCATGCGTATGGGGATGGAACCAGCAGGTAGACGCTGGCTGATCGGCAGTGAAACTCACCGTGCGGGTAGTACCAGGTTGGATCAAGGCTTGTGGACCACCGTCGACATTACCGGGGATCTCTAAACCGTGCCAGTGCACCGTGCTGGCCTCTGGCAGTTTATTACTGATATCTACCGTCACCGGCTTACCCCGTTGCAAACGGACCGCTGGGCCAAGCAACGCACCGTTAATCCCCCAGGTGCGGGTAGCCACGTTAGGCAGCCAGTTCATCTCACCGGTTTGCAGCGCCAAAGCGATCTTTCCTTGCGCATCTGGCGTCAAAATCGGTGGGATCGGCAAGGCTGGACGATCGGCCGCCCAGGCGGCACGGCTCCATAATGGCAAGGCGCTTGCGGCACCTATTGCGGCGGTCAGTTTGATAAAATCACGGCGTAACATCGCTGGTTCCCTTTTCTCAGTGATCGAAAGCTTAAGATCCGCAGCCTAAACCCTCCCCTTAGTGGAAGGTCAAGAGCTACTATTAAGGAGTGTTAAGCCCACATAATTAATTTGGTGCCTTTACAGCCAAGTGTGGTAACGTCAGCAGATATTGAACAGGTCTATTTCATGATGAAAAAAACAACGTTGTTAATGCTATTGCTGACTATGCTGGGCTTTTCCAATGCCAGCCTGGCGCTAAATGAATCCGAAGCGGAAGATCTTGCCGATCTGACCGCGGTGTTTGTCTATCTGAAAAACGATTGTGGCTACAATGATTTGCCTAACGCACAAATCAAACGCGCCATCGTGTACTTCGCCCAGCAAAACCGTTGGGATTTGACTAACTATAATAGCTTTAATATGAAATCCCTGGGTGAAGACAGCTACCGCGATCTCAGCGGCATTGCTATTCCTACCCCCAACAAGTGCAAATCTCTGGCGCGCGACTCCTTGAGCCTGCTGGCCTACGCCAACTAACTTCCCCTGCTTTCTCTCAGCCTTGCCAACGATAGCTGGCAGGGTTTGCCATCGCCTATCTGTTGCCCTGCCGACAATGCTGTAATTTGCCACACGTAGGGTTTATGATGTTGCGCTCATTTTTCATGGTTGTTATTACGGAGTAACCCGCACATGACCCAGAAAGAGATTTGGTATGAAACGCTGCATGCCAACTTTGGCCAGTACTTCTCAGTAGAGCAGGTACTTTACCGTGAGAAAACCGAGCATCAGGATCTGGTGATATTTGAAAACCCGGTGCTGGGCCGCGTGATGGCTCTCGATGGCGTGGTACAGACTACCGAACGCGATGAGTTTATCTATCACGAAATGATGACCCACGTGCCGCTGCTGGCCCATGGCCAGGCCAGGAAAGTGCTGATTATCGGCGGTGGCGACGGGGCTATGCTGCGTGAAGTCTGCCGCCATCAGGGCGTTGAACAGATCACCATGGTTGAGATCGACGCGGGCGTGGTGGAGTTCTGCCGCCAATACTTACCGAATCACAACGCCGGTGCCTATGACGATCCCCGCTTCAAGCTGGTGATCGACGATGGCGTCAATTTCGTCAGCCAGAGCGACGAAAAATTCGACGTGATTATTTCTGACTGTACCGATCCGATCGGCCCCGGTGAAAGCCTGTTTACCTCGGCGTTCTATGAAGGTTGCGCACGCTGCCTCAACGAGGGTGGCATCTTCGTAGCTCAGAACGGCGTCTGCTTCCTGCAGCAGGACGAAGCGGTCAACAGCCACACCAAGCTCAGCCAGTATTTTAACGACGTCAGCTTCTATCAGGCGGCGATCCCAACCTATTACGGCGGCATCATGACCTTTGCCTGGGCCAGCCAGAATCCGGCTTTGCGCCAGCTGGATGTCACCACGCTGCAACAACGCTTTCATCAAAGTGGCTTAGACTGCCGCTACTACAATCCGGCAATTCACGCTGGCAGCTTTGCCCTGCCGCAGTATTTGCTCAATGCACTGAACGTTTCACGTTAAGCGAGAAGATAGGGGCTAAATCTAATTGCAAAAGATCAAACTGCACGGCTTCAATAACCTGACCAAGAGCCTGAGTTTTTGTATTTACGATATTTGTTATGCCAAAACCGCAGACGACCGCGACGGCTATATCGCCTACATTGACGAACAGTACAATGCCAACCGCCTGACCGAGATCCTCAGTGAAACCTGCTCGATCATTGGCGCCAATATTCTCAACGTCGCCCGCCAGGACTACGATCCGCAAGGCGCCAGCGTCACCATTCTGATGAGCGAAGAGCCGGTCGATCCGAAAGACGTGGATACCTCTGAACACCCAGGGCCGCTGCCAAAGACGGTGGTAGCACATCTGGATAAAAGCCATATCTGCGTTCACACCTATCCGGAAAGCCATCCAGAAGGCGGCCTGTGTACCTTCCGGGCCGATATTGAAGGTAAGCGTCTCATCCAGACCGTCTTTCATTTTCGCCCGTGTTTCCTACCATGGACACTTTCGCGAACATGGACACTACCGTGGACAAAAATACGCCTTACTCCAGAAGAACCTGGATCACCACTGCACTCAGCCTGCGATTTAACGACGCACTGACCTACCGTGAAATCGCTGAACAACTCAATGTCAGCTCTTCTGCCGTTCATAAAATGTTTACGCGTTTTCGACGCACCGGCATTAACTGGCCACTGCCGGAAGGGTATACGCCGGAACGCCTTGAGGATGAGCTTTACGCCTTCAACCTCGAAACCAACCTTCCCGTCAAAAAACGTCGTCCGGACTGGCCTCTGGAGTTCAGGATCCGTATGGCGGAGCTGAGCCTGCAGCCGGGGGCCTGTGTGGCAGAGCTGGCGCGGCAGCATGGAGTTAACGACAATCTGGTGTTTAACTGGCGTAATCTGCATCGCCAGGGGCTGCTGGATCCTGCCAGCAGAGCCACACTCATCCCCGTCACCGTGGAGCCTCTTTCGCCTCCGCCAGGGCGGACCGGGACCGTATCAACGGACCTTCCACCGGTCATCAGTTGCAAGCTGACGCTACCGGGCGGAAGCCTGAGCCTGACCGGGCCGCTGACGCCGGAGCTGTTGCGCGTACTGGTCAGCGAACTCAGGGAGGGTGAGGCATGATTAACTTTCCCGCAGGGGCGCGCATCTGGCTGGTTGCCGGCGTGACGGATATGCGCTGCAGCTTCAACGGGCTGGCGTCGAAGGTGCAGAACGCGCTGCGGGATGACCCGTTCAGCGGGCATCTGTTCATCTTCCGCGGCCGTCGCGGCGACATGATAAAGGTGCTGTGGGCGGACCGGGACGGCCTGTGCCTGTTCACCAAACGGCTGGAGCGGGGGCGCTTCGTGTGGCCGGTGACCCGCGACGGTAAGGTGCACCTGACGCCGGCGCAGCTGTCGATGCTGCTGGAAGGCATTAACTGGCGGCATCCGCAGCGGACGGAACGCCCTGGCCTGCGGGTGTAACCTGCGCTAAAGTGGGTTCATGGACACCTCATACCCCGATGAAAACGCCCGGCTCAGGGCGCTGCTGCAGGAGCAGCAAACGACCATCCGCAAAATGGCGGAGTATAACCGCCTGCTCTCGCAGCGGGTGGCGGCGTACGCCAGCGAAATCAGCCGGCTGAAGGCGCTGGTCGCTAAGCTTCAGCGTATGCAGTTCGGCAAAAGCTCCGAAAAGCTGCGTGAGAAAACAGCGCGCCAGGTCAGTGAGGCGGAGGAGCGCATCGGCGCCCTGCAGGAGGAGATGGCGGAGGTGCTGGGTGAGCAGCACGACCCGGTACTCCCGCAGCCGCTGCGCCAGTCTTCCGCCCGCAAGCCGCTGCCCGCCTCGCTTCCCCGCGAAACCCGCACGCTGCCGCCGGCAGAAACCGCCTGCCCGGAATGCGGCGGCGAGCTCACTTCGCTGGGCTGCGACGTGTCGGAGCAGCTGGAGCTCATCAGCAGCGCCTTCAAGGTTATCGAAACGCAGCGGCCGAAGCTGGCCTGCTGCAGCTGTGACCACATCGCACAGGCCCCCGCGCCGTCAAAACCCATCGAGCGCAGCTACGCAGGCCCCGGCCTGCTGGCCCGCATCGTCACGGCGAAGTTCGCGGAACATACGCCGCACTACCGCCAGTCGGAAATATACCGCCGGCAGGGCGTGGAGCTGAGCCGTGCCACGCTGGGGCGCTGGTCCGGTGCGGTCAGCGAGCTGCTTGAGCCGCTGTACGACCTGCTGCGTCAGTACGTTCTGATGCCGGGTAAGGTGCACACCGACGATATCCCTGTGCCAGTGCAGGAGCCGGGCAGCGGCAAGACGCGCACGGCCCGGCTGTGGGTCTACGTGCGTGATGACCGCAATGCCGGTTCACAGCTGCCGCCCGCGGTGTGGTTCGCGTACTCGCCGGACCGTAAGGGCGTGCATCCGCAACGTCACCTTGCCGGGTACGGCGGCATCCTGCAGGCGGACGCGTACGGCGGCTATAACGCGCTGTACGAAGACGGCCGCATCACGGAAGCGGCCTGCATGGCCCATGCCCGCCGAAAAATCCACGACGTTCACGCCCGCACGCCGACAGATATCACCACCGAAGCGCTGAGGCGCATCGGTGAGCTGTACGCCATCGAGGCGGAGATACGCGGCAGCCCGGCAGAAGAACGGCTGGCAGTACGTAAGGAGCAGACTATCCCGCTGATGCAGTCGCTGTACGACTGGATACAGGTGCAGATGACGGTGCTGTCGCGCCACTCGGATACGGCAAAGGCATTCGCGTACCTGCTGAAGCAGTGGGACGCGTTAAACCTGTACTGCAGCAACGGCTGGGCGGAGATAGACAACAACATCGCGGAGAACGCGCTGCGCGGCGTTGCCCTGGGCCGGAAAAACTGGCTGTTCGCGGGTTCAGACGCGGGCGGAGAGCGTGCTGCCGTACTGTACTCCCTTATCGGCGCCTGCCGGCTGAACGGCGTAGAGCCGGAAGCTTGGTTGCGTCATGTGCTCACGCATATCCAGGACTGGCCGGTAAACCGGCTGCGCGACCTACTGCCGTGGAAAACCGACCTCACATCTGAATAAACGTCAATACGGTCTGGATGAGACGCTTACTATTGAAGTCTCTACCTGCGGCGTAATTTCACCGCTCAAAGCGCTGAACTATCTGATCCACCAGTTGGAATCCGATATCGTCACCATGGACTATCGCGTACGCGGTTTCACCCGCGATGTCGCCGGCGTAAAGCATTACATCGATCATGAGATCAATTCGATCCAGAACTTTATGTCCGAGGATATGAAGGCGCTGTACCACATGATGGATGTCAATGTGTATCAGGAGAACATCTTCCACACCAAGATGCTGCTGAAGGATTTCGATCTGAAGCACTATCTGTTCAACGCCAGGCCGGACGAACTGAGCGAGGCGGAGCGGAAAAGGATCACCGATCTGCTGTGGAAAGAGATGCAGGAGATCTACTACGGGCGCAATATTCCGCACCTGTGACTGCCCCCCGCCGTAAATTGGGCAAGGTTTACGGCGGACCTTGCTAAAGATACCTTATTAGCCTTGTGAAGCAAATCAGGGCAAATCCATGGAGTTTTGCTTCTTCGGTGACGATTTATCCACCCGCAACAACGCAAACCCATCCCAGCCCTTTTCGCCCACCGTTTGTAACGCGGTTGCTGTCAATTCTGGAAATTGTTTCACCACTTCAAGCGTCTGGCAGATCCCGTCAGCATGAACATCACGTTCAGTATCAATAATCGCACCACCGCGGATCACATTGTCCATGATGATCACACTGCCCGTCCGGCCAAGCCTGATGGACCATTGCAGATATAACAGCGCATTCTGTTTATCAGCATCGATGAAAACCAGGTCGAACGGAGCTTGTTCTTGTAACTCAGGCAACAGCTCTGCCGCCTCGCCAACCTTGATCGTCACCTTGCCGGACAAGCCAGCACGCGCAATATTTTCACGAGCAACAGCGGCATTTCTCTCTTCTTTCTCCAACGAGATCAAGCAACCATCAGGGGGTAACGCCTGTGCCATGAGCTGAGTGCTGAATCCACCCAAGGTCCCTATCTCCAGCACCCGCTGCGCCGCGCTGATCTGCACCATCAACAGCAAGAACTGCCCCTGTAGGGGAGAAACATCGTGCGGCGGCAATCCTTGCGCCGCGTTGGCCAGAAGCGTTTGCGCCAGATTTGGATCCTCGTTTAGTAACTGTCGCTTAAGGTATTCATCTACTTGCTGCCATTTTTGCTGCATCCTGTTTCTCCAGTAAACATTCCGGTAACAGTATAACGCAAAGGAAAATACTAGCCGCTTAACCCCAGATGGTCTCGCAAGGTGCGCCCAGTATAATGCTGGCGAAACAGCCCACGCCGACGCAACTCTGGTACCACCAGGTTGATAAAATCGCTCATTCCCCCTGGCAACCACGGTGCCATCACATTAAATCCATCGCTCGCGCCAGTACTAAACCACTCCTCCATTTCATCGACAATCTGCCGTGGCGTGCCAATCAGTTGCCAATGACCACGTGCGCCTGCCACATGCCGGTACAGTTGCCGTATAGAATAATTCTCCCGCGCAGCCAGTGATACCAGTAACTCACGTCGGCTTTGGCTGGCATTACTGGGTGGAATAACCGGTAATGGCCCATCGAGATCGTGACCGGAAAGATCGATGCCCCCCAATTGAACCTGCAATAATGCCAACCCGACCCGATCATCAATCAACGCCTGGAGTTGCTCAAACTTGTCCTGCGCTTCCTGCTGGCTACGGCCGACGAAGGGGAACATCCCCGTCATCACCAAAGGTAGCTGGGCGCGCCCAGCTTGTTGTGCCCTTTGTTTAACATCCTGGTAAAACATTCTAGCGGTTTGTAATTCATGCTGTGCCGAAAATATGACCTCACTGGTACGCGCCGCCAAGCTACGCCCGGCCTCGGATGCGCCAGCCTGTACGATCACTGGAGCACCACCAGGGCAAGCAGGTACGTTTAAAGGTCCCTTAACCTGGAAAAAATCCCCCTGGTGATTCAGTGGGCGCATTTTTGCCACGTCAAAAAACACCCCGCTTTGTTTGTCGAAACAAAAGGCATCATGGTCCCAGCTGCGCCACAATCCGGCCACAACATCAACAAACTCTTCTGCACGCAGGTAACGACGATCATGTTCTGGATGACTATCCAGACCAAAATTATCGGCTTCAAATGGGTTTTGAGAAGTCACCAGATTCCACCCCGCTCGTCCCTGGCTAAGATGGGCCAAAGAGGCAAATTGACGAGCTAGATTATAAGGATGGTGATAGGTGGTCGTTGCCGACGCAATCAAACCGATACGTTCCGTGCACGCACTCAATGCTGACAGCAAGGTTAACGGTTCAAACTGCCCCACGTAGCGATGTGCCCCACGGCTCAATTCTGCCCAGTCATCCCCTTTTACAGCCAGACTATCGGCAAGAAAAATGAAATCAAATGCCGCACTTTCCGCCATACGGGCAAACTCGGCGCAGTGCTGAAAATTGATACCTGCATTAGCCTGAACACTGGCATGTCGCCAAGCTGCAATATGGTAGCCGGTGGGATACCAGAAAGCCCCCAGTTTCATCATCGTATGGTGCTCAATCATCCTGCTTCTCCTCTAATATTACGCCAGGGCGCAATGCCTCCCTTGTCAGATAAGCCTGTAATTGTTCAACTTCCTCATCACTGAACAGGCCACAAACACCGAGCAGAAACGTGCCTGCTGGCGAGGTTAGCATCAGGAATTTTTTGTAACGTGTCAGGCCGATCGCTGCGCAACGTTGATCAATCAGTATCGCATTGACAGTCATGCCCCAACGTAATGCGCAGCGTATGGCCCAGGGACGATCCAGCAAACTGAGGACATTGAGTTGCCAACTCCCCTCTTCACAGGCCCGATCAATGGCCTCGCGAGCACGTTGCTGCCACAAGAGCGATGTCGCTCCACTATCGCCGTGAATATTTCGCGCCAGATGCTGCAACAGCAGTGGAGGGGATTGCTGGTAGCGGTGAAACCCTGCCAGCAGTTTTTCCACCTGCGGCAACAACCGTGCTTTCGCAAGCTCATCAAACAGTGCCTGCGGAGCTATGCCAGCCCCCATAAACAGGCAATGACCGTCATACAGATCGCGTAGCATGCACTCAGGACGTGTTGCCAATTCCATAAAGAAAACTTTCAGCATCGTGTTCACATCTGGCACACACAATGGTATCCCGGAAAATTGCTGTTGCACCGCATAAGGTTCCAGTTCATCCCAATCAATCAGGTGGTATTGGTCAACCGCAAACTGCCCAATGTGTAATTCCACTCCACCATCCTCCAGGCCTTGTTCGAAAATGAAACGAGCAATACCACACCATTGCGCAGTATCGGGGTGCTGATAGAAACGAGCCATAAAAGGGAGAGAAAAACCGCGGCGAAAGAGCTGCGTGGCAAAACGGCAAAACGCCGGGAAATCCCGGACGACAATGTCCAGATCCTTGGCAAAACGCTCGATGCGTTCCGGGTACAGTAGCTCGTGACCAAATCCTTTCATCAACATGGCACGAGGTTCATTGCTGTCAAACTGCAAAGCTCGGATTGCCTCTAGCCAGCTATTCCGTTCGCGCCGATGCGCCGCAAGGATCTCCGATAGTGCTGGCGTCAATGGTTGATCGCTGACATTGTGATAATAATCGGCCACCAGCGGCAGAATTTTGTGCCGTACCGCTGCCTCCAAGCATAGTTGCCACTGTTCTTGTGACAGCGTATTGCTCAGCACCTCCGCTTGAGAGCGATCAAATAAAAAAATCGTTAATAGCTTATCGGTATCCATCGGTTCCCTCGCTATCGGAATAAGATGTCATGCAATGTTGTAAACGAGCCATTCTTGCTGGTAATAATGGGACGCTCAGACGTAGCAAAGTGATCGCTGCATCTCCTCCCCGCCAGCAGAGATGATGCTTTCCTTTGACGCCTCTTGCTTCCAACGCTTCCCCCATTTCCGGCCCAAGAAACCAGTAAGGCAGGGCGCTACTGGCCGCGACCAAGGGCTGAGCATCAAATAGTTCGAGAACTTGCCGTTTATGGCGGGTAATCTGTGCTCGCAACTCGGCGGTGGAATCACCTAGCGCCAAAATGTTGGCGGCGATACGCAGCGACAATGAAGCATTGAGCAACGGTGGCAACGTCTGGCGCACCCGGGCCTGCAGCTCACTGGCGCACAGGCATAACCCCACGCGTAATCCCCCAAGCCCCCAGCCTTTTGACATCCCGCGCAGTACAATAAGATTGGGCATCTCACCAAGCAGAGTCACCGCGCTATAAGTCGGCGAACAATAATTGGCATTAGATTCATCGATCAACAGCAACATACCGCGCTGCGCCAATCTCTGGCACAGTTGCCGCAGTTTCACGAGATCGCCATAGTCATCATTCAGCAGCCCCGGACGCTCCAGAAACAACATATCAGCCCCAACGGCACACATTGCGGAACCAATATCCTGCTCGCTTCCTGGCGCCATGTGATAAGGCTCCCGTCCTGCCTGACGCAGATACCAGGGATAATCCGGGTAAACATCACCGATAATCGCCACACGTCGCCCTTGCGATAAATATGCCAACGCGGCCAATAACGAAATGACCCCCGCACCACAAGACAGAGAAAAATCATCATGTGCCAGAGAAAAAAAATGTTTTACCGCCTGGCGTAACGTCATATCTCCCCAAGGATCGGTGACGGCATAGCGGTAGATCTCGGGTAGCCCTGTCTCAGTTTCCAAGTGCAAAGTCTGTTGGATGACAGCACTGATATCCGGCTGGATAAATGGCCGTTCATCCTGGGTCCAGGAGAGATTCAGTATTGTTGGCGTATCGTCCAGCGCGACCATGCTCTGATAGGAATCAATGGCTCTGGCAATCATAAGTCCTCCCATACCGCATAGGGGACTGACATTTCCTGAGCCTGCAGTGAGCCATGTTCATAGCGGTAGGAGGGGGGGGAGATAAAACGGTTCTGTTGCGCAATCAATAACAGGTTACCCATACGCGATGAACCTGAAGTTGAAAACAGGGATGTTCGCGGCATCACCAAGGCGATATCGCCAATAGCGCTGGCCAAACGTTGCTGCATCGCAGCTTCATGTTCCTGCTCAACATAAAACCAGCGTGTGCGTCCAGCGCCCCCCATCGTTGCGCCAAATTCACCACAAATCTGCTCTATCGACCGGGCAATGTCAGAATCATGCTGTGTCGGCACCAAGCCATGATCGGCATAGGCAATCACATCACACCCCTGCGCCACCAAACGCTCAGCCAAGGATGCTAACCCACAGAGGAATGCCTCTACCCGGTCGTCATAACCGTTAAGGTGAATATATTGATCGACGTCGATAAAACACCATAACAGGGTCGGTGCCGCACCGTTCAGTCTCTGCCCGACCGCGCCTTCCAGGCGCGCGATCATCTGTGCTGGCGGCACCAACGGCTGGTCCGTATAAAAAGCATGATTATCAACATGTGCAACGCCCGTCAGCAGCGCTCGCGTCCAGCTTCCCTGGATGGGCAACAGATCGCCGGCTATCGCCTGTGGGGTGAACCCATAGCGGTAACAATCGGTAAACAGATTAGCCGTGGGAGGCGTGATGGCATCCCCCTGATAATCACAGATGTTGATCAACGTTGCCTGCGCCGGATCAGGCCGAAACACGACGCCGGGAACACCATGCTGTTCTATGCTCTGCCCCGTCAAACTACTCAACCAGCAGCTTGCCGAGGTTGAAGGAAATATCGCCTGCCATGGTTCCTGATGGGCATAACGCCAGCAACCCTGTGCCAACTCGGAATAAATACCGTCGACAGCGAAGATCACTTGATGGCGTGGCTGCTTTTGCCGCTGTTGATAAGCCATACGTGCCGCAATACGTTTGCGAAATTGACGCAAGCTATTTACACTGTTTTCAATTGGTAACGTCATACCAAGGCGTCCCCTCAGCTTGCTTCACCGACTCTCTCAACGCCTGCAGTATTTGAGCTGCCCACCGATGGGCCACATTTAGCACCGCGCTGTTGGCTCGAGGACGAGCCGCAACGTTCTGAAAGAAACAGACCCCTTCGACAGGAGCACCAAGAAATGTCAGACGGGTTTCAATAGTGTTATCCAGGGTTCGTGGATGGAATGCTTCAGTCAGCATCAACCCCCCCGGAATAAACCGCTCTCCCCCCGGATCACGGTTTTCCCATAGTTGGATCAGTCCTTCGCGCAACATTGAAGGATAGAGTGGACTCTGCTGATAACGAGCGTCAAACGGGTGCAGACGAGCACAAGCTAAATGATCGATCTTCAGCCGTTGCCCACGGCCATGCAGTATGAAACCCTTTCCGGAACGCGCAGAACTAATGTGTACACCAACTGGGGCCAGCACGACTAGCCCCTGGCGAATAAGGGCCGCCATTTTCTGCATCGCTTCAACACCCGCACCATTTGACAAACGGTTGTAATAAGACATCCATAACGTCGAAAATTCGCGTTGAGAGGCGGGTGTTAAGCCACCAAAATCGGTGACAGCAGAAAATACGGCGCGTAAATCACGCCAAACACCATCACAGGCAGCCTTCAATGGATTAAATCGGTTACCTTGACGTGCCGCCGCCAGATCTAACTCTAACCAGCGTAGTACCTGGTGCTGCCGTTGCGACACGCTCCCTGTTGGCTGGCCGGTGAAAGGTTCGAAAATACACAGCCAGTCAAACCGATGTTCAGCCAGGTAGGGCGAGTGCCCCCATTTCACCTGTTGCGGCGGTAACGCACGGAATGCCGTCACTACCTGCTCAGCAGGCAGCTCCTGGTCAGTCAATGTCCGGTAAAAAGCCGTGGCCAGGCGCATCAGTGCAGGATCGTCGCTGTCTTGCCTGGCGCAAAACCTCTGAAACTCTACAACTGCCTGGTCAAATAACTGCTGGGCGGGTTGTAGTAACCGCTCAATATCCCGTTCAACTTGATGGGGGACGGTGGACAGGAATGATAGATATGCAGGGGTCACGGCCTCGATCAACCTCTGGCCCCAATCTTCGCCTAATAAAGTGCGGTAATAAACCAACGCCATCTCCAGCACCACCAGTGGAAATACATCACGCCGGAAATCGAGTTGCCGCTGGCAAGAACCGTCAGACAAGGTAGCGCTGCGCCCATGGTTCTTGCGCAGTAGCGTAATCGCGGACTCACTAAAAAACTGGGGCTGATGAAAGTGTTCCGGCAAGACTTTGGCATTAACCGGGCGGACAGAATACATTTTTCCACTTGGGCTAATTGCCTGGATCTGGGCGGGTTCATTACCACTGTGTAGATAACGCAGCTCACCATCATCGCCAGCAACAAAGCGGCCGCCGCGTCCTTCGGTCAGGTACAAACAGATATCAATAGCCGTCAGCCCCATACCAAGCAGCCCTATTCGACTGCCAGCATCGACAGTTTGCAGGCTGAATCGCTGTTCCAGTGGATAGGGATAGGAAATATACCGACTGTTGCGTGCGTAGCGTGCTTCATCCGTCCCTGGCCTAGGACGGCAAGGAGTATGGCCAGTAACGAATAAAACATGATCGGCCAGCAAGGCGTCCTGGTTGCTGGCAAACGACATTTTGAAACCGGAATAGTGACGGCGTACATAAGTCACTTCGTCATGATGCGCGATAACCTCGACTCCGGGTAATTGATTGAGCAGTTCGGCGTAAAGATTAAAATGATCGCGTAATGCCAAGCCATGCAGATATCGGTGTGGCACATCATGTGCGGCAAGATTGAAACGCTCATCTCCCGTTTGCTGATAACGTTGTTGACACCATTGATGAAAAGTCAATCTTAGCGGCAGAGGCAGCAGTACCGAGGCAGCCTGGACGGACTCATCCGCCGCAAAGGCTATTTGATCAACGCACCGGTTGAGATAACTGCTCGATGGCTGCTCATCACTATGTGCGACGCCAGCGCCTGCCCTGCCATGCGACTCAAACACATGGATGTGCAATGAGCCTGAAACCGGTTCTCTGCGTAGCAAAGCCAATAAGCGTTCCAGGGCATAAACCGATCTCGGGCCACCACCCACTATCGCCACCACATAGTTATTCACCGGTTATCTCCTGCCTGCGCTATTCAGCTTTTCGGTTTTTTGTGCCAATGCAGACCTTGGATAGTCATGGCATCGTTATCGTTGGCAACATCGAGCAGAGATTGAGCCCAAAGACGCAGGCGTTTACGGTTATCCCCTTTCTTAAAGTTGAGCATGAAATCCATGTCTTGATAGTCTTTGAATTTCTCGCCAAAGAATGCCGGGAACGAAGAATAATGCACGGTAATAGCATCCATGCCGGTCTGTTTGGCTATGTCGAGGAACTCCGGTTTCATATAGCCGGCGATGCTGATACGACCATGACTCAACGTTTGGCGTAGCGATTTCAGCATACCAATCAGAGCAGGATGGTTGTGGCGATCGTAGCCGCTACCCCGGCTGGCACCAATGGTCAGACTGCTGAGATCGTTCATCCCCACCAGAAAATGTTCAATGCCAAGTTTCTCGATGTCCGATGCGTGCCAAAACGCCGCTGGTGTTTCCATCATGCAGGAAATTTTGTTAGGGAAAGCAAAGCGGCGGGCATAATCCATGCCGAACTCTATTTCAGCCATCTCACAAACGTAGGGAAAGATGATATGCAAATTCGGGTGTTGTTTTGCCAACTGGGTAATGACATCGAATTCAATTTCGAAAGTATTGGTCAATTCCATCGCCCTGCGCATACCGCGCAAACCAATGGTTGGAAACTCTTCCAACACATATTCGTCATATCCTTCCAGCATGTTGATTTCATTGGCTGGCGCATCAATAAAGCGATACCAAACGTCCTTGTCTGGAAACACCTTTAACACGTTCTCGATATAATCAATCATCAATTGGCGCCCATCCGGGGCGGTAAGATACTTGCCCGCGCGACGGAAAATATACTCGCCACGCAGCAACCCAATCGCAGAGACCTCCTGATAAATACGTGGATCAATCAGCTCGCCACTTAAAGAGACTTCAATCTCCATGACATTGTCCTCACTCAATAAAATTAGCTATTTTTAACCGGTAGAAAGGCGGCACCCGCCGATGGAGCGGCTAAATAACGCTCCACCCCGGCACATAGGGCTTGGAAAACCTGTTCAGGGGGCTGACGGCCATCAACCCTGGTCCAATCCTGTTCGCGAGCATGGCGTGACAAAATGGAATAAACCTTGTTCATCTGTTCGAGGAAACGTTCATCACTGCATTCAAGTTGGTTACCACACTCGTAAGGCGCGTGCGTATCACCGTTGTCACGCCGCCAAGCGATAATCACGTTAGGTTCAACATCGAGAAACAACGTAAGATCGGGGGACGGGAAAGGAGCAATCAGCTGCGATAGCCAAGTCTCGCTCAACCCCAGAGCCATTTCCGTCGCGACGTGTTTTTGCCAACCACCATCAAGCAACACGATTTCATCCGCGGCTGGCGGCTGGTGGCAAAGCTGGATGGCGAAAAGGTTAAACAGAAAAAGTGCCCGGCTCTCACCACGCATTTCAGGCAATATTTCATACATCAAGGTACGGTAGCTACACCCAAAATACCGAGCTTCAGGGTACTTTTCAGCTTGCAGGGCATCACGTTTGGCTAGTGTACGCACCGGCAATCCTGTCGTTTTCTCCAACCAGGGGATCAGCCATTTTAACTGCGTTGATTTTCCTGCCCCGTCACATCCGAGAAGATTGATCAGCATGGCGGATCCTGTACAAAGAGACGAAACTCCCCTACTGCAAGGCGGCAGGGGGCCATTGCATTACTCGACAGAACGTAATATTTCCTCAGATTGTTCATCCAGGCTTTGCCCACATGAATCCTTGAGCATTTTCTGGAATTTATGGCGCAATGCCAACGGCACCATACGCTCGACATAAAACCCCAGTTGTTCGTCAAGCTGGTATTCAACCGGATCCTTGGCGGCCAGTTCCGACAATCCGCGCGCCATCTGCTCAGGGAAACCCGGATAGCTGGATTGCAGGGTATAAATCACGCTGTAATAGAGATTACGGCCCAGAGAGAAACACGGATAACGTGCCTCATAGTTGTCTAAAGAGTATTTAGGGAAACAACCATCGATAATACGTTTCGGGCACATCCATAATGGCATGACCAACGTCATATCACCGATCTTGCGTGCCGGGCTGGAAGCAGGTTTCAAGCCTGTTGAAATACGGAACAGGTTCTCGCACAAGACATCTTCCAGATTAAGCCCCGTGCTAATGAAGCGGGTGCCCAGTTCGCGGGCATAACGTGTCAATGAGAGGCGAATCAATAACGTGCCAAGAAACTCGAAGTCATCCCCCGCAAAGGTGCGCTCAAAACGGTCGATCAGACTTTCGCCGTCTGCTGGAATACCGAGCAGAGATTTGACCTCGTCCTCTTTGATAATTTTCAAGTCCAACTGATAGTTACGGCACAGCTCCACGGCACGTGGCACACCTTTATCCCAATCAGGGATACCCATAATGATCACCGGGTGGACATTGACGTAGTCACGAATCAGGCTCAGGCCGTGCAATAGTGAGTTACTGTCGCCACCACCGCTAACCCCCACAACCAGATCGGCCCCTTGAGGCAAATGCTGTTTGATGGTTTCTGCCACCCGTGCAGCGATAATATCGCGGCACTCATCAGGTGATAGTTTTTTGAGGTAGCTCTGCGCGCTGGCATCGCTATTTTTCAGATTCTGATAGATATACTCTGTTGACTCTGAGTTCTGATCGGTACTGTTAACAATTTGGAATTTCTCTGGGGAGAATTTGAAGGGGTTTACATTACGGTTAAAATAAAGCAGAAGCTGGTCAGCATCAAACTCTGCCATGGTTTTTTCCAACCCGGAACATAAATGCATAGCCTCTTCGCCGTCACGGCGCTGATAAATAGAGACCGCAGACCAGGGCACGTTATTTCTGCCTAAAACATCAATCAGGCGCTCATCAGGGCGACTGGAAAGTAACTGACGGCCATGCGCGGTCACGACGGCAATTTCAGGGCCCACAGAATTTAACGTTGACTTTGCAGACATAGCTTCACCTTAGGATTCATCCTGATTTTTATAAATTATAAAATCTCACCGTTCATTGAGATAAGGCCACATAGGGTATGTGGCCCTAAAGTGGTTATTGCGCGCCAGTCTCGCAGCTCGCACCACAAATGGTTTCAATACCATGACGTGAAGCGGGAATAAATGCACGCTCAGCACGCATTGATTCCAGTTCACTAACAGAAATGTCAGCATACTTTACATCAGCGCTATTGCTGATTAGGTTAATGATTTCATTCTTCAAATTGAAGTTACTGCTTGGGTTTTGTTTAAGTGCATTTTTCATACTTACATCCTCAATAAAAATTGATATTCGCTAAGTATATTACATGTGAAAAACTCAAATAAAACGACATGCAACCAAGCCAGTTTTAAAGCACTTGGAATTTTTGTCAAACCACCCTCCATAATAAAAATCGCTTCACAAAGGCTTACCCCACTTAAAAACAAAAAAGATAAACACCTGTTATAAAAGGATAAAACACGCACAATAAAATGGACGAAATATAAAATAATTATTTTTCAATTAGATACAATCAAGAATGCAAAATGAGAACAAAAACCGTCGTATTAAGACAGGCAAGCTATTGAATAAAAAGCATTAACTCTCGTTATATAGGTAAATTCCCGCATTATTTTTTAATTATGTAATGAATAAAAAATAAACTTTATATTCCAAAAAAGTATAAAAATAGTTAAGATAATGTTAAGTTTGGATATTTGAATAATTTCAAACTTAAATTATTAACCTGAAAAATCATATCCAAACTTTAAGGTAATTATTTTTTATATCTTAAAATCAATATGTTATAAAAAATCAATGCGCAATACTTTGTTTTTATTTAACTTTAACACTTAAGTTTATCAAAACAATTTCGCAACTTTTCATTGACAGAACATGACACTGTGATAAGACTCTATCCGTTGCCAATTTTTTATCCTGAAAGATTGCGCAGCAATCCCGAAAATAGATAATCACTTTAATGGAGAAATTTACATGAAAGCGAAAAAATTGAAGAAAGTACGCCGCGCCAACGCAGCTCTGTAATCGTGGTAGGTTCAATGGTGCATGCGCATGCACCATTGAACCTTACAACCTTGCTTCCATTAATCCTAACTCCATTCAAAGGTATCTTCGATGATTTCTTTACCTGACTATGTTCATATAAAAGAAAACAAAAGGGATCGAGTCCTTCAGCTGTCAGTTTTCTTGCAAACTCATGAGCTTATTTTCGACGATGATGAAAAGTATCGCAATGCAGTTACTCAACTGAATAAATTGATAACAGGACCTGTTCAACTAACTCAGGCTTGCAATCAAGAAAACGCTCAGTTCTATGAGTACCTACTCGAAAACAACCTGGCTTTTGAACTCCCTGAACAAGATATCACGACCAATGATACAGGTTGTTCTGGCAGTGAGTTCTACAACCGTTTATACAACTTGGTCAATAATCAATGGCTACTCCAACGGGGTGAAACACCACTGGCACAAGCCATGTTGGAACCCGAAAAACATCGCATCCTCTTGCTCGGTTGGACATTGGAATACTTTCACGTCACCCGACTAGCCGTCTCTTCTCTGATTGGTTTCCTAGCCGATCCACTGCCAGCTGCACTCCAGCAGTTAGCACAAGAATTTGTAAAGGAAGAATTGTTTCACGAACGTATTATGGCCAAGGCATTTAGCGATACGCCTTGGCAGGAGAAGCAACTGTATGCTTCATCTCCCCTGCCTTCTACTTTGGCCTATATGGATTTTCTGAAGGATATGGCACTTCGCAGACCTCATTCATTCTTCGCCAGCCTGTTCTTCTATGAAGGCGATGATGATGATCTGATGGCGTTCTCTGAGTGCATTCCCGATACTCCAGAGTTTCACAAAATCCGTGATAGTCATCTCAGCCATGCCCGCATCAATATGCAAGGAGAACATGCTGATTTCACTCAGCACTATTTCAATTTGATCCCCTTATTATCTCATCAGCAACAGCAGGAGATAGTGGACGATATGGCTTACCTCTGCTTCCTCTACTATGACATGCAAGATGAAATCTTTGCCTGCTATCAACATGAAGATGACTTGGAGAAGCGCCTATGTGCCAATCAATGATGTTTAAACTGGTCAGTATGGGCGTAGCCATCAGTGGGGAGCCTTTGGTTGATCTGCGCAACCTTTGGAAAAAAATGACGTTGCAGGAAGGCATTAAGGACGAACTCAGCCATCCACAGCGCGCCTTGGTCACTCGCGGACGTATTCTGATGCTGGAAGGGCAGGAACGCTTTTTTTCCTTTTTACTGTCATGTAGCAAGCATGTGCCAGCCACGCCGCTCAGCAGGGAACTCACTGAACTGCTCTGTACCACACCCTTGCCGATCTATCTGGAGGATCAAGCATTTATCCGTCATTTTTATCGGATGGAGCCGGCATAATGACGCTACTTTTACTCATTACCGCCCTCAAAGCCATCGCTGAGAAAATTATCTACTTCGTGCTGCCGCTTTGGGCGTTCCAATTAACACAGTCAAACGATCTGATGAGCCATGTACGGTTGTTTGAATATCTTCCCTTTCTGGTCCTGGGCTTTATTATTGGTACCCTCGTCGATCGTATTGGTAGCCGAAAAGGTTTTATCGGCGGAACCCTAGGGCAAATAGTCGTGGTCATGCTGTTGGCATTGAATGGTGTCAGCTCGCAACATCTGCTATTTTTATTGGTATTCATGCTCATGGGAATGACCTATTTTGCCAACAATTCTCTGATCGTCCAATCAAAAGTAGCGTTACCAGAAAATCGACTCATTATATATAACAAATACAATAACATGGTGACCAATGTCTTCGACAGTGCTGGTCCAGCCATTATCGGCGGTATGTTGTTATTACTCACTTACACGCAAACACTGAGTTTATCCTATGCCTTGCTGTTTATTGCCTTATTACTGAGCGTGTTCAGTTTTCGCCGCACCCCGCCAGCGGAAAACAAACCCTTTATTCCCGATATCATTTACGGTTTCAAGGCGCTGTATGGATTACGTAATTTATGGATCCTGTCTTGGTGGACATCGTTTGCCAACGCGATTGTCGTCGTTTCTGAAATTGCCGTGATGTATTACGCCAAATCGCAGCTCAACCTTTCTGATTTTCAAGTCGGCCTATTATTTGCCGCGGGGGGTATCGGCGCAATCATGGGTTCCTGGTGTTCCGATCGGGTTGAAAAACGCGTTGGCGTGATCCAGGTACTGGTCTATTCCATCCCACTCATTGGTCTGGCCTATGTACTGATCAGCATACATCTCAATATCGTAACGCTAGGCATCCTGCTGTTCTGCGAATCCTTTTTGTTCTCCATCTATATCGTCTGTGTCCGTACTTACAGACTGGTGGTGGCTCCAGCGAAAGATCTGGGCAAAATCAATGGCATTACTGGCAGTATTTTCAAAATGTTTATCCCTTTCTCTCTGGCCGCTTATGGAGCCTGGGGAAATACGATAACGACCAACGAAGTGCTGCGCATCATGGGAGGATTGTTCCTGATCGGCTCTATCCTGCTATCAGCATCCAATATGTTGAAAATGAAAGAAAAGCTTTCAGATAACTACTGATATTGGGGGATGCGTATGTTCACTGCCCAACAGGTGGCCTGGGTGCTGCAACACAGCAGCACCTCACGCCTTATGCAACCCATTGATGCTCTTGGAAAGTTTGACCGTTATCAAGCGTCACTAGGCATTGAACAAGCGGCAAAATGGGTCGCGGAGGCGGCACAGCAACGGGACTTGCGACAGGTAGAAACGCTACATTTTCCTGCTGATGGCAAACAACATTGGTGGCACTTTACTGCTCCACTGGCTTGGACCCCACTACAAGCCTGGTTGCACGTACCGGCAGCCGATAATTTGTTGATTGACCATCAACAGCACGCGTTTGCCATTGCCACATATTCCTGTGCCGTAAACCAGCAGCACTTCACACTGGCGACGCCCGAAGAAAGCGAATGGCAAGGCAAGGTCCTGGTCATTCCCAGCGAGCAATATCGCCAACAAGATTGGCCATTGCTCCTGGCTCAGGCGGGGGCTGCTGGTTTTATCACCGATGCCCCTGCCTGCCACGATCGGCAAACAAACGTTAGTTTCCGTGGCCGAATTGAACTACCTCCGGGCAGCTCCCTGTTTGCTTTTAGCGCTACGCCAGAAGAAATGAGGCATTTGGAAACAGCGGCCCGCCGCCATTGCTGCGCGCAAGCAGAAATCTGCCTGGATCACACCGCCGCCATGCCAGTGGTGACGGCTTGCCTGCCTGGGTGCGATACCACGCATGAAATATGGCTAACCGCCCACCTTTGCCATTCGCGAGCGGGTGCCAACGACAACGCATCAGGGATCAGTGCCCTGTTGGAAACGGCAGCACTCATCAGCCAACTACAAAAAAACGATGCCTCGCCACCTCTTCGTTACACTCTTCGATTCATCTGGGGGCCTGAGTTCCTGGGTGTGGCTGCATTGCAACATCATTATCGTCACCGCCCTGCACCACTCGCGGTAATCAATCTCGATATGGTCGGAGAAAATCAAACTCTGTGCTGCTCACCACTTTGTATCGAACACCCTCCTCAGCGCCTGTCCTCATCTTTGGGCTTACTTGCTGAAGAGTGTGCCGCCGAGGCTTTTTTACAGACTGCGGATAGTGGCGGGAAATGGCTCAGTATTCCTTTCCACGGATTTTCCGACCATGCGCTGTTTATGAATCACAGCGATCACAGTCGCAATAGCCCAGCAATCCAAATCTGTCATATCGGCGATCGCTTCAACCACACTGCTGGCGATACTTCGGACAAGGTATCACCAGTAGAAATGAAACGTACTCTGGCCATCGTGGTACCGCTGTTGCTGAAACTGCAGCAACAGCGGCCGGAATATATTGCCCCTAAACCACCGGCCACACGGCCTATAGATGATGGCCTCTATGGTCATTGGCCTGGCCCATTGAATTTACGCGGATTGATTCAAGCTCTCCCCCCTGCACTAAGGTATCCATTAGAAAGACACCTGGCGCAAGATAAGCGTTATCTCGCCGCGCTTCATCATTGCGTCTTGAATGCAGATGGCCGTTCCTGGCCGCAAATTGTCGAGGCCACCAATAAAGAACTGGGGTTTATTTTGCCAGCAAACGTAGATGAGAGTTTTCGCAACGCACTGCTTGCATCTTCCTGGTTCACTACTAACGCCAAGCAAGCTGGCATCGATGAGGAGAGATAACCGATGGAAGACGCTGAAATCCTGTTCGAACGTTACATGACGCTGTTAGGGATCGCGGTACCAATACCGTATCGTGCGGGTGCCATACGCTGTACGCACGAAATCCGCGAGGCCGTCGCCCTGCTCGCCGTAGTGAAACATGCCGAGGCGGAACCCGCAAACGGCTTCGATGCGTTGAAAACCGTTGATTGTTATAAGGCGTGCCATGAGTGAATTTCTGCACACTTTGCCCCTGGCCGAGTTGGCCCGGCGCCTGCGCAATAGTCAAATCAGTGCGGTGCAATTAACTGACTATTTTCTGGAACGCATTGCGCGTTTTAACCCGCATATAAAAGCATTTATTCAGGTAGACCCGACGCGGGCACGCCGCGACGCACTGCGTGCCGACGACGAATTGGCTAACGGGCATGACCGGGGACCACTACACGGGATCCCTTACGCACTGAAAGATATTTTCGATGTTGCTGGTGTAGCAACGACCTGTCACTCGAAAATCATGCAGCACCACATTGCGCCACACAGCTGTACAATAGAGAAGAAACTGAAAGCAGGTAGCGGGGTCTATCTCGGCAAACTGGCCACACACGAATTTGCCCTTGGCGGCCCCAGTCTTGAGCTCCCCTTTCCCCCAGCACGTAATCCGTGGAACCCTGCACATTTCACCGGAGCCTCATCATCAGGGGCTGGCGCAGCGATTGCTGCAGGACTGGTTCCAGTAGCCATAGGTTCAGATACTAGTGGTTCCATCCGAGGCCCAGCCTGCATGTGTGGCGTTACCGGTTTCAAACCGACCTTTGGCCTGGTATCCAGATATGGGGTATTTCCTCTCTCATGGTCGCTCGATCACTGTGGCCCACTAACACGCTATGCTGCCGACTGCGCATACGTCATGCAAGTCATCGCAGGTCAAGATCCCCATGACCCTACAGGTTGTAATGTCACCTTTGATTTTGTTAATCCACCCGCGATCAACTGGCGTAATTTCCGCGTCGCTTGGCCGCGCCACCTATTGACGGACAGCCCATATACACACCCGGAATTACTCGCAGCAATGGATAATAGCGTGGCGTTACTGCGCGATGCCGGTGCCACCGTTGAAGAAATTCAATTTAAGGATTACCACTTATTCAACGCCTGCGGCAGGATCATCATGACTGCCGAATCCTTTGCTATTCACCAGCAAAGTCTGCGCGAAAGGCCGGAGGATTTCGGGCGGTTCACCTATCAACGCGTGCTACCTGGCGCGACAATTTCAGCAGCAGAGCTATTGGATGCACAACGCTTACGCAGCGAACTGACAGGATGGCTGAACACCCGCATATTCCCACATTATCAGTTGCTGATATTCCCCAGTACGCTACGGCCGGCACCTGCCTTCAGCGAGTTTGGCACCGATTGGCCACCACCAGCCAACGTGGTACCCACGCAAACCATTCCGTTTAACGTTACCGGTAACCCTGCGTTAAATCTCCCCATTGGCCTGGCCTCTTGCGGTTTGCCCTTGGGAATGCAACTGGTTGGCCCGTTGTTTGATGATAGAACCCTGCTTGCTACCGGCAGTGCATTGGAAACATTACTCACCATGCCGATACTGGCGGAAAGCAGCTTGATCAACGATGCGGCCACTTATCATCCAGCATGAAGCGAGAATCGCGTTTCGCAACGCATTAGGCCCTGAGCCAACACGTCATCGTATGGACCGGTCTCCAATAAAAATCGCACAAGGCTAAGGAAATACTGTACGTAGGGGACACCACTCCACACAAATAGCGGCGATTTGCATAATAGCCAGTCAGCCTCTTTTCGCGTATGGCAATAGACAGGGTTTTGTTTCACCGCTTGATGAAGAGCGGCCTTACTCCCCATCACGGGGACCAGCAGGGGGAAAAGAGCAAACACTGACTGTTTGATCGCCTCAAGAGCCCAAGCTCGAGTACTGAGATTAGGAGTAAGCCGTGAACATAATGTCCATTCTTCACGGAAAGCGGGCAATTCCGTATCCCAGAAAGGCAGGCCATAATCACCGGCAGGATGTTCCGCGACCAAATGATGACGGCAGTGCCCAAGTTCATGACTCAGCTCAAGAGCCTCATTGGCGGTCAAATGGCGCAGATCGTTCGCTCGAAGGCTGAGCGCGGCACTACGAGTGTCACCTTCCCACTGCAAATCGGCAAAGCTATCATCACCGACTTGCACCTCCACCTGCATTCCATCAATACTGACAATCGCTTGGTTTTTACTGCAACGAATGCATGCGACGGCCAGTACATCACAAACCTTCGCTAGCGAGGTTGCCCCCGTCAGGCAAGGCTGAAGAAACTCATGGCGCATAAAATGCGGCTGTGCGGGATCGAAATTCAGATCGTGCCACTCCAGCCCCATCGCAATATGCCTCGTCAACGAAATAATATCTGCTGCCAGCCCCTGCCGATCAACCCGAATACCAAAATAGGCAAGTCGGCGAGCGCTTTCGGCATACAGGGGGTCAATACATGGAGCTACCCGATCTCTTGACGCTGTATCGTAAGCATCTAGCGCATCCAGGTATCGATCCTCAAGCGGATCTTCCCGTACATTAGCCATAACATAAAGCCAGGAAAGACGCTGTGGCAGAGCAATATCTCCAGCCGTCGCCCTCAGTGTTTCCTCATCTATCGTTTCACTAAATAGTTGTTCAACCTGAGCTCTATTGATATCCATAACGTTCCATGCTGAGTGTCAAATGCCAAAATAAGGTCGTGCTCAACCGCCGCGTTCGGCTAACCGGCGCCGCACGATAACCTCTTTACAGCTTAGCACTACGGCTTGAAAGTGCATGGACCAACATGGGAATTGGCGAGGGTCCTGAATCAAACCACGTTACGCCAAATGCAAACCACAAGGTAGATCGGCTAGTTGCCGCTGAGCCGTCTCTGGCAAGGCCTTGTCGGTGACAATATCCGTCAGGCTGGCAAGCGGGGTCACACAGAGACATCGTATTTACTGCTATCTGCCAGCAGCACCCGCTGGCGGGCATTAGCCATCAGATCCTGCTTCAGGCCCGCCTTCTCTTCGGTGGGCGTGGTAATACCTTTCTCAATGCTCCACGAGTTACAGCTGACAAACGCAATATCCGGGTAGATCCCACGCAGCATCCTGCGCCCGTCTGGATAATCAGTAGTTGAGCATAAACGAGCGGTAGGCTTTCAGCACCGTCAGAAAGTCTTCGATGCCACATAAAGAGAGGCTCTCTTCGTCGTAGTAGTTCATCCCCTCTTCCATTTCGTCGCCTTCGAACTCCAACTGGTTGGCGCGGATCATCACCTCTTCACCGTCCATCAGCAACGTGTATTCGTGGCCTTCCAACTGCCATTGACGCTCACTGCCCTTGACCCCTGCCGCACCGGCTTCGATACGGTCCAGCAGGTTAAAATCACCGTTGAGCTCTTCGTTAATCCAATGGCCGATGGCCTCATGCCCCATCGAAAATCTGACTACCACCTGACCGGTTACGTCACGCAGAAATTCGTAATCCATAGCATGCCCTCCTGAGCGGTGTATAAGACTGAGTTTAACCTTAAATTCGCAGCTAACTCAGTGAGCGCTCGCAAAGTTGTTCAATAATTCGTGGCGCAATATAACGGTCCGCCCTCCACTTGGGAAGCGGGAAGGCTCTTGGTGCCTGCTATGGACGGGCAATTGTTGTTATCATGACACTTCTTAGCCCTTACCCAAGCCTGAGCCGATGATCGACAGCGAAATCACCCTGAAAAAATTGGAAATCTTTCTGGCGTTTATGGAGAAGGAAAACATCGGCCGAGCCGCAGAACAGCTTGGCTTGAGCAGCGTTAGCGTGCATCGTGCGTTACATACCCTGGAAGAGGGCTTTCGCTGCCCGCTGTTTATTCATAAAGGGCGCAACCTGCTGCCCCTGCCCGCAGCACTTACGCTGGCAGAATACGCACGCGATATCGTGGATCTCACCTACAAAGGTATCGAAGAAACTCGGTTGAAGGCGGGGTTTGGCCAGCAACGCATGCGTATCGGCACGCTCTACTCACTGACGCTGGAAACCATTCCACGGTTGATCATGGGGCTGAAGGTGCGCCGCCCGGCCATGGAGATCAGCCTGACGATGGGATCGAATGAGGATCTGCTGGCCCAGTTGGAGAACCAATTGCTGGATGCCATCCTGATTTCGGTTTCCGACAGCCAAATCGATCCGCTGCGCTTTGAGATCCTGCCGCTGTTTGAGGATGATATCTATCTTGCCGCACCGGCAGCCTCGGCGCTAAACAGCGATGGCACGGCAGACTTGCAAGACTTTCGCAGCCAGAAGTTTGTCTCCCTGACCGAAGGCTTCGCCACCTACCACGGCTTTAGCGAAGCGTTTCAGATTGCCGGTTTTGAACCGGAAATCGTCACCCGGGTGAATGATATTTTCTCAATGCTCAGCCTGGTGCAGGCCGGGGTGGGCTACACGCTGGTGCCTGGGCGGATGAAGAAGATGTATGAACACACGTTGAAATTACTGCCGCTGTGCGAACAGTACCAGATGCGCCAAACCATCGCGCTGGTGTTCAATCGTAACCAGCAGCAGGATCCGAACCTGCTGGCATTGACGGCGGAAGGCCGCATGTACGCTCGCGGTGAAGGGCCGGTTTAATCGCGCCGATATTTGGCGACAATGCCGCAGACCGCGTTCAGGCCCAGTTGGCAGCGGGACAGCGCTTCCCCCTGCTCCATCACTTTTTTGGTCAAGCCGGTTAATACCGCGCCCGGCGGCATTTCGATCGCCAGACGGACTTCCCGTTCGTAGGCCGCCACCATCGCCTCATGCCAGCGCACGGTGCGGGCCATATTGAAGGCCAGATCGTCAGCAATTCGCTCCGGTTGCCATAACACGCGCCCGGTACTGCCGCTGAGATACGCAACCTGCGGCCGATTGATGGTTACCTGCTTCATAGCCTGCGCCAGCTTTTCCGCCGGTTGTGCCAACAGGGCACAGTGGGAAGGGACACTCACCGCCAAACGCTGGGTTTTCGCCGCACCGGCGGTTTTTGCCAACGCCATGACCTGCGCCATAGCGGCTTCGCTACCCGCGATAACCAATTGGTCTTCGGCATTGATATTGGCCAGATAGGCCGGTAATTCAGCGCTATTGACCTCTGCTATCAGCCTTTCCACCTGCCGCAACGGCAAACCGACAATCGCCGCCAGGCCATATCCCGCAGGGTAAGCCTCCTCCATTAGCTGGCCGCGCAACGCCACCAGCCGGACGGCATCGGGAAATGCCAAGGCCCCGGCGATCACCGCGGCCGGAAAAGCGCCGATGGATAGCCCACTGACAAAATCAGCCTCGACCCCGTGTTGCTGTAATTCCCGCGCGTAAGCCACACCGGCTATCAGCAGGCACAGCTGCACTGCCCGGGTTTTCTGTAAGGCTTCGGCGCTGTCCAACGCCAGTACATCCTGGTCAAGAACAGCGCAGGCCTCGCTTAACAACCGCTGGGTTGTTTCATTGGCCGGCAGTTGGTGCAGCATTTGAGGCACCTGCGGCCCCTGACCGGGAAAGGTAAATAAAATCTTCATCAAGCCTCCTGAGAGCTGGCCCATGGATCCGTCGTCAACAACGGCCCCTCAGCGGTTTTCAGCATCGCTCGCCCATCCCGCAGCCATTCGCTCAGGGCAAAGCCACCGAGCGGTGTTTCTATTTGAGCATCGGCGCGGCAAGGCAGCGTCTGCAACCATTGCGCCAGTCGCTGCAACTCATCAAGGCTGGCAGGCTGCGGGCAGCGAACCAACAGATCCAGATCGCTGTCGGCATGCATCACCGGGATTTCGGTCGCCAGCGCGTAACCGCAGCTGCCGGTCACGCCCCAGACCCACGGCCAAGACCGCTGAGCCAGCATTATGAGCGCCTGCACTGGAGGCTGGGAAACAAAGCTCGAGTGCAACAATGCCAGCGGCTCACTCACCAAAGACTCCGGCGTCACTACGCGCCGGATAGCCTCTGCGCTAACCCAAGCTGCGGCGCGCTGGCTGCGTTTCATCCCCCGGATCCCCACCGGGATCCGCCCGCTATCCTGAACATCGCGCCGTACTACCAACGGTAATGAAGTGCGCCACTGCTGGCCAACCCACTCCGGCAACGCCTGATCGGCACTGAGGGCAGCACGGTCACTAATCCAAATCAGGTCATGCGGGCGAATCATCGGCTTCTCCAGTTACATCCCTGAGGTCAGGGTGATAAACAGCGGTAAGGTAATGATACACAACACGGAACTGATCAGTAACGTGGCTTCGGCATCCGGCGACTGCACGCCAAAACGGTTACCAAAGACGATACCGAAGAAACCGGCAGAAAGGGCGATCATCAAAATAGCGGTAATGGCTACACTGCCGTGCAGGCCCAAGGCCAGCACCAGCCCCCAGGCAATAAACGGTTGGATTAACAGTTTGGTCACGCTCGACAGCAGCACCGGGCCGTTGATCTGCAACTTACGGGCAGACAGGATCACCCCGGTCAGGAACAGAGCCGTCGCCGTGGCCGACAGGCCAAGCGGTTTGATCGCGGCCAGCACCATTTCAGGCATATGCACGCCTACCGCCGACAGCACCACCCCAAGCAGCGGCCCCCAGACGATCGGTTTTTTCACCGAGCGCCACATCAGCACCGGCAACATGCCCAGGCTGGAACCCTGAACCCCGCCGGCCGCACGGGCCTTTTCACGCTCTAGGATCAGCAGGCAGAACGGCGTCATCAGTACCGAACCACAGGCGATAGCCACCGCCACGGACAGCGAGGTTCCCGGCGTTTCCCCCAGCACGCTACCGAGGATCGGCAGGCCAAGCGCGGCATAGTTGGGCAATGCCACGGTGAGCGTCAGCACCGCGGCATCCTGCGGAGACTTATGGAAGATCCCGGTGCAGGTAAAATAGATCGCCGCATAGGTGATCCACATCGCCAGCACCAACACCACGATCAGCGGCGATTGCTCGACGATCCCCGCCCAAGGCGTTTGTACGGTGGCACCGAACAGGGCCGCTGGCAGTGCAAAATCCATCACGAAGATGTTGAGTAATGAAACGTTCTGGTTATCGACCATTTTTGCCTTACCGGCAAAAAAGCCCAGCAGCATAATGACAAAAATCGGCGCCAAGGCATGAATAATTACGTATGTCATAAATCACCTGTTAAAAAGAAAAAATCAGTCAGATCAGGTGCGATGGTATTAGTTATATTGTTATATGCAGGTGAAGCTTTATGCCGGGTCGGAACGCATCATATGCGCCCTCCCGGCGGGTAGTATTTTGTTCCTGAACTCTGACGTAAAAATGGCTAGCGTGGCATTACCACTCTGCGCGCATACGTTCACGCACCAGCGAAGAGCTATGGCGGTTGTCTGCTCCCAGGCGGTTAGTTAATCCAACCCCTTCACGGCGAGTTTTGGCGATCGCCTGGATCAGTGCGTGGCGTACCAGATTAAGTTCCTGCTCACTGGCCTGCAGCGGGTCACGGATATCCAGTAACTGTTCCAGCAGGCCCAGCGAGCTGTAATGCTCGATGTCATAAGCCATCGGTGGAATGGTTGCTGCCAGTTTCTCCAGCGCCTCTACGGAACGTAACGTGATGCGCGCCGCAGACTCTTTGCCCATCGCATGGATCATCACGCCTGCATCGTTGAAGGCGATCAAGCGGTTGGCCTGATAGCCGTGCGCCAGAAACGCGCCAGACATGGCTTTCCCGACGATCAAACCAATCACCGGATGGCCTGCCAGCCGAGCCTTGGCATAAGCCCCAGCTGCACCGGCCAAGGCTTGGTGAATACCAAAGGCCTCTTCCCGGCGCCCGTAGGCCTGGCTCGGCACATCGATCACCGCCACGATGGCGCGCTTTTGTACTTTACCCACGTCAGCCGCGACTGCTTCACTGACTACCTGGGCTAACGTCCAACCTTCCAGCAATCCTACTTCGCCGCGTGCAGCGCGTGGGTAATGGTTATTTGCATCCGGCACCACGGCGATAAAACGCACCGGTTGTCCCTCTAGTTCAGCGTCCGCAACCCGGATCGAGGCGCACTGCCCCTGACGCTGCTCGGCCCCCGCCGTCAGCAAAGAGAACCAATATTCTCCACGGCTTGATGATGACGTACTCATACCCGATCCTCCGCAGCAAACAGTTGAGCAATGACCGCCGAATCCGCCTGCTGGCGGGTGTCGAACTGCGACAGTTTCGGCAAGTAGTAGTGATAATTGTCTGAGCGGTGCTGAACAGGCACGCCGCGTTGCAGACAACCTTTCATCGCCGCCTTGACCGCATGCAGCGCATCCGGGACTTCTTCATCGACAAAGCCGCTGCGATAGCGCACGTCGCCACCGGTCATGCTCCAGATAAAAGGCCGATCGCGGGAATCGTACTCTTCAATACCGGCTTCCTGTTCAATGACCTGTGGGCCGTTTAAGCCCAGGCGCGCTTCACGGGTGACGATTAGATAGCTGCATAAAGCCGCCGCTATCGACATCCCGCCAAAGCAGCCCACGGTACCGGCAATAATACCCACCACCGGGGTGTAGCGGCGCAGATCGACAATCGCCGCATGAATATCCGCGATCGCTGCCAGCCCCAGGTTGGCCTCCTGCAAACGCACGCCACCGGTTTCCAGCAGCAAGACTGCCTGAGTCGCAATGCCGTTGCGGTTATCTTCTGCTGCCAGTTCCAGGGCCGCGGCCATCTTGGCACCGGAAACCTCCCCCATGCTGCCGCCCTGGAACGCCCCTTCTACCGCCACCACCACTGCCGGTTTACCGTCAATGGTGCCTTTAGCAACCACCATGCCGTCATCGGCCTGGGTGACTATGCCCTGCGGCTCTAGCCAGGGAGAAGTAATACGCTCAAATGGCCCCAACAGCTCACGGAAACTGCCACTGTCCAGCAAATTGCGGGCGCGCTCCCGGGCGCTGAGTTCGATAAAGCTGAGATCATCACGCATGGGCGGCCTCCTCAAATACCTGTTCAATACGCAGCCGAGCCACTCCCGGCGTAGCGCCGAAGTCGTTAATCTCTAACCGCCCGGCAGGTAAATCGCGCAACGAGGCCAGGCGTTCAAACAGGTGCTGCCAGCGCTGCCGGCTACCGTCTACGGAGGTTTTGATTGCCACCGTCAGCGTGCCGTCAGCCGCAGGCTCAAACAGAGCCTCCATGTCACCGGAGCCCACGACGCCGGTTAGTGCCTTACCCGGCAGCGTAATGCTGGCCGGATAACTCAAATCGATATGTTCCATAACATCCTCTGGATTGATTATTCAGCGGGCCGTAGCCCGATCGAGGAACAGAGCCGCAGCCAGTAAATCGGCCGCGCCGCCGGGTGAAGCGTTGCTCGCCAATAGCCGTTGCTCCAATTTGGCCAACGCCGCCTGCCCTGCCGGATGTTGATACCCTCCGGCATGCAGTACCTCGGCTGCCCCTTGCTGCATCGCTTTTAGCGCCGTTAACCCACCGCGCGACAGCACGCAGGTATCGCTCAGGGTGGTCATGATGGCCATCAAGGCATCAATCTGCGCGGCAGGCTCACTGGCCCCCTGGTTCCTGCTGTACCACAGCTGCGGTAGCGCACGTTGCATCACATGCGGGAAACCTTGCTGGGCCTCCTCCCGCGCGCCAGGTACCTGATAACGTTGAGTGGCTCGCAAGCCTTTGCTGAACACCTTCGGGCTGGCGTGATCCGGCAACTGCGCCAACTGGGCGGCTAATGTGCAACTGCTGGATGGCGTTGCGTTTCCCCCTTGCATGGCTACCGCCGTCACCAGCAGGCCCATCGCCCAGATCGCCCCGCGGTGCGTGTTAACACCGGCAGTGGCTGCCATCATCCGCTGTTCACCTTCCCGACCAATCCGGCCAACTTCCTGGCGTAACGCGCTATCGGCTGGACGCTGCCAACCGGCAATCGCCAGCCGATGGAAGACAGGCGTCAGGCTGTGGGCGGAACGCACCATCAACGCCAACGTCAAATCCTGATGCGCACCGGAGCCCCGGGCATCCACCAGCCCCGGTTTCGGGCTGAGGCGCGCCTCATCCACTAGCGCCTGCGTGGCAAGCTCCGCCAATCGTGCGGCAACCCGATCCGCATCAGAGGCGATTAAACAGGGGGAAAGTTTCATTACCAGCTCCGGAATTTCGCTGGCGGGTTATACAGGCCGCCGGACCACTCGACCAGATCCGCTACGCTGCCTGCGGCCAGCAAAGAACGCGTTGCATCGGTGCGACGAATGTCGAGGTCTTCCGGGAACACCACTTTGCCTTCACGGCGCAGCTCGGCCACGCGTTTGGCGTCCACACCCAGCCCGATATCGGTGATACCGGCCACCGCTGCCACCATGGCGCGGCGCTCTTCCAGCGAGCGTGCACGATACAGATAAGCGATGCCCTCTTCGGTCAGCACATGGGTGACGTCATCGCCGTAAATCATCACCGGTGCCAGCGGCATGCCAGACTCTTGCGCCACATCGACGGCATCGAGTTTTTCTACGAAGGTCGGTTTGGCCCCCGCCTGGAAGGTTTCCACCATTTGCACCACCAGCTTGCGGCCACGAGCCAACGGATCCGGCTCTTCGATCATATCCAGCCAGGCAGGCGTAGCGTGGCGACGACCGTGTGGATCGTGCCCCATGTTCGGTGCGCCGCCAAAACCGGATAGGCGACCACGTGTCACGGTAGAAGAGTGGGCCATACCGTCGATCTGTAAGGTTGAACCGATAAACATATCTACGGCGTACTGACCGGCCATCTGGCAGAACGCACGGTTGGAGCGCATGGAACCGTCGCTACCGGTAAAGAAAATATCCGGGCGGGCGGCGATATAATTCTCCATCCCCAGCTCACCGCCAAAACAGTGCACGGTCTCCACCCAGCCGCTTTCAATTGCCGGGATCAGGGTTGGATGCGGGTTCAGGGTCCAGTGTTTACAGATTTTGCCCTTCAGACCCAGTTGCTCGCCATAGGTAGGTAGCAGCAGTTCAATGGCGGCGGTGTTGAAACCGATACCGTGGTTCAGCGATTGCACCTGATGTTTGGCGTAGATGCCTTTGATTGCCATCATCCCCATCAACACGTGCACCGGTTTGATCAGGCGCGGATCGCGGGTAAACAGCGGCTCAATAAAGAACGGCTTGTCTGCCACCACGACAAAATCGATCCAGGAGCCGGGGATATCAACTCTCGGCAGGTCAGTTTCATCATCAACCAGTTCATTGACCTGAGCGATGACGATGCCGTCTTTAAACGCAGTGGCCTCCACCAGTGCCGGGGTATCTTCGGTACTTGGCCCGGTGTACAGATTGCCGTGACGATCGGCCTTGAACCCGGCCACTAGCGCCACGTTCGGCACCAGATCCACATACAGGCGGGAATAGAGTTCTATATAGGTGTGGATGGCACCGATTTCGAGCTGCCCATCTTCCAACAGTTGGGAAATGCGCAGGCTCTGGGTACCAGAGAAAGCAAAATCGAGCTTGCGGGCGATGCCCTTTTCAAAAATATCCAGATGCTCGGCGCGGCCAACGCTTGGCATGATCATATGCAGATCGTGGACCTTGGCGGGGTTGACCTCGGCGAGCATACGGGAGAGAAAATCGGCCTGTTTCTGGTTATTGCCTTCCAGCACCACCCGATCGCCAGAAACCAGCAGTTTTTCCAGCACGCTGGTCAGATCGGCGGTGGGGATCACTTTGCCCTGCGACTGCTCTTGCACACTCGCGATACGGCGTTTTTTTTCCTGCCGCCGGGTATCCCAAACGCGCGTGGGGCTTTGATGAAGCGACATACCTCAACCTCCTGGGTTTACTTGGTTCTGTTCAGTACGGTTAGAGTAAGAGTCTAGGAGAGCGCCATCAATCAAGCAGGGGGATGGTTTATTAGCCTGAGAGTAATAATTTCATCAAATCAAGATTAATCAATCAGTTAATATCAATAAAAGCCGGGGTCGATCACAAAAAAACGGGGAACCCAAAGGCTCCCCGTGATGATGCTAACTCAGTACCGAATTACACCGCGGTTTGGAAGATCACACCGTCGGCTTTTTCCGTGTACTGGGTCAACTGGTCGAAGTTCAGGTAGCGATAGGTATCCGACGCCGTCTTGTCGACCTGTGCCATATAGGTCTGATACTCATCAGGCGTTGGCAGACGGCCCAGCAGTGATGCCACTGCCGCCAGCTCTGCGGAAGCCAGATAAACGTTGGCTCCAGTACCCAGACGGTTCGGGAAGTTACGGGTTGAGGTGGAAACCACGGTCGCACCGTCCGCTACGCGTGCCTGGTTACCCATGCACAGTGAACAGCCAGGGATCTCGATACGCGCCCCGCTCTTGCCAAAGACGCTGTAGTAGCCTTCTTCAGTCAATTGCGCTGCGTCCATCTTGGTTGGCGGAGCCACCCACAGACGGGTTGGCAGTTGGCCTTTATGCTGATCCAACAGTTTACCTGCCGCACGGAAGTGGCCGATGTTGGTCATGCAAGAACCGATAAACACTTCGTCGATCTTGCTGTTGGCCACGTCGGACAGCAGGCGCGCGTCGTCCGGATCGTTCGGCGCACACAGGATTGGCTCCTTGATATCAGCCAGATCGATTTCGATCACTGCGGCATATTCCGCATCCGCATCGCCTTCCAGCAACTGCGGATCCGCCAGCCATTTTTCCATCCCCTGAATACGGCGCTCCAGGGTACGGCGATCGCCATAACCTTCGGAGATCATCCACTTCAGCAGCACGATGTTGGAGCTCAGATATTCGGCAATCGGTGCCTTGTCCAGCTTGATGGTACAACCGGCAGCGGAACGTTCTGCAGAGGCATCGGTCAGCTCAAACGCCTGTTCGACCTTCAGTTCCGGCAGACCTTCGATCTCCAGAATGCGGCCAGAGAAAATGTTCTTCTTACCCTTCTTCTCTACGGTCAACAGGCCCTGCTGGATCGCGTAGTAAGGGATAGCATGCACCAAATCACGCAAGGTAATACCAGGCTGCATTTTGCCTTTAAAGCGCACCAGCACCGACTCAGGCATATCCAGCGGCATCACGCCGGTCGCGGCAGCAAAGGCTACCAGACCAGAACCGGCCGGGAAGGAAATGCCGATCGGGAAGCGGGTGTGGGAATCGCCACCGGTACCAACGGTATCCGGCAGCAACATACGGTTCAGCCAGGAGTGGATCACACCATCACCAGGGCGCAGCGAAACGCCGCCACGGTTCATGATGAAGTCTGGCAGCGTATGGTGAGTCGTGACGTCTACCGGTTTCGGGTACGCGGCAGTGTGACAGAACGACTGCATCACCAGATCGGCAGAGAAGCCCAGGCAAGCCAGATCTTTCAGCTCGTCACGGGTCATTGGGCCAGTGGTATCTTGTGAACCTACCGAGGTCATCTTAGGTTCGCAGTATTCGCCAGGGCGAACACCAGCAACGCCACAGGCACGGCCCACCATTTTCTGCGCCAGCGAGAAGCCCTTGCTGCTAGCCGCTACCGGCTTGGCAATACGGAACACTTCGCTGTGCGGTAGGCCCAGCGCTTCACGCGCCTTGGTGGTCAGGCCACGGCCGATAATCAGTGGGATGCGGCCACCGGCACGCACTTCATCCAGCAACACATCGGTTTTCAGCTCGAAGCTGGCAACCAGTTCGCCGGTCTCATGGTTACGCACTTCGCCTTTATACGGGAAGATGTCGATCACATCGCCCATGTTCAGGTTGGAGACGTCCACTTCGATCGGCAACGCGCCTGCATCTTCCATGGTGTTAAAGAAGATTGGCGCAATCTTGCCGCCCAGCACCACACCGCCGCCACGCTTGTTCGGCACGTAGGGGATGTCGTCACCCATAAACCACAGCACCGAGTTGGTGGCAGATTTACGGGAAGACCCCGTACCGACCACGTCACCGACGTAGGCCAGCGGGAAACCTTTCTTGTTCAGCTCTTCAATCTGCTTGATTGGGCCAACGCTACCCGGTTGATCCGGGAAAATACCTTCACGTTCGCTTTTGAGCATCGCCAGCGCATGCAGTGGGATATCTGGACGTGACCAGGCATCTGGAGCGGGTGACAGATCGTCGGTATTGGTTTCGCCAGTCACTTTGAACACGGTCACGGTGATCTTTTCCGCCAACGGTGAGCGTGACAGATACCATTCGGCATCGGCCCAGGACTGCATGATTTGTTTGGCGTGTGGGTTACCGGCTTTGGCTTTCTCTTCTACGTCGTAGAAGTTATCAAACATCAGCAGCGTATGGGAAAGCGCCTTGGCAGCAATCGGTGCCAGCTTTTCGTTATCCAACGCCTCGATCAGCGGATGAATGTTGTAACCGCCCTGCATGGTGCCTAGCAGTTCAATGGCTTTTTCGGGGGTAACCAGGGGGGAAGTGGCTTCGCCTTTGGCAACGGCTGCCAGAAAACCTGCTTTGACATAGGCGGCTTCGTCGACGCCCGGTGGTACACGGTTAATCAGCAGGTCTAACAGAAATTCTTCTTCGCCTTTTGGCGGATTTTTTAATGATTCAACCAGCGCTGCCATTTGTGTCGCATCTAATGGCTTAGGGACGATGCCCTCTGCAGCACGCTCGGCCACGTGCTTACGGTATTCTTCTAGCACGACTTTCTCCTCGCTCTCATTGTCATTTATTGTGCCTGGCGTTTTATATTCAAACCGGGTTTAGCGCACGGCGATATTTGACGGGGCACTGCTGTCGATATCCTGGACTGTAAGTAAGGTACAGTGCCCGGTTCCGCCCAGCCAGCATATCAGGATTTGAATCGGTTGTTAATTCGTTCACATAAAAGCAACATTAAATCTTTGCTGAATCGTTGACCGCAGCGTAATCGGCTGCAAAGCAGGCGGGACGGGCTCGGGTTCGATACGGCACAACAGCAATCTCAGCCCAATGAGCACAACATAACGTCCATACTTTTACAATGGTTATCGATAGAGTTGGGAGAAATTGGCGGGCGTTGGGCACAAAAAAACCGCCATAAAGACGGTTCTTTTGTATCCGTGCAGTGTTAGCAGGCACCGAACGGATTTCTTACATCGTTAAGAACGATACAAGCGCTATCGAGCAAGGCCATTGTGCGTAAATTTGGTTAAAAAATCAACCGATCTGATGCAAAAAAACGCTGTTTTATGTACTCTGATTTTGGGTCTGTTCTGCCGGTTTAGCAGCCGGTCATCGGGCTTGAGAACAGTGCTGCAACTACTGCGATACAGGCGCTATCGAGCGCTTGTTCCACTGGGGCTTTCCCGGTGAAGTCGCGGTGGTCGTGGTTCCACAAGGAACGCGCAATGAAAGGGAGAACACTCATTATCCTGCTCATTGTACTGGGTTCGGTGTTTGGCGTCAGCAAAGGCGGCTGGTCAGTTTCCAGCAACCAACTGATCTTCAACGTCGTATTCCAGAACAAGTAAGCTACTGGCCGCTCTTTTGAGCGGCCTTTTATTGGCATTTATTCCAAAAAAACGGCCCCTTTACAGGAGCCGCTTATCAACCTTACCAACCGCTGAAATTACTTCTTCTTGGCTTTCGGGTTTGGCAGATCGGTGATGCTGCCTTCGTAGATCTCTGCTGCCAGACCTACGGATTCGTGCAGGGTTGGGTGAGCATGGATAGTCAACGCGATATCTTCTGCGTCACAACCCATCTCGATCGCCAGACCGATTTCACCCAACAGCTCGCCGCCGTTGGTGCCGACAATCGCGCCACCAATGATACGGTGCGTTTCTTTGTCGAAGATCAGTTTGGTCATACCGTCTGCACAGTCAGAAGCGATAGCACGGCCTGAAGCTGCCCACGGGAAGGTGGACGTTTCGTAGCTGATGCCTTTCTCTTTGGCTTCTTTCTCGGTCATCCCTACCCATGCCACTTCTGGCTCGGTGTAAGCGATCGATGGGATCACTTTCGGGTCGAAGTAGTGCTTCATACCAGCGATAACTTCAGCAGCTACGTGGCCTTCATGCACGCCTTTGTGCGCCAGCATCGGTTGACCGACGATGTCACCAATCGCGAAGATGTGCGGCACGTTGGTACGCAGCTGTTTGTCGACGTGGATAAAGCCACGGTCGTCAACTTCTACACCGGCTTGGCCAGCGTCCAGCAGTTTACCGTTCGGCACACGGCCGATCGCTACCAGCACCGCGTCGTAACGCTGTGGTTCTGCAGGGGCTTTTTTACCTTCCATCGTGACATAGATGCCGTCTTCTTTGGCTTCTACCGCGGTCACTTTGGTTTCCAGCATCAGGTTGAACTGCTTGCTGATACGCTTGGTAAAGACTTTCACCACGTCTTTATCTGCAGCCGGGATCACCTGGTCGAACATTTCAACCACGTCGATCTGTGAACCCAGAGCATGGTATACGGTGCCCATTTCCAGGCCGATGATACCGCCGCCCATCACCAGCATGCGCTCTGGAACGGTTTTCAGCGCCAGTGCATCGGTGGAATCCCACACGCGTGGATCTTCATGAGGAATAAATGGCAGTTGGATCGGACGGGAGCCTGCGGCGATGATGGCATTGTCGAAGTTGATGGTGGTAGCACCATTCTCGCCTTCAACCACTAGCGTGTTGGCGCCGGTGAATTTACCCAGGCCGTTGACCACTTTCACTTTGCGGCCTTTAGCCATGCCAGCCAGACCACCGGTCAGCTGATTGATGACTTTCTCTTTCCAGACGCGCACTTTGTCGATGTCGGTTTTCGGCTCGCCGAAAACGATGCCGTGTTCGGCCAACGCTTTGGCTTCTTCGATCACTTTGGCAACGTGCAACAGTGCTTTGGAAGGAATACAGCCCACGTTCAGGCAAACACCGCCCAGAGTGGAGTAACGCTCAACCAGAATGGTTTCCAGACCTAAGTCAGCGCAACGAAAAGCAGCAGAGTAACCCGCAGGGCCCGCCCCAAGTACCACGACCTGAGTTTTAATTTCAGTACTCATCATGACCTCTTAATTGTTTGTCCGGCGGGTCAGACGTCATTTTTATTGCTAGTCGATCTCATAACGCCCTTCATCCACCGGGACGCATACACCGCGAGCAGTTTACAGAATTGTTAATAATCTGCAAAGCGTGTTCGAGTGACCCGTGTCCCAACAATTCTGTCGAGTCATGCAAAACCCGACAAAACTGCTACTGAATTACTAAGGGCGCAGCATGCTGCGCCCTTTTTTCATTACATCACCAGACGGCGAATGTCGGCCAGCATGTTGTTGATGATGGTGATAAAGCGCGCACCGTCAGCACCGTCAATCACACGGTGGTCGAAGGAGAGCGACATTGGCATCATCAGGCGCGGCGTGAACTCTTTACCGTTCCAGACCGGCTCCATCGCAGACTTGGAGACACCCAGGATAGCCACTTCCGGCGCGTTAACAATCGGCGCGAAGTGAGTAGTCCCAATACCGCCCAGGCTGGAGATGGTGAAGCAACCGCCCTGCATTTCGCCTGCGGTCAACTTACCGTCACGCGCTTTTTTGGAGATCGCCATCAGTTCACGGGACAGCTCAGTGATGCTCTTCTTGTTCACATCCTTGAATACCGGAACCACCAGGCCATTTGGCGTATCTACCGCCACGCCGATGTTGATGTATTTCTTCAGCGTCAGCTTCTGGCCATCTTCGGACAGTGAGCTGTTGAAGCGTGGCATCTGCTCCAGGGCAGCGGCAACGGCTTTCATGATGAACACCACCGGGGTGAACTTCACGTCCAGCTTACGCTTGGCAGCTTCGTCGTTCTGCTGCTTGCGGAACGCTTCCAGATCGGTGATATCGGTTTTGTCGAAGTGAGTCACGTGCGGGATCATCACCCAGTTGCGGCTCAGGTTGGCACCAGAGATTTTCTGGATGCGGCCCAGTTCAACTTCTTCGATCTCACCAAACTTGCTGAAGTCCACTTTCGGCCAAGGCAACATACCTGGCAGGCCACCACCGGTAGCGGCAGGAGCGGCTTCGGCGCGTTTGACCGCGTCTTTCACGTAAGCCTGAACGTCTTCGCGCAGGATACGGCCTTTACGACCTGTGCCCTTCACTTTTGCCAGATTAACACCGAACTCACGCGCCAAGCGGCGGATGACTGGGGTCGCGTGAACGTAGGCGTCGTTTTCAGCGAACTCGCCTTTACCGGCGGCGGCAGGTGCAGCCGCTTTGGCTTCCTGCTTGGCCGGAGCCGGAGCAGCTTCTGCTTTCTGGGCCGGAGCAGCGGCAGGTGCTGGTGCAGCGCCTTCCACTTCGAACACCATGATCAGAGAACCGGTTTTCACTTTGTCGCCGGTAGCGATTTTGATTTCTTTCACGGTGCCCGCGAACGGAGCCGGAACTTCCATAGAAGCCTTGTCACCTTCAACGGTGATCAGTGACTGCTCAGCGGCAACTTTATCGCCCACTTTCACCATCACTTCGGTCACTTCTACTTCGTCGCCGCCAATGTCTGGCACTTCGACGTTTTTCGCCGCGCTTGCCGCAGGGGCAGCAGCCGGAGCCGCCTGGGTAGCCGCAGCAGCAGGGGCAGCAGAAGCCGCGCCAGCCACTTCGAAGACCATAATCAGGGAACCGGTTTTCACTTTGTCACCGGTGTTGATTTTGATCTCTTTCACGGTACCAGCGAACGGTGCAGGCACTTCCATAGAGGCCTTGTCGCCTTCTACGGTGATCAGAGACTGCTCGGCAGTCACGGTATCGCCAACCTTCACCAGGATCTCGGTGACTTCAACTTCATCAGCCCCGATGTCCGGTACTTCAACGTCTTTGGCTGCGGCAGCAGCAGGAGCCGCGGCCGGTTTTTCTTCTGCCTTGGCGGCTGGTGCGGCAGCGGCCGCACCTTCTGCTTCAAAGATCATCAGCAGTTTGCCAGTCTCGGTTTTATCACCGACGGCCACTTTGATCTCTTTGACCACGCCAGCCTGCGGCGAAGGCACTTCCATGGAGGCTTTGTCGCCTTCCACGGTGATCAGCGATTGTTCAACTTCAACCTTATCGCCAACCTTCACCAGGATCTCGGTGATTTCAACTTCATCTGCACCGATGTCCGGCACTTTGATTTCGATAGACATTGTTCAGTACCTCTTATGCCAGACGCGGGTTAACTTTTTCTGGGTTGATGTCGAATTTCTTAATCGCATCAGCGACCACAGAAGCTTCAATGTCACCGCGTTTAGCCAGTTCACCCAGAGCAGCAACCACCACGTAGGAAGCATCAACTTCGAAGTGGTGACGCAGGTTTTCGCGGCTGTCTGAACGACCGAAGCCGTCAGTACCCAGTACGCGATAATCGCTGGCTGGTACGAAAGTACGAACCTGCTCTGCGAACAGCTTCATGTAGTCGGTAGACGCTACCGCTGGCGCCTCATTCATCACCTGAGCGATGTAAGGCACACGTGGGGTTTCGGTTGGGTGCAGCATGTTCCAACGCTCACAGTCCTGACCATCACGCGCCAGTTCGGTGAAGGAAGTTACGCTGTAGGTGTCAGAACCCACGCCGTAGTCTTTCGCCAGGATCTGCGCAGCTTCACGCACATGACGCAGGATCGCACCGGAGCCCAACAGCTGTACTTTACCTTTGCTACCTTCCAGAGTTTCCAGCTTGTAGATACCTTTACGGATACCCTCTTCTGCGCCCTGTGGCATGGCTGGCATGTGGTAGTTTTCGTTCAGCGTGGTCAGGTAGTAGTAGACGTTTTCTTGCGCGTCACCGTACATACGCACCAGGCCGTCATGCATGATCACTGCCACTTCATACGCGTAAGCCGGATCGTAGGAGATACAGTTAGGGATGGTCAGAGACTGAATATGGCTGTGGCCATCTTCGTGCTGCAGACCTTCACCGTTCAGGGTAGTACGCCCTGAAGTCCCGCCGATCAGGAAGCCACGCGCCTGTTGGTCACCCGCTGCCCAGCACAGGTCGCCGATACGTTGGAAACCGAACATGGAGTAGTAGATGTAGAACGGGATCATTGGCAGATCGTTGGTGCTGTAGGAAGTCGCTGCGGCCAACCAGGAAGAGGCTGCGCCCAGTTCGTTGATACCTTCCTGCAGGATCTGGCCTTTCTCGTCTTCTTTGTAGTACGCCACCTGCTCACGGTCCTGCGGGGTGTACTGCTGGCCGTTCGGGCTGTAGATACCGATCTGACGGAACAGACCTTCCATACCGAAGGTACGAGCTTCGTCGGCGATGATTGGCACCAGGCGATCTTTGATCGACTTGTTCTTCAACATCACGTTCAAGGCACGCACAAAGGCGATGGTGGTAGAAATCTCTTTGTTCTGCTCTTCCAGCAGTGAGCTGAAATCTTCCAGAGCTGGCATTTCCAGCTTCTCGGTGAAGTTAGGCAGACGAGTTGGTACATAGCCTTGCAGCGCCTGACGGCGTTCGTGCAGATACTTGTACTCTTCGGAGTCTTTCTCGAAGGTGATGTATGGCAGTTTTTCGATGTCAGCATCGGCCACTGGCACGTTGAAACGATCGCGGAAGTGGTGAACCCCTTCCATGTTCATTTTCTTCACCTGGTGAGCGATATTTTTACCTTCCGCGGTTTCACCCATGCCGTAACCTTTGATGGTATGGGCCAGGATCACGGTTGGTTTGCCTTGGGTATCCTGCGCTTTTTTCAGTGCAGCAAAGACTTTCTTCGGATCGTGACCACCACGGTTCAGCGCCCAGATTTCGTCGTCGGTCATATCTTTGACCAGCGCGGCGGTTTCCGGGAAGCGGCCGAAGAAGTGCTCACGCACGTAAGCACCGTCTTTGGATTTGAAGGTCTGGTAGTCGCCGTCCAGGGTTTCGTTCATCAGTTGGATCAGCTTGCCGCTGGTGTCTTTACGCAGCAGTTCATCCCAACGACCGCCCCAGATCACTTTCAGCACCTGCCAGCCAGCACCTGCGAAGATACCTTCCAGCTCGTTGATGATCTTGCCGTTACCGGTAACCGGGCCATCCAGACGCTGCAGGTTGCAGTTGATGACGAAGACCAGGTTGTCCAGCTTCTCACGGGTTGCGATGGTGATCGCACCTTTGGATTCTGGTTCGTCCATCTCGCCGTCGCCCAGGAAGGCATAAACGGTCTGGCCGGAGGTGTCTTTCAGACCACGGTGTTCCAGATACTTGAGGAACTTGGCCTGATAGATGGCGCTGATTGGGCCCAGACCCATGGAGACGGTCGGGAACTGCCAGAATTCAGGCATCAGTTTTGGATGCGGGTAAGAGGACAGGCCTTTACCGTGCACTTCCTGACGGAAGTTGTTCATTTGATCTTCGGTCAGGCGGCCTTCAAGGAAGGCACGTGCATAAACGCCCGGAGAGATGTGGCCCTGGAAGTAAACCAGATCGCCGCCGTCTTTCTCGTTGCGAGCACGGAAGAAGTGGTTAAAGCAGACTTCATAGAAGGTCGCAGAAGATTGGAAGGAAGCCATGTGGCCGCCCAGATCCAGATCTTTCTTGGAAGCACGCAACACGGTCATCACGGCGTTCCAACGGATGGCAGAACGAATACGACGCTCCAGATCCAGGTTGCCCGGGTATGCCGGTTCGTCTTCTACCGCGATGGTGTTGACGTAGTTGTTAGCCGCAGCACCCGCTGCAACGCTAACACCGCCCTTACGGGCTTCTCCCAGCACCTGATCAATCAGGAACTGAGCGCGTTCAACACCCTCTTCACGGATGACCGATTCGATCGCCTGCAGCCAGTCGCGGGTTTCGATCGGATCCACGTCATTGTTTAAACGTTCTGACATGGTGGTATTCCTTATCTGTCTAATGGTTTGTTTGGAGCCTGTCTTCGTGCGTTCTGTCATAAAACGCACGAAGACAGGCTCATCAGTTTGGTTGCCGCTTAAGTACTTAATTAAGCACTCCGAGCTTTATCTCTACAAGCTGGTGTGCCTTGAAGAGAACCACTCTTAATCCTTGCGTTGCTGGAGACGCCGCAGCGATCGATCACGCCGGGTGTGTTCTCTGCTGAGATCCAGCAAAATTTCCTCGATAAACGCCAAATGGCGGTGCGAGGCTTCACGGGCCTTTTCAGGTTCGCGTGCCACAATCGCCTCAAAGATCCCGGCGCGATGGCTACTCACTGTTGCCAACATCTCACGGCGCGAGTAGAGCAATTCAAAGTTCTGACGAACGTTCTGTTCCAGCATCGGGCCCATACAGCGCAGCAGATGGAGTAACACAACGTTGTGGGCAGCCTCGGTCACGGCAATTTGGTATTGCATGACCGCGTCGGCTTCGGCGTCTAGATCGCCACTGTCCTGAGCTTGCTGGATCACATGATGGCAGTCGCGGATGCGCGCCAGATCTTCGTCAGTCCCACGCAACGCCGCATAATAGGCAGCGATACCTTCGAGAGCATGACGGGTTTCGAGCAGATCGAATTGTGATTCAGGATGATCGGCCAGCAGCTCAGCCAGCGGATCGCTGAAGCTCTGCCACAGATTAGTTTGTACAAAGGTGCCGCCTCCCTGGCGACGCAGGAGCAGCCCTTTAGCTTCCAGACGCTGAATTGCCTCTCTCAGAGAAGGACGGGAAACATCAAACTGTTTCGCCAACTCGCGCTCTGGAGGCAGCTTTTCGCCTGGACGTAGCGTACCCTCGAGGATCAGGTATTCGAGCTGCTGCTCGATAACATCTGACAACTTGGGTTGGCGGATTTTGCTGTAGGCCATGGGTGATTTCTTCTCTGCGAAGTGCCCGGAGTCAATTGGTAATACCAATTTCAAAAACGTGACGGTAAAGTAACAAAGTATTCACCTGCTGTCCATATGGGCCTTGATCGAAATCATGAATGCCGCACATTTTAACACTTCAATCCATAAGCCTTTGCAAACCGGCAACTCAGCGTTGGTAATACCATTTACGAGGTAGCCGCCGAATTTAACTTTTGTGAAACCTCTGGTTAGAACAATGCCCGGGTTATATGGCAAGGAGATTAAGGGTTATTTTCGCTTTACAACCGTTTACCGAGCCCCGCATCGTTAACAAAAAAACAACAACAATGGTGATTATTTTTGCCAATTCTGTGAGTTATTGCTTATTTCGTGCACGCAATCCCCCCGCTCGTCACACAACCCGCATTTTGTTGCCTAAACTGCTGCAATCTTAATCATTCAAACAACAAAGCAGGTGCAAACTTTCGCACGTACCATTATTCTCTGCCAAACGGTAGCGACGCCGTGGAATTTATAGCTATAACGTCGTAAACAAAAAACAACACACATCGTAATCATTACTTTACGGTAATGAGCATTATGTCGCACAGAGGGTTTCATTGATGGATGGTCAACAGCATGGCGACCAGCTGAAGCGCGGCCTGAAAAACCGCCATATCCAGCTGATCGCCTTAGGTGGCGCAATAGGTACCGGCCTGTTCCTCGGTATCGCTCAAACAATAAAAATGGCCGGCCCGTCGGTCATCCTTGGTTATGCAATTGGCGGTTTTATTGCCTTCCTGATCATGCGTCAACTGGGTGAAATGGTGGTAGAGGAGCCGGTGGCCGGATCGTTTAGCCACTTCGCCTATAAATACTGGGGGAACTTCGCCGGTTTCGCCTCCGGCTGGAACTACTGGGTGCTGTACGTGCTGGTTGCCATGGCAGAACTGACCGCGGTAGGTATTTACGTGCAGTACTGGTGGCCGGGTATCCCAACCTGGATCTCCGCTGCCGTGTTCTTCCTGGCCATCAACGCCATCAACCTGTCGAGTGTGAAGGTCTATGGTGAAATGGAGTTCTGGTTCGCCATCATCAAAGTGGTCGCTATCATTGGCATGATCGCCTTTGGTGCCTACCTGCTGTTCAGCGGCCTGGGCGGCCCGGAAGCCAGCGTCACCAACCTGTGGGCGCAGGGCGGTTTCTTCCCGAATGGCACCATGGGGCTGCTCATGGCGATGGCGGTGATCATGTTCTCCTTCGGTGGATTGGAACTGGTGGGTATTACCGCCGCCGAAGCCGATAACCCGGAAAAAAGCATCCCGAAAGCCACCAACCAGGTGATCTACCGCATCCTGCTGTTCTATATCGGCTCGCTGACTATTCTGCTGTCACTCTATCCGTGGGGAAAAGTAGTCGAAGGCGGCAGCCCGTTCGTGCTGATCTTCCATGCGCTGAACAGCAATATGGTCGCAACGGTGCTTAATATCGTGGTCCTGACGGCTGCGCTGTCGGTCTACAACAGCTGCGTCTATTGCAACAGCCGCATGCTGTACGGCTTGGCCAAACAAGGTAATGGCCCGAAAGCCCTGCTGAAAGTGGATAGCCGCGGTGTGCCGGTAGTTGCCATCGGTTTCTCAGCGTTGGCAACCGCACTGTGCGTGTTGATCAACTACCTGATCCCAGGCCGTGCCTTTGAATTACTGATGGCGCTGGTGGTGTCTGCCCTGGTGATCAACTGGGCGATGATCAGCCTGGCACACCTGAAATTCCGCAAGGCGAAAAACCATGAAGGCGTCGAGCCGAAGTTCAAGGCCTTCTGGTATCCGTTCAGCAACTATCTGTGCCTGGCCTTTTTGGCCGGTATTCTGGTGATCATGTACCTGACACCAGGGATCCAGATTTCCGTGCTGCTGATCCCGGTATGGCTCGTCATTCTCGGCATCGGTTACTTCATCAAGCAGCGTGGCCAACGTGCTGTAAGCGCCACCAATACCCACTGATATCATTGTTGACGATCAATAGGCCCGCACGCGGGCCTATTGTTTTTCTTCATCATTAATGGGCTTTACGCAGTGCCTTCACCTGCTCGGCGGTGATATCCGCCGGCAGCCCGCCCCAGGTGACACGCAGGTAATTCACCAGCTCGGCAATTTGCGCATCGTCCAGACGCTCGGCAAAGCCCGGCATGCTCTGCATACTTTCGTTACCGGGGAACTGCTGTGCTGGTAGCCCATCCAGCACCGACACGATCAGGTTCTTGCCGTCCGGTTGGCGCAGCGTGGCGTTATCACGCATCGCTACCGCAACATGCGGTATACCTGCACCATCACGCTCATGGCAGGCGGAACACTGGTCGAGATAGGTGATACGCCCGGCATCACTGCCCTGCCCGATTTTAACGGCAACAGGCTGCGGTGGCTTGTCGCCCATCAGGTAGGTCACCAACGCCCGATGATCTTCCGGCGTCAGATGACGAGTGCTGAGATCGACCACCATGTGCATTTCGCTAAACGCCGAGCCCTGCGGCGCTAACCCGGTGCTGAGGAAACGGCTCAGATCCTCTGGCGTCCAACCGCGCTGAGCCAAAGCCTGCGGCGTGATATCCGGCGCGATAAACCGTCCCAGATCGCCACCCTGCATTGGCTTGTTCACTTCCATCTGCCCCAGCATGCCCCGTGGCGTATGGCATTCGCCACAGTGGCCAAGCACGTCAGACAGGTAACGCCCCCGCTGCCATTCGGCGGAGCTCCCCTGCGAGCTGGCTGGTAACGGATCGCTGTTGCGGAACAGCAAATTCCAACCGATCAGCGCCATCCGCTGGTTGAACGGGAACGGCATATCGTTGGCTGGAATGGCTACGTCCACCGCCGGGCGCGACATCAGATAGGCATAAATAGCATCCGCATCTTCGCGCGAAATGCCTTTGTAGGAGGTATAGGGCATCGCCGGATACAGATGGCGGCCACCCGGAGCCACCCCCTGCGTCAACGCCAGGAAGAAGTCATCCTTGGTCCAGCGGCCAATACCCTGATCGGCAGAAGGCGTCAGGTTGCTACCATAAATGGTGCCGAATGGAGTATCCAGCGGATAGCCTCCCGCCAGCGGTGCCCCACCAGCGGCAGTATGGCAGGCAGCACAGTCGGCAGCCTGCGTCAGATAACGCCCACGGGCAATTTGTTCACTGCTGGCGGTAACCTGCTGGACTGGGCCGTCGTAGCTGCGGTTTTCTCGCCACCACAGCACGGCGATGACAATCGCCGCTATCAGCACAATCAACAATGCGAGACGTTTTTTCATTACGCCGTCTCCTTCAGCAGGCCTGGAGTTTTCAACACCACGTCACGCACCGCCTCGTAATAACGGACATAGCCGGTGCAACGGCAGATATGGTTTTCCAACGCCTGCTCAATCGCGCCTTCCAACCGATCGCGCGGAATTGGCTCACGCTTGAGCTTCTCGACAAAGATGGTGGCCGCATTGACAAAGCCCGGCGTGCAATAGCCACACTGGAAGCTGTAGTGATCGAGGAACGACTGCTGGATCGGCGAGAGTTCAACCACTTCGCCCTGATTATCCACCTGCGCAACGCCTTCGATGGTGCGTACCTGTTTGCCATTGAAAAAGTGAGCGCCGGTGATACAGGTACGGATTTCTTCGCTGGTGCCGCTTGGATGGTCGAGGATCGCCACGCAGGCGTGGCAGATACCCTGCCCGCAGCCGAGACGTGAGCCGGTCAGATCGAGATATTCATGCAGAAAATCGATCATCATCAGCCCTTCAGGTACCTCGATGGGACCATATTGTTTGCCGTTAATGGTCAGGGTAATGGGTTGGGTTTTAATGCTCATGGTAACACCTCAAGAATATTTTCGGCACGAACAGGCAAATCACGGAACCGATGACCGGTGGCGTGGGCAATGGCGTTAACCAATGCTGCAACCACAGGGATCATGACCACTTCCGCCATCCCTTTCGGCGGATCGGTTTCCGAGAGCGCAGGAAGGATGTCACCGGTCTGTTTCCAGACAGCCACATCGCTGGCACGCGGCAAATGGTAACGGTTAAAGTTCCAGGTGCCGTTACCCGGCCCATCTTCGTACAGCGGTAAATACTCATGCAGCGCATGGCCGATCCCCATCGCCAAACCGCCCTGTAGCTGGCCGGAAACCAGCTCAGGCACGATCAGGTTGCCACACTCCATAATCGAATGATGATTTAGCAGTTCAACCTTGCCGGTAGCGATATCTACCGCCACTTCTACCAGCGTACCCACGGCGCTGTAATAGGTCACAGCTGCGTTATTACGTTGGGTTGGCGGGTAATAAACCTGCTCACGTGCCAGAGTGCTGAATTCGCCGTTGCCAATGCGTAGCGACAAACCGTCGACAGGCAGGCGCTCGCTGCGATTATTCAGCTTGAAGTCCGCTTCAGCCCACTGCCAGCGGTTGAAGACGTGCACCACTGCCCCAGTCAGGTTGCCCATCTGATAGGCTTTCTTCGCCAACAGCTCAAACGGCAATATCTGCATACCGGCCGCTGTCAGCCCCCCCTCGACCCAGCGAGCATCTTCTTTACGCACCACCAGCGGTGCCGCCTGGCCGCCACCAATGCCAGACTGCCAGATAGATAGCGCGGCAGGCCACAGCCCCTGTTCAAACACCAACCGGGCCGCTTCGCGCGTGCTGTGCGAGAAATAGTAAGCGGAGTTGCTGGAGCTGGAAGGTGAGCAGTAGCTTGGCGTCCAGTTCGGATTGGTTTGCAGCTTGTCCTGCTCATCCTGCGACATCGTGTAGGGATCGCCGCTGGTCACCATCGGCAACAGGGACCAATCGGTCACCGAGAAATGAGCCTCATCCGCCGGTTTACCCAGCCATTGTGCACATAGCACCGACTGCGACGTTGACATGCCGGTGCCCATTTCTGCCCCGCTGTGATACAGCGAGATACGCCCGTCCTCGCTGAACTCCACGCGAGCAAAGGAAGTTTCGGCTCCAGTGCCAAAGTCTTTCTGCACGCACCCAAAACCCACGCCATAACGCTTACCGGGATATTGGCTCTCAAACTCGGCCTTGCGTTCGGCGCGTTTGCGCCACATCTCATGCTGCGAGGCTTTTACCAGCACTTCATCGGCGCGAATGGCTCCTGCCGGGATCGCCCCCTGGGTATTTTTCATGCCGGACTTAAGCACGTTGCGCAAACGAAATTCGATCGGATCGAGCTTCAGCTCTTGTGCCAATTCATCCATCATCATCTCGGTAGCGGCCATGCTTTGCAATGTGCCGTAACCGCGTGCGGAACCCGCATCAATGGCACGAGAGGCCAACCCGACAGAGGAAAGATCGCTTTTCGGGAAGTAGTAAATCGACTGTGCCGCCGTCGCGCCAACCATCACCACCGATGGCGTAAAGTTACAGCGCCCACCACCGTCGGCGGTCATCGCCCCTTGGAAGGCCTGCAATATGCCCGTCTGCTTGTCTACCGCAATGCGGTAATCCATATCGAAGGCATGGCGCTTGATCGAGGTCTGGAACTGCTCGTAGCGGTCATTAGCCAGCCGTACCGGTAGCCCGTCACCGTACAGCGCGGCAACCGCACCGTAATACGGGAAGTTATAGTGATCTTTTGAGCCGTAGCCCACGGTGTAACAAGGGTGCAGGATCAGCTGTTTGACCGGCTGATGACGTTTGGCCAACATGCGTGGCATTTCGTCCGCCACCTCCTGTGGGGACTGGGTCGGGATCACCAGATGCAAGGTCTGGCTGGCGGTATCAAACCAGCCGTTGGCGTTGTCTGGCTCCAAGGCCGAAGTATCAACAGATTGTGTGGTATAGCGGCGTGACATTACCAACCAGTCCTGGGGTGGGGTTTGCAGCTGATCGGCAATCATCCCGGCGTAATACATGCCTTCCTGATCCAGCTTGCCGCCCTCACGCCCTTCCGGCCACACCGGCAAATGTCTGCGCATTGACAGCGGGAAGATAGGGGTGTCTTTCAGGCTGGAGAAGCGATCGTCATCGAATGGCTGTTCGCCCCCGACGCGCACGTAGCGGAAGCTGCCCCAAGGATCGCGCTGTAACGGGCCGGTTTCAGTACCATACTGGATCACTTCGTCGTGGAATTTCAGCTTGTCTTTGGCAAAGCGGAAACGAGCAAAATCATGATAAATCAGGATTGCCACCGCATGGCCGAGATAGGCTGGGGTTTTCCCTGTAGGCAGCAGCATGTCATCGCCATAAAACGCCGGGAAGGCCAAACCGTCACGCTCAAGATCTTCCGCCGTTACTATCCGATCCGGTTGCAGATCGTCACCCAGCAAGGAGAGATCGATGCCAGTAAACAGACGATCGGCTTTAGTGGCGCGCAGAATAAAGGCATGAGCCTGCTGCTGCGGCCAATGCGGCATATCAACGGCACGAATATCACGGGCAAACACTTTCTGGCCCATGACCTTGGAGCGACCATCTATACGGTAGCGAATGCGTTTAGTCTGCGCATCCCAGTTGGGCGATTGCAGGATCTTTTGCTCAAACAACGCGGCATAGGCGCGGCTGTAAAGAGGCGCGAGGTAGACAGACACCCCCGCTATCACGGCACCTTTGATAAAGCGGCGTCGTGACGGGTTGAAATTGCTCATAAAATATCCTTTACGTTCTTATTTACCCCTGGTATCCAGATGCAGGCATTAGCGCCGTACCCCGAAGGATGGAGGTAAGTCGTTTTTTATCGGTTTTGTTGCGCAACCGCGGGTAACCTTGCCGAAGACGTTATAATCATAAGCTTATAACCAAAATTATGTGAGCATTAACATTTTGTTTTCATAAAATGAAACACTTGGAAATATATAATGCCTCTATAGTGTGGCTGATTTGCGCAAACGCGGGCAGAAAAGATGACGACAGGTATCGTAATTACCGCCGCCGGGCGGGGTGAGCGTTTTATTCAGGCCGGTGGCAGTGGCAACAAACTGAATGCCCTATTGCAGGGTAAAACGGTGTTTGAACATACGCTGCAACAGGCGCTAGCCTCCGGCTTACCGGTGCAGGTCGTCACCCGGCCAGAAAACCTGCCGGTGCAACAGGTGTGTGCCGCGCATCAGGTTCCCTGCACCTTACTGGCCAGCGGTGGTCTGGGTGAGTCAATTGCTGCCGGAGTAGCCGCAACGGCAGACTGGGACGGCTGGCTGATCCATTTGGCGGATATGCCTTTTGTTTCAACGCAGATCTTTGTACAGGTTGCCGCAGCCCTTAGCCAACACGACATCGTACGCCCCTGTTTCCAACAACAGCCCGGGCACCCGGTGGGTTTCACCGCCATTTTGCGCAAACAACTGTGTGCGTTACGTGGCGATAATGGTGCGCGGGAACTGCTAAGCAGTCACGGGCAGGTCTACCTGCTCCATCTCGATAAACCGAGCATCGTGCAAGATATCGATCTCCCTTCTCAGCTAGTGGCCAACGAGTCCGTTAATTAATGCAGCATCTTGATATCACCGTAGTCAGCCAAGCCATCAACTGGCTGGAACAGCAGCCGGTATGGCTGTGTACCGTATTGAACACTTATGGCTCATCACCACGTTCACCTGGCGCGTTGATGGTGGCGACCCGCGACGGACACTATTGTGGATCGTTATCCGGTGGCTGCGTGGAAGAGGACTTTTTGCGCCGTCTGGCGGAGGGAGAATATCAAGCCGCCAGCCAGGTGATCCGCTACGGCGCTGGCGGGCTAACCCCCAGCGTGGCGCTGCCCTGCGGTGGCGTGCTGGACGTATTGATCGAGCATCTGCCCGCAGGCCCTGCCAGCATTAGCTACTTGCGCAATATCGCCGAGGCATTGGCTGGCCATCATGCCCTGATCAAACACCTGACCTTGCCCAATGCCTGTAGCGCACTGGAAACCACCAGCTTTGCCAGCGCAACCCAGGTCGTGCGCAACCAACAGGAGATCCAGTTGCACATCGCCGCCGCTCCTCGGTTGCTGATTGCCGGGCTTTCCAGCGTGGCGCTGTATTGCGCCGACTTTGCCAGCGCACTCGGCTTTGAAGTGTTGGTATGCGAAAACCGCCCGGAAGCGTTGGAAAACTTCGCCACGCAGCTCAAACCGCATATCACCTTGCTGCGCCAGTTCCCGGCCAAATTCATTGAGGCAGGCGGTTGCCACGCCAACACCGCGATTGTGGCGCTGACCCACGATCCGCGTATGGATGATTTAACCCTGATGGAGGCGATCTACACCCCGGCGTTTTACATCGGCGCGATGGGTTCCCAACGGAACAGCGATCGCCGCCGCCAGCGACTGCAACAGATCGCCGAATTCAGCCCGCAGGAACTCGGCCGCATCCATGCGCCGATCGGCCTGCCGCTCGGCAGTAAAACCCCGGCGGAGATCGCACTGGCTGTGATGGCCGATATCGTGCAGCAGAAGAACCAGCTCCGCCAACCCATTTGAGTACCTGGCGCGATCCCTCCGGCTATGACAAATCATTAGCCGCCCAAAAATGAAAGCGATTACACAAATAGACATAAAAAGCCCAACAGACAACCTTAAACCATGGTTTAACATGTCATATTCATGATGTTAAATGTGAACCAATAAACGAATTCAAGTGTAATCGATTACACCAAGTGTGATCGATAGCACGTTAAATCATCACCCAGACCAATAACATAGCCTACTAACGAATCATCTCTTTGGTTAACCGAGGCCGTTATGAGTACATCATCAACAAGTAAAGGCAGATCGAATGCCCAAATGACCTTCTTTGTCTGTTTTCTGGCAGCACTGGCAGGCTTATTGTTTGGACTGGATATCGGCGTGATCGCCGGAGCATTACCTTTTATTGCTCATGAGTTCCAAATCACTTCCCAGCAACAAGAATGGGTGGTGAGCTCAATGATGTTCGGCGCAGCGGTTGGCGCTGTCGGCAGTGGCTGGCTCTCTTACCGGCTGGGGCGCAAATACAGCCTGATGATTGGCGCCGTGCTGTTTGTCATTGGCTCGCTTTGCTCTGCTTTCGCCCCTAACAACGAGGTGCTGCTGGTTTCCCGCGTTCTGCTCGGCCTGGCAGTGGGCATCGCATCCTTCACTGCTCCGCTGTACCTTTCTGAAATCGCGCCTGAGCGCATTCGCGGTAGCATGATTTCCATGTACCAGTTAATGATTACGATAGGGATCCTGGGGGCTTATCTGTCCGATACGGCTTTCAGCTACAGCGGTTCATGGCGCTGGATGCTGGGTATTATCACCCTTCCGGCTTTGTTGCTGTTCGTTGGCGTGTTCTTCCTGCCCCGCAGCCCCCGCTGGTTAGCATCACGTGGCCGTGATGCAGAAGCCAGGAAAGTGCTGGAAATGCTGCGAGATACTACTGATCAGGCGAAGGCCGAACTCGATGAGATCCGTGAAAGCCTGAAAATAAAGCAAAGCGGCTGGGCACTATTCAAAGACAACAAGAATTTCCGCCGCGCAGTCTATCTTGGCGTATTACTTCAGGTCATGCAGCAGTTTACCGGCATGAATGTCATTATGTATTACGCGCCGAAAATTTTCGATCTGGCCGGTTTTGCCAGTACTGCGCAACAAATGTGGGGAACGGTGATCGTCGGTTTAGTCAACGTGCTGGCAACCTTTATAGCCATCGGCCTGGTGGACCGTTGGGGCCGTAAACCTACGCTGAAGCTGGGCTTCCTGGTGATGGCCATCGGCATGGGGACATTGGGTACCATGATGAATATCGGCATGGATACGCCTGCGGCTCAATACTTCGCGATACTGATGTTGCTGATGTTTATTGTCGGTTTTGCCATGAGTGCCGGCCCGCTGATTTGGGTATTGTGTTCAGAGATCCAACCGCTTAAAGGCCGTGATTTCGGTATCACCTGCTCAACGACGGTAAACTGGATCGCCAACATGATCGTGGGGGCCACCTTCCTGACGATGCTCAACAACCTGGGCAGCGCAAATACCTTCTGGATCTATGCCGGACTGAACCTGATATTTATCTTCATTACTATTGCCCTGATACCTGAAACCAAAAATATCTCTCTGGAACATATCGAGCGAAATTTGATGACTGGGAAACCGCTACGGGAGATTGGTTCACACTGATCGAGGCCTTTGATTACCGCCCGTTTCGGGCGGTATTTACATCCGCAACGGCAATCAGGAGCTTGGGCTGGTTTTCTCTGCAAAGGCTTTGTCTGGCACAATCGGGATTAGATACTCATATTCCAGGTACAGTTCTTCATCGCTATCGAGCGAGTAGCTATGCTGCGCGATATCGTATCCTTCACGGCGTACCAGATTAAACTGCGGCAGAAGTTTGGTATAAACGCTGGCGATATACTCATGAAGGGCTACCGGCTTGCCAACATAGCGAAAGCGGCAATAACCGCCACTGATTTCCGGGAGTTCCAGCAACGATTTACCCTGGGCGATAGCTTTATCAACCGCAACAAAATAGTCGACCTTCACCCGCTCACCATCCGGCGTAAAATTGGTCAGCGCATAAAGTTTGTCTGGATTTAATCTAAACTCATCACAAAAACGATCCTTTATTTCATCACGAATTGCAGCGTGGGATTTGCCCAACTGTTCAATCTCGATGTGATAAGAATAATACTGGCCGACCAGCGAGTAGCTGTCTGGTTTAACCTCAACATAATCAATAGAGATATCGCTAGGTTGATTTAGCGACAGCGATTGCACCAGATGGCTGAAGTCACAATTCTGGGCTTTACGGTAGGCACTAGGTGTGACAGAGAAATGTTTTTTGAAACAGCGTGAGAATGTCTGTTGGGAATCGAACTGATACTCCAACGAAATATCCAGAATGCTTTTCTGCGTAAAGCGTAATGAGAAGGCCGCCAGAAAGAGGCGACGGGCGCGGATATAAGCAGCAAGTGGCAGGTTGGTCTGTTGGCGGAACATGCGCTGCAGATACCATTTCGAGTAGCCGGATTTTTCGCAAACAATGTCCAGTGATAGTGGATTGCGTAGGTTGTTTTCTATCCAGACCAGTAACTCTTTGATATGCGTTTCCTGCGTCACCATTACTTTTCCTAGCCAAAATTGTCCACGGCAATGGTATACAGATTTATTTAGAGCGTCCAAAGCGACGACACTATTTTACAAAGGCTGACGAATTCATAACAAACATCGCAGCTTGTTACTCACAGAAAAGCCGCCCACCAGGGGCGGCTATCAATCAGATTACTTCACACAGCGCGTACATTGAGATTCCTGGATCTTCTGGAAGAAATCATTCCCTTTGTCATCCACCAGAATAAAGGCCGGGAAATCTTCCACTTCGATTTTCCAGATCGCTTCCATACCCAGTTCAGGATATTCCACGCACTCCAGGCTCTTGATACTCTGCTGTGCCAGCACCGCAGCCGGGCCACCAATGCTGCCAAGATAGAATCCGCCGTGCTTATGGCAGGCATCCGTCACCTGCTGGCTGCGGTTACCTTTGGCCAGCATGATCATGCTGCCGCCGTGTGACTGCAGCAGATCGACATAGGAGTCCATGCGCCCTGCCGTGGTTGGCCCCAGAGAACCCGAAGCATAACCTTCTGGCGTTTTGGCCGGGCCCGCGTAATAGATCGGGTGATCTTTCACGTACTGCGGCAAACCTTCTCCACGATCCAGGCGCTCTTTCAGCTTGGCATGGGCAATATCACGCCCAACGATGATGGTGCCGCTCAGGGAAAGGCGGGTAGAGACCGGATACTGTGACAGCTGCTTGAGGATTTCGGCCATCGGGCGGTTCAGGTCCACCTTGATCGCTTCCCCTTCACCCGCGCGGCGCAGTTCCTGTGGGATAAATTTACCTGGGTTATGTTCCAGTTTCTCCAGCCAGATCCCCTCACGGTTGATCTTACCTTTGATATTACGGTCGGCGGAGCAGGAAACCCCCATCCCCACCGGGCAAGAAGCGCCATGGCGTGGCAAACGCACTACGCGCACATCGTGGGCAAAGTATTTGCCGCCAAACTGTGCACCCAGCCCCAAATTCTGGGCTTCTTTCAGCAGTTCCTCTTCCAGCGCCACATCGCGGAACGCCTGGCCGTGTTCGTTGCCTTCGGTTGGCAGCTCATCATAATATTTGGTTGAAGCCAGCTTCACGGTCTTCAGCGTAGCTTCCGCCGAAGTGCCGCCAATCACAAAGGCCACGTGGTATGGTGGACAGGCCGCGGTGCCCAGAGTACGCATCTTGTCGACCAGATAGTCTTTCAACTTACCTGGGGACAGCAGCGCTTTGGTTTCCTGATACAGATAGGTTTTGTTAGCCGAACCACCGCCCTTGGCGATGCACAGGAATTTATACTCGTCACCATCCACGCTGTAGAGATCGATCTGCGCAGGTAAGTTGCTGCCGGTATTGACCTCCCGATACATATCCAGCGCGGCGTTTTGCGAATAGCGCAGGTTGTCTTCGATAAAGGTGTTGTATACCCCACGCGACAAGGCTTCTTCGTCCCCGCCTCCGGTCCAGACGCGCTGGCCTTTTTTACCCATGATGATCGCCGTGCCGGTATCCTGGCAGGTTGGCAAAATACCCTTGGCGGCGATTTCTGAGTTACGCAAAAATTGCAGCGCAACGTACTTGTCGTTCTCACTGGCATCGGGGTCATTGAGGATATCCGCCACCTGCTGCTGATGCGCAGGGCGCAACATGAACGAGGCGTCGTGGAAGGCGTGCTGGGCGAGCAGAGTCAGGGCTTGCGGGTCAACTTTGAGGACTTCCTGGCCGGCAAATTCGCCGACGGAAACGTGGTCACGGCTTAGCAGATAGTATTCGGTATCGTCTTTCTTCAGCGGGAACGGATCTTGATAATGGAACGGTTTATTCGACATTGATCTCTCACTTGCAACATCAGCTGCGTTAAATTCACACTTACCCAGCGTGCTCGGGGCGCGCTGCGTCAAAAAAACTCCCCACACCTTACGTATTTTTAGGTAGTCAGTTATTGCGCCAAATCGCAAAATAACCTCTATTAACGTAGGGACTTAACGCTGGCGTTGTTTTTCTGACCTCATCCGGTGAGAACTGCGGGTACAGACTCATCATGCACGGATTATTATCCCGCAGTTAACACAATGATTACAATCAATGTGAGTCGATCGGCTTATCATTGTAGGAAAATAACATTGCAACGATTTCCTTACGGCCCCGTTTCCACACCAAGCCGTTTTCATTCATCACCTAGGCTATTTTTTCTTCCCTGGTAACGTCGCCATTAGCTCCTCTACCGAGATCCCCCCTGCCACACTCCCCGGCACCGGCATCCGCAAAATATGATTTTTGATCTTCCCAATCACATGCATCTCACACGGCTTGCAGTCAAACTTCAACGTCAACGCCTCACCCTGATGCACCAACTGCATCGGCGATGCCCGCCCCTTCACACCCTGTACACCCTTGGCCTGTTTAGGGCAGAGGTTGAAGGCGAAGCGCAGGCAGTGCTTAGTGATCATCACCGGCACATCCCCTTTTTCTTGGTGTGCCTCGTAGGCGGCATCAATCAACGTGACACCATAACGCTGGTAAAACTCACGCGCCTTGTGGTTATAAACATTGGCAAGAAACGTCAGGTGCATTTCCGGATAAACCGGCGGCGGCACGGAAACCGGTTTGCGGCCACCGCGTTCGTTTTGCGCCAGGCGTGCTGCGTCCAGTGCGTCCACCGCATCGCGGCGCAGTTGGTTGACCTGGCTGTTGGGTATGAAGCAAACCACCGGCAGATCAAGATGAACGTCACGCGGGTAATAAAGGGTTTGCCCCAGTTTGCTCAATCCGTCACGCAGTGTGACAAGCGCTTTTTCCGGCTGGTTGGCGGCGCCGAATTCGCCCTGCAGCGTATGGCTGACGCTGATGCCCTCTTCGCTGATCAGGGTCAGCGTCACTCCGTCGCTGCTTTGTGTCAGCAGAATATCGACGGCGATGCGGCGTTCCGCCGAGGTTTTTAGCAACGCCTGTTGCCAGTTGTGATCGAGGTTGCGATTAAGCGGATGCTGTGGACGCAGCTTATGCAGATCTGCCGGCATTTCGTTAGGCCAAACCCGGTAGCGCCCTTCGGCAATTTTCTCTGTCTTATTGGCACGGAAGCCGACGATATCGCGCTTGATCAGCACGTTAAGTCCATCGCCATTGGTCAGCGATTCTTTTACTTCCACGTCCAGATGATCTTTACCCACCTTTAGCACTTCTCCTATAGGCAGGCCAATGAACTTGGGTGAGTCAAAGGCACCAATATCCATCTGGCGTTGGTTAACGAAGTAATCGGTACTGCCACGGTGGAAGGTTTTATCCGGCGACGGAATAAAGAAGTGTTCCGTGCGGCCTGACGATGCCGGCGTCAGATCGGAACGCTCGTTGAGAATGGCATCCAGATGCTGACGATAGTACGCGGTGATGTTTTTCACATAGCTCATGTCCTTATAACGCCCTTCAATCTTGAATGAGCGAACACCGGCGTCGATCAGCGCCGTCAGGTTGCGGCTTTGATCGTTATCTTTCATCGACAGCAGATGCTTTTCATACGCTACTACTCGCCCCTGATCATCTTTCAGGGTGTAGGGAAGCCGGCACGCCTGCGAACAATCGCCACGGTTGGCACTGCGTCCGGTCTGAGCATGGGAAATGTAACACTGGCCGGAGAAGGCCACGCACAACGCACCATGGATGAAAAATTCGACGGCAGCGTCGACGTTGTCACTGATAGCTTTTATCTGACTGAGATTCAGCTCACGCGCCAATACCAACTGGGAGAAACCGGCATCGGAGAGGAAACGAGCCTTCTCTACGCTACGAATGTCGGTCTGGGTGCTGGCATGCAGCTCAATTGGCGGAATATCCAGTTCCAGGATCCCCATATCTTGCACGATAAGCGCATCAACTCCGGCGTCATACAGTTGATGGATCAGGCGGCGTGCCGGCTCCAGCTCGTCGTCATGCAAAATGGTGTTGAGGGCGATGAACACTTTGGCCCGGTAACGGCGGGCAAATTCAACCAGCCCGGCGATATCGCTCAAGCTGTTGCCAGCATTGTGACGGGCGCCGAAGCCTGGGCCACCGATATAGACCGCATCAGCCCCGTGCAAAATAGCCTCACGGGCAATACCTGCATCGCGGGCGGGACTGAGTAATTCAATCTGGTTAGATAAAAGCATGAGTATCGCCGTTAGGGTAAGTGTGAAATCGCCGCTATTTTAGACACAAACATCGTACATACAAGCTTTGCATAACGGTAGACCATATACTTTTCCCTACTGCCCCCGTTGCCAGCCGACACGCCATTGCTTAAGCTAGCGCCACTATGAACAGAGTAAGAATCCCCATTGCGCTGCAACAGGCGGTAATGCGCTGCCTGCGAGACAAATTGCAGCTGGCGCGGCAGCATTTTGCCGTCGAGTTCCCAGAGCCCAAGATCCTTTATCAGCAACGCGGCACCAGCGCGGGCACCGCCTGGCTGCAAGCCTGGGAAATCCGCCTCAACCCGGTGCTGCTGATGGAAAACCAACAGCCGTTCATCGACGAAGTGGTCCCCCATGAGTTGGCTCATCTGCTGGTCTTCCGCCAGTTTGGCCGCGTGCCGCCGCATGGCCGGGAATGGCGCTGGATGATGGAAAACGTATTGCAGGTTCCTGCCAGCCGTACCCACCAGTTTGAGACCCGCTCGGTACAGAGCAAAACCTTTCCCTACCGCTGCGATTGCCAGCAGCATCAGCTGACCCTGCGCCGCCATAATCGGGTGATGCGCGGTGAGAGCGAATACCGCTGCCGCCAGTGTGGTGAAAAGCTGACATTTTCCGGTTAATCAATGCGGTTATTAATTATATTTATAAGTTAAAACAATCCATTATCTCTATTTGCACCTGTCGGTGACTTCCGCTACCCTGCCTGCCTTTCCAATTTTGAGCTGTTTTGGAATATGCATCGCAAAATTTTATTTTTAGTCGTATTAACGGTCTCTAGCGGCACGCTAGCCAAGGGGATTAATAACTTTACCCAAGCCAAGGCTGCCGCCGCCAAAATCAACCAGGATGCCCCAGGCAGCTTTTATTGTGGCTGCAAGATCGACTGGCAAGGTAAGAAAGGTGTTCCCGATCTTGATAGCTGCGGCTATCAGGTGCGTAAAAATGCCCAACGCGCCGAGCGTATCGAGTGGGAACATGTGGTTCCGGCCTGGCAGTTCGGCCATCAGTTGCAGTGCTGGCAACAGGGTGGGCGTAAAAACTGCAACAAGGATCCGGTTTATCGCCAGATAGAGATCGACTTGCACAACCTGCAACCCGCCATCGGTGAAGTAAATGGTGACCGCAATAACTTTATGTACAGCCAGTGGCGGGGTGGCGAAGGGCAATACGGACAGTGTCAAATGAAGGTAGACTTCAAGAACAAGCAGGCCGAGCCACCTGCCCGTGCGCGAGGTGCCATTGCCCGCACCTACTTCTACATGCGCGATCGCTACCAGTTGCCGCTTTCACGCCAGCAAACCCAGCTGTTTGAAGCCTGGAACCGCCTGTATCCGGTCAGCGCCTGGGAATGTCGACGTGAAGCACGCATCGCCATGGTACAAGGGAATCACAACCCTTATATTCAACAGGCTTGTCAGCAGCAAAAAGGCTGACCTACTATAGTGCTTTCGCGCTGCCCTCCGGCAGCGCCGTATCATTGAGCCAGGATCTGACAATCATTATGCGTAAACCCCGCATTTACCATCCAGAGCCCTTGAGCGCCAGTGCAGAAATTGCATTGAGCGAGGATGCCGCCAATCATGTCGGCCGCGTGCTGCGGATGAGCGCCGGGCAGGCACTGCAACTGTTCGATGGCAGCAACCAGGTGTTTGAGGCAGAAATCACCCGGGTGGATAAAAAGAACGTGCTGGTTCAGATCAACGCCGGGCAACGGGAAGATCGCGAATCACCGCTCAACTTACATCTTGGCCAGGTGATCTCCCGAGGCGAAAAGATGGAATTCACCATCCAGAAATCCATTGAGTTGGGGGTGAACGTGATCACTCCGCTATTTTCCGAGCGCTGCGGCGTTAAACTCGACGGTGAGCGCCTGGAGAAAAAACTCCAGCAGTGGCAAAAAATCGCCATCGCGGCCTGCGAACAATGCGGCCGCAACCGCATTCCGGAAATCCGCCCAGCGATGTCTCTGGAACACTGGTGCGCCGAGCAGGACGATAGCCTCAAGCTGAACCTGCATCCACGCGCCAGCCAAAGTATCAATACCCTGCCGTTGCCGGTAGTGAGCGTACGTCTGCTCATTGGGCCGGAGGGCGGATTATCCGCCGAAGAAATTGCCATGACCACAGACTATGGATTTACTGATATCCTGCTGGGGCCACGCGTTTTGCGTACAGAAACCACCGCGCTCACCGCAATTACCGCTTTGCAGGTCCGTTTCGGCGACCTGGGTTAAGAACCTGTCTCACAGGTTCGTAAGGAGAAGAGATGATCAAGCTCGGCATCGTGATGGACCCTATCGCATCCATCAATATCAAAAAAGACACCAGCTTTGCCATGCTGCTCGAAGCGCAGCGCCGCGGCTGGGAACTGCATTATATGGAGATGAACGATCTCTATCTGCATGCCGGTGATGGCCGTGCCCGCACGCGCCTGCTGAACGTGAAAGAAGACAAAGAGAGCTGGTTCAGCTTTGGCAGCGAGCAGGATCTGGCGTTGCAGGATCTGGACGTGATCCTGATGCGTAAAGATCCGCCGTTCGACACTGAATACATCTATGCGACCTACATCCTGGAACGTGCCGAAGTGAAAGGCACGCTGGTGGTCAACAAGCCACAGAGCCTGCGTGACTGTAACGAAAAGCTGTTCACCGCCTGGTTCCCGGAGCTGACGCCAGACACCTTGGTCAGCCGCAGCGCTGCCCATATCCGCAAATTCCACCAGCAGCATGGCGATATCATCCTCAAGCCGCTGGACGGCATGGGCGGGGCCTCGATCTTCCGCGTGAAGCAGGACGACCCCAACCTGTCGGTGATTATCGAAACCCTGACCGAGCACGGCAGCCGCTTCTGCATGGCGCAAAACTTCCTGCCAGCCATCAAGGATGGGGACAAACGCATCCTGGTGGTGGATGGCGAACCGGTGCCTTACTGCTTGGCGCGTATCCCTGCCCAAGGCGAAACCCGTGGTAACCTGGCCGCAGGTGGCCGTGGTGAAGCGCGCCCTCTGAGCGAAAGCGACTGGAAAATTGCCCGCGCGGTTGCCCCAACGCTAAAAGAGAAAGGGCTGATCTTTGTTGGCCTGGACGTGATTGGCGATCGCCTCACCGAGATCAACGTCACCAGCCCAACCTGCGCCCGTGAGATCGAAGCCGCATTCCCGGTTTCCGTCACCGGCATGCTGATGGACGCCATTGAAAAACGTCTGGCCGCGAAGTAGGCCGACGACGCGCCCTCTCTCATTGGGAGAGGGCATGCATTTTACTTCCGAATTGAATTAACGCCATGAATTTACAGCACCATTTCCTGATTGCCATGCCCGCAATGCAAGATCCGCGCTTCAAACGTTCGGTGATATACGTTTGCGAACATAATGACGACGGAGCCATGGGATTAGTGATCAACAAGCCCGTGGAACATTTCACCGTGGAGACGGTGCTGGAAAAACTCGATATCAAGCCTTCACCACGCGATCTGGCGATCAGCCTGGACAAACCAGTGTTCGCTGGCGGCCCGCTGGCTGACGATCGCGGCTTTATTCTGCATACCCCACGCAAAGGCTTTGGCTCCAGCATTCAGATCTCACCGGCCACCATGATCACCACCTCGAAAGACGTGCTGGAAACGCTTGGCACGCCAGATCAGCCCACCGATGTGCTGGTGGCGCTTGGCTATGCGGGCTGGGAAAAGGGCCAGTTGGAACAGGAACTGCTGGAAAATGCCTGGCTGACCGCCGAGGCCGATACCGACATTCTGTTCCACACGCCGATCGCCAACCGCTGGCGCGAAGCCGCCAACCGCCTTGGCATCGATATTCGCAGCATTGCCAGCCACGCAGGACACGCCTGATGACTAACCGCACCATTATCGCCTTCGACTTCGGGACCAAAAGCATCGGCGCAGCGATCGGCCAGGAAATTACTGGCACCGCTCGAGCGCTGGCGGCCTTTAAAGCCCAGGACGGCGTACCTGACTGGCAGAAGATCGAGCGCCTGCTGAAAGAGTGGCAGCCAGACCTGGTGGTGGTTGGCTTACCGTTGAATATGGATGGCACCGAACAGCCGCTGACCGAACGAGCGCGTAAATTTGCCAACCGGCTGCATGGCCGCTTTGGTGTGCAGATTGCCCTGCATGATGAGCGCCTGAGCACCGTGGAGGCACGGGCCAATCTGTTTGACCATGGGGGATTCCGCGCATTGGATAAAGGCAGCGTCGATTCTGCCTCCGCCGTGGTTATTCTGGAGAGCTGGTTTGAGCAGCATCCGGGCTGATTTTCCGTGCTGGAGCAAAGCGGCTGAACATGATCGCACCAGCGGTAGGCACCACTTCCTGATCAGATTCAGGCAATTCAAGCGTATCCGGTAGTTCAAGGCTGTCCAGCGTCAGACTGTTGATACGGTACGGCGTCAGATTGCCTATCAGCGCATAGCCCCGCCAGTCGGTGGTGACGCCATACTGATTATCGATGCCAATCCCCGGCGTCCCAGGCACACTGACGATGGCCACGGTTTCGCCTAACGTCTGCCCAAGCGTGAGTCCTTCCTGATGCGCCATCAGGCTGCCAGCAAGCTCCAGATTCTGCTGGCGATAGCCTGCCCCTTGCGAATGACCTACCCGCAGGTCACCTGCGTTATATTGATAATTGGCGCTCAGATCCTGGCTACTGCCATTGCGTTGACTTTGGCTAGTGCTGGCGTTGTAGCTCAGGCTATAGTCGTCAAGCAGTGTACCACTGACGCCTATCCGCCGGCTGTCGGTCCGATCGTTAGCCAACGTATGATCATAATTCAGCTTCATACGTGGTGCGCCGATCGCGTTCAACGGCAGCGAGACAGAGAGCCCCAACTGTGCCTGCTCTTTGCCATACGAAGGGCGGTTATATTCCGCATACAGCGCAACGTCTACCTTACCCAGGCTGGCGCTGAAGCCCATCTCGACGCTGGTTTCACCTCTTTGATTACCCCGCGTGGCCTCTCGAGCCAACGTCAGGTAAAGGCTGTCTGAATCGGACAGATACTGGTTATAGCGCGCTTCCAGGCGATACTTTTTTTCCTCGTCAAAGTCACCGACAAAAATGCCGTCTTCCCAGTCCCACCAATAGGTGCTCTGCTGCTCTATCGCCGTGCCAAACGTACGATAGCGCTGCCGCGGATAATATTGCGCCATCAGGCTGAGGGAAGACTCCCAGGCCGGGAAAGCCTTGGCGTAACGCATACGCGCCATGCCGCCGGTGTCCGGCGCTGAACGTCTTGGCTGACGGGCAGATGAAAACGTGTAATCCGCCGAAATCGCTCCCCAGTGGTTAAGACTCTTGCCAATCCCGACCGCCACGCTGCGATAAATATCTGCCCCCTGGAAACCACCATACAGCGTAACCTTCCTCGGGAGCCCATAACTGAGCGAGGCCTGAGCAAAGCCTGGCTGCTCCTCTTCCATACCGTAATAGGGTTGGTATTTACCCACCGAGGCGTCATAGCGCCACTGGCCGGCGTAAACCAGGTTGGGCATGGAGGAGTAGGGGATCTTTCGTTCGGTTTCGGTACTGTCGCTTTCGCGTATCGTGACGGTAAGATCCCCCTCAAGCGCGGGCGGATAGACATCTTTCAACACGAATGCTCCCGGGGAAACAAATGTCTGATAGATAACTTCACCGTTCTGGCGCACCCTCACTTCCGCATTACTCCGTGCGAAGCCACGTATCCAGGGGGAAAACTGCCGCAGGCCATCCGGTAGCATTCGGCTATCCGATACCAGGCTGATGCCACGGAATCGGACGTTATCGAATAAAACTGATGGCGTCACGCTGTCGCCCAAAGTCAGCGTGGCGCGCCAGGCTTTGAGATCCCGATAGGCTAGCGCCCTTTCGGTGTGCCAGGTCGGGTTGCCCCAGATCTCTTTCTGATAGACGGGCTGATAACGCAGCCGCCAAGGGCCCACGTTTACCCCGGTGGTAATATCGGCATACAGGCTTTCGTGCCGCTGCGTATCGTGATAGTTTTCGCCCGCATAATGGCCGTAATTGAACTGATAGTTAACAAATGCCGCATTAATACCGTCATTCCAGCGGCCTGCCAGCTTGCTGTCACCCAGCATGCCTGCCGGGATATCTACCGTCAGTAATTGTGCTATCGGCTCATAGAACACCCCAATTTTTCGGGCACTCAATGCGTCGGGCAGAATACAGCCCTCAGGGGTCGTTTCCATCACTATCGCGGCATCACGTATCCCCCACTCACGTAGCAAGGGGGCATTAATACACGGCTGCTCATCCAGCCCCAGGTTAACGGCCACCTCGCCCTTAAAGTTATCGTTAATAATGAGATAGACGTTATTTATTTCAGCCCTGGCACCGTTAACCAACAGGCCTAACGACATAATGGCAATATGAAAAGTGGGTTTCATTCGTTCCCTGAGTGCAAACCACAATATTTATCCGACACAAAAAGAGGCGCATCTGCGCCCCTTAATTACCAAATCATGACTGTTTATTTCTGTGCAGCGGCCAGTTCAGCACGAGCCTGCTTCAGCTCTTGCTTGATTTCTTTTACGTCAGCCTGCTTTTCTTGCAGTTTTTTCTGGTACTTGGCCACTTTCTTGGCGTCACCTTTAGCCTGAGCTTCGCGCAGGTCGGCTTTGATTTCCTGGACGTCTTGCTGCTTGTCGGCCAGTTTCTGTTCCAGCTTGGTAACTTTCTTCTGCGCATCCTGCAGCACGCTACCGTTGGTGCAATGGGCATTAACTTCGCTCAGAGCACGCTTCAGACCCGCTACGCGGTTGTAGTTACCGTACTTCTCTGCCTGCTGGATCTGATATTCGATCGCAGCACGCTTGGCGTTACAGTCGTAAGCCGCATTAGCCATGGTAGAGAAGCTGGCGCCCAGAACCAGAACCAGTGGCAGAATCGCTAATTTAGTGGTGTTTTTCATCATTTTATCCTTAAACGTTATTACACATGAGGAGCCCAAAAGCCCCCCTTCCTGTGCAACAAAGAATAAAATGATCGCCCTTACCTTAATATCTGCAGAAGGCTTAATCACTCTGTAGGAAGGGACTATTCTCCTGTAGTCCGTTGTACCTTCTTTAAGCTACTGAGCAGCCGTTGCGCTTCCCCCAGCACCGCCGTTGCGGTGGCCTGAACGGGGTTGTCATGCAATGACTGACAAGCTTGATTCAGTTTTTCAGCATTCACCAACCGCGCCGCACCAGCCAATTTATGGGCCAACGCCCGTATGCTTATCAGGTCCATCGGTTGTTGCTTCATGTCCATGGCAAGTTGCGTACAGTCCTCATGCAAGCAATCCAGCAGGGTTTGGATGAACTCTTGCAATACCTTTGGCTGGCGCAATTCCGCTGGTAAATCTTCCACGACAAACGCAGGCTCCTCTTCACTGTTCCCCACATCAGCCAGTGGCAACGTAGACAATTTCGCTTTTAATATGCTCAGGTTAACCGGCTTAAACAGGCAGTCATCCATTCCCGCCTGCAGACAGGCCTCCCGTGCACTTTCTTGCGCATTGGCCGTCAGCCCCCAGATCACCGTAGGAACGGACTGCTGTTCACGCTCGAGGTGCCTGATTTGGCGGCTCAGGCTGTAACCATCGCGTTCAGGCATCTGGCAGTCGGTGATAATCAGGTTGAAGCTGTCCTGCTCCAACAGCTGCAGCGCCTGCTCCCCATCCCCCACCGCACTGGGCTGATGGCCAAGAAACTGCAACTGTTGGGTCAACAACATTCTGCCCGCCGGATGATCTTCAACGATCAGTACCCGCAGCTGGGATGATGCCATCGGGGCGGGTTCCTCCAGAGGTGTTTGAGGGGGGAATTTCAGCAATCTCGGCACCGAAAGCAGCACGGTGACCTCGCTGCCAATACCCACCTCACTGTTCAATGCGATGGTCCCTCCCATCATCTCTACCAGCTTGCGGCAAATATACAGCCCTAGCCCCGTCCCGCCAGCCTCCCCATTGCCCTGAGTAAAGGGTTGGAAAAGACGCGCTTGAGTAACAGCATCAATTCCCTTGCCAGTATCAGAGACACGTAGCCGCAGATCCGCTCGTTCTTCGCTAATCTGATCGACCACGACGCTGAGTGTGACCTGCCCTTGCTCGGTAAACTTGATGGCGTTACTCACCAGATTGGATAGCACCTGCTTGAAACGCATAGGATCTACTAACACATCGCCAGTGATCCCCGCGTCAATATCCAACCTGAACGCTAACCCTTTTTGGCGTGCCACACCGTCAAATAACATCGCCACGGCTTCAATCAGGCGACGGATATCGGCACGCTGTGGATGCAGGATCAAACGGTCCGCCTCAATGCGTGAGATATCAAGAATGTCACCAATCAAGGCCAGCAGAGAATGGGCGGACTCATGTGCAACACTCAGCAGTTCTCGATCTAAAGCTTCCTCCCGTTGCGGGCGGTTCAGCAACAGTTCCAACATGCCGATAATGGCATTGAGCGGGGTACGGATCTCATGGCTCATGGTGGCCAGGAAGGTGGTTTTAGCCCGGTTGGCACTGTCTGCGCGCTCTTTCGCCTGCTGTAACTGCGCAATCAGGCGATCGCGTTCGGTCACGTCAAACCACCCGCCGATTTTTCCTTCAGCACGCTGATCCTCAGTAATTAACAATTGGCCCCACTGCTGCAAAGTACGCGACTGGCCCCCCAACTGCATAACTGATAAAACCTGTTCCTGCTCACCACCCCGGCCAATATCCAGCGTAACAGGCAGTTGCAGTGGGTAATTTTCCAGTGAGCTACCGACGACTTTCTCTGCGGGAGCATTGATGGCATTAAAAAACGGCGTGTTCGCCATCACTATCTGGTCTTTCAGATTGGTGATGTAAATCGGCAAGGGCACGCTATCGATGATCGCCTGGCAACGCTGCACCAGGCGGCGCTTACTGCGCAACCGGCTGATAACCAAGACTATCACCAGCATTGCCAGCAACAGAACGATCAGTAACCACGCTGTGGAATAACAGTGGGCAAGCAATTCTCCATCACCCGGGGTACCTTCAAGCAGATAGGTGTTGTTATACCAATTGCTGGTCATCGCATGGATATCCTCTGGGGGGATATTCAGCAATGCCTTGTCGAGGATCGTTGCCAGGGGATATTCATTACCAGAGACACCAATCACAAAACGCGCCGGTTCAATATCCAGAGCACTCAGAATACTAAGCCCCGATGTGGGCTCCCGAGCCAGGAAATAATCGGCGCTAATCATCGGCAACACGAGTGCTTCAGCCTTTCCTGCTTTTAACGCCTCAATACCGGCTTGGGGTGAAGGCACGGTAATGATCCGGCTCTCGGGGTACTGTTCCCGCAAGATAACCTGCAGAGGGTGCCCTGCGACCAGGGCAATCAACTGCGGAGGATCTTGGCTAATCTGCTCCTGGATCCCCAGCAATACCCAAGAGTTGAATAAATAAGAACGAGTGGTCAGCAACCCGTTAGGCCAGATTGCATCTAGCGTCACGCCAGCGACAATGTCAGCCCTGCCGGTTTTCACTGCATCCAGGGAGTCTTGCAGTGATTGCGCGCGGATAATGTCAAACTTGAGCCCTATACGGCTAGAGATAGCCTCCATCACATCGGCTGTCAGACCACGGAACTCCCCCTGAACGTCGAAGAAGCCCAGAGGGGCAAAATCGCCATTAACGGCCAAGCGCACCCTGGGATGTTCTTCCACCCACTTTCTTTCCAGTGAGGTCAGCAGCAGGTGTTCATCGCTTTGTGACATGGGGATCCCGCCATTCCAGCGGCTTTGGATCTCTGCATGGGTGCTTTCCGGAATGCTCGCTAAAACAGCGTTCAATATTCGCTGTAAACGCACATTCCCCTTGGCCATGCCAAAGGAGAAGCCTTTGATGTCCTGTTGTGGCAGCAATTGCAAACGCAGATTGTTCAGGTTGCCCTGATTGATTAAATAGCGAGCCACCGTGGCATCACCAATAAAAGCGTCCAGCTTCTTGAACGACAACGCCTCCAGCGCACGGCGCGGTATGTCAAAGACCTGATAATCTGCCGGAAAGCGTGCTATCAAGCTCTGATTACCGCTGTATAGGCGTTCGATAGCAATGCGCTTGGGGGGATTCTGTTGCAGCAGGCTATCGGTGCGCACCACCAATGCCGGTGAGGCAGAGACATAAGGTGTAGAAAGCAGCATGTCGGGATCGGCTACGCTTTTTGCAGCGACATTGCCGATCAGATCGACTTCTCCCTTATCCAGACTCCTCCGTAAGGCTGAGGCATCTTCGTAGTAACGCACCTTTATCTGTACGTTAAGGTTATAGCCGACGATCCCCAGGTAATCAGCATTGATACCACCATAATCCCGGGTGCCACTGATGATATCAAAAGGAGAATAATTGGGGGCCGCAATGCCGAAAACCAGCACACGTTTACGGCGCAACCATTGCCAATCATCACTGGTCAGCTCGGGCTCGGATAATTGAACCTGGCTACGGCTAAGCAAATTAGTTTCACGAAACGCGGGAACTTCCCCAGCGGAAACACCACAGCAAAAAAACAAAAGTATCAAGAGCAATTTATTCATCGTCAGGTCGTTCGCTCTGATGATGAAAAAAAGCCACCAAATCTTCTGTACTGCTAACTTTTAGTTTTTCCATCAGACGTGTCTTATAAGTGCTGATGGTTTTATTGCTCAAAATCAGACGATCGGCTATTTCCTTATTGCTAAGACCCTCTGACAAATACCGCAACACGGTCAATTCACGATCGGAAAGGCGAGTAAGATCATTCTCACTTTTTTGCGGTGAATTTAGCAAAGGCATCAGAGTAATCTGTGGAAAACAGGCATAGCCTTGCAGCACCAGTTGGCACAATGGTGCCAATTGACTGATATCCTGATCCTTGTTGAAAAACCCGCTAGCCCCGGCACGCAACGCTCTTTCTGCATAGCTCCCCGTGGGCAGGCTAGTATAGACCACCACTTTAATAGCGCTGTCCACCTGGCGAATATGCTGTAGGATCTGCAGCCCATCCATTTTGTTCAGCATGATATCAAGTATCACCAGCTGCGGCGTATTTTCCCTTATTCGCGCCATGGCATCCAGACCGTTAGTTGCGGTCTGGATCGAGTTATTACCTAATGAAGATAAAATTGCTTTCACAGCGAAACAAATTGCGGGATGATCGTCAACAATCAACCAGGAACCCATAAGAATATCCTTATCCTAATACTAGTCCTAAAAATAAAAACCCATAGAGAGTTGCTTATACTGCAACACAATTCGCTCTTGAGTTACCAATATACTTCGCTCTTGCACGCAACCTCTGTGCTATTGATTGCAATTAAATATAAGGTATAAGGGGGAAATAGCTAATCGATTGTGGCATTATAATATTCCCTGCGCAACACGCTGTTGCAAACCCTGTTCAAAAGTTTGCATGCCTGACTGCGCACCGGTTTGCAATACGCTGACCAACTGATGGGTTTTACCTTCGCGGATCATGCTGCTCACCGCTGCCGTGGCCGTGAGGATCTCGTAAATGGCAACACGCCCTCCCCCGGGCTTGCTCAGCAGCTTTTGCGCGATCACCGCCTGCAGGCTACTGGCCAACTGGGCCCGAACATAGGTTTTCTCTTCCGCCGGGAAGACATCCACCAGCCTTTCCACCGCCTGTGGTGCGCTGCGGGTATGCAAAGTAGCTAGAACTAGATGGCCAGTTTCTGCCGCGGTCAACGCCAGCCGAACGGTGGTGGTATCACGCAGCTCCCCCAGCAGGATCACGTCTGGATCTTCACGCAGTGCGGCCCGCAGAGCATCGTCAAAACTGTGGGTATCCCGCCCTAACTCGCGCTGCTGGATTAGGGAACGCTGGCTACGATGGATAAACTCGATCGGATCTTCCAGCGTGAGGATATGGCGGCGCTGATGCCGATTAATAAAGTCGATCATCGCCGCCAAGGTGGTCGACTTGCCGCTGCCGGTAGCACCGGTGACAAGTATCAAGCCATCTTCGCGTTGCAGCAGCGCCGGAATAATTTCCGGAGTAGTCAGTTCGGCCAACGTTGGGCACTGGCTGGCGATCCGGCGTAACGCCACGGAGACCCCGGCATTTTGCAAAAAGAAATTGGCACGTAGCCGGGTACCATCAGCCAGAGCTAGCGCCAGATCGAGCTGCCCCACCTGCTGGAGTTGCTGCCACATCGTTTGCGATAACTGCGTTTGGCACCATGCCGACATCTGCTGTTGGGTGAGGATTTCCCCACGTTCCACGGCCTGGAGCTCGCCATCGATACGTAACATTGGCAGATGGCCGGTACAAAGGTGCAGATCGGAGGCATTATGCTTTACACTAAGAGCCACAAATTCATCGATATCCATATCAATCTCCCGGGTTAATCATGAGCACTATCCAACAGAATCTGCAGGATGTCAGGAGCCGTATTGCAGCGGCCGCTCAAGACTGCGCACGCATTCCAGAAGAAGTGACATTGCTTGCAGTCAGCAAAACCAAACCTGCGGAGGCGATCGCACAAGCCATCGCCGCAGGCCAGCACGCGTTTGGCGAGAATTACGTGCAGGAAGGGGTAGACAAGATCCAGTATTTTGCCCAGTTGCCGGAAGGGGCAGGATTGGAATGGCACTTTATCGGCCCGCTGCAATCCAATAAAAGCAGGCTGGTGGCAGAGCACTTTGCCTGGTGCCACACCGTTGACCGCTTGCGTATTGCCCTGCGCCTGAGCGATCAGCGCCCCGCAGAAATGCCGCCGTTAAACGTGTTGATCCAGATAAATATCAGTGACGAGCAGAGTAAATCTGGCATTGTATTGAGTGAGCTGCCAGCGCTGGCCGAGGCGGTCGCCGCATTGCCTAACCTGTGCTTGCGTGGGCTGATGGCCATCCCGGCCCCGGAACACGACTATCAGCGCCAGTTGGCGACATTCGGCCAGATGAACGACGCTTTCCAGGAGCTCAAGCAGCGCTATCCGCAGGTGGATACGTTGTCGATGGGCATGACAGATGATATGCAGGCAGCGATCGCCGCTGGCAGCACGATGGTTCGTATCGGCACCGCCATTTTTGGTGCCCGCGACTACTCGCACACCACCGTATAACGAGGATTGGATGCAACATCGCAAAATTACCTTTATTGGTGCCGGTAATATGGCTCGCGCTATCATTGCTGGCCTGGTCGCCGGTGGCTATCCGGCAGCCGCCATCAGCGTTTGTGCGCCGTCAGCAAAAAACCGTGACGCCCTGGCCGCCGAATATGGCATCCACAGCAGCGCAGACAACATCACCTGTGCACAACAGGCCGACGTCGTGGTCCTGGCGGTGAAACCGCAAATGATGGCGCAGGTTTGCTTACCTTTACAGGAACAGGTCGATTTCTCCGGTAAACTGGTGCTGTCGATCGCCGCCGGTATTCTGGTGAGCCGTTTCTATCAAATGCTCGGCGAAGGCTTGAATATCGTGCGCATCATGCCCAATACCCCTTCACTGGTCGGTAAAGGAATGAGCGGGCTGTATGCTCCCGAGCAGGTTAGCCAACAGGATCGTGATTACACCAGCGATCTGATGAGCTCGGTGGGTAAAGTCTGCTGGGTCGATGACGAAAACGGCATCAATGGCGTGATCGCCGCCGCAGGCAGCGCACCAGCCTATTTCTTCCTGTTTATGGATGCCATGCAGCAGGAAGCCGAACGTATGGGATTCAGCAGCCAGGCCGCTCGCGATCTGGTGCAGCAGGCCGCTATCGGTGCTGCGGCATTGGCCGCCGCCAACCCGGAAATTTCACTGGCTACGCTGCGTGAGCAGGTGACCTCCAAAGGGGGCACCACCGCCGAGGCAATACGGGTGTTCAACGAACATCAGTTGCCAGAGACCGTTGCCAAAGCCATGCAGGCCGCCGTTTCCCGTGCGCAGGAAATGGAAAAATCATTTTAACTATGCCCGATGAGTTTCAGGCCGCCACGGTGGTCTGAAAACCAAGGGGATAACCCAGAAGTTAAGGAGAAGGGTAACTTACATGCTAACGCTGACTTTTCTGGTCAAAACCGTCGTTGATATTTACGTGATGGTGCTGCTGTTGCGCATCTGGATGCAACTGACGCGCACTGACTTTTATAACCCGTTTTCGCAGTTTGTGGTGAAAATCACCCAGCCGATCGTCGGCCCACTGCGCCGCATCGTTCCTTCGATGGGGCCGGTAGATAGCGCGTCATTGCTGTTGGCGTTCCTGCTGATGACCATTAAATATCCGCTACTGCTGCTGATCCAGAGCGGTACCCTGTCACTCAGCCTGTACAATTTGCTGTTTGGTCTGATTTCTCTGATCAAATCCGTCGGCTACCTGATCTTCTGGGTGATGATCATTCGCGCCTTGATGAGTTGGATCAGCCAGGGCCGCAGCCCGATTGATTATGTAATGTTCCAGCTTACCGAGCCATTGATGGCCCCTATCCGCCGCGTGATCCCGGCAATGGGCGGCATTGATTTCTCCGCGATGGTGGTGATCCTGATCCTGTATCTGATCAACTACCTGGGGATGGATCTGTTCGGCGAGCTCTGGTTCCTGCTGTGAGTGCAGTTACCCCGCTGCTGGACGGGCTGGTAGTCAGGCTATATATTCAGCCCAAAGCCAGCCGCGATCAGATTATTGGCCTGCATGGCGACGAGATAAAAGTCGCCATCACCGCACCGCCGGTTGATGGCCAGGCCAATGCCCATCTCATCAAGTTTATCGCCAAGCAGTTCAAGGTGGCGAAAAGCAACGTGATCATCGAGAAAGGCGAGCTGGGGCGGCACAAGCAATTGCGCATCCTCAACCCGCAACAGATCCCTGAGGCCATCGCGGCGCTCATCGAATAATTTCAAGGTATCTATTATGCAAAAAATCGTTCTTGCCACCGGCAACCCCGGCAAAGTGCGTGAACTCGCCGAACTGCTGGCCGATTTCGGCTTTGACGTGGTAGCGCAAACCGAGCTTGGCGTAGATTCCGCCGAAGAAACCGGCCTGACGTTTATTGAAAACGCCATTCTCAAGGCCCGCCATGCCGCGCAGATCACCGGTCTGCCAGCGATTGCCGACGACTCAGGCCTGGCAGTCGATGCCTTGGGCGGCGCTCCGGGTATTTATTCTGCCCGCTACGCCGGTTTAGAGGCCAGCGACCAGCAGAATCTGGACAAGCTGCTGGTGACGCTGAAAGACGTGCCTGCGGGCAAGCGCGGTGCTCAATTCCATTGCGTGCTGGTGTATATGCGCCATGCAGAAGATCCAACTCCGCTGGTATTCCACGGTTGCTGGAACGGTGAAATCACTTTTGAAGCGGCCGGCGTTGGCGGCTTCGGTTACGATCCGATCTTCTATGTGCCAGAGTTGGGCTGCACCGCAGCAGAGCTGACGCGGGAAGAGAAAATTGCCATTTCCCACCGTGGCAAGGCGTTGAAGTTGATGTTGGAAGCGATGCGTAATGCCAGCTAACAGCGTACAACTGCCACCGCTCAGCCTGTACATCCATATTCCCTGGTGCGTACAAAAGTGCCCATACTGTGATTTCAACTCGCATGCCTTGAAAGGCGAAGTGCCGCACCAGGAATATGTCGATCATCTACTGGCGGATCTGGATGCTGATTTGCCGCTCGCCAGCGGTCGTGCAATCAGCACTATCTTTATCGGTGGCGGTACGCCGAGCCTATTGAGTGCCGAAGCCATGCAGGCACTGCTGGATGGCGTGCGGGCGCGCATTCATGTCGCGGATGACGCCGAGATCACCATGGAAGCCAACCCAGGCACCGTGGAGGCCGATCGCTTCAGTGGCTACCAGCGCGCCGGGGTGAACCGCATCTCGATTGGCGTACAAAGCTTCAGCGCCGAGAAGCTAACCCGTCTGGGGCGCATTCATGGCCCGGATGAGGCCAAACGCGCGGCGCATCTGGCAACCGGCCTGGGCCTGCGCAGTTTCAATCTGGATTTGATGCATGGCCTGCCGGATCAGTCACTGGAAGAAGCGCTGGACGATCTACGCCAGGCTATCGCCCTCAATCCGCCGCATCTGTCGTGGTATCAACTCACCATCGAGCCAAATACCCTCTTCAGCTCACGCCCGCCGGTATTGCCGGACGATGACGCGCTGTGGAATATCTTTGAACAAGGTCATGAGCTGTTGAGCGCCGCCGGATATCAGCAGTACGAAACCTCGGCCTACGCCAAACCGGGTTATCAGTGTCAGCACAACCTCAACTACTGGCGCTTTGGCGACTATCTGGGGATTGGTTGTGGCGCACACGGCAAGCTGACCTTTGCCGATGGCCGCATTCTGCGCACCGCCAAAACCAAGCATCCACGCGGCTTTATGCGGGGTGACTATCGGGACAAGCTGCATGAAGTCGAGGCGCACGATCGGCCATTCGAGTTCTTTATGAACCGTTTCCGCCTGCTGGAAGCTGCGCCACGCGCCGAGTTCGCCCAATATACCGGGCTGGATGAGAGTGTGATCCGCGCGCCATTGGACGAAGCACTGGCTAAAGGCTATCTGCTAGAGACGCCAGAGTATTGGCAGATCACCGAGCATGGCAAACTGTTCCTTAATTCGCTGTTGGAACTGTTCTTGCCGGAAGAATAACTTAGGTAGAATTGCAGGCTCACCTGTATGGGCGCAGCATGTGAGCTGCGCCCATTGAGATCATCAATGCGGTTCAAGCCCTAAAAACTCAGCAACACTGCCCTGGCAACAAAAAAGGTTCCGTCGAGTTAAGAGTGCAATTCTTAAAACAACGGAACCTGTTAACGTAAAACCTTAGTTCAACGCCTTAACCAGATCCTTACGCTGGGTTTCCAGTGCCGTTACGCGCTTACACACGTCGCGACCGAAGTTCTGGAAGTCCTGCTCCTGATTGTTCCATTCGTTCTTGATGGCCTGCTGTAGCCCACCCAGATTGCCCATGATCGCCTGCAACGGGTTGCCATTGCTGTTGGCAACCTGCTTGACACCCATTTCGTTCAGGCTGTCCTGCAATACGCCGCCCATGCTCTGCTGCACGATATTGCGGCCATCCTGCTCCACCTGAGCGATCGCCTTGTGGTGGAACGTGAGGCCGTCGCTGCGGTGTTCAATGATGCGGTTCATCTGCTGCTTCAACTGATCGTTGAGCGTGGTCAGGCGGTTGCGTACGTTACTGTCTGTGCCCAACTGCTGAACTATGACTTTATCCAGCGCTACCCGCGCCTTCTCCAGATGCTGCTGCGCACCCTGATCGATCCAGGGTAAATCTTTACGCAATGCGCTCTGGTAGCTGAACGCCTTCTGGCGCTGGTTATCGTTCAGGTTCAATGCTTTGCCATCACGAGTGACATCGCCGTCGGCGGTAATTTGCAGGTTACCGCTGGCACCTACCACCTGCACGGTCTGCGGGCTGATAATCACGTCGTCCTGTGGCCTGACGCTGCACTGATACTCGGCATGCGCCTGTGAAGCCGTTAATAACAGCAAGGCCAATCCGGTTCTCTTTAACATAGTTTCTCCTGACTCCCTTCCAACCGCATGTGCGATGGAGTTAAAAAATCGAACGGCTAATGCGTTGAGACAACAGTTCTAGTGCCGCAGTTCCCGCCAATGAGTTACCGGATGCATCCAGCTCCGGCGACCAGACGACAATCGACAGTTCATCAGGGACGATGGCGATGATACCGCCGCCCACGCCAGACTTGCCCGGCATGCCAACCCGATAGGCGAATTCACCTGCGCCGTCATACATACCGCTGGTCATCATCAAGGCGTTAATCTGCCGGGCCTGCAACGGGCTGATCACTTCTTCGCCATCAAGCGTCCGGCCCTGGTTAGCCAGGTAGACAAAGCTGCGTGCCAACTCAACGCAGCTCATCCGTAACGCGCAGTAGTGAAAATAGGTTTGCAGCACGGTCAGTACGTCATTGTCGAAGTTACCGAACGACTTCATCAGATAGGCGATGGCGGCATTGCGGTCGGAATGCTCAAATTCGGAGCGCGCCACGCGGATGTCATAGGATAGGTCATCAACACCTGCCAGTTGGCGCACCACTTCCAACATCCGCTGCTTGGGAGCACTAAGCCGGGTTTGCAGCATATCGCATACCACCAGCGCTCCTGGGTTGATAAACGGGTTGCGCGGTTTGCCCTGTTCCATCTCCAACTGCAGCAACGAATTAAACGGCAGGCCAGAGGGCTCTTTCCCCACCCGCTGCCAGATTTCACCTTCCTGATAACGCGTTAGCGCCAGCGTCAGGCTCAATACCTTGGAGATCGACTGGATCGAAAAGCGCTCCGCCGCGTCGCCGGCCTGAAACAGCTCACCGTCAACAGTACAGACGGCGATCGCCAGCCGATCGGCGGCGACTTCTGCCAACGCAGGAATATAGTCTGCAACCTTGCCTTGCCCAATCAACGGGCGAACCTGTTGCAGGATCTCTTCCAGCAACGCGTTATCTAATGTTGTTACCACCGCGCTCACTACTCCAGAAAGGACACCAGATAAAACAAAGGTGCCATTAAGGCACCTTCGGCAATGCTAATCGGACGGGATCAATCCCACCAGATGTCGAACAGATCGCTGGTTTTCACATCGTTCAGCTTGCGTGCTTCCAGCCAGTTTTTGATCAGCTCACGGTGTTCGTCGGTGCAATGACCAATCGTCTGCAGGCAGATCAAACCTTCCCACTGCAGATAGCCACTGCCGTCAAACGCCAGGCCGTTCGGCTCGATCACTTCCTCGATAAACGCGTCCAGGGTGCTGTCGATATCTTCAACGGCGGTCCCTTCAGCAAAACGCCAGGCTACAGAGAAGCCTAGTTCCTGAAACTCTTCGATATGCAACTTTTTACGTAAACGACGACTACGGTTCTTAGCCATTATTCCATCCTCTCAAACATCAAATCCCAAACGCCATGTCCCAGACGCTGGCCACGTAATTCAAATTTTGTCAGCGGACGCGAGTCCGGGCGCGGTACGTAATCATTACTCTCGGAGAGATTACGGTAGCCTGCGCTGCTGCTCATGACTTCCAGCATGTGTTCCGCATAGGGTTGCCAGTCGGTGGCCATATGGAATACGCCACCGACTTTTAATTTGCGCTGCACCAGCTCAACAAACGGCGTCTGTACGATGCGGCGTTTGTTGTGGCGCGCCTTGTGCCATGGATCCGGGAAGAACAGCTGCACCATATCCAGTGAAGCGTCCGGGATCATATTCTGCAAGACTTCTACCGCATCGTGGCACATCACCCGCAGGTTGGCCAACTCCGCCTCATGGGCATCGGCCAGGCAGGCACCCACGCCCGGCGAGTGAACCTCGATCCCCAGGAAGTTCTGCTGCGGGTTGTTGCCCGCCATGGTGACCAGGGATGCCCCCATGCCAAAACCAATCTCCAGCACGGTTGGCGCTTCACGGCCAAACAGCGCGGCGATATCGACAGGTTCAGCCTGATATTCCACGCCCATCACCGGCCAATAGTTGTCCAGCGCCTGCTGCTGGCCTTTGGTCAACCGCCCCTGGCGGCGAACAAAACTGCGGATACGGCGCATCGCGCGGCCGTTCTCATCAAATTCTGGGGAGATGACGTCATTAATCATAGTGCTTTCTGTCTATTTGGCTGCCAATTAGGGGAACGCGCATTATGCAAAGATACCTTGCTTTAGCAAGCGTTCATCATCATACCGGATGTGCTACTGCGGAAAGTTCCGGTTTACAGCACCATCACTCTATGCTGCAATCGCGCATCATTATTTATCTGCCGGATAGCGAACTCGCTCATGATGCAAGCACAACAGTTCTCGCACGTAGTGCTTGACTGGTACCAACGCTATGGCCGCAAAACGCTGCCGTGGCAACTCGATAAAACGCCTTATCAAGTATGGCTCTCTGAGGTGATGCTGCAACAAACTCAGGTTGCCACCGTTATTCCTTATTTTCAGCGCTTTATGGCACGCTTTCCGAACGTGCGTGCCCTGGCCGAAGCGCCGCAGGATGAAGTCCTGCATCTGTGGACCGGGCTTGGTTATTATGCCCGCGCCAGAAACCTGCATAAAGCGGCGCAGACCATTGTCGCACAGCACGGCGGTGAGTTCCCGACAACCTTTGAAGAAATTGTCGCGCTGCCTGGTGTAGGCCGTTCAACCGCCGGTGCCATTCTCTCTCTGTCCCAGGGGCAGCACTACCCGATCCTCGACGGCAACGTCAAGCGTGTACTGGCCCGTTGCTATGCCATAGCTGGCTGGCCGGGTAAGAAAGAGGTGGAAAATCGCCTGTGGGAAATCAGCGAAGAGGTCACACCGGCAAAAGGGGTTGGCCAGTTCAATCAGGCGATGATGGATCTGGGAGCGATGGTCTGCACCCGTAGCAAACCAAAATGTGAGCTATGCCCACTCAATGTCGGCTGCATCGCCAACGGCAACAGCAGCTGGGCCAACTACCCAGGCAAAAAGCCCAAGCAAACCCTGCCGGAAAAAACCGCCTACTTCCTGATGCTGCAACAGGGCGATGGCGTCTGGCTGGAACAGCGCCCAGGAACTGGCCTGTGGGGCGGGCTATTCTGCTTCCCACAGTTTAGCGCGCGGATCGATCTTGAACTCTGGCTGCAACAACACGGCCTGCAAGGTAGCCGTTTAGAGCAAATGACCGCCTTCCGCCACACCTTCAGCCATTTCCATCTGGATATTGTGCCTATGTGGCTGAACATCGACAAAGCGGGTAGCGCCATGGATGAGGGTGCCGGTCTCTGGTATAACTTAACGCAGCCCCCTTCGGTCGGGCTGGCCGCGCCGGTTGAGCGCCTGCTACAGCAGTTGGCCAAACAGTCCCCGACCCAACCCGGTTTATTTGGCAACAGCGCCATTGACGAGGAATTAGCATGAGCAGAACCATTTTTTGTACCTTCCTGCAGCGTGACGCCGATGGGCAAGACTTCCAGCTCTATCCAGGGGAAGTCGGCAAGCGCATCTACAACGAAATCTCCAAGGAAGCCTGGGGAGAATGGATGAAGAAGCAGACCATGCTGATCAACGAGAAAAAGCTCAACATGATGAACGTGGATGACCGCAAACTGCTGGAACAAGAGATGATCCGCTTCCTGTTCGAAGGGCATGAGGTCCACATCGAAGGCTATACGCCACCGAGCGAATAAGATTTTCCGGGCCAGCTCTGGCCCTTTCCCCCTGTTTAATTCTTCGCGTATACGGCTTTAACAAGATGAAGAAAATGTTAGCTTTGCTAGTGATAGCGCCTTTGCTGATCTCCTGTTCCGGCAAAAAAAACGACGTGGTCAGTGAAGCCTATGTCAAAGACACCAACGCCTTTGATATTTTGATGGGCCAATTTGCCCACAATATCGAGAACATCTGGGGGCTGAGCGAAGTTCTGATCGCCGGGCCAAAAGACTACGTCAAATATACCGACCAATATCAGACCCGTAGCCACATCAACTTTGATTCGGGCACCATCACTATCGAAACCATCGCCACCACCGATCCGGCGGCTCATCTGCGCCAGGCGGTGATCAGCACCCTATTGATGGGTGATGATCCGGGCTCGATCGACCTCTATTCCGACGCCAATGATATCCAGATCAGCAAAGAGCCGTTCCTGTACGGCCAGGTGCTGGATAACAAGGGCCAACCCATCCGCTGGGAATGGCGGGCGGCGCACTTCGCCGACTACCTGCTGCAAAACAAGCTAAAGAGGCGTACCTCAGGCCTGCACGTGATCTACTCGGTGACTATGCAACTGGTGCCTAACCACCTGGATAAACGTGCACACAAATATCTGCCGATGGTTCGTCAAGCGTCTGAGAAATACGGCGTCGAAGAGTCGCTGATCCTGGCGATTATGCAGACCGAATCCAGCTTTAACCCGTATGCGGTAAGCGGTTCCGACGCGCTGGGCCTGATGCAGGTGGTGCAGCATACCGCCGGTAAAGACGTGTTCCAGAGCAAAGGTAAATGGGGCACGCCAAGCCGCAGCTACCTGTTTGATCCGGAGAACAACATCGATACCGGTACCGCCTATCTGGCCATCTTGCAGAATAACTACCTGGGCGGCATTCAGAACCCGACCTCACGCCGTTATGCGGTGATCACCGCATACAACGGAGGAGCTGGCAGCGTGCTGCGGGTGTTCAATAGTGACAAGGCCAAAGCGGTAACCATCATCAACAGCATGCAGCCTGGTGATATTTATCAGACTCTGACCACCAAGCATCCTGCGGGTGAATCACGCCGTTATCTGGTGAAAGTGAATAACGCACAGAAAAACTATCGGCGGAAGTAATCGCTGATAAGAAAGGCAGGACAGGGGGAAAGCCATTCCCCCTGCCTCCTACTCAGCCAACGTATAGCCGTTGCGCCCATTAGCCTTGGTTTGATACAGAGCCTTATCGGCTATCTCGACCAATTGCTCACGCCCCACTCCGGCGCGCCATAATGCAATCCCCTGACTCACCGTGACCCATTGCCCAACATCGGAACCTTCGTGAGGGATCGCGATCGCCGCAACCAAGGTCTTGATCCTTTCGGCCACCGCTATCGCCTCGGCACGATCGGATTTTGGCAGTAGAATAATGAATTCCTCACCACCGTAACGTGCCACCAGATCCTGTGAACGACGCACGCTATTTTCAAAGCACTCGGCCAGACGGATCAGACACTCATCCCCCATTTGATGGCCATAATGGTCGTTATATTTTTTAAACAAATCCACGTCCAGCAGGATGATGGCGAAAGGCTCCCGACTCTCCACCTCCCGAGAAAACACCTCGTCAAAGTAGTTGCTGAAATAACGCCGATTGGCCAGCCCAGTCAGCGGATCGCGGTTGGCCTGTTTACCCAGACGCTCGATCAGCTGCTTGTTCTCCCTTTCCCGCTCGATAGCCAACATAAACCATTTCTCCAACATACGTTTGGCCGAGTAGATCAAAAACAGCATCAGTAAATAAGAGAACACGTTCGCCAGTGAGGCTGCACCGCGCAGGAAAATATTCTCGCTGATGGACATCGCCAGTATCGGTACCGTAAACAGGCACAGCAGCAAGGGAGAGAGGTAAAAGGGGATCAGTGAGGCAAACACCAAGCCAATCAGCAAGGGGTAGACTATGGTCACATTGCCCATGACGATCAGGTGATGAAAGGTAGCACACCAGCATAGCGACAAAACCGTCACACTGACTATCAGCCCCCACCAGCGAGCTTTCTCACCGTATGGCCGTAACACCCTCAACACCATATAGGTGACGAAGGCGACCAGCATCACGCCGGTGATCGCCGGAGCTGAACGTAGCAAATGGCTTAACGACTCGTAAAGCCCTGACCCCAGACGCTGTAGGAACAAGTAGAAAGAGAACAAGGCGTTAACCAGCAAAAACCAGTCAAAACTGTGAAACGTGGACTTTCTTTTTTCTTTAGCGACCCAGGCGGCGTATTTTCGATCTTTCATTATTGGACTCATTGTCATACCACTCTACTCAATGTAGTGGTGACATCCGCCTTTGTCATGCAAGATAGACGGGCGCAGCATGCCGCACCCATACAATGCGGCTAGTACGATGAGGTTTTACGGCTTGATCATATAGCCAAAAATCCGTTTCCAGCCGTGATCTTTCTTCTCGATATACACGCCCTGCAGCTCCGGTGAGAAGCCTGGCAAGCGGTTGATGCCCTCCTCCAGCGCCAGGAAGTAACGCTGTACCGCGCCGCCCCACACTTCGCCTGGCACCACGCACAGCACGCCCGGTGGATAAGGTAAGGCCCCCTCTGCCGCGATGCGCCCGGCAGCCTGAGCGATCGGCACCAGCTCAACGTTGTCGCGGATAAACTCGACGTTGGCATCCTGCGGATTCATCATCACCGGCGGGAAATGATCCTGACGGAACATCTCTTTTTGTAACTGCTTCACGTCGAAGCTGACGTACAGATCGTGCATCTCCTGGCACAGCTGACGAATGGTGTAGCCTGCATAACGCTGCTGATTCTTGCGATAGACCGTCGGCAAGACCTCACTCAGTGGCGCATCTGCCTCGACGTAACGCTCGAACTGCACCAGCATATCCACCAGATGCTCCATTTTCGCCGGGTTCTCCGCCGGGGTGAGCAGGAACAGGATCGAGTTGAGATCGCACTTCTCTGGCACGATGCCGTTCTCACGCAGGAAGTTGGCCAGAATGGTCGCCGGGATACCGAACTCGGTGTATTGACCGGTGGCCGCATCAATCCCCGGCGTGGTCAGCAGCAACTTGCAGGGATCGACCAGATACTGCCCCTGAGCATAGCCTGCAAAACCGTGCCATTGCTCGCCCGGTACAAAGTTGAAGAAGCGTGCATCGTTGGCGATCAGGTCGGTATCGTAGTCCTGCCAGTCCTTGCCTGCCACCTGCGGCGGAATAAAGGGCCGCAGCTGCGAACAGCGTGCCAGCAGTTGTTTACGCGTGTCGATCCCCAGCTTGACGCACTCCATCCACATGCGGCGGCCAGCGGCACCGGCATGCATCTTGGCGTTGACGTCCAGCGCGGCAAACAGCGGATAAAACGGGCTGGTTGAAGCATGCAGCATAAACGCATTGTTGAGATGCTTATGGTTGCAGTGGCGTTTCTGGCCTTTGATGTGATCGTCTTTCTTATGGATCTGCGAAGTCTGCGAGAACCCGGCCTGCTGCTTATGCACCGATTGCGTGACGAAAATACCCGGATCGTGCTCATCCAGTTCCAACAGCAGCGGCGAGCACTCCTTCAGCATCGGGATAAAACCTTCATACCCCACCCAGGCCGAATCAAACAGGATGTAATCGCACAGATGGCCGATGGTATCGATCACCTGACGGGCGTTGTAAATGGTGCCGTCATAGGTGCCGAGCTGAATGATCGCCAGGCGGAAAGGCCGTGCCGCAGCGGCTTTTTCCGGGGCAACATGGCGGATCTGCTCGCGCAGGTAAGCCTCATCAAAGCATTTAGAATCGATGCCTCCGATAAAACCAAACGGGTTACGCGCGGTTTCCAGATACACCGGAGTCGCTCCGGCCTGGATCAACGCGCCGTGGTGATTGGATTTATGGTTATTGCGATCGAACAGCACCAGATCGCCACGCGTCAGCAGCGCGTTGGTCACCACTTTATTGGAGGCCGAAGTGCCGTTCAGCACGAAGTAGGTTTTATCGGCGTTGAACACTTTCGCCGCGTGTTTTTGCGCATCCTTGGCCGAGCCTTCGTGGATCAGCAAATCGCCCAGCTTCACATCGGCGTTGCACATGTCCGAACGGAAAATGGTTTCACCGTAAAACTCGAAAAACTTGCGCCCTGCCGGGTGCTTGCGGAAAAACTCGCCGCCCTGATGGCCCGGGCAGGCAAAGGTTGAGTTATCCATCTCCACGTAGGTTTTCAGCGTTTTGAAGAACGGCGGTAACAGCGCCTGCTCGTAGGCATCGGCGGCGGCCTCCAACTGCGCCATGTAAAACGCTTTGGTCGCGGCAGCCAAGGCAAATACCCCAGTAATCAACGGCAGGTGATCCGGGGAAAGCTGTTCATCCCCCTCAACGGCAACAAACGTCGGGATCTCAAAGCCGGTCGCTTTAAGCGTTGCCAGAATACCGGCATCCACATCGCTAACAGAGACCACGGCCGCCGCCACATCGGTATAGTCAGTCTGCCCCACACGCACAATTTCGCGCAGGGTTTCAATGCTGGCTACCAGGCTGGCGCTGGTTGCTATCTTCAATTCTTTCATCATGCTGAGTCTCAAACGGTTAAGGATGAGGGTGTGCCACTGGGCACATAATGAGATAACCCTGGTTATCCCGGCAAAGTGATGAGCCAAGGCGCAACCATGACCGGCCGATGCGGGTAGGCATCAGACAACTATCGGGGACTGGGATCGGCAGCGTCCGATAGACATCAGTAAAATCAGAGCCGCAGCTCTATTTTTAATCATGCCTAACAGCGAGCATTGGCTAGCTTTACCGCATAAGGGGCAGCGGTGTTCGCATAAATGGCGTTAAGGAAACACGGAGTGAGGGCGTCATCAGACTTCTGGAGCGCAGCTGCGCCGAGGTGGTTAAAGCCGTCATGCCTGTACTCCTCTGTGATGAAGTGGGAAATTCGCGCAATGATTACACGTTTTTTTCGAGGGTTCAAGCCGGTTAATAGTTACTATTAATGCATAATTATTTATTGATGCCGTGTGGAAAACCACACGGCCAGGCAGGCTTAAACTAGAACAGGTTGAACTTGTAATCCACCTGCAGTTCGATAGAGTGGTTCTGAGCGCGCATCGGCTTGCCATCCGAGGTCAGCTTCGGCTGGTTGCTCTGGCTCTGGTAGTTCCAGGATGGGCCACCGGACAGCTGCACTGCCAGATTTTTCAATGCCGGCTGTGACGGCGTCCAGCGGGAGTAAACCAGGGTTTCACCACGCTCGATGCTATGGCCACGGTACTTCATCCCCCAGCCATAGTTGGTGACCATCCCCAGCTCAACCTCTGGCGTAACGGCATAGCCGAAGGTCCAGGCCAGCATCTTTTCCTTATCGCCCACATAGTCATTACCCCAACTGTCGGCCATTGAGTTAAAGGTACCGCGGCTGTGTTTGGCCAGATGCCACTCAAAGCGCCCTAGCCCGTTGCCATTGTCGAGTGAGGCCCGGGTGTATGAAGCCCCAACCTTATGCTTCCAACGTTCGGCGCGCCATTCGGCGTACATCGCATAATGGTAGGCATCATCATCGAACGTCTTGTGACGGGTGGACATGCGAGTCCAGTCTTGCAAACCATGGTTGTAATACACCTGGCTGGCAAACTTGAGGCGATTTTCCGCCCAGGACGCCGGTTGCCAACCCAGTTCTACCCCGTGGCGTTGCATATAGTTATGGCTTTCCCCCAGGAAATAGAGCGCACTATAGCCGTGATCGCTATAGCTCAATTCACCGGTCGCAATGCTGCTGATCTCCTTTTTATCCGCAGTGAGGAAATGGATCTTATCCGGAGAGTCCCTGTCGCTATAGCGAGTTACGTAGGCACCGCGTACCCGCACTGGCCCGGTTGCCGCTTCGCCACGCAAGCCCAGATAGGTACTTGGAATGGCACGTGTGGAGTTATTGAGTGCGCCCCATTTTTTAATCTGCTGCCAACCGGAATAAAGGTGAAGATAGGTATCATCATCACCCAAACGCCCTTTCAGATAGAGCTGCCCAATCTTGTTGAAACCTTTGGCCTGACCATTGTCGTTATACAACACGCTACGGCCCCAGAAATCATCGCTGGCGGCCAGTTTAATCACGCCATAATAAGAAGCGTCTACTCCCAACATATCCGCAAAATAACCGGACTGATAATCAAGAGTGATCCCCTGCCCCCAGGCCGTTTGAATGGAGCGCTCCCCATAATCCTCGGAGCTTAAGTTTTTAAACACGTTACGGAAAGAAAGGTCTGCGTGGCTATCATTAATAAAACGTGAGAAGAGACGATCGCTAACCTTGATTTCCTCTGCGCAGAGGGGTAAAGAGAACATCAGTGCAAACAGTGCCAGTGGTTTTTTTATTTTAAATTTATTACTTTGATACATAGAAAAATTCCGTTTTCTATTTGCTCACCCAGAATTATTTTAATTCGATCAAATTATTTCTAGATAATGAAAAAAAATGTGTCACCCTGCAACCAGGATGACACACGGCTAATAGTATTATTCTGTAATAATGGTATGGATCAGTTTTGGCGCTTGCGCCTTATCGGCAAGGGTGATGCTGTCATAGATTTTCGCCATGACGTTCTCCACATCCGGGCGGTTGGCATGGATCGTCACCAGTGAGTCACCGATGGCGACCCGATCGCCGACTTTTTTATGCATCATCAGGCCCACGGCCAGATCGATGTCATCTTCCTTGGTGGCACGACCGGCACCGAGCAACATGGCTGCCACACCGATTTCGTCGGCCACAATGTTGGCGACCACACCCGCCTGCTTGGCCGGTACCTCAATCAGGTATTTAGCCTGCGGCAGCTTCTCTGGATGATCCACCATTGAAGCATCGCCGCCCTGGTTGGCCAGGAAGTCACGGAACTTGGCCAGCGCCTTGCCGTTATCGATCACCTCTTGCAGCATGGCGCGCGCAGCCGGTAACGTGTCGGCCTTTTTCGCCAGCACTACCATTTGGCTACCCAACTGCATGACCAACTCGGTCAGATCTTCCGGTCCTTCACCACGCAGCGTATCGATGGCTTCCTTCACTTCCAACGCATTACCGATGGCGTAGCCCAAGGGCTGCGACATATCGGAGATCACCGCCATGGTATTACGGCCCACGTGATTACCAATGCGCACCATCGCCGTGGCCAGCTCAACGGCATCTTCGGTGGTTTTCATAAATGCACCGGCACCGGTTTTCACGTCCAGTACGATGGCGTCTGCACCCGCAGCGATCTTTTTGCTCATGATCGAACCGGCAATCAGCGGAATAGAGTTCACCGTACCGGTCACATCACGCAGCGCATACAGCTTCTTATCCGCAGGGGTCAGGTTACCGGTCTGGCCAATCACCGCCACCTTGTCGCGGTTCACCAGCTCGATAAACTGTTGGCTGGAGATTTCCACGTGGAAACCGGCCACCGCTTCCAGCTTATCGATAGTGCCACCGGTGTGCCCCAGGCCACGGCCCGACATCTTCGCCACCGGGATATCCAGCGCCGCTACCAACGGTGCCAGCACCAACGTAGTGGTATCACCCACGCCGCCGGTGGAGTGTTTGTCTACCTTGACGCCTTCGATCGCCGAAAGATCGATCACGTCACCGGAGTTCACCATCGACATGGTCAGATCGGCACGCTCACGGTCGTTCATATCCTGGAAGAAGATCGCCATAGCCAGCGCACTGGCCTGGTAATCAGGAATATCTCCCCGGGTGTAGCCGTTAACAAAAAACTCAATCTCTTGCGTAGTCAGCTCTTTTCCATCGCGCTTTTTGGCGATGATATCAACCATTCTCATTGTCATTCCCCGGATCTTTATTTCTGTAAATCGATCTTGTAAACGGCAAAGCCGATATCGTCTTTTCCTACCAGCGTCATTGGATGCTGTGCGGACTGTTTAATGTAATCAGCCGCATTCTGGCTTGGTGAAGTCTCGATGCGGATATCCAACGGCTTATCCGCAGTAATTTGCGCGATCCGCCAGTTGTTTTTTACCTCTGGCTTATATGCGCCATGCTGTTTGGTCTGCTCGGAGATGTAATTAGCCACGATAGTGCGCACTTCATCTGGCGAGGAGATAACGATATTTTTTTCACCCGTACCGGCGAACTTGCCGGTAAATGCCCGGTAATTGTTCACGGCAACCAGGAATGGCGCATCTGCCACCACCGGCTTACCTTTATAGGTCAGCGACTTGATACGCTGGGCCTGAGGATTGATCACGTTGCAATCCACGTCATAACGCGCAGGCTGGGTCACGTCGATCTGATAGCTCAGATCGTCAAACATATCGAAGTTGTAGGCCCGGAAGCCGTTCCAGTTAAGCAGTGACTGTGGCTTATCGCTTTTCACGTCGATCTGGTTGTACATGCCCGCAGAGCACTCCAGCCACTCTTTCAGATCGCTGCCTTTCACTTTCACTGCCGCCAGCGTGTTGGAATACTGGTAAAGATCGGCCGCGTTACGGAAACTCAGAGGCCCTTTACGCATATCAACGAAGGCCGCCGGGTCGTTCTTCCTGCCACCCGCCTTGAACGGTGCCGCAGCAGACAGTACCGGGATATCAGCCAGATCTGGATCGCCCTGAATAAAGTGCTCAACGTAGGCTTTCTGCGCCGCACGGATGATCTGGATGGCCGAGGAGTCCTGCACTAACGACAGATAGGTATTGGTATCTTCGGCAATGGTGCCAATCGGCTTGTTAACGAACTCACGGGTGTCGTTATGTGCCTGCTCAAGCGTTTTCACCAACGAGGCCTTGGCATCCACCAGCGATTTGTCATTCTTCTTATCAAAGATTGGGCGAGCCTCTGCACGGCTGGAGACCACCTTCCACTTATTGGTTTCCCCTTCCAGCACCAGATCGATCACCCCCAGGTTATCCGCCCAGTGGCCCGGCATCACGGCAGGTACGCCGTTGACCGTCCCCTTTTCAAGATCTACCCCAGGAATAGCGGCGAAATCCTTGCTTGGGAAAATACCGTGAGAGTGGCCAAAGGTAATGGCATCGATGCCTGGAACCTGCGTGAGGTAGTAGACCGAATTTTCTGCCAGCGCCTTGTAAGGATCGGCAGAGATGCCAGAGTGGGCGATAGCAATCACGATATCCGCCCCTTCCTTACGCATCTGTGGCACCAGCTCCTTGGCGGTTTCGGTAATATCTTTGGCAATCACCTTACCCGACAGCTTGTCCTTGTCCCACAGCACTACCTGTGGTGGTACAAAGCCGATATAACCGATGCGCAGCTTATGCTCTTTACCCTCGGTATCTTTTACCGGCGTTTCTACGATCAGGTACTGTTTGAAATAAGGCTTGTTGGTCTTGGCGTCATAGACGTTGGCGTTGATGTACGGGAATTTGGCCCCGCTAATCGCCATTTTCAGGTAATCCAGCCCGTAGTTGAACTCGTGGTTGCCCAAGCTGCCGACCGCATAATCCAGAGTGTTCATCGCCTGATAAACCGGATGTACATCGCCCTTTTTCAGGTTGGCTGCAGCATAGTCCGCCATCGGGCTGCCCTGGATGATATCGCCGTTATCGACCAGCACGCTGTTGGTCGCTTCCGCACGGGCAGCATCAATCAACGTGGCCGCTCTCACCAAGCCGTACTGAGCGGTGGCTTTATCTTTGTAATAGTCATAATCCATCATGTTGCCGTGAACGTCGGTGGTTTCCATGATACGGAGATCCACCGTTGCGGCATGCGCAGCGCCTGCAACCAACAGGGCCAATAACGATAGCTTGAGGGGAGAAGTCATTTTCATCACATATTCCTTATTGTTATAGCGGTAGCAGACCACAACCTCTCGATGTGGCCTTGAGCTAATTAAAAGAAGAAACCTACGACGGCGGCGTTCAGGAAGCTGACCAGCGTGGAGCCGTAAAGCAGCTTCAGGCCAAAGCGGGCTGCGGCGTTACCTTGCTTGGAATCCAACGCCTTGATGGCACCGACGATAATGCCGATAGAGGAGAAGTTGGCGAACGACACCAGGAACACCGAGATAATCGCCATGGTACGTTCAGAGAAGTTATAGTCACCCTGCGACAGGTTGAGCATGGCAACAAATTCGTTGCTGACGATCTTGGTTGCCATCAGGCCACCGGCCTGCACCGCTTCGTGCCACGGTACGCCCACCAGGAAAGCCAGTGGAGAGAACACGTAACCCAATACGCCTTGGAAGGAAATGCCAAATGCAGCGGTGAATAACGCGTTAGCCATGGTGATCAGCGCAATAAAGCCGATCAGCATCGCGCCAACGATAATCGCCACCTTGAAACCATCGAGGATGTATTCACTCAAGACTTCGAAGAAACTCTGCTTCTCCCCTTCAATGACATCCAGAATGTCTTCCTCAGGCTTGACCTGATAAGGGTTGATCAGCGACGCCATGATAAAGCCACCAAACAGGTTCAGCACCAAGGCAGTCACCACGTAGCGCGGATCAAGCATCACCATGTAAGCGCCCACAATCGCCATTGATACCGTCGACATGGCCGAGGTACACAGCGTATACAGGCGGTGCTCCGGCAGCAGGCCGAGCTGTTTTTTTACCGAGATGAACACTTCAGACTGGCCGAGGATCGCCGAAGCCACCGCGTTATAGGACTCCAAGCGTCCCATGCCGTTGACCTTGCTCAGCGCCAGGCCGATGTACTTGATGATAAAGCCCAGAATGCGCCAGTGTTGCAGGATGCCGATCAGCGCGGAGATAAACACGATAGGCAGCAAAACGGACAGAAAGAAAGAGATCTCGCCATGGTTCACCAAACCACCAAAGACGAAGTTCACCCCTTCGTTGGCGTAGGAGAGTAAATTGCCAAATACCTCGGCAATCACGCCAATCACTTTATTACCTACGTCGGTCTTCAGCAGCAGTGCGGTCATCAAAAACTGGCAGGCCAGCATGACGAAAATCGGACGATAGCGGATGTTTTTGCGATCGTTGCTCACTAAAAGTGCCAAAATACAGATAGTAACGACACACACTATCCCTATGATATATTTCATCTTTTCCCCAAAATTATCTGCGAACCTTTACGTTCTGTTGACCAGCCTTGTACCCTGGCACATGCCGGGAACTGATGATGTTATTATCGAAACATAACACAGACAATATGTTATTAAAGTTACACAGATCACATTTGAAAATCACAATAGCCTTAAAATACATATATGTAACATGTTGTACTTATCACTAACATTGAATCGGTTATGGAATAGACAGAGATGAACATTGCTGGGGGGAGTTTTTTGATCGCTGGCTTCGGCGCTTGGGGGGAGAAGGAAGAATGCTGGCGCAGGAAGGTAACCCTGCCCTTGCTTGAAATTAGAGCAATCGCTCGGCTTTGTGACAGAAACCCATTGACGACACAGGGCCAAATACGGTTTAATGCGCCCCGTTGCCCGGATAGCTCAGTCGGTAGAGCAGGGGATTGAAAATCCCCGTGTCCTTGGTTCGATTCCGAGTCCGGGCACCAAATTCATATCAACGGACCTCCACGGAGGTCCGTTTTTGTTTATATACCCCGCCAGAATCAGTACTTCCTTCATACTTTCATTCAACCAGACTCCACCTAACTTACCCGGTATCAAGTCCCTTGTGCGGGTACAATCGAGGGTATAGTCTGATTCGATAATGTTTATACCCTTCCCCCTCCATCAGGAGACCTGTCTATGGCACTCACTGACGCAAAAATCCGCGCAGCTAAACCGCAAGATAAGCCCTATAAGCTTGCTGACAGCGGTAATATGTTTTTGCTCGTTCACCCCAACGGCTCCAGATACTGGCGGCTACGTTATCGATTTCTGGCTAAAGAAAAAACGCTGGCACTTGGCGTCTACCCTAACGTGTCATTATCTGAGGCACGAGATAGACGTGATGTGGCCAAAAAATTGATAGCGGATGGCATTGATCCCTGCGAACAAAAGCGGGTTAAGAAATCAGTACCTGATACTGCATCAACCTTCGAAGCGGTGACGCTACAATGGCACAAGAGCAACAAAAAATGGTCTGAGTCGCACAGCGCTAAAATTCTGAAGAGTTTCGAGTCCCATGTGTTCCCCTATATTGGATCACGGGATATTACCACGCTTAAAACGCCAGACCTGCTGATCCCGGTCAAAGCCGCTGAAGCGAAAGAGATCTACGAAATCGCCGCCCGATTGCAACAACGTATTTCTGCCGTTATGCGATATGCAGCACAATCCGGGATAATTGATTACAACCCTGCAGTAGATATGGCTGGCGCACTGACCACGGTTAAACGTCAGCACCGCCCTGCCCTGGCACTTAACCGTACACCTGAGTTATTGGCTCGTCTGGATGCGTACAAAGGACAGCCTCTGACACGGCTGGCAACAACGCTCACTCTTCTGATCTTTATACGCTCCAGCGAATTGCGTTTTGCTCGCTGGTCAGAGATCGACTTTGAAAAATCTATGTGGACAATCCCACCAGAGCGCAAACCGATTGCAGGTGTCAAATTTTCGCACCGTGGCTCAAAAATGGGTACCGAGCACCTTGTGCCATTGTCAAAACAGGCGCTGGAGCTTCTGCGTCAGATACACGATATCAGCAGGGGATACGAGTTGATCTTTACTGGCGATCACAATCCCTGGAAGCCCATGAGTGAAAATACCGTGAATAATGCACTACGACTTATGGGGTACGATACGAAAGTGGATGTTTGCGGTCACGGCTTCAGAACCATGGCGTGTAGTTCACTGATTGAGTCTGGCTTATGGTCGAGGGATGCAGTAGAGCGCCAAATGAGTCACCAGGAACGTAACGGCGTTCGTGCAGCCTACATCCACAAAGCTGAACATCTGGATGAACGCAAACTGATGTTGCAATGGTGGGCAGATTATCTGGATGCTAACAGAGAGAAGGGAGTGAGTCCGTTTGATTTTGCTAAGCTTGGGCAGTGATTGGTCATGATTTCGTCTGCGTGAGGAGTACTATCAGACTCTAACTCGGCCTGGATTGAGACACAGCTAGGGAAGATGCAAACAAGTGGGCCATGCCTTCCCATAAGTAACATGTGTGATTCATAGACATAGTTTCACTATAATGCCTCACTATGAACAGGGAAATTCAACAGCGACTGCAGTGGGTAAAACTCTATGAAACGTCCGGTGATGCGGGGTTCGTATGCCGTCGCTGTGGCATTTCTCGGCCCACATTGCGTAAATGGTGGCGCAGATATCTTGCTCAGGGCATCGCAGGTCTGGAAAGCCATAGCTGTCGCCCTAAGCGCTCACCATCAACGAAAACTGGCGCAAGCGAAGTTGCTCTGATCCTGGAGTTACGTTCTCTGCGAAATCTGGGGGCAAGGCGGATTCAGAGCGAGTTAAAACGACTTCATTCAATCTCACTGGCAATGGCAACGATTCACAAAGTTCTTTGCCAGAATCAGGTTACACCTGTTGTTAAATTTCGGCGTAAAGCTGATTTTATTCGCTACGAACGCCCTGTTCCCGGTGACAGGGTCCAGATGGATACCTGTAAAATTGGCCCCGGCTTATATCAGTACACATCCGTTGATGATTGCACTCGCTACAGAGTCCTTAGGCTCTACTCTCATCGCACAGCTGCAAACACACTGGATTTTATTGAATGTGTTATTGAAGAAATGCCTTTCCCGATACAGTGCTTTCAGACCGACCGGGGAAGAGAGTTTTTTGCCGTTAAGGTGCAAGAAAAATTGAAAGAATACGGCATCAAATTTCGTCCAAATAAACCAGCTTCGCCTCATCTTAATGGCAAAGTTGAACGTTCCCAAAAGACAGACAAAGCTGAGTTTTACGCCGTAGATCTTTCCGTAGATGACCAGAAGGAGCAACTGGCAGAATGGCAGCATTACTATAACTGGGAACGTCCTCATAGCGCTCACAACGGTAAAACTCCGATGGAGCATTACTTCGAACTTGCTGAGCAAACGCCATTTTGCACGTGAAACGTTGGCCGCATGAATTAACTGAGGCGACAACTACCTTGACACGCGCCGGCCTCTACAACGCTTTTACGCCAAACACCCGAGGTAAGAGCCGGATGCGTTAGCAGCGCACGTCCGGATCTGTGCGGGGGGCGAGGGGTAACCTTCGTCCTACCGCGACCGTTACAGAGGCATACGGGTGAGGACAAGGTGTTGTTGTCCCAACGAGATAAGGTCTATCAAGCAGCAATAGCAACGAACCCGACACGTTGGTCAGGGTCGACGCGGAACTGGGAATGGCAAGGGAGTATCACCCTCAATCCAGAGCGGGAAAAACAGGCTGCATAAATCAACCTGGGGTGACAACTTCATTGACACTTACCGGGGTCGCGCCACCCATGAACCCACCAACACCCCATGTGACTTCCTGAAAGTTTTAATTGTGGCTCAGTCAATTTTTTATTGATTGACGTTATTAAGCGAAAAACTATAATCAAGATGTTTCTCTGGATAGGAAGATGCATACGTTCAACTATATTCCTAAGAAATACATCCAGTTTTGAAAGTATAGGTAAAATCATGTCAGTTTATGAAAATTTAAAACCTAAAGTTTCTTTGATAACTCTTTTTTAGGGGGGCTAGAACTCCAGAGTTCTTTATCTTCTCAGATGTAGCCATGAGGGCACCTTTAAAGCTCACATTGGAGTTCTCAAAAGTTTTGTCACTTCAGATTTTTGGGCTCTCTTGTAACCGTTTTTCGAGCTCTGTGGACTCCTCATTGATAGTATTAATTAACAATTTATTGCTGCTCTGTTTGGCCTAGGCCTAGAATAAGCAGAGATCTAATCCCCCATCGTTAACACTGCTGATGATGGGAGCACTGTAATGACAAAGGAAAATCATCTTGAATATTAAATATTTATTTACGGCTGTAACTTTTCTCTTGATTGCTTGCGAAAGTATGGCTTCTGAAAAAAACTTAACGCTTACCCATTTCAAAGGTCCGCTCTATATTGTAGAAGATAAGGAGTATGTACAGGAAAACTCAATGGTTTACATCGGCACCGATGGTATAACCATCATTGGTGCGACATGGACTCCTGAGACTGCTGAAACTCTTTATAAAGAAATACGGAAGGTCAGCCCCCTCCCCATAAACGAAGTCATTAATACCAATTACCATACTGATCGAGCGGGTGGAAATGCTTATTGGAAAACGCTTGGGGCAAAGATCGTGGCCACACAGATGACCTACGACCTGCAGAAAAGCCAGTGGGGAAGTATTGTAAACTTCACTCGACAAGGTAATAATAAATACCCAAATCTGGAGAAAAGTCTGCCGGATACTGTTTTTCCTGGAGACTTTAACTTGCAAAATGGCAGCATCCGCGCCATGTATTTAGGCGAAGCACATACTAAGGATGGTATCTTTGTGTACTTCCCAGCAGAGCGCGTTTTGTATGGGAACTGCATTCTCAAAGAAAATCTGGGTAATATGAGTTTTGCCAACAGAACTGAGTACCCAAAAACCTTGGAAAAACTTAAAGGACTTATCGAGCAGGGGGAGCTTAAAGTCGACTCGATCATTGCAGGGCATGATACTCCGATACATGACGTAGGCCTGATCGATCACTACCTTACACTGCTTGAGAAGGCGCCTAAGTAAACGAAGAGGTTCATGGTCAGGAGTTAGGATCGTTTCTTTTGAGAGCGACTGACCATGAACGGTAGCGCGCCGTATCCCCTGATGGTGCAGCATCGCGAAGGGTTATACGTAAAAATTCCGGTTTTGCTGTGTTTTTAATCTAAAATGTGTGATTCATAGACATCATTTCACTATAATGACTCACTATGAACAGGGAAATTCAGCAGCGGCTACAATGGGTAAAACTCGGTAGTGCATCCAATTAGTAGAACATGTATTTTTCGATAAACGCTCCGATCACTTTTTCGTGGATCTCAACTGAGCGTGAGAAGCAGATTGTTTTACGGGCCAATCGCTTAATGCGAGTGCGGAGCGTCAGGTTATTACGCTCAATGCGTTGGGTGAATATTTTGCCGGTCAGATGCTTATCCTTCGGCACCTCCAGGCCATAGCTGCCCCAGTCGTCGCTGGTGATCATGCCGATGTTGAATGGTGTAAGCAGTGCCAGTAGCTCCCGGCAGGTTTCATCGGTTCGAGGACCGAAAGTGTAGGCCAGTACACCGCCTGTTTTGGTGTTGTACGCGTACCAGAGCCAGTGCGGCCGGGCTTTACTGCCAACGAAGCTCCATTGCTCATCAAGTTCGCAGATAAGCGCCACATCGGCATGGGCAACAGGCGAAGACGTTATTCGCTTTGGCGCGAGTTTTTTAAAGTCCGGATGACGGTGTTAATGCCAATTTTCAACGTCCTAGTGGTATCGTGAACGCCGGTACTGTTGAAGGCCATGTCAGTGATCTACTCTTTAACGCTCGGCTTACTGGCTTCATAAATGTAAGTGAGCTGAAACGCGCGGTGGCAGTCACGACAGCGAAATCTGTCATAGCCTTTAGGGTTCTGACCATGGCGGTAAACCTGAGTGAACTGACAATGGGGACAATGAACCTTAACGCTGGCCATGAGAGAATCTCAAAAGCCCGCATTATACATCAGATTCAACTAATTAGAGGCATTACCAACTAAATTAATAGCAAGGCTCTGTCGCTTTAATGCGACAGAGCCCGATGGAATACCGGCGCCTGCGGGCATCGTTAACTTAAGATACAAAAGCTGTCTGGAGATGGCGGGTGAACGTAGCGCACCTTCGGTGCGAGCACGGCAGCGTTGCTGCCTCAACCGTTTTTAAGACCTAGCCTCACATCAACGTCAGTGTCGGCAGATCGCCCCCCGCGCTGATACCCGCATAAAATGAGCACGTCTGCCCTCTATACTCTGCACAATGTATATTCCGCGACCCGCAAAGCTGCTGTTCAGCATGACCACGGCTGGAGCAAGTACCTGGATAAACATGGCGACACCCTCAGCGACTGGACCAAACTCGCCGTCGAGCGCATGCTCGCCTGCGGTACCTGCCTCATGGGCGTTCGTCGTTACTGTTGCGCCTCATCCGACTGTACCCATGCCCGCTTCTTCTGCAAGAGCTGCAAGAGCTGCAAGTCCAAGGCCTGCAGCAGTTGCGCCCTCAAAGGCACCGAGCAGTGGATTGCTGAGCAGCAACATGTTCTCCCCGACTGCGACTGGCAACATATCACCTTCACCATGCCGCACTTGCTGTGGCCGTTCTTCAATAACAACTGGCCGCTGCTCAACGACCTTTTTCGCTGCGCCACCCGCGCCATGCTCAGACACGCGCGCAAGCTGGGCGTCGAAGTCGGCATCTTCTGTGCGCTACACACCTACGGACGCCAGCTCAATCAGCATCCGCATATCCACGTCTCAATTACCCGTGGCGGCCTCGATGTCAACCACGGGGTCTGGCGTGACCTGTTCTTCAAAAAACAGCAGGTCGAAGAAATCTGGCGCGGCGCCGTCATCCGTTTGCTGCGCGCCAGCCATGACCGCGTTAGCCCCGCCGCGCTGCCAGGTCTCGGCCATATCCGCGATGAGAAACAGTGGCAGCGCTACCTGCAGGCGCAATATCAGCGCCACTGGAAGGTTCACTTCGCCAAAAAGACCCGCGGTGCCTGGCGCAGCGTGAAATACCTGGGCCGCTATCTGAAACGCCCGCCGGTGGCGGCGTCGCAGCTCCGTCATTACCGTGGCGGCTCGGTCGTTCACCAGTACTACGACCACAACACGCAGCAGCACAAACGCCAGAAACTGAGCCAGGAGGAGATGCTGTGGCGTTATGTCAGCCACATCCCGTCCCGACACTTTAAAATGGTGCGTTACTACGGCTTTCTGGCCAACCGTAAACGCGGCACGCTGTTGCCAAAGGTTTACGACGCGTTGGAGATGACGCCGCGCGAGAAACCACAGAAGCCAGGGTTCGCGGTGCTGATGAAAGCCTTTCTGGGTACCGACCCGTACCAGTGCATCCTGTGCAAGGGCCGACTGCGTTTTGCCGGCGCCGTGGCGGGCGATCACGCCACCAAAATACTCTCTGACAGGCTGCAGAAGATGGCAAAAAAACGCTGGCTTCAGACCACGGTGTTCGATAAGTGCGCCTGAAAAATGGTTTTTAGATTAAAACACATCAAAACCGGTATTTTTATCAATAACATCTTGTTATGCCACGCTAAACGGGCATGTATCACGCTGCAATTTATGGTCAGGAAGTTTTTAAAACGCCTTTCCAAATTCCTAACCATGAACCAATGCCATTATTATTTATTTTTACACATTTTTTTATGTTTAATGTTACAACAATGAGTGATATCTTATACTAAAATTTAGTCTTACCCCTCAGCTTACGCATTAATTAAATTAATGTTTTTAGGGCTAAAAAGAATTGGACAAAGTTCTGTTCGGGGCCTACTACCAAAGCGAGGTTGGTTGACAATCCATTATGAATAACTAAACTCAGAGAGAAGGTATTCACATGCGGTTTATACAGCCCAGTTTGTTATCTACTATTTTATTGTCACTTTTTTTCGTGTCCAACGGAGTAAGTGCTGCAAGCCAGACTTATCCTGTCACCCTAAATAGCTCCCGAGTGATATATAAAGAAACCCAGAGTAGTGGAACAACAATTACTGTAAAGAATGAGCATGATTTTCCAGTCCTGATACAACCATCGGTAGTCACAGAAGACAAGCAGATGTCGGCACCATTTATCATCACTCCGCCATTGTTCCGACTTGATGGCAAACAGGATAATACTCTGCGGATTGTCTATACAGGAAAGGCACATGCAGCAGATCGAGAACATTTATATTGGTTATGTGTCAAAGCAATCCCACCTGTTGCGGAGGACGATAGTGGCACAGGCAATAATAATGCCGTAGGCTCCAATATTCAGATCTCTGTCAATAATTGTATTAAATTGTTGTATCGACCCAAAGCCTTAGGAACTCAAGACCAAGGGAACTTAGCTAAAGGGCTTAATTGGGAATGGCGACAGGGAAAATTGCAGCTTAAAAATACCTCACCCTACTATATTAACTTATCGTCAATTATTATTGACGGGTTTGCTGTGCCTGATGTGAGCTACGTCTCTCCTTTTGCCTCTGCGCAATTTTCCGTACCAAAGGGCGTAAAAGTTGGCGGGAAAGTCACATGGCAATCGATAAATGATTTCGGCGGCCAAAGCGCCCCTGTACAAGCGTTAATACCTAGCGATAACAGATAGAATATGCTACGGAACTCTCTGGAGAGTCCTGGGTACTATCGATAATGATAAATCAACCTCCTTTAACTAAAAATATGCACAGATAATTTATCATGAGGAAAGAGAAATGTTCAAAATGAGCCGAATAATGGAAGTGTACAGAAAACAAAAAACTTTCAGAGTCATTAAACCAAACATAAATACCTGCAAATACGGCATGCCATTTATTAAACATACGCATCTTTTTGGTTGGGCACCTACTGGACCACCTTAATCTTTTCTAAGGTACGTCCACGAATGTTATTTCTACTGCTTTTAAAACCCACTCACCCATTATAGTGGTAAGACAGGTGGTAAATGCTAGCTAGAACTTCACCATGGTAAAGTTAAATATATCTATAGATTTATATTTACCATCAATTTTTTATTTCAGAATATCAAAGGAAAGCTAATGTTTAAATCAAAAGTTGCATTATTTATTGCTGGTCTTTCATTTTCTATTGCTTCAATGGCTAACCAGATTGGCACGAGCAACTCGTTGACTATCGAAGTTCCTGTGGCCTCTCCATCGACACTGACCTCTACATTTGAACCAGTCAGTGGTTTGGTTTCTGGTGATGTTGCTTTTGGTACTATTATAGGTAACATCCAGTTGTTGACCACCGGTGCAGGTAATATCAACTCGGTGACCATCAGTCCGAACACCCCGGATTCTACCTTCACCTTGACTGGCGCAGTAACCAATACTCCTTTACCTATCAATATCGGTTCAATGGCAGATGAAGTTACGGCGGCTATTGGTAATGGTAACACGACAACAACGTTACTCAAGCCATCACAAGAGCAGTTTTTAACGGTTTATGCAACTGGAACTCCAGTGGCAGATGTGTTTAGTGGAAACTTTACCGTTTCAGTATACAGCTTGTAATTTTTTATTAAACTAAATAAAGGGTGGATTGCTATTGCAATCCACCTGACCCGCTCCCCGTATGTGATCCATTCATAATCAGGAATAACCGGCTTCATTCTGGCTGCATATTCTGGCAACCGGCAGATTTCTCGGCAAATTCAGAAGGTGTCATCCAGCCCAGGGCAGAATGGGGACGGCTCTGGTTATAGTGTATGCGCCAGCCCTCGATTTTGCACCGTGCATCCTCCACAGACATGAACCAGTTCTCGTTCAAACATTCCTGCCGCAATCTGCCATTAAAGGACTCCACCGTAGCGTTGTCCGTCGGTGTTCCCGGGCGTGAGAAGTCGATCCTGATCCCTCTTTCATACACCCACTTGTCCAGCATTTTCCCTGCAAATTCAGAACCATTATCGGTTTTCAGCAACTGCGGTAAAGGACGCCTGAGCGCTATGCTGTTCAGCATCTCTGCCACTTCTGTCGAACGCAGATTCTGTCCCACACAGATCCCCAGGCATTCGCGGGTGTAAAGGTCGATAACCGTCAACAGGCGCAGTCGTCGCCCGTCAAACAACGCATCAGAAACAAAATCCATGCCCCAGAAGTGGTTTGGATATAAGCCCTGAAGCTGCGGCTGCCGCAGCTGGGCAGATTTATTGCGACGTGGTCGTTTGAGGCGTAGCGACAGCCCTTGCTCACAGTAGAGTCGGTAGATTGCAAAATGGCGTCTGAATCGATCACGGTTTGGCATCCTGCCGGTCACTCCGGGAATTAACTCTTTCTTACACGGTCTCCATGGCTGATTTTTACGCCAATGGAGGCATCGATGTCCAAAAATCTATGGTCACCCCCCGTTTTTGCAACACAGATTTTGATTTATGACGGTCTTGCTGTAAATCTATTCGGCGTCTAGTGAGTATTCATGCTCGCGCCACGATGAGTTTCGCGCCTGCCGAACCTTAAAAGAGAGTCGGCTTCATAGAGCCACTTTTTGGATCAGGTTCATCAGCAGGCCGATATGCCGTTCATGTCATCAATTATCTGTCGTCGCAAAACCAGAAAGTAACTTGTTAACTCACTGAGCTGACGAGTTTTTCGTTGGCTCTTTTATTTTATTTGCTGAACGCCGCCTGATGTGCCGTAAACGTCAATACGGCTCAGGTGAGCCGCTTACTTTTTTCTAACCATAAATAGCTTGCGGCGATCGATAATGCAAAATCAATTGCCACCACCCATGGGGTAAATCAATCAAGACTGATTGATATGTTAAACCGATCAATGTATAATGCATTTCAAGATAAGTGCGGGCCAATGGCAGTCCAATGCCGTCATCGAGCATCACAGGCTATTTGGTCGTCAAATCATAATGGGCGGTTTCCATGGTGTGGCCATGACAATTGTAAGGTCTTGCCACCAGAGCAGAAAAACAGACAGCGTGGTGTTATTAGCTTTGGCGCGAGTTTTTTAAAGTCCGGATGACGGTGTTAATGCCAATTTTCAACGTCCTAGTGGTATCGTGAACGCCGGTACTGTTGAAGGCCATGTCAGTGATCTACTCTTTAACGCTCGGCTTACTGGCTTCATAAATGTAAGTGAGCTGAAACGCGCGGTGGCAGTCACGACAGCGAAATCTATCATAGCCTTTAGGGTTCTGACCATGGCGGTAAACCTGAGTGAACTGACAATGGGGACAATGAACCTTAACGCTGGCCATGAGAGAATCTCAAAAGCCCGCATTATACATCAGACTCAACCAATTGGAGGCGTCACCCATCTTTCCTGCGGCATTATTGTCTGGAACAAAATTCTATTGGGATATGCTCTAAGAATGCACATATTTTCAGGAGGTGTTCTTTGAAATGGTATGAATAACACATGACAATAAAAATTAATTATTTTTATTGCTAGGTATTTATTTTTTAATTTAAAAGTCACAAAACAACGCACTCGGACTCTATTGTAAAATATCATATTGGTTATCCTAAAGTGGTATGAGTATTAAGAGTATTGAAGTGTGTAATAGACATATAAACTATGGTATTTTAATATGAAAGCTTATTTGTTACTCGCTATTGCAATAGGTGCAGAAGTCGTTGCAACAACGTCAATGAAAGCAATGTCAGGCCTCAGTAAACCCATACCATTAATGTTGGTTATTGTTGGCTATTCGATAGCTTTTTGGATGTTGAGCATTGTAGTGCAAACTATCCCTGTTGGTATTGCTTATGCGACGTGGGCAGGTTTGGGTATTGTCTTTGTCAGTATTGCATCATTCTATATTTATGGCCAGCGCCTTGATTTTTCGGCTCTAATAGGAATGGGTTTAATAATTCTTGGTGTCATCGTTGTGCAGGTTTTTTCTAAAACTGCAGGCCATTAATGTCATTGAGTGCATAATTATATTTAAAAGAGAAATATCTCCATGGTTAGGGATATCAATCGACTGATCTTGATGGTTAGGAATCTGGATCACGTTTTTTGAGGATCCCTGACCATGAACCGTAGCGCGCAGCTCCCGTGATGGTGCGGTATCACAAAGGGTTATGCGTAAAAATGCCTGTTTTGCTGTATCTTTAATCCCAAACCTGTTTTTTAGGCGTACTTATCCAGGGCCGGTGCCTGAAGCCATCGTTTTTTCTCCATCCGCTGCAGCCTGGCCGACAGTAATTCTGTCGCATGCCTGCCAGCCTCGGCGCCGGCAAATCGCATCCGATCGCCGCACAGGATGCATTGGTACGGATCTGTGCCCAGGAAGCCTTTCATCAGCACTGCGAACCCGGGCCGTTTGGGCTTATCCCGCACCGTCATCGACAGCGCTTCGTAAACCTTCGGCAGCAGTTGGCCCCGTTTGCGGTTGGCCAAAAAGCCGTAGTACCGCACCATCTTAAAATGCCGTGCCGGAATATGGCTGATATAGCGCTGCAGCATTTCTTCCTGGCTGATTTTTTGGCGTTTATATTGCTGCGTACGGTGATCGTAATACTGATAGACCACGCTGCCGCCGCGGTAATGTCGGAGCTGGGAAGCCGCCACCTGCGTATTCCGGTGAAAGTGAACGCTGATTCCCCCCCTGTGTCAGCATAGTTGTCGCTTACTTTCTGAAGGAGAATGACTATGCCTGCGCATGCAGTACCGATTGATGTGAAAGAAAAGGGAGTGATGTGGCTCCAGCCTCCTTATAGCTGGTCCGTCAGACACATTGCACAAAAACTGGCTCTGAGTTCTTCCGTTGTTGCAAAATGGCGACTTGAACTGGTGGCACAAGGCTTATTGCCAAAAAATGAAAGGATTTCCTCTGTGGATGGTGATGAATGGACTCCTGAGCGTCGCTTTTCGGTTGTTCTTGAAACAGCTTCATTGTCTGAAATGGAACTTGCCGATTATTGTCGCCGTCAGGGGCTTTTTGTTGAGCAGGTAAAAGAGTGGCGGGTTATTTCGATCAAAGCTCATGAAATGAAGCTGACGGAAAATCGCCGCGCAGATAAAGAGTTACGCGATATCAGAAGCCGGTTGCGTGAACTTGAGAAGGAGCTGACCCGCAAAGATAAAGAGCTGGCAGAAGCGGCTGCGCTCCTGATGCTGCGGGAAAAGTTCAATGCCCTCTGGGACAACAGCGAGGAAGGCTGACACCTCTTCCGGAGCGGCAGAAAATTATTTCTCTTGTCCGTGAAGCTGTCGATCACGGCGCCCGTAAGATCCAGGCCTGTCAGTGTATCGGGATTTCGATCCGAACGCTGCAGCGCTGGATTGATGGTGATGGTGGAGTGATCAGTGCAGACAGAAGGCCCGGTGTAACAGACCGTGTCCCCCGAAATAAATTATCGGAAACAGAAAGGTTGCAAATTCTGGAGTTATGCAACTCTCCGGAATTTGCCACTTTGCCTCCAAATGTGATCGTACCGATGCTGGCGGATAAAGGTGTTTATATTGCTTCTGAATCAACCTTTTATCGCGTATTAAAATCAGCCAGTCAACTGACGAGGAGGTCCCGGGAATGCCAGTATAAACGGCCTGATGTGCTTAAGGCGGTTGCACCGAACCAGGTCTGGAGTTGGGATATCAGTCATTTACCGTCCTGGGTCAGAGGTCTGCACTTTTATCTCTATATGATCATGGATATTTATAGCCGTAAAATTATTGCCGCAGAGGTATTCAGCAGTGAAACCGGGGAACATGCAGCAGAACTGCTACAACGAGCGGTGTGGAATGAAAAATGTTCATCCCGTAACCTGGTGCTGCATTCCGACAACGGAAGCCCAATGCGCAGCTTTACGTTGCTGGCAAAAATGTATGCCCTTGGCGTACTGAGTTCTTACTCTCGCCCCCGGGTCAGCAATGATAATCCGTATTCAGAATCATTGTTCCGCACACTCAAATATTGCCCCTGGTGGCCAGAGAACGGCTTTCACACAATAGATGACGCACGGGCCTGGGTAAGTCGTTTCGTAAACTGGTACAACCTTGAGCATAAGCACAGCGGGATCAAATACGTTACGCCGGATGAACGCCATCGGGGTCTCGATATGAAAATACTGGCAGCCAGAAAGTCTGTTTACCGGCTAGCCCACCAACAACATCCAGAACGCTGGAGTAAGCAGCTACGCAACTGGGACTATATTCCGGAAGTTTACCTTAACCCGGAAAAAGAGACGGCATAACGTAATTTTATTACATTAAGCGACAACTACCTTGAAAAACGCCGCTATCGATAAAAGTGGGGCCAACACAGCGGCTTTGGCCACGCTCAACGCCGACAAACCCGATGAGGAAACGATTACAGTGAGGCAAAGTAAGTACCTAAACAATCTGGTTGAGCAAGATCACCGCAATATCAAACGCCGGATAAGACCGATGCTGGGATTCAAATCGTTTCGACGGGCACAGGGGCTTTTGGCGGGCATCGAATTGATCCACATGATACGCAAAGGACAATATCAGCATCCGGAAAGTGAGGTATTGTCACCTGCGGAACAATTTTATCTGTTGGCTGCCTAAATAATCGGCAACACCCACTTTGGCTGGCCTGTGCCCGTTAATGCGACAGAACCCTTGTTACAGCTATAAGTAACAGAGCCGATGGGCTCATTATAAACAGGTTTCTTTTCATGACATTTCCTTAATTAACTTAAGTGCACTAGAGTTATTTATTCAATCAATAACCGGGTACAAAAAATAATATCCAACAACAAAATTGATAGGTATATTCATAAAAAACATCTTTTTACCTTGTGAAAAATATTGTATTAAAGCTATTTTTAAACTACTTTTCAGACTCAAAAAAAATATGATTGCAAAAACTAAAATTATATCCAGCACGCATCAAAACTCAGTTACCAGCAATAATAAAAACGAAAATTAATTATATGTTATGCTAAATTTCGCATTACCAACAACTGTTCCAGTTGTTGGGTTACCCAGTGAGTAATAACTCGCATAATAGTTAGCATTATAAACTGAAGCTGAGGTCAACGTTGCAATAACACTTTTTCCACCGTTAGTAATGGGGGTTTGTGTGGAATCTAAAATTTGCACACCAACATTATTTGCGGCTCCCGTATTGGCTATCACGTTTGGGTATCCTGTAACCGTATTAAACACCCAGCTTGCGTTTGCCACCGCACCACTTGTTGTCGCAGAACAACCTGTTAAGGTTATCGCAAAAGGTGTTAGCGTTGATGACAGACCCGGTGTAGTCTAAGATGAAAGTGATGTACTAGGCAGTGCAACAGCAATATTTGATGTGGTCAATGTGCAAGTGTATGGCGTTACATTATATGTAGCAGAGGGTGATATACCTATTTTGTTTGTGTCTGTATTGTAATAGACCCAGCCAGTGGGTTGTCCACTAACCAAGGTACTCGAAAGAGTGCCACTGTTTCCGCTAGTGGATGTCATAGTAAAAGCAACTGAGAATGTGACTGAAACGTTACATGCAGCGCCCCGAGTAATTAATATATTGACAACCATTTTATTTGCACTGCCTTCGTCAGCTTGTCGTGAACAGATATTTCCTGTACTTGTTGCCGTCACTGTTGGAGGGCCCGTTACACTAACAGAGACTCCACTTAACCCATTTAAAGAGCAGGTATTCAGAGTTGCTTGATGATATGTGTTCCCCCCCTGTAGTCCCGGTACATAATTCCGCGAACGTGATAAAGCCTGACCAAATAATACATTTAATACCGGTTGATAGACGAGCTTGGCGGGTAGAGAGGTTGTCAATTGAGTATTAGTACAATTGTAGCTATAAAAAGTATTAGCAAAAGCTTGGTTAGAAACCATAGCACATAACAATGCAATAAAAAGGTAAGCGAAGTTAATAATTCTCACGCCATAACCCTTAGATCCTATCCCAATAGGATTTTATTCCATACAATAATGCTACATGCAAAATGCAGCATCGCTTCGTAGTTCTCGACCTTCTTCTCCCAGCGTGTCAAGACGCGACGGAAGCGATTCATCCAGCTATGTGTTCTTTCAACTACCCAGCGATGAGCCTTGAAGTCCGTGTTTTTAAGCGCCTCTGATTCCTCTTTCCTCGACTGGATGTGAGGTTCATAACGACGCGCTTTCATACAATTTACCAGCCATTCGGCTTCATAGCCTTTGTCCATGCACAGAGGGAGCCTGTGCCCCGGTCTGCCCGTCTGTAACGCGTCAAGCGTATCTTCAACCAGCTTTATGTCGTGGGTATTTGCCCCTGAGACAACCAGTGAGAGAGGTAACCCGTTCGCATCGGTCATCAGACTCCGTTTTACGCCCTGTTTTCCCCTGTCTGTGGGGTTGCGACCTGTTTTTTTGAGCCTGCAAGTGGCGATTTTGTCATGCAGCCATCCATCGACAACCAAGACCAGTCAATGGCATCTAGTTTCTCGCAGGTAAGTAATCCGTTCTGCCAGAACCGCTCGAAAACTCCGGCATCGCGCCACTCCTGGAAGCGACTGTGGGCTGAGCTTGACGAGCAAATCCCTGTCGCATTCAGCGCATTTCACTGACAACCTGTTCTGAGCACAAAGAAAATGGCGTTCATTGCGGCACGATTATCGACGCGCTTGCGATGCGTCCCCTGCGGATGGCTGGTTTTGTCCTCCGGGAGCAGTGGAGCCATCTTTTCCCAGAGTTCATCGCTAATCTGCCACTTGTTACCTGCCATACTTCGCCCTCAGAAATTATCGTAACGCATTATACGATAATTCCTTTTGGGATAGGCTCAAAAGGCATTCAATTTGACTTGAAAACATCAAAATATCTATTTTGAAAAATACACATTCTCAATACACTGCGATATTTACCATTGGCGAAATACTCATCAATTAATTTACCTTCGACCTCAAAACCTAGCTTAGTATAAATATGAATAGCTTTCTGGTTTTCACTGTCCACGATCAGATGTAATTTATTCAAATTAAGCACAGAAAAGCCATAGTCCATTGCCAAAATAGCTGCATTCTTAGCATAGCCATTACCTTGATGAACAGGATCTATGATAATCTGAAATTCTGCTCTGCGATGAATATGATTAATCTCAACCAGTTCAACAAGCCCCACTTTTACGCTGTCGTTTTCAATAATAAAACGGCGCTCAGTTTGGTCATGAATATGCTTATCATACAAATCTGAAAGCTCAACAAACGCCTCGTAAGGCTCCTCAAACCAATAGCGCATCACACTTGCGTTGTTGTCCATCTGGTGCACAAAAATCAAGTCCTCACGTTCGAGCGGTCGCAACTTTATTGTGGTTATATTAGTCATCAAATAATCCTTAGTACTGATGAAACATTTTTTGGTTCAAAACATCATTTAGTAGAAAACGACTAAATTATAATTCATTGTAATAATATCGTGCTAATCACTTAGTGCCCGACTATAAAAGTTCATTGTTAAATTAGTCCTGTACACAGTTATTAGTTCTTATAAGCCTTATTAACTCTGCCATATAAGAGCATCAATGCTATTTAGTAATGATAGTATATTTGCCCTTCTAATGCTTCCATGATCAACTTGACGAGTTGGCCACCTTCTTGGGTGCTCCAACTGCCAGCGAGCTCTGCGATTAACTGATTAGTTGTTGTCAAGGTAACGCCATTTTTCTCCATCCTACGTAGAGCGATATCATCTGCTGATTTTGTTGGTGAAGCACCAGCATCAGCAACTACCTGTACGTCGAAGCCATTTCTAACTAGGCTAATGGCCGGGTAGACAGTACAAACATCGTTGGTAACCCCAGCAATAATGATCTTCTTACGTCCAGTGGCCTTAACTGCCGCAGCGAAGCTGGCTTCTTCCATAGCGTTAACGACACCTAATCTTTTGATCCTGTTTTCAAATTCGATAGGCAAAATGCTTTCCAATTCTTTAAGCAATCGGCCTTGTGCATGTTCCTCCATACTTGAAGTGAGCACTACCGGCAGCTTCAATATATGAGCAGTTTTAGCCAGCATCAACGCGTTACGCTTCAGAATTTCAAAAGGCATCGATTTGGCCCAACCCATAGTGCCAATCTGGTGATCGATGAGCAGAAGAGCAGAGTTTTCAGCATCAAACCTTTCAATATTCATCATATATCTCAATCCATTATAATTTTTTAGGCGCGTTTACCATACAATATTTAGGTATAAACACTCCCCCAAGAATGAATACTACAATCTTTAAAGCATTTACATTTAAAAAGCGTAACGTGAATCCCCACAGCCATAACAGGCTTGTATGTAACTCATGCTCACCCACTCTAAAGCAACAGTCATAATTAGTCAATCACGACTGATTAAAAAATAAAATCGAGATGCATGCCTCACTATCACGAAATGAGTCCAACAACTTGATGCTCTTAGCAGCCTTGCGAAAACTGCCAGATGAAGCTTCGTACCATAGCAGGCATGATATGGCGTAAAAGATAATCATAGTCAGACCACACATCCGCAAGAAGTTACACACTCGATGGACCCTTTTCCCTTGACATGGTAAGAAAAGCTCTACTTGCCAACTGCTACAGCAGTTCAAAATTCCGTGCTTCATGTAGCCAGAGTCGTTTACTGACAAATATTCATATTTTTGTTAAAATGAAACATGTTGTTAACAACATAGAGATGGCCTTGAGTATCTACAGCTAAATCATTATCATATTGGTGATTAGCTGCACCTAACAGCATAATATTAAACTCTATACGAGGAAATGATATTGGCCAGAAAAACCCCAGAAGAATCCCAAAAAACCAGAGATGCAATTTTAAACTCTGCAGAACGTGTTTTTATTACGTTTGGTGTAGGTGAGAGTACGATAAATCATATTTCCTTAGATTCCGGATTTTCACGAGGAGCTATTTATGGGCACTATACAAACAAAGTTGAAATATGTCTATCTGTTATAAAAAGAGCAATTAAAGATGAACAACCATTAAAACATGACATAAAATCAGATGTACTGGAATACTTATTATCCTCAGCAGTGATTTACCTAAAAAAAATAACACAACCTGGTTCCATTAAAAATATCATTGAAATAATATATTTTAAAACTGAAAATACAGATGAAAACGCACCGATATTACGCTGGAAAAAGTTTATCGACAGATTTATTTTAAACAAAATAAAAATAAGTTTAAAGAGAGCAGTAGCATCGGGAGAACTACCAGAAGATCTTGACTTGGTTCTATGTAGTTTTTATCTCAGTGCTCTTTTTGAAGGAATTTATGATACTTGTAAGTGGTCGTATGAAGATGTAAGTGATGAAATTATTAATAGTCTAGAAAGAATTTTACGATTTGCAATTTTTAATTTAAAGGAATCAAATTGTAATGGTATTCTTAAGAAATAAAGCCAGTTAACCTTAACAATATAATATTGAATGTCAATCGAGGATGAAATATAAGCACAATCGAGAAAATGGCTTTCTGAAAACGCATCACGACGATCGGTGCTGCAAACGCAATCCTGTTGATATATGACAAAGGCGTTTATTGTGCTACAGTGAAGGATGAGGTGTTGGCATTATAGATTGCTTCACCTCATTCTAAAGTCTTTATCCAATCATTAGGAGCCTATTGAATTAACAAAAATCCAAGCCCATGATAGAAATCATGGTTTTCCATTTTTTCAAATGCATCTCAGAGTATTACTCCCAAAAAACTCTATTACCAGGATAGTTTTGAGATAAAGTCTTTGAATTTTTTACTTCTATCAATACCAAGCTTTTTACATATCGAATACTTCATAGAACTGATCGTTTTAGCATTTCTCCGTGTAACCATAGAAATATCATTCGTGCTGAAACCATTGCAGTAAAGTTGCATTATTGAAACCTCTCGCCACGTTAATTTATTACTATAAAAAATTGCGTTATGCTTATCTTCAGGATCATTTACCCCCGAATAATATCTATCACTAATAATAATGAAGCTCCCTAGAACTGGAATTAAATTAATAACATTCTTAAATTTATCATTATATAAAACGGTAGTTATGCCACAACGCATGCTCTTTAAATAAGTTAATTGTTCTACAGAGGTGACGTGTAAAATCAAGTTAGATAAATCTTTAGTATTAGACTCATTAAGTTTGTAATTTTGGAAGCTTACATGTTTCAAATTCTTCATGTTACGTTTCTTTTTAAAGCCATATGCGTAATAATAATCGTCACTAACCAATAAAGTATACACCTTCCACTCCTTAATATAGTAAGGTTGATAAATTTACATTTGAAATAAAAATCAGAAATAACAACCAAATTGAAAAAGAATATAGCAACGCATGACTTAATGTGTATTTAGTGAATAATAGTATTATAAAACCTCGCATGATAGATAATTACATTTCCGAAAAAAAAGATTATATTTCAATTTATATAAAATAAGGAAGTGTTATATGCTGTAAAAACAAGGTCACTTCCCTTATTAAAATTAAAGAATGGGGTTTACCATAGCTTAATTGTTGTGTAATTAACTTATGCTTCAATACCCTGCTGTTGCATTGCCATAATGATCTTTCTGTCCGAGCACATCATATTATAGTGTCTCTCGATACTAGAGTATGTTTTAAATTTTTCTGGCATTCCATGCTTAGCCCATCGAAGCATTGGCGTTGCATAAGCATCTATGATACTCAGGTGCCCACCTACGATAAACTCATGATTTTCCAGATGTGTATTCAGGATCTGAAATGTACGTTCGACTAAAAGCACTGAGGCTGATATAACTTTTTCATATGCATCATCATCACTATCCATGATATAACGCTGGGGTGAAAAAAATGGATAGAAACTGGGGTGCACATCTCCTGTAAAAAAACACTCCCAACGATCGAACTCATAGATATCTGCAGGATCATTAGGATTGGCGGCAAAAACCTGGCCCTCTGGAAAGCTTGCCAAGTAGCGTAAAATAGCTCCGCATTGATTTAAAGTCCCGATGGAAGTTTCTGCCAAAGTAGGTACCGCAAGCATCGGGTTAGCAGCTTTAAAGGCAGGATCATTTTTATTAGCCAAAATAAGCTCGTAAGGCTTATTCATCCACTCGAGCATAATATGAACAGCAAGTGAACAAGCTCCAGGAGAGTAATATAACTTCATTATTTCATCCTTCTATAATCAGTGATGACTAAATACTAAAGAGTCAGACTATGATGACTTACTTTCTACCGTTCCTTTCCAACCAGTTCGTTGTGCGCTGACGAGGCCAGCGTGATCCTGTTCTAGCGCTGCAGAAAGTAAGTCCTTTGTTCTTTTAAACGTTGTTATTCGCAGTTCATTATCTTCATAGTTATCAAGTGTTTCTTCTAACATTTTAAGATTATAACGACGGAATATATCTGCCCTCTCTCGGGCTTCATAAGGATCTAGGCCCATGAGCTCTAGCGCTTTTCTACCAAGAAGCATCGAACTTTCAAAAGTTTCACGCTCTGGATTTTCTACCCCCAACTTGCGTAACTGATACCAATGGTCAGCATCACGTGCCCGAGCGATAACTTTCATATGTGGGTAATTATCTTTAACCAACTCTGTCAATTGTAAGTTCGCACCGACATCATCAATCGCATTGATCAATATTTTGGCTTGTACAGCACCTGCTGCTTCTAACAGTTCAAGACGTGTTGTGTCACCATAAAAGACTTTAATATCAAACTTACGCAAGGTTTCAATGTGGTCAGGATCGTGATCCAGTATGATTGCACGTACACCATTAGCTAACAAAAAACGCCCCGCGATCTGACCAAAGCGGCCAAATCCTGCAATAATCACACTGGCATTTTCTTCATCGATCACATCATCAGGTCGATCGTCTTTTTTGACGCGACTCTCTAGCCGTGTATATAGAATTAATAATAGTGGAGTGATAACCATAGATAGAGCAATCACGAGAGTCAATGATTTTCCCCATTCTAGAGATAATACCCCCGCCAATTGCGCTGTACCAAATATCACAAACGCAAATTCACTCCCCTGTCCCAGTAAAATGGTAAAGAGTCCGCGCTGACGCTTAGCCACCTTAAGCACAGGCGATATCAGCAAAAGCATCATCGCTTTCAACAGCATAAAGCCAATAAGCAACAAAGCGATCAATGAAGGATCTTGAAACAAAATCCCAAAATCGATCGACATCCCGACACCGATAAAGAAAAGCCCCAACAAAAGACCTTTGAACGGCTGGATATCACTTTCAAGTGCATGGCGATATTCTGAGCTAGCCAACAGCACACCAGCCAGGAATGCTCCCATTGCCATCGACAAGCCGGACATTTCCAGAAGAATGCCAAAACCGAAAACCAAAAACAGTGCGACGGCGCTGAAAACCTCACGCATACCTGAACGTGCGACAAATCGCAGCAACGGACGAGTGACATAACGCCCAAGTAACAATGCAAGAGTCAGAGCCCCGACCACCTTTGCCGCAGACAAAATAAAAGCACTCAGCGTTGTTTCCCCAGGACTACTCACCAAAAGAGGGATCATGGCAACCAGTGGAATAGCTGCGATATCCTGGAATAAAAGTACCGAAAAAGCACTACGACCAACCGGCAAAGGTGTCAAATTACGTTCCCCCATTGCTTGCATCGCAATAGCTGTAGAAGACAGGCCTAAGGTAAGACCGATCAGAAGCGCAACATTCCAGTCAAGACCAAGCAAATAACAGAAAACACTAAGTGAAGCACCACAGCAAAGCATCTGCAGGCTACCACCACCAAAAACGGATGCTCGTAATTTCCATAAACGCTGTGGGTCTAATTCCAGACCGATAATAAACAGCATAAGCACAACGCCAATTTCGGCGAAGGTAAGGATGGACTCAGCATGCGAAACAAACCCGAACCCCCATGGGCCAATAATACATCCTGCTATCAGATAGCCCAAAACAGAACCTAATCCGAAACGAACCGCAATAGGCACAAAAAGTACCGCAGCCCCCAAGTAGATCAAGCCCTCGGTCATCATCGTGTGATTATCCATAATTTTCTTCCCGATGAGCATCCCCAGTATAAGATGACTGGTAATTCAACAATAAATTCCTGTAGGCTTCGCTATTCTTAGCAAGGGCATTATCATCAGAACAATATGTATTATGTACTGAAAAAGGTGGAAGCCATTTCATGCCGCAATAAATAGCCGTAGCCTGAAGCGGTTGTGCCAACGCATCAAAATGTGGATATTCGCCGATGGCGAAATGCTCTCGAGCACCACCACTAGTGACAGCCCAAAGCAACCACTTATTTAACAGTGCGTTGCCACCATGGCCATAAGCCCAACCGTACTCTAATACTTTATCGATCCAAAGCTTAAGCAGCGGTGGTAAACTATACCACTGCATAGGATGTTGTAATACGATAATATCGGCTGACGCCAAAGCATGCTGCTCAGCTTTGATATCAATATTGAAGTCTGGATAAATGTCATATAAACTACGAATTTCCACATCATCAATATCTTTGACAGCCTCTAGAAGATTCTCATTGGCTCGAGAATACCGAGGGTAAGGATGCGCATAAATAATTAGTATCACTTTTACTCCCTCTCACAACAGCAGGATATTTCACCCATGTGTCCACTATATAGATTTATATTCCCAAAAAAATAAACAAGCCTCAATCGCGTGAATATTCAATTATAATATAAATAATGAAATCAAATCAGGCTGAGTAGTAAAGCACCACTATTCAAAACCCTAAATCAATCAATCAATCAATCAAGACTGATTATAAACTATAATAATACTGAATGTCAACATACTTTTGCAAATCATAACCACTTCTCATTCTTCAATGAACATCAAAAAAAGCACTTTTAATACAATAAAAACAATGAATTAAATACAATCAACGCAACCGGTAACGCCAGCAAACCTACGTACGAACTGAAGCCTGAAATGAGATTGTCCGATTAAAATTCCCAGCATCGCTTACATCCTGAAATTGCGTTGCAAATACAATACCCCTTCCAATAATCAGCTATTAAAATTAGGATTTCAAACTATAACTCTTTGTTTTCATAACCTTAAATAAAAACAACATGACCCTTAGTAGAGCTTTTCAACCAATGCTTGCAGTTTTACAGCAGCAAAAAATCAATCAATCATCCTTGACTGATTGATTTTTGTAGGTGATAATAGATTTACATTTTTTTGAGTACAAATTGCGGGCAGGCTTGGAAAATGTTATCAAAAAACTTGGCGATGGTTTTCCAAAAACTCTTAGTGAATGAGCTCCATATAATCCAGGGTAAAATACCCACTCATTATATTAGAGATGGAAAGAAAAGTGCAATACTGCTCTTAAGCGGTAGCGTCCTTTTGAAAAGAATGACTGATGACATAATCATCAGTGAGATAGAAGCCCCTTTTGTTTTTGGTATTCATGAGGCTATCTTTAACAAAACAAACTTGTATATAAAGCCACTATCTGAAAGTGTATTAAAAACTGTTGATTTCGATCTTTTTTACCAAAACGTTCCACCGGAAGTTATGACAAATATTTGTGCAAAATTAATTGACATATACCAAATTAGAGATGAAAGCGTTATATGTAGTTCAGTTTACGATTGCATAAAAAAATGTCTAGAGGACATTAACTCTCTTGAGGGAAATGAAAAATACAATATTTCTATATTCGGTTATATAAAAGAAAGGAATAAAATATCCAGAAGCTCGATATCTAAAGTTATTAGAGAGCTAGAAAGAGGTGGGTATATAAAGACTAAAAGAGGAAAACTATTAAGTTTGAATAAACTGCCAAAAAAATTCTAATGATACGCACTCTTTTAAGGAATATGAAAACCATGAGATATAACGAGATTGATGAGCTTTTGATTGAAATAAGAAGGCTTAGAATGGTTGAGAATGCATTGCTTCATCATTCCTTCGGTATACATTACCAGATAAAAACATGCGGAAAGTTAATTAACTCCACAAATGACCCATCAGTATTACATGACCTTCTAAACCTAGAGAGATTTTTAATCAGTGTTAAAGACACCGGAAAACTCATAGATTATTACGATTGCGGCAACTTCAGGAACCATGAAAATTAAGTATGTCAAAATAAATTTAGCCTGGAAAAGCGTATTAAGTAAATCAGATTTCAGCGCACATGTATTCACCTAATTATTCTAACTCTATTTTAATTGCCTTGTTACCGAAGAAACCTTAATGCGACAGAAACACATTAACTCCATAATAAAAAATGAAATTACTCTGAATATGCTAAAAAATCTAAGCCAGCAGTCTACACCAGATGAACCAAAGCGCTTGCAGTCTCTGATTGACTATACACGGAAATTAGACCTGCATGTGCAGCAATTTGCTCGTTCAGACCAAATAATGCTACCCGAACTAAATTTTGCCCCCAATGCACTCATCAATCTTGGTCCAAAGTACCCCGCACGACCCTTCTCTTATTTTGATGTACTCGCGCATGAAGAAAATGAGGTCCCTCTTGACGACGCCAAATTACTTAACGAAGTAGCACGCTACTTTCGAGGTGCTATCCGCCCGCAGTCAAAACACGCTTTATTTAACATGCTTCCAGCCCCCAGTGTGGAAGCTACCGCAGCTGCTTGGCTCGCTACAGCCTACAATACAAACAGCCTGATGGACGCATTTTGTGGCGAAGCATTATTGATCGAACAACAAATAGCGCGGCGTATAGGACGCTGGGCTGGCTGGACACAGGCTATGGGAATAGCCTGCAACGGTGGTAAATTCACTATTATGTACGCAATTAAGTCAGCACTGAGTCGTATTGCGCCAGAATCGCTACTTAGTGGTTTGCCACATGACCTGATTATTCTATGCAGTGAAGGAGCACATTACTGTGTAGAGCATGCTGCCAGCCTACTCGGGCTAGGTTCAAACAACTGCCTGCGTATCCCCAGTAACGCTAATGGACGCATGTGCGGCCATGCCTTACAACACCTACTTCACGAGCAGCATGCTAACGGGCGCAGGGTCGCAGCGATCGTGTGTTCTGGTGGAACCACAATCAACTTCAACTGTGAAGACACTCGTGAAGTACACGAAATCGTCGAGGCGTTCGCACGAAAACATAATTTGCAGGAACGTCCCTATCTGCATCTGGACAGTGTAATTGGCTGGCTATATCTGAGCCTCCTTGATGCCAATCATGAGCAATTGTGTAAATTAGTTCCTGATATACGAACCAGAGCACGTATTACCGAAGTGCTACAACGTATGCACAGTCTAAGTAATTTTGATTCACTCGGTGTGGATTTCCACAAGAATGGCCTGTGTCCCTACGCGAGTAGCTTCTTTGTGGCCCGAGACCACCGCTTCATGGACGAGCTCGGCGACGGAAACTATCACTATAGCAACAAAGATTTTCATTATGGTCAGTTTCGAGCCTACCGCTACACCTTTGAAAATTCGCGGCCAAACCAAGGTATTCTGGCAGCATGGGTCAATCTTAATCAGCTTGGCCGTCATGGCTACGCCACTTATCTTGCCAGTCTGCACGAGGCTCGTAACTCACTGGCAGATGCTCTCGAACGCCACGGTCTGTTCCGTGTACTTAACCATTCGAGCCTAGGATGGGAAGTAGTTTTTGAGGCTCCATTTGATTCAGAGCTAATCGCTTTGGCTTCTTCCTACCAAGATCTTGCAATGCTTTTTATGCAGGAATGCTGGGATCGTGTCAATGCGGGTTACGACCTACCGCACTTTAGTATCGTACCGGGTTATCCCGTTAACAATGATCCTAAAACTATTATCTGCGGCTTTCTTCTTTATCCGATGCAACAACATAGTGATCAAGTATGGGACGAAACCGTGGCATTGATTGCCGCGCAATTCCATGACTTCCAGACTCGTTTACGCGCACAGCCTCGCAACGTTGCCAGAACATCGTTCGAAAAACCGATCCGCTGATATGAGAACAGTAACCATGCCTCCCTTGAACAATACTATGCCCCCCGACGCTTTCACCCTACTCAAAGCCATGGTAGAAGGCTACCGTTCGAAACAGAATGCATCTGACTTCGTCGGAGTTCCACTATTGGACCTGTCGATTGGCAACCCCGACATTGCACCGGAATTACAATGGCGCGAGCGCCTGCAACACTTTGTCAGCCGTAACGATCTGCACGGCTATGGCGAGTTCCGTTACGATATATGCCGCTATTTGCGCGAGCGCTTCACAGCCTACTACCAGCGTAGGTTTTTACCAACTGATGCACCAGTTTTACTCGATCCAGACCGCAATGTAGTCAATCTTCTCGGTTCAAAAGAAGGGATATTTTACAGCCTGCTTGCCTGTTTAAAGCCAGGAGAGACGGTGCTTATGCCAGAGCCGTCATATACCGTCTATCAAAGTTGTGCCCGCCTGATAGGCGCACACGTGGAATTATTTACCTGCGACGAATTAGGCCAACCAGCGCTGGAGTCGATTCGTTCAGAGCAGTTACAGGATGCACGTGTGATAGTGATCTGTTCGCCGAACAATCCCACTGGAGTGGAATTATCATCGAGCAAACTGAAAAGCGTCTTGGATTTCGCTGAGCGCCATGGACTTTGGGTTGTCATCGATCGAGCCTATGCGGAGATTAGATTCGATCAAACACCTAACAGCTTACTCAGTGGTGCGGCATTACCGGCTTCAGGAGCGCTGTCGCGCGTGCTGGAGCTTCATAGCCTGAGTAAATCCTGTGGCCTTGCGGGTTGGCGCATCGGTTTCGCCGCCGGGGCACCAAAATTGATAGAAAAAATCCGTACAGCCAAATTTAACATCGACTTTGGCACCTTCTTGCCACTGCAATGCGTAGCGGCAGAGATGCTTGATGAATTGGAAAATATCGCTGCACGTAACAGCGCCATCTATGCATCACGTATGCGTAGATTTGTAGATACTGCAGCATCACTAGGTTGGCAGATACCACCGTCGCAAAGCACTTTCTTTCTTTGGGCTCCATTACCACCTGGTTTCGTAGGAAATGACATGGAATTTGTAGAGGCCTTACTAAATGCCACTGGTGTGCTGGTCGCTCCCGGTAGTGGCTTCGGGCCTGGAGGTTCAGGCCAAGTACGTATTGCGTTGGTACAGTCCGAAGAGGTGCTTGACGAAGCACTCCAGCGGTTGAGCAAGTGGCATATTCTGTGTGCAGCCGCTGATATAAAATAACGCGTTGTCTTTATTGTCAGTTAAGATCCTGCTTAAAATCACATTAAGCGCAGTGAAAAAATTATCTATGTGTAAAATAATTCAGGCTACATAACATACATACAGAAAGTCGTTAGGAAGATAGCTAACTATGTAGATCCGCAGGCCGACACTCAGAATGGGCTGATTAATTCAGCACAGCCAACATATTATATTAAATATAATGTGTTTAAGGACACCTATATTAAAAGGTGATAATTGAAATCTTTTTTAATTAAGGGCATTACAAATGACTATACTTGCTTTTGCTGCCAGCACTAGTTCCAAGTCTATCAATAGAAAACTTGTGATTTATGCAGCAACTTTTCTTGAGCAAGACGTTGAGATTGTGGATCTGAACGATTTCGCTTTACCTCTATTTAGCGAGGATATTGAGAGAGAGTTGGGCCAACCGGCAATCGCCAGAGCATTTATTGACAAAATAAAATCCTCAACCGGGGTAATGATTTCTTTTGCAGAACATAATGGTTCATATAGTGCAGCATATAAGAATTTATTTGATTGGTGTTCTCGCATTGAAACCAAGGTATTCCAGCAAAAGCCGGTTGTTTTTCTTTCGACATCACCTGGCACACGTGGTGGAGCTAGTGTATTAGAAATCGCTTCCCGCTCAGCACCCTTTTTTGGCGCTGAGCTTGTAGGTTCCCTGGCCATTCCGAGCTTTCATCAAAACTTCGATCAGGAAAGACAGTCATTAAGTGATAGTGAACTAAATGGAAAGTTAATCATCCTCATTAATGAGTTTAACAATGTAATAACTCACTAAGTAGAGATACCAGCTTGCTCTATATATTTTTGAAAATTAGTGACCATAAGTAGATTGGATGCTCTCATTTAGCCGGCATCAACGTAAGAAATGTTGTTTTTTAAACATCTACATTTAATAAATGGGAGCATCTATATCCAAAATAATTTGAGTTACCTGTAGGCGGCAAGCAGTGGAGACCCCAGGAGCATAGTCCATTATGTGACTGGGGCGACGGTTCGTAGCCAGCACCCAAGCAGTTTGAAATATGAAGGGTATACATTTATTATTAATGGTAAATATTATCTATAAACAATATCAATATTCACCGTCCCCTGAACAGCACCACTGGTAGCCTGAGCGCCAGCAGAGTAATATCTCGCATTAAAAGATATATTATTCGAACTGGTGTTTTTCAGAGAAAATGTCTGGCCATTGGTTAATTGAGTATTTGTATTTGTAGTTAATATTATCCCCACGCCTCCTGCCGGACTGGCACTAGCTGTATTAGGTATAATATTGCTCCCTCCTGCCCACGATAATTTAAGTGCAAGTGTGCCTATGACATTAGAACAATCAATAGGGAGATTAACCTGCACCGGCGTACCAAACGCACCGGCATTCAGGCTTATCCCTGTCGTAGGTAGTGTCACGGTAGTTAACGTGGGTACAGAACATGTATTCAGATTTAAACTTACCGAATTTCCTGCTATCGCATTAATAGTAAAAGTTGATATCCCACCTCCGGAGTTAGATACCCCAAAATTAAATTGGCCAAGCGACTGTCCTGAGACAATATTTAATAATTTCCCTTGCGTCATATAGAGGCCAAAGTTTAACGGAATTCCTTGTGCACTAGTATTATACGTATAAACAGGTACATTCATACCTAGCCCCCCGGTTACCGTTACCGGAGAACCACTACTGCCAATTACCCACCCACTGATGCCACAGTTTGCTGGATTCCCAGAGCAAACACTACCTACCATGCTACCCACGCCAACAAGACTCAAAGCATCGTTTCCCGAGCTTGCCTTACAGGAAATAACATTATTAAAACTTGATAGATTTAATAAATTGTTACCCCCTGTATTATAGGATTGCGGGCTATTAACATTTACCGACAGATTAAATGTGTACCTATTTGGAATGGTATTATAGCTCCCACCATTCCAAGAACACTGTATGGCATAAGAAAAACCTGACATTACCAGCAGAGAGAAAAAAGAAAGTAATCTGAAAAATGAAATCACCGTATCCCCTTATAATTTGAGAATCAGCGCCTATCCAAGTAGGCATTATTGGCACAATCAGTGAAATAGCCCTAAAGGGAGAGAACCTTATCCCTGTCACCATGCCCAGATACTAACTGCGGCATTCTGATGACAGAAAATAAATACCAGCCTTGAGCTGTGCTTCAGAGAGTAAATAATCCACATAGCAAACCTTCTTCACCTTAGCCCCCCACTTCACTTGCAGCTTGCCTGCCTCAGCTAAACCGGCCAGATATACCTGCCCCTGCTCTCCAACCGTGTCGCTGATCGCCATCTCTTCCGCTACCCGAGTAACCTGTGCCCCAAATGGCACCACCCCATTGATAGTGGAAAGGGTGAAGAGTGCCCGCTTTCCTCCTTGCACTTTGTAACGTGCCTTAACAACCGCGGCACGCGCAGGGATCACCTGTTGTACCGAGTCTGTAACATCATGTTGACCAGCGGAAAGAACATCAAGGTAGATATTGTTCTCACGGTAAGGTGTTACGTAGGGAACAATCGCATAGCCCAGTAAATCCGTTTTAATTGCCGTAAAGTTATTCACTCTGATACCACTGACACCATTAGTATCAACCAGTGCTACCGTTTCTCCCAATGTCTTGCCTGCGGTTATTCCCCCCGCATGAGCCACAACCCCGCCGGACATAGAGTAATTTACACGTCTTTGATAGTCATCATCCGAAAAGCCCAGGTTCATCATGGCATAAGGGCCATCGTAATTTGCGCTGGTCGTATAGGCGCGACGCAGATCGTGCTGTATGCTCCAACTAAGGTTCTTTTCTTCCAACGCTGTACCATTCAAAGCAATGCTCTGAGTCAACGTTCTATCTTTACGGATCATATTATAACCGACAGATCCCGCAGTAATTGCCAGCGGCAGAAAGACGTTAAGCGAGAATGAGTCATCTACAACGCCGTACTGATTTAATGTGCGGCTGTAATTAAGAGAGAAGTTAGCCGTTTTAAAGCCGTTGTAATAGGCGAACTGAAAACCGCGATACACATCATGACTATTCCAATAGTCCTCATTCACCATACTCAGGCTCAAGGAGCCAGCACCTTTCCATAACTGCTGACTCAGCGTCAGGTCTGCGCGGCTGCGGCGTTTCTGCATGCTGGGCCACGCTCTATCATTCATATAAGTATCAAACAGTTCTGACAGTGTATAGTAGTCACTGCTTGAGTAGCGATAGCCGGCCGCTGAAAACGCTGTCCCTGTCTCGGGAAGGCTTTTACTGTATCTTATCCGCAACGACTGGCCGTTTACCGTGTCGCCACCGCCTGTTTTTGATTTTGCCATGGTCACATCTGCCGAAACTGCTCCAGCCAGCCCCAGATTGCTGCCCACCCCTGCTGATATTGCCGTGTAAGGAGAAGCTGTCTGAATGCCACCATAAACCGTCAGCCCACCTGGTACGCCATAACTACCTGACACTTCGTTAAAATAGAACTTCTCAGCAGCAGAATCATATGAACGGTATCGCCCAGAGGTCAGGTTATATTTAAACATGCCTTCACGCATCAGCACCGGTAATGACGCAAAGGGGACAATGAAATGCTGTTCACTACCATCACTTTCTTTAACGGTGACATTAAGATCACCACCGGATCCTGTTGAATGAAGATCGGTGATCTCGAAAGCACCTGGCGGGACGACGTCCTGATAAATAATAAAACCGTTTTGACGGATCACGACTTCGGCATTGCTTCGTGCTATTCCGCGCACAACGGGGGCATACCCTTGCAACCCTGCTGGCTGCATCCCCTCATCAGAGGTCATCTGCACGCCTCGAAACGAAATACCATCAAAAACGTCTGATCCTGACACCCCATCCCCAAACAGCAGTCGTGATTTAAGTGGTATAATGTCGCGCTGAACATAGTTATAGACCGTATTCCATTCGTCACCCTTATCATCCTGACGCCATGTCGTGTAGTTTCGCAGCCGCCAGGGACCTGCATTAATACCGGGACGGAGATTGGCAAATAAAGTATTCCCTCCGGCATTGTTCAACTGATGAGAAATATTTTCTACCCCACTGATGTTGTAATTTAACAGCAGGGCGTTGACTCCCTGATTGTAAGACGCAGGTGAAACATCTCTGCCGGTGCGAGAAAGATATTTCTGAGGAAGAGATACCGAAAGTTGTAACCTGTTCTGATCAAACATTGCCCCTGCGCCCTGTAGAGAACGAATATCAACGCAGGATTGATTCAGCATTTTTGCAGTATCAATCTCTTTTTCTTTAACACCAAAACGATTAAGGTGCTGCTTGGTTATGCACGGGATGAGATTCTTTTCATTCAAAATAAATAAAAATGTTTCTCTGCCTAAGTATTTCCCATTAACGTACAAATCCACCTTATACTCACCAGGCAAGAGAACGTTGTCACTAAATAAAGAAAGATCAACATTAGCTGCATTATAAACATTATCCAACATTGAAGGTTTAAACGAATAACCAGCATGACAGACAGGAACAAAATAAAGCACTAGAGAAACGCTACAGATTAATCTTTTCATTATCTAGCACGCTACACAGCCTGAGGGTTTTAAATTATTTTATGAGTGTAAGTAATACTTTCGCCACCATAATCATTCACAACCGTAAAAGAAACCTTGCTAGGTTTTTTGTTTTTCTTAAGTTTTATTTTGGAAGACGAAAACGGCAAAATATAATTAATATCCCCCACCGTTACACCATCAAAAGTAATATTATTAAAAGTCACGACAAAAGGCGTGGGGTTTTTAATCTCTACAAATTTATTTTTATAAATCCATTCTAATTTTTCAGGGTTATTTTCAGTTCCCTCCCCCCAGAGTGATGCAGGTCGATATATTACTTTAAGGACGTTTTTCACTATAAATACCAGTTGATCTGGTGCCTTCTCTCCAGAAGAGGGTAGCGATGGAATCGCCTTAATATTCAACCAGAACAGTGATTCCCGGTTATCAGGCAACGACGTTTCAGTGAGAATAATACGCAATGTATTTATCTTACCGGGATCGATTCGTGATAACGGCGGCGTTACAAAGAAAGGCGTTTTCTGGCCATCACCAGGAGTCTTTTCAACCCATGATTGCACTAAATAAGCTGTATCGTCAGGGTTATGGAAGGTAACTGCCACCTCATTTTTATTACCATCCATAATCACCCGTGAACCATTAATAATCACTGTTGCTTCAGCCGTACTTGGCAAAAGCGATGAAACCATAAAAAAAAGGCTCAAGAAAAATGAAAAAATATGTGTTCGCATATTTATGTTTTAATAGGTCATTGTCAACTGAATTGTTCCTGCATAGTTACCCGCAACAATAGGCATAGCCGTAGCGGTATACTGGGCAGATAACATAACGGGGGAATTAGGAGTAAATGGCAATGAGTCACCGGACTTAACGATTGTGGTTCCATTTAAAACAGCAATGTTGGCATTTGTTACTGGTGTTGCCGTTGATGTATTTGGCACAGTAGTAGTACCATCAGGGGCAGCACCACCACCTATAGATAGATAATCTACCTTAAGGTTCTTAGGTACCGTAGGGCCGCAGTTAATCACTGAAAATGCCAACGTTTTTGTATCTCCCGCTAACGCTCCTGCAGCTGAGAAAGATTCACTACCAATCGGGTCAAAAATTAATGATGCTGAACCTGTGTTGGACATACCAACATTATTTAAAAGTAATTGGCAAGTACTTGCTACTACCGTACCGGTGATCTGTATTGTACCATCAACCGCAAAAGCTGCTTGGCTGGATAATAACGCACCAACAAACAGTCCTGATATTTTTAATTTTTTCATTTCCTCACCTTTTTTTTGTACATTGAATTCATTAACGTTTACACAATTAAAGCCCGCATCAGTCGAAATGTCAATGCCGCAAAATGCACAAAAAAGAACATTCAATCTTATTTTACTTCTCTAATTTATTACTTATACTCAAGAAAAGTGAAGGGCTAAAAATGACAGAGCATCTTATGAAACACCTCTCAAGATATGGAATGGCATATGCCTTTTTCTTTCTTTTTTATTCTGGGTAATTTTAGTATCTTTCTTATTTATGCTTTGAGCTGAAAATAACATTTTTAATGTTAATTATTTATACCTGAACAATCCATTCATTCTCCCATCAGTCCTGTGGAGAAAACCATTACGACTTGGTTTTCTTCTTTTTCTACTTGCAGACACCTTGCATCTCATACATTCCCGCCGGGTTCTTCTCCTTTGGCAACTCATAATCCACCAAACAACGCTGATGATCACTTTTCCCCCACTGTACCTGCAGGCTACCTTGTTCTGGGATGCCGGTGAGATACACCTGTCCTTCAGCTCCAACCATGCCGGCATTTCCCTCTGTCTTATCCGAGTCCAGGCTAGCTATCGCCCCCAAAGGGATCGCTTTGCCATTTAGCCGCTTTAAAGTCAGTAACGCACGAGCACCGCTTCGGGTAGCGAATTTCGCCCGTACCACAGCACCTTCAGTTGGCACCACCCGCATATCGAACGACTCCAACGCCGCATCGTCAGACACCGTCGTCGGATCCAGTGAGATCCGGTTTTCACTGTATGGCTGCAAGGAAGGAAAAACGGTGTATCCGCGAAAGTCAGTCTTCACTCCGGCTCTAGATTGAGCCGCAACCCCAGCTGCGCCTGGCGCTTCGACCAAAGCTACAGTCGTCCCCAGCCTTTGTGCCAGCGTCACCCCGGCCTCATGTACCAACACACTCCCCGCCATGCCATAATCCAGACTTCGGTTATTGGCGCTGTATCCATAACGGCCACTCACCTCACCATATCCTCCCCGGTAGCGCAGATTGACACTGCTGCTGTTACTTTGTTGGCTATTTTCGCTAATACTTTGTTGTATACCCCAGTTCAGTTGTCGATCGAGGGTTAAACCGCTAAGGCTCATATAATGGTTGGCAGAGCCGCGTGATGAATTATTCAGACTGTAATTGAGCGAGGTATTACTCAACCAACGCGATAACGAAATACCAATATTCAGGCTGAATAACCGTTCGGTTTTATCTTTCATACTGCCGTTCGGATAACGATTCAAGGTACCGCTGACGCCCCAGGATATATCTTGCCACGAGGAACCATAATACAGCCCAAGCGACTCCCTGTTCAGCTCAGATTGCCAATAGCCTTCTTTGAGCCAGGTAAGCGAGACACTCCCCAAGCCAGCCAACTGCTGACTGGCCTGAATACTGAGTTGATCACGCTGCCGTTCCTGCACGACGCCGCCCTCAGCCTCCCTGCGGCTCAGGGCTTCTGGTAATGTCCAAAAACCCATAGAATCATACTGCTGCCTACTGAGTGAAAACGTGGTTCCCGTGGCTACCAATGAGTGACTGTAGCGTAATCGCCAATATTTTCCTCGCTCGCGCTGCCCATCAAGCCAAGTGACCCGGGACTCGGTCACATCTACAGATAAGGCTCCCAAATGCCACAACAGGGATCCTACCCCAACCGTTGTTGCCAGATAATCCCGACTACTTTGTACTCCCCCATAAGCGGTTACATTCCATGGCAAACCATAAATCGCGGTCACTTGTCCGAACTCTGGCGTTTCGGCATCATTAGTAGGTATAGGCTTGTAGCGCCCTGCACTGATCGCATATTGCAACGTATTCTGGCGTAGAAATATCGGTAGTGAAGCAAAAGGCACTACCATGTTTTGTACACTACCGTCCTCTTCATACACGGTGACATTCAAAACCCCACCATTGTTCACTGGGGTCAGGTCATTCAAGGCAAAAGCCCCTGGCGATACCGAACCGGTATAGATGATGGTCCCGTTCTGCTCGACTTGAACACGCGCGTTAGTGCGCGCTATGCCACGGATAACCGGCGCATACCCGCGCTCACTGTAAGGCCGCATGGCGTCATCCGACATAATCTGCCCTCCTAAAATGGGAACGCTGTCAAACAAATTCGGCGAGGTATAAAACTCCCCCAATGTCACTTGGCTATCAAAATTATATAGCCCCTTTTTGGCATTGGTTTGGCCGACTTGCCATGCTCCCGGCTGATTGCTGCTCTGCTGCCAGGTGGTAAAGTTATGCACACGCCAGCCCCCTATATTAAGCACCGGCTGAAGGTTGGCGTAGTGATTGGTGCTTTGCTGCCCTTCTCGCGGCATCATACGACGCCCAGAGAGCATGTAGTTCATCCGCAAAGCAGTGATCCCTTCATCCCACAGCTCTTTAGGAACCAGTCCCACCGTCGTTTTACGTAATGCCACTTGTGGGATACTGAGTTGCAATTGCTGACGGGCAAAGTCAAACTGGACAATAGCACCTTCGATGGCTTGGAGATCCGCACACGAAGAAGCCTCGCTTTTTTCTGTCATTATTTCTGGGTATTCGTCAACCAGTACGCCATATTTAAGCAGCACCTCCCTGCTCAGGCAGGGGGATAATTCTTTCTTGTCATCCTTAGCTGCAAATACGATTTCACGTGAGTCCACTCGTTTGCGATTAAGAAAGATATCAACCCGATAGGAACCGGGTAACTGAGCACCATCCTCGCTGAATAACGCAATATCTACACTATCAGTTTGATGATTACCAATCAAAGCAGGATCAAAACGGTAGGTTTTTTCTGACAGCGTAGGCCCACTATAAATACCGGTGAGTAACACTAATAGAGTAAGGCAGGATCGGGTGTAGGATTGCCCTAACCAGTATTCACTCACGCTTCCTCCAAACCATAAGGAAAACCCATACGCAATATTATGGACATTTGGTACCACTATCTTTTCGAGATGCTATCCATCACCCGGCCTCAATCACGTGATGAATACTCCAGGCGTTGACTCCGTTTTTATTCTCTCCCTCAATAAAATAATCAGGGGTAACATTTCAAGGTGACAGAATATGAGTTGGTGTAGATTGAATTCCCTGATGTCATGGAATGTAATTATCCCAATGCTTATTGGTCGATGCACTAGTGCACCATAAACCGAAGCAGTGAGTTACTCACCATAGATAGAAACAACGAATGACCCGCTATATATTCCGGCGGTAGCATTCATAGCTGAAGCGACTTTCAATGGCAGAGTTAAATCGCTCACAGCAGAAGTCACATTCGCCGAGGTCACTACGCCGGTAAGTGGGCGGTTGAGCGTCGGCGTAGTTCCTATTGTGAAAAGCAACTTCTTGGTTGGACTTGCTGGGTTTTGCAGATAATAGTTACTGTGATTACCTGCCTGCGTAATGGTAATCTTCTGTATAGGTGTACTCGCACTGGTAGAGACTTGCACCTGACCTAACACATCCCCAATCGACAGTGCTGTACCAGAGTGCACAGTACCAGGAACATATTGAACAATGGCGTAAGATGCCACTGCGACAGGGACCTTTATATTTAAAGGAACTGCTCCGCCAATAGGAGCGGCAATACTGGATAGTGGAAACATCAGCATCGCAAGCAACAAAGCGTTACTTTTTCTCATATTCTTTACCTCAAGGGTGGATTGCGATCGCAACCCACCCTTCGATTATTTTTCAATCACGGATTAGTTGCTATATACCGAAACGGTAAAGTTGCCACTAAACACATCTGCAACTGGTGTGCCAGCAGCATAAACAGAGAGACTCTGTTCTTGTGCCGGAGTTACAAGCGTTGCTGAAGTGCTGCCATCCTTAATGACCGAATTGATTTCAGAAGCGGCACCGATAGTAATAGGCAAGTTTGTACCCGATGTTGCACCACTTAACGTGAAGTTTGAAGCGGCATTGCTCGGCTTGATGGTCACCGAATTAATATTGCCTGCACCGGTGGTCAGTAACTGAATGTTACCTAAAAGAGTGCCACTGGCAACGGACCCTGCGAGCAAACCATCAGTTGCTTCAAAGACAGTTTGCAGCGTCGAAGGAGAAGCAATGGGTACTTGGATTGACAGGTTGCTATTCGTGCCAATCTGTGTATTAGCCATTGAAGCAATAGAAAACGAAAGACCAGCAATAAGTAATGCAACTTTAGATTTCAACATTAGCGTTCCTTTGATATACTGATAAAAGAATAGTTATGGCAAATAGAATTTATCGATAAATTTGACTTTGCCAGAGGTAACCATTTAGCTACTGACTCTCCCCCGGCTCACCACGGCAATGGTGGGCCGGATTTAAAACCTGTAGAAAGAATGGTAATGAGTACACGCGATCACCAGTTAAGGCGGCCCCGTGGGCGACCAACCCAGCAGGTATTTAGGCTGAATAAACCATCGGGTGTTTTTATGACCATTGATGCTTGGTTTAGGAGTTCTACCAGGGCTCTTTTCTCTGTATTTTTTCATTATTTCATTCCTATTCAGCATTTACCTTTTCTCCTGAGTTATCAGCCCCCTATTTAAGCTGCAGGGGCTGGCTTGGTTATTCCTGATGAGTCATCCATGCTCTTAAGGCAATCCCTCTACTCATTTTCTCTGTTGTCGTTTCCGGTTAAGGCACCAAAGCCTGTACTGGAGTGCTTTGGCCACCGAAATCATTTATCGACTGCCATGTGACTTTGCCTCCCACTTTTGCTCCCTTTGGTACAGAAAATTGCGCTGATGCAAAAGGGGCGACATAGCTCAAATCAGGCACAATAACCCCATCAATTTTAATCGATGATAAATTGATATAGTAAGGTGAGGTGTTTTTAAGCTGTAACTTCCCTTCTCGCCATTCCCAATTAAGCCCTTTTGCCAGGTTATCTTGGGTCTGCCCTCCTAAAGCCTTAGGTCGATACAACAATTTAATACAATTATTGACCGAAATCTGAATATTGGAACTTACAGTACTATTATTGGCAGTACCGCTATTTTCCTCATCTGCAACAGGTGGAACAGCTTTGACACATAACCAATATAAATGTTCACGCTCTACAGCCTGAGCCTTACCGGTATAGACAATTCGCAGCGTATTATCCTGCTTACCATTGAGCCGGAACAATGGCGGAGTGATAATAAATGGGGCCGATTTCTGTTTGTCTTCTGTGACTACCGATGGTTGTATCAGCACCGGGAATTCATGTTCATTTTTGACGGTGAGCGTTGTGCCACCACTTTGACTTTCATTATATATCACGCGGGAACTACTCAAGGTGACAGAATAAGTCTGGCTGGCAGCACTTGCCCCATTGGACACCGCAAACAGTGATAATAAAGTCGTATAAAACAAACTAGGCTGTGTAAATCTCACGTGACGAACCTCTCGCTAAGTGTCTTTACTTAATAATGAATTGTTAACCAAGTTTAAGATTAAAATAAGCCCAGAGCAGGAAAGCTTCTCGCCATCCTTTAGAAGTTTTTACTAGTATTGAATTCTCTGATTGATTACTTGGGGTTCCTTAATTTTCTCTCCAGGTTACACTAGATAGCTGCTCCGTTACTAATAGATACATTAGCACTCTACTTTGTAACACTAAAGTAAAAAAAATGTGTAAAAATGACCAAATCACGCTCATTTGTGATCTGGCGGGTTACTAGACTAACTCAGAAGCCTTTAAGCAAGCAACATCACACCACGTTGGCAACGCGCAGGATTACAAGCAATTTGTGATAAATCATTGGTTATTCTCCCTTATAATGCATATTGACCCACCTCAATGAACGATCCGTTTTAGATTAGGGGCTCAGTTGCCACCGGTCCGCATCTTGAAGTAGCTTTAGTAAGCTAGGCTTCTCATTGATTGAATGAGCGTTACACTCGGATACAGAAACAATTTTTGGAATCAGTATCAACGTAACCAAACGGCGAATTCATATTGTTAACAAAATTCTGCTGCTACATGCTGTCCTTCTTCAAAGCAACAAGCTTGGATGCCTGCAATCATTCATTGTTCACATTAAAATTTAACGGTCTTAATTCCCCCTTATAAACAAGTCATCGGCAAATTGCCGCATTATCTGGAAGTAGGGAGAGTTTGCCCAAGAAGGCATCCCCAGATTTTTGTCTCTGAACCTGTTCGCTAACTTTCTGTTTTTGCTGCATCAGCTCGTCAATCAAATGTTCTATCTCCAGCCACTGTTTCCATGATTGCTGCAAGGGTTGCTGCTCAGAAAGCTTGAAACGGACCAACACATGTTTGATACCCTGTTCAGCCAGCATATGAGCGTTTTTATCAAAATCCTGAGTAGCAAACAGGACTTCCCCCTGTTTAAATTGTTCAAGAAAATCAGGCCAGGCACTAGCACCATCATAACGATATTGCACGCCAAAATCCGGGAATCGGACATCTAGATCGACCCTGTTGCATTGACCTGGCTGCCAGGTAAACTGCATCTGCTCAGCAAAGTTCATGCTGTCAAACCTGGTTGCCCCCTCTTTGCACCACAGAGTTAGCCGTGTGCCTGTTGGAAACACTCTGGTTCCCTCTGGTACGGTTACAGGTTCACTCACAATATCAATACTATGTACTTCATTCTCTAAAGCGGTTTGCTGTTGTTTGAGCTGCATAACCTCTTCGGTGAGCGCAGCCAAGCGATCATCATTATGCGTGCTTTGGCGGTCTTGACGGTTCAATATGTCGTCAGGGCTGAGTACATGACGCACCAAATTCAGGAATTCAGGCGTAACGCTCAGTGTTTGCCCCTTAAATTCACCCAATTGAGGCCCTTTATCTGTGACAATGAACACTCCTTTTGCCGGTCCTTGCATAAAGTCGGTAATATATTGCCAGGCAAACAGGCGTCGAGAAGCGTAGTCTTGCGAACTGGCGTTCTTTCGCATCGGCCAGACAACATTGCTTTGCCATGCAGTATTTAACCAACAACTGGAACGGGCTACAGCGTGAGCAAGCAGCATGCTGGCATCGCTTTTATACAGCGCCCAGACCGCATCGATACCAAGCTGTTGAGGTTGCGGATTCAAAATTTGGCGTAAGCTTTCGTAGTTTGTGAAGAGCGTAATCAATGGATTGCTGTTTTTAAACTCAGACTCAGGCGTAAACAGGCCGTTGGTGAGGTCTGGGCTCAACGGGGCGGCGCTAAGAGCCTTATGAGCCGCCGCACTCAGCGCCCCCTGCCACATCTCCCAAGCATGGATCTGCTCGTTCAAAGGGGGAGCCGGCATAAAGTTTTCCGCGCCATGAAACCACCTCGCCAAAGCATTTCTCATTCTTGTATCCGTCTCTTGTAATCTCAGAAGAGACTCTCCAGCAGATGACATGGATTGTAGCCTCCCCAACCGACGCAGCTCGTTCAGCCAAGGCTGAGCCTCTTCTGTCGGAATATCGGCCAATTCATCGCGAATACGCTGTGCAAACCGCATGGCAGGACTCCCCCCTTGGCTAAAGGCGATAAGTTGACTCTGAGATTGAGAGTGGGGTTTGATGTTTTGCAACGTCTGTGAGGCGCCTAACAACAGTTGCCTCCAAGCATCCTGACGCTTGGCCGGGAGCGTTTCAACAAAACGCAGTAAAAGGGGATCGGGTTGTTTTAAATGGCTCGCACGATCGAGCAGTGCTACCCACTGCCTGATACGCACGTCGCCTTCACGAGTCCAGACCCCGGACAGTGACGAGAGCATAGTATTTTGTTGCCAAATATCCTTGAGCTGGAGAGCAGGTAATGATGCTTCGGGCGCCAATAGGCGTGGCGTATGCTTGATGCGTACACCATCTTCTGGTGTCCAGTTCCCGGCTGGAATATGTTGCGGCCAAAAATCTGTGGTCTGAACAGCCGGTAACGAGGTTTCCGGTGCTAGTAGCCAATTCAAGGTGGGTTCATGGCTGAGCAATGTCGACAGCAAGCGCCGTAGCATGGCGATATGTTCTGCACCCGAAGGCTGCTGTATCATCCAGCGCTGGAGTGCCCATTTCTCCTGCTGCGATAAAGAGTGATCCGCTGAGACTAACTGCAATTCACTTATTGTGGTGTTCCTTTTCCCTAACTCCTCAAGCGTTGCGCCCTCTGCCATACTTTGCAAGGTGATGATAGTTTGTGCCAGCTCCAAAGCCATCTGGCGCTGGGTCACAGTTGAAGCTGTCATGAACGTCTGATGATAACGGGCCATCATTTGCGGTATGTTTGACAGGCGGGGCGATACTTTTGTCACCCATTGTTGTTCAACCTGTTGATGCTGCTCATTAAGCACCAGAGAGAATGGCCAATAGATTAACGGTGAATCATGGCGGCTTTCATTGCGCAGCAGCAGTTCCATCAGGGTGGGTGGTGCGAGTAACGAGCTATCATGGTGCATAAGCGCAGCACTTTTAATCGCACTGTAGCACAATGCGCCTGCCCATCCCGACAGCAGCAGGCAGGTGAATGCCATTCTGCGCATTTTACTTTGCTGCCAGACAACTTCGCGAGAAAGGCTAAAAGCGGCGAAATGATGGGTAATCAGTTCCTGAACGAAATACGACGGGCGCTGACGTTGATTCTGAGTCTGCTCTTCGCTGATGGTGAACCACACTCCTGCGAGCGTTGCCTGGGTAAAGTAGGCGTCAGGCTCACAGAGGGATGTCAGAAATCCCCATAATGGAGCCTGTAATTGAGCAAAATTTTCAGGGAACTCAAGCAGTGCACACGGATTATCTACCGTCATCTGTGCACCTCCCATACTAATACGGGCAAGATCAAGCCCTTCTTTCAGTGCAGTAAACAAGGGGTGTAAGGTAGTGAGATCTTTACTGTCTATGTCAGGTGGCAAAGGCCAGTAATACCCGAGAGCCTGCTGTTGCTGGCTCTTGGAAAGCAGCCCGGCCCAGTGGCTGAAGGCGGGATACTTATCGCACTGGTTGATCGTGATATAGAGTGGAAGCTGATACTTGAACCTGCTGATTAGCGGCTCAAGTTGAATACGGATTTGGCGTGCTTTAAACTGTAACGCGTTAGCGTCGTTATTCATCAGGTCGCTGATAGAAATACCGATCACCACCCCTGCCGGCGGAGAAAACCTGGAGATCCAGCGGACCAACTGGAGCCAGCTCCGGTCAAGTTCGCCCTTGCCGCTTAAAAAACGACTGGAAAGGTCAAGAAAACAGACGCGTTGGAAAAACCACCACCGAAAAGTCTGTGTGGGGGCCACACCATGATCCTCCATGCGACTTGAAAGCATCGGCAGGCTGGCTCCTGTCAAGAGTGACGATTTACCACACCGATCGCCCATCATGATATACCAAGGGATCGACCGGTTTTTACGCTGAAGGAGCCTGACCGTCCTCGCACCGGACCGCCAGTTTTTGAACAGGACCTTTTCTCTGTGCGTCAGGCGGAACGCCTGGAAGTAACGGTGAATTTTTTTCTCTTTAATCACTAACGATACCCACAGTAGAGACGACCATGAGATCAATGCAACCAAGAGAACACTGAGCCAGACGATAAAAATCGTCGTGGTTTTCCAATTGAACGCTATTCCCGCAATGAAACAAAATAGCAGGATCAAGCATAAAAGCAGCAGCCAGCCTGCGAAAGCAAATAATTTTTTAAACATGTGATCTTATAAAAAATAAAGGGTCTGAACGAGTAAAAGGAAGCCATAAAACAACGTAATAGTCAGTAACGCCCACGCCATGCGATGTCTTTCCAATAGGGGGGATCGACGTTGGGGGATAGTGATTGGTGTGATCGCTTCATTGTTAGGCCATGCCTGCCAGCTTTTGGGCAGACAACGTTGTCTTTGCTGTTCAATCACGGTAGCAAGTTCGTCTGCATCCTGTGTACCATATTTCCCGTGAAAACCTCGTTGCAGACAAAACAGATAGACATTCCTTACCTGTTGGTGCACGTCTTCCAATTTATTCAATCGGTTGAAGAATTCATTGCCGCCGACGGTAGTCTGGAAGTATCGGAGTTGCATTAAGCTGGTACGCCAACGTGAGCTTTCGGGGTGTGCAGAACATAAAATACGTTCATCGAGCCAAACCACCACAGCAAACAGCGCGTCATCCCTTTCTCTGCCCGAAAGTTTCAACTGCCCTGCATCTTGTACGGCCTGCTCGAGTACCCTGATGCATTGCTGATGGAAATCGTCATAATCAGAGAAGTCTTCTGTCTGATGTTCAAACCGTGTAACCAAGGTGAAAACGGGGAGATAACAATCCAGTACTCTCATGATGACGGTGCCATAAACACGAGTTGTACCTGCAAATCATCCGGTGCCTCAGCCCAGTAAAAGGCAATATTCTGATATTGCTCGACGCTGTTCCACAGCAATTCATTCTGATTAAGCTGAAAATAAATCACATTTTTTGGGTTCGGAACGCCACGAGGTGGCGTAGTCATCATAGTGACCGTGATCCCTGGCAACGCATGCTGGATCAATCCGCCGATATTATGGCGGGGAGCAATTTTGAAGGCCGAGGTATCAGTGATCCATGAAGAAGAGGTTCCCTGCGTGTTTGAATTCAACAGCAGTAGCACCGACTGAGAAGGACGGGTAAGCAGCGCTGTAATATCGGCATGAAAAATACCTTGAACATCGGGGTGTAAGGAAATGTAAGTATTATTTTCCAGTACCAAACCGTTCAACTGGGTGATCAACGTCTTCTTCGCACTGTTGAAACAGTCCATTAAGCGGGAGTGATCATAAGGCAGCAATGTCGGCTCCCCCGTAAAAGAACAGATATCATTAAAAGAAGAAAGCTCACCGACTAATTGCGTCAACAAACCATACATGTGCCATGGATGTAAGGCTGGTGTTTTACAATAGTGGTTGTACAGGGGGAGTACCCGGTTTAATGAATGCATCACCAACAACGGCACCAGATTGTCCGAACGTCCCCCTGCACTTCGTCTTTCCGCCTGTTTGTACTCCTCGAGCCGGTGTGCTCTGCTGGCCAACTCCGCGAACAGTCCCTCAAGCATTCTTTTGAGTGTTGGGAAGCCACCCAGCGTGACAACCGGCGGACTGAATGCAGGATCCAGTATCACGCGGTCATTGTCTTGGCATAAGCGCAACAGAGGTAGAAACTCACAATCCCCCGCATTAGTTTTTTCATCTTCGCAGAGAATGCGAACATGGTAAACAAGCCGCGATATCTTGCTGTCAGGCCCGTGGTGATAAACATCTTTCATCACCTCATCGTTATTACTGATTATCCAACGGCTGTGGGCATGAGAGGCCATATCATTAGCTACATTAGCTTGCGTGGGATCAAAACGGCGCAGAGCTAGCCATAGCATGAAAGGTTTTTCACGCACCTTCCAGGTATCACGAAACGAGTAGGGTTCAACCCGGCAGTTACCTGGGTATTCCAGGTAATGCCCCGAGGGCAGAATGGCACGTAGATTATCGATTTTCAGTACAAAATCTGCCAGAGTTTCATGGTGGATATCCACACTGACAATCCCTGTGTTCCATGGCTGAGAAAGCTGTCGCTGCCGCGCCAGCATATGGCTGTGGTGTAAATCGATAGACTGGAAATGCTGAGGCTGAAGGTAAAGCCCTGAATACCAATAAACCTGTTGCTCTTCAGAATACATGTTACCTCTGTTACTTTGCTGACTCAGTGAGAGCTGCAGCGTGGTTCAATTTGTACAGGTCAGCCACCGATGTCAGAACTGCAGGGCTATATTCAGCGCCGTTGAGGCGGGTGATACTGTGGCTACCCAGCGTGATGCCTATTGTCAGCGGTGCAAGCGTTGGCTCTCTCGCTGGCATCCACCATCCCTGACGGGCTGCGGTGATAGGAATTGCCAACAATGCCGTGTGTTGTTTTCTGGGGAAGGGGTAATAACCCGCCACGATCGCAACTTGGCGGGTATTCGCACTGCGGTCAATATGCAACGTCGTCTGCTGGCCTGGCATCGCGACATAGCGGTCAACCTTTAACAGATCGTCCATAGCAACAGCACCACCAAATAGGTTTTTAAGCTGTGTCGGGTTTGAGAGCAACGAGTTGAGTGAACTTGCGTTCTGAGCCTGGATCACTAGTAATGTGCAACTGTTGGCCATCCAGTTCCAGGTATTAAGCCCAGGTTCAGCTGTCACATTCAGTGTGATTGCTCCTGCCGAAAAAGGTGCTGCAGCTTGCGTTATCGTTTGAGGCTCCGTCGGTCCTGAACGCGGATCAGCACAAGCGCTCAGGAAAAAAACCAGAGTAACCATCAATAAAGAAGTTAGGACAGTCATGAATTCTCTTGTCCTTTTAATACATAGTTAATATCACGCAGGCTGTTACTGTCGGTGAGCATTTCATCCAACCATTCCGTCAGTGTCATATTTGCCCAACGGGCAGCACGCTCCATCAGGAAGGGGACAGGGCTTGAGGGTTCGGTTTGTCGGAAGAAGTTTGCAATATCCAACATCTGGCTGATGGCAATATTCCGCGACATTCCTTGCTTGTCAGTGGGCAACCTATATTGGGTAATGACATCAATGCTCGGGCTTTCGCTCGGCGCTATAGCATCCACGTGGCTCACATCGCTGCCGACAGGCATGTACTGTTGCATCATACGATGCAGAAAATTCAGCATATCGATTAAGGTCTGACGGGTTTGACTAAAGAGGGTATGGTTTTCCTCTTGGGTGAGTGATACATAGCACTCATCCAATTCGTTGAGTTGTCCAAGTATCCCTGTCAATCGCTCTGTCTGCGGCCTGAGGTTGCTCACAGAAAATGAGCCACTTTGCAGTTCAAAGCTCGCGAGCGTGAAATCCCCTTCCGCCATGATCAACTCATCTTGCGAGTGTGGCTTGAAAGACACCTTTTGTTCAAATGCCAGCACTTTGCGCCAGTGTGCCAGCGAAGATGACTCATGCTGCAGAAGCGGAAAGGTATACAGAAACTGACTAATGTCGCGGTCAAGCCTGCTGAGCTTTGCGTAACGGATGGATGCGCCCTCCTCATCGAGTTCTGGCCAACAGTGCAACCAGAAACGTGTCATAAACTCGCTAAGAAAACGCAGTCCGACCGCAATACCCTCAATGCCTTGTAAATGGGTCTGCGCTTCAACCAACCAGCAGCCCAGTTGGAGATCTTTGCTCTCACGCACCAGAGCCAGTGAACAAAGCTTATGCACCTTTTCCCAGTCAGCACGGCGTGGCACTGAAGCCGTCCATTCGCCGTCGTATAAATAGTCTGGGTCACTTTCCCGCGCTTGACGGATGTCGTCATAGATCGGTTCATATTCAAGGCAGTTACCCTTAGGGTTTTCCGGGGTGATTGGCAAGAGTAACGCGGTCATGTCGAGTTCAATTGATAACATCGTTTATCCCAGTAGCACATGAGTTGAACCGGTGGTAATTATGCCGCCATGGGCACAAGCATCTCCCAGACGAGCTGCTGGCTTGTTACCAATGAGCACCTTTGTGCTCCCCGCCACGATGCTGTCTTGAGGGCCGGTACAAACAGCCAGGCTACCGACTGTCGCAGCAGGCTGTCCCTCAATCAGTACCGTTGATACACCAGGTGCGATGATGGGCCCACCAATGTGTGGGATCGGAGGCAAACCGGGGGATACCTTGGGACATACATGCATATCTGAAATACGGGCTGCGGGCTGTGCCATTATTTATTTTCCTGATTAATCCATTGTGTTAACAAATTACGTGCACCTTCATCTGGGTTATCTATGCTTTGAATAACCCACATAAGTAACATGCAATGGCACATCTGCCGACTAAGCTGAGGGACGGGAAAAATCGGCTCAAGTCCTTCCGGACTCATACTCCCCTCGCTCCAAAACAACGAAAGACCAAGTGCACCTGCCGGTGTATCAAAACCCTGAGCCTCCGCCAGATGAAAGATCCGCCATCGCAGCGCATCACTTTTCTGGACAGGCCAACGGCGTATTTGATCAAGCAACTGGCCATCACTCGCTTGTTCTAGCGCAACTATCTCGGCTAACCAGACACATAACCTGGCTGGGGCAACCTGCTCTGTCCACAGTTGAAGGGCCTGTTCCCACCGCCCAGTGTTGACAAGCTGTAACGCTTCAGAGCCCCAGGCAGAGGGGTAAATAAGATGTTCTGACATTGTCATTCTTTAACCAATGTTGATGATCCCACCTTGGATCCGCACCATACCTTTGCCCATAATCTGGGCCATCGCACCTTTTAGCTCCGTTATTGCAGCCCCGTCGATTTTGATGATATTGCCACTGAGAGTGATGCCTACTGGCGTCAGGGCGATCTGGGAAGAACCCACTTTCAGCGTAATCGATTGATTTGATTCGATAACACAGGCTTTTTTGGTGTTGATGCTGCAGCCCGTGGTTGTGAGGGCGTAATTACCGTACACCTGCTGCTGCAAATGACCTTTTTTCAGTATTAAAGTCTCATTACCTTCCACAATCTCGGTGTCACGATCGGCGCCGATTTTGCAAATCACTTTACGGCTCACCAGGCTAGTCCAGTCATTTTTTACCGTCAGCTGTAAGTCTTTTTGGGCAGTCATAGTCAGTTTCTCTTCGCCTTTCGTATCGTTAAAGCTCAGACGATGCCCTTCCTCCATACCGCCCTTGCTGGAGCTTCGCGATACGAACCCAGACTCATTTTTTTCTCCCGGAAGGGGGAAGGGGGGGTTATTCTCACCGTTGTAAACGGTGCCAATGACCAGTGGAAAATCAGGATTACCCTGAATAAAGCTGACGAGTACCTCACTGCCAATGCGCGGTAAAAATTGCCCACCAAATCGATTACCTGTCCAAGGCTGGGAGACGCGGACCCAACAAGAGCTGGTGTGGTTATGCTGGTTTTCGTTATCCCATGGGAATTGGATTTTGATACGGCCATATTCGTCGGTGTGTATCTCTTCGGAGGTAGGGCCCACCACTCTGGCTGTCAAAACGCCTGCAATCTCTCTTGACTGATGGGTGCAAATCGGCCGCCAAACGACACTGTCATGCAATGCGTGGATCGTGCTGTTGCAGTGACTGGTCTTTTGCTCAAAATTATTGGTAGCATCGATAGTCAGTTCGTGAATACGAAAACGGCCATTATCCGTCGGGTGCTCCGTAAATTCGAAGACTTCTCCGCAACTGAGCCAATGTGCATTTACCTGTGCCTCGAAAAAACGGGTGTTGGTTTCATAGGCCTCGATAATTTTTTTTGTCATGCCAATAACCTGGTCGCGTTCACCCTGCGGCGTAATGTCTGTGCGGGTCACGTGATGAGCGCGAGGGTATTCGCTCCTGGATGTTAACTTGTGTGAAATACGGGCGGCTTGTTGCGCGTTATACCCCGTCAGCATTACGGCATCGGGAATAAGTGAGGAACACGAGGACCAGCGGTCAATATTCCCCGCTGTCAGTATTTTGCCATGGTGATGCCAACACAGCGTGGAGGAGCTTGTGGGGTGCCCAGACGGATGGTCAGCTAGAACCAATTGATGTTGTGCTTCACTATGTGTGAAAAAGTAATAAATACCCTCCTCTTCCAAAAGGCGGCAGATAAAATCGAAGTCGGATTCCCGATACTGCATACAGTATTCGCGCTTCGAGTACATGCTCCGCAATTGTATATCTACTGCGGTGATGTGATGCTCGCTGAGCAGTGAGCTGACGATATCCGGCACTGAAATATTCTGCCAGATACGCATCGACCTGCCCAGGCGCAACAGCGCGAAAGCAGGTTCCAACGTTAACGTACACAGCCTCTGATTATCTCTGTCTCGATGACAATTGATCTGCGTGATAACACCGTGCACATGTCGTCGAGGCCATTGATTTCCCTCTGTGCCAATTTGGCAGGACACGGATTTCCCGTGCAGAGCCGCTATTTCTTTTTCATCCAGTTCGGTCAAAGAGCGCAACTGGTAGTGAAAAGGGGCAGAAATTGACTCCTTACCCGTTAAAGAGAGCAGGAGCAAGTCATCAGCAACGGCACCTTTCCAGTGCAGAAAGTGGCAGTGTTGCATTTCTCTAAATTGTGTTTTTACACTCATCTTTCAGTTTCCTATTAAAGAGTGACAAACCGGCAGACAAACCTGACGTACCGACATTGCCTCACTCTGGCTAATGGAGGCACTGAATCCGAGTTGACCTGTGCCAAGAGGAACCGCTTTGCTATGACTTATTTCGAGATAAATAGAGAAGTCCAGCACCGGGCCAACGTATTCACGGATACGTTGCCAGATTTCCTGATAGTATTTTCCTTGTGGAACGAAATGTTGCGCCGCAGTCTGCTCTATTGGCCCTAATATCACGTTGAAATGAGACTGGATATCCCAACGCACAGAACCAATCATTGGAGCGTTTTCCAGTTTCTGATCCACGTGGCCTAAACGACAGCGCTCTATTTCACTGAGCGGTAACCATTTGCCGGCAAATGGGCGAATTTGCACAGGGACGTTGAAGTAATGACCGAGCCAAGCCTCCAGGTTAACGACGGTCCTTACCGGTGAGGAAAAAAGGTGCGTGTATCGTTCTGATGCTGTCGTCAGTGGCCCCGTACAAGCCTGTGCAATCTGTTGCACAAGGGGCCTGGCCTCAAATTCGGCCTGCGCATAGAAATGGTTCTTTTGCCATGCCAGGTAATCGAGACAATAAAGTCTATGATCAAACATATTCAGAAAGGCTTTGGCACTGTCGTCACCATAGCGGTAATGGCGCTCTATCATCCACTCAGTGTAGGCCGTTGGTAACGCCCCCTGCCCCCCCGTCAGTCCATGTTGCCACAAGGTGACGCAGAGTCGCTCCTCCGATAATTGACGTGCGATACTCGCCACCTGGCCGTCGGTTTTTTTCAGTGAAAGCGTCGATGTCAGCGACAACTTCCTGTCCAGAATCTCAAGCATGGGCGTTTTGCCATCACGCAGTTTGCGCAGCAACACTCTGATCTGCTGATAGAAACTGAATTTGCTGGTGATGCGCGTTAAATCCACGATAGTCTCCCTACCCGGATCGGATAAGTGTGGCGAGTATACGGCTCATTTTCGATGATAGTGGTCACGCGACTGAAGCTGTTGACGGGCGCGTAGAGGCCGAGGAAATGGTCTAGAAAACAGCACAGTAGATAATATTCCGGCTCGTGGAGCATGTCCTGATGGAAAACAAGTGTCAGTTCGATGCCCCTAGCCAGCGAATGCGGATCATTGCCATTCAGGCGCGCAGTCACCGGCTGTACCTCAATGCGCAGCAGCATGTCAATCATACGGGTGATCTGCGGAAGCTCCTGGACGTTATAGAGCATTAAAGTTTCGCGTAAAATATTCGCCCCATCCGTGCTGCCAAGTGACATATGATTGATTGAGAGTTGTGAAATCAGGCGCCACTGCACCGCATTGCTAGCAGGCGGCATAATGGGACGGGTTGGCCGGTTCAACGCGAGGATTTTTATCCCGGCAAGTGGCATATCTGCGTCAAAATCGCCTTCTGGGTGGCCATTTTTCATCTGGCTAGGGAGTGAGTGATTGGTGCATGAAAGGCTGATCGTAACGATATCTGCATCTGATGTAACAACTTCGGCGGTGGTATTGGCAAAAGCAATAAACACCTTGTTATCCGTTCCGTTCGCTGTCACGGTTTGACGCTGAAAACTTTGCCAGTAAATACCGGAGCCCTCCGCCTGGCGCGTATGCTGGATACCAAACAACGGAAGTATTGGGCGCATGACGATATTGTCATGCTGCTTAGTTTGAGCAATCACATCGTTGATGGCCCAGATATCAATCTGATCCTGCCTGCGAATATCCGGGATCACCGGGTATTCTGCCGTACCTTCATTAAGCATGATAGGCTCAGCACATTGTGCAAACAGGTTCACCGCTGGCGTACAGTGCAGTCTGAAGAAGTTCTCATCAATGAGTCCAGCCAGCTTTTCCAGATGAGGCGCCAGATGAGTGCGGTTGAACACGACGTCCAGTTCAAACGTCGTATTGGCCGAAGCCCTGAACTGTTTGGGTAGCTGTAAATCCAAAAAATGAAACTTTTGTGGGAAACAGAAATACTCCTGTAGCAAGGCGTAAATAGATGCTATTCGTGGGTCTTTGGCCAACACGCCTTCTTGAGCCTGAAATCCCACCGGATTCACCGCATTGGGTTTGAGAGAATAATGCTGCTCACCATAATGCAGGCTCAGCGTTTTTATGGCTGAACAGAGCAGGGTATAGATCATATTCACGGCATTACTGGGGCCATGTAGAAATACGCGTAGATTGTCCCCATTGACAGTGGCTCCAGACCAAACATCAAATCGCAGATGCAGACACCAATTCAAGCTGTTTTTATCGAAAAAAAACCGTGCATTGTTGATCGCAAGAGGTTGTAGCGTTACGGCGTAAACGGTTTGAAACTGGCAGACTGCCTCGCTAATGTGACGTGAAAACAGCGACGTTCCAGCGGGAATCGTCGTCTTTTCAGTTATGCCACTTTTCAACCGATCTGGCTCAACAGCCACAATACACGTAGACGGGATAGGCCTGAGAAACTGAGGAGCCAGTGTAGTGAGAAGCGCTTGAGCCACTTCAGGCATATCGTCATCTAATCGTTGGTGGATCCGCGCGGTTAATAAGGCAAAAGATTCGATGAGCCTTTCAACATGAGGATCTTCCGATCCTCCGTCAACCATGCCTAACCGTCTGGCAATTTTAGGGAAACGCTGGGCAAAGACTTTGCCATGCTGCTTCAAAAAAACCAGCTCCTTCTGGTAGTACGAGAGCAGCTTATTCATACGAGTGAAATCCTACTGGCACACTCATCCCATACCAGTTGAAACAACATGGGTTCTTCCCGATACTGCGCCTGTATGTCAAACATAACCTTGGCCGCCTGACGAGAACCTGCCTTGACCGCAACATGAGTAAGCCTGGGTTCAAAGCGATGTAATACATTTTTTATTCTCTGCTCAATAACCCGTTTCTGTTGTTCAAATTCAGTCAACTGCGTCACAGAGGCGTTAATGCCATAATTTAAGACAGAACAGTTAACCAAAGAAATATCCTCAAGAAACGCTAAGCGTGAGCATGAAGAAAAAAGCATCCCCAGTTCATTTAACAACCAATGGTTATTTTCCTCAAGGAACGAGTCCTCCTCCCTATCCGGGTTGTTATCGCTCAGGCGAAGCAATAGTGACGGCATTTTACACTCTCAAAAAAAATGGATCTGCACTGCATTCACGTTATTATTTAAGGGATTTTTCTGGAATGTCATATTTAATTGGGCCGATTTTATCCAGACTGGTATCCATCGCATTAGGCACGTTAAAGGTCACCTCAACCATCCCCTCAAAATCGAAAGCAATGTTCATAAAGAGTTTTTCACGCATTTCAAAGCGTATGTAATTAATATTACAGTCATTATAAACTGTACGTTGTATTTCATAATCCTGATCAAAATGATCTGAACCACGATGAACAATGGTTATTGTGATTTTTTTATAGCCACGTTGTAAGTATTTTTCATACAAGTTGCTGCTATCCTTTGTCACCAGAATAGAAGCATGGACAGATTCAAAGTGGGCACCATCTTTACCCGAATAGGTGGAAAGCCCTTCCGGAGAATAAGCCTCCATCCAGTTCTTGTATTTTTTTTCTTCAGAAGAACCAGAGACCACTTTATTGTCAATTTTAATTTCAATAAACTGACAGTCTTTCAACTTTGCCATTATGAATATCCAATACATTAATGATGTTAAATACTGACTGTTGCAGGTAAGTTTGCGACTAATCGCAAAGACATACTTAAACCTTCAAGCTGGAAGTGGGGTTTTAGATAAGCAATGGCACGGTAAGTACCAGGAAACCCTGGTACTTCAACAACTTCAACACTGGCCTCGCGTAACGGATGTCGGGCTTTGGTTTCCGGTCCTGCATTATCTGAAGCGACAACGTACTGCATGAGCCATTTCTGCAAATACTCCTCACATTCATTACGCGACATAAAACTGCCTACTTTGTCCCGCACGATAGATTTCAGGTAATGAGCAAAACGCGATGTCGCCAGAATATATTGTAGCTGTGTAGAAAGATGGGCGTTGATATTTGCCTGTTCAGAATTATATTCACGCGGTTTGTTGACCGATTGCACCGCAAAGAACGCTGCATAATCCGTCCCTTTACAATGCACCAAAGGAATGAAACCAAGGTCAGATAACTCTTTCTCTCTGCGGTCAGAGATGGCGATTTGTGTTGGGCACTGCATCAAACGCTCGCCGTTTTCCGCGATGTAATGGTACGCCGGCAGCGCGTCAACCAGCCCTCCCCCCTCCACGCCTCGAATAGAGGCACACCAGCCGTACTCTTCAAAGGATTGTACGATACGCCCCGCCAATTCATAGGCAGAGTTAACCCACAGGTAGTCAGAACCCACCGCATCTTCACGCAGGTACTCAGTAAAATTGAAGGTGTCGACACTCACTGTTCTTGCCCCGTAAGGCATCCGCCCGAGGACTTGGGGAAGTGTCAAGCCGATGTAACGGCTATCCTCTTTTTGCCGAAAAGAACGCCAGCGGGCGTAATCACTGGTTTCGAAAAGCTTTGCCAGATTGCGTGGTGCCTGCATTTCAGAGAAATTGTTCATCGACAGCATTCCGGGCGCAATAGCGCTCAGAAAAGGGGCATGCGCCGCAGCAGCAACATGGGAAATGTGCTCCAGCAGCTCAATATCCTGGGGGGTATTATCGAATTGAAAATCGCCGATAAATGCAGCAAAAGGCACGCCACCAAATGTGCCATATTCACTTTCATACACACATTTAAACAAGGTCGATTGGTCAAAATCAGAAGCGGACTTAAAATCTTTGCTTAAATCACGCTTGGTACATTGCAACAATCGAATCTGAGTATTCTCGGTAGCGCTTGCCTGTACGAGTTTATGCAGCCCGCGCCAGGATGACTCTTTACGCTGAAACTCCGGTGCATGAATGATGAGACTGATTTGTCTGGACAGAAGTTCATCAATTGCAGCAATGCGACCTTCAATACTCCCAATAAGATCACTAGAAACCACAATTGCACCAGAAACGACTTCCGTCAGGAAATGACGGAGCTGCGTTTGCATACGATACCGATCAGATTCTCGCCGGATCGCCTGAGTGTTATCAATGACTTGGTTCAAATAACCCTCGTTAACCACAGCAGGCATGCCCTGGAACAATTTGGATTCGATAGCCATCACTCACCATCCTTTGTTTGACTTGATACTGATGAGATAAGCTTGGGTTGCTGTAGCAACGTGAGCAGATGTTCTTTCAACATTTCATTACCAGCTGCACGGTTACGTAGATCGCACAAAATCTCCCGCAGCTCGACAAGTTTTCGTAGTGGCTCAATTTGCCCAGCAATATGATCTGGCGAGAAATCGTCAATATGGTTAAAGACCAGAGAAACCGACAGTTTCCCCTCTTTGCCCGGCAACACGCTGTCGACAAGAAACTCACCCTCTGGCCTCATTGACGACATGATCTCGCTGAAATTATCCTTATTGATATTAAGGAACTTACGTTCACGCAACGTATTGTCAGGCTGCGTAAAATCACCGAGTACACCGATCACCAAAGGTAACTCTTTAATCTTTTGTTCATCGCCTATTTCTACGTCGTATGTAATCTGTACCCGAGGGGACTTATCTTTATTTAATTTGTGCTGTGTGCTGCTCATATGTGGTTCTACAAATAAGTGACAGGTTGAAATGTCGACGCTATTGCCAATGACTTCGTCAAACCTCAACGGCTGACGACCTCTATGTTTACAATTAGCGATTAAAGATCAAAAGGTTGAGTTGATTAAAATACTCACGAGAAGATCAATTTTGCAGTACTTGGGTCACCACAGACTGTCAAGCGATGTAAACATGGAGAAATGGCTGTAAATTTAGTTGACAAAAAACACCTCATGCAAATCTTGTCGATTGTAATGGTACGAAACACTGAATATGTCAGCCACTTTACAACAACACAAAAAAATAATCAAGCGTGGTTGATTATTTTTTTGTGTTGTTGTACTATCTCCCAGAGCTAATAGCATTGCTGCCTATACATTTGTTTAATAATTATGGATAAAAATTTGATATTAATAAGTGTTTCAATTAAGAAATGGTGAATCCCTTCTCCTTTCACCTCTAATTTATTGTGCGAAACAAACCGACAGAGACATACTGGCAGAGTAACTTCCTGTCAGATAAATGAGTAATGAATTGAGAATAAATGATGCTGGCGCAGGAAAAACATATTTCGGAGTTATTGGTATGGATCGACAAAAACCTTTGTAACCCACTTTCTTTGGATATCATTACTGAAAGATCCGGCTATTCAAAGTGGCATTTACAACGCATGTTCCGCCAACAAACTCATCGTTCTATAGCCGCATACATCCGAGCTCGCCGTCTCTATCTTGCGGCCCTCTCCTTACGCTACACACAGAAAAGCATCCTGAAAATTGCGTTAGAATACCAGTTTGACACACAACAAACGTTTGCACGTTGCTTCAAAAAACATTTTGGCGAAACTCCCGGTGCTTATCGTAATGCGCGGCAATATCACTTCAATCACCTAGAACCTCTTCTGTCATTGGTTCCTCCTAAAGACATTTCGATTGATTATGTGAATATCGCCCCAGAAGAGTACTCACTATCGGGACAATATTATTCTTACCATTTACCTGTTGAGAAGCTAGATAACTCACATGCTGATATTGGTGATAAAATAAAAGAACGATTTTATAACCAATTTAAACTGCGCCCTGAAAAAACTTATGCATTGACTCGTTTTATACCTGCCGGTGAACAAGTCAAGGTTGACTATATTGTCGCTATCGATAGAAAGTACGCAAATGGGCATATTCTACGTGAACTCCCGGAAATCAGTGGGAAGTTTTGCCGATTCCGTTATTCGGGAAAACCCGTCGATTTACATGAACAAATCGTCAGTATTTATACTAAACTCTTCCCTCTATTTAACTTGGTGCGCCGTGAAGGATACGATCTAACACAGTTTCATTATTCATTCGACAGCGATAAAATATTACATTTGGAATACGAGTATCTGATTCCGATCATTCATAACCAGCACATTTCAAAGTCATCGTTGCCTGTATAAACAGCCCTCCATTACGTGTATTGAGAATGCTGACCATGATTCTGTAGTGCCCCCTGAATTTAGTCTTACAGTTTAATGGAGTTCTCTGGTTAAAACGCAACCAACGGAGGCTCATCATGAAGAAAGCGCGTTTCACTGAAACCCAGATCCTGCGAGTACTGAAAGAAGTTGAAGGTGGCCGGCATGTGAAGGATGTGTGCCGCGAAAACGGTGTATCGGAAGCCAGCTACTACAACTGGAAATCCAAATATGGCGGTATGGAATCCTCTGATATCAAACGCATGAAAGAGCTGGAAGAGGAAAATCGGCGGCTAAAACAGATGTATGCATCCCTGAGCTTAGACCATGAAATTCTTAAGGATGTTGTAGCAAAAAAACTTTAACGGTGCCTGAAAAGCGTGAGCTGGTGCGTTACGTCATGAAGGAACATCAGACCAGCGAACGACGCGGGTGCCGAATTATGGGGATGAGTCGAAGCCTGTTGCATTACTGCCCGAACACGGCACGGGATATGCCGGTGATCGAGGCATTACAAAAATTGGCACATCAATATCCGGCCTATGGCTTCGGCCTGATGTTCAATAAGTTACGCCAGGCAGGACGGTCATGGAATGCAAAACGGGTTTATCGACTCTATCGCCTGTTAAAACTCAACCTCAGGCGCAAAGGAAAAAAACGCTTACCTAACCGGCATCCACAGCCTTTGGTTACTCCGCTTAAAATGAACCACTGCTGGTCGGTTGATTTTATGAGTGATGCGTTGCTGGACGGGCGGCGGTTTAGATTATTCAACGTAGTCGATGATTTTAATCGAGAAGCGCTGGCCATAGAAGCTGACTTGAATATACCGGCTCATCGTGTTGTTCGTATATTGGAACGACTCAGTGCAGAAAGAGGTTACCCCGCTTTTATACGAAGTGATAACGGGCCAGAACTCACAGCAGCAGCGTTAGCCGAATGGGCAGAATGCCACGGAGTGATACTTGATTTTATTCAGCCAGGCAAACCGATGCAGAACGGATTTATCGAGCGATTTAACAAAACATTGCGAACAGAGATACTTGATATGTATCTGTTCCGAACGCTTTCGGAAGTGCGAGAGTTAACAGAAAACTGGCGTACAGAATATAACGAGGAACGCCCGCATAGCTCACTTGGCAATGTGCCACCAGTAATCTATGCGAGGCAAAAACTGAACGGAGATCCTCATTGGCGGTGGTACTAAAAACTGGAGGGACTACAATGCCGCAGCTCTCGGCTCTAAAACGCTATGTGGCAACTTTGGTCAAGAGAGTTAAGCATTTATGTAACATTATTGCCTACTGTATTCTGCATCTCTCCTCCAGTGTCATGACCTGATTACCAGGTTTAGAGATGACTTATTCACCCCCGGTGATAATGTTACTAAATAGTTAAGCTCCACGAGCCCTGCGCTATAAATCAAGGCAGCCCGATTTGCAGGACGGCTGAAGCATTAAAATCCCCTGTCGCGGGCAACTGTCCTAAGCTTCTCACCAGATTGAAGGTGATATGATCACTCCCGGAACCATTCACCATTTGCGAGTTGTACGTGCTGTTCACCGGTACAACACTGGTCCCCTTGACCAGGGCAATTCCCAGTGCGCCGTTGCTAGTACCGATTAAATTGTTATTGAACGACGCAGTATCTGGGGCCTGCAAAGTAATGCCAATGACCTGTGTCACCGTTTGATCAGAGCAACTATAGGTAAATGTTATCGGTTTTGTGTATTGACCGAGGGCTGTAGGAACGGTGGAAATTTTGGAATCAATCACGCTGCCGAAATCGATATCTAGGGGACCACCACCATTGATGGTGCAGGTGTTGGGCCATAGAGTAATATTAGTGCTGGATATAAGATTAATAGTTAAAGGATTTCTATTAGGGTCTTGCTGCCCATTACTCAAGCCTGACCTCTGATAAAGCTTCAATGTACCAATATTTGTGTTATTGCCAATGTTTAGTGATAACGGATATTCTGCGGGCTTTATAAAAGGTGTTACATTAACATTATACCAGTTTCCATCATCGTTTAATTTCACTACGAAAATATCCCCAGAAACAGGCATGTCTATTTGAGCTCCATTGATGAAAAGCCCTCCTTTTATTCCCTGCGAAAAAGGTAAAGAAAAAGCATCAGCGCTGGTATAAATGAAATCCGCTCTATTTGTTATACTACCGATTTCATACCTGCACTGCAGCTTAAGATCGCCATAACTGTATACATTACCAAAATTTGGATTTAACTGCACACTCGCATTCGTAGTGTTATTAGTTCCGACACGAAAAATCTGCCCCTCATTAACTCGACACTCCATTGCCCATGCTAACATTGGCTGTATACTTAAAGCAAAAAACATCATTAATTTAATAAAACACTTCATACTTTACTGAGCCTCTAATAATCGCCTGTATCTTATGATAATTACATAATTTAATCACCGTGCCTTCAAACCACTCACACATGCTGAGCAGCGATTAAAGTCACCCTTTATTTCAGTCCGATTCCCACTCCAGAACAAAAGCTGCCGTCACCTACATCAATTACTTTGAAAATATTTTTTACTCAACGCACTTTTGGCTGTTAACATAGGCGGGTATTCATATCATCACTGGTTTGTAATAAATCAAGGCAGGCCGATTTGCAGGACGGCTGAAGCATTAAAATCCCCTGTCGCGGGCAACTGTCCTGAGCTTCTCACCAGATTGAAGGTGATATTATCACTCCCGGAACCATTCACCATTTGCGAGTTGTACGTGCTGTTCACCGGTACAACACTGGTCCCCTTGACCAGGGCAATTCCCAGTGCGCCGTTGCTAGTACCGATTAAATTGTTATTGAACGACGCAGTATCTGGGGCCTGCAGAGTAATGCCAATGGCCTGTGTCACCGTTTGATCAGAGCAACTATAGGTAAATGTTATCGGTTTTGTGTATTGACCGAGGGCTGTAGGAACGGTGGAAATTTTGGAATCAATCACGCTGCCGAAATCGATATCTAGGGGACCACCACCATTGATGGTGCAGGTGTTGGGCCAAAGGTTTATCGAATTTCTTGCAATAAGGTTTAGAGTCAGGGGGGAGGGACTAGATAAAGTTCCACCTTCGGCAACATATGTCTTTGTGCTGAATCTACCGATAATATCCCCACTATTAATCTGAAGCGAAACAGGCCTCGCAGACCTCTCGATGTAGAAAGTCATATTGGGGGTCACTGCCGGACCTGTTGTATCTGCCCCGGGTTTGGAGCCACCGACGGGTACATAACAAGGAGCACTTAAAATCTTGGTGGTCGATGGTATTGGAATAGGTATTTTTGTACCATTCAGCAGCAATCCCCCTTTGAGACCCGAAACGGAATTCACAAATGGAATCGTTAGTCCATTAGGATCCACATACATATCGTTGTCCAAGTCATTGGTGCAACGCCTTCCTGAAATTGGGAGATCGTATCCATACCTGCAAGAAAGTTCGATAGGCCCGTATGTTACCGAGTTGCCATCACTACCAGGAACAATATCCACAAGAGCGTCTATGGTCCCACCACTGTTAAGAAACAGCCAACTTGGCATAGAAGGTGTTTTACAAATGAATGCCTGTGCTGGATAAGCACAACCAAGGATGGCAGCCGTGCATAAGGTTTCCACGAGAGTTAGCGTACGCATAATTCTTTTTTAACCATTTGATAAACGGAATAATAATCGTAATGACATTGGCTTATTTGCCTTTGGGCTAGCCATCCGTAACGGGTATTCCCTGTTATTTATACTGGATATCTAGCCTTTACCCTCAACGGGAATAAATCACCACGTTGCTTGCTTCAGCCGCTACTCATACTCGAGCACAAAGGTCGCCGTCGCACTGAATGCCCCGCGCCCTATCGTCTTGTTCGCTAGTGCCTGCGGTTCACCCTGCACATAGGCCTTAAAGTTCAGCACCGTCGTCGTACTCACAGTCGACAGCAGGTTTTCTGGCCCCTGCACATTGAGGGGCAACTGCACCGCACTCGCACCCGCCGTCTCTATCCCCACACCAATCCCGCTCGCACCACTTCCAGTATCAACCGCCAACAAACCCGGTAGATTTGCGTTTTCCGTCCCATTGAACGTCAGCTTAACCCAGCTCGACGCACTGGTATCACAGTCCTCCAGGTGCAGCGAGAACGTCTTGCCCAGCGTCCGTGTATTGGTATACAGATACTTGTCCACCAAGGTACCAAAATCCACTGTCAGATCTTCATCACCTGCCCGGATTTTGCACGGCGCATAAAGCCTTTTTGCGCGAACTGGCTCAGGTCAATATTGCTGCGGTCCTTCAAATCCAGGATGTCGCTGTTGAACTGAATATCATCGGCATGGGCGAACACCACCGACCCCAGCAATAGGGTGGAGCCGAGCCCCGCTTGACAAAGCATGGCAGAAAGGGTACGGGGAAAAAAATGCACCATAGAGAAACTCTTAGTAATAATCCATTCTGAAACGTATTGCCGAGTGGTAGTCCCCAGCACGTAACGTTTCCCGATTGCCAACCAGATTCACGGTATAACGCAAGAGCATCTCGCTGGGGATGATAGCGGCCGGGGGCATCATCCGCCCCGGCTGGGCCTGGTTGCCCACCTCGTCGGCTATTGCCACCGCAACCCCCTTCGCCTCACCGGACACCGCAAAATGCCCCCAGTCACCTTCCCCGTCAAAGGTCACGGTAAAGCCCTGCCAGTCGGGTTTATGTGGGTCAAGCCGTGACAGCACACAATCCACCAGACGAATGGAAAAGGCCTTCTGAGGGCCTCGCCCGTCACGCACAATCTGGCTAACAGGAATTGTGTCCATTACCAGCGTCTGGTCACGATCCCCCACATCAATGGCGCAGGGGCGCTCGACGATAGCCCCTTTCATGCTGACACGCCCATGGCCGGCATCACGGGCGGAGGCCTCACTCACGAAACCGACGGTCAAACTTATCAACAGGAAAGGCGCCACCCGATTCTGTCCCCACTGAATCCACGTCATCAGCTGACTCCAATTGGTGAAATAGCCCGTGGCGGCAGGCCACGGGACGGGTCAAACAAATATTGAGATTTACTGGTAGGCAAGTTGAAATTGGACGGGGACGCTAAAACTACCCGGCGTAATGACTGCAGTACCACCATTGCCTTTCAGGCTCGCCGTAAAGGTCAGAGCCGGAGATGCGCCGTCAGTAAACTGCTGCAAGGTGGTCGCCGTACCAACCTTTACCTTTTTTCCGTCGGCCTGCTTAAGGAGGATGTAAGCGCCAGCCGCATTACCACCGACCAGTGCCAGGCTATCTGCGTCATAGGCGGATGAGGCCCCCTGGAACGTAACCTGAACCTTGCTGGCACTGGCTGGGGTAGTGCCAGTTGTAACGATGCAGTTCTCCAGCTGAATGGTAAACGGCATCGGCGTTGATTCACCGGTGTTAGTGTTAGCGCTCAACGCAGCATTGGAAATAGCCCCTAGCGAAACAGTCTGGTCGATGGAGTCCGCTGCTATCGAGCAAGGCGCATCAACAATGGAGCCAGTGAACAGGATGTCACCTTGCCCCTGGTTGGCATGGGCGACAGAAACGGCAGACAGACTCAGTACAGCTGCCATCATGATTTTGTTCAGTTGCATTTTTTCACCATAACATTGATTAAAACAATAAAATTAAGAACATACCGAATTTAACATCCAACCAAAACTCTCACATAGAGTGGCCATAAGACGGAACGCGTAGGCATAGTTGCTCGTGCCTTATAGTACATATTATAAATCAGTCAAGACTGATTAATTAAAGGAGGTGTAAATAATCCGTAGCAAGCCTTTGCACAGATGAGTTACGTTAAAGTGCAGTTTAGTAATCAGCTATTTTTTAGGATGTTATATATAGTTACTGAACTCACTTACCGGAACTGCTTATGCTGATTCCTATAGCAGCCAATCAGGAAGCCATACCTGCTCAAATGCACAGAACAGCATCAGCGACACCGCATCGAATCTTTTAGGTTTCTCGTTGGTTGTAACCACTGAGTCAGGCTTCAGTATCATATGCAGGTAATGCATTTAATTGCATGCTATCTAACAGCGCCTTAATGCGAAATAACCCTTTCACTCAATTAGTTAACATCAATGGAATGTAGTTTTCTGAGAATCAGCCATAAAGTAATAAAACAGCCTTGACTGATTAAATTGGTGTGCTGTATAATTTCGTCCATTCTGGTAAATAAAAAGCGTCCTGAGTATGATCAACATTAGTGCATACCAAAGGTGTTAATAAAATGCTTTGACTTCACTCTTCTCATTACTCACGGTATGCAACCCGATTTTAGACTGCGTTTATTCGATAAGAGCATAGCAACCTACCTGATAGATTTCTTAGCTAAAATAACGATTTTTTAATTGTATTTTCACAACGTTCTTCCGGGGGATTCACTCTAAAATCATTCAAACAATTTCATTAATAACATCGCTCAGCATGCCATATTTCATTATGCTATGCGCAAAACATAGCGGCAGATTTTTGGCTGCAGCATGAGCACCTATTATTTGTGTAAATAAAACATTTTAACTTGGCATCCGTTGTTAGTGGATGTATCAGCACCAGCGCTCGATATTATTAAATTCAAGAGGAATCACCATGTTTAAAGGCAATTACCTTTCTGATGACATTAAAAAATCACCTTGCAGTAATAATGAAATAAAAATCTCCAGCAATAATACCCCATTTCAGCTTAATGTATTAAGCATGGCGATATCACTTTTTATTTTTTCTTCAAGAAGTGTTTTGGCTGATACCACACCAACTATTCAAGACATCAATATCTTACCCAATGAAATCATTCAAACAATGCAAAGTATAAACAAAAATGATTATTTGGATAACTTTGAAAATAATGGAAGTATAATCCCTGATGTTGACTTTGGTGTAAATAATTCAGGGTATATTTTAAATTTTATCAACAATACCAATGGGGTTATTTCCTCTTATGCTGGTACTTCAGTGAGAAATGGGGGTGTTATAGAAAACTTTATTAATAGGGGGCATATTGGAACATTGCTAGGAAGAGATCCATCACGTGCAGTGACATTGAGCAAGACTGGCACGATTTCAAATTTTGACAATCAGTTATCAGGTGTTATTGATGGGCCGACGGGGATCCGCAATGATGGCGCTATTGGAACGCTAAATAATGCAGGAAGTATTATTGGCTCAGAGATTGCTATTCATACTCAAGGTACTATCTCATCATTAATCAATAGTGGTTCAATTATTAGTGATGAATTTTCCATTTATCTTAATGGTATGAATGGAATTGCTAAGATTGACAGTTTCAGCAATAGCGGAATTATCCAAGGTGATATCGGAATTTATAACGACAGTGCCAAACTACCGGAGATAATTAATGATGGTGTCATCTCTGGCATCACTTATGCAATCTACAATGTCGGTAAAGCGGGAACGCCAACAATCAGTATTCAGAATAATGGCGAAATCGTCGGGGGTATCGAACATACAGGGTCGGGGCCAATCATTATCAAAGGAGGGAGTAAAGAAAAACCGGGGGGTTTTGACAGGAATAGCGGGGCAACTTGGGCAGATCACGGCGATAAATTCAGATATCGTTTTTGAACCAGGCAAACAAGGCTATTATAGCTACCAACAAATAAACACCAACGTTAGCGTTGGTGAAGGCCAAGCAATGGTGAACCGGAGCGGTAGCACGTTGCTGCTTGACCAGGCAATTACAGTGGACGGCGATTATATACAGGAAAAAGATGCAAGTCTGTATATTGGTGTGACGGATAAAAATGCATACGGCAGTTTACAGGTTACTGGCGACGCCACTGTTAAAGACGGTGCTAAATTTGAACTTAAACCACGCACCTACGTTTTTGTTGGTGGACAACGCTTTTTGGTTTTACAGGCTCAAAGTTTAAATCTTGGGGAGATTGAAGCGAATGCCGCAGCATGGCAGGGGGATGTCCGCGCGGAAAAAACACAATCAGGAGGGAAGGATAATCTCATTATTACTCTCCATGATAAAACTATTGACAAGCCGGTGACCTTAGTTTCTGGTATTTTAAGTGAAGATATTGATGGGCAGGGGAAGCCCATAGTCAGTGCCAGCCACACATCAACTGAGATTAATAAAAAAATTAACCTGGTGGGTGACTATCAGTTACAAAAAGATGCAACATTAAAATTTGGTGTTTCTGATAATGTGACACACGGGGCGCTTCATGTAAGTGGCAAGGCTGAGTTACAAGATGGTGCAAAGCTCGAACTTATTTCTAAAGATTATCAGTTTACCCAAAACCAGCGTTTTTTAGTGCTGCGTGCTGATCAGCTTGAATTGGGCCAGAATGTAAGTGCATTGGCTCAGGGATATGATGGTGAAATAAAAATTGAAGGGACTAACGAGCAGAGACATGAGCAAGGAGTTAATACCTTGGTTCTCACTTTGGTTGAAGCGTCAGAAGGGGATCAGACAATCATTGGTGAGCCAATCATCGATAAACCTATTATTGTTGATCCAGGTCTGAATATAGCAACAAATAATTCTAATACACCATCTGTATTTGAGGGGCTATTCTCTTATGTCACCGGAGTAGATTATGCCTTGATGGAACTACATAATGCGGGATTAGCCTTGGCCGCTACGGAAAGTTCCAATACCGTCAACCAAGCAGGGGCACAGTTAGAACCTACGGCGAATACTGCCGCTGCGGTTGGCGGGGCAAATCTTATCAGTGGAGCCATGCTTAATGCAGTACAGCGCCGGGTTGCCAGTACTGAGCCAATGAAAGATGGCAGTGTTCCCCAGGGACTCTGGATGCAACCGTTTGGCGGTATCAGCAAACAAGGTGAGCGGGATTTGGTTTCAGGCTATCGTGCAACCTATGGTGGTTTGCACATTGGTGCAGACAGATTGTTGGGTGATAATTTGCGCGTAGGAACGCTATACAGTTATGCAAATACCAGAAGCAATTTAAGGGACAATAATGATGGCAGCACTGTGAAGTTGAATTCACATGGCTTACTGGGCTATGCGAGCTACAGCAGTGAAGACTGGCTTCTTGATATGTCACTTGGTGCACTGAAGCATAAATATGATTCACAAAGAGCAATAGCTTTTACTGGCTTTGCGGGTAATGCCCAAGCTAACTTTGACGGTATGCAGTATTTGGCTACAGTGAAAGCGGGGTACCCAATAACGCTTCGAGCAGGAACAATCTTTACCCCTATGCTTGGCCTGAGCTATAGCACGTTGCGACAGAATGATTACAGAGAATCCCAGGGAAATGGGGCTGGTTTAAAAGTCGATGCATTGAATACTACATCCCTCAAGAGTTCTTTAGGAATGAGGGTAGAGCAACAACTGAGTACTGACTATGGTCATTTATCACCTTACGTTCAACTCAGTTGGCTACATGAGTACCATAATTCTCGCGAACAGATTAATGCACAATTTTCTGCGGATGTCGCTGGTGAGACGCGGTTCGGAACAAAGTTGCCGTCCAGTGCCGCAAATGCCAGCTCATTATCCTTGGGGGCAAACTTGGTCAGCAAAAACAACGTGATGCTGACTGCTGATTACAGCCTAGATTGGGCCCCTGGTTATAATAACCAGGCGATGGGCGCAAAATTAAGTTATTCATTTTAAGGTTTAATATGGTGCTACCGCATTAAGACATCGTCAGGTAGCATGCTTTTTTTTGCGATGCTACCTGATCATGCCCCTGATACTAAAAACTTTTAAACGGTTACATTAACCCCACCGATATCATCGCGTAATATACTCACTGTTATCTGGCTTACTCACTGAGTTTACGCAACCAGGGAAAGATGATGGTAGAGCGCGGTATTGTTGTTGGTCATTCCATGCTGCTGCTCAAACCATCGACTTTTTGCTGACCACCAAATGGGGCGCTGCAGCTGCATTGCGGCGCTTCTTTTGCAAGGCTATTGACCATCGAGGCAAACCCGAGGTGGTTACTATCGATACAACTTTTCCAGCGTCATGTCACTAATGCGACGGAGCCTCTTCATTGACTACGAGGATATAGCCCGTTAACGCGCACAGTAATAATCACTCAAGACTGATTATTGACTTCTAACGGAGAAATATGTAACTTCATGCATACTTTTCACCACAAATTTAGCGATTAATTAATGACAGAGAACCAAGCAAGTGAAATAATAACCCGTTTTTTCATTAATTTTTTGGAAAAGAAACGGTTACAGTCTGCAAAATCGGCCTACACAACCATGCGTTCTGGCAAGTATTTTCAAGATGACCGAAAGAAAATTCATAGATATAGCGATCCTCTTTGGGCCGACTCCATCTCTGACTTTGTCAAAAAATACCAAAAAGATGCTGAAAGAATAAAGCATTATGAACAGCTCGATTTTCAGATGATATCGCGATACAACTTTGCAGACAGCTTCATGAAAACAAAGCAACTTAGTAAAGGGGAAAAATCATTCTTGGACTTTTTTATGCGGCAGGATTTTTATCTTGTACATGCGACTAAAAATAGAATTGAGGATAGCCATGAAAATATATGTTTAAAATCACGAACTCGACTTTTAAAGGATAATGTAAAATACTTAAGTAACTCTGAGTCTGATATTGATTCATTAAAAAATGAGGATTACGTTTTCTTTTCTTTAGAAGCTGGAGAGCCGATCTGGAAATCATGTAGTCGATTCGGAAATTTATATTACAAAATAAAATTCAATCACGAGTCTTTGAAATATGCATCAATGACGTTATTAGATCAATTACTCATGGAATGGGTAAATGTACACATTGAGGGTATAAGTAGTAATGGAAAGCAAATACTACAGAGTGGAAGGCAAAGTCTTAGCATCTTCGATGTTATGTTCCATGGTAGAGACGCATCAATTTATGGCCTGGCCTATAATATAATCAGTGCGAGCAGACTTCTTTCTGATGAGGATAGAACATTAATTCTCACGACTAGTGACACTCAACAGCTTAACAACATCATAAACTCTTTCTTTCGGCCAGAGATAAGAGTTTCTGGTGCTGTTAATATATCGCGTGGAAAGTATACCACGGGTGAGTTCTCTAAAAAATATCGGTACTAATTCCGATTAGTACGGCGCTGCTTCATTTAGGCATGGTTAGGTAATATGCCATTTTTGTGATGTTACCTACCCATACCTCTGATTCGAAACACCTTCTGTCGCCTGCATTATCCCATTGTATTTTCACGCAATGTGTTCGCTAGTCTCTGGCTTACTCACTGAGTTTACGTAACTAGGAAGGGATGGCAGAAATACGGCTATAGACAGTTTTTTTGGAACATTGAAATCTGAATGTTATTACCTCAATGAATATAAAAATGTGAACGACTTGAGGCGAGACATCATCGGATACATTGCTTATTATAACCAATTGAGGATAAAGGAAAAACTTGGAGGTCTTAGTCCGATAGAATACCGACTAAGGCAAGCTGCATAAGGTTGTCCAAGATCTGGGGCGCAGATCATTCATGATGGACATTGTCGCTGTGAAATTATAGTCTCAATACCACCTTACTCCTTGATGCACTGCACTTACATCTTGATGTGCACATACCCATACCGCTACAGGATCAAGAGTGTGGTGATCTGATCCTGATTGCAGTCAGAAGTTCGATTTATTCAACAAAGCCGATTCACCCTCAAGATCAGTGCAACTTTGCCCAGCGCACCGTCCATTCCATTAGAGTCAAATATTCACTGGTAAGTGAAATTTACTTCAATAAGAGACTGAACACTGCCTGCAGTAACCTGCTGTCCGGGAATGACTTTATAGCTTGTTTTGAGGCCGATATTAATCGGTGTTCCACTTACATTACCCACATTAACCTCTTGATTCGGCACGATTGGATTATTGTTATTATCCAGCATCAGAATGCCCACCCCATGAGCAGGTGATCTGGTAGCTATATTATTGAAGACATTACCAGCACTATCCCAATTATTAACTCCAAGAGAGTAATTAATGTTCATTATCTGACTGGGACAGCTAATTGACAGACCGACATTTTGTGGCGAGGAATTTAAAGAATACTCTGGAAGATTTATATTGATGTTACGAGATGAAACATTACAACCACCTGTCGGAATGGATACATCATTGGCAGCATAAAGACTCCAAGTGAACCACAGCTCATCCGTCCCCGGTGCACCATGATACTTCCTCATATATAACGTGGCAATTTTCGTGCCACTTGTAATGTTTTGCCCACCTGCCGCCCCCACAGGAGAGAATAAAAGAGAAAGAGGCAATCGAACTCGAGGTTGATGATCAATAGCAGGAAACCCATAAGGTAAGCTATCATTAGCTAGCGGAAAAACAATTGGGGAATTACCACCAAGTTTTAAAAACGAACTGAAACGACTTAATATATTTACCGATGACCCACCCTCGACTAAAAAAAAGTCAGTAGGATGACCATTCCCACTCTCATTATAACATTCTACATACTGCGATAGGTCGACAATTATATTGTACGTTTGTCCAATAGAGGGTACTAAGTTCAAATTTAAATCGGCCGCTCCTTGATCAACAAACGGCCACCGTTAACACGGCTCTGTCGCGTTAAGGCGGCGTCAGGTAATATGCTGTTTTTTTGTAATGTTGCCTATTAATGTCTCTGATCAGAAATGCCTTTAAACGCTTGCATTATCCCATCGATATCATCGCGCAATGTGTGCGTTGGTATCTGGCTTATGCCCTTAGCTTGCGCAATCTCGAGGAAATGATGGCTGAACGCGGCATTGCTGTTGACCATTCCACACTGCATCGCTGGGTTATCCGTCTGGTGCCGTTGTTGGACAAGGCATTCCGCCGGCATAAACGTTCGGTGGGTCGTCGATGGCGAATGGATGAAACTTACATCAAAATGAACGGGCAGTGGAAGTATCTGTACCGGGCTGTTGACACATCAGGCCAGACAATCGACTTTCTGCTCACTGCCAAACGTGATGCCGCCGCCGCATTGCGCTTCTTCCGCAAGGCCATACGTCATCACGGCGAACCCGAGGGGGTCACTATCGATAAAAGTGGGGCCAACACAGCGGCTTTGGCCACGCTCAACGCCGACAAACCCGATGAGGAAACGATTACAGTGAGGCAAAGTAAGTACCTAAACAATCTGGTTGAGCAAGATCACCGCAATATCAAACGCCGGATAAGACCGATGCTGGGATTCAAATCGTTTCGACGGGCACAGGGGCTTTTGGCGGGCATCGAATTGATCCACATGATACGCAAAGGACAATATCAGCATCCGGAAAGTGAGGTATTGTCACCTGCGGAACAATTTTATCTGTTGGCTGCCTAAATAATCGGCAACACCCACTTTGGCTGGCCTGTGCCCGTTAATGCGACAGAACCTGCAGATGAGATCATAAAAACAGCATCCTATCTAATGCAACAGAGCTCATTCACGGATAGGTAAATGTCACCCCAATAACGGACTGGACATTGCCTGCAGTAACCTGAGCACCGGTTTGTGCATAGGTAGCTTTGAGATTCAGATTGACCGGCGTATTACCGACTGTTCCCAGGAGTACGGCATTATTGACCGTAATCGCATTATTGTTTTGGTCCAACATCTGTATCCCTATACCGCTGGCAGGAGAAGAGGTTGACGTATTACTGAATATTTTCCCTGCGGTATCGGCTGTCGTACCCGATAAAAAATACGACAAATTCTTGTTACCACTGGGGCAATTGACCGACAGTGGCACTGAGAACGTTTGATTTGAGGTTGCATCATACGCGGGAAGAGTAACGCTTACATCGCGCGCAGAAACATCGCAGCCACCGACTGGCATTACGACCGAATTTTTTGCATATATAAACCATGTTTGTCGCTCCCCCCCGTTATCAACATTATTCCTTTGCTGCATTATTAATGTAGCGATATGCGCCTTTTCTGCAATAAGTACGCCTGATGCTACATTATTATTTGATAACGGCGAAAGGTATAACTTTACATCCATCGGAATTAATCCATTTTTTCTCGGGAAAACACCGCGGGCAGTGGATTGAGTAGTACCCGGCACTGAGTAATTCTCACTATAGTAGTATATATTTCCCTTAAAACCATCAAGCACCCCACCTGAATATGAAGCACCTGCAATGTATAAATAGTCCTCCTCCCTGGCACCAGGGACTGGGTTTTCATTAGCCGTGCCAAATTTACATGATATCATACTAGATAAGTCAATAATTAAGTTTTGATTCTGCTGAACTTCAGGGGTTAGATAAACCTCGACATTCTGGTCGCCAGTGTTTGTTATAGAACCACCTCCCGATACAGCACAATAAAAAGCCATAGCTTGAGAGGAACCACCCAGAAGCGCCAGCAATAAACCAAATTTCATCAGTTCTTTCACTTTCATGATTTTTTTCATCTTATTCTTTCTTGTCCCTGCGTTCACTGGTAGGTGTAAGTCACGTTAATCACTGCCTCAATATTGCCTTCGGTGGGCTGTCCACTCTCCGAACGCACCCGCACCTTGACTGGCAGCTCCGCTGTACCGGTTGTAAAATCCACCGGTATATCCCTCGACGCCCCGTTATTCAAAAGACCATTTGCACTGTCCTGTAATTCCAGCTCAATACCGCCAGCGCTGCCGGTAATGCTGCTGTTGGCGTAATAGTTCGCGTTACTCGCTGCCGGCCCAGTGAACGTAGCCTTGACGGTTGATGTTCCCACGGGACATCCGCTCAGAATCAACGTGATGTCTTGCCATGCAGTAGTGCTCCTAGCGGTATTCAGCGACGTGGTATAGACATCGCCAAAATCCACCGTGGTATCGCCCGGAGGCGTTTGACAAGGCCTGGCAACAACACTGCCGTTAACCGTGATTGTGACATCAGCAGCAGCGTGTACCAGCCACGGCAACATCAGAGACAGGCCAAGCAAGAGCCCGGCACTTTTATATTTCATTTCCAGGCTCCATTTACTGAAACTCAAGGGTAAAACCGGCGGTGGCACTCACTGTGCCAGCACTCACCGTCGCCCCTGTTGCCATCAGTCTTGCATAAAAGTTCAACGTATTGGGCTGCCCCCCTGTTAACGGGATCCACTGGAGATTAGTTGAGTCGGCATTCAGTTTTATGCCAGTCCTGGTGCTGTCCAGCAGTTGTACCCCCATTCCAGCTGCCGATGACGTGTTATCCAGCGCCAGCAGGGGGGTGTCGGGTATACGGCTAGTGTCGGTAAACCCGACTTTCACATTCGTCGCCATTGGACCACAGGGCGACAATTCAATACTGAAGGGTACCGCTGGCGTAGTCGCTCCGGCCGAACTGAGTTGCTTGGCTGCATTCACCAACAGGTCCACATTCACTGTGGTGGAAGAAGCTGCAACCGCACAGGCGTTATCGCGTATGTTGCCGGTAATCGTTATCTTGCTTGCGTCAACAGTATGGCTGATACCACTGAACAGCACCCCACACAGGCACAGGGAGTAAAGTCGTCCGTTCATCATCTTGTTCACTCGCACTCCGCACTGATTTCGTTCAGCGCACGCTGCGCACTCTCCGGTGGCAACCGGTAGTCCGCCTTGCATTGCGCTTCGGGGCTATCCCCCCATTTGGCAAATACCTGCCCCGTCAATGGCAGGCCGGTGAGATAAACCTGCCCCCCGTCAGCCACAATACTGCCGGATTGGTTGCCCGACGCGGTTGCGATAGCCCCAAACGGAACCGGTTTGCCATTTTTATTGAGTGTCATAAGCACTTTTAGGCCCACGTTGGCCTGAAAATCAGCACGAACAATAGCCCCCTGCGAAGGAATGACCGTCGTGACGGCGTCTTCCAAATCAACGTTGCTCGCCAGGGTGTTCGTGTCCAGTGCAATACGGTTTTCACGGTAATTCATGGCATACGGGATAACAGCGTAGCCACGCCAGTCTGTTCGCACGCCTTTCTGACCGTCCACTTTCACATTACCTGCACCAGGTACTTTGACCAATACCACCGTGTCATTGAGCGGTTGGCTGAGGGTAACGCCATTCTCGTGGGCCAAAACACCGCCGCTCACACCATAATAGAGCTGGCTATAACTGTCGCTCTGGCTGTAGCCGACATTCGCATTCGCCAGGCGGCCGGTGTAGTTCAGCGCGGCATACCCTGTTGAACCGCTGCCCTGATTGCCCCCCCCTGAATAACCGGTCTGTACGCTGTAATTCAGGTTGTTGTCTTCGGTCAGCGTACCGCTGACACCGGCAAGTTGGGTCATCTTTCCATCAAGGTCATTCGATGTGCTGTAACTGGCCCGCGAGTTTCGCAAGACCGATTTGCTGTTGGAGCCCATCCAGTAACTGAATGGAATGCTCATGTTGAATGACACCAGATGGTCACGCTCATCCTGCCAGGCATTTTTCGTCAGGCTGTAATTCATACTCCAGTTGACGCCCCCCGTGACAGAGCTGAGTCCCGCCTGAAGCTGCTCATCCGCTTTGCGTGTACGCCAGTAGGACTGCCGACTTGCACTCAGATACAATGAGGTTTCTCGGCCAATTTGTTGCGAAACGTTCACTTGAAGCCTGCCACGCTTACTGTAAGCAAGATTGTAATAATCCGTGTATTTCGGTTCGATTTGCAGCGGGCCGTCCTGCGTCTGGATGGTATAACCACTCATTTTCTCCCAGGCAGTGTCAGCCAGCGTAAAGTAACCCTGCGTCGAATAGCGATAGCCGAGCAACTGGAGGTTGGTCCCCGTATCGCTCAGCGACTTGTTGTAAAGGAAACGTACTGACTGCCCCCGATGCTCACTGTCATCCGGCAGCGTGGCATTGGCATCAGTGATATCAAGGGACATGGCCCCAAAATATCCCATATTCTTGCCAACACCCGCGTTGAATGCGTGGAATTTGTCAGACAATTGCGCCCCACCATACAGGGTCCACCCATCGGGAAGACCGCGCATTAGCGACCCTTGAACAAACGTCGGTGATTGCTGCTGCCTACTCCCACTACGGTATTCCGCCACCGTCAACTCAAAGCGAGAATGCCCCTCTCTCAACAATGCTGGAACGGAGGAATAAGGCACATTGAAGCTGCGCGTACTGCCGTCAGCCTCACGGATAGTCACTTGCAAGTCGCCACTGTTACCTGCTGCATACAGGTCGTTAATCTCGAAGGGGCCGGGCGGGACCGTTGTCTGGTAAATCTCATAGCCATTCTGGCGGACCGATACCTTGGCCGTCCCCCTGGCAATACCACGAATAACCGGCGCAAACCCCTTCTGGCTGTCTGGAAGCATATTGTCATCGGTGGCTACACGGATGCCTCTGAACTGGACACCGTCAAAAATATCGCCAGCGGTGGTACTGTCACCCAGCGTCAGGCGTGAGCGCAAGGGAACGATGTCACGTTCGGCATAAGTATTAATGTGCTGCCAGGTGTTTTTTTGTGCAGTCGCCCCCCCGCCACTGCTGTAGCTCCAGGTGCTATTATCTCGTAGGCGCCAGGACCCCATATTCACCCCACCATTGAGGTTCATATAGGCATACTGACTATTGCCTCCGTGACGACTGCGGGCTTGGTTACCGGTAAGACTGTAGTTCAGACGTGCACCAGTTATACCGCTATCCCAATACTCGGGTGAGATATAGCCTCGCGCTGTATTACCCATATAGATTTGTGGCACAGTCAGATACAGTCGTTGTTGGCTGGTATCAAATTGTTGTGTGGCATCAGGCATCACCTCCTTGAATGGGATACAGGCATCAGCAGCCAGCACTGACACGCCGGGGATGGTACGAGTATTGACGCCGAAGCCAAGCAACTGCTTGGCGGTAAGACACGCCATCAAGTCCTGTTGCCCCTCCTGTGCCTGAAATGCAACATCTCGGGTAGCAACGAAGGCATTATTAAGATAAATATCAACCCGGTAAGTGCCGGGTGGCAGTTCCTGACCACCTTCAAACCGCGAGAGGTCAGCCACTGCCGCCGGGTCGTCAGACAGAAAACGGGGGTTGAAATATAACTCGGCGCTGATCGGAAACACCGGTACCATCAACGCAGCAAGTGGCGCCAGCACGTAACGACGTACAGAGATTCTTTCTGAAAACATAACGGTCTGTGAGCCGAAACGGCCTGCTCCCTACTTCAGTAAAAGACCCCCTGCGACAACAGACATCGCTCAAGGGGAACTTGATATTTCATCACTCGGTGGCATGCGCCACCGATGTGACAGGCACCGTATTACTGCATCACCCCTTTCATCTGGGGAGTCACTGCACCGTAGTCGTTGATGGTTTTATAGGTGATGGCCGTTCCGGCGTCTGTGGGCATTTTTACCGTGGCTTCTCCCATCGGAGGCACGAGCGCATTCTCCAGGATTCGGGTACCGGCGTTCAACTCGGTGACCGTCAGAAAATACGGCGTGGGATTAATGAGTTTCAACTCCGTCCCCTGACGACTGAAGCGCAGCTTCTCTGCCGCAATCTCCGGTTTCAACGTCAGTCCGACAGGACGATAATAGAGTTTGATACGACTGGTAATAGCCAGTTGCAAGGTGTTCTCACTCTTCTCGACCTTACTGACAGAGGGAATAGCCTTCACATTAATCCAGAAGAGACTTTCGCGGTCCTGAGGAAGCTTGTTATTGGTTGCATCGATAATACGCAGGGTATTTTCTTTTTTTCCCTGCATGGCAAACAGCGGCGGCGTAATTACAAAACGCCCATCTTTTTTTCCGTCTCTATTCTCCACCCATGACTGTATCAGATAGGTGCTTTTTTCATCGTTGTTAGTGACAGCCAATTGCACTTGCTTTTGGTCAGATGGGTATATTACGCGTGTGGTGCCAAGAGCCACACCGGCATCTGCATGAGTGGCGCAAAGCATGATGGCCGTACCGACAATAGCGGTCAGCAAAAGGCGAGCCAGTGATACTGGCATATGTTGGGGACTCATTTTGGTAAACATGGTTTACTACAACTCCGGTATAGTGATTTTGTCTTTTCGGTGAACGTGTGATGTATTGCAAAAACCACGCGTTATTCATAGGTCAGGGAAAACCAGGCCTCGGCATTGGCTGCACCACCCGTTACGGTATGCCCGGTAGCGCGGTATTTAGCGACAAAATGCACAGATAAAGGGCCGTCATTGGGTAATGTGGTCCAAGAACGCACGGGGCCATTGACCGGGATTAACTGGTTCTTTTCATCAAAAATGGCCACTCCAACGCCCGATGCCACACCATTCCCCTCGCCGACTGACAGGAGCTCCGGGTTTTTGCCATCGGCTATACCATGAAAAGCCACGCTAACCCGTTGGCTTACCGCGGTGCTGCAGTCCAACAGATTAATTTCAAAGGGGGTAGGTCCCGCGTCCTCTCCTACAGCGTGAAACCGGTTGCTGCTAACCTGTCCCATAATCACGGTCATGTTATGACTCCCCGCTTCAACACGGCAGGCCTCAGCAATAATCTCTCCCTGAAATCGCATGTTTCCACCTGCGACTGTCACGTTCCATTGATTACCAGCGAAGACAACAGGAGGCAGCAGCATCAAAAAAAACGCCGATTGCATTTTCAACATAGCTTTTCTCCTGGGCGGGCTACGCAAAACAGGTCATCCTGACCTTGAGTGCTTCCTTGCAGTGAGAATTATTGGTACTGAACCTTAAAGTTTGCTTCTGCGTTAGCCGAGCCCGCAGTAGCTACGCCGGTTGCATAGTATGCAGCCATGAAAGAAAGCCTGTTTTCACCATCACTCAGTGTTTTCGGCGTGGAGAACTGAGTGCCATCGACTTTCAATGGCGTTGTGTCATTGTCAGAGAAAAGCTGAATACCTACATTTGTCGCCTGCCCTGCGGCACCGCCACTCAACCCCAAAACGTTATCAAAAGGTGTTGGTATCGCTCCCCCAGTTGAACCACTCGCAACTCCTTGGAAAGCCACAGATGCTTTAGTTGATACGGTAGTGTCGCAGTCTTTCAGGACGATAGTAAAAGACTGGTGACCACTTTTTGCTCCTGCCTGATTAAGCATGGCCGTGCGGACTTGCCCAAGACGAACTGTCATATCGGATGAGCCGGCATCAACTGCGCAGGCGGCGTTAACGACTTCACCTGTAAATTTGATGGTTCCACCATTAACTGTTGTTGCAGCGGAAGAGATCATCGGAAATGCCATTGAGGAGGCTGCAATAAGAGAGCCAATTAATTTACGTTTCATGCTGTTTAACCATACTTAGAGATTATTAAAAAGGGCGCGCATATCGAGTGCAGTATGAGGAGAGAAAAGTCCTAAACCTCACATGCAGGCGCATTATACACCCCTTATTTTTAATCAATCAAGAGTGATTAATTAAAAAATGCACAAGAATGTGATAACCGTTGATAAGAAAAGGATTTTTTTAGCAGAAAAAATACAGCGTGCAGCACTCGACGTCCATAACAGCGCCAGCAGCGTTGCCTCATCAGTTAATGTCACGTGGGGACTCTCAGATAAAGTTACCACCCGGGCCACATGGGCGGCCTATCTGATCGCCACACATTATAATAAATATCCTCCGGCATAGCCGGAGGTTTTTCATATGCGCCTATAAGGCTCTGTTGCCAGCCGCGCCCTAACAGGCGCATTGCGATCTGACATTTGCATTTATGGATTACTTACTGCCCGTAAACGGGCTACCCGGATAGGGGATCGACAACTGCTCACCCATTTTATCCTCTTCCAGTTGGTGCTTTATGTATTCTTGTATCCTGGCTGTATTTTTACCAACCGTATCAACGTAATACCCTCGGCACCAGAACTCCCTGTTACGGTATTTGAACTTCAAATCGCCAAACTGCTCATAAAGCATCAGGCTACTCTTTCCCTTCAGGTATCCCATAAAGCCCGACACACTCATCTTGGGCGGGATTTCCAGAAGCATATGGATGTGATCCACACAACATTCCGCTTCCAGAATATTCACGTTTTTCCATTCGCACAGCTTTCTTAAGATACTGCCAATCGCTTTACGCTTTTCCCCGTAGAACACCTTTCTTCGGTACTTCGGCGCAAATACTATGTGATATTTACAGTTCCATCGCGTGTGCGCTAAGCTCTTTTCGTCCCTCATAGGGACCCCCTTTTGATTTCTTGTTGAACCTTTGCAGTTGCCAGACCGCAAACTGTTTTAACAAATCAAAAGGGGTTTTTATAACTGGCTCAAAGCTGAAAGCTTTACGGAACCTCCAGCCTAGCTGGAGGTTTTCTGTGCACAAAAAGGCCCAGGCCTAACGGCCAAGGCTTTATCATCATAACCAACCTTTGGTCTCTATTTACTTAACAAGTTTGGCAGTCATGTACACAAAGTTGCCGTTGAAAGCCCCAGTAATTTTGTAAGAGGCTCCTTCTTTTTTGGCCATGGCCGCGATTTTTGCTGTAGCTTCATCCAAAGTTGAAGCGGTTGCAGTAATACTTTGCGCATAGCTGCCAAAAGAAACCAGCGACAATGCTGATGCCATAACAAGATTTTTAATTAATTTCATAACTTTTCCAAAGCAAGCGTTATAAAGATTCAAACTTTTTGAGACAGGTGCCCCATTAGGTTTGATTAAATTCCCACCTATTCCACCACACAACAAACAAACAGTCAAGACTGATTATTTGTTGTGTGGTGAAAAAAACAGTCGAAATCAATAGGAATCATGCCATATGACTTTAGGCTCCCATCTTATAAAGCTTGTAAATCATATGGTAATGTTCGCTTCAGGTTTACTGGTGCTTTAACAAGCTGATAGCTGCTCGTGTGGAACCCAATGCCAGATTAATGCTCACGAAGACAACCTGCTTCCACTTTTGCGCCGTTGAATATAAACCTCGAGCGCAGAAGCCGTTCAAATGGGGGCCATCCATGGCCAGTTACGAGGGTGAACCTGTTGATGCTGACTCTCAGCCTTACGCCGTTTCAACAGCAGAAACCTTTCGGGGCATAATGCGCCAGATGATACCGGACAGCAGAAGCAACATAGCGCCTGCAGAACCAAGAACCAGGCTGTGTGAGCTAGAGAAAGCAACTTTCGCAGCCTTCATGAGTTGCTCACCAATATTGTTATCCATATCTTGTGCAACCTGAACGGTTTCACTGATCGACGCTCGCGCTTGTGCTGCCAGTTCCACTGGTAACTCGCCAGGCAACATGATAGTGGCAGCATAAGTACCTGACAGCAGCAGACCAAAGACCGCCACCCCGAGCCCTGCTCCTAATTCATAGGCCATACCTTCCAGTGCACCGGCAGCCCCTGCCTTCTCCTTCGGTACAGAGGTCATGATAGCCGCCGTTGAAGCTAGCATTGAGGCTTCAACGCTGAATCCCAATAGCACCATGCCAGTCCACGCCAAATAGATTTGGTGCGTAAAATCGGTAACGGCCAGAATGAAAAAACTCACGGCACTGAGGAAAATCCCCAAAGTAGCGACCACTCGAAGACCAAATGCAGTGACCAACCTGCCAGCAATCGGGCCGCAAACACCACTGGCGATCATCAGAGGCAAAAGGAATAATCCAGCTTCAAGAGGCGTTTTACCGAGCACGAACTGTAATTCCTGCGTCAGTAATAGCTCGAAACCGACCAGAGCAATCATTGCTGTCAATGCCATGACAATGCCAACAGCAATCACACGCTGGGTGATCAACCGAACATCAATCATAGGTGCCGCAGCACGCAGTTGGTGGCGCACGAAGAAAATGAGCAGGCTGCTGCCCATGATCGCGATCATCAGGGTCACATACGCAGCGGATGTACCCCGAATGCCACTTTTAGCCGCGTAAACAAGCAATAGAATGGCCGAGATAAGCACCAACGCCTGCTTGATCTGCCATGTTTTTTCCGGCCGCAAAGGCTGTTTGGGCATCACAAACATAGTGGCAACCAGTACGATCGCCACAATTGGCAGATTGATCAAAAATACGGATCCCCAATAGAAATACTCCATCAACCATCCACCAACCAGTGGGCCCATTGCGGCCCCTGCGGTCCCAACCGCACTCCAAATCCCCAAAGCGAAATTTCGCTCCCGCTCTAGGGTAAAGGTATGGCGCAAAGCTGAGAGCGTGGCAGGCAGGATCATTGCGGCCCCAACCGCGAGGAAAGCACGAGCCGCAACCAGCGCAGCAACAGAAGGCGCCAGTGCCGCAGCCAGCGAAGCGAGAGCAAAAAGGCTGGAACCGAGCAGTGCCAGGCGTTTAAAGCCGATACGATCGCCAAGTGCCCCCATTGGGAGTAGCAAACCAGCCATCACCAGTGAATAGATATCAATGATCCATAGCAGCTGATCCCCGGTTGCTGACAGAGCGACACCGAGGCGCGGCGCGGCCACATGCAGGACAGTCGCGTCGATAGATACTGGAAGGTACATTAAAATAATAACGTAAAGTATTAACCATTTCTGAGACATATTGTTATACCGAATAGAGCAAAAACTTGAACGTGCGTTCATTTTAATTAGAATACAAATAAATTGAACAAACGTCCAACTAATTCTATGCTGTATTGCTAATAACATCGGTAAAAGAAAAGCGAAACCAAATGAGCTACCTCAAACGTGAAGAACGTCATGCTGACATTTTGGAGGCTGCCATGCGTGTAACTTTGGCGGAAGGGATTGTGGCTACCACCGTCAGGCGTATTGCAGCGGAAGCAGGAATAGCCGTCGGTCAGGTGAATCATCATTTTTCCTCCGCAACACACCTACGCGCTGAGGCTTTTTTGCAATTAACCCGGCAATCGTTATCTTCATTTGCCGCGATCAGTAAGAGCTACCCAGCCGTTGAACGGCTACAAAGGGTGTTAGGATATCCGTTGGATGAGGAAGGTATGCGGGAAACGCATCTGTGGAATGAGATGATGCTGCTGGCTGAGCGTGATCCTGTGATGGGTGAGGCTTATGCTACTGCAATATCAGATTGGCACCAGGCGACAGCCAACGTAATTGTTGAAGGCAGAAATGAGAAAATCTTTCGCTCTAGCGCCAACGCTGATGATATCGCCTGGCGTTTGATCGGGCTGGTGTGTGGATTGGACGGCTTACTGTCATTTGATAGCTCAGGTTTTCCCGAAGCAGAAGTTATGCGTCATTTGTCTTTCGCGATTGAGCTGGAGTTGCTGTGCCCCCCACCGCACAATTTGATGGTGTAATGATCTAGTGAGCCTCAAAGTAACGCCATGTTTATTGTTTAAATCGGCTCAGTTTATCAAGCAACGCTGATTAAAATTTCTAGTGACTGCAAACAAATGAGTTAAAGCCACTTGACTGCGGCTTTAACTCAGCTGAAACAGCACTTGCAGGTGCCGAAAGAAGACCCGGCACCTGATTTTTAGAAGCCGATAGACTTTCCTGTAGCCATACGTAATGCGTCAATATTAAAGCTTTCAAGAACAATGCGCGATGCATCTGCTATAACAGCATCGCTGTGTTTGGAATTTTTGTCTGGTTTTGATGTATAGACAGCCAGAACAATTGGCGCATGCCCTACAGGCCAGATCACTGCATAATCGTTGGCTGTACCATAGACACCACAAGTACCCGTTTTGTCTCCAACCACCCAGTTTGCAGGTACGCTTGCACGTATTCTTGCTCCTCCTGTTGTATTCCCTTTAAACCAATCCATCAGTTGGTGGCGCTCCGTTAATCCAAGCACATTTCCAAATGCCAGCTTTTGCATACTTTCTGCAACAGCTTTGGGTGTTGATGTATCTCTATCATCACCAGGAATGGCGGAATTCAACTCCAGTTCCCATCGGTCCAGACGAAATACATTGTCACCAATGGAACGCATAAACGACGTCATTCCTTCAGGGCCACCAATAAGCTTTTCGAGCAACAGGTTGGCGGCTCCATTATCACTGTACTGCAGAGTGGCAGCAGACAACTCGGCAACTGTCATGCCGGTCGTAATCTGTTTTTCAGTCACAGGAGAATGAGGCTCCATAACTCGATTGTCATAGCGAATTCGCTGGTTCAGTAAGCCCTCTTGCTGCTGGCTTTTCGATAATACTGCCGCAGCAAGGAAGCCTTTAAATGAACTACAGAGAGGAAAACGCTCGTTAGCTCTATAACCAAAAGTTTTATTTGAGCCAGTATCAATAGCATAAACCCCAATTCGCCCTCCAAAATCATTTTCCAATCTTTTCAATTTATCCACTGTTACTTGTGGGGGTTGGGACGCCGCCTCCGCCATATTAGTCAGAGTCAACAGGGGAAATATGGCAGAGAAAAATACAGACAGTCGACCGGTGCGTGACATAAAACCTTTCCATTTCATGATTGTTGATTTTTTGACCAAAGTATATTTCGTTTTTAAACCGTATTTTTCAACGGCATAACAATGTTGCACATTATTGTTGCACATCACATCGAAGGGAATACTCATATATCCGCGAGATCAAGATTTTGAGATCTCCAAACCAGAATATGCCCTTCAGCTATGTTTGTTGTGTATCACAATGCTTATCCTGAATTTCAAAAAATCATAACTTGCTCTTTCTCCATAATTGCATTTCGCAATAGGAATATGCTTGTTTAACGTAAAAAAAGCAGGCAATAACTGCCTGCACTGGAAAATAAAAACCAAAAGGGGTACCTTGGTATCTTCGGCATACCAAGTGGGATATTTATACCTGAAAATGAGTATTTTTTTTACTGGAAGTGTAAAGATAAGTTATGGTTTTGTGATTTTTTACTTTGCTAAAGATTTATTTAGGAATAGCGGTTAAAGAAGCCCCCCTTAACAATTAAAAGTGCACCCATCGAAAACATTGAAGATAATCTTGGTATCTTAAATCAAAAAAAATACCCCAAAGCCTTTAGAGGGTTTTGGGATACTTAACCTTTACCGATATAACCAGCCAACATTGATCTAGTTTTCAACAACCAGTGAGAAATCTTAGTTCAGATATGAACCTTGCATCTTTCCTTTGTTCTATTACATCAAGATAAGCCAATTGTACTAATGATTAGACAGTCAAATTGGTACTCGACATAACCTGTTCATTACCAGGAGCTATCAGGCTTTTAGCATAAACACTACCACTCGGTATAGATAATGGAGAGAATGAACTGATAATAGTGGCCTTCATTTCAAGCTCCACAAGCTAACGTTAATCATTCATATCAAATCGATAATCACACACCCGCTGGCTTAAGTTATTTAAGTCCCCTAAGGTAACGGAGTTAACGGAGCAGTTGGTATCTGTCTTAAAACAGCATCGACAGAATCGAACGGTCCGCCGTTAAAACATATTCTCGCTGCTGGGGCATGTGTATGTACTGCATTGACAAGTCGTTCGAAGAGCGGAAGGTATTCTTCAACAGTACGAACACCAGCACCAATCAGAACACAGTGACGACGCCTTTCCATGAGAAGGCTTAAGAGTGTAGCTTCAGCAGTCCGAGCACTATCGATTAGGCCCAGTTCGACCTCATAGCCAAGAGATTCAAGTCTTTCTTTATCCGCATCAAAAACTGCGAATAGTTTCTCAGCGGTAAGGCCCGGCCACTTGCTATAATCTACAACTCGCGGATTCCACCCCACAAGGAGTACGCTATATCTTTCTTCCACTATATATCCTTAGATTATCAAAATCACTGAAGAACTCCGTACGCACAATAGCTCACTTTAATTCCAACACTACCGCCAACATTAATAATACTAGAGCGCAGCATGGCAATCATGTATTTAGCTAACGCATCTCTAACGCCATAATCATTCAACAACTCACCACACAAAATGTCAATTATATAAATTGATTAAAAAAGAGCAATTTCTATGCTTCAATTTTTCTTATGCATATATATATTACCTCATACCATACTCAATCAAAGGAAAACTTGATGTCCATGCATAAAATAGCATTACTTATTGCCGTTTTTTTACTCCCCATAAGTTCAGTGAACGCATCTCAAATAGGAAAGGCATCTAACCTGGATATTTCTGTACCTATTGCTGCATTGTCAACGCTAACCACATCCTTCACTCCACTTAGTGGTTTAAAAAAGGTAACCAGGGGTACGCAGATCGGAAATCTCGAAATTCTTACCACTGGTGCAGGTTACATTGGTACTATCACTATCAAGCCCGTCATCGGTAATAATTATCAACTGCTCGGGGCGACTACAGGAAGCCTTCTCCCCTTTAGAATAGGAACCTCAGGAGGAGCAGTGACTTCTGCACTTACCAGTACCAATCATACAACAACCCTCACATCCCATACCAACAGAGAAACTATAATAAACGTATTTTCTGCAAATGCTGCCGGTAGCTTTGCAGCCGCAGATGTCTACACAGGCGCTTTCATCGTTTCGGTATTTAGCAGGTAATCCTTTTCTTATTATATTTTGAGGTTATAAAGGCTATTTCCATACCTATAATTTCCCTGCCTGTAAAGGGTGGTAACTTCCTGGTTATCACCCTTTACTTTATCAATACGTATTTTTATTCATGTAAGTGTTTTTGGATAAAATAAGCACCTTGCTCCAATGAAGCCATGCCCTCCTCCAGGATGGGAGCGAACAGTTGCCATACATGAGGCATACCATCGAATATTTGCAAAGTTGCATCGACACCTGCTTCGCGCATCCGTTCGACGACTGTCACCGAATCATCCCTTAGCATTTCCCAGCTCCCCACGTGAACCAGCGTTGGAGGTAAGCCAGCGAAATCCGCATAGAACGGAGTTACATGTGATGATTTGAGATCGCCCCCAATCCCAACATAGGATTGGAATAAGAATTCGAGCAGTTGAGGAGTCAAGAACGGATCATCCGTTACCTCTTGGTGGGAGATGCCTTCACATGCTAAATCCAGCCCTGGTGAGATCAGGAATAAGGCACCGGGCATAGGTAAGCCCTCAGCCTTCGCGCGAACCGCTGCAGCCAGCGCTAAATTGCCACCAGCAGAGTCACCGGCCAAGGCGATTTTTCGCGCTGGATAGCCTTGCTCTAATGCCCAGCAATATGCAGTAAAGATATCGTCATGCGCCGCCGGCGCAGCATTTTCAGGTGCCAGACGATAATCGGGTACCAAGACCGCACTGTGGCTTATCTGGGCCAGATAGCTGGTGATCACACGATGGGTGCTGCTTGAACCGATGACAAAACCGCCACCATGCGCATAAATGATCAGGTTATCGGTATATTTCCCATGGGGCCGTAGAAACTCTGCGCTAAAACCAGCCAAACTCAGACGCTCGATTGAAGCAACATCTGCGACAGGTATCTGCGCCATCGCTGTTTCCCACCAACTACGCAACTCGTCGGGTGTGGCGTTTTCCGGCGGAAGATTCTTTTCATTTTGTTCTAATATAGCGTTAAGTTGCAATTGGGACATTGTGGAGCTCCATTTCAGCAGGTTACCAAATCTCTCGTGTAATTTTCACTTTCATGGTTCAAGAATCGGTGATGATAAAACACATAGCCATTAATATTCAACCATGATTGAATGTTAATTTTTTGATAGGAAGGGGGGGAAAGGTATTCCTTGCCGATCAGAATGTTAACAACCTCAGTCGTATTAGCCGTAAAACACCCGTAAAAGTTGTTCTGACCGGCGGATCTTCTGGTCTTACACTAGGAAAAAGTCAATGCCATAGTCGTGACCGGTAATTTTCTTCAGGCTAAAGCCCACAAGAACTAAAATACTGGTAAGTCCGTTTGGAACCCTACCCATAAAGATGGAACCCAGAAAATCACAGGTTTCAAACTCCAGGCCCTCCGGGAACCAGGAGGTACGATGGTGCCTTCTCCTTCATCAGATAAAAATGAGCGGAAAAACACCTATCCCGTGTGGCAAAAGGTTTCCCGCTCGGGTAGATAAAACAACAGTGCTACATCGTGCTACCAGGCCATCAACTCTCCGGTGGTTCTGATTCATCTCGACGGGTGGCTACCACGCGGCCCAGGCCCAGCATCTGCTGCGCCTGGTTGATAACCTCGTCTTCTTTCAGGTTGTGCCGCTCACCAAACAGGTGCTCCGACACCAGTTAACCGAAATGCAACGATTCGATATTGCCTCTGTTAAAAATGGGGGATTACCGATAGGGTTGGACAGGATTTAAACCCTATTTTCAGCGTCGGTCATAAGCAATCCGTATTGCTTCGGCTACCGAAACTTCGATAAATAGAGAGCTCACTAGAAACCATCACAGCTTGTTCCAAAAAGTGTTGCGCCCCGCAACGGTGTATGTTTTTTAACCGACAAATACGAAACACAGTACGCCCCGCAATCACTGCCTGTAATCAGCCCGGATCTCCGCCATCACTTGTGCAATCTGTTCCACGGATGCTCGTTTACGCTCCTGCTGAACAACACGCTGAGCAGGCTCTGTACCAGTGTGACTCTGTGGTGAGTGCGGTTGTTGCGCACGCTTTGCCACACTTGCTGTCGAATTAAATTGCCCGTTTCTCGCTCGCTTCAACGTAGCTAGCAGGTAGGCAATCACATTTTTTATCTCACCGGTACCAACGCGCTCCGCCACGTCATCCAGAACTTGCTGCCCCAATGGCTCCGGCAATGCGCGCAATTGTGGTTCCACATTATCCCTGTCCGCCGCAACCAACGCTGACGGCCAACGCAGACGAGGCTCACTCTTGCTTGACGGCCCTACGTACGTATCTTTTACACACTGTGTAAAACTACGTACGTAACAGTTCGGATCCCGAACTCTGTCGGGATCCTTTGTTTCTCCACTGTGGAGTGAAATGGGTGTCAAGGGTAATGGGGCCGGTTGCCTATGGCAATCTCCATTAAACGGATTACACATGGCATTCTTACTGTTTACTTCAGCTTACGACTTGGTTCCCCCCGTAACACTGTCACCAATGAGGCTGAGGGCATGCGACCAACACCGGAGAATAGGTATTGGTCTGTGCTGATATGATTCCTGATGAGACTCAAGTTAATACAGCCTTCTCGGTGGCGTTTAAATACATCAAATGAACCACCATTCCGGGCATTAAAAGAGCTCGCGTGGCCGACGCTGCCAATACCACACGGCAAAGTGGAGTAACCCCATCCCACCATGCGCAATCAAATAAACCTCAATCAGTCCGGTTAATGTCTGATGCCAATCCTTGACGATGGAAGCTAACGGGGAGCCCATTTGCCACAGTACAAACCAGCTTGCTCCGGAAAGCACCACCAGACTGAGCGCGCCCAGACCTAATCCTTGTACACTGGTCGCCAATCCCTTGGGGTTGGCTTCGGGCAATTGGCGTTTCAACAAGGTATGGATATCCTGCTGGAGCTGGGCAATATCGCCCCACAGGTAAGGATAAAAATAACGTAAACCGCGTCGTCTCAAACAATACCCAATCAGTACGACACTGAGCGCAAGTAACGTAAGGCCAATACTGGTATGCATCAGGGTAAAGAAACGTGGTATCGTCGCGCTGGCCAGCTGCTCTGTTGCTGTCAATTCCATACCATTACTGTTGAGTATTTGACCCACGATCAAAAAGGCTATCAGTATATGCAGGCACCGCAAAGACAGCGGTTGATAAAGTGAAAGGAAATGCCAGAATGTCCGTCGCGATGTCGGTGCTTGTTGCATGATGCTCCCTTGTATTTTACCGGCTCTCGTGCCGTTGTTGTTAAATCATAGCCTGATTTAAAACAATGGGTACGGGTCTATGGCGTCAATTGCATCAAAATCGGGGGCGGGTATGGTCTGATCGTTACAACATTTCTGCTCAATTCGAAGAACGACTAGGCCTGTGTGTCAACACCGCCCCCCTTGTCAGGGGAAATACCCTGACCGCCCACGGCCCCCAGATACCCATTTTTCATTTAGCGTTACTTTCATTCCACTACAGCGTTGCAGGTCGCTACACCTCTCATCATAGATATTAACGACACGGTAGAGCAATGAGCGTGTAACGTGGATAAGCACAACTCACGCAGATAACCTTCCCCGCACGTCGTTATTCCCGGTAGGATAATCTCTCACCGTCAGACTTCGCCAAGAACGATTATCGAATTTATTCTTAAAAAAAGAACAAATGACAGTGTCCGCAATTGCCAGTACACCTCACCCTCTGTTGCATTACCGGGTCTGCGACCGTTGATCATGACAATTCAGATAAACCGATTACTGTTGGTCTGCGTTACACGTTGCTCCGGTAGAAGGCAACAGGCGCAGGAAGTTGCCTGGCGATACTTCTCAGTACTTCGTGTTGCGCAGTAAATTTGGCCGGTATTGTGCGACAGGCCAAAAAACACGGTTCTGATGGAAAGAAAACCTGCGGCTCCGTTGTAAACGGTGTATCACCGTGGGTAGCAGCCCATGCCTGGCGAATGAGAGCCAGGACCGTTTCCTCGCCTTCCTGCTGTTGCCTGCAACAGAACGTACTGAGATTGAGCATCAGCATGACCTGAATATCGCGTGAGGAACCCATCCCCCATAATATCCTGAGCATAGTGGGTGGTACTGCTTTGCCTTCTGATTGCCGTATCTCGATGTATTGATGGGTCATCTGCTGAAGCGCATGAATAAATTGCACGACAGCCTCTTCAGGAAGTCGCAATGCGTCAACTTCGGGTTGTCGCAAGCTAAACCGAAAAGCCGCCAGTCGTGGATAATGGTCAATGGCTGACTGTAGTTCACGATGGATCAACTGCACATCTGTCAGTTTTTCATTAAGTCGTTCCATGGGATATCTCTGGTCGGGGTCAAAAGAAGGGAGTGCTACGTAATTAAATCGTGAGCACGTCGATATGCCCCAGGCTTCCTGAAGCAGCTACGCTGACAGCGGATATCAGTGGCGTAGTCACGCCACTGCAGGCCTTTAGCATATTTAGCTGATCGCTGGCGGAAGCCGTGGACGACCCGTTAGCGGGCGTTCAGGCACCTCGTTACAGCCGTGAAGTAACAATCCCTCTTTCTGCTGAGTTTTAGTCAGATATTCCAGTACAAGCCGGATGTTAGTGATGCTGTCTGGATCGTTGTAGTGCACCGGGATATTGATATTGGCCCTGTAATGCTCTTTAAATTCACAGCGATGATGCCAGCCATCGCCATCGGTAATAACGCTCCAGAACTCACCCGCTTTCTCTGCTGTACAGACCGGGGACATGGTAGACAGGTGTTCAAGGACATGGTGAACACTTTTTAACATCCTTTACCCATGATGATCGACCTATTTCTCAGGTCGATCATCCCCACTTTCGTGCTGTACCACCATACCTCGTAGTATCCCTCTCTCTCACTTTCCTTCAGTCCGACATATTCACCGATAAAGGCCTTGCCCACTTTCCGACCCATCCCTTTCAGGCTCAGTTTCCCACTGATATCCACTTTCCTGACCAAGACCCCCTCGTCATACTCGGCTGCCGCCGGATTGCCATTGTACTGTCGCGATGAAGGCTGATAACGGGAGGCTGGTACCGCCATTGACAGCGCTTCATGTGGCCGTTCCAGGTTGTAGGTATCTCGCCAGGCGTCGAACACCTCCTGCAACTGTGCGGCATCGGTGAACCACCGTCCCTGCAGGAGCTCTGCCTTCAGGCTGCGGTGGAAGCGCTCCAGCTTACCCTGAGTCTGAGGATGGTAAGGCCGCGAGTGACCCACCCGGATACCCTGACGCATCAGCCACAGTTCCAGAGCGGTCCAACTGCCCGTCGTGTCCCCCCAGGGGGCCCCATTATCCATGGTCATTCTCTCCGGCAAGCCATAACGTTCGAATACCGCTATCAACTGGGACTGCACGGTGACGCGTCGTTCGTCCGAGCAGTGCGCCAGACAGAGCGAGAAGCGTGAATGGTCATCCAGCAAGGTCAGCGGATGGCAGCGTCCTTCAGCGAAGGAGAAGTGGCCTTTAAAGTCCATCTGCCAGAGCCGGTTCGGTGCGTCATGTTCAAAGCGCCCAACGGTGGGCGCCGGTGATGGACCGCCTGGCAGCAAGTCATGACGGCGCATCAGATTATGCACGGTGCTGGCGGCAGGTAGCGTATGCCCCTGCATCTCTAGCCATCGCTTGAGCTTGCGCGCCCCACACATCGGATGGGCCAGATGAGCAGTGCGCAGGTGTTCGACGACAATGTCGGGTGTTCTGGAAGGCGAATGGTGTGGCACCCTGGAACGTTCGTTCAGTCCGTGTGGACCGTCAGAGAGCCAGCGGTGTAACCACTTATACCCCGTGGCAGGCGCTATGCCGAACTGGCGGCATAGCGCTCGGATATTAGCGCCTTCTTGCGAGGCGAAAAGCACAAACTCGGTACGTAATGACATGGCAGATCTCTCATTCCACGGCATAAGCAGCTCCACTCAGAAGTACTCATACCTATGTTGTAAGTGTCTACCATGTCCCCGAACAAGTGTTCATGATGTCCCCGGTCTGTACACTCTGCCCAGGGGTAGGGAGTTTGGGTTCGATTACCATCCAGCCAGAAGACCACATGACCATGGAAGTGATGATCCTCAGTCCACTCGATGACCCAGAAGTATCCCACTACGGCTCGCAGGCTCATCATTTTGTCCATCAGCAAGTGGATATCCTTTTCCAGTTGGCAGTGATCCTGTTGGTGATATTGGGTTGTGTGGTGCCGATAGAACAGATCTATACGGATAGCCAGCAGGCAGGCATACCGATTTATCATGCTGTCTGTATGCCAGTTCAGGAGAGACGACAGAAACCAGTCTGGCGTCTAGGTTAGTTTAGTTTTCATATGATTAACTCTTGGTAGCTGGTTGAGACCAGCAGGAGAGATGGAGGTAACCCCTTGAGCAGGGGCGATTGACAGGGTGGTCTGCAAGGAGTTACTGGGATGGTTGTAAAAAGGGAGTGACTATTAATTATATTAATTTTACTCCCTGAGCAGAACAAGGCATGAAACTCAAGTCAGCGGATCGAGGGCAGTGCGGTAGGCAAAAGTGATGTACTCATCCACGATGCCGGTTAACGCGTAGTGCTCAGACTGCCGTTCGTTAATCCAGTGATTCACTTCTTCTTCAGTTTTAATCTTCAAATTTTCAGTCCAGTCAGCAAAACCATTCCCCAGCATCAAATCGTACCAGCACAGCCAGACAAGCTTCAGACGCAACTCTGTTCCGCTGAATTGCCTGAATAGGCTGATAAGCTCATTTGCCAGCGAGCGTTGTTTTAAACGCACGCATTCAGAAAGCAGAACCCCCTCCAGCATGGGGTGATGAGCCAGCAGGTGCTCCTGTGTACACAGACTGACACTCAGATCATCCTCCAGGGATAGTGGTGCTACCGCTGTTTTACCGTAAATGATTCGGTGCAGGCACTGCGGAACAATCGCAATAGCTGGCGCTTTCCCCGGGAACGTTAGACGGCCAACCGTCAGGGTATGATGGTGGTATATATTCTGGTGACACATGCCCGACCTGACTGTCAGCTTCGTAAAATCCGTCAGCCAGGTCTGGTAATATCTGTGGAGTTCTTCGTAACGGGATTTATTGTCTTTCATGGTGCATATTCCTTCTAACTGGAATGACAGGCAGCAGAAAACCTCCGGGGTAGCCGGATAATTATTTTCATGCTGCGGGTTTAGTTAGGGGAGAGGTTTATTTGCGGGATTGGTTAATGCGGTCCTGAAGCCAGGCTTCCACTTCACTCTTTAACCAGCGGGAACTACGACCCAGCTTAATTGGCTTCGGGAAGAGACCATCTTTAATCAGTTTATAAAACCACTTATCGGTGAGTCCGGTCAGGGTTGTGATAAATGCCATGTCGACAAACTGGTCTTCAAGCAGAGAGGGTTTAATGTTCATATCGTGATTCTCCGGTAGTTAAAGGTAAGCCGGAGTCGTGGTTGATGATTACTCATGCCAGCTCCGACATACCAACCGGTGAATCTGTAAAAAGTTAGTGAAGGTTGTTCAGCGTATGCGTGGTCTACCTCGGTTACTTTTTACCGGTATCACGCTTTTACCCGCGATGATGCCATTTTCCTTTTGCTCATATTTAGCCAGATAGCTAATGACATAACGTAAATCATCGATCTCGTCCGTATCAAAATGTCGGATTATCTTGCCAATTTTGACTTCGTAAATATCTTTAGGGACGCAAAGGTGATGATACCCATCATTATCTGTTACTTGTTTCCACATGTCCCCCATCGCTCGGGATATAGGATAATGACAGTTCTGAAACTGCCCATTCAGATAGCAAACAAAATGGACGTGCACTCCTTTTCTCTTCGTGTACTCTATCACCCAGTAATAGCCCACAATCGGAAGAGATTTTTCGAACTCTTTAATCAATATTAGGACTTCGTTATACATTGAGTGTCTGCAAGCATGACCAAAGCTTGCTGAACTCTTTTTATAGGCAAAGTCGATCCTGAAAGGTAGTAATTTTGCAAAACGCTGGAACATGGCTTCCATATGCGTATTGATATCAGTTAGCAATAGACTATCCATTTCATACTTTGGGTTGGCGTTATAGGGTCTTTTCATTTTTCCTCCTTGGTATTGGTTCAAAGGAAGAGGTAGTCCTGTAATTTTTACTTGGATAAGTCGATAGGTTTATCCAGTACATGCTTATAATCTTTTACGTATACGGGATTCAATAGGTATATGTACTTCTTTTAATAATATTAATTAACCTTAATTCCATACCTTTGCCACTAACCGTTCTCGGTCGTTTCTGCCATCGCAAAAAAACCACTGACGTTCCCTGTTTCCCATCCGGTCAGCATGCCGACCACAGAGGCCGCTGGACACCCCACAACGGTAAGTGCAGGCTCAGCTCATTCCTTTCCCCTACCCGGAACAACAACGTCACAATCCCCCTTCCGATAACATAATCAGGGCGTAACCCTTACCCTGCCTGGTTTTTGACGATTAGCAACAGGATAAAAACAGCTAAAAATCATTAACTAATCAGTTGTTAATCACGATAAACAAAGATATTAATACCAATTTCTCATCAATCAATTAGCAATTAATCACTTAGTGACCATGCAGGGCACACCTTTTTATGTGTAAGATAAGGAACCTGAATACGAACACTGAGGGAAAAATGATGGCGGAAGAGAAGGCAAAAGTCAGAAGCAAGGACGGGCGGGTCTGTCGTTTTTACGCACAGTACCTGGCGAATAAGTACCCTGGTGAGTTTCCCACATACGATCCGGGCAATGCTGAGAATTGCCTGCGAAACGTGAATGCGTTCCTGGAAAAAAAATACACATTTGAGGTTTCACATAATCAAGAAGTCAATGAAATCGAAATTATGGCGGGCTACGCCATTCTGCCTGATGAAGCATTTTCATGGCTGAAAAACAACGAACAGGCAACCTTCTATCTCTGGGCAGTGATTTATCTTGACACTAACAATTATGCCCCTTTCCTTCATCCCGCTCCAAATCACACTTTAGTAAGGAAGCCGACTTGGAATAATGGCAACACGAAGATAAACACCTATAAAGCTCTCGGACTGGGGGAGTCCCCGGCCACACATCAGGAACGACTTCGCACCCTCAGAGACTATTTCGATGGTGCTCATAGTCTGAATCAACAGGGAGGTAAAATGGCGCATCTGGAAATACTGAAACAACAGTGGTTAGATAATTGCCGCAGGCCTCAGCGCTTTACTTGGCTTAATGCCGATGATGAAGACATGTGCCGCTGGTTCTGGTCGAGAATAAAAGAAAAACAGGCTGAGACACCTGGGAAAATCCTACCTGTCACGCAGTTTTTTACCCCATCCTCCTCCCGTGACTATTATCTGTCCGCCCTCGCCGCCTGGGATTTATGGCAGGCTCCGGAAGACACTCGGGAACTGTTCAAGTCACGAATAAACCACTCATGGCATCAGCAAAAACAAAAAGAAAAGTATCGGAAGGACGATAAAAAAGCCATCAACACCTACATCAGGAAAGAGGTCAAGGAGATGCTCGATAACATCGCCCAAGAATATAACCTGAGACTGAGTGACGTGCTGGAAATGCTTATTACGGAGAAATATAACGCCATGTGATTATCCCGCCCCTCGATTTAAAAAAATCTCAGACAGATATTACCTTTGTGAACCGTACCCAATACGTCATTGTATTGGGTGTTTTGTTTTTCTGTCTGAGGTCGTTTCATGAAAAAATCAGAAGGTTTTCAGGCCATCGAAAAGCCGCTGGCATCGCTCCCTTATGCCATTGGAAAACATATTCTTGACCATATTCAAAAGCTCACTCACTACGAACCGGTCATCGGCATCATGGGTAAAACAGGTGCGGGAAAATCGTCGCTCTGCAATGCGCTGTTCCAGGGGGAGGTCACGCCCGTCAGCGATGTCGACGCCTGCACACGTGAATTGCTGCGATTGCGTTTGAGCAGCAGTGACCACAGCCTGATACTTGTAGATCTACCCGGTGTAGGCGAGAGTAAGCAACGGGATAAAGAATATGAATCTCTATATCGCAATATTCTCCCTGAGCTGGATCTCATCCTGTGGGTTATAAAAGCTGATGATCGTGCTTTTTCAGTGGATGAACACTTCTACCGACGAGTGATGACGGGTTACCAACAGCGAATACTGTTTGTCGTTAACCAGGCCGACAAAATAGAGCCAAGCCATGAATGGTATGTCACCGGCAATGCGCCATCACCGCATCAGTTGGTGAATATTGAGGCAAGGTTGGAGTCCATTCGCCAGCTATTTTCACCGCATCATCCGGTGTGCGCCGTTTCCGCCAGGACAGAATGGAATTTGCCGTCAATGGTCGAAACCATGATGGGTTGCCTGCCGGACCGTGCTACCAGCCCACTGGCGATGCAACTGCAGGGGAAGTTATGCAGTGAATCGGTAAAAAAGCAGGCACGTGAGGGCTTTGGGAGTGCAGTGAGTGAGGTGTTTGGTACTGTGGAGTCGTCGTCTTTTCTGCCTGCTCCTGTTCGAATTGTTATTCGTACTGTGCGGGAAGCGGTGGTGGCACTCGCCCGTACCGTCTGGGACTGGATTTTCTTCTGACAAACCTCGCATGACGGACACTCCCTGTCCGATTGGCGCTCAATTAATAAGCGGTTAATCCTCTGGTAACGCTTAAGGGCGCATCACAACTGTATTCGTTGTACTGAAAAAATACGCCTTCCTGTGTCCATACCCTGTCCTCCCCCTTCGTTACACTAATCACTTAATTTTCAGCCAATTAACAGGATGGAGAATACCTCTCATGTCCCAGACTGAGCGTCGCCATGAGCGGCTGGCGGTCCGGTTGTCTCTCATTATCAGTCGTCTGGTAGCAGGCGAAACGCTGGATATGCGCCTTCTGGCAGCAGAGTTTGGCGTGTCGGTCCGTACCCTCCGCCGGGATTTTCGTGAGCGGCTGATGTATCTGGATCTGGAATATCGCGACGGTACTTGTCGCCTGCTCTCTGGCAGTCATCAACGTGAACTGGCGGTAATGACTTTTGCTCGCCAGTCGGGAGTGGAGGCTTTGTTTCCTGATATGGATAACCATATGGTCAGCTCACTGTTGAGTGGGCCTGGTGAGTCTCCATGCCTTATATGGTCAGAGTCGGTGCCATTGTCACCATCCCGGCCAGGTATCTTTACGAGGCTTGTCAGAGCTATATCAGAGCACCGTCGAGTGACGCTGCTAGCTGAGGGCTGTCGTTGCTTAGGGCTTGCGCCTTACCGCCTCGTACTCTGTAACGGGTACTGGTACCTGACAGGTGAGCATCAGCATCGCGTGGCGGTGTTTCCGTTAAACGATATCTATGCTGTTACCTTCCATCCGGCACTGTTTGTGCCGGAAATTCAGATTCGCAACGTACTCGCTGACCCGGGTTTTCTCAGGGCTCTGCCTCACTTTCGTGTTTTTCACTCACTGCTCGCCAGCACCGGCGACAGTCTTTTACCTCAAAAGGAATCATGATGATGAAATTACTGGCTACAACAGCATTTGCTCTAAGTCTCTGTACCGGCGCTGTCTTCTCGGCTGCCGCTGAAAACACCGTGGGTACAGTCAAAGCCTGGTCTTATATGCAAGCGGATGGCTGGAAATCTGACGATGGCATGGACAACAACACCCTGCATAACATGCTCTATCAGGCCACGGTGATCGATAACTATCCGTGGACAAAACAATTCCTGCTTCGCCAACGTGGCGGCGGTGCCTATTTTCTCGCCGACAAGAAAACGCATACTGTTCGCAAGCTGAATGTAAAACCTGCCAGCGGCTACTACTCGGATCTGACCTCCGTCTATCAGGGCGAGGATCAGGGGAAAGGGTGCTATTTCACCATCATCGACACTCAGTATCAGTTGGAACTGGCGAATGAACCGCACAACACTCAGGTGCTTGCCGCAATTCCAGAAAACTGCGTCAACAAAAAGCAACAGGCTGCTTTGGCTGCGAAGCGTTCTGCATCAGAGCAAAAACTGCAGCAATGGGTAGCCCAACAGAGTCTGGCTGAACTGTGTCGCCGCACTGGCAATTGCTGACGCAACGGAAACAAGACTGAAAACAAGGAATGAGCACCATGAAGAAATTGTACCCGCATATGCTTGCTATTCTGGCGGTTATCGGTGCCATGAGTATCTCTGGCTGCGACAGTAAAGAAGATGCTGGCGTGAAAGCGATAGCCAGATTTAAGGACCTCACTCCACCACCATTCAGCAAGGTTGTATCGCATCAATCCGATATTGCTCAGGAGTGGGTGAAAAAGGATGCCTTTGGCACACCGCAATACACAGTGTTGAAAACCCGTCAGTCACCGGAGGACTGTAAGTCAGGTAATTATTACTACATTGCTGATATGCAGCAGAAAACGGTGCAGCCTCTGATGGCTGCCTTGTGCTTGGCAGATAATATCACCCTGAGTTTCCGGATTGAGACCGACAGCTACACTGGCGAAAAATCGGTAGTGTATTCGCATGATGGCAAGGAAATGGGAAAACTCTATCTGCCGGAGAATCAGGAGAAAAATCCATGAATAAGAAGCTGAAAGGCATGACCTCAGTTGCAGTCCTGACTCTGAGTTTGCTGGCACAGGCGCAGGCCAATGAACAACGCTATATCAGTATCCGCAACACGGATACGGTCTGGGTGCCAGGCAATGTTTGCGTCTACCAGTTCCGTCTGGATAACGGCGGCAGCGGCGAGGGCTTCGGCCCGCTGACCCTTTCCCTGCGTCTGAAAGACAAAAGTGGCAACACACTGGCGATGGGGAATATGGAGGTAGCCGCGTTTGGTGACAGCGATGCCACGCGCGATCAGGAAGCATCACTGGAAAACGAATGCGTGGAAAACGTCAGTTCAGTCGAAATAATGAAGGCAACAGAAGAGCATAATGGCTATCAGGTTGACCTGCCGCTGTCTATATTCGATCCACAATATTACCAGCCACTACCGGTATCGGTTGCTGGGAATAAGGCATCATAACTGGCTTAGCTTTGCATCTACCAAACCTTAACTTAACACAATCCCCTCGCTAAAAATCAGGCCATGCCTCCTTCGGGAAGCATGGCCTTTTCGTTTTTAATCTCTGAATAAGGAACTAACCATGACCCGATTAGCCAGCCGCTTTGGTGCGGTCAATCTTGTACGCCGCGACCGCCCACTAACCCGTGATGAACTGGCGCATTACGTCCCCAGCGTGTTGGGTGATGATAAACACGCCTCCCGCAGCGAAAAGTACGCCTACATCCCCACCATCACCTTGCTGGACCGGTTGCGTGAAGAAGGCTTTGAGCCGTTTTTCGCCTGCCAGACCCGCGTGCGGGATTTAGATAAACGTGAGCACACCAAACATCTGGTGCGACTGCGCCGTTCGGGACAAATCACCCAGAAAGAAGTGCAGGAGATTGTGTTGCTCAACAGCCACGATGGCTCCAGCAGCTACCAGATGCTGCCAGGCTGGTTTCGCCAAATCTGTTCGAACGGTTTGGTCTGCGGTCAGAGTTTTGGTGAAATTCGTGTGCCACACAAAGGGGCTGAGATTGTAGAGAAAGTGATTGAAGGGGCCTATGAGGTGCTGGGGATATTTGACCAGATAGAAGAGAGCCGCGAGAGCATGCTGGCGTTAACACTGGCACCAGAACATCAGCATGCGCTGGCACACGCCGCGCTAACCTACCGTTACGGTGAAGAACATCACCCCGTCACCGCAAGCCAATTGCTCACCCCGCGTCGCTGGGAAGACAAGAAAGAGGATTTATGGACAATTTTTCAGAGAATTCAGGAGAACACCACCAAAGGCGGTTTGCCTGGCCTCAACACCAAAGGCCGCTCAACCCGTACCCGTGCGGTGAATGGCATTGATGGCGACATCAAGCTAAACCGCGCATTGTGGGTCATGGCTGAACGATTAAAACAGGCGGTGGCCTGATGCAACGGGTTCCCGCTGACGCACAGCAGGCTGACTGGCATTCGGTGCCACTGGACAACGACCCCGTGAGCCGTTCGATATCCGATGACGATCTGTGCGCCTGGTGCAGCCATCTTTGCTACCGACCCGGTGAGCGCAGCCTGTGCCGGTTGGCAGAGGAAGAAGGTCATTGGCCTGCCTGCGTCGACATCGATGGCTATGCCCAATCCTGCACCGAATTGCGGTTGATCTTCACTCTGCCGCAATAACCCGACCACAGTCCCCCGTAAGTACTCACTGACTTTTATCACTCATCGCCCAGACAGGCTCCCCGGTTTTTCTGGTCGAGCCTGTTTTGTTATTTGTTTAATTCAAAAGGAAATTTCCATGAATATGCATGTTGAGCTGTCTGCATCCCCCTCTCAATCAACAACGTTAAGCGCCACTGTCGTGCCAGAGAACCAACGCCCCCATTTTTGGCACCAGCATTTTGGCAGCATACCGCAATGGATGATCCTGGAACCGCACGTCTTTAGCTGGATGGACCGCCTGTGTGCCGACTACCACGGCGGCTCCTGGGATTTTTACACACTCGGTAACGGCGGGGCCTTTATCGCCCCCGAGGCTGATGACGATAAAAAATGGTCATTGTTCAATAAAATGAACGGCAACGGTGCTGACATGAGCGCGGAGGCTGCGGGTATTACTGCCTGCCTGATGGCCTACAGCCACCACGCCTGCCGCACCGAAAGCGAGGCGATGACCGACCATTTCTACCGCCTGCGGGAATACGCGTTGCACCATCCTGACAGCCGTGCCATTTTCGCCCTGATTGATTGAGAGCACCGACATGAACTCCTCAACATTATTGGCATCAACCGCCCTGCCGTTAACGGCGCAGCGCACGGTGAAGCGTGCTCTGTCGTTGCTGGAAAAGCACCTGCGTGAACCAGGGGCACTGTTCACCTCCACCAGCACCGCGCGCGACTGGCTACGTTTACAACTCGCCGGACAAGAACGAGAAGTGTTTATCGTGTTGTATCTCGACAATCAGCACCGGTTGCTGGCGAGCGAAACGTTATTCACCGGCAGCATTCGAAGCACGGAGGTCCATCCCCGTGAAGTGGTGAAGGCGGTACTTCGCCATAACGCGGCTGCTGTCATTCTTTCGCATAATCACCCCTCTGGTGAGTCAGAGCCCAGCCAGGCTGATCGGCAGATCACCGAAAGGCTGGTCAACGCGCTGGCACTGGTTGATGTGAAGGTATTGGACCATTTGATTGTCGGTGGTCTGGATATCGTCTCCTTCACCGAGCGCGGCTGGTTACCTGGCTGATAGCAATCACCCTCATTTTCAAGGAGCATGCTTTATGGGCTGGTTATTCTCACACCGCTCTCGCCGTGAGCTGATCGCGGCACTGATCCAAACCGACGACACCGAACACTATCAACACGTGACGCTGGCGCATGCGCTGCGGGGCAATGTTCTGTGGTCGGTTGTCCAGAGTACACCGAAGGATACGGCAAAAGTCGCCCAAACAGTCATTCATTGCACCCTGATGCAGGGCTCTGGTGGCAGTTGGGGCTACAAGGCAATGGATGAGTCAGTACATCCCTACTACTTTTCCTGCCCAAAACGTTATTTGTCGATGGCCCCAGAGGTTTGCCAGGCATGGCGTGAAAAGGTATTGGCACATCATCAACGCCGTTATCCACTACCGGGTGTAATAAAGGAGGCGACCTAATGGTAACGACGCTGCTTTTACGCTTCGGTCTGCAATGCAGTACGGCGCATCTCACCGAAGACGACAATATGCTGCTGTACCGGATCTCGCATTGTCAGGATGAGTTCAGCGACGGCGAATGGATTGCCTTTTCGGGCACCGGCTATCTGCTGCGTCTAGATGCGTGGACCCACCCGGTATTGCAACTCAAACGGCTCGGGCTCTCCAAAACCTGCCGCCGTCTGGTCACAACACTGATGAAACGCCACAAACTGAGCTACCTGCATATTGATGCCCTAGGTGAGGTGTTGCCCAACTTCGCCACGTTCGACTGGTAATACCCCCCTCGTCTAACTCTTTACCTTCGCACTATCCATTTATTTTACAAGGACATTGACTCATGAACACGAGCACCGCGCCCGTGCCTGGCGTTTTTCATTATCTCCAGCACAGCAACGTTTCATCACAAGACTGGCAAGCCTTATGCCAAGCGATCACCACTGCATCTCTGAAGCTGCATTGGCAACCCGATACGCTGGGTTTAACCACCGCGCCGGTTATCTGTGAACACACTGGCAACCGCCGATACCAGTTCGACAACAACCTGATGGGATTGGGGATGATCGGTTTTAACGGTGAGCGTATTACCACCCATCAGGCAGGCGATCCGTTCATTCTTTACCAGCGCCAAACACCCTATGCACTGATCCGCTGTGATACTCGAGGCTATCCCTACCAGTGGCTGGTGATGGCTGCGCTGTTGCTGGCCAGCACCCAATGCCCGAATGTCTGGACGATTGAATCCGATGTCCCTCTAAAACAGTGGCGGAAAGTCGCTCATTGGCTGCCCCACCACTGCCAACTCCCGGTTTCTCCCCTTTGTTGAGGTTAAATTCACCATGACGATGATCAACACCGCCACACCGATTGCCGCCAATGCCCGTCAGGCCTTGGCCGAATACCAGCAGTTGCTCACCTGGCTGTTGGGTCACTGCTATGGCTTGGAACTAAACGATACGCCGTATCACGACGACCAGGCGATTATCCAGCAGATTGAACATGGCATTACCGTAAGGGAAACCGTCAATGAACTGGTGGAGAAATTCGATCTGGTCCGAATTGATCGCCCCGGTTTCAGCCTGATGGCACAAGACCCGACGCTGAACGGCGGGGATATGCTCCGTGCCCGCAGTGCGCTGGGATTACGCAGTCCCATCATTCGACGTCTCACCTGACGGTTACCCACTGACCTCACACTCCCCCCCCAACGCCAGCCTCGCCCGCTGGCGTTATGCTTTGCAAGGATGTCCAGCGATGAAAGAACCCATTACCGATAACCATACCGCCCCCCTCACCGACGACAACAGCACGCCGTCAACGACCTGGGGCCTGCAATCTGCTATTACGCCACGCCTGGGTGCCCGACTGGTGCAACAGGGTGATCGTCTGCATTTTCTGGCTGATCGTGCTGGTCTGCTTGGTACATTTTCACCCGACGACCTCAAGGCGCTGGATGAGGCGTTTCCGGTGTTGATTGAGCAACTGGAAGCCTGTTTGCGCTCTGGTGAGCTCGATCAACGTCGTCAGCAGAGTGTCACGCTCCAACACGCCGGTTTTAGCTGTGAAGCAGACACCTTGGGCAGCTTTGGCCATGTCTACATAGCAATTTATCACGCGACTCAGTCCCCCGGTAACGAATGACCCTCCGCACCTGGAACACCATATCCTCTCTCTGCCCACCCTATCGTGGGTATTTTGTTTTTAAGGAACCCTAACGATGTCAACAGCATTGAATCCGATTACCGAACCTGATGTATTGACCGGCCATACTGACGTGATTTGTTCCACCAGTATTGAACGCATTGTCACCGGGCGTAATGCCGCTTTGGCACAGATAGAGGCCCTAATCCATCAGCTTGAAGATATCTCGACCATTACCAACAGCATTGGCGGTGGAGTGGCAAGGGACTGGGCTATGAAACAAGACTTCCGCTGCGGTTGCTGGCTGATGGAGAGAGCAGAAACAGCCATGCCCGTGATCACGCGCCATCTTGATCGAAGTATATGGCGAGATCTGATGAAACGCTCCGGAATGCTCGCCATTATGGATGCCCAGGCGCGTGACCAGTGGTACAGAAACCTGGAGGGCGACAATATTCCTGCCATTAGCGACGAGAGTATCTACAGCACATTCAAGCAGTTGCATCGGGACAAGGGTGAGGTGTTTGAGCGGGGAGTGATCAACGTCTTCAAATCGCTCTCATGGGACTACAAGTCGAATCACCCGTGTAAATTTGGCAAGAAGGTGATCGTCAACGGTTTGGTGAGTTACAACCAATGGGGATTTACGCTAAATCACAGTTACCGGCGTGACCAATTGGCGGATCTGGAACGGATGTTGTTCCTGCTGGAGGGCAAGGCGATCCCGGACAACAGGACAGATGTTACCGCTCGGCTGTATGAACATATTCGTGCTGCGCCACAGATGGCGAAGGGTTATGAAGATGAGTACTTTTCGATAAAGTATTTCATGAAGGGATCGGCACACCTGACATTCAAGAAACCGGCGTTGATGGACAAAATGAACGATATCATCGCCAAACATTATCCCGACGTATTACCGGAACGCGTATAGGTCATGGTAAGCAGGATTGGGGGAGTTAACAGCGGCTTTCTGATTTTAGCGTTGCCTGTTACTCTCCGATTGACTATGATTTAATTTTAATCGCAAGGAAACACTCATGGGACAATCTGTAACACGCGTTATCACTGCCCATATACCTGTTGAAATGGCAGAGAAGATCGACGAACTGGCTGCAAACTATGATCGTTCTCGTGGCTGGATCGTCAAACAGGCCTTGGCTGCGATAATTGAGCAAGAAGAGAGCCGCCATTACATGATCTTGCAGGGGCTGGCTGATGTGGATGCGGGTAGAGTGGTGGAACAAGCCGATGTATTGAAATGGGTGAATAGCCTTAACAATGACACGCCACTTCCTGTCCCGCAGTCAGGTCAAAAGTAATGCAGGTTGTCTGGTCAGATCATGCGTTGCAGGATTTAGAGCGGTTGCGCGAATTTATTGCCAATGTCAATCCAGAAGCAGCAGCACAGGTGCTTCAATCACTGGTGCTTGCCCCCGCTAACCTGCTGACGCATTCACGGATGGGACCCGCGCTGGCAAGGTATGAACCACGGGAAGTGCGTCGTCTGATCGTCGGTAACTATGAAATGCACTACGAACTTAAAGTTAACGCGCTCTACATGTTACGTGTTTGGCATACGCGGGAAAATCGGTAAGATAGCAGATAGCACCTGCCGCTCGAAAAACAGGAATAGAAATAAAGAATCGAACACGATGCCTATACGGTTTTTTCCACTTCACTTGGGATATTATCTATCCCCGATTTGGTCCCCAAAAACAATCAAAAGGGACTGAGGGTACAAATGAGGGCACAAAAATAATCAAATCGAAAAACAAACTTAAATATCAATAAATTAATCGGCAATGTCGATTCCGAGTCCGGCACCATGATTTAGAAGAACCCGCCTATGGCGGGTTTTTTGCTTTCTGACAGAGGTTACAGCGTTTCTATCACTCGGCGCAAAAGACGCACTCGGGGTTCGATGCTGGACAACTCCAGATATTCTGCCGAGCTATGGAAGCCAGCGCCAATTGGACCAAAACCATCCAGTGAGGGGATACCAAGCGCGGCGGTATGGTTGGCATCAGAACCACCACCGACGGCCTGCCAGCGAACGTCAATATTCTCCAACCTCCCCGCAGACTCCACCTTCGCCATCAGTTGTTCGGTTTTTTCTGAGGGTGACATGGCGGGCACATGAGCCTGTAATGTCACATTGAGGCGAACATCGGCAGTAAAGCAGTGAGGCGTCGTGGTTCGCATTAGCCGGTCAACACGCTCAAATTCGTCGTTCTGCCAGAAGCGGACATCAATTATCGCTTGCGCGTAGTCCGCAACTACATTGGCCGCAGAACCTCCACTCACCACTCCAACGTTCAGGGTCGTCCCCAGTTGCGCATTGGCTAACTGGTTAAGATGAAGTATCCAGTGGGCCATTTCATTGATTGCGGAACGCCCATTCTCAGGATCGTTACCAGCGTGGGTGGCGACACCGTGAAATTCCAGCTCGTAGCGAGCCATTCCCTTGCGGGCCTTGACCAGTGAGCCATCCGCACGGGCGGCCTCGCACACCAACACGCAGCGGCTGCGTTTCGCCAGTGCGCCAATCCATTCATGTGAATAAACCGAACCCGTCTCCTCATCAGGGTTCATGGCAATCGCGATAGAGAGACGCTCTTTCGCCTCTGCAGACAGTTCCCTCATTGCCCAAAGAATATTAAGGAGCCCGCTCTTCATATCCGCCACACCGGGGCCATAGGCGCGATCCTCCTTAATGCTCATAGGGCGCATCGCTACGGTACCTACTGGGAAAACCGTATCCAGGTGACCTACCAGTAGCACATCAAAGTGTGGACTATTGGGTTTGTTGGCAGCAAAAACGCCGGGCCCCACTTTATCGCCAAGATCGACAATTTCGCTGTGCCAGCCGAGCTGCTGATATTTCTCATGCATATTGGCAGCAACGGTGGCAACTCCTTCCAACGTATTGGTACCGCAGTCCACATTAACCAAGGAGGCCAATTCTGCCAGATAGTCGTCTAATTGCATGGTGTTTCCCCTGTTCTTTTGTGCAGGCTGTGCGTGCACTGAAATTAAATCGCAGGAGAGTACGATCTCGCACTCGCCCTTCAGGTCGCACTGCTACTAGATAAAAATGTGCATCAGCAGCATGGCTCCGAATGCATTCAGTACCGAGATGGCTATCATCAACGGGATCAGTTTGGCGTTGGTGCCAATGACCCCAAGGATACGTCCGGCATACTGGATCTGGGACCCCATCAGATAGATGGCCGGTGCCAGGATAGCCAGATGTTCTCCCGTCAGGATCCCGCTATCGAACAGGCTAACGGCTACGCCGATCCCACCGCCCATTGACATCCAGCCGCCAATCAGGACCGCTGCCGCCTCGCCCGGCAAGCCGAACAGCTGCATCAGGGGAGCAAAAATGAAAGCCAGTCCGTCCAGTGCGCCAGTGATGGTGAGCGCCTTGATCACCACAAAGGCCATCAGAACATTGGGCAACGTACTGGTTGTGGCAATGGCCCAACCTTTACGTGCCCCGGCAACAAAAACATCGGTGATCATGGGTTTGGATTCAGTCGTCATGCTCATGGTGATCTCCCTATGCCTTGTGGATTTCAGAAGATGCGTTATCTTGACGACGCATTTTCAGCAACAAACGTAAAATATTCGCGCCAACGATTTTCATAAAAAACATCACGAGGATGCAAAGGCCGATTGAGGCGGGAACAGCCAGGGTGCCGTCAGCGGCAACCAAAGTGAACAGAATGGCACCAGAGGAGAAAAAATTGGTGATCATGGCACCTGCAGAGAACTGAAACATGGTGAAAACGTCTTTTTCATTCTCTGTAATCTGTGCCTCATCAGCCAGTTTGCGCGTTAGTGAGGCGCCAACATCCGTGCTCTGCAGGCTGCCAATCAGTGCCAAACCGGTATTACCACGCAGCCCCAGCAACGGGCGCAACAGTGGGGTTAACAGTTTACGTGCTGCATTCAGCGCACCGTAGTGCTCCAGTACATTGATCATGCCAAGGGCAAACATGACAGCAGGTATCAAGCCGAAGGCGAAGAGAAAACCGTCCATGGCACCGTTACCGCCGGTACCACGAAAGGTACTGTTGGAGACGTTTAATGCCTCGTTGCTTTGAGTCACACCACTGACGACCCGTCCGAAAGACCCGTTCAATGTCGTGAAATCAAACACGCCATACCATTCTTTACCGCCGAGAAGCCCGGAAAAGAATACCATGGCAAAAAGTAGCGCCACGTAGGCTCCCCAGCGAACGGGAGCCGTTTCTGTTGCAGATGAGGTGATATTTTGTTGCTGTCCGCTCATGCTATTTCCTTATCAGAGTGTCACAGAATAACCCAGTGCTAGTTATAACAGCATCGGCTTATGAATGGTCTACTGTGCGTATTTTTTGTACATGAGTATCCTGATGGCGATCAATAAATCCGGTGCAAAGATAAATTTAACTTATAAAGCATGACGTTGTTGGCATTTTATTCTGTTCAAAATAACGATTTATTAATGAAGTTATGACAAAATATGTTCATGTATTACCAAGTGTGTTCACACCATAGTCTGATTTAGTATGCTCATAACATTGCCAACTGATGCATTATTCTGCCCAACAGGGTTGTGCTTTTTTGTCACTTGAATTTTAATATTTAATTAAATTAGCAGAATTATATTTACTTTGAGACACACGCCTCAAATTAGGTTGCCACTACGTGACAGAGCGTTTTCACTGCTAATCTAGGTACCGTCGTGTATATCCATAGACCCTGCCTTGATAAAAACAGGCGGCATGATTGTCTATGGATACAGAGCATTCTATTTAATTTCCTTTAGCTCATCGCCCAATCAGAGCTTTGCACCTTTTTCTACATAGCTCATATCACCCAGTTTACCCACGGTAAACTCACCGTTTTTATAAGTAATCTGCGTAACACTAGCATTAGAGAGTGGCGCAACAATGGGTGTAGAGCTCATATCCGCTACCATTGCCAGAATAGCGGCTCCATGTGAAACCAGGAGTATGTTACCGCCCCCTTGAGCTGCCGTTTCTTCAGCGATAGCTTTTAGCTCTGATTGCATACGTGCTTTGACGGTGGCAAACGTTTCAGCTTCACCGCTGGTATCGACCAGAGCAACACCGCCGAACATCTTGTCAAATGGCAACTTTCCATTGGCAAAATCACCGAATAGCACTTTTTCCGACTCATAGCCAAGCTTGGTGGCGATGGCTCCCCACATATTGGCATCGAGATCGCCTTCGTAAATACCAAAGCAGAACTCACGCAGTTTCTCACTTTCGACGATGTCCAACGGCTGCCCTTTTGCGGCTAAAATAATACGTGCAGTTTGACGAGCTCGCCCCAGATCGCTGGCATACACCTTTTTGAATTCAACCTCTTTCAGCCCCTTGCCAAGTTGTTCAGCAACCGTCACGCCTGCGGTAGTCAATGGGGTATCTGCCCACCCCTGAACCCGATGTACGGTATTAAACATGGTTTTCCCATGGCGGGTGACATAAATGGTGACTGTATTATCACCTGCTGTTTCAGCGTAAGCCAACAGCGGACTAAAAATAAGTGAAGACAATAGAGCAAGTAATAGTGAAAACCGTTTCATGGTTATTTCCTCAATGGTGTTGGTTTGTATCATTGTTAGCCTTCCGTAGATGTCCCCTATCTCCATCCATAACTCTTTCGTTAGTTATTCATATTTCATCATTGCCTTCTTTATCCGTTACCGGAATGCCCTCTGCTACCTGCTTGTTGTATCAACTGATTTTCAGGCAAAAAAAAACCTAAACCTCTGGTGGCGTGCTAGCTAATAGCCAACACCACCAGAGGTTTAGGTTTTGCCTGTTAAACAGTAACAATCCTAATTTACAGTCCAATACGCTATCAGTTTGATAAATGAATGCAAGAAATCAAATCGTTAAAAGTAGAAACTGTGATCAAATTAACGTTAAGCTGATTTTTAGCTGTTTAACACTGCGAGATAAGTCTCAACTCTATTTTCAATGTTATGGCCTGATCAACAGGCTGTACGAACTCCCACTCGGCAAAAGAGGATCAGATGAAAAACCAGCAAGTAAGCTTAAAAACCATCCCAGAGCCGCAAAAGGACTGTTCTGGCGTACCCGTTGCTCTAACAGACGCCACCATCCAACAAAGAAAGAGCAACATCCTCAGCAGGATGAAGCAGCGTGGGCTTGATCAACTGGTGATTTACTGTGATGTCGAGCACGGTGGCAATTTTGAATATCTGGTCGGCTTTGTCACCCGTTTTGAAGAGGCCTTATTGATTATCAACGCCGATGGCGAAATGACGCTGGTGCTGGGAAACGAAAATCTCAATAAGGTCAGCAAAGCGCGAATTCAGGCCAAGGCGGTGCATCTTTCTCAATTTTCACTGCCGAATCAACCCGGTAGAAGCGATAAGTCGATTAAGGAACTGCTGATTGAAGCCGGCATTCGGGAAAATGCCCGCACCGGCCTGGTTGGCTGGAAGATGTTTACCAACGGGCCAGAGATCGACAAGAAAATCTATGACCTCCCCTCATTTATTGTCGATACCATCCGCAACATTGTCGGTGATGAAGCCTGTTTATCCAATGAGACCGACTTGTTTATCGGCGAGCACGGGGTAAGAACGGTCAATAATGCCAACGAGGTGGCTCACTACGAATATGGGGCCGCATTAGCCTCCGATTGCATGCTGGATGCCATGAATAAGCTGGCCCCGGGCGTAACAGAACAAGCGTTAGGGGATTGCCTGGTGCGCTTTGGCCAGCACCCGAGTATCGTCACCATTGCTTCCAGCGGCCCACGCTTTATTAAAGGTAACCTGTTCCCAACCGACAACACCGTGAAGTACGGTGATACGATCTCGCTAACCGTGGGCTATCGCGGCGGTGCCTCCAGCCGGGCGGGTTATGCGGTAAATGCTAATGGTGAGTTATCAACAGAAGCGAAAAACTATCTGGATGCGGTCGCCAAGCCCTACTTCTCTGCCTATGCCCACTGGCTTGAAGTGATTAGCGTTGGCATGCGTGGCGGCGAGCTGTTTGATCACGTGGAAGCGGTCTTACCGCGCTCAAAGTACGGTTGGTCGCTGTGCCCAGGGCACCTGACCGCTGAAGAAGAGTGGATGTCTTCGCCCATTTATCATGGCTCTCGGCAAAAGCTGTTGAGCGGCATGATCCTGCAGATTGATATTATCCCTTCAGTACCCAACTTTGGTGGCGTATCTGCCGAGAGCACCGTGCTACTGGCGGATGAACAGCTGAAGTTGGAGCTCCAACGCCAGTATCCCCAGCTATGGCAGCGGATGCAGCAGCGTAGAAAATACCTGGTCGAAACGTTGGGGATAACGCTGTCAGCAGATATCTTGCCGATGTGCAGCACGGTTGCCTATTTGCGCCCTTATTTGCTGGACAAGGACAGCGCTTTTGTCTGCCAGAGTTGAGCGATAAGCCAATCGCGTATGACTTTGGCAGAGAACGGCTGCGATTAAATCAGGCCAACAGCGTGTCAAAGGCTAACGAGAACAGTGCGGTTTCATAGGATGTTGAGGCGCTAGATAATACGTATTCCTCCCCAATGTCCTGTGAATGTAAGTACCAACGTTTTTCAGCAACATCGACGGTTAAGCCATTGGCAAAAGGGTGAGGTAAGGTAAACGTGGTCGGGGATAAAGAAAAACCCCGGCCGTCCGCTTTTATGATGGCTTCTTTCAACGACCACAGACGAAAGAAATCAACGTTTCCCCCCTGAGCGAGTTGTGTAAACTCCTCAGGAGTGAGCACATCCTGGTAGTCATGTATGTCAATCGGGACTCTTTTTTCCACATCAACGCCGATACTCCCCTGCGTGGTATAAGCACACACGGCCCAGGCCCCCGCATGGGAAAGATTAAAAGCCCCTTTCAATCCCATCACGGCAGGTTTGCCATAGCGGTTATAGTGCAGTTTGGGAAAGTGACTTCCCTGATACCCAACATGTTTTTTTAATGCATAACGTAGCAGCATTCTCCCTAATAATGACCGACGTTTATCGTCATCAAATCTAAACCGATCGAATAGGATCCGTTGGTCTTTATCAAGATAATCCCGCTGCGAATAAAGCAGTTCGCTGCTTAGCTCGTCAATACGAGAGCAGTAGATATAATTGGTCATGTTCTTTAGCCCTTCATCAATAGCATGCTGGGCAGGTAATAAAACCCCTGCCCAGCGCCAAGAAAGCAATTAGCGGATGTGGCTAATCAACTCATCCTCCTTTTCCAGCAAGGTAAAGTGACAGGCTGCTATTTCAAACAGCTGTAGCTGGGCGATGTCTTCAACACCAGTATCAACGTTGTTAAACCGGTATTGTTGATACCCCTCATTATCTATCTCCTCTGTCGCCTTAAACAACACGATCTGCGTATGTTTTAATACGGTAGAGAGTGGCTGTATATTCAACAGCTTATCGCTGACGACGACCGATTCGACATTATGTCTTAAATAATGTGGGATTTGTAACCGCGCCATCATAGAGTCCAGGTTAAAGGATGATTCATTGCGCTGATAATGATCTTCACTTAACAACCAGGTATCCAGCAGATAGACAGTGATCGCCTTAACCCCACGCGCTTCTAAATAGGCCGCGATCTCCAGTGCAATCTTCCCGCCCAACGACCAGCCTAATAAAGTGACCGGTTGGCTGACATCAAGAATGCGATCGATATGCTCCAGATAATAACGTGCCAACTCATCGAGCCGCTCGATCTTCTGCTCATGATAGAAGTTGTATGAGTCAACCCCATAACAGCAGTAGCGCTCACTCAACCTATTGGCCAAGGATTGATAGACAGAACAGTTCCCCATCCCAGGGTGAACCATAAACATCTGCGGCTTTTGCGTTACCGTATTAAATGGCACGATCACCTCAAAGGACTTCCCTTGAGCCTGTGTAATTACTTGCGATAACTCGCCTAAGGTGCGTGCATTGATAATATCAAGCAGACGAATTTTCACCCTCAGCACCTGATTAATCCGGTTGTTCAGCCTCATCGCCAGGATGCTGTTGCCGCCCAGTGCAAAGAAGTTATCCTCCATGCTGATTGCCTCAAATGACACTTGCAACGTATCAGCAAGCAACTCGCACAATGTTTTTTCAACCTTGTTTTCCGGCGCAACGTAGGACACGGAATGGGTTATTTGCGGTTGAGGTAACAATCTTCTGTTCAATTTACCGTTTGAGGTCACCGGCAGCGCCGTCAAATGAACGAATACGCTAGGCACCATATAATCTGGCAGGGTTTCCCGCAGATGAGCGCATAGTTTTTCGGTGGAAATTTCCTGCGCGGCAACATAATAGGCCACCAGATATTTATCATTGCTACCACGCTCACTGGCGATCACCACCGCATGATTAACGTCCGGATAACTGGCCAGGCGCGTTTCGATTTCGCCCAGCTCAATACGGTAACCGCGCACTTTAACCTGGAAATCATTGCGGCCCAGATATTGGATGTTGCCATCGGCTAAATAACGCACCACGTCGCCAGTTTTATACATCCGGCCATTGTAACCCCGTAGCTTCTCCTCACTGCTCTGGAATGGATTGCCCAGGAAAGCCTTATCCGTCAATAGCTTATTATTCACGTATCCTCTAGCGACACCGACGCCACCAATGAATAACTCGCCAATTGCCCCCGGTGGAATGGGTTGCAATTGTGCATTCAGCACATAGGCGGAAGTATTGTCGATCGGCTTACCGATTAACACATCCTTGATGGTGCGTGCGTTACAGTCGTAGAACAGCACATCCACCGTCGCTTCCGTTGGGCCATAGAGATTGTGGATCTGGCAATGCGGCAGTAAACGCTGGCATTTTCTGACTTCCCCCACGTTTAACGCCTCTCCGCTGCAAAACAGGTAGTTAAGGCTGCCCAGTTTTGCCTGCAACGCACTCTGCCCTTCCAGGGTTTCAAGGAATGCCGACAGCATTGAAGGGACGAAATGGAGCGTCGTTACCTGCTGCTGTTCAATCAGTTCTGCCAGATAAACATTATCTTTATAGGCCTCCTGCGAGGCAAAAACGGTACAGGCCCCGAACCAGTTAGCCCAGAACAACTCCCACACTGAAACATCGAAGGTGTAGTTGGTCTTTTGCAAGATACGATCCTGCGCCGTGATCGGATATTGTTTGTGCATCCAGACAATACGGTTGATCACACTGTGATGCTCTAGCATGACGCCTTTAGGATTGCCCGTGGTGCCGCTGGTATAGATGATGTAAGCCAAATCACTAGACCGCACCGATGAAGGCTGGTTTTCACCTGGGTAGCGGGCAATATCAGCTGACGTTTCCCGATCGGCGACATCAATAACGGTTCTGCCGGTTGCCGCTAGCGCTGTGGCTTTCTCGTCGCCAGGGTTTGCCGTCAAGATGATATCGATACCGGCGTTGTCCAGCATGTAGCTCACCCGGTCATCCGGTGCCAGCGGATCCAGTGGTACGTAAGCGGCCCCCGCCTTGAGAATGGCCAGTATCGCGACCTGCATATGCTCAGAGCGGTTTAGACACAGCGCCACCAAATCGCCAGTGCGGACAGCAAAGCGTTCTCTCAAGTAAACCGACAAGCGGTTAGCCCGTTCATTCAACTGCCGATAGGTCAGGCTCACGTCCTCAGATACCAGTGCGATATTCTCTGGGGTTCTCGCTACCTGCGCCTCGAACATTTCGTGGATCGTCATATCCCGTGGGTAGTCGCATTCGGTGCGGTTCCCCTGGTAGATGATTTGCTCGTATTGTGCCGTATCCAGGTACTGAAGCTCCGCAAGGGAACGCCCCTGACTGCACAGCGTACCCAGTTGGCGCAGGATATGCCGATAGGTCGCAATGTAGTTCTCCATCGTTTGCCCGTTGAACAGGGCCGTCGCATAGTTGAAGACGCCACCTATCGCCTCTTCACTGTCGTCCATCATCACGGTCAAATCGAACTTCGCTGCCCGATACGCCCCTTCTTGCGCGTCATACTGCTCAAACAGGCTTTCTCCTTCGGTACGTCCCGCTGCACCAAACGATTGGAGACTGAACATCACCTGGAAGATCGGGTGCCTTGAACTGTCCTTTTCCGTTTTCAGCACTTCCACCAGTTTTTCAAAAGGCAGGTCCTGATGGGTATGCGCTTCACTGACCTGCTGCCCCGTTTCGCCAATAAATTCTCTGACCGTTTGGCTGACGTCTATCTGCCTTCTCAGGACCAGCGTATTGACGAACAGCCCCATGGTATCTTCCACCCCAGGGTAATGCCTGCCCGCTATCGGCGTCCCCAACACGATATCCTGCTGGTTACTGTAAACCCCCAGCAGCAGGTAATAGCCGCTCAGCAAGACCGTATACAGGCTGACGTTCAACGAGGCGGCCAACGCCCGCAGTTCGGCACTGGTCGCCGCATCCAGCTGGAAGGTGATATCGTCGCCGCGGTAATCCAACTGCAGTGGACGCACATGGTCCGTCGGCAGGTTGAGCGGTTCATGGTCCGCCAGTTGCCCATGCCAGTAGGCCAGTTGCCTGTCCAGCGTGGCTCCTTGCAGGTGTTGGCGTTGCCACAGCGCAAATTCCCGGTACTGCACCGGCGGTGCCGGGAGTTCATTGCTGGCCTCTCCGGTGAACACGCGGTAATAGTGCAGTAACTCTTTTAACAGCAGATCTACCGACCAGCCGTCAAACGCGATGTGGTGAATAACGATGCTGAAGTAGTGGGCTCCCGCCAGCGTATAACTGCTGGCCGCAATCGGGCACTCCTGCGCCAGGTCAAACACCCGGTGTTGATGCTCGTGCAGGTGTGCATGCAGCGCTTGCACGCTGTCGCAAGTTTCGTGCGGTATGCTCAGTGAGAATGTCTCGGCTGGCAGGATTTGTTGATACCCCTGCCCGTCGTCGTCACACAGGATCAGGGTGCGCAGCACTTCGTGACGCTCAACCACCTTCATCAGGGCCTGGGCCACTTTCTGCGGATCGGTTCCGGCCTGCAGCTTGAGCGTCAGCGGGATGTTGTAGGCGTTGCTGCCTTCTTCATAACGGTCGATAAACCACAGGCGCTCCTGGGCAAACGACAGCCGCTGCTCCTCAGGCCGGGCGATCGACGGTGCCTGGATGACCTGGCAGCCCTGCGCGGTATTATCAATGAATGCCGCCAGCGCCCGGATGGATCTCAGGCGGAACAGGTCAGAGACATGCACGCTTTTTTCTAACGCGCGGGTCAAACGGCCCACCAGCTTGATCGCCAGAATGCTGTTGCCCCCCAGGCGATAGAAGTCGTCCAGCACGCTGAGGCTGTCCTGCGGGATGGCGAGCAGCTCGGCGAAGACCTCGGCCAGTTGCTGCTCGGTCGCCGTCTCTGGTGCCACCCGGTCTGCCTGCGCCTCAAACGTGGGGACCGGCAAGGCCGCGCGATCGACCTTGCCGTTGACGGTCATCGGTAGCGATAGCAGGTGAACAAAGGCCGACGGCACCATGTAGTCCGGCAGAACCTGTTGCAGATGGTCGCACAATGTCTCCCGTTCCAAGGGCTCCTGCGCGACGTAGTACGCCGTCAGATGGGTATGCCCCGCCGGGTTAGTGCTCGCCAGGACCAGCGCCTGCTGGATGGCAGGATGGTCGATCAGCCGGGCTTCGATCTCCCCCGGTTCAATACGGAAGCCACGGATTTTAACCTGGAAGTCATTGCGGCCCAGGTATTCGATGTTCCCGTCCGGCAGGTAACGACCCCGGTCCCCGGTTTTATAAAGGCGGGCGTTTTCACCACGGCTACGTTCGGCATCACTGCGGAACGGATTGGCAATAAACGCGTCCGCTGTCGCCTGCGGATTATTCAGATAGCCGCGCCCAACGCCAGCGCCACCGATATACAGCTCGCCAATCGCACCTTGTGGGACGGGGCGCAGGTGGCGATCCAGCAGATAAACGCAAACGTTGTTGATCGCCTTGCCGATATTGGTATTGGCATCGCCAGGTTGATAGAGCCGCGCCGTCGCCCAAACGGTGGTTTCGCTAGGCCCGTAACCGTTGATCAAACGGACTCCGGCCTCACAGTAGCGGTCAATCATCGCCCCGTCGATACACTCCCCGCCAACGACCAGCGTGGACAGTTCCAGCAGTTCATTTTGCGCCAGTAACGCCGGAGGAATAAAGGCGAACTCGATGGCGTGATCCCTGATATAGGCAGAAAGCGCGATAAAGTCGAGACGTTGCTGTTCTGGCAGAATATGCAGGCAATGGCCATTCAACAAGGCACAGAAGACATCCAGCGCATGGGCATCGAAAACATATTCCGAATACCACAGCGTGTTTAGCCTGGCAGCCTGCTCATAGCCCGTAGGCATACCTAGCAGGTCCGACTGCCCTTGCGCCAGGTTGATTAACGAGTGATGCTCAATCATCACCCCTTTTGGCCGGCCAGTGGTTCCGCTGGTATAGATGATATACGCCAAATCGTCTGGCTGCGTACGTGACGGTACATTGCTGTCGTCGAACTGCGCCAGCCTGTTGGCCAGTTGCGGGTTATCTATATCCAGCAGAGGGAAACCACAGCCAGCGATGCGTGAGCCATGATGCTGCTGCGTCAGGATCAGCACCGGTTTAACGTCGTCAACCAGCAGGCTCAAGCGCTCCAACGGTGCCTGAGGGCTAATCGGAACATAGGCCGCCCCGGCCTTGAGCACGGCCAGCATGGCAATGACCATATGGGTCGACTTATCAAAATAGAGGGCAATCGCGCTGTCAGGCTGTATCGCAAAGTTCGCCTGCAGATAAGCCGCCAACTGGTTCACCCGCTGATTTAACTCGCAATACGTCAACCGCGTATCCTGATATACCAATGCCAAAGCATCCGGCGTTCTGGCGGCCTGCTCTTCAAACATCTGACCGACCAGTTTATTTCGCTCCACGGCAACCTGTACCCGCGGCTGGTTTGCTACCAGCTGCGTATAGTTGTCCTGCGTCAGCAACGATAACGCCTGGGGAACAATGGCCGGGTCCGCGATCAACTGCTGTACGGTGAGTCGTATTCCTTGCAGCACGCCTTCAATCGCCGAACGGCTGAACAACTCGCCCGCATAGTTGATCTTGAACTCAATGCGCCCATCCTGTTCATACACCATGATGCCCAGCGGGTAATCCAGTTTTTCATCACTGTCCTCAAACTCGAGTTTGAACAGGCTCTCGCCGTTATCGGCTGGCACCGGATAGTTTTCAAACACGAAGAGCGAGTTGAACAGCCGTACCCCCGCCTTTTGCAGTGTGATCAGGCTGATATTGCTGTAGCTATTGATGTCATTTATATGGGCCTGCAGGCGTTTGACATTCTCGATGATCGCCTCATCGGTATGCGCCAGAACTACAGGCAACGTATTGATATATAAACCAACAGAGCGTTCAATCTCCTCCACCGGCAGGTTACGGCCAGACACCGTCATGCCCACAATCGTCACGTCCGCATGGCTATAAAGACTGAGCTGCTGGTGCCAGCAATACTGCATCAGCGCATTCAGCGTCACGCCATGCTGCCGCGAGAGCGCCTTCAGCCCGTGGTAAAGCTCACCAGCCAATGCGGTCGATACCGTCTGGGGATCTTGCAGGTGTTTATATTCACTTAAATTGACGTGTTTCATCTCCGGCTTTAGCAGACCGGTGAGATTCTCTTGCACCTCTAAGCCACCCAGATAGTTTTGCCAGAACTGCTCGGTTTCCTGGCTAACCGTCTGTAGCAATGCCTGAGCCTCCAGATAGCTTTGATCTTCGGCTTGCTCCGGCGCGCTTCCCTGTTGCAGAGCCAGATAATTTTGGTGCACGTCATTGAGCAAGATCGGCAGACTCCAGCCGTCCAGAATCGCGTGGTGGTTATTAAACAGACAAATGTAGTGATCGGCCGCGCACTTAACGAGATAGAGACGGAATAGCCCTTTAGCAGACAAATCGAAATGGGTCTGCTGATCCTGCTTGATGAGTTCAGCCACGATGCTTGCTTGCGCACGTTCGTCCTGCTTACTGATATCGATAAACTGCCAACCAAAGGTGCCTTGCTTATCGACGATCTGCACAAACTCTTCCTGCCAGGAGAATCTTAGCCGCAGCGCCGGATATTTCGCCTGACTGCATTGCCACGCCCGTTTTAACAGCTCGACATCCAACGCATTGCGATAGTGCCAGACCATTTGCGTACGATAGGCGTTGTCGATATCGCCTTGCAGGACGTAATGATAAATAAATCCTTGTTGCAGGCTGTTAGCCGGATAAATCGCCGCCACCTCTTCATCCTGCTGCAGGCGCGCCAACAATTCACCGGAGACCACACCCTTAACATCAGACTCTGTGAGATAAGAGCGAGATGACCGCTTAAGCTCGTCGATCAACTGGATTAACCGTTGTTGATAAGTCGTGGCAAACAGTTCGAGCTGTTCCGGGCTGAGATCACCCTCGACCAGGAACTGTAATTGGCCATTGAGCACACCGCCGTTCAGCGCTAAGAAGTCCGTTGTGCGGTTATTCGCTGATAATGCCAGCCCCGTAGATTCCTGAACAAATGCCCACTCGCCATCCCGTTCATCACCATCGAACTGGCCAAGGTAGTTGAAGGTCACTGCAGGCAATGCCTGCGCATCATAGCCAACCAGCACGCCATAGCCTAAGCCATGGTGAGGAGGAGTTCGCAGCCTGTCTTTTATCAGCGGTAAATTGCGTACAAGGTCCCGATGCTCAACGCGCAGATTGACCGGATACATGCAGGTAAACCAACCGACGGTATTGTTGATATCCACATCGTCAAACATCGCCTCTCTGCCATGTCCTTCCAGCAGGACATACTGGTTGTCACCACCAACCACCTGCGACAACGCATCCGCCAGTACGGTCAGCAGAATATCGTTCATCTCGGTGTGATAAACATGATGAAGGTCTCGCAGCAGACAACCGGTGTGCTCTTGCGACAGGCTTATCATCGTACGATTGAGCGTCCCCACGCGATGAGAGTCCAAACGCTGGTGCCAGCCGTCCAACTCCGTGGTCAGGTTATCCCAGTAATGCTTCTCATCCCTATGGTTGTTCACGACAACGGCTGGGTAGTTTTGCAGTGAGTTGACCCATTGGCGGTAACTGGTGCCTTTCTGGCCCAGGATAGTTTGCGCATCAACCGTCACATCCAGGTTATCGCCTTGTGCAGCAAAGAACTGGTAAAGCGTGCGTAAGTCTTGGTTGATAATCCGCCAGCTGACCGCATCAATATTGAGATGGTGTACCGCCACATGGATACGCGCAGTCTCATCAGCGTAGCCTGCAATATAACCGATATGGAACAGTGGCCCTTCTGCCAGGCAAAAACGGTTCTGCCAGGCCGTCAACTGCGCATCGAGCTGATCGGCTGTGAAATCCTGTTGATTGATCGCATCAAATGGCAGCGTCTCTATCGCTTGACGATAGTGACCGACAGCGGCATCTTTCGGGTAAACGGCCCGCAAAATATCATGGTATTCAACCAGTTTAGCCACGCTCAAACGCAGTAACTCAACGTTTAACGTTGGCACTTTAACCATAAATGCCTGGTTCCAATGCCCAGCATCAGGCAACTTCCCTGACTCTACGGCCTGGAAGAACCAGCGCTGGATCGGCGCCAAGGGGAGCTCATCCGCCAGCATACCCGCCTCTGACTGGATAACCGGCAAACTGTCACCCTGACGTTGCAGCAGGTAAGTGCTCAATGCCTTGGGCGTTCTGTGGGCAAAGATGTCTTTCACCGTGAGATGGTGGCCAGATAACTTTTTGAGTTTGTTCGCCAGTTGGATACTGCTGATACTGTCCCCGCCTAAACGGAAGAAATCATCGGTGACCCCCACCGCATAATCCTTCAGCTGTAATACCTCCGCAAATACGCGGCAGATCAGCATTTCACTCTCGTTGGCTGGGGCCACGTAGTTCACCTCATCCGTTAATATCGGCAGAGGTAAGGCTTTGCGATCCAACTTATTGTTCATGTTCATGGGCAATGCCGTTAGATGAACAAACGCTGTGGGGATCATGTAGGCAGGTAAACGCTGTTGCAGATGCTCAGACAGCACATCTGCTGGCAATGCGTCTGGCGCAACATAATAGGCCACCAGGTACTTTTGCCCCGAGTCATGCTCCAGCGCCAGGACCACAACCTGTTCAATCTGTGGATAGTGGGTCAGACAGCTTTCGATTTCGGCCAATTCGATCCTGAAGCCACGGATCTTCACCTGTGCATCATTACGCCCAATATAGTCAATCTTACCGTCGTTCAGGTAACGGACTAAATCCCCCGTTTTATACAGCCGATCGTGACGTCCTCGCGCTTTATCTTCTTCGCTTTGCAATGGATTGACGATAAACGCCTGATGAGTCGCCTCTGGGTTATTTAAATAGCCACGGCCTACGCAGTCTCCACTGATATAGAGCTCACCCACGGCACCCGCAGGGAGCGGCCGTAGACAACTGTCCAGAATATAAGCGCCAGCATTGCCTATCGGCTGGCCAATGAGGGTATTGCTATCGCCCGCTTGGTAAACGTTCCTGGTGACAAAGACCGTGGTTTCCGTTGGGCCATAGCAGTTAACTATTTTGACCCCCTGAGCGCTATAGCGTTCTATCACGCTGCTACTGGCTACCTCTCCACCCAGGATTAGCGTGGAAAGCGCCAATGTTTCATTGTTATTTAGCAGCGCAGGAGGCACAAAGCCGATATCAATGGCATGTTGTTTGATGTATGCAGCAAGCGCAGCGAAATTCAAACGTATCTCTTTAGACAAGACATGTAAGCAATGGCCGGTCAGCAGCGGGCTGAACACATCCAGGACATGCGCATCAAAGGTATAATTTGAATAGAAGAGGTAACTTTTTGTCGGCTCTCCGACCTGACAGATCTCCGTGCCAAAGATACTCCGCTGCGCCTCAACCAGATTGGCGACACAATGATGCTCAATCATCACTCCTTTAGGGGTTCCCGTCGTCCCGCTGGTATAGATGACATAAATCAGATTGTCAGGTCTGGTTCGGGTTGCCACATTAACCACCTGGTGGCTGGCAACCTGCGCTAACAACTCAGGATCGTCCACGCACAGCAGCGCCGTCTTTTGTGGATCAATCAGTGTGGCCAGCGTCTCTTGCGCTCCCAACTCCGTCAGCATAACGCGGGAGTGGATATTTTCTATCGTCCAGAGCATTCTCTCCGCGGGCATATCGGGGCTAAGCGGTACATAGGCAGCACCAGCCTTCAACACCGCCAGGATACTCACGATCATGCGCTCCGATCTTTCCAGGCAAAGCCCGATCAGATCGTCCGGTTGTAAAACAAACTGCGCTCTCAAGTAAGCCGCCAACCGGTTGGCGCGTTCATTCAACTGCCGATAGGTCAGGCTCACCCCCTCAAACACCAGTGCGATATTCTCTGGGGTTCTCTCTACCTGCGCCTCGAACATTTCGTGGATCGTCATCTCCCGTGGGTAGTCGCATTCGGTGCGGTTCCCCTGGCAGATGATTTGCTCGTATTGTGCCGTATCCAGGTACTGAAGCTCCGCAAGGGAACGCCCCTGACTGCACAGCGTACCCAGTTGGCGCAGGATATGCTGGTAGGTGGCGATGTAGTTCCGCATCGTTTGCCCGTTGAACAGGGCCGTCGCATAGTTGAAGACGCCGCCGATCGCCTCTTCACTGTCGTCCATCATCACGGTCAAATCGAACTTCGCCGCCCGATACGCCCCTTCTTGCGCGTCATACTGCTCAAACAGGCTTTCTCCTTCGGTACGTCCTGTGGCGCCAAACGATTGGAGACTGAACATCACCTGGAATATCGGGTGCCTTGAACTGTCCTTTTCCGTTTTCAGCACTTCAACCAGTTTTTCAAAAGGCAGATCCTGATGGGTATGCGCTTCACTGACCTGCTGCCCCGTTTCGCCAATAAATTCTCTGACCGTTTGGCTGACGTCTATCTGCCGTCTCAGGACCAGCGTATTAACGAACAGCCCCATGGTGTCTTCCACCCCAGGGTAATGCCTGCCCGCTATCGGCGTACCCAGCACGATATCCTGCTGGTTACTGTAAACCCCCAGCAGCAGGTAATAGCCGCTCAGCAAGACCGTATACAGGCTGACGTTCAACGAGGCGGCCAACGCCCGCAGTTCGGCACTGGTCGCCGCATCCAGTTGGAAGGTGATATCGTCGCCGCGATAATCCAACTGCAGTGGACGCACATGGTCCGTCGGCAGGTTGAGCGGTTCATGGTCCGCCAGTTGCCCATGCCAGTAGGCCAGTTGCCTGTCCAGCGTGGCACCTTGCAGGTGTTGGCGTTGCCACAGCGCAAATTCCCGGTACTGCACCGGCGGTGCCGGGAGTTCATTGCTGGCCTCTCCGGTGAACACGCGGTAATAGTGCAGTAACTCTTTTAACAGCAGATCCACCGACCAGCCGTCAAACGCGATGTGATGAATAACGATGCTGAAGTAGTGGGCTCCCGCCAGCGTATAACTGCTGGCCGCAATCGGGCACTCCTGCGCCAGGTCAAACACCCGGTGTTGATGCTCGTGCAGTCGTGCATGCAGCGCTTGCACGCTGTCGCATGTTTCGTGCGATATGCTCAGTGAGAATGTCTCGGCTGGCAGAATATGTTGATACCCCTGCCCGTCGTCATCGCACAGGATCAGGGTGCGCAGCACTTCGTGACGCTCAACCACCTTCATCAGGGCCTGGGCCACTTTCTGCGGATCGGTTCCGGCCTGCAGCTTGAGCGTAAGCGGGACGTTGTAGGCGTTGCTGCCTTCTTCATAACGGTCGATAAACCACAGGCGCTCCTGGGCAAACGACAGCCGCTGTTCCTCAGGCCGGGCGATCGACGGTGCCTGGATGACCTGGCAGCCTTGCGCTTCGCCGTCAATAAATGCCGCCAGTGCCCGGATGGATCTCAGGCGGAACAGATCAGAGACATGCACGCTTTTTTCTAACGCGCGGGTCAAACGGCCCACCAGCTTGATCGCCAGAATGCTGTTGCCCCCCAGGCGATAGAAGTCGTCCAGCACGCTGAGGCTGTCCTGCGGGATGGCGAGCAGCTCGGCGAAGACCTCGGCCAGTTGCTGCTCGGTCGCCGTCTCTGGTGCCACGCGGTCTGCCTGCGCCTCAAACGTGGGGACAGGCAAGGCGGCGCGATCGACCTTGCCGTTGACGGTCATCGGTAGCGATAGCAGGTGAACCAAGACCGACGGTACCATGTAGTCCGGCAGAACCTGTTGCAGATGGGCGCGCAACACATCTTGCTCCAAGGGATCCTGTGCGACGTAGTACGCCGTCAGATAGGTATGCCCCGCCGGGTTAGTGCTCGCCAGGACCAGTGCCTGCTGGATGGCAGGATGGTCGATCAGCCGGGCTTCGATTTCCCCCAGCTCAATACGGAAGCCACGGATCTTAACCTGGAAGTCATTGCGGCCCAGGTATTCGATGTTACCGTCCGGCAGGTAACGGCCTTGATCCCCGGTTTTATAAAGGCGGGCGTTTTCACCACGGTTGCGTTCAGCGTCACTGCGGAACGGATTGGCAATAAACGCGTCCGCTGTCGCCTGCGGATTATTCAGATAGCCGCGCCCAACGCCAGCGCCACCGATATACAGCTCACCGATCGCCCCCTGTGGGACGGGGCGCAGCTGTTCGTCGAGTATATACAGCTGGGTATTACTAATTGGTCGACCGATGGGAACAGTGTAATCAAACGTCTGCGACGCCGTGTTGGTCAAATAGGCCGTGGCGTAGGTTGTCGTTTCCGTAGGCCCGTAAACATGCACCAACTTGACCTGAGGGTAAAGCGTTCTAAAACGATTAACATGGTTAACGGACACCTGCTCACCGCCGAACAGCAGGTAGTTCAACTGCTGCAAACCAGGCAGTTCAGCATCCACCAACGTATTAAAGAAGGCGGTCGTGGCAAAGAAATTGCTGATCTGACGATCGACAATAAGCTGAGAGAGACGGTCCAAGTCCAGGATATTTGGCTTATCGGCAATCACCAACGCGGCACCATTTAACAACGCCCCAAAGATGTCATAAATGGAGGCATCAAACTGATAGCCTGAAATACCAAGAATGCGATCCTGTTCACCGATCTCAACATAATTGGCATTAATCACCAGCCGATTCACACAGCGTTGCTCTATCAGCGTCCCTTTAGGATATCCCGTCGTGCCACTGGTATAAATGACGTACGCCAGATCGTGGGGGCCGGTATTGCTGCATGGGTTATCTGTTGCACAGCGCGCCAAACGCGCGGTGGTTTCTGGTGCGTCAAGAGGGATAAGCATGGCGCCGGGTGCCATCAGGTCTACCCTTTGCAAAGCCTGCCGTTGGCAAAGCACCGCTTTTACCTTGGCATCCGCGATAATATAGCCATTGCGCTCATCGGGGGAGTCCGGATCCATCGGCACATAGGCCGCGCCCGCTTTCAGTATGGCCAGAATGCCAATGACCAACTGCTCACTGCGCTCAAGATAGAGACCCACGAGATCGTTGGCGCGCAGTTGGCAACATTGCTGCAAATAATGCGCTAGCTGGTTCGCCTGTTGGTTTAACTGTGCGTACGTTAACACCACGTCGTTAAATTCTACGGCGACGCTGTCTGGTGAGGCGGCCACGCGTGCTTCAAACAGCGCGGCGAGAGTTTTATCATGCTCGTAGGGCCTGCGGGTATCATTCCACTGGTGGATCATCGTTTGATACTGCGCCGCCTGCAGATAAGGCAACTCGCTTTGAGACTGAGAGGCACCCTGAACAATATTTTCTACCAGCGTCCTCATGGTGTTCAGCAACTGTTCGATCAGCACATCGTCAAACAGTTCACCGGCATAATGCAGGCTCAACGCCAGGTGCTGCTGTTCCAGCACGGTCACCACCAACGGATAATCTTGTTTCTCGTTAGCACTGGCGAAACGTAGCCGTAAATCGCTATCGATGTCCCCACTGGGCATCGGGTAGTTTTCATAGACAAACAAAGAGTTAAACAGGCGTTTTCCTGCCGGTTGTAGCTGAGCCAGATTGACATGGCTGCGGGTATTTGCCTCGTTGATCGCGTCCTGCAGGTTTTGAATCGCCGTGAGGACCGACACAGAAGCCTGATGATCGACGATCAGCGGCAGTGTGTTGATCAATAATCCTACCGTTTGATCAATACCATCCACGGGCAGGTTACGGCCTGAAACCACCGTGCCAACGATGCTGGCCGCATTGCCAGAATAAATACTGAGTACTTTGTGCCAGCAATATTGCAATAGCGCATTAAGGGTTATCGCGTTCTCGGCGGTGAACGATTTCAGCTGTTGGTAACCAGGTTCATCAAACATCAGCTGCTGTGTTTTCGACGTTTTAATGTGCTTATATTCATTTAACTGAACGTGCTTCGCCTGCCCGCACAGCAAGATATTTAAATCTTCGGGTTCATCCTGCGCTGCCAGATAGTCCCGCCAGTACGGTAAATGCTCGCTTTTGTGCGACTGTATATAACGCTGAACCTGATGGAAACCGTGGTCACATGCCTGCGGTAATGTTTCACCACGCAATAACGCCAGATAGAATTTATGCACCGCTTCAATCAGTAGCGGGTTACTCCAGCCATCCATGATGGCGTGGTGGCAGCTGAAAATGCAGCGGTAACGTTCATCCGCATTTTTGACCACATAGACACGGAAGATCCCGCTGATCGACAAATCGTAAGGCCGAGCTCGATCCTGAGCAGATAAATCAGAGAAGAAGGCTTGCTGTTGGTGCTCGCTTTTTTCACTGAGATCAAAGAAATGCCAGTTCAGTGCAGCATGGGCATCAACAATCTGTACCAACTCTTCATCCCAATTAAACCGCAGGCGGAGCGTTGGATAATGCTGCTGCGCCTGCAACCATGCCTGCTTCAGACAGGCGATATCCAGCGCATTGTCATAGTCCCAGAACATCTGGGTATGGTAGGCATCGTCGACTTCACCCTGCGATAGCGCGTGGTAAATAAAGCCTTCCTGCAAACTATTGGCCAGATAGACCGACTCCAGCTCGGTATCACGCTGCAGAGCATCAAGTGTTGCTTGAGGTATTACCCCGTCGATATCTCGTGCAGTCAGATAAGTGCGGCTTTCCGCCAGCAAGCGCTCAATAACGCCTGCAATCGCCCCCTGGTAACGGCTCGCCAGGTGTTGCAATACTTCGTCAGCCAGGTAACCGGAGAAGCGTATTCTCAGTTCCCCCCCAACTACACCACAGTTGACGCTGAGCAGATGCGCTTCGCCATTCTCATGCGCAACGGTTTGTCCGCTGTTTGTCGGGCTGAAGCACCATCCCTCCTGCTGCACCTCATCAAAGCGCCCTAAATAGTTAAAGCTAACCGGTGGCAGCTTGTCGGCGTCATACCCCATCAACGGCGCAAATCCAACGCCCCGGCGCGGGATCCCGCCAACGGTCTCTTTGACGGTCACGATCCGTTGACGCCAGTCCCCCTCGCTGGTCAAGCGGACCGGGTACATAGTGGTCAGCCAGCCTACCGTACGGTTGATATCAACGCTGGTATCGAGCGCTTCTCGGCCATGGCCTTCCAACGTCAGGTACTGGGTATGCAGCCCGGTAAACTCATTGAGGATCTCAACGAAGCTGGCTAACAGAAGATCGTTAACCTGGGTATTGAACACATGATGTACCCCACCCAGCAGATGCTGCGTTAAGGTTTTGTTTAACGATAACTCGCGTTGGCTCAACGATGGCGAGGTGAAAAGCGGCGCTATCCGTTGGCGATAGTCACCTAGGCCGCCAATAACAGTACGCCAATAAAGCGTTTCCTCATTGGCTCCCTGATGGTTGGCATAATCCTGTACCTGGGCAGCCCACTGACGATAACTGGTGGGTTTATCACCCAAAATCTCAACGGGATCGCTAATACCCGCCGCGTTTCCTTCCAGCGCGCGATAAATCCTTTCCAGATCCTGTTTGATGATATGCCAACTCACCGCATCCATAATCAGGTGATGGAAAGCAAAGTGCAGCTTCGCCCGTGGCGCATTTTCGCTTGTGATATAGCCAATATGGCACAGCTTGCCGCCAAAGATATCAAACTCACTTTGCCACCGATCAAATAGCGCGATTTGTTGCTCGGCACCCATGGGTTCATCAATAACCGACAGCGGTATTTCGCCGACTTCTGATTGATAGTGCTGGCTGTACCCCCCGTTACCGTCATGCGTAAAGACCAGTCTCAGGGCATCATGATAGGCAAATAACAGCGCCAGGCTCTTGTTGAGTATGCCAATATCCAGCTGGGGGACATCCAGGACAAAGGATTGGTTCCAGTGCTGATAAGCAGAAAAAGTGCCCAGTTTGACCCGATCGAAGAACCACTGCTGGATCGGCAGCAACTGTGCAGGGCCGCTCAACATCCCCGACTCGGAGAGATGTTTGATATGACATTCATCGCCGTCCATCACAATAGTCCGGGCGAGTAAACGAACGGTTTTGCAGTCGAAAATATCTTTTACGCTGGCCGTCCCTTTTAGCCTTTGACGGATCATTCTCACCATCTGAATGGCGCTGATACTGTCGCCGCCCAGCCTAAAGAAATCGTCATTTACTCCGACATGACCCGGCTCCTGACCTAATATCTCACCATAGATCTGGCATAGCGCCCTTTCCATCTCATCGGCAGGAGCGACATAGTCATCCTGCCCGCTCAGATCGGGCAGCGGTAATGCCTTACGGTTTAATTTACCGTTAACCGTCATCGGGAACGCCGTTAAGTGAACATAGGCCATCGGGATCATATAGTCAGGCAAAGCATCCGCCAGGTGCCCAATAATCTGCTCTTTGCCCACGGCAACATCCGCAACATAGTAGGCAACTAACGACAGCGCTCCCGTCGGGAGCTTATGTGCAATGACCGCCGATTGGATAATCTGCGGAATTTGCACCAGTTGCATTTCAATTTCGCTTAATTCAATTCTGAAACCGCGGATCTTCAGCTGGGAGTCTCGCCTGCCGACATACTCAATGTGACCGTCGGCCAAGCGGCGGACAAGATCGCCGGTTTTATACAGCCGTGCCGCTTCATTGCGCTGCTTTTGCTCGTCGCTCTGGAAGGGATTGGTGATAAAGGCGCGCTCGGTCTGCTGCGTATCATTCAGATAACCCCGAGCCAGGCCAACACCACTGATATAAAGCTCGCCGATCACACCGACGGGGACTGGTGTCAGGTGTTGATCTAAAACATGCACATCAAGATTCAGTAGCGGCAGACCGATATTGAGGTTGCTATCGCCATTTTCGTAATAGTGCAACGTCGCACAGACGCTGCTTTCCGTCGGGCCATAGGCATTGATAACCGTTGTTCCCTGCGCACGATAACGTTGCATGATCTCACGATTACAAGGTTCACCAGCAACAACCAGAGTAGAGAGCGCTAAAAGGGAGTGTTTATCCAATAATGCCGGGGGAATAGTGGCAATATCAATGCGAGCATCGGCAATATATTCCGCTAACGCGTCAAAATCCTTGCGCTTATTTTCCGGCAAAATATGTATCACATGGCCATTGGCAATCGCCGTAAAGAGCTCAGAGACATGGGCATCAAAAACATAGGCGGCATACCAAAGACATTGCTTTACCGACTCCTCGCCAGGTGCCAAACCAAACGCTTCGCCCTGAACCAGCGCCAGATTGATTAATCCCGCGTGTTCAATCATGACGCCTTTTGGCTTACCTGTCGTGCCGCTGGTATAAATAATATAGGCTAACTGGTCCAAATATATGGCGATATCAAGGTTCTCTGGCTGCTGCTTAGCAACCAGATCGCGCTGAAACTGCGGGTTATCAACGGCAATAATTGGCACCTGCGGCAGCTCTGCAATCTCATTGAGATAGTTCACGCTGGCGCTATCGCCCAAGATGGCTTTAGCTTGTGTGTCCTGCAGAATAAAACTTAATCTGTTCCCGGCCTCGCCAGGGTTAAGCGGAACATAGGCAGCCCCCGTTTTGAGTACGGCAAGAATACATACGGGCATTGCTGCCGACTTTTCAAGGCACAGGGCGACGAAATCGCCGCTCTTGATCCGCAGTTCACACCTCAGGTAATCAGCCAGACGGTTGGCCTGTTGATTAAGCTGTTGATAGGACAGCGTTTGATTGCCATAGACAACGGCGTTGCGGGCTGGGTAAGTCGCGGCCATACGCTCAAATTGTTCGACAATCGAATGTTGAGGGACTTTAGCGCCAGCGCATACGTGCTGGGTGTGGTGTGGCGGCTGCGCAATAAGCGTGATGGAATTTATTGGTGTGTCTACTTCACCCGCAAGCAGCCTATCAAGCATGTTAATAAACAGATCTTTATAGAGCTCAATAAAATTCTCAACCAATGCGACATCAAGGACGTTGCGATCAAACCTGACGCGATAGTTGATACCATTCGCTAACGTCTCCTGTTCAAACAGCAGTTGATTCACCAGGTCAATATGAAAGTCGTGATTGGCCGACTCATCGACGATGCCACTAAAATGGGTCTGATGATCACGCAGGAACGTTTGGGCAAAAGCAACATCCAGTACGCCGGTGGCATCACCGCAAGCCAGGATCTCATGGACAGGTAAATATTTGGCTTTTGTCTGTTTTAATGATTTGTAATAACGATGAACACTGGCAATAACGCTACGGATCGACGCATCATCCGCAAAGCGATAATCGATAGCCAAGGTATTGATATGTGCGCCATACAACAGCTCCTTACCTTCAGAGATCGCTACCGGGAAAGCGAGCGCAACGGCTTTTTGCCCTGACATTTTGTGCAACAGCAGGGCCATGACCATTTGCCCGAACAGGTAGGTGGTCAACTTATACTTGCGCAGTAACAGCTTTACACGTCGGCTGATATCTTCATCAAAACCAAACAGTAACTCGTCGATCTGACGCCGGGTTGTCGCGGTTGCAAGCTGGCGGCCCGTTTGTAAAAAGCGTAAATCAACGCCTTCAAGATCGCACAGACGCTCGCGCCAGAACTCACGCATTTGTTCGCCTTTTTCTTGCAGAAGCGTGGCGAAATTATGGCAAAGCTGCTGGTGCATAACCCCTTGATCCTGCAGCGATGGCAGCTGATAGTCGATGCCATTATAGCGTTTACGCCACTTGTCCCAGACCTCTTCGGTACTGATGCCATCGACAACAATATGGTGAAAAATAAACAAGGTACGGTAGCGTTCTGCCCCAAGAGAAATCAAATGTATCCGTACCAGCGGGCCATTTCTTAAGTCAAAGGGGGCAGAGACTAACGCATAAATTTCTTCATCAGTTAACGCGGTGTCGTGATAGGTGACTAAATTGAAAACGGGCTCTCTCGGTACCCAAAAGGCTCCATCAGGTCCGTCTTCAATGTTATGACGGGTAATAAAATGCTCGTTGAGCAGTTGTTCAAAACTATCGTTATACTTTTTTTTGTCTATTTCGCCGACAATAGTATTGTCGATCACAATATTGTAATCACTGCGCTCGGGATCTTGTAGCCACTCATAATAAAAAATTGTCTGATAAGGGGTGAGCGTTATTTCCATATTATTCGCCATAATTATTTTACTCCTTGAGATATTCTATTTATAAATATTTTGGCTGGTTTGAGTCATAGCACGGCCAACACCGTGAGTATCGACTCACAGCAATAGGTATCACCTGAACGTTATTGTGCCGAGGGTTCGGCAGTGCTCGCGGATCAGGGTGAAATTAGGGTTTGGCTGATTATTCCCGTGCCAATGCGTCAATGGGATCGAGCCGCGCAGCGCTGCGCGCAGGCAGATAACCGAACACGACACCAATACCGGTGGAACACAGGAACGCACTCAGCAGAGCCACCGGCGGGAAGTTGATCTGCCAGCCCGGCATCGCCAACTGCACCAGTAAGCCGATGGTGAACGACAGCGCGATCCCTAAAATCCCCCCCACCAGGCAGACCAGCACCGACTCAATCAGGAACTGTTGCAGGACGTCGCCGGAACGAGCGCCTACGGCCATGCGGATGCCGATTTCACGCGTTCTTTCGGTGACCGAGACCAGCATGATATTCATCACGCCAATCCCACCCACCACCAACGAAATCACCGCCACCAGGATCAGGAACAGTTGCAGCGTACGGGTGGTTTTCTCCGCCGTTTGCACCAGGCTATCCATGTTGTAGGTAAAGAAGTCTTTCTTGCCGTGGCGCAGCGTCAACAGACGCGTCAGTTGCTGTTCCGCCTCCTGGCTGTTATAGCCATCGCGGATACGCACGGTGATCGAATCGAAGTAGTCGTTGCCCATCAGGCGATTGGCCATCGTGGTATAAGGCACCCAGACGCGGAGCATCTTGCTGCTGCCAAACATGGTTTGCTTTTCCTTCGCCACCCCCACCACGGTCGCAGGCATATTGCCTATCAGGATCACCTCACCCAGCACGTTTTTTTGTTGCGGGAACAGACGGCGCTGGGTGTTGGTATCGATCACCACCGTCTGCGTCTGGGACTCTACCTGCCGGACATCAATTGCCGCCCCCTGAGAAAACTCCATACCGTACACCCGGAAAAACTGCTCGCTGACGCCCGCCACATTAGCCGCCACATCGATATTGCCAAAGCGCAGACGCATGCTGCTGCGAGTCATGGGAGAAAGCGCGCTGATATAAGGTTGTGCATGCAATGCGCTCAGATCGTCATATTTCAACGCCTGGCGGAGGGTTGGATCATCGTCACCAAAATCCTTACCGGGATAGACGTCCACGGTGTTGGTACCGATGGATTTGATCTCGGCCAATACCTGCTGTTGGACTGCATCGCCTATCACCAGGATCGAGATCACCGAGGCAATGCCGATGATGATCCCCAGCATGGTCAACAAGGTGCGCATCTTGTTGGCCGCCATCGCCCACCAGGCCATCGACAACGCCTCCCGGAAACGGTCGGCCATCTGCTGCCAGGACGGGGCTGGCGTGGCCAGTTCCAACGATTTGGCCTGTGCCTTGCCCTGCCCCTGTGGCCGAGAATCACCAATGATTTCGCCATCGTGGATTTCGATAATCCGCTCGGCCTGCTGCGCTACCGCCGGATCGTGGGTAACGATGATCACGGTATGCCCCTGCTCGCATAGCTGCTTGAGGATCGTCATTACCTCTTTACCCGAGTGGCTATCGAGCGCACCGGTTGGCTCATCCGCCAGGATCACCTGGCCACCGTTCATTAATGCCCGCGCAATGCTGACACGCTGCTGCTGCCCACCGGACAGCTGGCTTGGCCGATAGGCAATTCGTTCCCCTAACCCAAGGAGTTGCAGCAAGGCCGCCGCCCTGGCATGCCGTGCCGAGTTATTCATCCCAGCGTAAACGGCAGGCACCTCCACGTTATGCGCCGCACTCAGATGTGGCAGCAGATGATAACGCTGGAAGATAAAGCCGAAATGCTCGCGCCGCAGTTGGGCTAATGCATCGCCATTTAGCGTGGCCACGTCCTGCCCGGCCACGCGGTAAATGCCGCTGTTGGGTTTGTCCAGACAGCCGAGAATGTTCATCAGCGTCGATTTACCGGAGCCGGAAGCCCCGATGATCGCCACCATCTCACCGGCCTCTATCCGCAGGCTGACGCTTTTCAATACCTCCAGGGTCTGATCGCCGGATTGATAACTACGCCGGATATCACTCAGTTCCAACAGTGCGGCCATCAGCTGTCCTCCACGCCGCCGAGGCTGACAATCACCTCTTCACCGGCTGTCAATCCACTGACAATTTGCACATCCAGGTTGTTACGCATGCCGATCGTTACCTCCCGCAGCTGTTTCTGGCCCTGTTGCAGCACCGCCACTTGGTAACGGTTATCGGCGATCTGCTCCCCTAACGCTACCAGCGGAATAACCAGCGCATCGCTGGCGCCAGCCAGTTGGATATGCACCTGCGCGGTCATTTGCAGGCGCAGCAATCCCTGCGGATTTGGCACTTCGAAACGCGCGTAATAGAAAATAGCGTTATTGACCTTCTCTGGGGTAGGTTGGATGTCTTTCAGCACGCCCTCAAAGCGTTTGTTCGGATCGCCCAGCACGGTAAACCAGGCTTTCAGCCCCGGCTTGAGGTGGATGACGTCCGCCTCGGAAACCTGGGCCTTCACCAGCATGGTGCTCATATCTGCCAGCGTCAGAATATTGGGTGCCTGCTGCGCGGCAATCACCGTTTGGCCCTGAAAGGTGGTGATCTGCACCACATCACCGTCCATCGGCGCTTCAATGCGGGTATAGGCCAGATTGATCTTGGCGGTATCCAGGCTGGCCTGATTCTTGGCGATCTGCGCCCGGGTGTTTGCCACCTGCGCCTTTTTCACCGCCAGCTCGGTGGTCAATTTATCCAGATCCTGGCGCGATACCGCCTGCACCTTGGCCAGTTCGCGGTTACGCTGCAAGGTGACCTCTGCCAGTTGCTGCTCCGCCTGTGCCTGTTGCAGTTGGGCTTGCAGTTGCTGTAGCGTGGCCTCGCCTTCACGAATGCTGTTTCGTGCCTGTTGGGGATCGATCACGCCGAGCAGTTGGCCTTTTTGCACCTTATCGCCAATCTCGACCTTCAGGCTCTCTAGCTGTCCGCTGACCTGAGCTCCCACATCAACCTTGCGTACCGCATCCAGTTGGCCGGTCGCCAAAACGTTCTGTTGAAAATCACGCTGGGTAACCTTAACCGTTTTAAACTCCGCAGGTAGCGGTTGGCTGAAATGCCAATAAGCCACTATGGCAATCGCCACTAAAGCGCCTCCCCCTAGCAGCTTACGTTTTGTTCGTCCTTTTAACATATGGATATTTTTCCCTAACTATTTCGTCTATTCCTGCCAATTTCTAGCCGCAAAGCCGCCATCGAAATAAACCATCACGTGAATACATACCCCTCCAGCAAGGCCAATATGTGCAGCGAGCCTATTATTGATATTACTTATAACTTACCTCTGTTTTATAATGCTTAAGCTATAAATAAAACCATTTACCCCCCCTTCGGGAATGGCTTTTATCAAAACACAATGGCGCAGGACCGATAGCAAAGCCGCTGATCCCCCTATCGTGTGCCGAACCGGTAGTGGGCCGATACGTTTAAATTGACATGAGTGATAATAGAACTGATTGAAATTTTGAATGGCAACCATTATTGATTAATCTTTCTGATAGTTCAAATGGAATTTTCTCTCAAACAGGCAAATAATCCTGTATTCACAGTCGTATATTCTTAATATCTAAGTTATTACTTAAAACAAAACAAGAAGCATCTTACTTAAACATAAGACAATATGATTGGTTATCAATTGATGTATTCAGGATAATTATTAATAGGGTTATCTATTGGCACCATTGATGCCAACGCGATGCAGACCTCAACCAAGCATTTGAGTTGAGATGAAAGCCCCTTTACAGGGTGAATAAGAGTGAGCTGAATCCCGTTTTTCAAATTATCCGGCACCGACTCTTGCTTGAGAAACAAAAAAGGAGGTTTGGTGGGATGTTCAGTGGGAGCAAGCTAACGTTCCTGCGGCAACTCCAGACAAAGTCTGTCCCAATGACAGACTTATCTTCCTCGCCTATTACTCTCGCGATGCCAGAGATCACCGGCGTCACCGAACCTCATTACGACCTGCATTATCTCAAACCAGAGTACCAGTTCAGTGATACGTCAGGATAAACGAACATCAAACTGCCAGGCGCTGTTCCTCATAACGGCATATTGACAGCGACAAACAAGCCTGCCTGCACGGTGTTGTGATAAGCTCGTCGTGTTACACATCACTACTACAGCTTCCCGCTTCTGGTCTGTCGTCAGTGCTTTTTGCCTGAGAACCATCTGAAGCGCCTCCTTATCCAGCATGGCTTCGGCAAGTAGTTTCTTCAGACGAAGTTCTCTTATTCGATATTTTTCATACGCTTAACTTCCGACACATCCACACCGCCAAACTTTTTGCGCCATGTTTAGGAACTAACGTCGGAGATTTCATGCTTACGGCAGAGTCCACGGGCCGAAACCCCGGCTTCAGCCTCGCCGAGAATACTGATGATCTGTTCGTCGGAAGAACCAAATCAATAAATAAAACGGGCTCAATGCCTAGTAATGGCTTTTAATTCACTGAAATGCTCCATAGATTAAGTTTTTTCTCAGTATCAAATTTATAGGGAACACCTTATGCCTTCTTATAACTAAAATCATGCTGCCCAACCTTTTTTAGAAGCCAGACGCGATAAGTGTGATGAATAATCCCCATCACTTTAACCAGTATCACGAGATTAGCTAAGTAATTTATAACTTGCCAGTTAAGTGAAAATGGCTACATAATATTAAATTAAACCTTGCAGAATGGCAGAAAGTAATGAAAGAACTACAGTTTAAACTTAGAGATTTAAAAATAATTTCTGTCATCGCCGAAACTCGTAGTATTGGAGATGCAGCTACATTGCTAGGGATCGCTCAGGCAAATGTCAGCAAGCACCTCTCTGACTTCGAAGCCCGTATCGGTTTAAAAGTCTTTGAACGTACTACCCGATACCTAGCTCTTACTCAGTTTGGCGAAACCCTTGTTCCTTATATTAACGCGACCTTGGAAAAACATGAAGATCTAGCTAATTTTATTTCTGATTATAAGCATGAAAAACGTGGGCGAGTGACTATCTATGGGCCAACGGGGATTATTTCCTATCTTTCCAAAAGTGTTATTCATGAAATAAAGAACATTGATGACATTCACATTCATTTGAAGACATACAATCTCAATCGCCATGAGTTCTTCGAAGGTGCCGAGTTTCCAGCCGATTGCGATATATTGATCACAAACACGCTACCAAAAGATGAAAGTTTAGTTGCCAGTTATTTAACGAAATATGCCGTCACCGCATATGCAACACAGGAGTATTTAAACAGGCATCCAATAAACAGCCCCGAAGAGTTGGTGAATCACTCCTGTATTCTTATCGACTCAATGATGATTGATGATGCCAATATCTGGCGTTTTTATCATCATGAGTTTGATGAGCTTCGTGAGTTCAGAGCTACGGGGAATTATATCTGCGATAATTCACAAATAGCTCTTGAACTTGCACGAAATAATTTGGGAATAGTTTTGGCACCAAAAGGGAACCTTCAACAATATGTTCAACAAGGAATTTTACTTCCCTGTTTTAACCACAAGTATGAGTGGCGGCTGGATCTGATAGCTATCTTTCGTAAACGTGAGTTCCAGCCATGGCGTGTTCAATATGTACTAGATAGCGTACTCGAAACCCTTCGGCGGCAAATCGAGCAAGATGTAAACCGTGAGTAGTTAGTATGCTGCTGCAAATTAACGCAAGTTCTGGGGGAGAATAAACTGCTGAATTAGCTCAGAAATGGCATTATCTCCGCCAGGGCGGTGTAGATGGCTAGGGTCTTTTTACTTACAGTAACTGACGCGATTTGCATAGCACTCTTGTTGCCGAACATGCCCGATTTGCCGCTGTTACTTGCCACATCTACACCTAGTCCTGTTAGGAGCACTCATTATTCCTATTAACCGGGTAATCTGTAGTCGCCTTCTGATATGTCAGAGTATCAGTAATATTCTGTAACTGTATCGTGGCACTGACGTCGGGGTAACTGTCAGCTGCAGGTATCAACAGGTCCTGAATATTACGAGCGCCCAACTTGCTTAACCCGGAGCGCTTGTAATGACTGATGGTCTTGACGTTGAGCGCCAAAGTCTTGGCAATATCTTGCGCATTAAGTTCTTCCATCAAGCACTGCAGAACATTGCGCTCGCGCCCGCTCAGTCGTTCCCCACAGATAATCTCTCTGGTTGATAACACCTTCTCGCCGCGCATCACCTGCCCAATGAAACTCTGTAGCACCAGAAGTGTCTGGGTTAAATCAATTAGCCCGGCATGGCTATTCAAACAGTTGAGATAAAAACGCAGCAGCGGAATACTGGCCGAACCGGGATCCATCAGTACCTGGCAAGAGGGATGGTAGCGACGTATCGAGGTTGCCAGGCGCAGCAGGGCATCAATTCTGTAATTGCTGACTGACAAGATAACCAGGTCTACTTCACCATCCAGAGAACGCGACATATACAACCGGCACTGCTCAACGTCAGCAGCACCGAAAACCTGGGCTTGGGGTTTCAACAGCACCTCCAACGCTGTGCGGGTAAAACCGCATTCACACAGCAGAACAATATTTTCCATTTCTCGCTCACTTATTATGGGCTTCACATCACCCTCAGCCCTTATCAAGAACGCAGGCTCCATCGGTAATCGTGCATTAAAGGCTGGCTGCATCACCGTTCTACAGAGACGGTAAACTCGGACAGTATCCCGTAAAGCATGTTGATTTATGGTGTCTGTCAGTTGGCTGTAAGAGTTACAGAAAGATTCGTGCTCTGCAGTCCCGTCATGTCAGTTTTGGGATCCAGACTCAAAGTGTGTTCACCACTTGTTCCCCTAATAGTTACTGGTGTTCCAAGGGGGATGATATTCCCCAATTCATCCTTGATAGTGATCATGACATCCCCCAGTAACAGTGTATCGCCGGTTTTTGTTGGGCTATCGTAGGTTAAAGTCCAAATATCAGCCTGCCCGCTTCCCGATGTTTTCCAGGTGAGTGGCCGGACGACTGTATCCTGTCGAAGCAATACGGTGCCAAAGCTGATGACTGGGCTACCGTCATTGAGTGTTACGGTAAGTGGAGTCGCCTCTCTGTTGCAGGTAATTCTGAAGGGATACACCTGGGAGGGAGCTGAATAGTAGCTTCCAGACCCTAGATTGATCCCGACCGGGCTGGAGATACCATATCCAATCGCCAGCAGCGTATCCGTAAAAGTCATGCTATGCGATTGGTATTCATTTTTTGGTCCTTCAGGCAGATTCAGAGAAATAGAAAGTTGAGGAGTTGAAAATGCCGAACTGAAAGACAGTTTATTGTTTATCTGAAAACTCAACACGCCGTTCACCGGTGTCAGAATAGTGATGCAATGGGTGTATCCGCTACAGTTAAGAATATAATTTATCAAATTAGAATTGGTTGATTCAGGGGGCTGAACCCCGTACCCAGTGAAAGTATGCTCATCTCCATAAAGTGCTGAACCATAGACAGTTGCTGTTGCACTGGCATTGATGAACTGAACCTGAATCAGGTCATAAAGACTATTTTTCAGAACTTCTACATTTCTGATCAGTGCGTTATTTTCAAGCCCATGATTATCAATAGCGGTCATTTCCCGAGTGCTAGCCAATAACCGGAAATCAAAATGTGTTGGGTCTACCGTATTATACCATGATGATGTATATGTTGACATATTACTCTCAATTGAACACTGATAAGTCCAAGGGCTTGATGCAATTCCCATTGGGCTTATCCCCAATAAGAAGAGCACAACGCTAAAATGACAGTACGTATCTGTGGAGAGGCTTTTATTTCGTCCTATGTTCTGCTTGTTATTCGTGACACACCCATGAAAGCTATGAAAAATGTAGTACATCAAATAGTTTTTAACGCTGCCTGTCATCAGGCCAAATCTGAACATGTTATTTTCCTTTAACTTCCTTTTCTATTTTCGTCAATGATATATGAGTCGTAAAACACCTCAGGACCTTCACCCTGTGAGGTACGGATGACCCAATCAACACATCCGATACCTTTCGCTGAGGGTCACTGTTGTTCCTCATCAACTGACGATAATTTTCTCTACCAGGCTAACGGTGTCAGTTACCCCAATCTGATCACGGGTTGACCATGGTAAACCGGATGGCAGCAACCACGTTACCGGGTTTAGTACCGATATTGACGGTGGTAGCGGGTATCACTGTGCAGATACGCGTGTCCGTCCCTGAACAGAACTGCCGCATAACGTCGGTGACTCCGTCAATGCCGTAAAGTATCCCGTCAGGTTTATCCGCCGTAGATAAGTTCAAAAGCACTGGGCTTCCTGCATTACCTAGGTCACCGTCGTTAACCATGTTTATTGCTGTGGGGTTGGTAGTGTTCACCATCCCGGTCACTACTTCCGCATAGACAGATGATATTCGGGTATAGCTGCAGGTGATGTTCAGGTTAAATGGAGTTGTAACCTGGGTTCCCAGATGTAACACGCCGAGGGAGACCGTCTTGCTGTCTGCGCCATCTATATCTACCGTGCATGGTGGAGCCGTGAAGCTTGCGGTCACAGTAATAGTATCCGTGTTGCTTACGGCATTAGCCCCCGGTAACATGGTGGTACACAACAGCAGCGCTGCTGGCAACATGAAATATACTAGCCTGCGCTTCATGATATTATTCTCTGCTCTGTGTTACTGGACGTCATAATCCTGCCCACCCCCCCAGTCATTGATTGCCTGTACGGTCAGTTGCCCGTCACCACGCAGTCCGGTGTCCACCTCACTGAACGGCGGCAGTTGGGCCAGTGCCTGGCGCTTTGCTTTCGGTATCGTTACTTCTTTACCGTTCAGTTTCAGGCCCGTCACCGCAAACCAGTACGGTGTCGGGTTCTTCAACCAAACCTCATTATCCCGTCGCTGCTTGATCAGCTTCTTCTCGGCATCTTTACGCCCTTCAGTCAGGGCATTTGGCCGGTATATCAACTTCACTCGCGTATTCATGGCTATCGCAATGGTACTCCCATCCACCTGTTTCGGTTTCGGTGGCAATTCCTGGACATTCAGCCAGAACAGTGACTCTCGGTCTGCTGGAAGGGCTGGGTTGACATTCATCAAGCGGACCACCTGCTTTTTCCCTGCATCCACCTTAAACACCGGTGGAGAAGGCACCATAAAAACGTCCGCTCCGTTCTGGGTGGTGTTATCTATCCACACCTGCCCCCCCCAGGTGCCCTTTGCGTTGTTGGTTACCTCCAGTGAGATGTTCTTCTTGCTTTCTTCATAAATAAATCGGGTCCCGTTAAGGACAAATGCCGCCATCGCCGGGGTGACCGCAGCGGTAACCAGTACCACCATAAGGGTGATACTCAGTAATACACTTTTTCTATTCACAACGAGTTTCCTGAACTGTAATTGCCCCGCCCTTCAGACCGGTGGCGTCAAAACGACATGTTTTTCCGTCAGTCCGACCTACGGAGATAGTTTTCGGAGCAGATAAGAGGTTCATCAGCAACACACCATTGTTAGTGATGAAACCAGCGTCTACCCCCTGTTCCGTGGTGGCACTGCCACCAGTCATAATGTTCCCCTGCGCGTCACGTACACGCAGGATGTAACGCTGTACTTTCTGGTAATCAAATTCACGATAGATAATGGCTCGCTCTGTCGGCACCACGTTGTATGACGTGTTTAGCAGCTCAGCGCTGTCCGGTACGTTTTCTGGGTTAATACTGATAGTGGTCGGGCTATAGGCCGATAGGAACATCACCGTACTACCGTTACTATTGGTTGGCAGGGATGTGCCACCAAAGGTCACTCCAGGGGTATCTTTAATTTTCAGAACAGCCACGGTCTCCGTTGATTCTTTCGTCAGCAACAGACCGTTCTCGGCAGTAGCAATAGCCGACCCTGACAAATTGCCAGACAGAGTGGTGGTACTGCGGTTCTGTGACACGGCCAGGTTGGTCTGCATGCGCTCGAAGGCGTAGCTCGCAGAAGCACTTGCCGTGTTGTTATGCTTCTCGTCAGTTCCAGCGCTCACACTGTAGTTGAGGCGATTGTTCACCGTCGCCGAGGCGCTGGTGTTAAACGAGGCCCCATTGTAACGGTTGTAACCCATCGTATTACTGGCGTAATGTCGGATCCCCCTGAATGAGAACGGAATACTCACCCCCAGCGAAGCCGAATAGTCGTCCTGTGTGGACCAGGCATTGCGTGACCAGTTGGCATTTATGAAGAGCGAGATCCCATCCAGTACAGTGGTGCTTGCTGATAGACCTGTACCAAATGCATCCCGGTCACGATTCCAGTAGGTTTGCTGCCAGAAGGATCCGCTCAGCCAGACATTGTCGACCCGCTGGTTCACTCGGGCCTCGTAACGCGCTTTCTCTCGCCCATCAAAATAGACATAGCGGTACGGACTATCCTGATTGTCCGTAAGATAGATTTTACGTCGGTACTGCTCCCGCGGTTCCCAGTTGGCAAACTCGGTATATCCTGGACTTTGGTAGCGATATGTAAGCAATTGGATATCAGTATTGTTGCTGAAACTTTTCGCGTACTTCAGGGTGGTACTCACCCCCTGACGTTCTGAACCGTCATCGTACTTCGCTCGCGAGCTGTTCAGATTGGCAGACAGAGCCCCCCACTTCCCAAGAGGCTTGGTAAAGCCGAGGCCGGCCGCTTGATAACCGCCGTGCACAAGAGTGGCCATGTTGACCGTTCCTGCTGGCAGGCCCCAGTCGAAACTGGTCAGTGCAAAGGCGCCATTGCCGGAGGAGAACGCATCCTCAATCCGGTTGCTGTCATTACGCTGTCCCACGGCAACGTTATAATTGTAATCCCCTGAACGCAGCAGCGACGGCAGGGTTGCCACAGGGTATTCAGTGACCGTTTTCTGGCCACTATTATTCTCTACGGTCACTATCAGGTTACCGTTACTGATGGAGGTGATGTCATCCAGCCTCCATGGGCCCGGCGGCACGACTCGGGAATAAATGGTGTATCCGCCCTGGCTAACCGTGATACGTGAGGTATTTACTGCTACCCCAGTAATAAGCGGAGCATATCCGCGGGTTTGCCAGGCGCGCATGTTACTATTGGAACGAATGGCGGCCCCGTAAAAACTGAAGTCAGAGAACAGTTCTGTGCGAGTTTGCGAACGACCCAACATCAGATCCCCCTTAATCTGACTGATAGCCGTTGATAGGGTCAGGTCGCTCGAGTTGACCTGAGTGCCCCAGGTATTTCGCGTGGCGTTAATATTCCCGGATAATATCCAACGCCCGAGGTTCAGGCTGGTTTTCAGACTGCCGAAGGCATTAAGACTTTCATTAGTACTGTAATCCGTATTAACGCTCTGAATGTTCTTGTTAAAGTTGCCGCTGTAGGTGATACGCAGACCGTTGATGCCGTAGTCCCAGTGGGCGGCATCGTTCTTCTCCAGCAGCCAGGCCTGGGGAATGCCAAAATCAAGCGTCTGAGCACCAAGGTCAAAATCAACGTGAGTGTTTTCCTTACGACTCAGGACGTAGCAGCCACGGACCTTATCAAAAGTCTTCGCATAGGCTTCGGGCAGGAAGAAGATACTGGCGCTTTTCAGCCACTCAGGAGTAAGGCACAGATGATTGTTTTTTTCATCATCGCTGCCCACGCTCAAAGCCAAACGGCCGGTGCGGGAGCCATTCAACATCACGTCGACATAATACTGCCCTGCCGGATATCTGACCTCGCCCCTTAAGATGGAGGGGACTTCTGTCATACCTTGCATAAATGCTGTGTTGATTTCGTCGGCATATCCCAGAGAAGAGAAGATGCTCAACGCAGACAATGGCAGTGCAGGATATTGTAGTCTGGTGTTCACGTTAAGCTGCCTTCAGAGAAAAGAGAGAGCGGTTGGCCAGCAGTAGCTGCCAGCTGGCCAACAGGCTTGTTAGTTGTAAGCCACAACAAAAGCTGCAACAGATCTGTAGTCACCCGCAGTGTCACCACCGTGCAAGGTTGCTTCGAACATTGCGCCCGTCGTGATCAGTACGTCCCCAGAGAAATCAGCGGATAGATTGGAACTCTTGATACTTTGAGCTGGCGTGACACTCGCGTTAACAGTATCAATAGCAGCCCAAGCATTCACAGCTGCACCAGACTGGGCTTTCAGGCCGTTGGTATCAAATGCACCATTCCAGCCGATGGTTGCTGTGCTGGAAGCAGTCAGACTCTGGCAACCGACCTGGGTCATATCGGCCTTCAAAGCAAACGGGACGGCGGCGCCCGTGCCGTTTGTACTCACAGTACCCAGTTGGACCAAGTTGTTTACAGTACCGCCACCAACAATCGGCAAGATGTCACAGGTGGTGTCGGTGACTACCCCCAGGAACTGCACTTCGCCATTAGCAGCCACAGCTGCACCAGACGTAACTGCCAAAACAAGAGCAGAGATGGCCAATAATTTTCCCATGTTGTTTCCTTTACTAGTTAATAAATAATGATTAAAAGGTTTCGTGCACTACTTCGACTTAGAGACACCTAATGATATAAATCAGTTAATTCCACTTGAGATATAAAGTTAAATTTAATTACAAGGTGCCCTATGATTACTACGTGATAACACGAGGTGTTACTTTCGCCATTTTTGGCAATGGCGAAATCACAGCACCCCGGTATCAAAACTCTATTGACATTAAATACAAACCAAGGAGATAACAATATATTCTCATTAACACCAAGAACCACAGACAAAAGCGCTCAAGATATAATTATTCTAACCTTCAGGAAATTGAGGGGCACAGATTGGTAGAGCATCCGTAATCTTAACTAAGCCGTATCTTTATTCTCTCCTTTCACTCCATTTTTAGTTTCCCTATCAGCTTTACTATTCAGATACTCTTGCTCTCCTCCTGCGATTCGGCTTGAGTCATAGACTCAGGCGTATACATTAGGGCAATAGTCCGACTCACTGTTTGCATATGGTGGTATTTCACCGAGAAATAACTCTGCGAAACACTATGTTTCTCACAGGCCTCCTGGCGAGACAGGCCATTGACTAACACATCCTTAAGGGCGTTTCGCATATTTTTCCCCCGTAGGGTACAAACGGCTGCCAGCAGCAGAAAATATCTCTCCGCCACTTCCCCTGGGACTAACGTACTGGGTAACTGGCGGTTATTGTATAATGCACACATTTATCTGCCTTTAGTAATTATTAAACACAAATATTTTTATTAGCTGTCGACAAAGCAACTTGCACTATAACTTATTATGAAAAACCCTCCAGTTGATAAGTGATGATGTTTCAGGCATCACTGAAGGTCAACGAAGGTATTAGCTCCATTGCCGGATTCTTCAGCCTCAGCGCTTTCTCTATCACTTGGCGATGGTGGTAGATGACTTTATGGCTTCGTCCGAGCAACTTTCCAGCCTCTGCTGGCGTATATCCTTGGGACAGCAAGTCTATCGCAACAGCCCTAGCCTTTGGGGAGGTAACCACACCGGCAAGTCGCTGACGCAACCACTGATTAATCTCTGTAAGAACTACCTCTCGCGGAATTTCTGCAAGTGATGATCTCTGACACCCTGCCCATTCCGGCCCCGCAAATTCTTTGCCGACGTGTTCTGTAGCAGATATATTGGGAAAACCAGCCAACAAGGCATCATACTCCTTCAGAAATAGAAGCCCAAAATACTCCTGCATCATTCTGTCTGAAAATAAAAAATAGTGTTGCGTCGCCATTAATGACAATGCTGGCCAGTTCGCACGTAACTCACGAATAAGGTTGAAATGACGCCTCGGTGCGCCATCAATAATGAGTAAGTCCGGTCGAGTGGCAGATAGGGTTTCAAATAAAATGTCGATACTGCATGTTCTTTCAACATAAACATCACAGCCTGATTTTGGCTGACACAAGTATTCAAGCGCGACGCCAGTAACCGTATTCCTTGAGTACACAATAATATTTATAAATTTATTTCCCAACCCATAAAACAGGCTTATCTATACATGCTGATACAGGATACCCCCTGCTTTTGATGTGGGCAATAATAGCGCCCGACAAATAATCTCAAAAACAAAATTTTTTAATCCTGTTGATTAATTTCACTAATATATAGAAATATTGACAATTAAAAGCATTAGCTTGCTTTTAGATAATTATCATTGATCTTGGATTTACAATTTAATTATAAATATCCACAAACTCATATAGTTAAAAAAATCAATTACAATTAAATTGAAATATAAATTAATTGTAAAAACCAATCAATACATAGAGTTGTTTTATTGGTCAAAAAAACAGAAGATAAGTATCCACTTGGGAAAAGATGTCAATTAAATTGACTTTACCGGTAACATTAGACAGGTTGAATCGTGCGATATCTTTACAAAATTCAGAATCTTTCTTACTAATGATGAACCAGTGAAAAGTTTACGGCCATGATCAGAATGTCCGAACCAAAGTAAACGTAGGTGAGGATGTTTTTGTTCGCCTCATTGATTCCCGCCTGTATCATTTACTCCAGATAAGCACTGTTAATGGCAACAACGGATATCTCCTACCGCGCCTAGCCCATGACTAGTGCCTTGCGGCGTACATGGATACACCGGTTGAGAGGAAATAACACCTGGCGGTTTACCTCTTACCGGTGTGTAGCCATTAAGCAGAGTAGGCAAGAAAGCTCACCCTATAGATAGTATGATGTCCGTCTCTTTCTCTAGGTCAATCGGATTTTGGTTAACATCCCGTGTTCCGCCGAGAACACAGCTAGCAAAAAATCAAGTACCTTCAACATCGCCGTAGTGTGCCATTCTGTTGTCGCCAGGATAAAAACTTGCCACTCCTTCATTGCGCATAACGTGAACAAATATCGGTATTACACAGTTCAGTTGTGGGAAGGATATTTTTGTATTTATTTATATAAAAAACAATATATATAGCAAACCACTGTATTAAATCGATTTTTTAACTTAATCGAAATTTATTTCAATGCAGTGCATTGAAGTTTTATTTTAGATGTAATACTTTCAACTCATAAACAAAATGGAGGTATATTTTCTTAATAGACAATAATTAAAATTGGAAGAGGTGTTAAATGGCTGTCTGTTGTGAGATATCGAAAAATTCGTTGGGGATGGATGCTAATGTTAATGAACTTCACCTTACTCATGGTAAAAAGATGTGAGGTAGATAAAATCTTAACGAGAAAATAATAACCATGCTAATGAAACACATTTAGCATAAATCTTAAAACACTGTAAATGGCAGTGAACTGATTCTTTTTATGACCGTCGTATAACTATCAAGGTAGACATCCAAGTAATGAAAAATACACTTCAATTTGTTCTTTGCTTTCTTTTAGCTGTAGCATTATCTGGATGCGCGGGTAAATACACTGAACCAAATCGATATTCCGATTTTCTAAACGATTACAGTCATCTGCAACCAGAACGGTCAGCGTCTGGCGTTCCTGTTCTTCGTTGGACCTCATCGAGTTATAAAACGAGCGATTATGATTCTGTCTATATTGCCCCAGTTACTTTCTGGCCCGACATTCCTATTTTAGAACAGGCAAAAAGAGAAAAAATTCAGGCTATTCTGGATTATACCAATACCAAACTCCATCAAACGCTCAAGAGCAGCGTTCCCGTTGTTGATAGACCTGGCGCTCGGACCTTAACGCTTCGCCCAGCGATAACGGCTGTGGATTTGCAAAAGCAGGGGCTGAATGTGTGGGAGATCATGCCAGTCTCCGTACTGATAGCTGGAACGCAGTATCTTACTGGCTACCGGACACTGGATGTCACATTCTATTTCGAAATTGAAGTGAGTGATTCACTAACGCATATTCCGCTTATTACGGCTGTACGTCGGAGCCAATCAGCAACCATCAGCAACTCTCATAAACAACTGACCGTAGGAGAGGCGAAAGAAGCGATTGATGAACTGGTAAATGATCTATCTCTTTATGGAAAGAGTAATCAGTAAATATTTCTTTAACTTTGTCGTCTGAGGAACAGGAGTGACGCTCCCTGAGTCAAAAGATACTGCACTACTAGTTTTAGTACTCATAACTTAGTCGACAGTTAATAAAGATATTTATTCCACAACTATTAAAGGAAGACAAATGGACGCATTAAAAAACAACCGCCAATTACCCAGTACGCTGGTCCCAGGGAAAGTAGCCCAGGAATATTTCCTGCTTCTGGCAACTGTTTGTACTCTACGGAGTGAAAGTATGAGGAACGCTCTTGAGGATGTGTTAGTCAATGGCCTCCCTCGCCAAAAAGCCTGTGAGAAACATAGTGTGTCACAAAGTTATTTTTCGGTGAAATACCACCATATGCAAACAGTGAATCGAACCATTGCCCTGATGTACTCATCCGGATTACTGAATGCTAGTACTCAGCAGTAGGAATGAGAGTCGCCCAACTTAATCGTCAAAATATTATACTGCCATAAATAAAACATAACACCTTACAACAAACCATAAAAACAATACTCAAACAAACACTTACGGCTTGCCAAGCGGAGAAAGTTTTACATAAAAAACATCACAACCTATCGTTATCGCATAACTGGAGTAGCTCACTCGTTTAATCCACCAGAGGATATGATTGCGTATCGTCATATATAAGAGGAGTGTATTCTTTTTTGTATCCACTATCTGGATGACTAAAGCGGGGCAAAGGCACATATAATTATTTTTTACTCATTCATTAATACCTGTCAGCATCACTTGCTCATAAGAATCGCTGTTTATGGTAGCCATCGTCTGATACTGGCCTTTTTCCACTCGCTGGGCTCAGCATGGGGCCGGTTGAAGCAGCCGCATGCCGCGCCCGATATCAGTCACTAAGGCATAGTCAGTATTGCGGTGGCCGATCCGAAGAAATCACCGGCTTCCACGGCTCCCACCTTAGTCAGCGTAGAGACGAACTCCAGCGGCATCTTGGTCGACGCCAAAGCATGTATCCTGACCCCGGTTGAGCCACTCACTCCATCAATCGTCAAGCGGGTTTGCAGGCTACCGTCGCTTCTGAGATTGACCATACCGTTTCCGGCCGACCCTGCAAGGTAAACCATCACGTCCATTTCTTGCGTGCAACGGACATAACCAGTCTGCCGGGCTTGATGTCCTTCAATGTCCCTCAATTGAACCTGGCCGTGGATCAGTTCAACGCTGGTTTCAGTAAATTCACATTTACCCACCGGCGGCGGTACAATCCCGCATAGGCTGCTGGGCATCATGGTGCTGCCACCGGCACTGGAGGTTCCAGCTGTCGTTTTATAGTACATCCCTACACATTCCTGCGTCACCGCTGGGCCAACGTGATTCTGAGTTCCACTGCGTGGTAGCGAATACTTACGCTGAAAAGCCGCCCCTACGTCGCCTACCGTGCGCAAATTCTGGATACCGTCAAGGTATTCGCCACCATCTGAAACACCAGGACCGGCCTCTCCAGCATCACTGTGCCGGTGGCCAATAAATACCGTACATTGCCCCCACCCGTAACACGGATTTGGTGTGGCATCAACGGTATCCCAGTATTCAATAGTCCACCAATATTTGGCGTTCTCGGGTGTCCCCTCACTACGGGTAATATAAGAATAAATCGCGCTATTGGCGCTATACGTTGTCAGCAACGTGACAGCAAAAAGTATCGCTTTAATGGCTTGCATAACTACCCCTGTGATCATCCCTTATCTACCGCGGACTTATTAGTCGCGCCATCGATTTCAGGGTAAGCCGTATTACGGGCTACTCGTATTCCAATAAAAACGTCGCGCTGGCGGTAAAGTCGCCAGGGTTAATGGTTTTTTGGCTAATCGCATCGGGTTCACCCTGCACATAGGTCCGCAGGCTAATGGTATTATTGCCCGCGATCAGCCCTTGGTTATAGCGACCGGTATTGATCGCGACCTTATTTCCCTGCTGCGTTTCAATACCTATGCCAATACCGCTGGTCTGGCTCGCCCCGGATATCGCCAACAGACCGTTCAATCTGCTATTTTCCGTACCGGAAAAGGTCAGCTTCACCATATTTCCCAGGCTAAGATCGCAATCATCGAGATGTAATACCAACGGCACCCCTAGCGTACGGGTGTTGATATAAAGGTATTTCTCAACGATGGAACCAAAATCGATATTGATATTTTCATCCGTGACTCGCAATGTGCAAGGGTCAGCCACCAAAGCGCCTCTAAAGCGTACGTTATCAACCGCCAGTGATACGCTGGATAAACCGCAAAACCCTACAGTCAGGGATAGTAACAGTGCCGAAAATCGCATGATATATCTCCCTGTTATTGATAATCAGCCTGCAGCGTTGCCATTGCTTCAAACGCGCCTTCCGTTAGGGTTATGCCCACCTGCTGCACCGGTACGGCTTTAAGCTGGGGTTTACTGGTCGGCGTGATGGTTATTTCACTGCCAATAACAAAGGGTTGACCGTCTCGCAGGATTTTAATCCCCAGCCCGTTAATATTGGTTCGCACCGCGGCGTTATCAAAAGAAACGGGGTTCCCCGTAAGCTTCAATTTTAACGCCCAACCATGGGTATTTGGCTCACAAACCAGATCATAATTAATGTTCTGCATATAGTTAACGCCATCCACTTTTTTGACACCCACCTTCAGGCCAAAATCAACGATGATATTATTACCGCTATTAATGCTACAAGGCGGTGGTTCGAGCAGCGTTCCTCGAAACCTCATATCGCCCCCTGCGGCAAATGCGGTAGATAACAAGCCACTTATACCCGCGGTCAGTAGGGATAACAGTAGAATTCGCATGTCTTGTGCTCCCTTACTGGTAATCAATTAATAACGTGGCGGAGGCGGTAAACTCGCCCCCCGTCAAGGTGGCCCCGCTACGCTTGACCGGCACCGCATACAGCACCGGTTGATTGGGATAGGTGTAGTTAAACCAGGTATTGATATTTAACCGTTGCGTCCCATAGTACAAAGCGATACCCAAATCACCTTTATTGGTGCTCAATAATCCGGTCCCAAAGCCCGCCGTGCCGCCTTGAATCCTCATTTTGAGATCGTTGGATTTCTGGATGTCACAACTCAGGCTATAGGCAATAGTCTGCTTATAATTGACGCCATCAATCCGGGTGGTCATCACCTCATCGCCAAAGTCCACCCAAATGGTTTGATTATTATTAATCGTACAGGGCGGTGGCAGTATAACGGTTCCCCTGATATTCACCGGCATTGCGCTGACCGGAACAGTGGTCAGCAAGGCACTGAATAGCACCCCGGCAAGGCAATAGCCTGAGGCCCTCGATCTCATGCTCCCCCGGCGATGTTTGCCAGGAACAGGATAATATTGTTGCATACGTTCTCTCCTTGCAGACCTGACCCCGCGCCCTCTCCCTGTAACCTGGCACGACCGGTTTCAATTAACTCTTCTTCGCCGGTTCCACCTGACAGTCCGATCCGCCGCAACGGAACGTCAGCACTGGGCGGCCGCCATAATCGTTGACGTAGGTCAGCACTGGCGATCCCCCTAATACCGACGCGCTAATACCTAAAGGAGCACTACTTTTCGGCTCCAGCATCAGCGGCTCAAAACCCGTTGCGCTGACGCCCTTTCTGCTGCCCGCATCCACCAGCGTCACGTAGTACGGCGTCGGGTTGTTCACCACATACTTGTCGCCCTGCTTAGTCAACGTCAGTTGGTCCTGCCACGGCGTCGCCATCTCGGTGACCGTTTTCACCAGCGCTTTTGGCCGATAGAACAGTTTGATGCGCGTCTGCAACGCCAGTTGCAAGGTGTTAGCCTTGTCACTCTTCGGCGGGATTTCACGCAGGTTGAAGTAGAACAGCGTTTCCCGATCCTGTGGCAGTTGGCTCAACACCGGTAACGCCTGTACCTTCACCTGGCTCTTGGCACCCGGTTCGATGCGCTGTACCGGCGGCAGTACCGTTAACGGGCTGGTCACCTTGTTGCCCTTGGTATCCTCTATCCAGCCCTGAGCCAGATAGGGCAATTGCGGGTTGTCATTGTTGACGTTCAGGCTCACCGACTTATCGCCGCCAGGAAAGATGATCCGGGTACGATCTAGCGCGATCGCCGCCTGGGCCTGCGTGGTCAGCGCGCACAGTAAGGTTGCGGCGACCAGCGCCATCCCCGTATTGGTTTTCGTCATTTCGTATCTCATTGTATTGTCTCAGCCTTTTTCTGTATTGCGGCCAGGTCTGTGGTGTCTTTTTTCGCGGTTATCGCCCGGCAAGGCAGCAAGAGCTCAGCCATGCCGTTCGCTGGCAATACCGCCGGTAATGTCAGTTCACACTGCGCCTGTTCATCCCAGTGAACCGTCATCGTTTCACCGCGCTCAATACCACTCAGGTATACGCTGCCGGCGTCGCTGACGATCCCCACATCGCGTTTTTTCAGGTTCTGCACCGTTGCCCCAAACGGCGGCATCGTGCCATCTGCCAGACGGATCACCGCCATGGCCTTCTCACCCGCTATCACGTCAAACCGGCGATAGCCTATCGCGCCTTCCGTCAGCGTGGCCTGCACCACCGACTTCATCGCTTCGGCGTTATCCGGCAACTTATCCAAATCGATATTCACCCGGTTGCGGTAATAGCTGTTCATGTCAGCCACCACGGCTTTGCCGTAGCGGTTGGTGCGCACTGGGGCACCGTAGTTACGGATCGGGATATTGGCTACACCATCGGTGTCGACCAGCAAACGGGTGCCGCCCGGAATAGCGACCCTATGCATTGCTGCACCTTCTGCAGTTGCTGTTACCCCGCCCTGCAATGCCAACCCCACCGTGCTGTAGCTCCCGGATTGAGCACTGGCGGTGGCGTTAATCTGCGCCCAATCCGCCTCGTGACTATAGAAACCACTGGCCAATGGCCCTTTGCGAGTAAAGCCGGTGCTCACCTGATAGCTGCCACGATCCCCGACCCGGTCTGAGTAGCTGACCCGGTGGGTGTTGTCATTGCGATCCAGCGTGCCGCTGTAGCTCATCGAACCGCTGTTACCCCAAGGCAGCGACAGTGACAGGAACACCCCGTCGTCATTCTGCCCGTTGTACTGGTTACGGTAGCCAGTCATCGACAGGCTGAGGTTCTTGAAGCGGCCAATATCCATGTAGCGCATCAGCGACAGGCTGTAGCGATCGTTGGCGTCCCGATCCCAATAGGTCTGATGGTCATAGTTCAGGTTGGCCGTCAGCCCTATCTCGCGGAATTGCTGGCTGTAGGACACCGTGTACATCTCTTTGCCGCTCTGGCTGCGGGTTCCGAGGTTACGTACCTCCAGGAATTCCCCCATCGACATAAAGTTACGTTCCGAGAAACGATAGCCGGCAAAGGTCACCTGGCCACCAATCTGGTCAAAGTTCTTCGAATAGCGCAGACGATAGGATCCCCCGCTTAGCGTGTCCCCCTGCGGCAAACTCGCCCGCGACTGAGTCACGTCAAACGACAGTGCACCAAACGCCATCAGGTCGCGGCCAATCCCCACCGCCAACGCGTTGTACTCATCACCGGCCACCACGCCACCGCCGAACAGTGACCAACCATTGCTGACGCCCCAAGAGAATTCACCGCTACCGAATAGCGGCCCTTGCGTACGGTGCCGCCAGTCTGTTGGCCGCCCGCTCGCCAGCTTGTAGCGCACCATTCCCGGGCGGGTCAGATAAGGGATGCTGGCCGTGCTGATAGTGAACGCCTGGACGCTTCCATCCTGCTCTTCGATCCGCACGTCCATCAGTCCCGATACCGCGTTGCTCAGATCCTGAATACGGAACGGGCCAGCGGGCACCAGAGATTCATACAACACTCGCCCCTGCTGGCTGACCACCACACGGGCGTTGGTGCGTGCCACGCCACTCACCTCTGGCGCATAGCCGCGCAGGTTCGGTGGCAGCATCGCGTCGTCGCTTACCAGGCTTAGCCCGGTGTAGCGGAAGCTGTCGAAAATGTCGGAATTGAGGAAGTCTTCACCCACCGTCAATTTGGCACGGAGCCGCGCGATCGCCCGGTAGGCGGTATACTGTGTCCACTCAAAGTTGCGCTGGCTGGACTGCCCAGAGCCGGTTTGATGGTCAATTTGCGTCTGCCAACTGGCACGCAGCCGCCAGCTTCCCGCATTGGCGCCCACCACCCCGTTGCCGCTCAGGTTATAGCCTTTCTCGACACCGTCGTTTTGATCCTGACGTTGACTCTGAGCATTGAGGTTGTAATCCAGCAGCAGCCCGGGAATACCGTTATCCCAACGTGCGGGAGGATCCCAATCGGGAGAACTGTATTCCAGGTAAGCCTGCGGAACGCTGAGATAGAGTGTGTTGCTGCCCAGCTCGGGGCGCGCCGTCATCCCCTCGAGGCTACCGATCACCAAGCATTGCCCGTTGTGCCACCAGGCCAGATCGCGGGTAAATTCCTCTTTCAGCCCCATTTGTTCCACCAGAGCGGCAGACAAACAGGCTTCGGTCACGTTTGGATCTTTGTCCGTGGGATAAAATGGGATCGTCTGTTCAGGCAGTTCTTGCTGGTTGACGTTAATCAGCAGGCTGTATTCACCCGGCATCACGTAACCACTGCGGGAAAAACGTCCCAAATCGATATTGCCGCGCTCCTGAACGTCGAGCACGTCGGTATTGAATTCGATGGGTTTAGCGGCAGAAACCTGGCCATTCACCAGTGCCAGCGCAATCAACAGCGGCAACAAGCGGGTGCGCGGAACCTGTACTCCTACAAGTGGGGTGCTCATCATCCATTGACCTTTATGCGTTAAAACTTTCCCGGGCGTTATGGTTGTTATTAAAGGGAATGCCCTGCCGGAGAAGTAAATCTGTCTAGGCGTGCTGACTATCCGTTATCATGTCAGCCTGCAGCTCAGTGATATTCCAGCTGGTAGCGCACCTGAGCGCTATAGGTGCCCGTCTGCAACGGCTGGTTGTTGGCGACCATACGTGCGGTGTAATGCAGCAGCATTTCTTTGCCCTGCAACACCGGCGTCTGCGGCGGCAACGCCTTACCTGGAACGGCCTCATTCCCCAACGCATCGTTCACCACCAGCGCTACGCCGCGTGCCTGCCCCTCTACGCCGAAACGCCCATCTTCATTGCGACCGTCAAACGTGACGCGAAAGTGCTGCTTGCCCAGAATATTATTGTTGCTGTGCTTAAGCGTGCAGTTCACCAGCCGGATACTGAATGGCCGCGACAATGCCTGACTGTCATTAATAATCCGATCAAAGGGCAGCGTGCCCATATCAACGGTCTGGTCTCGGCTGGTGGTGTCAATATCGCAGGCGGTAGCCACTATCGCCCCGTTCATGCTGAGTTGGCTTCCTTCCCCCCAAACCGGCAGCGCCGTGACAGCTCCCACCAGTAAAAACAACGAGGTAGCCGCAAAACTATTCACCGACATCCCTGGCTCCCGTAATCAGCAAGGACAGCAAAAACTGCATGCGGAAACCGCATGCAGTAACATCCACTATTAGTTGTATGCCATGGTAAAGTTGGTGGTAGAGGTGAAGTCACCTTCTACGATATCGGTCAACGTAGTACCGGCATGCCCCTGTAGGAAGGCGGTGAAGCTCAGAGTGTTGTTACCCGCAATCAGGTTCTGCACGGTAGTTGCAGTACCCAGGGTGATCGGTTGGTTAGAACCATCAAACATCGCGATGCTTGCACCTTTTGCCGCGCCAGTGATGGCCAGCAGGGTGTTGGTGGTGCCAGTTGCGCCGCCATTTGGACCAGCGAAGGTGACCTGTACTTTGTTCTTGCTAGAGATATCGCAACCTTGCAGTTTGATATCAAAGTTCACCACGTTAGTAGATTTACCACCATTCACCAGCTCCACATTAGCCACCTGGCCAAAGCTCTTGGTCTGGTCAATACTTTCTGGAGCGATAGAGCAAGGTGCATCAATGATTTTACCTTCGAAATTTACCTTGCCCGAACCCGCATCAGCATTTGCCAGAGAGACCATACCCAGAGACAGAACCGTAGCCAGCGCAATGTTAGTCAGTTTCATGTTTTCTTTATCCTTAAAACGTTAATTTAACGAGAAATCCAGACATACCTACCCCGACACAATTAAAACGGTGCCTATCAGAACAACGCTGTTTTATTTGGCGGTAATGGATATACCCGGCAGCATCCTTTCATTTGGTATAAAAGAAGGCATCCCTTTCCTTCCCCTTTATTTGCGAAGGGGCATATCACCAGAAAAGACAAGGCTCTCCCGGCGCTTCATCCGATGAATAAAGCGAATTATTAAAATACAACTTTATGCGACAGCCCTGAATAGATAGAACTTCAACCATAAAGCAGCCACGCACCAATTTTTTCATTGATCCGGGCATTTATGATAAGACAATTCTCGCACCTTCTCCATCGGACAACCTCATCTCCTGTCGCCAAAAAATTATTGCAAATACCTATAATTTTTGAAAGTGTTGTTTTCCAAATGGAGCAATTTCGCCATAAAAACCTTATTTATATGCAAGAATATTCTTATTGCGACGACTACGGTCGCAAAAACGAATTACTTAGTATTTTATGCTGCAAAACGCGATATTTGCGAACTCATTGATCGTAAATTTGGTTTTCACGAAACAATAGTCCATGATAGCTTAGAATGGTAAACTGACGCCTCATAAGGAAGAAATGGGGGTTATGATTCTGACAGTATTCCCCTGTGATCACCTAGAAAAGTTAGCAACAAAAGACAGCAGCATAGGATTATTCCATTCCGAATAGCACCCATCAAGACGCATTAAAAGGAGGTAGTGACATGTCTTATCGCACCAATAAAGAAAGGGAAAAGCAGCTAAATAATGTTTTTATTGCCCTACAAACCCTTTGCAAGCGCGACATTCATCACACAGGCGTTCCCCCGCAGGTTCAATGGCCCAAGACACGGGAAATCGCAGAATACTCCGAGACAACAATATACCTTGCTCGTTACTATCTGCTGCGATTAGTTGAAAACAAAAAAGCTTATGTTACCTCTGGCGCTGTCAATAACAGTTTACGCTGGTATATTGCTGAACCCTCGCCATCACCTAAACATCATGAAAAAAGGGAAGCGCAGCCCGTTGCGGCGGAAGGCTAAATACGCCTCCCCCTTCTGACTTGTGTTTGATTTTTTTCTACTGACATTTATCTATCCCGTGTCTGCCATGGTGTTTCACGTAAGGCAGACACGCCGGTTGAAAGGAACTCATGCCATGAAACAACCTCTGTCCATCATGATAATCGATGCTGACCGTTATTTTACCTATGGTCTGGGCTTGGGGCTGCAAGCCTATTTTCAGGCCCATCAGCAGGACATCCGTCTGCTTGAGGAAACACAGGTTGGCAGCGATATCGACATCATTTTCCTGGGCGATCTGGTCACTAGCTACCCATGGCATTACCGCTTGCATCAGCGGAAAAATCATCCGATGGTATTCTTTATCACTGAGCAGGGGCGCAACAAAAACCAGCTCAAGCCAAGAGTGCATTGCGAACAATGCCATACCAGGGCGCTGTACCGCCACCAGCCGTTATCCTCATTATACGAGCGGTTGGATAGCGTGCTGTTTTCGCCCTTCGCATCGCTAATAGCATCAAGCCACGATTGCACATGTATGACTCCTTTGACGTCGCGGGAAGAGGAGGTGTTGCGCTGTATACACATGGGAATGAACGGGCAGGATACCGGCAACTATTTGCAAATCAGCAATAAAACCGCCAATGCCCATAAGCAGAACGCCATGCGCAAGCTCAATTTCAGATGCAATCAGGAGCTGTATCAATGGCTGCTGCAGGGGGGAGGACACTATCTGAACGAACGGTCGTCAATCAATCTGCCACGTTTGCCACTGCAACCAAAGGTGCCCGCAGAAACCACTCTCATCTCTCCGGCACAGTTAGTGGTACGGCAGAGAAAAGACCGCCCTTATGCGGCCTTGTCTGCGCACAAACAACCAGACCCCCTCGTCCAGAGAGAGCCGGTCTCAACGTGAGGGGGTTCTCGGAGGCTATTTATAACAGTGGACTAGCCTGGCTTGCGGTGCTCCGCAGCATGCATCGCAAGATAGGCATTGAGGTTTTCATCCCCCAGACCCAGAGTACGCAAGATTGCGGCCATAAAGCTGACCGGTGCGGTACCTGGTGCCGTGATAACGCGGCGATCGGCGATGGCATAAGGCACATCCTGATAGTGTTGCGCACCGCCATAGTTCAGGCTCAACAGGTTTTCTGCCGAATTGGAAGTATGGCGTACCTCATCAAGCACGCCCGCCTGCGCTAAAACGCGAGTGCCATCGCAAATCCCCGCGACGATAGCGTGACTTTGATAAGCCGCAGCAACCAAGGCGGTGATATCCGGTGCCTGTGCGGTTTGCCAGATAGTGCCCCCGCAGACAATCAGCAGATCGACTTCATCAGGCTGAATGGCTTCTATTGCCAGATGGGGGGTAACCAGCATGCCACCTGAAGAGATGACCTGGGCTGCGCCAGGAGTGGCAAAACGGCAGTCAAAACCGTAGTACCCACGCCCCGTCGAATTGATCAACGCGGTTTCCCAATCGGAAAAGTTTTCAGTCAGGAGGGTAATAGCACGTATCATCGGAGTGTCCTTGTCAGTATCAGGGGCAATTTTCAGGATTTTCCTACCCACAAAAACCAAGAGTAACCTGCACTGTTGACAGTTTCTGTCAGTAGCCAACAGAGGCCCCTCCCGCAAAGATAACCCGCATTCAATCAGCCAGAGAAACCGGTGCCACCGTCAGCAGCAGGTTGGCAAAGCGCCGCATCTCACCGCTAGCGATCACCAGTAATGTCTCCTGTGATTTTGCCGCATGATAGAAAGCCTCGCGGTTGAGGTAATCGATGGGACAACCGTCAGGCAGCAGTTGCTGATATTCGGTAGCGATGGTGTTAGTGAAGTCCTGCGGCCAGGCCATCATTGAGGCGTGTTCCACGTTAATGTGCTTGAGCACTTTATCTAATATCACGCTGCTGGCGATCATTCCTGGGGCCAGGTTCAGATAGACAATGGTGGCCTCTTTCGACGAGTTGGTGACGAACGAATAGTTACCATCGGCGATGAGGATCTGGGTTTTATGCCCGCACAGCGCCAGGGCGCACAACAGTTGCGGATGAATAATGTCGGCCTTGATCATAGTGCTTTCCAGTAGGGAAGACAGGTGGGCGCAGCATGTGCAGCGCCCCTATGTAATGAATCTGATGCGGTTTATCAGCGGCTGGGTAGGCTCACATACGGTAAATGCCGCCGTTAATATCAATTGTGGCGCCAGAGACGAAGCCGTCATATTCCGAGGCGAGGAATTTAATCACCCGAGCAACGTCCTCCGGGCTCCCCGCGCGGCCAAGGGGAATGCCGTGGATGGTTTCATCGGCAGATTCTTTACTGGTATGCAGGTTATGGAAGCGAGTGCCAAGAATAAGCCCCGGCGCTACGGCGTTGACCCTGATGCCATGTTCTCCCAGTTCCGCCGCCAGGGAGCGGGTCCAGGTTAATACCGCCCCTTTGGCCATGGAGTAAACCAGTGAACCAGAATGCCCGCCGGAACGACCAGCCAGTGAGGCCAGATTGACGATGCTGGCTCCGTCCTTGGCGCTTTTTAAGTAAGGTAGCGCGCTTTGCGTGACGTTCAGCATGGTCGTCATATTGACATCAATCACCGTCTGCCAGAATTGACGGTCGATCTCGCCTAACCATTTACGGGCGATAATGCCGCCCACGTTATTGATCAGTATGTCTATCCCCCCCAAAAACTCGGCGGCGGCAGAGACGCATCGCTGGGTATCTGCGGTATCGGTTAAATCTGCATAACCATAGGCGGCGCGTTGACCGCGCGAATGGGCTAAGTCAGCCAGTTCCTTTGGCCCCTCTTCACCGCTGAAATAGTGGATGTAGATGTCACACCCGGCGTTAATCAACTGCTCTGCGGTAGCTTTGCCAATCCCCTGCTCGGCCCCGGTAATAAACACTTTCTTACCCGTTAGATTTCCCATTTTATTGCCTCTCGATTATTTGTAGATAAAACCAGTTATGAGCGAATAACGCCTTCACGCTGTTTGGCGCAGTAAAAAATGCAGATCAATCCGGTAACCAATAAACACAGCGACAGGAAAACCAGCCCCGGAGTATTACTGTTAGTGACGTCCTTTAATAACCCGACCACGTAAGGCGCGACAAAACCTCCGATATTGCCGATACAGCTCACCACCGCAAGTCCGGCCGCTGCCGCCGCCCCGGTTGAAATATTGGCGGGCATGGAAAGGAATGAAGGAACCGAGGTATAGATACCTATCGCAGCAACACTCAGGAACATCAGCGCGACAAATACGTTGTAGTTAAAGAATACCACGGCACCTATCAGGCCAAAGGCGGCGACAATCATGCTGATGCCGGCAAACACGCCGATTTTTTTGCTTTTACTGGCCCACAGGCTCCACGGATAAACCAGCAAGGCGGCCAATCCGTAGGGAATAAAGGCAATCAGGCTCACGTGGAAAATATCATCCCCGGAGATAGCTGTGATGATGGAGGGCAGCCACATCCCGAAGCCGTAGATCCCACACACCATGCCAAAATTCAACATGGCGTATAACAGATACTTTTTATTTTTTATCCCCTGCACGAAATCAGACAGCTTGACCTTGGAACCCGATTTGCTGCGGGTGGCATTGTCCATTAGCCAGGCTTTCTCTTCCACATCGAGATAGCCCACATCCTTCGGTGAGTTCTTGATAATAAAAGGAATAAGCAGGCCAATAATCACCGGCGGAACACCTTCGAGGATAAACAGCCACTGCCAGGGTTCCAGGCCAAACCAGCCATGTTCGATGTTAAGGATCAGCCCGGAAATCGGTGAGCCAATAGCGTTCGACAACGGCTGTACGATGATAAACATGCCGAGGATCTTGGTACGGTACTTCTCCGGGAAAAATACCGTGAAGTAATAGACGACCGAGGGGAAAAATCCCGCCTCACAGACTCCCAGCATAAACCTACAGATATACAGCTCCATCGGCGTGCGGACAAACCCCATCAGCACGGCAAATATCCCCCAGGTGATAAGGATCCTGGCAAACCAGATACGTGGGCCGAACTTGATGGTTCCCGCATTACTGGGGATCTCAAACATAAAATAGCCGATAAAGAATATCCCAGAGGCAAAGCCAAAGGCCGAGGCGGTTAACCCCAGGCTATCTTCCAGAGCAATTGCCGCATAGGCCATATTATTACGATCCAAAAAAGCCAGAAAGTATAATAAGATCATTAATGGGACAATATTCAGCGTCATTTTCCTGATGGCACTGCGTTCAATTTCCTGAGGCGTTCTTTTTTGCATAATAGAATACTTCCAATGTTGTTAATCGGAATAATAATCTGCTACAGGCATGCCTGATGGATACAGGTATATTTACCTGATAATAAGTAATGCTATTTCATCGTTCTCGTTACGCTATTCGCGTTATGGCGTAATGGTTATTACCGACTGGCGGCTGACTAACGTCGGCGGGAAAATAAACTCTTCAGGGACTAATGTAGGATCCCCTACGCGTTGCAATAAGCGCTCGACCATCACCTGAGCCATCTCGGCAAGCGGTGGCATGACGGAGGTCAGCGCTGGCCACACCAGCCCCGAGAGCGGAATATTGTCGATACCCACTACCGATATCTCACCAGGCACCGCCACTCCAGCCTCCCGCAGCCCTGCCAGCAGGCCGATCCCCAGAGCATCGTTGATAGCCACTACGCCATCTGGGCGCGGAGAAAGAGCAAGTACCTGAGCGGCCAGGGTAAAACCCAGTTCGGCCATCTCGGTATCGCCATACTCTCCGCTAGCTTTGCCTTCTATTAGCCGTTGCTGAGCGGGCAGCCGATGATTACGCACCACGGTGAGAAATCCTTCAATCTTATGGCTGCGGCTCATGGTCAGGCTGGCCTCGGTGGCAAAGACGATATTGCGGCAACCGCGTTCGATCAGGTGTTGAGCCGCCAATCGCCCGGCCTCTACGTTGTCCATTGAGACGCTGTCGAATAACCGGGCATCAGCGGTAAAGCTCCCCGCCATGCGGTTATCGTAGTTGACGATCATCATTCCCATTTCGGCAGCCTGTGCAAAATGGGTCTTACGGATATCACTCGCCGCAACGATAATGCCGCGCACCCCATGGGCGAACATATCTTCGATAAAGGTGCGCTCTTCATCTTCTTGCCGATAGGTGTTGCCCAACAACACCCGATAGCGGTGTTCTTTAGCCGCCAGGTCAACCTCGCGAGCCAGGGCAGAAAAGCTGGGATTGACGATCGAGGGAACCAGCAGACCGATCATCCGGGCATGCCCGGTTTTCAACTGCTGCGCCACTCTGTTGGGCTGATAGTTCAATTCGCGCATCGCCTGTTCGATACGCAGTCGGGTTTCCGGGCGCATTTGATTGCTGCGCCCATTTAACACGTTGGAAACGCTGCTCACGGAAACACCGGCGAGATGCGCGACATCACGAATGTTGGCCATGTTTTCGCTCCCCCTCCGGTGCTAACGTTAATTGGTTAACTTACGCACGGAATGCCATTAAATAACTGTATAATCAACATATTAAATATGTGACCTGGCATTATCTGTATCGTTTTAGTGAAACGATGCAGATCAATTTATAGCGGAGATATCACTCAATCAAGCGACTTTACTGGCCGTGCCGCAGTTGCGTGATGCTTTTGTGAAAGCTATCAAGCCCAGCGCCATGGCATTACTAAACACGGGTAAAATCCCCGGCTGTTTAGTCAGTGTTTAGTGGTGGGGTTAAAGGCTGGTACGGGATTTGGATGGGTACGGCATGCAGCGCCTCACATATAATGGTCGATTGAAGTAGGCTACTAACCCATCATATATCGTTTATCAGTTCGTCAAATACCAACTCCCCATCATGTAACCGTCCTAGTTTGGCTTGATTAATAGAGTGCTCAAGCTTGGCGCACAGGTTTTGTAGCTTAAACTCTGCAAACGTATTGTAGTCCTCAACAGGCATGACCACTACGGAGGGTTTACCGTTTTGGGTGATACAAACTGGTTCACGCTGGGCTGTAGCCATCATTTGTTTAAACTGGGTTTTGGCCTGACTGGCCGTAAAGTTAATCATTGTTATCTCCTAAGGACGTTTTCCTAATGGTATTCAACAAAAAAACCACCTCACCGCGATAATAAGGCGATGTGGCCAGCCGCCGTTGCCACTCGGAGTTCCAGTCACCCTGCTGCACCAGACCGATTTTGAAGGGAATTTGCAGCTTAAGCAGCGCGGGGAGATAGCGTTCATATTCCGTGACCGTGCGCCGCCCCTGATAGGTTTGGATCACTAACTCATCGATTGGCAACGCATTCAACTGGCTGACGTTGCCGGTCTTTGCCCAATCGAGCAGGCCAGTCACTCCCAAAGCATATTCTTTGGGTAACCGACCGCGCAGCTTGTCGAGAAACTCCGAGTACTTATCCAGTTGATAGGTTGCCGCATCAAAGTCGATCTGTAGCCCTACCACCCGATTGCCTGCCGCAGCCCAACGGGCAGGCATGCGCACCGCCGAGGCCAATACCTCGTCAGACATATCCAGGGTTGCGACACGTACGGTGATCCAGATGGCGGGTGCCTGGAGCTTGCTCAACGGCAACCCCAACTTCAGAAAACGAGCGCCCTGGCGGCCGTTCACGATTTCACCCTGATGGAGATAGAGCAGATCGGCCTGCTGCAACGCAGGCTGCGGCCAAACGCCGGACCAAAGCCAGAATGCGCGGTAATCATGCGCATTCACATATCGGCCAGCTGCGTTATCCGCCGCTGCGGCGGTTGCAAAGATCGGCAACCACAGCAGCAGCAAAAAACGCATCACCAATAGTATTTGAGCTTTTGTTCCCATTGGTTACCTTTATACTGGCTCTTCAACAGGTTAAACCAGCGTTGGCGAGTTTTTTGCGAGATCTCCTGCCGATCGCAGCTGTTGTAGCCGGAAGGAGAGAAACACATCACCGCCCGGTACAGCGCATAGGTTTTATCTTCCGGTTCGGCCTTGGGATCGGCGATCACTTGCTGATAATATTTTAATCTGCCATGCGCTTTATCTTTACTCAGTTCGGCCCCAGCCAAGTCATCCAACTGTTCATTGCCCCCCATTTCCGCTTCGGTGCTGATATCGGCAAAGGTGGTACGCAAGAACTCAGCCACGCAGTTCATGGCATGTGGATCGCTCTTGTTCTTCGCCAACACGGCAACGTTAGCGTCTAAAGATGAACAGAAATAGCCAGGTTCGGTCCGGCTGCCATCCCAATCGAAAACGCTGAGTGCGACATCACCAAATACCTGCGGCTCAGGCTTCTGTTTGATGTGTTTTTTCAGTTGGCTGTCGTCAATAAACCCCTGATAGTCGCCCACCATCAAATCCTTGAACAACAGCGTATGCAGTGCGATGGTCTTTTCTTCATCGTTAGGCGCACCAGCGGCCTGCTGTTGCAACAACGCTTTATTGGCCAGGCTTTTGAGCACCACTGAGCGGTAACGCAGATTATTGATTGGGCTGTCTGGGGCAAAAATAGCCGCGGTTTTATTTTCCTGCACCAAGGCGGTGGCCAACATCAGTTGCAGATACTGTTGCTGATAAGGGGCAAGTTTCATACCAAGCAGATGACGCCAATGGGCTTCTGCACCCTGCCAGTTTTCCTGCATCACCAGGGCATCGCCGTAAAGGAGTTGCTGGCTGAACGCGATGAGATCGTTTGCTGCCAGCTGTGCCGCTGGCTGGATCGCCTTGGTGACCGCGGCATAATCCTTTTGCTGATAGAACAGCCAGGCATTATGCATATATTCCCAGAGCGGCAACTGATTGGCGGCAACAAACATCGGTTTGTACCCCTGCAGCATCTCATCGGTCACTTTCGGCATCGACGGGTTATCGAGATTGTATTTGCGCAGCCACTTCATGGTTTGGGTGAAGGTCAACAACGGGGCATCGGCACTGCTGACAAAAGGTGGCTCTGCACTGTCATACGGAATGTTGCGGCTCAGCAGAATTTGGTCCCCTTCATCAATCATCGCGCCAAGCGTATTGATATCGGTGGCGGCGGTGATCTCGCTTTCATACAGCTGTGCCAAACGCGGCCAGTCGGACAGATACCAATTCACCCGGCGCTGCAGTCCCTGCACGGAAGCCACATATTCGCCTTTGGGATAAGCGGCCAGATAGGCCTGCGCACGTTGCAATGCCAGGGCGCCCGCCTCTTTATCGGCCCGCTGCGGATCGAACATGCCGTACTGATCCGTGGCATTTTCAGTGATCTGGTTCAAGGCCACGCGGAACAGCATATAAGCGGCGGTTTCTGCTACCCATGGCTGATCTGACTCTTTAAGCCGTTGGAAACCGGTATCCGCATCGGTAAACTGCCCCTGATAAAATTGTTCCGCACTGGTGAGATAATCTCTGAACGCCGCCGCATGGGAACCTGCGGCATAGTTTGCCATCAACGGTAAAAATTGCTCCGGCTGCGCTTCACCCCGATAAATTTTGGCCCGGCGCAACGCCAGTAAATCGCGTTCGGCATGATCTAGCTGTTGGTCTGCCAGCAGGGTCTGGAAAAATTGGCTGAGTGACAGCGGATTATTAGAGATCCAGCGGCCTTCATATTCGGCTGAAAAACCGGTCAACCCCGACGGTTTAATGCCCAGGCTTAATGCTAGCGCATCAAGAGGATCGTCCTGTGGTGCCGTTTGGCCTGGTGCGGTGGGCTGATCGGTTGCAGGCGCGGTTTCCCCAGGGAACACGCCAAACGTGTATCCTCTGCTGCGGCTAATATCCTGCGGCAACGACGATAGTGCTACGGGTAGATTGCGCATTCCCGCTGCCAGCATCAGCAGATTGACGCGGGTGTCATTATCGGCGGCCAGGTAGGGCACACCACTCATTGCGCAATAATCGCTCCAGCGGCAGCCAGTTTCATCGGAAGAGGCCAGTGCGAACTGGCTGGTACCAGCGATGGTTGAGACTACCGCGGCTATTATAAGTTTTTTCATCGTTATTCTTACTTATCTCCAGTGGTCACTCTCATCCCGAGAGAATTTTGCCTGAGATAGTGTCGTAAGCATTGAGAAAAAACAATACGGCGCAAACAAGTCGGCATAATTAGGAATTATCGAACCCGATAATCACCTTGGTGCCATAGGGCTCAACAAAAGGCTCCGCTCTCCAACCGCTGGCTACGGAGGTTGCCATACCAGCGCCTGTATTTGGTTTATTGCAGGCTATTTCCCTGCCACAGGCCACCTTGCCGCAGCCAGTAATATAATTCGCCATTACGCTTGAAACCGAGCTTGCGCATCGCCGTGAGTTTATGGGTGCTGACGGTCTTGACGCTAAGCGAAAGTTTACTCGCGATCTCGTCAGGTGTTAATTCCTGTGAGATCCCTTGCAGAACGTCGCGCTCGCGCGGGGTCAAATGCAAATGCCGACACACACTTACCGTATTGTCTGTCAAAGACGACTGACTTGCCTGCTCAAACATCTCCTCGACCAAACGCACCACGGCATCAGGCCGTTCCTTGCGACCTAATCGTGCGGGCTCATGCTGACGTATTACATTCTCAGCGGCCGTATCATTTATGATAATCGTCCCAAGCCGTCGATTCACCGGATTTTCCCGGCGAGCATTGAACCGCGATGACCAGCCAAAGGGGTTGACACAAACCATCAGGTCGATCGTGATCCCAGACGCAACCGGCACAAAACTCCATGTACAGCCTTTAGCTAGAAAATAGTCCTGCAAAATATGTTGAATGCCCAGAGCAAAATAACGGTTGCTATCCTGAATAGTGATAACAATATGTGGTGTCATTTTAGTTCCTTATGAATCGGCAAGAAAACACGCGATAATATGGGTTTCGTTTATATGGCAAATAATCCTTGACGCTATTGCCCTCAAACAAGGGGTGCGGATACCTCCGCATGCCTAAAATAGGTTATTCCTATAATGACGTAGCTAATTACTGGCCAGCTAAAGTGAAGCTGGCAACCGCCTTGAATTAACCTTTGGTAACAGTGGCAAACGCACCATCACCCTGCAGATAGACACTGAAGTTCAGGGGATTATGCCTTTTGGCAGCTTTTGGATGGTGGTTGGCTCAGTCAGCTTAATGGGACCGCTAGCACCCTCAATGACGAGGCTAGCCCGCAATATCCAAGGGCCTGCGACGGCAGCTACGTTACCATTGAAGGATACCGTCACTTTACTCGTGGCATTTGGCTCGTTACCGATTTCACCGTTACGTACACTCTTTAAACGCTTTTGCCAGTGGTTTGGCGTTGCGATAAATCTTAATGAACAGATAACGAACAAGCAAAATAACCTACTTAATACATAAAAATTAGATTTAATGACTTAAAATTATCGATTTTAATATATTTAATGCTGTTTGGGGCAAAAAAAAACCGATAAGCGAGTAGGTAATACTGTCTTGAATTCAACTAGTTATTATTGCTGAAAAAATAGTTCAAATCAGGGTTGACTACGGTAGCGGGTTACCACTAAATTCCTACGCACAGTCAAGCCATTAAGACTATTCTTATTACTGGACGCAGTTCAACACTAACACCAAGGATGCTCGGTTATCGCCATGAAATATATAATAAACCTTAATATTATCTTTGATCCTGACAATAGAATATTGACGGTTAAAAATGACATTCAGCAATCTGTTGAATTATCAAAGCCAGCAACCCGATTACTCAGTGAGTTGATTAACAACAATAGGGTCAACCTTGCTCGCGATGATCTGCTAAAAAACGTCTGGGCGGACTATGGCTTTTCACCGTCGAATGCCAGCCTGAACAACCATATTAGTGAGTTACGCAAAGCTTTCACTAATCTCGGCGTGAGTAAGGATATCATTTCCACCGTTCCCCGCGTCGGTTTTAGAATGGATGCAGAAATCCATCCGATACAAAAATCGGAGCAGGGAATAACAGAAGAAGCACCGGTAACCGGGGTTCCTGTCACTGAGGAGTCCAATACCTCTTCAGAAACCCTACCACCGACAATGACCGAGGAAGGAGAGCATCAATCTATCTATTTATCGTTAAAAAAACACAAGATGATAATCTACATACTTGCTCTTTTACTGTTACTGACCACGGTAACGGGCACGACCATGCTGAGACACAGCAAAAAAGAGAGCGTGAACTTCGTGGTGACTCATGAAAAATGCAGTATCTATAACTTAAATGACGACAAGCCAAATAAAGAGTTTACGGCTAAAATCGTCCAGGAGATAGCAGCGGAAGGCATAGACTGTTCGCGGGAAGATCTGGATGTTTTTTATGCAGAAGCACACCCTAATAACGACCGTTTCAGAGTCCGGCTGCTCGCTGCCTGCAGTAAAATTGACGCAACCAGCTATAAAAATTGTCTAAATTACAAAACAGTAGAGTAATAACATGAAAAAAATCGTCGTAGCCCTGCTGTTGATTATTAGTTTATGTTCAACCCTTTTTTATATTTATCAGGTGCAGTCCCGCAAGCCGTTCCATTGTGATGCTCAGCTGTTCGCGCACCTCAGAATCAATGAAGCTGACGCAGTTGAGGTCAACACCCATGTCGACGTCATTTTTAGGTCGGCCTATGACGGGATTTTGAAATTTTCCGGCTCAATCAAGAATAAGGGCCATGACTATATCCTGAGAAGGACCGTCTACTTTACCGTCGCCCCGTCGGAGCTGGAAAACGTGAACGAAATCGTCTTTACCCGTACAGAGAGCCACCCTACGGATAATACGCCAGCAGACCTTTGGCAAAACAGAGTGTTACCGCAAACCCCTGGCATCGGGTTTTACTCAAAGATCAGGGATTTAGATAGAGATGCCATTATTATCAAAGGGTTTACTAATCCTCTGATCGTCTGCATTCGCCGCTAACGCCCCCCGGAGAAGCTGCTACCGGCAATGCTGCCTGAACAGGCGGGCCAGGTAGGCGCCCATCGGCGTGAGCGTCGTATCCTTGCGTTGGATCAGGTAAAAGGTCGCTTTTGGTAAGGCTTCGTCCAATTCCAACGCGACCAGATGGCGGCCCAGGATAGGATCGGAAATCACATCAACCGACAGAATGCTGACAAAGTCACTCTGCGCCACCAGGCTGGTACAGGCCATAAAGGTTTCGCAGGTGACGCTGATCGCCGGAGCCATCCCCATATCACCAAACAGTTCATGTAGCAGGCGGTAGTAGCTGCCATTAGGGGTTGGCATAGTCCAATCGCAATGTTGCAGCTCTTTGAGCGTGCGGGCGTTCTCACAAGGGTGCCCTTTGCGTACCACCACCTTGTATTCTCTTTCCATCAGCCGCTCAAAGCTCAACTCATTGTCCATGCTGCTGGGGTAGTAGGTATTAATGGTAAAATCCAACTCCCCCTGGCGTAGCTCCGGGATCATCGAGACCAGTTGCCCCTCCACGATGCGCACCTTCACATTGGGATATTCGCGGTGAAACTGGGTGATCACTTTCGGCATTACCGTGCGAGCAACGCTGCCACCAACGCCGATATTGACCGAGCCGCCCGCTAGCCCCAACCGCTGCTGAATATCTTCCTGCGCTACCCGCAGCTCTTCGAGGATCAGGCTGGCATGCTGAAAAAAGTTATCGCCGCAGTCGGTTAATACCACCCCTTTGCTGCGGCGGACAAACAGCTTGGCGCCGAGCACCTCTTCCAACTCCTGAATCGACTTGGTCAACGCAGGCTGGGAAAGGTTACAGGTACGGCTGGCGGCGCGGATACTGCCCTGGCGGCTGACTTCCACAAAGGCGCGTAACTGGTGCAATTTTATCGAGGCTGGCATAGGCGATTTGCGATAACCGTTGTTTATCAGTAGCAAGATATTGGCATCTTATTTAACCCGATACCATTGTGTACATTCGAAAAAAACAAAATAAATAACCCAATCATCATTTCGCTTATTTACACGCAGTATTGCGCTCAATAGGCGCCTTTCACGGCTTTTTAGCAACTAATTACATAAATATTCAATTTTAATTTAATTGCCTGATCCTCGTCAGTGCACCACATCTGCCTGAATTTTATTCAAGGCGTGATAACTAATGGAAAACTGCTATGAACACTCCGCTTTCAACGTTAGTGACCGAACTGTATCCGCAGCTGCAAGCCTGGCGCCGTGACTTCCACCACCATGCCGAATCTGGCTGGCTTGAATTCCGTACCGCTTCGCTGGTGGCGGAAGAGTTGGATCGATTAGGTTATCAGTTGCAACTCGGCCGCGAGGTGATTAACGCCGAAGCCCGCATGGGGCTACCCTCGTCACAAATCCTGGCGGCGCAAGAACAACGAGCCATCGAACAAGGTGCCCTGGCGAAGTGGCTCCCCTTCTTTTCCGGTGGTTTTACCGGCATTGTCGCCACGCTGGATACCGGCCGCCCTGGCCCCACCATCGCCTTTCGCGTCGATATGGACGCACTCGATCTCAATGAACTACTGCATCCCGACCATCTGCCGTTCCGTGAAGGTTTCGCCTCCTGCAATAGCGGCATGATGCACGCCTGCGGGCACGATGGGCATACCACCATCGGCCTGGGGTTGGCGCGGGTATTCAAGAGCCTGGAGCCACAACTGCATGGCCGCATCAAGCTGATATTCCAACCGGCCGAGGAAGGTACCCGCGGGGCCAAATCGATGGTGGCAGCTGGCGTGGTCGATGACGTCGATTTCTTTACCGCCGTGCATATCGGCACCGGCGTACCGGCCGGGGAACTGGTGTGCGGCAGCGACAGCTTTATGGCTACCACCAAGCTGGACGTCACTTTCCGTGGCGTGGCATCCCATGCCGGTGCCAAACCGGAGGATGGCCGCAATGCCCTGCTGGCAGCGGCGCAAGCCAGCATTGGGCTGTATGCCATCCCTCGTCACAGCGAAGGCAGCTCACGTATAAACGTTGGCGTGTTGCAAGCGGGCACCGGCCGTAACGTGATCGCAGACTCCGCCTTTATGAAGGTAGAGACTCGCGGCGCCACCAATGAGATCAACGAGTTTGTCTACCAGCAGGCGCTCAACGTCATCCAAGGAGCCGCCACCATGCAGGGGGTGGAATACGACATCGCCCTGATGGGCGCGGCGCAAAGCAGCCAGCCGACGCAACCTTGGGTGGATTACATCCACCGCCAGGCACTCAGCATCGGCGAGCTTGCTTCAGTAGTCGATCGCCGCGAGCAGGCTGCGGGCTCAGAGGATGCCACCTACATGATGGAACGGGTGAAATCTCACGGTGGGCAAGCATCCTATGTGATTTTCGGTTGCGAACTCAGCGCCGGGCATCACAACGAGAAATTCGATTTTGACGAGCAGGTACTCACCGTGGCGGTAAAAACGCTGGCTACCCTGGCACTGAACCTACCGACTTTTGGGAGCGCAGTATGAAACAGCCGGAACTGGTCTCTTTTATTCATCATTACATCGATAGCCATCAGGCCCACTTCAGTGCCTTAAGCGATGAGATCTGGGATCACCCAGAAACTCGCTTTACCGAAACCCACTCCGCCGAACTACTGGCAAACGCCTTGGAACAAGAGGGTTTTGCGGTTGAACGCGGCGTTGGCGGCATTGAAACGGCGTTTATCGCCAGCTTCGGTAGCGGCCATCCGGTGATCGCCTTATTGGGTGAATACGATGCATTGGCCGGTCTGAGCCAGCAGACGGGCTGTGCCACCCCGTCTCCGCTGGTGGAAAACGGCAATGGTCACGGCTGTGGGCATAACCTGCTCGGCACCGCAGCACTGGCCGGGGCCTTTGCGGTTAAAGCCTGGATGGAACAACAACAGTTAACCGGCACGATACGCTTTTACGGCTGTCCAGGAGAAGAAGGCGGCTCTGGTAAAACCTTTATGGTGCGTGAAGGGCTGTTCGCCGATGTGGATGCCGCCCTCACCTGGCACCCGGAAGGCTTCAGCGGCATGTTCAATACCAGCAGCCTGGCCAATATTCAGGCCGCGTTCCGCTTCAAGGGCGTCGCCGCTCACGCGGCCAACTCGCCGCATCTCGGCCGCAGCGCGCTGGATGCCGTGACGCTGATGAACACCGGAGCCAACTTCTTGCGTGAACATATCGTGCAGGAAGCCCGGCTGCATTATGCGGTCACCAATACCGGCGGCAGCTCCCCCAACGTGGTGCAGGCCGATGCCGAAGTGCTTTACCTGGTGCGAGCTCCACAACTCGATCAGGTGCAGGATATTTACCAGCGCCTGGTCAACGTTGCCAAAGGTGCAGCGCTGATGACCGACACACAGATGACGGTGCACTTTGAAAAAGCCTGCTCCAACTACATCCCCAATCGCCGCTTGGAAAAGGCGATGTATCAATACGTGTGCGATTTCGGCTTACCGGATTACAGCGACGAAGAGCGGCGGTTTGCCACGGAGATCCGCCAAACGCTCAGCAAGGACGACCTGCGCAATGCCAAACTGAATATTTCACGCACTGGTGGGGTCGCTGGGCAGGAATGGGTAAAGCAGTTGGGCGATAAGGTGTTGATGGACGAGGTCGCTCCCTACGTAGAGTCACAAGAAATCCTGTACGGCTCTACCGACGTCGGCGACGTTAGTTGGGTCACGCCAACGGCTCAGTGCTTCAGCCCCTGCTTTGCTCTGGGCACGCCGCTGCATACCTGGCAGTTGGTCGCCCAGGGCCGCACTTCAATAGCCCATAAGGGCATGTGTCTGGCAGGTAAAGTGATGGCCGCTACCGCCGTCGCCTTACTGAGCGATAACGCTTTGCTGAACGCCTGCCGCGAGGAGTTCCGCCAGCAACGTGCCGAACAGCCTTATCAATGCCCCATCCCTGCGGGGGTGAAACCTTCCCCATTGAAGTAAATCCCGACCGTTCTGGCTCCCGTTCCGAGCCAGGACTCCATAGCGACCCATAAAACTATAAAAATCTGATGACGGACAAGAGGGTAATATCATGAGTGAGATAGCATCATCCGCCAATAAAAGCCCCGGGCGTATTTTTTACTGGGTAGAACGTATCGGTAATAAAATCCCCAATCCCTTCCTGTTATTCGTTTATTTAATCGTGGTGTTAATGCTCGCCACCGCGCTCATTTCCTGGTTGGGTCTGGTGGTGAAAAACCCGGCTACCGGGGAGATGATCCAGGTAAAAAATCTGCTGAGCGTGGAGGGAATACAATGGATCCTCCCCAACATCATCCACAACTTCAGCGGATTTGCGCCATTGGGGGCGATCCTGGCGCTGGTGATCGGTGCCGGTCTGGCGGAAAAGGTCGGCCTGTTGCAGGCGCTGATGTACAAAATGGCCTCACACGTCAGCGCCGGCTACGCCAGCTATATGGTGCTGTTTATCGCCTTCTTCAGCCATATTTCCTCCGATGCCGCACTGGTGGTAATGCCGCCGCTGGGGGCGTTGATCTTCCTGGCCGTCGGGCGTAATCCCATTGCCGGGCTACTGGCGGCGATCGCCGGTGTCGGCTCGGGGTTTACCGCCAACCTGCTGATTGTCACCACCGATGTGCTGCTTTCCGGCATCAGTACCGAAGCGGCCAAAGCGGTTGACGGCGCAATCCACGTCAGCGTGATCGACAACTGGTACTTTATGGCCACCTCGGTGATCGTCCTGACCATTACCGGCGCGTTGCTAACGGATAAGTTTATCGAGCCACGGCTACCAAAATGGCAAGGCACCGCCGAAGACAAGCTAGAGGTGCTCACTCCATTACAAAACCGTGGCCTGATGATGAGCGGGATCGCCGCGCTGGTATTTATCGCCGTGATGGCAGCGCTGGTGGTGCCGGAGGGTGCCCCGCTGCGCGATCCGCAAACCGGCTCGGTGATCCCCTCGCCCTTTATTAAAGGCATTGTGCCGATCATCATCCTGTTCTTCTTCACCGTCGCCATCACTTACGGCGTCGTCACCAAGACCATCCGCCGCCCGGACGATATCCCCAACCAGCTGGTGGAGCCGATGAAGAACATGGCGGGCTTTATCGTCATGGTGTTCCCGCTGTCGCAGTTTGTAGCGTTCTTCAACTGGAGCAACATGGGCAAGTTTATGGCCATCGGCCTGACGGATCTGCTGGAGGCGGCCGGAATGAGCGGTGCTCCTGCGTTCCTCGGCCTGATGTTCCTGTCTGCCTTCCTGTGCATGTTTATTGCCAGCGGCTCCGCCATCTGGTCGATCCTGGCCCCGATCTTCGTGCCGATGTTTATGCTGTTGGGCTTTCACCCGGCCTTCGCCCAGATGATTTTCCGCATCGCAGACTCATCCGTGCTGCCGCTGGCACCGATGTCGCCATTCCTGCCGCTATTCCTTGGCTTTCTGCAACGCTACCTGAAAGACGCCAAACTCGGCACCTACTACGTGCTGATCATGCCCTATCCGCTGGTGTTCTTCGCCGTCTGGACCCTGCTGCTGGTGGTGTGGTACATGCTGGGGCTGCCTATCGGGCCTGGGGTCTACCCGAAAATGGGGTAAACCAATGCCGAAAAAATTGTGCTCAATACCCCGTCTTTTGGCGTAAGCTGAACCGATTATCCCCGCCGGATGCTTGCCAGCCGGTGGGGACACTTATTTCAATGCGCTAAGGGCCTGCTATGAGTCGTGAAATCAACAAAGATACGCAGCTGTGTATGTCACTGGCCGGTCGGCCAGGCAATTTCGGCACCCGTTTCCACAACTATCTGTATCAGGAACTGGATCTGAACTTCATCTACAAGGCGTTCACCACCAAAGATATTCAGGCAGCGGTCGGCGGCGTGCGCGCTTTGGGTATTCGCGGCTGTGCGGTTTCCATGCCGTTCAAGGAGAGCTGTATTCCGTTCCTTGATGAGCTGGATGCATCGGCCACGGCCATTGAGTCAGTCAATACCATCGTCAACGACGACGGCTTCCTGCGGGCCTATAACACCGACTATATCGCCATCGCCAAACTGCTGGCGAAATACCAGATCCCCCCGGCCACCTCGTTTGCCCTGCGTGGTAGCGGCGGTATGGCCAAAGCGGTGACCGCCGCCCTGCGCGATGCAGGGTTCAAGAACGGCCATATCATTGCGCGCAACCCACAGGCGGGCCAGGCGCTGGCAGCGCAGTATGGTTATCAGTGGCTGCCAGAAGTGGGCGATTTACAGGTTGAGATGGTGATTAACGTCACGCCGATCGGCATGGCGGGCGGTAGCGAAGCCAAGCAGTTGGCCTTTGAACCAGCCACCATTCAGGCTGCCAAGATCGCTTTCGACGTGGTTGCACTGCCAGCAGAAACCCCGCTGATCCGCTATGCACGGGAGCAGGGTTTGCAGGTGGTGACCGGTGCAGAAGTGATCGCTTTACAGGCTTTGGAGCAGTTTGTGTTGTACACCGGCGTGCGTCCTTCCGATGAGCAAATCTCTCGCGCTGCGGCACATGCTCGTGGCTAATGGTATCCCCTCACCAGAGGGGATACGTCATACCAGCAGCGATTAGAACGACAGGGTCAGGCCCGCGTAATAGGCCCGGCCCGGTTCGTTGTAGGTCGAAGCCCCTTCATTTTCACGGTAGATCTGCTTGTCGAACAGGTTGGTGACGCCGGTTTTCAGGCTCAGATCCTTCATCAGATCGTAATTGACGCCAATGCCCACCACCGAATAAGCCCCGACTTCCTGAGTGGAAAGCGTGCCGGCTTCGTTACGGATCTCCGCATATTCGCGCGGCTTTTGCCGACCATACATCGTCCAATTCAGGTTGGTGGAGAGCTTATCGGTGACCTGATAATCCAGCAGGGTATTCACCGTATACTTGGGGATCACCGACAGAGGATTACCGGTATCCTTGTTTTCGGAGGTGATCATATAGGTCGCGTTGGTGCGCCAGGTGAGCATGTCCTCAACCAATGGCACCACCAGGTTACCCTCCAACCCTTCGACCAGCGCTTTACCGCCGTTTTCCCAACGCAAGATGTTGTAACCGTTAGAGGCATAGCCAACAATCTCGGTGCCCGCCACGATCTTGTTTTTATAGTCGTTGCGGAAATAGGTGATGCCTGCATCGTAACCTGCCCAGGTAAATTCCAGGCCGATCTCTTTGTTAACGCTGGTTTCCGGATCCAGATCGTTATTCCCCAGCAGATAGCAGCTGCCTGAAACTATGTCCTTCGGGCACCCGTTACCACGGGTGGATAACAGATAGCCTTCGCTGGACTGGTATAGGTTTGGCGCTTTAAAGGCTCGGGCAATACCGGCCTTCAGTTTGAAATACTCGCCAAGCTCCTGCGAAATGTTCAGGCTTGGGCTCCAGTTAGCGCCATATTTATTGTGATAGTCGAAGCGCAGCCCAGGGATCACAAAGGTTCCCGCCAGCGGCTCGATGTTATCCTCAAAATAAAGTGAACTGATGTCGGCGCTATTTTTAGCGCTGCGCTCGGAGGGATCGCCAGAGACGCCGCCGATGATGATGCCACTGGAGTCGGTCATCTGCATGGATGCCGGATCGTTGAGCTTTTCACGGTTCCACTCGGCACCCAGCGTGACGTTCTGCTCAAACAGCAGATCCAGCGGGATATTCAGCTCACCGCCGGTGCGATAATTCTCCAGCCGGCTGGTGTTGTAAGTATCGTCGTTGATCATCCCCTCGATGCGGCCAGTTGTGCCCTCCGCCAGACGGGTATTGTTGGTTTTCTCATAGTTAAAGTTCAGCCGGGATTGGCCCCAGTCCCAGATGCCATTATGGGTAATGCCGTAGCTCTGACGATACAGGCGGTTAGTTTCCTGGCCGTACAGCGAAGCCACCAGACCGCCTGGGCTGAGATTGCCATTGCTGTATTGGGTATCGCCCGCGTAGATATTGCCTTGGCGGCTGTAGGCATAGTCAAAGTCGAGGATCTGCTGCGGGTCTATTCTCCAGGAGAGTGAGGCATTGATATCTTTGTTTCTGACGCCTTCACGCCCTGCGGCATAGGAACCGTTCTGCTGGGTGTTGATGTCATAGGCATCGGCATCGGTTTTATTGAGGTTACCGAACAGGCGCATGGTCAGCACGTCACTGACCAGCGGGCCGCTTAAACTGAAGTTGGCGCGGTTGGTCGCCCCTTCCTTGCTGTTTTCAGGCTGGTTGGTAAACAGCGAAAGCGTGCCATGCCAATCTTTGGTTGGGCGTTTGGTAATGATATTAACTACTCCGCCAGCTGCACCCGAACCATAGCGGGCTGCCGCCGGGCCACGTAACACCTCAATGCGTTCAACCATTTCTGCGGGTACCCAGTTGGTATCGCCACGAGTATCCCTTTCGCCACGCCAACTATAACGCACTGAATCACGTGAGGTTGCCGGGACACCGTCGATCAGGATCAAGGTGTTTTCCGGCCCCATTCCCCTTATATCAATCTGCCGATTATTACCTCGGCTACCGCTAGCGCTGTTGCCGGTAAGGTTGACGCCTGGCATTCTGCGGATAATGTCGGAGAGGTCGTTGACCGGTGGCGTTTTGCGTATATCCTCGGCGGTGATAATCGAAACCCCGGGCTGTTGTTTCAGTTCTTCCGCCGCGGTGGCACGCACCACCATGGTCTCGCTGTCTTCTGCTGGCACCTCCTCTGCCGCCATCCCACCGCTACTGAAAAGCCCCGCCAACAAGATCGCACAAGGTCGCAGTCTGCTGTTGTTAGGTATAACCATCGTAATAATCCCTTTTATTTAAAGTAGATAATAATAATTGTAACCATTTTTGTAATTGCGAATTGTAATGATAATTATTACCACTTAAACGCAGGAAAGCGTAAATTCACAATTTCTCCATACTTCTGGCGGGTTATTTTTTAAGCGGAAGAATGGCAAATATGGCTATCGAGGGTTATGCAACAGGCGGCACATCAGGGAGCAGCGAGGATAGCTGGCAAAGCCAACACTTGTCAGTTTTGTGTCAGTTACGGCACAACTGAGAATCATTATCATTCACTGAGTTGCTCACTGGAAACGAATATCATTCTCAATACTGTATATAAACACATATACAGAGCTCAACCTAATTGTGAACAAGAAGAGGAACTCATATGATTGATGAAATTGTTGGCTACGATCCCTACAGTTGGAATAATGGAGTAGCTCCAGAACCGGGACTAGCATGGGACGGTGGCGCTTGGGGGTTGGCCTACAACAGGTATTGACTCTGGCGATCTAATGATTGTTTGGCCTGCAGGAGATAACTCAGTATCTGACCAAACCAAGGAGTTATTAGACAATAATATTTGCCTGCGCTGCGGACAGAAAAACTGTCCCTATATAAAGAATGGAAAAGATTATAAAGAGCTCAGAAGTGCATTGAGCAAAGGTAATATGCCTTTAGCCAAAAAAGTATACATGACTCGATTTGCTCAATTTGGTGGAATGAATAAGGGCACATTTAAAGAGGCACTTAAAAAACAAAAGGAGGCAAAGGCCAAAGCAGAAAAAGCGTTTTTGCTAAACATTTCTACCATTGTTTCCAGCTCAGCAGAAGGGATCAGTAAACGTTTGGGTAAAAATTACCAACTTGCTGCTGATGAAATTGCCAATAACATTAAAAATTTCCAAGGAAAGAGAATAAGAAACTTTAATGATGCAATGGCATCTTTAAATAAAATTATGTCAACCCCTGGTATGAAAATCAACAAAGGAGACAGAGATGCTATTATTCATGCCTGGAGGTATACGAATGTTAACGACATGGCAAACAAGCTCAGTAATTTTGGCCGATTCTTTAAAGTCGCAGATCTGGTGATTAAGGCTGAGAAAATACGCGAAAAAAGTATAGAGGGCTACGAATCTGGGAATTGGAAGCCACTGATGTTAGAGGTTGAGGGCATGGTGTTGAGTGGGGTAGCGTCTAGTGTTGCCTTGGCAATAGTGACTGGAATACTCTCTTTATTTTCAATGTCTGTATTACCAGTAATAGCCGCCATCCTGGTAATTAGCATTGCGTCATCTTTTATTGACGCGTCACTTGCCGAAACACTGAACAATAAAATCATAGAGTTATTAAATTGATATAAAGCCCGGCACTCTTATCGTCGGGTTGCGTACTCTGATGGGAACCTCACCAAAAACCATAGGAAAAGTGAAGTAAATAAATATATCCCAGTAAAAGTAATCACGTAATAGACAAAAAGAAAATAATCATTAGAAGATAAGAATTTAAGCAGTCTGTTTCCATGTGATACATCAAGTGAGCAAAAAATAAACATATAAATATATATAGCGTAAACGATAGAGAAGAGAAAAAATCTGACTATTATCGAATACAAACCGACACCACTAAGCTTAAGCCTTAGATGACTTCTGTATTTAATGACAAAGTAAAAGGCAAAAAATAACGCTAACTTGCAATACAATCCTAAGACTGAACTTAATAAAATATTATCAGAGGATATATTTATCGGGTGAATTTTAGTTATCTCAACGCCAAGTTCAAATAGTTGGGCAGTTGGGTTTAATTTAAAGTAACAGAAAAGTAAAAACAAGGGACATAGCCCAACAGCTAATGTCATAAACAGTTTTCGCTCAGCGATACCGCTTTCCCCTTCCCGCATCACGCCCCCAAATTTTGCAATTAATACTAATTATTCTCTATACCATTCTTGAATACACTCAATTGATAAAGAGTATCATTATCAATTGTAACATGCCAGAATTTCTGCAAGAAATGTTCAATGCCGGAATACCACAGGCACCATTCAGGCTATTGAAGCGCAATCACTGAGTAGCGTAGGAATTTTCAGGTTGGTATCTAGATAAGACAAAGGGGCTAAACAGCCCCTTCAGATGTTTTTAACAGCGGTGTTAAGCGTTACTTGGCCACACCTTCCATTCCCACCAGCCCCACTTTCAGGTAGCCGGCTTTGCGTAGCGTATCCATCACGCTCATCAGCGTTTCATAATCTACGGTCTTGTCCGCCTGGAAAAAGATGGTGGTTTCTTTATTCGCCTGCGTACGTTGATCCAGCACCGCCGTCAGCTGTTCCGCCGTCACCGGCTCATCGCCCACGTACAGCTGCTTGTCTGCCTTCACCGACAGGAACACCGGTTTTTCCGGACGCGGCTGCGGTTTAGCGGAAGAAGCTGGCAGATCGACACGAATATCTACCGTTGCCAGCGGCGCAGCCACCATAAAGATGATCAACAGCACCAGCATGACGTCGATAAACGGCGTCACGTTGATTTCATGCAGTTCGCCGCTGTCGTCCAGATCTTCATTTAAGCGCATCGCCATAACTCACCCCACCCGCAGTTGGTGCGCATGCTGCGAACGTTTGGCATCGGCCGAGGCCGCCAGATCCAGATCGCGGCCCAACAGCAGCAGCACCTGTGCCGCCACATCGCCCACCTGAGCACGGTGGCCGCCGATGACACGAGCAAAGATGTTGTAGATCACTACCGCAGGGATTGCTGCAACCAGACCGAGCGCAGTGGCCAGCAAGGCTTCCGCAATCCCCGGGGCAACGACCGCCAGGTTAGTGGTTTGCGAATGGGCAATGCCGATAAAGCTGTTCATGATGCCCCATACGGTACCAAACAGGCCGACAAACGGTGAAATGGCGCCGATGGTGGCCAGGAAGCCATTGCCGCGCCCCAACTGACGCCCGTAGGCCGCTACACGGCGTTCCAGACGGAAACCGGTACGCTCTTTAATACCGTTATTGTCGTTAGAGGCCGCCGACAGTTCCAGTTCGTTCTGCGCGTCTTGCAGCAGCACCGCAGTGATGCTCTCTTGTGAGAAATCTTGCGCCAGTTCGGAGGCATCGTCCAGCGAACGCACGTCGGCCAGCGCCAACTGCTCACGGCGCAGACGGCGCTTGGAACGAAACAGCTCGCTGCCTTTGGCAAACAGAATGGTCCAGGTGACAATTGACGCCAGCACCAAGCCAATCATCACGATTTTCACCACGATGTCGGCGTGCTGATACATGCCCCAGACGGAAAGGTCCATGCCGCGCGTTTCAGGCGGTTGGATGGTCGGTTCAGGATTAACCGGGGTGATATTTTCCGGGGTACCCGCCACTGGGGTTACCGCTGTTGGTGTGGCCGGTGTCGTTGCCGCGCCAACGCTTTCAGCGACTGCTGGTGCAGTGGCCGGTGCCGCCTGAGCGTTGCCCGCCAACCCCACCACCAATACCAGTGAGGCGATCACACTGCGCCCCAATGCGCCCCATTGCCCACGGCCTGCGCCCTGAGCACTTTGATTTGTCATTTTGCCAGCCGTTTTCACGCTGTGCCTCCACCCATTTCAACATTGAAGGAAGAATTCAGCGTGCGATCATATCAAACCAATCAGGGATTGATAGTAGTTATCATTATTATTTGAAGAATTACGCATCGACGAGCAAAAAATGATACAACCCCAGTCACTATCAGGGTTTGCGCGTCGTTTGGCATAACATTGCCCCCCCATAATGCTAACAAAATCATCACTCAAAATGCTGCTTTTTACCCCAACAGGCCTCAAACGGTGTGAATAGCTCAGCCATCACTGCGGGAAAACGTCTGCAAGCGAGGCATGCATTCCCCTACGTAAGGGCTAGATAAAATCACACAGCAAGGTACAAGGTTTTACGGCGTTTTTACTTGGCCATACCGACGGTCGCCTGTACTTTTTCCGAGTTTTACGGCCTTTACCACATTTTCTATGCTCTGTTTAATGTCCGCTTAAGCTAATAGCGGTACACTATATGGTGCTCAAGGGCCTCACCGCCGTGTGTGGCCTATATTTACCGGTGAGCATGGCTATAACAGCACGGTAGCCTATAGAAAGTCAGCCCAGGCACCCCAGGATAAAGAATGGATGTATTAAGAGAAATTGTTCACGCACTGTGGACGCAAGACTTTACTGCACTTGCCGATCCCAGCGTGATTTGGGTGGTTTATGCCGTCCTTTTTACCACCTTGTTTTTGGAAAACGGTTTGTTGCCCGCTTCCTTCCTGCCCGGAGATAGCTTACTGCTGTTGGCCGGTGCCTTGATCGCCAAAGGCGTGATGAACTTTATCCCCACGCTGATTATTCTGACGGTCGCCGCCAGCCTTGGCTGTTGGCTCAGCTATCTGCAAGGGCGATGGCTTGGCCATACCTCGGTGGTGAAAGGCTGGTTGCTACAGCTACCAGCGCAATACCACCAGCGTGCGCACATGCTGTTTAACCGCCACGGCTTGGTCGCTTTGCTGATTGGCCGTTTCCTGGCGTTTGTACGCACCCTGTTGCCTACCATGGCCGGTATCTCGGGCCTCAATAGCGCCCGTTTTCAAATCTTTAACTGGCTCAGCGGCTTGCTGTGGGTAGGCTCGGTAGTCACGCTAGGCTATGCCTTTAGCCAAATCCCACTGGTGAAACGCCACGAAGATCAGGTGATGGCCGGGCTGATGATCCTGCCGATGGTGCTGTTGGTCGTTGGGCTGCTGGGCGTGATGCTGGTCGTTTGGCGTAAAAAACGCGCTTCCTGAATCGGGTGGCGGTTTTGCCCACCGCCACGGTAACCAATATCAAGATGCCTCTTACACCTGCTTATAAAGTTGGGCGCAGATAAAATCTACAAATACGCGGATCTTTGGTGATAGATGCCGACTTGAAGGCCAGAGCGCCCAAAAGAGCCCTTGCTCCTTGGTGTGAGCATCAAGCAACGTCTCAAGATCGCCCATGGCCAACGCCTCCTTGACTAAAAAATCAGGCATGTAAGCAATGCCATACCCGTCAATGGTCGCCATCAGCATTGCCTCCATGTTATTCAACGTCAGGGAAGAATTTAGGCGCAACCGGGTTATTTCGGGGTCTGCCGTTAATGTCCAGTCCATGATTTTACCTGTCGTGACAAAACGGTAACGAAGGCAATCGTGCAACTCCAGATCGGGCAATTTCTCAGGTCGCCCTTTACGTTGCAGATAAGCAGGGGCGGCACAAAGAACAAAACGGAAAGGCCCAAGCCTACGCGACATCAGCCGCGAGTCCACAAGGTCACCGCTTCGTATCACCACATCAAACCCATCATCGATGAGATCAACAAGTTGATCGTTGAAATCCAACTCTAACTCAACTTCCGGGTAGGCTTTGCGAAAGTCAGGCATTATTGGTAACAGAAAGCGGTACCCGATAGTGGGCAGACTGACCCGCAAGCGACCTCGGGGAGCTTGAACCGCATGCGACAGCATAGCCTCAGCGTCCTGTAAGTCATCAAGGATTTTCCGGCATCGTTCGTAGAACATTTCGCCTTCAACAGTGAGGCTAACCTTACGGGTACTACGCTGAAACAAGCGAACGTTCAGAGAGGCCTCCAGCCTCGCAACATTCTTTCCAACCGCCGTCGCGGAAATGCCTATGGCACGTGCGGCAGAGACGAAGCTCAACGATTCTGCGGTTTTCACGAACGAGAGGATGCCGGTGAGACTCTCCATATGATTAAGACCTTTTTGTTCATTATAAGAGGAGTTTTAACCCATTTATTCAACATTACGACCTCTATAGATTTAGTTTCCCAGATTGCTATAAAAATGAGGGATTACGCAATGGGTAACAATTCCAAAGGCCGTTACTACGTTCTAGGCGCTATTTGCCTAGCCGCTCTGGTATTACCGCTGAGCTTCACCGGGGGTGCCGTCGCTACCCCAACCATCAGCAAGGTTTTCAACGCCGGCCCATCTGCCCAAGCCTGGGTAACCAACGCATTCATGTTGAGTTTCGGTAGCCTACTTATGGCCGCCGGAACACTTTCAGACATTTACGGACGTAAACGCTTATTCACCTGGGGCCTTCTGCTATTCCTCATCGTAAGCTTACTTCTGGCCAGTGCTACCAGCATTGTCTGGCTGGATATATTGCGGGCAGTTCAAGGGATAGCCGCTGCAGCAGCGCTCGCTAGCGGTTCGGCCGCTTTGGCGCAAGAGTTTGAAGGATACGATAGAACCCGAGCCTTTAGCCTGCTGGGAACGACCTTTGGCCTAGGCTTGGCATTTGGCCCAATGATTGCTGGTGCGCTGATTGAACAGTTCGGCTGGCGCTCGATCTTCATTACCACCGCAATACTCGCTGCAACGGCGCTCATCACCTCCGTTTCACAGATGCACGAAAGTAAGAATCAGCAGGCTCAAAAGCTGGATCTCCCCGGTTTGGCGAGTTTTTCAGCGATGCTCGTACTTTTCACCACCGGGATCATCCTCGCCCCACAAGCGGGATGGGGTTCATCGTTGATCGTGGGCATACTTATCAGCGCGCTGACTTGCCTGATAGCGTTCGTGGTTATTGAGCTACGCTCAAAGGAGCCGATGCTCGAACTCAGCCTGCTCAGGCACCCACGTTTCATCGGTGTCCAGATACTTCCTTTAGGAACCTGCTATTGCTACATCGTTCTGATAGTGCTGCTGCCATTCAGGCTGATCGGCGTTGAAGGCGTTTCCCCCATCCAAAGTGGCCTGGTCATGCTGGCACTTTCGACGCCAATGCTGGTGGTGCCATTACTGGCCGCTTGGTTAACCCGTTGGATCACTGCTGGAACCCTCTCTGGCGTCGGTTTTCTGCTGGCAGCCTCAGGGCTGTACATCCTCAGTCGCGTCCCCATTGGCGATCATCTGCAGCTAATCTTGTCCATGCTGATCATCGGTATAGGAACAAGTTTTCCCTGGGGACTGATGGATGGGCTAGCGGTAAGTGTGGTGCCCAAAGAACAAGCGGGCATGGCGGCTGGAGTTTTTAACACGACCCGTGTAGCAGGTGAAGGCATGGCTCTTGCGATCTCCATTGCCATGCTCATAACCCTGGTCAACAGCAGCCTCCTTCGTCTGCAACCGCAGAGTAATAATAGCGAGCTTGTCCAACGCCTGGTTATGGGGGATATGAGCCTCTCTCAAAACCTAGACCCTGCTCTGGTAATGGCCGCATACCAGGAAGGCTTTAGCGCCCTAATGTTGATACTCACGCTCTTTACTATTATTTCAGCTGGCGCGGCATTCTTTTTGCTGAGCCGAAAGGCGCGGCTATAGCGCCATCCTCGCGGGCAGGTGGCTGACCAGCGCATCCACCGCCAGCCGCACTTTCAAGGGTAAATGCGGCGTAAGCGGCCAGACGGCATGCACCTCAAAGTCTTTCCCCGGTACCTCCCCCAATACCTGCTGCAATCGGCCTTCCAGCAAGGCATCACGGATTAGCCAGCATGGCAGCCAGGCAATGCCAAACCCGGCCACCGCCGCGTCGGCAATCGCCTGCAGATCGTCCATCAACAAACGGGGTTTAGGCATCACTTCTCGCATTGTTCCGTCTGCCTGCGGGATCAACCAGCTACGTATCATTGCGGCGTAGCGATAAGCGATGGCATCGTGCTGGGGCAGTTCCTCAATGCTGTCTGGGGCACCACAGCGAGCCAGATAATCCGGCGAGGCGCATAGGGTCATACGGTTATCCCCTAGCCTTCTAGCCACCAGCCCGGCACTGTCTGGCAATGGGCCGTTACGCACCGCCAGATCGAATCCTTCCTCGCCACATCCACCACCCGATCGCTGAATGACAGATCGAGTTCCAATCCTGGATGCTCACGCGCCAACGCGGTAAGCACCGGCGCGATACACAGGCGGCCAATCAGCACTGGCATCGAGACCCGCAACCGACCACTGACCTGCCGCTTACCGCTTTCCAGCAGGTTCTCTGCGACGCGGATCTCCTCCAACGCCCGTAAACAACGCTCATAGAACAGCGCGCCATCGTCAGTCAGATTCAGGCTGCGGGTGGTGCGGTGAAACAACCGCACGCCCAGCCGTTGTTCCAGCCGGGCGATAGTTTTACCCACCGCCGAACGGGAAAGATGCAGCCTGTTGGCCGCCAGCGCAAAGCTGCCCGCCTCCACCACGCTGACCAATACCGAGATACCGCTTAATCGGTCGCTCATTTTTTGTAGCCTTTTAGGAAACAATATTGGGAAAAATTATCGCCACTGGTGATTTTAAATCAACGTTATTATCTGTGAATATCCTCAACCCATCAGGAGCACCACATGGCCGATACCATGCAACGTTGGACGATGAACGCCGTAGGGCGTGAGCATCTGCAATTAACCGAAAGCGCTATTCCACAGCCGGGCCCACATCAGGTACGGGTAAAAGTGAACGCCGTGGCGCTGAACTACCGCGATAAGATGGTGATAGAAGGCACCATGCCGTTGGATCTGCCGCTGCCGTTTACCCCTGCCTCGGATATGGCTGGCGTGGTAGACGCGGTGGGAAGCGGCAGCACGCGTTTTCGCCCTGGCGATCGGGTGATCTCTACCTTTAGCCCAGACTGGATCGACGGAAAACCTGACGGTGATGCCCGCACTCCGCCTTATCGTGCATCAGGCGGTACTTATCAAGGGATGCTGGCGGAATACGTGGTGGTTGATGAGAGCTGGCTGAGCGCGTCACCTACCACACTAGACGATGCCCAAGCCAGTACCCTGCCCTGCGCCGGGCTGACGGCCTGGTTCGCCTTAGCAGAACGCGGCCATTTGCGTGCTGGTGAATCGGTATTGGTGCAAGGCACCGGTGGTGTTGCCCTGTTCGCGCTACAGATTGCCAAAGCCCACGGAGCGCAGGTCTTTATCACCTCCGGCAGCGAAGAGAAACTGCTACGTGCCAAGGCGTTAGGGGCCGATCACGGCATTCATCGCCTGCAAGGGGATTGGGTGGAGTCGATCTATCAACTGACGCAGGATCGCGGTATCGATCATATTGTCGAAACCGTGGGTGGCAGCAATCTGCTCAACTCCCTACGTGCGGTGGCGATCCACGGGCGTATTTCCGTGATCGGCATGCTGGAAGGCGCGGAGATCGCCATCCCCGCAGGCCTGCTGTTGCTGAAGTCGCCACAGATCCAGGGGATTGCCGTCGGCCATCGCCGCGCATTGGAAGATCTGGTTCGCGCCGTCGACGCCAACGGCATCAAGCCCGTCATCGACCAGCGTTACCGTTTCGATCAGCTACACGCGGCGCTCGATCACCTAGATCGCGGTCCGTTCGGAAAAATCGTCCTGACGCGCTAACCCTGCATGATGGCGCTATTGTCCCGCAGCCGGGCGATTTCATCGCTCGGCGTAATGCCAAACAGCCGCTTAAACTCGCGGCTGAACTGCGAAGCGCTCTCGTAACCCACGCGGATCGCCGCCGTGCTGGCCTTAAGACCGTCATGCAGCATCAGCAAACGCGCCTTGTGCAGACGATACGACTTCACATATTGCAGCGGCGAGGTGTTGGTCACCGCCTTAAAGTTATGGTGAAACGCCGACACGCTCATGTTCACTTCATACGCCAACTGTTCGACGTTGAGGTTCTCGGCATACTGGTTCTCAATCCGCCGTAACGCCTTGGCGATCTGGCTGAAATGGGTATGCCGGTTAACCAGCTCCTGCAACGAAGCACCGCAGCTGCCACGCAGCACGTAATAAAGCAGCTCACGCACGATTTGTGGCCCCAGCACCCGCGCATCCAACGGTTTCTCCATCACGTCCAACAGACGTTCGGTGGCGCACAGCATTTCATCGCTAAGCACCGAGAGGTTAACGCCGCAGCTTTCACCCCTAGGCTGCATCAGGTAATCGTCATCACCGATATCGATCAGCAGATCCTGAAGCATCTGGGTGTCGATATTGACCGCCAGCCCCACCAGCGGCTGTTCCGGGCTGGCAAAGGTTTCACACTCAAACGGCAGCGACACCGTCATCAGCAGGTAATTGCGCGGATCGTACTGAAACACCTTGCTGCCACAGTAGCCCACCTTATGACCCTGAAAGATGATGACAATGCCTGGCTCATACATCACCGGCTGACGCGGGTAATATTCGTCGGAATACAGCACCTTCACCATGGGTACGGGCGTTGGGCTATAGCCTTTGGCAGTGGCAAAGCGCATCGCCTGGCGCGCCATACGGCTACGTAGTTCAACGTTCTCCATCAGCAAGCCCCTCTGGTCGTCTGAATAATTCGACACGGATAATAACCATAAACATGCATTTTCTACAGTGTAGTGTAGGAATAGGCAAGACACCGACAGGAATGTGCATTGTGCGATCGTGCCAGGTTGCCGACAATAGACCCCAGTTATTTTGCGCCGTTGGCGCTTCCCTGATCCGAAAAGAGAATACGATAATGCAAAACTTCATCCTCCATACCCCAACCAAAATCCTGTTCGGTAAAAACCAGATTGCCGAATTAGGCAAACAAATCCCGGCAGACGCCCGCATCCTGATCACCTACGGCGGTGGCAGCGTGAAGAACAACGGCGTGCTGGATCAGGTCTATGCCGCGCTGGCTGGCCGCAACGTGCAGGAGTTCTCCGGTATCGAGCCTAACCCGACCTATGAAACCCTGATGAAAGCGGTGGAAGTCGTGCGGGCAGAAAAGATCGACTTCCTGCTGGCGGTCGGCGGCGGTTCAGTGGTTGATGGCACCAAATTCATCGCGGCAGCGGCCGACTACCAGGCCGATCGCGATCCTTGGCATATCCTGAAAACCGTGGGCAGCGAGATCGTCAGCGCAGTACCGATGGGTTGCGTACTGACCTTGCCAGCGACCGGCTCCGAGTCCAACAGCGGCGCGGTGATCACCCGTAAGAGCAGCGGCGACAAACAGCACTTCTTCTCCCCGCTGGTGCAGCCTCTGTTCGCCGTGCTCGATCCGGTGGTGACTTATTCGTTACCACCGCGCCAGATCGCCAACGGCGTAGTGGACGCCTTTGTCCACACCATTGAGCAATACCTGACTTACCCGGTCGATGCCAAGGTGCAGGATCGCTTTGCCGAAGGCCTGCTGTTAACGCTGCTGGAAGATGGCCCACGTGCGCTGGCCGAACCGGAAAACTATGCGGTACGTGCCAACGTGATGTGGAGTGCCACCATGGCGCTGAACGGCCTGATCGGTGCCGGTGTGCCGCAAGACTGGGCAACGCATATGCTCGGCCATGAGCTGACCGCCATGCACGGTCTGGATCATGCGCAAACCCTGGCCGTCGTCCTGCCTGCCTTGCTGGTAGAGAAAAAAGCCCAGAAGCGCGAAAAACTGCTGCAGTACGCCGATCGCGTCTGGGGTCTGCGTGAGGGTTCCGAAGAAAGCCGTATCGACGGCGCGATTGCCGCCACCCGTGCCTTCTTTGAGCAAATGGGCGTGCCAACCCGCTTGTCTGATTATCAACTCGACGGTAGCTCCATCCCTGCGCTGCTCGACAAGTTGCACCAGCACGGCATGACCGCTCTGGGCGAGCATGGGGACATTACGCTGGAAGTCAGCCAACGCATTTATCAAGCGGCACGCTAATTGCTGGCGCACGATTTCATCGCAACATCACAGTTTCCTGCTAGGCTTTAGTTTCTACTTACCGTGCCCGACCGATCATCGGGCACGGTTGTGCGCCTTGTCCGCGCTTTCGATCGCATCGCATAACATCGTCTCGTTAACTCATGGGAGAATTTTATGGCGAACCAATCCAGCTCCGTATCTGACAATAGCATTCGTGCCTGGGCCGCGCCCGGCCAGGGACAGCCGCTTGAACCCTTTACCTTCGACGCCGGTGCATTAGGCGACGAAGAAATTGAAGTTGCTATCGACTACTGTGGCGTCTGCCACTCCGACCTCTCCATGCTCAATAATGAATGGGGCATGACCCACTATCCGTTCGTGCCCGGCCATGAGGTGGTGGGCAAAGTCACCAAGCTCGGTGCCCATGCGCAGAACAAAGGGCTGAAGATTGGCCAGGTGGTGGGCGTTGGCTGGAACCGCGGCAGTTGTATGCACTGCCACCCCTGTATGTCTGGCGATCAGCATCTGTGCAACGAGGTACAACCTACCATCATTGGTCGCCACGGCGGTTTTGCCGATCGCATCCGCAGCCACTGGGCCTGGGCGATCCCACTGCCGGAAGGCGTTGACGTGACCAGCGCCGGGCCGCTGTTCTGCGGCGGGATCACGGTGTTCAACCCGCTATTGCAGTACGATGTCCGCCCGACACAGCGCGTTGGCGTGGTCGGTATCGGCGGCCTGGGCCACATGGCGATCCGCTTTATGCATGCCTGGGGCTGTGAAGTTACCGCCTTCACCTCGTCCAACAGCAAACGTGACGAAGCGCTTTCGTTGGGTGCACACCGCGTGGTGGCCAGCAATGACGGCGCCGCATTACAGGCCATCGCCAATCAGCTCGACTTTATTCTGGTCACCGCCAGCGCCTCTTTAGATTGGGATGCCTTTATCGGCACCTTGGCCCCGAAAGGCCGCCTGCACTTCGTTGGGGCGATCCCCGACCCGGTGCCGGTTCAGGTATTCTCGTTTATCAGCAAACAGGCTGAACTTTCCGCTTCACCTACCGGTGCCCCTTCACGCCTGGCCGATATGCTGGCGTTCTGCGCCCGGCATGGCATTGAGCCGCAGGTGGAGCATTTCCCATTGAGCAAGGTCAACGATGCCATCGCGCATCTTGAAGCGGGCAAGGCCCGTTATCGTATCGTACTGGATATGCACGCTTGAGCTCGCAAACTCGGCAAGCGCTGAGGTGGCGAACTAAAATTCATGTAAGCAGGCTTTGGCCTGAAAGCAGTCATAAGGAGATAGCGCATGCAACCCATCATCAAACTCCACGATGGTAATCTGATGCCGCAGTTGGGACTCGGCGTATGGCAAGCCAGCATTGAAGAAACTACGCAGGCCGTCACCAAGGCGCTGGAAGTCGGCTATCGCTCCATCGACACCGCCGCGATTTACAAAAACGAGGAAGGGGTGGGTGCCGCGCTGCAAGCCACCGCGATCCCACGTGAAGAGCTGTTTATCACCACCAAGCTGTGGAACGACGATCAGGGCGATCCGCAGGCAGCACTGGAAACCAGCCTGAAAAAGCTGAAGCTGGATTACGTCGATCTCTACCTGATCCACTGGCCGAAACCGGCACAGGATCGGTATGTCGAAGCCTGGCGCGGCTTGATCAAACTGCGTGAGCAAGGGCTGGTGAAAAGCATCGGCGTCTGTAACTTCCACACGCCACACCTGCAACGCCTGCTGGATGAAACCAGCGTCGCGCCGGTGATCAACCAGATCGAACTGCACCCGCTGCTGCAACAGCGCCAGCTGCGCGCCTGGAACGCGACTCATCACATAGCCACCGAATCCTGGAGCCCATTGGCGCAAGGGGGTGAAGGCGTCTTCGATCAACCTCTGATCAAGAAGCTGGCGGAGAAGTACAACAAGACGCCGGCACAGATCGTCGTGCGCTGGCATCTGGACAGCGGCCTGATCGTGATCCCGAAATCGGTTACGCCCGCGCGCATTCGTGAAAACTTTGAGGTGTTTGATTTCAAACTGGATAAGGACGAACTGGGCGAAATCACCAAGCTGGATATCGGTAACCGCCTGGGGCCGGATCCAGACTCTCTGTAAACATCACGGGGTCGCACTGTCGGCCCCGTTGCTTTATTATTGGCAGCCTCTCGCGTTAATTGGCTTTTAACCCAAGATCTTATCGGTCACTGGCGCTATGATATGGCGCAGCGATCCGATCACAGCAGCTTGGAGTTTCATGACCTTCTCTTTCTCATCTTTGCCGCGCCTGACCATGGTGTTAATGCTGTTGGTGCTGGCGGGCTGTTCCAGTAAGCATCAGCGTACTAGCCACGATCCTCACGCCTATGACGATGAAATCGAAGACGCGGCCGACGAGTATGATGTCGATGAAAAGCTGATCGCCGCCATTATTCAGGTAGAGTCCGGCTTTAACCCCAAGGCTGTCAGCCCTTCCAACGCCATCGGCCTGATGCAGCTCAAGGCGAATACCGCCGGTTGTGATGCCTACCGCTTTAAAGGCAAACGCGGCTGCCCGGATGATGACGATCTGTTGGATCCAGAAACCAATATCGATCTGGGGGCAGCCTATATCGGTGCGCTGCAACAGCAGCAACTGAAGTGGATTGACGATCCGGTGACCCGCCGCTATGCCACTGAAGTGGCCTATGCCAACGGCGCAGGAGCCTTGCTACGTACCTTCTCCAGCGATCGCAAAAAAGCCATCAGAATGATCAACAACCTGTCACCCGAGGCCTTTCACTGGCATGTGCGCCAGTACCATCCCTCACCGCAGGCACCGCGCTATATGCTGAAGGTCGAGGCGGCGTATAACAGTTTGTAGCCTGGCAATAGCTAGCTCCATAGCGTCTTTCCTGAAAGGGATAACAAAATAATATCCTCACCAAGGGATAATTTATGGAATATCCCCTAGAGGGGATAAAAGAAAGGGAGCCACTTGGGCTCCCTGCTCTATCAGGCCTTACCGTTGCGGATAGGCTTGCGCGGTGGCTTGTTGGACGGCGTGCGCTGGCGGGTAATGTCCGTGTGCTTGGTCAACGCCGGGCGGGTATGCCGCTGTAAGCGCTTGGCCTCGCGCTGCTCGTCAATGCTCGGTGCTGGCACCAGGCATTCGCGACGGCCACCAATCAGGTGCTTCATCCCCATCTCTTCCAACGCGGTGCGGATCAGCGGCCAGTTGAGCGGATCGTGATAGCGTAACAATGCCTTATGCAGGCGGCGCTGGCGATCGCCCTTCGGAATAAACACGTCTTCGCTCTTATACCCCACCTTACCCAACGGGTTCTTGCCGCTGTAATACATGGTGGTGGAGTTCGCCATTGGCGACGGGTAGAAGTTCTGTACCTGATCGAGACGGAAACGGTTTTTCTTCAGCCACAGGGCCAGATTCACCATGTCCTCATCGCGGGTACCCGGATGCGAGGAGATGAAATAAGGGATCAGATACTGCTCTTTACCTGCCTGTTTGGAATACTGGTCGAACAGCTGCTTGAAGCGATCGTAGCTGCCCATCCCCGGCTTCATCATCTTGGACAATGGCCCGGTTTCGGTATGCTCCGGCGCGATCTTCAGATAGCCGCCCACGTGATGGGTCGCCAGTTCCTTGATATAGCGCGGATCTTCAACCGCCAGATCGTAACGCACCCCGGAGGCGATCAGGATCTTCTTGATCCCTTCCAGCTCACGGGCGCGGCGGTAAAGTTTGATGGTCGGCTCATGGTTGGTATCCATATAGGTACAGATTTCCGGATACACACAGGAGGCGCGACGGCAGGTTTGCTCGGCACGCGGGTTGGTACAGCGCAACATATACATGTTGGCCGTTGGACCACCCAGATCGGAGATCACCCCGGTAAAGCCCGGCACCTTGTCGCGGATCTCTTCGATTTCACGCACGATCGAGTCTTCCGAACGGCTCTGGATAATGCGCCCTTCATGCTCGGTGATTGAACAGAACGAACAGCCGCCGTAGCAGCCACGCATAATGTTCACCGAGAAACGGATCATATCGTAGGCCGGGATACGCTCTTCGCCATAGGATGGGTGCGGCACACGCTGGTACGGCAGGGCAAACACGCTGTCCATTTCCGGCGTGGTGAGCGGGATCGCCGGTGGGTTGATCCACACGTAGCGGTCGCCGTGTTTTTGCATCAACGCACGCGCGCAGCCCGGGTTGGTTTCATGGTGCAGGATGCGCGAAGTATGGGCATACAGCACCTTGTCCGCCTTTACCTTCTCAAAGGAAGGCAGCAACACATAGGTTTTTTCCCACGGTTTGGGTTTGGCGGCACGCACGGTGACGGGTTTGGCCTCTGGCTCTGGCGTGCTGCCATCGGCACAGGGCAAATCTTCACCGTAAGGATTAGGGATTGGCTCGATGCGGCCCGGTTTGTCCAAGCGAGTAGAATCCACCCCGCTCCAGCCCGGCATGGCCCCTTTACGCATCACGGCGGTGTTACGGATATCGTGGATGTCCTGAATTTTTTCACCCGCCGCCAGGCGATGCGCCAACTCCACCAGCGGGCGTTCGCCGTTGCCGTAGATCAGCATATCGGCCTTGGAATCCACCAGCACCGAACGGCGCACGGTATCCGACCAGTAATCATAATGGGCAATACGGCGCAGGCTGGCTTCGATACCGCCCAGGATGACCGGAACATCTTTATAGGCTTCTCTACAGCGTTGGCTATAGACCAGCGTCGCGCGATCCGGGCGTTTGCCACCCACGTTACCGGCGGTGTAGGCATCGTCATGACGCAGCTTACGATCGGCGGTATAGCGGTTGATCATCGAATCCATATTGCCGGCGGTCACACCAAAGAACAGGTTCGGTTTGCCCAAACGCATAAAGTCTTCTTTGTTGCTCCAGTCCGGCTGGGCAATGATCCCCACGCGGAAGCCCTGAGCCTCCAGCATGCGGCCCACAATCGCCATGCCAAAGCTTGGGTGATCGACGTAAGCATCCCCGCTGATCACAATCACATCGCAGCTATCCCAGCCTAATTGGTCCATCTCCTCACGCGACATCGGTAAAAACGGCGCGGGGCCAAAACATTCGGCCCAATAAGGCTCATAGGAGAACAATTCACGTTCGGGTTGGATCAGGCTGGTAGTGCTCATTCGGGTGCTCTTGTGCAGGTTAATTTATCGCCGGGCGGCGATTATACGCACTCGCCGCCAAAAGAGCATGGTTATTTCTCAGATTACTCAGCTTTTGACCTCAAACTCGTACACATCGCTGCGGCACAGCGTTTCGCTGAACTCCAGCACTTCGCCCTGAACGTTGCGGCTGATCTGGACAATGCGTAACAGCGGCGTGCCGCTTTGCACATTGAGCAAGCTGGCGTTTTCATCATTGCTGGCAACCGCTTTCAATAAAAAATGCCTGCCCTCTGGCACAATCCCTCGCGACTTCCATAGTGCATACAGCGAGTGTTCCAGCTCTTCGGGATCGGGCAAAAAACGGGTCGGGATATAGGTGGTCTCCAACGATACCGGATTGCCATCCATCAACCGCAGGCGGCGTAGCTTGACCACGATACTGTCGCTTGCCAACTCCAGCGCCTTGGCTACCTCACTGGGTGCCTTTATGCAGGAACGCAACAGCCATTGGTTGCTGACGCTGCTGCCACTGCGCAAAACCTGCGCGGTAAAGCCGCTATCCTGATTGAGGGAATAACCGATGTGCATGGCCACTCGAGTACCAATGCCCTGTTGGCGTGAGACCAGCGCTTGTTCCTCCAGCAACCTCATCGCCTTACTGACCGTAACGCGTGACAAATCCAATGCTTCAGCCAACACGCGTTCCGGCGGTAAAAAATCGCCGACGCCCAGCACACGCTGCTTGATGGCAATTTCCAGGGAATTCGCCAGTTGGATGTAACGTGGTGCCGCCGCTGCCTGTGAAAGCTGCTGACGCAGCCAGGCAATAAAATCATTCATCGGACCCACCTCTGATTTGTTCGCATTCCTCAACCGCCTCGTTTTTACCATATTTGTCACATTCAGGGTAATTACACCATGCGCACTTGCATTGGACTTAGATTGGAGTCACATTTTTCGACTATTGGACTTTAATTGGATCCATTTTACGACTAACATTAGCAACACTGATGTTTTACATCGGTTAGCACCAACACCAGGGAACACCCATATAAATGAAAAATATAAAAAATCCTCACCACGCCATACTCGGGGCGCTCTATGGGCAAGCCGTAGGCGATGCGATGGGGATGCCGTCAGAACTGTGGCCTTTACAACAGGTTAGTGATTATTTTGGTTGGATCACCAGCTTCCTGCCTGGCCCGGCAGAAAATATTGCAGCAAACGGCTTTATCGCCGGGGAATACACGGACGACACCCAGCAGGCCGTGGCCTTGATGGATGCGCTCTTGGCCGCCGAGGGCCGGGTCGAGCCGGAACGTATTGCTCACCACATCATGCTGTGGGCAGAACGGATCGGAGCCTTTGAGAAAAATATCCTCGGCCCCAGCTCCAAAGCCGCGCTGTTGGCGTTCCGCGCCGGTACACCGGTGGCAGAGATCGCCGCTAACGGCGTGACCAATGGAGCGGCCATGCGTATAGCTCCGTTAGGTTGCCTGCTGCCAAGTAGCGATTTGCCAGCCTTTATCACAGCGGTAAGGCTGTCTTGCAGCCCGACCCACAAGTCGGATATCGCCGTGGCTGGCGCTTTTGCCATTGCCTGGGCCGTTAGCCGGGCTGTCGAAGGCGCGGATTGGGCCACCATCAAGCAAGAACTGCCCGCACATGTGGAGCAGGTGCAACAGCAACATATCACCACCTTCAGCCCTTCGCTCAGTCGCCGTCTGGTTTGGGCGCTGGAGTTCACCGCTAACCTGGGCCATCTGCCGGATAGCGAAGCATTGGCGGAGCTTTACCATACCGTCGGTGCCGGGATGGACACTATCGAGTCGATCCCAATGGCATTGGCGCTGGTTGAACTGGCAGACACCGATCCGCAACGTTGTGCGATCCTGGCCGCCAATCTGGGTGGAGATACCGATACCATTGGCGCCATGGCAACGGCGATCTGCGGAGCCTTACGCGGCATAGCCGCCTTCCCGGCGGAGTGGATTGCCACGATCAATAGCGCCAATCAAATAGATTTTGAGCCCTACGCGGCCGCTCTCCTCAGGCTGCGCAAACAGGAATAAATCGCACCATGAGTGAAATCAACCGCAGTGAGACATGGAAAGTAGAAAGCACGGGGATCGATCGCGTGCCGGATGCAGAGCAGACCGGTAAACCGCTCGAGCTGTTCTGGATATGGTCTGCCGCCAACATCGGTATTCTCGGCGTGGTGTACGGGGCAATTATTGTCGCGTTCGGCCTGTCCTTTATCCAGTCAATCCTGGCCGCATTGGTCGGCGTAGCCAGTTTTGCTTTGGTAGGCTACACCAGCTTCGCCGGGAAACGTGGCCGCACCTCTACTTTGACCTTATCGCGGGTGATTTTTGGCCTGAAGGGCAACATCGCGCCCACCACCTTCAGCTGGATCAACCTGATGGGTTGGGAAGCAGTGAACGTCATCACCGGCACGCTCACCCTGGCCGCGCTGTTCCAGGCCATAGGCCTGAGTGAAAGCCACTCCCTTACCGCTTTCAGCCTGTTGCTGTTTGGTGGCTTGACCATCGTAGTCAGCCTGCTGGGCCAGAACACGGTAGTCTGGATGCAGAGCTGGTTCAGCCGGATATTCGGCACCATGACGCTGATTGTGGTGCTATATATCGTCTTCACCACCGAATGGGGCAAAGTGCTGTCACTGCCTTCCGGCAGTTGGTTGACCGGCTTCCTGCCCGCCGTTTCGGTGATCGCCGCCGGTACCGGGATCAGTTGGGCCATTGCCGGGGCCGATTACAGCCGTTATCAAAGCCCAGAATCTTCAGATAAAAGCATCTTTGCCGCCGTGGTGGGCGGTGCCTGCCTGCCTCTGATCCTGCTGATGTTCACCGGCATTCTGCTTTCGGTACAGCTGCCGGATCTGGCCAGCGCCGCCAACCCGATTGCGTTAATCGGTTCGGTGCTGCCAAAGTGGATGGCTATCCCTTATCTGCTGGCTGCGACCGCCGGTATCGTCACTATTGCCGTGCTCAGTCTCTACTCCGCCAGCCTTAACCTGCTAACGCTAGGCGTGAAGGTGAAACAGTCTCTGGCCGTCTCCATTGACGCCGTGGTCATCCTTGGCATCGCCATCTATGTGCTGTTTATCTCTGGCGACTTTATGGGGCCATTTATCTCTTTCCTGGTGTTCTGCGGGGTATTCCTTGCCGCCTGGGAAGCCATTTTCATTCTCGATTATGCTAAAGTGCGCCGTCATCATGGTTACGACGGTAATGCCCTGTACGGCCTGAACGGCCAGAACCGCGGCGTGCGTAAGGTGCCACTATTCTGCTGGTTCCTCGGCGCCTTGTGCGGGCTGCTGGTGACCAAAACCGGCTTTATCGATGGCCCATTGGCAAAAGGCCTGTTCGCTGATTCCAGCCTGGGGCTGTTCGTTTCCTTCCTGGTCAGCCTGGTTGCCTATGGCCTCTATCTGGCAAGCAACAAAGGACATCAATGAGTGAATTTGTCGCAGTAAAACCTATTCTGGTGGTAGGCGGAGCCGTGGGAGACGTGGTCCTCACGCTGCCAAAGCTGCCGGTCAGCGGTGAAGATATCGAAGCGCAGCCGCAAGAGCGTCAGATTGGCGGTTGTGCCTTCAACGTAGCGCGGGCACTACGCCGCCTGGATGTCCCCGTGATTAACGGTATGCCGGTGGGCAACGGAGACTGGGGAGCGGCCATCGAAGCCGCCATGCAGGAGCTGGATTTGCCGGTGCTGTTACGCCATGGCCAGTTGGATAATGGGTGGTGTCTGGCATTGGTGGAACCCAACGGTGAACGTACTTTTGTTACCGTGACCGGTTGTGAAGCCCATTGGAATAAGGCGCAGCTGGCTACCCTGCCGCTAACGCCGGAAACGGTGGTCTATGCCAACGGCTATGAACTGGTGGGGGAACCTGGTGAAGCACTGCGCGACTGGCTTACCCGACTGCCGTTCGATCAGTGGCGGTTACTGGATCCCGGCCCGCGTGTCGGCCAACTGGGTGAAGAGTTTTTCGCCATGCTTAGCGACAGCCACACCTTGCTCACCCTCAACCGCGACGAAGTTGCGATCTTGTGTGGGGAAGGTGATGCTGTCAGCGCTGCGCAACGTTATGCCACAGCGCATAACATTACCCTGATTTGCCGGTTGGATCGTGACGGTGCCTGGGTCTGTGATGGCCGCAATGAGCCGCAGCATGTGCCCGTTTACCCGGTTGACGTCGTCGATACCATCGGTGCGGGGGATGCCCACTGCGCGGGTGTGCTAGCCGGGCTTTCCGCTGGCCTGCCGCTGGTGCAAGCGGTCGATCTTGCCAACCGCGTGGCCGCCTGCGTGGTGGCCAGCCGTGGTGCCGCCGGAGCACCAGACTGGCAACAGCTGCAACAGCGTTTTCCTGCCTGATATCACAGGAGCTGAACTCAGCCCCTGTGTTTTACCTTAATGTGCCTTCTGCAGCTCGCCGCTCATCTCTTCCGGCCGATGCTGGTAGTTGAAAGACAGGGCAAAAATCACCCCCAGCACCAACGTATAGGCGGCAAACACCAGCCAGATACTCTGCCAATCTTTCACCCCGTTATGGGTGAAGAAGTCCACGACCTCGCCGCTGGCAATGGCACCAACGTAAGCCCCTGCACCGTTAACCATGGTCATAAACAGCCCCTGAGCGCTGGCACGAATGCGGTGGTCGGTCTCTTTCTCCACAAAGATGGCACCGGAAATATTGAAGAAATCAAACGCGCAGCCGTAAACGATCATTGAAAGCAGGAGCAGCAGGAAGCCGAACCCGGCAGGCGTACCATAGGCCAGGAACAGGAAACGCAGCGTCCAGGCCGCCATGCTGATCAGCATCACCTGCTTGATGCCGTATCTACGCAGGAAGAACGGGATGGTGAGGATGAAAAACACCTCAGAGATTTGCGACAGGGAGAGCAGCACCGAAGGATAGCGCACGCTGAGGCTGTCCTGATACAGCGGGTTAAGAGAGAAATCGTGCAGGAACGGGTTGCCGAAGGTATTGGTGATTTGCAGCGCCGCCCCCAGCAACATGGCAAACAGGAAGAACACCGCCATGCGCTTTTGCTTGAACAGCACGAACGCATCCAGCCCCAACATACTGACCCAACTTTGCGAGCGTTTCACCTTGTTGGTCGGGCAATTTGGCAGCGTCAGGGAGTAGACGGCCAATAGCAGCGACACCGCGGAAGCCAGATACAGTTGCATATTGCTCAATTCAATGCGGCTAAAGCTGATCAACCACATCGCCAGAATAAAGCCCACGGTGCCATAAACCCGCACCGGCGGGAAATCCTTGACCGTATCAAAACCGTGCTTTTCCAGACAGAAGTAAGAAATGGCGTTGGAAAGCGCCATGGTGGGCATATAGACCATCGCGTTGAACAGCATGACCCAGAACATCACCATCGGCTGATCGACCTGTGCGGCGTAGTACAACGCCACCGCCCCCAGCAGATGACAAAGGCCATACAGACGGTTGGCCTTGATCCAGCGATCGGCAATGATCCCTGCCAGGCTTGGCATGATCAGCGCGGCGATCCCTTTCGAACTGTACACCATGCCTACCTGCGCCCCGCTGAAGTGCAGGGTGTTGATCATGTAGGATCCCAACGTCACCAACCAGGCGCCCCAGATAAAGAACTGTAGAAAAATCATCACCTTCAATCGTGTTTTTATTGCCATTACCATCACCTATTGTTGTGATTTACGCGGCAAGGTAGGGCTTGCCGCGGGGTAGTCGGATGGAAATAAGAATTACAGCGTTTTGAAGAACTCACGGATCAGGCGCATAAAGTCGTCTGCCGCCAGCGCAGCGCAGCTCAGCGTCTGCTCATGGGAAAGCGGCGTATCGGATAACCCTTCGGCATAGTTGGTCATCGCCGAGACCACCAACACCTTCAGGCCGCAGTGCCGGGCCGAAAGCACTTCTGGCACGATCGACATCCCCACCACGTCGCAGCCCAGCGTCTGCATCATGCGGATCTCGGCCGGGGTTTCGAAGTTCGGGCCGGTGTAGGCGGCAAACACCCCTTCAGCCAATGGGATACCGGCCTTGGCCGCTACCGCCGCCAGCTGCTCACGCAGGTCACGATCGTAGGCGTTAGCCAGGCTGAAGAAGCGTGGGCCAAAACGCTCGTCGTTGGCCCCCACCAGCGGGGATTCCGGCATAAAGTTGATGTGGTCGGTCAGCGCCACCAGGCTACCCGGGGCGACCGATTTACGCAGTGAGCCAGCAGCATTGGTCGCCAACAGGAATTCACAGCCCAGCAGTTTGAAGGTGCGCACGGCAGTGGTCATCACCTGCATGCCACGGCCCTCATAGAAATGCCCGCGCCCTTTCATGCACAGTACCGGCACGCCTTCCAGCCAGCCCGCCACTAATTGCCCTGCGTGGCCCACTACGCCGCTCACCGGGAAACCTGGTAATTCGGTATAGTCGATGGTTACGGCGTCGGTCATTACGTCTGCCAGCGCCCCCAGTCCCGATCCCAGAATCAGTGCGGCGCGGGGTTGAAAGCCTGGTAGTCTGGTCCGCAGCACATCGGCACAAGAAAAAGCATCGTCTTGATTAAACATAGTATTCTCTTCTGTAGGGGGATAATTTAATTCCCATAGTAGAGAGCGACGGCGGGTGGCGACCAATACATTGTTGCCCGCTGATTTATTCCGTTTACCTATAAATACCCCGCATCGGGAGGCCCGAACAACCATGAAAAAGCCACTACCCGACCCTAGCCGGATCAATTTTCGCCTGCTGCACTATTTCCGCGTAGTGGCAGAGGAGATGAACTTTACCCAGGCCGCACAGCGGCTGAACATGTCCCAACCGCCGCTCAGCAAACATATCAAAGAGCTGGAAAACCAGTTGGGGGTGGAACTGTTCAAACGCACCACCCGCTCCATGGCGCTGACGCAGGCTGGACGCACGCTGTTCCATAACGTCGAAACGTTGCTGGATCAGGCGGGCAATGCACTCAATCAGGTACAGCAACTGGGCCGTGGCGAGGCCGGCCATATGGTGATTGGCATGGTAGGCACTTCGGTCTGGGGCGGTTTGATCCCGGCACTGAAACGCTTTACCGGGCAGGAAGAGAAGGTCACCTGGACGTTGAATGAGCAAACGCCTAGCCAGCAGATCGTCTCATTGCAGAAGCGACATATCGATATCGGGGTCTGGCGTGAGGCAAAACAACAGGCCCTGCCGGGGCTGGCCTGTCAATTATTGGCGCGGGAGAAGATCTCGGTGGTGCTGCCGGAGGGGCATCCACTGGCAACGGGGGAGGAAATCCAACTCCCCGCCCTGAAGCATGACAAATTTATCGTGCTGCCGCCCAACGAGGCCAGCCTGGGGCTGTATCTGCACAACCTGTGTCTGCAACATGGCTTTGCGCCAGACATCGTCCATCAGGTCAATGAACCGCAAACCTTGATGGCGCTGGTGGCGGAAGGCTTTGGCATTACGTTACTGCCGGATAGCTACGGGCGCATACCGTGGCCCGGCGTGCGTTTCTGCCCGTTGCAGGCGGCCCCTTCGGCGGATCTGTATGCGATCTACCACGCCGAAAGTGCCACTCCGGTGGTGAAGGCGTTCCTGAAAATGCTGCGAACGCCCGGGGCTGTTTAAGCGGAAGCCTGGACCACAAACTGGCCGGTCGAACCGCGATCGGCCATTTCCAACGTCTGGCTGTAGAACAGGAACGGGAAGTGCTCCGAGGAAACCTGGTTGAAGTACACCAGCAGCTCCACGTCACCGTCGACCCAGACGGTATCCTTCCAGCCGCGATCTTCCGCCATCGGCTGCGCGCCATTGACGCGTTTCACCAGGAACTGCACGCCCTGAATGTGGAACGCCTGCGGTGTATCGGCATGAATGGTCCAACGCTCCCAGGTGCCCTGCATCGTTTGTACGTCGATGCGGTTCATATCCCAGATGGCCCCGTTGATGCCAGCCATCTTGTCTCCCAGACGGAATTCACGCGAGCGGCTGACGTTACCATCCAGCAGTTGATCCGCCAGCAGGCGCATTGGCAGATTGTCGGTGACCAACGGCAACAGGCCCGTCGGTTTCAACGTCAGTACCTGGGTGGAAACCAGCATGCTGGAAGGTTCAAACAGACCGCGCAAACGATCCATGATCCCTGCTGCTTCACCGGCGGTGAGGGTCACTTCGGCCCCCTGCGACATGTCGATCAGCACTTCGCGGCGCTCACCTGGAGCCAGAGAAAGTTGTTGTACCGCAACCGGTGCAGGCAGGAATCCCTGATCGCTGGCGATCACGTTGATCGGCCGCCCGTCGCTCAACTGCAACGAATAGCGCCGTGAGTTCGAGGCGTTCAGCAGGCGCAGGCGAACCCAGCCACGTGAGACTTCGATAAACGGGTTCTGCACGCCGTTGACCAACAGCGTATCGCCAATAAAGCCCCCCTGCGCCGGAGGATCGTATTCCGGCGTACCGAAGTTATCCAGGCGCTTGTCCTGAATGATCAGCGGGAAATCATCGACGCCGTAATGGTTCGGCAGCGGCAGGTTCTTACTGATTTCATCCTCGACCAGCCATAGGCCAGCCAGGCCGTTGTAAACGTGTGGTGCCATACGGTTCGGCGTGTTGGCGTGATACCAACAGGTGGCCGCCGCCTGACGAATAGGGATAACCGGCGACCAGTCAACGTTGGGCGACATCATGCGCGGCGCACCGCCCATCAGGGTACCTGGCACCTGTAACCCGCTGATGGTCATCGATACCGGCTCGGGCAGGCGGTTGCTGTAGATCAGTTTGACGTCGTCACCGTTGTAGACACGCACCGTCGGCCCCAGATACATACCGTTGACGCCCCAGACGGACGCTTTGCGGTTGTCCATAAAGGCCCAATGGGCACGTTGCAGGGTTAAAAACAGCGGCTGGCCACGGCGGGATTCCAGCAGTGGCGGGATCGGTAACGGAGTTGGCATCCCGCTCGCTTCGGCCCTCAGCGGCACGGTTCCTGCGCATAGCGCCAAGCCCGATGCCTGAATAAACTGACGTCGACTGAGTGACATATCTTCTCCATGAAAACAAAGCTGAACCGTGTGCAAAGCCCCGCTAAAGCGGGGCATAAACGGCATGAGGCCGTATGAAAATAGCTAACTGCGTTCTATTATTTTTTGGCGGCGTCTAGCTTGGCGACTTCCGCATCCAACTGGTCAATCTTCGCCTTCATCAGCTCGCGGCAATGGGCCGCCAGCTCACGCACCTGTTCTTTACTGTAATGACTGGTATCGACAGGTTCCAGCATCTCCACAATCACATGGCCGTTGTTCCAACGGTTCAGCTTGATCTTGTCGGTAGAAGAAACACAGATCGGCACAATCGGCACACCGGCAGCGATCGCCGCGTGGAACGCACCGGTTTTAAACGGCAGTAAACCACGGCCACGGCTGCGGGTTCCTTCCGGGAACATCCAGATCGAGATGTCCTGTTTCTTGAAGGCATCTACTACCTGAGCAATGGTGCCATGGGCTTTAGCGCGGTTATCCCGGTCGATCAGCAGGTTACCGGTCAACCAGTAAAGCTGGCCGAAAAACGGGATCCACACCAGGCTTTTTTTGCCCACGGTCACGGTGCGTGGCTGTACCGCATTAGAAACCGTCACCATGTCGTAGTTGTTCTGATGGTTGGCAATGTAAATACATTTGCCGTTGTTGTCCGCGCCAGTAGGCTTACGGAGTTCAACCTTGATGCCGAACACTGTCGACAGGCGGCCGAACAGATGGCCAAAGGTCGCTACATGGCGGGGGTTACGCGGGCTGAACAAGCAGTAAAGCGAACCGAAAAAACTCACCAACAGGCAATAGACCGTGACAATGATCGCACGTAATATCAATAACATAACAACCTCATTAGCACACTGCCAACCCGGCCGCTGAACGGCAGGGAAGATTTCTTTTTGTATGAGGAGCGCAGGCTGAAGAACGCGCGGCGCTTCTAAGTTCTCTATTTTCCCGCCAGCCAGCGATCGGCACAATAAATTTATAGCCGGAAAAATTAACTCACTTAAAAAAAAGATCAGGATAAAAAAGCCCTGAACGGGTACGGGCGCAGCATGCAGCGCCCCTACGTAAGAATACCTGCGATCGCTTGGGCGCAGTTTATTGCGCCCAAGCAGGGTATATCACCGCTTTACTCTTCGCTATCACCCAACGATTCGCGCTCTGGCATATCCACCTCAACCCGATCGATACGCTGCAGGCCACGTGGCAACAACGTGCCCTTACGGCCACGCTCGGCGCGGAATTTCTGCAGATCTTCCGGGCGCAGTTTCAGCTTGCGCTTGCCTACGTGCAGGGTGATCGAGGTCTGCGGCGGCAGTACGAACAGCCAGGCCAGTTTATCTTCCCCACTGGCAGCCTGCGCCGACGGTATCGAGATAATCTTGTTGCCCTTACCCTTCGACAGCTGTGGCAGATCGGCGACCGGGAACATCAGCATGCGGCCAGCGGTGCTGATAGACAGCAGCATATCGTCGCTGCCGTGAATTTCCATCGGCGGCAGTGCCTTGGCGTTGTCCGGCAGGGTGATCATCACCTTACCGGCGCGGTTACGTGCAACCAGATCGTTAAAGGTACACACGAAGCCGTAGCCAGCATCGGAAGCCATCAGCAGTTTCTGATCGTCCGCAGCCATCAGCACCTGCTCGATGGTGGCACCTGGCGGTGGCGTCAGCTTACCGGTTAACGGTTCACCCTGGCCACGTGCCGAAGGCAAGGTCAGCGGATCGAGCGCATAGCTGCGGCCAGTTGAGTCGATGAACACCACCGGCTGGTTAGTCTTGCCGCGTGCGGCGGCAAGGAAGCTATCCCCAGCCTTGTAACTCAGGCCGCTCGGATCGATATCGTGGCCCTTGGCGCTACGCACCCAGCCCATTTGCGACAGCACAATCGTCACCGGCTCTGAAGGCACAAAATCGTGCTCGCTCATGGCCTTGGCTTCTTCACGTTCGGTCAGCGGTGAACGACGATCGTCGCCATAAGCCTGCGCATCGGCCTGGATCTCTTTCTTGATCAGGTTGTTCAGCTTGCGCTCGGAAGCCAGCAGCGCCTGCAGATGATCGCGCTCTTTTGCCAGCTCATCCTGCTCGCCACGGATCTTCACTTCTTCCAGCTTGGCCAAATGGCGCAGCTTCAGCTCGAGGATCGCTTCGGCCTGGGTATCGGAGAGGCCAAACCGCTGCATCAACACCGGCTTCGGCTCATCTTCGCTGCGAATGATATGGATCACTTCATCGATATTGAGGAACGCAACCAGCAAACCTTCCAGGATGTGCAGCCGTTTGAGCACTTTTTCCAGGCGGTAATTCAGGCGGCGGCGCACCGTATCCCGGCGGAAGACCAGCCATTCGGCAAGGATCTCCACCAGCCCTTTGACCTGCGGGCGGTTGTCCAGACCGATCATGTTCATGTTGATGCGGTAGCTGCGCTCCAGATCGGTGGTGGCAAACAGGTGGTTCATCACCTGATCCAGATCGATACGGTTCGAGCGCGGCACAATCACCAGACGGGTCGGGTTTTCGTGGTCGGATTCATCGCGCAGGTCTTCCACCATCGGCAGCTTTTTGGCGCGCATCTGGCTGGCGATTTGCTCCAGCACTTTGGCACCGGAAACCTGGTGCGGCAAGGCGGTGATCACCGCGCTGCCGTCTTCTTTCTTCCAGATGGCACGCATGCGTACCGAGCCACGGCCATTCTGGTAAATTTTGCGGATCTCTTCACGCGGGGTAATAATTTCCGCTTCCGTCGGGAAGTCCGGCCCCTGCACAAACTCCAGCAAATCGTCGAGCGATGAGCCTGGTTTGTCGATCAGGGCTACTGCCGCGGCGGCAATTTCACGCACGTTATGCGGTGGAATATCCGTTGCCATCCCTACCGCGATACCGGTTGTCCCGTTGAGCAGGATGTTCGGCAGGCGTGCAGGCAGCATCTTCGGTTCTTGCATGGTGCCGTCGAAGTTGGGCACCCAATCCGTGGTGCCCTGGCCCAGCTCGCCCAGCAGCACTTCGGCGTATTTCGACAGGCGCGATTCGGTATAACGCATCGCGGCGAAAGATTTAGGGTCATCCGGTGCCCCCCAGTTCCCTTGGCCATCTACCAGCGGGTAGCGGTAAGAGAAGGGTTGCGCCATCAGCACCATAGCTTCATAACAGGCGCTATCGCCATGCGGATGATATTTACCCAATACGTCACCGACGGTACGGGCAGATTTTTTGAATTTGGCGTTGTTGCTAAGCCCCAGCTCCGACATGGCATAGATAATGCGGCGCTGTACCGGCTTTAAACCATCGCCGATATACGGCAGCGCCCGATCCATGATGACGTACATGGAATAGTTCAGATAGGCGTTTTCAGTGAATGTGTGCAGCGGTAGACGCTCAACACCGTCATGAGTCAGTTCGCTCATTACTCAGATATCCTCAGACGACAAAGGGTCGATTCTGCCCGCGATAGTAACTCATCTGCGGGGTGGCTGTCACAGATGCTGCGTGGATCGGCCATTGATGCTGGCGATCTCCCCGGTTTATGCGAAATTTTGCCATCAGTGGCTGCCTTTCTTGACTCACAGTCAACACTGTTGTGCGCTAGATCGCATTTTTCCCTGCTGCAAGAAGGATTACACTCCGTTTCAACGATATGCCTTACGGCCATCACATTCTACATTCTGACAGGAACCCAGTATCCATGAGCAACATCCTGATTATTAACGCCAAGAAGCAATTCGGCCACTCCAACGGTGAGTTGAACCAGACCCTGAGCGACGTAGCGGAAAGTTTCCTGCGCGATGCCAAGCACGATGTACAGGTCACCGTAGTCGATGACGGCTATGATATCGACGCCGAAGTGCAGAAATACCTGTGGGCCGACACGGTGATTTACCAGATGCCAGGCTGGTGGATGGGCGAGCCCTGGATCCTGAAAAAATACCTCGACGAAGTGTTCACCGCTGGCCACGGCAGCCTGTATGCCAGCGACGGCCGCACCCGTTCCGATGCCAGCAAAAAATACGGTTCTGGCGGGCTGATCCAAGGCAAGACCTACATGCTGAGCCTGACCTGGAATGCCCCGTTGGAAGCCTTTACCGACCCTGACCAGTTCTTCCACGGCGTGGGCGTAGACGGCGTTTATCTGCACTTCCACAAGGCCAACCAGTTCCTCGGAATGGAAGCACTGCCGACCTTTATCTGTAACGATGTGATTAAACAACCGGATATCGCCAGCGATATCGCACGTTTGCGCGCACATCTGGGCGAAGTGTTTGCTTAACTGTGATGGGTTTTATAAATCATACCGTTAACCAGTGAGGCCATTATGATCACCGTAATTGCAGAAATCAGAACCAGACCGGGTCATCGTGAAAGCGTATTACAAGCGATTGAAAAGCTGTTACCAGCGGTGTTGGCGGAAGAAGGCTGTGGCGGCTATCAGCCAATGATCGACGCCGACACCCAGGCACCGTGGCAGAAGCGTTCGCCGGATTCCATCTTTATGCTGGAGAAGTGGCAGAGCCAGGCGCATCTGGAACAGCACCTGCAGATGGATCACATGCTCAAGCACCGTGAAACCATCAAGGACAGCGTGCTGGACACAACCATTTACGTGCTGGATAACGCCTGACTCACATCTGTGCATCGGTGATATGCGCGCTGACATAGTCCAGAAAACAGGTGATCCGTGCGGCCAACTGGGCATTGCGATAATACACCGCGTTAATCGGCTGGCGGACATCCAACGTTTCGGCCGCCAGCAGCTGAACCAGACGCCCTTCCCGCTGATCTTCCCGCGTCATAAAATCGGCCAATTGGGCAATCCCTTCCCCGCGTAGCGCCAGTTGCCGCAGCGTTTCGCCGCTGGAGGCCGATAGCGTTGGGGTAATGGCAAAGCGCTCCGCCTGCCGATGGCGCAACGGCCACAGATTGAGCGACTCGGGCTGCGTAAAGCCCAGCAGGCTATGGTGGTTAAGCTCTTCGACACTCTGCGGTGCTCCAAAGCGGGCAATATAGTCCGGGCTGGCAAGGATGCGTAACCGGCTGGCCCCCAGCAGGCGCGCGTGAATGGTGGAGTCTCGCAATGCGCCAATACGAATGGCGATATCGGTGCGCTTCTCCAACAGATCGATAATCAGGTTATCGGTGTTCAGCTCCAGCTCAATCTGTGGGAAACGTTGGCGGAAACCGGCGACCAACGGCACGATCACATGTTCCATAAAGGGCGCGGCAGCGTTGACGCGCAGCCTGCCCGCCGGGTTCAGACGGCGCAGCGCCATCTGCTCTTCGGCATGTTCCACCGAGTTGATAATTTCCCGCGCATGGGCCAAAAAGCTCTGCCCCTCTTCGGTCAACTCCAGACGACGTGTGGTGCGGCGCAGTAAGGTGGTATCGAGTTTTTTTTCCAGACGACTCAGCGCCCGGCTGATGCCAGAGGTGGTTTGGCCAAGCTGCTCGGCGGCGGCGGTGATAGAGCCGCTGTCGATTACGGAGGTATAGGCCAAGAGTTCTTCGAGGGTGATTTTCATATTCCGCCCTGGGTTATCGGGCGCAGCACGCAGTGCGCCAGGGATGGCACAATGTAAAAACTTGGGGCCGCGGTTGCGGCCCCACAGGCATCAGACTGAAAGCTCGGCGGTATCGCCCTTGTCTTGCAGCCAGTTGCGGCGGTCTTCCGAACGCTTCTTCGCCAACAGCATGTCCATAATGGCCATGGTTTGATCGGTATTCTCGTCATCGATGGTCAACTGCACCAGACGGCGAGTGTTTGGATCGAGCGTCGTTTCACGCAGTTGCAGCGGGTTCATTTCACCCAACCCTTTAAAGCGCTGTACGTTCGGCTTGCCCTTCTTACGCTTCAACTGCTCAAGCACGCCGGCTTTCTCTTCCTCGTCGAGGGCGTAATAGACTTCTTTACCCAGGTCGATACGGTATAGCGGTGGCATCGCAACGTGCACATGGCCACCCTTTACCAGCGAACGGAAGTGGCGAACAAACAGCGCACACAGCAGCGTGGCGATGTGCAGGCCGTCGGAGTCCGCATCCGCCAGGATACAGATTTTGCCGTAGCGCAGTTGGCTGAGATCTTCGCTGTCGGGATCGATGCCGATCGCTACCGAGATATCATGCACTTCCTGCGAAGCCAGCACTTCGTCTGAGGAAACTTCCCAGGTATTGAGGATCTTGCCCTTCAGCGGCATGATCGCCTGATATTCGCGATCGCGCGCCTGCTTGGCCGAGCCGCCCGCCGAGTCCCCTTCCACCAGGAACAGTTCGGTCATGCTCAGGTCCTGCGAGGTGCAGTCCGCCAGCTTGCCCGGTAACGCAGGCCCGCTGGTCAGCTTCTTACGCACCACCTTCTTCGCCGCACGCAGGCGACGTTGAGCGCTGGAGATCGCCAGTTCGGCCAGTTGCTCGGCCGCCTGAACGTTCTGATTCAGCCACAGGCTGAAGGCATCTTTCACCACGCCGGAAACAAACGCCGCGCACTGACGGGAAGAGAGCCGCTCTTTGGTCTGGCCCGCGAATTGCGGATCCTGCATTTTCACCGACAACACGTAGGCACAGCGATCCCAGATATCTTCCGCAGACAGCTTCACGCCGCGCGGCAGGATATTGCGGAATTCACAGAACTCGCGCATCGCATCCAGCAGCCCTTGGCGCAGGCCGTTGACGTGCGTGCCGCCCTGCATGGTGGGGATCAGGTTGACGTAGCTCTCCGTCAGCAGTTCCCCGCCCTCCGGCAGCCACAGCAGCGCCCAGTCCACCGCTTCGGTATCACCGGCAAAATTGCCAACAAACGCCTTTTCCGGCAGGGTGATCAGGCCGTTCACCGCTTCCATCAGGTAATCAGTCAGGCCATCCTGGTAGCACCAGCGCTGCTCGGTATTGTTCAGCTTGTCGATAAAGTAGATTTCAACGCCGGGGCACAGCACCGCTTTGGCTTTCAGCAGGTGCGACAGGCGGGAAACCGAGAAGCGCGGGCTGTCGAAGAACTGCTCATCAGGCCAGAAGTGAATGCTGGTGCCGGTGTTGCGTTTGCCGCAGCTACCGGTCACCGCCAAATCCTGCACCTTGTCGCCGTTCTCAAAAGCGATGCTATAGACGTTACCGTCGCGCTTGACGTTGACTTCCACCCGTTTGGACAGGGCGTTAACCACCGAAATCCCCACGCCGTGCAGGCCGCCGGAGAACTGGTAGTTCTTGTTGGAGAATTTACCGCCCGCGTGCAGACGACACATGATCAACTCAACCGCCGGTACGCCTTCTTCAGGGTGGATATCCACCGGCATGCCGCGGCCGTCGTCGATCACTTCCAGTGACTGATCGGCGTGCAGGATCACGTCGATACGCTTGGCATGGCCCGCCAACGCTTCATCGACGCTGTTATCTATCACCTCTTGACCGAGGTGGTTCGGACGCGTCGTGTCGGTATACATACCGGGACGACGGCGCACTGGTTCTAGACCGCTGAGTACTTCAATGGCATCAGCGTTATAGCTGGATTGAGTCATCGTTGATTATTTTTTCGTGGTTGAGGGAAGGTGCCGAAATCGCCCGCTGCCTGTTCAGTATATCTGTGATAGCTGAAGTTGCTGCGGCGTCATAGCCCTAAAAAATCCACAATCTGGGGGAAGTAGTGCTCGAAACCGACGAAAGCGTGGTTTCCGCCCGACTCCACCGTTTGCCGGCAGGCGGTGTAATAAGCCACTGCCTGACCGTAATCGAGAATTTCATCGCCCGTTTGCTGTAGCAACCAGATTAAATCCGGCGACTCCAAGGGATCGACCTGCATCACTTTCAGATCATAAACGTGGCGTGACTCTAACACATATTGCTGCCCGGTGTAGGGGTTCTCGTTGCTTCCCAGATAGTCGATCAGCAGCTCATACGGCTTCACCGCAGGGTTTACCACTACCGCTGGCAACGCAAAACACTGCGATAACCAGGTGGCATAATAACCGCCCAACGAGGAGCCTACCACGCCCATCGTCTGGCCTGCCCGCGCCATCACCAAATCTTCCAGCATTTCCGCCGCCTCCGCCGGGTAAGGCGGCAACTGCGGTACCAGCATGTCGATATGGGGATGATGTTCCGCCAGCCAGGCTTTGAAAGCCGTGGCCTTGGCCGAAAGCGGCGAGCTGTTGAAACCGTGCAGGTAAAGTAAGGTTGAAGGCATCAGTAGCCGTCCGAATCCATGTCGGGGCGGAAGTCATCGTTTTCCAGCCGGAATACCTGGGTTTCCACCCGGCCATCCGGCAACAGGTCAAGATAGCGCCAACCTGGGGAAACGTCGTCGATGGTAAAATTGGTGCAGTGCGGCTTGAATTGTACGCAGGTGGACGGCGTAGCCAACAGCCGACGCCCGTGCCAGCCCAGATCCAATTCCTGGTGGATATGCCCGCACAGCAGGGTATTCACTTTCGGATAGCGCCACAGCACGGCCGCCAGCGTATGCGGGTTACGCAGACTGTGTTGATCCAGCCAGGTGCAGCCGGAAGGCAACGGATGGTGATGCAGTAACAGCAGCGTGTAGCGCTCTGGATGAGCTTCCAGACAACGTTCCATCCACTCCAGCTGGTATTCACTCAGCTCGCCGTGCGGCACGCCAAACACCTGGCTATCCAGCAATAACACCTGCCAGTTGTCCCCCAGCAGCACCTGCTTGGAAGGTGAGATACCGGCTGCGGCCAGCGCATCTACCATCGCAGGCTGAAAATCGTGGTTCCCCGGCAGCCAGACACAGGGCGCGGGTAAACGGGTGATGCCATCGGCAAAGTGCCGGTATGCCGCCTGGGAGTGATCCTGCGCCAGATCGCCAGTTGCCACGATCAGGTCGCACTCACGCTGCTGCGCGATCACCGCATCCAGCACCGCGTGATAGCTGGCATAGGTATTGATGCCGAGCAAGGTCTCACTCTTGCCAGCAAACAGGTGGGTATCTGTTATTTGTAAGATCCTGACCTTGGCCCCACTCGCCACGGGCAGTCTAAACAGGCTTTCCAAATGGTGTCCTTTGTTATCTCCGTCGACCTAACAAGCCGGAACCGCCATTGCTCCATGCGCTAAACAGTAGCGCAACCAATCAGCAAGAAACTGGTTAATTTGATGCTTTTCGTCGCGTTGATGCAACTTTTTGTTCGGATAATCATAACGCGCTTTAAACCGATAGATCTGCTGACTGGAACACACTTCCGCAACCATCGCGTCGTGGTACAGCCGCACCGTCATCGCGGGCAGGCTCCAGTAGCTGACCGCAGGCGCAGTCTGTTCAATCTGCACCAGCGTGGTGTAACGGGTAGATTCAACAATAGTCAGACGATAATGGGCGCCATTCACCTGATAAGTGACGGTTTCATCAACTTCGTCGTTGCGCGGCATCAAACGCCGCAATTGCGCGAAGTTGGTTTCACACAATCTCATCATTTCGGGGAAGTCAGGGGTATAGCGCTTTTGCATTTAGTTGGCCCATTCTGCTTTAAGCGATTCATGGTGCAACGCCAGCCACTGCAATGCAATCACTGATGCGGCATTATCAATCGCGCCTTCTTCAACCCAGCGGTAAGCCTGTTCGCGGCTGACCACGTGGACACGGATATCTTCATGCTCTTCGGGCAATCCGTGGATCCCTTCGGCCGTCAGGGCGTCAACCTCACCGACCATAATAGACAGACGTTCGCTGGTGCCACCAGGGCTGGCCAGATAGCTCAGCACCGGCTTGCAGCGCCCGACCACCACGCCAGCCTCTTCCAACGCTTCGCGGCGGCACACGTCCTCAACGCTTTCTCCCGTTTCGATCATACCCGCAACCATTTCCAGCAGCCAGGGAGAAGCTGAGCTATCGATGGCCGGGATCCGCAGTTGTTCAACCAGCACCACTTCGTCTCTGATTGGATCATAGGGTAGCAACACCGCCGCATGGCCGCGCTCAAAAACTTCGCGCGTGACCTCACCGCTCATCTCACCGTTGAACAAACGATGGCGAAAGCGATATAAGTCGAGTGAAAAAAAACCACGGTATCGCGTCTCTCGTGCAATAATTTCTACATCATTTTTGTCGAAAGTAACGGGTGAAGGTTGCGAGCGGTTCATCTACGAATTCTCCTGTGTGATTATGCCGGCAAAATAAAGGGATTTGATGACAGAAACGGCGGGATTATCTTCACCCGCTTTGTGTTAGATTGTGAACCATGATATCAGGTAGCGCCGATGCAAATAGCCCAGTGTCAGTAAACGTAGCGTACACCAAGGTAAAAGTTCTGTGAGATGGCACATTAAGCCACCCTCAGCGCTCGGCAGACTCTGCTAGAATTGGCAACTATTCGTCTATCGTCAGCGCTAACATAGCAATATTGCTGCACAACAAGGAATGCAAATGAAGAAACTGCTCCCCCTTCTTATTGGTCTGAGCCTCGCTGGCTTCAGCACCATGAGCCAGGCAGAGAACCTGTTGCAGGTTTACAAACAGGCCAGGGAAAGTAACCCGGATCTGCGTAAAACCGCTGCCGATCGTGATGCGGCGTTTGAAAAAATCAACGAAGCACGCAGCCCGTTGCTGCCGCAGCTTGGCTTATCTGCTGGTTATACCTATAACAACGGCTTCCGCGATGCCAATGGGCTTAACAGCAATACCACCCAAGGCTCGCTCGCGCTGACCCAGACTATCTTTGATATGTCCAAATGGCGCGCGCTGACGCTGCAGGAAAAGACCGCCGGTATTACCGATGTCACTTTCCAGACGTCATCCCAGAAATTGATCCTGGATACGGCCACCGCCTATTTCAACGTTCTGCAGGCGATCGACGCCCTGTCCTATACCCAGGCGAATAAACAAGCGGTCTACCGTACCCTGGATCAGACCACCCAACGTTTTAACGTGGGCCTGGTTGCCATTACCGACGTGCAGAACGCCCGTGCCAACTACGATACCGTGCTGGCCAACGAAGTGACTGCCCGTAACAACCTGGATAACGCGGTAGAATCGTTACGCCAAATTACCGGCACCTTCTACCCGGAACTGGCCTCGCTGGATACCAACAAGTTCAGCACCAAGCGCCCGGATGCCGTCAACAGCCTGTTGAAAGAAGCGGAAAGCCGCAACCTGAGCCTGCTGTCTGCCCGCCTGAACCAGGATCTGGCCCGTGAGCAGATCAAATCGGCACAAACCGGCTATATGCCAACGGTTGATTTAAATGCTTCTACCGGGATCACCAATTCCAAATACAGCGGTTCCAGAGCTAACACAGGGACCAGTGGCAACGACTCGATTAATGGCCAGAACCAGGTCGGCATCAGCGTTAGCGTGCCGCTGTACAACGGCGGCGTAACCAACTCGCGGGTAGAACAGGCGCAGTACAACTTCGTCGGTGCCAGTGAGCAGTTGGAAAGCGCCCACCGCAGCGTGGTGCAAACCGTGCGTTCCTCCTTCAACAACGTTTCTGCGTCCATCAGCAGCATCAGCGCTTATAAACAAGCGGTGGTTTCTGCCCAGAGTTCTCTGGATGCGACCGAAGCCGGTTACGAAGTAGGTACCCGTACCATCGTTGACGTGTTGGATGCGACAACCACGCTGTATAACGCCAAGCAACAGCTTTCCAATGCGCGTTATTCTTACCTGATCAACCAGCTGAACATCAAATCGGCGCTCGGCACGCTGAACGAAAACGATCTGATGATGCTTAACGGAACACTAGGCAAGCCAATCTCCACCGCGCCAGATGTGGTAGCCCCCCCAACAGCGGCGCAAGATGCCTATGTTGACGGTTCCAGCACCACTCGGCCAACGGCTAGCAGATAACCTGCTCCAGCTTTGAGCTACCGAATAGCGGGGCCCGGCATTTGCCGCGCTCCGTTTTTTTATCCAATAATCCCGCATCTGCCCCTCACCTCACAGCCTCTCTAAACAGGTTAATGTTATGATTGGCTCCCTATTGGGGTTTATCTGCTGAACGGGATCTGATGGACAACGCTTCACTCTGGCAACGGTTGATCACCGAAGGCGCGTTACCGCCACAGCTGCGCCCCTCCCCGGCCATTTATGCCTCCTGGCTACGCTGCAGCCATCTGATGCAACCCGCCGTGTGGAAAGCCCCACATCGCGCCCTGGGCACTACCTTCGACTCTATCTGCCGGCGTAAGGATGATTTCATTACGCTCGGCCAGGCGGCGTTGGAAGATGCCTGGGAATATATGGAGCAGCGCCAATGCGTGTTGCTGATCCTCGACGAAAGCGGCTGCACGCTGTGGCAATGCGGCGACAAGGCGACCGGCGAACAGCTGCTCGAACTGGGTTTTGCGCCCGGTGCTTATTGGGCAGAAGGCGATATCGGCACCAATGCCCCTTCCCTGGCCGCATCCGAGGGCCATCCGGTACAGATCCATAGCGATGAACACGTGCGCCAGGCGCTGCATGGCTGGTCATTCTGCGCCGCACCGGTACATGACAATAGCGGCCGCCAGCGTGGTATGTTGGCTTTGGGTTGCCAGTTGGCCGATTGCAATGCGGGCGATCTTTCCCTGATCCTGGCGATCGCCCGAGAGATCGGCAATGCCCTGAACGCCGACGGCTTGCTGGCCGAATCCAATCGCCATCTCAATCAGCTCAACGGGCTACTGGACAGCGTAGACGACGGCGTTATGGCCTGGGATCACCGGGGTTATCTGCAATATATCAACCCGCGCGCCGCCACTATGCTCAAGCTTCATGAACAGCAGAGCCAAGGCAAACCACTGGCACAGTTGCTGACGTTACCGGCCTTGCTTAACCGCGCCATCAGCCAACGCCAGCCGTTACAGCATGTGGAAGTCACCTTTGAAAGCCAGGGCCAGTTTATCGCCGCGCTGCTCACCCTCAAACCGATATTGGACGGTGAGCACTGTAGCTTCATCGCCTTGCTGCATCCCTTGGAAAGGCTGCATCAATACGTCAGTAGCCAGATCGGCCGGGTCAGCCACACCTTCGAACAGATGCCTTCAGGCACACAGGAAATGCGCCGCCTGATCCGCTATGGCCAGCAGGCGGCGAAGGGCCATCACCCGATTTTGCTGTGCGGTGAAGAAGGGGTGGGGAAAGAGCTGCTCAGCCAGGCCATCCACAATGCCAGCGAACGTGCCGCCGGGCCTTATATCGCCTTGAACTGCCAGTTGCTGCCCGAGGCACAAGGGTTGAAGGAGTTACTCGGCAGTGATGCCAACGAAGAACAGGCGGGCCAGCTCAGCAAGTTCGAACTGGCCAACGGCGGTACGCTGCATCTTGAACAGGTCGAATACCTGCCGCTGGCCATGCAGTCCGCCCTGTTGCAGGTGCTAAAAACCGGCGTGGTAATGCGTATGAATTCCAGCCGCGTGATCCCGGTGAACGTGCGGGTGATCGCTACCAGCGCCGCCAACCTGGCACTGCTGGTGCAACAGAATCGTTTTCGTCGCCAGTTGTTCTATAGCCTGCAGGCCTTCGAGATCCAAATTCCGCCGCTACGCCAGCGCCTCAGTGACATCCCTTTGCTGGTTCAGCACCATCTGCGCGCTCTGGAGCAACACTTCCAGTGCCGCTTCCGGGTAGACGACGAGGTAATGACCCAGCTTGGCCTGTACCTGTGGCCGGGTAACGATCTGGAACTGAAAGGAGTGATAGAGCGCGCCGCGATGATTTGCCACGGCCATCATATTCAACTGGCCGATCTGCCCTCTCACTTGCTCAGTCATCAGCCGCTAGTGGAAAGCGACACTCAACCAGCCATGCCGCTGCTGACGCTGGCGGAAATGGAGGTGCAGGCGATTATCCGCGTGGCCAACGTCAGCCACGGGCAGCTTAACGAGATGGCGCAGCTGCTGGGTATCAGCCGCACCACGCTGTGGCGTAAAGTCAAACAGTTGAATATCGATATCAGCCAGTTCAAGCTGCGGGGTTAATGGCTGAGTTGTAAGGTGCCACGTGCCGCATCCAGCATCGCTTTCTGGCCGTTGCGGGTCTTGCTCATACATTCGCTCATGCCGACCACCATCGGGATCCCCATCGCCTTGGCCAGGATCGCGGTATGCGACAAGGCGTTGCCGCCGCTCAGGCAAATACCGAGTACCATGCGCCGATCGAGCATCACGACGTCGGAAGGCATCAGCTCATCCATCACCAGGATCGCAGGCTCATTGAGCACGATCGCCGGGATAGGCTGCCGTGCCAGATGGCTCAGCGTACGGCGCAGCATGTCACGTACGTCCAGTTCCCGCGCCTGCAAATACTCATCATCTAGCGCCCGATAATCGTCGGCAATCTGCTCCAGTTCCTGCCGCCACGCCTGTTCCGCGCTGCATTGCTGTTGGGCGATACGGGTAAAGGCGGCCTGTTGCAGGTCGGGATCGTCTAGCAGCATGCTGTGCGCACCGAAGATCGCCGCCTGCGGTTTGCCGATCAGATTGCCGGTGCGATCCGCCAGCTTGTTCAGATCGTCTAACGTCTGCTGTAATGCGATACGCAGGCGCTGCTGTTCATTGAGCACGTCATCGGCCCCTAGCTGGCGTTCTTCCGTTTGCGGCCAGAAGCTCGACACCTGGAATATCGGACCACTGCTGACGCTTTCCTCCACGGGAATACCGTGCAGTGAAGGCAATTGCTGCTCAGATACGGTTTCGCCAAAGTGCTGCTCTGCCAACGCCTTGAAAGCTGCCAGGGCCTCATCGGCCTGCGCGCCATCGGCAATCAGGCGGATAGTGTCACCGTGGCGAACCTGCAACAAAGCTAGTTGATTCAGGCTGCGCGGGTTGGCGCATTGGCCATGCTTTTCCAGCACCAGTTCCGCTGCAAAAGGAGCCAGAGCCTCTGCCAGACGCGCCGCCGGGCGAGCGTGCAACCCGTGCGGATTCTGTACCGTCCAACTCAGGCTTTTCCCCTGGCTCAGCGGCAAATTCAGTGGCTTGCTGGCGGGTATCTCCTCACCAAGCTGTGCCTGCTTGACCTGCAAGGCTCCTTGTGCCTCTGCCAGTACCTGCTCCAGGCTACCGCCCGCGTTAGCCGCTACGACCGCGGCCAGCGTGCCTTCCACCAACGGTGCCGCACACAGCACCACCTTGGCCGCCACCTCTGGGTCGAGCAGCTCAAGCGCGGTTTCCGCACTCAATAATGCGCTACCGAGATCCATCAGCACCACGATCCCCGCTCCGTCCGCCACGGATTCGATCGCTTCCATCACTTTCACCGCATCGGTGCCGATCGGGTGGAGCTCATCATCGACCCCCGCCGCCAGCACCAGTTTGCACCCCTCGCCGCGCATCATCTGGCGGGCGAGTTGCTCAACACCCTGCGCCAGCTGTGCACTGTGCGAAACCACAACGATGTTGATCATCCTGCCTCCTCGACCACCTGGGCCAGTGTTTGTATCATCAGCATGACGGAGGTTGCGCCCGGATCCTGGTGGCCGATGCTGCGTTCGCCCAAATAGCTGGCGCGCCCTTTACGGGCCTGCATCACAATGGTGGCCTGTGCGGCCTGCTCCGCCCGAACGGCGGCCTGTTGTAGCGCCTGGGTCACGCTGAGCTGCTGCTGTAGCGACTCGCCCAGGCTTGCAACGACCGGCCCCCAGACATCACACATGGTTTTATCGCCCGGTTCTGCCTTGCCGCGCATCGCTACGCCTTCCGCGCCTTCCTGGATCACCTGCTTCAATTCCGCCAGATCCAGGCTCTGCTTGGCATTGGCCGCCTGAGCCGCACGGATGAAGAAGGTGCCGAATAGTGGACCACTGGCACCGCCAACGCTGGAAAGTAGCGTCATACCGGTGTTCTTGAGAATAAAGCCGATGTCCTTATCCGCCACCGAAGGCAGCTTTTCTACCACCTTGCTAAAGCCACGGTTCATATTCAGGCCGTGGTCGCCATCACCAATATCGCTATCCAACTGAGTCAAGAAATCGCGTTCGCGGGTAAAGACCTCACCACAACGCATCAACCACTCAACGACCTGCTGTTTGCTTAATGTCATGATCCCTCCTCAGCCCCAACGCAGCGCTGGCGTGTTCACCGGCGCATCCCACAGCGATAACAACTCGTCATCCACTTGCAGCAAGGTGATGGAAACCCCCTGCATATCCAATGCGGTGCAGTATGATCCCACCAGGTTACGCTCGATCACGATCCCGGCTGCGGCGCAACGCTGCGCCAAACGGTGGTAAACCCCATACAGTTCGGAAAGCGGCGTCGCCCCAAGGTTATTGACCAGCGCAATCACCCGATCGCCCTGCGTCAAAGCTCGTTTGCTCTGGCTCTCTTCACGCCACTCCCCCTGCTGACGATCCCAAACGCGGATCGAGCGCTGATAATCACCGTGATCGATCAGGGTATGGAACATGTCATCTACCGTTTGATCGAGGGTGGTGAACGTCCGCCGTTCGATCCCCGGTTCGCCGTGGATGCCAACGCCAAACTCCATCTCGTTATCCGCCAAAGTAAACGACGGTTTACCTGCCGCAGGCACGGTGCAAGCGCCCAGAGCAATCCCTAGCGAGTGGCCTTGGTTGTTGATTTTGTGCCCCAGCGTGACCAGAGCGTCCAGATCAAAGCCCCGTACTGCTGCCGCGCCGAGCAGTTTTTCCATCAGCACCGTGTTGGCAACCCCACGTCGGCCCGCGGTAAACAGGCTGTCTTTCACCGCCACGTCATCATCCACCAGCACCGTTGCCACTGGCACGCCACTGTCATGCAGCAATTCGGTCGCCGTTTCAAAGTTGAGGATGTCACCGGTGTAGTTCTTGATAATCAGCAATACCCCGGCACCGCCGTCGATGGCCTGGCCGCAGTCGTACATTTTATCCGGCGTCGGCGAGGTGAAAATCTCCCCTGGGCAGGCACCATCCAGCATTCCCTCGCCCACGAAGCCACAGTGCATCGGCTCATGGCCGCTACCACCGCCTGACAGGATCGCCACTTTGTCTGGGATCGGCCCCGCCGTGCGGGTCACAAACACCGGATCCTGATGCACCCGCAGTTCCGGGTGAGCGGCAGCCATGCCGAGTAGTTGTTCATTGAGTACCGAATCGACCTGATTGATTAGCTTTTTCACGGTTAATTCCTCTGTAGGAAACAGCGGGCGCGCTAACCGCGCCCGATGATTTATACGCGTTGCAACCAGGCGCTGCCCAGTTTATCCGCCGTCAGGATGGCCGCCTGTACGCTTTCCGGCGTCACGCTAAACGGCATGTTGTGGATGGTTTCACCCTTGGCACAGCTGGCCTCTGCCACCTTGCCGATTTTTTCTGTCAGTTCACCGGTGATGCCCATTTGGGCCAGGGTAATCGGCAGCCCGACCTGCTGGCAGAAGTTCAACACCGTTTCAATCTGCGCCATTGGGCTGTTTTGCAGCACCAGTTGAGACAGGGTGCCGAACGCCACTTTTTCCCCGTGATACAGATGATGGCACTCTTCCAGCACGGTAAAACCGTTGTGTATGGCGTGCGCCGCCGCCAGGCCGCTGCTTTCAAAACCGATACCGCTCAAATAGGTGTTAGCTTCAATGATGCGCTCCACCGCTTCGGTAACCACACCAGACTCCGCCGCCAGCTTGGCCTTAACCCCTTCAGCCAATAGCGTTTCATAGCATAGACGTGCCAGATTGAGCGCCGCCAGCGTAGACTTGCCGCCCGCCATGCTGGTGGCCTGGGCATCGAAACAGGCCTGAGCTTCAAAATAGGTGGAGAGCGCGTCACCCATACCCGCCACCAGCAGGCGTACCGGCGCTTTGGCGATAATCGCGCTGTCCATCACCACCATATTCGGGTTGGCGGGGTATATCAGGTATTCTTCAAACTCGCCGCTTTCGCTGTAGATCACCGACAACGCGCTGGTAGGCGCATCCGTCGAAGCAATGGTCGGCATCAACACCACCGGCACATGCTGGTAATAGGCGATCGCCTTGGCGGTATCCAGCGTTTTACCACCACCGATACCGATCACGCCTTTGCAGCCGTGGCTTTTCAGTTCCTGACCAAGGCGGTCAATTTCCTTGCGGCAGCATTCGCCATTAAACGTACCAGCGTGATACTTCACTCCGTGCTGATGCAGACTGCCCATCACAGTATCGCCCGCCAGTTTCATGACGAAATCGTCGGCGATCACAAAGTAATGATCGGCAAGGGCTTTGGCATATTCGCCCACGGAGGCCGACGCATTGGCACCTTGGATGTATTTGCTTGGGGATTGAATGATTCTCAACATAACTGACTCCTTGTAGGGACGTTAACCCAGTAACGTTCAGATTTCAGAGGATGATATCGACGTATTATTCTATTGCTGACTATACGACCTGCCGACTGCTTGGCGAGTAAGGAAAAAAACGTTACATAATGGAACGTAGCTTCGGACAAAACGTTCCATTATGTAACGCTTTTGCTGCAGTTATGCTCCGTAAAGCGAACTGGCGCACACCGTAACGTATAAGTGCGTAAAGAGTGGATCCTGCGGGTGTTTCAGCTTTAATTTTGAGCATCTTTCCCCTATCCTATCGACCACTACTGGGCAAGGGCGAATACAGCCCGCATGATGGGATAGATATCGATGAAACGGACCAAAAACATCAACAAAGACACCTTCCGCAAATCCTGGCGCAGCTACCGTGTTGCTCCCGTAGCTTTGGCGATCAGCGCAGTGTTTATGCTGGCCGGCTGCGAACAGGCGGATGAGACGGTTTCCCTGTATAAAAATGCCGACGATTGTTCAACCTCCAACCCGTCGATGAGCGAGCAGTGCACCACCGCGTATAACAACGCGCTGAAGGAAGCGGAAAAAACCGCGCCTAAATACGCCACTCGTGAAGACTGCGTCGCCGAATTCGGTGAAGCGCAATGTACTCAGGCTCCAGCACAGGCTGGCATGGCCGCAGAATCACAAAGCAGCGGCAGCATGTGGATGCCGCTGATGGCGGGCTACATGATGGGCCGTATGATGGGTGGCGGGGGCTACGCTCAACAGCCGCTGTTTACCTCTAAAAACGCCGCCAGCCCGGCAAACGGCAAGTTTGTTGACGCTAGCGGTAAAAGCTATGGTCCGGCAACCGCAGGCGGCCGCTCCATGACGGTACCTAAAACCGCCATGGCACCTAAACCAGCGGTGACCAATACCGTTACCCGTGGCGGTTTCGGTGAATCCGTGGCCAAACAGACCAGCATGCAGCGCAGCAGCGCCACTTCCAGCAGCTCACGCAGCATGGGTGGTTAATGCATGAAACGCGTTGCGATTAGCGAGCGCCCAGATTGGCGCGAAAAAGCCACCGAATTTGGTTTCGCCTTTCACACCATGTACGGCGAACCTTACTGGTGTGAAGATGCCTATTACCAATTCACATTGGCGCAGATCGAAGAGATTGAAGATGCCACCGCCGAGCTGCACCAGATGTGCCTGAAGGTGGTAGATAAGGTGGTCAACAGCGATCAACTGATGACCAAATTCTGCATCCCCAAGCACACCTGGGAATTTGTTCGCAGCTCCTGGCGCACTAATCAGCCTTCGCTGTATTCACGCCTCGATCTGGCCTATGACGGCATCAATCCGCCCAAACTGTTGGAAAATAACGCCGATACGCCAACCTCACTGTATGAGGCAGCATTTTTCCAATGGTTGTGGCTGGAAGATCAGATCAATGCCGGCAAGCTGGATCCCGCCGCGGACCAGTACAACAGCCTGCAAGAAAAACTGATTGAGCGTTTCGCCGATCTGCAAGCCAACCACGGCTTTGGCCTGCTGCATCTGGCCTGCTGCCAAGACAGCGAGGAAGATCGCGGTACGGTGCAATATCTGCAAGATTGCGCGCTGGAAACGGGCCTGCCGACCGAATTCCTGTATATGGAAGAGATTGGCCTGGGCGAGAAAGGCCAGTTCACCGATCTGCAAAATCAGGTGATCGGTAACCTGTTCAAGCTCTATCCGTGGGAATTTATGCTGCGCGAGATGTTCTCCACCAAGCTGGAAGACGCTGGCGTACGCTGGCTGGAACCAGCCTGGAAGAGCATTATCTCCAACAAGGCTCTGCTGCCGCTGTTGTGGGAAATGTTCCCGGATCATCCAAACCTGCTGCCAGCCTACTTTGCCGAGGACGATCACCCGCAGATGGATCATTACGTCACCAAGCCGCTGTTCTCACGCGAGGGTGCCAACATCCAGATCGTCCAGAACGGTCAGGAAGTGGCGCGCGTAGATGGGCCATATGGCGAAGAAGGCATGATTGTGCAGCAGTTCCATCCGTTGCCACAGTTTGAAGGCAGCTATACGCTGATCGGCAGCTGGCTGGTCAACGATCAGCCTTGCGGTATTGGCCTGCGTGAAGATCGCGAGTTGATCACCCAGGATCTGTCGCGCTTCTATCCGCATATTATTCTTGGTTAATCCGTAGGGTCGAACCTATTCGATCGTATAGGCGCGAATTTTTCGCGCCTTTTTTATTCAACCAACCTGCACCGAAAGCATGCTCAGCGCGGCCATTTCAATCCCATCGATTGGTACTGAGATCGGCTCTTTACCATCCCAGCCGCCCAATACATACAGCAACGGCAGATAATGCTCTGGTGTCGGGTTCGACAACGCTGCGCCTTCATGCTGCATAAAATTCACCAGCGGGTGATGTTCGCCCTGATAGTCCAGGTTATCACGTACGTACTGGTTGAATGACTCCGCCCAAGGATACGGGCTGGTGTCACCCTGCCATTTCACCATGCGCAGGTTATGCACCACGTTGCCGCTGGCCACGATCATGATCCCCCGATCGCGCAGCGCCGCCAGCTTACGGCCCAGCTCAAAATGGTATTCCGCTGGCTGAGTCCCATCGATGCTCAGCTGCACCACCGGGATATCGGCTTGCGGATACATCTTGATCAGCACGCCCCAGCTACCGTGATCCAACCCCCACTCACTGGTATCGGCCATCACCTGCGCCGGGGCCAACAGGCTTTGCAGCTCTGCCGCCAGCTCCGGTGAACCCGGTGCCGGATACTGCGTATCAAACAGCGCCTGCGGGAAGCCGCCAAAGTCGTGAATGGTTTTTGGATGTTCCATCGCCGTCACTGCCGTCCCACGAGTGTACCAGTGGGCAGACACAGCAACGATCGCCTTTGGCCGTGGCAATTGCTCACCCAACGCACGCCAGGCCTGGGTATAGCGGTTATCTTCCAGCACGTTCATCGGGCTTCCGTGGCCAAGAAAGAGTGCAGGCATACGAGAGGTGGTCATAAAATATCCTTGGTTAGCGTGACAAGTGTTCTGCTGACTACATTACGCTGTTTACCCAACCAAGGCAGCCGGATAACCCTGATGGTGATCGTCAAGAAATTTGAATGGCTGGAGCGATTGAAACCATCAGCCAAATCCACTCGATTTATGCCTTGGCTCTGTTAGTATCGGAAATGGGTATATTTTCATTAGCATACAAGGAGAATGCATGTCTGTACCGCTGATCCTGACCTTGTTAGCCGGGGGCGCTACCTTTGTCGGTGCCCTGCTCGGCATTATTGGCCAGAAGCCCTCCAACCGCCTGCTGGCGTTTGCGCTCGGCTTTGCCGCAGGGATTATGCTGTTAATTTCATTGATGGAAATGCTGCCCGCTGCGCTGCACACCGTCGGCATGTCGCCCATGCTTGGCTACGGCATGTTTATGCTCGGGCTGTTAGGCTACTTTGCGCTGGATCGCATGCTGCCACACCAGCATCCGCAAGACCTGGTGCAAAAGCCCATCAAGCCCCATAACCTGAAACGCACCGCAATGCTGCTGACGCTCGGCATCAGCCTGCACAACTTCCCGGAAGGGATTGCTACCTTTGTCACCGCCAGCGCCGATCTGGAACTGGGGATGGGCATTGCGCTCGCGGTCGCCATCCACAATATTCCAGAAGGATTGGCGGTCGCCGGGCCGGTGTATGCGGCAACCGGCTCCAAAACCAAGGCGCTGCTGTGGTCTGGTATTTCCGGCATGGCAGAAATTCTGGGGGGCGTACTGGCCTTCCTGGTGCTCGGCCCGATGGTTTCACCGGTGGTGATGGCGTCGATTATGGCTGCGGTGGCCGGGATTATGGTGGCGCTGTCGGTAGATGAATTAATGCCGTTGGCCAAAGAGATCGATCCACATAATAATCCAAGCTATGGCGTGCTGTGCGGCATGGCGGTGATGGGATTTAGCCTGACGCTGTTGCAAAGCGGCGGCATCGGATAAAGAATTTTAAGCACAAAAAAGCCGCTTCATCAGCGGCTTTTTCATTTCAGTCAGCGACTCAGCTGGCTTTCTTTTCGTGCGACTGGCGATAGGCCACCAGATCTTCGATAGTCAGCACCACCATGTCATGCTGCTTGGCAAAGGTGATCACTTCTGGCGCATGCGCCATGCTGCCGTCATCGTTAGTCAGCTCGCACAGCACGCCAGCGGGTTTGAAACCGGCCATTGAGACCAGATCGATGGTCGCTTCGGTGTGGCCACGGCGGTTCAATACGCCACCAGGCTGAGCACGCAGCGGGAACACGTGGCCTGGGCGGTTCAAATCGCTCGGCTTGGCACCGTCTGCAATGGCCGCACGGATGGTCGTCAGGCGATCGCTAGCCGATACGCCAGTGGTCACGCCCTGCGCCGCTTCAATCGTCACGGTAAAGGCAGTCTGGAACTGGCTGGAGTTGTTGGTGACCATCATCGGCAGCTCAAGCTGCTGGCGACGATCTTCAGTGATACACAGGCAAACAATGCCGCTACCGTGGCGAATGGTCAGCGCCATCTGTTCAACGGTCATGGTTTCTGCGGCGAAGATCATGTCACCTTCGTTTTCACGGTTTTCATCATCAAGCACCATCACACCGCGCCCGTTGCGCAGTGCATCAAGAGCGCGTTCAACGCGTTCTTCCGGCGTGCCGAAATCTGAAAGTAGAGTCTGATTCATGGTAAAAAACCTCATTAAAATTATGGATTACCAGAACCAGGGCGATCTTGAGGAGTGGCTATGCCAATAGCCAAAAAAATAACGCAAGCGGGGCATACGCCCGACAGGTGTCGTTACTCTCTCCCATCCGGACTATAACCGTCGGCCCCGGAATTACACCGGATCTGCTGACCTCTAACCCACTCCTGAGAGATAGGCTGAGCGCTCGCGGGCTTTCACCGTGAATGGTGATTTACCGCCGGTGGGGACTTGCACCCCGCCCTGAGAATAAGCATCTCGACTATAACCCCATCGCTTTAGCGTTTCAAGCCATCCGGTCACGTAATGAGGGATCGCGCAGCAAACACGGTAATGGTTTATCCGGCGAGCAACTCGCATTACACTAGGCATCTGCCACCAAATATCAGAAAGGGAAACGCCATGATTGACCCGAAAAAAATTGAACAGATCGCACGCCAGGTCCAAGAGTCGATGCCTAAAGGCGTACGTGAATTCGGGGAAGACGTTGAGAAAAAAATCCGCCAGGTACTGCAAGCGCAGTTGACCCGTCTGGATCTGGTTAACCGCGAAGAATTTGACGTGCAGACTCAAGTCCTGCTGCGCACCCGCGAGAAGCTGGCATTGCTGGAACAGCGCCTGACTGAATTGGAAGGCAAGCTGGATACCGCACCGGTAGCCAAGCCAGCAGACGAATAAGTTTATTGTAAGGGGCGCATCAATGCGCCCTTATTGCTTGGAGACCACCGCCGGCGTTTTACGCGGCAGCACCAGCCAAATCAGCACCAACATCGCCAGCGCATACAGGCTTTTCCAGCCGATAATCACTAGTAACAACAAGCACAAAGCGGATCCGACGATCGCCATCAGCCGCGAACGCCCCTGCAAGATCCGCCAACCCGCCAACATACACAGCAGATAAATCAGCACGAAAATGCCATTGGCATACACCAGCAACGTATCCAGCGGCAGCTTCAGGGTATAGATCAGCAAAGTGAACAGCAGGCAGCAACCTACCACTGCGCTCAATGCATTGACCGGCACCTGACCCGCAGAGAGTTTGGCTAAGCCGCTAGCAGGCTTTTCCTGGGCCTGTGACCAGACCAGGCGGGCAAAGCTCTGGGTGTAGATATTCACGCTGGCAAAACAGGCCAGATAGCCGATGATGCAGGCAATCCACAGCGCATGCTCGCCAAACAGTTGCACCACAATCCCCGGCAACGAAGCGGCCGCCGCCTGATGTTCGCCGTAAGCATGGAAGTGCAGCACCGCTACGGTACAGCCCCAATAGACCGCCCCCGCCACCAACAGCCCGAGCATTAACGCACGCGGAAAGTCCCGCTCTGGATGGCGAAACTCGGTCGCCAGATGAGCAAAAGCCTCCAGCCCGACAAAGCACCAGAACATCACCGCCAACGCGTTAAACATATTAGGAGGAGAAATATCGCTGACCGCAGGCCATGGGATTTGGGATGGGGTAATGCCGCCTTGCCACCAGATAGCCCCCACCAGAGCTATCACCAGAAGGGCAATCAAGGTCTGAATATTGGCACTGGAACCGGCGCTGCGTGTGCCAAGCAGCCAAATCACCACTAGCGTGACAATTTGCACCAGCAACAGGCCGTTGGCATCCCAACCAAAGGTGGCCTGCCAGAATCCTGCGGCGATTTGTAATGCGGCAGGCAAGCCAACGGGGATCACAGAGAGGAACAGCCAAGCGGTTACCTTTGCCATGCGTGGCCCAAAAGCCAGGCCGACAAAATGTGCGGCACCACCGGCACTGGGGAAATGGCGGCCCAACGCCGCAAAAGCGATGGCGATCGGGAATACCAGCACAATCAGTATTGGCCAGGCCCACAGGCTGTCGCCCCCCGCCACCTGCGCCGCCAATGCCGGAACGGCAAAGACCCCTGTACCCAGCAGTGAAGTGGACAATAGCCCAACGCCCTGCGCTAAACTCAGCTCCTGCTTAAGTCCACTCACTGCAAACCACCCTGTTTACCCGTCGTCTTTTTCGGGCGCAGTGCTCAGCGCCCCTACAGTCAAAAAATATTAACCGCGCCCATCCTTGATGGCCTTGATGATGTTGGTGGTGGATAACCCATCTTCAAAGTTCAGTACCCGCACATCGCCACCGTTGGCCCAGACTTCAGCACTGCCAGCAATCTCATGCGGCTGGTAGTCACCGCCCTTCACCAGTAGATCTGGCAGAACTTCGGCGATCAGGCGTTGCGGCGTATCTTCTTCAAACGGCACTACCCAATCCACGGCTCCCAGCGCGCCCAACACCACCATACGGTTTTCCAACAGGTTAACCGGGCGGGTTTCCCCTTTCAGGCGTTTGGTTGACGCATCGCTGTTCACCGCCACGATCAGGCGATCGCCCAATTTGCGCGCATTCGCCAGGTACGAGACATGGCCTGCGTGCAGAATGTCGAAGATGCCGTTGGTCATCACCACTTTCTCGCCGCGTTGGCGCGCCTGTGCTACTGCTTTTTTCAGCTCGGCTTCTGTCATTACACCAAAGCCGGTTTCGGCGCGGCCACGAATGGCGTTTTCCAGCTCGACTGGCGAGACGGTCGAGGTGCCCAACTTACCCACCACCACACCGGCGGCGGCGTTAGCCAAGAAGCAGGACTCTTCCAGAGTATTACCCGCCGCCAGGGCGGTGGCCAGCACACCGATCACCGTATCACCGGCACCGGTCACGTCGAACACTTCCTGCGCCTGGGTTGGCAGATGCAACGGCTCACGGCCCGGTTGCAGCAACGTCATCCCCTGCTCGGAACGGGTGATCAGCAGTGCAGACAGTTCAAAGTCCGCCACCAGCTTCATCCCACGCGTCACCAGCTCTTCTTCACTTTGACAATGACCGACCACGGCTTCAAATTCGGACAGGTTTGGGGTCAGCAGCGTGGCGCCACGGTAACGTTCAAAATCGGTGCCTTTCGGGTCGATCAGTACCGGAACCTTCGCCGCACGCGCCAATGCGATCATGCCTTGCACCTTGCTCAGCGCGCCCTTGGCGTAATCCGACAGTACCAGTGCGCCAATCTGCGGCAATGCCTGCTGGATACGCTCCATGATCGGCTGCGGATCGACGTTGGAGAAACCTTCCTCGAAGTCCAGGCGGATCAGCTGTTGGTTACGGGAAAGTACGCGCAGCTTGGTGATGGTCGGGTGCGTAGGGACCGAGACAAAGTCACAGCGCACGTTAACTTCGTTGAGCTTGGCGCTCAGCGCACGCGCCGCGTCGTCGATCCCCGTCAGACCCACCAGGCGCGAATTGGCCCCTAACGAGGCGATGTTCATCGCGACGTTAGCCGCACCACCGGGACGCTCTTCGATGGTTTCAACCTTGACCACCGGCACCGGCGCTTCCGGTGAAATACGGCTGGTCGGCCCATACCAATAGCGATCCAACATGACGTCACCAACCACCAACACACCGGCGCGGCGAAAATCAGGTAGTGTAACTTTCATCCGATAACTCCAAACAAGTCATAAAAATAAATTCGGCAGATATTAGCATAATAGCCCGCAATACCCGTAAAAACTGCCTACCAGCTCAATGCTTAGGCAAACAATACGTCTCCCTCAGCCCAGCCATTTGCTCCAACTGGCGCGCACCTGCTCACGCTCGGCAGCAAACAGCTCGCTGCTGACTTTGCTGGAGTGTTCCTGTAACGCCAGATGGTGGATCTCATCACGCATGGTGACATAAGCCTGGGTCAACGCCTGGGCCTCGTCTTCCGGCATGATGTCGTAATTAGCCATCAGCTCAAAGATACGCACGTTATCCGACCAACGCGTCAGGCGTGGTTCACCCGCGGCATAACCTAAGACCAGGTATTGGGCAATAAATTCGATATCGGTGATCCCGCCTTCGTCCGCTTTGATATCAAACAGATCGCGCTGTTTGCTGCCCAGATGGTTGCGCATTTTCTCGCGCATTTCACGCACCTCCTGCTGCAGCTTGTTCACTTCACGCGGTTTGCACAAAATTTCGCGGCGGATCGCATCGAACTGCTGATGCAGCGCCGGATCGCCATACACGATGCGCGCCCGCACCAGAGCCTGATGCTCCCAGGTCCAGGCTTCGTTACGCTGATAATCGGCAAAGGCTTCGACGGTGCTGACCAGCATCCCGGCAGCTCCGGAAGGACGCAGACGGGCATCCACCTCATAGAGAATGCCGGAAGAGGTGCGGGTGCTGAACAAATGCATCACCCGCTGCGCCAGGCGCAGATAGAACTGACGGCCATCGATGCAGCGATCGCCATCCGTCATGACGTCTGGTGGACAATCCAGCAGGAACACCAGATCTAGATCCGAGCTATAGCCCAGTTCCCAGCCCCCCAGCTTACCGTAGCCGATCACCGCGAACCCTAACCCCTCCCGCTCATGTAGATGAGTCGGCTGACCGTAGCGCGCGACCATGTCTTTCCACGCCTGCTGCACCACCGCATCAATGATCGCCTCGGCCAGATAGGTTAAGTGATCGCTCACTTTCATCACCGGCAGCACCTCGGCGATATCCGCAGCGGCAATGCGCAAGTGTTGTGCCTGCTTGAACTGCCGCAACGCTTCCAACTGCTGTTCTTCATCGTCTTCCGGCACCCGCAGGCGGTATTGGCGCAGTTCGCTACGATAGGCATCCGGAGCCACCGGTTGGTACAGCGTGGCCGGATCCAACAGCTCGTCGAGCAACAGTGGGTAACGCGCCAGTTGGCTGGCCACCATCGGGGATGCGGCACAAAGGCGGATCAGGTGGCTGAGAGCGGCATGGTATTCCACCAGCAGCTCGAGGTAGGTGGTGCGGGTCACGATGCTTAGCAACAGCTGGGTCAGGCGCGTCAGAGCCGTGGCAGCGTCCACGCGCGAACACACTTCGGCCAGCAAGCGTGGCATCAGTTGATCCAGCACGTCACGGCCACGCGGGCCAATGGTGCGTTTGTCCACGTCGTGGCGGAAGTCGGCGATGGAACGCAGCATCTGCCGCCGCGCCTCTTCGTCCAGATGGGGCGTCAGTGGCTCTAGCTCGCTCTCATCCAACGCATCCTGCCACAGGCTGTGGTAATGCTGGTAGTTGGGATCTTCGCCTACGTCTGGGCTATCGTCGCCAATCAGGTCATCAAATACCGTACGGACCTGGCGCATGTGCTCGTCCAGCACCATCATCAACGACGGCCAGTCCGGCTGGTCCATTCCCCAGGCCAGTCGCGCCTGATCCAGCTCGTCCTGCGGCAGGGTCTGGGTCTGCTGGTCGGCAATCGCCTGCAACAGATTCTCCAGCCGCCGCAGGAACAGATAGCCGTCACTCAGCTCTGCGACCTGCTGCGCGGTCAACAACCCCAGTTCACCCACCGCCTGCAACGTCGGCAGCAGTGATCGCCCCTGCAAACTGGGCTCACGCCCACCACGGATCAGTTGGAAGACCTGGGTGATAAATTCGATTTCGCGGATGCCACCGGCACCCAGCTTGATGTTGTCCTTCAGCCCCCGCCGCCGCACTTCGCGGGCAATCATGCCCTTCATATTACGCAGCGACTGGATCACGCTGAAATCGATATAGCGACGGAACACGAATGGCCGCAATGTCTTACGCAGCTCCTGGCTGTAGGCATCTTCATGCCCCCCCATCAGGCGCGCCTTGACCATCGCGTAGCGTTCCCAATCGCGCCCCTGCTCCTGATAATAATCTTCCAGCGCGGCAAAGCTCATCACCAGCGGGCCGCTATCGCCAAACGGCCGCAGACGCATATCGACGCGGTAGACAAAGCCGTCGATGGTTTGCTGATCCAACGCTTTGATCAGCCGTTGCCCCAGGCGGGTAAAGAATTGGGCGTTATCCAGCTCACGCCGCCCGCCTTGGGTGTGGCCGTTTTCCGGATAGGCAAAGATCAGATCGATATCAGAGGAGAAGTTCAGTTCACCACCGCCGAGTTTGCCCATCCCCAGGATCAGCAAAGGCTGCGGCACGCCATCGGCATTGCAAGGCGTGCCCCACTCGCGGCAACAGGTTTGATAGAGCCAGTCACGAGCGCTGACGATCAGCGTTTCTGCCAGAGCACTCAGCTGTTGTAGCGTTTCTTGCGTGGTACATAGCTGCTGAGCCTGCGCCCAGGCAATACGCACCAGGCTCTCACGGCGAAACAGGCGCAGCACGCGCATTAGCTGCGCTTCGTCCTGCACCTCTTCAAGCTCATCCTGCAACCAGGCGGCATAGTGCTGCCACTCATCGGCCACCGGCGGCTGCTGGCGTAACGTTACCAACCATTCAGGATGGCCGAGCAACATGTCGCTGACAAAATCACTCGACGCCAGAACGCTTTGTTCTGCGGCGCTGAGCATTAACTCCGCGCCCTGAGTTTCCTGAAATCGCTGCACGATGTTCTGTGCCTGAAGCTGTAACGCAGCAGAGAGTGGCAACATAGTGAATGACCCGTTCTATGGCCTGCAGCCCGGCAGGCCCGCTGGAGTTAACGAACCGCGCCGTTTAACCAGAATGGCGCATGGGATAATGCCTGTTTGCGGCTGGCTTCGTACCAACCCTGACGACGCTCGGCAATGGCTGATTGCAGTTCGCGCCAACTGTCGATATACGGCCCGGTTTCGCTATCTGGATAGGCACCAGAAAGCAGGATAAACGCCAGCACCTGGCGCGTCAGGCGTGGCAGTTGCTCTTGATATTCATCTTCATTCAGGGTGCGCGTAAAGGCTTCTTTCAGCTCTGCGGCGCTACGGCCCAGCATGATATCGCTAAAACGCTTGAATGAACCATCCAGCTTAGCCTGCGATTTGGCATCGATAAACGGCCGCCATGCGCCGGTGATCAACCACGATGTGAGTGCCAACTTACATTGCAGATACTCCGTGCCGTAGCACAGCTCCTGCGGCTGGGTGGTTTTATCCACCAGCAAAGGCTCCAAAGCCGTCAGCCGAGCGCGCAGATCGGTGCTTGCCTTGCGCGGAACCAAGCCGCCAAAGATCACCAGCGCCTGGCGGATCAGACCGATGGCTTCCATTACCGCACGGCGTGCCTGCTTGTCGCCACGCAGCCACAGCTCTTCGTGATACTGCCAATGGCTCAGCGCCAGCTCGAAAGCGGCAACCATGCCTTGTTCTACCGTGGACTTAGGTGCAGGCTTCATCACGCTTAATGGGCGTAACTCACGTTCGGCATTGCCCTGCGCCAGATGATAGCCCCGAGCCGCTTTACTGAGGCTACCCTGGCGTAAACCACCCTGTTCCGCCAATGCGGCTGCCAATGCCAGCAAATCAGCAGTCTCACCGCTTTTCAGCTCCAGTTCCAGCTCGCATAACGGTTCAGCGAGGTCACCCGCGCGCACTTCACCCTGGTCGAGGCCAATCTCAATCTCGCTTGCGCCGAAAGTGACCACCCACTTTTCACGCACAAAGTCAGTACGGAACAGCGGCTGCAACGCCTTTTGCAACGGGGCCAGCTTGCAGCCCTCCGGCCAGATATCCGCCGGGAATTTTTTCAGCGCCAGCGCGGGTTTGGCGATGGCGACGTTAAATTCCGGCCGCTGGTGCAGCCCCCCCACAACCGAACCGGCGGTTTTGATGGTCATTTCATAGCTATCGTCAAAACCGCGAATACGCAGGCCCATATCATGGTTGCGCAGGAAGTTGTCGGCGGTTTCATAGTAGATATTGGTCAGCTTCTGCGGCGCAGAATGCTGATTAGGCCAGGCGGCAATCCGCTCCGGTAGGCTGGCAATCGCTGCGGGGGAAACAATAAACTTCAGTTCTATTTCAACGCTCATAGTTCTTTTACACCAATAGGTTAGGCATTCGCGTGAGTCTTCACGGCGGCGGAGTCTGCCGGCCGCACTCAGCCCGACGACGCACAGTGAGAGTATCTTACCGCGATTCCCCCTGACTTGACTCTGCCAACTGCAGAAAAAACCTGTTACGTTATAGAATGCTGCGCAACTGACGGGATTTAGCATAGTAAGATAGTTCCCATTCCGGTTTTGGCGTTGCGCCGTCAGACTGAACGCTCTACTATCGTTCCATAAATCCACGCAGAAACGATGACATAATGCAGAAATTACGCCTGATTTGCCTTGCCGTGCTGAGTTTTAGCATCACTTGGGGCGCACATGCCGAAGATAAACGCTATATCTCCGATGAATTAAATACTTATGTCCATAGCGGCCCAGGTAACCAATACCGTATCGTCGGCACCTTGAATGCCGGTGAAGAAGTCACGCTGTTGAGCGTCAATGACAGCACCAGCTACGGCCAGATCCGCGATTCCAAAGGACGCAGCGTCTGGATCCCGCTGGATCAGCTGAGCCAGACGCCAAGCCTGCGCACCCAGGTGCCAGAGCTGGAACAGCAGGTGAAAACCCTGACCGACAAGCTGGCCAATATTGATAATAGCTGGAACCAGCGCACCGCCGAAATGCAGCAGAAAGTGGCCGCCAGCGATAGCACCATCAGCGGCCTGCAGCAGGAAAACCAGGATCTGAAAAATCAGCTGGTTGTGGCGCAGAAGAAGGTGAACGCGGTGAATCTGCAACTTGATGACAAACAGCGCACCATTATTCTGCAATGGTTCATGTACGGCGGCGGCGTTGCCGGCGTTGGTTTGCTGCTCGGCCTGCTGTTGCCGCACCTGATCCCACGCCGCAAGAATAACCGCTGGATGAACTGATTGCGGTTCCGCCAGTTTAAGCGCCTTCGGGCGCTTTTTTATTGCCTGACGCATCCGTTGCCCAATTGATGTAATCTGATCAAACGAGCTATTGATAGGAGTTAAACCGTGAAAATTTACCTGGTCGGCGGTGCCGTCCGTGACACCCTGCTTAACTTACCGGTAGTGGATCACGACTGGGTGGTGGTCGGCGCAACGCCTGCCGACCTATTGGCTCTTGGCTATCAGCAGGTGGGTAAAGACTTCCCGGTATTCCTCAACCCGCAAACTCATGAGGAGTATGCGCTGGCCCGCACCGAGCGCAAATCCGGCCAGGGTTACACCGGATTTACCTGCTACGCCGCCCCGGACGTGACGCTGGAAGAGGATCTGCTGCGGCGCGATCTCACCATCAACGCCATGGCGCGGGGTGATGATGGAGTACTGGTTGACCCCTATAACGGCAAGGCCGATCTCGACGCCCGCCTGTTACGCCATGTCTCCGACGCTTTTGGCGAAGATCCGCTGCGAGTGTTACGCGTGGCGCGTTTTGCCGCCCGCTTTGCCTCCCTGGGTTTTACCGTCGCCCCTGAAACCAGCGCGCTGATGCAACAGATGGCCGAAAGCGGTGAACTGGCCTCCCTGACGGCGGAGCGCGTGTGGAAAGAGACCGAGAAGGCATTACAGAGCCAGAGCCCGCAGGTGTATTTCCAGGTGCTTCGCGACTGCGGAGCGTTGAAAGTGCTGTTCCCGGAAATCGACGCCCTGTTTGGCGTGCCAGCCCCAGAGAAATGGCACCCGGAAATTGATACTGGCGTACACACACTGATGACGCTGGCGATTGCCACCCAGCTCAGCCCCGAGGTAGATATCCGCTTCGCGGCGCTGTGCCACGATCTCGGGAAAGGCATCACGCCGCAAGAACTCTGGCCACACCACTATGGCCATGGCCCTGCGGGCGTCAGGCTGGTAGAGAAGCTTTGCCAACGGCTGCGTGTTCCTAATCCAGTACGTGAGCTGGCGAAGCTGGTAGCGGAGTACCACGACCTGATCCACACGGCCAATAAACTGCGGCCAGAAACGCTGTTAAAACTGTTTGATGCCATCGACGTGTGGCGTAAACCGCAGCGGCTGGAGCAGATGATCCTCACCAGCGAAGCCGATGCCCGCGGGCGTACCGGTTTTGAAAACAACCCTTATCCGCAGGGCGATTACCTGCGCCAGGCCTATCAGGTCGCCAACGCGGTTTCGGTCAAAGAGGTGGTGGAAAGTGGCCTGCAAGGGCTGGCGATCCGCGACGAGGTCAAACGCCGCCGTCAGCAGGCGTTGGCGGACTGGAAGAAACAGCAAGAACCTCAGCCTTAGGTAAAACGGGCGCGGTATGCGCCCCTACCTACCCCTCCAGCACCAACGAATCACGGCTGATTTCAGCGATACTTTTCGCCCCCGTGAGCGTCATCGCTACGCACATCTCTTTTTTGATCAATGCGAGCAGATTTTCCACCCCAGCCTGGCCTGCTGTCGCCAGCGCATAGAGATAAGCACGCCCAAGCAACACACTGTCCGCCCCAAGCGCGATCATGCGCACCACGTCTAATCCGCTACGTATCCCGCTGTCTGCCAGGATGGTGATATCCCCTTTCACCGCATCGGCAATCATCGGCAACGCACGAGCAGAAGAAAGTACCCCATCCAGTTGGCGACCACCGTGGTTGGAAACCACAATCCCGTCAGCACCAAAACGCACGGCATCACGCGCATCGTCGGCGTCGAGAATGCCCTTTATCACCATCGGTCCCTGCCAGAAATCACGGATCCATTCCAAATCACTCCATGAAATCGAAGGGTCAAAGTTGGCCCCCAGCCACCCGATATAATCTGCTAGTCCGGTGGGCTTTCCGAGGTAAGCGGAAATATTGCCCAGATCGTGCGGGCGCCCATTCAGGCCAACATCCCACGCCCAGGCAGGATGGGTAACGGCTTGCCAATAGCGCCGCTGGGCGGCATAGGGGCCACTCATTGCCGAATGTGCATCGCGGTAACGGGCGCCTGGTGTCGGCATATCCACGGTGAAGACCAAGGTGGTACAGCCCGCGGCTTTCGCCCGCTCCAAGGCATTACGCATAAATCCACGATCCTTCAACACATACAGCTGGAACCACATGGGCCGCTTGATGGCCGGCGCCACCTCTTCGATTGGGCACACCGATACGGTGGAAAGCGTAAACGGAATGCCTTGTTGTTCTGCGGCGCGCGCGGCCTGCACCTCCCCACGGCGGGCATACATGCCACATAACCCTACCGGGCCAAGGACAACAGGCATGGCCAAAGTTTCGTTAAACAGTTTGGTTTCCAGGCTGAGCGCCGACATGTTCTTAAGAACACGCTGCCTCAATGCGACCTGAGCCAGATCTTCCACGTTACGCCGTAAAGTGTGTTCGGCATAAGCGCCGCCATCAATGTAGTGAAACAGAAACGGCGGCAGTTTACGTTGTGCCGCAGCGCGATAATCCGTGGCTGCTGAGATAATCATCAAACGATCTCCCTTTGTTACGGTGAATTGTCATCAGGAAGGCGGGTTATACGCGCCTGCCTGGCCTCATCTTCATGCAGATTTTTAATGGTGGAATGCACGAATCCCAGGTGAGATTTGGCCGCTTTACCCGCCCGTTCAGGATCGCCTGCCAGGATCGCCAGCAGCAGTTCCTCGTGCTGTTCAGTCAGACGGGTGAAGATCGTTGGCTGGGTGTACATACGCTGGCGGCTATGCATGACGGAGGAACGCATTAAATCGAAAAAGCCGCGCATGGTTTGCAGCAACACCACGTTGTGTGAAGCCTCGGCAATCGCCAAATGGAAGCGCACATCCGCCTGAGCGGCAAGTTCAGGATGATCGCTCTCTTGAAGCGCCAACATGGCGTCAAAGCAAGCCTGTAGCTTCTCTTTGTCTGCGGCGGTGGCGCGCATTGCCGCGTGCCAGGCGGTGCTGGCCTCAATGGCGTGGCGAGCTTCCAGAATGTCATAACGATAGTCAGGATCGTCGGCAACCAAGGTTCTTAGCGGTTCCACGATGCATTGCTCCGACCAGGGGGAAAGCTCGTCGCAGATATAGGTTCCGCCGCCACGTCGGCTGATGAGCGCTTTTTCACCAATCAGCTTTTGAATCGCCTCACGTAAAGAGGAACGCGAGACGCCCAACTCGTTGGCCAACTGGCGCTCGGCGGGCAAGCGCATCCCCATTTCCAGTTGGCGTTCACGGATCATCACCTTGATACGCTCAACCAAACGATCGGCCGAGCGGAGTGGATCAGTAGGTTGAAGATTTACAGTCATGGGATCATCCAGGTCAGCCAGTAAGCCTGAAGCGTAGTAATAACCCCCACCATACAGGTGAAGATCAGGCTGTGTTTTACCGTAAAGCGGAACAGATCAGACTCTTTCCCCACCAACCCCACGGCGGCACAGGCAATCGCGATAGACTGTGGTGAAATCATTTTGCCTGTGACTCCGCCGGTGGTGTTAGCCGCAACCAACAGCACATCCGAAACGCCAATCTGCTGGGCGGTGGTGGCCTGCAGAGCGGCAAACAACGCGTTGGACGAAGTGTCTGAGCCGGTCAGGAACACGCCCAACCAGCCAAGGAACGGTGAGAAAAAGGTGAACGCGCTGCCGGTATGTGCCAATGCCAACGCCAAGGTTGCCGACAGGCCGGAATAGTTGGAAATAAAGGCAAAGGCTAACACCATGCCAATGGAATAAATGGGCAACATCAACGCCTTTAGCGTTTCAGCCAGCGTGGTGAGCGCGTCTTTGGGCTTCATGCGCAAATAAATCACAGAGGCGATCGCAGCAACCATAATGGCGGTGCCGGTGGCAGAGAACCAGTCAAGTTTGAAAACGGCGACATAAGGCGTGATATTTGCCACCACCGGCGGCATTTTGGCCACCAACTTATCCAGAAAAGGCACCGGAATAGAGAACACCCACTCGTACAGCGCACCACCTTGCGCGAACAATGCTTTAAACGGCGGGATGCTCCACAGGGTGACCGTAGCGGTCAGGAAAATAAACGGCATCCAGGCGCGAATAACCTGCCCTAAACCATAGTGCTGCTGCACCAGCGTTTGGTCGGCGACGGCCCCCTCGGCATTATCAAATCGGAACAGGCGTTTTGGCTGCCAAACCCGCAGAAACAGCGTCAGGCATACCAGTGAAACCAGCGAGGAGATGATGTCTGGCAACTCTGGCCCAAGAAAGTTAGAGCTGAGATACTGCGCCAAGGCAAAGCTGCCCCCCGCCACGACCACCGCAGGCCAGGTTTCTTTAATGCCGCGCCAACCGTCCATAATCGCCATGATCCAGAACAGCACGATAATCGTCAGGAACGGCAATTGGCGCCCGACCATCTGCCCAATTGCAAAGCTGTCCAACCCGGTCACCTGGCCCGCAACGATAATCGGGATGCCCATAGCGCCGAAAGCCACCGGTGCAGTGTTGACGATCAGGCAAAGCCCTGCGGCATACAACGGATTGAATCCCAGCCCAACCAACAAGGCGGCGGTAATGGCTACCGGTGCGCCAAACCCGGCGGCACCTTCCAAAAAGGCACCAAAACAGAAGCCAACGATCAGCATCTGTAAACGTTGGTCGGGGGTGATAGAGAGAATGGAAGAGCGGATGATGTCAAACTGCCCGGTTTTCACCGAAATCTGGTAGACAAATACTGCGGCAATAATGATCCAGGCTATCGGCCACAGCCCATAGAAAAAACCATAAACCACCGCAGCGAGCGCTCGATCGATGGGCATCCGGTAGAGGAATAACGCCACCAGCAAAGCTATACCAACGGTTAACGTTGCTGCAATATGCCCCTTGAGCTTCAGTTTAATCAACGCCAAGAAAAAAAACGCAATGGGCAGCGCCGCGACCGCACTTGATAGCCAGATATTACCAATGGGATCATAAACTTGTTGCCAGACTTCCATGTAGATAACTCCCGCGATTATTTACATACTCCTCCGCTTAATGGGTCGTACTAACAGGGCGAAGTCATATGATTGATAACCGATAGTTAACTTACTGTTAAAAACATGCAATGTGTCTGTTTGGGTTTTTGCCGTTTATGTGCCAGAGGTTCACATTTTTCCGGCATTGGTCGGACCAAAAGTGGGGAGAAGGGGTGCTAAATGAGCAAGATTAAGCAGCACCATTATTTGGGGACCCCTCGCGCTATCGCCTTTTTAAATATGTGTATGATGTGGTGCAGACAACAGCAGGAGTACATACATGACAGTAAATAATAGACTTATTAATAATATGGGTATTAACCTTAACGCCAGCTTTGCTGCCAAACTACATAATCACGCAACGAAAAAATGGCAGGAAGAAAACAAGGGAACTCTCGAGGCATTAAATCGTTTTCATGATGAACACGGCTGTTTCAGCGATGAGTACAGAACGTTTTAACAATGCAATTCACCGTCTACTGCAAAAACGGCAATAGATTTCCTCATTGATGGAATTTGAAGCCACTGGTAGCGACCAATCGAATGCGCCAACACAAGTAATATGAACATAGTGGGCCAAGAGCCCACTATTGGAGAAGAGAAAACGTTCGAGCTGGTGCCAGAATTAATTAATAAACACCATGTAGACCGCCGCCGCGACGATAAAGCGGTAGATGGCGAAAGGCACAAACGAGATACGCTTGATCAACTGCAGGAAGGTCTTGATGGCGATTAGCGCTACCACAAACGCGGTAGCGAAACCGACGGCAAACATCGGCAGGTCACTGAGCGTCAGGAAGTGCAGGCTCTTGTACAGATCCAGGCCGCTGGCCCCGATCATCATTGGCACTGCCAGAATAAAGGAGAACTCCGAGGCCGCAAAACGGCTCACGCCCACCAGCATGCCCCCCGAAATGGTAGAGCCGGAACGGGAAAAACCAGGCCACAGCGCCAGACACTGGAAGCAACCGATCAAAAAGGCCTGCCGATAGGTAATATCATCCAGCCCGACCGCGCTTGGTTTTTTCGGTTTCAGCCATTCGGCGGCCAACAGCAACAGGCCCCCGACCACTAACGCATACATCACGTTTTTCGGTTCAAATAGCGATTTGATCATATCGTGGAGCAGCAACCCCAGCGCTACCGCCGGGATCATCGCCAGCAGGATATGGCCCAACTTCAATTGCCCTGCCGTCTGTCCTTCATGAGGAACAGGTTTGCCACCAAAGTGAATGCCGATCAGGCCAAACAGACGGCGCCAGAACACCACTACCACCGCCAGGATCGAACCCAGTTGGATAATAACTTCGAAGGTTTTCGCCTTATCGCCGGTAAAACCCAGTAACTCACCAACGATAATCATGTGCCCGGTAGAGGAAACCGGCAGGAACTCTGTCAGCCCTTCGACTACCCCAAGCACGAATGCCACAAACAATGAATGCATGTCCGCCATCAGACCACTACCCCATTTCAAATTTAACGCTATTAAAGGTACGAGCACAAAAAAGCGGCAGTGTTCAATACCTTGCCGCTTAAACAATTCTAGTTACAGACCAGCATATCGGTCTTTAGTTGCATATTGGTGACAACTTGTCAGGCTGGGCGCTGACCGCGTTCGATGATCACCCCAACCCGGCTGGCGTGCGCGACTGCACCCGGCTTGCTGACCTTAATACGGACCCAGGGAGATTTAAAGCGCCGTAGCAAAATTTCGGATACCTCCTCTGCGACACGCTCCACCAGCGCAAAACGATTGGGCTGCACATGCTGGATGACCGCATCGCTGATATCGGCATAGCTCAGGCAATCATTCACATCATCGCTGGCGGCTGCCTGGCGGTTGTCCCACGCCATTTCGATATCGAACACCAGCTTTTGCGCAATGGTTTGTTCCCAATCATAAACGCCAATGGTGGTGATCACGGTAAGCTCTTCAATAAATACGATATCCATCACGTCATTCTCAGTTTTTGGCCTTGCCGGATACCACTTCCGACGGAATATGCGTATTATCCATAGATGTTGCGAGTAAAACGACCATTATTAGACGGAACCGCGTTATGAGTGCTACCGCGCTTGGCATGATTATCTTCGCGTATCTGTGTGGCTCAATTTCCAGCGCGATCCTGGTTTGCCGGATCGCCAGGCTACCGGATCCGCGTGAACATGGATCGGGAAATCCAGGGGCGACCAACGTCCTGCGTATCGGCGGCCGCCTGGCGGCGGCTACGGTGTTGGTGTTCGATATACTAAAAGGGATGCTGCCAGTCTGGTTGGCCTATGCGTTCAACGTCCCACCGCTGTATCTGGGCCTGACGGCAATCGCCGCCTGTCTTGGGCATATCTACCCGGTGTTCTTCCACTTCCGTGGAGGCAAGGGCGTGGCGACGGCGTTCGGTGCCATTGCGCCGATCGGCTGGGATCTCACCGGCCTGATGACCGGGACCTGGCTGTTGACCGTGCTACTGAGCGGCTATTCCTCGCTCGGGGCGATCGTCAGCGCACTGATTGCACCGTTCTACGTCTGGTGGTTCAAACCGCAGTTTACCTTCCCGGTGGCGATGCTCTCCTGCCTGATCCTGATGCGTCATCACGACAATATCCAGCGCCTATGGCGCGGCCAGGAAGGGAAGATCTGGGGTAAGTTCCGCAAGAAGAAAGACGGTGTTTTAGAACAGGAAGAACACAAAGAAGAATGATTGAAAGGCCGGAAATTCCGGCCCTTGGCTTTTACACCGCAGGCAGCTCTGCCAGCGGCCAACGTGGGCGTACGGTAACGCCCAACTCCGGGTTACCCCCGTTCTTCATTCGAACCATCCCGGCATAAGCGATCATGGCCCCATTGTCGGTGCAGAATTCCGGGCGGGCATAGAACACTTCACCACCGCGTTTTTTCATGAGCTCTGCCAGCTTGCTGCGCAACGTGCGGTTGGCGCTGACGCCACCGGCCATCACCAGGCGTTTAAACCCGGTCTGCTCCAGCGCGCGTTTGCATTTGATCGCCAGCGTATCCACCACCGCATCTTCAAAAGCACGGGCAATATCGGCACGGGTTTGATCGTCGTTGCCGTTAGAGCGGATGGTATTGGCGGCAAAGGTCTTCAGGCCGGAGAAACTGAAATCCAGCCCTGGGCGATCGGTCATTGGGCGTGGGAAGGTAAAACGCCCTTCAGTGCCCTGCTGCGCCATTTTCGACAGCATCGGCCCGCCGGGATAATCCAGCCCTAACAGCTTGGCCGTTTTGTCGAACGCTTCGCCAGCGGCGTCGTCAACCGACTCCCCCAGCAAAGTATATTCACCGATCCCGGTCACGCTGATCAGTTGGGTATGGCCGCCAGACACCAGCAGTGCCACAAACGGAAACTCCGGAGGGTTGTCTTCCAGCATCGGTGCCAGCAAGTGGCCTTCCATATGATGCACCGGCACCGCAGGCACGCCCCAGGCAAACGCCAACGCGCGGCCAATGGTTGCCCCAACCAACAAGGCCCCCACCAGACCCGGCCCGGCGGTATACGCCACGCCATCGATATCGGTAGGCTTCAGGTTCGCCTCTTTCAGTGCGGCCTGGATCAGCGGCACTGTCTTGCGCACGTGATCGCGGGAAGCCAGTTCTGGCACCACGCCGCCGTAATCGGCATGCAGTTTCACCTGGCTGTAGAGTTGGTTGGCTAACAAACCGGCTTGATCGTCATACACTGCAATACCGGTTTCATCGCAGGACGTTTCTATACCCAATACGCGCATTACATTTCCCATCATTCACGTGCGGCCGCCAGTTTATCACAATCAACGCCATTTACCGCCAGCCTGCAGCACCCTGGCCGCGATGGTGCGCTATGTCGATGATTCACAAGGTTGCCCGCCGGGTGATTAAAAACGAGCAATTTTTTCTGATTAGTCTATAATCGGCGGCCGATGCATAATTGCGCGAGTTTGCCGGAACGCGGCGTGTTTCAATTTGCTATGGTGCTTTACAAAGCAGCATCCATTGAAGTAAAATTCCGCACCATTTTGAAAAGGCTGGCGCTTGGCCAGCAGCAAACCGAATTCTATTGAGGTGAGAGGCACATGCCGGTAATTAAAGTACGTGAAAACGAGCCATTTGACGTTGCACTGCGTCGTTTCAAGCGTTCCTGCGAAAAAGCGGGTGTTTTGGCTGAAGTTCGTCGTCGTGAGTTCTATGAAAAACCGACTACCGAACGTAAACGCGCTAAAGCTTCTGCAGTAAAACGCCACGCGAAGAAACTGGCTCGCGAAAACGCACGCCGCACTCGTCTGTATTAATCCTTCGGGGGTAACCCCACCGCGTGATTTTTTTCTTTTTCAAGAACACGCAGACCGAGTAGTTGCATACGAAGGCCGTGCTTTCCGAAAGGAATGCGCGGCTTGTTCTCGTTTATAGGCAATCGTAACAGGGGCTTATGGCTGGACGAATTCCGCGTGTATTTATCAATGACTTGCTGGCTCGCACCGACATCGTCGATCTGATCGACGCCCGGGTAAAGCTTAAAAAGCAGGGCAAAAACTATCACGCGTGCTGTCCGTTCCACCACGAAAAAACGCCTTCATTCACCGTTAATGGCGACAAACAGTTTTATCACTGTTTTGGTTGTGGAGCGCACGGTAACGCCGTCGACTTCCTGATGAATTACGACAGACTCGAGTTTGTCGAAACCATCGAGGAACTGGCCACCATGCACGGGCTGGAAGTGCCTTACGAGGCAGGCACCGGACCGACGCCAATCGAACGCCATCAGCGTCAAAGCCTATATCAACTGATGGAACAGCTCAGCGCGTTCTATCAACAGTCACTGCATCAATCCAACGGGACGCAGGCGCGCAACTACCTGCAACAGCGCGGATTGAGTGACGACGTTATCCGCCATTTTGCCATCGGCTTTGCACCTGCCGGTTGGGATAATGCGTTAAAACGTTTCGGGCGTGATACCGACAGCCGGGCAGCACTGAACGATGCCGGAATGTTGGTGACTAACGATCAAGGGCGCACTTACGATCGCTTCCGCGAGCGTGTGATGTTCCCCATCCGCGACAAACGCGGGCGGGTAATCGCTTTTGGTGGACGCGTACTGGGCGACGGTATGCCCAAGTACCTGAACTCGCCGGAAACCGAAGTATTCCACAAGGGCCGTCAGTTGTACGGCCTGTATGAAGCACAGCAGAGCCACGCCAACCCGCAACGTTTGCTGGTGGTCGAAGGCTATATGGACGTGGTGGCGTTAGCGCAATATGGCATTGATTATGCCGTTGCCTCACTCGGAACCTCGACAACGGCTGAACATATTCAGCTGCTGTTCCGCGCTACCGATAACGTTGTCTGCTGTTACGACGGCGACAGGGCTGGCCGTGAAGCCGCCTGGCGCGCGTTAGAAACCGCACTGCCCTATCTGAACGACGGGCGCCAGTTACGGTTTATGTTTTTGCCAGACGGTGAAGACCCGGACACCCTGGTCCGTAAAGAAGGCAAAGACGCCTTCGAACAGCGAATGGAGCTGGCGCAGCCGCTTTCCACTTTCCTGTTCGAAACGTTGATGCCACAGGTCGACCTGAGCAGCCCGGATGGCCGTGCCAAACTGAGTACCTTAGCGCTACCGCTGATCACTCAGGTGCCGGGCGAGACATTACGTCTCTACCTGCGCCAACAGCTAGGCAGCAAACTGGGCCTGCTGGACGATAGCCAGCTCGACAAGCTGATGCCCAAACAGGCGGAAAATGCGAATACTTATCAGGCGCCCCAGCTAAAACGCACAACCATGCGTATACTGATAGGATTACTGGTGCAAAATCCGCGTTTGGCTACACTTATCCCTTCTCTGGAAGGGCTCGAGCAGACTAAACAGGCGGGTTTACCGCTATTTGTTGAACTGGTGCAGACCTGTTTAGCGCAGCCGGGTCTGACTACCGGCCAGTTGCTGGAGCTGTACCGAGATAACAAATTGAGCCAGCAGCTTGAAACCTTGGCGACATGGAACCATATGATCGTTGAGGAACAAGTTGAGCAACACTTTTTAGATACTCTGACGAATCTCTATGACTCGGTGCTGGAGAAACGTCAGGAAGATTTGATTGCACGTGACAGAACGCATGGCCTGAATGCAGACGAACGCAAGGAACTCTGGTCATTACAACTGGCATTGGCGAAGAAAAACTGAATACCAAACGGCTTAAGTGCCGATAAATGCGAGGGCAGAGCCCTGCAATATGCCGCCACAGTGGGCCGCGGCAACAACAAAAACGCCCCAAATGCTATTGTTGGCGGTTTCGCCGACCGACACCAACCCAAATACTCTGAAGTGTGGATACCGTCTTATGGAGCAAAACCCGCAGTCACAGCTTAAACTTCTTGTCCAACGTGGTAAGGAGCAAGGCTATCTGACCTATGCTGAGGTCAATGACCATCTGCCGGAAGATATCGTCGACTCCGATCAGATCGAAGACATCATCCAGATGATTAACGACATGGGCATCCAGGTGATGGAAGAAGCACCGGACGCCGATGACCTGCTGCTGGCTGAAAATACCAACAGCACAGACGAAGATGCGGAAGAAGCTGCCGCTCAGGTGCTGTCCAGCGTAGAATCTGAAATCGGGCGTACCACTGACCCAGTGCGCATGTACATGCGTGAAATGGGTACCGTTGAATTGCTGACGCGTGAAGGCGAAATCGACATCGCCAAGCGTATCGAAGACGGCATCAACCAGGTGCAGTGCTCGGTTGCTGAGTACCCTGAAGCCATCACCTATCTGCTGGAGCAGTACGATCGTGTCGAGGCTGGCGAAGCACGCCTGTCCGATCTGATCACCGGCTTCGTCGATCCTAACGCGGAAGAAGACATCGCCCCTACCGCTACTCACATCGGTTCTGAATTAACCACCGAAGAGCAGGACGACGACGACAAAGACGAAGATGAAGAAGACGAAGCTGAAGACGACAACAGCATCGATCCTGAACTGGCGCGCCAGAAGTTTACCGATCTGCGCGATCAGTACGAAGCCACTCGTCTGGTTATCAAAAAGAACGGCCGCAGCCACGCCAGCGCAGCAGAAGAGATCCTGAAGCTGTCTGAAGTGTTCAAGCAGTTCCGCCTGGTGCCAAAACAGTTCGACTTCCTGGTCAACAGCATGCGTACCATGATGGATCGCGTTCGTACGCAAGAACGTATCATCATGAAGCTGTGCGTTGAGCAGTGCAAAATGCCGAAGAAAAACTTCGTCACCCTGTTCGCCGGCAACGAAACCAGCGACACCTGGTTCGCAGCGGCACTGGCAATGGGTAAACCATGGTCAGAGAAGCTGAAAGACGTTAATGAAGATGTTCAACGCAGCCTGCAAAAACTGCGTCAGATCGAAGAAGAAACCGGCCTGACCATCGAGCAGGTGAAAGACATCAACCGTCGTATGTCGATCGGTGAAGCGAAAGCCCGCCGCGCGAAGAAAGAGATGGTTGAAGCCAACTTGCGTCTGGTTATCTCGATCGCCAAAAAATACACCAACCGTGGCCTGCAGTTCCTGGATCTGATCCAGGAAGGCAACATCGGCTTGATGAAAGCGGTAGACAAGTTTGAATACCGTCGTGGCTACAAGTTCTCGACTTACGCCACCTGGTGGATCCGTCAGGCTATCACCCGCTCTATCGCCGACCAGGCACGTACCATCCGTATTCCGGTGCATATGATTGAGACGATCAACAAGCTCAACCGTATTTCGCGCCAGATGCTGCAAGAGATGGGCCGTGAGCCAACGCCGGAAGAGCTGGCCGAGCGTATGCTGATGCCAGAAGACAAAATCCGTAAGGTACTGAAGATCGCCAAAGAGCCGATCTCCATGGAAACGCCGATTGGTGATGATGAAGATTCACATCTGGGCGATTTCATCGAGGATACCACCCTCGAGCTGCCACTGGATTCTGCCACTTCTGAAAGCCTGCGTTCTGCCACACATGACGTCCTGGCTGGCCTGACCGCACGTGAAGCGAAGGTGCTGCGTATGCGTTTCGGTATCGATATGAACACTGACCACACGCTGGAAGAAGTGGGCAAACAGTTCGACGTTACCCGTGAGCGTATTCGTCAGATCGAAGCCAAAGCGTTGCGTAAACTGCGCCACCCAAGCCGTTCAGAAGTGCTGCGTAGCTTCCTGGATGACTAAGGTTTAACAACCTCGTAAGAACCCCGGCTCGCCGGGGTTTTTTTATGCCTTATTTTAACGCCAGGAATAGCTCGCGGTAACTCTCGGTAAGCTGCTCCAGCGTGGCACGATTCAATCCACTGGGATTAGGCAATACCCACACCTCAGTTTTACCCAGCATCATCTCCTGACGCCCCCAAGCGGCATTACGCACGCCAAACGCACTGCTGAACGCCTGTTTGCCCAGGATCGCCAAAGCACGAGGTTGGTAACGCAGAATTTTTTCTTTGAGCACCTCACCGCCACCGCGCAGTTCATCGCGTGAAAGTTCACTGGCCGCCACCGTTGGGCGCGCGACCAGAGCGGTGATCCCACAACCGTTTTCTTGCAGTTGTAGCCATTGTTCCGGGGCCAACTGGCGATCGGTGAAGCCCGCCTGATGGATCACCTTCCAGAAACGGTTACTGCCATTGGCAAAAGGATAGCCCTGATGGGCAGAGGAAAGGCCAGGATTGATGCCGCAGAACACCACCTGTAGGTTTGGCGCCAAGAGTTCCATGAGTATCACCAGTCCGTTAAAAGGAATTAACCGCGGTTATCGCAAAATCTGCCTGCAATTACAACAGGCTAGAACTGTGCATAAAAACATCATATGGTTTTATGGGTGTAGACCTGCATCCCATGATTACCGTATAATCACGCCGCCTGGCCCCTTAGCTCAGTTGGTTAGAGCAGGCGACTCATAATCGCTTGGTCACTGGTTCAAGTCCAGTAGGGGCCACCAAATATAACAAGGACTTACGCTAAAAACGTGAGTCCTTTGTTTTTTCAGGATACCGCAACGAAGTATAAGCGAGTTTTACCGGGGGGATTGGTCATTAAAGAAACAAAAAATTGCATGCTCAGACGTGCCATTATGGGCATACCTTTTAATCTTCATGATGTTCCTGATGCTGTAACGGTCCAGAATGTGCAGACCAGATGGCCGCTATTAGCCGATGTGGGGCTTACTCCGAGGAAAATACTCGAACTGGCTAACAGTGATGATGAATCTATTCTTCCCGATAGCCTAATGAGAGAAATTATGGATTCTTTAAACTGGTATAACGAATACCACTCGTAATGTGTGATTGATAGATGGAACGCTCCCACATTGATAGTGAAAGCGCCTAGAGTACTTAACCCATTTGCTAACGGTTAACTCAAACTAGTGCCCGGAGTTCTTCTTGCATGTACGAAGAAAAGTATTCAGGATTTTTAATAACAACACGACCACCAGACTGAATTTTATCAGCCCACCCGGCCACTTTTTTCGTGAACCCGGTATCCCACCCCTCTTTAATACCTCGTGCAGTGACATCGGCTGCACTAGCCGGCACACCTAATTCTCTCAAATACTTAAGTATTCCCTTAGCGGTACTTTCATCCATGGGATGCGGTGTGGGTACTGATGTGTTCATACCGCCAATGAAGTCCAGTGCTTTATCTATTACTGTTGACATACTCTTATCCTTAAAATTAACCACGTAATAAACAAGTTTATAATATGAACCCAAACAAGCCGTGATGTCATAGGGATCATTAACTTTCTTTCATTTTTCGCGCGGTCAAACAATTGAGGGAGGATTACTTGTTGTCGTCGGTATAGATCCCTTCAGAGATGACATCTACCAACTGAATCAACCACCAAAGGGCAACACATTCAGCATCACCCCTTGTTTTCTATCCCACCTGCCCGCCCTATTGCGGCTTCTGCTGAACCTCTTTCCACAACTTCAGCGCCAGCAACACCAATCCCCCCGCCCCCACAACCAGCAGCAGCCAGAGCAGGCCTTTCTTCCACATACTGGCCTCTTCTGCGGCATCTACCGCGCTCAAGCGTTCGGTGCCGCCCAGGGTCACTTGGGATTGCAACCCAGCTTCTGGCAACGCATCGGCATCTATCGTTTTACGCAGCTCTGCCGGGATCAGGCTATCTAAAGGGATCGCCTGAGGCTGGGCCGCTTTATTTCCCCACGCCAGCAGGAATGGCGTGGTTCCCTGGGCATTGAATATCAAGGTTTGACTATCGCGCTGTGCCGAGACTTCTGGCAGTGAATCGCCCCATTGCTGGTTGATGCCTTTTAAGCGGATACCCTGCACCAGCAAGCCGTTCAGCGGGATTGCCTCAGCGGTGCGGCCATTCACCGAGAACACCACCTGCTTGGTCAGAGGGTGCCAACTGTCACTGGCTGCGCTGCGGTAATCGATCTCGAGTGGCAGTACCGTATTGCTCTGCGTCGGCCGAATGCTGATATTGTTCAAGGGTTGAGGATTCGGCCAGCTATATTCCGCCTCACTGGCCGAAATGGCTTTTTGGTTGAAGGTCAGGCCGATCCTTTGCTGTTCGGTGTGTCTGGACGCCGCAATCCCCTGCACTGACTGGATCTTCAAATCAGGGGCCGTTTTGGCATCGTTGAACACCAATAGCAGATAACGAGGTCTGGCATAGTCATCAAGATCGATGGTATCCAACAGCAACCGATCGCTGCCAGAAACCAGATCCATCAAGGGCACATCCTCAGCGCTGCTCGACCAGTCTTTTAAATCGCGGCTAGAAAACAGGCTAACGCGGGTCTGCCAATTCTCGGGCAGACGCTCCCAGGCCAGTTTTAACTGGGTCAGACGGGGATAGTTGCCCTCATGCTGCGGGATCTCCAGCAGATAGGTGTTCCCCATTGGCTGGTCGCTATCCACAGGCAAGGTAACTTCAACACCACCTGCGGATTTTAACGAAATCACCTGTTGTTCCTGATTAGTGACCCTTTTACCCTTCATCGGGAACAGGCGCAGAGGGAAAGTCTGGCTATTGTCCTGAGTAGTGACGTTCGCGGCCAATGCAAAGGGGACGGCCTGCCCCTGATTGTTGAACACCCGCACATCGCGCAGATCCGGCCAAACGCTCTCGGTATACACTGCCTCAGGCAGTTCAATACGGAAAAATGGCGCGCTGCCTTCAGTGGTTAGCGAGATGCCATAGGCGAAATCTTGCGGTTTTTCAGCCACCGGCTCCGCATTGGCCGCACCGGCCAGACAAAGCGACCCCAGCAGCAACCAGTTATTCAGTTTTACTTTCATACATTCCCTCGTTCGCTTGCCACATTGGGTTCCTTACCGCGCACCGCTTTGGGTGGCAATGGGGAAAAATATCCCACGATCAACACCAGTATCGCCACGCCGATAAACGAGATGGCACGCGCCAATCCCCCACCCCGGGCGCTATCAACCAGCATCAGCTTAACAATGACGATACCGAGCAACGCCGCACCGCCAAACCAGACCTCACGCTGCCCACGGCGAGTTGACAACACCATGACGATCAGCGCTATCAGCATCCACAGCAAAGCGAAGGTGGTCTGCACCAGGCGGGAGCCCCAGAGCGTATCAACCCGCCAGGCAATATCGGCGTAATAGGCCAGCGCACGCAGGACCGCCCCATTGCCCCACCAGAACAGCATCGCGAGGGTAAACAGCGGTAGCGCCTGTTTCAGCAATGCAGCAAACTGCGGGTATTCCCGCCGGACAAACAGCCCCAGAGTCACCAGTGCCAAGAGTGCAAAACCAGCCCCCTCTTCCAACGGGTTCAACAGTGGTAAATAACGCCAGCCTAGACTGACCCCATCGAACACGTTGCCTACCAGCAACAGCAGCAAAGCCAACGCCGCCAATGGGGCCAAGGCAATCGCACCATACAGCTGACGATGTTCGGCAAACGGCCAGCATCCTTTGCGCAGCGCACCATGTGTAGCCAAGATGATCAGGGAGAGGAAGCCCATTTGCAGGCCCAATTGCCATTCATCCATGCCCCACGGCAAGCGCATCGTGCGCCAAAAGACTTCATAACCCAGCGCAAACACCACCATCCAGAACAGAGACAGGTGTAATCCTTGCTGCAGGCGCAGTAACGGCAGGGAGCCCGCTTCGCGCTTCAGCAGCCAGTACGCCACCGGCAAGGCCAGTAACCAGACCAGATTCGGCCAGCCGAAGGACAATAAAGAATCAAAGTCGACCAATTGGAACAACAGCATGGCCAACATACCCGGCCACAGTAGCCAAATGCTATAACGTAGTTCGAGCCAGGCCAGCCTTTGTGCCACCCAACGCCACAGCACTACGGATAGCGTCAACAAGAGCAACGCCAGGAAAGCCCCGTAGCCATAATCAAGCGGCAATCGCCCGGCAAAACCGAGCAGGCAAACCAGCCAGAGCAGGATGCCGCCAGCCAGGAAGGAGCGGCTGACAACCAGCCTGAATGCAGCCTCGCTCTCCAGATCGCGCCAGAGGAATGCCACCGCTAGCCAAGTTAATGCCAGTACGGCGAACACCAGCGTGAAGGAGAGCGTCGTCATTCCAGCGCCAAGAGCCACCAGGGCGGAAGCCAAGGCCAGCACCAGCAGGCCAGAACCGCTGAGGCTCATGCGGATTTGCTTTTGCTCACGACCAAGCCACAGAATGCCCAGCCCTTCCAGCGCCCAAGCCATGGATGTCCACTCAGCAGACAGTGCCAATGGGATAGCCAGCGTAGTGAACACCCCGCCTAGTGCCAAACCGGAAACCGCCAACATGCGGCCCAGGGATGGGTAGCGCTTCAATGCGGCCCAGGCCAGTAACAGGTAAGCCAAACCGAAGCCCAGCGCCGAGAACGCCGGGCCAAACTCCCACTGGCGAACGATCAGATACTGCATGCCGAAACCGATTAACGGTGGGCCAAACAGCAGCGCGCCATCGATAATCTTCTCGCCAGGCAACTGTGCACGTAGAGTCAACGCCAGGCATAGCACGCCAAAAGTCACGATATTGGCAATCAGGAACAGCTGGCAGCCCAGGTAGTATTCCGGCAGGTAGTTGTTTACTCCCCACAGCCCAGCGACGCCAAAGGAAAAAACAAAGCCCAGCAGGTTAAGTGGCCGCCATGGCTGCCAGACGCTGATCGCCAGAATGCCCAGCGAGAGCAGCAGATAATAGGAGAATAGCGCGATATAACTGCCGCCACCGGCGGACAACAGCAAAGGTGAAAGATAGCCGCCAATGCTGGCAAGCATCGCCAGGCTGAGGGCACGCTGCAATACGGCCAAGCCCACGCTGGCGGCGCAGATCACCAGCATCAGGCCAAATGCCAGCATATGTGGCAACAGTTGATAAAGCCGGAAGGCACCAAATACGGTGATATAGAGCGCGCCAACCGCGCCCCCTTGCAGGATCAGGGCATACATCGTCTGTTTAACACGCAGACGCCAGCCAAACCACAGTAAAACGCCGCTAGCTACCGCCGCGCCCATTAACCTGAACTCAATAGGCAGCATGTCACGTTCAACGGTGTATTTCATCAGGTAGGCCAAACCGAAGAACAGCAGCAAGACACCCAGCTTCGCCAGCGGATTACCTTGCATAAACCAGCCCACCAGCCCGCTGAGCAGGTCGTTTTTCGGTTGCTGTGGTTTATCAATGGCAGGTTTATCAGCAATAGGCGGGCGAGGAATGGTTGTTACTGATGCGGCTGGTTTTGGAACTGCGGGCTCCCAGGCGGATTTAACCGGTGGAGGCACGGCTATTTCAGCAGTTGGCTGCACGGCAGACTGTTGGGCAGCCTGCGCAGCAAAGTCATGCGTTGTCTTCGCAGCCACAGGTGGCACCTGGGGAGTTGGCGGCGGCCGTGATCTCCCGGTTTCCTCGAAGCGGAGATCATCCACCTGTTTTTGCAACTGGGTGATGGTCAGTGTCAGTTGGGCAATTTCCCGCTGGTTGCGGTTGCCACGGCCGAGCGATACCACCACAGAAATAGGTAATACCACTAGGCACAGGAACAACGCCAAACCAGCGATAAATATCAATCCATCCATGGTGCACCTTTAGATCATTTATCGTGGCATCAGTCTTACACCAAAACATAACCGCCGACAATGGATTGATACTGCCAACCCGGCTCAGTCCAATAAAATACCGTTAGCTTGGCGACTGTTCTTCGGCTGATTCAGGCTGGTTTTTTCTGAGCCGTGGATATTTCCATAGCCAGCGCCCGCTGACCATACGCCAATAGAAGAAAACTCCGCGAACGGCCCAGTCCAAGAACATCCCCAGCCAGACGCCCACTACGCCCATGCCCAGCACGATGCCCAGGATATAACCGGCGACTACTCGGCAGCCCCACATACCCAACATCGTCACCCACATCGCAAATCGGACATCACGCGCGCCCTTCAGCCCAGCGGGTAACACCCAGGACGCGGCCCAGATCGGCATAAACGCGGCATTGAGCCAAATCAGGATTTTGACCACCTCTTTAACATCATCTTCCTGGGTATAAAATGAGGCAAACAGCCCCGCAAAGGGAGCGGTTCCCCAGGCAATCACCGTCAGGCCAATCGTTGCCAGCCAAAAGACGTGCTTCATCTGCCGTTCGGCCTGAGCAATTTGCCCTTTCCCCAGACGCTTGCCGACGATAATGGTCGAAGCAGATCCCAAGGCATTCCCCGGCAGGTTAATCAGGGCCGCGATAGAGAAAGCGATAAAGTTACCGGCGATGACGTTGGTCCCCATCCCGGCGACAAACATTTGTGTCAGCAGTTTGCCAGCGTTGAACAGCACCGATTCGATACTGGCGGGAATGCCAATCCCCAGCACCTCACGCAGGATGCTGCTGTTGAGCGGCGTAAAATAGCTTTTGAGCGTAATACGCAGCGCCGGATTAAAGCCCACCGCCAGAACCGCAATAATGGCGATCGCGCCAATATAGCGGACAATGGTCAGCCCCAGCCCCGCGCCAACAAAACCCAGCCCTTGCCAACTAAATACCCCATAAATCAGCGTACTGCTGATGAGGATGTTGAGGATATTCATGCCGCCATTGATCAGCAGCGGGATCTTGGTGTTGCCCGCCCCACGCAGGGCACCACTACCAATCAGGGCAATGGCGGCTGCCGGGTAGCTCCAGACGGTGGTTTGCAAATAAGAGAGCGCCAGCGATTTGACTTCGGGCGTGGCTTCACCGGCGATCACGTTAATGATCTGTTGCCCGGCCAAATGGATCCCAACCGCCAGCAGCACCGCCAGCACGGTCATTAATACCAGCGACTGGCGTGCCGCCGCCCGCGCTCGTTTACGATCGCGAGTGCCAAGGCTAAAGGCCACCACCACCGTGGTACCCAGATCCACCGCCGCGAAAAAGGCCATGATGACCATGTTGAAACTGTCTGCCAGGCCAACACCCGCCATCGACTCTTTGCCGAGCCAGCTCACCAGGAAGGTGCTGAGCACCCCCATCAGCAGTACGCAGGTGTTCTCTAGAAAGATCGGAACTGCCAGTGGCGTGATCTCCCGCCAAAAAAGCACCCGATAGCTTTTTCGCTTGGCATACCAATGCGTCTTGGCAACGTGCTGGGGCAGTAGCCCGTGTAAGTTCAAGATTGGCCTGTAGCAAGGAAGTGAAACGTCGTTTCAAATGATGATTTATCAGCGCTTATTCTGCAAGGCATTTTTTCACTATCGGTATAAAACAGCAACAATGCGTTGATTAGGTCAAATCCCAAGAAATTAATAAAAATAATTTTTCATGCATACTATAAATAAGTGGCCATGTTGAACATAGCCACTCTTCACTAATTAATTATAACCTTCCGCTGTGATTTTAAGTTGTTCTGCATGTTGGTAGATATCATCCAATACTTCTATAGGATAACGAGTTTCTTTCTTATCAGAATCAAACAAACCGACATACAGCTGACTCCGATTAAAATGAAGTCTACAAATAGGTTTTCTATTATTATCATCAAGCAACACACCAAAATAACTTTTAGTATCGCGATAAGTAATTCGACTTGGCTCAACAACAGTACGAATTATAGATTTAACGATATGAAAACCCTCAATCTCAATTTCAGTGGTTACAATACCATCATCATCTTCAATAGGTACTAACGCTTGCTCAACAATCTCCTCCTTAGGTTCGATTGCTAAAGGCTGCTGCTGAGCCCCACTGATTGCAGACTTAAGCCTTTCATTTACCTGGTCATTTAACCACTGACTGGACGCTTTTTTTGTCAAAGAGGTAAAGAGTTCACGTACTTTTAGTGTTAAAATTCCATCATAGACTCTAGACGCAAAGAATTTTACAAAATCTTCTTCAGGATTGTTAAACTGAGTTGAAATTATTTTCTTAATTTGACTTACATACTTTAATTCACCAGCCGCATTGACTATTGACTCTACATCAAATGTTGACTTGGTTAGCTTGGCTATCTCCGGCACCACATTTTCATCAATATCCAACAAGTCTAGTTCAAGAAATGGCTTTTCATCCATTTTGTTAGGAGCATCAAGATCGGTGAAAAATTTATATATCTGCCCGTTAGTTAAAATGGATATCCTCGCATTAGTCACATGGAAATACCTAAATAATTGCGAAGCATGGTTAACGTTCAGCGGCTCACCAATCTTTTTACATTCAACAAGTATCTGAATCTCATTGTTTTTCAAAATGGCGTAGTCTATTTTTTCACCTTTTTTTATCCCAACATCACAGATAAACTCCGGGGTAACCTCCGTTGGGTCAAAAACATCATAACCAAGCACTTTATTAATGAATGGCATCACGAAAGCGCTTTTTGTAGCCTCTTCAGTTTGAATAACTGCAGCCTGTTGTTTGATCTTAGCTGAAAGACTTTGTAGCTCGTCTAAAAGCTCCATAAAAAACCCTCCGTGTCAAATAGTTATAGTTTCTTCACGTTATCTAATTTATATAAAAAAACCGCTGTTGTCCTTTTTTATTTTCAGAACAAGACAGCGATCACTTAATTTCAAAAAGATACTAAACCAATTAAATCAATTAGACTATGAATAATGCATAAACTCTATTAAAAACTGCTCTGTAAGTTATCAGTTAAGTCACTTCAATTTATAATAATTAAGTTTTGATACTATTAATATAGTAATAATAGATAATTGGTATTATATTCAATCACAATTAAATGGAACTCTACGTGACCTTGGCATACAGATCCCTTTTATGAACACCATCAACAGGGATTATACCTTTGAGAAAGGCCGTACTTATGAGTGACTGCGACTCAGAGAAAACATCCTGCTATTGGTTTAACACTTATCCCGTAACCAAACCAAATAACGCCCCGATCCCCGAGGACATCCCCATGGCCAGTGCACTCCAGAAAGTAATACGCATCACTCCAGGGCCGATGGGTGCACCGCCCACTTTGGCCGAAACGCCCCCAAGTACTGCCAGTGAGATCAATGCTGAGCAGGCAATGGCGGGGATGGCCCATTCCGTTGTCGCGATGGCCGCTACACATAGCGGTAATATTGCCCCGGCAGCAAAACTCAACGCTGAAGCCCACGCGGCCTGTAAAGGACGCGCGGTGGTGATTTCTGAGATCCCCAGTTCATCACGCGCATGGGCGCCTAGCGCATCATGGTGCATCAGTTTTTCTGCCACTTGTTTAGCCAGAGCCAAATCAAGCCCCCGATGGACATAAATCGAGGTTAACTCGCGGTGTTCTCCCTGAAAATCGCTATTCAGCTCAGCTTGCTCTTCAGCCAGCGCGGCCTTTTCAGTATCAGCCTGGGAAGACACTGAAACATACTCACCGGTGGCCATCGACATCGCACCAGCCACCAAACCCGCCACCCCGGTCAAGAGCAAACTTTGCTGAGTGACGTTAGCCGACGCTACGCCCAACAGCAGACTGGCGGTAGACACTATCCCGTCATTAGCCCCGAGAACGGCAGCCCGCAGCCAGCCTATTTTTTCCATGCTGTGTCGTTCCCGGTGCATTTTGTTTCCCTTTATGGACCCGTAGTCTCAAAGTTTATCGAGTCGTTGTTGAATGTCCTGATGGCGGCCTTTATCGGCTAATTCTCTGCCTGGACGGGCCGGAGCCGCCAGTGCTTTCTGTAAGTAGAGCTTGCCCTGTGCCTTATGCCCTTGATCTATCAGAAAGTCACCGTAGAAATAGTTGGGATCGATACCCGTTGGATTAATCTGTAAAGCCTGTTTCAACAACAGCTCAGCCTGCTTGTCATCACCAAAACCAATCGGCCAGCCAGGAACCTGATAATAGAGGGCGCCTAGACTGGTATAGGCGGAGCCGTCCAGCGCCTTGGCATCCAACTTTATTGCCAGTTCCAGCTTCATTTTCGCCTGTTTGGCCAGTTCCAAAGCCCCCAGCCCCCCCTTCTCACCGGCCCAACTACTCTTGACGATCGCAGACCAGATCAGCAGATCTGCGCGTGAACCGTTAGCTGAACTGGCTTTATCCGCAACGGCGCTAAGTTGCTCCAGACAGCTTTCTTTCTGTTTCGCCGCCACCTGATACTGGCAAACCGCCCATTGGTTCTGAATATCGGCCAAATCACTCTGGGCAATAGCGGTTGTACTACCAAAGAGCGTCAACACCAACAATAACTTTTTCATCGTGAGTCCTTCTTCTCAAGGGCAGCTTTGGCATGGCGGGCAATAATATGCCGCTGTTTAGCCAGCGCTTTATCGACCACTGCGGGGAACAGTGCATTCAGTTTGACAAAGAACCGCTCTGGCCATCCCAGCCATCGTCGTTTTATCTGTTTGTTCAGCGCAACAATCACCTCATCAGCGACCCTTTCTGCGCTGTCACTTTTGGTGCCTAATTCAGCATTCATGGCATTAACAGCCGCAGAGTTAAGCGTGGTTTGTGTCGCCCGGGGGGCAAAATAGAGCACGTTTATCGATGAGCCGGCAAGTTCCCTGCCGAGAGCTTCACTGAAGCCACGCAGAGCAAACTTGCTAGCGCAATACACGCTATAGCCAGCATAACCAATACTGCCAAAGCTGGAACCGATATTCATAATGATGCCGGGTCGGTCTATATAAGGTAGCAAAGCCCGGGTCAGTAATATTGGAGCCTGAATATTTATGGCTAACTGCTGTATTATTTGTTGTTCGCTTTGATCCTCAAGCCAGGCAAAATGATTGGCGCCGGCATTATTGATCAGGATATCAATATTCTGCTGTTGGAAAAGTAGCTCAACTTGCTTTGTCAATTGCGTAAAATCGCCAAGATCGGCGATCCAAACCTGATGATTTTCCGGGTGAGGCAATGTATTAACCAGCGTGGTGAGCGCCGTTTCATTACGCCCATGTAATATCAGACAAGCCCCCTGCTTTGCCAAAGCATGAGCCAGTGCCTGGCCAATACCACCGCTGGCACCGGTCAGCAAAATACGGCTGTTGTTGAGCCTCATTGCGCTGGCTCCATCAGCCCACGCAGCATGTCGCCATAAAGTTGGTAGACCACTTTGGCAGTATGGATAATCGCGGCACGATCTTCACTTTTTTCCACCTGGTCCATTAATGATGCAAAAAAGGCCAGATGTTCTTTGTCCAGTTCACCATGCGAGCTGAGATAGCTCATGGCTTTCTCCGGTAATCCCAGGCCCTGCTTGAGCTGCTCGGCAACGGTGGTGGCAATGGCGACGCTGGTGCCCTCAAGGACATGTACCATACCGAAAATACCCATCGGGTTGAGGCGAGAGACGTGGTCGTAGAGGAATGCAATCATCAACTCGATTGCCAATACCGGCTGACCATGACGAACCGCCTCGGCATCTCCGCCGCACGTCCTGATATCATTTAATATCCATTCCTGATGGCCATACTCTTCATCAATATATTCGGCAATGGCTCCGCGAACCCATTCATACTCTGAGTTCATCCGGCCCCCCGCAGTCATCAATAAAGGCACGGTATGGCTGACGTGATAAAAAGCCTGTGTCAAAAAGGCGATATACATTTCAGCATTAATATTTCCGCAGCGGCAAGCCTCTATGACCGGGGCGGAAAGGAGCTTCTCTCTGTCCACCGCCGTCTCTCGCTGTAATAATTGATAAAAACTCATAGGGTATCTCCCGCGATTAACTGATGAATACGTGTATGATAGGTGGACAGAATCTGCTGTCTTTTCGGACGTCCATTAGTGGTTAATAAACCGTTTTCAACCGTTAACTGTGCCAAAAAATAATGATGGATCCGTGCATAATCAGGTAGCCTCCCATTAAGTTGGCATAGCTGATCGGCAAGGCTACTTTCATAACCGGGTGTCACTTGGATCAGCGCAACATTTACGGGTAATCCATCACCAAAGATGACCATGCGGGATATTGCCGGAAAAAGCTGCGCTTCCGCCTCAATCCATTCCGGTGAAAAATTGCGGCCAAAGGCGGTGATCTGAATATTCTTTTTGCGGCCAGTGATATGAAGGAAGCCTTGGGCATCAAAATGACCGAGATCGCCGGTTGCCACCGGGGGTTTTGCAGCGGGTTCCCCCAGATATCCCAGCATTGTCGCGCCAGAAATCAAGATCTCCCCATCCGGTGCGATGGCTATCTGGCAGTGCGGTAGTGGTTCACCCACCGAGCCAGGCAAAGCGCGCCCCGGCGCATTGAGAGCAACAACCGAGCCGCATTCTGATAAGCCATACCCTTCAAAAACCGGCAAACCCAACTGGTGCGATTTAACCACTATATCCGCAGCAACTTTTCCCCCGCCGACGGCGACAAAACGCAGGCTCTCCGCAAGCCCTGGGTTCTGGGTGCATAACATGACGAATAGACGCAGCAATTCAGGCACCAATACCAGGCTGTGCGGCCGCCATTGTGCAATGGCTTGGGCCAGGATCTGAGCGGAGAACTGGCTAGATCCTGTCAGTCCCACTTCAGCCAGCGAGGGGATACGGCTGCATACGCCACTGAGCAACGGAACATAGAGCCCGGTAATGTTTTCAAGCAAGGTCGACAGTGGCAGCAAGGTCAGATGCTGCTGTATGTTTGCCGCAGCAACCCGCTCGGCAAGCGCCAGGCTGACCTGCATCAAATGCTCCTGACTCAGACATACCCCTTTGGGATGCCCGGTTGTCCCTGATGTATAGGTGATTTTGGCCGTATTAGCGGGTAATTCAGCAACAGAGAGTGGCTGCCGACGTTGCAAAGGGTAATCAAGGAAAGGGATCGTTATCCACCCTTGCCGGGCAGGCCCAATCAAGGCATCGGCACCGCTACTTTCCAGCAACCAGTCTTGCTGTTCAGCACTGAAAAAAACGGGCACCGGTATAATGACAATATTGGCTAACAGGCAAGCCAGATCGATCATGGCCCACTCCAGGCCATTATTCAAAAACAGGGCCAGCCGCGATATTTTCTCATTACTGAGTTGCTCAGCCAGAGAGGTGGTTTGCCGCAATAAATCAGCGTAACTGATGCTGTGCTGACTATCACATAACGCAGGGCGAGAGCCATCTGTCACCGCAATGTGTTCAATACGCTCAAAAAGGATCATAGCTGCACGCTCATTTGCACGGGAAATATATCCGGCATGGGGCCAAACAATGAAAGCAATAAGCTGGTTTCACTCAGAATTTGGCGGCCTTGTTTAAGATCGCCAACCATGACGCAGGGCTGCCCCTGATAATATTCTCCCCAGGCCTGAGCATCCTCACCCATTCGATCCGGCAATGCAGGGGCCAGTTCCAGAGGGGTCAGGTGCAACCGGTGGAAGATATTTCTCAACTTTTTGGTCCCGGTAAATGCCACATAGTCGAGTTGGTTTTCGCAGAGTAGCCGACAAATTGCCGCAAACATGATCCGGGCATTTCCAGATTCAGAGCAGGCAAAGTTTCCTATTTCAACCAGGCGGTTACGTGGCAAGATTGTTCCCGTCTGAGTGGCGACCACCTCTTCAATCGGCGCATCCAGATAACGCTCAAGGTACAGCGGCGCATTATCAGCACGATTCAGACCGCAGGCACCAACCAGAACGCCGTCAGCGCGGTACATACCTAACAGGTAAGGCAGAAAGTGAGGAATGAGCGCATTAAACTGCCGACCGTATTCGTGCTGTATATAAGCCTGCAATAAGGCCCTATGGTCATGATCCTCAGCAAACGACAGCTGGTACGGTGCCTGGATATGTATACTCATAATCGCGCCCCTCTGACTGATAATGAGCAGTGTAGCGATATAAGCTTAAGAAAGAGTTAAGGCAATGAGAGCACAGACCGCTATTTAAAAAGCCCGTGGCCATCAAGCAACATGACTGTCTTACACGCTATTTCCCTTCCCTGTCTTCCTCAGGTAGTATCACCATGAGCTGTATAAAAAAACAGGTAATTATATGCAACCTTTACTGCTGCAATCCGTCAAAATTGCCCATGATCAATTCCGCGGTGAAACCATCACCAATGGCAAGTTTCTGAACTGCGATTTTTCCGGCGCCGATTTGACCGATACCCAGTTTATCGGCTGCGTTTTCTATGACGAAGAGACCCAACTCGGCTGCAACTTCAGCCGCGCGGTGTTGAAAGATGCCAGCTTTAAAAGCTGCGATCTCTCGCTGGCCGATTTCAGAAATGCCCAGGCCCTCGGCTTGGAGATCCGCGAATGCAAGGCACAGGGGGCCGATTTTCGTGGCGCCAGCTTCATGAACATGATTTCGCAGCGCAGCTATTTTTGCAGCGCCTTTATCATCAAAAGCAATCTGAGCTACAGCAATTTCTCCAAGGTGGTGCTGGAGAAATGTGAGCTGTGGGAAAACCGCTGGAGTGGCGCTAACGTGCTGGGTGCCAGCTTTATTGGCTCCGATCTGTCCGGCGGCGAGTTCAACCAGTTTGACTGGCGGGCCGCCACCTTCAACCACTGCAATCTGACCGGCGCAGAGCTGGGGGAGATGGATATCCGCCAGGTTGATCTGGAGGGGGTACAGCTGGATAGTCAGCAGGTCGTTGGGCTAATCGATCGGCTGGGGATAATCCTGGTCAGTGATGATTGACGAATAGGTCATTGAATAGCACTTTTAAAGGTGCTATTGTCGATATTCCAAACAGGAGATCACCATGGCCTTTCAAATTTTAACCACTATCGCTGCCAGCATCACCGACCTGAAAAAGAACCCGATGGGAACCGTTGCAGACGGAGAAGGTGAAGCGGTTGCCATCCTGAATCGTAACGAACCGGCTTTCTACTGCGTGCCCCCTGAGCTGTATGCATACTATCGGGAGCTTGCCGAAGATGCAGAATTAAACCGTATTGCAGATGAACGCATGGAAGATGCGGAGTTTGTGAGCGTAGATCTTAATGACTTATAAGCTCAAATTTGAAAAGCGCGCACTGAAGGAATGGGAAAAGCTGGGTTATCCCGTTCGGGAACAACTGAAAAAGAAGCTGGCCGAGCGTTTAGAAAACCCGCATGTGCCGGCATCCCGCCTAAGTGGCCGCCCGAACCGTTACAAAATCAAACTGCGCTCATCAGGCTATCGGTTGGTTTATGAAGTACGTGATAATGAAATTGTTCTATTGGTGATCGCCGTTGGAAAACGAGCTGGGGAGGAAGTCTATTTTGCTGCCGATAAGCGATAGAATTAATCACTGAGTATCCCCTTCACAAATCAACAAAACCGGCTTGAAAGCCAATTAAGGTATTACTAGGCCTAATACGCCATTACGCTTAATCATTGGCCATCGCCTTGATTTTATTGCGCCGTTCGCCAATGATCCCAAATACCTTTCCCATCCCCAAGGATCCGTATGAACTCATCGGCCACTGTTCTCTACACTGATAGCAACTTTTTCAGCCCCTATGCCATGTCGACCTTTGTGGCGCTCACGGAGAAAGGCATGCCGTTTACCGTCAAGCCGGTAGATCTCTCACTGGGAGAACAGCAAAGCCAGGCCTACGGCAGCCTGTCGTTAACGCTGCGGGTGCCGACGTTGGTGATGGGCAGCTTCCAGCTTTCCGAGTCTTCCGCCATTGAGGAATATTTGGAAGAACTCCACCCAGCCCATCCGCTCTATCCGCGTGATATCAAACAGCGCGCCAAAGCCCGTGAGATCCAGGCATGGTTACGTAGCGATCTTTTACCGCTGCGGGCCGAACGCCCAACCGAGGTGATTTTCAGCGCGGTCAAATTTGCCCCATTGAGTGCAGATGCCCAACGGGCAACCAACAAACTGCTGACTGCGGCGGAAAAGTTACTGAGCCATGGCCAGGATCATCTGTTTCAGGAATGGTGCATCGCCGATACCGACCTGGCCCTGATGCTCAACCGGCTGGTGATGCATGGCGATCAGGTACCGGAACCGCTGCGCCACTATGCACAAAAACAGTGGCAGCGCCCATCGGTGCAGGCGTGGTTGGCATTACCAGAGAAAATGCGGAGCTAAAAAAACCGGCGGCCACGACGCCGCCGTTCTCAACGGTGAGAAACATCACTTCTTGCTCGGAGGAAGCGCTCCCCAGCGTAGGCCACCGGGGAGCGTTCAAGTCTTGAGGGTTAACAGCTCACGTCAATGCACAGATATTTCAGTTCCAGATATTCTTCAATACCGTAGCGAGAGCCTTCGCGCCCCAGCCCAGACTGTTTGATACCGCCGAAAGGCGCTACCTCGTTGGAGATCAAACCGGTATTGATACCCACCATGCCGTATTCCAACGCCTCTGGCACCCGCCATTGACGAGCGGCGTTTTGCGTAAACAGGTAAGCGGCCAGGCCAAATTCGGTATCGTTGGCCATCGCGATAGCTTCCGCTTCGTCATGGAAACGGAACAGCGGCGCAACCGGGCCAAAGGTTTCTTCTTTGGCAAAGCGCATCTGCTGGGTCACACCGGTAACCACCGTCGGCTGGAAGAAAGTACGGCCCAACGCATGCGGCTGCCCGCCGGTGGCGATCTGTGCCCCTTTGATCAGTGCGTCATCAATGTGGCTCTGCACTTTCTCTATTGCGGCCTCATCGATCAGCGGCCCCTGCGTCGTCCCTTCTTGTGTGCCATCACCGACTTTCAGTTGCTCAACCGCGGCCACCAGCTTATCCACCAGGCGATCGTAGATGCCGTCCTGAACGTAAATACGGTTGGCGCAAACGCAGGTCTGCCCGCTGTTGCGGAACTTGGAGGCCATAATACCGGCAACGGCCGCGTCCAGATTGGCATCGTCAAACACGATCACCGGAGCGTTGCCGCCCAGTTCCAGCGAAAGCTTTTTAATGGTTGGCGCACATTGGGCCATCAGGATGCGCCCAACCTCGGTCGAGCCGGTAAAACTCAGCTTGCGCACTACCGGGCTGTCACACAGCACTTTACCCACCTGTGCGGCTTCGCCGGTTACCACTTGCAATACGCCTGCGGGAATACCGGCATCCTGCGCCAGTTTGGCCAGTGCCAATGCGGTCAGCGGCGTTTGCTCAGCCGGTTTGACGATCATGGTGCAGCCTGCGGCCAGCGCAGGAGCCGCCTTACGGGTGATCATCGCTGCCGGGAAGTTCCACGGCGTGATCGCCGCGCAGACACCGATCGGCTGTTTCACCACCACCAGACGTTGCGAAGCCTGTGGGGCCTGTAATACGGCACCGTCGACACGCTTGGCCTCTTCGGCGAACCAGGTAATAAATGAGGCGGCATAGGCCACTTCGCCACGCGCTTCCGCCAGCGATTTACCCTGCTCAGCGGTCATCAGCTGCGCCAGATCTTCCTGTGCCGCCATGATTTTATCAGCCCAGGCCAGCAGCAATACGGAACGCTGCTTGGCGGTCTGTTGCTTCCAGCCGATTTGTGCCTGCTGTGCGGCGTTAATTGCCTGCTGGGTTTCCTCTGCGCTCACCAGAGGCACCGTTGTCAGCTCCACACCGTTGGCCGGGTTGATCACGGCTTCACGTTTGCCGCTGCGGGCATCGCACCACTCGCCGTTAATCAGGCATTGGCTACGCAGCAGATCGGGATTTTGCAGTTTCATGGATATTGCTCCTTATTGGGCCAGCGCGCGGGAAAGGATTGCCAGCGCCTGGTTAAACTGGGCATCAGGAATGGTCAGCGGGTACAGGAAACGGATCACGTTACCGTTCACCCCACAGCTGAGTAGCAACAGTCCTTCTTCCTGGGCTTTTTGCTGTACCTGACGGGTAAACTCCGGCGACGGTTTACCGGTTGCCGGGTCGTTGAATTCTACTGCCACCATGGAACCCAGCGCGCGAATATCCACAATCGCCGGGCAGTGGCTGCGTGCCTGTTGCAGCACTTCCACCAAATGTTGCCCCAAACGCTGGGAGCGTTGGCACAGCTGTTCTTCTTCAATCACGTCCAAGACCGCCAGAGCGGCAGCAACGGCTAATGGGTTACCGGCGTAGGTACCGCCAAGGCCACCAGGTGCGGGGGCATCCATCACGTCAGCACGGCCCGCCACGGCAGACAACGGCATACCGCCAGCCAGGCTCTTCGCCATGGTGATCAGGTCCGGTTTCACCGCATAGTGGTCCATTGCAAACAGCTTGCCGGTACGGGCAAAGCCGGTTTGCACTTCATCGGCGATCAGCAGGATACCGTGTTGGTCACACAGCGTACGCAGCGCCTGCATGAATTCTGCCGGAGCCACGTTAAAGCCCCCTTCCCCCTGCACCGGCTCCAGCACTATCGCGGCAACCTGCTTGGGATCGATATCGGCTTTAAAGATGCGCTCCAGGCTGTTCATGGCATCTTCGGTGCTGACGCCATACAGCGCATTCGGATACTGGCCATGGTACACGGAGCCAGGGAACGGGCCAAAGCCCAACTTGTAAGGGGCCACTTTGCCCGTCAGCGCCATGGTCATATAGGTACGGCCATGGAATCCGCCGCCGAAGGTGATCAGGCCTGGACGCCCGGTGTATGCGCGGGCGATCTTCACCGCATTTTCTACCGCTTCTGCACCGGTGGTGAAGAAGGCGGTTTTACAGGTGCCTTCGATTGGAGCACGTTGGTTGATACGCTCTGCCAGCGAAATATAGCTCTCATAAGGCACGATCTGGTATGCCGTATGGGTAAACGCCTGCAGTTGCTTTTCAATGGCGGCGATCACCTTGGGATGACGGTGGCCGGTATTGAGCACCGCAATGCCTGAGGCAAAGTCGATCACCTCATTGCCTTCTACATCCCACAGGGTGGCATTTTCTGCACGCTCGGCGTAAAAACCACACATCACGCCAATCCCTCTTGGGGTAGCGGCCAGACGACGTTGATTCAGTTCTGCGTTTTTCATGCTGTTCTCTCCGGGCGGGACCAGTTATCGGTTTTGTTCACAAACGTGAAACATTGCGTTTATTTACACCTGATGTGGCCCTATAATCGAGTGCCAGTTACGATTAATTGAGGGATCCAATTGCGCTCATTGAGTGGTGACCTGCTGCTGCAACGCCTCGGCGAGCAGCCCGATGATAAACTGCACAAGCGGTTATACAATGCCATTCGTACCAGTATTCTGGACGGCAGCCTGCCCCCTTCCAGCCGCCTGCTGGCGTCACGCGATCTGGCACAAGAGCTGGGTCTCTCACGTAATACGGTTTTAACCGTTTATGAACAATTGCTGGCGGAAGGATATGTGTTTTCGCGCCAGGGAAGTGGAACCTTCGTCGCAGAAACGGTACCCGACAGCTGTTTATCCACCGCCAGCCAGCCGATTGGCGGTGACGGTGAGCCACGGCGTGCCGAGCTGTCACAACGTGGCACCACGCTACTGCAACACGCCAGCGCCAGCCCTAAACAGTGGGGAGCCTTTCTCCCCGGCGTCCCCGACGTGAATGCATTCCCGCATCACATCTTCAGCAAACTCCAGGCACGCATCAGCCGCCGCCCAACCTCACAGCGTTTGACTTACAGCAACCAGGGCGGCAGCCCGGAGCTGCGGCATGCGCTGGTGGACTATCTGCGGGTGTCACGTTCGGTGCGCTGTTCACCAGAACAGATCCTGATCACCGAAGGCATTCATCAGGCGATCGATCTGGTCACTCGCATGCTGTGTAATCCAGGAGATGACGCCTGGATCGAGGAACCCGGTTATTGGGGGATCCGCAATATCCTGCGCATGAACGGCGTCAATATCTGCCCTTGGGCGGTGGATGAAGCCGGGATGGTGCCACCAGAACAACCGGCGGCCTTGCCACGGCTGATTTTTGTCACTCCTTCGCATCAATACCCGTTGGGATCGGTGATGAGCCTGGCACGTCGGCAACGGCTGCTAGCCTTGGCCCGTGCGGCTGGCGGCTGGATCGTGGAAGATGATTATGACAGCGAATTCCGCTTCTCCGGCCAACCGATCCCGGCCCTGCAGGGGTTGGAAGCCGATGCGCCGGTGATCTACATTGGCACCTTCAGCAAAACGCTCTATCCGGCCCTGCGGCTAGGTTATGTAGTGCTTCCCAAGCCATTGATGGACGAGTTAAAAACGGCTCACGCCGAGCTTTATCGTGGTGGCCATTTGATCATCCAGGCGGCGCTGGCGCAGTTTATTCAGGAAGGCCACTATACGGCACATATCCGCCGCATGCGGTTATTGTATGCCAAACGGCGCGGGTTCCTTACCGCGTTGATTGAACAGCATCTGGGTAAGCAGGCGTTGAGCGAGTTCAACAGCAACGCTGGGCTGCATCTGGTGCTCAACCTGCCAAATGATGCCGACGATGTCGCCATCGCTGCGGCAGCCAATGAACGTGGAGTGCTGGTAAGAGCGTTGTCACGATATTACATGCTACCAAATGCGCGACGCGGGCTGTTGATGGGCTTTGCCTGCGTGCCCGAAGAGCAGATGGCGGCGGCGTTTGACGTGTTGTTGGAGTGTATAGGTTCCCCTCACCCTAACCCTCTCCCTGTACAGACCGGGGACATGGTAGACAGGTGTTCAAGGACATGGTGAACACTTTTTAACATCCTTTACCCATGATGATCGACCTATTTCTCAGGTCGATCATCCCCACTTTCGTGCTGTACCACCATATCTCGTAGTAGCCCTCTCTCTCACTTTCCTTCAGCCCGACATATTCACCGATAAAGGCCTTGCCCACTTTCAGACCCATCCCTTTCAGGCTTAGTTTTCCACTGACATCCACTTTCCTGACCAGGACCCCCTCGTCATACTCGGCTGCCGCCGGATTGCCATTGTACTGTCGCGATGAAGGCTGATAACGGGACGCTGGCACCGCCATTGACAGGGCTTCGTGTGGGCGTTCCAGGTTGTAGGTATCTCGCCAGGCGTCGAACACCTCCTGCAACTGCGCGGCATGGGTAAACCACCGTCCCTGCAGGAGCTCTGCCTTCAGGCTGCGGTGGAAGCGCTCCAGCTTACCCTGAGTCTGAGGATGATAAGGCCGAGAGTGACCCACCCGGATACCCTGACGCATCAGCCACAGTTCCAGCGCGGTCCAACTGCCCGTCGTGTCGCCCCAGGGGGCACCATTATCCATGGTCATTCTCTCCGGCAAGCCATAACGTTCGAACACCGCTATCAACTGTGACTGCACGGTGACACGTCGCTCGTCCGGGCAGTGCGCCAGACAGAGCGAGAAGCGCGAATGGTCATCCAGCAAGGTCAGCGGATGACAACGCCCTTCGGCGAAGGGGAAGTGGCCTTTAAAGTCCATCTGCCAGAGTCGGTTCGGGGCGTCATGTTCAAAGCGTCCGACGGTGGGCGCCGGTGACGGACCGCCCGGTAGCAGGTCATGGCGGCGCATGAGGTTATGCACGGTGCTGGCGGCCGGTAACGTATGCCCCTGCATCTCGAGCCACCGCTTGAGCTTGCGTGCGCCCCACATCGGATGGGCCAGGTGTGCAGCGCGGAGATGTTGGACAACGGTGTCAGAGGTTCTGCTGGGGGAATGGTGTGGCGCTCGAGAACGTTCGTTCAGACCGGCGCGCCCATCAGAGTGCCAGCGATGTAACCACTTGTATGCGGTAGCAGGCGCTATGCCGAACTGACGGCATAGCGCACGGATATTAGCGCCTTCTTGCGAGGCGAAAAGCACAAACTCGGTACGTAATGACATGGCAGATCTCTCATCCCACGGCATAAGCAACTCCACTCAGAAGTACTCATACCTATGTTGTAAGTGTCTACCATGTCCCCGAACAAGTGTTCATGATGTCCCCGGTCTGTACACTCCCACAGGGAGAGGGAACCGATCGAGTGGGCTGAAAGTATCGTGATCCTTCATGAGCACCGGCTGATTCGCCTTGGTTGAAGGGACATTCGCGTTTGCTGAGATTGCCTATTTACTGCCAAAAGAGCAGGGACTAACAGCTCCCTCTCCCTGTGGGACATTGGTCGAGTAAACCTGAAAATTCGGTGATGCACCTTGGATGAGGGGACGATCGAGTTGGCTGAGATTACCGCCTTACTTCCAAAAGAGCAGGGACTAACAGCTCCCTCTCCCTGTGGGAGAGGGTTGGGGTGAGGGGCAATCCATCAATCCAGCAGGTGGTTGATATCATCCTGGGTGGATGGGGGATCCTGACGCATCCCCTTGGTCAGCCACAGCAGATAAATAAAGCCGGCAAACAGCCAGGTGAAGCCCACTTTCAGCGCTTCGGGATCCAGGTTGACCCACAGCCACACCGACATACCGAAGCCAATCAGCGGCAGCAGACCGTATTTGAACATCGCGTTCAGCCCACGGCGTTTTTGGTTAATCAGGAAGTGTTTGATCACGCTGAGGTTAACGAAGGTAAATGCCCCCAGTGCGCCAAAGCTGATCATCGACACTACCATGCTCAAATCCATCCACAGCGCCAGCAGCGAGATGATGGCAACAAACACGATCGCGCGCCACGGGGTGCGGAAACGAGGGTGCAGATGGTAGAACACCTTGCGCGGCAATACGCCTTCACGCCCCATGGCGTAGAAAATACGTGAGACGCCGGTTTGCGCAGACATGGAGGAGGCATACACCCCAGTGAGGTAAGTGGCCATAAAGAAGTTGTACATCCACTTGCCACCCACGTGCTCCGAAATAATCAGGCTGGCGGTGTCCTGATGCGGGATCAGCGATTGCCAGTCAGGATAGGCCAGATGCGCGGCGTAGGAGACGGCAACAAAGATGCCACCGGCACAGATCACGGTAATCAGGATCGCGCGCGGCAGAGTACGTTTGGCGTCGGCGGCCTCTTCGGCCATGGTGGCAATAGCGTCAAAACCCAGGAAGGCCAGGCACAGCACCGCAGCCCCGGCGATCAGACCAGAGAAGTCACCAGCATCCACCAACAGCGGTTTCATCAATGACGCCGGGCTGAGATCGGCCTCGCTAAATGCCAGTACAATAAACAGCACGATGAACACCATCTGCAAGGCAATCAGCGTGAAGTTCACCGAGCTAAGCAGGCGCACGCCCAGAATATTCAGCGCGCTGACGCTGGCAATGGAGCCAAGAATAAACACGTAAGCAGGGATCGACGGGAATGCCTCGTGCAAGAAGATACCTAAAACCAGATAGTTAAGCATTGGCAGGAACAGATAATCGAGGATCTGCGCCCAACCTACCAGGAAACCGGTTTTACCACCAAAACTGCGCTGTACGTAGGAATAGGCCGAACCTGCCAACGGCATGGCGTTGGTCATCCGGCAATAGCTCAGGGCGGTAAACAGGATGGTCACGATGGTAACCAGATAAGCGATGGGTAAGTGGCCCTGGCTTAACACGGTAACCTGACCGTAGGTGGTAAACACGCCCAGTGGCACCATATAGGCAAGGCCAAACGCAACCAGGGCGGGGGTTTTAAGAACTCGTTGCAACCGAATGTTTTGCGGCATTACCGTATCATCTCCTGGCGCAGCTCAGCGCTATTCAGGGCCAATCCCAATAGGCTATTTGATTCGCTGCGGTAAAAACAAGGGGACGGATTCTGGCACAAGTTAGGCTGCCGGGGAAGCTAACAATCCGCTTTCAGAAAACCAGGTGGCAATAGGTAAAGAACTGGGGCATAACCCGTTGATTTATTGTTTGCAGGATGAGGAAAAGCGGTAAAAATTACCCTTCATGGCAATGTTGCCGAATTTGTCGAGGCGCTGCATGCAACGCCTCCAGGTAAAAATGACCGCTTAATTCACATTGCTATCAGGATTGATAGCTGATCTTCCCACCCACCAACGTCCGCTCGATGCGGGTTTGGTACAGTTTCTCTGCCGGTTGCTCAAACAGATTATGGTGCAGGACGATCGCATCAGCAAATTTGCCCACTTCCAGCGAGCCAATATACTGCTCTTTGGCGATCATGTAGGCCGCATCGATGGTGGCTGCGCGCAGCGTTTCGATCAGGGTCAGATCGCGATCGTTGTCCAGGCGTGGCCCGGCAGGATTACCTTCGCTATCCCAGGCCCGGCGGGTCATCCCCACCTGCAGGTTATACCACTCATCCAGGCGATCGATTGGCCAGTCGCTGCCATAGGCCAGCCGCGCACCGGCATCCAGGAAGCGTGCCGCGGGCTCCAGGTGAGGGAAACGGGCTTCACCCAGCATCTCGCGCTCTTCATCGATCAGTACGCCCGGTAAACCGGCCCACTGGAACGAAAGCACTGCCGTTGCCGCCAAAGAGGCAAAACGCGCATACTGATGCGGCGCAACCAGTTCGTTATGGGCCAACCCTGGGCGGATATCCTTGCCCGGGCAGGCCGCTCGCATCAGCTCAACCGCATCCAGCACCTGCTCGATTGCGCCATCGCCTACCGTGTGGGTATGCGGATGCAGGCCAGCGCGGCCACACTCGACGATCAGCGCGTTCAGCACCGGCGTGGTGAAGTAGAGATCGCCATAACGCTCACTCTTGGCTTCCCCATGATGTTCACGGTAAGGCTCCAGCAGCGCCGCCGTCATGGTCGGTGGCTGCAACACGCCGTCAACGAACAGCTTGAGATGGTCAACAGAGATCCCGGCCTGCGGCGTCCAAGGCTGGCTGCTCCACTGTTCGGCAAAGGCGACAACTTCCTGCACCGCACGGGCAGCGTCTTCCGGCCCTTGCACGCTGTCTGGCGTGACTTCTTTGGCCCCCAACACGCGTAAGGTCAGCTCACCGCTATCGCGCAGTACGGCGAAAGCCTCCAGTTGCTCCGCAAACACGCGGGTGTCCATCACCGTGGTTACGCCCTGCTCATGCAGTACCTGCTGCACATGAGCCGCCACCTGCACGTTCTGTTCCGCCGTGCCGGAAGGAATGCTGTCGAAGGCGCGCATGGCCGGAGCATCTTCCAGGATCCCGGTCAGTTGACCATCGGCATCGCGGGCGATCTTGCCATCTGGCGGCACTGGCGTATTTTCATCAATGCCCAACATCTCCAGCGCACGGCTGTTAGCTGCCAGCGTGTGGCAATCGTTAGCGAACAACGCTACCGGGCGGCGGGTGTTCAGAGAGTCCAGCAGAGCACGACTCATGTCCGCCCCCACCGGGATCATCGCCTGACGCTGCCAGGCGCGCACCGTCAGCCATTCGTCATCGCCAGCCGGATATTTATCCAGATGGTCCTGTATATGCTGCAAGGTCTGCTCTACCGTCAGCGCCGCATAGTGCAGGCTGCATCCCTTAAGCTGTTTGCCCCCCCAGAATGGGTGCATATGGCTGTCGATCAGGCCCGGCATCATCATTTTACCGTGCAGATCGATGCGTTCGGTGGTGGGTGTCGCCAGCGCAAGCACCTGCTCATCAGTCCCTACCGCAAGAATGTATCCCTGCCCTATCGCCAACGCACTACAAACACGATTTTCCGCATCTGCGGTGAAGATAGTGCCGTTGTAATAAATTACCTCGGCTGCTGTTGCCACTGGAGTCATAGTCATTGTCTCGAAACCTCACAAAATGACCTTAAGTATACCAAAAACTCCCCAGCTTGGCCCCTCAGGCGGGGTTACATTGCTTGAAAGCACCAACCCGCTGCCGACCAAGACAAGCGATGGGTCAATCGCAGCGCCTGTAAGAAGTCCTCATCGTGCGACACCACCAGCATCGCACCAGGAAACTCCGCCAAGGCCGCTTCAATTGCCTGCGATGAGGCCAGATCCAAATGGTTGGTCGGTTCATCCAGCAGCAGGAGTTGCGCAGGCTCATGCCGCCACAGCACACAGGCCAGCGCCGCTTTCAACCGCTCTCCACCACTCAATGCCGCCAACGGCAGCGTGACCCGGTCGGCATTCAGTTGCAGCTGCGCCAGTTGGCTACGCAATACTCCTTCGGCCAGCGGGGTATCCTGTAAACCCAGATGATCGACCACCGAACGCGTCAGATCGAGCTGGGACAGGTTTTGATCGAGATAGGCCAGCGATACCGAGCAATGGCAGTAACCAGCGCTGGCAGCCAGTTGCCCCAGGATCACCTTCAACAGCGTGGATTTGCCACAACCGTTCGGGCCGGTGATGGCGACGCGCATCGGGCCATCCATCCGCCAGTCGAGCGGCGGTAAGCTGACAAACGGCAGCTGTAACTGTTCCAGTACCAGCACCTGCTTACCTGCAGCCACCGTGCTGCCCGGTAAAGTCAGCATCACCGGGTTATCCTCTTCAACCCGTTCCCTCGCCTCGCGCACCGCTTCATCCAGTGTGTTCTTTTGCCCCTGATGCTGTTTACGCAAGGTACCCATCGTGTCGCGCGCAGCCCCTTTGAGGGCCGCTTTTTCAAAAGAGGCGATATTCAGCGAGTCCACGGTTCTCAGCGTACGGGCGGAGTGGCGCTGGTAATTGTCATGTTCTTTCTGCTGGCGGGCGCGGACGCGCCGTCTTTCCAACGCCGCATGTTCCAGTTGGGCACGCGCCGCCTGTTGCTCTTGCTCCCGCAGCCGATGGTATTCGTGATAATTGCCGCCGTAGCTGCGCAGTGCTTCGGGAGTCAGTTCGACGATCCGCTGCATCCGTGCCAGCAGTTGCCGATCGTGGCTGGCAATCAACAGGCCACCACGCCACTGCGCCAATTGCTGATACAGCCATTCGCGGCCCGTGCTATCGAGGTGATTGGTCGGTTCGTCCAGCAACAGGAAATCGGCCCCCGACATTAACGCACCACACAAAGCCGCACGCATACGCTCGCCGCCACTCAGCGCTCCGGCTGGCCGTTGCGGGTCAAAATCAGGCAATCTAGCCGCCGCAAAAACCGTGCTCAGGCGATCCCCCAGATCCCACTGGCCCTCAAGACGATCGATATCGTCCAGCCGTGGGCAACCTTGCTCAAGACGGGCCTGGGCGGCAAACACCTCGCCGTAGCCCAGCAGCGTAGCCAGGGTTGTCTGTTCGGTGAAGTGCGGCTGCTGCGCCACATAGGCAAAGGTTGCCTGCGTTTCAATATGGCCTGAGGCGGGTTGATCCAGCCCGGCAATCAGACGTAGCAGGCGAGTTTTTCCCACGCCGTTACGCCCCACCAGGCCACAGTGCTGCTGTTCAACGGCCAGATTAAGCGGGCCAAACAGCGTTTCGCCATTGGCAAACTGACAGGTTAATTGATGTAAAACGAAATAAGGGGACTGCGCAAAATGAGCCATAAACACTCCTGTATGAAATCAAAACATCCCCATACGGCACGGGCGTGCTCGGTATAGGGCCAGATATCAGCAGGTGTGGTTGTTCATTTTCGGTAATGGCTCCGCAGAGAGAAAAGGGATAAAGCGAGCCGATGTTAGCCGATCTTTTATACCGATTGCAAACATGAGGTCTATCACATTCAGCACATCCGCGTTTCCCAAGTGCGCCAACAACGGCTAGATTTATCTCATCCGACCACTTGAGTGGTCGTCCAAAACTATAACGATAAATATTGTGGAGACTGCAATGCGTGCTTACCCCAACCTGCTTGCGCCGCTGGATCTCGGCTTCACTACCCTGAAAAATCGGGTGTTGATGGGCTCGATGCACACCGGCCTGGAAGAACTGCCTGAGGGCCCCGAGCGTATGGCGGCATTCTATGCCGAGCGGGCCGCTGCCGGTGTCGCCCTGATCGTGACCGGCGGTATTGCCCCTAATGAGAAAGGCGTGGTGTATCGTGGAGCATCGGTTCTGAACCAGCCACAGCAGGTTGCCCATCACCGGATCGTGACTGAGGCAGTCCATCAGGCTGGGGGCAAGATTGCCCTGCAAATCCTGCATACCGGGCGCTATAGCTATCAGCCACAGCCGGTAGCTCCTTCTGCGCTGCAAGCACCGATTAACCCATTCAGCCCAGCAGCGCTCACCCATCAAGAGGTCGAACAGACTATTACCGACTTCGCCAACTGCGCGGCTTTGGCTCAGCAGGCTGGCTATGACGGCGTGGAAGTCATGGGGTCTGAAGGTTATCTGATTAACCAGTTCCTGGTGTCTCGTACCAACCAGCGCATCGACCAATGGGGCGGCAGTTTCAGCAACCGCATGCGTTTCGCCGTGGAAATCGTGCGGGCCGTGCGCGAGGCAACCGGGCCGGAATTTATTCTGATCTACCGCCTGTCGATGCTCGATCTGGTGGAGGATGGCTCCAACTGGCAGGAGATCGAACAGCTTGCCGTGGCGATTGAACAGGCTGGCGCAACGCTGATCAACACCGGCATCGGCTGGCACGAAGCGCGTATTCCCACCATCGCCACCATGGTGCCGCGCGCCGGGTTCAGTTGGGTGACGCGCAAGCTGATGGGCAAAGTGAAGATCCCGCTGATCACCACCAACCGCATCAACGATCCTGCGGTGGCGGAACAGGTGTTGGCCGATGGTTGTGCCGACATGGTGTCCATGGCACGCCCGTTCCTGGCGGATGCGGCGTTCGTGCAGAAAGCCGCAGAAGGCCGTGCGGACGAAATCAACACCTGCATCGGCTGCAATCAGGCCTGTCTGGATCAGATTTTCGATCACAAGCTCACTTCCTGCCTGGTCAACCCTCGCGCCTGTCGCGAAACCGAAATGCCATTGATCGCCACGGCAACGCCTAAAAAATTGGCCGTGGTGGGGGCCGGGCCAGCCGGGTTGGCGTTTGCCACCACCGCCGCCAGCCGTGGGCATCAGGTAACCCTGTTTGACGCCGCCGAGCAGATCGGTGGCCAATTCAATATCGCCAAGCAAATCCCCGGCAAGGAGGAGTTTCACCAGACGTTGCGCTATTTCCGCCGTCAGTTGGCGCTCAATGAAGTGGAGCTGAAGCTGGGGCAGCAGGTGCAACCGCAGGATCTGGCGGATTTCGATGAGGTGATCCTGGCCTGTGGCATCGTGCCGCGTATGCCAGCCATTGCGGGCATCGAGCACGCCAAGGTGGTGAACTATCTCGATGTTTTACGCGATAAAAAGCCGGTTGGGCAACGGGTCGCCATCATCGGGGCCGGGGGAATTGGCTTCGACGTCGCCGAATACCTTAGCCAGCACGGCACCTCCAGTAGCCTGGATCCGGCAGCGTTTAACCGCGAATGGGGGATCGATTCGCAGCTCGAGCAGCGCGGGGGCCTCAGCCCTCAAGGGCCGGAAGTGCCAGCCTCACCACGCCAGATATTCCTGTTGCAACGCAAAACCAGCAAGGTAGGTGAAGGGCTGGGTAAAACCACCGGTTGGATCCATCGCACCAGCCTGGCGGTACGTGGCGTGAAAATGCTCAATAGCGTGAGCTATCAACGCATTGACGATGAAGGGCTGCATATCCTGCGCGCCGAGCAGGAAAGCTGCTTGCCGGTGGATACGGTGGTGATTTGTGCTGGGCAGGAACCGCGCCGTGAATTGCAGCAACCGCTGCTGGAGATGGGGAAAACGGTGCATCTGATTGGCGGTGCCGACGTGGCCGCCGAGCTGGATGCCCGCCGCGCTATCGATCAGGGCACGCGGTTGGCAATGGCTCTGTAACCCATTGATTAGACGGGCGCAGTATAATGCTGCGCCCCTACATCAATAGCGCGCGCCAGACTTGACCGCTTTGAGGATCAAGAACTTCTGGTTGGAGGCCACGGTGGTGCAGTTGCCGAATAAACGCCTCAGCTTCTGGTAGTAATCCAGATGGCGGTTGCCCACGATCCACAGCTCACCACCTACTTGCAGGCAGCGCTTGGCGTCGCAGAACATCTGCCAGGCGGTGTGATCGGTGATCGCATGCTGCTGATGGAACGGTGGATTGCACAGTACCGCCTGCAGGCTTTCACGCTCAATGCCCGCCAGCGAGTTGTTCACTTCAAACTGACAGCGATCCATCTCTTGCGGCAGGTTGTGTGCCACGTTCAGTTCACTGGACGCCACCGCCATGTAAGACTCATCGACGAAGGTCATCTGCGCTTGCGGGTTTTGCACCAAAGCTCGCATCCCGATAATGCCGTTGCCACAGCCGAGATCGACAATATGGCCCTGCAAATCCTTCGGCAGATTTTCCAGGAACAGGCGTGCGCCAATATCCAGGCTACCGCGTGAGAACACGTTGGCATGGTTGTGGATCAGCCAGTCCGTGCCATCGAGCAGCCAGTCGGTGGTTTCCGGCGCTGCCGGTGGCACGATGTCAGCGACCTGGCAATAAATCAGGCGGGCCTTTTTCCAGGCCAGGCTGGTGCGGGTTGGGCCAAGCACCCGCTCAAACACTTGCATGGTCGAGGTATGCACGTCACGCGCTTTGGCACCGGCCACGATCAGCGTATCGGGTGCCACCACGTCACGCAGGGCACGTAATTGCTGCTCCAGCAGCGCCAGCGCTTTCGGGATACGGATCAATACCACCGCCGGGTTGGCAGGCAGTTCGGCCAGGCTGTCTTGCAAGGTGACCTGTTCAACATCGAGCTCATTGAGCTTGAGGTTATGGCGCGTCGCCAACTGGCTCATGTAAGAATCGCTGATGCTGTAAGGCTTATAGCCATGCAGAGCACAGGCTAACGTGCCAAAGTTGTCGTTGAAAATCAGTACCGGGCGTTCGCCGATGTCGACATTTTCCAACTGTTGCAGCAGATATTCGTCCGCCGCTTCCCACGCCTGCAGCTGGGTGGCTTCTTCCTGTTGGGGATAACGCTCCAGCTCAAGTTGCTGTGTTCCCAGATCGAGTTGGCTCATTGCCCCTCCTGAATGATAAATTTGGGCTGTTTATCCCCTAAAAACGCTCGGCAGTAAAATGTTTTTTGGGATTAATTACCCTTTAAGGGATTTGAGCAAGAAAACGTCATACAATGCTCACCCCGGTTTACCACTGAATACTGAATAACATGTCTGAACTGAGCTACCTGCAAGGCTACCCCGATCATCTGCAAATGCAGGTGCAACAACTCATCCAGCAACAGCGTCTGGGCGAGGTTTTGTTGCAACGCTATCCGCAGGTTCATGGCTGCACCACCGACAAATCGCTTTATCAGTTTACCGTCGATCTGAAAAATCAGTATCTGCGTAATGCTCAACCGCTGAGCAAGGTGGCCTACGACAGCAAAATCCAGGTGATGAAGCACGCTTTGGGGCTGCATACCGCCATTTCCCGGGTGCAAGGTGGCAAGCTGAAAGCCAAAGCCGAGATCCGCGTGGCGACGGTGTTTAAAAATGCCCCGGAACCTTTCCTGCGCATGATCGTGGTCCACGAATTAGCGCACCTGAAAGAGAAAGACCACAACAAGGCGTTTTACAGCCTTTGCTGCCATATGGAACCCAGCTATCACCAGTTGGAGTTTGATACCCGTCTGTATCTGACCCATCTTTCCTTGTTTGGTGAACTCTATGAATAATCAGCCTTTTTAAGCAAATATTCGCCTAATCTTTGCGGCGTGATAATCTGGTCCCCTGAGCTATCTTCCTGTGGAAACTGGAGTCACCCATGATTCGCTTTGCTGTTGTCGGCACCAACTGGATCACCGAACGTTTTATCGATGCGGCTCACGAAAGCGGCAAGATGAGGCTGACCGCCATCTATTCGCGTAAGCTCGAACAAGCGCAGGCCTTTGGCGCCAACTACCCGGTCGAACACTTCTTTGACTCACTGGAAGCGCTGGCGCAATCCGACGTGATTGATGCAGTGTATATTGCCAGCCCCAACTCTCTGCACTGCCAACAATCTATGCTATTCCTCAGCCATAAAAAACACGTGATTTGCGAGAAGCCGCTGGCGTCAAATCTGCGCGAAGTGGAACAGCTGGTGGCCTGCGCACGGGAACATCAGGTAGTGCTGTTTGAAGCGTTCAAAAGCGCCCACTTGCCCAATTTTCTTATCCTGCAACAGGCATTGCCGAAGATTGGCAAACTGCGTAAGGCATTTATCAACTATTGCCAATACTCCTCTCGCTATCCCCGTTACCTGGCCGGTGAAAATCCAAACACCTTCAATCCACACTTTTCCAACGGCTCGATCATGGACATTGGCTATTACTGCGTGGCCAGCACCGTGGCGCTGTTTGGTGCACCGCAGTCGGTATTGGCTAGCGCAACATTGCTCGATACCGGGGTCGATGCCCACGGCAGCGTGTGCCTGAACTATGGTGACTTTGACGTGGTGATCAGCCATTCCAAGGTCAGCAACTCTGACATTCCGAGTGAGATCCAGGGCGAAGAAGGTACGCTGGTGATCGAAAAAATCTCCGAAGCCCAAGGCGTGGTGCTGACGCCGCGCGGTGAAAATAGCCAGGTGCTGACCCAGCCACAACACATCAATACCATGCTGTATGAAGCGCAAGTGTTTGCCGAACTGGTGGAAAAACGGCAGGTCGAGCATGAGGGCCTGGAAAATTCCCTGATCGTCGCCAGCCTGCTGACGGAGATCCGCCGCCAGACCGGCGTAGTGTTCCCCGCTGACGGAGAATGAGATGAAACCGCTGTTGTTGATGCAAACCGGTGATGCACCGCAGATGATCCAGCAGGAGCAGGCCAACTTTGAGCAGATGTTCATGCGACAGGGGAATATCGCCGCAGATCGAGTACATATCGTGCACGTTCTCGCCGGTGAGACGCCATTGCCTCCGGAAGATTACTGCGGCGTGGTGATCACCGGTTCAGCCGCGATGGTGACCGAACGGCTTCCCTGGAGCGAACGGGCGGCAGAATGGTTGCGCCAGGCAATGCAAATCAATCTGCCGATCTTTGGCGTGTGCTACGGCCACCAGCTTCTGGCTTATGCGCTGGGCGGCGAGGTGGGCTACCACCCGCAGGGCATGGAGGTTGGCACTCTCGAGATCGAGTTATTACCCGCTGCCCGCTCAGATAAGCGTCTTGCCACCCTGCCTGCGCGCTTCAACGTGAACCTGATCCATGCGCAAAGCGTACTAACGCCGCCGCCAGGGGCTGAAGTGCTGGCCCGCTCGCAACAGGACGCCTGCCAAATCCTGCGTTACGGCGATAACGCTCTGACCACCCAGTTCCACCCGGAGTTTAACGGGGCGATCATGCAGCGCTACTTGAGCTGGCTCAGCGAGTTGGAACCGGCCAAACAGCAAATTTATCAGCTTAAACAACAACAGGTTAGCGATACCCCGTTCAGCCAGTTGTTGCTGCAGGACTTTGTCGCCAGCCTCGGGGCCCAGCAGCCATTGGCCGGGGTCGGTTGAGGTTAGTCACCATAATCTGTTATCCGGGGCGCTAGACGCCCCGCGATTATTTGGCAAATAGCCATAAACGCCAAATGTTATGACGATCACACAAATGTAAACAGCATGTTATCAATCATTGATCCATGCAGGTAATTTCATCTTCTCCCCTTTCCAAGATCCCCCGTTTACTGAATACTGGCATGGCAAACATACTTAGTTACAGATATGACGATAAGTTGCCCGGCCACGTTTCAGCCGAGGCGCAGCAATCTGTACATCACATTCTCAGGGAGCGGAAACGCAAGCGCATCATGAATAAACTATTACGACGCATCACTCAGGGCAGCCTGGTTAAACAAATATTGATCGGCCTGGCAGCGGGCATTGTGGTGGCACTGGTTTCGCCAGCCGCAGCGGCAGCCGTTGGCCTGCTCGGCTCGCTGTTCGTTGGCGCGCTGAAGGCGGTGGCACCGCTGCTGGTACTGGTGTTGGTCATGGCCTCCATTGCCAACCATAAGCAGGGCCAAAAAACCAATATCCGCCCCATCCTGTTCCTCTACCTGCTGGGTACCTTTGCCGCCGCGCTGACCGCCGTGGTGATCAGCTTTATTTTCCCCTCAACGCTGGCGCTGGCCGTGGGCACCACCGACATCAATCCGCCGGGTGGCATCGTTGAAGTGCTCAAAGGCTTGCTGATGAGCGTGGTGGCGAACCCATTCCATGCGCTGATCAACGCCAACTATATCGGCATCCTGGCCTGGGCCGTGGGTCTGGGGCTGGCGCTGCGCCATGCCTCTGATAACACCAAATCGTTAATCACCGATATGTCCCATGCCGTGACTATGGTGGTTCGTGCGGTGATCCGCTTTGCGCCGCTGGGTATCTTTGGCCTGGTGGCATCGACCCTGGCCGATACCGGCTTCAGCGCACTGTGGGGCTATGCTCAACTACTGTTCGTGCTGATCGGCTGTATGCTGCTGGTGGCGTTGGTGCTGAACCCGCTGATCGTTTACTGGAAGATCCGCCGTAATCCTTATCCACTGGTGTTCACCTGCCTGCGCGAAAGCGGCGTTACCGCCTTCTTTACCCGCAGCTCCGCAGCCAACATTCCGGTGAATATGGAACTGAGCAGAAAGCTGAATCTGAACGAAGATACCTATTCGGTTTCTATTCCGTTAGGGGCGACCATCAACATGGCCGGTGCCGCGATCACCATCACCGTGTTGACGCTGGCGGCGGTTCATACGCTGGGCATTCCTGTAGATGTGCCGACTGCACTGCTGCTGAGCGTGGTTGCGGCGATCTGCGCCTGTGGGGCTTCCGGCGTGGCCGGTGGTTCACTGCTGTTGATCCCGCTGGCTTGCAACATGTTCGGTATTCCCAATGAAATTGCAATGCAGGTCGTTGCCGTCGGCTTTATCATCGGCGTACTGCAGGACTCGGCTGAAACCGCGCTCAACTCCTCCACCGACGTGCTGTTTACCGCAGCAGCCTGTCAGGCAGAAGACCAGCGTTTGGCCAATGAAGATCCGCTGAAAATTCGCTAAGTCCCCTCACCCCAACCCTCTCCCACAGGGAGAGGGAGCTGTTAGTCCCTGCTCTTTTGCAAGTAGAAAGGCAATCTCAGCAAACTCGATCCCCCCTCATCCAATGAGTCACTACAATTTCAAATCCACTCGATCGGTCCCCTTGTGCGAAAGGGAACTGATAGCCCCTACTATTTCAACTCCAGGAGTAAGAACAAGAAAGGCAAGGTAGTACTCAAAGCAATCAACGAACTCGATCGGTTCCCTCTCCCTGTGGGAGAGGGTTAGGGTGAGGGGTCTGGCACTCTTCATCAGACGCCTTTTTTTCGACCGCAAAAGGATCGATGCCGCGCAATTGCAGGCGGCGGAAGCGGATAATGTTGAAACCGTTCATCAGCAGGAAACTGCCTTCAATCAGCGAACCCCCGATCGAGCCAAGCCAGATGTTGTGGGTGACCCAACAGGCCGTTGAGCACCACATTACGCAGCGGGTGGTCAAACCCCGGGTGCGGAACAAGGCCCAGGTGCTGACGGTCGTGCCGCAAATCGGTAGCAGTTCGATCCAGTGGTGGAAGCGGGATAAACCAATGATCAGCGTAAGGGAGATAAAGATCCACATCACCCATAGGCTGCGAGTCTTCATCGAAACCAGGTTGCGGCAGGCGCTAAGCAGTGCGCTACTCCCTGCGGCATTCGCTCCCATCAGGATAAAGTGAATGCCGATAATCAGGCTGTAGCCCGACAGTTGCAGTTTGAAACGCTGGTCATCGCGATTAAAAAAGCTGGTGATACCGACCAAAAAAGCCAGCACGCCAACAGACTGCGCAAACCAATAAAACGTCATTAGGGAGATCCTGGGGCGGTAGTAGCAAGGCGTTTAAAACAAAACGCCGTTTTATGCTACTCCCGCCGGCTAGGCTTTACAACGTGACACCGCTTTTAAAGATCGCCAACTCGCGGAAATCATTCACTTCATTACGCGCCGGTGCCCCATCGGCAATGTCCACGATCAGATCGACAAACTGCTCCAGCATCTGCGACATCGGCAAGCCGTGGATCAGGCGGCCTGCGTCAAAATCGATCCAGTGCGGTTTCTTCGCCGCCAGCTCCGAGTTGGTCGCCAGCTTTACCGTTGGCACAAAGCCACCGTAAGGTGTCCCCCGCCCGGTGCTGAACAGCACCATATGGCACCCGGCTCCCGCCAGCGCGCTGGTAGCGACCGCATCATTGCCCGGCGCACTCAGCAGGTTCAGCCCCGGCAGACGCAGGCGTTCACCGTATTTCAACACGTCCACCACCTGGCTCTGCCCGGCTTTTTGGGTACAGCCCAGAGATTTCTCTTCTAACGTGGTGATGCCACCCGCCTTGTTGCCCGGCGAAGGGTTCTCGTAAATCGGTTGGTTGTGGGCAATAAAATACTGTTTGAAGTCGTTGACCATGCTGACGGTTTTTTCAAAGGTCTCTTCATCACGGCAGCGGCTCATCAGAATGCGCTCGGCACCAAACATTTCCGGTACTTCGGTCAGCACCGTGGTGCCGCCGTTGGCAATCACATAATCCGAGAAGCAGCCCAATAACGGGTTAGCCGTGATCCCCGATAAACCGTCCGATCCCCCACATTCCAGGCCAAACTTCAGCTCGCTGAGTTTTCCCAGCTGGCGACGATCGTCGCGCATAATCTGGTATAACGCATGCAAATGTGCCAATCCGTCGGCAACTTCATCATCCTGTTGCTGGCAGACCATAAAGCGTACGCGCTGCTCATCAAACTCACCCAGGGTACTGCGGAAGGCATCCACCTGGTTGTTCTCACAGCCCAGGCCAATCACCAGAACCGCACCCGCATTAGGGTGACGCACCATATTTTGCAGCATGGTACGGGTATTTTCATGATCCTGCCCGAGCTGTGAGCAGCCGAAGGGGTGGCTGAACAGATGCACGCCGTCGATCCCTTCTGCTTCCCCGGTTTCCTTCAGAAAACGCTGCAGGATCTGACGGGCGATGCCGTTTACACAGCCCACGGTCGGGATGATCCACAGTTCGTTGCGGATCCCTACCTCACCGTTGCTGCGGCGGTAAATCTGTACGTCACGATCTGCCGCCTGCGCCGGTAAGGTCTGGAACTCCGGTTGATACTGGTAGCTATCGAGATCGCTCAGGTTGGTTTTGGCATTTTGCGAATGAATATGTTCGCCCGCAGCAATGGCCTCCAGCGCATAACCGATCGGCAAGCCATACTTGACGATCATCTCACCGGCAGCGATCGGTTCAAGGGCAAACTTGTGCCCCCGAGCAACGTCTTGCGCCAGTGTGATCGCCTGCCCTTCCCAGACAGGCTGGTCACCAGCCGCCAAATCACACAGTGCAACCGCCACATTATCTTTTGCATGGATTTTTATGATGCTTTGCATAAACCAACCTCGAGCTGTAACTACGCTAATTCGATAGCAAAATAGTGTTTGGCATTATCGAAGCAGATGTTTTTCACCATCTCACCCAGCAACGCAATATCCGCCGGTGCTTCGCCATCTTCCACCCAGCGGCCAATCATCTGGCACAGGATACGGCGGAAGTATTCGTGACGCGTGTAGGAAAGGAAGCTGCGGCTGTCGGTCAGCATGCCCACAAAGCGGCTAAGTAGCCCAAGCTGCGCCAACTGCGTCATCTGGCGCTGCATGCCGTCTTTCTGATCGTTAAACCACCAGCCTGAACCAAACTGGATCTTGCCCGGCGTACCTTCCCCCTGGAAGTTGCCGACCATGGTGCCGATCACTTCGTTATCCCGTGGGTTCAGGCAGTAAAGAATGGTCTTCGGCAACGCCCCCTGCTTGGCTTGAGCATCCAGCAGGCGCGACAGTGATTCGGCTACCGGCTGATCGTTAATGGAATCGAAGCCAATATCCGGGCCGATAGTAGTGAACATCCGGCTATTGTTATTACGCAATGCGCCGATGTGGTATTGCTGCACCCATTCGCGGCGCTGATATTCAGCAGCCAGGAACAGCAGGACGGCGGTCTTGAACTGGGCAACCTGCTGTGGCGTTGGCAACTCTCCGCTGAGGCGCTGGGCCAGGATCTTGTCTAGGGTTGCCTCATCGGCCTCGCCGTACATCACCACGTCTAACGCGTGATCCGAAACCTTGCAACCGTGAGCGGCAAAGTGATCCAGGCGTTTTTTCAACGCATCGCACAAATCGCTGAAGCGGCTGATGGACGTGTCTGCGGCGGCTTCCAGCTGTCGCATATAGTCATTAAACCCGGCGGCTTCAATATTGAAGGCCTTGTCTGGGCGCCAGCTTGGCAATACTTTGATATCGAAGCTGCTGTCGGCGGCGATGGCTTGATGGTGGCGCAGATCGTCGATCGGATCGTCGGTGGTGCCCACCATTTTCACCTTCATCTGTTTCATGATGCCGCGAGCGCTGAAAGCTTCCTGCGAAAGCAGTTCATTACCACGCTGCCAGATTTCATCTGCGGTAGTCGGGGAGAGTAGCTTACCGGTGATGCCAAACGGACGGCGCAGTTCCAGGTGTGTCCAGTGATACAGCGGGTTGCCAATGGTATGTGGCACCGTTGCCGCCCAGGCATCAAATTTTTCCCGGTCAGAAGCATCGCCGGTACACAGGCGTTCAGCCACGCCGTTGGTACGCATCGCGCGCCACTTATAGTGGTCGCCCTTCAGCCAGATATCGTACATGTTTTTAAAACGATAATTATCGGCAATCTGTTGCGGTGGCAAATGGCAGTGATAGTCGAAAATAGGCTGATCCGCCGCATAGTCATGATATAGGCGGCGGGCAAATTCACTGTCTAACAAGAAATCATCGCTCAAAAACGTGGCCATAGTGGGTTCCTCACCTTTTGTCCTGGCTAACCTTGCTGTCAACTCGCGAAAAGTTATCACACCAATTTAATGCGGAGTCTAGCGGATTTTCACCTTGGATGGCCATTATTACGGCCTCTAAACACCTATCCAGACGGACACCATTAAATCAATGCCATATGATGCCAAGCATTATCACTTAAAAAAATAATGGTTTTTGTGATATCACTCAACTTTTAAATCTGTATGACAAGTTATCTTCTCGCCACCCTGCTACTGGTTTATAACCACGGTTCGATGACAACGCGCAGGGCGGCGTCGGTAAGCGGAATACCGGCAACCAGATGAAAGGGAATCACCACCATGACCGCCGCGGGCTTGCCGGTGGCCGAAATATTAAGACTGGGAGAGATTTGGGATGCGTAAAATTAAAGGCTTACGCTGGTATATGATCGGCCTGGTGACTATCGGCACCGTGCTCGGTTATCTGACCCGCAATGCGATGTCCGTCGCCGCCCCCTCGCTGGAAGGTTCACTGGGGATCACGACCCAACAGTATTCCTATATTGTTGCCGCCTATTCAGCCTGCTATACCCTGATGCAGCCCGTTGCAGGCTATATCCTCGACGTGCTAGGCACTAAAATCGGCTATGCGATGTTTGCCATCCTGTGGGCCATCTTCTGTATGGGCACCGCGCTGGCCAACAGTTGGGTCGGTCTGGCGATGGCCCGTGGTGCGGTTGGTATGGCCGAAGCGGCGATGATCCCTGCCGGGCTGAAAGCCAGTAGCGAATGGTTCCCGGCCAAAGAGCGCTCCATTGCGGTGGGTTACTTTAACGTCGGCTCCTCGGTGGGCGCGATGCTTGCTCCCCCCTTGGTGGTCTGGGCGATTGTGGCACATAGCTGGGAAATGGCGTTTATCATTACCGGTGTCCTGAGCCTGATCTGGGCCATCTGCTGGCTGATCTTCTATAAACACCCGAAAGACCAGAAGAAACTCAGTTCCGAAGAACGTAGCTACATTCTGGATGGTCAGGAAGCGCACCACCAGACCAGCAATGCCAAGAAGATGTCCGCCTGGCAGATCCTGCGTAACCGCCAGTTCTGGGGTATTGCGTTACCGCGTTTCCTGGCAGAGCCCGCCTGGGGGACCTTCAACGCCTGGATCCCGCTGTTCATGTTCAAGGCTTACGGCTTTAACCTGAAAGAAATTGCCATGTTCGCCTGGATGCCGATGCTGTTCGCCGATTTCGGCTGCATCCTGGGTGGCTATCTGCCGCCATTCTTCCAAAAGCATTTCGGCGTCAACCTGATCGTCTCACGCAAACTGGTGGTCACCCTGGGCGCTGTACTAATGATTGGCCCAGGCATGATCGGCTTGTTCACCAGCCCTTATGTCGCCATCGCCTTACTGTGCATCGGGGGCTTTGCCCACCAGGCACTGTCCGGCGCGCTGATCACCCTGTCGTCGGACGTCTTTGGCCGCAACGAAGTCGCTACCGCCAACGGGCTGACAGGTATGGCTGCATGGACGGCGAGCACCATGTTCGCTCTGGTGGTCGGCGCATTGGCTGACACCATAGGCTTCAGTCCGCTGTTCGCCGCCCTGTCGGTGTTCGATATTCTGGCCGCCATCGTGATCTGGACCGTGCTGCAAAACAAGCCGGTTTCCGAGCTGGAACAGGAGCGATTACAAACGGCAAATGCCAGCAGTTAACCCCCACAGCCCGGCCTTTGTGCCGGGCTTTTCGCATCTGACTCGCTAGCAGCCACAACGGATAAGTGGTATAACAGGTCCTATGGCATCACGCCCTTCTACCACCGAGTATTCACTATGGAATTCACTGAAACCAGACGCCTTTATCAGCAATTGGCCGCCGAACTAAAACGGCGCATTGAGGGCGGGGTCTACCCTGTCGGTGAGAAACTGCCAGCCGAGCGTTATATCGCAGAAGAGATGAACGTTAGCCGCACCGTGGTGCGTGAGGCGATCATCATGCTGGAGGTAGAAGGTTACGTAGAAGTGCACAAAGGCTCGGGCATCCATGTGATCTCCAACCAGCAGAAGCACCTGGTGGTACCGGGCGAAAGCCTCGAATTCGCTACGTCTGGGCCTTTTGAACTGCTACAGGCCCGCCAGTTGATCGAAAGTAACATCGCCGAGTTCGCCGCCACCCAGGTGACCAAGCAGGATATCGTCCAACTGATGGAGATCCAGGAGCAAGCGCGCAAAGAGGATCGCTTCCGCGATTCGCAGTGGGATCTCAAATTCCATGTGCAGGTCGCGCTGGCGACCCAGAATACCGCCATGGCCACCATAGTGGAAAAAATGTGGGCTCAGCGTGTCAGCAACCCTTACTGGATCAAACTGCACGAACACATCGATGAGCGTTCCATTGCCAGCTGGTGCGACGATCACGATGAGATCCTTAAAGCGCTGATACGTAAAGATCCTCACGGTGCCAAACTGGCCATGTGGCAACATCTGGAAAATACCAAGCAGATGCTGTTCAATGCCACCACCGACGATTTCGAATACAACGCCGATCGCTACCTGTTTGCCGAGAATCCGGTGATCCATTTGGATAACATGGCCACCCCCACCAAATAGGATTTTGGCGTCAAGAAATCGTACCGAATGTCAGGTATTGTAAAAACGGCTGAATCGATCCCGGTACAGCCGCCCACTGCGCGATATTTCCCCAGCGACCGCGTAGATTTCCCTGTTGCCAATCGTGCTATTTTGGTAGAGTTAGCCCACTTTTTTATCGACTGACTTTGGGGTGGAACGCGAATACATGCGCTGGTTGTTTGCCATGCTTATTGCTCTTTCCTGCTGGACCGGTTCGGTCTCCGGCCCAAAGCTCTATGCAGCACAAACCACAGCCTTAGCCTCCGCGTTAAATGCTCAGGCATTACTTGATGAGCATGTGGTTTCCCCCTACGATCAGGATTACCGTCCGCACAGTGAACTCCGCCGCAAGCCCCTCAGCAAACTACTGCTGTCTTTGCCCCGGATGCATTCCTACCCCAGCTCGTTGCAGGCCCCGTCCCAGTCGGTTCCGGCCTATACTTTAGCAACGGATCTGGGCTACCGCCTGTGGCCTCAACCGCAGGCAGATAACCCAGCCCCTAACCGGTTGCGGCAGGTCAATTGGACGCTGAACTTCCCGCAGCAGCAAAGCAGGCTCGGGGGTTGGAAAGAAAGCAACATACTTTACCGTGGCTCGCTAACGTATCACTCATGATCCGGTGTCGCCCCATTAGAACCAAAGAATAAAGCAACACCGTTCATCATCTTCAGCAGCCAGGGCCTCCGCGAGCTTACCGCCCCCAGCCGCTGAACGAAAATAACAATGACGTTTTTAGGAACACCGGATGGATATCATTAAGCAACTATTGGATGCCTTATGGCAGCAAGACTTTGAAACGCTGGCCAACCCCTCGTTGGTCTGGACGCTGTACGTCTTGCTGTTTATGATTTTATTTCTGGAAAATGGCCTGCTGCCCGCCGCCTTCCTGCCGGGTGATAGCCTGCTGATCCTGGTCGGCGTCCTGGTCGCCAAAGGCACCATGAATTTCCCGGTGACCATTCTTATCCTGACCACCGCAGCCAGCCTGGGGTGCTGGGTTAGCTACATACAAGGCCGATGGCTAGGCAATACGCCTACGGTACAGGGTTGGCTAGCTCATCTACCGGCCCATTACCATCAGCGTGCCCACCAGTTGTTCCACCGTCATGGCCTGTCGGCCCTGCTGGTTGGCCGTTTCCTGGCTTTCGTCCGTACGCTGTTGCCTACCATTGCCGGGTTGTCTGGTTTGAGCAACGCACGCTTCCAGTTCTTTAACTGGATGAGCGGCCTGCTGTGGGTTCTGATCCTGGTATCGGTCGGTTTTGCCCTCGGGAAAACCCCGATGTTCCGCAAGTATGAAGACCAGTTGATGTTCGGCCTGATGATGCTGCCACTGGTGCTATTGGTCGCCGGGCTAGTCGGTTCTCTGGTGGTACTGTGGCGTAAAAAGCGCGCCGACCGTGCAGGGAAAGACGCGTGATAGCCAAACGCCCCCGCTGGCAATACGCACTGCTGCTTTCATTGCTATTGCTGGCATTGGCCGCCGTGCTGGCGCCATACATTTTACGTACGGAAAACGAGCTGCGTATTCATGCGGCTCAGCAGGGTCTATCGTTGCCAGATGGTTTTTACGTCTATCAGCGCCTGGATGAACGCGGTATCCGCATCAAAAGCATTACGCCTGAGGGCGATGGCCTTGTGATCCGTCTGGATTCCCCTGAGCAACAGTTGCTGGCCCGCGAAGCCCTGGAAAACATCCTGCCCCCCGGTTATACCATTGCCCTGAACGAGTCTCCTTTCCCCGGCCGCTGGGTGCGTAAATTTGCACGTACGCCACTTGATCTGGGATAATCCCTTCACATTGCAGGGATTGCCTTAGCGGGCGCGGCATACAGCGCCCCTTCACATTGAGCCGAATGAGAAATACCGGCAGTCTCAACTTTTGGGGTTCTACGCAATTTATGACTATGCTGTTTGTCTGCATGGGTCGGTCGCGTAGGCCGCCTATCGCACTGCCCCTTGGGCAGCAGGAAACCGGGAGCATCCTTGTTATCTCCCAGCATTAAGGAATTGAAATCATGAAATTGCGCCACACTTTGTTACTGGCTATTCCCCTGTTCACTTTTTCTGCGCTTTCACAGGCAGCGGCCGAGACTTGTGCCAGCAAAGCCCAGGAGATCCAGACCCAGATCGATTATGCCACTAAACACGGCAACAGCCACCGCGTGGCAGGCCTGCAAAAAGCCCTGAGCGAAGTACAAACCCACTGCACCGAGTCCGGTTTACAAGCCGATCGCCAGAAGAAGATTGCTGATAAGCAGGAGAAAGTGGCCGAGCGTGAGCAGGAGCTGAAAGAGGCTCAGGAAACCGGCAAGGCAGATAAAATCGCCAACAAACAGAGAAAGCTGGCAGAAGCTCAGGCTGAGCTGAAAGCCGCGCAGGCCGAATAATTTTTTATATTAGCGGATTTATCGCTAAGAGCCCCATCTGGCGGGATTTTACCAGCCTATAATGACATTGGTTAGTGATATCCACCGGGGATAAGCCCTTTGCTTAAGTGAATAAATCCGCTATGTTAAAAGTCTGTCGAAGTTAATGTTAAGGAGTTATCGAAATGGCACATGATTCACATGCAGAAAATTTACGCGCTGAACTGAAGTCCCTGGCCGATACGCTGGAAGAAGTGCTGAACTCTTCCACCGATAAACCTAAAGCTGAACTGGACAAACTGCGCTCCAAAGCAGAAGGCGCACTGAAAGAAACCCGTGCCCGTCTGAGCGATGCTGGTGACAAACTGGCTCACCAAACCAAGCAGATGGCTGGCCAGGCCGATGATTACGTGCGTGAAAACCCGTGGACCGGTATCGGTATCGGCGCCGCGGTTGGCGTGGTGTTAGGCGTTCTGCTCGCGCGCCGCTGATTATGGCAGAGCAGCCGCAAACGCGCGCTCAGGGCCCCGGTAAAGGGGTCCTGGATATCGCCCAACGGATTGTCACCATTATGGTCGGCATGGTGGAAACCCGGGTGCGTCTGGCCGTTATCGAGCTGGAAGAGGAGAAAGCCAACCTCATTCAGTTGCTGATGATGGCGGGGCTTACCCTGCTGTTTACCGCATTCGGCCTGATGAGCCTGTTAATCCTCATCTTCTGGGCCATCGACCCCGCTTATCGCCTGATGGCGTTGGGCACCACTACCGCCGTTCTGCTGTTCCTGGCCGTTGTGGGGCTTGTCTGGACACTGTCCAAGGCTCGCCGTTCGACACTGTTAGGGGCAACACGTCAGCAATTGGAACTCGACCGTGCTGAACTGGAGGAGAAACATGAATCGCCGCCAGTACCGTGAACGCAGAAAAGAGCAACTCATCCGGCAGATCCAGCAACAACGTCTGGATCTGGCCGCCAACAAAAGCCAGTGGCTGCAAAAGACCGAATCCTTTGATCGCAGCTGGCAGACCTTATATGGGCTGCGTAAATATATGGCTATTGGCTCCAGCGTGATTGCGCTGTACGGCATACGCCATCCTAGCAAATTGATCCGCTGGTCACGGCGGGCGCTCAGCGTCTGGGGCACCGTTCGTCTGATCCGTAACACCCTTCCCAAAAAATAACCGCGCCGTAACAGGTTCAATTATCCCGTTGGTAATCCCTTTTATTTACGTGGATTTTATCCAAGCATGCCTTAACAATCGTTAATTAAATGATTTATAACTACTTTTATCGATTTTTTAATATTCAGATTTTTTGAAAAATTACGACAGTTTTACTTGCTAACAACCCGCAGCATTCCCGTCTAACATTCACTCCATCAACCGGACATGGCGGCTACAGGCCCCCTGGCGGTACCAATGCCAAGATTGGCAAGCAACAACACTTTTTGGAGTTAATGATGAAGAAATTAGAAGATGCAGGTTTGCTGGTTGCTCGTATTCTGATGCCAATCCTGTTTATCGTTGCAGGTTACGGCAAAATGGGTGATGCCTATGCTGGCACCCAACAATACATGCAGTCGATGGGCGTACCTGGCTTCTTGCTGCCACTGACCATCCTGCTGGAGTTCGGCGGTGGCCTGGCAATCCTGTTCGGCTTCCTGACCCGTACCGTGGCGCTGTTCACGGCCGGTTTCACCATTCTGACCGCTCTGCTGTTCCACACCAACTTTGCCGAAGGCGTGAACCAGCTGATGTTTATGAAAAACCTGACCATTGCCGGTGGCTTCATCGTGCTGGCGGTTGCAGGCCCTGGTGGCTTCAGCATTGACCGCATTTTGAACAAAAAGTGGTAAGCTTATAGTATCGACGAAAGGCTCGGCTCAACGCCGGGCCTTTTGACTTTTTCTCTCAGACACATTGGAGGATCTCATGGGACAACTCGTTGATGGCGTTTGGCAAGACACCTGGTATGACACCAAATCCACCGGGGGCCGTTTCAAACGTTCAACCTCTCAGTTTCGCAATTGGGTCACGCCGGACGGCGCTGCGGGAGAACATGGCAAGGCAGGTTTTAAAGCCGAGCAAGATCGCTACCATCTGTACGTTTCCCTGGCTTGCCCTTGGGCACACCGTACCCTGCTGATGCGCAAGCTAAAAGGGCTGGAGCAAACCATCCCGATTTCCGTGGTGCATCCGCTGATGTTGGAAAACGGCTGGACCTTCGGCCAGGATTTCCCTGCAGCAACCGGCGATGCGCTGTATCACTCCGATTTTCTTTACCAGCTCTATCTACGGGCCGATCCGCAGTACAGCGGCCGCGTTACCGTGCCAGTGCTGTGGGATAAACAGCAGCAGACCATCGTCAGCAATGAGTCTGCCGATATCATCCGCATGTTCAACAGCGCTTTCGACGCCGTCGGCGCACGAGCTGGAGATTACTATCCGGCAGAGCTGCGTGAAAAGATCGATTCGCTCAACGACTGGATTTACGATTCGGTGAACAACGGGGTGTACAAGGCCGGTTTTGCTACCAGCCAGGAGGCCTATGACGAAGCGGTGAACGGCGTGTTTGCCTCTTTGGAGCAGTTGGAGCAGATCCTCGGCCAGCACCGTTATCTGACCGGCGATCGACTTACCGAGGCCGATCTCCGCCTGTGGACTACACTGATCCGTTTCGATCCGGTCTACGTCACTCATTTCAAATGCGACCAGCGCCGCATCAGCGACTATCTCAACCTGTACGGCTTCCTGCGCGATATCTACCAGATGCCAGGGATTGCCGAAACGGTCGATATGGCGCATATCCGCAACCACTATTATCGCAGCCATGCCACCATCAATCCGCACGGGATCATTTCGATCGGCCCTGCACAGGATCTGGATGAACCCCACGGGCGCGATGTACGTTTTGGTTGATTGCAGATTGCTGCGAGTCAGGGGAGCCGGCAATCGCAGTTCCCCTGACTCACACAAGGCGAAAATGCGAAGAAGTTACTGATTCTCCTCGCGTGCAAACAGACGCGGGATTTCGCGTAGGAACCAGGATTTAGCCTCGCCCATACTGTCGCGCCGCCAGGCCATGATAATGTCTGCCTCACGGCTATATTCCGGCCCCACCACACGTAAACGCCCCTGCTCGATATCCTTCTCCACCATCTGATAAGGCATGGTGGCCACTCCCAGTCCGGCCAGCAAAGCGCGGCGCTTATCTTCGATGGTGCTCACCGTCAGGCGCTGCTGTTTATCCAGCAATTGCACCGTCAACACTGGCCGCTCCCGCGCGGTATCCGCCACCGCAATGCCACGGTATTTCACCCGCGTCAGCTCCGACAGCGGCTCCGGCTCCAGGTGGATCGGATGTTCCGGTGCGGCAACGTACACGCTCATCACCTTATACAGCTTGCGGGTGTTGATTTCAGAAGAGGCGCGAAAGTGCATATCCGGCGCAATAACGATATCGGCCCGCCCTTGCTCCAGCCGCTCCCATGCCCCAGCCAACACTTCGGTAAAGATCGAAACCTGAGTATTGGCTTTCAGCGCCAGCTTATCGACCAAAGGGAACAGCTTATAGGCAGGAGATAGCGCTTCGCTGACGATGGTGAGGTGGGTTTCCCACCCCCGCGCCAATGCTTCTGCATCGGTCGTCAGCTTGTCCGCCGCCTCGAGCAGTACGCGGCCACGCTCAAGCAGCATGCGACCAACGTTGGTAAATTTGGTGCGATGCCCAGATCGGTCAAACAGCACCACATCCAGTTCTTCTTCCAATTTTTGCATGGTGTAGCTGAGCGCCGAAGGCACTCGCCCCAGTTCATCGGCGGCGGCGGCAAAGCTGCCACGGCGGTCGATCGCATCCATAACCCTAAGCGCTTCAAGCGTTAACGCCCGATCTCTGGCCATCGAAACTCTCTATCAGGAAATTTGAATATACCGACCAGATTAACTGGCTAACAATCCGCCGTCCAGATGCTTACCATCAAGAGATTGAATTTAGAGAGCCGATTGCCATGATCACATGCAGAACAGCACAACAATGCGGGCAAGCTGACTTTGGTTGGCTGCAGGCTCGTTATACCTTTTCCTTTGGCCACTACTTCGATCCCAAGCTGATGGGCTATGCGTCGCTGCGGGTACTGAACCAAGAGGTATTAGCACCGGGTGCCGCCTTCCAGCCACGCACCTATCCCAACGTAGATATCCTGAATCTGATCCTGCAAGGTGAAGCCGAATACCGGGACAGCGACGGCAATACCGTACGCGCGGGTGCAGGAGAGGCGTTATTGCTGGCTACGCAACCGGGGCTTAGCTATAGCGAACAGAACGTCAGCAGCAGCACGCCACTGACCCGGATGCAGCTGTGGCTGGATGCCTGTCCGGAGCGCAGTAACGAACGTGTGCAGCGTTTGAGCCTGCCAGATCAGCCCTATACGCTACTGGCCTCACCAGATGGTGCCCAAGGCAGCCTGCAACTGCGCCAACAGGTCTGGATACATCATTTGAACTTACCGGCGGGAGCACGGCAGACGCTTACTCTGCATGGGCCACGAGCCTACCTGCAATCGATCCACGGTACCGTTGAGGTCAATGGCGACCATCACCAGAGCCAGCGCCTGACCTGTGGAGACGGTGCGTTTATCCGCGAGGAAAACCGCCTCACCATCCAGGCCGAAGCGCCGCTACGTGCGCTGCTGATTGATTTGCCGGTGTAGGATACAGATAAAGAAAAACCCCGCGCGACTCTCGTCACGCGGGGTTATCTGTATAGAGGGAGCTGACCGGTAAGCCGGGTTCTGTCGTGGACAGTCATTCCTCTAGGCCAGCAATCGCTCACTGGCTCAAGCAGCCTACCCGGGTTCAGTACGGGCCGTACCATGTGAACCCCTATTTGGCCTTGCTCCGGGTGGAGTTTACCGTGCCACGGACTGTTGCCAGCCGCGCGGTGCGCTCTTACCGCACCCTTTCACCCTTACCTGATCCCGCTTGCGCGGGCCATCGGCGGTTTGCTCTCTGTTGCACTAGTCGTAGGCTTGCGCCTCCCAGGCGTTACCTGGCACCCTGCCCTATGGAGCCCGGACTTTCCTCCCCTCCATCTGTCTCCCCCGAAGAGGACGGCAATGAAGCGGCGACTGTCTAGTCAACTCCGGCGCGGATAGTAGCGTTGCTGCGCCAGCAGGTCAACCGCTTTACTGTTCCTGCTGCTCTAGCGCATGTTTATACAGCGCATTTTTCTTCACGCCGTGGATCTCTGCAGTTAACGCCGCCGCCTTTTTCAACGGCAGCTCTTTTTGCAGCAGAGCCAGGGTACGCAGCGCTTCGAGCGGCAAATCGTCCTCCTGCGCCTTGTGCCCTTCCACAATCAGCACCATCTCCCCCCGGCGGCGCATCTCATCTTCCAGCACCCAGGCCAGCAGTTCCCCCACCGGGGCACCGTGAATCGATTCCCAGGTTTTGGTCAGTTCACGCGCCAGCACCACGTAGCGCTGTGGCCCCCACACGGTGACCATGTCCTGCAAACTTTCCAGCAAACGGTGGGTTGATTCGTAGAAAATCAGCGTTCGCGGTTCCTCTGCCAGCGCCAGCAGGGTATCCTTACGGCCTTTGGTTTTGGCTGGCAGGAAGCCTTCGTAGCAGAAACGATCGGAAGCCACACCGGCGGCACACAGCGCGGTGGTGGCAGCACAAGCACCCGGCAGCGGCACGACGCGGATCCCCGCTTCGCGGCAACGGCGCACCAGGTGATAACCCGGATCGTTAATCAGTGGCGTGCCTGCGTCACTCACCAGTGCTATGCTTTGGCCTTCCTGCAGTTTTGCCAGCAGTTGGTCCGCCTTCTGCTGTTCGTTATGGTCGTGCAGCGCAAACAACCGCGCGCTAATAGCAAAGTGTTGCAGCAGCAACCCGGTATGGCGCGTATCTTCCGCCGCAATCAGATCGACGCTTTTCAGTACCTCTATGGCCCGATGAGTCATATCCCCCAGGTTACCGATGGGGGTGGGCACCACGTACAGTGTCGATGCAGAAATAGCTGATTGTTGGTGTTGATTCATTGTTTCATCCGGATTGCCGATTTAATATTGAGCATCTTGAAAAAAACATCACTGGATACAGTATGCTTTCCTCAACATTCCTTCGTACCAAAGCAGGGCGATTAGTACCTGTTGTACTGGCAGCCTTGCTGTTAGCTGGTTGTCCAAGTCAGGTTCCACAAACTCCGCCCTCAAATATCCAGGACGAAGCCAGTGCCAACTCTGATTACTATCTGCAACAGTTGCAGCAAAGCAGCGATGATAACAAGGCTGACTGGCAATTACTTGCGATTCGCGCATTAACTCGCGAAGGCAAGCTGCCGCAGGCCAACGAGCAACTGAGCACCTTGCCGCAAAACCTGACGGCTACACAACAGCTTGAGCGCCAGCTATTGAGCGCAGAACTGCAGGTGGCCAACAAGAATTTGAGCGCAGCCCGCGATGCGCTGAATAACATCGACAGCAGCGCGCTGTCACCAAATCAGCTGGTTCGCCTGTATCAGGCGCAGATCGCGGCAAATCAGGGCCAAGCCTCACTGCCGCTGATCCGCGCCTATATTGCCCAGGAGCCGTTACTAAGCGGCCAGGCTCATCAGGAAAACCTGGATAAAACCTGGCAAACGCTGCTTGGCCTGAAGCCGGCCGACATGAACAGCCTGGTGATTAACGCCAACGAAAACGTGCTGCAAGGTTGGCTGGATCTGTTACGAGTCTATCAGGACAACCGTCAGGATCCCGATCTGCTGAAGGCCGGGATCAAAGACTGGCAGAACCGCTATCCGCAAAATCCGGCGGCGAAAAGCCTGCCAACGCAGTTGAATCAGGTGCTGAATTTCACCCAGGCTTCAACGTCGCATATCGCCCTGCTGCTGCCGCTGAACGGCCAGGCCAAGGTGTTTGCCGATGCGATCCAGCAGGGCTTTAACGCTGCGCAAAGTGGCATCGCACTCACTGCGCCCGTTCAGGCAATGCAGCCGACCAATAACCCTGACCAGACCGCGGCAGCAACGCCAGACAATGCCAACGGTGCCGTAAGCACTTCAGCCCCTGCGGCGGATACAACTCAGGTAGCCGCAGTACAACCCGCTACTCCTGCTCCGGTACCCGTCACTCCAGCCCCGGCAACCGGCGGGCAGGTGAAGGTCTACGACACCACCAGTCAGCCTCTGCCAGCGTTGTTGGCTCAAGCCCAGCAGGATGGCGCTACCCTGGTCGTGGGCCCGCTATTGAAGGCCGAAGTCGATCAACTCGCCACTACCTCGACGACGTTGAACGTGTTGGCACTCAACCAGCCTGAGCAACCGAAGGACAGCCCGAATATCTGTTACTTCGCCCTGTCACCGGAAGATGAAGCCCGTGACGCCGCCCGCCATATCTGGGAACAGCAAAAACGCCAGCCGTTACTGCTGCTGCCACGCGGCTCGTTTGGCGATCGCATTGCCAAAGCCTTCACCGAAGAGTGGCAGAAACTCGGCGGCCAGACCGTGCTGCAGCAAGGGATCGGTTCTGCCGGTGAGCTACGCCAGATGGTCAACAGCGGCGGCATTCGCATGAGCGGCACCCCGGTGGCCTCACAGGCTCCGGCGCAGCAGTCGGTGACTATCGCTGGTCTGACTATTCCAGCGCCACCAAGCGATATCCCGGCCTCTACCGGCGGTGGCGTGGACTCGGTGTATATTGTCGCCACGCAGGACCAGCTGACGCTGATCAAGCCGATGATCGACATGACCACCAGCTCTCGTAGCAAACCTGCCATGTTTGCCAGTTCACGCAGCTATCAGGCCGGTGCTGGCCCGGACTTCCGTCTGGAAATGGAAGGCCTGCAATTCAGTGATATTCCTCTGCTGGCAGGGGCCAATCCACAGTTGCAGCAGCAAGCCACCGCCAAATTCCGTAACGACTATTCCCTGGTGCGCCTCTACGCCATGGGGATGGATGCCTGGACATTGGCCAACCACTTTGCTCAAATGCGCCAGTTGCCAGGATTCCAGATTTCAGGCACCACCGGTGTGCTGACATCTTCACCTAACTGTGTGATCACCAGGAAACTGACTTGGCTGCAATACCGCCAGGGCTCGGTCGTTCCGGTCTCCTGAGTCAACGCGCCAAGGGGGCGGGCTATGAGTTCCAGGCCCGCCAATACCTGGAGCGCGCGGGGCTTACCTTCACCGCCGCCAACGTGGTGGTACGTGGGGGTGAGCTCGATCTCATCATGCGTGATGGTCAAACCTGGGTATTCGTCGAAGTCCGCTACCGCCGCAACGCCGCCTTTGGTGACGCAGCGGCCAGCGTGACTTACCGCAAGCAACGGCGATTGCTGCATGCCGCCGCCGTTTGGCTGGCAGGGCGAGGAGCCAGTTTTGACACATCATCTTGCCGTTTTGATGTTTTAGCCATTACCGGTAGCCAGTTAGAATGGATACCCAATGCCTTCAATGCGGATTAAACCCTGTTGACCGGTGTATACCGGCCCTTTGACCTAGTGGATTAAAACAACGTGCTGGATAGAATCAAAGTCTGTTTTACCGAGAGTATCCAAACCCAGATTGCGGCGGCGGAAGCCTTACCTGACGCGATATCCCGTGCCGCGATGACCCTGGTTCAATCGTTATTGAACGGCAACAAGATCCTGTGCTGTGGCAACGGCACTTCGGCGGCTAACGCTCAGCATTTTGCCGCCTGCATGATCAACCGCTTTGAAACCGAACGCCCCAGCCTGCCCGCGATCGCGCTAAACGCCGATAACGTGGTGCTGACCGCCATCGGCAACGATCGTCTGCATGATGAAATGTATGCCAAACAGGTGCGGGCACTCGGCCACACCGGTGACGTACTGCTGGCGATTTCCACCCGCGGCAATAGCCGTGATATTGTAAAAGCGGTCGAAGCTGCGGTAACGCGTGATATGACCATTGTTGCGCTTACCGGCTACGATGGCGGAGAGTTGGCGGGTTTACTCGGCCAGCAGGATGTGGAGATACGTATCCCCTCTCACCGCAGTGCACGCATTCAGGAGATGCATATGCTTACCGTCAATTGCCTATGCGACCTGATTGATAACACATTGTTCCCCCACCAGGACGATTAAAGGAACTGAGATGAAGCTAAGAGCCACATTTGCAGTGCTGTTCAGCGCCCTACTGTTGCAGGGTTGCGTCGCGGGCGTTGTCGTTGGCAGCGCCGCGGTTGCCACCAAAACGGCGACCGATCCACGCACCGTAGGCACACAGGTCGATGACGGCACGTTGGAAGCCCGGGTCGAAAATGCCATCAGCAAAGATCAGCAACTGAAGAAAGAAGCCCGTGTCGTAGCCACCGCCTATCAGGGCAAAGTGCTGCTGACCGGCCAGGCTCCTACCACCGAGCTCGCCAGCCGGGCGAAACAGATCGCACTTGGCGTCGATGGTGCCGCTGAGGTGTATAACGAAATTCGCCAGGGCACGCCGGTCAGCCTGGGCACCGCCTCTTCCGATACCTGGATCACCACCAAGGTGCGTTCGCAGATCCTGACCAGCGATACCGTCAAATCTTCAAACGTGAAGGTCACTACCGAAAATGGCGAAGTGTTCTTGCTAGGTTTGGTGACACAGCAGGAAGGCCAGTCTGCGGCGCAGATCGCCAGCCAGGTTAGCGGCGTGAAGCACGTGACAACGGCGTTTACCTACGTTAAATAATCTCGTGAGTCGGGTCTTGGGGTGATCCAGATACCCCATAGACCCTGTATCACGATCACTTCAGATCGTTCGCCTTGAGAAATCCTTCGCCACCCAACTGGCGCATCTGACGCATAATCCACTGTTGGCGCTGGATCACGTACCCCGAAGGGGCACCGGCCTTGAAACGATGTGGATTAGGCAGCACCGCCGCCAGCAGGGCCGCTTCCGAGGCCGTCAGACGGCTTGCCGGCTTGTGGAAAAAGTGCTGAGCCGCCGCTTCCACGCCAAAGATACCGTCACCAAACTCGACGATATTCAAGTACACCGTCAAAATACGCCGTTTGGTCCATACCAGCTCAATACCTGCCGTTAGCCCAACCTCCAGCCCCTTGCGCAGCCAGCTGCGCCCATCCCACAAAAACAGGTTCTTTGCCGTTTGCTGGGAAAGGGTAGAAGCACCACGGATGCGCGTTGGCCGTTTTTCATTATGGCTGATCGCCTTTTCAATAGCCGCCACGTCAAACCCCCAGTGATCGGGGAATTTCTGATCCTCTGCCGCCATCACCGCCAGCGCCATCGAGGGGGCAATATCGTCCATCGCTACCCAGTCGGAATGCGCCACATAGCCGAAATCCCCACTCAGCCAGGCACCGAGCTGCCGCTCCACCATCACCGCAGAAAACGGCACCGGCAGAAAAGCGAATAGAATGATCCCCACCAGCCACAGGCCAATAACCGCAAGAACGCCTCGTTTAAACCAAAACCACAGGCGAACAATCCACGATTTACGAGAAAACCTTATCATTCCACCAGATCCAGCACTCGTGACACCAGCTTATCAATTCCCTGCGCTGCCTCGCCGATCGACTGGGCCAACATGTAGGCCGGGGTCGTGACAACCTTGTTTTCAATATCAACTACGATGTCATCTACCGGGCAGATCACCGGCTCACCGCCCATGGCATCAATCACTTCCCCCAGGTCGGGATCGTTACCAATGGTCAATCGCAACGGTTGATCGAGCACTTTCGGCAACAGCGTGGGCGCAATGCACATCAAACCCATTGGTTTGTTTCTCTTATGCATTTCCAGAATAAGCTTAGACAAATCGGGGTCCACTGAACATTCCGCCCCTTGCGTGGCAAAGCTGCTCAAATTCTTCGCCGCACCAAATCCACCGGGCACAATCAGGGCATCCAACTGCTCGGCATCGGCCTGTGAAAGCGCCTGAATTTTGCCACGAGCGATGCGCGCCGACTCCAGCAAAACGTTGCGACTCTCTGGCATTTCTTCGCCGGATAAATGATTAATAACATGTAGTTGTGCCTTATCCGGTGCAAAGCAGACCGCTTGCGCACCGGCACGATCCAGAGCCAGCAAGGTGAGCACCGCCTCATGGATTTCTGCCCCGTCATAAACACCACAACCACTCAGCACTACAGCGACCTGTTTCATCGACATTCTCCCAGCCAGGACCGCCGGCAAAGGCAGGCCCAGAGGCGACAAATACTAACTACATCACATATTTTAATGATTCTTCTAACAAGAGCGCTTACATTTGCTATGTTGTTCGCTGTATGATGTATACGAATTTCGTACCACCTGCTCTACCAGAACGCTAAAAACCAATACGCAGGTTAATGATTTCCCTGGTGTTGGCGCAATATTCGCGCACCCCGGCCTCGGCTGGGGTCATTTTTTTTCAGCGTTCTCTACCCAAGCTCGCAGCACCGCCACGTCATTGCGCCACTCCTGCTTCAGCTCATCGACCCACTCTTGCACGTTGTCTTGCCAGGCTGGTAACGTTGGCGTCTGGATCTGCTGGGCCAGCTGTTGCAGATGTTTTAGCCCGACGGAGCCAGCGGCACCCTTGATTTTGTGCCCTTCTTCGGTGATCCCTTTCTCGTCCTTCGCGGTCATGTTGGAATCCAGCACCGCCAGATACCCCGGCATAACCTGTTCAAACATCGCCAGGCTCTGATGGATCAGCTGCGGCCCCACCAGATCCATGTACTGCTCCAGCATTGCGGTATCCAACAACGATTCATTAATCTGCATCGACTTTTGCTCCGTTTTCTTTGTGGTATGTTGGGGTTGATGATCCCAGTAATGTTTGATCATCTTGGTCAAGGCCGGTACCGACAACGGCTTACTCAGCACATCGTCCATGCCCGCTTCAAGATACTCTTTCTTGTCTTTCAGGACATTAGCTGTCAACGCAATCAACGGCGGCAGCGAGCGGCCCGCATAACGCTCGCGCAGCTCACGGGCGATATCCAGCCCGCTCATGTCCGGCAATTGAATATCCAACAGAGCCAGATCGAACTCGTCCGGGTCGAACATGGCTAACGCATCGCTGCCGTTCATGGCTACCGCAACGCTGTTACCCAGCTTCTCCAACACCGAACGGGCCACGATCACGTTCAGTTCGATATCTTCCACCAGCAGGATATGCAACGCCGGTAGCGGCATTTCTTCCACCGCCTGGACCTCATTGACCACTTCGTCCACCGCTGGCGCCTTGATGGTCAAGGTGAAGCAAGAACCGTGCCCTTGTGCGCTGTTTACCGTGATATCTCCGCCCATACTCTGCGCCAGCCGTTTGGAGACCGCCAGACCGATCCCGGTGCCGGTCGCCGGACGCCCGCCGTTCTGGTCTTTGACCTGATAATACATGGCGAAAATCTTGTCTTGCTCATCCTGCGGGATCCCCATGCCTGAGTCTTCAACCTCAAACACGATCTGTTCCTGCTCTTCGCGCCTGACGCGCACCACGATCTGGCCTTGCTGGGTGAATTTCACCGCGTTGCCGATCAGGTTCCACAGGATCTGACGCAGGCGTGTGCCGTCCGTGATGATTTTCTCCGGTAGCGGTAACTCGGGCTCCATCACGAACTGCAGCCCTTTCGGCTGTACCAGCAGGCCGGAGAGGTTCTCCAGATCCGCCAGGAAGCCGGTAAAGTCGACCGGCTGATTGTCCAACTGGACCTTACGCCGCTCGAGTTTATCCATCTCGATGATGTCGTTGAAAATATTACCCAGGGTGATGGCACTGACGTGGATGGTTTTCAAATACTTCAGTTGCTCATCGTTCAGTTCGGTATCGAGCAGAATACGGCTCAGGCCGACGATGCCATTAAGCGGCGTACGAAGCTCGTGGCTGATCGTTGAGATAAAGGTAGTCTTCTCCCTGCTGGCGTTCTCCAGCGCGTCCTGATAGCGCTTACGCTCGGTTATATCGCGGCCAAAGCCCATCAGCCCGTGACGTTTGCCCACGCGGTCGTAAAACGGCACCTTGCGCAATTCAAAACAGGCCTTGCGACCGTCTGGGTACACCAACCATTGTTCATAGGTCAGGGAGACGTTATGGCGGAATACTTTCTCATCGGTTTCGATGACTTTTTCGGCGATCTCTTTGCTGTAGACATCAAAGGGGGTCAGGCCGATCAGCTGTTTTTCACTCTTGCCGGTCAGCAGTTCCATCGCCCGGTTGCAGCCGGAAAACTCTTTTTCTTCGTTGCGGTAGTAAACCAGATCGGGGGAGGCATCGAGGAAAGAGCGTAGCAATGCTGATTGTTGGCCCAACTCCACCTGCGCCTGTTCGCGCTGCTCCATCTCTTCGGTCAGCTTATCCATCACCTGTTGGCGATCTTGCTCCGCCTTGATACGGTCGGCAATTTCCTGATTGAGCTGGCTGATGTTCTCTTGCATCTGCTGGTTCAGCGCGAGATCGCGATTGCGCATCTCCTCAAGCTTATCCACCAGCCGAGCCAGGCGCTGGCGCGACTCTTCCAGTTGCTCTACCACCACCGAAAGGAAATAAACCGCCCACGGCGTGATCAGTAGACCGAAGAAGATGGAGCGCACCACGTCGATGCTTTCCACTTCACCACGCAACAGCATGGTGACCGCCATCTGCACCACCATCGCCAGTATCACCAGCGCTGAAGCCAGCAACAGTGAAAAGCGCACCAGCCCCAGTTTTACCATCAAATCAACGTAGTACTGGGCTAACACCCGGATTTGCTTCATGAGCCATTCCCAACAGACATAATCTCTCAAATCATACCGTAAAATGCGGTTAAGATAAGAAACCTTACTGTGAACTGTGGGAATGGTTGCAATTCGCAACCTGAGAACAGGGTTTTAAGGCTGGTATTGCTGGCCTACTGCCAAAGCCGAACCCTGACCACCATGCCGCTGAAGATAGCCGCCGACGGCCTGCATGCCGTTCCAACGGTTTTCGCACCATAATGGTGCCAACAGGGTGGGCCGACGGGCGCTGGCCGAGATGCGGTGGTAGATAATCTCCTTCGGCGTATGGCGGATCATTTCCCCGGCGCTGAATGCGTAATCTTCCAGCGACAGCTCGGGTAAACGCCCCGCCTGCCAGGCTCGCGCCATGGTACTACCGGTGACAATATGCAGCGGGTGCAGCTTGATGCCGTCTACCCCGCTCTCAGCCACCGCTTGCAGCGTAGCCAGATGATGTTGATAAGTCTCACCGGGCAGGCCAACGATCAGGTGGCTGCATACCTTCAGGCCGCGCTCCCGCGCCAGGCGGCTGGTCTGCTGGTAACAGGAGAAATTGTGGCCACGGTTGATGCGCTTTAGTGTTTTATCGTGCGCCGTTTGCAGCCCCAGCTCCAGCCACACCTCGAAGCCCTGCTCACGGTAGCCTGCCAGCAGATCGAGCGCCGCTTCCGGCACACAGTCTGGCCGGGTGCCGACACAGATACCCACCATCTCGGCCTGCGTCAGCGCCTGCCGATACATGTTGGCCAACAGTTCGACTTCGGCATAAGTGCTGGTATAGGCCTGGAAATAGGCCAGATAGCGCTTGGCCCGGTTAACCTTCTGCGCCTGAATGGCCAGTTGCTCCGCAATGCTTTGCTGCTGCATCTGTTCATCGGCAAAAGAGGCCACGTTGCAGAAAGTGCAGCCACCGCGCCCCAGCGTGCCGTCGCGGTTCGGGCAGCTAAACCCACCGTGCAGCGTGAGTTTGTGGATCTTCTCCCCATAACGGCGCTGAAGATCGCTACCAAACATATTGACTAATTGCGGCAACTGCATAATCTTGGTGTCTCTCTGTGTTTGAAGGCCGTTATGCTAATAAGAAACGGCTTTTCCCGCGATGACAGGGATCAACGCTTTTCCCCAAAGGCCGCCGTAGGCATAACTATTCATTATTAGTGCAAATAAAATCATTTTTATCTCGATGAAAGTTTCTAATCCTCAGCGCACTGTTAACAGCTTTATGACAAAGCGGTGAAAAATAGTTATAAACAACAATAAATATAAATTTACCAGAATAAAACTCTGGCATTGCCGCCAGCACTAGCATGGTGCAGAGATTCAGGCATTGCACTATAGTGAGACAGCTCACATTTTTGCGGCACTCCCCCTGCCTTTCCATCGAGCCAAAACCGTCTGAAAAAACTTATTTTTCATCATCATAAACCTCATGCAAGCCATCAAAATCCCTGTTAAGCCCATATTTGACCTGCGTATTCTTTCTCGCTAAGTTGGAGGTCCGCTGGAAGCTTTCTGGACGGGCAAACGTCTCGTCATAATTATGCAGTAATTTAAGACTCCCTCTTAAAACAAGTCATTTACCACTTGTGAGAACCGTCACGAGAGGCCATTGATGGAGGGCGGAAAAGCAGATTGGCGATATTAACCTTGCTGATTGGACTTCTGCCTGAAATTGAGCAGGCCCTTCGCAGTGGGTTGTAAGAGTCACACAGAGCCTGGGGAGGTTCACTGATATGCTGTACGATAAATCCCATGAGAGGGACAACTGTGGTTTCGGCCTGATCGCCCACATAGAAGGCGAACCTAGCCACAAAGTGGTGAGGACCGCTATTCACGCACTGGCCCGCATGCAACACCGTGGTGCAATTCTTGCTGACGGCAAGACTGGCGACGGTTGCGGCCTGTTATTGCAAAAGCCCGATCGCTTTTTCCGCATGGTGGCGGAAGAGCGCGGCTGGCGTTTAGCCAAGAACTACGCCGTTGGCATGATGTTCCTTAGCCAGAACGAAGAGGAAGCCCGTGCCAGCCGCCGCATTGTTGAAGAAGAGCTGCAGAACGAAACGCTGTCGATCGTCGGCTGGCGCGAAGTTCCTACCAACCCGGACGTTCTGGGTGAGATCGCCCTCTCTTCCCTGCCGCGTATTGAACAGATTTTCGTGAACGCCCCTGCGGGCTGGCGTCCACGCGATATGGAGCGCCGCCTGTTTGTAGCCCGTCGCCGTATCGAGAAGCGCGTCCAGGATGACAGCTTCTATGTGTGCAGTTTCTCCAACCTGGTGACGATCTACAAAGGTCTGTGCATGCCAGCCGATCTGCCACGCTTCTATCTGGATCTGGCCGACCTGCGGCTGGAATCGGCCATCTGCCTGTTCCACCAGCGCTTCTCAACCAATACCGTGCCGCGCTGGCCTTTGGCACAGCCGTTCCGCTATCTGGCGCACAACGGTGAGATCAACACCATCACCGGTAACCGCCAGTGGGCACGTGCTCGTACCTACAAGTTCCAGACCCCGTTGATCCCGGATTTGCAGGCCGCCGCACCTTTCGTTAACGAAACCGGCTCCGACTCCAGCTCACTGGATAATATGCTGGAACTGTTGCTGGCAGGCGGTATGGATCTGATCCGTGCCATGCGTTTGCTGGTGCCACCGGCCTGGCAGAACAACCCGGATATGGACACCGATCTGCGCGCTTTCTTTGACTTCAACTCGATGCACATGGAGCCGTGGGACGGCCCGGCGGGCATCGTGATGTCCGATGGCCGCTACGCCGCCTGTAACCTGGACCGTAACGGTCTGCGTCCGGCGCGCTACGTCATCACCAAAGACAAGCTGATCACCTGTGCCTCAGAAGTCGGCATCTGGGATTACCAGCCGGATGAAGTCATCGAAAAAGGCCGCGTCGGGCCAGGCGAGCTGATGGTGATCGACACCCGCAGCGGCAAGATCCTGCACTCAGCCGAAACCGACAACGATCTGAAAAGCCGCCACCCGTATAAAGAGTGGATGGAGAAGAACGTTAAGCGTCTGGTGCCGTTCGAAGACCTGCCGGAAGATCAGGTGGGCAGCCGCGAGCTGGATGACGCCACGCTGGAAACCTACCAGAAGCAGTTCGGCTACAGCAGCGAAGAGCTGGACCAGGTGATCCGCGTACTGGGCGAGATCGGCCAGGAAGCCACCGGTTCGATGGGTGACGATACCCCATTCGCCGTGCTTTCCAGCCGTCCACGCATCATTTATGACTACTTCCGCCAGCAGTTCGCTCAGGTCACCAACCCGCCGATCGATCCGCTGCGTGAAGCCCACGTGATGTCTCTGGCCACCAGCATCGGCCGCGAGATGAACGTATTCTGCGAAGCCGAAGGCCAGGCGCATCGTCTGAGCTTCAAATCGCCGATCCTGCTGTATTCAGACTTCAAGCAGCTCACTACGCTAGAAGGCGAATATTATCGTGCCGACACGCTCGATCTGACCTTCGATCCGGCGGAGCAGGATCTGGAACAGACCATCCATGCCCTGTGCAACGAAGCGGAACGTAAAGTCCGTGACGGCGCAGTGTTGCTGGTACTGTCCGATCGTGCCATCAGCAACCAGCGCCTGCCGGTGCCGGCGCCAATGGCGGTGGGGGCAATCCAGACCCGCCTGGTGGACAAAAACCTGCGCTGTGATGCCAACATCATCGTTGAAACCGCCAGCGCCCGCGACCCGCATCACTTCGCCGTGTTGCTGGGCTTTGGTGCCACCGCCATCTACCCGTATCTGGCCTACGAAACGCTGGCCAAGCTGGTCGACAGCCAGGCGATCGACAAGAAATACCGCGACGTGATGCTGAACTACCGTAACGGCATCAATAAAGGGCTGTACAAGATCATGTCCAAAATGGGCATCTCGACTATCGCCTCTTACCGCTGTTCCAAACTGTTTGAAGCCGTTGGCCTGCACCGTGACCTGTCCGATCTCTGCTTCCAGGGCGTGGTCAGCCGCATCGGCGGTGCCAGCTTCAGCGACTTCCAGCAGGATCTGCAAAACCTGTCCAAACGCGCCTGGCTGAAACGCAAGCCGCTGGATCAAGGTGGCCTGCTGAAGTTCGTCCACAACGGCGAGTACCATGCGTATAACCCAGACGTGGTGAACTCGCTGCAAAAAGCGGTGCACAGCGGTGAATACAGCGATTACCAGGCTTATGCCAAGCTGGTGAACGAGCGCCCGATTGCTACATTGCGCGACCTGCTGGCGATCACCCCGAAAGGCGCGCCGATCCCGGTCGATCAGGTTGAGCCCGCCGAATCACTGTTCAAACGCTTCGATACCGCCGCCATGTCCATCGGGGCACTCAGCCCGGAGGCTCATGAGTCGCTGGCGATTGCCATGAACAGCCTGGGCGGTTTCTCCAACTCCGGTGAAGGCGGTGAAGATCCGGCGCGCTACGGCACCAACAAGGTGTCCCGGATCAAGCAGGTGGCCTCTGGCCGCTTCGGCGTGACGCCAGCCTATCTGGTGAACGCCGACGTGATCCAGATTAAGGTCGCCCAAGGTGCCAAGCCGGGTGAAGGCGGTCAGTTGCCTGGCGATAAGGTCACACCGTATATCGCCAAACTGCGTTATTCGGTGCCGGGCGTGACCCTGATCTCACCTCCGCCGCATCACGATATCTATTCGATTGAAGATTTGGCACAGCTGATTTTCGATCTGAAACAGGTGAACCCGAAGGCAATGATTTCGGTGAAGCTGGTTTCCGAGCCGGGCGTGGGCACCATTGCCACCGGCGTAGCGAAAGCCTATGCCGATCTGATCACCATTGCCGGTTACGACGGTGGCACCGGTGCAAGCCCGTTATCTTCAGTTAAATATGCTGGCTGCCCATGGGAGCTTGGCCTGGTAGAAACCCAGCAGGCACTGGTGGCCAACGGCCTGCGCCACAAGATCCGCCTGCAGGTGGATGGTGGCCTGAAAACCGGCGTGGACATTGTCAAAGCAGCCATTCTGGGTGCAGAGAGCTTTGGCTTCGGCACCGGCCCGATGGTGGCGCTGGGCTGTAAATACCTGCGTATCTGCCACTTGAACAACTGCGCGACCGGCGTAGCAACTCAAGATGAAAAACTGCGCCGCGATCACTATCACGGCCTGCCAGAGCGCGTGACCAACTACTTCCAGTTTATCGCTCGGGAAACCCGCGAGATCATGGCTACGCTCGGCGTCAGCCAACTGGTCGATCTGATTGGCCGCACCGAGTTCCTGACCGAGCTCGACGGGATCTCCGCCAAGCAGAACAAGCTGGACCTGTCTCCATTGCTGAAAACTGCCACACCGCACGCGGGTAAAGCCCTGCACTGCACCGAAAGCAGCAACCCGCCGTTCGATCAGGGCGTGCTGAACAAGGAGCTGATGGCACAGGCGCAACCGCATATTGAGGCCAAGCACAGCAAGACCTTCTATTTCGATATCCGTAACACCGATCGTTCCGTCGGCGCGACCTTGTCAGGAGCCATTGCCACCCTGCATGGCGACCAAGGGATGGCCGCCGATCCGATCAAGGCGCATTTCTCCGGAACCGCAGGCCAGAGCTTCGGCGTGTGGAATGCCGGCGGCGTTGAGCTGACCCTGACCGGCGATGCTAACGACTATGTCGGTAAAGGGATGGCCGGTGGCCGTATCGCCGTGCGTCCTCCGGTGGGCTCTGCCTTCCGCAGCCACGAAGCCAGCATCATCGGCAACACCTGCTTGTACGGCGCAACCGGTGGCAAGCTATTCGCTGCAGGCCGTGCCGGGGAGCGTTTCGCCGTGCGTAACTCCGGGGCAATTACCGTGGTTGAAGGCATTGGCGATAACGGCTGTGAATACATGACCGGTGGCATCGTCTGCGTCTTGGGCAAGACCGGCATCAACTTTGGTGCGGGTATGACCGGCGGCTTCGCCTATGTACTGGATGAAGATGGCGAGTTCCGCAAACGCGTCAACCCGGAACTGGTGGAAGTGCTGGACGTCGATCAACTGGCGATCCATGAAGAGCACCTGCGCGGTTTGATCACCGAACACGTGCAGTTGACCGGTTCATCACGGGCAGAAGAGATCTTGGCTAACTGGCCGGTTTGGGCGCCGAAGTTTGCGCTGGTCAAACCGAAGTCCAGTGATGTCAAAGCATTGTTGGGTCACCGTAGTCGTTCCGCAGCCGAGCTGCGGGTTCAGGCGCAGTAAGGGGTCATTGAATGAGTCAGAACGTTTATCAATTTATCGACCTGCAGCGCGTTGATCCGCCAAAAAAACCGCTGAAGATCCGCAAAATTGAGTTTGTAGAGATCTATGAACCCTTTTCGGAAACCCAGGCGAAATCGCAAGCCGACCGTTGTCTGTCCTGCGGCAACCCCTATTGCGAATGGAAATGCCCGGTTCACAACTATATTCCGAACTGGCTGAAGCTGGCGAATGAAGGTCGCATCATGGAGGCGGCGGATCTGGCACACCAGACCAACAGCCTGCCGGAAGTGTGTGGCCGCGTTTGTCCGCAAGATCGCCTGTGCGAAGGTTCCTGTACCCTGAACGACGAGTTTGGCGCGGTGACCATCGGCAATATCGAGCGTTACATCAGCGATAAAGCCATCGAGATGGGCTGGAAGCCGGATATGTCCCACGTGCACCCAACCGGTAAGCGGGTAGCCGTTATTGGCGCTGGCCCAGCGGGCCTGGCCTGTGCGGACGTATTGACCCGTAACGGCGTCAAAGCGGTGGTTTACGATCGTCATCCAGAGATCGGAGGTTTGCTGACCTTCGGCATCCCGGCCTTTAAGCTGGAAAAAGAGGTGATGGTAAAACGCCGTGGCATCTTCAGCGAGATGGGTATCGAGTTCCAACTCAATACCGAGGTCGGCAAAGACATCACCATGGATGCGCTATTGAGCGAATACGATGCGGTGTTCCTCGGCGTAGGTACCTACCAATCAATGCGTGGTGGATTGGAGAACGAAGATGCACCTGGCGTGTACGATGCGCTGCCGTTCCTGATCGCCAACACCAAGCAGCTGATGGGCTACCAACCAGAACAACACGAGCCGTATGTCAGCATGGAAGGCAAGCGTGTGGTCGTGCTGGGCGGTGGTGACACCGCCATGGACTGCGTACGCACCTCCATTCGTCAGGGCGCGACTCAGGTCATCTGTGCCTATCGCCGGGATGAAGCGAACATGCCGGGTTCCAAACGCGAAGTGAAGAATGCGCGTGAGGAAGGGGTCGAGTTCCAGTTCAACCTACAGCCGTTGAGCATTGAGCTTAACAGCGCGGGGCGCGTTGCTGGCGTCAAGATGGTGCGCACTCAGTTGGGTGCCCCGGATGCCAATGGCCGCCAGGTTGCCGAACAGGTACCTGGATCCGAGCACGTGATCGACGCCGATGCGGTGGTGATGGCCTTTGGCTTCCGCCCACACCAGATGGACTGGTTGGCCGCGCACGATGTGCAGTTGGACAAGCAGGGCCGCATCGTCGCACCGGAATCGGTCGATAACGCCTTCCAGACCAGCAATCCGAAAATCTTCGCTGGTGGCGATGCGGTTCGCGGTTCCGATCTGGTGGTTACCGCGATTGCCGAAGGGCGCAAAGCTGCCGAAGGCATCATGTGTTATCTGGAAGTGTGATTTAAACCTCTACGTTCTCCCAAAGGGTCGGCTTGCCGGCCCTTTGCTTTTACCTTCCAGATTCCCAACTTGCCGATCGACAGACAATAAAAAAGGCGCAACCTGAGTTGCACCTTTTTCCCTGCCTGCCGTAGCTTACTTCACGACACGCAACGCCGGACGTCCACCACCGCGTGGCGGCTGAGGCGGTTCATCATCAGGGCCGTTATCGTCTTCCAAGCTATCCTGACGATCGCTATCAACCACTGACATCAGGCTACCCGTAGGGCTAGACACCTCTTCCAGCCCTTCGAAAGCCCCTTCATCTTCATACTTGGCTTCCGGTTCAAACAGGGTACCAGCCCCGTTCTCCCGCGCATAAATCGCCAGCACGGCCGCCATTGGCACCAGCACCTGACGAGGAACGCCACCAAAGCGCGCGTTGAAGGTCACTTCGTCGTCGCCCAATTGCAGGTTACCTACGGCACGCGGAGCAATGTTCAGCACAATCTGACCATCGCGTGCAAATTCCATCGGAACCTGCACGTCTGGGCGCATCACGTCCACGACCAGATGCGGAGTCAGTTGGTTATCCAACAGCCAGTCATAGAATGCCCGCAAAAGATAAGGACGGCGCGGGGTCATCTGAGACATATCCATGATGCTTAGCCCCGAGTCTGCAGGCGCATTTCGCGCTCGGCTTCGGTCAGAGAGGCCAGGAATGCATCACGCTCGAAGACGCGGGTCATGTAACCTTTCAGTTCTTTGGAGCCAGCACCGCTCAGTTCGATACCCAGCTGCGGCAAACGCCACAGTAGCGGGGCCAGGTAGCAGTCTACCAGGCTGAACTCTTCGCTCATGAAATACGGGGTCTGGCCGAAGATTGGCGCAATCGCCAGCAGTTCTTCGCGCAGTTGGCGGCGTGCTGATTCAGCTTCCTGGCCGCTGCTCTGCTCGATTTTGTACATCAGCGTGTACCAGTTTCTCTCGATACGCAGCATCATCAGACGGCTTTCACCGCGTGCCACCGGATACACCGGCATCAACGGCGGGTGAGGGAAACGCTCATCAAGGTATTCCATGATGATACGGGATTCATACAGCGTCAGCTCGCGATCGACCAACGTCGGTACCGTTTGGTATGGGTTGAGGTCGATCAGATCCTGCGGCAGATTATCGGGTTCTACCTGCTCGATCTCGACGCTGACGCCCTTTTCCGCCAGTACGATACGTACTTGATGGCTAAAGATGTCGGTCGGGCCAGAGAACAGCGTCATTACCGAACGTTTGTTGGCAGCGACAGCCATGAAAACCTCCAAGTTATCTAGAAAATACGGCGAATAGCCAAAATATCCATCACTCCACGAGCCATTGCGTTGTTGCCGCCTGGCTACGACGTGAAATTGATTGGGTATCTCAGGCTGCTATCCTGAATAATCGTGACCGCAAGCCCGCAGCTCACAGATAAACCTTAGGTCTGGAAAACGGCCTCGGAGGTAGACTGACAGCACTGCACGGCGAACAGGCGCAAAAGTGGGTGATAGTTTACCAGATTTTGACTGTTTTGTGGTGGCTATGCGTTGATTTATCACCTAGCCCACTGATTTTAATAAAGTTTAATCTGATTGCAGGCATAAAAAAACCCGCCGAAGAGGCGGGTTTTTCGCGTAAATCGTCCTGCCGAAGCAGAAAAAATTAACGCTTGGAGAACTGCGGACGGCGACGTGCTTTACGCAGACCGACTTTCTTACGCTCAACTTTACGCGCGTCACGAGTGACGAAGCCAGCTTTACGCAATTCACCACGCAGAGTCTCGTCGTACTCCATCAGTGCACGGGTGATACCGTGACGGATAGCGCCAGCTTGACCAGAGATGCCACCACCTTTAACGGTGATGTACAAATCGAATTTGCCAACCATGTCGGTCAGTTCCAGCGGTTGACGAACTACCATGCGGGCAGTTTCGCGACCGAAGTACTGTTCCAGGCTACGCTGGTTAATAACGATGTTACCACTGCCCGGCTTGATAAAAACGCGAGCGGCGGAGCTTTTGCGGCGACCAGTGCCGTAGTATTGATTTTCAGCCATTGCCTATAATCCCGATTAGATGTCAAGAACTTGCGGTTGCTGTGCCGCGTGAGTGTGCTCGGTGCCCGCGTAAACTTTCAGTTTACGGAACATTGCACGACCCAACGGACCCTTTGGCAGCATGCCTTTAACCGCGATTTCAATCACGCGCTCAGGACGGCGGGCAATCATCTCTTCAAAGGTCGCTTGCTTGATACCACCGATGTGGCCGGTGTGGTGGTAATACACCTTGTCTGTACGCTTGTTGCCGGTTACAGCAACTTTTTCTGCGTTCAGAACGATGATGTAGTCACCGGTATCAACGTGCGGGGTGTATTCCGCTTTATGCTTGCCGCGCAGACGACGAGCCAGTTCAGTAGCGAGACGGCCTAAAGTTTTACCGTCTGCATCAACAACATACCAGTCACGTTTTACGGTTTCTGGTTTAGCTGTAAAAGTTTTCATTAGAAAGCTTACCCAATAATTTAGTTACACGTAGGTGTTCACCCAACGCTCGAAAACAGTTGAGGCTCACACGACCATACAAGTCCAGCAAACCTACCCCTTCGAATAGCCATTGCCGGCACTATACAAAGTTTTGGGAAAAAAACTTTGTTGTAACGTGGGGTCGCAAGATTATAGAGAAGTCGCTCACAAAGGTCGACCTGTTTTTACCGGGAAAACGGATTTAGCGCAGGGGACCGATTTGGCAACGATAATCGGGGGCGAAACTGGGCCTGAAAGCCAGGCCCGAACGCCTGTTTACGGCAGATGAGGCAGCTTCAGATACTCCTCGCTCTGCATCTCCTGCAGGCGGGACAGGCAACGCTGAAACTCGAACTTCAGTTGTTCACCCTGGTAGATCTCGAACATCGAGGCTTCGGCGGCGATCACCAGTTTGACATGGCGCTCGTAGAATTCGTCCACCAGCGCCAGGAAGCGGCGGGCGGTGTTTTCCTTCAGCGGCCCCATAATGCGCACATTATACAGCATCACGCTGTGATAGAGGCGTGACAACGCGATGTAATCCAGTTGGCTACGCGGCTCTTCACACAGGGTATGAAAATCGATCGCCAATACCCCTTCCACCGCGCGCAAGGTGGGCATTGGCCGGTGATTGATTTGCAGCACCGGAGCTTCTTCCCCGGCGTGGCCCGCCAGCTTGAGGAAGATGTGGTCCATCGTGTCCTGCGTTTGCTGGTTGAGCGGGGTCAGATACAGATGGGCCTGCGTCAGGGTACGCAAGCGATAATCGATGCCCGCATCCACGTTCATCACGTCGCAATACTCGTTGATCAAATCGATCGCCGGTAGGAAGCGTGCGCGTTGCAGCCCGTTACGATACAGATTGTCCGGAATAATGTTAGAGGTAGCCACCAGCGTAATACCGCGAGCGAACAGCGCCTGCAACAGCGTTGCCAGCAGCATGGCGTCGGTAATGTCGGAGACAAAGAACTCGTCAAAACACAGCACGTCCGTTTGCGCCTTGAAGCCGTCTGCGACGATCTCCAGCGGGTTTTCCTGCCCTTGCAGCTCCGTCAGCTCTTCGTGCACCCGCAGCATAAAGCGGTGAAAGTGCAGCCGCAGTTTGCGATCGCCGGGCAGGCTGTGGAAAAACAGGTCCATCAGCCAGGTTTTACCCCGGCCAACGCCGCCCCACATATACAGCCCCTGCACCGGCCGCTGCGTGGTGGTTTCCTCACTCTTACCTAACCAACGGCTAAGCAGGTTACGACGCTTGCCAGCGTTAGCGGCGGCAGGAGCCGGGAGCTGCTGCAACGCCTGATAGATCTGATCCAACTGCGTGACGGCCTGGCGCTGAACCGCATCGGCCTGATATTCCCCCGCATCCAGCGCCTGCTGGTAGCGTGATAACGGTGACTGTGCCTGCATGTATTCGCAATCCCTAACAACGCTGAGAATTTATTTATCCAATTTTCGCGGCGGATGGCAGCCGCTTCGCACCCTGATCGCCACATTTATCGGCGTTGTACCCCAAGAAAACCCCTGCAAACTGCAGGTATTGGCTTATCAGGATTCCACTCGGACAAGGTTAACGGTTATAGTGGATATTATTAAGTGAAAAATCCCTGCGGAACAACGAAGTCAAAATAGGAGTCATCATGACCTGGGAGTATGCGCTGATTGGTTTGGTGGTCGGTATCGTGATCGGTGCGGTAGCGATGCGTTTTGGTAACAGTAAATTACGTCAGCAACAGGTGCTGCAAAACGAACTGGATAAAAGCAAAACCGAGCTTGAAGAGTACCGTCAGGAGCTGGTTGGCCATTTTGCCCGCAGTGCTGAACTGCTGGATAACATGGCGCGCGACTATCGTCAGCTGTATCAGCATATGGCGAAAAGCTCCAACAACCTGCTGCCGGATCTGCCGATGCAGGACAACCCGTTCCGCTATCGTCTGACCGAAGCGGAAGCGGATAACGATCAGGCGCCAGTGGAAATGCCACGTGATTACTCCGAAGGGGCCTCCGGCCTGCTGCGCGGCGCTCCACGCGGTAACTGATTCCCCGTTATACTGACCCGTGGGGCGATCCCACGGGTTGTTCACTTTGTTCGTCCCTAATTCCCCGCCCTGACCATGCTTACTCTTGACGATTAAGTGAACTTTTCGCGTAAATTCATTGTCCTAGACTACACAAATGGTATTGCTATGGCAGTATCGTAAAAAATTTCACCGGCAGATTTTGAGAGAGCTATAACCAATGATGAAAAGATCTTTAATTCTTAGTGCATTAGCAATGAGCATTAGCCTGGCATTTGCCTCCGTCCCGGCAGCCAACGCAGCCATGCCGACCGCCGTTGCGGGTGAATCGCTGCCGAGCCTGGCCCCCATGCTGGAAAAAGTGCTGCCCGCCGTGGTTAGCGTGCGTGTAGAAGGCACCCAGGTACAACGCCAGCCACAGCTGCCAGAGCAGTTTAAATTCTTCTTTGGCCCGAACATCCCTACACCGAAAGAAAGCACTCGCCCGTTTGAAGGGCTGGGTTCCGGTGTGATTATCGACGCGGCGAAGGGCTACATCCTTACCAACAACCACGTCATCAACAACGCCGACAAGATCAGCGTGCAGCTCAATGATGGCCGCGAATATGACGCCAAGCTGATTGGCCGCGACGAACAGTCTGACATTGCCCTGCTGCAGGTCAGCGATGTCAAAAACCTGACGGCGGTAAAAATCGCCGATTCCGACAAGCTGCGTGTTGGTGACTTCGCCGTAGCCGTCGGTAACCCGTTCGGCCTTGGTCAGACGGCAACCTCCGGCATCATCTCCGCACTGGGCCGTAGCGGCCTGAGCCTGGAAGGGTTGGAAAACTTCATCCAGACCGATGCCTCCATCAACCGTGGCAACTCCGGCGGCGCGCTGGTGAACCTGAACGGTGAGCTGATCGGTATCAACACCGCGATCCTGGCACCGGGCGGCGGCAACATCGGTATCGGCTTCGCCATTCCAAGTAACATGGCACAGAGCCTGAGCAAGCAGCTGATTGAGTTTGGTGAAGTGAAGCGCGGCCTGCTGGGCATCAAAGGCAGTGAAATGACCGCCGATATGGCGAAAGCATTCAATACGGATGCCCAACGCGGAGCCTTTATCAGTGAAGTAATGCCAAAATCCGCCGCAGCCAAAGCCGGGATCAAAGCCGGCGATATTCTGGTCTCCCTGGATGGCAAGCCGATCAGTAGCTTTGCCGAGCTGCGTGCCAAAGTGGGTACCACCGCACCGGGCACTACCGTTAAAATAGGCCTGCTGCGTGAAGGCAAACCCATGGACGTTGCCGTCACCCTGGATAACAGCGAAAGCGTATCAACCAATGCCGAAACGCTGTCGCCTGCGCTGCAAGGTGCCTCCCTCACCAACGGTGCGCTGCCAAACGGTGATAAAGGCGTGAAGATCGACAAGGTGGATAAAGGCACTCCGGCGGCGCAGTTTGGCCTGCAGAAAGGGGATGTGATCATCGGCGTCAACCGTCAGCGCGTTGAAAACATCAACGCACTGCGTAAACTGCTAGAAGCTAAACCGGCGGTGATGGCGTTGAACATCGTACGTGGCGACGAAAACATTTATCTGTTGCTGCGTTAATTTGTTGCGAAACCGGGCGCGTCAGCATACTGCGCCCGGTTAACTCGTGCTATCCTCCGTTCATCTTCCTCAACACTAACTAAAACTCTATGTTTGCTAAGCTCTTGCGTTCTATTGTTATTGGTTTGGTCGTTGCCGGTATACTGCTGGCTGCCCTGCCCGTATTGCGTTCTACCAATAACATATTCGCCAGCAAATCTGAGAATACCAGCGATCAAACGCCGGCCAGCTATAACACCGGCGTGCGCCGGGCTGCTCCTGCCGTCGTCAACATCTACAACCGCAACATCAGCGGCGCGACCAACGTGCTCTCCCTGGGTTCCGGTGTGATCATGAACGATCGCGGCTACATCATTACCAACCGCCACGTGATCAAAGACGCCCAGCAGATCACCGCCGTACTGCAAGATGGCCGCCGCTATGAGGCGTTATTGGTCGGCTCCGATAGCCTGACCGACCTGGCCGTGCTGAAAATCGATCCGGGCAACTTGCCAGTGATCCCAATCAATACCGCACGCCCCGCACGCATCGGTGATGTGGCGCTGGCGATCGGTAACCCGTACAACCTTGGGCAAACCGTTACCCAGGGTATTATCAGCGCTACCGGGCGTATCAGCCTGAGTACCACCGGGCGCCAAACCTTCCTGCAAACCGATGCTTCCATCAACCGGGGTAACTCCGGCGGTGCGCTGGTTAACTCCCTGGGTGAGCTGATGGGCATCAACACGCTGACCTACGACAAGATCACCGATGGCGAAACGCCAGAGGGGCTAGGCTTTGCCATCCCGGTAGAACTGGCGACCAAGATCATGGATAAGCTGATCCGTGATGGCCGGGTGATCCGCGGCTACTTTGGTATTCAGGGCAAAGAGATTATCCCGGTGCGCACCTCGGCGACCGGCATCGATCGCCTGCAGGGGATCATCGTGACCGAAATTACCCCTAACGGCCCGGCCGCCAATGCGGGATTCCATATTAATGACATCATCATTAACGTCGATAACAAACCGGCGGTGTCGGTATTGGAGACGATGGATCAGGTGGCGGAGATCCGCCCAGGGACGGAAATCCCGGTAGTGGTGTTGCGCGATGGGCAACGCATTACGCTGCATATGGCAGTGGGGGAATTCCCGGAGGATAATAACTAACAGCAGGGAACACCCGAGCAAGACGGTGGTCTATTACTCGTTCTTAACGGCTGCGTCTAATGACGCAACAGGTGAAGCGGTATTAAACGCAGTTATGATATATAGCTCAGCATCGCTCAGATTGTGCCCAAGATAAAAAATGCTGCTTTTGCTCTGCCGGGGACACTAAATCTTCATCGTCAAAATGGAAAATAGGAACTATATCCTCAGATGTCGCGTGCTTGCCCTCATGGAATTCATAGGCAATCAACCCACCAGACATATCTCTGCACATACTGGAAGGATAGACATTACGTTTAGCACCTTTGCACATAAACACAACATCAGAAAAATGATTTCTTATTTCACAAAAACAAGAAAACACATCGCCACTGATTACTTCATACTCGGTTTGGTCGTTAAAGACTACTTTTAAAGACCAGTCTTTTCCTCTGCTATAATAAATATCTGCCGTTTGCATGATGCCAGAGCGATTGATAGATATGGCTTTATGTTCACAATCCATTGTTTAGTCACCTAATGTTTATTTTCATTTAAAAATCAGAGCCAACTAATCATCTTGAGCGAAAAATCAATGGATTAGTCGCTCAAAATAAAATTAACTAGATATTTAACTCGGTACCCGACCATAAACCCAAGCACTGCCTTTTAAGTGAAAATGCATTCTGTCTACGTCAATAATCTCCACTTTCTGCTGTTTTGTTGCTTGCTTTGATATTTTACCTTTGCAAATAATGTTTCCATTATAAGGGTCGAGTTCACAGTTGGGCTGAATGGAGATGAGCTTAAGCAAGCCAGTTTGTACCAGCTTGGCGCCTTCATCGTCGCTATTTTCAGCAGATTGAATTATCGCTTTTTGGGCCTGCTCCAGAGTTGGGGACGGAACAGCCGGCATCGTTACTTCTTTATCAAAAATCTTTGCCATAAAAGGCGCTTCCCACCGTTTGCTTTGGTGCTCCAGTGGCACATTGATATAACCTATCTTTCCCATGCCACGGTCCATTTCGATGATGCAACTTACGCTCTGCTCACTTTCGATTACACAGCCAGGAACGCTTAACACATCCGAAGAGCGTATCGATTTGATGGATGATCTTTGTATCAGAAATTGATTTCTTTCCTCTCGATTGCCAGACGTGGGTTCCACTAATTCGATCGAATCCAGTGCACGCTCGATGGCGGTTTTAACATCTTGAGGCTGAGGCAGGGAGGGGATTGCACTCGCCATAAATGGCACGACCATCAGAGAGCAAAGTGCAAGAGTGTGGCGGAAAATTTTCATACTTTGTATCATCCTAATTGATAATTACAACAATAAAATTCATGTCATGAATTATTGCTTACCTTTCAATATTACAAACGTAAATTTCGAACTTGAAAAATACCATAAATAGTGTTTCTTGCAATAATTAAACTAACATAAATTAAGTAAAATCGCCTAGACACCATATTACCAAAGCGCATTCACATGGTGTTTGTCAATTTTAACACTATCTCTCTGTGTTCTCCGATGGGCCATATTGCCATTCACTATCTTTTAGGTGAAAATCTAAGTCCAAATCAAGAATTTCTTCTTGCTGATTATTTTTATCACGCTTTGACACTTGCGTACTGCAATTCACCATTCCATAATCCTCGTTCAATTTACAATCCTGTTTGATTGAAACAAGTTTTATTAGGCCAGAGGTTATAAGTTCGCTTGTTTCATCCGTCTTATTTTTAGCAAATTGCTCAAGCGCCTGTTGTGCCTGCTCAACTGTTGGGGATGGCACAGAAGGATTGGTAATATTTTCCTGCCCAACCTTTTCCAAAATAGGAGCCTCCCAGTGGCTATATCGATACTCTAATGGAAGTTGCATATACATCACATTATCCATGCCAAAATCCAGTTGTATAATGCAATTCACTTTTCGCTTGCTTTCATAGATACATCCTGGGACCTTAAGCACATCGGCAGAGCGCAGTTTACTTATAATCAACAGTTTCGCATCGAAGGTCTCAATGTCGATGAAATCCACTGCTCGCTGAATGGCCGCCTTTACCTCAGTAGGTTTAGGCAGGGATGGAGTAATCGACATATCCTCCTTCGCTTTTATTTCTTCAAGCGCTTTTTTTGCTGAAATATAACCTTGATTGGCTGCCTTACGAAGCCAGAATACAGCCGTAGCTTCATCTTTCTCCACGCCGTCACCATTGGCATATTTGTAACCTAAGGCATATTGAGCTTTATCAAATTTTTGATTAGCTGCTTTATGGAACCAAGCCATCGCCTGAACATGATCCTTTGCGATACCTCTGCCAGTAGCGTACATTACGCCGAGGCTATATTGGGCATCAGCCAAACCCTGGTCTGCCGCTTTGCGGTACCAAACCACTGCCTGCGCAAGATCCTCTGCAATGCCCGCACCATAATCATACATTACTCCCAGGTTAAATTGGGCATAAGAAAAACCTTGTTCTGCCGCTTTGCGATACCATTCTATCGCCTGTACATCGTCTTTTTCTACGCCATAACCGTTGCTATACATAGTGCCCAAACTGTGCTGTGCATACGCATCACCTTGTTGCGCCAAAGGCTGAAATTGTTTTAATGCTTCAGCGTAGTTGCCATTGCCATAAGCTTTTCGCCCTTCTTCATAACTTGCCAAAGCACTGGTAGACCACCATAGGAAGATAATCCCCAGAATAAAAAACTGACGTACAGTCAAAAACATGTTATCCCTCACAATTATAATTTCAGAACTTGATGGTTTAAAACCTCTACACCCTGAAATTTTTAACCAGCCTTGTAACGTGGATCTTTTCGGAGTATTTCTAGCAACTCTACCCACTTAGCCATGATTCCAGCAATAAGATTGGGTGCCATGCCACCTGCATGTTCGCTGTCAGGGAAACTATTCATAGCAGCTTTACATTTTTGATAAAAATAGTTGTAACAAGACTCGTCTAATTCTTCGAGAGTTACTCCCCCCATACCAACATCATAACCTTCATATATTTCACGTAAACATTCTTCATGGTTAGAGTCAAATAAACTCCTTGTCCCTTCTAGAATACAATAGGATGCCCCTGAATGAATTCCAATATTTAGACTTTCACTTATATAAAAAAAGGTACTCATAATTTAATCCTTCATAATTAAAATTTGACTCTTTTGGATTGGCTCCAACTTTAAAATCCATTGATTTACAATCTGTTGATTATTTGGCGTAAGATTTCTATAATCCAACGGAACTATATCAGCCTTTTCCAGATGGCCTAAAAGTTGCCCTTCATTCATCCTTAAGAACTTAGGTTTCTGAAACATTTCGTTCATTTTTTGAACAGACCCTGGATTATCTAACGTCCACAAAAAGTCAATTTTTTTACCTTGCATTGGCCCACTTGCAAAAATAAAATCAGCATCAGGGATTGTTTTACCATTCGCATCAACAGTGCTGGGAATACGCTCTAATACTCCTCCGTAAGCCTTTTCTAACCCGATCGCAGCTTCCGCCTCATGAAAAATATTTTTCCCCTTTGCTGTATCAAAAGCCAGCCTGTCCAGATCTGATTGACCTATCGGGCCATTACCCATATGAACAGTATTTACCCCCGTTACCGGATCTTTATAAATTTGTCCCGGCGCTCTAGGCATTCCTGTCAGACCAGTAGGATCTATCCAGTTTGCTGGATTCCCGTAAACATATTGGTAGGCATTCAACCCACCCGCCAGCTTAATCGGATCCGCCGTCAGATATCGCCCAACTCCCGGATCATAATACCGGTTCAGGTTGTAATAAAGCCCGCTCTCCTTATCCGCATACTGCCCCTGGAACCGCAGTGGCTGATTAATCGCAGACGCATCCTCTGCCTGCCATTCTTCCCTTATCTGCCCAAAAGCGCTGAAACGGCCTTTCCAGACCGAATTGCCATTCCAGTCGGTCAGTTCGTGAGGGGTACCCAGATGGTCGTTCTGATACCAGTAAATGGCTGGGGGCTTGTCCTTTGGATCCCGTGAAGGTTCTCCTACCACCAGCGCCATCGGGCGATAGCTACCCGGCTCATACAGATAGCTCTGCCAATAGCCCTTACCATCGGTTTCTGCCACCAGTTGATTGCCACGCCAGACAAACTCCAGCAGCTTGCCGTTAACGGTTTTGCTCAGACGACGGTTAAAGGCATCGTAGCTATAGGTGCTCACGCTGCCGTCTGGGGTTTCATGACGGATCAATCGATGGCGGCAATCATATTCATAGCGGGTTACCAACCGCTGTGCTTTACCCCGCCGCTCCGCAGTCAGGTTACCAAAACGGTCATACTCAAAATGGCGATCGGCATAAAACGCCAGCCGGTTGCCCGGTACGCTATGCTGTTGGAGATCGCTGACAGGGTTGCCACGCTGGTCCCAACGGAAGCTCTCGTTCGGGTTAGCATGGTGCTGTTCCTTTGCAGCGGCAGCGGGTTGAAATTGTGGCAAACGATGGACCGGCTGCCGTGCAGGGGGAATGATTGACTGCGGGTTCAGGTAGCTGACCGAGGTTAATGCCCCGGTGGTATTGTAGTGATACTGCCGCGCATCGTTGCCCTCAATGCTGGCCAGTTCACCGTCCGCCTGATAGGCATACTGTTGCTGCCAGTGAAGCCGATCCTCTTCCGGTATTATGCCCGGCTCACGCAGGCTGTGCAGACTCAGTCGGCCCAGTAGGTCATACTGGAAGCGATTGACCAGTCGGTTACCTTGCCGCAGCTGTTGCAGCCGCTGGTGATGGTCGTAACCGTAGGCCGTCAGCGGCTGGCCTTCCAAGCTGGAGGCTTGCAGCTTGCCATGCTGGTAATGAAATTCCTGCCACTGCCCGTTGGGCTGTTTGATGCCGTTCAGACGTCCCGTGTCTTCATCGTAACGGTAACGCATCGTCGCCCAGGACTGATGTTCAGCTTCCAGGCGTCCGGCGGCGTCATATTGCCAGGCTAGCGGGTTTTCATCATCCAATACCTCACTCAGTCGGCCCGCCTCGTCGTAACGGTATTCTTCCTCTTTGCCATCGGGCAGGATTTTACGCGTCAGTCGGCCCAGCGGGTCGCGCTGGTATTGCGTGATGAATGGCGGGCTTTGGTGGTCGTTGCCGTATTCGTGCTTTTCGCTCAGGCGACCGCAGGCGTCATAGTGATAGGTAGTCTTACTGTTATCGAAACCAACCTCTTCACTCAGCAGTCCGCTGCCGGTGTAGCCAAGGCGGTACTTCTCGCCGTGTTGGTTCTCTATCTCGCTGACTTGCAGATGTACGTTATCGTAACGATAACGCAGGCTACCGCCGTCCGGCAGACGTTTCTCTGTCAGCAGATGCAGGGGGGCTGCATAGTGATATTGCGTGACGCGCCCGGCCTCATCGGTGAGTTGCGTCACTTTGCCATAGGCATTGTACTGATATTGCCGGGTGCTACCATCCGGATGGGTGATTTTTATCAGCCGGTCTAGTTCATCCCACTGGTAGCGGGTGATCTGGTCGTTCTCTTTCACTTCACTGGGCTGAGTCTGTAGCCCCTGATAGCGTAACTGGCGGCTGCCCTGTGGCGAGGTATCACTGAGCAGACGGCCCAACGTATCCCATTGCAGGTGCTGTTCGCTGCCATCAGGAAAGCGGATCTGGCTGACTTGCCCACGAGGCGTGTAGCTGTAATAGGTAGTGGTGCCCGCAGGGCCAGTTTCGCTCTTTAATGCTCCATCAGGGTAATAGGTATAACGCCAGATCTGCGCCTCGTCACCGACCCCCTGCGTCCGGCTAAAGAGCTGGTCAAACAGCCAGTCATAGCTGGTGACTTGACCATCCGGCGTGATAACACACTGTAACGCGCCGTCATTACCGTACACCGAGTCGGTGTGATAGCCCAGCGCATCGGTGACCCGAATGCAGGCACCGTCATCGTTGTACTCATAGTGGGTTTCAGCTCCGTCGGCGTTTTTCTCCAGCAACAGTAGCGCCTGTGCCGAGTGTCGGTAACGTTGCTGGCTGCCATCCTGATGGGTCAGCGTGACACTGTGGCTGGCCTCGTCCCAATGGTAACGCGTATCCAATTGACCAAAGTTGCCGTACTGACGCAGGCAGCGAACGTCTTTACCTTCCCCCTGCCACTCCCAATGAAATTCAGCCCCGCCAGCCAGTGTACGACAGAGGATCACATGATCGTCGCGGTAGCGGTAATGCTCGGTGTCGCCAGCGGCGTTGGTGGCACTAATCAGCTGCTGGTGTTCGTTGTAACAGTAGTGTGCCACCACCACGCCGCGTTGCCAGTGAGTCTCTGCGCTGGTACTGCCAGGATTGCGCGCCTGTAACAGCACTTGGCTGATCCCTTTCGGGTACGCGGGGTCGTCATAGCTGAAACAAAGCCGAGCATCGTCGTGCCCGATCGCAGCCAGACGGCCTTCGCTGTCGTAACTAACGTCAACGGAGTTGTCGTGGCGATCGCGAATGCAGCGCAACCAGGCCATGTCGCCGTCGCGTAGGAAATGGTAGGTGCCCTGTCCCCCGGCAAACTGGACGCAGTATTCGTTGCTGAACTCATCCATTTTCAAGCTAATCACCCCGCCGCCTGCGCGGTTGGTGACTACCGGATCCTTCTGCGTGGGCAGCAGGAAACGGGTGCCGCGGCTTTCATCGTCGAAGAACCAAACGATCTCTTCCTGGCTCTGGCCATCACGATCAAAGAATAGATAAGGGCTGGCGCTATGGGTCCAGCCCGGCCCCATCCCAGCACGTTGTTCTACGGCGCTGGTACGATAGAGCCGCCGCCAGGCAAAGGGGAGAACGCCGGGCAGGGTGAAATCCGTCAGGGTCAGCAATTCCTCACCGGAGAACAACGACACCGGATCGCCATGGAACTCTGCCACTTCGGCGGGTTGAGAGGGCTTGCCATTGGGGGTCACCGCGCTCGCATTGTGGTTGGGTGCGGAGCTAACAATATCGACTTTGTTAACCGGCACTGGCCCACCCCCCACCGAAATATTATTTTCGATATGGCCCAGTTCTTTCTGACTCACCGAAACCTGCGCCTCGGGATTGATTGGAACGTCCGCCCGAGATTTTGCCAGCACGGGGTGCCCTTCAGGTGCGTTGGCCATACCGATGATCTCTTTCACATCGGAAATTATGCCTTTGCCTGTTGGCACCTCATGGGCATTTTTAGCAGGATGAGTGATTTTGGGTGTCTTTGCCATCGGTAACGTTCCTTATCCCTGTACGGCTACGCTGAGAGTATCCAATCCATCCAATACCAGCTTACCCACGCCTCCAGGTAGCACCAGATACAGCACAATCATTGTCACCAGGCTGCCAAACGCATCGGCGACAAAATCAACGATTTGTTGTGGAGTGAGGAGCTGAAAATAGCTTTTAAGCACAGCTGCCAGGATGAAAACGAGGATTTCATCGCTGAGCAGCGTCAGGCCTTTCTCCAACGCCTGACCGCCCTCTTTTACCAGGGCTTTGAGCTCCTTAACGCCATCTTCTTTGATAAACTTGGCCAGTTTGTCGGCATATTTATCTACGTTGTTGATCCACTTCCAGATCTCTTGGACCGTGTCATACAACAGCTTGATCTGCGACAGCATCCCTTTGAGAAAGGCATTGGCTGCCTGTGTCAGATCGAGACCCGTCGCGATATAAACCTCCCAGGCAGCCCTTTGCTGCCCGTTCCATTTTTCACTCAGCCAGGTTGCGTATCTATCAATCACCCTTTGATAAGAGTCATGCAACGCATCCACGTCTTCCTGGCTAATATCGGTATTAATCAGCATGCGGTAGTTATAGCCCGCCTCGCAAGTGGGTAGCTCCACCTTGGCCATACCCTGGTCATCAAACTTACCTTCTATGCCGACCGGTATATCTTTTGGTTTGACCCAATTGCCAGGAAGAACCATAGGCCGAGCTGCCATGTGATGCTTGATGACCGGGCGTTTAACCACGATAAAGCTCGAATTGGAGATGGGAACGTAACGGGTGGAGCGAAAACCGTGGGTGACGGTAATGCTCTTGGGTTGAATGCTGCAACTCATAGCGATATCTACCGCTTTGTCCTCCAGAGGAGCGGACTCACGCTCCATATCACCAAGCATGAATTGCTGTTTCATGTTCAGCAGCGAGCCATACCACCAGTCTGCATTGGCCTTCTTGTAGTTCGCCATCACCAGCCTAAACTCCGACAGGATATTCTTAACATCCTCATCTTTATCGGCTAAGGACTGCTTCGGTGGTCGGAGCCGCGGTAGCCCCTTCAATCTGCGCATCTGATCTTCATGAATGCGAAGCTCTTCCTGAAGATTACTCATGATATTGGCTCTCCATGATAATTAAGCGTGTGCGAGGGTACGCAGGATCTCGGCCAAGATCTGGGGATCGTGACGTCGCTGCGGGGTAAGCAGGCGGCGTATTTTTTTCTCCAGTATCGCCTCAGGCCAGCGGGCAACCATATCGGCGTAGTCCCGCCGCAGGATCTGGCAGATATTAAGCACCAGAGGCAATACGTCCTTATCCAGCTGTGCATCCACTACACCTTGAGGGACTCGCCACCAAGGGAACGCCTGTAACGGCGCATCAGGTATTACCGGGCAGGTGAAAGCTTGGCCATTAACCCAATAAGCGGAAAAGACCGGCAGGATCTCGCCCCAGTGATCGCCGTAATAATCAAAGTAGGTGGGGAGAAACCGGCCATCCCAATAACGGAAAAACACCTCTTTACCCGAAGGCATGATCACTTGGGTCAGGCCACGAAGATGGTCCGTAATGGTAGTCTGAGACAGCGGCGAACGCGCCAGCCACCCCCAGTTGCGCAGGGGCGTCTCTGCCACCCAGCGCAGAAATGGGCTACCTTCATTGATTTGCACCAGCACCGGCATCACTTCAAACCAGTTGGCATATTGCGTGTTGGCATAAAGCCCGAAAGGCGTGCGGCTGCCGTCCTCACGGTAATAGGCTTTGATGCCTTCAGCACCGTTGGTATTGGCCAGAACGGCGTATAACGGCGTGCTAGTCGTGTTCCTCAGCCAGCCCGTTAAGGTCTGTTGCATGTCTGTTCTTCCTTGACGACGCAAATAATGAGTGTGGCATAGCAATGCCGCATCTTTCCCGAGTAAAACACGACCGATCTGGCGCGTTTAGCGGGAATACCATTAGCATGACTGGAGTATTTGTCGCGAGCGTAGAGTAATGAGGATAAGAGCCGATATCAATGTTTCCAGACACTTATTAGCAAAAATGTCGTTGTAAACATTACAATTTTTTATAATAAAACTTTAATCATAAACCTGATTAATGGTTTAGATCGGGCAATCAAGAAAAGATTGGAGAGAGGCACTAAGATGTTGAAGCACCTACGCCCCACAGCAGGGGCATAGGTGATTAGCTATTGCGATTACTCGCCTTTCACACGTTCGATATTGGCACCCAGCGCACGCAGTTTGTCTTCAATGCGCTCGTAGCCACGGTCGATGTGATAAATACGATCCACCACCGTTACGCCTTCGGCAATACAACCGGCCAATACCAGGCTGGCAGAGGCTCGCAGATCGGTCGCCATCACCTGTGCACCAGAAAGCTGCTCTACGCCGTGGCAAATCACGGTGTTGCTCTCGATTTCCGCGTGTGCGCCCATACGGATCAGCTCAGGGACGTGCATAAAGCGGTTTTCGAAGATCGTCTCGGTGATCACGCCGGTCCCTTCCGCTACCAGGTTCAACAGGCTGAACTGCGCCTGCATATCGGTTGGGAAACCAGGGTGTGGAGCCGTACGCAGGGTTACCGCTTTCGGGCGTTTGCCATGCATGTCCAGGCTGATCCAGTCTTCACCCACTTCGATATCGGCCCCTGCTTCACGCAGTTTGGCCAACACCGCATCCAGCGTATCTGGACGGGTATTGCGGCACAGCACCTTGCCACCGGAAACGGCAGCGGCAACCAGGAAGGTACCGGTTTCGATACGGTCTGGCAGCACACGGTAAACCCCGCCACCCAGGCGTTCAACGCCTTCGATGGTGATCCTGTCCGTGCCGGCGCCGCTGATTTTAGCACCCAGCGTGTTGAGGAAGTTGGCGGTATCGACGATTTCCGGCTCACGTGCCGCGTTCTCGATGATAGTGGTACCGGTCGCCAGGGTTGCAGCACTCATGATGGTGACGGTCGCGCCTACGCTGACCTTATCCATCACGATATGTGCGCCCTTCAGGCGCCCTTCCACAGAGGCCTTGACGTAGCCCTCTTCCAGTTTGATTTCCGCACCCAGCTGCTCCAGGCCGGTAATGTGCAGGTCAACCGGACGTGCGCCAATGGCACAACCACCTGGCAGTGATACCTGGCCACGGCCAAAGCGCGCTACCAGCGGCCCCAATGCCCAAATGGAGGCACGCATGGTTTTCACCAGATCGTAAGGAGCACAAAACTCGTTCACGCCGCTGGCATCAACATAGACCGAGCCATTACGCTCGATCTTGGTACCCAACTGGCTGAGCAGTTTGATGGTGGTGTCAATGTCCTTCAGCTTCGGGACGTTTTGCAGTTCGACAGGCTCTTCCGCCAGCAAGGCGGCAAACAGGATCGGCAGGGCGGCGTTTTTCGCCCCGGAAATGGTCACTTCACCGCTAAGACGGGTCCGACCATGCACACGAAATTTATCCATTTAACTACTCTCTGTTATCTGTTCTGAGCTGCCTGCCCGCTGGGCAAACAGCCTTAAAATCCGTTGAGTTTGCGATCCCGCTGCCACTCTTCTGGGGTATATGCCTTGATCGACAAAGCATGAATGCGGTTGTCCGCGATGTATTCCATCAGCGGCGCATAGACGGCTTGCTGTTTCTTGACGCGGCTCATGGTGGCGAACAGTTCACCCACGGCGATCACCTGAAAATGGCTGCCATCGCCGGTCACATGCGCTTCTTCCAGTGCCAGCGCCTTCATCAGCACGTCTTTAATTTCGCTATTTTCCATAGTATCCAATTCTGCATCGAAGGATCATTGTCACCCGTGGCGACTTCTTGGCGTCTATCTTAGTGGAATCCGCCGCTTTCTTAAACCAAAGAAAAAGCCCCTGAGCAACAGGGGCCTTTAACTAATTTTTTCCGGTCAACCCGCCGAAAATGTGGCTAACTAGCGGTTTCGACAGGCATTATTGCTGACAAATTGTAGAGCGTGATCAGCGTTTGCAACCGATCGGTAATGCCGGAAATTTTTATCTCAATTCCCTGCTGGCTCCGTTGCTCACGTAAATGCAGCAGCAGGGCCAGACCGGAAGAGTCCACGCGCTGCAGTTGAGCCACATCAATCACGGTTTTATCTGCCAACAGCGTCTCACGTTGCTGCCACAGCGGCAATAACGTCTCACGATCCAGCTCGCCGCTCAGTACCAGCGTTTGCTGTTGTGATACCCAGCTCAGCGCTGCGGCCATCAGTTTTTCTGATCCAGGGTGATCGGCTGTTTGGCGGCCGCTTGCAGCTGCTGGGTCAAGCCGTCTACGCCTTTGAGGCGCAGAGTCGATGCCCACTCATTCTGCTTGGTGGTGATCATGCTGACGCCTTCGGCAATCATGTCATATGCCTGCCAGTAACCGGTTTTGCTGTTCTTGCGCCATTGGAAATCCAGACGCACCGGCGGGCGGCCACCTTTATCGATGATGGTCACGCGGATCGCGATGATATCGGCATTGCCCAGGGGCTGTTCCGGTTCGATCTGATAGGTCTGGCCCTGGTACATGGCTAACGCCTGACCATACGCCTGCTCCAGATAGGCCTGGAAGGCGTTGAAATAAGCTTCACGCTGGGCTGGCGTAGCGTCTTTGTAGTAACGGCCCAGTACCAACGCACCGGCATATTTCACCTGCACGAACGGCATCAGCTCTTCATGCACGATGGTGCGCAGGTAGTTGGGATCCTGCTTGATTTTTGGCTGCTCACTTTTCAGGCGGGTGAAGGTTTTCTGCGCAGCGTCTTGCATCAGGCTGTATGGGTTAGTCTGATCGACCGCATTAGCCAGCGGTGCAACCACCAGCAGGGCAACCATTAAAAAACGTTTAAACATGCAGGTTTCCTCGATTAATGACTTGTAGCGGAATGCGCAGCGGCATCCGGAACTGATGTAGGTGCTGCTGCAGCGTCTGGTGAGTTCGGGCTATCCTGACCACCGCTCTTATAGAGGAACTGGCCGATCAAGTCTTCCAGCACCATGGCTGATTTGGTGTCCTGAATGGTCCCACCATCCTTAAGGATAGTCGTGCCCATCTCGGGATCTTCAAAACCGACATTCAGCGCCAGATACTGTTCACCCAGCAGGCCGGAGGTGCGGATCGCCAGCGAACTGGTGTCCGGGATCTGGTTGTATTGTTGCTGGATATCCAACGCCACGCGTGGCGTGTAGGTCTTCGGGTCGAGCGAGATAGCTGCAACCCGACCAATCATCACTCCACCAATCTTCACCGGTGAACGCGCTTTCAAACCACCGATATTATCGAAGGTGGCGTAGATACGGTAAGTCGGTTCATTACCGATCGATTTAATATTGGCCACCTGGAGGCAGAGGAAGATGATGGCGCACAGCGCAATCAGCATAAACGCCCCAACCCAGATTTCACTCTTCTTCGTTTGCATCACATCAATTCCCAAACATCAGTGCAGTCAGCACGAAATCCAATCCCAACACAGCCAGTGACGAATGTACCACGGTCCTTGTCGTTGCCTGACTAATCCCTTCAGAGGTCGGTACGGCATCGTAACCATTGAAGATCGCAATCCAGCTAACGGTAATGGCAAACACCACGCTCTTGATCAGGCAGTTAAGTAAATCCTGACGCCATTCAACGGCCCCTTGCATCGCCGACCAGAAGAAACCACTGTCGATCCCCTTCCAGTCCACGCCAACAATCGCGCCGCCCCAGATGCCGATGGCCACGAAAATAATCGTCAGCAGCGGCATGCTGATAAGACCGGCCCAGAAACGTGGGGCAACAATACGCCGCAGCGGATCGATAGCCATCATTTCCAGGCTGGAAAGCTGCTCAGTGGCCTTCATCAGACCGATTTCGGCCGTCAGAGCCGAACCGGCGCGGCCAGCGAACAGCAGAGCGGTCACTACCGGCCCCAGCTCACGCAGCAATGACAACGCCACCATCATGCCCAGGCTGGCCTCGGCACTGTAGGTGGTGAGGACGATGTAACCTTGCAACCCCAACACCATGCCGATAAACAAGCCGGAAACCATGATGATCAGCAGCGACTGAACGCCCACGCTGTGTAGCTGTTTGAGCAGTAGCGGCCATTGTTTACGCGGCTCCGGGCGCCCGATCAGCGCGTGGAACAGCATCAGCCCGGCGCGTCCAAAGGCTGCGCTGGTGTTGATGCCACGGCGTCCTAACGACGCTAACGCCTTTAAAAACATGAGGTTATTTACTCCCTTCCCCTAAAAGCTCTGTCTGATAATCACCGGCCGGGTAACGGAACGGTACCGGCCCATCGGCAATACCATCCAGAAACTGACGCACTCGCGCATCAGGATTGTTCTGTAATTGCGTTGCCGAGCCTTCGGCAATCACATGGTGATCCGCCACAATATAGGCGTAATCCGCGATACTCAAGACTTCTGGCACATCATGGGATACCACGATGCAGGTGATCCCGAGCGCGTTATTCAGCTCATCGATCAGCTTGACCAGCACGCCCATGGTGATCGGATCCTGGCCAACGAAGGGTTCGTCGAACATGATCAATGTCGGATCCAGCGCAATAGCTCGCGCCAGGGCAGCTCGCCGAGCCATCCCGCCGGAAAGCTCGTTCGGCATCAGATCTGCAGCGCCACGTAGCCCTACGGCTTCCAGTTTCATCAGCACCGTGCTGCGCAGGATTGGCTCCGGCAGGCGGCTGTGCTCACGCAGCGGGTAGGCCACGTTCTCAAATACCGTCAGATCGGTGAACAGCGCTCCCGACTGAAACAGCATGCTCATCTTTTTGCGTGACTCATACAGCTGATGGCGCGACAGCGCCGGGATGTTGTCCCCATCAAACCAGATCTCACCGCAGTCTGGGGTCAACTGGCCACCTATCAGGCGTAACAGCGTGGTTTTACCAATGCCGGACGGCCCCATGATGGCCGTCACTTTGCCACGGGGAACCGTCAGGTTGATGTCTTCGAATATCAGCCGATCGCCGCGAGAGAAGCTCATGCCGCGCACTTCGACCAGATTATCTGCCTTCTGGTGCATGTTTATTGATCCTGTACAGGCTATTTTTTTGCCAAATCATCCGTGATGGTAAAGCAATAGGGGCAATACGTCCTATTTTTACCGAAACTTGCCCACAATGCGCTACCAATGATGCCATAGGTTTTACTTTTAGGCTCCAGACGGTCAAAATTAGGAAATAACGCAAAAAAATAAAGTCTGACTGATGACAAACTGAGAATGTTTCTGAGGGCGCAGCATGCGGCGCCCCTTCAAAGCCAGTTCATCAGGATTAGTCGCAGTCTTATGGTTCGATCTTTTACCGGGAAATTCGTTGTTTTGCACAACGTAGGGTAAGCAAGCTGGCCGATGATGGTCTTTAACCAACGAACCGGGATGATACCCCAATATAGGACCCTGAATGTTTCTCGCGATAGTGCTGTTGATCGTTGGTTTATTTTTACTGGTGTATGGGGCGGATAGATTAGTTTATGGTGCGGCGGTGATTAGCCGTTCGCTGGGGGTTCCCCCGTTGATTATCGGCATGACGATAGTCGGTATCGGCACGTCACTGCCAGAATTGATCGTATCGGTCACCGCCGCCCTTAATGGGCAGACCAACCTGGCGGTGGGCAACGTGATTGGCTCCAACATCACCAATATTTTACTGATCCTGGGGGTGGCGGCCCTGATCCATCCGCTGTCGGTTCGCTCCGAAGTGTTACGGCGTGAACTGCCGCTGATGCTGGGGGTTATCCTGTTGTGCGGCTATGTGCTGATGGATAACACCCTGAGCCGCTTCGATGGCGTACTGCTGCTGTTGGCCGCCACCGGTTTTATTCTGCTGATGCTGAAAATCGCCAGGCTGGCGCAACGTGAAGGCAACGACAGCCTGACGGTGGAGCAACTCGCCGAACTGCCGCAGGACAGCAGCAACACCGTGGCCATTCTCTGGCTGGTGCTGGCCTTCATTATTCTGCCGCTGTCATCAAGGATGATCATCGATAACGCTTCGGTGATTGCCCACTACTTTGGCCTGAGTGAACTGGTGGTTGGCCTGACGATTATCGCCATCGGCACCAGCCTGCCCGAACTGGCCACCTCGATCGCCGGAGCACTAAAAGGCGAAGATGATATGGCGGTAGGGAATATCATCGGCTCGACGATTTTTAACACGGTGATCGTGCTGGGCGTCCCTGCCCTGCTATCGCCGGGCAGTATCGATCCCGCAGCCTTCCAGCGCGATTACTGGGTCATGCTGGCGGCCGGTATCCTGCTTGCTGCCCTGTGTATTGGCCGCAAACATCGTATCGGTCATCTGGCAGGAGCTCTGTTATTATGTGGCTTTATTGCGTATCTTGCAGTGCTGTTCTTTAACCCTTTCAGTACGTTCGGCTAACCGTTGAGAATGAGTATGTCATCTAACCAGTTGCAACCGGGCTTTGACTTTCAGCAGGCCGGCAAAGAAGTGCTTCAGATTGAGCGTGATGGCCTGGCCCAGCTCGATCAGTACATCAATGCCGATTTTACCCGGGCATGTGAAGCGATCGCCGGATGCTGCGGTAAAGTCGTGGTCATGGGCATGGGAAAATCCGGCCATATCGGCTGCAAAATTGCCGCCACGCTGGCCAGTACCGGAACCCCAGCGTTCTTCGTGCATCCCGCGGAGGCTAGCCACGGCGATCTGGGCATGGTGTCGACACAGGACATCGTGCTGGCGATTTCCAACTCCGGTGAGTCGAACGAAATTCTGGCGCTGATCCCGGTGTTGAAACGCCAGCAGATCCCACTGATTTGCATGACCAACAACCCGGAAAGCTCGATGGGCAAGGCGGCAGACGTACATCTGTGCATCAAGGTACCGCAGGAGGCTTGCCCTCTGGGTTTGGCCCCCACCACCAGCACCACCGCCACATTGGTCATGGGCGATGCATTAGCCGTAGCGCTGCTGAAGGCCCGGGGTTTCACCCCGGAAGATTTCGCCCTGTCCCACCCAGGTGGAGCTTTGGGCCGCCGCCTGCTGCTGCGCGTTAGTGATATCATGCACAGCGGCGATGAAATTCCGCACGTCAGCCCCGATGCCTCGCTGCGCGACGCGCTGCTGGAAATCACCCGTAAAAACCTGGGCATGACGGTGATCTGCGACGATCTGATGAAGATCGCCGGTATTTTTACCGACGGTGACTTACGCCGGGTGTTCGATATGGGCATCGATCTGAATAATGCCAACATCACCGACGTCATGACGCTGGGCGGTATCCGGGTGCGCCCGAACCTGCTGGCGGTCGATGCGCTCAATCTGATGCAGCAACGCCATATCACCGCCGTGCTGGTTGCCGATGGCGACCAATTGCTGGGTGTGGTACATATGCATGACATGCTGCGCGCTGGCGTCGTTTAATGAAAGGAACGAACTGCATGAGTCTGGTTGAAACCTGTTACGGGCCGGTAGCTGAAGAAGTCATGGTCCGCGCCGGGAAAATCCGCCTGTTGATTTGTGATGTCGACGGCGTGCTGTCAGATGGCCTGATCTACATGGGCAATAACGGTGAAGAGCTGAAAGCCTTCAACGTCCGTGACGGCTACGGCATCCGCTGCCTGAAAACCTCGGGTATCGAGGTGGCCATCATCACCGGGCGTTCGGCCAAACTGCTGGAAGACCGGGCAAAAACGTTGGATATCACCCATCTGTATCAAGGGCAGTCCGATAAGCTTTTGGCCTTCCGTGAACTGTTGGATAAACTGTCCCTGATGCCAGATGAAATCGCCTACATCGGCGACGATCTGATCGACTGGCCGGTCATGGCCGAAGTCGGTCTGGCCGTCTCGGTGGCCGATGCGCATCCATTATTGTTACCTCGCGCCCATTATGTCACCCGTATCAACGGTGGTCGTGGTGCGGTGCGCGAGCTGTGCGACCTGATCCTGCTGGCGCAAAACAAGCTGGAGGACGCCAAAGGGCTGTCAATATGAGTAAAACCAAACTTTGGATCACCCTCTTGCTGACCGTGATCGCGCTGGCGCTGATTGGCTGGAACATGGCCGATTTCAGCGATGACGACAATTCGGTACCGGTCAACAACCAAGACCCGACCTATCAGAGCCAGCATACCGTGACCGTGGTATACAATCCGGCCGGGCAGCTAAGCTATAAGCTGGTGGCAGAAGAGGTTAAATATTACACCGCTGATGAGTTAAGCTGGTTCACCCAGCCGGTGATGACGCTGTTTGATGAGCATGCCGTGGCCACCTGGTCAATACGCGCCGATCGCGCCAAGCTGACCAAAAACCGCATGCTGTATCTGTACGGCCACGTAGAGGTGAACAGTTTGACAACCACCTCACAGCTGGAAAAAATTAAAACCGATAATGCCCAGATTAATCTGGTCACCCAGGACGTTTCTTCCGATGATGAAGTCACCCTGTTCGGCACGAATTTCACCTCTAACGGCATGAAAATGCGTGGTAATCTGCGGAACAAAACCGCTGAGCTGATTGATAAGGTCAAGACCAACTATGAAATTCAGAACCAAAAGCCAACTCCGTAATCTGTTGATCGTCAGCCTCGTTTTGACCGCCAGCTCCCCCACATTGGCGTTGAAATCCGACTCTGACCAACCGGTAAGTATCGACTCGCTGAAACAGTCGCTGGATATGCAGAGCAACGTCAGCACCTTTACCGACAACGTGGTGATCAAGCAGGGCACCATCGAGATCAAGGCCGATAAGGTCGTGGTCACGCGCCCGGGTGGCGATCAGAATAAAACCTATATTGAAGCGTTCGGCAATCCGGTAACCTTCTACCAGATGCAGGACAACGGCAAGCCGGTGAAAGGCCATGCGCAGAAAGTTCGTTACGACGTCGCGCCGCAGCTGATCACCCTCACTGGCAACGCCTATCTGGAACAGCTCGATAGCAACGTGAAGGGCGACCGTATTACCTATCTGGTGCCACAACAGCAGATGCAGGCGTTCAGCGATAAAGGCAAACGCGTGACCACGGTTCTGGTGCCATCACAGTTGCAAGACAAAAACGGTCAAAAGAAGAGTAACTAATTACTTATGGCAACACTCATCGCAGAAAACCTGGCGAAAGCCTACAAAGGCCGCAAAGTCGTTGAAGACGTGAGCCTGAAAGTGAAATCTGGCGAGATCGTCGGCCTGCTGGGGCCAAACGGTGCCGGTAAGACCACCACTTTCTACATGGTGGTCGGCATCGTTCAGCGCGACGCCGGGCGCATCGTGATCGATGACGAAGATATCAGTATCCTGCCGCTGCACGCCCGCGCACGCCGCGGTATCGGTTACCTGCCGCAGGAAGCCTCTATCTTCCGCCGCCTGAGTGTTTACGACAACCTGATGGCGGTGCTGGAGATCCGCAACGATCTCACCAGTGAGCAACGCAACGATCGGGCTATCGAGCTGCTGGAAGAGTTTCATATCTCCCACCTGCGTGACAACCTGGGCCAATCGCTTTCCGGTGGTGAACGCCGCCGCGTGGAGATTGCCCGTGCGTTGGCCGCCAACCCGAAATTTATCCTGCTGGATGAACCTTTCGCCGGGGTTGACCCGATTTCCGTTATCGATATCAAGAAAATCATCGAGCACCTGCGCGACAGCGGCCTTGGCGTGCTGATCACCGATCATAACGTGCGCGAGACGCTGGACGTGTGCGAACGTGCCTATATCGTCAGCCAGGGCAAGCTGATTGCCCACGGCACGCCGGACGCCATCCTGGCCGATGAGCAGGTGAAACGCGTTTATCTGGGCGAAGAGTTCCGCCTGTAGGTTCCAGCGGCAGGCCAGCAGGCCGCCGTTAACGGAAGTAGCAGAAGATTATGAAGCAAGGTTTGCAACTCAGGCTCAGCCAGCAACTGGCCATGACCCCCCAACTTCAGCAGGCGATCCGCCTGTTGCAGCTGTCCACGCTTGAGCTCCAGCAGGAGATCCAACTGGCACTAGAGAGCAACCCGCTGCTTGAACAGACCGAAGATCAGCACGAAGAGATCGACACCAAAGAAAGCGTCGAGACCGAAGGGCTAGACACCCGCGAAGCGCTGGAACAGAAGGACATGCCCGAAGAGCTGCCTCTGGATGCCACCTGGGATGAGATCTATACCGCGGGCACCCCGTCCGGCACCGGTACCGACTATGGCGATGACGAACTGCCGGTCTATCAGGGCGAAACCACGCAAACGCTGCAGGACTACCTGATGTGGCAAGTGGATCTGACGCCGTTCTCTGACACCGATGCCGCCATCGCCACCTCGATCGTCGACGCTGTCGATGACACCGGCTATCTCACCGTACCGCTGGAAGACATTCTGGAGAGTATGGGTGACGATAACGTGACGATGGACGAGGTCGAAGCGGTATTGAAGCGCGTACAGCGTTTTGATCCGGTCGGCGTCGCGGCGCGCGATCTGCGTGACTGCCTGCTGATCCAGCTTTCCCAGTATGCCAAAGACACGCCCTATCTGGCTGAAGCACGTCTGATCGTCAGCGAGCATCTGGATTTGCTGGCCAACCACGACTTTCGCAGCCTGATGCGAACAACTCGCTTAAAAGAAGATACACTGAAAGAAGCGATGGTGTTGATCCACTCGCTCGATCCGCGCCCTGGGCAGTCGATCAATACCGGTGAATCCGAGTATGTGATCCCGGACGTGCTGGTGCGCAAGGTGCAGGACAAGTGGGTGGTAGAGCTTAATGCAGACAGCATCCCACGGCTGAAAATCAACCAGCAATATGCGGCACTGGGCAACACGGTGCGCAACGATGCCGACGGCCAGTATATCCGCAGCAATTTGCAGGAAGCGAAGTGGCTGATCAAGAGCCTGGAAAGCCGGAACGACACGCTGCTCAAGGTGACCCGCTGTATTGTCGAACAGCAGGAGGCGTTCTTTGAACAGGGTGCAGAATTTATGAAGCCCATGGTGCTGGCGGATATCGCCCAGGCCGTGGAAATGCATGAATCGACAATCTCACGCGTGACGACGCAGAAATTCCTGCATAGCCCGCGTGGTATTTTCGAATTGAAGTATTTCTTCTCCAGCCATGTGAATACCGACAGCGGTGGCGAAGCCTCCTCTACGGCGATCCGGGCGTTAGTGAAGAAATTGATCGCGGCGGAAAACCCTGCCAAACCGCTTAGCGACAGCAAGCTGACCACCATGCTTTCCGATCAGGGGATCATGGTGGCGCGGCGCACCGTTGCCAAGTACCGAGAGTCTTTGTCCATCCCGCCGTCCAACCAGCGTAAACAGTTGGTTTGACCTCTATAGAGAAGGAAGACATTATGCAGCTCAACATTACCGGACACCACGTCGAAGTCACCGAACCAATGCGTGAGTTCGTCAACACCAAGTTTGCCAAACTCGAGCAGTATTTTGACCGCATTAACCAGGTATATGTCGTACTCAGTGTGGAAAAAGTGCAGCAGATTGCGGAAGCAACGGTGCATGTGAATGGGGGCGAGTTGCACGCCACCTCGGAAAAAGAAGATATGTATGCCGCAATTGACTGCCTGATCGACAAACTGGCGCGTCAATTGAACAAACATAAAGACAAACTAAAGCAACACTGACATTCTGGGCCGTTATGCGATGCGTAATGGCCCACATCGTAGTCGTATTGGCTACACGGCAACCCTCGGCGCAGCACCTGTATAGGTATGCGCCGATAAGCCATCAGGGTTAAACAGGCGAAAAACCGTTTCATGAAGGTTATCAGCGCAAGCCTGCTTTCCAATGGTAAAGCAGGCTTGCAATAAAGCGACAGGACGCGGTTTTAAGTGAAGATGAGATGAACAACGAAATAATGCAATTAAGCTCGGTGTTAAACATCGAGTGCACCAGAAGCTCGGTACACTGCACCAGCAAGAAACGGGCTTTGGAAATTATCAGCGAGCTGGCGGCCAAGCAGCTCAACCTACCTTCGCAGGTGGTGTTTGACGCAGTACTCACCCGGGAACGTATGGGCAGTACCGGTATCGGCAACGGTATCGCGATCCCACACGGCAAACTGGAAGAGGACACTTTGCGGGCCGTTGGCGTGTTTATCCGCCTTGAGCAACCTATCGCCTTTGATGCCATTGATAATCAACCGGTCGATCTGCTGTTCGCCTTGCTGGTACCGGCCGATCAATGTAAAACTCACTTGCATACGCTGTCGCTGGTTGCCAAACGGCTGGCCGACAAAACCGTGTGCCGCCGCCTGCGCGCAGCGCTGAGCGACGAAGAGCTGTATCAGATCATCACCGAGTAACCAGCGGCTGGCGTGACTTTCCGCCATGAAAACGCTACTGTTTTACTTACGATATATCCGGGCCGTGGCCCGGATAATAGATCCTAACGGTGGCGATGAGCGCCATTGAGATGCCAGGGGAGTTACCACATGGTGCTGATGATTGTCAGCGGCCGTTCCGGTTCGGGGAAATCCGTCGCCTTGCGGGCGTTGGAAGACATGGGTTTTTACTGCGTTGATAACCTGCCCGTGGTGTTGTTGCCACAGCTGGCCCAGACGCTGGCCGAACGTAATAGCTCCGCTGCGGTAAGCATCGACGTCCGTAACATGCCGGAATCGCCGGAAGTGTTTGAATATGCAATGACCCAGCTGCCGGAGAGCTTCACGCCGCAGCTGCTGTTCCTTGATGCCGATCGCAACACCCTGATCCGCCGCTACAGCGACACCCGTCGCCTGCATCCTCTCTCTGCCAAGAACCTGTCGCTGGAAAGCGCGATCGATGAAGAAAGCGATCTGCTTGAGCCACTGCGTTCCCGTGCCGATCTGATTATCGATACCTCGGAAATGTCGGTGCACGAGTTGGCGGAAATGCTGCGTACCCGTCTGTTGGGCAAACGCGAACGCGAGCTGACGATGGTGTTCGAATCCTTCGGCTTCAAGCACGGCATTCCTATCGATGCCGATTACGTGTTTGACGTACGCTTCCTGCCAAACCCGCACTGGGACCCTAAACTGCGCCCGATGACCGGCCTGGACAAGCCCGTGGCCTCGTTCCTCGATCGCCACACCGAAGTGCACAACTTCATCTACCAGACTCGTAGCTATCTGGAACAGTGGCTGCCGATGCTGGAGACCAACAATCGCAGCTATCTGACCGTCGCCATTGGCTGTACCGGCGGTAAGCACCGTTCGGTGTACGTGGCTGAACAGTTGGCGGATTATTTCCGTTCACGCGGCAAGAACGTGCAATCCCGTCACCGCACACTGGAAAAGCGTAAACAACAATGACGGTCAAGCAGACGGTTGAGATCAAGAACAAGCTGGGCATGCACGCCCGCCCGGCTATGAAGCTGTTTGAGCTGGTGCAGAGTTTTGACGCCGAAGTGCTGCTGCGTAATGACAGCGGCACCGAAGCGGAAGCCAGCAGCGTGATCGCGCTGCTGATGCTGGATTCAGCCCAGGGCCGCCAGATCGAAATTGAAGCCACCGGGCCGCAGGAAGAACAGGCACTGGCAGCGGTGATTGAGCTGTTTAATTCCGGCTTCGACGAAGATTAACGGGAGCGGAGATCCTCCGCCCCTAAAAAACAACGGCAATCAGTATCTGACCATCACCGATTTCAACTCGGTATAATGCTCGATAAACGCGCTGCCGAACTCTCTGCCCATCCCCGACGATTTCACCCCACCGAATGGCAACGCCGGATCGAGGAAGGTGTGCATATTGATCCACAAGGTGCCCACTTCAATCCGCGGGATCATGCGCATCGCCTTGCTGAGATCGTTGGTCCACAGGCTGGCGGCCAGGCCATAAGGCGAATCGTTGATCATGGCGATCATCTGCTCTTCATCCTCATAGGCCAGGAAAGTGCCCACCGGGCCAAAGGTCTCCTCACGCATTAACGCATCATGCGGCCCATTAGCGCGGATCGCCGTCGGCGCAACAAAGAAGCCTGGACCTGCCAACGCCTGACCGCCGCAGACGATCTGGCTGCCATCAGCCCGTGCCTTGTCAAACAGCGCCAGTACCTTGCGGTAATGTGCCTCGTTGGCCAATGGCCCCACTTCGGTACTCTCATCCAGCGGTGAGCCCACCTTCATGGCCGCCAAGCGCTGCGTCAGCTTTGCCAGTACCTCATCGATATGGCTGGCAGGCAGGTAGAAACGCTCTGCTGCGGCACAGATTTGACCTTGGTTCAGGTAGCCCGCCTCGATAATCCCGTCGACCATCTTGTCGACCGAGACGTCCGCCAGAAACGCGGCGGCATTCTTACCCCCCAGCTCCAGCGTGGTACGCACAATCCCTTGCTCCATCGCCGCTTTCCCCACCGCGATCCCGGTAGGCACCGAGCCGGTGAAGGTCACTTTGGCACAGCGCGGATGGGCGATAAGCATAGGGCCAAGGCGTGCGCCTGAGCCGTTGATCACGTTGAGTGCACCAGCCGGGATGCCCGCCTCCGTTGCCAATTCCGCCACCCGCAGCATGGTTAGCGGCGTATACTCACTCGGCTTGAGCACTACCGTACAGCCACAGGTGAGCGCCGCAGCCAGCTTCCAGATGGCGATCATGATCGAGAAGTTCCACGGAATGATGCCGACCACCACGCCCAACGGCTCACGCCGGGTGAATGCGCTGTATTGCTCCCCCTGGAAGGAAGGCAATGAAACGTTCAACGTTTCCCCGCTGATTTTGCTCGACCAACCGGCAAAGTAGCGCAGGAACTGCGAGGCCATATCGATTTCCAGCCCGCGAGACAGCTGAATGGTTTTGCCGGAACACAGGCTTTCCAGCTGCGCCAGTTCCTCACGATGGGTTTGCAGCAGATCGGCCAGGCGCGTCAGGCAGTTGCCCCGCTCCAAAGGGGAAACCTGTGCCCAGCTACCGTGGAAAGCGTCAAAGGCCGCCTGCATCGCCGCGTCAACTTCAGCCTGGCCGCCTTCATTCACCTGCGCGATGGCCAGCCCGGTTGCCGGGTTAACCACCGCAAACCTTTCTACGCCTGCTCCAGCCACCGCTTGGCCGTGAATGTAATGGCCCTGCTGGCGGTCCAGAAAGGCCGTGACCTGTGGCAACAGTGTGATATCCGTCATCGTATCGCCCTCCTTGCGGGTTAGCCTTCGACAATCGCCAGATAGTGCTTCACAAAACGATCGGAGGTGATTTCCCAGCGCACCGGGGTGCCCTTCTCAACAAACCAGGAATCTCCGGCCTGATACTTTACCGACTCGCCGGTGTTCTCATTGGTCAGCGTTGCCGTGCCTTCCCATACCGTGGCATGTTCCGCAAACGGGTATTCCATCACGAAGGTGCCACGGGTACAGCTGAAGACACCGCAGTTGAGGTTGTCCGTTGGCGCGCCAAAAATCATCGCCACGCCGACGTTGGGTTCACCGGCGACCACCGTGGCCCCCAGGTTGCTGACGCTGCCAATTTGTTGCAGTTCTGGTAGCGCTTGCTTAAGCAGTAATGGTTTCATGATTTTTTCCTGTTAGATTAGTGGTCAGAATTAACGACGCCCCTTCCAGTAGCCGGAAGTCTGGTGCCAAACCTTGCCCGCGGTGGTCATCACACGGCGCAGCTTGTCTTTACCAAAAATATCCACGTGCGGGATCGAACTCATCAGGTCATAGCGATCGGATCCCTCACTCATTCCTTCCGCCAACACCTTGCAAACGATATGGCTCGGTGTCACCCCAAAGCCGGAATAGCCCTGCACGTAAAACACGTTATCGTGCTGCGGTAGGGTGCCGATCTGCGGGAACAGGTTGGCGCTGCAACACAGCGGCCCGCCCCAGGCCAGGTCGATCTTCACGTCCTTCAGATACGGGAAAACTTTCAGCATCAGGTTACGGTTCCAGGCCTTCAGGTCTGAAGGAATATATTCGACCAGCCGGGTAGCGCTGCCGAACAACAGGCGGTTCTCGTTAGTGACGCGGTAATAGTCGATCACCGGCCGGATATCGCTGTAAGCCCCGCGGATCGGGCTGATCTGGCGGATCAGCTCGTCAGACAGCGGTTCTGTCGCCAACTGGAAGGCGTAGGTATTGATGGTCTTTTTGTAGATAAAGGGATCCAGGCCGTTGAGAAAGCCGTTGCAGGCCCACAGCATCTTGTTGGCGCGTACCGATCCCATGGCGGTGCGCACGGTAATACGCGGACCGTATTCCACATTCAGCACGTTGCTGTTTTCAAAGATTTTCACCCCGTAACCACTCAGCGCCTGCGCCTCTCCCAATAACAGGTTGAGAGAATGAACGTGGCCACCGCCCATGTGTTTCAGCGCACAGGTATAAGCATCAGACCCCACCACCTGTTTCACTTCGGAGCCGGTATAAAGCTCGATCTCTTCATCCGGTGAGACCGCTTTGAATTCTTTGAGCCAGGAACGCAGGGTCTTTTCCTGCCTGGCATTGCTACCGAGGTAGCCATAGCCAAAGCAGAAATCGGCGTCGATGGCGTACTTTTTAATCCGCTCGCGGATAATCCCGGCACCGAGGTTGCTGATCTTGAAGATGGTTTCTAACCCTGCCGGACCAACGTGGCGTTTGATCTTCTCCAGATCGTGGCCGATCCCGGCCATCACCTGACCACCGTTGCGACCCGTCCCGCCGTAGCCCAGATGGCGGCCCTCCAGAATAGCGATATTGGTGATGCCTTTTTCCGCCAGTTCCAGCGCTGTGTTAATGCCGGAGAAGCCACCGCCGATGATCACCACATCAACATCCAGATCCTCTTCCAGCGTGGGGAAGCGCAGATCGTATTTCTTGGTCGCCGCGTAGTAGGTTAACGATTCAATTTGATTATTCATTGCTGCACTCCCTTTACCCATTGCCTCAGCCTGGATTATCAGCAGAGCGTGGACGGGCGGCTATGTCCCTTTAGGGATATTCGCAACACTTTTTTAACATTATGCCGTACGGCGCAGGGGGATACTCAAGAACAGGCTGAACAACTCGGCCTGAGAGCCAATATTCAGCTTGCCGTAAATATTCTTGCGATGATTTTTTACCGTGCCCAGGCTGATAAACAGCCGTTCGGCGATCTGCTGCGATCCGTTGCCGCTCAGGATCAGATCGACGATCTCACGTTCACGCGGGCTTAACGCATAGCGCGCCTGAGCTGCGCTATCTACCAGCGGGGCGGAGGGAGTGGGCACATTAGCCGCGACCACTACTTCCCCATGCAGCCGTGCCACGCTTTTTACCAGCGTCAACGCGCCACGCAGGTCAGCCAGTTGGGGATAACGCACGCCGACCGTTTGCCGGGCCGAGCCAAAAAATATGCCTAGTCCGCGTTCCGGCGTCAGTTGCAGCAACACGCCAGCCTCGTCGTGCCAGCCGGTTTTACGGTAAAAGTTACGGTAGTAATCCGTCTGGTAAAAACCACAGGGGGCCAGTTGCCGCAGCGTAAACACATCGCCATGGCCGCCGCCGTTCAGCGCCTGGTAAAAGGGATCTTCAAGGTAAGCACCCTGCTGGTAAATCTGGTTTACCGCATCGCTGTTTTCTTTCTCGGTTTTCATCAGGCAGCGCGGTGCCTGACCATATTCGAAGGCATAGACGATGGCATTATCAAAGGCGAAAAAGCCCTCCAGATAACCCAGCAGGCTGGCATAGAATTGGCGGGTAGCGACTGCGTCGATCACCGCCGATAATCTTTCGACCTGAATACTCATTTCGCCCCCACAATCATTAATAAATTAACAATCAACCTTTCCCAACGAATCAGCGACCGATATTGGGCCAATAGGCTATAAAAAGCATTCAATTGGCCAGAATGCAAGGGCATTACTGTTTACATGTTAATCAAATCACAAGTTGGGCCCTTACAACGATTACCCACACAATCCGATTTGGTTAATATCTTAACAATTTCGTGTTATACGGAGGAAAAGCGTTGGTTTGCCCAGGTAGGCTGAACTATGCTGTGGTTTCAATGCCCAAATGCGCCAAGGAGAGAGCATGACCACTAGTCTGATGATCGCCAACCGGCAGGCCTGGTTTGGCAAGGGCAGCATCCAGCACCTGATCCCACTGCTCCAGGCAGAGCCGCAGACCACGCTGCTGTTCACCTGCCGATCGTTCCTTAACGGGACCCTCTATGCTGAACTGGCCCCAGCGCTGACGCCGTTGCTGGTAGGCAAAGAAATTGTCGCCCATGAGGCCTCCCCGCAAGAAATCGACCAATGGGTAGCGCGATGGCGAGGCCAGGTGCAAAGAGTGGTAGCCATCGGCGGAGGTAGCGTGCTGGATGCCGCCAAGGCGTTCGCTGCCCTGATCGAACACCCGCTGCCAACCCTGCGTTACATGGAAAAAGTGGGTGACAGCAAAATCAGTGGCGCAACGCTGCCGTTGATAGCCATACCCACCACCGCAGGCACCGGTAGCGAAGTAACCCAAAACGCAGTGATCACCGATACTCAGGTCACCAAGGTGAAAGCCTCTTTGCGGCATAGTAACTTTGTGCCACAGGTGGCGATCCTCGATCCTGAGCTGCTGAAAGGAGCGCCAGACCATGTACTGGCCTATTGCGCTATCGATGCCTTCACCCATCTGTTTGAAGCCTACCTTTCCAAGACGGCCAGCAGCCTGTCGCGCGAGTTGTCGTTGAGTGGCATCCATCATTTCCTGTGCGCCTGGCCGGTGCTGAAACAGAGCGATGAGGCCCGCGAAGCGATTATGCAGGCTTCCTACCTGGGTGGTCTGACGTTGAGTATGGCGGGCCTGGGTGTGATCCACGGCATCGCGGGCGAGATTGGGGCATTGCGTGATTACCACCACGGCCAGGTGTGCGGCCGCCTGCTGCTGCCGTTCCTTGAATTGCTGGGAGAAAGCGATCAGCCGCAACAACGTGCATTAATGATCGAACTGGCCCTGCGGCTATTCCCTGAAGAACAGGACAGTCCGGCGCGCTTTTTGATCGACTTTATCACGCGCCACGCCATCGCCCCGTTCTGGCAGGACGAGCTATTCCTTAGCCAGGCGGAACTGGCCATCGTACTGGAGAAGTCCAACAGCAAGAATTCCTGGCTCAGCTACACTACCGAGCAACGGAGATTAATGATCGATGGGGCGTTCTTGATTGAATGATAATATAATCAGCACTATAGGATCGCGGGAGCACAACAATGAGTTTGGTTGACTGGATTTTAGGCGGTATCGCCCTGGGGCTGATCGTCGGCGCGCTGATGAAGATATTCGGCAAGAAGAAAGACGATTAATACGGTGCCCCCTCTGCATTCAGAGGGGGAAGCCGTTAAATGCGGCTCAGGCAGTCCAACGCCACCGCTTTGAAGCTGTCGAAATTGTCACTGCCCAGCAGGCGGGTCATCGAACGTTCGCGCACAAAGGTGACGAACAGATCGTAGATCGCCATCGCTTCTTCGTAATCGCTTTTGCTGATCGCCAGCAAGAAAATGACGTGTGCCACCTCACCTTCTCCCCACGGGATACCCTGCGGTGCCAGCAGCGTGACCACCACGGTCTTTTTCGCCAACAGCCCCAAAGAGTGCGGCAGAGCAATCCCCTCCCCCAGCAAGGTAGAAACGATGGCCTCCCGCTCAACGACCGAAGGGTAAAAATCACTGCCCACATAGCCTTCCTGCTCCAACTGAGCGCAAACTTTGCTAAACAGCTGCTCCTGCGTTAGCGGCTCGTTGACGATCATAAAGTGGTTGGCATCAAAGAATTTTTCCAACATATACGGCTTGGTGCGATCGACCAGCACCAGCTTGCCCAACTGTTCTAGCTGATACTCCGTTGGGAACGGCGACATCACGACGACCGGCTTGTTCTTCTCGCTGATGCGCGCATTGGAAATGATAAAATCTTCGTCGATACTGGCGAGAATTTCGTAATCACGCAGCGAAACGATGCGCGTCACCACCAGTTGCGGGTACTTGCGCGCAATCTGCGCCTGGATCATCCGCACCGTAGAGTTACCGGTATCGCACACCAGCATTACCTGCGGATGGCGCTCATAACCAATGTTGTAGTGCCGCTCCAGGCCGACGCCAATATGCAGCACCAGGTAGCCGATTTCGTTCTCGCTCAGGGTATAAGGCGTGTGTTTACCCCAGCTCGAGACCGCCGCCAGCGTCACATCATAGGCCATCGGATAATGCTGCTTGATATTGGCCAACAGCGGGTTCGGGATATTGATCTGGTATTTCACCCGGGTGATCATGGTTTTGATATGGGTGAGCAGATCGGCCCGCAGCTGCTTGTCGTTCTGCAAGTTGTAGTTATAGTGCGAGTTGATGTAGGACAGGATGTAATCCACCAGCGCCTCTTCGTCATCGGCGTTGATTTTGGTCGGCTGTACTTCCTGCACTCTTCTGGCAGCAATGTTGACCCGCAAATAGGCCTCTTCCGCCGCCGCAATCTCTTTACCCGTGGCCTTGCTCAGTTCACCCGCCAGCCAGGTTGACGCTTTGCGCACCGCATCATCACCGTCTTCCACGTCAAAATCCTGCAACGGATAGCCGTCCGTAATGCGCCGCAGCGCCACGGCACAGTAGAAGATCAGGTATTGCTCACCCTCATCGGTCAGACGAATGGCATATTGCGACAGCAGTGGGTGCAGCAACCCGGCAAAGGTCAATACCTGCGGCTGATGAAGGATGTCATTGTTCAGCAATGGATTTTCCGCATCCGCCAGATGCAGTTGAAACAGCAGATCGGTCAGGCAGGAGCGGATTGCCATTTCCGCACCAAACAGCTTCATACCATAGCGCGGCTTGGTCTCGATGGTTAACTGGTAATGCGCCAGGCGCTCTCTCACCTCAGCCATGTCGTTTTGCAGCGTACCTCGGCTGACAAACCATTCATCGGCCAGATCTTCCAGCTTCATCGAGAAGGCTGAGGTCAAAAAGCGAATCAACAGATAATGCACCCGCTCCTGCGCGCTGCGCGGCGTGGCGTGCTGTTTACGTTCCCGATGCTGGAGTGCGCTAAACCGGGCCTCATCATCAACCTGCAGGCGATATCCGGCCCCGCGGCTGTGGACAAACTGCGCACCAAAACTGGCCAGGATATCGTTCAGCGCGGTGATATCGGCGCGTACCGTGCGGGTAGACACGGCAAAACGCTTTGCCAGCTCGTCCTGCGGCAAGGTTTCAGACTGCAAAGCATCGAACAGCGATGCCAAACGTGGGTAGGGAAATCTCACCATTCTCTTTCCGTTATGAACGTGCCCGCCTGAGGGGTCAAGCGGGCAACTGGTTACTTCGCAGCTGGCAAGAACACCATTTGTGAAGGGCTGCCCACCGGGGTGTAGCCTTCAACAAAACTGAGCTTGCCGCTGAGCTGGTCTACGCTAAAGCGGGTTACGTTATCGCTACGCTGATTCATGGCATACAGATAACGGCCACTCGGATCCAAGGTGATAGTGCGCGGATAGTCGCCTCGCGTCCAGGTCTCTGCCACCGGTTTCAGTTCGCCCTCGCCGCTTACGCTGAACTGCGCAATGCTGTTGTGCAGACGATTGGCGACATACAGATTTTTACCATCCGCAGCCAAGGCCATGCCAGCGGCAAAGCTGGTCCCCTTATAATCGGCAGGCAGGGTTGAAACTGCATGTAACTGTTTCAGCGTCCCATTTTGGCTATCAAAGCGGTAGCTGGTTAGTGTAGATGCTTCCTCGTTGATTAGTAGGACAATTTTACCATTTGGATGAAATATGAAGTGGCGCGGGCCAGCTCCGGCGGAAGAGGCGGCGATCCACGGCGGATCGTTTGGCGTCAGCTTGCCGCTGGCGGCATCGAAACGCCACTGGTAGATACGATCCAGGCCCAGATCGGTAGAGAACACGAACTTGCCGCTCGGATCGCTGGCGATCATATGCGCATGCGGGCCATTGTGATCGCTGATGGCAAAGCTGCCTTCCACCGCGGCGGCGGGTTTGGCCGCGCCCGCAGGGCCAATATCTTGTTGCACAGAACTGGCGGCTCCCAACTTGCCTTCGCTGTCGATCGGGAACACCGCAACGCTGCCGCTGACATAGTTAGCCACCAGCAGATGACGGCCATCCGGCGTCAGAGAAAGGTAAACCGGCCCCGCGCCTTGTGAATCCACCTGATTAAGCGGCTTCAGGCTGCCGTCCTGAGGATTGATGCGATAGGCGACAATGCCCCCGTGCTGGGTGCCATTAAAATCTGCCACCTCGCTGGCAACGTACAGCGTCTGTCCTTTGGCATCGGTGACCAGTTGGGCCGGATTAGGCAGGCTGCTGACCAATGTCTTGGCACTCAGCGCCCCGGTTTTCGCATCCACCTGCATGCGATAAACTCCCTCACCGTTCGGGTTATAAGTACCAATATAGGCAAAATGAGACGACGTGGGTTTCATTGCATCCTCAGCATGTAACGCCGGGCTGGCGATAGCCAACAACGCCAGGGACAGCGCGCTCCACAGCGGAGCGATTCGTAATTTCGAAGCCTGCCAGTTTCGCATAGTTATCCTTTTGACCGATAGATAGGGACAAAAAGATGCCCCTCACCCTAACCCTCTCCCGAAGGGAGAGGGGACCGTACGTGCCACAACTTAACTCCAGTATCCAACCGCCACATCAAATCGAACATGCAACTGCTTTACACCACACCTAACCACAACTCCGTACCAGCTCCCTCTCCCGAAAGATGAGGGGACAGAACGTGCCACAACTTAACCTCAGTATCCAACCGCCACACCTAACTACAACACCGTCCCCCGCCTCAAGAGAGTTAAACAAGCTACAGACTCACTCCTGCACCTGATAACAGCTCCGGACAGCTCCCTCTCCCTGTGGGAGAGGGTTGGGGTGAGGGGCCGCGGATTTACCCCACCAGCCGCTTGGTGATCTCCAGCAGCGTTTTGACATCTTGCGGGCGAGTATCACCACTGGTGGAATCAATAATGGAACTGTAGATATGCGGGATCACCTGCTTCACACCGGCTTTCAACGCAATCTCCAGGATCGGTTCGAAGTTTTCCAGATCGATACCCCCGGTCGGCTCCAGCATAAAGTCATGCTCGGCACAGGCTTTCGCCACGTACTCATATTCGTCCTGATGCTTCAGGCCGCCCATCGGGAAATACTTAATCGAGCTGCCGCCCATGTCTTTCAACAACGCAATCGCGGTCTCTACCGGCACTATGCCATCCGCTGCCTGAGCACTCAGTGGCCCGGTGGAAATCTTCACCCAGCCCACGCGACCGGTTGGGGAGACCAGGCCGTTCACCACGGTTTGGTTTTGCTTCAGCAATGCACGGCTGGCACCGACGCCGGTGAATACCTGGTTCACATGCTGGGGTTGGACATGCTCGGCGATCAGGCTGACCATATTCGACTGCTTGGGATCGCCAGCTCCCAGGCCCACGGAAAGCGCGTTCTCGATCAGGCGTGCATAACGCGACATATCCGCCACGGCACTCTCAACGTCTGGATAGTTTTTGGAAAGAACGCCCACCAGCACGTGCCCCTGCGCCGCATTATAGATGTCCTGCGCGTTGGCTTTTGAGCCAGCCAGTACGTTGAGGCAAACGCGGTCTTTATAGTAATTAGGCTTCAGCTTCATGCTTGGTTCTCCGTAAACAAATTTTTAATACAGGTAAAGACGGTCATCAGCTGCTGCTCGTTCACGCTGCGGACATCCACCTCAATCTTGCCTTCGTTGGCCTTGTAGCCACGGAAATAGATGGCGATATCACCGGTTTTCAGCCGCTGGACGATTTCCACAGTCGACATCCCCAACACCGCTTCATCAAAGGTGATTTCAACGCGGGCAATATCGCGCCCTGCGCTGTCCCAGACGGTTTTGGCACTGATGCCATTCAGGGTATTCAGTTGGCTGATAAACGGCGTCATGCGCTCTACCATTTGCGCACCGGTGGTTTTCTCCGACGTCAGGTAGCTTTCAATCGCCTGCGTCAGGCCGAGGATGCCCTCTTTACCCACCTTCATCGCCCGGCCAATACCGCCTGACTGCTGCTTCACCCACTCTACGTATTGCTTCTTGCCGATCACCAGCCCGCTGGTTGGCCCTTCAATAGCCTTGGCACCGCTGTAGATCACCAGATCGGCCCCCATCTGGTAGTAACACATCAGATCTTCTTCGGCAGCAGCATCGACGATCAGCGGCAGGTTATGCTTACGTGCCACCACGGCTGCCTGTTCGACGGAGAGAATGCTTTTCTGCACGCAGTGGTGAGACTTGACGTACAGGATGGCCGCGGTCTGCGGGGTGATGCAGGCTTCAATCTGTTCAGGGGAACATTCGTTGGCATAACCTGCTTCCACCACCTTACCGCCGCCAAGGGCGACCATGGTATCCACCGGCGCACCAAAGTTGACGTTATGGCCACGCGGCAACACGATCTCACGCGGCTCGTTCACCGTAGCGGAATGCAGGTTGACCAACAGGTTGGCGTTGTCCTTGACGATCACCGCCGCCACCGACTGGGCAATACCGGCAGAAGCGCAGGAAACAATCACCGCGTCTTCCACATTCAGCAGGCCAGCAATATAGGCTCCGGTCTTGTTGACCAGATCTTTGATTTCAAAGTAATGGTTGAGGCCATAATTCACCACATCAACCACCTCCTGGCGTGGCGTAGAAACGCCAAGTGCGGTCATGCGACCAGAAGTGTTGATCACCTGCTTTAAATTATATTTTTCATAGAGTGAAGACATGAGCGGCTTTCCCTTGTTCGGTTAATAGGACTTCCCCGGCTACCACGGCGGCCAGCGGCACCAACAGTTGTTCGCCATTCACGGACTCCCCTTCGGAGTCGGCAAACACCTGCGGCCCCTGGCGGAGATCAAAAATGGTCAGGTCGGCATCAAAGCCGGGTTTCAGCTGCCCCTTGCTAGTCAGGCGCAACGCCGCAGCGGCATTTTCCGTTACGCAGCCAATGACCTGCGCCAGAGAAAGCCCAACGGTAAAGAATTTGGACATCACCGTCGCCAGGCTGTGCACGGGGCCAGCCAGACGGTTGCGACAGTAGATATCGGAACTGATGGTGTGTGGGAAGATCCCCAGCGCGATGGCCTGACGGGCAACCTCAAAGCTGAAGCTGGCCGAACCGTGGCCCACATCAAGCAGCACGCCACGTTTTAACGCACGTTGGATCGACTCGCGCAGCGTACCTGCCGGGGTCAGAATGCGGTTCGGTTTACCGTTGTAGCAGTGAGTGATGATGTCGCCCTGGGTCAGCAGATCGGCGATCTCGTCCAGATCCGGCGGGTTATTGCCGATGTGTACCATCAGCGGCAGTTGCTGGTTTTCCTGCTGGATCTCTTTGGCCAACACCAACGGTTTGGTGCCGTTCTGGCCCACGACGCTGCTGCTCATGCGCGCCTTGATACCAATGACAAACCCCGGCTTGCCGTCGATGGCCTGTTTGACCTGCTGCTTATTGATATCCGCCATATCAGCCAGTTCATTGTGCCTTAGCAGACCGATACGCGAGATATTGAGGAAGGCAAAGACGTTGGTTTTGGCGCTGCGCGTCAGGGCATAGAATTCATCGATATCGTCAGTGCCGGTGCTGCCAGCATCCACCACCGAGGTGACGCCGCTGCTCACGCCCACTAGGTCCGGGTCGTCATGATAAATCGGTGAAGAGGGATAACAGTGTACGTGAGAGTCGATCCAGCCAGCGCTCAGGCGGTAGTTCCCCGCCAGATCCAGTTGTTTGTGGGCACGGGCATCAGCCGCCAACTGCCCGACGACGGCAATCTTGCCCGCCTCAATAGCCACATCGGCCAGGGTGTCGTCCACCAGCCTGGCGCGCCGGATGATTAGGTCATACATACTTCGCTACTCCTTGCCAAACCCTGGGCGGTTGACCCAGGGCTTGGGACTTGATTAAGAAATGGCTACCGGGAAGAATGCCCCCAAGATCATGGCCCCCAGGATCGCGCCGCCGGTGATCGGCTTGCCCCAGATGTAGAACAGCAGCGCACCCAGCAGGGAACCCAGGCCGATCGGGATCGAAGCGGCCATGGCAGACAGGATGATCAACGGCCCAAGGAAACGCCCGGAAGAGTTACCTGCCCCCATCATCACGTCCGCCCCGTAGGTGGAGTCGCTCTGGCTGATGGTAAATTTACGCGCCAGGATAATCAGGTAACCAATCGCCAGGCCAATGACCAGGCCAGTAACCAGCGAGGCGGCAAAGTTGGCTACCGGGAAGACAATCCCCGCCCCCAGCAACAGCGCAGGAACACCCAGGCCAACCCCGGTCTGGATCGCCCCGCCAATATCCAGGATCCCCACCAGAGAACCTTCGATAATGCGGGCAAACAGGAAGCTGGCACCGAACGCCGCCACCGCACCGTAAACTCCGGTGTCCATCCCGGCACGCAGCATGGAAACGAAGGCCACTTCGTTAAACGCGCCTATGCCATACAGGTAATACATGTGTGTCCCGGCAAACACGCCGGACGAGAGCAGGCCAACAAAAATCGGGAACGACCAGTCGGCATACCAGAAGCCTTTGTCTGCTTGTGCTTCCATCATTCAGCTCCTTATTTTCCGCTCAGGGTGTTATGAATGGCATCCAGCCAGCCAGGCACGCCCAGGCTGAAGGATTCGAGAACTTTCATATCAAAGCCGCGGAAGAAGCCGCTCAGCACGAACAGCAGCACAATCGCCACCATCATGATTTTGGTGACTTTGTTCCAGCCGCTTTCTTCAACGCCCTTGCCAATCAGGATACCCAGCACCAGACCCGGTACGGCGTTACCCATGATCAGCTGTGCCAGACCACCGAAGATGGTGCCCCAGAAGCCAGAACGTTTGCCCGCTTCGATCGCCGCCAGCCAGAAGATCACCGGCATGACGGTGTTCACCAGCAGGTTGGCCGCTGGAACCAACACTTTGATGGCCGTGACCTGCAAGGCTGCTGGCACTGCCGAAGCGGTGGTGTTAAGGAAGGCCACGACCAAAATGCCGATAATGCCGCAAGCGATGGCCATCTTTTTTGGATCGTGCATGGTTTCCGCGACGTTGCGGTTTTTGATCATCAGGGCTGCTGCGCCCCAGTTAGGAATGATGCGATGGTCAACGTCCTGCGTGAAGGCACCCGCCGCCACTGAAGACGCCCAGGCGTTGAAGAAGAAGCCCAGACCAAATGAGAAATGAGAAGCCGGATCGCCTTCGCAGGAGTTCAGCTCACCCAAGGTACGGAACGCTCCCATACCCTGCGTCGTCGGTGCGTGGAACATACGTGCAGCACCGGCCCCTACACCGACGCCAACCAGCCCGCCGATAATAATCGACTTAAATAAGATGATTAAAAACATCAGAATATCCTTCTTATGTCATGCCCAGTGGATCCCAAGACGCAGCCATAGCGGCTACAGCTTGAAACACGACGGATATAACGTTTTTATTTCTGGGTGAAGACCACCTTTTCGGTATTGATGATCGTCACGTTCACGGTTATTTCTAATGAAACGGCATAGCTTTTTCTTTCACGCGCCAGGAAGAAGAAAAGAAATTTTTCTTTGGTGGTTCTCTCTTCCGCCTTTACTATTTTGACATCCTGCGGTTCGATACGCAGCAGAACATTATTGGTGGATTTTAAAATCACGCCCTGTACATTGGCTAATGCACCGGCAAAGGCTTTAGCTTTACTATCGCCTTTGCCCTCCACGTTAACCGAGGTAGTATAAGTTTCTTTCATTACGGATTGCCGTATTTTTTGACATAAGCTTCCACTAGCCGCTGGCCTAATTCTTCTTTATCCATAAAGCCAAAGCCTAATACATTGCAGCCTTCGTTAATTGCCGTCACGCCTTCTTCGATAGAACGCATACCATATCTGGATTTATAACCATATTTGGTTTGTGCGGTGATCGCTCCAGCGCCACCGCTGCCGCAGAAGGAAATGCCCAGTTGCGCATTCTCTGCTTTCATCACGTCACCCAGCTTCATATCCGCAGCCATGCCAGGGATCACAATCACCTTGGCACCTGCATTTTCAACGCCTTGGCCCACTTTCTGGCCTTTACCCAGCCGATCGCCGATCACTACGGTAATTTGTCCCATGGGGTTTTTCTCCTGAATAATTTTAATCAATTAAACGTTATTGGTCGTTATCTTTAGCCACTTCAAAATGAACCGAAAGCAGATACGCCTCTTCAATCGGTAACGTGGCAAACTTATTTACCACTCGCTCTGCCAGTTGCATCGATCCGGCAGAAATTTCATCAAACAGTGATTTATCAACTTCCGGCAAGGGCTCACCTGTTATTGAGCGCAACACCATCGCGCGGATATGGGATTCCAACATTTGTTGTTGCACCGCATTGGTGTAAATATTCTCTTCACCCAACATGGCGGTAATATCGGCCAACAGTTGAGTAGTAATCGCTGCGGCCTCACTGATGTCAGTCTGTTCCCTGTTACTTACCGAAGCAGTTCCGTCATTCACTTTGCAGTCACCTCTGGATCCAGCTATTTATCCGTTAACGGTAAAGCGCTTTACCTTTACCCGCTTTCTTTGATGTCTTTACCCTAACCCTTGGTGCATTGCTTGTGTAGCGCGTTTTTTTCCAGTTCGAACTGGAAATTAAGTGACGCCAAGGGATCCATTTCGCAAAATCGGGGGTTTTTACGCTAAGTAAATGAGATTGCAAAAAGAGTTTGCAACGCAGAGTTGCCAGTTGGCAGCGCGGCGCAAAAAACTTCGTGATCGAGATCTCTTTCTTTTCCGGCCCTAACAGCCTACTATCAGTAGGACAAACCGACATTTTTCACACCCCCGCGCCCAAAGGTGCGGGGGTGTTGCTTTTGTGTTGTTTTCCGAATTTATGGCGCAGAAAGGGCGCCCTTTGATTGGACTGGAGAGTGGAATGACCAAACCAACCATTACCATTAATGAGCTGGATGCGGAACGCCTGGATGCGCTACTGGCACAGCCAGCCTTTGCCAATACTGACGTCGCCGCCGCGCTGAACGCTGAACTGGATCGCGCTGACATTGTGCCGGCATCGCAGATCCCTGCACACGTCGTCACCATGAACAGCCGCGTACGTTTTCGCGATCTGCATACTTCAGAAGAACATGTGCGCACGCTGGTTTACCCTGCTTCTCTCAAAGACAGCGCTGAACAGCTGTCGGTGATGGCACCTCTGGGTGCAGCACTGCTGGGAATGCACGTGGGTAAACAGATCAATTGGCAATTGCCAAACGGCGAAGAAGCCCGCATTGAAGTGTTGGAATTGCTGTATCAACCTGAGGCTGCGGGCGAGTATCACCGCTAAGTCAGGTTTCCGGGCGGCCATTCAGCCGCCCTTTTTGTCAACGCTACGTTGATTGCCGCAGTACGCTTAACGGAATTTCTTGTGATTGGCATCGCGGGTTTGCTTGAAGCCCTGCGCCACTTTACGCGCGTCCTCCAGTTTGCCCTGATTCGCCAGCGCCATTGACTGATCGATCTGCCCGATCAGCGTCGCCAGCCCTTGACGAAACTCCTTCATCTCCGGGCTGTCTGGCGCTTTGTTTTCCAACTTCGGCGGTGTGCCTTTCTGGGCATCCGTAGCCGCAGCACGCATATTCTGCAGGCTCTGCTTGAAGGTATCGGTGGAGTCGGTTTTCAATACAATTTTGTAATTGGCGGCCAGGGTATCCATGTCATCAGCCAGTTCGGCTGCCATCACCCATGAACTGGCTCCCAGCAGCGTCAGTGCTGCCAACACTTTCAATGTCTTCTTCATGCTCACCTTCCCGTTATTGTTTTAGTTAACCCGTTATAAACATAGGCATGGAACGGTAAAACCGATACCTGATATTTGTAAGGAAGGTTGAAGCGGAGAAGTGGGGAGGAGCGTCTCAGCCCTCTCCCACAAGGAAAGAGGACCGATCGAGTTCATTGATTGCTCTGCGTAATACCTTGCTTTCTTTGTTCTTACTCCCGACTTTCCGAAGCAGTAAGGACCAACCACATACTCTGGACAGCTCCCTCTCCCTGTGGGAGAGGGTTGGGGTGAGGGGGGATTACTGCCCTGCGATCTTCATTTCCGGCAGCAGCACGGAACCGCACTGGATATTGCTGCGCAGCTCAATATCGCTGCCGATGCTGACGATATTGCGCAGCATATCTTTCAGGTTGCCGGCAATAGTGATCTCGCTGACCGGATACTGGATCTCACCGTTTTCAACCCAGAAGCCAGAAGCTCCGCGTGAGTAATCGCCGGTAATCCCGCTGACGCCCTGCCCCATCAGCTCAGTGACCACCAGACCGGTGCCCAACTGTTTGAGCATGCCCGCAAAGTCATCGCCCTGACCGGCAATGCGCCAGTTATGGATCCCGCCCGCATGACCGGTACTATGCAGCCCCAGTTTACGCGCGGCGTAGCTGGTCAGCAGCCAGGTTTCCAGCACGCCGTCTTTGACGATGTCGCGGCGCTGGGTGCGTACGCCTTCACTGTCGAACGGCGTAGAGGCCAGCCCTTTCAACAAGTGCGGATGTTCTTCAATGGTCATCCACTCCGGCAGGATCTGTTTACCCAACGAATCCAGCAGGAAGGTGGATTTGCGATAAACGCTGCTGCCGCTGATAGCCCCAACCAGGTGGCCAAACAGACCGGTAGCCACTTCTGAGGCGAACAGCACCGGCGCTTTCATGGTTGACAGCTTGCGTGGGGAAAGACGCGCCAGCGTGCGGCGGGCGCATTCCTGGCCAACCCACTCAGGGCTGGCCATATCGCCCATAGCCCGACCAATGGTGTAGGCATAATCCCGCTCCATATCGCCATCATGTTCGGCGATCACACAGCTGGAGAGCGAGTGACGACTGGAGCAATAGCTTTGCAGCATGCCGTGGCTGTTGCCGAAGACCTTGATACCGTAATGGCTGTTGAAGCTGCCGCCTTCGGTATTGGTAATCCGCTTGTCGGCCGCCAGCGAAGCCTGTTCGGCACGGGCTGCCAGCTCGATACCACGTTCAGCATCCAGCTCGGTGGGGTGGAACAGGTCCAGATCCGGCGCGTCAAACGCCAGCAGATCTTTTTCCGCCGGGCCAGCATGGGGATCTGGTGAAGTGTAACGAGCAATATCCAGCGCCGCCTGAACGGTACGGGCAATGGCATCTGGATTAAGATCGGTGGAAGAGGCACTGCCTTTGCGGTTTTGATAATAGACGGTAATACCTAACGCGCCGTCGCTGTTGAATTCGACGTTCTCCACCTCACCGAAGCGGGTGCTGACGCTGATACCGGTGGTTTTGCTCACGGCAACTTCTGCCGCATCGGAACCGGCGCGTGCCAGCTCCAGCGCCTGTGAAACGGCGTTTTCCAGCGCTTTGCGCTGCTCTGCAACTTGGGTGACTACTTTCATCAATCGGCCATAGTTAATCAGAAAATCGTTGAGAAAAGTGCCGTGTCGGCATGGTTTTGCGCGCAATAACGCGCCAAAATAATTTCAGGCTGCGCCCGCTGGCCACAGCCCGATGTACTTTTGAGTCTAACAGGAACCGCGTGGAATTTCGCATAAAGCCGGCAACCTGTTAGGATTAGCCTCTTTTTAACGGAGCCTACCATGAACAAACAGCCTGAAGACTGGCTCGACGAAGTCCCGGAGAACGAAAACGAGGACGATGACGAGATTATCTGGGTCAGTAAAAGTGAAATTAAACGTGATGCCGAAGCGCTGAAAGACCTGGGAACCGAACTGGTTGAACTGGGTAAAAACGCCTTGGAACGCATCCCGCTGGATGAAGATCTGCGTGCCGCCATCGAACTGGCGCAAAAGATCAAGAAAGAAGGCCGCCGCCGCCAGATCCAACTGATCGGTAAAATGCTGCGTGCTCGCGATGTCGAACCGATCCAGACCGCGCTCGACAAGTTGAAGAACCGCCATAACCAACAGGTTTCGCTGTTCCACAAGCTGGAAGCGCTGCGCGATCGTCTGGTAGCTGAAGGTGATGACGCGATCCCGTCCGTGCTGGATCTGTATCCACAAGCCGATCGCCAACAGTTGCGTGCCCTGATACGTAATGCGCAGAAAGAGCAGGCCGCTAACAAGCCGCCAAAATCATTCCGCCAAATCTTCCAGTACTTGCGAGAGCTGGCAGAGGCACAACAGTGATCGTCAGCGGCATCGCTGCGGGATGGACCCCGTTCATCCCCGCTGATGCGTCGCTGCGCTGCTCGTTTCACGGATATTGAACCGCAGGTTGCCCTCCAGCTCCTCCTCCGCTTCTTCAAACAACAGAATAATGGCACCAAAGCGGCGTTTGCTGCGGGCGTTGAGATTGAGAAATTCAATCTCGACCGGCAGGCTGATGTCGCCGGTCACCACGTCCCACAGCGCGTCCAGGTTGGCGCCAAATCCTTCACCCAGTGCAAACCGCTCGGCAAAGTGGCGATAGAACGCTGGCAAGTCCGCTATCTGGTTAAAATCGAACTCTATTTTCCCCATCGGCTCACTCCATCCGCATGAAGTTCTTATAATGGTCGCGTGTGACATAAATCAGACCGTCACTGGAATACAACAGCCGATCGGCACCGCGTCGGCCGCATTGGTAGTTGATATCCGCTTCGCGCCATACCCGGTTGTTGGCGGTCGGTAATTGCCCTTCACGGTTGGAAAAACGGTCGCCGCCAATGGCCTTGCCCGGCAATACCTTGCACAGATTACCGTCACGCGCATCCCAACCCTGCTCACGAGCCTGCTTTTTGGTGATGTAGTAATCAGGCAGACGCTGGTGCTGTTGCACATAGCTGACCACTCGCTGCTGCTGCGTCAGTTGTTCAATGCTCTCTGCCGCCGGGGTCGAATCATTGGTCAGAGCCCGATCGCCATCCCCCTGCAGCGCACTAAACCCCGCCACCAGCAAAGCAATCAGCATCGCAATAAGCGTACGTTTATTCATACTGTCCCTGCATATATAGCAAAAATTAATGAATCAAAGATGACCAAGATGTAACCATTTCGCATCCAAAAGGCCTGACGCTCGAGCAAAAACCGCAATTGATACGGAATTATTATGGTTTGTGAGGCCTTCCTGCATGCATTTTAGCCCCCGTAGTCGGGAGACGTAAACCATGCAGTATAGCCTTTGACGGGAAAGTGAAAATATCAATCAATCAGCGCGTGACGGTAGCGATGCAGCATATCGGCCAGGCGTTTTACCGGCCCGGTGACGCTAAGCGGAGCGAGGTTATCCACCAGCTTTTGTTGATATTCATTCATCTCTTTGAGTAACCGATCGTAGTAGTAAGCCCGCTTCACATCGTTCTTGGCGGTGACCACGTGGTCGGCGGTGCTGCGGATCTGCTTGTGGAACACCGAAAGCTCTTCCCGCTCCGGGATCTCGGTCATCTGCATCCGCTGGTGGGCAATAATCAGGTTGAGCGCCAGCCGGTATTTGGCAATATCGTTCGGAAACATCATCAGCAGCTGGTTCAGGCGCTGATAGAGCGCAGGCAGATGGTTTTCCTTACGGCGCGCCGCCTTGGTGGTCAACGCCGAAACGGCGCTGCTGACCAACTGATTCATCAACGTGCGGCCGGTGCGCTCACGTGAGGTATCACGGATCAGGAACAGCACGATCATCGCCACAAAGCAGCCGATAATCTGGCCGATGGCGCTGTCGATAAACGAGGAGACATGGAAACTCATCGGATTGCTTAACACGATGATGTTAATAGTACTCGCCAGGGTGCCTAGCGATCCCAAACGGCGTTTCTGCACTTCGATCCCTATGACAAAGGACATGATGCCCAGGCTCAGACACAACAAGAACATGCTTTGCTGGGTTTCCGGCAGAATAAACATATAAAACAGCGCACCGAGCGGCAACGCCACCAGCACGCCCAGCAGGAAGTCGAGCGCCATCATTTTTGGATTTGGCGTACGCATCGCCAATGCGGTCACGACGGCGATCATCACCATACAGCCGCTGCCGGACGTCCAGCCGGTCCACAGCCAGAACAGGCAGCCTATTGAGGTCGCCGCCCAGGCTCGCAGCCCGTTGATCATGGCATGGTGGCCTTCCGCCGACGGCCTCTTCACCACCACTTCCCCGGCCAGTATCTCGTTTTCTACCGCGTTGATGCCGCTGTTGGTATGCACGCCTTTTGCCACCAGCAAATAGCGCGTCGCTGCGCCCACCCAGCCGGTGACCGTTTGCAGATGTTCATCGCTACGGTTGGTTGCCAGCACCTGGCGCACCAGCTTCAGGCGTTTATGCACTTCCTGCGCGGTTTCCGCTGGAACCATCAGCAGCTCGCGGATATTTTCCTTCACCGCATCCGGGTGATTGAGCAAAATCAGGTAGGTTTCACAGGCCTGGGTAATCAACGTCAGCGAAAGCGTATGTAACGCATGCAAGCGGCTGTTAACCCGCTGCCAACGCGATGATTCCAACATCAGGTTGCTGCGCATCCCGTTGATGGCGGTGGTGCTTTTAACCAGATCGCTCCAGGCGCGGTCGATATCTTCCTTGCCGGCATCGCTGATACACATTTGCATCAGCTTGTACTGCCCCACCAGCAGTTGATCCACCGCACGATCGATATCCTGTTTGATCGAACGCGGGGAAAACAGCAGGTCGGCCAGTACCGCACTGAGAATACCGAGCACGATCTCGCTACAGCGCTCTACGGCGAACTGTGGCGCGTCCAACAGTGAGGTTGTGGTGTTTGTAGTGGCTGCGGAGGTGACGATGATAATCAGCGCCGTGTAGCCCGCCAGCCCCCAGGCATAAGAGTTTTCGACCTTCACCAGCGAGGAGATCCAAGTACAGACTCCCAGCCAGACGCAGCAAAGCATCAGCATCACCACCGGCGCACGGGCACAGGTAACGATAATCAGCAAGCCGACAAAGCAGCCGATAAAGGTGCCGATAATACGCAGCCAGCCACGATAGCGGATCGCGCCAGAGAAAGGTTCCCCCCCGGCGGCAAAGGCCGGGCCGGCAGCCACAATGGCCGCTGTCAGCACCGACCAGCGCGGGGTTTCCAGATTGAGGTGAAAACCGACAAACAGGGCGAAGACGATCGCAAAGCTGAGCTTGCAGGCAAACCGCAGCCGCAGAAAGGTTGGGCTGTTCATTAGCCGAACTCACGCAACCGATGCATCAGCCGGATAAACGGCGAGCCGCTGTCGATGCTACGATCGTTCTTGCCGGTTATGACCACGGTCGCGGTGGTACCCGCCGGGTAAGAGTGTTGCTGATCTTTCTCATCGAGGATGATTTTCACCGGCACGCGCTGTGCCAGACGCACCCACTCCAGATTGCTGTCGATCGACGCCAGCCCCTTGCTGTTTGGGGTACTGCTGCTGTTATTCACCGCCGCGGCCAGGCTATCGACGGTGCCGTGCATAATGCGGTTGCTGCCCAGCGGGGTGATCTCGGCACGATCGCCTTTGCTCAACCCTTCAAGCTTGGTTTCTTCCAGATAGGCGATGACATAGAAACTGTTTTTCTTCACCAGCGCCACCGCTGTAGAACCACGGGTGATAAATTCCCCTGCGTGGACGTTCAGGTTGGTGACCCAACCGTCTGCTGGCGCACGCACCGTGGTCCGTTCCAGATCCAACTGCGCCAGATCGCGCACGGCGATCGCCTTGGCCAACTGATGCTGCACGGTTTGCAGCACGTTATTGGATTGGTCGATCTCTTCTTGTGACATCGCCTGGATCCCCAAGCGCACACGGCGGCCCGCTTCACGCTTCTTCTCGGCCGCCAGCGTCTGATAATAGGCCACATCGGCGTTGGCTTCGGCCAGTGCCTGTTGGTAACGTGGCTGGTCGATCACCATCAGGATCTGGCCCTGTTTCACCAACTGGTTGTCGGTGATCGGCACGTCGGTCAGCAAACCGCTGACATCTGGAGCAATCGCCACCACGTCGGCGGTGAATTTGGCATCACGCGTCCAAGGCGATTCGGTGTAAAACGCCCACGCCTTGAACACGGCAATGGCCGCCAACAGAACCAGCAGCAAAGTGATGGCGATGCGGAGTATTTTTAATGACAGAGTTTTCACAGCAGCCTCAAACGAAAAGACACGAAATCAGATAAAACAAACAGCAATACAGCGCGGTATTGAACAACGCCGGATGCCAGACAAAATCGTAAATCCCGGTCGGCTGCAACAGGCGGCGTATGACGAAGAACAAGGCCAACGACGCTAACAGCTCAAAAAATACCGGTGGGAACGACAGTCCAAAAATGACCATAACCGGAAGCAAACTCATCACTTTATCCTTAATTGTTTACTACACCGGGGGTTTTCCCTGCTGATTTCACATTCCATTTACATTCTAGCGCACGGACGCCAAACGTTATGATCTGGTAGTTGACCAGGCCATAAACCTGAAAAAGGGTTAAGCTAACAGCAGGCTTCCGCGAGAGGGAATGTATGGATAACCGGAGGGATCTTGCGGCCACGGCAGTAAACCGCGGCATAGCTGACCACGCTCAAGCGTTCAGAAGATCTTTACACCCGACGCGTTATATTAGCCTGCTTACTATCAACTCATCTATAATCTGTGATCTAAATCACTTTTAAGCCAGAGTGAACAATGGAAAGACTAAAACGGATGTCCGTGTTTGCCAAAGTCGTTGAATGTGGGTCATTTACCGCGGCAGCACGCCAGCTCGACATGAGCGTTTCATCCATCAGCCAGACAGTGTCCAAACTGGAAAATGATCTACAGGTGAAGCTGCTTAACCGCAGCACGCGCAGTATCGGCCTGACCGAAGCGGGTAAAATCTACTATCAGGGCTGCCGCCGCATGTTGCAGGAAGCCGCCGAGGTCCATGAGCAGCTTTATGCGCTGAACAATACGCCCATAGGCACGCTGCGCATCGGCAGTTCGTCCACTATGGCGCAAAACGTCCTGGCGACCATGACCGCCGATATGCTGCAAGAGTATCCTGGTTTGACGGTTAATCTGGTCACCGGCATTCCGGCCCCGGATCTGATTGCCGACGGCCTGGACGTAGTGATCCGCACCGGCGAACTGCAGGATTCCAGCCTGTTTTCCAAACGTCTGGGCTCGATGCCGATGGTGGTCTGCGCCGCCAAAAGCTACCTGACTCAACATGGGACACCGCAAAAACCGGCGGATATGGTGAATTTTTCCTGGTTGGAATACAGCGTACGGCCCGACAGTGAGTTTGAATTGATGGCTCCCGAAGGCATCAGTACGCGTATTTCCCCGCAGGGGCGCTTCGTGACCAACGATTCACAAACCATGATCCGTTGGCTCAAGGCCGGGGCCGGGATTGCCTATGCGCCACTGATGTGGGTCATCGAAGAGATCAAACGCGGCGAGATTGAGATCCTGTTCAAGCGCTACCATTCAGAACCCCGTCCGGTTTACGCACTGTACACCGAGAAGGACAAGCTGCCGCTCAAGGTGCAGGTGTGTATTAATTATCTGACGGAATACTTTAAACGCGTGGCGGAAGTGTATCAGGGCTATCGCTGAGGCTCCCCTTTATCCCTGGAGTTCACTCCAGGGTAATAAGTTTGCTCTAGCTGATATATAGCGTTTACTGCTATAAAAACGGTTAATCATTTTATTAATGCTAATTATCGAAAGTATTTACCTTCATTTGATTCCCATTCTCTACTGAGAACTCTGCTGTATTCATTCGGCTTAACCGATCGGTTATGCGGAAATTTCCGCCATAGTTGCGGGTAATAAACCACCGCGATAATTGTTTGAAGCATATCCTGCCAATCCAACCAAAATGCCCATTCTGCTACCGCTTTCGCATGCTTGCTTACGCCCCTGCGGGTGTGATTTATTGATGAATTGGCGCTGGTGCGCCCAATTATCATTATCGCCATAAATAATAAAAACCAGGCTTCATTATTCATTATAGGAATCACCATGGAAAAGATCTCACGTACGCACGTGGTATATGCCATGTCGCGCGATAACACCCCTGTGGCCACAGTTGCCAGCGGCAGCGACGTTTGTTTTGAAACCTGTGACTGCTTCGAAGATCAAATCGCCTCCGAACAGGCCGCCTTCACCGAACTGGACTGGAGCCGCATCAACCCGGCTACCGGGCCGGTTTACGTGCAGGATGCGAACCCCGGCGATGTGTTACGGGTAGAGATTAAACGTATTACCCCAACCAGCCATCAGGCAGTCATGGTCACCGCTCCAGGCCTGGGCGTCATTGGCGATGAGCTGCAACAGCCACAGATCCGCACCGTGCCGTTGGAAGACGGCTTCGCCCTGCTGCCTGGCGGCGTGCGTTGGCCGTTAAAACCAATGATCGGCGTCATTGGCGTCGCCCCAGCCGAAGATCCGATCCCCTGCGGCACTCCAGATGCCCACGGCGGCAACATGGACTGCAAAATCATCACCGAAGGCTGCACGCTGTGGCTGCCGGTTAACGTTCCCGGCGCGCTGTTTGCGCTCGGCGATCTGCATGCCGCAATGGGCGATGGTGAAGTCTCGGTATGCGGGCTGGAAATTCCCGGCGAAGTGGTGGTGAACCTGAGCGTAGTCAAAAACCGCGCGCTGCCCACCCCGATGATGAGCACCATTGATACGCTCTATACCCTGGCATCCGCCAAAACGCTGGACGAAGCGGCCGAATTGGCAACCCGCAATATGGCACACTTCGTGGCGGACTATAGCCAGGTCTCGCTGGCCGACGCCATCAATCTGCTGAGCATCACTGGCGATCTGCAAATCTGTCAGGTGGTCGATCCGCTGAAAACCTGCCGTTTCGCGCTGCCACGCAGCGTTGCCGAGCAGTTAAACCTCCAGTTGGATTAGGGATAGCGCCATGTCTGTAGAACAATTTGGTTATAAGCAGGAACTGCACCGTACCCTCACCCTGAAAGATCTGGTGATTTACGGCATGATCTTTATGGTGCCGATCGCGCCGTTTGGCGTGTTTGGCTACGTGTGGGAAGGCGCACAGGGCATGGTGGCGCTGGCCTATCTGATCGGCATGGTGGCGATGTTCTTCACCGCCATGAGCTACTGGTCAATGTCCCGCGCTTTCCCGGTTTCCGGCTCGGTCTATGCCTATGCCCAGCGCGGCATCCATGAAACCGTCGGCTTCTTTGCCGGTTGGCTGATCCTGCTCGATTACATCCTGGTGCCGTCGTTGCTGTATATCGTCAGCGCGGCGGCGCTCGGCCCGATCCTGCCAGAAGTACCCGCCTGGGTGTGGATCGTGACCTTTATCGTGATCAACAGTGCGATCAACCTGGTGGGGATCCAGTTCACCGCCAATGCCAACCGCTACATCCTGGTGGCGGAGATCGTGATCCTGACCATCTTTGTGGTAATGGGTCTGACGGCACTGTATTCCGGCGAAGGTTCCGGTGGCCTGACGCTGAACCCGCTCTACAACGCCGAGAAATTCAGCCTGCCGCTGGTGATGGGTGCGGTATCTATCGCGGTGCTGTCATTCCTGGGCTTTGACGGTATTTCGACGCTGTCCGAAGAGAGTAAAGGCGGGGCCGATGCCGTGGGGAAAGCCTCGTTGTATGCACTGCTGTTGGTAGGGTCGCTGTTTATTCTGCAAACCTGGATTGCCGCCGATCTGGCTGCGGGCCAAAACTTCACTAACCTGGATACCGCGTTCTACGATACCGCCAATCTGGCGGGCGGTTCCTGGTTAAAGCAGGCGACCATCTGGGCGACGGCGCTCTCCTGGGGGATTGCCAATGCGTTAGTCGCGCAGGCCGCCATCTCCCGCATTCTGTTCGCCATGGGGCGAGACCGCCAATTGCCGAAGATCCTGGCCAAGGTACATCCACGCTTTAAAACCCCTTACGTCAGCACCCTGCTGGTCGCGGTGATCTCCCTCGGTTCCGGGCTGTACTTCAACGGCAGCATCGACAACCTGAGCCGGTTGGTCAACTTCGGGGCGCTGATGGGCTTTTTGATCTTGCACCTGTCGGTGATTAACCACTACATCATCCGCCAGAAGTCCAAGGCCTGGGTAAAACACCTGCTGTTCCCACTGATCGGCCTGTCGATCATCGCCTTTGTACTGTACGAGATGGATATCGAAGCCAAAATCCTCGGCCTTAGCTGGCTGGCGATCGGCATCGTGTATTACTTTGTGCTGCGCGTAGTGCTGAAGAGAGAGCCGGTGCTGAAGCTGGAAGACTAAGCCAGCAATCTGCCCCTTCCGGGGCAGATTTATTCAATCCTTTGATGACGTTAACAAAACGGCCCGCTGGTCATACCCCTCTGCCCACCTCTAGGTTATGCTCGAAAAAATTCCCCTGCATCAGGAAAAATCATGAAGAAAATCATACTGGACTGCGACCCGGGGCATGACGATGCGATCGCGATGCTGCTGGCATGGGGCAACCCAGATATTGAACTGCTGGCCGTCACCACCGTCGTCGGCAACCAGACGCTGGAGAAGGTCACGCGCAATGCGCTGGCCGTGGCGCGCATTGCCAACATCACCGGCGTGCCCTTTGCCGCTGGCTGCTCGCGGCCGCTGGTACGGCAAATTGAAGTCGCCCCCGACATCCACGGCGAATCGGGACTCGATGGTCCCGTTTTACCGGAACCCACTCTGCAATTGGCCGATATCCATGCCGTCGACCTGATCATTGATACCATCATGGCACACCCACCAGGCACCGTAACGCTGGTGCCCACCGCAGGCCTGACCAACATCGCCATGGCGGTGCGCAAAGAGCCCCGCATTGCCACACGCGTGAAGGAAGTGGTGCTGATGGGCGGCGGTTACCACGTAGGTAACTGGAGCGCAGTGGCTGAATTCAATATCAAAATCGATCCGGAAGCCGCGCATATCGTGTTCAACGAACCCTGGCCGTTAACCATGGTTGGGTTGGATCTGACGCATCAGGCGCTGGCCACGCCAGAAGTTAGCGCGCGCATCGCCGCTATTGGCACCGGCCCTGCGAAATTTGTCGTCGAACTGCTCGAGTTCTTCGGTCATATGTATAAGCAGGCGCAGGGTTTCACTTCGCCACCGGTACACGATCCCTGCGCGGTCGCCTATGTGATCAACCCCAACGTGATGACGGTGCGTAAGGTGCCCATCGATATTGAGCTGACCGGTACCCTGACGCTGGGGATGACGGTCGCGGACTTCCGCTTCCCGGCCCCGGCGGATTGCCATACTCAGGTGGCAGTGAAGCTTGATGAAACCGCCTTTTGGGATCTGATTGTGGATGCGTTGGAAAGAATTGGTGAAGTTGAGGTTTGAGGCACGGTTGGGAGTAAAGTGTCGTGCAAACGCCCGACACTTCATTCAAGCCGGCATTATGCGTAGTATATTGAAAGTGTTCTTTGTTATCGGATGTCTCTCATGGCTTACTCTATCGGCGAATTTGCCCGGCTTTGCGGAATAAACGCAACCACATTGCGCGCCTGGCAGCGTCGTTACGGCCTGCTTAAACCGATGCGCACCGATGGTGGACATCGCCAGTACAGCGATGATGATGTCCAGCAGGCGCTCAAAATTCTCGACTGGGTAAAAAAAGGGGTAACCATCAGCCAGGTAAAACCCCTGCTCGCGCGCCCGGCAGAAGGTCCGACAAACAACTGGCTTACTCTGCAAGAAAAAATGCTGCAGTTGCTCAAAGAGGGAAAAATCGAATCGCTGCGCCAGCAGATTTACGTTTCTGGCCGCGAATATCCTCGCCCGGAGTTGGTCACGGAATTGCTGCGCCCGCTGCGCGGTAAATTCTCTGCCAATATTCCGGCGATGATGACCCTGCGCGAGATCCTGGATGGCATTATCATTTCCTATACCTCATTTTGCCTCGAAAGGGACAAAAAAGCGGCAGGGGATAACTATCTGATCACCGGCTGGTACCTGTCAGACCCGTGTGAAATCTGGCTGGAAGCCCTCAAGCGTACGGGTCAAGGGCAGCACATTGATGTCCTTCCCGTTCCGCCTGCCAGTCTGGCTCCAGAGCTATTTCCTGAACGAAAATGGTTGCTGGTCATGACAGGTAAACTCACCCCCATCCGCAAACAACAGATTGAACTGTGGCAACAACAGGTGATGTCTCTTGAGGTCATTACTCTTTGACGTTGTGCTTGCGTTAATTATCACAAAAGGTTGAATATTTATTTTTCACCGGGATGCTACCTTTTTCCTGTTTGTTTAACCCCTACAGGAAATCATGATGAAAAAAGCTACCGGTCTTATTCTGCTAACCTCTCTGGCAATGGCTCCTGCCGCATTCAGTGCCCCTGCTGGCACGCTGAGCGTCCATATTCTGAACCAGCAGACAGGGATCCCCTCGCCGAATGTCACCGTCACGCTTGAAAAAGAGCAGCAAAACAGCTGGGTCACGCTGGCTAGCGGTAAAACGGACGAAGACGGGCGTATCAAATCTCTCTATCCACAGGACCAGGATATGCTGCCGGGAATTTACAAAGTGACCTTCAAAACCGGTGACTATTTCCACCAACAGCAGCAAACGTCGTTCTTCCCGGAGATCCCGGTGATGTTCACCGTCACCAAGACCAATGAAAAACTGCACATCCCCTTGCTGTTAAGCCAGTATGGATACTCTACCTACAGAGGAAGTTGAAGATAAAGCCAGCTCATGTTGCACAGTTAACAGCATGAGCTGGCAAACTTAATACGTTGAAGCGAATGAGAAAATAATTATCACCTCGCCAAAGTTGGACAAACTACAATAATTGTGTAAGTTTTAACTATGCAATAACGCTAGGTTGTTCACTCTCAGGTGAGACTCATGAGCTCTATGCCATCCATCATCAACCGGTTTGTTGATTACTACAGCAAGCTGGATAACCAGCCGCCATCTGCGTTGGCGGAGATCTATCATGCTGATGCCAGTCTGAGCGACCCGTTTGGTGAGCATCAGGGTCTTTTGGCGATCCAGCGTTACTTCACTCATCTATTGGCCAACGTAAAGCATTGCCGCTTTACCATCGACTCCCCCCTCTGCGAAGGCCATCGTTTTGCCGTAACTTGGGCAATGCATTGGTCTCACCCACGGATTGCAGGGGGAGAAACACTAGTCCTCGCAGGATGCTCAATTGTCGATGTGCAGGACAACCTGATTATTCGCCAGCGCGATTACTACGATGCCGGGGAGATGATCTACGAACATCTTCCCCTTCTTGGCTGGGCGGTGCGAAGTGTAAAAAGGAGAATCCGCTCATGATGACCGTCCTCATCACCGGCGCAAGCTCCGGCATTGGTGCCGGGCTCGCGAAGTCCTGGGCCGATGACGGCTGCCAAGTCATTGCCTGCGGGCGAGACAGGGCCAGGCTGGAAGCACTGCAACAGTACAGCCCGAATATCACGTTACGCGTGTTCGATATGACGGACAGGGAGGCCTGCCGTCTGGCGCTTGCAGATTGCACTGCCGACCTGACCGTTCTTTGTGCGGGAACCTGCGAATACCTGGATCAGGGTGTGGTGGATGCCGCTCTGGTGGAACGTGTGATGAGTACCAACTTCCAGGGGCCAGTGAACTGTCTGGCCGCACTTCAGACCCAGCTCCTTCCAGGAAGTCGCGTGGCGCTGGTCAGCTCGATGGCGCACTGGCTGCCGTTCCCACGAGCAGAGGCGTATGGCGCGTCAAAAGCCGCCCTCACCTGGTTTGCCAATAGTCTGCGCCTTGACTGGGAGCCCAAAGGCATTGCCGTCACGGTTGTCTCACCGGGCTTTGTAGACACGCCGCTTACCCGTAAAAATGATTTTGCCATGCCCGGCCAGGTGAGCGTCGACGATGCCGTGAAGGCGATCCGTCGCGGGCTGGCGAAAGGGAAAAAACACATCGCCTTTCCCACCGGATTCAGCCTGGTCATGAAGCTGCTTTCAGGGCTCCCCAATTTTCTTCAGCGCAGGCTGTTGCGCAGGATGGTTCGCTCATGAACATCGCCATTATCGGCAGCGGTATTGCAGGACTCACCTGTGCCTGGCGGCTGGCCGGGCATCATCAGGTCACGCTTTTCGAAGCGGAACCCACTGTGGGTGGTCATACCGCCACGGTGGATGTCAGCACGCCGCAGGGGACGTATGCCATCGATACCGGGTTTATCGTCTACAATGACCGTACCTATCCGCGCTTTATGGGCCTGCTCAGCGAGCTGGGCATCAGCGGGCAAAAAACGCAGATGAGCTTCTCCGTGCATAATCCGCAAAGCGGGCTTGAGTATAACGGCCACACCCTCACCTCGCTGTTTGCACAGCGTCGTAACCTGGTTAATCCGGCGTTCTGGGGGCTGCTGCGAGATATTGTTCGCTTCAACCGCCTGGCAAAAGAGGCGTTGGCAGGCGACGTTAACGAAAACGCCACGCTGGAGACTTTTCTCGAACAGCACGGCTTCAGCGCGTTTTTCGCGCGTCATTATATCCTGCCGATGGGGGCCGCCATCTGGTCCTCGTCACTGCAGGAGATGCGCCGCTTCCCGCTTCCGCTGTTTTTGCGCTTCTTTGAGCATCACGGCCTGCTGGACGTTACCCACCGTCCGCAGTGGTATGTGGTGCCCGGCGGTTCTCGCGAGTACGTCCGCGCCATTTTGGCCCAGTTGGGGGACCGCCTGACCCTGCACCTCAACGCTCCGGTGCAGCAGGTCATCCGCCACAACGGCGGCGTTGAAATCCAGCTTGCGCAGTCGAATCACTCGTTCGACCAGGTGATCTTCGCCTGCCATTCCTCACAGGCGCTGGCGATGCTTGCTCATCCTACTCCTGCAGAAAGCGAGGTTCTGGGCGATATTGGCTGGCAGCATAACGAGGTGGTTTTGCACAGCGATCCACGCTGGCTACCGGTGCGCGAGCGTGCCTGGGCAAGCTGGAACTATCGCCTGAGCGAACGGGACCAGGCCAGCGCCTGCGTCACCTACAACATGAATATCTTACAAGGATTACCTGAGGGTAGCCCCTTGTTCTGCGTCACCCTGAACCCGGAAACGCCGGTAGACGATCGCTACGTCTGGAAACGCTTTGTCTACGAGCACCCGATGTTTAACCCGCAAAGCTGGCGCGCCCAGTCGCGCCGCGGCGAGATTAACGGCCACCAACGGAGCTGGTTCTGCGGAGCTTACTGGTACAACGGTTTTCACGAGGATGGGGTACGCAGCGCGTTGGACGTGGTGAAAGGGATCGCTGCAGGGGAGGACCTGTAAGATGAACAGTTGCCTTTACCAGGGTGTGTTACGCCATCGTCGCTTCCAGCCGAAATCACACCATTTTCGCTATAACGTGTTTATGGCCTGGATCGATCTGGACGAGCTGGATGCGCTGCCGTCGGCGGGTATCCGCCGTAATCGATTTGCCGCGGCCGCCTTCCATGATGCGGATTACCCACTCGGCACACCGCTTAAAGAGAACGCCCTCGACCGGCTGCAAACCCTGACCGGGGAACGTCCCGATGGCCGCGTCATGCTCCTGACCCAGCTTCGTTATTTCGGCTTCCATTTTAATCCGATCAATCTCTACTACTGCTATGACAGTACGGGCATGCTGCGCTGGGTTCTGGCCGAAGTGCGCAACACTCCGTGGAACGAGCGCCATTACTATGCGGTGGATGGCCAGGCGGCTCGCCCGCAGCAGAAAGCCTTCCATGTCTCCCCGTTTAATCCGATGGATATGGTCTATCACTGGCGCTTCAACGCCCCCGGTAAAACGCTGCATATGCATATCGAAAATCATCAGGAGTCGAAGGTGTTCGACGCCACGCTCGCGCTTCGCCGTGAGCACCTAACGCGCGCGACCCTGAGATCGATATTGCTGCGCATACCGATGATGACCCTGAAAACCGTCCTGGCAATTTACTGGCAAGCGTTACGGCTGTGGCTTAAACGCGTGCCGTTGTACAACCATCCCGTCAGAAGGAGTTAGCGCTCATGACCGATCCTGCCTTTGCGCTTGAATCCGATATCCCTCGTAACGCCCGTATCGCGCGCTGGCTACTCTTTCGTTTGCTGAGCGGTATCCGCGAGGGCTTGCTCACCGTGCGTGAAGGACAGCAGACCCTCCATTTTGGCGATGAGTCCTCTGCGCTGCGTGCTGAAGTGCAGATCCTCGCGTCGGGTGTTTACTGGCGTCTGCTCACCGGCGGCAGCCTCGCCGCGGCCGAATCCTGGATGGAGGGTGAGTGGGAGACGCATCAGTTAACCCCGCTTTTGCAGATCCTGGCCCTCAACGGCAAGGTACTGGGAAGGCTGGAAAGTGGCTTTCGCCTGCTGGGCAATCCTATGGAGCGGCTTCGCCACTGGACGCGGCGTAACTACCGCAAACAGGCGCGGGAAAACATCTCCGCCCATTACGATCTGGGTAACGAATTCTATGCGCACTTTCTCGATGAAGATCTGCTCTACTCCAGCGCGCTGTTCACCGCCGACGACCAGGCTCTCTCTCAAGCCCAGCAGGCAAAAATGGCGCGCCTGTGCGAACAACTGGCGTTGACCGCAAGCGATCACCTGCTGGAAATCGGCACCGGCTGGGGGGCAATGGCGGAATACGCCGCCCGTCACTACGGCTGCCGCGTCACTACCACGACGCTGTCGCGAGAGCAGTACATCTGGGCTACAGAGCGTATTGCCCGCGCGGGATTACAGGACAGAGTTCAGGTTCTGCTGTGCGACTACCGCGACCTGACCGGGCAATTCGACAAACTGGTATCGGTTGAGATGATTGAAGCCGTGGGTAAACGCTACCTGCCGGATTTCTTCCGCACCTGTCAGGCGCGCCTGCGCCCGGGCGGCAAAATGGCGATTCAGGCCATCACCATTCAGGATCAGCGCTACCGCGACTACAGCAAAAGCGTCGATTTTATCCAGCGTTACATCTTCCCCGGCGGGTTCCTACCGAGCATCACGGCAATGAGTGAACTGATGACGCGTCACACCGATTTTGTCGTCCGTAATCTGTTCGATATGGGGCCAGACTACGCCCGCACGCTGGCTCACTGGCGGCAGCGTTTTCTGCACGCCTGGCAGGACATTGAAAAGCTCGGTTTCGATGAAAGGTTCCGCCGTATGTGGCTCTACTACTTTGGCTACTGCGAAGCCGGTTTTAACGCACGCACCATCAGCGTGGTGCAACTGACCGCAGAGCGCGTATGAACCGCTCTGTGCAGGTCGTGCTGATGGCTCTCGCGTTCGATCTCTACTGGACGCTGGTAGTGTTGTTTCGCGAACGCGGCCTGTTCCTGTGGCTCGCCCTGGCGATCCTGGCCTGTCTGATGCTGTCGCCTGCACACCGTGTTTATGCCCTACTGCTGGCCGCGGCGGGCTGCGGTCTGGATGCCCTCTGGGTGCTGACGGGGCAGATCGGCTTTAACAGTGACGCACTGCTGCCCCTGTGGATGATGGCGCTGTGGCTGATGTTTGCTACCGTCTGGACCCACTTGATCCTCACGACCACGCTGCCGCGATGGATCCTGGCTCTGTTGGCAACCGTTGGCGGTCCCGTAGCATATGTGATTGGCGAACGTCTGGGTGCCATGACTTTCCGGGAGCCGACCTTTATCGTCGTCAGTTGGATGGCTCTGGGTTGGCTGGTTCTGATGCTGTTGTTCCATATTCTGACGGGGAGGCAACAATGAAAACCTCTTTACTGATGCTGCTGTGGTTGGCGGCCATCGCGCCCGTCGCCCATGCCGCCGACTGGTTAAGCTGGCGCAAAGTGGGTGATGCCAGCCTGACATGGGGGCCGTTTACCGTTTATACCTCCCAACTGAGCACGCCGGACGGTCGGTATCACGGGCCGGAACAGGATCAGGCGCTGATTATTACCTACAAACGCGACATCGATCGTGACCAGTTGGTCGAAGCCACCCGTGACCAGTGGCAGGCTCAGGGGATCCTGGAGCGAGAACCACAGAGCGAAGCCTGGCTGCGCATGCTGCAGTCACTCTGGCCGGACGTCACGCCGGGCTCGCAGCTTACCTTTGTTCTCAAGGGTAAGCAGGGGCAGTTCTGGTATCGCGCCTCGGCGGTAGAAAAAAGCTTTATCCCGCTCGGCCCCAGCCAGTCTGCCGCCTTCAGTACAAACTTTCTGGCCATCTGGCTCGATCTACGTACGCAATATCCCGAACTGCGTCAGCAGTTGCTCGGAGGTGAAAAATGAAACGCATTCTGACACTTGGCCTGGCGCTGATGATGCTTCTGGTGGGTTGTAGCACAGACATCAGCGACTACCGGCATCAACAACCGCCGCTCGATATCTTCCACTACTTCCAGGGGAAAACCGAGGCATGGGGTATGGTACAGGACCGCAGCGGAAAACAGCTGCGCCGCTTCCACGTGGAAATCAGCGGCAACGTCATCGGCGACACGCTGACGCTAAATGAACACTTTGTCTATGACGATGGCGAGAAGCAGCAACGGGTGTGGCATATCCGGCGCGTCGGCACCAATCGCTACGAAGGCACCGCAGGCGATATTGAAGGTGTGGCCAGCGGCGTGGCAGAAGGCAACGCCTTTAACTGGCGTTACAGCATGAACGTGAAAGCCAATGGCAGTACCTGGCTACTTCACTTTGATGACTGGATGTATCTGCAAGATGACACGCATCTTTTTAATAAAACAGAGATGAAAAAGTTCGGCATCACCGTCGGCCAGGTAACGCTTTTCTTCACCCGAAAAGAACAGTAAGAGGATCGCGATATGAATAAGCAACCCGTCATTGGGATCAGCGGATGTTTAACCGGCGCGACCGTTCGGTTTGACGGCGGACATAAACGCATGGGCTTTGTCATGGACGGGCTGGCGCAGTGGGTGACCTTCAAACCCGTCTGCCCGGAGATGGCCATCGGACTGCCCTCTCCTCGTCCGGCACTACGCCTGGTTCAGACCGCCGAAGGGGATTTCCGGATGCACTTCAGCCAAGCGCCGCACGACGATGTGACGGAGAAAATGACCGCATTCACGGATTCCTATCTCTCACGTCTTGACGAACTGTCGGGCTTTATCGTCTGCGCCAAATCGCCGAGCTGCGGTATGGAACGCGTACGGTTGTACGATGAAAAGGGCAATCGCGGGCGTAAAGAGGGCGTAGGCATCTTTACCAGAGCGCTGTTGGAGAAATACCCGTGGTTACCGGTGGAAGAAGATGGCCGCCTGCACGACCCGGTGCTGCGGGAAAACTTTGTCGAGCGCATCTTCGCCCTGCACGAGTTGAACACCCTGAAGGCCAACGGCCTCACCCGCCATGCGCTGCTGGACTTCCACAGCCGGTATAAATTGCAGTTGCTGGCGCACCACCAAGCGGGCTACCGCGAAATTGGCCCCTTTGTCGCTTCGTTGCATGAGTGGGAAGACCTGGATGCATTCTTCGTGGCTTATCGCGAAAAACTGATGACGATCTTGAAAAAACCCGCCTCGCGCAAGAACCACACCAACGTGCTGATGCACATTCAGGGGTACTTTCGTAACCAGCTGAACTCACGTCAGCGCGGCGAGCTGAATGACGTGATCCTCCATTATCGCGAGGGGCTGCTGCCAATACTCGCGCCTTTGACGCTGCTGAAGCATTACCTGGGCGAATACCCAGACAGCTACCTGCTGACGCAAAAATACTTTGACCCCTATCCGCATAATTTGGCTTTGCGGCTAATGGTTAATTAAGTGCGTATGATTTGTGGCCGAACTGCTCGCGTTTTTCGGCCATAGATATGAGCATGCTCAAGGGGGATCTAACCAGGTTACCCCCCCACTAACGCTAATCTAGTTTTGATAGTCTGCTCCGAGCCAGGAGCGGACACTAGCTATTGGACTTTGCTTCAATAGTGAACATTCGACTAAAAGCCTATTCTGCCGAACCTGATAAACCATAGGAAGATTGCAGGCTTGGCCTTATGAAAAAAAGACAAAAATGCCGCTGCAAACGACACAGCGGCTAAAGTAGCTTTTTTTGTAAGCCCGTAAGCTTATGCAGGTTTTAGCTCTCCCGTTGCGGGCGCACCACCCGGAGAAGGCTTGAGAAGTGAGTCTACCGCATCGGTAATTACTGTTTTACCCGCTGCGATATCCAGCATCTGATCGATTCTTCCGCAAGCTTCACGTAATCCATTGGTTGTATTAGGCTCCATCACAGCTGGCTGCATCGCTTGGGCAATCTGCGGGATTGTTATCCCAGCTTTTTCTGCGCGTTGAAGGGCTTTGATTTCTTTAGCTGCGCGTGAACGATTCGAACCATTCAGTATTCTTTTATTGTTAGCCATACGGCCTCCTGATTTCAAAACAGACGGGCTCAAAGTGAACCCTTGTCTGTCTTAACATATCTTTTTTCAACGTCAATTTTTTCTATTCGGTAAAACGCCAAAAGCCCCCCCCCTGCGTTTCAGCACAATTATCAAAACGTGCCCTTTAAGAAGGTATTTAACGAGCGTATCTTCATTCATATCTTGTAACGAGTGAGGGAAACACCGATGGAAGTGAATATCAAAGACATTGCGGGTAACTGGAATCGTGGTGTGGTACTGGACAAGCACAGTAAGTTCAGCGTGGTGACAGGGCAAAACGAGTGGGGCCATAACATTTACGACACTACTCGTACTGAAGTGGGCGAAGCCCTCTTTCTGCTTAAGTACAGATCTGATTGGAGTCAGGTTCAGCCGTTGGCTCAATGCCTTTATGATGAAGCATATCCACTGTTTGAAAATGTTGGGTTCATCCTTCCTATGGCCGCTTCTAATGTCCGTGCACGACAGCCTGTTACAGAGATTGCTCAAGCACTGGCAAACTTAGCCGGTGTCCCCTGCATTGACAATCTCCTGTTGAAAGCTCCTGGCGGTGTTTCACTTAAGAATCTGCATACCAAAGAGGAAAAAGTTGAAGCCATTGGGAACAGCTTTTCCGTAAACCCTATTATTACCAATCAAGGATGCTGGAACGTTTTAGTGATTGATGACCTATACCATACGGGAGCATCAATGGAGGCTGCTTGTGCGGCGCTACGCGGCTATAATAAAATCAATAATATTTACGTTGCGACTCTTACTTGGAGATAACCATGACGACGATTTTCGTTGCTGGCTCTATAACCATCAAAGAACTTGATCCGCTCATCATTGAGCGGTTGAAGAAGATTGTAGACAAAAAATATCGTGTGGTTGTTGGTGACGCTAACGGCGTAGATTCATCAGTTCAGCGAGCGCTCATGGCGTTGAATTGTGAAACCACCACAGTTTTCAGCAGTTCGGCAAAGCCGCGAAACAACTTAGGCGCGTGGCCCGTGAATGTTGTCAAAACAGATTACAAGCGCGGAACACGTGAGTTTTACACAGCTAAAGATATCCAGATGGCCGAGAAGGCTGACTGTGGTCTGATGGTTTGGGACTGCAAGAGTCCTGGTACGCTAAACAACGTAGTAGAGCTGCTTCTGCGAAATAAGTATTCGGTGGTGTTCATCAACAAAATGCGGGACTTTGTTAAAGTGAAAACACCTGACGACATTGATACGCTGATAAAAATGATGAAAACGACCGACCTGGAAAAGGCAGAAGACAAAATTAGTTTAAGCGGCAAGCTGGCACGTTTAAAAAACAATCAGATGGCTTTGCTGTAATCATAGACTTCCATTCACACTAAACCGCCGCCAGGCGGTTTTTTTACGCCTTTCTCTAGGGACTCGGCAAAACGCCCATAAGATCGAATCGCGCCAGTAGTCCCGCCGTTACACCTGAAAATTCTATATATTGTAACTTTATTACCCATATCGATACCACATATAGTTGGTGCGTGCGAATCGGTGAGCCAACACCAAGGTAGAACGCGTCAGTTTCTCCCAATCAGATTTTGCGCCAGCGGAGTTTTTTCTTCCTTTATTGCAGAGTTCAATATGGCGAGGTTCAACGACAAAATTTCATTTCTGACATCAAGCCGATGTCCGCTCCTCGCTCTTAGTTGACGATCACATTAGGCTATTAGCTTTGGCCCCAACCCACCAAGGGTCAGGGCTTGATACATTAAACCGCGCTTATTACGTCGTGCTATCCACAGTAAGAGAATCCAGCTTCAGAGTCGGTTGGCCAACGCCCGCCAACCGACTTTGCCCTTCCTCTTTCTCCCGTAACTCTGGCTGACGAGGCGACGTATCTGATTAGCCCGAGCGTCATCCCCTCCCCCTTCTTTTTATGCATCTGCATAAAAGCAAAACCCCTTACTCACCTTTTTCATCATAATTTTTATCATTTTCGATAACATTTGCTAACCAGCACGTCATAACATCGATTTTTTTGTCCTCCCAGGGTTGGCATTTTATACAAAGCGTCAGCCCTGTTGGCCGAAGAAAGATGTGAAATTTTGCGCATTCTTGCACCGTTGCCTTTCCCTATACTCACCACCATCAGTAAATGTCGGTGAAGGGGCAACCTATGCAGCAGGCAAAAATCACACACCTCTATCAGAGTTTACAGCAGAGCGTTAACCGCCGGGCTGAGCATACCGCCCTGTTCTTTGAAGGCCATAAATACAGTTATAATCAGTTAAATCATAACGTTAATTTATCTTCCGCCTGCCTGAAAGAAAGTTTTAACCTCGTCAAAGGCGATGTGATCGTCTTGGCCTTGGGTAACCGGCCTGAATTCTGCTCGCTGTTTTATGCAGCAATGGCGCTGGGGATTATCGTGGTGCCGTTAAGCACCAAGTTAAAATCGCAAGACAGCCATATCATCCTGTCCAGTGTTAATGCCAAGGCGGTTTTTTACGATCCCAACAGCCAGCCGTGGATGGCGACGCTGGAACCCGTGAAGCAAAGCCATGTGGTGTCGCTGGCCGATTGGCAACTGATGCTCAGTAATGCAGATGACCAAAAGGTGATCCAACCCGTAGAGCCTGCCGCCATCGTAGCGGATGACATTGCCGCAATTATTTATACTTCCGGCACCACTGGCTCACCGAAAGGAGCAGCGCTCACTCACGGTAACTTTATTGCGGCTATCACGGCTTACCAACAGGCTCTCAAGTTAACCGAGCAAGACAGCGCCATCTTGCCGATCCCTATCTGCCATATTACCGGCCTGTCAGCTTTACTCTGCCTGTTTATTCACCTTGGCGGTACGTTGCATTTGCAGCAAAGATTCAATGCAGAAGAGATTTTGAAAACCGTCAGCAGCCATAACATTACCTTCCTGCATGGTTCGCCAACGGTGTTTATCCTACTGTTGCAAGAAGCGGAAAAGTATCCACAGGTGGGCAACTACACCAGCTTGCGGATGATCGCTTGTGGTGCCGGGCATTTGAACGTGGGCATTATCGAAAGGCTCGCGCAGTTGTTCCCAGCCACGGAAATCAGGCCGATCTATGGGCTGACAGAAACCTCTTCACCAGCCAGCATTTTTCCGGTCGATGTGCGCAGCAGCGATAAGATAGGCAGTTCTGGCTTACCCATTCCCGGCCTAAGCTGCCAAATTCGCGGCGATAATCACCAGGTGCTTACTGCCGGTCAGATTGGTCATCTATGGCTGAAAGGGCCAGTGGTCATGAGCCAGTACTGGAAGAACCCGGCGGCCAATCAGCAGTTCTTCCACGACGGCTGGTTTTACACCGGCGATATCGCCTGCCTCGATCAGGATAACTACCTGTATATCAAAGATCGCAGCAAGGACATGATCAACCGCGGTGGTGAAAAAATATACTGCATTGAAGTGGAAAACCTGATCTCGAATTACCCTGGCGTCAAGGAAATTGCCATAGTTCCCAGCAGCAGCGAAATCTACGGAGAAGAAGCTGTCGCTTTTATTGTGGCGCACCGGAATAAACCCTTGGTGAGCGATAATATCACTCATTGGCTCTCCAATAAAATTGCCAAATTTAAAATACCCTCAAAGATCGTCTTTACAGCAGAATTACCGAAAAATGCCAATGGCAAAATAGACAAATTAGCTTTACGACAAAAATTGACACCACCAATATAAAAACAAGCGTTACCCAATAAACGCGCCAACGTCAGGAAACCTAAAGCGCAATCATTAAAATAATAGAGCACCTGTACCTCTAACAATACAGAACAGCTCTGCCCTGTTTAATCGCCTCATCATGAGGAGGAGTCCTTATTATGTCAAATCGACCGTTAGATATTGCATCGAAAAGCCAGGCGGCAATAACGAATGCAAAAATATATAAACACCTGATGCCGTTACTGATCATTGTTTATATCATCAGCTTTATTGACAGAACCAATATCGGCATTGCCCGAGCCTCGATGTCCATCGATCTTGGGCTTTCCGCTACCGCCTATGGGTTGGGAGCAGGTCTGTTCTTTCTGACTTATTCCACCATGGAGATCCCCAGCAATCTGATCATGGCGCGGGTCGGGGCCCGCTTCTGGATCACCCGCATCATGTTCACCTGGGGGGTGATTTCCGCCGGTATGGCCTTCGTCACCGGTCCCACCTCTTTCTATGTCATGCGCCTGTTACTAGGGGCGGCAGAAGCCGGATTGTACCCCGGTATCATCCTGTACCTTACCTACTGGTTTGGCCGTGAAGATCGCGCCAGAGCCGTCGGCATGTTCCTGCTCGGTGTCTGTATCGCCAATATTGTCGGGGCGCCATTGGGCGGCGCATTGCTGATGCTGGATGGCCTGGGTGGACTGCACGGCTGGCAATGGATGTTTATCATAGAAGGGCTCCCGGCAGTGCTGCTGGCGTTTTATGTGTATGCCGTACTACCCAATAAGCCCCGCGATGCCAAATGGCTGACCAAAACCGACATTGAGTATATTGAAAACAAGCTGGCCGCGGAGCAACCGGTTGGGGTGGATAAGAACCAGAAGTTTTCCTTTAAAACGGCGTTTACCAATAAAACTTTCATGCTGATCGTGGCGATTTATTTCACCCATCAGATTTCGGTCTACAGCCTGACCTATTTCCTGCCAAGCATTATTAACAGCTACGGCAAAATGAGCACCTTGATGCTCGGCCTGTTAACTGCCATTCCGTGGATCGCGGCAGCCTTGGGTGGCTTCTTCCTGCCCAAATATGCCAATACCGCCTCTCGTTCACGCATCATGCTGGTGTCCGGCTTTATGTCGATGGCCGTCGGTTTCCTGATTGGCGTGCTGGGTGGCCCAGTATTAGGGCTGATCGGCTTCTGTATCGGTGCCTCGATGTTCTTCGTCGTGCAATCCATCATCTTTACCTACCCGGCCACGCTGATGAGCGGCCCTATGCTCGCTGGTGGGCTGGGATTACTGGCTTGCCTTGGCATCACCGGCGGGTTCTTCGGGCCATATGTGTTCGGTCTCCTGGAGGATAGAACGGGGTCACCTAGTGCAGGCCTGTGGTTTGCCATCGTGCTGCAGACCCTTGCCATCATCGGGGCTGCGAGGGTGAAACAACCCGCAGGCAGTAAAGATAAACCGGCCAATCAATGCCCCCCGGCAGCAATGAATAGCGTGATTGAGAAATAAAGCCTAAACGCGGTGCCATGGTGCACCGCCGCACAGACGTAAGGTAGCAATATGAGAAATAAAGTCATTTCGGCTCAGCAGGCCGCAGAGTTAGTGAATAACGGCTCGACCCTGTGCACCATCGGCATGACATTGATCGGGGCCGCGGAGTCGATCTTGAAGGCCCTGGAAAATCGCTTTCTTGCAACAGGGGCACCGCACGGGCTGACCTATATTCACTCTGCGGGGCAGTCGAATCGTGAGCGCGGCAATCAGCATTTTACTCCCCCAGGGATGGTAAAACGCATTATTGGTTCGCACTGGGGGCTGGCACCCAAGTGGATGGAAAAGATTGCCGCCAACGAGGTTGAAGCCTTCTGTTTACCGCAGGGGCAGATTGTCCATCTGTATACAGCCATGGCGGCAGGTCAGGCCGGGTATCTGTCCAAAGTCGGGCTGGGTACCTTTATCGATCCCCGCCTGGAAGGCGGCAAAATGAATGCGTTGACCCGCTCCCTGCCAGATTTGGTGGAAGTGGTCAGCCTGCGCGAGGAGGAATATCTGTTCTATCCGGCACTCCCGCTGGATACGGTGATCATTCGTGGCACTACGGCGGATACCGCTGGCAACCTCACCTGTGAGGAAGAGGCCATGAAGCTGGAGATCCTGCAGGCGGTACTGGCGGCGAAACGCTTTGGTGGCAAGGTGATAGCCCAGGTGAAAAATCTGGCGGAAAAAGGGAGTCTGCACCCAAAACAGATCGTGGTGCCGGGGAATTTTATTGATGCCATTGTGGTATGTGAAGACCCCGAGCAAGACCACCGTCAGACCTCCTCCTGGTTCTATGACCCGGCCTATTGCGGCAACCTGGTGACTCCTGCCAGCGAAGTGGAAACGCTGCCGCTGAACATCCGCAAGGTGATTGGCCGCCGCGCTTGCCAATTCCTATCCCCGGACTGTGTGATCAATCTGGGCACCGGTATTCCCAACGATGTTATTGGCACCATCATCCATGAAGAGGGGGTGAGCGAAGCGGTCACCATCACCGTTGAATCAGGTATCTACGGCGGCGTACAGGCCGGTGGCGTTGATTTTGGCATCGGTAAAAACCTGACCGCCATGATTAACCATCAGGAACAGATGCTGTATTACAACGGGGCCGGTGTGGATATTACTTATATGGGTGCAGGCGAGATGGACGCCAACGGGCATATCAACGCCACCCGCATGGGGGACCGCTGTACCGGGGCGGGAGGGTTTATCGATATAACCCAAAATGCACACCACGTGGTGTTTTGCTCCACCTTTACCGCCAAGGGGTTGGAGGTGGCATTCCAGCAAGGGCAATTAACCATCCTGCAGGAAGGCTCGGTTAAAAAACTGGTACGGTCGATTAACCAGATTTCCTATAACGGCGAAATAGCCCGCCAGAAAAAACAAAAAATGCATTTGGTGACTGAACGAGCAGTATTTGAACTGACGGCGCAGGGCCCGATGCTGATAGAAATCGCCCCCGGCGTCGATCTTGAGCGGGACATCCTGCAACAAATGGAATTTATGCCACTTATTTCCCCCTCATTAAAACAAATGGACGCGGCACTATTTTGTGACGCCCCTTTTGGCCTGAAGGAAATGCTGGCCAGGCAGTAAAAACATATTTGTTATCTCTGCGCTAATTCAGCGTGGTCAGGAATTAAAATAATAAGGAGTACCCTATGTGTTTAACGAATAAAGTAGCTATCGTCACCGGGGCCAGCCGTGGTCTTGGGCGAGGCATTGCCCAGGTATTGGCTGAGAAAGGGGCCGCGATAGTCATTTGTGATGTCGACCAGGAAGGTGGCAATAAAACTGCCGCCGAATTGGTGAGCGCGGGCCATAAAGCCATTTTCATCGCCTGTAATATTGCCAACCGCGAAGAGGTTAACCAGTTATTTATTGCGGCTGAGCAGCAGCTGGGGCCGATAGATATTCTGGTCAATAACGCCGGGATTAACCGTGATGCCATGTTACACAAGCTAACGGAAGAGAATTGGGATCTGGTGATAGATATCAACCTGAAAGGAACCTTCCACTGCATGCAAGAAGCCGCCGTGCGGATGCGCGAGCGTGCCAGCGGGCGGATCATCAATATCTCGTCGGCCAGCTGGTTAGGCAATGTTGGGCAAGCCAACTATGCCGCTTCAAAAGCCGGGGTGATCGGCCTGACCAAAACGGCCTGCCGGGAGCTGGCAAAAAAAGGGGTTACCGTTAACGCCATCTGCCCAGGATTTATCGAAACCGATATGACTCGTGGGGTGCCGGAAAAAGTCTGGGACATCATGATCGGCAAAATTCCCGCAGGTTTCGCTGGCGATCCGGTTGATGTCGGCCATTGCGTCGCCTTCCTGGCTTCCGACGAGGCACGCTATATCAATGGCGAAGTGATCAACGTCGGCGGCGGCATGGTGCTGTAAGGAGAATAGAATGAAAAATGCAAATGACATTGTCGTCGTCAGCGGCGTACGCACGGCGATCGGTACCATGGGCGGTAGCTTTAAAGATACGCACCAGCATGATTTGGGCGCAGCGGTGATCCGTGAGGCCGTGGCCCGTGCCGGGCTGCAACCCGCACAAATTGATGAAGTGGTGGTAGGGAACGTAGGGCAAATCGCGGAGAGTGGTTTTATCGCCCGTATTTGTCAGCTGCGCGCGGGGTTACCGAACGAAACAACGTCCTATTCGGTGAACCGCCAGTGCGGTTCGGGTCTGCAAGCGATTGTCGATTGCATGCTGGAACTGCAAACCGGTAACGCCGAGATCACCGTCGCCTGTGGGACAGAGAATATGACCCAACTGCCCCACTATATTCGCAAGGCTCGTTATGGTTATCGTCTTGGGCACGGAGAATTGGAAGATGGCATTGTCTCTATCTTGACCTGGCCGGAAGGACCTTATCACAACGGTATGACCGCCGAGTTCGTCGCGGAACGTTTTAACATCAGCCGTGAGGCGATGGACGAGTTTGCCTGGTGCAGTCAGCAAAAAGCCTTGGCAGCCATCAAAGAGGGGCATTTTACCTCGCAAATCCTGCCGCTGGAGGTTCGTGAAGGCAAGAACAGCCGTCTGTTTGCCATCGATGAACACCCAAGGGATACGCCGAAAGAAAAGTATGCGCAGTTGAAGCCGGCGTTTAAAAAAGACGGCACGGTCACAGCAGCAACGTCATCAGGTATCAATGATGGGGCCGCCGCACTGGTTGTCACTACCCGTGCCAACGCGGAAAAACTGGGGCTACCCATCCGGATGGTGATCCGAGGCTGGGCAGTGGCAGGTTGTGAGGCAGAAATCATGGGCTTTGGCCCGGCACCGGCAACTCGTAAACTGATGCAAAAGTTGAATATGTCGGTGCACGATATCGACCTTATCGAGCTTAATGAGGCCTTTGCCGCCCAATCATTGGCGGTGATTAACGATCTGGAGTTGGATCCGGCGAAAGTGAACGTCAACGGGGGAGCCATTGCGCTGGGGCATCCTGTTGGGGCCAGCGGTGCCATCATCGCTGTAAAACTGATGTATGAGATGGAGCGCCGTGGCGTCAATAGCGGTTTAGCCACCATGTGTATCGGTGGAGGGCAAGGGATCTCAATGCTGTTTGAGCGGGAAAGGTAGTCTCTTAAGTTAGCGCAATAGATATTTCCGGCCCTCTGACAAAGAGAGGGTCGGATGGCAAACATCGGCTTACGCATTGAGTTACCTGAATTGTATTAAGTTTACTACGTAGATCGGTTGATGGGTCAATAAGCTTACCGTGAAATTGGCAAGAAACATTCGATATTATATTTATCCCCCCTCACTACAATAGAGGTTTTATATCATAAAGGTATGAGTATGCTGATCACCTTAGAGCTGGCTAATACCATTGTGAAACGAGCGATGAGTATTATCCATTATAATGTTAATGTTATTGACCATCAGGGCGTAATTATCGCTTCGGGCGAACCACATAGGATCGGTGAACGGCATGAAGTGGCATTTGAGGTGATAAAGAGCCGCCAGCGGATGACGATAGAAAATGCTCAGCAGGCGGCCAGGTACCGAAATGTGCAACCCGGTATCAATCATCCGATTATCGTGGATGATCAGGTAGTTATGGTGATAGGTATCAGTGGCAATCCTGCCGCGATTGCGCGTTATGCCGAGCTGGCGATTCTGGCGGCGGAGCTGTTGATCAAACAGTCTTTAGCTATCCGGGAAATGAACTGGCAATACCGCATCAGAGATCTGTTGCTAAAACAGTATCTTGAAGTGGGCGATACTGACAAAGGTAAGGAAATACTTCACCAGTTGGTACAGCAAGAGATCGACCTGTCACAACCCCTGTTGCCGGTATTGATCAATATTGAAACCGGCGGGCATTTATTGGGGCAAACCATCGATCACATCCTCAATAAACTCTCACATATTTTAAAATCCCAACGGGTAATATTGCTCAGCAATGATGAGATCCTGTTAATTATTACCGCGATCGAACAGACCGAAGCCACGGTTAAAGCTATGAACGCCTTTATGGAAACTCAGCTGAGCCATTACACTATTGGCATTGGGGTAGAGTCTGGCTCTGCTGGGATTTTCCGCCAATCGGTATTTATGATCAAAGAGATGATAGAACATGCTCGGGAGTCGTTACCACAACCGCGGGTCATTAACGGCCAGCAATTTGCCTTCAGCGGGTTGTTGAATGAAGCCAGCAGCAGCTCATTTACCCTTTATTTCAAACAGAGAATCGATAAATTACTGATGCTGAGCACGGGTCAAATGCTGCTCAACACGTTAAGTACCTATATCGCACACAATGCCGAACTGGCAAACGCTGCGCGGGAACTTGGGGTACATCGCAACACGCTCACCTACCGGCTTAACCAGATAAAAGAAGCGACGTCGTTGGATCCCTTTAATTTCAAGGAACTTAGCCAACTGATGATTGCACTTTACTATCATCAGGGGACCCCGCTGTCTAATGCGACGGCTGTCACCAACGATCCCCAATGATGTGTCTGGAGAGGTTGCTACGATCCAGACTCACCCTCTTTGTCAGAAAACTTCCTGATTCATCCAGCTAATCGCATAGTAAAATTCAGTATATTCATTAAGTTATGGAGTGATATTATGACTGAATGACTAGCTGTTATCACCATTCTGGCCGTCATCAGCCCAGGGCCGTCATTTCATGGTTAACAAAAAAAGTAAGGGTTAAAGATGGAAATAAGCTGGCAGGCATTGAAAGGCAACGTCCTCAGTGCGCAGCAGTTGCATGATATTCTGGCGCTGCGCATGGCGGTGTTTGTCGTCGAGCAGACGTGCCCGTTTCAGGATATTGATGGACAGGATTTGCTTAATAGCACCCTTCACGTTGCCGGATACAGCGGCGGTAAGCTTATCGCCTACGCGAGAGTGCTGCACGTGGATGATTCTCCGGATGCGGCCAAAATCACGCGAGTGATTGTTGATGATTCCGTCAGGGGTCAGAAGCTGGGGGTCAGGCTGATGGAAAAAACGATGTCCTTAATCCTCGGCGATGCACCAGGCAAGGCGATAAAGCTCTCGGCACAATCTCACCTCGTCAAATTCTATGAAGGATTCGGTTTCAAAACGGTATCCGGCGAATACCTTGATGATGGCATACCCCATAAGGATATGGAGTATACGGAGGCGTAAGCCAAGCCGGGTCTTATCCGGTTTCACAAATTAGCTTTGGCCCCAACCCACCAAGGGTCAGGGCTTGATACATTAAACCGCGCTTATTACGCCGTGCCGCCCACGGTAAGTGAATCCAGCTTCAGCGTAGGCTGACCAACGCCTACCGGCAGGCTCTGCCCTTCTTTACCGCACACGCCTACGCCCTTATCCAGCGCCAGATCGTTACCCACCATCGAAATCTGCTGCATCGCCTCAATACCTGAACCAATCAACGTGGCACCCTTCACCGGTTTGGTGACGCGGCCATTTTCGATCAGATAGGCTTCAGAGGTGGAGAAGACAAATTTCCCGGAGGTGATATCAACCTGACCACCGCCGAAGTTTGGCGCATACAGGCCATACTCCACGCTGGCGATAATATCTTCTGGCGTTGAATTGCCCGCCAGCATGTAGGTGTTGGTCATACGCGGCATCGGCAGGTGAGCATAAGACTCGCGGCGGCCGTTGCCGGTAGGCGCAACGCCCATCAGCCGTGCGTTGAGTTTATCCTGCATGTAGCCTTTCAGGATGCCGTTCTCAATCAGCACGTTGTATTGGCCCGGTACGCCTTCGTCATCGATCGCCAGTGAACCACGGCGGCCTTGCAAGGTGCCATCATCCACCACGGTGCACAGTTCAGAAGCCACAAGCTGGCCCATCTGGCCGCTGAATACCGAGGTACCACGGCGGTTGAAGTCGCCTTCCAGCCCGTGACCGACCGCTTCATGCAGCAACACGCCCGGCCAACCCGCGCCCAGTACCACAGGCATGGTGCCCGCAGGGGCAGCCACGGCAGAGAGGTTGACCAGCGCCATACGCACCGCTTCTTTGGCAAAAGCATCGGCACGCACTTCACCGTCCACCACTTCCAGGAAGTAGTCATAGCCAAAACGGCCACCGCCACCGCTGGCTCCGCGCTCACGTTTGCCGTTTTCTTCCACCAGCACGCTGACGGAGAAACGCACCAGCGGGCGAACGTCCGCCGCCAGGGTGCCGTCCGTTGCCGCAACCAGTATCTGCTCATACACGCCGGTAATGCTGGCCGTCACTTCCTGCACGCGCTTGTCTTCAGCACGCGCGACCTTGTCTACCCGGTGCAACAGCGCGATCTTCTCTTCCCGCGGCAGGCTTTGCAGCGGATCGAGCAAAGGATACAGCGCCTGGTAGCCGATCTCACCCAGCGTATGGACTTTGCCATTGCCGCTGTCACGCACAATGCTGCGAGCAGCCTGTGCACTTTGGTTCAGGGCGTTCAGGGTGATTTGGTCCGCATAGGCAAAGCCGGTCTTTTCACCGCTGACCGCGCGCACGCCAACGCCCTGGTCGATATTGTACGAGCCATCTTTGATGATGCCATCCTCAATCACCCAGGCTTCGTGGTAGCTGGACTGAAAATAGAGGTCGGCGTAATCGAGGCGGCGTTCGGCCAGTTGACCCAATACGGAGAACAGGTCTTGATGACTCAGCTTATTCACAGCGAGTAACTGCTCACTGACAAACGACAGGCTCATAATTTTTTCACTCTTTATTGGCGGAGTTTTCAACCGGCGCAATCAGCGTCGGCTGGAATCGGTTATGTTGCATTACCGGCATCTGCTTGCGTACCGTATGCAACTTGCCGGTATTTACGCGCACTTTCAGCGCGGACACGGCGTCGGGGTTTTCTGCCAGCACATTGCCCCAGCTGTCTACCACCATGGAATGTCCCCAGGTACGGCGAGTTGCCCCGTGGCGGCCTACCTGCGCGGGAGCCAGGATCACACACTGGTTCTCGATAGCGCGGGCACGCAGCAAAATTTCCCAGTGTGCCTCACCGGTCACGCGGGTAAATGCGGCGGGTACCGAGATCAGCTCCGCACCTTTCGCACGCAGCGCCTGATACAGGCCAGGGAAGCGCAGGTCGTAGCATATCGTCATCCCCAAGCGGCCAACCGGCGTATCAATCACCGTTAATTGCTGGCCATGCTGATAGGTATCTGACTCGCGGTAATGGGCGTGGATATCATTGATATCTACGTCGAACATGTGCAGTTTGTCGTAACGACCACGGATTTCACCCTGATCGTCAAACAGCAGGCTGCTGGTGGTGATGCGCGTCGGATCTTCGCGGCTGATCAATGGCATAGAGCCAACCAGCAACCATACCCCATAACGGCGAGCCATATCGCGCACCGCCTGCTGCAGCGGCCCGTGACCTTCCGTTTCCGCATGTTCACGGTAGGCGGCCGAGTTGGCAAACAGTAAGGCGTTCTCCGGAGTCATCACCAGCTTTATCCCGGGATTAAGCTGCTTGATCTGCTGCTCAATCTGGGCCAGGTTGTCCCGTATCTGCTCACCGCTACACAGCTGTAATAACGCAACGTTAGCATTTTTCATGGCGATTTATCCTCTTTTGGCTTACGCAACACCTCATGAATACTTGGGTGGTCCAGGCTGCCGGTAATGTCATAGCGGATAAACGAGATCTTGCTCCACAACGGCCCCAGCACTTTCGAGGCCGCAAACACCGCCGCCCCCACAATCGGGTTGATCACAAACGCGGTCGCCACTCCGACCGTCGCCGAGATCTCTGGCGCTATCACGGCCTGCATATCAATCTGGCGTTTCACCAGGTCGATCTGGCCGCTCATGGCGATATCCGCCGCCAGCCCATCCACCAAAAAGTTATCTGTATGCATTATGCCATCTTTCGCCCAGATAGTGCCGCGTATGGAGTCAAAGTAAAATCCATTACCGAAGGTATCACGGAAGTCGAACTGTAATTTGCGCAGCAGGGCATCAAAGCTGACCAGGCGTAACAACTGCCCAGCCCGGCCACCGCCGACGTTGTCAATCTCGCCTTTGCCCAGATCGACCTTCATGGTGCCATTGAGCGTGTTGATCTGCGGTTTCCATGGCTGCCCATGCCAGTGCAGATCAAAATCGATATCGTAAGGCGCGTCTTTTAATGGAATGATCACGCCGAAGAAACTGGCGGTGCGATCGATTTTGCTGCCCAGCAGTTTGCCCTTTAACGCACTGCGCTCTTCCTGAGCGTTCTGTTTCCACAGGCCGGTGGCGCTCATACGGCCATAGCCGGTATCTACCAGGCCATGGCTTAGCACCAGAGAATCCCCCTCACGTTTGAGATCGGCCTCCACCGTGCCAAGATTCTGCCCCATCACCCAGCAGGATTTACAACGCAACATCAGCGAAGGCCAATCCTGGAACGAGATCCGCTCCTTCGAGTCCAACGGGTTGGTTCCACCAGCACTGCCGTCGCCGCTGGCAAACTGCGGGTTGTAGTAAAGATAGCCGAGATCCGCACGCCACACGCCCTTATCCGGCATCGACAGGCTACCATCAATCTCTTTACCCTTGGCGGTGACGGTCGTTCCCGCCAACTGCTGCACGACCGCCAGCTGAAGGTTATGCCACGCCTGTCCGCCCAGCGTCAGCTGTGGGGTTTCGAGCGTTACGCTGGTTGGGAACACAAAGCTGCCCACCTTGCCTGCACCGCTGCTTTGCTTCATCGCCGGTGCCAATAGCCCCAGCCACTGCTCGCCATCCAACGCGGGCAGATTGAGCACCAGGGATTTATCTTTGGGTAACGTTGGGGTAGCGGAACCGCCGGTTTGCCAAGCGCCACGTGCCAGCGTCACCTGCTGTTTGGCCAACAGCCATTCGCTGTTGAAGTGGTTTTGCTTGCCCGCACTGCCATTGAGCATAAATCCTTGCAGACCGCCGTTCACTTTTACGTTAACGGGTAACGCTTCCCCTGCGGCTTTATTCAGGGGAGAAGGTAAGTGACTGCTTACTTTTTTCAGATCGGCATTCACACCAATCTCATAGTTCGGCTCGCCTTTATGCGGCAGGTTGATGGCCACTTTACCCTGCCAGGCGGCGCTGCCTGCCAGCTTTTTGGCAAACTCTGGCGGCAGGCCTTCAACCTTGGCCGGTTGCCAATCGCCTTTCAGCCCAACGTTAACCTTATAATCCTGTTTGCCTTCCAGCGTATCGAAGTTGACCGTCAGCGGCTGCCCAAACCAGTTGGCCGTCAGGGTATCGCTCTGCAGGTTGCCGTTGTCGAAACGGAACTTGCCGCTTACTCTCTCTAGCTGGCTCTCCAGCGGCTTGACCAACAACGAGTTGTTATTCAGCGTCACTTCACCGCTGGCGTTAACCAGCTCACCGTCCAACGGAATATTCAGATGTAAGCGCCCACTTACATTGCCACCCACCTGCAGCTCATCTAACGCCGCCCCGACAGAGTCATCCAGTGGGGTCTGCATGAAATAGTCGTGGATAGCTTGCCCGGTACCCGCAACGTCGGCATCAATCAACAGGCGTTGTTTGCTATAGTCCGGAATGACGGCGCTAATATTTCTGCCCGTCGCAGTGCCCAGTTTGGTTTGCGGCGCATTCATCCACAGGCCATTGTTGGCAAAATCGAGGTCGATCGCCAGATCGTCCAGCGCTGGCCATTCCGGCTGGAACTGGAAGGTAGCGTGGCGTAGTGGGACAAACACCTGAAACTGCCCTTCGTTCTTCTCATACGGGAAGTGCTGCGGATCGCCCGCATAAATCAGGGAAGCATTATCAACCTGCCCACCCTGGATCGCCTCGCTGAGATAATCCACCAAATGTTTACCCATCAGCGGTTCAGGGAAATAACGCCAGGCATCGGCGGCATCATACAAACGGATGCCAGCCAGAATATCCAGCCAAGGCTCGCCGTTGGCCGGTTGCTGATAGCGGAAATCACCGTTAATCCACAGGGATTTGGCCTGTACATCCAGACTTTGGCTTGCCAATTGCCAGCCTTGAGCGTTGTTTTGCCAGGTCAACGCCCCGCTTGCACGGCCGATCTCCAACGGTGCCCGGAACATATCGCCATAAGGCAGCGTGCTGTTATTCAGCCCCAGCGTCAGACGGCCGTTTTCCACGCCCCCGGTTAACGCGCCGGAAAAGTGATCGACGCCCGGCAACAGTTTCCAGTGTTGCCAGCTCAGATCCTGCCACCACGCCTGAAAACGGGTTTTTTCCGGCTGTTGCAGCGGGATATCCAACGCCAGCGCCCTAAGCATGCCGCGAGGTTGTAAGTCTTTCCAGTGCTCCAGCACTTCCGGGCTGAGGAACGAGAAGGTAGGCAGCAACGCTTCCAAACGTTCCAACTGGATGCCGGTGGCACGGATACGGAGTTCTTCACTCTGGTTTGGCCCGATAAATTGGGTATTTTCCGGCAACCACAGCGCAGTAAGGGTTCCGGGTGCCCAGGCTTGGCCATCGGTTTTCAGGTTCAGGGCAGGTGCATGCACCTGCCAGCCGTTGCCCTCACGGCTCAGTGCCAGCGCCAGATTATCGACGTCCAACCGGTGTTGATCGCCACCCGCCAACCAACTGGCGGTGCCTTTATTAAGCAGGGCATTACCGCTGTAGATTGCGCCATTTTTGATATTGAGCCAGGCGGCCAGGCTGAAATCGGCACTTTCGAGACCGGTATTGGTTTTCAGCCAGCGGCTGAACCAGGGCTTCATGTCGATTTCATCGGCCTGCATATAGATGGTGCCGGTATTGAGCAACCCCTGCTCATCCCGCAGATCCAGGCGTAACTGTACCGCACCGTGCTGGCCATTCAGGCTGGTCAGGCTGATTTGACCTTCCGCGCGATGGCGGTTATAGCTGTTGAGCCAGGTCATTTGCGGGATATGAAATTCAGCACGCGAGCCTGATGGGGTAAGGAACGAGAGGCGGCTGTTGCGCAGATCAAAGTGATCCAACTGATACAGGAACAGATCGCTGACTCCGTTCGGGGTAAGGCCATTGCTACCTTCCCCCCCGAGCGTCGCGTCAAGATCAAGCTGCAACTGATAGAAGGTGAGATCGCGGAACTGCCAGCGCCAATGCAGCAGGGATTGCCACACGTCCAGCGCCAGCGTGACGCGCTCGATCTGGATTTTGCTTGTTGGCAGGGCCAAACGGATGTTGCGGGCCTCCAGCGTGGGGCCAAAGGTTTCCCAACTGCCCTGGATAAAGTCGGCCTCGACGGGCACCCCGGCGATCGCCTGCACCTTCTCCAGCAATTGCGGGCGATAGTGGTTAAGCTCAGGCAGCACCAGACGCAACCCGCTGATCAGCAACGCCACAACAACAATCAAAATGGCGCCTGTGGCTAACAGGATCCCGGGCAGTCGCCTCACGCATTTCTCCTTAATGACCAAATATATAACCTAACGCTTGTGCCCCTCACCCTAACCCTCTCCCACAGGGAGAGGGGACCGATCGAGTTAGGCTGAAAGTATTGTGATCCTTCATGAGCACCGGATGATCCACCTTGGATGCGGAGCCGATCACGGTTGCCTAGATGACTTCTTTACCTCCAAAAGAGCAGGAACTAACAGCTCCCTCTCCCCGCGAAAGAGGGTTGTGATCCTTCATAAGCACCGGCTATTCCACCTGCATGAGGGGGCGATCACGGTGCCCAAATCACTTCTTTACCTCCAAAAGAGCAGGAACTAACAGCTCCCTCTCCCCGCGAAAGAGGGTTGTGATCCTTCATAAGCACCGGCTATTCCACCTGCATGAGGGGGCGATCACGGTGCCCAAATCACTTCTTTACCTCCAAAAGAGCAGGAACTAACAGCTCCCTCTCCCCGCGAAAGAGGGTTGTGACCCTTCATAAGCACCGGCTATTCCACCTGCATGAGGGGGCGATCACGGTGCCCAAATCACTTCTTTACCTCCAAAAGAGCAGGAACTAACAGCTCCCTCTCCCCATGGGAGAGGGTTGGGGTGAGGGGTACTACATCATCACAACGTCAAACTGTTCCTGGCTGTATAAAGGTTCGATCTGCACCTTGACCTGTTTGCCAACGAAGATTTCCACTTCCGCCAGCGCGTGTGACTCTTCACTTTTCAGCGCTTCACCCACGGCCGCAGAGGCATAGACCAGGAAACGATCGGAATCGTAAGCATGATGTACGCGCACGATCTCACGCATAATCTCATAGCAGACGGTTTCCACCGTTTTCACCGTTCCGCGCCCTTGGCAGGTCGGGCAGTCGTTACACAGCACATGCTCAATACTTTCACGCGTGCGTTTACGCGTCATCTCCACTAAGCCTAGTTGAGAGAAACCATTGATTGTGGTTTTTACCCGATCTTTACTCAGTGCCAGCTCCAACGAGTGCAATACCCGACGGCGGTGTTCATCATTGTTCATATCGATGAAATCAATGATGATGATGCCGCCCAGGTTGCGCAACCGCAGCTGGCGGGCAATGGCCTGCGTCGCTTCGATGTTGGTATTGAAGATGGTTTCATCAAGATTGCGGTGGCCGACAAAGGCCCCGGTGTTGATATCCACGGTGGTCATGGCTTCGGTTTGATCGATGATCAGGTAACCGCCGGACTTCAATTCAACCTTGCGTTCAAGCGCCCGCTGGATCTCGTTCTCGACGTCGTACAGATCGAAGATCGGCTGGCTGCCGGTATACAGCTCCAGCTTATTGGTGATATCCGGGATGTACTCGCCGGTAAATTCCACCAATTGGTCATGCGTCAGGCGCGAGTCGACGCGGATACGATCCAGCGCCGCCCCGGCAAAGTCGCGCAGGATACGGTGCGCCAACGCAAGTTCGCCATACAGTTTGTATTTGGTCTGGTTGCGCTTTTTGCGCTCCATGACTTTGGTCCACAAACGCTTGAGGAAGGCAGCATCCTGCGCCAGCTCTTCTTCACCTACCCCTTCAGCCGCAGTGCGGATGATAAAGCCGCCCAGATCGTCGCAATATCCCGCCACGGCACGCTTGAGACGCTCGCGTTCGGCTTCACTTTCAATGCGTTGGGAAACCCCCACGTGTGCTGCGCCCGGCATAAAGACCAGGTAGCGCGAAGGTAGAGTGATATCGGTAGTGAGGCGTGCACCTTTGGTGCCAAGCGGATCTTTCACCACCTGAACCATCAGATCCTGCCCCTGCCGCACCAGTTCGGCGATATCACGCACGGAGAAATTCTTTTGTTCATCACCGGCAACACACTCGGTGTGCGGCATGATATCGGAGGCGTGCAGGAAGGCCGCTTTATCCAGGCCAATATCGACAAAGGCCGCCTGCATGCCGGGTAACACGCGGCTGACACGCCCTTTGTAGATATTGCCCACGATGCCACGCTTGGCTTCGCGCTCTATATGGATCTCTTGCAGAATGCCGCCGTCAATATAGGCAACCCGCGTTTCCGACGGCGTAATATTTACCAGTAGCTCAGCTGTCATGCTTTCTCCTCAGAGCCGGTGTAGCGCCTGCCCTTATCTTTCCTGTGCTCACGCTATGGCGGCGACGGGAAATCTAGTGGTGGCATCAGCCGGCTCTTACCTCTCGTAATGCGACAAAATGACTGAGCAGCTCATGTGTTTCGACCAGCGGCAACCCCATCACCGCGTGATAACTTCCGGTTATCGTTCTGACGAAACAACCACCCTTACCTTGAATTCCGTAAGCGCCCGCTTTATCCATCGGTTCGCCTGTGGCGATATAGTCGCAGATATCCTGTGGTGACAGATTGCGGAACGTCACGTCGGTGACCACCAGTTGGCATAAAACGCCCTGTTTATCGGCAATCGCCACGGCGGTCATCACCTGATGCTGTTTCCCGGACAAGGCTGCCAGCATCTGCGCCGCATGCTCTTCATCCCGCGGTTTTTCCAACACCTGGCCGTTCAACACCACGATAGTATCTGCACCCAGCACGGGCCAATCCTGTTGCGCCAGAGTTACACCTGCCCTGGCCTTATCCTGCGCCAGACGGCGAACGTAATTTTCCGCCGCTTCCCCTTCCTGCCGCTGCTCTTCAGTATGCGTCAGAATCACTTCAAACGGTACGCCGAGCAGAGTCAGCAGTTCATGGCGACGGGGAGAACCGGAAGCAAGATAGAGCGAAAACATCGTTATAACCTCATTGTACGGCAAACTGACGGCGGATCTTGCGCATCAGCAGGAATAACCACGGCCAAAGCACGCCGTTGACCACACTACTCCAGAACACCTCGGGGCGGAAAGAGACGTTGATCACTAAAAACTCCGCCCAGAACACCACCACGTCCATGGCCAATGATAGCAGCACGACGATCAGCGCTTGCTGCCACAGGGCCATATTGCGGAATAATTGGAATTTGAACGCGACGAGATAGGCGATGATGCCCATGGCCAGCGCACGCACGCCGAGCGTGGAACCCAGGATCAGATCCATGATCAACCCCAGGATAAAGCCGGTGCCGACGTTAACCCGATGGGGTAACGCCATCACCCAGTAAGTGAGGATCAGCAGCAGCCAGGATGGCCGGAACATGTAGATTTGGTCCGGCCACGGCATGATTTGCAGCACTAATGCTACCAGGAATGACAGCCAGATAATCCAGCGCCCGTTGCTGCGATAGCGATTCATCGGGTTGCCCCCACCGGTGGCGGCTGAACGGTACCGGTAGCGGGAGCCGGCAGCGGAGCCGGTGGGCCCATGGCATCAGCCGGTGGCAATACCTGCGGCATCATCTGCATCAGGCGTTCATTGGCAACGCGGTGAACTTCCTCCGGCGGCAGCGGCATGGTGCCGTTGCGATCGGCACCCCATAGTAACAACAGATAGCGCAAGCGTTGCAGACCAGCGGTTGGCCGCGCCTGGATCACGGTATAGGCGCGTTGGTTATCCACTTTTACCGAGGACACCACAGCGACCGGATACCCTTCCGGGAAGCGCCCGCCCAAACCGGAGGTGACCAGCACATCCCCGACGCGGATATCGGTATTGCCCGGCAGATGTTCCAGCTGCAGGTCATCCGTACAGCCACTGCCTGCGGCAATCACCCGGATATCATTGCGCAATACCTGGATCGGCAACGCATGGGAAGCATCACAGATCAGCAGGACGCGGCTGGTCATTTTAGCCACCGCCACCACCTGCCCGACCACGCCTTTATCACTGATAACCGGCTGGCCTTCATAAACCCCGTTGTCCGACCCTTTATCAATCACTACCTGATCGCTATAGGGATCTGAACCGGTGGAGATCACCTGAGTGACCATTTTGTGTTCGTCCTGGCGCAACGGCGAGCCTAGCAGCTCACGCAAACGGGCATTTTCCTGTTTGAATTGGCCAAGAAGAAGATTATCGCTGTTTTTGAGTAACAGTTCCTGCCGCAGAGCACGGTTTTCCAGCTCTAGCTGTTGGCGGGTAGCCAGCGTTTCCGATACGCTGTCCAAAACTTTACGCGGCCCGTTAGCCAAGAAGTAAAAAGGGCTGACGGCGGTGTCCATGTAGTTTCGTATTTTAACGAACGTACCGAGCCGGCTGTCGGCAACGATCAGCGCAATCGCCACGATCACTGCCAGGAAAAGTCGTAGTTGCAGGGAAGGCCCCCTGCTAAAAATCGGCTTCATAAATTATGCACGTTCCTCGACAACAGAAAGGGGAACGCACCAGATGCCAGGTTAATGCCGTCATCCGCTACGATCCCTCCATTCTGGGGCTGCTCACTATTCTTCGCTGAACAAATCGCCGCCATGCATGTCGATCATTTCCAACGCCTTGCCACCACCGCGAGCCACACAGGTGAGAGGATCTTCAGCCACCACTACCGGGATACCGGTCTCTTCCATCAGCAGGCGATCCAGGTTACGCAGCAATGCGCCACCACCGGTCAGCACCATACCGCGTTCGGAGATATCGGAAGCCAGTTCCGGCGGGCACTGTTCCAGCGCAACCATGACCGCGCTGACGATACCGGTCAGAGGTTCCTGCAAAGCTTCGAGAATTTCATTGGAGTTCATGGTGAAGCCACGCGGCACACCTTCTGCCAGGTTACGGCCACGCACTTCAATTTCACGCACTTCGTCATCCGGATAGGCCGAGCCGATACCGTGCTTGATACGTTCTGCGGTAGCTTCACCGATCAGTGAACCGTAGTTACGGCGCACATAATTAATGATGGCTTCGTCAAAGCGGTCACCGCCGATACGCACGGAAGAGGAGTACACCACGCCGTTAAGCGAGATCACCGCCACTTCAGTAGTACCACCACCGATATCAACCACCATGGAGCCAGTGGCTTCCGATACTGGCAGACCCGCACCGATCGCCGCAGCCATAGGCTCTTCAATCAGGAAGACTTCACGCGCGCCTGCGCCCTGAGCGGACTCACGGATCGCACGGCGTTCAACCTGGGTGGCACCAACAGGTACGCAAACCAGTACGCGCGGGCTTGGGCGCATAAAGCTGTTGCTGTGAACCTGCTTGATGAAATGCTGCAGCATTTTTTCGGTGACAAAGAAGTCGGCGATCACGCCGTCTTTCATTGGGCGAATAGCCGCGATATTGCCAGGCGTACGCCCCAGCATTTGCTTGGCATCATGACCTACGGCCGCAACGCTCTTGGGTGAGCCGGCACGATCCTGACGAATGGCAACCACCGACGGTTCATTCAGTACAATGCCTTGTCCTTTAACATAAATCAGGGTATTGGCGGTACCCAAGTCGATGGACAAGTCATTAGAAAACATGCCACGAAATTTCTTAAACATAACGAAAGGATAATCCTGCAAGCTGGGGGCGGAAAATAAAATCCGCCTACTTTACCAACCACACGAAGCAGCGACAAGGCGCAAAAACGTCCTACTTCGGTGAAAATTAGTCTGCGTTATTTGTGACCGAATGCACGGAAAGCGAATGGGGCCTGATATCCCTCAACAAAGGCTCAGCTAGCCACCAAATCAACGTACCAAACGGCAGTAACACAGCTCATAAAATCTAACATTTTTCCTGATTGTCACCGGTGGTAAGCACCTACTGACGCCCACAGGAAAAGACGGGCCATTCTACGTTAATTTTTGCCCGGTCATCAGGTTAAACACGATATCGACGCGAATATTTTTTGCGAGCTATATCGATCGGCTCTGGCGAAGCGAAAAAGTCCCCCTGCCCACCAAGGATCCCGCGCTCTTTCAGCGTCTGCCATTCGTTGCGCGTACGCACGCTGGCGGCAAAAACCTTCGCTTGAGTGCCTTCGCAGGCACCGGTCAAGCTCTGAACGAACAGCTGGTTCTCATCCCGCCGGTCAATACTCCTTACCAACCCTGGGTGAAGCTTGACGATCTCCACCGGTAACGACTTGATATAAGAGGTACTCACCACCGTCAACCCGGCCTGAGAAACCGCCAGACGACAGCCCAATCCGGTCAGCAATCGCAGCACCGGACGCAAACGGTCGATATGTTGACACACATCTGCCTCTGCAAGTTCAATCAGAATTCGCCTGCGGTGACTTTTTTCACACTGTAACAGGGTATCGCGCAGCCAACGTTGGAAACTGCGCTGCAATAATGAATCAACGCATAGTGGAAACGCCAGCGTCTCTTCCGGCCACAGCGCCAATAAAGGAATAATCCGATTCATCTGCTGGCGGTCATAGCTTTCCGCCAAGCCAAGCTGATTGACCAGCGGCATATATTCGGCGGGCAACAGTTCCTGTGCGCCATCATAAATCCGGCTCATGATTTCGCGGTGATGCACATCGCCTTCCACCGTCACCGCCGGTTTTTGATATAAACGAGGGCCACCGCGCGCCAGCACCTGTTCCAGCAGAGTGCGCCATTTAACGCTGCCGCGCCCTTTCTCCGGCACATTGCTGTCATAGACGTACCAGCCGTTTTCGCCTTGCAGTACGGCATGACGGGTTGCCTGTTCGGCGTAATCGATGATCTCTTCCGGGGTCTGCCCGCTGCGATAGGCCACAATACCGATATGCAGGAAAGCCTCACGGTCAATCAGCGCCGTTGAGGGCAAGGAGTCGATCGCGTTGACCAGTTGCGCCGCGATGCCGTCCGCTTCTTTCAGCGTGCGGTGTGGCAGCAGAACGGTAAAATCACTGTGGAAATAACGGGCCAGTAAAGCGGCAGGGTAACGCATGACAAAGGTGGACAGCAGGTTGACCAACGAATACATCAGCTCCTGCACCGCGGCATTGCCGTGAATTTCACGCAGGGTATCGAAATCTGGCAGGCGCACCATCATGACGATGCCGTGTGACCCGACATCTTCCAACTGAGTGGTGAGCTGGTTATCAAAGAACAACCGGTTATTGAGGCCGGTTTTCGCATCCTGAGCGGCAAAAGCACGGATCAGGGTATCTACCCGGCTGCGCTCCTCACGCGCTTCGGCCAGATCGGCCAGCAGCCGATCCAACGCACCGCTGACGCTGGCGGGCCATTCGCGAACGTCTCCCTTCAGTACCTGTTCACGTTCGCCGTTGAGAATGCGCCGCGCCCGGCGTTCCAGGCGATCTTCACCTACCGCCTGTTCACGCAGCCAGCGTAAACTGAACAGCAGTATCACCACCATGATGACGATCGACAGCGTGACCGCCGCCGTGGACTGCAATGAACGCACGTCGCTGGCGAACGGATCGAGGTAGGTGACACTTACCCGGGTGCCGGGGTGATGCATCATGGTCAACGAGGTTTGGCGGTAGCCAGCCAGCGATGCCCAGGGGGCTTTGATGGTCGGTAGGCTGTAGGAGAAAAGGTTGCTGGTTTCGGTATCGACATTAATCGCCACGATGCCTAGCGGCCGCATCACCAGGGGCAGCCAGTTATCCTGAGCCTGCAGCGGTTGCAGCAGCATTGCCTGATCGATGGAGGTGGCCAGGGCTTCAAAACGGCGCTCTAGGCGCTCCTGAGTCACGTAAAAGAAACTGTATGAACACCCCATCAGCATCAAAAACATAGCCAATGCGACGAGCAGGGTGATTAGTGCAGAGAGTTTGGTTGTAAATCTCATCCCTGTGCCTTCTGCGCGATGATAAAATGAAGAGCCACCTTTTGAAGTTCCAAGGCCCCGTTCCTGCTCGATTGAAAACAACGCAATACCCTGATATTAAAAATCATGAAGCGACTTCAATTTCTTTGCCAAGCATCAGGTTAGCTCATACAAAGCTATCAAGCCTGACCGACGAAGAAAACCATTAAACACTCTTTTTTTGTCCTTTATCAGGACAGGCTTTTTTATTATGCATATAGTCAGACAATACTGAACCATACATTCATATAATATATGAAAAAGCGGGGAGCGATGCATGCGCGTATTATTATTGGAACAAGATGGCGAAAAAACCCTGGCACAAGTCAAGAATATTGATAGTGAGCAGTTGCCAGAAGGGGATGTGACGGTCGACGTCAACTGGTCCAGCCTCAACTATAAGGATGCCCTGGCGATCACCGGCACGGGGAAAATCATTCGTCACTTCCCAATGGTGCCTGGTATCGATTTTGCAGGCCTGGTACACAGCAGCAAAGATCCGCGTTTTAAACCAGGCCAGAGCGTAGTACTCACCGGCTGGGGCGTTGGCGAAAATCACTGGGGCGGGTTGGGCGAACAGGCCCGCGTTAGCGGCGAATGGCTGGTACCACTGCCAAAAGGGCTGTGTGAACGCAAAGCGATGATCCTCGGCACCGCCGGCTTTACCGCCATGCTGTGCGTGATGGCACTGGAAGAAGGCGGAGTGAAACCGGAGGACGGCGACGTGCTGGTCACCGGAGCCAGCGGCGGCGTGGGGAGCACGGCGGTCGCCCTACTGTCCGCACTGGGCTATAGCGTCACCGCCATCAGCGGGCGCGACAGCAATACCGACTATCTGAAATCCCTCGGTGCCAAAACCGTGCTGCCCCGTAGCGAATATATTGAAACACCGCGCCCGCTGGAGAAACAGCTGTGGGCCGGCGCCATCGACACCGTCGGCGACAAATTGCTGGCTCGCGTGCTGGCGCAGATGAATTATAACGGCACCGTTGCCGCCTGCGGCCTGGCGGGAGGCTATCAGTTGCCGACTACCGTGATGCCGTTTATCTTGCGTAACGTGCGTCTGCAAGGCGTTGATTCGGTGCTGACGCCGCTGCATCGTCGCCAAACCGCCTGGGAACGTCTGGCCGGTATTCTGCCAGAAAGTTTCTATGATCAAGCCACCCAGGAAATTCAGCTGGAAGACGTGCCTGCCGCGGCTACCGCGCTGATGAACAATCAGATCACTGGCCGCACCCTGGTAAAAATCCGTTCATAATCTGTGGGGCGCCGCATCCGGCGCCCGCTTTTTCCCCACAAGAAATTACCTCTCGTTTACCTCTCTTTACATCCCCCCTCTCGCAGAAAGTTGGCTTTCACGCCATGCTTACACCATCACTTGCGGAGATAAAAAATGAAACAACAGCGAAAACTGACCGAAGCCGATGTCACGCCGGAAAGCGTGTTCTATCAGCGGCGCAAGGTGCTCCAGGCGCTAGGGATCACGGCAGCCTCACTGGCTTTGCCCATCCAGGCACAGGCCGACTTGCTTTCCTGGTTCAAAGGTAACGATCGGCCCCCGGCTCCAGCAGGCAAACCGCTAGACTTCAGCAAGCCCGAAGCCTGGCAAGCCAAGCTGGAGCTGACACCGGAAGAAAAAGTCATGGGGTACAATAATTTCTACGAATTTGGCCTGGATAAGGCCGATCCCGCGGCCAACGCAGGCTCCCTGAAAACGACGGACTGGAAGGTGAAAATCGACGGCGAAGTCGGCAAGCCTATAACGCTGGACATCGACGATTTACTCAAGCGTTTCCCGCTGGAGCAACGCATTTATCGCATGCGCTGCGTCGAAGCCTGGTCGATGGTGGTGCCGTGGATCGGCTTTGAGCTGGGCAAACTGCTTAATCTGGCGGAACCCAACAGCAATGCGCGTTACGTGGCTTTTCAAACGCTGTACGATCCAGAGCAGATGCCAGGCCAGAAAGATCGCTTTATTGGTGGTGGCCTCAAGTATCCCTATGTCGAAGGTTTGCGCCTTGATGAAGCCATGCATCCACTGGCTCTGTTGACCGTGGGCGTGTATGGCAAGATGCTGCCACCGCAAAACGGTGCTCCGGTGCGCCTGATCACCCCATGGAAGTACGGCTTCAAAGGCATCAAGTCTATCGTACAGATCACCCTGACCCGCGAACAACCGCCAACCACCTGGAATCTGTCTGCGCCCAACGAATATGGTTTTTACGCCAACGTGAATCCCCATGTCGATCATCCGCGCTGGTCGCAGGCCACCGAACGCTTTATCGGTTCCGGCGGCATTCTGGATGTGAAACGCCAGCCGACGCTGCTGTTTAACGGTTATGCCGATCAGGTGGCTTCGCTCTATCGCGGCCTCGATTTACGGGAGAACTTCTGAGTGCGCTTAACCCCCAAGCAGATCACCTGGCTAAAAGTTGCCATCTACCTGGCGGCATTCCTGCCCTTTCTGTGGCTGGTGTTGTCCGTCGAACAGGGCTGGTTGAGCGCCGATCCGGCCAAGGATATCCAGCATTTTACCGGCAGGATGACGTTGAAATTGCTGCTGGCCACCCTGCTCGTCACTCCATTGGCCCGCTACGCACGCCAGCCGTTGCTGATCCGTTGCCGACGCCTGCTGGGTTTGTGGTGTTTTGCCTGGGGAACCTTGCATCTGGTAAGCTACTCGACGCTGGAACTGGGGCTGAGCAATATTGGCTTGCTGGGGCGCGAACTGGTAACCCGCCCCTATCTGACGCTAGGTATCCTCTGCTGGTTGATTTTGCTGGCTCTGGCGGCCACCTCAACGCTATGGGCGCAGCGTAAATTGGGGGCCAACTGGCAGAAGTTGCACAACTTCGTCTATCTGGTGGCGATCCTGGCACCGATCCACTACCTTTGGTCGGTAAAAACGTTGTCACCGCAGCCTTTTATTTATGCGTCGCTGGCGCTGCTGCTGTTAGCTCTGCGTTACAAGAAATTCCGCTCGTGGTGGCGTAAACCGCGCTAAAACCGGCAAGATTGACGGTAAAAATCCCAGGTCGGGGAGCGGAACTTTTCTGTGTTCTACCCCTCATAATCCAATAGCGGCACTTGGTGTTTGCTGATTTAGGGTTGAATATCTTCGCTGATAAGACCAGTATTTAGCTGCGAATTGCCACGATATCGTTATAATGCCCGACCTTGTCCCTGTCGCAGCTGTAAAATCTGCGCGTAACAGGTGACAAATCGGTGACATCGGGTTATTTTCTACGATGATGGTTTTATTGCCGGAGATACCAGCACAATGGCGGATAAGTTTCACATTTTGCTTCTGAACGGCCCCAATCTCAATCTGCTGGGGGCGCGTGAGCCGGAAAAGTACGGCAGCGCTACGCTGGCAGAGATTGTTAACGGATTGGAAAACCAGGCGCTCGCGCTAGATATCACCCTGAGTCACCTGCAGTCCAACGCCGAGCATGCGCTCATCGAACGCATTCATCAGGCACGCGGCAATACGGATTTTATCCTGATTAACGCTGCCGCATTCACGCACACCAGCGTGGCGTTGCGCGATGCACTGTTGGCAGTACAGATCCCGTTTATCGAGATCCACCTGTCCAACGTGTACGCTCGTGAGCCTTTCCGTCATCACTCCTACCTGTCTGATATCGCGGTAGGCGTGATCTGTGGCCTCGGCGCGGATGGCTACACATTTGCTTTACAGGCAGCGGTTCGCCGTTTGTCAAAAACCCACTAATTGCTACACAAAAAGAGTACGGAATCACACTCATGGATATTCGTAAAATCAAGAAACTGATCGAACTGGTTGAAGAATCAGGCATTTCTGAACTGGAAATCTCTGAAGGCGAAGAGTCGGTTCGCATCAGCCGTGCCGCACCGGTGCAGGCTTACCCAATGATGCAACAGTACGCAATGCCAGCCCAGCAGCAGCAACCTGCTCTGGCCAACGCCGTTGCCCCTGCTGCAGCAGAAACCCCAGCAGCACCAGCGGCCATGAGTGGCCATACCGTTCGTTCACCAATGGTAGGGACCTTCTACCGCACCCCAAGCCCGGACGCGAAAGCCTTCGTGGAAGTGGGCCAGAAAGTGAATGCTGGTGATACTCTGTGCATCGTTGAAGCCATGAAAATGATGAACCAGATTGAAGCTGACAAATCCGGTGTGGTTAAAGCGATCCTGGTAGAAAACGGCCAACCGGTTGAATTTGACGAGCCACTGGTCGTCATCGAATAACGAGGCGCACCATGCTAGATAAAATTGTTATCGCCAACCGTGGCGAGATCGCGCTACGTATCCTGCGCGCTTGTAAAGAACTGGGCATCAAAACCGTTGCCGTTCACTCAAGTGCCGACCGCGATCTGAAACACGTTCTGCTGGCGGATGAGACCGTTTGTATCGGCCCTGCACCGTCAGTTAAAAGCTATCTGAACATCCCGGCCATCATCTCCGCCGCCGAAATTACCGGCGCCGTGGCGATCCACCCGGGTTATGGCTTCTTGTCCGAGAACGCCGACTTTGCCGAGCAGGTAGAGCGCTCTGGCTTTATCTTCATCGGCCCACGCGCCGAAACCATTCGCCTGATGGGTGACAAGGTTTCTGCCATCAGCGCGATGAAAAAAGCCGGCGTACCTTGCGTACCAGGCTCCGACGGCCCGCTGACCGATGACATGGACAAAAACCGTGCCTTCGCCAAGCGCATAGGTTATCCGGTGATCATCAAGGCTTCCGGTGGCGGCGGCGGTCGCGGCATGCGCGTTGTGCGCGGCGACAAAGATCTCGAGCAATCCATCTCCATGACCAAAGCGGAAGCCAAAGCGGCTTTCAACAACGACATGGTGTATATGGAGAAGTACCTGGAAAACCCACGCCACATCGAAATTCAGGTGTTGGCAGACGGTCAGGGCAACGCCATCTATCTGGCTGAACGTGACTGCTCCATGCAGCGCCGCCACCAGAAAGTGGTCGAAGAGGCACCAGCACCGGGGATCACCCCAGAGCTGCGCCGCTACATCGGCGAGCGCTGCTCAAAAGCCTGTGTGGAAATCGGCTATCGCGGTGCGGGTACCTTTGAGTTCCTGTATGAGAACGGCGAGTTCTATTTCATTGAAATGAACACCCGTATCCAGGTGGAACACCCGGTTACCGAAATGATCACCGGCGTGGATCTGATCAAAGAGCAGCTGCGTATCGCTGCCGGTCAACCGCTGTCGATCAAACAGGACGAAGTGAAGGTACAAGGTCATGCGGTGGAATGCCGTATCAACGCCGAAGACCCGAACACCTTCCTGCCAAGCCCAGGCAAGATCACCCGCTTCCACGCTCCTGGTGGTTTCGGCGTGCGTTGGGAATCTCATATCTACGCTGGCTATACCGTGCCGCCGTACTATGACTCCATGATTGGCAAGCTGATCACCTACGGTGAAAACCGTGACGTGGCAATTGCCCGCATGAAGAACGCCCTGGCTGAGCTGATCATCGATGGCATCAAAACCAACGTTGAACTGCAGCAGAAGATCATGACCGACGAAAACTTCCAGCATGGTGGCACCAACATCCACTATCTGGAGAAGAAGCTGGGTCTGCAGGAAACCTGATTATCGGTTAACGATATCGGGCTAATAAAAAACACCGCATGAGAACTTCTGCGGTGTTTTTTTATTGGGGCTGGGGTCTCTGCCTCAAAGCACGTTTAGCGCCTCTTCCTGCCGCTCATTACACCCATAGGCATACGCACGCAATACTTCCTGGATCTTGTCGATCATCAGGCTATGTGGGTCACCAGCACACTCGCCAGCCATCAGGCGTGGAAATTGCAGCGGAAAATACTGGCTCAGCATACCCAACGGAATGGTTACCCCGCTCAGGTTTGCCACCAGCTTGTCGATGGCCGCGCTGATGCGCGCTTCAGGCCAGTAATAGCGGATCCGATCGGACAGGCTGTAGTGCAGATCGATCATCGCCTTCGAATGACGCGGATCGTAATACTTCTTCCAATACTTGGGCTCATCCTGCATCACGCTGTCGATCACCGCCAGCACGTGGCTCTGCTGTTCTGCGGCGATCAGCTCCTTCTCGATCAGCGCCAGGCTGAAGATCGCCTCACGCAGGGCAAAGGTCAGCGCCGGGCCGACTTTCAGGATCGCAAAGTGATCGCGCACCAACTGGCGGAACGCTTTCGGGGTTTGATAATCCGTAGAATGGGCCTCAAACACCAACGGCGTTGACTCAATCATGGCGGAAAGCTGGCGCGCCTGTTCCGGCTGGTAGTGGATCACCGTGGAATGGTCGAACTCGACTCCCGGCTGTACCACCAGCCCCACCACCCTTCCCATGGCCTGATCCAAACCTAAGCGAGCAAACGCCTGCCGATGCGTCTCGATGGTCTCGGCGGCATCCTGTGGCCGCGTGACGTGTACCTGAGCGATAGCGTGGCTTTCGCCACCGGGAACCGGCACTTCCGTACCTATCACGTAGCTCAGCGCCTGCCGCTGCTCAGGAGTGGCCACAGCTTCAGCCACCGCACATAGCCGTGCCGCACGCTCTGCCACCACCGTTGGCGGCAGAGGAACCGGATCGTCCGCGCAGGACATGGAAGCATCCAGATGAATTTTACTGAACCCGGCCTGAACGTAATCGGCAATCAGGCGTTCGGCTTTCTCCATCGCCAGCCCAGCCGGTTCATCCTGCCAACAGTTAGGCCCAAGATGGTCACCCCCCAATATCAACCGTGATTGTGGGAACCCCACCTTGGCGGCAATGGCATACACAAACTCGCGGAAATCCGCCGGTTTCATTCCGGTGTAACCGCCGAATTGGTTCACCTGGTTGGAGGTGGCCTCAATCAATACCTTACGCTGGCTAGCCAGGTCAAAACGCAACGTGGCCTCGATCACCAACGGATGTGCCGAGCAAACCGAACAGATGCCAATATGCTTGCCGCTTTTATGCTGCTTAATAATAGATTTCATACTTTTGGCCTCATTTACCCGTCGCCTTTCAAGTCACAGGGTAAGCAATGTCCTGAACTGAATATTCAGGACGTTGGAATGTTACTTACAGCGCGCCGACCGGCACGGTCCGTTGCTGCTGCAAGAAAGCGTCGATTTCAGCGAAGGTAGAGGTTCCTTCCATTGGTCCACGCCGGGTCACCGCCAGCGCGCCGCAGGCATTGGCATAGCGCAGCGCCTGGGAAACGCTGTGCCCCTGAAACCGGCAAGCAATGTAAGCGCCGCCAAAGCAGTCGCCCGCCCCGGTCGGATCAACCTCGTCTACGGCATAGCTGTCGACATGCAGGGTTTCATCCGCGGAATAATAGCTCGCCCCTTTACTGCCGCGTTTCACCACCACTTCTTTAATGCCGTCCTTCAGGTAGCGAGCAATCGCCTCATCCAGCGTGGTTTGGGAGGACAGCAGCATCACTTCGCCTTCACTCGGCATATAGATATCGGTCAGCTCCAGCACGTAATGCAGCGCATCACGCATCTCGGGGATATTGAGCATTTCCTTGCGGATATTCGGATCGAAAGACAAGGTGCCGCCGTTCGCTTTGACGATCCCCGCCGCCTTCTTCACCGCATCCACCATATGGAAGGAAAACAGCGATGAACCCATGATGTGGAAGTGCTGGCAGTCCTGCAGCAGTTCAGCATTCACATGCTCGGCCGATAATTTCCCACAGGCTGCGTTCTTGATATTGAAAATAAAATCGCGATCGCCGTTGGAGTGGTAGGTAACAAAGGCGCTGCCGGTCGTCTCATGCGGCAACACACGGATGCCTCGCGTATCCACTCCGTCAGCCTTTAGGCGTTCGATATTCAGCGTGCCGAAGCCGTCGTTACCCACGCAGCTGATAATGCCGCACTGCCCGCCCAGCTTGGTCACCTGGTCGATAAAAATCGCCGGGGCACCACTGGGGAAAGGACCATTCCATAAGCCTGGATGGGTAAAAGATTGGCCAACCTTATCGGCCATGATCTCAACCAGGATCTCGCCGATGGTATAAATTTTTCTCATTGTCCCGTTCCTTATACAAATCTGCCTGTGATCGTTAGCCACGTTTCTTCTTGTTTCTGACGTCGACATACACCGCGATAAGGATCACCAGCCCCTTCACCACCATTTGATAGAAATAAGGCACGTTCATTAAATTCATACCGTTGTTGATGACCCCGATGGTCAGCGCGCCGATCATGGTGCCGATCACCGTGCCGTAGCCGCCATTCAGGCTGGTGCCCCCCAACACGGCGGCGGCAATGGCATCCAGCTCATAGCTCAGCGCGGCGTTAGGCTGGCCGGAATACAGCCGTGAAGCCAGGATCATGCCGCTGATGCCCGCCATCACGGCGGTGATCATAAAGACCTTTATTTTCAGCGCAGAAACGTTAATCCCCGAATAGATCGCGGCCTCTTTATTGCCGCCGGTGATATAAATTTTGCGGCCAAAGGTGGTTTTCGACAGGATGAAGTGGTTGACGATCAGCAACACCAACAGGATCCAGATGGGGATCGGGATATAGAGGAACTCGCCGTTACCCAGCGCCAGAAACGCCTCGTTTTTGATCATGATCGGCGTGCCGTCGGTGACGATATAGGCGATGCCCCGGAAAATGCCCATCGTCGCGACGGTAACGATAAACGACGGGATACCGGCCATCGCAGTCAGGCTACCGTTAACCAGGCCCAACACCAGCGCGGCCATAATCGACAGCGGGATCACCAGAATAAACGGGATGCCAAACGACAGGCCGAGTGCGGCAAAGGTCCCCACCAGTGCAATGGTTGACCCCACCGAAAGATCGATATCCCCCAGCAACAGCACGTAAGTCATGCCATAGGCGGTGATGGCAATGATCGAGACCTGCAAAATAATATTGGTAATATTATTTACGCTCAGGAAGCTGTCGTTGATCACGCTGAACAGGATCACCAAGGCCACCAGGCCCGCCAGTATGCCGCCGTACTGTTTGGCGGCTTTTGCCAGTTTCCCTGGCCCGTTGAACGCCGAATGGCCCTCGGCGGCCAGCACTTTATCGCTCATTATTTCACTCCTGTTGCTGCGGTCATGACCTGGGTTTGCGTGAGTCCATCGGTGGCAAAAACGTCGGCGATCTGCTTGGCGCGCATCACCACCAGCCGATCGCTGAGCGCCATGACTTCCGGCAGTTCGGAAGAGATCAAGATAATGGCAGTGCCCTGTGCAGCAAGCTGGCGTATGACGTTATAAATCTCGAACTTGGCGCCAACATCCACGCCGCGCGTTGGCTCGTCGAGAATTAAGATGCGTGGCACCTTTTCCAACCATTTCGACAGCACGATCTTTTGCTGATTGCCCCCGCTCAGGGTGCTGACCAGTTGATGTGGCGAGCTGACCTTGATGTTCATCCGCCGGATTGCCTGCTGGGTTTTCACCTCTTCGTGCTTATGGTTGATCAGGCTGGAGCCCGCATACTGAAAGGCCACGTGATGGGTGTTCATGCTCACGTCATGCATCAGCACCAACCCCTCCTCCTTGCGGTTTTCCGTCACGAAGGCGATGCCATGCTCTATCGCCTGCTTTGGATTGCGAATAGTGACTACCGCCTCATCGATGCGAATTTCACCTTGATAGCCAGTCAGGCCAAAAATTGCCTTCATCACGTCTGAACGCCCCGATCCCACCAGCCCAAAAAAGCCCAGCACTTCACCTGCACGCAGTGAGAAATGGATATCGTGAAACAGTTTGTCCTGCGAAAATTGCCTGACTTCCAGCACCGGCACTTGCTCCGCTGAAGGAGGTTCGCCGATGCGTGGCGGGTAGATATTGGTCATTTCGCGGCCAACCATCTGGGCAATCAGCCGGTGAATATCGGTTTGGTGTTTATCATGGGTGGCGATGAACTCGCCGTCACGCAGCACCGAGATATCGTCAGATACCCGCATGATCTCATCCATGCGGTGCGAGATATAAATCACCGCGCAGCCGCGCTGTTTCAGCTTGTCGATAATGCCAAACAGGATGTCCGCCTCGTTATCGCTCAGGGACGACGTGGGTTCATCCATGATCACGACATCCGCCGGGTAACTCAGCGCCTTGGCAATCTCTACCAGTTGGCGCTGGGCCATCGACATGGTGCCGACAATTTGCTGCGGATCGAGCGGAATGGCCAAGTCCGCCAGCAGGCGCTGGCAATCATTCACCATCTGACCATCGTTAATAAAACCAAAACGGGTTGGCTCATTATTGGCATAGATATTCTCTGCTACGCTCATATTATTGCTCAGGCTCAGCTCCTGAAAAATAATCGCGATACCCAACTTTCTGGAATGCTGGGGGTTGGCAATAGTGACGCTCTGCCCTTTGAGTCGTATTTCTCCTTTGGTCGGCGGATAAATGCCTGCCAATATTTTCATTAACGTGGATTTACCGGCGCCATTTTCGCCGAGCAGCGTATGGACTTTACCTTTGCGTATTTTCAGGCTGACATTTTTTAATGCATGAACATGGCCGAAACTTTTGGCTATATCCGTTACCGCCAGCACCGTATCCGTCATGATTTCCTCCACCCAAATAGCCCTCACCCTAACCCTCTCCCACAGGGAGAGGGGACCGATCGAGTTCGCTGATTTCTCTGCGTAATACCCTGCCTTTCTTATTACTCCCTACTTTCCGAAGCTGTATGGGCTAACTGCATACTCCGGACAGCGCCCTCTCCCTGTGGGAGAGGGCTGGGGTGAGGGGCTATTTACCGGTGTAAACACCAGGTGCGACCGGGATCATTTTCGCTACAGGTTTACCATTCAAATGGTCGACGGCGGCATCAATTGCCTTGGCTCCCATTTGGTCTGGGTATTGGCGGATAACTGCCACGAAGGTCTTGTCGCTGTCGACGGCGTCGCGAGCCTCTTTCATCCCGTCGAAACCGATGATCTTGATATTGTCGTTACGCGCGGATTTGGCGGCGATCACCGCAGCCAGCGCGGCATCATCACCAAAACCAAACAGGCCGTTCAGATCCGGGTGTGCCTGCATCATGTTCTGCGCCACGGTTAACGCTTCCGCCCGGGTGATGCCGGTTTGGATCGCCACAATCTTCACGTCAGGCGTATCGGCCAGCCCTTTCTTGAAGCCGTCCACACGTGCCACTACCGATTGCAGCGCTGGGTAATCGATAATCGCTACCTTGCCTTTACCGTTGAGCAGTTTGCCCATCAGCTTGCCCGCTTCGACACCACCGGCGTAGTTGTCGGTAGCCACGTGAGTGACCACCGGCACGCCCTCGGCGGCCACATCAACGGTAATCACCGGAATACCGGCTTTCTCCGCTTTGATAATCGCCGCCTGTACGCCTTTGGAATCCACCGGGGAAATAATAATGGCGTCGACCTTCTTGGTAATAAAGTCTTCTACGTCGGAGAGTTGTTTATTCAGGTCCTGATTGGCAATGGAAATATTCAGCACCACGTCGTCTTTCTTGGCTTCCGCTTTCATTGCGTCGGCCAGATCAATATAGAATGGATGCTGTTGCGTCAGCAGCGATGCGCCAATTTTATATTCCTTGGCTAACGTTGCCTGCGAAAATACGGCCAGACCGATGGCCAGCACGGAGCCTAATACCTTTAATTTATGCATGATCTATCCTCAGTTTTTATTATTGCTGCTTGGTTTTTCTTACTGTTTTGTAGGGAACTTATTAATATTTACAGCTGACCTTCACAACCACATACGCCAATCACTTTTTCCACCACCCGTTGCATGGCGCTTTTCGCTGGCTGCATATAATGGCGCGGGTCATTGGCATCAGGATGCTGGTGGAAATACGCTTTCAGGGCATCCGAGAAAGCGATTTTCAGCTCGGTCGCCACGTTGACCTTGCAGATGCCTAAACTGATACAGCGGCGGATATCGCTATCGCTCAGGCCGGAAGCCCCGTGCAACACCAGCGGCACTTCAACGCGATCGCGTATCTGTTCCAGGCGGGCAAAATCCAGCTTGGGTTCGGACTGGTACAGGCCATGCGCGGTACCGATAGCCACCGCCAGCGAATCGATCCCGGTACGGGCAACAAACTCCACCGCCGCCTCTGGAGAGGTGTAGATAGCGTCTTTCCCCTCCACGATCAGATCGTCTTCCTGGCCCCCCAGGCGGCCTAACTCTGCCTCAACGCTAGCGTCGTAGCGGTGGCTGTACTCTACGATTTGTTTGACCAGTGCCACGTTTTCTTCAAAAGGAAAGTGAGAGCCGTCGATCATTACGGAACGGATCCCGGCGTTGATCTTATGGAAGATATCGGCGGGTTCTTCGTGATGATCCAAATGCAGCGCCAGCGGGATCTGATACTCGTGCGCCAGCGCCTTGACGATCATGATGATGTTTTCCAGCCCGCCGTAGCGGTAAGTGCCGGTCGTTCCCGCCAGGATCACCGGCGAACGATACTGTGCAGCGGTTTCGACCACCACCTGCAAGGTTTCCAGGTTGTGGATGTTGAATGCCGGCACCGCGTACCCTTGCTGCTGCGCTTTCTGCAGCATGTTTTTGCTTGAAATGATGTACATCGATTCTCCTCGATCCCGCATCTGATACCGCAGTCGGTAATTACAAAATGAAAATTTAGTTATACAAACTTTCCAAGTGAAACCGAATATAGAGATAAAATGCGCAAAAAAGCGTGACAGGGATCGAAGATTATCAAATAACTTTCAAAACGTAACTTAACAAGATGGTAATTATGAAACATAAGGCATGTTCCGGTATTTGCGCGCTTAAGATCGCCATGCCACGAGTATACCCCACCCGAAAATAGCATCTAACAATATGAATAATAGTAAAAATATATGCTTGTTCGTTCACCCATCGCAGACTTTCAAAATAACGAAAGCCTGCGTGGGTATTACTTTCAATTAGAAAGTATGAAGGATATAGTAGCCCCTATTACCGTTTAACGATGGGGGCAAATGTGCCCAGAAAGTCATCTAACCTGCTGAAACGCAGATTGAAAATTGCTGAAATCGTCGGCCTGCAGGGGGAGATCAAGGTCGAAGATCTTTCTGCCCAGTTGGGGGTTTCCGGCGTGACGATCCGTGGCGATCTCAGCTACCTTGAACAACAAGGCTACCTCAAGCGATCCTTTGGCGGAGCCATTGCAACCCCAACACAGCCGTTGGCGGCGCCGATCGACCCAGGGCTCGCCCTGCCCCCGCTCACGCTGGCTAACCAGTTGGAAATCGCCCGCCACTGCGCCAGGATGATTGCCGATCGCGATACGCTGTTTCTCGGCCACGGCGACATCTGCCGCAAAATCATCCCGTTCCTGAGCAGCCTGAAAAAGCTGCGGCTGATCGTCAATGACCTACAGCATGCGATCCTGGCCGATCAGTTTTTGGACGGTGAAATTATCGTCGCAGGTGGGGAGTTGATCCGCTCACATACCGCGCTCAGCGGTAAAGCGCTGGATAATGTGATCCAACAGTTCACCATCAACCACTGCATTCTCGAGGCCAGCATTACGGACAGCTCCGGCATCCTGAATATCGACCAGCCGCTGTTGGCGTCCCACTACCAGCGCTGCCTGGACAAGGCGCAGAATAAAACCGCCATCATTACCCATTTGCCCATTCAGGCCAGTGCGATCGGGACTATCGGCCACCTCAGCCAGGTGGATAATCTGGTGACCAACCGTGGCGTGAATGAACATTATCAGCAGCAATTATTCGAATCCGACTTCAGCATCCGCTACACCAATAACGAATGTTTTACCTGGGCCAACCGGGAAACGATCGGGGAATAAAGGGGCACTTATGTCAGTTAGCATCTGCACGATGGGTGAGTTACTGGTTGAATTCCTTTCAAAAAATTATAATCAGGGATTCACTCAGCCAGGCGAGTTTCTTGGGCCGTTCCCCAGCGGGGCACCGGCTATCTATGCCGCTCAGGTGGCGCGGCTTGGCTTTGGCTCCACGCTGTTTGGCTGCGTGGGCAACGACGATTTTGGCCGTTTGAATATCGAGCGCCTGCGTCTGGAAGGCGTGATCACCGACGGCATCAGCGTGATCGACAAGGCCCCGACCGGCACGGCATTTGTCAGCTATCGCAACCCGCTGGATCGCGATTTTATCTTCAATATCCCCAACAGCGCCTGCGGCTTCTTTACCGCCGACCATATCGATCTGGGCTTGCTGAACCAGTGCCAACATTTCCACATTATGGGTTCTTCGCTGTTCTCATTCCGCATCATCGATGCCATGCGCCGGGCGATCCAGATCGTCAAGGCCAATAAGGGGACGGTGTCGTTCGATCCCAATATTCGCAAAGAGATGCTCAATATCCCGGAGATGAGCCAGGCCTTCGATTACATCCTCGAATATACCGATATCTTCCTGCCGAGCGAGGGAGAAGTGCACCACTTTGCCAGCAGCAAAAATCAGCAGGAAGCGGATATCGTGCAGGAACTGTTGGCCAGCGGCGTGAGCCATATCGTGATCAAGCGAGGCCAGAAAGGGGCCAGCCATTACCAGCAACAGAACGGCCAGACGCGGGAGCTACACACTCCAGGCTATAGTAGCAAGATGGTCGATCCGACCGGAGCGGGCGACTGCTTTGGCGCTACCTTTGTCAGCCTGTTCCTGTCCGGCTTTAGCGCAGAAAAAGCGTTGCAGTATGCCAATGCCAGCGGTGCCCTGGCGGTTTCCCATAAGGGGCCGATGGAAGGGTTATCCAGCCTGGCGCAGATCGAGCACTTTATTGCACAACAGGCGTAAATCCCATCAACCGGCCAGCCTTTGGCCGGTTTTTTATCCCGATTGCCCACATAACGGCTTGGCAAAACCGTCCCTTGTCGTAAAATCCCCTCCTTTGCCAATCCATAACCGTAAACCCCTTGGAGGCACGGATGGAACAACGCTTTATTCAAGCTAACCGCGAAGCACGCTGGGCACTGGGCCTGACGCTGCTTTACCTGCTGGCCTGGTCGCTGGCGGCCTATCTGCCAGACAGCAACGCCGGGATCACCGGGCTGCCACACTGGTTCGAAATGGCCTGCCTGCTGGTACCGCTGCTGTTTATAGGCCTGTGCTGGCTGATGGTACGCGGCATCTTCCGCGATATCCCCCTGGAGGATAGCGATGCAAACTGAGGTCATTCTGCCGCTGGTTGCCTATCTGTTGCTGGTGTTTGGCCTTTCGGTGTATGCCTATACCCGTCGCCAAAGCGGTAACTTCCTGAGTGAATATTTCCTCGGCAACCGTTCGATGGGTGGCTTTGTGCTGGCCATGACGCTGACCGCCACCTATATCAGCGCCAGTTCGTTTATTGGTGGACCGGGTGCCGCCTATAAATACGGCCTTGGCTGGGTGCTGCTGGCGATGATCCAACTGCCCGCCGTCTGGCTTTCACTTGGCGTGCTGGGGAAAAAGTTTGCCATTCTGGCGCGGCGCTACAATGCCATCACCCTTAACGATATGCTGTTCGCTCGCTATAAGAGCCGTTTGCTGGTGTGGCTAGCCAGTCTAAGTCTGTTGGTCGCCTTCCTTGGGGCGATGACGGTCCAGTTTATCGGCGGCGCACGTCTGCTCGAGACTGCGGCGGGCATTCCTTACGACACCGGCCTGCTGATATTTGGTATCAGCATTGCGCTGTACACCGCGTTTGGCGGCTTTCGTGCCAGCGTACTGAACGATGCCATGCAGGGGCTGGTGATGCTGATAGGCACGATATTACTGCTGGTTGCGGTGATCCACGCGGCGGGCGGCTTGCACAGCGCGGTTGATAAGCTGCAACAGATCGATCCGGCGTTGGTCTCACCGCAAGGCGGCGATCAGATCCTCAGCCTGCCGTTTATGGCTTCGTTCTGGATCCTGGTGTGCTTTGGCGTAATTGGCCTGCCGCACACCGCCGTGCGCTGTATCTCGTATAAAGACAGCAAAGCCGTGCACCGTGGCATTATCCTCGGCACCATCGTGGTGGCAATTCTGATGTTTGGTATGCACCTTGCTGGCGCCCTGGGCCGTGCGGTACTGCCAGATCTGAAGATCCCCGATCAGGTGATCCCAACGTTGATGATCACCGTGCTGCCACCGTACGCCGCAGGGATCTTCCTGGCCGCACCGATGGCAGCGATCATGTCGACCATTAATGCGCAACTGCTGCAATCCTCAGCCACGATCATCAAAGACCTCTATCTGGGCGTACGTCCTCTGCAGATGAACAATGAGAAGATGATCAAACGCTTCTCCAGCCTGACTACGCTGATCCTCGGATTGCTGGTGCTGCTGGCCGCATGGCGTCCGCCAGAAATGATCATCTGGCTGAATCTGCTGGCATTCGGCGGCCTGGAGGCCGTATTCCTGTGGCCGTTGGTGTTGGGCCTGTACTGGGAACGTGCCAACGCGCAAGGTGCCCTTAGCTCAATGGTCACCGGTGCGTTATGCTATACGCTATTAGCCAGCTTCGGCCTGCAACTGGCCGGATTGCATCCTATTGTGCCTTCGCTGTTACTCAGCCTGTTGGCGTTTTATCTCGGTAACGTCTACGGCGAAAAACGCCAGTTGGCGTCGTCCTTATCTTCTTGAGAGAATTGTTATGCCTTGGATCCAACTAAAACTGAACACCACCGGCAGCCAGGCAGAAGACCTGAGCGATGCGTTGGTTGAAAGCGGCGCGGTGTCGGTCACCTTTCAGGACACCCACGACAACCCGGTATTTGAACCTCTGCCAGGCGAAACCCTGCTGTGGGGCGATACCGATGTGATCGGCCTGTATGATGCCGAAACCGATATGACCGAAGTGGTCGCCATACTGGAACAGCACCCGTTGCTGGGCAACGGTTTCCGCCACAAAATCGAACAGTTGGAAGATAAAGACTGGGAACGTGAGTGGATGGATAACTTCCACCCGATGCGTTTTGGCGAGCGCCTGTGGATTTGCCCAAGCTGGCGTGACGTGCCCGATCCAGACGCGGTGAACGTCATGTTAGACCCAGGCCTGGCGTTTGGTACCGGCACACACCCGACCACCGCGCTTTGCCTGCAATGGCTGGATGGATTGGATCTGGCCGGTAAAACCGTCATCGACTTCGGCTGTGGCTCAGGCATCCTGGCGATTGCCGCGTTAAAACTCGGTGCCGCCCGCGCCATTGGTATCGACATCGATCCCCAGGCCATTCAGGCCAGCCGCGACAACGCGCAGCGTAACGGCGTTTCAGAGCGTCTGGAGCTGTATCTGCCAAAAGACCAGCCAGCCGACCTGCTGGCCGATGTGGTGGTGGCAAACATTCTCGCTGGCCCGCTGCGCGAACTGGCACCGTTAATCAGCGACCTGCCAAAATCCGGCGGCTATCTGGGCCTGTCAGGCGTACTGGCGACTCAAGCCGCCAGCGTAGCCGAAGCCTATCAGGATAAATTCACTCTCGACCCGGTGGCCGAGCGCGAAGAGTGGTGCCGCATCACCGGCCAACGCAACTAGTTACATTTTCCCCGCCTGCCAAAAACCATCGGAAATTTAATCAGTTCCGGTGGTTTTGTTCTTTTCCTAAGGATCCGCCAGTTTATCCCGGCACTTGCTGGGGGTATTCTCCTGCTCGGAGTGAAGGTAGCCCGCAGCATATGAGCCGCCCACCCAGGATAATTGGTATTTTCATTGGACAAGGATTAGGAAATGAAAGGAAAAATGTTGCTTGCCGCCCTGTTGGCCGCCAGCTTCTCTATCGGTGCCGCAGAGCATGCTCATTGGGGCTATGAAGGCCAGGAAGACCCGGCGCATTGGGGCAAGCTTTCACCCGATTTTTCACTGTGTGAAACCGGTAAAAACCAGTCCCCGGTCAACATCCAGGGCGCGCTGAAAACCCAGCACGGCAAACTTGAGCTGGCTTTCCAGCCGGGCAAACAGCAAATCGTCAACAACGGGCACACCATTCAAGTCAACGTCAGCGAAGGTAACACCCTACGGCTGGATAACGACACCTTCACGCTGCAGCAGTTCCATTTCCACGCCCCTAGCGAAAACGAGATCGACGGCAAGCAGTTCCCACTGGAAGCGCACTTTGTCTACAAGGACAAAGACGGTGCCCTGGCGGTGCTGGCCCTGATGTTCCAGCAAGGTAAAGCCAATCCGCAACTGGCGCAGGCCTGGCAACAAATGCCTACCGCCGTCGATCAGACCGCCGTGCTGAACAAGCCGTTGGATATCAAAGCGCTGCTGCCGAAACAGTTTAACTTCTACCGCTTCAGCGGTTCACTGACGACGCCCCCCTGCTCCGAAGGGGTCAGTTGGTTGGTGCTAGATCAGCCTGTAAGCGCTTCTGCCGAACAGATTAGTCAATTCCACTCGGTAGTGCACCATAACAACAATCGTCCGGTACAGCCGCTCAACGGCCGCGTCATCGTCGATTGATTCTTGCCTGCGACAACTACCGCTGCCCTCACTGGGGTGGCGGTAATTTCCAGCATCATTCTTGCCGATTTGTCAAAGTATTAAGCTGACAATGTTACAAATAACCTGATGTTACGATCTGTTATTACCGGCGCGTAAAGATAAAATCCTGTCGTTAGTGGAATATTTTAGCGCACAAAAATCAAGCAAAATCACACAACCAATTGTTAAATAAACATAATATTTTTACCAATGGAGGATAAGCGCACTTTTATTGCCCAATAACTGTCGATTGGTTAAAGTTTGGCCTTTCATCTGAATGAAAAAATGCGTAATATACGCGCCCTTGCGGACACAGTATGGTCAGTCTTTGTCTATGCGCATTGGACACCACCAGTTAACAAATTGCCTGATTGCGGCCCCGATGGCCGGCATCACAGATCGCCCATTCAGAACCTTATGTCATGCAATGGGTGCTGGGATGGCTGTATCCGAAATGCTCTCCTCCAACCCGGAGGTGTGGCGCACGGATAAGTCACGTCTACGTATGGTACATAGCGATGAACCAGGGATCCGTTCCGTGCAAATAGCCGGATGTGATCCTGATGATATGGCCGCCGCGGCGCGCATTAATGTGGCCAGCGGTGCACAGATCATCGACATCAATATGGGGTGCCCAGCCAAGAAAGTGAACCGGAAGCTTGCAGGGTCTGCGTTACTGCAGTACCCGGATCTGGTTAGACAGATCCTCCTCGCGGTGGTTAACGCGGTGGATGTGCCGGTAACACTTAAGATCCGAACCGGCTGGGAACCAGAGAACCGTAACTGTGTAGAAATTGCCCAACTGGCCGAAGATTGTGGTATACAGGCCCTGACGATTCATGGCCGAACCCGTGCCTGCCTGTTCAACGGCAACGCGGAGTACGACAGCATTCGGGCAGTTAAGCAGAATGTTTCCATTCCGATTATCGCGAATGGCGACATTACTGACCCGCATAAAGCCAGAGCAGTGCTCGACTACACTGGGGCTGATGCCCTGATGATAGGCCGTGCTGCTCAGGGGAGACCCTGGATCTTCCGGGAAATCCAGCATTATCTGGACACTGGGGAGCTGCTGCCACCGATGCCACTTGGCGAAGTGAAGCGCTTGTTAATAGGGCATATTCGGGAATTGCACGGCTTTTACGGCCAAGGCAAGGGATTCCGGATTGCTCGAAAGCACGTCTCTTGGTACTTACAGGAGCATGCCCCTAATGACCAGTTTCGGCGCACATTCAACGCCATAGAGGATGCCAGCGAACAGCTGGAGGCGTTGGAGGCATATTTCGAAAATCTTAGCGTAAAAAAAGAGCTGACAGAACTATGTTCGAACAACGCGTAAATTCTGACGTACTGACCGTTTCAACCGTGAACTCACAGGACCAAGTGACTCAAAAGCCTCTGCGTGACTCGGTTAAGCAAGCACTGAAGAACTATTTTGCTCAACTGAACGGTCAAGACGTTAACGATCTGTATGAGCTGGTACTGGCTGAAGTTGAACAGCCACTGTTGGACATGGTGATGCAGTACACCCGTGGCAACCAGACCCGCGCTGCCCTGATGATGGGGATCAACCGCGGTACACTGCGTAAGAAATTGAAAAAATACGGCATGAACTGATAACAATCAGTTAAGATGTTGAAAAAAGGCGCTTTTACCTCATTCGGTAAGCGCCTTTTTCTTTTATCATACCGGCCTGTCAGAAACGCCAGGTGGCCGACAGGTTACCTGCTACCGAGTCATAGCCAGAACGGAACAGATCGCTCTCTACCCCCAAGCCCAGCTCCACATCCCTATTGATTTGGTAACGAACCCCGGCTTTCACCCCCATGGAGTCACGCCCAGTCACCTGATTCTGGTTGCTGAAGCTTGCCGCCCGATAGTTGGCGAAAGAGGCTTCTTGCGACACATCGCCATCCAACAACTCATGATCCCAGGTAAGTTGCAGATCGGCAGCAATAGCCGCGCCCGAAGAGAGCGGAAGATCCCAACTGCTGTTGACCCCAATGCTGGAGCGCAGAGAATCATAAGTGCTCGAACCTAGCGCCAGGCGGCTACTGTCATTGCCCGTTTCCGTCACGCTTGGGCGATGCAGGGTTGTGTAATTCAGTGCGGCCACAGGGCCAGCGCTCCATTGGTCATTCAACGCCCAACGATAACCGCCACCAGCAGCAACAGAACCCGCCAGGCCGGTCCAACTGGCATGTTGGCTCGCTTGATAAGTCTCGACGCTGATGCTGCGATCCAAACGGCTATCTTCAATGCCAAACCGGCCATTGCCGAATAAATACATCCCCGCTTGCCGATCGGCGGCATAACGAGCCTGGATACCCAGATCGAAAGCCGTGGTTTTACCGCTGGCGTTCTCCGGTGATTTGACCGTTACCGATTGTCCACTGACCGCACCATGGAAGCCATAAACCCAGTCGCTATTCTGTTCGCTGCGCTTGTCTGCACCAAAGACTATGCCGTAGCTGCTGGCATCATAGCCAACCTGACTCCCCTGGCGCTGCTGCCAGAAACCGCCACCAAAGGGTATGGCAAAACTATGCCATTCGCCTGCAACCTGCTGCTCTGGCGTAGAGGGATGAGATCCGCTGACAATCCGCGTAATCTGTTGTTCGCGATTAAGAGAGCTGGCGAACATCGCACTGAAGGCTGCGGGCGAAAGCTGCGGCAAAGCGCTGCTGATGCTCCCACCGTCGGCGGCAGAAAAGTCCAGCGTACGGTACAGCGGCTGGATGTCTGCACCCGCGCCCGAAACGATATGGTCCAACGCCTGGCCGACCTGCCGAGCATTGTTGTCCTGCGCATACTGACTGTAGGCGTTGTCAGCGCGCAGCATCGCAAGTTGCCAACGATCCTCACCCTGCGGCGTTGCCTGCAAGGTCAGCGTAGGCGAACTGAGTAAGCCGTTCACCGTGCGGAATTCTCCGCTATGCGAGGTGGCTTTCAGCATCTCGCCCGAATCCAGCCGCCAGTCTGTTGCATACCAGTCTGGCTGCGGTGCGAACGTCAGTTGACCATTAAATTCAGCATGGCCATTTACCTGCAAGGTATCGTGTCCACCACGGCCATCGACCTCTAACAGCAACTGCCCATTCTCGCCCTGTTGATAGAGACCCGTGACCTCGATTTGCCCTAGCGAATTACCTGGCGCGAGGATACCGTCATTCACAAAGCGGCCCGCCGGGTTCAAGGTATAATCGCTGTTGCCAGCCAGCGTGGAGCCTGGTGCGATAGACATGCTGTAAATCTGGTGGTGGCCATTAAGCGAAGTTATCCCCCCGCGAGTGCTCAGCGCCAGATTGTCGATACCTTCAATATTTCCCCGATAGTTGAACCGGAAACTGGGGTCTGCCTGATCGGTGGCCTGCCCTTGCAAATTGGCCAGGCGCCCAAAGGTAAACTGGGTCAGGCGCTGCTGGCCATGATCATCCAACTGGTTATAATCCGAGTAGATATTCCCTTCCAACTGGGCACCATTTAACAGATTGATATGGTTGACCAACGCGTTTTGCGAGATATACATCGCCGCACCTTTAGCGGCAACCCGGCCGCTAATATCCGCATTATTGACCAGCGCCCCCTGTAGCTCTGGCAATAATGTTGCAGCCTCCCCGCCAACATAATGTATCCAGGAGCCCCGGTAATCCACATCGTTGCCCAGCAGGTTGTTGCCAAAATCAAAACTGAGGGCAACGCCATTAGCGCCTAGCGCTTGAACATCGCCTCGCTGAATTAGATTATGGTTCTTACCATAAGCAAACATCACGCCGCGGCCATTCATCCCGTCGGCGTAGACGCGAGTGCCAGGCTCAACGTTCAGCGTGTTGTTTTGCCCATCGATACGAATACCTGCCCCACCGGCGCCCTGCGTTAACAGATCCGCTTGCTGGGAGATGTGATTGTTACTGCCGTAAACATGTAAGCCAACGCCCAATGTCGCGGTATTATACTTCCCCGTGATGTAGCCATCGCCCTGCTTGTTACGTAAAAAGTAACCGTGTCGATTAACCAGCGTCTGCCCATCACCGTAGAGCGAAAAGCCGAAGAAATTACGCCGATCGATCTGATAATCCATGTCCTGCAATAACGCCAACTCGGCTTCCATAAACGTGGTGTAGTTGCGGTAATTCTGATGGCTCATCATGCTGTTTTTCAGCTCAATGTGGCTCATATAGTTATCGTCAACCGAGCCATCGTCAGCCAACATTCTCACCGGAATACCAGGCATGGCCCCCGCCAGCACTTCATCCACGTGTTTACCTGCGAAATACCCCTTATCAAGGCGCACATCAAAACCTTGCGGATCCCAGGCGTTATTGCACCCTTCACAAAGTATGACCTGACCGGGGCGTGCCGGATTTCCATTGTCATCGCGCAGATGTGCAGTCCAGGAACCGAAAGGCATATCGGTGTCAAAAGCTGGGGTAAATGTCCCTTCCCCAGCCCAATCGGTGGCCATATTAGAAATACCCAGCCCATGAGCCAGTTCATGAACGGCAACGCTGACCAGATCCGTTTTTCCGGAGCGAGGTAATTGCGCAGGGACATAGGGAATATGGTCAAAATCCATTTTTCCCATGATAAATTGGCCATGAGAACCGAAGGTTAACTCGCCGGTATCAATACCGTTCAAAGCCCCCTGCAATTGGGTAATGGTGATTACACCATCGGTGACCGATTCGCTGGAGCCTGCAGCGTTCACCTCATCAAAAGTACCTACGTTGATGATGGCAGGCAATTGATCGGGTCTGGGGGTAATGACTTCAGCCCAATACCGCATGGCATCCAGTATTTTTGCTTTCTGCTGGTAATTCAGATCCCAGGTGGACTCAATTGGCTGTGGATAGTCCGGCATAAAAGGGCCATCACCCACATCAAAGAAACGTACCTGGAAGACGGCAACATTATTCGTGTTATAAACCAGGTAACTGTCTGCGGCGTAGCTAGGGTGACTGGCGAAAAAACTGGTTAACGCCGCGGTGATCAAAAGCTTTTTCAAATTAACCATCCTTGTGTACAAATGAAAGGAAATATTTCCTTCCAGTATAGAAGGACATACCTCGTTTAAACAAAGAATCAACATAACTAACAAGAAATACCCAAATAGCCCCCGGATAACCCTTTGTGGACGTATCACCCCCCCACTCTCACGCCCACGTTTTGTGTGGTATAATCGTGAGTACGAGAGCCCCCTTCGCTGGCGAGCAGCCGTCCTTCCGAAGTCTGATAGCAGTGCGAACCGCCCTTCGAATGTAAAGGTTTAGTCAACGGCTAAACGATCGTCATGACTGGGTGTCAGAGTATGGTATCGCTATTGAGTCGCTTCTTTATGCGCTACAGGTTTCTACCCCATTTCGCATACAGAGTTGATATGAAGCGTCCACAAACTTTTAAACGTGCATTACTGCACCCTCGCTACTGGCTTACCTGGTTTGGTCTGGCGGTACTGTTCCTGCTGGTTCAACTACCCTATCCCCTGCTGCACAAGCTCGGTGGCTGGATGGGCCGCACCTCTATGCACTTCCTGAAACGCCGCGTGTCGATCACCCGCCGCAATCTTGAACTGTGCTTCCCGGAGATGGACGAAGCACAGCGCGAACGTCAAATTATCGGTAATTTCGAATCCCTCGGCATGGGCCTGCTGGAAACCGGCATGGCCTGGTTCTGGTCAGATAAACGCGTGAAACGCTGGTTCAACGTGAGCGGCATCAACCACCTGAAACAAGCCCAGCAAAATGGCCGTGGGGTGCTGGTGATTGGCGTGCATTTCATGTCGCTGGAGTTGGGCGGCCGGGCGATGGGCCTGTGTCAGCCGATGATGGCCATGTATCGCCCACACAACAACAAGGCGATGGAATGGGCACAGACCAAAGGCCGCATGCGCTCGAACAAAGCCATGCTGGATCGCAAGGATTTGCGCGGCATGGTGCAAGCCCTGAAGCGCGGCGAAGCCGTATGGTTCGCTCCCGATCAGGATTACGGCCCACGTGGCAGCGTGTTTGCCCCGCTGTTTGCCGTCGATCAGGCCGCCACCACCAGCGGGACATTTATGCTGGCCCGCATGGCTAAACCGGCCCTGGTACCGGTAGTATTGATCCGTCGCCCGAAAGGCTGTGGTTACGATCTATTGATCCAACCGGCGTTAGAAGACTACCCAATCGACGATGAAGTGGCCGCCGCCGCCTACATGAATAAAGTGGTAGAAAAAGAGATCATGCGCGCTCCAGAGCAATATCTGTGGCTGCATCGCCGCTTCAAAACGCGCCCTACGGGTTCGCCTTCACTGTATTAAACTCGCTTTCAGGGGTGCCACTTCTGGTACCCCATCCCCCTCGCGCATTTTGTGCTCTCTTTTGAAAAATTCACAGACCCGTTTTTAACTCTGCTGTAACATCCTTTTTTACCCGCTCAGGAAAAGAAATGATGAAAACGCAGGTTCGTCTTGCTCTGATTGGTGATTACCGCAGCGAAGCCGTTGCCCACCAGGCCATCCCCGTCGCTCTCCAACTTACCGCCTCACACCTCGATATTGATATCCAATCCCAGTGGCTCCCCACAGAATCTTTGACCGATGTCTCTGTCCTGCAGGATTATGATGCTATCTGGGTGGTCCCTGGCAGCCCCTATCGCAACGATGGCGGCGTCTTTATGACGATCCGCCATGCTCGCGAGCAGAACATCCCCTTTCTAGGGTCTTGCGGTGGGTTTCAATATGCGGTGGTGGAATATGCACGCAATGTGATGGGTTGGCACGATGCTGGCCACGCGGAGACCGATAGCGGGGGCCGCTTGGTGATCGCACCGCTGAGCTGTTCACTGGTTGAGAAAACCGGCACCATCCTGTTTCAGCCAAACACGCTGATCGCCCGCGCCTATGGCAAGCTGGAGACTCACGAAGGCTATCACTGTAACTTTGGTGTTAACCCTGAATTTGTGGCGGATTTGGAGCAACACCCACTGATCATTAGTGGGCATGACATTGAAGGCGATGTGCGCTCGGTGGAACTGCCAGGGCACCGTTTTTATGCCGCTACCCTATTCCAGTCAGAACGTGCAGCGTTACGTGGGGATCTTTCCCCACTGATTGTGGCCCTGATCCAGGCCGCTCGATAAGCCTTGCCGGGGGCTAACCCAGCCCCCTGATTACCACATTAACCGGCCAATCAAGGGTGCCCCGATCACCGTGATAATCCCCGCCAACATCATCACCAGGCTAGACACCACCCCTTCCTGCTGGCCTATCTCATAGGCTCTGGCGGTACCGGCACCGTGGGAAGAAGCACCAAACCCCGCCCCTTTCGCCAGACCGCTGCGCACCGACAGGCGCAGGAACAGAATATCGCCTACCGCCATGCCAAACACGCCGGTAATCACCACAAACAGTGCCACCAAATCGGGTTGCCCCCCCATCTGCTTCGCCGCTTCCAGCGCGAACGGCGTAGTGATAGAACGCACCGCCAGGCTGCGCTGCACTTCATCCGGTAACGTCAACCAACGGGCCAGCCACACCGAGCTGTAAACGGCTACCACCACTGCGGTAAGCACCCCGGCGCTGAGAGAAAGCCAATGGCGGCGGATAATATGCAGGTTTTCATATACCGGCACGGCAAAAGCGATGGTTGCTGGGCCAAGCAGCCACAGCAGCCAGTGCGTTTCACCGATATAGCTCTGATACGAGATATGCGTCACCACCAGCAATAGCACCAATACCATCGGCGTTAGCACCAATGGCATCAACAGCAGGCTACGGCGACGGCGATAGAGCCGTTTATTGGCAAAGTAGAGTACCAATGTCACCACCAGGCAGGTGATGCTGAGGATCACGTCATTCATTACGCATTTTCCGCCGTTGCAGCCAGATCTCGAAGCGATAAACGCGATCCACCACCAACCCGGTCGCTCCCAGCGTCAGCATGGTGCTGATGGCAATCACCAGAAAAATCTTCCAGCCTTCCACCATCAACAGTTGGGCATAGTTCACCACCGCCACCACCGCTGGCACAAAAAACAGCAGCATTTCGGCCAGTAACCAACGCGATCCCGCTTTTACCCAGTTGAGCGGCAAAATGCGCAGCAGGATCAGCGCCAACATCATCAACATCCCCACGATATTGGCGGGCAAAGGCAGATGAAACAGTTGCACCAGCCGATCGGCAAGCAGGAATAACAAGGCATATAGCACTACCTGGATCGGCACCTGTAAGCGAGTCAGCAAAGCAGGCGCAGCACGGCGTAACGCCAGAGACATGAAAGCAACCTCAGAAAAAATCAAGGCTTACAGTATACGCAGCCGGGAAACCCTGCCTGAAATGAATTAAAATTATCAACATCATGCCGTAAGGGAATAGTTTCCCGGCGGCACCGCCTTCAGGAGAGCCCAAAGTGGATGTCCGCACCCTGCGTTATTTTGTGGAAGTGGTCCGCCAGCAAAGTTTCACCCGCGCGGCCGAGAAGCTGTTTGTTACCCAACCCACCATCAGCAAGATGTTGCGCCATCTGGAAGATGAGTTGGAGTGCACACTGCTGGTACGTGAAGGGCGCAAGCTGCACCTCACCGACAGCGGGCAGGCGGTTTATCAGCGCGGCCTGGCGATCCTCGATGAGTTCCGCCAGTTGGAGGCCGAACTGGAGGACATCAGCTCGGTGAAAAAGGGGGTGCTGCGGCTGGGTATTCCACCGATGGTCGGCAGGCAGATCGCCGGTTTGATCCGTCAGTTCCGCCAGACCTATCCGGGGATCGAACTGAAGATCTCCGAACTGGGCGGCCTTTCGGTCGAACAGGCGGTGTTAACCGGAGAATTGGATCTGGCGATGACGATACTGCCCGCAGTCTCTGACCAGCCGTTGACCTTTTTGCCCCTGCTAAGCCACCCGATGTGCGTAGTTGTGCCAAAGACGGCACACTGGCTCAACCGCACCAGCATCGCGATCAATGAGCTGGCCGAGTGGCCAATCCTGATTTATAACGAAGACTTCACGCTGTATAAAATGCTGATGGCAGCCTTTCAGCAGGCGGGCTTCGAACCCAAGATTGCCGTACGCAGCGGCCAGTGGGATTTTCTGGCAGCGATGGTGCAGGCCGGAGTGGGAATTGCCACCTTACCGGAGCCAGTCTGCCAATGGCTGGATAAAGAAAACCTGATCTGGCTGCCGCTGGAGCCACGTATGGAGTGGCAAGTGGGGCTGATCTGGCGCCAGGGCAGCTATCTTTCCCACAGCGCCCAGGCCTGGATTGCCTGCTGCCGGGAGTACTGGCCTCAGCCTTGATAGTCTTCTGTTTCCCCTCACCCCAACCCTCTCCCAAAGGGCGAGGGAGCCGATTCAGAGCGCCTATCAAGTAGCGTGATCAATCTGTGGCCCGTAAAGTCCCTCTCATTGCATAACGGTAGCAAATTCACGTCATAATCCCCTGCTATACTTCGGCTAATGCTCACCCAAAATCACAAAAAAACCGCTGATTTACTCTTCCGGCCAACGAAAGAGACAGCATGCCCCTTTATTCAGCCGGATGGAAATGATATGCAGCGGAAATCCCTCCAGAGTATCGCGCCTGGCCTGATGAACCTGCTCGCTTACGATCGTAGCTGGTTGAAACCTGATATCCGCGCTGGCCTCTCGGTGGCAGCAGTGGCATTACCGGTGGCGATTGCCTACGCCGAGCTGGCTGGCGTGAGCGCCATCGTCGGGCTTTACTCCTGTATTCTACCGATGATCGCCTACGCCATTTTTGGCTCATCGCGTCAGCTGATCGTCGGGCCTGATGCAGCCACCTGCGCGGTCATCGCCGCAGTAGTCACTCCTCTAGCGGCTGGCCATACCGAGCTGCACTGGCAATTGACCATCGTAATGACCCTGATGATGGGAACCTGGTGCCTGATTGCCAGCCGCTTCAAGCTGGGAGCCATTGCAGACCTGCTGTCACGCCCGATCCTCAATGGATTGCTCAACGGCGTGGCGCTTACGATTATCGTCAATCAGATCAGCAAGATATTCGGGTTTGCCTCGTCCTCCAGCGAGCTGATTGAACGTATTTACGCACTGCCGGTTAACTTACTCAACAGCCATTGGCCCACGGTGCTTATGTCACTGCTGACGCTGCTGATCCTGCTTGGCGTCCACTACACCCGGCCTAACTGGCCTGCACCGCTGTTCGCCGTAGTGCTGACAACGGCGTTGACCTGGGCGGCTAATTTGCCGCATTTTGGCATTGAAACGGTTGGGGGCTATACCGGTGGCGGTTTGCCCATGGTGTCATGGCCTGATTTTAAACCCGGGCTGCTGCGCGATCTGGTGATCCCGGCGCTCAACCTTGCCGTAGTCAGCTTTGTCAGCATGATGCTGACCACCAGGAGCTTTGCGGCAAAGAATGGCTACGAGGTTGACGCCGACAGCGAGTTTCGCGCACTGGGGCTGGTGAATATCGTCTCCGGGCTTTCGCAGGGGTTTGCCATCAGCGGTGCCAACTCTCGTACCGCCGTTAATGATGCCAACGGCGGAAAAAGTCAGTTGGTCTCGGTGATTGCCGCGCTGGCGATCGCTTTGGTAGTGGCATTTTTTAGCGAGCCGCTGCAGTTTATCCCCATCCCGGTGCTCGGCGTGGTGCTGATTTACGCCTCTTGGTCACTGCTGGATATGCGCAGCATTTTCCGGTTGCGCAAACGCAACCGCCCCGCGTTCTATCTGGCGCTGTTTACTTTCTTGAGCGTGCTGCTGGTAGGGATCATTCCCGGCATTGGGCTGGCGGTGCTGCTGGGTCTGTTGCAGTTTCTACAGACGGTTTTCCGGCCAACCGAACAGCTACTGGGGGTCAATGCAGACGGTATGATCCATTCGCTGGGTAAGAGCAACGGCGTCCAGCCTGTCGATGGCGTCATTATGTACCGCTTTAATTCGCCGTTGACCTATTTTAACGTTGCCTACTTCAAGCGGCGGATCACCACTCTGGTAAATGGGGCTCCGGGCCATCCACGTTGGGTGGTTATTGACGCGGTGGCCAGCTTCACCCATGCGGATATTAGCGTGTTAGCCGCTATCGAGGAATTGAAGCGGGATTTGCAACTACGGGGGATCGGCCTGGTGCTCGCAGGCCGCCGTACCGAGCTGACACGCTGGTTTCGCCTGGATCGCTCCGGCAGCAAGGAGAATAAACTGATCCTGGTTCCCGATCTGTATCTGGCGTTGAAGCTGATCCAAAGCAAGGAGAGTAAAGCGCAAGGGGATCGAGATGCCGAAGCCTTGGCTGAATAAGATAGGGGCCGCATAGCGGCCCCCGTAAAGATGTGGTTAGCCTTCTCGCTCAACCAGTAAGGCTTCCAGCAGATCGAGATCGTGCAGCAGTTTTTGCAGCGTCTCGTTGCTGATTTTTTGCGTAGCGCGTAGATGATAAAGCTCACCACGCTCCGCCCGCAAGGCGGTCAAACGGAAACGCCGCTCGAGATTTTCCAACGCCAGCGCATTTTCGATATCGTCTTTACTGGCAATACGCCGCCGCAACATTCCGGTCACCCTGGAACTGACCTCTTTGAGCACCTGCGGATCGAGGTTTTCCTCGGTGTCGGCCACCAGCCGCTCTTCCATCTTGTTGATGCTCTCAATCGCCACCTCGGCAGCCATGGCAATCGCCATGCGCTCTTCGGTCTTGCTGGCACTCTTGTCTGCGACATGCACCCCGCGCAGCAATAACGGCAACGCCAGTACGCCAACGATCAGTGACAGCAAGATCACCCCGGCGGCGATAAACACCAGCTGATAGCGCGCCGGGAAGGCGGTGCCATCGCTAAGTAACAGCGGGATAGAGAGCACACCAGCCAGCGTAATCGCCCCACGCACGCCAGCGAAAGAAGCAACCCACAGCTCACGTATGCTGTAATCGCCAAACTGTAGAGGGCGCTTTTTCATAAAGCGATTACTGGCCTTTTTCATTACCCACAGCCAGCTGAAACGCAGCACCAGCAGCGCGGCGTAGATAATCGCCACGTCGGTGAACAGATACCAGGTCTCGATAGTCGGATCCAGTTCAGCCTGCACAATCGAGGTTTCCAAGATCCCCGGCAGTTGCAGCCCCAACATGATGAACACCATGCCGTTGAACACGAACTCCAGCATCGCCCAGACGCTGTTAGCGCGCAAACGCATGGCCAGCGGTGCGTTACGGATCACGCCAGACTGGCTGATGGTCATCCCCGCCGCGACGGCAGCCAGGATGCCGGACACGCCGATATGTTCGGCAATCAAATAGGAGGCAAAGGGTAACAGCAACAGCAGCACAATCTGCGTGGCCGGATCGTCTCCGCTCCAACGGCTCATCACGCGCAGCGATTTACTGTAGGTCCACGTCACCGCCACACCGGCCAGCAGGCCACCGATTGCCACCTTCAGGAACTCCATAGTGGCGCCACCGACGGTAAACACCATGGTCCCCATTGCCACCGCGATGGCAAATTTTAACGATACCAGGCCAGAAGCGTCATTCATCAACGCCTCACCTTCCAGCACACTCATGATACTTCTTGGGATACGCCCTTTACCGACGATACCGCCCAGAGCCACGGCATCGGTAGGAGACAATACTGCCGCCAGCGCAAACGCGGCGACCAGCGGGATCCCTGGTACCATCAGGTAAATGAGATAACCCACGCCGACAACGGTGATCAACACCAACACCAGGGCCAACCCCAGGATTTCACGCCCGTGGTGCAAGAATTCACGGGTAGGCGTTTTCCATCCGTCGGCAAACAGCAACGGTGGAATAAACAGCACTAAAAACAGTTCGGGGTCAAAATCAACGTGCAACCCGAAATGCGGCCAGGCCAGCAAGGCCCCAATGGCAATTTGCATCAAGGGTAACGGGATCTGGAACGGCAACATGCGTGTTACCACCCCAGACAGGGAGACCACCAGGATCAAAATGAGGATTGTAAAAAATATTTCCATGCTTTCCTTAGACTCTTAAGTTCAGATCACCAAAGCGCGCGGGTAACAGTGTCCGAATAGTAGATCACTTTTTTTCTCAGTTATAAAGCTTGTTGTGCCTTTCAAAACACGTCGCAGAAAAGGGGAAGAATAGTCTTAAGGAAATGAACGACGGGGCCGGAGGATGGCCCCGTAGAAGAAAGGCTTAAATTGCCCAACCACCCGCATAGAATGCCACCAGCGCCACCGCGATTAACACGGTACCGATATTCAGCCTACGCCATTCACCAGAGAACACGCGGCCAATCACCAGCGAGCTGAAGCCCAGCATGATGCCCGTCACAATGTTACAGGTCAGCACGATAAACACCGCGCACAGCAAACCGGCCATGGCGTCGACAAAGTCGTCGAAATCCAGCTTGGTGACGTTGCTCAACATCAGCAGGCCAACGTACATCAGCGCAGGAGCGGTGGCGTACACTGGCACCAGATAGGACAGCGGCGACAGGAACAGGATCAGCAGGAATAACAGCCCAACTACGGTGGCCGTCAGGCCGGTTTTACCGCCCGCCGCCGTACCTGCGGCAGATTCGATATAAACCGCGGCAGGTGCAGCCCCAACCAGCCCGGAGAAAATGCTGCTCAGGGAATCAGAGGTCAGCGCTTTGCCACCGTTAATGATCTGGCCATCTTTATCCAGCAGATTGGCCTGCCCGGCGACCGCACGGATGGTGCCAGTGGCGTCAAACACCGCAGTCATTACCAATGCCAACACGCTTGGCAACACCACCGGTTGTAACGCCCCCATGATATCCAGGCTGAAGATCAGCGATTTGCCATCCGGCCCCGCCAGGCTAGGCATGGCGAACAACCCTTGGTATTTCACCGCCGGGTCGAAAATCAGGCCGATAACCGAAATGGCAATAATGACCAGCAAGATGCCGCCAGGTACACGCAGTTTTTCCAGGCCGAAGATCACCGCCAAGCCGATTAACGTCATCACCACCGGAAACGAGGTAAATGCTCCCAGCGCTACAGGCAAACCATCCAGCGGATTTTTCACCACCAGGCCGACACCGTTAGCCGCGATCAACAGCAGGAACAGGCCGATACCAATACCGGTGCCGTGCGCCACTCCCATTGGCAGGTTACGCAGGATCCAGGAGCGGATACCGGTAATCGAGATGATGGTAAACAGGATCCCCATCAGGAATACCGCGCCCAGCGCCACGGGAATGCTGATCTGCTGACCCAGCACCAGGCTAAAGGCGGTGAACGCCGTCAGTGAAATGGCACAACCAATCGCCATCGGCAGGTTGGCCCACAAGCCCATCAGCAACGACCCCAAACCGGCAACCAGGCAGGTGGCAACGAATACCGCAGTCGGTGGGAAACCGGCTTTACCCAGCATGCTGGGAACCACGATCACCGAGTAGACCATCGCCAGGAAGGTGGTTAGCCCTGCCACCACTTCCTGACGCACGTTGGTACCCCGTGCTGTAAGTTTAAAGTACGCATCAAGCCCGCCTTTGGGTGTCACGGCGTTATTTGCTTGAGAATTCGACATGTTGCTGTCCCCTGTTTTTCATTGCTGCCAGCCTGGATGAAGTGGCTTGTTATCCCACTGATGCATGGTCATTACGAAACCGTTTCCGTCACGTTCGCTTCCTTACCCTTCAGGAACGCGGCAACAGACACCGTGTAAAAGGCAAACGTTTAACTCTCATCGCATGCAGCGGGTGATTTATGATGGTCTTATCCCCAAAAATCCCAAACGCTACCGGGTGGGATTTTCAAGGCAAACGATTATCTAGCCTTCTATGCCGTCTGATCAACTAAAGATCGCGACAATTTATGCGAAAACGTATTGGGATCGCTCATTGTTGAAGATGTGAGGTTTATCACATTACGACTTGAAGAGGAGAGATCGCCCCGACAGCTTGGGGCGGAAAAGATTATTGCGATTGCATCGCCTGCTCATCCATGTACATCAACTCCCAGATATGACCGTCCAAATCCTGGAAGCCATGGCCATACATAGTGCCGTAATCCTGTGGCTGATTATAGGTATTGCCACCGGCGGCAATGGCTTTGCGTACCAACGCGTCTACCGCAGCACGGCTGGGTTGCGACAGGCAAATCAGCACTTCCGTCGCTTTGTTGGCATCGCTGACGGGATTGGGGGTAAACAGTTGGAATTTCTCGTGAGTCAGCAACATCACGTAAATACTCTCACTCACGACCATGCAGGCGGCAGTGTCATCGGTAAACTGCGGGTTGAAGATAAACCCCAGTTGGCGGAAGAACTCGATAGAAGCGGGCAAATTGCTGACGGGCAGGTTAACAAAAATTTGCGTAGCCATGGGCTACCTCCTATGAAAGTGACCCTATCGAGTATAGTTCAAGCCTTCACCCCAGCACGCTAAACGGCCCCCCCTGTTCCAGAGCCCGTTGATATGCAGGACGCGCGTGAATGCGTTGCAGGTAGTCTTGCAGTTTCGGGCACCCCTCCAGCCCGCCTCGCCCAGCTAGCGCCTCCACAGGGAAACTCATCTGGATATCCGCAGCGCTGAATTCATTGCCTACAAACCAGGTACTTTTATTCAGGTGTTGCTCCAGATAATCGCGATGCGTGACAATCTGCTTATCCAGATACTCTCTCTGTACCCCTTTACCGATCGCCCCGGCAATCGGGCGTATCACCCATGGGATCGGCGGGTGTCCTAAACGGCTAAACACCAGTTTCATTACCAGCAGCGGCATCAACGACCCTTCTGCATAGTGCAGCCAATAGCGATACTCCTGGCGAGCGTGAAAATCCGTGGGCGTGAATAACCCTTGTGCGTCATAGGCTTCCTGCAGGTATTCAATAATGGCGCCCGACTCGGCCAGTGTCAGATCGCCGTCTACCACTACCGGCGATTTGCCCAACGGGTGGATCTTTTTCAATTCGGGCGGTGCCAGCATGGTGGTTTTATCGCGTTGATAACGCAGAACCTGATAGGGAACACCGAGCTCCTCCAGAAACCATAAAATGCGCTGCGAACGCGAGTTGTTCAGATGATGCACGATAATCATGATTTTTCTCCCTCAGCGGCCTGGAGCCGTTGCCACACCAATTCGCCAATTTGCACGCTGTTGTCCAGTTGCAACGGCACGGTGCGTAATGTGAGTGTCTCGCCAGTGAAACTGTAGAAGCGGATCTGCTGGCTACCCAGCCAGTTGGGGAACGAACACCCCTCGACCCGATGAATGACGCACTGTTTATCTTCATCAATCCGATAGTGGCCAACTGCCAATAAACTGATTCGTTGTCATCACATTCGCTCCCTTGACGCCCAGGTTAAAAGGTAGTTGTGATTTCAACTATCGCCAACCCTACGTATAATTCAATTTATTTGATGTAGATACTCAAAACTCTCCGATTTTCCATTACCGCCAAGTGGCCTATCATTCAACACATCGAGAGACAACGGCCTCTCACCTAACAAAACCCCTGAGGATTGAATTATGAAAAGCATCAAAATTTTTGCTACCGCTGTACTGTTAACTTCCGCTTCTTTCGCCAGCATTGCCGCTGACCAGGTCACCAGCCAGCCAACTGCCGACTCACAGAAAATCGGTGTGGTTTCCGTAAGCGGTGCCAGCAACCTGAGCGCTCTGGAAGCCGAACTGGCAAGCAAAGCGGCCGCATCCGGTGCCAACTCTTACCGTATCGTTTCCGCCGGTGGCCAGAACAAGCTTTACGGCACAGCAGAAATTTTTAACTAATCGTCAGATTATGAGCCCCGCAAGGGGCTTTTCGCGTTTTAACCGGTAATACAAACCGGAACAACCAGACTACTCTATAATGTAACCCATCCCCGCCAGCCAACCGGCACATGGCCCATTTTGGCAATCCCCTGCCTGCGTTTTCCCAGATACTGCAGTTGCTATTTATAACCATTACAACTTTTGGAGAGATATCATGTCGGTAACCCAACTTCTGTCTGGCCGAGTAGCTTTTGTCCAAGGTGGTTCACGCGGTATCGGTGCCGCCATCGTTAAACGCCTGGCACGTGAAGGCGCTACCGTCGCATTCACCTACGTTTCCTCCCCCGATAAAGCCGATGAGGTGGTTGAAGCCATTACGGCGGCTGGCGGTCAAGCCATTGCCATCCGTGCAGACAGTGCCGACGCAGAGGCTCTGCAACAGGCTATACGCCAGACGGTAAACAGCTTCGGCAAGCTGGATATTCTGGTGAATAACGCGGGCGTGCTGGCAATGGGTAACCTGGAGGAATTGTCGTTAGCAGATCTGGATCGCACGCTGGCCGTTAACGTCCGCAGCGTATTTGTTGCCAGCCAGGAGGCCGCCCGCCATATGAATGATAATGGTCGCATTATCAATATCGGCAGCACCAACGCCGAGCGTATGCCGTTTGCCGGTGGAGCGATCTACGCCATGAGCAAGTCGGCGCTGGTCGGCTTAACCAAGGGCATGGCTCGCGATCTGGGTTCACGCGGCATTACCGTCAATAACGTCCAGCCCGGCCCGGTAGATACCGATATGAACCCGGCAGATGGCGATTTTGCCGAACAGTTGAAACCGATGATGGCCGTTGGCCGTTATGGTAAGGATGAAGAGATTGCCAGCTTTGTGGCTTATCTGGCGGGGCCGGAGGCGGGATATATCACCGGTGCCAGCCTGGCGATTGACGGTGGCTTCTCAGCGTAATGCCCTCTAAAGCAAAAAAGCCCCAAAAAGGGGCTTTTCGTTTTGAACCTGAGGACAATCAGAACGGAATATCGTCGTCAAAGTCCATTGGTGGTTCGTTGCTGGCCGCTGGTGCGCTGTTTTGCGCTGGGCGAGCCTGCTGCTGTTGACCACCGCTGAACTGGTTGCCACCCTGTGGCTGCTGAGGTTGACCCCAACCGCCCTGCTGGCCACCCGCTGGAGCGCCGCCGCCTGCTGGAGCACCACCACCTTGGCGGCCGCCCAACATCTGCATGGTGCCACCCACGTTGACCACGATTTCGGTGGTGTATTTTTCTACGCCCGCCTGATCGGTCCATTTACGGGTCTGCAATGCACCCTCGATGTAAACCTGGGAACCTTTACGCAGGTATTCACCCGCCACTTCTGCCAGCTTGCCGAACAACACCACGCGGTGCCATTCCGTTTTTTCTTTCTGCTCGCCAGTAGCCTTGTCACGCCAGCTCTCGGAGGTCGCCAGGGTAATGTTGGCAACTGCGCCGCCATTAGGCATGTAACGGACCTCAGGGTCTTGACCCAGATTCCCGACCAAAATTACTTTGTTTACGCCTCTGCTGGCCATGTTCGATCTCCCGATGAGTCATTTAAGTGGATTCAGACCACATTTTGGATAGTCTAAACCACAAATTGTAGCATGCCACCTGCTTAGATTATACCTGCGAAGTGCCTTCCAAAAATGTCCCGGCGATCGACCTTGTTGCATTCGTATACTGGATATTCATTCAGGTTTTTTTGTGCCATAATTATGCGTTTCGTACTGGCCGAGCCGTTTTTTTGCGCAATAGATCACATAATCGCCCACAAAAGAACGCAGACAGGCGCGGTGTATCATCAAGACGGGAAGTGTAAATGGACAATATCGAAGTTCGTGGTGCTCGAACCCACAATCTCAAAAACATCAACCTGATTATCCCGCGCGACAAGCTGATCGTCGTCACCGGTTTATCAGGTTCAGGCAAGTCCTCACTGGCTTTTGATACCCTGTATGCCGAGGGGCAGCGGCGCTACGTTGAGTCGCTCTCTGCCTACGCTCGCCAGTTTCTTTCGCTGATGGAAAAACCGGACGTCGACCATATTGAAGGTCTATCCCCGGCGATCTCCATCGAGCAGAAATCGACCTCGCATAACCCGCGCTCCACGGTCGGGACCATCACCGAGATCCACGATTACCTGCGCCTGCTGTTTGCCCGCGTCGGCGAACCGCGTTGTCCGGATCACCACGTTCCGCTGGCGGCACAAACCGTCAGCCAGATGGTGGATAACGTGCTCAACCAGCCGGAAGGCAAACGCCTGATGCTGTTGGCACCGGTAGTTAAAGATCGTAAGGGTGAACACACCAAGACGCTGGAAAACCTGGCAACCCAGGGCTATATCCGCGCGCGTATCGACGGTGAAGTGTGCGATCTCTCCGATCCGCCAAAGCTGGAACTGCAAAAGAAACACACCATTGAAGTAGTGGTGGACCGTTTCAAAGTGCGTGACGATCTGGCACAGCGTTTGGCCGAATCGTTTGAAACCGCATTGGAACTGTCCGGCGGTACCGCCGTCGTCGCCGATATGGATGACGAAAAGGCCGATGAACTGCTGTTCTCCGCCAACTTTGCCTGCCCCATCTGCGGCTACAGCATGCGCGAGCTGGAACCCCGGCTGTTCTCGTTCAACAACCCGGCCGGCGCCTGCCCTACTTGTGACGGACTGGGCGTGCAGCAGTTCTTCGATCCTGAGCGTGTGGTTCAGAACCCCGAGCTTTCTCTGGCCGGTGGCGCTATCCGCGGTTGGGACCGCCGTAATTTCTATTATTTCCAGATGCTGCGCTCGCTGGCGGAGCACTATAGCTTTGATGTGGAAGCCCCGTTCAGCAGCCTGGATGCCAACGTGCAGAAAGCGGTACTGAGCGGTTCGGGCAAAGAGTCGGTCGAATTCAAATACATCAACGATCGCGGTGACACCACCGTGCGCCGCCATCCGTTTGAAGGCGTGCTGCATAATATGGAGCGCCGCTACAAAGAAACCGAATCCAGCGCGGTGCGTGAAGAGCTGGCCAAATTTATCAGCAACCGCCCTTGCGCCTCGTGCCGTGGCACCCGCCTGCGTGAAGAAGCCCGTAACGTGTTCGTGGAAGATACTACGCTGCCGGAGATCTCCGAGCTCAGCATCGGCCATGCCATGACCTTCTTCCAGAATATGAAGCTGAGCGGTCAACGTGCCCAGATCGCCGAGAAGGTGTTGAAAGAGATCGGCGATCGTCTCAAGTTCCTGGTTAACGTCGGGCTGAACTACCTTTCACTGTCACGCTCTGCGGAAACGCTGTCCGGCGGTGAAGCCCAGCGTATTCGCCTGGCAAGCCAGATCGGTGCTGGTCTGGTAGGCGTGATGTACGTGCTGGATGAGCCATCCATTGGCCTGCACCAGCGCGATAACGAACGCTTGCTGGAAACCCTGATCCACCTGCGTAACCTGGGTAACACGGTGATCGTGGTAGAACACGATGAAGATGCAATCCGCGCAGCCGACCACGTGATCGATATCGGCCCTGGTGCTGGTGTTCACGGCGGCCAGGTGGTAGCGGAAGGCACCGTCGATGACATCATGGCCCAACCGGATTCACTGACCGGTCAGTTCCTTAGCGGCAAGCGCTCAATCGCCATTCCGGCCGAACGCGTGCCCGCGGATCCGAGCAAAGTGCTGAAACTCAGCGGCGCACGCGGCAACAACCTGAAGGACGTGACGCTTACGCTGCCTGTCGGGCTGTTTACCTGCATTACCGGCGTTTCCGGTTCCGGCAAGTCAACGCTGATCAACGATACGCTGTTCCCGATCGCCCAACGCCAGCTCAACGGTGCAACCATTGCCGAAGCGGCTCCTTACCGCGAAGTGACCGGCCTGGAACATTTCGACAAGGTGATCGATATCGATCAGAGCCCAATTGGCCGTACGCCACGCTCTAACCCGGCCACCTATACCGGGATCTTCACCCCGGTGCGCGAGCTGTTTGCCGGAGTACCTGAATCCCGTACCCGTGGCTACACGCCGGGCCGTTTCAGCTTTAACGTCAAGGGCGGCCGCTGCGAAGCCTGCCAGGGCGACGGCGTGATCAAGGTAGAGATGCACTTCCTGCCGGATATCTACGTGCCTTGCGATCAGTGCAAAGGCAAACGCTATAACCGCGAAACGTTGGAAGTGAAGTACAAGGGTAAAAACATCCATGAAGTGCTGGAAATGACCATTGAGGAAGCCCGTGACTTCTTCGATGCCGTGCCCGCCTTGGCGCGTAAGCTGCAAACGTTGATGGAGGTTGGGCTTTCCTATATCCGCCTCGGGCAGTCGGCCACCACCCTTTCCGGTGGTGAAGCGCAGCGTGTGAAACTGGCGCGTGAGCTGTCGAAACGGGGTACTGGTCAGACGCTGTATATCCTCGATGAGCCTACTACCGGCCTACACTTCGCCGATATCCAGCAGTTGCTGGCGGTACTGCATCAGTTACGCGATCAGGGCAACACCATCGTGGTGATTGAACACAACCTGGACGTCATCAAGACGGCGGACTGGATCGTCGATCTGGGGCCAGAAGGCGGCAGCGGCGGCGGTGAGATCCTGGTGTCCGGCACGCCGGAAACCGTGGCCAACTGTAAAGAGTCTCATACCGCGCGGTTCCTGAAACCGATGTTGCAGAGATAACACCGTGGCCAACATTCCGAACACCAAGCTCGGCATGTTGGCCGTTATTACGGCGCAACCTAGGGACAGCAATAAGTTTCCACCTTAGAATGGCAGGAGCGGATTTGGGGTTTTAACTATCACACGGATATGTAAGTGCCGCGCAGTGGTGAAATAACTCTCACCACCCAAATTCAGCATTATTTATCTGCAGCTAAAATATACTCATATCGGCAAGGCTACCTTCCCCATGACTCCACCTGCTTCAGTTCAAATTCGGCCTCAGCTAATTTTCTCTGTCGCTTAGCAATTTTGCTCGGTTTGCCTTTGAGCTGTGCTTCATATAGCTCTTGTTTTCTTTTCTCTACCTTACGTTGCTTCTTGGCAATTTCATACTGGCGATCGAATTCGAACGGCTGAGTGGCAGGTGCATAATCGTATCTATTATAACGGCCTTTGTAACCACCGTGGCAGTAGGTCTGCACATTGGCCAAGGCCCGATTCAGCCCCTCAACACGATGGACATTGCCATAACGCGTCGCGTACTCGAGCTGCTCTCGCAGTTTTTGTTCTTTTATTGCACAATTTGGCGCCGCCAATGATAATGAGGAATAAACGAGCAGTGGCAGTACGAGAAATATTGAATGATGCAGTTTCATAATTAAATTTCCTTTTAGTAGGTTCCCCTACGGATCCCTTATCCTTATTTGCCTTTAAGCAGATTGATATAGACGCATTAATAACACAGTCATAATTTAAATTCCAATGAGAACTCTCTTAATTAACAGTTCCGTGTATTTAAAATAAATTATAACCCTATTTTTATCAAAATTTAAATATGCGCCAATTAATAGAAAATAATCTAATTAGTGGAATTAAACCAAAAAAAACCTTGCCAATCCTGTTTCTCAGAACTAAATAACGCAGTAAACGATATTGGCCTACAAAATAAAATTTCCCCATAGGTATCGGGGGCGTCGTCCTCTGGCCTGTCGCCACTCTTGAGCCAACAGGCCTGGCCACCTATAAATTCAAATGCGCAGCTCTTGGCGCACCTGATCGGGCAACCCTTCCAGCACCAAACGATATGAGCTGTCGATCAAATGATAAAACTGCGAATTGGGCAAGTTGCCGTCCAGAAATACCGCGTTCCAATGGGCTTTATTCAAATGTTCGCAGGGGACGATTTCCGGATGCTGCTCACGTAGGCTTTCTGCCAGCTCCGGGCTGCTTTTGATCGCCAACGCTGGGCGACCCTGCACTTCACACACCATAGCGAACATGACATCACCCACCTTGATCTGGCTGGCCTGCCATTGGTTTTGATCGCTTTGGTGTGCGCCAGGTTTCGCCATGCAGTATTCCAGCAGTGCTGAGTTATTCATTGGGTTATTTCCCGAAAGACACAATGCGGCGCGAACCACTGTGAGTATGCTGTTACCAGCCAGATACCCTGCCAGTCAGATAGAGAACCGCGCCTGGTCGCTGAAAGCAAGGCTTGATGGCGCTTGCGAAAAGTCTTAGCGCTCTCAGACAGTATATTCTTTATCCAGTTGGCGGCAACCGCCAACACGCAGAAACAATAAGGGGCGATATCGCTATCGCCCCTAAAATCAATGCATTCAGGTCGTTACTGCACCGCGGCAAAGGCCTCGGCCACTTGACGAACGTTATTGTGGTTCAGGCCCGCCACACACATACGACCGCTGTGGATCAGATAGACACCGAACTCTTCACGCAGCCGGTCAACCTGAGCCGCGCTGAAGCCGGTGTAGCTGAACATGCCGCGCTGCTCGAGCAGGTAATCGAAGTTACGCTGTGGCAACGCGCCCTTGAGCGTTTCGACCAGCGCTTTACGCATCTCCAGAATACGGTTGCGCATGGACTCCACTTCGGCCAACCATTGCGCTTTCAACTGCGCATCGTTCAGCACTTTTGCCACCACCTGAGCACCGAAGTTCGGTGGGCTGGAGTAGTTACGGCGCACGGTCGCTTTCAGCTGCCCCAGCACACGCTCGGCGGCTTCGCTGCTTTCACACACCACAGAAAGCCCACCCACGCGCTCACCGTACAGTGAGAAGATTTTCGAGAATGAGTTGCTCACCAGGCACGGCAAACCGGCAGCCGCAATGGCGCGAATGGCGTAGGCATCCTGATCCATTCCGCCGCCAAAGCCTTGATAGGCGATGTCGAGGAACGGGATCAGTTCACGTTCGGCGATCACTTTAACCACCTGATCCCACTGGGCATTGGTGAGATCGGAACCGGTCGGGTTATGACAGCAAGGATGCAGCAGGGCAATGCTCTTGGCCGGCAGCTGTTGCAGCGTGCTCAGCATGGCATCAAATTTCACCCCCAGTTTTTCACCGTCGAAATAGGGGTAAGTATTCACTTTGAAACCGGCGCCACCAAAGATGGCCACGTGGTTTTCCCAAGTCGGATCGCTGACCCAAACCTGAGAGTCCGGGAAATAGCTTTTCAGGAAGTCAGCCCCCACTTTCAACGCACCAGAACCGCCCACGGTTTGAACGGTGGCAATGCGCCCTTGTTGCAGCATGGGGTGTTCAGCACCAAATAACAGTTGCTGGATTGCGCTACGGTAAGGCTGTAGGCCTTCCATCGGCAGGTAGACCGAGGCCCCCTGTTCAACGCTGTTAAGTTGGGCTTCAGCAGCGGCAACGGCCTTCATCTGTGGGATGATGCCTTGCTCATTGTAGTAAAGGCCAATACTCAGGTTCACCTTGTGCGCACGGGGATCTTTTTTGAATTTTTCCATCAGCGACAGGATCGGGTCACCTGCATAGGCTTCAACATTCTGGAACACGGGTTGGTTCTCCTGATTTTGGTTGTTCGGGCACAGTCCCTAATATAGCCACAAATCGGCGTTGGGTTTTAGCTTTATCTGGTCACCGGAAGCAAACCGTTTTCTTTGATCCGTTCCAGCACCACCGCCGTTTTGATATGCCCGACGCTTTTATGGCGGGAAAGCTTCTGGCTGATAAACTCACTTAACGCTGGCAGGTCTGCTACCGCCACTTTCAGCAGGTAGTCGGCATCGCCGGTAGTTTTATAAACGTCAACAATTGCGTCCACTTCTGCCAGCATCTGATGGAAACTGTCGATCTGCTCTTGGGTATGGGTCAGCAGGCTTACCTCTATCAGCCCCACCAGTCCTAATCCCATCGCCTCCGGTGCCAACCTGGCGTGATACCCTTTGATCAACTGGGCCTGCTCCAGGCTGATACGGCGGCGCGAGCATTGCGAGGCCGAAAGCCCGACCAGTTCGCTCAGTTCCTGATTGGTCAGACGGCCATTGGCCTGTAACAGCGTCAGGATTTTCATATCAAAATCGTCAATGTTGTACATAGCCACCTGTAAAATGTGTTAATAAATGTTGACGCTACAGACTAGCAGCTTTTTTAGTCTTGCAACCATCGGTGCTGGCGGGTTGTGAGAGACATAGCAGCAAAGCCAGCTTCCTTGCTCAGAAATGGCATAAAAAACGGCCAAATTACGCAAACCAACAACAATTAACGGCAAAACCGCGCATAAAACCACAAATGTATTTGTCGACATGAAAAGGAAATTTGATGAAAAAACTATTGCCTCTCGCCTTGCTGGTCGCCACCGGGAGCGCCAGCGCACAATCCAATCTGGACAAGGTATTGCAGCAAAAAACGCTGACGGTCTGTACCACCGGCGATTACAAGCCCTACACCTTCCTGAAAGAGGATGGCAGCTACGAAGGCATTGATATCGCTATGGCCGAGTCGCTGGCCAACAGTCTGGGGGCCAAAGTGAAATGGGTAAAAACCACCTGGAAAACCCTGACGCCTGACTTCGTGGCCGGGAAATGTGATATCGCCATGGGGGGGATCTCAGTGACGCTGGAACGCCAGAAGCAGGTGTTTTTTGCCGAGCGGCTTGATACCGACGGCAAGATCCCGCTGGTACGTTGTACCGACGTGAAAAAATACCGCACCATTGAGCAGATTAACAAACCTGCGGTGCGGCTGATCGAGCCTGCCGGTGGCACTAACGAAGCCTTTGTCCGTGCTCATCTGCCCAAGGCCAACCTGACGCTGTCCCACGATAATATGGGCATTTTCCAGCAGTTGGTGGATCGCAAGGCCGACGTGATGATCACCGATGCCTCCGAAGCCCTGTACCAGCAGAAACGTTATCCCAAGCTGTGTGCGGTGAACCCGGATAAGCCGATGCAGTACGGTGAGAAGGCCTATATGTTGCCGCGTGATGATATGAGTTGGAAGCTGTATGTCGATCAGTGGCTGCACTTGAGCAAGGCCAGCGGGGAGTATCAGAAGATTATCGGCCAGTGGCTGGCAGTGAAGAAGTAAAGCTCCTCCTCACCTAATACGTTAAGCGGGCGCACATGCGGCGCCCTTACGCAGTAGTGTGAGACTTGGGGAAGTTACTCGCCTATATATTCCATCGTGACGCGCTGGGTAAGCTTGGTGATCAGTTCATAAGCGCTGATGCCGCTAAAGGCAGCCACCCGTTCAACCGGCAGTTCATTACCCCACAGCACCACTTCGTCACCCACCTTATCGCTGGCATCCGGCCCCAGATCGACGGAAATCATATCCATGGAGACGCGGCCGACGATCGGTACTTCACGTCCGTTCAGCCATACCGGCGTGCCAGAAGGCGCACTGCGTGGATAACCGTCGCCATAGCCCATCGCCACTACGCCCAGGCGGGTATCTCGTTCACTCACCCATAGCCCGCCGTAGCCCACCGGTTCACCAGCTCGATGCTCACGCACCGCGATCAGGCTGGATTTCAGCGTCATGGCTGGTTGCAGCCCAAAATGATCGGCGTAGGGCTTCTCCAACGGGGATACGCCATACAGGATAATCCCCGGGCGTACCCAGTCACGATGAGCCTGTGGCCACAGCAAGATCCCACCGGAAGCCGCGATCGACTTCAGGCCCGGCTTATCGTTGGCGAAATGCTCAAAGCAGCTGATTTGCTTTTCGGTAGCATCCACCAAGGGCTCGTCGGCGCGGCTGAAGTGGCTCATGATATTGACAGGCTGAACCACGTTGCGACAGGCGCTCAAACGCTGGTAGAACGCCTCTGCCTGTTCCGGACGCACGCCCAGACGATGCATACCGCTATCGAGCTTCATCCATACCGATACCGGGTGCGCCAGTTCAACCTGCTCCAGCGCTTCAAGCTGTTCGATGCTGTGAACGGCGGTTTCGATATTATTCGCCACCAGCGCGGGCAAATCTTCAGCACAGAAAAAACCTTCCAGCAGCAGGATCGGTTTAACGATGCCACCGGCACGCAGCATCAATGCTTCGCCGATACGCGCTACGCCGTAACAGTCGGCATCTTGCAAGGTATGAGCCGTTTCCAACAGGCCATGTCCATAGGCGTTGGCTTTCACCACGGCAATCAGGCGGCTTTGCGGCGCCAGGCGACGGATCTGTTGCAGGTTGTGTCGCAGGGCGCGGCGGTCGATAACAGCAGTTGCCGCTTTCATTTCAATTCCTTAGCTGATTATTCGTCATCATATTGTGGCCCCGCATAGTTATCGAAGCGTGACCACTGGCCGTTAAAAGTCAGGCGTACGGTACCAATCGGGCCGTTACGCTGCTTACCCAGAATAATTTCGGCAATCCCTTTCAGATCGCTGTTCTCGTGATAAACCTCATCACGGTAGATGAACATAATCAGGTCGGCATCCTGCTCGATGGAGCCAGATTCACGCAGGTCGGAGTTAACCGGGCGCTTATCGGCGCGCTGTTCCAGGCTACGGTTCAACTGCGACAGTGCCACCACCGGCACCTGCAGCTCTTTCGCCAACGCTTTGAGCGAGCGGGAAATTTCAGCAATCTCCAAGGTACGGTTGTCGGAGAGTGACGGCACGCGCATCAACTGCAGGTAGTCGATCATGATCAGGCTGATCCCGTCATGTTCACGGAAAATACGCCGCGCGCGGGAGCGCACTTCGGTAGGCGTCAGGCCAGAGGAGTCGTCAATATACATATTGCGCTTCTCCAGCAGGATCCCCATGGTGCTCGAGATCCGCGCCCAATCCTCGTCATCCAGTTGGCCGGTACGGATACGGGTCTGATCCACGCGCGACAGCGAGGCCAGCATACGCATCATAATCTGGTTGCAGGGCATCTCCAGGCTGAAGATCAGCACCGGTTTATCCTGCGTCATCGCGGCATGTTCGCACAGGTTCATCGCGAAGGTGGTTTTACCCATTGCCGGACGGGCCGCGACGATGATCAGGTCAGACTTTTGCAGACCGGCGGTTTTCTTGTTGAGATCGTGATAGCCGGTGTCTACGCCGGTAACACCGTCGTGCGGCTGCTGATAGAGCTGTTCAATGCGGGCGACGGTATCTTCCAGAATACGTTCGATACCTTTGGGGCCTTCATCTTTGCTGGCACGGTTTTCCGCGATCTGGAATACCCGGGATTCCGCCAGATCGAGCAGATCTTCGCTACTGCGCCCTTGCGGATCGTAACCCGCATCGGCGATTTCGTTGGCGACGGAGATCATTTCACGAACTACCGCACGTTCACGTACGATGTCGGCATATGCACCAATGTTGGCCGCACTTGGGGTGTTTTTCGATAATTCTGCCAGATAGGCAAAACCGCCCACCGTTTCCAGATCGCCCCTCTGTTCCAACGATTCGGACAGCGTGATCAGGTCGATGGGCCGGCTCATCTCCAGCAGACGCTGCATTTCGGTAAAGATCAGGCGGTGTGGACGGCTGAAGAAGTCGTTGGCGACCACGCGCTCCGCCACGTTATCCCAGCGTTCGTTATCCAGCATCAAACCGCCCAACACGGACTGCTCCGCCTCCAGCGAATGTGGCGGCATCTTCAGCCCTTCCATCTGGCGGTCTCTGGGTTCGTACGTGTTTGTCTTGTTGGTTGGTTTTTTGCCTGCCATGAAGCCTATTCTTTATTCAGTTGCGAATGGGGGTAGCTGACGCAAGAGTATACGTGATTTTCAGTCATGATTCCCTGCGCAAAAAAGGATTAATCACTGCGCAACGAGCTAGATAGTGTGGGCTGATAAGCGTAGGGTGAAAACAGCCATTTAAACGAGGTAGCAACATGTCAAAACGCATCCAATTCTCCGCCACCGGCGGCCCAGAAGTGCTGCAGTATGTTGATTTTACTCCTGTCGATCCCGCTGCGGGGGAGGTTCAGGTCGAGAACAAGGCGATCGGTATCAACTATATCGATACCTACGTACGTAGCGGCCTGTACCCACCGGCAAACTTCCCTAGCGGGTTAGGTACCGAAGCGGCTGGGATAGTCATCAAGGTCGGGGCAGGTGTCAGCGCGGTCAAACCGGGCGATCGCGTGGTTTATGCCCAGTCCGCACTGGGTGCCTATAGCGAAGTTCACAACGTCCCGCTGGAAAAGATAGCTATCCTGCCGGATAACCTCACTTTCGAACAGGGTGCTGCCTCGTTCCTCAAAGGGTTGACCGTACATTATCTGCTGCGACAAACCTATGAGATCAAGCCAGGAGAGGTGTTCCTGTTCCATGCCGCCGCAGGGGGCGTCGGGCTGATTGCCTGTCAGTGGGCCAAAGCGTTGGGTGCCAAACTGATCGGCAGCGTGGGTTCAGATGAAAAAGCAGAGCTTGCCTTGCGTGCCGGAGCCTGGGCTACCATCAATTATCGCCAGGAAAACATTGCCCAGCGCGTAGCTGAACTGACCAACGGCGAAAAGGTTAACGTGGTCTATGACTCCGTAGGGCAAAGTACCTGGCAGGACTCTTTGAACAGCCTGAAGCGCCGCGGGCTGATGGTGAGCTTTGGTAATGCCTCCGGCCCGGTTACCGGCGTCGATCTGGCGTTACTCAATCAGAAAGGCTCGCTGTACGTCACCCGCCCTTCACTCAACGGTTACATCACCAACCGCCAGGAATTGCAGTTTGCCAGTAACGAGCTGTTTTCGCTGATAGGCAGTGGTGCGATCAACGTTGACGTGAAGGAAACACAAAAGTTTGCGTTGGCAGATGCCCAGCGGGCACACCAGATCCTGGAAAGCCGCCAGACCAGCGGTTCCAGCCTGCTGATCCCTGTCCTGTAGCAGCAAAAAGAAAGGGCCTCATAAGGGGCCCTTTCTAGTTTACAGCGCTTTGTAGGGGTAGAGCAGAGTCCGCCAGAGATGGGGGTTGCTTCAAGCAACACTCTTGTCAGCTCTCGCGGTGATGAAAATGATTAGCATCACTGCTGCGGAGCCATCCTAGCAGCCTCGATAAGTAAAAAATATGATTAATGTGCCGCATTCGCATTTAAAACATCAAGCTGTGATCCCCGCCACACTGGCAAGCAATCTGCCTAGTGAGTTTCAGCGTGACTGACTGATATTTCGGCAAAAAATATTAATAGCGCCGTATCTGTGGTTTCTGCATAGAACGGTATATCCACACGCCAACCACCGCCAGGATCAGCCACGGCAGCAGTTTAAACACCATGGCAAACAGCCCGCCCAGCAGCATAAAAGCCGCGGCCACAAATAACGCAGCCATCACGCCCAGCAGTGAAATACCCGTTACCAGCAGCATGGCGACAAAGCCGATCAGAAAGAACAGTTCTAACATGGGTTGCTCCTTGGCAAAACAATAGGTCTGTCTTGTTCTTTACAAGAAACGTGCCAACTTGAAGTCAATGATAACTTATTGAAATTATATAAAAATAGCGCCACAACCGGTGGCGCCATTGGTCAAAAAAACCAACTTTTAGTCAAATTTTTTGCCGATTATGCCATTTCAGTGCGAGGTGAGCGCACCAATGCCAAAGCCTGTTCGACGGTGCGCACATCGGCCCCTGGCTTATGGGCATTTTCACTCAGATGGCGGCGCCACTGCCGCGCGCCAGGAATGCCCTGGAACAGGCCAAGAATATGGCGAGTGATGTGACCCAGATAGGTTCCGTTCGCTAGCTCGCGCTCGATGTACGGATACAGCGATTCGATAATCGCCACGCTGTCCATCACCTCGCTCTGGCGGCCGAAAATCTCGCTGTCCACCCGCGCCAGAATGCCAGGATTTTGGTACGCCTCGCGCCCCATCATCACACCGTCCAGATGCTGCAGGTGCTGTTGGGCTTCTTCCAGCGTTTTCACGCCGCCGTTGATCGCAATGGTCAACGCCGGGAAGTCACGTTTCAACTGATAAACACGCGGATAGTCCAACGGAGGGACTTCACGGTTTTCTTTCGGGCTCAGGCCGGAAAGCCAGGCTTTACGGGCATGAATGGTGAACATATCGCATTCCCCACGCCCGGCAACGGTAGAGATAAAATCGCACAGGAACTCATAGCTGTCCTGATCATCAATGCCAATACGGGTTTTTACCGTCACCGGGATCGACACCACGTCGCGCATCGCCTTGATACAGTCGGCCACCAAGGTCGCCTGCCCCATCAGACAAGCACCAAACATGCCGTTTTGTACCCGATCCGACGGGCAACCGACATTAAGGTTGATCTCGTCATAGCCACGCTGTTCCGCCAGTTTGGCACAGTGCGCCAGTGCTGCCGGATCGCTGCCCCCTAGCTGCAAAGCCACGGGGTGCTCTTCCTCGCTGTATGCCAGGTAGTCACCTTTACCGTGGATGATCGCGCCGGTGGTCACCATTTCGGTGTACAGCAGCGTTTCCTTACTCAGCAGGCGATGGAAGTAACGGCAATGGCGATCGGTCCAGTCCAGCATAGGGGCAATGGAAAAACGATTGGCGGCGTATTGGGTATTATTAATATCTTTCGTCATGCTGAGTTACTGGCTACCTGATAAGTCCGGGACTCGACAATCAGCGCGTTGTGCCGATGCCGCAAATGGCTATTATAACGGCAATCGACGGTCTTGGGGAAACCGTCGTTCATTCTGATTAGGATCTCAGAGCGGTAACGTTTTCTCTCGGCCCTATTCCAATTGTCGGATCACGCGACACGGCTGCCCAAGCGCCAACACGTTAGCCGGAATATCCTCGGTCACCACGCTGCCTGCGCCGATGGTAGTGCCATCACCAATGGTGACGCCAGGCAGGATCACCACGTTGCCGCCAATCCAGACGTTACTGCCAATCACCACCGGCTTGGCTGAGGTATGGAACGGAAAATCGGCATTGCCGGTAAACCGCTCGCTGGCCTTGAGCGGGTGGCTTGGCGTGTAGATTTGCGCGTTTGGGCCAATCAGCGTGTTATCACCAATGGTGATGGTGTTGCAGTCAAGAAACACCGCATTGACGTTGATAAAGCAATTCCTGCCAATGCTGATATGCTGGCCATAGTCGCACCAGAACGGTAATTCAATCCAGCTGTCATCACCCCATGCTGCAAACAACTCACGCAACAGACGCTGTTTCTCTTCAGACTGAGGTGAGTCCAACGCTGCGAGCTGTTTAGTCAGGCTCCTCGCCCGATGGTACATGGCAATCAGCTCATCATCACGGCTGTTATATACCTCACCACGCAGCAATTTCTCTCTTTCTGACATCCCAGGCTCCTGAAAGGTTTGACACCTTACGGGTTATACCGCCGTGCCCGAGTGGAGCCTATGACATAAAGCGGCAAATCGTGATCCACATCTCATTGTGCCTAGTCTTGCTGCGCAAAATCGCCCGATTTGCTGCGTTATCCAGGGAAAGCGGGGCAACCCTCGGCGATTGCGTTGAAACATGATAAAATCGGCTTCTTTGCATAGCCGGATAATTGCCATGAACTCAACCAACCAGGAAAAGCTGCTCGCGCAGGCTGAACAACTCTGTCAGCAACGCAACGTGCGACTGACCCCGCAACGGCTGGAAGTGTTACGCCTGATGGCTGAGCAACCCGGCGCCATCAGCGCTTACGATTTGCTGGATTTACTGCGTGTGGCAGAGCCGCAGGCCAAACCACCTACGGTCTATCGTGCACTGGATTTCTTGCTGGAACAGGGATTTATCCACCGCGTTGAATCGGCAAACAGCTATGTGCTGTGCCACCACTTCGAACAGCCGATGCATACCTCCGCCCTGTTTATCTGCGATCGCTGCGGACAGGTCACGGAGCGTACTACCGAAGGGGTGGAAGAAACCTTGCAGAAACTGGCTCAAGAATCAGGGTTTGTGCTGCGCCACAGCGTAGTGGAAGCCCACGGTCTGTGTTCTGCCTGTGTGGTGGTAGAAAATTGTGAAAACCAACACGATTGCGATCATGACCACAGCATTGTGGTGAAGAAAAAATAAGCGGATTGGGTTGCAGGAGGGAGCGGGTACATCCTTGTTCCCGTGGCCGTGGCAGGGGGGAAATCTGCCAGGCCGGATGGTGTCGTAGCGCCGCAATACTCAGCGGCTCATCGCGCTACCAACGATACTTGCTGTGTTCTTCCCAGGCTTTGACTTCTTTTTCGGCTGCCTCTTTCTGGTAGCCATAGCGTTCCTGGATTTTACCGACCAGCTGTTCGCGTTTCCCTTCGATCACGGTGATATCGTCATCGGTCAGCTTGCCCCATTTTTCCTTCACTTTACCTTTAAACTGCTTCCAGTTACCGTCGGCTTGATCTTTGTTCATAATCTCTCCGTTACTCTTGGTTGTCAGTTTTAGATAAATCTGGCTGGACTTAACTGAGTCAAATTTAAGGTTATCTAATGCGTCCGTTGCCAATTAAGCGCGGGCTTAATTCGCCAGCCACGTGATTAACTATAGTCACCCATCACGAAAAGCACCCGAAAAGCAGCATGAAATAGGGTTAGGAAAAGTCTTAATAGCAAAAAACACCGTTAAAACAGTAAGCAAGCGAAGCAAAACAGCCCTCAACACATGTAACCAAATGTGAATACCCATCCAGAATCATCAACTAGTCTGGCCTATGTATCGCTAGTTAGGGGATGAAAACCAGGTGCCTTGCACGCTATGACGGTGCCAAACCCAGCCCAAAGCAGCCCCGCGCAGTGCCAGGAATACCGCCAGAGCCAGCCATAAACCGTGGTTGCCCAATTCCGGCAGGGTGAACAACGTCAGCCCGTAGCCCACTGCGGCTACCGCCATGCTGTTACGCATTTCTGCGCCACGGGTGGCGCCGATAAACATGCCATCCAGCAGATAGCACCAAACCCCCACCAGAGGCAGCACCACCTGCCAGGGCAGATAATGATTTGCCAGCGCACGCAACTCCGGCAGCGAGGTTAAGCCCGCCACAATCTGCTGCCCGGCGAACAGATAAATAACGGCAAAACCACAGGCAACCAGGCAAGCCTGCCGACAGGCGGCACGCCATACTTTACGCAGTTGCCGCCCGTCCCGCGCACCATAGGCGTGGCCGGAATGGGCTTCCACCGCGTAGGCAAAACCATCCAGAGCATAGGCGGTAAAGGTCAGTAGATTCATCAGCACCGCATTCACCGCCACCACCTCTCCGCCCATGCGGGCTCCCAGAATGGTCAACGAAGCGAAACACAGTTGCAGTAATAACGAACGCAGCATGATGTCGCGGTTAAGTGCCAACAGGCGGCGCATATCCCCACGCCACGCGGTTCGCAGCATTGTCAGCGAAATCCCCCGCATGCGTAGTACCCGCCATGCTAACCACAAACCCAGCAACAGCGTGGCGTACTCCGCAATCACCGTGGCAGTTGCGGCCCCCTGCACGTTCCAACCCAGCCCCATTACCAGCCAGATATCCAGCACGATGTTCAGCAGGTTACCGACAATCAACAGGATCACCGGCGCCCTCACGTATTGAACTCCCAGCAACCAACCGAGCAACACCATATTGGCCAACGCCGCCGGGGCACTCAGCCAGCGGATCTCCAAAAATAGCCTGGCCTGAACCAATACTTCCCGATCGCCCCCCACAATGTTCAGCGCCAAGGTGATCAACGGGGCTCGCAACAGCACAATCGCCAGCCCGGCCACCAGCGCCAACAATAACGGCTGCATAAATGCGCGAGCCAGCCGGTAGGGATCTTGCGCACCCAGCGCCTGCGCCGTCAGCCCGGTGGTGCTCATACGCAGGAACAACAACAACATAAACAGGAAGCTGGTGGCCATTGATCCCACCGCGACCCCGCCAAGGTAGCTAGGGCTATCGAGATGACCGATAACGGCGGTATCCACCAGGCCAAGCAAGGGGACGGTAATATTGGAGAAGATCATCGGCAACGCCAGACGCCACAGAGCTTTGTCGGTGTCACTGGTGAAGGCAGAAAGCAGGCGCATGGCGATATGTTCCCGTACAAGCATGGATTTTAGCGTAGCTTAGAAATGACATCGCCCCAGAGTTGGGGCGAGGTTTGCCGTTTTAAAGGGCTGTAATACGAGGTAAAACGGTTAGATCCAGTCGCCGTTGCGGATCACACCCACCGCCAGGCCTTCGATGGTGAAGTTCTGCTGGCGCAGATCGACCACGATCGGTTGGAATTCGCTGTTTTCTGGCAGCAGTTCGACAACGTTACCGTGTTTCTTCAGGCGTTTGACCGTGACCTCGTCTTCAATGCGGGCGACGACGACCTGGCCGTTGCGTACGTCTTGAGTCTTATGCACTGCCAGCAGATCGCCATCCAGGATGCCGATGTCGCGCATCGACATGCCGCTAACGCGCAGCAGGAAATCGGCATTAGGCTTGAACAGTGAAGGGTCCACCTTATAGTGCCCTTCAATGTGCTGCTGAGCCAACAGAGGTTCACCGGCAGCCACACGGCCCACCAGAGGTAACCCCTCTTCATCTTCCATCAGCAAGCGGATACCGCGTGATGCACCGGAGATGATCTCGATAACGCCTTTGCGAGCCAGTGCTTTCAAGTGCTCTTCTGCAGCATTTGGTGAGCGGAACCCCAGGCGCATTGCGATCTCGGCACGCGTCGGTGGCATGCCCGTTTGCGAAATATGATCGCGAATCAGGTCGTAGACCTCTTGCTGTCTGGTAGTTAGTGCTTTCATTCCGCCCCCTGTTTGTTTATACAGTCTTGCTGTGAGTATATACAGCTAAGTCTGGATTGGGAACCGAAGAATAAATAAAAATCAGCAGGTAGCGAGCGTGATCGCAACGATACCCGCTGGTTTTCACGCCAAATGCTGCCAAAGTACCGAAGCCCAAACGAACAGCGCCAGAATGATTGCCAGCGATACCGCCGCCGAGCCCATATCTTTGGCCCGCCCGGAAAGCTCGTGATATTCCGTCCCCACGCGATCGACAACGGCCTCAATCGCACTGTTGAGGATTTCGACAATCATCACCAGCAGCACCGAGCCGATCAACAAGATGCGCGCTATCGCTCCCACATCCAGCCAAACCGCCACGATGATAGCCACCACCGTCGCCACCAGTTCCTGACGGAATGCGGCTTCGTTCTGCCAGGCAGCGGTTAAACCTTTATAGGAATAGCCTGCCGCTTTAATGATACGCGTCAGGCCAGTTGCTTGATTTGCCATAGTTAAGAACGCCTTTCTCCAAGATGGATCATGTACCCGTCGTGTTGCAGCCGCAACGTTCCAGACAGATTTGCCAGCCCAATCACATTTTTATCGCAGCGCAGTATACAGCAAGGTTGGAATACCTTAATCACCTAGCTATGTCGTACCAATGCCGCGCGCGCATGAGTGCGCTAGAGCGGCCAATTTGATATCCATCAGGTATAATTCAACTATGTACTTCCATTGCCGTGAATGGCCGTGGATTTCCCAACGCCACAGATCTGCTACCCGGTTTCTGGTATGCTTGCGGCGAATTGCTAACAAGAGGCTTCACGTTGTCATGTCAGGTTGGCGTAAAATCTATTATAAGATATTGAACTTACCACTAAAAATGTTGGTAAGAAGTAAGGTTATCCCAACAGATCCGGTCACGGAGTTAGGGTTGGATCCCTCACGACCGATTTTGTATGTTTTACCTTATAATTCCAAGGCGGATTTACTCACCTTGCGCACCCAGTGTCTGGCGCAAGATCTGCCCGATCCCCTTAACCCGTTGGAAATCGATGGCACCGTGCTGCCAAGCTACGTGTTTATCCACGATGGCCCACGCGTATTCCGCTATTACACCCCCAAAGAAGAATCGGTAAAACTGTTTCACGATTATCTGGATCTGCACCGCAGCAACCCGGATCTCGATATTCAGATGTTGCCGGTATCGGTGATGTTTGGCCGCTCCCCAGGGCGCGAAGGCCACGGCACGCCGCACCTGCGCCTGCTAAACGGCGTACAGAAGTTCTTCGCTGTACTGTGGCTGGGGCGTGACAGCTTTGTCCGTTTCTCCAACACCGTGTCGCTACGCCGGATGGCGACAGAGCACGGCACCGATAAGACCATCGCGCAAAAACTGGCCCGTGTCGCACGTATGCACTTTGCACGCCAGCGCCTGGCCGCCGTTGGGCCAAGCCTGCCAGCCCGTCAGGATCTGTTCAACAAGCTGCTGGCCTCCAAGGCGATTGAAAAAGCGATCGAAGATGAAGCGCGCAGCAAAAAGATCTCCCACGAAAAGGCCCAGCAGAACGCAATTGCGCTGATGGAAGAGATTGCCGCCGATTTCTCCTATGAAACGGTGCGCCTGTCCGACCGCGTGTTGAGCTGGACCTGGAACCGGCTGTATCAGGGTATCAACGTCACCAACGCCGAGCGTGTGCGTCAGCTGGCGCAGGATGGCCACGAGATCGTCTATGTGCCGTGTCACCGTAGCCATATGGACTATCTGCTGCTGTCCTATGTGCTCTACCATCAAGGGCTGGTGCCACCGCATATCGCAGCGGGTATTAACCTGAACTTCTGGCCTGCCGGGCCGATCTTCCGTCGCCTGGGCGCATTCTTTATTCGCCGCACCTTCAAGGGCAACAAACTCTATTCAACCGTGTTTCGTGAATACCTCGGTGAGCTGTTCACCCGTGGTTACTCGGTAGAATACTTTGTTGAAGGCGGGCGTTCCCGTACCGGCCGCCTGCTGGAACCGAAAACCGGCACCCTGTCGATGACCATCCAGGCCATGCTGCGTGGCGGTACACGTCCGATCACCCTTGTGCCGATTTATATCGGTTACGAGCACGTGATGGAAGTAGGTACTTACGCCAAAGAGCTGCGTGGCGCGACCAAAGAGAAAGAGAGTCTGCTGCAAATGGTGCGTGGCTTGCGCAAGCTACGCAACCTCGGCCAGGGCTACGTAAACTTTGGTGAACCGCTGCCGTTGACTACGTACCTGAACCAAAACGTCCCGCATTGGCGTGAGTCTATCGACCCGATCGAAGCACAGCGCCCAAGCTGGCTGACGCCTGCGGTCAACGATCTGGCGGCTCAGATCATGGTGCGTATCAACAACGCTGCCGCCGCCAACGCCATGAACCTGTGTTCCACCGCGCTGTTGGCCTCACGCCAACGTTCGCTGACCCGTGAGCAGTTGCTTGAGCAGTTGGAATGCTACTTACAGTTAATGCGTAACGTGCCGTATGCACCGGACGCCACCGTACCCGCGCAAACGCCAGACCAGTTGCTGGATCACGCTTTAAACATGAACAAGTTTGAAGTGGAGAAGGACAACATCGGCGACATCATCATTCTGCCGCGCGAGCAGGCGGTGCTGATGACGTACTATCGCAACAATATCCATCATATGTTGGTACTGCCTTCGTTGATCGCCTCTATCGTGATGCATCACCGCCGCGTGTCGCGCGTTGAGCTGTTGCGTCAGGTCAGCCTGATCTATCCGATGCTGAAGGCCGAGCTGTTCCTGCGTTACGACAAAGAACAGCTAGCCGACGTGCTGCAACCGCTGATCGAAGAGTTGATACGCCAGCAGCTGATTTGTAGCAAAGGCGATGAGCTGGTGCTGAACCCTGCGCGCATCCGTCCGTTGCAGCTGTTGGCCGCCGGGGTGCGTGAAACCCTGCAACGCTATGCCATCACCATGTCGATCCTCAGCGCCAACCCAAGTATCAACCGGGGTGCCCTGGAGAAAGAGAGCCGCATTATGGCCCAGCGTTTGTCGGTGCTGCACGGCATCAACGCGCCGGAATTCTTCGATAAGGCGGTGTTCTCCACCTTGGTGGCGACGCTGCGTGAAGAAGGCTTTATCAATGATATTGGCGATGCGATCCGCGAGCACACCATGGAGGTTTACACCATGTTGAGCGATCTGATCACCCCGGAAATCAAGCTGACCATCGAAAGCGTCAGCATGCCGGAAGAAACCAATACCCCAGCGCTGACAGCTGAAGTCGTAAAAGAAGACGAGTAACTTACAGGCCAGTTACCACGAAAAAGGCATCCGATAATGGATGCCTTTTTACTTTTTGCGTTGGGCAAATCATACGTAGCTAAGCGCAATACCGATGAACAACACCAAGCCGACGTAGTTGTTATTCAGGAAGGCACGGAAGCAGGCATCGCGATCGCGGCCAGCCACCTGCTTTTGCTGATGGATAAACAACGCCCCGGCCAGCAACAGCGACCAGTAAAACGCGCCCCCTAACTGCATCAGATAACCTACCCACAACATCAGTAACAGCGTAGCAAACTGCAACAGCCCTACGATCAGCTTGTCATGGCGGCCAAACAGCACCGCGGTGGATTTGATCCCAATCTTCACATCGTCATCACGATCGACCATGGCATACAAGGTATCGTAAGCCACCGTCCAGCAGATATTGGCCAGAAACAGCAACCAGCAGCTCAGTGGCAGCGACTCGCTGACAGCGGCATAGGCCATCGGGATCGACCAGCCAAACGCCGCCCCCAGCACCACCTGAGGCAAATTGGTCACCCGCTTCATAAACGGGTAAACCCAGGCCAGCGCCAGAGCCGCCAGCGACAGCCAGATGGTCATCGCATTCAACGTCAGCACCAGCGCAAAGGAAACCAGCACCAGCGAGACAAACAGGATCTTGGCCTCTTTTTCGCTGACGCGGCCGCTCGGCATTGGGCGGCCTGCGGTGCGTTTCACATGCCCATCGAAAGCGCGATCGGCATAGTCATTCACCACGCAACCCGCAGCACGCATCAGGAAAACGCCAAGCACAAATACCAGCAATACCGACGGCGAAGGAACTCCCCCCCCTGCCAACCACAATGCCCACAGGGTGGGCCACAGCAACAATAGCGTGCCAATCGGCTTATCGATGCGCATCAGATGGCAATAGGCCTGCCATTTGCTTTGAATCACGCTCCCTTCCAAAGTTCTTTCTCCCCTAATTATGCCGGAGTGCCCTTTTCCACCGCATACAGTGGAGAGGCCGGTAGAAACAGTTCCGTCAGTAACAATGGTTTTCCCGCCAGACGGAGGCGAGAACGCCGCGCCCACAGATCCTTCTGCTGGCCAACATGGATAAAATCACGAGTCAGGCTTTCACTGCTGAACAGATAACGGCCCAGTGGCAACGTCCCCAGGTCGACCAGCGCCAGATCCGGCCCGGTCAGCGTTTCCTGTGGGATCACCGTACGCCCCAGCAGCCAAGGCTCGCCGTCACCCAGTAAGACGATCTCTCGCAGCCAATAGCGCTCGCTGTGTGGCAGATGAACCGCCTCTTCGGCAAGCTGGTCACGAGTGATGAAGCATTCACGCTGTGGTTCTACCTGCACACGGCCACAATGGCGCTCAAAACGGCGGGTCATGGAACCTAACTCCATCAGCCAATCGCTAACGGCGGCAGGTATTGAGGAATGTTCAGACAGCCACTCAATAGGCGGCAGGATAGGCTCCCTAATGTCAGACATTATGCTACTCCAGGCCGGAGGCTGCGTGCCGCGCCAAGCCATACAAACTGTTAACAGAAATCCATTGTAACGCAGAAACGCAAAAGCGGCAGGCAGATTCGTGACGTAACGCATCCCCCATTATCAGGGGGTAAAACGGCAGGCTGTCGTAGTGGAAGATGTCATAACGCGAGAGAGTTCGTACTGTTGGCGCCACGCTGTCCCCCTCTGCTCGGTATCAGTGGGGAAACGCGGGTGGGCAGATGAAAAAAGGTGCGCCGAAACGCACCAATCATCAAGCCAGCATCGGTAGCGTGGGGGATTACCCCTTGCCTTTCACGCTGCCAATAAACGTTTCACGAGCGGTGGTGGAACCCAGTTTTTCGGCCTCATTCATCAGTTTCAGCGCCTTATCGATATCGCCCGCCTTGACCGCCTGTTTGATGCCGTTATTGAAGTAAGCCTCGGTGTCATTGAGCATCGGTTCTGCCGGTGCGCTGGCAACCGGTGCTGGAGCCGCAACTGCCGGAGCGGTGGCACCCACCACGACCGGTGGCGTTGCCGGAGCCGATTGCAGCATGCCAATCATGATGTTGCTGGCCCCTTGTTCTGCCGTCACCTTCAGCTTCAACGTGCCGCCAGTGCTGTGGCTGGCGATCGGATCCGGGATGTCCGGTACCGCGTTACCCACCCCTTGGGCGTAGGCTTTGGCCGGGTTGGTCAGGATGGTGGTTTTAGCCAGATCCTGCTGGGTGGTGTACACCAACAGATAGATCTGTTTTTGCCCCAGCGCAGGGGTCAGTTTCAATGTGCCCTCCAACCGATCGGCAGACATCACGCCCGGTGGCTGGTAAGCGAAATAGCTGCTCGGATAATAGGCCGCCGGGCGCATATGTTCATCCAGCACCAATACGCTTGGAGCATAGATTGAGTTTTTATTGGCCAGACTGCTCAGTTGGATTTCCAGCGATCCCCGATCGGCCGGCAGCGCAAATGCAGCAACGGCTCCCTGGATCTGGCCTTGGTTGATCTGTGGGCTGACATTATTAAGTTGGACATCCTGGGTCACCGGCGGTACCAACGGCTGCCAAGGCAAACTTTGCAGGGTAGTGGCACTGATGGCCGGTGCGACAGAAACGTTGGCCGGAGTATCGGCATAGGTCGCCAGCGGTGCGCCGACGGTCAACGCCAGAGACAGGCAGAGTGACAGTAGATTTTTTTTCATTGTTATACCCTCTCGCTTTGAGCGTGTATCCCGGCAGCGGGCAGGCAAGCGCAATACTGCCGGTTAAACGGTAAGAGGGAGGGCGTACAGGCGCCCTCCCGTCAAGCCAGTATTACCACCAGATTTCCATCTGGGCACCGAAGGTGACTTCGCTGTCTTTACCACGGCTGAAGGTATGCATGCTGGTATCGTTATAAGCCGTACCTGCGTTGTAGCCCGCACCGGAATCGTTGTTTGCGTAGCCCCACTTCTCATCCCAGTTGGCGTAGGTCGCGAAGACACGGATCGCCGGACGTGACCAGATGCTGTTACCCGCTTGCCACTGTTGTGCCAGGGTGACTTTGTATTGGCCGTTGCGATCGCCAGTACGTTGCGACTTCACGTTGTCGTAGCCAACTTCCATCAAGGTGCTCATGATTGGCGTCCATTTGTACATTGGGCGCACGCCCACGGTGTACCAGGTGGTGCCGTTGTCATTGTCGCGGTTAACGTCCTGATACATGGCAACATACATCATTGCCCAATCATCGTTGAAGTCGATGGCACCGTGATCCAGCACGCGGATCATCTTGCCGTTGTTATCAATGGAAGAACCTTGGCTGCGGCCGTTGTTCTGCGCAGTCATGGAATCGGTGGCGTACTGTACCGTGAATTTGTTGAAGCCGCCCAGGATGCTCTGGGTATGTTCCGCGGTAAACATCCAACCGTCTTTGCTTGCCCCGTCGACCAGGTGGTAACCGTCTTGCTCATTGGCACGGCCATAATCCACACCCAGTTCCAACGTACCGCCAGGATTCAGCTCAAGGCCAGCCAAACGCAGGTCGTAGGTATCGTTGACGGTTGGACGCTCGTCACGTTGATTGTCGATATAACCTAAGGAACCACCGGATTCGGTGTTACGGGTCACGGCAGCAGACAGCTTGCCGAAGCCCAGGTCGATATTTTCCAGACCGGCACCAGGACCTGAGATGTCCCAGTAGTAGAAGTCGATCATATGGACGTCATGACGTTGATAGAAGCGCTTACCGGCCCACATGTTGGCACCTGGCAACGCGTCGATCAGGTTTTTACCCTGCACGTTCACTTCACGGAAGGCCGGATTGGTCGATTCCCAATCAGACTGTTGCGACACGGAATAGGCCACGTTGGTGTCGAAGTAGAAGCTCTTGTCGCCCTCTTTCCACACTTCCTGGCCCAGTTTCAGTTCCGCATAGGTTTCACATTCGTTACCCAGACGGTACTTACTGCTGGCACCGGTGGTCTGGAAACACTGTTGCTCACCGCCGCTCCCGGTCCAACCGATACCGGAACGTGCGTAGCCGTGGAAATCCACCGCCATCGCTGATGAGGATAAGACACCGGCGGCGACAGCCAGAGTCAGAGGAAGTTTGCGCAGAGTAGTCATCATTATTCTCCTGTTATACAGACCTTGATGCTTTAAACACCCGGTTCCTGATGCAGCCGTTTACACGCCGTCCCGTCCTCGCGGAACAGGTGGCAACGGTGTGGCGGCAGGCCGATGGCGAATGTTGCACCTTCTTCTACCAGCACCACGTCGTTCTGGCGGTAAACCAGGTTTTGACGAATTGCCGGAATTTGGATATGGATTTGCGTCTCGTTGCCGAGCTGCTCCACCACCTGTACTTCACCCATCAATGTCACTTCAGACTCGGAACTCGGTAACAGATGTTCTGGGCGGATCCCCAACGACAGGTTGGCCCCAACCTCAATGCCCTCCCCCTCAACCGGCAGCCATACCAATTGGCGATTGGGCATCGGCAGTTCGATCTGTACCCGCAGCGCTTCCACACCGGTCACTTTCACCGGCAGGAAATTCATTTTTGGCGAGCCGATAAAGCCCGCGACAAAGCGGTTGGCCGGGTAGTGATAGAGTTCCAGCGGCTTACCGATCTGGGCTACACGCCCGGCGTCCAGCACCACGATTTTGTCGGCCAGCGTCATCGCTTCGACCTGATCGTGAGTGACGTAAATCATGGTGCGCTGCAGCCGCTTGTGCAGACGTGAGATCTCAATGCGCATCTGCACCCGCAGTGCGGCATCCAGGTTGGAAAGCGGTTCGTCCAGCAGGAACACATCCGGCTCAGCCACCAGCGTACGGCCAATCGCCACACGCTGACGCTGTCCACCGGACAGGGCTTTTGGGCGTCGGTCCAGCAAATGCGCTAATTGCAGCACTTCAGACACCTGATTAACCCGCTGATTGATTTCCGCTTTTTTAGCACCAGCCAACTTCAGGCCAAACGACATGTTGTCGGCCACGGACAGATGTGGGTACAGCGCGTAAGACTGGAACACCATGCCGATACCGCGCTCAGAAGGCGGTACCTCATTCATCCGTTTTTCACCGATGAACAGATCGCCAGAGGTAATATCCTCAAGCCCGGCGATCATGCGCAGCAGCGTTGATTTACCGCAGCCGGATGGCCCGACAAACACCACAAACTCGCCGTCATCGATAGTCAGATTGACGTCTTTGGAAATCACGACCTCGCCGAAGGCCTTATAAACGCTGCGCAGTGTGACGCTAGCCATGCGTAACTCCCCTGCTTTCGCAGTTAACATTTCGTGTAAAGATGGCGGAACCGAAGCCCGCCAAGACCCATTGATGACCCTCTTGCTGCGCACCGTACTGCCATGCCATAGGCTTGGTCGCCTCAGCCGGTGCGGCCGGCTGAGTATAAGGCTGTAGGTTGATCAGCGCTTCAAGGCATTGATCCTGATGGGTAATAAGTAAGCGAATAACGCCATTTTCCTGGCTGATCTGGTTCAGAACACCACATTGGATCACCGGGTGCTGACGCAGGGCCAACAGAGCCTGGCAGTAACGTAAGGTTGAATGGTGGTCGTGTTGCTGGCGGCTGATGGCCAGCGCACGGTGTTCTATCGCCACCTGTTGATACCAATGGATCTCTCCTGCGGTGACCTGCTCCGGCGCTTCATGCCAAGGCATCGGGGTTTGTGCCCCCTGCGGTTCTTGCAGATCCGCCGCGTGTGGCAAGCCCAGCTCTTCGCCCTGATACAAGCAGATAGGTGCGGGCAGTAATGCCAACAGGGTCAGGAAAGCCTGTGCAGAACGCAGATCGCCTTGCCCCCAATGGCTGACCACTCGCGGCTGATCGATTTCGCCGGTGCTCCAGACTTTTTCGCCCAGTTGGTGACGATGGGTATGCAACACCTCCACCAGCTTTTCGCAGCTGAACGGCACCACTTCCAGCGCCAACGCGCTGCGGACATAGTGCTGTTCGGGAGCGGCACTGCGGCAGATACGCTGAGAGCCTTCACTGTGCCAAAGTACCAGCCCGTGCCCGGCGACTTCCGCTCCAGCCTCTGGCGATAACGCCTGCGGCAATAACAGCCCGTCCACCGCCAGTGCTTTCAGATAGGGCAGCGCCGCCATCATGCCGTGCATGTCGCCCACACCATCGCCGTTTCCATCGCGGAAACTGACCGGATGGATCCGGTACAGCGTGGGGTGAGTGGCGGTACGCACTGGTGACATAGGTCCGGGTTCCTGCAGCGTTAGGCGGTAAAAATCAATGTTGCCAATAGTGGGGTAACGGCAAGAAGGGGTAATCATCCGTAACAGAATTTTTCATGGGGGAGGAGATGGGAGGATGAGAGAACGACGATGCGCGGCGAAAGTTCCCGGCATAAGGCAAATCTGTGATCTTCCTTGCAAAAATAGCCCTGTCTTTTCGTGTCCGACACCACAGAATAGGGCGGTTTGCTAGCTGGATCACACTACTCAGGCATGGGGCGTAGACGGGGGGAGGATGAGAACACAGCGGGTTGTGACCCACTATTAGCGCGTAACCGCTCTCCTTACCGCAGTCCCCACAGAAGGATTGGATTTATGAATCGCATAATGACAACAACCGTACGCCGGCTTGCGCTTTCAGCATTAACAACGCTGGTGCTCTCCTCCTCCGCTTTCGCCAAAATAGAAGAAGGCAAACTGGTTATCTGGATCAACGGCGATAAAGGCTATAACGGCCTGGCCGAGGTGGGTAAAAAGTTTGAGAAAGACACCGGTATCAAAGTGACCATTGAACATCCGGACAAACTGGAAGAGAAGTTCCCGCAGGTTGCCGCTACCGGTGACGGTCCGGACATCATCTTCTGGGCTCACGACCGTTTCGGGGGCTACGCGCAATCGGGCCTGTTGGCAGAAATCCACCCTTCCAAAGCCTTCCAGGAAAAAATCTATCCGTTCACCTGGGATGCGGTACGCTTTGACGGCAAGCTGATCGGTTACCCGATCGCGGTGGAAGCCCTGTCGCTGATTTATAACAAAGACCTGATCAAAGAAGCGCCAAAAACCTGGGAAGAGATCCCGGCGCTGGATAAAGAGCTGCGCGCCAAAGGCAAAAGCGCCATCATGTGGAACCTGCAAGAACCCTACTTCACCTGGCCAGTCATTGCCGCCAATGGCGGTTATGCCTTCAAGTTTGAAGATGGCAAATACAACATCAAAGACGTGGGCGTAGCCAACGCCGGTTCACAGGCTGGCCTGCAGTTCATCGTCGATCTGGTGAAGAACAAGCACATCAACGCCGATACCGACTACTCGATTGCCGAAGCCGCTTTCAACAAGGGCCAGACGGCGATGACCATCAACGGGCCTTGGGCCTGGACCAACATCGAGCAAAGCAAAATCAACTATGGCGTCACGCTGCTGCCAACCTTCCAGGGCAAGCCGTCCAAGCCGTTCGTTGGCGTGCTGACCGCGGGCATCAACGCCGCCAGCCCGAACAAAGAGCTGGCGACCGAGTTCCTGGAAAACTACCTGATCACCGATCAGGGCCTGGCTGACGTTAACAAAGACAAACCGTTGGGTGCCGTGGCGCTGAAATCGTTCCAGGAACAGTTGGCCAAAGATCCGAAGATTGCCGCCACCATGCAGAACTCGCAAAACGGCGAAATCATGCCAAACATCCCGCAGATGAGTACCTTCTGGTATGCGATGCGTAGCGCCGTGATCAACGCCATCACTGGCCGCCAGACGGTGAAAGCCGCACTGGAAGATGCTCATACCCGTATCACCAAGTAAGACCCTGGCCATTGGCGGGCTGTGATGCCCGCCTTTGCCCTGCTGTGTGAGAGGCCGTTGGTCTCTCGCGGTAACACCTGAAAGGAAAGCCCTATGCAACTTGCTCACGCCGGAACACCCGCGCGAAAAAAATCGAAGTGGTGGCAGAGTGACCTACTGAAATGGCTGATTGTCGGCCTGTTCAGCCTGGTGACCTGCTATCTGATTGTGGTGATGTATGCACAGGGAGAATATCTGTTCGCCATCCTGACGCTGGTGCTGGTCAGTGCCGGGCTCTACGTGTTTGCCAACCGTCGTGCCTATGCCTGGCGCTATGTCTATCCAGGCGTCGCCGGGATGGGGCTGTTCGTCCTGTTCCCGCTGATTTGTACCATCGCTATCGCCTTTACCAACTACAGCAGCACCAACCAACTGACCTTTGAACGCGCTCAGTCGGTATTGATGCAACGCCAGTTCCAGACCGGTAAAACCTTCACCTTTGGGCTGTATCCGGCAGAAAACCAACAGTGGCGTCTGCAATTAACTCATCCGGACAGCGGTCAGTTACTGATTTCCGAACCGTTCAGCCTCAACGCCACCGAGCCACAAACATTGAAATTGGCGGTCGAAAGCACAGAGCCTGCCGGTGAGCGTGCTACGCTGCGCGTGATCACCCAGAATCGCCAGACGCTGAGCCAGCTTGTCGCCATCCTGCCGGAAGGTGGCGAGCTGCGCATGAGTTCCTTGCGCCAGTTCTCCGGCACCAGCCCGTTATACACACTAGGCAAAGACGGCACGCTGACCGATAACCAGACCCAGGTACAGTATCGCCCTAACCCGGATATCGGTTTCTATCAGGCCATCAATGCCGAGGGTAATTGGGCCACCGACACCCTCAGCCCGGGTTATACCGTCACCATCGGCTGGAAAAACTTCTTACGGGTGCTCAACGATGAAGGCATCCAGAAGCCGTTTATCTCCATCTTTGTCTGGACCATTATTTTCTCGGTGATGACCGTGATCCTCACCGTGGCCGTAGGCATGGTGCTGGCCTGCGTGGTGCAGTGGGAAGCGCTGAAAGGCAAAGCGGTGTATCGGGTGTTGCTGATCCTGCCTTACGCAGTGCCTTCGTTTATTTCCATTCTGATTTTCAAAGGGTTATTTAACCAGAGCTTCGGTGAAATCAACCTGATGCTCAACGCGCTGTTCGGCATTAAACCGGCCTGGTTTACCGATCCGCTCACCGCCAAAAGCATGATCCTGGTCGTCAATACCTGGCTGGGTTATCCGTACATGATGATCCTGTGCATGGGCCTGCTGAAAGCCATTCCCGACGATCTGTATGAAGCCTCGGCAATGGACGGCGCCAGCCCGATGCAGAATTTCTTCCGTATCACCCTGCCATTGCTGATCAAGCCGTTGACTCCGCTGATGATTGCCAGCTTTGCCTTCAACTTTAACAACTTCGTGCTGATCCAACTGCTGACCCGCGGCGGGCCAGACATGATCGGCACCACCACACCGGCCGGCTATACCGATCTGTTGGTGAGCTACACCTATCGCATCGCGTTTGAAGGCGGTGGGGGTCAGGACTTCGGGCTGGCGGCGGCCATTGCCACGCTGATTTTCCTGTTGGTTGGCGCACTGGCGATCCTGAACCTGAAAGCCAGCAAGATGAACTTTGACTAAGAGAGAACGACAATGGCCATGGTGCAACCCAAATCCCAGCGCGTACGCCTGTGGATCACCCATATTCTGATGCTGAGCTTTATTGCCCTGATCATGTTCCCGTTGCTGATGGTAGTGGCGATTTCGCTACGCTCCGGTAACTTTGCCACCGGCAGTCTGATCCCGGATCAGATCTCCTGGGACCACTGGCGGCTGGCGCTGGGGATGAGCGTCACCCAGGCGGATGGCAGTATCACCCCACCGCCTTTCCCAGTGCTGTTATGGCTGTGGAACTCGATTAAAGTCGCGGCGATCACCGCCGTGGGAATAGTGACGCTCTCTACCACCTGTGCCTACGCCTTTGCCCGCATGCGTTTTCGTGGCAAAAGCACCCTGCTGAAAAGCATGCTGATCTTCCAGATGTTCCCGGCGGTGCTGTCTTTGGTTGCGCTGTACGCCCTGTTCGATCGCCTGGGGCAGTACATTCCGTTTATCGGCCTCAATACCCATGGCGGTGTGATATTCGCCTATATGGGCGGTATTGCGCTGCACGTCTGGACCATTAAAGGCTACTTCGAAACCATCGATAACTCGTTGGAAGAAGCCGCCGCCCTGGACGGTGCCACACCTTGGCAAGCGTTCCGCCTGGTGCTGCTGCCCCTTTCAGTTCCGATCCTGGCGGTGGTGTTTATTCTGTCGTTTATCGCGGCGATCACCGAGGTGCCTGTGGCTTCACTGTTGTTACGTGACGTGAACAGCTACACGCTGGCCGTCGGCATGCAGCAATACCTCAATCCGCAGAACTACCTGTGGGGTGACTTTGCCGCCGCCGCTGTGCTGTCCGCCATTCCGATCACCGCCGTATTCCTGCTGGCACAGCGCTGGTTGGTCGGTGGCCTGACGGCGGGAGGGGTGAAAGGTTAATTTATGCCACTGCAATACGTTTGATGTACTTTGCTTCTCTCTATGAACTGTGTCTTTGGCGGCCTTCGCTGGGCCGCCATTTTTATTTTTACTCCCGCTTCAGCCGATCGGTGTTGGCCAGATACAAGGTCACTACCAGTAATAATATGGCGCCGGAATAAACCAGCGTGTCGAAAGGGTTTTCATGATCAACGATGATCAAACGAATAATCGCGGTAATGCCAATATAGATAAAGTAGCGTAGCGGGAAGTGATAACCCGACTCAAAGTATTTAACAATCAAGGCGATAAATTCGAAGTAGAGGAAATAAATCACAATCCCTTCAATCAGCTGATACGAAGAAGACTCCTCGTTGCTGACGAATAATACTTTCGCCAAATGAAAGGTTTCTTTGACCAAAAAAACTACCAGAATCGCCGCCAATAGCAGCAACCCCACGTTCAGTACCCGCTGTAACCCTTTGGCGATCATCAATGATCGTGATGTTTTTGCCATGACTTCTCCCGTCGTTCGGCCAGTTATTAGTGCAGAAAATGCCTAATGGGCTTTTTCCTAAAGTTGCCCTGAGGGTTTATCTTCAGGCGAATTTCCCTATTTTCAATTAGTTGTGTGAATTGATTACGCTTGTATATATTTGTAGCAAATTGAAATGTCCTCTATCATGGGCGTAGTCTCAGGCATTATGCCTCCAAATTCCCGTAATCTAGAAAGGAACTTTCATGCGAGCTAAACTCCACGCACTGGTCGCGGCAGGCCTTTTCACCTGTTCGTTTGCCAGCTACGCCGGCGGACTGGTGACTCCTGATAACGATCTGCGCAATGACCTCGCCTGGTTATCCGATCGCGGTGTGATTAACGTCAGCCTGTCTACCTGGCCGCTAAGTCAGGAAGAGATCAACTCGGTGCTGGCGCAAGCCAAGCCGGTGACCAACACAGAAAAAACCGTCATTGACCGCGTACAACGCCGGGTGGGTGACTTAAAAGCCAATATTACCGTCACCGGTTATACCTCTACCGACAAACCGGGCACGCCGCAGGGCTTCGGCCAAAGTCACTATGCCGACAGCAGCCTGACCATCGGCGCCGGTGCCAACGGTGAGTTCTGGGACGTGCGCCTGCAAGGTGCCGTGGAAGGCGATCAGCGCGTCTCTGATGGTTCCAAATTCAACCTGAACGGCTCATACGGTGCCATCAAAGTGTGGAACCAGTGGCTGTCATTCGGTGAAGTCTCTCAATGGTGGGGCCCTGGCTATGACGGCAGCCTGATCCGTTCCGACGCGGCACGCCCGGTGGCTGGCTTTATGCTGCAACGTGCCGATCAATCCCCGTTTGAAACGCCTTGGCTGTCCTGGATTGGTCGTTGGCAATATCAGATCACCGCAGGTCAACTGTCACAATATACCGCAGTACCTAACACCAAACTGATCGGTGGCCGTCTGACCATGATGCCAACCGACTTCCTGGAACTGGGTGCCTCACGCATTATGCAGTGGGGTGGCGATGGTCGTCCGCAGTCCTTCAGCTCATTCTGGGACGCCTTTGCTGGCCGCGATAACGACGACTCCGGCCAAGGTAACGATCCGGGCAACCAGCTTGCCGGTTTCGACTTCAAGCTGAAAATGCAGCCATTGATCGGTATGCCGGTCAGCCTGTATGGCCAGTTGGTGGGGGAAGATGAGGCCGGCTACCTGCCATCACAAAACACCTACCTGCTCGGCCTGGAAGGTCACCCAGAGTGGGGCCCAACCGTTATCAACTGGTATATCGAAGGGGCTGATACTCGCGCCGATATGAGCCGTAAGGGTTATGTTTATACACATCATACCTATAAAGACGGCTACTACCAGCAGGGTTACCCGCTGGGTCACGCTATGGGCGGTGACGGGCAAATGCTGTCCGGCCGTGTCGAGCTGGTGCTGGACGATGGCCAGCGCTGGAGCACTCGCCTGGTGTATGCCAAGGTGAACCCGCTGAACCAGAGCATTAACCAGGCATTCCCGAAATCTGACACGCTGAAAGGCATTCAGTTGGGTTGGGGTTATAACTTCGCTTCACAAGTGAAATTTGATACCAGCCTGTGGTACACCGATAACAACAACAGCACCGCCGATGACGTGGGTGCCGGTGTCAGCCTGGCAGTACCGATCAATCTGTAATCCCTGCAGATGTCAAAAAACCCGCCGCGGCGGGTTTTTTATTGGCTGCAATTCAGAGCAACTTAACGCCAGGCTTTAAAGCGATTGATCAAGCCGTTGGTTGAGGTGTCGTGGCTGGTCACCGCTTCTTTACCCGCCAGTTCCGGCAGAATACGGTTAGCCAGCTGTTTACCCAGCTCTACGCCCCATTGGTCGAAGGTGAAGATGTTGAGGATCGCGCCTTGGGTGAAGATCTTGTGCTCGTACAGGGCAATCAGGCTACCCAGGCTGAACGGAGTGATTTCGCGCAGCAGGATGGAGTTGGTTGGACGGTTGCCTTCAAACACTTTGAATGGAGCAACGTGCTTGACCTCTTCCGGCGTTTTACCCTGTGCGGCGAACTCTTCCTCAACCACGTCCAGTGACTTGCCAAACGCCAGCGCTTCCGTCTGTGCGAAGAAGTTCGACAGCAGTTTCGCGTGGTGGTCGCTCAGTGGATTATGGCTGATGGCCGGAGCGATAAAGTCACAAGGCACCAGTTTGGTCCCCTGATGGATCAGTTGATAGAACGCATGTTGGCCGTTGGTGCCTGGTTCACCCCAGATAATCGGGCCGGTCTGGTAATCTACCGGGTTGCCGTTACGGTCAACGTATTTGCCGTTTGACTCCATGTTGCCCTGTTGGAAATAAGCGGCAAAACGGTGCATATACTGGTCGTACGGCAGGATCGCTTCGGTTTCTGCGCCGAAGAAATTGTTGTACCAGATACCGATCAGCGCCAACAGCACCGGCAGGTTTTGCTCAGCAGGCGTCTGGGCAAAGTGTTTGTCCATCTCATGCGCGCCGCTCAGCAGCTGCTCGAAGTTTTCAAAGCCCAGAGACAGCGCGATAGACAGGCCGATTGCCGACCACAGAGAGTAACGGCCACCCACCCAGTCCCAGAATTCGAACATATTGTCAGTGTCGATACCAAACTCGGCTACCGCTTTACCATTGGTAGACAGCGCGGCGAAGTGTTTCGCGACGTGCTGCTGATCGCCAGCAGTGCTCAGGAACCAGTCGCGCGCGCTGAGGGCGTTAGTCATGGTTTCCTGGGTCGTGAAGGTTTTAGACGCCACCAGGAACAGGGTCGTCGCCGGATCCAACGGTTTTAGCGTTTCGGCAATATGGGTGCCGTCTACGTTGGAAACAAAGTGCATGTTCAGGTGGTTTTTATACGGGCGTAGCGCTTCGGTTGCCATATAAGGGCCGAGGTCTGAGCCGCCGATGCCGATGTTGACCACGTCGGTAATCGGTTTACCGGTATAACCTTTCCAGTCACCACCGATGACACGGTCGCAGAACTGTTTCATCTTCGCCAGCACCGCATTGACTTCCGGCATCACGTCCTTGCCATCAACAATGATTGGCGTGTTACTGCGGTTACGCAGGGCAACATGCAGCACGGCGCGATCTTCAGTACGGTTGATTTTCTCACCGGAGAACATCGATTTGATCGCACTTTGCAGATCGGTTTCTTTCGCCAGTGCCTGCAGCTTCTCCAGGGTTTCTGCGGTGATGCGGTTTTTGGAGTAATCCACCAGCATCTGATCGTTGAAAGTGGCAGAGAACTTGGAGAAACGCTCACTATCCTGAGCAAACAGGTCACGGATCTGGACGTCTTTGATTTGTTCGAAATGTTGCTGCAGGGCTTGCCAAGCAGCGGTTTGACTAGGATTGATATTTTTCATAGCGCGCTCTTATGCTTGAGAATGAATAGGAGGTAATGGACCGATTGTAGCCTGTTCGACTGTGATTATGATCTCTTTTCTTGCGATAGGCGTTAACTCTCAGGCCGCCGCACTCCATTTTTACCTTTCCACAACAATCTGCTGATATTTCACCTAACAGCCTGTTATCACGACGCTGAAACGTCCTTCTCATCACGCTTTTCTCTTCATGCGCAGTCCGCAATATTCGGTCGCTCTGCTTCTTCCAGAGCGCAGATGAAAATCCCTCAGCGTCTACCCGTTGACAGTAGCCAATAAACCCGTTATTCCTAATCACCTACTTGCACATCCACTGTGCAAGCCAGAAGAGGCGCGTCGCCCAGGTAGAGTGTCAGAGGAGCCATTATCCGATGACGGCACTGGAGGGGGAGCGACGCCGAGGCGAGATGCTTACGGCAATCATCACGTCGGCTACAGGGGCTGAATCCCCTGAGTTGTCACCATGGGCTGCTCTGTGTGAGCAGTCAGCAAGGTGGGGCGCTTCTGGGTGTATCGTAGCCTCAACCTCTACGCCTGCTCCCTGTTTACCGCTCTTCCCTTGTGCCAAGGCTTATGGAAATTAAATGCCAATTTGAATGGCGTCCCTGACACGAGGTTTTACATGACTCAAGCAGCACCCCAAAACGCAACCGTAGTAGCCAAATTCGGCGGCACCAGCGTGGCCGATTTCGAGGCGATGAACCGCAGCGCCGACGTGGTACTTTCTAATCCTGAAGTTCGCTTGGTGGTTTTGTCCGCCTCTGCCGGCATCACCAACCTGTTGGTAGCCCTGGCCGAGGGTTGCGACGCCGACAAGCGCAACGAACAGCTGGCCGAAATCCGCCGCATTCAATACGCCATTCTCGATCGCCTCGAGAACCCGATGGTGATCCGCGAAGAAATCGACCGTATGCTGGAAAATATCACCACGCTGTCGGAGGCCGCTGCGCTGGCCACCTCTGCCGCACTGACCGATGAACTGGTCAGCCATGGCGAGCTGATGTCTACCCTGCTGTTTGTGGAAATTCTGCGCGACCGTAAGGTTCAGGCAGAATGGTTCGATGTGCGTAAAGTGATGCGTACCGACGACCATTTCGGCCGCGCCGTACCGGATAGCGCTGCGCTGACCGAGTTGGCTCAAACCCTGTTGAAGCCCCGCTTGCAACATGCGTTGGTGATCACTCAGGGCTTTATCGGCTGCGAACCCAAAGGCCGCACCACTACGCTGGGCCGTGGCGGCAGTGACTTTACTGCGGCCCTGCTGGGTGAAGCGTTAAACGTCAGCCGCGTGGATATCTGGACTGATGTTCCGGGTATTTATACCACCGACCCACGCGTGGTGCCTGCCGCCAAACGTATCGATAAAATTGCCTTTGAAGAGGCGGCGGAAATGGCCACCTTCGGTGCCAAAGTGCTGCACCCGGCCACTCTGCTACCTGCCGTGCGCAGCAACATCCCGGTCTTCGTCGGCTCAAGCAAAGATCCTGCTGCGGGTGGCACGCTGGTGTGCAATACCACGGAAAACCCGCCGCTGTTCCGCGCGCTGGCCTTACGTCGCAAGCAAACCCTACTGACGCTGCACAGCCTGAACATGTTGCATGCACGCGGCTTCCTGGCCGAAGTGTTCAACATTCTGGCCCGGCATAATATCTCGGTCGATCTGATCACCACTTCCGAAGTCAGCGTGGCATTAACCATGGATACCACCGGTTCCACCACCACCGGCGGCAGTCTGTTAACCACCTCCCTACTTACCGAATTGTCCTCGCTGTGCCGGGTAGAAGTGGAAGAAAATCTGGCGCTGGTCGCCCTGATCGGCAACAAGCTCTCCCAAGCTTGCGGCGTCGGTAAAGAGGTGTTCGGCGTGCTGGATCCGTTCAATATCCGCATGATCTGTTACGGAGCCAGCAGCTATAACCTGTGCTTCCTGGTACCGGGTGATGATGCGGAGCGCGTGGTACAAACGCTGCATCACAATCTGTTTGAGTAAGCCCCTCACCCTAACCCTCTCCCACAGGGAGAGGGGACTGAACGTGCCACAGGTTACTATCTGCACCTACCTGTAGCTCCGGACTCGCCCCCTCTCCCCACCACAGTTCAACAGGCATCCCTGGACGCCATATCGGGAGAGGGCTGGGGTGAAGGGAAATTGATTGGCCTTAACTGAATCTACAGAGGCTCAGCAAACTGAGCCCACCACAACACACACCACCACACCCGTTCAATATTGGCAAAGGATAACCTCTCTCATGCTGGCAAAAATCACACGCTTATTCCCATTATGGGCCGTGCTGCTGTCTATTGCGGCCTATTACACCCCGTCGACCTTTACCGGTATCAGCCCTTACGTCAGTACGCTGCTGATGCTGATCATGTTTGCCATGGGCGTCACCCTGCGCCTGGATGACTTCAAGCGCGTGCTGTCGCGCCCCGGCCCGGTAGCGGCGGGGATCTTCCTGCATTACCTGATTATGCCGCTGGCCGCCTGGCTGCTGGCGATGCTGTTCCGTATGCCGCCGGATCTCTCCGCCGGTATGGTACTCGTTGGCAGCGTAGCCAGCGGCACTGCCTCCAACGTGATGATCTATCTGGCTAAAGGCGATGTTGCCCTGTCGGTGACTATTTCCGCCGTTTCGACTCTGGTTGGTGTCTTTGCCACCCCGTTGCTGACACGCCTGTATGTCGATGCCGAGATCAGCGTGGATATCATGGGGATGTTATTCAGCATTCTGCAGATCGTGGTGATCCCTATTGGGCTGGGCCTGATCGTCCACCACAGCTTTACCAAAACCGTCAAGCGGATTGAGCCCTATCTGCCAGCCCTGTCGATGGTGTGTATTGTGGCTATCATCAGTGCGGTGGTCGCGGGTAGCCAGAGCCATATTGCTTCGGTCGGGTTTGTGGTGATTATTGCGGTGATCCTGCACAACGGGATCGGGCTGCTCGGGGGCTACTGGGGAGGAAAAATGCTCGGCTTCGACGAATCTACCTGCCGTACGCTGGCTATTGAAGTCGGTATGCAAAACTCCGGTCTGGCGGCAACGCTGGGCAAGATTTACTTCTCACCGCTGGCCGCACTGCCGGGTGCGCTGTTCTCGGTTTGGCACAATCTGTCCGGTTCACTGCTGGCAGGCTATTGGTCTGGCCGCCCGATCAAGAAAGTGGATTAACAGCAAATAGGTTCATAAGGGGCGCGGCATGTGCAGCGCCCCTACGCAGGTATTGTTCTTCATTCATTACGGCGTTCTAGGGCTTTCCTCCCAATCACGGTCGTCATCTTTCTCATCTTGATCCAGCGCGTTATAAGCAACCGCGCAGAACAGCGAGTTAAGCCGCTTCATATCCCCCAACAGGGCCAGGTGCAGCGAACTGGTTTCAATACTTTGCACGTTTTGCTGATGCAGGCGATCGACGTGCGCATGGGCATAGCGACGATCCAGAATACGGAAACGGTGTTTGGAACGGCGTAACCGCTTGGCGCTGGTGATATCCCCAGAGAGGAATACCGATAGGCTAAGGCGCAGATTGTCAGTCAACTTTTCATGCAATTGGTCCAGTTCAGCCAGACCTTCGGCGGAGAACGAACTGCGCGCGCCATGCGATTGATCCGCCACATCACTAGCCATACGTTCGATGATGTCGCCAGCCTGCTCCAGGTTGAGGGCCATTTCGATGATCTCCGCCCAGCGGCGCGAATCCGCCTCTCCCAGGTCTTCCTTCTGGATCTGCGCCAGGTAAAGTTTGATCGCGGTGTATAGCACGTGAACGTCATCGTCCAGACGACGAACTTCTTTGGCCTGGATGCGCTTACCATGCAATACCTCATGGTGCAGGATCATCATATGCTCTATCACATCCCCCATCCGCAGGGTTTCCCGCGCCGCATTGGCCAGTGCCAAACTTGGCGTATCCAGCGCGCTGACGTCGAGGTGGCGTGGCCGCAAACGGGGATCCTCTGTCGGAGCATCGACAATCCACGTTTCGCACAGGCGCGCCATCGGCCCTGACAACGGCACCTGTAGCAGACAACGCACCAGGTTGTAGAACATGTGGAAATAGATCACCAACTCTTCTGTATTACCAGGCAACCGCTCAATACCGTGCGCAATCAGGGAAACAAACGGCAGCACCAGCGCACTGCCCAACAGTTTGAACAACAGGCTCCCCAACGCCACGCGACGGCCTGCGGCATTCTGGCCGCTGGTGTTTAACATCACCAACAGGCCGCTGCCCAGGTTGGCACCAATCACCAGGCACAGCGCCACCTGTAGAGAAATCACTCCCGAGGCGGTCAACGTCGCGGTCAACAACACGGCAGCCAGGCTGGAATAGCTGATAATGGCAAACAGGGCACCGATCAGCGCATCGAGCATCACATCGCCGGTCAGCGACGAGAAGATCACTTTGACGCCATAGCCCTGAGTGATCGGCGTAGCGGCGGCCACAATCAGTTCCAGCGCCAATACAATCAGGCCAAGACCAATGGCGACGCGCCCCATCTGGCCTACGCGGGTTTGCTTACGGCTGAGGAATAAAATCACGCCGACAAAAATCAGCAGCGGCGAAAGCCAGGAGAGATTGAACGTCAGCACCCGCGCCATGATCGCCGTGCCAACATCGGCCCCCAGCATAATCACCAGCGCAGGCCCAAGCCCCACCAGCCCTTGCGCCACAAAAGAAGAAACCAGCAACGCCGTCGCATTGCTGCTTTGCACCAACGCGGTTACACCGATACCTGCCACAAAGGCCAGCGGCTTTTTCTCTATGCTGCTGCTCAGAACCTGGCGCAAATTGGCGCCATAGACCCGCATGATGCCGGTCCGGACGATATGGGTTCCCCACACCAGCATGGCAATGGCGGAAAGCAGATTAAGAAGGGTCAACACGGAAGGCTCGCTCCATTGACGCCCGGCAGGCACCACAGGCTATCCCGCCTGCCAGACGCCAGTTAAGCAGGACAGCGGCAAATCGCTTATTGCTATCAAGAAGGAATACTCTAGAGGGAGAGCGCACCATGCATTATCAATCAATGCGACAGTGAAATCATGCAACTACCCGGAATATAACAGTTTCCAATTGTAGCCTAATTTGGCTGCTCTCGGGCGAAAATCGGCCACGAGCGCGCAAAAACTGTGCAATATCAATGAACTCTGGCACACGAGTGTTATTCTAATCGTCACACTTCACCCCTTGGTAAACAGAGCTGATGGAACATCCTGGTTTTGCAGCCATTATCGTTGGCGGCGGCGTTGCGGGCTGCACCGCGGCGCTGTTGTTGGCACGCGCGGGCATCAATACTTTGTTACTGGAACGGGGTACTCAGGCGGGCAGTAAAAACGTTAGCGGTGGCAGGTTATACACCCATGTTTTGGCCAATCTGCTGCCAAATTTTGCCGCTACCGCCCCTCTGGAACGCCATATCACCCAGGAAAGGCTCTCAATGGTGAGCGGCAATAGCGCGGTGACGCTAGATTATCGCCATGCCTTGCCCTGTTCCTACAGCCTACTGCGCGCCCGTTTCGATCCCTGGCTGATGGCACAGGCGGAAGCCGCCGGGGCACAATGCCTGACCGGTGCCTTGGTCGATGAGCTGATCGTGCAGCAAGGCCGGGTGGTCGGCGTTATGGCGGCGGGTGAAGCGTTATACGCCAATACGGTGATCCTGGCAGAAGGGGCCAATACGCTGCTTGGTGAGCATGCCGGATTGCAGCCAAAGCCACCAGCAGCAACGATGGCGATCGGCGTGAAAGAGGTGTTGGCACTGCCGCGCGAGCGGTTGGAAGATCGTTTCGCACTGGAGGATAACCAAGGTTGCGCCTGGCTGTTCGCTGGCCAGCCCACGCAGGGGAAAGTCGGCGGTGGTTTCCTGTACACCAACCGCGATAGCCTGTCGCTCGGCGTAGTATGTAATCTTTCCAGCCTCACTGAGAGTAAAATCGCCCTGCCGCAGATGTTGCAACAGTTCAAACAACACCCTGCCGTGCGGCCATTGCTGAAAAATACCGAGTTAAGGGAATACAGCGCCCATCTGATCCCCGAAGGCGGGGTGGAAAGCATGCCACCGCTGTTTGGTCCTGGCTATCTGCTGGTCGGCGATGCCGCGAGGTTATGTATTAATACCGGGCATACCGTGCGGGGTATGGATCTGGCGATGCTATCGGCACAGGCGGCAGCGGAAACCTTGATTGCCGGGCAAGAGTTGCAGCATTACCCCCTGCGGTTACAGCAAAGTTCGCTCTGGGCGCTGATCCAGCAGTATCGGCGTCTGCCGGAGATGATGTTGCAGTCGCCCCATTGGTTTAGCCGTTACCCGCAGTTGGCTGCCGACGTGCTGCAAGAGATGTTTGAGGTCAATGGAAATGCCCCTACGCCGTTGCGCAAGCTACTATGGCGCCACGCGCGCCGCATCGGTCTGAAGCAATTACTGAAAGATACCGTCAATGGAATGCGCAGCCTATGAACCAGCCCGATCTCAGCCACAACCATTATCAGGGGGATCACGCCAATCCACACATCATCCTGGCCGATGCACAGGATCGGACGATGCTGATGCGTTTGGTGATCGCCTGCCCCGCCGGGCTGTACCAGTTCCAGCCGGACGGCAGCCTGCGTTTCGACGTTCAGGGTTGCCTGGAATGCGGCACCTGCCGCCTGCTGTGTGGGGAAGAAACCATTACCCGTTGGCGCTATCCGCAGGCAGGCAACGGGATTGAGTTCCGCTTCGGTTAAAGGGCGTGGGCCAGAGCCTCTAGCACCTCGTGCATGTCCCCCACAATCCCTACGTCTGCCTGGGCAAAAATAGCCGCCTGTGGATCCTGGTTGATCGCCACAATCAGCTTGCTATGGCGAATACCGATGGCGAACGCCGGAGCACCGGAAATCCCGGCAGCAATACACACCTCAGGGGCAATGATGGCACCGGACATGCCCAGTAAGCGATCCATCTCGCACCAGGCGTTCATTACTACTGGTCTGCTGGCTGCCAGCTCCGCACCTATGCGGATAGCTAACTGCTGCATATGGGCAACCTGCCCGGCACTGCCAACCCCTTCCCCGATGGCCAGCACGTAGCGCGCCTGGCTCAGCGGTGACGCTGCGGGTTGTGGTGAACACGCCGAGGCCAGTATCCACTCGGCATCAGGAATATTGGTTGGCTCAAAGCGTTTGGCTATCACCGGGCCTGGCACTATTTCCATGCTTACCGCACCGCTGCGGGCCACGCTCAGGCACCAAGGCTCCCGCATCATCACCAGCTTGGCGGTGAGATGATTGCCATAGATAGCTTTGGTTACCCGGCATTCGCTGCCGTTAATGTGCGCCCGTTCTACCGCACAGCAGGCAGAACCACCACTCCGGCAGGCCAGTCGCGTGGCCAACTCGCCGCCTTCATCTCCAGCAAACAGCAGTAATCGGGGTGTGAAAGCTTGCCGCATCTGCTCCAATACCGCTAATCGCGTCTCTGCCAGCCGGGGAGCGCTAACCCAACGTATTTCTACTACCTCACCGTCCAGGCGTGGCAGACTCTGCGGTACCCCGTTGCTGAATAACCACAGCTCCAGGCTCTCTGCAGTAAGCTCGCTCAGCCGCAAGAACTGATTAATCTGACTGGCCTGCGTAGCAAAGTTAGGGGCATCTGCATCCAATATCAGTGCAATATTCATCATGGCCACCTTTCACCGAGATAATCCCGGCACAACCGCTGCACTTTCTGCTCCACGCTGTCCCCCTCAATCACTATCCCGGCGCGACGATGCTCCAGATAGCTTAAACCACACAGCCGCACATCACCGGCAAGCTGTTCGGTCATCGCCAGCTCGGCAGGTGACAGACGTTGGATCTGCCGTTTACCCGCCGCCAGCTTCTGCTGCAACGTAGGAACACGTAATGCACTCGCCTGTTGCGAGTTCCCCACCACCAGCACCAAAGGAGGCATCACCGTCATCACCTCCTGCCCGTAAGCGGTTTGCCGGGTAACCCTTAAGGCCCCCACTTCTTCTGCCGCAGCTAATTGGCAAACGCCGGTGATACAAGGCCAGCCAAGGCGCTCTGCCAACAGCAAAGGCGTTTGGCTATTTTGCCCTTCCAGGCTTTGCGCGCCCATGACGATCACCTGTTGGGATCCCATATGCTGCTGATAGGCCGCGATCAGGGCGGCAACCGTTGCAGGGTTAAAACGCAGATCCCACTCCGCAGGAGGTTCAATGCGTACCGCCTGCTGATATTCCAGCGCCATCAGTTGCTTCAGCGCCGGTTCGGCCATAGCATCGGCCACCGTCACGACGCTCAGGTTAAGTTCCCTCGCATCACGCAGCATCAGCACCATTTCCGCCGCGCTTTCGTCATAGCCGCTTAACAGACGTCGGGCAAAGCGGGTATCAATCTGCAACCGCCCATCGGGTTGCCAATCGCTTTTTGCCAACATGCCCAGATCCGGTGCGACCTTAATCGCCAACAGCAGATTCATCCGTTTCTCCTGTCAGTGGGCGATTAACGGCTTTACCGAGGAGGCGCCCACCAGCGTCATATCCTTGGTTTCCGGCGCCCACATGATCGAGACCACCGCCCCCAGCACCAATACGCCAGTCAGGATCAGCATGGTGCCTTGCAGACCCAGTGAAAGCATCGACACCGGTAGCAAAGCGGTGCCGATGGCCGAGCCAAGCCGGCTCATCGAGGTGGCAAAACCGACCCCCAGTGAACGAATATCGGTCGGGAAGCTTTCCGCCGGGAATACCCCGACCAGGTTACTGACCGCCGAAATCGTCAGCGTAAACAGAGCAAACAGCATTAACATGGCTCCCTGACCCGGAGGCACAAAGGCCAATGCCCCCAGGCTGACAGCCAGGATCCAGAACGCGCCGATCAGGAAGCGACGGCGCGGCAACCATTGGGTAAGGGCAATTCCCATCACCGCCCCCACCATCAGCAAGCCATTAAGCAGCAAATCGGTCGCAAAGCTTTGGTTCTGCCCCAGGGTGGTCAGGATCGAGGGGAGGAAGGTATAAATGGCGAAATAAGGGATCACCAGGCAGACAAAGAACAGGCTGTTGAACGCGGTACGCCGCCAGTAACGCGGTGAAAATAAGGTGTGCATATGGCGTGCGGTTTCTACCGGGATTTCGTCATTGAGGATCACCTGCGGGCCAAAACAGCGCAGCACTACCAGATGAGCCTCGGCGATCCTCCCTTTGCGCATCAGCCAGCGTGGCGACTCTGGCGTACCGATGCGTAAAAGCATAATCATCAACGCAGGCACGGCGCTGGAAGCCAACAGCCAGCGCCAGGACTCCGGCCCCAGATCGGCAAGGAAATGGCCAGCAAAGCCAGCGGCGACGTAGCCTAACGTCCAGATCACGCTAAAGGATCCCAGCAGGATGCCGCGATGTTTACGCGGAGCAAACTCGGCCAGCATGGTATGGCCTACGGCGTAATCGCCCCCTAGCCCGATCCCGACCAATACCCGTAGCCAGAACAGCTGTTCCGGCGTAGTGGCGAAAAATTGCATCACGGAAGCCAACGTAATGATGACAAAACTGAAGCTGAAAATTTTCTGACGGCCAATATGGTCGGAAACCCAACCCAATACCAGGCTGCCCAGGAACAGGCCAATCAGCGCCGAGCTGCCAATCATTCCTTCCCAAAACGGCGTCAACCCCATCTGCGGCTTGAGCTGGGCCAGCGCAAAGCCTATCACGCCCAGTACATAGCCATCGGTGAGGTGAGCGCCAAAGGTCAGCCCCGCCATTTTGTAGTGAAAAGCGTTGAGCGGAATATCATCCATGCGCACTTGCCGAGGCAGCCGTGTTGTCATCGTTACCCCCTATTCCAGCGCAAAAGGCCCGGCAAGCCGGGCCAGACAGGAACATTATTTTTCAATCGGATAAATGGTGCCGGTATTCATGATGCCATTCGGGTCGTACACCTCTTTCAGCGCCTTGAGGATATAGTAGGCACTGCCGTGTTCATCCTTGGTCCAGTGCACACGGTGCTTACCTATACCATGGTGATGCACCATCGAACCACCCTGCTTGATGGTCTCCTCCACGATGATTTTATTCAGTGGATTGTGATACTTGTCGATCTCTTCTTCCGGCTTGCAGTCCACCACGTTGTAGTCGTACACAAAGTACATATTGGTGCCGTTGATATAGCTGTGTGACGAGTGGCCGCCCAGCATAGTGATATCACCGGCATGTGGGAACTCATCGCGGATGCGGCGGATCACATTCTCGTAAATCGCATTGATGCAGCCCCAGTCGCCGGAAACCTCGGTGGTGAAGCCCATATTGTTGGTCTTCATGATCTGTACACGTTCTGCCGCCACTTTTTCCGGGCCCCAGTTCAGATTGTTGAACCAGGTTTCAATCAGCTTGCTGTCGACCTTTTTACATTCCGGATAGCGTTTAACGATCTCATCAATCCCCGCGCCGGTCGCCTGCGCGATCCCTTTGGCTCCTTCGGCCATAAAGATCAGCACGCATTTGCCTTCGGCAAAGTGGGTAAAATGCTGGGTCCCGTCTTCCGCGTCATACAAGCGGGCAATGGAAGGGCGATAGCCTTCGACCATCACTTCCCGCAGGATGTCGAAACCGGTTGCCATGTTATCGAGGATGTAACCGTAGAACAGGTTGTTTTCCGGCATGTATTTGAAGATTTTCACCGTCACTTCGGTGATAAAACACAGCGCCCCTTCGTTACCGATAATCACGTGGCGGATATCCGGGCCAGCGGCACGGCGCGGTACGTTTTTAATGCGGGTGATGTTGCCGTTCGGGAACACCGCTTCCAGCCCAACCACCATGTCTTCAATCGCGCCGTACAGCGTAGAGAACTGACCGATACTACGTGTTGCCACCAGGCCTCCCATCTGGGCCAACGGCTTGGATTGCGGAGAGTGGCCGGTCGTATAACCCTGGGCACGCAATTGATTTTCCAGCACTTCCAGCGGTACGCCGCACTGCGCCGTGGCCTGCATATTACGGATATCAATGTTGATGACCTTATTCATTCCCGAGCCATCCAGCACCACGGAATTCTTCACTACCGTTTCCAACCCGCCCTCGGTGGCCGAAGCCCCGGTGCGCGGTACGCCAGTAATGCCGTGCTTATTCATGAACGCCAGCACATCGGACACCTGCTGGGTGTCGGCCAATTTCACCACGGCGGCAGGCAGCGGCTGGGTAAACACGCCATGAATATCGGCATATTTGCGGAAACGGTCTACGCTGTTTTTCTGCAGCACTTTTTCGTCGGTAATCACCCGCTCTGGGCCAACAAGTTCTTTTAACTGGACGACAATTTCTTCACGGGACAGAGACATAAATAACCCTTCCTAAATTAAGAATAGATAAAATCGGCTTAAGTAAAATTAAAAGGAACCACCCATTAATTTAGCGAACCAAATAACCGCCATCGACAACCAACAAATGACCATTAACATAATCAGAGGCTCGACTGGCTAAAAATACCATCGCGCCCATCAGATCCTGCGTTTCACCCCAACGATTAGCCGGAATATGGTCAAGAACGCGCTTATTGGTTTCTGGGTTTTTACGCGTTTCGATCGTAATATCTGTCGCATAATAGCCTGGCGCAATACCATTAACCTGAATATTGTATTGCCCTAATTCATCGCAATAGGCCTTGGTAAAACCGGCCAACGCATGTTTAGTGGCCGAGTACGCCGGTGACCATTGGCCGCCCAAATAAGAGAACAGGGAACAGATATTAATGATTTTCCCCTGTTTTTTCGGGATCATGATTTTTGCTGCTTCATAGCTCAATTCAAAGGCTGCGGTCAGGTTAATATCGATCATCGGATCCCAGTCTTCGCGGCCGAAATCCAGTACCTTATTCAGCTTACAGATACCGGCGTTGTTCACCAAGATATCCACCGAACCGAAGGTCTCCAGACACTGGGCAATCACTCTGGCAGGCGCGCCTTTCTCAGTAATGTCCACCTGCATAAACTCAACCTTCACCCCTTGCCGCTCAATCATTTCGCGGGTTTCGCCCTTATCCATGATAAAGCTTGGGATGAACAGGTTGGCACCGGCTTTGGCCAACGCCATGGCAAATGCCTGCCCCAGACCGCTGTTGCCACCGGTGACGATGGCGGTTTTGCCTTTTAGCGAGAAGAAATCTAACGAGAACTCATTTAACGCGTTTATTGACATGATTTTGCCCCTTGGTCTGGAAAAAACGCAAAAAAAAGAGAAAAGCAACCTCCCTGCGCTTGGCAGAGAAGTTACTTTTCTCTTCATCTCTAGTAACTGGCAAAAAAAGTAACACATAGGGTCAAGGCTATTCCGTGATGCCTATCACAGTTTCATTTCTTGCCAGGTCGGATTGATATTAAAACTTATTTATTTCGCACTAACTCGGTGAATTACTATGCAATCAGATCCCGTCTAATGTTCCCTACTTCGGTTTTGTGATAACTCTCACAGATGAATTATAGGTTGCCGTGCTATTTATTACCGCAGTTACTGAAAGAGACGAAGAGAAAAGTAACTTCCTGCACTGCGGGAAGCTTGCTTTTCTCTTTTTTTGTTTAACGCGATGTACCCAATAACGGTTAAAAGAAGGGAGTCACTCCAAACATTAACCATTAATGGGTGTATTTATGCGGAACTTCACCATGGAAAAAAACAATTCCCACCGTTGGTTAACGCTGGCAATAATAAGTATCAGCGGCGGAGTAAGTTTCGATCTCGCCTATCTGCGTTATATTTACCAAATCCCGATGGCCAAGTTTATGGGGTTCTCCAATACCGAGATCGGCTTGATTATGAGTACTTTCGGCATCACCGCGATTATTCTGTATGCCCCTAGCGGGATCGTTGCCGATAAGTTCTCTCATAGAAAGATGATGACTTTCGCGATGATCGCCACTGGCCTGCTGGGGTTGCTGATGGCAGTCTATCCACCGTTCTGGGTGATGATCCTGATCCAGGTCGCCTTCGCGATCACCACTATCCTGCTGTTGTGGTCGGTTTCGATCAAGGCGGCCTCGCTGCTCGGCAACCATGAAGAGCAGGGCAAAATCATGGGTTGGATGGAGGGGCTACGCGGCGTGGGTGTGATGGCCCTGGCCGTATTCACCATGTGGATCTTCTCGCTGTTCGCGCCGGAAAACCCCAACAGCCTGAAGGCGGTGATCCTGATCTACAGCGGCGTATATATCCTGTTGGGCATTCTCTGCTGGTTCTTTGTTACAGACGGCTTTGTCACCAGTGACGAGAGCGAAAAACCGCATAAATTCAGCCTGGGGGATATTCTCTCGGTGCTCAAAATCAGCACCACCTGGTATTGCAGCATGATTATCTTTGGCGTCTATACCATCTACGCCATCCTCAGCTACTCCACCAACTACCTGACCGAAATGTACGGTATGACCCTGGTCGCCGCCAGCTATATGGGGATTGTGATCAACAAAATCTTCCGGGCCATGTGCGGGCCACTCGGTGGGATCATCACCACTTACACCCGGCTGAAATCACCCACGCGAGCTATTCAGTTACTGGCGTTAGTCAGCCTGGCCACCCTGGCCGTCTTGCTGATCACCAACCAGAACCCGACCTCGGTCGCCGTGGGGATTGGCCTGATCCTGTTGCTGGCCTTCACCTGCTACGCGTCACGTGGGCTGTACTTTGCCTGTATCGGCGAAGCCAGAACGCCAAAATACATTATGGGCACCACCGTGGGGATCTGCTCGGTGATCGGCTTCCTGCCCGACGTGTTTGTTTACCCGGTTATCGGCCATTGGCAGGACACGCTGCCCGCCGCCGAGGCTTATCACAATATGTGGCTGATGGGGTTAGGGGCAACCTGCCTGGTCGTGGTGTTCACCTTCCTGCTGTTTAACAACATCAAGCGCGCCGGCGCCAAAAACACAACAACACAGCCGGTCACCGAATAATTATCTCAAGGAGTTGCGACATGAAGAGCAAGTACCTGATGGGTGTGGACGTGGGCACCCAGAGCGCCAAAGTGGTGATTTTTGATCTGGACGGCAACGCCATTTGCGAAGGGAAACAGCAGTTACGCAAGATGGATATCCCAGCCCCGCTGCTGGCAGAACACCCGGACGACGATCTATGGGATTCACTTAAGGTGGCTTTCCGCCGCGCCATGCAGCGTTTTGGCGAACGTGGTGGCAAGCCGCAGGACATTCTGGCGATGGGCATTTGCATCGTCCGCTGTTGCCGGGTGCTGCTGAAGGACAATGGTGAGCTGGCCTATCCGGTAATCAACTGGATGGATAAGCGCCTGAACAAACCTTACGAATATATCGATGCCTATCAGGGCGTACGTTATGTGACGACCACCTCGGGTTACATCACCCATCGCCTGACCGGTGAGTTCAAAGACACCTGTGCCAACTACATCGGTTGGTGGCCGATGGACAACGACAGCCTCGATTGGAGCACCGATCCCGCCGCCTGGCAAAGCTGCAACCTGACGCGCGACATGGTACTGGACGTGGTGAAACCCGGTGAAATCCTCGGCCATATCACCCAGCAGGTAGCGCAGCAGCTTGGCATCCCCGCAGGTATTCCGGTGGTGGCTACCGCACATGACAAAGCGGTGGAAGCACTGGGTGCCGGTTCACTGGATGAAGGCGTCGCGCTGATTTCCCTCGGTACCTATATCGGTGCCATGGTACACGGCCATGCCAACGTGAAGGACGCGCAAAACTTCTGGCCGTTCCAGGCTTCTATCCCAGGGCGTTACCTGTATGAGTGCATGGGCGTGCGCCGTGGCATGTGGACCATCAGTTGGTTCCGCGATCAGTTTGGCGCGGCCGCACTGTCGGATGCCCATGACGCCGGAACCAGCATTGAGGAGTTACTGAATCAGGAAGCAGAGCGCGTTCCTGCGGGTTGTGAAGGCCTGATCACCGTACACGACTGGGCACCACCGTCAGAAGCGGAATTCCGTAAAGGGGCCATGATTGGCTTCGATGGCCGCCATACCCGTGCCCATATGTACCGTTCGGTGCTGGAGGGCATCGCCTTCACCATGAAAAACCATATGGACAAGATGGCGCTGGAGCTGAAAACCCCGTTCAAGCACCTGATTATTTCCGGCGGCGGGGCCAACAGCGATCTGTTTATGCAGATCTTTGCCGACGTGTTTGGCATCCCCACCAGCCGTAACGTGATGAAAGGTTCGGCAGCGGTGGGCTGTGCCATCAACGCCGGGATGGCGGTGAACGTCTTTACCGATTACGAACAGGCCGCGCAGAAGCTGGTACGAATGGGGGACAGTTTTACACCGAATATGGCTAATCATCGGTTCTACAATCAGTTGAATCAGCAGGTGTATCAACGGGTAAACCAACATCTGGACCCGCTGCTACAGGCACTCAGTCCGTTGGTCGACTAACTGGCAGGGGCACCGGCCTTCGGTGCCCTTATCATTACAATTTCAACTTCCATACGTCGTGATTGGTGGTGGCAACAGCGATGGCCCCGGCATTCAGCGCGGTTTGCGCATCATCCTCATCACACACCAAGCCACCGGCAATAATCGGCAAGTCGATCTTTTCTGCCACCCAACCGAGCACCTTAGGCATGCAACCCGGCAAGATTTCGATGCAGTCCGGCGTCGATTGCGCCACCTGCTTGTCGATATTGTGGAAGGAAATCGAGTCCATGATAAACAGCCGGTGAATGGTGTAGAAGCCTTGCTGACGCGCCGCCTTCACCATCGAGGCCTTGGTGCTGATAATGCCATCCGCCGCCGTGACGATTTTCAGGAAATTAATCACGATCTCCTTGTTGGAGCTGCCTTCCAGCAAATCAACATGCACAAAAGCGTATTTGCCAGCCTCCTTCACCTGCTGCACGATGCGCCCAATATTACAGATATTGCCGTACAGCACCGAGATGATCTGGCAGTTCGACTTGACCGCGATCTGCAGGCTCTCATTATCTTTTACCGCTGCGATCACCGGGTGCAGCTTTAACAGTTCTTCGATAGACACGTTGTTCCCCTGTCTCTTTCAGCCTGCTGGCTGAAAATTAATCTGCATCGTATCCCAGATTCGGGGCCAGCCAGCGCTCTACGTCACCGATCTTCATCCCCTTACGCTGCGCGTAGTCTTCGACCTGATCGCGCTGGATCTGGGCCACGGCAAAGTACTTGCTTTGCGGATGGCTGAAATACCAGCCGGATACCGCTGCCCCAGGCCACATGGCGAAGGATTCGGTCAGTTCCATGCCGGTATGGCGGTTAACGTCCAGCAACTGCCAGATCTCCGCTTTTTCGGTATGTTCTGGACAAGCAGGATAGCCGGGGGCCGGGCGAATACCTTGATAATTCTCACGGATCAGCTCTTCGTTACTCAGGTTTTCATCGGCGGCAAAGCCCCAGTGCAGCTTGCGCACCTGCTCGTGGAGATATTCGGCAAAGGCCTCTGCCAGACGATCGGATAACGCTTTGACCATGATCTTGTTGTAGTCGTCATGCTTGGCATCATAAGCCGCCGCCAAAGCATCCTCTTCCAAGCCGCCCGTGACTGCGAATGCGCCAAAATAGTCGGCTTTGCCGCTGCTTTTCGGGGCCACAAAGTCGGCCAGACAGTAGTTAGGGAAATCGGTCTTTTCCGTTTGCTGACGCAGATGACGGCTGACCACCAGCACCTCTTCACGGCTTTCATCCCGGTAGACTTCCACATCATCCCCGACGCGGTTGGCCGGGAACAGACCATAGACGCCACGCGGGTTGAGGCTACCGTTAGCGGCCAGCATATCCAGCATTTCGTTGGCATCCTGGAACAGGCGCTTGGCCTCTTCCCCTACCACTTCATCCTCCAGAATGCGCGGATACTTGCCCGCCAGTGACCAGGTCATAAAGAACGGCGTCCAGTCGATATAGTGACGCAGCGTGTCAATGCTGGCCTCAACCGGGAACACACCAAGTTTGTTCGGCACCGGAGGCTGGTAGTTTTCCCAGTCCAGCACCAAGGCGTTATCCCGTGCCTGTTGCAGGCTGACCGGCGGCGTACGCGGTTTTTTACGCCCGTGCTGGATACGCACAGTTTCGTACTCTTTGCGGGTACGGGCGACAAACTCGTCCCGCTGAGTGTCTGACAGCAGCGCCGCAACCACACCAACGGTACGCGAGGCGTTCTGCACGTAGGTAGTCGGGCCGCTGTAGTTCTGCTCAATCTTCACTGCGGTATGAGCCTTGGAGGTGGTTGCCCCACCGATCAGCAGCGGTAGGGTAAAGCCTTGGCGTTCCATCTCTTTTGCCACGTTGACCATTTCGTCCAGTGACGGGGTGATCAGGCCAGACAGACCGATAATATCCACGTTCTGTTCGCGGGCGGTTTTCAGGATCTTGTCCGTCGGCACCATCACGCCCAGATCGATAATTTCGTAGTTGTTACATTGCAGCACCACGCCGACGATGTTTTTGCCGATGTCGTGCACGTCGCCCTTCACCGTCGCCAGCAGAATTTTCCCGGCGGTGGTGCCTTTCTGTTTGCTGGCCTCAATGTAAGGTTCGAGATAGGCCACCGCCTGCTTCATCACGCGGGCCGATTTCACTACCTGCGGCAGGAACATTTTGCCCTCGCCAAACAGGTCACCAACCACGTTCATGCCAGCCATCAGCGGCCCTTCGATCACTTCGATCGGGCGATCCGCCTGCTGGCGCGCTTCTTCGGTGTCTAACTCGATAAATTCGGTAATACCTTTAACCAGCGAATACTCCAGGCGCTTCACTACCGGCCAGCCGCGCCATTCGGCCTGCTGCACCGCCACTTCATTGTCTTTGCTGCCCCGGTATTTTTCCGCCAGTTCCAGCAGACGCTCGGTGCCGTCCTGACGGCGATTGAGCACCACATCCTCAACTGCTTCACGCAGTTCAGTGCTGAGATCGTCATAGATCGCCAACTGCCCGGCGTTGACGATCCCCATATCCATGCCGTTGCGAATGGCGTGATACAGGAACACCGCGTGGATCGCTTCACGCACCGGATCGTTGCCACGGAACGAGAAGGAGACGTTGGACACACCGCCGGAAATCATCGCATGCGGCAGGTGGGTTTTGATGTCGGCACAGGCTTCAATAAAGTCGACGGCATAGTTGTTATGCTCTTCGATACCGGTCGCGACGGCAAAAATGTTCGGGTCAAAAATGATATCTTCCGGCGGGAAACCCACGCGCTCGGTCAGGATCTGGTAAGCACGGCGGCAAATCTCAAATTTGCGTTGGCGAGTATCTGCCTGACCAACTTCATCGAAGGCCATCACCACCACGGCGGCACCGTAGCGGCGCACCAGTTTGGCATGGTGGATAAAGGCTTCTTCGCCCTCTTTCATCGAGATCGAGTTGACGATGCCTTTACCCTGAATGCATTTCAGGCCCTTTTCGATCACGCTCCATTTGGAGGAGTCGATCATGATCGGAACACGGGCGATATCCGGCTCACCGGCGATCAGGCTGAGGAAACGCACCATCGCCGCTTCGGCGTCAAGCATCCCTTCATCCATGTTGATGTCGATGATCTGGGCGCCGCTCTCCACCTGTTGGCGGGCCACGGCCAGCGCCTCGTTATACTTTTCTTCTTTAATCAACCGTTTGAATCGGGCCGAGCCGGTCACGTTGGTACGCTCACCCACGTTGACGAACAGCGATTTGGCATCAATATTCAGCGGTTCCAGGCCGGACAGGCGGCAAGCTACCGGTAACTCTGGCAACTGCCGTGGCGGTACGCCCTCGACCGCTTTAGCCATTGCGGCGATATGCGCCGGAGTGGTGCCACAGCAGCCACCGATGATATTGAGGAAACCGGCGTGCGCCCATTCGCCCACCTGTTTGGCCATCTCTTCGGCATCGAGATCGTATTCACCAAAGGCATTGGGTAAACCGGCGTTTGGGTGAGCAGTAACATAGCTTTCAGAGATGCGAGACAACTCCGCCACGTATTGGCGTAACTCATCCGGGCCGAGCGCACAGTTCAGGCCAAAGGTCAGCGGCTTAACGTGACGTAGCGAGTTGTAAAACGCTTCTGTAGTCTGGCCGGAAAGAGTGCGGCCAGAGGCGTCGGTGATGGTGCCGGAAATCATGATCGGTAAGGTCACGCCCAGCGCTTCAAATTCGGTTTCGACCGCAAAGGCCGCCGCTTTGGCATTCAGGGTATCGAAGATGGTTTCGATCATGATCAGATCGACGCCCCCTTCCACCAGCGCGCGGGTTGATTCGCGATAGGCCTCTACCAATTGGTCAAAAGAGACATTACGGAAGGCCGGATCGTTAACGTCAGGGGAAATGGAGGCAGTACGGTTGGTTGGGCCCAGTACGCCAGCAACGTAGCGCGGTTTTTCCGGGGTGCGTGCCGTCCATTCATCAGCACAAGCGCGCGCCAGCAAGGCGGCCTGGTAGTTAATTTCGGCGGACAGCGACTCCATATGGTAGTCGGCCATCGCGATAGTGGTCGAGTTGAAGGTGTTGGTTTCGAGGATGTCGGCCCCCGCCTCCAGGTAACCGTTGTGGATCGCAGTGATCACCTCCGGCTTGCTTAACACCAGTAGGTCGTTATTGCCTTTCAGATCGCTTTGCCAATCGGCAAAACGCTCACCGCGGTAGTCTGCCTCCTCCAGCCGATAGCTCTGGATCATGGTGCCCATACCGCCGTCCAACACTAAAATACGCTGCGATAGCTGCTGACGCAGTTGTTCCACTCGATTTGTCACTGTAGCCCCTTCACACCCGATTATCCGCCCGACGACTTATTACCCCACATCCCAATGTTGTAGCGGCGCGGCACGCTGCGCCCGTCATGCATCCTGCAACTTGAAAGATGGAGGGTCTGACATCCTAGCACAGGTTATGGCGGCAAAGATGCGAGCGGGTATTGAGAGTTTTTCAGGTTCGCCGAACAACAGATCCGATGAGCGGAGAAGCAACTTGCAATTCATACTCAAAAAACGAAAATGAATTCCATCATACGGAAAGCACAAGGTGAATCATGGCCACTCCCGTTCCCGCCAAACGCGGTAAAAAACCCCGCGCCGCCGCACCCGCTACCAGCACGGCGACCGGCCAGGTCCAGTCATTGACCCGTGGCCTGAAACTATTGGAATATATTGCCGAAGCGCAGGGCAACGTAGCGCTAACCGATCTGGCCCAGCAAGCCGGGTTGCCCAACTCCACTACCCATCGCCTGCTGACGACCATGCAACAGCAGGGGTTTGTCCGTCAGGTGGGCGATCTTGGCCTGTGGACCATGGGAGCACATGCGTTTGTGGTGGGCAGCAGCTTCCTGCAAAGCCGTAACCTGCTGGCGATGGTGCACCCAACGCTGCGCCGCCTGATGGAAGAGTCGGGGGAAACGGTCAATCTGGCGGTGATGGACAAAGCCGAGGATCAGGCGGTGATTATCGATCAGGTACAATGCACCGCGTTGATGCGCATGTCAGCCCCGATTGGCGGCAAGCTGCCGATGCACGCCTCTGGCGCTGGCAAAGCCTTTCTGGCCAGCATGCAGGACGATGAGGTAACCCGGTTGCTGCATAAAAAAGGCATGCACACCTATACCCCACACACGCTCACGCCACATAACCTGAAAGAAGGGTTGGCGGTGATCCGCAAGCAGGGGTTCTCGTTCGACGATGAAGAGCATGCCCTGGGCCTACGCTGTCTGGCCGCCTGCATCTTTGATGAACACCGCGAAGCCTTTGCCGCCATCTCCATCTCCGGCCCGGTATCACGCATTACCGACGATCGCGTTACCGAACTGGGTGCGCTAGTGATCCATGCGGCAAAAGAAATCAGCCTGGAGTACGGCGGCGTACGGTGATTAGACGGGCGCAGCATTGCGCCCTAAGCCCTGAGCAAATTCCCGCTGTTATTTTTCTGTATCGCGCTGTAGAGACTTTGTTTCGCCTCCCGCGAAAAGTATGAATTCGATCACAATTAGCGATCTTGCCACCGAAAGCCGATTGCAACCTTTGGCGCTTCCCCTGACAATGTTACCGATAACATGTTACCGGTAACAATCATTCGTAAAATAATATAGCCGCAGCAGACTATGACTCGCAGGTGGGGGAACCAAACCATGATCAATAATCAGAATCGTGTTTACGTCATTATGGGCGTATCCGGCAGCGGTAAGTCTGCCGTCGCCAATGCCGTGGCCCAACGGCTATCCGCCAACTTCCTGGACGGTGACTTTCTCCATCCGCGCTGCAATATCCAGAAAATGGCCTCAGGCGAACCGCTCAATGACGACGATCGCGCACCATGGTTGGCCGCCCTGAACGACGCGGCTTTCGCTATGCAGCGTACCAATGCGGTCTCGATCATCGTCTGCTCTGCACTGAAAAAACATTATCGCGATCGGCTGCGTGCCGGTAATGACAATCTGTCATTCATCTATCTGCACGGCGACTTCCCGGTGATCGAGGCTCGGCTGGCTGCCCGCAAGGGGCATTTCTTCAAACCCCAAATGCTGGTGACCCAGTTCGCCACGCTGGAGCAGCCGGGCCAAGATGAAATTGACGTCCAGGCCATCGATATCGATCAGTCACTGGATGCGGTGATTGCCGACACTGTGCGGCATATCCAGAGTTTCCAACCACAAGAAGCCTGTGCATAACGAGATGTTCTGAACGACATAACTGGCCCTCGCCGCGCGCATTAGGGCTGCATTGTGAGGATGATATGATTAACAGCACCCTGGCACGTGTAACACAACGCATTATTGAACGTTCAAAAGAGAGCCGAGCTGCCTATCTGGCACGTATTAGCGCAGCCCGCACGCAGACGGTACACCGCTCGCAGCTAGCCTGTGGCAACCTGGCCCACGGTTTTGCCGCCTGCCAGCCCGACGATAAAGCCGCCCTGAAAAACATGGTGCGCAGCGATATCGCCATCATCACCGCCTACAACGATATGCTCTCTGCCCACCAACCTTATGAAAACTATCCACAACGGCTAAAGCAGGCGTTACACAGCGTTGGCGCCGTTGGCCAGGTCGCAGGTGGTGTGCCAGCCATGTGCGACGGCGTGACGCAGGGGCAGGACGGCATGGAGCTATCGTTGATGAGCCGCGATGTGATAGCCATGTCCGCAGCCATCGGCCTTTCCCATAACATGTTCGACGGCGCATTGTTTCTGGGTATCTGTGACAAGATTGTGCCAGGGCTGGTAATGTCCGCCTTGTCCTTCGGCCATTTGCCTGCCGTATTTGTGCCTGCCGGGCCGATGAGCAGCGGCCTACCTAATAAAGAGAAAGTACGTGTGCGCCAGCTGTATGCCGAGGGCAAAGCCGATCGCCACGCGCTGCTGGAAGCCGAGGCCGCCTCTTATCATGGCGTTGGTACCTGCACCTTCTACGGCACGGCCAACACCAACCAGATGGTGATGGAAGTGATGGGCCTGCATCTACCCGGCGCCTCTTTCATTCATCCAGACACGCCACTGCGCGATGCGCTCAATGATGCCGCCGCTCGCCAAGTCACCCGCCTGACAGAAACCGCCGGTAATTACCTGCCGATAGGCCAATTGGTGGATGAAAAAGTGGTGGTTAACGGCATCGTATCGCTCCTGGCCACCGGGGGCTCCACCAACCTGACGATGCATATGGTAGCCATGGCTCGCGCAGCGGGCATCATCATCAACTGGGACGACTTCTCTGAGCTTTCCGATGCAGTGCCACTGCTATGCCGCATCTACCCCAACGGCCCGGCGGATATCAACCAGTTCCAGGCGGCGGGCGGTGTGCAATTGGTCGTGCGTGAGCTGTTGAACAACGGCCTGTTGCATCAGGATGTGCATACCGTCGCCGGTTTCGGCCTGGAGCGCTACACTCAGGAGCCTTGGCTGGACAATGGCCAGTTGGCCTGGCGCAACGGGGCAGCAAGTTCGCTGGACGCTAACGTGATTGCCAGCATAGCCAAACCGTTCGAGCACCATGGCGGCACCAAGGTGCTGGCCGGTAATCTGGGCCGTGCGGTGATGAAGACGTCTGCGGTGCCTGCCGAAAATCAGATTATCGAAGCCCCGGCGGTCGTATTCGAAAGCCAGCACGATATCGTCCCCGCCTTCGAAGCAGGCAAACTGGATCGGGACTGCGTGGTGGTCGTGCGTTTCCAGGGGCCACAGGCCAATGGCATGCCTGAACTGCATAAGCTGATGCCACCGCTTGGGGTATTGATGGATCGCGGCTTCAAGGTGGCGTTGGTGACCGATGGCCGCCTGTCCGGCGCTTCCGGCAAGGTTCCTTCGGCGATCCATGTCACCCCGGAGGCGTACACCGGCGGTATGCTGGCCAAAGTACAAAGCGGCGATATGATCCGGGTGAATGGACACACCGGCGAGCTGCAACTGCTGGTTGCGGAAGCAGAGCTGGCCCAGCGCATTCCCTATCAACCCGATCTGAGCGGTGAAAGGAACGGCTGTGGCCGTGAGCTGTTCAGCGCGTTACGCAGCCAGCTTTCCGGGGCCGAACAGGGCGCCTGCTGCATCACGTTTTAATCCTGACCATGGCCCAGCCTGCTGGGCCTGCTATCAGCCAGCCTGCGCGTACCCCGAAGGTAGCCTCTGGCTGAAACGCCGCTTTTTACGGTAGGCAAACACATCCTCGACGTGCCCCTCCTTGATACGCTGCTGCAACCCTCGCCAGTAGTCCGCTTCAAACAGATCGCTGTGCATCTCCTCAAAGACCTTGCGGATGCGCCGGTCGCCACACAGGAAATGGCGGAACTCTTCGGGGAAAACATCGTTAGGTGAAATGCTGTACCAGGGTTCGCTGGCCAGTTCATCTTCCGGGTAGCGCGGCGGCGGGATATTACGGAAGTTCACCTCGGTCATGTAGCAAATCTCGTCGTAGTCGTAAAACACCACGCGCCCATGGCGCGTCACGCCGAAGTTTTTGAACAGCATATCGCCTGGGAAGATATTGGCCGCAGCCAGCTGTTTGATCGCATTACCATATTCTTCAATGGCGTCATGCATTTGCCGTTCGTCTGCCTGCTCAAGATACAGATTTAACGGCGTCATCCGCCGCTCCATATACAGATGCTTGATGACCACCCGATCGCCGAGATCTTCCAGCTTTTCCGGCACTTCACGCTGCAACTCCGCCAACAGTTGCGGGCTGATACGCGCCTTATCCACCACAAAATTCTCATATTCCTGGGTATCGGCCATCCGCCCGACGCGATCGTGCTCTTTTACCAGTTGGTAGCAGGCCATCACCTGTGCCTGTGTGACCTCTTTCTGCGGCGCAAATTCGTCTTTGATCACTTTGAATACCCGATCGAAGGACGGCAGCGTAAACACCAGCATCACCATGCCTTTCACGCCCGGCGCAATAATGAATTGCTCCTGCGACTGCGCCATAAAATTCAGGTATTCACGGTAGCATTCGGTTTTACCATGCTTCTGGCAGCCGATCGCCATATACAGTTCGGCGGTGGTTTTACCCGGCAGGATCTCCCGCAACCATTCGACCATCGCCGCTGGTAATGGGGCATACACCATAAAGTAGGAACGGGCGAAGCCAAACACGATGCTGGCTTCGGCCTTGCTGGTCAGGCAGGTATCAATGAACAACGCGCCGGACTCGCTGTGGTGGATCGGCAACAGAAACGGGTAAACCCCGTCGGCCACGCGCAGCTTACCGACCAACCAGGCCGCCTTGTTACGGTAGAACAGCTCATTGCCGATTTGGAACGTCGCTCTAGCTAGCTGTTGGGAGCTGAAGGTCTGTAGTAAGGCTTGGGTGATATAGCGAATATCGCGTGGCAGGTCTTCCCACGGCAGGCGCAGCGGCAAGTCGATCAACAGGCTATGCAGCATGGCAGCCAAATCACCATTGGGAGTAAAATCACGTGCCAACGGCCTGGGAATATCACGAAAGCGCCGTTCGGGCTGCGAGCTGAAAACGAACAGCTTGTCCGGGGTTAAATCCCGATGTTTGAACAGCCGACAGTAAACCGAATTAAAGAAGCTTTCGGCAATCTCAAAACGCGGGTAGTCGGGCAACAGTTCGGTATAAACCGCCTTCACCCTATTAGGGAAATCCGCATCGTAATATTTCTGCCCGGTGATGCATTTCAGTTGCTCTACCACCAGACCGACGTGATGATCGTAAAGATGGATACGTCGTTTCATCGCCTGTTGTACGGCGGGCCAGTCTGCCTGCTCAAAACGCTGCTGTGCTCCGGCCGTGACTTCAAGAAAGCGGCCATATTGCGCATCAAAGCCCTGCAGGATCGTCTGTGCAATCAACAGCTCCAGTTTTTCCGCCATCTTTGCCTCTGCCATTCAGGAATGAAACCAGAGCCTGGCGCCATGCCAGGCCCCTTGGGGATCAGAACTGCTGTTCTTCGGTGGAACCGGTCAGTGCCGTTACCGAGGAAGCGCCCCCCTGAATAATGGTGGTTACCTTATCGAAGTAGCCGGTCCCCACCTCCTGCTGATGCGAAGCAAAGGTGTAGCCACGCTCGACTGCGGCAAATTCCGGCTGCTGCACTTTTTCAACATAGTGCTTCATGCCTTCGCCACGCGCATAAGCATGTGCCAGATCGAACATGTTGAACCACATGCTGTGGATACCGGCCAGCGTGATGAACTGGTATTTGTAGCCCATGGCGGACAGTGCATCCTGGAAGCGGGCGATAGTCTGATCGTCCAGGTTCTTCTTCCAGTTGAACGACGGTGAGCAGTTATAGGCCAACAGCTTGCCCGGGAACTTGGCATGGATCGCATCGGCAAAGCGTTGAGCTGCTTCAAGATCCGGCGTTGAGGTTTCGCACCACACCAGATCGGCATAAGGGGCATAAGCCAAGCCACGGCTGATGGCCTGCTCAATACCAGCATGGGTGCGGTAGAAACCTTCGGCGGTGCGTTCGCCAGACACAAAGGCACTGTCATACGGATCGCAGTCGGAGGTCAGCAAATCCGCCGCATCGGCATCGGTACGGGCAATCAACAGGGTTGGCACACCGAGAACGTCAGCCGCCAAGCGCGCCGCAACCAGCTTCTGGATAGCTTCCTGGGTCGGTACCAAGACCTTGCCGCCCATATGGCCACACTTCTTCACTGCCGCCAGTTGGTCTTCAAAATGTACCCCGGCCGCACCGGCTTCGATCATCGCCTTCATCAGTTCAAAGGCATTCAGCACGCCGCCAAATCCGGCTTCAGCATCCGCCACGATCGGCAGGAAGTAATCGGTATAGCCTTTGCTGCCGGGTTCAATCTGGTTTGCCCACTGGATCTGATCCGCCCGACGGAAGGTATTATTGATGCGCTCAACCACCGTCGGGACCGAGTCGACCGGATACAGTGATTGATCGGGATACATGGCAGCAGCGGTATTGGCATCAGCCGCTACCTGCCAACCGGACAGATAGATCGCTTCGACACCGGCTTTCGCCTGTTGCAGCGCCTGGCCACCGGTCAGCGCCCCAAGGCTGTTCACGTACCCTTTGCGGGATTTGCCATGCAGCAGTTCCCAGAGTTTCGCTGCACCGTTTTGCGCCAACGTGCAAACCGGATTGACCGAGCCACGCAGGTTGATCACGTCTTCGGCGCTGTAAGGGCGGGTGATGCCCTCCCAGCGTGCTGATTTCCATTCCTGTTCCAGCTGTTGGATCTGTTGGGTACGAGAGGTCGTCATATTTTTATCCTTTTCAATACTGTAGGGTTAAAGGTCAGGAACGGTTTCAGGCCAGTAATTCGTAGCCGGGTAAGGTCAGGAAATCGATTAATTCATCTTGCGTGGTGATACGCTCCATCAGCTGTGCCGCCTCTTCGAAGCGGCCTGCGTGATAACGCGCTTCACCCAGTTCTTTACGAACGACCTGCATCTCTTCCTGCAGCATCTGGCGGAACAGGGCCTTGGTTACCTGTTGGCCATTGCTGAGGCTTTTCTCGTGATGGATCCACTGCCAAATTGAGGTACGTGAAATCTCGGCAGTAGCGGCATCTTCCATCAGGCCATAAATCGGTACGCAGCCATTGCCGGAGATCCAGGCTTCAATGTATTGCACCGCTACGCGGATATTGGCGCGCATGCCAGTTTCGGTACGCTCACCGTCACACGGTTCCAGCAGTTGCGCCGCCGTGATAGGTGCATCATTCTCACGCAGCACCTCTAGTTGATTCTGCCGCTCCCCCAGGATGCGGTTGAACACTTCCATCACCGTATCGGCCAAACCTGGATGTGCCACCCAAGTCCCGTCATGGCCATTGGTCGCTTCCAGTTCTTTATCCGCACGCACCTTGCCCAACACCACCGCGTTTTGCTCGGCGTCTTTGCTGGGGATAAACGCCGCCATCCCCCCCATCGCAAAAGCACCGCGGCGGTGGCAGGTCTTGATGAGCAAGCGAGAATAAGCACTGAGGAAAGGCTGGGTCATAGTGACGGACTGACGGTCCGGTAGCACCCGATCGCCATGGTTCTTCAGCGTTTTGATATAGCTGAAGATGTAGTCCCAACGGCCACAGTTCAGCCCGACGATATGATCGCGCAGGTGATACAGGATCTCGTCCATCTGGAATACCGCAGGCAAGGTTTCAATCAATACCGTGGCCTTGATGGTGCCGCGCGGCAACCCGAAGCGATCCTCGGTAAAGCTAAAGACTTCACTCCACCAGGCAGCCTCCTGCCAGGACTGGGTTTTCGGCAGGTAGAAATACGGGCCGCTGCCTTTTGCCAGCAGTTGGCGATAGTTATGGAAGAAATAGAGTGCAAAATCGAACAACCCGCCAGGGATCGCTTCCCCCTGCCACTGCACGTGTTTTTCCGGCAAATGCAGGCCACGTACGCGGGCAATCAACACCGCCGGGTTGGGTTTGAGCTGGTAAATCTTGCCGGCTTCATTGGTGTAAGAGATGGTGCCGTTGACCGCATCATGCAGGTTGATCTGCCCGTCGATAACCTTGTCCCAGCTGGGTGCCAGTGAGTCTTCAAAGTCGGCCATAAACACTTTGACGTTGGCATTGAGGGCATTGATCACCATTTTGCGTTCAACCGGACCGGTAATCTCAACCCGACGGTCGCGCAAGTCAGCGGGAACGCCGCGGATCTGCCAGTCACCCTGCCGAATGGAATCCGTTTCCGAAATAAATCCAGGCAGCTCGCCACGATCGATTTTCTCTTGCCAGCTGGCGCGTGCCGCCAACAGTTTGTTGCGTTGCGGCGTAAATTTCCCCACCAGTTCAGCCAGGAACTCGACCGCGTCATCCGTCAGTATCTGCCGCTCTGCAGAGCCGAAAGCCTGTGTAAACGCTAATTCTGTGCCTACCATCTGTTGCGTCATTGTCTTGATCCTTTCCATCATTCCACGCCGCCATTGCAGGCCAGGCGAAGCATTGTTGTCGGAAATCGGGTGAAAAAAAGACCGCCAACTGGTCAGATGTCATCCCGCAGGATCCTAGAATAACCAACAAAAATTAAAAATCAAAAACGATTTCCATTTTTTTAATAAATATTTTATTAACCTTTTATTATCAATTGATTAGATTATTTATCATTTATAGCTAACCAGGAAACCGGTTCCATTACGATAAAGGAATGCCGGTAATACATTGTTTTTAAATAAGTTATCGATGCTGAAACGTTGCAGGTTTGGCAGGAAAAACGGCAGGGTAAACCAGGGCGGCCTCGATTCAGCCACCCGGTGCAGAGAAAAATGTTACTCGAGGGTAGGATTCATATGACGCAGATCGAACGGCGTGATCTGGTAAACGTAGTAGTTCAACCAGTTGGAAAACAGCAGGTGACCATGGCTTCGCCATGAAGCTGCGGGGGGCAATTCGGGGTTGTCATCGGGGAAATAATTTAGCGGTACGCTCGGGTTGAGGCCTGCATCGTTATCACGACAATACTCACCCGCTAGCGTCAGGGCGTCATATTCCGGATGCCCGGTGACAAAGGCCATGCGCTTATCCTTGGTAGCGAACAGATAGGCGCCAGCCAGTTCTGATTCAGCCAGGATATCCAGATCGGTGTACTGCCGCAGGATCTCGGTTGGGAAATCAGCATAGCGGGAGTGAGGAGCCAGGAAGGTTTCATCAAAACCTCGGGTCAGCAAGGCATGTTGGTGCAGCGTACGATGCTGGTACACTCCGGAGAGCTTCACCTCACGCGTCTTCTTTGGAATGCCGTACAGGATGTTTAGCGCGGCCTGCACTGCCCAGCAGACAAACAGGGTTGAAGTCACATGATCCTTGGCCCACTCGATCACTCGCTCGATCTGCGGCCAATAGGCAACATCACAGAAGTCCACCAGGCCCAGCGGAGCGCCGGTGACGATCAGCCCGTCAAAGTTCTCATTCTGGATATCTTCAAAGTTACAGTAGAAATTATTCAGGTGCTCCGTGGGCGTATTCTTCGACTCACGGCTATCGATGCGCAGTAGCTGAATATCGATCTGCAATGGCGAGTTGGAAAGCAAACGCAGAAACTGGTTTTCCGTTTCGATCTTTTTCGGCATCAGGTTGAGGATAAGTACCTTTAACGGCCTGATTTCCTGTGTTTTTGCGCGTGAGGATGTCATGACAAACACGTTCTCATTACGCAAGAAATTGACCGCAGGTAACTCATCAGGAACACGAATCGGCATTGCTTAACCCTCACACATCCGTTTATACGTTTAGACTTCTAGATGCCCGAAGATAGCGCTTTTTTAGCGTCATGTCGAGGATTCAACGGGAAGGTGAAAATGTTTCATCGCCAGGCTGTCAGCCAGTATGGGGAATTTCAAACCGCACAAAAGCAAAAAGGCCATCCTTGCGGATGGCCTCTTGGCTTAATTGATGCTTGGCAGTGTCCTACTCTCGCATGGGGAGACCCCACACTACCATCGGCGCTACGGCGTTTCACTTCTGAGTTCGGCATGGGGTCAGGTGGGACCACCGCGCTATTGCCGCCAAGCAAATTCTTTTGATTCTTTTTTCTGCCGAACTTCTAAACCACTTAAATAAAGTGGTGCTGATACCCAGAGTCGAACTGGGGACCTCACCCTTACCAAGGGTGCGCTCTACCAACTGAGCCATATCAGCACGCTAATTTGATGCCTGGCAGTGTCCTACTCTCGCATGGGGAGACCCCACACTACCATCGGCGCTACGGCGTTTCACTTCTGAGTTCGGCATGGGGTCAGGTGGGACCACCGCGCTATTGCCGCCAGGCAAATTCGTTTCATTCCAACTGCTTCACTCTCGTGTCGCCATCGAAACCAATCTCGGAACTTCGCTGAAAATTGTCGTCTACTCTAAAACACCTTTGGTGTTGTAAGGTTAAGCCTCACGGATCATTAGTACTGGTTAGCTCAATGCATCGCTGCACTTACACACCCAGCCTATCAACGTCTTAGTCTTAAACGTTCCTTCAGGGGCCTTAAAGGCCCAGGGAAGACTCATCTCGAGGCAAGTTTCGCGCTTAGATGCTTTCAGCGCTTATCTTTTCCGCACTTAGCTACCGGGCAGTGCCATTGGCATGACAACCCGAACACCAGTGGTGCGTTCACTCCGGTCCTCTCGTACTAGGAGCAACCCCTCTCAATCTTCCAACGCCCACGGCAGATAGGGACCGAACTGTCTCACGACGTTCTAAACCCAGCTCGCGTACCACTTTAAATGGCGAACAGCCATACCCTTGGGACCTACTTCAGCCCCAGGATGTGATGAGCCGACATCGAGGTGCCAAACACCGCCGTCGATATGAACTCTTGGGCGGTATCAGCCTGTTATCCCCGGAGTACCTTTTATCCGTTGAGCGATGGCCCTTCCATTCAGAACCACCGGATCACTAAGACCTACTTTCGTACCTGCTCGAGCCGTCACTCTCGCAGTCAAGCTAGCTTATGCCTTTGCACTAACCTCACGATGTCCGACCGTGATTAGCTAACCTTCGTGCTCCTCCGTTACTCTTTGGGAGGAGACCGCCCCAGTCAAACTACCCACCAGACACTGTCCTCACCCCGGATTACGGGGCCGAGTTAGAACATCAAACATTAAAGGGTGGTATTTCAAGGTTGGCTCCATGCAGACTGGCGTCCACACTTCAAAGCCTCCCACCTATCCTACACATCAAGGCTCAATGTTCAGTGTCAAGCTATAGTAAAGGTTCACGGGGTCTTTCCGTCTTGCCGCGGGTACACTGCATCTTCACAGCGAGTTCAATTTCACTGAGTCTCGGGTGGAGACAGCCTGGCCATCATTACGCCATTCGTGCAGGTCGGAACTTACCCGACAAGGAATTTCGCTACCTTAGGACCGTTATAGTTACGGCCGCCGTTTACTGGGGCTTCGATCAAGAGCTTCGCCTTGCGGCTGACCCCATCAATTAACCTTCCAGCACCGGGCAGGCGTCACACCGTATACGTCCACTTTCGTGTTTGCACAGTGCTGTGTTTTTATTAAACAGTTGCAGCCAGCTGGTATCTGCGACTGGCTTCAGCTCCGAGAGCAAGTCTCTTCACCTACGCGCCAGCGTGCCTTCTCCCGAAGTTACGGCACCATTTTGCCTAGTTCCTTCACCCGAGTTCTCTCAAGCGCCTTGGTATTCTCTACCTGACCACCTGTGTCGGTTTGGGGTACGATTTGATGTTACCTGATGCTTAGAGGCTTTTCCTGGAAGCAGGGCATCAACTACTTCTGCACCGTAGTGCATCGTCATCACGCCTCAGGGTTGGTAGCGTTCCGGATTTACCAGGAACACCCCCCTACACGCTTAAACCGGGACAACCGTCGCCCGGCTAGCCTAGCCTTCTCCGTCCCCCCTTCGCAGTAACACCGAGTACAGGAATATTAACCTGTTTCCCATCGACTACGCCTTTCGGCCTCGCCTTAGGGGTCGACTCACCCTGCCCCGATTAACGTTGGACAGGAACCCTTGGTCTTCCGGCGAGCGGGTTTTTCACCCGCTTTATCGTTACTTATGTCAGCATTCGCACTTCTGATACCTCCAGCAAACCTCACAGTTCACCTTCAACGGCTTACAGAACGCTCCCCTACCCAACAACGCCTGAGCGTCGCTGCCGCAGCTTCGGTGCATGGTTTAGCCCCGTTACATCTTCCGCGCAGGCCGACTCGACCAGTGAGCTATTACGCTTTCTTTAAATGATGGCTGCTTCTAAGCCAACATCCTGGCTGTCTATGCCTTCCCACATCGTTTCCCACTTAACCATGACTTTGGGACCTTAGCTGGCGGTCTGGGTTGTTTCCCTCTTCACGACGGACGTTAGCACCCGCCGTGTGTCTCCCGTGATAACATTCTTCGGTATTCGGAGTTTGCATCGGTTTGGTAAGCCGGGATGGCCCCCTAGCCGAAACAGTGCTCTACCCCCGAAGATGAGTTCACGAGGCGCTACCTAAATAGCTTTCGGGGAGAACCAGCTATCTCCCGGTTTGATTGGCCTTTCACCCCCAGCCACAAGTCATCCGCTAATTTTTCAACATTAGTCGGTTCGGTCCTCCAGTTAGTGTTACCCAACCTTCAACCTGCCCATGGCTAGATCACCGGGTTTCGGGTCTATACCTTGCAACTATTCGCCCAGTTAAGACTCGGTTTCCCTACGGCTCCCCTATACGGTTAACCTTGCTACAAAATATAAGTCGCTGACCCATTATACAAAAGGTACGCAGTCACACCACGAAGGTGCTCCCACTGCTTGTACGTACACGGTTTCAGGTTCTATTTCACTCCCCTCGCCGGGGTTCTTTTCGCCTTTCCCTCACGGTACTGGTTCACTATCGGTCAGTCAGGAGTATTTAGCCTTGGAGGATGGTCCCCCCATATTCAGACAGGATGTCACGTGTCCCGCCCTACTCATCGAACTCACAGTTAATGCATTTTAGTGTACGGGGCTATCACCCTTTGCTGCGCGACTTTCCAGACGCTTCCACTAACACAAGAACTGATTCAGGTTCTGGGCTGTTCCCCGTTCGCTCGCCGCTACTAGGGGAATCTCGGTTGATTTCTTTTCCTCGGGGTACTTAGATGTTTCAGTTCCCCCGGTTCGCCTCGTATGGCTATGTATTCACCATACGATAGTGTGTCGAAACACACTGGGTTTCCCCATTCGGGTATTGCCGGTTATAACGGTTCATATCACCTTACCGACACTTTTCGCAGATTAGCACGCCCTTCATCGCCTCTGACTGCCTAGGCATCCACCGTGTACGCTTAGTCACTTAACCTCACAACCCGAAGGTGTTTCTGTAAACAGAGAACACTGTCGTGCTGTTTATTTGAGAGACTCTATGACAGGTTAATCCTTACCCCAGTACATCTACGGAGGGATAAGTTTCAGCTGTCATGTTTCAATTTTCAGCTTGTTCCAGATTGTTAAAGAGCAATATCTTAAACACGACTCGCAAGAGTCATCTTTAAGATAATCAGTCACGAATGACCGGTGATAATGTCTTTCACTCATTATCGTATGGCGTCCCCAAGGGGATTCGAACCCCTGTTACAGCCGTGAAAGGGCAGTGTCCTAGGCCTCTAGACGATGGGGACCCGAAATTTGCTTATCGAATCACTGATTCGATAATTTCGGGTAAAGGTGAGATTTTTCGTGAAAAATCGAGCGCCATTGTTATTTGTCACTGCACTAGACAGTCACAAACTTCCCGGCACTTACCTATACCACAAGGTTTTGTTTGCTCATTACTTTTCATCAGACAATCTGTGTGGACACTGCACTCAACTGCATATCTTTAGGTAAGGAGGTGATCCAACCGCAGGTTCCCCTACGGTTACCTTGTTACGACTTCACCCCAGTCATGAATCACAAAGTGGTAAGCGCCCTCCCGAAGGTTAAGCTACCTACTTCTTTTGCAACCCACTCCCATGGTGTGACGGGCGGTGTGTACAAGGCCCGGGAACGTATTCACCGTAGCATTCTGATCTACGATTACTAGCGATTCCGACTTCACGGAGTCGAGTTGCAGACTCCGATCCGGACTACGACATACTTTATGAGGTCCGCTTGCTCTCGCGAGTTCGCTTCTCTTTGTATATGCCATTGTAGCACGTGTGTAGCCCTACTCGTAAGGGCCATGATGACTTGACGTCATCCCCACCTTCCTCCGGTTTATCACCGGCAGTCTCCTTTGAGTTCCCGCCATGACGCGCTGGCAACAAAGGATAAGGGTTGCGCTCGTTGCGGGACTTAACCCAACATTTCACAACACGAGCTGACGACAGCCATGCAGCACCTGTCTCACAGTTCCCGAAGGCACCAATCCATCTCTGGAAAGTTCTGTGGATGTCAAGAGTAGGTAAGGTTCTTCGCGTTGCATCGAATTAAACCACATGCTCCACCGCTTGTGCGGGCCCCCGTCAATTCATTTGAGTTTTAACCTTGCGGCCGTACTCCCCAGGCGGTCGACTTAACGCGTTAGCTCCGGAAGCCACGCCTCAAGGGCACAACCTCCAAGTCGACATCGTTTACAGCGTGGACTACCAGGGTATCTAATCCTGTTTGCTCCCCACGCTTTCGCACCTGAGCGTCAGTCTTTGTCCAGGGGGCCGCCTTCGCCACCGGTATTCCTCCAGATCTCTACGCATTTCACCGCTACACCTGGAATTCTACCCCCCTCTACAAGACTCTAGCTTGCCAGTTTCAAATGCAGTTCCCAAGTTAAGCTCGGGGATTTCACATCTGACTTAACAAACCGCCTGCGTGCGCTTTACGCCCAGTAATTCCGATTAACGCTTGCACCCTCCGTATTACCGCGGCTGCTGGCACGGAGTTAGCCGGTGCTTCTTCTGCGAGTAACGTCAATGAACAGTGCTATTAACACTGAACCCTTCCTCCTCGCTGAAAGTGCTTTACAACCCGAAGGCCTTCTTCACACACGCGGCATGGCTGCATCAGGCTTGCGCCCATTGTGCAATATTCCCCACTGCTGCCTCCCGTAGGAGTCTGGACCGTGTCTCAGTTCCAGTGTGGCTGGTCATCCTCTCAGACCAGCTAGGGATCGTCGCCTAGGTGAGCCATTACCTCACCTACTAGCTAATCCCATCTGGGCACATCCGATGGTGTGAGGCCCGAAGGTCCCCCACTTTGGTCCGAAGACGTTATGCGGTATTAGCTACCGTTTCCAGTAGTTATCCCCCTCCATCGGGCAGTTTCCCAGACATTACTCACCCGTCCGCCGCTCGTCACCCAGGAGCAAGCTCCCTGTGCTACCGCTCGACTTGCATGTGTTAGGCCTGCCGCCAGCGTTCAATCTGAGCCATGATCAAACTCTTCAATTAAAAGCTTGATTTGCTTCAACTCGTGAAGCGATGCTCGAAAATTAACTTTCGTAATCATTCATTCGCATGAATGACTGCTTGGTCACTCTTCAAGACTTGATATTTTTTTGCTACCGAAGTAGCTGGATATCGTCTTGTGAGTGCCCACACAGATTGTCTGATAAATTGTTAAAGAGCAGTGAGTTACGCGCTTTCGCTTGCTAACTCGAGGAGGCGTATACTACGCTTTCCTCTTTCAGAGTCAACCTTAATTTCAGGTTTTTTCTCTGCGACCCCTGGAGACTCTGTGAAGTTGTTCACATGTTCCGTGTCGATGGAGGCGCATTATAGGGATCCCATTTTTTTCCACAACCCCTTTTTAGATCTTTTCTTACCGACTGCGCACTTTTCCGCCCTTTCGCACGGATCTTGCCCGATCAAGGTCGTTTTACCGACGATCCCCCGTGTTAACTGGTTGTAATTCCATCGTCAAAGTCTAGTATTGCCGGTAATAAGATCCTTATACGAGGCAATCCCATGTCCAATTCAGTGCGTCCTTATCTGCATTACTCCCCTCAAATTGGCCAACGCGTCATGATCGATCCTTCCAGCGTAGTGATCGGCAACGTTGATCTGGCTGATGACGTCAGCGTTTGGCCCTTGGTTGCCATCCGCGGTGATGTCAACGCGGTAAAGATCGGCGCACGCAGTAATATCCAGGATGGCAGCATTCTGCATGTCACCCATCAATCCGATTATAATCCGGCGGGTTACCCTTTACTGATCGGCGAGGATGTCACCGTTGGGCATAAAGCCATGCTGCATGGTTGTACCATCGGTAATCGCGTTTTGGTGGGGATGGGCTCCATTCTGCTCGACGGTGCCGTAATAGAAGATGATGTGATGATTGGTGCAGGTAGCCTGGTCGCACCCGGCAAGCATCTGGAGAGTGGCTACTTATATGTAGGCAGCCCTGCACGCCGGGTTAGAGCCTTGACCCCGGCGGAACTGGAAGGGCTACGCTATTCGGCCAATAACTATGTACGTTGGAAAGACGAATATCTCAGTGAAGATATCTAACTGCCCCGCCCTGCTTGCCAGAGCGGGGCCCCCTCACACCGCCATTTCCTGACGTAATTGCTGCAATACCGGTTCGATCTCCGGCATCACGCCATGCCATAAAAAGAAAGCATGGGCAGCCTGCCCCACCAGCATGCCTAAACCGTCCGCATAATGTTGCGCCCCCAACTGCTGAGCCCAGGCCAGGAATGGGGTGCTGCCCTGTTGGTAGAACATGTCATAGCACCGGGTCGTGCTGTGGATAATACTGTCAGGCAGTGCCGGGATCTCCCCCTTGAATCCTGAAGCAGTCGCGTTGATCACTAAATCAAAATGCTGTTGATCCAGCCGATCCAGCGGCAAGGCAGCGATCTCCCCCAGATGCCGGAACGCCGCTGCCAACTCCTCGGCACGGCTGAAGGTGCGGTTGGTCAACACCACTTCACAACCAAAAGAGAGCAATGGCAGGATCACGCCGCGCGCAGCACCACCGGCTCCAACCAGCAACACGCGGTCACTTGGCAGAATCAACCGTTGGCGTTCAAGATCAGACAGCAAACCGATACCGTCGGTGTTATCCCCCAGCAGCTTTCCATCGGGCAATACCTTTAGCGTATTCACCGCACCGGCCATTGCCGCCCTTTCGCTAAGTTCGCTTGCTGCCTCATAGGCACATTCTTTAAAAGGGACGGTGACGTTGGCCCCTTGACCACCAGCAGCAATAAACCGTTGCAAGGTAGGTACAAATCCGTCCAACGGAGCCAGTACCGTGCCGTAGGGGTGTTCGATCCCGGTTTGCTGCGCAAACAGCGCGTGGATGCGTGGGGACTTGCTATGAGCAATCGGGTTACCGAATACCGCGAACTTCTCCATAGATCTAGCCTCTAGCCCTGACGGATCTGCTCACCGGTCAAAGCATCTCTGATTTCAGAAGGGTTTAACCGGCCACCCACGTTACCTGCCAGCACCGGGAAAGCGTCACCAAACTGCTGTATCACTTCGGCTACGGTGCGGCACGGCTCCTCACCGCTTAAGTTGGCACTGGTTGACACCAGCGGCTTACCGAACTGGCGGCACAGCTGTTGCACCAAAGGATGATCGCTAACGCGCACGGCCAACGAACTAAAGCGGCCTGTCAGCAGGGCTGGCGTTTGCGGTTTTGCCGGGATCACCCAGGTTACCGGGCCAGGCCAACTGGCAAAGATCGTGGCACGCTGCTGCTCGTTCAATGCGCCATCATCAATATACGGCGCTAGCTGAGCATAATCGGCAGCGATCAGGATCAAGCCTTTTTCCCACGGACGTTGTTTCAAGGCCAACAGCTGTCTGACGGCCTGTTCGCTATCTGGGTCACACCCCAGACCGAATACCGCTTCTGTTGGATAAGCGATTACTTGCTGGTTTTCCAGCGCGGCAATAATAGGCGCGAATGCGGAAGTTTGTTCTGGGTTCATAGCTTGATTATTCTGAGATAGCGACGGGTTTTCCGCACAGTTTACTGGCGCAGCAAAGCGTTGGGCCTTTTGCCGTGCGCTTTTCCATCAGTAATGGATAGTGGCAGTAAGCACACTCACCGGCGACGGGTTTAAAATTGAGTACAAACTGACATTCCGGATAGCGATCGCAGGAATGGAACACCTTGCCATAGCGAGATTTGCGCTGCAGCAGTTGGCCTTGGCCACACTGAGGGCAGGCGATGCTGGTTTCATCCGGTTTGTCGATCACTTCAGTATGATCGCAGTCGGGATAATGGCTGCAACCGATAAACATGCCATAACGTCCCTGGCGCAACACCAGCGTTGCCTGGCATTTCGGGCATTGCTGGCCCTCCAGCACTTTGACGATATGGCCATCCGCCTGCGCTTTCAAAGGCCGGATATACTCGCACTGCGGATATTGAGAACAGCCGAGGAAGGGGCCGTGGCGACCACTGCGGATCACCAACTCGGCCCCGCATTCCGGACAGGGTTCATTTTGCCTCGCGGCAAAAATCGCTGGTTTTGTCATAACGTCTTCTATGCCTGTTACCTACTCAGTGCAGGTAACCTTCGTTTACTTCAAATAACAGTTCTTCCATCTGCTGATAGGCGCTCTCATATCCGGGGATATTGAACAACACCATCAGCACTACCCATTTCAGATCTTCGAGATCAAATTCCGTATTATCCAAAGCCATAACACGATCGATAACCATTTCACGGGTTTCGAGGTTCAATACCTGGATCTGTTCTAGGAACAGGAGAAAACCACGGCAACCGGCATCTAAACGCACGCTCTCTTCTTCGGTGTAGATCCGCATAGCCAGCGGATCGGCATCCATAAAATAAGGGGCATTCTCGCCTTCCTGGAGGTCTGCAAGCTTTTCGAGCCAATTCAACGCGTTGAAGATATCATCACGATCAAATCCTGCTTCGGTAAGATCGTCGGTCAAGGTATCCTGATCAACGTGCATCTCTGGCTCATTGTGGATATAGGTCTCAAACAAATACATGAGTACGTCGAACATGGCATGCCCTCCTTATTCGGACATAGCCGCCGGGTACAGCTGCGATCCAACCTGCTAACTCCAGATCGAGTAATTTGATTACTACCTCTGGCACAGGTTGGCCGGCACGTTCAGCGACGACGTCAACAGGTGTCACCTCATCTCCTACGTTAGCCAACACATCGGCAAATGGCAATTCAACTTCGGCCTCTGATGCAGAAATAGTTGTATTTTCGCTCACGGACAGCCATTGCAGACCACTTCCCAGCTGTTCTGCGATATCTTTTGGGCCGGTGACCAGGCTGGCCCCCTGCTGGATCAGCCAATGAGTTCCCTCGCTCATCGGGTTACCCAATGCTCCCGGCAGGGCAAACACTTCGCGCCCCTGTTCTAACGCATAGCGCGCGGTGATCAGCGACCCGCTACGCAATGAAGCCTCTATGACCACCACACCCGCGCTTAATCCACTAATAATACGGTTACGACGCGGGAAATGAGCCGCCAGCGGCAAATCGGTAGCCAGATGCTCGGAAATCACCGCGCCACCCTGCTCAATGATTTGCTCCGCCAGCCGGCGATGGCGGCGTGGGTAGATATTTGCCAGACCGCTACCCAATACCGCAATGGTGACCCCTTCAGCCTCCAAAGTGGCACGGTGACAGATCCCGTCAATGCCAATCGCCAAGCCGCTGGTGATGGCGAAACCGCAATGCACCAACCCGCTGGCAAAGTAACTGCCCCACTGCTCGCCATAGTGGCTGAACTGACGGCTACCCACCATAGCGATTTGCGGCTGTTGCAAAACCTCTATATCTCCCTGCACCATCAGTAATAACGGCGCGTCATCGATATGCGCCAAGAGTTCGGGATACGCTGGCTCACCGTATCGCACCATCTGATTGCCCGGCTGCTCCAGCCAGTTGAGCGTTGCCTTGAGATATTGCCCATGCCCCCGCCGAAACTGCCTTTGCTGCTGGTCATTCAGCCCCAGGGGCTTAAGCAACCGATAAGGATCGCCGCCTTCGGCAATCAGGCGATCGATAATCTGGCTGGCCTGCGGGGCGTCGATCTTTGTCACCGCATGCATACGTAGAGCGATTTCTTCTGGCCGCATGGAGCATTCCCTCGCTGCAATTAGGGGATTACCAATTCGTGCAATTGGTCTGGGATGCTGTCAATCAGGCCAAGAAATGTCTAGAATAGAAGCTAATCACTGTTCATCACTCGGATACAGATCTTAAGATATATGTCAGTCTTGCAGGTATTACATTTCCCAGACGAGCGGCTACGCAAAATTGCGGCCCCGGTAAAAGAAGTCAATGCAGATATCCAGCGCATCGTGGATGATATGTTTGAAACCATGTACGCAGAGGAAGGCATTGGCCTGGCTGCGACACAGGTCGATATTCATCAGCGCATTATCGTCATCGACGTTTCTGAAAACCGCGATCAACGCCTGGTGTTGATCAACCCGGAACTGCTGGAAAAAAGCGGTGAAACCGGTATCGAAGAAGGCTGTCTTTCCATCCCTGAGCAACGCGCCTTGGTGCCACGCGCAGAGAAAGTGAAGATCCGCGCCCTCAATCGTGAAGGACAACCTTTTGAGCTTGAGGCCGATGACCTGCTGGCAATCTGTATCCAGCACGAAATGGATCATCTGGTTGGCAAACTGTTTGTCGATTACCTGTCGCCGTTGAAACGCCAACGTATCCGTCAGAAACTGGAAAAAATGGCCAAGCTTGAAGCTCGCGCCTAACCGATCAGGAAATCAACGTGTCTGACTCTTTACGGATTATTTTTGCCGGAACTCCAGACTTTGCAGCGCGTCACCTAGACGCGCTGTTGTCATCTGGGCACCAGGTGGTCGGCGTCTTCACCCAGCCCGATCGCCCCGCAGGCCGCGGTAACAAACTGACGCCAAGCCCGGTCAAGGTGCTGGCCGAACAGCATCAAATCCCCGTTTTCCAGCCTAAGTCACTGCGCCCGCAAGAGAATCAGCATCTGGTTGCCGACCTGAATGCGGACGTGATGGTGGTGGTAGCCTATGGCCTGATCCTGCCGAAAGCCGTGCTGGATATGCCTCGCCTGGGCTGTATCAACGTTCATGGTTCTCTGCTGCCACGCTGGCGCGGTGCGGCACCGATCCAACGCGCTTTGTGGGCTGGCGATAGCGAAACTGGCGTAACCATCATGCAAATGGACGTGGGTCTCGATACCGGCGACATGATGCACAAGATCGCTTGCTCGATCGAAGCCACGGATACCAGTGCCAGCCTGTACAACAAGCTGGCAGAACTGGGGCCACAAGGGCTGTTGATTACCTTGCAGCAATTGGCGGCGGGTACGGTGCAGCGAGAAGTTCAAGACGAAGCGCTGGTGACCTACGCAGAAAAGCTGAGCAAGGAAGAGGCACGCCTGGATTGGAGCCTTTCTGCCGAACAGTTGGAACGCTGTATTCGTGCTTTCAACCCTTGGCCAATCAGCTATTTCACCATCGACGATCAACCGGTGAAAGTCTGGCAGGCAACCGTGCTGGCGGAAACCGCCAACGCAGAACCGGGTACTATCGTGCACGCCGACAAGCACGGCATTCAGGTGGCTACCGCGCAAGGTATTCTCAACCTCACGCAGCTCCAGCCTGCCGGTAAAAAACCGATGTCGGCACAAGATTTACTGAATTCTCGCCGCGAATGGTTCACGCCGGGCAACCGGTTATAAGCCACTCCCATTGCCCGGCCATTGTTGCCGGGCTGTTCGTTTCTTAATGCCGATCGTAATCCGCCTTAGCCTATGAAAAACAATTACAATCTCCGAAGCATTGCTGCCAAGGCCATCGGCCAGGTACTGGATCAAGGGCAGTCGCTCAGCACCATTTTGCCCGCATTACAAAAAAACATTTCTGATAAAGACCGTGGGCTATTGCAGGAGCTCTGCTTTGGTACGCTGCGGGTGCTGCCGCAGCTCGAATGGTGCATCCAGCAGTTAATGGCAAAGCCTATGACCGGTAAACAGCGCCCACTGCACTATTTGCTGATGGTTGGCCTGTATCAGTTGCTGTATACCCGTATTCCACCGCACGCAGTGTTAGCCGAAACGGTTGAAGGCGCGGTCGCCTTGAAGCGCCCACAGCTGAAAGGATTGATTAACGGTGTACTGCGCCAGTTCCAACGCCAGCAAGAAGAACTGCTGGCACGTGCAGCCAATAACGAAAGCCGCTATCTGCACCCTAGCTGGTTGCTTAAACGCATCAAACTGGCTTATCCGGCACAGTGGGAACAGATCGTTGATGCCAATAATCAGAAGCCGCCAATGTGGCTGCGCGTTAATCGTCTGCACCATACCCGTGAAGATTATCTGCAGCTTATGCAGCAGGCCGGCATTGCTGCCGAGCCTCATGCGGAGTATCGCGACGCAGTGCGCTTGTTGGCCCCGTGCCCAGTAACGGACTTGCCCGGCTTCTCCGAGGGCTGGGTAACGGTACAAGACGCCTCCGCTCAAGGTTGCGTTGATCTGCTGGATCCGCAAAACGGCGAACAGATCCTCGATCTTTGCGCAGCCCCCGGCGGCAAAACGACCCATATTCTGGAAGCCGCTCCTAAAGCTCACGTGCTCGCCGTGGATATTGACGAACAGCGTTTAAGCCGGGTGAAAGAAAACCTGCAGCGCCTGCGCCAGCATGCAGAAGTTCGCCAGGGTGATGGCCGCACCCCGCAGGAATGGTGCGGTGACCAACAGTTCGATCGTATCCTGTTGGATGCCCCTTGCTCCGCCACCGGCGTTATTCGCCGCCACCCGGATATCAAATGGCTGCGTCGTGACAGCGATATCGCCGAGCTGGCCGCCTTACAGAGTGAGATTTTGGAAGCCATCTGGCCACGCCTGAAACCCGGCGGCGTGATGGTCTATGCCACCTGCTCTATTCTGCCGCAGGAAAATAGCGAGCAGATAGCCGCGTTCCTGCAACGTCACGGCGATGCCAAGCTGGTTGAAACCGGCGATGTACAATCACCAGGTAAACAGAATCTTCCTCATCCTGAGGATGGCGATGGTTTCTTTTACGCTAAGCTGATTAAAATATAACTGTTCAGGGAGCGCCCGCGGGCGTTCTCAACTATCGGCTACGGCCGTCGCAGATCGAGCAGAGAAATCGATGAAAATAATTATTCTTGGCGCAGGACAAGTAGGCGGAACACTGGCTGAAAACCTGGTGGGTGAAAATAACGATATCACCGTGGTCGATACCGATACCGGGCGCCTACGCCAGTTGCAGGACAAGTTTGACCTGCGCGTCGTCCAGGGGCACGGTTCCCATCCGCGCGTATTACGCGAAGCCGGTGCCGAAGATGCCGATATGCTGGTTGCCGTCACCAACTCTGACGAAACCAATATGGTCGCCTGTCAGATCGCTTATACGCTGTTTAATACCCCGAACCGTATTGCACGGATCCGGGCGCCAGATTATATCCGTGAGTCCGAGAAGCTATTCCATCCAGAAGCGGTGCCCATCGACCACCTGATCTCACCCGAGCAGTTGGTTATCGATTACATCTACAAGCTGATCGAATACCCTGGCGCTTTGCAGGTGGTGAACTTTGCCGATGGCAAAGTCAGCATCGCCGCAGTGAAGGCCTATTATGGCGGCCCACTGGTGGGGAATGCGCTGTCTGCTATGCGCGAGCATATGCCACATATCGATACTCGCGTGGCGGCTATTTTCCGCCATGACCGCCCGATACGCCCGCAAGGCTCGACCATAATCGAAGCCGGCGATGAGGTGTTCTTCGTTGCCGCATCACAGCATATCCGCGCGGTAATGAGTGAACTACAACGGCTCGAAAAGCCCTACAAACGCATCATGATCGTCGGCGGTGGTAACGTAGGTGCCGGACTGGCGCATCGGTTGGAAAAATCGTACAACGTGAAGCTGATTGAGAAAAACCAGCAACGTGCCGCCGAACTGGCAGAGCAACTGCACGATACCATCGTATTTTACGGTGATGCCTCCGATCAGGAACTGCTGGCCGAAGAGCATGTCGAGCAGGTGGACGTATTTATTGCCATCACCAACGATGACGAAGCCAATATCATGTCTGCCATGCTGGCCAAGCGCATGGGGGCCAAAAAGGTGATGGTATTGATCCAGCGCCGTGCCTATGTCGATCTGGTCCAGGGCAGCGTGATTGATATCGCAATTTCGCCACAGCAGGCCACCATCTCCGCGCTGCTGGGGCACGTACGTAAAGCCGATATTGTCAGCGTCTCCTCATTGCGCCGCGGCGTTGCCGAAGCCATTGAAGCGATTGCCCATGGCGATGAAAGCACCTCCAAGGTGGTAGGCCGTATGGTCGAAGAGATTAAGCTGCCGCCAGGTACCACCATTGGCGCGATCGTGCGCGGCGATGATGTGATCATTGCCAACGGCAACAGCAGGATCCAGCAAGGCGACCACGTGATCATGTTTATTACCGATAAGAAATTTGTGCCAGACGTTGAACGCCTGTTCCAACCAAGCCCGTTCTTCTTATAGATACTTAAATCATGCGAATGATTTTTTGACACATCCCAAGTCGAGGATTAGGAAAAACAAAAAATTTTCCTATACTGATTGTGTCAAAGGGGAATTGCTTTGTTAAAATTGCGTTACTAATTTTTTGAGGGGTGTTCTGATGGGTATGTTAAAAGAGTTCCGCGAATTTGCCATGCGTGGCAACGTGGTCGATCTGGCAGTAGGTGTGATCATTGGCGCGGCATTCGGTAAAATCGTGTCTTCTCTGGTTGCCGACATCATCATGCCACCTTTGGGGCTGTTGATCGGTGGCGTTGATTTCAAACAGTTCCATCTGGTACTGCGTGAAGCCAAAGACAATGTCCCAGCGGTAGTGATGAACTATGGCTCCTTCCTGCAGAATATCTTTGATTTCGTGATCGTCGCCTTTGCGATCTTTATGGCCATCAAATTGATGAACAAAATGCGCCGTAAAGAAGTTGAAGAGCCAGCCGCACCGCCTGCGCCAACCGCAGAAGAGAAGCTGCTGACAGAAATCCGCGATCTGCTGAGTCAGCAACAGCAGCCGAAGCTGTAATTCACCGCTTATAACGCTAAAAGCCATCTTACGAGATGGCTTTTTTGTGGGTTAAAACCAGAAGGCCAGTGGTAAATTGTCGTTGGGCAATTTACCACTGGCCTCCCAGTTACCGCCTTTTGCATGTTTGTCTTTACGCCGGTAGCTGCCTTTCCCTTTACTGTTCTTCTCTACCCGTTGGCGGAAAAGAGGGTCATGTAGCAACGCCTCAATAGCATTGTCCTGGATCTTGCCTTTGGTATGACGATATTGAGTCATCATGGTCTTCCTGTTGGTTGGTGATAATAAACGCGCCGATAATACTGCTGGCCAGATAAAAATTAAAGCCCCATACGCCGTTAAACCGCACTTTTAGCTTTCTCTTCGCTGGCTCCCTGCTCCAAAGCCTCCAGGATCGAACAATAATTGCTGGTGTGTTCGCTACCACAGCAGGCATCGCTGAGCCTTTTCAGCGACTCACGCATTCTGGTTAACTCGGTCAGTTTGCTTTCAACCTCATGCAGGCGCGCATCAACGATGGACTTCGACTCTTCGCAGGTGTGATGCTCTGGATCTACACGGATAGACAGCAACTCGGCAATAGTTTCCAGCGTAAAGCCCAGCTGTTTTGCGTAGCGGATAAAACGCAGACGCTGTAAGTCCTGATCGCTATACAGCCGGTAACCGCCCTCGGTACGAACATGATGATCCATCATGCCTTGCTTCTCGTAATAGCGCACAGTATCTGGCGTTACGCCAGCCAGCTTGGCTAATTGCCCAATCTTGAACATCATGACTTCTCCGTGTTGCACTTATCACTGATAGCCTGAGCATAGCGAATATGGGGAGGGATCTTAAGCATTGCCGGGAGGGAAGAGCACGTTTGGCGAGCTACAGATGTAAAAAAACCGGGCAAGCCCGGTTTTTTTACGCTTCCACAGATTACTCTGCAGTTGCTACTTCTGCTTGAGACTCAGCACGATCAACCAGCTCGATGTATGCCATCGGCGCGTTGTCGCCTGCGCGGAAGCCACACTTCAGAATGCGAGTGTAACCACCGGCACGGCTCGCAAAACGCGGGCCTAGCTCGTTAAACAGTTTTGCCACGATCTCGTTATCACGAGTACGGGCGAATGCCAGACGACGATTAGCAACGCTGTCGGTCTTGGCAAGAGTAATCAGCGGCTCAACAACGCGACGCAGCTCTTTCGCTTTTGGCAGGGTCGTCTTGATGATCTCATGACGAACCAAAGAGCCGGCCATGTTACGGAACATAGCCTGGCGATGGCTGCTGTTACGGTTCAGTTGACGACCACTCTTACGATGGCGCATGACCTTATCCTTCTCAGTAAAACCTTAACCTGTGATCCGGTTACTCGTCAGCAATGCTAGCCGGTGGCCAATTTTCCAGGCGCATGCCCAGAGAAAGTCCACGGGAAGCCAGCACGTCTTTAATCTCAGTAAGAGATTTTTTACCCAGGTTAGGCGTTTTCAACAGCTCAACCTCGGTACGCTGTACCAGATCACCGATGTAGTGGATAGCTTCTGCCTTAAGGCAGTTAGCAGAGCGGACAGTCAATTCCAGATCGTCAACAGGGCGCAGCAGGATCGGATCGAACTCTGGTTTCTCTTCTTTCACTTCCGGCTGACGTACATCACGTAGGTCAACGAAAGCTTCCAGTTGTTCAGCCAGAATGGTGGCCGCACGGCGGATCGCCTCTTCAGGATCGATCGTACCATTGGTTTCCATCTCGATGACCAGCTTGTCCAGGTCAGTACGCTGTTCTACACGCGCTGCTTCAACATTGTAGGCAATACGCTCTACAGGGCTATAGCAGGCGTCAACCAACAGACGACCAATCGGGCGCTCATCTTCTTCCGAATGAATTCGGGCAGAAGCCGGCACATAACCACGACCGCGCTGAACTTTGATACGCATGCTGATAGCAGCGTTCTCATCGGTCAGGTGGCAGATAACGTGCTGCGGCTTGACGATTTCGACATCACCATCATGGGTAATGTCGGCAGCGGTCACAGGGCCAATGCCAGATTTATTCAGGGTAAGAATAACTTCATCTTTCCCTTGAACTCTCACCGCCAGCCCTTTCAGGTTGAGCAAGATCTCCAGGATATCTTCCTGTACGCCTTCTTTGGTGCTGTACTCATGTAGTACACCATCAATCTCAACCTCGGTCACCGCGCAACCCGGCATAGATGAAAGCAGAATACGGCGCAGTGCGTTGCCAAGAGTATGGCCAAAGCCACGCTCTAACGGCTCAAGGGTCACCTTGGCGTGCGTCGAACTGACTTGCTCGATATCTACCAGGCGCGGTTTTAGAAACTCTGTCACAGAACCCTGCATTGTGTCCTCTCTTTGAAACTCAAGCCTTACTTGGAGTAAAGCTCGACGATCAGGTGTTCGTTAATGTCGGCGGACAGATCGGTACGTTCAGGAATACGTTTGAACACACCTTCCATCTTCGCAGCATCAACTTCCAGCCAAGTCGGCTTTTCACGCTGCTCAGCCAGCTCCAGAGAAGCCTTAACACGAGACTGCTTTTTAGCTTTCTCGCGGATGCTGACTACGTCATTCGGAGATACCTGATAAGAAGCGATGTTAACAACGCGACCATTTACCATAACGGCTTTATGGCTAACCAGCTGACGTGATTCTGCACGAGTGGCGCCGAAGCCCATACGGTAAACTACGTTGTCCAGACGACCTTCCAGAAGGGTCAACAGGTTTTCACCGGTGTTGCCTTTCAGGCGGGTTGCTGCTTTGTAATAGTTACGGAACTGACGCTCCAGAACACCGTACATACGGCGAACTTTTTGCTTTTCACGTAACTGTACACCATAGTCAGACAGACGCGGTTTACGCGCACCGTGTTGACCAGGTGGCTGTTCAATTTTGCACTTTGAATCTATCGCGCGAACGCCAGACTTCAGGAACAGGTCTGTGCCCTCGCGGCGGCTAAGCTTGAGCTTAGGACCCAAATATCTTGCCATTTTCTTTCTCCAACAATCCGAAAAGCAGGGGCGTTACACGCGACGCTTTTTCGGTGGACGACAACCGTTATGAGGAATCGGAGTCACATCGGTAATATTAGTGATGCGGAAACCAGCCGCGTTCAGAGCGCGGATAGTAGACTCACGACCAGGACCAGGTCCTTTAACCATAACTTCCAGGTTCTTGATACCGTATTCTTTAACTGCGTCAGCACAACGCTCGGCTGCAACCTGAGCTGCAAACGGAGTTGACTTACGAGAACCACGGAAACCGGAACCACCGGCTGTTGCCCAACCCAAAGCATTACCCTGACGATCGGTAATAGTCACAATGGTGTTGTTGAAAGAAGCATGGATATGAGCCACGCCGTCAGAGACTTGTTTTCTTACACGCTTACGTGTACGAACAGGTGCCTTTGCCATTATTCAATCACCCCGATTATTTCTTGATCGGTTTACGCGGACCCTTACGGGTACGTGCGTTGGTCTTAGTACGCTGACCGCGAACTGGCAGACCACGACGATGGCGTAAACCACGGTATGTACCAAGATCCATCAGACGCTTGATGCTCAGGGTAACTTCACGACGCAAATCACCTTCAACAGTGAATTTGGCAACTGCTTCACGCAGTTGTTCAATTTGCTCTTCAGACAGCTCACTGATCTTAACATTTTCAGCAATACCCGTCTCAGCACAGATAGACTGTGAACGAGTTTTGCCGATTCCGAAGATCGACGTTAACGCGATAACGGTATGTTTATGATCAGGAATGTTAATGCCTGCTATACGGGCCACTATGCACTCCTACTAATTTTTACGGCAACACCATTCTGAAAAGCCCGTTTTCAGGATACTCAAATAATGTTGCAGCTACATACAAAAGATTGGCTGGCTAATCTAGCCAGCTCAACCCAACTTTGCAAGAAAAATATGCGAGATAATCAGCCTTGACGCTGTTTATGCTTCGGCTCGGCGCTGCAAATCACACGAACGACACCGTTACGCTTAACGATTTTGCAGTTACGACATAATTTCTTGACGGAAGCACGAACTTTCATTTTTACTCTCCGTAACTTCTCAAACGCACCAGATTAGCGGTTATAGCCTTTCAGGTTTGCTTTCTTCAATGCAGACTCGTACTGACTTGACATCATCAGAGTTTGCACTTGAGCCATAAAGTCCATGATGACGACAACCACGATCAGTAGCGAGGTACCACCAAAGTAGAATGGTACTTTCATTGCATCACGCATGAACTCCGGGATCAGGCAGATGAAAGTAATGTACATCGCGCCCACCAGGGTTAAACGCGTCATCACTTTATCGATATATTTCGCCGTTTGCTCTCCCGGACGAATTCCTGGTACGAAGGCACCGGACTTCTTCAGGTTATCTGCTGTTTCACGCGGGTTGAAAACCAACGCCGTGTAGAAGAAACAGAAGAAGATGATTGCAGACGCATAGAGTAACACATAAAGCGGTTGTCCAGGCTGCAAATACAGCGAAATCGTTGTCAGCCAGTTCCAACCGGTACCACCCCCAAACCATGATGCAATCGTGGCAGGGAACAGAATAATGCTGGAAGCGAAGATTGCCGGGATTACCCCTGCCATATTCACTTTCAACGGTAAGTGTGTGCTCTGTGCTGCGTAAACACGACGACCCTGTTGACGTTTCGCATAGTTAACGACGATACGACGTTGACCACGTTCAATGAAAACAACGAAGAAGGTTACTGCAAACACTAATACTGCAACCAACAGCAACAAGAGGAAGTGCAGGTCGCCTTGCCGAGCTTGCTCAATAGTATGGCCAACTGCCGGCGGAAGACCCGCCACAATACCCGCGAAGATAATGATTGAGATACCGTTACCGATACCACGTTCAGTAATCTGCTCACCCAGCCACATCAGGAACATTGTCCCGGTAACCAGACTCACAACCGCAGTAAAGTAGAATGCAAAGCCTGGGTTTAACACCAGGCCCTGCATACCAGGCATATTCGGCAGACCGGTAGCAATACCGATCGACTGGAATATGGCCAACACCAGCGTACCGTAGCGGGTGTACTGGCTAATCTTGCGACGGCCAGCCTCCCCTTCTTTCTTGATTTCCGCCAACGCTGGGTGAACCACCGTCAGTAACTGGATAATGATCGAGGCCGAAATGTACGGCATGATCCCCAGAGCAAAAATAGAAGCACGGCTGAGAGCACCACCAGAGAACATGTTAAACATTTCAATGATGGTGCCTCTCTGCTGTTCGAGCAGTTTGGCAAGCACAGTGGCATCGATACCAGGAATCGGAATGAAAGAGCCAATGCGGAAAACAATCAGCGCGCCGATAACAAACAAAAGTCTGCGCTTCAGCTCGCCGAGTCCGCCTTTAGCACTTTGAAAATCTAATCCTGGTTGCTTAGCCATCAGCTTACTTATTCCTCAATTTTACCGCCAGCAGCCTCGATAGCAACACGAGCGCCTTTGGTGACACGCAGACCACGCAGGGTAACCGGACGAGTGATTTCGCCAGAAAGCATAACTTTCGCGAACTCGATCTGGGTACCAACAACGTTAGCGGCTTTCAGCGTGTTCAGGTCGATTACGTCGCCTTCAACAAGAGCCAGTTCAGACAGACGAACTTCTGCCGTGATCATAGCTTTGCGAGAGGTGAAGCCGAATTTCGGCAAACGACGATATAAAGGCATCTGACCACCTTCAAACCCACGACGTACGCCACCGCCAGAACGTGAGTTCTGACCTTTGTGACCACGACCGGCGGTTTTACCCAGGCCAGAACCAATACCACGACCTACACGCTTAGGCGCATGCTTGGCACCTTCAGCCGGAGACAGAGTATTTAAACGCATCTGTTACTCCTCAACCTTAACCATGTAGGAAACCAGGTTGATCATACCGCGTACAGCAGGAGTATCCTCGCGCTCTACGGTGTGACCAATACGACGCAGACCCAGACCGAGCAGTGTAGCTTTATGCTTCGGCAGACGGCCAATGGAGCTGCGAACTTGTGTAACTTTGATAGTCTTAGCCATGGTCAATTACCCCAGAATGTCTGCAACGGATTTACCACGCTTGGCAGCGACCATTTCAGGAGACTTCATATTAGCCAAAGCGTCGATAGTTGCACGAACCACGTTGATCGGGTTGGTGGAACCATAAGCTTTAGCCAGTACGTTGTGCACCCCAGCAACTTCGAGAACGGCGCGCATTGCACCACCCGCGATGATACCGGTACCTTCATGAGCTGGCTGCATGAACACACGGGAACCCGTATGAGCACCTTTAACAGGGTGCTGCAGGGTGCCGCCGTTCAGCGCGACATTCATCATGTTGCGACGGGCTTTTTCCATCGCTTTCTGGATCGCTGCTGGAACTTCGCGTGCTTTGCCGTAGCCAAAACCAACGCGACCGTTACCATCACCAACTACTGTCAGTGCGGTAAAGCTGAAAATACGGCCACCTTTTACGGTTTTAGATACGCGGTTTACCGCGATCAGCTTTTCCTGCAGTTCGCCAGCTTGTTTTTCGATGTGAGCCATCTTAAACCTCTTCCTTAGAACTGAAGGCCAGCTTCACGGGCAGCATCTGCCAGTGCCTGGACTCGACCATGATATTGGAAACCGGAACGGTCAAAGGATACTTTCGCAATCCCTTTTTCCAACGCGCGCTCAGCCAGAGCTTTACCTACGGCTGCTGCTGCGTCTTTGTTACCGGAGTACTTCAATTGCTCAGTGATAGCTTTTTCTAAAGTAGAAGCGGCTACCAGAACTTCAGAACCATTAGGAGCAATGACCTGTGCGTAAATGTGACGCGGGGTACGATGTACCACCAGGCGGGTTGCACCCAGTTCTTTGAGCTTACGGCGTGCGCGGGTCGCACGACGGATACGAGCAGATTTCTTATCCATAGTGTTACCTTACTTCTTCTTAGCCTCTTTGGTACGCACGACTTCGTCGGCGTAACGGACACCCTTGCCTTTATAAGGCTCAGGACGGCGGTAGGCACGCAGATCTGCAGCAACCTGGCCAATAACCTGCTTATCAGCGCCTTTCAGCACGATTTCAGTTTGGCTTGGGCATTCAGCAGTAATACCTGCTGGCAGCTGGTGATCGATTGGGTGAGAGAAGCCCAGGGCTAAATTCACCACGTTGCCTTTAACAGCAGCACGATAACCAACACCTACCAGTTGAAGCTTCTTGGTGAAACCTTCGGTAACACCGACAACCATTGCGTTCAGCAGAGCGCGCGTGGTACCCGCTTGGGCCCATGCGTTAGCAAAACCTTCGCGCGGGGCGAAAGTCAGTGCGTTAGCTTCTTGCTTCACTTCAACGGCGTCATGGACTGTACGAGTCAGCTCGCCGTTCTTACCCTTAACCGAAATAACCTGACCGTTGAGTTTTACCTCTACGCCGGCAGGAATGACGACGGGTGCTTTTGCAACACGAGACATTCTTTCCTCCCGAATTAAGCTACGTAGCAGATAATCTCGCCACCAAGACCAGCTTGGCGAGCTGCACGATCGGTCATAACACCTTTAGAGGTAGAAATAACAGCGATACCCAGACCGGCCATAACTTTTGGCAGTGCATCTTTTTTCTTGTAGATGCGCAGACCTGGACGACTGATACGCTGAATGCTTTCTACCACTGCCTTGCCCTGGAAGTACTTCAGTACCAGTTCCAGAACAGGCTTGGTGTCGCCTTCAATTTTGAAATCTTCAATAAAACCTTCTTCCTTCAGCACGTTGGCAATTGCCACTTTCAGCTTGGAGGAAGGCATGGTGACCGCAACTTTGTTCGCGGCTTGACCGTTACGGATACGGGTCAGCATATCCGCGATCGGATCTTGCATGCTCATCTGTCTTTACTCCCGTGATTCAATTGGTAATTACCAGCTAGCCTTTTTCAAGCCTGGTACTTCACCGCGCATAGCGGCTTCACGTAGCTTGATACGGCTCAACCCGAATTTGCCCACATAACCATGTGGACGGCCAGTTTGACGGCAGCGTTTACGCTGACGAGACGGGCTGGAATCACGCGGCAGAGACTGGAGCTTGAGAACAGCATCCCAACGATCTTCGTCAGAAGAGTTCACACCAGAAATGATAGCTTTCAATTCCTCGCGTTTAGCGCGGTACTTGTCAGCCAGTTTCACGCGAACGACTTCGCGTGCTTTCATTGATTGCTTAGCCATTAGTAACCCTGCCTTACTTGCGGAACGGGAAGTTAAAAGCAGCCAACAGCGCGCGGCCTTCATCATCAGATTTCGCAGAAGTGGTAATGGTAATATCCAAACCACGAACGCGATCGACTTTGTCGTAGTCGATTTCTGGGAAGATGATTTGCTCACGCACACCCATGCTGTAGTTACCACGGCCATCGAATGACTTAGCGGACAAGCCACGGAAGTCACGGATACGTGGAACAGCAATGGAAATCAGACGCTCAAAGAACTCCCACATGCGTTCGCCACGCAGAGTTACTTTACAGCCGATCGGATAGCCCTGGCGGATTTTGAAGCCTGCAACAGATTTGCGTGCTTTGGTGATGAACGGCTTTTGACCGGAGATTGCTGCCAAGTCAGCTGCTGCATTATCCAGCAGTTTCTTGTCAGCGATCGCTTCACCAACACCCATATTCAGGGTGATCTTCTCGACCCGAGGGACTTGCATGACAGAGTTGTAATCAAACTGAGACATCAGTTGTTTGACTACCTCGTCTTTGTAGTAATCATGCAGTTTCGCCATCGTCATACTCCAAATTACTTGATAGTTTCGCTATTTGATTTGAAGAAACGGACTTTTTTGCCGTCTTCGAATCTAAAGCCTACACGGTCAGCCTTACCGGTAGCCGAGTTGAACAGCGCAATGTTGGAAACCTGAATAGCAGCTTCTTTTTCAACAATGCCACCTGGTTGGTTCAGGGCCGGGACCGGCTTCTGATGTTTCTTAACCAGGTTGATACCTTCAACAATGACCTTACCAGCAGACAGGACATTTTTTACTTTACCGCGTTTACCTTTGTCTTTCCCGGTAAGCACGATAACTTCGTCATCACGACGGATTTTCGCTGCCATGGTTCGCTCCTTAGAGTACTTCTGGTGCCAGAGAGATAATTTTCATGAACTTCTCATTACGCAGTTCACGAGTTACCGGCCCAAAAATACGCGTACCGATAGGTTGCTCGCTGTTATTGTTTAAAATAACGCATGCATTACCATCGAAGCGAATGACAGAACCGTCCGGGCGACGTACACCCTTCTTGGTGCGCACCACTACCGCCTTCAGCACATCGCCTTTCTTCACCTTACCGCGCGGAATTGCTTCCTTGATGGTAATTTTGATGACGTCGCCGATGCCTGCGTAGCGACGGTGCGAGCCACCTAGAACCTTGATACACATTACGCGACGTGCACCGGAGTTGTCGGCCACGTTCAGCATAGTCTGTTCTTGGATCATGTTAGTGCTCCGCTAATGTCAACTACAACTTTAGGACCTATTACTAGGTCGTTGAAAAGCCCCATAACCGAGGGCGCAGCATTATAACACCGCTTCCAGAGTATGGGTAGAAAAAATAAACGGCTCACTTTCTGAGCCGTTTATTAAGTTAGAGTCAGCTACTCTATTACAGAATCGCTTTATCTACAATGCGAACCAACGTCCATGACTTAGTCTTGGACAGTGGACGGCATTCGCGGATTTCTACCACGTCACCGATACCACATTCGTTGTTCTCATCATGTACATGCAGCTTAGTCGTACGCTTGATGAATTTCCCGTAGATCGGGTGCTTCACCGTACGTTCGATAGCAACAACCATGGATTTCTCCATTTTGTCACTAACAACACGACCTTGCAGAGTACGGATAATATCAGTCATTTTACGCACCCGCCTTTTCAGTCAGTAAAGTCTTAACGCGTGCGACATTACGACGCACTTGTTTCAACAGGTGAGTTTGTTGCAGTTGGCCACTCGCCGCCTGCATGCGTAAGTTGAATTGCTCACGCAGCAGGTTGAGCAGCTCAGTGTTCAGCTCTTCAACACTTTTTTCACGCAGCTCTTGTGCTTTCATTACATCACCGTCTTAGTTACAAAGGTGGTTTTGATCGGCAGTTTAGCTGCTGCCAGCTTGAACGCTTCACGGGCGACTTCTTCTGGAACGCCGTCCATTTCGTACAGGACTTTGCCAGGTTGGATCAGGGCAACCCAATACTCCACGTTACCCTTACCTTTACCCATACGCACTTCAAGAGGCTTCTCGGTGATTGGTTTGTCCGGGAATACACGGATCCAAATCTTACCTTGACGCTTCACTGCACGAGTCATTGCACGACGAGCTGCTTCGATTTGACGAGCAGTCAGACGGCCACGGCCAACAGCTTTCAGACCGAAAGTGCCGAAGCTAACATCCGTACCTTGCGCCAGACCACGGTTGCGGCCCTTGTGCACCTTACGGAATTTTGTACGCTTTGGTTGTAACATCAGCGACTCTCCTTACTTGCGGCCTTTACGCTGCTGCTTTTTAGGTTGAGCAGCCGGTTCCGGTTGTTCAACTGCAGCCATACCACCCAGGATCTCACCTTTGAAGATCCATACCTTAACGCCGATTACACCATAAGTGGTGTGCGCTTCAGATGTGTTGTAATCGATATCCGCACGCAGTGTATGCAACGGAACACGACCTTCACGGTACCATTCGGTACGCGCGATTTCAGCACCGCCAAGACGGCCGCTTACTTCAACTTTGATACCTTTAGCGCCAAGACGCATTGCGTTCTGTACAGCACGCTTCATAGCACGACGGAACATAACGCGACGTTCCAGCTGTGAAGTGATGCTGTCAGCAACCAATTTTGCGTCCAGTTCCGGTTTACGGACTTCGGCGATGTTAATTTGCGCAGGAACGCCAGCGATATCCGCTACGACCTTACGCAGTTTTTCGACATCTTCACCTTTCTTGCCGATAACGATGCCAGGACGAGCGGTGTGAATAGTCACACGGATGCTCTTCGCTGGACGCTCGATAACGATGCGAGAAACGGAAGCTTTCGCCAGTTCTTTAGTCAAGAATTGGCGAACTTTAAAGTCGCTGTCCAGGTTGTCAGCGAATTCTTTGGTATTCGCATACCAAGTAGAGTTCCAAGGTTTGACAATACCCAGGCGAATACCATTAGGATGTACTTTCTGACCCATTGCTAGTCTCCAGAGTCTCAGCGATCGGACACAACCACAGTAATGTGGCTGGTGCGCTTCAGGATGCGATCTGCACGACCTTTTGCACGAGGCATAATGCGCTTCATGCTTGGGCCTTCGTCTACGAAGATTTTCGTGACTTTCAGATCATCGATGTCAGCGCCATCGTTGTGTTCTGCGTTAGCAATGGCAGACTCCAGCACTTTCTTGACCAGACCAGCAGCTTTCTTGTTGGTGTAGGCCAGAGTTTCCAGAGCTTGCGACACTTTCTTACCGCGGATCAGGTCTGCAACAAGGCGAACCTTCTGAGCAGAAGAACGAGCGTGGCGATGTTTAGCGATAGTTTCCATCTCTTCCTCCTACCTTAGCGCTTTTTAGCTTTTTTATCAGCCGCATGGCCGCGATAAGTACGAGTCGGCGCGAATTCACCCAGTTTGTGACCGACCATTTCATCGGAAACAAATACTGGTACGTGCTGACGACCATTATGGACAGCGATGGTCAAACCGATCATGTTAGGAAAGATCGTTGAACGACGGGACCAAGTGCGCAAAGGCTTCTTGTCACCGCTTTCCACCGCTTTCTCTACCTTCTTCAGCAAGTGCAGGTCAATAAAAGGACCTTTCTTGAGAGAACGTGGCATGGCTTATCCTCTAATTATTTTTTACTACGGCGACGTACGATGAACTTGTCAGTACGCTTGTTGCTACGGGTCTTCTTACCTTTGGTCTGAACGCCCCACGGAGTTACCGGGTGCTTACCAAAGTTACGACCTTCACCACCACCGTGCGGGTGATCGACTGGGTTCATCGCCGTACCGCGAACGGTAGGACGAATACCACGCCAACGTGCAGCACCTGCTTTACCCAGAACGCGAAGCATATGTTCAGCGTTACCGACTTCACCCAGGGTGGCGCGGCAATCAACTGGAACTTTACGCATTTCGCCAGAGCGCAGACGCAGAGTTACGTAGGAACCATCACGTGCGACGATCTGAACGTAGGCACCAGCAGAACGAGCCAGCTGGCCGCCTTTACCTGGTTTCATTTCTACGTTATGAACCGTTGAACCTACTGGGATGTTGCGCATAGGCAGGGTGTTACCCGCTTTGATTGCAGCATCAACACCAGATTGGATCTGGTCACCAGCTTTCAGGCCTTTCGGCGCCAGGATGTAACGGCGTTCGCCGTCCTTGTACAGAACCAGCGCGATGTTCGCGGAACGGTTCGGATCGTACTCCAGACGCTCAACCACAGCAGGGATACCATCTTTGTTGCGTTTGAAGTCAACCAGACGATAATGTTGCTTGTGGCCACCACCGATATGACGGGTGGTGATACGGCCATTGTTGTTACGACCACCGCTTTTGCTCAGTTTCTCAAGCAGCGGGGCATAAGGTTTACCCTTGTGCAGCTCAGGGTTAACCACTTTAACAACGTGGCGACGACCCGGAGATGTAGGTTTACATTTAACAATTGCCATTGTTCTTACTCCTCCGACTTACTCTGCGCCGCCGATGAAGTCCAAGTTCTGGCCTTCCTTCAGGGTGACGTAAGCTTTTTTCCAGTCGCTACGACGACCAACACGCTGACCTTGACGCTTCACTTTCCCTTTTACTACCAGGGTGTTAACGTCTTCGACTTCGACTTCAAACAGTTTCTGCACTGCAGCTTTGATTTCTGCTTTGGTCGCGTCTTTGGCAACTTTGAGTACGATGGTGTTGCTTTTTTCCATCGCAGCGGATGCTTTTTCAGATACGTGCGGTGCACGCAGCACTTTCAGCAAACGTTCTTCACGGATCATGCCAGCATCTCCTCAACTTGCTTCACAGCATCAGCAGTCATAACCACTTTGTCGAAGGCGATCAGGCTAACTGGGTCGATACCTGCTACATCGCGCACGTCAACCTTGTACAGGTTACGAGCTGCCAGGAACAGATTCTCATCCAGTTCACCGGTCACGATCAGCACATCTTCCAGGGCCATATCTTTCAGTTTCTGTGCCAGCAGCTTAGTTTTAGGCGCTTCTACAGAGAACTTCTCGACAACGATCAGACGATCTTGACGTACCAGTTCGGACAGGATGCTTTTCAGCGCGCCGCGGTACATCTTTTTGTTTACTTTCTGACTGTGGTCTTGTGGCTTCGCAGCGAAGGTTACACCACCAGAACGCCAGATCGGGCTCTTTACAGTGCCTGAACGCGCACGGCCAGTACCTTTCTGGCGCCACGGTTTTTTACCGGAACCAGTCACTTCAGCACGGGTCTTCTGAGCACGGGTACCTTGACGGGCACCTGCTGCATAAGCAACAACAACCTGGTGTACCAGCGCTTCGTTGAAATCACGACCGAAGGTAGTTTCGGAAACAGTCAGCGCGCTTTGCGCGTCTTTCAATACTAATTCCATTGCTATCCCCTTACGCCTTCACAGCTGGTTTAACGATCAGGTTGCCACCGGTTGCGCCCGGTACAGCACCCTTAACCAGCAGCAGGTTGCGCTCAGCGTCAACACGTACTACGTCCAGGCTTTGAACGGTTACACGCTCGTCACCCAGGTGGCCAGCCATTTTCTTGCCTTTGAACACTTTGCCCGGAGTCTGGTTCTGACCGATAGAACCCGGAACGCGGTGAGACAAGGAGTTACCGTGGGTTGCATCCTGAGTACGGAAGTTCCAGCGCTTTACAGTGCCAGCAAAACCTTTACCTTTGGAAGTACCGGTAACATCGACTTTTTTAACGTCAGCGAAGATTTCTACGCTGATTTCTTGACCTGCAGCGAACTCTTGACCTTCTTCAAGGCGGAATTCCCACAGACCACGGCCAGCTTCGACGCCAGCTTTAGCGAAATGACCCGCTTCCGGTTTGGTCACACGGTTAGCTTTTTTGCTACCGGTAGTGACCTGAATGGCACGGTATCCGTCGTTGTCCAGGTCTTTAACCTGAGTCACGCGGTTCGCTTCAATTTCAATCACGGTTACTGGGATAGAAACGCCATCTTCAGTGAAGATACGAGTCATGCCCACTTTTTTACCGACTAAACCAATCATTGTTTCAACCTCTCAATCGTCAATGACCTGATTAACCCAGGCTGATCTGCACGTCTACACCGGCAGCCAGATCCAGACGCATCAGAGCATCAACGGTTTTCTCAGTTGGCTCAACGATGTCAACCAGACGCTTGTGAGTGCGGATCTCGTACTGATCACGCGCGTCTTTGTTGACGTGCGGGGAGATCAGAACGGTAAAGCGCTCTTTGCGAGTTGGCAGCGGGATCGGACCACGGACTTGCGCACCAGTGCGCTTGGCAGTCTCGACGATTTCCGCAGTTGATTGATCGATCAGACGATGATCAAACGCTTTCAGGCGGATACGGATTCTTTGGTTCTGCATGAGACCAGAGCTCCAATTATTTATAAACGTAAATAATTACTCCTCACACCCATTTCGATTGATGGGGGAGTGTAATCGTCAACATATAACCCCCATATCGGGAGTATTGTTCGAAGGGCAAAACGTTCTTGCCAATCGACTGATTCGCTAAAATCAGGCTTACCAAGATTAGGTAAGCCCGCGCATTATACGCAAACCAGGCCAGGTTGCAAGCCACGGATGGAAATATGCTCAGAATGAGCGGTATTTAATGCGTTTTACCCCTCACCCCAACCCTCTCCTTTAGTGAGAGGGAGCCGATCGGCGCTGTTAGCAAGTTCAGAAGATAATCTGTAACAGGGGAATGTGAGGATTGGTATGGGGTTAAAGCTGGTATGTGATAGTGGAATGTAAAGGATGAATATCGTAGTTAAGTTGTGGCACGGGCTGTCCCCTCTCCCTGTGGGAGAGGGCTAGGGTGAGGGGCCGTGATGTCAGTCTTTACGTTCCAGCACTTGCGCCTGGCAATAGTTTTGGATGCCAAGCCGCTCGATCAGGCTCAGCTCAGTCTCCAACCAGTCGATATGCCCTTCCTCATCGGCCAACACCTCTTTCATCAGATCGCGGCTAACGTAATCATGGATAGAGTCGGCATAGGCGATACCTTCCCGTAGGTTCTTGGCACCATCCAGTTCCAGAGCCAAATCGGACCTCAGCATCTCTTCGACATCTTCGCCGATATTCAGCTTGCCAAGATCTTGCAGGTTCGGTAGCCCTTCAAGGAACAGAATACGCTCGATGTAGCGATCGGCATGTTTCATCTCATCGATCGACTCGTGATATTCCTTCTCATTGAGACGCATCAGGCCCCAATTTTTGAACATACGCGCGTGCAGGAAGTATTGATTGATGGCAACCAGCTCGTTACCGAGCAGCTTGTTGAGGTGAGCAATGATCTTTTTATCGCCTTTCATAGGTAAATCCTCCTGGGCAGTTCTAAAAGTGTAGAAGCTGCGGGCCAAGAGTCAAAAAATAACCCTACTATTTATTAGGCGACTTCGTGCATATGAATCAGGGTTGCCCGTTCCTCCACCATAATTTGCCTTGCCTGACGAATGCATTTACCGCAGTCGGTTCCAATCGGCACCAGCTCACGCAGTTGCTTCATGGTATGGGGATTGTGCTGACGCACCGCTTTGCGGATCGCTTTGTCGGACACAGCATTACACAAACATACGTACATAGAGAGACTCACTTCTTAACCAATGCAGTAAGTCTAAATAAGAATCGTTTTTATTTCAATTAAGATTGGTAAAAAATTGTATAAAAAAAGGGCACCGAAGTGCCCTCTTTTAGTGCTTATAAATTATTCGCGATTAAGCGATAACTTTAGCAACAACGCCCGCACCTACAGTACGGCCGCCTTCACGGATTGCGAAACGCAAGCCTTGGTCCATAGCGATTGGGTGGATCAGGGTAACAACCATGTTCACGTTATCGCCTGGCATTACCATCTCTACGCCTTCTGGCAGTTCGATGGTACCGGTCACGTCAGTTGTACGGAAGTAGAACTGTGGACGGTAGCCTTTGAAGAATGGAGTATGACGACCACCTTCTTCTTTGCTCAGGATATACACTTCTGAATCGAACTGAGTGTGTGGCTTGATGGAACCTGGTTTAGCCAGTACCTGACCACGTTCGATGTCTTCACGCTTGATACCACGCAGCAGAACACCAACGTTCTCACCAGCACGGCCTTCGTCCAGCAGTTTGCGGAACATTTCAACGCCGGTACAGGTAGACTTAACGGTGTCTTTGATACCAACGATTTCAACTTCTTCGCCAACTTTAACGATACCGCGCTCAACACGACCGGTAACTACGGTACCACGACCGGAGATGGAGAAGACGTCTTCGATTGGCAGCAGGAACGGCTGGTCGATAGCACGCTCTGGTTCTGGGATGTAAGAATCCAGGTGACCGGCCAGCTCGATGATTTTAGCTTCCCACTCAGCTTCGCCTTCCAGTGCTTTCAGCGCTGAACCACGAACAACCGGCAGGTCATCACCAGGGAAGTCATAAGCAGACAGAAGTTCACGAACTTCCATTTCTACCAGTTCCAGCAGCTCTTCATCATCAACCATGTCGCATTTGTTCATGAATACGATGATGTAAGGAACGCCAACCTGACGACCCAGCAGGATGTGCTCACGAGTCTGAGGCATAGGGCCGTCAGTCGCAGCTACAACCAGGATAGCGCCGTCCATCTGAGCAGCACCGGTGATCATGTTTTTCACGTAGTCGGCGTGTCCTGGGCAGTCAACGTGCGCGTAGTGACGAGTCGGGGTGTCATATTCAACGTGAGAAGTGTTGATGGTGATACCACGAGCTTTTTCTTCTGGCGCGTTATCGATCTGGTCGAAAGCACGTGCAGAACCACCGTAGGTTTTAGCCAGAACGGTAGTGATTGCAGCGGTCAGGGTAGTTTTACCGTGGTCAACGTGGCCGATAGTACCAACGTTAACGTGCGGTTTGGAACGTTCAAATTTTTCTTTAGACACGGCTATATTCCTTAACTCTTTTGCTCCCCCCTCATGGAGGGAGCACTGATCAATGTGTTAAACCCGAAAGCTTATTTACCACGGGCTTCAATAACGGCCTGAGCGACGTTGTTCGGCGCATCATCGTACTTCAGGAACTCCATGGAGTAAGAAGCACGGCCTTTGGTCAGAGAACGCAGTTGAGTTGCGTATCCAAACATCTCGGACAACGGAACTTCAGCGTGAATCTGAACGCCAGTAGCGTTGGATTCCTGACCTTTCAGTTGACCACGACGACGGCTAAGGTCACCGATGACGTCACCAGTGTTCTCTTCCGGCGTTTCAACTTCAACCTTCATGATAGGCTCAAGCAAAACAGGTTTTGCTTTCTTAAAGCCATCTTTAAAGGCGATAGACGCGGCCAGTTTAAACGCCAATTCGGAGGAGTCAACATCGTGGAAAGAACCGAAATGCAGACGCACACCGAGATCAACTACCGGATAACCGGCCAGTGGACCAGACTTAAGTTGCTCCTGGAGGCCTTTATCAATGGCAGGGATGTATTCCGTTGGGATCACACCGCCTTTAATGTCATTGATGAACTCGTAACCTTTCGGATTTGAGCCCGGCTCCAGTGGGTACATGTCGATAACAACATGACCATACTGACCACGACCACCAGACTGCTTGGCGTGTTTACCTTCGATGTCAGTAACTTTCGCGCGAATCGCTTCACGGTAAGCAACCTGTGGTTTACCCACGTTCGCTTCAACGTTAAATTCACGACGCATACGGTCAACCAGGATATCCAGGTGAAGTTCACCCATACCTGCGATGATGGTCTGACCTGATTCTTCGTCAGTCCATACGCGGAATGATGGGTCTTCCTTCGCCAGACGGCCCAGAGCCAGACCCATTTTTTCCTGGTCAGCTTTGGTTTTTGGTTCTACCGCTACGGAGATTACCGGCTCAGGGAACTCCATACGCTCAAGAATGATCGGGCTAGCAGGATCACACAGCGTATCACCGGTAGTTACGTCTTTCAGACCGATTGCTGCAGCGATGTCGCCTGCACGAACTTCTTTAATCTCTTCACGCTTGTTAGCGTGCATCTGAACGATACGGCCCAGACGCTCACGCGCGGCCTTAACGGAGTTCAGAACTGTGTCACCGGAGTTAACAACGCCAGAGTACACACGGAAGAACGTCAGGTTACCCACGAATGGATCGGTAGCGATTTTGAACGCCAGTGCAGAGAACGGCTCTGAGTCGTCAGAATGACGCACAGCCGGGGTATCTTTACCGTCGTCCAGAATACCGTTGATAGCTTCAACGTCATTTGGCGCTGGCAGGTATTCGATAACCGCATCCAGCATTGCCTGTACGCCTTTGTTTTTAAAGGCAGAACCACAGGTTACCAGAATCACTTCGTTGTTCAGCACGCGCTGACGCAGAGCTTTCTTGATTTCTTCCTCGGTCAGCTCTTCGCCGCCCAGGTATTTGTCCATCAGCTCATCTGAGGCTTCTGCTGCAGACTCAACCAGATTCTGGTGCCATTCAGCAGCCAGTTCTTGCATGTCAGCTGGGATCTCTTCGTATTCGAAGGTCACGCCTGCATCAGCTTCGTTCCAGTTGATGGCTTTCATTTTCACCAGGTCAACAACACCGGTGAATTTCTCTTCTGCGCCAATTGCCAGCTGCAATGGAACCGGGTTTGCGCCCAGACGAGATTTAAGCTGACCAACAACTTTCAAGAAGTTGGCACCCATACGGTCCATTTTGTTAACGAACGCGATGCGTGGCACTTTATATTTGTTAGCCTGACGCCATACGGTCTCAGACTGTGGCTGAACACCACCAACAGCACAGTAAACCATTACCGCGCCATCAAGCACACGCATGGAACGTTCTACTTCGATGGTGAAGTCAACGTGCCCTGGGGTGTCGATGATGTTTACACGGTGCGGCTCAAACTGCTTGGCCATACCAGACCAGAAAGCAGTTGTCGCTGCAGAAGTAATGGTAATACCACGCTCCTGCTCTTGTTCCATCCAGTCCATGGTGGCGGCGCCGTCATGAACTTCACCGATTTTGTGGTTTACACCGGTGTAGAACAGGATACGTTCGGTAGTTGTGGTCTTACCGGCGTCGATGTGAGCACTGATACCGATATTACGGTAGCGCTCAATGGGTGTTGTACGAGCCATTTGATTCCTCTATTGCCTTAGGCGGTTCGGTGAAACCAAGCGGGTTGGCTTCTTGAAGCGCCCACTTGGTTAGCATAACTACTGCGTGGATTACCAGCGGTAGTGGGCGAACGCCTTGTTGGCTTCTGCCATACGGTGAACGTCTTCACGCTTCTTAACAGCAGAACCTTTGTTCTCTGCTGCATCAGACAGTTCGTTCGCCAGGCGCAGAGCCATGGATTTATCACCACGTTTACGAGCTGCATCAACGATCCAACGCATTGCCAGGGCATTACGACGAACCGGACGAACTTCAACTGGTACCTGGTAAGTAGAACCACCAACGCGGCGAGACTTAACTTCTACAGTCGGGCGCACGTTGTCGAGAGCGACTTCGAAAGCTTCCAGGTGACCTTTACCAGAACGCTGAGCCAGGGTCTCCAGCGCGGTATAGACGATTGCTTCTGCAGTAGATTTCTTACCATCTACCATCAGAATGTTTACAAATTTAGCCAACAGCTCGGATCCGAACTTAGGATCTGGCAGGATTTTACGTTGGCCTATTACGCGACGACGTGGCATGGAAATACTCCGTTGAAAATTTCAGGATTGTCCAAAACTCTACGAGTTTATTTTGACATTAAAATGTTTGGCCTTACTTAACGGAGAACCATTAAGCCTTTGGCTTCTTCACGCCGTACTTGGAACGAGCTTGCTTACGGTCTTTAACGCCGGAGCAGTCAAGTGCACCACGAACGGTGTGGTAACGCACACCTGGCAAGTCTTTAACACGACCGCCACGGATCAGGATTACGGAGTGTTCCTGCAGGTTGTGGCCTTCGCCACCGATGTAAGAACTCACTTCGAAACCGTTAGTCAAACGCACACGGCAAACTTTACGCAGTGCGGAGTTTGGTTTTTTCGGGGTGGTGGTATATACGCGAGTACATACACCACGTTTCTGCGGGCAGGCTTCCAGCGCTGGAACGTTGCTTTTAGCAGCCTTCACAGAGCGTGGTTTGCGAACCAGCTGATTAATCGTAGTCATTAAAAAAAGCTCCTGGGTTTTGCTTCGTTTTTTGCTTCGTAAACATGTGATAAATCCCCCGTATGCACTTTTGGCACAGTACGAGGACGCAGAATTTTATGGCTGACTGGTAGAGGTGTCAAGAAATATACAACATCACCCGCATTACCATGCCATTTGGCTGTGGTGTTTCTCGGTTAACACAACGAAGTCAGTATAACCGATTAGCGTGATTTTGGGTGAAAAATGAACAGACAGGCCTCTGGCTTCCAGATCGTCCTGCAGCGCATAAAGGGATATGGGGGCATTGAGCAATAAATCAAGGCTGGCGCTACCGGACAGGCCGGCCAGTACGCCGTCTTGCAACAACAACAGAGCATCACCTTCTCTGGTGAGCCTTAACAACGCAGGCAGGTCGCAACGGGTTGGGGAATGGCTGAGGGTATACAGCATCAAAGTATCCTAGAAAGTCATGACCACATCGTAAGTGGCCAGTTTCTGGCGCAGAGTATCTGGCGGCAGAGTTTCGGCCTTCAGCACCCAGTCGGTGACCTGTTGCAGGCCGCGCTCCTGGATGGCCGTTGCGCAGAGATAGCAGTTTTCAACGTCATACAGCGGCAATACGCCAAAAGTGGCGATGTAATTGCGGGCCAGGATCTTTTCGGGTTGTTGGCCCGGCAGCAGTTGCAACACACCATCGCCGACAAAAAATACGCCGATATCCTCGCTCAGTGCCGACGTCGCCAGTACCGCATCCAGCCCTTCCCTGCCAGCCGCACTGCCATGTGGCCCTTGGGTAAATACAAACGCAACTCGCTTCATTCTGCTCACTTAAAACTGTATCAGGCGATCGTTGCTCAGCGCCGCTTCGGCCAATGAGCCCAAACCGCTGAGGGTAAACCCCGGCTGCAGGTTGGCAGCCACCAACGCCAACTGTGCGGCTTCTTGCTCATCGGTCACGCCACGGCGCAAAGCTGCCGCCACACAGACATTAAGCTCCACGCCATGTTGCTGCGCCAGAGCCACCCACGCCCGCACCAGATCGAATTCATCGCTGGCTGGAGAGGTCAGTTGGTTGGCATTCAGCACCCCTTCACGATAGAAAAAAACGCTGGTAATGCGGTGGCCTGCCGCCAACAGGGCCTGGGCGAATTGCCAGGCGCTGCTCGCTTGCTGAGTACCATAAGCCGGGCCGGTGACCAATAGGCAGTAGTTAAGCATCAGCGCTCATTGCCCAGCAAATCGCCACTCTTGAACTGGCGGATATACAGGTAGACGGTATGCTTGGAGATATTCAGGCGATCGGCAACCTGATTGATCGCGTCTTTGATATCAAAAATGCCTTTCTCGTACAGGTTGAGTACGATCTGGCGATTTTTGGCGTTATTGGACACGTTGCGATCGGCATTCACCTCTTCGATGGTGAACTCCAACGTCTGCGCCACCAGATCGTCAACCGAGGAGGCGAAGTTGACCGAGGAAGCCACCTCCTGCGTTTCCGGCGGCATAAAGGTCTGGATAATCTGCGAGAACGGCACATCGAGATTCATGTTGATACACAGCAGGCCGATCACCCGCTGTTCGCGATTGCGGATGGCAATCGTTACCGACTTCATCAACACGCCACTTTTGGCCCGGGTGAAATAGGCTTTGGAGACGCTGCTGTCATCGCCCGCCATATCATGCAGCATACGCAGTGCCAGATCGGTGATCGGCGAACCGATTTTACGCCCGGTGTGTTCACCATTGGCAATACGCACGGCGGAGCATTTCAGATCCTCCAGGGAGTGCAGCACGATTTCGCAGTGCCCACCAATCAGCATCGCCAGCCCATCGACCACGGCTTCATACGACTTCAGGATTTCATGGTCCGTCTGACTAAACGGACGCTCATTCAGCAAATCAAGTTCGCTGGCTTCGCTGGATAAAAGCGAATTTGACATCGAAGATACCACCTACATAGATCGCCTGTGCCAGGGGACGCAACTAAAACGGCTCGTGCAGGAGACAATCGCTGCCGGGAGCAGTTTTAGGTACACGCCCTAAGGGGCAGGCGCATGATTCATAAGTTCAGACCCAGAGTCTAGCAAAACGGTCAGATGCTGGTTCTTACATTTGCGCGTGATATTGACGTTAAGCCCGATGCCCGGCAGGCGTCAAGCGATCAGTAAAGACAGGGAGTAAAGTTGCAGGATATTTTGCATTCTTGGTAGCGCAGAAATGAAAACCGCCGCGAAGGACATTCGCGGCGGTTGGGAAAATCTTAGACTTACTTGGCTTTAGCGTCTACAGCAGCTTCATCAGCCGCTTTTTCTGTTTTGTCGTCAGCCTTGGCTGCTGGTTTCACATCCAACAGTTCAACATCAAACACCAACGTGGAGTTGGCAGGGATCCCTGGAACGCCATTTTTACCGTAGGCCAGTGCCGGTGGGATAACCAGTTTGATCTTGCCGCCTTTCTTGATGTGCTTCAGGCCTTCAGTCCAGCCAGGGATCACGCCGTCCAGACGGAATGACAATGGCTCGCCGCGATCGTAGGAGTTGTCAAACACGGTGCCGTCGGTCAGGGTACCTTTGTAGTTTACCACTACGGTATCGCTGTCTTTCGGTGCTTCACCGGTCCCTTCTTTCTCTACTTTGTACAGCAGACCAGATTCGGTTTTCTTCGCGCCTTTTTCTTTGGCGAAGGTTTCAGCGTATTTAACGCCTTTCGCTTCGTTTTCTTTCGCGTCCTGCTCCATCTTCGCCTGAGCAGAAGCCTTCACGCGCACTTCAAAACCTTGCAGGGTTTTTTCGATGTCAGAGTCATTCAGCTTGCTCTGCTTGGCAAACGCGTCCTTAACAGCCCCGAGCATCACGTCTTTGTCCAGCTTGATGCCCAGCTTTTCCTGTTCATCCAGCGAGTTTTCCATGTAGCGGCCGAGTTGAACACCCAGTGCGTAAGCAACCTGCTCATCGTCATTCTTGAACTTACCGATGCTTGGTGCTTCTGCAGGTTTAGCCGCTTCAGCAGCAGGCGCAACCTCACCGGTAGTGGTAACGGTAGCTGCATCAGCAGGTTTGGCTGCATCGGCTGCCATAACTTGGGTCGCATTCAGAGCAAGCGCCATAGTGGTTGCCAGAAGCGTGACTTTAAACAAAGATTTCATCCATTTCTCCAGTGTCTGAAGCGGTGCCTCAAACCATCATTAAGTAAGTTAACCGGGCTACTATAGCTGCCTGAAACAAAACAAAACAGTCACACAGGTAACCAATCGAGTCAAGATGTGACCTCATATTGGTAGCAAAGTTCAAGAAAAATAATTATCGCATTGATAATTAACACCTTTATTTGACGGCCTTGCGAGTTGAATTGCCCGCCTTGCAGCAGTGATAAACCGCTTGCCGAAATTGGCAGGCACAAAGCCGAGCGCTACTGATAACATAGTGCCAGAATCCCGGATTTAACAGTGCCAGAGGTAACATCATGCACGAGCAAAACTACGACAGCCTGCTGCAGCGGTTGGAAGAGATGGAAAGCCGCCAGGCCTTTCAGGAAGTGACGATTGAGGAACTCAATCAAACCGTGGTACAGCATCAGCTTGAAATGCTGAAGATACAAGAACATCTGCGGCTGCTGACCGACAAACTGCGCGCCAGCCAACCTTCGATGATCGCCTCGCAGTCGGAAGAGACACCTCCCCCGCATTACTAAAAAAGGCCGCCGAAGCGACCTTTTGTTGCAGTTACAGCACCAGGATTAGTGGCAGCCGCAACCACCGTTGCCACCACAGCCGCCTTTCTTGCCGTGGTCATGATCGTGGTCGTGATCGTGGCCATGACCGCCACAGCAGCCGTCACCGTGTTCATGGTGATGATCGTGCTCACCGTGAACGTGGCCGTGGGCCAGTTCTTCTTCAGTCGCTTCACGCAGCGCCACAACTTCTACGTGGAAGTTCAGGTCTTGGCCAGCCAGCATGTGGTTACCATCAACCACTACGTGGTCACCATCAACTTCGGTGATTTCAACCGGAACCGGGCCCTGATCGGTATCAGCCAGGAAGCGCATGCCTACCTGCAGTTCATCAACGCCCATAAAGACGTCTTTAGGAACGCGCTGCACCAGGTTTTCATCGTAGTTGCCGTAAGCTTCGTTAGCGGCGACATGAACGTCGAAACGATCGCCCGCTTCGTGACCTTCGAGTGCTTTTTCCAGACCTGCGATCAGAGAGCCATGCCCGTGCAGATAGTCCAACGGTGCACTCACCGGAGACTCATCAACCAAAACACCGTCTTCTGTACGTACTTGGTAAGCCAGGCTGACCACCAAGTCTTTTGTTACTTTCATGATATCTCCTACCGTTGGAAACTAAATCGGTGGAGATTGTAGCGGAAATCTCCAGCGCTGTACCCTTCAGCATAAAAAATCACGGCAGATAACGCTACTCTGGGTGAAAAATACCGATCACCTGCTCCTGCGGGCGAACGTGTTTTTCCACCTGTTGCTCGGTCTGGCGCTGATGGTGGCCACACTTGACACACTCCACTACTTCAACCTGGTCTTCACGCCAAACCGCCAGCGTATCCATAGCGTTACAGCTTGGGCAAACCGCCCCGGCGATAAATCTTTTACGAGTTGCAGACATCATTGTGCTCCGAATTATTCGTATTCATCATCCCAGCCGTCGAACTGCCGTTTTTCTTTTTGCATTTCGCGGTGGAAAAGTTCTTCCAGCTCGCGCCGGGCTTCTTTCACGCGGGAAATCTGAGCCACGTCCCCCAGATGCGGTGGCATCAATTCACGCAGCATGCGCATATCCAGACGGCGAAAATGCTGCTGAGCGCGATAAGCCTGATGCGGGTGCATCCCCAACTCCGTTAACGCCTTGCGCCCTAGCTCCAGGGCGCTGGAGAAGGTTTCACGACTAAACTGTTTTACGCCAGCCTGCAACAACTCGTGCGCCTCCACACGCCCCCGCGCCCGCGCCAAAATGGACAGGTTGGGGAAGTGCTGCTGGCACAGATGGACGATGGCCATGGTATCTTCCGGCTCATTACAGGTAATGACGATAGATTTGGCCTTTGCCGCACCGGCTGCCCGCAGCAACTCCAGTTCCGTGGCATCTCCGTAGTAAACCTTGTAACCGTATCGGCGCAATACGCCAACCGCGCTAACGTCCCGCTCAAGCACGGTGATACGCTTCTTATTAGCCATCAGTAAGCGGCCAATCACCTGCCCGAAGCGGCCGAAACCGACGATAATGACCTGTGGATCGTCATCTGCCACGTAGGGCGCCTCTTCATCCTCATCTTTGGCGTTATAGCGGCGGGCCAGAATGCGATCGATAATCTGCATCAGCAGCGGCGTGGTCATCATTGAGAGCGTCACCACGACCAGCAGCAAGGCCAGTTGATCGTCGTCGAAAATATGCTGCGTCGAAGCCGCCGAGAACAGCACGAAGGCAAACTCACCGCCTTGGCTCAGCACCCCGGAAAATTGCAGACGTACCGAGCGCCGCAGGCCAAAGATACGCGCCAGCGAGTACAACACACCCGATTTCACCGCCACCAGGATCACCACGCCCAGCAGTACTTCCAGCAGATGGGTATACAACACCCCCATATTCAGCGCCATGCCTACCGAGATGAAGAACAACCCGAGCAGCAGCCCTTTGAAAGGCTCTATGGCGATTTCCAGTTCATGGCGATATTCGCTCTCTGCCAGCAGCACCCCGGCGATAAAGGTCCCCAATGCCATCGACAGGCCAAGGGCATCCATAAACAGCGCAGCCCCCAGCACCACCAACAGCGCGGCGGCGGTAAATATTTCACGCACCCCAGATGAGGCGATATAACGGAATAACGGGCGTAACAGGAAGCGCCCCCCGATCAGCATGCCGCCGAAGGCCGCGACCTTCATGGCGATTTTCGCCCAATCGTCGCTGGTACCCGCTCCCCCGGACAGGATCGGGATCAACGCCAGCGCCGGGATCACCGCCATATCCTGAAACAGCAGCACCGAGAAGCCTAACTGCCCCCCTTCGTTGCGGTTCATGCCTTTTTCACGCATCAGTTGCAGCGCCATGGCTGTCGATGACATGGCTAGACCAATGCCACCTATCACCGCCGCCTGCCAGGCAAAATGGCTGAAGTAAAGCAGCGCACCGAGCACGGCCGCCGTGACCAATACCTGCCCGGCACCGACACCAAAGATCGAGCGACGCAGTTCCCACAGTTTGGCCGGGTTCAGTTCCAGCCCGATGATAAACATCAGGAACACCACGCCCAACTCGGAGAAGTGCAGAATTTCATCCACATCCCGGATGAATCCCAATCCCCACGGGCCAATGGCAATACCGGCGATCAGATAGCCTAAAACAGCTCCGATCCCAAGACGGCGGGCGATCGGCACCGTCAACACCGCAGCAAACAGGAACAGCAATATGGCGGTTAATAGCGAGGAACCTTCCATCAGTGCCTCCCGGTGTGCGGCAACGGGTTACGCAGCCAGTCGCCATAAGCGCTGGCGTGACTGTTCAGCACTTCCGGTTTCTGACGGCGCGCCCAGTAAACGATCATCGGCGTCAGCCAGTGCATATGGCACATGGCCGCGGTCAGCTCAAAAGGGCGCAGAATATCCTCGATCGCATAACGATTGTAACCGCCAGTGCGATAGGCACCTTCCGGTTCCCCAGTGGTGATCACCGAACGCCAGTATTTGCCCGCCAGCGCATTACCGCCGATACCACTGGCAAACCCGCGGGACAGCACACGATCCAGCCATTCTTTCAGCAAAGCCGGGCAGCTATAGGTATATAAGGGGTGTTGGAAAACGATAACCTGATGGTCGCGGAGCAGTTGTTGTTCGTGATGGATATCAATAAAGAAATCCGGATAGTGCGCGTATAAATCGTGCACGGTAACATGTTCCAACTGCTGTGCCGGTTGTAACAAAACCCGGTTCGCTACCGAGTCCTGGGATTCCGGATGGGCATACAGCAGCAAAACCTTCGGCGGCTGTGACATCATTCCCCTCCAAAGCGTCGTCAGGGTGGCGGATTTCCGTTACCATGCAACGCAAAGACTAATAATAGGACTGCTACGCGTCCTGTTAACGTAAACTCAATTCAATTTAACATACTCTGAACAAACGGCGCTTTATGATTGTTTTCTCCTCGCTACAAATCCGACGCGGCACCCGCGTCCTGTTGGACAACGCCACGGCGACGGTTAATCCAGGTCAGAAGGTCGGCCTGGTGGGTAAGAACGGCTGTGGGAAATCCACGCTGCTGGCCCTGTTGAAAGGTGAGATCGCCGCAGACGGTGGTAGCTACACCTTTCCAAACAACTGGGCGCTGGCCTGGGTGAATCAGGAAACACCGGCACTGGAAGTGCCTGCCATTGAGTATGTTATCGATGGCGATCGGGAATTCCGCCAGTTGGAAGCCGAATTACAGGTGGCAAACGATAACAACGACGGCCACGCCATCGCCACGCTGCACGGCAAGCTCGATGCTCTGGATGCCTGGACCATCCGTTCCCGTGCCGCCAGCCTGTTACACGGTTTAGGCTTTTCCAACGAACAGCTGCAAAGTCCGGTGCGTGCCTTCTCCGGCGGATGGCGTATGCGCCTCAACCTGGCTCAGGCTTTGGTTTGCCGTTCCGATCTGCTGTTGCTGGACGAACCCACCAACCACCTGGATCTGGATGCAGTGATCTGGCTGGAACGCTGGCTGAAAAGCTATCAGGGTACCCTGGTGCTGATTTCGCATGACCGTGATTTCCTCGACCCTATCGTCGACAAGATCCTGCACATCGAAAATGAGACCATCAACGAATATACCGGCAACTATTCCTCCTTCGAGCGCCAGCGCGTCACCAAACTGGCACAGCAGCAATCGCTGTATCAGAGCCAACAGGAGAAAGTGGCGCATCTGCAAAGCTACATTGACCGTTTCCGTGCTCAGGCCACCAAGGCCAAACAGGCACAGAGCCGCATCAAGATGCTGGAGCGGATGGAGCTGATTGCCCCTGCGCACGTCGATAACCCGTTCACGTTTAGCTTCCGCCAACCCGAAAGCCTGCCGAATCCATTGCTGCGGATGGAAAAAGTCAGCGCAGGCTATGGCGACAAAGTGATCTTGCAGTCAATCAAGCTCAACCTGGTACCCGGCTCACGTATTGGCCTGTTGGGGCGTAACGGTGCCGGTAAATCAACGCTGATCAAAATGCTGGCCGGCACACTGGAGCCGCTCAGCGGAGAGATCGGGCTGGCAAAGGGCATCAAACTGGGTTACTTCGCCCAGCATCAGTTGGAGTTCCTGCGCGCCGATGAGTCGCCACTGCAGCATCTGAGCCGCATCGCCCCTCGCGTATTAGAACAGCAGTTACGCGATTACCTTGGCGGCTTCGGCTTCCAGGGCGATAAGGTCACCGAAATCACCGAACGTTTCTCCGGCGGTGAAAAGGCACGGCTGGTGCTGGCGCTGATCGTCTGGCAGCGCCCTAACCTGCTGCTGCTCGATGAACCGACCAACCACCTGGATCTGGATATGCGCCAGGCGTTGACTGAAGCGCTGATCGATTTCGAGGGGGCGTTGGTGGTGGTTTCGCACGACCGTCACCTTTTGCGTTCTACCACCGACGATCTGTATCTGGTGCACGATGGCCAGGTGGAGCAGTTCGAGGGCGATCTGGACGATTACCAGCAGTGGCTTAGCGATCTGCAAAAGCAGCAGGCACAGCAGGATGCCGCACCAAAGCAGGATAACGGCAACAGCGCCCAGGCGCGTAAAGACCAAAAGCGCCGTGAAGCCGAATTCCGTACGCAAACCCAACCACTGCGTAAGCAGATCGCCAAGCTGGAACAACAGATGGATAAGCTGGGTGCCGAATTGGCCGCGGTGGAAGAACAGCTGGCAGACTCGGCGCTGTACGACATCAGCCGTAAAGCCGATCTGACCGCCTGCCTGCAAAAGCAAAGCCAGGCCAAGTCCGCTCTGGAAGAAACGGAAATGACCTGGCTGGATGCCCAGGAACAGCTGGAAAATCTGACCCAGGCGTTTGAGTCGGAGAGTTAATCATAGTTGCCCCTTTTCTACTGAGAGGGGGCAACCTTTATCTGTAGCAGGCAATGCGCTGGCGGATCTGTTCCAGTGAGTCCCGGTTATAGAGTTTGCCATCCAGGAAGCGCGTTTTCAGTTCACCCTGCTGCTCCTGCTGCCAGTCCTGATTATCCAGCAGTTGATATTCTCCTTCCCCATCGCGGATCACCCGCAACAAACCGCGTGCAGATTGTTTCAGGCCGCTGTCGGTCTTCGGTTGTTTGAAGATGGGACGCCCCACCCCGTTCACCTCACCGTAGGTGGCCTTCATCGCGAAACCAAAGGTATCGCGGGTATTATACTGATAAGTAAAGGAACCCACGCCAAACACTACGTTAGAGCTGGCAAAACCTTTCGCTTCCAGGCGTTGCAGGATTTCCTGGGCGCGTTCCAGAGTAATGGAGTCGCCATAAATCAACCCGACATGGGGATCCAACACTTTGTAGCCCTTGCTGTTAACCGTGCCACCAAAGATTTCCCACAACACTTCCACCGAGCCTTTCTCTTCGGCGCTGCGTTGCGCACTGCGATCGCTGTCGTTGCCGGTTCCACAAAGAATAGCCACCGGATCGCCACTGTCTGGGCGGAAGACTACCCTGCCATCGCGCGCCATGATTTTGCTGTGCAACTCACGGGTAAACTCCGTTAGCACCTGCCAGTAATCCCAGGTATCCGACACGATGGAAACCAATCCATTTGGGTAGAGATCTTCAATCAAACGGCGGAACGTTTCGATCTCCGTTGCCTGCTCTCCCATGCACATCACGCTATGTTCGGTGGCGGGGATGCTGCCAGCCACGAAGTAATCTTCTGCGGTTGGATAATACCTCTGTGCGTACAGCACCGCCGGAATGTTGTCGGTGCCCTTGAAGCTGAGCAAATGCCCGGTACCGGCCTGCGCGACATCATGCATCCCTGACATGCCGCGGAAGGAAAAATCGTGGCATTGGAAATCCAGATGCGCCAGGTCATCGCAGGTTTTATCCGCCCACATCTGGCAGATCTTGCGATAATGATGGGCAAGGGTGGCATTGGTGGAAGCCTTCCACAGTTCGGCCGAGATCACCGTTTCCAGGTAGTTGACCAGCCAGAAGAACTCCTCACGCGTATTGGTAATGGTCAGCACTGGTACCTTCATCCTCACCTTGCTGCCTTCGTCCAACCCTTTGATATGCAGCGGTAGATAACCCAACCGATGCAGGGCGCGAATATGCTCCACGCAGACCCGATCCTGACCAATGTAGCTATCCATCAGCGTTTTATATTCCCCCACTACCTGCTCTTCCGGTTGGGCAAAAAACTGCTGGTTGAAGAGATCCACCATGAACCACTGTAAAAAGCCCTGTAAACCGAAGAACACCAGTTGGCCGTCCGGCAACGGGGAAGCAAAGAACCGATCGCTGCGCGGCGTGAAGTTGGAGTAGATCCGCGTAGTACCCAGCGGATATTGCTCACGGTGTGACACTTTGTAGCCATCAATCGCCAGAATAGGATTGGTTAACATAGTCGGTTCCTTAGTGAGCGTAGATACGCGCAATATCAATCAGTTCAACACGTTGCTCAGCGAGTTCCGCCGCAGCATAGGAAGTGGTGGTATAGATGTTATCAATGCCTTGATTCAGCAAAGCCGCGGTACCTTTGGAAAATACCCCGTGGGTGACATATAGGCTGACCGTACGTGCCCCCGCCTGGCGTAACACCTGGGCCGAGCCGATAAAGGTGCCGCCACCGTCGCACAGGTCATCCACAATCAGCACATCTTTGCCCTGCACATCACCAGCCAGCAGTTCAAAGCCCGTCAGTTCGCCACTGAACACGTTCCGGTGTTTGGTCAGGATGCCGTATTGCGCGATGCCAAAGTGGGCCGCTACCGCGTGAATTTTTTTCAGCGCTCCGGCATCCGGTGCCACCAGGAACAGCTGCTGCTGGGTCAGTAAACTGGTCAGTCTGCTGCTGTGCTGCATGCACTGTTGCTGAGTGATGATGTGCATGTTGTCGATCACAGCGGCAGCTACTTCACTGTGTGGATCCAGCACCGTCACACGGTCAAACGCCAAGGTGTTGAGTAATTGGCCGAAAACCTTGAGCGCAAAGCTATCGCCGGAGGCCATATGGCGATCCTGGCGGGCGTAGGGCAGATAAGGCAACTCAAGCAGGCTTTCTTTGATCAGAAACTGGTGGCGTACCGCCTGCGTCAACTGTGCCAACAGCATGAAGTCATCCATGCTGCGCATTGCGCTGGCACGAATACGCATCTGCGAAGTCCCCGTTGTTTCAGGCTGTGCAAACCGGGCATACACCGCCCCATCGGGAAACTGTCCGGTTGTCAACTTCACTTCAATGTCGTTCAAAAAAAACTGCAGTTGTGCGCTCATATTCTTCCCTCCATCAATTAGTGTCCCTAGGACAATTATATAATTGTCCAAGAGACACTTATTGGCAAGCAAAAAAATGTCTTAATCGCAGCAAATTCGCTTAACCATTTGTTTATTTGAGCTTTTAATAATTATCATTAGCCGGCAGCTATTGTTATATTGTCCCAAAGACCTTTTTAGCCGAGCGCCAGCATGACCACCCAAGCCGAGTACCTGAAAAACTACGATCCGCGCCTCTTCCCCTCACCGCTTGTCACCGTCGACAGCGTGCTGTTTACCGTGCACGGCGGGAAACTGTGCGTGCTGTTGGCCAAGCGCGCTAATCACCCTTTCCTCAATCAATGGGGATTGCCCGGAGGGTTTATCGATTTGCAGCGCGACACCTCAACGCAAGCGACGGCCGAACGTAAACTGAGGGAAAAAACCGGTGTGGTACCGCCCTATCTGGCGCAGTTGGCCAGTTTTTCTGGCCCGGAAAGGGATCCGCGTGGCTGGAGCCTGACCACGGTCTACTTTGCTCTGATCGCCCATGCCGATTGCCAGCCGCATATCGCCGACGTGAATGACGTCGCCTGGGTGCCATTGGACAACCTGCAAACACAGCAGTTAGCTTTCGACCATCAAACGATCGTGGAAGCGGCACTTCAGCGGCTACGGCAAAAAACGGCTTACTCCATGCTGCCGGTCTATTGCCTGCCAGCGGAGTTCACGCTTTCCCAATTGCAGGAAGTGATTGAGATCATTTTGTCGCATACGGTGCAGCGCAAAAGCCTGATGCGGCGTTTTGACGCTTCGGAAATGTTTGAGGAAACCGGCGAGAGAGTGGCAACAGGCGCACGCAAGGCACGCCTGTACCGCAGGAAAGCGGGGGTAGATATGAGAAACTTTTCCAGAAACCTGATGGTGGAGTGATCCTCAGGCGCGATAGAACGGCTTATCCCCCAAAATGGTCGCACGGTGCATAATGCGCCGCTGCGGCAGGTAATCCGCATTGGCGTAATGCTGCGTCACCCGGTTATCCCAGATGGCAATATCATTGGCCTGCCAGCGCCAGCGCACCTGAAACTCCGGCTTGGTGATATGCGCAAACAGGAAGTTCAGCAGAGCATCACTCTCCTTCGCCGCCAGATCGACAATCCGCGTAGTAAATCCTTCATTAACGAACAGCGCCTGCTTGCCGGTCACCGGATGGGTGCGGATCACCGGATGCAATAACGGTGGGTTTTTCTGCACGGCCAACTGCCAGCGCTGATGCTCTTCCTCGCTGCCACGATGTTTATATTCGGGGAACGACTTGGTGAAGTCATGCTCTGCCTGCAACCCGACCAACAACTTTTTCAGCGGTGAGGACAACGCCTCATACGCGGCAATCCCGCTGGCCCACAGCGTGTCGCCACCGGTCGTCGGCAGCTGCTTGGCGGCTAAAATCGCCCCCTGCGGCGGGTTTTCGATAAAGGTGACGTCGGTATGCCAGTTGTCGTTATCCGGCGGATTATCGTCATGGGTATCCAGCACGATGATCTCCTCCACATCGGGAGCATGCGGATACACCGGGTGAATATGCAGATCGCCGAAACGCCCTGCCAGCTCGCGCTGTTGTAATGGCGTAATGGGCTGATCGCGCAGGAACAGCACCTGATGCTTGAGCAAAGCATGGTAAAGCTGTTCAAACTGGCCGTCGCCCAATGGCCGCGCCAGATTGACGTTTTCCACCAGCGCGCCGATATAAGGCCCCAACGGGGTAATTGCTAAACGTTCGTTCATTGCTGTACTCCATGCCAGGGGGTCAAACGGCGCTGTAAGGCACGCAGCCCCAGCTCCAGACCAAATGCAATTATCGCAATCACGCTGATACCGGCGATGACCACGTCGGTCGCCAAAAACTCACCGGCGGACTGCACCATAAATCCCAGACCGCGCGTGGCAGCAATCAGTTCAGCGGCCACCAGCGTAGACCAGCCGACGCCCAGGCCAATACGGATGCCGGTCAGAATTTCCGGAAGCGCGCTGGGCAACACCACAAAGCGCAGCAGTTGCCAGCGGTTGGCCCCCAAAGCTTGTGCAGCACGAATGCGCACCTGCGCTACGCTGCGTACACCTGCCACGGTCGAAAGCGTCACCGGGGCAAAAATCGCCAGGTAGATCAGCAGGATTTTCGAGGTTTCACCGATGCCAAACCAGATCACCATCAGCGGCAGATAGGCCAGCGGCGGCACCGGACGATAAATTTCAATCAGGGGATCAAGCAGGCCGCGCACGGTCTCACTCAGCCCCATCGCAATGCCCACCGGGACGCCGATGACCACAGCAGCCAGTAATGCCACCAGGATCCGCCCAAGACTCGCGGCTAGGTGTTGCCATAGCGTGGCATCCATAAAGCCTTGTGGGCTGGCAATGACCACCAACTGATGCAATACCTGCTGCGGTGCGGGCAGAAATAACGGGCTGATCAGCTGCAAGGTAGTTACTGCCCACCAAACCGCCAACACCACCAGCAAGGTTGCCGTGCTCAGCTTGAGGCTGCGCGGCAGCGTGAAACGAGATTGGCGCACCGCTGTCGGTACTGCGGCTTTAAGAACAGAATGCAGGCTCATAGCAAGGCCTCGCGCTGTTGGAACACCCGGCCCAGCACGTATTCACGCAGGGCGATAAACTCAGGATCGGACTTGATGGCGCGGCAAGCCTCTCCGGCGGCATAGCGCTGGCCAAAATTCAGCGATAAACGCTCCACCACCTGCCCAGGACCAGGAGAAAGCAGTAACAGCTCGCTGGCCAGGAATACCGCTTCTTCGATGTCATGGGTGATCAACAGCACCTGCTTGCCGGTATCACGCCAAATATTTAACAGCAGTTCCTGCATCTGTTCGCGAGTGAATGCGTCCAGTGCCCCGAAAGGCTCATCCAGCAGCAACAGCCGAGGGTCGGCTGCCAAGGCGCGAGCAATACCCACCCGCTGACGCATCCCACCGGACAGTTGCCAGATGAAGTGTTGCTCATAGCCGGCCAGCCCAACGCGTTGCAACATCTGCTGCGCCACCTTGCGGCGCTGCAGTTTGGCCACACCGGCCAGTTGCAAGCCAAACTCCACGTTATCCACCACGTTGCGCCACGGCAGTAAGCCTTCATGCTGGAAGACCACGCCCCGCTCGGCACCCGGGCCTTTGACGGGGACATCATCCAGCGTAATGCTGCCTGCCGTTGGCTCAATAAACCCGGCGATCAAATTCAGCAGCGTGGTCTTGCCGCAGCCAGAAGGCCCTAACACCACCACCAGTTGCCCTCTGGCTATCTGGAAAGATACATCGCGCAGCGCCACACGCCCCTGATAATCGGCCGAAAGATGGTTAACGTTTAGCATGGCGGATCCCTTACGACTGCGGCGCAGCCTGCAGCTGTTTGACAAAACGGTCGGTCACATAGGCGCTGTAATCACTGTCCACCTGCGGGATCTTGCCTTGTTGCTTAAGGAACTCGGCGGTATCGCGAATAGCTTTATCTACCGGCTGGCCCAGTTGAGTGATCTGATCGGCGACCGGCAGGTAACGGTTACCCTTCACCAGTTCCGGTACCTGCTCTGCCGGCACTCCACTCAGGCGAGCTAGCGTACTCAGGTTACTTGGGTCTTTCAGCCACTGCTCCGGCTGTGCCAGGTAGGCCTTCTGTGCTTGCAGGGCGCTGGCAGCAAACGCGGTGACAACTTCCGGATGCTGCTTGGCAAAGTCTTTACGCACTACCCACACGTCCAGCGTTGGTGAGCCCCACTGGCCAACCTGCTCGGAATCGGTCAGCACCTTGCCTTGTTTGGCGAGTTCATTGACCACCGGAGCCCATACGTAAGCCCCGTCGATATCCCCACGCTGCCAGGCCGCCGCAATGGCTGGCGGTTGCAGGTTGAGAATTTGCACCTGGTCAGGTTTGATGCCCCAGTGTTTCAGAGAGGCCAGCAGGCTGTAGTGAGTGGTGGAAATGAACGGTACCGCAATGCGCTTACCGATCAGATCCTGGGGAGATTTAATGTCCTTTTTCACCACCAGCGCTTCGGAACTACCCAACTGCGAGGCGATCAGGAACACTTCGATAGGGAGCTTCTGGCTGGCGGCCACGGCCAGTGGGCTGGAGCCGATATTGCCAATCTGCACGTCGCCAGAGGCCAGCGCACGCAACACGCTGGAGCCGCTGTCGAACTTGCGCCAGTCAACGGTCGCGCCAGACTGTTTGGCAAAGCTGTTTTCCGCCTGCGCCACCTTGGCGGGTTCGGCGGAGGTCTGGTACGCCACGGTGACGTCCACTGCCTGGGCACTGGCCGCACCGAGCGATAAAGCCAACAATACTGCACTGCGTAATGAGAAAAGTTTGCTCGCCATGATCCGCTCCGTTGATAAAATTCTGTGCTGTGACCAACAGTTTTATCTGAGCGACGCTCGGCAATAAAAGAATAAAAAAATCTTCTTTATTACTTATGGCGATATCTACACTACCTACTCATCCCCGACGTGCTAGGCCAGACTTTAACCTGAAAGAGAACCACGCAAGAAGATGCGCGCGTAGCCACCCAGCAACGTACGTTCTCCTTGCTGCTCGCAGAACAACTCGCCGCCGCGTGATGACAGCTGCTTAGCATGCAATACGTGGCGGCCAAGGCGCGCCGTCCAGTAAGGCATCAGTATGCAATGGGCGGAGCCGGTGACCGGATCTTCGCTGCGATCCATTGAGAAATAGCGCGAGACAAAATCCACCTCATCACCCGGAGCCGTGACGATCACGCCGCAACCGAGATGGTCGATCAGCTCGGCGATCGCAGGCTGCACCGCCCTGACCTGCGATTCATCGGCCAATACCGCCATCAGCGACTGGGCTCGCCACACTTCCTGCGGTTGCACACCGAGCAAAGCAGCCAACTGTGGCGGTTCAGCAATTTTCTGTGGTGGGCGAGAAGGGAAATCCAGGATCAGCCGTTCACCGTCGGCCGCATCACGTTTGACATACAGTTCACCGCTGGCGGAACGGAAACGGATATCGCTCAACCCCGGGTTGACCACGTTTAACAACACGTGCGCCGTAGCCAAAGTAGCATGCCCGCACAGATCCACTTCCCGCGTCGGCGTGAACCAGCGGATCGCATACATGTCGCCATCCTGCCAGACAAAGCTGGTTTCCGGCAGGTTCAGTTCATTGGCGATGGCCTGCATCTGCGCTGCCTCCAGCGGTTGTGGCAGCAGGCAGACACCGGCCGGGTTGCCCCGCAGTCCCTCGCCGATAAAGGCATCCACATGGAAATAGTTTTCGTTCATCAGCGTTCCCTCAATGCCAAATCAGTAATACACAGGCGGCGGTTAACAACCCCATCGACACGTTAAAGATTATCCAGGCTTTCTTGCTGCGCAGCAGGCGGCCAATCACCGTACCAAAACCCAACCAGATGATCCCGGCAACGATGTTGACGGCAAAGATACCGAAGGCGATGGCCAGAATCGAGTGGTTGTATTTATCTCCCGCCAGGCTAAAGCTCGCCACTGCCCCAAGCGCCATCAGCCAGGCCTTGGGGTTGAGGAATTGCAACAGCCAGCCTTGGTACAGGCGCACCGGCTTTGGTGGCGGCGCGTCGGTTTCCAGCTTTTCATAGGCCGCCGTCGCCACTTTCCACGCCAGCCACAACAGATAAAGGCTACCGAGGATTTTCAGGATCAGGTGCAATGAAGGATAAATCAGGATCAACCCACCAACGCCAAATGCCACCAGCACCAAGATACTTTGCATACCCAGCATGATGCCGATCATCAGCCATAATGAACGCATAAAGCCGAAATTGGCCCCTGAGGTGGTGAGCAACATATTATTGGGGCCAGGGGTGATCGCGGCCACCCACAGGAAGCCTAGCATCGAAAGAAATAAACTCAGTTCCATGAAGCGGGTGCTCCTCACCCAAATGACATTTTTGCAGTATGATTGCTAATACATGTGTTTGAAGCTAACAGTGCGGTTCGGATCACACAATAGCCGCCAACAAGAATTTTATTCATTATGTATGAATCCTTTCGCCCCCTGACCGGGGCCAGTAATCCACACCTGCAAACCCTGCTGCCACGGCTGGTGCGCCGCCGCATACGGCTACAACCCCATTGGCAGCGGCTGGAGTTGCCGGACGGCGATTTCGTCGATCTGGCCTGGAGTGAAGATCCGCAACTGGCGCGCGATAAACCGCGCGTGGTGCTGTTCCATGGGTTAGAGGGTAATTTCTACAGCCCTTACGCACATGGGCTGCTTAATGCCTGGCGCGAGCAAGGTTGGTTGGGCGTGGTGATGCATTTCCGTGGTTGCAGCGGCGTGCCTAACCGTAAGCAACGCATCTATCATTCCGGCGAAACGGAAGATGCCCGCTTCTTCCTGCGCTGGTTGCGTGACAGCTTTGGCGAAGTGCCAACGGCAGCGGTTGGGATTTCCCTTGGCGGCAATATGCTGGCCTATTATCTGGCCCAGCAGGGCAATGACAGCCTGCTACAAGCGGCAGTGGTCGTTTCTGCCCCGCTGATGCTGGAGCCATGCTCAATCCGCATGGAGCAGGGATTCTCCCGCGTTTATCAGCGCTACCTATTGGGCCAACTCAAGCAAAATGCCACCCGCAAGCTGCTGCACTATCCAGGCACCTTGCCGTTGGATCTGTCGCAACTGAACAAGCTGCGGCGCATTCGTGAGTTTGATGATGTGATCACCTCGCGCATTCACGGCTTCAGCGACGCGGTCGATTACTATCGCCGTTGCAGCGCCCTACCGCTGTTGCCGCAGATCACCACGCCACTGCTGATCATTCACGCTAAAGACGATCCGTTTATGACCGATGCGGTGATACCCGATCTCGCCAGCCTGCCGCCTAATATCGAATATCAGCTGACGGAGTGCGGTGGCCACGTCGGTTTTGTCGGCGGCACCTTGAAAAAACCACAAATGTGGCTGGAGCAACGAATCCCGGCCTGGCTTTCTTCTTTTTTGGAACCCACCAAGTGATTATTCCCTGGCAAGAAATTGAACAAGAGACTCTCAACAGCCTGATCGAATCCTTTGTATTACGCGAAGGAACCGACTACGGCGAGCACGAACGTTCGCTGGAACAGAAGGTCGACGACGTGCGCCGCCAGTTGAAAAGCGGCGAAGTGGTGCTGGTGTGGTCAGAACTACATGAAACCGTCAACATCATGCCTCGCGGGCAGATCCGCGCCGGGCAGGAGGAAATTTAGTCTTATTGCGCGCTATGACTGAGGGAAAAAATCAGGTAACAATGCAGTATTGCAAACCAACGCGCACAATTTCGCCTTGGGCGAAAGGGTATCAGCCATACTAAAAATCTCATTCTGAGCCTGCGCATTTAATACGGAGTGACCCTCGACCATGTCTGCCAAACATCCCGTTATCGCGGTGACCGGTTCCAGCGGAGCCGGCACCACCACCACCAGCCTGGCGTTCCGCAAGATTTTTCAGCAGCTAAACCTGCGCGCCGCCCAGCTGGAAGGCGACAGCTTCCACCGTTACACCCGGCCGGAAATGGATGCGGCAATTCGTAAAGCCCGCGATATGGGGCGCCATATCAGCTACTTCGGCCCGGAAGCCAACGACTTTGGCCTGCTTGAGCAAAGCTTTATCGAATACGGCAAGAACGGCACCGGCCGCTCACGTAAATATCTGCATACCTACGACGAGGCGGTGCCTTACAACCAGGTTCCTGGCACGTTCACGCCTTGGGAGCCACTGCCCGCCCCCACGGATGTCCTGTTCTACGAAGGGCTGCACGGCGGCGTAGTGGCCGATCAGATCGACGTAGCCAAACATGTCGATCTGCTGGTCGGCGTGGTGCCGATCGTCAACCTGGAGTGGATCCAGAAGCTGATCCGCGATACCGGCGAGCGTGGCCATTCCCGTGAGGCGGTGATGGACTCGGTAGTCCGTTCGATGGAGGATTACATCAGCTACATCACGCCACAGTTCTCGCGCACCCATATCAACTTCCAACGCGTCCCGACGGTAGATACCTCCAACCCGTTTGCCGCCAAGGCAATCCCCTCACTCGACGAAAGCTTGGTGGTGATCCACTTCCGGGGCCTGGATCAGATCGATTTCCCCTACCTGCTGGCAATGCTGCAAGGATCGTTTATCTCGCATATCAATACGCTGGTGGTACCGGGTGGCAAGATGGGGCTGGCAATGGAACTGATTATGGCACCGCTGGTGCAGCGGTTGATGGAAGGCAAGAAGATCGAATAAGTTATCGGGCGCGGCTAATCTCCGCGCCCACCGTTGTTAACGCATCAACAGATGGCGGATAAAACCGACGTGCAGTTTCACCCCAATCTGCATCGCCGCCTCGTCCAGTTTAAAACGGGGATTATGCACGCCGTAGGTGGCACCGATCGCCTCGTTACCGCTGCCGATAAACAGGAAGCACCCCGGCACTTTCTCCTGATAGGAGGAGAAATCTTCGCTGCCAAACATCGCGCTGGTCAATTCCCGCAACGCCTGTGGCCCCACGGCTTCGGCCACCACCTCGCGCGCAATAACGCAGGCATCAGGGTGGTTATTACCGATGGTATAGCCACGCGTCCAGTCAACCTTATAGCTGGCACCGTGCGCCTGGCTGATCCCAGCAACGGTTTGCTCTACCAACAGCGGCACCCGATCACGGACTTCCTGATTATGAGTACGTAACGTTCCTGCCAACCGGGCAGTGTCTGGAATGACGTTATAGCTGTCTCCTGCCTGGAAGGTTGCCACCGTCAACACCGGGGCATTTAACGGATCAAGTTTACGTGCCACGATCTGCTGTAATGCGCTAACGATCTCCGCACCAATCGGCACCGGATCGATACACAGATGCGGCATCGAGCCATGTCCACCCTTACCCTGCAGCACGATGTCGAAGTTATCGCTGGAGCCACTGAACACGCCCTGCTTCAAGCCCACCTCACCGGTCGGGAAGTTGGGCATGACATGCAGGCCGAAGATCATCTTCACGCCATCCAGAACACCCAGGTCTACCAGCTGTTGGGCTCCGCCCGGTGGCACTTCTTCGGCATGCTGGAAGATAAAACGCACCGAGCCTTGCAGCTGGGCCTGCAACTGGCACAACACGCTGGCCGCGCCCAGCAACATCGCGCTGTGGGCATCATGGCCGCAGGCATGCATCACCCCTGGCCGGGTCGAGCAGAAAGGCTCGTCGCTTTCCTCCTGGATCGGCAAGGCGTCAATATCGGCGCGCAAGGCATAGCACGGCCCCGGCGCTGCGCCCTGCAATTCGGCAACCACGCTATTCGGCGTAGGACGGGTGATCTTCAACGGACCAAGGCTGGCTAGTTGTCCGGCTATGTAATCTGCCGTCTGCGCCTCTTGAAATGACAACTCCGGATTCGCATGGATATGACGCCGCCACTGCAATACCTGTTGTTCCACACCGTCAATCAGCTGTTCAATGTTCATGTTCATACTCCTTAATTCAGTGCCGGTTGGCGTGCTCTACCCGCCAATGGCAGGATCACCAGCCCGGAAACCACCATAGCCAGTGCCAAAAAGATAAACGTCGTCATGTAGTTGTGGCTGATGGTGATCAGATACCCCATGGCAATAGGGGCCACAAAGCCACCCAAGGTGCCGCCGGTGTTAATCAGCCCCATCGCTGCCCCCATCACTTCCGTCGGCAAGCGCTTCATAGGCAAGGTAAACACCGTGACGAACGAGGCCATCAGGAAGATATAACCCAGGAACAAGAACAGGCTGGCCGTCAGAGCCGATTCGCTGGTAAACACCAGCCAGATGCACAAGGCGCTGATCAGGGAACTGAAGAAGATCACCCACGGCTCATGCCCTTGCAGGTAGCGCCCGACCAGCCAGCCGGTGCCGAGTGAGGAGATCCAGATCCCCAGACCGCCGGCGGCCACCACCATGCTGGAGACGTCAAGCGGCATTCCGCGCTGCTGTACCAGGAATTTCGGCAGCCAGGCCATCAGGCCATACGACGGGATATTGATACAGAAGATCGCCACAAACAGCAGCAACACAATTGGGTTTTTCAGCAGGGCCTTATAATTGGCTGCGGCTGCCCCAGCTTTGGCGGGCGCCACCTGTGGCGGATTTGGCACCAGCCACAAGATGCAGGCGGCAATCAAGAATGCTAACAGGCCAAGCGCAGAGAACGACCCACGCCAGCCGATGTGATCCAGGCAATAGACCGCGACCAGCGGCCCGACGGTCATCGCCAACCCGGCGGAGGACAGCAGAATGGACTGCGCGAAGGTGCGCTGTTCCAGTGGGAAATTCGCCACCACCGCCTTGGCGCAGGAACACGGATAGCCGGAGTGGCCAATGCCGGACAGGAAGCGGAACGTCACCAGCAGGCCCAGGCCGAACCCCAGAATGCCGAAGCACAGGGCGAATCCCCCCAGCAGCAGTAACGAACTGCACAGCACTTTCTTAAAGCCAAAGCGGTCATTGAGCCAGCCCGCCGGTATCTGGAACAGGGAATACGCCAGGAAAAACATCCCGGTAATGTAGCCCAGCTGTTCCGGCTGTAGATTGAACTCGCGTTCGATAGGTAACAGCGCAAAACCCATCACGGTTTTATCGATGTACACCACGACATAGCCCACAAACAGCAAAAAAATCATTAGCGAACGATTTTTCATCGCCGATATTCCTTTAAGTTATCACCCAGGCTGCCCACCAGCGTGACGGGCGTAGTTTAATAATGTGATCCAGGTCACTTTATAGTTTTAATAACAGTCACTTACAGCAACATGCTGAAATTATCGCCTTTTGCCGAGCGGCATAAGATACAATTTTGTAAGGGGTGATGCTTTTTATTGATAGGGTGGGGAATGCGCTATTTACCGAAGTTACAACAGTTGAAAGTCTTCCAGCAGGTGATCCGCAGCGGCAGTATTCGCGGGGCGGCACGCGCGCTTGAGCAATCTCAACCGGCGGTGAGCCGCACCATCCGTGAACTGGAACAGATCCTGGAAACCCAGTTGATCAATCGCAGCAGTCAGGGAATGACGCTGACCGAAACCGGCCGCGCCTTCGCCCTGCGAATGCAGTTGATCCTGGAGGAATTGCAGCGCGCCGCCGACGAGATCCAGCAGTTGAATCAGCATTCGCAAGGTAACGTCGCCATTGGTTGCTCTTCGCTACTCGCCCTGACGGTATTACCGGAACTGGTCGAGGCCTTCAAACAGCCGTTTCCACAGGCCAATCTGCTGATCCGCGAGGCGCAGCTTTCTACGCTACTGCCAGCATTGCGCGAAGGCCGCCTGGATTTTGCCGTGGGTACCGTCAGCCCGGAACTTCCGCTGGAGGATCTGGTGCGTGAACCGCTGTTCAACGCCTCTTTTTGCATTATCGCACGCCAGGGGCACCCACTGGCGCAGGCCACCTCGTTGGACGAATTGCGTGAGGCCAAGTGGTTATTACCGGAAACCGATATGGGTTACTACCAGCAGTTGCGTGCGGTGTTAGGCACCTTCTATCAGCAATTGAGTCGTTCGCCCATTCGCTCGGACTCTGTGACCTGTGGCTTGAATATGGTGCTGGAGGCGGATTATTTGACTATCGTGGCGCGGGCGATGAGTGCACCGTTCTATTTGCAGCGTCGGCTGGTGGCATTGCCTATCGACACGTTGCCACAAGCGCAATATTGCGTGCTGTATTCACAGAAATCGCCGCTAACCGTGACGGCACGGCGATTTCTTGATTTATTGCGTGCCCACTGCCTGCGCTACCCTTGGTAGGATCAGGCCACTTCGCGGATTTCGAAGCTGTGGGTAATGCTGGCGGCTTTACCCAGCATCAAGGAGACGGAGCAGTATTTCTCGGCGGAAAGATCCACCGCACGCTCGACGATCTTATCGGTCAGCCCTTTGCCGGTGACGATAAAATGCAGATTGATATGGGTAAACAGACGCGGTGCTTCTTCACGACGCTCGGAGGTCAGTTTTACCTCACAGTCACGCACATCGTTACGCCCTTTTTGCAGGATCGACACTACGTCGATGGCGCTACAGCCGCCGACGGACATCAACACCATTTCCATCGGGCTTGGCGCTTTATCGCCAGCGTTGCCATCCATCAAAACCTGGTGACCAGACGCAGACTCACCCAGGAATGTCAGCCCTTCTACCCACTTAACTCTTGCCTGCATGTTACACACTCCGGTTAATTTCTTAAAAACAGGGTACGCTTTCGCATACATTCTGGCAACGTAACCTGACGCTAATCATGCTGAAGCGAGACAACACAAGACACCCGCCTCACTCTGTGCTACAAACAGAGCCGCAATAACTCTTTCCAGGTCACCGATTTCAGGGATATGTCCAAGGAAAGGCCCCTATATTGGTTTGTTAACAGAATGTAGCTTGCAGCTCTCCCTGCAAGTTAATATGCTAGAGCACAAGCGTATTTCTATAACACGCCTCAAAACCTGTTGATAGCCACAATTAAAACACCGGGCTATAAGCACGTTTTACAGGGAACTCTGACCCCTGTGATACAAGGCAGCGATAACAACAGAGGATAACAGCGAATGGTTCTCGGCAAACCGCAAACAGACCCGACTCTCGAATGGTTCCTGTCTCATTGCCATATCCACAAATATCCATCGAAGAGTACGCTTATTCACCAAGGTGAAAAGGCCGAAACGCTTTACTACATCGTCAAAGGCTCCGTCGCGGTGCTGATTAAAGATGAAGAAGGCAAAGAGATGATCCTGTCCTACCTTAACCAGGGGGATTTCATCGGCGAGCTAGGATTATTTGAAGAAGGCCAGGAGCGTAGCGCCTGGGTACGGGCCAAAACCGCCTGTGAAGTGGCTGAAATTTCCTACAAGAAATTCCGCCAGTTGATCCAGGTTAACCCGGATATCCTGATGCGCCTGTCCGCACAGATGGCTAACCGCCTGCAAGTCACCTCAGAGAAAGTGGGTAACCTCGCCTTCCTTGACGTAACCGGCCGCATTGCACAGACCTTGCTGAACCTGGCAAAACAGCCTGATGCCATGACTCACCCAGACGGCATGCAGATCAAAATCACCCGCCAGGAAATTGGCCAAATCGTCGGTTGCTCACGTGAAACCGTCGGTCGTATTTTGAAAATGCTCGAAGATCAAAACCTGATCTCCGCGCACGGCAAAACCATTGTCGTGTACGGTACGCGTTAATCCCCAGGGAAACGGTGCAGCAATGCGCCGTTTCTTTACCTGCTGAATAGCCAACCATGTGGCGCCGCCTGATCTACCACCCGGAAGTCAACTACGCACTGCGGCAAACGCTGGTGTTGTGCCTGCCGGTGGCGTTTGGTTTACTGATTGGCAACCTGCAACTCGGCATGCTGTTCTCGTTGGTGCCCGCCTGCTGCAACATTGCCGGGCTGGATACGCCGCACAAACGCTTTTTCAAACGCCTGGTCGTAGGCGGCTCCCTGTTCGCACTCAGCAGCCTTCTGCTGCAACAAGCCCTGCTGTGGGATCTGCCGTTACCCTTGCTGATGCTGGCAATGGCGCTGTTGCTCGGCGTCAGCGGTGAGATCAGCCCGCTGCACGCACGCCTGCTACCAGCCGCATTGGTCGCCGCCATCTTTTCCCTCAGCATGGTAGGCACCGTGCCAATCTGGCATGCCCCTTTGCTGTATATCGTCGGCACCGCCTGGTACGGGCTGTTTACCTGGGCCTGGTTCAAGCTGTGGAAAGAGCAGCCGATGCGCGAATCTCTAAGCCAGCTGTATATGCAGCTGGCCGACTATTTTGAAGCCAAATACTCATTACTGACGCAGCATACCGATCCTGAAACTGCCCTGCCGCCGCTGTTGCAACGCCAGCAGAAAGTCATGGATCTGATCAGTCTGCTATACCAACAGCTTAATTTCCTGCCCCATGCCAATAACCTGGAGCAAAAGCGCCTGCGGCGTACGTTTCAGGTGGCGCTCGATTTGCAAGAGCACATCACCGTCAGCCTGCATCTGCCGGAAGAAGTGCAAAAGCTGGTGGAGCAAAGCCAGGCCGAAGCGATCATCCGCCGCAACGCCCAGGTGATCGCCACGCGCCTGCGGGTGGTGGCCGACGATATTCTCTATCATCGGCACTCTTCGCGTTTCAGCATGAAGAATGAGCTGGCGGCGCTGGAAAAAGTGGCCTCACAGCACGCCGATAATCCGGTTGGCCAGTTCTGCTATTACCACTTCAGTCGCATCGCACGCCTGCTGCGCACTCAGCACCCACTTTACCGCCGTAATCTGATGGCCAATCAGTCACGCCTGCCGTTCTGGCCTGCAGTGGTGAGCTATCTATCGTTCAAATCCAACGCCTTGCGTAACGCCGCCAGACTGGGGGTCATTCTGGCGGCAGGCAGCAGCCTTGGCATGCTGTTCAATCTGCCAAAACCCTACTGGATCTTGCTGACCATCATGCTGGTCAGCCAAAACGGCTATAACGCCACGCGGGTGAGGATCCAGCACCGTGCCCTCGGCACGTTGGCCGGGCTGGTGATTGCCGCTGGACTGTTGCAACTACAGATGCCGGAGAACGTGACGCTGAGCATCATGTTGGCCATCACCCTGGCGGCCTATCTGATCCTGCGGAAAAACTACGGGCTGGCGGTGATGGGCTTCACCGTGACCGCCGTCTACACCTTGCAGCTCCTGGCGCTGAACGGTACCCATTTCCTGGTCCCCCGCCTGATCGATACCCTTATCGGCTGCGTACTGGTGTTTGGTGGCACAATCTGGCTATGGCCGCAGTGGCAGAGCGGCATGCTGCGTAAAAACGCCCATCAGGCTCTGGAGCACGATCAGACTGCACTGCGTTTATTGCTGGAAGAACAGGAACCCGACCCCAGCGAACTGGCCTACACACGCATGCAGGTCAATCAGGCGCATAACGCCCTGTTTACCTCGCTCAATCAGGCGATGCAGGAACCGGGGTTTGAATCGAACTATCTGGCTGATATGCGGCTGTGGATCACCCATAACCAGTTTATTGTTGAACACCTGAATGCGATGACCATTCTGGCGCGCGAGCACTATATGCTGACGCCAAAGCTGGCTCAGGAGTATCTGCAAACCTGTGAGATCGCCTTACAGAGCTGTCAGCAGCGGTTGGAATATGACGGCCCGAGTACCAGCAACAGCATCATGCAGCCACCGGACCTGCATCCAGATATGCCGATCACCGAGATGGAACGCCACTTGAGGCGGATCCTTTCTCACCTGACCGTGATGCATACCATTTCGTCATTGGCATGGCGCCAGCGCCCACATCATGGGATCTGGCTGAAGCGCAAACTGCGGGAAAGCTGAGGTTAGCGGGACCGCAGCCCCGCAAACTTGATTAGCCGTTAATCACATCCTGTACGGCCAATTCGAACAGCGCCATGCCCTCGTCGATATCTTTCAGCTCAACCACCAACGAAGGGGCAAAACGGATCACATTTGGCCCGGCATTGAGGATCATCAAACCACGTGCAGCAGCGGCAGTGAGGAAATCACGCGCTTTGCCGTGATAGCCCGCCTTCAGTTCCGCGCCAATCAACAGCCCCATGCCACGAATATCGCTGAACACATCGTATTTCTTACCGATCTCCTGCAAAGCCTGAACAAACAGCCCACGACGCTGCTCAATCCCGCTTAGCACCTCTGGCGTGTTGATCACGTCCAACGCTGCCTCTGCCACTGCACAGGCCAGTGGGTTGCCGCCGTAGGTGGTGCCGTGGGTGCCAACCTGCATCACCGAGGCGATCTCTTCGGTGGTCAGCATCGCGCTCACCGGGAAACCGCCGCCCAGCGCTTTAGCGGTGGTGAGGATGTCTGGCGTAATGCCGTAATGCATATAGGTAAACAGCTTGCCGCTACGGCCCATACCGCTTTGCACTTCATCAAACACCAGCAGCGCCTGATGTTGGTCGCAAAGTTCACGTACGCCCTTGAGGAAGACAGGATCGGCGGCGGTAATGCCCCCTTCACCCTGAATAGGCTCCATCACTACCGCACAGGTGTGATCGTCCATCACCGCTTTCACCGCGGCCAGATCGTTGAAAGGTACATGCACGATATCGGCCGGTTTCGGCCCAAAGCCGTCGGAATATTTTGGCTGCCCGCCCACGGAAACGGTGAACAGCGTACGGCCATGGAAAGCGTTATTAAACGCGATAATCTTGGTTTTATACGGGCTATGACGGGTGATGGCGTAATGACGAGCGAGCTTGAAAGCCGCTTCGTTAGCCTCCGCACCCGAGTTGGCGAAAAACACCCGGTCGGCGAAGGTGGCAGCGATCAATTTACTGGCCAGGCGCAGCGCGGGCTCATTGGTGAATACGTTGCTGGTATGCCACAAGGTTTCGCCCTGCTGCTTTAGAGCCTCAACCAGTGCCGGATGGCAGTGCCCCAACGCAGTCACCGCGATGCCGCCAGAGAAGTCGATATACTCTTTCCCCTGCTGGTCCCATACGCGGCTCCCCTTGCCCTTCACCGGCACAAACTGGGCAGGTGCATAAACAGGCAGGATAACCTGATCAAAGGTGCTGCGGGTAACTGCGGTTTTTTCGGTCATTACTGGCTCCAGGCGGCTAACTATCAAGTGAAAATATAATCACAAAATATGCATAAAAAACCAATCAAGGGCAAGCTTAAAAAACCACTAACGGCTAACTTCCAAGGAAATTACCCAGCAGTTGGTGCCCCTGTTCGCTGAGAATGCTCTCAGGATGGAACTGTACGCCTTCCAACGCCAGCGTCCGGTGGCGGATCCCCATGATCTCATCCCGTTCCCCGTCACGTTCGCTCCAGGCGGTCACCTCAAAGCACTCCGGCAACGTCGCCGCGTCCAGGATCAGTGAATGGTAGCGGGTGACGGTCAGTGGATTATTCAATCCCTTGAACACGCCGAGATTTTGATGGCGGATAGCAGAGGTTTTGCCATGCATCACCTCTCGAGCGCGAACCACGTCGGCGCCAAACGCCTGGCCCAACGCCTGGTGACCTAGGCAGACCCCAAGGATCGGCAGCTTACCAGCAAAATGGCGAATGGCAGCCAGCGAGATGCCCGCCTCGTTCGGCGTACAGGGGCCAGGGGAGATCACCAGATGTTGCGGTGCCAGCCGCTCAATATCGGCCAGTTGCAGTTCATCGTTACGCTTCACCAGCACTTCTGCACCCAGTTCGCAGAAGTACTGATAGAGGTTGTAGGTAAAAGAGTCGTAGTTATCGATCAGCAGCAGCATGTTTAAATGAACTTAGTATGAAGGATCGTTACGGTCGCCCGTATCAAATAGCTAGATAGCCGAGTTTAACTAACCTTCGCCGTTACACCTATAGCCACATTCGAACAGTAACCCATAAAGACGGCCAGTTTTGCTGATTGGAAAACGTTGAATCAGCCCAAAAAGAGAGTAATGTAGCACTAAGTGCTATAGTTAAGGTAACAGGATGTCAACCTAATGCGCGTATTTAAAACCAAATGGTTTGCCAAAACGGCCGAATCTCATGGCATCAAAGATAGGGAATTATGCCGGGCTATTGACGCAGTGATAGAAGGGAAGGCCGATGACCTCGGAGGCGGAGTATACAAGAAGCGCCTAAGGGAGAATCGTGATCGCGCCATAATATTAGCCAAAGGCGGAGTGCATTGGTTTTACACGTTCCTGTATGCTAAACAGGATATGGCCAACATCGATAAACGTGAACTTGCTGGATTTCGAGAGTTAGCAAAGTACTATGCGGTACTTGCAGATGAAAAGATTATGGCATTGATTACAAATAAAGAGCTGGTGGAGATTTGTCATGACCGCAAAAAGTAAATTCAAAAGTCCTGCGTTTGAAGCCATCCATAGTGCAGCTTCTGGGTTATTCAGCGTCGATGCCATCCCGCAGGAGACGATGCGTAGCTTCGATCAAGCCTGCATCAGCAGCGTCAAAGATCTTCAACCACTTGAAATCAAAGCATTGCGGGAAAAACTCAATGTCAGCCAGCCAGTCTTTGCCCGTTATCTAAACACCAGCGTTTCTACAGTACAAAAATGGGAAAGCGGCGCAAAACGCCCCAGTGGCCTGTCGTTGAAGTTACTTACCGTGGTCCTGAAACATGGGCTTAAGGTGTTGATTTAATACCTGATAACGCAAATGTAACATTCAGTCATCCAAGCTCACACCCAGCAGGGTTTTAACCGGCAATGGTTCGCATCAGCCGACCAAGACAACGGAAAGCCTTTGGTTAATACTGCGAAGTCGAATGAATTCTCTGAGGCAACATTTCGCAGACACTGCCTGCGAAATGTGAGCCCAGCGGACTCAATCAGCGATACTTCGCCGTTACACCTATAGCCACATTCGAACTCTCTGCGATAGTTGATTACGAGGCTGGAGGTCCCCGAGCACCTCTCGACTAGCTTCTGGCCCACAAACGGTAAGTAGGCTTCAGACTATAGCCCAAGAGACATGCGCCAATACTCATCGAAATGAAATCCCTTTATACAGTGTCGATTGGTAATGTGTTGACTGACCACGAAACCATTGTGTTCATAGAAGCGGATGGCCCGGTGATTAGTCGTAGCAACATCCAATTCAATGTAATGGCAACCACGTTGTCGTGCCCGAATAATTTCCTGCTGCAATAACCAAGAACCTACCCCTTGACCGGCCAATGTCTGGTCGATGGAAAAATTGTAAAGAAAGTAAATACCTCGGTGTGGTTTAGGACTGGCTGCGGTGGAGACCAACAGCCGATATAGACACTTCAAAGCTTGAAACAGAGGATAGACATGAAAAAGTGATCTCAGAGTGTAAATATCCAACAGCCAGTGCTCCCGCCGTTCAAAAGCGGCAACCATACCGATGCAACGGTTTCCAAGGAGCGCTAGACGATGTCTTGAATAGCCGAAATATCCTAGGTCACAGCGAAAGGCATGCTTCAAGTAAGCATTGCGCTGCCCCTTGGGACCATATATATAACGTTGGGTGTGCAGATCGATGTTGCCCAACAAGCCAACGACCTGCTCAGCATATTCTGCGGTCGCAGTGCAATACTGAAGGTCCTCACAGGGATACTTAATCATATAGACTTACACCCAGCATTCTTAGCAATTTTAGGGCATTGGTCTGAGTGGAGACTCCCTCTTTGAGGCGGTAGTTGAACACCACTTTTTCCGGCAGTTGTTCATCTATATCCTCCTCAAAATAGATGGTTTTACATAACGATTGCAGCTCTGGATGCGTCGCAAGGGCGACATTATGTGTCGTCATCAGCCCCATCGCTCGTTGGGTGCAGAGCTTTTTAAGTAGTGCAACAATGGCGAGGTTGCGCTCCCGTTCATTCGTTCCCTTAAGCAGTTCATCCAGCAGAAATACTGGCTGTAGATGACATTGTTCGACACCTTCCAGCACGTGCTTGATCTGCACGACCTCACTCATAAAGTACGATATCCCCTGCTCCAACGAATCACGGCTGGAGATAGCCGTATATAACTCGCAGGGAGGGAAACGCATTTCAGCACAGGCCACAGGCCCCCCGGCCATGGCCAGTTTAAGGTTGAGACCCAGCGTGCGCATGTAGGTGGTTTTACCCGACATATTAGAACCGGTAATAATAGTCACCTGTGCGGGAGCCAACACAATATCATTGGCTACCGCTATGCCAGGTGGTAGCAACGGGTGAACAGCTTGGCGGGCAGAAATCCCAGGCTCCTTGCTACAAACGGGGAAGCCCCAGGTCGGGTTTTCGAAGCTCAAATTGGCTAAGGCGCTAATGGCTTCAAAATGCGAGATAGCTTCCAACCAATCGGCCACATGCACAGCGAACTGTCTACGCCACTGCTGTAGTTTGAAAGCCACATGAAAATCCCACAACAAGCAGAGCTGCAGGAACATATAGGGCACCGGATTAAAACGTAGTCGCGAATGATGCACTATGGCCGACAACTGGCGCAGAGCGGCCCCTGGCCGTTGCGGCGACTGCAATAACGACTCACGGATCTGCTGTAAAGGTTGAGACTGAAACTCGTCGCTACCGATGAGTTCGACTATTCGTGACAAGCTGTTCAATGCCTCGGATTGCAAATCTGCCTGTTCGAAACAGTGCCTAAACCGTTGAGCGTTAAAACCAAGAAACACCAGATTCAACAAGAGCGGCAAGGCGAGGATCCATACGGTCACGAGTTTGCTCACCACCAGTAGCAGACAGATAATGAATATAACGTTTAGAAGCCAACCGATCCGTTGCTTAATTGGCGTTACAAGAGGTTCTGAAGTATCCGTTGCCCAGGCTCGGAACTGCTCTAGCCGATGACCAGCCATATTTTGCTGGTCCCGTGCGTAAGCATACAGCCGCTGGCGTAAGTCCAACTGAGGAGCCAGTTCCCGAACCGCTTGTTGATGTTGTTCGAGCATCGGACTTCCCCGGCTCAGCCACTCGGCCAGCCGCTTATCGCCTAAGCTGGTGGACAGGTTGAACAGGAGTTGTCCAAGTGATGCATGTCCATACAGATTCAGATCCCGGTCTTGCTCACTGAAAGAGTCGGCGAGGTTGGCAGGGCAAGGTAGCAGCACCGAAAAGTCCCGCCTAACGCGAGCCAGGCTCTCCTGATTTAGAGTCACCAAAGTGCGGCAGTGCTGTAATTGAGCCGCCAACCGACGGTGCCAGATCACCAAGGCAACGAATATCCCGGCACCCACACCCAACAACCCCCACCAAAAACCCTGTTTTGGGTCTGACCACAGACCGCTGATCGGCGCCAGCAAAACTAGCGCCACCAACAACCGGCCAAGCTCCACATAACGTTGTCGGCGGCGTAAGCGCTGTGAATCGTCAGTAAAGGCATCGATGCGTTCCTGGCACAGCCCCTCCGCGGGATTATCAGGCCTGGTGGTCATTCCTTTCATCGCAGGTCTACTTCTTACGGCCACCCATGATCGAGCCTAAAACGCCGCGCAGGATCTGGCGGCCCAGATCGCGCGCCATGCTCTTGGCGGCGGTCTGTACGATGCCGTCGTGTTTACCGCCGCGTGGACCAGTGGAACCAAACAGGATCTCGTTCAAGCCGCCCATCAAGCCACCGCCGCTTTCCTGCCCTGCGGCCGGTTTCTGAGCCGGTTGCCCAGGCTGTGGCGTACCCACAGTGGCAAAACCACCTGCGGCCAGTTTTTCATAGGCAGATTCACGATCCACCATATCCTCATAGCGTCCGTAGAGCGGGGATTTATTGATGGCGCTGTTCATCCCTTCGGCCCCCAGCATGCCCATTTTCGATTCCGGAGCGATCACCATCGCACGCTCCACCACGTTCGGCCGCCCTTTTTCATCCAGGAAGGAGACTAGTGCCTCGCCCACGCCTAGCTCAGTGATTGCCATTTCCGCATCAAAGTCTGGATTGGCGCGCATGGTTTGTGCCGCCGCCTTCACCGCTTTCTGATCGCGTGGTGTAAAGGCCCGCAGCGCGTGCTGGACACGGTTACCCAGCTGGCCCAGGACACTGTCCGGGATATCCAACGGATTCTGGGTGACAAAGTAGATGCCCACGCCTTTGGAACGGATCAGGCGCACCACCTGTTCAATTTTGGTCAGCAATGCCGGTGGCGCATCGTTAAACAGTAGGTGGGCTTCGTCGAAGAAAAACACCAGCTTTGGCTGTTCCGGATCGCCCACTTCCGGCAAATGCTCAAACAGCTCCGCCAGTAGCCACAGCAAAAACACCGCATACAGCTTCGGCTGGTTAATCAGCTTATCCGCCGCCAGCAGGTTGATAATGCCGTGCCCGTTGGCATCGGTTCTCATCAGATCGTTGATATCCAACATCGGCTCGCCAAAGAACTGATTGGCACCCTGCTGTTCCAGCGTCAGCAAACCACGCTGGATCGCCCCGACCGAGGCCGAAGAGATGTTGCCGTACTGGGTTTGGAACTGTTTGGCGTTATCCCCGACGTACTGCACCATCGCACGCAGGTCTTTCATATCCAGCAACAGTAAGGCGTTGTCATCGGCGATCTTGAACACCAACTGCAACACGCCGCTCTGCACCTCATTCAGATCCAACAGGCGGCCTAGCAGCAGCGGGCCAAGATCGGAAATAGTGGCGCGGATAGGATGGCCCTTTTCACCAAAAATATCCCAAGGGATCATTGAACAGGCTTGGGGTTGCCAGCCGGTAACGCCAATTGCCGCCAACCGCGCCTGCAACTTCTCGGAGGGAATACCTTCGGCCGCAATGCCCGACAGATCGCCTTTAACGTCCGCCAGGAATACCGGAATGCCAATGCGCGAGAATTGCTCCGCCATCTTTTGCAGGGTGACCGTTTTGCCCGTACCGGTCGCCCCGGTGATCAACCCGTGGCGGTTAGCCAGGGCAGGCAAAATGACCAGTTCCTGCGCCGGTTTCCCGTCTTTCATCGCTTTGGCAATAATCCGTGCTTCGCTCATTTTCTGTTCCTATAACCCTGTACGGCGCGAATGCGCCCGTTGATATCATCAAGGCTATAAGCGAGACGTAAACCCGTCAAGGACAAACAAAAGGGCCCCTCACCCCAACCCTCTCCCACAGGGCTGAGGAATCCCCACAAAAAAATGAAAGGCACGATGAAGTGTGATCTACTGGTTGCGCTAACAAAACAGAAGAGACCTCATCGTGCCTTTACAAACAGTTTGCCAGAAATTTTTCTCCGCGTCTTTACGTGGTATTCATTCCTTTCGGATCAATGTACTTATCTCTATGGCCATTGCACTTTGCAACGGCGCTGACTTGACGCTAACCAGTCTCGGCCGTTCGCTTCCAGGCAGAGCTCACGTCAAAAATAAAATTAAACGTGTCGATCGGGCCCTCGGTAATACCGCTATTCATCACGAACTTCCCCTTATTCAACAGATGCTTACGCGGTCTATCACCTCACTGATGCCGTTCTGCGTTATTGCTGTCGACTGGAGCGGATGGCATGACAAAAACTGGCATCTGCTGCGAGCAAGCCTAGTCTGTAATGGCCGTTCCCTCCCTCTGATGAGCGAAGTGGTGCCCGCCTGGCTGGCACAAAACAGCCAGGTTCAGTGCGCCTTCCTTGACCGTCTCCACGCGGCCATTCCCGACGGAAAACCCGTCACAATAATCACGGATGCGGGCTTCAGAACTGACTGGTTCAGGCACATAAGCCAACTGGGCTGGTGTTTTACGGGCAGGGTCAGAGGGCTCGTCTGCTTCCAGTTGGAAGGAAGCACCCGCTGGATGAAAATCAGTGACTTGCAGGCGGAGAGCACTCCCATAAAAGTCGGTTACGGTGTACTTGCTCGTAAGCCGAGGATGCCTTGTTACGGTAGCTTTTATCTGCAAAAGCGCCCATCGGCGGGACGTCACGGAAAAGGCAGACGGTCAAAAACGGAGAAAGAGCATCGAAGTAGCGCTCAGGAACCGTGGTTGCTGTTCAGTAATGTTGAAGGCCTGGAGCCTCATCAGATAATGACCCTGTACAGTCGTCGGATGCAGATAGAGCAGAACTTCCGCGACGAAAAAAGTCCGCGCTTCGGATATGGGCTGAGACTAAGCCGCAGCCAGGGCTGGGGTCGCCTGGCGGTTCTGAGTGTAGTGGCAGCGATGGCCAGCCTGGTGATGTGGCTGACGGGGTATATGGCGGAAAAGAAACAACTTCATAGGCATTATCAGGCAAATAGTGAGAAAGGGAGACGGATCCTGTCGTATCTGAGGCTTGCTGGTGAGGTCCTGAGAGACAGAGCGGGAATAGTGAGACGGATGAATATAGTTAATATGCTGAAAAAGTTAGGGAATGAGTACAGTAATATGGTCATGGGATGCTGACCATATTACTGGGGATCACTCAGCCCACAGGGAGAGGGAGCTATTAGCCCCTGCTCTTTTGCAAGTGAAAGAGGTCACCTCAACAAACTCTTCAAGCCGATATCAATCGTAGGAGTCAATCTGCGGCACATTAGGGTCCCTCATGCCAAACCGTATCGCGGGACGTGCACCCAGTCCTTCCTTTTGTGAGAGGGAGCTGATGCAGAGCCGATATCAATCGTAGGAGTTAATCTGTGGCACGTTAGGGTCCCTCATGCCAAACCGTATAGCGGGACGTGCAACCAGTCCTTCCTTTAGGGAGAGGGAGCTGATGCGGAGCCGATATCAATCGTAGGAGTCAATCTGTGGCACATTAGGGTCCCTCATGCCAAACCGTATCGCGGGACGTGCAACCAGCCCTTCCTTTAGTAAGAGGGAGCTGATGCGGAACCGATATCTATCGTAGGAGTCAATCTGTGGCACATTAGAGTCTCTGATGCCAAACCGAGTCGCTTAACGTTATCCGCGTAACCCCAGCTCTTCTTTCAGCGATTTGAGATAGCGGCGGCTGACCGGTACCGGCTCCCCCACCGACATAATCATTTCCGCCGTGCCACTTTCTTCAAAACGGATCTCTTTGACCTGCTCAAGGTTCACCAGATATTGCCGGTGGCAGCGCACCAATGGCGTGCGGCTTTCCAGCGTGCGTAGCGTCAGTTCGGTAAAACACTCCATGCCGTCATTGCGCACCACATACACTCCGGTCGAGCGTGAGCGGATAGCGATCACCTCGTCGAAACGCAGCAGGTAAATCCGGCTGTGGCCGGTGCAGGGAATGTATTTCAGGTAGCCCGCGCTTTCATCCAACGCCGCAATATTCTGCGGAGCACGGCGCTGATGCAGGCGCTGCAGGGTTTTATTCAGCCGATTCGGCTCCGCCGGTTTCAGCAGGTAATCAAACGCATGCTGCTCAAAGGCCTGCACCGCGTATTCGTCATAGGCCGTCAGAAACACGATGTAGGGCATACGGTTCGGATCGAGCATGCCAACCATTTCCAATCCGCTGATACGCGGCATCTGGATGTCCAGGAACACCACGTCCGGTTGCAAGCGGTGGATTTGGCTGATGGCCTCAATGGCATTGGCACATTCACCAATAATGGTAATACCCTCTTCCTCTTCCAGCAGGTGGCGCAGGTTATCGCGGGCAAAGGGCTCGTCATCGACAATCAGTACGTTCAACATCAAGCAGCCCTCGCCAAGGGAACGTTAAGGGTGATGCAAGTATAGGCTTCAGGTTCGCAGGTGACCTGCACGCCATAATCTTCACCATAGCGCACGCGGATACGCCGATCGACCAGGTTCATCCCCAACCCGCTGCCACCAGTCTGCTGACGGAACAGCCCGGCGTTATCCGTCACCTGCAACAGCAAGTGATCGCCCTCCAGACGAGCACCAATATCGACACGGCCAATCCCCAACAGATGGGAAGTACCGTGCTTGATGGCATTTTCCACAATCGGCTGCAGCGAGAACGCAGGTAAACGCACTGCCAGCAACTCTTCCGGCAGCGAAACGGTGATCTCCAGCCGATCGGCAAAACGGGCCTTTTCGATCTGCAGATAGGCGTTCACATGTTCGATCTCGTCCGCCAGGCTCACCTCATCGTCGGAGCGCTTGAGGTTTTTACGGAAAAAGGTCGACAGATACTGCACCAGTTCGCAGGCCCGGTCACCATCGCGGCGGATCACCGCCACCAGCGTATTCAGGGCGTTGAACAGGAAATGCGGGTTCACCTGCGCATGCAGCAGTTTGATTTCCGACTGGGCCAGCAGCTGTTTATGGCGCTCATATTGCCCGGCCATGATTTGCGCCGACAGCAGGCTGGCAATCCCTTCCCCCAGCGTGCGATTAATGGTGCTAAACAGCTTGGTCTTGGGTTCATACAGTTTGATGGTGCCAATCACTCGCTGGTTTTCACCACGCAGCGGGATCACCAGTGTCGAACCTAGTTTGCAATTGCCGTTGATGGAGCAACAGTAAGACAGCTCATTGCCGTCGGCATACACCACCTCGTTGTTATCGATGGCGCGATGGGAGTGGACCGAGGAGATCGGCGTGCCCGGCAGATGGTGGTCGTCACCAATGCCGATAAAGGCCAGCAGCTTGTCACGATCGGTGATCGCCACGGCGCCGATGCCCAGCTCCTGATAGACCACCCGCGCCACCTTCATGCTGTTTTCCTGGTCAAACCCCTGGCGCAGAATACCCTCGGTACGTTCGGCTATCTTCAACGCCTTGGAGGAGAAGGCGCTGGTGTATTTCTCAAACATCGCCCGCCGATCAAGCAGGATCTGCATGAACATGGCGGCACCGATGGTATTGGCGATCAGCATTGGCAGGACGATGTGTTCCACCAGCAGCACCGCTTCGGGGAACGGACGCGCGACGATCAGGATAATCGCCATTTGCAGCACTTCGGCCACCAACGCAATCCCGGCGACAAACAGCGGGTTGAACAGCAGATCGATACGCCCGCGCCGCATGGCAATGCTGTGCACAATACCGCCAACCAGACCTTCGGCCACCGTGGAGATCGCACAGGCGACGTCTGTCATGCCCCCCAGTGTATAACGATGCAAGCCGCCCGTTAGGCCAACCAGGAAACCGACGGAGGGCCCACCCAGCAGCCCGCCCAACACGGCGCCGATAGCGCGGGTATTGGCGATGGAGTCTTGAATATGCAGGCCAAAATAGGTGCCCATAATGCAGAACACCGAGAAAATGACGTAGCACAGCAACTTGTGCGGCAGGCGAATGGTCACCTGCATCAACGGAATAAACAGCGGCGTCTTGCTCAGCAGATAGGCAATGACGAGATACACGCACATCTGCTGTAACAGCAGTAACACCTGGTTAAATTCGTACATAAAAACGGCTCATCCTGAACAACGGGGGCGATCAAAAAAGTGCCGGGTATCCGGTCTGGTTTTAGGCGGGCAATTAAATCACGTGGGATCGAAAAAAACAGTGATGCAGGCAAACATTCAGGAGGGAAAAGCAGGCCGGCCCCCAGCTAGAGACCGGCTTGGGTGATTTATGGCAGCACTTTGGCCGACAGGATCACGATAGGTTTACTCGGGACATTCTGGTAAGGACCGACGTTGCCAGTGGGTACCTGGGAGATTTTATCTACTACGTCCATACCTTTAACGATTTTGCCAAATACCGCGTAGCCAAAATCACGCTGGCCATGATCGAGGAACGCATTGTCTGCCACGTTCAGGAAGAACTGGCTGGTGGCGCTGTCTTTATCGGCGGTACGCGCCATGGAAATGGTGCCACGCAGGTTACGCAGGCCGTTATCAGCTTCGTTTTTGATCGGTGCATTGGTGGTTTTCTGCTGCATATCCGCAGTAAAACCGCCACCCTGAACCATGAAACCCGGGATCACGCGGTGGAAAACGGTGTTGTTGTAGTAACCGCTGTTCACGTAGTCAATGAAGTTCTTGGTTGAGACCGGTGCCTTCTGACTGTCGAGCGCCAATTCGATATTCCCTGCCGAGGTGGTCAGCATGACGTGGGTTTCACCGGCGGCTAATGCGGCGGGTGCCATGGCTGTCAGTGAACACAGCGCAACGAAGGTCACTAAAGTACGTTTGAACATGAACGGGTCCTTTCTTTGAGATACAAACAACGGAAAGCGCTTTGATTCTAAAGAGCTGCGCCCGGCAGCGCCAGCCATTTACCTATATTTACTCAATTGCCGGACGTTTCTGAGTGCGCCCGGTTTTTTCCTGCCGACAGTATGATCCCCGTACTGATTTTTGCCAAGCCGATCACGCATTATTTGCCGATTTTCGCCCTTCATCGGTTTTTGCGACACAAATCCCGGTTTGGTTCTGCAATCCAGCTAGGCTAAATAAATGAGAGCGCTCTCATTTGCGCTGATAACCATAATAATACTGGAGAGCAATGATGAAGAAGATAGTGCTGTGCTGTGCCGCGGGGATGTCCACCAGCATGCTGGTCAAACGTATGCAAACCGAAGCGCAAAAGCGCGAACTGGCCGTGGAGATTGTAGCGGTACCGGCTGCGGATTTCGAAGCTGAGTTGCCAACTGCCAGCGTGGTGCTGTTGGGGCCACAGGTAAAGTACGAACTGGCCCGCTTCAGCCAGCTTGCCGGGCCGCATGGCCTGCCGGTTGCCGTCATCGACATGATGGATTACGGCACCCTGCGCGGTGACAAGGTATTAGACCAAGCCCTCAGCCTGATCGCCTGACGCCGCGGAGAACCCCATGAGCCTATACGCTTCCCTAATGCGCGTGGTCGAAAGCCATATCGCGCCACTGGCTGGCCGGATCGGTAGCCAGCGCCATATTATTGCCATTCGTGACGGTTTTATCAGCGCTATGCCATTTTTGATCGTCGGCAGTATCATGCTGATCGTCGCCAACCCGCCGTTTGACGCGACCACCACCTCCAGCTTTGGGCAAGCCTGGTTAGGGTTCGCCAAGAAGCACTGGGACACCATCACCATGCCGTTCTTTATGACCATGGGGTTGATGAGCGTATTTGTCTCTATTGGTACCGCCTACAGTCTGGCAAAGCACTACAAAATGGATGCGCTGACCGCTGCGCTGCTGTCGCTGATGGCATTCCTGCTGGCCTCCGCGCCACAGGTCGACAACAAGATGTCCCTCGATTTTCTGGGTGGCCAGGGGGTATTCACCGCTCTGATCTGCGCCATTTGGTCGGTCGAACTGATCCGCCTGCTGAAAAAGTACAACATCACCATTCGCATGCCAGAGCAGGTTCCCCCTGCCATTGCCCGCTCGTTTGAACTGCTGTACCCAGTGGTCGGCATTCTGTTGACGGTCTACCCCATCAGCCTCCTGATGCAGAGCGAATTCCAACTGCTGCTGCCCGCTGCGATTATGCAGGTGTTCCAGCCGCTGATTTCCGTCGGCGATACGCTGCCAGCCATCCTTTTGGCGGTGCTGATTGCCAACCTGCTGTGGTTTGCCGGTATTCACGGCGACAACATCGTGACCGGCCTGCTGAACCCGATCTTTATGGCTAACCTGGCCACTAACGCCGCGCTGGTCGCCAACGGTGCAGCCATGACCCAAACGCTAACCGCGCCATTCTGGTCATTCTATGTCTGTATCGGCGGCTCAGGCTCCACGCTGGTGTTGGCCTTCCTTTATCTGCGCAGCCGTTCCATTCATCTACGCACCATCGGCAAGCTGAGCGTGGTCCCGGCGGCTTTCAATATCAATGAACCGCTGCTATTCGGTTCGCCGGTGGTGATGAACCCAACGCTGTTTATCCCGTTGATTGTGGTGCCGATGGTTAACGCCACTCTGGCTTATTTCGCCCTGCACTGGGACATGGTGGAGAAAATGGTGGCGATGGCCCCCTGGACCGCCCCGGCACCGCTGGGAGCGATGATCTCCGCCTCCTGGGATATCCGTGCCGCCGTATTGGTGCTGGTGCTGATGGTGATTGACCTGGCGATCTGGCTGCCGTTCTTCAAGGTGTATGAAAAACAACTACTGGCGCAGGAACACGAGCAGGCCGAGGCTGAACGCGAAGCCAGCAACGCCGCCACCGCACAGTAACAGGAGAGATAACGTGACTGAACTGATGGCTGAAGTCAGCCAGGATTTTGAAAGCACCATTATGGAGCTGCTGGTATTTGCCGGTAGCGCCCGCAGCAGCGCGCTGATGGCTTTGCAACAGGCCCGTGCCGGTGATTTCACCGGTTCCGCCGAACATATGGCCGAATCCAAGCAGGCGGTGAAACAGGCGCATCGCATTCAGACCCAGTTGATCGGCATGGACGAAGGCTGCGGCAAACTGGCCATCACCCTGATCACCGTACACGCACAGGATCACTTGATGAACGCCATGGTCATTCAGGATCTGGCCGACGACATGATCGAACTTTATCGCCGTCAGGTACAATTGGAGGCCCGCTCATGAGCGCATTAAAAATCGCCATTATTGGCGGCGGTAGCAGCTACACGCCGGAGCTGGTGGAAGGCCTGATCCTGCGAATTGAAGAGTTGCCGGTGACCGAACTGGCGTTGGTGGACGTTGAGCCTGGCCGGGAGAAGGTCGAGATCATTGCCGCATTAACCCAGCGTATGCTGGCCCGTAACGGCCTGGAGCAGGTGAAGGTCAGCGTGCATTTCGATCTGGACGAGGCCATTCGCGGTGCCAGTTTCGTTCTCACCCAGTTCCGCGTGGGTCAGTTGCCTGCCAGGGCAGCCGACGAGCGCCTGGGCCTGAAATACCAACTGATCGGCCAGGAAACTACCGGCGTTGGCGGCTTTGCCAAGGCGCTGCGCACCATTCCGGTGATGCTGAATATCGCCCGCAAGGTAGAACAGCTGGCACCCGATGCCTGGATCATCAACTTTACCAACCCGGCCGGTATCGTGACCGAAGCCGTTTCGCGTTATACCAAGGCGAAAATTATCGGCCTGTGTAACGTGCCGATCAGCATGCATCACATGATCGCCAATATGCTGAAGGCCCCTTACGCCGAGGTACAGCTGCAATTCGCGGGGTTGAACCACATGGTGTGGGTCCACCAGGTGCTGCAAAACGGCAAGGACGTGACCGACAAGGTACTCGACATGCTGTGTGACGGTGCCGCGCTGACCATGAACAACATCAAGGAAGAGCCTTGGCCACCAGAGTTCCTGCGCGCCGTAGGGGCGATCCCCTGCCCTTATCACCGCTATTTCTACCAGACCAAAGAGATGCTGGCAGAGGAGATTTCCGCCGCAGCCGAACGCGGTACCCGTGCCGAACAGGTGATGAAAGTAGAGAAGGAATTGTTCGAGCTGTATGCAGACCCACATCTCGACAGCAAGCCCGAGCAGCTCAGTTTCCGTGGTGGTTCCTTCTATTCCGAAGTGGCGTTAGAGCTGATCCGTGCCATTCACAATAATCTCGGCACGCAATTAGTGGTCAATACCGCAAACCGTGGCGCTATTCGCGGTTTGCCAGACGATGCTGTGATAGAAACCAACTGTATCGTCGATGCTCAGGGTGCCCATCCGCTGACGTTTGGCCAACTGCCGGATTCGATGCATGCGCTGACCCAGCAGGTTAAAGCCTATGAACGCCTGACGATAGAGGCCGCCGTGCATGGCGATCGCCGCAGTGGGCTGCTGGCACTGGTCACCAATCCTCTGGTCGCCAACGCCCAAATTGCCCAGCCGCTGCTGGAAGAAGTGCTGGAGGTAAATAAAGCCTATTTGCCGCAGTTTAACGCATAACCATCAACATTGGGTTCGGCTCGCCGGACCCACTTATCTCCTGTAATCTGATCAAGTGGGGGGATAAGCCCGTAATCAGGAGCAGTAAAATGGTGACACTGGAAGATGTCGCAGCGATAGCGGGCGTATCCCGCGCGACTGTGTCACGCGTGGTCAACGGCGACAACAAGGTCAAAGCGCTCACCCGCGAGAAGGTCAAACGGGCGGTGGCCGAACTGGGCTATACCCCCAACCCCGCGGCCAGGGCGTTGGCATCCAGCCAAAGCAATACCTTGGGCCTGGTCACCACCTCATACCGAGGGGGCTTCTTTGGTGCCCTGATGGATTTCGTCCAAACCGAAGCCGAGTCCAACGGTAAACAACTGCTGGTAACCCAAGGCCGCAACAGTGCGGAAAATGAACTGCTGGCGATCCAACGCCTGTTCAGCCTGCGTTGCGACGGAGTGATCCTCCACGTGCGCTGCCTCAGCGACGATCGGCTGCGTCAGTTGGCGGCCGAACAGCGCTCCTTTGTGCTGCTGGATCGCCTGGTCCCTGGCCTGGAAGATCGCTGTGTTACCTTCGATCACGTTTATGCCAGCCAGCTTGCTACCCAGCAGCTCATCGATGCCGGCCATCGGCGCATTGCCTGTATCAGTGGCCCAGCCCAACGAGCCTCCAGCCAACAGCGGTTACAAGGGTTCCTCAATGCGATGCAGGCCGCCAACCTGCAACCGCTAGGCTGCCCGGAAGGGGTCTATGACCTGGAAAGCGGCTACCAGTGCGCTGACCAGTTGCTGCGCAGCAAAGCGCTGCCTACGGCGATCTACTGCTGCAACGAAGAAATGGCGATTGGTGCCTTGCTGGCGATTAATGAACGGCATCTGCGTGTACCGCAGGATATCTCATTGATCTGTTATGACAGTGGCGAACGAGCGCCTTTTGTCCGCCCGGCGCTCACCAGCGTGCATTTCCCTATTACCGAAATGGCGCAATATGCCGCTCGTCTGCTGATAGATCCACTGACCGCACCGGTGAGCTTTGAGCCGACCATCATCCAGCGCGATTCGATCGCCACACCCGGTAGCTGATCACATAAAAATCTAAAAACCTTTCATCTCTTGCATCAAAAAATCGATGCTCGTCACATAAACTCCCGTTGTCTATGCTAGGATCCGCCTCCTGGTGGCCTGATCGGGATCTTTTCCAGTTTTTAGCAGGAAAAACCTGCGGCCTTATGCCAGCTTTAAACCCCAGGGATCTCAGGTTACGTCCTGACAGCCCACGGGTATAAACCACAACAAAGATAATCAGGCCTATATACATGAATGACAGCAACCGCATCCGGCTAACCTGGATCAGCTTCTTCTCTTATGCGCTGACCGGTGCATTAGTGATCGTCACAGGGATGGTGATGGGAAACATCGCAGAGTATTTCAATCTGCCGGTTTCCAGCATGAGCAATACCTTTACCTTCCTTAACGCGGGTATTTTGATTTCAATCTTCCTCAATGCCTGGCTGATGGAAATCATTCCGCTGAAACGTCAGCTGATCTTTGGCTTTATCCTGATGCTGCTGGCCATCGCCGGGCTGATGGTGGGCAAAAGCCTGACCCTGTTCTCGCTGTGCATGTTTGTGCTCGGTGTGGTCAGCGGTATCACCATGTCGATCGGCACCTTCCTGATCACCCATATGTATGCGGGCCGCCAACGTGGTTCACGCTTGCTGTTTACCGACTCCTTCTTCAGCATGGCCGGGATGATCTTCCCAATCATCGCCGCAATGCTGCTGGCGCGCAGCATTGGCTGGTACTGGGTTTACGCCTGCATTGGAGTGCTGTACCTGGCCATCTTCGTGCTGACGCTGTGTTCCGAGTTCCCGGTTCTGGGTGACAAAGGGGAGAAAAGCAGCGAGCCGGTGGTGAAAGAGAAATGGGGCATCGGCGTGCTGTTCCTGGCTATCGCCGCGCTGTGCTACATCCTTGGCCAGTTGGGCTTTATCCAATGGGTGCCGGAATACGCCACCAAAACCTTCGGCATGAATATCGATCAGGCGGGCAAGGTAGTCAGCAACTTCTGGACTTCTTACATGATCGGTATGTGGGTGTTCAGCTTCGTGCTGCGCTTCTTTGACCTGCAACGCATCGTCACCGTGCTGGCCGCTCTGGCAACGGGTGCCATGTACCTGTTTATCAGCACCGATAATCCTGAGTACCTGAGCTACTACATCATGGCTCTGGGCTTCGTCTCCAGCGCGATCTACACCACGCTGATCACGCTCGGTTCGCAGCAAACCAAGGTTTCCTCACCGAAACTGGTCAACTTTATCCTGACCTGCGGCACCATCGGTACCATGCTGACCTTCGTGGTCACCGGCCCGATCGTTGCCAGCAGCGGGGTCCATGCCGCACTGACTACGGCCAACGGCCTGTATCTGGCCGTGTTTGTGATGTGTCTGCTGCTCGGCTTTGTGACCAAGCACCGCAACCATGGGCATACCACGCACTAACTGTTGTTCGTTTTCCCCATGAGGGTTCTGCCAACGCAGAACCCTTTTTTTATGTCTAACGCCTGAAGTCGACCTGCTCTTCCTGCTCCAGATACAGCGTGGTTTGCGCAGGCTGGGTGGCCGCGATGACCGCACCCGCACGGATCGAATAGCGTACCGGCGTCTGGCGGCGTACTGCGTCAAAACCGCTGTCTGCGGGTAAGATCACCAAATCGGCACTATTGCCTGCACGCAAACCGTAATCCGTCAGGTTCAAAGTTCGTGCGCTGTGGGTGGTGATCAGATTCAAACCGTCATCGATCTGGCCATAACCCATCAGTTGGCAGACGTGGAGCCCCATATGCAGCACCTGCAACATATTGGCGGTGCCCAGCGGATACCAGGGGTCAAACACGTCGTCATGACCAAAGCAGACGTTGATGCCCGCCTCCAGCATCTCCTTCACCCGTGTGATGCCACGCCGTTTAGGATAGGTATCGAAACGCCCTTGCAGGTGAATATTCACCAACGGGTTGGCCACGAAGTTGATACCGGACATTTTCAGCAGCCGGAACAGCCTTGAGGTATAGGCCCCATTGTAGGAATGCATCGCGGTGGTGTGGCTGGCGGTGACCTTGGCGCCCATCTCCAGCTTCAATGCCAGCGCGGCCACGGTCTCCACAAAACGGGACTGCTCGTCGTCAATCTCGTCGCAGTGCACGTCCACCAGCCGATCGTATTTCTGTGCCAGAGCAAAGGCCTTGTGCAGCGACTCTACGCCGTATTCGCGGGTGAATTCAAAATGCGGGATAGCACCGACCACATCCGCCCCGAGCCGTAACGCCTCCTCCAGCAGGGCTTCCCCATTGGGATATGACATGCTCCCTTCCTGAGGGAAGGCCACGATCTGCAGCGTGATCCAAGGAGCGACCTCCTGCTTGACCTCCAGCATGGCGCGCAGCGCGGTCAGCGTAGGATCGGAGACGTCGACATGGGTGCGCACATGCTGCACGCCGTTGGCGATTTGCCATTTCAGCGTCTGCCAGGCGCGCTGTTTCACGTCCTCATGGGTGAGCAGTGCTTTGCGCTCCGCCCAGCGCTCAATACCTTCAAACAGCGTGCCGGACTGGTTCCATGCGGGCTGCCCGGCGGTTTGCGTGGTATCCAGGTGGATATGCGGCTCGATAAACGGCGGCAGCGCCAGCCCGCCTTCGGCATCCAACACGTCGCTGCGCCACTCCAGCCCCTCAGGCTGTGGAATGATATGCGCGATCCGCCCCTGCTCAATAGCCAGTTGCCATAGCCCTTCATGCCCGCTCAGGCGCAGGTTATCGATAAACTTGACCGGATTGTTCGCCATTTTTTCCTCTGCTCGGCTCACCATTTCTTTCATCATACTGGGCAATGACGAGCTGACAAAATCGCCGCTTGGTGCCTCTCCCCTTTCGCTACTCCCCAAGGAGTATTTTTTCCATTAACTGGCTCGATTCAGCTAAAGTTGAGTAAAAACCGCAACTTATCAAATATCGATAAAAATCATAGATATACCACCTTAGAGGTATATAGGGGCTAGCTTGACCTGTATCAATAAATTGCCTTCTGGGAGGAATAAGGTACATCCAGGAAATCAGAATTTTGAGGCAATAATGAGCAGAGTCCAACTCGCGGTTATCGGCAACGGCATGGTCGGCCACCGCTTTATCGAAGATCTGCTGGAAAAGGCAGACAAAGACCAGTTCGACATCACCATCTTTTGTGAAGAGCCGCGCATCGCCTACGACCGCGTGCATCTCTCCTCCTATTTCTCCCACCACACTGCCGAAGAGCTTTCGCTGGTCCGCGAAGGCTTCTACGAAAAACAGGGCGTCAAAGTGCTGGTAGGCGAGCGCGCGATCACCATTAACCGCGCAGAGAAAGTGATCCACTCCAATACCGGCCGCACGGTGTATTACGACAAGCTGATCATGGCGACCGGCTCCTACCCGTGGATCCCGCCGATCAAAGGTTCAGAGACTCAGGACTGCTTCGTTTACCGCACCATTGAAGATCTCAACGCTATCGAATCCTGCGCCCGCCGCAGTAAACGTGGCGCGGTAGTAGGCGGTGGCCTGCTCGGCCTGGAAGCGGCTGGCGCACTGAAAAGCCTGGGCGTGGAAACCCACGTGATCGAGTTCGCGCCGATGTTGATGGCAGAACAGCTCGATCCAATGGGCGGCGACCAGCTGCGCCGCAAGATCGAGCGCATGGGTGTCAAAGTCCACACCGGCAAGAACACCACCGAAATTATCAACGGCGGCAAAAGCGCACGCAAAACCATGCACTTTGCCGACGGCAGCGAGCTGGAAGTCGACTTTATCGTCTTCTCCACCGGTATCCGCCCGCAGGACAAACTGGCTCACCAATGCGGGCTGGCTACCGCCCCACGCGGCGGCATTGCGATTAACGATAACTGCCAGACCTCCGATCCGGACGTTTACGCCATTGGCGAATGCGCCTCCTGGCAGCAGCGCACTTTCGGCTTGGTCGCGCCGGGCTACAAGATGGCTCAGGTCACCGCCGACCATCTGCTGAGCCGTGAAAACAGCTTCCAGGGTGCCGATATGAGCGCCAAACTGAAGCTGCTGGGGGTCGATGTTGGGGGCATTGGCGATGCGCATGCGCGTACCGAAGGCGCCCGCAGCTACGTCTATCTGGATGAAAGCAAAGAGGTTTACAAGCGTTTGGTCGTCAGCGCGGACAACAAAACGTTGCTCGGCGCGGTGTTGGTCGGCGATACCAGCGACTACGGCAACCTGCTGCAGCTAGCACTGAATAATATCGAACTGCCGGAAAACCCGGACAGCCTGATCCTGCCAGCCCATGCCGGCAGCAAGCCTGCCATCGGCGTAGATTCGCTGCCAGAAACCGCACAGATCTGTTCCTGCTTCGACGTCAGCAAGGGCGATATCATCAAAGCGGTGAATATGGGCTGCCATACCGTGGCGGCGATCAAGTCCGAGACCAAGGCCGGTACCGGCTGCGGCGGCTGTATTCCACTGATCACCCAGGTGCTGAATGCCGAACTGAGCAAACAGGGCATCGAGGTTAACCATCACCTATGCGAACACTTTGCCTATTCCCGCCAGGAGCTGTACCACCTGATCCGGGTTGAAGGCATCAAGACCTTCGACGAGCTGTTGGCGAAATACGGTAAGGGTTACGGCTGCGAAGTGTGTAAACCGACCGTCGGTTCACTGCTGGCCTCCTGCTGGAACGAGTATGTGCTCAAACCGCAGCACACGCCGCTGCAAGACACCAACGACAACTTCCTGGGCAACATCCAGAAAGACGGCACTTACTCGGTGATCCCACGCTCTGCCGGTGGTGAAATCACGCCGGAAGGTCTGATCGCCGTCGGCCAGATTGCCAAAGAATACAACCTGTACACCAAGATGACCGGCTCGATGCGTATCGGCATGTTCGGTGCGCAGAAAGACGATCTGCCCGCCATCTGGAGCAAGCTGATCGCCGCCGGTTTCGAAACCGGCCACGCCTACGCCAAAGCGCTGCGGATGGCAAAAACCTGCGTCGGCAGCACCTGGTGCCGTTATGGCGTGGGTGACAGCGTTGGCTTCGGCGTGCAGCTTGAACACCGTTACAAAGGCATCCGTACCCCGCACAAGATGAAGTTTGGCGTTTCCGGCTGTACCCGCGAGTGTGCCGAGGCGCAGGGGAAAGACGTCGGCATTATTGCCACCGAGAACGGCTGGAACCTGTACGTCTGCGGCAACGGCGGGATGAAACCACGCCATGCCGATTTGCTGGCCGCCGATCTCGACAACGAAACGCTGATGCGTTACCTCGACCGTTTCATGATGTTCTACATCCGCACCGGCGATAAGCTGCAGCGTACCTCGGTCTGGCTGGAAAGCCTGGAAGGCGGCATCGATTATCTGCGCAAGGTGATTATCGACGACAAGCTGGGCATCAACGCACAGCTGGAAACCGAAATTGCCCGCCTGCGCGAAGCAGTGATCTGCGAATGGAAAGCAACTGTCGAAAATCCTGCATCGCAGGTGCGTTTCGCTCACTTTATTAACAACAGCCAGCGCGATCCTAACGTGCAGGTCGTGGCCGAGCGCGAGCAACATCGCCCAGCTCGCCCGGATGAACGCATTCCCGTCACCTTGCTGGAAACCGAGGAGAACAACGCATGAGCCAGTGGATCACCGTTTGCCCCATCGCCGATATTCTGCCCGCGACCGGCGTGTGTGCGCTGATCGGTACCCAGCAGGTGGCGATATTCCGCCCCTATGCCGACGAACGGCTGTTTGCCATCAGCAATATCGACCCGTTTGCCCAGGCCAGCGTGCTCTCTCGCGGACTGATTGCCGAGCATCAGGGTGAATTGTGGGTCGCCAGCCCGCTGAAAAAACAGCATTTCCGCCTGCGCGACGGTTTCTGTCTGGAAGATGAGAGCCACTCCGTGGCCAGCTTCACCAGCCGGGTAGTCGACGGCCTGGTTCAGGTGGCAATGCAATAAAACACGATGCCCCTTGGTTAAGGTTAACCAAGGGGCACGGCACCAATTTTTATTACTTCCCAGGGAAATTTATGTTCACCGACACCATCAACAAATGTGCTGCCAACGCGGCACGCATCGTCAAACTGGCCAAAGAGAGTCCGCTCGGCTTCTGGATCAGTTCCGCTATGGCCGGGGCCTATGTCGGCCTTGGTATTATCCTGATTTTTACCCTCGGCAACCTGGTGGATCCGTCTATCCGTCCGTTGGTCATGGGTGCCACCTTCGGTATTGCACTGACGCTGGTGATCATCGCCGGTTCAGAGCTGTTCACTGGCCACACCATGTTTCTGATGCTGGGCGTCAAGGCCGGTACCATCAAGCACCGCCAGATGTGGGCCGTACTGCCACAAACCTGGCTAGGAAATCTGCTTGGTTCGGTGCTGGTCGCGCTGATGTATTACTACGGCGGTGGTAGCCTGCTGCCGATGGATACCAGCCTGGTGCATACCGTAGCGCTGGCCAAAACCACCGCCCCTGCAGAAGTGCTGTTCTTCAAAGGCGTACTGTGTAACTGGCTGGTTTGCCTGGCGATCTGGATGGCGTTGCGCGTTGAAGGCGCGGCCAAGTTCATCGCCATCTGGTGGTGTTTGCTGGCGTTTATCGCTTCCGGTTACGAACACTCGGTGGCTAACATGACGCTGTTTGCCCTGTCCTGGTTCGGCCACCACAGCGAAGCCTATACCCTTAGCGGTATCGGTCATAACCTGCTGTGGGTGACTCTGGGCAACATGTTCTCTGGTGCCGTGTTTATGGGCCTCGGTTACTGGTATGCCACACCACGTGCCCAACGTCCACAGGCTGAGATTGCCGCCGCTCGCCAAACCGCATAATGATTTTTGGGGTGAGCAATCGCCCCCGTTAGCCACTTCTCCGAGGATTGCCGATGGATTACTTACCCATTTTCTGCCAACTGCAACACAAAGCCTGCCTGCTGGTCGGCGGCGGGGAAGTCGCTGAACGTAAGGCTCGCCTGCTGCTGGACGCCGGTGCGCAGTTAACCGTCAACTCGCTCGAATTCAGTGAGCAATTCCTGATCTGGGCCGAACAGGGCCAGGTGACTCTGGTAGAAAGTGAGTTTTCTGCCGACTTGCTGGCAGAAAAATGGTTAGTGATTGCCGCCACCGATCGGGTGGAAGTCAACGCCCTGGTCTATCAGTGCGCCAACCAACGGCAGGTGTTCTGCAACGTGGTGGACGACCCCAAACGCGCCAGCTTTATCATGCCTTCGATTATCGATCGTTCGCCGATTATGGTGGCCGTTTCTTCCGGGGGCAAAGCCCCGGTGCTGGCACGTCTGCTACGGGAAAAACTGGAAGCCATTCTGCCGCAGCACCTGGGTCAACTGGCTCAGTTGGCGGGTTCATTGCGCCAGCGGGTGAAGCAGGAGTTTGGCAGCATTGGCGCTCGTCGCCGCTTCTGGGAAAGATTGTTCGTACACGACAGGCTGGCGCAGTCCCTGGCCAACGGCGATACCCCGCAGGCCAACCAGCAGGTTGAAAAGCTGTTCGCCGATCGGCCTGAAGAACAGGGCGAAGTGGTGCTGGTAGGCGCAGGCCCCGGCGATGCTGGCCTGCTGACGCTGAAAGGTCTGCAGCAGATCCAACAGGCTGACGTTGTCGTTTACGATCGCCTGGTCTCTGAAGAAATTATGGCCCTGGTGCGCCGCGATGCCGAGCGTATCTTTGTAGGCAAGCGTGCCGGATACCATTGCGTACCTCAGGAACGCATCAATCAGATCCTGGTGGAGCAGGCCAGACGAGGCCTGCGTGTCGTCCGGCTAAAAGGGGGCGACCCCTTCATCTTTGGCCGGGGTGGCGAAGAACTGGAAACGCTGGCCGAAGCGAATATTCCCTTCTCGGTAGTACCGGGGATCACTGCGGCTTCGGGTTGTTCGGCTTACAGCGGCATCCCCCTCACCCACCGCGATCACGCGCAAAGCGTGCGTTTGGTGACGGGCCACGCCAAGGCCGACGGCGGATTAGACTGGGCACAGCTTGCCGCCAAACAGCAGACGCTGGTGTTCTATATGGGGCTAACTCAGGCGGCAGAAATCCAGCAGCAGCTGATCGCTCACGGTATGGCTGCCTCAATGCCCGTAGCTCTGGTCGAAAACGGCACCTCAACTCGCCAACGTGTGATAGAAGGCGAGCTGGCGCAACTGGGTGAGCTAGCCAAACAGGCTGCCAGCCCAAGCCTGATTATCGTTGGCAGCGTCGTCAGCCTGCGCAGCAAGCTGAACTGGAATGCCTGCCGGGAAACACCAGCAGATTTGAGCAAAATAGCATAAAAAAAGCGACCCTTTGGCCGCTTCAGATAGGTAGTAATGTTGCTAAGTTTGTCGTTACCAAACAGGTTCGATCCCAGGGGGGCCGCATGCGGCGCCCCTACTGGCTGAGGCTCTGTCTACATCCATTAAGGATGCGGTACAAAACCTACGGCTTCATATACCTTCGCCAAGGTTTCCTGCGCACGAGCACGGGCTTTCGCCGCACCATCACGCATCACCTGCTGTAACAGCGCCTCATCGTTGCGGAAACGGTGATAACGCTCTTGTAGCTCGACCAACATACCAGACACGGCCTCTGCTACGGCGCCCTTCAGGTGACCATACATCTGGCCCTCAAATTCGGCTTCCAGTTGGGCAATGCTCTTGCCGGTCACGCCGGAAAGGATATCCAGCAGGTTGGACACCCCCGCTTTATTGGCAACGTCGTAACGAATGACCGGCGGATCCTGGGAATCGGTCATCGCACGTTTGATCTTCTTGGTCACCGCCTTCGGATCTTCCAGCAGGCCGATCACGTTGTTACGGTTATCGTCAGACTTGGACATCTTCTTGGTCGGCTCTTGCAGCGACATCACGCGCGCGCCAGATTTCGGAATAAACGGCTCCGGCACCTTGAACACGTCGCCATACAGCGCGTTGAAGCGCTGGCCAACGTCACGGCTCAGTTCCAGATGCTGCTTCTGGTCTTCACCGACCGGCACCTGATTGGTCTGGTACAGCAGAATGTCTGCCGCCATCAGCACCGGATAACTGAACAGACCGGCGTTGATGTTTTCCGCATAGCGCGACGACTTGTCTTTGAACTGGGTCATGCGGCTCAGTTCACCGAAATAGGTGTAGCAGTTCAGCACCCAGCTCAGTTGCGTATGTTCCGGCACATGGGACTGCACGAAGATGGTACTTTTCTCTGGATCGATACCACAGGCCAGGTACAGCGCCAGCGTATCCAGGGTGGCTTTACGCAGCTGTTGTGCATCCTGACGCACGGTGATGGCATGCAGATCGACGATGCAGTAGATGCAATCAAACTCGTCCTGCAGCTGCACCCACTGGCGCAGCGCCCCCATGTAGTTGCCGATAGTCAGTTCACCGGACGGCTGCGCGCCGCTGAAAACGATGGGCTTACTCATAGTTAAATTTCCCGATCTTCTAAAGATGACAGCCCAAGTGCGGGCAACAAATCGGCGAAGCGCTCCAACACGCGGTCGGGATGGCTCAGGGCGATCGCTTCACCGTAGTTATATCCGTAAGTCAGGCCGACGCTCGGGCAACCTGCCGCCTGCGCCGCCTGAATATCATTGCGCGAATCTCCGACGAACAGTACTTCACCGGCCCGCAGGCCAAGTTTGCCGAATACCAGATACAGCGGGGCAGGATGTGGCTTTTTCTCCACCACGTCGTCACCGCCGATGATCAGCGAGAAAAAGTCGATAATGCCGAGCGACGTCAGCAAAGGGGCCACAAAGGGCGTCGGCTTGTTGGTGACCAGCGCTAGCGGGTAGCCAAGCTCGGCCAACTGGGCCAGCGTCTCTATTACCTGTGGAAACAGGCGGCTGCCGCTTTCTACGGTTTGCCCATAGAAATGGTCGAAACGTTGACGCATTTGCAGGCACAGCTCTGGCGTGGCTTCCACCTCTGCCCAGCGCAGCGCACGCTGGACCAGCACATCGGCACCGTTACCAATCCAGGTGCCAACACGGGCCTCGCCGGCCTGCGGCAGACCCATTTCCGCCAACGCCATATCGATGGCCGCCGCCAAACCCGGCGCACTGTCTACCAGCGTGCCGTCGAGATCGAAGGCCAGACCACGGATAGCGCTAAAATCAGCCATGACTCACCTTGGCCAGCTCGCTGCGCATTTGATCAATCACCGCGCGGTAATCCGGCTTGCCAAAGATGGCCGAGCCTGCCACGAACATGTCCGCGCCCGCCGCTGCGATCTCGGCAATATTGTCTACCTTCACGCCACCGTCTACTTCCAGGCGAATGTCGCGGCCGCTTTCGTCGATCAGTTTGCGAACCTGACGCAGCTTGTCTAACGTACCGTGGATAAAGGATTGACCACCAAAACCAGGGTTGACCGACATCAGCAGGATCACGTCGATCTTGTCCATCACATAATCGAGATAGCTCAACGGTGTCGCTGGGTTAAACACCAGGCCCGCCTTGCAGCCGTTCTCTTTGATCAGTTGGATGGTACGGTCGACGTGTTCAGAAGCTTCGGGATGGAAAGAGATGTAGGTTGCCCCTGCCTTGGCAAAGTCCGGCACGATGCGATCGACCGGTTTTACCATCAGATGGACGTCAATCGGTGCGGTAATGCCGTAATTGCGCAAGGCTTCGCACACCATTGGCCCGATCGTCAGATTAGGCACGTAGTGGTTATCCATCACGTCAAAATGCACCACGTCGGCACCGGCGGCCAACACTTTGGCAGTATCTTCACCCAGGCGGGCAAAATCTGCAGACAGAATGGACGGGGCAATCAAAAACTTTTTCATCCGCTTCTCCAAACGTAGGGGTCGAGTTATTCCGCTTTTTTATACAGCGCCAGAAGTTCGTTCACTTTACTGCGGCCTAAAATATTGCGGCTGATGGTGCGACGAGCCTTCACCACATGCAGCGAAGCATGCTGATACCAGTCACGCGTCAGCTCGGTGTCATGGTTGGAAATCAACACCGGCACCTGGCTTTCAACCGACAGCTGATGCGCAATGCGCGCCAGCCCTTGCTGATCGGCCAGGCTAAAGCTGTTGGTGTGATAAGCGGTAAAATTCGCCGTTGCCGACAGAGGAGCATAAGGCGGATCGCAATAGACCACCGCACCTTGGGTCGCCTTCACCATGGTATCGTGATAATGCTCGCAGACAAAAGTAGCATTGCGTGATTTTTCAGCAAACCAATACAGCTCTTCTTCCGGGAAGTAAGGTTTCTTGTAACGCCCAAAAGGCACATTGAACTCACCACGCAGGTTATAGCGGCACAGGCCGTTATAGCAGTGGCGGTTCAGATACAGGAACAGCAGCGCGCGCCGATACTCATCGGCAGTGGTGTTGAACTCTTCGCGCAGCAGGTAGAACTGCTCTGAGTTATTGAATTCGTCGGTGAAAAGCAAGCGGGCATCGCGCACGAAATCACTCGTGCGCAGCTTAACGATGTTATACAGGCTGATAAGGTCGCTGTTGATATCGGCGAGAATATAAGCCTCGTACTCTGTGTTCAGGAAGACTGAACCCGCGCCCACGAAGGGCTCGATTAAGCAGTTACCCTCTGGTAAATGACGACGGATCTCGTCTATCAGCGGGTATTTTCCACCAGCCCATTTTAAAAAAGCGCGGTTTTTCTTCATGCCGTCAGTTAGCTACTTATTACAATTCAGAGCGGCGGATATGTACTCTGCTTCAGACAGCACATCAGCGCACAAAATTAATGATTATTTTTTCAGGTCTTGCTGTACTTGCTGTACAGGGCGGACCCATGGTTTTTTCGCCTGAACTTCCGCCGGCAGTGTGGCGATAGCACGCTTGGCCTCCGCCGAAGAAGCGTAGTTGCCGCTCACTAACACATACCAGGGTTTACCATCACGCTTGGTCTCGTACACCATAAAGTGTGGCAAATTCTGTTGCTTGGCAAAGGCATTCAACGTATCGGAGCGTGAGGCACTGCTCAACTGCAGCGTGTAATGGCTACCCGGTGCGGTTTTCAGTGAGCTTCCGCTGCCGCTCACCACACCACTCTTGCCTTTGGCCGGTGGGGTGTAAACCGTGGTGGTAGTCGCAGAAGGTTTGACCGATGCTGTCGGCTTGGTGGCTGCTGGCTTGGAGGTAGGCGTTTTATGCGGCTGCGTCGCAGCGGTAGCATTGTTATTCGCCGCCGGACGCGCGGTAGCACCGTTCATCACGGTCGCCGGAGCGGTTGGCAAAGCGGAAGCTGGGGCATTAATATTTTGCGCGGCAGCTGCGTCAACCTGACCTTGCTGTGATGACAAGGCATCGGCCATGTTACCAGGCAGATCGACACGCTCACCAGCACCGCCCTGTGGTACTACAGGTTGTGCTTCGGTCGGCGTGCTGGAGATAGGTGGGACGCTAACAGTTTGAGGCTGAGAGGTGCTGACACCATTGTTATCGTTGGTATCCGTAGTGCCGCCCGCAACACCGTTGTTGCTGGTGGTCAGCGACGATGAGCCCGACAGATTGATGTCGCGGGTTGCCCCTTGTTGCGCAACCTCATGCTTGGTGGGGGCCTTCAGCGCCGAACCGATACCGATGATCAGCAACAGCAGCACCAAAATGCCAATCCCAATCATCATATGCTGGCGTGAAACGGCAAAACGCGGCCCAGTTGCGGCTGGCCGACGTGAACGCGAAGGACGGCGATCGCTGGTATCAGGCCTGAGATCGTCTTCTGGTTTAAATTCATCCATCTGAAACCCTCCAACTAGAGGCAAAATCTCGCCACCCAGGTGGTTCGAGACTATTAACCCGATGACGGCAAAGCGATATCTGTCTCGCCTTACGCACAATTTTTATAGAGTCTAACAGCAGCCAAGCTACTGTTATAGCCCGCAAGCTCAAGCGCTGTCGACCTGCGTCAAATTACGCCATCCATGGAATTGCCCGGCGGGCAAGGTACAGCCCGGATAGCAGCAGAGCAACGGCTGCATATCGACCTGGCGAAACATTAACGTTATTGAGTGTAACCGACTTACGCGCGCTGTGTTGGTAAACAGTCAGCGATGGATGCCAGCACCAGCTCATGGGCGACACCGCCACGAACTTCTGCTTCACCAATGCCCTTCGGCAATACCAAACGCAACGCCCCCGCCAACACTTTTTTATCACGCAGCATGTGTGGCAGATAGGCCTCAGGCGTCATTTCCTGCGGCCCGCAAACCGGCAACCCGGCGCGCAGCAGCAGCGCCTTGATCCGTTCAATATCGTCAGCCGAGAACTGGCCCAGGCGACGTGCTGTTTGCGCAGCCATCACCATGCCAGCCGCCACGGCTTCACCGTGCAGCCAGACACCGTAGCCCATTTCGGCTTCGATGGCATGGCCGTAGGTATGGCCCAGATTGAGCAACGCCCGCAGACCGTTTTCACGTTCATCGGCAGCCACCACTTCGGCCTTCAATTCGCAACAGCGGCGGATGCAGTACGCTAACGCGTCCATATCCAGCGCAACCAGCGCATCAATATTATTTTCCAGCCAGACGAAAAAATCACCATCGAGAATAATCCCGTATTTGATCACTTCCGCCAGACCAGAGGAGAGTTCACGCGCCGGTAAAGTACGCAGGCAGTCCAAATCTACCACCACCGAAGCCGGTTGGTAGAAGGCGCCGATCATATTTTTACCGAGCGGATGATTGACGGCGGTTTTGCCGCCAACGGAGGAATCCACCTGCGAGAGCAGCGTGGTAGGAACCTGGATAAAACGCACACCGCGTTGATAGCACGCGCTAGCAAAGCCGGTCAGATCGCCAATCACGCCGCCGCCGAGGGCAACTAACGTGGTATCGCGACCGTGGGGCTTTTCCAGCAGCGCCGAGAACACCTGCTCGAGTACGGCCAGAGATTTATACTGTTCGCCATCAGGTAGAATCACCTGATCCACCACTACGCCGCCCTGTTCCAGCACCGACCGGATCCGCTCCAGATACAACGGTGCCAAAGTCTGGTTGGTGACCAGCATGACCTGTTCACCCGCCTTTAGCGGCATAAAAGAAGCCGGATCGTCAAACAATCCGGCGGCTATGGTAATCGGGTAGCTACGCTCCCCAAGCGTTACGGTAATTCTCTCCATGTCGCGCTCAGTTCTCGGTGTGGTTTATCCCCGCCAACGCGGGGAACACAATCAGAATTTCCGCATTTGCCCGCGGCCAACACGGAACCCGCTATCAGTTACTTTCCAGCATGTTGATAATCTGGTTGGCAACCACTTTAGCGCTTTGATCGTCGGTGCGGATAGTGACATCTGCAATTTCTTCGTACAACGGATTGCGCTCTCTAGCCAGCGCTTCCAGCACCTCACGCGGAGGAGAGTCTACCTGCAGCAGCGGACGCTTCTTGTCGCGCTGAGTACGGGCCAACTGCTTCTCGATAGTGGTTTCCAAATAGACCACGACACCACGCGCCGACAGGCGGTTACGCGTTTCACGCGACTTAACCGAGCCCCCGCCGGTAGCCAGCACAATCCCTTGCTTTTCCGTCAGTTCATTAATGACTTTTTCTTCACGATCGCGGAAACCTTCTTCCCCTTCCACGTCGAATACCCAGCCCACGTCAGCTCCGGTACGTCGCTCAATTTCTTGATCGGAGTCGAAAAACTCCATATTGAGTTGCTGAGCTAACTGACGGCCAATAGTGCTTTTGCCGGCACCCATAGGCCCAACCAGAAAGATATTGCGTTTCTCTGCCATGTTTTTCGGTATTACTAAGACAATTCGTTAATGATAACCCGCCCCGCCAATCAAATTAGCGGCGGGACCTAAACTGAAACCTCATGAGCGATAGTGCGAGATCAGACGAAAAATTATCTCAACACTCTTGGTAGTTTGGCAACCGAATAAATCACTATCCACGCCGCAGGAGGGAAACCATACGTTTTTAACGGCGTCTTATACCCTATGGATCCCAGGTTTCAGCCTGGAAGACGACGGGTACAGCATTAACAAAAAAACCTCGGTGCTCAATTCGGTAACCCTTGTAAGCTAAATCGGCCGCAGCGTCAAACTCAGATGCCTCTAAGGCACGAAAAAAAGTGCATTTGCTTGCCAACTTTTAAGCGTTTTCAACGGCTAGGATTTTGGACCAAGACCTCATGAACCGAGCATTGCAGCGAGATCTCCGCCTGGAGTTTATCTGAAAAAGTCACGGGATGTCGTGATTTGGCAGATTAACGGCAACTTTCGTCGGTTTCCCTCATTTGGACTTGGCGTCACCACCGTGCCAAACATCACGATCGAGACAATTTAGACTTTAACCAGTGTGGGCGTGATGAAAATCACCAACTCGCGCCTTTTATGCTGTTGGTTGCTATGTTTGAACAGCGATCCCAGCAAGGGGATATTGCCCACGCCAGGGACTTTATCGGCCGTTTGGTTGCGCTGACGCTGAAAAATGCCCCCTAAGACGATGGTTTCACCATCTTTCACCGTCACCTGGGTTTTAATCTCCTGCTTGTCGATCGCCAGCGCCTCTCCTTCGCCCTGTTTGATCGAACGCCCGGGCATATTCTGGCTGATCTGTAACGTCAGGGTGATGCGGCCATTGGGTAAAATCTTCGGCGTGACTTCCATGCCCAGCACCGCGTCCTTGAACTCGATCGAGGTGGCACCGCTGGAACCGCTCGACACCTCGTAGGGGATTTCCGTGCCCTGCTTAATGCTGGCGGTTTGCAGATGTGCGGTAAGCAGGCGCGGGCTGGCGATAATCTCCACCTGATTTTCCTGCTCCAGCGCCGACAGCTCCAGATCCAGAATGCGCCCGCTGATGCGTGCCAGGTGGAAACCGGCCGTTATGGCGCTGTTCTCTACCGGCAGACCAACGCTGAAATTGTCTATCCGCAGCTTTTTGGCTGGCCTTTCTTCTGCCGCCAGGCCCCACCTTACGCCAAGCTCCCGCAAATTCTCGCTGCTGATGGTGACAATATGGGCAGCCAGTTGCACCTGTTCCAGCGGGGTATCCATCTCTGCCACCCAGGTTTTCAACTGGGCCAGCGCCTGAGCGGTGTCACGCAGCAGCAACGCGTTGGTGCGTCTATCCACCACGACGCTGCCACGCTCGGTCAATAATTTGCCACGTTGGCTATCCAGGCTCTGCGCTATCTCGCTGGCCTCCGCGTTTTGCAGCGTGATCGTCAGGTTGTGCAGCGACTCCTGCTGCGCCAACTCCCGCTGCCGACGAAGCAGCTCCTGTTCATCCGGCAGTGGGAAAACCATCATCACATTGCCCTCCAACGTCATCGTCAGCTTGCCCATGCGTAATACCACGGCCAACGCCTGCTGCCAGGGAACATTGTCCAACCGCAGCGTCAGATTGGTATCGACCCCCTCGGCAGCGACCAGGTTCAGATCTTGATACTCCGCCAGCGCCTTTAAAATCAGGCTGACCGGAGTATCATGGAACACCAGTGACACCGGCTTTTCCTGCTGCACACCCGCCATCACCGCCAAAGGGAGAGCCAGCCACCCCACCAAAAGCCACTGATATCCTTTCATCACTTTTCCTTACGGTTTTTTCCCAACGTGAGCACCACACTACCCGTGCGTGGCCGACATGCTTCGGCCCTATCCTGCGCAACGAGTTCAAGCTGCCGGGGCTGGATCTGCATCACTTGCCAATCCCCATCCAGCACCCGCTGCTGGGGCAATAACCCCAACCACTGCCCCTGCGGGGTGACCACCCAGCCATAGCGCAAATCCGGCGTGCCAATAATCCCTTTCAGCCGCCAATCCTCCGGTGAAACGGTAGGATCGGCGCAGACCGCCGTTAGCGGTGGCTGGAACGGATCGCGATACTGTTCAGCCCACAGCGGGGCCGAGAGCAACAGCCAAAACCACCACGCCTTATTCATCCACCGCCTCTTCTGAGCTAATCAGAGTCAGTTGAGTGGTTAACCCTTCGGGCTGCCTCTCGATCTTCATTTGCCCAATCCTGCGGGTGGAGGGCAGCGCCTCCAGCAAGCGCAGCAAGCCCTCGAAATCTAGCTGTAACCTTATCTTTTGTTGGGCTGGTTTCTCCTGCTGCTGGAAACGTAGCAGCCGCCCCCCAAGCTGATAGAGCTGAGTACCCAAATCCCCCGGCTCATCAGGCACGATCAACACCTGATGCCCCAACCGCTGCTCAAGCTCTGCTAACGGCGGTAGCTGGCTAAGTTGCTGCTGACGCTCTGCAATCTGGTGTACCAACTGCTGACGCTGCTCATCCAGCCTTTCCCACCGTTGCCATTCCCCCGAGATCAGCCCACTGCAGGCCAACAGCCCAACCCCGGCTAATACCAGCCATTGAGCCGCCAGCAGTTGCCAGCCAGACCTGGCGAGCCAGGGGATCAACCAGTCTGGCAGGGGCTTATCCATCCTGCCCCCAGCGTGCCGTTAGAGTGAACGCCAACCCTCCCTCCTTGCGCTGTGTGACTTCAACCAGGCGACAACCCTGCAACAAAGGTAGCGCGGCCAACCGCCGTTCAAAGGTGACGATCTCCGCATAGGCCCCACCTTGCCCCCACAATGAGATCCCCTTGGGGTTCTCTTCAAACCCCGTGAGCCACAAAGTGTCCGGCAGCGTTACCGAGAGCTGCTGCAATAGCGACAGGTAACGCAGGTTGTGCGCTCGATTATGCTGGTAACGGGTGCTTTCTGCGGCCAAACGGGCCAGTTCGGCCATCTTTTGCTGAGTCTGCTGAATACGCTCTGCCAGCTCAGTGTGTTGCTGCGTTAAGTCCTGCAATATCAAATGTTGACTGGCCTGTTGGAAGAACAGCAAAAAGTAGGCTGCCGTGAGCATAGCCAGCATCAGCAGCAATTGAGCAACGAAGCAGCGTAACCAGAAGATGTAGCGCTGCCGCTGCCGTCTGAGGCGCCAGGGCAACAGATTGACCTGATACATCAGGCATCCTCGCGGCGCAGAGCCAACCCGCCAGCCAGAACAAACGCCATTGGCTGAGCGGGCAGCGGCGGGTATAAGCGGCTGAAAGCCGTGAACGGTGACCAAGGCATGGCACCTTCTGGCGCGGCCTCGTCCAGCACGCTGCTGTAATACACCTCTTTAGCCCCCATGGCTGGGCAAGCTGAACGCAGGGCTGCCAACGCTTGCTTGACGCCGACGGCTTCCCCCGCAGGCAAGACGCCATAAGCAAAGGACATCGCTCGCGGTGCTACCCATAACCATTCCGATTCCAGGCGATGCAGCAGCCCGGCATCAGGAGCCAAGCCGGCAAAGGCGGCCATCATACTTAGCGCATTGGGGGCGATATCGATCACCTGGGGATGCAGATCCGCCTGTTGCAGGCAATGCAGCCATTGTTGCAGCTCCTGCTGGCGGGCCGCGGTGAGCAGCAACTGATGGGTATTGGGCTGCGCTTGGCGGTAATCCAATGCTAACGTCTGGCTGTCTAACGGGAACTGTTTCAGCCCCTGGGTAGTGATGTAGTCATGACGAACCGGCTCCTGCAAGCGCAGATCCGGCAGGGGTAACGTCTGCTGTAAAACCCGCTGTGCGGGTAAAGCAATACGTAAGGAAATATGTCTTGGTAACCGGCTACGCCACTGCTTGAGGACCGCCACCAGCATCGCAGAACTCTCTAAATGCCCGGCCCGCAGCGCCGAATACGGCAATGCCTGTTGCCACCAGTGGCGCAATTGCCAACCGTTACGCCGACGCTGCGCAGCCAGCGCTCTGATGCTGTGATCCTGGATATCCAACCCCACCTGCCACGTTTGAGAAAACATATTTCACCCCACCTCCGTACCCTCAGATAACAAAAGAACATATCCATGTTGCAGGCTTGCCTTTATACTACCGCGCGGTTGTTTATAAACTGCCCAATTGACATGAAATGGGAAATCTCAGGTGAAGTTCGTAAAGTATCTTTTAATCCTTGCAGTGTTTTGCATCGTGCTGGGAGCAGCCTCGATTTTTGGCTTGTACAAATATGTCGAGCCACAGCTGCCCGATGTCGCAACGCTGAAAGACGTGCGGCTACAAATCCCGATGCAGGTTTACAGCGCGGAGGGCGAACTGATCGCCCAATATGGTGAAAAACGCCGTATTCCTCTCAAGCTGGACCAAATCCCACCGGTGATGGTGCATGCCTTCATCGCCACAGAGGACAGCCGTTTCTATGATCATCACGGGGTCGATCCCGTTGGTATCTTCCGTGCCGCCTCGGTCGCGCTGGTTTCCGGCCATGCTTCGCAGGGGGCCAGTACCATCACCCAGCAGTTGGCCAGAAACTTCTTCCTGAGCCCGGAACGCACTTTGATGCGCAAAATCAAGGAAGCCTTCCTGGCGATCCGCATTGAACAGATGCTGACCAAGGATGAAATTCTTGAACTGTATCTGAACAAAATCTATCTGGGTTACCGCGCTTATGGCGTGGGTGCTGCCGCGCACGTCTATTTTGGTAAGGATGTCAGCCAACTGACGCTGAGCGAAATGGCCACCATTGCCGGATTACCCAAGGCACCTTCTACCTTTAACCCGTTGTACTCCCACGATCGCTCCGTAGCGCGTCGTAACGTGGTGCTATCGCGAATGCTGGATGAGCGCTACATCACACAGGCGCAGTACGATCAGGCCCGCAGTGAACCTTTGGTAGCCAATTACCATGCGCCGGAAATCAGCTTCTCTGCCCCTTATCTTTCAGAGCTGGTGCGTCAGGAGATGATCAAGCGTTACGGTGAAAACGCCTATACCGACGGTTACAAGGTCTACACCACCATCACCAAGCGGCTGCAACAAGGTGCGCAGGAGGCGGTACGTAACAACATCCTCAACTACGACATGCGCCACGGCTATCGCGGCCCGTCAAACGTGCTGTGGAAAGTGGGTGAGCCTGCCTGGGATCAGAAACAGATTGTCGATTCACTGAAGAACCTGCCGAACTACGGCCCGCTGTCTCCTGCGGTGATCCTGCAGGCGGATGCCGAACAGGCTACCGCCATGCTGGCCGATGGCAGCCGCATTGCGCTCCCCATGTCTGGCATGCGTTGGGCACGTGCGTTCAAGAGCGATACGCTGCAAGGCCCTACGCCGAAGCGCGTCACCGACGTGGTGCAGCCCGGCCAACAGATCTGGGTGCGTAAAGTTAACGACAACTGGTGGCTGTCACAGGTGCCGGACGTGAACTCGGCGCTGGTGTCGCTCGATCCTAATACTGGCGCTATCAAGGCGTTGGTCGGCGGCTTCGATTTCAACCAGAGCAAGTTCAACCGCGCAACCCAGGCGCTGCGCCAGGTGGGGTCCAACATCAAACCGTTCCTGTATACCGCGGCGATGGATAAGGGCCTGACGCTGGCCACCATCCTCAACGATCTGCCGATCACCCGTTGGGATGCCGGTGCCGGTACCGACTGGCGGCCGAAAAACTCGCCACCTACTTACGACGGTCCTATCCGACTACGCCAAGGCCTAGGCCAATCGAAAAACGTGGTGATGGTGCGGGCAATGCGCGCCATGGGCGTGGACTATGCCGCTGAATATCTGCAACGCTTTGGTTTCCCTGCGCAAAACATCGTGCATTCGGAATCGCTGGCGCTGGGTTCAGCTTCGTTCACCCCGCTACAGGTGGCTCGCGGCTATGCCGTGTTGGCCAACGGTGGCTATCTGGTTGACCCGTACTTCATCACCAAGATCGAAGACGATACGGGTAACGCGGTATTCGAAGCCAAACCGAAAGTGGTCTGCGATAGCTGCAACCTGCCGGTGATCTACGGCGATACGCATCGTTCAGCCATGCTTTCCGATGATAACGTCGAGAACGTGGCGGTATCGCAGGAAGGCAACAATGCCAACGTCCCGATGCCACAGCTTGAGCAGGTAACCCCGGCCCAGATGCAGCAAGATAACGACCAGCAGTATGCACCACATGTGATCAGCACCCCGCTGTCGTTCCTGATCCGTGATGCATTGAACACCAATATCTTCGGTGAACCGGGCTGGATGGGTACCGGCTGGCGCGCAGGCCGCGATCTTAAACGCCATGATATCGGCGGCAAAACCGGTACCACCAACAGTTCGAAAGATGCCTGGTTCTCCGGCTACGGCCCAGAAACAGTGACATCGGTGTGGATCGGTTTCGACGATCACCGCCGCAATCTTGGCCGTGCCTCCGCTTCGGGTGCCATCCCGGATCAGATTTCCGGTGGTGAAGGTGGAGCGAAGAGTGCTCAACCGGCTTGGGATGATTTTATGAAGGTGGCGCTGGAAGGCCTGCCAGAGCAGAAAGTCACTCCACCGCCGGGGATTGTCAGCGTGACCATCGACAAGAGCACTGGCAAACTGTCCAACGGGGGCGGAGGTAGCCGTTCCGAGTACTTTATCGAAGGCACTCAACCCACGGAGTTCTCGGTACATGATGCCGGAACCACCCTGACAGACCCTGGTGGCGAAAGTCACGAGCTGTTCTAAAAACGACAATGGCCAGAGCAATCTGGCCATTTTTTTATCTTAACCGGCGGGCGCCGTATGTTGTGAGCCCAGGCGGATTTGTCAGCAGATGAATCGATGGAGGGTTAGCGTGAACCGCGCAGGAATGCCTCTGCCAGGAACAATGCGCTGACATTGCGCGCCTCACGAAAGTCCGGTTCCGCCAGCAGTGCCATCATGTTGGCTATCGGCCAACGTACCTGGGGTAACGGCTCTGGCTCGTCCCCCTCCAGGCTTTGCGCATAGAGGTCGTGTGCCAGCACGATATTCATCTGGCTGGAAAAATAGGAAGGTGCCATCGTCAGTTTGCTGAGGAAATCAAAGCGCCCGGCCCCAAAGCCGACTTCTTCCATCAGTTCGCGGTTAGCGGCTTCCAACACCCCTTCGCCAGGATCGATCAGCCCTTTGGGGAAGCCCAGCTCATAGGATTCGGTGCCCACCGCATATTCACGGATCAGCAGCAAATCATCCCCTATCACCGGCACAATCATCACCGCTTCGCGTTCCGAAGGGCGCATACGCTCATAGACCCGCCGCACACCGTTACTGAACTCCAGATCGACCGACTCCACGTTAAATAAACGCGAGCGCGCGACCGTTTCTACTTTCAGAATTTTAGGTTTTTGCAGCTGTTTATCCATGATTGCCTCAAATAGGTTAACCGCATAATACACTGAATACTCAGTACTCTCAGGCAGGTAACCAGGATAATAATATGCGCGTTGTGGCAGACAGCAAAAGGGTCAACCACTGGCTAAACTCGATCTTGATCACATTGTGCGTTAATGGGAACCATTTCCGCAACGAGCTTAGCCTGTAATTTACTTTTTTTTAACAAACCTGACCAGCAGCTATCCCGGTGGATAAAAAAACAGGTAGGCAAATAGGATAATCCTGATATCCGGACACCATGAGGATTGCTATGCTCGTGCAGGTTAAAAAATCGTACGGTAAATGCCTAACGATAGCCACGAATGAGAGCCGGATAACAACTAAACGGTGGGTCATTCTATCTCTGGGCGGTTAACTCCGTATAATGTCTGGCTTTGCGTAAGATTGGCGGTTTCATGGGTGTAGGACGAGAATAGCATGAGCACAATAGCGTTGATATTGGCCTTAGCGCTAGCCTGCCTGATCGCTGCTGGCCTCTACTTGTGGTTTAAATTCCGCCCCCAGCCAGCCTTGGCTGGTATCCAGCCGTTCGTCAAACCTAACCACCGCAAACTGACCGCGCCAGAGCGGGCAGCTATCGAGAATTACCTCAACCAACAAAACCGCCTGGGCAACAAACTGCTGTCAGGTTCCGCTTCCCTGCCTTCTGCCAGGCTGGCGTTGACCGCACAGAGCGACAACGTTTACCCGATCACCCATGCCATTACCCGCTATGGTCTGGCAAGCGATGAACCCAACAACTGGCGCTACTATCTCGACTCGGAAGAGATCCATCTTCCTCCGTTTTGGGAGCAGTACATCAGCGCCGATAACCATGTCGAAGTGATCAAGACCCAGACTCTACCGCTGGTGATCTCACTCAACGGCCATTCGCTGCTGGATCATATTTACGACAGCCCACCTTCGCCGGTAGTGACTACAACCCCGACAAGGAACGCCTCCATCCGCAAAGAAGAGAGCGAACATATTGAGTTGGTGAACATTCGCAAGGAAACCCGCGAGGAACATGAGCTTAACCGGCCGAACGGCGTCAAGGAAGCGGCCCTCATCTCTGCTGCCCTACTGCTGCTGTTCCTTAGCCTGATCAGTCCGGTGGTAGTGATCCCCTGGATCATTCTGGTAGCGGTGCTGATGATCGTCTGGAGCTGCTGGCATCTGTTGCGCCGCCCGAGCGAAAAAGAGCTGAAAGAGGTGCACTGTCTGCGCGGCACGCCAAAGCGCTGGGGGTTATTCGGTGAGTCCAATCAGGGGCAAATCAGTAATATCTCTTTTGGCATTATCGATTTGATCTACCCCCCGCACTGGTTGCCTTACCTGAATGCAGACCTGGGTAAAACCACCAATGTGGATATCTACCTCAACCGGCAGGTGGTACGTCAAGGGCACTATCTTTCCCTGCATGACGAAGTGAAAAACTTCCCCTTGCAGCATTGGGGCAAGAACGCCGTATTAGCGGCCAGTTCGCTCGTGGTGCTGTTGTTACTGTTAATCTACATTCCACTCAGCCTACCCGCTAAATTGAGCACCGCGTGGTTACAGGGCACACAGAAAACGGAAGTCACCAGCGTTCAGGCGCTGGAGGCCATTCCACTGCATATCGGCGATAGGCTGAAAATTCAGGGCAACGGCATGTGCTACGTTCCTTCGGGCAACAACAGCGCCACTGCGCCAAGCTTTATGCCTTTCGATTGTTCTGGGATCTACTGGAATACGGCGACCCCGCTGCCACAGCCCGAATCGGAAGTGATCGATAAAGCGGCTGCGCTGATGGCCACCATCAACCGGCAACTGCACCCAAGCGGTGCCGAGCAGAAAGTGAACCCACAGTTGGCCAGCGCCATTGAAAAGTCAGGCATGATCCTGTTGGATGACTTTGCGGATATCGTATTGAAAACGCAGGACCTGTGTGGCACGGAGGCCGACTGTGTGCGCTTGAAGAATGCGCTGGTCAATCTGGGTAACGTCAAGAACTGGGCCAACCTGGTGAAACGGGCCAAATCCGGGGCGCTGGAAGGCGTTAACGTCCTGCTGCGTCCGGTCAGTGCTGAATCGCTGGAAAACCTGAGTAACGCGGCTACCTCTGCCTTCGTGGTGCGGGAAACCCGTCAGGCAGCTGCGGCCCTCAACAGCCCACCACCGGGCGGTTTTTTGATTACCAGTGACGAAGGCAAGCAGTTGGTGGATTATCCCTTGCCCACACAGCCGCTGAACGAATACAACTCACTCGACCAATGGAAAGAACTACAGCGTCTTAGCAGCATGTTGCTACATACGCCGTTCCGGGCAAACGGGGTGATCACCAATATCTTTGTCGATGCCAACGGCACTCGGCATATCGCCCTGCATAGTGAACCGGATATCGTGACCCTGTGGCGCTATCTTGGCACCAGCCTGCTGTTGCTGGTGTTGGTCGTCGTGCTGGGTTACAACTCCTGGCGGTTGGTACAACGCAGGCGCAAAAACCAACATCGCCTCGCCGATATCCAGCGCTATTACGACAGTTGCTTCAACCCGCAGCTCACCCCGATGTCCATACGCCCGATGGCGTAGCCTCCAACCTGCCATCCGCCTATACTAGGCTGTATGTTTTTTATCATCCGCGGGATACCGCTATCCCGCCTATGGAGTTGGTACATGGTTCCTGAGTTTGACTGGCACGATATTGATACCGTACTGCTGGATATGGACGGCACCCTGCTGGATCTTGAATTCGACAGCCATTTTTGGCTAACGCTGGTACCGCAGGCGTTGAGTGAGCAACGAGACATTCCCTTCGACGACGCCAGCAAAATCATTCACCAGGAATACCTGGCCGTGCAACACACCATGAACTGGTATTGCTTTGATTACTGGAGCGAACGCCTAGGGCTGAATATCTACCAAATGACCAGCGAAGTCGGTAACCGCGCTCGGCTGCGTGAAGATACCCAACCATTTTTGCAGGCGTTACGCGATGCCGGGCAGCGCACCATCCTGCTCACCAACGCGCATCCACACAGTCTGGCGGTGAAGGTTGAGCACACCGGTTTGGATCGACACCTTGATTTATTACTTTCCACCCACACATTTGGTTATCCAAAGGAAGATCAGCGTCTGTGGCAGGCAGTTCAGCAACTAACCGGCTTTGACCCGCAGCGCACGCTGTTTGTGGATGATGGTGAACCGATCCTGGATGCCGCAAGCAAGTTTGGTATCCGCTACTGCCTAGGCGTGCAGAACCCGGATTCCAGCATGGCGAGTAAAACTTTCCAGCGTTATCCGTCAATGAGCGACTACCGCCAGTTGATACCGGCCTTGGAACGGAGGGAGCAATGAAAGCCAAAGCAACACCGGATGAGGCCGTCCGCCTGGATAAATGGCTGTGGGCCGCCCGATTTTACAAAACCCGCGCACTGGCCCGTGACATGATCGACGGCGGCAAGGTGCACTACAACGGGCAGCGCGGCAAGCCGAGTAAAGCCGTTGAAATCAATGCCGAAATCAAGCTGCGTCAGGGCAACGACGAACGCACTGTCATCGTGCTGGCCATCAATAGCCAACGGCGTGGAGCCGACGAGGCGCAGCTGATGTATCAGGAAACCGAGGCCAGCATTGCCAATCGCGAGAAAGTGGCGCTGGCACGCAAGATGAATGCGCTGACCATGCCGCATCCGGATCGTCGTCCGGACAAGAAAGAGCGGCGCGATTTGATTAAATTTAAATTTGGCGAGCAGGAATAATCCCTCGCCTCAATGAGAGAAAACTATGTCCAACCATGACCAATTACACCGTTACCTGTTCGAAAACTACGCGGTGCGCGGTGAGCTGGTTACCGTCAGCGAAACCTATCAGCACATCCTGACCAACCATGATTATCCGGCACCGGTACAAAAACTGCTGGGCGAGTTGCTGGTAGCCACCAGCCTGCTGACCGCCACGCTGAAGTTCGACGGTGACATTACCGTTCAGGTGCAAGGCGACGGCCCGCTGAAACTGGCAGTGATCAACGGCAATAATCGCCAGGAGATGCGTGGTGTAGCCCGTGTCGAAGGCGAGATTGTGGCCGACAGCACCCTGCACCAGATGCTGGGTAACGGCATTATGGTGATCACCATCAGCCCGTCTGAAGGTGAACGCTATCAGGGCGTGGTGGGTCTGGAAGGTGAAACGCTGGCCCAGTGTCTGGAAGGGTATTTCCGCCAGTCCGAACAGTTGCCAACGCGCCTGTTTATCCGTACCGGTGAAGCTGAAGGCAAACCTGCGGCTGCCGGTATGCTGCTGCAGGTACTGCCAGCTCAGGATGGCAATGCCGATGATTTCGACCATCTGGTGCAGCTGACCGCCACCATCAAGGATCACGAGCTGTTCACCCTGCCGGCCAACGAAGTGCTGTATCGCCTCTATCATCAGGAAGAGGTTACGCTGTACGAACCTCAGGACGTGATCTTCCGCTGTACCTGTTCACGCCAGCGCTGTGCCGATGCCTTGATCACGCTGCCAGCGGAAGAAGTGGCCGATATGCTGGAACAGGATGGCAACATCGATATGCACTGTGATTACTGTGGTAATCATTATGTATTCGATGCGTTAGACATCGCCGCCCTCCACAACGGCAATGCCGACAGCAACACCCAACTGCATTAAGCAACACCGCGGTGTGACGTGCGTCGAGTTGTGACGCACGTCAGCCCTCGCCGTTTGCACGCTTGCTTTATTCCGTGGTCTACATCTCATAACGTAACTAAAAAACGTTTAATACGTTAAATATTTGATACCTATCGCGGTTACATCGCCATGGATCCCTACAATTGTCGCCAGAAATTCTGTGATCAAGGAGTAGTGACATGCGTGTTAATGGTATAACCCACCAGGATCTTGCCGCTTATGGAATTCATAACGTTGGTGAAATCGTTCACAATCCGAGTTATGAATTACTGTTTAAGGAAGAAACGGACCCTTCACTGCAAGGGTTTGAGCGTGGTGTAGTAACCAATCTGGGTGCCGTTGCCGTCGATACCGGCATCTTCACCGGCCGTTCGCCAAAAGATAAGTACATCGTCCGTGACGATATCACCCGGGACACCGTCTGGTGGGCCGATCAAGGTAAAGGCAAGAACGATAACAAACCTCTCAGCCCTGAAGTCTGGGCAGATCTGAAAAAATTGGTCACCGAGCAGCTTTCCGGCAAGCGCCTGTTCGTGGTCGATACCTTCTGCGGTGCTAACGCAGACTCCCGCCTGAAAGTCCGCTTTATCACAGAAGTGGCCTGGCAAGCGCATTTCGTCAAAAACATGTTTATCCGCCCGAGCGATGAAGAACTGCAGGGCTTTGAGCCTGATTTCGTGGTGATGAACGGCGCCAAGTGCACCAACCCGAACTGGCAGCAGCAGGGAATGAACTCGGAAAACTTCGTGGCATTCAACCTGACCGAGCGTATGCAGCTGATCGGCGGCACCTGGTACGGCGGCGAAATGAAAAAGGGTATGTTCTCCATCATGAACTACCTGCTACCGCTTAAAGGCATTGCCTCCATGCACTGCTCGGCCAACGTGGGCGAGAAAGGCGACGTGGCGGTGTTCTTCGGCCTGTCCGGCACCGGTAAAACCACCCTGTCCACCGATCCGAAACGCCAACTGATTGGCGATGACGAACACGGCTGGGATGACGATGGCGTCTTCAACTTCGAAGGCGGCTGCTACGCCAAGACCATCAAGTTGTCGGAAGAAGCCGAGCCAGATATCTATCACGCCATCAAGCGTGATGCGCTGCTGGAAAACGTCACCGTATTGGCCGACGGCACCGTGGACTTCAACGACGGATCGAAAACCGAGAACACCCGCGTTTCCTATCCGATCTACCACATCCACAATATCGTCAAGCCGGTGTCCAAAGCAGGCCACGCTACCAAGGTGATCTTCCTGACTGCGGACGCCTTCGGCGTACTGCCACCGGTATCACGCCTGACGGCCAACCAGACCCAGTACCACTTCCTGTCCGGTTTCACCGCCAAACTGGCCGGTACCGAGCGCGGCGTTACCGAGCCAACGCCAACCTTCTCTGCCTGCTTTGGCGCGGCATTCCTGTCACTGCACCCAACCCAGTATGCAGAAGTGCTGGTCAAGCGCATGCAGGCAGCCGGAGCCCAGGCTTACCTGGTCAATACCGGCTGGAACGGCACCGGTAAGCGTATCTCGATCAAAGACACCCGCGGCATTATCGACGCCATCCTCAACGGTGAAATCGATAAGGCAGAAACCATCACGCTGCCAATCTTCGATCTGTCGATGCCTACCGCCCTGCCAGGCGTTGATCCGGCCATCCTCGACCCACGTGCCACCTATGCCAACATAGAACAGTGGGAAGAGAAGGCGCACGATCTGGCGAACCGCTTTATCACCAACTTCGACAAATACACCGATACCCCGGCAGGCGCTGCACTGGTCAGCTCGGGTCCGAAACTGTAATAGCGTTGATTACCTCCTAAGCCAAGGCGCGGAATTCCGCGCCTTTTCTATTTTTGGCTGATTTGCACTTGAGGTTGGTTTGAATTCGTGGCTGACTTGCACTTGTGGTCAATTTGTAGGGGCGCTGCATGCTGCGCCCGTTAATATTGACCAGGCCACAATGCTGCGGCCTTAAGTCAGGATATCAGGCGTTCTCTTTGGCTGGCGGATTCCCGCTGGAAGTTTCTTTCTTCTCGATCGGTATTGGGAGATAGGCTCGGATACGCAGCCCACCACGCTCGCTGGTGCCGATATCCAGCACGCCAGCATGAGCGTCAATGATGCGCTGCACGATCGCCAGCCCTAGCCCGGTGCCGCTGGTGCTACGCGCACTGTCGCCGCGCACAAAAGGTTGGAACAGGTGCTTCAGCTCTTCCGGCTTGATACCGGGGCCATCATCCTCCACCTGGAACCAGCCGCGCTGCAGTTCTCGCCCGCTGCTGACCTTGATCCAGCCGTTGCCATAGCGCGCCGCATTCACCACCATATTCACCACCGCACGTTTGATCGAGAGCGGATGCACATCCACCATCAGCTCACCCGGCAGAATATCGGTTTCAATCACCCGCTCGTAGCCACTTTCGGTGGCCACCACTTCGCCCAGAATGGAATTCAAATCGCAAATTTCGGTTTGCATCTCCTGGCCGGTACGCAGGTAATCAATAAACTGTTCGATGATGGCGTTACATTCTTCGATATCTTTATTGATCGACTCCGCCAGATAACCGTCTTGCTCGCTCATCATTTCCGTCGCCAGACGGATACGCGTCAACGGCGTGCGCAGGTCATGACTGACCCCCGCCATCAGCAGCGTGCGATCGTCGGCCAGCAACTTCACCCCAGAGGCCATCTGGTTGAAGGCCCGGGTTACCGAGCGCACCTCAGAGGCACCATACTCACGTAGCGGCGGCGGAATAATGCCTTTGCCTACCTGCAAGGCGGCGTGCTCCAGCTCCACCAGAGGGCGGTTCTGAATGCGGATAAATAGCCAGGCGCCGCCTATCGCCAGCAGCATAATCGCCAGGGTGTAGCGGAACAGCGGCGAAAAATCGCCTTGATGGATTTCGGTCAGCGGGACGCGCACCCAGATATCCGGCTGCAACCAGGTTTTCAGCCAGACCACCGGGGAGTTTTTATTCACCTCGACGCGGACGTCGGTCGGGCCACCCAGTTGCTGCGCCATCTGCTGACTAAGGAACTGGTAGTGTTGTGCCCAGCGCAGGCCGCTCTCTTCAGCAGCCGCGTTGGTATAAAGCGAAATGCCCAGCTCGCGGTAGATCTCGCGGCGGAACGCTGGCGGCACCTCAAGCAAGGTACCGTCCTCCAGTTGCAGCCGATCGGTCATCAGCATACGAACTTCGTACGCCAATACCTTATTGAACTGCTGCAGACTGGGCAGGATGGCGAAGTTAAGCACCACCAGATAGGTCGTCACCAGGCTGACGAACAGCAAGGTGACGATCAACAGCAAAGTTCGGGCAAACGAGCTACGCGGTGAAAAGCGTAATCGCCTCATGCCTTACTGCCGTCCGGGACGAAGACGTAGCCAAGACCCCAAACGGTCTGGATATAGCGTGGATGTGCCGGATCTTCTTCGACCATGCGGCGCAGGCGCGAGATCTGCACGTCGATGGAACGCTCCATCGCGCTGTATTCGCGGCCACGGGCCAGATTCATCAGCTTATCGCGCGATAACGGTTCGCGTGGGTGGCTGACCAAGGCTTTCAGCACGGCAAATTCACCGCTGGTTAATGGCATAGGCTCATCTTCACGGAACATCTCGCGCGTGCCGAGGTTCAGTTTGAATTTACCAAAGGCTATCACCGCCTCTTCCTGAGAAGGCGCACCCGGCAGTTCGTTGGCCTGACGGCGCAGCACGGCACGGATACGGGCAAGCAGTTCACGCGGGTTGAACGGCTTAGGGATATAGTCATCGGCACCGATTTCCAGCCCGACGATACGGTCCACTTCTTCACCCTTCGCGGTCACCATAATGATCGGCATCGGGTTGCTTTGACTGCGCAGGCGGCGGCAAATGGATAGCCCATCCTCACCCGGCAACATCAGGTCTAATACCATCAGATGGAAAGACTCACGCGTCAGCAAACGATCCATTTGCTCAGCGTTGGCAACGCTGCGAACCTGGAAGCCCTGTTCGGTTAAGTAACGCTCTAAAAGCGCGCGCAGGCGCATGTCATCATCGACGACCAGAATCTTGTGATTCTCTTGCATTGTCTGACTCCCAAAGGCTGTATTGCCTGATTCTAGACTGTGGCCCGCACTTATGCATTGGCACCGCTGGCGGCTATTTGGCAACAGCCTCGTATTGTTCAAAAACTCCATCATTACTGACAGCGTTTAATGGTATATATTCTAGCCGAAATTGTTACAAAGCTTATTCTTTTGCCCAAATATCAACAATTTTCACTTAAACCGGAGCGGCAAATCGGTAAACAACTTCCCGCTGCGTATGATGTACACTCTTGGCAGAAAACCGCAAGACTGGCGAATTGGCAGTGTACCTCAGGTTTATAAAAAAAACGCCAACGGATATGGTGGCCGCTTTATGCGAGAATGCCACTGCTCCTGTGATTTGATGATGGATGACGATGAAAACATTGCTGATCACCCGTGAGGGTTACAACAAGCTCAAAAAAGAATTGGATTTTCTGTGGCGTGAAGACCGCCCGGAAGTGACCAAGAAAGTCACCTGGGCCGCCAGCCTGGGCGACCGAAGTGAAAACGCCGATTACCAATACAATAAGAAGCGGCTGCGTGAGATCGATCGTCGAGTACGTTATCTCACCAAGTGCCTTGAGCAACTGAAAATTGTCGATTATTCGCCGCAGCAGGCGGGCAAGGTGTTCTTTGGGGCCTGGGTAGAGATCGAGAATGACGATGGCGATACCAAACGCTTTCGCATCGTGGGTTACGACGAAATCTTTGGCCGTAAAGACTACATCTCCATCGACTCACCCATGGCTCGCGCCTTGCTGAAAAAAGAGGTGGGAGATACGGCTACGGTTGAGACCCCGGCAGGTATTGCCTACTGGACGGTCAACGAGATCGAATATATCAAAGACGAAGAATAGTTGAGACCTTAGGGGCGCCGCATGCTGCGCCCATCAAAACCTCGGCCCTCTGGACTGGCATTTTCCCCCTGCAAAACGTATAACTATCCCCCTATCGATTATCGCTGCTAACAGATACCTGACTTATGACTGATCCACTGAGCCGCATTATTGCAACCGAACTGCAGGCCCGCCCGGAGCAAGTTGACTCCGCCATCCGTCTGCTGGATGAAGGTAATACCGTGCCGTTTATCGCACGCTATCGTAAGGAAGTCACCGGGGGCCTGGATGATACCCAACTGCGTCAGTTGGAGACTCGTCTGGGCTATCTGCGTGAACTGGAAGATCGCCGCCAAACCATTCTCAAGTCCATTGAAGATCAGGGTAAACTGACCGAGCAGTTAGCGGGGGCAATCAACGCCACGCAAAGCAAAACCGAACTCGAAGACCTTTACTTGCCCTACAAACCGAAACGCCGCACCCGTGGGCAGATCGCTATTGAAGCTGGTCTGGAACCGCTGGCAGACTCCCTGTGGCAAGATCCGCAACAGCAGCCAGAGCAACTGGCCGAAGGGTTTGTCGATGCAGAGAAGGGTGTGGCAGACGTCAAAGCGGCGCTGGACGGCGCACGCTACATCCTGATGGAACGCTTTGCCGAAGACGCTGCCCTGCTGGCCAAGGTGCGTGACTACCTGTGGAAAAACGCCCATCTGGTGTCCAAGGTTGTCGAGGGAAAAGAAGAGGAAGGCGCGAAATTCCGTGACTACTTCGATCACCACGAACCAATTGCGCAAGTGCCTTCGCACCGTGCGCTGGCGATGTTCCGTGGCCGCAATGAAGGCGTGCTGCAACTGGCGCTGAACGCCGATCCGCAGTTTGAAGAAACCCCGCGTGAAAGCCAGGGCGAGCTGATTATCACCAACCATCTCAACCTGCGCCTGAACAACGCGCCGGCAGATGCCTGGCGTAAATCCGTGGTTAACTGGACGTGGCGTATCAAGGTGTTGCTGCATCTGGAAACCGAGCTGATGAGTACCCTGCGTGAGCGCGCGGAAGACGAAGCGATCAACGTTTTCGCCCGCAACATGCACGATTTGCTGATGGCCGCTCCGGCCGGTATGCGCGCCACCATGGGCCTGGATCCAGGCCTGCGCACCGGCGTTAAAGTGGCGGTGGTAGATGCCACCGGCAAGCTGGTTGCCACCGATACCGTCTATCCGCACACCGGGCAGGCAGCCAAAGCCGCTGCGGTCGTTGCCGCGCTGTGTATCAAACACAAGGTTGAGCTGGTTGCCATCGGTAACGGCACCGCATCCCGCGAGACCGAGCGTTTCTTTGCCGAGCTGCAACAGCAGTTCCCAGACGTTAAAGCCCAGAAAGTGATCGTCAGCGAGGCCGGAGCTTCGGTGTATTCCGCTTCCGAGCTGGCCGCGTTGGAGTTCCCAAACCTGGACGTTTCGCTGCGCGGTGCGGTTTCCATCGCCCGCCGTCTGCAAGATCCGTTGGCGGAACTGGTGAAAATCGATCCGAAATCTATCGGCGTGGGCCAATACCAACACGACGTCAGCCAAAGCCAGTTAGCCAAGAAACTGGACTCGGTGGTGGAAGACTGTGTGAACGCCGTTGGCGTTGATCTGAACACCGCCTCCGTGCCGCTGCTGACCCGTGTAGCTGGTCTGACACGCATGATGGCGCAGAATATCGTCACCTGGCGTGATGAGAATGGCCGCTTCAGCAATCGTGAACAGCTGCTGAAAGTGAGCCGTTTGGGGCCAAAAGCCTTCGAGCAATGCGCGGGCTTCCTACGCATCAACCACGGCGATAACCCGCTGGATGCGTCAACCGTTCACCCGGAAACCTACCCGGTGGTGGAACGCATTCTGGCCGCAACCCGCCAGGCTCTGCAAGATTTGATGGGCAACCCGAGCGCGGTACGCAGCCTGAAAGCCAGCGACTTTACCGATGAGAAATTCGGCGTACCAACGGTCACCGACATCCTGAAAGAGCTGGAAAAACCGGGCCGCGACCCACGCCCGGAATTCAAAACGGCTACCTTCGCCGAAGGGGTGGAAACCCTCAACGACCTGCAAGTGGGTATGATCCTGGAAGGTTCGGTCACCAACGTCACTAACTTTGGTGCCTTTGTTGATATCGGCGTCCATCAGGATGGCCTGGTGCACATCTCGTCACTGGCGGACAAGTTCGTTGAAGATCCGCATACCGTGGTAAAAGCCGGTGATATCGTCAAGGTGAAGGTGATGGAGGTGGATCTGCAGCGTAAGCGTATCGCGCTGAGCATGCGCCTGGATGAGCAACCGGGTGAAGGTTCACCACGCCGTGGCGGGGGCAATAATAGCGCTCCAGCTCGCGATAAAAACTCACGCCCAGCGGCTAATAAGCCTAAACCACGCAACAGCACCCCGGCAGGTAACAGCGCTATGGGTGACGCGCTGGCCGCCGCATTTGGCAAGAAATAATGAGCTGAGGGGATAAACCCTTATCCCCTCCTTCGGCTGTCTCTTGATCGGTTCTGCGCTCAAGAGACAGCGCGGATTTATTACGGTCGATGAGATCCATGTATTCAACTATGGACTTCTGGAGTTCGTAGGTAAATTAGTCATCAATCCACTAGCGGGGATGGCATCCCACCTTACATAGCGTCAGCAAAATTGCTCTCTTGATTGACACCAGCCATAGATTACCCAGTAATATGCGGATACTAACAACAAGGAATGTGAAATGAGTCATCAAAATCAGGAAGTGAGCAAGTTTTTAAGCTATGTATTACGCCACCAACCAGAATCTATCGGTTTAGCGCTGGACAGTGAAGGATGGGCAAATCTCGACTCGCTTATCGCCTGTGCAGCTAAAAAGGGTAGGATACTTGACCTGCAGCTACTAAGATCGGTTGTAGAGAACAGCGACAAGAAGCGCTTCTCTATTTCTGATGATGGTGGTTATATCCGCGCTGTACAGGGGCACTCCTCAAAACAGGTTGATATCAGCTATCAGGAACAGACCCCGCCACAGTACCTTTACCATGGCACGGCAACACGTTTTATCGCTTCAATTAATCAAGACGGATTGCTCGCTGGCTCCCGTCAGTATGTGCATCTATCCGCTGATATCACTACAGCGACCGCCGTTGGCCAACGGCATGGCAAGCCTATTGTGTTAACCATTGATGCCCTGGCAATGTACCAAAATGGTTTTAGATTTTATCAGGCTGATAATGGGGTCTGGTTGACGACGGCTGTGCCAGTGAAGTTTATAGGTGAGTGATGGCAGAAATGAAGGCAATTTTGCCAGTTGCCCTTCTAGCGCCACCCCAACAATTTTGACCTACCGCAATAAAATGGCGATTATTTTGCCACCCGATTTCGAGCTATCGCTTAAAGCCCGCACTCCGGTAAAAATACTCCGTTGTTAACACCCTTATTAACACCACCTTTTCAGTTCGTCGATTGTGTCGTAAACACAAATACTTACCCCTCTCATTTACAGCAGGCGATGTTGCCAGATCTGCGCCATAAAACTTTCAGCCACGCCAATAGAGCTACAACTGTTTCATTACCGCAAGAAAATGCACAAACTTGCAACTTAATTAACCTTTTGCACTCATTTGCAGTGCGTTTGGCTTAGTGCTAAAACAGGAGCTGGCAAGGCGTCCATTGCAGATATGACAGCATTTACAATTGCCCATACATTCCGTATTGAATACGATAATTGTTATCACTATGATTCTGTGTATTCATTGCTCTGTTTTTGGCTCGGCGCTCCTGGCCCCATACACCTTTTCACAGGTAGTCTGGGCAGCAAATGTTCTGAAGGTGTCATTCCTGTGGGAATGCTCAACGCATTGAGAAGGCAATATGCAGCTGCTTCCTAAACATACCTATAAAATTACCGGTTTCTCCAGCGAGATTAGCCCGGCCTACCGCCAGAAATTACTGTCGCTTGGCATGCTGCCCGGCTCGCAGTTTGATGTGGTACGCGTGGCACCATTTGGCGATCCGATAGAAATAAAGACTCGCCGCGTTAGCCTGGTACTGCGGAAAAAAGATATAGACCTGATCCTGCTAGATAGCCAAGCGTAACGCGCTGTCCCCGCCTCAGGCAGTTGCCGTGTGCAAACACGGCCGATACTTAATTTACTGATATCACGTTGGTTTATGAAAAAAATCACTATTGGCTTAATCGGTAACCCGAACTCGGGCAAGACGACGCTGTTCAACCAGCTCACCGGAGCACGCCAGCGGGTCGGTAACTGGGCCGGGGTGACGGTTGAGCGTAAAGAGGGCCAGTTTACGACGCCGCAGTCGCAGGTTACGCTGGTTGATTTACCAGGCACCTACTCGCTCACCACCATCTCCGAACAAACCTCGCTGGATGAGCAGATCGCCTGTCACTACATCCTGAGCGGCGATGCGGATATGCTGATCAACGTGGTCGATGCCTCCAATCTGGAACGCAACCTCTACCTGACGCTGCAACTGCTGGAGCTGGGTATTCCGTGCATCGTGGCCTTGAACATGCAAGATATTGCCAAGAGCCAGAATATTGAGATCGATGTCGCCGCCCTGGCCGAGCGCCTTGGCTGCCCGGTGGTATCCATGGTTTCCACCAAGGCCGACGGCATTGGCCTGCTGAAACAGACCATCGACAATCACCGCTTCAATGAGTTAAAAGCGCTGGTAGCCTATCCGCCGCTGCTGTTAGACGAAATCGCTACGCTGACCGAGGCCATGCCTCAACAGTTGCCCACCGAACAACGCCGCTGGCTGGCCCTGCAAATGCTGGAGGGCGACATCTACAGCCATCAGTTAGCCGGGAACGCCACCGATCTGCTGGCTCATTCCAGGCAAGCGCTGCAACAGCAGCAGCAGGAAGATCCCGCGCTGGTAATTGCCGATGCCCGCTACCAGTCGATCGCCACTATCTGCGATGCGGTCAGCAACTCCAAGCTGGCATTGCCAAACCGCCTGACGGAGGTACTGGATCGGGTGATCCTCAACCGCTGGCTGGGGGTGCCGATCTTCCTGCTGGTGATGTACATCATGTTCGTATTGGCGATCAACATCGGTGGCGCACTGCAACCAATCTTCGATCTCGGTTCGGCGGCCATCTTTATTCAGGGCATCCAGTGGATCGGTTATACCCTGCATTTCCCGCAGTGGCTGACCGTCTTCCTGGCGCAGGGCGTGGGGGGCGGTATCAATACCGTGCTGCCGCTGGTTCCCCAGATCGGCATGATGTATCTGTTCCTGTCATTCCTGGAAGACTCCGGCTATATGGCGCGAGCGGCATTTGTGATGGACCGCCTGATGCAGGCGCTCGGGCTGCCGGGTAAATCCTTTGTGCCGCTGATCGTCGGCTTTGGCTGTAACGTGCCGTCCATTATGGGCGCACGCACCTTGGATGCCCCACGTGAACGCCTGATCACCATCATGATGGCCCCCTTTATGTCCTGCGGCGCGCGTTTGGCAATCTTTGCCGTATTCGCCGCGGCCTTCTTCGGCCAGGATGGCGCGGGCGTGGTGTTCTCGCTGTATATGCTCGGCATCGTGGTGGCGATCCTCACCGGCCTGGTGCTGAAATACACCATCATGCGCGGCGAAGCATCACCGTTCGTGATGGAGCTGCCGGTTTATCACGTGCCGCATCTGAAAAGCCTGTTGCTGCAAACCTGGCAACGCCTGAAAGGTTTTGTGCTGCGCGCCGGGAAAGTGATCGTGATTGCCAGCATCTTTATTGGCGGCTTGAACAGCTTCTCGTTCAGCGGGCAGCCGGTAGACAGCATCAATGATTCAGCGCTGGCCTCGGTTTCCAAAGTGCTGACGCCATTATTGCAGCCAATGGGCGTACACAATGATAACTGGCAAGCAACCGTCGGGTTGGTAACCGGGGCGATGGCCAAAGAAGTGGTGGTCGGGACGCTCAACACGCTGTACACCGCAGAGAACATCACCAATGAGCACTTCGATGCCGCCAACTTCAACCTGCTTGATGAGCTCGGCGCCGCCGTCAATGAAACCTGGCAGGGCCTGAAGAGCACCTTCAGCCTGAGCGTACTCTCCAACCCTATCGAAGCCAGCAAGGGTGATGGTGAGATGGGCGTGGGCTCAATGGGCGTTATGAGTAGCAAATTTGGCACTTCAATCTCTGCCTACAGCTATCTGATTTTCGTGTTGCTTTACGTTCCCTGCGTTTCGGTGATGGGCGCTATTGCACGTGAGTCCAGCCGGGGTTGGATGACCTTCTCCATCCTGTGGGGGCTGAACGTGGCCTATTCGCTGGCAACGCTGTTCTATCAGATCGCGACCTTCAGCCAGCATCCGCAATACAGCGCGACAGCGATCCTGATCGTGCTGCTGTTCAATGCGCTGGTACTATTGGGCTTGCGCAAGGCTCGTAGCCGCGTAACGATCCGTTTGCGTAGCACCACCTCGGCGTCCTGTTGTCAAAGTTCGGGTGACTGCCACTAATGGCCAGCCTGCTGCAAATCCGTGATGCGCTTGCCCTTCGGGGCAGCGCTCAGGCGCAACAACTGAGTCAGCAGTTGGCAACGCCCTTGCCATTGGTTGAAGCAATGCTGCAACGTTTGACCGCCATGGGGAAAGTTGAACGTATTGAGCTCGATAGCAGCGAATGCCTGAGCGGCAGCTGTAAGAGTTGCCCAGAAGGGCTGGCTTGTAACACGGTGATTTATCGTTTGAAGGGGTGAATACAGGGGCGCAATAGTTTGCCTGCACCCCCTACTTGAAGATTATTGCTTGTCTTTATACACATCCGCTACGGCGCTGAACTTGCCGTGCTCACGGGCAGCCAGCACGACATAGTATTGGCCCCCTTTCTCATCGGCCAGTTTGGACAATTCATCTTTCAAGTCCATCGGATCGGTGGCCTGTGCTGTTGAAGACACGGTACCAATTTTCTCATACTTGCCTGGGTTCTTATCCAGCTCGTCCTTAGTTAGCAAGGTTGCAGCCATCGAACCGAAAGACACTGAACCTACAATCAACGCCGCAACGATCATCTTCAATGATTTCATGATAATACCTCTCAATGGATAAATTGGATTTTTATGAAAGCGACTCACAACAAATGCGTCATCGAGCTTGGCTACTGCGACGTCTAACAGCTTCGTTGCTTTCCCTGACGAAGCTCCCTCTGCCCAGAAACAAATCGCCAAAGTGAAGATTGATAAGCTTATATTCACCTTGTAGCCACGCATTTACCCCTTCAAGTATCGAACAGGTTTAGTTTTTATCCACTTATTGGTTAAAAATTTACCGTCGTTTTGTGCGTTTATAATCTGTAATCAATGAGATATCGCCGCCAGACCGCGCCATTACTCGGTTGCAACAAATTGATTAATAATGTTAGCGAATGCTTCGGGGTGAGAGATAAACGGCGCATGGGCCGCTTTGGCGATCACCTCCGAGGTGGAGTTTGGCCACAATTCATCCAACAGGCTAGCCACTTTGCGCGGCACCAGCCCGTCGAGGTAACCATAAATACGCAGTACCGGCATCGTCAGTGCCGCCAACGCTTGGCGTTGATCCACCGTACGTAGCATCTCCAGGCCTCCGTTCAGCACCTCAACGCCCGGTATCGGCTGATTAAGCACTACGGTTTTTAACTGGCGCGCATCCTGACGAGCGCTTTCCGTGCCCAACGTTTGCAACGCCAGAAAACGTTCCACGGTGCGCTGGAAATCATGGCTGAGCTGCTGCTGGAAGCCACTGAGCACCTCCGGGCGGATCCCCGGCCACGGGTCGTGCGCCGTAAAGCAGGGCGAAGAAGCTACGGTGATCAGCCCGGTTACCCGCTCAGGCTGCATAAGGGCGATCTGCCCGGCAACCAATCCACCAAGGGACCACCCCAGCCAATAAGCCTGCTTGGGTGCTGCGGCCAGCAGTATCTCTGCCATCTCCGTTAACGAGACGGCCCCATAGCCCTGGCTGCGGCCATAGCCAGGCAAGTCCACCAGATGTAGGCGAAAATGCGGAGCCAATCGCTCCAATGTGCAACCCCAGACCTCGGCATTCAATCCCCATCCGTGCAGCAGCACAAGATCGCGATCGCCCTCTCCCAGTGTTTTCCAATACAGCTCAGTCATCAGTTATTGTCCTGCTAAAACGGAGGTGACTATGCTACCAATCCACAGCCGCTGTTGGCTATGCCGGCAACCATTACGGCTGATGCAACAGGGTATCTGCAGCTACTGCCTACGCACGTTGCCCGCCAAACCCTGTTGCTGCCCGGTTTGCGGTTTGCCCAGTGGCGCTCCCCATCAGCCTTGCGGACGATGTCTGCAAAAGGCGCCCCCTTGGCAAGCCTTGGTATTTGTTTCGGATTATCGCCCGCCCATCAGCACCCTGGTGAAAAATTTCAAATTCCAGCAGACACCCGCACTGGCTCCCACTCTGGCTCGTTTGATCCTGCTGCACTGGCTGCAGGCGCAGCGAGAGCAACATCTGAACAGACCGGAGGTGATTTTAGCGGTACCCTTGCAGGATAAACGCTGCTGGCGACGTGGCTATAACCAAAGCGAGCTGTTGGCCCTGCCACTGGCCCGCTGGTTGGGCTGCGAATATCGCCCTGCGGCCTTACGCCGCATCAGGGCAACCGCGCCACAACAGCAATTGATAGCGCGCCTGCGGCGGCGTAATCTGCGTGGGGCTTTTCGTTGTGATGAGAACCTGGCAGGAAAACATGTGGCGCTGCTGGATGATGTGGTTACCACTGGCAGCACCATAGCGGAAATCGCTACACTGTTACAGAAGCAGGGCGTCGCATCATTGCAGATTTGGTGCGTTTGCCGCACGTTGTAGTACCACGGCAATGGGCGTATTATAACCTACTATAGAAGTCAACTATTGAGCTAATGCTATGATCCGTATAACAGATGCTGCACAGGAACACTTTGCCAAGCTGTTGGCAAGCCAAGAAGAAGGCACCCAAATCCGCGTATTCGTGATCAATCCGGGTACGCCGACGGCCGAATGCGGTGTCTCTTATTGCCCGCCAGACGCGGTGGAAGCGACAGATACCGAACTCAAGTTCGAGAAGCTGTCCGCTTACGTCGATGAGCTGAGCGCGCCTTATCTGGACGACGCCGAGATCGACTTCGTCACCGATCAGCTCGGCTCACAGCTGACGCTGAAAGCGCCGAACGCCAAAATGCGCAAAGTGGACGACAATGCGCCACTGATGGAGCGCGTTGAGTACGTGCTGCAATCGCAGATCAACCCGCAGTTGGCTGGCCACGGTGGCCGTGTGACGCTGATGGAAATCACCGACGACGCGTTGGCCATCCTGCAGTTCGGCGGCGGTTGCAACGGTTGTTCAATGGTCGACGTGACGCTGAAGGAAGGGATCGAGAAAGAGCTGCTGCAAAAGTTCCCGGAACTGAAAGGCGTGCGCGATCTCACCGAGCACCAGCGCGGCGAACACTCCTACTACTGATAACTGTCAGGGCGCAATTCCGTTTTGCGCCCTGCCTGTCTCCATCGCGGTCGGTAAGCCGCCCCGATGCATTTAGCCTACCGAAACCTTCCTGCGTCGCTTATCCAAATCCTTCAATAAACGGTTGACCTCAGCATCGTCAAACATCGCTTCCAAGGTCTGGCTCAGCTTGCGCCGCCAGTTCGGGTACTGATCGCTGGTGCCGGGAATATTGACCGGTTCCGCCATATCCAGCCAGTCTTCAGGTTGCAGGCCCAGCAGCGCGCTGGCGCTGTCTGCCACATAGCGTTGCAGACCCCGGTTCAGCAACGGGCTCATGCTCAACAACGAGGCTTTCTTGCCGACCTTTTGCGGTACGCAGCCGTAACGATGCAGCCCGTCCAGTAGCCCTTGCTTGGCCCGTTCACGATCGGCAAACAGCTCTTTGAGCACTTCCGCATCCGGGTATAGCCCCAGTTGCTTGCCGAGCGTCAGATCGCCGCTTTGCCAATAGCCACGCAGCGTTGGCAGATCGTGGGTGGTAATGGTCGCCATTGCCTGCACCGGATAAGACTGCGGCGCACGGAACTGCTTCTCCGCATCGTGCTCGAAATACAGCACCTTGTAGGAATAGACGCCGCTATCACGCAGTTTGCCGACGATCTCCACCGGCACGGTCCCTAAATCCTCCCCAATCACCATGCAACGATGGCGCTGACTCTCCAAGGCCAACAACGCCAGCAGATCGTCAACCGGGTATTTCACATAGGCACCGTGATCGGCCGTTTCACCATAAGGGATCCACCATAAACGCAGCATCGCCATCACGTGATCGATACGCAAGGCGCCACAGCTGGTCATGTTGGCCCGCAGCAAATCGATAAACGGCTGATAACCCCGCGCCACCATCACATGCGGATCCATCGGCGGCAGGCCCCAATTTTGCCCCAGCGGCCCGAGAATATCCGGCGGAGCACCCACCGAGGCTTGCATGCAATACAGCTCGCGTTCACACCAGGTTTCCGCCCCGCCCTCTGCCACCCCGACCGCCAGATCGCGGTACAGGCCAATCGGCATCTGGCACTGCTGGCTTTGGCCGAAGCACTCGGCAAACTGGCTGGCCGCCAACCATTGCAGCCACAGGTAGAAGGTAACCTCATCCTCATGCTGCTTACAGAAGGTTTCCACTGCCGGGTCGTTGCCCTGCTGATACTCCTCCGGCCAGGCTGGCCATCCCCACATAGTGCTGTCTTTGGCACTGAGATGGGCATGTAACGCGTCGAACGTTGCCTGCTGATACAGGCTGCTGCCTCCTTCGCCGACGAAGCGCTCAAATTCCTGCTTCAGCGCATCCTGCGGCTTGCGGGCCTGGAAATGCGGGAAAGCCAGCTTCAACGCCGCCAGCTTCAACTGCGTTACCGTGCTGTAGTCCACCAGCTCACTACTACGCGCCTTGGCCAACAGCTTCTGCGTCGCAGCCTTCTGCCACCATTTTTGCGCAGCCTGGCTGAGCTGGAAATCCTCCACCACGTTGACGTCGATATACACCACGTTCAACCAGCGGCGCGAAGACGGGCTATAAGGGCTGGCGCTTTCCGGACTGGCCGGATACAGCGCGTGGATCGGGTTGAGCCCGATAAAGGCGCCGCCGCGTTCACCCACCTCACCGACCATCGCCCGCAGATCGCCAAAGTCGCCAATCCCCCAGTTACGCTCGGAACGCAGCGTGTAGAGCTGTACACAGGCTCCCCACAGCTTCTTGCCGGTCAACAAGGCATCCGGCTCGTAGCAACGCTTGGGGGCGACAATCAGCCGGCAGGCCCATTGCTGCTCCCCCTGTGACAACGTGAGCTGGTGATAACCCAGCGGTAACTTGCCAGGCAGAGTCAGGGTTTTGTGCGCACTGGCACGGCCTTCTTGCTGGCTACCGTCCTCACGCAACAATACCCACTGAAACTCGCCATCTCCCCCCAGCGGCAGCGCCACCGGGTTACCATGATAAAAGACTTTAACCAGCGGCAAGGGAGCCGTTGACGGCTGCAACGACGCCGGGTTCATCGCCGCCAACAGCTTGCGTTTGGTTTCCGGCGAAATCGCCTGGCGTTGGCCGTGGGCATTGATGTAATCGGCAGCAATCCCAGCCTGGGCTGCTACCTGATCGATACCTTTACTCATTCGCACTCCTTAACGCTTGGCTTGCCAAATGCGTTGCTGATAGTCACGGATCGAACGATCCGAGCTGAACATGCCTACGCGCGCGGTGTTAAGGATAGTGCGGCGCGTCCATTCGTCGCGGTCACGATACAGTTTGTCTACCTGCCGTTGAGCTTCGCAGTAGGAAGCAAAGTCCGCCAGCACCAGATACGGATCGCCACCTTCCAACAGGCTGTGCAGCATCATATCGAAGGCGTGCTTGTCACCGTGACTGAATGCGCCGCTGGCCAGTTCATCCAGGATTGCCTTCAGGTGTTTGTCTTTTTTGCGATAGCTCAGCGGATCATAACCCTTGGCCAACAGCGCTTTGACCTGCTCCACGGTGTTGCCGAAAATAAAGATGTTGTCCTCGCCGACCTGCTCGGCGATCTCGACGTTGGCTCCGTCCAGCGTGCCAACGGTCAGTGCGCCGTTCAGCGCCAGCTTCATATTCCCGGTGCCCGACGCTTCTTTACCGGCGGTGGAGATCTGCTCGGAAATGTCCGCCGCCGGGATCATCAGTTCAGCGACGGAAACGCGGTAATCAGGGATGAAGGCCACTTTCAGGCGATCTTTGACGATCGGATCGTTATTGATCTTCTCTGCGGCCTGATTGATCGCATAGATGATGTTCTTCGCCAGGTAATAGCCCGGCGCGGCTTTGGCACCAAACAGGAATACGCGTGGCACGATGTCCAGATCCGGGTTATCCCGCAGCTGGCGATACAGCGAAAGAATGTGCAGCAGGTTCAGATGCTGGCGCTTGTACTCGTGCAGGCGTTTGATCTGCACGTCGAAGATCGCGTCTGGATTGAGCGTCAGCCCCATTACGCTGTGCACGTAGTTGGCGAGGACCACCTTGTTATCGCGTTTAATCTGCTGGTACTTCTCGCGGAAAGCGGCGTCTTCAGCGTATTTTTCCAAGCCCTTCAGCGCATCAAGATCGTTGGCCCACTCCACTTTCAGGGTGGTATCGATCAGGCCTGACAATGCCGGGTTACACTGCTTGAGCCAGCGACGCGGCGTAATACCATTGGTGACGTTGTGGAATTTGTTCGGCCACAGCTGGTGATATTCCGGGAACAGATCTTTTACCACCAGGTCCGAGTGCAGCTGGGCCACACCGTTCACCGCAAAGCCGCTGACCACGCACAGGTTGGCCATGCGCACCTGCTTGTTGTGGTGCACCGCCAGCTTGGCCCACACCGCCTCATCGCCCGGCCAGTGTTGGTCTACCAACCGCTTAAAGTTGGCATTGATCTGCTTGATGATAGAGAAGTGGCGCGGCAGCAGGCTGCGGACCAGTTTCTCATCCCAGCACTCCAGAGCTTCCGGCATCAGGGTGTGGTTGGTGTAGGCAAAGGTCTTGCTGGTGATCGCCCAGGCCGCATCCCAATCCAGTTGGTGCTCATCGAGCAGAATACGCAGCAGCTCTGGAATGGCGATGGTTGGGTGGGTGTCGTTGAGTTGGATCACTTCGTACTTCGGCAACTCTTCAATCTTGCGCCCGGCCAGATGGTGCTTACGCAGAATATCGGCCACCGAGCAGGCACACTGGAAATACTGCTGCATCAGGCGCAGGCGTTTGCCAGCCTGATGGTTGTCATTCGGATAGAGCACTTTGGTCAGCTTGGCGGCTTCTACGCCCTGCTTTTCCGCCTGCAGGAATTTGCCGTCGTTGAAATCCCCCAGATCGAATGGATGACTATGCGTTGCCTGCCACAGTCGCAGCGGCTGAGTGACTCCGTTACGGAAGCCCAGCACCGGCAGATCCCAAGCTTCCCCACGCAGGGTAAACTCCGGGTGCCACAGTTCGCGGCCATCGGCCAGTTTCTCTACCTTACCACCAATCCCGACATCCACGGCCAACGCCGCATTATGGCGGAACCACGGGTAGCTCTCGCGCTGCCAGTTATCCGGCGCCTCTTGCTGATGCCCCTCTTTGAACGACTGACGGAACAGCCCGTATTGATAGTTCAGCCCATAGCCGGTAGCCGGTTGCTCCACCGTGGCCATCGAGTCCAGGAAACAGGCGGCTAAACGCCCCAGGCCACCGTTACCTAACGCCGGATCGGTTTCCTGCTCCAACAGATCGGCCAGCTTGACGTCCTGCTCTGCCAACGCCGCCTCAACGGTGTCATACCAGCCAAGGTTGATCAGGTTATTGGCCGTCAGGCGGCCAATCAGGAATTCCATCGAGATGTAGTTTACATGGCGCAACGACTTGCTGCTTTTACGCGGTGCAGGCTGCGCGGCCAGCTGTTCGGCGAGAGCGGCACTTACGGCCTCCCACCATTGATGCTGAGTCATCTGCTGTGCGGAGCTGAGGCCAAAACGCTGCCACTGACGAGTCAGTGCAGCCAGAAAAACGTCCTTTTTGAGCATAGGCTGTGACATAGGTAAAACTCTCTATCCGGTGTACCCGTCGTCTTTCAAGCGGCAACTTGAGTTCCATTGGGTAGTAAATGGGCCAATTTTTTCACTATCGTGCCGGGGAGAACCCGCAATGGCATCATCCCGCCTGGGGATTAGCTGGGGAGGAGGATTGGGGCGTAGCTGAAACTGTGATCTCAGGCACTTTTTAAGCCCCCTTGCGTGCGGTAAGAAAGCCCATCGATATCACCGGTGAGCATAAAATCGACGGCAAACCTCAGGACGTTAGCACAGTTATGATAGCTGATGAAGTTTTGTACTCGTCCACTAACGGCCGAAAAACAGGGTAATTTCTGAGGGTAATCAGGCGCGATGTAAAGCGCAGTTAGAGCTGAACCGAGGGCAAACATAAAAAAGTGTGATCAATAGCAATTTAACTTCAAGCCAAAGCGCAAGCTTGTTGCATTACCGTTGACGATGTTCGAAGTTAAAGAGGGGGATTAATTACGAGCTACAAAATAATTAACTCAACCCGGTCCCGAGACAGGAACACGGTGAAATAAATTCCTTCGGGCAGTCCTTCGGCGGCGGGAACCGCACTTTACACCTGGAATATTATGCTGATCCCATCAAAACTGAGCCGTCCGGTACGGCTGCAAAATACCGTGGTACGCGATCGTCTGCTGGCGAAGCTGGCTGGTGCGGCTAACTATCGCCTGACATTGGTCAATTGCCCGGCAGGATACGGTAAGACCACGCTGGTGGCACAATGGGCCGCGGGCAAATCGGATCTGGGGTGGTACTCCCTGGACGAGAGCGACAACCAGCCGGAGCGCTTCGCCAGCTATCTGATCGCCGCGCTGCAACAGGCTACCACTGGCCACTGCGTGAAAAGCGAGGCATTAAGCCAGAAACACCAATACGCCAACCTTTCGGCGCTGTTTGCCCAGCTGTTTATCGAGCTGTCTGACTGGCACCAGCCGCTGTACCTGGTGATCGACGATTACCACCTGATCACCAATGACCAGATCCATGAAGCAATGCGTTTCTTCCTGCGCCACCAGCCAGAAAATCTGACGCTGCTGATCCTTTCCCGCACTCTGCCTCCCCTGGGGATCGCCAATCTTCGCGTACGCGATCAGCTGTTAGAGCTGAGCACGCGCCAATTGGCTTTTAATCATCAGGAGGCGAAACAGTTCTTTGACTGCCGCCTTACCTCCCCGCTGGAGCACAATGACAGCAGCCGTCTGTGTGACGAAGTGGAGGGGTGGGCAACCGCCTTACAGCTAATCGCGCTCTCCGCCCGCCAATCCACCTCTTCCGCTCAGCAATCTGCCAAACGTCTGGCCGGGCTGAACGCCAGCCACCTGTCCGATTATCTGGTGGATGAGGTGCTGGATCGCGTTGATACCGATGCCCGCGCGTTCCTGTTGCGCTGCTCGGTTTTGCGTTCGATGAACGACGCGTTGATCGTTCGCCTGACCGGGGAAGACAACGGCCAGCAGCGCCTGGAAGAGCTTGAGCGCCAGGGCCTGTTTATTCACCGTATGGACGACACAGGCGAGTGGTTCTGTTTCCACCCGCTGTTTGCCTCGTTCCTGCGCCAGCGTTGCCAGTGGGAATTGGCGCTGGAACTGCCAGGCCTGCACCATGCGGCGGCAGAAGGATGGCTGGCGCTCGGGTACCCGGCGGAAGCCATTCACCATGCGTTGGCAGCCAGCGATGTCAGCATGTTGCGCGATATCCTGTTGCAACATGCCTGGTCGTTGTTCCATCACAGCGAACTGGCCTTGCTGGAGGAGTGTCTGAATGCCCTGCCGTACGAACGGCTGATCCAGAACCCGAAACTGGCGCTGCTGCAAGCCTGGCTGGCGCAAAGCCAACACCGTTACAGCGAAGTGAATACCCAACTGGAACGCGCCGAACAGGCCATGCTCCAGCAAAAGATCGTCATTGACCAGACTCTGCATGCTGAATTTGACGCGCTGCGTGCTCAGGTGGCGATCAACGCCGGTAAACCGGAAGAGGCCGAACGCCTGGCCACCGAGGCGCTGAAATTCCTGCCGCTATCCAGCTATTACAGCCGCATTGTGGCCACCTCCGTTACCGGTGAGGTTCACCACTGCAAGGGGGAATTGGCCCGGGCGTTGCCTATGATGCAGCAAACCGAACAGATGGCTCGCCGCCATCAGGCTTATCACTATGCGCTGTGGGCACTGTTGCAGCAGAGCGAAATTCTGATCGCGCAAGGGTTCCTGCAAGCCGCCTATGAAACCCAGGATAAGGCCTTCGAACTGGTGCGTGAACAGCATCTGGAGCAGTTACCGATGCACGAGTTCCTGCTGCGCATCCGCTCACAGGTGCTCTGGTCTTGGTCACGGTTGGACGAAGCCGAAGAAGCGGCACGTGAAGGGCTAAAGGTGTTGGCTAACTACCAGCCGCAGCAGCAGTTGCAATGCCTGGCGATGTTGGCGAAATGCTCGCTGGCGCGTGGCGATCTGGATAATGCCAATGCTCACCTGCTGCGCAGCGAAGTCCTGCTGCATGGCTCGCAGTATCACCGAGACTGGCTGACCAATGCCGATAAACCCAGGGTGATCCACTGGCAGATGACCGGGGATACCACCGCAGCGGCCAATTGGCTGCGCAATACCGAAAAACCGGGGATGGCCAATAACCACTTTACGCAGGGGCAATGGCGTAATATCGCCCGTGTCCAGATCCTGCTTGGGCAGTACGAAGAAGCCGAAGTGGTGTTGGACGAGCTGAACGAAAATGCCCGCCGCCTGCGGTTGGTGAGCGATCTCAACCGTAACCTGCTGCTCAGTAACCACCTCTACTGGCAGATGGACCGCAAAGTGGACGCCCAGCGCGCGCTGATAGAGTCGCTCTCACTGGCTAACCGCACCGGGTTTATCAGCCACTTTGTGATCGAGGGAGAGGCCATGGCGCAGCAACTGCGTCAACTGATCCAGCTCAACACGCTGCCGGAGATGGAACAGCATCGCGCCCAGCGTATTCTGCGCGATATCAACCAGCATCACCGACACAAGTTCGCTCATTTTGACGAGAACTTCGTTGATAAGCTGCTAACTCACCCGCAAGTACCAGAATTGATCCGCACGAGCCCGCTGACACAGCGTGAATGGCAGGTGCTGGGCCTGATTTACTCCGGTTACAGCAACGATCAGATTGCCGGGGAACTGGCCGTGGCGGCCACCACCATCAAAACCCATATCCGTAATCTGTATCAGAAACTGGGGGTCGCACATCGCCAGGAAGCGGTGCAGCAAGCACAGCAGTTGCTGAAAATGATGGGTTATGGCGCTTAGACCAACGTATTCTTAAGGTAACACGCCCCTCTCCCCTGTACATTCCCAAGGAAAAGGGGCTATTCCTGCCACAGTGTAGCCTTTGCTTTTAACTGCAGCGCCACGATTGCCAACTGGTGATGTCATCGCTGCCCATAATAGGCATCAGACCCATGCTTACGGCTGAAATGCTTGTGTTGTAAATGGGCATCGAGAGGGCGTAATGCCGGGTTGATACCACAACTGATCCAGGCCATGCGCGCCACCTCTTCCAGCACCACCGCATTATGTACCGCCTCGTCCACGGTAGAGCCCCAACTGAACGGGCCATGCTGATAAACCACAATGCCGGGCGTATGCATGGGGTCATGTTCACCCAACGTTTCCACAATTACCCGCCCGGTTTCCAGTTCATATTCCCCTTCAACCTCCGCCACCGTTAAGCCACGAGTGCAAGGAATATCTCCCGCAAAGTAATCAGCATGCGTGGTGCCAAGCGCCGGGATCGCGCTGCCTGCCTGCGCCCAGGCGGTAGCGTGCGTGGAATGGGTATGAACAATTCCCCCCAATTGCGAATAGCGCCGATACAATGCCAGGTGAGTTGGCGTGTCGGATGATGGACGCCAGCGCCCTTCCAGCACTCGCCCCGCCAAGTCCACCACCACCATATCTTCAACCTGCATCTGCTCATAGGGCACTCCGCTCGGTTTGATCACTATTGCCCCGCGCTCACGATCTATACCGCTGACGTTTCCCCAGGTGTAGGTCACCAAACCTTGTGCAGGCAGAGCCATATTGCCGGCATAGACCTGCAGTTTCAGCTGCTCCAGCATCATTCTCTCCTATGAAATAACCATCCCGGCCTTGGCCATACTCTCCACCACCCAAGCACGCGCTGCCTTTACTTCACGGATCGGGTCTGCAGCCTCCCCGCTCCACATCTCGATGAGATATGGGCCGCAATAACCGCTTTGCAACAACGCGGTAAAGCAGCGTTCAAAATCCACGATCCCCTCTCCGAAAGGTACGCCCTTGAACACGCCGGGCTGCGTATCTTTCACATGCACCGCCACAATATGACCGCGCCCAGCCATTAACTCCATCGGCACGTCGTTATCCCAGGCCGATAGATTGCCGACATCCGGGTAGATCTGGAACCAGGGGTTATTCAAGAAATGGACGTAGCCCAGAGCCTTGCTGATGGAATTCATCAGCGGATAATCCATGATCTCCATTGCCAGCATGACCTGCGCCCGGCTAGCCATGACCACCGCCTGCTGCAACGCCGCGCGGAATCTGGCCCGGGTATTATCGTTGGCCTGCTGATAGTAAACATCGTAGCCCGCCAGTTGAATCACCCGGATACCCGTGTCTTGCGCCAGCCGGATGGCCTGTTGCATGATCGCCAAGCCTTGCTCGCGTACCTCATCATCTTCGCTGCCCAGCGGAAAGCGCCGGTGAGCGCTCAGGCACAGAGAAGGCACACGCACTCCACTGCTAACTACCGCATTCACCAGCGCCAAACGCTGTTCCTGGCTCCAGCCCAGGCGGGCCAAACGCGGGTCGCTTTCATCGATCGACATTTCGACAAAATCAAACCCCAGCTCACGCGCCAGATTCAGGCGCGTGAGCCAGTTTTCACCCGCAGGTAGTGCCTTTTCGTAGATGCCCAAAGGAACGGTTTGCTGCAACATAATCGTCAGCCCCACAGTTGTGCAATGGCGCGTTTGAACTCGCGGGCGCTGGCCACGGGATCGGCGGCATCACGAATGCTGCGGCCAGCAATAAACACATGGATTGGAATGCCCTTGAACAGCGGCAGATCTTCCAGAGCCAATCCGCCGGTCACGGTGACCTTGAAGCCCATGCTGGTCAGGCGTTTGATGGCGCTGATATCCGCATCGCTCCAGGCAACCCCGGCGGCCTGCGCATCACGGCTGCGGTGGTAAACCACTTGCAGGATCCCCGCATCACGCCACTCCTGCGCCTGTTCCCAGGTCCAGAAACCGGTCAGCTCAATCTGCACATCACCGTTAAACTCTTTGGCTACCTCTAACGCCCCTTTGGTGGTGTTGATATCGGCACAGCAGATCACCGTAACCCAGTCGGCATTAGCCTCAAAGCACATGCGTGAGAGGATCTTGCCAGCGTCGGCAATTTTGGCATCCGCCAGTACGATGCGGTCTGGATAAAGCGCCTTCAGATCGCGCACCGCACGCACCCCTTCGGCCACACACAGAATGGTGCCAACCTCGATGATATCGACCTCGTTGGCGATCAGGCGCGTGGTACGATAAGCATCATCCATCGACTGGTTATCCAGCGCGACCTGCAACATCGGTAAAGTGTTTGCCATCTTGCTTACTCTCCTTGGTGTTCTGCCACAGCGGCAGAAGTCAGGTTAATCAAATCCACTACCTGCTGTGGCGTACGGCAGGCTCGCAGGCGATCAAAGTTGGCCTCATCCTCAAACAGGTTAACCACCTGTAAGATGCCGACCTCCTGATGCGTTTTGGCATCCACCGCCGCCATGGTGATCAAGATATCGATGGGGTCGTTGTCCTCATCGCCAAAACAGACCGGCGTTTTCAGCGTGACCAGAGCAAAACCGGTTTTTAATACCCCTTCCTCCGGCCTGCCGTGAGGCATTGCCAGCCCCGGAGCCAACACAAAATACGGGCCAAACTGCTCAACCCCGGCCAGAATGGCGTTGAAATAGCGCGGCTCGACTACGCCGGCCTCCACCAGCAGATCGACACCAATCTTCACCGCCTGCTGCCAGTCTTGCGCCTCTGCCTGCAACAAAATCGACTGATTGTGCACCAGCGAATCACTCAGTTTCATTACCGTTGCCTCACTTGATGTCTTTGGAGAAGTGAGCGCCAATCACCTCCATCAGCTTGGGGCCGAAATCGGCGGCAGACAGCATATTGCGCACCCCCACGACATACTTGTTGCCACTGACGGTGATTTCATCCGCCACGTGGGTGGAAGCAATGATGATGTCGGCACCGCTCAGTTCGGATTTGTACTCCCCTACTGCGCAGCTGTTGACCGTATGGTCTACGCCCTGCTGGGTGAGGAACTGGTCGACTTTCATTTTCATGATCATGGAACTGCCTTGCCCACAACCGCATACCGCCAGAATTCGTACTGTCATGATGTGCTCTCCAGTTAATTTGAAGCTGATTCGGTGAGTTGTTTTTCCGCATCTTCCTCCGCGCGCAGCGTGCGCCCGGCGAAGAACATGTACAGCAGCGCAATAATCACCACCACGCCCATAAACCACAGGCCGAAACTCAGGCCCTGCATCAGCGGCGGAGCCAGGATTGACCAGTCCGCCATGCCCATCCAGGCACTGAGCCCGGTCAGTTTGATGGCCCACACGCAGCCAAAGATTTCGATCATCCCCATCACCAGGCAAATCTTCATCGCCGCACGCCAGCCGCCGAAATGGTTGGCAAACACGCCGATGGTGGCGTTGGAGAAAAACATGGGAATAAAACCGGGAATGATCATGATGGAGGAGCCGACCGCCAGCAGTACGCCCACGGCGATCAGTTGCCCCACCGTGCCCCACATAAAGCCCCACACCACGGCATTGGGCGCAAAGCTGTAAATGGCGGCGCAGTCGATGGCCAGCACGGCCCCAGGGATCAGGCGTTGAGAGATACCGTTGAAGGCTTCGGTCAGTTCGGCAACGAACATCCGCACGCCCTGAACGATGATGAAGATGGCGACGGCAAACATCAGGCCGGTTTGCAGGATGTAGATCGTCCAATGGGTTTTACCCGCCATCTGTTGCAGGGTATCCAGCCCGAAAGAGCAGAGGATGATGCCAAAGAACACCGTCATCACGATGGCGGTAGAAACGATATTGTCGTGGAAGATATTCAGCCAGCCGGGCAGCTTGAGGTCTTCCACGCTGTCCTCTTTTTTACCGAGATAAGGTGCCACCTTATAGGCTACCCAGGAGGCGAACTGCTGCTGGTGACCGATGGAAAAACCGCTGTTTTCCGTCACCGACTGGGTTGGCTTGAACATCATGTTGGAAGTGATCCCCCAATACAGCGAGGCGATCAGGGCACTACACAATATGGTGGTCCACATGTCGTAGCCCGAGATGTAGAAGAACACCGCGATCAACCCCACCTGCTGGAACATGATATGGCCCGTCAGCATGATGGTACGGATACCGGTGATGCGCCGCAGCAAGACGTAGACAATATTCAGCGCCAGTGCCAGCAATACCGCATAGCCCACCCAGCTGTAAGCATCCCCCATCCGTTCAATGGTCGCCATCATCGAGGCATAAGTGTCGGAGATGGCACCGTTGATGCCATAAACCTCAGAAAGCTTGGCCACCACGGGTTTGAAGGTGCCGGTCAGGATGCCCGAACCGGCCTGTAACAGCATAAAGCCGATGATGGTCTTGATGGTGCCTTTGATGATCACCGCCGCGCTTTTGCGCAGCAACAGATAGCCCAGCAGCGTAACCAGGCCCAGTAGTAGCGGGGCATTGGTCATCACCTGATTAAAAAAGACGGTGAAGATGGTGTAGAGGGTTTCCATACGGCTCTCCATGTAGCGTTTATGCGCCGTAGGGAACGCCGCTGGTCGCTAGAACAGTGCGTCACCGTAACGCAGGGACAGGCTTACCATAGCAATCACAGTGAATCACCAAAAGATCATAAATGATTATTTGTGAACAACCTCGCAAGTTATATGGAAAAAGTCTGTGCATTCAACGAGCCGAGTTGAGAAGCATTCCATTACCCATTGAATTAAATACAAGTTAATGATTAAACCACTGAACATAAGGCCGGTGAATGGCACCGAAAAGCCGGTTTACTAGCGATTAAACACTGGTTGCCAGCGCGCATAAACGGTGCTAAATTCAGCAAAACAAGTCACAACAAATCATTAAATGATAATTTGTGATTAAATATGATGTAGCCACCCCTGAAAATGAGGAATAAATCATGAGTAAAGTCGCCACCATTACCCGCGAGTCATGGATCCTGAATACCTTTCCGGAGTGGGGCTCCTGGCTGAATGAAGAGATTGAGCAGGAACAGGTTGCCCCCGGCACCTTCTCCATGTGGTGGCTGGGATGTACCGGTATCTGGTTAAAATCAGAGGAAAATGCCAACCTGTGTGTCGATTTCTGGTGCGGTACCGGTAAGCAGAGCCATGCTAATCCGCTGATGAAAACCGGCCACCAGATGCAACGCATGGCCGGAGTAAAAAAGCTGCAGCCTAATCTGCGCACCACGCCGTTCGTCCTCGATCCCTTTGCCATCAAACAGATTGATGCGGTGCTAGCCACTCACGATCATAATGACCATATCGACGTCAACGTTGCTGCGGCAGTGATGCAGAACTGTGCCGCCACGGTGCCCTTTATTGGGCCGCAGAGCTGCGTGGACATCTGGCTTGGCTGGGGAGTACCGGCAGAGCGTTGCATCGTGGTGAAACCTGGTGATGTCATCAAAATCAAAGATGTAGAAATCCACGCATTGGATGCCTTCGACCGCACAGCGCTGATCACCTTGCCGGTGGAGCAAAAAGCAGCGGGTATGCTGCCAGACGGTATGGATCAGCGGGCGGTCAACTACCTGTTCAAGACCCCTGGCGGCAATCTTTACCACAGCGGGGATTCCCACTACTCCAACTATTACGCCAAGCACGGTAACGATCACCAGATCGACGTGGCGCTCGGCTCCTATGGCGAAAACCCACGCGGCATTACCGATAAAATGACCAGCGCCGACATTCTGCGCATGGCGGAATCGCTCAATGCCAAGGTGGTGATCCCGTTCCATCATGATATCTGGTCGAATTTCCAGGCCGATCCACAGGAAATCCGCGTGCTGTGGGAAATGAAAAAGGACCGGCTGAAATATGGCTTCAAGCCGTTTATCTGGCAGGTGGGGGGCAAATTCACCTGGCCGCTGGATAAAGACAACTTTGAATACCACTATCCACGCGGCTTTGAAGATTGCTTTACCCTTGAGCCGGATCTGCCGTTTAAATCCTTCCTGTAACGGTTAGGCATGAGAACGGGACGCCGGTGCAGCTTTATGCGCACTTCTGCACATGAATGATTCAAATCATCAGCAGGTGAGCATATAATCACGGTATATCCCCTGACGATGGGGTAACGTTCTCATTTCTCGACGGAGCCTGCATGACCGAATCCCAGCGCCATAATGCCATTCTCGATCTCTTACAGCGTAAGGGGCAAATCTCCGTGGCTGATGTGATTAGCGCCTTTGAGATCTCACCGGCAACCGCGCGCCGCGACATCAATAAGCTCAATGAGACCGGCAAACTGCGCAAGGTGCGTAACGGTGCCGAAGCCACCAGCACCCCGCGCCCCACCTGGACACCGCTCAATATCCATCAGACTCAGCATCTAGATGAAAAGATGCGTATCGCCAAAGCGGCCGCCCAGCTTTGCCAGGCAGGGGAGAGCGTGGTGATCAACTGCGGTTCCACTGCGTTCCTGCTGGGGCGCGAGATGTGCGGTAAAGAGGTACAGGTGATCACCAACTACCTGCCGCTGGCCAATTACCTGATCGAGCGTGAACACGAAAGCGTGGTGATTATGGGCGGCCAGTATAATAAAAGTCAGTCGATCACCCTGGCACCGCAGGACGGCGATGCCACCCTGTATGCCGGGCATTGGATGTTCACCAGCGGTATCGGCCTCACCAGCGACGGACTGTATAAAACCGATATGCTCACCGCCATGGCCGAACAGAAGATGCTGAACTACGTCGGTAAGTTGGTAGTGTTGGTCGATAGCAGCAAGGTCGGGCAACGCGCGGGTATGCTGTTCAGCCGCACCGAGCAGATCGGCATCGTCATTACCGGGCGCGATGCCGATCCGGCGATAGTCGAGCAACTGCGCCTGCAAGGGGTGGATGTACAGCTGGTTTAACCTCTATGCCGCTGCCCTGCTATCTATTTTTGTCATCTTGGGGGATTTCCCAAGATGAGCATTAATCCTCCTTTTGTTCAGCAACCTATAGTTTAGAGAATGTATAGAGCTGGATATATCCACCAAATAAATAGGTCGAGCAATATCACTGGCGGTCAATCTAAAGCCCGCCTGTTTTCTCATGACATTATCGTTTCATCTGGGTACTATTGCGGCAAATTTCCATAGGGAGTTGGGATTGTGGCAATAAACAGCAAAACACTTATTACAGCCGGAATTTATCTTATTGGCTCTCAAGCCATGGCGAGCACGGATACCCTCATCGATTATAGTTCTCGGCCCGACGCCGGGGTTTATCTGGGGAATCAGGTTGCCGCATCAACGTTATTTTCTCATACCTTGCACCAAAGAAAGACCGCGCCAGGGGACAGTCAATTCTGGATGCGCGTTTCGGGTTATCACAGTAAGGATCTGAGCGCGGGCGATAACGGCTTGCCCGTCGATATGGATCGTCAGGTCTTTATGCTTGGCGGGGATTTGCTGGCCTTGGATAACAACAAAGAAGAGTGGACGGCAGGCCTGATGACCGGCTACGGCCACGCCAAGAGCAGCGCTAACAACGCCACCCTCTCATCCGAAGGTAAAGTCGACGGCTATTCTATCGGCGCTTACAGCACCTGGTATCAGGATAAGAAAAAGCATTCTGGGGCGTATGTGGATTCCTGGCTGCAATATGCCTGGTTTAACAACAGCGTGACCTATGCCCAAGGCAAGCAGAATTATGACAGCACCGGTTTTAGCGCCTCGCTGGAAACCGGCTATGCCTTGCAGCCGTTTTCGGCACTCGAATTAATTATCGAACCACAGCTGCAGATTATTTATAACCGCTTCGATGCCGATAATTATCAGGACCCAGCGGGCGTCTATATTCATCAGGCCGATGCGCCAAACTTTACTTCACGCGTCGGCATTCGCTGGTATAGCGATCAAGACGATTATACCACCGCCTATCTCGCCACCAACTGGTGGCATAATAGTGGCAAGAACGCGGTCAACTTTAATGATACGCGGGTAGAATCCAACTCCCTGGATGATCTGTTTGAGGTCAAGTTAGGCCTGCATTCGCCTAGTACTTACAACATGCAGCTGTGGTTTGAAGGCGGGATCACCCTGGGAGCCAACAGCTACCAGGATTACGGCGGCACCTTGGGTGTGAGCTATCGCTGGTAATAACGCTAAGGCTTGTAAGTCGGCGGGGATAAAGTCCCTGCTGTTGCTCTGGTCTAAATCCAGCCAAAGTTGGATACAATACCGGCATTCCCCATTACCCGGTATTTTGCAGTTATGGAACAGTTTGAAACGATCGACGTTGTGCAAGCACACCAACGCCTGAAAGACGGTAGCGCCGCACTGGTTGATATCCGCGATCCACAAAGCTTTGAAGCTGGGCATACGCCAGGCGCTTTTCATCTGACCAACGCCACCCTGTCCGCCTTTATGCAGCAGAACGAGTTCGATCGCCCGGTGATGGTCATGTGCTATCACGGCAACAGCAGCCGCAGCGCCGCGCAGTATCTGCTGCATCAGGGGTTTGACGCGGTTTACAGTATTGATGGCGGCTTTGAGGCCTGGGCCCGCCAGTTCCCACAGGACGTCGAGACCTCCGCCTAATCCCCTTTTGGCCGCCTTTCTGGGCGGCCAATTGCTGAATTCTGCACTGTTTTTGTCAGATCCCTTCCCTGCGCTCAGGATTTCAACGGTATAATCAGCCGCCAATGCCATCGGCGGTTTTGCCCGTGGCCAAAGTCATCTACTTAGACGGAAAATCTATGGTTCGAGTGATCGCCGTTTCCAACCCTCGCCTGGCGCAGGCCTTTGTCGATTACATGGCAACGCAGGGGGTTGTACTTGAAGTCCGCGCAACGGGCGATGCAGCCGAAATCTGGCTGGCGGATGAAGCCCATCTGGAACAGGTGCAACACGAATTGCAACAGTTCCTGCTCGATCCGTTCAACCGCCGCTATCAGGCCGCCAGTTGGCAGGCAGGCAGCACCGATGCCGGTCTACAGTATCAACAGTTTTCTTACCTGCAAATCATCCGCAGCAAGGCCGGGCCACTGACGCTGACGGTGATGAGCCTGTGTATTCTGGTCTATATCCTGATGCAGGTGCTGGGTGATGATACCGTCATGTTCTGGCTCTCCTGGCCGCAAAACAGCTCGCAATATGGCCAGCTGTGGCGCTGGGTCAGCCATGCGTTTCTGCACTTCTCGCTGCTGCACATTACCTTTAACCTGATGTGGTGGTGGTATCTTGGTGGTCCACTGGAAAAACGCCTCGGCACCGGCAAGCTGTTTGTGATCGCCGTAGTGTCGGCCTTTTTCAGCGGCTGGGCGCAGTCGTTGTTCAGCGGTGCGCTGTTCGGCGGGCTTTCCGGGGTAGTTTACGCGCTGATGGGCTACGTCTGGCTGAGCGGTGAACGCGCACCGGAACGCGGTTTGAACCTGCCAAGGGGCTTGATGGTCTTTTCCGCGCTCTGGCTGGTGGCCGGTTATTTCGATATTTTAGGAATGTCGATCGCCAATGCGGCACACGTTGCCGGTTTAGTGATAGGGTTATTAATGGCATTCTGGGATACGCGGCATCGCGCGCACAACGAACAATAACAACCAGGCACATCGGTGTATTAGGGGAATATCGTGAAGCAAACACAGCGTCATGACGCAATTATCGAATTAGTGCGCCTACAGGGATATGTCAGTACGGAAGAGCTGGTGGAGCACTTTGCCGTCAGCCCGCAAACCATTCGCCGTGATTTGAATGACCTGGCCGATCAGAACAAAATACAGCGTCATCACGGTGGCGCTGCGTTACCGTCCAGTTCGGTAAACACCGCTTATCACGATCGCAAGGTGATGTGGTCGGAAGAGAAAGCCCGTATCGCCCAGCGCGTAGCCAGCCAGATACCGGACGGTGCCACACTGTTTATCGATATTGGTACCACCCCGGAAGCGGTAGCCCACGCCTTGATGGGCCATAAAAATCTGCGGGTCGTCACCAATAATCTGAACGTGGCCACCCTGCTCACCGCCAAAGAGGACTTCCGCCTGATCCTGGCCGGTGGTGAGGTCCGTACCCGTGATGGCGGCATCATGGGCGAAGCCACGCTGGACTTTATCTCCCAGTTCCGCCTTGATTTCGGCATTCTCGGCATCAGCGGTATCGATATGGATGGCTCGTTGCTCGAATTCGACTATCACGAAGTGCGAACCAAACGCGCGATTATCGAAAACTCCCGCTGCGTAATGTTGGTTACTGACCACTCCAAGTTTGGCCGTAACGCGATGGTGAACCTGGGGAACATGAACCTGATCGACTATCTGTTTACCGATCAGGCTCCGCCACCCAGCGTGATGAAGATTATCGAGCAGTACGACGTACAACTGGAACTCTGCTGATCGCCCCTCACCCTAACCCTCTCCCACAGGGAGAGGGAACCGATCGAGTCCGCTGAACCTCCCCCACACTTTCCGCAGCAGCACCGGCTTACCCACGACACCGGACTGACTCCCTCTCCCTCTAACAAGAGCTTATGGCGTTCTCGATCCCTCCGTGGGAGAGGGTTGGGGTGAGGGGCTTCCCCAACACCAATGCCCCTAATACCCCTTCTATTTGTATACCTACTATCACCAAACTGTTACCTCTATCACGCAAGAATGTTTTTGTTTGGTTAACTCTTGGCTTGCTTGTTGGTTTCCGATTACAATAATGAGCGAAAACGAACATAAAAGAGCTATTTCGAACACCAGGAGGAAGTTAACGTGGAAACCAAAGACTTGATCGTTATCGGTGGCGGTATCAACGGAGCCGGCATCGCAGCCGATGCAGCCGGGCGTGGGCTGTCCGTACTGCTGCTTGAAGCGCAAGACTTGGCCTGTGCTACGTCTTCCGCCAGTTCAAAACTGATCCACGGTGGCCTGCGCTACCTGGAACACTACGAGTTTCGTCTGGTCAGCGAAGCGCTGGCCGAACGTGAAGTGCTGCTGAAACTGGCACCGCACATCGCCTTCCCAATGCGTTTCCGCCTGCCGCACCAGCCCCATCTGCGTCCGGCCTGGATGATCCGCATCGGCCTGTTCCTGTACGATCATTTGGGCAAACGCACCAGCCTGCCAGGCAGTAAAGGTTTGCGCTTTGGACCAGACTCCGTCCTGAAGCCGGAATTAAAGCGCGGTTTCGAATATTCTGATTGTTGGGTAGACGATGCGCGCCTGGTCGTGCTGAATGCCCAAGCCGTGGCCGAACGCGGTGGCGAAGTGCGCACCCGCACCAAAGTGACCCGCGCCTGGCGCGAAAATGGTCTGTGGATGGTGGAAGCCATCGACGTCGACAGTGGCAAAACCTTTACCTGGCGCGCCAAAGGCCTGGTAAATGCCACCGGCCCATGGGTAAAACATTTCTTCGACGATGGCCTGAAGCTCAAGTCTCCTTACGGTATCCGCCTGATCAAAGGCAGCCATATCGTGGTACCTCGGGCACATAACCAGCCACAGTCTTATATCTTGCAGAACGAAGACCACCGTATCGTATTTGTCATTCCGTGGTTGGATGAGTTCTCCATCATCGGCACCACCGACGTGGAATACCACGGTGATCCGAAAGACGTGAAGATCGACGATAACGAAATCAACTATCTGTTGAAGGTGTATAACGATCACTTTAAAAAACAGCTGGGCCGTGACGATATCGTCTGGACCTACTCTGGCGTACGCCCGCTGTGTGATGATGAATCTGATTCACCGCAGGCCGTCACTCGCGACTATACGCTGGATGTGCATGACGAGCAGGGCAAAGCCCCACTGCTTTCCGTGTTCGGTGGCAAACTCACCACCTACCGCAAGCTGGCCGAGCATGCGATGGAGAAATTGGCTCACTACTATCCTGGCTGTGGCCCGGCGTGGACCAAAAACGGTTCCCTGCCAGGGGGCAATATTGACGGCGATCGCGATAGCTATGCCGCTAAACTGCGCCGTCAGCACGGCTGGATGACGGAGTCTCTGGCTCGCCGTTACGCTCGCACCTATGGCAGCCACAGCGAAATGATCCTGGCCAATGCCAATAGCCTGAGCGATTTGGGTGAAGACTTTGGCCATGACCTGTACGAGGCTGAACTGCGTTATCTGGTAGAGAAAGAGTGGGTTGTCGAACTGGATGATGCCCTGTGGCGCCGTACCAAACTGGGGATGTGGCTCAGCGAAGAGCAGCAGGCGCGGGTGAAAACCTGGTTGGCAGACAATGCCAAACCAAAAGCGTTGTCATTGGCATCTTGATTGAGGTGTGAGTAGACGGGCGCAGCACGCAGCGCCCCTATGGCATACGGTACGTAATAAGTTAAATTCAAGGGCCGGTGATCCGGCCCTTGGCTATTACAGCTTTATCGGTTTGATATTCCAAATTTCGTCCGCGTACTCCTGGATCGTGCGGTCGGAAGAGAAGTAACCCATGTTGGCGATATTGAGTATCGCGCGCCGGGTCCAGTCGTCCTGATTGAGATACAACTCATCCACCTTATCCTGCATATCCACATAGCTGCGGTAGTCGGCCAACAGCTGATAGTGGTCGCCAAGATTGACCAGTGAATCGAACAGGTTGCTGTAGCGTTGGGGTTCTTCAGGGCTGAACGCACCGGTAGCGATCTGCGTCAAAGCCAGATGCAACTCTTCATCCTGTTCGTAATACTGACGTGGGTTATACCCATCGCGGCGCAGCGCCTCCACCTGTTCGGCGGTATTGCCAAAGATAAAGATGTTCTCTTCACCCACGTGTTCCAGCATTTCGACGTTGGCCCCGTCCAGCGTGCCTATGGTCAAGGCACCGTTGAGAGCAAACTTCATATTACTGGTGCCCGAAGCCTCTGTCCCCGCCAGCGAGATCTGCTCGGAGAGATCGGCCGCCGGAATGATCATCTGGGCCAGGCTTACCCCGTAGTTAGGAATAAACACCACCTTCAAATCATCATGCACTCGCGGATCGTTGTTGATCACCTTCGCTACGTCATTGATCAAACGGATGATCTGTTTGGCGGCATAGTAGGCCGAAGCCGCTTTACCCGCGAAGATCACCACGCGCGGTACGCGTTTGGCATCAGGATCCTGCAGCAGACGGTTATAACGCGTGATCACATGCAATACGTTCAGCAGTTGCCGCTTATATTCGTGGATCCGTTTGATCTGTACGTCGAACAACGCGTCGGGGTTCACCACCACGTTGAGCTTTTTCGCGATATACGCCGCCAGCCGCTCTTTGTTCTGCCGTTTGGCAACCTGTACGGCCTGCAAGAAGCTCGGGTAATCCGCATTCGCTTTGATTTCGCCAAGCTGGCTGAGATCGGTACGCCAGTGATGGCCAATGCTGTCATCCAGCACTTTGGACAGCGGCCGATTAGCCAACCCCAGCCAGCGGCGCGGCGTTACCCCGTTGGTTTTATTGCAGAAGCGATCGGGGAATACGCGAGCAAAATCGGCAAACAGCGACTGTACCATCAATTCGGAGTGCAATGCCGAGACGCCATTCACCTTATGGCTGGCGACCACGGCCAACCACGCCATTCGTACCCTACGCCCGTTGGTTTCATCAATGATGGAGACCCGTGCCAGCAATTGATCATCCCCCGGCACCACTTGCTGTACCTGCTTGAGGAAATGGTCGTTGATTTCGAAGATCAGCTGCAGGTGGCGCGGCAGGATCTTGCCCAGCATATCGACCGGCCAGGTTTCCAGCGCTTCGCTCATCAAGGTATGGTTGGTATAGGAGAATACCTTTTCCACCACTTCCCAGGCATCCAGCCAGCTGAATTTGTGCTCATCGATCAGCAGATGCATCAGCTCAGGGATCGACAACACCGGGTGGGTATCGTTGAGGTGGATGGCAATCTTGTCGGCCAGATTGTCGAAGGTTTTGTGCATCGTCCAATGGCGGTTGAGGATGTCCTGGGTAGTGGCTGAAACCAGGAAATACTCCTGCCGCAGGCGCAGTTCACGCCCGGAATAGGTGGAGTCATCGGGATAGAGCACGCGCGAGACGTTCTCGGAGTGGTTTTTATCTTCCACTGCGGCAAAATAATCCCCCTGGTTGAACTTACCCAGGTTGATTTCATTACTGGCCTGAGCGCTCCACAAACGCAACGTGTTGGTGGCATCGGTATCGAAACCCGGGATCACCTGATCGTAGGCGATGGCGATAATCTCTTCGGTTTCCACCCAGCGGGCCTTCGCCCCTTCCTGCTGAACGCGGCCACCAAAACGCACTTTATAGCGGGTATTGTGGCGTGGGAATTCCCACGGGTTGCCGTATTCCAGCCAATAATCCGGCGACTCCATCTGTTGGCCATCGACGATGTTCTGCTTGAACATGCCGTATTCATAGCGGATACCGTAACCCCGGCCAGGCAGCGCCAGCGTAGCCAACGAATCCAGGAAACAGGCGGCCAAGCGCCCCAGGCCGCCATTGCCCAGGCCAGGATCGTTCTCTTCCTCAAGCAGTTCACTCAGGTTCAGGCCCATCTCATTGAGTGCGTCTTCAATATCCTGGTAAATCCCCATCGATAACAGCGCATTCGACAGCGTACGGCCAAGCAGAAACTCCATCGACAGGTAATACACCTGCCGGACATCTTGCGAAAGCTGGGCGCGATTGGATCGCAACCAACGTTCCACCATCCTGTCGCGCACCGCAAACAACACGGCATTAAGCCAGTCGTGCTGAGTGGCGATAGCCGGATCCTTACCGACAATAAACATCAGTTTATAGGCGATGGAATGTTTCAGCGCTTCAACACTGACCGTGGGTGAGGTGTAACTAAACGGTGAAGTCATAGTAATTCAATCCCAAGTACGTGATTACAACAAGCGTTGATAAAGCGACAGATATTCCTTTGCCGCGACTTGCCAGCCAAAATCCAGACTCATGGCGTGGCGTTGTACGTGATGCCAATGTCTCGGCCTGCTCCACAGCACCAGAGCACGCCGAATGGCATTGCCCAGGGCAACAGCATTACAATCATCAAACACAAACCCGCTGGCAGTGCCGTCGGCCAGGTTCTCCAGCGCACAGTCCACCACCGTATCTGCCAACCCACCGGTGCGGCGCACCAGCGGCAACGTGCCATATTTCAGGCCATAAAGCTGTGTTAACCCGCAAGGTTCAAAGCGGCTGGGCACCAGGATCACGTCCGCTCCGCCGATAATGCGGTGTGAGAAGGCATCGTGGTAGCCAATCTGCACGCCGACCTGTTCCGGATAATCGGCCGCCGCGGCCAGGAAAGCCTGCTGCAATACTGCGTCCCCCGCCCCCAGCAGCACCAACTGCCCCCCTTGTTCCAGCAACGCTGGCAGGGCTTCCAGCACCAGATCCAACCCTTTCTGGTTGGTCAAACGGCTGACCACCGCAAACAGTGGCAACGATTCATCCACCTGCAGCCCCATGGCTTTTTGCAGATGAACCTTGTTCTTTGCCTTGTTTTTCAAGCTGCTGGCGTCATAGCGTGCCGCCAGGCGCGCATCGTGTGACGGGTCCCAAATCTTGTCATCAACACCGTTGAGAATGCCGCTCAATCTTCCCTGCCGCTGCCGCTCCTGGAGCAATCCTTCCATCCCGTAACCAAACTCAGGCTGGGTGATTTCACGCGCATAGGTCGGGCTGACGGCGGTGATATGGTCAGCGTAGTACAAGCCTGCTTTCAGGAAAGACATCTGGCCATAAAACTCCAGGCCATAGATATTCAAGAATGACGGTGGCAACCACAGCTCCGCCATATGGTGGCCGGAAAATAGCCCCTGATAGGCCAGATTGTGTACGGTGAAGATTGAGCGTGCCGGATGGCCATTAGCAGCCAGATAGGCGCAGGCCAAGCCAGCATGCCAGTCGTGAGCATGGACCAGTTTTGGCCGCCAGTAATGATCCAACCCCTTCGCCAACTCGCAGGCCATCCAGCCCAGCAAGGCAAAACGGCGATGGTTGTCCGGGTAGGCGTACATCGACTGATCGTGATACGGGCTGCCCGGCCGATCGTACAGCCAAGGGGCATCGATCAGGTAAACGCCCACGCCATGGTAGGTGCCATAACGCAGGCCTACGCGCCCGGCAAAAGAGTCGATTTCGGCAACCAGTACCGTGTCCGGGATACCGTTGCGCACGTCAGGAAAAGCCGGTAATAGCACCCGAACATCAGCTCCTGCGGCAATCTGCGCCGTCGGTAATGCGCCAACCACGTCTGCAAGCCCGCCGGTTTTAAGCAGTGGGAACATCTCGGAACATACGTGTAAAACCTGCATTATCACTCCTGAAATTCGGTAAAAACGTCTTTACAGAGATAACGGGCGCAGCTTGCCACGCCCAAGGTCCCAGCCGGAATGGCTACAGTTTTGCCAACATTTCGCGCGTTACCAGCACGATGCCCTCTTCCGAACGGTAAAAGCGCTTGCTGTCTTCCTCGGCGTTTTCACCAATCACCATGCCTTCGGGAATATGGCAGGCGCGATCGATAATGCAGCGGCGCAGGCGGCAGGAGCGGCCAACGTTGACATCGGGCAGTAATACAGAAGAGTCGATAGTGCAGAAGGAGTTCACCCGTACTCGCGAGAACAGCACTGAATGCACCACCACCGAACCGGAGACAATGCACCCGCCAGCCACCAGCGAGTTCATGGTCATGCCATGGCTGCCGGAACGATCTTGCACAAATTTGGCCGGTGGCAGTGGCTCCATATAGGTACGGATCGGCCAGGAGCGGTCGTACATATCCAGCTCAGGCGTGACCGAAGCCAGATCGAGGTTGGCGCGCCAGTAGGCTTCCAAGGTCCCGACATCACGCCAATATGGCGGCAGATCGGGACCACACCCCACACAGGAAAGCGTAAACGGATGCGCCCAGGCAGCACCCTGCGCGGTAATTTTGGGGATCAGATCCTTACCGAAATCGTGGGTGGAGTCAGGAGTCGACATATCCTCTTCCAGCAGTTGGAAGAGGTAGCTGGCGTTGAAAATATAGATGCCCATGCTGGCCAGTGACATATCCGGGTTGCCAGGCATGGCCGGCGGATTGGCTGGCTTCTCCAGGAATTCGAGGATCAGGTCGTTATCGTCCACCTTCATCACGCCAAACTCGCTGGCTTCCTTGCGCGGTACCGGAATACAGGCCACCGTACACTGCGCTCCCTTCTCGACGTGGTCGATCAGCATGCGCGAGTAGTCCATTTTATAAATATGGTCGCCTGCCAGGATCACCACGTATTCCGCTTCATAGCGGCGAATGATGTCGAGGTTCTGGTAGACCGCATCTGCGGTGCCTTTGTACCAGTGTTCGGTGCTGAGGCGCTGCTGGGCAGGCAGCAGATCGACAAACTCATTCATCTCTTCGTTCAGGAACGACCAGCCCCGCTGAATATGCTGCACCAACGTATGGGAATGATACTGAGTGATCACCCCCATACGGCGGATCCCTGAGTTCAGGCAGTTGGACATGGCAAAATCGATGATGCGGTACTTGCCACCGAAGTGAACGGCTGGCTTGGCGCGGGTAGAGGTTAAATCTTTCAAACGCGAGCCACGGCCGCCTGCCAATATCAGGGCAACGGATTTATTCGGCAGTTGGCGCGCCAACATCAGAGGGTCTTTATTTTCGTGCTTAACCATAACTGACTCCTTTTAATTTTTCTCTACCAGCACGCAAAGCGAATGCGCAACCTGGCACCAGGCGGGTAGAACCGCCCGTGAATCTTCCTGAGTAAAGGGGGCGACAACCTGCCAATCACCCTCGGGTAACGTCATCTCAACGGTCTGCTGGGTGGCGTTGATCACCATCAGCCAGCGTTGCGACAGGCGGATCTGCAAGCAGCGATCGCCCTGTTCCCACTGTTGCGCACTGAGCGGCTGCCCCTGCGCGTTTAACCACTGCACGCTGCCGTCTCCCTCCTGCCACCAGCGGTCTGCCTGCAAAGCAGGAATTTGCTGGCGCAAGCGGATCAGCGCGGCGGTGTAGGCGGTCAGTGACTCATCCGCATTGGCCCAGTCGAGCCAGGTGGTTGCGTTATCCTGACAGTAAGCATTGTTGTTGCCTTGCTGGCTATTTCCGTGCTCATCACCGGCCAGCAGCATCGGTGTCCCCTGTGCCAGAAGCAGCGTGGCAAGCAGTACTCGCTGGCTGGCCTGGCGGCGTTGCAAAACGGTTTCGTCGGCAATCAGGCCTTCAACCCCGTGGTTACAGCTAAAGTTTTGGTCGCTGCCATCACGGTTTCCCTCTCCGTTAGGCTGGTTATGTTTCTCCTTGAAACTCACTACATCCTGCAAGGTAAATCCGTCGTGGGCCGTCAGCATATTGATGCTGACATAAGGCGCGCGCCCACGTTGGTTGAATACCTCGCTGGAGGCAGCAAAACGCTGGGCAAACTGACCCAGTGACAGATCGCCCCGCAGCCAGAAACGGCGGATATCGTCACGGAAATGGTCATTCCACTCAGCAAAACGGCCTGGAAACGCGCCAACCTGATAGCCGCCCGGGCCAATGTCCCAGGGCTCGGCGATCAGTTTGCAGCGCCCCAACGTATCGTCCGCCAGCATCGCCTGAAACAGCGGTGCATCGCGGTCAAACGCCGGTGTACGGCCTAACACGGTGCCAAGATCGAAGCGAAAACCGTCGACATGGCACTCCCGAACCCAAAAGCGAAGGCAATCCATCACCCACGCCACGCCCGCCGGCTGATCCAACCGCAGCGTATTGCCACAGCCGGTGAGGTTATCGTAGCCACCGTCAGGGGTTAGCCAGTAGTAGCTGGGGTTATCGATACCGCGCAGCGACAGCGTTGGCCCATCCACATCCAGCTCTGCACTGTGGTTGAACACCACGTCCAGAATCACTTCGATCCCCGCCCGGTGCAGCGCTTTCACCGCATCGCGGAACTCACGCAGCGGCGTCGTCCCGGTGCTCAAACTGCTGTAGCGGTTGTCTGGCGCGAAAGGAGCCAGCACGTTGTATCCCCAGTAATTGATCAGCCCCAGGCGCTGCAAACGCGGTTCCGTGGTGTGCTGTTGCACCGGCAAAAGCTCAAGCGCCGTGATCCCCAACCGCTTGAAGTAGGCAATCATCGCCGGGTGGCCAAGAGCGGCAAAGCTGCCACGCAATACGGCCGGGATCTCCGGGTGCGTTAACGTCAGCCCCCGGACGTGGGCTTCGTAGATCACCGTTTTGCCCCAAGGGGTGGCTGGCGGGCGATCGTCTTGCCAATCGTAGCTTTCGTCGATCACTATGCATTTTGGCATCAACGGGGCGCTGTCTTGCGGGTCCGGTTGATCGTACCCCCCATGCAAATGCACATGGTCGGCAACCGGCCCTTCGACTGCCCGCGCCGCCGGATCGAGCAACAGCTTGTTGGCGTTAAAGCGCAACCCAAGATGCGGCTCAAATGGGCCATGCACCCGAAAACCATAACGTTGCCCCAACTCGCCCCCTGGCAGATATCCATGCCAGATATCACCGCTGCGGGCAGGCAACGGCAGGCGTGTTTCACGATATTGCGCATCGAACAGGCACAGCTCAACCTGAGTGGCATGCGCAGAAAACAGGGTAAAGTTGATGCCATTACCGTCGTAATAAGCCCCTAAAGGCGCGGCAAGACCCGGCGTCAGCTCTACCATCAAACCTCCCGCCGCAGATAAACCGTAGCCAGCGGTGGCACCATCACGCTGATCGAATGTTCACGACCGTGGCTGCCGATCGGCTGCGAAATCACCCGCCCCTGATTACCCGCGTTGCTGCCGTGATAATGGTGTGAATCGGTATTGAGGATCTCCTGATATTCGCCAGCGCGCCCAATACCGATACGGTAATGGGGGCGCGGCACCGGGGTAAAGTTGCTGATGGCAATCAGCTCATTGCCCTGCGAGTCGTAGCGTGCGAAGGCAAATACCGAGTTATCGTGATCGTCGACTACCAGCCATTCAAAACCATCTGGACGATAATCGCGCTCATACAGCGGCGCATTCTCCTGGTAGCAGTGGTTGAGATCGCGTACCAGCCGTTGCACGCCGTGGTGCCAACCGTCCAATCCATCCAGCAGATGCCAGTCCAGACTGTTATCGAAATTCCATTCACGCCCTTGAGCAAATTCGCTGCCCATAAACAGCAGTTTTTTGCCCGGGTGCGCCCACATAAAACCGTAATAGGCCCGCAGGTTGGCGAATTTCTGCCAGGCATCTCCCGGCATCCGATCCAACACGGAGCCTTTGCCATGCACCACTTCGTCGTGCGAAATCGGCAGCACGAAGTTTTCGGTATAGGCGTAAAGCATTCCGAAGGTCATCAGGTTGTGATGGTATTTACGGTGCACCGGATCGCACTTCATATAATTCAGCGTGTCATGCATCCAACCGAGATCCCACTTGTAGTGGAAGCCTAAGCCGTTGGCATCTGGCGGTAGAGTAACGCCCGGATAATCCGTGGATTCTTCCGCCAGCGTCACCGCCCCTGGCCGCTCTTTGCCCAGCGTCTGGTTGGTGTAACGCAGGAAGGAGATCGCTTCCAGGTTCTCATTGCCGCCATAGTAGTTCGGCACCCACTCACCGTCGGCACGGCTGTAATCACGGTAAATCATCGACGCCACCGCATCGACGCGCAGGGCGTCGATACCAAAGCGCTCCAGCCAGTAAAACGCATTTCCCGCCAGGTAGTTACGCACCTCGTGGCGGCCATAGTTGTAGATAAGCGTGTTCCAGTCCTGATGGAATCCTTCGCGAGGATCGGCATATTCATACAGCGCGGTGCCGTCGAAGTTGGCCAGGCCATGGGCATCGCTGGGGAAATGCCCCGGCACCCAATCCAGGATCACGTTGATCCCGGCATCATGAGCCGCGGCGACAAAAGCCTTGAACTCCGCTGGCGTGCCAAAACGGCGGGTTGGCGCATACATTCCCAACGGCTGATAGCCCCAGCTGCCGTCGAACGGATGCTCGTTGATCGGCAACAGTTCAATATGGGTGAAACCCATATATTTAACGTAGGGGATCAGTTGCTCGGCCAGTTCTTGATAGCTGAGCCAGAAATTATTGTCGGTATGGCGGCGCCAGGAGCCCAGGTGCACTTCATAGATGGAAATCGGACGGTCAAAGTCATTGGCCCGCTGCCTTTCCGGCGTATTTTCCACCACCGCAGGCAGCGGTGTGATCAACGAGGCCGTTTCCGGCCGCATCTGCGCTTCGAAAGCATAAGGATCGGCTTTCAGCTGCACGTTGCCGTAACAATCGATAATCTCGTATTTATACAGTTGCCCGGCCTTCACGCCCGGTAAAAACAGCTCCCAAATCCCGTTCTCTCTACGCAGGCGCATGGGATGACGCCGTCCATCCCAAAAGTTGAACTCCCCCACTACCGACACGCGCTGGGCATTCGGTGCCCAAACGGCAAAGCTGACCCCATCCACATTATCCAACGAGCCAGGATGCGCCCCCAGCCGCTCATAAGGCCGCAGATGGGTGCCCTCGGCCAGCAGCCAACTGTCAATATCCTGCAGCAGGGTGCCAAAACGGTAAGGGTCTTCGAGAAGTTGTTGATGGTCGCGCCAGCTGACTTCAAGCTGATAGCGGAAAGGGGTTTTACGACGCGGTACGAGAGCGCTGAAAAAACCACGAGCGTCATCGCAATTGAGCTGAACCAGACGGTTACCGGTTTTACTCTCTACCAGCCACACGGTGCCCGCATCCGGCAACAGCGCACAAATCTGTAGTCCGTTTTCGGTTACATGCATGCCGAGCAAGGAAAAGGGATCGGCATAGTGACCGGAGATGAGCTGATTGATCACGTCACGTTCGGGAAGTACAGGCATAGCATTCTTCCTTTGATTAAGAGCATGACTTTTAAAAGGCTACGCTGAACAAAAAGCAGCCGTTGCACCTATCATGCAATTCATTTGCTACCTAAAGCGTGATTTCAGTCGGTTATTGATTAATCGATCGCCTTCATGCTCGCAGTTTCGCTCTTTATGCTTAATTTTTAGGCGAATTTTCACCATTGATGGAAAACTTTTCATCCACCTAATAAGCATAGCTATGTCTGCTAAAAACACGGTGACATTACCAAGGAAAATTTTCAGCCGGAAAACCGGCGGAGCGGGCAACCTTCGCTGGCCGCGTCTGATATACGACAGGCGTGACGTCACCTTGCCTGCATCGCCTTTACTGCTACAGCAATTGAGACCAGAAATGTGGAAAACAGCACATTGGAGGGCTGAAAGAGATCAGCCTCAAGGAAGTTCAAGGTTATAGCAGTAACATACAGTGTTGGGGCTCACCGAACGTCAGATCAAACAACGCTCCAACCCTTTCACAGGGTTGCATATCCCCTTACTCAGTAAAAACACCTAGCCAAGTAGGTAATCAAGACAATGGATTGCTTCAATGACACCCTCTATTCTCTTTGTTACACCAAAGGTCTATTCAGGAGCAAGCCAAGATGAAACGTATAATCTCATCCGCCATTTTATTTAGCAGTATGCTGTCATTCACCAGTGCAGCCAGTGGCATTCTGACCGAAAAGAATCTCTCCCTCGAATTGGCTGATAAGTTGGCGCAAAGTGCCATCCAGGCCTGTAGCGCCAATAACTACAATGTTGCCGTTACCGTGGTAGACCGCGCCGGTATTCCTCTGGTTATTAAGAAGATGGATAACGCGGGTCCTCATACGGTGGAAGCCAGCCGGATGAAAGCATTTACCGCGCTGACCACCAAAAACCCTACCGAAAATGTGATGAAAAATGCCCAGACCAACGCCGGGGCAGAAAATCTGCGTGATATCCCTGGATTTTTATTGTTGGCCGGTGGCGTACCGGTGAAAAGCGGTGAAGAAGTCGTTGGCGCTATTGGGGTAGGCGGCGCACCGGGTGGACACCTTGATCAGCAATGCGCGCTTACCGCATTAGAAAAGGTGCTGACGAAATAACACGATGGGCCGCGGTTTCAATGATATACCGCCAACATGGCCCCTGCATTACGTTGCCGCCAATCGACCTGTCCCCAAAGTACGGTCTTGGGGATAATCTAAATGTGCGTTTTAGTAATGCTATCCACATAAAAAAGCCCGCTTTTATGCGGGCTATCGGTTTTTTGCAGCTTAGTGATCCTTCATGCAACGCAACTAAATATCCTACAGCAGGATACGCAGCATGCGGCGCAGGGGTTCGGCCGCGCCCCATAATAGCTGATCGCCAACGGTGAAGGCGGAGAGGTATTCCGGCCCCATATTCAGCTTGCGCAGACGGCCAACTGGCGTGTTCAAAGTACCGGTTACGGCAGCAGGCGTCAGCTCGCGCATGGTCAGTTCGCGGTCGTTCGGGATCACCCGTACCCAGTCGTTGTGCGTGGCCAACAGTTGCTCGATTTCCGGCAGCGGGATGTCTTTCTTCAGCTTCAGAGTAAATGCCTGGCTGTGGCAGCGCAGCGCACCGACGCGCACACACAAACCATCAACCGGGATGATGCTTGAGGTGCTGAGGATCTTGTTGGTTTCCGCCTGGCCTTTCCACTCTTCGCGGCTTTGGCCGTTATCCAGCTGCTTGTCGATCCAAGGGATCAGGCTACCTGCCAGAGGAACGCCAAAGTTATCGGTTGGCAGCTTACCGGAACGGGTGGCCTCCGTGACTTTACGTTCGATGTCCAGGATCGCCGAGGCCGGGTCCTGCAACTCCTTCGCTACATCCGCATGCAGCATGCCCATCTGGGTCAACAGCTCACGCATATGGCGCGCGCCCCCGCCAGAGGCAGCCTGGTAGGTGGCAACAGAGGCCCACTCCACCAAGTCATTGGCAAACAGGCCGCCCAGCGACATCAGCATCAGGCTGACGGTGCAGTTACCGCCAACAAAGGTCTTGATGCCTTTGTTCAGCCCTTCCTGGATCACCGCATGGTTCACTGGGTCGAGGATGATAATCGCCTCGTCTTTCATACGCAGAGAAGAGGCCGCATCAATCCAATAGCCCTGCCAGCCGGCAGCCCGCAGCTTTGGATAGATTTCATTGGTGTAATCGCCGCCCTGGCAGGTAATAATAATATCGAGAGCGCTTAATGCTTCGACATCATACGCATCTTGCAGCGTACCTTGCTGCTGGCCACCGAAAGCCGGGGCGGCAGCACCGAGCTGCGAAGTGGAGAAGAATACCGGGCGAATGGCGTCAAAATCGCGCTCTTCAGTCATGCGTTGCATGAGAACCGAGCCGACCATACCACGCCAACCAATGAAACCAACGTTTTTCATATTTACTGTCCTGCCTTGGAGGATGGCTATGCTCTATACCCTTTCAGGAAGGATATGAGATAGAGTTAAGTTATATGTTGTGTGCAATATCTACCCACCTTACAAAAAGTCGGCGCGAGCGCAAAGTGAATTTATTCAATGAGCAGGCAATTCTCAGTAACGCCGCTTATATCCGTCGTTTTTTCTGATTTTGAGGCCTTAAATGACAGAAATGATTGCGGCAACGGTGTTGCTGTTTTTAATTATGGATCCGCTGGGTAACCTGCCGATTTTCATGTCGGTGCTGAAACACCTGGAACCGCGCCGTCGCCGGGCGGTGGTGATCCGCGAGTTGCTGATAGCCTTGATATTGATGCTGATTTTCCTGTTCGCGGGCGAACATATTTTGGCGTTCCTCAACCTGCGCACCGAAACCGTGTCGATCTCCGGCGGGATAATCCTGTTCCTGATCGCTATCAAGATGATTTTCCCTTCGCAGGAGGGCAGCGGCAGCGATCTTTCCGCAGGAGAGGAGCCTTTCCTGGTGCCGCTCGCTATTCCGTTAGTGGCCGGGCCGTCGATTCTGGCAACCTTGATGTTACTTTCACACCAGTACCCCAACCAGATTTCGCATCTGGTCGTGGCCTTGCTGATTGCCTGGGGATTGTCGGCGGCGATCCTGCTGATGTCGAACGTGTTCCTGCGGTTACTGGGTAGCAAAGGGGTGAGTGCACTGGAACGACTGATGGGGTTGATTCTGGTGATGCTGTCCACCCAGATGTTCCTGGACGGCGTTCGGGCCTATCTGAACCTTTAGCAGTCAGGGCGCAGCAGAGATTGCTGCGCCCCGCCGTTAAGACTTAAACCACCATCGCCAACAGCAGGCAGCCAATCAGGCCACAGACTGAAATGATGGTTTCCAACACGGACCAGGACCTGATGGTTTCCATAATGGTCAGGTTGAAATACTCCTTGAACAGCCAGAAGCCTGGATCGTTTACGTGAGAGAAAATCACGCTGCCCGAACCAACGGCGATAACCATCAGCTCCGGGCTAGCCCCGGTGGTAGCAATCAGCGGAGCCACAATGCCCCCGGCGGTGATTGCCGCTACGGTCGCGGAACCCAGTGCAATACGCAGCACTGCGGCAATTGACCAGGCCATCAGGATCGGTGACACATTGCTGCCATGCATGATACCAGCAATGTATTGCTCAATGCCGCTGTCCACCAGCACCTGTTTGAACGCCCCACCACCGCCGATGATTAACAGCATCATGGCGATGATTTTGATGGAGTCGCTGACGGTGCCCATCACTTCGTCCATGGTGCGGCCACGGTTCAGGCCGAAGGTAAAGATGGCGATCAGCACCGCGATCAGCGTTGCCATTACCGGGTCACCAAAGAACTCGGCGTAAGCCAAGATCGGGTGGCCTTTTGGCAACACCATTTCCGCCACGGCACGCAACGCCATCAGGATCACCGGCACCAGTGCAGTCGCTACGCTGACGCCAAACCCAGGCATTTCTTCTTCGGTAAAGGTTTTTGGGTTATATAGACCGACTGGAACCGGCTTATCGATACCTTTCAGGAAGCGGGCATACACCGGGCCTGCCAGGATCACGGTTGGGATTGCCAGCAAGGTGCCATACAACAGGGTTTTACCCATGTCCGCATGGAAAATGGTAGCAATGGCTGTTGGGCCTGGGTGTGGCGGCAGGAAACCGTGGGTAACGGACAGCGCCGCAGCCATCGGCACGCCGACATACAGCAGCGGGATACGTGCAGAGGCAGCAATGGTAAACACCAAAGGCAGCAACAGCACGAAGCCCACTTCGTAGAACAGAGCAAAACCGACGGTAAAACCGGTCAGCACGATGGCCCATTGGATATGCTGTTTACCGAACTTGTCGATCAGCGTGGTCGCAATCCGCTGCGCACCACCACAGTCCGCCAGCAGCTTACCGAGCATGGCACCAAAGCCCATGATCAGCGCCAGACCGCCCAGCGTTCCGCCCACGCCGGCCTTGATAGAACCAATCACTTTGTCTACCGGCATTCCCTGCATGATACCAACCGCCAGAGCGACCAGAATCAACGAGATAAAGCCGTTCAGCTTAAAGCGGATCATCAGCAGCAGTAGCATGGCTACGCCGATGGCAACAATCACTAGTGGCATAATTTTTCTCCAACCCTTTTATCACTTGGCCTCTTTACGCAACGGCAGCGAAAGAAGGTGCTTTGTTTTATTGTACGACCCTATCCTGGTGGTCTAAGTAGGCAGCTGAGTACAGTGGTAGCCAATGGATGCAGATTGCAGCCCGCCACGTGGCGACATGAAAACGCCGGGCATGTTCCCTGTTCTGTGCTGTGTGATGACAATCACATCTCCATTTGTTACCCGTATCATGATACCGGTAACATGATAAGATCCGGAACCAGGTAACCCAGCAAAATTCGCATTCTGAGATAGAGATCAAACTTATGGCGGGAAAAAGCATCATCCTGATGGGCGTCTCCGGCAGCGGCAAATCCACGATTGGCGCGGCGGTAGCACGGGAAATCAAGGCAAAATTTATCGATGGCGACGATCTGCATCCACGCGCCAATATCCAGAAGATGGCCAGCGGCCAGCCGCTGAATGACGAGGACCGCGCGCCCTGGCTGCAACGCCTCAACGACGCCGCGTACAGCCTTAATCACAAGAACGAGAGCGGGATTATTGTCTGCTCGGCACTAAAGCGCCGCTATCGCGATCTGCTACGCAAAGACAATGACAATATGGTGTTTATCTATCTAAAAGGCAGCTTCGAGACGATCCTGGCCCGTCTGCAAGCCCGCTCTGGGCATTTTATGCCCACCGAGCTGCTAAAAAGTCAGTTTGAGGCATTAGAAGAGCCAGGGGCCGACGAAAAAGATGTGATTTGCGTGGATATCGATACCGACGTTGAAGGCGTAGTTGGCCGCTGTGTTGCAGCGCTAAAGCAATAAGTTAGCCGTGCTGGGCGCTGGCTGTTGCGCCCAGGTTCAGATGCTGCCACCGGGTGCCACGGTGAAGCCCACGTCCACCATACGTGGGGAAACAACCTCTCCACGCAGCCGTGCCAACAGGCGCTCAGCGGCGATCTGCCCCATATGCTCACGCGGCGTCAGCACACTCGCCAGCTTTGGTACCATCACCTGGCCGATATCGTGGCCGTGGAAACCGGCAATCGCCATATCCTGCGGGATAGATAACCCCTGGCGCTGGCACTCGAATGCCGCACCGATCGCCAAGTCATCGTTGGTACAAAAGATACTGTCAACCTGCGGATAATCTCGCTGCGCCTCGCGCAACATCTCACCACCGGCCGAATAGGAAGAAGAACGTGAGGTCATGATGCTGTAGGCTTCAAGACCAGACTCACGCATGGCCTGTTCGTAGCCCTGCTGTTTGATAATGGTGCGTTCATCCTGACGCGCGCCAAAGTACACCACATGACGATGGCCGCGAGCGATGATCTGCTGGGTCATTTGGCGGGCCGCTTCAAAGTTGTTGAACCCGACCGCCAGATCGATACAGGGTGACACACAGTCCATCAGCTCCACCACTGGAATGCCTGCAACTTCAATCATCTTCAGGGTACGTGGGGTATGGTGGCGTTCGGACAAGATCAACCCATCGATGTTATAAGAAAACAGCGACGTCAGACGCTCTTCCTCACGCTCCGGCAGATAGCCGTAGTGCGCCAGCATGGTTTGATAGTTGTGTGCATCGGTAACGCTTTCGATACCCCGCAACACTTCGGCAAATACCTGGTTGGTCAGCGACGGTAGCAACACGCCAATTGCCCGGCTGGTCGCATTGGAAAGGATATCCGGGGCACGATTGGGAATGTAGCCAAGTTCGTCCAGCGCTACCGCAATTTTTTGCTGTAAAGCGGCAGAAACCTGATCGGGATTGCGCAAATAGCGGCTCACCGTCATTTTGGTGACGCCAACCTGATCTGCAACATCTTGAAGCACCGGCCGTTTTTTCTTCATTATCACTGAACTGGCTAACCGTGAATGGGCGGCCATTTTAGCAAATAAAACGCCTTTCCGATATTGTTGGTTATCCGGCCAGCAGACACAAAAAAGGGCCCGGCATTGCACCAAGCCCTCGCCATTACTTTGTCATCACACCGGCGGCAGATCGAACAGTAAAATCTCGCTGTCTTCATCAGCATGGATAGACAGTGCTGTCTCATCCCAGATGGCAAACGCATCGCTAATACCTGCTTTGTGGCCATTGATAGAGACATTGCCATGCACCACCTGGATCCAAACGCGGCGTTCTGCCTGGATTGGATAAACCGATTGCTCGTCTTTCTTCAGCGCCCAGCGAGACAACGTCATATCCTGGAACACCTTCAGCGAACCTTCACGGGCGTCTGGCGACAGCACCAACTGGCGGCCCTGAGGCGCATCAAACATCCGTTGTTCATAACGTGGCTCCAGCCCAACCTGATCCGGAATAATCCAGATCTGGTAGAGATGCAATGGCCGATCGCTATTGGCATTGTACTCAGAGTGACGCACACCGGTCCCTGCACTCATGATCTGGAACTCACCGGCATTAATCTGTTCTTTGTTGCCCATGCTGTCCTGATGCTCCACCGTGCCGCTCAGCACGTAGGTCAGGATTTCCATGTCTTTATGGGGATGAGTACCGAACCCCTGGCCTGCATCAATCACGTCTTCGTTGATCACTCGCAGCGCCGAGAACCCCATAAAGTCGGGATCGTAATAGTCAGCAAATGAGAAAGTGTGCCAGCTGTCGAGCCAACCATGATTGGCATGACCGCGATCTTGTGCCTTACGTAAATAAATCATATTCAACTCTCCTCAACGTTTTCTACAGTCTAGACCTGACGGAGGAATATGAAAGCGCAAAAATCTCACCCCTCTGTTCAAAAAATTAGGTGGAGTTTGCCAGCACGTAGCAAAGGATTTGTGGGATGGTTTAGCCGCTGAATTTGGGCAAAAAAAAAGCCAGCACCCGAGCTGGCTAAGTAAACACTGGAAGCAATGTGAGCAATGTCGTGCCTTCAGCAAACAGTATCAAAGGTTGATACTCTCTCTGAACGCATGACAATAATAATCATTATCATTCGCACCTGTAAAGCGTTTTTTTGACCAATGGGAAATTATATTGACTCAGGGGAGTAAACGGATAATTTGGGAGGTTATTCAAACGGTAAACGCCAAAGAGAGGAAAGAATGAGCGAGATTGTAGTTCGTCACGTGGAAAGTAACGATGCTGAAGCCTTGCACCAGCTATATTCCCACCCGGCCGTTTACCGTGACACGCTACAACTACCGCTACCGTCAAAAGCCATGTGGCAGCAACGTATTGCTAACGTGCAACCCGGAACCTACAACATGGTGGCCTGCATTGACGATCGCGTGGTGGGGCAGCTGTTCGTGGAACTCAATCAGCGGGTGCGCCGCCGCCATGTGGCCACTATTGGCATCAGCGTGGATGCCGGTTACCACGGCAAAGGCGTTGGCAGCGCGCTGATGCAGGCGATGATCGATATCTGCGACAACTGGGCCGGTATTGAGCGCATTGAGCTCACGGTATTCACCGACAATCAGGGTGCCATTGCGCTGTATCGTAAGTTCGGTTTTGAGATTGAAGGCACCAGCCGCCGCTTTGCCATGCGCGATGGCGAGTTGGTGGATGCTTATCATATGGCTCGGTTTAAAACCCCGTAATCAGAACTGCTTTGTAGGTGGGGCGCTAATACCAACGCCCCACCAGTTAGACTCAGCAAACCAACAACTAACTTAAAGCCCGGCCGTTTCGCGAATATAGCGGCGTGCTTTCACAGCGTATTCAAAAGGATTGGCCAGCGCCGGATCCTGCTCGGCCTCCACCACCATCCATCCCTTATAGCCACGCTCATCCAACAGCTTGAATATCGGCCGGAAATCGATCACGCCATCCCCCGGCACGGTGAAGGTGCCTTTTTTCACCCCGTCCAGGAAGCTCAGGCGCTTGGCCTTAACCTCTGCCACCACCTCGTCACGCACGTCTTTCAAGTGCACATGGTTGATGCGCGGCAGGTATTTCTCCAGGATTGCCAACATTGCCTGTTGGCTGCCTTCGGAGTAATAGGCATGCCCGGTATCAAACAGCAGGTAAACATCGTCGTTCACCATACTCATATAGCGGTCTATCTCTTCGGTGGTCTGGATGCCCGTGCCCATATGATGGTGCAGGCAGACCTGCATCCCCTTTCCGGCGGCAATTTTCGCCAGCTCGTTATACCCCTGCGCCACCCGCTGCCACTCTTCATCGCTAAAATAGGGCTTCTCTTCAAATACCGCCTTGGTGGTGCCCTGAATGCTCTTGCTCTGCTCGGAGCAGCCAATCACTTTGGCCCCCATTGCATGCAGGAAATTCATGTGGTTAATAAACTCATCGATAGTCTTTTCCTTCAGCCCATCGGCAAAAAACGTGCTGAACCAGGCATTACAGATCTGGATCCCGCGGATATCCAGCATCGGCTTCAGCACCTTGGGATCGCGCGGGTATTTGCTGCCCACTTCGCTGCCGGTGAACCCGGCCAGCGCCATTTCGCTGACGCACTGCTGGAACGTGTTCTCGTCCCCTAACTCAGGCATATCGTCATTCGTCCAACCAATCGGGGCGATTGCCAGCTTTACGTGGTCTTTGTTCATTTTCAGCCTCAGTCATGTTGGCACTTACCGGCTATCTTTCCCACCGGCTTGGCCAAGAAAGTTATTTACCATAGAAGCCAGGACGGGCAGGCAAGGTCACTGGCACCACTTCACCACTGGTCTGCGCGGCGATACAGGCATCCGCCGCCACCGCAGCGGCAAAGCCATCCCAAGCAGAAGGCCCGGTGAGATTGCCGGCCTGAACGTCATTGATAAAGGCTTGCAGTTCAACATCATAGGCACCGATAAAGCGGTCTTTCCAGTCGACCAGGATCTCGGTGGACAGTTTGGCACCGCTGCGCATTTGCACCGCGGAAGGTTCTGGTAGCTTGGCAATGCCGGTTTCCCCCACCACCTCACACTGAATGTCGTAGCCGTATTGGCAGTTAACAAAAATTTCGACGTCAATACGGGTGCCCTTGGCCGTTTCCATCAGCACAATCTGCGGGTCTCTCAAATGCGGCAGGGCTTTGCTGCTCTTGCGTGGGAACACTACTTGCACCGAGACGTAATCATCGTCCAGCAGCCAACGCAGCACGTCTAACTCGTGAATGAGCGTATCGGTAATGGCCATATCCGTGGTGTAGGCTTCACCGACCCTTGGATTACGGTGGGCACAATGCAGCATCAGCGGTTCGCCGATCTGGCCGCTGGTTAGTACCTGTTTCAGCGCCCGGTAGCCCTGATCGTAAGGGCGCATAAAGCCCACCTGTACCAGGCGTTTGCCATGCCTGGCTTCGGCATCCACGATGTTTTTGCAACCCTGTGCCGTGACCGCCAGCGGTTTCTCGCAAAACACGGGTTTACCCACAGCAATGGCGGCCAGCACAAACTCTTCATGGCTCGGCCCCCATGACGTGACCAACACCGCCTGGACGTCTGAGGAGTTGATCAGATCGTGAGCATTGTCATAAACCTTGGCGTCCAGTTTCAGTTCGCTGACCACCTTGGCCGCGCTGTCCCGATTGATGTCATTCACCGCAACCACTCTGCTACCCTGCAACACCTGGCTGCAACGGCGGATATGATCCCTACCAATAGCACCGGTACCAATAACCCCAATGTTCAATGTCATTTTCGTTATCCTCGTGGACTGTAAACGGCAGACGCAAGGTCTGAAGTAGATCGGATTATTTATGCGCGGCGTTCTCCGCCGCACCTACGATTGCCAAGGCATTGCGTTATCAGTAGTCGCGGGCTTTATCGATGTTCTCCTGCAGCTTGCGGGCGACGGCAATAATTTTTTCACTTTCAGCCACCTGGGCCCCCCCCACGCGCCACCAACTGAGATAGTTGTGGACCATGGTTTTTGGCAGCACTTTGATATCGAGCAGAGTGGAAACCTGTTGCTTACGGGCATCTGCCAGCGCATCGATCAGCTGTTGTTCTGTAGTAATGCTGTAGGTTTTGCAACCATAGGCCGCCGCCAACATGGCAAAGTTAACCGGAACGAGCTTGCCATCCAGTTTGTTGCCTTGCGGATTACGGAAGCGGAACTCGGTGGTGTAGCTCACCATGCCGTGCCCTATCTGCAGGTTGTTGATACAGCCGTTGGTCATGTTGTCGAACAACACCACGTTGATTTTGCAACCTTCCTGGATCGAGGTGACCAGCTCAGAATGCAGCATCATGAACGCCCCATCCCCCACCATGGCGTAAACTTCGCGCTGCGGCTCCGCAAGCTTGACGCCTAACGCGGCGTTAACCTCATAGCCCATACAGGAGTAGCCGTATTCCACGTGATAGCCGTGCTCACCCCGGTTTTGCCACACTCGCTGCAAATCGCCCGGCAAACTGCCAGCGGCGGCAACGATGACGCTGTCCTGCGGTAAATGCTCATTCAGCACCCCCAGCACTCGGCTTTGGGTTAATACGGAGCCGGTTTTTTCGATAAACTCGGCAAACACCTGTTCACGATCGAGGCTGTCGTCGACTTCCGGCACAAAGCCTTCGCCGGTATAGGTCACTTGATAGACACGCTCGGTCTCTTTCTGCTGTTCGCCAAGCGCCTTGCTGATAGTGTCTTGCCAATCAGCACGATAATCCGCCTGAGCCAACAGCGGGCTGAGAGAGGCCAGAGCCGCACGGGCATCTGCCAAGACTTGCAGACCGTCCAGCTTGCCAGCATCAAACGCGCTGACGTTGATGTTAAGGAAGGCCACATCCGGATTTTGGAATAGCCATTTGGACGAGGTGGTGAAATCGCTGTAACGGGTACCGATGCCGATCACCAGGTCTGCCTGCTTCGCCAGCGTGTTGGCCGCCAGACAGCCGGTTTCACCGATGCCCCCCACGTTATAAGGATGAGCGGAAAGCACCGTACCTTTACCAGCCTGAGTTTCGGCAAACGGAATATGGAAGCGTTCAGCAAACTGCTGCAACGCCTGCCCAGCCTGCGAATACTTCACCCCGCCACCGCAGATTATCAACGGCTTGCGTTTACCCACCACCAACGCCAAAGCCTCTGCCAGAGATTCTTGGCTGGCCGGACGGCGCTCAAGGCGATGCAGCCGTTTGTGGAAGAAATAGTCTGGGTAATCGTAGGCTTCGCCCTGAACGTCCTGCGGCAGGCAAAGCGTGACGGCACCAGTTTCTGCCGGATCGGTCAGCACACGCATGGCATTAATGCAGGCGCTCATCAGCTGTTCTGGGCGCACAATGCGATCCCAATATTTACTGACAGCGCGAAATGCGTCGTTGGTACTGATGCTTAAATCGTAGGATTGTTCGATCTGTTGCAATACCGGATCGGGCTGGCGAGAGGCGTACACATCGCCCGGTAGCAGCAGTAAAGGAATGCGGTTAGCCGTGGCAGTGGCCGCAGCGGTAATCATATTGGCTGCGCCGGGGCCGATGGAAGAAGTGCAAGCGTAGATCTGCTGGCGCAGCTTCTGCTTGGCAAACCCGGTAGCGGCATGCGCCATTCCCTGTTCATTGCGCCCCTGATGCACCAGCAGATCGCCACAGTCTTGCTCCAGAGCCTGCCCCAGGCCGAGTACGTTACCGTGGCCGAAAATGGCGAAGATACCCTTGACGAATTTGGTTTCGACACCGTCTACCAGCAGGTACTGGTTGTCGAGAAATCTGACCAACGCCTGTGCCATGGTCAACTTGATCTTACCCATTTTACTCACCCTTTCATTTGGCGTTATCCCGAGCCTGCTGCAGATGGTGGTGTGCGAGCAGACAGGTGTAGCCGGTGGCGTAGCGCTGACGTCGTTACACAAAAGCAGTGATAATCTTGTCTGGGTTGTTACACACTGCTCATGCAATAAGCGGTTTGAAACGTGCATTGATTATAAACAAATATATTTTTCATAAAATATCAATACAGAAAAAACATTTCATTTTGCGATAAAGATCGCATATTACCAAACCACCCAAGCTTAAGTTATTTATATAATTCAATTGATTAAGTATAAATTCATCATCACTCTCTTTCGATCGATGCGCTCACTCGCCGATCGAACCAGCAACCATCAAGATGGCGCTCGCTTGTGCAGGAAATTTCCGCAATGTACTGTTATATCAATAATAATATGCCAGATCGGCAGGCCGTCCGTTATAGGCTGCTTTTAAATGCATCACGTTTACGGGGTGTAAATTTCATTTCGTATTGAAATTGAAATTTTTATTCCTCATACTTCGAACCATGCTTCCTACTTAGCTCCTTTACCGGGTCGCAATCGGTTTTGCTTAATGACAGAAGGAAACGGGTATGGCCACACAACAAAAGCAGCTTGATGTCATTTGCCTCGGGCGCATCGCTGTCGATTTCTATGCTCAACAAATCGGCGCACGCCTGGAAGATGCCAGCTCATTCGCCAAATATCTTGGCGGCTCCTCCGGCAACGTGGCCTATGGCACCGCGATCCAAGGGTTAAAATCCGGCATGCTGGCTCGCGTAGGGGATGAGCACATGGGCCGCTTTCTGCGTGAAGAACTCCAGCGCGTCGGCGCGGACACGCAGAGTCTGATCACCGATAAGCAGCGCCTGACTGGCCTGGTGATCCTGGGCATCAAGGATCAGGAAACCTTCCCACTGATTTTCTACCGCGAAAACTGTGCCGACATGGCGCTGACACCCGAAGATATCGATGAAAACTACATCGCATCATCACGGGCCCTGGCGATCACCGGCACCCACCTTTCCCATCCCAAAACGCGCGCAGCGGTACTTCAAGCGTTGGAATACGCCCACCGCCACGGGCTGCGTACCGCGTTGGATATCGATTATCGGCCAGTGCTGTGGGGGTTGACCTCGTTAGGCGATGGCGAGACCCGCTTTATCGAATCGGAAAAGGTGACCCGCGAGTTGCAGGAAGTTCTGCACCATTTCAATCTCATCGTGGGGACTGAAGAAGAGTTCCATATCGCTGGCGGCAGCACCGATACGCTGGTCGCGCTGCAAAACGTCCGTAAGGTCACCCAGGCCACGTTGGTGTGCAAGCGAGGGGCGCAGGGGTGCTCGGTATTTGAAGGGGATATCCCCACAGATTGGCAGCAAGTCAAACTGCATTCTGGCGTTCGCGTTGACGTTTTAAACGTGCTCGGCGCGGGTGATGCCTTTATGTCTGGCCTGCTACGTGGCTATCTTAATGATGAGGGTTGGGAGCAGGCCTGCCGTTACGCCAATGCCTGCGGTGCGCTGGTAGTGTCACGCCACGGCTGCGCCCCCGCGATGCCGACCAAGCTGGAGCTGGACGATTACCTGCAACGCGAACAAGAGGTGAAACGCCCGGATCTGGATGCCCGTCTGAACCATTTACACCGCGTTACCACACGTAAACAGCAGTGGCCGGAACTGTGCGTATTTGCCTTTGATCATCGCAAGCAGTTGGCAGAAATGGCGCGAGAGGCAGGAGTGAGTACAGAGCGGATCCCACAGTTAAAAACGTTATTGTTGGCCGCCGCACAGGCTGCAGCTGCCGAAGCGGGGTTACACGGCAACAGCGGTATTCTGGCAGATACTACCTACGGCCAGGCGGCGTTGAATGCCATTACTGGCCAAGGCTGGTGGATTGGCCGCCCGGTGGAGTTGCCGAGCTCCCGCCCTTTGCGTTTGGAGCACGGCAACATTGGCTCGCAGCTGATCGACTGGCCCCAAGAGCACGTGGTCAAATGCCTGGTATTTTATCATCCACAGGATGCCGAAACGCTGCGCCGTGAGCAGGATGAGCTGATCGTTGACGTGTATCGTGGCTGCTGCAAATCGGGCCATGAGCTGTTGCTGGAAGTCATTTTGCCAGAAGGTCATGCCGACAAAGACGAGCGCAACTATCTGCAGGTGATGGAACATTTCTACCGGTTGGGCGTTCTGCCAGACTGGTGGAAATTGCCGCCGCTGAGTGCCGCCAACTGGCAAAAAGTGGGGGAATTGATTGAAACTCACGACCCATTCTGCCGCGGGGTGCTGATCCTCGGGCTAGACTCCCCACAGGAAACGCTGAAAGCCGGGTTCGCCGCAGCCGCAGATGCCCACTGGGTAAAAGGTTTCGCGGTTGGCCGCACCATTTTTGGCACTTCTTCACGCCTTTGGCTACAAGGTGAGATCGATGACCTCGGGCTGGTCGAACAGGTGAAACAGAAATACCTGACGCTGATCGGTTTCTGGCGGCAATATCGCCCGCAGCCTGCGAGTAAAACCAGCCGGAGTTAAGCTGGCGTTGTTAATGAACCTGCCCCTTAAAGTGATTTTCGCTGCTTTAAGGGGATTTTTTTGCCCATTTTCTGTGAAGTAACGCAACTGGCGACGAAATAAATCGCTTTTTGTAGAAATGAAATGTCCACTCCATCTGTTAGAATAACCGGACAATATCTTCAGCGTATACCCAATACGCCTCAGCCAATACTGCGAGCCGAATGGATGACTAACCCAACTCAACTTTCGCTGTTACAGGACGAGATCCGCCGCCGTTATGAAACGCTGAGCAAGCGCTTGAAACAGGTAGCACGATACATTCTGGATAACAGTAACAGCATTGCTTTCGATACCGTTGCCTCCATCGCCGCACAGGCCAGCGTGCCGCCATCTACCCTGATCCGTTTCGCCAACGCCTTTGGCTTTAGCGGCTTCAACGAAATGAAGCAGGTTTTCCGCCAGCATCTGATGGAAGAAACGGTGAACTATACCGAGCGCGCACGCCTGTTCCGCCAAACCTCTACCGACGACAGCGTTGCCCCGGAAAAGCCGGCAGAAATCCTTAACGTGTTTACGATGGTCAACTCGCAGGCGCTGCAACAGTTGGCGATGCAAACCAGTGCCGAGCAGTTGGATCGGGCGGTAGAGCTGCTGAATAGCGCGGAAAATATCTATGTGATCGGCCTGCGCCGCTCGTTCAGCGTGGCTTCATATCTCACCTATGCCCTGCGCCACCTGGAAAGGCGCGCCTTCCTGATCGACGGGTTAGGCGGGATGTTTACCGAACAGCTCAGCATGGTGAAGCCCAAGGACGTGGTGATCGCCATAAGCTATTCGCCTTATGCCAAAGAAGCGGTAGAACTGGTGGAGTTGGGTGCCAAGCAGGGCGCACAGCTGATCGCCATTACCGACAGCCAGGTCAGCCCGCTTGCCGCCTTCAGCGATGTCTGTTTTGTAGTGCGCGAAGCGCAGGTAGATGGTTTCCGCTCGCAGGTGGCCTCCATGTGTCTGGCACAGACGCTGGCGGTATCATTGGCACTGAATAACGCCAAAGAGCTGTAATATTCGAAAAGGGCCGCAGTGTGCGGCGGCCCCTACCTTGTCAGTATCAATAGCTCTCGCTGTTGATCCAGGCGTGATCTTTTTCCCAGGTGAACTTCCACAGGCGTACCGGCCCCGCCATCACATTGAGATAGTAATTGTCATATCCGGCCAGGGTTGCCACCGGATGGTAACCGCGCGGCACTTTCACCACATCGCGGTTATAGACCGGCATACACTCATCCAGCGAACGATCGTCGGTATAGACACGTTGCAGGCAGAACCCTTGTTCAGGGTTAAGACGGTGGTAATAGGTTTCTTCCAGGTAGGTTTCGTCCGGCGAGTTTTCCTGGTCGTGCTTATGGCTTGGGTAGGAGCTGGTATTGCCTTCGTCGGTATAAACCTCAACCACCAGCAGGCTGTCAGCCGGTTGGCTATCAGGCAGAATATTGTGTACCAGCCGTTGGTTACGGCCTTTACCCCGCCGCTCCACGCCGACGTCTGCCGGGGTGATCAAGCGTGAAGGCAGATGTCCGTTACCCGGTGCACTGCATACCGCCAATTCCAGATCGGTTTCTGCCCGGACTTCAGCATGGTCGTGATGCGGTACATAAACGGAGTAAGGTGGAGTGCGCTCAAACGGACTCATCCGCTTACCAATGTGTGGATACTCCGCTCGTTGCGTTACCACAGAGGCAATTCCCGCCACCAGCACCAGGCAAAGCTCCTTGTCGCCACTCTCCAACCGCAACGACTGCCCGGCCGCTAACCGATAGACCTCAAACCCGACAAAACGCCAGCCGGCATTTTCCGGGGTGACGGACTGAATACGCCCCTGCGCATCCGGTTGCTGACATTTCGCAAGTAATGATGACATGACAATGCTCCTTAAATCCCGTGCTTGTGAGTGTGGCTGCAATGCATTGATACCAGCGACAACGGCCGCTATCCCGATGGAATAACGGCCTCGGCATACCTGGCTGCGGTTTAGCCCAGCGTTGGCATACTGTATTCGGATACCGTTTGCTGGCCGGTTGGCCAACGTGCGGTGGCCGTCTTCATGCGGGTATAGAATCGCACTCCGTCAGTGCCATGTACGTTAAGCGCACCGAATACTGAACGTTTCCAGCCGCCAAAGCTGTGGAAAGCCATCGGCACCGGTACCGGCACGTTAACCCCCACCATCCCCGCCTGAACCTCATGCACAAACTGGCGAGCATAGTGGCCGTTATTGGTGAAAATGGCGCTGCCGTTACCAAACTCGTGGCTGTTCACCGTATCGATGGCCGTTTGGTAATCGGCCACACGCACAATGCCCAACACCGGCCCAAAGATCTCTTCGCGATAGATGCGCATATCAGGTTGTACGTTGTCGAACAGGGTGCCGCCCACGTAGTAACCCTCTGGATAACCCGGCACCTGATAATCGCGGCCATCGACCACCAGCGTTGCGCCCTCTTTAACGCCAATATCAATGTACCCCAGCACTTTTTTCTGATGGGCGGATGAGACCAACGGCCCCATTTCATTTTCCTCGCCGCCTTGCTGCATGCCGGGGCCAACCCGCAGTTGGGCGATCAGCGGTTTGAGTTTGGCAATCAGTTTATCCGCGGTGCTATCACCAACCACGACGGCCACCGGCAGCGCCATGCAACGTTCACCGGCCGAGCCAAATGCCCCTCCCATCAGCGCATTGACCGTGGCATCCAGATCCGCATCCGGCATGACGATAGCCTGATTTTTGGCGGCCCCAAAGGCTTGTACACGCTTGCCATGCGCACTGGCGGTGGTGTAAATATGCTCTGCAACCGTAGATGAGCCAACGAAGCTCACCGCCTGAATGCGTGGATCGGTGCATAGCTGCGAGGCCTCTTCATTGCCACAATGCACGACGTTGAACACCCCATCCGGCAGGCCCGCCTCTTTCAGCAGTTCTGCCAGGCGCACGGAGGCCGAAGGCACCAACGCCGGAGGCTTCAAGACGAAGGTATTACCACAGGCCAGCGCGATAGGGAACATCCACATCGGCACCATAGCCGGGAAGTTAAACGGCGTGATCCCGGCCACAACACCCAGTGGCTGCATCAACGAGAAACTGTCCACGCCGGTGCCGACATCCGGTGAGTATTCCCCTTTGATCAGGTGCGGAATACCGCAGGCAAACTCCACCACCTCCATGCCACGGGTCAATTCACCCAGCGCATCGGAATAGACTTTGCCATGTTCACTGACGATCAGTTGCGCCAACTCTTCGCGGTGCTGCTCTAGCAATGCTTTGAAATTGAACATGATACGCGCCCGGCGCAGCGGCGTGGTACGCGCCCAGTCGGTAAATGCCTGATGGGCGACATCAATAGCCTGTTTCACCTCGGCGGCGGTGCTCTGCGTCACCCGGCGTTCAACCTGGCCACTAGCCGGATTGTGCACGTCGACGGTTTGATTACTGCTGCTCAGGCAAACCTGCCCACCAATAAAGTTACCCACGGTTTTCATGTTTCACCCTCTTTTAAGTCCGCTATCGCCACGACCTGAAGCATTGCCGCATACCGTGACGTTCATCGTGCCGTCTGCAAGAGTACGGCCCACAGGCAGATTAAATCCTGACCAGATGAATCAAACTCTATTCTATTGAAAAAAAAGTTTCAAATAAAAGTTTTTAGAAAATTTGTTTTTAGTGCCGCCGATCGCAAATTTGCCATTCCCGTAGGCAGAGCGGATGATGGCAAACGATGCTATCCGCGATCCGCCAGCTGCGTGGCCTTACGCAGTAATCTCTATTTTTTAAACAGATACACTTGCCCGCCTGGAGGAGTCAATTTTCCAATCTGCTATGCAAATCGGGCAGAACATTTGCCCTATTTATGCTCAATTTTTTGAACTGGATCTAAAAATCAATATTTCATTATTCACTAAATATGAAATAAATGTTCTTGTCTGCCAAAGGCCCCCTGAAAAACACCGCCTTGATGACAGGCACGGTTCACCCTTCTGCCTCCCTACCCCCTACAAGTCACTTAAGTAGGCAGAAGCCTGGATAAAAATCGGAGCAACATATGTCACATCAGCGTAAACACAATACTGGGTATATTCTGCGTATCTGCGGGATTGCGGCACTCGGCGGCATTCTGTTTGGTTATGACACCGCCGTGATTTCTGGCGCTATCGAGGCCCTTAAAGCCTACTTTGACCTCAGCCCGGCAGAAACCGGCTGGGCCGTGTCCAACGTAGTGATCGGCTGCGTGGTCGGTGCCTTCGGCGCTGGGCCGCTGGCCGGGCGCTATGGCCGAAAAAAGGCCCTGGTGGTCGCCGCCCTCCTGTTTACCGTCTCTGCAGTCGGTGCCGCTTTGGCCACCACCTTCACCTGGTTTGTTATCTATCGCATCATCGGGGGTCTCGCCGTCGGGCTGGCCGCAACGGTATCCCCCATGTACATGTCAGAAGTCTCACCGAAGGATATGCGGGGCCGGGCGCTCAGCATGCAGCAGTTCGCCATCGTGTTCGGTCAGATCGTGATTTTTTACGTTAACTTCAAGATTGCCAGCTATGCCAGCGAAGCCTGGCTGATTGAGATGGGCTGGCGCTGGATGATTGGCTCAGAGGTGATCCCCTGCCTGCTGTTCACCGCCTTGGTCTTTGTCATCCCCGAATCACCACGCTGGAGCGTAATGGTAGGCCGCGACGATCAGGCTTTAGCCATGCTGACCCGAGTTTCAAATGCTGAGCATGCTAAAAGCGTTTTGAGAGAAATCAAGGAGTCGCTTCGCCAGGACGAGCAGCACCGCAAGCAAAAGCTGAATTATGGCGACGTGCGCGTACGCTTCATTCTGTTTGTCGGCTGTATGATCGCCATGCTGCAACAGGTGACGGGGGTTAACGTCATGATGTATTACGCCCCGGTGGTGCTGAAAACCGTGACCGAAAACGCGCAAGAAGCCCTGTTCCAGACCATCTGGATCGGCGTATTGCAACTGGTCGGCTCGGTGATCGGCGCGATGTTGATGGATCGCTTAGGCCGTATTCCACTGATGCGCTGGGGCACCCTGGGCACCATCGTTGGTCTGCTGATCACCTCTTATGCCTTGTATACCCAGGCAACTGGCTACTTTGCGCTGTTTGGCATGCTGTTCTTTATGGTGTTCTACGCCATGTCATGGGGCGTGGGTGCCTGGGTGCTGGTTTCCGAAATCTTCCCCAACCGCATGCGTTCACAGGGGATGAGCATTGCCGTTGGCTGTATGTGGCTGGCCAACTTCGTCGTGGCCCAGAGCTTCCCGATGATCAATGACCAACCTTATCTGTTCTCCACCTTCCACGGGGCGTTCCCAATGTGGGTGTTTGCCGCCTGCTGCCTGTTCAGCTATTGGTTTATTGCCCGCTTTATTCCAGAAACCAAGGGCGTTTCACTGGAAAGAATGGAAGACGTCGTGATGGCAAAACGCTATCGCCAACCGCTATCTGAAATCGTCACGGCAGAAGATGGCAAAGCCTAAAGCCCACAAATCCAGGAGTGATGCAACATGGCCATTGCGTTAGCACGTTTTTGTATCAACCGTAAGATAGCCCCCAACCTCACTCTGGAGAACTTCTTCCGCCTGGTGAAAAGATGTGGGTTAAACAAGGTCGAACTGCGCAACGATATGTCGGGTGGCAAAGTGTCCGACAACCTGAGCAACGAGCAGTTAAACGCGCTGGCCGAAGAGTTCGGCATTGAGATCGTCACCATCAACGCGCTGGGAATGTTCAACCTGCTGGAAGATCAAGCAGCATTGCTGAAAAACGCTGAAGCGTTGCTGGTTCAGGCAAAAGCCATCCATAGCAAGGCGGTGGTGATGTGCCCACATTGCAACGCGAGCGACCGGCGCAGTGAATCACAAAAGAGGGAAGATACGCTGGCTGCACTACGGTTACTCGCTCCGCTGTTCAAACAGTACGGCGTTGAGGGCTACGTGGAACCATTGGGGTTTGGCATAAGTTCACTGCGCTCTTCCTTGCTGGCACAGGCAATCATTCGTGATTCTGGCGCACCCTATAAGATAGTGCTGGATACGTTCCACCACTATCTGAGCGACGTAGCACAACCAGAGTTTGATGCTCAGATCCGGGTTGAGCAGATTGGTTTGGTGCATCTCTCTGACGTTGAGGATCCGCTCGTCAAAGGCGCATTAAGCGATGAACAACGCATTATGCTGAGCGATAAAGATCGGTTGGCAAGCGTAGCCCAGGTACAGAACCTGGAACGTTTGGGCTACCGGGGGATCTATGCCTTCGAGCCGTTCTCGTCACAGCTAAACACCTGGACAGAGGGCGATATCGAACGCGAGATACGCCACAGTATTGCATTGCTGCAAGGATAAACGCACAAGCTGCCCGTAGGCTACAGAGAGCCTCGCTTTACACATACTGCGTAGGGCGAGAAGTGCCTATTTGAGCGTATGAACCACCAGTTGCTCACGCTGGTTGTAGAACTTCCTATAAGCCAGATAGCAGGCGATGATGGTTGACAGGCTGGCGGTAGAAAGCAGCATAAATGTCACCATAATCTGATACTTGATGGCTTTTACCGGATCGATACCAGCAAAGATCAAACCGGACATCATTCCTGGCAGGCTTACCAGACCAACCGTTTTAGCGGAGTCTATCGTCGGGATCAGCGATGCACGAATACTGTCACGGATCAGAGCCGCAGAAGCGAATTTGGGGGATGCTCCCAGGCTGAGCATTTCCTGGATCTTCTGCTGTTGGTCTTTAAAACGTTGCCCAAGGTTGTTGTAGCACAGACCCACCGCCACCATCGCGTTGCCAGCAATCATGCCGGAAATGGGGATCACCTGCATTGGCGTAAAGGCAATCGAGCCGCTCAGTACCAGCACTACCAGCGTCAACGTCGCCCCTGCAGTAATGGCAATAAACGAAATGGTAAACGCGTTATCGATATACTTACTGCGCTTTTTCGCGTTATATGCTGCATTGAAGCAGATAAACAGCACCATCAACACCGTTAATAGTCCATTATCCAAATCAAAGATATATTTTAAAACGTAGCCGACGATAACCAACTGTACCACCGCACGGCAAATGCTCCAGATAATGTCTTTTTCCAGTGCCAGCTTCTCTTTGTGGCTGATCAGAATGGCGACAATCACCAGGAGCATCGACAAGCCTAATGATTCGTTGGTGATATTATGCTGACTCATGAGCTTTCTCCTGGCTATCGATGCGGCTCAGCGGCAGGGTGATCACCTCGTCCGCATGCGCAATTTCATCCTTATCGTGTGTAACCCATAGTACCCCCAGACCTTGCTCGGCCACCAGGCGGCGGATCAACTCATTGACGTTACGTTTGTTATCTTCATCCAGAGCACTGGTGATCTCATCAAGCAGCAGTACCTTTGGCATAAATTGCAGATTTCTGATCAAGGAAATACGTTGTTTCTCACCGCCGGAGAGCTCGTTGATACCTTTTTTCAACATGCTATCCGGCAAGGCCAACAGTGTCAGATCCTGGCGGATTTTCTTCTCATCGGGTTTCAGTTTACGAATTTGATAGGGTAACGCGAGGTTATCGTAGACGGTGTCACCAAACAGGGCTGGCGTTTGGAAGCAGTAAGAAACCTGCTTGCGGTACTCTTCTGGGGCAACGTCATCAATATTTTTACCGTTGAAAATGATGTTGCCACGAGTTGGGCTAAGCAATGAGGAAACGATCTTCAACAAAGTACTCTTGCCACACCCCGAAGGCCCGGTGATCAACTTAAATTCGCCCGACTTCAGGGTGAAAGAAACGGCATCCAGAATAACCTGCTCGTCAATTTGATAATGGATGCCTTCCAATACCAGTAATTCATTACTGCCCTTCATGCTCACTCCGGCTTGTTGCGCGACTCTCCTCTTTCAGCGGCGAACTGCTGGCTGCCAGCTGAAATCCATGAGGGTATTTTCTGCCAGTAAAAAAATTCAGGCAAGTTGTTAATCGCTCTGCAAACCGGCCAGCTCAGCGCATGTGGAGAGCGGTTGATGCAGTATAGAACCAAGCTGAATAAAATGTTGCTGAGCCGAGAGGAGTCAAGGTCGCTCTTGGCACATTAATAATACTACGCATGTACGGCTGGCCGTGTTAATAATGTAGTAGTTTAGCCCCATTCGCCCCCAACGGCACGATAATAGGTATACGTGTAAAAGCAATTAATAATACTTTCTGCGGAAATAGAATTATATCGATAAAATACCCGGGCGTTCTACCCTATATTGGCCCTCCCCCCTTATCCAACAGCATAAGTTCAAAGTACGGTGAAATAAATAGCTCGTTAATAATGAGCCGGTACCATACGAACCAAAAAGCAACCCCTCGCTAAAATACAAGGGGTAGAGATGGAACTGTCAGGGTTCGATTTGCGCACGTAAATACGCCAGTGCGCTTTGGCTGTAGCTCTCCCCTTGAGTCAATTTGTTGATCCGGCCCTGGGCCTCCAGCACCATACCAAGACGATGTAATTCCTGATGCTGCGGAAGTACATCGGCAAACGCATTAAGCAGGATGATTGACGGCATGATTTTTTCTGCGCAAGTGCCTACTGCGCCAGGTTCATCCCCCCTGGCCGGACAGGGCAGGCTGTCCGAATGGCGATGTTGGCATGCCTGTAACAAGGTAATTGCCTGTTGAATTTCATGACTCCATGGCATAACCACTTTCCTCTGAGACTGATTGCCTTGCCTAGATATGATTAATAATCAGCACGTTAACATGCATTAACGACTAACAACAAACCACAAACGCCCCTAACCAAGCTGGCCCTATACAAGATAGGTTTTTCCGGCCATGGTTTATTGATATAGGTCACATTGCATAAAGATCGCCAAATTTTTATATCCCGTCAATGGCTAAGATAATTCGCAGAATTTCTATAACGCCACATTTTTCACTTAGAAAAGATAAAATTCCTACTGCGAAATCTATCTATCCCTAACCTAAATTGGGTAAAAAAAACCAGACTTTTCGGTAAATTACCGATTAAAAACAATAGGAAAATGCGTTCGCATGATGCAGAAGGATATTCTGAATAAACACGATAGTTGTAATTGTAAAGTTATTACCAACCAGATTATTCCTGTACGCCATTTATTGTCTCGAAAACGGCCAAGAGCAAGGTCTTGCTGGCCGAAAGGTAAGCGTTCACCCTGCGATGAGGCGATAGCCGCTACGGGGATCAGGAGCTGCCGGTATGTCTAGGGTGTCTGAGGAAGCTGTAAACAGGCCCGAAGCCTGAACGTGGCCTCAGATTTTGAGGCCACGTTCACGCAATTACGGTTTCTTGCAGGGAGCAGGGGCGTATTTAGCATCCGCAGGGAACGCCTGCGGTTGGCAATCAGGCAGGCCCGGCAGGGCCATTTCATAAACCGCCACACCAATCACGCCGACATTCTCTTTTTCCCCCGCCAGTGAACTCGCAGCGTAGGAGTCATCCGGTTTTGCAAAACGGAATGCGGCAACGGACGAATCACTTTTACGGAAGCCCTCAATCACCAGGGTTCCTTTTGGGGAGACCAGATAGCCGGAATTACGCAGTGAACCACTGCGGCCAGAAATCACGTCCAGACCGTCAACAGCGGTTACCACCTCATAGGTTTTGCTGGGGCTGGTGTTATAGAAGAACAGCTGGTAGCGCTCGCCGTCATTGGCAGAGAATGAAAACTCGCCATTTTTATAGCGATTGAGCGCGAAATCCCGATTGTTTTCGGTCTGCACCCGCATTCTGACGGAAGACAACACGATCTCATTGGTGTACTGCCCATTATTGGAAGCGGCCGCGCTGTACAACACTTTGGCGACACTGTCTGGAGAGGAATGCAAACGCTTCGCGTCAACAGTGGTCACTTTGGAGTAAACGTCCTCACCCCATGCCGTTCCCAGTTTATGTTCTTGGGCGACTGGAGCCGGTGCAGCGGCAGGATCAGCCGCCACGCGTGAAGAGGAAATCTTTTGGCTACAGCCGGAAACCAGCACCAGAGAAGCCAGTAATGCCAAACCGCATTTGATTTTCATCAGCAGAACTTTCCTTGTTATTATTTGAATAAGAGTGCGCTTGCCTCAACGCACAAGCCGAGCCCATTATTCTGAGTTATTTCTGATGTTTCTATCTCCAAAGCTCCTAAAGTGGGCGATCCAAAACTGATAATGATCAATTAATAGAGAAAATTGGCTTCCACTTTGCCAATGCAGACACCCTGCGATCCCATCAATGTAGGATCATAACCTTGAAAAAGGATTTAAGAATTGCCGGTGCCACAGCAGCCTACAATCAACCTCTGAAACCTCAGCCTCATCGCATACCTGCTGCCAATGATTCTCAATGACTGAACACTGCTGATCAAAGATGTTTTCTGCTTCCGACGCGGTCAAAAGAAAAGCATGGGCCGCCTCAATGCAACAACTTCGCTTACTGAGCCGGGTATTGCCAACAATGAGCATCGCCTGTGATGCTTCGTTTCCTGCGCGGCCTTGTGGGCAAATGTCGTAAGCGGGGGTGAGTGTCAGGGTGCTACCATCCCAGAACGCCGCATGATTTCTGGCATGATCGTCCGTATTCCCGCATAAAATATTAAAGCACAATCGAGAAAACAGCTCTTTCAGCGTTTCCTTAGGCTGTTGAAAACGCGTACGAATGATTTCTGCCAGTGTTTCATAACTCGCATATCTCGCCATCATGTCATCCAGCTCAAACAGAGTCAGCGCAGATACCATCAAGCGACGTGTCCATCCCCGCTTTGTTCTCTCCCTGTCGAATCGCTTGATGAGCAGCACATCTTTTTTGGCCGCTTTGAGCAGACTAACCGGCGCTACGTTCAAACCAACCAACGCAGCTAGCCGCATGGCAATATATTCAGCCTTAACCACACTATAGAGATCTGAACTGGCCGAAAATTTTGCTATGTACTTTTCACCCTCCGTTTCGATCAGCGCTTTTGGACGCGCCCCACCAATAGAACTCCCATGAAAGAGGGCTTGATCAAGCTCAGGAGTCAGAGGTATCCCTTTTTCAACTCGCTCAACAGAATGCATTAACTCTTCAACGGTGACATTAATCGCTGAGCGGGGTTCATAAATTGAGGGGGAGCGTTGATAGTCCAGAGCCCCGATCCTGTCCGAGCCTGATTCAAGTAAATAGGTTAATTCATCCAAAGCGGCTGTATCAGTATCAGCACCTTTTCTTCCGAGTTTGCGATTAAGAATAACCCGCCGTCCCCACGCGTCAGGAGAGCTATCTCTGAGACAGCCTGGCATACTCAACCCTGGCAGCAGAGGGATAAACCCTTTTTTCAAAGGAAGTTCAGGTTCATAGATGGAAATAGCACGAGGCTCATCACGAATGCGCTCCAGATAACTTTTACCATAGTTGAATAGCAGACTTTCCCCCTCCCGGGTGACTAATCCTGCGACAACGGGTTGAGTTTCATTCGGTAACCAGATCCAGACATAAGCTTCGTTATATTCCCTATTAGAAATCATCATTCACCTCCTTGGATATTTTCCTGGCGCGCCGTGGCAGAAGGCTAAGCTTTTCTTCAGTTCGGGTACGGTGACCGATAATCGTGCTCACCTCGGCGTCTTCGTCAAATAAGCTGACTCCGACAATTTTGGCCACCTCGAAGACAACGCCAATCCCGCAGCGAGGATCCGCTTTCTCAATGCGCTGCAGTAGGCCTCTAGAAATGCCCGCGCGTTCAGCTACCTCACTGGTCGTCAGCTTTCGCTCGAGCCTTGCCGCACGAATAGACACAGCAAGCAGCCCCAGAGCTTCCTCTGTGTAACGCGAATAGGCTCTTACAATAGACTTTGGCATTCTTATGCCCCACATGATTCATATAAGGTTCATTAAAGGTGATAATGGGCTATATGTAAACCATATGAGGATTAAATGGTCACCCTATCAACTGTATGCAGTGAGTCATATATGAACCAAAAAGTCTCTTAATGAATCATATGTAGCTCATTAATGTGAGCTTATCGCAAATCACTTTTAAGATCTTTGTATAGCAAACAAAGCCTGTGCACAGGCCCAAGCAGAACTCCAGGCCCACTGGAAGTTATAACCCCCCAGCCAGCCCGTGACGTCCACCACCTCACCGATAAAGTACAGGCCAGGTACCTTACTCGCCTCCATGGTTTTGGAAGAAAGCTCATTGGTATCCACTCCACCCAAAGTTACCTCTGCTGTACGGTAACCCTCAGTGCCATTGGGTTGTACACGCCAGTTTTGCAAACTATCAACCAACGCCGCCTGCTGCGTTGGATTGAGTTGCTTGAGCGTCGCTTCCGGCAGTTGCCCCAATTCTTGCAGCAATTCCACCAGGCGCTTTGGCAAGTGCAAAGCCAGGGTGTTTTTCAGGCTCTGGTTAGGATGTGCCTGGCGCTGTTCGTTAAGGAAGCCCACCAGGTCTAGCGTTGGAAGTAAGTTAATGCTCACAAACTCACCAGGCTGCCAGTAACTGGAGATCTGCAAGATAGCCGGACCAGAAAGCCCCCGATGCGTAAACAAGATGCTTTCACGAAAGCTGGTGCCATCTTCCGCTGTGACCACTGCGGGAACCGAAACGCCAGACAGCGCCTGGGATTGCTCCAACAGCGGCTTATGCAGCGTAAAGGGCACCAAACCGGCCCGGGTCGGCAACACTTTCAGGCCAAACTGTTCCGCCAGCTTATAACCAAAGGGGGTGGCCCCCAAACCCGGCATGGAAAGCCCACCGCTCGCCACCACAAGTGAGTGAGCACTCACACTCTCGCCATTAAGTGCCAATTCAAAGCCTTGGTCGGTTTTTTCTACGCTCAGGACCTCGCTGCGCAGGCGCGTTACCACCTGACCCAGTTCGCACTCTTGCACCAACAGATCGACGACCTGCTGTGCAGAATCATCACAGAACAGCTGCCCCAAGGTTTTTTCGTGGTAGGCGATGCCGTAGCGGTTAATCAGATCGATAAAATCCCATTGGGTATAGCGTGCCAATGCCGATTTGCAGAAATGGGGGTTATGCGAGAGGTAGGCCGCCGGTTCAACGGACATGTTGGTGAAGTTACAGCGCCCACCGCCAGACATCAGGATCTTGCGGCCCGGTTTTTTGCCGTTGTCGAGTAATAGCACCCGGCAACCCAGTTGCCCTGCCTGCGCAGCACAAAACATCCCTGCGGCACCCGCGCCAATGACGACAACATCAAACTGTTCCACCCAAACCTCTCTTTGCAATAACCACAACAATCGCGGCAACAAGAGCGTATTTTACGCCTTTTACGTGCCTGTATACCGCTAAATCCGCGGTGGGGGATTGTAAAGGCATCGGCAGGACAACGCCAACGTAAGAAAATGTAACGGACATAAACGGCAGTAACATGCTGAAATTGCATCGATTCAACAGTGTTCAAACCCCTTGTACATCAGAGAAATCAAAAAAACGTCATATTTTCCTTTTCCCCGACACCCGTTGTCGCCGATAATGCGCGGCGTTCATGTCCACAAACCTGGCGTAACGCTTATGCTGCATTTGTTCACTGGCCTGGATTTCCATACCGGCCTGATGTTAATTCTCGCATTGTTGTTCGTGCTGTTCTATGAGGCCATTAACGGCTTCCATGATACGGCCAATGCGGTCGCTACTGTAATTTACACCCGTGCTATGCGCTCGCAACTTGCGGTCGTTATGGCTGGCCTGTTCAACTTTCTTGGCGTGATGCTCGGCGGTTTGAGTGTTGCCTACGCCATTGTGCACCTGCTACCAACCGATCTGTTGTTGAACGTCAGTTCAGCACATGGGTTAGCCATGGTCTTCTCCATGTTGTTGGCGGCAATTATCTGGAACCTCGGTACCTGGTATCTTGGGTTACCGGCCTCCAGTTCCCACACCTTGATTGGCGCCATTATCGGTGTCGGCTTGACCAATGCGTTGGTGACCAACACCTCCGTGGTCGACGCGCTGAACGTGCCAAAAATGATCAGCATCTTCCTGTCGTTAATCTTCTCCCCGTTGATCGGGATGATCATTGCCGGGCTGATGGTGTTCATGCTGCGCCGCTATTGGAGCAATACCAAAAAACGTCAGCGTATTCATATGACACCGGCGGAACGTGAAAAGGTCGATGGCAAACGTAAGCCACCGTTCTGGACACGTATCGCTCTGATCCTGTCGGCTATCGGCGTGAGCTTCTCACACGGTGCCAATGACGGTCAGAAAGGTATCGGCCTGATTATGCTGGTGCTGATCGGTGTTGCCCCTGCCGGCTTCGTCCTCAACATGAGCGCGACCGGTTATGACATCACCCGTACCCGCGATGCCGTGAGCCACCTGCAGCAATTCTACCAAAAGCATGGCGATTCTCTGGCACATGTGGCCACACAGACGCCGTTGGTTCCTGCGCCTCAGAATGCGGCTCCAACGTCTGATCAACCGGTTGAGTTCCACTGCGACAGCTCACGTGCCCTGATCGCCGTTGAGCGCTCTCTGGACCTGCTGAACAATCTGCAAAACTACGATCAACTGACGGTAGAGCAGCGCAGCCATCTGCGCCGCCTGCTGATGTGCGTGACCGAGACTGCAGACAAGGTGGCCAAGCTGCCAGAAACCTCAGTGGATGATCAACGCTTCCTGAAGAACCTGCGTTCAGACCTGTTGGAAACCGTTGAATATGCACCAACCTGGATTATCGTCGCGGTAGCCCTGGCGCTGTCCCTCGGTACCATGGTGGGCTGGCGACGCGTTGCTACCACTATCGGTGAGAAAATCGGTAAGAAAGGCATGACCTACGCTCAGGGGGTGTCGGCACAGATGACGGCCGCCCTGTCGATTGGCGTGGCCAGCTATACCGGTATGCCGGTTTCCACTACCCAAGTACTGTCTTCGGCGGTTGCCGGAACGATGCTGGTAGATGGCGGTGGCGTGCAGAGCAAAACCATCAAGAGCATCTTGTTGGCCTGGGTTTTGACCCTGCCAGTCTCGATTTTGCTTTCCGGTGGCCTGTATTGGCTGGCGCTGAAAGTGATTTGACGATTGCTCGATACAACAATGGCGGCCAAAGTGGCCGCCATTTTTTTGCCTTGCTATCGCCAGCTAATATCAGATGGCCAACGCCACCAGGCTGATCACCACTAGCCCACACAGCGATGAAGTCAGCACAAACTGGCTGCGAACACGCTGACAGCGGCGGATGAATTCCGGGTCGTGGTGCTCCATATAGCGTTGCGTAAAGATATAGCGCACCAGCCGTATCTGCTTGCTCGGCTGGCCGTGCGAAGTAAAGAACCCTCCGCCATCGACGTATTGGTAAAGTAACGGGTCGCAGCCGCGTAAAACAAATAGCAGCGCACGCAGAGAAGAAAAATACCGGGCCATGTTAATCACACAGACCACACACAATGCCCAAAACAGCGCGACGGTACTAATCATGATAGCCCCCTCAAGGCGTTGTTATCCCGGACACCCGCCGGGCCAACGGCCCTACTTCATACCTTATGCTGCCGGAGCCTTGGCTCCCATCCCCCTAGCATCTTACGGACCCGTTGCTACCCACAACCTCTGACCGCTTGATGAACAGGCCTTACAGCGATCAGAGGAAATAAGTGGGGTCCACATTCACTAGTGTAGAATAATGAAACGCAAACAGATCCCGGTGCCGCATAAAATTTACAGTCAGGGCCAAATTCTTCATCTACCCACTCTCCGCTCGGATAACCGTCATAAGCTATACTTTGAGCAACAATGCTTATAATTCAATCGTTCAAACGGCGAATAGCCGTATAAGCCATAGGATTTTTTGCCCCGTCGGTGTAAAACGGGTGGGGTAAACGTATAAACAAGGGTGATTGATGCGGTGCAGTGTGATCGCCCCAACATATCATTGTGTTATCTGGATGGTACTATGCAGGTAAGGCGAAAGCGCCAAGCTGGAACACTGAATGCCTGCCCCCTTTAATCGGCATTATATGGAAGGAGTATTCTCATGGCTTACAAACACATACTGATTGCGGTTGACCTATCACCGGAAAGTAAAATCCTGGTCGAGAAAGCGGTATCAATGGCGCGGCCGTACAATGCCAAAGTCTCTCTGATCCACGTTGATGTAAACTATTCCGATCTGTATACCGGCCTGATCGACGTCAACCTTGGCGATATGCAAAAGCGTATTTCCGAAGAAACCCACCATGCGTTAACCGAGCTGTCGCAAAATGCGGGCTATCCCATCACCGAAACCCTGAGCGGCAGCGGCGATCTGGCGCAGGTGCTGGTTGATGCGATTAAGAAATACGATATGGACCTGGTATTGTGTGGACACCACCAGGATTTCTGGAGCAAGTTGATGTCCTCTGCGCGCCAGTTAATCAATACGGTACATATTGATATGCTGATTGTGCCGCTGCGCGACGAAGAAAAGTAAGTATTCGCTAACCTGTTTGGCCAACGCCCGCCCTGCGCGGGCGTTTTTCATGGTTTCCTGCTATTTATTGCTTGTTAATCAGCCACCCCACAGTGATATAGTCGAGGTAGACACAACATCCTCCCCAACTGTGAGACACATCATAAAAACAGGGGAACCAATATGCTAAACAGGAGCTATCCATGGAACAGGCTGTATCGCTAGAATCCTTTCTAAAATCCTTACAACGTCATAACTCGCATCAACCGGAATATCTGCAGGCAGTGCGTGAAGTCTTTACCTCTCTGTGGCCATTCATCGAGCGTAACCCTCATTATCGTGACCATGCCCTGTTAGAGCGCCTGGTAGAGCCTGAGCGTATCATTCAGTTTCGCGTCAGTTGGGTCGACGATCAGGGCAAAGTACGGGTAAACCGCGCCTACCGTATCCAGTTCAACTCCGCCATTGGGCCGTATAAAGGGGGGATGCGTTTCCACCCTTCGGTTAACACCTCCATTCTGAAGTTCCTGGGTTTCGAGCAGACCTTCAAGAATGCCCTGACCACGCTACCTATGGGCGGCGGCAAAGGTGGTTCAGACTTTGATCCCAAAGGCAAAAGCCAGGGCGAAATCATGCGCTTCTGCCAATCGCTGATGACCGAACTTTATCGTCACCTAGGCCCAGATACCGACGTGCCAGCCGGGGATATTGGCGTAGGTGGCCGCGAAGTAGGCTTTATGGCCGGCATGATGAAAAAGCTGTCCAACAACACCAGCTGCGTATTCACCGGTAAAGGCCTGTCGTTCGGCGGCAGCCTGATCCGCCCGGAAGCGACCGGTTACGGCCTGGTGTACTTCACCGATTCAATGCTGCAGCGCCATGGCCTGGGCTTTGAAGGGATGCGTGTCGCGGTTTCCGGCTCCGGTAACGTGGCGCAATACACCATTGAGAAAGCGTTGGAGCTGGACGCGCGGGTGATCACCGTTTCCGATTCCGGCGGTACCGTGGTGGATGAAGCTGGCTTCACCACTGAAAAACTGGCGCATCTGGCCGAAATCAAGAACCAGCGCTATGGCCGAGTTGCCGATTACGCCCGCGAGCGTGGCCTGACCTATCTGGCCGGTGAAAGCCCGTGGAACGTGCCGGTGGATATCGCCCTGCCTTGTGCCACCCAGAACGAGCTGGATCTGGAAGCCGCACAGGTGCTGATCCGCAACGGGGTCAAAGCCGTGGCAGAAGGCGCTAATATGCCAACCACCATCCAGGCCACCGATGCCTTCCTGGAAGCGGGCGTGCTGTTCGCACCGGGCAAAGCCGCCAACGCCGGTGGTGTTGCCACTTCCGGGTTGGAGATGGCGCAAAACGCCGCGCGCCTTAACTGGCGGGCAGAGAAGGTCGATATCCGTTTACGTCACATCATGGCGGATATCCATCAGTCCTGCGTCGAATACGGCGGCGAAGGCAAGCAAACGCATTACGTTCACGGCGCCAACATTGCCGGGTTCGTTAAGATTGCCGATGCGATGCTGGCTCAGGGCGTGCTCTAACCTTATCCTGAATGAAAAATGCCGGCAGATTCGCCGGCATTTTTTTATCTGGTTAACTGAGTATTACCTCAATTAATGGCTTCGATAATCACCAACCGATCGTTGAGCCGCTGTTTGATGACCGGATCGGTCGCTGCTTGCGCCTGTTGTTGCAGTGCCGCAACCTGCTGCTTCATCTTTTGCGGATCGCTAAACAGTAATTCTTTGACGTTGATGGAGGCTACGTTGGTATAGCGCCCATCATCGGTGGTTGGTACGCTGATCTTGCCGTCATTGAGCAACTTGTCCACAATCTTGCGCTCACGTTCATACCCTTCCAGCCCCACCAGCTTCCAGCGGTGCATCGCTTTGCCCTGGTATTCACCCTTCTTCACCTCGGTCAGATAGCGAATGGTGAGATTACGGATAGTCCCCGCTTCCTCACCAAATTCCGCCTTGGTATCTGACAGCACCGGGAACTGCATACCTTCCAGTACGCCGCCTTTTTGTGTCAGGTGGCCCATGCGATAACTGTTCATCCCCAACTGGATCGGCGTGTTGTCGGTCACCGGGGTACCGTCGTTCAACTTCAACTCGGTGATGCGCTGCCCAACGGGTTTACGCAGATCGATGGTATAGGTCACACCATCAAAGAAGTCATTGGTTGAGTATTTGGACGATCGGCGCTGTGGATTAAAGCTGTAGGTGACATCGCCATCATGCTGCTGGTTGAAGTAGTCCGCTGACCACTCCATGTACTTTTTCAGCTCTTTACCGGTCAACTGGTAGACGGTGATTTCACCACCGGCATATTGATAGTTGAAGGCGATATCCTTGGCGGTGATGGTGCCCACGTTCAGCTTCGGCCTGTCGTTATCAATCTGCAACGCGATCACCTGCGCCTTAGGTGCGTAGTGACGAGCAGCCTCCTGATACAGGGCGCTGATGCCGGTATCCTGAATATGTACCTGTGGAATACCTTTTACCGCATCCGGCGGCACCAGATCCTGACCGGTCAGTTGCGCAATCGGCCGGTTGGCATTGGCACGCAGGATGGTATGGAACGGTTGGTAGATCTCTTCGAGCTTTTTATCGGAGCTGATGCCTTTGATCGGATAGGTGTAGCTGTCTTTATTGATCAGTACGTATTTGCCATTTTGCTGCTCAAATTGCAGATCGATACGCGACAGCGCACGGCCGTATTTGTCCGGCTCGGTGACGATCACGCCGTTGATCACCTCTTTATCCACCTTGACGTGCATATGCCCGGCCACGATCGCCGCCAGCTCCGGGTTGGCTCGAGCGATATCGCCCACGCCAGTGCCCGGCCGCTGGTTCTCATTATCGATCCCCATGTGGGCCACCAGCACGATGGCATCCACCTGGCCGTGGATCTGCTGGATCACCTTTTTCACCGCCTGCACCGGATCGGTAAACGTCAGGCCGTCGATGCGATCGGTGCCCTTGGCAAACTCAGCGGTCATCGGCGTATCCATGCCGATAATGCCAATCTTCACCCCCTGGCGCTCAACGATCTTATAGGCAGGCAGATAAGGCTTGCCGCTGTCCCAGACGATATTGCCCGCCAGCGCGGTGCCTTTGAACTGGCTGAGTGGGGTTGCCAGCGCCTTCAGGCCAAAATCGAACTCGTGGTTGCCCATCACCCACACGTCATAGTCCAGCGCGTTAAAGCCGAGGATCATCGGGCTGGTCTTGTCGTTCTTGAAGGTTTCTACAAAATTGCCCTGAATGGTGTCCCCGGCGTCGACCAGGATCACGTTCGGCTGCTGGGCACGAACTTTATGCACCTGAGTGGCTATCTGGCTGAGGCTGCCCGCCAGGTTCTCGGTGTCGGTAGAGTAATCCCAAGGCACAAAGGTGCCATGCAGATCGGAGGTGCCCAGAATGGTGATATTTACCGGTTCAGCGGCCATGGCAGAGGTACTCAAGCAAAGCAGCAGGGAAAGCAGCGTCTTTTTCATCATGTTGTTTCATTATAGTTGATTGTAATTAAACAGGATTATGCGACGCACATCTCAGCGTTACCAGTGACATTGCAGAATGAACATGGGAAATGTGAGGAGGCTCAATGAATGCCCCCTCACGTTTATCCTACAGCGGCATATAAATATCGAAACGGTGATTTTTGGTGGTCGTGGCAGCATGAGCGGGAACATCGGCCAGCGGAGGGGCATAGTCCGGTCGTTTCACCACGACCCTTTTGGTCGCCAGCCTGCGGGCAGGCTCCAGCAAGCCGTCGGCATCATCATCACTGCCCACCAGCGACTGAAATACCCGCATCTCTTTTTTCACCAACGCACTCTTCTGCTTATGCGGATACATTGGGTCGAGGTACACAACTTCCGGGCGTGGATCGAGATCGCTCAGCGCCGTCAGGCTGGAGGCATGAAGCAACGTCATGCGTTCACGCAGCCAAGGACCGATCTCCGCGTCCTGATAGCCCCGTTGCAAACCATCTTCCAGCAACGCAGCGACGACCGGATCACGCTCCAACATGCGAACCTGGCAACCCAGCGATGCCAACACAAACGCATCACGCCCTAACCCGGCAGTGGCATCCACCACGTTAGGCACATAGCTGCCTTTGATGCCTACCGCTTTGGCCACCGCTTCACCACGGCCACCGCCGAAACGCCGCCGATGGGCCATCGGGCCAGAGATAAAATCGACGTAGATAGCGCCAAGCTTTGGCTCATCGCGCTTGCGCAGCTCCAACCGTTCTGGCGTCAGCACCAGCGCCATCGTCGCATTTTCGTCGCTGGTTAGCTGCCAACGATCGGCCAAAATAGACAAGGCGCCGGGATCGGCGCCTGCTTCACACAATAAAAACACGCTCACTTGGCGGGTTACCCTTTAATACCGTAATGGCGCAGCATAGCATCCAGCTTCGGTTCACGGCCACGGAAGCGTTTGAACAATTCCATCGGCTCTTCGGAACCCCCGCGTGACAGGATGTTATCGAGGAAGGATTGACCGGTTTCAGCGTTGAAAATCCCTTCATCTTCAAAACGCGAGTAGGCGTCTGCCGACAACACTTCCGCCCACAGGTAGCTGTAGTAACCCGCCGCATAGCCACCGGCAAAGATATGGCTGAATGCGTGTGGGAAACGGCCCCAGCCCGGCGAAGGGATCACCGCCACCATTTTCTTCACCTCGGCCAGGGTTGGCAGGATCTGCGCCCCTTTTTCCGGGCTGTATTCGGCGTGCATACGGAAATCGAACAGGCCAAACTCCAGCTGACGCAGGATAAACAGCGCCGCCTGATAGTTTTTCGCTTCCAGCATTTTGTCCAGCAGGGCTTTCGGCAGTGGTTCGCCGGTCTGGAAGTGACCAGAGATAAACGCCAATGCCTCCGGCTCCCAGCACCAGTTTTCCATAAACTGGCTTGGCAGCTCCACCGCGTCCCAAGGCACACCGTTGATGCCAGAAACCCCGGCGGTATCGATCTGCGTCAGCATATGGTGCAGACCGTGGCCAAACTCATGGAACAGCGTGGTGACTTCGTTATGGGTAAACAGCGCCGGCTGGTCACCCAGCGGGCGGTTAAAGTTACAGGTGAGATAGGCAACCGGCTTTTGCAATTCGCCATTGGCTTTGCGCAGGCTACCGACGCAATCATCCATCCATGCACCACCGCGCTTGTTCTCGCGGGCATACAAGTCCAGATAGAAGCTGCCGCGCAGTTCACCTTTGGCATCGAACAGATCGAAGAAACGCACCTCTGGATGCCAGGTATCAACACCCTGACGCTCTTTGGCGGTGATACCGTAAATACGGTTAACCACTTCAAACAGCCCTTCCAGCACGCGCTGTTCCGGGAAGTAGGGGCGCAGTTGCTCATCACTGATGGAGAACAGATGTTGCTTCTGCTTTTCTCCGTAATAACTGATATCCCAAGCCTCTAACTCATCCACACCATAGTGCTGTTTGGCAAAGGCTCGTAGCTGTGCCAGTTCTTGCTCTGCCTGTGGGCGAGCGCGCTTGGCCAGATCGCTCAGAAAACCGAGCACTTGCTCCGGGCTTTCTGCCATCTTGGTCGCCAATGATTTGTCCGCATAGCTGGCAAAACCCAGCAGCTGTGCCAGTTCGTGGCGCAGAGCCAGCGTTTCCGCCATCACTTCGCTGTTATCCCACTTACCAGCATTCGGCCCCTGATCGGAGGCACGGGTGGTGAAGGCGCGATACATCTCTTCACGCAGCGCCTGATTATCGGCATAGGTCATCACCGGCAAATAGCTCGGCATGTCCAGCGTCAGCAACCAGCCTTCCTGCTCTTTGGCCTGTGCCATCGCCTGGGCTTGGGCCAGTGCGCTTTCCGGCAGGCCGCTCAGCTCATTCACATCAGTAATCAACTTGCTCCAGCCCATGGTGGCATCGAGCACATTGTTGCTGTAGGTCGAACCCAGTTCAGACAGACGCGCCACGATCTCGCCGTAACGCTTTTGTTTTTCCTTTGGCAGGCCAATGCCCGATAGCTCAAAATCACGCAGCGCGTTTTCTACCGACTTGCGCTGTGGCGCGGTCAGTTTGGCAAAGCCTTCGCCGTCTTTCAGATTACGATAGGCCTGGTACAGCCCTTCATGCTGGCCCACCCAAGTACCGTATTCGGAAAGCAGCGGCAGCGCCTGCTCGTAAGCTTCGCGCAGTTCCGGGCTGTTTTTCACCGAGTTTAGGTGACCAACAGGTGACCAGATGCGTGACAGGCGATCGTCAGATTCGGCCAGCGGCTGACACAGATTTTCCCAGGTAAACGGCCCTGGTTGTGCCACGACACGCTCAACCGCAGCACGGCAGTCGGCCAGTGCGGATGTCACCGCAGGGACGATATCTTCAGGGCGAATGGCAGAAAACGGCGGTAAGGCAAACGGTGTCAGCAACGCATTGGTCATAGAGGCAGTCCTGATTAGGGTGGTGGACCCGATGCGCACATCAGGCCAGACAAAGATAAGCTTCTTTCTAACATGGTGCCAACCAGCGGGAAAATCAATGGTCATGCGTGTGATTGAACCTGTTTCTTCACTCACGCGGATCGTTTAGTGAGGAAGATAGGCCACAATTGCATTAAGTAGATTAAGTAGGAAAGCGACAAGAATACCTCCCCGCTAAGTACCTATAAAATGCTCTCATTTGCGTTAATACACGTTTCAAACACGCTCACATACATACAGCATACTTTATGAGTCATTTTTATTTATTGATGAATATTATTATTCCTAGCTAAAAAATCAGCCTGTGCGCTAAAAACCATGTTAATTGAAGTTGTTTTGATACAAAATGGTTCGGTCTATTTTTAACCAACCCCAGCCACGAATTACATGACAAGGAGTTCATCATGGCAAATAATATCTACGCAACGATTAATGGAAAACAACAAGGGTTGATATCGGCAGGGTGTTCTACAGCGGATTCGATCGGTAACAAGCACCAATTAGGCCACGAAAACCAGATACTGGTTCTTAAACTCGCGCATAACATCAGCCGGGGCGAGAATGTGATGCATAACCCAGTGATTTTTGTTAAACCGCAGGATAAATCATCTCCTTTGTTTTTGCTGGCTATTTCTAATAACGAGTTTGCTTAACCTTAAATTTGATTTTTACCGCACATCACAAAATGGTGCCCAAGAGTTGTACTACACGATCGAACTCAGAGAGGCAACCATCGTAGATTTCAACATAAACTATCCCCACAGCTTAACGCATTCCAGTGCACAACCCGAAGAAATTATTTCCGTACGTTATAAAGATATTATTTGCCAACACCATATCGCTGGCACCTCAGGTTATAGCGTATGGGACGACAGAGTTTATTAACGACTAGCAGGGTCTCTCTTACCAAGAGGCCCTAACGGCTATAAACAGCGCTGGGTCTTTTAAGCACTTGGGTTCCTCTTTTTTTACATTCACTGGCATCTTTGATATAGAGCGCCTCCGAATATAAACTTTTTTTCCAACAAGTGCCATAACCTTTTTGATATAGGGAGCTAGTAAAATAAAAATTAAAAACAGTCACAAGCACAAACAATAAAACCGTTAAATATATACACAACATGCTAAATTTCTTTATTTTCGTTAAATCTTTCCTTCTTGTAACCAAGATATAACCTGACATCACCATCATCATTACGAATCCAAAGAAACCTGCCACCATATAATTCGCCATTCGATAAAATGACACAACATCTGGGTATGATAAGTAAGGTAATAGTTCGTTTTTTAAAATATATGGTGTAAATAAAACCCCAAGCAACCCAAAAACAAAGGTAAAGAGAAAGCTAAGTATCTCAGTAAAGGTTATTTCTAAATCAATTTTATTTTTCATACTTCACTATCATCATATCAACCGGTGATTCTATTTTTGGTAAGCTGGTCTTGGCTTTCTAAGTACCTCTGATCCTCTTTTTTTACATTCCTCGGCATCTTTAATATAGAGCGTCTCCGAATACAAGCTTCTTTTCCAACAGGTGCCATAGCCATGCTGATCCAACACTGTGGTAAAATGCCAATTAAAAATAAAGGCGACAACAAGCAAAAAAGCGGTAAGGCGTAAAGAGTATATAAGTATAGGCTTGAATTTAGCTAGATAATTTTTGCCGGTAATAGACAAATGGAAAAACATAAGGAAATATACGGCACTTGCAGGAATAATTGCTAAAATGAAAGTTTCCAACCTGTTAAATGAAACAACATCAGGATAGGTAAAGCTGATGATATAGTTGCTAATAATACTTGGTGCAAAAATGCAACCTAAAGAAAAAATCCCGGCGACAAGCAAAGAACTTAAACGCTCTTTTACTGTAACTGTCTCGCCCACGTTGGTTATTGATTTATTTTTCATGGTTTATTGTATAAAATTTGGCTATTTGTTCCTAACACACTTGAAACCCTTGGTGTCTGCGCTTCCATTTCCTTTATTTTTTCTATAATTTTATTAGTGATTCCATACTCCCGGTCTAAATACTCTAGACCCATCGTAATAAAAAACGCTACAATGGCGACACCAATAATAGCACCACCTAAGGAAACAGCCGCCCCTATTAACAACGCGGACGATGTTGCTCTCATGATAACAGTAACGACAACCGCTTTGACAATATCACTAGTTACATTTCCTAAAAAACTAGCCGCAGTGCTTTCATCCTTTAGTATAAACTCCAGGCTACGGTAGGCCAAAGAGACATATATACTCCATTTCATGCCCTGTATAGCAGTATGATTAAGCCCTTTTACCCCGACCCCAGTTTGTACAACCTGCATATTATTTAACGAATAACGCGTTCCATTTAAGATCCGTCTAATACCTGGGTAGCCGGTGATCTTGATTAACTTCTCGCCGTTTCTTCCGACATAAATGATGGCGGCAATCCCAAAGCCCCCCAACTTCCTGACCAGGTCCGCCGCAGAGTAGAAATCCTTTGCGTTGCCGCTATAGGTTGCAGCATATCCCAGATAGTCCAACCCTTCATCACGTGTGATATTTAGAAAACCCTCATCATGCTGCCGATCGCCTCTGCCAAACTCTCCAAAGCACTCCAGAACATCATAGGCTTCTTCTTTGGTAAGCAGCATGATGTGGCGCTGTTCGGCATTCATACAAGCCTGGAATTTTTCTTCCGCAATTCGTCGGACATAGGCGCCATGATCGGGTGGTGTGGGGAAGAGAGTGGAATTATTTCCCGTGAGATAGTTGGGGTATATTCTATCTTTCATCGCGGCCTCCGGTTGCCTTATAAGAAAGTATTTCCATTTACTCATCCACTAATATAATTGAAATTCGGCATTGTATAAAGAACAATCAAGGCAAATTCCTCATAGCTATCACCTATTCTTGACTATACCGGCGTAGATCCCTGCAGGCTGCAACGCTTTTCGCTTTTTACCAGCAAGGCGGTTTATACTTGGTAGCTTAAATTCGTTGATCTACGAGTTTGCAGTAAACACGCAGAACTCTTTTGCATTTAATGAGTTGATTTTATTGAAAATAACTCGAAAATCAGGAAACACAAAACGCCATGTTAAGTTACCGCCACAGTTTTCACGCCGGCAACCACGCCGACGTGCTCAAGCACACCGTTCAGAGCCTGATCATTGAGGCGCTGAAAGAAAAAGATAAGCCGCTGCTGTATCTGGATACCCACTCCGGTGCCGGGCGCTATCAGCTGAGCGGTGAGCATGCCGAGCGCACCGGGGAATACCTGGAAGGCATCGGCCTACTGTGGCAACGTGACGATCTGCCAGAAGAGCTGGCGGCCTACATGAGCGTGGTGCACAACTTCAACCGTTCCGGCACCCTGCGTTACTACCCAGGCTCACCGCTGATCGCCCGCCAGTTGCTGCGCCCGCAGGATAAAATCCATCTGACAGAGCTGCACCCAAGTGATTTCCCGCTGTTGCGTAACGAATTCCAGAAAGACGAGCGCGCCAAAGTGCAGCGTGCCGATGGCTACCAGCAGCTAAAATCGCAGTTGCCACCTCCGTCACGCCGTGGCCTGATCCTGATGGACCCACCGTATGAGATGAAAACCGATTATCAAGACGTGGTGAAAGGTATTCAGGAAGGCTACAAACGTTTTGCTACCGGCACCTATGCCCTGTGGTATCCGGTGGTGATGCGCCAGCAGATCAAACGCATGCTCAAAGAGCTGGAAGCGACCGGCATCCGCCGTATCCTGCAAATTGAGCTGGCGGTGAAACCCGACAGCGATCAACGCGGGATGACGGCTTCAGGCATGATCGTGATTAACCCACCTTGGAAGCTGGAACAGCAGATGAACAACGTGCTGCCGTGGCTACACAAGGTACTGGTGCCGTCCGGTATCGGTCACCACCTGGTGAACTGGGTCGTACCAGAATAAGTTCGATGATGGTCGCCTGCCTGGGCGGCCATCCACTTTTCCCTTCTCCATCCCCCCTGCTTCAGCCTCATTTTCCCCCGATCTTTTGCCGATCCTCATCACAACCGCAAAATAACTGTTTGCTTATTTTACCTTTCGATCAGATGATGAATATCGAAAGATACCGTAATAAAAGAAAACAGGAGGCAGGCGGTGTATATCATTTCGACCAACCATATGCTGAAGAAGGCACAACAACAGGGCTATGCCGTACCTGCCTTCAACATTCATAACCTGGAAACCATGCAGGTGGTGACAGAAACCGCCGCACACATGCGCTCGCCAGTGATCCTGGCCGGTACACCGGGCACCTATCTCTATGCGGGAACGGCTAACGTGGTCGCCATTGTCAAACAGCTGGCCGCCGAATACCGCATCCCGCTGGCGGTACATCTGGATCACCATGAAACCCTGCAAGATATTGAAACTAAAGTGCATGCTGGGATCCGCTCGGCCATGATTGATGGCTCACACCTGCCCTTTGCGGAAAATGTCGCCCTGGTGCGGCAGGTGACCGAGTTTTGCCATCGTTATGATGTCAGCGTTGAGGCAGAGCTGGGGCGGCTTGGTGGCGTTGAAGATGGCATCAGCGTCGATGCCAAGGATGCCCGCTATACCTCGCCGCAACAGGCCGAGGAGTTTGTGCGTTCCACCGGTATCGATTCACTGGCGGTGGCGATTGGTACGGCACATGGGCTTTACCAGGGCAAGCCAGAGCTGGATTTCATCCGCCTTGGACAGATCCGCGACAGGGTCAGCGTGCCATTGGTGCTGCATGGTGCGTCGGGTTTGCCGGACGCCGATATTCAGCAGGCGATTCGGCTGGGTGTCTGCAAGGTGAACGTGGCGACGGAGCTTAAAATCGCCTTTTCCGATGCGCTGAAACAGCATCTGGCGGAGCATCCGCAGGCCAACGATCCGCGCCACTATATGCAGCCCGCCAAGCTGGCGATGCAGCAGGTGGTGCAAAAGGTGATTCAGGTTTGTGGCTGCGAAGGCAGGCTGTGAAATACACCAGCATGGTAACGGCCCCTCGCCCTAACCCTCTCCCACAGGGAGAGGGGACAGCACGTGCTACAAATTAAGCCTTGCATACTACCTCACCAACTCCCACAAAGAAGGGCAATTGAGGCGATCCAACAATGCACTCCATTCCCAACCACAACGCCGGACCACTCCCTCTCCCTATGGGAGAGGGTTGGAGTGAGGGCATCCTCTCGTCACAATAACGGCTTTCACTTTATTGCGTATGCCGACGCCTCTCTTTATCAATCCTCTATAATTAACTGATTTTAAATAACTAAACCTATCCTACTCGTTAACTTATTTCCTCACACTGAAAGCACTAGCACGGAAAAATAGCGGTAAAGTTTTCGATCTTGATCACGAATAATAGAAAAGTGCATTGCTAACCTTTCGAAACATTACGATTATATTCGTAAGAAAACGGAGGGTAGAATGAAAAATATCATCGCACGACATAAAGCAGGGGAGCCGATCGGGATCTGCTCTGTCTGTTCGGCACACCCATTAGTCATTGAGGCCGCATTACGCCTGGATCTGCACAGCGATCGCCAGGTGCTGATCGAGGCCACATCCAACCAGGTTAATCAGTTTGGCGGTTACACCGGCATGAAACCGGCGGATTTCCGGCAGTTTGTCTGCGATATTGCGGCAACCGTCGGCTTTCCGCTCTCCCGGCTGCTGTTAGGGGGCGACCATCTAGGCCCGAACTGTTGGCAAAATGAACCCGCCGCCAGCGCAATGGCGAAAGCGGAAGTGCTGATCGCCGACTACGTTACCGCCGGATTCAGCAAGATCCATCTGGATGCATCCATGTCCTGCGCCGACGATCCGATCCCGTTAGATCCCAATGTGGTGGCAGAACGCGCCGCCCGTTTGTGCCAGGTCGCCGAACGGGTCGCTACCCCAGAGCAAAAACAGCAGCTAACCTATGTGATTGGGACCGAGGTGCCGGTTCCAGGCGGAGAGTCTTCCGCCATTGGCAGCGTACATATCACTCACGCGACGGATGCCGCCGCCACGCTGGAAACTCACTATCAGGCGTTCCGCAAGGCTGGGTTGGCAGCGGCGATCCCGAGGATCATCGCCGTGGTAGTGCAGCCAGGGGTGGAGTTCGACCACTCACAAGTGATCGCCTACCAACCACAGCTTGCCCGTGAGCTCTCCCAATTTATTACCACCACGCCGTTGGTTTATGAGGCGCACTCTACCGATTATCAAACGCGTGAAGCCTATCAGCAACTGGTGCGCGATCACTTCGCCATTCTCAAGGTTGGCCCGGCTCTTACGTTTGCCCTACGCGAAGCGGTGTTTGCCTTGGCCAATATCGAACAGGCCCTGATTGCCCCGGAAAAACGCAGCCAGATCCTGGCGGTGATTGACGCCGTAATGCTCGACGAACCGGATTACTGGAAAAAGTATTATCACCCGACGTTCAGCCGCTCGCTGATCGATCTGCATTTCAGCCTGTCGGATCGTATCCGCTACTACTGGCCTCATCCGCGTATTGCCCAAAGTATGACGACGCTGCTCAATAACCTCGACCAGCAAGAGATCCCCGCGGGCCTGCTTAGCCAATACTTCCCGCTGCAATATCAGCGCGTGATGGAGCGCAAACTGGCGAAGCAACCCCACGCACTGATGATCGACAAGATTCAGGATGTGCTGCGCGCTTATCGCTTCGGCTGTGCCCCCGCAGAGCGGGCTAAAAACGCCGAGGAGATGGTCCATGCATAACAGCCAACTGTTCGTTCGCACTGGCATCAGCTTTGCCGACGCGCAGCAGGCGCTGGAGCACATTGGCGTCACCATGCTCAACGCCGGGGTCGTTCACAACAGCTACCCGCAGGCGTTGCTGGTGCGTGAGAGCGCTTATCCCACCGGCATAGCCCTTGAGCAGCACGCGGTCGCCATCCCCCACTGTGAAGCGGAGCATGCACGTGCTCCGGCTATTTATCTGATCCGCCCTGACCATGCCGTTCCCTTCGCTCAGGCGGATGATGACGGCACGATCGACGTTGCGCTGATTATCGCGCTGATCGTCACCGACCCGGCTGCGCAGTTGGTTTTACTGCGCACGCTGTTTGGCCAGTTGCAGCACCCCGAGTTTATCACTGCGCTACTGACCGCCCCCGAGGACCAATTGGGCGAAATTTTTGCCCAGCGGGTTTTCACTCCGCCCTCCCGACCACAACAAAAAACAGAATATGAAGGAGCCACACTGTGAAACGTAAAATTATCGTTGCCTGCGGCGGTGCCGTTGCCACCTCGACCATGGCCGCAGAAGAGATCAAAGAGCTGTGCGCGGAGCACAACATCGAGTTGGATTTGGTGCAGTGCCGCGTGACCGAGATTGAAACCTATATGGACGATGCCGATTTGATCTGCACCACCGCCCGTGTCGACCGGCAGTTTGGCGATATACCGTTGGTCCACGGCATGCCGTTTATTTCCGGCGTCGGCATCGATGCGCTGAAACAAAAAATACTGACCATTCTGACGGAGTAGCCCATGTTTACCGACATCATGCGTTACATCCTCGATCTCGGCCCTACGGTGATGCTGCCCATCGTGATCATCATCTTCTCGCTGATTTTAGGGATGAAGTTAGGGGATTCATTTAAATCCGGCATTCATATCGGCATTGGCTTTGTCGGTATCGGGCTGGTTATCGGCCTGATGCTGGACTCGATCGGCCCCGCAGCAAAATCGATGGCCGAACAGTTCCAGATCAACCTGCACGTGGTGGATATCGGCTGGCCAGGCTCATCACCAATGACCTGGGCCTCACAGATTGCCCTGATCGCCATCCCGGTTGCGATTGCGGTCAACATCGTGATGCTGCTGATGCGTATGACCCGCGTGGTTAACGTGGATATCTGGAACATCTGGCATATGACCTTTACCGGTGCCATGGTGCATCTGGCCACCGGCTCATACTGGCTGGGTATGCTGGGCGTGGTGGTGCATGCCGCCTTCGTCTACAAGCTGGGGGATTGGTTCGCCAAAGACACCCGCGACTTCTTCGGGCTGGAAGGGATTGCCATTCCGCACGGCACCTCCGCCTATATGGGGCCGATCGCCGTACTGGTGGACACCATTATCGAGAAGATCCCCGGCCTGAACCGTATTCACTTCAGCGCGGACGACGTACAGAAACGCTTTGGCCCGTTCGGCGAGCCGGTGACCGTCGGCTTTGTGATGGGGCTGATTATCGGTGCGCTGGCCGGTTATGACCTGAAGGGCATTCTGCAACTGGCGGTGAAAACCGCTGCCGTGATGCTGCTGATGCCACGGGTGATCAAACCGATCATGGATGGCCTGACGCCGATCGCCAAGCACGCTCGTAAACGCCTGCAAGCACGCTTTGGTGGCCAGGAGTTCCTTATCGGCCTCGATCCGGCGCTGCTGCTGGGCCATACCGCCGTGGTCTCCGCCAGCCTGATCTTTATCCCGCTGACCATTCTGATCGCCGTGATCGTCCCAGGTAACCAGGTGCTGCCGTTCGGCGATCTGGCAACCATCGGCTTCTTTGTGGCCCTCGCCGTCGCGGTACATCAGGGCAACCTGTTCCGCACGCTGATCTCGGGCTTTATCATCATGAGCATCACGCTGTGGATCGCGACCCAAACCATCGGGCTACATACCCAACTGGCGGCCAATGCCGGTGCCCTGAAAGCGGGCGGAGTGGTGGCCTCCATGGACCAAGGCGGCTCACCGATCACCTACCTGCTGATCCAACTGCTCACCTGGCAAAACGTGGTGGGTCTGGTGGTTATCGGCGTCATTTACGCCATTGGGGTGTTCCTCACCTGGCGCCGTGCCCGTCAATTTGCCCAGGCTGAAGCCACCGCCAAGCAACAGGCCGCCCAAAGCCTCAACGCTATGTCCTGATCCTTCGGGGGAGCTTATCTCCCCCCTCTCTATTTCTACGGAGTTCAAGTTATGCAATCAGTCGTGATCCACACGGAGGGAGAAGTGCGCGTTGAAGAACGCCCCGCCCCTGCTATTGAGGCCGCCGATGAGGTGTTGGTTCGGGTGGCTTATTCCGGGCTATGCGGTTCGGATATCCCCCGCATATTCGCCAAGGGAGCGCATTTCTACCCGATTACCCTGGGGCATGAGTTCAGTGGCCGGGTCGTGGCCTGTGGCGATCGGGTTACCGATCTGCAACAGCATGATGCCGTGGCCTGCGTTCCTTTGTTGCCATGCTTTAACTGCCCGGAGTGCCAGCGCCATTACTATTCGCTGTGCAAGCATTACCAGTTCGTCGGTTCACGCAGCCATGGCGGCAACGCCGAGTTTATCGTAGTCAAACGCGCCAATCTGGTGAAATTGCCTGCCAACGTCAGCTTGTTGCAGGGGGCGTTTATTGAGCCCATCACCGTCGGCCTGCATGCCATTCAGTTGGCTGGGGGCTGCCAAGGCAAAGAGGTGATCATCATTGGTGCCGGCACCATCGGCCAACTGGCGATCCAATGTGCCCGCGCGATGGGCGCACGCAGCGTCACGGCGATCGATATCAATGACGACCGGCTCAAGCTGGCACGCCAGATCGGCGCAGAAAACGCGTTTAACAGCGCAGAACTCAGTCCCGCCCAGATAGCCGAACGCTTGCAGGAAAGGCGTTTTGATCAGTTGATCCTGGAAACCGCCGGCACGCCACAAACGGTTGGCCTGGCGCTGGATATCGCCGGGCCACGGGCACAAATCGCGCTGGTGGGGACTCTCCATAAGGACCTGCACCTGTCTTACAGCACCTTTAGCCAGATCCTGCGCAAGGAGCTAACGCTGCTGGGCAGTTGGATGAACTATTCGGCCCCGTGGCCAGGGGAAGAGTGGCAGCAGGCCATGAAGCTGTTCCAATCGGCAGATTTGGCTCTGGAGCCGTTGATTGCCAGCATCGATCGCCCGCAGCAATACGCCGCCAGCGTTGCGGCCCTGGCCGGTATGCCGATGCAGGGAAAAATCATGCTTAAGCTCGGCGAAGAGTGATATTTAGCCAATGGCTGCCCTGGTGCAGCCATTATTTTGCCTCAAATCCCATCTCCTTGATCTTTATGCTCCCCTTTCATATCCCTTTCGCATAAAATAAAAGCAAAACATTTCGATAGGTCAGGATGATGAACTCTTTTGAAAGACGAAACAAAATTGTCGACTTGGTTCAGCAGAACGGCAGCATCTTGGTCAGCGATCTTTCGAATTCCTTCGGAATTTCTGAGGTTACCATCCGCGCTGACCTGCGCCTGCTGGAAGAAAAAGGCCTGCTGATCCGCTTCCACGGCGGTGCCGCCAGGCCGGGCAGCCAGTTGGAGCAGGAAGCCGAGGTACCGAAAACCACCGGTGAAGTCATCCTGGAGGAACGCTACCAGCTGGCTAAAGACCCGAAAAAGCGCATTGCGTTAAAAGCGGCGGCCATGGTCAATCCCGGCGATACGGTGATCCTCGACAGCGGCAGCACCACCATGCTGATCGCCGAAGAGCTGGTGAAGATGGGCAATATCACGGTGATCACCAATAACCTGCCCGCCGCCTTTGCGCTTTCCGACAATAAAGACATCACGCTGGTGCTGTGTGGTGGCACGCTGCGCCATAAGACGCGCTCCATGCACGGCTCCATCGCGGAGCTCTCCTTACAGGGCATTGCCGGTGACGTGATGTTCGTCGGGGCCGACGGGTTGGACGCCACCAACGGCATTACCACCTTTAATGAAGGCTACTCTATCAGCGGCGTGATGGCTCAGGCAGCCAAGCGCGTAGTCGCGGTGGTCGACTCTACCAAGTTCGGCCGCAGGGGGTTCAACCTGGTACTGTCGATGAGCCAGATCGACATGATCATTACCGATACCGGCATCAGCAGTGCCGATCGCCAAGCGCTCGATCGGGCAAAACCCGAACTGGTTATCGTGTAAAATCAACCGGGCAGAGGATCAAGCCTCTGCCTATTACAGCCATCGACGCAATCTTTGCGACAACCCCCAGTCAGGCGTTAAACTCTTACCCTTCTCGAATCACACAACTCATGGAAAACCCAGATGACGAAACATTACGATTATCTAGCAATTGGCGGCGGCAGCGGCGGTATCGCATCGATCAACCGGGCAGCCATGTATGGTCAGAAATGCGCACTGATTGAAGCCAAAGAGCTTGGCGGCACCTGCGTTAACGTGGGTTGTGTCCCGAAAAAAGTCATGTGGCATGCGGCACAGATCGCCGAGGCCATTCACCAGTACGGCCCGGATTACGGCTTCGATACCACCGTTAACGCCTTCGACTGGAAACGCCTGATCGCCAACCGCACCGCCTACATCGATCGTATTCATACTTCCTACGACAACGTGCTGGGCAAAAACAAGGTCGACGTGATCAAAGGTTTTGCCCGCTTTATCGACGCGCATACCGTAGAAGTCAACGGCGAGAAAATCACCGCCGACCATATTCTGATCGCGACCGGTGGCCGCCCGAGCCATCCGTCGATCCCAGGTGCCGAATACGGCATCGACTCCGACGGCTTCTTTGAACTGGATGCCATGCCAAAACGCGTGGCAGTAGTGGGTGCTGGCTACATCGCGGTAGAAATTGCCGGTGTGATGAACGCGCTGGGAGCAGAAACGCATCTGTTCGTGCGTAAACACGCCCCGCTGCGTACCTTCGATCCGATGATTGTAGAAACCCTGGTTGAGGTGATGAACACCGAAGGGCCAACCCTGCACACCGAATCCATTCCAAAATCCATCGTCAAGAATGCCGACGGCAGCCTGACGCTGGCGTTGGAAAACGGCAAAGAGTTCACCGTGGACAGCCTGGTCTGGGCCATCGGCCGCGAACCAGCGACCGACAATCTGAACCTGGCGGTCACCGGCGTGAAAACCAATGCCAAAGGTTACATCGAGGTCGACAAATTCCAGAACACCAACGTGAAAGGCATCTACGCGGTAGGTGACAACACCGGTGCGGTTGAGCTGACCCCGGTTGCCGTTGCCGCTGGCCGTCGACTGTCTGAGCGCCTGTTCAACAACAAGCCGGACGAACACCTGGATTACAGCAATATCGCCACCGTGGTGTTCAGCCACCCGCCAATTGGCACCATCGGCCTGACCGAACCGCAGGCGAAAGAGCAGTTTGGTGAGGACAAAGTGAAGGTCTATAAATCGTCCTTTACCGCCATGTACAGCGCTGTGACTCAGCATCGCCAACCATGCCGTATGAAGCTGGTGTGTGTGGGCGAAGAAGAGAAGATTGTTGGTCTGCACGGGATTGGCTTCGGCATGGATGAAATCCTGCAGGGCTTCGCCGTGGCAATCAAGATGGGCGCGACCAAGAAAGACTTTGACAACACCGTGGCGATCCACCCAACCGCTGCGGAAGAATTCGTGACCATGCGGTAAATGGTGCATTCCTTACTGTAAAACCGACTGTAAAAGGTCGGTTTTTGCTTTTATTCAGCTTATAAATGCTGATTAAGGCAATTGAATATCCCCGCCATAATGTTTTTATCACTGCAAAATTAGCATTCATTAAGATAAATCGTTCTTTTAAATATAACTTCTTAAATATAACCTCAACGAGATGCCGATTTTCGAGCACAATCGCTCCCAACGCGCCTATAATCACCGCGTAGTTATATGCAGTATCTCGTTTGGCGAGGCTCCTATACAAACACAGGTTACTGATCTGACGACATCGAGAGATGCCCAAGGTTAAGACAGGCTTTATCGGATTAAGGTTCAGCCCAAGGTAACTTCTGAGATTGTTCAGATACGTTGTATAGTGCTAAAACCTGGACGCGGAGATAGGCTTTCTGCACTCCCCCTCTTTGGTTTACTCCCCTATGCGATGCACTGTTGAAGTTTAAACAGCAATAGGGTCAATCACTTCCAGACTCCTCAGCGATGACCGCTACCACGCCAGCAGCACAGGCGGATCAGCCATTGCTAACGCTTTGAACGCTGACTTTTTCACCGCCGCTGGCACCAGGACGGTGAATGAAGCCAGAGACTACGTTACACACTTACTTTTAACCACAGAGGTCGTTATCGATTACAGTTAACCGAGGATAAGATTATGGGAAATATGATGTTTTTTATGGGATTTTTGTTTTTCGTCAGCTCATTGGGGCTGATCGCAGCCTATCTGAGCACCAAATGGGATGACTAATGAACGAAAAAGATCCGCCTAGCATCATCCTCCCCGTAGCCTCATCAATCATTGCGGGGAGGATGAATAACCGCAATAAACGGACGGTATTTACCGCGCGTGATAATGATGATAATTTTTATTCTTGGGTTGCTGTACGCTATTTTTATGATCTCGGTAGGTATTAATGAGATTTATTTGTATTCCACCGGTCAAACTGCCTTTCTTTCCTGTTTATTGCTGACAGCGACCGCAAGCTTGCTGCTCGTCGCTTTTGTCTGGCAATGTTCCGTAAAAACCAAACGCTGATTTTTTTAATTCAACTATGAGCTGTGCTATGCAAAATAAAAAACAGGCCGTCGCCAGAAACTCGATGATTATCAGCGGATTGTTGGCGTTAGGTAAATTTATCGCAGGTATATTTACCGGCAGTATTGGCCTGATCTCCGAAGGCATTCATTCATTTACCGATTTTATAGCCACCAGCATCACCTGGTGGGCGGTGAGCGTCAGCGATAAACCTGCTGATGATGACCATCACTTCGGTCATGGCAAGGTTGAGAATCTGGCCGCACTGTTTGAGGTACTGCTCCTGTTGGCGGCAGGCGGTTGGATCGTCTTTGAAGCAGTAAGCAGCCTGATAGGTGAGGCCAACCAGATTGTAGCTGCACCGGTAGTGATTGCGGTACTGCTGGTGTCCATTGTGGTTGATTTCTTCCGTGTCCGAGCCTTGAACCGCGTGGCCAAAGCCACCAACAGCGCGGCTCTGGAAGCCGATGCTTTGCATTTCTTCTCCGATATGTTGTCTTCTGGTGTGGTGCTGTTGGGCATGGTTTTTGTGCTTTTTGGTTTTGCCCGTGCAGATGCGCTGGCAGCATTGATCGTCGCCTGCTTTATCCTGACTGCCGCATTGAAGCTGGGGAAACGCTCCTTTGATTCCCTGATTGATACTGCACCTGCTGGCACGCGGGAAGATATAGCTGCCATACTTAATGACTTCCCCGCGGTGCTGTCTACGGAGAATATTCGTCTGCGCAGTGGCGGAGCCACGCTGTTTATCGAGGTGAGCGTTGGGGTATGCCGTACGCTACCGCTAGAGCGGATCAAGGAATTGAAGCTGGCGATTACCGCCAAACTTGCGCAGCAATACGCCAACTCGGAAGTGAGGGTGATTGCCCTCCCTCAAGCCAGAAGTGATGAAGATCTGGCAACCCGTATTCGCATGCTGGCCGCCAACCATGGGGCCGTGGTGCAGAGCCTTTCGCTACAACAATTGGCAGACCGTGTGGCGATCGGGATGGATCTGCTGGTTCCGGCCAATGCCAGCGTAGAGCAGGCGCATGATATTGCCAGCGAGGTGGAGGAGGCTCTACGCCAGACCTTGGGCGAAAATACCGAGATCGAAACCCACCTGGAGCCCCAGATGCTGGATTGGCTGACTAGCCAGGATGTGGAACACGGCGAACTGGCAAAGATTGAACAAGCATTGACGGTTTCGGCGCAAAACAGCGGATTGGTGCAAGACATCCATGATATCCGGGCGCGAGAAACGCCACAGGGCGTGATTGTGAATTTTCACTGTCGGGCCCTTCCGGCCTTGTCGATTTCTGCGGTGCACGATGCGGTGGACCATATTGAACGGCAATTGAGAATACAATTCCCGATGGTATCTCGGGTGGTGGGGCATGTTGAACCGCTGTGATCCCTCACAGCGGAATAGGGAGTGGGCACAGTCAGCATCGAAGTAGAAATTGCCGGTGTGATGTGCCCCAAAAATCAAGCCTCCCGATGCTGAGCAGCCAGCATCAGGGGGTTAAGAAGGTTTAAATAGCCATGGAATATTCGCTAACATTTACTGGTAAACAAACGTCACCCCAATGATTGACTGAACGTTTCCTGCGGTCAACGGCCCACTGGTACGTGCATAGCTCGCCGTTAACCCAAGCTCCACTGACGATTCTCCAACGTTACCCAATGATACATTACTGTTCGCAGGGATAACCTTGCCGTTGCCCGTTATCTGTATGCCAACCCCTTGTGCGGCAGAGGCTGAAGCCGTATTGCGGAAAACGGTGTTGCCGGCATCCTCAGTCGTTCCTGAAAGGTAGTAGCTCAACTGTTGATTTTTCAAACAATTCACAGAAATGGGCACAGGAGTACTAGCAGGATAATCAGGTAATGAGACCGTAACATTACGTGCTGAAACATCGCAGGTTCCTGTAGGAATGACGACACTGTTATTAGCTATTAGATTCCATGTGTACGTTTCGAGTGTTACAGGGCCGTTATTATCAGGGCCTCTATCCATCATATGCACATACAAAACAGCAAAATTGCTCCCAGCTGGTATCACAACTCCTCTGGCAGATGAGTCAGGCGTAATAATAAGCTTAGCGGAGAGTGGTGTATAATTATAGTTAGAAGAATAATATGAGAAAGTTTCGGTACCTAACGGCAATGAATACTTAGTTCTAACGAATTCTAAATAACCAGCATATTTAGATAGTTCCCCCGTGAAGCCTGAGTTGCGTGCAAAATAAAAAAAAACTTGGCTCCCGTTCCCACCATTAATTTTGTAGCGATCTTTACAACTGATAGAGTTGGAAAGGTTTACTACCATGTTTTCCCCAGCAGAAATACTCGGCCTAATATCAACATAGACATTCACGACGCTCTCGTCTTTATCACTTATAGTCTGACCAGTCAAATCTATACACGTAGTTGCCAAACTATTAAAAGAGCATCCCATCAATAATATTATTAATATGATTTTTTCCATAAAAACACTCATCAATCAGGCATAGGTATAGGTAATGCTAATTACCGCTTGAATAGTTCCCTGGGTAGCCGCACCGTTTACAGACAGTGCTCTGACTTTGAGTGGGAAACTTGCCGACTTGGTAGCATCGACGACCGATACTGCCTTTTTAATGCCATTATTCAGCTTGGTTCCTTTATCGTCCTGCAGTTCGATCTGAATATTACCCGCGGTCCCCATATTTTTATAATAACCGGTCGCATCAGCCGTCCCGCTAAATGTCGCTGTCACCTGTGACGTTCCGATGGGGCAACCCGTCAGGCTTAGGGTAACGGGTTTCCACTCCGATGCGGCACCCGCGGAGATCATATCCGAACTGTATATGTCACCTAGTGCAACAGAAGCTTTGGAGGTTGAAACGGTACAAGGGCCGGCTACCACTTTACCGCTAACCGTGATAGTCACGTCAGCAGCCTGTAATGGGCTGGCGAGGCTCAGTAGCCCGGACAATAGCAGAGGGTACACATTCCTATTTTTCATATTCATATCAGTTTCCTGTCACTGAAATTCAAGCGTAAAGGTTGCCGTTGCATTGACATGCCCGACGGTGACCGGCATCCGGGTAGCCATCAAACGGGCATAAAAATTAAGTACGTTGGTTTGTCCTGGTGTCAGCGTCGTCCATGATATTGATGACGATGTGGCATTGAGCGACAACATCGTCTGCTGGCTATTCAGAATTTGTACGCCTATTCCCGCAGCAGCAGCCGCGCCACTGTCGAGCTTTAACAGACTTGTGTTGTCATTATCCGCAGTACCGGTAAAACTGACTTTTACCGCCGTTACCGAGCTTCCGCACGGGGAAAGCACGATACGGAATGGTACTGGTGATGTCGTCGCGCCTACTGTGTGAAATTGTTTAGCGACGTTATGCCTCAGATCGACAGTAAAATCTTTCGATTCACCTGCCACTGCGCAGGTGTTATTCAGGATGTTTCCGTAAAGAGAAATGGAGTTATCGGTGGCAACGGCCGAGCATATGTAACAAGCCAATAGCGCACTAAACAGGTTAAGTTTCATCAACGACACACCACCGTCAGTTGATTCAGCACTTTGTTCAGGCTATCTTTCGGCTGGCGATAATCAGCCACACAACTGTTGTCCTGTCCATGGCCCCACTTTGCCTGAACCTTGCCCACTAGCGGCATACCGCTCATATAAACCTGACCGTTCTCGTCGACGATATTGCCGCCCTGGTTGGTTTCGGATGTTACAAGGGCACCGAATGGCACTGGCTTGCCGTTGTATATCAACGTCATCAGAATTTTTATCCCGACTCTGACGTTGAAATCAGCGCGCACTACCGCGCCGTGGGTAGGTACAACACTGACCACCGGATCATCAAGCTCGACGTTATTGGCCAGAGTATTGGTATTCAGCGCTATCCGGTTTTCGCGATAGTCGGTGGCATAAGGCAGTACGGCGTAACCGCGCCAGTCCGTGCGAACACCGGTCTGGTTTTCAACTTTGATGCCGCCCGCGCCAGGCGCTTTCACCAGCACCACCGTATCGTTCAGCGGCTGGCTCAAGGTGACGCCATTGTCATGAAGCAGTGCACCACCGCTGACGCCGTAGTACAGCTGCTTAAAACCGTCGCTGCGGCTGTAGCCAATATTGGTGTTAGCGTAACCGCCACGGTAGTTCAGCGCCGCATAGCCCGTACCGTTACTACGGCTATCGCCTCCGCTGGCGTAACCGGTCTGCACGCTGTAACCCAGGTTGTTATCCTCCAGCAGCGTACCGTAGAGGCCGGCAAAGTTGTTCATCCGACCGTTCAGATCATGGGACATGCTGTAACTTGCACTGGCACTGTTCCATACTGACTGGCTGTTGGAGCGCTGCCAGTAGCTGAAGGGGATGTTGACGTTGAAAGCCAACATCTGGTTGCGGCCTGTCTGCCAGGCGCTTCTGGTCAGACTGTAACTCAGCGTCCAGTTGATGTTGTCCACTGCGGCATTCAGTCCCATTTGCAGCTGTTCGTCAGCCTTGCCGGTCCCCCAGTAGGTCTGGCGACTGCCGCTCAGATAGAAGGTGGCTGCCCCCCCCAACTGCTGGGTCAAACTGGCCTGTAATGTGCCGCGTTTGTTCCAGGCGAGATTGTAGTAATCAGTGAATTTGGGTTGCACCTGTATAACCCCATCCTGGGTATCTATACTGTAGCCCTCCATTCGCCGGTAAGTGGTGTCTGCAAAGCTGTAGTAACCCCGTGTCGAGTGCCGATAGCCCACTAACTGAATATTTGTACCGGTCTCATTAAACGACTTGTTGTAGAGGAAACGTAGCGACTGCCCCTGATACTCGCTGTCGTCGGGTAGCATGGCGTTTGCCTGCGTGATATCCAGCGAGAAGGCACCGAAATCGCCGATATTCTTGCCGAACCCAAAGTTAAACGCACGATAGCGATCCGCCAGTAAGGTGCCACCGTACAGCGTCCAGCCTGCCGGCATACCATGCATCAGCGTACTCTGGATGAATTTGGGTTTCTCCTGCTGGCTGCTGCCGCTACGATATTCACCCGCCGCTACGCTGTAGCGGATTTGGCCACTGCGCAGCAACATCGGCACAGAGGAATAAGGCACGCTGAATACCTGGCTGGTACCGTCAGATTCTTTTATGGTGACCTGCAGATCGCCACCGTTGCCTGCCGCATAAAGATCGTTGATGGTGAACGGCCCAGGTGGCACCGTAATGTTATAAGTCTCATAACCATTTTGCGTGATCGACACCTGTGCCGTACTACGGGCAATACCATGAATAACCGGCGCAAAGCCCCTCTGGCTTTCTGGCAGCATATTGTCATCGGAGACCAACTGCGCACCACGGAAGTTAATGCCGCCAAGAATGTCGCTGCTGGTATAGCTGTCACCCACCGTCAGACGTGAGCGTAGTAAGGTAATACCGCGCTCTATCCAGGTATTGATGTGTTGCCACTGATTTTTACTGTCGGATGAACCACCTCTGCTGTAGCTCCAAATGGTATTGTCGCGCAACCGCCAGGAGCCCATGTTCAATCCACTTTGCAGGTTCAGATAAGCATTATTTCTGCCATCACCAATATTATTACCGGTAAAGTTGTAGTTCAGCAGGCCGGCAGTAATCCCTTCATCCCAGAGCTCAGGCGGAATATAACCACGCACACGGTTACCCATAAAGGCCTGTGGTACGGTCAGATAAAGACGTTGCTGGCCGACGTCGAAACGGCTTGTGGCCCCCTCGATCATATCGGTCAAGGGGACACAGGCGTCTGGCGCGAACGTATCCATACCACTGACTACGGAGGTATTGACGCCCATGCCAACGAGCTGGCTGCCGGTCAGGCACGGAACCAGACCGAGGCCGTTTTCACCCGCACTAAAGGCAACATCACGAGTGGTCATAAAGTCGTCGTTAAGATAGATATCTACTCGATAAGTATCAGGCGGCACTTCCTGACCATTTTCAAACCCGGAAAGATCTGCCACAGCAGCAGGATCGTCCGCCAGAAAACGGGGATTAAAGTAAAGCTCGGCTGGTATTGTATATGTCGGTATCGTCGCCAATAAGGCGATAAAAAAACGCCCCGAATACTGGCTGAAGTGCATATTGAACCGTGAGCCTAAATGGCCTGTTCCATGTTTTAGCTGCGACATAGTCCCTCCGGTCTGAAATTGGCCGGCTGTCAGTTCTTTCTTTATACCCAGGGAACAAACCGCTGGGATCTTCCCTGTTGGTTATTGCTGTGCGCCCGTCATTTTTGGAGTCAATGCGCCATAGTCATTAATCGTCTGGTAGGTGATTTCGCCGCCAGTGTTGGCAGGAAGCGTCACCGAAGCTTTACCCATCGGTGGTACCAGCGCATTTTCCAGCACCTGGTTCCCAGCCTTCAGCTCCGTGACCGTCAGGTAATAGGGAGTAGGGTTGTGAAGCGTCAGCGTTGAGCCACTACGGCTGAATGTCAGTTTTTCCGCTGCCAACTCCGGCGGCAGGCTCAGTTTCCCTGGGCGATAATAGAGCTTGATACGGCTGATGATTGCCAATTGCAGCGTGTTTTCACTCAGCTTCGATTTATCCATCGATGGGATCGCTTTAACGTTTACCCAAAACAGGCTTTCCCGATCCTGCGGTAGCTGATTATTAGTGGCATCGATAATGCGCAGGGTGTTCTCTTTTTTACCCTGCATGGCAAACAGCGGGGGGGTGATGACAAAGCGACCGTCTTTGCCACCTTCAGCATTTTCCACCCATGATTGAATAAGGTAGGTGCTGTCCTGCTCATTATTGGTGACCGCCAGCGCAACCTGTTTCTGGCCTGCCGGATAGATAACCCGGGTGGTCCCCAGCGCTACACCCGCTTCGCTACGCACGGAAAAGCCGGTGGCGGCAATTATCAAACATCCCACGAATAAGCAGCGCGTTATCTCCAGTATTTTTCTCACATATTTCCCTTTTTATTCGTTGTTATTTTCTATTTCTTATTGGTAGTTCAGGGAGAACCAATACTGGCGGCTCCCTTGGGTAAGGTGATGCTCAAGCAATTACCTAAAACAGATAGCAGAATACCGATTTCACTTTCTGCATCGTTATCATCCCAGTTTTATTGTGTATAACGGGCCATCCTGGCCCTGAATGCCTCCTTGCCTGGCAAATGGATTACTCGTATTGCACCTTAAAGGAGGCATCAGCACTGACAGTACCGGCCGTTGCTGCACCAGTAGCGTAGAAACGAGCCTGGAAAGGAACAGCCGTACTGCCATCATTCAGAGCCATCGCAGTGCTGAAAGTTGAGCCATCCAATACCAGCGGAGTACCCGTTTTATCAAGGATCTGTACACCGATATTCTTTGCCCCACCGGAAGTTGAACTCTGCGTTGCAAGTACGGTAGTGTTAGTGCTGTCAACCGCTGTACCGGAGAAAGCAATAGAAGCTTTAGTCGAAACAGCAGTATCGCAATCGTTAAGCTGAATATTGAAGCCAACCGCCGGACTGGTGTCGCCCGCTTTAGCCAGTTTTGCGGAACGCACCTGGCCTAACTGAACGGTCTGATCGATAGAGCCCGCGTCTACAGCACAAGCTGCGTTAATTACTTCCCCTTTAAAATAAACCTTACCTCCATTCACAATGCTCTTCGTCGCACCAGCTTCCGCAGCCAATACGGATGTAGAGTTCAAGGCCAGGATTGACAGTGCAATGGCGCCCAGTTTATTAATTTTCATGTGTATTCCTTTAAACATATGAGTGAGTAACCTTATTTAAACTAAGGTAGTGTGGTGCATATCCATATAACTATACGGAATTCTTGAAAATACCATTTCAAAACATCATGTACTCAGTGAGTAACGATGTTACTTACCTGAATGAATTAATGATGATTTAATGCCTTATCAGAAAGCCAGAGAAACTTAAACAAAAGCATACTTAAGTCATTAAGATTAGACAGCCCGGCTTTATATAATGCATTATTCCTTTTCCTATAAACGGTTTTTGAATTCATCAGCAGCACTTTAGAGACTCTATTAATGTCCATACCGTCATTAATCATCGAGCGCATGATACTGACCTCGTCAGCAGTAAACCGTTGCCACAAAAACATTTTTTCTCTAACGTGTCTTTTATCCGCTCTATTGGTTTTAACGTCGTTAATAAAGTTTACAACTTCAGAAACTTCCGTTTTTGAGGATAAAAAAAATACACTGCCCTTTGGATTGGGCCTGACCTTCACAGGAACGTCGATAAAACAAACTGTTAGAATATCATTCGCTAACAAAAACCCTAAAATTTTTGAGAAAAAATGAATATTTTCCATATTTACATTTACAATAAATATACTATTTTCGGATGTTTTCTTAAGTGCACTACGCATTTTTTTCTCTGATGGAAAACGTCTCGACTCAATGAATCTCCATTCCGAATGCAAAGATTTCAGGCCAGATATAAAAAAATGATCGTCACTCCATGTTATGAATCTTGTTTTCTTAGCATACATAGTTTTCTTAACCACGCAGAAATCTGGCAGGTAATTATGACATCACACATTTTTACACGGGTAGAAAGTCCCGCGCCATATTAGTCATCAAATACCCAAGGTCCCTCTCAATGGCAACCACAGTATCATCGTGACACCACTTAAAATAATCAAAAAAAATCAAAAATAATCATCTGAGATTCTTATAATTTTTAAGATTTTTCCTAAAGTGCATTTTGCTTAAAAAAATGCGATCATATGATAAATTAATGAACCTATAAAGTTATTAACTCCTTCTTAGATTTCGCCTAACATAATGATTTTAAAAACATAAACCAATTTGTCCACAGGTAATTTAAAATGGAGTTTTCTTGCTCAACATACAATCTTAAATGAAACTTAAGTGATGATTTGATAAGGCAAAAAATGAACGACGTAGATAAAGAAGATGCAGAAATCAGCAATCGCTGCATTTACCTCATTGACCAAAAAGTATACTTCATACCCGATGAAAACCTACTCATTTCAAAAAATTATGATGAGAAGATTAAACTTTTAAGTACAGCAACAGAGTGCCTTTCTACTCTTATCTCGCGTCAGGGGCAGATAATCCCCAGAGAAGAACTAATGGACAGTATCTGGAAAAAAAGAGGCGTTATCGCTTCTGACAATAACTTTTACCAGACGATACTCACCATCAGAAAGGCGTTTTCAACACTTGGCTTGGATGATGTAATTGCAACAAGATATAGAAGAGGTCTGGTTATAGAAAAAAAAACCTCAATTATTTTAAAGACACAGCTTTCATCAGGCAGTGTAGAGACAAGAACTCTGCCGTTGGAAGGTACGATAGATGAGGTGGCCTGCCAGGATACTCAGCAAGATACCATTGAGTCCCCAACCAACAATCCCCCCCAGTCAAAGAGAAGAGGTTTCTATGCTATTTTATTATTAACCCTCACCCTTGGCTGCATAACAGGACTCATTTTAAATATAAATTCGGGTAGGTTCTTTGATACTTTTCACCATATGAACAGTGGCTACCCATGTGATATTTACCTCTCCAACAATACTAACTCCGTAGAGAGCGTCACATCATTTTTAAAAAGTAAAAAATTCTCCTGCAATAAAGGAGAAAAAGTTTATTATGCCTCAAGACAGCAAATTGGTTATCGGGCCATTATCACATGTGATAGTACATTTCAGGAGGGTGGCGAATGTTCAACAGAATTTTATCTAGATTAAGCATAAGAAAGCTCAAAATCCCTTTAATTATCATGGCTATTTTTGCCATTAGTTCACTATCTGTATTAGAATTAAGAAGGTATTTATACACTCAGCACAATAGAATATCCTGCTACGCAAATGTAAATATACATAAAGATGACAAAATACTTTCCCTCAGGTTAAGATATCTTATGCAGAAAGGTAATGGCATGATTTTCCTGCAAGGTAAATTGTATGAAAACGGAGAGAGTGCTGGAATTATAAGCAGGGATATTTCGTTTGATTATATTCAAAGTGGATCTTTTTATAAGATCTACGTAGAAGATATAGTAAACCTCTCTCAGAGTACAATTTTTGGCGAAAAAGTGGATACCTTCCTGCCTGATATTTGGTATCAAAAAGGAATACGCAGTGGTTTTTTCATCCAACCTCAATATCCTAATGGCTATATTTTCGGCCGATATTTTTTGCCTTCTTTCTATTGCCGGAATATCGATGATTGACCCCAAGAAAAGGGGTATGTTAGCTGTGTCACGAGCACATCGTCAGGCCTGATAAACAGCTTTAAGGGGTCGTCACTATAAATGCGCCAAAAGCGTCGGTATATCCCTGATGGAGGGAGACAGTGAAACTGGCGAGAGTCTGCAGCAAACCCAGGCCGCTCAAGCGGCCTCAGACTGGTGACAAAATCCAATATGACGGTGGTTTTATGTCTGCCAATTGGGGCACAATAATCTGTATGCCCATGCCGGAAGTGGGCAGGTAAGAAGTGACACCGGCCTTGACCAAATCGTGGTTCATCCACTTCAGCGACTCCTTATTGCCCTTGCAGCCGAACGAACCCCGCCCCCAGCCGTGCACATGAATATCGACAAAGCCGGGCATGATGATCCGATGACTATGGTCGATGCAGCAACCGGAAAAGTGGCTGGCGAAACCGCTTATTTTCCCTTGTTCCACCCATAGATAACCGGCCTTGATACCGTCGGGGAATACGATCCGGTTGGATTTGATAACCCCGGAGCGCGGGTCATTCCTCAGGATGCTTCCGAGAAACCTCGACCTTCAGGCCGGGGAGGAAAGGAGGCTGTTTTCAGACTAACGTGGTTTGGCATAATCACATTTTCCTCTCTAGTATGTGGATCCATGAAACGTGCATATAAGTATCGGTTTTACCCAACACCGGAACAGTCTGCGCTTTTAGCTCAGACGTTCGGCTGCGTGCGTTTCGTCTATAATTCAATCCTTCACTGGCGCACTGATGCGTACTACGAACGACAGGAAAAAATCGGCTACATACAGGCCAATGCGCGCCTTACTGCTCTCAAAAAAGAGCCTGAGTTCACCTGGCTGAATGACGTCTCCTGCGTCCCCCTCCAGCAGTCTTTGCGGCACCAACAAGCGGCATTTACTCACTTCTTTGCTGGACGGGCTGCATATCCGGCTTTCAAGAGCAAACGCCACAAGCAGACGGCAGAATTGACAACCAGCGCGTTTAAAGACCGTGAAGGCAAGTTGTACATGGCTAAAAGCAAAACGCCTCTTGATGTCCGCTGGTCACGCCCGTTGCCATCCGTGCCGTCTACCGTCACCCTTTCCAGAGATGCTACCGGTAGGTACTTCGTCTCCTGCCTTTGTGAGTTTGAACCTGTATCACTGCCGCTTAGTGCCAAAACAGTTGGCATTGATGTTGGCTTAAAAGATTTGTTCGTCACCGACTCTGGACTCAAAACCAGCAATCCCCGCCATACAGCTAAATACGCTGTACGCCTTGCGTTGCTACAGCGCAGATTAAGCAAAAAAGCCAGAGGTTCGAAAAACCGAACCAAAGCGCGCTTAAAGGTCGCCCGACTCCACGCGAAAATCGCCGATTGCCGGATGGATAACCTGCACAAGTTGTCCCGCAAACTGATTAACGAAAACCAAGTTGTTTGCGTCGAATCCCTTAAGGTAAAAACATGCTCCGCAATCCAAAGCTGTCTAGAGCGATAGCAGATGCTGGCTGGAGCGAACTTGTTCGCCAGCTACAGTACAAAGGCGCATGGGCGGGGCGTAGCGTTGTCGCTATCGACCCGTTTTTCCCAACCTCAAAACGCTGTAGCAGTTGCGGCTTCACCATGGAAAAAATGCCTCTTGATATTCGTAATTGGCACTGCCCTGAATGCGGGGAAGACCATGATCGGGATATCAACGCGGCCCGAAATATCAAAGCTGCCGGGCTGGCAGTGTTAGCCCACGGAGAGCCTGTAAATCCTGAATCGCAGCACGCGGCTTAGGTTCGGCTCGTTGAAGTGGGAATCCTCGTCCTTTAGGGCTTGGAGCAGCCAATATCTGGCCCCTGGTTTACTTTACCGCTCTATCAAACAATGCCAGCGCGCCCACCATCAAGGCCAAATACTGGCTGATTCAAGGCTCATTTTTTGCCCGTCAAAAAACGGAGGCACGACAAATTGCCACCCCGGTCGTTTTCAGACGGGCGGTAATAGGTCAACGTTGGTGGGCGGTTACCAGGCCAGGCCGCGATCCAGAATCAATCGATCACGGACACCAGATGGTTTAGCTTACTGATTTACGACTGCGGGGACCGGAATATCCAATCCATAAAGGCGCAGCATGGCAGGCGTGTCTTCAACGTCAGCAAAAACATACCGCACTCGGACTGCCGCATTTTCCGGGATGGTAATATTCGCATCCCCAGGCACCAATGCGGTTTTCAGTGGTGAAACAAACCCCTCCTTGTCTAACAGCATCAATGATTTACTTTCATTCAGATTGCTAAGACGTACGATTTTGTTGGTTTTATTACGTAGGGAAAGGGTCACTTTATATTCTTGGAGCGCGACTTTCTCAATGGCGGAAACCGATGCGGTGACATTTTTAACCAGATTGTCTTTGTCGGTCACAATGATGGCCCCATCAATGCTGCTACCTGACTGACGGCCATCATCCACGCCATCTTTCAGACCGCTGAGAGCATCTTTACCTGAGGCAATGACGCCAGAGACCACGCTTTTCACGCTGTCTTTCACCACGGCGGTCTCTTCAGCCTGAACGGCAGTGGCAGCCATCATCACCAAAACCAAGGCCATTACGCTATTTTTCATCTCATTATCCTGCTTATCATTATCCATTGACCACAAAATCACCTCAATCTAGCGGAAAATAACACGGATGACATCTTATCTATTGGGGCTGCCTTCCTGCGGCTATTCAGGTAAGGCGTAAACTCCAATCTTTTTAATGCTATTTCGCTTATTCTCACCTGCAAAGCGCGGCGTTTTCTGCCATTCTTTTGCCTATTCCTCCTAGCCTTAGCCACGCCTTCGTAGACAGGACAAATAATGGAAGTGTTAACAAAGGATGAAGTGTTATATCACCGGGGAAGTTTGCTGACGGCAGACGGCGTCATGGTCGCCTCATGGGATCTTGAACAACAGGAGAGTTTTTCCGGTGATTATTTTAGCCTGGCTGGCTACCGCGGTATCCGCAATGCCGCTGCGGCCCCTTTCAACGTGGATTATTGCAACGAATCTGTCGTGCACATCATTAATGGCATGGGCGTAACGCTGGGCGATTCCATTATTGGCCTGACTGCACTTGAGGCTCTGCGCGAGTTTAATCCCAACTTGCACACTATTATTTATCGGCCAGGGCGCGCGCCCCACTATGTCGATCAGCTTTATCATCTGGCGGCAGGCGTGGTGGCGGATCTCCGTTGGCTGCCGTGGAAGGCAGAGCATATTCCAGAACAAGAACTGTGTATCGATGCCGGTAATCAACTGTTCTGGCCAGCCTTCACCACGTTGCCGATGATCGATTTTTTTCTGCAGGCGCTGGGCGTTGAACCTACCGCTATTCCTGCTACGGCGAAAGCCAACCGCTGGATGCAAAAACTATGTCTGCCGCCATTACCTGAACGCTGGCAGAACAAGCCCTACGTGCTGTTTTGCCCCACCGCCAGTACGCCGTTACGCAGCATTCCGGCCAGTGCCCATGTGCCACTGGTGAATGCCCTGTGGGAGAAATTTGCCTGCCCAGTGCTAGGATTTGGCGCGGTAGATCATCCGCATTATGTGGATATTCAACCGCTTTCCACCACGACCGCGGATTTCCTGGCCTGGGTGAAGCATGCCCGCTATGTTCTGACATCGGATACCGCTGCGGTGCATATTGCCGCTGGTTACGATGTGCCAACCACCGCCTTCTTTACCTCAATCGCTCCCGAATTGCGGGTGCGAGACTATCCTTTATGTCAGCCTGTCTATTTTGCCATCCCCGAGCTGAACAACGTGCAGGCCAGCGCCAGAAAGCATGACCTGGAGCAGGTCGAACTAGCCTTTACTACCCTGATGCTAAACGAATTGCCGTGGGCCTGATCCCCGGTCTGGAGAACTACCGATGCTGTTGACCGCAATAAGAAATACCGCATTTGCCCTGCTGGCTTTGGTCATTACCCAAACCAGCGCACTCAGCTTTACCCTGGAAGTTGGCGGCAAGATTAAAAACACCACCGACGCCGAGAACAAAACCTATGTCTTTACCGATAAAGAGCTGTTTGCCATGCCGGTCCACAGCATCACGACCACCACGTCGTGGACGCCAAGAGTAAAATTCGATGGCGTATTGCTGGCAGATATTTTGGCTAAAGTGGGGGCCGAAGGCACCATGATGACGCTCTACGCGCTGAACGATTATTATATTGATGTGCCCATCTCGGACGTGGCTAAATACAATATGATCCTGGCCTATAAAATGGGCGGGGAAATGTTAAAGGTGCGCGATTTCGGGCCGCTGTTTCTGATCTATCCCCGCGATGCCGGGGGCGCGGAGCTCAACTCTCCGCTGTATAACTCGCGCTTTATCTGGCAGATCAACAGGATAGTAATTAAATGAAGTTAGTCCGCTTCAAAGACAGCGGCAGGTTGGCCATTCCGGCCATTTTTGCCGCCTTATTCCTGCTCGCCTCGACGGTGACGCTGTATTACTACAGTGCCACCTTGTCCAAAAAAGGGCTGTATGCCGTTGCCGGTACGCAGGAAAACTACTCTTGGTCGATCGCCAAGTTCGCCATCAAGCTGGCGGAATTTGAAACCCTGGTGGAACAGCAAAAAAGTACCAATCAGGTGGATATCGATAACCTGAGGCTAAGGTTCGATATTCTCTATTCTCGCTATTCGGTGCTCGCCCGCCCGTCAGAATCGACCCTGCCGCTGTATCACGAGCCTGGATATCCCGAGCTCGTTGAACGGATGCGCAATGAAATTACCCAGTTGGATCAGTTGGTCAACAGCCCTCAGGTAGATCTGGGGCTGATTTCGCAAGCCATGCAACAGATCAAACCCTCCGCGATTATGATGGCCAACCTGGCGGACCACGCTGAAGTGAAGCAGCGCACCGGCGCTTACGAAGATTTTATCGAGAAAAGGCACATCATCTTTTATGGCCTGGTGATCATTATGTTCTCGGTGATCGCGCTGATTGCCATCACGCTGATCGTCATCCGCCAGCAGCGCCAAACCATCAGCCAGCAGTCGAAGGCCATTCGCGCAGAGCAAAAGGCTATCCGCACCAAAAACGCCTTCCTCGGGGCCATCGGCCATGAACTGCGCACCTCGCTGCAAAGCATTATGTCCGCCATTGATGTGCTGACCAATACCCGCGTATCCCATGAGCACAAGGATACCTTCCACCGGCTGGAAACCGCCGCCGAGCAGATAGAAAGCCAGATGAAGGATCTCACCGATTATGCACGCCTGGACAGCGGCATGATGGAGCTGCGCATTGTTCCCTTTAATGCCCAGCAGGTGATCGACGAAACGACGGATGAAATCGCCATGCTGACCCATAAACCTGGGGTCAAACTGGTACGTGAAGTGGAGTTTACCCATGCGCAGGTCTATTCAGACCCTCAGCGGCTTCGGCAAATCGTGGTTAACCTGCTGACCAACGCCTTTAAATATACCGAAAGCGGCACCATCACGCTGCACAGCTGCCTGCGTAGCCAACCGGCGGGAAGCTCGTTAATCATTGAAGTCACGGATACCGGCATCGGTATCGACAATGCCCTGCTACCGCAGATTTTCGAGCCCTTTACCCAGCTCGATCAGTCAAATACTCGCCAATACAGCGGGGTTGGCATGGGATTGGCGATCGTCCACGGCCTGGTCGAATTGCTCGATGGCACGATCACGGTGTACAGCGAAGTGGGAGAAGGCAGCACCTTTATCGTCAGCATCCCCGTTGAGATCAGTGAAGAACAGTTGCCGGAGCAAAGCCCACGTCCGGCAGCGACGCTGTTGAAAAAAGAGCAGCAAATCCTGGTGGTGGACGACAATCCTGCCGCAGGCATGGCCTTTATCGCCCTGCTGGATAAGTTGGGCTATCAATATGAGCTGTGTGACTCGTCGGAACGTGCGCTGCAAAAGCTGTTGCGGCGGCCTTACGATGCCTTGCTGCTCGACCTGCAAATGCCCGGCATCGATGGTGTGGCAGTGGCGCAACAGTTGCGTGACCAGCGTGGCCCGAACCGTAATATCCCGATTATCGGTATCAGCGCCTATACGCCGGAGCTGCTCCCTAGCGAGCAACGCGCCATGTTTGACGATTACCTGATGAAACCGGTACGCATGGAGGCGCTATCCACCTCACTCACGTCGCTGTTTGTCGCTACAGATTAAAGCACCGTTGCAGTGCGGCTTCGATCACATGGAGCCGCACCGGCTTTTCATACGGGCCGAGCACGTCATAATCACGCATTGCTCTGGCAATCTCTGACTCACGCAAATCGGTGCCCAACTGGCCGGTCAGCACCAGGATCGGCGCATCCGCATGATCGGAAGTGCGAATGGTTTCGATGCATGTCTGCGCCGTCTCATGGCCTATCAACCAATCCACCACGTAGCCATCAAACGGGCTTTTGGCCAACGCCTGGCAGAAACTGCTGACGTCATAGAAAGCCACCGCGTTAAATCCTTGGCTATTGAGATACTTGGTTAGCTCATCAGCGGCCTGATGTGCATCGTCCAATACTGCAATGCTCAGGCGATCGTCCTCGCTAAGGCCGGGGCGGATCTCGATCAGTTCGACAGCAAAATACTTGCCCTGTGGGGCTTCGCCGGCTCGATAAACGATCCACTGCCCATCCTGCTGCAAGCCAACAAACTCGGCCTGCTTGCTGCCCACTAGTTCGCTGCTAATGTGCGCCACGCAAGGTAACGCCACCCCGGCCACAGAAAAGATGGCATCCTGTGCCACAGTGGACCCAACAGACTCGCTTTCGGGGAGAATGTCGACGATGGAGGCTGGCGTTTCTCCCAAGGCCAGTGCCACGCTGTTGATTTGCTCCAGCGTCCATGGGCTCTGGCCTTTCAGCTTGCGGTGAGCATGGGAAAAACTCAGATCCAAAATGCGGCTGAGTTCCTTGGCATGTTGTCGCTTGCCGATCCCATGTTGCAAAAAGAGTTCCCTGACCTTGCCGGCAATCGACTGCGAATCGAATTTTTGATGATTGTTAAACATGTTATCCTTCGATATATCTCGCTGATTTTTCAGTCGCTTTGACACCCATCCGTACAGAAACGTTATCGAAATCTCGCATACTATACAATCTTAGCCTAATAGCTTGCTTGACATACCATCTTTTATGGTCAAACATGGTATCAGAAGTGATGTATTATAAAAACGATAGTAGAACGATAAGTTAGTAATAACCATACCAACACCAGGGAAATTATAAGCCGGCCACAACACCTGATTAAAGTATCAACAGGGAGTTGCAAGCTGAGCAAGTTTAACCGCAGAGTTAATTGCTTCACCCCTCGTTAAGCCGGGGCCCGCAAGGGTTCCGGTTTTTTATTTGCCAAAAAACCAATGAAAAGGCCGGAGAGCACTCCCCGGCCCGTCACTCGTTCGCGGATTATCCCTCAACTCTGGCATCTTCCTCAGCCTGACGAATGATGGCTTTGGCCATCCACTGGGTTACATCCTGAATATCATCGAGCTCTAAACCCCAAATGTCCTTCAGCACCAGGAACACCTCGGAACCATAAATCAGCGAAAAGGCGTGGATCACGCGTTGCAGGGCTTCAGCAGGGAGTTTGTTCTGCAAGGGCTCAACCGCCAGCTTCAACAGCCGCTTGCGATTGCCACGCACAAACTTTTCGCCCGGCGTCGCGTTAGCCCATTGCTGGAGCGATAGCTGTAACGCCGCACGTAGCGCGCCTTCATGCTGCTCCATCTGCGGGTAGGCAAACGCCAACAGTTGATGAATGCGCTTGAGCGCATCGTTATCCTGCGGTTGCCATTCAAGGATCGGCCCCAGGCTTTTCGCCACAACGGCGGAGATCAGGGCACTTTGGGTGGGAAAATAGCGATAAGCGGTGGCACGAGAGACCTGCGCATGCGCCGCTAGCTCAGTAATCGAAGGGAAGACTCCACCATCGTAGAGCTCCATCGCACAGGCCAGCAGCAAGCTGCGGGTTTTGGCACGAGTATGTGTCAAAGATTCATCCCGTGGAGCGGGAAATGCGGATATTGGCACGTTTTCCTCGAACTTCCTCGTATCTTCCAGCCTTGGAGTCAATACGATAGACAGCCTCACCGACAGATCCTGGCCCATCGGCAACGTAAAAAATTACAGCTAAGATAGCCAAAAACGGGACTCAAGTCTCACTTTAAACAAATTAATGCTTGCAAAAATGATACGGCAGTCTCATTATGACCAACAAATAAACGATAGTACCTTATTGTCCGACACCAGGGTTCACCACCTACTATAAAAAATAGCATTAAAATCAATTTGTTCAGGCCTTTGTCTGAACCTTTTTCAGGAACAGATGATGAGCAGCACCCCGGGTTTTGTCTATATTGCTACCACAGCAGATACTAAAGGACAAGAACTGGAATATGTCCGTCATCTGATCGCCAATCTCGATTTACCCGTCATCACCCTCGACCTCTCCACTTCCGGTAAGCCTTCTCTGTATCACGCGGACGTTTCTGCGCATGAGATCGCGGGTTACCATCCGGAAGGTGAACAAGCCGTTTTTTGTGCTAATCGCGGGCAGGCGATTGCGGCCATGGCTATCGCTTTTGAGCGCTTCATGCTCTCACGTCGTGATGTTGCTGCGCTGCTCGGTTTGGGCGGGTCTGGTGGCACCGCGATCATCACGCCCGCCATGCAACAGTTGCCCATCGGCCTGCCAAAGCTGATGGTGTCGAGTATGGCGGCGGGTGATGTCGCTGGCTATGTCGGCTCCAGCGATATTGCCATGCTGTATTCCGTCACCGATATCGCCGGGCTAAATCGCATTTCACGCAAGGTATTGAGCAATGCCGCCAACCAGATAGCCGGCGCCATCCGCTTTCATATCGATGATGATGCCGACAGCAAACCTGCCACCGGCCTGACCATGTTTGGCGTCACTACGCCTTGTATCAAGGCCGTGACCAGCGCCATTGAGCACGACTGGGATTGCCTGGTGTTTCACGCTACCGGCAGTGGTGGCCAGGCAATGGAGAAGCTGATCGACAGCCGCTTGCTCAACGCCGTATTGGATCTGACCACCACCGAGGTGTGCGACTATCTGTTTGATGGCGTGTTGGCCTGCAACGAAGATCGCTTTGGGGCCATTGCCCGCACCGAGATCCCTGGTGTGATGTCATGCGGAGGGCTGGATATGATCAACTTCGGTCACCCGAAAACCATTCCGGCCCGCTACGCCAATCGTCAATTTTATTGCCACAACAGCCAGGTAACGCTGATGCGCACCACGGCGCAGGAGAATACCCAGTTAGGGCGCTGGATTGGTGACAAGCTGAACGCCTGCGCCGGGGAAGTATGCTTTGTCGTACCGCTGGGTGGCTTTTCAACCTTGGATGCGCCAGGGCAACCCTTCTGGGATCCACAAGCGCTGAGCGCTTTTGTTCACTCGCTGGAACGGACGCTGGTACAGACCGCAAAACGCCGGTTGCTCAAGGTACCGTACCATATCAACGATCCCCTGTTCGCCGCGGTTATTATCGAACAATTTAATGCCATTGCTGCTTCGGCTAAATAATCCTGTCAGAAAATAAAAAAAGCCGGGCAAATAACCCGGCATTTTTATTTTGACAGCAATGTGAATTATTCAGCAGCAGGGACATGATCGCGCATTTTCTTCATATGCTCCATCATCTTCTGCTCGCGTTTCTGATAATTCTCATTGTATTGTTTTTTCTGCTCTGGCGTTAGCAGGTTATACATTTTGTTTTCCGCTTTGGCACGTTCCAGCATGTGCTCGGATTGCGCTTTGCCGATTGCATCGATCTGGGCTTTTACCTTGGCTTCGTCAAAGTTTTCCGAAGCGATCATACTGTGTAGCGCCTGGCGTTCGTCTTTAGCTCCCGGGCCGCGTTTTTGATGCGACTCTTTCATAATATCGCGCATCTGCTGGCGTTGATCTTTGGTCAAGTTCAAACCAGCAAAGAGATTGTCTCTTTTCGCCTCTTTATAGTGCATCATTTTTACCGGGGCGGCAGGTGTGGCCGATGCGGTTGCCGGGGCGGTAGTTGCATCGGCAGCAAAGGCGGCAGAAGCAGAACCCAGGGCTAAGGTTGAAGCGACAAATAAAGCAGTCAGTTTACGCATAATTATTTCCTTAAAAGTTATTCTTCATCAGGAGCGCTGTACGTTAACAGGCTCACTATCTCGTCGTCGGAAATAATAGTATGCGCATGAATATATAGTAATGCGAGGGAGTGTAAATTTTTTAAAATCAAAAATGGCAATATTCGTCAATTATGAATAAATTATGGAGAAGGCGTCTGTTATTTGGAAGATTACATGACCCAAGCGTAATTATTAGTGTGGCTTTTGTCCACCTCCAGCTTGGGATTAATTTAGCATCCCTAGCCACAACTCTGGCTCAACGAAGCCAAAAACTGATTTTCGCACACTGCGCGGTTCTCTTTTACACTCTATACAGACGTCGTTCACGCGATCCCCATCGTCTTTCAGGCTGCAGCGTAGGGTCCGGCTGTCCCATTTTGAGGAATGAACATGTTCGCAGACCAAGGCCCGATACTCCTTAACACCCATTTTGGCACCAGCAGCCCTTACTGGCATCTGGCGTTTGACAGCAATGCCCTGCAGTTGACGGCAATCAAAGGCAAAACACACCTTGCCGTGGCCCTCGACGAAATGCAGGCGGCGAAAATCCGCCGTCTGAGCGGGGTCACCGCCAGCCTGGATCTGACCATCCAACTCAGCGGCCAGCCCATCCACCTGCATTTGGTCGGCCGCCGGATCAATAAATTTGAGTGGGCTGGCACCGCCTCTGCCTATACCGATACCGAGGCCGTGGCACGTGATTTGGTGCACGGCCTATCGTTTGCCGAACAGGTGGTGTCAGAGGCTAATTCCGTCATTGTCATCGTTGACCAACACGGCCGCGTCCAGCGCTTTAACCGCCTGAGCGAAGAGTATACCGGCCTGCAGGAACAGGACGTGATTGGCAAAAACGTCTTCAAGATGTTTATGAGCCCCGAAGAGGCCGCAGCATCCCGGCGCAATATTGCCAACTTCTTTCACAACGGGGCCTCCTATGAGGTGGAGCGCTGGATCAAAACGGTCAAAGGCGAGCGGTTATTCCTGTTCCGCAACAAGTTTGTCCACAGCGGCAGCGGCAAAAAAGAGGTGTTCCTGATCTGTTCCGGCACGGATATCACCGAAGAACGCCGTGCCCAGGAACGCCTGCGGCTATTGGCCAATACCGATACCATCACCGGCCTGCCAAACCGCAACGCCATTCAGGATGATATCAACCGGGCGATAAGCGAACGCGGTGAAAGCCACGTAGGGCTGGTCTATCTCGATCTGGATAACTTCAAAAAAGTGAACGACGCCTATGGCCATATGTTTGGCGATCGCTTGCTGATCGAGGTGTCCCACGCCATTCTCAGTTGCCTGGATCATGGAGAAAAACTTGCCCGTCTGGGGGGCGATGAATTTCTGGTGCTGGTCACCCAGGCCGACCGGATCATGCTGCAAGAGCTGGCTCAGCGCATTATCGATCGCTTGCAAATGCCCTTCCGCATTGGCCTGATCGAGGTCTACACCGGCTGTTCGATTGGCATTGCCCTCTGCCCGCAACATGGCCACGATCTGGACAGCCTGATCCGCAGCGCCGATACCGCCATGTACGTCGCCAAAGAGCACGGCAAACGCACCTTTATCGTCTTCTCGCCGGACATGAACCGCCGCGTTGCCGAATACATGTGGCTGGATACCAACCTGCGTAAGGGGCTGGAACAGGAGCAACTGGTGGTGTATTACCAACCCAAGGTCACAACGCTCAACGGAGCCGTGAACAGCGTAGAGGCGCTGGTCCGCTGGGATTCACCGGAGCGCGGGCTGATCCCACCGCTGCAGTTTATCTCCTATGCCGAAGAGTCCGGGCTGATTGCCCCACTTGGCCGCTGGGTGCTGCAAACCGCCGCTAAACAGGCTGCCATTTGGCAGCAGCAGGGGCTGAATTTACGCATTGCGGTTAACCTTTCCGCCAGGCAGTTGGTGGATGACAGCGTGGTAGACGATCTGGTTGAGGTACTGCGAGAAAACCAGCTTTCTCCCTGCACTCTGGACTTTGAGCTGACCGAGAGCAGCCTGATAGAAGATGAGAATCGGGCGCGTGAGGTGATCGCCCGGCTACGGGCCTTGGGCGCCCAGGTACACCTGGATGATTTTGGCACCGGTTACTCCTCTCTGGCCCAGTTGGCACGTATCCCGCTGGACGCTATCAAGCTGGATCAAAGCTTTGTTCGCGGCGTCAATCTGGCCCCGGTATCACAGTCATTGATACGCGCCATCGTCGCGGTCGCCGAAGCGCTACAGTTCAAGGTGATTGCCGAAGGGGTCGAGACGGACAGTGAAAATCGCTTCCTGGACTGCGTTGGGGTCGATGAAAAACAGGGATTTCTTTTCGCCCGGCCGATGCTGCCCGAACAGTTGGAGCAGTGGCTGAAAACCTATAGCCCGCAATCACCAGAGTGATGCGGGCGGGAATTAACGCTTAGCCAGCGTGACGCTGATTAAGCGTGTGCCGATCCTGCAACATCACCAACCGCTCAATGTACAGGCGATCCTTCTCCTCGATGGTAAAGGCCGCGTGCACCCAATCCTCGGTAATGTCCATCAGCTCGGAGCGGGTTAACTGTAATACCCGCTGACGCGCGCGCAACATGGCACGCATACCATTCAGCTTGGGCCTGATGGTGTCGATGAAGGTACGAGTCGCCATATAGGCATCACCTGGTTGAAACAGCTTATCCACCAGCCCATAGTTTTCGAACCATTCGGCAGTGTGAGACTCACCGCTCCAGATCAGTTCTTCCGCCAGGCGCATACCTGCCTTGCGGGCTACCAGTGAATAACCGCCCATACCGGGAAACAGATTGAAGGCGATTTCTGGGAACCCCATCCGTGCGTTGTTCTGCGCCAAAACAAAATGGTGCGCCAATGCCGCCTCAAAACCGCCCCCTAGCGCGCTGCCCTCCACCATGGCAATGCTGATGGCCCCGGTATCAAAACCTCGTGCTGCCGCATGCACACAGTCGATACAGGCCCGGGCATATGCCATCATCGCCTCACGCTTGCGGTTTTTGATCGCTTCGGCAAAAAAGCTCAGATCCCCGCCGACGTTAAACATGTTTTGCACCAGCGAGCCGGTGACCCAGAAGTCGAACTGCAACGTCGACTCTTTCGCCGCCTGCGCCAGCGTCATGATGTCTTCTATCAGCGCCTGATTGAAGCAAGGACGCGGCTCTGCACGCAGTAACATCCACATGATGTGGCGATCTTCCTCGTAATAAGCGGAAAGTTGCGACAGGTTGCCCGCTTCGGTAAATGGACGACAGGTGGGATGATTGAATAATTTCATAAGACCTTCCATTTTATCTATTGATTCAGGAAATAACCGTTCCAGCCCCTACGGCTGCAGTAGGCGCATGCCGGATAAAAAAGCGCGCGCCATAAGATGAGTAAAAGCCTTCCTGGCGCTGAGATAGATAAAATTGCAGGGATCCGGCAGAAAAACAGACGTGTGGTGAATAGGACAAAATCGAACGTTCTTACTCGCAGTTGTTGGTAGAGGCCATCATCAGAATTAACCCAATCTCGTCCATTAGCGACCAAATCGAGGGCATATTTGGCTATAATCAAGCACATGCCCATTGATTTACCTGAAGGATACCGTGACGTAATGCAGAATAAAGCCGCTCCAGAGCAGCCTGAGGCCATTGAGAAACCGACGATCGCCATCAAAACCGGCAATCAAAAACTGGATAAAGGCCTTTCGGGGTTCGCTCGCCTGATAGAGCGCGTTAAAGCCTGGCCCACCATCGCTCACCTGCTGCGAGCCACCGAACGCTTCAACGACCGTCTCGGCAGCCAGTTTGGCGCCGCCATTACCTACTTCTCGTTTCTCTCACTGATCCCGATCCTGATGGTGTCGTTTGCCGCCGTGGGCTTTGTGCTGGCATCTAATCCGGATTTGCTGGCCGAACTGATCAACAAGATCGTCAACAGCATCAGCGATCCCACGCTGGCCAGTACCTTGAAGAACACGGTGAATACCGCCATCCAGCAACGTACCACCGTCGGCCTGACCGGTCTGGCGCTGGCGCTGTACTCCGGCATCAGTTGGATGGGTAACCTGCGTGAGGCGATCCGCGCCCAGTCCCGTGACGTCTGGGAACGTAATCCGCAGGATCAGGAGAAAATCTATTTTCGCTACACCCGCGATTTTATTTCATTAACTGGCTTGGTGGTGGCGCTGATCGTCACTCTGTCTTTAACCTCGATTGCGGGTTCTGCCCAGGCGGCCATCGTGCATGCGTTGGGACTGGATGGCATTGAATGGCTGCGGCCGGCGATGACGCTGATCGCGCTGTCGATCTCCATTTTTGCCAACTACCTGCTGTTTCTGTGGATCTTCTGGATGCTGCCACGCCATAAGCCGAAGAAAAAAGCGCTGCTGCGCGGCACCCTGATCGCCGCAATTGGCTTTGAAGCCATCAAGTTTGTGATGACCATGACGCTGCCACAGGTCGCCAAATCACCTTCCGGTGCCGCCTTTGGCTCGGTGATCGGGCTGATGGCGTTCTTCTACTTTTTTGCCCGCCTGACGCTGTTTTGCGCCGCCTGGATCGCCACGGCACAGTATAAAGAGGACAAAACCCTGCCGCAGGGCAAGTGAATATCCACCATCAGCATGGTATTCATGCCAGTCGCAAGGTTGCGACTGGTTTTTTATTTCAATAATCAACTCAAAAAGCAGTCAATAACTCTAAAACCAGACTAACCGATCGGCAAAAACCAGCATAACAAACTACCCTATAACTTTTCTTTGCACCTTTTCCAGTCATTCTCTCTGCTTATAGCTCACTTCGCCACGTTAACGACCATAGAACGTCAACTCGTTAAAACATTAGTCTTTTTAACAGTTTATTTGCCAGATAGTACAAAATCTCCCCGTTGAAAAGCCATTTTGCTATGACTAAGATGAATTTTTCCCTAGTCAAAATATAAGAAATAACTATGCAAGCCACCATCGCAACCCCCTTGGACGCCGATGCCGCGTCCACACCGGTTAACTCCCGGGGAAAAGTCATCGTCGCCTCTCTGGTCGGTACCGCCATCGAGTTCTTTGATTTCTATATTTATGCCACCGCTGCGGTGATCGTATTCCCGCATATCTTCTTCCCACAGGGTGACCCGGCAGCTGCAACGCTACAATCGCTGGCCACCTTCGCCATCGCCTTTGTGGCACGGCCCATCGGCTCTGCTCTGTTCGGCCACTTCGGCGACCGCGTCGGGCGGAAGGTCACCTTGGTGGCTTCACTGCTGACCATGGGGATTTCCACCGTGCTGATCGGCCTGCTGCCAAGCTATGCAACCATTGGCATCTTTGCACCGATCCTGCTGGCGCTGGCACGCTTTGGCCAAGGCCTGGGTCTGGGTGGCGAATGGGGCGGTGCCGCGTTGCTGGCCACCGAGAATGCGCCTGCCAACAAACGTGCGCTGTACGGCTCTTTCCCGCAGTTGGGTGCACCGATCGGCTTCTTCTTCGCCAACGGCACCTTCCTGCTGCTCTCCTGGTTGCTGACTGACGAACAGTTCATGACCTGGGGCTGGCGCGTACCGTTTATCCTCTCTGCCGCGCTGGTGCTGGTGGGCCTGTATGTGCGTATTTCGCTGCACGAGACTCCGGTTTTTGCCAAGGTGGCCAAAGCGGGCAAACAGGTGAAGGTCCCGCTCGGGACGCTGTTGAGCAAACACAAAAAGGCTACCATCCTGGGTACCTTCATCATGCTGGCTACCTATACGCTGTTCTACCTGATGACCGTTTACTCCATGACCTACGGCACGGCCGCAGAGCCGCTGGGGCTGGGATATTCACGTAACAGCTTCCTGTGGATGCTGATGGTAGCGGTGATTGGTTTTGGCGTGATGGTGCCGATCGCCGGTTTGCTGGCCGATGCCTTTGGCCGCCGCAAGACCATGATTGTCATCACCCTGTTGATGATCGGCTTTGCCTTCCTGTTCCCGAGCATGCTGGGTTCCGGCAATCAGCTGTTGGTGATGGCTTTCCTGCTGCTGGGGCTGAGCATTATGGGCCTGACCTTTGGCCCGATGGGCGCACTGCTGCCTGAACTGTTCCCAACCGAAGTGCGCTACACCGGAGCCTCGTTCTCGTATAACGTGGCCTCGATCCTGGGGGCTTCGGTAGCGCCTTATATTGCGACCTGGTTGGCTAACAACTACGGGCTGTTCTACGTTGGCATGTACCTGGCGGCCATGGCCAGCCTGACGCTGATCGCGCTGCTGCTGATGAAAGAGACCCGCCACACTTCTCTGTAATCCTCTCCCGGCCCCCTGCCTATGGGGGCCGTTTGTCTGTTGTCACAAATCCCGGCTATGCTATTCCCCCATTTGCTGAGGAAACCCGCCCATGTCATTGCGCCGTTGGCTCTGTTTGTCTATTACGTTGCTGATAATTATCGCCATTGCCGCCTATTTCTGGCTGAAACCGGCCCACCCGGATGCGCTGTGGCATATCGTCAGCCAACAATGCCTGCCGAATCAGCAACAAAACCATAATCCGGCCCCCTGCGCACAGGTAGATGAGCAGGCAGGGTTCGTGGTGCTGAAAGACCGCACTGGGCCTTTGCAATACCTGTTGATGCCAACGGCCAAAATCACCGGCATTGAAAGTCCGCAGGTACTGAAGCCCGATACCGCCAACTTCTTCGCCTTAGCCTGGCAGGCCCGGCATTTTATGGCGGATAAACTCGGTAAACCGATCGACGATGCCGCCATCTCTCTGGCGATCAACTCCGAATATGGCCGTACGCAAAATCAGCTGCATATTCATATCTCCTGCCTGCAACCGGCGGTAAAAAACCGGCTGGCGCAGCTGCAAGGGGATTTCAGCGAAAGCTGGCAGCCGCTACCCGGTGGATTGCTGGGGCATGATTATTTGGCTCGCCGCGCCAGCGCTGCTGAACTCAAGCAGCTTGGGGCATTCCGTTTGCTGGCTCAGGGCGTTGAGGGCGCACGTGAAAGCATGGGGAGCTACGGCATGGCGATGACGGCCTTGCCGGGAGGGGATTTCCTGCTGTTGGCTGTGAAACGTAACCTATGGCAGCTGAATCTGGCCTCCGCCGAAGAGATCCAGGATCACAGCTGCCGGGTACTACAGTAATCTTGGGTCACTTCTTGTTCTTCATCTGCTGCAGGATCTTGCCACACTGGTTTTCTTCGCCACCGTCACTCGGTGAAACCAGAGCCAGCAACGCTGCTGCCGGGGCGACAACCACACCCAACGCCACCGCAGCCACCCCGCGGGCAATCAACGGCCCAGCCTTCACGCCAGCGTCCGGTTTTTTAAACGTCCCTTTGACATACAGCGGCGAACGCAAGGTCAGCACCCGCATCCCTTTGCTTTCCGGATCGATGGACAGATCCAGCCGCTCGGTGGCGAAATTGATGTTGCCGGTGATGTTGATGATGGCATTTTCCGTATCAAACACGAACAGTCGTGGTGTCGCCAACCCGCTGCGAATGCCGACATCCGCCGCCGCGCAGTTGATCCCCACCTCGTCATCACCAAACAGTTGAGCGACCAGGTAGTTACCTACGTTGAGGCCCAGGATTTCCATCAGGCTGCGGCTGATCACGCCGTCATTGATCAGCAGGCGCAGATCGCCGCTGCTGGTCGCCAGCAAATCGGCCACCGAGTTGCCGCTGCCTGTTAGCTTGGCATCGCCGTTCAATTCCCCCAGGCTGCGCTTCATCGACTCCACGTTCGGCAGCAACTGCTTCAGCTGGAACTTACGCGCGTGCATATCCACCCGGCCCTGCATCGGGCTCTTGCTACCATCAAGACGGACGGTGGCATTCAGGTTGCCCCCGGCCACGCCGAAGCGCAGCGGGTCCATCAGGATCACTGCGTTATCCAGCTTAAGATGGGTATTCAGATCGCTCAACGGCAGCGAACTGCCATGCTCAATGCGTTTAGCGGTAAATTTGACGTCGGCATCCATTACCCCCCAGCTTTTGGTTTCGAACTTCTCAACCGGCAGCACTTTGTCGCTCGGCTGGCGGGTTTTCTCGCCGCGATTGGCTTTCTGCTGATTGGAGTCCGCGCCGATCAATGGCGCAAGATCGGCAAAACGCAGCTGTTTGGAAAGCATTTCACCGCTCAACTTGGGCCGCGGGTGGCTCGCAACGTACTTCAAGTCCCCATGGATATCGCTGTCACCGATCTTGCCGTCAAAGCCCTGATACTCGAATACCGCACCGCCCGGTTGATGCAACTGGGCGATAAGATGACCATCGGTAGAATAAGGTGGAGTGTTGGGTAACAGCACGCCGGTCAGCGCATACAGGTTTCCCAGGCTGTCACCGGAGAATTTCAGCCGTAGATCCAGGCCGCCAAGGTTCAGCGGATCGGACAACGTCCCCGCAACCTGCACTATGGTATTGCCGGAACGGACATCGGCCTGCAGCGGGAACGGAATATCAGCACTTTGCAGTGACAGCATGCCACCTATTTTGCCGCTGCCTGACAGCGCTTCACCGTGGTATTTTCCTTTAATCTTCCAGCCGAAGACATAATCCGGCGTCGTCGCTTTATCTCCCGGCTGCTTACCCGCAACTTCACTAAAGGGCAGAGGCTTGCCAAGTGGGTCGATCAGCGCCTGGAAATCGGCCTTGAGCGTGGCGTCTTTAAAATCAATCTGGCCGCGATCGAACACGATATCGTGAATGCTGACAGACCAGTCTGACTGCGGTTGGTTGGGGTCTTTTTCGGCGCTGTTAGCCAGGTTGAAGGTCCAGTTATTGTCACCGTTCGCCAGGCGCTGTAGCGAGGCATTTGGCTGTTTCAACCAGATACGCGGGATCAGCACCTCTTTGCCCAGCAGCGCCAATGGCGCGATCGAAGCATCGACGCGTTGCAGTGTGACCATCTCATCACCGGGGATCTTGGCAGGGTTGCCCAGCATAATATCTTCGGCGTGAATATGCGGCCAAGGTACCCAGGCACGCCAGCCTCCCTCATCCTGGTGACGTTCCCAGTTAACGCCCAGACCGCCACGAATAGCAAACGGGCGCTGCAGCTCGGCAGAGACTTTGCTATTGATGGTGGGTTTGAGGCGGTTCCAATCGAAGGTGGCAATGAACACCACCAAAACCACGATAATCAGCAGTACGATGCCGCCAATCCAGCTAAAAGTTTTGCCTGTTCTTGTCATAGCGGCTCCCTTGAGGCGATAGCTGACTGCGAAAATTGATAAGCAGCCTTACTGAAAGCCTAGTCGAGGATAAGCCTAAGTTCACGCGATGGGAACTAATGGGTCAAGGGATGGGGGCAATAAACCGCGTAGGCAGCGTTTTCAGCTGGTCAAAATGTGCAGGGCGGCTCAGGTAATACCCTTGGGCTGCAAACGCGCCAGAGCGCTGTACCAGCAGCCATTCCTGCTCTGTTTCTACCCCTTCGACAATCACTCCGTCGCTATGCTGGCTCATCAGGCGCACCAGGGTAAAAAACAGCTGGATGCCCTCGTCGCTTTGCTTGAGCAACATGAACAGCTCGCGCGCCACCTTGATATACTGATAACGCCAACTGCTGACCGCAGAGAAATTCGCCAACCCGCTACCAAAATCATCCAGCCACAGGCGCTCCGCTCCGCGGATATGCTGCAGCGGCCCATTCAACGCCCTGTCTGCCTGCTCAACCAGCTCAAAACGCAGGTAAGGCATGACGCTGATTTGCCGCTGCATCGCCGGGTGTCGCTGCAGGGCCTGTAAGGCCTTGCCGTCGATATTGATGGAGACCATCAACGCATGGTGGATAAACATGGCCTGCCATTGCTGCAGTAAATTGAGCTGTTCCTGAAGCACCGCCAGGCGCTGGCGCAACCCCAGCGCGGCAAAGTAGTCCTCTGGGGAGACCGGCTTGCTCGGTGCCGCCGGATGATGCACAGCAGTAAGCAGCTCTACCGCCAGCAATTTGCCGCAGGTGCGGTAAATGGGCTGAAAAGTATACAAACGCCGACACTGCCGCCAGTAACGGAAGACCTTGGCACGCTGCCAGGCGGCAAACAATGGCGTCAGTAGACCAGAGATCATGTTGGTTATCATCGGTTCTATCGCCATTAGGGAATGGGAACGATAACGTTGCCGGAAATTTGTCGATCTTGTTATCGGCAACGCACAATAAAACTTTAAGCCTGGGTAAAAGGTCCCTACATTAAACCATTACCTACATGCAACGTTTCTATAACAAGAGGAAAATTTAATGCCCTACGTAAATATCAAAATTACCCGCGAAGGCGCAACCGCGGAGCAGAAAAAACAGCTAATTGCAGGCGTGACCCAACTGTTGGTCGATACGCTCGGCAAAAATCCGGCCACTACCGTGGTGGTTATCGATGAAGTGGAAACCGATAACTGGGGGATTGGTGGTCAATGTGTCACCGATCTGCGCGCGGCGGCCAAGTAGTTTTCCTTCCTCAGCGGCGGGAAACCACGCGTTTCCCGATCGCGATCATAAACTAATTAAAACGCTGTTTTATTCCTATTGACTCGCTTCGCCCTTGCGTTGAGACTGGACGTATTCGCAGCAACCAGACTCATTATCAAGCCAGGGATTATCATGAACAGCAAAAACCTCGCCGTGATCGGCGAATGCATGATCGAACTGTCGCAGAAAGGCGCCGATCTCAGCCGTGGATTCGGCGGCGACACCCTCAACACTGCCGTCTATATCGCCCGTCAGGTGCCGCAACAGGCGCTGAACGTGCATTACGTCACCGCGCTAGGCACCGACAGCTTCAGCCGGGAAATGCTGCAAACCTGGCAGCAGGAGCAGGTAAAAACCGATTTGATCCAGCAATTGGACAACAAGCTGCCGGGGCTGTACGTGATCGAAACCGACGATACCGGCGAGCGCACCTTCTATTACTGGCGCAACGATGCGGCCGCACGCTACTGGCTGGATGGCCCGCAGGCAGAGAGCCTGTGCGCACAGCTGGCGCGGTTTGATTACCTGTATCTGAGCGGTATCAGCGTGGCGATCCTCAACCCTGCCAGCCGGGAAAAACTGCTGACCCTGCTGCGCCAATGCCGGGCCAACGGCGGCAAAGTGATCTTCGATAACAACTATCGGCCGCGGCTGTGGCAAAGCCAGCAAGAGACTCAGCAGGCCTATCGCGAGATCCTGGCCTGTACCGACATCGCCTTCCTGACGCTGGATGATGAAGATTTACTGTGGGGCAAGCAGCCGGTTGAGCAGGTGGTGAGCCGTACCCGCGACTTTGGCGTGAGTGAGATTGTGATTAAGCGTGGCGCAGATTCCTGCCTGGTGTTCAGCGCCGATGGGGGAACCCACGACGTACCGGCGGTCAAACTGCCAAAAGAGAAAGTGATTGATACCACCGCCGCCGGAGATTCCTTCAGCGCGGGTTATCTGGCTGTACGCCTGACCGGCGGTGATGCGGTTAGCGCGGCCAAACGTGGTCACCTGACCGCAAGCACGGTGATCCAGCATCGCGGGGCCATCATCCCACGCGAGGCGATGCCACAATAATTCCCGAACGCCAGAAATGCACAAGGCCAGCAACGATGCTGGCCTTTTTAGTTGGCCCGATAAATCGGGCCTCTACAATCTTGGTGCTTAACCGGCTACTGCGATACGTTTCATATCGGTCATATAACCACGCAGTTTGCGGCCAACGGATTCGATCGGGTGGTTGCGCACCGCCTCGTTCACGTCACGCAGCTGCGCGTTGTCAACGGTGGTACCTGCAACTGATTTACCCAGATCGCCCGCCTGCAGAGTGGTCATGAACTCTTTCAGCAACGGTACCGCCGCATAAGAGAACAGGTAGTTACCGTATTCTGCAGTATCGGAGATCACCACGTTCATTTCATACAGACGCTTACGCGCGATGGTATTGGCGATCAGTGGCAGCTCGTGCAGTGATTCGTAGTAAGCAGACTCTTCGATGATGCCTGAATCCACCATGGTTTCGAAGGCCAGCTCAACGCCCGCTTTCACCATTGCTACCATCAGTACGCCGTTGTCGAAGTATTCCTGCTCGCTGATTTTGCCTTCAAACTGCGGCGCAGTTTCGAAAGCGGTTTTGCCGGTCTCTTCACGCCAGGTCAGCAGTTTCACATCGTCTGCGGCCCAGTCTGCCATCATACCGCTGGAGAATTCGCCAGAGATGATGTCGTCCATGTGCTTCTGGAACAGCGGAGCCATGATGCCTTTCAGTTGCTCAGACAGCGCATAGGCACGCAGTTTCGCCGGGTTGGACAGGCGATCCATCATCAGGGTGATACCGCCCTGTTTCAGCGCTTCGGTGATGGTTTCCCAGCCGAACTGGATCAGTTTTTCTGCGTACGCCGGGTCGGTACCTTCAGATACCAGCTTGTCGAAGCACAGCAGAGAACCCGCTTGCAGCATACCGCACAGGATGGTCTGCTCGCCCATCAGGTCAGATTTCACTTCTGCAACGAAGGAAGATTCCAGCACACCTGCACGATGGCCGCCAGTGGCTGCCGCCCATGCCTTGGCAATCGCCATGCCTTCGCCTTTTGGATCGTTTTCCGGGTGAACCGCGATCAGCGTTGGTACACCGAAACCACGTTTGTATTCTTCACGCACTTCGGTACCTGGGCACTTAGGTGCAACCATCACTACGGTGATGTCTTTACGAACCTGCTCGCCAACTTCAACGATGTTGAAGCCGTGGGAGTAGCCCAGCGCAGCACCGTCTTTCATCAGCGGCTGTACGGCACGAACTACGGAGGTGTGCTGCTTGTCTGGCGTCAGGTTAACGACCAGATCGGCCTGCGGGATCAGATCTTCGTAGGTGCCAACCTTGAAGCCGTTCTCGGTGGCTTTGCGCCATGAGGCACGCTTCTCGGCAATCGCTTCTTTACGCAGCGCATAAGCCACGTCCAGGCCGGAATCACGCATGTTCAGACCCTGGTTCAGACCCTGAGCACCACAGCCGACGATCACCACTTTTTTCCCTTTCAGGTAACCGGCTTCATCCGCAAATTCGTCACGCGCCATGAAACGGCACTTACCCAATTGCGCCAACTGCTGACGCAGGTTCAATGTGTTGAAATAGTTAGCCATGGTGATGCTCCAGTTAGATGTTGTGTCGTGCAATATTATTCTCATTCCCGCCCTGTCTATGCGGGATCCGTTGAAACCAATGTATAACAGGAATTGCGTTGCTTAAATTGATATATTACGAACGTGACGTTGCAATTTCTGCAACACCCCGCTGCGAGCGTACTGATTATGGACTTACGTGATCTCAAGCTGTTCCTGCACCTGGCTGAAAGCCATCACTTTGGCCGCACGGCCAAGGCGATGCACGTCAGCCCCTCTACGCTTTCCCGCCAAATCCAGCGGCTGGAAGAAACGCTTGGACAGTCGCTGTTTCTGCGTGATAACCGAACCGTAGAGCTGACCGATGCTGGCGAACAGTTGAAAGTGTTTGCTCAACAAACGCTGCTGCAGTATCAGCAGTTGAAACATTCGCTTGGCCAGCACGGCCCTTCTCTGAGTGGCGAGCTACGCTTGTTCTGCTCGGTCACTGCCGCTTACAGTCATCTGCCGCCGATCCTCGACCGCTTCCGTGCCCAGCATCCCCTGGTTGAAATCAAATTGACTACCGGTGATGCCGCCGATGCGGTGGACAAAGTACAATCCAACGAGGCCGACCTTGGTATCGCCGGGCGGCCTGAAACACTCCCCACCAGCGTCGCCTTCACCCAAATCGGTGAGATCCCGCTGGTGCTGATTGCTCCCGCTCTGCCGTGTGCGGTTCGAACGCAGGCTTTTGCAGAGCAGCCGGACTGGGCCAATATGCCGTTTATCCTGCCGGAGCATGGCCCATCAAGAAAACGCATCGAGCTGTGGTTCCGCCGCCAGCACATCACCAATCCGCTGATTTACGCCACCGTCGGCGGGCATGAGGCGATTGTTTCGATGGTGGCATTAGGCTGCGGTATCGCGCTGATCCCCAGCGTGGTGGTAGATAATAGCCCGGAGCCCGTTCGCAACCGCATCTCTCAGTTGGAAAATATCTCGATGGTCGAACCGTTCGAACTGGGGGTCTGCGTGCCGAAAAAACGCCTCAACGAACCGCTGATTGAGGCGTTCTGGCGTTTGCTCTCATAAGTCTGCAGGGTCGATCTGCTTCATCGCTTCCACCTGCATCAGCCACTGGTACAGCGGCTCCAACTGCTGGAAACTCTGCGTAAGGGTAGCGACCAGATCGGCGCTGAACAGTTTTTCCACCTGATTATCTGTGGCCATCACCGCAAAGGACTTACGGTTGTACCAGGTGGCAATCTCCGGTGCCTGTTCCTTCACCAACGGGCGCTTATAGCTTTCCCCCACCAGCTCGAACGGCGCACGGCAGCACTCGGCCACCTCCAAAAACGGCTGTGGCCTGCGCAGCAAGGTATGGCGAAACAGATCCATGGTGGCTTTGTCGGCGCTGTAATAACCCAGGCCATAACGCAGCATGTCCGGCCCTAGTTCAAAGAAGTACACCGGTGCCAGCTTCCAGTCTTTGCTTGGCCGCTTGAAGGTCAGCCACATGCGGCTACGGTAGCGGGATTTATCATGGGAAAAACGCGTGTCGCGATGAATGCGCGACAGCGTTTTGCCAATGGCCGGACGGGTTTCAAACTGCGGGTCAATCATCAGCATCGCAGGACTCAGCGCATCCACCAGCGAACGGAACGGCGTTAACAGCTCACGGTCATACACGCCCCGATTGGCATCAAACCACTCCTTGTCGTTCTCGATCCGCACCTGTTGCAGGAAGTCCAGCCCTTGTTGGCTGAACCCGGTGAACTCATTACTCATACGCTATCCTTGTCGCCGATGTTAGCCCTGCAGGAAGAACCGGAAGGCCGGGTTGTCGGTCTCATCATGGCAGTCGTAACCCAGCGCCTGCAGGTGTTGCTCAAACTCTGGCTCAGTCTGAGAAAGCTCAAACCCTGCCAGCACGCGACCAAAATCGGTACCGTGGCTGCGGTAGTGGAACAGCGAAATATTCCAGTGCGTGCCCAGCGTTTGCAGGAACTTGAGCAGAGCGCCCGGTGACTCTGGGAACTCAAAGCTGTACAGACGCTCACGCAGCGGTTTCGAAGGCCGCCCGCCCACCATGTAACGCACGTGCAGTTTTGCCATCTCATCGTCGGACAGGTCTACCACCTGATAGCCATCACGGTTCAGCTCATCGATGATTTCCAGCCGCTCGGTATGGCCCCTGGTCAGGCGGACCCCGACAAAGATGCAGGCGTTGTCAGCATCGGCATAGCGGTAGTTGAACTCGGTAACCGCACGGCCACCCAACAGCTGGCAGAACTTCAGGAAGCTGCCCTTCTGTTCTGGAATGGTCACCGCCAGCAGCGCTTCGCGTTGTTCGCCCAGTTCGCAACGTTCGGAAACGTAGCGCAGTCCGTGGAAATTCACATTGGCACCGGAAAGCACATGGGCCAGCCGCTCGCCCTGAATATTGTGCTGCTGCACGTATTTTTTCAGCCCTGCCAACGCCAGCGCGCCAGAAGGTTCGGCGATGGCCCGCACGTCTTCGAACAGATCTTTCACCGCTGCGCAGATCGCATCGCTATCGACGGTGATCACATCATCAAGGTATTCACGGCACAGACGGAAGGTTTCATCACCGATGCGCTTTACTGCCACGCCTTCAGCAAACAACCCGACGCGCGCCAGATCGACCGGCTGCCCGGCATCCAGCGCCGCACGCAGACAGGCCGAATCCTCAGCTTCCACGCCAATCACTTTGATTTGCGGCATCAGTTGCTTGATCAGCACCGCGACACCGGCCGCCAGGCCGCCACCGCCCACCGGCACAAACACCCGGTCCAGGTGCGCGTCCTGCTGCAATAGCTCCATCGCCAAAGTGCCCTGCCCGGCAATGACTGCCGGGTGATCGAACGGGGGTACAAAGGTCATGCCCTGTTGCTGCGAAAGCTCAATCGCCTTGACCTTGGCTTCGTCGAAGTTGGCGCCGTGCAGCAACACTTCACCGCCGAAACCGCGCACCGCATCAACCTTGATATCCGCCGTCGACACCGGCATCACGATCAGGGTTTTGATCCCCAAACGGTTGCCGGAAAAGGCGACGCCCTGCGCATGGTTGCCCGCAGAGGCCGTGACCACACCACGCGCCCTCTGCTCTTCATCCAGGCTGGCAATCATCGCGTAAGCCCCGCGCAGCTTAAAGCTGTGCACCGGCTGGCGATCTTCGCGCTTCACCAGAATGGTATTGCCGAGGCGCGCAGAGATCTTGCCCATGGTCTGTAACGGGGTGACCTGAGCCACCTCGTAAACTGGCGAGCGGAGTACCGCTCGCAAATATTCGGCGCCACAGGGGGCGTCGGGTAGGGGTTGTGATACCGCCATGGTGGTTAGCCTCCCAGCTTGCTCTTGTCCCGCACTGCGCCTTTATCAGCACTGGTGGCCAGCGTAGCGTAAGCACGTAACGCATAAGATACCTGGCGCTCACGCGCTTTCGGTGTCCAGGCCGCATCACCGCGTGCCAGTTCCGCCTCACGGCGTGCAGCCAGTACGCTCTCCGGCACATCCAGCACCATGCTGCGTTTCGGGATATCGATATCGATCATGTCCCCTTCTTCCACCAGCGCAATCAGGCCGCCGCTGGCCGCTTCCGGCGAAACGTGACCAATGGATAAACCGGAGGTGCCGCCTGAGAAGCGACCATCGGTGATCAGCGCACAGGCCTTGCCCAGCCCCATCGATTTCAGATAGGTGGTTGGGTAGAGCATTTCCTGCATGCCCGGCCCGCCTTTTGGCCCTTCATAGCGGATCACCACTACGTCGCCGGCCACCACTTTACCGCCAAGAATCGCCTCAACGGCCGTATCCTGGCTCTCATAAACTTTGGCTGGCCCACGGAAAGTCAGGTTGTCTTTATCCACGCCAGCGGTTTTAACGATGCTGCCGTCTTCGGCCATGTTGCCATACAGCACCGCCAAGCCCCCTTCCAGACTGAAGGCGTTTTCCAAGGAGCGGATACAGCCATCGGCACGATCGTTGTCCAGCGTGTCCCAACGGCAGTCCTGTGAGAATGCCTGGGTGGTGCGGATGCCCGCCGGACCTGCGCGGAACATTTTCTTCACGGCCTCATCCTGGGTCAGCATGATGTCGTACTTTTCCAGGGTCTCTGGCAGCTTCATCCCCAGGATGTTATCCACATCGCGGTTCATCAGCCCGGCGCGATCCAGCTCGCCAAGAATGGCAAGTACGCCACCGGCACGGTGTACGTCTTCCATGTGGTATTTCTGAGTGCTTGGCGCCACCTTGCACAGGTGTGGCACTTTGCGGGACAGGCGATCGATATCCGCCATGGCGAAGTCTATCTCACCTTCCTGCGCTGCCGCCAACAGGTGCAACACGGTATTGGTGGAGCCCCCCATCGCGATGTCCAGAGTCATCGCATTTTCGAATGCGGCCTTGTTGGCGATGCTGCGTGGCAGTGCACTCTCATCGTCCTGCTCGTAGTAACGCTTGGTCAGTTCGACGATGCGCTTACCGGCGTTCAGGAACAGATCCTTACGATCGGCGTGGGTCGCCAGCAGCGAACCGTTGCCCGGCTGAGACAGGCCCAACGCTTCGGTCAGGCAGTTCATGGAGTTGGCGGTAAACATCCCGGAGCACGAGCCGCAGGTTGGGCAAGCGGAACGCTCGATCTGCGCGCTGTCGGCGTCGCTGACGTTCGGGTTGGCACCCTGGATCATCGCATCGATCAGGTCCAGCTTGATGATTTTGTCGGAAAGCTTGGTTTTACCGGCTTCCATCGGGCCGCCGGAAACGAAGATCACCGGAATATTCAGGCGCAGTGACGCCATCAGCATCCCTGGGGTGATCTTGTCGCAGTTGGAGATACATACCATCGCATCGGCGCAGTGGGCATTCACCATATACTCCACCGAGTCGGCGATCAGCTCGCGCGACGGCAGAGAATAGAGCATGCCGCCGTGGCCCATGGCGATCCCATCATCCACCGCAATGGTGTTGAACTCTTTGGCGACGCCGCCGGAGGCTTCGATCTGTTCTGCAACCAGCTTGCCCAGGTCGCGCAGGTGCACATGGCCCGGCACAAACTGGGTGAAGGAGTTGACCACCGCAATAATCGGTTTGCCGAAATCGTCGTCGGTCATCCCGGTCGCGCGCCATAATGCGCGGGCACCCGCCATGTTGCGGCCGTGGGTGGTGGTGGCGGAACGGTACTTAGGCATGCTCTTCACTCCAAAAATAGTCATTTTACGGACGGCGAACGAACCATCCGTTTAGTGTTGTCTGTCGTTATTGGTTTACCGGATCCAACCAGCCGTACTTGTCTTCGGTTTTGCCGCTGAACAGGCCAAAGAACGCCTGCTGGATCTGCTTGGTAATTGGGCCGCACTTGCCGATCCCTACCTGAATGCCATCCACGCTGCGCACCGGCGTGATTTCCGCCGCGGTGCCGGACATAAACACTTCGTCCGCCAGATACAGAGACTCACGGGAAAGCACTTGCTCGCGCACTTCGAAGCCCATGTCTTTTGCCAGCTTGATGATCGCGTCACGCGTGATACCTGGCAGGGCAGAAGAGGTGAACGGTGGAGTAAACAGTACGCCGTCTTTCACTTCAAACAGGTTCTCGCCTGCGCCTTCAGAGATATAGCCGTGAACGTCTAGCGCGATACCTTCCTGATAGCCGTGGCGGCGTGCTTCGCTGCCCACCAGCAGTGAGGAAAGGTAGTTGCCCCCGGCTTTCGCCGCGGTAGGAATGGTGTTTGGTGCTACACGGTGCCAGGAAGAGACCATCGCATCGATACCTTGATCCAGCGCTTCTTCACCCAGATACGCGCCCCAAGGAAACGCCGCGATAATCACGTCGGTTTTATAGCCTGCCGGTGGGTTAACGCCCATGCCAACATCACCAACAAACACCAAAGGACGAATATACGCGCTGACCAGATTGTTTTTACGCAGCGTAGCACGGCAGGCTTCCATCAGCTCATCGACGCTTTGCGTTACCGGCATGCGGTAAATTTTTGCCGAGTCATGCAGACGCTGCATATGTTCACGGTGGCGGAATACCACCGGGCCTTTATGGGAGTCGTAGCAGCGAACCCCTTCAAATACCGACGTTCCGTAGTGCAGCGCATGCGACATTACGTGAACCTTGGCATCGGCCCAAGGAACCATCTCACCATTGAACCAAATATAATCGGCTTTCTTCGTCATTGTTCTGTTCCTTTTGCGCAATCAGGCGCGTATTTGTTGTGATGATTGTTGCTGGATCTCAACGCTGGAGACATCCATCAGTTTGCTCAACTGAGATGACAGTAAATCCACAGGGCGCTGGCTGGCAACGGTCAATTCAATATTTATATCGTCGCTATTGCTGCCCGAAGCCATATTCATAGCACAGACCTGGAAGCCACGGTGACGAACAACGCGCAATACGCGCTCTAACATTTCAGGGCGGAAGCGGGCCTGGATCGAGAGTTGATGCTGCATCATGATACTTTCTCCAACATGGTTTCGTTGCCTGCGCCCGGCGGCACCAGCGGCCAGACGTTCTCGAGTTCATCAATGGAAACCTGCAGCAGATAAGGCCCTTCGCTGTTAAGCAAGGTATCGAGCGCGTCTGCGACCTGGTCTTTGCGGGTAATACGTTGGCCGGGGATGCCGAAAGCGCTGGCCAATATCAGGAAATCGGGGTTATCGGAGAGGTTGGTTTCGCTGTAACGGCCATCAAAGAACAGTTGCTGCCACTGACGAACCATCCCTAAACGCTGGTTATCCAGTAACACGATTTTCAGCGGTAACTGTTTGCGTTTGATGGTACCCAGCTCCTGCACGTTCATCATGAAGGAACCATCTCCGGACACGCAGATCACCATATCCTCCGGGCGTGCCATCTGCGCACCTACCGCTGCGGGGATACCGAAGCCCATCGTCCCCAACCCGCTGGAGGTGATGAAGTTCTCTGGGCGTTCAAAGCTCATGTGCTGCGCGGTCCACATCTGGTGCTGGCCCACGTCGGTGGTCACCACGGTATTGGCCGGTTTGCGTTCAGACAGTTGCTTGAGCAGCAACGGCGCATAGATCGGTTGGCCCGGGTGGTCGTAACGCCAAGGGTGGGTTTCTTTCAGTTCGGCCACTCGTTGCAGCCAAGGGGTGATCTGCATCGGCTGTTGCAGCGCTGGCAGCAGGGTTCTCAGATCCCCTTGCAGGGCCACATGCGCCTGACGCAGCTTGCTCATTTCCGCCGGGTCGATATCCATGTGGATCACCTTGGCCTGCGGCGCAAAGGCGTTCAGCTTGCCGGTCACCCGATCGTCAAAACGCGCGCCCACGGCTATCAATAAATCACACTCCTGCACGGCGAAGTTGGCAGCTTTGGTGCCATGCATACCCAACATGCCGAGATAATACGGATGGTTGGCATCCGGTGCGCCCAAGCCTTTCAAGGTCGCCACGGTTGGGATCTGCGTCAGCTCGACAAATTCCCGTAATGCCGGGACTGCCTGCGCCATCCCCACGCCACCGCCCACGTACAGCATTGGCTTCTGCGCCTGTGCCAGCAACTGCGTGGCCATAGCCAGCTCCGCCGTAGGATGTTCAAACTGGTCTTCTACCGGCATCAGATGAGGAGGCAAATCGCCCTGCGCCAGTTGGATGTCTTTCGGGATGTCGATCAGTACCGGGCCTGGGCGGCCGCTGGTGGCGATGGCAAAAGCCTCTGCCATGATCCCTGGCAGCGCTTCCAGCGACTCCACCAGGAAACTGTGTTTGGTACAGGCCAGAGACAGGCCAAGAACATCGATCTCCTGAAAAGCATCGGTACCGATAAGCGCAGAGCCTACCTGACCGGTGATCGCAACCACTGGCACCGAGTCCAGCAGCGCATCCGCCAACCCGGTGATCAGGTTGGTCGCGCCGGGGCCAGAGGTGGCGATACAGACGCCAACTTTGCCGCTGGAACGAGCATAGCCAATGGCCGCAATCGCCGCACCCTGCTCATGACGACACAGCAGATGTTCAACTCCGCCGTCATACAACGCATCGTAGACCGGCATGATCGCACCACCGGGATAGCCGAATACCTTGTCTACCCCCTGCGCACGCAACGCTTGAACTACCCACTGAGCACCATTCATGGTTATTTCCCCGCCTTGTTGCGGGAAGTGCAGGATTTTATTCTATTGGTCATTCTCTGCTCCTTGTTCATATTTTCTTGGCATAAAAAAACCCCCGGACCTTTTGGGTGCGGGGGTTATCTTGCGATTCCGGCTTGTTTTCTAAGCCTTTCTTCGTCCAAGTGCAGCCCCGCACGGTGGGATAATAATCACCACCACGCTAATCACGACTAGGCTAATCACTTGGGCTAGGGCTTTCATAATTGGGTTGTTCACTGTGCTCGTTTCGAACTAATGCCTACAGAGTTACCATAGCAGCCGGTAACCTGACAACACTTTTTTTGCGTTATTATTCGGCGCTGCCGGGTCAAAGCTGCAACAAAGTGCATGAAATTCAAACGCTAACACCAGCACCGGGCGCTTTACTTTCCACCGCAATCGCTTTGCCGCGCGTATCCTTGCCGAAATACACCAGCACCGCGATCACGATCGCCACTGTCCCGGCAATCATCGCCATCGCCAGGCCGTAGTTTTGCCCATGATGTTCCGCAATCGTGGCCTGCAAGGTCGCGTTCACTGAGGCAATAAGATTACCCAGCTGATAGACAAACCCCGGCAACACCGCGCGGGTATTCGCTGGCACCAGTTCGTTGAGGTAGGTTGGGATCACACCCCACGCGCCCTGCACCATGAATTGCATCATGAACGCCCCCAGCCCCAGCATCAGCGAACCGCTGGCGAAGGCCCACAGCGGGATCACCGGTAACGCCAGCAGGGCCGCAATAATAATGGCTTTCTTACGGCCAATTTTTTCCGACAGGGCACCAAAGAAAATACCGCCGATAATGGACGCGATATTGTAGCTAATGGCGATGATACTGACGGTTTTAGGATCGAAACCGTGCTGAATTTTCAGGAAGGCCGGATACATATCCTGGGTGCCGTGAGAGAAGAAATTAAACGCCGCCATCAGCAGCACCAGATAGACACACAGCTTCCAATGGCTCTTCAGAACTGGCAGCAGAGCGGTGCTTTCTTTACGAGCCCGTGCCGCCAGCCACACCGGCGACTCTTCCACGCAGAAGTAGATAAACGGCAGCAACAGGATTGGCGCGGCCCCGATCACGAACATGCCACGCCAGCCGACCACTTCAAACAGCAGGCCGTAGGCCACCGCCGCCAACAGATAGCCAAACGGATACCCCGCCTGGAAGATACCGGACATCAGGCCGCGCGAACGATCTGGGATGCTTTCCATCGCCAGCGAAGAGGCCACGCCCCAGATGCCCCCCATCGCCACGCCGTAAAGCACACGCAGCAACAGGAAGACGGTCAAAGAAGGAGCCGCCGCCGACAACAGCTCAAATACCGAGAAAAACACGATATTCAACATCAGGATTGGTTTACGGCCGTACTTTTCCGCCGCACGGCCAAAGATCAGGGCGCCAATCGGGCGCACCGCCAACGTCAGCAGGATCGCCAGGGTGACTTCTTCCATCCCCACCTGAAAAGCCTGAGCTATATCGCTGAGCAGGAAGACCAGCACAAAGAAATCGAAAGCGTCGAGCGTCCAGCTTGAAAAGCTGGCAATTGCCGCATTGCGCTGCAGCGGAGTCCAACCGAACATAGTGTTATCCCTACCGTAGAGTATGAAGTTATCAGGTTTAGCGGCGGCCGCAGCGGGTGCGGTAGCGGTCGGGGCTTTGTTAATGAAGTGATTTTTTATTTTAACCAATTGTTAAATACACCCATTAACCCTGCTGTTGCAACTTGGTTAGCTTGCTAATTTGTTGCAACCTTGTGGTAATTGTTAAGGGGTATTACAGCGAAATGCGTGCCGGCTCGAAAAACACCACTAACCTGATGAAATAAATTACTTTTAATTTTGTAGCACTACGCAAGTTGACGATGAATAGAGCGCAGCTATCGGTCCGTTCCCGCATCATGTTGCCTTCAGCGAGGAGAGCAATATGTCACTGGCGGTAATCTATACCCGTGCCACGATCGGCGTGCAGGCACCTTCGGTCATGGTTGAAGTCCATATCAGCAACGGATTACCCGGCCTCACGCTGGTCGGTCTACCGGAAACCACGGTGAAAGAAGCCCGTGACCGGGTGCGCAGCGCACTGATCAACAACGGCTTCACCTTTCCGGCCAAACGCATCACCGTCAATCTGGCACCCGCCGATTTGCCTAAGGAAGGGGGGCGCTATGATTTACCCATTGCGCTGGCCATTCTGGCGGCCTCAGAACAGTTGCCAGCAGATAAGTTGGCGCACTATGAGTTCCTGGGTGAATTGGCGCTTTCTGGCGCATTGAGGGCGGTGCACGGCGCCATTCCGGCGGCAATAGCGGCTGCCGAGGCCAAACGTGAGCTGATCCTCGCAGCGGCCAACGGCAAAGAGGCAGGGTTGCTTCCCAACAGCACGACCCGAGTTGCGGAACATTTGCTTGAGGTTTGCGCTTTTTTGCAAGGTAAGGGTGAGCTGCCGATCGCCGTAGCGCCCCCTGCGGCCGCCACGTCAACGGAAACTGCCGACCTGCAGGAAGTCATTGGCCAGGAGCAGGCAAAACGAGCGTTGGAAATTGCCGCGGCCGGGGGCCACAACCTATTGCTGCTTGGCCCTCCGGGCACCGGAAAAACCATGCTGGCCAGCCGCCTCAACGGTTTGCTGCCGCCGTTAAGCGATCGGGAGGCGTTGGAAAGCGTGGCCGTTGCCAGCTTATTGCATCACCCTGATGAAACCCTGCCATGGCGACAGCGGCCGTTTCGTGCCCCGCATCACAGCGCTTCGATGGCTGCCCTGGTTGGAGGCGGTTCCTTGCCACGGCCAGGGGAAATCTCCATGGCGCACAACGGCGTGCTATTTCTGGATGAGTTACCGGAATTTGAACGGCGAGTATTGGATGCGCTGCGTGAGCCGCTGGAATCCGGTGAAATCGTCATCTCACGCGCTAGTGCCAAGGTACGCTTCCCAGCCAGGGTGCAGCTGATTGCAGCGATGAACCCCAGCCCAACCGGACACTATCAGGGCATACACAACCGCACGCCACCGCAGCAGATTTTGCGCTACCTCGGCAGGCTCTCTGGCCCCTTCCTCGATCGATTTGATTTGTCGATTGAGGTGCCACTGCTGCCACCAGGCGTACTGGCCAAGCAGCGCCATGCGGGGGAAAGCAGCCAACAGGTACGTCAAAGGGTGCTGGTGGCGCGCGAGCGGCAGCTGGCACGTGCAGGTAAAGTGAATGCGCTGTTGAGTAACCGCGAGGTGGATCGGGATTGCCATTTACCTGCAGCGGAAGCGGAGTTTTTAGAAAGAACGCTGAGCCAACTGGGATTATCGGTTCGAGCCTGGCATCGCATCCTGAAAGTGGCACGCACACTGGCCGATTTGACGGGGGAACAACAGATTGATAAACGCCATCTCAGCGAAGCGCTCAGCTATCGCAGTATGGATCGCCTGCTGCTGCAGTTACACCGCAGCCTGGAATAAAAAATGGGGCCGAATGGCCCCATGATGATCAATCGTCGCTTTCAGTGTAGTCTTCTACCGCATCAGCCTGCGGCTTGCCACCTGACAACGTATGGAATTTTTTCGGGCGGCGGGTGCGCGCCAGATATTTAGACCATACTTTTTCTTGCTCGGTTACCGGTTCACGCTCACCGCGACACACTGCAACGAACAACTGTTCTTCTTCAGTGGCTGGCTGGCGTTTGCCGGCATCCAACTCGTTGAACGCATACCCGAAACGCTCTAGCAATTGCGCTTCTTTAATGGTGAAATCGCCGTGACGGGAGAACCCGCGAGGATAGTTTTTATTATCAAAAAAACGACTGTTGGTGGTGAAGCTATCCGCCATCTGACACGCTCCTAATTCTCTCATGGCCGTGCTGTTTATGGCGCGGAGTATTAGATAGGCTTGACATCGTGTAAAACAAAACATTTAAATCTTAACGATAAAAAATTTTGGAGATTGGTGTGGACACCGAATTACTGAAAACCTTTTTGGAGGTCAGTAGAACGCGACACTTTGGCCGCGCAGCGGAATCCCTGTACTTAACGCAGTCTGCGGTGAGTTTCCGTATCCGTCAGCTTGAAACTCAATTAGGGGCGAATTTATTCACCCGCCACCGCAACAACATCCGCCTGACACCAGCAGGAGAGCGGCTGTTGCCCTATGCCGAGAGCCTGATGAACACTTGGCAGTTAGCAAAGAAAGAGGTGGTGCGATCGCTACAGCACAGCGAACTTTCGATCGGCGCCACCGCGTCGCTATGGGAAGCTTACCTCACGCCCTGGCTGCAATCTCTCTACCAGCAGCGGGAGGCCTTGCAGCTCGAAGCCAGGGTGGCTCTGCGCCATTCTTTGGTGAAACAGCTACATGAAAGACAGCTCGATTTGCTAATCACCACCGAACCGCCAAAGATGGATGAGCTGGCCAGCCAGCTGTTGGGTAACTTCTCGCTACGCCTGTTTTCCTCATCGCTACGCGATAAATCCGCCCCCATGCCTTACATCAAACTGGAATGGGGTGCCGATTTTCACCAACAGGAAGCCCGCATGCTTGAGGGCGACAGCATGCCCGTGTTGACCACCACTTCGGCACATCTGACGCGTCAATTGCTGGAAACAACCGGTGGCTGTGCATTTCTCCCCAGCCAGTGGGAAAAAGAGTACCCTCAGTTGATCGCCGTTGCTGACGCCCAGCCGATCATCCGCCCGCTTTATGCCGTCTGGCTGCAAAACAGCGACCAGCAGCCGTTAATCCGCCAACTGCTGAAAATACCTTTAAATACCGCAACCTGAGCCGCTATGACGGCTTCAGGCGTGGATGGCGGGGTTTTGCCCGTCTGGTCTGCCAAAAGGCGCTCATCGCCTTCTGGAGGCCGATAAAGCAGAACAGCAGGATGCCGATGACGATTTTGGTCCACCAGGAGCTGAGCGAGCCATCGAAAGTGATATAACTCTGGATTAGGCCCTGGATCAGCACGCCAAACAGGGTACCCAAGATGGTGCCGACACCACCGGTCAGCAACGTTCCCCCAATGACGACCGCCGCAATGGCATCCAGTTCGACACCGCTGGCAGCTAGAGCGTAACCGGCGGAAGTGTATAGCGAGAAAATTATGCCAGAGAGGGCTGCCAGCGTACTGGAAAGCATGTAAATCTGGATGGTGGTACGCCTTACCGGCACCCCCATCAAGGCAGCGGAGACCGGATTGCCGCCAATGGCATAGACGTTATGGCCAAAACGGGTGCGATGCGCCAGGATCATGCCAATCGCCACAACCAGCAGCATCACCAGCGCCAATAAGGTAAATCGGCCACCACCGGGGACTTTCCAGGCATAGTTTGCCAGCGTGGCATACAGCGGGTGATCGATCGGCAAAGACTCTTCTGACACGATAAAACTCATGCCGCGCACGAAGAACATCCCCGCGAGCGTGATGATAAATGCAGGTAATTTCAGCACGTCAATGATCCAACCCATCAGCGCACCAAACGAGGCCCCCATCAGCAAGGCAATGACAAATGCATAACCTGGAGCTATACCATAAGTGCCAATCAGCTTGGCCAGCAGTACGCCGGTAAAGGCGATCACTGAGCCCACCGAAAGATCGATACCCCCTGAAAGGATCACAAAGGTCATGCCCACGGCCACAATGCCGAGAAAGGCGTTGTCGGTCAGCAGATCGCACCAGACGCGGGTGGAAGCGAAGCTGGGGAATTGGCTAAGGCAAAAGGCATAGCCCAGCAGGAAAACCGCGATAGTGATCAATAGGGGAAGGTTACGTTTCATCATGATTTCCGTCTCCGCCACAGCCGCTGTAATGACACACTGGGGGATTGCACCAGCAACACGGCTAATACCACCACCGCTTTCAACACCAGGTTAAACTCCGGTTTATAGCCCGAAAGCAGAATTCCAGTATTCATGCCCTGAATGATTAGCGCCCCCACCACCGAGAGCAACAGATTAAAACGCCCGCCCAGCAGTGACCCACCACCAATCACCACGGCCAGGATCGCATCCAGTTCGAGCCACAGGCCCGCATTGTTGGCATCCGCACCACGGATATCCGCCGTGACGATAACCCCTGCCACCGCCGCGCACAGGCCGCAAATGATATACACCGCAATAATCACCCAGCGAGTACTGACGCCAGCATTACGTGCCGAGCGCAAATTGATACCGACCGCCTCAATAAACAGCCCCAAAGCGGTTTTGCGTGTCAGTAACCAAATCAGCAGCAGCATGATGGCAGCAATGATCACCGGCATCGGCAGATACATCAGCGAACCACTGCCGAGCTTGGCTAATCCTTCACTTTCAAAGGTGACGATTTGCCCTTCGGTAATCAACTGCGCGATACCGCGCCCGGCCACCATCAGCATCAAGGTGGCGACGATCGGCTGGATTTGCAGCACCGCCACCAGGAAACCGTTCCACAGGCCACACAGTGCCCCAACCGCTAATGCGGCCCCCAGGATGTAAGCTAATGGGTAGCCAGCGCTAGTCATGGTGGCAGCGGTCGCCCCGGCAATCGCCATCACCGCACCGACGGAGAGATCGATCCCACCGGTAGCGATCACTAGCGTCATACCCAAGGCAAGCAGCGCAACGGGGGCACCGCGATTAAAAATATCAATCACGCTGCCGAACAGGCGGCCATCCTGGATATGAATTGAAAAGAAATGGGGGGCGACCAGGCTATCGATAAGCAAAATCACCGCCAGCGCCCCCAGCTGCGTCGCTCCGGCGGGCATTACCCACCTTACTTTGCGCGGTCCACCGGTCATGGGAAAACTCCTGTGGTTCATGCTGCCCCCTGTTGCACGGCAATGGCCTGCATAATGGCGGGAACCGTAATGGCATCATGCTCAAGCTGCGCCACATGTTTTCTATCGCGTAATACCACGATGCGATCGGCATAGCCTGCCAGCTCCTCCAGTTCGGAGGAGATCACCAGCAGCGCCAACCCTTCATCACAGAGCCGTTCAATCAGGCGGATAATTTCCGCATGGGCTCCTACGTCAATGCCACGGGTTGGCTCATCCAGGATCAGGAAACGGGGTTTAGTCGCCAGCCAGCGGGAAAGCAGCACCTTCTGCTGGTTACCGCCGGAAAGGTACTGGATTTGCTGCTCCAGCCCCGGTGTGCGGATCCCCAGCAGTTTGATGAAATCCTCCGCAATTCGGGTTTGCTCACGCAAAGGGATAGGCCGTAACCAGCCACGCTGCGCCTGCAATGCCAGAATGATGTTTTCCCTTACCGTGGCCGCGCCGACAATACCGTCGGTCTTACGATCTTCTGGGCAATAGCCAAATCCCAGGCTGGCCGCTTTACGGGGGGTAGGGATCGCCACCATTTTGCCCTCAACCTTCGCTGTACCTTTATCCCGAGCCTTAATGCCGAAGATCAGTTGTGCCGTCTCAGTACGCCCCGATCCCAATAAACCAGCCAGACCAACTATTTCTCCAGGCCGGATCGCCAGATCAAAGGGCTCAACCATGCCGCGTCGGCCATAACCGCTAAACTCCACTAACGGCGGAGCCTGCACGGCCTGATGTTCGCTGCGTTTGAGCAACGTCTCATCAAAACTGTGGCCAAGCATCATCTGTACCAACTCGAGCCGTGGCAACTCGGCGGTGACACGGGTCCCGACCAGCTTGCCGTTACGCAACACAGTAATACGATCGCTGATGCGGTAAACCTGTTCGAGAAAATGGGTGACGAAGATCATCCCCATTCCCTGAGATCGCAGCTGGCTAAGAATATCCAGCAGCATGGTGACTTCCTTGGCATCCAGGCTGGCGGTGGGTTCATCTAGGATAAGCACCTTGGCGGAGAGATCGACGGCGCGAGCAATCGCGACAATTTGCTGAATGGCGATAGAGTAGTTACCCAGCGGCTGGCTGACATCCAGCGGTAATCCATACCCTTCCAGCAGCTTACGGGCATTACGCAACAGGGTTTTTTGATCGATTAGGCCAAAGCGGGTGGGTTCGCGTCCGATAAACAGATTGGCGGCCACCGAGATATTAGGCAGCAGGTTAACTTCCTGATAGACGGTGCCAATCCCCAACGATTGCGCCTGGGCCGTATTCTGTGGCGCAATCGCGGTGCCTTCTAGCCAGACCTCACCGGCGGAGCGTTGGTAAACACCGGTTAATGCCTTAATCAGCGTGGACTTACCCGCGCCGTTTTCCCCAAGAAGCGCCACCACCTCACCGCGTTGTAGTGTGAAATCAACCTGATCCAGCGCTTTTACACCTGGAAACTCCACGGATAACCCGCTTATTGCCAATAATGCTGCCTGAGGTGTGGCCATTATCTGCTCCGCCTGTTAACGATCAATATCCCATGCTTTTCTTCATATCGTATTCCTGTCTGGCCGTTTCAGGCTGCAGCAGTTTCGACTCGGTCTGGATAAATTTCTGTGGCTGTGTGCCGTCTTTTTTCAATGCAATCAAGGCATCAAACGCAGGTCCTGCCATATTTGGCGTCAGTTCAACCGTGGCGTTGGCTTCCCCTTCCATCATTGCTTTAAAGATATCCGGCACGCCGTCGATGGAAACAACCTTGATCTGTGAGCCCGGTTTGAGGCCAGCTTCTTTGATCGCCTGGATGGCACCAATGGCCATATCGTCGTTATGTGCATAGACGGCGCAGATGTTTTTGCCGTTCTGTTCAGCCTTGATAAAGCTTTCCATCACTTCTTTACCCTTGCTGCGAGTAAAGTCACCGGACTGCGAACGGATGATTTTGACGTTGTCGGCAGAGGCAATACCATCCGCAAAGCCTTTCTTGCGGTTAATGGCCACGCTGGCCCCAACGGTGCCTTGCAGTTCCACCACGTTACAGGGCTTGCCCGCAACGGCTTTCACTAGCCATTCGCCTGCGACTTTTCCTTCATGGACGCTGTCAGAGGCGACGGCTGCGGTATACAGCGAGGGATCGTTCACTTCGATCATGCGATCCAGCAGGAAGACCGGAATTTTGGCCTCTTTCGCTTCCTGCAATACCGGAGTCCAACCGGTGGCCACCACCGGCGCAATGAAGATGGCGTCAACGCCCTGAGCAATAAAGGATCTCACCGCCTTGATCTGGTTTTCCTGCTTTTGCTGTGCATCGGCGATTTTCAGCGTAATACCCCGTTTTTCCGCCTCCTGTTTCGCCACTTTGGTTTCTGCCGAACGCCATCCTGATTCAGAACCAATCTGAGAAAAGCCGACAACCAAGGGGGCAGCCTGCGCCGCTCCCATCAACACGCCGCTTACGGCGGCCGCTAACAGTAAACGCTTAACCATGTTTTTCTCCTCGCTCTGCCTGAATCGATCAGACAGAGATGGCTGTGGGTATATTCGCTTTCATCGAGTGTGCCCAACAAACTCGTGGGGCTTATAAGGTGTAGTTGAAATACAGACAGGAATGATGAGCGATATCACAGCGCGGGATTACAACCATTTTGTACATAGATACAGCTAGAAATGTCTAAATTGGGAACGATTTCGGCGGGAATTTTGTACGCGCTAGCGGCAGGAATGGCAATTTTAGGCGAGTAGAAAGCAAAAAAAACCCTTCGCTTTCGCAAAGGGTTTCTAATATGGCAGGGGCGGAGAGACTCGAACTCGCGACACCCGGTTTTGGAGACCGGTGCTCTACCAACTGAGCTACGCCCCTAAATTACGCTTAACATTATGCCTGCTAAAGTTAGCAGGCATAATTTAAATAAGTGGCGGAACGGACGGGGCTCGAACCCGCGACCCCCTGCGTGACAGGCAGGTATTCTAACCAACTGAACTACCGCTCCACCGATTCTTTTACGTCGCATCTTTCGATGCTGGCAAAACCACCTGGGTGATTTCGCGCATTACCAGGTGTCATACTGATAACGTTTATTTGATGCCTGGCAGTGTCCTACTCTCGCATGGGGAGACCCCACACTACCATCGGCGCTACGGCGTTTCACTTCTGAGTTCGGCATGGGGTCAGGTGGGACCACCGCGCTATTGCCGCCAGGCAAATTCTGTTTCATTCTTGGCCGTTACTTTCGTAACCACCAGAACCAATCTCGGAACTTCGCTGAAAATTGTCGTCTACTCTAAAACACCTTCGGTGTTGTAAGGTTAAGCCTCACGGATCATTAGTACTGGTTAGCTCAATGCATCGCTGCACTTACACACCCAGCCTATCAACGTCTTAGTCTTAAACGTTCCTTCAGGGACCTTAAAGGCCCAGGGAAGACTCATCTCGAGGCAAGTTTCGCGCTTAGATGCTTTCAGCGCTTATCTTTTCCGCACTTAGCTACCGGGCAGTGCCATTGGCATGACAACCCGAACACCAGTGGTGCGTTCACTCCGGTCCTCTCGTACTAGGAGCAACCCCTCTCAATCTTCCAACGCCCACGGCAGATAGGGACCGAACTGTCTCACGACGTTCTAAACCCAGCTCGCGTACCACTTTAAATGGCGAACAGCCATACCCTTGGGACCTACTTCAGCCCCAGGATGTGATGAGCCGACATCGAGGTGCCAAACACCGCCGTCGATATGAACTCTTGGGCGGTATCAGCCTGTTATCCCCGGAGTACCTTTTATCCGTTGAGCGATGGCCCTTCCATTCAGAACCACCGGATCACTAAGACCTACTTTCGTACCTGCTCGAGCCGTCACTCTCGCAGTCAAGCTAGCTTATGCCTTTGCACTAACCTCACGATGTCCGACCGTGATTAGCTAACCTTCGTGCTCCTCCGTTACTCTTTGGGAGGAGACCGCCCCAGTCAAACTACCCACCAGACACTGTCCTCACCCCGGATTACGGGGCCGAGTTAGAACATCAAACATTAAAGGGTGGTATTTCAAGGTTGGCTCCATGCAGACTGGCGTCCACACTTCAAAGCCTCCCACCTATCCTACACATCAAGGCTCAATGTTCAGTGTCAAGCTATAGTAAAGGTTCACGGGGTCTTTCCGTCTTGCCGCGGGTACACTGCATCTTCACAGCGAGTTCAATTTCACTGAGTCTCGGGTGGAGACAGCCTGGCCATCATTACGCCATTCGTGCAGGTCGGAACTTACCCGACAAGGAATTTCGCTACCTTAGGACCGTTATAGTTACGGCCGCCGTTTACTGGGGCTTCGATCAAGAGCTTCGCCTTGCGGCTGACCCCATCAATTAACCTTCCAGCACCGGGCAGGCGTCACACCGTATACGTCCACTTTCGTGTTTGCACAGTGCTGTGTTTTTATTAAACAGTTGCAGCCAGCTGGTATCTGCGACTGGCTTCAGCTCCGAGAGCAAGTCTCTTCACCTACGCGCCAGCGTGCCTTCTCCCGAAGTTACGGCACCATTTTGCCTAGTTCCTTCACCCGAGTTCTCTCAAGCGCCTTGGTATTCTCTACCTGACCACCTGTGTCGGTTTGGGGTACGATTTGATGTTACCTGATGCTTAGAGGCTTTTCCTGGAAGCAGGGCATCAACTACTTCTGCACCGTAGTGCATCGTCATCACGCCTCAGGGTTGGTAGCGTTCCGGATTTACCAGGAACACCCCCCTACACGCTTAAACCGGGACAACCGTCGCCCGGCTAGCCTAGCCTTCTCCGTCCCCCCTTCGCAGTAACACCGAGTACAGGAATATTAACCTGTTTCCCATCGACTACGCCTTTCGGCCTCGCCTTAGGGGTCGACTCACCCTGCCCCGATTAACGTTGGACAGGAACCCTTGGTCTTCCGGCGAGCGGGTTTTTCACCCGCTTTATCGTTACTTATGTCAGCATTCGCACTTCTGATACCTCCAGCAAACCTCACAGTTCACCTTCAACGGCTTACAGAACGCTCCCCTACCCAACAACGCCTGAGCGTCGCTGCCGCAGCTTCGGTGCATGGTTTAGCCCCGTTACATCTTCCGCGCAGGCCGACTCGACCAGTGAGCTATTACGCTTTCTTTAAATGATGGCTGCTTCTAAGCCAACATCCTGGCTGTCTATGCCTTCCCACATCGTTTCCCACTTAACCATGACTTTGGGACCTTAGCTGGCGGTCTGGGTTGTTTCCCTCTTCACGACGGACGTTAGCACCCGCCGTGTGTCTCCCGTGATAACATTCTTCGGTATTCGGAGTTTGCATCGGTTTGGTAAGCCGGGATGGCCCCCTAGCCGAAACAGTGCTCTACCCCCGAAGATGAGTTCACGAGGCGCTACCTAAATAGCTTTCGGGGAGAACCAGCTATCTCCCGGTTTGATTGGCCTTTCACCCCCAGCCACAAGTCATCCGCTAATTTTTCAACATTAGTCGGTTCGGTCCTCCAGTTAGTGTTACCCAACCTTCAACCTGCCCATGGCTAGATCACCGGGTTTCGGGTCTATACCTTGCAACTATTCGCCCAGTTAAGACTCGGTTTCCCTACGGCTCCCCTATACGGTTAACCTTGCTACAAAATATAAGTCGCTGACCCATTATACAAAAGGTACGCAGTCACACCACGAAGGTGCTCCCACTGCTTGTACGTACACGGTTTCAGGTTCTATTTCACTCCCCTCGCCGGGGTTCTTTTCGCCTTTCCCTCACGGTACTGGTTCACTATCGGTCAGTCAGGAGTATTTAGCCTTGGAGGATGGTCCCCCCATATTCAGACAGGATGTCACGTGTCCCGCCCTACTCATCGAACTCACAGTTAATGCATTTTAGTGTACGGGGCTATCACCCTTTGCTGCGCGACTTTCCAGACGCTTCCACTAACACAAGAACTGATTCAGGTTCTGGGCTGTTCCCCGTTCGCTCGCCGCTACTAGGGGAATCTCGGTTGATTTCTTTTCCTCGGGGTACTTAGATGTTTCAGTTCCCCCGGTTCGCCTCGTATGGCTATGTATTCACCATACGATAGTGTGTCGAAACACACTGGGTTTCCCCATTCGGGTATTGCCGGTTATAACGGTTCATATCACCTTACCGACACTTTTCGCAGATTAGCACGCCCTTCATCGCCTCTGACTGCCTAGGCATCCACCGTGTACGCTTAGTCACTTAACCTCACAACCCGAAGGTGTTTCTGTAAACAGAGAACACTGTCGTGCTGTTTATTTGAGAGACTCTATGACAGGTTAATCCTTACCCCAATACATCTACGGAGGGATAAGTTTCAGCTGTCATGTTTCAATTTTCAGCTTGTTCCAGATTGTTAAAGAGCAAAATACTTCGCAGCATACTGTTGCCAGTACACTCTGAAGTATTATCAAGGACCATATGGATATGGTGGAGCTAAGCGGGATCGAACCGCTGACCTCCTGCGTGCAAGGCAGGCGCTCTCCCAGCTGAGCTATAGCCCCATACAGTCACTTGCAGAAACCTTTATTTACCACTCGCTCAGGCAAGGCATGCTCACTGGACGTTTACGGTGTAAACGTATCGCGTGCAACGCAGCACAAGTGCGAATTTGGTAGGCCTGAGTGGACTTGAACCACCGACCTCACCCTTATCAGGGGTGCGCTCTAACCACCTGAGCTACAAGCCTATAAAGGTATTTCTGCTCGTTACTTTTTCATCAGACAATCTGTGTGGACACTGCACTCAACTGCATATCTTTAGGTAAGGAGGTGATCCAACCGCAGGTTCCCCTACGGTTACCTTGTTACGACTTCACCCCAGTCATGAATCACAAAGTGGTAAGCGCCCTCCCGAAGGTTAAGCTACCTACTTCTTTTGCAACCCACTCCCATGGTGTGACGGGCGGTGTGTACAAGGCCCGGGAACGTATTCACCGTAGCATTCTGATCTACGATTACTAGCGATTCCGACTTCACGGAGTCGAGTTGCAGACTCCGATCCGGACTACGACATACTTTATGAGGTCCGCTTGCTCTCGCGAGTTCGCTTCTCTTTGTATATGCCATTGTAGCACGTGTGTAGCCCTACTCGTAAGGGCCATGATGACTTGACGTCATCCCCACCTTCCTCCGGTTTATCACCGGCAGTCTCCTTTGAGTTCCCGCCATGACGCGCTGGCAACAAAGGATAAGGGTTGCGCTCGTTGCGGGACTTAACCCAACATTTCACAACACGAGCTGACGACAGCCATGCAGCACCTGTCTCACAGTTCCCGAAGGCACCAATCCATCTCTGGAAAGTTCTGTGGATGTCAAGAGTAGGTAAGGTTCTTCGCGTTGCATCGAATTAAACCACATGCTCCACCGCTTGTGCGGGCCCCCGTCAATTCATTTGAGTTTTAACCTTGCGGCCGTACTCCCCAGGCGGTCGACTTAACGCGTTAGCTCCGGAAGCCACGCCTCAAGGGCACAACCTCCAAGTCGACATCGTTTACAGCGTGGACTACCAGGGTATCTAATCCTGTTTGCTCCCCACGCTTTCGCACCTGAGCGTCAGTCTTTGTCCAGGGGGCCGCCTTCGCCACCGGTATTCCTCCAGATCTCTACGCATTTCACCGCTACACCTGGAATTCTACCCCCCTCTACAAGACTCTAGCTTGCCAGTTTCAAATGCAGTTCCCAAGTTAAGCTCGGGGATTTCACATCTGACTTAACAAACCGCCTGCGTGCGCTTTACGCCCAGTAATTCCGATTAACGCTTGCACCCTCCGTATTACCGCGGCTGCTGGCACGGAGTTAGCCGGTGCTTCTTCTGCGAGTAACGTCAATGAACAGTGCTATTAACACTGAACCCTTCCTCCTCGCTGAAAGTGCTTTACAACCCGAAGGCCTTCTTCACACACGCGGCATGGCTGCATCAGGCTTGCGCCCATTGTGCAATATTCCCCACTGCTGCCTCCCGTAGGAGTCTGGACCGTGTCTCAGTTCCAGTGTGGCTGGTCATCCTCTCAGACCAGCTAGGGATCGTCGCCTAGGTGAGCCATTACCTCACCTACTAGCTAATCCCATCTGGGCACATCCGATGGTGTGAGGCCCGAAGGTCCCCCACTTTGGTCCGAAGACGTTATGCGGTATTAGCTACCGTTTCCAGTAGTTATCCCCCTCCATCGGGCAGTTTCCCAGACATTACTCACCCGTCCGCCGCTCGTCACCCAGGAGCAAGCTCCTTGTGCTACCGCTCGACTTGCATGTGTTAGGCCTGCCGCCAGCGTTCAATCTGAGCCATGATCAAACTCTTCAATTAAAAGCTTGATTTGCTGACACTGTTCATTAAAGAACGGTGCAGCGATGCTCGAAAATTAACTTTCGTAATCATTCATTCGCATGAATGACTGCTTGGTCACTCTTCAAGACTTGATATTTTTTTGCTACCGAAGTAGCTGGATATCGTCTTGTGAGTGCCCACACAGATTGTCTGATAAATTGTTAAAGAGCGTTCGTTACCGTGAAGTTTCTCGGTAACGCGGGAGGTGCATATTACGCTTTCCCGCTGAAGAGTCAACCTTTTTCTCTTACGAGACGCGGTGTTTTCACCGGGTTGCTTCTTCCTGGCTGGGCGACTTGTTCGTCGTTGTTCCCGGTCAGTGGAGGCGCATTATAGGGAGTTCTCAGAACGCCGCAACCCCTAAATTCATTTTTTTTGCTGACCGTCGAATGTTTAAGCAAAACCCCATTAAAGCGGCAGTTTTTTCAACGATTTAAAGCCATAACCCTGCAAAACGGGCAATAAAGCATCGGTGTCTTCATTCAGCGCCATGCAATACGCCAGATTCTCTTCCTGAGTTGAGACCAGATTTTCCTGATTAGAGATAAGCCAGGCAGCTCTGCGGGCAATTGCCGCACCGGAATCCACCAGACGCGTTCCTTCAGGCAGGACTTGCATCAGCTCTTCAGATAATAGAGGGAAGTGAGTACAGCCCAACACGACCGTGTCCGGAGGCTCGCGCATGCTCAGCCACGGCTGCAATATTTTCTTCAGCGTTGCCAGCGGCACAGGTTCACCATGCAGCTTGGCTTCTGCCAGCTCCACCAGCTCAGAAGAGCCTAACAGCTCAATTTTGCAATCTGTCGCGAAACGCTCGATCAGTTCATGAGTATAAGTACGCTGAACCGTACCGCGCGTGGCCAGTAAACCGACGATACCGTTGGCGGTCAGTTTGGCAGCAGGCTTGATCGCTGGCACCACTCCCACCACCGGGAAAGCAAAACGCTCACGCAGCGCAGGTAAGGAAACGGTACTGGCGGTATTGCAGGCAATGATGACGATTGCCAAAGGATGACGTTCCTGAACCGCACTGACAATTTCCAGCACGCGCTCAACGATGAACTCTTCGGATTTCTCGCCGTAGGGGAATGCCACGTTATCGAAGGCATAGATATAGTGGAGATCCGGCAGCAGTTGCCGAACCTCCTGAAACACTGACAACCCGCCGACGCCGGAATCAAAAACCAGCGCCGTCGGGCGAGGAGCCGCAGTGGCGTTAGAAGGTATAGCTGCCAGTGAGGTAGTACTCTCTTCCTGGGGTAGCGTAGCCATAAGCCGTCTCATAATCTTTATCAAACAGGTTGGCAATTCTACCACGAACTGTCAGCTGAGAGGTTATTGGATATGAGGCGCTCACGTCGACCGTGCTGTAACTCGGCAATACGCGCTGCTCAGGGTTATAAGTAGAAGAGATATTGTCGTAACGCTTGCCGTAGTACTGATACGAGACATCCATATCCAGGTTGAACATCGTCCAATCCAGCTGATATTTGGCCTGACGTTTCGAACGGCGCGCCAGCACCTCATCGGTCTGGTCATTACGCGGATCGATATATTGCAGCGTCAAACGGTGGGTGAACATCCAGGTATCAAAGCTACCGGTCCATTCAACGCCTTTAATCGTTGCCCGATCCACATTGTAATACTGCCCCTGATAGGTCACCGGGTCAGAATCATAGTTGATCAGGTTCTGGATTTTGTAATGGTAAGCAGACAGACGCCAATCCAATGGCCCGGTCAAACCTTCCAGACCCATTTCCCACTGTTTGGACTCTTCCGGCTTGAGGTTGCTGTTGGAATCAATGCCAAAGCGTTTTGAGCCATATTGCTGACCCAATGACGGCGTCAGGAAACCCGTACCATAAGATAAGGTAGCTCGATAGCCATCAACAAACTCCCAACCTGCCGCAGTCTGCCAAGTGCCGTGCCAACCAAAGTCACCTGCCTTGTCTTCACGCCCAGAGGCTTCCAGCGTCACGCTGCCAAACTGCTGTTGACCGCTCAGGTACAGCCCCGTGTTGTCTCTTTTATAGGTATCGGCAAAGGAACTGTCGGAAGAGGTCAGGCGCTGTTGCTGGAAATCGGCACCGGCGGTAACGCTACCGTGCTCGAAAGCATAGGTATTGCCCCATTGCAGGTTACGCTGATCCATATCATCCAGCGTAGTGCTAATGCCATAACGGCCATTCTGGCTGCTGTAGTTGTAATCTTTCTGTTTCTGATAGCTGCCCGTCAGTTGAGAAGAGAAAGCCCCAGACAGGAAACGCAGCCCCATATCATAGGTATGGCTATACAGGCGGTCTTCATCATTACTGTACTTCGGGCTGTAAGGTACACTGCCGACATCGTAGTCCGAGTTATTGGTATAACCATAACCCCGCACGAAGCCTGAGAAATTCTGATTGAACTGCTGTTCCAACCCGCCCCAGAAGCTTTTATTACGGAAACCATCACGATCGCTGTCGACCGAATAAGGCGAGCCTGGCTGCACATTGAAACCGTTGGTCATCTGGTAGCTGCCCGCAACGGTAGCAACAGTGTTATCAAAACGCTGGCGCAAGGCACCATCGTACTGCTGGTATCCTTTAGAACCGATCCCCGCCTGGACTTTTCCGCCCTCTTTATCCGTCTGGGTAATGATGTTGATGACCCCGCCGATGGCACCAGAACCGTAAATGGCAGAGCGCGGCCCACGGATAAACTCCACACGCTGAACCAGCGCCAACGGAACCTGGTTAAAATCGACGCCGTTGCTGATCCCCAGACGGGCCATTGGCACGCCGTCAATCAGAACCAATACATGGCGAGCTTCAGTGCCGCGTACCGAGAGGGATGACCCCTGCCCCATACCGCCGTACTGTGAAATATCGACACCGGGCAAACGGCGCATTACATCATTGAGGCTTTTGGCCTGCCAGCGATCGATATCTTCGCGGGTTACCACATCGGCGGGCGCCAATACGGAAGAGACCGGTTGAGGGAAGCGGTTGGCGGTCACCACCAGATCATCGCTACTTTTAGCCGTGGTGTTATCTTGCGCCCATCCAGAAAATGCCGTCGCGGAGGAGACCACCGCCAGCAGTGTATTTTTTATCATTGTCATTATAAAAAGCATCCAAACTTCATTGGGGATGCCGCAGGGCCACGGCCGGTAGTTCGCGACGGCTATGGATATTGCGACGTACACCGGTAGGTTTTCGGGCTTGGGATTTGCCGGTTGCCTGTGGCAACCCGCACCGGGCGATGACTTCCCATCCTGCAGTGGACAGTGTCTGCGTCATTTAACGCTATCGCCGTGACTTCCCCATACCGCTGCGCGTCAGCTCCAGATTTGCACTGGATTCCCTTTTCACTCGCTGCTTGAGACCGGACGGCAATGCTACAATCAATGAAAATGGATGTCTAGATTGCCAACAGTGTTGCAAAATAGCACCACAACAAAACTGGACTTCACGGGCTGATTCCCTACAATCCCCGCTGATCCAATTTGCCTGACGAGAGAAACCATGACGCCCGAGAATTTGCCCATTGAACGCTATGACGACCAACTGGCGGAGAAAACAGCCCGCCTGAAGACCATGATGTCACCGTTCACGGCGCCCGAGCCGGAAGTGTTTCGCTCGCCAGTCAGCCACTACCGGATGCGTGCGGAATTCCGCATCTGGCATGATGAGGACGATATGTACCACATCATGTTCGATCAGCAGACCAAGCAGCGTATTCGCGTCGATAGCTTCCCGGCGGCCAGCGAGCTGATTAACCGCCTGATGAGCGCCCTGATGGCGGCCCTCAAGCCCAATCCAGTGCTGCGCCACAAGCTGTTCCAGATCGATTATCTTTCTACGCAGAGCGGTAAGATCATTGCCTCGCTGCTGTATCACCGCAAGCTGGACGAACAATGGCAGCAAGATGCCACTGCGCTGCGTGATGCGTTACGCGCAGACGGCTTCGATGTGCAACTGATTGGCCGCGCCTCGAAGATGAAAATCATGCTGGATCAGGACTACGTCGACGAAGTGCTGCCGGTCGCTGGCCGCGCAATGATTTATCGCCAGGTCGAAAACAGCTTCACCCAGCCAAACGCCGCCATGAACGTGCAAATGCTGGAATGGGCGCTGGATGTCACCCAAGGTTCAAAAGGGGATCTGCTGGAGCTGTATTGCGGTAACGGCAACTTCTCGCTGGCCCTGGCCCGCAACTTCGAGCGGGTATTAGCCACTGAAATTGCCAAGCCTTCGGTGGCGGCGGCGCAGTACAACATCGCGGCCAATAATATCGACAACGTGCAGATTATCCGTATGGCGGCGGAAGACTTCACTCAGGCAATGAACGGCGCTCGCGAGTTCAACCGGTTAAAAGGGATCGATCTGAGCAGCTATAACTGTGAGACGATTTTCGTCGATCCGCCGCGCAGCGGGCTGGATGAGGAAACGGTGAAGATGGTGCAGACCTATCCACGCATCCTTTACATCTCCTGCAACCCGGAGACCCTGTGCGCCAATCTGGATACGCTGCAGACCACGCACAAAATCACTCGCCTGGCTCTATTCGATCAGTTCCCATACACCCATCATATGGAATGTGGCGTATTGCTCGAACGCCGCTGATCTAGACAGGCGCAAAAACCAAAAAAGGCACTCCGCGGAGTGCCTTTTCTCGATAAAACCATTTTTAATGCTGAACAGTGACGGTATTGCGTTTCTTTAATTGAAAACCAATCCAGAGCACCAGCACCACGCAGACAATCGAGGGCAGGAAGTTCGAGCCGATCTGCGGGTATTCCGCACGCACGATCGCGCTATATCCCAGGACGCCCAACAGGAAACAGCCAGCCGCCAGTTTTGGCATACCATCCGGCATTGGCTGGTTCAGGTAACGCTGATGCAGGCAATATACCGCCAACACCAAAGCAATCAACGGGAACGCTGAAAACGACACCACCGAACTGAACAGCGCGGCAAAGGAACCGTTTACGGACAGGCCGGCAATCAACGCCAGCAGTAAAGTACCATTCTCACGGCTTAGTTTTTCCATGACTTTCACCTTGTTATACGTGGGATACAGATGCTTTTTCTTGTTCGCGGCGATACCAGTAATAGGCTCCTTTGGAAATCATCCGCAGTTGCAACACTAACCTTTCTTCGAGCTGCCGCCGTTGTTCAATATCAATATCCAGCGCTTCCGCACCGGCACTGAACACAATCGTCACCATAGCTTCCGCCTGCGCCTCGGTAAAACTACGCGGCATATGGTTTTCCAGCTCAAGGTAATCTGCCAGTTCGGCGATAAAATGTTGGATTTCCCGTGCTACCGCCGCACGAAACGCGGCCGAGGTGCCGGAACGTTCACGCAGCAACAGCCGAAAGGCGTTGGGATTATTGCCGATAAACTCCATAAAGGTCGATACCGACGTGCGGATCACGCTGCCGCCTTTGGCAATACGCTGGCGTGCCTGGCGCATCAATTGGCGCAGCATCAGGCCGCTTTCGTCAACCATGGTGAGCCCAAGCTCATCCACATCGCGAAAATGACGATAGAAAGACGTGGGCGCGATGCCCGCCTCTCGTGAGACTTCACGCAGGCTCAGGCTGGCAAAACTGCGCTCGGCACTCAGTTGGCTGAAAGCCGCCTCAATGAGGGAACGACGAGTGCGTTCTTTTTGTTGTGCTCTGACGCCCATTTGCATATCCGGATGACTTCCCTTCTTCAGTCTAACGCCGCAGAACTGGCAATATAGCAAATTTATTGCAACAGCATTTATACAAACGCGCTTTGTCACAGTTCTAGGCCACACCGATTGTGCTTTGCCACAAAAAGGCTAATGGTAATTGGGCACGCAGCGCTATGATGTTAAGATACCGTTGTAAATTTGTATAAGAACAGGTCTCTCCTACATGCAACAACACTATCAATTTGATGCCATTATCATCGGCTCCGGCCCTGGTGGTGAAGGCGCAGCCATGGGTCTGGTGAAACAAGGTGCCCGCGTGGCCGTGATCGAACGGTACAATAACGTGGGCGGCGGCTGTACTCACTGGGGAACCATCCCCTCAAAAGCCCTCCGCCACGCCGTCAGCCGCATTATCGAATTCAACCAGAACCCGCTTTACAATAACTCCCGCACCCTTAGTGCCACCTTCCCTGACATTTTACGCCACGCCGACAGCGTGATTAACCAGCAAACGCGCATGCGCCAAGGGTTCTACGAACGTAACCAGTGCAAGCTGTTCGCCGGTAACGCCAAGTTTATCGACGCCAACACCGTCAGCGTAAGCTATATGGATGGCACGCAGGATACCATCCGCGCCGACCATATTGTGATCGCCTGTGGTTCACGCCCTTATCATCCGAACGGCGTTGATTTTAACCACTCGCGCATTTATGACAGCGACTCCATCCTGGAGCTGAACCACGAGCCACGCCACGTGATTATCTACGGCGCTGGGGTGATTGGCTGCGAATATGCTTCTATCTTCCGCGGTTTGAACGTGAAGGTGGATTTGATCAACACCCGCGATCGGCTGCTGGCGTTCCTCGATCAGGAGATGTCAGATTCTCTGTCTTACCACTTCTGGAATAACGGCGTGGTGATCCGCCACAATGAAGAGTTCGAGAAGATCGAGGGTACCGACGATGGCGTGATTGTGCATCTGAAATCCGGCAAAAAAGTGAAGGCCGATTGCCTGCTGTACGCCAATGGCCGTACCGGTAATACCGATGCGCTAGGCCTGGAAAATGTGGGTCTGGAATCAGACAGCCGTGGCCTGCTGAAGGTCAACAGCATGTATCAGACCGCCGTATCCCACATTTATGCCGTGGGTGACGTGATCGGCTATCCGAGTCTGGCGTCTGCTGCTTATGATCAGGGACGCATCGCCGCTCAGGCCATCTCCTCTGGGGAAGCCAGCGGGCATCTGATCGAAGACATTCCAACGGGCATTTATACCATTCCAGAAATCAGCTCCGTCGGTAAAACCGAGCAGGAACTGACGGCGATGAAAGTGCCCTACGAAGTGGGCCGCGCCCAGTTCAAACACCTGGCTCGGGCGCAGATTGCCGGCATGAACGTGGGTAGCCTGAAGATCCTGTTCCATCGCGATACCTTGCAGATCCTGGGGATCCACTGCTTTGGTGAGCGTGCGGCAGAGATCATTCACATCGGTCAGGCGATCATGGAACAGAAAGGTGAAGGTAATACCATCGAGTATTTCGTCAATACCACCTTCAACTATCCGACCATGGCCGAAGCCTACCGTGTGGCAGCGCTAAACGGCTTAAACCGCCTGTTTTAAGTTCGCGTCCAGGTAGTTCTGCATGTGTTCGCGAATAGCCTCGGCCAACTGCTCATAGCGGCTACGCAGCGGGGAGCCGGGGCGATACACCAGAGCAATGGTGCGCTTCGGTTCCGGTTTGTAGCACTCCAGATAGCACACGCCGTCACGCTCACGCTCACGCGGCACCGCCAAGGCGGGTAACAGCGTTATCCCACTGCCTGCGGCAACCATATTACGCAGCGTTTCCAGACTGGTCGCGCGGAAGTGGGTATCCTCATCCGCACCGGCCTGGAAGCAAAAGCCCAGCGCCTGATCGCGTAAACAGTGGCCATCTTCCAGCATCAGCAGTTTTTCACCCGCCAAATCGGCCATCGCCACGCGTTCGCGCTGCGCCCACGGATGGTCGGAATAGACTGCCAATTGCATCGGCTCATCGAACAAAGGCACTTCGATGAAGGCTTCGGTCTCTTTCACCAGGGCAAGAATAGCGCAGTCCAACTTGCCGCTGTCCAGCTGTGCCAGCAGTTGATGGGTTTGTGCTTCGTGCAGGTACATTTCCAACTTGGGAAAGGATTTATGCAGCGTCGGGATAATCTGCGGCAGCAGATAAGGCCCCACGGTAGGGATCAGGCCGATATGCAACGGCCCGGACATCGCCTCCCCCTGCTGGCTGGCCATTTCCTTCAAGACTTTGACTTCGCGTAGCACGGTGCGCGCCTGCTCCACCAACAGTAAGCCTGCCTGTGTGAAAAGCACCTTACGGCTGGTCCGCTCAAGCAGCATCACGCCCAACTCGTCTTCCAGCTTACGGATCTGCCCACTCAATGTTGGTTGGCTGACATGGCATGAGTCGGCAGCGCGCCGGAAGTGGCGGTGCTCGGCCAAGGCGACCAGATACTCTAAATCACGAATATTCATTGTTGTTTCCCTCCTGGCCATGATAGCTCATGGCGATAGATAAGATAGCAACGAGTGATTAGAACTATCAAGCCCCGCAGTGAATAATGTCCCCCAACGAAGCGCAACGGCGCCAACATAAAAAATTCATTTTTCTAATTAAGGGGTTAATTCATGTTTACCAGTCAAGAAGGCAAAAAAGTCCCTCAGGTTACCTTCCATACTCGCCAGGGCGACCAATGGATTGACGTGACCACTGATGACCTGTTCAAAGACAAAACCGTGATCGTGTTCTCCTTGCCGGGCGCGTTCACCCCAACCTGCTCATCAAGCCATTTGCCGCGCTATAACGAACTGTCCAGCGTGTTCAAGCAACACGGCGTTGACAGCATCCTGTGCGTCTCGGTGAACGACACCTTTGTGATGAACGCCTGGAAAGCCGATCAACACGCCGAAAATATTACCTTCGTGCCGGACGGCAACGGTGAGTTCACCAAGGGCATGAACATGCTGGTTGAGAAAGCCGATCTGGGCTTTGGCCCACGTTCATGGCGCTACTCCATGCTGGTGCGTAACGGCGTGGTAGAAAAAATGTTCGTCGAGCCAAACAAGCCGGGCGACCCGTTTGAAGTCTCTGACGCCGATACCATGCTGAAGTACCTGGCACCGGAATTCCAAGTGCAGGAATCGGTCTCCCTGTTTACCAAGCCGGGCTGCCCGTTCTGCGCCAAAGCCAAACAAATGCTGCAAGAGCGCGGGATCCAATATGAAGAAATCGTGTTGGGCCAAGACGCGACCACGGTCAGCCTGCGCGCTGTCAGCGGCCGCGCTACCGTGCCACAGGTGTTTATCGGTGGTCGCCACATCGGTGGTAGCGACGATCTGGAAAACTTCCTGTCAGCCTGAATGATAAAAATAAACCCGATGGGTCTCAGGCACGGTTCAACAATCTGTCGCCTGAAAAACCTAGCGGAATAGAAGTAATGTGACCTTTGGCGGGTGCTAACCCGCCCTTTTTTTATTCCCTTCAGGAGCGGATATGAAACTGTTGAATGTCGACGTCGCCGTTATTGGCGGCGGCACAGCCGGACTAGGCGCTTACCGCGCAGCAAAACTTTCTACCCCGAGCGTGGTGATGATTGAGGGCGGACCTTTTGGCACTACCTGTGCCCGCGTTGGCTGTATGCCTTCCAAATTGCTGATTGCTGCGGCAGAAGCGGTGCATCAGATCGAACGTGCTCCAGGGTTTGGCATCCATCCTGCGGGAAAAACCACCATTAATGGCCGTGAAGTGATGGATCGCGTCAAACGCGAGCGCGATCGCTTCGTCGGTTTTGTACTGGAAGGGGTCGATAGCATCCCGGCCGCAGATAAAATTCAGGGCTATGCCCGCTTCATTGACGACAACACCCTGCAGGTTGACGAGCATACGCGCATCGTCGCGCAGCGTATCGTGATTGCCACCGGTTCCCGCCCTAGCTGGCCTGCGCCGTGGAACGACCTTGGCGACCGCCTGATCGTCAATGACGATGTGTTTAACTGGGATGATTTGCCGCAGTCCGTAGCGGTATTTGGCCCAGGGGTGATCGGATTGGAACTGGGCCAGGCGCTGCATCGCCTTGGCGTTACCACGAAAGTGTTCGGCGTTGGTGGCGCGGTTGGCCCGCTGACCGACAGCATAGTACGGGAATATGCCGCTAAAACGCTGGGTGAAGAGTTCTATCTCGACCCAGATGTCAAAGTAGACATCATGCAGCGTGAAGGCGACAAAGTGTTTATCCGCTACCAGGATCTGCACGGTCAACCGCAGGAAATGATGGTGGATTACGTGCTGGCCGCCACCGGCCGCCGCCCGAACGTCGACAAGCTGGGGTTGGAAAATACCACCCTGGTGCTGGATGCCAAAGGCGTACCACAGGCCGATCGCTTAACCATGCAAACCAGCGTGCCGCATATTTTCATCGCCGGCGATGCCAGCAACCAATTGCCACTGCTCCACGAAGCCAGCGATCAGGCTCGTATTGCCGGGCACAACGCGGGCAGCTTCCCAGAAGTAACGCCAGGGTTACGTCGCAGTGCGATTTCCGTGGTGTTTTCAGACCCGCAAATTGCCATGGTCGGCTCAACCTTCCGTGAACTGAACCAGAAATTCAGCGCCTGCGGCTGTTTTGAAGTGGGTGCCGTATCCTTCGAAAACCAGGGCCGTTCCCGGGTGATGCTACGCAATAAAGGCATCTTGCACGTCTATGGCGAGCAAGGGACTGGCCGCTTCCTGGGGGCAGAGATGATGGGGCCAGACGTGGAGCATATCGCCCATCTGCTGGCCTGGGCACATCAGCAGCAGATGACCATCGACCAAATGCTGGATATGCCGTTCTATCATCCGGTGATCGAAGAAGGGTTGCGAACCGCGCTACGCGATCTGCAAGCCAAGCTGAAGCTGGGTGAGTCTGAGGCCGAACGCTGCCAGCGTTGCCCTGGCGAATAAGCCTTTATCTCTGCTATCAGTCACCATCCACCGGGCCTTCGCGCCCGGTTTTTTTGCGTATGGCATTCCAACCTTGAATCTCCTTGCTTGCCGAGTTTTGGTTTTAGCGTCATTTTTATGCTCCCTCACCTTGAAATGATACTAATATTGATACTAATATGGGACAGCTAAATGAAAGGACTCAGAGAAACCATTGACGATCTGCAACAGCGGCAAGCCAATATCAAATTCAACACATTAGTAAAGATCTGCACCTACTGGTTTGGCCCACCCCGCTTGAACGGTGGCAGTCACAAGGTTTACAAAATGCCTTGGCCGGGGGATCCACGCGTGAATATCCAACGTGCAGATAGCGGCATGGCAAAGGTATATCAGGTCAAACAGGTGATCAGCGCGCTGATCAAACTGGAGGAAGAAAATGGAAAAACATGAGCACTACACTTACCGCATCACCTGGTCAACGGAGGATAGCGAGTATGTCGGCCTCTGTACGGAGTTTCCTTCTCTGTCATGGCTGGCACCTACCCGCACCGCAGCGCTGGACGGCATTGAAAAGCTGGTCCGCGATGTGATTGCCGATATGCTTTCCCAAGGTGAAACGCCGCCAGAGGCACTGGCAGAGAAAAATTTCAGTGGGAAACTGGTGCTGCGGATGACCCCGGAACAGCATCGCCGCCTGGCGATTAATGCTATGGATGAAGGCGTTAGCCTGAACCGCTATTTGTGCGCCCGGTTGGCAGGATAAGGGCAGCATTGCGCTGCCCTCGGCGTAGCTTAGAACAGGCGTTTTTTCGCCTCGGCGATTGCATAGGCAACCTGCTGAGGAGAAACGCCGCCCTTGGCCGCACGCTTATCCAGGCAAGATTGCAGCGACAGGATCGGATAAACATCGTCACCAATCACGCTGTTGAATTTCTGCAAATCGCTCAACGGCAGGTCTTCCAACGGTTTGCCCTGGCGGATCGCTTCCACTACCGCTTCACCCACAATGTGGTGCGCTTCGCGGAACGGCACGCCTTTGGCAACCAGATAGTCGGCCAGCTCAGTGGCGTTAGCATAACCTTGCTGTGCCGCTTCCTGGCAACGCGGGCGCTTCACCTGAATGCCGTCCAGCACCAACGCCGCCATCTGCAGGCAATCCATCCAGGTGTCGAGCGCGTCGAACAGCCCTTCTTTGTCTTCCTGCATGTCTTTGTTGTAGGCCAACGGCAGGCCTTTCAACGTCATCATCATGCCGGTCAAAGCCCCTTGCACGCGGCCAGACTTGCCACGGATCAGCTCTAGCGCATCCGGGTTTTTCTTCTGCGGCATCAGGGATGAGCCAGAGGTCACGCGATCCGAAAGCTCGACAAACGCCGCTTCGCCGCTGTTGAAGAAGATCAGGTCTTCGGCAAAGCGCGACAGGTGCACCATGCTGATGGCCGCATTGGACAGCAGTTCCAGCACGTGGTCACGATCGGAGACGCTGTCCAGACTGTTGCGCGTAGCAGAGGCAAAGCCCAACCAGCCAGCCAGTTGTTCACGGTCGATAGGATAAGCGGTTCCGGCCAAGGCACCGCTACCCAGCGGGCTGACGTCCAGGCGTTTCAACGTATCCTGCAGGCGGCTTTCATCACGCGCCAGCATCTCAACGTAAGCGAGGCACCAGTGGGCAAAAGTCACCGGCTGGGCGCGCTGCAGGTGGGTATAACCCGGCATCACCGCATCCTGATTGGCTTCGGCGGTTTCCACCAGCGCCTGTTGCAGCTGTATCAATGCCTGAAGCAGTTCACTAACCTGATGTTTGCACCACAGTTTCAGATCGGTGGCCACCTGATCGTTACGGCTGCGGCCGGTATGCAGCTTTTTGCCCAGATCGCCGACTTTCTCGATCAGCTTCTGCTCGACCCAGCTGTGAATATCTTCTGCGTCGCTGTTAACGATCGCCAGAGGATCGGCCTGCACTTCTTCCAGCAGCACGTTCAGTGCCTGCTCAAGCTGCTGTTGCTCTGCTGACGTCAGTACGTTGACGGTCACCAGCGCTTTTGACCAGGCGACGGAGCCCACAATATCCTGTTCCGCCAGGCGATAGTCAAAGCGCAGGGAATCATTTAACTGTTTGAACCGCTGATCCGCTGCCTGACTAAACCGTCCGCCCCAAAGTGCCATAATCTTGCTCCTGAATAAGTATGCGAAAGGGCGCAGCATGCTGCGCCCCTCTAATTGACGCTAAACCAACAACGTTACTTTTTCTTCTCGTTCAACGCGCGAATACGGGAAGAGAGCGAGAACAGACGGATAAAGCCACCCGCATGGCTGTGATCGTAAACTTCGTCTTCGCCAAAGGTCGCAAATTCTTCTGAGTACAGGCTGTTGGCCGATTTCTTCTGGATCGCCGTCACCTGGCCTTTATACAGCTGCAATACCACTTCGCCGTTAACTTCTTCCGCCAGCGCTTGTGCTGAAGCCTGAATGGAACGACGTAGCGGAGCAAACCAGCGGCCATCGTAGACCACATAGGACATTTCCAGGCCCAACTGCTCACGCCATTTAAAGCTATCACGATCCAGTACCAACTGCTCGATCCCGCGCAGCGCGGCAACCATAATGGTGCCTCCTGGGGTTTCATAGCAACCACGGGATTTGATGCCTACCAGGCGGTTTTCCACGATATCGATACGGCCCACGCCATGTTTGGCACCCAACACGTTCAGGGCTTCCAGGCACTTGTACGGGCTCATGGCTTCACCGTTAACGGCCACTACACAGCCTTTCTCAACGGTCACGGTCACTTGTTCTGGCTTGTCCGGTGCTTCCAACGGATCGACAGTCCAGACCCAGCAATCTTTGTTTGGCGCATTCCACGGGCTTTCCAGCACGCCGCCTTCGGTAGAGATGTGCCAGGCGTTTTCGTCACGGCTGTAGATCTTCTCCAGCGAAGCGGTGGTTGGGATATTACGCTCTTTCAGGTAATCCAGCAGTGCTTCACGGGAACGCAGGTTCCACTCACGCCAAGGCGCGACGACCTTCAGGTGTGGAGCCAATGCGGTATAGGTGGTTTCGAAACGCACCTGATCGTTGCCTTTACCAGTAGCCCCGTGACACAGCGCATCAGCACCCACTTTCAGTGCCAGCTCAACCTGAGCCTTGGCAATGATCGGACGCGCCATTGAAGTCCCCAGCAGGTAGCTGCCTTCGTACAGTGCGCCGGTCTGCAGCACCGGATAAACGTAGTCACGGATAAACTCTTCACGTAGATCGACAACATGACACTCAGAGGCACCGGATTGCAGAGCTTTCTGCTCAACGCCTTCCAGATCGCCGCGCTCCTGGCCGATGTCCGCCACGAAGGCTACCACTTCACAGCCGCCGTAGTTCTCTTTCAGCCATGGAATGATGGCCGAAGTATCCAGACCGCCGGAGTACGCCAGAACGATTTTCTTGATGCCTTTGTTTTGCATTGTGTTATTCCTTTTTAATTCTAAATTTAAGCGAGGATCCGGGTGCCAATCGACACACCATTAAACAGAGCAGGGAGCTTTTCGGCATTACGCCAGCTGGCGATATCTACCGGGCGGCCAAGGGTACGTGCAGCATCCAGCGCTGCATTGACCTTCACCACCATACCATCGGTAATGATGCCTTGAGCAATCAGTTGCTCGGCTTTTTGTGCTGTCATTTCCGCGATGCGCTGCCCTTTGCCGTCGAGAATACCGCTGACATCCGACAGCAGGATTAAATCCGCCCCCAGCGTGGCGGCCAGGGCCGTCGCTGCCTGATCGGCGTTCACGTTCATCAGTTGCCCCTCGGCAGTGATGCCGATGGAGCTGACCACCGGCAGGTAGCCAGCGCCTAACAAGGTATTGAGCAGCGCAGGTGTTCCTGGAACTGCATGGCCTACGTGGCCCAACGCTGGATCCAGCTGCGTAACCGCAACGCTGCCACCGTCTGCCAGGCTCAGACCAACGGCATTAATTTTGTGCTTCACCGCCCAGGCCAGCAGGGTTTTATTGGCCGTTCCTGCCAGCGCGCCGGTGATGATATCGATCTGATCGGCTGGAGTGACACGCAGGCCGTTCTTCTTCACTACCGGCAGGGAGAGCTGTTTCATCAGCTCATCTACCACGCAGCCGCCGCCGTGAACGATCACCAGCGGGCGCTGATGTTCCTGGCGATAGACATCCAGCGCGGTAAACAAACGCTCCAGCGCTTCTTCACTGTCCAGTAGCACGCCACCTAGTTTGATAATCAATGGATTCATTGCTGTTTACTCACGCTGATTTAAAGTAAGGATTGGGTTTCCGGGAAGCCGAAACGGATATTCAGACACTGCACCGCCTGGGCCGCCGCACCTTTCAACAGGTTATCTTCTGCAGCTACGACGATCAGATGCTCGCCCTGAACGGCAAAACCGATATCACAGAACGGCAGGCCCACCACGGATTTCAGTGCTGGCACCCCTTGGTCGTACAGCCGTACCAGCGGTTTATCATCGTAAGCCGCATGGTAAGCCGCCGCCACGTCCTGCGCGGTGACGCCCTTGTTCAGGCGGCAGGTGATGGTTTCCAGAATACCCCGTGGGAAGTTACCCAGATGTGGCGTAAAGATGACAGGCACCCCGAGATGAGCAGAGATTTCTGGCTGATGACGGTGATTGAACAGGCCGTAAGGTTGCAGGCTGACTTCACAGAAACTGGTCGTGACGCTGGCTTTACGCCCTGCACCGCTCACGCCACTGACGGCGTTGATCACTGGCCATTGAGCCAGGTTCAGCAATTGCTTGTCGAGCAGCGGTTTGAGTGCCAGCTGCGCTGCCGTTGGGTAGCAGCCCGGCACGGCAATCAGCTGCGCCTGCTTGAGTTTTTCGCTCTGCCACTCTGCCAGGCCGTAAACCGCCTGCGCCAGCCAGTCGGCATGCTGGTGTGTAAAACCATAATACTGCTGATAAAAATCCGCATCCTGTACGCGGAAGGCGCCGGAGAGATCGAACACCACGCAACCGGCGGCCAGGAATGCTGGCGCGATGTCGTGGCTCACCTCATGGGCGGTCGCGAGGAAAACAACGTCGATGCCTTTGGCCGCTGCGGCAACGTCAACCAGCGGTTGTAATGGCAGATCGACGATGCCTTTTAATTGAGGGTGCAGCTCGGAAAGCAATTTTCCTGCATCTGCACTTTGCGCTGAAACCGCTAAAGCGGTTATGTTCATGTGTGGGTGGCGATTCAGGTAAGCCGTGAGCTCTGCTCCGGCATAACCGCTGGCACCAACAATCAGCGTATTCAACATGTGGCCTTTCACCTTCTTGGCTAGCAATCTAAGAGTCACGGCGACCCTGGTAGCAGGGCTTGGTCGCGTTGTTGCGCGGTTCACCCACGTGGTTGAGCGTGATGTTTTTATCAACATCCGGGTTACAGGTTCCCTTACGCTCTAGCTTACTGTATTTTTATTCAAAATAAATGCATGAATATTGATACTATCCTAACCAAAGGCTGTCAACAGTGAAGATGAAATTACCTCCATTTATTGAGCTGTACCGGGCGTTGATCGCCACTCCGTCGATCAGCGCCACCGATGGCGCCCTCGATCAGAGTAATGAAGCATTAATCAACTTGCTGGCCGGCTGGTTCAACGATTTGGGCTTCCGCGTCGACGTGCAGCCCGTGCCGGACACCCGCAACAAATTCAACCTGCTGGCGAGCCTCGGCGAAGGCAGCGGCGGCCTGCTGCTGGCGGGCCATACCGACACGGTGCCTTACGATCAGGGGCGCTGGACGCGAGATCCCTTTACCCTGACCGAGCACGACAACAAGCTGTACGGGCTGGGTACCGCCGACATGAAGGGTTTTTTCGCCTTTATCCTCGATGCGGTACGCGATATCGATGCCAGCAAGCTGACCAAGCCGCTGTACATTTTAGCCACCGCTGATGAAGAAACGACGATGGCTGGTGCACGTTACTTTGCTGCCTCCAGCAAAATCCGCCCGGACTTTGCCATCATCGGCGAGCCAACCTCGCTGCAACCGGTGCGCGCGCACAAAGGCCATATCTCAAGTGCGATCCGCATCGTTGGCCAGTCGGGCCATTCGAGCGATCCGGCGCGCGGCGTCAATGCCATCGATCTGATGCATGAGTCCATTGGGCATCTGATGGCATTGCGCAAAACGCTACAGGAGCGCTACAACAACCCGGCGTTTGCTGTGCCTTACCCAACCATGAACTTTGGCCATATCAGCGGCGGCGATGCGGCCAACCGTATCTGTGCCTGCTGTGAACTGCATATGGATATTCGCCCATTGCCGGGGATGACGTTGGATAACATCAACGAACTCCTGCACGAAGCGCTGGCGCCGGTAAGCCAACGTTGGCCTGGCCGCTTGACGATCGATGAGTTGCATCCGCCGATCCCTGGCTACGAATGCCCAACCGACCATCACATGGTGGCGGTGATTGAAAAACTGCTGGGTTCACGCACCGAAGTGGTCAATTACTGCACCGAAGCACCGTTCGTCCAGGAAGTATGCCCAACGCTGGTGCTCGGCCCAGGTTCGATCAACCAGGCGCATCAGCCGGATGAATATCTGGATACCGCGTTTATTGAGCCAACGCGTAAGCTGCTGGGTCAGTTGGTCGACCATTTCTGCCGGCAATAAACCTTAATAACAACAGGGGAATGGGTTACCATCCCCTACCTCTTAAGACGTAGCAATTTACGCCGATAAGCCAGACTGATAACCGACAGCGCGTAATTAAATTTCAGAAAATACGCCGAATTTGATGTTTTTTTGCTAAAAATAGTGTCAATTGATGATTGGACAGGCACGTGATCGGCTAAAACCGGCAGGTTGCGACGGCACGTGAAATTTACTTACAAGATGAAAAATCACGTACTCATCGTGTTCAGGTAGTGGTGAAAAACGCTGCAATCGGAGGATGATAAGTATGCAAAGAACTGGGTCAGGGATTATATGAACGAACAATATTCGGCAATGCGAAGTAATGTCAGTATGCTCGGCAAACTGCTAGGCGATACCATTAAAGAAGCGCTGGGCGAGCATATTCTCGATCGCGTTGAAACTATCCGTAAGCTTTCCAAATCTTCACGTGCCGGTAACGAGGCGCATCGTCAGGAGCTGCTCTCTACGCTGCAGAACCTGTCTAACGATGAGCTGCTGCCCGTTGCCCGCGCCTTCAGCCAATTCCTCAACCTGACCAACGTTGCCGAGCAATACCACAGCATCTCGCCGCACGGCGAAGCGGCCAGCAACCCGGAAGCCTTGGCGCAGTTGTTTACCAAGCTGAAAGACAACAAGCTGGATAACAAACAGCTGCAAAAAGCGGTGGACGATCTTTCCATCGAGCTGGTCCTGACCGCTCACCCAACGGAAATCACCCGCCGCACCCTGATCCACAAGCTGGTTGAGGTGAACACCTGCCTGAGCCAGCTGGACCATAACGATCTGGCCGACTACGAGCGCAATAAAATCATGCGCCGTCTGCGCCAGTTGGTCGCGCAATCCTGGCATACCGACGAGATCCGCAAGAATCGCCCATCCCCGGTTGATGAAGCCAAATGGGGCTTTGCCGTGGTGGAAAACAGCCTGTGGGAAGGCGTACCGGCTTTCCTGCGCGAGTTCAACGAACAGCTGGAAAACTCTATCGATTACCGCCTGCCGGTAGAAGCCGTGCCTATCCGCTTCACCTCCTGGATGGGTGGCGACCGCGACGGCAACCCGAACGTGACCGCCGAAATCACCCGTCACGTGCTGTTGCTGAGCCGCTGGAAGGCCTGCGATCTGTTCACCCGTGATATTCAGGTGCTGGTTTCCGAACTGTCGATGACCGAATGTACCCCGGAACTGCGGGCATTGGCCGGTGGTGACGAAGTTCAAGAACCTTATCGCGAATTGATGAAGCAACTGCGCAGCCAGCTGATGAGCTCCCAGGCCTACCTTGAAGGCCGCCTGAAGGGTGAACGCGTGCTGCGTCCGCACGATCTGCTGGAACATAACGAACAGCTGTGGGAACCGCTGTATGCCTGCTACCAATCTTTGGTGGCCTGTGGCATGAGCATTATCGCCAACGGCCAACTGCTGGACACGCTGCGCCGCGTGCGCTGCTTTGGCGTGCCGCTGGTGCGTATCGACGTGCGCCAGGAAAGCACCCGCCATACCGAAGCCATTGCCGAACTGACCCGTTATCTGGGCCTGGGGGATTATGAGAGCTGGTCAGAAGCCGACAAACAGGCATTCCTGATCCGTGAGCTGAACTCCAAGCGTCCGCTGGTGCCACTGAAGTGGGAGCCGAGTGCAGACACTCAGGAAGTGCTGGAAACCTGCAAGGTAGTCGCCGAAGCGCCACAAGGTTCGATCGCCGCCTACGTCATTTCCATGGCACGTACCCCGTCCGACGTCTTGGCCGTGCACCTGTTGTTAAAGGAGACTGGTTGCCCATTCGCGCTACCGGTAGCCCCGCTGTTCGAAACCCTCGACGATCTGAACAACGCCGAAGACGTGATGACCCAGTTGCTGAACATCGACTGGTATCGCGGTTTTATTCAGGGCAAACAGATGGTCATGATCGGCTATTCCGACTCGGCAAAAGATGCTGGCGTGATGGCGGCCTCCTGGGCGCAATACCGTGCACAGGACGCACTGATCAAAACCTGTGAGAAGGCCGGAGTAGCACTGACGCTGTTCCATGGCCGTGGTGGTTCCATTGGCCGTGGTGGCGCACCTGCGCACGCCGCTCTGCTGTCCCAACCACCAGGCAGCCTGAAAGGTGGCCTGCGCGTGACCGAACAGGGCGAGATGATCCGCTTTAAATTCGGTCTGCCAGAAGTCACCATCAGCAGCCTGGCGCTGTACGCCGGTGCGGTGTTGGAAGCCAACCTGTTGCCACCGCCGGAGCCTAAGCCAGAATGGCGCACGCTGATGGATGAACTGTCCGAAACCTCGTGCAACATGTATCGCGGTTACGTGCGTGAAAACCCTGAGTTTGTGCCTTACTTCCGCGCCGCTACGCCAGAGCAGGAACTGGGGAAACTGCCATTGGGTTCACGCCCGGCCAAACGCCGCCCGAACGGCGGTGTTGAAAGCCTGCGTGCCATTCCTTGGATCTTCGCCTGGACTCAGAACCGCCTGATGCTGCCAGCCTGGCTGGGTGCCGGTGCTGGCCTGCAGGAAGCGGTGAAGGCTGGCAAGCAGGACCAGTTGGAAGCCATGTGCCACAACTGGCCGTTCTTCTCTACCCGTATCGCAATGCTGGAGATGGTATACGCCAAAGCCGACCTGTGGCTGGCCGAATACTACGATCAGCGTCTGGTAGACAAGTCCCTGTGGCCGCTCGGCCAACAGTTGCGTGATCAATTGGCCAGCGATATCAAGACGGTGCTGACCATTGCCAACGACGACCATCTGATGGAAGACCTGCCGTGGATCGCTGAATCTATCGCGTTGCGCAACGTCTACACCGACCCGCTGAACGTGTTGCAGGCCGAGCTGCTGCACCGTTCGCGCCAGCAGGAGCATCCGGATGCCCGCGTTGAGCAGGCGCTGATGGTCACTATTGCTGGCGTGGCAGCCGGGATGCGCAACACCGGCTAATATTGCTTCATCTTTGCAGCAAGCACCGATGCGATCGGCGTCGGTGCTTATTTTCCCCCGGCGATCCCCCGTTCCCAATCTGCATATTTTGCCCCAGCGGTCACTCGCTACGGGTTATCAAGACTATCATTGCTGACACTCATTCTGAGTCCATGCTCAGTTTGACCACACCTTTTGCATTGATTATGCTGAACTTGTGGTCCAATAATGCAGTTAACATCAAAATTACCGGTACTATTCGTTACTGGTAATAGCCAAAGACCTTACCTTCTTGAAAATATCCCCACAGAAAGATATTTATCATGAAGATTGATAATGACAGGGAAAGTAAATGGATGTAGCACTAATAATCAGCTTGGCAGTACTCGTCGTGGCCGGTTACGCCATTGCCAAGAATTACGACACCAAGCTGGTGTTGTTTAGCTCAGGGATCGTACTCATGTTGGCGGCAGCCACCTTGGGCTTGCCGATTTTGAGCGCCGGAACGGGGACGGGCACCGTCTGGTTGGATCCGTTAAAACAAATCGAGCTGGATTTCATCAAGCAGTTTAGCCGGGCAGGCATCATCATCATGGTGCTGTTCGGCTTTTCCGCTTATATGTCGCACATTGGCGCAAACGATGTCGCTGTTAAAATCATGTCAAAACCCATCGCGAAGATCCGCTCCCCCTATATTCTGGTACCGATCGTGTTCTGGATAGGGTCACTGCTGTCGTTGATTATTCCCAGCGCCGCCTCACTCGCCGTGATTTTAATGGCTACGCTTTACCCCATTCTGCGCGTGGCAAACATGTCCTCACTCAGCGCCGCCGGGGTCATTGCCACCACTGCCACCATCGTACCCACACCGCTGGGTGGCGATAATGTGGTCGCAGCCAAAATCCTGGGTTTCGAACACGTGGTGGACTACGTCACTATGCACCATGCCGTTATCTCACTGCCGGTGCTGGTCATTATCGGCATCGCGCACTATTTCTGGCAAAAGTACATGGATAAGCGCCAGGGTGCCGCCGCGTTTACCGACGTCGATGAGAGTAAATTGGCCACCAACAGCCTGCTCCCTCCGGCTTACTACGCCATATTCCCGCTGATCCCGTTATTCCTGATCGTGGTATTTGGCCTGTTCTTCCGCCAGATAAAAATCGGCCTGGTGGAAATTACCCTGTTCTCGTTTGCCCTGGCCTTTATTGTGGAACTGATCCGCAAGGGCGACCTGCGCGAGCAAATGAAAAACTCGTCGCTGTTCTTTACCGGCATGGGGCAAGGCTTCTCGCAGGTGGTGGTGTTGATCGTGGCTGCCAGCACCCTGGTGGCCGGGTTGACCGTCATCGGGGCCATCGGCACCGTGGCCTCGCTGGTTAAAGAGGTCAACAACGCCGGGATCGGCCTGATGTTTATCTTCTCTGGCCTGACCGCGCTGATCACGCTGATCAGCGGTAGCGGTAATGCGGTGTTCTACTCCTTTATCGAGCTCATTCCTTCGATAGCCACTCAGGCTCACGTCGATCCGGTGATGATTGCCCTGCCGATGCAGCTGACGTCAAACCTTATCCGTGCGATGTCGCCAGTCTCTGCGGTGGTGATCATCGTGGCATCAGTAGTCAAAGTCAGCCCGATTGAGGTGGTCAAAAGAACCTCGGTGCCGTTGCTGATCGGGTTTATCGCCACCCTGATTTTCACGCTGATCCGCTATTCGTTCTGAGGAGATGCAAATGAGCACTATCAGCTATTTTGACCATCAGCACTAACTCTGTATGGGAGATATTATGTCCTCTAGCTCTGCACCTATTGCCATGATCCTGGATACCGATCCCGGTATTGATGACGCCGTCGCGCTGGTTGCCGCGCTGTTTCATCCCAAAATCGACCTGCGCCTGGTAAGTACGGTAGCTGGCAACGTTAGCGTGGATAAAACCACCAACAATGCGCTGCGCCTGCTGCATTTCCTGGGCGCATCAACGCCCGTAGCTCGCGGGGCAGCGGCTCCGCTGGTACGTAAACTGGAGGATGCCAGCCATATTCACGGCAACTCCGGCCTGGATGGATACGAGTTTGAAAAGCCGACACGGCAGATCGTTGACGGTCATGCCGTTGAAGTGATGCGTGACCTGCTACTGGCCAGCAAGGAACCGATAGTCTTGGTGCCGATTGGCCCGTTAACCAACATTGCCCTGTTGCTCACGCTCTACCCGGAATGTAAACCATCCATCGCGCGGATCGTCATGATGGGAGGCTCCGCCAGCCGTGGCAACCATACGCCAAACGCGGAGTTCAATATCTACGTGGATCCCGAGGCCGCCAGCATGGTGTTTGCCAGCGGTATCCCGATTGTCATGTGCGGTCTGGACGTCACCAACCGGGCTACGCTCACCGCCGAGATGATAGCCAGCTTACCGACGCTGAACCGCACCGGGGCCATGCTGCATAGCCTGTTCCAACACTATCGGGGTGGGAGTATGAGCCGTGGGCTGAAAATGCATGATTTATGCGCTCTGGCCTATCTGGCAAAACCCGAGCTATTTACCACTCAGGCCTGCCATGTGGCGGTAGAAACGCAAGGTGAGCTGACCAGAGGAACGACCTGCGTCGATCTGGCCAACCGTTTGAAACTGCCAGCCAATGCCGAAGTCTGTCTAGAAATCGATGTCGAAGGATTCCGGCAGTGGTTTGTGGAGATGCTCACGCACCCGGCCGTCCCTTGATGATGTCGCGGTTGCCGCAACGGCAACCGCTATCTATCAGCCCACCACTGCAGCGGGGCGCACGCCCAGGGTATGGCAGATGGCGTAACTCATTTCCGCACGGTTGAGCGTATAGAAGTGGAAATCTTTGACTCCTTCGCGGCTCAGGATCTTCACCATATCCATGGCGATATTGGCGCCGACCATCTTGCGGGTTTCCGCATCGTCATCCAGCCCGGCAAACATGCTGGTCATCCAGCTTGGCACCCGCACGTTGGTCATGGTGGCAAAGCGCTGTAGCTGCTTGAAGTTGGACACTGGCAGAATGCCAGGCACGATTTCTACGTCGATGCCAGCAGTCACACAGCGGTCACGAAAACGCAGATAACTTTCAACGTCGAAGAAGAACTGGGTGATGGCACGGTTGGCACCGGCATCGATTTTACGTTTCAGGTTGATCAGGTCTGACTGGGCGCTTTTCGCTTCCGGATGCACTTCCGGGTAGGCCGCGACAGAAATATCAAAGTCGCCGACGTCTTTGAGCAGCGTGACCAGATCGGTCGCATACATCTCCGGCTTGCCACCGCCTGGTGGTAAATCGCCACGCAGCGCAACGATATGGCGGATACCGCTGTTCCAGTAATCAGTAGCGATCTCACGCAGCTGCGCCGGGCTGGCATCAATACAGGTCAGGTGAGGCGCTGCTTCCAGACCAGTGCGCTCTTTGATCCCCTTGATGATACTGTGGGTACGGTCGCGCTCACCCGAGTTGGCACCGTAGGTCACAGAAACAAACTTGGGTTTGAGGCTGCTCAGGCGATCGATCGACTGCCACAAGGTATCTTCCATCTCGCTGGTGCGCGGCGGGAAGAACTCGAACGACACGTTAATCTGGCCGTTTAACTCTGCCAGACTCTGATTCAGCGCTTCCCGCTGGTTTGCGTGATAAAAACTCATACCCTGTCCGCCTCTTATCGATCACTGTTTTGCTTCGTTATAATAAGCGTCTATACGTTTAGACGTCTAGATAGAAAATGCCGGATGTTGCCTGAAGAGTCAACAGGAAAGTGAGGGAGATACGATGATTAATCCTCACGCAAGATGAGAGAATTTCATGTTGAAGGATTGAACGGGGGCAGCGCGGCGCCACCCCCGAGGCTAAAGCGAGGATTTAAAGCAGTTGTGCCAAGCGGTTAAGGTCGGACTGGATGGCTCCAGCCGTCACGTCGCGACCGGCCCCTGGCCCACGGATCACCAGCGGGTTGTCGCGGTACCAGCGGCTCTCGATGGCAAACACGTTGTCACAGGGCAGCAGCGAAGCCAGCGGGTGTTCTGGCCGCACGGCCTCAACGCCAACGCGCGCTTTGCCATTAGCATCGAAACGCGCCACGTGGCGCAGCACCAGGCCCATTTCGTTGGCCGCTTCGAAACGCTGTAGCATTTGCTGATTCAGCGCGTCGCCGTTCTCGAAGAACTGGTCGATGGACCCTTGCTCCGCACCTGCAGGCACCAGTGACTCCACACGCACCTGGTTAGGTTCAATGTCATAACCCGCTTCACGCGCCAGGATCACCAGCTTACGCATCACGTCTTGTCCTGACAGGTCAACACGCGGATCCGGTTCCGTCAGCCCCTGCTGCCAGGCCTGATCCACCAGATCGGTAAACGGCACCGTGCCGTCAAACTGCAGAAACAGCCAGGAAAGCGTGCCGGAGAAGATGCCGCTGATCGCAAGGATGCTATCCCCGCTGTCGCGCAGATCGCGCACGGTATGGTTCACCGGTAACCCGGCTCCCACGGTGGCGTTATACAGCCAGTGGCGGCCCGTTTTGGCAAACGCATCGCGGATCTGGCGGTAATTGGCGCTGCATGAGGCCCCCGCCAGCTTGTTGGCGCTGATCACATGGAAACCATAGCTGGCAAAGTCCAGATATTGCTCCGCCAACTCCCCACTGGCGGTGACGTCGAGCACCACCAGATCGTCGAACGGGTGCGCCCGCATCCACAGGAACAGCGACTCTTCGTCCAGTTCCTGCGCTTCATCTTCAAAGAACGCCAGCGCGCGGCTGGCATCCAATCCGTCATAATCGAGCAGGCTGCGACGGCTATCCACCACCCCTGCCAGGCTAAACTCAAAGCCGCTGCGCGCAGAGATATTCTTCTGTTCACGAGCAAACAGTTCCAGCCAACGCGAACCGATATTGCCTTTGCCAAACAGCACCAGGCCAATACGCTTTTCCGCGCGGAACAGCGTTTGGTGCAGGCCCTGGATCAGCAGACCAGTCGGTCCCTGACGCAGCACGGCCACCAGGCTGATACCATCCTCGGCCTGCCAGATGAACTCCACCGGCTGGTCCTTCAACTGCTGATAGAAACGATGGCTATGCAGCGGATTTTTGCACACGCCCGCGCCCACCAACGCTACCAGCGCCAACCCTTCACGCAGTTGCAGTTCACCCGGTAGCCCAGCCTCCTGCAAAATGCGCAGCACGCTGCCCACCACTTCAGAGGTGTAGCACAGCTGGATCAGGTTACGGTCAGGATGAACCCCTACGGCCAACGGTTTGATCTGCGCGCGCTTGAGCACCAGATCCAACTCTTTCTGCGCCAGCTTGAAGTCATGCTGCGGCGCAACGCTGAGTTCGATCAGGCAGACATCATCGTGGCTGGTGACAATTTTGGCACCGGTGCCGGAAGCCAGCACGCGCTCGATACGGGTCGACCCCTGCTCCGGCTGATAGCTGCAACGCAGTTGCAGATCGATATCGCTGCCAGACACCGGCTGCAGGGTTCGGGTATGTAGCACCGGAGCCGCCAGGCGGGCCAGCTCGCTGGCCTCATCCAGACGCAACAGCGGCAGCAGGCAGGCATCTTTCACTTTGCGCGGATCGGCGCTGTAAACCCCGGCCACGTCGCTCCAGATGGTGACTCGCTCCACTCCGGCCAACGCGCCAACCTGCGTGGCGGAATAGTCACTGCCGTTGCGCCCCAGCAGCACGGTTTCACCGCTGTCATTACGCGAAATAAAGCCGGTTACTACCAGACGTTTGCCGGGATGTTGAGCCAGCAGTTGCTGCAATAACGGATAAGAACGGCCTTCGTCAACCTGCGGTTGTGCCGCACGTTCGGCACGCAGGAAATCACGTGCGTCCAGCCATGCCGCCTGCATGTCCTGCTTGTTCAGCACCGCAGCCATCAGGCGGGCTGACCAGATTTCACCGTGCCCCACGACTTCGGCATACACCGCATCATCAACCTTGCCGTCCAGCAGGATTGCCAAGCGCTCAAGATCGTGGATAAATTCGGCAATCAGCGGTTCCGCCGTTTCCGCCGGCAACAACCCGCCGATCAGCTCACTATGGTAACGGCGCAGCGTTTGCTGCACCTGATGCGCGGAAAGACGATCGCTTTGGCTGAGCTTCAGCCAACTGATCAGTTGGTTGGTGGTGCTCCCCGCCGCCGACACCACCATCATGTCACCCGGCTGGCTGTATTCGGCCATGATCCCGGCCACCCGCAGATAACACTTCACATCTGCCAGGCTGCTGCCGCCAAATTTGTGCAGTTGACGCCCGCTAACCGGCCCTGCTACCGCAATTGCATTCATGACTTACCTCGTAGCCGCCGCCTGGAAGGCTTGTTCCAGATCGGCAATCAAATCTTCGCTGTCTTCAATCCCCACGGAAACACGCAGCAGGCTTTCGGAAATCCCCGCTGCGGCACGCGCTTCTGGCGCCATACCGGCGTGAGTCATGGTTGCCGCATGTGAGATCAGGCTTTCTACGCCACCCAGGGATTCCGCCAGCGTAAACAGCTCCAGAGCAGACAGGAAACGGCGCAGCAGCGCTTCATCCCCATCCAGTTCAAAGCTGAGCATGGCACCGAACCCACGTTGCTGACGGCACGCAATCTCATGGCCAGGGTTTTCTGGCAAGGAAGGATGATACAGCTTTTTGACCAAGGGTTGCTGCTGTAAATAGCCGACAATCGCCTCGGCATTATGTTGTGCAGCCTTGATACGCGGCGACAGGGTACGCATCCCCCGCAATAACAAATAGCTATCGAATGCCGCGCCGGTGACGCCGATATTGTTGGCCCACCAGGCCAGCTCGACCGCCAGATCTTTATCTTTAGCAATCACCGCGCCCGCGACCACGTCGGAGTGGCCGTTGAGGTATTTGGTACAAGAGTGGACGACCAGATCGGCACCCAGTTCGATCGGCTGTTGCAGCGCCGGGCTGAGGAAGGTGTTGTCTACCACGGTCAGCGCACCGGCTTCGTGGGCAGCTTTACAGATGGCCGCGATATCCACCACGCGTAATAGCGGGTTGCTTGGGCTTTCGATCAGCACCAACTTCGGTTTTTGCGCCAACGCATCGCGCAATGCGGCTTCATTTCCTTGATCGACAAACAGCACCCGATACGCCCCGCGTTTGCTCAGGCTATCGAACAGGCGGTAGCTGCCGCCGTAGCAATCATGAGGGGCCACCAGCAGATCGCCCGGTTTGAGAAATACCGTGGTCACCAGATGGATCGCCGACATCCCGCTCCCGGTCATCACCGCCCCCGCACCTCCTTCCAATTCTGCCAGCGCACGCTGCACGACATCACGCGTAGGGTTACCACGGCGTGAGTAATCATGAGCTCGGGGCTGGTTGAAATCGGTGAAGTTATAGGTGCTGGAAAGATGGATCGGCGGAACGACGCAGCCGTACTGTTCGTCATCATTCAGACCGCTACGTACGGCAATCGTGGCTGGTTTACGCGTCATAGGGTGGCTCGGCTCTCGGAAAGTGGGGGAATGAGGCTTAAAGATTAACCGCAGCGGATATAGACGTCAATACATCTGGACATCTAAACTTCTTTGCGTATAGATTGAGCAAAGGGACAATACCCGCTAAAATTATGGCGGTTTGTAATATTGATAAGATGTCAGCCCAACAATGCATAGGCATAGCCTATTAAATCATCAGATTCAGTGACCCTTATCGCGTAAAGTAGACATTTATTTAGTGAGCACAGTGAAGATCGGGCATAATTGGCCGGTTTTTAGAATTTTGTATTTTTCAGACAATTTTAAGGTGTCCCATGGCTGAGTGGAACGGCGAGTATGTCAGCCCTTACGCTGAACACGGTAAAAAGAGCGAGCAAGTCAAAAAAATCACGGTATCCATTCCGCTGAAGGTGCTGAAAATCCTGACGGATGAACGGACTCGTCGCCAGGTAAACAACCTGCGCCACGCCACCAACAGCGAACTGCTGTGTGAAGCATTCCTGCACGCCTTTACCGGCCAGCCGCTGCCGAACGATGAAGACCTGCGCAAAGAACGCAGCGATGAAATCCCGGAAGCCGCGAAAGTACTGATGCGAGAATTGGGTGTCGACCCTGATACCTGGGAATATTGATCCTGCCTGCACCGAAGGCAAAAACGAAAAAAGGCGCCCGAAGGCGCCTTTTTCATCTGACGATAAGAAAACTTATTTCTTAACGCCTGGCACGCTGAAACGCTTGTTGAAGCGGTCAACGCGGCCACCGGTAGCAACATCACGCTGCTTGCCAGTGTAGAACGGGTGGCATTCGCCACAAACGTCCAGGTTCAGATCGTGACCCACGGTAGAGCGGATTTTGATCACGTTACCGCAAGAGCAGTTTGCAGTAACTTCTTCGTATTTAGGGTGAATACCTTTTTTCATGGGAGAACCTCAGTTAAGGCCGTGTCGCTATCCAGCCCTGTTCCGCCAGACACCACACGTGGTTGATAATAGGTTTTGATATGGGATTATACCAAAGGCGGCAAATTATACAGAATAAAATGTAGCGCGCAATCGGATCCGTACATTTGCCAGCCTACCGTGTAAACTAGCCAACACTTTTTTCTACCTGGACAGCCACATGCCTGTTGTACACGTTGCTCTACCGGTTCCCCTTGCCCGCACCTTCGATTATCTGCTGCCCGCAGGCCTGCAGCCGGTCATCGGCGCGCGCGTCAGTGTGCCTTGGGGAAAGCAACGGGCGATAGGCATCATCACCGGCAGCAGCGAGAGCAGTGAACTGCCGCTGGAAAGGCTCAAGCCCATCGATAGCCTGCTGGATAACGACTCGCTGTTCACCACCAGCTTGTGGCGCATCCTGCTGTGGGCCAGCGAATACTACCATTACCCGATCGGTGAAGTGTTGTTCCATGCGCTGCCCATTCTGCTGCGTCAGGGTAAGCCCGCAGAAGCCGCCCCGCTGTGGCAATGGTTTGCTACCGAACAGGGGCGCGCAACCCCGCCGGAAAGCCTGAAGCGTGCGCCGAAGCAGCAACAGGCACTGGCGGCACTGCTGCAACGCCCGGTGTATCGCCATCAGGTCAGCGAATTGGAGCTGACGGAAAGCGCGCTCCAGGCGCTGCGGGCCAAAGGCTTGATCGACCTGCGTTCGCAAACTGTGGCAACGCAGGATTGGCGGCCAGGCTTTGCCGTGCTCGGCGAACGATTGCGGCTCAATACCGAGCAGGCCACCGCCGTGGGCGCTATCCGCAGTGAAGACGAGCAGTTTGCCGCCTGGCTGCTGGCCGGGGTCACCGGCTCCGGCAAAACAGAGGTTTACCTCAGCGTGCTGGAAAATATCCTGGCGAAAGGTAAGCAGGCGCTGGTGTTGGTGCCGGAGATCGGCCTCACCCCGCAGACCATCGCTCGCTTTCGTGAACGCTTCAACGCACCGGTAGAAGTCCTGCACTCCGGCCTGAACGACAGCGAACGGCTGGCCGTTTGGCTACGCGCGCGCAGCGGTGAAGCCGCCATTGTGATCGGCACCCGCTCGGCGTTGTTCACCCCCTTCTCACGCCTTGGGGTGATCATCATCGACGAAGAACACGACAGCTCCTATAAACAGCAGGAAGGCTGGCGCTATCACGCTCGCGATCTGGCGGTATTCCGCGCTCACGCCGAAAACATCCCACTAGTGATGGGCTCTGCAACACCGGCGCTGGAAACGCTGCACAACGTGCAGTTAGGCAAATACCGCCAGCTCAAACTGACCCAGCGGGCGGGCAACGCCAAACCGGCCAATCAGCATCTGATCGATTTGAAAGGCCTGCCGCTGAAGGTCGGGCTCTCTCAGCCTCTGCTGAAAAGCATGCAGCACCACCTGAAGAACGGCAATCAGGTGATCCTGTTCCTTAACCGCCGTGGCTATGCCCCCGCGCTGCTGTGCCATGAGTGCGGTTGGATCGCCGAATGCCAGCGCTGCGACCATTACTACACGTTCCACCAGCATCAACGCCAGCTGCGCTGCCACCACTGCGACAGCCAGCGCCCGGTGCCACATCAGTGCCCGCAGTGCGGTACCACCAACCTGGTTTCCGTCGGCGTCGGTACTGAACAGTTGGAGAACGAACTGGCTCCCCTGTTCCCGGAAACCGCCATTACCCGTATCGATCGCGATACCACCAGCCGCAAGGGATCGCTGGAACAGCATCTGGCCGATATTCACCGTGGCGGCCCACGTATTCTGATCGGCACGCAAATGCTGGCCAAAGGCCACCACTTCCCGGATGTCACCCTGGTGGCGTTGCTCGACGTGGACGGCGCGCTATTCTCCGCCGATTTCCGTTCTGCCGAGCGGTTTGCCCAGCTTTATACTCAGGTTTCAGGCCGTGCCGGGCGGGCGGGCAAGCAGGGTGAAGTGCTGCTGCAAACCCATCACCCAGAGCACCCATTACTGCAAATCCTTTTGCAACAGGGTTACGACGCCTTTGCCAAGCAAACCCTGGCCGAGCGTAGCAGCGTCTTCCTGCCGCCCTACACCAGCCACATCATCGTGCGTTCGGAAGATCACGATAATCAGCAGGCACCGCTGTTCTTACAGCAGCTACGCAATCTGTTGGAAGCCAGCCCGCTGAAGGATGATTCGCTGTGGGTAATGGGCCCGGTTCCGGCACTGCAACCCAAACGCGGGGGTCGCTTCCGCTGGCAACTGTTGTTGCAGCACCCGTCCAGAAAACTGTTACAGCACCTGATAAAAAGCACGTTGCCATTGATTGGCACCCTGCCTCAGGCACGTAAAGTCAAATGGACGTTAGACGTTGATCCCATTGATAGTTGATTAAGAAAACTCTCAATTCCATGGTTAAAAGCAAACGTTTACACCACAATTTGCGAGCGAACACGAAAAAACCTTCCTGCGTCACACTTTTCATGCAAATTAGGTAACAAAAGCGGCTCGTAATCTGTTTAGAATGTCGGTGAAGGCATTTTTTCAGCCAGGCAATGGAATGCTTGAATGTGGATGACGCTAAAAATAACACCACCACCACTGCATGCCAGAATTTGTGAGCAAACTGAAGTAACCGCGTTAGCCGGGTGCTGACGCAAGGAGAAAGGCGTTGGAACACAAGCAAGAATTACCCATGGCGACCATGAAAGACGTTGCCGAAATGGCCGGCGTTTCCACGGCAACCGTGTCGCGTGCGCTGATGAATCCGGAAAAGGTGTCAACGCCAACGCGCCAGAAAGTGGAACAGGCCGTGCTGGCCGTGGGTTACTCCCCTCATGCCCTGACACGCAATATCAAACGCAATGAATCCCGCACTATCCTGGTGATCGTCCCGGACATCTGCGATCCGTTTTTTGCCGACGTGATCCAGGGGATCGAGCAAACGGCAGCGCAGCAGGGTTACCTGGTGCTGATCGGCGACTGTGCGCAGCAGAACCAACAGGAACGCACCTTCGTTAACCTGATCATCACCAAACAAATCGATGGCATGCTGCTGCTCGGCTCCAACCTGCCTTTCGACGCCAGCAAGGAAGAGCAACGCAACCTGCCGCCAATGGTAATGGCCAACGAGTTTGCACCGGAGCTGGAACTGCCAACGGTACATATCGACAACCTGACCGCCGCGTTTGAAGCCGTACATTATCTGCATCAGCTTGGCCATAAACAGATCGCCTGTATCGCCGGGCCAGAACAGATGCCGCTGAGCCATTATCGGTTGCAAGGCTACATTCAGGCGCTACGCCGTAATGGCATTACCGTCGAAAGCAGCTATATTACCCGGGGTGACTTCACCTACGAAGCCGGTGCGCAGGCGTTAGCCTCACTGATGGCGCTGCCGAAACCGCCAACGGCGGTCTTTTGTCACAGCGACGTCATGGCGATCGGCGTATTGTCCCAGGCGAAAAAGCTGGGCTTGCGTGTACCGCAGGATCTGTCGATTGTCGGCTTTGACGATATCAAGCTGGCGCAGTATTGCGATCCACCGCTGACCACCGTGGCACAGCCCCGCTTCCAGATTGGTCAGCAGGCAATGTTGCTGCTGCTGGAACAGTTGCATGGGCAAACCGTGAACAGCGGTTCCCGGTTACTGGACAGTGAATTGATCATCAGAGGCAGCACCGCGGCCCCTAAACGCTAGTCAAATATTTTTGGGTTAAGTAACATGGCTGACCCAGCGCCGGCCAAACCGGCGTAATGATCATTGTTGTGGTCATTTTGCCAGAACCGCTCCCCGGAGCCTGCCTACACCTACAGGGCAGTAAGCTTATGCAAAATGGCCGATAAAATAGCTAGAGGATAGGTTTTAACCTCATCACGACACAGCGGAATTATAGTGGCACAGAGAGACTATGTAGGCCGCGGGCGCTCAGGAGCAGCGCGGCGCAAGACCCCCAGCCGTAAAAAACGCAGTTCTCCAAAGGTATCCAAAACCGTGGTGGCGCTTGCCGTCGCCATTCTGGTTGTCTTTATCGGTGGTCTTTATTTCATTACCCACAACAAACCGGATGAAACGCCGATGTTGCCTACGCATGGCACACGCCCGGGCAACGGTCTGCCACCGAAGCCGGAAGAGCGTTGGCGTTACATCAAAGAGCTGGAGAACCGCCAGATCGGCGTCAAGACACCTACCGAGCCAACCGCCGGGGGAGAGGTCAACTCCAAAACGCAGTTGACCGACGAACAGCGCCAATTGCTGGAGCAGATGCAGGCCGATATGCAGCAGCGCCCAACGCAACTGTCTGAGGTGCCTTACAACGATCCTTCACAGCTGCGTAACGGTGGGCGGCCACAACAGTTACAACAGCCGGTACAGCAGCAGATAGCGCCACCGGTACAGCAACAGCAGACCACTCAGCCTCGCAACCCGTTCAACAACGGCGCAGCACCCGTGCAGCAGCAACCGGTACAACAGCCGAAGCCGCAGGTACAGCAACCAAAACCACAGGCCGTGACTCCGCAAGTGCAGACCCGTCAGCCAGAAGTGAAACAAGAAGTAAAAACGGAAGCGGCCAAGCCGGAAACCAAACCGGAGTCGAAGCAGAAGTGGATGGTGCAATGTGGTTCGTTCCGCGCAGCCGATCAGGCCGAGTCGGTACGGGCACAGCTGGCGTTTGAAGGGGTTGAAAGCCGGGTCACCGCAGGCGGTGGCTGGAATCGTGTGATGCTCGGCCCATACAGCAGCCGCACCGCCGCAGACAAAACCCTGTCGCGCCTGAAAGGCATTGGCATGTCAAGTTGCATTCCCCTCTCCGTCGGGGGTTGAAAAGCGTCAATCTCCCCCCATCTATAGTCTCAATATGCCTCGTAGTCTCTGCCAACGCAGAGGCTGCGGGGACTTCTTTCCGTCCGCAACGAGGGTCTGCTCGTGACAACAATTGTAAGCGTACGCCGCAACGGCCAGGTAGTGATCGGTGGCGATGGCCAGGCCACACTGGGCAACACGGTAATGAAGGGCAACGTCAAAAAAGTCCGTCGCCTGTATAACGATAAAGTGATTGCCGGTTTCGCCGGGGGTACCGCTGATGCTTTCACCCTGTTCGAACTGTTCGAGCGTAAGCTGGAAATGCACCAGGGCCATCTGGTAAAAGCGGCCGTTGAGCTGGCAAAAGACTGGCGTACCGACCGCATGCTGCGCAAGCTGGAAGCCCTGCTGGCGGTAGCCGATGAGAATGCCTCGCTGATCATCACCGGTAACGGTGACGTGATCCAGCCTGAAAATGATTTGATTGCGATCGGTTCTGGTGGCCCTTATGCCCAATCTGCCGCTCGTGCGCTGTTGGAAAATACCGAATTAAGCGCCCGCGAGATCGTGGATAAATCCCTCAACATCGCCGGTGACATCTGTATTTACACCAACCATTTCCACACCATTGAAGAATTGCCTTCCAAAGCGTAAGGATCGAATACCATGTCTGAAATGACCCCGCGCGAGATCGTCAGCGAACTGGACAGCTACATCATTGGCCAAAACAAAGCCAAACGTGCCGTCGCCATTGCCCTGCGCAACCGCTGGCGCCGGATGCAGCTCAACGAGATGCTGCGTCACGAAGTGACCCCAAAAAACATTCTGATGATCGGCCCAACTGGCGTCGGTAAAACCGAGATCGCCCGCCGTCTGGCTAAACTGGCCAACGCTCCCTTCATCAAGGTAGAAGCCACCAAGTTCACCGAAGTGGGCTATGTGGGTAAGGAAGTGGACTCTATCATCCGCGATCTGACCGATGCTGCCGTGAAAATGGTGCGTCTGCAATCGATCGAGAAAAACCGCACCCGTGCGGAAGAGATGGCAGAAGAACGCATTCTCGACGTGCTGATCCCGCCGGCCAAAAACAACTGGGGCCAGGCCGAAGAGCAGCAAGAACCCTCTGCCGCTCGCCAGGCATTCCGCAAGAAACTGCGTGAAGGTCAGTTGGACGATAAAGAAATCGAAATCGATCTGGCTGCAGCCCCGATGGGCGTGGAAATCATGGCTCCTCCGGGCATGGAAGAAATGACCAATCAACTGCAATCGATGTTCCAGAACCTCGGTGGGCAGAAGCAGAAACCGCGTAAAGTGAAGATCAAGGAAGCCTTCAAGCTGCTGATCGAAGAAGAAGCAGCCAAGCTGGTAAACCCGGAAGAGCTGAAAGAGCAGGCGGTGGAAGCCGTTGAGCAGCACGGTATCGTGTTTATCGATGAGATCGACAAAATCTGTAAGCGCAGTGGCCAGAGCTCCGGCCCAGACGTGTCCCGCGAGGGCGTCCAGCGCGACCTGCTACCGCTGGTGGAAGGCTGTACGGTATCGACCAAGCACGGCATGGTGAAAACCGATCACATTCTGTTTATCGCCTCCGGTGCATTCCAGACTGCCAGCCCTTCCGACCTGATCCCGGAACTGCAAGGCCGTCTGCCAATCCGCGTTGAGCTACAAGCGCTGACCACGGAAGATTTTGAACGTATCCTGACCGAGCCAAGCGCGTCGCTTACCGAGCAGTACAAAGCGTTGATGGCTACCGAAGGCGTCACCATCGATTTCACCGCTGACGGTATCCGCCGCATCGCTGAAGCCGCCTGGCAGGTTAACGAAAGCACCGAAAACATCGGCGCACGTCGTTTGCACACCGTGCTGGAGCGTCTGATGGAAGATATTTCGTACGATGCGAGTGAAATTGGCGGCCAATCCATTACAATTGACGCCGAATACGTGCGCAATCATCTGGATGAACTGGTAGCGGATGAAGATCTGAGTCGTTTTATCCTATAATCGCTCTATCACTGTCCTGTCAGTTATCTTTGTGGGAGGCATTGCCTCCCACATTTATTTTTAACGGACACCGTCTTTTGACTTACTGAAGCGAAATATGAGCTCATCAACCACCACCACCCCGGCCAGAGCCTGGCTGGAAAGTTTACGACCACGAACCCTGCCATTGGCCTTTGCCTCCATCGTTGTCGGTTCCGCGATCGCCGCCTGGCAGGGCAGCTTGAAGCCCGGCGTGGCGCTGTTGGCTCTGCTGACCGCAGGTCTGCTGCAGATCCTCTCCAACCTGGCCAACGATTACGGTGATGCGGTAAAAGGCAGCGATAAAGAAGACCGTATCGGTCCGTTGCGCGGCATGCAAAAGGGCATGATCACCCAAAGCCAGATGAAACGGGCCTTGATGCTGACGGTAGTGCTGATCGCCATTTCCGGTTGCTGGCTAATCGCCGTCGCCTGTGAAAAACCCAGCGATGTGGTGGGCTTCCTGGTGCTGGGCGGGCTAGCGATTGTCGCGGCCATTACCTACACCGTGGGCACCAAACCTTACGGTTATCTGGGGCTGGGCGATATTTCGGTATTGGTGTTTTTCGGCTGGCTCAGCGTGGCAGGCACTTACTATCTACAGACTCACACTTTCGATAGCGTCGTAATGTTGCCAGCCACCGCCTGTGGTCTGCTCGCAGCGGCGGTGTTGAACATCAATAATCTGCGCGATATCGAAAGTGACCGCGCTAACGGCAAAAATACCCTGGCCGTCCGCCTTGGTCCACAGAATGCGCGCTATTACCACGCAACGCTGCTGATTGCCGCCGTGGTCTGCTTTGCCCTGTTTACCCTGCTTAACCTGCACAGCCTATGGGGCTGGCTGTTTGTGCTGGCCATCCCGTTTCTGTATCGCCACGGAATGCGTGTCTTACGTGACCCTACGGCCGTCGGCATGCGTCCAATGCTGGAACATATGGTCAAGGCCGCGTTGCTCGCCAACGTGCTGTTTGCGATTGGCGTGGTGCTCAGTTAGTTGAGACTTGCGTAGCAGAACGCATTCTGGCACTGATGATTTTGCCAACGGGGCGAATAAAGGGATATACTGGTTATTCCAGCGGCAAACAGACGTAAAATCCTATGAAATACGATACTTCCGAACTTTGCGATATCTATCAGGAAGAGGTCAACGTAGTTGAGCCTCTGTTCTCCAACTTTGGCGGACGTACTTCATTTGGCGGGCAAATCACTACGGTGAAATGCTTCGAGGATAACGGCCTGCTGTTTGAACTGCTCGAAGAAAACGGCCGTGGCCGCGTGTTAGTGATCGACGGCGGCGGCTCGGTACGCCGTGCCCTGATCGACGCGGAGCTGGCCCGTCTGGCGACTCAGAACGAATGGGAAGGCATCGTGGTTTACGGTGCGGTGCGCCAGGTGGACGATCTGGAAGAACTGGACATCGGCATTCAGGCGATGGCAGCAATCCCGGTAGGAGCCACCAGCGAAGCGATAGGCGAAAGTGATATCCGCGTTAATTTTGGCGGTGTGACCTTCTTCTCTGGCGATCATCTGTATGCCGACAACACCGGCATCATCCTTTCTGAAGATCCGCTCGATATCGAGTAACCGCAGAAAATGACAAAGGGCGCCTGAGGCGCCCTTTTCGTTGGAGCTAATGGATCAGACTTCTTCCATTTTACCCAGCAATGCGCGCAGGCGATCTTGCCACACGTGCTGCTCTTCTTTCAGCTGCTGGTTTTCACGCACCAGTGACTCGTGGTTACCCGCAGCACTCTGGACTTCCTGAGACAGGGAATTGTTTTTCTCTTTCAGCTCTTCAATTTCCATCTGCAACAGCGTGATGGTATCGATCGCCTGCTGAACTTTTGCTTCCAGTTTTTCAAATACTTCAAATGACATTCTTCAGTCCCCTCATGATAGCAAGGCGTACATCCATAAGTAGCGCCGCAACCTTAGCTGCAGCGACTGCGAATATGCTCGCGTAACCAACAGGCCCAACGCCTGTTTCGATAAAACCTTTCCCGCAATAAAAACGATTGTAAGTAGCCAGCCCCCCAGTGTCTAGCAACATACCGACCCAACGCGCACTCTGTTGCAATTTTCCTACCCTGGCTATCGGTCAAAGCTGAAAGTCACCGCTGCCAAACGGCTGGGTTGTTAACAAATAGAGACAAAATAACTGGTCAGATCACCGTTTTATGGTGCAGAAAGAACACCAAACAACGCGAATTCGCTCAATTTTATGACGAAGTACACACATTTTGATTTCGCTATTTCTCGTTTATGCTCGTTAACGATAAATTTACATCACATCCTCAACCGATAAGAGGACGTGAAGAAAAACTCTGTAGCTCAAGGCCAAAACGCCAACGCGCCAAGCCTAGATAACCTATAACCGTCGTCTGCAGGACAATAATATTATGAGCCAAACCATCAGTCCGACCTTAAAAGGCCAGTGCATCGCTGAATTCCTCGGCACCGGTCTGTTGATTTTCTTTGGCGTAGGCTGTGTTGCAGCGCTGAAACTGGCAGGTGCCAGCTTCGGCCAATGGGAAATCAGCATCATTTGGGGCCTGGGGGTGGCGATGGCCATCTATCTGACCGCCGCCATTTCCGGTGCTCACCTGAACCCGGCCGTCACGCTCGCGCTGTGGCTGTTCGCCTGCTTTGATGGACGCAAAGTACTCCCTTACATCGTTGCGCAGATTGCGGGGGCCTTTTGCGCGGCAGCATTGGTTTACGGGCTGTATTACAGTCTGTTCTTTGATTTTGAAGCCGCCCACCAGATGGTGCGTGGCAGCAACGAAAGCCTCGAATTGGCCGGTATTTTCTCGACTTATCCCAACGCACATATCTCCGTTGGCCAGGCCTTCCTGGTAGAAACCGTGATCACCGCCATCCTGATGTGCCTGATCCTGGCACTGACCGATGACGGCAACGGCATTCCACGCGGCCCGCTGGCACCGCTGTTGATCGGTATTCTGATTGCCGTCATCGGTGCCTCTATGGGACCATTAACCGGCTTTGCACTGAACCCGGCACGTGACTTCGGCCCGAAACTGTTCGCCTATCTGGCAGGCTGGGGCAAGGTGGCCTTCACCGGCGCTCGCGACATCCCTTACTTCCTGGTGCCAATCTTCGGCCCTATCGTCGGTGCCGGTTTGGGTGCCTTTGGTTACCGCGCGCTGATCGGTCGCCATCTGCCTTGTGACGTTTGCTTCGAGGAAGAGCAACCCGCCCCTAAACCAGAACAACGTAAAGCGTGATTGGCACGGCTTTAAACGGTTAACCACAGTAGGACTCAAAATTATGACAACCGAAAAAAAATACATTGTCGCCCTCGACCAGGGAACCACCAGTTCACGTGCCGTAGTGCTCGATCACGATGCCAATATTGTTGCGGTTTCACAGCGTGAATTTACGCAGATCTATCCGAAGGCCGGCTGGGTAGAACATGACCCGATGGAAATCTGGTCCTCACAAAGTTCCACCTTGGTCGAAGTGCTGGCCAAGGCCGATATCAGTTCTGATCAAATCGCCGGGATCGGCATTACCAACCAGCGTGAAACCACCATCGTCTGGGAAAAAGAGACCGGTAAGCCGATTTATAACGCGATCGTCTGGCAATGCCGTCGCACCGCCGACATCTGTGAAAAACTCAAGCGTGATGGCCTGGAAGAGTATATCCGCCACAATACCGGCCTGGTGGTTGACCCTTACTTCTCCGGCACCAAGGTCAAGTGGATCCTCGACCACGTCGAAGGCGCGCGCGAACGTGCCAAGCGCGGTGAACTGCTGTTTGGTACCGTCGACACCTGGCTGGTGTGGAAGATGACCCAAGGACGGGTTCACGTGACCGACTACACCAACGCCTCACGTACCATGATGTTCAACATCCATGAGCTGGACTGGGACGATCGTATGCTGGAGGCGCTGGATATCCCACGCGCCATGCTGCCAGCAGTCCGCCCTTCTTCCGAAGTGTATGGCCAGACCAACATCGGGGGTAAAGGCGGGACGCGTATTCCTATCGCCGGGATCGCCGGTGACCAGCAGGCGGCGCTGTATGGCCAACTCTGCGTTCAGCCGGGTATGGCGAAAAACACCTACGGCACCGGCTGCTTCCTGTTGATGAATACTGGCAAAGAGGCAGTACGCTCCAGCCACGGCCTGCTGACTACCATCGCCTGCGGCCCACGCGGGGAAGTGAACTATGCGCTGGAAGGTGCGGTGTTTATTGGTGGGGCCTCTATCCAGTGGCTGCGCGACGAGCTGAAACTGATCAGCGATGCCGCAGACTCCGAATACTTCGCCACCAAGGTCAAAGACAGCAATGGCGTCTACGTGGTACCCGCCTTTACCGGCCTGGGTGCCCCCTACTGGGACCCGTATGCCCGTGGCGCCATCTTCGGCCTGACCCGCGGCGTCAACAGCAACCACATCATCCGCGCCACGCTGGAGTCTATCGCCTACCAGACCCGCGACGTGCTGGATGCTATGCAGGCCGATGCCAATACCCGTCTGCAATCGCTGCGTGTGGACGGTGGTGCGGTAGCCAACAACTTCCTGATGCAGTTCCAGTCCGATATCCTCGGCACCCGTGTCGAACGTCCTGAAGTGCGTGAAGTGACGGCGTTGGGCGCGGCCTATCTGGCCGGGCTGGCGATTGGCTACTGGAGCGATCTGGATGAGGTGAAGAGCAAAGCCAACATCGAGCGTGAATTCCGTCCGGGTATCGAAACTACCGAGCGTAATTTCCGTTACAGCGGCTGGAAAAAGGCCGTGGCTCGTGCACAAGCCTGGGAAGATCACGACTGATTCGTTTTACCCTGCAACAGCGCTGCCTTCGGGCAGCGTTTTTATTGCCTCGCCCTGCCAGCTCCCCCCTGTGGTAAACTTTGCCGATATTTTCTTCCCTTTTCTCACTGACAGGTTTGCCATGAAACGTGAATTAGCCATCGAATTTTCCCGCGTTACCGAAGCCGCCGCACTTGCGGGTTATAAATGGTTGGGGCGTGGTGACAAAAACGCCGCCGACGGTGCCGCCGTCAATGCCATGCGCATTATGCTCAACAGAGTGGATATCGATGGCCGGATCGTGATCGGTGAAGGTGAGATTGATGAAGCCCCGATGCTGTATATCGGCGAAAACGTCGGCACCGGGCTGGGCGATGCGGTGGATATCGCCGTCGATCCCATCGAAGGTACGCGCATGACCGCAATGGGGCAATCCAATGCGCTGGCTGTCCTGGCGGTAGGCGACCGCGGCACCTTCCTGCACGCTCCTGATATGTATATGGAAAAACTGGTCGTCGGCCCACAGGCGCGTGGGGTGATCGATCTCAACTTGCCGCTAGCCACCAACCTGAACAACGTCGCTGCCTGCCTGGGTAAACCACTGACGGAGCTGACGGTGATCACGTTGGCTAAACCGCGCCACGATGCGGTGATCGCAGAAATGCAGCAGCTCGGGGTGAAGGTTTTCGCTATTCCCGACGGTGATGTCGCCGCCTCGATCCTGACCTGTATGCCGGAAAGCGAAGTGGATGTGATGTACGGCATCGGTGGCGCACCGGAAGGCGTGATCTCCGCTGCGGTGATCCGTGCGTTGGATGGCGATATGCAAGCCCGCCTGCTGGCTCGCCATCAGGTCAAAGGGGATAACGAAGATAATCGCCGTATCGGCGAGCAGGAGCTGGCCCGCTGTAAAGAAATGGGCATCGAAGCCGGTAAAGTGTTGGTTCTGGATGAAATGGCGCGCAACGATAACGTGATCTTTGCCGCGACCGGGATCACCAAGGGCGATCTGCTGGAGGGCATCAGCCGCAAAGGCAATATGGCCACCACCGAAACCCTGTTAATTCGGGGCAAATCGCGCACTATCCGCCGCATCCGTTCGACCCACTATCTGGATCGCAAAGACGCAGCGCTGCACGAATTCCTGCTTTAACGCCTAGGGGCGCAGAGCGCGCCCCGTCTCTATCAGGCGGTATGTCCCTGATGCTGCATACGGCTCGATAGCGGCCACCAGCACAGCAAAATCAACAACGCCATGGCAAACATCAGCAAGCCAAGGCTGAACTGCCCGGTTTGCGGCAGCATGGCTGACAACCATGTCGCCAGTCCAGACCCCATATTCTGCATGCCGCCCACCAGGGCACCCGCCGCCCCGGCCAGATAAGGGAACGGCTCCATCGCACCGGTGGTCGCCAGGGGGAAGAGCATCCCGGCACCGAAGAAGAACAACGCCGCAGGCACGATCAGCGTCCAGATATTCATCACCCCGAACCAACCAGGGATCCACATCATCAGCCCGGCCAACAGGCAACTGATCACCGAATGCCACATCAGACTGTGGAAGGATTTGCCGTCACGCCCGGCATACCAAGCACCAAAGAACGCCGCCGGGATCGGCAGGATAAACAGGATACTGACGGTCAAACCGCTCAGGCCCAACACCCCGCCCATCAACACGCCACAGCTGGCTTCAAAGACGGCGATACCGGCCAGAGCGCCGATCAACATCACCAGATAGCAGCTGAAAGTGCCATCCGCCAACAGTTGGCGGAAGCTGGAGAACATGCGGCGTTTTTCCGTCTGCTGCGGCCGGGTTTCCGGCAACCAACGGAACATGGCAAACGCTACACTGGCGCACAACACCAGCAGGAAGCCATAACAAGCCCGCCAGCCAAACATCATCGCCAATCCCCCACCAATCACCGGAGCCAACAGCGGGCTGACAAGAATGCCCATATTCAGCAGGCTATTGGCATATCGCAGGGACGTCCCCGCATACAGATCGCGCGGCATGGTTCTGGCCATCACGCCCGCCACGCCGGTGCCCATACCCTGAACCGCGCTGGCGGCTACCAACATCGATAGGCTGTTGGCCAGCAAAGCGCCCAAGGCACCAAGTAGGAAAATCATCATGCCAGCCAGGATCACCGGGCGGCGGCCAATGCGATCGGAAAGCGGTCCGTAGATCAGCTGCGAGAAGCCGTAGGTCAGCAGATAAGCCGCCATAACGCGCTGCACGGAGCCGGAGGGCACCGAGAGATCGCGGGCAATATCGGCGATGATGGGGACATAAATGGTTTGCGCCATCTGACCGACGGCAACCAGCAGGATCAGCATCACCAGCAGGTGGAAGTTCTCAACTTTTCTCATTATCTTCATTAACTTATTCAGTATTGCGACACTCAACCCCGCCCAATACCCCAGGGGGAACCACAGAGCAGCTTCTCAGCGACGCATAAGCTAACAAATCTGATTTTTTTAGCGAGTTTCGGGCAAATATAGATCGCCGTCACACTGGCACCTATCGCTACCAGTCTCGTAAATCAAACTGTACGTATCTGTTGTCATAACGGGAAAGAGTTAAAAATGATAAACTTGCATCAGATTAGCTTTAACACTTAATCGATAATTATTTCCATCAACTTGAAATAAGATACCGCCACAGGGATTTGGGTTTTATGAAAACACCAGAGCTGATTTTATTGCAGTTAAAAACCTTGGGTCCTCATTCTGCCAAAATGCTGGCAGAGCGGCTGGAAATCACGCCGATGGGGATCCGCCAGCATCTGCAATCCCTTGAACAACGTGAGCTGGTTTGCTACGAGGAAACGCGCGCCAAAGTAGGCCGCCCGACGCGTTACTGGTCTTTGACCCAACAGGGCCATGCCCAGTTTGCCGACGGACACGATCGGCTTTCGGCGATCCTGCTGGAGTCTGCACATGAGCTGTTCGGTGCCGAAGGTATAGAAAAGCTGATCCGGGCGCGCGAGGATAAACTCTATCACCGGTACGCCGATGAGCTGGCAGAGGAAGAAGACCATCTCAGCAAGCTCAACCGCCTGGTTAACCTACGCCAGCGTGACGGCTATATGGCGGAACTGTTGGAAAGCCCGCAGGGCATGTTGCTGGTGGAAAACCACTGTCCGATCGGCGTGGCGGCCCATACTTGCAGCAACCTGTGCAACTCCGAACTGCAGCTGTTCCATCGCCTGTTTGGTAAAGGCTACCGGATAGAACGTACCGCGCATGCCATCTCCGGCTCACGACATTGTGCTTATTTGATCCGACCACGGGAGCGTTAAAAGTATGGCTGAATGGGTTAATGGCAAAGTGACAGGGGTACAACATTGGACCGATGGTTTGTTCAGCATCACCGTCAATGCCCCGATCGACAGTTTCACCGCCGGGCAGTTTGCCAAGCTGTCACTAGAAATAGGCGGCGAGCGCGTTCAGCGCGCCTATTCTTACGTTAATGCCCCCAGCGATCCCAACCTGGAGTTTTATCTGGTCACAGTGCCGGAAGGAAAACTCAGCCCAAGCCTCCATCAGTTGCAGCCCGGAGCGGAAGTGATGGTCACCAAAGAAGCCGCCGGATTCTTTGTGCTCGAAGAAGTGCCAGACTGCGACACCTTATGGATGCTGGCGACCGGCACCGCCATCGGCCCTTATCTGTCGATCCTGCAAGAAGGCAAAGATCTGGATCGCTTCAACAACCTGGTACTGGTGCACGCCGCACGATTTGCCCGCGATCTCAGCTACCTGCCGCTGATGCAGCAGCTGCAACAGCGTTTTAACGGCAAACTACGCATTCAAACCGTGGTCAGCCGCGAAGAGGTGGCTGGCTCATTGACCGGGCGCGTTCCTGCTCTGCTGGAAGACGGCCGACTGGAAGCGGCAGTCGGTTTGACCCTGGATGCCGAAACCAGCCATGTGATGCTGTGCGGCAACCCGCAGATGGTGCGAGATACCCAGCAAACGCTGAAAGAGAAATATCAGATGCGCAAACATCTGCGCCGCAAGCCGGGCCATATCACCAGCGAGCATTACTGGTAGTTCAGCGGAATTTTACCGGTTCGGCCTCTGGCCCGAATCGGTTATCCCCTGGGGTGCCCAGAAAAGCCCCCAGATCGATCGCCATCATCACCACAATCAGCGTCGGAATAAAACGCCCCACGCCCCACTGCCAGACCGGTGCCAACATCTGCCAGTTACCGGCTGCCAATATCCACGCCAGGATCAACAGCAACGCCCACCAGCCCTTTTTATTGCGATCGTGCAGGCGCTTGACCAGCACCGCCGCCGTTGGCCACAGCAGCGCCACAATGCAAAAGGCGATGGTCTGGATCGCTACCACATCGTAGTTGGCCAGCGTGAAAGCCACCGCCATCAGCACTACCCAGACAGCCATCCAGATCCAGAAGTCGCGCCGCCCGATACGGCCCTTAAAGGAAAAACACCATTGCTGTAAGCTCATCGATTCATGCACTCTTGGCCTGCCCATATTCTGCGCCGCAGTGTAACATAGGCCATACCGGGTTAAGCTAGCCCCGGTAAAGCGCAGACCATCGCACCGCCTTGCGTCAGCAAACGACAATCACGCGGAATTTTTGACAATTCCCCCGGGTTATCGTTTTAATCGGAGTCATCTTTGTTACCGATGCCGTATACCATGCTGAAAAAAATCATCGTTATAGCCTGCCTGTGCCCCCCCATCGGCAGTGCTTGGGCCGATCCAACGGATACGCCTTCCGAAGCCCCGGCGAACGCCCCCTACTTGCTGGCTGGCGCGCCCACCTTCGATCTGACGGTGGTACAATTTCGCGAGAAGTACAACCGCGACAACCCAACGTTGCCGATTGGTGAATTCCGCGTAGTCCCCTCAAGAGAGGATGACTCTCCTTTGCTGACCCGCGCGGCCAGTAAGATTAACGAAAACCTGTACGCCTCTACCGCGCTGGAAAAGGGCACCGGTAAGATTAAAACCCTGCAAATTACCCATTTGCTGTTGCAGGATGGCGAAGAAAAAGCGGCCAAAGCCATCGCGGTGAACTACATGGCAGCCCTGAGCCGCCAGTTTGAACCGACACTCACCGTGGAAGAAAGCATCATCAAGGTGAACAACCTGCTGGAAAAAGGCAAAGGCTCCTACTTCTACCAACAACAGGTCGGGGCAATACGCTATGTGGTAGCAGATAACGGCGATAAGGGGGTAACCTTCGCCGTTGAACCGATTAAGCTAACGCTATCTGAACCCTGATACCCCAGCAATTAATGACAAAAAGCAAAGCCTTTGCACTGATTCATCTCTATACTGTTGGGCAGGTAAACTGCCTGTCCGGCAGTTGTCATTTAGACTCTCGCGTCCCCTTTTTGGAGGAAAACACATGCGTCATCCATTAGTAATGGGTAACTGGAAGCTTAACGGCAGCGTTCACATGGTTAACGAACTGATCGCCGCCTTGCGTAAAGAACTGAGCAGCGTTGACGGTTGTGGCGTTGCCATCGCACCTCCAGTCATGTATCTGGATCTGGCCAAGCACGCACTGGGTGGCAGCCGCATCGCTCTGGGCGCACAGAACGTCGACATCAACCTGTCTGGCGCCTTCACCGGTGAAGTTTCTGCCACCATGCTCAAAGACGTCGGTGCTGAATACATCATCATCGGCCACTCTGAGCGCCGTACCTATCACAAAGAAACCGACGCAGCGATCGCCGAGAAATTTGCCGTGCTGAAAGCCGCTGGCCTGATCCCAGTGCTGTGCATCGGTGAAACCGAAGCAGAAAACGAAGCGGGTAAAACCGAAGAAGTTTGTGCGCGCCAGATCGACGCCGTGCTGAAAACCCAGGGCGCTGAAGCGTTCAAAGGCACCGTCATCGCTTATGAGCCAGTGTGGGCTATCGGTACCGGTAAATCTGCCACCCCAGCGCAAGCTCAGGCAGTACACAAATTTATCCGTGACCATATTGCCAAGCAAGACGCTGCAGTCGCTGCCGAAGTGATCATCCAGTACGGCGGTTCCGTGAACGATAAGAACGCTGCAGAGCTGTTTGCTCAGCCAGACATCGACGGCGCGCTGGTTGGCGGCGCATCACTGAAAGCTGACGCTTTCGCCGTGATCGTCAAAGCCGCTGCCCTGGCGAAAAAAGCCTGATTTTATCCGGCCTGAAATGACAAAACCCCGGTTTCCCGGGGTTTTTTATGGCTCAAAATTGGCGATCAGCGCTTGCTGATTTCGTCAAAAATCCCGCCGGTGGCAAAGTGCACCTTCTGCGCTTCAGTCCAGCCGCCAAAAGTATCATCCACGGTGAACAGTTTCAGTTTTGGAAACTGCTCGGCGAATTTGGCTGCAACGGCTGCATCACGTGGACGGTAGTAGTTGTTGGCCGCAATGGTCTGGCCTTCCGGTGAATACAGATACTTCAGGTAAGCCGTAGCCACATCACGGGTGCCGCGCTTATCAACGACCTTATCCACCACCGATACCGTCGGTTCAGCCAGAATGGATTCGCTCGGGGTGATGATTTCAAACTTGTCTTTACCCAGCTCCTTCTCTGCCAGCAAGGCTTCGTTTTCCCAGGCGATCAGCACATCACCGATGCCGCGCTCAACGAAGGTATTGGTTGCGCCACGTGCACCGGAATCCAACACTTCCACATTTCGGTACAGCTGTTTGACGAACTCCTGAGCCTTGGCTTTATCGCCACCGTTCTTGTGCAGAGCATAACCCCAGGCAGCCAGATAGTTCCAACGGGCACCGCCAGAGGTTTTCGGGTTCGGTGTAATAACCGACACGCCAGGCTTCACCAGGTCAGCCCAATCATGGATCTGTTTTGGATTATCCTTACGCACCAGGAAAACGATGGTCGAGGTGTAAGGTGCCGAGTTGTCTGGCAGGCGCTTGATCCACGCTTTATCAATACGACCACGCTCGGCAATCGCGTCCACGTCGTATGCCAACGCTAGCGTGACCACATCCGCTTCGATGCCGTTAATCACCGAGGTCGCCTGCTTGCCGGAACCGCCGTGTGACTGACGCACGGTAACCTTATCGCCGGTCTGCTGCTGCCAATACTTACCAAACGCCGTGTTATATTCCTGGTAGAACTCACGCGTAGGATCGTATGAGACGTTCAGCAGTTGAATATCTTTCGCCATAGCACCCGATGCCAACAGCAGTAAAGTCAGACCCACACCCCATTTTTGCATTGCCGTTCCCCCAGAAAATGACGCAACCTCAAGCGGTTGATTTAGCATCAAAGCCTGCCAGAAACTTCCCTCACAATTAAAGAATAAAAAATGTTGTACTAGACCATTCTGGAATATAGCGGCTACCGATAAAAAAAAGCCCCCAACAAAGGAGGCTATTTCGCGGCGTTCAAGCCGGATTAGTACAGCTTTTTCGCCGTTTCCAACCAGTCACCCTTGAACGGACGCTTCATGTTTTCGATTGCGTCAACGATGTCGTGGTGCACCATCTTCTCGTTCTGGATCCCTACGCAGCGGCCACCGTAACCTTGCAGCAGCAGGTCGATGGAGTACGCGCCCATGCGGGAAGCCAGAATACGGTCGTAAGCAACCGGTGAACCACCACGCTGGATGTGGCCCAATACGGTAGCACGGGTTTCACGCTTGGTTTCCTGCTCGATATGGCGTGCCAGTTCGTCGATATCACAGATATGCTCGGTGATCGCCACGATGGCATGCTTTTTACCTTTGGCGATACCGGCTTTGATTTCGTCAACCAGATCGTCACGGCTGAATTCGATTTCCGGCAGAACGATAAATTCACAACCACCGGCAATGGCTGCCGCCAGGGTCAGGTCGCCACAGTAACGCCCCATCACTTCCACGATAGAGATACGTTGGTGTGATGAAGAGGTATCGCGCAGGCGGTCAATGGCTTCTACCACGGTTTCCAACGCGGTGAAGTAACCGATGGTGTAGTCGGTGCCTGCAACGTCGTTATCGATGGTGCCAGGCAAACCGATGCAAGGGAAACCCTCTTCGGTCAGGCGCTTCGCCCCCATGTAGGAGCCGTCACCACCGATGACCACCAGCGCATCAATGCCGCGGTTTTTCAGGTTTTCAATCGCCTTGGCGCGCACGCTGTCATCCCTGAACTCTGGAAAACGCGCAGAACCCAGGAAGGTGCCGCCGCGATTGATCATGTCAGACACGCTATAGCGGTCTAATTGCTCCATACGATCTTCGTACAAACCAAGGTAGCCATCGTAAATACCAAATACTTCCAGACCTTCTGTGAGCGCGGCACGCACAACGCCACGAATGGCAGCGTTCATACCTGGGGCGTCACCGCCACTCGTCAGTACACCGATTTTCTTGATCATGACTACCTCTGAACTGTAGATGCAATTTCTTAAGAATTCTGTATTCGCCGACTCACCGGGTATCTCTCCAACGGCGCAAAACCAGCTTTACGGCTTTTATTGCTGGATATTATAACAAAAACACCCAGCTGAATTGATTCAGGTCACGCAACATCAAGGAAAAAACTTCACATGGCACGGCGTGCTAACACCGTGTTTTCTCAATCCACCCAACATTGACCTATGTCAGTTGATTATAGTTCCCAATGCCCCTGTCGGCCCTGAGGAACAACAGAACAGGGATCTTGGTGAATAATCACGTCGGCTCCGGGGAAACGATGCAACAATGCCTGCTCCACCTGTTCTGCCAGAATATGCGCCTGCATCAACGGCAGGGTGTCTTCCATTTCCAGATGCAACTGGATAAACCGCGTTGGCCCAGACTGCCGCGTACGCAGATCGTGGGCACCTTTGATACCCGGCCAAGACGATACCACATCGATAATTGCCTGACGCTCTTCATCCGGCAAGGCGCGATCCAGCAGGGACTGCACCGCCTCGTACCCCATACGCAGCGCGCTATAGAGAATATAAACCCCAATGCCCAGGGCAAACAGCGCGTCCGCACGGTGAAATCCGTACCAGCTTAGCCCAAGTGCTATCAAAATAGCACCATTCATCATCACATCTGACTGATAATGCAGCATATCGGCCCGTACCGCCTGGCTGCGCGTTTTTCTGACTACCCAACGTTGATAGGTCACCAGGATGAAAGTGCTAATCAACGCAATGATAGTTACAGCTACCCCTATGCCCGGCGAATTCAGGGGCTGCGGGGAATACAGATGCTGGAAGCCGGTCAAGAACAGGAACAGGGCAGAACCGGAGATAAACATGCTTTGCGCCAGCGCCGCCAGCGACTCGGCCTTGCCATGGCCAAAGGTGTGCTCTTCATCAGCCGGCTGCAACGAGTAGCGTACCACCAGCAGGTTGGTTAACGATGCGGCAATATCCATCAACGAATCCACTAAAGCCGCCAACAGGCTGACCGACCCGGTGAGATACCAGGCAACAATCTTGATCAACAGTAGAATGGAAGCCATTCCGGTGGCGGCTAAAGCAGCGGACTGTACCAGCCGCGCGTATTGCTGTTCCATAAAAAACCCCAACTAACGTTTATGGGCTTCAGTATAACGGAATGCCGGGTAAAAAAAGTCCCGCCATCATGACGGGATGCGTGTCAGCTAAGCAAAAAAATCTGGCAAAACGTGCAGTAATGTCGCTCTCCCTAGATAAGAATTCATAAGGTATCCAGGTTTGAAGGCGCGTCCACATACTGTCCACACTCAACGGTTTTTGAAAATCCGCAGCCTTCCAGAAAATAGCCAACAAATTGTTTTTTAATTAAATTTATTTAATAGGAATAAAAAAAACCCCCTCATCATGAGGGGGAAGACAGGGATGGTGTCTATGGCAAGGAAAAACAGGGGATTACTCGGTCATACTTAACTTCTGGGCAGAAGTTTGCTGCAAACCAGAAATCTGTTGCTTCATCAACTGCACACGCTGCTGATGCTTCTGGTCTAAAACACTTTTTTGCTCTGGCGTCAGCAGGTTATACATTTGGTTGCGTACCCGGGCCATTTCGACCTGGCGCTTAACCTGTTCCTGAGCCATCTTTTCCGCCTGGGCCTGCACGGCGGCTTCATCAAATTTATCTGCGGTGACCAGCTTATGCATGGTTTCCACTTCGTCTACATTAACACCAGGCAGATCGTAACGGGCCTGGCGCATCAAATCGCGCATTTGCTGGCGTTGCTGTTCGGTCAAGCGAACGCCGTCGAACATGTGATTCTGGCCAAGCGCTCTCAACAGTGCATCATTAGCAGGAGGTTGGACAGTTTCCGGTGTAGTATCAGCAGCAAAGGCAGCGGTAGAACCTATTGCCAAAATTGATGCCATAACTACTGCGGTCACCTTAACCATTTTTACTCCTCGAGCTTTCTCACTTTGCGAATCAACGAGGAGCAGTGTATCGCTGCACCTGCAAACATGCGTCAGGGCATGTAAAACTACGTAAAGTCATGGAATAGCAACAGTTGATGACGTATTTTGCGTCAGGAGGTAAATCACATATGCACAAAATTCTGTTAGTTGACGACGACCGCGAGCTCACCTCGCTACTGAAAGAACTGCTTGAAATGGAAGGCTTTAACATCGTCGTGGCTCACGACGGTGAACAGGCGTTGTCGTTACTGGACAGCTCCATCGATCTGCTGTTGCTCGATATCATGATGCCGAAGAAAAACGGTATCGATACGCTGAAAGAATTGCGTCAGCACCACCAGACTCCGGTGATCATGCTCACCGCTCGCGGCAGCGAATTGGACCGGGTACTTGGCCTGGAACTCGGTGCGGACGACTACCTGGCAAAACCCTTTAACGATCGCGAACTGGTTGCGCGCATCCGGGCCATTCTGCGCCGTTCCAACTGGAGCGAACAGCAACAGAATGTGGATACCAGCGCACCTACGCTGGACGTTGACGGCCTGCAGCTGAACCCCGGCCGCCAGGAAGCCAGCTTCGACGGGCAGGTGCTGGATCTGACGGGCACCGAATTTACCCTGTTATATCTGCTGGCACAGCATCTCGGCCAGGTAGTATCCCGTGAACTCCTCAGCCAGGAAGTGCTGGGCAAACGCCTGACGCCGTTCGATCGCGCCATTGATATGCATATCTCCAACCTGCGGCGCAAACTGCCGGACCGCAAAGATGGGCATCCTTGGTTCAAAACCCTGCGCGGACGGGGCTACTTGATGGTATCTGCAGCATGATCAACAGCTTGACGGCACGCATCTTCGCCATTTTCTGGTTCACATTGGCCTTGGTGCTGATGTTGGTGTTGATGGTGCCCAAACTCGACTCCCGCCAAATGACCACGCTACTGGAAAGTGAACAGCGGCAGGGGTTGATGCTGGAACAGCATGTCGAAGCCGAACTGCAAAACGATCCGGCCAACGACCTGATGTGGTGGCGCCGCCTGTTCCGCGCCATCGAAAAATGGGCACCGCCGGGCCAGCGCCTGTTGTTGGTGACCAGCGAAGGGCGGGTGATCGGCGCGCAGCGCAACGAAATGCAGATCGTGCGCAACTTTATCGGCCAGTCGGACAACTCCGACCAACCGCAAAAGAAAAAATATGGCCGCGTCGAGCTGGTTGGCCCGTTCTCGGTGCGCGATGGTGAAGACAACTACCAGTTGTACCTGATCCGCCCGGCCAGCAGCTCGCAGTCCGATTTTATCAACCTGATGTTCGACCGGCCGCTGCTGCTGCTGATCGTCACCATGCTGATCAGTGCCCCACTGTTGCTGTGGCTGGCCTGGAGTCTTGCCAAACCGGCGCGTAAGTTGAAAAATGCCGCCGATGATGTAGCCCGTGGCAACCTTAAGCAACACCCTGAGCTGGAAGCCGGGCCGCAGGAGTTTCTTGCCACCGGGGCCAGTTTCAACCAGATGATCAGCGCGCTCGAAAGGATGATGACGGCCCAGCAACGGCTGATCTCCGATATCTCCCACGAATTGCGCACCCCGTTAACGCGTCTGCAGCTGGCAACCGCCCTGATGCGCCGCCGCCACGGTGAAGGCCATGAGCTGGCGCGTATCGAAACCGAAGCCCAACGCCTGGATTCGATGATTAACGATCTGCTGTTGCTATCCCGTGGCCAACAGAAGAGCGAGCTGGTGCGCGAACTGCTGAAGGCCAACGAACTTTGGGCCGACGTACTGGACAACGCCAGTTTCGAAGCCGAACAGATGGGCAAACAGCTGGAGGTCACCTCCCCTCCAGGCCCATGGACGATTTACGGCAACGCAGGTGCCCTGGACAGTGCGCTGGAGAATATCGTGCGTAATGCCCTGCGTTATTCCAATACGCGCATCGCGGTGGCATTCAGCGCCGATAATCAGGGGATCACCATCGTGGTGGACGATGATGGCCCTGGCGTCAGCCCGGAAGATCGTGAACAGATTTTCCGGCCATTCTATCGCACCGATGAAGCACGCGATCGCCAATCCGGCGGCACCGGGCTGGGTTTGGCCATCGTTGAATCCGCCGTCAATCAGCATCGCGGCTGGGTGAAAGCGGAAGACAGCCCGCTAGGTGGCCTGCGTCTGGTGTTGTGGTTGCCGCTGCATCAGCGTTAATCGCCAGCACCCAAAGATTTTGCTATTCTGCGCCCCTCGTCATGAGGGGCTTTTTACATGCTGAATATCGTTTTATTTGAACCTGAAATTCCGCCGAATACCGGCAACATCATTCGCCTGTGCGCCAACACCGGTTTCCAACTGCATCTGATCGAACCTATGGGCTTCCCGTGGGACGACAAACGCCTGCGCCGTGCCGGGTTGGATTATCACGAATTTGCCTGCATCAAGCGCCATGCCGACTATGCCGCCTTCCTCGCCAGCGAAAATCCACAGCGGCTGTTTGCCCTTACCACCAAAGGCACACCGGCACATAGTGCCGTCAGCTATCAGGCTGGGGACTATCTGCTGTTTGGCCCGGAAACCCGTGGTCTGCCCGCCAGCATTCTGGATGCCTTGCCCGCACAGCAGAAGATCCGTATTCCCATGCAGGCCCAAAGCCGCAGCATGAATCTGTCCAATGCCGTCTCAGTGGTGGTTTACGAAGCCTGGCGCCAACTGGGTTATGCGGGCGCACTGCTTAAAGAGTAATCTCTATTGGGCGATCGCCTGCCAGCCAGGCGACGGTTAAACCCCGTCGCCTTATTTTTAACGCCGTACTATTTTTTACTATAAATAATAAATGAGGTTCTTTGGCCAATTTTATCGTACAGCGAACGGGCAGAAGAATTGAACTCCTGGGTCATCCAGTAAACACGGCTTGACTCTCTCACTTCCGCCTGTTGATAAGCTTCATTAAATAAGCTCTCCGCCACGTTTTTTCCCCGCGCGCTTTTATCAACGAACAGATCTTCAATATAACAATAGTTTTTATCGCTCCACGTCGAGGCGTGATAAACCAAATGCATAAAGCCGAGGAGCTGCCCCTGATCGTTAACGGCGACCAGGCCGACCAAATCCTGTTTTTGGCACAGGCGGATAAAGGTTTTTTCGGTGATTTCGGCGCTGACATCGGCACGATAAAAGTGCAGATACTGCTGCCACAGATGTTCCCAACCCGCTCTATCTGAAGCGATTATTTCCCTGATGGTAACGCCATTTTTAGTCATCAACATAGTCCTACCCCTGCATGTTCAAAGTGGCGCAAGTATAGGCGATGCCATAGGGTGGGGTTAATGGACCAATCCGTGATAGACACCGGACCATTTCAAGCGGCTAATTAAGCCTCTCGTTTAAACAGCGCGTTAGCAACTGGGAAAACTGCTCGACGTTATAGGCTATCTCAATAGGATCCAGAGCCGCGAAACCCAGCAGCCAGCCAGATAAGGGAATATCTGCAGTACAAAACTCGGCAACGCTTCTAAGCGTTAAATTATACTCAGAAGCGCGATGGGCAACAGCTTGCTCAAGCTGTTTACTTTCCACCAGGCAGAGTATTTGCAAGCCGCAGTTAGGCACTATAACCTTCACCTTTAAGCCGCAGTGCTTGTTGATCTCATTAATAAACAGCGCCGCACGGGATGAATATATTTTCTTCATGGTCAGGACATGTTCTCGATAATGTCCCTGCATAATGAATTTTGCCAGCGTACGCTGAGCGATCCCCGAAACCTGGCTGTCCGTATTCGCCCGCGCGGTGGTCATGGGTTTTACCAGCGCTTCTGGCAGTACCATATAAGCCACATGCAGATCCGGGAACAGGGTTTTACTGAAGGTGCCCATATAAATGGTGCGCTGATGGGGGTCTAACCCCTGCAAACAGGCCGTCGCAATGCCTTGGTAGTGAAACTCGCTGTCATAATCATCTTCGATGATCCACATATCCCGTGTTTTAGCCGCCTCAATTAATGCCAACCGCCTGGCCAGCGAAAGTGCTCGCCCGGTAGGATATTGGTTAGAAGGGGTGACATAGACAAATTTGCCGTTAGCTTGAGAGCGAATGATTTCATCGGTACAGATCCCCTGCTCATCCACGATAATCGGGATAGGCTTTAGCTGGGCCGCCCGCAAGGCCTTAATCGCACCGGTATACCCCGGATTTTCGATAAAGACGCTATCGCCAGCATCCGCCAGGACCTGCGCACATAAAGACAGCGATTGCTGCGTACTGCTCACAATCAGAATTCGATCGGCCTGCGCCTTCACGCCCCGCTCGGCCAGCAGGAAATCGCAAATCGCCTCCCGCAGGTGAATATTGCCCTGCAAGTTGCTGCCCGCCGAGATAGACAGCCCCTCTTCTTTGACGGTTTGCTGATATAGCCTGAGCCAGGTATGGATCGGAAAATTTCGGGTTTCAGGCATGCCGGGGCTAAATGCCCGCTGCTGGGGCAAGTTGCCTGATTCAGGCCTGATATGCTGTGACGATCTCCGGCTCAATGTGACCTGGCCGCCGAAAGGTGCAACTGAGCGCTCGCTAGTCAGGCCCAGCAAAGGTTGCTGTCTTTGCGCGACAAAGCTTCCCCGCCCCACTTCTCTGCAGACGTATCCCTCGGTTTCCAGCGCCGTATAACAGTTCTCGATGGTCCCTCGAGATAACTGCAGTGAGGCTGCCAACGCACGGCTGGCCGGTAAACGTTGGCCGGTGATGAACTCACCCTGCTGGATCATCGTCTTGAAAGCAGCAGCCAGCGCCGTAGTTAATGAAACTTCGGGGACTGTTTGCTTGGCGAGGTTTTTTTGCAGCAAGAGAGTCTGGAGCTGCTTTTCGGTCAGGCGGTTCAAGGCGCAGCTCCACGGAGAGAGAAAATAACGCTGTCGTTAATCAGAAGGAAATCGTCACATGATCAATACCGCAAGCTTTTGCATAGCGAGCAATGGTTTCAACGCTCGATTTCGTTACGTTGTTTTCCATTCTGCTGACTGTTGAAGCATTCACACCCATTGCCTTTGCGACTTGTGCACTAGTAAGTCCTGCGATATTTCGCCACTCTGCCAAGGTTGCCTGCAAACGCTCTTTGCGCATTTCATCCTCAATCGCAGCCTTAAACTCGCTGTTTTCCATCATCTCGGCCTGAACTTGCGAATGTGTTTTATACTTTGTCATTGATCATTTCCTCCAGTCGCTGCATGGCCAGATCTATCTCATTTCTTGGTGTTTTTGGCGTCTTTTTAATAAAAATTCTGAGCATAAAGATCCTCTCACCCTTCTGATAAACCCACATGCCACGTGCGATATCTTTGCCCATGGAACGGATCTCATAGAGTCCATTACCTAGGGGCTTTGTATCTGGTTCTCTCAGTTGTCGGGGATCACTTTCAAGCTTGCTGATAATCCGGGACAGTTTTGCCGCAACGGTCGGGGGCAACGCCTTCAATTCCTTTTCCGCTTCGTAGTGATAGATTACTGTAAACATCTTTCCATCCCTGTGTCTTTGCCACTATTGCACTATAATGCAACTTGCATAGTAGTGCAATTTTCATGTCTTTCTTCAGGGGGACACACAGGGATAAACCGGTATGTGATTTTGTTTCCACATGCCGGTTTACAAGGGGTTTAGTGGGTATTAGAGATAATTAGCAATAACGACTGAAAAGCTATTCAGATACCGTCGCCGTACTCAAACCCGTGATTGGCACCGTTGAAGTACTGGTCCATATCCATCGATGGCGTATCGCTCTCCGGGCGGCCAACAATACGTGCGGGCACGCCTGCGGCGGTAGTATGTGGTGGCACGGGCTGTAGCACCACGGAACCGGCACCGATCTTGGCCCCTTTGCCCACTTCGATATTGCCGAGGATTTTAGCCCCCGCACCAATCATCACGCCTTCGCGGATTTTAGGGTGGCGATCGCCGCTGGTTTTGCCTGTCCCGCCCAGGGTTACCGACTGCAGGATAGAGACGTTATTCTCCACCACGGCGGTTTCACCGATCACAATGCCGGTGGCGTGGTCGAGCATGATGCCGCAGCCGATGGTGGCCGCCGGATGAATATCCACCCCAAAGGCAACCGAGATTTGATTTTGCAGGTAGATCGCCAATGCCTGACGGCCCTGCATCCACAACCAATGGCCGATACGGTATGCCTGCAAGGCATGGAAACCTTTCAGGTATAGCAACGGCGTTGAATATTTATCTACTGCGGGGTCGCGCAGCCGCACCGCCAGAATATCGCGGGCCGCTGAGACGATCATTTGAGCGTCGGAACGATAGGCGTCTTCCACCACCTCACGCACGGCGATTGCCGGCATGATCGGATTAGCCAGTTTGTTCGCCAGAATGTAGCTGAGCGCACTGCCCAGATTTTCATGCTTGAGCAAGGTCGCGTGGAAAAAGCTAGCCAGCATCGGTTCACAATCTGCCAGTGCTCTCGCCTCTGATTTAATGCTGCTCCAGACCTGTTCTAACTCTTCTGACGACATCGCTTCCTCTCTGCCAAAACAGGCTGCCCCGCCTGATCCCGGCAGGGTAACCTAATCAAATTGTCGTGACGCGATACATTGCTGCACCGCAGCCAAGGTCAGGCACTGTGCTTTTCGTCTTTCTTGGTGCGCCCAAGTAGAGTCAACGCTGCCTCGCGGGCATTTTTATTACAGTACAACACCTGATAGATCTGTTCGGTGATCGGCATTTCCACGCCAAAGCGCTGCGCCAGTGCCAATACCTCTTTGGTATTGCGATAGCCTTCAACCACCTGGCCGATGCTATCCTGCGCTTCCTGCACGCCCTTGCCTTGCCCCAGCATAATACCGAAACGACGGTTGCGCGATTGATTATCCGTGCAGGTTAACACCAGATCGCCCAACCCAGCCATGCCCATAAAGGTGGAAGGATCGGCACCCAATGCCGAACCGAGACGGCTCATTTCTGCCAGACCACGGGTGATCAATGCGGTACGCGCGTTGGCACCAAAACCGATACCGTCGGACATACCGGCACCGATGGCAATCACGTTTTTCACCGCGCCGCCCAGCTGTACCCCGATGAAATCCGGGTTGCTGTAAACGCGGAAGCTTTTGCCACAGTGCAACAGCTGCTGTAAATCTTCGGCAAACTGCTCGTCGGTGGCGGCGAGGGCGATCGCCGTTGGCAATCCGGCCGCCAGCTCTTTGGCAAACGTTGGCCCAGAAACGACCGCCAGTGGGATGGTATCCCCCAGAGCCTCACGAGCCACGTCTTGCAACAGCCGCCCCGTTTCCGCTTCCAGACCTTTGGTCGCCCATACGATGCGGGCATCCGGGCGCAGGTGAGGTTTCAACTGACGCAATACGTCACCAAACACGTGGCTAGGCACCACCACCAGCACATCACGGCTGGCCGCTAATGCACGAGCAAGGTCGGTTTCGAGCAACAGGGTATCGGGGAAAGGAACGCCGGGAAGGAACGCCTGATTGCAGCGATCGCGCTGCAGAATCTGGATCTGCTCGGGGTTATGCCCCCACAGCACTACCGGGTGGCCATTACGCGCCAGCGTAATGGCTAAAGCGGTGCCGTACGAGCCGGCACCGATTACAGTCATTGAAGCATTGACGGTATTCATCAGGCATCCTGATGAGGTTCAGCGCTTTCGCCTTCCGCCTGCTGCTGCAAATAGCTCATGAACAGCGCGTCAAAGTTTACCGGTGCCAGATTCAACTGCGGGAAGGTACCGCGAGAAACCAGGCTGGTGATGCACTCACGCGCATACGGGAACAGGATGTTCGGGCAGTATGCACCCAGGCAATGTGCCAGTTGCGTGCCTTCGATACCGGAGATGGAGAAGATACCTGCCTGCTGAACTTCACACAGGAATGCAGTTTCTTCACCCAGAGAGGCGGTAACGGTAACGCGCAGTACCACTTCGTAGACGTCGTCTGCCAGGTGGCTGGAAGCCGTATCCAGATCGAGCTTAACTTCTGGCTGCCATTCTTGCTGGAATACCTGCGGAGCGTTTGGCGCTTCGAATGAGATATCCTTGGTGTAAATGCGTTGGATCTGGAAAGCCATCTCTGTGCTGTTTTGTTCTGACATGTGTGTAATACCCTTGGTTAACTATCCTTAGAGACACTCAGTGGTTGCAATACCCACATCTTGGCAGTGGGACCGCCGCTGGTTTACAGCAGCGGATCCAGCCCACCGCGAGCATCAAGTGCATGTAAATCATCACAGCCGCCAATATGTTGGCCATCGATGAAAATCTGAGGCACGGTGGTTCGCCCACTGCGCGCGATCATTGCTTCGCGCTTGACGTTATCACCATCGATGGCAATCTCGCTAAACGCAGCTCCCTTGCTGTTCAGCAGCGCCTTGGCGCGATGACAGAACGGGCAGGTTGCCTTGGTGTAGATCTCAATGTTAGCCATGGAAACCCCTTCAATCACACTAAAATTTACTTGCCACGCGCCAACGGCAGGTTTTCCCCACTCCAGCCGGCAATGCCGTCTTTCAGGGTATAGACCTGTTCAAACCCGGCTTTGCTCAGGTTTTCTGCGGGTTCGCGTGAGGTGGTGCCATTGGCACAGACCACGATGACCGGCTGGGCCTTGTGTTTATCCAGTTCGCCGAAGCTGCCGGTTTTGATCTCGCTCGCCGTCAGGTTGATCGCGTTGGCGATATGGCCTCTGCGGAAATCATCACGGGTACGGGTATCGACCACTACCGCATCTTCTTTATTAATCAAGCGAGTAGCTTCACCGCGGGCGATCTCTTTAACCTTGGAGAAACGGCTCTTGAAGGTCATGACGATCACGGCAGCCAGCAGACCGACCCAGGCCAGACTAAGTATGGGGTGCCGGCTAACAAATTGCATAATTTCTTGCAGCATGGGGTGTAACAACTCCCGTCAGTTAAGGGAAAAATAAGTCAAGGTTTCAGAGTATACCTGCCGAATGCGTCAAATACAGCCAATAAGCAAACGGGAATGCAGAAACTGCGGAGTACACTGGAAAATTACCGTCATGACGTTGAGAAAGTCGAGGCTGTTCACCGCATCTTTGATCTCTTTGGGCTCTTTTTAGTCGGTCACAATGTAGTATCATCGGGTTCCAGAGGGTGAATAGCCATCATTCCAGTGCCCACGGGCTGATGGCTATTCACAACTTAAAACGATCATAAAGAGGTTACTGCAATGTCGAGCAAGAAAAAGCCCATGGTACTGGTGATCCTGGACGGTTACGGCCACCGGGAAGAGCAACAGGACAACGCGATCCTGAACGCCAAAACGCCGGTCATGGACCGTCTGTGGCAACAACAGCCGCATACCCTGATTGCCGCTTCCGGTCTGGATGTCGGCCTGCCTGATGGCCAGATGGGTAACTCGGAAGTCGGTCACGTGAACCTCGGCGCTGGCCGCATCGTGTATCAGGACCTGACCCGTCTGGATAAAGAGATTAAAGACGGTGATTTCTTCACCAACGCAACGCTGACCAGCGCCGTCGACAAGGCCGTGAAGGCAGGCAAAGCGGTACACATCATGGGCCTGATGTCCCCTGGTGGCGTCCACAGCCATGAAGATCATATCCTGGCGATGATCAAGCTGGCCGCACAGCGCGGTGCCAAAGCGGTTTACCTGCATGCCTTCCTGGATGGCCGCGACACTCCGCCGCGCAGTGCTGAAAATACACTGAAACGTTTCAGTGACGAATTTGCCACGCTGGGTGCCGGGCGTATCGCCACGGTGATCGGCCGTTACTATGCGATGGATCGTGATAATCGTTGGGACCGCGTACAGCTGGCCTACGATCTGATGACCCAGGCCAAAGGCGAATTCACCGCCGACAACGCCGTGGCCGCGCTGCAGGCTGCCTATGCCCGTGACGAAAACGACGAATTCGTTAAACCAACCGTGATCCAGGCTGCGGGCGAAGCCAGCGCCGAGATGAACGACGGCGACGCGTTAATCTTCATGAACTTCCGTGCCGACCGTGCTCGCCAGATCACCCGCGCCTTCGTCAATGCCGATTTCGACGGCTTCCCACGTAGCAAAGTGGTCAAGTTTGGTGATTTTGTCATGCTGACCGAATACGCCGCCGACATCAAAACCGCCTGTGCCTATCCACCTGCCTCGCTGGCCAACACCTTCGGTGAGTGGCTGATGAAGCATGACAAAACCCAGCTGCGCATTTCGGAAACCGAAAAATACGCCCACGTCACCTTCTTCTATAACGGCGGCGTCGAAGAACCGTTCAAAGGTGAAGACCGTATTCTGATCAACTCGCCAAAAGTGGCCACCTACGATTTACAGCCAGAGATGAGCTCCGCCGAGCTGACCGAAAAGCTGTTGGCAGCCATCCACAGCGGTAAATATGACGCCATCATCTGTAACTACCCGAACGGCGACATGGTTGGCCACACCGGTGTCTATGATGCAGCCGTCAAAGCAGTAGAAACCCTGGATAACTGCATTGCGCAGGTAGTTGAAGCGGTGAAAGCCGTTGACGGCCAACTGCTGGTCACCGCCGATCACGGTAACGCCGAGCAAATGCGCGATCCGGCCACCGGCCAGGCGCACACTGCCCATACCAGCCTGCCAGTGCCGTTGATCTACATCGGTAAAGCCGCCAAAGCGGTGGAAGGTGGCAAACTGTCCGACATCGCTCCAACCATGCTGTCACTGATGGGAATGGAAATCCCGCAAGAGATGACTGGTAAGCCGCTGTTCATCGTGGAATAATCCTTCCCCATGAGGGAGAAGGCGAATTTTGCACTATCAAGGGTAACCCGAAGCGCAAACTCAGGCAGCCAACCGCTGCCTGAACGCTCCGCGCCACGGAAGTTAACCACACTCTGCGCCAGCGTGTTTTTCGCTGGCGCATTGTTGTTGCCATTCACCAGCAACGCCGCGGAAGATAACAAATCCCAGCTCAAAGATATTCAGCAGAGCATCGCGGAAAAAGAAAAAGCGGTTAAACAGCAGCAACAACAGCGCAGTTCGCTGCAAAATCAGCTCAAACTCCAGGAAAAGACCATCGCGCAAGCCAGCCGTTCGCTGCGTGATACCCAAGGTACGCTCGACATACTGGGCAAAGACATTGCCGGGCTGAACACCTCCATCGCCAAGCTACAAACACAGCAGTCCACTCAGCAGGAAATCCTCGCCAAACAGCTCGATGCCGCCTTCCGCCAGGGGCAACACAGCGCCTTGCAATTGGTGCTCAGCGGCGAGGAAACCCAGCGCAGTGAGCGCATGCTGGCTTATTTCGGCTATCTGAACGAAGCACGTCAACAGTCGATTGAACAACTCAAGCAGACCCGCAAGCAATTGGCAGAGCAAAAGAGCTCACTGGTGGCCAAACAGGGTCAGCAGAAATCCTTGCTTGGCGAGCAACAAACCCAGCAGCAAAAGCTGGAACAGGCGCGCATCGCCCGTAAAAAAACCCTGACCGCGTTAGAAGCCTCGTTGGAAAAAGATCAACAGCGGCTGGTGGAACTGCGCCAGAACGAAAGCCGTCTGCGCGATCAGATCGCCCGTGCCGAACGTGAAGCCCGCGCCCGAGCCGAACGCGAAGCGCGTGAAGCGGCCAAGGTGCGTGAGCAGGTCAAAGTCAAAGAGCAGCAGGCAAAGAAAACCGGCACCAGCTATAAACCGAGCGAAGGTGAGCGTTCACTGATGGCGCGAACCGGCGGTTTGGGCAAGCCTGCGGGGCAAGCCGTATGGCCAGTGCGTGGCCGCATCGAACATCGCTTTGGCGAGCAACTGCAAGGTGAGTTACGCTGGAAAGGCATGGTGATTTCCGCAGCCGAAGGCAGCGAAGTCAAAGCCATTGCCGATGGCCGCGTGCTGCTGGCTGACTGGCTGCAAGGCTATGGCCTGGTGGTCGTGGTCGAACACGGTAAGGGCGATATGAGCCTGTATGGCTATAACCAGAGCGCTTTGGTTAGCGTCGGGGCGCAGGTGCGTGCCGGTCAGCCTATCGCCCTGGTCGGTACCAGCGGTGGTCAGGGAACGCCATCGCTCTATTTCGAAATCCGTCGCCAGGGTCAGGCCGTTAACCCACAGCCGTGGTTGGGAAGATAGATTTGTACTATAGCAAAACGCGTACTGCCCTGTTGTTGAGTGCGCTGCTGTGCGTTAGCGCAGCGCAGGCAGGCAAGCTCTCTATCGTGATCGATGACGTGGGCTATCGCCCACATGAAGAAAATGCCGTACTGCAAATGCCGACGGCGATCTCCGTTGCCGTGCTGCCCAATGCGCCTCACGCCCATCTGATGGCCACCAAAGCCCATAGCCAAGGCCGTGAAGTGCTGATCCACATGCCCATGGCTCCCCTCAGCAAACAGCCGCTGGAGCGCGATACCTTACAGCCCTCCATGAGCAGTGAAGAAGTGCAGCGTATCATCCGTAATGCGGTGAATAACGTGCCTTTTGCGGTGGGCATGAACAACCATATGGGCAGCGCCATGACCTCCAGCCTGCCGGGCATGCAAAAGGTCATGCAGGCGCTGGAAAGCTACCATCTCTATTTTCTCGACAGCATGACCATCGGCAACAGCCAGGCCACGCATGCGGCGGCGGGCACCGGCGTGAAGGTGATCAAACGCAAGGTGTTCCTTGACGATACGGCCAACCCGGACGATATCCGCCGCCAGTTTAATCGTGCCGTCGAGCTGGCACGCCGCAACGGATCGGCCATCGCTATCGGCCACCCGCGCCCGGCAACGGTAAAAGTGCTGCAACAGATGCTGGCTACGCTGCCCTCCGACATCGTGCTGGTGAAACCCAGCTCGCTGCTCAATGAACCTCAGCAGAGCGGAAGCGGCTATGTGCCGCCATCCAAGCCACACAAACCGCAGCCGAAAAATCCGTTCACCGGTGGCATCAAGCAGTGCAAAGTTAAATTGCCGCAGGAAGGCGTGAATGCCAGCCATGCGCTGGGCATCATTGCAGAAAGCGTGGCGCAGTCGCCAGTGGTGGTAATAATCAAACGCCATTGGCAGCACTGGGTAGGTTCGGAGCCAACCAAGCCGTAGCCCCTCACCCCAACCCTCTCCCACAGGGCTGAGTGATCCCCAGTAATATGGTCAGCATCCCATGACCATATTACTGTACTCATTCCCTAACTTTTTCAGCATATTAACTATATTCATCCGTCTCACTATTCCCGCTCTGTCTCTCAGGACCTCACCAGCAAGCCTCAGATACGACAGGATCCGTCTCCCTTTCTCACTATTTGCCTGATAATGCCTATGAAGTTGTTTCTTTTCCGCCATATACCCCGTCAGCCACATCACCAGGCTGGCCATCGCTGCCACTACACTCAGAACCGCCAGGCGACCCCAGCCCTGGCTGCGGCTTAGTCTCAGCCCATATCCGAAGCGCGGACTTTTTTCGTCGCGGAAGTTCTGCTCTATCTGCATCCGACGACTGTACAGGGTCATTATCTGATGAGGCTCCAGGCCTTCAACATTACTGAACAGCAACCACGGTTCCTGAGCGCTACTTCGATGCTCTTTCTCCGTTTTTGACCGTCTGCCTTTTCCGTGACGTCCCGCCGATGGGCGCTTTTGCAGATAAAAGCTACCGTAACAAGGCATCCTCGGCTTACGAGCAAGTACACCGTAACCGACTTTTATGGGAGTGCTCTCCGCCTGCAAGTCACTGATTTTCATCCAGCGGGTGCTTCCTTCCAACTGGAAGCAGACGAGCCCTCTGACCCTGCCCGTAAAACACCAGCCCAGTTGGCTTATGTGCCTGAACCAGTCAGTTCTGAAGCCCGCATCCGTGATTATTGTGACGGGTTTTCCGTCGGGAATGGCCGCGTGGAGACGGTCAAGGAAGGCGCACTGAACCTGGCTGTTTTGTGCCAGCCAGGCGGGCACCACTTCGCTCATCAGAGGGAGGGAACGGCCATTACAGACTAGGCTTGCTCGCAGCAGATGCCAGTTTTTGTCATGCCATCCGCTCCAGTCGACAGCAATAACGCAGAACGGCATCAGTGAGGTGATAGACCGCGTAAGCATCTGTTGAATAAGGGGAAGTTCGTGATGAATAGCGGTATTACCGAGGGCCCGATCGACACGTTTAATTTTATTTTTGACGTGAGCTCTGCCTGGAAGCGAACGGCCGAGACTGGTTAGCGTCAAGTCAGCGCCGTTGCAAAGTGCAATGGCCATAGAGATAAGTACATTGATCCGAAAGGAATGAATACCACGTAAAGACGCGGAGAAAAATTTCTGGCAAACTGTTTGTAAAGGCACGATGAGGTCTCTTCTGTTTTGTTAGCGCAACCAGTAGATCACACTTCATCGTGCCTTTCATTTTTTTGTGGGGATTCCTCAGCCCACAGGGAGAGGGAGCTGATCCAGTGTCGCGAGTTAACCTGTGCGGCTTCGAAAAGTATGGGGAGCACCAACGAACGCGATCAGCCTGCGCGGCTTCGGAAAGAGTGGGGAATATCAACAAACGCAGATCGGTCCCCTCTCCCTTTGGGAGAGGGTTAGGGTGAGGGGTATCACATCAATCCCAGCTCAGTACCACTTTCCCCGACTGCCCGGAACGCATGGCGTCAAAGCCCTGCTGGAACTCATCAATCGAGAAACGGTGAGTGATGATCGGCGTCAGATCCAGACCGGATTGGATCAGTGCCGCCATCTTGTACCAGGTTTCGAACATTTCGCGGCCGTAGATCCCTTTGATAAACAGCCCCTTGAAGATCACCTGAGTCCAGTCAATCGACATATCTGAAGGTGGGATCCCCAGCATCGCAATACGGCCGCCGTGGTTCATGGCATTGAGCAACGAACGGAACGCCGGTGGCGCGCCGGACATCTCCAGGCCCACGTCAAACCCTTCGGTCATGCCCAACTCGGCCATCACGTCCGTCAGGTTTTCTTTGCTGACGTTTACCGCACGGGTCACGCCCATCTTGCGCGCCAGCTCCAGGCGATATTCGTTCACGTCGGTGATCACCACGTGGCGTGCGCCAACGTGTTTACATACCGCCGCGGCCATAATGCCGATTGGGCCTGCGCCAGATACCAGCACGTCTTCCCCAACCAGGTCGAAGGAGAGCGCGGTATGCACGGCGTTGCCAAACGGGTCGAAGATCGAGGCCAGCTCGTCCGAGATATTGTCCGGGATTTTGAAGGCGTTAAACGCCGGGATCACCAGATATTCGGCAAAAGAACCTGGGCGGTTTACGCCCACGCCGGTGGTGTTGCGGCACAGATGCGTACGGCCACCGCGGCAGTTACGGCAGTGGCCACAGGTGATGTGCCCTTCGCCAGAAACGCGATCGCCGATGCTGAAACCTTTGACTTCCTGGCCGATGGCGACCACTTCACCCACATATTCGTGGCCCACGACCATCGGTACCGGAATGGTTTTCTGCGACCATTCGTCCCAGTTATAGATATGCACATCAGTACCGCAGATAGCGGTTTTGCGGATCTTAATCATGACATCGTTGTGGCCCAGCTCAGGCTGAGGCACATCGGTCATCCAAATACCTTCTTCCGCTTTCAGTTTTGCTAATGCTTTCATCGAATTACCTTATGCAATAACGCCAAGCGTCTTACCAATGCGGATAAACGCCTCAACGGCACGTTCAATCTGCTCCGGTGAGTGATCGGCTGACATCTGGGTGCGGATACGTGCCTGACCTTTTGGCACCACCGGATAGAAAAAACCAGTAACGTAGATGCCTTCCTTAAGCAATGCGTTGGCGAAATCCTGCGCCAGTTTTGCTTCACCCAACATCACCGGGATGATGGCGTGATCGGCCCCGGCAAGCGTAAAGCCCGCTGCGGTCATTTTTTCGCGGAACAGGCTGGCATTGGCCCAAAGGCGATCGCGCAGGGCGTCCCCGTCTTCGAGCAATTCCAACACCTTGATCGACGCTGCCACAATGGCCGGCGCCAGCGAGTTGGAGAACAGATAAGGGCGTGAACGCTGGCGCAGCCACTCCACCACCTCTTTCTTGCCAGCGGTATAGCCGCCGGAAGCGCCGCCCAGCGCCTTACCCAAGGTGCCGGTGATGATATCGACGCGGTCCATCACTTCGCAGTATTCGTGCGTCCCACGCCCGTTGGCGCCGACAAACCCCACCGCATGGGAATCATCGACCATCACCAGCGCATCATATTGGTCCGCCAGATCGCACACGCCCTTCAGGTTGGCGATCACGCCGTCCATGGAGAACACCCCGTCGGTGGCGATCATGATGTGGCGCGCCCCGTCCGCCTTGGCCTGCTTCAGTTGCTCGGCCAGTTCACTCATGTCGTTATTGGCATAGCGATAGCGCTTGGCCTTGCACAGGCGCACGCCGTCGATGATCGAGGCATGGTTCAGCGCGTCGGAAATAATGGCGTCTTCCGGGCCCAGCAGGGTTTCAAACAGGCCACCATTGGCGTCAAAACAAGAGGAGTAGAGGATCGCATCTTCCATTCCCAGGAAATCGGCCAACTTTTGTTCCAGTTGCTTATGGCTATCCTGTGTACCACAGATAAAACGCACTGACGCCATGCCGAAGCCATGGCTATCCATCCCGGCCTTTGCCGCCGCGATCAGCGCCGGGTGGTTAGCCAGCCCGAGATAGTTATTGGCGCAGAAGTTGATCACCTGGCGACCATCAGCCACCGAGATATCGGCCTGTTGGGCAGAAGTGATAATGCGCTCTTGTTTAAACAGCCCTTCGGCGCGAGTGGTAGCAAGCTGCTGTTCCAGCTGCTGGTAAAAAGACGCAGACATTCGGTCATCTCCAGGATAGGGGCATTTTCGGCATATTTTACTGCGTTGCCGGCAAACTGACGACATTCCGCCGCAGAGAATCTGAAAATTGCAGCAGATATCACGGCAAACCGGCGCATAGTGTAACGGCACGGGATATTAAGAGCCGTACCGATGTTCCCAATGGCATGAAATGCTATTATAGGCAGCATATAGGGTGGGGCATTGTGCACCACCGGGAAGAACACAGGGGTAAACCCAATGATTATCGTCACTGGCGGCGCTGGCATGATTGGCAGCAACATCATCAAGGCACTGAATGAAAACGGATATCGCGATATCCTGGTGGTGGATAACCTGAAAGATGGCACCAAATTCGTTAACCTGGTCGACCTTGATATCGCTGACTATGTCGATAAAGAAGACTTTATCGCCAGCATCATGGCCGGTGACGATCTGGGTGACATTGACGCCATTTTCCATGAGGGTGCCTGTTCCTCTACCACCGAGTGGGATGGCAAATACATGATGGATAACAACTATCAGTATTCCAAAGACATCCTGCACTACTGCCTGGATCGTCAGATCCCGTTCCTGTATGCCTCTTCCGCTGCCACCTACGGCGGCCGCACCGATAACTTTATCGAAGAGCGTCAGTTTGAGCAGCCGCTGAACGTTTACGGTTACTCCAAATTCCTGTTCGACCAATATGTACGCGAAATCCTGCCAGAAGCGGATTCGCAGGTGTGTGGCTTCCGTTACTTCAACGTTTACGGCCCGCGTGAAGGCCATAAAGGCAGCATGGCCAGCGTCGCGTTCCACCTGAACAACCAGATCAACCGTGGCGAAAATCCAAAACTGTTCGCCGGCAGCGAAAACTTCAAGCGTGACTTTATCTACGTCGGCGACGTGGCGGCGGTCAACCTGTGGTTCTGGAAGAACGGCGTATCCGGCATCTTCAACTGCGGTACCGGCCGTGCGGAAACCTTCCAGGCGGTGGCCGATGCGGTAGTGGAATACCATCAGTCCGGTGCCGTGGAATACATTGAATTCCCGGAAAAGCTGAAAGGCCGCTACCAGGCTTACACCCAGGCCGATCAAACCAAGCTGCGCGCTGCCGGTTATGACGCACCGTTCAAAACCGTGGCTGAAGGCGTGAAAGAATACATGGCCTGGTTGAATCGTCCCGCTTAAGCGCTGAAGGAAGTTACTCACGGTATGAAAATACTGGTCATTGGCCCTTCGTGGGTTGGCGATATGATGATGTCGCAAAGTCTCTACCGCACCCTGAAGGCCGAGCACCCGTCGGCAGAAATCGATGTGATGGCACCTGCCTGGTGCCGTCCCCTGCTGGCGCGGATGCCCGAAGTCAACCAGGCATTGGCAATGCCGCTGGGCCACGGTGCCCTGGCATTGGGCGAACGCCGCCGTCTTGGCCATGCGCTACGCGCTAATGGTTATGACCGTGCCTATGTGCTGCCCAACTCATTCAAGTCTGCCCTGGTGCCCTTCTTTGCCAACGTGCCGCAGCGTACCGGCTGGCGCGGCGAGATGCGCTACGGCCTGCTCAACGATCTCCGCGTACTGGATAAAGCAGCATTCCCATTGATGGTGCAGCGCTATGTCGCACTGGCTTATGACAAGCAGCGGATACAGCGCGCCGAAGATCTGCCGCAGCCGATACTCTGGCCGCAGTTGCAGGTCAGTGACGAAGAGATTGCCGAAACCACGTCGGCGTTTAATCTCACCGATCACCGGCCCATTATCGGTTTTTGCCCAGGCGCCGAATTCGGCCCAGCCAAACGCTGGCCGCATTACCATTACGCCACGCTGGCACAGATGTTGATCGACGCAGGCTATCAAATCGCCCTGTTTGGCTCAGCCAAAGACCACGAGGCCGGTGAGCAGATCCGTGACGCATTGGCAGAAAAGTCTCGCGATTTCTGCTTCAACCTGGCCGGGGAAACCCAGCTCGAACAGGCAGTGATCCTGTTGGCCTCCTGCCGGGCCGTGGTCAGTAACGATTCCGGCCTGATGCACGTTGCAGCAGCGTTGAATAAACCTCTGATAGCCTTGTACGGGCCAAGCAGCCCGGACTTCACCCCGCCGCTGTCCCATCAGGCCAAGGTGATCCGCCTGATCAGTGGTTATCACAAGGTACGCAAAGGCGATGCCGACCAGGGCTATCACCAGAGCCTGATCGACATCCAGCCACAGCAGGTGTTAGACACGCTGACGCCGTTATTAGCCGCCAGCGAGGAATAATCATGCAGGTGCTGATCGTAAAGACCTCTTCGATGGGGGATGTGCTCCATACGCTGCCGGCCTTGACCGACGCGATGCACGCCATCCCCGGTATCCGCTTCGATTGGGTAGTGGAAGAGGGGTTCAGCCAGATCCCTACCTGGCATCCGGCAGTGGATCGCGTGATCCCAGTGGCCATCCGCCGCTGGCGTAAAAATTGGTTCGGCAGTGAAACACGCCAACAGCGCTGCGATTTCAAGCGCCAGGTGCAGGAGCGCGACTATGACATCGTGATCGATGCACAGGGCCTGATCAAGAGCGCGGCGTTGGTGACGCGCATCGCGCACGGCAGCAAACACGGCCTGGACTGCAAAAGCGTCCGCGAGCCTTTTGCCAGCTGGTTCTATAATCATCGCCATGAGATCGACAAGCAGCAGCATGCGGTGGAACGCATTCGCGAGCTGTTCGCCAAGAGCCTGGGATATGCAAAGCCGCAGAGCACGGGTGATTACGCCATTGCCGCTCGTTTTCTAAGCCAACCACCCGCCGATGCCGGGCAATATCTGGTGTTCCTGCATGCCACTACGCGGGATGAAAAACACTGGCCGGAGGAAAACTGGCGCGAACTGATCGCGCTGATCGCTCCGAGCGGCATAAACATCAAGCTACCTTGGGGGGCTGAGCACGAACGCCAACGCGCTTTACGGCTGGCAGAAGGGTTTGAACACGTTGAAGTGTTACCCAAGCTCAGTCTGCAACAGGTTGCCGAAGTGCTGGCTGGGGCAAAAGCCGTGGTGTCGGTCGATACCGGATTAAGCCACCTGACCGCCGCGCTGGATCGCCCGAATATCACCCTGTTCGGCCCGACCGATCCGGGGCTGATCGGCGGTTACGGGCAGAATCAGCACTCACTGATTTCGCCGGAAAAAAGCATGGCCACCCTCACCGCCGACGCCGTTTGGACAGAACTGCAAAAGGTTATTGCATGAAAAAGCTGCATATTATCAATTTAGGCAAGATGGGCGGGGTTGAGCGCCTGTTCCTGCAGTATATCAATGATACCCACGACGGCAGTAACGAGGTGATTTGCGTCAGCAGCGAAGTTGGCGAAGAGATCCGCCAACAGATGCCGAACCAGCAGGTCACCTTTGCCAACCGGCTGTTCAATTCGCTCCCTCTGCGTTGCCCACAGTTCCTGCGCAAATACCTGCTGCAAAGAAAAATCGAGCGGGCAAACGCCGACGTCATTATCGTGTGGGATCTGATCCCAGGGCTGGCGGCCAAGCCCAAGCGTGGCAAACTGGTCTATTATGATCATGGTTGCTCATGGCGCTACGCCAAAAACCACAAGACCTTGCGCTTCTTCGCCATGCTGGACGGCGTGATTTCTGCCTCCCATGCCTCAAAACGGGTGATGGAGCTGCGCTTTAATCTGCCTTGCCCGAATCCGGTGGTGATCAACCGCATCAAAACGCCTACCGGGATCGATGAAACGCCAAAATCATTGGTACAGCCGATCAGGATTGGGACTGCCTCGCGCCTGGTAAGCCTGAAAGGCATCAGCGTTTCTCTGCTGATGATGCAGGAGCTACTGCGCCGTGGGCACGACGTTTATCTGGAAATTGCGGGCAAAGGCCCGGATCGGACAGCGTTTGAAGCCCTGGCAGCCAAGCTGCAGCTCGGTGAGCGGGTGGTTTTCAGCGGCTTTCAGGATAACGTGGCAGATTTTTTCAACCGCACACAAATCTATATGAGCACGCCGATCACCGAACCCTTCGGCTTATCCTGCATGGAGTCGCTCTATTTTGGCGTACCGGTGATTTTCCCCATGGTAGACGGCCAGCCGGAAGCGGTGAAAGACGGCTACTGCGGCATTGGCTTGACGCCGACGCTATCCATTGAAGAGCACCAGCGGTTAACCGGCATCAAGGTCGATTTCCCACACGAGGTTTACGATCCCCTCTCCGACAGCCTGGTCACGCCGAAGCTGTTGTCGCATATCGATTGTGCGGATGCGGTAGAGAAACTGCTGGTGGCAGAAACCTACCACCAGATGAGCCAGAATGCCCGGCACTACCCCGCTCAACATTTCAGCTATGCTCTGTTCAAAACAGAATTCGACGACACGCTGCAATCCTTTATTGCTTAACCGTAATGTGAGCCGGAAACCTTACTCCATGTTTAAAGAAACAGCCCCGCACCCGATTTTCAGCTACATGATCTATCTGGGATGCGCCATTGCCTTTTGTACCATCCCTTTTGGCTTCGACACGGGGCGTAACCTGTTTTATGTCTCCAGCTATATTTCCTTTATTGCCGTTTGTCTGCACTTAAGGTACTTCCTGAAAAACAAAAGAAACCTGATCCTGCCGCTGCTGTTTTTCTGCGTAGGCATGGGGACGATTTTCTGGATGAACCATTTCAAGCAGCCCGGCGAATACATCAATATTTACCGCTCGTATATGTCGACCGGTAAGCTGCAGATTGCCACAGCGTTTATTTTGTTGATCGCACTGAACGAGCGTCTTTGCATGCAACGTGCCTTTATTGTCGTGGCGTTGGCCTGCGGTTTGGCCGTCAATGGCTATGCGCTTTATCAGGGCCTGCAGTTAGATATCTCGCGCGTGGAGCTTAACTTCGACCGGGCTACCGTCGTTGCCTACCTGATGACCGCCATCAGCCTGGTCATGATGAAGGCGATACTGATGCTGCGGACCAAGTATCGCATCCCGCTGTACGTGGTTGGCTTCCTGCTCACCTTCTCCACTCTCATCCTAACAGGGACGCGGGCGGCCATACTGGTGTACCCCGTTGCCATCTGCCTGTCGCTGTTGGCAACCAAAGACCTGGTGACCCGCAAGCATAAGATCCAACTGGTCGCCTCGGTGCCTTTATTGCTATTGGCCTGCGGTTTCGCCTTTAAGTCACAGATAGAACAGCGTGTTGCCGATTTCAAAACCAATCTGCAGATGATCGACCAGCCCGAAGTGGATAACTCGATTATTTCCCGCCTGACGATGCAGGTCATTGCCATACGCACCGGCTCGCTTGCGCCAATGGGACAATCTGCCGAACAGCGTGGGGAGGAGATCCGCGCCATCGTTGCGCAGGAGCCGCGGTTGTACGGGGTAACGCCTTACATCAACGTGCATCTGCATAACGAACTGCTGGAAACCTATTCGCTCAAAGGCCTTTGGGGAAGTTTGTTGTTACTGGCGCTGTACATCGGCCTATTCATCTCCTCATTTAAGCCGTATCGCAATGCGCTGTTGCTGGGGGTGACCTTCAGCCTGTTTGTCTACGGGCTTAGCGACGTTATCTTCTTCAGTACCGAAGGCACGGCAGTCTTCTGCCTGGCCATCATCGCCAGCGTGCTGTCGGTGAAAAAGCGTCAGGAACCGTCGGTATGAGTTCGTCACCGCTGCTGCTCAGCTTTATTGTGCCGGTATACAACAATGAAGACTTTGTCATCGCCAGCCTGAGCTCGTTATACGATCAGATCGGTGATGATATTGAAGTGGTGATTATCGATGATGGCTCAAGCGATGCGTCTGCGGCCCTGGTGAGCCAATTCCTGGCGGCAAGACAGCACCCGCATAGCAAATTCATTACTCAGGCAAACGGCGGCGTTGCCCACGCCCGTAACGTCGGTTTGCAACACGTCAGTGGACGCTACGTCGCATTTCTGGACGGCGATGACCTGCTGAGCAGCGACTATCTGGCGATCCTGCGCCCGCTGTTACTCAAAGGCAGAGATGACCTGATTGATTTCAACTATCAGAAATTCTCTGGAAACCCGCCAGCAGTGCCCGCCAATAGCGAGATACGCTACCGTAGCTACGATTTCGAACAGCACGGCCTGGCCAGTCTGAAGCCGCTGTTTGAACACTCAATGTGGCACGTCTGGAGCCGGATTTACCGGCGTACGCTGCTGGCTGGGGAAACGTTCGAAAACGGCCGCCGCTATGAAGACGTTATCTTCACGCCGTTCCAATATTTCAAAACCCGCCACATCGCGCATCTCGACCACCCGCTCTACTTATATCGGGATAATGACCGTGGGATCACCCGCAACATCCGGGCGAAAGATAGTGAAGATATGCTGTTTGCCATGCAGAAGATGCTGCGCTTCGTGGACGCTCATCGCGGTGATGAGCCACTGCGGCAGCTGGCTGCCCTGATGCTCGCCAACGCTTTCTCGGAGTTAAAGGCCATGTCGAAGGCGGTCTACGGCTATTATCGCTACCCGCCGGAAACCCTGGCGATCCTGCGCCAAACGGCGGCCCTGTGTAGCAACAGCGACGTTCCGCACAAGAAAGTCCGCCAGATGCGCTTCGCGCGCGTGGATAGCTGCCTGTCTAAAATCCGTCGCTGGCTGAAGAAACGCACCGGGTAACCGATGCGTTTTTTTCTCAAGGGTTCAGTGGTACGTGAGCCACGATCTCATCAAAAACCCGCTGCGGTTGTATGACACCCACCGGGCCTTCCGCTTCCAATGACATGGTGTAGCCCGTGCGTGACTGATGAATGATACGGTGCAGTTGGTGATCCTGGATCGGCCCGGTTGAGCGCGGGTCAGCGGTGACAAACAGGCTGATGGTCTTGGTTTTCAGGGCCACCGCCAGATGAAGCGGCCCGGTATCTCCGGTCACCAGCACATCCAGGCTACTGATCAGCGTCAGCGCTCCTTGCAGCCCGGTTTTGCCGATCTGGTTGTCAACGCAAGCCTGGGTATTGGCATTGATCAACCGCTGGAACTGCTGGGCTTTTCCTTCTTCCATCGGCGCACCAATCAGCACGAAGCGCATGTTGTCATAGCGAGCAACCAGCATATCCGCCAGTTTGGCAAAGTGCCCCACCGGCCAGCAGCGTGATTCTGTTGAAGCGCCTAGCTGGAAACCAATGGTGCAGAAATCAGGATTTTTACTGCCTGGCGTATAAGGGGCCGGTATTTCCATGGTCGGATCGTCGCTACGGCAACCCAGAATAGAAACCAGCTCCAGCTTACGGCGGATAAAGTGGCCGTAATAATGAAATACGTAGTTGGTCAACCAAGGCTCCAGCCCACAGATCCCCGAGCTGTAGTTATCCCGGATGACATATTTGGCCCCGGCCATAATGGCGCTGATAATGTCATAAGGCAGATGTGAATGCATGATCAGCGCCAAATCAGGCTGATGCTCACGCAACGATTTCAACAGCGGCCCCAGGGTCTTTATTTTGCTATTCCAGTAGACTACGCGATCGTAATAGCGGCCGTTTTCTACCAGTTCCCTATTCTTTTCATGTACCACCAGCGTGATATGCGCTGCCGGGTAGCGTTCGCGCATCGCTCTTAACACCGGGGTATTGAACATGAAATCCCCCAGTGCCGTCGTGGAATAAATCACGATATTCTCGAACTGGAGACGGCTGTCGAAAGTCGCTGGCGGCTGGAAACGGCCGTGCTTTGCCGTATAGCGCCGCAAGAACCAGTCAGCGGCCTTGATTTTCCATTTTTTTGACATGTTAATTCACTTTCAGTTGATAGTATTCAGCCAAGGTCATGCCAACCGTGCGCTGTTGCAACCAGGCAAACAGCTGCTCCAAATCGCGATATAACGCGTCAATATCCTGCTCGGTCTTGAACGTCGGGCTGCCTCCCGGCATAAACTCGGAGGAGTGCAGCATAAATTCGACGTAATCGTGCCCCTGTGCCAGAGAGCGTTCGACCACCAGCTTCATCTTGTCCAGATTGTTACCGGAGGGACGCAGCCAATGCACCGACGGCGAACGCTTTTTACCCCGCAGGCGGTCATAGCCCTGTTTCACCGCATTCATCAGCGCCGAATGTTTATACTGAATGCTCATTGGCACTTCCAACAGCGTGGAATTACCGGGTTTGGCGATATTGGCCGGATCGATAAAATAGGCCTGCGAGGGGAAATGGCGATAGTCGGTCCCGCCGTTGCCCTGCGGATTGCCGGGCGAATACTGCCAGTTAACGCGCGGAGTGACGGAACAATCGACCTGATAGCCATATTCCAGCAGCAATGAGGCATAAAACTCATTAAACGCCCAGCGCCCGGCACGGTGGCTGAGCATCTTGGTCTGGAAGGTATCTTCCAGCAGCTTGGTCATATGATCGACCTTGGCACGAATTTGATCGGCCGGGTATTCGATCAGATAGGGTTTATGCCGCCAGTCATCATCGGTGAGCGGCGTCAACGGTGGGCTGTTCCAGGCGTGCAGATGCATGCCCACTTCGCCGGTGCCGCGTGCTATCACGTCACGGGCAAACTCAACGTACTGGGTATCCACCGCCATTTCATAGTTGGTCAGATAAACCGGCTTGCAGGCGTATTTTTCGCACAGCGCCTGAAAGCGCGGCAAAAAACGCGTGTTCTCGGTCGAAATGCGGTCGTGGTTTTGCCACAGATTATCGCCTTCGGTATCAATCGTGATAAGAAACGCCGGTTTAGTCATACATTGGGAACCTGATAGTCACAGATTGACATTATGTTACGCAGCCCGATCCCTCAGGGCAAACGACTTTATTGCCTCGTTTGGACAACATTGAGCCGTAATTGTCACCCTACGCCACTATTTTTTTCTGCGCAGGCAAGAAAACCGAGCAACAGTAGCCACATGCAATCGGGTCATTTAGAATCAAAGATTGGTTTCCCTGAAAGCGACTGACTATGAACGACGCGCCAGCCCCTGTTTCTGCCACGCCCATACAGCGTATTCTGATCGTCAAGCTGCGCCATCATGGCGATATGCTGCTGACCACTCCGGTCATCAATACGCTGCGGCAGAACTATCCCGATGCTCAGATCGACATCCTGCTGTACAAAGAAACGCAGGAGATGTTGGCGAGCAACCCGGCGCTATCGCAAATCTTTGTCATCGATCGCCAGTGGAAAAAACAGGGCACCAAGGCACACTTGGGCCATGAACTGCATCTGATCCGTCAATTGCAGGCACAACGCTACGATCTGGTGGTCAACCTGGCCGATCAGTGGCGCAGCGCGTTGATTACTCGCCTCACCGGTGCACACATTCGTCTGGGGTTCGATTTCCCCAAGCGCCGTGGTTTTCTGTGGCGCTACTGCCACACTCAGTTGGTGCCGGTAGCTGGGCACGAGCATCTGCACACCGTTGAACAAAACCTCTCTCTGCTGCAACCTCTGGGTTTACCTGAGCAAAATCAGCAGGTCACCATGAGCTACAGCCCACAAGATTGGCAGGCCAGCCACCAGCTTTTGCAACAAAATGGCGTCACCGGCAGCTATATCGTGGTACAACCCACGTCGCGCTGGTTCTTTAAATGCTGGAGCGAAGAAAAAATGGCGGCCACCATCAGCGCATTGCAGGCCGAAGGGCACCAGTTGGTGATCACCTCGGGGCCGGATGCCAAAGAGCAGGACATGGTGGCGCAAATACTGAAACAGTGTCCGCAGCAAGGGGTGGTTTCTCTGGCCGGGCAGTTGACCCTGCGTCAGCTGGCGGCGTTGATCGACCATGCCAAACTGTTTATCGGGGTAGACTCTGTCCCCATGCATATGGCGGCCGCATTACAGACGCCCTGCGTGGCGCTGTTCGGGCCATCCAAGCTGGTATTCTGGCGCCCCTGGCAAGTTATCGGCCAGGTCATTTGGGCCGGGGACTACGGCAGCCTGCCGGACCCGGATGCCATCAATACCGGTACCGATGAGCGCTACCTGGACCTTATTCCTACAGACGTGGTGATTGCAGCCGCGCGGAGCACGCTTGCATGAAAGCATTTCGCCTGGCGATTGTCCGCCAAAAATACCGCCCGGACGGCGGGGCAGAACGTTTCGTTTCCCGTGCCCTGGAGGCTCTGGAACAACAAGATCTGGATCTGAACGTCATCACCCGCGAGTGGCAGGGGGACGTCAACCCGAACTGGCACATCCACCTGTGTAACCCGATGAAATTCGGGCGCATCAGCCGCGAACGCGGTTTTGCCGAAGCGGCTCGGGCCCTGTGGCAGAAAGAGAGCTTCGATCTGGTACAAAGCCATGAACGCATCCCCGGTTGTGATATCTATCGCGCCGGTGACGGTGTCCATCGCCGCTGGCTGCTGCAACGGGCACGCCTGTTGCCGGAGTGGCGGCGCAAATGGCTGTTCTCCAACCGCTATCACCGCTATGTGATGTGTGCCGAACGCGCCATGTATGCCGCGCCAGAGCTGAAAGCGGTGATCTGCAACGCCGAGATGATCAAACGGGAAATCATCGCCGATTTCGGCGTGCCTGCCGATAAGATCACGGTGATCTACAATGCCATCGACAATCAGAAATTTTTACCGGCGAATGAGCAACAGCGGCAGCAGTTGCGGGCGCAGTATCAACTCCCGCAACAGGCGCATTGCCTGATCTTTGTCGGTTCAGGCTTTGAACGTAAAGGATTGGCTGCCGCAATTCGCGCCGTAGCTGCCACCGACAGCTACCTATTGGTGGTGGGCAAGGATAAAGCTGAAAAGCGTTACCGTTCACTGGCACAAAAGCTGGGTTGTGATGACCGGGTGCGCTTCATGGGCGTGCAGAAACAGACGTTGCCGTTCTATCAGGCCGCCGACGCTCTGTTGCTGCCAACGTTGTACGATCCCTTCCCCAATGTGATTTTGGAGGCCATGTCATGCGGGCTTCCGGTGATCACCAGCACCACCTGCGGTGGCGCTGAGTTCATCACTCCTGGGCAAAACGGCTTTGTCTGTGATGCATTGGACGTCAGCGCCCTCACCGAGGCTATCGTTGCACTGCCACGGCAAGCCCTGGGATCGAGCATGGGAGAGGCGGCGCGGCTGCGTATCATGTCTGCCACGCCAGCACACCTCTCAGAACAGCTCATCTCGTTGTATAACCGACTGCTGGACTAACTTATGCGTATTCTGATGATTATCGACGGTCTGCCGGGCGGCGGAGCCGAAAAGGTGGTACTGACGCTGTGCCAGGGCATGCAGCAGTTGGGGCATGATGTCAGCCTGATCTCATTACGGGACGTCTGCAACTACCCGATCCCCACCGGCATTGATTATCAGGTGCTCAGCGACAACTGTCGATCGCCTTGGCGTAAACTGACCGAGCTGGCACGCCGCGCCGCGATGTTGGATCGCGCGGTTGCCGCCAACGAGCAACAGCACGGCCTCTACGACCTGGTGTTCTCCAACCTGCATAAGACCGATCGTATCGTCAGCCATAGCAAAGTGCTGGACAGCGCCCGGCTGTGGTTCTGCATTCACGGTATTCTGTCCACCTCCTACCTCGGTCACCGTACCGGCCTCGATCGCTGGCTGAAACGCCGCAAGGTCGCGGGCGTCTACCAGCAGCAGAATATCGTTGCCGTCTCGCAAGCGGTGGGCAACGATCTCCAGCAAAATCTGGGGATTGCTCCTAACCAGCTGGCGGTGATCAACAACCCGTTTGATATCGCCGCCATCGAACAGCAGGCGGCAGAGCCTTGTGAACTGGCAGGCAAAGACTATCTGGTGCACGTGGGCCGTTTTCATCCACATAAACGCCACGACCGCTTGCTGAAAGCCTACGCACTGTCTGGTATCCAGGCACCTTTGGCACTGGTGGGTGCCGGCAATGAAGCGCAAATCAACGAGACCAAACGCCTTGCCACAGAGTTAAACATCAGCGATCGTGTGCTGTTCCTCGGTTTTCAGGCCAATCCCTATCCCCTGATCAAACACGCCGCGATGCTGGTGCTCAGTTCAGACAGCGAAGGGTTCGGTAACGTGCTGGTTGAAGCCTTGCTGTGCGACACGCCGGTCGTCAGCACCCGTTGCCCTGGCGGGCCTGAGGAAATTCTGGAAAAGGCGGGGTTGACCCGTGCATTGGCGGAATTAAATGAAGCCTCACTGGCGGAGAAAATGGCAGAGATTTATGCCCAGCCGCCGGTCATTAATCACCAGCAACTGCTGAGTTATGGCCTTGAGCCTATTTGCCAACAGTATCTGGCGTTAAAGAAATAAGTCCAGGCAGGTTTACCCTGCCTGGTTGTTAATTAATTCAAGGCTTGTATTTCTTGCCACACCTCATCGACGGTAACATCAACGCAATCACCCGACTCGGTTTGCAGGATCCGATATTGCCCGCTCCACGGATGCCAAGACTCTTTATCCGTATCGCCAAAGAAGACCACCATGCTTTTATTCAGTGCCGCGGCCAGATGCATCTGGCCACCGTCGCTGCACAGCACCCTGTCGCATAGCTCGAAACCGGCCAGTAACTCGCGTACCGATGCTGTTGGGTAGAGTGCTACCCTTTCGTTCTGGCAGCCAGCCAACAGCTGCTCCGCCCGCTTTTGATCGCCGATATCATCAGGCGTTAGCGTTCCCTGCGGTGACCAGAAGATCAGCACGCCGGTGGTAGGATCGGCAATCAGGCGGTTGATGATTTCGGCGTAGCGCTCAATGGGCCAGCGCCGTTTCGGACTGCGGCTGCTGATATGCACGGCAAATACCCGCTCAACCGGGGGCAGCAGACTGTGTAAACGTTGCTGCGCTTGGTGCTGTTCTTCCGCAGTGAGGAAGACCTTCACCGGAGGAATGGCAATGGAGCGATCGGTGATGGCAGACAGGTAGCTGAAGGTGTGTTCCACCTGATGCTTGCCGTGAAAATCCGCCGCGCGGAAAGGGTGATGAATTTCACTGGTGCCAAGATCTGCGCCGATAATATTTTTAACCCCGGCCATTTTTGCCAGGCGCAGGCTATATTTGCACGGCACCGGGTTAGCCAGAATAGCCGCATCAAACTTTATTTTTCTCAGCTGTAAAAATATCATCAGCCGTTCAAAATAGACCCCAAGGGTGGTCTCATTCTTGGCCTTGTGTTTGGCCTTCTTATAAACAAACACCTTGGTGAGATGCGGATTATTTTTCACCACATCCTGGCTGACTTTATTGATAAGCAGATAGAGGTTGGCGTCAGGGTAAGCGGTTTTCACCCCTTCAATCAGCGGGGTAGTACACACGAGATCGCCAATATTGTCGCGGCGGATAATTAAAATATTCTTCATTACAAACCTATCGGCGACATCTCTCGCCTGTTGTCCCAACCTGACACCGAGCCACCAAGTTAGCGCCTTTCCCTTCCGGTTATGGTACTATTCTGGATAACCCATATAAATGAAATTGATAGAATGCTGCTCCGTTTATATCAGGTACTACTCTACCTTATCCAACCCCTGATCTGGCTCCGCTTACTGCTGCGCAGCCGCAAAGCACCAGCCTACCGTAAACGCTGGGCGGAACGCTATGGTTTCTGCGCCGGGAAAGTAGTATCGGGCGGCATTATGCTGCATTCCGTTTCTGTTGGCGAAACCCTGGCGGCGATCCCTCTGGTTCGCGCCCTGCGCCATCGTTACCCTTACCTGCCGATTACTGTGACCACAATGACGCCAACGGGTTCCGAACGGGTGCAATCCGCTTTCGGTAAAGATGTGCATCATGTCTACCTGCCTTACGATCTGCCGGGTTCGATGCGCCGTTTCCTCGACCAGGTGGATCCCAAGCTGGTGATCATCATGGAAACCGAGCTGTGGCCCAACCTGATTAACGCCCTGCATCAGCGCCAAATCCCGCTGGTGATTGCCAACGCGCGCCTTTCCGCCCGTTCGGCGGCTGGCTACAAGAAAATCGGCGGTTTTATCCGTGATATCCTGCGCCGCATTACCCTGATCGCTGCGCAAAATCAGGAAGACGGCGAGCGCTTTATCGAACTGGGCCTGAAGCGTTCACAGTTGACCGTGACCGGCAGCCTGAAGTTCGATATCTCCGTAACGCCAGAGCTGGCGGCCAGAGCCGTTACGCTACGCCGCCAATGGGCACCACGCCGCCCGGTATGGATCGCCACCAGCACTCACGAAGGTGAAGAAACCATTCTGCTGGAAGCCCACCGCCGGTTGCTGGAAAAGCACCCCGACCTATTACTTATCCTGGTGCCACGCCACCCGGAGCGCTTCCCAACCGCCAAAGAGCTGACGCAAAAAGCGGGCTTCAGTTACACCACCCGCAGCAGCGGCGAAATCCCTTCCAGCAGCACACAGGTGGTGATTGGCGATACCATGGGCGAACTGATGCTGCTGTACGGCATTGCCGATCTGGCCTTCGTCGGTGGCAGCCTGGTTGAGCGTGGGGGGCATAACCCCCTGGAAGCGGCCGCCCATGCCATTCCGGTGCTGATGGGCCCACATACCTTCAACTTCAAAGATATCTGCGCCAAACTCTCCGAAGCGGGTGGGATGATCACCATCAGCGATGTCGATTCCTTGGTGAAAGAGATAGAAACGCTGCTGACCGATGAAGATTATCGCCGCTATTACGGCCGCCACGCGGTTGAAGTGTTGTATCAGAACCAGGGGGCGTTGCAACGCCTGCTGCAGCTGTTGGAGCCACACCTGCCGCCACGGAGCCACTGAATGAGCCACCGTAACAGCCTGTCGGTAGTGATGATCGCCAAAAACGAAGCCGAGTTGCTGAGCGAGTGCCTGCAATCGGTCGCCTGGGCAGATGAAATCATCGTGCTCGACTCCGGCAGTACCGACGGTTCCGTTGCTTTGGCGGAAAGTCTGGGTGCCAAGGTGTTTACCCATACCGACTGGCAAGGCTTCGGCAAGCAGCGGCAGAAGGCGCAAAGCTACGCCACTCAGGATTACGTGCTGATGATCGACGCCGACGAGCGCGTCACGCCAGAATTGCGCCACTCCATCGAACAGGTATTAGCCAACGCCGACGATAACGTCGTCTACAGCCTGGGCCGCCGTAACCTGTTTCTTGGCCGCTTTATGCGCCACAGCGGCTGGTATCCCGACCGAGTCAACCGCCTGTATGCCAATCAGCGCTATCGCTATAACGACGATCTGGTCCATGAATCCCTCAACACCGGCGGCGCAAAAGTCGTGCCGCTGCAAGGCGATCTGCTGCACCTGACCTGCCGTGACTTTTTTGCCTTCCAGCGCAAACAACTGCATTACGCCGAGCAGTGGGCAATCCAACGCCACCAGGCCGGTAAGCGCTGCGGTTATCTGTCGATCCTCACCCACACGCTGGGGGCGTTCTGCAAAACCTGGCTGCTGCGGGCCGGTTTCCTCGACGGCAAACAGGGCTTGCTGTTAGCCGTGGTCAACGCGCAATATACCTTCAATAAATATGCCGCACTGTGGGCATTGGGCCGCAACTATTCAGAGAAGTAAACCATGAGCAGCAAAGCCATCTACCCAGGTACCTTCGATCCAATGACCAACGGCCATTTGGACCTGGTCACCCGCGCCTCACTGATGTTTGATCACGTGATCCTGGCCATTGCCGCCAGTTCGAGCAAAAAACCGCTGTTTTCGCTGGAAGAACGCGTTGCCCTGGCCACGCAGGTGACCTCTCATCTGGATAACGTCGAGGTGCTGGGGTTCAGCGAGTTGATGGCGCACTTCGCCGCCCATCAGAACGCCAATATTCTGATACGCGGCCTGCGTGCGGTATCCGACTTTGAATATGAATTGCAGCTGGCGAACATGAACCGCCATCTGATGCCAACGTTGGAAAGCGTGTTTCTGATGCCTTCCGAGCAGTGGTCATTTATCTCTTCTTCCTTGGTGAAGGAAGTGGCACGCCATGGCGGCGACATCGCACCGTTCTTGCCGGATGTCGTCACCAAAGCGCTGATGGAAAAGCTGGCCGCGCAGTAATCATCGCTGGCAGCGGCGGCAGAAGAAGGTGCTGCGCTGCCCGTGTTTGGCGCTCTCGATCGGTGTGCCACAGGCGCGGCAAGGTTCACCTGCCCGGCCATAGACCTGCAGTTCCTGCGCGAAATACCCCGGCTTACCGTCCGACTGCAGGAAGTCACGCAACGTCGTTCCCCCTTGTTCAATTGAACGCAGCAACACCGCCTTGATGGTTTCGGCCAGCAGATCCGCCTGCGCCTTGGTCAAGGATCCCGCCTGACGATCTGGCAGGATCCCGGCGGTAAACAGCGATTCGCTGGCATAGATATTCCCCACGCCAACCACCAGCTTGTTATCCATCAACCAAGGCTTGATCAGCGTACGCTTATTACGGGACTTCTCGTACAGGTAGGCGCCATTGAACTCTTCACCCAGCGGTTCCGGGCCAAGATGAGCCAACACGTTGCTGGCGGCCAGATCGTCACACCATAGCCAGGCACCAAAGCGGCGCGGGTCGGTGTAGCGCAGGATAAAACCGTTGCTCATCACCAGATCGACGTGGTCATGCTTACCTGGCTCGATTTCCTCTGCCAGCATACGCAAGCTGCCAGACATCCCCAGATGCACGATAATCCAGCCGTGGTCCAACTCGATCAGCAGATACTTGGCACGGCGCTGTACGCTGCGCACCGGCCGATCGCTCAGCGCCAGGATCTGCTCGGAGACCGGCCAACGCAGGCGAGCGTTACGCACCACCGCATACTGGATGGTATGGCCAACAAGATAAGGCTCGATACCACGGCGGCTGGTTTCGACTTCTGGTAATTCAGGCATGACTGGCTCCCTCTCCGTTTGCAACCCCTATAAAATGAAAAAACCCGGCCGAGGCCGGGTTTTCATTAATCCACTAAAATTATTTAATTTTAGCTTCTTTGTAGATCACGTGTTGACGGACAACTGGATCGAATTTCTTCAGTTCCAATTTTTCCGGCTTAGTACGCTTGTTCTTCGTGGTGGTATAGAAGTGACCAGTACCAGCAGAAGAAACCAGCTTGATCTTCTCGCGAACACCTTTAGCCATGATGCAGTTCCTTAATACTTCTCACCACGGGCACGCAGATCGGCCAAGACCGTCTCAATACCCTTCTTATCGATAACACGCATACCTTTAGCAGATACACGCAGAGTTACAAAGCGCTTCTCAGCCTCAACCCAAAAACGGTGTGAGTGCAGGTTAGGCAGAAAACGGCGTTTGGTCGCGTTCATTGCGTGGGAACGGTTGTTACCGCTCACCGGGCGCTTGCCAGTAACTTGGCAGACTCGTGACATGTCTTATTCTCCAAAAATCAAATCAGCTCGAGCTTCGTATAGGGTATGGCCGCCTCGTCAGGCTTTTAGAGCCCATCTCAGCAAACTTCATACTGAGGAGACTCTCGTCATCAGGTCAGAAACCTCACATCAGGTTGGAAACCTGCTGAGATAGGCTCTTAACGCCAAACCCAAGATTCTCAAAGGTGGCGTAGTATACGCTCTGAAGCGTAAGTGCTCAAGTCCCGAACAGCTAAAGATCCCTCAAGGATCGCGAAAAAGTTGCTTATAGCCATCCGCGCTCGGCAAAAGAGACGCATTCACCCCGGCCTATCACCAAATGATCGAGCACTCGGATCTCCAATAACCGGCAGGCATTAACCACTTGCTCGGTTATCAAACGGTCGGCGTGACTGGGTTCAGCCTTACCCGAAGGGTGATTATGCGCCAGAATGAGGGCTGCTGCATTAGCCTTCAACGCCGCACGCACAATTTCTCTTGGGTGGACAACGACGCTGTTGATGGTACCAGCAAACATCTCCTGATGGCGAATAACCCGGTGCTGATTGTCTAAAAACAACACTAAAAACACCTCTCGCTCGTGGTGAGCCAGCAAACTGTGCAGATAATGCTGGGTAATTTTCGGGTTCAGCAGCGCGTTTTCCAGCAAATGGGGGCCGGAAAACAGCCGGAAGGCCAATTCGGAAATTGCCTGCAGCTGCGCATAGGTGGCAATCCCCAACCCTTTCTGACTATGAAACTGTTCGTAGTCCGCCGAAACCAGGTGATACAGCGAACCAAAGTGCGCCAGCAACTGTTCGGCCCGCTGTGAGACGTGAACCCCAGGTAGCCCGGTTCGCAAGAAAATTGCCAACAGCTCCCTATCGGAGAGCGCCGCTGCGCCATCACGCATCAATTTTTCCCTGGGTGCCAAAGCCCCAGGCCATAACGACATATCCTGATTGCTCATTGCCACCTCCCTGCCTGCTACAGCAGCATGTCACGGGGAATTTCATCGTGCGACAGGTGATTGATAATATTGCGAAGTGTTACGAAAACCCGCATGTAACTGGCTGCATACACAGCAGAATCGCTCCACCTGGCAGCGGTTATGCTAAAATGTCCGCCTCTTTCGGATTTCAATCGGACAATCATGATGACGGGACTTTCCGGCAAACATATTGTGCTTGGCATCAGTGGCGGTATCGCCGCTTACAAATGCCCTGAGCTGGTGCGCCGCCTGCGCGACAGAGGCGCCGAGGTAAGAGTGGTGATGACCAGCGCTGCCAAAGCCTTCATTACCCCACTGACGCTGCAGGCCGTTTCCGGCTATCCGGTTTTCGACGATCTGCTGGATCCCGCAGCAGAAGCTGCCATGGGCCATATTGAATTGGGCAAATGGGCCGATCTGGTGATCCTGGCTCCGGCCACCGCCGATCTGCTGGCCCGCGTTGCCGCCGGCATGGCCAACGATCTGCTGACCACGGTCTGCCTGGCTACCGATGCTCCGATCGCGGCAGCACCGGCCATGAACCAACAGATGTATCGCGCAGCCGCCACTCAGGCCAATCTACAGACCCTACAAGGGCGTGGTGTGCTGCTGTGGGGGCCAGACAGCGGTAGCCAGGCCTGTGGTGATATCGGGCCTGGCCGCATGCTGGATCCGTTGGCGATAGTGGAACTGGCTAACGCTCATTTCTCTGCGCCGCAGGATCTGCAACATTTAAAGATTATGATCACCGCGGGCCCCACCCGTGAGGCACTGGATCCGGTGCGGTTCGTCAGCAACCACAGCTCCGGCAAGATGGGTTTTGCTATCGCCAAGGCCGCCGCCGCTCGCGGTGCGCAAGTCACGTTGGTCGCCGGGCCGGTCAGCCTGCCTACGCCGCCTTGGGTAACCCGTGTGGATGTTGTCAGCGCGCTGGAAATGCAGCAAGCGGTACAACAACACGCCGCGCAGCAGAACATCTTTATCTCCTGCGCTGCCGTGGCGGATTACCGGGCAGAACAGATTGCCGATGAGAAAATCAAAAAGCAGGGTGATGAAATCATCCTCAAGATGATCAAGAATCCAGATATTGTCGCGGGCGTTGCCGCGATGAGCAAAAATCGTCCCTTTGTCGTCGGGTTTGCGGCTGAAACCCAGAATGTGGAAGAATATGCGCGACAAAAACTACTGCGTAAAAAACTGGATTTAATCTGCGCTAACGATGTATCGCTTGCAGAGCACGGTTTTAACAGTGATACCAATGCCCTGCATCTTTTTTGGCAGGATGGAGACAAGCGCCTGCCGCATAGCGACAAGGCACTCCTTGGCCAACGTTTACTAGACGAGATAGTCAGCCGTTATGATGAAAAAAATCGACGTTAAGATCCTTGACCCACGTATCGGTCAAGATTTCCCACTGCCGACCTATGCCACCCCAGGCTCTGCCGGGCTTGATCTGCGAGCTTGTCTGGACAGCGCGGTTGAGCTGGCTCCGGGCGAAACCACTCTACTGCCTACCGGCCTGGCAATCCACATCGCCGATACCGGTCTTGCTGCAGTGATCCTGCCGCGCTCCGGTCTGGGCCATAAGCACGGCGTCGTGCTGGGTAACCTGGTTGGCCTGATCGATTCCGATTATCAGGGCCAACTGATGGTATCCGTATGGAACCGTGGCCAGAAATCCTTCACTATCGAGCCGGGTGAACGCATCGCACAGATGGTATTTGTGCCGGTAGTGCAAGCCGAGTTTAATCTGGTGGAAGAGTTCGATAGCAGCGAACGGGGTACCGGTGGTTTTGGCCACTCCGGTCGCCAATAGAACCTGCCCGTAACCGAATGATTTACAGGGATGGCGCCTGCAACCGCGCCGCTTGCAATGCGGCACGGTTGGTCTGGCAATTGAGAGTAACGCACGGAGAATAAGGGTCTGAAAGACCTGTTAGCCATTACACCGTACAACAGCGATCTTATAAGCCGCACAGAGTTTACTCTGCAACGGCCGGTGCGCGGGTTTTCGCAAATCTATACCCGAAGAGATTGAGGGGATAAGCCGTTTTAGCAAGGGTCTAATCAAACATGGCAGAAAAAGAAAATACCAAAAGGAATCGGCGTGAGGAGATATTGCAGGCGTTAGCCCAGATGCTGGAATCCAGCGACGGCAGCCAGCGCATTACCACAGCCAAGCTTGCCGCAAACGTTGGTGTCTCTGAGGCTGCCCTTTATCGGCATTTCCCCAGCAAGACGCGGATGTTTGATAGCCTGATCGAGTTTATTGAAGATAGCCTGATAACGCGCATCAACCTGATCTTGCAGGATGAAAAAGAGACGTTCAACCGCCTACGCCTGATTGTATTGTTGGTACTGGGGTTTGCAGAACGCAACCCAGGCCTTACCAGGATCATGACCGGCCACGCGCTGATGTTTGAGCAGGATCGCCTGCAGGGTAGGATCAACCAGCTGTTCGAGCGGATTGAAGCGCAACTGCGTCAGGTGTTGAAGGAACGTAAGCTACGGGAAGGAAAGGGCTTTATCGTCGATGAGACCTTGCTGGCCAGCCAGATCCTGGCTTTTTGTGAAGGGATGCTGTCGCGCTATATTCGCTCTGAATTCCGCTACCGCCCAACGCAGGATTTCGATGCCCGCTGGCCGCTGTTAGCGGCACAACTGCAGTAACAAATCGCGCCGGGTTCAACCCGGCGCAATTATTTTAAACCCCGTACTGCTCGCGATATGCCTTCACGGCCACCAGGCTTTCGGCCATTTCCGGCTGCTCTTCCAGGTAAGCAATCAACTCCTTGAGCGTAATAATCGAGATCACTTTGCAGTGATAATCACGCTCCACTTCCTGGATTGCAGAAATGTCGGCACGGCCACGTTCCTGACGATCGAGAGAAATCAGCACACCTGCCAGGCTGGCGTTATGGGCACTGATAATTTCCATCGATTCGCGGATGGCCGTCCCGGCGGTGATCACGTCATCTACCAGCATCACACGCCCCTGCAACGGGCTGCCTACCAGCGTACCGCCTTCACCATGTTCCTTGGCTTCCTTACGGTTGAAGCAATAAGGCACATCGAGATTGTGATGTTCTGCCAATGCCACTGCGGTGGTGGTCGCGATCGGGATACCTTTGTAGGCTGGGCCAAACAGCAGATCGAACTCGATGCCGGAATCCACCAGCGCTTCGGCATAAAAACGCCCTAACAGCGCCAGATCACGCCCGGTATTAAACAGGCCGGCATTGAAGAAATAGGGGCTGGTACGGCCGGATTTCAGGGTGAACTCGCCGAATTTCAATACCTGCTTGCGGAGCGCAAACTCGATAAACTGGCGCTGGTAGGCTTTCATTACTGCTTCTCCTAATTGGGTCGATAACTTTGGTTCTATTTTCCGGGCATAAAAAAGGCGACTGCTTGGTCGCCTTTAAAAATCAGTCTGCCAGCGCCGCTTTCTGCGCCTGGAAGATGGTTTCGATGCCCCCTCGGGCCAGCGCCAGTAGCGCCAATAGCTCATCGTGGCTGAACGGCTCACCCTCGGCGGTGCCTTGCACCTCGATCATGCGGCCATCTTCCATCATCACCACGTTCATATCGGTTTCTGCGGCGGAATCTTCCACATACTCCAGATCGCACAGCGCTTCGCCGCCAACGATGCCGACAGAAACTGCGGCCACCATCCCTTTCATCGGGTTGGCTTTCAGTTTACCGGCGGCAACCAGCGCATTCAGCGCATCGGCCAGTGCCACACAGGCTCCGGAGATAGAAGCGGTACGGGTGCCGCCATCGGCTTGCAGCACATCGCAGTCCAGAGTGATGGTGAACTCACCGAGTTTTTTCAGATCCACTGCGGCACGCAGTGAACGAGCGATCAGACGCTGGATCTCCAACGTACGGCCACCCTGCTTGCCTTTGGCCGCTTCGCGGGCATTACGGCTGTGGGTAGAACGCGGCAACATGCCGTATTCTGCGGTGATCCACCCTTGCCCTTGGCCTTTCAAAAAGCGCGGAACGCCCTCTTCTACCGTGGCGGTGCACAAAACTTTGGTATCGCCAAACTCAACCAGCACTGAACCTTCAGCGTGTTTCGTGTAGTGACGGGTCAGTGTCAGGGGGCGAACTTGTTGTGGTGCTCTGCCTGCAGGACGCATGGGCTCTCTCCGGCTTCTTATTAACGTTTGGCTGCGCATTATACGGGCTTCGTGACGTTATGCCTATCCTGCCCGCAGGTGCAACGCTATAATCGTTCCATCTTTTCCTATTTACGGGTACGCACAATGATCCGCAGCATGACCGCCTACGCCCGGCGTGAAATCAAGGGTGAATGGGGCAGCGCAGCTTGGGAGCTGCGTTCCGTTAACCAACGCTATTTAGAAACCTACATCCGCTTGCCTGAGCAGTTCCGCAGCCTCGAGCCAGTGATCCGCGAGCGTATCCGTGGCCGCCTGACGCGTGGCAAAGTGGAGTGCAACCTGCGCTTTGAGCTCGACCCAAGCGCACAAAGCTCGATGATCCTGAACGAAAAACTGGCCAAGCAGCTGGTTGAAGCCGCCAACTGGGTCAAAATGCAGAGCGACGAAGGGGAAATCGATCCGATCGACGTCCTGCGCTGGCCGGGCGTGATGTCCGCTCAGGAACAGGATCTGGACCTCATCAGCAACGAGCTGATGCAGGCGCTGGAAGGCGCACTGGATGATTTCATCGTGGCACGCGAAAGCGAAGGCACCGCGCTGAAAGCCCTGATCGAGCAACGCCTCGACGGCGTGAGCGCCGAAGTGGCCAAAGTACGCGCCCAGATGCCTAATATCCTGCAATGGCAGCGCGAACGTTTGGTCAGCAAGCTGGAAGAAGCCCAGGTACAGTTGGAAAACACTCGCCTGGAGCAGGAATTGGTGCTGATGGCACAGCGTATCGACGTCGCCGAAGAGCTGGACCGCCTGGAAGCGCACGTCAAAGAGACGCACAATATCCTGAAGAAGAAAGAAGCCGTTGGCCGTCGCCTCGACTTTATGATGCAGGAATTCAATCGCGAATCGAATACGCTGGCGTCCAAGTCGATCAATGCCGAAGTGACTACCTCAGCCATTGAGCTGAAGGTACTGATTGAGCAGATGCGCGAGCAAATTCAGAACATTGAGTAAGTATTCAGGAACTATCAAGAAAACCGCATAAAACCATGAGGCTCGCATAACAGCGGGCTTTTTTGTTGTTATTGACCCGTCCTGAATAGCGTTGATACGTTTTCGACTTAAATCCGGAGAACGTGATAATGGCGGAAAGGGTGAACGGGATACTGAAGACGGAGTTTTTGCTGTCACGCCCGGCAGATCTTGAGCAGGCAAGAAAGTTACACCTTGCTCAAACTAAGGCCGCTACCTTGCGCCCCTCTTTGTGTGGAGTACAAAACACGCCAGATAGTAACAAATCATAACGTTCAGGCGCTTTCAGTTCCGGCACCGGATGATAATATTTGATAAGGTTCGGAGGGTTTTCGTCATAGCGACAAATTGCGACGTTCAAGCCCCCTCACCGCAAGGACGGGCCACACCTGCAGGTAACGCCATGTTAGACCATAAAGCCATAGAGCAGACGCTAATCAGCGCAGTCCGCCAGCAAGGTCTTACCCTGGACGGCAAAGACCTGCTGGATCTCCGCACCAGCGCCGAGGCGGTAGCTATCTCGCCAGGGCGGCAGTAATCAGGCTGGCGTTAATGCCCAGCCGTTTCCATTCATTCCACCAGCACCAACATACGCTTATCAGAATCAGCCACAGGGCGATTGAGCTTGCTTCTGATGGCATCGACAAGCCAAGCCGACTTATCGCCACCTGAGGCCGCCACGGCCTGATTAAAGGCATCCTGTAAATCAGCCGGAACCCGGAACGCCACTAAGTTGGATTTGCTCACGCTCGAACCTCGATAGCTTCTTATCTTGGTCAGTGATGCTAAAATCAGGGATAGACTTATCATGGCTATAGTTACATTATGCTACGTGTAACTGCTTAAGTTTTAAATGGCATAGGCCAGCATTTGTTATTTTTTGCTATGATGTGGGTACCATGCTAAAAAATCATAAGGAGTGTGAATAGATGGACTACAATCAATCATCCAATGAAGTGTTAGCTAAATATTTTGATGCATTTATAGAAAAGGCGAGTGGGGCTTTACGTGATGGTGTGAGAGATATTGAAACAGGCGCGATTAGATCGCTTGCACTTATATCGCCACAGGTTTCTATTGGGTACACCAACCCACAGTACATGAATCTTATCTCAGCACATAGCAATATGATTCGTGAAGAAGATTCTCGTATGCTTCGCTCTATCTTTTCTCTGGTTAAAAAGCCTAATGTCATCTATGAGATGACATTGACCATTGTAAATTTTGTATTTGCAACAATGCCTGAACGAACAAAAAAAAACCTAACGGAAAGGCGATCAGAGATTGAAGACAAAGTAACTGACACCATTGCGAAGCAAGCTATAAAAGCAGCTGCAAAGATTGCTTTGATAGAGGTTTTAGTTCAGTTGATCACATTAAGAATATCAAGCTCCCCGGATGTAATTATCTCTTCTAGGCAAGTCGTGGCAAGAATGCTAACAGCATTCCAAATATATAGTTATTTTGATAAAGCAGCCGTGGCAGCAAGGGCGCTAAGACGGGAGAATAGAGTTATTTATAATATGTTGTACTCTCAAGAGGTTGAGATGCTGTATTTTATTATTGCAAAAAAAATAGACCCATTAATAAAAGTATCTCTTTCTAATGACAGCACAAACGCAGATGCGCTGATGTTTGCCTTGGCTGATGTGTTTTACAAGAGGTAATGCATATGTTTAAAGCGATCCGTTCTGTTACATTGGATATCTTAAGTTATGTGTTGGCGCTTGTTCTTTCATTATTATGCATAGCGTTGGCGAGTGTCTTTCCTGATAAGCTTTTTTATGCACTTTCAGTTGTTGGTATTTTGTTCTCACTCTATATTAGCATAGTGTTAGTAAATAAAATCAGGTAGCCAATGTACACTTTTTAAATTGCTTGCCTACACACAAGCAATTTAATTTTAGCTTGCAATTCAATAAACGCGATCATCCCAGATACTATAGCCAGAAGTTCCCGCTATTTTGTGCGCCCATGTAATCGACTCGTATTTTAATGAAAGTGATTCATATGGCATTACCCCAGCGCTATTAACCACATGCGGGTAAGTTGAATTTAAGCTTATAATGGTCGCATTAGTTAATTTTACTTCGTAGAACACTTCCAATACACCTGATTGGTTGAGCCAATAGACTTGAAAAATAGCGGTGAGTTTTTCATTATTGGATACTGCAAGAGCGATTAATGGTGATGATTTATCTATAGGCTTTACGACATCAACAGGCAAGTGGTTGCAATGTTGTTCGCGTGTAACACCATGATTTAACGATAGCACTTGAATTTCGTCTGGATGATTTTTTTGACATCTATTACCGATTGAATCCATTGTGTTACAACCGGCAGAGATTAAACCTTGCTGCTGGCCGGATAAACTTAAAAATATATTAAAGCTCACGGTAAACTCCTTGTAATGAATGCGTTGAAAAATCCAATGTTATCCTATCACGGTACCAGGCCAAAACATAAATATGAAAACAACTATTTACAATGATGATATTCTTTAAGTTAATACATATTAAATTCCTATTTAACTGGCTATCTGTTCATATGTTTTTGCGCTTCTTCTAGCGAGTTGAACGTTTCAATTGTAGTTTCATTCGCATCAGGCCTTTGTGCTGGCCGCTCTTGAAGGTATAGAGGAAATCACTATACCTACCCGGCTCATGCTCGATGCGCGCAATCTGCGCGGCTCTGGTTCGCACCGAAAAGGCTGTTTTGGAGTGTGCACCTGGTATCCGTGCGCGGGGTATCCACTTTGGTATCCACCAAATCGGTACTATCTTAGCGGATACCGGAAAAAGATTCCGGTAGAGCCATGAGAGGTAATCGAGCCACAAAGGCAACAGATCCATGATGCGGGATAATCCCGTATGTACCAGGGGACAAAAATGTCCTTTGGGTAATATTTTCAGTATCGGGATCGGTTGAGCAAAGCAAGGCAGGTTGCCCCCTAATGGCAGCGGCGACAGCTTGAGGTTAAAAAATAGTCGGAATGGTATAGCACTCCGTTTTACCGTGTACACATGGGTGTACACGATCAAAAAACGCATTATAAGAAATCCAGTATCCACAAGGCTTAGACGCCAATACTCAATGAATAAATTCAGTCGCTACCACTGGATAGCTAAAAACCTTAGAGCCCGCACATTAGCGGGCTTTTTGTAGTGATTGACCCGTCCTGAATAGCGTTGACACGTTTTCGACTTAAATCCGGAGAACGTGATAATGGCCGAGTTTAAACGCACACAACGTGACTATCCTTTGTCTTTTAAAATTGCTGTTGTTGAGCAGGTTGAAAAAGGCGAAATGACCTACAAACAGGCTCAACTGCGCTATGGTATTCAGGGACGTTCCACCGTTCTGACCTGGTCGCGCAAGCATGGCCATCTTAACTGGGCTCTAGGTCTTCCCCATCTCTCCGGCCGGGAGTTGCCCATGAGCCAACCGCCTGCCCCTTTAACTCCTGAGCAAAGGATCAGGAAACTTGAAGAACAGCTTGAGCTGGTCACCCAGAAAGCGGAGTTCCTTGATGCTGTCGTTAACATGCTGAAAAATGACTATGAGATCAGTGTCATAATAAAACGACCAGGCAAGTCCTCACGCAAAAACAGAGCCAAAAAATCCTCGACCATATGGGTTCTACTGAGCTTGCTGCCAATCTGTTCCGAGCAACCCAAGCGGAAGAAAAACTGCGCCGCGACCAGGTAAAATCAAAACAACAGGCAAATCAGACCCATTTCGATGTAGGTAGGAAAGTACGACAAACTATTGAAGAACTAGTTGGAACCATGCCGGAAAATCTCCCTACGCCGGAAAAAAGCATCAAGCAACTCGAATCAGCAGCGAAACGCCTGGATAAGAAATAGACCACTTAACGGGCGCATTTTTGCTTAGCCCCTACGACACGAATAGGGCAAAGCTTATCATCAGTAACCTGTGCCTAAGCCATTGCGAGGATATCCTCGTAATGGTTCGCCTTAAGGCTAGCCCACTATCCGACCCGCATCGCCATCCTCCGCAATAACCCCATCAGCCAAACGGATCACACGCGGAAAGTGCGTTTTAACAAAAGCATAATCATGGCTGATGGCCAGCACGGTGGTGCCTTGCGAACGGCAAACCGCTAACCAGCGGGTAAATACCCCCAACCAATAGCTATCAAAGTCACGGCTGGGTTCGTCCAACAGCAGCAGAGGTGGCGCAACGGCAGCGAGGCTGGCAACGGCGACCATACGCCGCTGCCCGGCATGTAAATCCAATGGGTGAGCATCCGCAACATCCGTTAGCTCACAAAGCGCCAGCGTTTGATTAACACGCTGCTCCAGACTATCGCCGCGCACACCCTGATGGTGTAAGCCAAAAGCGATCTCATCGCGTACCCGGTTACGAAAGATCTGCCGTTCCGCTTCCTGAAATAATACTCCCAGCAACGGCGCACGCTGTGCCGCTTTTAGGGTGGCAATATTCTGCCCCTGCAAGAGAACCTTGCCGCCGGTCGGTTTTAGCAACCCGGCCATCAGGCGTAATAACGTGGATTTCCCGGCGCCATTATCCCCGATCAGGGCCACCCATTCCCCCGCCTCAATGGTCAAATCCAAACCGCTAATGATGGGTTCGCTCACGCCTGGCCACTGATATTCCAGCGATTCAATCGTTAGCATAATGAAAGCCTGCCTTGCTCCAGCGCCCAGGTTTGCAGGCAATAAGCGGCAACCTTGGTGAGTGACCGCTCAAAGAGCAAAATCACGCACTGCTGCTGATTAGCGTAAGTAGCCAGCTGTTGTAACAGCTTGGCGGTAGCTTCAGGTGTCAGGCGGCTAAAGGCTTCATCCAACAATAGTAGCCGTGGGCGCATCGCCAGCGCACAAGCCATCACCACCCGTTGCGCCTCGCCGCCAGAGAGCGTAGCTGGATGACGATGGCGTAAGGCGTGGCAATCGGTGAACGTCAGCCCCTGTTCGATACGCGCCATTATCTCGGCTTCATCCAGGCACAGATTCTCCGGCCCGAAGGCGATCTCCTCTTCGACCGTGAAGGTACAGCCGGAAAGTTGCAGCTGGGGTGCCTGTTGAATGAGCTGCACCTGCTGCGCCATTTCAACCAGCGGGCGCGAACCTATTTCCTCACCGAGGACCAGTCCTGATCCCTGTAATGTGCCGGGTAAGAAGTCGGGGAAACAGCCTGCCAGCAGCTGGGCAAGCGTGGTTTTTCCGCTGCCATTCCCACCGCTAATGCCATATAAACCTGGAACCTCGCAATGTAGTTCGATGCTTTCCAACTGCCAGCGACTACCTTGAGGAATAAAGCTCAGCGCATTCAGTGCCACAACCACAGCCAGGCTCCTATTTCCAATGCCGCCATCAACAGCAAGCCATAGCGCACGCTACGTTGCAGCGGGCTGTCGCTAGGTGCCCATAGCGTTGTGCGTCTGGGATGCAGCCGAAAAGCGCGCATATCCAGCGCCGTGCTGCGCGCGGTTAAATCATTCAGCGCACTGTGGGTTAACGGGATAACCAATGCCGGAATGTAGCGCAATCGTTGATACCAATAACCGTCTAGCGGCACGCCTCGCGCCAGCTGTGCCTGATAAATCGCGGCCAGTTGCGCTCGCAGTTGTTCAGCAACCAGCAGCGGCCCTGCCAGCAGGTAGACCAGCCCGAGCGGCAAACGGCTGGCAAACAGAGCGCGAATAACATGCTGCGGCGGCACGTATTGCAGCCAGATTTGCCCAAAACTTAGCAACGCCAACAAGCGTAGCCAGAGCGCGGCAGCGTTGAGCATTTCGCTATCATCACGCGCCTCCCCCCGTAGCCACCATGCCAGCCAACCGCTATGCACCAGCCATAAGCCACCCGCCATGGGTAACATGATCCACGCCACATAGCGCCAGCGATGCCGGGTACTTTTCATCAGGATCAGCAATAGAAAGCTCGCCAGGCTATAGGCTAGCAACGGATAACCAAACGGCATCAGCAAGCTGCTGGTACCCAGTACCAGCCAAAGAGCCAGCGAGGTGAACGGGTGCATTAACGCACGGCAGCCATTGCGGGGAAATTACGCAAGGTTCGCTGCGACATATTACGCACCAATAGCCAGACGATGATGGCAACCAGCACTTTATCTATCAAGTTGATCCCCAACACAGTCATTGCGACGGATTCGATCAGATTGCTACCCATTGAATGCACATAGGCGACAAAGAAGTCTGCGCCACTGCCAGTGACCCCGGCGAACAGATAGGTTCGGATCGGTACGGCAACAATCGTCACGGCCAAGGTGATCACTACGCCACTCAGGATCACTTTCGGTAACGTCCGGAACCAACCGATGCTAGCCAATAAGCCAGCGACCAAACCAATCACCATCGCCACCGGCGCGAATGCGGCCGCAATCGGGCCGGTGAGCAGGCCCCAGATCAGGTTGGTCAATAAACCGGTCAACATGCCGATAATCGGCCCGGCGAGAATTGCACTCAGCAAGGTACCGATAGAATCGAGGAAAATAGGCAGCTTCAGCATCGATACCAACTGCCCGCCAATCATGTTGATAGCAATTGAAATCACCATCAACACCAACGTCTGACTCGATAACCCATTACGTGCCATAACAACCTCACTCAACTAGTAGGAAAATTAGCGTTGCTCGACGTTTAATTCGTCATAGCCCGAAAGCGCGCAAGGTTGTCGGTTAAATACGACATCGTTCAATTCCCCAATCACCAATTCGAGCGTGGTGCGCACGGTGCAGCCTGCCATCACATGGCCGCCGGTCATATGGCCATGCTCATCGGCCACGGCCAGATGCAGATGTTCGCCTCCGGCCTCCAACGTGCCAATCAGTGAGACCACTTCAAATTTTCCGCTCAACAACGTGGTGCCTTCGCAACCGGCAAAACGCAACGCCACGTCGCTCAAGCTGCCGACGCAACCACTGATCCAGGCGGCACGCAAATCCTGCTGCCGGATAAAATCACGAAGTGCAGCCAGCAAGTCTTGTTGCGGTAACAGACGCAAGGCATAAAACCGTGCCGTAGACGGCGTTGATGTCTCCACGATAAGATCCTTTACCCCAGTGGGTTGGGTGATACGGAAAAGAGGGAAATGGCGTCGGGAAGGTAGGATGCTGCATGAGGGATGTGACTCCAAATAACTCCGAACCTCGGACGTTATGCAGCATGATAAAGATTGATGCGGCCTATGTATGTGACATAGGTCAGTAAAAGCGGCGGTGCTGGTATGCTGGCCAAAAGCGAAATTGGAATGGGTCTGAAAGAACACTGATGCCAAAAATAAAAAGCCAAGAAACTCTGGTACGCGAGCGTAAGCGCTGGGTGGTGCTAGCGATACTGGTGATAATCATTGCTGGCTGTTACCAGTGGTGGAAACAAGGGACACTGCGATACGAAGAGTGGAGCCCCAACCAACAGTATGTGGTGCGCAATTATAAAACCTTCGAGTTTATTCCGCGCTTCACCATGCCTGGCGATGGCGGGCATTACTCCGGCTACATGCGGGTTTATGACCGCAACGGCAAGCTGCTCTACGAAGAGTATTCCGACCTGCTCGACTTTGTCGAAGGCCCATTCTGGGCAAAAGAAGGTGTTTATTGGATGGGGAACGACAATCAGGACATCGTTCGCCTACCTACTTCGCCTGTGGATTGAAGCTTGCTGACAAGTGGCCTCCTGAAGGGAGGCTTAACCCGGTCAGTTATAAGCGGCGGCCTGCTCTTCGGTGATCAGCTCCATTTTTTCAAGCTGAACCGCAATGCCGCGCAGTGAGCGCCCAAACTCCACGCTTAACGCCTCTATCGTTTTACCAGCGCTGTAGCCTTCCTCCAATAGCTTCCTGTCTTCTTCCGACCAGGGGAAATTGAAGTTGGCAGGCCGACCCTCGGCAATATTTTTCTGCCGCCGCTCCTCGGGCGATAACTTCGCCTTTTTCACCCGTTCTCGCTCGGCGTAAAACTCATCTGCCAGGGCAAACAGCATCCGGATCGTCTCTGGAGAATGAACTAGCGAGGTATGATTCAAAAACTCCCCCGTTTCTGGGTTAATCCCCCTCGCTAACGCACGTAACGTCAGGTAGGTCTGCATCATGGTTTCCGTCCTTAAAAAATCTATCCGTCATTCTCGCGGCTAGTTCCCTGCCTATTATTGCTCATAAAACGAACTATTCAACGATTCGATCGGATCGCGTATTAACTTTGCGAAGCAAATTCCAAATTAACTCTATTTCTTGCAAGAAAATAACCACTTAAAAAAATACCCATTCGGAAATGGGTAACTCAATGCCGTCGATAATTCTCCCGGCAATCGGTGAAACAGGTTTATCTTCAATATTTACAGATAGTTTTCACTTGAAATTAATAAGGTAAATTAACCACTTACCCAATTTATACCGAACGCGATAAATTAAGGATTACTCACCGCACCGCTGGCTACTTATTAAGGAGTATTTTCCCGCTAACTCTCCCTTATGTTGATTTCCCTCAATAACGCTTGGGTTATTGCTGTTAGTTTGCCATGACTAAAAAACCACTGATAAGCATTAGGGAAAGCAATGGACGTCAATCGCAGACAGTTTTTTAAAATCTGCGCTGGCGGGATGGCTGGGACCACGGTGGCAGCATTAGGCTTCGCGCCCAAGGCTGCGTTAGCGGAAACGCGCAACTACAAATTATTGCGCGCCAAAGAAACCCGCAACACCTGTACCTACTGTTCCGTAGGCTGCGGTTTATTGATGTATAGCCTGGGCGATGGGGCAAAAAACGCCAAATCGACGATTTTCCATATCGAAGGCGACGCGGATCACCCGGTAAACCGCGGGGCGCTGTGCCCGAAAGGCGCGGGCCTGCTGGACTATATCCACAGCGATAGCCGCCTGCGTTACCCAGAGTATCGTGCGCCTGGTTCAGATAAATGGCAGCGCATCAGCTGGAATGATGCCTTTGACCGCATTGCCAGGCTGATGAAAAATGACCGGGATGCCAACTTCGAAGCCACCAACGCCGCTGGCGTGACGGTAAACCGTTGGCTCTCTACCGGGATGTTATGCGCCTCTGCGGCCAGTAACGAAACCGGCATGCTGACACAAAAGTTTGTCCGATCGCTGGGCATGCTGGCAGTTGATAACCAAGCGCGTGTCTGACACGGACCAACGGTAGCAAGTCTTGCTCCAACATTTGGTCGCGGTGCGATGACCAACCACTGGGTTGATATCAAAAACGCCAACGTTGTGATGGTGATGGGCGGCAACGCCGCTGAAGCGCATCCGGTGGGATTCCGCTGGGCGATGGAAGCCAAAAACAACAACGACGCCACGTTAATCGTCGTCGATCCCCGCTTTACCCGTACCGCATCGGTCGCCGATATCTACGCGCCGATCCGCTCCGGCACCGACATTACCTTCCTGTCGGGCGTGTTGCTGTACCTGATTTCCAACAACAAGATCAACGCTGAATACGTGAAGCATTACACCAACGCCAACCTGTTGGTCCGGGATGACTTTACGTTTGAAGACGGGTTGTTCAGCGGTTATGACGACAACAAACGTCAGTACGACAAAACCACCTGGAACTACCAGTTTGGTGAAGATGGCTATGCCTTGCGTGATGATACGCTCCAGCATCCGCGTTGCGTCTGGAACCTGCTGAAAGCACACGTCAGCCGCTACACGCCTGAAGTGGTGGAAAACATCTGCGGCACCCCGAAGGAAGATTTCCTGAAGGTGTGTGAAGTCCTGGCCTCCACCAGCGCAGCAGACCGTACCACCACCTTCCTGTATGCCCTGGGTTGGACCCAGCACACGGTTGGCGCGCAGAACATCCGTACCATGGCGATGATCCAGCTGCTGCTCGGCAACATGGGCATGGCGGGCGGCGGCATCAACGCCCTGCGCGGTCACTCCAACATTCAGGGGTTAACCGATATTGGCCTGCTGTCCACCAGCCTGCCGGGGTACCTGACGTTGCCTTCGGATAAACAGACCGATCTGACCACCTATCTGACCGCCAATACGCCAAAAGCTACCTTACCTGGCCAGGTTAACTACTGGAGCAATTACCCGAAATTCTTCGTCAGCCTGATGAAGAGCTTCTACGGCGACGCTGCCCAGAAAGAGAATAACTGGGGCTTTGATTGGTTGCCGAAGTGGGATCAGTCCTACGACGTCATGAAGTACTTCCAGATGATGGATCAGAATAAGGTCAACGGCTATATCTGCCAGGGCTTTAACCCGGTCGCCTCCTTCCCGGATAAGAATCAGGTGGTCGCCTCACTGGCCAAGCTGAAGTATCTGGTGATCATCGACCCGTTGGTTACGGAAACTTCCAATTTCTGGCAGAACCACGGTGAGATGAACGATGTCGATACCGCGTCGATCCAAACCGAAGTGTTCCGGCTACCATCCACCTGCTTTGCCGAAGAAGACGGCTCGATCGCCAACTCCGGCCGCTGGCTGCAATGGCACTGGAAAGGTGGCGATGCCCCAGGTGAAGCGATTACCGACGGCGAGATCCTGGCCGGTCTGTACCATCGCCTGCGCCAGATGTACGGCAGCGAAGGCGGTAAAGGTGTCGAACCGTTACTGAAAATGGGCTGGCACTATGAACGGCCAGATCACCCTGAATCCGAGGAAGTGGCCAAAGACAGCAACGGCTACGCGCTGGAAGATCTGTATGACGCCAACGGCAACCTGCTGGCGAAAAAAGGCCAGTTGCTGGACTCCTTCGCAATGCTGCGCGATGACGGCAGCACGGCTTCAGCCTGTTGGATCTATACCGGCAGTTGGACCAGCAAGGGCAACCAGATGGCCAACCGTGATAACAGCGATCCGTCAGGGTTGGGCAACACGCTGGGCTGGGCCTGGGCATGGCCACTGAACCGCCGCATTATCTACAACCGCGCCTCCGCCGACCCAATGGGTAAACCTTGGGATCCGCAACGCATGCTGATTGAATGGAACGGTAGCAAGTGGGTCGGGAATGATATTCCAGACTACAACACCGCCGCACCGGGCAGCGGCGTTGGGCCGTTCATCATGCAACCGGAAGGGCTTGGCAGGCTGTTTGCCCTCGACAAAATGGCCGAAGGGCCGTTCCCGGAACATTACGAGCCGTTTGAAACGCCATTGGGCACCAACCCACTGCATCCAAACGTGATCTCTAACCCGGCGGCCCGTCTCTATCCGTCCGATGCCAAGCGCATGGGTGATAAATCCGAGTTCCCTTACGTCGGTACCACCTATCGTCTGACCGAGCATTTCCACACCTGGACCAAGCACGCGCGCCTTAACGCGATCATGCAGCCGGAACAGTTCGTGGAAATCAGTGAACGGCTGGCGAAGGAGAAAGGGATTGAGCAAGGCGATACCGTCAAGGTCAGTAGCAAACGCGGCTTTATCAAGGCGAAAGCCGTGGTGACCCGCCGTCTGCAAACCCTGAAGGTTAACGGGCAGGATGTCGACACCATCGGTATTCCACTGCATTGGGGCTTTGAAGGGGCAGCCCGCAAAGGTTATCTGGCCAACACCCTGACGCCGTTTGTTGGCGATGCCAACTCGCAAACGCCGGAATACAAGGCGTTTCTGGTTAACGTGGAAAAGGTGTAAGGAGCCGAATTTATGTCCATGCAATCCCAAGACATTATCAAACGTTCGGCCACCAACACCCTGACGCCGCCTCCGCAAGCGCGTGATTACAAGGCCGAGGTCGCCAAGCTGATTGACGTTTCCACGTGCATCGGTTGCAAGGCCTGTCAGGTGGCCTGTTCCGAATGGAACGATATTCGCGATGAAGTAGGACACTGCGTTGGGGTTTATGACAACCCCGCCGATCTGAGTGCCAAATCCTGGACGCTGATGCGTTTCTCGGAAGTGGAGCAGAACGGCAAGCTGGAATGGCTGATCCGCAAGGATGGCTGCATGCACTGCGCAGATCCGGGTTGCCTGAAGGCCTGCCCGTCTGCCGGGGCGATTATCCAATATGCCAACGGCATCGTGGATTTTCAGTCCGAGCACTGCATCGGTTGTGGTTACTGCATCAGCGGCTGCCCGTTCAACATTCCACGGCTGAACCCGCAAGACAACCGGGCGTACAAATGTACCCTGTGCGTTGACCGCGTCAGCGTGGGCCAGGAACCGGCCTGTGTGAAGACTTGCCCAACGGGCGCAATCCACTTTGGCACCAAGGCAGAAATGCTGGACGTGGCACAGGAGAGGGTCGAAAAGCTGAAGAAACGCGGCTTTGAGCATGCGGGCGTGTATAACCCGCAAGGCGTTGGCGGCACCCACGTGATGTACGTACTGCACCATGCCGATAACCCCGAGCTGTACCACAATCTGCCAAAAGACCCGCATATCGATCTGTCGATCGGGTTGTGGAAAAGCGTACTCAAACCCTTATCCGTGGCGGGTTTCATCGCCACCTTTGCCGGTTTGATTTACCACTACATCGGCATTGGCCCGAACAAGGAAGTGGATGATGAAGACGAGGAGGACCATCATGAGCAAAAGTAAAATGATCGTTCGCACCAAGTTTATCGACCGGGCCTGTCACTGGACGGTGGTCATCTGCTTCTTTCTGGTGTCGCTGTCCGGCATTGCGCTGTTCTTCCCCACGCTGCAATGGCTGACCGAGACCTTTGGTACGCCGCAGATGGGCCGCATCCTGCATCCTTTCTTTGGTGTACTGATCTTTATCGCGCTGATGTTTATGTTCTTCCGTTTTGTGAAGCATAACATTCCCGAGAAAGAGGACTTGCCGTGGGTCAAAGGCATCGTGGAAGTGCTGAAGGGTAATGAGCATAAGGTCGCTGACGTCGGCAAATATAATGCCGGCCAGAAGATGATGTTCTGGAGCATCATGAGCATGATTTTCGTGCTGTTGATCACCGGTATTATCATTTGGCGCCCTTATTTCGCCCACAACTTCCCGATCCCGGTGATCCGCTATGCGCTGTTGATCCACGCTGCATCGGCGATCGTGCTGATCCACGCCATTCTGATCCATATGTATATGGCATTCTGGGTGAAAGGCTCGATCAAAGGCATGATTGAAGGCAAGGTCAGCCGCCGCTGGGCGAAGAAGCATCACCCGCGCTGGTACCGTAAGGTCGAGGCTGAAGAGCAAAAAGACGAGCAGTAACCCGTTGAAATTCGCCCCTTCGCATGAAGGGGCGACTCTCTCCTCAAGCGACCACTGAACCATCAAAGATCTGCTGCATGCTTTCGATCAGGCTCAGCAACTCGCTATTGGCCCCAGGCTTCCACAGTGCCACCATCGGGTGCATCAACCCTTGTTTCCCCAATTCCGTATCGAGCCGCTCAACCTGCGGCAAGTGCTGCATGTTCAGATGCGTTGGCAGGAATGCCCATCCCAGCCCGGCGGTTAACAACGTTTGCAGCAAAGCCGGTTCATTGACGACCTGGATGCGATCGGCGATTTGCAGGCGCTTCGCCATCGGCTCGGGCAGATCATAAAAGGGAATAAGTTGGGTGCTGGATGCCAGCGACAGCAAGGTGACCGGGCTACCCACGGGGAAAAAACCCTCGCGAGCATAGACGGCCAGCTCAATGGCCCCTAAGGCTCGCCACTTAAATTTTTCGCCAATCGAACGGTTGATCGCCTGATAAACGCCAATATCCGCCACATCGTCTGCCAACGCCTGCTCACCCTCGCCACGCTCCATCATCAGCAAATCAAGCTGAATGCCACGCTGGCCCAAAAACATCGCCAGTTCCGTTAAAAAAGCGCGCGGAGTAAACGGGTCATAGCACAGCGTCAGTTTCTGCCGCACCTGCTGCGGAATATGCTGAGCCAGCAGGCTAAGGGCCTCTGCCTCCTGCAAAAACAGCCGAGCTTGCCGGTAAAGGCGCTGGCCCGCCTCGGTCAATTGCAATGGGCGGGTACGGCGATCGCACAGAGAATAGCCCAGATCCAATTCCAGATTTTCGATCAGTTCACTGACGGTGGTGCGATCCTTCCCCAGCCGCTTGGCGGCCTGAGTGAGATTGCCGGTCTCGCAAACGCTGGCGAAAGCTTCAATCTGCGCCAACGAAAAACCTATCTTCCCCATCTCTCCTCCACAAAATTGCGGGGGATTTCCCCCCGTTCATCCACTCTACGATATGAGTTCGCGGGCTTACCATTATTTTGTTCACCTCATTCAGGTAAGGAAAATAACCATGAAAAAGTTCACACACAGCGTATCAGCCCTACTGGTAGGTGCCGCACTTAGCGCCAGCCTGGCAACCGGGGCGCAAGCCTGCACCCGCGCCTTTATGAATATGTACCCAGGCTATATGGTCAGCGCACGCAATCTGGATTTCTTCGGGCCGGTAGATCCCTCACTGGTGATCACACCACGCGGTATTGCGCATAACGGCGGGGATGCGAAGAATGCCGCCCAATGGCAAACCCACTACGGCAGCGTCGTGGTTTACGCCGATGGCGTGTTCCCAATGGACGGCATGAATGAAAAGGGGCTAGCGGGCCATACGCTGTTTTATATGAACGGCAGCCAGGTGCAGCAGGACAATCAGGACAAGCCGGTGATCGAAAGCCGCGCCTGGTTGAGCTATATCCTGGATAATTACGCCACCGTTGATGATGCGGTTAAAGCCATCCGTAGCGACGTACGCCTGGCCGCCGCCCATATGCCTATCGATTACGCTTCAGACACCAAACACATCGCGCTCGAGGACGTTAGCGGTGATTCGGCCATCATTGAGATCGATAACGGTAAAGTGAATATCTATCACGACAAAAATTATCGGGTGATGACCAATCCCCCGTCTTACGATAAACAACTCCAGAACCTGGCCAAGTATCAGAATGCCAAGCGCAGCGAGATCCCTGGTGGCTTGGAAGCGGATGAGCGCCTGGTGCGCGCCAGCTATGATTTGAAAAACCTGCCGCAGCCGGACAATAAAAACCAGGCACAGGGCTTTATCTTATCGGTGCTTAATAACGTGGCTTATCCGATCGGTTCACCGGCTGAGCCAAGCGAACAAAAGGTCACCGACATGTATGCCAAATACAGCAAGCGCCCGGACCAGAACAAAGGCATCGGGACTTACTGGACGGCGATTTCGGATCTGAGCCATGCGGAGTATCACTTCAAGTCCGCCTTTGCGGCCTCGCAGGTTTGGGTTCCGCTGCATGACATCAACTTCAGCCAAGGGCAGCCGGTGCGTAAGATCGCCCATCTTAACGACTATGCCCAACAGGGCTGGGAGGGTAACGTGCTGGGCCAGGCGAAATAACGCTTAACCCACTATTGTTATAGGGGCAATTTCACGATGAAACGCTGCTGGCCGCCGATGGCCAGCAATAATCTGAACGCATAACTCTCGACCAAAGTATTTTGTTCTAATCGTCATGCGGGGTAATGAAAGGCACCACGGGCTGTGGCTAAATAGCGCTTTCCTAGCCTGTATGCCGTTCGGATTGTTTATGTCGCAAATTTTGCAATTTATTTTAGCCTTGGTGGTGATTGTCGTTCTCGCGTTATTGGTCAGTAATGACCGCAGGAAAATCCGCCCACGTTATATTATTCAGTTGCTGGTGATTGAAGCCGCACTGGCCTATTTCTTCCTGCATTCAGCCAGCGGACTGGGCGTTATCAAGCATGTGGCCGATTTCTTTGGCATCCTGCTGGCCTTTGCAGCACAAGGCTCTGACTTTGTTTTCGGTGGCATGAGCAACCAGGGGCTGGCCTTTATCTTCCTCGGCGTGTTGTGCCCGATTATCTTTATCTCTGCATTGATCGGTATTTTGCAGCATTTCCGCATCTTGCCGTTGGTGATCCGCGTTGTGGGCACTTTGCTTTCAAAAGTGAACGGCATGGGCAAGCTGGAGTCCTTCAACGCCGTCAGCACGTTGGTGCTGGGCCAGTCGGAAAACTTTATTGCCTATAAGGGCATCATTGCGGATATCTCCCCACGCCGGATGTACACCATGGCCGCCACCGCGATGTCGACGGTTTCGATGTCGATCGTGGGTGCCTATATGGCGATGATCGACGCACAATACGTAGTGGCCGCGTTAATCCTCAATATGTTCAGCACCTTTATCATTCTCTCGATCATCAATCCTTATCAGGTAGACGACGAGCCGGAACTCAAGCTGAATAAACTGCATGAAGAGCAGAGCTTCTTTGAAATGTTGGGGGAATATATTCTCGCGGGTTTCAAAATTGCGATGATCATTGCCGCCATGCTGATCGGCTTTATCGCCCTGATCGCCGCCGTGAACGCCATTTTTGCTGCCATTTTTGGCATCAGTTTCCAGCAGATCCTGGGTTACGTGTTCTACCCGCTAGCCTGGCTAATCGGCATTCCGGCGCCTGATGCGCTTCGGGCTGGCAGCATTATGGCCACCAAGCTGGTCGCCAATGAATTTGTGGCGATGATTGAACTGAAAAAAATCGCGGCAGAGCTGTCCCCACGTGGTTTGGGGATCCTCTCGGTGTTCCTGGTGTCCTTCGCCAACTTTGCTTCCATCGGCATTGTTGCCGGGGCCATCAAGGGATTAAACGAACGCCAGGGCAACGTGGTTTCCCGCTTCGGCCTGAAGCTGGTTTACGGTTCCACGCTGGTTAGCCTGCTTTCGGCAGCGGTTGCCGGGCTGGTGCTGTAAAAACAATAGCCCGGCTTGCTGTAGTTGCGGCAAGCCGGGTATTCATTAGAACGCGACGCACACCGGCGCATCGACACGCATCACCGAGTCTTGGGCAAACTGTTGTTTATAGTGAGTGCGCAGCGCCTCAATGTTTTGCTCACTGCCCGCATCAGGGCTATGGATCAACATCAACGCCTTGCTGTTTTCCCGTGCCAGCTTGCCATCGTTCCCCAGCCATTGCCCTTTGGCATCAAAGACCGATAACCCATCTTTAAAACGCGGGGTTACCTGCTGATCGACAAAGGTCTGCCATTCAACCGCCGTAATTACCGGCCCTGCCGGGCGATTCAAACCAAAATAGAGCGTGGTTTGAGTCATCGGCTCGCCGATGCTGCACGTTGCTTCTGGTTTTAACGGTGACGCCTGTTGCACTGGCGCTACGCAGCCGCTCAACAGCAAGGTTATGGCGACGGCGACTGCCAATATCGGGGTGTTTTTCATCTCGCTTTCATATTCCTTAAATAATCATCAACAGACACTAACGATAAATTTCTAATGTGCTGTAAAAATCACAAGTAGCACTAGAGACTAGTAGTAAGCAAAAATCACCTATTTAGCATTAGGTAAAGTAATTCGAAAGCGACACCAACAAAAAAACTCAGTGGTGCGTTGCCACCAGGCTCGTTACCCTCCGGCGTTGACACTCTAGCCCTCCGACCCTGTGAATTCCCTATGTTACTGAGCATTCTTTATATCATCGGCATCACCGCAGAAGCCATGACCGGCGCGTTAGCCGCAGGCCGCCGCCAAATGGATTTGTTTGGCGTGATTTTTATCGCCTCCGCTACCGCCATTGGCGGGGGCTCGGTGCGTGATATGCTGCTTGGGCACTTCCCGCTGAGCTGGGTTAAACACCCTGAGTATATTGTTATCATAGCCATAGCGGCAATTATCACCACCTGGATGGCTCCGCTGATGCGCCACCTGCGCCATCTGTTCCTGGTGTTGGACGCCATTGGGCTGATCGTATTTTCGATCATCGGCGCGCAGGTGGCTTTGGATATGGGCCATGCCCCACTGATCGCAGCCATTGCCGCCGTGATCACCGGCGTTTTCGGCGGGGTGCTGCGCGATATGTTCTGCAACCGTATCCCGCTGGTTTTCCAGAAGGAAATCTATGCAGGCATCGCTTTTGCCGCTGCCTGGCTGTATATCGGCCTGCAATATCTTAACTTGCCGCATAACATGGTGATAATTATTACCCTGGTCGCTGGCCTCAGCGCTCGTCTGATCGCACTGCGCTTTCGCCTTGGCTTACCGGTGTTTAACTATCAGCATCCCGATCATTAATTCGCGAACGCATCGCCAAGCGGTTCGGCACGATCGGGAACCGCATCGAAGCCGCTGATATGGTGCTGCTGCAAGGTTTGAACCAGTGCCAGAAAGGCAGGGTGTTGCACAAATTCCTGCACTTTTCTGGCTTTTTGCGCACCCAAGCCAGCAAGTTCCTGCCACTGTGCCAACGTCATCTGTTGTACCTGCGGCCAATTTTGTAACGTTGCCAGCTGTGATGACGAAATTGGCACGCCGAGGGCGATCGGCCAACGCTCGAAAGGTTGCTGCCGCGCCAGCCGAAATTGACGATAAAGCGCCTGCGCACGCTTCGCCCCCAGGCTGGGCACCGCGCTGAGCTGTTCTGGGGTTAATTCCAACCAATCCAGCAGGTTATTCACCAATCCCTGATCGATCAGCACCTGCCAGCCAGCTTTATTCAACCCGGTGATATTCAGCCCATTGGAGCTGCTCAACCAAACCAACCGCGCCAGAAACTGCTGGCGGCATCCGGGCTGCAAGGTAAAGCAGCTCAAAGCATGATAATCCTCCGGTTTTGGCGCAATGGGTGTCGCCCTGGCAACTTCACGCCAGACCACCTGTTTCAAATGCGGGATGCCATGCCCCATCAGGCTAATCGCAATATGATCGCCTGGCACGATGTCCCATTTTTGCCACAGGGCCAGCGAGCCCACGTTCACCCTCCGGATCCATTTATCGTCCATACGCACCGGCTCCAGGCGTAGCATCACGGCAATTTTGCCAGTGCGACCAATGGCAAATTCAACATCCGTGACTCTGGCCACTTGCTGGACCGGGGTATATTTCCAGGCAACCGCCCAGTCATTGGGTTTGGCCTGCCAGTAGCGCCCCCGAGGTTCTTGCCCTTGGTGGATCACCACGCCATCGGTGACAAACGGCAAAGGGCCGCTGTACCAAGCTGCCCGCCACTGCTCCACCTCAGCCAACGTGGTGACCGGTTGTGAATATTGCTGCGGCAGCGTAAAACCCATGGCGGCAAGCTGTTGCAAGCGTTCGGCCATGGTTGGCGGGCCATCGGGCCACGCCCAGACGAACAGGCCAAGCTGCTCAAGTTGCGCAGTGCGCGGATTACGCATCAGCATCCCGGCAACCTTGGAGCGGGCATTAATGCCCCCTTGGGTTTGCTGGTGATGATCGTTCACCATCAGGAACAGCTCCCCTTGCAGTACCAAATTGGCCGTAACCTCCGCTAAAACGTTGGGGATAGCGGGGATCGCCTTGACCTTTTCCAGCCAGTTTTCACCCTTCTCCCCATCTCCCCGGCTAATGGCGTTCACCAATACGCCTTGCCGGTAGACCAAAGTGACCGCCACACCATCAACCTTGGGTTGCACCCACAGATCGTGGCGGCCCTGCATCCATTGTTCTATGGCACGCGAGTTGCGCAGTTTACGCAATCCGGTGTGCGCCACCGGATGCGGTACTTTGCCCGCTGGCAATGGCCGCGTACCGTCTTCTGCTACACCGACACAACGCCGCCAATCTTGCAGTTGCTGCAGCAGGCTGTCGTAGAGTTCATCGTCGATCGGGCTGTTGCCCAGGCGATAATAAGCCTCATCCCAGCGCCCGAGTTGATCATCCAGCGCAAAAATTTCCACCTGTAAGCGCTCTGGCGACCACACTGGACAGTCTCCAGCCCATGCCGTGCTACACAGCATTCCAACCAACACAAGCGCCCGATAAATACCTCTCCACATTGAGTACCTCCTTGCTTCCCGGCAGTAAATACTCAATCGCCTTTGCTGGCTAACGTCAAAAACCGGAGGTGCGAAACGCTTCCCAAAAGGAATGCGTATTTGCTGAAAACGGCAAAAATTTCCCGATCCGCCGTGCAAATTGACTTTTTCACGCTGTTTTTAGCAGAAAGCGACGGCCAAAATGCGAGCTAACGCTGCATACCGCCCGTTAGCCGTGTATACTGTGCGGAGAATTTACACATCCGCTGTCACTGACTCATCAACCGCTAGCAACGAACATCATCATGGCTCAAGGCACGCTTTATATTGTCTCTGCCCCAAGTGGCGCAGGGAAATCAAGTCTGATTCAGGCTTTGTTAAAGACGCAACCGCTGTACGATACGCAGGTTTCGGTTTCACACACCACGCGCGATAGCCGCCCGGGTGAAAATCACGGCGAGCACTACTTTTTCGTCTCCAAAGACGAATTCCGCCGGATGATTGAGCAGGATGCGTTTCTTGAGCACGCAGAAGTGTTCGGCAACTATTACGGCACGTCCCGCGCGGCCATCGAGCAGGTACTGTCGACCGGCGTTGACGTCTTCCTGGATATCGACTGGCAGGGCGCACAGCAGATCCGTGCCAAAATGCCCCAGGCGCGCAGCATCTTTATTCTGCCGCCGTCGAAGGAAGAGCTTGGCCGCCGCCTGCGTGGCCGTGGGCAAGATGCGGATGACGTGATCGCCAAGCGCATGGCGCAGGCCGTCGCGGAGATGACGCACTTCGCGGAGTATGATTATTTAATCGTGAATGACGATTTCGATCTGGCCCTGTCCGATCTGAAGACCATTATTCGCGCCGAACGCTTGCGTTTGGGCCGTCAAATGCTGCGGCATGATGCTTTAATCAGCAAACTATTGGCAGACTGAAGACAGTTTCAGTATTATGCCCAGTCTTTTCGTCACCTGTGGAGTAGCACAAATATGGCACGCGTAACTGTTCAAGACGCTGTAGAGAAAATTGGTAACCGTTTTGACCTGGTGTTGGTCGCTGCTCGTCGGGCACGTCAAATCCAGACCGGTGGTAAGGATGCACTGGTACCTGAAGAGAATGATAAGTACACCGTTATCGCTCTGCGCGAAATCGAAGAAGGCCTGATCAACAGCCAGATCCTCGATGTTCGTGAGCGCCAGGAGCAGCAAGAGCAGGAAGCCGCAGAGATCCAGGCGGTTACCGCGATTGCTGAAGGTCGTCGTTAATTAGACTGTGAGTCTGCCTTGTACCTGTTTGAAAGCCTGAATCTGCTGATTCAACGTTACTTGCCTGAGGAGCAGATTAAGCGCCTCAAACAGGCATACCTCGTCGCACGTGATGCTCACGAGGGACAGACACGCTCCAGTGGTGAGCCCTACATTACTCACCCGGTTGCCGTGGCCTGTATTCTGGCGGAAATGCGTCTCGATCATGAGACGCTGATGGCAGCCCTGCTGCACGACGTCATCGAAGACACCCCGGCCACCTATCAGGATATGGAACAACTGTTTGGCAAAAGCGTTGCCGAACTGGTTGAGGGCGTATCCAAACTAGACAAATTAAAGTTCCAGGATAAGAAAGAAGCGCAGGCGGAGAACTTCCGCAAGATGATCATGGCGATGGTGCAGGATATCCGCGTCGTGCTGATCAAGCTGGCGGACCGCACCCACAATATGCGAACGCTTGGCTCGCTGCGCCCAGACAAACGGCGGCGTATCGCCCGTGAAACCCTGGAAATCTATAGCCCATTGGCCCACCGACTGGGTATTCATCATCTGAAAACCGAGCTGGAAGAGCTGGGTTTTGAAGCGCTTTACCCGAACCGCTACCGCGTCATCAAAGAAGTGGTGAAAGCCGCGCGCGGTAACCGTAAGGAGATGATCCAGAAAATCCTCTCCGAGATCGAAGGTCGTTTGACCGAAGCGGGTATCCCCTGCCGCGTCAGCGGGCGGGAAAAGCACCTCTACTCCATCTACTGCAAGATGCATCTGAAAGAACAGCGCTTCCATTCCATCATGGATATTTACGCGTTCCGGGTGATCGTCAAAGAAGTGGATACCTGCTACCGGGTGCTGGGCCAGGCACACAGCCTGTATAAGCCGCGCCCGGGCCGGGTAAAAGACTATATCGCCATTCCCAAGGCCAACGGCTATCAATCGCTGCATACCTCACTGATCGGCCCGCACGGCGTGCCAGTTGAGGTACAGATCCGTACCGAAGATATGGATCAGATGGCCGAAATGGGGGTCGCCGCGCACTGGGCCTATAAAGAAAAGGAACAGGGCGAAACCGGCGGCACCACCGCACAGATCCGCGCCCAGCGCTGGATGCAGAGCCTGCTGGAGCTGCAACAAAGCGCCGGTAGCTCATTTGAATTTATTGAAAGCGTAAAATCCGATCTGTTCCCCGATGAGATTTACGTTTTCACCCCGGAAGGCCGTATTGTCGAACTGCCAGCCGGCGCTACACCGGTCGACTTTGCCTACGCCGTGCATACCGATATCGGCCACGCCTGCGTTGGCGCACGTGTCGATCGCCAGCCGCATCCGTTGTCACAAGCTTTAGCCAGTGGCCAGACGGTAGAGATCATCACCGCTCCGGGTGCCCGGCCAAATGCCGCCTGGCTGAACTTTGTGGTGAGCTCCAAAGCCCGCGCCAAGATCCGCCAGATGTTGAAAAACCTCAAGCGCGATGATTCCGTCAGCCTCGGCCGCCGTTTGCTCAACCATGCACTCGGGGGCAGCCGCAAACTTTCGGAAGTGCCGCCAGAGAATATCCAGCATGAGCTGGATCGCATGAAGCTGGCCACGCTGGACGATCTGCTGGCAGAAATCGGCCTCGGTAACGCCATGAGCGTGGTAGTCGCGAAGAACCTGCAGGGCGATCAGTCCAGCCTGGGCTCCTCGAACGGCGTGCGCAACCTGGCTATCAAAGGCGCCGATGGCGTCCTGATCACCTTTGCCAAGTGTTGCCGCCCAATTCCAGGCGACCCGATTATTGCCCATGTCAGCCCGGGCAAGGGCCTGGTGGTTCACCATGAATCCTGTCGTAATATCCGCGGCTACCAGAAAGAGCCAGAGAAATTCATGGCGGTCGAGTGGGATATGGAAACCGAGCAGGAGTTCATTGCGGAAATCAAAGTGGACATGTTCAACCATCAGGGTGCGTTGGCCAACCTCACGGCGGCGATTAACGCGGCCGAATCGAATATTCAAAGCCTGAATACCGAAGAGAAAGATGGCCGGGTCTACAGCGCCTTTATCCGCCTGACCACCCGCGATCGCATCCACCTGGCAAATATTATGCGTAAGATCCGTATCATGCCGGATGTGATTAAAGTTAACCGTAACCGAAACTAGCGCCTATGAGCCCCGAACGCTATGCGCGGATTTGTGAAATGCTGGCTACCCGGCAGCCCGATCTGACGGTCTGCCTGGAACAGGTTCACAAACCGCATAACGTCTCCGCGATTATCCGTACCGCCGATGCCGTCGGCGTACATCAGGTGCATGCCGTGTGGCCTACTCCACGGATGCGTACCCTGGTCTCCTCCGCTGCGGGCAGCAATAGCTGGGTGAGTGTCAAAACCCACCCCACCATCGCCGATGCGGTCACGCATCTGAAAGGCCAAGGGATGCAGATCCTGGCAACTCACCTTTCTGCCCGCGCCGTCGATTTTCGCGAAATAGACTATACCCGCCCTACCTGCATACTGCTGGGGCAGGAAAAAACCGGCATCACCGAAGAGGCGCTAGCCCTCGCCGATCAGGACATTATCATTCCGATGATCGGTATGGTGCAGTCGCTGAACGTCTCTGTCGCTGCGGCACTGATCCTGTATGAGGCCCAACGCCAGCGGCAAAACGCCGGTATGTATCGCCGCGATCTCAGCGCGTTAGATGGGCAGGAACAGCAACGCCTGCTGTTTGAAGGCGGCTATCCGGTGTTAGCCAACGTGGCCAAGCGCAAAAAGCTGCCGCGCCCGCAGATTGACGATCAAGGCCAAGTGGTTGCCGACGCCGAATGGTGGGCAGCCATGCAGGCAACGACGGTACGCCGATGAAAGGCCGCCTGCTGGATGCCGTCCCACTCACTACTCTTTCCGGGGTTGGAGCCAGCCAAGCGGGGAAACTGGCCAAAATTGGCCTGAATACCATCCAGGATCTGCTGCTGCACCTCCCGTTACGTTACGAAGACCGTACCCGCCTCTACCCAATCAACGATCTGCTGCCGGGCATTTTTGCCACGGTGGAAGGGGAAGTGCTGCGCAGCGATATCAGTTTTGGCCGCCGCCGCATGCTCACCTGCCAGATCAGCGACGGCACCGGCATCCTGACTATGCGCTTCTTCAACTTCAACGCGGCGATGAAGAACAGCCTGGCTACTGGCCGCCACGTAACGGCCTATGGCGAAGTCAAACGCGGCACCCACGGAGCAGAAATTATCCACCCGGAATACCGTGTCCAGGGGGAAAACAGTGAGGTCGAGCTACAAGAAGCCCTGACGCCGGTGTATCCCACCACCGAAGGGATCCGCCAAGCCACGCTGCGCAAGTTGACCGATCAGGCGCTGGAATTGCTGGATACCTGTGCGATTGCCGAGCTGCTGCCACCAGAATTAAGCGGCGGTTTGATGAGCCTGCCACAGGCGCTGCATATGCTGCACCGTCCACCGCCGGATATCCAACTGGCTGATTTGGAACAGGGCAAGCACCCGGCACAGAAACGCCTAATCCTTGAAGAGCTGCTGGCGCATAACCTCAGCATGTTGGCCGTCCGTGCCGGTGCGCAAAGCTACCGGGCATTATCGCTAACGCCTGACGATCGGCTGAAAAACCGCTTCCTGGACCAGCTCCCCTTCTCTCCTACCGGTGCTCAGACTCGGGTTGTGGCAGATATTGAAGCGGACTTGCAAAAAGGTTTCCCGATGATGCGCCTGGTACAGGGCGACGTCGGCTCAGGTAAAACTCTGGTTGCTGCCCTGGCCGCACTACGCGTCATTGCTCACGGCAAACAGGTGGCGCTGATGGCCCCCACCGAATTACTCGCCGAACAACACGCCAATAACTTCCGCCAGTGGTTTGAACCCTTGGGGATTGAGGTGGGTTGGTTGGCTGGCAAGCAAAAGGGCAAAGCACGCCTCGCCCAACAGGAAGCCATTGCCAGCGGTCAGGTGTCGATGGTGGTCGGGACGCACGCCATTTTCCAGGAGCAGGTGCAGTTTAATGGCCTGGCCCTGGTGATTATCGATGAACAACACCGCTTTGGTGTGCATCAGCGGCTGGCGCTGTGGGAGAAAGGCGAAGAACAAGGATTCCATGCTCATCAGTTGATCATGACCGCCACGCCAATCCCGCGCACGCTGGCGATGACCGCCTACGCCGATCTGGACACCTCGGTGATCGATGAATTGCCGCCGGGCCGTACGCCGGTGACAACGGTGGCGATCCCCGATACGCGCCGGGCCGATATCATCCAGCGGGTAAAAAGCGCCTGTATCGAAGAAGGTCGCCAGGCCTATTGGGTCTGCACGCTGATCGAAGAGTCTGATTTACTGGAAGCCCAGGCCGCAGAGGCAACCTGGGAAGAATTGAAGATTGCACTGCCGGAACTGAAGGTGGCGCTGGTGCATGGCCGCATGAAGTCAGCGGAGAAACAGGCGGTAATGCAGGCCTTCAAACAGGGTGAACTGCAATTGCTGGTAGCCACCACGGTGATTGAAGTGGGCGTTGATGTACCAAACGCCAGCCTGATGATCATTGAAAACCCAGAGCGGCTTGGTTTGGCCCAGTTGCATCAGCTGCGTGGCCGGGTTGGCCGTGGTGCGGTAGCCTCTCACTGCGTGCTGCTGTATAAAACCCCGCTCAGCAAAACCGCCCAAAAACGCCTGCAGGTGCTGCGCGACAGTAACGACGGCTTTGTTATTGCCCAGCAAGATTTGGAGATCCGTGGGCCGGGTGAGCTATTGGGAACGCGCCAAACCGGCAGTGCAGAGTTTAAAGTGGCCGATTTGTTACGCGATCAGGCCATGATCCCCGAAGTCCAGCGCGTAGCACGCCATATTCACCAGCAGTATCCGCAGCATGCACATGCCTTAATTGAGCGCTGGTTACCAGAAACGGCTCGCTACTCAAACGCTTAAGCATCTTCCCCCTAATGAAAGAGGGGGCCTATACCGGAGCCCGCTTGGAAAAATGGAGAATTACCCTACGCCAAACTTGTCTTTATTGTTATGTCTAGCCATTATATTCAAAAAACGAACAATAATATTATTATTGGATCAATACAGAAATTGTACCCCTTGTAATCTTAACTAACATACAAAAGAGTGCCCCATCAGGAGCACCAGCTTTTGTAATATTAATAATTAAAGGTGACTCTACATATTATTTCAACAACCCTAATTGCTTCATAAAGGTGTAATCGTCATAGAACAGCCACTCTTCATCCATGGTGCCTTTGTCATTCCAACGGCCTATGGTGGCCATCTCTATCTCAAAACGTTTACCTGTGGGTTGGATAACCGTACCGTCTGACAGTATCATTGGTTTGGTGAACGTTCCTCGCCATACGCCGGTGACCGCCGTGTACTTATCCTGGCCGATACGTATATGGTGTATAGGGTTCTCGGTGTCAGGGGCAAAAGCGAAAATCTTCTTGGATTTCTCTAAGTGTTCTTTTAGATTGTGGGTCACCGAACCATCTGGATAATGAACAATGATATCCTCTGCATGACTTCTGTGCATTTCATCCCACTTTTGATGGCTGTAGACATTAAAGTCCAGATCATCAAAGTTTTGCAGATTTTTTTCGACAGTTTTCCTTTCTGCTTTAAACTCCTCCAAACTCTTATTGATGCGTTGTTCAGCATGGGAATCGGACATTGAAGAGAAATCATCAGGTTTATTTGCTGCTGCACTCACGGCAAGGCTTAATATAAACAGAGAGGCAATGCTTGCTTTTAATACATGATGTTCATTTTTCATAAAGGTACCTTCCATCTTCCTTATCATTTAACTCTATATATACGATAACTTCCTTTTGAATTTATATAGTAGAGCAGACGATACAAAAAAATTACCAAGTAAATTTGCTTGAGTCATTCAAAAATAATGAAGGGATATTCAAACGGAGAAATGGCTAAATAAGCAGTGGGGTTAACGCTATTGAAGGTATACATCGTAGGCAGAACACAGGCTCAATTTCTAAAGCTGTTCGAGGCACGCATAAAAAACAGCCCCTGAAGAGGGGCTGCCACTACTTGATGATTCAGCCGATCGCCGGGAACACCGGCAACATCAGGTACAGCTTGATCACGATGGCGTTAGCGATATCGATAAAGAACGCGCCCACCATCGGCACCACCAAAAATGCCAGATGCGAAGGGCCGAAACGATCGGTGATCGCCTGCATGTTGGCAATGGCCGTTGGCGTCGCCCCCATGCCAAAACCGCAGTGCCCCGCAGCCAGCACGGCAGCATCGTAGTTTTTCCCCATCACGCGATAGGTCACGAAGATGGCATACAACGCCATAACCAGCGTCTGCACCGCCAGGATAGCCAGCATTGGCAAGGCCAGCGAAGCCAGCTCCCACAGGCGCAGGCTCATCAACGCCATCGCCAGGAACAGCGACAGGCTCACGTTACCCAGTACGGAGACCGCACGCTCAAACACCTGGTAGAAGCCCGTTGCCGACAGGGTGTTGCTGAGGATCACGCCAACAAACAGCACGCAGACAAAAGTCGGCAGTTCGAAGGCCGTGCCATTCAATAACCCGGCAATAAAGTTACCGAGGCTCAGGCAGATGGCGATCATGGCGATGGTTTCGATCATCACCAGCGAGGTGATCAGGCGGCCACTTTCCGGCTTCTCAAAGCCGCTCGGCTGCACGCTGTCATCCGGTGTGCCTTCCGGCGTTGAGGAGTGTTTCACCAGATAGCGAGCCACTGGGCCACCAATCAGGCCACCCAACACCAGACCAAAGGTGGCACAGGCCATGGCCACTTCGGTGGCATTTTCAAACCCATAGCGCTCGATGAACACCTTGCTCCAGGCCGCCCCGGTGCCATGCCCACCAGAAAGCGTAATCGAGCCCGCAATCAACCCCATTAATGGATCCAGGCCCAGCATTTTCGCCATGCCGATACCGATGGCATTCTGTACCAACAGCAGACCCAGCACCACGAACAGGAACACGACCAGTGCCTTGCCCCCCGCCCGCAGGCGCGCCAGGTTGGCATTCAGGCCGATAGTGGCAAAGAAGGCCAGCATTAATGGGTCTTTCAGCGACATATCAAAGCCGACTTCCCAGTTCACCGTTTTCTTCAAAACCAAGAGCAGGAGCGCCACCAGTAAACCACCGGCAACAGGAGCAGGAATAGTATATTTTCTCAGCAGAGGAATGGAGCGTACGCATTTGCCCCCAAGCAGCAGGACCAGCGTAGCGGCAACTAACGTGCCGTAAGTATCGAGATGAAACATCTAGCTACTCCGTGTAGTGATTAAATCCAATAAATTAATAAGTTATAAAATTTACTCAGTTTTTTAACTTGATGAAGGGGGGATTAAAAGTAAAAACGGCTAATAACACAAGAAAAAATGAACGAAAATGCGACATTAATGGGTTCAGCATCGTAAAAAATATTAATGCGCAACCGTTTGCTTTTGTGAGACAGATCATTAAAATGCCTTCTTTGCCGCCTTTGGGAAAGCCACACCATGTCCAGCCAAACCGCCGAGCTTGATGCCGCGCAAAAAGCATCAGCCCCCGTTTCACACAATAGTGAACTGATTTACCGCCTGGAAGACCGCCCGCCACTGCCGCAAACGCTGTTTGCCGCCAGTCAGCACTTGCTGGCGATGTTTGTTGCCGTGATCACCCCGGCCCTGTTGATCTGCCAGGCGCTTGGCCTGCCAGCGCAGGATACGCAACACATCATCAGCATGTCGCTGTTCGCTTCCGGTTTGGCCTCGATACTGCAAATCAAAACCTGGGGCCCGGTGGGGTCTGGCCTGCTGTCCATTCAGGGCACCAGCTTCAACTTTGTCTCACCGCTGATTATGGGCGGGCTGGCGCTGAAAAACGGCGGCGCAGACGTGCCCACCATGATGGCCGCACTGTTCGGCACATTGATGGTGGCTTCTTGTACCGAAATCCTACTGTCACGCGTGCTGCACCTGGCACGCCGCATCATTACCCCGCTGGTCTCCGGCATTGTGGTGATGATTATCGGCCTGTCGCTGATCCAGGTCGGGCTGACCTCTATCGGTGGTGGCTATGCGGCGATGGGCGATCACACCTTCGGCGCGCCCAAGAATCTGCTGCTGGCAGGCGCGGTGCTGGTGGTGATTATTCTACTTAACCGCCAACGTAACCCTTACCTGCGCGTCGCTTCGTTGGTGATCGCCATGGCCATAGGTTATCTGCTAGCTTGGGCGATGGGTATGCTGCCGGAAACCGAACCGGCTACCCAAACGACCTTGATCACCGTTCCTACCCCGCTGTATTACGGCCTGGGTTTTGACTGGAACCTGTTATTGCCGCTGATGCTGATCTTTATGGTCACTTCGCTAGAAACCATCGGCGATATCACCGCCACCTCCGACGTTTCTGAACAGCCGGTCAGTGGCCCGCTATATATGAAGCGCCTGAAAGGCGGGGTGCTGGCCAACGGCCTGAACTCAATGCTGTCTGCGGTATTCAACACCTTCCCGAACTCCTGCTTTGGCCAGAACAACGGGGTGATCCAGCTGACCGGCGTTGCCAGCCGCTACGTCGGTTTTGTGGTAGCACTGATGCTGATCCTGCTGGGGCTGTTCCCGGCCGTTGCCGGTTTTGTGCAGCATATTCCTGAACCGGTGCTGGGCGGCGCGACCATCGTGATGTTCGGTACTATTGCAGCCTCCGGCGTGCGTATCGTTTCCCGCGAGAAGCTAAACCGCCGCGCCATCATGATTATGGCGCTGTCGCTGGCCGTCGGTATGGGGGTTTCCCAACAGCCGCTGATCTTGCAGTTTGCACCGGACTGGCTGAAAACCCTGCTTTCTTCCGGTATCGCTGCCGGTGGGATCACCGCCATTGTGCTGAACCTGCTGTTCCCACCAGAAGAAAAATAAGCGCTCCCCGCAGCAAACCAACGGCCATTGGCAAACCGCTACTGGCCGTTTTTTTATTGTCTTTCAGGCCATTGCCCTTGAGCTGGAAGGCTATTTGCGGCATAAACAGGGTATCTTTTCTGTCCGCTACGGATCCACACGATGAAATTTATCGGAAAACTATTGATCACGTTGCTGCTGCTGATAGTGCTGGCCATTGTGCTGCTCTACGTCGTGGGGCAAACCCGCTGGGCCGCAGGCTGGTTGAGTCACTGGATCAGCGATCGTGGTGATTACCAGCTGTCGGTAGAAAAAATAACGCATTCGTGGAGCAAACCAGGACAGCTCAGCCTGGAGGGCGTAACCCTCGCCCGTGCCAACCAACCGCAACTCTTGGCGGCCAAGCAGGTGGATATGGCTTTCAGCCTGCGGCAAATTACCGAGCCACGCTATTTCGATAGCATCACGCTGCGCGACGGTACCCTAAACGTTCAGCCTTTGCAGGGCGCACCGCTGCCAATACAGGCCGATGTGCTGCAACTGAGCAATATGGCACTGCAATCTAACGATGAGAGCTGGCAGCTTAACGCGCAGAAGGTCAATGCCGGGATCAACCCGTGGCAGCCAACGGCAGGCCATTTGCTCGGAGATAACAATCAGTTCCAGTTCAGCGCCGGTTCGATGGTGGTCAACGGTATTCCGGCCTCACAGGTGTTGATCCAGGGCGAAATCAAACAAAACCAGCTGATATTGAGCGACTTTGGTGCCGATCTGGCACAGGGCGATCTCACCGGGGTAGCCAGCCGAGCTGCCGATGGCAGTTGGTTGGTTGAACGGTTGCGGCTAAGCAACGTCCGCCTACAAGTACCAATGACGCTAGAACAGTTCTGGGACCGCTTCACGGCGTTGCCACCCATTACGTTGAAACGCTTCGATCTGATTAACGCCCGCCTGGAAGGTAACGCCTGGGCGGCGAACGACCTCGATTTGTCGATGCAAAATATCACCTTCCAACAGGGGGATTGGAGTAGTCAGGATGGCGCGATCAATTTCACCGCCGACGACCTAATCAATGGTAACTTCCATCTCATCGATCCGATTATGGATATGCAACTCTCGCCAGCGGGCATTGCCATTGGCCAGTTCAGCACCCGCTGGGAAGGTGGATTGCTGCGTACCACCGGCAACTGGCTGCGCGCCAACAAGCGCCTGCAACTCGACGAGGTGGCCGTCTCTGCGTTGGAGTACACCTTGCCCAGCAACTGGCGTGAACTCTGGTTACAGCCGCTACCAAGCTGGCTGGCGGAGGTGTACGTCGCCAAGATGAGCACCAACCGTAACCTGATCATCGATATCAACCCGGATTTCCCCTTCCAGCTCACCTCGCTGGATGGTAACGGCAGCAATCTGCTGTTGGCCAGTGACCATCAGTGGGGGATTTGGTCCGGCTCGCTGAAACTCAACGCCGGTGGTGCCACCTTTAACAAGATCGACGTACGCCGCCCATCGCTGGCGTTGGATGCGGATGCACAGCAGATCAACGTTACCGAGCTGAGCGCCTTTATGCCCGATGGCCTGTTGGATGCCAAGGCCAACGTCAGCCAACTGCCAGGTAAACCATTCACCCTGTCCCTTAACGGACGCTCGGTGCCAGTGAATACCTTGCAGCAATGGGGTTGGCAGCATGTGCCGCTGGAGGGTGATGGTAATCTGCAGTTGCAGCTGAAGGGATTACTCAACAGCGATGGGCCGTTTAAAGCGTCTTTGAAGGGCCAGTTGCAGGCTACCAGTAAGGATGGGCAGACTCTGGAGCAGCAGGTGCCGTGACCTAAACAGGGTTCGGCAGTGCCGAACCCTGTTTTCTTCTCTGAATAATGCAGTGAGACGCTATTTACTGTTTTAGTTCCTGATATTTCATATCCTTGAGGATCTTTGCATCATTAAATGTTAGCTCCAAAACTTGGTTTCTATCATTGATAACAGGAATTAAAAAAATTACTCTTCTATCAGTCTTTTTAGAATTATAAAACCATACATTAAGCCCGTTATAATCTTCTGGAGAATTTGGTCTACCAAGGAGTTTAATGACATCTTTTTTTGTTGTTGAGCCAACAATCAAAGATTCTTTGATTGTTTTTTCTGTATATTGGTCAAGCGCTGTAACCTTTGTTCTATCAACATTAGAAGCACAACCCACTAATAAAAAAAACATAAAAATAACTGGACACTTACTCATTTTCATTTTATTTTCTCTTCAATATAAGTTTCATTGATGCTGTCGTACTTGATTTCATTCCCATATAAAACACAATATCCAGATTTGTCTGAGTAGTTATATTTAAACTCATACAACCCTTTTTCATTAGGAGTGAAATCCAAACTGACGCTACATCCCCCTCCATCTGGATTACTAATTCTATGAGAAATTGTTGTTTTGATTCCTGGAGTTACCGTAACCTCAGTATAAGTATCACTGTAGTCACCTTGTGGTAACTTAGGCATACCTATTGACTTCGTACTATCAGGAATAATATTTAGGAAACGCCTATGCTTTTGTACATATCCACCACTAGACTCACCATTTGATTTTTTCTGACTAATCGAATAGGTCAGTGGGTTTCCTAGAAGTCGAACTTTTGCAACCGTACCATCATTTGGGGGTGGAACGTACATAGGCGGGTCAGGAAACAGACTACAACTGGCTAATGACATGGTAGCCATCAATGAAAAAAATATAACACTTACTCTGGTTTTCTTATAAAGCATATCAACTCCTTGATAATATATAATTAACAAACCACACTACCCCGACCAGTTAGCAGAGCTCCTTCACAGGAAGCGACCCAACTGAAGTTGTAGCTCAGAAACTAAAAATTTTACGTAACACATTATATTTATTGACATATTCCCTCAATTTACCGGTCATGTCCCGTACGCAATAAAGATCCCGGCCAACTGCCCGGGATTTATCACGAGATCTAGATTAGGTCTTCACCATTTAAAAGCACGATTACATTGTCTGAACCTAACTCTTTTCTGATCATCTCTGCCATTTCGTCTGTCGATATTTTAAGAGATTTGTTATTCACACTGATAACAAAGTAAGAGCAGGACACCAATCCAAAATCACTTGCAACCTCTCGCTGAATTGGATGAGGTATAACTCCATTTGATAAATAATATTGAGCAGGGAATACACAGGGGTATTTTTCTGCAAATGCATTCAATTTCCCCTGCAATTCAGCAAGGTTATATGTTGTATAGCATGAAATATGTATAGACATAATCCCCTCACTTAATCCTTATAGTATTGCCTGATTTATCAACAACAATAACCTTCTCAAGTCCCATTATTGGCCACTTAGTGAGTTGTTGCTGCAATGCAGGAATTGACACTTTTGTATCACTCATATTAATAACAACATTTGTTGTTTGCCCCGAGTCAATTTTTTCTTTAACACCAGACCATATATTCCTAACACTGCTAGAACTAGGAGCATAGTTATCAAAAATCTCGCCATTAATCCGGTAATCCGGATTTTTCCTTCCAGCTATAGAAGGGTTCTGCTCCACATAAAATCCTGATTGTGAAAGAATTTGAGCACTCTCATTTTCCCGGTTCAGCGAGCGGATATTCTCCTTCGTCATCCCTGATTCCATCTTGGTGACAGGCCCCGTTAACGCCCCCTCAGACTTCGTAATCACATTACCGATAGAACCGGTTTGCCATATACTAGAGTTACCCGGTGACGCTATTGCGCTATCTGTCTTACCTATAACATTATTTCCAGCAACACCACCAAAGATTGCCGCTGTCCCTAAGCCGATATTCAGTGCACCTTCGCCGTAGTTGCCATCAACTACCTGGCCGATCCCTGTACCAGTTTGATAACCCCCACTGGCTGCCAGCGTTGAACGAGCAATAATCCCCGGAGCACCCGGTAAAGCGAGCAAAGCATCGGTTCCTAATGCAGCCTGGCCGGATTGCACGCTGTACCCTTTCAGATAACTCAGCGCCTCGTTATACGCTTTGGTATCTCCTGTGGAGGCAACAAACGCTTTGCCTGCGACCAGTGACTGAATAGCGTCAGCCGCTTGCCGTGGGGTATACCCGTACATAGACTGAAGTTCATAACCATACTGGTTAAGCAATCCAGCTAGCTCTTGCTTCTGGCCTTCTGTCAGTGGTTGGCCTGATTGGTACTGTTGCAGCAACACATTGCTAGCTCGGTCTTCATTCGTCAGCCTGACGATATTCTGTGAAGCCTCTAGCAGGTTTTTACCAGCTTTCTGATCCTCAATAGACTTATTCAGCGTTTCAGCTTGTTGTGGGCTAAGGAAGTTATTCTCCACAACAACTTCATCCAGAGCGGAGCCCGTCATAGAACGGAATTTTTTCCTATAAAACTCAGCATCTTACAACAAATTTTTCCCTGTACATTCTGGCCCAGGCAACTTTTTCCCAGACGCGCTTTTTCAGCCCGTTACGCCATTTTCCCCAACGCTGTTAAAGAGCAACCAACCACAACATCGTACCTGGTGTGGTCCGGTTGCAACCGCGGAAGGTGATAATTTTCAATGAATAAGAACCCCAGCCAGTTGGACGGGGTTCTTATCTCAGTTCAAAATATCCGCTGACACATTGCCAGTATCGAAAAACTCTTTAAAAACCCTGACAACAAGTTCAAAGTCTTTTGTTAGTTGTCGTTCAGACCAATAATCACCCAATATCAATAATTTCTCATTAGGTAGAGATTTATCCCAGTAAAACCGTACCCTGTAGTCATCATCTGTTTCTTCGCCAAGAGTCAGCATATAATTACCATTCTCTGCTCTTACCTGAAGCATATCAGGCCCAATGTCTGCACCATCAAGGATATCAAGAGTCAGAGTTCCTGCTTTACCTTCTAATTTACTTAGGTATCCTTCAACCTCGTCCCATGTAGGTGATTTTTTTTTCCCGCCCTGACTATTGAGGGTCCATTTTAGGGATAAGAACATCTCTAGTTTTTCTCCTTGATGGATTTCATACCAGGCTGCCAATATAGGATCGTGTTGTTTTTTTCTTCAACTATTGTCAAAGATTTCAAACCTGCTTTATCCGCCATTGCAGCAATATCACCTTTGCAAAAACCACACACAGGCTCTAGTGATACTGTTAATGTCATATCACGACCTTTAGTGATACCTTGTTCAAAAGCTTGTTGAATAACACCAACTTCCGCATGAGCTGTCGCCATATTTCCATTTGGGAAAGTTCTACCTTCACTTTCAATTTTTGCAACAATCCTCCCGTTAATCAGTGTTGGTCGACTTGCATCACCCAGGAAAAAGTCAGGCCTACCGCCTTGGTTCGTATCCGTAAAGATTGTACCTGTTTGTGAGTCAGTTAACTCTGCTGTCACTTTAGGATTTGCAGAAGGTGTTTTGGGATCAAGTGGTTGAGAACTATTTGTCCATCCTGATTCTTTATTCGGAGAAAAAATGCCAGTTTCTCCTTTCGATATAACATTATTTCCCACAACACCACCAAAGATAGCCGCTGTCCCTAAGCCGATATTCAGTGCACCTTCGCCGTAGTTGCCATCAACTACCTGGCCGATCCCTGTACCGGTTTGATAACCCCCACCGGCTGCCAGCGTTGAACGAGCAATAATCCCCGGAGCACCAGGCAAAGCGAGTAAAGCATCGGTTCCTAATGCAGCCTGGCCGGATTGTACGCTATACCCTTTCAGATAACTCAGCGCCTCGTTGTACGCTTTGGTATCTCCTGTTGAGGCAACAAACGCCTTGCCTGCAACCAATGACTGAATAGCGTCAGCCGCTTGCTGTGGGGTATATCCGTACATAGACTGAAGTTCATAACCATACTGGTTAAGCAATCCAGCTAGCTCTTGCTTCTGGCCTTCTGTCAGTGGTTGGCCTGATTGGAACTGTTGCAGCAACACATTGCTGGCTCGATCTTCATTCGTCAGCCTGACGATATTCTGTGAAGCCTCTAGCAGGTTTTTACCAGCTTTCTGATCCTCAATAGACTTATTCAGCGTTTCAGCTTGTTGTGGGCTAAGGAAGTTATTCTCCACCGCATTCTTGCCGGCCTGAGCCCCCGCCAAAGCATTCGCAGTGCTATCGCCCGTCACGCCGCCAGCTAAACCTGCTGCCAGCGTCGACAGCGCACTGAGACTCTGCTTCTGCTCCTCACTCAGTTTAGCAATTTTTTCCGGCGTGTCTGCACCATATAACTTCTCTGCCAGATAACGCGCGGCCAATTCACCACCAGCAGCCCCCGCAGCACCAGCGGCGGCCGAGTTGCCACTCACTTGTGCCGCTATCGCCCCCCACACCGCATGGGCAAGCGCGTTGGCCGTTTCATTCGTGCCGGTATACTTCTTGATTTGCTCTGCCGCGTACGGGCTCAAACCACCAGTAAGAGCCTGGGAGATATTTCCCCCTGCCAGGCCCTGCAACGCAGCCGTTACCGCCTGCGCCGCTTTCTGCAAGTCACTGCCCGTACCATACTGCTTCATGGCCTCTTTATACGCAGTGGTGTCTTTCAGGATGCTGACATACTGATCAATCTCTTCCTGCTTGGCATTTTTTCCCGGCTCCGGCGGCAGTTTCCCATCTTTCGCCAGATCGGCCTTCGCCGCATTCAGACCGTTTATCTCACCCTGCGTGCGGATGATATCCGCTGCCTGCCCACCGATCTCGCCGATCAGCTGCGCCTGTTTCAACCGGTTCTGCTCTTTCTCCTTGTCGAAGATTGGCGCAATGCTGCCGTTGGCATTCTCCGTATCCCGGCTCAGGTCGGCGACATTTTGTTGCTGGTTGTCCTTGTCACGGACAGTGATGTTACCTTCGCTCACCGCCGCCTGCGTGGTGCCGCTAGCATGGCCGCTGCCGTTCAGGCCCGATAGCATCCCGCCCGCCAGGTTGCCCTGGAACTCCTTACCACCAAAGTCGCCGCCGCCACTTATCCCAACCCCGACATGTTCGACGTTGTAGTCCGCCTTATTGTGCAGGTCACTGAAGCCCAACGTCCCGGTATCCAGGCTGTTTTTGTCCGCCGTGCCCGTTGAACTGATTACCGCGCCATCCAGTTGGGTATGCTCGCCGACCTTAACGTCAAAGCCGCCCTTGCCCGCAAAGATCCCAGTCTGCTCCTGCACCGAGTCGTAGTTGCTGTGCATTTTGTCCTGGCTCAGGTTCAGGTAGCCAGAGCCGCTCATCGAGCCCCAAGTGAAGCTGCCACCCGCACTGGCGTTCTGCTGCTTCATGTCGTAGAGATCGCTGTCCTGCTGGCTGGAGAGCGTCAGGTTGCGCCCGACGTCAACATCCACCTTGTCACCGCTGACCTGTGCACCGGCCAGGGTGGTATCGCGCCCACTGTTCATGGCCAGCGTCTTACCGCTGTCGATGGTTGTCTCTGTCCACTGCGTACCGGTGCCTTTCTCACTGCCTTTGCCAGCGTTGACGTTGGCGAACACCTTGATACCCGTGTCTTTACCCAGGCTCAGGCCGATACCGATTTCACCGCCGCTGCTCTTGTTACTCCCCGTCTGCTGCTGGGAATTAGCAGCCCCGGTAAGCAAGATGTCGCGAGAGGCATCGATGGTGGTATCGCCACCCGCCTTCAACTGGCTACCCGCAATCACCACATCGCCACTGTTGGCACCACTGCCTTTGCCGGTTGCGGTCACCGACAAATTATTACCCGCCGTCAACGTCGAACCGGTAACATTATCAGAGACCTGTTTTTGCGTGGATGACGACTTTTGGGCCCCCAGGGAAAGGCTGATACCAATCGCATTACCCGCATCGCCCTTGGTATTATCCAACACCGCGGCCTGCCCTGCCTGCACCCCAGACAACGCGGCTTTGGTGCCCTGCAAGGCAGCCAAACGGCCATCGCTTTCACTTTTGGCACTCTGCGCTGCCGCTATTGCTGAGTTGGCCGCTGCACCTGCTGCACCGGACAACGCCACCGTCAGGCCACTCTGCTTCTGCTCAAACCGCTCTTCTACCGTACGCAGGTCATGCCCCGGTTCGATAACGACGCTGTCGCCAGTAACGCTGAGATTTTTACCGGCAATCAGATCCGCACCGCCAATGTGTGCCTTGCCGCCCGCAACGATATTCACATCGCCACCGGTCGAGCCGATAGTGCTCACACTCTGGCTCTGCGTGGTACCGTCTTCGTTCACCTGATGGCGAGAGCTTGAGCTACCAATCGTCACCCCGATACCACCGGTGCCCATCAGCCCGCTCTTTTTCTTCTCATCCAACCGGTAGCTGGACTGCTCTTCCGTCGCCGCTACGATCTCGACGTTGTTACCTGCTTGCAGGTTTACTTTGCCGTCACCAACAACCGAAGACCCCTTCACCGTCAGATCGTTACCCGCAGACAGAGACACGTTATCGCCGCTCAGCAGCGTGCCTTTTTCCTGCGTGGCGTAATCTTCCCGCACCGTATGGGTGGTGGTCTTCGACAGGAACCCTTTCTTGGTCTTGGTTTCTTCGAAGAAGGAGTAGTCGCTTTCGGTGGCGCTGTTGAGCGTCAGATCGCGTCCGGCGCTTACCGCCACATCACCGCTGGCCTGCACCTGTGCCGCATTCAAGGTGGCATCTCGATCGGCGCGAATGGTGGTGTTGCCCCCGCTGGCGATCTCCGTTCCTTGCTGGCGAATGGACTCATCTACCTGCTGGCGTTTACCTTCCTTGCTCTCGCGGTATTCGCTGGTTTGCTGGGTGTTGAGGTTCACGTCACGCCCGGCGTTCAGGTTGACGTTGTTGTCTGCCACCATCGCTGCGGCCTGCGAGTTCACATCCCGGCCTGCATCCAGCGTTAAATCGCCGCCGCTGGTGAGGGTGGAGCGCGTGGCATCGTTACTGCGCTGTTCGGTGCCGTTATCTTTCTGCCGGGTGCTCGCTTCCTGCGTTTGCAGGTTGATATCGCGCCCAGCCATCACGGTAGTATCAGTCTGGCTGCCAACCTGGCTGGCCTTCACGTTGACATCACGGCCTGCATCGACCGTCAGCGGTCCACCAGCGCTAATTTCGCTGCCCTGGCTGCTGTGAGTTTCGCTCTCTCTTACGTTCCGCCAGCTCTGATATTTATCGGCGCTGTAGGTGGTGTTGGCCAGGACGTTGATATCGCCCCCTGCCAGCAAGTCCATCGCACCACCGGAAGTCAATTTGGCTCCCAGGATATCGATGTTGTTGCCAGCGCTCAGGCTCAAGCTGTCCAAGGCCTGGATGGTGCCGATATCGCCGATTTCCGTGCGTGACAGCGACAGGCTTTGTGGCATCCAGCCCCCCAGAGAACCCTGGGTATTCCACTGATTCGTCAGCGTCTGGTTGATGATGCTGCCATCAAGGCTTTCCAACTGTACCGTTTTGCCGCTGATGATTGAGCCGATATTGTTGATATCGCCAATCGCGCTCAGTTGCAGGTTGCCACCCGCATTGAGCAGGCCAGCATTGAGATTGCTGATGCTGTTCTGGCTATCGAGCGTCAGCGCGTTCTGTGCGGTCAGCGTGCTGCCGCTGTTGGTGATATTACCGGCGGTGAGCGAGACGTTTTTCCCGGCAATCACGCTGCCGTTATTGATAGTCACATCTTTTGGTGACAGGTAGAGCTTCGGTACCATCACCGTCTGGCCATTGATGCTGGTCGCTTCCCACCACAAGATGCTGTGATCCAAAGAGGCGATCTGCTGCGCCGTCAACGAAACCCCAAACTTCAGCCCCAGAGACTGTTGTACCCTGGCGGCGTTGTCCATCAGGGTTTGCATCTGCTCCAGATCTGAACCTATTCCGTTCAGATAACGGCTGCCCGTCTGATTCAGCATGGCATTGCTGACGTAACGGGTGTCAAAGGCCGCATCCCCCAGGAAACGGTAGTCGTAATCCGGGTGGAGGTTCAGGCGATCCAGGAAATAGGAAGAGCCGATAAATTTGTCTTCTACCGTGAACTGTTCGTTGGTTTCACGCGGGCTCTGGCCTGGGGTGATCCCCAGCAATGCATAGAGATCGCCAAACAGGCTCGGATCGAGTTGCCCCAGCCCGTTAAGTTTCGGGTTGGTGGTGATCAGATACGGGCTGTCCGGATCGGTGGACGCCACAAAATAGCCGTTCTCGCCCGTAGGCAGAGGATACGCACTGGTATCGACCGTTTTACCTTGATACTGGTTTAAGGCCTTACCATCCGTGCCGATCAGGTCCTTCCCATCGGTGGTGGTGTTTTGTAACTTGGCTCCATCACCCAGATTGGCGTTACCCTGGTCACCTTCGCTGTATTTTCCTAACCCGGTGAGCTCAGGCGTAACGTTATCCAGGCCGCTGCCCCCGTTAATCTGTTGCAAGGCATTTTGCAGGCTGTCTTGCCATTCAGGCGAATTGACCGCCGCCTTATCACCGGCTGACAGCGCCTGTTTCTCTACGGCACCGCCGATAGTCTGTTGGCTCAGGGTACTGAGAGTAGGCGTAGCAAGGGTGTTGCTTACTCCACCCGCGTTAGCCAAGGTGTTGGTATTACTGATGTCATTAGCAAAGTTTGCCGAGACGTTACCGCCAGCCTGAATAACGGCGCGGTAGATTTCACCTTCTCCACGTTCATAGCGTACCTCGCCCGTCGCCGTGTAGACGATGTAGTTGGATGTAATCTCCCCTTTAGAAATGCTGGTTTCTGGTACCGGAACTGTGCTCAGGCCATAACCATACTGATACGTTTGATAGCGGGTTTCACTGCCCGAGAACCAGGATTGGTTATTCAGGTTACTCCCTGAAAGATAGGCATTGTTGTTGGCCAAAATATTGCTGGCCTGATTGTCCAGTTGGCCGGCATAAAGGCTGAGATCGCGCCCGGCCGCGATACGGGCTGCGCCACCGTTTGCCGTGACGGTGACCATCGAAACGCCAGAGGCAAACTCCTTAATCCGTTGATTAAGATAAGGCGTTGGCGTTGAACTGTAATACCTTGTCGGAGACGCTCCGTGGCCAGGGCTGCCGCCGCCGGATTCCCAAGACTTGATGACATAGCCGTAGTCGCCTTTGTTGAAGAAGGTTAACGGGATTTTGGCCTCAAAATCTGTCACCCAGGAATACTGCGGTGCGCTACTTTCAGAGCTAACCACACTCAGCCCATCACGCTGATTCAGCAAATGGGCGGTGTTAATGGTGAGATCACCATTTTGTGTCTCAATGGTGCCAGAGCTGTTCACCACCTCGGCGTTAGCATTGCCCGCCATATCACGCTGCATCCACAGGCTATTGCCCGCTAGGATGTCACCGCGCAGGTTTTTGATGCTGTTGGCCAGCAAGTACAGGTTGTTACCGGCATACAGCAAGGCAGTGTTAATCAGGCTGCCAGCCGCATTCAGCGTCATCGAGCCCAACGTGCCGGTAAACCCGTCAACGGTGATATCGCTCTGGCTGTTCAGGGTTACGTCGCCCCCTGATTGCAGGGTTCCGGCCGCGTTCATGGCAATGGAGCTGCCACTGAGAGTACTGGCCCCACTTCCGCCGGTGATTTGCCCGTTGTTGGTCAAGATGCCGTACGCCGTGAGGTTGACGCTCTGCCCCTGCAGAGTGCCCTGGTTGGTCAACGCCCCTTGGCTGTTAAGGTTCAGGCTCTGGCCTGCGGCAATCACGTTCTGGTTGGTAAAGGCGTTCACCAGTTGCAGCGTCAGGTTGCCCAACGCCACGACCTGGCCACGTTGGTCAAAATCGCCACTGCTCAGCAGTAAATCACCCCCGCTGAACATTTTCCCTGTCTCTTGAAGCGCCACCTGACTGGCATTGATGCCAAGCCCGGAGGTGCCAAGCAGCGTGCCACCGTTAGTCAGTTGCTGGGTATTCAACGCCAGGTTGCTTCCCTGGATCATGCCCTGATTGTTCAGGCTGCCTGCGGTCAACGTTCCCTGCAGTTCTGCCAGCAAGGTACCGCTGTTGTCCAACGCATCCGCATTCAGTAACAGGGAGCCTGCCTGCAACCAACCGGTGTTGGTAAATTGCGAGCCATGGAGTGACAGATCGGAGCCAGCAAGCAGGCTACCGTCATTACGCCCTGATATCGTCCCCTCAAACCGGGTGTCAGCACCGCTTTGCATCAGGCCGCTGTTGACCCAGTACGGCGAGGTAATGGTGAGTGCGTTCTGGCTGAGAAGGGTACCCGTTGCGTTATTGGTCAACCCACCGGTAAGGTTCAGCGTTAGACCTGTTTCACCTTGCACACGCCCGCTGTTGGTTAGCGTACCGCTGTTAACCCATACGCCGTTCCCCTGGATACGCCCAAGGTTGGTGACCGAGGCCGCATCCAGTTTCAGGTCACCCGCCGTCAGCAGGGTTTTATCTTGCTGCTGGGTGAAATCTCCGGTCAGCGCGACCGTCAGGCCGTCAACGCCGCTGATTTCGCCCTGATTATTCAGGGTGTCAGCGCGTAGGGTGAGATTTTTTGCCAGCCACTGCCCGGCGTTGGTCAACGACTGTGCCTGTAATACAGTTGCACCATTGGCGGTAATTTTGCTGCCAGCCGTCGAATTCAGTGCCCCAGACAGAGCCATTTGCAGCGCATCCGCACTCTGGATTGCGCCACTGTTATTCAACGTCTGAGCATTCAGCAGGATCTGTTGTCCCTGCCAGCGACCGTCATTGGTCACCGTACTGCCATTAACAGAAAGCGTTCCCTGCGTCAGAAGTGAGCCCTGGCTGCGGTTCACCAGCGTCAACAACGGGACGGAGAATGCCTGAATGCCTAACGTCAGCGACTGCAGTCCGATCAGCGTACCGGCGTTATTCACCAAGTTCTGCGTCAGGTTGAGGATGTTCCCCTGTACGGCTCCTTGGTTGTTCAACGTAGCGCCCGCCAAAGACAGACTTCCGTCGCTCAGGACGGCACCGTCATTGGTCAGCGTCTGCGCCTGTATTTCGCTGTTACCTTTGCTAAGCAGTGACCCTCCATTCACCAGTTCATCGGTGACGTTGACGGTCAGAGAATCGCTCCCCAGCAGGCTGCCACTGTTCATCCAGCTAGTGGCCGTGACGTGGGTTTGTCCACCCTGAACCAGCCCATCTGAGGTCAGTTGCCCAGCATTCAGCGACAACGCGCCCCCAGCCAACGTACGGCTTGACGTACCCAGCGTCAGCACATCACCGTGGGCATTCAACCACTCGCTACCTTGCCATAATCCCGTGTTATTCAGCGTGGCGGCATCCAGCGTCAACCGGTTGGCCACCAGCTTGCCGCTGTTGGTCAGATAGTCGCCGCTCAGGTTCAGCGTCCCCAGGCTGCCCATCTGCCCGCTGTTTTGCAGCGTGTTAGCCACGGTGCCAGTCAGGCCCGCAACCGCGTTTATCGATCCGCTGTTATCCAGGCTATCGACGCCAAAGGTCAGGCTATTCCCCTGCCAGGATCCAGCGTTGGTGACTGCGCCACCTTTGATTGCCAGCTCCCCCCCGCTCAGCAGTTGTGCACCGGCCAGCACGTTCAGCGCGGTGCTGTTCAGAGTCAGCCCGGCATTGCCCTGCATGATGCCGCTGTGAGTCACGGTGCCACTGTCCACCGCCAGCGTATTACCCGCCAACACCCCGGCATTGTTCACCGATTGGCTGCGGAAGGTGGCATTTTCACGGGCCACCAGTTGGCCGCCTTGCTGGTTTACCAAGGCACCCTGCACATTCAGGTTCAGGTTGTTCGCCAGGATGCTGCCCTGGTTGGTGAACTGCTGGCCGATGAGAGACAAATCATCGTTCACCTGCAATAGGCCAGCGTTCTCCAGTTGATCGAGCGCCAGCTCCAGCGCACCGCCGCTGACCAGCTTCGCGCTGGCAAGGTTACTGATATTCGCGATAGCCAGTTGCAGATGGCTGTTGCCCTGTAGCAGGCCGCTGTTGGTCAGCTGTGGCGCGGTCAATACCACCTTATCTGCCGCCAGGGTGCCCTGGTTCAGAATATGGGCCGCCGTGAGGTCAAACCGATCCTGGCTCAGTAACAGGCCACTGTTGAGCATGTCACCGGTCAGGTCTGCCGTCAGGCGATCTTGCGCCTGGGCACTGCCACTGTTCTGCCAGGTCTGGGCTTTCACCGCCAGTTGTTGCCCCTGCAGAGCGCCCTGATTGAGCAACTGCTGGCCTTCAAGGCGTAACGCCCCGCTAGATAACATCTGGCCGGTGGCTGCGTTATTGAGATGAGTGCCGGAAAGTTGCAGGGACTGGCTACCCTGCACCAGCCCCTTGTTGATAACGTCGCCCACGACGGAGAGCACGGTGGCCGCCAGCCATCCCGCGTTGTCCACTGAGCCCGCAGAGACAGTCATCCCTTTCTGGCCGAGGATCTTCCCTTGGTTGGTCAACGTATTGGCGACTGTCAGGCTCGCCGTTTGTTCACTCAGCGCATTGCCGTTGTTAAGCCACTCTTGGGTGGACAGATCCAGTGTCTGGCCCTGAAGCAATCCGCTATTGGTCAGCGAATCTGCCCGTATTGTCAGTGCTCCGCCACTGAGTAAAACACCACCGAGCTGGTTGTCTAACGTGGAGGTGCCGATATTGAGCTGACGGCTGCCTTGCAGAGTCCCCGTATTGAACAGGGCCGTGGTATCCAAGGTCAGCGTCGTTGCGGCCAGCAGGCCGTCATTACTGAACTGAGGGGTGGCCAGCGCCAGCGAACCAGTCACGTTGACGGAGCCGTTTTGCTGGTTGCTGAACTGTTTGGCCAGTGACAAGACCATCATAGCCGCCTGCATCGTCCCGGCGTTGGTCAAGGTGTCTGCAATCAGGTTTAGCGAACCGCCGGTGAGTACACGCCCACGGTTGGTGACTTCCGTAGCCTTGATAGCCAGGGCGCTGTCGCCCTGCAACGTGCCGCTATTGGCGATGCTGTTGGTGTTCAGGGTCAGTTGATCGGCAGCCAGTTGCCCGGCATTGGACAACGCCATACCGTTCAGTGACAGCTTATCTTTCGCCAGCAGTAAACCGCTCTGCTGGTTATCGATCCGCTGGGTTTTGGCCGTCAGGTTCACGGCATTGATTTCACCGCTGTTGAGCAGTTGATCGCCACTGAGCACCAAATCCCGATCGGTGGTGATCAGTCCGGCGTTTTTCAGCGTCGGGATGGCCAGTGACAGGGCATTGGCCGTATACACGGTGCCGCCCTTCTGGTTGTCCATCAGGCGGGCGATAAGATCCAGGGTCTGGCTGCCTTGTAGCAAGCCGCTGTTGGTCAGCGTCTGGCTGTTGATCTTCAAGACAGGAGCGACCAGCGTACCCTGGTTGGTCAGGGTGTCCGCCTTCAGGGCCAGGGTTGCGGCATGGCTTTTACCACTGTGCAGCAGTGAGCCAGCCTCTACCGTTAATGCCCCTTTCGCCGTTTGGGTTCCCGCCAGCGTGGCTTGTTGGGCCTGGAGGGTGAGATTGCCCCCGCTTTGTATCTGGGCACCCGGCTGCGTGTTCAACGTCGTGCCATGCCAGGCCAGATCGCCACCCGCATTCCATTCCCCGCCTAACGTGGCGTTACCCGCGTTAACCGTGATCTTGCCTTGGCTGGTGGTGAGGGAATCTGCCGCCGTGCTCAGCGTATCGCTGTTGAGGGTTAACCCCGTCGCGCCAGAGAGCAGGCCGTTCTGCTGCAGCGTTCCAGCCCACAGCGTCAGGCTGTCGTCACTCAGTAACTCGCCGTAGCGGCCATTTCGCAACGTATCGCTGACGGTAAGATCGGCTTTGCCTTTGGCACTCAAGGTGCCGTCTTGATCCAACGTCTGGCTGGTAAGGACCAGCGCCCCTCCACTCAGTATCTTGCCACTGTTGGTGAGAGACTGACCGCTCAACGACAGGTTGCCCTGGCTCTGAACTGTTCCACTATTCGCCAAGTTGGAAAGGGTGCTTTGTATCGCCCCATTGGCCGCCAGCGTGCCGCTGTTGACCAAGCTGGCACCGCTGAGGGTCAGGTTTTGCCCGGCAGTCACTTGCCCCTGCGTCATGCCGCTATTGAACAATGTCATGTCGACATGGCGGGCTGCATCAATCTGGCTGGAACTGTCCACCCGCGCGTCACGAGCCCGCAGGGTGACATCGTTGCCAGCGGTCAGCTTGCCGCTGCTCATCTGCAACGTACCGCCGCTGGTGAGAGCGATATTCTGGTCGCTAACCAGTGTTCCTCCCTGTTGAGTGAGGTCCCCCTGGCTGTTTAACGTGATGGACTGGCTGGCCTTGTGGTCGCCCGACATGCTGATACTTTGCCCTGTCGCCGTTAATGCACCGCCTTGCGCCAGCGAATTATTGAGCGTCAATTTACCGTTGGCATCCAGGGTGATATCCCCGGCACGGGCATTGAGGTTACCGAGGTTGACGCCGACGCCTTTGTCGCTGGAAACCAGATGGATACGGTTGGCATACATGCCCCCCAGCGCACCGGTATCGACCGCCACTTTTGGCGTTTCGCCCTGGCCCGCGATCGGGGTCGCATTACCCTGCGCATCCACACGGTTGGCACCCAACGTAATGGTGGCATCCTGGGCATACAGCTGTGCGTTGATCTCAGTGGCACGGGCAATCAGGGCAAATTTCCCGCTCTGGCTGGCATCCAGCCCTTTGCCCTGAATGCTGATGGCCCCTTGCGTCACTTCCAGCGCTTGCAGTTTGCCGTCTGGCCCTAACACCGGTTTACCGGTCGTCAGCGTCGCATTCGGGGTATTGATGAAGCCGCAGCCGTCGCAGGTGATACCGTAAGGGTTGGCAACCATCACGTTGGCCTGCTTGCCCGCCACTTCCAGATAACCTTGCAGTTGGGAGCGGTTCGGGGCGACAACCTCGTTAATGATGCCTTGGGCTTCCTGCCCGGCTTTCAGGTTGGGGTTGTTCTGGATCAGGCCGCCAAGCTGGGTCTGATTGAGCTGCCCGGTGGCGTTGTTGAGGATCAGCCCCTCTTTGCCCACGTTGAATTCATTGTATTTATTATGGGAAATGCCCGCCTGATTAGGCGTAGCGATATTGACCACCGGCACGCCATTGCCAGCCTGATCGAGCCGGGTATTCCCTTCGGCGACGTTAACACCGTTCGCCAAGGCGGGCAGCAACGGCTGCCAAGCTAGCAAGCTGCACAGGGTATAGCTCAACCAACGCTGGCTGGCATGAATGGGCCGATCGTCTTTTTGCGTCATCCTTGAAACCTTTCCCTGTAAATTAAAGAACGATGTTAATACGGTAGTAAATCGACACCCGATCCGGCTCTAACCAACTCGGATGCGCCAGCGGCCAGCCCACGGTAAATTGGCTGCTGAAATAACGGTTACGGCTGCCCAGCCCCACCGCGCCGCCCCACAACGTGCCAGAAGCGTAGGCGTCCACGGAGTCGTGGCGCAGATAACCGCCATCTACGGCAGCCAATACGGAAATATCCCCCAGATACGGCAGGCTGAACGGCGACCAGTTGACCTCGTTACGCCAGTAGCCACCTTTGTCGCCGGAGAGATACTGTTCCTTGAAGCCACGCACCGAACTTTCGCCGCCGAGGGTCAGGCGCTCGCTGCCGTAAAGGCGATCGGGCGTCCACTGGCCGTACAGGCTGGTGAGGTAGTTCCAGTTCTGCGCCAACGGCAAGTAATAGCTGCCGGAGAGTGTGTATTTATTAAACTCCGCCTTGGGAGCCTCGCTGGCTTTACCGCTGTCATCTTCCGCGCCTAACCAAGGTACGCCACGGCTGTAGGAGGGGTTGAGCGTGGCAAAACCGCCCCACAGTTTTTGGCTATGGCTCACGCCCAGAGATACGCTGGTCAGTTTACGGCTGCTGCTGTCCAGCCGGGTGTCATTCAGATAGTTGCGGTTGATACGGTGGGTCAGGCCCAGCGCCAGGCCGGTTTTCATGTCACTGTTACGGAACAATACGCGCGAAACGTTGAAGCGATGGGTCTGGCTGTCGCCGGTGGATCGCCAGTCAAAGCCCTGATTGTCGATCGTCGAGAGGTAGTCGCTGTAGGAGTAGTTGTAATCCATCAGCCAGTAGCCATAAGGCAGGCTGACACCAGCCTGGACGCTGCGGGCGTCGTGATCGTTGGCGAAATCGCTGCTGCGCGCGCCGGTCACAAACCACTGATCCGCCAGCCCCAGCAGGTTATTGCCGGTCAATGAGCCGTTGATCTGTCCGGTGCCGGTACTTTTCTGCCCGCTGTTGTCAAAACCCAGCCCCAGCATCACCGGGAACTCGGGCTTGGCAGTCAAATTGACCACCGAATAGCCCGGTTGGCTGCCGGGCAGGATTTCAATCTGCACCGGTTGCTGGCGCAGGCGGTTGATCTGCTCCATGCCCTGTTCGATATCGCGCAGGTTCAGGATGTTGCCCACCAGGCCAGGGAACGCCATCTTCAACATTCGGTCATCCCGTTGGTCCAGCAAGATCTTTTCCAACTGCCCTTCCAGCACCAGCAGCTTCAACTCCCCATGGGACAGGTCTTGCTCGGTCAGAAAAGCGCGGCTGGTGATATAGCCCCGTTCGATATACCAATCGGAAACCTGCTGCACCAGGGTGTTGATCTGGGCCAGATTCAGGCAGCGTTGCAGATAGGGTTGCGTCAAGGCTTGCCGCGCACGGGCGGGCAGATGGCTGGCACCTTCAAGGCGAATGGTCGTAATGGTGAAGCACGGCCCGCCGGGGGCTGTGGCTGCTGGCGTTTGTGGCAGCACCGGCGTCAGGCTGCGTTGCAATTCCTGACGTTGCTGTTGGTTTTGCTGCAACAATTCACGTTGTTGCTGTTGGATAGTATCTCGATCCGCCGGGCTGAGCATATTGGCGCCAACAGCCGAACTGAGAGAAAGAAACAATAAGGATACTGCCAACCGCTGAGCTACTGAGTCCATTCAGATAAACCGCCTTAATGATTTTGCGGCATTCTAACGACATAATTCGGCATCAGACAAGCAAGAGATCGTGACTCTGCGGGACTTCGAGGCATCTGAATTGGCATAAATCTCAGAGTGAGGCGGGGTAAATATTCTGAAATTGTTTTAATGCCTGCACTTTATTTGATGTATGCAAATTAAACAGTCAATTATGCTAAATAAAGGCGGAATTTTCTGATTAAAAAAATAATCGGCAGCCGAGCCCAATTTATACGACAGATTAAGTCATCGATTAAGCCCTACCGTTAAATGGGCGCAGCATGCGCGCCCACCAGGATAGGTTTGGTCACAGAATCTATTCTGAGCTTGATGCTCAGCTCGCTATCGGCTCTGAACCGCCCTTGTCCAACGGCTCTTCCGGTTCGGCTGGCAGCACCATATAGGTGCCCTCAAATACTGCACCTTCGTCATCGTCACCGAATAAATGTACCTCTGCCTGCACGCGCGCCCGGCGGCCACGCGCCAAACGGGCCAGATCGCCACTCAATGAGCTCAGATCGGCAACGGCTCTCGGCCTGCCGGTGATCGGTTTGCTGTAGCGGATGTGGGCGTCTGCCAGAATAATCGTGCCGCCCAGGTGACGCTCACGCAGCAGCAGCCAGATCAGCCCCCAGGCGGTCAGCGTTGCCAGGGAGAACAGGCTACCGGCAAACAGCGTATGGTGTGGATTCTGATTACCCACTTCCGGCATCGTGGTAACAAAGCGTTGGCCGGTATATTGGCTGATGCGCACGCCCATTTTTTCACTGAGCGGGATATGTTCATACCAGGCTTGTTGCAACTGCCCGCACCAGTCGGGGCGATGCAGAATATCGTCCAGCGTGGCCACGGGTTTGATCATCAGGTAATGGCGGATCGGCGTAGTATGCGGCGCAGTGATTTCGCCCTGGTTGATAAAGCCCAGCTTGGCAAAGAAGTCCACCGCGTCCTCACGGGCGCTACACACCACCCGCTTCACTCCTTCCTGGCGCGCTACCGACTCAAGGGTCATTGCCACCAGAGTTCCCAGGCCTTTGTCCTGCACAGCTGGATCGACCGCCATAAAGCGGATAGCGGCTTCGTTATCGGCATTGATATACAGACGGCCAATCGCCACTATCCGGCCGTTCTCATCCACCACCATCTGATGGTGCGCCATGGCGTCGTAGGCATCCTTTTCCGAACCCACCGGCTGGTGTAATGGCTTGCGCAGCATCTCCCAGCGAAACTGGTAATAGTCTTTCAGTTCTTGTTCTGTAACGGGTACTCGTAGGTGATACATAGACGCCTTCTCTTGTGATCTTTAAACCTGCAGCCAGAACGTCACCGGGCCATCGTTCACCAATGCCACCTGCATATCGGCGGCAAACTCACCGGTCTGGGTTTCAATACCCCGTTCCTGGCACTGCCCAACAAAATAGCGGTATAGCCGATCGGCCTCCTGCGGCACCGCACCGCGCGAAAAACTTGGCCGCATGCCTTTCTGGGTATCGGCTACCAGGGTGAACTGCGACACCACCAACAGGCTACCACCAGCCTGCTGAACGTTAAGATTCATCTTGTCATCCTCGTCGCCGAAGATGCGATACCCCAGCACCCGCTCACACAGGCGTTGGGCTTTTTGCTCGTTATCGTCCTGCTCAACGCCCAATAACACTAACAAACCGGGGCCAATCTTGCCTACTGTCTGACCTTCTACCGTAACGCTGGCGTTTAATACCCGTTGAATTAACGCAATCATAACGATCCTTCCTGCTCCTCTTTTTGCTGTTTTTCTGCTTTCTGCTGCTGGTAAAGGCGGTGCTCACCCAGCGTAACGGTGATTTCGGCGCCCAATAACACGATACACCAGCTCCAGTAGACCCATAAAAATAAAATCGGGATCACCGCCAGCACGCCGTAGATCAGCTGGTAGGAAGGGAACATGGTGACATACAGCGCAAAAGCTTTCTTACCCAGCTCGAACAACACCCCGGCCACCAGAGCCCCGATCAACGCATCTTTCGCAGGCACGCGTACTGTGGGCACCACGCTGTATAACAACCAGAAAGAGACCCAGGACAGGAGCAGCGGGAAGATGCGCAGCACCTCATCCACCAGGCTGTTAACGCCGCTTTGCGCTAACCAGTTTAGCGACAACAGATAGGAGCTGATCGCCATACTGGCCCCCACCAACAGCGGGCCGAGGGTCAGCACCATCCAGTAAACGGCAAAGGAAACCACTATCGGCCGCTGGTTCTTACTGCGCCAGATGGTGTTCAACACGCTATCCACCGAATAGATCAGCAGCAGCGCGGTGACGATCAGGCCGCAGATCCCCACGGCGGTCATCTTGCTGGAGTTGGCAACAAACTGCTCCAGATATCGTTGCAGCACGTTACCGGCGGCAGGCATAAAGTTGGAGAAAATAAAGCTTTTTAGCTGCACGCTGATATCCGCAAACATCGGGAAAACGGCAAACAGCGCAAACACCACGGTGATCAGCGGCACCAGGGAAAGTAGCGAGACATAGGCCAGATGGCCCGCCAACATGGTCAGGCCATCCTCATCAATACGTTTAATCAGCAACCGCCCGAAGGTTATTCCGGGTTTGATCGACGATGGCAGCTTTTTGCGGCGGAAAAACGACATAGCTTTATCCTAAATGTCAGTCTGGACGCCTTAAGCTTAACGTACGCTGATCATTGAGCAAAATAAGCCGGCACAACCTGGCGATCGATGACGTGTACCGCCTTAATCCCCAGCGCTGCGGCCGCTTCTACGTTCGCCGCCACATCGTCAAAGAATACCGCCTGATCCGCCGGAGTGTTTTCCGCCTTCAGTACGTGCTGATAGATGTTGGCATCGGGTTTGCGCATGCCTAGATCCTGCGACAGATACATGTGGTCGGCCGCTTCAGCGACCTGAGGGTAATGCTGAGGCCAATAATTGCAGTGCAGACGGTTGGTATTCGATAACACCACCACGCGATGCCCTTCGTTGCGCAGACGGTGCATAATCTCGATCACTTCAGGGCGCAGGGCGACAAATACCGCCTGCCAGCCGGTGGCAAACTGCTCGAAACTGAGCGCTATCCCCATCTCTTCACAGAGTTTGGCCGCAAAGTCTTCGTCGCTAATCTCGCCGCGCTCGTGCTGTTGGAATACCTCACCCATGCTAAAACGTTCGGACAACGTCGCCAGCGGTGTGCCGCTCAGGTTGCTCCACACGCCCAGTACACGTTTGAAATCGATATCGACAATCACATTACCTAAATCAAAGATATACAGCATAGTCCTCTCCCATGGGCCAGTGAGATTTCACTGTAACGGGAAAAGTTAAGGCTGAACAGGGAGCAGTGTGAAAAGCGCATGGCGCGCCGCAGAAAGGGGGAAAGACAGAGGAAAAAACTCAGGGCGCTGTGACACGCCCTAAGTATTGCGGATTAAATCGGCGAATTAAGCTTCTTTAGGACCGCGGTTGGCACGCTTACGATCGTTTTCCGTCAGGTGACGCTTACGGATACGGATCGAGATTGGCGTCACTTCTACCAGTTCGTCATCATCGATGAATTCCAGAGCTTGCTCCAGAGACATTTTGATGGCCGGAACCAGGGTAGTCGCTTCATCGGTACCCGATGCGCGCATGTTGGTCAGTTTCTTACCGGTCAGGCAGTTCACGGTCAGGTCGTTAGAACGTGAGTGGATACCGATGATCTGGCCTTCATACACTTCAGCACCGTGGCCCAGGAACAGCTTGCCGCGATCTTGCAGACCGTACAGAGCGAACGCTACCGCTTTGCCCTGGCCGTTAGAGATCAGCACGCCGTTCTGACGCTGGCCCACTTCGCCCGGACGCACATCGTCGTAGTGGCTGAAGGTGGAGTACAGCAGACCGGTACCAGAAGTCATGGTCATGAATTCGTTACGGAAGCCGATCAGGCCACGGCTTGGGATCACGTAGTCAAGACGCACACGGCCCTTGCCATCTGGATCCATGTTTTTCAGGTCAGCTTTACGCTCACCCATCGCCTGCATCACAGAACCCTGGTGCTGTTCTTCGATATCCAGCGTCACGTTCTCGAACGGCTCTTGCTTGCGGCCATCGATTTCACGAAAGATAACTTTCGGACGGGAAACCGCCAGTTCAAAACCTTCACGACGCATGTTTTCGATCAGAACCGACAGGTGAAGCTCACCACGGCCTGAAACACGGAATGCGTCAGCATCTTCGGTTTCTTCAACGCGCAACGCCACGTTGTGTACCAGTTCCTTGTTCAGACGCTCAAGGATTTGGCGTGAAGTCACGAACTTGCCTTCTTTACCACAGAACGGTGAGGTATTGACGTTAAAGAACATGCTTACGGTAGGTTCATCAACCGACAGTGCTGGCAACGCTTCAACCGCGTTCACATCACAAATGGTGTCGGAGATGTTCAGCTCGCCCAGGCCGGTGATAGCAACGATGTCGCCCGCTTCGGCAACGGTGGCTTCGATACGTTCCAGACCCATATGGGTCAGCACTTTACCGATTTTACCGTTACGGGTTTTGCCTTCGCTGTCGATCAGGGTGATCTGCTGGTTAGGCTTCACTTTACCACGCTTGATACGGCCGATGCCGATAACGCCCACGTAGTTGTTGTAGTCCAGCTGCGAGATCTGCATCTGGAAAGGTGCTTCCAGCTCAACCTGCGGCGCAGAGACGTGATCGACAATCGCCTGGTACAGCGGAGTCATGTCTTCGGCCATATCGTTATGGTCAAGACCAGCGATACCCATCAATGCGGATGCATAGATGATTGGGAAGTCGAGCTGTTCGTCGGTAGCGTCCAGGTTAACGAACAGGTCGAAGACCTGATCCACAACCCAGTCAGGACGCGCGCCAGGGCGGTCAACCTTGTTGATTACCACGATCGGTTTCAGACCATTAGCAAACGCTTTCTTGGTCACGAAACGGGTTTGCGGCATTGGGCCATCCATTGCATCCACAACCAGCAGCACCGAGTCGACCATTGACATCACGCGCTCTACCTCGCCGCCGAAGTCGGCGTGTCCTGGGGTGTCTACGATGTTGATGCGGTAGTCTTTCCAATTAATGGCGGTGTTTTTTGCGAGGATGGTAATCCCACGCTCTTTCTCCAAATCGTTGGAGTCCATTACGCGTTCTGTCGCTTCTGAACGCTCTCCGAAAGTACCGGATTGTTGCAGCAACTTGTCAACCAGGGTGGTCTTACCATGGTCAACGTGGGCAATAATGGCGATGTTACGCAAATTTTCGATCACAGCTTTGCCTCAGGCATTAGAAATAGCGCGCTATTGTACACGTATTAAGCGAGGTACTAAACAAGATCACAACACTCTCTTATAAACAACTGTGTACAGGCTAGTTTGTGATCCCTTTCACGGTGCAAAAAGCAGCAATCGATGATGTTTTGCACCATTCCAGTGCCCTACCGCAGGTTATTTGCACCACCATAGTGCATTGCATCGCTAATGGTGCATACTGGCAATGAGCAAAACCCGCACAAACCGGCGATTTTTTCGCTTTTTAAAAGTTGGCACAGTTTTCGCTTTAGTCTATACAAGGCAAAACAGGCCAGTTACACAGATTCGTTCCACGACGATGACAACGATAAATCCGGGAGAGTTAAGTATGTCCGCTGAACACGTTTTGACGATGCTGAATGAGCATGAAGTGAAATTCGTAGACCTGCGTTTCACTGACACCAAGGGTAAAGAGCAACACGTTACCATCCCTGCTCATCAGGTAAATGCCGACTTCTTCGAAGAAGGTAAAATGTTTGACGGCTCCTCAATCGGTGGTTGGAAGGGCATCAACGAATCTGACATGGTCCTGATGCCAGACGCCAGCACGGCGGTTCTGGATCCGTTCTTCGAAGAGTCTACCCTGATCATTCGTTGTGACATCCTCGAGCCAGGCACCATGCAGGGCTACGATCGTGACCCACGCTCAATCTCCAAGCGTGCTGAAGACTTCCTGCGCTCTTCCGGCATCGCCGATACCGTGCTGTTCGGGCCAGAACCAGAGTTCTTCCTGTTTGACGACATTCGTTTCGGTAGCAGCATCCGTGGTTCTATGGTTGCTATTGATGATATCGAAGGCGCCTGGAACTCCAGCACCAAACTCGAAGGCGGCAACAAAGGCCACCGTCCAGCGGTCAAAGGCGGTTACTTCCCAGTGCCACCGGTCGACTCTTCACAGGACATCCGTTCTACCATGTGTCTGACCATGGAAGAAATGGGCCTGGTGGTTGAAGCTCACCACCACGAAGTGGCAACCGCAGGTCAGAACGAAGTGGCTACCCGCTTCAATACCATGACCAAGAAAGCCGACGAAATCCAAATCTACAAATACGTGGTTCACAACGTGGCTCACGCATTTGGCAAAACCGCGACCTTCATGCCAAAACCGATGTTCGGCGATAACGGCTCAGGTATGCACTGCCACATGTCACTGTCCAAGAACGGTACCAACCTGTTCGCTGGCGACAAGTACGGCGGCCTGTCTGAAATGGCGCTGTTCTACATTGGCGGCATCATCAAACACGCTAAAGCGATCAACGCCCTGGCCAACCCGACCACCAACTCCTACAAGCGTCTGGTCCCAGGTTACGAAGCGCCGGTTATGCTGGCTTACTCTGCCCGTAACCGCTCTGCGTCTATCCGTATCCCAGTGGTTGCCAGCCCGAAAGCGCGCCGTATAGAAGCTCGTTTCCCGGACCCAGCGGCTAACCCATACCTGTGCTTCGCTGCACTGCTGATGGCTGGCCTGGACGGCGTGATCAACAAGATCCACCCTGGCGATGCCATGGATAAAAACCTGTATGACCTGCCGCCGGAAGAAGAAGCTGAAATTCCAAAAGTGGCTGGCTCACTGGATGAAGCAATGGCCGCACTGAACGAAGACCGTGAATTCCTGACCCGCGGTGGCGTATTCACCGACGACGCGATCGATGCCTACATCGAACTGCGTAAAGAAGAGATGGATCGCGTGCGCATGACGCCACACCCAGTTGAGTTCGAACTGTATTACAGCGTTTAAGTCATACCCGCGCTGTCTACGGATGGCGCGTCCTAAGTATTAGTAGCCGTTTTTTTGTTGCCGTGGAAACTTTTAGCCCATCTTCGGATGGGCTTTTTTCTCCACCGTATATTCTGCAAAACTATTTCATACCGTGATGGTTGCGGATGGAGTAGGATGGATGCACTAAAAAGGTGCAGGAGACTGCTGTATGGCAACCGGCAAGCTGCCCGATGCTGGGCAGATCCTCAATTCTCTCATCAACAGCATTTTGCTGTTGGATGACACACTGGCGATCCACTACGCCAACCCGGCGGCACAACAGCTGCTGGCACAGAGTTCTCGTAAACTTTTCGGTACACCACTGCCCGATTTACTTGGCTATTTTTCGCTGAATATCGATCTGATGCGCGAAAGCCTGCATGCCGGCCAGGGCTTTACCGATAACGAAGTGACCCTGGTGGTCGACAGCCGCGCCCATATCCTCTCCCTGACCGCTCAGGCGCTGCCAGATGGCTTTATTCTGCTTGAGCTGGCCCCAATGGACAATCAGCGTCGCCTCAGCCAGGAGCAGTTACAGCACGCCCAACAGGTTGCGGCTCGCGATCTGGTGCGCGGCCTGGCGCATGAAATCAAAAATCCGCTCGGCGGTTTGCGGGGTGCCGCGCAGTTGCTGGCCAAAGCTTTGCCAGACCCTTCGCTGACGGAATACACCAAGGTGATCATCGAACAGGCCGATCGGCTGCGTAATCTGGTAGATCGCCTGCTAGGGCCACAGCGCCCCGGCCAACATATTACTCAGAGTATCCATCAGGTCGCGGAGCGAGTCTTCCAATTGGTGTCGTTGGAGAAACCCGATAACGTCACGCTGGTGCGTGATTACGACCCTAGTCTGCCTGAGCTGGCGCACGATCCCGATCAAATCGAGCAGGTGTTGCTCAATATCACCCGCAACGCGCTGCAGGCGCTGAGCGAAACCGGTGGCACCATCACGCTGCGCACGCGTACCGCGTTTCAGATCACCCTGCACGGCACCCGCTACCGGCTGGCGGCACGGATCGATGTTGAGGATGACGGCCCGGGCGTACCGGCCCAGTTGCAAGACACTCTGTTCTACCCAATGGTCAGCGGCCGCGAAGGCGGTACCGGCCTGGGGTTATCCATCGCCCGTAATCTAATCGATCAGCATTGCGGAAAAATTGAATTTAACAGTTGGCCAGGTCACACCGAATTCTCGGTTTTCCTGCCTATTCGCCAGTGAGGTTTGTGCTATGCAACGAGGGATAGTCTGGATCGTCGATGACGATAGCTCCATCCGCTGGGTGCTAGAGCGTGCGCTCACCGGAGCCGGGGTGAACAGCGTCACCTTCGACAGCGGCAATGCCGTGTTGGAAGCATTGGCCACGCAAACTCCCGACGTGCTGCTATCAGATATCCGCATGCCGGGTATGGATGGCCTGGCGCTGCTCAAGCAGATCAAACAGCGTCACCCGATGCTCCCGGTCATCATAATGACGGCACATTCGGATCTGGACGCGGCGGTTAGCGCCTATCAACAAGGGGCATTCGATTACCTGCCAAAACCCTTTGATATTGATGAGGCCGTTGCTCTGGTAGAGCGTGCCATCAGCCACTATCAAGAGCAGCAGCAACCCGCTCGCAGCCAGCCTGCCAACGATCCTGTCGCCGATATTATTGGTGAGGCCCCGGCAATGCAGGATGTGTTCCGCATTATCGGCCGCCTGTCACGTTCCTCCATCAGCGTGCTGATCAACGGGGAGTCGGGAACTGGGAAAGAGCTGGTCGCCCATGCGTTGCATCGCCACAGCCCACGCGTCAAATCTCCGTTTATCGCCCTGAACATGGCCGCGATCCCCAAAGACCTGATCGAATCTGAACTGTTCGGTCATGAGAAAGGGGCGTTTACCGGCGCCAATCAGATCCGTCAGGGCCGTTTTGAACAGGCCGACGGTGGTACGCTGTTCCTGGATGAAATCGGGGATATGCCGCTGGATGTGCAAACCCGCTTGCTGCGCGTATTGGCGGATGGCCAGTTCTATCGCGTGGGTGGCTATGCGCCGGTAAAGGTTGACGTGCGTATCATTGCCGCCACCCACCAGAACCTGGAGTTGCGCGTTCAGGAGGGCAAATTCCGTGAGGATCTGTTCCACCGCCTGAACGTGATCCGCGTACATCTGCCGCCGCTGCGTGAACGCCGTGAGGATATTCCGCGCCTGGCGCGCTATTTCCTTCAGGTGGCTGCGAAAGAGTTGGGTGTGGAGGCGAAGAACCTGCATCCGGAAACCGAAACCGCCCTCACTCGCCTGCCGTGGCCAGGCAACGTACGCCAGTTGGAAAACACCTGCCGCTGGCTGACCGTGATGGCCGCCGGGCAAGAAGTGCTGATCCAGGATCTGCCTTCAGAGCTGTTTGAAACCGCCGCGCCGCAAGCCAGTAGCCACGGCTTACCGGACAGTTGGGCCACGTTGTTGGCACAGTGGGCCGACCGCGCGTTACGTTCCGGTCATCAAAACCTGTTGTCCGAAGCTCAGCCGGAAATGGAGCGCACTTTGCTCACCACCGCGCTACGGCATACCCAGGGGCACAAGCAGGAAGCTGCCCGCCTGTTGGGATGGGGCCGGAATACCTTAACGCGTAAGCTGAAAGAATTAGGGATGGAGTAAGAGAGGGGGCGCTAGATGATTAAAAATACAATCCAGCGCACAAAAAACCAGCGATTTAAGGCTTTTACCGGATATGCGACAGCAGTATGATCGAAACGCAAACTCAGGAGGCTTTTGATGCTGGATACACTCATCGTCTTTCTTACCCAAGGCGCAGACGTCGGCTCTGCCGTCAGCCATTCACCGCAGGCGGCCGTTGCCACGGTGTTGTGCGCCGCACTGATCAATTTCTTCAGTTAACAGGGCGCAGCACGCTGCGCCCCTACACATCCACCTTGGTGTTGGCGTCAGATAACCCGGGAGAACTGTTGGGCGCGGGCCTGTTTACGCAGGTAGATATCGAAGCACATGCAAATATTACGGATCAGCAAGCGCCCACGAGGCGTGACGCGAATGCCATGCTCATCGCGCTCCACAAGCCCGTCACGTTCGAACGGCGCCAGTAACTCCAGATCGGCGGCAAAGTAATCCGCAAACGCAATGCCGTATTGCTGCTCAATCGGTTGATAGGCCAGTTGGAAATTACAGATTAGCGTCTTGATCACATCACGGCGCAGGCAGTCATCTTCCGTCATCGCCAGGCCACGCCACAGGGCGTTCCCCTGCTCTTCCACGTTAGCGTAATACACCTTCAGCTCTTTCTGGTTCTGCGCGTAGCTGTCACCCAGCATGCTGATGGCGGAAACCCCCAGGCCCAGCAGATCGCTGTCCCCTTGGGTGGTATAACCCTGGAAATTGCGGTGCAGCTTGCCTTCGCGCTGGGCAATGGCCAGCTCATCGTTCGGCCGGGCAAAATGGTCCATGCCGATAAACTGATAGCCCGACTCCGTTAGCGAAGCGATGGTTTGCTGCAGAATATCGAGTTTCTGCTGGGCGCTAGGTAGATCGGCGTCCTTGATTTTACGTTGGGCAGCAAACAGGTTCGGCATATGGGCGTAGTTAAATACGCTCAGGCGATCCGGGTTCAGCTCTGCCACCCGTTGCAGGGTGAAGGCAAAACTCTCTGGCGTCTGCTTCGGCAGGCCGTAAATCAGATCGATATTGGTCGAGTTGAAGCCAAGCGCTTTAGCCCGGGCGATCAGGGCAAAAATGAACTCTTCATCCTGCTCGCGGTTAACCAGACGCTGCACTTCTTTATTGAAGTCCTGCACTCCCATGCTGAGGCGGTTGAAGCCTTCGGCACGCAGGTGGTCCAGCACGTCCAGCTCGATTTCACGCGGGTCAACTTCGATCGACATCTCCATTGCTGGCTGGAAATCAAAGTGCTGGCGTAGCATGGCGACCAGCCGACTGATTTGCTGCTTATCCAGATAGGTTGGCGTACCGCCGCCCCAATGCAGTTGGCTGACCTTGCGGCCGGCAAACAGAGGGGCACGAGCGATGATTTCCCGCTCCAACACGGCCAGGTATTCATCGGCCTTGTGAGTCTGGCGTGTGACCAGCTTATTGCAGCCGCAGAAATAGCAGAGCTTATGACAGAAGGGAATATGGACATACAGCGACAGCGGGCGCTCAGGGTAGCGCGTAGCCGCGCGTTGGAACGCAGCTTCGTCATAGCCCTGGTTAAACTCCAGCGCCGTGGGGTATGAAGTATAACGCGGGCCTGAATAGTTATATTTTTGGATCAGGGCCAAATCCCAGACAATGGTCTGTTCTGACATGCTTGCTCACTCCTTCCGATATTTTTTCCTACCGGGCCGGGAAATGGGCAGTTGTCTACGCTGTCTGGCCGCGGAAGCGCTGCGAAAACGCGTTTTGCGCTTCGACAGCCGCCACAGTTTACCGAATAACCACAGTAGATAACATGTCAACAGTAGGGCTATTGCCGGGATCAGCCACATAACCGCTTAAAATACGTCTTTCGGGTTACCGCCTTTCAGCAGTTTCAGAATATCTTCCTGCTTCTCTTCCTGCTCTTCGTCGTCTTCATCACCCAGTTCGATGCCCAGCTGTTCCATCAGCGCATCAATACGATCCAGGGTTTGATCAACGTACGCCTGATCTTCCGCGCTCAGCGTGGCGCCTTCATCCAGGCGATCCAGCAAGGCATCCAGACGTTCATCGTTTTCCAGCTTGGTCAGTTCTTCTTCTGGCGTGAGGCGCGGTTTTTCTGCCTTCGGTTTTGGCTGTGGCTTGGTCGCCTTCACTTTAGCGTCGACCACCAGCGCAACCGGCACTTTACTGCCGAGACGAGGATCTTTGGGTTGCGCGCCAGTTTTATTTTTCTGGCTGGCAGACTCAACCTGGGTACGTGAACCGGAAGCCAGGCCACGGCGCTTTTTCAGGCGCTTGCGCTCGCGCGCTTCCTGATCGAGCTCCACACGACTTTTCTTTTTACTTTTTGACGTCGCCGCGCTGCTGCGTGGGCCGCGAGGTGCTTTTGATGGCTGGTTCATGGCTTTTACTCTTAGGTATGTAGATCCAGTATAGAATTGCTATACGGTTGCGGCGGAATCTAGCAGAAAGCAGACAAAGAAAAAAGGCGGCAGGTTAAAACCTGCCGCCTATTTCGCACCTTCACTCGAAGGATATTCCTGCTCCGCGCTCCATGCACACACTCAACATCCCGGTTTTTCCATCTGCGATAACCGCGCTCCCTGCTACTACGTCTTTCATCCTGAAAGAAAAAATCATCCGTGCTGCGATCCGTTCGCTTCCACTCTTCCTGAGTGCGCTTCCCGCGGGCGTCCCAATTGCAGTCACTTCATCATCCGTGTACTATTCGTGCGCTCCGGCACCAATAGTTTCAATTCCATCTGACATCATCCTGGTACTCATTACACTGCCTGTGTATTCCCTGAGATTTTTCACCCTTCCTGGATGTTCCTGTTTCCTTGGCCTCCTGCCTTGCAACCTACTTTACGCTTTTATGGGATGTGCTCAAGATACCTACAGGTGGCTTACGACGATCTTTTACTTAACGAAATTACAATGCCCTGTTTTATAACAAATAAAATATTTACAGCTTTCGAATAAAGCGACATTACCCCCAATTCGAATGGTCAATGTCTCACACGGCGGTCGACCTTTTGCCACAAGGGCTCAGTGGTTAAAACGCTTAATAACCGAGAAACACACCCTTTTAGCGCTGATGCAGTTATAATCGCCCACCAGATAGCCATCCTCACGGAGACGAAAATTTTGACCAGCAAGAACTACAATTACCATGTGACCCATTTCGTCACCAGTGCACCCGATATTCGCCACCTACCGGGGGATGAAGGTATTGAAGTTGCGTTCGCCGGCCGTTCCAACGCCGGTAAGTCCAGCGCACTGAATACCCTGACCAATCAGAAAGGCCTGGCACGTACCAGTAAAACGCCGGGGCGTACCCAGCTGATTAACCTGTTCGAGGTCGAAGAAGGCATTCGCCTGGTCGACCTGCCAGGCTATGGCTATGCCGAAGTGCCGGAAGAGATGAAGAAGAAATGGCAGCGGGCGCTGGGTGAATACCTGCAAATGCGTAACTGCCTGAAAGGCCTGGTGGTGCTGATGGATATTCGTCATCCGCTCAAAGACCTGGACCAACAGATGATCCAGTGGGCCGTCGACGTTGGCACGCCAGTGCTGGTCCTGCTGACCAAGGCCGATAAGCTGGCCTCTGGTGCCCGCAAGGCACAACTCAATATGGTGCGTGAGGCCGTGCTGCCATTTATGGGTGATATTCAGGTGGAAGCCTTCTCGTCACCGAAAAAGATCGGTGTCGATAAACTGAGCCAGAAGTTGAATACCTGGTTTAACGAGATCCCACCGGAAGTGCTGCCGGAAGACGATATCGGCGGGGAATGATAACCGCTGCGGGTATTTCGTAGTGGGCCGCATGCAGAGCCGATGCTAAAACATCGGCTTTTTTACGCCCGTTATCACCCTACACGAGGCCGCATTTCGTTATCTAATTACAATTTTGACTAAAAGCCATCATAAAAACTTATGGTAGATAGTGCGCTGTCAGGAGATACATGCAGATAAATCAGCCAAAGGAACGGCAGGAGAAGAGCAGGCGGGGATAACGAAAATCGATGCTTTTGCTTTGTTTTTACAATAAAAAACGCCCCAGTCAATACTGACTGGGGCGGCTAAATATTCAGCCAAATCCGATTACGTGAAGTAAAAGGTCTGAAAGATAGAACATCTTACCTCTGTACCCTACGTCTGTAACTCTACATCATTTTTTCACGCTGCAAAAGAATTTTTTGTAGTTTACTTACACGATCCGGGCACTAACAACGCCAATTTAGTCGAAACAATCACCGAAGGATGTTGCTCAATTACCAAAAGTGCTTAGGTTTTCGCCAGTTAGCGAAAACTGGCCATAACGTATCACCCAGGGTAATCAGTGAGCCTCATCCCAGTTTTTACCTACGCCGATGTCCACCCGCAGCGGAACAGCCAGCTGCATACTGTTTTCCATTAACTCATGAATGCGCAGGCTGGCCTCTTCGATGGCGGACTCGTGGATTTCAAACACCAGTTCATCGTGTACCTGCATGATCATGCGCACCAGCGGCTTCTCAGGCCCTTGCAGCCAGGCATCCACCTCAATCATCGCACGTTTGATGATATCCGCAGCAGTGCCCTGCATAGGGGCGTTAATCGCCGCTCTCTCGGCCGCCTTGCGACGCATACCGTTACTGGAGCGAACGTCCGGCAGATACAACCGGCGGCCATCCAGCGTGCTGACGTAGCCCTGCTCGGCGGCCTGCTGACGGGTGCGCTCCATATACTCCAGCACGCCAGGGTAGCGCTCGAAGTACAAATCCATATAGCGCTGCGCTTCGCCGCGCGGGATCCCCAACTGGCGAGCCAAACCAAATGCGCTCATGCCGTAAATCAGACCAAAGTTAATCGCCTTGGCACTGCGACGCTGTTCGTTGGTGACCTTCTCCAACGCCAGACCAAAGACTTCTGCCGCCGTTGCCCGGTGTATGTCCTTACCTTCAGCAAACGCTGTGAGCAAGCCTTCGTCCTGCGATAAATGGGCCATGATGCGCAGTTCAATCTGCGAGTAGTCCGCCGCGACAATACGGTAACCCTCAGGCGCAATAAATGCCTGACGGATACGGCGCCCTTCATCGTTACGTACCGGAATGTTTTGCAGGTTTGGATCGCTGGATGACAGGCGACCGGTGGCGGTGACGGCTTGGTGATAGGAAGTATGCACCCGCCCGCTAACCGGGTTGATCATCAACGGCAGTTTGTCGGTATAGGTGGTTTTCAGCTTCGCCAGACCACGGTATTCCAGGATCACTTTAGGCAGCGGATAATCCAGCGCCAACTCGGCCAGCACTTCCTCATTGGTTGAAGGAGCACCGCCAGGGGTCTTTTTCAGCACCGGCAGCTTTTGCTTTTCATACAAAATGGCCTGCAACTGCTTGGTCGAGGCCAGATTGAACGGCTCTTCTGCCAATTCATGGGCCTGCACTTCAAGCTCGCCGAGGCGCTTGGTCAACTCAATGGAGTGAGCAGCCAGAATGTTAGGATCGATCAGCACCCCGGTGCGTTCGATATGGGAAAGCACCGGCAACAGCGGCATTTCAATCTCATTGAATACCGTCAGCAGGCCTTCACTCTCTTTCAACTGCGGCCACATCGCCAAATGCAGCTGTAGCGTAACGTCGGCATCTTCTGCCGCATAAGGGCCCGCCTCTTCAAGGGCGATCTGGTTAAAGGTTAACTGTTTTTTGCCTTTGCCCGCGATCTCTTCGAAGGTAATGGTTTTATGGCCCAGGTAGCGATCGGCCAGGCTATCCATATCGTGACGGCCACTGACGCTGTCGAGTACGTAGGACTCCAGCATGGTGTCGTAGGCGATACCGCGTAGATCGATGTCATAGCGGGCCAGCAGGCTTTTATCGAACTTCAGGTTCTGCCCCACCTTCAACGCCTTTTCGTCTTCCAGCAGCGGCTTCAGGATGGCCAGCACGTGGTTGCGATCCAGCTGTGGGGGAGCATCCAGATAATCGTGTGCAACCGGCAGGTACGCCGCCACGCCAGGCTCAATGGCGAAGGACAGACCGATCAGGTTAGCCGTCAGGGTATCCAGGCCGTCAGTTTCGGTATCGAAGGCGAAAACTTCGGCCTGTTTCAGGCGCTCCATCCAATCGGCGAAGGTTTCCTCATCCAGAATGGTGACGTAACCTTCCTGCGACAGGGTAGGCTCTACGGCGGCTCTTGGTGCTTCTGCCGTTGAGGCTGGCTTGGCTGCCGCGCTGGCCTTACGACCTGACCCTTTGTTTTCTAACCAGGTCCCGGCTTCAACATCGGCCATCCAGCGTTTGAACTCGTAGCGCTTAAACAGCGCCTGCAGTTGATCGACATCCGGTGGGCTCACTTCCAGCTCACTGCATTTCAGATCCAGTTCAACATCGGTTTTGATTGTCGCCAGTTTGTAAGAGAGATAGGCCACCTCTTTGTTCTGCTCCAGCTTGGCCGCCATGGTCTTGGCACCGCGGAAGCTCAGCGTGGCAATGCTATCCAGATTGGCATAGAGCTGATCCAGGCCCCCTAACCCTTGCAGCAGCGCCTGGGCCGTTTTCTCACCCACCCCAGGTACGCCAGGGATGTTATCTGACGAATCCCCCATCAGCGCCAGGAAATCGATGATCAGTTCAGGAGGAATACCGTATTTATCACAGACCTCCTGCGGGCCGAGGATGGTGTTGTTCATGGTATTGATCAGGGTAACATTCGGCGTCACCAACTGAGCCATATCTTTGTCGCCGGTGCTGATCAACACGGCATGACCCGCTTTCTCAGCCTCTAGCGCCAGAGTGCCGATTACGTCATCGGCCTCTACGCCAGGTGTAACCAGCAACGGTAACCCCATGGCTTTAACCATCTGGTGCAGCGGTTCGATCTGCGCTCGCAAATCGTCCGGCATCGGTGGCCGATGTGATTTATATTCGGCAAACAGCTCGTCACGGAAGGTCTTCCCTTTGGCATCAAACACCACCGCCACATGGCTGGGGGTATACTGCAACAGCAGGCTGCGCAGCATGTTCAGCACACCGTACATCGCTCCCGTCGGCTCACCGACCGAGTTTGTCAGCGGTGGGAAGGCGTGGTAGGCGCGGTAAAGGTAAGAGGAACCATCCACCAGGATTAATGGGTTTTCTGCAATCTGGGCCATAACGTTTCTTTTTCGTGAAAAGGACTGGGGTAAGCATGCCATAGCTAGCCGCTGGTGACGAACCTTAGCGTGCAATATGGCCAAATTAGATGAGATCCTGTGAAGCGATCCGCAAGATCCTGCCTGTGGATAACTTTGTGCATAGTTTAGCAACTGAATTATAACGAAGGTAATATCGTTATAATGGAGAATAAAATTCCTAGACAAATCACACTGTTGAAAGAGGGGATTGGCGGTTTTGCTATTTATCGTGTTTCAGTTAATTTGTGGATATAACTGGGGCCGAAGTTTAATCGCACGTTTAATCAATTTAGGCACCTCAATGACCATAGCACAAGATTGAAAATCTGCACGCCAACGGCTAACAACTGGCAATTTCTACCAGGTTAAAATCGCTTACTTATAGCCGCGTATTCTTGGCCAGGATTCTGTTAAAATATTTTTTTGTTGGTACGTACTGACGTATCTAACCATGTTTCCTTCAACCGTCAGCACTAAACCCATGCCAAAATTGCTAGCCCCTGTTATTTTTATCTTTTCTGCGCTGCTTGCCATTGGCGTAACGATGCTGTGCTCCATCCCCATTGTTTTGGCCGGTATCATTAAGCTTTTGATCCCCATGCCCGCCGTTTGGCGATACATTTCAGCCTTTGCTGACCTGACGATGTGGTGCTGGTGCCAATGCCTGGCAGTATTGTTACGAATTAATCCCCGCTTGCAGTGGGATATTCAAGGGCTGCACGGGCTGGAGAAAAAGAATTGGTATTTGCTGATCAGCAACCATAAAAGCTGGTCGGACATTGTAGTGCTGTGTGTGTTATTCCGTCACCATATACCTATGAATAAGTACTTCCTGAAACAGCAACTGGCCTGGATCCCCTTCGTCGGCCTGGCCTGCTGGGCGTTGGATATGCCCTTTATGAAGCGCTACTCGCGGGCCTATCTGCACAGACATCCAGAGAAAAGCGGGCAGGATATCGAAACCACGCGGCGTTCCTGCGACAAGTTTCGCCTGCGCCCGACCACCATCGTCAATTTCGTTGAGGGGTCTCGTTTCACCGAGGCCAAGAAAATTAAAACCCGCTCACCCTACCGCAATTTGCTCGCCCCGAAAGCTGCCGGGATCGCCTTTACGCTTAGTGCGCTTGGCCAGCAATTTGATAAGATCCTGAATGTCACCTTGTGCTATCCGGATAACCGTGAGCATCCCTTTATGGATATGTTGTGTGGCCGTTTGCAACGGGTTGTCGTCAGGATTGAATGCCTGCCGATTGATGAGTCGCTGCACGGGGATTACTTCAATGACAAACTGTTTAAACGTAAATTCCAGATTTGGCTGAATACGTTGTGGCAGGAAAAAGATGGTTTGCTAGACAGGCTCAAGCGTGAATAAGTTAAAAAAAACGCCGGATTAACCGGCGTTGATTTCTTGCTGCAGGTTACTTTTGTTCGGTCAGGAACTTAACGACATCAGCAAATTGCTTGACGTAAACGTCCATGCTGCTGGTATCCAGGCCATCGTTTTTCACCATGTATTTGCCATTAACAAATACCGCTGGCACGCCGCGCAGTTGCAAATCTTCTGCCGCTTTCTCTTGCTGAGCCACCAGAGATTTCACCACGAAGCTGTTTAAAGCCGCGTCATAGTCTTCACCTGCTACGCCTGCATTGACGAATACCTTGCGGATATCGTCAGGCGTTTGCACGGTTTGAGTTTTCTGAATCGCTTCAAACATTGGCTGAGTAATTTTGTCTTCTACACCCAGAGCCATGGCAACTGCCCAGGCCTGAGTTAATTGCTTACCCAATGGACCCAGGAATTCCACATGGTATTTGGTCATCTTGGTGCCTTCAGGCAGCGCTTTTTTGACCGCATCAGAAATATGGTATGTCTCTTCAAACTGGTAGCAGTGCGGGCAGTAGAAAGAGAAGAACTCCAGCACCTGTGGTTCGCCAGTTACCGGCTTATCCAAAGTGATGTATTGCGTACCGTCACTGAATTGCGCAGCGGAGGCACTGAATGCCATCACCATACCAACGAGTGCCAACCAAATTTTTTTCATAACACTAAACTCTCCATTATGTTAATGCTTCAATACATTGGCATGAGCTGCAGAGGGGGTTCCTGCAACAGCTTAACCTGTTCAGTAAATGCCGCAGTCTGAGATAACCAGAAATCAGACTCCGCCATCCACGGGAAACTTTTTGGAAACGCGGGATCCTGCCAACGGCGCGCTACCCATGCCAGGTAATACACCATGCGCATGGCCCGCAAGGGTTCGATCAACGCCAACTCGCGCTGATCAAATTCGGCAAATTCGCCATAGGCCTCCAGCAGGATATCCAGCTGCATCAGCCGATCGCGACGTTCGCCGTGTAACAACATCCACAAATCCTGTATTGCCGGCCCGTTGCGTGCATCGTCAAGATCGACGAACAGCGGACCATCACGCCACAAGATATTGCCTGGGTGGCAATCGCCATGCAAACGCAGCGGTTGCCAATCCAGTTGCCAGTGCGGTTTGATAGCGTCAATCAACGTATCCGTAGCCCGCAGGAAAGTCTCGCGCTGGGCCTTGGGAACTAAATCACAGCTGGCCAGAACCTGCCGGGGCTCTGTGAGATACTCTTCAATGCCAATGGTCGGCCGCTCGGTAAACAGGCTTTCGCTACCCACCTGGTGGATGCGGCCAAGAAAACGCCCGACCCACTCCAGCTGTTCCAGATTATCGATCTCGTACTGTCGGCCACCGACGCTCGGAAATACGGTAAAGAAAAAGCCTGCATGGGTGTGCAGCGTATTTCCCTGTAATACCAGCGGCGCGACCGCCGGAATTTCGTTGTGCGACAAATCCAGCGCGAACCGGTGTTCTTCACCGATTTGCTCTGCACTCCAGCGTTCTGGGCGATAAAATTTCACCACGTAACGCCGACGATCTTCGTCCATAAACTGGTATACGCGGTTTTCATAGCTGTTGAGCGCCGTCAGCCCTGAATCAACACGCAAACCTATCCCTTCCAGCGCATCCATTATCAGATCGGGAGAAAGGGTTTCAAAATTAAATGCAGAGTTGTTCATAACAACCGTTCAGTTCGCCAGATGACAACAGCGTGCCAAGAATAAGAAAGAGTAGCACTAATCACCGCCACTGATGATCGCACCGCATGAATGCTAATCTTTTATCACGCCACGGGCACGCAGCAACGCCGTTTTAAAGTCTTCTTCGTAGTCTTTCTTCAAGCCTGGGATCTGTTCTGTGCCCGCACTGCCGCGCATTTTCAGATGATAGATCAAGATATCATCGCTCAGATCGCCTAACTCACCCTGAAAACCCGCTTCCTGTGCCAGCTTTTGCAGAAACTGAATCAGGTTGAGATCGGGATCCTGCTGCCAGGCCGGGTGCAAAAGCTCAATCAGTTCGTTTACGCGATGCGTTTTCATAGCAACATATCATCCAATGAAGTGATAAACCCACAAAGTAGCAGGCTTGACTACGTAGTGAAAGAACCAGCGTGTCAATAAAGGTAAATCATGATGTCTGAACAGGTTTAGCGCTACAATCAGGGCATTGGAGAGGGGTTGGATGATGACTATGCATGCAAATATAACCGGCGTTATTCTGGCCGGTGGGCGCTCTACCCGCATGGGAGGGAAAGATAAAGGATTGGTGCAAGTGGGGGATAAAACGCTGTACCAGCACGTCCTGGGCCGATTAACACCACAAGTGAGCCAGGTGATCATCAGTGCCAATCGCAATCAGCAGTGCTATCAGCAAAGCGGCTTAGAGGTCGTCGGCGATCTGACGGCAGATTACCCTGGCCCCTTAGCCGGTATATTGGCTGGCCTCACTTATGCCAACACACCATGGATTGTCTGCGCCCCCTGCGATGTACCCGATTTCCCTCTCAACCTGGTAGAACAGCTTTGGCTGCATAAAGGCAATGCCCTGGCCGCCTATGCTTGTGATGGCGAACGTGAGCATCCTACCTTCACTTTACTGCATACTAGTCTGACAGAGGAACTCACCCGTTATCTAGCCCGGGGGGAACGCAAATTGATGCTGTTCATGGCGGCTGTCGGTGCACAACAGGTGGTGTTCCGTGGGCAGCAAGACGCCTTCCGTAATTTGAATACCCCGGAAGATTGCCAACAGTGGCAGCAGGAAAAGGGGGGCGATCAATGACGGAGTTATTGCCACCCTTGCTGGCTATCGCCGCCTATAGCGGCACAGGTAAAACCACGCTGCTTAAGCAATTGATCCCACTATTAAAACAGCAACAGGTGCGCGTTGGCCTGATCAAGCATACCCACCATGAGATGGATGTTGATACGCCTGGTAAGGACAGCTATGAACTGCGCAAGGCCGGTGCAGACCAGACGCTGGTTGCCAGCGATCGGCGCTGGGCATTAATGACCGAAACACCTGAACAACAGCCTTTAGATCTCCAGTATCTGGCTGGCAGATTCGATCGCAGCAAGGTGGATTTGATCCTGGTGGAAGGGTTCAAGCATGAACAGATCAGCAAAATTGTTCTCTATCGCGAGGAAGTCGGTAAACCGCTTGCAGATATGTTGGATCAGCACGTCATTGCCGTAGCCAGCGATAGGAAGATAGAAGGTGTTGCGCCGTTACTAGATATCAACCAGCCTGAAACGATCGCTGGGTTTATTGTTCAGTGGCTGAAGCAGACAAAGGCATAGTCCCCTCACCCTAACCCTCTCCCACAGGGAGAGGGAACCGATCGAGCTCGCGGATCTCTCTGTGTAATACTTCATCTTTCTACTTACTTCCAACGTCCTGAAGCGGTACGGGCAAACCCAACCTCTCCCCACTTTCCGAAGCAGTACGGGCTCATCCACGACGCCGGACGGCTCCCTCTCCCTCACACGGGGGTTCAGTTGTTCTCGGCTGGTACTCTGGGAGAGGGTGGGGGTGAGGGGCATTTCTGTTTTTGCCCCATAGCAAAAAGGCCATCCTTGCGGATGGCCTCTTGGCTTAATTGATGCCTGGCAGTGTCCTACTCTCGCATGGGGAGACCCCACACTACCATCGGCGCTACGGCGTTTCACTTCTGAGTTCGGCATGGGGTCAGGTGGGACCACCGCGCTATTGCCGCCAGGCAAATTCGTTTCATTCTTGGCCGTTACTTTCGTAACCACCAGAACCAATCTCGGAACTTCACTGAAAATCTCTACAATCTCTTCAAAACACCTTCGGTGTTGTAAGGTTAAGCCTCACGGATCATTAGTACTGGTTAGCTCAATGCATCGCTGCACTTACACACCCAGCCTATCAACGTCTTAGTCTTAAACGTTCCTTCAGGGGCCTTAAAGGCCCAGGGAAGACTCATCTCGAGGCAAGTTTCGCGCTTAGATGCTTTCAGCGCTTATCTTTTCCGCACTTAGCTACCGGGCAGTGCCATTGGCATGACAACCCGAACACCAGTGGTGCGTTCACTCCGGTCCTCTCGTACTAGGAGCAACCCCTCTCAATCTTCCAACGCCCACGGCAGATAGGGACCGAACTGTCTCACGACGTTCTAAACCCAGCTCGCGTACCACTTTAAATGGCGAACAGCCATACCCTTGGGACCTACTTCAGCCCCAGGATGTGATGAGCCGACATCGAGGTGCCAAACACCGCCGTCGATATGAACTCTTGGGCGGTATCAGCCTGTTATCCCCGGAGTACCTTTTATCCGTTGAGCGATGGCCCTTCCATTCAGAACCACCGGATCACTAAGACCTACTTTCGTACCTGCTCGAGCCGTCACTCTCGCAGTCAAGCTAGCTTATGCCTTTGCACTAACCTCACGATGTCCGACCGTGATTAGCTAACCTTCGTGCTCCTCCGTTACTCTTTGGGAGGAGACCGCCCCAGTCAAACTACCCACCAGACACTGTCCTCACCCCGGATTACGGGGCCGAGTTAGAACATCAAACATTAAAGGGTGGTATTTCAAGGTTGGCTCCATGCAGACTGGCGTCCACACTTCAAAGCCTCCCACCTATCCTACACATCAAGGCTCAATGTTCAGTGTCAAGCTATAGTAAAGGTTCACGGGGTCTTTCCGTCTTGCCGCGGGTACACTGCATCTTCACAGCGAGTTCAATTTCACTGAGTCTCGGGTGGAGACAGCCTGGCCATCATTACGCCATTCGTGCAGGTCGGAACTTACCCGACAAGGAATTTCGCTACCTTAGGACCGTTATAGTTACGGCCGCCGTTTACTGGGGCTTCGATCAAGAGCTTCGCCTTGCGGCTGACCCCATCAATTAACCTTCCAGCACCGGGCAGGCGTCACACCGTATACGTCCACTTTCGTGTTTGCACAGTGCTGTGTTTTTATTAAACAGTTGCAGCCAGCTGGTATCTGCGACTGGCTTCAGCTCCGAGAGCAAGTCTCTTCACCTACGCGCCAGCGTGCCTTCTCCCGAAGTTACGGCACCATTTTGCCTAGTTCCTTCACCCGAGTTCTCTCAAGCGCCTTGGTATTCTCTACCTGACCACCTGTGTCGGTTTGGGGTACGATTTGATGTTACCTGATGCTTAGAGGCTTTTCCTGGAAGCAGGGCATCAACTACTTCTGCACCGTAGTGCATCGTCATCACGCCTCAGGGTTGGTAGCGTTCCGGATTTACCAGGAACACCCCCCTACACGCTTAAACCGGGACAACCGTCGCCCGGCTAGCCTAGCCTTCTCCGTCCCCCCTTCGCAGTAACACCGAGTACAGGAATATTAACCTGTTTCCCATCGACTACGCCTTTCGGCCTCGCCTTAGGGGTCGACTCACCCTGCCCCGATTAACGTTGGACAGGAACCCTTGGTCTTCCGGCGAGCGGGTTTTTCACCCGCTTTATCGTTACTTATGTCAGCATTCGCACTTCTGATACCTCCAGCAAACCTCACAGTTCACCTTCAACGGCTTACAGAACGCTCCCCTACCCAACAACGCCTGAGCGTCGCTGCCGCAGCTTCGGTGCATGGTTTAGCCCCGTTACATCTTCCGCGCAGGCCGACTCGACCAGTGAGCTATTACGCTTTCTTTAAATGATGGCTGCTTCTAAGCCAACATCCTGGCTGTCTATGCCTTCCCACATCGTTTCCCACTTAACCATGACTTTGGGACCTTAGCTGGCGGTCTGGGTTGTTTCCCTCTTCACGACGGACGTTAGCACCCGCCGTGTGTCTCCCGTGATAACATTCTTCGGTATTCGGAGTTTGCATCGGTTTGGTAAGCCGGGATGGCCCCCTAGCCGAAACAGTGCTCTACCCCCGAAGATGAGTTCACGAGGCGCTACCTAAATAGCTTTCGGGGAGAACCAGCTATCTCCCGGTTTGATTGGCCTTTCACCCCCAGCCACAAGTCATCCGCTAATTTTTCAACATTAGTCGGTTCGGTCCTCCAGTTAGTGTTACCCAACCTTCAACCTGCCCATGGCTAGATCACCGGGTTTCGGGTCTATACCTTGCAACTATTCGCCCAGTTAAGACTCGGTTTCCCTACGGCTCCCCTATACGGTTAACCTTGCTACAAAATATAAGTCGCTGACCCATTATACAAAAGGTACGCAGTCACACCACGAAGGTGCTCCCACTGCTTGTACGTACACGGTTTCAGGTTCTATTTCACTCCCCTCGCCGGGGTTCTTTTCGCCTTTCCCTCACGGTACTGGTTCACTATCGGTCAGTCAGGAGTATTTAGCCTTGGAGGATGGTCCCCCCATATTCAGACAGGATGTCACGTGTCCCGCCCTACTCATCGAACTCACAGTTAATGCATTTTAGTGTACGGGGCTATCACCCTTTGCTGCGCGACTTTCCAGACGCTTCCACTAACACAAGAACTGATTCAGGTTCTGGGCTGTTCCCCGTTCGCTCGCCGCTACTAGGGGAATCTCGGTTGATTTCTTTTCCTCGGGGTACTTAGATGTTTCAGTTCCCCCGGTTCGCCTCGTATGGCTATGTATTCACCATACGATAGTGTGTCGAAACACACTGGGTTTCCCCATTCGGGTATTGCCGGTTATAACGGTTCATATCACCTTACCGACACTTTTCGCAGATTAGCACGCCCTTCATCGCCTCTGACTGCCTAGGCATCCACCGTGTACGCTTAGTCACTTAACCTCACAACCCGAAGGTGTTTCTGTAAACAGAGAACACTGTCGTGCTGTTTATTTGAGAGACTCTATGACAGGTTAATCCTTACCCCAATACTTCTACGGAGGGATAAGTTTCAGCTGTCATGTTTCAATTTTCAGCTTGTTCCAGATTGTTAAAGAGCAATATCTTAAACACGACTCGCAAGAGTCATCTTTAAGATAATCAGTCACGAATGACCGGTGATAATGTCTTTCACTCATTATCGGATGGCGTCCCCAAGGGGATTCGAACCCCTGTTACAGCCGTGAAAGGGCAGTGTCCTAGGCCTCTAGACGATGGGGACACAAAATCCGATTAAACCCAGGGTTTAACCGTTTCTCGTATCAGCATGAGTCCAGAAGACTCATTACATCAACAGGTAGCGCTTTGCTCATTACTTTTCATCAGACAATCTGTGTGGACACTGCACTCAACTGCATATCTTTAGGTAAGGAGGTGATCCAACCGCAGGTTCCCCTACGGTTACCTTGTTACGACTTCACCCCAGTCATGAATCACAAAGTGGTAAGCGCCCTCCCGAAGGTTAAGCTACCTACTTCTTTTGCAACCCACTCCCATGGTGTGACGGGCGGTGTGTACAAGGCCCGGGAACGTATTCACCGTAGCATTCTGATCTACGATTACTAGCGATTCCGACTTCACGGAGTCGAGTTGCAGACTCCGATCCGGACTACGACATACTTTATGAGGTCCGCTTGCTCTCGCGAGTTCGCTTCTCTTTGTATATGCCATTGTAGCACGTGTGTAGCCCTACTCGTAAGGGCCATGATGACTTGACGTCATCCCCACCTTCCTCCGGTTTATCACCGGCAGTCTCCTTTGAGTTCCCGCCATGACGCGCTGGCAACAAAGGATAAGGGTTGCGCTCGTTGCGGGACTTAACCCAACATTTCACAACACGAGCTGACGACAGCCATGCAGCACCTGTCTCACAGTTCCCGAAGGCACCAATCCATCTCTGGAAAGTTCTGTGGATGTCAAGAGTAGGTAAGGTTCTTCGCGTTGCATCGAATTAAACCACATGCTCCACCGCTTGTGCGGGCCCCCGTCAATTCATTTGAGTTTTAACCTTGCGGCCGTACTCCCCAGGCGGTCGACTTAACGCGTTAGCTCCGGAAGCCACGCCTCAAGGGCACAACCTCCAAGTCGACATCGTTTACAGCGTGGACTACCAGGGTATCTAATCCTGTTTGCTCCCCACGCTTTCGCACCTGAGCGTCAGTCTTTGTCCAGGGGGCCGCCTTCGCCACCGGTATTCCTCCAGATCTCTACGCATTTCACCGCTACACCTGGAATTCTACCCCCCTCTACAAGACTCTAGCTTGCCAGTTTCAAATGCAGTTCCCAAGTTAAGCTCGGGGATTTCACATCTGACTTAACAAACCGCCTGCGTGCGCTTTACGCCCAGTAATTCCGATTAACGCTTGCACCCTCCGTATTACCGCGGCTGCTGGCACGGAGTTAGCCGGTGCTTCTTCTGCGAGTAACGTCAATGAACAGTGCTATTAACACTGAACCCTTCCTCCTCGCTGAAAGTGCTTTACAACCCGAAGGCCTTCTTCACACACGCGGCATGGCTGCATCAGGCTTGCGCCCATTGTGCAATATTCCCCACTGCTGCCTCCCGTAGGAGTCTGGACCGTGTCTCAGTTCCAGTGTGGCTGGTCATCCTCTCAGACCAGCTAGGGATCGTCGCCTAGGTGAGCCATTACCTCACCTACTAGCTAATCCCATCTGGGCACATCCGATGGTGTGAGGCCCGAAGGTCCCCCACTTTGGTCCGAAGACGTTATGCGGTATTAGCTACCGTTTCCAGTAGTTATCCCCCTCCATCGGGCAGTTTCCCAGACATTACTCACCCGTCCGCCGCTCGTCACCCAGGAGCAAGCTCCCTGTGCTACCGCTCGACTTGCATGTGTTAGGCCTGCCGCCAGCGTTCAATCTGAGCCATGATCAAACTCTTCAATTAAAAGCTTGATTTGCTGCAACTCGTGCAGCGATGCTCGAAAATTAACTTTCGTAATCATTCATTCGCATGAATGACTGCTTGGTCACTCTTCAAGACTTGATATTTTTTTGCTACCGAAGTAGCTGGATATCGTCTTGTGAGTGCCCACACAGATTGTCTGATAAATTGTTAAAGAGCGTTCGTTACCGTGAAGTTTCTCGGTAACGCGGGAGGTGCATATTACGCTTTCCCGCTGAAGAGTCAACCTTTTTCTCTTACGAGACGCGGTGTTTTCACCGGGTTGCTTCTTCCTGGCTGGGCGACTTGTTCGTCGTTGTTCCCGGTCAGTGGAGGCGCATTATAGGGAGTTCTCAGAAGGGCGCAACCCCTAAATTCAAAAAACTTTTCAAGCGCGGCTTTTTTCGGCAAAACGCTGTCTTGTTCGTCGTTTTTGCCACTTTTTCCCGAAAACAGCCGTAAAAGCTGGCGCTCCCTGGCGTAAAATGAAAGATAACAATGCAGTTAAAGGAACCGCAGCCATGCAATTCAATGCTCAACAACAGGCGGCACAGCGTAATCTTTCTTATCTGCTGGCAGAAAAGCTCGGCCAACAGATCCTGGCCGGTGAATATCAAGCCGGCAGCATCCTGCCAGGCGAGATGGATTTGGCAGAACACTTTGGCGTCAGTCGCACTGCAGTACGTGAAGCAGTAAAAATGCTGGCGGCCAAAGGCATGCTGTTGCCGCGCCCCCGCATCGGCACCAGGGTCATGCCGCAAAGCCAATGGAACTTCCTCGATCAGGATCTGCTGACCTGGTGGATGACCAGAGAGAACTTCGACCAGGTCATGCAGCACTTCCTTATTCTACGCACGTCGCTGGAACCTCAGGCCTGTTCATTGGCAGCCATCAACGCCACCCAGGAGCAAAAAACGCGATTGGTCACGCTGATGACAGAAATGCAGGCGCTACACGTGGATTTTGACCGCGAACGCTGGATTGAGGTCGATACCCAGTACCACCAGCTAATCTATGAAGCCAGCGCCAATCCGTTTCTCACCTCGTTCGCCAACCTGTTCAGCTCGGTGTATCAAAGCTATTTCCGGGCGATCACAGGTAATGAAGTGATCAAACTGCAACACCATCAGGCCATTGTGGATGCCATAGTCGCCAGTGACAGCACCGCAGCCCTCACTGCATGCCAAACATTGTTGCAGGGCAATGCGTAAACTCCGCAGCTATATATAGAAGGAAAATGGGATCACGATGACAAAATCTGCACGCAGCATGGCAGGGTTGCCTTGGATCGCCGCGATGGCGTTCTTTATGCAGGCGTTGGATGCCACTATTCTCAATACCGCCTTACCGGCGATAGCCCACAGCCTCGACCGTTCCCCCTTGGCAATGCAGTCGGCGGTGATCAGTTACACCCTGACGGTTGCGATGCTAATCCCGGTGAGCGGCTGGCTGGCCGATCGCTTCGGCACCCGGCGAGTGTTTATTATCGCCGTATCACTGTTTACCTTTGGCTCGCTGTTGTGTGCCTTGTCCCCGACGCTGAGTTTCCTGGTCGCCTCACGTATTTTACAGGGGATTGGCGGCGCGATGATGATGCCGGTGGCACGCCTTGCCCTGTTGCGGGCCTATCCGCGTAGTGAGCTGTTGCCGGTACTGAACTTTGTCACCATGCCTGGCCTGGTTGGGCCAATAATAGGCCCGCTGCTTGGCGGCTGGCTGGTGACCTACGCTACCTGGCATTGGATCTTCCTGATTAACATCCCGATAGGCTTACTCGGCATCGTCTACGCCCGCAAATACATGCCGGACTTCACCACGCCGAAACGGCCGTTTGATTTCATTGGTTTTATGCTGTTTGGCCTTAGCCTGGTACTTATCTCCACCGGCCTGGAGCTGTTCGGCGAGCAGGTACTGGCCAATTACATTTCTCTGGGAGTGTTCCTGAGCGGCTTTGTGATGCTGTTTGGCTATATCATTCACGCCCGCCGCCACGCTCAGCCACTGATTGGGCTGGATCTGTTCAAGACCCGTACCTTTTCCGTCGGCATTGCCGGTAACGTGGCCTCGCGGCTAGGGACTGGCTGCGTTCCCTTCCTGATGCCGTTGATGCTGCAGGTGGCCTTTGGCTATTCGGCGATTGTCGCCGGTTGCATGATGGCCCCGACGGCGGTGGGTTCTCTGATGGCCAAGTCTACCGTTACCCAGGTGTTGCGCTGGTTCGGCTATCGTAAGACGTTGGTAGGTATCACTATCATTATCGGCGTATTGATTGCGCAGTTCTCTCTGCAAAGCCCAGGTATGCCGCTGTGGCTGATGATTTTGCCGCTGTTTGTTCTAGGGATGGCGATGTCGACGCAGTTTACCGCCATGAATACCATCAGCCTGGCAGACCTGAACGATGGCAACGCCAGTTCCGGCAATAGCGTATTGGCAGTGACGCAACAGCTGTCTATCAGCTTTGGCGTGGCGATCAGCGCCGCCGTGTTGCGCTTCTATGGTTCAATGGGGATCGGCACCATGATCGATCAGTTCCACTACACCTTTATTACCATGGGGATAGTGACCGTTGCTTCGGCCTTCGTCTTTATGCTGTTAAGAAGAAAAGACGGCAATAACCTGATCACCGGCAAAGAGAAATCACGCAAAGAAGCGAAGGCTACCAGTTAACGGTAACCGACGGAGTCTCTCTCCACCAGCTCTGGCGTCAGCACCAGGATCTGGGCATCCCGCTCAGGGTTTTGCAGGCGATTGATGAGCGCATCGATCGCCAGTTCCCCTAGCGAATCTTTGGGCTGATGAATGGTGCTGAGCGGTGGAGCCAGATATTTGGCCAGTTCGATATCGTCGTAACCCATCACGGCCATATCCTGTGGTACCACCAGCCCGGCCTGATACAACGCCTGATAAACGCCGACGGCGACGGCATCGTTGCCAGCAAACACCGCATGAGGAGGTTCGGCTAACGCCAGCAACTGCTTCATGGCATGCACGCCCCCTTCAAACTCAAAGTCGCAATACACCTCATAGCCCGGCAGGATTTCAAGGCCGGCACGCTTCATGGCGCGGCGATAGCCTTCCAAGCGATGGCGCGCGGTCGTTTTATCCAGCGGCCCGGCGATACAGGCGATTTGGCGATAGCCGCGAGCGATCAGATGATCGGTAGCCATTTCGCCCCCCAGCAACGAGTTATCCTGAATGATATCGTTGGCCCCTTCGAACGGCGACCAGTCCATCATCACGATCGGCAAAGAGGGGTAGCGGCTCAGTGCATCCTGCGAGGGGCGGTGGTTTTCGGTACACATCACCAGCAGGCCATCCACCCGCTTTTGCAACAGCGTTTCCATGCTGCTGTTCATACGCGCCACATCCTCCTCTGTGTTGCACAGGATCAGGCTGTAGCCACGCTCGTAGCAGCTGCGTTCCACGCCGCGCACCACTTCGGCATAAAACGGGTTATTACTGGAGGTCACCAGCATACCAATGGTGCGCGTCGTATTGAGTTTCAGGCTACGCGCCAGTGCGGAAGGGGCATAGTTTAGCTGTTCCACGGCCACCATGACTTTGTCACGCACGCTGTCGCTGACAAAGCGATTGTTATTGATCACGTGCGAGACCGTCGAGGTTGAAACACCCGCCAGGCGGGCAACATCTTTCATGGTAGCCAAAGCGTTATCCCTGTTGCTGCAAGAAGGCGTCAATCTCTTCACGCCATGGCACGGAAGGCTGTGCACCCGGCCGGGTAACGGCAATGGCCGCCGCCGCATGGGCGAAACGCACTGCATCGCTCATCACTTTACCTTCGAGCAAAGCAGTAACCAGAGCACCGTTGAACGTATCACCGGCCGCGATGGTATCCACCGCTTTGACCTTAAAGCCCGGAACCAGTTTGCCTTTACCGTTTTCGCTCAACCATACGCCACGACTACCGAGGGTGATAATCACGCAGCCAATACCTTTATCATGCAGGATGCTGGCGGCACGTTCGGCGTCAGCGTCATTATTCACCGCGATACCGGTCAGCCGCTGGGCTTCGGTTTCGTTCGGGGTGATCATGTCAACCATGGCTAACAATTCGTCAGGCAGCTCACAGGCCGGAGCCGGGTTGAGGATCACCTGGGTTTGGTGCTGCTTGGCCAGTTTGGCGGCGGCAATCACCGTCTCCAGCGGTGACTCAAGCTGCATCAATAGCGCATCGGCATCGATAACCCGTTGCCGATAGCGGTTGAGATATTCGGGAGTGACCGCCGCGTTGGCACCGGCATCGATACCAATCACGTTTTCGCCTTCGGCATTGACGAAAATCAGCGCTACGCCGGTAGTACTGTCGGCAATAGCTTCAATCGGTTGGGTATCAATGCGATCGGTTGCCAGCTGTTGGCGAATACGTTCACCAATATCGTCTGCACCTACGCAGGCAATAAAAGCAATGTCCGCACCGCTGCGCCCGGCAGCCACCGCCTGGTTAGCCCCTTTGCCACCAAAGGCGACCTTATACTGCTGGCCGATCACCGTTTCGCCCGGCTGGGGAAACTGGTTGATATTGAGGATATGGTCGGCATTGATGCTGCCCAAAACCACCAGCTTTGCTGTTTCCATCACAGGGTTCCCTAAAATTGCGCGCCATCGTCACGCCCCGTTCCGATGGCGCTGGAGATGACTTACTTGGTAACCAGTTTCAAATCAACCGGGATAGTCGCCGGTACTTTCTCGCCTTTCAAGATCTTATCTGCCGTTTCTACGCCAATCACGCCGATTTGATCCGGACGCTGTGCCACGGTGGCAGCCAGTTTACCGCCTTCAACCGCTTTCACGCCGTCTGCGGTGCCGTCAAAACCAACGACGATGACATCCGTTTTACCAGCGGTTTGCAACGCACGCAGCGCGCCCAGTGCCATTTCATCGTTCTGTGCAAACACCGCCTGCACGTCTGGATGCGCGGTCAGCAGGTTCTGCATCACGTTCAGGCCCTTGGTACGATCGAAGTCCGCCGGCTGGCTGGCCAGCAGTTTAAATTTGTTCTGCTCCAGTGACTGTTGGAAGCCTTCGCCACGTTCACGGGCAGCAGATGTCCCGGCAATGCCTTCCAGCTGGATCACCTTGGCATCGGCCCCTACTTTGTTGGCGATAAAGTCACCGGCCATTTTACCGCCCACGCGGTTGTCGGAAGCGATATGGCTGACTACTTCGCCTTTCGCTGCCATACGGTCGAGCGTAATGACCGGGATCTTGGCCTGGTTGGCCATCTTGATGGCGTTACCTACCGCGTCAGAATCGGTTGGGTTAATCAGCAGCAGTTTCGGGTTCTGCACCATCAGATCCTGCACGTTGGCCAACTCTTTCGCCGGATTGTTCTGGGAATCCAGCACCACCAGGTTGTAACCCAGTTTGTTGGCTTCCAACTGCGCCCCTTCTTTCATCGAAACAAAGAACGGGTTGTTGAGCGTAGAAACCACCAGCGCGATGGTGTCTTTTGCCAGGGCGTTAGCACTCAGGGTGGCGGTTAACGCGATGGCCGAAACTAAGGTTGCCAGTTTTTTCATTTTCATGGTCGTGATTCCTGTAGGGGAGAGGTTACTTGTTACTTTTGTTGTCTACCAGAACCGCCAGCAGAATAACGGCTGCTTTCACGATCATTTGGTAGTAGGAAGAAACACCCAGTAAATTCAAACCGTTGTTCAGGAAGCCAAGGATCAGCGCCCCGATCAGGGTACCGACGATGCGCCCTTTACCCCCAGCCAGGCTGGTACCACCCAGTACCACCGCAGCGATGGCATCCAGCTCATAGCCGGTACCCGCAGTAGGTTGCGCAGAGGACAGGCGCGCCACTTCAATGACCCCAGCCAGTGCCGCCAGCAGGCCGCACAGGGAATAAACGATGATTTTAACCCTATCAACGCTGATACCGGAAAGGCGGGTAGCCGCTTCGTTGCCGCCCAGCGCATAGATATAGCGGCCAAGACGGGTATGATGCAGCATATACCAGGCGGCGACAAACACGATGGCCATGATCCAGATCGGGGTAGGAACGCCTAACGGGCGGCCAATCCCGAACCAGCCGAAGGCGTCGGCAACGTCGGTAAAGCCGGTATTGATCGGGCTACCGTTGGTGTACACCATGGTCACGCCGCGCAGTAACAGCATCATCACCAGGGTGGCGATAAACGCCTGAACCTTGCCTTTGGCCACGATAATCCCGGTACAGGCCCCTACCGCTGCCCCCAATGCCAGCGCAGCTGCCACAGCCACCACCGCATTGACTTCAAATCCGACAATCGAAGCGGCTACCGCCCCGGTCAGCGCCAACAGAGATCCGACCGACAGATCGATGCCGGAAGTCAGGATCACCAACGTCATGCCGACCGCCATAATGGCATTCACCGAGGTTTGCTGCAGAATATTGAACAGGTTATTAACGGTGAAGAAATTCGGGCTCATCGAAGACACCACAGCAATCAGCACCAGCAGGGCAATCAGCGATTTCTGCTCCAACAGCCACTCTTTACTGAACCAGCGCTTAGCTGCAACACTTTGTGAACTCATATCTGATTACTCCTGCTTTACGCCGTATTGCTTGCCAACGGCTGCTGCCATCAGCACTTCCTGGGTGGCCTGTTCAATCGGGAATTCGCCGCTGAGGTGGCCTTCATGCATCACCAGGATGCGGTCGCTCATGCCCAGCACCTCCGGCATTTCCGAAGACACCAATATGATGCTCAGCCCTTCCTGCTTGAACTGGTTGATTAACTGGTAGATCTCTTTTTTGGCCCCGACGTCGACGCCGCGTGTCGGTTCATCGAGGATCAGCACCTTTGGCCGGGTCATCAAGCCACGGGCAATCGCCACTTTTTGCTGATTGCCGCCGGAAAGCAGGCCAATCGGCTGCTCCATCGACGGCGTTTTGATATTGAACAGGCGGATAAAATCGCTGACGGCGATCTGCTCGTCGGCATGTTTCAGGCCACCACCGGCACGGCTGAAATAGCGCAGCGCGGTCAGCGACATGTTTTCCTTCACCGACATCCCCAACACCAGGCCATCGCGCTTACGGTCTTCGGAGATATAGACAATGCCGTTGGCCAGTCCGTCCTGAGGAGTACGAGTCACCACCTCATGGCCGTCCAGGTTCACGGTGCCGCTTTTACGTGGCGCCGCTCCGTACAGGATCTTCATCAGCTCGGTACGCCCAGCCCCCATCAGGCCAGCCACACCCAAAATCTCACCACGGTATAAAGTAAAGCTGACGTCATGCACGCCAGGGCCGGAAACGTGGCTCACCTGCAGGCGTTTTTCACCGCGCGGCAGGTTCAGGCGTGGATACTGCTCTTCCAGCTTGCGACCCACCATCATTTCAATCAGCGAATCTTCATTCAGTTCGGCAACCGGCCGCTCGGCAATAAATTGCCCGTCACGGAATACGGTCACATCGTCGCAGATTTCGAAGATCTCTTTCAGGCGGTGGGAGATATAAACAATACCGCGGCCTTCGGCTTTCAGCTCGTTGATCACTTTAAACAGCGAGGCGGTTTCGGTATCGGTCAGGGCATCGGTCGGCTCATCCATGATGATCACTTTGGATTCAAAGCTCAGCACCTTGGCGATTTCCACCATTTGCTGATCGCCAATCGACAATTCCCCCACCAGCCGATGGCTGCTGTAGCGCAGGTTCAAACGCGCCAGCAGTTTGTCCGCTTCGGCATACATGCGTTTCCAGTCGATGCGGCCAAAACGGTTAACGAACTCGCGGCCAAGAAAGATGTTCTCGGCAATGGTCAGCTGCGGGATCAGGTTCAGTTCTTGGTGGATGATGCCGATACCCGCGTCCTGCGAATCCTTCGGCCCGTTGAAGGCCACTTCCTTGCCGAGGAAATATTGGCTGCCCGCATCTTTGTTATAGATACCGGTCAGCACTTTCATCATGGTGGACTTGCCAGCACCGTTTTCCCCCACCAGCGCCATCACCCTGCCGGGATAAACGCTCAGGGCGGCCCCAGAAAGCGCCTTCACGCCGGGAAAGGCCTTATCGATCCCCTTCAGTTGCAGTAAAGGTTGCATAGGCGCCTCAGAAAGTTACGCCGGAGCACAGGATCACGTTCGCGTAGGGCGAACATTCTCCGCTGCGGATCACGGCCCGGCTATGTTCGGTTTGCGCTTTAAACGCGCTGTGGCTGATATAGCTGATGCTGATGGTATTGCCCTGGTGTTGGCCAAGCTGAGTCAGTTGAGCCAGTAATGCCTCGTGGAGCGACGGGTTATGCTTGACGATCTCTTCCGCCAGGATGGCGCTCTCTACCTGCATTTCCTGCGTCACCACGCCTACAACCTGCAAGAATGTCGGCACCCCTTGGGTCAGCGCCAGATCGATACGCGGCGTCACGGCCGGGATCGGCAAGCCTGCATCGCAAATCGCGATCTGATCGGTGTGGCCGAGACGAGAGACCACCGCAGAAACGTCAGAATTCAGTAGTACGCCTTTTTTCATGAGTAAACTCCAGCAGCGAAACGTTTCGCTATTGAGTCAGTGTAGAAAATCAGCAGAGGAAGACAACCCTGTCATAGCGGAAATGTGATCGCCATCGAAACGTTTCGCTCACGTTTGATAAAGCGTAGCTAAAAAAGAAGGGCCCAGCAAATGCTGAGCCCTCTCTTTTAGATTTCGACCTGGGTTCCCAGTTCGATGACCCGGTTGGGCGGGATCTCAAACTGGTCGGCAGCCCGCAATGCGTTGCGGCTCAGGGCGATAAACAGCTTGCCGCGCAGGAACAGATACCACGGCCGTTTGGTGAGGATCAGCGATTCATGGGACATAAAGAACGACGTCTCCATCATCCGGCATGGCAGCCCTTCCAACCCACAGCGGTGGAAGACTTCCTCAACGTTCGGCGTTTCACGCCAGCCATAGCTGGCTACCACTCGCCAGAAGGTCGGTGACAATTGCTCAATCGTCACACGCCGGACGTTATGCACATAAGGGGCATCTTCGGTACGCAAGGTCAGCAGCACTACCCGCTCATGCAGCACTTTGTTGTGCTTGAGGTTATGCAACAGGGCAAACGGGATCACGTTAATCGCCCGCGACATAAACACCGCAGTGCCCGGCACGCGAACCGGTGGCGATTTTTCCAGTGAGGCAATCAGTGCTTCAAGGGAGTTACCGTGCTCATGCATCCGGCGCAGCAGGCGGAAACGTTCACTCTTCCAGGTGATCATGATCAGGAACATCACCAGGGCCAACATCAGTGGCAACCAACCGCCAGAGAACAGTTTCAAGGCGTTCGCCGAGAACATCGGCACATCGATAATCAGCAGCATCACCAGAATGCCTCCCACCAGGAAGCGATTCCAATGCCAATTCTTGATGGCGACGGAAGTGATCAGGATGCTGGTCAATACCATGGTGCCGGTCACCGCAATACCATAGGCCGCGGCCAGGTTACTGGAGTGTTCGAAGCCCACAATCACCAACACCACGGCGATATACAGGGTCCAGTTGATCACCGGGATATAGATCTGGCCGGACTCCATTTCCGAGGTATGAATGATGCGCATCGGTGACAGATAGCCCAGACGAACGGCCTGGCGGGTCAACGAGAAAACGCCGGAAATGACCGCCTGCGAGGCAATAACCGTGGCCAGCGTAGCCAATATCAACAGCGGGATCAGCGCCCAATCGGGGGCCAACAGGAAGAACGGGTTCTTGATCGCTTCCGGATTTTTCAGCAGCAATGCGCCTTGGCCGAAGTAGTTAAGCACCAGCGAAGGCAGCACCACGGTGAACCAGGCCAGGCGGATCGGGAATTTGCCAAAGTGGCCCATATCGGCATACAGCGCTTCCACACCGGTAATCGACAGTACCACCGCACCGAGCGCGAAGAACGACACCTTCTTATATTCAACAAAGAAGTTGAGGGCCCATTTAGGGTTCAGCGCCTGCAACACTTCCGGGTTGGCGATAATGCTGCGCGCCCCCAGGACCGCCAATACGATAAACCACAGCAGCATCACCGGGGCAAACAGTTTGCCCACGCTACCGGTGCCATGTTTTTGGATGGCGAACAGTAAGGTCAGTACCAGAATAGACAGCGGGACGATGTAGGGATCAAGCGACGGGGCTGCAATCTCCAACCCTTCGATCGCCGACATCACCGAGATCGCCGGGGTGATCACTACCTCGCCATAGAAGAAGCTGCCACCAATCAGGCCCAGGATCACCAGCAAAGAGGTCGTACGTGCCGAGGTATGGCGCCCAGCCAAAGACATCAACGTCAGTATCCCGCCTTCACCGGCGTTATCCGCACGCATGACGTAGGTGAGATACTTCAAGGAAACGATGACGATCAACATCCAGAAGATTAAGGAAAGAAAACCAAACACCACGTCGGGACGGACATCAAAACCGTAATGACCGGAAAAACATTCTCGCAAGGTATAGAGCGGGCTGGTGCCGATATCACCGTAAACGACCCCAATAGCCGCCAGGGTAACCGCCGATAAAGACTGTTTATGTTCTGTGCTCATAGTTTGCTTCTTTTGCTAGATCATCCGTCAACCGATGCATCAGCATCAGGTTAAAGATACGGGCTCCAAGATCCGTCACACCCGGTAAAAGGCGCACAGTATGCATCATTTATAGCACTTGCCTACTCTACTATCTGACCCCAAAAATAAACAAAATGTGAATCACCCCCCTTGTTGAGCATAGAAAAATTTTACTAATCAACCAGCTATAGGGCTAAAAATAATGATGGTTTATCATCGGATTCTCTAGCAAGATTGGCTGTCGGCCTGGGTGGCAGGCTCTAACCTCCGGACAACGCGAGCTATTTTATGGCGTCATCAACACTTCTGGCAGAACGGATCGCCCGCCTCAGCAGTGCGCTGGAGAGCGGCCTTTATGAACGGCAAGAGGCTATCAGGCTTTGCTTGCTGGCAGCCTTGTGCGGCGAAAGCGTGTTCCTGCTGGGCCCGCCGGGGATCGCCAAGAGCCTGATCGCCCGCCGGCTGAAATTTGCCTTCCGCAGCGCTCGCTCCTTTGAATACCTGATGACGCGCTTTTCCACGCCGGAAGAGGTGTTTGGCCCGCTGTCGATCCAGGCTCTGAAAGATGAAGGCCGCTATCAGCGTCTGACTGCGGGTTATCTGCCCGAAGCCGAGATTGTCTTTCTTGATGAAATCTGGAAGGCTGGCCCGGCTATCCTCAATACCCTGCTGACCGCGATCAACGAGCGCCGCTTCCGTAACGGTAATAGTGAAGAGCCCATTCCCCTGCGCCTGCTGGTCACCGCCTCCAATGAATTACCCGAGGCCGATAGCAGCCTTGAAGCGTTGTATGACCGTATGCTGATCCGGCTGTGGCTCGATAAGGTGCAGGATAAGCAGAATTTTCGCTCGCTGTTGGTAGCCCGGCAGAATGAAAACGACAACCCGGTGCCCGAGGCACTAAGCATCAGCGATGAAGAGTTCCACCAATGGCAACCGCTGATCGATAAGGTCAAACTGCCGGAAAACTGCTTTGAACTGATCTTTCTGCTGCGCCAACGGTTAGACGCCTTGGAACAGGCGCCTTATGTTTCCGACCGGCGTTGGAAGAAATCCCTGCGCTTACTGCAAGCCTGCGCCTTTTTCAGCGGCCGCGACACCATTGTACCGTTGGATTTAATGCTGTTGAAGGATTGCCTGTGGCACGATCGGACATCATTAAAGTTGTTACAGCAACAAATCGATCAGTTGCTGACCGAACAGGCCTATCAGCAGCAAACCTTGTTGATCCAGCTACAGCAGATCCACACCCGCTGGATGCAGCATCAACAGCAGCAGAGCCATCGTCAGGCAATCCAACTGGTGAAAAAAGGCGGCATGTTCAGCCGCAAGCCACAATACGTGCTGGAGCATCCGCTCACTGGCACCACTTTGACGCTGCTGCTGCAAAAACCGTTACAACTGCACGACATCCAGGTTAACCACCTGAGTATCGAAAGCAGTATGCTGGAAAACTGGCTGCAAAAAGGGGGCGAGGTACGCGCCAAGCTTAACGGCATTGGTTTTGCCCAGCAGATCGATCTGGAAGTCGATGAGCAACTGCATCTGACCGTGCTGGACGTCAGCCGCCAGCCCTCCCTGCTGGCCCTGCCGGGTAAACCGACCGGGGGAACCCCGCCAGAATTCCTGGACGAAATAGAAACGCTAAGCCAGCGCCAGGCAGAGCAGCGGCGGTTATTCAGCCAGCATCAGCCTTGCCTGTTCACCCCTGCCGCCGGGTTGGCGAAAATTGAAGCCAGCCTGTTGCAGGTGGCCGAGCAGATCAAACAGCTGTCCCAGCAAATGCGCGGACAGTAACCATGCTGAGCCTCGAAACGCTCGATATGCTGTTGTCGATCTCCGAAGGCGAGCTGATCGAAGAACTGATCATTGGCATGTTGGCAACGCCGCAATTGGCGGTGTTTTTCAATAAATTCCCGGCAATACGTCGGGCGATCAACCGCGATCTGCCTCAATGGAAGCTGCAACTGAAGGATCGCATTCAGCAAGCCGTGGTGCCGCCGGTGCTGGCGCAAGAGTTTTACCGCTATCAGCAGTGCCAGTTGGAAAGCCACGGCCAGTTCTCGCAAAACCTTAACGACACGCTCGATCTGCTACGCCAATGCGCATCGCCGTTTTACGCCCAGGCACGGAGCATGGTGGACGCCGCCGACCTCCCCGCTCATCCGCTCGATGGCAGCTTCCAGACCCTGTTTCTGCAACGCTGGCGCATTAGCCTGACGCTGCAGGCCACGATGCTGCACCATAAGTTACTGGAGCAGGAGCGTGAACAACTGATGGCCGAGCTGCAAGAGCGGCTGGCACTGAGCGGCGCACTGGAACCTGTGCTGGCAGAGAACGACACGGCCGCAGGCAGATTGTGGGATATGAGCAAAGGCCAGTTACAACGCGGTGACTACCAACGGCTGGTGGAGTACGGTGACTTCCTGCAACAGCAGCCAGAGCTACAAAAGCTGGCACAGCAACTGGGCCGCAGCTATGAAGCCAAAGCTGTGCAGCAACAAGATGCGCAACCTGAACCGTACCGGGTAATGGTGCAGGTACCCGCCATTCAGCCGGAAGAGGTCAGCGGTATACACCAAAGTGACGACATCCTGCGGCTACTGCCACCCGAACTGGCGGCGCTGGGCATTGAAGAGTTGGAGTTTGAGTTTTACCGGCGGCTGCTGGAAAAACGGTTGCTGACCTATCGCCTGCAAGGGGATGCCTGGCAGGAACAGATCATGATGCGCCAGGTCACTCATCAGCAGCAGGACCGGCAGCCACGCGGGCCATTTATTGTCTGCGTAGATACTTCCGGCTCAATGGGCGGCTTTAATGAACAATGCGCCAAGGCCTTTTGCCTGGCACTGCTGCGCATTGCTCTGGCAGATAACCGCCGCTGCTACATCATGCTGTTTGCCAGCCAGATTGTGCACTATGAACTGACGGCCGCCAGCGGTATCGAACAGGCAGTGCGGTTCCTGGGCCAGCATTTTCGTGGCGGGACGGATTTGGCCGCCTGCCTGAACGCCACTGTCGGCAAAATGGCGGAAAGCGACTGGTTTGACGCCGATGCGGTGATTATTTCCGATTTTATTGCCCAGCGGTTGCCGGAAGAGGTGATCAAGAAGGTGAAGTCACAGCAGCACAGCCACCAGCAACGCTTTCATGCGGTGGCTATGTCAGCCTATGGCAAACCCGGCATCATGCGCATCTTCGATCATATCTGGCGCTTTGATACCGGGTTAAAAAGCCGTTTACTGCGGCGTTGGAGTCGCTAGCTGTTACAGCAGCCCAGCAACGCTCTCGCGTACTTCTGGTCCCCACACGCCACACTGAACCTGCCCAATATGCGACAGTTGCAGCAGCAGCATCACCAGGCGTGATTGGCCAATACCGCCACCAATCGTCTGAGGCATTTCACCACGCAGCAGGGACTGGTGCCATTCCAGCTTCAGGCGATCCAGATCGTCGGTTAACGTCAGCTGATGTTGCAGCGCCGCCGCATCAACGCGGATGCCCATTGAAGAGAGTTCAAACGCATCCTGCAGCACCGGGTTCCACACCACGATGTCACCGTTCAACCCTTTCAGCCCTTCGATACCTGGCGTGGTCCAGTCATCATAATCCGGTGCACGTACGTCATGGGATTTGCCATGTGAGAGTTTGCCACCAATACCAATCAGGAATACTGCTCCCAATTCTTTGGCGATCGCACGTTCACGGCCTTTGGCATCCAGCTCAGGGTAACGTTGCAGCAGCGTTTCGCTGTGAACAAAGTGGATCTGTTCTGGCAGGAACGGTGCCAGACCAAATTCACGGCTCACCGCGGCTTCCGTTTCTTTTATAGAGGCATAGATACGCTTAACGGTATCTTGCAGGTAAGCCGGGCTACGTTCGCCATCTCCCATTACACGTTCCCAATCCCACTGATCGACATACACCGAGTGGATCGGCGTCAGGCGATCTTCATCCGGGCGCAGCGCTTTCATATGGGTATACACACCTTCACCCGCGCTGAAATCGTGCTCGCCCAGGGTTTTACGCTTCCATTTAGCCAGCGAGTGCACCACTTCAAACGTCGAGTCCGGTAGGCTTTTGACCTTCACCTGAACGGCTTTTTCACTGCCCGAAAGGTTATCTTGAGTACCGTCACCCAGTCGGCTGAGGATCGGAGCCTGCACTTCAATCAGGCCAAGCTGCTGTTCCAACTGGCGGGAGAAGAAGGATTTCACGAAGCTGATTTGTTGTTGTTTTTGGATAAACTGCTTTTTCATTGCCGTATCTCTTGAATAACCTGTCTAGTTGCCAATGATTAAGCAACAGAATGGCATCTAAATTCAATATCCATCAATCAATATTGCCTTTTCGCTTTTAATCAGTCATTTTTAAGCGGTGATAATTCAACAAACGGCAATTAAAGGGGCATTTAATGGCAGAAATTTATCAGATCGATAATCTCGATCGCGGCATCCTCAACGCGTTAATGGAGAATGCCCGCATGCCTTACGCCGAACTGGCGAAGAATTTTGCCGTCAGCCCCGGCACCATTCATGTGCGCGTGGAGAAGATGAAACAGGCCGGGATCATCACCGGAACGCGGGTTGATGTGAACCCAAAGCAGCTGGGTTACGACGTCTGCTGTTTTATCGGCATCATATTGAAGAGTGCCAAGGACTACCCTTCGGCGCTGAAAAAGCTCGAAAGCCTGGAGGAAGTAGTGGAAGCCTATTACACCACCGGCCACTACAGCGTGTTTATCAAGGTGATGTGCCGTTCGATCGATGCGTTGCAACAGGTTCTGATCAACAAGATCCAGACCATCGATGAGATTCAGTCAACGGAGACGCTGATCTCCCTGCAGAATCCTATCATGCGTACCATTACGCCTTAATAAGCGATTTTTCACAGCCCACAAGCCTCTATGATAGGCCCGTGGTGCTGTGTAAAACAGCCCAAACATGATTTGAGTAAAATCAAAAAAAGATTGAAAATCGAGTTTACGGAGGGCACGTTTGCATCAATAGGGTGTTTCTGAAGCATGTTGATCAATTGTTGATTAATTTGGTTATGCACGTAAATATCAGTAATCTATTAATAATTATAAATGTAAGTCTTACATATGTAGGAATCATACGACATCTGTCGTTATATGCTCTTATATACCTAATGAGTCGTTTAAAATATTATTCTCTCACTTTATAGAACTACACTTTGATCATGCGCTGATAACAGGCGTGGCAAGCAAGGGAGAGATCATGGTTTATATTGACAGTGATACCATTAACAAACTCAGTCTCCGGATATTGAGCAAATATAAAAAAACAGTTTTGTTTTTAGCCGTATTGTTTTTACTGTGCGGCACTTTATGTTTACTGATCCCTGTCTATTCTGGCATTGCTTTGAGCTACCTTATAGGAAGCTTATTTGTTATTTCAGGGGTATACTCCTTCGTCAGCGCATTCGCTTTCATAAAAAACACTTCGAGTTTTTTTTCATTGCTTCTGTTCGGTATTATCTATGCTTTTCTGGGAGTGAGTTTTTTATCAAGCCCCATGATAGGAATGAATATTCTTTCAATGCTCATTTGCATTCTATTTTTGTTAGGGGGATTGAGTCGTCTGACCACAGCATTTAACAATAGTGAAATGATTGGGCGTTACTGGTGTATTTTTATCGGGATCCTGGATTTTGCTATTGCATTCCTGTGGCTGAGTGCTGGTGAAAACACATCATATCTATTAACCGTAATGTTAATCGGTCTTGAAATGGTGTTAACTTCATGGTTTTTCTTCATGCTTAACTATGGTTTAAACCATCATAAGGACAGTTACTCCGGCGCATAATTTCGACACATTTTTCAATATTTTCATTATTAACAGGAGATAATTATCATGACTAAACTTACCAAAAATATCCTTATCGCTTCCGCTTTGGTTGTAGCTGGCATTAATGTTGCCAACGCAGAAACCACGGTTAAAACAACCCCGCAGGATATGACTTGCAAAGAATTTATCGATCTGAATCCTAAGGCAATGACCCCCGTAGCATTCTGGGTGGTCAATAAAGATAATGTTTTTCAGCAAGGTGATTATGTTGACTGGAATGAAGTAGAAACCACCTACGTTCCACTGGTCATCAAAGCCTGCAAGCAAAAACCTGAAAGCAAGCTGGAAGAATTTAAGCAGTGGATTAACGACATTAAATAATGTCTATCAGATAAAGTCAGCTATCTACGATAACTGACTTTATCTGTATAAAAAATTAACTCCACACTAATACCCTTCAAAATTAGTTAGTACTCTCAGCATTAATTTCGGGAATTCTACCTTAAAAGGAAAAAGGATTTACGCTAAAAAAAATAACAATCTACACCGTTATTTTTTATAAGAGGAAGATAAATTATGCCTACAGGCATAGCAGGAAAAGATAGCAATCAAAAATTAGGTCTTTTGGCATTAGTTGCTATCGTCGTCAGTTCGATGATTGGCAGCGGCGTTGATGGGCTACCACAGAATATGTCCGCCAGTTCAGCAGTAGGTTCTGTGACTATAGCCTGGCTAATCTGCGGTTTCGGAATGTTTTTCATTTCTCGTACATTTATTATTCTTTCGGATATTCGGCCAGACCTACAGGCTGGCATCTACATGTATGCTCAGGAAGGCTTTGGTACCTTCTGTGCATTTATTGTCGTATGGGGCTATTGGCTGATGACTATTTTCAGCAACGTCGCCTTTGGTATCATGGTGATGGATACGCTGAATTATTTTATCCCGGGAGGTTTTAGCGGCGGGAATAATATTCCTTCAATTATTGGCATATCAATTCTCATCTGGGGATTCAATTTTTTAGTGTTGTCTGGCACAAGACTGGCTGGTGCGGTAAATATTATAGGGACGTTAGCGAAATTAATACCTCTAGTGATATTTGTATTCGTTCTGGTTTATTTCCTTAACGTTAACGAACTCACCAGTAACATCTGGGCAAACAATCCTTTATTTCCTAAGGAGTATCTAGGCTCGGTATTCTCCCAGATAAAGTCGCCACTTGATGTTGCTCTATGGTGTTTTATTGGTGTTGAAGGTGCCGTTGCGTTGTCTGGAAGAGTAAAAAACAAAAAAGATGTCGGCAGGGCAACCTTAATTGGTTTTATCATTTCACTTATCATATGTATCTTGATTTCTATCCTGCCTTTCGGGGTCTTGACTCAAAAACAACTGAGCGTGATCGCCACGCCATCAACGGCAGGGATCCTGAAGATTGTTGTCGGCGAGTGGGGCGAAAGACTGATTAATATTGGTGTGCTGATCTCGGTGTTAACCAGTTGGTTAGCCTGGACAATGATTTGTGCAGAAATCCCTATGGTTGCGGCCCAAAATGCAGCTTTCCCAGAAAAATTTGCCAGACGAAACCATCAAGGAGCGGCATCGGTTTCACTATGGGTCAGCAGCGCTTTAATGCAGCTTGTGGTTTTGATGGTTTACTTTTCAAGTAACGCCTGGATAGCCATGCTCTCGATTTCAGCCTTGACAGTTTTACCCGTCTATCTGCTGTCCACCGCTTACTTATGCAAATTATGTATCAATGGTGAATATAATAATTATGTTCGTAATGGCCGTATCAGTGCACTAATCAGTGGTGTCATAGGGCTGTTATTTTGCTTGTTTATGTTTTACGCCAGCGAGCCGAAATATCTTGCCATGGTGCCAATGCTTTTAACTCTGGGATTACCGTTATTCTTTTGGGCACGTATCCATGATGGAGGAATAAAAAAAATATTTAAGGGTAATGAAATGAAAATTTTCTTATCATTAATCGCTCTTGATGCATTTACAGGATTTCTCTTTATGAATGGTACGATAAAGCTATAACCCAATTTTTGTTGTTCAGACGTCATGTTTTGTCGCCTATTAATCGGTGGCCACTCATTTATTCATTCAAAAAAGGTAATTAATCATGAAGTTTAATCACAATATTTTGTTTGTATCCTCTCGAGGATTAAAACAAAATAATCCCGCGATACAAGCTCTCGAAGAGCTCAACGCGGCGGTTAAAGCCAGAGGGTTTACCACCTTCATTGTGGATCAAATTAGCGATGCAGTGAAGGTTGTTAATGAAAGCCAAAAATACAGTGCGGTAGGGATCTGCTGGGACTCAAGCAATCCTGAAACAGGTATTGAATGTCAGGAGTTCATTGATGTTTTCCGTAAGCGAAATGCCACTGCGCCTCTTTTCTTATTATCTGAATACAATGTCACTGACAGGGTACCCCTTGCTATACTCAAAGAAGTAAATGAGTATATTTATTTATTTTCTGAAACCCCGACCTTCACTGCCAACCGTATTTATACGCTTATTCACCGATATGCTGAAAACCTGCTGCCGCCTTACTTTAAAACGCTAAAAAACTTTACCGAAGACGGCGACTATTACTGGGACTGTCCAGGACACATGGGCGGCATGGCCTATTTAAAGCATCCTGTCGGTACTGAATTTATCAACTTCTTCGGCGAAAACATGATGCGGGCCGATATCGGAGTCGCTACAGCTGAAATGGGGGATTACCTCATTCATGCTGGGCCGTCCAAAAAATCAGAAGACATCGCCGCAGAGCTTTTTGGCGCTGATTGGACGTTCTATGGCGTTTCCGGCTCATCCGGCTCCAATCGTATCGTGGCTCAAGGTGCGGTCGCAGCGGATGAAATTGCCATTGTCGACCGTAACTGCCATAAATCGCTAAATCATGGTCTTACCCTTTCCCAGGCACGTCCAGTTTATCTTAAGCCCACGCGTAATGCCTATGGGCTGATTGGCCCAATACCGACTCAACGCCTGAAAAAAGAAAGTATTGATGAGTTGATCGCCAAAAGCCCGCTGACTTCAGATGCGGTAGACACCTCGCCTACTTATGCGGTTGTCACTAACTGTACCTATGATGGTTTCTGTTACAACGTTAATGACGTGGTGAAATATCTGGGAGCCAGCGTACCACGTATTCATTTTGACGAAGCCTGGTATGCATATGCCCGTTTCCATCCGATGTATAAGAACCGTTTCGCCATGGACGTTGAAGACACTCCCGATCGTCCGACCATTTTTGCCGTGCAGTCGACCCATAAAATGCTGCCTTCTCTATCAATGGCCTCAATGATCCATGTGAAAAAAAGCCACCGCGCGCCGCTGGATTTTGATGATTTTAACGATTCCTTCATGATGCACGGCACCACATCTCCCTTTTATCCGATCATTGCTTCAATTGATGTAGCGGTAAGTATGATGCAGGGAGACTCCGGTCGTTCCTTGGTACAGGAGTCGATCGATGAAGCCATCGCGTTCCGTAAAGCCGTCGTTTCCGTTAAACGCCAGATTCGTGAGCAAGAGGGCGAATCAGCCTGGTTTTTTGACGTTCTACAACCGACGGAGGTTCATGATAAGGCAACGGGTAAACAGTACAGCTTTGAAGAGGCTCCGCTTGAGCTACTCAACCAGGGCCCTGAATGTTGGGAATTGTGTGCGGGCGATAGCTGGCACGGCTTTCACGATGAAGATCTGGTTGATACCAATAGCATGCTTGATCCGGTAAAAGTCACCATTACCTGCCCAGGCATTAATCTGGACGGTAGTTATCAAGAACAGGGGATCCCTGGCTATTTGATTACCAAATTCCTCGATGACAAAAGGATTGAAATTGCCCGCACCGGCGATTACACGATCCTCATTCTGTTTTCTGTAGGTATCACCAAAGGAAAATGGGGCACGTTAATTGAAAGCCTGCTGACCTTTAAAAAACTCTATGACTCCGATGCGCTTGCCGTTGATGCTATTACATCTTTGAAAGGTCTATCACCGCATTACGATAACTTGACCCTGAAACAACTCTGCCAGCAGATGCATGAAAAAATGCGCGAGCTGGATCTGATGAACCACATTAATGAGGCGGTTAATACAGACCCTGAACCGGTGATGACTCCGTCTGCGGCCTATCAGAAAGTGTTGCGCTATAAGGCGGAACACATCCGCCTGGATGACTTTTCTGGCCGTATTGCCGCCAGCATGTTGGTCCCTTATCCGCCAGGTATTCCAGTATTAATGCCAGGTGAACGTCTGCCAGTGGGCGACAAAGGCATTATGGGCTATCTGCGTGCTTTACAGGAGTTTGATAAGCACTTCCCAGGTTTTGAACATGAGATCCAGGGTATCAACGTTGATGAAAATGGTGATTTTTGGGTAAGAGCCATCATTGAAGATGAACGCGAAGCCGTAAAGCGGCCGGAACAGCTCCGTTTCAAACGCCGGGTGTCTCCAACAATTAAAAAAGGTCGTCAATAATCAGCTGGTTATCTCATCACTCCGACCCGCCAGGGCCGGGGTGATGTCTATTCCGATGCAAGGGTTTTATTTATGTCAAATCAATCTTCAACATCAGCAACAAGTGCTACTGACGCAGCAAAGACGGACAGCGAGCACAAGCTCGGGCTAATTGCATTAATCGCCATTGTTGTAGGCTCTATGTTGGGCGGTGGGGTATTTAGCCTTCCCCAAAACACAGCAGCTACCTCGGCAGTAGGGCCGATCATTATCGCGTGGCTTATCGCAGGTATTGGTATCTACTTTATCGCTAACTCGTTTCGCCTGTTGTCCGACCTGCGCCCAGACCTACAGGCGGGTGTCTATATGTACGCCCAGGAGGGCTTCGGCTCATTTATTGCTTTCAACGTCGCCTGGGGATACTGGCTGATGACTGCCTTTGGCAACGTCGCCTTCGCCGTAATCTTGATGGATGCGTTAAACCAGTTTTTCCCCGGTGTATTCACCGATGGGAATAACCTCAATTCAATTATCTGCGGTTCGGTTTTGATTTGGGGTTACAACTTCCTGGTCTTGTCCGGGACAAAAGTTGCAGGTTTTGTGAACACTCTCGGTACTATCGCCAAACTTGTACCACTGGTGCTGTTTGTTGTCATACTGGGCTTCTTAATCAACTATTCTCAGCTGTTTAGCAACTTTTGGGGAACTGCACCACAAATCGTTGAAGGGGTCGGCAACCACGCTAAACCCGTATCACTGATGTCGCAAATTCTGGCCCCAATGACGGTAACACTATGGGCATTTATTGGCGTAGAGGGCGCCGTCGTTCTTTCAGGACGCGCCAAAAACAAGAAAGATGTCGGTAAGGCCACGCTACTGGGTTTTTTGTTGGCGCTTATCATCTACATACTGATGTCAATATTGCCGTTTGGCGTTATGCCCCAGGCTGAACTTTCTCAAGTCAGTAATCCATCAACCGCAGGCGTCCTGGCGAAAGTAGTCGGTCACTGGGGTGGTTGGCTAATGAACGTAGGATTGATTATTTCCGTACTGGCAGGCTGGCTAGCCTGGACGATGCTCTGCGCCGAAATTCCCATGGTTGCCGGGCAAAAAGGCGCTTTCCCACGGGCTTTTGCGCGCACCAATAGCAAACAGGCCGCCAATGTTTCCCTTTGGGTCAGCAGTTTTGTGATGCAGGCCGCGATGTTATTAGTCTATTTTTCTAATGACGCCTGGAACACGATGTACAACATTAGTGCATTGATGGTGGTACCTGCATATATCACTACGACCTTGTATATGGCGAAAATTTGCCTCAATCGAGAGTATGATCAGTATGCCAAAAAGGGGCGTAAATTTGCCCTTGTCAGCGGCATTCTTGGCGTCATATTCTGCCTGTTTATCCTTTATGCCAGCCAAATCCAATATGTAGCACTGGTCCCCATTCTGCTTACCTGCGGGCTACCGGTGTTCATATGGTCTCGTAAAGAGAAGGGTGACAATCAGCCGCTGTTCCAGAATAAAGAAATTTTTTATCTGGCTATCCTGTTGCTGCTTGATGCCATCGTCATCTGGTTGCTAATGATGGGGCGCATCACGCTATAACCGATCTTTTGCCCCCTAGCCCGGGAGAAGCTAGGGGAGCAAAGCTGCGATTTGAAGACCTTAGGGTTTGATGAAGGAATGGGTGACAGGGTTAACCATAGCCGCGGCTGATCATGTCATCATACTGCCAGCCTGCTTCTGCGCTCATGCACAGGGCTTTCGCGCCCCCCTCTGTCTTATCCACCAGCTGAAAAATAAAACTTATCCTCACATAGCAACCACCACGGCAAGGTTGGCAAGATGGCTTCAGCCCCCGCCAACAGAATTTCTAGCTAGTTAAATCAATCAATTATGAAAAAATAGCACCATAATTGTGTCTGATGAACCGTAGATGTTGTGGGTGGATCCAGATTCCCTCGATCGTTATACCCATATTATCCACAGGTAGATCCCAGCTGATTCACAGAGTACAATACGGCCTCTTGAGTTTAAGGTTGGGATCATTCATTCATGGCAGACATCACTCTGATCAGTGGCAGCACGCTTGGCAGCGCAGAATACGTGGCTGAACATTTGGCCGAGAAACTCGAAGAAGCAGGTTTCTCAACAGAAATGCTGCATGGCCCTGAATTGGATGAATTGACGCTGTCAGGCCGCTGGCTGGTGGTTTCCTCCACTCACGGTGCCGGTGATTTACCAGATAACTTGCAGCCGCTGCTGGAACAACTGGCAGAGCAGCAGCCTGATTTATCTCAGGTGCAGTTTGGTGCCGTCGGTTTGGGCAGTTCTGAGTACGATACCTTCTGTGGTGCGATCAAACAGATCGACGATCTTTTCCAGGCTCGTGGAGCGAAAAGGATCGGCGATCGTCTCGAGATCGACGTGACCCAACATGAAATTCCCGAGGATCCTGCCGAAGAATGGCTGAAGAATTGGATTATTTTACTCTAATTCGGTTAAAGATCGCGCGAACGATTGTGTATAACTAGGCTTGAAAGCAGGGTATAACCGGTAGTTATCCCAATAACAACCGTCGTACGCTTTCTGTCCTGTGGATAACATGCCATTTAGATCCCAGCTTATACTGGCCAGGATCACCGATCATTCACAGCAAACGATCCTGCTTAATCGGCTGATCTTTATGTGGAATAATCACTTATCCACAGAGGATCGCGATCCTAATAAGAGATCTAATAAAGAGATCTTTAAATAAAAAAGATCTTCTTTTAATTACCTAAGATCCTGACCGCTTGGTCGATCGACTAAACTTGAGTAGAATCCTCCCCCCAGGGCAAACAACGATCGTTCGCAAGTACTCCGAGGTGCTGTTCCATGTTTTATCCAGAGCAATTTGACGTCATTATCATCGGTGGTGGCCATGCCGGAACCGAAGCCGCCATGGCTGCGGCACGTATGGGACGTCAGACTTTATTACTGACCCACAATATCGACACGCTGGGACAAATGTCCTGTAATCCGGCGATCGGTGGTATCGGGAAAGGGCATCTGGTCAAGGAAATCGACGCACTCGGCGGGCTGATGGCCAAGGCGATCGACCATGCAGGCATTCAGTTTAGGATACTAAACGCCAGCAAAGGCCCGGCAGTGCGAGCCACTCGAGCTCAGGCAGATCGCGTCCTGTATCGCCAAGCCGTTCGTACCGCATTGGAGAACCAGCCAAACCTGATGATCTTCCAACAACCGGTTGAGGATCTGATCGTCGAGAACGATCGCGTGGTGGGTGCGGTGACCCAGATGGGGCTGAAATTCCGTGCCAAAGCGGTAGTACTGACCGTGGGCACCTTCCTGGATGGCAAGATCCACATCGGCCTGGAAAACTACAGCGGTGGCCGTGCCGGGGATCCTCCGTCGATCTCTTTGTCACAGCGTCTGCGTGAACTGCCTCTGCGTGTCAATCGCCTGAAAACGGGTACACCTCCCCGTATCGATGCACGCACCATAGACTTCAGCGTTCTGGCTGAGCAGCATGGCGATACGCCAATCCCAGTGTTTTCTTTCCTGGGCAACGCCAGCCAGCATCCGCAACAGGTGCCGTGCTACATCACGCACACCAATGAAAAAACGCATGACGTGATCCGCAATAACCTCGATCGTAGCCCGATGTATGCCGGGATCATCGAAGGGATCGGCCCACGCTACTGCCCATCGATCGAAGACAAAGTGATGCGCTTTGCCGATCGTAATGCGCACCAGATCTTCCTGGAACCTGAAGGGTTAACCAGCAACGAGATCTACCCGAATGGGATTTCCACCAGTTTGCCGTTTGACGTTCAGATGCAAATCGTACGTTCGATGGAAGGGATGCAAAATGCCCGCATCGTTCGCCCTGGTTATGCCATCGAGTACGATTTCTTCGATCCACGCGATCTGAAGCCGACGTTGGAAAGCAAATTTATTCAAGGGCTGTTCTTCGCAGGCCAGATCAACGGCACCACCGGTTACGAAGAAGCTGCTGCACAAGGCCTGTTGGCCGGGTTGAACGCCGGGCGTTATGCCGTTGAAGACGAAGGCTGGTCACCACGCCGCGATCAGGCTTACCTGGGGGTACTGGTAGACGATCTCAGTACTCTGGGCACCAAAGAGCCGTACCGCATGTTTACCTCACGTGCCGAATACCGTCTGATGTTGCGTGAAGACAACGCCGATCTGCGCCTGACGGAAAAAGGCCGAGAGCTGGGGCTGGTTGACGATGAACGCTGGCAGCGCTACTGCGAAAAGCTTGAGCACATCGAACAGGAACGCCAGCGTCTGCGTGATATCTGGGTGCACCCGCATTCAGAGAACGTCGAACAGGTTAACGTCCTGCTGAAAGCGCCTTTGTCACGCGAAGCCAACGGCGAAGAATTGCTGCGCCGCCCGGAAATGGATTATGGCCAACTGACCGCAGTAGCTGCTTTTGCTCCTGCACTGGCAGACACCGAAGCCGCTGAGCAAGTGGAAATTCAGGTGAAATACGAAGGCTACATCGCTCGCCAGCAAGATGAGATCGACAAGCAGCAGCGCAACGAGAACACCGTGCTGCCGCTTGATCTCGATTATCGTCAGGTCTCCGGATTGTCCAATGAGGTGATCGCCAAATTGAACGATCACAAACCTAACTCGATCGGCCAGGCTTCGCGCATTTCCGGTATCACCCCAGCAGCGATCTCCATTTTGCTGATCTGGCTGAAAAAGCAGGGCTTACTGCGCCGCAGCGCATAAATACGCTCACCGAGTGGCCGTTTGCCTATCTGCTGAGCAAACGGCCGCTGACATCACCTCAAGCCTGAATTATCATAGACTGCCTAAGAGAGCAGTTGCAGATTGGCCTGCTGTTCCACGCCTGTCAGAGGACTCTGTTGTGCAAAAAAAATTGGATTCGTTGCTTTCGGCGGCTGGAATTTCGCTTCCCGATCAACAAAAACAGCAATTGTTGGGCTATGTCGCTATGCTCGACAAGTGGAACAAGGCTTACAACCTCACTTCCGTTCGCGATCCGCAGCAAATGCTGGTGCGTCATATCATGGACAGCATCGTGGTGAATGCCCATCTGACAGGTTCACGCTTTATCGACGTTGGCACCGGTCCTGGTTTGCCTGGCATTCCGTTGGCAATAGTGCGGCCCGATGCGCATTTCACCCTGTTAGACAGTTTGGGCAAGCGCGTACGCTTCCTGCGGCAGGTTCAGCATGAGCTGGGGTTGAACAATATCGAGCCGGTACAGAGCCGTGTAGAAGAGTTTGTGGCAGAACCGCCGTTTGATGGCGTGATCAGCCGTGCTTTTGCTTCACTGCAAGACATGTTGGCATGGTGTCACCATCTGCCAGCCAAAGGGCAGGGGCGTTTTTATGCGCTGAAAGGGGTTTGCCCGCAAGACGAGTTGGCTCAGTTGCCAGAAGGGATTGCTTTGGAGTCGGTGGTGCGTTTGCAGGTGCCGGAGCTGGAGGGCGAGCGCCATTTGATCGTCCTGAAAGCTCACTAAAGCCAAATCAGAATTGTTTAGCATCAAATAATCAGCGATTGGTGTAGGGTATAGAAGATAAATAGCAAGCAGGCTAATCATATAGGTTCTCCCCTTAGCTTATTTACCTTTGATTAACATTGTTGTGTCAAAAATGCATCATTCCAGTGGGTGATAGTCACGTTAGCAACAATGTGTGAAAGATTCCGATTTGCTGTCAGTGTTAATTGAGTGTTGCTTTATTATTCCTGTGAATGTCAATAAAAGGTTTTTACGGGGTATAAGGATTGTTTTTGAACGGTTACGTTGTAATGATTTGATTTATAATATTTTTTGATCGCCCAAAAAGCTAAAGACCTCGGTCGTGAACCTGGGCTATAACTCATTAATAGTCAGTATTGTGATCGGTTGCACGTTTCTTACCGCAACCGTGGAATAGTCAGACAAATAAATGCGAGCGATTATTCCGGCCATTTTCTTGTGAAAAGAGCCCGAAAAGGGGAAATTTAAATAATTGTTCACCTTTTCGCTACTTATCGATTGAATTCGTTGGAGTGGCCCGTATAATTTGCACGTTTTTTGCTGCTTGACTCAGAACCGCAAAGGCAGTTTTATACGTCGGCATACCCCCTCAGGGGTACGGAGAGAACAAACGTCATGTCTGTGTCCCTGTACAGCGGAAAAGTTGCACGTAAGTTGCTGTTGCTGCAGTTAATGACTTTTGTTTTGATCAGCGCTGCCTTCGGCCTGAAAAGTCTGGAGTGGAGCGGTTCGGCACTGGCAGGTGGCCTGGCTGCCTGGTTACCCAATGCCATGTTTATGCTGTTTGCCTTGCGTCACCAGGCACAGACGCCGGCACCCGGACGGGTTGCCTGGTCGTTCGCCATTGGTGAAGGGCTAAAGGTCGTGATCACCATCGTTTTGCTGATCGTGGCGCTTGGGGTGTTCAAAGTGGCGTTTGTACCGCTTGGCCTGACCTATTTAGCGGTGTTAGTGGTGCAGATAGTGGCACCCGCCGTGATTAACAGTTACCGAAATTAACTAAATAAGGGTAGAGGCATCATGTCTGCAGAGGGATTCAACAGTCCACAGGAGTATATCGGTCACCACCTGACGCAGCTTCAGGTCGGGACTGGTTTTTGGTCGATTAACCTCGACTCGATGTTTTTCTCCGTCGTCCTCGGGGTGGTTTTTCTGGCTATTTTCCGCAAGGTAGCCAAAAACGCCACCAGTGGCGTTCCCGGCAAGCTGCAAACCGCCGTTGAGCTGATCGTTGGCTTTGTCGATAACAGCGTCAAGGATATGTATCACGGCAAGAGCAAGGTGATTGCTCCGTTGGCGCTGACGGTGTTCGTCTGGGTGTTCCTGATGAACCTGATGGACCTCATCCCGGTTGACTTCCTGCCTTATATCGGAACCCAGCTTGGTCTGCCGGCACTGCGTGTCGTCCCTACCGCCGACGTGAACATCACGCTGTCGATGGCGTTGGCCGTATTTGTCCTGATCCTGTTCTATAGCATTAAAATGAAAGGCATTGGTGGGTTCGTCAAAGAGTTAACCATGCAGCCGTTCAACCACCCGGTATTTATTCCCATTAACCTGATCCTTGAAGGTGTCAGCCTGCTGTCCAAACCTGTTTCACTGGGTCTGCGACTGTTCGGCAACATGTATGCGGGTGAGTTGATCTTCATCCTGATTGCTGGTCTGTTGCCGTGGTGGTCACAGTGGATGCTGAGTTTGCCTTGGGCAATCTTCCACATCCTGATCATTACGCTTCAAGCCTTTATTTTCATGGTTCTGACGATTGTCTATCTGTCGATGGCGTCTGAAGAGCACTGATTTTCTTAAAACACTTGCACTATTAAACTGAAACAAACTGGAGACTGTCATGGAAAACCTGAATATGGATCTGCTGTACATGGCTGCCGCTATTATGATGGGGTTAGCGGCAATCGGTGCTGCGATCGGTATCGGCATCCTGGGTGGTAAATTCTTGGAAGGCGCTGCACGTCAACCTGATCTGATCCCGCTGTTGCGTACACAGTTCTTTATCGTTATGGGCCTGGTTGACGCCATCCCGATGATCGCTGTTGGTCTGGGTTTGTACGTGATGTTTGCTGTCGCGTAAGTAGGGTTCACACTCTACAAAGAAACCACATTATTAACTTTTAAAGAGGCATTGTGCTGTGAATCTTAACGCAACAATCCTCGGCCAGGCTATCGCGTTCATCCTGTTTGTCTGGTTCTGCATGAAGTATGTATGGCCGCCAATTATGGCTGCCATCGAGAAGCGTCAGAAAGAAATTGCTGATGGCCTCGCTTCCGCAGAACGTGGCAAAAAAGATTTGGACTTAGCGCAAGCCCATGCGACCGACCAGCTGAAAACTGCCAAAGCGGAAGCCCAGGCGATTATTGAGCAAGCAAACAAACGCAAAGCTCAGATCGTGGACGAAGCGAAAGCAGAAGCCGAGCAGGAACGTAACAAAATCGTGGCGCAGGCTCAGGCTGAGATCGAAGCCGAACGTAAGCGCGCTCGTGAAGAGTTGCGTAAGCAAGTCGCGATGCTGGCAATTGCCGGTGCCGAGAAGATCATCGAACGTTCCGTGGATGAAGCTGCTAACAGCGACATCGTTGATAAACTGGTCGCTGAACTGTAAGGAGGGAGGGGCTGATGTCTGAATTTATCACCGTAGCTCGCCCCTACGCCAAAGCAGCTTTTGACTTTGCCGTTGAGAACCAAAGCGTAGAACGCTGGCAGCAAATGCTGGCGTTTACTGCTGTTGTCACGCGTAATGAACAGATGGCGGAACTGCTTTCCGGTGCGGTAGCACCAGAAACCTTGTCCAACACGTTTATTGCGGTTTGTGGCGATGAGCTCGACGAACATGGCCAGAACTTTATCCGTGTAATGGCCGAAAATGGGCGTTTACTGGTCCTTCCTGCGGTGCTGCAACAGTTCATCGAACTGCGCGCCGCGTTGGAATCCACCGTCGAAGTCGAGGTGCTCTCATCGAGCGCACTGAACGACACACAGCAAGCCAAGATTATCGCTGCGATGGAAAAACGTCTGTCACGCAAAGTTAAGCTGAATTGCAAAATTGACAAGTCTGTACTGGCCGGTGTCATTATCCGTGCTGGTGATCTGGTGATCGATGGCAGCGTACGTGGCCGTCTCGAGCGCCTGGCAGACGTCTTGCAGTCTTAAGGGGACTGGAGCATGCAACTGAATTCCACCGAAATCAGCGAACTGATCAAGCAGCGCATTGCTCAGTTCAATGTAGTGAGCGAAGCTCACAATGAAGGTACCATCGTTTCCGTCAGCGACGGGATCATCCGCGTACACGGTTTGGCCGAGGTTATGCAGGGCGAAATGATCGCACTGCCAGGCAACCGTTACGCAATTGCATTGAACCTGGAGCGTGACTCTGTAGGTGCCGTGGTAATGGGTCCGTATTCGGATCTGGCCGAAGGCATGAAGGTAAAATGTACCGGCCGTATTCTGGAAGTTCCGGTTGGCCGCGGCCTGCTGGGCCGCGTAGTCAACACCCTGGGCGCACCTATCGACGGTAAAGGCCCGGTTGACAACGACGGTTTCTCTCCGGTTGAAACTATCGCACCTGGCGTTATCGAACGTCAGTCTGTTGATCAGCCTGTACAGACCGGCTACAAATCGGTCGACGCCATGATCCCAATCGGTCGTGGCCAGCGTGAGCTGGTGATCGGCGACCGTCAAACCGGTAAAACCGCCCTGGCGATCGATGCGATCATCAACCAGCGCGATTCCGGTATCAAATGCGTTTACGTGGCTATCGGCCAGAAAGCGTCCACCATCGCTAACGTGGTGCGCAAGCTGGAAGAGCACGGCGCGCTTGCCAACACCATCGTGGTTGTGGCTACCGCGTCAGAATCCGCTGCACTGCAATACCTGGCACCATATGCCGGTTGTGCAATGGGTGAATACTTCCGTGACCGTGGTGAAGATGCGCTGATCGTATACGATGACCTGTCCAAACAGGCCGTTGCTTACCGTCAGATCTCCCTGCTGCTTCGCCGTCCACCAGGTCGTGAAGCTTACCCAGGCGACGTATTCTACCTCCACTCCCGTTTGCTGGAGCGTGCTGCGCGTGTTAACGCCGACTACGTTGAAGCCTTCACCAAAGGTGAAGTCAAAGGCCAAACCGGTTCACTGACCGCTCTGCCGATCATTGAAACCCAGGCGGGTGACGTTTCCGCGTTCGTTCCGACCAACGTAATCTCGATTACCGATGGTCAGATCTTCCTGGAATCCAACCTGTTTAACTCCGGTATTCGTCCGGCGGTTAACCCGGGTATTTCCGTATCCCGTGTGGGTGGTGCAGCACAGACCAAGATCATGAAAAAACTGTCCGGTGGTATTCGTACCGCTCTGGCACAGTATCGTGAACTGGCTGCGTTCTCTCAGTTCGCTTCCGATCTGGACGATGCAACGCGTAAACAGCTGAGCCACGGTCAGAAAGTGACCGAGCTGCTGAAACAGAAACAGTATGCGCCGATGTCCGTCGCACAACAGTCTCTGGTGTTGTTTGCCGCCGAGCGTGGCTACCTGAACGACGTAGAAGTGGCGAAAGTTGTCAGCTTCGAAGCCGCTCTGGTTGCTTTTGCGGACCGCGAGCATGCCGAACTGCTGAACCACATCAACCAAACTGGTGCTTATAACGATGAGATCGAAGGCAAGCTGAAAGGCATCCTCGATACCTTCAAGGCAACCCAGTCCTGGTAACGCATAGCGGCCTGACGTTGCAAGACGGCAGGCCGCTGGCAATGAGGAGAAGCAGAGATGGCCGGCGCAAAAGAGATACGTAGTAAGATCGCCAGCGTGCAAAACACGCAGAAGATCACTAAAGCGATGGAAATGGTCGCCGCCTCCAAAATGCGTAAATCGCAGGAACGCATGGCGGCCAGCCGTCCTTATGCAGAGACCATGCGCGAGGTGATTGGTCACCTGGCTTTAGGGAATCTGGAATATAAGCACCCGTACCTGGATGAGCGTGACGTTAAGCGCGTCGGGTATCTGGTAGTGTCTACTGACCGTGGTCTCTGTGGCGGCTTGAACATCAACCTGTTCAAGAAGCTGTTGGCAGAGATGAAACGCTGGTCTGAAAAAGGCGTTGAAGCTGATTTAGCGCTGATTGGCTCAAAAGCGGCCTCTTTCTTTGGTTCCGTGGGCGGCAACGTGGTTGCCCAGGTGACCGGCATGGGGGATAACCCTTCCCTGTCGGATCTGATCGGTCCAGTGAAAGTGATGCTGCAAGCCTACGACGAAGGTCGTTTAGACAAGCTGTACGTTGTCAGCAACAAATTTGTTAATACGATGTCCCAGGAACCGCAGTTACTGCAACTTCTGCCATTGCCACCTTCTGATGACAGTGAACTGAAGAAAAAATCCTGGGATTACCTGTATGAACCCGATCCAAAAGTGCTGCTTGATACCTTGCTGCGCCGTTATGTGGAATCGCAAGTTTATCAGGGCGTCGTGGAAAACCTGGCCAGCGAGCAGGCCGCACGAATGGTCGCGATGAAAGCCGCAACCGATAACGGCGGTAGCCTGATCAAAGAGCTGCAGTTGGTATACAACAAGGCGCGTCAGGCCAGCATCACTCAGGAACTCACCGAGATCGTTTCGGGAGCCTCCGCGGTTTAAGCTAGGTTTACGAATTACGTAGAGGATTCAAGATGGCTACTGGAAAGATTATCCAGGTAATCGGCGCCGTGGTGGACGTCGAGTTCCCTCAGGATGCCGTACCAAAAGTGTACGACGCTCTTGAGGTCGCAAACGGCTCCGAGAAATTGGTGCTGGAAGTTCAGCAACAGCTGGGTGGCGGCGTGGTTCGCTGTATCGCAATGGGGACCTCAGACGGTCTGCGTCGTGGTCTGGCCGTAACCGACCTGCAGCACCCAATTGAAGTACCGGTAGGTAAAGCTACCCTGGGCCGTATCATGAACGTATTGGGTCAACCAATCGACATGAAGGGCGACATCGGCGAAGAAGAACGTTGGGCTATTCACCGCCCGGCGCCAAGCTACGAAGAGCTGTCCAACTCCCAGGATCTGCTGGAAACCGGTATCAAGGTAATGGACCTGATCTGCCCGTTCGCCAAGGGTGGTAAAGTCGGCCTGTTCGGTGGTGCTGGTGTAGGTAAAACCGTAAACATGATGGAGCTGATCCGTAACATCGCGATCGAGCACTCCGGTTATTCTGTGTTTGCGGGCGTGGGTGAACGTACTCGTGAGGGTAACGACTTCTACCACGAAATGACCGACTCCAACGTACTGGACAAAGTTTCCCTGGTTTACGGCCAGATGAACGAGCCACCAGGTAACCGTCTGCGCGTTGCGCTGACCGGTTTGACCATGGCTGAGAAGTTCCGTGACGAAGGTCGTGACGTACTGCTGTTCGTCGATAACATCTACCGTTATACCCTGGCCGGTACCGAAGTGTCCGCACTTCTGGGCCGTATGCCATCGGCGGTAGGTTATCAGCCAACGCTGGCGGAAGAGATGGGTGTTCTGCAAGAACGTATCACCTCTACCAAGACCGGTTCAATCACCTCTGTGCAGGCCGTTTACGTTCCTGCGGATGACTTGACTGACCCATCACCAGCCACCACCTTTGCTCACTTGGATGCAACCGTGGTACTGAGCCGTAACATCGCTTCTCTGGGTATCTACCCGGCCGTTGACCCGCTGGATTCCACCAGCCGTCAGCTGGATCCGCTGGTAGTTGGCCAGGAGCACTACGACGTAGCGCGTGGCGTGCAGTCTATTCTGCAACGCTACCAGGAACTGAAAGATATCATCGCCATCCTGGGTATGGACGAGCTGTCAGAAGACGACAAGCTGGTTGTATCCCGTGCGCGTAAAATCCAACGTTTCCTGTCTCAGCCGTTCTTCGTGGCAGAAGTCTTTACCGGTTCTCCGGGCAAGTTCGTATCGCTGAAAGACACCATCCGTGGTTTCAAAGGCATTATGGACGGCGACTATGACCACCTGCCGGAGCAGGCGTTCTACATGGTTGGCACCATTGAAGAAGCAGTGGAAAAAGCCAAGAAACTGTAACGCCTTGAGAGGAGGGTGATATGGCTATGACTTACCATCTGGATGTCGTCAGCGCGGAAAAACAGATGTTTTCCGGCCTGGTGCAGAAGATCCAGGTGACAGGCAGCGAAGGCGAACTGGGGATCTTCCCTGGCCATGCGCCGCTGCTGACTGCCATCAAGCCTGGCATGGTGCGTATTGTTAAACAGCACGGTGAAGAAGAGTTCATCTACCTGTCCGGCGGTATCCTTGAGGTACAACCGAGCGTGGTAACCGTGCTGGCGGACACTGCCATCCGTGGAACGGACCTCGACGAAGCGAGAGCGCTGGAAGCTAAGCGTAAAGCTGAAGAGCACATCCGTAGCTCTCATGGCGATGTCGACTATGCTCAGGCATCTGCTGAACTGGCGAAAGCGATCGCGAAACTGCGCGTTATCGAGCTCACCAGAAAAGCGATGTAAATTCCCGCGTTGCCTGCAGCGTGTGGAAATAAGAAAGCGGCCCCTGTGGGTCGCTTTTTTTTTGTTTTAAAATAAGCGTTTCATCCGGCTAGGCATTGTGCTGTATTAGCGCTTTCAGTTGAATTAAGCGTCGCCGATCGCCGACAGTTTTTTCACCGTACGGTTGGATTACAGCCATTGGCGGCAGGCTAGGAGCCATGCGGCCTGCGCCGGATTCGTGTAGAGAAATATGTAGTAATTCCGCCATCAAACGGTTTTACTTTCGTCCATCAAAATGGAGTTATCAGGTTGCTTATGTCTAACAGCGCAATGAGCGTGGTTATCCTCGCCGCGGGCAAGGGAACACGCATGTATTCCGACCTTCCCAAGGTGTTACATCCGCTGGCGGGTAAGCCAATGGTGCAGCACGTCATTGATGCCGCCATGAAGCTGGGCGCCAAAAACGTCCATCTGGTTTACGGCCACGGCGGCGAGCTGCTGAAAAGCACCCTGCGCAATGATGCACTAAACTGGGTGTTGCAGGCTGAGCAGTTGGGAACTGGCCATGCTATGCAGCAGGCGGCACCGCATTTTGCCGATGATGAAGACGTGCTGATGCTGTATGGCGATGTGCCACTGATCGCCGTCGAAACGCTGACGCGTCTGCTGGCAGCCAAACCTCAGGGGGGGATCGGCCTGCTGACAGTGAAGCTGCAAGACCCGAGCGGTTATGGCCGCATCGTACGCGAAAACGGCACCGTGGTGGGTATTGTCGAACATAAAGATGCCAACGATGAGCAGCGCCAGATTAATGAGATCAACACCGGCATTCTGGTGGCCAATGGCCGCGATCTGAAGCGCTGGCTGGGCAAGTTGAATAATAATAACGCGCAGGGTGAATTCTATATTACCGACATCATTGCCTTGGCGCATGCCGAGGGTAACAAGATTGAGGCGGTACACCCGGCGCGCCTGAGCGAAGTTGAAGGCGTGAATAACCGCCTGCAACTGTCCCAGCTTGAACGCGTGTATCAGGCTGAGCAGGCAGAGAAGTTGCTGCTGGCTGGCGTGATGCTGTTGGATCCGGCACGCTTCGATCTGCGTGGCGTACTGGAACATGGCCGTGATATCTCCATCGATGCTAACGTGATTATCGAAGGCATGGTCAAGTTGGGTAACCGCGTGAAGATCGGTGCTGGCTGCGTACTGAGAGACTGCGTGATTGGCGACGACTGCGAGATCAGCCCTTACAGCGTGCTGGAAAATGCGCAGCTGGAAGCGGCCTGTACCGTTGGCCCATTTGCCCGTCTGCGCCCTGGTGCCGAACTGGCAGAAGGTGCCCACGTTGGCAACTTCGTGGAAATCAAAAAGGCTCGCCTGGGCAAAGGCTCCAAGGCTGGCCACCTGAGCTATCTGGGCGACGCCGAAATTGGCGACGATGTGAATATCGGTGCTGGTACCATTACCTGCAACTACGACGGTGCCAACAAGCACAAAACCATTATTGGCGATGGCGTGTTTGTCGGTTCGGACACTCAGCTGGTGGCTCCGGTCACCGTAGGTAAAGGGGTGACGATCGCTGCAGGTACCACGGTGACCCGTGATATTGCGGATAATGAGCTGGTGTTGAGCCGGGTCAAGCAGGTGCACATTCAAGGCTGGCAGCGTCCAACCAAGAAAAAGTAATATTTTTACCTCCCTCTCCTTTGGGAGAGGGGTGGTGATAGGGTTTTGCTCTGTACTTTCGCTAAAGAGTACAGAGCAAAACATAATAATCCCCATTCTCTACAGGCTCGGGGAAGCACGGTAAAACCGGCAAAAATCAGGTCGAGACATCGAAAGCGCCCGCAAGGCGTTTAATTAGGAATACAACAGATGTGTGGAATTGTAGGTGCAGTAGCGCAACGTGATATCGCTGAGATCCTGCTGGAAGGTTTACGCCGCCTGGAATATCGGGGCTATGACTCAGCGGGTCTGGCCGTGGTGGATAGCGAGGGGAACGTCAGCCGTCTACGTCGTGTCGGTAAAGTACAAAAACTGGCTGAAGCGGCAGAGCAACAGGATCTGCATGGTGGTACCGGGATTGCCCATACCCGTTGGGCGACGCATGGTGAACCTTCAGAAGCGAACGCGCATCCTCATGTTTCAGATTACATCGCGGTGGTGCATAACGGCATCATCGAAAACTACGAACCGCTGCGCGAACAACTGATTGAGCGTGGCTATCACTTCAGTTCTGAAACTGATACCGAGGTGATTGCTCACCTGGTGCATTGGGAACAGAAGCAGGGCGGTACGCTGCTGGAAGTGGTTCAGCGTGTGATCCCGCAGTTGCGTGGCGCTTATGGCACCGTGGTGATGGATAGCCGTGATCCGAGCGTATTGGTGGCTGCCCGTTCAGGTAGCCCGCTGGTGATTGGCCGTGGCGTAGGCGAAAACTTCATTGCCTCCGACCAACTTGCCCTGCTGCCGGTAACCCGCCGCTTTATCTTCCTGGAAGAAGGCGACGTGGTAGAAGTGACCCGCCGCACCGTCAGCATTTTTGACAAGCAGGGTAATGCGATTGAGCGCCCGGAGATCGAATCTCAGGTGCAATACGACGCCGGTGACAAAGGCGCGTACCGTCATTACATGCAAAAAGAGATTTTTGAGCAGCCAATGGCGCTGAAAAACACCCTTGAGGGGCGTTTCAGCCATGGCAAGATCGACCTGAGTGAGCTTGGCTCGCACGCTGACGAACTGCTGTCAAAAGTGCAGCACGTGCAGATCATCGCCTGTGGGACTTCTTACCACTCGGGGATGGTGGCTCGTTACTGGTTCGAGGCGCTGGCCGGTGTGCCTTGTGACGTCGAGATCGCCTCTGAATTCCGTTATCGCAAGTCAGCGGTACGCCCAGGCAGCCTGATCATCACCCTGTCTCAATCCGGTGAGACGGCTGATACGCTGGCAGCGCTGCGCCTGTCCAAAGAGCTGGGCTATTTGGGTTCTCTGGCGGTGTGCAACGTGGCGGGTTCTTCGCTGGTGCGTGAATCCGATCTGGCGCTGATGACCAAGGCCGGTACCGAAATCGGCGTTGCTTCCACCAAAGCCTTTACCACCCAGCTTGCTGTATTGCTGATGCTGGTGGCGCGTTTGGGCCGCCTGAAAGGCATGGCGGAAAGCGTAGAGCATGACATTGTGCACGGTCTGCAAGCGTTGCCTGCGCGTATCGAGCAGATGCTGTCATTGGACAAGAGCATCGAAGCGCTGGCGGAAGGTTTCTCTGACAAGCATCATGCCTTGTTCCTTGGCCGCGGCGATCAATACCCGATCGCGATGGAAGGGGCGCTGAAGCTTAAAGAGATCTCCTATATCCACGCCGAGGCGTACGCCGCCGGTGAGCTTAAGCACGGCCCGCTGGCGTTGATCGATGCCGACATGCCAGTGATCGTGGTTGCGCCTAACAACGAGCTGTTGGAGAAGCTTAAATCCAATATCGAAGAGGTGCGTGCCCGTGGTGGCCAGCTATATGTGTTTGCCGACCAGGATGCTGGCTTCGTCAGCAGCGAAGGGATGACCATCATCCCACTGCCGCACGTGGAAGAAATCGTCGCACCGATCTTCTACACCGTGCCATTGCAGCTTTTGTCCTATTACGTCGCCCTGATCAAAGGTACCGATGTGGATCAGCCACGTAACCTGGCGAAGTCGGTTACCGTGGAATAATCGTTAACCTTCCTGCTATGAATACCGTGTTGGGTGACTCAACACGGTATTTTTTTCGCCCCAGTTTTACCATTAACGCTATGATTGGCGGGTGATGCTACAGGGAAGGGTATACGTAGATAATGAATATTTTGATTACTGGAGCACGGGCTCCGGTCGCAATAGAGTGGGCACGTATTGCGTTGCGCAGCGGGCACCGCGTCTGGTTGGCGGACAGCCTTAAATGGCCGCTGGGCCGCTTTTTACAAGGGATTGAAGGTTATCTACGACTTCCCTCACCGCGCCAGGACCTTGCCGGTTATCAACAGCAGCTGCAAGGCTATCTCGACCAACATGCTATTGGGTTGCTGATCCCTACTTGTGAGGAGATCTTCTACCTCTCCCAGGCGTTTGCTGCGTATATCGGGCCTACCGAGTGGCTAATGCCAGAGCGGCAGTTGCTATTTGAACTGCATCATAAATATCAAAGCCTGAGCCTGTTAACGGCATTGGGCGAGGTGCGGACTCCCGCGACCCGATTACTGACCTCTTGCTCGCAAATTGCAGACGATCCCCAGACCATTTTGAAACCGGTTTATTCACGCTTTGGTCGCCAAGTGATCCGTACGCCAAAACCGGGTGTATTGAACGATCGGCAGCTCAACGAGCATATCCCCTGGGTGCAGCAGCAGAAATTAAACGGCGTGGCCTTGTGCAACTATGCCGTGTTCGAACATGGCAGGCTGATCGCTCATCAGGCATATCAACCCAAATATTGTTTCAATCAGGCCGCAGGCAGCTACTTTATCCCCTATCAGGATCGGCGGCTGGACGATTTTGTCTGTCAGTTTGGGGAAAAAACCGGCTTTCATGGCCAGGTGGCGTTCGATTTTATCGAACAGGACGGGGTGATTTTTGTTATTGAGTGTAACCCCAGGGCCACCAGCGGCCTGCATTTGTTGGGGTCTCAGATGTCCATCGCCGCCGATGGGCAATTGCAATACCAGCCAGCGCAGCCCAAGGCAGGACATGTGGGCGTGATCATACTGTTATTCTTTGCCTGGCAGGCTTGGCGCGATAAGCAGTTGGTGACGCTATGGCGGGACTTTCGCCAAGCGCCTAATCTGCTCAACGATCGCCGTTGGCCGATAAGTGCCGGAGCGCAGTGGTGTGCGTTGTTAGAGATGGGATACCGCAGCTTACGCTATCGGCGGCCCCTCACCGATGCCAGCACTTTCGATATCGAGTGGGACGGTTAGCATGGAGCAGGTTAATGATTGGCAGCGCCTGCAAGTGGCTCTGCTACAACAACCAGGCATGATCGCCAATCTCCAGACGTCGATGACCGAGTATCAACAGGATGGTTTCTGGATACCGGCGACGGTTAATGATTACGTACCCGGTAATTGCTATGTGGTTTCCCCGCTGGCGCTGATCGTCGATTACGCGCGGGATGAAATTATCAAAATCGATAACGGCGCGTTGCGGGCGCTGTGCAACGGGCTGACGCTGCTGCTTAAGTGGCCCTTATTGCTGGCACACGTCGATCGGCTCCAGGTGCTGAATAATCAGTGCCTTTCGACCAATATAACCAGCAGCCACTGGCAATCCCTGGATACCGACGCGTTGCGGCAACAGGCATTGCAGCGCTATCCCCAGCATACGTTGATGATCCGTTCGCTTAATGGGCAGCAGACTCCCGAGTTGTTGGCGCGGCTCTCCCGGCAAGGTTGGCTGCCTATCGTCAGCCGTCAGGTTTATTGCCTGGACGATCCTTTACGCTGGTGGGGAAAAATCAATGCGCGCCGGGATGACAAACTGCTGCATCAGATGGGATGGGAGTTCAAACGGCTGTCTGCCGATGCTCCCGAGCTGATGCAGTGTGCCGAACGCCTTTATAACCAGCTCTACCTGGATAAATACAGCCGCCAGAATGTGCAGTTTACCGCTGGTTATTTATCTCAGGCCTCGCAACTGGGTATGTTGCAACTGTACGGTTTGTTCCACCAGCAGCAGATGGTGGGGGTGTTGGGAATGGTTCAGTTGGAACAGACGGTAACGGTGCCGATCGTCGGCTATCGGACGGAATTACCCGCATCATTGGCGCTATATCGTCGGCTGATCGCCTTTGCGTTACGCTACGCCATGGATCGTAAGCTGTTTCTCAATTTGAGTTCTGGTGCGCCAGATTTTAAGCGGGTTCGCGGTTGCCAACCGGAGATTGAATACAGCATGGTTTACGTCCGGCACCTGAACGTTTATCAGCGTAGCGTTTGGGCGATGATTTCCTGGCTTTCCCGCAAGGTCTATCAGCCGTTGCTGAGGCATTATCAGTTATGAGGGGCATGAAGCTTGGAAAATCCGGGTGCCGTTCAAAAAGCACACCGGATTTACTATGACTGGACCGGAGTAATGATTAACCTCTGCTTGATGTTGATTACAAGGCAGCTAACGTATCCAGCGTCATGGGGTCTTTTTCAACCATACGGATCAAAAGAAGTGCCTGTTTGTTGGGTTTGGCTCTGCCCTGTTCCCAGTTTTGATAAGTAGTGACACCGGTATGCAAGTAATCCGCAAAAACGGCTTGTGAAAGACGCAGTTTTTCACGTATTGCTTTTAACTCGTCTGGTGACATAGATATGTTTTTTTTCAGTGATACGGCGTGGGTTTTAAGCGTGATTTTACCCTCATTGTAATCACTCCAGTCTTTCATTCCCTGGGATAGTTCTTCAAAAAGGCTGAGTTCGCTCATAAGGTGCCCCCTTGTTTCAAAATTTCCAACATCCTACGCAGCATCTCGCGCTCGTTGCGGCTAAGGTCATCTTTTTTGTCTTTGTCGTAAATGACAAAAAGCAAAAAGTGAGACTTTTCAAGCCACCAATAATAGATCACCCGCAAGCCACCTCGTTTACCTTTTCCACGACGGTGATCCGCAAATCTGACCTTCCTTAACCCGCCAGTGTGCTGGATAACATCACCGCAGAATGGATTAATCAGCAGCATCTGCTGGAATGTCTTGAATTCATCATCGGAAAGATAATCAGCACGCTTCGCTTCAAAAATACTTAACTCAACAAATATAGCATCCATAACCAGATATCTCCCTGCTACTTGGGGATATTCTACCCCCAAGTTGGGTATACATCAAAGGATGATATGCTGGTTTTTTTGCCGCTTTTGGCAATATGACAAGCGTGTAAAAAAGAGCGAAAACCGCTCATATTCAGAGAGATAGTGCAGCAACAGGCAGATTTTTGCAGATTGTTTTTTGCCTAAAAATGACGTCATCTCACTGATTTTAATCAAATAAATATCAACCACCCTCCGCTGTAATATAACTGTCATATTTCGTACATTTTACTGTCACCAAACTGTCCTATTTTCCCTCCTGCAGCAATACTTACTCTGATGAAAACGACTCAACGTCGATTTTTGAAATATCCCATTAGGAGGGATTATGAAACTGATGCGTACCACCGTCGCCAGTATTGTGGCAGCGACTTTCTCTTTGGCCTCTGTGTCCGCCTTCGCTGCTGCTAGCCTGACCGGTGCAGGTGCGACATTCCCCGCTCCGGTGTATGCCAAGTGGGCAGATTCTTATCAGAAAGAAACCGGCAACAAGGTTAACTATCAGGGGATCGGTTCCTCTGGTGGTGTGAAGCAAATCATCGCCAACACCGTTGACTTTGGTGCTTCTGATGCCCCGCTGTCCGATGAAAAACTGGCTGCGGACGGCCTGTTCCAGTTCCCTACCGTGATCGGTGGTGTGGTACTGGCGGTGAATATTCCGGGCATCAAATCCGGTGAGCTGACTTTGGATGGTCAAACCCTGGGTGATATCTACCTGGGCAACATCAAAAAATGGAATGACCCGGCGATCGTTAAGCTGAACCCGGGCGTCAAGCTGCCGGATCAGGCTATCGCCGTGGTGCGTCGTGCTGATGGTTCCGGGACTTCTTTCGTCTTCACCAGCTATCTGGCCAAGGCTAACGCGCAGTGGAAAGAGAAAATTGGTGCAGGCTCAACCGTAAACTGGCCAACCGGCCTGGGTGGCAAGGGCAATGACGGCATCGCCGCGTTCGTTCAGCGTCTGCCTGGCTCTATCGGCTACGTTGAATACGCTTACGCCAAGCAGAACAACCTGGCCTACACTAAATTAGTGTCTGCCGATGGCAAAGCGGTCAGCCCAACCGAAGAGAGCTTCAGCGCCGCAGCCAAAGGCGCGGATTGGAGCAAAACCTTCGCGCAGGACCTGACCAACCAGAAAGGCGACAACGTCTGGCCAATCACCTCCACCACCTTCATCCTGGTGCACAAAGAGCAGAAGAAGCCTGAGCAGGGCGCTGAAGTGCTGAAGTTCTTTGACTGGGCTTACAAGACCGGTGCCAAACAGGCTAGCGAACTGGATTACGCCGCCTTGCCTGCCGAAGTGGTCGAGCAAATCCGTGCTGCCTGGAAGACCAACATCAAAGACAGCTCCGGTAAGGCCTTGTTCTAACAACGCAGGGGGTGCGGAAGACCGCGCCTCAACCTGACTGTCGGGGCCTGGCGTGCCGGGCCCTCCAAGCTTTAAACAGAAGAGTAATCTATGGCTGAGTACAAGCCGACCATTAAAGCACCGGGCAAAAACGGTGACATCATCTTCAGCGCGCTGGTCAGACTGGCGGCGCTGATTACCCTATTGTTGCTGGGCGGCATCATCGTTTCGCTGATTATCGCCTCCTGGCCAAGCATGCAGAAGTTCGGTTTTGCCTTCCTGTGGACCAAAGAGTGGGATGCGCCAGCCGAGCAGTTTGGTGCGCTGGTGCCGATCTACGGCACGGTCGTCACCTCGGTGATTGCGCTGATTATCGCCGTGCCGGTCAGTTTTGGTATTGCCCTGTTCCTGACCGAGTTGGCCCCTAACTGGCTCAAGCGCCCATTGGGGATCGCGATAGAACTGTTAGCGGCGATCCCGAGTATCGTTTACGGCATGTGGGGCCTGTTCGTGTTTGCTCCACTGTTCGCCAAATATTTCCAAACCCCGGTGGGGGAAGTGCTGTCCGGTATCCCGATCGTTGGCGAGCTGTTCTCCGGCCCGGCATTTGGTATCGGTATTCTGGCTGCCGGGGTGATCCTGGCCATTATGATTATTCCTTACATTGCGGCGGTGATGCGCGATGTGTTCGAACAGACCCCGGTGATGATGAAAGAGTCGGCCTATGGCATCGGCTGCACCACTTGGGAAGTGATCTGGCGCATTGTGCTGCCGTTCACCAAAAACGGCGTGATCGGTGGCGTGATGCTTGGCCTGGGGCGCGCCCTGGGGGAAACCATGGCGGTGACCTTTATTATCGGTAACACCTACCAGCTCGACAGTTTCTCGCTGTATATGCCGGGCAACAGCATCACCTCGGCGCTGGCCAACGAATTCGCCGAAGCGGAATCCGGGCTACATACCTCTGCATTGATGCAGCTCGGGCTGATCCTGTTTGTGATCACCTTTATCGTCCTGGCGCTGTCGAAGTTGATGGTGATGCGCCTGGCCAAGCGTGAGGGTCGCTAACATGGCAACGATGGATATGCAAAACCCGGTAGCACTGGCGGAAAGCCGCCGTAAAATGCAGGCCTGGCGTCGGCAGAAAAACCGTCTGGCGCTGTTCCTGTCGATGGCGACTATGGCTTTTGGCCTGTTCTGGCTGGTGTGGATCCTGTTTTCGACCATTACCAAGGGCATCGATGGCATGTCGCTGGCGCTGTTTACCGAAATGACGCCGCCGCCGAATACGGCGGGTGGTGGTCTGGCTAACGCTATCGCCGGTAGTGGCTTGCTGATCCTGTGGGCCACCATTTTCGGTACTCCGCTGGGCATCATGGCGGGGATCTATCTGGCGGAATACGGCCGTAAATCCTGGCTGGCGGAAGTGATCCGCTTTATCAACGATATTCTGTTATCCGCACCGTCGATCGTCGTGGGCCTGTTCGTTTACACCGTGGTGGTGGCGAAGATGGAACACTTCTCCGGTTGGGCCGGGATTATTGCGCTGGCTCTGTTACAGATCCCGATCGTGATCCGCACCACCGAGAACATGCTCAAGCTGGTACCAGACACGCTGCGTGAAGCGGCCTATGCGTTGGGCACACCGAAATGGCGCATGATTTCCGCCATTACGCTGAAGGCATCTGTTTCCGGCATTATCACCGGCGTGCTGCTGGCGATTGCGCGTATAGCAGGGGAAACCGCTCCGTTGCTGTTTACCTCGCTGTCGAATCAGTTCTGGAGCACCGACCTGATGCAGCCGATCGCCAACCTGCCGGTCACCATTTTCAAGTTTGCCATGAGCCCGTTTGCCGAATGGCAACAGCTGGCCTGGGCCGGGGTACTGTTGATCACCCTGTGCGTACTGTTACTGAATATCCTGGCGCGTGTGATTTTCGCCAAGAAAAAGCATTCATAAAAATTTAGGTGCCGCTCAGGCGACACCGTGAAAAGAGAGAAGTCTTGATGAGTATGGTTGACTCCACTTCCAGCAGCAAAATTCAGGTACGCGATCTGAACTTTTACTACGGCAAATTCCATGCGCTGAAAAACATCACGCTGGATATCGCCAAGAACAAGGTGACCGCGTTTATCGGCCCTTCCGGCTGCGGCAAATCGACGCTGCTGCGGACTTTCAACAAGATGTACCAGCTTTACCCCGAGCAACGTGCTGAAGGCGATATCCTGCTGGACGGGCAAAACATCCTGACCGATAACCAGGACATCGCGCTGCTGCGTGCCAAGGTGGGCATGGTGTTCCAAAAGCCAACGCCGTTCCCCATGTCGATTTACGACAATATCGCCTTTGGCGTGCGCCTGTTCGAGAAGCTGTCCCGTGCGGATATGGACGAGCGTGTCCAATGGGCGCTGACCAAGGCAGCACTGTGGAACGAGACCAAGGACAAGCTGCACCAAAGCGGTTACAGCCTGTCCGGTGGCCAGCAGCAACGCCTGTGCATTGCGCGCGGCATTGCCATTCGCCCGGAAGTGCTGTTGTTGGATGAGCCTTGCTCAGCGCTGGATCCGATTTCCACCGGCAAGATTGAAGAGCTGATCAGCGAGCTGAAGTCTGACTACACCGTGGTGATCGTGACCCACAATATGCAGCAGGCGGCGCGTTGTTCCGACTCCACCGCATTTATGTATCTGGGTGAGTTGATCGAGTTCAGCGATACTGACACTCTGTTTACCGCGCCACAGAAAAAGCAGACCGAAGACTACATTACTGGCCGCTATGGTTGATTAGGATGCATCATGGATAACCTGAATTTAAACAAACACATTTCCGGCCAGTTCAACGCTGAACTCGAGCACATCCGCACCCAGGTACTGACCATGGGCGGGCTGGTGGAGCAACAGCTGACCGATGCCATTACCGCGATGCATAACCAGGACGGTGAACTGGCCAAGCGGGTGATTGAGGGCGATGCCAAGGTCAATATGATGGAAGTGGCGATCGATGAAGCCTGCGTGCGCATCATCGCCAAACGCCAGCCGACCGCCAGCGACCTGCGCCTGGTAATGGCGATCATCAAGACCATTTCCGAGCTGGAACGCATCGGCGACGTAGCGGACAAGATCTGTCGCACCGCCCTGGAGAAATTCTCGCACCAGCATCAGCCGTTGCTGGTCAGCCTAGAGTCACTGGGCCGCCATACCGTGCAAATGCTGCACGACGTGCTGGATGCCTTTGCGCGTATGGATCTGGATGAAGCGATCCGGATTTACCGCGAAGACAAGAAGGTCGATCAGGAATATGAAGGCATCGTGCGTCAGCTGATGACCTACATGATGGAAGATACGCGCACCATTCCGAGCGTGCTGACGGCGCTGTTCTGTGCCCGCTCTATCGAGCGTATCGGCGATCGCTGCCAGAATATTTGCGAATTCATCTTCTACTTCGTCAAAGGCCAGGATTTCCGCCATATCGGTGGCGATGCGCTGGACAAACTGTTGTCAGACGGTAAAGACGAGAAAAAAGCGTAATTCAACCAGTGATTTACTCCAGAAGGCGCTGAAGATGGCGCCTTTATGCCATTTAAAAACCGCAAAGTTAAAAAGGTTATAACTATAGCGTTTAATATTATTTCCTGACCTAAGTGAGGCTTGCTAGCTTATCAGCCAGCGGGACATCAATCACTTGGGAGCCTTTCATGAAACAGCGCGTCTTAGCCTTATCTCTGTTAGCCAGCCTGACCAGCCTTGCCACCGGTGTGGCACATGCCGATAAACTCGATGATATTCAAAAAGCTGGCGTGGTGCGTATTGCGGTATTCGATAGCAACCCACCGTTTGGTTATGTCGATCCGCAGAGCAAAAAGCTGGTGGGTTATGACGTGGACGTGGCCGAAGCCATCGGTAAGGCGCTGGGCGTCAAGGTTGAACTGCGCGCCACCAACCCGGCTAACCGCATTCCTTTGCTGGTGTCCAAAAAGGTTGATCTGATCGCGGCCAACTTCACTATCACCGACGAGCGTGCCAAAGAGGTGAATTTCAGCGTGCCGTATTTTGCTACCGGCCAGAAATTCATTGCCCATAAGGGCGTGCTGAAAACCCCTGAAGATATCAAGAAGCTGCGCATCGGCGCGGATAAAGGCACCGTGCAGGAAATTACCCTGCGTGAGCACTACCCAACGGCCAAGGTGATCTCTTACGACGATACCCCACTGGCGTTTGTTGCCCTACGTAACGGCAACGTGCAGGCCATCACCCAGGACGATGCCAAACTGGTTGGCCTGCTAGGCAACCTGCCTGCCGCGCAAAAAGCCGACTTTGAAATCTCTCCGTTCAGCATCACCAAAGAATATCAGGGCGTTGGTATCCCGAAAGGCGAAGATCGCCTCACGGCTACCGTTAACGATACCTTGATCAAACTGGAAAAAGACGGCGATGCGGTGAAGATTTACGATCGCTGGTTCGGCCCGGAAACCAAAACCGCCCAACCGCGTGGCGATTTCAAGATCGGCCCATTGGATCAGCAACCTAAAGCCTAATCTCCCTTTTCCCTCTCCCCCTGATTTTGTACCGTGGCGGAGAGGGTTGGGGTGAGGGGAAGTACCTCGTATGAATCTGCAACAACTCTCAGACTGGCTGTTGGCGCCGCAGTATCTGAGCTGGCTATGGAATGGCTTCTTGATGACCTTATGGCTGTCGGCCTGTGCCGGGCTTGCGGCAACGCTGCTGGGTTTTGGTCTGGCGGCGATGCGGGACAGCAGCCTGCGCCCCTTAAGCTGGCTGGCGGTGGCCTATAGCGCGCTATTTCGCAATACTCCTCTGCTGGTGCAACTGTTCTTCTGGTATTTCGCCGCCGGGCAAATCTTGCCCTCCTTCGCCATGCAATGGCTGAATACCCCCCACCAGTTAGGTTTTCTCGACTGGCCCTCGTTTGAATTCCTGGCGGGCTTTTTCGGTCTGACGCTTTATTCCACCGCGTTTATTGCCGAAGAGATCCGTTCTGGCATCCGTGGCGTCGCCAGTGGGCAAAAGCATGCGGCCTACGCGCTAGGGCTGACCGGTTGGCAATCGATGCGCTATGTGGTGCTGCCGCAGGCGCTGAAAATCGCTTTCCCGCCGCTGCTGGGGCAGTACATGAACGTGATTAAGAACTCATCGTTAACCATGGCGATCGGCCTGGCTGAGCTGTCTTACGCATCGCGCCAGGTGGAAACCGAAACCCTGCGGACCTTCCAGGCGTTTGGCGTGGCAACGGTACTGTATATCGCCATTATTGCCCTGTTGGAAGGTTGGGGCATGTGGCGTCAACAGCGCGAACCGCTGCGGGGACACTAAGATGGACTTTACCGTTATCCAGGAAAACCTGGGCTACCTGCTGTGGGGCACCTTCCCGGATGGGCCTTTGGGCGGTGCTGCGTTGACGTTGGCGATCAGCCTGATGGCCGGGCTGGCTTCGGCAATTCTGGGCACGCTGCTGGGCGTCGCGCTGGCGATGTCGCGTGGGGTGCTGGCTGGGTTATTGGCTATGGTGCTCGGGTTCTTCCGCGCCATCCCGGTGATCATGCTGATTTTCTGGACTTACTTCCTGCTGCCAATCGTGTTTGGTGTCGATATCCCTGAAATTACCACGGTGGTGTGCGCGCTGGCGTTGATCGCCTCGGCCTATCTGGCCCATGCGGTAAAAGCGGGCATCGTGGCTATTGGTGCCGGACAGTGGCAGGCGGGGCTATCGCTTGGTTTAAACCGCTGGCAGGTACTGCGGATGATCGTCTTGCCGCAGGCGCTGCGTATGATGGTGCCTTCGTTTATCAACCAGTGGATCTCATTGATTAAAGACACTTCGCTGGCGTACATCGTCGGCGTGGGGGAGTTGACCTTTCTGGCTACGCAGGTCAATAACCGCAGCATGGTTTACCCGATGGAGGTGTTCTTGTTTGTGGCGCTGGTCTATTTTATCTTCTGCCTGACGCTGGACGTGCTGGCGAACGGGCTGAATAAACGCCTTAGCCCGCAGACCAAAGCGCTAAAACGCAGCTGGCGCTGGTGGCGTAATCGCCCGCCGCTACCGGCTAGTTAATCAGACACAATAGGAATGGCTGCCCCTATCTATACCATGGCTAATTAGTTGTCATGATTGAGGGGCTTGACGTATTACAATTTATTATCGTATTACGTTAAATTTATGATTGAGATCAACGTATTGCACTTTTTTAATGCAGCTTGAGTTATTTAGAGTATAAGTAAGATTGATTTATATATTTCCATTGGATGGTAATCATTATGAAAATTAGTGCGTTATTTATAACAACGGATCCAAGTCGGCGGCGGTATGGCGTTGCCTTGTTTGTTGGCATTATTGGCGGGATCCTCTCTGCTTTTGTCAAATGGGGGGCTGAGGTTCCGCTACCGCCAAGAACCCTGAGTGATGGCCGGGCTGAATTTAACCCGCCCTACCTTTTTTTAAGAGATTATCTTGGGATAGATCCAACCGGTACGGTATATACCTTTTCTGAGCATATTATTAATCCGGTTATGGTTACGCACGTCATATTTTCGTTGGTCTTTGCTATCGGTTACTGCTTGGTTGCCGAAGTTTTTCCAAAGATCAAACTCTGGCAGGGGGTGTTGGCGGGTATCATTGCCACCGTTGCCGTGCATGGCATTAGTTTCCCTCTGCTTGGTTTGACTCCCCCACTTTCAATGCTGCCATTTGATGAGTATCTTTCTGAAATATTGGGGCATATATTTTGGTTTTGGGTGATTGAGATAGTACGCCGGGACTTACGTAACAGAATTACCCATGAGCCTGACGCCGAAGTTCCGCTGGGATCCTATCGTTAATCGATAAAGTTCAGCGGGGTATTTTCCCCGCTGAATATCAACGCGGTTTAACGGGTAAGTTGCCAACCCCGCTGTTGCCATAGCGCAGGCAGTTGTGCCAGATCCTCAAACGTCGTCACCAGCGGGTGATCGATCGGTTGATTATGAGGATCGGCGCAGAAGTAGAACACCGGGATGCCAGCCGCGATCCCTGCCTGGGCACCGGCAACGGAATCATCCACCAGAATACAGCGCTCTACGGGCACCTGCATCTGTTGGGCGGCATGGAATACGATGGCCGGATCGGGTTTCCAGCGTTGAATATCGTAGCCGCTGAACAACCGGTCATCAAAATAGGACAGCATGTCGGTTAACCCCAGCGAATGCTGCATTTTGCTCACCGGGCCGTTAGAAACGGTGCACATCGGGGCAGTCATTTGTGCCAGCAACTCCCGTGCACCGGCAATCGGCTGGAGCTCGGCATCAAACAGACGGGCCACTTCCTGGCGAAAAATCGGCTCCAGATCGCTGGCGGGTAAATTGACACCCTGCTCGGTGTTAACCCGCTCAATGATCTCGTAGAGCTTGATCCCTTTGTACTTTTTAAATACCTCTTCCAGCGCCAGCTCGATACCATAGTGGGCAAACATATGCACATAGGCCTTGCTGCACAGCACTTCGCTGTCTACCAGCGTGCCATCGCAATCAAATAAAACACATTCAACCTGATTCATTGGGGTAAGCGCCCTCGGTTAAGTCATAACTGCTGTTACTTTAACCGGATCGCAGCGGGTTGTCCCTCTTTGGCAATCAATCTCAATAAATACAACTTGTTGGCCGTTTTAGCCGTAAAGATGGCGAAAAAAACCTGTGAGCGAGGTCAAAACCCGGACTTTTTGTTATAGGATAGCCAGCGACAGTCCTAATCCCTCTTCGGAATTCTATAATGAGCAAACAAGACCTCAGCCTTGATGCCAATCAGGGCTTGCTTGAGCGCGTGTTTAAACTCAAGCAGCACGGCACCACGGTACGTACGGAAACGATTGCCGGCATCACCACCTTTTTAACCATGGTGTATATCGTGTTCGTTAACCCGCAGATCCTGGGCGCGGCGGGCATGGATACTCAGGCGGTGTTTGTCACCACCTGCCTGGTTGCTGCGTTGGGCAGTATCCTGATGGGCTTGCTGGCTAACCTGCCGGTGGCGCTGGCTCCGGCGATGGGCCTCAACGCGTTCTTCGCGTTTGTGGTGGTCGGCGCGATGGGTATTTCATGGCAGGTCGGCATGGGCGCTATTTTCTGGGGCGCAATCGGTTTCCTGTTGCTGACCATTTTCCGTATCCGCTACTGGATGATTGCCAATATCCCGCTGAGCCTGCGCGTGGGCATCACCAGCGGTATCGGCCTGTTTATCGCCATGATGGGGCTGAAAAACGCCGGTATCGTGGTCGCCAACCCGGATACGCTGGTAGCGGTAGGCAATCTGACCTCTCACAGTGTGCTGCTGGGAGCCTTGGGCTTCTTTATTATCGCGGTGCTGGCTTCGCGTAATATTCATGCTGCGGTACTGGTCTCAATCGTGGTGACTACGCTGATCGGCTGGGCTCTGGGTGACGTGAAATATGGCGGCGTATTCTCCCTACCGCCTGACGTCACCTCCGTGGTCGGCCAGGTGGATATCGCCGGGGCGTTGAATATCGGCCTGGCAGGTGTGATTTTCTCCTTTATGCTGGTCAACCTGTTTGACTCCTCGGGTACGCTGATCGGAGTGACCGACAAGGCTGGCCTGACGGATGAAAACGGCAAGTTCCCGCGTATGAAGCAGGCGCTTTACGTGGACAGCATCACCTCGGTCGCCGGTGCTTTTGCGGGTACCTCTTCGGTCACCGCCTATATTGAAAGCTCCTCTGGGGTGGCCGTTGGTGGGCGCACGGGCCTGACCGCCGTGGTGGTAGGCATTCTCTTCCTGCTGGTGATTTTCCTGTCACCGCTGGCGGGAATGGTGCCAACTTATGCTGCTGCGGGCGCGCTGATTTATGTGGGGGTGCTGATGACTTCCAGCCTGGCGCGGGTGAAGTGGGAAGATATGACCGAAGCGGTTCCGGCCTTTGTGACCGCCGCTATGATGCCTTTCAGCTTCTCGATCACCGAAGGGATTGCCCTTGGCTTTATCTCTTACTGCATCATGAAGCTGGGCACCGGCCGCTGGCGTGAAATCAGCCCCTGCGTGATCGTGGTGGCGCTGCTGTTCGTGCTGAAAATTGCGTTCGTTGACGGGCATTAATGCCCGCTACGTGGGGCGCAGCATGCTGCGCCCCGTTGTAAGCTCCTGTTACTCTCAAGCGCCGGGTGAGGCATCCTGCTCTCTACCCATTACCCAGCGTAAAGGCCGGTTATACCGCGTCTGCCAGCCACCGATATTATCTTCCCCCTCGGCAAAATTGGCGATCTCGACCTGATTTTTGTCTCTGAACAAGTCAGCAAAATCAAGAGCCAGCGCCCGATCGTTGAAATTCTGTCGATCGTAATAGGCAATCATGATGCGTTTGTTTTCTGCCAGTGAATGCTTCGCTGGGAGGAGGCGGCCCTTCGGGGCAATCAGCAGCGCTCCGGAATAAAACTGCGGGTAATTGGCCATCAGGTTAGCCGCGTGTAGCGCCCCCTGACCACGGGCGGTCAGGTAAACCTGTTGGAGATTAAGCTTCAGCTTGGGGCCAAGGCTTTCCAGGGTGCGTTGAATGGCGTTCTGGGTGCTGGTAGAGCTGTAGTTAGACCAGCGAAAGCTCCCCTCCGCCAGCATCTGGGTGCCGTTTATCTCAATGTAGGCCACCCCGGCTTCGGCAAACAGCAACCTATCCTCTGGAATGATGGTGGCGGCTTTCCCGTAGGGATGGAGGTAGACGATGGTTGGCCAGCCTCCGGCCGGGGGCTCGCCACTCGGCACGGCATAGTGAGGTTTACCTTCAAACTTTGCGGCGTGTTGCTGATAGCGCGCTTTGGTGGTGGCCAGAATTGAACGGTAGGTGTCACTTTGCTGAATGCTGCTGAACGAGTCGTCCTCCAGCAGATTGTAGTAATACCACAATCCTCGCTTGGCGCTAAGTTGCAGATAACGTTCGGCTAACTCGGTCTGACCCTGTTCGGCCGAGGAGGCAGCCAGTTGAAAGGGGGCCCAGATATTACGGCCATCTTCACGCATCAACGTCAGATATAGCGATGTGGCGCCGGCTTTTTTATCCTCATGATTGTACGCTGAGCGAGGTAATGGCTTACTCAGCGGGCTATGGATAGGCAGTTCTAGCGGCTCTTCTCCCTCAGGATAGAGCATGGGTGCAGCAAACAATGGACTGGTGGCAAAAGCCAAAAAGATGGCTAAAATAAAAAAAGGCATGATTTTATAACTTTGTTTTTCAATAATATTAATGAGAAAACGATGAAAAACGGCGCCTTCGATAGTGTTATCTCTGTGCGCCGCCTGGCAGCTTATTTTACACGGCGGATATAGTCGCTGAATGCGGACAACTGGCCGGTCAGGAAATCCCGCGTGCCTTGGTCCACCAGTTCACCCGCCTGCTCATCAACCTTATTCTGTATCACTCCCCCCATAAACTCAGGTTTGTTGATCACCATGGCATCCAGAAACACCAGGATCTGGCGTAGGTGATATTGGCAACGTGCTCCGCCAATCGGCCCCATAGAGCTGGTCTGGATTGCTACCGGTTTGCCAGCCAGCGGTTGGTTAGGCAAACGGGACAGCCAGTCTATGGCGTTTTTCAGGCCACCTGGCACAGAGTAGTTATATTCTGGCGTTACGATGATCACGCCGTCAGCCTGACGGATTTGTTCGGCAATGGCTTCTACCGCGGCCGGGAAACCCTCTTCTTGCTGGAGGTCTGCATCGTACAGTGGGATATCGCGGATGGAGGGAAGGGCTTCGATAGTAACACCCTGAGGAGCTAACTGAGGTAAAGCGCGTGCGACGATGGCGTTATAAGAGCCTTTACGAAGGCTCCCCAGTAGCGTGACGATCTTTAGTGCTTGCTCTGACATTTTGATTCTCCCTTTTCTGATGAACAGACTCAGCTTAGAACAACCAGCAGATAATAGGGCAAATAAGGGATGTATCCTAGGTAGAGGCTAAGTCTTTATCTGTTTTTACAATTCAAAGCAGTAAATCATGCGTTAAGAAAAGTTTTATTTTGATTATTCCCCCGAAGGCAGACGTTAAATCGGTGCTTTCAACGTGTAACAGAGGCGAGGCTGGTCAGTTTCAAAAAGTGTGTGGAGAGGGGCGGGTTGCGCGATGAAATTTCGCCACATTTCTGTAAGCCCTGGCTATCGTCATATTGCCAGCAAATCAGCCGATCCAAGCCAGGCTGATGGGCGCAGGCCCAGCTGAGATACTCCCCTGCATCACTCATGACGTGCACGTTAGGCAGGGTGTTGCAGCGTAATTGGCCGGAAAAAGGGTGCAAATTCAGCAAACTCTGGCCACTGTTACCCAGGCCGGCCAGTTTCAGCACGCATTGGCGGATGCTCCACAGCTGGGTTTCGGCTTCCAAGCGGTCGTTCTGCGCCGCGATCCATGCGTTCTCCGTGGTGCTGGAGTATTGATGCAGCAGGTTGTGGCTCCGTGCGCGCATCACCTCAATATCCAACCCCACCTTGCCTTCTAGGCTCAGTAGCACGCCTACGGTATTGCCAGCATAGGCGAGGCTGAAGTCAGGTAGATGATGATCGGCAAAGCACGGGCGCCCGGTCGGTGCCGTAGCAATGGGGGGAAGTACCGGGATACCATACAAATAAAATATCATTTCGGCCAACAGGATCCGGCCTTGCAAAAAACGCCGGCGGCGCTTGACGGAAAAGCGAGCAGTTCTTTCGATCAGGTCTTCAGGGAGCCGATGAGTATCTAAACGCTCTGCAACCGCATCCCATCGGATAAAATGACAAGCCATTGTTCACTCCATGACCGAGGCTCATAAAAAAACTGGAGTGCTAGAGTAAGCATTACGTTAAGATTTTTCATTAAGAATTCGCATGATCTTTTTCTTAATTATTCTTCTGTTGAATGAAAAAGCAGCGGGGTGGTATGGCGGCAAGGTAGTGGCGCTTTTAGCTGGCGGAAAATAAATACATTATTAACAGATGGTTAATTCTGGGCTGCGGACGCGGAGGAAGACTTTGGCTGACATACGGCCCATCTGGCTACCTCGTCAGTGCCGGATCAGGGCTACATACTTAAAGTGGTTGCTGGGCTTGCAGAGCTCGAGAGGGTGGTGTCTTTCAACGAAAATATTATCAATAAAAACAACAAGTTAATTTTATTGCACCGGGCTGAATACCGCCGAAAGAAAAACTTCGATACGGCCCGAAACATTACTCTCGCGGCCGTGGATATAGTTCGTTCAATGAGTAAATTGAGCATGGCTGTACGCGTATCCACATCGGAGGAACTACATGAACCAGCACGTTGACCCGAGTATTACCCGCATCTACGAAGCTTGGCATAGCACAGTGAAGAAGCGCGATTTAGCCGGTACGGTCGCGCCATATAGCGAGTTCGACAATCTGGTGGCGTGGCACCGGCGCCTCGGCAAAGCCATTCCTGCGTGGCGGGAGACCGGGTTACAACTTGAGCATCGAATCATCGAGATCGAAGCCATGTTCGGCAAGCGCGCGAAATCAGTACCAAGTGGGGAGGACTAGCCAGCGGTAATGAGGCTACGTGGCTCGGTTGCTGACACTGGTTACGGAAAGCTCGTTGGCCCCCGTACCTTGCTCGATGCCGAAGTGCTCTCGCAGGGCTACCCATCCTAGCTTCGTGATTGAAATCGAACGGGTCCCAGGGTTCTTCTTCATCCATTTCCAGGCGATGTATGCCTTCATCAGGTGCGCACCCAGCGGACCGGCCACATGATGCTGTCTCTCCGTCCAATCGAGACATTGTCGAGCGTGGTGACCTTGCATAAGAGCAGGGTCACCGATGTCAAGGCCGATGCGCTCAAGCCATTCATATCCCTCTTCGGTAAGCACATATGTACGACCATCACTCTCCGCTATCAAATGGCGCTCCAGCATGGCCTGAGTGATCGCCACACCAACCTCTCCCGCCAGATGATCATAGCAGCAACGGGCGAACTGGAGGTTTCGTGCAGAACGATTCGGCGTGGTTCGCCAGACGGTTTCAGGAGGGCTAACACATGCCAAACTCTCCAATGCGGCAACCACTTGTGGACCGGCGAGGCGGTAGTAGCGATGACGCCCTGCACGCTGCATCGTAATCAGTCCGCCATAGAGAAGCTTGGAGAGATGGGAACTCGTGGTTTGTGCGGTGACGCCTGCGGCCTCGGCAAGCGCGCCAGCCGATAGTGCGCTGCCATCCGACAGCGTAATCAGAATGACTGCGCGAACTGGCTCGGCAATCAAGTGAGCAATCGTCGATATGTTGTAAGTGGACATGTATAGGATTTCCGTCAAAGCGCCACGTAATGGCTACGGGTATAGTTCGATACGCGTCGAATAATTTTCAAAGCAAAGCCCGATATAGTCAATTATTAATCAGTTTACTAAGGCGATGCTTCCATGAGTGATAGGAAAGACCAGCAAGCTCGAGTGCTATTGGCGACGAGTCTCAGCTACGTCATCGTCATCCTTGATACCTCCATAGTCAACGTTGCTCTAGAGCCGATCTCCGCCAGTTTCCAGACGGGCGTGTCCGGTCTTCAGTGGGTGGTCAACGCTTACACACTTACATTTGCTTGCCTGCTGCTCACGGGGGGGACGCTTGGAGATCGCATGGGGGCGAAGAGGATCTATCTTGCCGGCCTGCTGGTTTTCTCAGCGGCCTCCGCACTATGCGGTCTTGCGCCGACATTGATGGTTCTCGTCATTGCACGGGTACTTCAAGGGATCGGAGCTGCGATGCTCGTTCCCTGCTCGCTGACCCTCATCAATGGCGCATACACAAATACGGATGAGCGCGCGAGTGCGATCGGCAAGTGGGCTGGCTTCGGAGGCATCGCAATGGCTGCGGGTCCCCTTGTTGGCGGCGTGCTGATACACCTTCTGGGTTGGCGCAGCATCTTCCTGGTCAATGTCCCTTTGGCGCTACTGGGGGCATGGTTGACGACGCGCATCCGAAGCGAAGAGGTTGCCATTCATTCGACGCGCCACCTTGATGGTGCAGGGCAGATGCTCGCCATCGTTGCGTTGGCATCGTCAGTGGCTGTGCTTATTGAAAGCGCGGAGCTAGGCTGGAGTAGCCGATGGATAGCGGCAGGTGTACTGGGTTCAACGGTGGCTTGGGCACTTTTCGTGGTTACGGAAGCAAAGTCAAGAGAACCGATGTTGCCCTTGAGATTTTTCAAGAGCGCTGTGTTTTCAACTGCGGCATTGGTGTCGATGATTTCGGCCTTGGTCTTCTACGGGTTGTTCTTCCTCCTGAGCCTGTACTTTCAGACCATTCGCGGCTGGGGGGCCCTACAGACAGGTTTGGCCTTCCTGCCATTGACCGTCTTTGTGACTATTGGCAGTTTCCTCTCTGGTGCGCTCGGCAAGCGGTATGGATCCTTGCGCCTCGTTGCTGGCGGGTTTCTGCTGTACGCGATCGGCTTTCTCGGCCTGTATGCCGTGACGGATAACGGTCCGTACTGGCGCATTGCATTATGTTTTCCCGCCATGGGATTTGGCGCGGGGGTTATTACTCCTGCGGCTACAGCTTCATTGATGAATATTATCGATCGGTCACGAGCTGGCATAGCCGCAGGTGTTTTGAATGCCAGCCGCCAGGCCGGCTCTGCATTTGGCGTAGCAATTTTTGGCGCCCTGCTGGCGGGAGTCGGGGCAGCAAAGGAAGGCATAAGCTTGGCCATCAGCATTGCTATCGGACTTTCACTGCTTGCAGCCCTGTGCTGGATAGCGGCGCTCGCATGGCATGCACGGGGACAAGTATCCACGGGGTCATAGTTGCCAACTCTATGGAAAGAGTAAGGGGTTTAAAGGAAGTGCTGGAATCGGAGACGTCGTTCTCTGCTTGCTGCACAAGAAACTGCATCCGCAGAAACGAAGGGAGTAGCAGATGCACACCTGTTCAGAGCACGAACTTGTAGCGCTTGCCGGAATCTGAGTCTTGCCGCTCTATTGCACCCACACCCACACATTACCAGTGCCTTCTTCGAGCAACGAAGCGAGTTCCAATGGCATCCTGGCTTGATGCTGCCGAATTTAACGCTGCAGATTTCGTTCATGAAGGACCTGGTTAGCTTGGTGGATCCTACCAGTAAACTATCTTTCCTCGCCTATCTGGCGTTTCCCATCATGCCAGGGTTGGGCAAGGCACTCTGGTCGAGGTTGGGTTGTGAAGGTGATCCTCAACGCGATCAGCTACTGGCCAGGTCGCAACCTGAGTTTCAGGACATGGGCAGCCCATGGTTCCTCCCCCTGTCGATTGAATCACTGCGACCATGCCTGCCCGCAAGCCTTATAGGGCAAGCAAGCTGCAAAATGCCATGGGGCCATTATCGAAGAGCATCGTACAGTCCGCCGAATTTTGTCTCGAAAGAGGCTAGTTGAGGGGGTAGAGACAGATACAGGCTTGGTTCGAAGCCCTTTGATTGTCAACGCGGCCGGCCCTTGGGCCGCAGCCTTATCAGAAAGTTGCCAAGCCCCGCTGCCCATATCAGCATCACGCCAGTGTGTGGCCATCATACAGCTCCAGAACGATGAAAATGGGAAGAGGTTGCCAGGCTACAGTGACCGTCAACGCGGGTTCTATCTTCGCCCTTCGGCAGTTAATCAGTATATGATCGGTTCGCTGGCGCAGCACGATAGGGAGCTGGCAGACCCGGATCGGCTTGACCGACAGATGAGTGAATCTGCGATACGACAGTTCGTTACGCGCGCCGAAACCCGATTTGGCAGATTCGGATCGGTGAGCCCTGTGGGTAGCCGTGTCTCGTTCTTCGATGATACGCCCGATGGCAACCCAATCATTGGTGCCGATCCGAGAGTGGAAGGGTTGTTTGTTGCCGCAGGCTTATCTGGACATGGGTTCAAGTTTGCTCCGGTGTTTGGACCGGCGATATTGCAGGCCATCACTTCTAAGACTTGCATGAAAGGTATGGAGGCCTTTGCTGTCGAGAGATTCTTGAGGCACAGACTGTAGTAAGTGCACTTAGTGAGCTTTTCGGGCTCAGTGAGTGCCATCTGGATGTCCAAGTAGAGGAAGGTTCGGGCTAAAATCGCTACTTGGACATAAACCAGGTGGCTATCAGAGTGCTTCGATGGAGCAAGGTGGACGCCGGTTATTTACCAATACAGAAGCTGGAGAAGATGCGCCCGAGCAGATCATCAGAAGTAAACTCCCCGGTGATTTCGCTCAACGCCTGCTGTGCCAACCGTAGTTCCTCAGCCAGCAGTTCCCCTGCGTAAGCGCTCACTAACTTTTCTTTACCCTGCACCAGATGCTGTGCCGCTTGCTCCAGAGCCTGCAAGTGACGGCGGCGGGCCAAGAAGCCGCCTTCCATATTGCTGGTGAAGCCCATGCTCTGTTTCAGATGGTCACGCAGTAGGTCGATCCCCTCACCGGTACGTGCCGACAGGCGAATTAGTGAGTGACCATTTACTTCGCTTAGGCCCAATGCCTCGCCGGTAATGTCGGCCTTGTTGCGCACGACGGTGATCGGCAAGGTGCTGGGCAGACGTGCCATAAACTCTGGCCAAATCTCGGCGGGCTCGGTGGCGGAGGTGGTGGTGCCATCCACCATAAACAGCACGCGATCCGCCTGTTCGATCTCGTTCCAGGCACGTTCGATGCCGATACGCTCAACTTCGTCGCTGGCTTCCCGCAGCCCGGCGGTATCGATAATGTGCAGTGGCATGCCATCGATATGAATATGTTCGCGCAACACATCGCGCGTGGTGCCTGCAATGTCGGTGACGATGGCTGCTTCACGCCCTGCAAGCTCATTGAGCAGGCTGGATTTTCCGGCGTTGGGCCGCCCGGCGATCACCACCTTCATCCCTTCACGCAGCAGGCTGCCTTGTCGCGCCTCGGCCCGCACGCCATCCAGATCGGCCATCACACCGTTCAATTGGGCTTCAATTTTGCCATCCGAAAGGAAGTCGATTTCCTCATCCGGGAAGTCGATGGCCGCTTCTACGTAGATGCGCAGGTGAGTGAGCGCTTCCACAAGCTGATGGATACGGAGGGAAAAAGCACCTTGCAGCGAGTTCATGGCTGAACGGGCTGCCTGTTCAGAACTGGCATCGATCAGATCGGCAATGGCTTCGGCCTGGGCCAGATCCAGCTTGTCATTGAGGAAAGCGCGCTCCGAGAACTCACCTGGGCGGGCAATCCGCACGCCTGGTAGCGCCAACACGCGTTTGAGCAACAGATCGAGGATCACCGGCCCACCGTGGCCCTGCAGTTCCAGCACGTCCTCACCGGTAAAGGAATTGGGGCCGGGGAACCACAGTGCGATCCCCTGATCCAGCGTACTGCCTTCAGCGTCACGGAACGGCAGATAATCGGCATAACGCGGCTTAGGCAGTTTACCGAGTACCGCCAGGGCAACGTCCTTGGCTCCGCGGCCAGAAATGCGCAGGATGCCGACACCGCCGCGTCCGGGCGGGGTAGCAAGAGCAGCGATGGTATCGGTGGTGTTCATAGCGGTTTATCTCTCTGACAATATGCAAAAAGGCGGTCTAATGACCGCCTCTACTGGCAACGTGACTGGTGTCGTAGGGGCATAAGCCCCTACGGGTGTTGCCTAACTCAATACTAGACTTTCTTCTTGTCGCGGCTGTGCAGACCACGTTTTTCCAGCCCGCGGTAAATCAGCTGCTGCTGGACGATGGTCACCAGGTTACTGACGATATAGTACAGCACCAGACCAGACGGGAACCACAGGAAGAACACTGTGAAGATCACCGGCATAAAGGTCATGATTTTCTGCTGCATCGGGTCAGTCACGGTGGTGGGTGACATCTTCTGGATGAAGTACATGGTCACACCCATCAGCACTGGCAGGATGTAGTACGGGTCTTGCGCCGACAGGTCATGGATCCACCAGATGAACGGCGCATGACGCAGCTCAACCGAGCCCATCAGCATGTAGTACAAGGCCAGGAAGATTGGCATCTGGATAACCAGTGGCAAGCAACCCCCTAACGGGTTCACCTTCTCAGCTTTGTACAGCGCCATCATTTCCTGGCTCATACGCTGCTTGTCATCACCGATACGTTCACGCATCGCCTGCAGTTTTGGCTGCAGCATGCGCATTTTGGCCATCGAGGTGTACTGCGCTTTGGTCAGCGGGTACATGATGCCGCGCACGATGAAGGTGATGATGATGATCGAGAAGCCCCAGTTGCCGATGAAACTGTGAATGAACTTCAGCAGTTTGAACAGCGGTTGGGAGATGAACCACAGCCAGCCGTAATCGACGGTCAGATCCAGATGCGGTGCCAGTTGGGCCATCTGATCTTGCAGCTCTGGGCCAACCCACAGGGTAGCATTCAGCTGTTTCTCAGCGCCTGGTTGCACAATCACTGGCTCAGCTTTAAAGCCGATGGCAGACAGGTTGGTACCTGGCTTAGAGGTATAGAACGTGTTGACGCCCTGAGTCTGCGGCACCCACGCGGTGGCGAAGTACTGTTGCAACATCGCAATCCAGCCGCCCTGGGTGGTGACGTTCAGATTCTCATCCTTGTCGAACGCATACTTTTGGTATTTGTCTTCGCTGGATGAGTAAGCCGCACCACGGAAGGTGTGCAGTGCAAAGTTGTTGCTGCCGGTGTCACGATGCTTAGGCAAGTCGGTGGTCTGCTTCAACTGGCCAAACAGGGTCAGTTCCAGCGGAGTCGCGCTTTTGTTGACGATGGAGTAGTCCACGCCAACGGCATAATGGTTACGCTTGAGCACAAAGGTCTTGGTGAAGACCGAACCGTCTTTGCCGGTAAAGGTCAGCGGAATACGCAGTTCATCCTGGCCATCAGCCAGCGTGAAGGTATCCTGCGCCGCCTCAAACAGAGGACGCTCGCCGTTTGCCGGGTTATCCGGGCCGTCTCGGCCCGTCAGGCCGCTTTGTGCCTGGTAGACGAATGACGGGGTGGATTCCAGCAGCGTAAATGGAGTCGATGAACCCAGGGTTTCCGGGTAGGCCAACAGTTTAGCCTGCTCGATATCGCCACCACGGGTATTGATGGTCAGCGACAGCACGTCAGTGTTAACGGTGATCAGTTTACCCTGGCCACTGCCTGGTACAGCTGAACTTGCGGCATCACCGGTTGCTGGGTTCGCAGTCTGTTGCGTGGTCTGGGTGGCTACTGGTTGCGGAGCGTTGTCCACTTGCCAGGCCTGCCAGATCATGAAAGACACGAACAGCAGAGCGATGAGGAGAAGATTGCGTTGCGAATCCATCGTTAGTGTTCTCTGTTATCGTCGGTTTTCGGCGGCACGGGATCATCGCCACCTGGGTTCAAAGGGTGGCATTTTAATACGCGTTTCAATGTCAACCAACTGCCTTTTAACATGCCAAACCTGCGTAATGCCTCAATTGCGTAATGAGAACATGTCGGCTGGAAGCGACAACGTGGCCCAAGCAGCGGGCTGAGCACGAGCTGATACGCCCGAACCAGCCCGATCAGGATGCGGGAGCCTGGCGACAGTGGCGACGCCATAATTTTTCCAAAGCTTCCGTCAGTGCACGATTATCCAAATCCGCTATCCCTTTTTTGGCCACCACCACAAAATCCATCGCCGGTAGCTCGTGCTGACGTAAACGGAAGCTTTCGCGGGTTAGGCGTTTGATCCGGTTGCGTTCATGCGCGCGTTTGACGTGTTTTTTGGCGACGGTAAGACCGATGCGGGGATGCCCCAGCTGGTTCAGGCGGCCGAGGATGGTGATTTGCGGCGTGCCAGCCCGTTGTGGCTGCTGGAAGACGAAAGTGAAATGAGTGGGAGTTAACAAACGTAACTCCCTAGGAAAAGCGAGCTTAACCACTCAGCGGGTTAGCTTTTATTACTTAGAAACAGTCAGACGAGTACGGCCTTTCGCACGACGGCGGGCCAGAACTTGACGACCATTCTTGGTTGCCATACGAGCACGGAAACCGTGGCTACGGTTACGCTTCAGTACGGACGGTTGGAAAGTGCGTTTCATAGCGATTTCTACCTAAACTTAAATGAAATACTGATAAGTCAAATGCGTTTGGCTACTCGGCGTGAAGATGACCGACGCCTCAATCGCAATACATAAAGAGGCGGGATTGTAATAATTGTACAGTCCTGAGTCAATTCACATCGCGCTAGCCTACCTGGTTGTCTGCCAATTCGGAGTAAAATCCGGTGTTGGCCCGTGGTCACCGCAGAATCCTGTCTTGGCTAAATGACTCACCATTAAGGAACCAGGTATCACACGTGGGCGAAGATTATACGGACTCGGGGGTAAATCACAAGGATCTCCGTACGATCCTGCGTGTTTTCTGCAAGGATCCGCGTGGATAACCAGGTATAACCTGTGAAAGGTGCTAAAACCCGGCCCCACAGGTTCAGATCTCATCGGTGTCGATCCTGCGTTGATTAAAAACTGGCCACTCTTCAAGGGCTGTGGATAAAATGGATCTAATCTGTGATGAAGGGGAGGATCTCTTGCGCAGATTGCGCTATGATCCGTCATTCCGATCGCGATCCCAAAACAGGATCGTTAAGGGCATAAACCGTGAAAGGCGGTTCGCATACCCTACAGGTTTTTCAGCCAATACCGGGCGTGTGTCAAAAATCATGAGTTATAAAAAAGTAGCCTGATTCTTTTCTTTTTATTGATCTTGTTCGAGTGGAGTCCGCC